>CBDBGH010000001.1:0-193076 GCA_965205265.1 Alphaproteobacteria bacterium
GGGCCAATGATGGTGGGATAATAGAGCGGATTTCGCACGGCCGAACCTCATCTGGAGTTGCCGGTAGCGATGCCTCATGCGGATAGTCCAGCTATCTTGCGGTTCATCGATGAACGGGTAACTGGGCCGTCCACCTTTGCCGAGTCCCAGTCGCCGGTGGGAGAACTCGCAGGTGGCCACACAGCGGCCCGGGTGCTCGAACGGCTCGGTCTCGGCCTCGACGAAGCGGTGTTCGAATGACCACTGGCCGGCGGTCGATGTTCCATCGTGCCACCAGTCCTCGCTGATCGTGTAGCGCACGAGCATGCGCATCTGTTCAGCCGCAACCACATTGCAGAATGCGATGGTGTTCTGACCCGGTTCGGGACCGTCGGGGGCATCGTCTTCGATGTAGCGCCCGTGACGCCGAATGCCCATCCGTTCGTCGCGGGCATCGCCGCTGGTGTACTGACCGCGGCAACGTAGGCATTGCATGTCGGGACCGGCCAAGTGGACGCGCCATTTCGCAGAGAGCAGACGGTCTCGCGAGTCCACGAGAACCCCACCGTCAATCAAGGGAAGGCAGTTTGCGTAAGAGAGGTGATTGAGAACCTCGCGCGCCTCGGCATTGTCGACGCAGCACACGATGAGGTCTGCGTCGGCTGCGAGCCGGTAGGCGCGCTCCGTACGAATGGACAAGGGTACGGGGTGAAGGACCGGACGGCGCGAGGCGGCAATCCTGCGAAGGTGAGCAACCGCCACATCCGTCTTGGGCAGTCCGAGGCAGTGTCGGTCAGCGTAGATCAGGCGATCGAGGTTTCTGTCCTCGACAAGGTCGGGGTCGATCACGGTGATCTGCTCGAACCCGGTGCGCGCGAGGCATTCGAGGACGATGGAACCGACACTGCCCGCCCCGACGACGCAGACATGGGTGCGAGCGAGGCGTGCCTGTGCGTAGATGCCCCAACTGTCCACGGTGCGTACGAGGCTTGGACGGCGAGTGTAGGGCGGGTGCGCGCCCGGAGCGCAATCCGCTCGAGTGCGGCGCGGCCCGACCCGTCGAACGTCCGTACAGTGAGCGGGCGCGATCTGGCCAAGGCCGGCTTCCTGCCAGAAGCGAGCGCTCCAGACGCCGTCCGAACCCATGGTCAGGCCGAGCAGCGGCAAGCCGGTCTCTCGAACGAAGGGTGAGACGATGTTGCGCTCGGTGTCGTCATCCATGCCGCTCAGGGCCTGCCAGCCGGGGCCAGGATGGCTGTGAAGGACGGCAACGCCAGCCTGCGCCTTGAGCGCGCGGTCGAGGACACGGTTGAGGTATCCGCCGTGCACGGTGACGTTGCCGTGCAGATCCCGGTCGCCGTCTTCCGGCAGGACGATGTCCGCGAGAATCCCGGTATAGCGGTTGAAGCCGTCGCCGCTGTGCCAGAGCGCGAGGCAAGCCTCTTCCTGCAGGCCACCGCGGCGCAGCCCGCTCAGGAGGTGATCCGCGAGTTGACGGTGGAGCGCCTCGCGCAGAACGACGCGATGATTCAACGTGGGCTCCAGATTCTGCGAATGTGCCTGTTCAGGTAGGTTTCCATGTTCTTGCCGTTCGGGGTGTCGATCCGATCCCAGAAGTCGCTCGGCGGGGCGCTGACCGCCATCCAGTCGAGGCCGTGAGCGCACTGGAAGGTCTGGATGGCGCCCGGAGAGCGGGATCCCTTTACCAACTCCGCCAGCACGAGGTCGGGGGGCGAGAGGTAAAGCCAGTGGGGCGCAACTTCGGGCCACTCGCCCTCGTCCTGGTGCATCGCGAGGGCCAGGGTCACGATCTCCCCCGTGCGGCTGCCGTCCTCGATACGGTACGGGAAGCGGACGCCGTCGGCGCCACCCTGCTGTTCGGGCGCTGCGAACGGACTCGTGCGATAGCCCAGGGCGACGAGTTCGGCGGCGAAGCGCTCGGAGTTGCTGCTCATGCGAACGGCGCCCCCTCGTCTGGCGCGGCCCGAAACACGCTGTGCTTGTCGAGGTCGACCATTTGCCCGGAAACAAAGGTGACATCGGAGTCCGGTACTCTCAGCACGTACCCGTTCTTGTCTGGATCCTTGCCGATGGCCTTGCCAGCGAAGGCGATCCGCAACAGAACGGCAGCATCGACGGTCTGCTGGTCGGCGAAGAAGGTCTCGCCGTTCACCTTGAATTCGAACTCGTCCATCTCAGTGTCCTCTGATCTGTGGGTTCTCCCGCACCATTGCGCGGTCCATGCCCAGGGCGATAGAGTCCGGCAGCGGATGTCAACCGGAGGTTGATATTATTAAGAAACAAGTACATTATGTCAACCATGGATCAACGAGAGAGGAGGATCGGATGTTTGGACAACGACTCCGGCTCGCCCGGAAGCGGGCCGGTCTATCGATGCGGGAGCTCGCGGACGCGATGAGACCGAAGGTGACCGCTCAGGCGATCAGCAAGTACGAGGCGGGCAAGATGCTGCCCTCCTCGGCCGTGCTGGTCGGTCTCGGGAAGGCTCTCGACGTCTCGCTGGACTTCCTGATGAGTGCGCAGGTCGAGACGCTCGAGGCGCTCGAGTTCCGGAAGCACTCCCGTGCTTCGGCCCGCGATCGTGCAAAGGCCGAGGCGGTCGTGATTGATATCCTGGAGCGGTATCTGGCGATCGAGCACATCCTCGACATCGGGACCAGCGTCGACTGGATGGAGGGGCGGCGCTACGACAGCGTGGCGAGCGAGCCCCAGATCGACGAGAGGGCCGATGAACTCCGTGGTGCCTGGGATCTCGGCCTCGACCCCATCCCCAGCTTGTGCAAGCTGCTTGAGGACAAGGGAATCAAGGTGGTGGAAGCCGATCTCCCGGAGAGCATCAACGGGCTCTCGTGCCACGTTCTCCGGGGCGGCGAGATCGTCGCCGAGGCTGTCGTCGTGTCCAGCCGGATCAATGTCGAGCGCAAGCGCTTCACTCTGGCCCACGAGCTCGCGCACAGGATCATCCGCTCCACCGGGAATCCGGCAATCGACATCGAACGGGCAATGAACCGCTTCGCCGGTGCGTTTCTGGTTCCCGGTCAGTGCCTTCGGGAGGAAGTTGGCGCCAATCGGCACAGGATCACCTACTACGAGATCGTCCGCCTGAAACAAATCTACGGTGTGTCGGCCGCAGCTCTGCTGAGGCGTCTTGGGCAGGTGGGCGTTCTGTCAGAGGGCGCCGTACAGCACGCCTTCGCGACCTTTGCCAGGTCCTGGCGCAGATCGGAACCGGACCCGATCCAACCCGAACATGGATTCGCGGCCTTCGAGAAGCCTCGTCGCTTCAAGCGGCTCGTTTGGCGAGCGGTGGGCGAGGGGTTGATCTCGCCCGTGCGCGCGGCCGCGCTTCTCAACCAGTCGCTCGAATCGGTCGAGCGGCAGATCAGCGGTCCGGCCATCCAGTGACATGTGTTATCGTCAACGACGCTTCGTGCCTGATCGACCTCCGCAAGGGAGGTCTGCTGGACGTCGTTTTCGATCTGCCCTACCGACTCGTGATCCCGTTGCCCGTGCGGGCCTTCGAAATACTCGACCTTTCGGAGGCTGAGTGGAAGGCCCTCGACGAGGCCGGCATGATCACGCACGATCTGACGGAGGAGGAAGTCGGTCAGGCACTCGTGGTGAAGGGGCGTCATCCAAGTCTCTCCACGAACGACTGCTTCTGCCTGGTTACCGCAACGATCTATTCCGGCATCTTGCTCACGGGCGACGCCTTGCTGCGCAGGGTTGCTGCGGGAAGCGGAATGCGGGTGCATGGCGTGCTCTGGGTGGTCGACGAACTTGAGGCCGCAGAGGCTTGCAGCAGATCGCTTCTCAGTCGGGCGCTCAAGGCGTGGCAGTCGGACGACACGGTGTTCCTGCCTTCTGACGAAATCAGCACGCGGCTTGAGTATCTCGCAGAAGCCGGACCACGGCGGGGGAGGCCAGGATGAACGGGCTTCTCGGTCCCCCTCAAGTCGATGCCGACCTCGGAAAGCAGCGCCTTCAGTAAGCGATTGAAGTACGGCGTCCGTGGCGGTCCCTCCCCTCCCTTTTCCGTTCGACAGTATAGGGCATTGCCGGTTACCGGATGGCCATCGGGACGAATCCCCACGGCGTCCATCGTGTACCAGGTTATCTGGTTCGCGAAGCATTGCCGGTTACCGGATGGCCATCGGGACGAATCACTTCGGGGGCCGCCATGGCGACAGGTCGGGATCGGACGGGCGGACGGGCCATGCGGACTGGACGCCAGGGAGAGATCCGGGACCGGACGTCCGGAGCCCGGCACTTCCGGAACGCAGGGCCGAACCTGCTGGCGGCGGCCATCGTCCGCTGGAACACCGACCAGCCCGGCCGTGCAGTCCGGTAACGCAGGCGCACGGGCATCGGGATACGCGACAGCCTTCCCGCCACCCGGATGGGAACACATCCTCCTGACAGGCGAATACAGATGGCCCGGAGTGCCGAACCCGATCGTCTGGAGTGTCATTTCGCCCCCTGGCGGAATCGACCCCTACGGCGCGTCCGCGTCCGTCCGCGATCCTCTCCAGCCCGCTATCGCCGCACCCTGGCCCCGAAAGCGCCCGTAATGTTGGCTGTCCCTGCGTCGAGGAAACCTGCGGCCCCGCCGTAACGGGGACCGCCGGGAATGCCCTCGATGGACCACGAACCGTCACCGGCAACCGAACGGAAGGCCATGCCCCGACCCGCCGGTCACGGGGTGGCCGGGATATCCCGTGACTGCCCCCCGCCCTGAAGGACGGGGCCTCCTGCTTCCCGGCCCACGGAAGACCGCGCGCCCGCGCCACCGTCGCCGACGGCCCCACGTCGATGCGCGTCATATGGCCCTCGAACCGCCCGTCCAGAATACGGTCGTTTGCCGGACCTGCCGTCCGCCGGTCCGGAAGGCCCCTTCCGGACGGGAACCCGGACAGCTTGCTTTCCGGACGGGTTTCTGGAATGCTGACTCCGGGACTTCGGGTCGGGAGGTGGGCAATGGCCGGGATCGGCTATGTGCGTGTGTCCACGCACGATCAGGGCGCTGCGCTGCAGTCCGATGCGCTGGCGCAGGCGGGCGTGGAACGCATCTTCGAGGATATCGGTGTGTCGGGCGCGACCACCGTCCGGCCGGGACTGGACGCGGCGCTGGACCACCTGCGGGAGGGAGATGCGTTCGTCGTCTGGAGGCTGGGTCGCTCGATGGGCCATCTTCCTGAGACGGCTGGCGCACTGGAATCCCGGGGCATCGGGTTCCGGTCCCTGACGGAGTCGACCGACACCACCACGCCCGCCGGTCGTCTGGTGTTCCACATCTTCGGGGACTGAGCCAGTTCGAGCGCGACCTCATCCGGGAGCGGACACAGGCGGGCCTTCGGGCCGCGCGGGCCCGCGGACGCCGGGGCGGCAGGCCCAAGGCCGTCACGCCAGCCATCGTCGCGCGCGCCAGGGAGCTCATCGACCAGGGTCTCACGGTGCGCGAGGCCGCGGCCCGTGTCAGGGTCGGCAAGTCAACCCTCTACACCGCCCTGGCGGCGGACCGGCCGACGGCCTGAGATGCGGAACCCACGGGCGAGACCGATGGCCTGGGCTACGTTTGCCGAAGCGGCCGAATCAGACGAAGGCCCCATGAGTGACTTCGTGGCGGAATGCCGGCCACCGAGAGGCTGTGCGCCGGTGCCTTTGGCGGCGGAAGCCCGATGCCCGGTTCGCGCCCGGCCAGCGCCTTCAGGCAGCCCGACAGCTGCGGGGTGTTCGGACAGAGTGCGTTGTTCCGCTGTTCATTCATACGGGTTTCCAGTATAGTGATGTCATGATCGGGGGCTTCGACCCCGCCAAGGATGCCGCGAACCGGGAGAAGCACGGGCTGTCCCTGGCTCTCGGGCACCGCATCTTCGCGGATCCCGGTTTCCTGATCGTTTCCTCGGTCCGGGAACGGGTCGGCGCCGTCGGCGGGAAGCTGCATACGGGCGTGTTCGTCTGGCGGGGAGGCAGACCGAGATTCATGTCCGTGAGAGGGAGCAACGGAAGTGAAGAAAGAACTTACCGACGGACTGAAGGCTGATCCGGACGACCCGGAAGACTTCGATGCGCCCCCCGAGGCCCTGGAGCGGGCCCGGAAGTCCCGTCTGATCCGCATGACCCGGACCGGACTCGGACTTTCGCAGGCGGAGTTCGCGCGCCGTTTCCGGGTGCCGCAGGGAACTCTGCGCGACTGGGAGCAGGCGCGCTCAACGCCTCCGGACTTCGCGGCCGCCTATGCCAAGGTGATCGCCCGGTATCCGGATCTCGTGGCGAAGGAAGTCGCCTGACGCGTTCCGCACCCGGCGCTGCGGTCCGCGGGCCAATGGCATTCGGATAGCGGAAGCCAGGGCCTTTTCGGTGGCCGTTCGGTGCGGCAGGCGGCCCGGCGCATGGTCCACCTGCCGCGTCGCCTCCGGATACACCGCCCGGCCCATGTCCATCCACCATTGCCGCAGGGATTCGACGGCGAAAGCGGCCATGTCGTTTCCGGCGCCGACGCTGACCCAGCCAGCATTCCGCGTCATGTCGTGGACGCCATACGGAACCGCCCGTCCGGGTTCAGGATCGGGAAGGTCGTGGACATTCACATCTTCCGGAAAACCCTTGGCGTGCCAGTCCCGCCCGTGGTTGCGGAAGCGGCCGACGGGCTCCTTCTTTTTCGTGTCCACCGACACGACCGGCTGCATCAGGCGCTGAACAGCTTCGGCATCCACTCGCCTTCCGAGTCCGCCAGGTGCTGCTCGGCAATGGCGTGCCAGAGCATGGCCGCCGCCGACGCGCCGCGCACCACGTTGAACAGATGAACCTCCGTGACCTCTACCTCGTATGTTCAGAGAATCAGGAATGAAAGGAGGTGGTGAGGGCCGGGTTCATGACGCTGACGCGGCGGGGGCTCGCGGACCTGCGCCGGACCGCCGCGGCGCTGGAGGGCAGCCCGGCCTTGCAGGAGCAGGTGATCGGGTATATCCTCCGGACCTACCAGGACGTGGACCTCGACGCCCTCGGCGACGCCGGGGCCAGCCGGATGGAGGGGATCATGGGGACGGTCGCCGAGACACTGAGGGCCGAGGGAAAGGCAGAGGGAAGGGCCGAGTTCCTTGTCCACCTGCTCGAGAGCCGGTTCGGGCCCCTGCCCCTGAATCTCAGGAGCCGCATCGCCGGCGCGGAGCCCACCCAGCTCGACGGCTGGTTCGACCGGGGTCCGGGAGCCGGGAGCCTGGACGCGGTCTTCGGGGATGGATGATCCGGGGCCCGTATCGGAGTGGCAGGGGACGCCGGTCATGCGGCCGTCACCGACGCACAGCAACCACGGCATGGGGACCTCAGCGGCCGCGCCCGCCGCGGTCACCGTCCTCTCCGGGCGCGACGCGGAGACAGCCTGCACAATGGGCGACGCATCCGCCTGCGATGTGGTGGCGCGGCACAGTCACGGGCCTGGAACGCCGCGGCGGCGGCGGAACCGTGTCCGGGACCTCCGCGACGGCACTGTTCGGAGCCAGTGAGTCATCCCGGATCCAGACCCTCACTTTCCAGCAAAAATCGCTTGGAGCCTCTGGAAGTTCGGCTTAAAGGTGAAGTTCGGATTGCGGGAACGACTTATCCCCTTCGCTAAGGCGAAAAAATAGCTCGATTCGAATCTTCGACGATCAGGCGTGACATTGCTTCAACCGAGCCCCTCCAGAAGGACGTCCAACGCGGTTGCTGTAACAACGCCAACTGAAACATCCCCAAGTGCCTTGGAAACCTGCTGTTTGGAAACCGTGCCCGAACGCAGAGCCTGAGCGGCAGTCACTGCGCCGGCCAGAAGGGCCGACGTTGTGGCGCCGTCAAGAGCCTCCCCTGCCAAGGTGTCGCCAGGCAGGTCGGAGAGGACGGATTCGACTTGACGCGAGAGTTCGGCATTTGAATGTCCGGAAGATGAGACGGACGGCATGGCCTCCGCAGCTTCTTCCGTGGCCACGACCTCGATCTCGGGATATCGGGCCAGATGCTCCCTGATTGCGCTCGGCGATGCGACCGCCTTCAGTTGAATCGCCCGAATGACGTTGCCATCCACGACGAATTCGACGTCTGCCCCGGGATGATTGGTTGCCTCAAAAACCTGCGCGGTCACCTCGTCGCCATCGTTGTTCTCGGCATGCACGAACAGAAGCTCATGGTAGAGGCCTTTCACATTGGCCGCCAAGCCGCGCAGCTGTTCGGGCGACATGGGTCCGACATGCTCGGCGAGCCGTTCCACGCTGGCTTCGTTCAGGTCTGGGGCCGACCTTCGCAGAGCATCCAACACCAAGCGTTCCTCCAGTGTCCAGAACCGCCTGGCGTCATCCACGAGACGCTGAAGCGTGACAGCGATGACAACCGCCGCGCTTCGGCTCAACATCCGTCTTTCGCCATCATCGCCGACAGCGCGAACCGCCCCAGCTCGGTCCTGCATTGGTCGAGCTTGCGCCGTTGCCAGATGGCGAGACTTCGGTTGAAGGGTTGACATTCGCTCTTTCCGCTCTCCTGGAGGGACACGGTGTCCCAGTGTTGATTGATCTGGTGGACAAGCGGAATCAACGCGTGTTCCGAGACAAGTCGCATATCGGCCGAGGAAGGTTCCCGGCCGCTTTCGCGCTGCTCCCTTATCGACTTGATCAGTGCAACGCACGCGACAAGGATCGCCCTTTCGTGGTCCTCAAGGTCCTCTTCAGAACGCGCCCTTCCAAGTATCTTCCGTTTTCCCAACGCACCCGCGGCAACGCCGGCCCCAAGGCCGCCGGCAGCGAGCAGGAGGCCGCCGCCGGTCACGCCGAGGCCGACCAGGGACCCGATCCAGTAGAGCTTTGCCGTGGTCGCCGCCGCGCCGGAAAGCGACGCAATCGCGGTTCCTGTCGACGCGATGCCAAAATTTGCAACCAGCCCCGCTATTCCGCCGGTGACCGCCACACCGCCCAGCTTCCCGACAATTGCATTGACGGCAATCCGGCCCCGCCTTTCGGATTTCTGCAGAATGGCCGATACGGTTTCGGTCAGAACCTGTTCGAGGTGTTCGAGCGACGAGGATGCCGGCCTCTTGCCCCGTCCGAATCTCTCGGCGTTTGTCCGGACCCAGGCTTCGATTGCTTCCGATTCGGGCAATCGCTGCCTGAGACGGGCATTTTGTTCCCGACCCCAGTCAAGTGCTCGTTCAGCCTGTGCCTTCGACCTGATGATGGATACGGTCATTTCGGCAGCTTCCCTCACTCGGATCAGGATTTCCTTGCGAGCCAATTTCATGGTCAATGTCCCTTTCTCGTAAAGTCACTCCGGCACCGCCGCGGAACTCCGACGGCTCAGGCATCCTGAGCTTGACATTGGCACTTGTTCCGCCGCGCAAATTTCACATTCTGGCGACCTCTGGAAGAGGTTTGAATCGCATTTCATTCGATTGCCACTGGTTGCTCCATGCCGGATCGCGGCCGGTTTCCGATGCCACTTCCTCACGCGAAAGTGCCTTGAACGACGCAGGAGAAATGCATCTGTTCGACGAACAGGATGGTTGAACGACACCAAGCGACCTGAATTGACAAACATTCCCAAAGCATAAGTTGCAACAGGTTCGGGAATCCTGCAAGACCAGCCCGGTTCACTGCCCTTGAATCGTGACTCGGTCCGGCCTGAGCACGGCATGAACCGAAACGCGGAGGAACGATGGCAGGTCAGATTCACGAGGGCGAAACCCTGAGCGATATGGACAATCCACTGCGTCCTCGCCTGCTCTTCAAGACCATCACGTTCTCGGACGGGACCAAACTGACTCTGGAAGAGGATGACATTGTCGTGTTCGTTGGGCCAAACAATGCAGGCAAGAGTGCCGCGTTGCGTGAACTAAACTCTTGGGTTGGAAGGTCCGAGCCCGGATTTGTCGTAAGGAAAGCCGAACTTCTCAAGGAAGGGAACAGTGAGAGCCTGAGGGCCTATCTGGAAGCCAATGCGCAGAAGAACGGCGACATAGGAAATATCCATTACGGCGGGATCGGGTACAATGTCCACCACTCCCACCTCCAGTGTTTTGACCAGTCGGCTGACCGGCATCCGGTGGCACCGTTCTTTGCCAAGCGCCTGGTCACTGAAGGCCGGATAACGGACTCCAACGCAGCGCCTGCCGTCGCGCTTTACCACGACCCGCCGTCCCACCCCATCCACCTTCTTCTCATGGACGAGAACCTTGCAAAGGACATCAGCGAGAAATTCAGGCACGCATTCGGCGAGGATCTGATTCCGTTCCGTGCGGGCGGCAGCAAGTTCCCGTTGTATGTCAGTCGCAAGCCAAGTGTCGGGTCGATTCTGGCTGAAAAGGATGCCTGACGTCAAGTCTCGACCCGCAAAACGGTGGCCAAAATCCTTAAAGGGGTTTTCTGCACTCAGCCAGAATCGACCCGTGTTTGCAAGCCGCTATAGGTAGGGGGGTGCCCGGTCAGTCTCCCAAACTCATACATATGCGCCTTTCCATCGCGTTCTTCATGCATGTGCACAAGATAGAACCCTTCCTGACCCACCAACCGAATCTTGTGACAGGCGAGAAGTTCCATGATCTTGCTTTCCCAAGTCGGTCCTTCCTTCCAAAGCGCCTGATAATCAGCTTTCTCGCCCAATGGGTTGTCAGCGTGCATGAGTTTGCCGCAACGATTGTAAAACTGGGCAAACTCATCGCGGCCAAGAAACCCGCCTGGCTTTTCAATGAGTTGTACCTTCACATCCGGATGCTCGGATGGCGCTTCAATAATCGGGACTGGATAGAAATCCGGATTAATTTCCTCGACGCGCTTCAGTATCGTATCCCCGTTCCACTGTTTACCCAGCTTTCTTCGGCTGTTGTTCATCAGTTCCATGGCTTGGCTGTTCGCCACTAGCGATGACATGGCGATGAGTTCTAAAACCTTGCGAAACTGGAGATAAATGCATTCCGTCGCAATCTCATTTGGGGAAAAAATTTCCGAAATCTTCTTGATCGCTGCCATCCGCCGCTTGATCTCTTCCATTTGAGTGATGTAATCATTCAGCAAGATTTCCATGCATCTTCTCCAACTCTAAGGCTTCGGTCGCTTTCAACTCGTCGATCCGAATCTGCATCTTCGCTCCCCCCCCCCCCCCCCCCCCCCGCAATTTCCGCCCTCGCGCCTCGCCAAGAATATCCCGGTTTCCGGTTCGGATCCGCATCAACTGGTTGCAGCGTCATACCACCGCCGCGCCCCTGCTCCCAGACGTAATCCTGTTTGAAGGCCCTGGCCCCGGTGAGCACCCGCATGACCCGCCCGTATTCCATGTACATCACGACATTCCCTCACGCACGGCCAGTCGCCGAATTCGCAGAATTCGGTTGACGGAGGTTTCGACCATACCCACACGTGCGCAGATTTCCCGGGTGCTGATACCAAACCAAATAAAGATTCAAGAACAAAAATAGAACATCATGCTGCGTGTGATCGGTGGCGCCGTCCTATATTGGCCTAAACCCAACAATGTTACTTTACGTTCCTTTGTTGGGTTTAGGCCCATGATGCAAAACAACGATTTGGCAGATCGGAGCAGTATCAATGACCTACAAGATTGGGATGGTGTCCCAAAAAGGCGGCGTCGGAAAATCCACGCTCGCCCGCATGATGGCGCGAGAGTTCGTCGCTGGTGGCTTGTCCACCAAAATCGCAGACCTCGACACACGCCAACAAACCTGCACCCATTGGGCAGGACGGCGCGCCGAGAATGGCGTGACGCCTGAAATCCAGATACAGAGCTTTGCATCGGTAAAGACCGCGCTCGAAGATGGACCGCGCCTTGACACACTGATCATCGACGGCAGGCCCAATGCCTCGGAGCAAGCCTATGAGATCACCAAAGCCCCCAATCTCATCGTGATTCCGACCGGCCAAACGGTCGATGACCTGCATCCTGGCGTCATCCTGGCGCATGCGCTTCGCAAGAAGGGCATCGCAACGGAGAAGATCGCCTTTGCCATGTTCAAGACAACGGGAAGCGAGCGTGAGAACGCCGCCGTGCGTCAATATCTCGAGCAGGCCGGTTACGCCGTTCTCGATGGCGAAGTTTCCGTTTCAACAGCCTATGGCTCGGCCTCTGACATTGGCAAGGCCATTACCGAAACCTCGTTCCGCACGCTGAATGATCGTGCGTCGAAGCTGGCGCAAAGCGTAATCGACATGATGGCCGAGCTCGGCGAAAGGCAGGTGGCGTGATGGGAACCAATATTGCAAAACTCAAAAGTGGGAAGGGTGCACCGCCTCCAGCCGATAAAGCCCCTGATGTGATCGCAACCGACACACGGGAATCGAAAGAGCCGCTGCAACCGTTACAGGTGCGGATTCCGCAAAGCACCTTCGAAGAGTTCTCGGAAAGGGCAGGGCGCGAGTTCGGCTTTAGCCAAGGCGCAAAGAAGCAGCTTTTCCTCAAGATGTGGGAAGCATACAAAGCGTACAACATGAAAGCATGTCGATAATCACACTAAAATCGCAAGCTGATATTCACAAAGTCCTGAAACGTATTGAGGACAGTGCTGCGTGTGCGCAAGAAGCTCTCGCAGCATTACCACCTTCACCGCTCCAAGCTTTGGAAGCTATCAAGTTCCAGCGCATCGGCTCGCACCCATTGGACGACCGGCCGCTCAACCTCATCGAGCAAGTGAACCAGACGTTCACCTATCTCGTTGCGGTGAAAGCGGCCGGTCTGCTCATGCAATGGCATCCAGAAGCAAAGGGATTCAGACTTGCACCTGGCGCACATGCACCAAAAGGCACTCTCGATGTGGAAAGTCTGGAGCCTGGACTTGTCGGCGCGGAGACATTTGCGGCCGTGAGACCAGAGAACAATCAAAAACTGGAAGACGACTTGGCAAAGCTAGAGAGCCGCCCCGAGAGCCATCGCTATGTGTTCTTCATGTCGCCCATGTTCCCCAAGACAGAACGTCTGCATTCTAAAGAGCGAGAAGGTGTGAAAGTCTACTCAATAGCGCTAGAAGCATGAAAGCATGTAACGCGCTAATGCGCCTCATGCTAAACGGACCAAAGCTGCATATATGGGAAGTAGGGTTCATCCCAACAAAGGTCCCGAAAGTCCCACAGGATTTCCGGCTTTGGACTGATGTGACGGGCTTTTTGGCGCATTGGCCTCTCCCGAGCGGCGGGGATCAAAGGCGTGGAACACGCGAATGGGCTTTCCGCCGCCCTGAACGCGAAGCTCCCGCATGTGACCGTGCCGCGAACCCTTTATCCCCGAGCATTGGGGATACGGCAGTCCGGGCCCCTGCCTACAGGCAGCTCCACCACCGCGGGAACGTCCCCATAAGCGTTAACCTGTTCTTCGGACAGGGACTGAATGGCTTCGAATCCTCCATCCCACTGGCCCGAATGGCCAACGAAAGGAGGGAAACCGGTGAGACCTGCGGATGAATCGACCTTTTGACTGCTTTTTTGGACATTGAAACGTGTCGCAACATGCGGCGACAAAACAGGTTAACGCTTATGGGGAACGTCCCCCCGTTCGCTCACCGCGGGCGTCTCCCACCAGTCCCCGAACTCGCTCGTATATTCGACGCTCCAGACCATGACCCATGGTGTTGCGTCGATGGAATGCCATCAGGTCACAAAACGACACCCCACTTCCATTCCGAAGTGCAACACTGGCCCCCTGGCGCCGGTGATTCCGGGCCCGGGACGGCTGGAGTCCCTTCGCGGGAGAGCCTATCGGGGGTCGAGTGCCGGAAGGGGCGAAAAACCCCTTCAGGCGATTTCGGCTCCCTCTCCAGGCCAGATGTACTGGCCGATGAGAAGGATATGCTCCCATCCGAGGGGCGAGATATGCGCGAGCAGTTTATCAGGCGTTTCCAGACCCGCGCGCCTGCGCTGCATGACGGCCGCGCCGAGCTGCCGCGTGTTCCAGAATATGATTATCGCCGTCAGCAGGTTCAGGCCGGCGAGACGGAAGTGCTGGCTCTCGGTTGTCCGGTCCCGGATCTCGCCCTGGCGGCCGATCCGCAACGCGTTCTTCAGGGCATGGTGTGATTCGCCCTTGTTGAGGCCGATACTGGCCCGTCGCTGCATGTCGGTATCCAGCGCCCATTCAATCATGAACAGCGTCCGCTCGATCCGTCCGACCTCCCGCAGCGCTATGGCCAGGTCGTGCTGGCGCGGCCGGGCCGACAGCTGCTTCAGCATCTGGCTCGGCGGTACCTTGCCGGAGAGCATCGTGGCGGTGCAGCGAAGCACATCGGACCAGTTGTCGATGACCGTCATTTCCCGGATTCTGTCCCCGGTCACGCCTTTGAGTTCTTTTGGGACGCTTCCGGGATCGAAGACGTGGAACCTCTTGGATGGCAGGTCCCGGATGCGGGGGATGAAGAGATAGCCCAGCAGCGAGCTGGCCGCGAACACGAGATCGGTGAACCCGCCCGTGTCCGTGTAGTGTTCCCTGATCCGCTTTCCGGTCTCGGTCAGGCACAGGCCGTCCAGAATGTACGGCGCCTCGCTCACCGTGGAGGGTATGGCGGCGATCCAGAAAGGTCCGAACTGATCGGACAGATGGGTGTAGGCTTTCAGTCCCGCATCCTGACCGTATCTGGCGTTGACCAGGTTCATGGCCTCGCCCTGGCGCGCGGCCGGAAAGAACTGCCCGTCGCTGGATGAGGTCCGGCCCGAGCCCCAGTGCCGGGCCATGGGCAGTCTGGACTGCGCCTCGATCACCATGGCCAAGGCCTGGTTGATCGCCCCGTTCTCGACGTGCCAGCGCGACAGGCGGGACAGCTGGAGATAGTCATGCGAACTGGTCGCCTCGGCCATCTTGCTCAGGCCAAGGTTCAGCCCTTCCGCCAGCAGGACATTCAGCAGCCCGATCCTGTCCCTGCAGGGGGTGCCCGTGCGCAGATGCGTGAAAGGCTCGGTGAAGCCCGTCGCGCTGTCCACGTCGAGAAGGATATCCGTGATCCGGGCATTGGGCAGACGCCGGTACAGATCGCGGACCAGCTCACCGGCCTCTTCGGGCACATCGGCCTTCAGGCGCTCGATTCGCAGCTCGCCGGCTTCGATGATGCCGTTGGGAAGGGCGCCGTTCCTGACCGCCGCCGCGAGACGGGCCAGTCCATCCTCAAGCCGGCGTCTGCGATCCCTGATCCAGGCGCCGGGTTCCAGTGGAATCGTGAGTTCCGGCATGGCCTGCGCCACCTCGACCGGCACGAGCACCTGTCTTGTGTCGGCATACCGGCGGGCATGTGCCAGCCAGATGTCGTTGGACCGGAAGGCTTCACGCAGATGGCACATCACCGCCACGGTCCAAAGCCGCTCCATGTCGGTTTCCGGCTTTCGCATCTGTTCCCGCCACTTTGACCGGGGTGCCAGGAAAGGCATCGACCGGGAGGGAATGTCCAGCCCGTCCCGGATAATGGCTGCGGCATCGAGCAGGGGCTGGGCCGCGGTACCGCCCCTGATATCCAGCGCGTTCAGCATGCGTCTCGCATAGAGCCTGAAACTGTGGAACCCCTTCACGATATGGTCCAGGGGCTCGGCCTTGGCGGTCTGCCCCAGTCTGGTGGCCTTGGCGACAAGCGTCCCCAGCCCGTCCCAGCCGCAGGACGCGTCAACCGCGCCGGTCAGGGCCGCGTCATCGCCCCTTGCCAGCAGCAGCGCCGCGCCCAGCGATCCAAAACCGGCCAGTGTGCCGGAGATGTCCGCCTGCGCCTCCCTGACCCGAAGTTCACAGTGTTTCCTCGCCTCCCGCCATGCCCGGCCCACGATCCGGTCATGTGTTTCGACGACGACATCCGCAATGGAAGCGCGCCACTCCACGACGCAGGTGGCCAGAATGGCGAGGCGGCGGTCACCGGTGATCTCCTGAAGACCGCCCGTGAAGTACCGTTCGCCCTGGCGCCGCAGGCGTTTGATCCGGTGGGGTGGGATATCATCAAGGACCGCGGGCGGGAGGTCGATCCCCTGCAGGAACTCCAGCCGGTCGAGCTGGCGGTTGAGATCGGCCGTGTTTCGACCCACCTCGAACTGGCGCAGCCAGACGAATCTGCTGATCCTGCCATCCGCGTCCTCGTTGATGAGGCTGTCAAGGCGGTCGCGCATCCCGCCTTTCAGGCGAGCGACGATCCGGGCGTCGATCCGGCGCTCGGCGGAGACCAGGGCACCGGCGCACAGCCTCTCGATGGTCGAGATGCCGGGCAGGATTATCCGCTGACGCCGGCATTCCGCCACGAAGTCACTCACGAGGCCTTCGTTTGATTCCGCCGCTTCGGCCTGCTGGCCGATCCAGGATTTCATCCTCTTCGCCCGCTTGCCCGTGAACATCCTGTACCCGTAAATCCCGCGCAGGGCCGAGAGATGCTCGTACCTGGTGTTCTCGCGGCTTGCGTATGGCAGAAGATCCTCCGTCCTCAGCCCGATCTGGGCGGCGACGAAACTGGACAGGGCTTCGGGGATCAGTTCGCCCGGCCTCAACAGCCGCCCCGGATAGCGGAACGCGCAGAGCTGCAGCGCGAAACCGATCTGGTTTTCCGGTCTCCGTCGTAACCGGATGTGTTCGATGTCGTCATCCGCCAAGGTATAGTGACGCAGCAGGGACGCCCCGTCAGAGGGCAGGTCGAAGAGAGAGGCCCGCTGGCGGGCCGTCAGGACATTGCGTCTTGGCATTCAGTCTGTCCTCCTTGAAGGGTGGTCTGTCAGGGACGGTTGCCCTATGATGGATTTCAATGGGTTACACACCGAAAATCCAGTGGGGTTCAAATGGGACGGTCAGCCGCCATCTACGCCCGTGTCTCGACCGCCGACCAGAGCTGCGACCGGCAGGTCGCCGACCTGAAGGGATTCGCCCGTCGCTGCGGTTATGAGGTTGTCGGGGTTTTCGAGGAAACCGCTTCGGGAGCCTCGGCCTCCCGCCGCCTCCGCAGGCAGGTGATCGACCTTGCCCAGGCCCGCCGGATCGACGCCATCCTCGTGACCGAGCTCTCCCGGTGGGGGCGGTCGACCCGGGATCTGCTCGCCACCCTGGAAATGCTATCGGGCTGGAATGTCTCACTGGTCGCGATGCACGGCCTGACATTCGAACTGGACACCCCGCACGGACGGATGATGGCCACAATGCTGGCGGGCATCGCGCAGTTCGAGCGCGACCTGCTGGGCGAGCGCGTCAGGTCAGGACTGGCGGCGGCGAAGGCGCGGGGAAAGAAACTCGGTCGCCAGCCCGGGCAGAGACCGAAATCGGACAGGCTCGCGCCGAAGGTCATCCGGGCCGTCGGGGAGGGCCGGAGCTACCGATGGATCGCGCACGACCTCGGAATCAGCAAGAACACCGTGCTTGAAATCATGAAACGGCATCGGGCAAGTCCTTAACGGGGTTTTTCGCCCCTTCCGGCACTCGACCCGACACTGCGGAGAGCGGGCGACCGCAAGGCCGCTTTCGCCGCAGCGCCTTCTTTCCTTCAGTTCCCCGTGCTACCATCCAGGGACTATGTCCAGCCCTGATCGACTGATTCCCACCGCCTCGGCGGTCACCCTCACCGGCATACGGCGGACCGGTCATCAGCCATCGCATCTACATCCGTCGTCATGGACAATCCTCCGGTCACGTTGAATGGACCGGGAATCCTCCCCCGAGGCGGCATGGGCGTCATTTGGGGTATACCCGTAATGACGCTCCCGATGAACAGGTGAACAGGCCGTTCCTGTGTCTGTTCTGGGCCTGAATCGGGATAATGGACAGATCATGTCGAGGGCACACCCGGAATGAACACTTTTCCGGCCAGGATCGGATATGCGCGGATCTCCACCATCAATCAGAATCCCGATGCCCAGGTGAAGGCTCTGGAAGCGGCGGGATGTGGCGTGGTCAGGACCGAGCGGAAAGGCGGCGCCACCCTGGAAGGACGACCGGAACCGGAAACCATCCCCGACCTCATCAATCCCGGCGAGGCACTGGTGGTCACCCGCATTGACCGGCCTGCCCGCGGCCTCGGCGACCTGCGGACCATCGCGGCCCACCTGAAATCAAGGGGCGTATCTGGTTGCCACAGAGCAGCCGGCTGACACCTCCTCGGCAACCGGAAAGGCCTTCCTTGACATGCTCGGGGTTCTTGCTGGGTTCGAGACCAACCTGCGACAGGAGCGCCAGGCCGAGGGCATCGCTGCCGCAAGGCTGCGGGGTGTGTACCGCGGCCGGACCCCCAAGACAGACATGGCGGCCATCCAGGACAGACTGACCGAAGGGCTCTCTCCCACAGGGATCGCGCACGAAATGGGTATCTCGCGGGGCACTGTCCACAAAGCGAAGGCATTGATGTGAAAGAGAACAGGAGGCGGGTTCGATCCTCAGCCAGGCGGCGGACGCCCGGCAATGCAAACAGGACTGTGATCCGGCCGCCCGCGTCATCCAGGGCTGTCCCACCGCGCGCTATGCCCCGCAACTCTGTGACCGTCCGCGTCGCGACCTCATGAAGGCCTGTCGCGAAGTTGCTGAAACCCATGGGCTCACCGTCGAGGGAGAGGATCCGGGCGACATCGATCTGCGGCACGGGTTCGGGATCGGGTTCCGTGTCGGGATCCCGATGGAAGACGGGGCCCTCCACTCGCCGGACAAGGCCCTGTTCGAGGTTCTGGCACCGCAATTCGGGTTGGAACCTTCCGATTACGGCCGGACGTTCTCGCGGGAAGGTGAACGCTATCGGATCGTGGGGATCAATCCCAACCGGCCCAAATGCCCGGTCAGCGCCGAGCGGGTCGCGGATGGACGTGGATACAGGTTTCCGGCCGAAAATATCGCGCGCCATCCGCTGTATTCATAAGGGGATCATGGACGCCGGATTTGTGTTCATTAAGACAGCCATTTGTTCCCCATTCGTTCTTTCAGATGTCCATATATGCAGCTATGGTCCGTTTAGGCCTATTTCTCCGGCGGGAATGAATCGGGGGCAGGCCAGGTGCGCGGGACACGAACCCAATGTCGCGCTCATGGTACCGTTCCGGTGGGAAGAACCGCCTTGCCGCACGGAAATAGCCGTAGGCCACAAGGAACCCGATCCGGTTGGCCGGCCCCCGCAGACACCGCGCCACATGCATGACCGATTGGGAGAGGTCGAAGTGCCGCCTGCGCTCGGCAGCGCTGAAAACCGGGGGATGTTCGAAGCGTGCCTGTTCAGCCGCGTTCAGGATGCGCATTCGGGGCATGCTGTTCCTCTTCAGGGATGTTTCAGGGGCGTTCCCGAAACCAGGGTTTCGGGAACGCGTTGCCATAAATATCCCCGATATACGGTTCCTTTTCCTTGTTCCCGTGGAAATGTTCCGATAGCTGCCTCCGCGGACCGTTTTGGGAACCTTTGCGGAGACCAGCTGGCCTGTCGGCTATGCCCGGGTTTCGACCCTTGACCAGAACCCGTCCCTCCAGCTCGAGGCCCTGGGCGGCGCGGGGTGTGGCAGGCTCTTCGTCGAAAAGGCCTCCGGCGCACGGGCTGACCGGCCGCAGCTGAAGGCCGCGTTCGCGTATCTCCGCGGCGGCGATGCCCTGGTCGTCCGGAAGCTCTCGCGGCTGGTGCGTTCCCTGAGGCAGGCCATCCAGACCGTTCAGGACATGCAGGCCCGGAACATCGACCTTCGGGTACTCACGCAGAACATCGACACCGCCACACCGGAAGGGCGCCTGCTCTTCCACATGACGGCGGCCTTCGACGGGTTCCAGCGGGAGCTGATCGTGGAGAACACCAGGGCGGGGCTGGCGGCAGCCAGCAGGCAGGGCCGCAGGGGCGGCCGGCCCCGGTCGATGGACGACGGGAAAATCCGCCTTGCGGAGTCACTGCTCCGGGACACGGAGAACCATCCGTTCGTCAGCGATGTCATCAGGCAGCTCGGGATCGGGAAAACCGCGTTCCACCGCTACTTTCCGCCCGAACGTATCCGGGAACTCAGACCGCCGCCCACGCGCCCATGTCAACATGCCCGGCAAAGGACGGCACGATCCCTGCGGTCCTTCCGGACCGGAACGGGGCCTATGTTACTTTACGTTCCTTTGTTGGGTTTAGGCCGATCCGGGGCGCCTATCGGTGATCAATTGTTTGGTTTGGTATTAGTGTGCCAATCGGCCCTACATTCCTCCATGGGGTCTATCTGCGTAAAGGCTCCGACAAGCCCGGAGAAAACGGCATCGAATGTCCGCCTAATGTTCGTTTTCGTGGTCAAATATGCAGCTTCGAGCCCATCACCCCATAAAGCTCTGAGGGGTTCGTTCTGGCCAACCGCCGGATAATCAGGATACTTCTGTTCAGGATGATCGCCGATGGCCCTATCTCACCTCCTGAAATGCGGATTCGTCCCGGGATTGCGCGTCCGGCAAATCTTCTGGATGGCATCCACACGCCAGCACATGCCTAAAGCTGCCCCTTCCTCTTTGGCCCCGGCACGGCCACTGTAGCAGCCGATGAACATGGTGCCCTGACTGCCCCACAGCATCACGTCGCTTCTCTCCCAGAAACCGGGCTCGGCCGGATCTATCTCACGGTACGGATCGCTCGTATCCCAAGGGCCATGGTAACGTGATGGTAACGTGCGAATACCGGCGATCCCGACATGCCGGCACGCGTCTGCGCATCAATGAAGAAAGCCGGGATATCCCTACCTCCTGCGAGACCGCCATACTCCTGTGATTTTCCTGCAAGCCGGACATCATAGTATGGCTCGGAGGCCACATATCCAGACTTCCACAACGGCAAGCCGAAACCGACGCTGATGGCGTGCGGAAAGCCGATCACGAAGACAGTGCATCCGGGCTCGACGGGTATGTTGGTCTTGCTGATTCGGTTCGCGGCGTTGTGCATGGGATCGGGACAGGAGGTAGGCCTCTCGAAAGGGATGGCGACCACGTCACAGGACCGCCCAAGGTCCGGATGTTCAAGCCAAACCGGATGCTCGCCGCGGTAGAGGGGAATCTCATGAGGCGCGAGTCCGAATGACCGGCTGTTGCCGGCACCTACAGAATAGGAAGCCAATTTGGCGGTCAGGCTGAAAGGTTCACGGAACTGCGTCGCCACCGGCTCACCAGTTAGGAAGTTAAGGCCGCTGACCACATGCCAGTTCGTAATGATGAACCATGCGTCCTCCATCTCGAAGAAGAAGGCGCTGGCCGACGACTGGATCTTTCCGGACTGATCACGCACCTGCAATTGAAAGGGGCATTGTGAATAGGTGCTTCTGATGCCGTGCTCTGGCATGGACCAAGCGTCTCCATCCGCCGTTTCCTGCCGCCCTGCCCCGCGCCGTCTGTACCGGTCCAATAAAGCCAATGCGACAGTCATCGCGGTTGGTTCCTATAGGCATCCGGTGGGGAATAGCAATATCTCTCAGGCGGCGAGTCGGATCCCGGAATGGTAGGGTGACAGGTAGCGGACTGGGCCTGTCACCGAATCATGGGGTCCGTATGTCGGGAGGAGCACCTGAACCTATGGTCCGTGCAGCGGCCCCTCCTGACAGATGCCATGAGAGGCGCCGGCGTTTGCCTTCGCCGGGGATCCACCGCCCGCCGGAACCGCCCGTTCCTTCGCGGGAGGCCAGAGTACCGGAAATCCCGTCAGGACAGCTCGATGCCGGACACCGCCCGTCCCGGCGACCTGTCAGGGACGGTTGCAGATATGACCTGCCATGGTGTAGGAGGAATGGCGATCCGGCATGGAGGATATCATGGAGTGCGTCACTGGTCCCATGGGATCGCAGTTCCACCGCATCGACAGCATACCCCTGTACATGATGGAGAGACTGGCCGGAATGGACTGGAACCTGGCGGGCCGTCGCGTGATGGTCGACGCAGCCCAGGGCATCATCTGCTGGATGTCACCGTCAAGTGTCCATGAAGTCAACGCCAAAGCGACGGATCGGCTCGTGGAGATCGCCGGATCCCTTTTGGGGAAGCAGGTGGTGCTCCTGGGAGGCACCCGCTGGAAACGTCCCGGAGATCCGGAGGGCACGGGTCTAGAGGCGGACGCGGCCTTCTATGTCGGCGGGAACGCCGAGGCCTGGTATGCCTCCGCGAAAACGGGCAAGCGGGCGCTTCAGGACTTCGAGTCCGCCACACCGTCGGATCTGGTGGTGGAGGTGGAGGTCACCCATCTCGACCATGACAAGCCAGACCGTTACGCGGCCCTTGGCGCACGTGAGATGTGGCAGGTGACGGAAAGGGAAAGCGATACGCCCCCCATCGTCCAGATCCTTGACCTCCAGGCGGAAAGAGGCCCCACACCGATGGAGACCTCAAGGCTCCTGCCCGTCCTGTCAAGTGACCGTCTCTCCGAGGCCCTGTGGATCGCGCGGATGAATCCCCGGGCGGAGACAGAGAACCGTCTCAGTGATCTGCTCGACCGTCGGCCCGGACCGGACACAGAGCGGGACCGTGGCGCGTGGCGGGCACCCTCGCCGTTCGACTGATGGCCTGACCCGCATCTTCCATTGGGAGGGGTCGCGGGGTCCATGGGAACGCAGGCCATCCGTCTTCCCTCCCGAAACACCCATTGCAGCGGAGCGGGCCCGGAACGGGTTGCGGTCCTCATCCCCCGACACCCACGGCGACGGTGCGGTCCCTTACCGACGCGACGCCGATCGATCGCCCGATGGACCGATGCAGCGCCTCCCACGGCGCGGTCGGGGCGGGCACGACCTCATGCAGCGCCCTCACATTGGCGGCCGACGGCTCCGGCATCCGCGCCCCGCACGACCTTCGGAACCTCACCGTCACGGCCCGCCGTGGCCATCGCCCTGATCTCGGAGGCCGTGAAGGCGCCGTAGAGCCGCGCCGCGAGAATCCCTTGGTCCATCCCCATATCTGGCGATCCGAGCGCCGCGGCCAGGACATCCCGCTCCCGCCGAAGCGTCGGGACATCCATTTCCGGCCGCCCCTTTCCGAGCGCACCGGTCATCGCCTCCGCGGTCCGCTCCGGCCCGTCCCCTTTGGCGGCCACCACCGCCGCGGCAACCAGCCGCTCCAGCGGAGTCGGCACGACCTCCCGCCGCGCCAGCCGCCCCGCGGCCCTTCCATACCGGTCCCGCCATTCCCCGGCAAGCGCCGGATCGGCGTAGACCGGCTCTCCCCGGAACCTTTCGGTTTCGGCCGCGAGGGGACTCTCCTATATCCCCTGGCTGACGGAGACACGGAGGTCGGCCTCCGCCCTCGCGCGGGCGATCACGCGGGCCGTGGCGGTGATACCGGCCTCCCGCCCGGACCGGTCCCGCACGGCGTCCTTCAGAAGGGCATGGATCGCGTCCTGAAGACCGGGCCCGTGGACCGGACTGTCGGCGGCGGTCCTGCGGGTGACCACACAGGCAAGCAGCAGCGCCAGTTCCCGGCAGTGACCCTCCGCCATGGCACCGCCGACCCGTGAAAAGGCTGCGCCCTGCCCCGCTAGGCCGCAGCCGGGCCCCTTTCCCTGGCGTAGCCCGCCACACGCCGCCTGCGTCGTCCGGCACCCCCGATTCCGAACAGTCCGAGGGCGTCTCGGGCGACCTGTTCGTCGGATTTCTCCACGGCGGCGAGGATGCCGCCGATGTCGAGACCCCGCCGCATCGGCCGCCGCCTCCTCCTCCGCCGACGTTCCCCGGTGCCGCAAGGCAGGTCGTCCATCCGCGTCCCCTCTCCCGCTCCGCGCCCTTTCGGGGCGACCAGGTCATCCACCTTGCCGAGCATCCGCGCGATCCCGGCCCGCTGGCCGTAGAGCGCCAGTCCGGCGGGGACCCGCTCCCCGATGCCGCGGAGGTGCCGGCCCATCTCCGCGGTGCTGGCCCTGCCGCAGCTGAAGGCCGCGTTCGCGTATCTCCGCGGCGGCGATGCCCTGGTCGTCCGGAAGCTCTCGCGGCTGGTGCGTTCCCTGAGGCAGGCCATCCAGACCGTTCAGGACATGCAGGCCCGGAACATCGACCTTCGGGTACTCACGCAGAACATCGACACCGCCACACCGGAAGGGCGCCTGCTCTTCCACATGACGGCGGCCTTCGACGGGTTCCAGCGGGAGCTGATCGTGGAGAACACCAGGGCGGGGCTGGCGGCAGCCAGCAGGCAGGGCCGCAGGGGCGGCCGGCCCCGGTCGATGGACGACGGGAAAATCCGCCTTGCGGAGTCACTGCTCCGGGACACGGAGAACCATCCGTTCGTCAGCGATGTCATCAGGCAGCTCGGGATCGGGAAAACCGCGTTCCACCGCTACTTTCCGCCCGAACGTATCCGGGAACTCAGACCGCCGCCCACGCGCCCATGTCAACATGCCCGGCAAAGGACGGCACGATCCCTGCGGTCCTTCCGGACCGGAACGGGGCCTATGTTACTTTACGTTCCTTTGTTGGGTTTAGGCCGGAAATCGGCCGGGTCCATGCGGTCCTGCGCTCCCGTTGGCCGACGATGAATCGGACGGATGTGGCCGTCGGTCTCCTGCATATGGGTGTCGGAAAAGCCTGACTGAACCTCCGTCTCCAAGGCTTCAGGTCCTGGACCAAGCGAAGAAGCTGGCTTCAGGCGCCGGAATCCTGTAGGATCCCAGCATCAATGTCATGAAAGGACAGAAAATGGTCGATCTGCAGGGTCTGGAGGAATTCAGCCATATGCCGGACCGCGATGAGGCCCCATTCCTGACCGGTCGCGATGGAGAGATGCGGCTTATCGACAGGCTCTGCCGAAATGCCTTGGGGAAAGTGACGGCTGGAAAAGAAGCCTCCAGCATGACGGCGCTGCTGCAGGGGGCGCCCGGCGCCGGCAAGACCTCGATCCTCAACCATCTCATCGACCGGTGGAGAAAGGATGCGGAGAACGCGCCCTATGTCGTGAAGATCAAACCTGCGGATCTGGAGGATGAGGCGGAACTGGCCGTTGCCATAATCGAGGCCGTGCGTCCCGGCGCTTCCCTGGTCTGGCGCACGGAACATACTGCCGGACGAACGGGACGGGCCGGATTTTCCGGCACCGGTATGGAACTGGCCGACGGTACCATCGTACAGCCTGGTCCACGGTCCCTGAACAATATCCTGTCAACGCTGTGCGGCGACAGGATCAAGGGGCCGAACTGGATCTGGGACCGCCCCATCGTGCTGATGGTGGATGAGATTCAGAGCCTGCAGCCACCGGTGGCGTCAATGATCCAGTCGCTGCATACGGGCTTGCATGGACTTCCGCTCGTGCCATTGTTCGCCGGTCTGGGCGATTCCCTTTCGGTCATCGAAAGATTCGCCAGCGGCTCCCGCCTGACGGCGGACAATGTCATGCGGTTGGGGTCGCTGCAGCCGGAGCAGGCGGCCAGCGTGGCGCACAGGATGTTCCGGACCTATGACGTTCGCGGCAGCGATGCCGCCCGCCGGCAATGGACCGACTGGGCCGTGGATGTCTCCGACGCCTGGCCGCAGCATCTGCACAATGCCCTGCGGGCCATGGCCCGCGGACTACTGCGGACCCGCGGGCGGTTGGACGATGTTGACGCTGGACAGGTTCATGAACAGGAACGGAACCTGCGACTTGCTGTCTATAGGCGGCGACTGTCGGATCCCATGAAAGACGCCCGCCGACTGGTGGCGGCGGTCATGCGCGACTGCTCTCCAGGGACGGATGGATACGGGCCATATCAGGACGACATGCTCGCCTCCATCCGTCGGCACCGGCGCTTTGGGGACAGGCCGGAGGATGTGTCCTGGGAACTGCCGAAACATCCACCGCAGACACCCAGGGCCGGTCAGCCCATGGACGAGGATTCATTCCTGCGCCATCTCATCCATCGCGGGAGCCTGCATGAACGCGAGGATGGAGGTTTCGAATGTCCGATCCCGACATTCCGCGACTTCCTTGTCCATCGGGGGAATCCGGTTCCGGCCCTGGAACATTGTATTGACCCATCCCCATCAAGGATATCCGCGACGGAACCGGAGCTGGTTCCGGATAAGGACGCGGATCCCTCACCGTAGAAATGGATGCATCCATTCACCGCTTCCCTCCTTTTCAGCCCGCCGACCTGGAGGGATATCCTCCCCGCCAGCCCGATGGCCTCCGACGTGGGGCGGGCCACGGCGGCGCGGCTTCACGCCGCCGCCGGATAGCGCATGCGGCGGCGCCGAACGGTGATGCCGGTCCCGTCCAGAAGCGCCGAAAGCACGGCGCAGGCGACGATGCCCAGCCCGTACTGCAGCGGCCCCGGCATGGTGTCGGGGAACGCCCCCGTCGTCCGGGCCTGGCAGCGCGGGCAGTCCCTGACCCCGGCCACGACCCGGCGCCCGGCGGTCTCGAACACGATGTCGGCCCCGCCGCGCTCCCGTGCCCCGTGCATTCGGTTCCGGTCAGGTCGTGGCCGCACCCGCGGCACCCGGCCACCGGGCTGGTCCCGGTCACGGCGACCGTCCGCAGGTTGCCCGGGTCCGTCTCCCCCGCCTTCGGCCCCCTGCCGCCGGAGCCCTTTCCGGCGCTCCGCGCGGTCCCGTCCCCGTCCCTGCGCGACGGCGGCAGGCCGGAGTTGCGCGGGGTCCTCCGCGTCGTCCTCCCGGCAGCACCGCCACCAGGATGTCCAGCAGCATGAAGGGCGCGTTGACCGTCCCGACCGTCTCCGCGCCCGCCCCGCCACTCCGCCTGATGGCACCGGACCGGGACTGGCAGCCGTCAAGCTGCCTAGGCAGCGACGCCCCGTTCACCGTCGGCATCGACCCGCCCCCGTATGGACGCGGCGCGGTGGCGCGGCCCTGGTTCCCGATCCGAAGTGGCCCATCCGCGGCCCCCGATAGCCCGCCCGGCCTACGCTGTCAAACCCTTCGCGCACAGTCGGACGGAAACGGCCGGATCGTCCAATGCATGACCGTGCCCTGTCAGGGAATCCGGAACGGCAGCTGCGCGGTCAGCATTGCATCGGGCCGGATTCAGCGGGAAAGGGGAGAGTAGTTACCCCGTCGTTTATGATCCGCTCGATCTGTGTGGCGGTCGCCAGGATATCTTCGAATCCGGGAGCCGCGCCAAAGATCATGGCAGTAGTGTTGGCATAATCACGACCAAGCGCATCAATCATCTCGCTGACCGGTGCGATGGCAAATGATCCCGGGGCGGCGGAGGTCAGATCATAGTCCGGTCGATCAAAGAATATGCGGGCGTGGCGCACGCAATCGGCGCCGAGTTCGCGGTCCGTGAGCGCCGCTTTTCCGACCTCGGAGCCGAGCAGGCAATGCAGGTCGTAATAGTGCCGTGACACGCGCTGGCCTTCCTGCCGGAGCACGCCGCGCCGTTCGTACCAGCGCCGCAAGCCATGTGCGATCACCACCTTGTCCCAGAAGGTACGGGTGGCTTCAATCGTGGTGACGCCGACGACCGTCAGATCGAGCCCACCAGCCTCCTCACTGACATAGGGTCGAATTGTAACGGGACGGTTGGGATCGAGCGCTGACTTCGCGCCGGATTCGATTCGCACTGCCGGCCGCACATAGGCTCCGTCGCGTGGCTCAACCTCGGGATACCAGACGAGCAACGTCTGACCATCGGGATCGGCTTCGTCGATCTCAATCCGCCCGGTGCCATTGGTGGCGTCACCGAGCTGTGCGCTGAGGAATTCGTTGAGCGGACCCGTGATATAGGCACGGCATGCGTCCCGGATCGCGTCAAGCCTGGCGCGGCGTTTCTTGTTCGACAGAGCCTCCAGTTCCTCGACCGAAGCGGCCTCATTGAGGTCGCCGCGGAAGACGGTGACATCGATGTCCTCGGAAAAGCGCTCGATTAGGCCATAAGCTTTCGACAACGAGGTGCCGCCCTTGAATAGCAGGCGTGGTCCGTCGGCGGGCCGTTCGTGATAGAGCGCATTCAAGGTCCAGCAGACCCAGAAATCCTTTTCGACATTACCGATCGGCGTGCCGAGCCGATTGGCGGTGGTAAGAAACAGATCAAGCCGGTCAGACGGCGGCGCGGCGATGACCTGCTTGTAGGCTGCGGTGGTCATGGCTGACCCTCGTCCGCATCGGTTACGCTGAGCAGGCCTCGCAAGAACTCCTGCATCCAGATCGGCAGCGCGGATAGGCCGGCGCGTAGATCGTCGCGGATCGCCTGCCCATGCTGCGGGTCGGCGAAAAGGCGGCGCAGCGCGGTCTGGACGCGGGAGCGCTCATCGTCCTGGGTTAGCATGTCCTGCATCCAGTGCAGCGCCTGGACAACGCGCATCGCCGGCCGGCCGGCCCAATAGAGGCGGCTGGGCGCGGCGAATTTGAAGTGGATCTCTTGGCTACCGAGCTTGATCGGCTTCAGGCGTGCATCCACCAGTACCTCGATGCGCGCGGGCACGGCGGTGGTGAGGCCGAGATCGTTCGCGGCGGTCATGCCGTCCACCACGGCACGCGCCTGGTCGCGGCGGGTGACGGCGCGGATGACGGCGCGATAATCGGGCACGGTGGGGCGGCCGGTCAGCTCATTCTTGCGGGGCTGATTGTAGAGACCGCGGTCGATGCGGCGTAGATCGCCTGCAGTGGCGAGGCGCTGCAGGGTTTTGTCGATGGCGGCGCGGCCGCCAAGATCGGCGAAATCGCCGGGCGTCCAGACCTCGTTCGGGCTGGAGGCGATCCGGGCGAGGAGCCGGGATCGAAGGTCACTATCGTGTGCTGAGGTCGCCATGTCCGAAATATGATACATTTTTCGGACAGATACAAGGTTGTGTCCGAAGAGTGCTACATTCTTCGGACAGATTAGTGCTGTCGGCAGCGCCATGACCGGGCTTTGAGCCTTTGGTCAGTCACCGACGATAGTCCACCCTTCGGTTGGCCGTCGTCAGTTCCCACCCTCGTAAACACCAGCCCGACGGAGCAGGTCTCCGATACTTGTGGGCCCTGTACGCACGAAGTGGGTCAAAAACGGCCAGGTTTTCATTAGAGCTGGGTTTTGCGCTTGATGCGGTCGATCGTGGCGACGCCGACGTTGAAGTGTCGGGCGATGGCGCGAATTGACTGACCATCCCCGAGCATTGACCTGACCTGGCTCTGTTGGTGTTGCGTCAGTTTACATTTTCGGCCGAACTTCACGCCACGTTTTTTCGCCGACGTCCGGCCTTCCTCGGTGCGTTCGTTGATGGGATTGCGCTCGAGTCCGGAAAGTCCGGCGAAAACAGTGAGCGGGAACCTGCCCATGGAGCCTGTTGTGTCCGCCCATGGCTCACGCAGGGACCGGAACGAGGCTCCGGCGGATTCAATTCCGTGGGTGATGGCGAAGAGGTCGTTGGTCGAACGTGCGAGACGGTCAAGGCTGGTGACCAGCAGGATGTCATCCGGCTGCAATGTGCCGGGCATCCTCCCGGGCTGGGGACGGCGACGATCAGATCCGGCCATTTTTTCCTGGAAGACCGTCTCACAGCCCTCGGACTGGAGGTGCTCGATCTGGCTTTCCAGGTTCTGTCCTGTCGTTGAAACCCTTGCATATCCGATCAGCATCGGTTCTGGCTTGGTTTCGCCGGGTGTTTACGGAACGGATATACGGGTTTTTCAAGGTGCTGGTTTCGCGCGCAAAAAATTCTGTTCCGGAATTTATAGGTTTCGGAACGCATCATGCTGCCATTTTCATATCTTCGAGTGGGAGTCGTGCCTCCATATCGAGATCGAAGAGACCATACGGGTTGAAGTGGCGGTGGGGCAGCGGGTTCAGTGCGGCCATGCCACGGGCGGTCATCCTTTCCCGCCAGGCAGGCTCTGCCAATATCTCCTGGATCATGAGGGTATCGATGTAGACCATCGCTGCCTGCAGCGGATGCAGGGCAAGGACGGATATCTCCTGATCGTCACGTCGGTTGGAAACCAGCTCGTTGCCATTGCCGTGGAAAATGAAGTCGTTCACCCCATTCCAGCGCTCGATGACATTGAGCCCGGAATTGATCTCGCGGCGCAACTCTGCATTGCCGGGGCATCGGCACAGGAAAATGGTCTTGACGGCTTTGCCCAGTTCCAGAAGTGCCGAGAGGACGGGATGGGTTTGGCCGCGCCTGAAGCGACGCAGGATAGCCTCAGCGCCTGCAGTGCGCAGTTTAAGTGCGCTCGCGAGGCGGATCATCCCATCATAGTGCCGCGAGACCAGATCCCAGTCGACGGGCTCGACCGTGCGGATTGGCTCGATATTGGTGTGGCGGTGGGCGTTTTGCCTGTCCGCGCGGGCGAGCTTCTGGCTGGCAATCCCTTTCAGACGCGGCATCGGACCGAAGCCAGGCAGATGGCAAAAGGCGAACCCAACAACACTTTGTCCATGGGTGTCGACAGACTGGCGTTCGATATCCAGGTCTGTGCCATGGTGCAGCACGCCTTCGATCATCGCCGCAACTTCCGAGGAGGACACCTGTTTCAGTTGTGAGTGGATACAGGTGGCCTGTCTGTCGACATGCCAGTGGATCATCACCCCGCGCCCGCCATAGCGTTGGTGCCATTCCGTCATCAGGTTCTGATCCCAGGAGGCCAATTGCGTGGAATCCGATGCGCAGCCTGTGCCACCATCGCCCCGGATATTCGGTGTTCCGAATTCGATAGGTGGCGTCTGCAATGCGTCGTGTCGCATCCTGGAGCGCCGTTTTGTGAATGAAGCGCTGGCGGGTATGGAGCAACTCTCTGTAGCTGACCCTATGGGGACCGGCTGCGATGGCCTTGAGGCCGATGTTCGTCCCGATTCCGAACAACGCGGGCAAAAGTCGCCGGGATACTTCGTCCGGCGACAATGCCTGCCTGGAGCTGGCTGCGCGGAACAGTGGGGTGAATTCAGTGCGCAGGTCGACTTCTTTCAGCACATCCAGCAGGCTGGTCATGGGCCAGCGCCGGGCGAGTTCGGCCTTTGAAGCCTCCAGCGCCGCAGGATCGACCTGCGGACCAAGCGGGCGCAGCGAAATGAACATCCTACCACCCCGGGATTTGAGTTTGACATCCTTGTTCGACGGGAAGCCCTGATCAAACCCTCGCAGGGCGCCACGCAGATCCTCCCGCACCGACTGAACAAACCGGTCTGCGTTCATAGGCTGGCCCAGGAGACCGAAATAGTGCCCTTTCCTTGGGTCGAAATCAGCGGGCAGGTCCTGATCCGGACCGCAGTATCGCCTGGCACCCTCAAGCCAGACCTCCTTTGTCCGTAACTTGTCGCGTAGCGCCTGCAGAACACATATCTCGTAATCGATCCTATTGATGCGAACTGTGCCTCCGGGTCCAGCCTCCAGAACAATTTCGCGCGACTTGGGACGGATGACACCATCGATCGGGACCTCATCCTCGGCATAAAACTGTGGCTTGCGCTCCGATGTTTCTGTCAGCGCTGCAAGCGCGGCCAGTAACGGCTGCGCGCTCGAACCGCTGGCCCGGAATGTCAGAGCACCCGGAATCACTGGTAGGATTCGGCGATAATGCCGGGCATGGGACCGCCGGATGGTGCGATGTACGCGGGTCGTAAAAGAGGGTGTGTCTGTCAGGTAGCCCTTTGCCAGCTCCCGGACCGTCCCGCGCGGGACCACCGGGAAGATGACATGGGGAATATCTCCGTCCGGCTGACCATCGACAGCGGTCACGATCCTGCCCAAAACGGTGTCCTTGCTTTCCGTCTTCCGAAAATCAGCCACGTACTCCTTGATCACCTCACTCTCAGCGCGCGCTGAGACCTTGTGGGTGATGCTGATAGCCAGGTCGCCCAGATCATCCGTGAGTTCAGTTGCCCTGACGACACAGAAGCAACTCAGCAAGGCATATCGCACCGCATCGGGATGACGGCGCATATCCCGGGCATCCTCACTGGCTGCGCACCGCGCCAGAATGGCAATGCGCTCCGGATCAATGCCGCTGAAAATGCCGTGATTGAGACCAATGCACCGCACCCTGTCCAATCGTGTCACGACATCCTGTACAGCCTGCACACCTGCTCCGCCTGGGCTGCGGGCCAGCATGGCGAAAGAGGACGCGGTTTCCCCGGTCACCGGCAATCCGTCCAGACCGCGTTTCCGCCGGGCGGTCAGCCGATCCGAAATCCTCCTGTGGAGCACCCGCTCGAACCTGCGCTCCGCCTTGGCAACCAGCGCACTCAAACGCGCCGTATTCGGCTGGATTACCCGGTTCGCCAGGAACCACGCCGTCATTCGGGTGTCAAGGGTCGAAACCTGTGGTGCGTCCGGCAACGCCTCCACAACAAGCCAGTCCAGAAAGGCCGTCGACTTTTCCGCGCCGAGCCGGCCAAGCTTCAGAAACGTTTCAACGGCACGTCGATAACGGCGGTCTGAACGCTCGGGTACATGCGAAGGTAACGGACCCTCATACGCAATCCGCTCTCCCGGAAACTGCCCAACCGCATCCGGAACTGGATCAGCCAATCCGGGGAACCGGGCATGACGCTGAAAGAACTTCAGATAGTACCCAAGCACCAAGCGCCGCCGGGGCGACAGACCCTCAAGCAGCCGCAGTTCCTGGGACGTCAACACCCAATGCGCCCTAAGCGCTTCCGCCGACCAAAGCTGCTCCATATATCCCCCAATACCTCAATATGCTGATCGCGCGGCACGACCGGCGGCCCCGGCGCCGCGTTCTGGACCCGTTCTGTGGAACCGCGACAACGGCCCTGAGCGCCGCGTACCATGGACATGAGGGGATAACGACAGACATCAATCCGTTCCTGGTGTGGTTTGGTGGCGTGAAGACAGCGCGGTACTCCGGCGCTGCGATAGCTTCCACGCGCGACGCAGGCGCCCGGGTGATGGAGGCGGTCGGGCGCGGCACATTCGATCCTGTCGAGCCACCTCCCATCCATAACATCGATAGATGGTGGTGTCAGGAGGCGCTGGAGTCCTGTGCAGGGCCGATCATCCGTGCGCCTGCACCGTACAGCCCCGTTCATGACAGATCGGCAGCGGGCCAGGAAGCCCAACCGATCGATCCCGCTGGACGCCTTGCGCCCCTGCTGCTATCGCTTTGGGCAGTACATTTCTGTACTTCCCTTTTTGTCGCTGACTGCATGGCCGAGAATGTGCGTAAAGGGGACTGGGACTTCGAACGATGACCGAATATGATCGCAAGAAGATGATGGAACTGAACAGAAAGCGAACGCGAATTGCCGGATACGTCGGGTGGTGAAGTCGCGGCGTTCCCTTAGGGTTGATGGCATTTACGGATAAAGGAATTCACCGGATGTCGGCAGTGACAAACAATCCTCTTTCTCCTCTGGTTTCGGAGTTCGATTCAGTTGAGCAGGAGGCCAGCTACAACGAATGGCTACGCGCCAAGGTTGCCGCCAGTCTGGCTGACACCCGCCCGGCGCTCCCTCATGACGCGGTGATGGCTGAAATGGACGCTCTGATCGACCGGATCGCCGCAGAAAATCCTGAGCGCTGATGCTCCCAATTTTCTGGCGGGAGACGGCCCGCAGCGATTTGCGCCAAATCGTGACCTACATTGCCAACGAGGATCCGCACGCTGCCCGTCGCATGAAAATTCGACTGGAAGCAGTAGTGCTTCCTTTGTCAGAGCACCCCTACCTGTATCGTCGGAGTGATCGCGTTCCGGGCCTGCGCGAGATCGTGGCTCATCCGAATTACATCGTGTTATATCGGGTTGCCGCTGATTGCATCGAAGTCGTGAATGTGGTCCACGCGCGCCAGCCGTTCCCCAAATAAAAGAGGATTACATACCTAACTTACCTAACTTGACAACATATCCCCACTTCCAGTCCGAAGTGCAACACCGGCCATTTTCCCCGCCCGGGCGGGGAAAATGGCCGGAAGGCGGGATTCCCGGCCCCCTGGCGCCGGTGATTCCGGGCCCGGGACGGCTGGAGTCCCTTCGCGGGAGAGCCTATCGGCGCTTTCCGGGCAGCGCAAGGCCGCCGCCGGGGCGGGTCGCGTCCGTCCGGGCGCAGGGAGGGCGCAGCCCGACCGGAGCCCGGACGGACGCGACGTCGAAATCCTGTCCACCCCCTTCCGGCGCAGCCATCCGCGCCGTCTGGAGGCGGGCGGGCCGCGTCAGGGTGGGCGGGCCCGGCGGAACACCTCGGCGGGCGTCCGGTAGCCGAGCACCCTGCGCGGTCGCGCGTTCAGGCGGTCCTGCACCGCTTTCACCTCCGCGTCGGTGACCGCCCGCAGGTCCGTCCCCTTCGGCAGGTACTGCCGGACCAGCCCGTTGGTGTGCCCGGTCGGGCCCCGCTCCCAGGAGTGCTGGGGGGTCGGGAGGAAGAACCCGGCCTTCAGCGCCTCCGCCACGCCGGCGTGGCCCGCGAACTCCCTGCCGTTGTCCGCCGTGACCGTGTGGACGGCGACGGCGGACGGCGGCGGCATCGCCAGCATCGCGGCGGAGACCGCAGCCGAGGTGCGCCGGTCAACCCTCTGGAGAAACGTGTATTTCGAGGCGCGGTCCACAAGGGAGACCACCGCCCCGCTGTGGCCTTTCCCGATGATCGTGTCCGCCTCCCGGTCGCCCACACGCTCCCTGCTCTCCACCTCCGCAGGCCTCTCCGAGATGTCCACCCGGCCCGGGATGTGGCCCCGGCCGGAGTGCCGCCCGCCCCTCCAGTTGGGCTTTTTCCCGCGGCGGCGCAGCAGCGGGAACAGCCCGCCGCCCGCCTTCCTGTCGGCCTTCAGGTGCTCGTATATCCACTGCCGGCCCACCGCCCAGCCGCCCTCCAGCCGCAGCCGTCCCGCGATCCGCTCCGGGCTCCAGCCCTCCTCCAGAAACCCCTCGACACTCGCCCAGCGCTCCGCAGTCATCCTCCGGGGGACCCTGGACGCCGCGCTGCGGCGCTCCTCCGCTTTCCCCTGCGCCTCGCCGGGGCTGTAGCCCGAATCCCCGCCGTTCCGGCGCAGCTCCCGCCAGACCGACGGGCGGTCACGGCCCAGACGGGCCGCGATCACCCCGTCCGACAGCCCGCTTTCCTTCAGCGCGCCGATCTGGCATCTATCCTCATGGGTCAGGTGGCGCTGGCCCTCGGGCATGACAGTCTCCTATGCGTCGTTGCTGGGACTGTCGCCGCTTCCTGGCCGATCCGCAACATCATGCGGCAGGAAAACCGGTCACCACCGCCACTGGTGTTGCACTTCGGACTGGAATGGGGCTATCATATAAGGAAATTGACGCCCATATATTGATTGATTCGACACAACATGTGGTGTTTGCCAACTTCAGTGTGTAATCCCCTAAAAATAAGGGGTGGAGCGGACCAGCGGCCGCTGGCGGCCCGTCGTGGTCTGCGGGAACGGTCGCACACAGACGCTCGGGAACGGCGATCCGCGGCGGCGTCGGAGAAATTCCCGATGACCACGCTGCCCTGGGGGAAACGCGCGGCAATGTCCAGCCTGCCGCCCATCGCCTCGATGCAGGAGCGAAGGTTCGACACGTACATGTCGGCCCGCCGTTCCAGCTTTGCGACAGCCGGCTGGTTCACGTCCATCTCCTCGCCAACGGACTTCCGGGTCATGGCCCGGGCCTGCCGCAGCTCGTGAAGCAGCATGGCCGCGCGAAGATCCCCTTTCCGCGCCCGACCCGCGGGAGACAGTTCCTCCGTCAGCCGCGCGAAAGGATGGTGTCCCGCCATCAGATCGCTCCTTCTTCCCTGAGTTCCTCGAGATGTACATCATAGAGCCGGTCCGCAAGCGGCACGAACCGCCTGTGGAACAAATCATCTCCTGTCCTGTCGCCGCCGGTCAGCGGAACTGCCGTGCGTCTGGGATCAAAGGCGTGGAACACGCGAATGGGCTTTCCGCCGCCCTGAACGCGAAGCTCCCGCATGTGACCGCGCCGCGAACCCTTTATCCCCGAGCATTGGGGATACGGCAGTCCGGGCCCCTGCTCTCCAGGCAGATCCACCACTGCGGAAACGTCCTCCCGTTCGCTTGCCGCGGGCGTCTCCCACCAGTCCCCGAACTCGTTCGTATATTCGACGCTCCAGACCATGACCCATGGTGTTCCGTCGATGGAATGCCATCAGGTCACAAAACGACATCCAGGCGCGAACCGGACCTCGGGTCGAGTGCCGGAAGGGGCGAAAGACCCCGTCAAGGACTTGCCCGATGCCGTGTCATGATTCCAGGCACGGTGTTACTGCTGATTCCGGGGTCGTGCGCGATCCATCGGTAGCTCCGGCCCTCCCCGACGGACCGGATGACCTTCGCCGCGAGCCTGTCCGATTTCGGTCCCCGCCCACGACCCAATGGCATTCGGATAAGTTTTTCTGGCGTTCGGACAGGAAAGCCCCCGCGCTTCGGGCATCTGCCGGAAGCCGGGGGCGCTGTCGGTAACCGGCCCTGTGTCGGGCCTGTTTCATGCGGCGGGTCGGGCCTGCCAGCCACCTGCTCCTGGGTTGCTTCGACTCCCGGGGGTGGCTCCTTCCGGGCCTTTCGCGCTGGATGCGGCGTGACAGCCCGGCCATGATCCTGGCGACGGATTCCCTGACCGCTCCGGCCTGCGGCGGGAACAGGGCCCCGGTCCCCTTTCCGACGGGGCGCAGGCCGTTCCTGAAACTGGTGCGCATGGCGGGCAGGCCCTCCTCCCCGCCGCCGCCGGTGGGGTCGCTGTCGCAGCGGTCGGGGAACTGGCGTGTCAGGGTGAGCGGGGTGAACGCCGCGTATATCTCCTGGCGGACGCCACGCTCCGATCTGGCGCGCAGATCCCCGATCACCCGCTTCCCGCTTCTGTACATCCCCTCCACGCCCCACCGTCCGTGATGGAGGTCGACGGGGGGCTGGATTCCATATCGGTCGCTGTCCGGAAGCGAGGTGGCGAGGCGGTATTCGGTGTCCCCGGCGGTGTACCTGACGAGGCGAACGCGGAGTGTCCGGCCGCGAAGGGCGGCTTCGTCCCCTGGTGCGCTGACCGTGACGGTCCGGTCGGCCACGCCCGATGCGATGAAGCCGTCGAAGGTCGGGTTGGCCCCCCGCTTGATACGGAAGACGAAGTGCAGCCCGCGCTCCGCATGGGCCAGCGCCATGGGGAGGGAGTGGTATCCCCTGTCGTAGACGATGACGTCGCCTTCGGCCGCGTGGCCAGGGTGCGTGAGGGCGGCCTGCCGTTCGTTCCCGTGGCCGGACAGGTCGAGGTCAACAGGTGTCCTGTCGCGGAGCCGGTGGAGGACGACGGGCATGCCCTGGGGATGGTGGGCACCGTCCGCGATGCGGTAGCCGCGGTCCGCGAGTTCCCCCGGCAGGGTGAGCTCCGGGCCGTCGACGGCCAGGACCCTGTGGCCCTTCCAGAGGGTGGCGTCGGGACCCCGGGCGAGGACCTCCCGGTGCAGCCGCCTGAACGCGGCCCCGTCGAGCTTCCCGCGCGCCTCGCAGGCCGTGGATGCCGCCGGGGGCCCGTCCTGCGGCAGGTCGACGCCCGCCGCCGCGCACTCCTCCCATAGCCCGCACAGCGTGGTGCGGTAGCCCTGGCCGCCAGGCGTGACGGTGAGGCGGAACACGAACGGCATGACGGGCAGGCTGCCGACACCCGCCTCCGCCATCGGGCGTCCCCGCGCTCCGCGACAGCCGTGGCGGCCGAACCGGCGGTCCGAGGCGGCGGAGCGCCCCCTCTCCGCCCGCGTCGGCGATCCGTCATCCTCCCCGCGCAGGATCCCGCGGGCATTCCCGCGCAGCGGCATCAGGTGGACGCCCTTCACGGTCCTGCCTCCGGTCCCGCCGGTCTCCCCGATGTGCCTCCAGCCCGCGCCCCGATGGCACGAGGCCCTGAACCGGGTCCCGTCCACGAATGTCCCGCACATCACCGGACGCCAGCCGTGGAGGCGCTCCCAGTCGTCCGCGAGCTGCCGCACCGCCAGGGCCAGCGCCGGGGACGCCAGGAACTTCGAGCGCACCCAGGGGAACACGGGGTAGCGCGGGTTCACCACCATCAGGTGGCGGTTGCGGTCCCGGCACGGAAGCGTCCTCCTCACCGCCTCGAAGAGCAGGCACCCCAGCCTGCGGCCGTCCCGGTCGGTGAGGAGGTAGCGGACGTGCGCCCCGAAGGGGCGCCTGTAACCCAGATGGTGGTGGCGGTCGACGGGCGCGTTCCAGAGCCGCCTGCCCTCCGTGTCCGTCACGGGCTCCAGGCCCAGCGGCCGGAGATCGCGGAGCCGCGCCGCGACCTCCGGCTGCGGGTCGGAGGCGGAGGTCCAGGCCGGCCTGCCGGCGGCCCTCATGTCGCGGACGCTCCCCTCCCGCCTCGCCGGCAGCCTGGGGATGCCGTGGCTCTCCAGGGTCCCGGCATGCCGAGGCAGGCCCCGACCCTGCAGGCACCCTTCGCCGTCGTCCAGCCAAGGTGCCCGCGGATGGTCCTCCCCAGCCCGTTGCGGCTGTCGTTGGGCAGCAGCGCCACGGTCTCCTGGATGTCGGCGGTCCGCCGCCGGGTCAGGCGGCGGCCGGAGAAGGTGGTCGATCTCAGGTCGGTGATTCGCCGGTCCATGGCCGGTTCCCGTATCTGCCCGACACCAGCATACGAACCAGCGTCCGCCTGTCAGTGGGTCTGGCGAAAAAAATCTGGAACACCGAAAACCACGCCATGTCAACGGCTTGCGACCGGCAGGGAAAACCGCTCAGGAACGTAAGGGCTATCCGAATACCATTGGCTGGGTGGCCGGGGCGTTTCCACGAGCCAAAGTGTGGCGGAATGCCGCAGTGGGTGGCTGGTCGGGCGCCGTCCGCGCATGGCTGGCTGCGCCGTCCCCTCCGGGGCGGCGTCCGCGGCGTCCGGTGCTGCCTGAACCGGCGGTGCCGGATGGTGAGCCGCATCAGCTGCCCGCCGGTCAGGGCCAGCACGCCAAAGAACAGGTGGCAGGCCACCCTGGCGTGCCCACGGACACGGACGTGCCGGGCGCCGTACGGGTCCTTCAGGGCGGAGTTCACCCGCCCGCCGCTGGAGCGCTGCCGGTAACGCACGCGGTCGTGGCGTATGTGGCCCGCCTTCCGCTGCGCCAGAGCCTCTTTCCTGAGGCGCTCCCTCAGGGCCGCATCGCGGCGGGGGTTGGTGTCGGTGATCGCCACGCGCCCCGTCAGGCAGGCGTGGAACCCGATCCCCGGGGAATCACAGGCCGCGTCCATGAGCTGGTGGCAGTGGTCCACCCGCCGCGCCGTCATCCTCGAAAGAGGGATGGCGGCCTGGCTGTCGTGCAGCGAAGCGGAGGTCAGGATGCGGCTGATGGGGATGTCCCCATCAGCCGCGTCGATATGGAGCCTGTACCCCCTCCAGCTCTCCCTGTACCCCTTCGAGTTGCGCTTCGTGCCGGTGTCGCAGGCCTTCGGAAGCTCGCCAGCCATCTCCGTGGCGGTCATCCCGTCCGGCGGCCGCCGCTCCAGCCGGGTCGGCTCCTTCGGCCTCTCCTACCCCTTGTTTCGGGCGTCCGCGCTTTCGCTTTGGCCTCTCCTCCGGCTTCGGCTTCGGCGCCAGCCTCTCCCGCCCGACGACCGAGCCGGCGTACGCGGAGCGGCCCGGCGCCTCGTGCATCCGCTCGGGCAGCCGGATCTCCGCGAACCAGGGGAGGGCGCGGGAGAAGGCCGGTTCGCCGGGAACCTCCGACACGCGGGACCAGCCGCAGAGCCTGCGCAGCGTCGGGTCGTACAGCAGCCGGTCGACCGGCACCACCGTGGTCGGCATGTCCCACACCGCCTTCGCGACGAAGGCCCGAGCCAGCGCCCTGCGGTCGGCGGGAGGGTTGCCGACGCCCCGGTGGCTGTAGTGCACGTGCCTCACGCCCAGCGGGCCGACCTCCCCGGCGAGGGAAGGCAGAAGTTCCCCCTGGAACCGCTGCCAGGCATCCGGTATGGATGATCGCAGGGAAATGGAGCCGTCTCCCTGCATGTTGTGGTATTGACACCTGCTTCATACCAGAGGGATGGCTCCATATCCATACCAGCCATCAGAAAAAACGCCCGTTTCCGAAAAAAATCGCTTGATCGGGAAGTTCTGCAAGAAGCTCATATGATCAAAAGATACGGGTAACTGCTCGCCCCTTCATCCCTGACCGTCCCGCCTGACGGCTTTCGGGCCGGGCATCCTGTCCCGTCATCCGCGCCCGTCCGCCGTCGGCCATCCCTGGGCCTGGCATAATGGAGCTGCCCGCTGCACTGTCCATCCGTCCGGGCGAATCACGGCGGAGGCGGCGATCATGGTGGTGGAGGCGGAGCGGTGCCGACGGTGAACGCAGCCTCGCTGCGCGCGCGGCTGGACGGTTGCCGGGCCCGGTTCGATGCGATCAGGCGGAAGGGCGGGGCGGGCGCGGACACCCCTGCGCCGGTCAAGGCCCTTTTCCTGCCGCCCGGCGTCCTGGTGGCCGTGCCGCTGGAGCGGACGACCCGCAGGACCGACGCCAGCTCCAGCATCCCCCCGTGGCGGACGGAGAGGGACGGGACCGCCCGGCGCACCGGAAGGGACGGCGGCCGGGGCGCGGAACCGAACCTGCGGACCGGCACGGACATGGGCGGGACCACCGTCGGGGAGACGGTCGCCGTCGATGCCTGCGGCGCCGACCTCCCGTGGGTCGCCCCCGCCGGACGCGGGCGGCGCGTCCCGTCCGGCATCGTCCCCGAGGCCGGCGGGCGCCGCGTGGAGGCCGGGGCCAGGGAATGCCCGGACCGCCGGGCCCGGACCAGGGGGCGGTTCCCCGACGGCATGCCGGGCCCGCTGCGGTACGGCACGGGCCTCCAGGCATTCACGACCAGCCTGCCGGGCGCCCACATGCTGTCCCCGCCCCGGGCCGTGGGAGGAGGCCGCCGTCGCGCGGCTGCCGGAACGCCCGGCCCTGCACGCCGACGGGACCGGATTCCGGGTCGACGGCAGGAGGCGGTGGCTCCATGTCCCCACCGACGGGTCCCTGACCCTGAAGCGCCCGCACCGCAGGCGCGGATGCGGGGCGATCGGGGACATCGGCGTCATCCCCCGCCACACCGGCACGCCGGTCCACGACTGCTGGGCGGGCCACCTCACCCACCACCGGTGTACGCACCGGCCCTGTGGCTCCCATATCCTCCGCGAACTGACGTCCGTCGTGGAATCCAACGGCTTCCGCCGGGCGCGCCTGATGAAAAGGCCGCCGCGCGGGGCCTGCCACGGGGCCAGCCGAAGCGACACCAAGGTCCCGCCCGAGGCCGGACGCCTGGCCGCGCGCAGGCGTTGCCGGACCATCCCTGCACAGGGCCGCAGGGAGCTGCCGGAGATCCCGCCGCGTCCGAAGGGAAAGCGCGGGAGGGTCGCGGGATCCGACGCGCACAGCCTCCACGGCCGCCTCGGGAGGCACGGGGGGTCCGTGCCGCGCTTCATGGCCGACCCGGACGTCAGCTTCACCGACAACGCCGGCGGGCGGAAAATCCGCATGGCCAGGGTGAGGATCAAGGTGTCAGGCCGCTTCCGGACACAGCTCCATGCCGGGGCATGGTGCCGGATCTCCAGCTACCCCAGCCCGATGGCCGCCCTCGGTTACAACCCACCCGTCGCCATCCAGACCGCCCTGGCCGGAAACGCAGCCGCCATGGCCAGACTGCACAATGCCCGGTCCGCACCCAGAAAGGGGTGAGCAGTTACAGATACGGAACCGACAAATCAAGCCTGTCTGGACAAACGACAAAAACTCACAAATTTGTCGTGCACCCCACTAGAGAGGCTGAGTTGACAATCAAGTTTCTGCACGCGAATGTAGTCAAATTATCCAGGAGATCGGATTTGCGCGTCGTTGGCATAAAGACTTATCCACTGACGGTTCCTACTGGTGACCTGCAGCGCACTTCCCAGGGCTCATTCGGCACCATTTCGATTCTGGTCGTCATTGTTGAAACCGACGCGGGAGTCACTGGCGTCGGCGAGGCTCTCGCGCGCCAAGGCCCCACCGCCTACGCTGCTTTGATCGACAACCTTTTGGCGCCGAAGGTGCTTGGCGCAGATCCGTTCGCCGTCGCTGGCATCTGGAAAACACTGTTCCGATCGTTCACCGGTCGTTCCGGCGGGGTCCTCATCGAAGCGATTGCCGCTATCGACATGGCCATGTGGGACATCATGGGCAAGGAGACCGGTCGGCCCGTTTACGAACTGCTTGGCCATATGGGCAGGGAGCGCCTTAGAGCCTATGCTTCGTCGATCCCATGGGTCGATGACGGCGGCGCAGCTCGTGTCGTTGAGACATGCCTCGAGGCTGGGTTCAGGGAGATGAAGGTCAAGATCGGGGCTCCGGCGGAAGCAGCGTTGGCGCGTGCACGCCTTGTCCGTGAGCTCGCCGGCCCGGACATTGGCCTAATGGCAGACGGCAACTGGATTTTCGACGTCGATGAGGCATTGCAAGTCGGACGAGGTTTGGCAGAGCTCGGATATATCTGGTTTGAAGAGCCCATCGTGCCGGAAGATATGGAAGGATACCGCTACTTGCGGAACCGATTGCCGATCAGGCTGGCAGCAGGAGAAAGCGAACACACCGCGGCAGGCGCTGCGCCGCTGCTGGCGGCGCGATTGGTCGGAGTGGTTCAGCCAGATGTCGCCCGCTCAGGCGGGATCACCGAAACGCGTAAGATAGCGCTTCTGGCGGATTCGATGCACATCCGCTACGCGCCCCATGTCGGTGCGTCCGGCGCCATATGTGCCGCCGCAAGTCTGCATCTGGCGGCGGCCATGCCGAATTTCTGGACCTACGAATGCATGGAGTTTCCCAACCCGCTGCGGGATGCGCTTCTGGCGTCGCCGGTTCCGGGCCCCGATGACATCGAGGACGGAACGCTGCCGCTGCCTTCAGGGCCTGGGCTGGGAATTGAACTCAACATGGCAGAGGTGGAGAAATGGACGAATGCGTAGGCAATACGACGCTGCTTGGCCGCCTTAGCAGAGGCTATTACGAGTTCAGCGTGCCCGAACGGCGTGTTGCCGATTTCGTGCTCGAGGATCCTTCGAGCATTCCGCGCAAGAACCTTGCAACGATCACCGAGGGCGCAGGAGTCATCGAGCCGACGGTTCTGCGCTTTTGCTGCTCGATCGGCTTAGATGGTTACGCTCATTGCAAGGTCGAACTCGCTGCGGCACTTACCGCTAGCGGAGCCGCCTGCGTTCATCGCGACGTGTCCATTGATGATGACAAAGCCACCGTTCGGACAAAGCTGACCCAGTCGTCGGTCAATGCCTTGACACGCCTGCAGGAGTCCATCGACGACGCAGCAGCCACCGAGGCTGTTGATCGCATTTCTGATGCACTGCGCGTTCAGCTGTTTGCAGTCAGGCCTCGGCGGTGTACTCGCCCTCGATGCCCAACGGAAGTTCATGCGCCGGGACTTAGTCTGCGAATCCCAGCACGACGCCCAATTGCAAACCATGGCGTCAGTAACGCTTGGGCCCGGAGACGTCGTGCAGGCTCTTTCCTACAACGGGCGAATAAAGGACGTCCTACGCACGGTGACGACCGCACGCGAGTCCAGTGCTTTCGTCATTGCAGTCGCGCTGCCCGGATCACCCGCCACGAAAGCACCCGATCTAGTGATCGCGGTCGATCCACCCGAAGACATCTTTTTATATGCACTGATGACATCGCACTTGTCTCAACTGGTCGCAATCGACCGTTTGACGACGTTCGTGGCGGTGCGCCGAGGACCAGCCATCGTTCCCAGGCTCGAGCGCATCAAGTAATCCCTGAGCGATCAGTGGATCGCGGAGCGTGGCCATTCGAGGCAGCGACCTCGATCGGAATCACCCGCGAACGAAGGACCTTCTGATAGGTCACAATGGAGGAAATCATGAGACTAGTATCGCTAACACTCTCTGTCGCCGCCGGGATATTGGCCCTTTCGCCCAACGATTCGGCTACTGCCCAGGACAAGCCGGAGAAGCTCACCATCATTTCACACCGTGTGCACCAGACGGTCGCGACCGGTGCCCAGGGCGGCGACATTACAGCGGCCTGGCGTGAGGCGAACGGTGTCGACGTGGAGTGGGTGACGCTGGGAACAGGGCCACTCCATGAGCGGCTGTTCCGCGAGCTCGAACTTCCTGAGACGAGCATCGACATCGCGTTTCTCTTGAACACCCGAGCCGTGGCGAGCGTAACGTCGGCGCTGGAGCCCCTGAATGCACATCAGGCTGCAAACCCGATCGAGAACATTGACGACGTTTTCCCGGGACTGAGGGCAGCCATGACATTCGGCGGCACGATGTTTGGCGTGCCCTTCCGCCATGCGTCGAGTTGCTTCCACTACAACAAGCGCATCCTCGAAGAGCGTGGAATCGATGTTCCCACGACGATCGAGGAATTCGCTGAAGCGGCGCGCGCCGCGACCTACGAGGTAGATGGCAGCAAGGTGCATGGTTTTGTCATTAACGGTCAGGGATATGCCAACGTCGTCGACCTAGCGCGAGCCTGGGACGGTGACTTCGTCACCCTCGACTACAAGGTCAAGACGACAGACACCGGCATGATGAATGCCGCCAACCTATTGCGATCGTTCTACGAAAAGGGCGTTTTGCCCAAGAACTGGGCGGCGATCTCCAACGAAGAGAACAATACGTGGATGCAGACCGGTCGATCGGCCATGACGATCACTTCGTGCGGGCGCAACCGCCTGTACAACGATCCCGAGAAATCGCAGGAGACCGGCAACATCGTCACAGTTGCGCTGCCCGTCAGCGAGGACTTCCTGGGCGCCTTCGACGTGGCTCCCGCCAAGGTCGAGTTCTGGACGATTGTTATCCCGAAAAACTCGCGAAACAAGGAGTTCGCCTGGGATTTGGTCAAGACGATGCTCTCGGAAGAAAGCACGTTGATGGCCGCTTTGAACGGTAACGGTCCGGTGCGAGCATCGACGTATGATCGGCCGGAGATGAAGGACAAGCTCTCCTACGCTGATGAGGAAAAGGCGGTCCTGCTCGTAGGGCGCGTTCCGTTGCCACCGTTCGAGAATTCCGCTCGCGCCACGGATGTCTTCGTCGAAGAGATCCAGGCCGCTGTTCTGGGTCTGAAGCCTGTCGACGAGGCGATGGCGGAGATTGACAGGCGCGTAACGCCGTTGCTGCCGCAGTAGATCGAAATGGGCTGCGGGGTGGCGACCGCGCCATCCCGCGGCGTTGCCAAACTAGATTCAGCCTAACCGAAGGAACGATCGCCGATGCGACTCAGCCTGGTTCACGTTCTCCTCGTGGCGCCGGTGCTCTTGCTGTTGATCCTCGTGATCGGCGTACCTTCTATTTACGTGCTGTGGCTCAGTCTGCAGAAGACCGCCTTCGGTCAGGAGCCGCAGTTTGTCGGCCTCGCCAACTATTACAGCGTTCTGTCCGACCGCTATTTCTGGCGGGCATTTCTCAACACGTTCGTTGTCGTCAACATCGTTGTCTATGTGGAGATTACCGCCGCCATCGGCATGGCGTCATTGTTCGCCAGCGGCGCGCCTTTCCGGCGCATGATGATCTCGCTGGTCATCGCGCCCTACGCGGCCAGTGAGGTCGTGGCGGTCGTGATCTGGAAGTACATGTTCGAACCTGACATTGGACTCGTGTCGGCCCTGATGACATTCCTCGGTTTGCCAGAATTGACCTGGACCACCGATCGGTGGGCGGCACTCGGGCTAGTGGCGTTGCTCAGTATATGGATGAATCTGCCGTTCAGTTTCCTGATACTTTACTCCGCGAGATTAGGCTTGCCGAAAGAACTGTACGAGGCTGCCACCATCGACGGCGCAACACCCTGGGATCATTTTCGGCGCATAACCCTGCCGCTGCTCATGCCGGCGATACTGGTCGCCCTGTTGTTTCGCTATGTATTTGCGTTTCGATTGTTCGCAGAGGTTTGGCTTCTGACGGGAGGCGGCCCAGCGCGACAGACGGAAGTGCTTGCCATCTACCTGTACCGCCACGCCTTCAGCTACCAGGAGTTTGGCGTCGCCTCGGCCATCGGCTGGCTGATGGTGATCGGAACGCTGCTGATCGCGTCGGGCTATCTGCGCACCATGTACAAACGGATGCTTACCAGCGATGCGTAACCGCAATTCCGCTCTCCGGTTGCTGAAGGGATTGGCCTATCTGGCGATAGCCCTTTGGTCGGGTGCACCGATTGCACTCCTGGTGCTCTCGTCGCTCAAGCCGCCACGTGACATACTCTCTTTTCCGCCGACCATCATCTTTACGCCCACACTCGACAATTACCGAGCATTGATTTCCCGCTGGCCGGGATTCTTCGACGCAATGTGGAACAGCTTGATCATTACGGTCGGCGCGACCGTCGTCACGGTCATCACGACGACGATGGCCGGCTACGTCTACGCCCGCGTGCGCACCCGGGCCACGGCCATCTCGTCGTTCTTCATGATCCTCATCCGCATGATCCCGCCGATCGTCATCTCGCTACCGCTCTTTCCGTTGGTCAACATTTTGAGGCTGTCTGACACGCACATCGTCCTCATTATCCTCTACGCGACATTCTTCGTCTCACTGAACACGTGGATAATGAAAGCGTTCATCGACCAGATACCGTTGGAGTTGGAAGAGGCGGCGACAGCAGACGGTGCAACGCTGCGCCAAGTCCTGCGCCACATCATCGTACCGCTCTCTGCTCAGGGCATGATCGCAGCCTCGACATTCGTTCTCATCTTCTCGTGGAACGAGTTCCTGTTCGCTTTCATTTTCACGACCACGAACGCCAAGACCGCTCCGATCGTAATCAGCGAGATGGTTGGTGCCATCGACGGCGTCGACTGGGGCATTCTGTTCGCGGCGGCGACAGTTCAGCTCGTGCCGATCCTGGTCTTCGTGATAGCTGTGCAGAAATACGTAATCGCCGGCCTCACGGCCGGATCGCTGAAAGGTTGAATAAGGGAGACACGCGTTGAATGATTTCCAGATGGCGCTTTTGCGAGCGGATCCGAAGTTATCACGATTCAGCCCGTTGCAACGGATCATATATTTTGACGACTTCGACACCGGTTACAACGGGTGGACGGCCCTTATCGGTAATTATGAGGATGATATCGGCAATATGCACCCTGGGTATAGGCAGCTGACATTGCCGATGCTCTCCAATCTATCGTTCTGGGACGCCGGTGCGCATGGCAGTTTTGACGGTAGCTATGCTCTCAAGATCGCAAGCCGGGCCAGGGCCGGTACGCAAAACGTGGCGATCAAGCGCATCACCTTCATCAAACCCTGCCCGATCCAGATCGAGTTCTTCTTCACTTTTAAACCTGAGGCAAGCGCTGCGCAGTTGCTCGATACCGACCTGCGTTCGGTTGGGATTCTTCTGGACCTGCAAGATGACCGACATCGGGTCATGCCCCACCTGCGATACCTCAACGCCTATGAGGGAGAACGCGTCGAGCGCTGGCAGTTTAAGGAGAAGCGGGTTCCGGTGAAACGCTTCAGCGACAAAACCGTCACCCACTATCACCTAGCGGACCGGGACTGGAAGCATCTGGGATCCGAACGCCAGGTACTCTGCTACAACGAGATTCCGACCAAGGTGAACTGGCAGTATGCGCGGCTGAAGTTCGACCTGCGCACGATGCGCTATCTTGAGTTCCAATGTAACGACGTGAGCTACGATGTCGGCGATCTCGGTTCGCTAACTCTCCCCGCCATGCCGAACTTGCGAGGGATGTTCAACGTCGCCTTCTTTGTAGAGAGCGACGCGGACCGCCGCTCCAGCCTCTATGTGGATTCAGTTCTGGTTTCGGGAGATTGGGAATAATGCCCGCGCTTCGAGAAAGCTATACGGCGGTCGTGGCACGCGCCGAGACAATCACCAATGGATACGCGACGGAAGCTTACGAGGCCGGTTGGGCCAAGGAAGCTGTCGTGTTCGCCCAGAATGTCGAGGTCGGTGCCGCCACCGTACTGCACGTGCAGATCTCGGCCGATGGGATGAACTGGCTGGATGAGGGAAGTCGCCTCGAGATCGCGGCCGACGCGTCGGGAGAGTTTGCACGCGTCAGTCATTTCGGAAACTGGCTGCGGTTGCGTGCCGAGGTGCCGGACAATGGCAAAAGGCGCCTGACCCTAACGGTTCATTTTAAAGCGTAAGCGTCTTGCGGGATCGGAGCGGCGAAGGGAACAAGTAAACAATGGCGTCAGTCGATATTGTAGATGTCCACAAATCCTTCGGGCAAGTCAAAGTCCTGCGGGGAATCAGCTTGAGCATCGCCGATGGGGAATTCGTCGTTCTGGTCGGTCCCTCAGGCTGCGGAAAGTCGACGCTCCTGCGCATGCTGGCAGGGCTCGAAGATATTGCCGCCGGCAAGGTCAGAATAGGCAACCGCGTGGTCAACGAATTGCGCCCCAAGGAGCGCGACGTCGCCATGGTGTTCCAGAACTATGCGCTCTACCCACACATGACCGTGGCCGCCAACATGGGCTTTTCGCTGATGTTGCAAAAGATCGAGCAATCGGTGGTCGACACGCGCGTCAAGGGTGCGGCCGAGATCCTCGGCCTGTCGCCGTTTCTGGATCGCTATCCTCGCCAGCTGTCTGGCGGCCAGCGCCAGCGCGTCGCCATGGGTCGGGCGATCGTGCGCAACCCGCAGGTATTTCTGTTCGACGAGCCGCTCTCGAACCTGGATGCCAAGCTGCGCGTTGCCATGCGTACCGAGATCAAGGAATTGCACCAGCGCCTCAAGACCACGACCATCTACGTCACCCACGATCAGATCGAGGCGATGACCATGGCCGACAGGATCGTAGTGATGAACGACGGCGTGGTCGAACAGATCGGTGCGCCGTTGCAGCTTTACGACGATCCTAGCAATATGTTCGTTGCCGACTTTATCGGGTCCCCTGCCACCAATTTCATCGACGGTCGGCTGGGCGCCGATGGCGTCGTCACCGAGGACGGCATCACGCTACCGGTGCGCAATATCAGGGGATCAGGTGGGGGTCGACCGGTGCATTACGGCATACGACCCGAGCATCTGGAGTTATCGGACAAAGGCCTGGATGCCGAGGTCGTCGTGGTAGAGCCGACCGGGGCCGATACGCTGTTGTTCGCTAGGGTCGGCAATCGCCAACTGGTTGCCGTGTTTCATGAGCGCCACAGCCTTCACCCTGGACAAAAGGTGAAGCTCTTCCCGCGTCCCGACGCCGCCATGGTCTTCGACCAAGAAACCGGTCGACGCCTGTAGCATGACGTGCATCTTCGAACATTCCAGACGCACCCCGGGGGAGTCCTAAAATCCTAATAGGCCGAACATACTGTGGTTCACCACCGACCAGCAGCGGTTCGATACCATCGGTGCGCTCGGCCACTCCGCGGTGTCGACCCCAACGCTGGACAGGTTGGTCGCGGGCGGCTTCGTTTTCACCCACGCCTTCTGCCAGTCGCCGGTATGCACGCCGAGCCGTGCGAGTTTCATTGCAGGGATGTACCCTAGTAGCATACGGATGAACCGCAACGGCAACGGAGCATTTCCATCCTCGCCACCGCTTGTCACGAAACTGGTTGCCGACGCGGGCTATGTCTGTGGCAATGTCGGTAGGCTTCACTTGGCCAGCGCTTGGAACGGCTCCGAGGCGCGCACCGATGACGGTTACAGCTATTTTGCCTACAGCCACAAACCGAGCCAGCACGGGGGCTACGACTATGCCGCCTGGATCAAGAGCCGCGGAGGTTTGCTTGACGCCCTAACTTCAAGTGCAGGCGGCGTTCCGTCACGTTTGCACCAGACGACATGGTGCGTCGGTCGCGCCATTGAGTTCATCGATCGGAACCGGGATCGCCCGTGGATGCTGACGGTCAACCCGTTCGACCCGCACCCGCCGTTCGATCCGCCAGCAGACTACGTCGACATGTTCGACGCGGACGCCATGCCTAGGCCGCACATCCGGGAAACCGACCTGGACGCGCAGGCAAAGCTCGCCCGATCGATTTCGGGACGGAGGCCCGGCGGCCGGACAGCGGCAGCAATGCGCTCGGACTGCACGAAGACTGAGGCGGCTGCAGGCTACCTACTACGCCATGATTCGGTTGATCGACGACCCGACCGGCTTCTAGGCCATCTGAAGGCGGCGAGTCTGGCGAAGACCACGCTCGTGATCTTCACCAGCGATCACGGCCTCTTGCTGAAAGGTTGCCACTTCTACGAGGGCCTCGCCCGAGTAACGCTTGTCCTTTGTGGGCCCGGCGTCGTCAGTGCCGGACACCGAAGCGATGCGCATGTCAAACTCACCGATCTCGCACCGACCATCCTCGAACATTGTGGCGTCAAGATTACGTCGGCAAAGCATGGCCGCAGTCTCGCGCCGATCATGCGCGGAGACACCGATCCATCGGTTCATCGCGACCATGTGCGCTGCGAGTATTTCGACGCGGTCGATATGCCGGACAAAACGTCGGCAACCATGTTCCGGAACGCGCGATACAAGCTAGTTGTCTATCACAACCACGATCTCGGCGAACTCTTCGACCTCTCGCGCGACCCGTGGGAGTTCCACAATCTGTGGGATTCGGCCGATCACCATTCCATCAAGTCGGACCTGATCCGGCGGAGTTTCAACAGCACGGTCGCGGCTTTCGACAAAGGGCCAGACAGGATCGCACCCTGGTGAGGTTCCTGCAGAGATGCCTATCGAGACCCGTTCCAACATCATTGAATTCTCTACCGGTCAGCACCGCGCTGACTTCCTGTGTGTCTCGGGCAAGTCGGTCAGCGCACCGCATATCGACCGGCTGACCTGCGAGCGGACACGTTTCACCGCCCGCATCACCGCAAGCCCAGCCTATCGGCCGTCACGGGCATCGCTTATGATGGGCATGCCGCCCCTTTCCCATGGTATCCGCGACAGCGGCATCGACCCGCACATGTCGAAACACGGATTTGCTGCACTGTTGGCCGATGCCTGCAACCAAACAGTCTTTGTCGGTGGCGCGGTCAAATCAAAGCGACAAGCCCTTCAGGGGTGATGTCCTGTGCCAAATGCATCAAGACATCCCCCGGCGCCGCTCGTACGGGAATACGCCGGCACAGCACCATCCCCGACGCCATCGCACGAACTGGCTCCGACATGCGCTCAAGTCGTTCCAGATCGTGCAAGTGGCCGACGATGTCCCCGGGTTCCACTTGATCTCCCAATCCTACGGTGGGCGCAAAGGCACCGTGATGTGACGCGCGTACAAAATGCTCCGGCTCTACGAGCATCAGGCGGCTGTTCGCGGGTTCACCGGGAAACGGGCCGGTCAAACTGACGGCAGCCAGGCACCGCCTGATCCCATGTCGGGCGATATCGAGGGTCGTCGGTCTTACGCCTCCACCTCCACCGAGTTCGGTCGCCATGCCGATGACGCCGCGATCCTGGGCCTCAGACACCAGAGTGCCTCGTCCGACGGGATTGAGAATGAACGCCGCTGCGGGCGCCCCGAAGGCGAGCATTAGATCGCGCACGGCCGCCGCCTGTTCTGGGTTGTTTGGCAAGCGGCCAAAGGCGCAAGGGTAGTATTCCAGAGACCGGCCGCCGCTGTGCAGATCTACGAGGTAATCCGCGCGCGACAGCAGCAATTCAGAGATCGCCCAAGCGACCATTTCGGTGAGCGTTCCATCGGGCCTGCCGGGAAAACTGCGCGCAAGATCGCCGGCGTCGACCGGCGAAAGCCGGCGTCCGGCCCGGGATTCCGCTGGTCTTGCCATCGGTACGATGATCGCCCGGCCATTGATCATTGCCGGATCGAGGTCGATAGCCAGTTCGCGAAGGATCAGCTGGCCTTCGTATTCATCGCCATGGACGCCCCCTGTGAACAGCATAGTCGGACCCTCTCCGCAATTGATTGCGGCGACGGGGATGACGATCTGGCCATAGGCCGAATCCTCGTGCGAATATGGCACGGTCAGCGCGCCGAAATGGCGCCCCGCTGTCTCGAGTTCGAGCGCAAGCGTGGCCGGACCGGCGCTGTGGATGATTGTCGGCGTGCTCATTGTGCAGCCTTTCGATCAAAAACCGCTGCATGGATGAATAGACCGGGCGCTCCGCCCGAATGAAGGAACATGGCTTTGCCGCCGGTTGGAAGTCGGCCATCACGGAGCGCAATCTGCATTCCGGCAAGTCCTCGTCCTGAGTAGATCGGGTCGAGGACAAGCCCTTCCGTCCTGCCTGCAAGCTCCACCGCCGAGATGCTCGCCCGCGAAGGCTTTCCGTAACCAGGAAAAACCGCGTCGTCTACGATGTCGAAATCGTGGGGCAAGATGCGTTCGGCCCAGTAAAGCCAGTCGGCCGCCCGGTCGGCAGTCTTGATGATCCACTCTTTCAGCCGGCCTTCAGGCTGCTGAACACTGATGCCGACCAATCGAGTTGAGACAGCCAGCCGTTTGAAGCCAAGCGCCAGCCCGGCGAGGGTCAAACCAGAACCGCAAACCACGACCAGCTGATCTGGTATGCCCGGGAGCGACGCAAAATCGTCGAGCAACTCGCCCGCGCCTGCGGCCCAGGCCGCGATCCCGACATTCGCGCTTACCCCGGTCAGTTGAACGATATGCGGCGCCCGGTCGGCGGCGCGGTACTGCGCTGCGATGGCTTCGAGCTCGGCGGTAATCGCGGGGTTCCAAGGGTCGGTATGCTCTGAGAAAGTCACCGTGGCCCCAAAAATATGGTCAAGCAGCAAGTTTCCTACAAGCTCAGTTCCCATATTGGCCCGAAGGTGCAGGTGACATCCGAGCCCCAGCTTCGCGGTAGCACCGGCGAGAGAGCGGCAGAAATTCGATTGGCTTCCGGCTGTCGCAATCACCATGTCTGCCTGTTTCTGAATGGCTTCAGCCAGGATGAAATCAAGCTGGCGCAGTTTGTTGCCGCCCAATGCGTAGCCAGACTGATCCTCGCGCTTGATCCACAGGGAATCCAGGTGCAGCGCGTCCGCAAGCCTTGGGGCGGCATCCAAGGGCGTTGGGAGTCGGGTCAATTCAAGGCGGTCCAGCCCCGTTATCCTGTCTGAAATCGGTTTTGCCATCTCGCTTGCAGTTGTTCCAAAACGTGTCGGACATCTAAGCAAAGGACATCAGCAAATGCCAGTCCGTTCACCGAGCTTCATACCACCATTTCGACCGCCGATAGTTTCCGCAGAAATTCAAATGGAATTCGCCGGTGAACCTGCAATAAGCTGAGTGTTGTGGCGGCGACAGTGTTGCACTTCGTGCGTGCGATCGGATTGACGCTACGATGATCGATGTAGGTACAACAGCCAGGGCGATTCGCTTAGAGCCTTGCGAGATTGAGCGCACCAAGATGGCAAAGGACGACAACTCGGATTCACGAGTGACCAAGAACGCCGCCCGCAGAACTGCGCACGGTGGAATTGCGATATGAGGATCTTCGCTGCATCCTTGGCGACGGAGACCAATACATTTTCGCCCATTCGCATCGACAGATCTGCCTTCGAGGATGCGTTTTATGCTCCGCCCGGCCAGCACCCGTCCACGCCAACACTCTGCTCGGCACCGATCATCGCCGCGCGCGAGCGGGCGAGGAGAGAAAGTCTGGAACTAATCGAGGGGTCGGCGGCATGGGCCGAGCCCGCCGGGCTGCTTTCGCGTGCGGGTTATGAAAGCCTGCGAGACGAGATTCTGGGTCAGCTTACGGAAGCCCGTCCGCTCGATGTGGTGCTACTCGGTCTGCACGGTGCCATGGTGGCGGAGGGTTATGATGATTGCGAGGGTGATCTGCTAACCCGTGCACGCAGGATCGTGGGTCCGGATGTGACAATCGGCATCGAACTCGATCCCCATTGTCATCTTTCGGCGGCGATGATTGCTGCGGCCGACATCATGGTCACCTTCAAGGAAGTGCCGCATGTTGATTTCCTTGTCCGGGCCAGGGATCTTGTGGACCTCTGTATTCGCCGGGCGCGCCGCGAAATCGCCCCGGTCACGACTGTCCTGGATTGTCGGGCCATAGCCAATTTCATCACAAGTCGCGAGCCTGGTCGGTCGCTGATCGACGACATCGTTGCGCTCGAGAGGCGGGACGACGTGCTGAGCATTTCGGTCGTGCATGGTTTTCCGGCTGCGGACGTTTACGATGTCGGTACCAAGGTCGTGGTTATCACCGACGCGGATCCGCATAGGGGCCGGAAAATCGCGTCCGATGTCGCAGAGCGCATTCTGGGTTTTGGTGAAAATCGCCTGCCGCCGATGCCGGCGCCCAAAGAAGCCCTTATCCTAGCCACGCGGCTACCCGGGCAGCCGATCGTTCTTGCGGATCGTTGGGATAATCCCGGCGGCGGCGTGGGCGGGGATAGCACCTTCCTGCTGCGAACTTGCATCGCACGACCTGCTATCGAGGCGGCGCTGGGAGCTCTGTGGGATCCACTTGCGGTTTCCCTGTGCGCTTCGGCGGGGGTCGGCGCTTCGTTCGACCTGCGCATAGGTGGCAAGAGTGGTCCGGGTGCCGGGGAGCCGGTGGATGTCCGCGTGACGGTGACCGGATTATGCAGCAATCTCGACGTGCCCTTTGCGACGAGCCGCGTCTCACTGGGTGCCGCAGCCGCCATACAGACAGGCAACTTGGACATTGTCCTTGCTGCCAAGCGGGTCCAGACCTTCCACCCTGGGATATTTGAGCGGATGGGCATCAGGCTTGCGGCTAAAAAAGTGGTGGTGGTTAAGTCGGCGAGTCACTTCCACACCGCGTTCTCAACGATCGCGGCAGACATCATCTATGTGAACTGCGGTGGCCCTTATCCGCCGGATCCGACGCTTATTCCCTACACGAAAATCCGCCGTCCCATTGCACCACTAGAAGCGGCAATGCCAGTCTGGATGTGACATCGCCGCCCACAAGCTGCTGTCTTCACAAGATCGGTGACGGCTACTCAGATGCAATTTCCGGACGGTATTGCGAGACTGTACCGGGTTAAGACAGGGCTCTTGCTGCGAGTTACCGGATGGCCGTCTATCTCGCAGCACTGTAGCGGCGGTTTTCACTGTGTTCTCCAGCGAACACGTCTCTGAGACCACTGCCAGCATTTCCCAGGTTGTTCCGTTCTGGGCTCACAGCGGACCTCAGAGGCGGCTCAGCGAATGCTAAATCTCAAACTGATTCAAACGGCCGCCTTAGCCAGTACGCTGGTGTTGCTTCGCACTCGCAGCGAAAGACCACTTCCCGCTCATTCTGTTGAAAAACAACGTGTTGCGAGCTAAGAAAGTGAGATCTGAGTAAGTGCGCGAGTGACTATTGAACAGGGCTTTCGCGTTTGCTGCGGTGCGGGAAAGATCTTCGCCAGCTTGCGGAGGTTCTGGGCGGTGGCAGCGAGGAGGGATGCGTCGTTTGCGCCGCTTGGCCCACGTAATCGGAGCCATCCGGGGCCTAGGATGCGCTTGATGTGCGCGAAGGTAAGCGGTTAAAGTACGGCGTTCGGTCGGGTCCCACCCGTCCTTTTTTGGTTTGACAGTATAGGGCATCGCCCGCCAGTGGCTGGCCATCGGGATCGGGGACGGATGGCCCATCCGGCTTCGCCGGGCGGGCTGTCCGGGCTGCAGGCGGCCACGGTCGCGACCTAGGAGGGGCGGACCGCCGAGCTGGCGGCCGTGGTCGCGCCCCTGGCGGTCCAGATCGCCCGGCGCGCGCCCTGTACGGCTCGCGCCCGGAAAGGCGCGGGAAGGCGTCCGACGCCCCCTCCGGCGAAGACGGCAGGACGGCGACGGCTGCCGCCGCGGCGGCAGGCCTGGACGCAGGAAGGAGCGCGGCGATTCGGTCGGCGACGCCGGACTGCGCTTCGACGGCAAGGTCCCGGTAGTCGACGGGCTGTCGGAGGACGGTTATGAGGTGGTCCCGGAGCGCGTCCACACTAGCTCGCCGCCCCGGAGTTCCGGCACGTGGTCATCCGCTACCGGCACCTCGCCGTGTAGGTCAGTGGGACCGAACGGCCGCCGCGCCTACGAGACCGACGCGGAGGCCCGCGGCGGCGCGGTCTCACACCAGACCTCCCGGTGCAGCCGCCTGAACGCGGCCCCGTCGAGCTTCCCGCGCGCCTCGCAGGCCGTGGATGCCGCCGGGGGCCCGTCCTGCGGCAGGTCGACGCCCGCCGCCGCGCACTCCTCCCATAGCCCGCACAGCGTGGTGCGGTAGCCCTGGCCGCCAGGCGTGACGGTGAGGCGGAACACGAACGGCATGACGGGCAGGCTGCCGACACCCGCCTCCGCCATCGGGCGTCCCCGCGCTCCGCGACAGCCGTGGCGGCCGCGACGGGCTCCTCCCGGTGGCGGCCGAACCGGCGGTCCGAGGCGGCGGAGCGCCCCCTCTCCGCCCGCGTCGGCGATCCGTCATCCTCCCCGCGCAGGATCCCGCGGGCATTCCCGCGCAGCGGCATCAGGTGGACGCCCTTCACGGTCCTGCCTCCGGTCCCGCCGGTCTCCCCGATGTGCCTCCAGCCCGCGCCCCGATGGCACGAGGCCCTGAACCGGGTCCCGTCCACGAATGTCCCGCACATCACCGGACGCCAGCCGTGGAGGCGCTCCCAGTCGTCCGCGAGCTGCCGCACCGCCAGGGCCAGCGCCGGGGACGCCAGGAACTTCGAGCGCACCCAGGGGAACACGGGGTAGCGCGGGTTCACCACCATCAGGTGGCGGTTGCGGTCCCGGCACGGAAGCGTCCTCCTCACCGCCTCGAAGAGCAGGCACCCCAGCCTGCGGCCGTCCCGGTCGGTGAGGAGGTAGCGGACGTGCGCCCCGAAGGGGCGCCTGTAACCCAGATGGTGGTGGCGGTCGACGGGCGCGTTCCAGAGCCGCCTGCCCTCCGTGTCCGTCACGGGCTCCAGGCCCAGCGGCCGGAGATCGCGGAGCCGCGCCGCGACCTCCGGCTGCGGGTCGGAGGCGGAGGTCCAGGCCGGCCTGCCGGCGGCCCTCATGTCGCGGACGCTCCCCTCCCGCCTCGCCGGCAGCCTGGGGATGCCGTGGCTCTCCAGGGTCCCGGCATGCCGAGGCAGGCCCCGACCCTGCAGGCACCCTTCGCCGTCGTCCAGCCAAGGTGCCCGCGGATGGTCCTCCCCAGCCCGTTGCGGCTGTCGTTGGGCAGCAGCGCCACGGTCTCCTGGATGTCGGCGGTCCGCCGCCGGGTCAGGCGGCGGCCGGAGAAGGTGGTCGATCTCAGGTCGGTGATTCGCCGGTCCATGGCCGGTTCCCGTATCTGCCCGACACCAGCATACGAACCAGCGTCCGCCTGTCAGTGGGTCTGGCGAAAAAAATCTGGAACACCGAAAACCACGCCATGTCAACGGCTTGCGACCGGCAGGGAAAACCGCTCAGGAACGTAAGGGCTATCCGAATGCCATTGGCTGGGTGGCCGGGTCACCTCCGTCCCGGACGGCCTGCCGATCAAGGCGCGGTACTGGGGGTGCAGACGCTGGCCCTGCCGGAGTCCGTGGCGCGGCGCAAGGCGCTGTCGATCGGGCATGTCGGCCGCGAGATCGCGCGCGACGGAAGGCTGCTGGCGGGGGGATGGAACAGGCCGAGGCCGGACGGGGAGCCCGCGATGGAGCCGGGGAAGTACCTGCAGTTCATCTCGAACACATCCGACTTTATAGAAACTGCGGCGCGGCAGGTGGCGAAGGCCGGAAAGGGCGGCGAATGGTGGGGCGCGGACCATGCCGCCGCCCGTTTCGTGGCCAGCACCGCCGACGCGGCGGAGCACCTGGCCAAGGCCATGCTCGGGCTATGAGGGGACGCGCGCCGCCTCGCCGTGCGACCCGGCAAGCCCGCGCCGGTGCGGCGGGATCCATATCTCGTATTCCAGCAACCGGCTGGAGACCAGGGTCTCGTCCCACAGCGAGACCGGCGGCTGTCGGTCCTCGGCGAGGAGATGCGCAAGCGCAATCGACGTGTCGAGATAGATCACCGGTCGCGCCGACTCCCGTCCAGCTCCGCCAGCGCCTCGTCCAGCGCGGCGACCGGCGGCGGCTTCGGCGGCGGACCCGAGCCGGACAGCGCGGGCGCCGCGAGAACGCCGGAGCGCACTGCGTCGGCCAGGAAGGCGTCGGCGAGGACCGGGCTCCGGGCCTCCCTGAGCGGTCCGAGTTCCGCCACCACCCTGTCCCGATCCGTCACCAGGACCGTCTCGCCGGATGCGGCGAGACGCACACACTCGCTCAACCGGCTGCTCAGCGCCTTGATCCCGATCGACCTCATGCACTCAAGGTAGCGACCGATCGCTACCCCGTCAACAGCGCTTTCCCGCCGGGCGAAGCTGAAGATGATTCTTGCATATCCGGGGACTGCCGGGTAACAGGAGGGCGGTCCCCCTCGCCCTTCGACTGATCCGGAGAGCCATCGGGCGGCCGGAAGTCCACCGGACATCCCACCCCTTTGGAATCTCCGGAGGCCACCCCGGCGGCCGGACCGATTTCGGTCCCGGGGCGGCTGGTCGGTATCTCCAGAGCGCTGAACCTGTCCGTGCATCGGGTGTAGCCCGGAATTCCGTCATGCCGCCGTGGCATGATCCGCCCGGCACACCCTCCGGGACCTTTCAATGTAACACTGTTGACTCGATGCCAGCGTAGCCGTGCGTGGCCAGATCATGTCCGAGGGAGCGGATATCCGTTCCGGAGACTCCGTGATTCCAGTGTGGACTGCCGTTCCAGCGGCATGGATCCGGTGACCTGCGCGGTCACGGACGTGAATTCCCGATCGGTTCGGCCCAGCCCGGCCGGTTCCTGTGGATTGGGCCGCCCATGAAACAAAAGGGACATCGAGTTAACAGTGTCCAGTTGAAAGTCCCGGGACTACGGACCGGAAAGGGGAACAGAGTCGGAAATCCTGCCCCGCGCGCCCTGTGCAAGACAGCGCTTTCCTTCCTTCGGTTCCCGGTGCTACCATCCCGACACCATGGCCAGCCCTGACAGACAGCCGCCCGCCGCCGGGGCGGCGACCCTCGCCGGAATCCGCCGGGCGGCGGAGGAGACCCTCGCCGTCTGGCCCGAGGCCAAGGCGGCGGCGCTGTTCGGTTCCCGGGCGCGGGGCGACCACCTGCCGTCCAGCGACTGGGACGTCGCCTTCATCACCCGGACCGGCGACCGGGTGACCGCCATCCCGGACGGCTTTCCGATCGAGACGCTGTTCTGGGACGTCCAGGCGCTGGCCCTGCCGGAGTCCGTGGCGCGGCGCAAGGCGCTGTCCATCGGGCACGTCGGGCGCGGGGTCGCGCGCGACGGAAAGCTGCTGGCGGGGGGATGGAACGGGCCGAGGCCGGACGGGGAGCCGGCGATGGAGCCGGAGAGGTACAGGAAATTCATCTTCATCGCGTCCGACCATATCGAGCATGCGGCGATGAAGGTGACGGAACCCGGAATGGGCGGCGACTGGTGGCTTGCGTTTGATGTCGCCGACCTTTTCGTGGCCCGCACCGCCGGCGCGGCGGAGCACCTGGCCAAGGCCATGCTCGGGCGGCGCGGGATCGACCCGCATCCGACGCATGGTGTCGACCAGCTCGCCGACCAGACGGCGCGGGAGGGGCATTCCGCTCTGGCGGAGGACATCCGCGGGATGGACGGCTTCACCAAGGAGGACCATGTGGCGGGCTACGAGGGGACAGCCTCCGCCCGCCTCCAAAACGCCATCCGTCGCCTGCCCACCGTCGTCCGGCGGCTCGCGCTGGAGCTTGCCTCGGCCGCCGAGGACCCGAAATTCGCCGATGTGGTCGCGCAGGTCGCCACGGTGGTGACCAGGAAGGCCGCCGCCCGGGACACCCTCCGGCTGGCCATCGTGCGGGACGCCTCGGATCCCTCCCCACCCCCGCAGCACCGGTGGTTGGCGCCGCTGGTCGTGGCGCGGGAGTCCTTCCTGCCAGAACTCCTGAAGCTCCAGGCCGACCTCCGGCCCCTTGTGGGTCAGGAACGGGACCGCGTCGCGTGGCGGTCCTCCTGACCGTTCGGCTGATCCGTGAGCCACCGGGCGGGCGGGTGTCCACCGGACATCACTTCCATGGTGAAACCCAGCCGACCCGCAGCCTCCGGTTTCGGGGCAGGGCGGTGCCGGATGGGTCGGCGCCTCGGCGGCCACCGGTCCGCCCATTTAGCAGCAGCGCCCGGCGGCGCCAGTCCGGGGCGGCGGGCGAACGGGGATAGTCGAGCCACCGCCGCCGCGAGAACATCGGGGCGAGCATGGCCCCGATGCGGAGGGGATGGGGGCGATCATGGTACCGCAGTCCCATCCCTCGGGCTCCGTGTAGCTCCACATCACGGCATCGATCCTCATCGACGGTCCGTAAGCGATGGGGATGTCCCGGGGGAGACGGCCGCACCCGCCCGGACCGCAGACGCCGAGCAGGAGATCCCCGCCGGGCGCGGTGGCCTCCGCCATGCCGAGCAGGACGCGGTCGACGTCGGCGAGGGTGTCCTGATGGATGTAGCCATACCAGAATCCGGTCACCAGCTCCGCAGGCCCGATCCCGGCGAGGTCGCGGGCGTCCCGCTCGATGAAGCTGGCCGCGAACCCTCCGCGGGCGCGGGCCATCTCCAGCATCCGCGCCGAGCGGTCGACACCGGTGCGCCGCGTCGCCCCGCCTGCCCGCCGCAGGTGGAACCCGGTTCCGCAGGCCACATCGAGCCACCGGCGGCCGCCTGTCCGCGACCGCAGCAGCGTCTCCACGGTCCCGACCTCGAATTCAGTGTGGGGGCGGTTGACAGGTCCGGTGAGGTACCGGCTGTCGTAGAGGCGGACGAAGTCCGGGTCGTCATAGGGCCGCGGGGGCGGCGGCCATTCACTTCCGGCGGCGGTTGCCGTCCCGGATCCCGCCACCCGGTCACGCCAGCTCGGCGCCGGGGGCCCGGACACGGCTTCGGGCCGGCGGTTCGCCGCCGGTCAGTTCAGGCAGAGGCGGCGCCAGCCCGCCCCTCTCCATCAGGTACGACCTGAACGAGGGGATCGGGCAGGAATGGAGCTCGTTCGTGTTGAACTGCAGGACCCCCCGGTGCACGAGATGTTCCAGGAACCATTCCTCGTCCCGGCCCTTCGGCAGACTCCAGCCATCCCCTTCCGGATCATCCAGAGGCCGGGCGAGGCTCCTGATCTGTCTCACGATGGTTGAGTCCTCGCTGCCTTTCTCCGGCAGCTGCCGCATCAGCTCCGCCACGAGGAACCTGGCGTCGCGGATCTCTTTCGAGCGCCGCCGGCTGTAGGAAGCGGTGCGGAACTCCCGCTCCCGCTGCCGGACCCGCGCCGCGTCGACGTCCGCGAGCCTCCCCCGCATTCCAGCAGCCCCTTCGCGAGCGCCCGCATGCCGTTGTGCAGGTGCTGCGGCCAGCCGTCGGAAAGACCCGCGATGAGCGTCGGCCAGCTGACCCGCGCGTCCCCGGCGGGGACGCGGAACTCGTCCAGCATCCTCTCGACCGCGTAGGCCGCCTCCCCGTCCCCGAGGGCGCCGACCTCGTGGACCGCCTCGGATTCCAGCCGGGTCAGGCCCGCCGCCTGGAGCCTGTCATGCGAGTCGCCGAGGCCCGCGTAGACCGGCACGACGGGAAGGCCGTGCCGGGCCGTGTGCAGGGCCAGGAGCATGGGCCCGGCCTCCGGCCCGACGGTCTGGATCTCGTCCACCATGAGACAGACCGGGCGCGGCCATGTCCGTCCCGGCAGCGTCCGCCCGAGGGTGTCGAGGCCCGCGTCCTCCGGATGGACGGACCCCCCGGTGCGCCCGTCGGCACCGGTCCCGCCCAACCCGACGGCGCCGCCGACGCTCCAGGACCGCTGGGTGCGCCAGTCGCCGCTGGCGCCGGGCGAGCCGGCCTCCGCGATGAGGGAGGCGACGCGGGCCTGATCACCGAGATCCACCGGCTCCAGATGGACGGTGACCGGCCCCTCCCCGCCCCCGGCCTCCCAGAGCTTCGCGAGTTCCGAAAGTATCGCCGTCTTGCCGGCCCCCGGCGCGCCCCGCAGCAGCTGCGTGGCGCCCTTGGGGCCCTGACCATCCCCGGCCCTCTTCCCGGCCCTAGCGCAGACATCGGAAATGTGCCCGATCACGCCCGCGCGGCCGACGAAGAACCTTGCGTCTTCCCGGTCTCCGGTCCTGACGAACTCCGCCAGACCTTCCAGGTCCGGTCCGCTCGAGCCCATGGAAAACGGTACCATCTGTCTGCCCTCCCGAAGCGCCCGTGCCGGCCGGTCATCCATAGCGGAAAATCCGCCGGGGAGCAACCGCGGGGCGCCGCGGCGGCCGAACCTCAGATGACGGTCAGGGGCGGTGCCGTTCGGTTCCCGGGCGCGGGGCGACCACCTGCCGTCCAGCGACTGGGACGTCGCCTTCATCACCCGGACGGGCGACCGGGTGACCGCCATCCCGGACGGCTTTCCGATCGAGACGCTGTTCTGGGACGTGCAGGCGCTGGCCCTGCCGGAGTCCGTGGCGCGGCGCAAGGCGCTGTCCATCGGGCACGTCGGACGCGAGATCGCGCGCGACGGAAGGCTGCTGGCGGGGGGATGGAACAGGCCGAGGCCGGACGGGGAGCCCGCGATGGAGCCGGGGAAGTACCTGCAGTTCATCTCGAACACATCTGCCTTTATACGGGATGCGGAGCCGGAGGTGGCGGCAGCCGGAATTGAAGACGACTGGTGGGATGCGACCTATGCCGCCTACCGTTTCGTGGCCCGCAGAGCCGCGGCGGCGGAGCACCTTGCCAAGGCCATGTTCGGGCGGCGCGGGATCGACCCGCATCCGACGCCCGGCGTCGACCAGTTCGCCGACCGGGCGGCGCGGGAGGGGCACTTCGCCCTGGCGGAGGCTGTCCGCGAGATGGACGGCTTCACCAAGGAGGACCATGTGGCGGGCTACGAGGGGGCGAACGCCGACCGCCTCCGCCACGCAGCCGCGCGCCTGCCCACCGTCGTCCGGCGGCTAGCGCAGGAGCTCGCCTCGGCCGCCGGGGACCCAAAATTCGCCGAGGTGGCCCGCTGGCCGCCAGGGTCGTGGCCAATTCCGCCCGCGCCGCCGGGGACACCCTCCGGCTGGCCATCGTGCGGGACGGCGCGGATCCCACCCCGCCTCCGCCGCCGTACCAGTGGCTGGCCCCTTCGGTCAGGGCGCGGGAAACCTTCCTGTCGGAGCTCCTGAAGCTCCAGGCCGACCTCCGGACCCTTGTGGGTCAGGAACGGGACCGCGGCGCGTGGCGGTCGCCCTCGCCGTTCGGCTGATCCGGAGAACCACCAGCCACCTCCTCCTTTCGTTCCTGATTCTCTGAACATACGAGGCCAACGCGCCGGAAAACCCGTCAAGTCAGCCCATGTCGGCAATCCTGCGGGACTTTCGGGACCTCTGTCGGGATGGACCCGTCGCTGTCGGACACCGACCGGGCGGGCGGACCGTCAGGAAAGGTTGCGGATGTGTCCCGCCGTGGTGTAGGAGGAATGCCTGTCCGCTATGGAGGATATGATGGAGACCGCCACAGGTCCCATGGGGTCGCAGTTCCACCGCATCGACAGCATACCCCTGGACATGATGGACAGACTGGCCCGCATGGACTGGAACCTGGTGGGACGGCGCGTGATGATCGACGCAGCCCAGGGCATCATCTGCTGGATGTCGCCGTCAAGTGTCCATGAAGGTATCGCCAGGGCGGCGGACCGGGTGGTGGAGATCGCCGGTTCCCTTTCGGGGCAGCTGGTCGTGATCAGGGGAAGCACCCGCTGGAAACGTCCCGGGGATCCGGAGGGCACGGGTCTGGAGGCGGATGCGTCCTTCTATCTCGGCGGGAACGCCGAGGCGTGGTATGCGGCCAAGAAAGCCGGTAAACAGGCAGTCCTGGATTTCGAGTCCGCCACACCGCCCGATCTCGTGGTGGAGGTGGAGGTCACCCATCTCGACCAAGGCAAGCCAGCCCGTTACGCGGCCCTGGGTGTTCGCGAGATGTGGCAGGCGACGGAGAGGGAAGGCGACACGTCGCCTGCCATCCATTTCCTTGACCTCCAGGCGGAGAAGGGACCCACTCCGATGGAAGCCTCAAGGCTCCTGCCGACCCTGTCGCGGGACCGTCTCTCCGAAGCCCTGCGGATCGCGGAGACTTATCCCCGGATGGAGACGGAGAACCGTCTGAGTGATCTGCTGGACCGGTGACCCGGGACGGGACCGTGGCGCGGGGCGGCCCGCTCACCTTTCGGCTGATCCCTGGCTCCACCGGCCGCCAGATCCGCACGGTCCTTTCGTGGGTGGTCAATGCGCCGAGGAGACCGTCAGGACCGCCCGATACCGGAATCCTCTGGGCCTTGCGGAACCTCTGTCAGGATGGACCCGTCATTGCCGGACACCGCCCGCGGCGGCGAACTGTCAGGAAAGGTTGCGGATATATCCTGCCATGGTGTAAGAGGAATACCGGTCCGCTATGGAGGATATGATGGAGTGCGTCACTGGCCCGATGGGATCGCAGTTCCACCGCATCGACGGCATCCCCACACCGCCCGCGGCGGCGAACTGTCAGGAAAGGTTGCGGATATATCCTGCCATGGTGTAAGAGGAATACCGGTCCGCTATGGAGGATATGATGGAGTGCGTCACTGGCCCGATGGGATCGCAGTTCCACCGCATCGACGGCATCCCCCTGGACATGATGGGCAGACTGGCCGACATGGACTGGAACCTGGCGGGACGGCGCGTGATGATCGACGCCGCCCAGGGAATCATCTGCTGGATGTCTCCCTCAAGTGTCCATGAGGACATTTCCAGGGCGGCGGACAGGGTGGTGGAGCACGCCGGAACCCTGTCGGGGAAACAGGTGGTGATCAAGGGAGGCACCCGCTGGAAACGTCCCGGGGATCCGGAGGGCACGGGCCTGGAGGCGGACGCGGCCTTCTATGTCGGCGGGAACGCCGATGCCTGGTTCGCCGCCGCGAAAGATGGTGACCGGGCGATCCTCGACTTCGAGTCCGTCACACCGCCCGATCTCGTGGTGGAGGTCGAGGTCACCAACCTCGACCACGGCAAGCCAGACCGTTACGCGGCCCTTGGCGTTCGCGAGATGTGGCAGGTGACAAGGAAGATCAGTGACACGCCGCCCATCGTCCAGATCCTTGACCTTCAGGCGGAAAGAGGCCCCACACCGACGGAGACCTCGAGGCTCCTGCCCGTCCTGTCGCGGGACCGTCTCTCCGAGGCCCTGCGGATCGCGCGGATGAATCCCAGGGCGGAGACACGGGCGCGTCTCACGAAGATGCTGGCCAAGCGGCGCGGGCAGGAAACGGAGCCGGACCGCGGCGCGTCTGGGTCACCCTCACCGTTCGACTGATCCGGGGAATCACCGGCATCTGCCGGAGCGGACGGATTCCACGGGGTGGATGCCGACGCAAGGCCCATGCCGAAGGGACGGTCCGCCGGGTCCACGGGGAAACGAGGCCATCGCCCTCCATCCAGAAGCGCCCGTTGCCGTGCGGAGCGTGCCCGGAACCTGTGCCTGGCCGTCACCCCCCGACACCCACGCCGACGGTGCGGTCCCGTCCGGGCGCGACGCCGACCGATCTCCCGATGGACCGATGCAGCGCCACCCAAGGCGCGTCCGCGGCGGGCACGACCTCGTGCAGCGACCTCACATTCAAGGCGACGGTTCCGGCGTCCGCGCCCCGCAGGACATCCGGAACCTCGCCGTCCCGTCCGGCCGTGGCCATCGCCTTGATCTCGGAGGCCGTGAACGCGCCGTAGAGCCGCTCCGCGAGCACCGCGCGCTCCATCCCCGGTTCGGGTGATCCGAGCGTGGCGGACAGGACATCCCGCTCCCGCCGAAGCGTCAGGACATCCATTTCCGGCCGCCCCTTTCCGAGCGCCGCCGCCATCGCCTCCGCGGTCCGCTCCGGCCCATCCCCTTCGGCGGTCACAACCGCCGCCGCCACCAGCCGCTCCAGCGGAGTCGGGACGACCTCCCGTCCGGCGAGCCGCCGCGCGGCCTTTCCATGCCGGTCCCGCCATTCATCGACGAGCGCCGGATCGGCGTAGACGGGCTCCCCGCGGAACCTGGCCGTTTCGGCCGCGAGGGAACTCTCCTGTATCTCCTGGCTGATGGAGACACGGAGGTCGGCCTCCGCCCGCGCACGGGCGATCGTGCGGGCCATGGCGGTGATATCCGCCTCCCGCCCGGATCGTTCCCGCACGGCATCCTTCAGAAGGGCATGGATCGCGTCCTGAAGGCCGGGCCCGTGGACCGGACTGTCGGCGTCAGCCCTCCGGGTGACCGCACAGGCAAGCGGCAGCGCCAGTTCCCGGCAGTGACCCTCCGTCATGGCATCGTAGCTCCGTGAAACGGCTACGCCGGATCCGCCAGCGGGTGCCGGTCCGTCCCCGGCCCGCTCCCGCCCCTTCGCCCCGAGCGCCTGCGCCCTGCCCCGCCATGCCGCCGCCGCGCCCCTTTCCGCGGCGTAGCCCGCCACGCGCCGTCGGCGCCGGGCAGCGCCCCCGATCCCGAACATTCCGAGGGCGTCGCGGGCCACCTGCTCGTCGGATCCCTCCACCGAAGCGAGGATGCCACCGATGTCGAGACCCCGCCGCATAGGCCGCCTTCCCCTCCGCCGCCGACGTTCCCCGCTGCCGAACGGCAGGCCGTCCATGCCCCGCCCCTGCCCCGCTCCGCGGGCCTTCGGGGCGACCAGGTCATCCACCTTGCCAAGCATCCGCGCGATCTGGGCCCGCTGGCCGTAGAGCGCCAGTCCGGCGTCGAACAGGTCCGCCACCCGCCCCTCCCCGGCCGCCCGCGCCAGAAGCGCGCCGCGCGCCAGTATCCGGGCGGTCGTCATCAGCCGTCCCGAACTGTCCGTTCCGGCCGCCTCCATCGCCAGCGCGTCGGCCTGCGCGGGCAGATCCCCCGGAGCCCCCGCCAGCATACTGCGCCAGTCTCCCCGGTCGCTGAGCGAGTGGACATACCGCTCGACCCCGAGACGGTCGGCACCCGCAGGGGCGGCGCCATCCCGCAGGATCGCCGCTCCGATCACCTCCCCGAGCACCTCTCCCTCCAGCCCCGCGGCGCCGCGTCGGGAATCTCGACCGACGAAAGCCCCGCCATGGACCGCAGGCGCTCCACCGCCGCCGCAACGCGGCCGGCCGCCGGATGGTCCACCGCGGTGACGTACCCCCTCAGCGCCTCGCGTCCGGCGAGCGCCGGCGCGAATCCGTAGTCAAGGGCGCTTCGGGCGGAGGCGTCCCGACGGAGGATCCGCGACAGCACCTCAAGCTTCCGGCCTTCGGCGGCCGGGACGACCACGTTCAGGTCGGTTCCATGCAGGTTCATGGCCGACACCAGGAGCTGGCGGTTCATTCCTGGAGAGGCGAGGAGATGGACGCTCTCCGGTCGACGGCCCAGCTCGCCGTGGATCGTTCCGGCGAAGCTGAACCGCCACTCCGGCACCCTGTCGCCGGGACGCCACACGACCTCGCGCGCGGAGGCGCCCGCACCGATCTCCATCAGCAGCGCCCCGCCGTCCGTCCTGCCGACCAGCACCGCCTCCTCCCCTGCCCGGACAAAGGGGCCGCCCTGCTCGGTCCGGCCCGCGCCGCCGAGCCGCCCGTTCGCCGTCAGGAACCTGATCCTGTCGCCCGGCCGCAGGTCCTGGAAAAGCCCTTCGGTCCCGTCCACCCACGACCTGCGGTCCTCGCGTTCATGGTCCAGCCTTCTGCGGATCGCGGAGGTGAGCGCCGCGACCTCGGCACGCGACCAGGCCAGCGCCACCCTGTCCCGACTGCCGTCCCGTACATACGCCTCGGCCAGGACCTCGACCGCCTTCCGTGGGGTCGTGCCCGAGACGATGACGCCCTCGGCCTCGAGTGCTGCGAGCGCCCCTTCCGCCGCGACACCGCCCCGGGCCAGATCGGAGAGTGCCAGCGCCCGTTCCGGCGCCCTGCCGAACACCTCGTCGAGCCTGGCCGCGCCAAGGCGGACCTCAAGGGCCCGGAACACCGGTCCGGCGGCGGGCGGCGCCTGCATGCCACCGTCGACCATGGCGACCAGCCGGGCACCGCTTTCCTCCACCATCCCAAGCAGCCGCCCCGCCTGCTTTCCCGCGAGACGCCCGGCGTCATCGAGAACGATGACGGTCCGCCGGTCCAGTCTCACATGACCGGCCTCGGCCCTGTTCAGGAACGCCCGCACCGACCATGGATCGGCGATCCCGGCGTCCCGGAGCGAATCGAGGCCGGCCCCTGTCGGCGCCAGTCCGACCGCCTGCCATCCCGCCCGGCCGTAGGCGTCCAACACCGCCGCCGAGACGCGGGTCTTGCCGGTGCCGGAGTCACCCCTGACCAGCCGGAGCCGCCCCGGCGACACGGCATGGTCGAACGCCATCGACTGCGCCTCTCCCAGCCGCGCCCGTTCGTCAGGCGTCAGCGGGGCCGCGCCGTCCGGCTGTCCGTAGGGCGCCCCGCCGAGAGCCAGCCTGACGCCCCTGTCGACCGCCTCGAGATCCGTCGCGATCTGGTCCCGTCCCGTGTAGACGCGGCCCTCCCCGTGCAGGCCGGTCTCCGAGAGCACCAGAAGATCCGGATGGGCCATCGCCCGCAGGAACAGCCGCAGGAACGTCTCCGGCTCCGCCACCACCCTGGCCAGACGGTCGGCGACCTCGTCGGCCCGGAGGACGGACTGTCGTTCCAGCAGGTCGTCGACGATCCGCTGTGGCTCCAGGGCGTAGTCGCGCGGATCATCCCCGACCGGCGGATCACCTTCGCTCCAGCCGGCGGAGAGCAGGCCGGCGTACCGCTCCGCCGCGCCGATGAGCGCGGTGTCGCCAAGAACGCCGGACGGCCGCCGGGCGGTGTCGTCGCCCATCCAGTCGAGCCTGGCCCCGACCCCGACGCTCTCCGCAGCCGTTCCGGAGGAGGGCCATGCACGGTCGGGAACGTCCGGGAGGCCGGTGGAGAGGTGGCCGGGCACGCTGGCCAGCCTGCGAAGGTCACCCTCGGTCTCCAGATGCCGTCGCCGACCGAACACCCTGACACTCCTGCGGTGGCGCGTGAGCGCAACATAGACCGCATGCCTGTGCAGCCGCGCATGGCCCAGGACCAGGGCGTGGTCAACGGTGAGTCCCTGCGCCTTGTGGACCGTCGCGGCGAATCCGCGGTCGAGGTCGCGGAATTCGGAAAGGTCGATCGTGACGGTCCGCTCCATCCCGTCCATGCTGACGTCGATGGACCCCTCCCGTGTCGAGGTCACCGTTCCGAAAGCGGACCGGGGCAGTTCCAGTTCCCTGTGCGGACGCGTCAGCATGATCCGGTCACCCACACCCAGATCCAGCGCGACCGGGGTTCTCCGGGGCGCCGTGCCCGACCGGTCGATCCGGTCGATCGACCCGTAGCTGCGGACCGTGTCGCGGTCGATCACGCCGCGCCGGAGCGCCTCGGCGCGGATCCTGTCGTTGAGCGCCCAGACATCCCGGTTCGAGTATCCCATCGCGATGCGGCTCTCATCCACCCCGCCCCCTTCGAAATACTCCGCCGCCAGCGCCGCCACGGGATCGGAAAGCACCCGTCCATCCAGACGCAGCGCACCCTGTCCCGCGTAGTGGCCGATGGCCAGTCCGGCCTCCGGACCGCCCTCCGCCAGCCGCCCGCTCGCGATGCGGTCGCCCGTGCCCTCCTGCCGCACGACCTGGCTGACGGTCACCGATGGCCCCGCCCCGCGCTCGGCCGGATGCCAGCCCGCGATCTCGGCGACGGGCTGCAGCTGCTCGGGGTCGCCCACGGCGACCAGCTTGCCACCCAGTTCGGCGATCCGGTCCTGGATGCGCAGCCACTGGGCGGCACCGACCATGCCGGCCTCGTCCATGAAGACGACGAACCGGCCCGGCGGAGGCAGGTCGCCCCTCGCCCAGCGGGCCTCCCACGCCGCCAGCGTGGCGGCCTTCATGCCCCGCACGCCGCCGAGTTCCTGGACGGCCTTGCCCGCCAGGGCGGTTCCCATCACCTCGAAGCCCCGCGACCGCCAGACCCGCGCCGCCTCGGCGACCGCGAAGGTCTTGCCCACCCCCGCGTGGCCCTGCACCATCGTCAGCCGGGACGGCGAGAGCATCGCCGCCGCCGCGGCCCGCTGTCCGGCATTGAGGTTCCCCGAAAGGGCCCCGGCTCCCGGCAGGGCCGGATCCAGATCCAGAACCGACCCGGCGAGATCGCGCGCAGCGGCGGCGAGGCTCTGTTCGGCGGCGGCACGGGCCGCCGTGACATACTGCGGGGGCCCGTCCGGTGTCGTACGCTCCAGCTCGATGAGTTCCGGATGCGCCATCGCCCGGTCGCCAAGCTCCAGTATCCGGTCCCGCTCCAGCGACCCGCCGAGCCGGACTTCCAACGCCCCCCGGACGTCCGCTTCCGTGAAGACGGCCTTCTGGCTCTGGACGACGATCAGGATGTGTTCCGGACTGTCGGCGAGGAACCGCCGGTTGCGCTCCCTGACCTCGGCGGTCCTGTCGCTCTCCCGCGCCTCGCCGTCTCCGGCCCGGGCATGGGCGGCGATGTATGGATTGTGGGACTCCGGCTCCAGCAGGAGCCCCCGGTCCCGGTTCGACCGGTGGTCGACCCGCTCCACGAAACCCTCGCGGGCCAGCGCCACGTTGACATGCGCCGCCCACGCCTCCCGCCACTCCTGGAGAAGGGATCGGGAATTCCAGGCCCGGACCTTCGCGCCCCATCCATCGTCGCCCAGCCCCCTGAGCGTCAGCATGACGTGCGCATGGGGATTGCCGTCGCCCTTGTCGTGGATGACCCAGTCGGCGACCATGCCCCGCCCCGTGAACGCCTCGGCCACGAAGTCCCGCATCAGCCCGATCTGCGAACCGCGGCCGAGTTCGCCGGGAAGCGCGATGGTCAGGGAGCGCGCGAGCTGCGCCGTCCGGAATTTCGTGTTGACCGCACGTTCCCTGTCCTGAACCCCGTTCCAGAGCCGTTCGGAGAGCTTCGCCCAGACGGCCCTTTCCACCGCATCACCCGCGACGGCGGTCCCGTCGCCTCCGGGCGGCGGCGGTGCGGGAAGACGATCGATCTCCATCCCGATGGCCCGGGCATGCGGTGTGCGCACCGCCCAGTCCGGCGCTCTCTCCAGAAGCCTGCCAAGCCCGGCCCTCACCGCCTCGGCCGACACGGATCCGCTGACGTCCTCGCCGGTGGCGGTCAGCGTCGCTTCCAGCGCGTTCGGCCCGAAGTGCTCCCTCGCCCAGTGAGGTCCGGTACCGGTGGCGTCGTCCAGGACATCCATCACCGCGGCGTAGGCGTCCGCCGTTCCGCCATCCGGTCCGTTTCCATCCGGCGACATCTCAAGGGCCGCGGCCTCGAACGCGCTGGTCCCGAACGCGGTCTCCGCCCAGGCCGGGGCGCCGTCCGGCAGCGCGATTTCCGAATGGATCAGCTCGCCCGCCTTGACGGAGTGGTTGAGGGTCCGGGCGTCCTGCTCGGACCGCATGACGGCGGCGTGGCGGTAGGCGGCGGACGCCACAGCGCTCCCGCCCGTGCCCCGCGAGATGATTCCGACTGACAGCCTGAAGATCGCCATGGCGCCATTCTACAGGCCGCATCAAACTTTGCAAGTTTGATGTATAAGCGTGCCTGAACCGGAATCCGTCGGCTGCGCGCGCCGGATTCCGGATTCCGCGCCGCCAGCGCGGATATGGCGGCTGGCGCTTCTCCGCACGAAATGCGAAAGATCTGAATCATGTGAATGATATGCATGAGTCGAATCATATGAATGTTGTGAATGAGTCGAATGATTCACGACATTCGACTTCGCCGACCGAAGGAGTGAAGGATGCGCGAAATTCCCCTGTCAGACATCCACCGCCGAGCAGGTGACGTCCTCGAGATCGCCGAGGCCGGACCCGTGGCGCTCACACGCTACAGCCGCGCCCGCTTCGTCCTGATGAGTGCCGATCACTACGAAACCCTCGGCAGTGCCGACGATGCAACGGACGTGACTGCCGTGGCGGAAGTCCCGAAGGAGGCGGAGGTACCCGCCCAGCCTACCCTTCTCTGACGGCCTGCCGGATTCCGCCCATCGGCACCGAAGCGGGACCTTCGGAAGTTCCGTTCGCAGTCATTGATGCGGTGAGTCTAATGTGCTGGCGGTTTCGCGGATCTGATGGCTCAGGCGCGGATCTTTGGATTTCCGGCGCTGTTCGGGCGAGTGGTCACGTCGGAGACGCCAGGAGGCATCGCTAGTCCCGGTAGTTCCGAACCGCGTCGTCATCCAGCCTGTCGTGGGGTACGAGGCGGTAATGGCGCTCTTCAGCAACCCTGACCTCATCATTCTGGAGCGTGAGTTCGAAAAGCGCGATCACCTGATCCTTCATGAACTGCGCCGCCACCGCCCTGACCATCATTCCCGGGAATCTCTGCTCGGCGAAACGGAGATCCTGCGTGGTCTGGACAATGCCGATCTGGTCCTTTCCACCCTTGACCTGAACAGGAATGACGTAGTGGCATCCACGCCTGTCGAGTCCGACATAGAGTTCGTCTATCTCGATCTGGCCCACCCCTCTCACAGTGGTTCGCAGATGGTTCTGGAGACTGTAGACCGTCAGTCCGAGAAAGGTGTCAATCAGCCGGTTGTACCGCACGACGGCCAGCAGCGCCTGCTCATCGTCAAGCGCATACTTGCGGATCATCTCCGGCGTCGCGTCCGGAATGTCGGCAACCGTGAGATCATCCCGCGGCAGGATCCGGGTTTCCCTGACCAGCCTGAATCGATACCGTCCCTTGCCCGCCCCCTCGATCACCCATTCGCGTCCCTGCGGCTGGGTGTCCAGGATACTCTCCGGTAGCCTGTTGCGATACCGGAAGGAGTATGGCACATCGCCGACGTTCCTGACCCGCTCGAACCCGAGCGCGGCCGCGCCTTCCTCCAGTTCCTCCCGTACAACCTCGAATTCGGTCGTTCCATCGGCGTAGTGATCAAAGAATATCTTCTCGATCAGAGCCTGATAGCGGTTTGGTCCCCTAGCCATGGGCCACCAGATGCCCGTCCATCTCGCGCTAAATGTCGATTTGTCTGCGCTTACGGACCCCGCTTTTCCTGTCCCGGCAGCCGGGAGGCGGCTTTACACCGAAGTGCCGAGAGGCAGCGGAACGGTCGAAGGTCAGGAATGCCGGATCTCCCAGAACCACGCCTTGCTGCGGACGGGGCGGTGTCAGGCCAAGGGCATCCACTATGCTTCCGGCCAGCGCTCGCACGAGTGGAGGTGGAACGGCGTTTCCGACCTGCCGTGCACCATGCCACTTGGTGACGTGCAGACGGAACCAGTCGGGAAATCCGTGCAGGCGCGCCATCTCACGAACCGTGATGCAGCGGGCGTGGCGGTAGTGAATCGGCCGTGGACTGGTGAAGGCGCCGCGCGCGCCGTCCGTACCTGCCCGCAGTGTGTTGGACACGCCATCCTGCGGAAGCCTGAAGAACCGGCTGATCGGTTCAACGGTGCCCGGTACCGTCATGCCGAAGCGCCGCCTTGAAATCTCGGTATGCTCCGTGCGGGCACTTGACGTGAGGAGTGTCGGCGTCCATTCGCGAACATACCCACTGAACCAGGCGTCACCCGGTATGCATCGCAGGGTTGCGGCGTAAGCCGACGGATCGCCGTAAGACGTGGTCGACACCGAATCCGATACCAGCAGGGTACGGAAACGCTCTGCATCGGGCAGGTCTGCCAGTGCGTCAGCGCAGCTTGGCCCGTCAGGCAGATTCCCGTAGGTCCTGGGTCTGCCTCTGATGTTGGTGGTCGGATCGGGATATTCAGGTAGAGGCGTTCCGTTCCTCGCACCGACAAGGATCAGGCGTTCGCGGTTCTGGGGTGTGCCGTAATGTCCGGCGTTCAGAACGCGCCACGGGGTGCGCACCCGGTAGCCGACCTCCGAGAATGCCGTCACCAGCTCATCAAGAATCTATCTATGTCTACCGACCGTAAGGCCCTTGACGTTCTCGAAAACGAAAGTCCGTATGCCGAGTTCCGAAACGATGCGTACGAAGTCCCGGACCAGTCGGTTGCGGGGATCGTCGAGCACGCGCTGGCCGATCAGCGAGAATCCCTGGCACGGTGCCCCGCCGAAGACACAGTCCACTTCCCTGTCTCCGATCCCTGCCATCATGCGGATGTCGTCACCACTCAGCTTCTCCACTGAATGTGGCACGGTAACCGTGTCGGGAAAATTGAATTTATGTACGGCACAGTGCACCGGGTCGATCTCGACAGCGGCGCGGACATCGAACCCCGCCTGCTCGAATCCCAGGCTCAGCCCACCGACTCCGGAGAAAAGATCTATGCCGGTTGGCCTCATGACGCCATGTCTCCGTCCCTGCTGAGGCTGGCGTTATCACGAACACATTTCGTATGTCAAACCATTGCGTACCCTAAATGTGGCTTTGCCGAAGATGGGCATCCGAACCACCCCCTCGCTGGTTCCACACCACGGGAGTGCCGGTCCCTCCCGGAATTACGGAAGCCCCGGGACTCATATATTATCCTTTCGTCTCGTCTTGAGGAGTTCCGTACACTACGGAAACCTCGGCATATGCACCTGAACAACTGAGGGGAAGGGCGGGGATGCGGAAGGGTCCCGGAGATTTCAGTGGTTCGGCTGCTGCCCTGATGGCTGGCATCAGTCGGCGCTGCAGCTCGGTTGCCGCAATCAGACGAATGGGACGATGTCCAGCAGCCATCTTGCTGAGTCAGCGGCCAGATCCCCCATGAGAGCGAGGACTGGCTGCAGCCCATGTCTTGCAAGTATCCCTGTGAGGACGAACGCGCCAAGCGTCCCGTAGGCGATGGCGGCTGCTGCGATAGCTTTCCTGAGACCTCCCGGGCGTCGGTTGGCCATGTGTTCCATATTTCTCAGGCCCAGCTGCACTTCCTGCGTCAGTCCCTCGATCGCTTTGCGGAGGCTGACCAGCTCGCTGTCGCCTTCCGGGCGGCTGCGTTTCTGAGCATCGGGGGCGGGGCCGGAAGCGGAGACTGGACCGCCATCCCTGGAAGTGGACAGATCACCGGACGGTGACGGTCTCTCATTCGTCGGCACCTGGTGACCGTCGGCCATGAACAGGACCGTCGCACGATCAAGCAGCCTCTTCGGCGGCGCGGTCCGGCCACGCTCAACTGCCGAGATCGTGCATCTTGACACCTCAAGCGCCGTCGCGAACTCCGCCTGGGTCATTCCGGCTGCCAGTCTGATCCGTCTGATATCGCCGCCCGGGTTCGCTACAGCTACGCTCAATGGATACCTCCGATCCCGCCAGTTATGGGCGATGCGGCCCATGGTGACTGCCACGGAATGTAGCACGGTGTAGAATCGCATTCTACATGTAGAATTCATTTGAAAACAGCGTCTTGGTCAAGCGCTTTGCCGTCTGGTTCCACATCGTTCTACATCATTCTACATGGGATTCTACATCGTGCTACATCTGGCGCACCACGCTGTGGCAACGAATCCACCTTGGCATGTGCCCTGCGGCGGGGCCGGTCGGGTCGGCGAATTCGAGTGTTGTGAATCATATGAATCATTCGACTCATGTATATCATTCACATGATTCAGATCTTTTGCATTCCGGGCCAGAAAGCCACAGGTTATCAGACCCGCCGCGCGGCGCCCCGAGTGGGGATTGCCCGAAGATACAGCAGATGCTAGGATTTAGGCCGAATCCACAGTCCGATAGGAGGGAAGAGGTTATGGCCTCTCCAGCAGTGCCGCCTGCCCGCGCCCTCGCGGCCGAGGAAAGCTACCGGAAGTCGTTCCGCGACGCGGTGATGCCCCACCTCGGGACGACCCCCGAGAAGGCGGCCTACATCGAGGCGGCGCTCGACATCCTCTGGGAGTATGACGAGCTGTCCCCCTATGAGATGGCCGTCAACGCCTGGAACAGCGGCAACCGGGAGCTCTACGAAAGTGCGCTCGCCGACGACCACCGGCTCACCGAACTCGCGGCTGCGATCAAATCCGGGGAAGAGGGGTGACCTCTCCCGCCGCCGCGCAGGTCGCCGCCGACACCAATCTGGTCCGCCATTCGACGCCCAGACGCTATCTCACCGTAATGGAGGACCTGCGGGGCCGACGCATCGCCATCCTCCCCACGGTCGCCCACGAGCTGCGGGGGCATATCCCGCTGCAGGCTGCGGCATACGTCAGGGGAATCTGCGAACGGGACGAGAGGTGGAGCGGCGGCCAGATCCAGACCGCGGCCCGCGCCGTGGGCGGCGCGGCGGTGGAATGGTGGGAGGACTGGCGGCTCCGCAACGACTCGGTCTACGAGCATGTTCCGGATCTGGGAGCTTCGCATTAAACCCTGACGGCCACCTCCCTTCCCGACGACGCCTTCCGGGACACTAACGGGAACGACCAGTTGATCTATGCCCAGGCATGGGCGCATGGTATCGACATTCTGGCGGGCCGGAACCGCCGGAGCATTGTCAGGAAGGAGCTGGAACGTCATTTCGCGGCGCTCGACGCCCCACGCCCGCCAATCGAGGTCAGGAACCTCTACGAGCATACCACTGCCGTTGCCGAGACCGAACGGCGGGATGTCCCGGAGGTCGCGCTGGAGGCGATGCTGTGTGCCGTCATCCCCGAGGACTGGACATCCGGGAAGCACGTCGGCGTCCGCTCCTCGTGCGAAAGGTTCATCAGGAACCTGAACACTGGCCCCGGCCGACGCGTCAGAATGACAGCAGGTGAGAACACGCTCTCCCGAATACTGGACAGGGCGCTTCATCGCCTCGGTCATACAGCTTTCGTCGAGCGCTGTGAGGCGGCATACGCCATACGCCCGGCGGCGGCACGGGAAGCCGAGAGGCAGTTTCACAGCAGGACCCGCGCCGCAGTGCGGTTGACCGGCATCGATCCCTGGGCTTGATCCACGCTGCATCGCGTCAAGGGTCGAAGTTGCCGAATCACGGACCGGTCCGCGGTGAATCAACGTGATCATCTGGATCAAGGCGCGCCGAAACCGCCTGTTTCGGGCAGCGCTGAATGACCTGGGTTCCGCCCCGGTTGAATTCCCCTCCGTCGGGATCCGTTTCCGGGTCAACGTCGGCTGCCTACTCGCGACGCAGCCTGTCCCAGTCCGCCTGTCCCTCTCCTGACTGGCGGACCGCCTACTCAAGGGTGACTGTCGTGACGGCGTTTTTTCCTTCTCTTCCCGCCGGTTGGCCGCGATGATCAGGATGGCGTAACTGCGGAACATGTAGACCGCCGGGATGACGGTTCCACCGTCCAGACCCCCGTCGCGGTCCAGCGGACCGGAGCCCATCCGACCATCGGCACTGGACATCCCGGATTCCGGCCGGGTTTCACTGCCGCCGTCAGGCCGCGCCGACAGGGATCCCGTCCGACGACAGCCCGAGGGCTTCCAGACGCTTTTCGACCGCGAGCGGGCTGCGCTCCAGAGCCACGGCGATCTGGGAAATCCCCTTCCCCGCTCCGTGAAGCCGTCTCACCCTGTCCTCCTCGTCCTGTGTCCATGCCGCGCCCTGGCGGGCCGGACGACCGGTCCTTCCACCGGAACGCGCGGCGGCGGATCCTCCGCCTTCCCGACGGACTTCCGCAGTCCTGCCCGGGACAGGCCTAGGCGGGACGTCCGCCCAGGTATGGACCGGCCCGCTGAACCTCTCGGTCTCCCGCCGCTCCATCTAGTCCGACAGCGCCGCCAGGGCGGAGGGCAGCGCGGTGGCGAGGAACCTCCCCCCTTCCAGCGTGAATGTCGCCATCGTCCCGCGTCCGTCCTCCACCGCCACGTAGTGCAGGACCACGTCGCCGCCGACATCGGCGGCGCGGAACATGTACCGGTCATCGCCGCTGCTGGACTCTGCGTCCCAAACGAAATCCGGCCTCGCGCCGCCGCCCTGTCCGTCCATGGCAACCATCATGCTTCGGTCGGTGCAGTGTGCCACCGGAGCGTCCAGCGCTCAAGCGCGGCGGCGCAGGGGTCTGGTCCTTTGCTTAAGCCCCATTACATGTGCTTGGTCCGGGTTTCTCGAGGCGGACAGCGGTTCCCACTAGCCCGGATATCTCACCAGACCGGGAGTCCGTGCATCCGGCGAGGGAAAGTCCGGACAAAAAATCGTAGACAACGACTGGAATGCGTTTCTGTAGATGTCCAGAATGGAAACTCCCCCATTTACGGGTCTGAGCAGCAATGGCGCAGAGAACCTACATAAGGATTTCAGGGCTCGTCAGGGTCTGCGTTCTGCGGGTCGCGCAGTGGCCTGAGTTCGCCCCGTTCCACGAATTCCGGCAGTGGGAAGGCGTATCGGCCGGGCATGTTGACGTGTCTGAAACCTGACGGCGACAGACGCGCGACGTCTTCGGGCCTGGAGTCGCAGCCCTCCGCCACGAGTTGGTCGGGGGCGGCATCCATTTAGATCGTGTTCCGGAGCACGACGGGATTGACGACCGGGCCGAGTGCTCCGAGTTGATCCTCCTGACGTTCACGGTAGCGTTGGCGCAACTCGCCACGCCATTCCGTGGAAAAGGGCACGAGCGGGTTGATGTCGTCCTTCAACCCGGTTGGGTTGAGCGGGGATGCGCCGCCGGCAGGCTTCGTCATCGATGAAACGGAGAAGATGGAGTGTCTTTACGAGGCGGCCGACGCCGGGCACGGGCAATGCGGTCGATGGCAGCGCGGACACGCGCCAGCGCGTAGTTGCGGCGGTGGGCTGGCCGAAATCGGTGGTTTCGGTCCCCGGTGCCACCGACGCAGGGCAATGCCGACCGATTCATTCGTTTCGGGTCTTCCTCATTGAAGAAGGCGATCATCCGGGTATGGAATCGGGCAGACGGAACGATGATGGCGACGATGGTACGGATTTCAGGTTCTGAAATCCATGCCAATACCCTGTTGGTTCAGGTTTCATTTTTCGGCTGGTTTTCCTATGGTAAGGACACGGAATTATTTCCGGTGTCGATGGCATCGCGAATATGTCAATATATGAAAGAACTGTCCATGCCCATCAATCGCGCCCATATCAAGGAATACCTGCGGCAGGGCGAAGGTGCGCCACCGCCGGTCTTTATCGGTCATGATGATATCCTGAATGATATCCTGGTCACAGCAAAAGACAGTGCCGGTCAGTCAAAAAAGACCCACGTTGTGCAGGGGGCACCTGGAGCCGGGAAGACCTCCCTGCTGCACGAGATGCAGAAGCGATGGACGGGGGAGGACGGATTTCCAAGAGTGGTGGCCCTGCATTCCACCCAGCTTCTGTACAATTCCCTCAATGGTGTCGGGGCTGTACTTGAAGCCTGGACCATGGATGAAGGAAAATGGAAGCGGACATTGACCGATCGGATCAAAAGACTGAGCGGAATTGGGATTGGACCTGGCGGTCTGTCGATGGAATTCTCCGATGTCCAGATTCCAGAGACATTATATATGGTGGCCAACAGATATCCTGTAAAGGAACAGGCCAGACCGATCATTGTCGCCGTGGACGAGGCGCAGCGCCTGTCCAGGGGGCAGACGGCACCGGAAGCCCTGTTCCTGCAGGAGATCCATGACGGCGGTTCCGGCCTGCCCTTGATCCTGGTGCTCGCTGGCCTGTCCGATACAGATGCCAGGGCCAGGGAGATGCATCTGACACGTGGACGGACAGTCCATGAAGTCAGACCCCTCACGCAGGCCCAGGCCCGGGATTTCATGCGCAGGCTGGCCCTTTGGTTCGGCCTCGACACCTCCCGCCACAATTCCCGTCTGGAGGCCCTAGCCGACATCTGCGATGGCTGGCCGCGGCACCTGCGCTTCGCTGGCGTCTCCCTGGCGGAAGAGGCCCTGCGCATTGACGGTGACATGCATCGCATGGACTGGCCTGCGATGGCGGCGAGGACATGGCAGGAGCGTCAGGCCTATTACAGTTCCCAGAGAACTTCGCGGATGCGCCATGCCAAAGCGCTCCTGGCGGCGGTGATGCAGGACATTCCAACACAGGCGAATGGACCCAGATCACTTGAGGACACGGAAGTCCTGGCCTCAATCGTCCGGCATAGACGTATTGGCGATACGCCCGACAATATCCCCTGGTCATTGCCGAAAGGGATGGATGCGGAGGATTTTCTTGAGGATCTCGTCCATCAAGGTGCTCTGTACATTGATGGCGAAGGATATGTCCATTCCCCCATTCCCTCATTCAAGGCTTTCCTCATCGACCAGGGCCGTCAGCCGGATACGGAACCGACCAGGCGGAACGATGGGGGAGATGATGGCACGGATTTCAGGGCCTGAAATCCGTATTGACGCCATTATGTCAATGTATGAAAGGACTGTCCATGCCCATCAACCGCGCCCGTATCAGGGAATACCTGCGCCAGGGCGAGGGTGCGCCGCCGCCGGTCTTTGTCGGTCATGACGATATCCTGAAGGATATCCTGACCACAGCGAAGGACAGCGCCAGCCAGCCGAAGATGACCCGCGTCGTGCAGGGCGCCCCCGGCGCCGGCAAGAGCTCGATGCTGCACGAGATGCAGAAACGATGGACGGGGAAAGATGGAACCCACGGTTGGTCGAGGTGTCTTCGGAAGCCGTCATCCAAAATGTATCCGGCGTCATCCGGGCGATCATGGCCGCCGGCCTTTCATCTGAGGACAGCTGGTGGAATATCCTTCAGGAGCGTTTCCGTAGGATACGCGCCGTCGGCGCTTCCGTCGCGGGATATGGCCTGTCCGCTGAATTCGATGTCTACGCCGATGTGAAAATGCTTGGTATGGCCATGGAACGGAGCCGGAGGGAGGCTTGGAACCACGTTGTCATCCTCGCCGTGGATGAAGCCCAGGCGCTCAGCGGCGATCATGAATCCACATCCGCATGTTTCCTGCGCGAGATCCACAATGGCAGGACTGGCCTTCCCATAGGTCTGGTTTTCGCCGACCTGTCCGATACAGATGCCAGGGCCAGGCAGATGCATCTGGCACGTGGACGGAAAATCCATGAGGTCAGACCACTCACGCAGGTCCAGGCCCGGGACTTCATGCGACGGCTGGCCCTGTGGTTCGGTCTCGACACCTCCCGCCACAATTCCCGTCTGGAGGCCCTGGCCGACATCTGCGATGGCTGGCCGCGACACCTGCGCGTTGACGGCGTCTCCCTGACGGAGGAATCCCTGCGCGTTGACGGCGACATGCATCGCATGGGCTGGCCAGCCATGCGGAGGATGGCATGGGTGCTGCGCCAGAAATACTATGACGAACAGTCCAGCACCATGATGCAGGATGCGGATATCCTGACCGCCAGGGTGATGTGCGGACTGCGCGATGGCATGCGGTTCAGGGATCTGCAGGGACTGGTGGAGAACAATGTTGTGGACTGTCCCGGGCAGCGATTGCCGGCGGGAGTGGATTCCGCAATGTTCCTCAACGATCTCATCCATCAGGGCGCGTTGTACAGAAACCCGCAGGGCCGCGTCCATTCCCCCATCCCCTCGTTCCGGGCCTTCCTCATCGAACAGGGCCGCCAGCCGGATATGGAACCGGCCAGGCGGAACGATGGGGGAGATGATGGCACGGACTTCAGGGCCTGAAACCGGTTGCGGTTGGACCGCCCGGAAATCGTCAGTCCCGACCAGAATTCTCAGTCACGTCATTTTCCAGACCATCCCCGCTGTTTCTGCCGATCAGGAAAGCCTTGAAGGAGGGGATTGGCGAATGGATATATCCATCGCCATCCTCGTACAGGGCTCCCTGGTGGATGAGGTGGTCGAGGAACCATTCCGCATCCCTGTTCCGGGGCAATGTCCATTCGATGGCCTCACCGTCCCTATGCTGGTTGTGGATACGGTTCATGTGATTGAGTATGTCCACATCCGTAACGGTGGTTTCATCGGATCTGACGGGGACGCCGTGGAGGATTTCCGCGAGCAGGAACCGTGAACGTCGCATGGTCCGGCTGGTCTGTTTTCGGTAATATTCCCGCCGCAGGGTCCATGTCCGTTCCTGCATGGCTGGCCAGTCCATGTGGTGCATATCCCCTTTCGCACGTTCGGTTTCCCTGGCCAGCACCTCACCGGCCTGACGCAGGTGCCGGGGCCAGCCGTCGCAGAGACCGGCCAGTGCCTCGAGATGCGCGTTGTGGCGGGATGTGTCGAGGCCGAAGAAGATCGGCAGCCGTCGCATGAAGTCCCGGGCCTGGAATTCCGTCAGGGGTCTGGCCTCATGAAGTCTGGCGCCGCGTGTCAGATGCATTTCGCTGGCTCTGGCGGCGGTGTCGGACAGGCCGGCGAGTACCGGAACCAGTGGCAGGCCCGATGTGCTGTCATGGATTTCCTGCAGGAGCAGCGCTTCGGGCGATGTTTTCCCCCGATCCATACGCTGGGATTCGTCCACGGCGACGATGACCGGACATCCCTCTTTCGCTGGAGGGTATCTGGCGGCCAGTTCGCGGCATGTTCCGGGAACCTCGCTGTCGGCGAATTCAACCGACAGCCCGCCCGGACCGGCACCGACCCCCCGCAACCGCTTGAGTCGATCCTTCAGGGTATCGGTCCATTTCGCCTCCGCCATGGTCCAGGCATCAAGGACGGCGCCAACGCCCGTTCGGGGATCTTTCATCAGATCGGTCGAGGACAGGGCCACGACCCTGGGTTTTCCGTCCTTACCCAGCCATCGTTTCTGCATTTCGGCGAGCAGCGAGCTCTTGCCGGCCCCGGGGGCGCCCTGGATGATGCGGGTGAATTTCGCCTCTCCGGCGCTTTCCTGTGCCGTCCGCAGGATGTCATCGAGGATATCCTGATGGCCGACGAAGACCGGTGGCGGGGCACCCTCACCCTGGCGCAGATATTCGCGGACCCTGTCCGCGTGATAGCGTGGTGGCCTTGAGGACATGACCTGTTCCCTCTGTTTCAGGTCGAAATCGGTCCGCATCAGTCTATCATACAATGATGATGAGGTCCAGAATGGCATCATTGTTGACCTGTCTTTCATGAAGGGTGACGTCACAGGTGGCCCGCAGGGATTCAGCCCAGACATGAGATGTTCCGTGACTGTTCCCCGCCCTGAAGGACGGGGAACAGTCACCCGATCGAACCCACATATCCGCGGTATTCAGGCATTGTCCGCTTCCATGTTCCTTGTACAATACGATCACAGGAGGTTTTCCCTGGTCGGCCAGGCGATCTATGCGCCGTCGGCATTTCCCCCTCCATTCTCTCGAGGGTGACCCGGTAGCTGAGCGCCCCCACCACCCGCGACAGCGTCCTCATGGTCGGATTGCCCCTGGCCGGAAGAATCTGTACATCACCTCACGGCTGACGTTGGCGCGCGCGGCGACCTCGCCCATCCCCCAGGCCTGGGCGATGTCGCAGATGACCGCGACGATGAGGGCCGGGTCGCCGTCATCAAGGGCCGCCTTGAGATAGGCCCGCTGGGCTTCGGGCGTCCCGAAACGCTCCGCGGGATCCCAGGGTTCGGTCTCAACTGTCATTCACGATCTCCCCTGCCAGTCGCCTCGCGCGTGTGGCCTCACAAGCCGCACCCTGAATTGACGAAAGCGGAAGAAACATCGCGACGACCCCACCTGGCCTGACCTTCACATGCGCCAGATCGACGAAGTTCGAGGCGAGACCGGCATTGCCCTGCCCGGCGGGCAGGTGGCTGTCTTTCATCAGCGTTGTCCGGAGCCGCTTCAGACGTTTCGACATTGCTTTCTGTTCCGCGCCCTCAGTCACAAATCCGGCAAATGAAGGGACTGGCACATTGGCGGTACATGGTTGGTCGGTCGGTTGAACGGCGGATTCATAATGACGAGATCCACGGACCCCGCGGGGACCTCGATATCCTTGTTCTCGACGTCGCCGCGGCCGCCGACCTGTCTCTGCCCCGTGGCGAACAGGGTCAACGCCGCCGCCTGACCCGTCAGATCCAGTGATCCGAGCGATATCCCGGAAGCGCCATCGTATCCGTAAGGCATCGTGTATACGCGGGTTCGGCCGAATGTGACCGTTGGATGCGCACTCGAAAGCTGCGAAGCGCAGAGATGGGTCGCCGCCGACATGATGTCCGCCGCGACCATTGCGTTCTCAATCATTGCTTGGTGCACTTCGCTTTCGTCAGCGCCAGCTCTCCGGTGGTGCGCCAGGATCGACTGGTAGGCAGCGGACAGCAGGGTGCCGGTCCCACAGGAAAAGTCGGCGATGCGCAGCCTTTGGTACCCTTCATGATCCGACCAGTCCACATTCATCTGCCGTATGGCAATCTTCGCCAGCAGGACAGCGCTTGTCGGCAGCGTGTGGAATGTCGCAAGGAGCTTACGGTCCGTGATCAGTGTCTGGAACATTCGTCCGGCAAGGTCATGCCTGGTTGTGACGCCCAGTTCAGCGAGCCGGGCGGCCGCGGCGACCAGGACATCGAGCACACGTTTCGCGGTCTCGATCCGGATCGGGGCGAGGAGGTTCGATGCCAACTGGAAGATCGGCCAGTAATTGATCGTCTCCAGAATGTGGTCCCAGCAGTCAAGCAGCGGTTGCCGGAGGTGCCCGCCGGATTCCCTCCGGAGTTCCGCCACGGTTCGGATGCTATGTGTCCCGGCCATGACGGCATGGAACGTCAATGCATTGGCGAGAATCGTCATCGCCATTCGGTTGGTCTGCTCGCCAGACGATTGGTTGAGGATCCGAAGGCTCTCCGTTATCAGGTGCTGCGCCAGCATCGCATGTTCGATGCACCGCACGATACCGTCGACGGAACCGGACAGCCAGCTCGCCGTCGGCAAGCGGTGCGGAGCTACCGGGTCACCGGGAGCATCGGCGGCAACCTGATGGCCGGAGAGTCCGAATTTGACAGATGGTTGCCTCCCGAATGACCCAATTCAACGCTCGGACCCACGGGGTAAACTGCGGCCTCTATTGACAATTGCTTCGATTGCTTCATCTAATTCGTTCAACTATATCATTCCATGGAATCACACCGTCCTGAGAGGCCTGCATGAACACGTTGCCTCATCGCCAGCTCCCGCCTACGCCTCGGGACGCTGCGATCGCACGAAGCACTCGTGAGGCTCTGTCTCCCTACGGCGGGATGGACCGGCCCTTGACGCTACGCGTCAGGGACAGCGAACAGGAACGACCTATCGAACTCCCGTCCGGTGCGGTCGACCTGCTCATGCAGGTCCTGGAAGCCATGGCCGCAGGCCAGGGCGTGACGTTGATACCGGAAAGCGCCGATCTCACAACGGTCCAGGCGGCCGACTTGTTGAACGTCTCCCGCCCCTTTCTCATCAAACTCCTCGACCAGAAGGTCATCCCCCATCGGAAGGTTGGCAAGCACCGCCGGATTCGCATGGAAGACGTCATGGCTTACAAGAACGCCATCGACCGCGAACGCGAGCAAGCGCTCGACCAGCTGGCCCGTGAGTCCCAAGCTAATGACATGGGATATGGCGCCCGGTGACGGGCTTCACCGCTCTTCCTGACGCCAACATTCTCTATCCCGCACCTATGCGGGATATTTTTCTGCAAATGGCGGCTGACGATGTCTTTCGCGCCAAATGGACCGAAAACATCCATCAGGAGTGGATCGACGCCCTGATCCGTAACGAACCGCACCGTGACCGAGCAACGCTGGAGCACACCCGCCGTCTCATGGACCGGGCGACGCGGGACTGTCTGGTCACCGGATACCAACCGCTGATCCCCGCACTCAACCTTCCCGACCACGACGACCGTCATGTTCTCGCCGCGGCCATTGTAGGACATTGCGATGTGATCGTTACCTGCAACCTGCGAGACTTCCCGGAAGAAGCGGTGATGCCCTACGGGATCGAAGTCCTCCACCCCGACAGCTTTCTGTCCAATCACCTTGACCTGGTGCCAGGCTCTTTCTGCGACGCGGTGCGCAAGATACGAGCGCGGCTTGTGGCGCCACCCATCTCCGTTCAGGACTATCTCGCCGTCCTGACCAAGCTGGGTCTCGTCGCCACCGCCGCTGAACTGGCTCGGTTCTCGGAGCGGCTCTAATTGGTCTCCGATCCTCGAGGAATGGCCAAGCCCAGACGGGATCGAAGTCAGCATTTCCGTCCTCCAGTGCTTTCACAATTCTCGTCCGCAATCGGTAAGATCCTACAACTGCGACGAGTCCCCGACGTTGAATTCCATCAACACATAGCCGAATCTTGTTGTCAGAATCTGCTTTCCTGCCTACCCCGAAACAGCGTGATTCCCCGCTTTCTGCAACCTGTCCCCTCCCCTGACCGATCAGAAACCTCAGAGGCTACGGGATGACAATTCTCAACACTGGGCGCACGGATGGCGCATGACGAACTGCTCGCCTGGTCCGCCGGCAGATTGCCTTGGCAACAGGACGCGTTACGTCGCCTGGCCATGCAGGGCGAACTCACAGCCGACGATCTGCTGGCACTTCAGCTACAGATCGAACAGGCAGCGGGACTACCTGTGGAAAACGTTCCTGAACCAGTGCCGCTTGCCGAGGAGCACCTCGATCAAGCGGCAAACAACAACCCCAGGACCGTCCTCGCCGGCTTGGGTCCAGTCCGCCACGTAGACCGGCTTTCGTCTGATCAGCCGCCGCTTCGATTCGCGATCAACGGCATCACGCTCGTCTACGGCGCCAATGCTTCTGGCAAGAGCGGCTACTGCCGTATCGCACGGCGACTCTGCCGGTCTCTGAGCCCGGTCGATCTTCGCCGCAACGTCTATGACACCGGGGCCCCAGCTCCACCCGAAGTGGCTGTTGCCTTTCGCGTCGGGAGCGATGACCAGCCCAAGGAAGAGCTGACCTGGTACGCCGACCAAGACCCGCCTGCGGAACTCTCGCGGATTTCCGTGTTCGATACTGCCAGTGCACGCGTCTACGTCGACAGGCAACGAAAGATCGAGTTCCTGCCCTACGAACTCGATCTGATGAACAAGCTGGGTCTCGCCTGCCGGTCCCTCGAGGAGGGCTTCAGAGAACGTTTGACAGCCGTCAATGCAGCCGTGAGTGCGTGCCTGTCGGAAGCATATCACGAAGGCACGAAGGTTCAGGCGACGCTTGCCCGTCTCGTGACACAGACCGCTCTCGAGGAACCCCCAAGCGAGCTCGAACTACAGGCATTCGGAAGGTGGTCGGCAGAAAGGCAGGCCGCATTCGAGGCCGCCGGAGAACGCTTGAGGCAGGATCCGCAGGTCATGGTCCGGCTTCTCCTCGCCGGATTTGATGCCCGGCGACCTACAAGGCAAAGGCCCTATGGTGGGACCAGGAGCTATGTCGGCCGACGAAAAGGCGAAACCGTGCCCGATCCGGTGCGGTTTTCACGTTCAAGGCCCTCTATCATGCAGCTCGTCACCAATAGAACATGCTACAGGTCACGAGCGCACCCTGAAAGCCTCGCAGATCCTTGTGGATCGCTTCAGGATCGGTCACGGATACCGATGGAGGGTCAACAAAAGTATGGATTGCCGGCAATCAGTGCCGCCTTCGGGGTTCGAAGACCTCGTCCAGGGTGCCTGCGCCGACCAGTGCGTCTAGCCAGCGGTCCACGGTCTCCGCGTCCGCTGAAAGCACCATGTCGGCGCGGGCATCCGGAAAGTCCCCGAACCTCTTTCGGGCCAGACGGAGCAGCGTCTCGGCCTTCCCTGTTGCGATGCCTTTGCTCAGCCCGCGCGCCTCGCCCTGTTCGAGCAGCGTCTCCGCTATCGTTCCCATGATCCCTCCATTCCGTTGTGTCCCTGGTTCCGCAGCGCCGCCCTGAGCCCATCAAGGTCGGTGCTGCGGACCCGCACGATGTACTCGATGACCTGCCGCGCGAGGTCCCCCTCCTCCGGCAGGCTCTATGCGGTCTCCGCGAGGTGGTCCAGCGCGTCGACACGCGGGCGTCCAAGTTGCGGGCCGTACTCCCGAAGCAGCCTCGAGTGCGCGAGGATTGCCCTTCGCACCACCAGGGGCAGATCCAGAAACTCGGGATGGAAACTGGCCGGATCCTTTCCCGATGGTCACCCCGCCTTCATCCCGACGGCGCGGCCTCCCTGAGTGCATCGAGGATGGCCGACCTGACCTCACCCGGATCGCCGCGCTTCATCGTCGCCATCACGAATTCTGTTGTGTCCCTGGTTCCGCAGCGTCTCCCAGAGCCCGTTCAGGTCGGTGCTCATGTGATCACTGTGTGCGTCCGTGTTCGTGGCCGAAGTCCGACAGTTCCACACGCCCTCCGTCAGGAAGTTCGGCGATGAGGCGCAGGTCACCACCCATCGCCTCGACAGCCTTCCGGAGGGTGGACACCAATGTGTCGTTGCGTCTCTCAAGGCGCGAGACGCCCTCCTGTCCGATGCCAAGCTCGGCCGCAAGCTCGACCTGTGTTATGTCCAGTCTCCTGCGGATTTCGCGCAGGGTGCCCAGTTCGGCCCGCAGTTCGTCAGCCCGGTCCCTGATCATCTGCCGCATCTCCGGGGTCTGTCGTGCCTTCATCTCCTCGAGGCTTACAGCTGTCATCTCGTCTATCTCCAACTCTCTTCAGTTTTCTCCGCCGCCCCTCCCCGTAGGTGCTCGGACGGTTCATGCGCTGCCGGTCGTTTCATTCAGGAATCGGTCGAACCTGTCGTCGGCGGTCCTGCTCCTCGATGGTGGCGGCAAGAGGCGCATTGAGCGTGAAAATGTCAGTCGCAAGCAATCCCTCAATCGTGGTCTGTGTGCTGAAGTGGTCAGGCACCGCAAACAGTGCCCGCCTCACCCTCTTCCAGAGTTCGTAATGCTCCCACTCAACAGGATCGGCGGGATGGGGAGCATCAGGCATCTGCAAGTCGCTTGGCGGCGGCATGATAGAACTCCGGTATGATCTCGGCGCTGCGACATGCGCGGTCTGAATGCCACGAACTCACGAGTGCGGGACAAAGGCCTCCAAACGGTTCCCACACCATGTCGCCCGGATCGGTGCAGATCCGGATGGTCCTGTCGACCAGTTCCAGAGGCTTCTGACTACCGTGGAGGCTCTTGAACTTCCAGCGCATGTCGCGGCGGTCGCCGCTGACCCTTTCGTTACCGCCAACATGAGGACGCCGCCAGACGTTTGTGATTCCGACCGGACAATTGAATTTGGCGCGTTGTCGGGACCATTCGGACGCCGTGAATGGTCGTTCTCCATCGCCGCTAAAGTACGGACGGCCTGCCGGATTCCCGTTCGCATTGGCGTAATGGGCCAACGCCTCGAAAGCGCTGGGTGGAGGGAAATACCAGAGATGATCGGACGTAAGGTATTTCCTGGTCGCTGCATTCGCGACGCCGCAGGCATCGTTCGCCAGGCGGAATGGAAGGCCTGATCGCTTCCATTCATGCCTGAGCCAGGCCTGCATCGTCATTCCGCCGAATCTTGGTTGCCGGACATACTGAACGCAGACCTCGGTGGTGACCGGCAGTTTCCGCAAGGTCTTTGTGTTGGCATTGCCTGCGACATGACCCAATCCCTTGTCCCAGACATGACAGCTTCTGTATTCCCACCCGAACTCCTGAAGTACGGGATGGACTGTCGCCCATCCGATCTCCGTGTTCCAGAACCACAGAGTGGTTTGCGGCGTGGCCCTTTCGGCCCAGACGCGCACATGCGGAACATACCAATCCGCCAGTCCGTCAGTGCCGGAAAGGTCTCCTGGGTAGCCACTGACTCCGTAAGGCCCATCGCACACGATGCAGACCGGATCCGGCCATTCGCCGTAGAAGTTCTCGGCGCGGCCAAAGCAGACCTCGGCACCTCCGCGCCGGAGCCGGTCTCGGTTCCGTCACCTCGCCTGAAATGACCGCCTGCAGTGCTGTCATATCCTGTCTCCCCGCGGCTGATGGCTGGCGGCGGAGGGCCAGGCATCAGTCTGATCCTTTCCGGCCCCGCCCTTATCGAACCCGCGCCGCCGCGCCAATATGTCGGCATCGCCCATGGTGTACCGGCCTCCTGTCACGCGACCACCCTGCCCCGCGTGTGCGCATCCATCGCGTATTCGATCAACGACTGCCGTGCCGCGAATGTCCGGTCCTGCTCGACCGGCATCCCGCACGGACCGCGCATGGCCGCGATCTGGCTCAGCCGGAAGCCGCCGATCTCCGGGAAGCCATTGCCCAGGTCACAGAGGCCATAGGCGACGTCTGGGTCATTGGGCGAAAGCCAGGCAAGCAGCCAGGTCCCGGCGGCGTCCGGGGTGTAGAGCTTCACCACCGGCCGCACCTCCCCCGTAATGTCCCGCCGTGCGAGCGTGAAGCCCGTCTCCCGCAGCCGCGCCCGCTGTTCAGCCGTCATCAACATCATCACTCCCCTTCTCGGCCACCTCTCTTGCGGCGTTGACTTCCTCAAGCAGCTCGTCCCGCAGCCGCTCCAGCCGTCCGGTGTCGCCATCGATCAACGGCTGGACAAGCACGATCCCCCGCATCCGCGCCCAGCCCTGCCATGCGGCACGGCAATCGGCGCTGCAATAGATCTGGTTCCGGCGCGCCGGAATGAACGGCCGGTGGCATCGCTGCCATCCGCAGCGCCTCCCAGTTCCGGCCGGATGATTCGAACCCGCCACGTTCCCTCCATCTTTTCGAGACTAACATATGTCTACCTATTGATCAAGCGTTGCCTAACACAAAACCGCTACCGGTCGTGGCGCATCCTTCCGTTTCGATCACCTTACCGGCCGGGAAGATGGCCGAAGACCCGAAGTCCGGCCGCATGGAGTTCTGACGTGGAGAGTCGATATCCGTCGGCATTTCCTCAATGAACGGCAGCGCGGCGAGAACCCTATTTTGTAACCCATGGATTCCGTCCTTAGTATACTTATGGTATCCGAACCACAAGATGCTGTCCCCCCCCCCCCTTACTTCACCAAGGCTTCGCGGGAGTTCCGCAGTGGCGTCGAAACCGTTACGGAAGACCTTCGCCATGCCGCCTGAAGGACGTGAGGCGCCAACCGTCCGGAAGGTCCGATAGACCCGACGCCCATGCCCATTCAGCCAGGGTGGACACCGACCCACCCGGATAGCCCTCCGGGTTAACCGTGGTTAACCACGGTTAACCGCGGGGCGCGTGGCACTCCAGTCAATCTAGCCACCCTCTCCACCGATCACCCGGTCGAACGCCCTGACTGCCCGCTCCAGTCTTTCCCTGTCAACGGATGAATAGTCTCCTTTCGACCGTATCCTGCATTCCCCTCCCTTTGCCGTCACCTTGAGGTCCCCGACATGAATCTCGACCTTCGCGGCCCGCTCCCTGTCCGAACCGGCGTCCGCCCGCTCCCCTGCCCTGCCGGCCGCGAAAGCCACCAGAACCGCGGTCTGTCCCTTCGGGTCGGCACAGGCCCGAAGGCTCTCGCAAAGCGCGACGGCGTCGCCGCCCCGTTCACGGATCATGCGCACGACATCCAGTCCGAGGTTGCGCGGCACCTCCTTCGGGAACCGAAGGCTGTCCCCCAGACTCACCAAGAGATGGACAAAGCTCCGTATATGGGAGCGCTTGACCTTGTGAAGCGACGCGTAGAGCCGATTGACCATCGACTCCGGGTCATCCCCTTCGACCGACCTGTCGCCGGCGGCAAGGATCGCGACCTGCGCCATCTCCGCATAGGTCAGGTCCTCCCGGATGACGTTCTCCTCAACCATGTCGATGTAGAGGTCGATCCTACCATCATCCCCCGCGGCGATCCTCGCCACCACCTCCGAGAACGCCCCGTCGCCCGTTTCCGCATACAGCTGCCGCAGCGCGGTCAGGCGCCGCCAGCCCTTCTTGAGCTGGAAGACACCCTCCGACTCCCGGAACACCTCGATCGGTTCCTTCTGGCCCCGCGCCCTGATCGAGCTCTTCAGCTCCTCCATCTCGTCGGAGACGGCCACGGCGTCGATGTCCAACCGGTCTCGCGGAAGCCCATCGGTGCGGATCTGCGTCAACGGCAGCCTGACAAGCAGCCTGCCCCCTTCCTCGGCCTCGCGGTAGCGCTCGGCGTCACGGAGGTTCCGCCGCCGCCGTTCCGTCAGTTTCTCCGAACTCTCCCGGAGGTTCCCGGCCACGTCCACGATCGCGGCGCCCATCGGCCCCGCCCGCCGCTTCGCAGCCTCCTCGACATCCGCCTCGCGGATGGACGCCAGTCCGAAATCAAGCTTCTTGGACATCAGTCCCTCCCTTTCCGTATCACCGGTTAACCGTGGTTAACCACGGTTAACCCACCGTCGCCTCAACGTCGGGCGGCGTGTCGGCCACCGGCCGCTCCCGACTTTCCCAGGCATTGAGGACTGTCTCCAGGAACTCGCCGTATGCGGCGTCGAAGGACCGCCGCGCCCGCCGCCAGGTCTCCCGGGTGAGCTGCCGGTAGTCCTGCTCGTAGATCGAATTGTGGAACCTTCCCGACTGTTCAACCGCCCGCGTCTGCTCGATGACGTTCCTGCAGACCACGCCATCGCCGAAGACGTTGATGAAGGCGGCCCGCATGGCCCGGTGAAGGGCGTTGTTGTGATCGAACCGGGTCATCAGCAGCCGGATCTCGAAGAACCGCTTGTGGACCGGGAAATCGACCAGCCCGGCCAGCCCGCCGAAGCCCTCCTTCAGCGACCCCAGCGCATCGCCGAGCTGTCCCAGATAGCTGGTGGTGCTGTCATACTCCCACCAACCCGGCCCGGTCGGAATGTACAGGACATCCGCCGCGTAGACGGCGTTCAAAGACTGGTAGCCGATGGCCGGCGGGCAATCGAATATCACGAAGTCATACTGGTCGTCCGGCAGTTCATCCAGATACCGCGCGACGCATCCGAAGAACGTCCAGGCGCCGTGCAGCGCCCGGTACTGGGCGGTCGCGAACTCCACGAAAGCGGCGTTGGCGCAGCTGGGAATGATGTCGATCGTCGGCCAGCAGGATTTCTCGATGAAATCCTGTACCCGCATCGCGCCACATTCCTGGACCTCGTGCGGAAGTTCCTCGGGAGCGGGGTAGGGGCAGTCACCCGGGCCGTCATAGAGCGCCTGCACGCGCCCAGCCTCCCGGTAGAGGTCGCGGCCCAGAATCCCCCAGACCGTGTTCTCCTCGTTGACCTCCACCAGACCCATCGAATGCGTGAGTGTCGCCTGGGGGTCGAAGTCAACGACAAGGACGCGGTAGCCGTCGAGCGCCGCCGCGTGCGCGAAGTGGTGGGCGACCACGGTCTTTCCCACCCCGCCCTTGAAGTTCGAGACACCGATCCGCATGGCCCGCCCGGGCGGGCGCTTCGGCAGCTTCCTGTCCCCGCGGTACCGTATCCTCCGGCGCAGGTCGTTGATCTCCTCAAGCGTGAACCAGCGCTGACCGCCGTCCCCCTCCGCCTCGCCCTGTGGAAGGCCGGGGTCTGCGGCCAGTTTCTTCCGAAGCGTGTTGGGCTTCATGTCGAGGATGAACTCGGACACCTCCCAGGTCGAGAACCGCCGCAGGTCCTTCGTTTCCGCCGGGGAGAACGTCTCCCTCCTGACCGCCTTCTGCTGCGCCGCGCTCCGCGCGTGCAGTCTCAGAAGATCCGTGTAGTCCTGCATTTCCATTTTCCCGTCTATCGCGCTTTGGCAGTAGAATATCGTGATTTGTGGGCATTGCAAATAGCTGAATGCAGAAAAGGTGATATTTGGCATGTTTCATCATCGATTCAGGTGCTTGCACTGTATTTGGGTGACACCTGATCATCAACCTGCATCATATTGGGTGACACCACCGACCTGATTGGGTGACATAATGCACGTCACCCTTCACCAAGATTCACCTGATTTCAAAAAGATTTCGGAAAAAGAACATCCCGCATTTTCGGATCGCTTGACAAAGATCGGGATTTCGTCCTTTCTATCAAAAAAGATCGAATCAATGTAATTGATTGGGGACGAGGCAGTAGAGGAAATGGCCCACACAGACATCCAGCGGCGGTTCACCGGCCTCAACGCCGGGGTTCGGAAATACGACATGCTCACGGCCATGGCGCTGGTCGGTCTGGCGGGTCCGCCGGTCCTTCACACCTCCATGCTGCGCCTGATCGCCATCGTGACGGCGCGGTACAACTGGTCGCTCGACGAGCTTACGATGGGCCAGCGGGAGATGGCGAGGATATGGCAGGTCTGCATGCGGACCGCCAAGAGGGAGGTAAAGCGAATGACCGCCGCGTCGATACTTGTCCCGATCCGTCCCGGCGTCCGTGGCCGTGTCGCCGCCTATCGCCTCAACCACGACGAGATCCGCCGCCTGAGCAGACCGGTCTGGAACTGCATCGGCCCGGATTTCACATCGCGCATGGCCGGGGTGGCCGAAACGCCGGTGCCATCCTCCGCCACCGTTGTTCCGCTCCATCCGGAGCAGTTCGGGCTTCCGGAGGAGGACGGCAGCGGCTGGCGGACGGCGGCCGTCCGTCTGCGGGAAGACGATCCCGCGGTTTACAGGTCGTGGTTCGCTCCCCTGCGGTCTCTGGGCCTGGCGGACGGTGTCCTCGTCCTTGAGGCGCCGACAAGGTTCCACGCGAGCTATGTCCAGACCCATCACAGCCCCAGGCTGCTGGCCGCGCTGCTGTCCTGCGGCGCGCCGGTCCGGGACGTGAAGGTGACGGCCCCGTGACCGGCGGGCACCGTGGCGCGGGCGGAAGGGCAGGGGGGATCATCCGGTGAGCAACGTCACGGCGATCAGGGCGACCGGGGAGGCGGTCACGCAGCCGAGCAACATCGAGGCCGAACAGCAGCTGCTCGGCGCGATCCTGACGAACAACGAGGCCTACGACCGCGTCAGCAACATCATCGAGGCGCACCATTTCCACGATCCGGTCCATGCCAGGATATTCGAGGCCGCGGAGTCGCGGATCAGGAGGAACATGCTGGCCTCCCCCGTCACGCTCAAGCCGTTCCTCGAGGATGACGAGGGGCTGAGGGAGCTTGGGGGTCCGCGGTATCTGGCGCGTCTGGCGGCTTCGGCCATATCGAGCCTGGCCGCCAGGGACTATGCCCAGGTGATCTACGACCTCGCGATCCGCCGCGACCTGATCCGCCTCGGCATGGAGATCACGACCCGCGCGGCCGGGCCCGGGCAGGCCGGGCCGGGCGAACAGATCGCCGAGGCCGAGCAGGAACTGTATGACCTCGGCGAACGTGGCCGGGCCGGAACCGGCTTCGAGACCTTCTGCAGCGCCGCGACGGACGCGGTCCACCAAGCCACCGCGGCGCTGCAGCGGGGCGGCGGGATGGCGGGTCTCGCTACGGGCCTTGTCGACCTTGACCGAATGCTGGGAGGGCTGCACCGCACTGATCTCCTGGTCCTTGCGGGCCGCCCGTCCATGGGGAAGACGGCGCTGGCCACGAACATCGCGTTCAACATCGCGAAGCGCTACCGGCGCGGAACCCTTCCGGACGGATCCGTCGGTGCGCTGGAGGGAGGGGTCGTTGGCGTGTTCAGCCTCGAGATGAGCGCGGAGCAGCTGGCGTCACGGATCCTTGCGGGGGCGGCGGAGGTGGAGGGCGACAGGATCAGGCGGGGCGAGCTGGGCGAGGATGAGCTGCGGCGGTTCTACGGGGCGGCGAAGACGCTGGAGGCCTGTCCGCTGCACATCGACGACACACCCGCGCTTCCCATAAGCCAGATCGCAGCCCGGGCACGTCGGCTGAAGCGGACCCATGGGCTGGATCTGCTGGTCGTCGACTACCTCCAGCTCGCCCGTGCGGGTACGGCGAGGGACAGCCGGGTCCACGAGGTGACGGAGATCACCCAGGGGCTGAAGGCGATGGCCAAGGAGCTGGAGATCCCCGTCCTGGCGCTGTCCCAGCTCTCCAGGCAGGTGGAGCAGCGCCCCGACAGACGCCCCCAGCTGTCGGACCTGCGGGAGTCGGGGTCCATCGAGCAGGACGCCGATGTCGTGATGTTCGTCTACAGGGAGGCCTACTACAGGGAGCGGGAGAAGCCCTCGGACAGCGACGGGGAGGCCATGGCGGAATGGCTGGCGGACATGAACCGGCTCAGCTACCGGGCCGAGCTGATCGTCGGCAAGCAGCGCCACGGTCCGATCGGCACGGTCGAACTGGGTTTCGAACCGGCGTTCACGCGTTTCGGAAACGCGGAGCTGACGCGTCGGACCGACAGCGGTTACGGGGCCTGAACCGATGACCGACCGGGGCGCTGGCGACAGTGATTGACATGGAAGGAGCGATATCCATGAAAGACCGACGCCCGACCCCGGAAACCGGGTCGTTCCGCCATATGGGCCGGTTGTGATGGCGCTGCATGCTGTCGAACTGTGTGCGGGTGCAAGCGGACTGTCTCCCGAGACTCGAATGCGCGGGATTCAGGCCGGTTGCCCTGGTCGACAACGACAGTCACGCCTGTGCGACCCTGCGCCTCAACAGACCGACGTGGAACATGATCGAGGCTGACCTCAGGTCGATCGACCTCTCACCTTGAAGGGACGTCGATCTGCTCTCGGGCGGTCTGCCCTGTCCACCGTTTTCGGTGGCAGGTCAACAGCACGGCGCGGATGACGAGCGCGACCTCTTTCCCCGGATGCTTGATATCGTGCGGCAGGTGAGACCACGCGCCGTTCTGGTCGAGAATGTCCGTGGCCTGCTGCATTCGGAGTTCGAGGAAGTCCGCCGCAGGGTCGCCGACGATCTTCTTGCCCAGGGATTCCGCACGTATTGGGCGATGCTGAAAGCCGCGGATTACGCCACCCCACAGAACCGCTACCGGGTGTTTCTGATCGGGCTCCGGCACGATGTTCAGGGCGAACTGGTCTGGCCGTTCCCGAGTGACGGCGCACGTGTCACGGTCGGGAATTCGGTCGGTGATCTGATGGGCGCGAATGGGTGGAAGGGAACCAATGACTGGATCCGGACCGCAGGTCGGGTAGCGCCTACCATAGTCGGTGGCTCGAAGAAGCATGGTGGCCCTGACCCTGGACCTACCCGGGCCCGTCGCGAGTGGGCTGGGCTGGGGGTGGACGGTCCGGGAATCGCGGATGAAGCACCGGCGCCGGACTTTGAGGGGATGCCGATGCTGACGGCACGGATGGTCGCGCGCGTTCAGGGTTTTCCCGATGTGTGGAGGTTCTTCGGCGGGAAGACCCAGCAATGCCGGCAGATCGGAAATGCGCTTCCACCCCCACTCGCCGCCGCGGTGGCAGGATCGATAGCGGTATGCCTTCGTTGGCGGGTCGGGCCGGAATCGCGGATTTCCTCCGCAGAAACGTCGGTGTGGTGGTCACCACCGAGCGGATATACGAGGCGAGTGGACGGCAGGGGCAGTATGGGCGGCGGCTACGGGAGCTGCGCAACCTGTTCGGATGGAAGATCAGCAGCCACAACGACCGTGCCGACCTGAAGCCAGGTGAGTATGTTCTCGAGGAACCGCCGCCGGAGAAACACACCTACAGATTTGGAAAGGGTATATCCAGCCGCCTTCGGGCACAGGTCCTGGAGCGCAATGGCTACACGTGCCGGATGTGCGGGGCAGGGGTTGGCGACACAATGGTCGACGGCCGCAGGGTGCGGCTTCACATCGGACATATCACGGACAGAAGCCATGGTGGTTCCGACACCCTCGGCAACCTGCGTGTTCCCTGCAGTGAATGCAATCAGGGCGCGAAGAATCTCGTTCAGGAGCCTCCCTCGTGCGTCTGGTTGATGAGTCAGGTTCGAAGGGCCAGGGAAGATGACCAACGCGCTGTACTGGACTGGCTGGCGCGCAGGATCGGGTCCATTTGAGTGGACTGATGGACGTTCGCCGCGAAACGCTGAACCTGTCCATTCAGGGACCGGTGTCTCCATCCGTTGCCGCTTACCGCCGTAAAGCCCCGTTCTTCGGGGCGGGGATATGAGGCGCAGGCACCTTGGCGCTTCCCTGGCATCGACGGATGCCTGCGCAGGGAATCCCTGGACATTTCACTGCCCGGCCTTTGCCTGTTTGGCCGCAGTGAAGCCAATCCAGCGTGAAAAGTCCACGAAACGGAATTCGCGACGCCCGCGCAACAGACTGATAATGAACGAAAGGAATTTCTGGCGGGAATTGCTGCGACACCCTCGGCAATCTGCGTGTTCTCTGCAGTCACTGTTCCAGACGGCTGACCGGAGCCAGCCCACCGGCCTTGAGGAGGAAGTTTCGGAACGAGGGGATGGGACAGTGAATGGTCCTGTCCGGCTTCATGTGCAGGGCACCCTGATGGATGAGATGGTTGAGGAAATCCTCCGCGTCCTTACCTTTGGGCAGCCGCTGGCCGGGACGGTCGGCGACATTGCCTTCGATGATTCCCTGTATTTCCCCGGGATGCATTCCGTCCTCTGACTCCGCCATCACCCGGGCCACAAGGATACTGGCGTTCATCATTTCCCGGCTCTGCTGGAGATGGTAATGGTTCCGCCGGCTTTCCGCTGATTCACGCATGGCTTCCAGCCAGTCGATTGTGGCCAGGTCGCCATCGGTCTTCAATACACCCCGTCCCATGGCCTGCAGGGCGAAATGCAGGTGCCTTGGCCAGCCCTTGCAGGGCGCGGCCAGGGCCATGAGCCTGCTCTCCTGCCCGGTGGCTCCGATGCCGAAATGGTCGCAGAAGGAAAGCATGAGGTCCATGACCTCGACATAGCCACCCCGTTCCGGATCCGGTTCCGTGGACAGGGCCCCGATCTCCCTGACGGACAGCCTTGTCAGGCCCAGCTCGGCGACCACGTCCGCCGTGTCGCCCAATCCACCGAGAACCAGCGACAGGGGCAGGGTTGAGCGGCCGTTATGGAGCGTACGCAGGAATACAGCATGAGGCATGCGTCTGTCCTCGGTCAGGTTCTGGGCCTCGTCGATGCAGACGATGACCGGCCCCTGCCATTTCCTCGCCGGGAATCTCTTCGCCAGGGACAGGACATTCTCCGGGCAGGTATTGTCGCGCACCGTCGATGACAGGGCCGCCTCAGCCTTGACGGCCTGCAGGTCCACGCCCAGGGCGGACTTCGAGGATATCCCTTTCCACATCTCCGGTGACAGCCCGCCAGCCAGTCCGATGAGTTCGATTACGTCAGGCAATCCATCCATCAGTTCCTCGCTGGAAAGGGTGACGACCCGCGACTGTTCCGGCAGGTGGGCGCGGGTGCCGACCGAGCGTTCCCTGAGTTCGTCGATGAGGGCGGTCTTGCCGGCGCCGGGTGCGCCCTGCACGACTGTGGTGGCCTTTCCCACGCCATGGATGTGGGCGCCCGGTCCTTTCCAGCTGGCGCTGGCGTAGCCCTTGATCCGGTTCAGGATATCCCCGCGTCCGATGTAGACAGGGGGAGTGTCGCCATCGGTGGTGTTGACGAAGTCCTGCAGGGCCTCTCTCCTGAATTCCGTCATGGGAATGTCCTTCCGGGATGATCAGGCGTTTCCATCCTATTGCGGAAAACGGTCATTGTCCAAGGGATACGGAAAGGTGCGGCGACACCGCTCCATGAACCGCCGTCTGGCCGCACCGCCCGGCCACCCTCGCGGTGGTTGATTCGTGTCCGGCTTCCGGATACCGGATCAGAAAGGGTTCTCCAGCGCCACCCCTGTGGGCGCGAAATCCCTGGTGTTCCGCGTGATCACCGTGGCGCCATGGCGCAGCGCCTTCGCCGCGGTCATGGGATCCGCGCCGGTGTGGCCGGTCTCCGCGCTGAGGCGTCCCCGGATGCGCGCGTCCTCCGCCCCGAAGTCCAGGATCCGGTCGGCGAACACCAGCAGGTCGCGGGCGAAGTCCGGATTCCGGCGCCTCTGCCGCTGGATGCCGCGCTCGACCCCGCCCACGGTGACGGCGCTGATGTAGAGGCTGTCCTCCGGCCTGCCGCGCGGGAACGCCGCGACCTGCGGTGCCCGTTCCGGCCTCCGCGCGGCCGGGGAGCACATCGGTGTCGGCCACATACACCCGGAACTCCACATCGCGGGGCGTGACCTGCGCCCGCTCCACCCCAGGGGCCGGGAATGCCGGCAGGTGCCCGGCGAAGCTCTCCCTGCGCTCCACCGCGCCGCCGATGAGATGTCGGTCATCGGTGGCGCCGGGAACCACCACCGCCGGCCTGCCGCGGCGGCTCACCTCCTGCGGCCTGCCGGCCAGCGCCGCCTCCACCACGGCGGAGAATCTGTTCTTCGCGTCCTGGGGTCAATTAAGGCTCAGTGCCAAATCCTGCGTCAAGCCCTCTGGGTCCCTTGCAATGTGCGATAGACGGTTGCCCTCATTACCCATATAGGTCGTTGCCAATGGCACCGGTGTCGAAACGGTCCCCAAGGACGAAGTCGAAGTCGAAATCCTCCGCAGTGATCTGCGACGCCCGTATCCCGACCAAGGTGACGGATCCGCTGTCCCAGGTGATCACGGTGTTCTCGCCCGACTGACTGATCGTGAGATCCTCAAGCTTCGTCCTGAGCGCCTCCCCAACAATGGACGCCGGGACTGACTTGAACGCCAGAATGTCCGTCCCGTCCTCGAAATCCTCGATCGTCGCATGGCCGCCGTAATCTCTCCAGGATTTTCTCGCGAGCAGGAAAATATCGTTGCCGTCGCCACCATGGAGCGTATCGTGGGCTGGGCCAACAGCGAGAATTTCGTTGCCCTCTTCGTCATAGTGCGTAAAATAGTCTGGGCCAACAGCGAGAATGTCGTTGCCCTCACCGCCATAGAGCGTGTCGTCGCCAAATCCGCCGATGAGCAGGTCGTTACCTGCACCTCCGTAAAGGGTGTCGTTGCCCCAGCTGCCCCAGAGCCCGTCCATGCCGTCGCCGCCTCTGAGCGTGTCGTTGCCGTCGCCGCCGTCGAGGTGATCATTGCCGTTGCCACCCTCCAACGTGTCGTCGCCGTCGCCACTATGGAGTTCGTCGTTGCCGTCGCCGCCGTACAGCCTGTCGTCGCCCTTGCCGCCATTCAGGTCGTCGTCGCCGCCACCGCCGTAGAGGGTGTCGTCGCCGTATTCGCCGGCCAGCCAGTCGTTGCGCTTGCCGCCGTACATCTTGTCGTTGCCGTCGCTGCCAAGGATGACGGCGTCGAAGTTGCTCCAGCCGCCGCCGATGCCTCCGTCAGTGTCGTAGTCGACATGCCGGGTGAAGCCCCTGGGCAGCGCGAAGTCGCCCCCATCGAGGGTGTCCGCCGACACACCTGTCAGCCTGATGGTGTCGCCATCGCCGTAGCGAACAAGGGCATCGGCGCCATCCTGCTCGATGACCAGCCCCGCGAACCCGCCCGCCTCGCCATCGATGCGGATCGTGTCGCCGTCCTCGAAGTCGGCAATGGTGTCGTGGCCGTCCCCTGCCTTGAACACGAAGGTGTCGTCGCCCAGGCCGCCCCTCAGCCAGTCGTCACCCTCCCCGCCGTTAAGAGTGTCGTTGCCCTTGCCGCCCCTGAGCGTGTCGGCGCCCCTGCCGCCGTTAAGAATATCGTCACCTTTGCGGCCTATCAGGGTGTCGTCGCCGTCTCCGCCGTCGAGGGTATCGGCGCCATTTTCGCCCTTCCGCGTCACTCCGGCGGTCTTCCGCTGGGCCGGGTCGGACCCTTCACCTCGTATGTTCAAAGAATCAGAAATGAAAGGAGGTGGTGGCTGTGGAAAAATCTGGCGCGATTTCCTGTGGAAAACATGCCGGTTGCCTTCCGCCGTTCCTCCGGTTCATTCCTGTGTCGGGGCCGACGCCGCCGGGTCCCACCCGGCGGCGTCGGTGCGGGGCTGGCCCCGCAGGACGGGTTGGACCGATATCACCTTGGATCGCGACAGCGGATCCGTGGGGAAGCGTGGTCGGCCCGCCCTCCCGTCCGTCTCCCGGGTCCTGGATGGATGCCTGGGTTTCGGGAACCGGATCATCGCGAGGATAGGAGCGGGAGAGCATGACAACCATAGTCGCAGGAATCGACGTAAGCAAGCGTACACTGAACGTCCACGTCAACGGGCGTGACCTCACGGCCACCAACGACACGGACGGCTTCCGAAAGGTCGGCCGCGTCCTCAGGGAGGCCGGCGCCGTGAAGGCCGTCATGGAGGCCACGGGGCGCATGCACCGGGCGCTGCCGCAGTCGCTGCATGCCAGGGGGTTCTCCGCCGTCGTCGTGAACCCGCGGCAGGCGAGGGACTTCGCGAAGGCCGCCGGGGCCCTTGCGAAGACCGACAGGGTGGACGCCAGGATACTGGCGGCCTTCGGGGCCGCGTTCCCGGACATGGAGGCCACGGAGCCGGCCTCCGCCGCCATCGACCGGCTCCGCGACATGCTGGTGCTGCGGGACAGGCTCGTGGACCAGCGCACCGAGCTGAGGACCGTCGTGTCGGAGATCGGCGGGGGGACGCCCGGCGCGGAGGTCGGCAGGGTCCCCGGGGACATCGACGCCGCCATCGCGGCTCTGGAGCGGCGGATCGGCGTGACGGTCGCCGGATCGCCGGAGTTCGCCGAAAGCCACCGCATCCTCACCTCGGTGCCGGGCATCGGCCCCGTCACCGCGGCGGCCCTGGTCGCATGGATGGCGGAGCTGGGCACCATCGGCAACCGGCAGGCCGCCTCCCTGCTGGGCGTGGCCCCCTTCGCCCGCGACAGCGGCACCCTGAAAGGCGGGAGGCACATCGGCGGCGGGAGGAGGCGGCCGAGGGACGTCGTCTACATGGCGGCGCTGTCGGCCAGCAGGTGCGCCCCGGACATGAGGGAACTGTACCAACGGCTCCGGGAGAGGGGAAAGCCCCACAGGGTCGCCCCCGTCGCCGTCATGGGCGGGCTGGTCGTGACCGCCAACGCCCTTCTCCGCGACCGCCGGATGTGGGAGGACCGGACGGCGGCAACCGCCGCCTGACGCCGGGACGGACCGCGTCCGTCCGGCACCGGAACGAATCACCCGCGGGCCGGCCGGGGTCTCCCCGGCGGGCGTTTCCGGCGTGCCCGGACGGCACCCCCTGTGGGGAACGCTGTGGAAAGGTCCGGGACAGCCGCACACGGAACCCGGAAAAAACGGAAAAAAAGCCGGATCCGGGCTTGATTTCCAACATGGATGCTTCCTCGCCTTCCGTCCGCGTCACCTGCTCCAGGACGGGGCCTTCCCCGTCGCCGTCACCCTCGCCGTTCGGGGCGTCGTCGTCATCGCCTTCCGTCTGCGTCACCTTCGCCAGGATAGGGCCGTCGCTCTCGGCGGGAGGAAACTCGAAGCGGTTCCTTCCAAGCGTCTCCGCCGACACGCCCGACAGCCTGATGGTGTCGCCGTCGCCGTAGCGGATGACGGTATCGGCGCCGTCCCGCTCGATGACCAGCGCCTCGAAGCCCCCGGATACGCCGGTGATCCTGATGGTGTCGCCGTCCCCGAAGTCGGAGATCCTGTCGTGGCCGTCCCCGACCGCGAACGCGAAGGTGTCGGCGCCGATGCCGCCCGACATCCAGTCATCGCCCCGGCCGCCCCTCAGTGTGTCGTCGCCGCGCCCGCCCCACAGCGTGTCGACGCCCTCGCCGCCGTCGAGCGTGTCGTTGCCGTCGCCGCCGTAGAGGGTGTCGTCGCCCGCGTCGCCGTGCACGGTGTCATCGCCGGACCAGCCGTCGAGCGTGTCGCCGCCCGCGCCGCCATGGAGGGTGTCGTTGCCGTCGCCGCCCGTAAGCGTGTCCGCCGCCGCGCCGCCGCGCAGGGTGATGCCTTCAGCTGTCATCATTCATCCTCCCGTTGGTGAAAGCTGGTGAAACCGGTCAGGCCGCCGCCCGAGGCCGGTCCAGCGCAGGACGGCCGCGGCGGTCTGGAATGTCGCGAAAGGGAAAAGGGGCGGGGAGGCGTCCGGACCCGGACGCCCGGCGTCAGGCGGCGGAGGCGCGGATGCTCCCCCGGCTGCCCCTGACTTTTAGGGGGGGGGGAACTCCACTCTTCCTGCCATGCCGACACTCCCATGGTGCGTGGGCCGGTGCCCGTTCCGCCGCGCCACAATGGCACATGCCGGGGCTGGATGCAAGCCCACCGATGTGACCCCATGTCGCATATGGTGGTGAAAGGCTGAACAGCCGTCAGGGGCAATCCGGCACCTCGCCGTCCCCCTCCGGCGCGCGCGGCGCCACGGAGGTCGTCGGATCCGTCGCTGTCCATCGGCGGGCCACCCCGGCGCCTCCGCCTCTCGATGGCGTGCCGCAGCTGATGGGCGAACGGTTGTTGGCCGTCCGGGATGATAGGGCGTTTCCATCCTATTGCGGAGAACCGTCATTGTCCAAGGGATACGGAAAGGTGCGGCGACACCGCTCCATGAACCGCCGTCTGGCCGCACCGCTGATGCGTAGGTCTCCATCCGGCCACCCTCGCGGTGGTTGATTCGTGTCCGGCTTCCGGATACCGGATCAGAAAGTGTTCTCCAGCGCCACCCCTGTGGGCGCGGGATCCCCGGTGTTCCGCGTGATCACCGTGGCGCCATGGCGCAGCGCCGTCGCCGCGGTCATGGGATCCGCGCCGGTGTGGCCGGTCTCCGCGCTGAGGCGTCCCCGGATGCGCGCGTCCTCCGCCCCGAAGTCCAGGATCCGGTCGGCGAACACCAGCAGGTCGCGGGCGAAGTCCGGATTCCGGCGCCTCTGCCGCTGGATGCCGCGCTCGACCCCGCCCACGGTGACGGCGCTGATGTAGAGGCTGTCCTCCGGCCTGCCGCGCAGGAACGCCGCGACCTGCGGCGCCCTTTCCGGCCTCCGGGCGGCCGGGGAGCACATCGGTGTCGGTCACCTACACCCGGAACTCCACATCGCGGGGCGTGACCTGCGCCCGCTCCACCCCAGGGGTCGGGAATGCCGGCAGATGCCCGGCGAAGCTCTCCCGGCGCTCCACCGCGCCATCGATGAGATGTCGGTCATCGGCGGCGCCGGGAACCACCACCGCCGGCCCGCCGCGGCGGCTCACCTCCTGCGGCCCGCCGGACCACGCCGCCTCCACCACGGCGGAGAATCTGTTCTTCGCGTCCTGCAGGGTCCAGGTCATGTTCACCTCCGAAATCCATCTGGCCATATGACTGGCCAGACAGGCGACTGCAACCACATCCGGTCATGAGGATGGCGCGGGCGGCGTGGGAGAGCCGCTTCGGGGCTGCGATCACCTCTCCCTTCCGTATGGATGCTTGACGGAAGGTCCGCCACCCCACTATCGGTGCAGGATGGAGAGCGACCAGCGCAATGAAGCCAATTTCGCCAGCGGCACCGTCTGGACCGGGGACAACCTTCCGGTGCTGCGGGGTCTCAACTCCGCATGCGTTGACCTGATCTACCTTGACCCGCCGTTCAACTCGAACCGGCACTGCGAGGCCCCGATAGGGTCGAAGGCGGCCGGGGCGAGCTTCAAGGACGCATGGACACTGGACGACGTTGACGTGCACGAGCACGGCGATCTGGCGGACCGGAACCCGCTGGCCTATTCGGTCATCGAGTCCGCGAGGCAGGCGCATGGCAAGGGCATGCAGTCCTACCTGATCTTCATGGCCGTCCGGCTCATGGAGATGCGCCGCGTGCTTTAAGGACACCGGCTCGGTCTACCTCCACTGCGACGACACCGCCGGGCATTGGCTCCGGGTCTTGATGGACGGAATCTTCGGGCGGGCCGCCTTCCGCAATGAGATCGTGTGGAAGCGGATCGGCAACCACAACGACGCTGGCCGGTTCGGGCGCACCGGTGACCGTCTCCTGTTCTACGGTTCGGACATTCAGCGGGAAGGGGTGCGGATTCCGCTTTCCGGCAGCAACCTGCGCTCGAAGTACCGGTACCGCGACGGACGCGGACGGTACAGGAAGGGAGACCTGACAGGGGCAGGGACCAGTGACGGAGAGGCGGGAGCCGTGGCGTGGCTGGAATCCCTCTGACATCGGGCGGCACTGAAGCGTTCCCCGGCCCGGCGACTACGCGGCCTGGATCGAGACCGGCCCCATTCCCGGCTATCGGGCCGAGAAAGGCGTCCTGGCGCGGCTCGACATGCTGCATGACGCGGACCTGATCGCCTTCACGGCGAACGGCACGCCGGAACTGAAGCGCTACCTCGCCGCCAGTCCGGGTCAGGTGCCGCCCGATGTATGGACGGACATTCCCCCGGTGAACTCCCAGGCGAAGGAGCGGACGGGCTACCCGACACAGAAGCCGCTCGCGCTGCCTGACCGGATCATCCGGGCGTCCAGCGGTCCGGGTGACATGGTTCTCGACCCGTTCTGCGGCTGCGCCACCGCGCTTGTCGCCGCCGACAGGCTGCAGAGGCGTTGGGCCGGAATTGACCTTTCGGCGCTGGCGGTGAGTCTGGTGAACGAACGCATCGAGAGCGACAGGGCATCCGGCAGGCCGGGCCATCACATCGGCGGCAATCTCCGGGGCGGCGCCACGGCGCTGGAGATTCCGCCTGTGCGCACGGACCTTGGTGAGCTGGCCAGCTCTACCGTGTCATGATAACTCTGCATGGCGACGTGCCATTCCGCTCCGCGCAGCGCATGCCTCCGGCCGGCCTCGAAGCCGATCCCGTGATCCAGCGCGGCGCTGGTCAGCCGCGTCTGGCCGTGCCACATGATCCGGTTTCCCGGCTCCGCGTCGGTGAACATCAGCTGCGGGCCGCGGTCGGGGACCTGGCGCCCGAGCAGGGTCATGGCCATGATCCGCAGGCGATGACCGCGTTGATGGCGACCGCCCGCCGCAGCCGTCCGGCGGTGCGGACCGGGATCACCCGCGTCCTTCCGCCGACCTCGCGGACGGCGTCGGCGATGTCGTCGAAGCCCTCCAGCCAGCGCTCCGTCTTCCGACGCTCCTCCGCCTCCTCCGGCGTCCGGTCCGTCCCGTCCTTCGGGGACGCCTTCGCCGGGTCGAAGCCCAGCCGGGGCAGGCCGATGTCCGTCACCGCCAGCGTCGCGTGCATGTGCAGGCCCAGCGTCGAGGACGTGGCCCGGTTCCCGCCGATGGGCTCCAGGCCGTCGCAGCCGGGGCGGCGCGGGAGGTTCAGGTCCGTCCCGTCCTGGATGGCCAGGACCGTCCGCTGGCCCCGGATCCTCTGGACGGTCCGCCCGCGGTGCGTCGCCAGGATGTTCGGCGCCGTCACCTCCGACCCGTCCGGCGACCCGGTCATGCGGTGGAAGCCGGCGACGTCGCTGTCCCCGCTGTCGCTGGAGGCGTTGATCCTCTGTCCGGGACACCCCGCCAGGAGGCCGGCGCTCCTGACCAGCCGTGCCGGGAGCCGTCCGTCGCCCAGGGGTGCCCCTCCGGACCCGTTCTCCGCCCGGACCGCCGCGTCCAGGCCCTCGCCGGGCCCAAGCGACGGCGCATGGTCCACATGCGGGACCCCCAGCCTGCGGCGCCAGGACCGCTCCAGACCGCGCATGAACACCGTCCTCACGGTCCTCTCCCGCCGGTGCTCCCGGTCCTGCCGGCCAAGCCCGGCCGTGGCGCCGAGGCACAGGAAGCCCGCCGCCCGCAGGCGGATCCCCTCATACCCCCCGTCGGCGAAGCTCCCAGCCAGCCAGGGACGGAATCCGTGGCGTTCCGCGAAGTCGTCCGGCAGGCGGCGCAGGATGCGGCTGGCAAGGTGCGGGCAGCGCACCGGGGGCCGGACCAGAAAGCGGCTCAGGCAGACGACGCGGGCGGGGTGCGCCCGCCGCCCCGCGTCGTCCCACGCGATCCAGCGGTCCCGCGCCGCGACCCGCAGCGCGGCGGCCGGGAACCCCGCCGCGCCGAGCCAGCCGTGGTCCGAGCCGACCAGATGGCGCACCTGGCGGCCCGCGAAGACCGCCATCCCGTGCGGGTGCTCCCGCGCCATCAGCGTGTTCCACCTCCGGGACCCCTGCGCCGGGCAGGCGCGGCCCGCCCGTCACCGCCGGCGCCTTCGGCGGCGGTAGCGCGATGCCCGGCTCGCGTTCGGCCAGGGCGGCCGTGCGCCTTCAGGCAGCCGGACAGCTGCGGGCGGCCGCGTGCGTCGACGAACGGGAACTCACCGCAGACGCGCCGGCCCAGCGCGCTCCGGGTGTCGAACCGCTCCCGCGACAGGATCTCCGTGACCCGCGCGACCGCCGCCGCGTCCCGCAGCGTGCGGCTGATCTGTGACTGTGCCATGCCGCATTCCTGGCCTGCGGAATTCACGTTGTTCAGAACTTTTTTTGTAGACATGGTAGGGCGGGTCTGCGTCCTCACCGCCCGCACCCGCGACGCGCGGGAGAAGGCGTCACGTCCCAGGCCGGGCGTCTGCGAGGTCCCGCTCTCTGTGGTCCGCAGGCCGGCGGCGATGTGGCCGGGAGAGAAATGCCGGTCGGGCACGTAATCGGAAAGGGATTATGTAGGAAAGTGCCGAAATAGTTGTTGACGCGCCCGGCTCACCGATCCCGCCGATGCCGGGCAACGCGGACAACCTCGACCGGCTTTGCCAAGGCGCTCACCGCTTCCTCAAACGTCGCGTCAACCCGCGTGTCCGCTTCCAGTTCCTCTTTGGAGGGCTGGTAGCTGTCTCGCGCAATCTCAACCCGCACGGGCTTGGGCCTGTTGGTCATGGGGTAGCTCCGATCCGTTCCAGTTTCGCTCGCAGGGTGTCTTCAAACTCCTTGCGTTTCACGGTCTCCGCCGACAGCAGTCTGACGCTGGAGTCTTCTAACGACAACACCTCCCAATGGTGCGGCTCCAGTGTGAAGTTGTCTGTCATGCGCGGGATCAGCCACGCAATGTCGCCGTCGTCCAGGTCGTGAGACGGCGCAGCGCTCGGTCCACCTATTGCGGCGAAGAACGGCCAGTCAACGGACACCGCCAGCTTTGTGCCCCATCGTCTCAACGTCGGGGCCTTGATCTGGAGTTGAGGCATGAGCCGTTTCGCGCTGGACGACCGCCAGTCCGGTCTTCGTCTGCCTTGAGGTGCGGGAGGTTGCGCGTCGTTGTTGGTCAGCAAGGCCTCGAACTCGGGCACCATTCCGGCACCCTGAAAGTAGACGGCCTGAATCTCCAACCCGAACCACGTTGCCGCCGTGTCCTCTCCCGCAACGACAAGATCAATGCGGCCGGCCGGTCGCCCGGTCGCGGGTGAGCGCATGAACGGAACCTCGCGGGCGAGAAAGACCTCCTGAAAGCCCACGATCCGCGCCAACCAGTTTGGAACGAGATTGCCTTCCTCGAAGCGGCTTGGGCAGGTAACGACAGGCCGACCTTCCGGTTCCTGTATCGAACACACGCCGCCTCTCTTGCCGCACGGCGGGTTGCCCCGCTGAAAGGGACACGGGGGCGGATCAACGCGTTGTAGAGCCGCCTCCGCCAATGCTTGTCGGCGGGCGGGCGGCATGGCCGAGAATGGCTCTCCGAACCATTCGGCAATCCCGTAGCCGCTCACGAGAACAACGGCTCCGACGTGATGACCAGCTCGTCAATCTGATTGTGATGTGTGTTCTTCATGGACAATGCCACCGCGTCGAAATCGTGGTGACGGACAAGATCAACGATCTCCGGGGCCGGATCGTAGGTCATCAGGAAGTTGGAGTCGCATTCGGCCAGCAGGGAGAACAATGCCGCATGGTCAATGTCGGAGTGAACATACAGCCGTGACCCTGCCCGCTTGCCGCTCGCCGCCGTATAGGGCGGATCGAGGAACACTGCCGCCTTGCGACCCCACCCATACAGCAAGGCTGGCAGTATCTTCATGCCATCGCCTTCCAGAAAGGTGATTCGGTCTACGTATCGCGTGATCGCCGCAAGGCGGTCTGCCAGCGTGTCAGGATACCAGCGGGACAGAATGCCCTTGCCGTTCTCTCCGTGACGGGTGAGGGAAGCGCCAGGGGCCAGGATGCCGCCGCGCCTGGTACGGTTCAGCACAAGTGTGCGGAAGCCATGCTCCTGCACCGTAGACGGCGGCTTGCTCGCGATCGCGTTCACGCTTTCGCGCGTCGGCTCGAACTGCCTCACCCACTCCTGCAGTGTTGCACCGCTCTCCAGGGCAGAGCGCCAGAACGCTGCTACATCACGATCAATCTCCACCATCACCGCCTCTGGCACCAGATCCTCCATGACGGCAGTGAGGGACACGACTGCACCACCGGCAAACGGCTCAACAAGGATTTCCGGCTCTGTAGCAGTCAACCATTCCCGGATGTGTGGAATCAGCCACGTCTTCCCTCCCGGATAGCGCAAGGGACTGCGTTGCGGCACCTGCGCCACATTGACGACCGGGACGCGGGACGCGGGGAACGCGACAGCGGCGCTCACGACCGCGCTCCGGACTCAAGGCCGTTGTCGGCGATGAGGTCGTGGTACTTGAGCCGCTTTCCTGCCATGGCCCGGGCGGTCCCGGCCATCTGGTCAAGCGTGTCTTCGTCACGGATGTTGTGGCGAGTGGCAAACTCGCTCACGTAGCGGTCGAGGTGCCTGGCACTGATCTTGTGGAAGGTTCCCTTGTGCGCCCGCTTGAGCATCGACCACAGAGATTCGATTCCGTTGGTATGCGCCTGTCCCCGGACAAACTCGGAGACCGAGTGCCTGACGGCCTCGTGGCCGTAGTCTCGGGCCAGTCCGTTGTAGGCCCCTGCCTCATCTGTGTAGACCATTGCGCCTTCCTCCGTGTTCTCACGGACGAAGCCTTGCAGGGTCTCTGCGGTGGTGTCATCAACTACCTTGGCACGAACGCGCTTCGTTCCACGGTCCTTCAACCCGGCAACCACAGACTTGCCAACAGAACCGCGTCCGGTGTCCGCCAGTTCCTTCCTCCTGACGTTGCTCATGTTGCGACGCCTGCCACCGAAGAACGTCTCGTCGGCCTCTACGGGACCGGAGAACTCGGTGCCGTCCTGTGCGAGTGCCGTGCGGAGACGATGGGCGAGGAACCATGCGCTACGCGGGTTGATGTCGAGATCCCGATGGAGCTTCATGCTCGACACCGACCTGAGGCTTGTCGTCATGAGAGAGGTGGCGATCATCCACGTCTGGAGGCCCAGCTTCGAGCCTTCCATGACCGTGCCTGTCTTGGCGGAGAACCGCTTGTCGCAAGCCTTCTCCCGGCAACGGTAGGGCATGGTCTTGTGCTTACAGTCCGTCTTCACATTCAGCGAACCACAAACCGGGCAATCGATCCCATTCGGCCACCGCTTCCCGATGAACCATGCCTCGGCAGTCGCGTCGTCCGGAAACAGGCGGAACAGTGCCTTGAGTGACAGTCCCTTGCGGAATGACTTGCCGGGTGCCTTCTTGGTCATGACGTTCTCTATCCCTGTATTGCAGGGACAGATTATAGGAGAGTGCCGGGCTCGTCAACAACTGTTTCGGCACTTTCCTGCATAATTCCCAATCGGAAAGGTGCATGGCAACCCCGTCTTCAGTCACGCGGAATGCCGTCGGATGATCTGGTTTTCAAGGTTGCTGGCGAGGATTCCATCGGCATTCTCACGCGCCCACGCGGGGTCATTCGATGCCGCCCCAGTCCCCCGCGGCGCGCTCGATCATCTGCCTGTCGGTGCGGGCGAAGGCCCAGTCCAGCCCCCTGCCGCAGATCTGGAGCTCCTCGACGGCGAACCGCTGCCGCTCCGGTGCCAGGCCCCGCCACCACTCCAGTGCCTCGGGATGGACCGCCTCGCCCGGCTGCGCCAGAGCGTCTCCATATGTCTCGGGTCAAGGTGCGGATGCTCGCATCGGAACGTCTCCAGTGTCTTCGGCGTCAGGCGGCGGTCGCGAGGCTGGAACTCCTTCCTGACATGTCGGGGGCCGTCGGTGTAGCCGGTCACCGTCCTTATCTGGCGGCGGCTGTCGTCATCCGGGGCGCCCCGCAGGTCCGCGTCCATATTGTAACCCGTTGGATTCCACGCTTTGACATATGCCCGGTTGACTACTATAGTGTTCACATTATCGAAGTGATCCGAAGCGGTGTCTTTGACGAATGGCTGTCCGGCCTGCGGGACCGTCGCGCGATGGTCCGGATCGCGGTGCGGCTTGACCGTCTCGCTTCGGGAAATCCCGGCGACACGGCGCCGGTCGGTGGCGGCGTTTCCGAACTCCGCATCGACTACGGGCCGGGTTATCGTGTATATTTCCTGCGTCGTGGAACCATCCCGCGCCGTCCTGCCCTGCGGCGGGGAGAAGGCATCTCAGGGCCGCGACATCAGGAAAGCCAGGTCACTCGCCGGAAACTGGAAGGATTGAGCGATGCATGAAGTGACGTTCGCCCGATACGACACGGCCGACTACCTCAGGACCGAGGAGGATGTGGCTGCCTATCTTGAAGCGGTGATGGAGGAAGGCGGCGATGATCCGGCCTTCGTTGCCCGTGCGCTCGGAACGGTGGCCCGGGCACGGAACATGACCGCCCTCGCGGAGGAGATCGGAATGAGCCGCACCGGGCTGAACAGGGCGCTTTCGGGAGCGGGCAATCCCACCCTCGCCACGGTCCTGAAGGTTGCCGGGGCGCTCGGCCTCAGGGTCTCGTTCCAGCCACATGCCGCGGGAGCGCCCGGAGGAAGCTGAACCTGTTGTGTGGGTTCGTGTGCGTATGGCCCGCAGGACCTGCCCGAAGGAGGTTACGGATCATGGGCGGAACCGGAATCGGGACCGCCCCCGACGACGACCCCCCATAAGCGTCAACCTGTTTGCATCGGCCTTTTGCCGTGCCATTCTGCCGCATCCGACCTTTTGGGGAGCGGCAAAGCATGAACGGGGACTGGGATCCGCTGTTGGAGTTTTTCCCTCCCGGCCGGGAGGGGCTGGCGGCCGGGTCCGGTGCGCTGAAGGGACTGCGCAGGGACAGATCGGCGGAGAATCCCCTGCGTACCCTGCCGCTGCATCCCGGCTGCGGCCATTCGCTGCGCGGGACCGCGCTCCGGTCCCGCCGGGACGGGCTGGCCGGTCTTTCGCCGGTGGCGTTGAGGAAGCGTGTCGCCAGGTCCGGTCCCTGGCCTCTTTCGCCTGGGAATTGCATACTGAAATTGACAAACACCACATGTTGTGTTTTATCAATCAAAATATGTGCGTCAATTCCCTTATATGGTATGCTGTAAAGTTGGGTATGCAATCCCCAAAAATATGGTTGTCACGACAGCCGGTCTCCGCGCTGAGGCGTCCCCGGATGCGCGCGTCCTCCGCCCCGAAGTCCAGGATCCGGTCGGCGAACACCAGCAGGGTGCGGTCGAGCCGGAGCCGCAGGCCGCGGGCGGAGTCCCGATTCCGGCGCCTCTGCCGCTGGATGCCGCGCTCGACCCCGCCCACTGTGACGGCGCTGATGTAGAGGCTGTCCTCCGGCCTGTCGCGCAGGAACGCCGCGACCTGCGGCGCCCGTTCCGGCCTCTGCGCGGCCGGGGAGCACATCGGTGTCGGTCACATACACCCGGAACTCCACATCGCGGGGCGTGACCTGCGCCCGCTCCACCCCAGGGGTCGGGAATGCCAGCAGGTGCCCGGCGAAGCTCTCCCTGCGCTCCACCGCGCCGTCCAGCAGCTGCCGGTAATCGGTGGTGCCGGGAACCACCACCGCCGGTCTGCCGCGGCGGCTCACCTACTGCGGCCCGCCGGCCAGCGCCGCCGCCGCCACGGCGGAGAATCTGTTCTTCGCGCCCTGCAGGGTCCAGGTCATGTTCACCTCCGAAATCCATCTGGCTATGTGACCGCTCCCCGTCCTTCAGGACGGGGAGCGGTCACTTCTGCTTCATCGCGGGAATTACGACAACCCGCAGCGGAGACCAGCGTTGGTTGACAATTCGCCTGGGCTTTACCGGATGCGCCGTCCGGTCGCGGGCTGACCGCGTCATCCCGGCATCAATGACCCTGTGCGCCGCCGACGCGGTCGATGCGAAGCGCCGTATGGCGCACCAGCACATCAAAATCGCTGTCGCGGTGAAGCACCTGCGCGTCCACGCGGATCGCAACCGCGGCGATGGGACAGTCAACCAGCCTGCGAACGGTCTCGTATGTTCAAAGAATCAGAAATGAAAGGAGGAGGTGGCTGTGGAAAAATCTGGCGCGATTTCCTGTGCAGAACATGCCGGTTGCCTTCCGCCGTCCCTCCGGTTCATTCCTGTGTCGGGACCGCCGCCGCCGGTTCTGATCCGGCGGCGGCGGTGCGGGGCTGGCCCCGCAGGACGGGTTGGACCGATACGGCCTTGGATCGCGACAGCGGATCCGTGGGAGAGCGTGGTCGGCCCGCCCTCCCGTCCGTCTCCCGGGTCCTGGATGGATGCCTGGGTTTACAGAACCGGATCATCGCGAGGATAGGAGCGGGAGAGCATGACAGCAATGGTCGCCGGAATCGACGTAAGCAAGCGTACACTCAACATCCACGTCAACGGGCGGGACTTCACGGCCACCAACGACAGCGACGGCTTCCGCAGGGTCGCCCGCCTGCTCAGGGAGGCTGGCGCCGTGAAGGCCGTCATGGAGGCCACGGGGCGCATGCACCGGGCGCTGCTGCAGTCGCTGCACGCCAGGGGTTTCGCCACCCTCGTGGTGAACCCCAGGCAGGCGAGGGACTTCGCGAAGGCCGCCGGCGCCCTTGCGAAGACGGACAGGGTGGACGCCAGGATACTGGCGGCCTTCGGGACCGCGTTCCCGGACATGGAGGCCACGGAGCCGGCCGCCGCCGCCATCGACCAGCTCCGCGACATGCTGGTGCTGCGGGAGAAACTCGTGGACCAGCGCACCGAGCTGAGGACCGTCGTGTCGGAGATCGGCGCGGGGACGCCCGGCGCGGAGGTCGGCAGGGTCCTCGAGGATATCGACGCCGCCATCGCGGCTCTGGAGCGGCGGATCGGCGGGACGGTCTCCGGATCGCCGGAGTTCGCCGACAGCCACCGCATCCTGACCTCGGTGCCGGGCATCGGCCCCGTCACGGCGGCGGCGCTGGTCGCGTGGATGGCGGAGCTGGGCCCGGTCGGCAACCGCCAGGCCGCCTCCCTGCTGGGCGTGGCCCCCCTCCCCCGCGACAGCGGGACCATCAGGGGCGGGCGCCACATCGGCGGCGGAAGGAGGCGGCCGAGGGACGTCGTCTACATGGCGGCGCTGTCGGCCAGCCGGTGCGCCCCGGACATGAGGGAGCTGTACCAACGGCTCCGGGACAGGGGAAAGCCCCACAGGGTCGCCCTCGTGGCCGTCATGCGCAGGCTGGCCGTGACCGCCAACGCCCTTCTCCGCGACCGCCGCGTGTGGGAGGACCGGACGGCGGCCACCGCCGCCTGACGCCCGGACGGACCGCCGCGGTCCGGCACCGAAACGAATCACCCGCGGGCCGGCCGGGGTCTCCCCGGCGGGCGTTTCCGGCGTGCCCGGATGGCACCGCCTGTGGGGAACGCTGTGGAAAGGTCCGGGACAGCCGGACGCGGAGCCCGGAAAAAATGGAAAAAAAGCCGGATCCGGGCTTGAATTCCAATATGGATGCTCTCCCCTGCGACGGCAAAGGCGATGGAGGGCGGCCGCCTCCTCATGGTCCGCCGGTCCAGTCGGAGCGGTCAGCGGAGGTCGCGCAGATGCCCCTCGTCCCTGGCACCGGCAAGAACCTCCATGCGAATGGCGTCACAGACGGCGATGTCCGCCCCAAGGACCTTTCCGACACGCTCACATACCGGTGAACCCGTGTCGCGGAGGAATTCGATCCATGCGGACGTGTCGACCGGTATCACGCCGTCCGGCCAGTCCGCATCTCTTCGAGATCGCCTTCCCAGCCCGCTCCCCGCATGCCGCGGGCCCTGTCGAGGCCGAGCCGCTCAGCCGCCGCCGCCCGCAACGCGAAATTGATGGCATCCCGCTTTGTCTTCAGGCAGTAGCGATGCATGACCGCCGCGCAGGCGTCGTCGTCGATATTCACGTTTGTGCGGGCCATGTGCCAAACATGCACACACGAGGCAACCGTGCAAGCCGTTTCGATCCTGCTTCAGGCATGCAAAGGTCCTCTGTCGTTTGCGAAGTCCGGGTCACTCCACCTGGATACTTCGGCATATTCCCGTGACCGGTCCGCCGACGACTTCGGACCTGGGATCATTGAGATCAAGCGCCCCGGACACAGACCTGGTACAGCACCGCGGTGTCTACGCCGCGGCGACCGCGAGTCCGGCGGAGCGGGCCCGCTCAGGCCGCAGCGCCGCGCCGAGCGCCTCGTAGTGGCCGTACCAGGGGGCCGGCGTTCCCAGTCGGGCGCCGTGCAGTTCGGCGATGCCCGCGGCGATCTCCCCGGCCTTCGGGCCGTGGGCGGCGCGGAACGCCGCCGTGACGCGGCCCTCGGGCTGCCCGGCCATGGCGCGGATCTCCGTCGCGGAGAACGCCCTGTAGAGCCTGGTGGCCGTCCGCTCCCTGTCGCCGTCCTCCAGCTGCCCGGGCGAGGCCATGCTCCTGATGAGTTCCTCCCGTTCCCGCTGGAGGTCGGCGGGCGCCAGCGGCGGCGAACCGTAGCCGAGCGCCTCGGCCATCGCCTTTCCCAGAAGCCTGTCCCGGTCGGTCGTGGCGGCGGCCTGGGCGGCGGCGGCAAGCCTCTCAAGCCCCGTGGGCTCCGCTTCCTTTCCGGCGGCGCGCCGGATCCCCTCGGCGTGCAGCGCCCGCCACTCGTCGAGTTTCCCGTGCTGGATGAAGAACGGTTCCCCCTGGAAGCGGGCCGTCTCCGCCGCGATGGCGTTGTCGGGATCGAGCCGGGTGACGGCGTCCACGCGGAGGTCGGCCGCCGCCCGGGCCGCCGCGATCCGCCTAGCCCCGTCCATCCCGCGCCCGTCCATCGGCCGCCCGTCTGAGGCGAGCACCCGGACCAGCTCGCTCTCGAGGTCCATGCCATGGACCGGGTTCGCCGAATCCACCCGCTCGGTTACGAGGCACGCGAGCAGGCGGGCGGTGGTCCCGTATTCGCGGACCGCGTCGGCGCGCTGCCGCCGGCGTTGGGTTTCCGCATCGGGTTCCGCCAGCGCCGCCGTCCGACGCGGTGGAGGGGCAGGGGAGGCGCTGCGGCCCGCGCCGGTCCGTCCCTGCTCCCACCATCTTCCGGGAGGGACATCGGCCCAGGTGTGGATTTCCCGCCGCTCCCACTCCGCCTCCCGCAACGCCTCCTAGCGCTCGATCCAGCGGTTGAGCGCGGCCATCGCGCCCGGCAGGGACTGGGCGAGGAACCGGCCCTCGTCCCGCGACAGCGGCATCACCGTCAGCCCCCGACCCGGTGCCGCCGAGTGGAAGATCAGTTCGGGAGTCCCCTCGGCGACGGAAACGCACAGGCGCACCTTCGTCTGGCCAAGGTCGGCGTCGGTGTCCCATGGAAGGTCGGCTGGGCCGTCCGCCCGGGCGGACCGGTCGCTGGCCTCCGCGCCGGGCTGGCTCCAGCTCCCGGCCGCCGCCACGGCGGCCGGCAGGGCGTCGGCGAGGAAGCCGGATTCCTCGAGCGACAGGGTAACCGACCGCTCGCCGCCGACAGCGGCCGAATCGAACGCCATCCCCGCCCCGCCGTCCCCATCGACGGCGCGGAGGCTAAGTCTGGTGCCGCCGATACTGGCCTGTGTCTTCCATCTGAAGGTGTCCGCGTCCACCGCGTCCTCCCTTCCGTTCCCTACGCCGCTGCGCCGCCGGACTCCGGCGGCCGGTCGGGCCCCGTATGGACGGCCATCGCCTCCGCCAGCGCCTTCCCCCCCTCCACGAACATCTCGATCGTGAACCGGAGCGCCTCGGGTTCCGAGGACTCCACCGTGAAGGTGCATCTGTGGCAGGTGGCCTCCACACCGTCGAACGCCCCCCCATGGCCGATGGCCAGCGCCGTCTCGACGCCCTGGCCGTCGCAGATCGGGCACCGGCGCAGGTCCGCGGGCCACAGGGCGATTTCGTCCGGGTCGTTCACGATGTGTTCTCCGTTCCATTGGGTTCGTACACGTCGTGATCCCGGTCCGCAAGGCCCTCCGGCCGCGCGTTCCCGACCTGTCCTGCCTTCGCGATGGAAATGGCCGACCCCGCGCTTCGGGGCGAAATCCCGTGAGACCAGAAAATCCAGATTCTCCGACAGCCGTGGCGAGCCCCAGGACAGGTGCAGGTTGGTGCCACCATGGAAGACGACATGGTCCAGCGACAGGGTGGCGGACATCGACAGGGCATCGATGAACAGGACATGAAGCATGGAGGTCCAGTTCCGCGCCTCGTCCTCCTCCAACGGGCGCCGTTGTTTACGGATGGCCATGAAGCTTTTTTCCTAACATATAGGTTAGGTTATTGAGACCAGCGGGAACCGGAAATCCCCGCCGTCAGCTGGTCTGCCACAGGCCCTGCATCCGTGCTGCGGATATCCCCGGTCCCCGGCAACAGCCTGACCGACCGGTTCCTCTCCGCGTTGGTATGGGGAGTGGACGGCTTTGCGTTTCGGTGTGGAAATGGGCTATAGTTCCAGCGCCTTGCGCAGGAGCGCGTTCGCCCGTGTCTGCCATCCGCGGCCGTCGGCCTTAAGGTGATCGATGACGTCAGGGTCGAGCATCATGGTAACACGGCGCTTGCGCTGGCCGGGTGGCATGGGAGGCCGCCCGGGGCGGATCGCATGCTTCAGGTCCGCTTCGGTGATCTCACGCACCTCGCCGTCCTCGCCGACCAGCGGCGCCCGTTCAGTGCCCTTCATGGATCTTCCTTTCCCGTCTGTTCGCCCTTCTCATGGAGATCACGCGAAGCGCGTCTCCCCGGAACGTGAACGCCACGACGACCACAAGGTCGTGCAGGCGGCCAAGGCAGACCTGACGCCTCTCGCCGTAGTCCTTCCGCCCATCGTCGAGGATGATCGCCGTTTCCCAGTCGATCAGCGCCACATCGGCGAAATCGAGGCCGCGCTCCCGCAGCGTCGCCTGCCGCTTCGTTTCGTCCCAGTCGAGCTTCATGGAGTTGTTATATGCATATTAAATCAGGTCTGCAAGCGCCCAGGGAACCGCATGGCAACTCCAGGTGTTGCGTCACCCATATTTTTGCCACCCGCGGTTTTCAATCCCTTGATTCCGAGCAATAAAAAATATAGACTGGCCGACCTGCTCTCCACCGGCACTCGCCCCGCTTTTCCACAGCTTTCCGACCGAATTCGCCAGTCCGGCAGGAGATCCAGACCGGAACGTCCCGGTTTCTTGGCGCTTCACCCGCCCGCTCTGATCCCGGAAAGGATGTCCGGCGAATCAGTCCCGTCCCGGACAGCCCCTTGACGTCGGCGCATATCCTGTCCAGACTGGCGTCATGATTTCGGTCGTATCTTTTCTTATTCCATCCCCGCTGCTATCGCGGGCCGCGGCTCGCGCTTCAGTGACGGAGACACCTGACATGCGCCGTCCGCGCATCCTGGCGATGGTTTTGCCACTGGCTCTGGCACTGGCGACGGGTGCCGCCCGGGCGGATCTCAACCGGCTGGAACGTCTGGCGGTATATCAGTCCGGCTATGTCCTCGACCACGACCATCTGCGGGCGGTGTTCTACGCCCCTCAGGGCATGTTCTGGATACTGCCTCCGGAGGGGACACAGGCTTCCCACAGGTTCTTCGAGGTGCTCCGAACGGAACGCTCGTTGTGACAAAGCGGCGTTCCGCGATCCAGGCGCGAGCCAACGCGGCAGGATCGGGTCAACACTGATGGATGTGTTCGCCCTCCTTGTCGGTCTGGTCGCTGGAGGGCTGGCTTTGCGCAGCGACGACAACGGGTCAGTGCCGGATAGAGCTTCAAGTGAGCCGACGGAGGCACCAATCCCCGCCACGCGGCGGCGTGATCAACCAACTTGGGCTACACCCATTTGCGAATGGCGGCTTGACCCCCCCCCCCAATAGTGCAGCACTGGGATCGCTGACTAGGGTAAGGGGCGAGATATTATGGATTTCCGAATGGCATTCGCGGGGTTTGTCCGCAAGGCCGCCGCGGCGGCCTTCGTGGTGGCGGTGGCGGCAGTATTGTCATCTTGCGGCGGCGGGGGAGACCTGCCGACCCCACAAATCGATTCTCAGCGCGCTTCGGCACAAGCTCAGCTGACTGCCTTGCGGAGCGCCCACGGAGAGGCCGTCCGGGCTTTGGCCCGGCTGAAGACCGGCACAGGCGCCGCCACCCGAGCGGAAATCGCGGCCGCCGAAGCGGCGGTCCGGGCGCTGGACGCCGCGCTCGCGGCGGCCGTGGATGTCGCTGGCGCGGACCGCGCTCGGTACGGATCGACCCAGCTCAAGGCCGATCTGGCGGCGGTGAAAGCCGAGGCGCGGGAAAACATCCGGGGGCAAGAGGATGAGAGGCGACGCCAGAGACAGGCGGCGGCAGTTGATGCGGCCGCGGAGGCATTGAGTGATGCGTCTGAGCGTCTGCGCAGCCTTGGCGACAATGCGAGTTATGCGGAGATCACTGATGTCGAAACCGCGTTGGCATACCTGGAGACTCAAATCACCGCCGCCGCCGATTGGTCAGATGACGCAAAGGATAGTTGGCGCGCGCCATTAGCAGGTGTAAGGCCCCGGCTTTCACGTCAAAGAGCGGCGTTGCTGGCAAGAACGCGCGCAAGAGACAGCTCTCGGAACTTTCGTCCAAGGGAGCGAGGGTGGTCCTATGGTCCGGCTTGGCAGCATAAGTCACCCGCAATCGACGACTTGTCCAGAGTTTCCAGTCGCGGTGGCATTGAGATCCGATCAGGTCGTTGGCGCGACCGGCAAGGTCGGGACGGCAGCGTCAGCGCCGCCCGATTGGCCGAATATTTCAACTCGGTTGCGCGGGTTGAACTTCGGGAAGAAGGTGATGTGATCAGGGCTAGGGATTTCGGCTCCTACAGGCGTGTCCGAGTGAACGACAATGCCACATCAGAGCAGCGTGCCGCTCTCGATAGAGCGATACAAAACATCAACGAAGTGCTGCCGTATGAAAAAGAGCTACGGCGGGGTTCGGATATCCCACGATTAATCGGCCCGATCAGCGGCGACGATTTGTATGACAGCCTCAAGGATGGAGAGATTCATATACACTTTACGGACGGACAACGGAACTGGCCGTACGATTGGGACAATTACGATGCCGCGGGCTTCGGCGGCGTGCAGACCACCTGTTTGGACCAGGATTGTTTGCAGACAAGGATCAAGACGGGCTATGCCTTAATTGACTGGAGCACTCGAAACGACAAGGACGATCTTGTCACGCATGAGCTGCTCCATGCTCTCGGGATCTCAGGTCATGTCGAAGTCAGCCGCTTTCCCGACGCGATCCTCGCGCACCAAAACCAGGACGGCACCACATTGGATGTTTCCAGCACCGTGGAAGGAAAGGTCCTATTGGCCATCGCGACGAACCGGGTGGCGAACGGCACCCGATGGGCCGATGTCACTCCATCCAGCTTCGGGAATTGGGAGCGGGATGCGTTCCATCTCCTCGGCTGGGCGGACACCGGCAACGGGAGCGGAGACATCCAGTTCGGGGTCAGCTGGGCGAACGGACTCGCAACACCCTGGGCATTCGGCCATGCGAGACCGACTCGGCGGCTGCAAGACAATGCCGCATTCGGCGGCCGCGCCACATGGAACGGCGTTTTGCTGGCCGTCGACACCAAGGGTGAAGGTTCGGGCCGTACTGTGGCTGGCGACACCGAGATTTCGATTGAATTTTCGTCCCTCCAAGGCCGGGCGGATTTCACCGGGTTGGAATCCTGGTCCCCAGGAAGCCATCCGGGAACAGCCGCCAACGGCGAAATCTGGGGAGACGGCGACCTCGGATATTCCATCGAAGTACGCAATCAGGGTGATTTACAGTTCTTTTCCAGCACCAACGTTTCGTCAGCGGATGACCCGGGCGTTGTCAGCGGTTTGTTTGTTGGAACATCCCACCAAGGCACGACGGGAACCCTCGAGCATCCCGGGCTGATTGGCGCCTTCGGAGCTCTTCGGGAGTGACTCGATAGTCGATCAATGGCTGGGCCCAGGTCGGAATCTTTGGTCGGGGCAAAGTGTATCATTCCGAGTCCCATTGGAAGAACCCAGCCCAGCGGCCGTTCCCGACAGGCGTTGACGAGACAGAGCAGCATCCGCGTCCGCAGCCTGTCCGCGATTGCCGGGACAGCCGAGACGCACGAACCCAAACCGTCCTTGCCCCCATATCTCAAGCATCGGCAGGACAAACTCGCGGCGAACAGGCACCGCCCCAATGATTCTGACGTGTACCCCCTTTCCAACCTTGATGCGCGCCGCAGCCTCGCGAACGGCAAGACCTTTTTCGATCGGCGTCTTCGCCCGTGCCAGTCTTTCAGCCGTGACGACAGCCTTGCGTCCACCTTTTCTTTCGCGCACGGCGGCGGCACCCAGGCCAGCGCGAGTTCTCTCCCGGATGAGGTCGCGTTCGAACCGGGCAAGGGCACCGAACAGGTGACCCATGCCGCGGTCCGGGAGACCGGCGGTGGTGGGTATTCCGAGGCCAGGGCACAGTTCGAGGGGAACCCGGACTATCCGGAGATGGATCGCCAGGACGCCTACGAGGCTGCCATCCGGGACGGCCTTCGCCGCCTCGACGAAACTGTACCCGTTCCCTCGGAGACCGAGCGTCGCGTGGCGCGCGCCGTGGTCGCGACACGGGGCACCGGGCGGCACGGGCTGGCGCTGGCCCCTGCGCAGGCGCTGGAGCGTGGGACGCCGCCGACCGCGGACAGCATCCGTAGGGAGCGGGATGCCGTCATGGGGCAGCTGCGGGATGGCACGGAGATTGTTGACCCATACGAGGGGCGGCCGTTCCTGCGACGGGTCTACCGCAGCTACATTGCCGCGGAGACCATCGAGATGTCGGAGGGGAGGGGACAGCTCCTCCGGCGCCTGGCCGACGGCGCGTCGCGGACGCGGGTCCGGGATAGGCTGTTGAGCCTGCACCGCGACGTCACCTATCCGGAGGCGTCTCCCTGGCGCCGACACCACGATGCCATCGCCCGCGCGGCCGGACTGGACCACCGCCACGAACGCGGCCTCGGCGTGGAGACCGACCTCTGAGGAGCGTTCGCGCCTCCTGTCGCCAAGGCCATACCTTTCTGCGGCTGTCGTTCGATCATGAGGCGGCTGGCATCCGAATGGCGCAAGAACCAAGTGGAAAGGGGAGCACCACGATGGATGAATCGAAAGTTCGTTGCGCTGGCTCTCCTTTGCCGCATCGGATAGTGTTTGAGTAGGATCACGCCGGTGTCGCGACAACCATATTTTTTCCACCTGCGGTTTTTCCACCCCGTTGATTTTACGAGACAAAAAATATGGGCCGGTTGACCAGCCCTCCACCGCCATCCGCCTTGGGTTTTCCACAGAAAACCGCTTTTTCCACAGATTCCCGACCAAATCTGCCCGTTCGGCAGGAGGATTCTGGCCGGAACGCTCCGATTTTCCTGGAATCACCCGCCTGCATCGGTTCCGGAAAGGATGCCCGGCGACTTACCTATGCCCGGCAAAACGCCTGACTTCAATCCATACCCTGTTCAGGGAAGGGACGGCGGTCAAGCGGCTTCCCGGGCCTGCCGCAATGCGCGGTTGAAGAAGTGGCATGTCGCCTTCTCGCGCGCTTCCTGATCCGACAGCACGATGTTCCGCATCTCGCTGTCGCGCTGGAACAGGCGGATCGCTCCCTGCAGGAACGCATCCGCGAACGCCGAATACACCACGTCCGGGGGGTTCCTGCGCAGCATTTCGGAAAGCTCCCCGTCGAGGATATCGCGGTTGACCTGCTCGAAGCGGATCATGTCGCCCTCGGTGAACCGGGTGCCGTGCCGTTCGTTGAACGCCTTCACGAGTTCCGACAGATCCTTTCTCTCGTCCTCCGTGTAGGGCTTCGCGCCGAACGCGCTGATGGGATCAAGCCCTTCCGTGTCACCGGCGGACAGGGAGGCGCTTCCCTCTTCCTTGCGGTCGACCCTGAACGCCTGCAGGCTGAGCATGTCCTCCGTGACCTCGATATCCGGTGGAATCCCGCGGTTCGGCAGCAGACGGGACAGCCAGCCGCCGTAGCAGGCCAGCTTCTCGAGTTCCGTGTCCTCCAGCGAGACGACCTGGGCGATGAAGGCGTAGAAGCGGCCGTAGCTCCCCAGGAGCTGGCGGAACCCCTCCTGCCGACCTTCGTCATCGTCGGCCTGGAACCGGTTGACCGCCTCCCGCACGAGTCCCTCGAGGCGCGGGCGGTCGGCGGCGCGGAGCGCTCCCCCGAAAAAGGTCCGGGCGAAGCGCTCGATATCGTCCCTGTCGAGGTAGCCGGAAGCGAAGAGCCGCCTTTCCAGGTCATATATCTGGTTGGGATCGGACATCGCATCGATGGCGGTTGCCTCATAGTACGGCCTGAAGGCTTCCTGGATGTCCTCGATGGTGTTCTGGAAGTCGAGGATGAAGGTTCGCTCCTTGCCCGGACAGGTCCTGTTCAGCCGGGAGAGCGTCTGCACCGCCTGGAGTCCGGAGAGCCTGCGGTCGACATACATGGCGCACAGCCTGGGCTGGTCGAAGCCCGTCTGGTATTTCTCGGCCACGATCAGGATGTGGTAGGTATCGGGATACGGCGTCCCATCCACCCTGAGACCGTCGAAGCGTCCGGGAAGCTCGGTCTCGGCGAACCCGTTGAGCGACGTTTCGGTGAAGGTCTCCCCATCAAGCCTGAGATCGCCGGAGAAGGCGACCAGCGCGTTCATGTCGTCATAGCCGTGGTTCCTGAGGTATTCCCTCACGGCGAGGAAATACCTGAGCGCATGCTCACGGCTCTGGGTGACGACCATCGCCTTCGCCTGTCCGTCCAGTTCGTGCAGGACGTGGCGGCGGAAATGCTCGACGATGATCCCGACCTTCTGGCCGATGGCCGTCGGGTGCAGGCTGGCGAAACGTGCCACCGCTTTCTGGCCCCTGCGCCTGTACAGTTCAGGATCGTCCGCGATCGTCTTTTCCAGCTGGTAGTACGCCTCGTAGGTCATGTAGTTCCGCAGCACATCGAGAATGAACCCTTCCCCGATCGCCTGCCGCATCGAGTAGAGGTGGAACGGTTCGGGAAGCCCGTCCTCTCCGGTCATGCCAAAGCGTTCCAGGGTGACGTTGCGTGGCGTTGCGGTGAATGCGAGGAAGCTGATGTTCGCCTGCGGACCGCGCGCCTTCTGGTAGGCTGCGATCAGATCCTCGATGTCGTCGCTCGAACCGGCCTCCCGCGTCAGCGCGTCGGTCATGGCCTGGGCGCTCCTGCCCGACTGGCTCGAATGGGCCTCGTCCACGATGACGGCGAAATTGCGGTGTCCCTGCCCCGACAGTTCGGCCAGATGATCGGTGGAGAATTTCTGGATGGTGGTTACGATGATCCTTGCGCCGCCGGCGATGGCCTCCTTCAGCTGGCGGGATGTGCCGTCGATCCTCCTGACGACACCGGCTGTCCGCTCGAACTGCGACACCGTCTCCTGGAGCTGCCTGTCGAGGACAACCCGGTCGGTCACGATGACCGCGGTGTCGAAGACCGCCCGGTCCCCGGCGTCATGCAGGTTGACCGCGTGATGCGCCAGCCAGGCGATGGTGTTGGATTTCCCGGAGCCTGCGGAGTGCTGGACCAGATAGTTCGAGCCGGTGCCGTGCTTGCCGGCATGGGCCATGATCCTGCGGACCGCGTCGAGCTGGTGGTAGCGCGGGAAGATCATCGCCGCTTTCCGGCCGCGGCCCTCAAGGTGCATGAACCGCCAGATGACGTCGAGCAGCACCGGGCGGGACAGGACCGCTTCGCCCCACGGGCCCGCCCTGTAGAGGTAGGCGATGCGGTGCTCATCCGGGATGTCCGCGTTACCGGCTCCTCCGTCACGTCCCCGGTTGAAGGGCAGGAAACGGGTCCGTCCGTTCATGAGCCGCGTCGTCATCGAGACATTGTCTTCGTCGAGCGCGAAATGGACAAGCGCACCGCGCCTGAAGGTCAGGAGAGGCTCGCCGGCCGGGGAGCGGTCGGTCCGGTACTGCCTCTCGGCGTGCCGGAAGGTCGTGCCCGTCGGGATGTTCTTGACCTCCATCGTCACGACGGGCAGGCCGTTCAGGAAGAGCACCACGTCGATCCGGTTGCCGCACCGGGTGCTGTATTCGACCTCCTTCATGACCGAGAGGATGTTGGATTCGTATTCACGGATGCGTTCAGGAACCAGAGCGCTCGCTGGACGGGGAAAGCAGAGCTGGAACCTGATATTGGGTACGATCGTGATGCCGTTGCGGAGCACGTCGAGCGGCCCGCGTTCCCTGAGGTTCAGGTTCCGTTCCAGCTGTTTGAGGAAATACTCCCCGGCATTGCCTTTCTGTTGCCTGTAAAGTCTGTCCCATGCGTCCGGCTGCGATTCCTGGACGAAACGCAGCGTGAGCGCCCTGTCCATCGCGAGGGCGCGGTCGTAATCGGTCGTGGGGTCTCGTGGCTCATAGCCCTCGCCTGCAACCAGCTGCGCAACCATGTGGTCCTGAAGCATGCGCTCCTGATGGAGATTCCGGGCGGAAACGGTCATTCGCGACCCTCCGGTTTCGAGTGCGTCCGGAGGTCGGTTTGCCTGGCCTCAGCCCAGGTCGCAACGTCGATCTGGCCGGTGACCGCGGCGGTGATCAAAGCGGAACGGAACTCTCGAAGGAGAACGATCGACCGTTGCGTTTTTTCGACAATCTGCACAATCGTCGAGCGCCACGAGCGAAACTCATCAACAAAGCCGCACTGAAATTCCTTGGAAGGAAGCGGTATCTTGAAGCTGTAGAAGGCCTCAGTGCCTAAAGATGGCACAGCACCAGGTTGAACCATTGATTTCATGTTTGCTTGTGACAAGCCAAGCAGGGCGAAATCCGGCTCGATCAGCCTGCCATTCGGAACGAACGCTGACATGTTGTTGTCAATGCAGGCAGCGCGGCCAAGCATTGAGAACCTTCCCAAGAGAACCGCGGCGCCGATTTTGGCGAAAACGATAGTGCCTTTGGGAAAGACTGTTGCTCGCAACGATCGTGCGATGTCTTCGGAAACCGTATCGTCTGTGTCGGTGATCGTTGCGTCAAGACCGTGAATCGCGAGATGTTTCACCTTGAAGAAGGCGATGTCATTGGATGGGTCACCTTGAAGATTAACGGGAAATCCCGCGCCGTTCTTCAGCTTGCCGAGCAGACGAACACGCCATGCACGAGCATCTATCTGCGAAAACTTGTGCGCGATGTACGAATTCTCCCATTCCTGTACGAGTTCCGTCAAGCGCCGCTTCCTCTCGACCAGCCGGTCGATGCGGGCGGTCTCGCGGTCGAGGAAATCGGCGATGCGGCGCTGGGTGGTGAGGTCGGGCAAGTCGATTCCCATCGACAGAAAGGCATCTGGATATAAGCGAAGGCGTGACTCGATGATTCCCTTTGAACGCGCTTTGAAGACCGTATGCATATGTGCGGAGCGCAAGTAGTGGTGAATGAATCGCTGATCTGCGTAGAGCGGGTTCACCTGATAGACGGCATATGCTGGGCTAACAATTCCATCGTAGTCAGATACGCCGTACGCGCCTTTCCAAGCCAGCATATAGTTCATTACCAAGTCGCCTGCGTATACCCTACGGTATCCTTCCAATGACTCTGCGCGACTTTCGGCAGCATCTTCGCCAAAGACTTCGGCGCGTGGTTTCACGCCAAAGTATTCAGAGACTGACAATAGCGTCTCCTGACCTGTGGCGGAAAACTCAATTCGTTCGGGCATGAAATGCTTGAAACGCCTACGGCTCACCCCGCCACTTCCTTCAGCAGCCCCGCGATTTCCGCTTCCAGCGCCTTCAGCTCGGCGTCTATCTCCTCCAGCGGGCGCGGGGGCACGTAGCTGTAGAAGTAACGGTTGAAGTTGATCTCGTAACCGACGCGGCCGACCTGCCGGTCCCGGGAATCCACGTAGCTCCCGTCGACCCATGCGTCCGGCACGAAGGGCAGGACCTCGCGCTCCATGTAGTCCCGCCAGTCCTCGCCCAGGGGCACGCGCTCGTGGTCGCGCAGCTCGGTGTCCGGCTCCGGTCCGCCGTCCTTCCCGATGCAGACGTCCGCCGTTTCGTCCCGCTCGGAGAGCGCGGCCAGGATCGCCTTCCTGACCGGTGCGCCGGTCTTCAGGCCGCTGGCATCCAGCGCTTCCGACAGGGCCTTCCCGAAGGCGTCCCGATTGGTGAAGGTACCGTCACCCATGGTGCGGAGCGCGGCCTCGATGGCGGCCCTGCTGGCCCCGTCCTGCCGCGCATAGGCCCTCTGGCCGGAAAGGCGGGCAAGGCGTTCGGCATCGACCCGGAAGTTCAGCCTCAGCGGACGCTCGACGCGGATCTCGCGGTAGCCGAAGTCGGCGGTGTCGAAGACGCGTGAAACCTCGTCCTCCCCCTCGCCGCCGCTCAGGAAGCCCGCGTGGATGCGCACGATCCCGGCCCGCGCCTCTTCCGGGATCTCCCGGCGCTTGCTGCCCAGGGACTTCCGCATGGATTTCCAGAAACGCTCGCCGCTCGCGTCGACCAGCTGCACCTTGCCCCGCCGGCTCTCGGGCTTGCGGTTGGTCAGCAGCCACACATAGGTCTGGATGCCGGTGTTGTGGAAGAGGTCGGTCGGCAGCGCCACGATGGCCTCGACCCAGTCGCTCTCCAGCATCCAGCGGCGGATCCCGCTCTCGCCCGAACCCGCCCCGCCGGTGAAGAGCGGCGAGCCGTTCATCACGATCCCGATGCGCGAGCCGGTCCCGTCGTCGCGCATCTTCGAGATCATGTGCTGCAGGAACAGGAGCTGGCCGTCCGAGATCCTCGGCGTCCCGGCCCCGAAGCGCCCGTCCATCCCAAGGTTCGCGGCCTCGGCCTCGATCGGCCCCCGGTATTTCTTCCAGTCCACGCCGTAGGGCGGATTGGACAGCATGTAGTGGAACCTCCGTCCCGCGTGGGCGTCCCGGGTCAGCGTGTTGCCGAAGGCGATCCGCTCGGGGTCGTGTCCGGTCATCAGCATGTCGGACCTGCAGATGCCGAAGGACTCGCCGTTGATCTCCTGCCCGAACAGCTCGACGCGGATCCCGGGGTTGAACCCCTTCAGGGCCTCCTCGGCCAGCGCCAGCATGCCGCCGGTTCCGCAGGCTGGGTCGTAGACCTGCCGGATGACTCCGCGGCCGGTCAGCCTTTCGTCGTCGTTGGCGATGAGCAGGTCCACGATGAGGCGGATCACCTCGCGGGGGGTGAAGTGCTCCCCGGCCGTCTCGTTGGAGATTTCGGAGAAGCGGCGGATCAGCTCCTCGAAGAGATGGCCCATCGCGATGTTCGGGACTTTGTCCGGATGAAGGTCGATCCCGGCGAAGCGCTCGAACACGTTCCACAGGATGCCGCAGTCGTTCAGGCGCCTGAGCTGGTCGGCGAAGAGGAACCTGTCGAGCAGGATGTCACGGACGTTGCCCGAGAACCCGGTGACGTAGTCCAGCAGGTTGTCGTGAAGCTGGCCGGCGTCCTGGCCGCGCAGCCTGCCGAAGGTGAGGCTGGACAGGTTGTAGACCTTCACGTCGCCGCCGACCGCGCCGAAAAGGATCATGTCACGGGTGGCGTCATCCACGCCGTCGGGCAGGTCCCTGGCGGCGGCCAGGACAGCCTCCCTCGAGCCTTCCAGGATGCAGTCGAGGCGGCGCAGCACGACGAAGGGCAGGATGACCCGTCCGTATTCGGACTGCTTGAAGTCGCCGCGCAGGATCTCGGCGACCGACCAGACGAAACCGCCCAGGTCCCTGATTTCCACCGCCATCCGCGCCTCCGTCCGTCCGTTTCCCCGCGCGGATGTGCCCGCGTCCGCGCCGTGATACCCGTGAAGAATGAACAGATTCCCGGTGAGTGGTATCAGTAGCAGACCCGCATGGTCACTGTCCACTGACTGCGGCAGGCGGATCGAATTCGATGGGATGGAGGGCGCTCACAGCGTCCTGTGGAAGAAAGGTGGGCTGGCCACCGACGGTAACCTGCGGCTGCTTTGCAAACCCTGCGACCGGGAAAAGGACAGTCGGTGATCGGTTTCAATGACCCAAATGGTCAAATGGTCCAGTGGAACATAAACCAGTGGAATGACCGTATTGGTTATGGTGGTCGACTTCTGACATTTGGAACGACAGAAGTCGTTCCTGACGGTTCCTCTGCTGGTGCAACACTCATTGACTTCATTGTGTCGGCACCGCACTTGCTGGCCGCCTCAAACACGGACGGAAAGCCTCCGGATGACCGGTGTGATATGTGAAGTCCTGAAGGATTTCCAGACCGCCATTGTAGGCGTGGTTGGTTTTGCCGGTGTGATCCTGACCCTGTCCGCCAACGCCTGCCTGACCCGCAGACAGCACGAGAGGGAACAGGCAGGGCGTCGCAGAGTGGTTGAGACTGGCCTGCATGAAGAGCTCGGAGCGTTTCCTGGAATGGTCGAACGGAACCTGGAACACATTGATTCAATCAAGGATAACGACCGCAGCGACCTGAACATCCTGCGTGTTCGCCCCATCGTTTCCGACCACCTGATCTTGGATGTTGGAATGCTTGAAAGGAACAGGGCACAGGCCGCACTGCGGGGCGTGATGACGGTGCATGAGCTGAACAGGAAACTGGTTCTGTTCGCGGATGGAATATCGGAAGACTACATCCGTGTGAAAAGGGAAAAGACCGCTTGTCTGACAGCGGCGTACCAAAGCGCATTGCCTGGACTGCGTAAAGCTGTCGAAGCGCCTGCGCCCAATGAAAGACGATGAACGATGGGCCGGCAGGCCTATATGGTCAAGCCCACTCGTGTCCAGACAGCTTCCCGTAACCTGGCTGTCCGGCCTGTGCCGGACGGTTGACAGCTTCGCCGGAAAAAACGCCGCCCGCGGCCTGGCCGCGGGCGGACTTTACCATGGTGGATCCCCTCATCCTGATCAGGGAAAGCACCACACTTGCCCCACAGCTGTCGCTTCCGTATGACTGACGCATGAAAAACGAATCGCCAGACGCCGCGGATTGTGGTAAGCTGAAGAAGCGGCCAAGCGGCCAAGCGGCCAAGCGGCCAAGCGGCCAAGCGGCCAAGCGGCCAAGCGGCCAAGCGGCCAAGCGGCCAAGCGGCCAAGCGGCCAAGCGGCCAAGCGGCCAAGCGGCCAAGCGGCCAAGCGGCCAAGCGGCCAAGCGGCCAAGCATGAAGCCAACTGGCTGAACCGGACGCTGTTCCACGGCGATAACCTGACGTTTCTCCGCGCGATGAACTCCGAATCGGTGGACCTGATCGCCACCGACCCCCCGTTCAACAAGGGCCGCGACTTCCACGCCACACCCGACAGCTTGGCCGCCGGAGCCAGGTTCCAGGACCGCTGGTCCTGGGAGCGTGATGTCCATACGGAGTGGGTGGATCAGCTGACCGACGACCAACCGAAACTGATGGCGGCCATCAACGCCGCCCGGGCCACCCAAAGCGACGGCATGGGCGCCTATCTGTGCTTCATGTCTGTGCGGCTGCTGGAGATGCGGCGGGTACTGAAGAAGACGGGCAGCATCTACCTGCATTGCGACCCCACCGCCAGCCATTACCTCAAGGCGGTCATGGACGCCATCTTCGGGTGGCGGAATTTCTGCAACGAGATTGTCTGGTGTTACACAAGCGGCGGCGTGAGCGATCATATTTCGAAAAGAAGCATGATTTGATCATGTCTTATGCCAAATCACACAAAAGCTATACATTCAACACTCAATATCGTCCTTATTCAGCAGGAACGATGCAAAGAGGACTGACCCAATATAAGAAGAATCTGAATGAAGCTTATCAATTGAGCAAAAAGGGTGCTGTGCAGAATGACTGGTGGACCGATATACAACCGATCCTAAGCCCTACCGCTAAAGAGCAGACTGGCTACCCGACCCAAAAGCCGTTAGCGCTCTATTCGCGCATCATCAAGGCGTCACCCAACGAAAACGATATTGTCCTGGACCCATTCGCAGGCTGCGCCATCACGCTGGTGGCGGCGGAAATTGTGGGAAGAAAATGGGTTGGCATGGACATTTGGGAAAATGCCAAATCCGTAATAGTCGAACGAATGGAACGTGAAGGGTTGATTCAGAAGGGACGACAGGCGAAACAGGGAAACCTGTTCGCACGGGACATACACTTTACCGACCGGCCCCCGGAACGAACCGATGAAGGCGACGAGGCTGTGCTTTTCCTCCGCGTCAGGGAGCGGGTCAGGGAACCTGACGGCCCGCGTTGGACGCGTAGGGAGATGTATGAGTATCTTCTGACGCAGTACGGCTATCAATGCATGGGCTGTAACCGGACATCCGACGACGACCCGCGCTGTCTTGAGCTTGACCACAACACGCCGCGTTCCGACGGCGGGCTGAACCACATATCCAACCGCATCCTGCTGTGCGGGCCGTGCAACCGGCTCAAGAGCAACACCTTCACGCTCAGCGGACTGCGGCGGGAAAACAGGAAGCTTGGACATATGAAACGAAGCCAGACGGCGAGCGCAAAGGCGAATTTTTCAGATACAGCCAATGTTCAGGTCCGGCCCCCGCCGGGCGGTTCAGCAACCAGGGAGAGAACAATTGGGATACAGCAACCATTCACATCCGGCGCCTCTGGCCATCCTGGCCATCGCGGCATCGGGACTTCTGGCCGCCTGCGGTGGCGGCTCGGGGACCGCGACCGGATCGCAACCAGCCTATTCGGAAGATCCGCCCCAGGAAACGGTCGCCGAAATTTCGGTCAGGCTGGCCGGGCTGGATTCACGGTCGGATTCCCGTTTCCTGTCCGCTCTTTACGTAGAGGACATTGACAAACGTCCATTTATACCTGTCTGTGAGGGAGACGTGAGCCTCTCCGAGTCGATGTGCTATTTTCATTCAAGTCCGGATGCAGCTTCCCCATATACGCATAGAGGTCTGCAAGGATTCCCCTTTACGGCTTCCGGGCTGGAAGCCAGAACAGCTTTCAGCAGGCATGGCATCACCATTGTCGCTCAGGAACACGACAACGAAGCTGGTGACGTGGACTTTCTCAGGTACGGAGCCGTCATGAATCACAGCGCGTTCGCTGCTCAAGGCGTCGGCGAATTGGTTTATCTAGAGGTATTCGGCCAGTACCTTCCACTCAGATTGGATGACATCTCTCCTCCTTTCGGATGGAGACGGCGTTCCTACGCATTCGGTGACCTGACGGGATCAGGTCCGGACGGTTCGGCCACATGGACCGGACTCATGGTCGGCGTTCCGATCAGTGACAGAGCCGAAGACCGCTCCAACTTCCTGCAGGGGGACGCTTCACTCACATACGACTTCGCGGATACATCTCTGGACGCATCGTTCACCGGCATAAGGAACATCGTCACGAAAGCGGACCACTCGGTCCGGCGCCTCCGGTTCGATGACATTCCGGTTTCCGACGACGGGAGGTTTCATGGATACGAACTGGAGCCAGGTATCAGAAAGGAGATCGCCGGCGGCTTCTACGGTCCCGGACAGGCGGAAACCGCTGGCATTCTCGAGTACGTCGAGGCGGGGGAGGGAATTGTCGGATCATTCGGAGCCAGGCGGTAGACAGCGCAGGTGTTGACGGCGGATTGTAAGGGCGGGATTCCGGCGGTTCCGGACACGAGGTGGCCGGTGGCGGTTTCGGGACGCCCGACATGGCGGACTTTTTCGGCGCAACGCGGCCGTAGCGTGTGGACAGCGTCCGGCCGGTTTCAGGCCGTATCAGGCGCAGGAGCGGCGCTTTCTCGCCCAGCGCACTGAGACCTGACCGCCAATCCCAGGGTCCGGCATCCACCGGAGGTCCATCAACCAGGGAGAGAGACATGGAATCCGAAACACGATCAGGCCCAGCACCATTGACCCTACCGGTCCTTGTGGCCGCGGCTTTCCTGACCGCCTGCGGCGGCGGAGGAGAGGGCGGCGGAACCGCGCCCGGGATGGCGGGGCTGGGCGACCATACGCGGCGCCCCGGCGACACCGTCCGCCTGGGCGGGGAGCGCCTGTCGGTCCAGAATAGCGTGACGTTCCGTTCGGGGACGCTGCGCGACCCCAACGCCCGGAGCGCGGCGACCGTGGCGGCCTATCTCAACAATGTCGGTTATGACGAGGATGAAGCAACCACATACCTGGTGCCAACCGGACCGGTCACCCTCCGGGTCCACGGCGGGACGGCCGGTGAGGTCGCGATGGTCAGGAGGATCGCCGCCGACATGAACCGGGTGCTGCCGCGCAGCCACCGGGTGTCCGTCGGCACCGGAACCCTCGACGTGTCGGAATTCGGGGCGGGGAGTACCCGGGACGTGATCGATATCTGGATCACGTCGGGCAGGGCCGACTGGCCGCGGGATCTGGTTGAAAGGCATCCTACCGCTCTGGGGATCGGCGGCCCGTTACGAATATGGAGCCGAATCGAGGGTCATTCATGGAAGGCCGGACGGGTTCTCCTCAACCGGAACACACGCGACCTCCATCCACTCACAATCCACGAGATACTGCATGCCTACGGGATAACGGGCCATGTCAGTAACGCACGGTTCCCGTCCAGCTTCATGGATCGCATACCGGCGCGATCGACAGCGGGGTCGCTTACGACCTCGATCGACGGCGAGGCGCTCGTCGCCCTGACGCGGATGATGCAACGCAGGCCGTTCCGTCCGGGAGCCGGGATCAAGGCAGGTCAGGTCAGGCCCGACCATTTCGGTCCCTGGACCGAGACCGTCTTCCACATCGCCGGGACGGCCGGTCCCGCCGGTTTCGGCGCCTCCTGGCGCAACGGCGTGGCGCGGAGCTGGGTCCTTGGCACGAAACCCGCAGGCCCCGTCTCCGGCACCCTGTCCGGAAGCGCGGTCTGGGAGGGCGCCCTGGCGGGCTTCACCGCTGCCGGCGCGACGGTGACCGGCGACGCGGCCATAGGTGTGGACTTCGCCGCCATGTCCGGGCGGGCGGAATTCGACCGGCTGGAAAGCTGGGGCGACGGGGGACATCCCGGGCCGCGCGGAACCGGCGCCGTCTGGGGCGACGGCGATCTGGGCTACACGCTCGGGGTCTCCGCCGACGGTCTCGGGTTCAGGTCGACCGGCGGCGATCCGGGGAGCGTCGAAGGAGCCTTTCTGGGCGCGGGCCACGAGGGCGTCGGCGGAACGCTGGACCACCCGGATCTGGTGGCCGCGTTCGGCGCGGTCCGTGAATGAACGGCTCCGGGCTGGAACCAAGCCGTTACAGGATATCTGCCCGAAAGCGGGCAGGCCTTTCCATGTGGGGGAAACCGCTGGAACCGGATCCCGCGCCGTATGGTTCCCCGCTCACGTCTGGTGTGGTTTCAGTCGCTTCCGCATGCTGGCAGCATCCCTTTCATCCGGTTGGCCCGATCAGGTCTCCCCATCGGCGGCCGGCGCGGGGGCGCCGTTGTCCCTGGGAATTCTCGCCAGTTGCCTGAAGAGATGTGGATGGCCACGCTTCAAGGACGGATCCCCCCGCACGGTGGTGATCAGGTGGCTGCCGTCCGGCTTGGATCGCAGCTCCATCATGCCCCTTCTGGCGTCATACCAGACAGCCAACTTGAAATAGACTGTGTTGCCAGGTTCTGATTTCTCGAACATTCCGTCTTCCCTTGGTTCCGTTTGGCATCGGCTTCGTGTCGATGTCATGGCTGGTCTCCCCTGTGCTGCCCTTTGGCATGTTGGCACAAAGGCGGGAAACGGGCCATCCTGCGCTTCGCCGACCCCATAAAGCTGGCGGCGTGATCGGATAGGCGCGGCCCGAGCCGAAGTCAAACTACTGCAGGCGGTCCGCGTGGCAAATGCCGACGCGTGCGGAAGCACTCACCAAGCTTGATTCATGCATTGCCTGGGATACGCACCATGTTCCAGAACCCGACATACTGGACGGCCCGAACCTGCTGGAACGCGCCGCAACTCGCTTCCTCGTGGATGGCGTTGATCGGCAGGACATTCCTAAGCTCCCCTTTGCGATGCTGTTAGGCTTTGGCCTTCAACCTCATTTGAGGTCTGTCCTGGGTGTTTTTCGATGTTATCCTCTTCCATTAGCCCGGACAGGAAACCTCTGACGCATGAACCGCTCAATTCTGCGGCCATTGTCGTGGTTCATTCCAAGAACAAGACCGCATTCAGACAGTTGCATCACAGGAATTGAGTGATTGATGCGATAGCGGTTCTGTCGGGCGTACCATTTTCCATAGTCCGTGTAGAGATGCTGAATAGGTGGTGGCCCGGCGCGACCCTAGCGAAGTGGATTTCCGCTCTAGCGGCGGGCATCGCCAAATATGTGGCTACGATCCGTGGGAGGCCCTCTGATGTCCATCAACGCCTCGGCCATCGTTGCGACCCTGAACCACGAACCGGGATACGAGTAAATCGTGAGACATGCCGCGGATCAGGAACGTGGCTGTCACGTCTCGCCTCCGGTTCGCTTCGAGGCCCCCGCCGCCCTCGGTCGCGTTCGGAAGCGCGGCGCCCCGACTTTGACCAGCGCGAACTGGCCGAACGGCCCGTCGGCACCTTCTGCGACGAAATCGAGGCACGGAACACCGACATTGCGCGGGCGGTCGGTCAACAGACCAATCTCGCGGCGCGGCCCTACGGCAAAATGGTCGGTCATGAGGCCGACCTGAACTCGGGGACTGCTTCGCCTACGCCTGTGCGCGGGCCTGCGGCGACCAGCTATCCACAGGGGCGATGACTTCGCCGGAACGGATATGGCATGAGTGCGGAAGGGCGGCGGGTGAAGTGCCCGCGCCCCCGAAATATCGCGCAATAACTGGTTTTTCTGGTCTGAATCCGCCTCCACCGGTCCGCCCCTCGGCAGATCCGACCCCTGGCGGTTTCCCCTTACGCAGGGGCCGAACGCGGAGGTGCCGGTGGGACCCTGACGCCCGGGCGAGGTCCCTCCGTGCGTTTTCTTCGGAAACCTGTTGATTCCCTCCCGGATATGGTAAGGTGTCTCACGTGTCAGGTATATGGTTCCCGGAAAAAGGATGGCGCCATGGCCGAATTCAGACGGGAGGCCCTGCAGGATTTCGTCGACACCACCGATGGGGACACACCCCCAGTCTACATCGGGCGGCAGGATATCCTCAGGAAGGTCGAAGGCTACGCCAGCAGCACGTGGAAAGGGCCAGGCGCCGATGTCCATGGCGTCGGCAAGGCCACCAGTGTCGTGCAGGGCGCTCCCGGGGCCGGCAAGAGCGCCCTCATCGACGAACTCCGGGAAAGGGCGGCGACCAGCGCCCATCTGCCGGAGCGGTCGCGGGTCCTCACCCTTTCCAGCAGGGATCTGGTCATCGGACTGCCGGACGTACTTGAACTCATCGGTCTGGCCGGAGGTGTTTCCGCCAGCATATGGGAAAAACTGTCAACCGGTCTTTCGCTGGGAGTCGACCTGGAGGCCGTCAAGGCCCGTGCCAACCTGTCATGGTCGGCGCCCGGCAGCTCCCATCCCGAAAATATCCTGTCCCTGGCAAGGAAGTTTCCGGCGGGGAAATGGCAGGGACCGGTCATCGTCTGCGTCGACGAGACCCAGAACCTGACCGGAGGGAAGGACACCCCCCACGCCTCTTTCCTGCAGGCTGTGCACGAGGGCCGCTCGAGCCTGCCGCTCTCGCTGGTTGCGGTCGGGTTGAGCGACACGGCGGATGTACTCGATGGCATGGGCCTGACACGGCTGTCCGTCCATCCCCTGGGCGGGTTATCCACCCAGCCGGACCCGGACCGGGACGGATACACCGAGGTCATGGACCTCATGCTGTCGTTCTGCGACCATTTCGGCATCGGACGCGAAGGCGAGACCGCAAGGCTCATGGCCCTGGCCGCACCCTGCGAGGGCTGGCCACGGCACCTGCATTACGCCCTGCAGGCCCTGGGACGCGGTGTCCTGGAGACCGCCGGCGACCTGGCCACCGTCGACTGGCCCACAATCCTGCGGGAGGCCGCCGACAGCCGTCAGGAATACTACCGGATACAGCAGAATCGGGATATGAAGGACAGCCATATGCTCGTGGCCCGCATCCTGCGGGATTTCCGCGATGGCATGGCAGGCAGTGCCGTCACGGACCTGATCCAGCGCTCCGTGGATGACCGTCCGGGGCTGCGGCTGCCCGAAGACGGAACCCCTCTGGGGTTTCGCAGCCTTCTGGTCCACCGCGGCGCCCTGCACATGGACCTGGACGGCGCCTATCATTGCCCCATCCCCTCGTTCCGCAGCTTCCTCGTCAGGGCCGGGGGGCTGGGTCCGGAGAGGTTTCCGGAACGGAACCCCACGGAAAGGGACATTGACCGGGATATGGACTTCAGCCCCTGATTCCGCCAGACCGGCATCATGGAACGTGGATGGCCCTCGGACGTTCCGCAGCCTCGCCGTCCTCTGCGCCGTGCGTACGGTCGCCGAGGTCAGGGCCCCGCCGCCGCGGCGGGCGGCTGCCCGGGGACATGCCGGAGCTGCCGGTCGGGTCCGTCATGGTCGGGCGGTGGACACATATGGCCCGGGGTCTTCAGGTTTCGGTATTGACGCCTGACGGGCAGCTGTTCTTTCCATCCACCCGCCACCGCCGGCCGTCAAGCGTTCACGGATATGCCGGGTGGGTAGTGCATTCGCGGCGCGGACAGGATAGGATTGCCTCCGGGGCGGGGAAGTCGGCGGCGTGCCGCCCCGCCCGCCGGAGATGGAATATGGACGAAAAGCCGATCGGGGCCGTCTGGAGGCCGGTGCGCGACCTGGCGCCGGAGCATCGGGGCCTTGCGCATGAGCCTGCGCGGCAGGCCGCGGCCCGCTGGAGGGAGGCCCGCCGGAGGCTGGAGGATCCGGGGATCGACCGGTCCTCCATGGATCTCTGGCTCCAGTCGCAGAGGCGGGCGTTTGCCATCGAGACCGGCCAGATCGAGGGTCTTTACCTGCTGCGCCGGGGCGTGACCGAGACACTGATCGCCGAAGGCTTCGAGAACGTGCGCGGCGCGCATTCGGTGAGCGACATCGGCGACGACACCCTGAGGGGTCTGCTGCAGGACCAGGAGGCGGCCCTTGAGATGATGTTCGCGCATGTGACGGACGAGCGCCCGCTGACGACATCCGCCATCAAGGAATGGCACGCGCTCCTGACGCGTCACCAGGACACCGCGACCGGTATCGACATCTTCGGGAAACGGGTCGAGATACCGCTGCTCAAGGGACAGTGGAAGATATGTCCCAACAATCCCCGCCGGGACGACGGGCACGTCCACGAATACTGCCCGCCGGAGCAGGTGGCGGCGGAGATGGATCGGTTCCTGGAGTTTCACGAGGGGCATGCCGGGATGGGCCTCGCGCCCGAGACGGAGGCGGCATGGCTGCACCATGAGTTCGTGCGCATACATCCCTTCCAGGACGGCAACGGCCGGATTTCCCGGCTGCTGATGGCCTACGCCTACGCAAAGGCGGGAGAGTTCCTGCCGGTGATTCCCGCCCAGGGCAAACTGGACTACATCGAAGCTCTCGACGCGGCGGACGAAGGCAGGTTCACCGCGTTCGTTGAATATCTCGGACTTCTGGCGACGGCGCGTTCCCAGGCGGCGGCTGTCCGCGCCGAAGGCATCCTCGCTGGCCGGACGAACTTCCGCCACGGCAATGGCGGCGTCACATCGAACGGGGTCTACCATCCGCCGGAGGAACTGGCTCCGGGCCCCGACCCGCGTATCGCCGACGACGCTGTCGTTCTCACCTGCGCGGTCTCCGAACGTATCGACTCCGCCTCTCCCGTTCACCGGAGTGCGCTACCCGTGGACGTGGCGGAGGTACTGGAGGTATCGATCCAGGCTGGAGACGTTCCGGAGGACGAGGTCGATGGTGTCGCCCGCGGAATCGCGCGGAAGCGTGCCGAGACCGACCTGCGGGTTGCCACGGTCCGGGAGACCGGCGGTGGTGGGTATTCCGAGGCCAGGGCACAGTTCGAGGGGAACCCGGACTATCCGGAGATGGATCGCCAGGACGCCTACGAGGCTGCCATCCGGGACGGCCTTCGCCGCCTCGACGAAACTGTACCCGTTCCCTCGGAGACCGAGCGTCGCGTGGCGTGCGCCGTGGTCGCGACACGGGGCACCGGGCGGCACGGGCTGGCGCTGGCCCTTGCGCAGGCGCTGGAGCGTGGGACGCCGCCGACCGCGGACAGCATCCGTAGGGAGCGGGATGCCGTCATGGGGCAGCTGCGGGATGGCACGGAGATCGTTGACCCATACGAGGCGCGGCTGTTCCTGCGACGGGTCTACCGCAGCTACACCGCCGCGGAGATCATCGAGATGTCTGAGGGGAGGGGACAGCTCCTCCAGCGCCTGGCCGACGACGCGTCGCGGACGCGGGTCCGGGATAGGCTGTTGAGCCTGCACCGCGACGTCACCTATCCGGAGGCGTCTCCCTGGCGCGGACACCACGATGCCATCGCCCGCGCGGCCGGACTGGACCACCGCCACGAACGCGGCCTCGGCGTGGAGGTCGACATCTGAGGAGCGTTCGCGCCTCCTGTCGCCAAGGCCATACCTTTCTGCGGCTGTCGTTCGATCATGAGGCGGCTGGCATCCGAATGGCGCAAGAACCAAGTGGAAAGGGGAGCACCACGATGGATGAATCGAAAGTTCGTTGCACTGGCTCTCCTTTGCCGCATCGGATAGTGTTTGAGCAGGATCACGCCGGGAAGGAACGGACACCGGCATTATGGACGGTTACTGCAGACGCACTTTCTGCCGTTTTCTTTGGCGTCACAGACGGTTCGCATGGGCTCTGCCTGGTGCGTCCACGGTGTGGCTGGCCTTCCTCATCGGTGGCTTCAACATGTTGCCTTCCGACAAAGTGGACTTCATTTTCAGAGCATTCGGGGTGGACAGGAATGATGTCGCCGCGCTGCCGCTGAAGGCATGGCCGAGTCTGCCGATTCCTGTTGCGATTGTATCTGGCGATCACGATATTGGTGGCATCCGGCATTCTACCGATTGTTGAAATGCTCGATTTCTGGAGATCCCAGGAACTGTGCTGGCAGACATGAAGTATATCAGGCCCGTCCTTGTGTCGACGTTGGCTGTGGCCAACGTGGTGACTGGGAGCCCGGCACTATCCTGGACGAGGCATCTTTGCCCCGACCAGCCAACAGGAGACGAGACACTCCATGCAATAGGGTTCCAGTCACCTGCGAAATTCGAGGAAGTCACTTATTTCGGAGAGTACGGAGCCGTCCTGAGGGCACTGGTGAACTTCTGGGCGACCCCCAGTGAGGATGTTGTCTATGCGTACCCTCTAGCCGTCTTCGATGATTTGGTCCAGTATCCGACAGCTCAAGGCCCAAACTACACAATGGAGGGGAGTGAGGGCGGCTCGAAGCCAGTCGTCTCCTATGGTGACTATATGGCCTGGCTCGAGGATCCAGGAAAAACCGCCATCGTCAGCGGGGTTCCCGGGGAGCACTATGTTGGGACGCCAGTGGAGTGGTCCCCGATGGTCATCGGTTCTTTCAAGGCAGTCGGTCCCTTGTCGGAGGCCGCTTCCCAGGTGGCGGATTTTTCAGACATTGCGCTGAAAGTGAGCCTCGCCAGCGGCGTCTACAATTATGGATCTCCGTCATCCAGCATTGTTGAAGCGGTGAGGATCGAAAACCTCGACCTTGGCAACGATATCAACTGCATTGCTGCAATGATTGAGGACGAAGAGGTTTACGCGAATCTGAGAGAATCGATGAGTGCCGACAGCTACCTGGCCGCCACCGAGCCCATCCCGGGACTGGAACCAATGAACCGGTTGATCGTCTCGCGAGATTTCTGGCCTGAAGAAGGCTGAAAGTGGACTTCCCTGCCCGCCCGCGAAGCGTCCGTCCCGAAATCACCGGACGCTACGGGAAAGCATCCATGTTGGAAATCAAGCCCGGATCCGGCTTTTTTTCCGTTTTTTCCGGGTTCCGGATCCGGCTGTCCCGGACCTTTCCACAGCGTTCCCCACAGGCGGCGCCGTCCGGGCACGCCGGAAGCGCCCGCCGGGGAGACCCCGGCCGGCCCGAAGGTGATTCGTTTCCGTGCCGGACCGCGGCGGTCCGTCCGTGCGTCAGGCGGCGGTGGCCGCCGTCCGGTCCTCCCAGACGCGCCGGTCGCGGAGAAGGGCGTTGGCGGTCACGACCAGCCTGCGCATGACTGCCACGAGGGCGACCCTGTGTGGCCTGCCCCTCTCCCGGAGCCGTTGGTACAGCTCCCCCATGTCCGGGGAGCACCTGCTAGCCGACATCGCCGCCATGTAGACGACGTCCCTCGGCCGCCTCCTTCCGCCGCCGATGTGGCGCCCGCCCCTGATGGTGCCGCTGTCGCGGGCGAAGGGGGCCACGCCCAGCAGGGAGGCGGCCTGCCGGTTGCCGATGGCGCCCAGCTCCGCCATCCACGCGATCAGGGCCGCGGCGGTGACGGGGCCGATGCCCGGCACCGAGGTCAGGATGCGGTGGCTTTCGGCGAACTCCGGCGATCCGGCGACCGTCACGCCGATCCGCCGCTCCAGGGCCGCGATGGCGGCGTCGATGTCCTCGAGGACCCTGCCGACCTCCGCGCCGGGCGTCCCCCCGTCGATCTCCGACAGGACGGTCCTCAGCTCGGCCCGCTGGTCCACAAGTTTCTCCCGCAGCACCAGCATGTCGCGGAGCAGGTCGATGGCGGCGCTGGCCGGCTCCGTGGCCTGCATGTCCGGGAACGCGGCCCCGAAGGCCGCCAGTATCCTGGCGTCCACCCTGTCCGTCCTCCCCAGCGCCCCGGCGGCCTTCGCGAAGTCCCGGGCCTGGCGGGGGTTCACCACGAGGGTGGCGAAACCCCTGGCGTGCAGCGACTGCAGCAGCGCCCGGTGCATGCGCCCCGTCGCCTCCATGACGGCCTTCACGGCGCCAGCCTCCCTGAGGAGGCGGGCGACCCTGCGCAGGCCGTCGCTGTCGTTGGTGGCCGTGAAGTCCCGCCCGTTGACGTGGATGTTGAGTGTACGCTTGCTTACGTCGATTCCGGCGATTACTGTGGTCATGCTCTCCCGCTCCTATCCTCGCGATGATCCGGTTCTGAAAACCCAGGCATCCATCCAGGACCCGGGAGACGGACGGGAGGACGGGCCGACCACGCTTCCCCACGGATCCGCTGTCGCGATCCAAGGCGGTATCGGTCCAACCCGTCCTGCGGGGCCAGCCCCGCACCGACGCCGCCGGGTGGGACCCGGCGGCGTCGGCCCCGACACAGGAATGAACCGGAGGGACGGCGGAAGGCAACCGGCATGTTTTCCACAGGAAAGCGCGCCAGATTTTTCCACAGCCACCTCCTCCTTTCATTTCTGATTCTCTGAACATACGAGGTGTCCTGTCTTGCCGCGTCCCGCGTTGGCGCGCCGCTCGACATCATCCGCGAATATTGCCCGGAAAGGCCGTCCAGCTCTGCGAGGGAGCCGTGCCGGGTGGATTCCTGAACTGAAGGCGGAAAGGCGCTCGCCAACGGCAGGATGGCTGCGGCGGGAGGTGTCCCGATCGACAACCAGCGGCCTAGCCCCAAAGGTCGATTCCCGTCCCCCGCACGGCGGTCCTGACGGCATCGTGGTATCTCGCCTCCGTGCTCCGTGCCATTTCCGGGAGCTGGGCGGACGTGCGTTCGCAGAGCGCGGTGAAGTCGTCCATCCTGATTTCCCGGAAGGCCTGTCTCAGGTGAAGCACAAGCTCGTTCTCCTCTGGCTGCCTCGCTGCGCCCCTGCCTTCCGAGACCGCAAGGTTGTCGGCGAATATCTGGCACGAAACCAGGACGTCCCTTGATTTCGCCTGGGTCCACCGCCTGGGAATGACGGCCCCGAGCACCGCCTCCAACGCGACGTCGGACACCGTCCGCCGCTCCTCCCTGGCAATGGCGGCCGTGTGGTCGAGCAGACCCTTGACCGTCACCGGCGGCGCCTGGAGGCCCCTTTCGGTGAAATGGGCCTCCAGGCGGTCCCTCAGGATCGTGTTCCGGTTCCTGCTGGCCAGGACGTCAATCCCATGCGCCCATGCCTGGGCATAGATCTGGCGGTCGCTGTCATTGTCGTCGGTGAACGCCGCCTCCGGGAGGACCGCCGATCGCCGGACGTATTCCTGTTTGCCCAGATCGTGCAGGTGCGTGTAGGTCGAGGTGTTGCGCAGGCGCTCCTGATCCCACCATTCGGCCGCGGCCCGGGCCGCGGCTCCCGCAGCCCTATCCACGTTGTCCGGGCCCGCGATCCGGTCGCTCCTGCAGAGTCGCTGGATATACGTCGCCGCCTGCATCGGCAGGTTACTCTCCAGTTCGGCGTCCACCATGGGGAGAATGGCGACCCGCCGCCCGCGCATTCCCTCGATGGACGTGAGATAGCGCCTCGGAGTGGGATGGCGGATCAGGTTGGTGTCGGCCGCGACGGCCACCGCCGCTGTCATCGCGCCGCCTCCGCCAGCGCATGGAGCCGGGCGTCGTCCGCCAGCGCCCGCTCACAGAGTTCCGCGTCGCCCCTTCGCCAGGCGGCCATGGCGGTCAGGAGGGGTGACCGCTCCCCATATTCCCAGAGGGATTCGATCGCCGCCCCGCACCATTCCGCCCGCTCCGGCGTCGTGCCGAGATGGGGGATCACGGCGTCCCGGAAGGCTGTCCGGTATTCCTCCTCGCCCGTGCGGGCGGTTCCGAGCGTCACAGGTACCGCCATTGTCCCGTCTCTCCGCCGCCAGGGCTGCATCCTACCACAGGCAGGCCAGTGAGCAACAGCCGATGCGGATTCGGGTGTGCGCCATCGCTCACGGTCGCTCCGCAGTGCGACAACGGGAAACCCCGGCCCGGTATCCGCCGCGTAGTCGCGGCCCCTCCAGGCCGGGCGGTCACGAGGGAAGTCCGGGTGACCCGGCGGGCAGCCCCCTCGGCTGGCGTCCGGCGCGTTCCCGATCCCAGATGCCGTTCACCGATCTGGTGAGGTTGAGGCGTCCCTCGGCCGCCAGGGCGGTGAATCTCCGCAGTGTGCCTCCCGGCGAGCGGACGGGGCTCGTCGGATGGAACCGGTTCCGGTCGATGACGAGCAGGGCGACGAAGGCGGCGGTCTGGCCCATGACCTCGACCGCGTCCTCGTAGGCGGACGCGGCGATGCCGAGCTCGCGCAGGATCAGCGGGACGGCGTCCCGCCAGTCGGCGAAGGCGTCGAGGTAGAGTTCGGCATCACGGGAGGCCAGCGACCGCAGCGTCGCGACGGTCAGCCTGGCGGCCATCTTCAGGCTGATGAGGTCGCCGTCGACAGCCGTCCCGGTGCTTTCGCTCCCGTCCCTCCCGGCTTCGGAAACGGGTTCCCTGACAGGGGGGGAACCTCCCGATCCACCCTCATCCCCGGTTTCACCGGACCCAGCTGGGTTACAGGATTCATTCCCGGTTTCGGTTGTAGGTTGTATATGGCGCCGGACACCAATGTCCGGTGCGGCGGACATATCCGCCTGAATCCGCGTGATTTCCTGCGGCCCGGATCCGGAACATTCCGCCGGATCCCCGGACGCGGCGGCCCGCTCCGGCGCGGTTCCGGGGGACGGCGCGGCCTCCGCAGGCCCCCCGGCCGCCGCCACCTGCCGCTCCAGACCGAGGATGGCGTCCAGCCAGGCCGCAAGGGACTCGTGCGTGGCCGTCCTGAGGCAGGCGGGCTTCAGCCGCCGTTCGGTTTCCCCGAGGCGCTCCGTGAGTTCGGCTTTCCGGTCCGGATCCTTGACGGCCCCGATGCCCTGGCCGAGCCTGCGCCGGGCCATGCTTGCCCTGAGCCGGGTGTCCTGCCGCTCCCGCTCGGCGGTCTCCGCCTGCCGGAGCAGCGCGGTGACCGCGGCGTGGTTGGCGATGCAGGGCTCCAGGGAGATTCCGGCCACCGGGGCCGCCGCGCCGGACCTCCGTCCCCTGTAGCCGTTGGCGGCCGTGGTCCTCGCGACCACGCCGAAGGCCTGGAGGCTGGTCTCGATCCTGCGGAACTGCCGCTCGCCGATCCCGACCTCGCGCGCCATGTCGGCCTGACGGCGGAAGTTCACCGCCGCCTCGGTTGTGGAGTGCCACGCGGCGCGGCCGGTGGTGTCGGCGATCTGCCTGAAGACGAGGATTTCGGTGGCGTTCGCCCCGAACAGCCGCAGCGCCGCCTCGGCGTTCCGGATCGCCCGGGCCTTCGTGACATCCCCGGGCAGGGAGAAGCGCTCGTCCTCGGAGGGAAGGAACGCCTGGACCGTCGTGGCCCGGTGCGGATCGTAGCCTGATTTGAGTTCTGTCTGGATCGTCATCTCGGAACTTCCTCTGTTGGGAGCTGTCCGGGGATCCGACCGTGGCGGCGGTGCGGGAAAGACGCGAATCCGCCGATTCCCTCCCTCACGCCGCCCGCATCCATCTGATACCAAAACGCCGATGGTGCGCGCCCGCTGGCGCCATTTCCGGTGCGTTGTCTGAGGTCTGGATCCTCGGCCACCAGCTCTGTGGTGGATGGCACGGGGTCGCTCCCCGGCCCGACTTCACCGCCGGTCCGTGGGGCGACACCGCGTCTGGAGGCGGATCCACAGCCGCGGCCAGGTTGCCATAGCAAGGCCTCCGGCGTTGCCGGAGGAAACCCCTTGATCCCCGGGGATTTCGGCGCTAGCTTCGCAGCGCCATGGTTTTGAAGAGGATCATACCCCCCCCCCCCCCCCCCCCCCCCCCGCAATTTCCGGGGAGCGGACGGCGGTGAACCGCGTGCGGCGATAGGTCTCCGCCGGGTATCCGGCCAGCTTCAGCGCTGCCGTACCGAGGGATCCTGCCGGACGGGCGTGGATGCGACTCGCGGATTCCATGCCTCCAGCTTACGGGCGATCGGCGCCTTTGCCACATCCTTGATTCTGGCCTGCCTTTCCGGCCCTGCCGCCGCCACGGTCGATCCGGTGATCCGCTGCCCGGACTGGCAGCGCCATGCGCCGCCGGTCCGGCTGGCCGACGCCTCGGCTGGCCAGACACGCAGGGACTTCGAAACCCGCTCGTCTCCTCCCGGCGGGTCGGCGGCCGCGGTGGACCCATCCATCGTTCAATCCACCGCGGCCGCCGTTTGCCCCACCCACACCGTCCGGTCCGGCGACACACTGTCGGGGATCGCGGCCGCCCGGCTGGGCAGCGCCGGACGCTGGGGCGAGATCGCCGCGGCGAACGGCGGGCTGGATCCGGTCAGGCTCCGGGTCGGGGCCGTGCTGGACATTCCCTGCGGGGACAGCGGGGCGACCGCTGGAAACGGACGGCTGGCCGCGGACGGCGGCCCGCCGCCGGCCGCGTCGGGGGGCTTCCTGGCCCGGCTGTTCGGCATCGCCCGGACACCTCCGGCGGATCCCGGGGATACGTCCGGGAACGGTCGGGCGGGGCAGGGGACCCACCCGCCGTCGGACGCGGCCGTTCCTGAGCCCAAGCCACCGCCGCCGGTCTGGCAGGCCCGGAAGGGCGAGTATTTCGCCGATGTCCTCAGGCGCTGGGGCGGGGAGGCGGGCTACACGGTCATCGCCGACAGCGTGGACGTCTGGCGGCTGGGCGTGCCGGTTCGCATCCGGGCGGCGTTCGAGGACGCGGTCGCGGAACTGGTGCGCGGCCTGGGCCACGGCGGCGTCGCGCCCCGCGTCCGCATCCATCCGAACGGGGTCATCCGACTCGGAGGGCCGGTCTGATGGCGGGCCGGACAGCTGCCGCCCTCCTGCTTTGCGCGGCCACGCTGGCCGGGGGCTGCGACGGCATCCGCAGGGACGCCGCCACCGGCGTGGCGGAGGGCCGCCGGCTGACCGCCGCCGAGATCGGCAGGCAGCGCGCGGTGCAGCGCGGGGAGATCATCCGCGAGGAGCGGCCGTTCTACGGCGCCGCGGTCGAGGCCGAACGCGGCTCCCGGTCGGGCGATCCGCTCCCGGCCGCCGTCGACGGTGCGCGTGGCTTCCGCATCGCGCTGGCGGGACAGGCCGATGTCCGCACGGTCGCGGAAGCGGTCACGGCGGCGACCGGCATCCCGGTGAACATACGGACCCGCTACGTGCTTGGGTCGGGGGTCGTCGACGTTCCCATCGGAACCCGCATGGCGGCGCGGTTCGAGGGCCCGCTCTCCGCCTTCCTCGACCGGCTCGGCTCCCGGATGGACGTGGCCTGGTCCTACGACGGCCGCGCCATCACCATCGACCGCATGGTCCGGCGGACCTGGAGGGTTCCGCTGCCGTTCGGCGCCACCGACATATCGGACAGCGCCGCGACCGAGGCGGGGGCCAGCGTCTCTACCACGCGGTCGCTCGATCCCTGGGCGGAGCTCGGCGACCGCCTCTTGCCCCTCGCGCCGCCTCCCGCTCAGATCAGCCTCTCGCCGCAGACCGGACGGGTCGAGGTCCTTGGCCCGCCCTCGGTGATCGACTCCGTCACCCGGGTTCTCGAGGATGTGGTGACGACCGCCTCGGTGCGCATCGGACTGGAGATCGGGGTGTATTTCGTCGACACTGACAGGGCCGACAGCTTCGGCGTCGCCCTGGACCTCGAGGCCCGGGCCGGGGACCTCACCGCGTCGCTGGCCGCCGCGGCCACCGGCGCCGCCGCCGGGAGCCTGGTGATAGGACGTCCGGGGACCCGGGAATCCGCCATCGACTTTCGGGCGCTGGCGCGCGACAGCGCCGTCGTCGACTACAGGCTCGCCTCCACCGTCGCCCAGTCGGGCGTGATCTCGCCGATCGCCTTGACCCGGGAGACCCGGTACATCGAGCGGATCACGACGGTCACGGCCGAGAACGGGACCAACACGACGGCCTACGAGCCCGGCGAGTTCGAGACCGGTCTGTCGATCTCGGCGCTCCCCCGGCTGGTCGACCGCCGCCGGGTCCAGCTCGCCCTGACCCTGACGCAGCGTGAACTGGTGGACTTCCTGCGGCGGGGCGGCACGACCGGGGCCATCGGGCTGCCGTCGATCGAGAACCGTTCCATCCGCAACGAATCGGTGCTGGTCCCCGGGGAGACCCTGGTCCTGTCGGGATACGAGAGCGAGCGCTCCGAGCGCGGAAACCAGGGGATCGGGTTCCTCCGGCTTCTGGGGATCGGGGGCAGCAGCGAAGCCAGGCGCCGCAAGGTCAGGATGGTCGTCCTCGTGCGGCCGACCCTGATACCGGCGGGGAGGGCATGACGGTGACGGACAGGCCCGAGCGGATCGGCTACGTCGGGACCGACGGCGGGCTCCGGCTCGCGGCCGGGCTCTCCTGGAGGGCGGTGGCGACGGATCCGACCTGGCGGATCGGCGCGACCGGACTCGCGCTTGTCCACGCGGAAGGGGGGTCGGCGGAGGAGGGCCGCTACGCGCGGACCCAGGACATGGCGGCCGAGGGTGCGTCGTCGCTGCTCCTTGCGCTTGCCCGGTGCCTCACGGAGGCGGGCGATGGCGGCCCGCTGGCGGAGGGGGGCGACTGGCTGTTCGTCGCCCGCACCGATCCTGACAGCGCACATCCCGAAGGCCGCCACTGGCTGGCCCAGGCGAGCGTCTCGGTGACGGGGGACGCGACCGTCACCGCGGTTCCGCTCGCCCGTCCGGAGGAGTGCCACGATTCGTTCGACGGCCTCATGCAGGCGGTGACCGAGATCTCCTCCGTCTGGATCGTGGCGGGTCTGGCGGTCATGGACACCGATCCGTTCGCCGACCGGGTCACGGAGGCGCTGGTGGCGGCGGGCGTGTTCGACGCCGCCCGCATCCGTCGCGTGTCGCCGAGGGCTGACGGCCTTCCGGTCTTCACGAGGTTCAGGCGCATGCCCGTCGCCACTGTGGCGGTGGCCATGTCCGCGGCGGGGGCCGCGCTTGTGGCGGCTCTGTTGCTGCCGGGCCTGCTCTCCTCCCTGATGGCGGCCGCGCCGCCGCCGCCGGTGCAGCTGGCCCGCGCCACCGTCGCCGACGGCGCGTTCCGTTCGGCGTGTTCCGGCAGCCTGTCGGACTGGTGGCCGCGTGTGGTCGGCTGGCGGACGCGCTCCTCGGGCTGCGCCCTCGCCGGCCACGTCCCTGCCCGGATCGGGATTGCCCCGCCACGGATCTCCCCTGCGGAGCCCGGGGCCGCGATGCTGTCCTGGCGGCGGCTGGAGCTCGAGGACAGCGCGAATCCGGTGCTTGCGGCGGGCGCCGCCGAGCGGGTCCTGGCCGACTGGCCGCATGGCTACATCCGGGAGGCGCGGGCGGTCACGCTCTGGCGTCCGTTCACGTTGCCGCTGGTGGCGGAGTCCCCGCCGGAACACGCTCCGGAGGACGTCCCGTCCGCCCGTCTACGGAAGCTCTGGGCGGACACGCCCGGCGCCGTACGGGAAGGGCAGGGGGGATTCACGGTCACCGCGCCCGGAGCGCCGGATGACCTGCTCGCCCGGGCCTCGCGGGTCCCCGATCTGGCGCCCGTCCTGCTCGATGTGCCTGAGACGGGTCCCGCCACCATGGTGCTGCGCCCGCCCCAATCCCGGAACCTTCCCGCCGCCCTTCTCGCCGGACCCCGGGCGGCCACCGTCAACGAAAGGAACGGACCATGAGAAAGACGGCGCGCGGTGCGCTTCTCGCGACCACGGCGCTGGCCGCGCTTCCGGCGCTTCCGGCGACGGCCCTCCAGGGGATCGACTGCGAGCGCATTCCGGCCCGGTACAGCGGGCGGGCGCTGTGCGAGGCGGACCGGGCGACGGCGCTTCACTACGCACGGCAGCTGGAGGCGGTGCGCGACAGGGTCCTGCGCGCCCTCGCGACGCTTCCGGCGGCGGAGAGGGCGTCGCTGGTGGCCCATCTTGAGACCGACGACCGGATCGGTGACTGGCGTCCGCCGCCCGGCGCCCCGGCCTGGGTGTGGTCGGAATACTCCCGGGGGCTGCTGGACACGCTGGGGATCGACGCCTCCGCATGGGACATTCGCGTACGTGGCTGCGGCGGACGGCTGGGCTGGATGGCGGCCTACTACGGATCCGGGGCGCTGAAGGCCCGCTGGGATGGTGGCCGCATCCAGCGCGCGGCGGAGGAATGGACGGCGACCCGCCTCGTGGATCCGGAGGGCGTTCCCCGGACGGTCTCCGGCGCGGTGGGCTCCCCGGCGGCCCGGCGGCCGGACGGGACGGCGCAGGCGCTGGACGGCTGCCTGGATTCGGTGTCGGCGTACGGCTCCCCGATGCCCCGCGGCGCGGCCGCGCTGCACGGCGTGATGGTGTGGCCGCTGGAGGTCGCGCGGGCCTCGGCGCGCGATCCGTCGACGCTCGACTGCGGCTGGAACCTCTTCCCGGTGCCTGACAGGTGTCGGCCACCCCCACCCCCGCCGCCTCCTCCGGACCCATGGTGGACGTGGTGGCGGCCAACTCCTCCGCCACCGCCGCCTCCACCCGCCCCGAAGGAACCGCCAGCGCCGGCCCCGAAGGAGCCACCGGAGACGGGGACGGAAGACCCGCCCACCCCTCCGCCGCCGAGGAAGCCGCCGCCCGTCGACCGCCGCCCGCCCGAGCGGCAGGGCGATGACAGCCGCGACGAGCCGGACAGAAGCTTCGACGTGGACGGTGACGGCCGCGGCGACTACCGCACCAGCGGCGATGCCAGAAGGGCCGGTTACTCGAGCAGGGAGATACGGACGGTCGAGAGCGACTGCCAGAGCTGCAACGGGCCGTCGCGGCGATCAGACAGGGATGACGGCGACGATGACCGTGGCGGGGGCGGCTGCTTCCTGACCACGGCGGTGACCTCGATGCGCGGCGAACCCGACGACGGACCGACGCTCACCCTGCTCAGGGCGTTCCGCGATGGCTGGCTCTCGCGCCGGCCCGACGGTCCGGCGCTGCTCGCCGCCTACTACGACATCGCCCCGCGCATCGTGGCTGCCATCCCGCCCGGCCATCCTGAATGGGAGCGGATCGCGGCGGATGTGGATCTCGCGGCGTTCCTGATCGCCGCCGGGGAACCCGCGTCCGCATTCGCCGTCTACCGCTCCATGGTGGTCCGCCTGATTCGCGGCTGGCTGCCCGGGACGGCGCCCGGTCGCAAGGGAAAATGGAAGGAGTCCGGACATGAGGATCATGAAAGTCCTGGCGGCGGCGCTGTCACTCTCCGCCTGCGCAATGGCGCAGCCGACCAGCCATGCCGAGTGGCGCGGGATCGACGGGACCCATCGCCAGCGCCCGAGCTGGCCGCACCCGCCGGTGAACCTGACCCCGGATGGCCATCTGGAACTGTTCCGGGACGCGGTGTTCGTGCACGACATGTGGGGGTACCCCCCTGTCCAGGTGCAGTTTTACGGACGCGACGGAAGGTACCTCCGGTGCAATACCGACGACGACGGCTACTTCTGGAGGGAGAACACCTGGAAACCGGTCGTGGAGGCTCGGAGGAACGGGGTGACGCCGCTGCTCCACGCGCCGGGTGGCGGCGCGGAGGGTCACCCGCGGCTGGGCCATCTCTACGACGGCCACACCGGCGAGCTGGCGTCGTTCACCGAATGGCGGCGGCGCTGGTGGGACTGGCAGACGGGCCATCTGCAGAGACGGCTGCCGGCGGCGGTCCGGGATCTCTGCCCGGGGTTCCCGTCGGCGGAGGAACTCGGGATCGGGATCAACCACGCGCAGACCGCCCTGTCCTACGACGAACTGGTGGCGCAGGATCCCGGCGACAGGATCCTCCGCCCGGACCTCATGGCGCCGGACGCGGTCAGACCCTACGAGTGACGCTCTCCGCGCTCGCCGCCGCGGCTCTGCTGGCGGCGGCGGCGGACGCCCGGGATGTCGTGACGCAGGCCACCCCGTCCGACGCGGCGCGGTGGCTCGCGGCGTACGGTGCCCTGATGCGCCTGCACAGCGGACGGCAGGTCCGCCTCGCCGGCGGCGCCGACCTCGTTCCCTACGCCCCGCTTTCGGCGGTGTGGGCGGTCGCTAAGGGAAGACCGGAATCGCCGGTCGTCTCGGCGGGGGCCATCCGCGTCGGAGGGACGGATGACGTGCCGACCATCACCGTCGAATGGGAGGACGGATCGTCGACCGGCCTCGCATGGCCTGAACCTCCACCGGAGGTCGTCCATGTCGGGGCCGTGCATCCGGTCGCCCTGTTCCATGACCGCCTGCTGGCGCTGCCGCTGGGACGGGACATCGGCGGAATTCCGGCCGGTGGCCGCTTCGCCGTCGACGGAACGGTGATCCTCCCCGGCGGGAAGCTCTCCGTTCCGCTGCGCTGGTCGAGCTTCGGGGACATGATCGTGGTCACCGGTGCCGACGGAACGCGGCGGTCGCTGCCATGGACCGAGGTCGACAGGGCGCTCGGAGGTACGGGATGACGGGTGTGGGCGTTCCGTTCGGGGGAAAAGCCGCCGCCAGCGGAGCGTCGGCGCGCGCCGTTCCGGTCCAGGTGTCCCTAGCCGAGATACTGGACGGCGGCGATGATGCCCGCCAGAACGGTCATCCAGACGCCGAGACGCACAGTGACGGTGTTCGCCAGCGCGGCGATCTCCGTCCGGATTTCGGCTGCGACCCTGTCGATTTTCGCGTCCAGTCGGACCATTTCCTCCCGCAGCCCGGCGATGCTTCCGTCGAGGCGGTTCGCCTCCTGCGTGATCCGGGCATCGAGCGTGTTCCGCACCCGCTCGAGGTCGAAGGCTGTGGCGGCGGCGGGGCTGGCCGTCTCGACAACCGTCCCGCCGGTCCCGCGCTCCATCCCTTCGGTGGCGCTGCGGTCACGGGCCCTGTGGTTTTCAGTTTGGGCGACGTCAGCCATGGTTCGGATTCCTTCACTGCGCACTATAGCCCATTCCGGCTCGGAGACGCAAGCCCCGTCCGCCGCGGATCCGGCCCGGTCGTGGTGGCCCTTGCGGCCGCCATGGCGCTATCGGCGGCCGCCGTGCATGCCCAGGGCATCGCCACACTCGGGCAGGAGGACGGCTTCCGTGCGCGTCTCGGTGACTGCCCGGTCGAGCAGCTCCGCGCGGCGTGGGGAGGGATGTCGACCCTGGAGGCCGCCGCCGTCGAGGCGGAGGTCCTGCGCCTGTGCACCGAGCGGGCGGAGGCGATCAACCGTTTCATCCGTTCGCAGGACGAGCTCGACGTCGCGATCGGGGGTCTCGTGGCCAGACAGGCCACAGCCAAGGCACCCCCCGCCGCCAGCGACATCCTGGCCAACCCACCGGTTGACCCGGACCCGGACCGGGCGGGTGATCGGATGCCCGCCAGGTCCCCGGATTTCCCGCCCCCCGCCGCCGACGGCGTCACCATGGCCGCCCCTCCCCCTGACCGGGGAACCCCCGTCTGGCTGGTCAGCTACACCGTGCAGGCGGGAGGCGGGCCGTGGCTCGCGATGCTCCGGGGAGAGACCTGCCGCACCATCACACTGCCACCCGCCGAACCCGGCGCTCCGGCGGAAGTCCGGACGCTGTGCGATCCCACCCACGGACTTTACGGCGTCGGTGACCCGCTTCCCGACGGCTGGCGGGTCGGGAGGATCTCGGCGGAGTCGGTCGATCTGCGGCCGCCGGAGGGGCAGGGCGATGGCATGGAGCGCATCTCCTGGAGCCGGCCGGGGGACGGCAGCAGGGCCGCCGAGGTGACGTGGAACGCGGTGCCGGAGGAAGTGTGGCAATGAGGGCCGCGGACCGGCGGCCGACCCCGATGCTGAAGCTGTTCGGGGCGCTGGCGCGGCGTATGGCCGGCGGACGCCGCGTCCAGCCGCCGTCGAACGACCGGGGCGTCCTGCTTGTCGGAAGCGAACGGTTCAGGGAGGCCTGCGCGCTGACCATCGACGGGGTCCACCACATCGTGCCCGAATACAACCTGCCCGGGCTCTGGCTGGAGATGGCGGAGATCGGCGAGCGCTACGAGCTGCCGGACTTCAAGGGCTACGCCCCGGCCACCCTTGCCGGCATCGCCGCCATGTACGGGCGCGACAGTTCCGGCAGGATCGCGACCGCCACAGGGCTCACCGACGGCGCCCGGCGCATGATGAGGGTCATCGACGAGGCGGCCGGGCTGCGGGCGAGCGACATCAAGATCTATGTCCGGGCCAGCCACGCCGACCTTCGCCTGAAGCTCGGCCACGCGGAACACAGCCATGGGGCCCAGTGGCAGGTCGGGGAGGCCATGGAGGCCATCGCGTGGCTCTACGACCGCAGGGACTTCGGTGACGGCGCGAGCGCGCAGCAGCTCGGGCGGCATCAGGGATTCTCGATCGGCGCGGAGCGGCGCGTGCCGCTGCCGAGGTCCGTCGCGGCCCTGCGCGGGCAGCGCGGCTTCCACGGCGAGGGCCGGGACTTCATGGCCCTTCGCCTGATCTATCGGGAGGAGGACTGCGACGCGGGACGCATCGAGGATCTGGGCTTCGACGATGACGTCCTTGAGCAGCTCGCCGTCGAGCGCGCCAGTGACACCGGCCTTGTCATCATCGGCGGATCGACGGGCGACGGCAAGTCCACCACCCTGGTCCGGGAACTCGAGAGGCTCTACCAGGAGCGGCAGGGGCGTGTCTCCATCGTCACGATCGAGGATCCGGTCGAGTATCCGGTGGCCGGTGCCGGAATCCTGCAGATTCCCGTGCCGGTGTCGGCGGCGGGGGGGCAGAGGACGGCGGCCTTCTCCGAGACGCTCCGCTGCTTCGTCCGGATCAACCCGGACATCGGAATGGTGTCGGAGGTCCGGTCGGCCGACGACGCCCGCGAGATCCTGCAGTTCGTGATCTCCGGCCACAAGATATTCACCACGGTCCACTCCTTCAGCGCGAACGCGGTGCTGTTCAGGCTGGTCTCGCTCGGCGTGGATCCGAAGGAACTGGCCGAGCCGGGTGTCGTCAACCTCGTCATGCGCCAGCGCCTCGTTCCCGTCCTGTGCCCCGGATGTGCCCGCCCGGCCGAAGGCGAGGCGCGCGAGAGCGTCGCCCAATGGACGGGCAATCCGTTCGGCCGCCCGATGGTCCGCCGCCGCGAGGGCTGCTCCGACTGCCTTGCGGGAAGGGCCAGCGAGACCGCCCGGGCCGCCTGGGGCGGGCTGTCGCGGAAGAGGGCGGTCGCCGAATTCATCAGGCCCGACGACCGCTACCGCGCCCTTGTCGAGGCCCGCGACCCGCGCGGCGCCTTCGCCTACTGGCTCACGCCGGAGTCCGACGGTGGTCTGGGCGGGCGTACGGTCGACGACCGCGTCCGGGACATGGTCGCCCGGGGGGAGGTCGATTTCGAGGCGGTGACGCATACCCACCTTTCCCGCCGGTCCGGCCCCTCCAGCGGGAGGGCGGCGGCATGAGCCGCCCGGTCACCTCCCTCCCCGCGCGGGCCGCCGCGGTGATCGAAGGTCTCCGCCGGATCGACGCGGCGCTCGGGTCGGCGCTGCGGGGAGCGGCCAGAGAGCCCGGCGCACCGCTCCATGGCCCGGCCCGTCTCTGGCGCAGGATCAGGTTCCCGAAGCGGGTCAGGGCCGAGACCTGGCAGATTCTCGCCGATGCCATGGCCGGAGGCTCCGACGCGGGCCGGATGATCGAGGCGCTCGCCGAGGGCTACCGGCTCTCCGGGCAGGGAGCGGTCGCCGATGTGCTCCTTGAGATACGGGTGGGGATCGGCGAGGCGCGGCTGTCCGAGCGGATGGAGCCGTATGTCGGCACGGCCGAGCGGCTGGTGTTCGAGGGTTTCGGCGCCCATGATCCGGCCAGGATTTGCGCCAGCGCGGCCCGGGTCCTCCGCATGGAACTGGCGTTCCGGAAAGCCGTGGGCGCCGCCGTGGCCCTTCCGGCCGTGCTGCTCGCGGGCCTGCTCGGCCTGTTCTACTTCTTCGGCCTCCAGCTGCTTCCCGCGCTGGAGGAACTGGTGGACTTCGACCTGCTGCCCGGCTTTCCGGGCGCCGTCGTCGGCCTGGCGCTCGGGTTCGCCGAGCGACCGCTCGTTCCCGCGTTCGCCGTGGCGGGCGTCGTGGCGGCGGTCGCCCTGCTGATGCGGTACTGGACAGGGTTCGGCCGGCGGGTCGCTGACCGGTTCCCGCCGTTCTCGATGCAGCGGCTGCAGGCCGGGGCGGGCTTCCTGTTCGCCGTCACCGAATACGGCAGGTCCGGGCAGGCTGTCACGACCCGGGTGCTGGAGCGCATGGCGGCGGAGGCGCCGCCCTACGCGGCCTCCAGGATCCGCGCCCTTGCGGCGGAGTTCGTTCCGGCCGGCAGCAACCTCGGCGCCGCGGCGCTTCGGGCAGGGCAGGGGTTCCCGGCCGTCGAGCTCATGGCGGTGCTCCGGGCGCTGTGGAACGAACCTGACGGGATCCAGCGCTGCGGCGGTTTCATCGAGCGGTGGATGGAGCGCGTCGAGACGACGGTGCGGGCCCGTATGGCGGTCCTCAACGGCGTTCTGCTGACGGCCGTCGCCGTCGCCCTTCTCGCCCTCATGTCGATCGCCCTGCCGATCGTCGACCAGATCAGCCGGGGGACCCTCTGATGGGCCGCCCGCAGCCTAAACCGGAAAGGGAGTCTTTCAATGCCTACACCCATCCTTAACCGCCTTGGCCGCGCGAGGGTCTCCGTCGTCCGCCTCCCCGGCCGTCCGTCACACCCCGCCCGGCTTCCCCGGCGGGCCCGTCGCGGTCTCATCAACGTGCTGCTGACGGTCGCGGTCATCGCCGCCGCGATGATCGGCATCCTCGCCATATACAACCAGGTGAACACCTCGATATCGACCAGCTCGGTCCAGAACCTGGTGACCACGATGGAGGCCGAGATCCGGCGGGCCTACGCCAGCGCTCCGCAGTACACCGGCGACATCGACGAGTTCATCGAGGCCTCCCTGCCGTCCTCGGCCCTCAACGGCGAAGGCGCCGACCGCGAGATCGTCACGCCGTGGGGCGGCGCTGTCCAGGCTGGCGGCGGCACCACGCCCGGCACCGACACTGACAGCCCCAACAGGTTCTGGATCCTTGTGGCGGGCCTGCCGGAGCGGGCCTGCGAATCGCTGGCGAACGCGTTTCTCGACCTGAGCTCGGTCCAGGCGATCCAGACGGGCACCGGCCGGCGCGGCAACCTCGCCGCCCGGACCGATTCCGACGAGATCTCGGACGGATGTGCCGCTGCGGACAACAACCGTGTCGCGGTCATCTTCAGGGGCTGATACGGATGCGCCGCCCCTGCGCCTGTCCGACGGCCGTGCGGGCCTCCCGCGCGCGGAGGGGCCTGGCGGCGCTGTCGGCGGTGGCGATGGTCACCGTCATCGCCGCGCTGGCGGTGGTGACCCTGCAGGTCCGGGAAGGCCGCGGCCGCATGGAGGGCCGGGCGTTCCTGGTCGCCGATGTCGCCGCCGCCGAGGGCCGGGCGCTGCATCACTGGCTCCATCAGGCGCAGGCCGGAGCGGCGTTCGCCCTGCCGGCGACCGGGTCGGCACGGCGGCTTTCCCCCGCCGAAACGGCAGCGGCGGAGGCCGATCCCTCCGGCGCTCCCTGGCGGACGCCTCCGCGTGGCTGGACAGCCATCCGGCTGGTCGCGACACCCTCCGGGCAGGGAGGGCCGGAACGCGCGTTCGGAATACTCGTTCTCCGGCCCGCCGCGCGGGTCACCGACCCTCAGCGGACCAAGGCCGTCTCGCGGCTGCGGGAAGCGGTGGACGGGGGCGCGGCCGCGCTGGCCGCGACGGTGCCTGGACTGGCGTTCAACGACGCCCGCGACATCGCGGTCTTCGCGCATCCCTTCTGGCAGCTGGACACCGGGTGGATCCTCAGGGAGCCGCGGTCGGGCCACCCGCCAGAGGCCATGGTCACCCGGGGCGTTCCGTGAGCCGCGCCGTCCGCCGCTCCCGCCGGGGTCTGGGCCTCGCCGAGGCGCTCCTTGCGGTCGCCGCGCTCACCGCGGCGGCATACTGGGGAACCGGGGTGCTCGGGGAAATGGCCGCCCGGCACCTTCTGGGGCGGGAGGCGCGCGCCGTCTCCGCCGCCGCGCTGGCCACCCGGCTGTGGGTCGAGGGCGATCCGGCGGCCAGGGCCCCGACGGGCCCCGCGCCAGTCGCGGTCACATTCGCGCAGCTGCGGACGGAGGGGCTCTGGGGCGTGGCCACGCCGGAGACCACACCGGGACGGCGGCGCGACATGACCATCTGGCTCTGGCGCCAGTCGGCGGCGCGGACGCTGGTGTTCGTCCGCGCCAGGGGAGAGGCGGCGAACATACCTCCGGGCATTCCCGGGGCTTCCGACAGTGCCGCCGCGGTCGGCGTGATTCCCGATGTGGCCGGTGAGACGGCCATCCGGGGGGCCGACGTTCTCTTCGACACGACCGATGTCGTTTCGGCGCCCGCGGGCTGGGCCGGGCGGGGAGACATGTTCGCGATCGAATCGGTCCGGACGGATCCAGCGGGCTGCACCCCGTTCCTGCACCGCGAGCCGGTCCCCGGCTGCGCCGTCGCCAACACGATGGCGGCGGATTTCACGGTCGCCGGCGACTTCAGTTCCGACGGCGACCTCACGGTGGGCGGCGACGCGGGTGTCACCGGGGCGCTTGACGTCGCCGGTGGACTTACGGTCGACGGGGGGCTCCTTTCGACGTCGGCCAGCGAGGCCGTCGAGGTCCTGGCCAGCATGTCCGTCGGCCAGAACCTTGACGTGGCCGGCAGCCTCGTCGTCAGCGGCAGCATCACCGCGGCCAGCGTCTCGGCCGGTGGGTCGGTCGTCTGCACGGGTGGGGGCTAGCCGTGGCCGCGCGTCTCGCCATCGTTTCCCTTGCGGCGTTCGCCGCGCTGGCAGTCCCGGCGGCGGGAGACCGCCATGGTGCTCCCGTCGCCGGGGGAGGTTCGGTTGGGGCGTCGGAGGCGGGCCAGCGGGACGGGGTCGGGCCGGAGACCCGGAGGCTGGGCAGGGAGATCGCCCGGCTCAGGCGCGAGATCGCCGATCTCGAGCGTCTTGCGGTCTGGCAGCGTGAGCTGCTCAGGGCGGCGAAGAGCGATCCGCCGGCGGCGATGCGCCAGAGGCGTCCCATGGCGGACTGCCTTTCCTCGGCGTTCGCGCCGGTCTGCGACAGGCTCACGGCGATGTTCGCCCCGCCGGAACGGCCGCCGGTGATGGAAGGCCGGACGCCGGGTCTGGAGGCGGGACCGAGATGACCGGACAGGTGGCCTTCCTCCTCGCCGCGGCTGTGGCGCTCTGCGCGGTGGCCCTCTCCATGGCGTCCATGGCGGCCGTCGCGTGCCGGGACATGCGGAGTTTCGAGATCGATCCCGACCCGCTTCTGGCCGCCACCCTTGCGGCCCTCGCGGCCGTCGCGGCGGCCGAGGGTCTCCACGGCCTGCCCGATTCGCTGCTTGCCGCCTCGGTCGGATGGGCCGCGGTCCGGGTTGTGGCCCGCCTGCTGCCCGGACGGATCGGACAGGGCGATGTATGGCTCTTCGCCGCCATGGGAGCCATCGCGGGAACCGGACTGCTGCCACTGCTTCTGGCCCTGTTCGCCGTCTTCGCGGTGGCTGCCGCCGCGGCGTACAGCTGGATGCGGGGCCGGAGGATGTTCCGCTCGATGGTTCCCGCGGCGCTGCCCGGAATGGCCGCCGCCGCCATCGTCCTGGCGCTGCGTGTCGGCGAGCCGCTCGTCCGGGGTGTCCCGCGCGACGCGGGGACCGCCCTGGCCGGCCCGAACGCCGTCTCCGTGCTGCTGCTGCTGACGGCATGGACCGTCGCGGCCCGCGCCGGCCTCGTGTCCCACCGGGGAGCGCGGCGATGAACCCGGAACGGAAACCTCCGGTGGAGCGGGCGGTGCTCGCGGCGGTCCGTGACCTCTTCGGCAGGGGATGGACCACAGGCCAGATCGCGGCGGAGGTCAACTCCGTGGAATGGCGGCTCGACAACCGGTCGGCGGCGTACCACAGGCGGCTCACCGAGACCGATGTCCTGGCGCTTGTCGACGCGGAGCGGCTCTGGCTTGAGCCACCGCCGGAAGGGGAACGCCCGTGACCTCCGCGGGCATGATCGGAAGACAGAGCGAAAGGGAGTGACCCGATGACAGAGACCGGAATGTTCCTCGTGAAGGGCGCGAGGAAGGACCGCGACGGCAAGCCACGCTACACCAGTCTCGGCGTGCTGTGGCGCAACGTCACCAGGGACGGCGGGACGTATTTCAGGCTCCAGCTTGACTACATCCCGGCGGATCTGGCCGGCACGGAGATCCTCGCGTTTCCGCCGGAGCGCCGCGACGGTCCGGAGGGCTCCTGACCGTGGCGCCGGAAGTTAACATAATCCCCGTTATAGGTCAAACATGCTGACCTTTCATGCGGACCGCCTGAACCGGCGAGTCCGGCGCCGTGGCCTGCGCACCTGCCGCCGGAGGCCAGGCCAGCCGTCCGGATTACGGATCACCGGTGAAGGAAGGTCCATGTCACGCGCCGCCCTCCCGGCCCTTCTCCTGGCCGGTGCGGCGCTGGCCGCCGCATGGGATTTCGGGGCGGACCCGGCCACGCCGGAGCCTTGGATGGCCGCCGCGGCGGACACCGTCCGCGGCCCGGCCAGGGTCGTTGACGGCGACACCCTGGGGATCGGTGATGCCAGGATACGGCTCCACGGCATCGACGCCCCGGAGAGCGGCCAGACCTGCACCGACGCGTCCGGACGGATCTGGTCCTGCGGTCCGGAGGCCACCGCGGCGCTCCGGGAGCTGGTCGGAAACCGCGCGGTCGGCTGCGCCGTCCGCGACACCGACCGTTACGGGCGGCTGGTCGCCGTCTGCAGCCTGTCGGGCATCGACCTCAACGCCTGGATGGTCGAGAACGGACGGGCGCTCGCCCACCGGCGCTACAGCCGCGACTACGTCCTTCAGGAAGGTGTGGCGAGGGCGGAACGCCGCGGCCTGTGGCGTGGCGGGTTCGTGGCGCCGTGGGACTGGCGGAGGGGACGGAGATGATCCGGCCCGCCGCACCCGCCACCATGGGCCGGATGGCGCCGCCTGACAGGCGGCAGTCCGAGACAAGGCGGATACGGTGGTCCTGCCCGCTGTCGCCCGCCTCGCCGGAGACGACCATCCACGTCACGATCGGCTATGACGTGGATTTCCGGCGGCCGATCGAGATATTCTACGCCGGTGGCTACAGGTCCGGTTCGGAGGTCGAGACCCAGGTTTCCGACATGTGCATCGTCCTGTCCCACATGCTGCAGCGTTCCGACAGCCCCGACCCCTCCGATATCCTCGGGACGGTGGCCCGCGAGGCCGATCCGGTCACGGGCGAGGTCCGTCCGGCGAGCCTGGTCGGGGTGCTGCTTGAGGAGCTGCGGAAGCCTCCGCACTGGTGGCCCGGGGAGCCCGGGTCCCCCGGAGATCCCCCGCTGCCACAGGGGCATATCCGGTGACCGCCCTGCCCCCACGCCACCACCCGGATCCGTTCTCAGGACAGGACGGCGAAGAGCGAGGCCGCCGCGGCGGCCGACAGGACCACGGCGGCGGGAACGGCCCGCGCGAGGAGCACGGTCTCCCGCCGGGGCGGATCGTCGAAACCGACGAAGGGAAGATGACCGGGAAGACTGGGATCGGGAAGGACATCCGGCATGTGCCTGGGAAAGCCGAGGCCCTCGGCGTGGACGGCGAAGAAGAACGGGTCGTAGGCGGCCACGCGGCGCAGCACCATGACGGCGGCGACCACGAGCATGCCACCCGCGGTCACGCCGGTGAACGTGATGCCGAACAGGACGACGACGGCGAAGGCGCCTGCGCCGACCGCGGCGATGAACGGCGTCCGCTCGCAGCCAAGAAGCAGGGGCGGCCGCGCCAGATCGAGGTCGACGCTACCATACGGGTCTTCCATGGTCCCGCCCCTAGCCGACGGCGGCGGGGCAGCGCAAGCCGGAGGGCCGGATTCCGCCGCGGTCCGACATGCCCCGACCGCAGTGGTGGAGGTCCCGATGCGGCTGCCTGACGCCATCCTCCTTCTCGCCATCGCGGCGCTGACGGTCTCGCTGGCGGTTCTGGGCGGCGACAGGGGGCCGGCGGACCGCCCGCCGCCGCCGCCGGAGGAAAGCCGGTGAGCATGGAGAAGGTACGGGAGCTTCTGGGACCGGTCGCGGCCCTGCTTGACGACCCCGGCGTTGTCGAGATCGGCTGCAACCCCTCCCCCGATCCGAACCGCGGGACGCTTGACATGTTCGTGGAGCGGTTCGGCAGGTGCCCGGAACGCCTGGAGGGGATCGACAGGGCGGACACCGACCGCTTCGTCCGCTGGTGCGCGACCCATTCGAACGCCCGCATCGCCGCCGACCGTCCGATATTCTCGGGACGCATTCCCGGGACGGCGCACCGCATCGAGGCGCTGTACCCTCCCGTCACCGACCAGCCCTGTTTCTCGATCCGCCGCCATACCGAACGGACGGTGACGCTGCGGGACTTCATTCCCCCGCTCCGCCGCAGGCGGCTGGTGGCGGAGGCGGTCGCGGCGCGCAGGAACATCCTGATCGCCGGGGCGACCGGTTCCGGAAAGACGACATTCCTCAACGCCTGCCTGCTGGAGCTTGACCGGGTGGCCCCGGAGACGAGGCTTGTCGTGATCGAGGACACCACAGAGATACGCTCGCCCCTCGCCAACACGCTGCCGTTGCGGACGACGGAGACCGTCGGGATGGACCGGCTGCTGAAATCCGCGCTGCGGCTCGCTCCCGACCGGATCATCGTCGGCGAGGTGCGGGACGGCCAGGTTCTCATGACCCTGGTCAAGGCATGGAACACGGGGCATCCGGGCGGGCTGGCCACGCTCCACGCGAATTCGGCGTCGGAGGTCCTCGACCGGCTGAGGTTGCTGGCGACCGAGGTCCTGGGCACCGACCCGACACCCGCCCTGCTGCGGACGACGGACATGGTCGTCTTCGTCGAGCGCGGCGCCGTCCGTCCCGTCGTCTCGTCCATCGCCTGGACCGTGCGACCGGACGGCGGCGCACCGCGGCTGGAAACACTCCCGAACGACCATACAGCCCGTCCGGTCAATGGCCACGCCACCCCGCTGGCCGGTGGCCAGCGGGGACGGATGGCGCGGGTGGAGGAACCCGTCGCCGCGGATGAAAGGAAGGAACCATGAGAGAGACGGCACTCCGGACTCTTCCGGCGGTCGCGGCCGCGCTGCGGACCTGCACCCCCGCCGCCGCCGCCGACAACATCTTCGGCAGCGGAAGCCCGCTGACGCGATTCGTCGATTTCGTGGCCGGACCGATGGCCTACGCCGTCGTCATCGTGGCGCTGGTGATCACCGTCGGCACGCTGGCCCTCGGCGGGGAGTTCTCCGGCTTCGCCCGACGGATGCCGATCGTGGTGATCGCCGGAGGGATCGTCATTCTCGCCGACACCGTCATCGGCAACCTGTTCGGAGGTTCCAGGGCCTTCACCATGCCGGACCACTGGGAGATCACGGCGCCGCTGCCGGATGCGGACGCCGAAGGACCGCCCCCCGCCCGTGCGGGCGGTCCGGGGGAAGGCGGCTGATGCGCCCGGGCCGGCCCCTCCTCCAGCTGCTCGCCCTGCTGGCGATGTCCGCGGCGGTGGCCGCGCAGGAATCCCGGCCGCAGGGAATGGGGACGGACTTCCTGCCGGATGTCGGTGACTCCGGTGAGGCGGCGCCGGAGGCGCCCGACCCCGCGTCCGCTGCTTCCGGTGAGGGCGGTGAGGGTACGGAGGAAACCCCGTCCGCCGCCGTCCTTCCCGACCGGCCCGAACCGCGGACCGCGCAGGGGGCGGAGTCGGCCGACCCGGACGACGGAACGCCGGACGATGGCGGCGGCGCCTCCCCCGACGCGTCGATCATCCCCGAACCTCCCCAGCGGCAGGCCCCGCTCGTCATGCTCTCGGAGCTGTGGCGGCAGGCCGTCGCCGCCGGTCGGACCGACTCCGGTTTCGAGACCTGGCTGGAGCGGGAGCTTGGCATGCGCAGGAGCCCCGCCGCGCCCGCCCCGTCCGGAGACCAGGCCGGACGGACGAGGGCCGTCGCGGCCGAGTGGGACAGGAGGGCGGGACCCGTGGCGCTCGGGGCCGCGGGGCGTGTGGTGACGACCTTCGGTGCGGCGATACCGCAGGCACTGTGCTCGCCCCTCACCGTCTGCTACATCGAGCTCGAGCCGGGAGAGGAACTGACCGACACGCCGAGCTGGGGCGACACCGCCAGATGGCAGGTGGTCGCCAAGGTCCAGGGCCGCGGCCCGGAAACCGTGGTGCTGGAAGTCAAGCCGGCGGAGGACGCGGGCCACACGAACCTCGTCATTCCGACGGACCGCCGCCTTTACACGATTTCCCTGGTCAACGATCCGGACGTGCACACCCCGATCCTGTCGTTCAGGTATCCGGATTCGGCCGCAAGGGCCGCGGCGGCGGCCATCGAGGAACGCAGGAAGCGCGATGCGCAGGCGGCCGAGGCCGAGCAGGTCGCCGCCGCGGTGGCGCGGGCGGCCAGGCAGGCGAGGCTGGAGCGGGAGGGCCTGCCGACCGCCACGGGTCCGCGTCTGGTCGAGGATCTCGATTTCGGGTTCAGGATCGAGGGCAAGGCGCCGTTCCGCCCCGTCCGGGTGTTCGCCGACGGGCGGCGAACCTACATCGACCTCCATCCGCGCTACAGGGGCACGCTCCCGGCGATCATTCCCGGCCCGGACGAGGAGAACCGGGCGCTCAACACCCGCGTGACGGACGAGGGCCGTCGGCTCGTCGCCGACCGGGTGATCACCGATGTCTGGCTTCAGGCGGGGCGGCAGCGTGTCCGTGTCCGCAGGGAGGTCCGGCGATGAGGTGGCGTCTGCCGCTCCTGTTCCTCATCCTTTTCCCCGGCTGCGGCGGGCTGTCAGGGACGTCGCTCACCGCGGCGGGCGACACGCGCCTGACCGAGGCGCAGGCCTGCGCCATCGGCTACGATCTCGCCCGTGAGATGCACGGCAGGGTATCGATCGGGCGCACGGTTCTCGTCGCGCCGAAGCGGATGTCCTCCTGTGAGGGCCACGCCCTCGAATACCTCCGTCGGGCCGGTTTCCGTATCGACGGCGCCGGACTTGGCGGAACGGAGTTCTGCATCCGGGTCACGGGAATTGACCGGGAGACGGTTTCGGCGGTGGCCGAGATCGGCGGCGACCTCCGCATCGCCCGGCCCTACCTGCCCGTACGCACCGGCGTCGTGCCCGTCGGGCCGGTCAGCGTGCAGCGGCTGTCCCCCGACACCCATTCGACACGGGAGGGGTTCCGATGATGCCGATGATGCGGGCAACCGCCGCTGCCGGAAGTCACCTGTTCCGGGGCAGGCGTTCCTCCAGGATGGCCTCGATGCGTGCCTGTCCCTTCGCGAGTTCGGTGATCGCGGTGCGGTTCTCCCGGATCTCCTCGCGGAGTTCCTCGCGGAGGGAATCGATCTCCTCGCGTACGGAGCCGATCTCCTCGCGTACGGAGCCGATCTCGGCCCAGAGGAAGCTGGATGCCGCGATCCCCAGTGCGGTCAGTCCGCCGAACATCCACATGACCGTGGGCCTGTCGAAGCCCCTGAGGACGGCGAACTGCCTCTCCAGCCAAGCCATCTGCCGCGGGGTGAAGCCGTGATCCGTCAGGTCTGCCATCCTTGCGTCTACCTGTCTTCGACGTGCGGGACCACATCCACCGTGTCCCTTTCGTCAATACACATACAGCGGCGACCTGCGCATTGCAAGCACATCAGGCGGGGTGTCCGCCCGGCGGATGCCCTCCGTCACCTGTTCCGGGGCAGGCGTTCCTCCAGGATGGCCTCGATGCGTGCCTGTCCCTTCGCGAGTTCGGCGATGGCGCCGCGGTTCTCCTGGATATCCTCGCGGAGTTCCTCGCGGAGGGAGCCGACCTCGCCGCGTACGGAGCCGATCTCGGCCCACAGGAAGCCGGCGGCGCCGATCCCAAGGGCCGTCAGGCCGCCGACCATCCACATGACCGTGGGCCTGTCGAAGCCCCGGAAGGCGGTGAAACGCCTGTCCAGCCACGCGATCTGCTGCGGGGTGAAGCCGTGATCCGCCACGTCAGCCATCGTTCCGTCTCCCCGTTATCGCCGTGCGGGCCACCGCCCGCCGTTCCCTGTCCGGCACGGAAGGTATCACGGTGGTTTCCTTACCGCAGGCGTGTCAGGTCGCGCCTCCGCCGGGGGGCTTCCTTACGTCACCTTTCCCGAGGCAGGCGTTCCTCCAGGATGGCCTCGATGCGGGCAAGGCCCTTCGCGAGTTCGGTGATTGCGGCGCGGTTCTCCCGAACCTCATCGCGGAGGGAATCGATCTCGCCTCCGAGTTCCTCGCGGAGGAAGCCGATCTCGCCGCGTACGGAGCCGATCTCGCCTCGGACCTCAACCCGGAGGGATTCGATCTCGGCCCACAGGAAGCCGGCGGCGCCGATCCCAATGGCCGTCAGGCCGCCAACCATCCACATGACCGTGGGCCTGTCGAAGCCCCTGAAGACGGCGAACCGCCTGTCCAGCCACCGGATCTGCTGGGGGGTGAAGCCATGATCCGCCACGTCGGCCATACCTGCGCCTCCCTGTCTGCGTCGCGCGGGCCACCGCCCGCCGTTCCCGTACGTCATATATCGCGGCGGTCTCCCTATCGCAAGCGTGTCGGACCGCGCCTCCGCCGGGGGGCTGGCCGATGACCCGTGTCCGACGCTTCGTCGATGTCCTGAACTGGACCGCGGTCGTGGCCCCGGGCGTCATCCTCTGCAAGGACGGCCGGCTGCTCGCCGGATGGCGGGTGACGGGCATCGACACCGAGAGCCTCGAGCCGGACGCCCTCGCCGGACGTCTGCGGCACCTGTCGTTCGCGCTCTCCGGTCTGGGGGACCCGCACACGCTCTGGAGCGTGTTCCGCCGCCGGTCGTGGTCGCGGGCGGACAGCGGCGGGACACTGCCGGAGACCGGCAACCCCGCGCTCGACGCTCTCGCCGTCGAGGCCAGCGCCCTGCTCGGGGCGCCCGGCGTGACCTGGACCGACACCCTCGACCTGTTCCTCTGCTGGAAGGGCCACGGCTCCCCGGATGGCCTGACGGGGCTCATCGGGGACTTCGAGGCCGAATGTTCCCGCACCGCCGCCCGGTTCGGATCGGTCATCGGCCTCTCGCGGCTGCTTCCTGACAGGGAGGGCCGCTGTTCGCTCTGCGCCGCCCTCGCCGACCTCCTGCTGCCGGGACGCACGGTGCCGCCGGTACGTGGCCATGCCCTGCCGCTGGGGATCGACGCGGTGGTCGGCGCGGACGTGGTCCAGCCATCCCGCTCCGGCCCGCTGCTGGTCGACGGCCGGCCAGCGGCGCTTCTGGCGGTGGACGGCCTGCCCGGGCAGTATCCGATCGCCCCGTTCGAGCATTTCCAGGACATCGCCCGGCCGTTCAGCTGGATCACGCGCTACGACGCGCTGTCGCCGGCGAGCACACGCAGGGTGGCCCGAACCATCCAGCGCTTCTGGCGCCAGTCGGCGGCGGACTTCGCGGCGGACCTCGCCGGAGAGGGCGGCGGGCGCAGGGGGCGCTTCGAGGACGCGATGGCCGAGGGCGTCGAGGCCACGATCGCCCGGGCCAGCCTCGGCGACGAGGGGCACGGGCGCTATCTCTCCCTGTTCCTGCTCCACGCGCCGGAGCCGGGCGGCGAGGACAGCCTCGCTAAGCTGACCGCCGCCATCATGGAGACGGCTGGCGACCGCCGGATCGTCCTGAGGGAGGAGCGGGGCAACGCAATTCCCGCGCTGCTCTCCGCGCTTCCCGGCCACTGCCGCGCCAACGCCCGCAATGTCGTGCTCCGCGCCCGGGCCATGGCGGACTTCATGCCCGTCCGGGGAACATGGCAGGGGATGGACCACTGCCCCTCCCCGCACCTTCCGGCGGGAACCCCGGCGCTGCTGCCGGCGCGGGCCCGGACCGGACAGGCGTTCCACTTCAACCTGCACCACGCGGAAGTGGGACACACACTCATATTCGGGCCCACCGGCGCCGGAAAATCCGTCCTTCTGGGCCTGCTGGCCTCCGCATGGCTCCGGTATCCGGAGGCGCAGGTGATCTATTTCGACCGCCAGAGGTCGATCCGCCACGCCTGCAACGCGATCGGCGGACGGTTCCTGGAGCCCGGCGCCGGCGCCGGGGAGGGGATCGCGCCCCTGTCCCATGTCGCGGAGCTCGGCGCGGCATGGGCGTCCGACTGGTTGGCGGAGCTGGTGCGGCGCAGCGGCGTTGACCACTGCACGGCCGGGCAGGCCGCCGAGCTGCGGAACGCGGTGACCTCCCTGGGCCGCTCCCGCAGCCCGTGCCTTCGTGACGTCAGGGACTTCGTGCAGGACGAGGAGCTCCGCAGGGCGCTCGACACCTGGCTGGAGGGTCCGCATTCGGGTGTGTTCGACCAAGACGGGCTGGATCTCGGGGACGGCTCGCGCTCCGGCCCCGGCCACGCCTTCACCGTCTTCGAGACGCACCCGCTTCTTGAGGCCACCCCGACGGTCACCGTGCTGTCGCTCGACTACATCTTCGCCCAGGTGTCGCGGAGGTTCGACGGCAGGCCGACCCTGGTCGTGCTTGACGAGGCGTGGAGCTTCTTCGCGCACGGGATGTTCGAGGACAGGATCCGGAGCTGGCTCAAGGAAGGCCGCAAGAGCAATGTCGCGGTGGTCATGGCGACCCAGTCGGTGGCCGACGCGGCGGGTGCCCGGATCACGGTGGATCTGCTCGAGAGCTGTCCCACGAAGATATTCATGCCCAATCCCGAGGCGGAGACGTCGGTCTCCGCGCCGCATTACACGTCACTGGGCCTCGCGCCCTCCCAGACCGCGCTGGTCGCCGCCATCCAGCCGAAGCGGGATCTCTATGTCGTGCAGCCGGACGGACGCCGGGTCGTGAGCTTTCCGCTCGGACCGGCGGCGCTGTCGATCCTCGGCAGGACATCCGCCGGCGACAGTGCCCGCGCCGCCGAACGCGCCGCTGCGGACCCGGACTACTGGAAGGGGGACCTCTCCGATGCGCTTGCCGCCTGAACTGATGGCGCCTGTCGCCGCCGTGCTGGTCGCCCTGCCCTGCCCCGCCCCGGCTGGTCCGGGCGGCGGCCTGGCGACGGAATGGACCCAGGCGCTCAACAACGCCGAGCTCGCGGCCATCGCAAGCCTCGAGGGACGGATCCTCTCGACCGAGACGGAAAGCCTCGCGGCGCAGCTGGAGCAGCTGCGGACCGAGATCGCGTCATGGGAGATCATGCGGCGCAACATCGCGCAGCTGCCGGAACGGCACCACGCGGAGGCGATGCTGCCCGTGCTGCGGCTCCGGCGGATCGCCGACCAGGTCGGCGGCATCGTCCGGTCCGGAACCGACCTTGACCGGTTCCTGCGCAGCGATCTCGTCACCGACCCGCTGTTCGACCGCCGGGGCCTCGACCGCGCGGCCGTGGCCGAGAGCTACACCGAATGGAACGACCGCTGGCACGCGTCCATGGAAACCGGCCTGCGCCAGGCGGGGCTGACCATGGAGGACGTGGAATCGGAGGCCCTGCTGCTCGACCGCATCACCCGCCAGTTCGGCGGCGAGGACGGCCAGATGCAGGTGCTCCAGGGCGCGAACGACCTCGCGGCCTCGATGGCCAGGCAGATGAACGACCTGCGCCGGATCGCGGCGACGCAGTCCGAGACCGTCGCGGTCGCATGGAGCCGCATGCTCGCCGACCTGGACCGCCGCGAGGCGGCCGAACGCCGCCACGAAAGGGAGATCCACGAGACCCTGGAGGGTCTCCGCAACGCGCCGAAGGGACGCACCATGAACGAGCTGTTCGGCATCGGGCAGACGCGGCCATGAGGTGCCGGCCCGGCCTGCTGGCGACCCTCGCCGCCCCGCTTCTCCTGGCGGCCGGGCCGGACGCCGCCCTCGCCCAGGCGAACGCGGCCGGGGCCGCGCTCGACAGCGCGCTCGACAATATGGCGGACACTCTCGACCGTCTGGGATCGACCCTCGGAACCCGTGCCCAGCAGCTGCTGCTGGCGCTGCTCGTGGTGGACTTCGTCTGGCGCGGCGGGAAATGGGCGATCGGCGAGGACCGCATCGACGTGGTGTTCCAGGGATTCCTCTACCAGCTCGCCTTCGTCATCATGGTCTGGGGCGTCGCCATGGGTGTCCCTGAAATCGTCGCGGCGCTGGCCGACGCGGCGCTCGACATCGCGGGCGTCGCGGGCGGCACCGAGGCGCGTCCGAGCGCGATAGTGGCCGGCGGTCTGCAGCGGGCGGTCGGCTGGCTCGGGGACATCTCCCTGACGGACCCCGGGACCTGGTTCTACGTCTTCGCCGCCGCGGCCTCGGTCATCGTCCTCGCCGTGGCCGTCGCCATGGTCGTGGTGGTCTACGCCGAACTCTACATCGCCGGTCTCGCCGGCGTCATCGCCCTTGCCTTCGCCGGGCTTTCGGAGACCAGGGACATCGCCGTCAGCTACGTGAAGTCGCTGATCGGGAAATCCTTCAAGCTGATGGGCGCCATGGTGGTGATCGCGGCCACCGGCGAGATCACCACGGCGCTCGCCGCCCGCCCGGTCGGCGGCTTCGAGAACGCCATGGGAATGCTGCTGCTCCAGATCGTCGGCGGCGTGCTCATCATGACCCTGCCGGCGGCGCTGGAGAACCTGGTGTCCGGGTCGCGGCTCGGCAGCCGTTCGGCCGAGGCCGTCGGCCGCGCGGTGGGTGGCGCCGTGCGCAAGGCGGCCGTCGCCGGCGCCGCGGCGACCGGTGGCGCCGTCGGTGGCGCGGTCGGCGGAAGCGTCGGGGCGGCGCGGTCAGGTGCGTCCGCCGGCGGGGTCGTGAAGGCCGCCGTCGGCGGCGGGGCGCGTGGCGGCATGGACTGGGGCGGGGTCGCGGCGCGGGGCGATCTCCGGAGCGAGATATTCGGGCGCGTCCGCGATATGCTGGCCGGCGGGCCCCGGGGAGGTGGCCCATGAGCGGCCCCGCGGTTCCGGCGCATCCCCCGGATCAATCCGGATCGGGATGGGCGGCCGCCGCCGTGACGGATCCGCCGACGGCCCGGGCCACGGTGTCCGGCGTGGGCGGGGTCTCCTGACATGGCCGGTTCCGCCGATCCCTGGGACCGCGCCCGCGCCGTGTGGGAGGACCGCCACGGCACCCTCGCCGCCGAGCGCGACCGGTGGTACCGCGCCTTCCTCGCGATGGCCGCCCTCACCGCGCTGGCCGTGTGCTTCGGCATCTGGGCGGCGGTCAGCACGGAATACGTCCCCTACATCGTCGCCGTCGACGACCTCGGGCGGACGGCGCCGGTGCTCGCGCCGCGCGAGATACGGGAATGGCCGGACGCGGCGGTGCGCCACGAGCTCGCCGCCTTCCTGCGGGACTGGCGCTCCGTCTCGACCGACACCGCCGTCATGCGCGGACGCCTGCGGCGCATCCAGCACTTCCTTGAACGGGATTCGGCGGCTGACCGGAAGATCGTGGACTGGGCCACGGCTCCGGCGACCAGCCCGTTCCGCACGGCGGAGCGCCAGACCGTCGAGGTCTCCGTCGCGTCGGTTGTCCATGTCGGCGGCCGCAGCTGGCTGGCGGAATGGACGGAGACACGCCGCAGCCGGATGAACGGGACCGCCGCCGCCGCCCGCCGCTTCCAGGGCACCTTCGTGCTGGGCCGCAGGCGCATCACGGACCAGGCGGTCCTCATGCAGAACCCCATGGGGATGGTGATCGAGAACTACGACATGGTGAGGGTCAGGTGAGCGCCACCGGTCCACGCATTCCGGTCGCCGCCACCGCGGTGACGGTGCTGTTCGCCCTCTTGCTGGGGTTCTTCGGCAACGACGCCGTGAAGGTGTGGCTCGACCGCCCGGAGAACGGGCAGGCCACGGATCTGGACACCGGTGACCTGGACCAGCGCACCGACAGGCTCGGCGCGCCCGACGGGCAGGAGGCCAGCCAGCCGGCGGCCGGAACCGGTCCGCAGGTCACGTCCCCGCCCGCCTCCCCGGTGGCCGATGACCCAGAATTCCTCGCGATACGGGAACGCCTCGCGGCGGACCTCGCGCGCCGTGAGGAACGCGCGAGGCTCGCTTCCGACAGTCCGCTGACGCCCGCCGTCACCGCCACGGCGGATCTGGCGGGGCGCGGGCGGGAACCGCCACCGGCCGCCCCGGTCACGCAGGATGGACCGCCGGGCGCCGAACCACCGCAGGTCACCACGGCGCCGGAGGGGGCGGATCCGGCCCCCACCCATCTCCTCGCGCGGGGAAGCTTCATCCCGGCCGTGCTGCGGACGCTCGTGAACTCGGATCTTCCGGGTCTGGTGCAGGCGCAGGTCACCGAACCCGTCTTCGACAGCGTGACCGGCGCCCACATGCTGATTCCGGCCGGATCCTCGATCGTGGGCACCTATGGTTCGGACGCCGCGCCCGGGCAGCGGCGGATGTTCATCACCTGGACGGACCTCCGGATGCCGGACGGCACGCCGCTGGGGCTGCGGGAGTTCCCGGCGGTCGGCGATGACGGCGCCACCGGGATCAGGGGCCGCCGCAGCACCAATGTCCTCTCGGCGCTGGGCGCGGCGGTGCTCTTCGACCTCGCGGGCAACGCGACGGGGATCATCTTCGGCGACGGTCCGGCCACGCGATCCGATCCCGCCTCCATCCTCGGAATGGCCGCGGGGAACGCCACCTCGCGGGTGGCGCAGGAATACCTGGGCCGGCTGCTCGCCCGCGGGCCCCGTTTCCGGGTGCGGCCGGGAACCCTGATGAACGTGGTGGTGGAACAGGACATGCTGCTCCCCGCCATCGGGGGGGCCTGACGTGCGGTTGCTGGCCCTGCCATCCGTGGCGCCTGTCCCCGGCCGGAAACTCCCGAGGGTGGCGGGAACCATCGTGACGGCTGGCATGGTCACCGGTCCACATCCCGGGCTCCGCCCCGCCGCGGCGATCCTGGTCCTTTCGGGCCTGAGGTCCGCCGCCGTCGCCGAACCCCACGCGGTCACCGGTCTCCTTCCCTTCATACGGGCGATCGAGGCGCCGCGCGGCTACGGCGATTACGAACGCCGGATCCGGATTCCCCCGCCCCGCCCCCTCACCGATATGTCCCTCGCGGACGTGCTGGCCTGGCAGGACCGCGTCCGCAGGGCCGGCGCTCCCTCGACGGCGGCGGGTGGCTACCAGATCATCCGCCCGACCCTGCGCAGGCTCATGGACAGCCATGGCCTCGATCCGGATGCGCGGTTCGACCGGAAGATGCAGGACCGGTTGGCCCGGCTGCTCATCGCCGAATGCGGACCACAGGGACCTCCGGCCAGTCTGCCGGCCTACGGTAACTGCCTCGCGGGAATCTGGGCCTCGCTTCCGCTCACCGACGGTCCGGACCGCGGACGCTCGGCCTATCACGGAATGAACGGCAACCGCGCCCTCACCACCCCCGAAACGGTCCTCTCGCTGCTGGCCGGGGATTCCGTGCAGGTCACGCCGGGCGCCGGAGCTGGCGGACGGCCGCGCATCACCGACGGGGTGGCGCTCGCATTCGGAGCGGTGCGGGTCAGCCGGTCCCGGATCTCCGCCGCCATGCGGGACGCGGCCCGGGCCGGTACGCTCACCCGGTCCGCCCGCAGATGGAGCTTCGATCCCTATGCGGTCGACTGAGCGTCCACCCCCTGCCCCGCCCTCGCGGGCCGCGCTGCCGTGGGCATGGCCGGTCGCCCTCGCCGCCACCGTTCTGGCGATGGCCACTCCGCAGACGCCGCTCCAGTGTTCCCTGTTCCCGCTATGGCTGGCGGTCTGGCGGGGGACGACGTCCGCCCGGGCGCTGGGAATGGCGCTGTTCCTGGCTCCCGCGGTCTTCCTCTGCGTCTGGGGTCTGGTCGGTACCGGTGTGCCCCCCGCCATGGCGCTGGTCGGCGCGGCGGCGTTCTGCGCGGCGGTCTCCGCCATCGCCGCGGTGGCGGGCGTCGTGGCGGCCGGGGCCCTGCTCGCCGCCGTTCCCTTCCTGCCGATGTCGCCGGTGGCGGCGGTGGCGGCGGGGATTCCGGGGCTGGGTCTGTCCGGACTGGTGCTGGCCGGCCTCGCGCTGGCGGTGGCCGAGGCGCTCCGTCGCCGCCGGATCCGGGGGATGCTGGTGGCGGCGCTGGCAGCCGGTGGCCTGACCGCCGGGACCCTGGGGCGGGCCGCGCCGGACCCGGATGGGTGGCGGGAACTGCCGGAACCGGCCGCGGTCACGCAACGCGCGCGCTGGATCGCGATCCGCGACAGCATCCCGCACGGCGCGGAGGCGATCCTGGGGGAGAACGTGTTCGACGCCGACGATGCCGGAGCGCTGGCCTTCTGGTGCGCCGCCGCGGTGGCGCGGGGGTCGGTCCTGTCCATCGGCGTGGCCACTCCCGGCCCGGACTACCGGAGGGGCGTTGTGTGGAGGCTCGACCCCGAGGCATGCGAACGGCCTGGGCGTCCGCCCGAAACCGTCCATGGCGCGGTGTGGGGGCTGCCCCATCTCACAGGACCATGGGGTGCGATGCCTCCGGTGGACCCGCCGGCCCGCGCCACCGCCGTCGACTGGCTGGTCTGCCTCGAGGCGTTCCTGCTGCGGGCCTGGGCTCCCCTTCTCGTGTCCGGGACGGACCGGCCGGTGGTGGTGCTGTCGAATGACGCGGCGTTCGGCGCGGCGGCCGGAGCTGTACGTACGCTTCGAAGGAAGGTCTCCTCCGCCATGGCCGGACTGCGCAGCCGCGCCGCGCTCCACGCCGGGACCGGCCGGACATTCCTTCTCCGGCGCGAGGGGCGGGGATGATGCGGCGGGCGGGTGCCGTCGCCTCCCGGGCCGTCGCGGCCCTCCGCGGGGCGTTGCCGCCGGTGGCGGTGACGGTGCTGGTCGCCGTGGCCACCGCGGCGGCGTTCCTGGGCAACCGGGCGCTTTTCAACGCCTACGCCACATCACCCGGCCAGAACGAGACCGGCCTGCTGCTGGCCTGCTCGGCCCCGGCGGTCGCCGGCCATCTCGCCGCATGGTACATGGGGCGGACCGCCGCGGGCTGGTGGCTGCTCCACACACCCGGGCTGGCCCTCTACATCGCCCGCCCGGTCATGGTGCGGGAGGAATGGCGGCCGACGTGGGTCCTCGACGATCTCGGACGCGCCGCCTGGAGCGTCGTGCGGAACTACGACGTGACGCCCGACGGGACATTCATGCTGCTGTCCTGCGGGGTGGCGCAGCTGCTGCTGGCGACGGCCGTCGCCGCCCGCCTCTGGAGCGCGGGGACCCGGCGGATCAGGGATCTGGCGAGGGATGGCGGGGCGGATGGAGCGGGGCGTGACGGCGGTCCGGACCGCCCCGTCCGCGGACTCCCGCAGGCCACATGGGCCTCCCCGGCCGAGGTGAGGCGGAGTTTCTCGCACCCGGGCGGCATCGTGCTGGGCGAGTTCACCGACCCGGTGCGCCAGAGCGGCGGGTTCGATCCGGCGCACCCGTCGACCTGGGGGCGTCAGGGCCGGGGACGGCTCATCACGCTGGATCCCGCCGACGGCAACGGCCATGTCCTCGTGACCACCCAGGCGTCGGGCTACAAGACCACCGGACTGCTGATCCCCAACATCCTGACCTACCGGGGTCCGCTGGTGGTGTTCGACCCCAAGTGCGAGGTCTACGCACGGACACGGCGGGCCCGGGAGAGGATGGGCTTCACCCCGGTCGTGATCGACTCCCGCAACGGCTTCGATCCCGCCCGGCTGCTCGCGGTGCTCGCGAAGGACCGCCCGTCGGTCTATCTCTCCATGGCGAAGCTCATGATCCCGAAAGGGTATGAGGGGGTCGAGAACGGCAAGTACTTCAAGGACGCGGCGACCGCCCTGTTCACCGCCCTGCTGGCGTTCTACGCCGAGACCGGCTCGTCCAACATCATCGGCTCGGTCGCGGCGGTCCTCAGCCAGCCGGCCCGGACCGTCGGCGGCGCCGTCAAGTCCCTGCTGCCGGACGTGAAATACGCGGTCATCCGCAACCGCCTGCGGGACGTCGCCGGCATGGAGGAGCGGTTCTACTACAGCGTGAAGACCGAGATCACCAACCAGCTGCTGTTCGCGGAGTTCCCGGACATCCAGAGATACGCCACGATGCCGCCGGACAGCCCTGTTCTGGCCCAGGTCCTCGATCCGCGGTGCGACATCTTCCTCAACATCCCGCAGCATGTCGCCGAGGACTTCGCGCCGATGCTGCGGCTGATGCTCGGCAGCCTCCTGCTGGCCGCGCAGCTGACCGAGATAAACGAGGCGCCGCGCGCCCGGAGGCTGCTCCTGATCGACGAGGCCGCGAAGCTCGGGAACATGGACATCCTGGAGAACATCCGGGACCGGGGCCGGTCGATCGGGCTGCACCTGATGCTGTTCTACCAGACGCCGGGGGCCGTGGAGAAGCTCTGGGGCCGGGCCGGGATGACCTCATGGCGCGACGGCTGCTCCGCGACCGTCACCGGCCCGCTCTCGAGCCGGGAGAGCGCGCAGGAGCTCTCGACGATGCTGGGCAACCGCACCGTCCGTGTGACGACCGAGGGCAGCTCCTCCTCCAGTCCGGTCCTGTCGCCCCTGGGCGGATCCGTGGGCTCGTCGGAGTCCGAGCAGATCCGCGACCTCGCGCTGGTGTCGCCCACGGCCATCAACCAGCTTCCCCGCCACGCCTCGATCATCACCTCTCCCGGCCACCGGCCGATACTCGCCAGCAAGGCGATCTGGTTCACGCGCCCGGAGATGCGGGAGCGCGTGCTCGGGACGGAGGGCATCAGGGGCGAACTGGACGTGACCGAGGCCCAGCGGGACGTGCTGCACCGCGTCCGCGTGGCGGCGGGTCTGGAACCCGCCCCGGAGGCGGAAGATGCGGCCACCGGGCAGGCGGGGGAGCCGGCTTCCGGGCCGGAGGCGGCCGCCCGCGCCGCGGACCCGTCCGGCGGCGGTGGCGATGTGGCGCCGGAAGGTGACGATGGCGGGCGGGATCCCTGATGACCCGCCTGCCCTCCCTGCCCCGCTGGCGCGGACTTCCGGCCATCCCCTTTTCCCGCCCGTCGGACACCGCCCTGCGCAGGGTCCGGGACCTCCCGCATCCGGCGGGCCGGGAGGAGGTCCACGCCCGGCAAGGTCGGGGCGGCGGCGAATGCCTCGTCCGCTGGCGGCTTCGGGCGCTGCTGGCCGGGCAGCCGCCCGGGCGGCCCGACTGGCTGGGGGACGGCCATGGCGACCGCTAGGCTGCCCACGGACCGGGATGCCCCGGCCGTCCCGGGATGCGTGGCGCTGGCCGCTCCGCTGGCGGCCATCGGCATCGCCGCCTGGGCGGGACTCCTGCTTGGCAGCGCGTCCGGATCCGTCCCTCCCGGCGTCTACCTGCGCGCGGCCCCGGCCGACGCGACCTACGTCACCTTCTGCCTCGCCGAGCGCCACCGGGGCGCCGAATACTGTCCGCATTTCTGCTCCCCCGATCACCCTGACGGCACGACGATCCTCAAACGGATCGCCGCCCGCCATGCCGACGGCGGCCTGTCGGTCTCCGGCGACACCCCTCGGGCACTCGACAGCCGTGTGCTCGGCAGGATCGACCGCTCCGAGGTCCGGTCGTGGTGGCGGCCGCTGGTGCGGTTTGGGGCGCGGCGGCCATGAGCGCTTCCGGAAAGAAGGCCCGGCGCAGGGTCCGTCCGCCCGACGAACGGCTCGCCCATCTCGACGGCGAGATCGCCCGCGTCACCACCCGCGAGGAGCGTCGACTCATCCGCGTCGCCCGCCAGGCGGGCCTCTTCGGGCGCAGGATACCGTCGGCGCGGATCGGCGAGGTGCTGGAAGGCCTGGTCCGTGACGGCGGGCATCCTCTCTCGTCACTCGCGAAACTCAGGGCGCAGGCCGACCGGGTGCGCGGCAGACAGGCGGCCTCGGCCCGCTCCGACGACGCCCGCCGCAAGGCCATCCTGGGCGGTTTCCTGGTCGCGCAGTTCCGGCACAGGCCGGGGCTGATGGCGCGGATGCGGCCGGACATCGAAGGGCATCTCCGGAGCCATCGCTCGGAGGCGGTCGCGCAGGCGAACCTCGCGCTCGTCACCGCGTTCCTGGACCGGATCGCCGGCGGCGGGCCGGAGGTTCCGGCGCCCGAAACGGGCGCCGGGGACACGGGGCGGGCCACGCGTGACCGCGCCCGCCGCCAGATACCGCTTGGCGCCTGGCTGCTCGCCCGGCGGGATGCCATCCCCGCGCTCGACGGGCTCGTCAGGGAGGAGCTCGGGAGGTTCCTGGAGCGGGACAGACGGGCGGGACGCCGCAACGCCGCGCTGCTGGCCGACATGCTCGTGGGCGGGGGAAATGCCCCCTTAGGGTAATCCCACGAAACAAACCTTCCGATGCGGCCTACTGCGCACGAGCAACCGCGACAACGCAGCCACTTACGGACCAAATGGAATTTCCTATGGCGGATCCGGGACCTATGTTGGGTTTGGAACAACGTTGCATGTGTCAACCCCCCTCGAGGTAGACGCAAATTCTTCGAAAAACCCCGGCACGCCGTCGCCACCAATCAACACTGCCCGATCCAGCGACCGGTTGAACAACTCGCACGCCGGCTCGGGGACGAAGAGGCAAGAGTGGCAGGCAGCCCCGTTCAGGGGGTCGCTTGCCGTACTGACCCCGGACATGCAGAGCGGATCGGAGGAACACCACTTCAGACGCCCGATAGCGCGCCGGACGGTTCCCGCAATCCGGTGCGACAGCCCCTCGCGTTCCAGGCCTCCAAGAGTCCCGTCTTTGTCCGAGGTCGCGGTGTAGAGCAGAACTCCCGCCATGGGTTCGCCCTCCGCATCCGCATAGAGCCGCTCCAGCAAGGAGGCCGCACCGTATCCAGACGTGATCGAAAGCTCCAGCATCAGCGCATGGGACATGGCATGGACCAGAAGGCCGCGCGCGGTGACCGATTGCGGCGGCGTGTCGTCGGGGCGGTCGAACCGCTTCCGCCAGTCCGCGACCCATTCGTCGTGCAATTGCCGCGCACGTGCCTCGACCGTGTCTTCCGCTTCCCAGGCGGCCACTCTGCCCTCGTTCAGAGCCAGGAAAAGCCCCTCGCCCGAGGTGGCGATGGCCGGTCGCCAGTTGGCATTTCGTGACAGGGGCGCGATGGTCTGGCCGTCCGTCCCCTCGGGTGGATAACGCCGCTTATGGGCTTTTGCCGGATGCCATTTCGACCCATTGCCTGACTTGCGCATCGGTATGCCCAGGTCATGGCCAGGGCAACGACCACGAGTAGAGTTGCAGGTTTGGCAGGGTCGGTGATGTGGGTGTCTTCGATGTTGAAGCCTCGGGTTTTGGCATCAGCGAAGAGGCGCTCGATACACCATCTCTTCCGATAGAGGCGGAGCGCACTTTTGGGTGCCGGGATATTTGTGGCGACCAGAAGCAATTCGCCACCCTTGATCGCTTTTCCCTCCCGCGTTCCACCCTGAAGTGCAACACCATTGGCGGTGACGACAGCATTTGCGAGGACGGCAAGAGCTGCCGCCGCCGCGCCGAGGCCTTCAGCCGGTGCGCCCGTTTCCAGTGGTGGCCAGAACATCCATGGTCCATCCCGCAACCATCTATCGATGCATCGACGGGACAATTTCTTATGACCCTCACCGTTCCGTTCACGCGTACAGGCCGATCTGATGGCGGAACCCAAGAAAGTGTACACCAAGGTTGACAGCGCCCTATTACAACAATATTGGTGTAAATATGCTGCCAAACTACATATCAATCCCCGGTGCGCCCTGGCCCGTTCTCACGCCTGGTGTCCATCCGGCGACGCTTGCCGAGATCGAGCGGCACTTCGCCTACAACTCCCGGCGACGGCAGCTGTTCCAGGGCCTGAAGGCCGCGGCAGCCAACCTCGCCCAGGCCGGATGCGGGGCGCTCTTCCTCGATGGCAGTTTTGTCACCGACAAGCCCATTCCCGGTGACTTCGATGCCTGTTGGGACCCGAAAGGTGTCTCACGACAAGAGCTGGACCCGGTCTTTTCCCGGTTTGCCAACCAACGCGAGGCACAGAGAAGGAGGTTCGGTGGCGAGTTCTTTCCGTCAACCACGCGCGCCGACGCACAGGACCGGACCTTCCTCGAGTTCTTCCAGATCGAGAGGTTCACCGGCCAATCCAAGGGGATCGTGCTGATCGACCTCAGCAATGAACCCATGCTCCAAACACAGGTGAAGTCATGATCCACAGCGACAGACAGCATCGCATCTCCAGCGGTGAACTCGCCAAACTCAAGAGTGCCCTTGCCGCCACGGAGGCCCAACCCAGGGAAGAGGAGTGGCTTCAGGAAATCGAGGTCGCGGGCCTGAAAAGCCAGATCGCCGGAATCGAAGCCGATATCGCCCACTACGACATGCTCAAGGCAGGTGAGATCCCAGTTGCCAAATCTTTCTCGCTGACCGCGTTACCTGACGTCCTGATCGAGGCGAGGATCGCTTCCGGCATGAGCCAGACCGATCTCGCGGACGCAATCGGTGTCCGCGCCCAGCAGATCCAGCGCTATGAGGCCTCCAACTACATGGGAGCCAGTCTCGCGCGGCTGATCGAAATCTCAAAAGTGCTCAATGTCCACACCGTCGGCCTGTTCGAAACCGAGAGCCGACGCGAAGGGGCTGTCTATGGCTGGGACGATGTCGATAACGTCTTCTGGCGGCAGATGCCCGCCCGCGAGATGGTGAAACGGAAATGGTTCGACGTCCCGCATGGGGCCGATCTGACCGAACGGATCAAGGCGTATTTCCTGGATGCCGCAGGGCCGCAGTTCGCGACCGCGCTGCATCGCAAGAAGATGCGCGGATCCACACTTCCCAACGAGCACTCCCTGCTCGCCTGGCAGGCCCGGGTGCTGGAGCGGGCCCGTGCGCATATCGAAGACGAGGATATCCCCGCATTTCGCCTGGACGATCGCTGGCTCCCGGATCTCGCCCGGCTCACACGCCGAAAGGATGGCCCGAGGCGCACCCGTCAGCTCCTTGCCGAACATGGCATCGCGCTCGTCACCGAGGAACATCTGCCCGGTACGTATCTGGACGGCGCGGCCATGTTGGGCAGCGGGGACCGGCCCGTGATCGGCCTTACCCTGCGTCACGACCGGCTCGACAACTTCTGGTTCGTCCTCTTCCACGAGATCGGACACATCTTCCTGCACCTCTCGGCCGGGATCCGGTACGATTTCTTCGATGACGGGGACTCCAGTACGGAGGACAGCGTTGAGACCGAGGCCGACCGGTTCGCGTTGGATAACCTGATTCCCGAGGGTCTCTGGGACCGGTGCCTGTCACGCTTCGCACTGTCGGAAAGGGCCGTTCAGATAGATGCGCGGCAGCTCGGTATCGATGCGAGCATCATCGCCGGACGCATCCGAAAGGAGCGGAACGACTACACCATCCTTAACGGGCTCGTCGGCTATCATAAGGTCCGTGCGCAGCTGAAGGAGGGATATGATGGTCCTGAGTGACGGCATGTACGTCCCGGCGCTGCGCTGGCGCCAGGGCGAGTACCAGGCGCTCTGGCGTCTGGAAGATGCCGTGAAGGATAAGGTGGTTCCCCTGATCACCGTGCCGGAGGTCGAGTTTGATTTCGAACTGCGGCAACCTAAGAGGACCGTCCACGAGCATGCACTGCCCTTCCCCGACCGTTTCAGGAGCAAGTGGGGTCGCCGACCCGCATGGGTCCATCTTGATGAGAGGATCGCCATCGGTCGTATGGACGATGGGGCACATATCTTCGACTATGTCTTCGACGCCCTCCGCCCGCACCAAACCTCCGCCATACCCTCTGTCCCCCTTGGCACGGACACGGACACGCTTGCGGCTGCGGCGCGCGCCGTCAGCCACGACCGCCGCGGCATTGCGGTCACCCTCAGACTGGAGGATCTGATGGCCGGAAACCCAAAGCGGAGTGTCGTCAGGCTCCTCGAGACAGTGTCATCCGATCCTAGGGATGCCGATCTGATCATCGATCTTCACGCCCCGAATTTCGAACCTTACGATGCCTTTGCCAGGGCTTTGGTGTCCGCCTTGCGAAAGATGGGCGACCTCAACCAGTTCAGGAACCTGGTGCTCCTCTCAACCGCCATCCCGGATACCTTTGCCGGTATCGCCAGGGGCACGGACCGGATTCCGCGCCATGACTGGCTTTTCCACAGAGCCCTGTTGGCGGCGTTGCCGGGCGACATGCGGAAGCCGACCTATGGTGACCACACGATTGTCCATCCAGACTTCGTCGCCAAGGATATGCGAAAGATCAGGGCCGCCGGAAAGGTCATCTACACCACCACTGACACCTGGGCAACGCGCAAAGGTGGCGCCTTCAGGGGGAACGAGGCCCAGATGCACCGCCATTGCGAGGAAATCGTCAAGGACAGCACGTTCCAGTTCAAGGGCGCGGCTTTCTCATACGGTGATGGCTACATCGCCGGCTGTGCCTCGGGGCAGGAGCGGCCGAGCAACCAGACCCGCTGGAAGGTTGTTGCCATCAACCATCACATCACGATGGTCGTGAAAGATCTCGCCACAGCCGCCGCCGCTCCATGGCCGCCCTGATATTGGCAGTGAGCTGCGTTTCGCCTATGGTGTCGACCAGGGCCCTGTAGAGGACGGCGCGGGGAGCGCACAGGTCCGCTTTGTCAGCCCCCAGCGCGGCCAGAATCGACCGGACCTCATCACGCCACAGGAGATGAGCCATCACGAATGGATCGACATCCGGGTTACGGCGCGTGCGCTGCAGAACGTCGAACCGTATGGCGCCGCGGGGACCCCGGGAGGCCCGCAGGACACCACACCAGGATGGCGCGCGTTCCAGCACCGGGCCGACATGGCGGTCGGCAACCACCAATGTCAGCTTCTGCAGGGACTGGCTGTAGGTCTCAAGCTGGCCCGCGAGCCTCCCGAGACCGTCGACGGCGCTCTTGATCTCGTACCCGTGAACGACGCCGTTGATCACCGCGAGATCGATGCGCCGCCGGGCATGTGCGAGTCCCAGTTCGTGGATGACCAGCGTGTTCGCGTCCCGCACATGGCCGCGAAGCGGCTTTGCCAGCAATCCCTGCCGGATGGCCCAATCATTCAGCGGTGCATCGAAGGAGCGCTTCGAACTGTTCCTCCGTATCGCTGCGCGGGACATTGGCTGGTCATCCTCCCCCTGGATAGCGGCACCGCGGCTTTGTAGATGAAGCCTTCCTGACGGCCGTTCGCTGTCACGATGCTACCGACGGGCCCGTGGCCTGACAAGGGGCAGGGCAATCGAATTTGGATCTCTGTCGTCGCGTTGATGGCCCTAAATGCATAAATGTAGCGACCTGCAATCATGAACGCATCGGCCTGCATTCAGGCCTGTACGCATGAATGGAACGGTGGGGCTCATAAAGCATGCCCTATTCCAGTACGAAGTGCAACACCATTGGCGGTGGTGACCGGTTTTCCTGCCGTATGATGTTGCGGATCGGCCAGCAGGCGGCGACAGTCCCCTTGTCGGGAAGAGGGAGACCGCCATGCCCGAGGGCCAGCGCCACCTGACCCATGGGATGGATGCCGGATCGGCGCGCTGAGGGAAAGCGGGCTGTCGGACGGGGCGGTCGCGGCCCGTCCGGGCCGTGACCGCCCATCGGTCTGGCGGGAGCTGCGCCGGAACGGCGGGGATTCGGGCTACAGCCCGGGCGCGCCGCAGGGGAAGGCGGAGGCGCGCCGCAGCGGGGCGTGGGGTCTGAGTAGCAAAGGAACAGAAAACCTACATAACGGGTCGAGTGCCGGAAGGGGCGAAAAACCCCGTTAAGGACTTGCCCGATGCCGTTTCATGATTTCAAGCACGGTGTTCTTGCTGATTCCGAGGTCGTGCGCGATCCATCGGTAGCTCCGGCCCTCCCCGACGGCCCGGATGACCTTCGGCGCGAGCCTGTCCGATTTCGGTCTCTGCCCGGGCTGGCGACCGAGTTTCTTTCCCCGCGCCTTCGCCGCCGCCAGTCCTGACCTGACGCGCTCGCCCAGCAGGTCGCGCTCGAACTGCGCGATGCCCGCCAGCATTGTGGCCATCATCCGTCCGTGCGGGGTGTCCAGTTCGAATGTCAGGCCGTGCATCGCGACCAGTGAGACATTCCAGCCCGATAGCATTTCCAGGGTGGCGAGCAGATCCCGGGTCGACCGCCCCCACCGGGAGAGCTCGGTCACGAGGATGGCGTCGATCCGGCGGGCCTGGGCAAGGTCGATCACCTGCCTGCGGAGGCGGCGGGAGGCCGAGGCTCCCGAAGCGGTTTCCTCGAAAACCCCGACAACCTCATAACCGCAGCGACGGGCGAATCCCTTCAGGTCGGCGACCTGCCGGTCGCAGCTCTGGTCGGCGGTCGAGACACGGGCGTAGATGGCGGCTGACCGTCCCATTTGAACCCCACTGGATTTTCGGTGTGTAACCCATTGAAATCCATCATAGGGCAACCGTCCCTGACAGACCACCCTTCAAGGAGGACAGACTGAATGCCAAGACGCAATGTCCTGACGGCCCGCCAGCGGGCCTCTCTCTTCGACCTGCCCTCTGACGGGGCGTCCCTGCTGCGTCACTATACCTTGGCGGATGACGACATCGAACACATCCGGTTACGACGGAGACCGGAAAACCAGATCGGTTTCGCGCTGCAGCTCTGCGCGTTCCGCTATCCGGGGCGGCTGTTGAGGCCGGGCGAACTGATCCCCGAAGCCCTGTCCAGTTTCGTCGCCGCCCAGATCGGGCTGAGGACGGAGGATCTTCTGCCATACGCAAGCCGCGAGAACACCAGGTACGAGCATCTCTCGGCCCTGCGCGGGATTTACGGGTACAGGATGTTCACGGGCAAGCGGGCGAAGAGGATGAAATCCTGGATCGGCCAGCAGGCCGAAGCGGCGGAATCAAACGAAGGCCTCGTGAGTGACTTCGTGGCGGAATGCCGGCGTCAGCGGATAATCCTGCCCGGCATCTCGACCATCGAGAGGCTGTGCGCCGGTGCCCTGGTCTCCGCCGAGCGCCGGATCGACGCCCGGATCGTCGCTCGCCTGAAAGGCGGGATGCGCGACCGCCTTGACAGCCTCATCAACGAGGACGCGGATGGCAGGATCAGCAGATTCGTCTGGCTGCGCCAGTTCGAGGTGGGTCGAAACACGGCCGATCTCAACCGCCAGCTCGACCGGCTGGAGTTCCTGCAGGGGATCGACCTCCCGCCCGCGGTCCTTGATGATATCCCACCCCACCGGATCAAACGCCTGCGGCGCCAGGGCGAACGGTACTTCACGGGCGGTCTTCAGGAGATCACCGGTGACCGCCGCCTCGCCATTCTGGCCACCTGCGTCGTGGAGTGGCGCGCTTCCATTGCGGATGTCGTCGTCGAAACACATGACCGGATCGTGGGCCGGGCATGGCGGGAGGCGAGGAAACACTGTGAACTTCGGGTCAGGGAGGCGCAGGCGGACATCTCCGGCACACTGGCCGGTTTTGGATCGCTGGGCGCGGCGCTGCTGCTGGCAAGGGGCGATGACGCGGCCCTGACCGGCGCGGTTGACGCGTCCTGCGGCTGGGACGGGCTGGGGACGCTTGTCGCCAAGGCCACCAGACTGGGGCAGACCGCCAAGGCCGAGCCCCTGGACCATATCGTGAAGGGGTTCCACAGTTTCAGGCTCTATGCGAGACGCATGCTGAACGCGCTGGATATCAGGGGCGGTACCGCGGCCCAGCCCCTGCTCGATGCCGCAGCCATTATCCGGGACGGGCTGGACATTCCCTCCCGGTCGATGCCTTTCCTGGCACCCCGGTCAAAGTGGCGGGAACAGATGCGAAAGCCGGAAACCGACATGGAGCGGCTTTGGACCGTGGCGGTGATGTGCCATCTGCGTGAAGCCTTCCGGTCCAACGACATCTGGCTGGCACATGCCCGCCGGTATGCCGACACAAGACAGGTGCTCGTGCCGGTCGAGGTGGCGCAGGCCATGCCGGAACTCACGATTCCACTGGAACCCGGCGCCTGGATCAGGGATCGCAGACGCCGGCTTGAGGATGGACTGGCCCGTCTCGCGGCGGCGGTCAGGAACGGCGCCCTTCCCAACGGCATCATCGAAGCCGGCGAGCTGCGAATCGAGCGCCTGAAGGCCGATGTGCCCGAAGAGGCCGGTGAGCTGGTCCGCGATCTGTACCGGCGTCTGCCCAATGCCCGGATCACGGATATCCTTCTCGACGTGGACAGCGCGACGGGCTTCACCGAGCCTTTCACGCATCTGCGCACGGGCACCCCCTGCAGGGACAGGATCGGGCTGCTGAATGTCCTGCTGGCGGAAGGGCTGAACCTTGGCCTGAGCAAGATGGCCGAGGCGACCAGTTCGCATGACTATCTCCAGCTGTCCCGCCTGTCGCGCTGGCACGTCGAGAACGGGGCGATCAACCAGGCCTTGGCCATGGTGATCGAGGCGCAGTCCAGACTGCCCATGGCCCGGCACTGGGGCTCGGGCCGGACCTCATCCAGCGACGGGCAGTTCTTTCCGGCCGCGCGCCAGGGCGAGGCCATGAACCTGGTCAACGCCAGATACGGTCAGGATGCGGGACTGAAAGCCTACACCCATCTGTCCGATCAGTTCGGACCTTTCTGGATCGCCGCCATACCCTCCACGGTGAGCGAGGCGCCGTACATTCTGGACGGCCTGTGCCTGACCGAGACCGGAAAGCGGATCAGGGAACACTACACGGACACGGGCGGGTTCACCGATCTCGTGTTCGCGGCCAGCTCGCTGCTGGGCTATCTCTTCATCCCCCGCATCCGGGACCTGCCATCCAAGAGGTTCCACGTCTTCGATCCCGGAAGCGTCCCAAAAGAACTCAAAGGCGTGACCGGGGACAGAATCCGGGAAATGACGGTCATCGACAACTGGTCCGATGTGCTTCGCTGCACCGCCACGATGCTCTCCGGCAAGGTACCGCCGAGCCAGATGCTGAAGCAGCTGTCGGCCCGGCCGCGCCAGCACGACCTGGCCATAGCGCTGCGGGAGGTCGGACGGATCGAGCGGACGCTGTTCATGATTGAATGGGCGCTGGATACCGACATGCAGCGACGGGCCAGTATCGGCCTCAACAAGGGCGAATCACACCATGCCCTGAAGAACGCGTTGCGGATCGGCCGCCAGGGCGAGATCCGGGACCGGACAACCGAGAGCCAGCACTTCCGTCTCGCCGGCCTGAACCTGCTGACGGCGATAATCATATTCTGGAACACGCGGCAGCTCGGCGCGGCCGTCATGCAGCGCAGGCGCGCGGGTCTGGAAACGCCTGATAAACTGCTCGCGCATATCTCGCCCCTCGGATGGGAGCATATCCTTCTCATCGGCCAGTACATCTGGCCTGGAGAGGGAGCCGAAATCGCCTGAAGGGGTTTTTCGCCCCTTCCGGCACTCGACCCCCATAAGGATTTTGTCGGTCATCGCCAGGGCCCTATCTCCTTGATCGTTTTCCTGAGGCATTTGAGGTGATGTTTCATCAGTTTGATGTCGTGGAGGTAATCCTGCTCCGGCCGGAACCCGTGGCCCGGGTCGATGTGGAATGGGTTGCGGGTAAAGCACTCGAACAGATTGATGCCGCCCCAGGTGCCGAGAGCCTGTTCGAGGCTTTTCGCCGTATGATGTAAGGGCGAACCGGGTCCGTCATTATCCTTCATTTTATAAGGGTGTGCGTGGATATGCTGCAGCATGTCGGTCCGCATGTAGCTGTTCAGGAGCATGGGGGAGTGGGTCGGTGTCTTCGGAACGGCAAAGCCCATCCTGTCTTCTGGCGGCAGGTCCACGGTGTCCTGCCCGTCGTCGTTGTCAATCATCATTTGCCCCCCGGCGGCATCCCCAAAAACCTTGCCCGAACCTCGCAGCAAACCCCGGTTTGATGTGACGCTGCGAAGCCGTTCGCAAAAACTCCGGATCGACCTTCGAATTTCATAAATACCCATATAAAAACCTATAGCCGACAAAGCTGGTGCCGTCTAAGTTAATATGAAAGTGGGGAGCAACCATGCTGATTGGCTACACGCGCGTATCGACCGGAGAGCAGAATTTCGATCTTCAGTGCGACGAGTTGAAGCGTGCCGGGTGCGAGAAAATCTATGATGACGTATGCTCCGGTTGTTCCACAGAGCGGCCCGGTCTTGCGAAGGCGCTCGAAGTTGCCCGTGCGGGAGATGCGCTGATTGTATGGAAACTCGACCGTATCGGTCGCTCGCTTGCCCATGTAGTCGGCCTGGTGGGTGACTTGCGTGAATGCGGGATCTGCTTCAAAGTTCTGACTGGTGACGTAGACACCACGACAACGACCGGCCGCCTGGTCTTCGGCATTTTCGCAACGCTGGCGGAATTCGAACGCGATCTAAATCCATGAACGTACCATGGCGGGACTGGCTGCGGCCCGCGGCAGGGCCGGCGGGCGCCCGCTTGTGATGACCCGAAAGAAGCTGAAGGCGGCCATGGCGATGATGTCAGACCGGGACAATGCCGCACGCGATGTCGCGGCTGAACTCGGTGTGTCCCTGTCGACGCTCTATGCTTATGTCGATGCGAAGGGAGAACCGCGCGCTCGAGCCAACGAGTTGCTCGCCAAGCAAAACGTAATGTGACAAGTCAGGCCTGACGAAGTTGCCGGCAGGATTCCTGAGCGATGGTCAGGTCCGTGAGTATGCCCGCTTCAACGGCGAACCGACACCCGACCAACTGGCCCGCTATTTCCACCTCGATGACACCGATCGCGCGTTCGTCGCCACGCATCGCGGCGATCACAATCGTCTGGGTGTCGCCGTCCAGCTCGGATCGTTGCGCATGCTGGGGATTTTTCTCGAAGATCCGGGCCGGGTTCCGACCTCGGCCCTGCGCTTTACCGCCCGCCAGCTTTCTCTCTCCGATCCTGAGGAATTAATAGCGGAACATGCACTTGGTGAAGGACGCTGGCGACATGCTCCCCGTATCCGCCAGCAATATGGCTATCGCCCCTTTACCGATCCCGGTGCAGGATTCCGGCTCAATCGTTTCCTTTATGCTCTGTGTTGGACAGGATCGGATCAAGCTTCCGCCCTTTTCGACCGAGCAGCCGCCTGGTTGCTGGAGGCCAAGGTTCCGCTCCCTGGTCCATCTGTTCTCGAGCGCATCGTGGCCAGGGTGCGCGCACGAGCGACCGCCCGCCTGCACCGACTGTTGATCGAAACGATGACACCCAAGCAACGGGCAAGGCTCGACAGGCTTGTCGCAGTTCCGGAAGGGGAGCGACAAAGTCCACTCGATCGGTTGAGGAACGGTCCATACATCCAGAGCAACCGGGAAGTCCGCCGGGCGACGGGCGGCAGCCCGCCCATCCTCTCCGCCCACGGCCAGCCGTTGCTGTCGGTCACGGCCTGGAGCCTGCGCGGGAGGTGGGGGCCGCAGGGCCGGTGCCTGCGGTTCCTGTAGGTGAGGTACGCCTTCCAGCGGTCGTGGACGATGACGCCTCCGTACCTGGGTATGATCCCGATGCCGTCGATGGCCCCGCATCCGCGCTTTCGGTGCGGCCGCCTGCCCGTGACCGGCCCGCCGGAGCGGACGTGGATCCAGTGGTCCGTTCCGTTCACCCGCAGCGAGGTCCCGTCCACGTCGGCAACGGCGTGGTCCCGGAGAGCGGCCGCCCGGCCATCGCCTGGATCATGGCCGCCGTCCGCACGGGCGGGACCATCCGGGCACAGAGCGGGTGGACGGCGCAGGCGGCGATGCCCGGCCCGTACCGCAGGGGTCCCGGCATGGTGTCGGGGAACGCCCCCGTCGTCCGGGCGCCGCAGCGCGGGCAGTCCCTGACCCCGGCCACGACCCGGCGGTCCCGGAGACGATGTCGACCCCGCCGCGCTCCCCGTGCCCGGAGCATCCGGTTCCGGTCAGGTCGTGGCCACACCCGCGGCACCCGGACCCGGTTCCGTGACGGTGACCGTGCGCAGGTTGCCCGGGTCCGTCCGGCCCGCCTTCGGCCCCCTGCCGCCGGAGCCCTTTCCGGCGCTCCGCGCGATCCCGTCCCCGTCCCTGCGCGACGGCGGCAGGCCGGAGTTGCGCGGGGTCCTCCGCGTCGTCCTCCCGGCAGCACCGCCACCAGGAGGTCCAGAAGCATGAAGAGGACGTTGACCGTCTCGACCGTCTCGACCGTCTCCGCGCCCGCCCCGCCGCTCCGCCTGATGGCGGCGGCACCGGGATCGGCAGTCCTCCAGCCGCCTGGGCGGCAATGTATAGGCGTGCCTGTCAGGGAATCCGGAACGGCAGCCACGCGGTCAACCTTGCATCAGGCCGGATTCAGTGGGAAGGGGGGGGGTAGTTACCGCCGTTCCATTGATACACGTTCGATTTTCCGATCGTTGGCAATCCGGAATCACTGCGCTGACAGCCCACCGTTCCACTCGACCCAGCCTCTCAGGGCCGGAAGAGCTCGCTTGCTCCGGGTTTCGGCTTTGGCAATGGAAAGATCTCGGTTCGCCGCGCAGGCACCTATCCCGCGAACCAACAGCTGACCGCGCCTCCAGTTTCGGAATACTTGATCCTGTTCCAGTTCGGATCGCCATTCAGCGCATTTCTGGCCTCTGAATATGCGCCTGGCATTGCCCGCCGAAATACCGGTGCATCCACATATGCCCACCAATTGAACCCACCGTCTTTGCTCTCGACCCAATCCATGTCCTGCCTACCGCCATACGACCTCTGAGGACGACCGATATTTCTGGCCGCGTAGGAATGAACCCTCTCCTGCCTGACCGTTTCCTGGAAGAGAAACGTACCCGCCATGTCCATCCGTTCGACGTTTCGTTTCTTGAGTTCAGAAGGGTCTGCCAACCAAAGAAAGGTCTGATGCATTACCATTGAGTCCAATGCAAAATTCACAGGTCAGTTCAGGATGACCATATAGAAGGAACAGCGAATTCAGAATCGATGTCATCAATCCATAAGTTGGCCAGTGCGAGGAAGATCCCCCATATCTGGATATGACCTTGGCATGGGCATCTGCGACGGCCCATGACTCAAGCGCCAGAATCGCCCTTTTCCCTGCTGCGCCATCGTCACCGAAATACCACCTGCTTGAATTGACAATCACGAATGCCTGCATTCGGAGTGTCTGATCTGAATGTCCCTGATGCGTTAGGTCAACAACGATTTCCGGTGCCGGTGATGAGGTTGAGATTCTACTGTTTGACAGCCGGCATCCTCGTGCTTGAGCCTTACTTGCCTTAAGCTGCGCAAGAACCCGATCAAGAGAAGTTGGACGACCCTGTGCAAACGCTCCTTGGCCTGACAGCCCCATGCCAGCGGCAGCGGCGGAGCGGAGCAGGAAATCCCGTCGCAACATCGAGTTTCCTCCTTCAAGTCTTCACCTACCGCGAATTCTACTGGAAAGGCTTATCCCGTTGACTGCGGCCCCGCAAGAGGTTGTACTGGTGACCTGTCGGCCAGCCTACCGCATTCCGGCGGAATCCGGGCCGCCGCCGTCGCGGCAGGGCATCGACGCCCCGTCCACCTCCGCGACTGCCTGCTGCGGGCGACGGAGGAAGCTCTCGCCGGAAAAGTCGGGGCCGGAGAACCGCGACCGGCTCATCAAGGCGCTAGGGCGCAGGGTCTTGCCGTGGCGTAACGCGGTGAAGGACAGGATCGGGCACCGGACGCTTCCTTTCAACGGCGGTCAATGATCGACGAATCTGCCGACATGTCCCCTTTCAGATCGCCTGCTTCAATGGCCTTCGACATATTCCCTTCGTTCGGCTGGCGAACCCAAACCGGCCGAAAGCATCCATAGTGAAGACGAAACGGACGTTCTGGGCAGTCACTCGCTGAGATACCTGCAGAGAAAGATCGTTCTGGTGGCTTTCCCAAGCCCAGGCAGCGCGGCGAAGACCCGGTGGCTACAGCTTCATCGATGGGCGCGGGCTGCTCCGGTATTCGCTGGTGATCAGTCCGGCTGAACGCGGGAGCACCTATGCCATCGACGGGCCGATGCACAACGATGTCGTCAGGAGCACGATCCATTCCACGGATGAACACGGGTTCAGGGAGGCGATTTTCCGCCTCACCCACCTGCTCGGCATCTCCTGTGCGCCGAGGTTCAGGAACCTGAAGAGGCAAACCCTCCACCACTTCCGGAACCGCAGGAACGCAAGCGGCGACTGGATGATCGCGCCGAAGAAATACGTCAACGAGAAAGTCATTCCCGAATGCTGGGATGACCTGCTGCGCCTTGCCGTCACGATCAGGCTCAGGGAGGCAACCGCACCAAGCATCCTCCGCCGACTGAATTCCCACTCCCACCAGCACCGCCTCCACCAGGCGATGAAGGCTTTCGGCCAGATCATCAAGTCGATGTTCATCCTGCGCTACATCAACAAGGTCGAGCTGCGTCAGGCCATCGAGAGGCAGCTGGGCAAAACCGAACTGGCGAACGGGTTCACCCGCGCGGTTGCGGTCGGAAATCCAAACGGTCTGGAATACGCCGAAAAATCCGAACAGGAGATCGCCGAAGGCTGCAATCGATTGATCAGGAACAGCATAATCTGCTGGAACTGCCTCTACCTGACACGAAAAGTTGCAACGGCAAAGACCGGGGAAGAGCGGAAAAGGCTGCTGGATATCATCGAAACACATTCGCCGCAGTCGTGGGGCAGCTTCAACATGCTCGGAGAGTTCGATTTCCCGGACGGGAAGCTTCAGGATGCGACCGGCGTGCTTCCCCTCAAAAAACAGGCCAAAACCATCCCCGAAAATTGGGAGGCGCCAAATCGATGATACAGAAGCCGTTTCAACAGTATATCGAAAATCCTACGGTGGATTCGGGGCCTTTGTGGTGTTA
>CBDBGH010000002.1:0-43206 GCA_965205265.1 Alphaproteobacteria bacterium
GAGGCCGTCCACGCCCTTCCGCAGCCCCGCCAGCTCGCCGGCGTACTCCGTCCGCACCAGCGCTCCCAGCGCCTCGGTGGCCCGCGCCAGGCTGGCGTCGAGCGCCGCGATCCGCTCCGCCGTGTCCCTGCGCTGCTCCGCGAGCGCCTCCGCGACCTCCCGGAAGGCCCGCTCCACGTCCCCGGCGCCGCCGTCCGCGCCGTCCTCCCAGCCGTCCGTCCCCATGCCGTCCTCCATCGCCGTCGCCCCCCTCAGAGGCCCATGCCCGGTCCCATGCCGCGCCCGCGCTCCGCCGCCCGGGCCCTCTCCAGCTCCGCCGCCTCCTCCCGCGCCCGTGACGCCGCCGCGATCCGCTGGCGCAGCCGCTCCGTCACCCCGTCGGTGAGCGCCGTCGGCGGCGGAGGCTCCCGGCCGCCCTCCGGGAACCGAAGGAACGTCCCTTTCAGGGAGGGCACCGCCTCCAGCCCGCGGCCCAGGCCCCGCCCGATGCGGTACAGCCACCCCGCCAGCCCGCGACGCGCCAGGAACCCGGCGCAGTCCAGCGCGTTCGGCGACAGCCCGGACCGCGACAGCCGCCGCGACAGGCCCCCGAAGCCCCCGAACGTCTCCCGCGCCGCGTGGAGCCGGACGTCCTCCCGGTGCCGCGTCATCGCCACGTAGGTCAGGTGACGGTCCATCGTCGCGCCCGCGAACGCGAACGTCCGGTCCACCGTCGCGCCCTGCGACCTGTGCACCGTCACCGCGTAGCCGTGGTCGATGGCCCGGAACGCCTCCGCGTCGACCTCCAGCGCCGCCCCGCCGCCGTCCGGGCGAACCCGCATGGACGTCCCCTCCATGGCCTCCACCGTCCCCAGCGCGCCGTTGCGCACCCCGAGGCGGGCGTCGTTGGCCAGGAACGCGATCCGGTCCCCCGCCGCGAACGTCCGCTCGCCCTGCACCGTCGCCACCGCGGTCCCCCCCTCCGGCAGCCGCCCCGCCGCCCGCAGGCCCTCCCGCACCAGCAGGTTGATGTCCCGCACGTCCTCGCGCCGGTGCGCCAGCGCAAGGCGCGACGCCTCCGGACGCTCCAGCGCGTCCAGCGTCCAGCCCTCCGCCAGCGCCGCCAGCGCCCCCTCCCGCGTGTCGTCCCAGACGACGGCGCCCTCCCGCCGGTAGGCCTCCAGCCCCTCCGCCGTCCGCCGCGCCGCGAACAGCTCCGACGCCCGCCGGTGCGCCTTCCGCCGCTGGCGGCGTATTTCCGTCACCGCCGCCACCCCGCAGCGCTCCGACAGCGCCCTGAACGCCGCGCCGGCCCCGATCGGCTGAAGCTGCTCGGGATCGCCCACCAGAACCGCCTTCGCCCCGCGCCGGTCCACCTCCCCCAGCACCGCCGACAGCTGCGCCGTGCCCAGCATCCCCGCCTCGTCGACGACCAGCACGTCCCCCGCCCCGAGCCGGTCCTCCCCGCGCTCCCAGCGGTGCGCCCAGGCCGACAGCGTCCGCGACGCGATCCCCGAGGAGCCCCGCAGCCCGTCCGCCGCCCTGCCCGCCAGCGCCGCCCCCACCACCCGGACGCCGGCCCGCTCCCAGGCGTCCCGCGCCGCCGACAGCGCCGTCGACTTCCCCGACCCGGCCGAACCCGCCACCAGCGCGATCCGCCCGGCGCCCGTCACGTGCCGCACCGCCGCCGCCTGCTCACGCGACAGCCGCCGGCCACCCGCGGCGGACGCCGCCAGCGCGGCGGCCACGTCCCTTTCCGGAACGCCCCGACCGGCGCCCCGCAGCCGCAGCGCCGTCCGCGACAGCGCCGTCTCCAGCGCCACCGTCCGCCGCGTCGTGTAGAGCTCCGCGGGGACACCACCGCCGGCGGAGACCTCCACCAGCTCCGGCGAGGCCAGCGCCGCCCGCACCGCCGCCTCCACAGCCGCCGGGTCGCCGCCCAACGCCCGCCGCGCCGCGGCCTCGACGTCGCCGCGGCGGAACACGCTCCGCCCGTCGGCCACCAGCCGCAGCAGGTCCCCCGCCCGGTCGGACAGAGCCGCGAGGTTCCACTCCCGGTCGGGGGCGGACAGCGCCGTCCGCTCCACCGCCGCGCCCCGCCGCGCCAGCGCCGTCGCGTGGACCCCCACCGTCCGCGTCGGGCGCGCGCAGAGGTCCCGCGCCGCGTGCGACCGGTGGTCGATCCGGAGGTCGTGCCCCGCCCGCGCCAGCGCGTCGTTCGCCAGGTCCGCCCACTGCGCCCGGAGCGCCCGCACGCGCTCCGGGCCCGTCGCCAGCCCACGCCGCCGCAGCCACCCGTTCTCCCGCTCCAGCAGGATCTTGTCACCGAGCCCGTCCGCCGTCACCTCCCGCACCGTCAGCAGGATGTGCGCGTGGTGGTTGCGCCCGTCGCCGCCACGCGGCGGCGCGTGCACCGCCCAGTCCGCCGCGCAGCGGTGCCCCTCCGCAAGGTGCCGCGCCAGGGCCTCCGCAAGGTCCCGCCGCTGGCCGTCCGTCAGCTCCGCCGGAAGCGCAACCTCGACCTCCTGCGCCGTCCGGGCGTCCCGCCGCCGCTCCGCCGCCTCCGCCGCGTTCCACAGCGCCTCCCGGTCCAGCGCCCACGGCGCGTCGACGCCCGACGGAAGGACGATCCCAGCCGCCGCCACGCCGCCCTTCGGGCGGAAGTCGTGCGACAGGCCCGTCCGCGCGTCCCGCAGAAGCGCGCCGGCCCGGTAGGCCGCCGCCGCAACCGCGCTGCGGCCCGTCGAGCGGCGAACCGGCTTCACGCTCAGGTGGTGGATCGCCATCGCGGCCTCCCGGGATGTCTTCACGGACACACGCAGCGTAGCGGGGCGCGAGTTGCGGAGCAACTCATAAGCGCGCCTTTACTCCGTAAAGTGGGATGGCGCGGGGGACACCCCGGATTCCGCGTTGCGCGCGGGGGCGGGACGCGGTATGGCCCTCCGGAAACGGACGGAGGGGCGCGTGGATATCGGGATCGAGGACATCCTGGACTGCCTGAACGCGCGGACGGTCAGGTGCACGTACGGCGCCGTCGCGGGCGCGCTGGGGATCGCCGCGGTGGGTGTCGGAAGGCTGCTCGGTGAGCACCGCCGGGAGGCGTCATGGGTCGTGAACGCGGAAACCGGCTGGCCGACAGGCTACGCGCCGGAGGATATCCACCCGGACCTGGAAGGGAGCCATCTGGTCACCGGGCCGGAGGAGCTGCTGGAGATGGTGGAACAGCATGTCCGCTGTCGCCTCGCGGCCGGTCTCGGGGCGGGGCTGCTTCTCGCTGCCCTCGGGCTCTGGGCGCTGTCCGGGAGCGGACGGCCATGACGGGCGGAAGGCGGAGGACGGACGGCGAGCGGCTCGAGGAGCTCGCGGAGAGGAAGAAAGCCATCGAGGCGCGCATGCAGGCCATCAGGGCCCGCACCGAGCAGAGACGCCGGAAGGAGGACACAAGGAGGAAGATCCTGCTCGGCGCGTTGATCCTCCACGAGATGGAGAACCCGGGGACCGGCGGACGGCTCAGGGGCTGGGCCGCCCGCAGGCTGCCGGGGTTCGTCAGGGAACGCGACCGACATCTCTTCGAGGGGATCGGCCTCGACATCGACTGGGGGGAACCGGGAAAGACGGACGCGGACGGGAAGGAAGGGGCTGAGCCGGATGGCCGGTGAGGCGCCGGGACAACGTCTCCTGCTCGGCACCGACGGCCTGCTCCGCAGCCGGACCGGGCGTGTCTGGGCTGGTGACAGGATCGACGCGGCGCGCATCGAGGTCCCGCATCTCGCGCCCCATGTCATGACGCTCGATACCGGCGGCACGGGCGGTGGCGATGCCGTAAGGATCCTCGTCCGCTACTCCTGCCACTGCTGGAGCTCCGGATGGGACGGCGGCGGTCCGCCGCCGGAATTCCTCATCATGGACGGGAACCGCGCGCGTGTCTTCGACCGCACGCGTTTCGACGCGTCCCTCGAACTGCCGGACCTGATCGCCGCGCTGCCGGAAATCCAGGTTTACGTGACCCGTTCCGAACGGAACTACGGGTGCTGCCGCGGCGACGGAGCGCCCGTCGCCCGCGAGGCGTATTCGACGGTTTCCGGCACACGCTCCTCATGCAGGTGGAAAGCGCCTATCCGCGCGTCCAGCCGGAGGAGGGAAGGGCAAGGACGGGCCTGCGCGCGGTCGTCGCCGCGGCGCGCAGGGGAGCGGTCGTCAGGTACCGCCGCCCGTGAAACGCCGAGGGAGCCTCGCGGCTCCCTGGCTACCTCGGCGACCTCTTCAATCCACCCTTGCGGTTGGACCGCCTCGCGGCGGCGGGGGGGCTCTCCCGGCCGATCATGAACCCCTATGGAACCGACATGGGATGCCGACGGGGGGTGTGTCAACCATAAATCCCCGGAATGTCGAAGACGCCATGCCGCATTGCCGCGACCGATCCGCGGTCGACGGCTTTCAATCCCCGGGGCCGCCCGGCGTTCGACAAACCCTCCCTTCATGGCGCAACCTTCTCACCGGACATCCAGAGGGACACAGAATGCGGTTCAGGCATTCATGCATCGCGCTCATGCTGGCTGCCGGCGCGGCGGTTGCCGATCCCATACCGGGATCCACATTCAGGATAGGCAACTGGGAGGGAGGCGCCTACGGCTCCGAAGGTTCGGGCGCGTTCACGCACTGCGGGATCAGCGCAGGCTACGTGACCGGCGATGTCCTTCACTTCACCGTCAACCGGCAGGCGACCGTCACGGTTGCCGTGACCAGCCCGGCACTGGCCGGCATCCCGGTGGGCGAGTCGTTCCCGGTGGTGCTTCACGTGGACAGGCGGCCGCCCTTCCATGGCAGCGCCACGGTGCTGGCCGATGGGTTCGCGGCGCTGGAGGTCACGGACTTCGACCGTGCGCTGGAGAGCTTCATGCGAGGCTACACACTGACCGTACGGGGAGCCGGGCGGGAGGGCCGGTATGACCTGACCGGAACGTTCCGCGCACTCGGGGCCACCATGGACTGCGCAGCCCGCTATTTCGACCATGCACCGACCCATACCCAGCCGGACAGGACCGCCGCCTTCCAGCTCGCGACGACCGTTCTCACCGGCCTTGGCATCCGGGACTTCCGGTTCCTGTCACAGGGGGAGCTGGAGGAGATGGGGCAGCCGGACTCGGTTGCCTGGACCGCACCGGAACACGGGCTGTTCGGCTGGTCGCTGCTGGTGCCACGCAGCCCCGGGCAGTATGGACTCAGGGACACCGACCCGGCTGACACTGCCTACCTTGCCCGGAAATGCGGTGGCGACTACGCGACCAGCTCCAGGTCCATCCCGTTGCCGGACGGGAACGCCGCCCGCGAGCTCCGCCTGATCTGCCAGGAGGAGGGCGGCGCCACCGAACATTTAGTGTCGAAGTTCTTCGCCGGGGACCTTGTCGTGTACAATGCGCTGACGTTCGTCGCACCGCGGAGGGACCGGCCTGCCGGGTGGCCTCCTTCGCGGTGGAGCGAGGAGGCCACGCTGAGGGCAGCGGGCTATTTCACCGATGCCGGCCGCTGAGATGCCCGACCGGGACCGGACAGTTCGCTTTGCCGCCGCCATCGGGAAATGCCGGAAATCCTGTGGGACTTTCGGACCTTTGTTGGGATCAACCCAGAAGCCGGCTTGCGCCACATCGGCGCCGGTTCTATGTTATGGTCATGAGCGGCGAGCCGGACATAAATGACCTTGCCCGGCAGGTCGCCGTGCTGGAGGAGCGCATGAAAACCCGGCAGGCCGAATACGAAAGCGCACTGGACAGGTTCCGGGCGGATATGGCCCAGCGTGACAAGGACAACATGCGCTGGCATGTTGGTCTGTGGCTCGCGGCGGTTGTCGTATTGGGCTTCCTGATCCGCTGGCCTTTCTGATCGGCGGCTCCGCCACCCAAGGCACGGAAAGGCCCCGGCCCGCGCCGTGGAACGCCGACTCCCTTGGCATGTCCGGGCCAGACTTTCCGTCGTGTAGCGGCATGCAGTCATCCGTGACATGAGCAAGGCTGCGTTCATCGGCTGGGATGTTGGTGGCTGGAACTGCGACCGTAACCAGAAGAGCCGCGACGCTCTGGTCGTGTTGGACTACAAGGAGCAATGCATCGGCCAGCCCTTCTGGGGCAATCTGCGCGAAACGATCAACGGAGCGGGCTCATCCGCCGATTTCCTCTCCGCGCTGCTGAGGCTTTGCAAAATCGATGTTTCCGCCCCGCCCGAACGCGTGGTTATCGCGATCGACGCGCCCCTCGGTTTCCCGAAGCCTTCACGCGCCTGGTCACGTGCGGGGAGACAGCTGACCGGATCGGCCAGTCGTCCGCCACCAACCCCTACCTGTTCCGTGAGACGGAACGGCGCCTTGCCGGCGAGAAAATGCCGCTCTCGGCCATCAAGGACATGATCGGCAGCCAGAGTACGAAGGCAATGCATGTCGTCGCACGCTTCGCCCCCACGCCTGAAACGTGCGGGGTATGGACCGATCGTGACCGCCGCCTGACCATCATCGAAACATATCCGGGTCTCTGCTGCGCACGGCTGCAGGACCCTCATCCAAAAAAAGAGGGCCGCGATGCAGATGTTCGCGACGCCAGGGTTTGTGCCAAAGTGGCTCTCGATTTCACGTTGTGCCGCGAGCGCCTTGAGGGCCCGCCCGCCAGATCTCCGGAGTCAGAAGGCTGGATCTGGGCTCAGCGACGTAATTCTGGCTAGAACCCCGCCAGACGCCGACCGCGCAGTCCCGGCGGCAGCGCTTCCTTACAGCACCTTCCCGACCTTGAAAATGGTCTCGAACAGGCTGTCCGAAAAAGGGCGCGCGACAGCGGCCGGAAAACCTTCGAGAATCAGCGCATGGAATCGGGCTGGCCGATCGGCTACGCTGGGGGCCGGGAGAGGGATTCCGACATGCACGTCGAGGTCGCGGACAGGAAGGAGGAGATCGCTGGGATCTGCCGCCGCCACAGGGTGTCGCTCCTCGAGGTGTTCGGGTCGGCCGCCAGGGGCGCCGACTTCGATCCCGAAAGGAGCGATGTGGACTTCCTGGTGGAGTTCGAGCCGCCGACCCTGCCGGGGCTCTTCAGGCGGCGCATGGGCCTGGTCAGGGACCTCCGGACAGCCCTGGACAGGGAGGTGGACATGATCAGGATGGGCTCGGTCGACAAAAGGTATCTGGGGTCTGAGTAGCAACGGAACAGAAAACCTACATAAGGATTTCAGGACTCGTCACCAGGCACCGCAAACGGCTGGTTCACGGTCGAAGCTGATGAAGATGATGGGGTTTGGAGAGCAACGGGAAAGGCTGACTCCCGAGGCAGCTGCTGAACTTCTGTGGAAAGAATTCCTCGAACAGGCAGAGGTAACGAGTGGCCGCGGCTGCGTTCAGCAAGCGCTCGAGGAGCTGGACATATGTCCCCACTTCCAGTCCAAAGTGCAACACCGGCCATTTTCCCCGCCCGGGCGGGGAAGAACGCACCACCGGGTGAAAAAACCTCAGCAGGGCATCTTGTGAGCCTGCCTGAAGTGTTCTGGATAGAATACCTGCACGACATGGCCGTACGGCTTGTCAGCGCCAAGCCGGAGGATAAATGTTTACATAGTCCATATGATCCCTATATCAGAAGCAATGACCGAAACGCCTGACAACCAAGACCTTGCCCGGCAGGTCGCCGTTCTGGAGGAACGCATGAACACGATGCAAGCCAACCTTTCGGCCGCCCTTGAGCGGTTCCGTGCGGATATGGAACGGCGTGACAAGCTGTTGCTTGGTATCCTTGTGTCGGTCCTTGTCGGGGTCGTGCTCGTCCTGGCCCGCTCATACTTCCCGCCTGCCTGATTCCGAAAAGCAAATCCCCGATTACGTGTCCGAGGCAACGTCCAGCACGATGCGGACACATTGAACGGATCGCGCCCGTGGAGGACGGGGCATGGCGGGTTGCCTTCGCCTTCGACCCAAAGCGCGGGGCGGTTCTTCCGGTGCCAGCGACAGGTCGGGAGGCGGCGGGCGGCGCTTCTACCGCCAACTCGTCCGCAAGGCCGACGAACGGTTCGACCGGCACCGGAAGAACCGCCCCGCCGACGAAAGGGTAAAGCGATGACGCGGATCGAGGACAGGGCCGCCGGGATGATAGCCGAGGAAATGACGCTGCGCGAGCTGCGCAGGACGGTGGAGGCGATAGGCGGGAGCCTGTCGCTGACCGCGCGCTTTCCCGCCCGGCGGCCGGTCGAACTCTCCGGTGTCGCCGGGCGCGGGATCGACGGGTGGAATCAATCCTGCCCCACTTCCGGTCCGAAGGGCACCGGTTGAACCAAAAGGAGGGAACATGTTGGAGCGGCGGCGGATCGAGGACAGTCTCATCTGACGCCCCTGCCCGGTCAGTGCCGCCTTAGGGGGCGCCGCGCCCCGACATTCCTTCCGGCTGGCTCTTCGATCGGGGGGTCCTGGACTGGAACAGTTCCCGGACACGCGCGCCCTTCTTCAAGACCTTCCTTCCCTCCAACCGGCGCTGCCGTCCGGGTTCTTGGCGCCCCGCCGCCTCTCAGCGACCTTTTCTCAAAAACCTCCCCGTCTCCGGCCCGCGGTCCGGTCGGGCGGGGTGCCTCCGCACCGGCGTTTTCCGGGGTTCCAAGCCGTGGTTTTCCACAGACGTGGGCCCTGTGTTAGATAGTACACCTGTTAAAGTACTGTTACGGGCTGGAAATCAGCATGTATGCCACTGAAATCAAGGGATATTATTGACAGCAGCGTGGGCAAAGTGACGAAATGGCGTGGGCAAAGTGACGAAATGACCCCATGAATGCGTGGGCAAAGTGACGAAAGTTGTTATTTACACACGGTTCTGTTATTCGCAGATCATGACAAATCTCGTTCCCCATCGGCACCAGCCGGACCTGTTCGTCGCGGACCTGGCCTCTGTCCCCCTCAAGGAGCTGGCAGAGCATCTGGAGTTCCCGTTCTTCGGTCTCGCGCCCCAGCCCCACCACGGCATCCGCCGCTTCGAGGATGCCCGGGGCAACTACATCGAACTGCTTCCAGGGCCATTCGGATTGCCAACAATATTCGACCAGGACATCCTGATCTACTGCATGTCGGTGGCGATGGCCGAGATCCGCAGGGGCCGTCCGGTGCCGGAAGTGGTGAGAATGTCGGCGGGTGAGCTGCTGCGCTTCGCCAACCGGAGGGTCGGTGGACCGCAGTATGCCGCGGTGGAGGATGGCATCCACCGCCTGACGACCCTGACCCTGAAGACGAACCTGCGTGGCGAGGAAACCACCTACAACAGGCTGTTCGGAGTGGTGGACGAGGCGTCCATGGTGCGGCGCCACAACCGCAGGGACCGTCCGAGTGCGCTGCTGGGGTGCGAGATCGTCCTGTCAGCCTGGATCCGCGAGGCACTGGAGGCGCGGCGGGTGCTTACACTGCATTCCGATTACTTCCGGCTGCGGACCCCGCTGGACAGGGCCATCTATCAGGTGGTGCGCAAGCACTGCGGCGAGCAGCCGGAATGGTCCATCGGCCTCCCCAAGCTCCAGGCCAAGGTCGGATCCGGTAGCGAGCGCCGTGAGTTCCGACGCCAGATAAGGACGGTGACCAACCGCTGGGCCGACCGGGACATGCTCGGCTACAGCATCGGGTTCTCCGACGACCGGCTGGTGGCCCGCTACACCGACGGCCCCAGACGCATCCGGGCAGAAATCCAGCCACGCGACCGTCGCCTGACGCCGAAGACCCTGGAGACGTTCCGGCGCGAGCATCCGGGCCTTGATCCGGGACACATGGAGACGCTCTGGCGCGGCTGGGCGGCCGGGAAGGCGGAAAGGCCCCGCAACGCGCAGGCCGCCTTCCTCGGGTTCTGCCGCCGCTACGTCGGGCTCCGCGCCGAGGGCGACCGCCAGGACCGCGACGGGCCGCGCCCGCAGCTGGGCGAGGCTGTGCATCCCGAGGCCCTGGAGTGGTGGCGGGGCCTGACACCGGAGCGGCAGCGGCTCGCCGTCGAGGAGTTCCAGATCTGCGGCAGGGGGCTGGACTGGGCCTTCGCCCGCACCGAGAAGCAGATGATCGAGCGCGCCGCGAGGGACTGGGGCGGCATCGTACGACCCCGCGCGGGCGCGTGACTGAAGACGGGGTTGCCATGCACCTTTCCGATTACGTTGCCGACCGGCATTTCTCTCCCGGCCACATCGCCGCCTGCCTGCGGACCACAGAGAGCGGGATCGCGCAGACGCCCAGCCTGGGACGTGACGCCTTCTCCCGCGCGTCGCGGGTGCGGGACGGCGGGGCATCAGACATGGCGGACGGTTCAACCCCATCGGCGTTCCCGCTCTCCACACATCCTTCAGGGCCGGCACGGCGATGATCGAGGCCAGCCCGCTGGGATGGATGCCCCTTCCAGCCGCAGACCCTCGTGGCCTGCCGTGTGGACACGGGCCAGCACCCCTCGTCCTATGGGAGTGGGCGGACACGGGCGGGTCAACGGTGACGGTGATCGACGACGACAGCCGACTGCCACGGGACGATGCCAGCTGGTCCAGAATGGGGTAAACTCCCTGGACAGCTCAACGAGTTGTTTTCTCCGCCATGCCTGGCGGCCAAGACCTTCAGCTTGTTACGCGCCCGAAACCGGTTCCCCAGGCTCCGCAGTTTCGCGGCCTCTCCCTCCCCGCCAATCATCCACACCCGTCCGGCCCCAGCCTCGACCGGAACACCCGTATGGAATCGGGCTGGCGGATCGGCTACGTTGGGTGCCGGGGATGGGAGAGGGATTCCGACATGCACGCCGAGATCGCGGACAGGAAGGGGAGGATCGCCGGGATCTGCCGCCGCCACCGGGTGTCGCGCCTTGAGGTGTTCGGGTCGGCGGCCAGGGGCACCGACTTCGATCCCGAAAGGAGCGATGTGGACTTCCTGGTGGAGTTCGAGCCGCCGACCCTGCCGGGGCTCTTCAGGCGGCGCATGGGTCTGGTCAGGGACCTCCGGACTGCTCTGGACAGGGAGGTGGACGTGATCAGGATGGGCTCGGTCGAAAACAGGTACCTGCGGGAGGCGATCGACCGGTCGCGCGAGGTGGTGTATGACAGCACGGCGTGACCCCCGGGTATCGATGGCATCGACCTCGCCACCTATGCCGCATCCGCCGGGATCCAGGACCAGGTCGAACGGAATTTCATCACCGTTGGCGAAGCGTTGAACCGCCTCCGGCAGGCCTCGCCTGAACTGGCCGGGCGGGTTCCGGAGGTGGACGACATAATAGGTTTCCGTCACAGACTGGTCCATGGCTACGACCATGTCGACGCGGAGACTGTCTGGGCCGCTGCCCAGGACGAGCTTCCGGGTCTGCGGCAAGTGGTACGGTCCCTGCTCGCGGAACTCGACCGGACGGCCACAGGACCGCAGGGCAGGGCCTGATGGCGACCCTGTCGAGGCTGCCGGATGTTCGGGATTCCCCTGTCGGGGCTGGTCGGATTCGGACTCATGCTGGCTCGGGAGTGTTTCCCGCCCGTCCGGCGGCCCCCTGATGGTGTCAGATGGGAATATGGCCCCGAACCGGCTGTCCGAAAAAGGGGCCGCGACGGCGGCCGGAAAAACCTTGGGGAATCAACGCGTGGATGGTAGCGGTACGGATGACCGGAAAGGTATGCATTCTTGGACGGATTGCCAGCGAACATGACCGGCGGAACACGGACCGCGCTCTATCTCCGTGTCTCCACGCCGGACCAGAGGCCGGACCTGCAGTACGACGGACTGCGCGCCTATGCCGGGCGGGCCGGCCTCCGGATCGTGGGGGAATACTGCGACCTCGCCGTTTCCGGACGCCGGAAGGGCCGGCCGCAGCTCAGCGCCCTGATGGCCAGCGTCCGCAACCGCGAGGTCGACTGCGTGCTCGTATGGAAATTCGACCGGTTCGCCCGCTCGACGCGGCACCTTCTGGCGGCCCTTGAGGAGTTCGACCACCTCGGCGTGCGCTTCATCAGCATCCGGGACCAGATCGACACGGCCAGCCCGATGGGCCGGGCCATGTTCACGATCGTCGCCGCCATGGCGGAGCTGGAGTCCTCGCTGGTCAGCGAACGCGTGAGTGCGGGCATGAAGGCGGCCGCAGCGCGGGGCAGGCGTCTTGGCCGCCCGCCGCTCGCTCCGGCGCTGGTCGGGGAGATCAGGACGCTGGCCGCATCGACCGACCTCAGCATCCGTGAGATCCACAGGAGGATCGGGAAGAGGGCAAGCCGGGGCCGGGTAGGCGAGATCACCAGACAGACACGGTCAGGTGGCCGATGATCCCCGGGTTTAGCAGGTGTGGGCGGTCCGTCAGCTCTCGGGAAGGCAAAGGTACCGACTGCATCATGATAGGGGTCAGTCCATGCCGGTAGTCCTGCGCATCGACGGTCTGCGGTTCCTGTTCTACTCCAACGAAGGCTCCCCGCGGGAGCCACCCCACATCCATGTGCTCCAGGGCCAGGATGAAGCCAAGTTCTGGCTTACCCCGGAGGTGTCCCTGGCCTACATGGCATGGGTATTTCTCCTGAAGCCATCCGGTTCGATGCCGACTGCATGTGGGTCGACCTCAGCGACGGCCGCACGATCGGCGTGCCGCTGGCGTGGTTCCCGCGCCTGTCCCATGCCTCGCCGGAAGAGCGCGACGCCTACGAGCTCAGCCGCCGGGGCATCCACTGGCAGGAACTGGACGAGGACATTTCCGTGGACGGCCTTCTGGCCGGGCGCGGGGACCGGACGCGGACAGACCACGCGGCCTGAGCCATCCATATCTGCGGCAGGGGGTTGGACTGGGCCTTCGCCCGCACCGAGAAGCAGATGATCGAGTGCGCCGCGAGGGACTGGGGCGACATCGTACGACCCCGCGCGGGCGCGTGAGAATGCCGACGGCATGGAACTCCGGGGCCATACACCCGTCGGCAATCATTAGCTTGTTGCGCCTCGCCCGCGTTTGTTTTACACTGCCACCATGAGCGGAGATTCGGACGTAAATGATCTTGCCCGGCAGGTCGCCGTGCTGGAGGAACGCATGAACACTTCCTATGAGCGGTTGAGGGCGGACATAGCCCAGCGTGACAAGGACAACATGCGCTGGCATATTGGTTTGTGGCTCGCGGCGGTTGTCGTATTGGGCTTCCTGATCCGCTGGCCGTTCTGATCTACGGCACCATTGTTCCGTATTCTATGGCCGTTGGGAACGGCCAACGCCGGATGCGTTCAGGCAGACGGACAGAGCATTAGTTGCAGGCGTCGGCGTTCGCTTCCAGATATCTTTCAGCGAATACTCGCGTAACGCCCCTGGTCGCAATCTCAAGTTCATAGTGATCTTCCGGTCCCATTTGATCTCGATACATACTGTAGGAACGCACCCAGCCCCATTCCTCCGCTATGGGATCATAGAAATATTTCCAGAACTCGAAATCCACGTAATAGCTAGTCTTCTCAGGGAAGCCGAGCATTGCGGAATTCCACGCCGTCCAGGGTCTGACCACAAGGCGCGGACGGCCCTTCGGAGGAGGAGATTCCCCACCGTATACCCCCGCTTCCAGCAACTCGTCACGCACCAATGCCCGCACTTCAGCAAATATCCAGTCGGGCGTCTCGAAGACGGCTTTCCCCGGTTCCCTTAGAAGAGCCTGTTCATAATACTCCCTCTTCTCAAAAAACACATGAACCGGCTTGCAGTCGTTCCAGAGTTCGATGTCTTTCGCATCTGCAGGGCCTGCCAGCGTGGCGGCAGCTATAGCGGGAATGGCGATCAGGCGGGTAGGCATGACTTCCCCATGCCATTTCTCGACCTGTACCGCAAACATGGATGCTCGCGCCGGAACGTCTCCAGTGTCTTCGGCGTCAGGCGGCGGTCGCGTGGCTGGAAGGTCTTTGGAGATGCGGCGTGGCCCGCTGGCATAGCGGGTCACCAACTGGTCCGCTCCATCCCGTAAACGCCAATCGACAGCTTGATGTAGCGGCCCAAGATCATCGGCGGCTCGGCGCGAGATCATCGCCATTTTGGGACCACATTGTCTCATAAGTTTGGTCAAGCCGAAGGATGTTCTTCAGGAGTTTTGCGGCAAACGACAGGGTTTGTATCTGGATTTCTTCGGAGAGAGACCCGGTGTGCGAACGGGGAAGAAACTCAAATGGGAGGACGAGGACAAAAACTCGCACGAGCTCGACTTCGTAATCGAAAAGGACGGTTCAAGGACAGAACAGGGCCAGCCTGTCGCTTTCATTGAGGTGGCGTGGCGAAGATACACCAAGCATTCCCGGAACAAGGCGCAGGAAATCCAAGGTGCTGTCCTTCCCCTCGCGGCAAAATACCGATGGGACAAACCGTTCCTTGGTGTCGTCTTGGCCGGCGGCAGGGTCAGGCTGAACACGGCGAAGGTCGCCGAAGCGGCGCGCTGGGACGGATTGCGCGGGATCACGGCATGGGGCTGCGATGACGCCGATCCGAGGGATCTCGTGATTCAGTACCGCCGACTCCGGGAAATCGAGGCCTGTTTCCGCGCGAACAGACACGATCCCGGAATCCGCCCGGTGTTTCACTGGAAGCCCCGAAGGGTGAAGGCGCATATCGCGGTCCGCTACATGGCATTCCGCTGTCTGCAGCATCTGCGCCGACGCCTCGGAGCGCGGGGGCATCCGATGAGCCCGGACCGCATCGGACGGGCCCTGGCCGAGCTTCGGTTCAGCATCCTCGGCCGCTCAGGCGGCCCCGGCAGATTCGGCGTCCCGCACAGGGCCGCGCCGGACGCGGAGGAGATTTACCGGACCCTGGGCCTGAAATGGACCCGGCGTCCGTTCGTCATCGAGCCGCCGGACGCGCCCGGCGCGGACAGGGAAGAAACGACGGCGCGGAGCGGCTGAAGCGGGCTCCGGCGGCCCGGAAAACACTGAAAAATGTAGTGCCCTTTTCGGGCAGGCGAGTCAATGTACACAGGGAAGAGCCTCTTGCAGAACTCCCCGATCGGCCCTGTACGCACGAAGGGGCTCAAAACGGCAAGATTCTCATGAGGTCTGCGTTGTCCGTTTGATGCGGTCGATTGTTGCGGCACCGGCATTGAAGTGTCGCGCGATGGCGCGGATGGACTGCCCGTCCTTGGGCATGGTCCTGACCTGATCCCGCTGGTGGGGTGCCAGCCTCAGCTTCCGCCCGAACCTGACGCCGCGTCTCCTGGCCGAGGCCCGGCCCTCTTCTGTACGTTCATTGATGACATTGCGTTCAAGCCCGGAAAGTCCGGCGAAAACGGTGAGCAGGAACTTTCCCATCGAGCCTGCGGTATCCGCCCAAGGTTCACGTGGAGAGCGGAACGAAGCGTCAGCGGCTTCTGTCTTCCGGGTGATGGCGAACGGTCGTTGGCCGGCCGCGCGAGGCGGTCCAGGCTGGTGACGGGCAACGTGCCGCCGGGCTGCATGGAGCTGGGCATCCTTTCGGGTCGGGGCCTGCGGCGGTCAAACCCGGTCAGTTTCCCCTGGAAGGCCTAAAAGGACCATAGCTGCATATATGGACATCTGAAAGAACATATGGTGTACAAAAACGCGTTGACGAGGGTCTGCAACTGATCTGAGATTTGGCATCTTTTCCGAATGGAGTGAGCATGTCTGATCGATCATTTCTGGAATCCTGGAGCCTGGATTTCAACGACATGGAGTTCGTTGAGGCATTCAATTTAACCAGCAAGATAGGGGTCGCCTTTCAACTGCGGTTTTTCCGGGCGCATGGGCGTTTTCCTTCCCGTGAGCAAGATCTCAGTTCCGAAGGTCTGGAGTATCTGGCCCAGCAACTGGACGTGAGGGTTCCGTTTGATCAGGAGCCCTTCGATTACCGCCACGTCAATGCTCGCCGCCACCGTGTTGCCATCCTGAAACATCTTGGGGTGCGCCGCGCCACAGATCGGGACCGCCTGGCCTTGCGCTCATGGATTGCCGAGGATTGCCGTCAGTCAGCTCCGACTGTGGAGGAGCAAGTTGCATCGGCATATGCGTGGTGCCTCAGCAACTCGGTCTACGTCCCGTCCGACAGGATCATGGAGCGGCTGGTGCGTAGCGCCAGACATGGCTTTCTTGAGGATTTACTGGCATCGACAGCCCGGGTTCTTCCGGCTAACACGCGGCGGCAGTTGGACGGGAGCCTTTCGGAACCAAGGGAGCCTGGTGGGTTTCACCTGATGAAGAACGGGGTTGGTTCGGTTGCACTCACCAACATCCCAGGGGCCTGTGAACGCCTGACTTTTCTTGCGGGCCTCGATTTGCCCTCTGGGCATTTGGCTGGCATTGGCCCTTCATGGATATCCATGTTGTGCCGTCGTGTTGAACGCGAGAACGCTTCGGAAATGCGGCGGCGTGGCGATGATCGTCGGATCGGCCTCTATGCCCTGTATCTCATCGATCGTCGGAAAAAGCTGACGGATGATCTGATCGATCTGTTTCTGGAAATCACGCATCGTCTTCAAACCCGCTCACGGCGAAGGGTGATTGCCAATATCGCCCGCGACATCGAACGGGTTCACGGCAAGGATCAGCTGTTGTGCGCCATTGCGGAGGCGGCTGTTGAGGATCCGGAGGGGCGGGTCATCGATGTGATCCATCCGGTTGCCGGTGTTGCGAAGTTGAAAGCTGTGATTGAAGAGCATCGCGCCAGCGGCACTCTGGACAAGCGCATCCAGACTGTCATGCGCGGCTCCTATGCCAGCCATTGCCGCAGGATGATGCCGCCGCTCCTGTCCGTGCTGCGATTTCGGTCAAACAATGCAGTCTGGCGTCCAATGCCCGATGCCCTTGAAAGGATCACCGAATGGCGGGAAGAGGGTCGCAGGACAGTGCCTGTCGAGCTTGCACCTGCCGGGTCCATTCCTGCAGGCTGGAAGGAGTCTGTCGTTGACGACAGGGGTCGTTTGAACGTGATTTCCTATGAAATCTGCATACTTGGCCAACTTCGTTCCAGTATCCGCGCACGTGAGATATGGATTGAAGGCGCTGACCGCCACCGAAATCCGGACCAGGATTTGCCAGCCGATTTCGATGAGCGTCGCGAGTCCTGCTACGCCGACCTTGGCCTGCCTCAGGACGCGCAGGCCTTCGTCGCAAATATTCGTAGCCAATTGGAGCAGGAGTTACGATTGTTGAACGAGACACTGCCAAAAAACGACAGGGTCCGATTACGGGAAACGGGGGATAACCGCATCTGTGTCACGCCTTTCGAACGCCAACCGGAGCCAGCCGGTTTGATCAGCCTGAAGAACGGGATCGGGCGAACCTGGCCAATGACAGGCCTTCTCGATGTCCTGAAGGAAACCGCCTTGGATACCCGGTTTCTGGATTGCTTCGGGAGTTCGGCAAGCCGGGAGGTGTTGCCGGAAGGTGTCCGCAACCGACGTCTGCTCCCTGCGCTTTACGGGGTTGGCACAAATGCCGGTCTCCAGCGGATTGCAACCGGAACCGAGGATGTCAGCATTGATGAACCCGCCCACGTTTACAGACGCTATGTCAACGCTGCTGCGCTGAGCGCGGCCTGCGCCAAGGTGGCCAACGCCACACTCGCCATTCGCGATCCGGATATATGGGGTCCGGTTGGGACGGCTTGCGCGGCAGACTCTACGAAATTTGGGGCTTGGGACCGTAACCTCATGACTGAATGGCACGTCCGCTATGGCGGTCGGGGTGTGATGGTTCACTGGCATGTCGAGCGGCGGGCAACCTGTATTTATTCGCAACTGAAGCGATGTTCATCCTCTGAAGTGGCGGCCATGATCGAGGGGGTGCTTCGTCATTGTACGGACATGGAAATCCAGCGCCAGTATGTGGATTCCCACGGGCAGAGTGTCGTGGGCTTTGCTTTTGCGCATCTTTTCAACTTCGAACTGGCTCCTAGGCTCAAGGCGATTGCAAGCCAGAAATTGATGCTGGCATCTGCCGACCAGCGCGCCAACCTGTCAAATCTCACCCCTATTCTCGCGGGCGTCGTGGACTGGGACGGGATTGCACGCCAATATGACGGGATGGTCAAATATGCTGCTGCGATGCAACATGGCACGGCCGATCCCGAGTCGATCCTGCGGCGCTTTTCCAAGGGTGATGTCATGCACCCTACATACAAGGCGCTGGCGGAACTCGGTCGGGCTGTGAAAGCAATCTTCCTTTGCCGCTATCTCCGGCTTGAGAGCTATCGCCGCGAGATCAACGAAGGTCTGAACGTGATCGAGAACTGGAACAGCGCAAACGGATTTGTGTTTTTCGGCAAGGGCGGCGAGATATCAACCAATCGGATCAACGAGCGGGAAATAGCGGCGCTGTCGCTCCAACTCGTCCAGGCATCGCTTGTCTACGTAAATACGCGCATGGTGCAGTCAGTCCTGTCCGACCCGAGTTGGGCGGAACGTATGATGCCGGAAGACATGCGAGGGCTGTCACCGTTGTTCTACAAGTACATCAATCCCTACGGCCACTTCGAATTGGACTTCGAGCAGCGCCTCGAATTCGACAGAAATTTGCAGGCCGCATAGGCGTCATTACGGATATACCCGTAATGACGCTTCCGATGAACAGGTGAACTGGCCGTTTTTGTGTCTGTTCTGGGTCTGAATCGGGATAATGGACAGATCATGTCGAGGGCACACCCAAAATGAACACTTTTCAGGCCAGGATCGGATATGCGCGGACCTCGACCATCGATCAGAATCCCGATGCCCAGGTGAAGGCTCTGGAAGCAGCGGGATGTGGCGTGGTCAGGACCGAGCGGAAAAGCGGCACCACTCTGGAAGGACGCCCGGAACCGGAAACCATCCTCGACTTCATCCATCCCGGTGAGACACTGGTGGTCACCCGCATTGACCGGCTTGCCCGCAGTCTCGGCGACCTGCAGACCATCGCGACCCACCTGAAATCAAAGGGGGCGTATCTGGTTGCCACAGAGCAGCCGGTCGATACCTCCTCGGCAACAGGAAAGGCCTTCCTTGACATGCTCGGGGTTTTTGCCGAGTTCGAAACCAACCTGCGACAGGAGCGTCAGGCCGAGGGCATCGCTGCCGCAAAGCTGCGGGGTATCTACCGCGGACGGACCCCCAAAATAGACATGGCGGCCATCCAGGCCAGACTGACCGAAGGGCTCTCTCCCACAGAGATTGCGCGCGACATGGGTATCTCGCGCGGCACTGTCCACAAAGCGAAGGCATTGATGTGAAAAAGAGGAACAGGAGGCGGGTTCGATCCTCAGCCAGGCGGCGGACGCCCAGCAATGCAGACACGACCGTGATCAGGACGCCTGCATCATCCAGGGCTGTCCCACCGCGCGCTCTGACCCCGCAACTCTGTGATCGTCTGCGTCGCGACCTCATGAAGGCCTGTCGCGAAGTTGCTGAAACCCATGGGCTCACCGTCGAGGGAGGAGATCTGAGCGACATCGATCTGCGGCACGGGTTCCGTGTCGGTATCCCGATGGAAGACGGGGTCCTCCACTCGCCGGACAAGGCCCTGTTCGAGGTTCTGGCACCACAATTCGGGTTGGAACCCTCCGATTACGGCCGGACGTTCCCGCGGGAAGGTGAACGCCATCGGATCGTGGGGATCAATCCCAACCGGCCCAAATACCCGGTCAGCGCCGAGCGGGTCGCGGATGGACGTGGATAAAGGTTTCCGGCCGAATATGTCGCGCGCTATCTGCTATATTCATAGGGCGTCACGTACTCCGGATTTGTGTTCATTAATACAGCCATTTGTTCCCCATCCGTTCTTTCAGATGTCCATATATGCAGCTATGGTCCGTTTAGGCCAGAAAGGTGGTACCGGTAAGACCAACCTTGCGAAGGTCTTGCTTGTTTCTTTTGGAGCCGATGGGAAATCCTGTCTCGGGATCGATCTGGATCCGCAGGCGTCGCTGTATCCGCGACCTGAAATCCAGGCGGTTTCACGTCTTCGGTCTCAAAAGCGTCCCAAAAGACCTCAAGTGCCTCGTCGGCGGCAAGGTCCGGGAACAGACCTTTATCGACAGCTGGGGCGATGTGCTGCGATGCACGGCCACGATGCGCTCCGGCAAGGTGCCGCCAAGCCGGATCCTCAAGCGATTGTCGGCCCGGCCACGCAAGAACGATCCGGCCATCGCGATGCGGGAAACCGGACAGATCGAACGGACACTGTCCATCATCGAGTGGGCGCACGATATGGACATGCAGCGCCGGTCCACGGTCGGGCTCAACAAAGGCGAAGCACACCATTCCCTGAAGAACGCCTTGTGGATCGGCCGTCCAAGCGGGCGGGCCTGGACACGCCAGAACACCTGCTCAGGCACATCTCACCGCTCGGATGGGAGCATATTCTCCTCATAGGCCAGTACATTTGGCGCAAGATGAGCGCTGAAATCGCTTTACGATTTATCACTGAGCCGTAATCTACCCAACGCTGGCTGCTCGCGCTGGTGTTCGGCGCGGTCGTGACGGGGATCACGCTGGGGCTTGCGCTCGGCGGGTAGCTTTTTCCTGAAACCGCCCGGCAGTGGCTAGTGGAAGCCCTGGACGGATTCCATCGCGCCTATAAGCCCGTCCTTGTAGCCCTGAAGCCACGCGGCCCGCGCCGCCGCGCTTTCCATGCCGCATGCGGCCATGATCGCGCTGTGTGCCTTGACGGCGGCGTCCGCGTGAAGCGCAACCCAGTTCGCCGGAAGCGGATCGGCGGTCGGGAATGACGCGGCCTGCGCCCCCGATCCCAGCGCCTTCCCGTCGAAGCGTCCCCTGTTCTCCGCGTTGCTTCCCGGGTCCGGCCAATGGTGGTCGACTCCCAGAACAACCCGCAATCCTGACATTCCCGTTACCTCCGTTTCAGGTGTCGAAGCCCGCGATCTCCCAGGCTTCGTCTATGTCCACCCCGCTTTTCACCAGCTGCATAAAGGCCCTTGCGCGGCTCTGGATGTCGGCGGCGTGAACCGCCTTGAAGTCCAAAGCAAAGGAAGTGCCCGCGCTTGCGAATTCGGCCTCGATCGTCCGGGCAAGCGGTTGCAGTGTCGTATGAAGGAACTGCCTCAACGCCTCGCGCCGGCCTGCCGCGTCAACGTGCTGGAAGCCCAGCAACGCCGACGGAACGCCGCAGGACGAAAGAACCGCGTCCTGCCCATTGATCACTTAGTCACTGGACAATTGCGCTTCCGGTTCCGTAAGCGGCCAGGTCGGTTCCGGATCGCCGTCGGCGGTGGTTCCGGGCGTTCATGCGTTCCGCGCGGGATAGGGATGCAGTGCGCCTGCCGCGCCGTTCGCCTCGATCCGCTCGATCGTCCGCGCCCCGGTGACAGGCCGCGTGTATCCCTCCCAGACGGTCTGGTGGCCCGGCGGGCCATCGTTCCTGCGGTTCAGGTACCCGCCGAGCCGGGCGACGGGCGGCAGGGCCTGTCCGAGCGACACCGCCTCGAGGTCCGGCGGGTCCTCCGGCCGCTCCCGGCCGGGAACCGGCACGCCGGCGGCGGCCGCGTAGTCAGGCAGCATGGCGGTCTCCGAGGCAGGGAACATCGTGCCGGCGGGCATCCCCGGCGTGTCCCGTCCCATGAGGGTCAGGGCCGCCAGACGCCAGACGATCACGGCGTTGACGGTCACCGCCGCCTTTATCCGCGCCGCGAAACTGTTTGTCTAGGAGCTATATGATCAATGGGCAGACCGCGCCGTTGACGGCGTTCATGAGATCATGGATCTGGTCGGGTGGCTTCGGCCCGAGTCGGGTCGCCTCCTGGCGGGTGGCGATTCCGTGTCGACCCGGCACGTGCGTGTTCATATCCACTTCCTGCGGATAGGCGGCGGTGAAGACAAGCTCGCCGCTTTTCGATTTTATCCGGTCCGCGGTCTGCTTGGTGAATGCGGCACTCGATTGCGCAGCGTATCTCGGGATTGCCAGCCACAGGCAAAAACAGTGGTAAAAATGTTTGCATAGCCGATAGCTATCGGATAGCTATCGGCTATCTTTAACAACGCAAGCAGAAGGAAACCCATGCCGGTCATTTCCATGGCAAATCCGAAAGGCGGATCCGGCAAGACCACCACGGCATTGATTCTCGCGACGCAGCTGGCGGAGAGCGGAGCCTCGGTGATCATTGTCGATGCGGATCCGGAGCAGTGGATATCGCAGTGGGCTTCGCTGCCCGGGCGACCGGAGGGTGTCTCCGTCAGGGATGGAGCGACGGAGGACAGCATCATTGACCAGATCGAGGCCGCATCGCGGGAGGCACAGTTCGTGATCGTGGATCTGGAAGGTACGGCAAGCCTGATGGTCGCCAGCGCTGTCGGCATGTCGGATCTGGTCCTGATACCGATGCAGGGTTCCTCCATGGACGCGAGGGGAGGGGCCAAGACACTCCGGCTTATCGGGAACCAAGCCAGAATGGTCCGCCGAGATATACCGCACAGCGTGGTCCTGACCCGGACCAGCGCCGCCATGCGCTCGCGCGCCCTCAGGAATGTGCAAGACCAGCTCCGGGAAAATGGGATCGACGTCCTGCAGACCGGTCTTGTGGAACGCGCGGCCTTCCGCGACCTGCTGGAGTTCGGCGGAACCCTGTCCGGACTGGGCCCGGAACAGGCGAGCAATGTCGGGAAGGCGATCCGGAATGCCCGGAAATTTGCTGGGGAGGTCATCAAAAGGCTCAGGGAGGTCACGGAACAGGTATGACGGTTGAACGGGCGGATCTGGGATTTGGTGCGGCGCTCGGGAATCTGGAGGAATTCTCCCCGAAACCCAAAGCAGCCCCGAAGACAGGCACGGAACAGGCGGCGGAGGCGGCGGGGTTCAGGAGTCGGGAATCCAGGGCGCATCAGGGCCCGGGGCGAGTACGCGGGCGCCGCACCGGCAGGAACGCCCAGTTCAATCTCAAGGTGAGGCCGGAAACGATAGAGGAGTTCAGCAGGATAGCCGACGACAACGGCTGGGGGCTGGGCGAGACGCTGGAACGGGCGGTCGCACTCCTGCAGCGGGAGTACGGCGGTGGAAACTGAACCAGAACAGGCGGCTGCGGTCAGCGCCCCGGACTGGCATGCCTGCCGAATCCACGGCTATCGGTTCCTTTCCGTTCCCCGATCGACGGAAGGGATGCCTAGGCGGTCTGCAACCATGTCACCACAGTAGCGGCCAGCCGACTTCCGCCGACGCGGGCCGGGGCGCGGTATTTGGCGGACCAGCGAGAGCTCCGGATTGCCGCCTCCCCTCCGGTATCCTGTATCCGGAGGGCAAACCTTTCCTTTCCGTCCGCTCCACCCGGCAGTCGATATCCGGTCATACGGTGCATCGCTGCGACCGGCCGGTGTTGAATCCCGCATTGTTTCGTCCTGAGTGCCCGTTCCATTGCTGATTGCGTACTCGTATGGAAATTCGACTGGTCCGCCCGCTCCATGCGCCACCTTCTGGCAGCCCTTTAGGAGTTCGACCACCTCGGTGTGCGCTTCTTCGCCAGCTCGGCTGCGTATCCAGACCTACGGCCATAGCGGAACTGGCGTCGTCGCATGAATATATGCCCGGACCTCCCTGTGGCCGGATTCATGGTTTCACGATGTTGGGAATTCACATTTGATTGAGGTCGACAACAATCTGGATCATAGAAATATCATTTAATATCAGTTGTTTGAAATGTGTACTCACTGCAACGTTGGAACCCTGATGAAGAAGCCCCTTATTGACAAAATGTTGCAGATGATTTATAATAAGGGAATGCTGGCAATTGGTCAGCATACCAACAGAAGGAGTTCTCCGATGAAGAAGATCGTGATGTACTCCAGCAGTGATCGTGTCCGGGGCCACTGGCAGTTGGGCGCGGCTATCTCGGCCGGCCGGAGCACCAGTAGTTCTAGTACCTGCTGCTGCAGCTGTAGCCGTTAGGCGAGTTTGATGTGTGTGGCCGGCGGGGTCGTCGGCCACACTTTGTTTCAAGCTCTTTGGTTTGGAAAATGGCAGTGGAAAGTGAATATTGCCTCAACCCCGCCGTAAAAATGAACATTGCGGCGGACAACATTCTGCAGTTCAGGTTCCCGGACTCGCGCCACGTCACGATCGAGTGTCCAGCCCCTGAACTGGCCGTCGAGCTGGATCGAGCGACCGCATCGCATGGCGACGCATGGAAATCAAAATTTTCTCAAATGCCTGCTGCATTGGAATCCGACATCGTATCAGAACTTTTTGACACACTGCGCCAAGTTTGCGTTCTGATCCCGAAGGAATGTCAGTCGAACACAATAGGCCGCGCAATCTACATGCATGAACACCTTGTGACACGCGCTGCCAAAGGCAGCTTTGTAGTCCCTACATTTGAGTCCGTCTCCATCACTGGCGATGGCATACTGGCAGAAGCTGTGTCCGAAGTGATGGAACTGATGCACATATTGAATCGCACAGTGTCTTTCGAATCTGGGCTTATCACCTATTTGTCGGAAGTCCCGACGCAAGTCAGCGAAGCACCAGTGCATATTTATATCGCCGAATTTCAGGATCCGACTGTCCTGTGCAAAATGGCCGTTGAGCGCTTACCGCCGAATTCACGGCAGGCGTCTGGTGCCGGTCTCGACCGTGATGAAGCGTTGTGGTCGACGCTTGGGGAAGCCGTGGAACGGTACGCTGCCTCGAACTGGATGCACCTTGAGCTGATTGAGGCAAGCGCAGATCAAGTCCCTGGTGGGGCACATTTCCTGAGCAATGCGATTTACTTCAGTGATGCGGATTACGAGGATCCCGAATTTGAGTTCGCTCGCCCCGATCTGGACAAATTACGCCATTGGCTGAAGGGGAGATCGCTGGCGACGGGCGAGCCGTACCATGTGCCGGCCTCATGCGCCTGCATGAATTTCGAAGCGAAATATATGCACGAGATTCTTGATCGCAGCTATTCCACGGGGCTGGCGTCACACATATCTTTCAAAGCGGCGATCTATACCGGCCTTTGCGAAGTGGTCGAGCGGGATGGGTATTGCAGCTATTGGCTGTCGAAGACCTCGCCGGATGTTCTGTCCGATGATTTGGTTCTCAACCTGATCCCCGAACGCTTGTCGCACGAGCTTGCGCGTTTGGAGCTGAATTTGCGCGTGTTTGCGATGCGTACGGATGTTGAGGTGCCGATAATCGTCAGCTGCATTCGAATCGAGGATGGTGGAATCGCCACCGGCGCATCATGCAACCTGAACCTGGCTGACGCTGTGACCAAGGCCATCGTGGAGTCAATGCACACATACAATTGGTGCCTTGATATGAAGCGGCTTGATACGTCAGTCGAAAATAAGCTGGAGATCGACGATTTCCCGGATCACGTCTCGTACTACCTAAATAGACGGAAGTCGGATTCCTATCTGTGGTGGGTGGACGCACCAAATGTCATACACGAAATCCCGGCTGAATGGGTGACAGACACCAGCAGCCCAAAGGAGAAGCTGGACCTTCTTGTTTCGCAGGTTGTGAAAGCGGGGTTCGAGCCAGCTTGGCTTGATCTCACCAGTCCCGACACGGCTGATATTGGATTCGTGGTTGTTAAAGCCTTTGTTGCGGGACTCCAACCGCTCTCGGCGGGTTATCTCAGCCCACAGACTGACCCCCGCCGCATTGCGCAGTTCGCAGACTATCGCGGCATCGATTGGGGTGGTCGCATCGAGTTTGATCCACCACACGCTTTTCCGTGAGGATGGCATGAACCTGTCAAAATATATCACCGTTAACGGCTTCGAACCCGACCAGTTGGAAGAATGTACCGCCTTTCACGATACGACCAAGATTAAGCCATTCTCGTCCGTAAAGACCTTTCTGAGATCGTCCCAATACGTAGATTCGACGCGGGGCGTCGAAGAGACGAGCCGTAACTATCGCAACTACAACGCCCCATGGGAAGGCATCAGCGATGCCAAACTCCCGTCGACCGGGTTTGACCAGATCAATGAGCGGCGACGCTCAACCAGAGAGTTTGACCCCGATGTGGCGTTTGACCGGTCCAAGCTGTTGTCGGCGTTGAAGTCCTGTTGCGATACCCGGCATGGGATCACGCAATATTCAGAAACAGCAGAACTTGGGTTTCGCGGATATGCGTCGGCAGGTGGGTTGTTTCCGGTCGACATCTACCTGTTGGAACGCAAAGGGGACAGTTTCATACTGCGCTACCTCAACCCCCGCACGTCACGTTTGTACGAACTTCGCACGTTTGGTCCCGAGCATCACGCGATGCTAAGGCGTGCCCTGTGTGATGGCAAGCATGACCTAATCGACACGACACAGGGTGTGTTCATTCTGTCGGCGGTTTGGGAGCGGTCGATCGTGAAATATGGCCGCCAGGGGTATCGGTTCTCTGTCATGGAATTGGGGATTGTGGCTCACCACCTCAGCATGTGTCTGACGGCTATGGACGTCGACAATCTCCATTGGGGAGGTGGGTTCGAGGATCTGGTCGGCGCGTTTGTTGGCATTGATCCGCGTAGCGAAGCCGTCGGGCACCTGCTTTGGTACGGAGTTCGCTATGCTTGAAAGCCATCGCATCACCCAGAAATTCGTTCTCTATGGGTTGCAGATGCGGGACGGTGCGTGGTCTCCCGACTTGCGGGCCGCTGTGTCGCCCGTGCATCTGCAGGACCTTGATCGGGTTGCGTATGGGGTGGATTTGGCTGCCCGGGTGTCTCTGTTCACCTATGAAAACCCGTCACAGATACAGGTCGACCTGCGGCCGTGTATCGAGGCATTACTGACCTTCACTGGCGTTGGCCACGACATCTGCATCTGCGAAACGCATGAGCCGACCCGCGAGCGATGCTTCCAGTTTGCGTCCGGGCTGTCCCTTGTGTTCGTGCACCAATGCTCCCTAAGGGCCCCATATGCTGGATTCCTGCATGAAGTACTGCACGGCTTTGGCCTGACCGGTGTGCCTGAAATCGACGAGGGAGTCGCCATGCTGTTTGAGGAGGCCGCCAATGGGGATATGCTAAGCTATACGCCGGAAATCGGGTTGAACATTGAATGGTGTCGGGGTCTTGCCCGACGTCAGGTCTCTCCTGCCAACGTCTACACCTTTGGATCAAGTTATTTCGCGGCCATAGTCGAGGAAAAGGGCATCGGCGCAGTTTGGTCCGAGCGGGAGCGGCTGCTCCGCCTTGCGGACGCCGAGGCCATCCGAGAACATATGTGGGCGCATTTGACTGGCGTGCGATCACGTGATGCTCCGATGCCGGAAGGTCCGGTCACTTCCGAAACGCTGGACGAGTTGTATTTCAACGGCGATCTGTCGTCTTTTTCTGCCGGGAGTCTGATGCTGTTCGACGGCATTGACCCAACACAGCTACCTGTCTCGGAGCAGATGACGTTTGCGCGGATGGTGATCTATCTGTCCACGCTCGAAATCGAGGAAATCCCGGGCTCGGTCCAGTCGCTGTTACACGATGACGCCCGGACAGGGCTACACGGGCCGGTCGACAGCTTGATCGAAATCGCGCAGGCGATCTTCGCGGCTCGGCATAGCCAGTCCCGGCTCGCCCTGAAAAAGAACTCCAGGAAACTGGAGAGGCTTCTGGTGGCGGCATGTGACATCCCTGAAATCAGGGCGGATATTCTGCTGCAGCTGGTTCAGTTCCACAAATATGTGCCTGAAATTGCGGGCGGGGATCGGGTCAGGGCGTCTGGATACGCAGCCGAGCTGGCGACATTGCCCGGCATGGAGCGGGTGGGCCAGCAAATGTATGATGCCTTGCGGGAGGTCTCGGCATGAACTCGGACCCGCCTCCCGTCAGCGTGCGGTCGGTCAGGTTGACCAGCGGGTCGGGGATCGCCCTGACCGTCCCTGATTGGTTCAACGCGCAGCCAGAAGCGAAACTCTTTGACAGCAGATCGAGTCGTATCTGATCACGCCGCGGGACCGCCCGTCATCTCGGACGGAAGGTGACGGCGCACCGCTGCGGCTGCCCCGTCTCCCTCGCCCTGTCGCGGCACAGGCGGTGCCTTTCCGCCTCCTCCCTGCCGGCGTCGACCCATGTGAGGACGCCCAGGGTCCGTGACCGTTCCGTTCCGTGCGCGTCCATCATGCGCCACGCCGCGTCCCAGTGGCTGACGCCCATGACGGTCCGCGCCGCCGCCGTCTCCATCCGGTCGGGCAGCGCCCAGAGCCCGAGGGCCGCCAGCAGCAGCCCCGTCCCGACACCGGCCGCGAGGCACCGCAGGAGGTTCAGCCGCTGGCGCGCCGCCGCGGCGGGCCGCTCCACGATCCGGTCCAGCATGCCGCACAGGCCGTCGAGCCGTCGGAGGTGCCGCGCGAGCTCGCCCGTCCGCTCCCGCAGCCCGTCGGAGGTCCGGGGGAGATCCGCCGCCGCCGCGTCCAGCCTCCCGAGGCGCTCCGCGGCCGCCTCCGTCCGCCGGGCGAGGCCGTCCACGCCCTTCCGCAGCCCCGCCAGCTCGCCGGCGTACTCCGTCCGCACCAGCGCTCCCAGCGCCTCGGTGGCCCGCGCCAGGCTGGCGTCGAGCGCCGCGATCCGCTCCGCCGTGTCCCTGCGCTGCTCCGCGAGCGCCTCCGCGACCTCCCGGAAGGCCCGCTCCACGTCCCCGGCGCCGCCGTCCGCGCCGTCCTCCCAGCCGTCCGTCCCCATGCCGTCCTCCATCGCCGTCGCCCCCCTCAGAGGCCCATGCCCGGTCCCATGCCGCGCCCGCGCTCCGCCGCCCGGGCCCTCTCCAGCTCCGCCGCCTCCTCCCGCGCCCGTGACGCCGCCGCGATCCGCTGGCGCAGCCGCTCCGTCACCCCGTCGGTGAGCGCCGTCGGCGGCGGAGGCTCCCGGCCGCCCTCCGGGAACCGAAGGAACGTCCCTTTCAGGGAGGGCACCGCCTCCAGCCCGCGGCCCAGGCCCCGCCCGATGCGGTACAGCCACCCCGCCAGCCCGCGACGCGCCAGGAACCCGGCGCAGTCCAGCGCGTTCGGCGACAGCCCGGACCGCGACAGCCGCCGCGACAGGCCCCCGAAGCCCCCGAACGTCTCCCGCGCCGCGTGGAGCCGGACGTCCTCCCGGTGCCGCGTCATCGCCACGTAGGTCAGGTGACGGTCCATCGTCGCGCCCGCGAACGCGAACGTCCGGTCCACCGTCGCGCCCTGCGACCTGTGCACCGTCACCGCGTAGCCGTGGTCGATGGCCCGGAACGCCTCCGCGTCGACCTCCAGCGCCGCCCCGCCGCCGTCCGGGCGAACCCGCATGGACGTCCCCTCCATGGCCTCCACCGTCCCCAGCGCGCCGTTGCGCACCCCGAGGCGGGCGTCGTTGGCCAGGAACGCGATCCGGTCCCCCGCCGCGAACGTCCGCTCGCCCTGCACCGTCGCCACCGCGGTCCCCCCCTCCGGCAGCCGCCCCGCCGCCCGCAGGCCCTCCCGCACCAGCAGGTTGATGTCCCGCACGTCCTCGCGCCGGTGCGCCAGCGCAAGGCGCGACGCCTCCGGACGCTCCAGCGCGTCCAGCGTCCAGCCCTCCGCCAGCGCCGCCAGCGCCCCCTCCCGCGTGTCGTCCCAGACGACGGCGCCCTCCCGCCGGTAGGCCTCCAGCCCCTCCGCCGTCCGCCGCGCCGCGAACAGCTCCGACGCCCGCCGGTGCGCCTTCCGCCGCTGGCGGCGTATTTCCGTCACCGCCGCCACCCCGCAGCGCTCCGACAGCGCCCTGAACGCCGCGCCGGCCCCGATCGGCTGAAGCTGCTCGGGATCGCCCACCAGAACCGCCTTCGCCCCGCGCCGGTCCACCTCCCCCAGCACCGCCGACAGCTGCGCCGTGCCCAGCATCCCCGCCTCGTCGACGACCAGCACGTCCCCCGCCCCGAGCCGGTCCTCCCCGCGCTCCCAGCGGTGCGCCCAGGCCGACAGCGTCCGCGACGCGATCCCCGAGGAGCCCCGCAGCCCGTCCGCCGCCCTGCCCGCCAGCGCCGCCCCCACCACCCGGACGCCGGCCCGCTCCCAGGCGTCCCGCGCCGCCGACAGCGCCGTCGACTTCCCCGACCCGGCCGAACCCGCCACCAGCGCGATCCGCCCGGCGCCCGTCACGTGCCGCACCGCCGCCGCCTGCTCACGCGACAGCCGCCGGCCACCCGCGGCGGACGCCGCCAGCGCGGCGGCCACGTCCCTTTCCGGAACGCCCCGACCGGCGCCCCGCAGCCGCAGCGCCGTCCGCGACAGCGCCGTCTCCAGCGCCACCGTCCGCCGCGTCGTGTAGAGCTCCGCGGGGACACCACCGCCGGCGGAGACCTCCACCAGCTCCGGCGAGGCCAGCGCCGCCCGCACCGCCGCCTCCACAGCCGCCGGGTCGCCGCCCAACGCCCGCCGCGCCGCGGCCTCGACGTCGCCGCGGCGGAACACGCTCCGCCCGTCGGCCACCAGCCGCAGCAGGTCCCCCGCCCGGTCGGACAGAGCCGCGAGGTTCCACTCCCGGTCGGGGGCGGACAGCGCCGTCCGCTCCACCGCCGCGCCCCGCCGCGCCAGCGCCGTCGCGTGGACCCCCACCGTCCGCGTCGGGCGCGCGCAGAGGTCCCGCGCCGCGTGCGACCGGTGGTCGATCCGGAGGTCGTGCCCCGCCCGCGCCAGCGCGTCGTTCGCCAGGTCCGCCCACTGCGCCCGGAGCGCCCGCACGCGCTCCGGGCCCGTCGCCAGCCCACGCCGCCGCAGCCACCCGTTCTCCCGCTCCAGCAGGATCTTGTCACCGAGCCCGTCCGCCGTCACCTCCCGCACCGTCAGCAGGATGTGCGCGTGGTGGTTGCGCCCGTCGCCGCCACGCGGCGGCGCGTGCACCGCCCAGTCCGCCGCGCAGCGGTGCCCCTCCGCAAGGTGCCGCGCCAGGGCCTCCGCAAGGTCCCGCCGCTGGCCGTCCGTCAGCTCCGCCGGAAGCGCAACCTCGACCTCCTGCGCCGTCCGGGCGTCCCGCCGCCGCTCCGCCGCCTCCGCCGCGTTCCACAGCGCCTCCCGGTCCAGCGCCCACGGCGCGTCGACGCCCGACGGAAGGACGATCCCAGCCGCCGCCACGCCGCCCTTCGGGCGGAAGTCGTGCGACAGGCCCGTCCGCGCGTCCCGCAGAAGCGCGCCGGCCCGGTAGGCCGCCGCCGCAACCGCGCTGCGGCCCGTCGAGCGGCGAACCGGCTTCACGCTCAGGTGGTGGATCGCCATCGCGGCCTCCCGGGATGTCTTCACGGACACACGCAGCGTAGCGGGGCGCGAGTTGCGGAGCAACTCATAAGCGCGCCTTTACTCCGTAAAGTGGGATGGCGCGGGGGACACCCCGGATTCCGCGTTGCGCGCGGGGGCGGGACGCGGTATGGCCCTCCGGAAACGGACGGAGGGGCGCGTGGATATCGGGATCGAGGACATCCTGGACTGCCTGAACGCGCGGACGGTCAGGTGCACGTACGGCGCCGTCGCGGGCGCGCTGGGGATCGCCGCGGTGGGTGTCGGAAGGCTGCTCGGTGAGCACCGCCGGGAGGCGTCATGGGTCGTGAACGCGGAAACCGGCTGGCCGACAGGCTACGCGCCGGAGGATATCCACCCGGACCTGGAAGGGAGCCATCTGGTCACCGGGCCGGAGGAGCTGCTGGAGATGGTGGAACAGCATGTCCGCTGTCGCCTCGCGGCCGGTCTCGGGGCGGGGCTGCTTCTCGCTGCCCTCGGGCTCTGGGCGCTGTCCGGGAGCGGACGGCCATGACGGGCGGAAGGCGGAGGACGGACGGCGAGCGGCTCGAGGAGCTCGCGGAGAGGAAGAAAGCCATCGAGGCGCGCATGCAGGCCATCAGGGCCCGCACCGAGCAGAGACGCCGGAAGGAGGACACAAGGAGGAAGATCCTGCTCGGCGCGTTGATCCTCCACGAGATGGAGAACCCGGGGACCGGCGGACGGCTCAGGGGCTGGGCCGCCCGCAGGCTGCCGGGGTTCGTCAGGGAACGCGACCGACATCTCTTCGAGGGGATCGGCCTCGACATCGACTGGGGGGAACCGGGAAAGACGGACGCGGACGGGAAGGAAGGGGCTGAGCCGGATGGCCGGTGAGGCGCCGGGACAACGTCTCCTGCTCGGCACCGACGGCCTGCTCCGCAGCCGGACCGGGCGTGTCTGGGCTGGTGACAGGATCGACGCGGCGCGCATCGAGGTCCCGCATCTCGCGCCCCATGTCATGACGCTCGATACCGGCGGCACGGGCGGTGGCGATGCCGTAAGGATCCTCGTCCGCTACTCCTGCCACTGCTGGAGCTCCGGATGGGACGGCGGCGGTCCGCCGCCGGAATTCCTCATCATGGACGGGAACCGCGCGCGTGTCTTCGACCGCACGCGTTTCGACGCGTCCCTCGAACTGCCGGACCTGATCGCCGCGCTGCCGGAAATCCAGGTTTACGTGACCCGTTCCGAACGGAACTACGGGTGCTGCCGCGGCGACGGAGCGCCCGTCGCCCGCGAGGCGTATTCGACGGTTTCCGGCACACGCTCCTCATGCAGGTGGAAAGCGCCTATCCGCGCGTCCAGCCGGAGGAGGGAAGGGCAAGGACGGGCCTGCGCGCGGTCGTCGCCGCGGCGCGCAGGGGAGCGGTCGTCAGGTACCGCCGCCCGTGAAACGCCGAGGGAGCCTCGCGGCTCCCTGGCTACCTCGGCGACCTCTTCAATCCACCCTTGCGGTTGGACCGCCTCGCGGCGGCGGGGGGGCTCTCCCGGCCGATCATGAACCCCTATGGAACCGACATGGGATGCCGACGGGGGGTGTGTCAACCATAAATCCCCGGAATGTCGAAGACGCCATGCCGCATTGCCGCGACCGATCCGCGGTCGACGGCTTTCAATCCCCGGGGCCGCCCGGCGTTCGACAAACCCTCCCTTCATGGCGCAACCTTCTCACCGGACATCCAGAGGGACACAGAATGCGGTTCAGGCATTCATGCATCGCGCTCATGCTGGCTGCCGGCGCGGCGGTTGCCGATCCCATACCGGGATCCACATTCAGGATAGGCAACTGGGAGGGAGGCGCCTACGGCTCCGAAGGTTCGGGCGCGTTCACGCACTGCGGGATCAGCGCAGGCTACGTGACCGGCGATGTCCTTCACTTCACCGTCAACCGGCAGGCGACCGTCACGGTTGCCGTGACCAGCCCGGCACTGGCCGGCATCCCGGTGGGCGAGTCGTTCCCGGTGGTGCTTCACGTGGACAGGCGGCCGCCCTTCCATGGCAGCGCCACGGTGCTGGCCGATGGGTTCGCGGCGCTGGAGGTCACGGACTTCGACCGTGCGCTGGAGAGCTTCATGCGAGGCTACACACTGACCGTACGGGGAGCCGGGCGGGAGGGCCGGTATGACCTGACCGGAACGTTCCGCGCACTCGGGGCCACCATGGACTGCGCAGCCCGCTATTTCGACCATGCACCGACCCATACCCAGCCGGACAGGACCGCCGCCTTCCAGCTCGCGACGACCGTTCTCACCGGCCTTGGCATCCGGGACTTCCGGTTCCTGTCACAGGGGGAGCTGGAGGAGATGGGGCAGCCGGACTCGGTTGCCTGGACCGCACCGGAACACGGGCTGTTCGGCTGGTCGCTGCTGGTGCCACGCAGCCCCGGGCAGTATGGACTCAGGGACACCGACCCGGCTGACACTGCCTACCTTGCCCGGAAATGCGGTGGCGACTACGCGACCAGCTCCAGGTCCATCCCGTTGCCGGACGGGAACGCCGCCCGCGAGCTCCGCCTGATCTGCCAGGAGGAGGGCGGCGCCACCGAACATTTAGTGTCGAAGTTCTTCGCCGGGGACCTTGTCGTGTACAATGCGCTGACGTTCGTCGCACCGCGGAGGGACCGGCCTGCCGGGTGGCCTCCTTCGCGGTGGAGCGAGGAGGCCACGCTGAGGGCAGCGGGCTATTTCACCGATGCCGGCCGCTGAGATGCCCGACCGGGACCGGACAGTTCGCTTTGCCGCCGCCATCGGGAAATGCCGGAAATCCTGTGGGACTTTCGGACCTTTGTTGGGATCAACCCAGAAGCCGGCTTGCGCCACATCGGCGCCGGTTCTATGTTATGGTCATGAGCGGCGAGCCGGACATAAATGACCTTGCCCGGCAGGTCGCCGTGCTGGAGGAGCGCATGAAAACCCGGCAGGCCGAATACGAAAGCGCACTGGACAGGTTCCGGGCGGATATGGCCCAGCGTGACAAGGACAACATGCGCTGGCATGTTGGTCTGTGGCTCGCGGCGGTTGTCGTATTGGGCTTCCTGATCCGCTGGCCTTTCTGATCGGCGGCTCCGCCACCCAAGGCACGGAAAGGCCCCGGCCCGCGCCGTGGAACGCCGACTCCCTTGGCATGTCCGGGCCAGACTTTCCGTCGTGTAGCGGCATGCAGTCATCCGTGACATGAGCAAGGCTGCGTTCATCGGCTGGGATGTTGGTGGCTGGAACTGCGACCGTAACCAGAAGAGCCGCGACGCTCTGGTCGTGTTGGACTACAAGGAGCAATGCATCGGCCAGCCCTTCTGGGGCAATCTGCGCGAAACGATCAACGGAGCGGGCTCATCCGCCGATTTCCTCTCCGCGCTGCTGAGGCTTTGCAAAATCGATGTTTCCGCCCCGCCCGAACGCGTGGTTATCGCGATCGACGCGCCCCTCGGTTTCCCGAAGCCTTCACGCGCCTGGTCACGTGCGGGGAGACAGCTGACCGGATCGGCCAGTCGTCCGCCACCAACCCCTACCTGTTCCGTGAGACGGAACGGCGCCTTGCCGGCGAGAAAATGCCGCTCTCGGCCATCAAGGACATGATCGGCAGCCAGAGTACGAAGGCAATGCATGTCGTCGCACGCTTCGCCCCCACGCCTGAAACGTGCGGGGTATGGACCGATCGTGACCGCCGCCTGACCATCATCGAAACATATCCGGGTCTCTGCTGCGCACGGCTGCAGGACCCTCATCCAAAAAAAGAGGGCCGCGATGCAGATGTTCGCGACGCCAGGGTTTGTGCCAAAGTGGCTCTCGATTTCACGTTGTGCCGCGAGCGCCTTGAGGGCCCGCCCGCCAGATCTCCGGAGTCAGAAGGCTGGATCTGGGCTCAGCGACGTAATTCTGGCTAGAACCCCGCCAGACGCCGACCGCGCAGTCCCGGCGGCAGCGCTTCCTTACAGCACCTTCCCGACCTTGAAAATGGTCTCGAACAGGCTGTCCGAAAAAGGGCGCGCGACAGCGGCCGGAAAACCTTCGAGAATCAGCGCATGGAATCGGGCTGGCCGATCGGCTACGCTGGGGGCCGGGAGAGGGATTCCGACATGCACGTCGAGGTCGCGGACAGGAAGGAGGAGATCGCTGGGATCTGCCGCCGCCACAGGGTGTCGCTCCTCGAGGTGTTCGGGTCGGCCGCCAGGGGCGCCGACTTCGATCCCGAAAGGAGCGATGTGGACTTCCTGGTGGAGTTCGAGCCGCCGACCCTGCCGGGGCTCTTCAGGCGGCGCATGGGCCTGGTCAGGGACCTCCGGACAGCCCTGGACAGGGAGGTGGACATGATCAGGATGGGCTCGGTCGACAAAAGGTATCTGGGGTCTGAGTAGCAACGGAACAGAAAACCTACATAAGGATTTCAGGACTCGTCACCAGGCACCGCAAACGGCTGGTTCACGGTCGAAGCTGATGAAGATGATGGGGTTTGGAGAGCAACGGGAAAGGCTGACTCCCGAGGCAGCTGCTGAACTTCTGTGGAAAGAATTCCTCGAACAGGCAGAGGTAACGAGTGGCCGCGGCTGCGTTCAGCAAGCGCTCGAGGAGCTGGACATATGTCCCCACTTCCAGTCCAAAGTGCAACACCGGCCATTTTCCCCGCCCGGGCGGGGAAGAACGCACCACCGGGTGAAAAAACCTCAGCAGGGCATCTTGTGAGCCTGCCTGAAGTGTTCTGGATAGAATACCTGCACGACATGGCCGTACGGCTTGTCAGCGCCAAGCCGGAGGATAAATGTTTACATAGTCCATATGATCCCTATATCAGAAGCAATGACCGAAACGCCTGACAACCAAGACCTTGCCCGGCAGGTCGCCGTTCTGGAGGAACGCATGAACACGATGCAAGCCAACCTTTCGGCCGCCCTTGAGCGGTTCCGTGCGGATATGGAACGGCGTGACAAGCTGTTGCTTGGTATCCTTGTGTCGGTCCTTGTCGGGGTCGTGCTCGTCCTGGCCCGCTCATACTTCCCGCCTGCCTGATTCCGAAAAGCAAATCCCCGATTACGTGTCCGAGGCAACGTCCAGCACGATGCGGACACATTGAACGGATCGCGCCCGTGGAGGACGGGGCATGGCGGGTTGCCTTCGCCTTCGACCCAAAGCGCGGGGCGGTTCTTCCGGTGCCAGCGACAGGTCGGGAGGCGGCGGGCGGCGCTTCTACCGCCAACTCGTCCGCAAGGCCGACGAACGGTTCGACCGGCACCGGAAGAACCGCCCCGCCGACGAAAGGGTAAAGCGATGACGCGGATCGAGGACAGGGCCGCCGGGATGATAGCCGAGGAAATGACGCTGCGCGAGCTGCGCAGGACGGTGGAGGCGATAGGCGGGAGCCTGTCGCTGACCGCGCGCTTTCCCGCCCGGCGGCCGGTCGAACTCTCCGGTGTCGCCGGGCGCGGGATCGACGGGTGGAATCAATCCTGCCCCACTTCCGGTCCGAAGGGCACCGGTTGAACCAAAAGGAGGGAACATGTTGGAGCGGCGGCGGATCGAGGACAGTCTCATCTGACGCCCCTGCCCGGTCAGTGCCGCCTTAGGGGGCGCCGCGCCCCGACATTCCTTCCGGCTGGCTCTTCGATCGGGGGGTCCTGGACTGGAACAGTTCCCGGACACGCGCGCCCTTCTTCAAGACCTTCCTTCCCTCCAACCGGCGCTGCCGTCCGGGTTCTTGGCGCCCCGCCGCCTCTCAGCGACCTTTTCTCAAAAACCTCCCCGTCTCCGGCCCGCGGTCCGGTCGGGCGGGGTGCCTCCGCACCGGCGTTTTCCGGGGTTCCAAGCCGTGGTTTTCCACAGACGTGGGCCCTGTGTTAGATAGTACACCTGTTAAAGTACTGTTACGGGCTGGAAATCAGCATGTATGCCACTGAAATCAAGGGATATTATTGACAGCAGCGTGGGCAAAGTGACGAAATGGCGTGGGCAAAGTGACGAAATGACCCCATGAATGCGTGGGCAAAGTGACGAAAGTTGTTATTTACACACGGTTCTGTTATTCGCAGATCATGACAAATCTCGTTCCCCATCGGCACCAGCCGGACCTGTTCGTCGCGGACCTGGCCTCTGTCCCCCTCAAGGAGCTGGCAGAGCATCTGGAGTTCCCGTTCTTCGGTCTCGCGCCCCAGCCCCACCACGGCATCCGCCGCTTCGAGGATGCCCGGGGCAACTACATCGAACTGCTTCCAGGGCCATTCGGATTGCCAACAATATTCGACCAGGACATCCTGATCTACTGCATGTCGGTGGCGATGGCCGAGATCCGCAGGGGCCGTCCGGTGCCGGAAGTGGTGAGAATGTCGGCGGGTGAGCTGCTGCGCTTCGCCAACCGGAGGGTCGGTGGACCGCAGTATGCCGCGGTGGAGGATGGCATCCACCGCCTGACGACCCTGACCCTGAAGACGAACCTGCGTGGCGAGGAAACCACCTACAACAGGCTGTTCGGAGTGGTGGACGAGGCGTCCATGGTGCGGCGCCACAACCGCAGGGACCGTCCGAGTGCGCTGCTGGGGTGCGAGATCGTCCTGTCAGCCTGGATCCGCGAGGCACTGGAGGCGCGGCGGGTGCTTACACTGCATTCCGATTACTTCCGGCTGCGGACCCCGCTGGACAGGGCCATCTATCAGGTGGTGCGCAAGCACTGCGGCGAGCAGCCGGAATGGTCCATCGGCCTCCCCAAGCTCCAGGCCAAGGTCGGATCCGGTAGCGAGCGCCGTGAGTTCCGACGCCAGATAAGGACGGTGACCAACCGCTGGGCCGACCGGGACATGCTCGGCTACAGCATCGGGTTCTCCGACGACCGGCTGGTGGCCCGCTACACCGACGGCCCCAGACGCATCCGGGCAGAAATCCAGCCACGCGACCGTCGCCTGACGCCGAAGACCCTGGAGACGTTCCGGCGCGAGCATCCGGGCCTTGATCCGGGACACATGGAGACGCTCTGGCGCGGCTGGGCGGCCGGGAAGGCGGAAAGGCCCCGCAACGCGCAGGCCGCCTTCCTCGGGTTCTGCCGCCGCTACGTCGGGCTCCGCGCCGAGGGCGACCGCCAGGACCGCGACGGGCCGCGCCCGCAGCTGGGCGAGGCTGTGCATCCCGAGGCCCTGGAGTGGTGGCGGGGCCTGACACCGGAGCGGCAGCGGCTCGCCGTCGAGGAGTTCCAGATCTGCGGCAGGGGGCTGGACTGGGCCTTCGCCCGCACCGAGAAGCAGATGATCGAGCGCGCCGCGAGGGACTGGGGCGGCATCGTACGACCCCGCGCGGGCGCGTGACTGAAGACGGGGTTGCCATGCACCTTTCCGATTACGTTGCCGACCGGCATTTCTCTCCCGGCCACATCGCCGCCTGCCTGCGGACCACAGAGAGCGGGATCGCGCAGACGCCCAGCCTGGGACGTGACGCCTTCTCCCGCGCGTCGCGGGTGCGGGACGGCGGGGCATCAGACATGGCGGACGGTTCAACCCCATCGGCGTTCCCGCTCTCCACACATCCTTCAGGGCCGGCACGGCGATGATCGAGGCCAGCCCGCTGGGATGGATGCCCCTTCCAGCCGCAGACCCTCGTGGCCTGCCGTGTGGACACGGGCCAGCACCCCTCGTCCTATGGGAGTGGGCGGACACGGGCGGGTCAACGGTGACGGTGATCGACGACGACAGCCGACTGCCACGGGACGATGCCAGCTGGTCCAGAATGGGGTAAACTCCCTGGACAGCTCAACGAGTTGTTTTCTCCGCCATGCCTGGCGGCCAAGACCTTCAGCTTGTTACGCGCCCGAAACCGGTTCCCCAGGCTCCGCAGTTTCGCGGCCTCTCCCTCCCCGCCAATCATCCACACCCGTCCGGCCCCAGCCTCGACCGGAACACCCGTATGGAATCGGGCTGGCGGATCGGCTACGTTGGGTGCCGGGGATGGGAGAGGGATTCCGACATGCACGCCGAGATCGCGGACAGGAAGGGGAGGATCGCCGGGATCTGCCGCCGCCACCGGGTGTCGCGCCTTGAGGTGTTCGGGTCGGCGGCCAGGGGCACCGACTTCGATCCCGAAAGGAGCGATGTGGACTTCCTGGTGGAGTTCGAGCCGCCGACCCTGCCGGGGCTCTTCAGGCGGCGCATGGGTCTGGTCAGGGACCTCCGGACTGCTCTGGACAGGGAGGTGGACGTGATCAGGATGGGCTCGGTCGAAAACAGGTACCTGCGGGAGGCGATCGACCGGTCGCGCGAGGTGGTGTATGACAGCACGGCGTGACCCCCGGGTATCGATGGCATCGACCTCGCCACCTATGCCGCATCCGCCGGGATCCAGGACCAGGTCGAACGGAATTTCATCACCGTTGGCGAAGCGTTGAACCGCCTCCGGCAGGCCTCGCCTGAACTGGCCGGGCGGGTTCCGGAGGTGGACGACATAATAGGTTTCCGTCACAGACTGGTCCATGGCTACGACCATGTCGACGCGGAGACTGTCTGGGCCGCTGCCCAGGACGAGCTTCCGGGTCTGCGGCAAGTGGTACGGTCCCTGCTCGCGGAACTCGACCGGACGGCCACAGGACCGCAGGGCAGGGCCTGATGGCGACCCTGTCGAGGCTGCCGGATGTTCGGGATTCCCCTGTCGGGGCTGGTCGGATTCGGACTCATGCTGGCTCGGGAGTGTTTCCCGCCCGTCCGGCGGCCCCCTGATGGTGTCAGATGGGAATATGGCCCCGAACCGGCTGTCCGAAAAAGGGGCCGCGACGGCGGCCGGAAAAACCTTGGGGAATCAACGCGTGGATGGTAGCGGTACGGATGACCGGAAAGGTATGCATTCTTGGACGGATTGCCAGCGAACATGACCGGCGGAACACGGACCGCGCTCTATCTCCGTGTCTCCACGCCGGACCAGAGGCCGGACCTGCAGTACGACGGACTGCGCGCCTATGCCGGGCGGGCCGGCCTCCGGATCGTGGGGGAATACTGCGACCTCGCCGTTTCCGGACGCCGGAAGGGCCGGCCGCAGCTCAGCGCCCTGATGGCCAGCGTCCGCAACCGCGAGGTCGACTGCGTGCTCGTATGGAAATTCGACCGGTTCGCCCGCTCGACGCGGCACCTTCTGGCGGCCCTTGAGGAGTTCGACCACCTCGGCGTGCGCTTCATCAGCATCCGGGACCAGATCGACACGGCCAGCCCGATGGGCCGGGCCATGTTCACGATCGTCGCCGCCATGGCGGAGCTGGAGTCCTCGCTGGTCAGCGAACGCGTGAGTGCGGGCATGAAGGCGGCCGCAGCGCGGGGCAGGCGTCTTGGCCGCCCGCCGCTCGCTCCGGCGCTGGTCGGGGAGATCAGGACGCTGGCCGCATCGACCGACCTCAGCATCCGTGAGATCCACAGGAGGATCGGGAAGAGGGCAAGCCGGGGCCGGGTAGGCGAGATCACCAGACAGACACGGTCAGGTGGCCGATGATCCCCGGGTTTAGCAGGTGTGGGCGGTCCGTCAGCTCTCGGGAAGGCAAAGGTACCGACTGCATCATGATAGGGGTCAGTCCATGCCGGTAGTCCTGCGCATCGACGGTCTGCGGTTCCTGTTCTACTCCAACGAAGGCTCCCCGCGGGAGCCACCCCACATCCATGTGCTCCAGGGCCAGGATGAAGCCAAGTTCTGGCTTACCCCGGAGGTGTCCCTGGCCTACATGGCATGGGTATTTCTCCTGAAGCCATCCGGTTCGATGCCGACTGCATGTGGGTCGACCTCAGCGACGGCCGCACGATCGGCGTGCCGCTGGCGTGGTTCCCGCGCCTGTCCCATGCCTCGCCGGAAGAGCGCGACGCCTACGAGCTCAGCCGCCGGGGCATCCACTGGCAGGAACTGGACGAGGACATTTCCGTGGACGGCCTTCTGGCCGGGCGCGGGGACCGGACGCGGACAGACCACGCGGCCTGAGCCATCCATATCTGCGGCAGGGGGTTGGACTGGGCCTTCGCCCGCACCGAGAAGCAGATGATCGAGTGCGCCGCGAGGGACTGGGGCGACATCGTACGACCCCGCGCGGGCGCGTGAGAATGCCGACGGCATGGAACTCCGGGGCCATACACCCGTCGGCAATCATTAGCTTGTTGCGCCTCGCCCGCGTTTGTTTTACACTGCCACCATGAGCGGAGATTCGGACGTAAATGATCTTGCCCGGCAGGTCGCCGTGCTGGAGGAACGCATGAACACTTCCTATGAGCGGTTGAGGGCGGACATAGCCCAGCGTGACAAGGACAACATGCGCTGGCATATTGGTTTGTGGCTCGCGGCGGTTGTCGTATTGGGCTTCCTGATCCGCTGGCCGTTCTGATCTACGGCACCATTGTTCCGTATTCTATGGCCGTTGGGAACGGCCAACGCCGGATGCGTTCAGGCAGACGGACAGAGCATTAGTTGCAGGCGTCGGCGTTCGCTTCCAGATATCTTTCAGCGAATACTCGCGTAACGCCCCTGGTCGCAATCTCAAGTTCATAGTGATCTTCCGGTCCCATTTGATCTCGATACATACTGTAGGAACGCACCCAGCCCCATTCCTCCGCTATGGGATCATAGAAATATTTCCAGAACTCGAAATCCACGTAATAGCTAGTCTTCTCAGGGAAGCCGAGCATTGCGGAATTCCACGCCGTCCAGGGTCTGACCACAAGGCGCGGACGGCCCTTCGGAGGAGGAGATTCCCCACCGTATACCCCCGCTTCCAGCAACTCGTCACGCACCAATGCCCGCACTTCAGCAAATATCCAGTCGGGCGTCTCGAAGACGGCTTTCCCCGGTTCCCTTAGAAGAGCCTGTTCATAATACTCCCTCTTCTCAAAAAACACATGAACCGGCTTGCAGTCGTTCCAGAGTTCGATGTCTTTCGCATCTGCAGGGCCTGCCAGCGTGGCGGCAGCTATAGCGGGAATGGCGATCAGGCGGGTAGGCATGACTTCCCCATGCCATTTCTCGACCTGTACCGCAAACATGGATGCTCGCGCCGGAACGTCTCCAGTGTCTTCGGCGTCAGGCGGCGGTCGCGTGGCTGGAAGGTCTTTGGAGATGCGGCGTGGCCCGCTGGCATAGCGGGTCACCAACTGGTCCGCTCCATCCCGTAAACGCCAATCGACAGCTTGATGTAGCGGCCCAAGATCATCGGCGGCTCGGCGCGAGATCATCGCCATTTTGGGACCACATTGTCTCATAAGTTTGGTCAAGCCGAAGGATGTTCTTCAGGAGTTTTGCGGCAAACGACAGGGTTTGTATCTGGATTTCTTCGGAGAGAGACCCGGTGTGCGAACGGGGAAGAAACTCAAATGGGAGGACGAGGACAAAAACTCGCACGAGCTCGACTTCGTAATCGAAAAGGACGGTTCAAGGACAGAACAGGGCCAGCCTGTCGCTTTCATTGAGGTGGCGTGGCGAAGATACACCAAGCATTCCCGGAACAAGGCGCAGGAAATCCAAGGTGCTGTCCTTCCCCTCGCGGCAAAATACCGATGGGACAAACCGTTCCTTGGTGTCGTCTTGGCCGGCGGCAGGGTCAGGCTGAACACGGCGAAGGTCGCCGAAGCGGCGCGCTGGGACGGATTGCGCGGGATCACGGCATGGGGCTGCGATGACGCCGATCCGAGGGATCTCGTGATTCAGTACCGCCGACTCCGGGAAATCGAGGCCTGTTTCCGCGCGAACAGACACGATCCCGGAATCCGCCCGGTGTTTCACTGGAAGCCCCGAAGGGTGAAGGCGCATATCGCGGTCCGCTACATGGCATTCCGCTGTCTGCAGCATCTGCGCCGACGCCTCGGAGCGCGGGGGCATCCGATGAGCCCGGACCGCATCGGACGGGCCCTGGCCGAGCTTCGGTTCAGCATCCTCGGCCGCTCAGGCGGCCCCGGCAGATTCGGCGTCCCGCACAGGGCCGCGCCGGACGCGGAGGAGATTTACCGGACCCTGGGCCTGAAATGGACCCGGCGTCCGTTCGTCATCGAGCCGCCGGACGCGCCCGGCGCGGACAGGGAAGAAACGACGGCGCGGAGCGGCTGAAGCGGGCTCCGGCGGCCCGGAAAACACTGAAAAATGTAGTGCCCTTTTCGGGCAGGCGAGTCAATGTACACAGG
>CBDBGH010000003.1:0-3562500 GCA_965205265.1 Alphaproteobacteria bacterium
TCAACGCCCCCTCCGTCATACTCGGACTTGTTCCGGGTATCTCTCTCCACCGCTGCCGCCGGACGGCCGCATGGATACCCGGAACAAGTCCGGGTATGACGATATGGGGGCGGGTTGGACGCCGGAGAGAAGGTGCGAAGCCTCCCAAACCTGTTGTCAACCTATCCATATAAGCCCCAATCGAAGGTTGTCTCTGTCCGATCGGAAATATTTAAATAAATTCTCATTACTCCTTGACATAAGGGAAAATATGCTACAATAGCAGCAGAGAGGCGGCTCCCGGGGCCGCCTTTCGCTTTTCTGCGCAGGAAAGCGGCTGGGGGCCGAAAAAACCCCGGCGGGAGGCGATGGGAGAAGTGCGTCCGCCGTCTCGCGCGCGCAATCAGGCGCACGAACCGCGCCGGCGCGAAACGCCCGCCCGGCCGCGCACGGGCGCGCAGGCGATACGCGCGGAAAAGGGTCCCGCCGCAGGCCCGCGGCGGGAGCGGAACCGGATCGAAAGGAAGGACCTGTGCCGAAGACAGACAGGCGACGGGACAAGGCGGAATGCCCGGAGCTCCTGCCCGAAACGACAGCGTCATGCCGGAACGGGCATCCGAATATGCGCTGTATGCATGAGGAACATGACACAACATGACATCTCGTAACTGCCCAGTGGAGCGGGCCCCTGGGGTCGGACAGTTGGGTTGAAAAGCATTGACAGGTGTGAGGGCACCGGAAGGATAGAGCTCATGAGGAAGCACCGTACGAACCGTACATGCAGCATCGCCTTCAAGCGCCAGGTTGCCGAGGAGTATCTCGCCGGCGATATCTCGTCCTTCTTCGCCGGCCTGCGCCAGAGCGCGGTCCGTTCGCCGGCGCGAAACAGGAGCGGAAACCGATGACCTTCACCTGCATCGCGCGCGATGCGGCCACGGGCGAGCTCGGCATCGCGACGGCGACGCGCTCGCTCGCCGTTGGCGTGCGCGTGCCGCACGTCTCGCGCCTCGGAGCGGTCGCCATCATGGCGATTGCCGATTACCGCCTCGGCCGGCTGGCGCAGGACCTGCTGGCCAACGGGTGCCCCGCCCAGGCGGCGATCGACGCTCTCGTCGCGGCCGATCCCTGGCCCGAATACCGGCAATTGGGGATTATCGATGCGGAAGGCCGGGTAGCGGCGCGCACCGGCAGGGAGAACCGGGACTTCGCCGGCCACCATATGCGCGACGGGCTGGTCGCGCTCGGCAATGTGCTGACCGGCGAGCATGTGCTGGACGCCATAGAGGGAGGCTTTCAGGGCGGCTCGCTGGCGGAACGCCTGCTCGCCGCGCTGGAGGCGGGCCGCGACGCCGGCGGCCAGCATGGCGGGCAGAACTCCGCCGCCCTCGTCACCTGGGGCGGGCACGACTTCCCGCGCGTCGATCTCAGGGTCGATATCCACGACGAGCCGGTGGGCGAGCTCAGGCGCGTGTTCGACGCCTGGACGCCCGCAGGCGACTACTACACGGAGCGGCAACTGGACCCCCGCGTGCGCCCCCTGCACGAGACGCTGCCGGGCCGGGGTTACTGACCCCGGTTGTTTCCTGCCGCGTGGGCGGCGAAAACGGCCATGTTGACGACCTCGGACACCTTGGCGCCCATCTGGACGATCTGGACCGGTTTGGAAAGCCCGAGCAGCACCGGGCCGATCACCGCCCCGCCGCCCAGCATCTGCAGCATCTTGGCCGAGATGTTGGCGGCGTGCAGGCTCGGCATGACGAGCACATTGGCGGGCCCGGAAAGACGCGCGAAGGGATAGAGCTGGCGCATCAGTTCCTCGTCGAGCGCGGCGTCCGCCGACATCTCGCCCTCATATTCGAAATCGACGCTGCGGGCGTCGAGCACGGATACCGCCTCGCGCACATGGGCGGCCTCGCCGAAGGGCGGGTTGCCGAAATTGGAGAAGGAGAGCAGGGCGACGCGCGGCTCCGCGCCCATATTGCGCGCCATGCCGGCCGCCGCCGTCGCGATGTCGGCAAGCTGCTCCGGCCCGGGCCGCTCGTTCACCGTGGTATCGGCCACGAAGACGGTCTGGTTGCGGCTCACATAGAGCGTCACGCCGCAGGGCGTCGAATCGGCAACCGGCGGCAGCACGTGGCGCACATCCCCGAAACTCACCTGGAAGGACCGGGTGAGGCCCGTCACCATGGCGTCGGCGGCTCCCGCCGCCACCATGCAGGCGGCAAAGCAATTACGGTCCTGGTGCACCATGCGCTGTACGTCGCGCTGCAGGTAGCCCCTGCGCTGCAGCCGCTCGTAAAGCATGGCGATGTATTGCGCATTGTCTTCCGAGAGGGCGGCGTTGTGGATTTCCAGCGGCTCGCCGGAGGCGATGCCGAGCCGCTCCATCTGGGCCTTGACGATTCTCTCCCGCCCGACCAGCACCGGCGTGCCGAAACCCTGCCCGCGGAAGGCGAGCGCGGCGCGGATGGCGCGCTCTTCCTCGCCCTCCGCGAACACCACGCGGCGCGGCGCGGCCTGCACCTCGGCATAGATGCGCTGGAGGCTGCCCGAGGTGGAATCGAGGCGGGCGGCGAGCGCGGCCCGGTAGGCGGGCCAGTCCTCGATCGGCTTCTGCGCGACGCCGGTGTCGATGGCGGCGCGCGCCACCGCCTCCGGCACATTGACGATCAGGCGCGGATCGAAGGGCACGGGAATGACGTAGTCGGGGCCGTATTGCAGCCGCTTGCCGGGATAGGCTGCCGCCGCTTCGTCGGGCACGTCCTCGCGTGCGAGCGCCGCCAGCGCATCGGCGGCGGCGAGCTTCATCGCGTCGTTGACGGTCGTGGCGCGCACGTCCAGCGCGCCCCGGAAGATGTAGGGGAAGCCCAGCACATTGTTGACCTGGTTCGGGTAGTCCGAGCGCCCGGTGCAGACGATGGCGTCGCCGCGGACCTCGCGCACTTCTTCCGGCGTGATTTCCGGGTCGGGATTGGCGAGTGCGAAGACGATGGGCTTCTCCGCCATCGACGCGATCATCTCGCGCGTGAAGGCGCCCTTGACCGAGAGGCCGAAGGCGATGTCGGCGCCCTTCATCGCTTCTTCGAGCGTGCGCATCGGCGTCTCGACCGCATGGGCGGACTTCCACTGGTTCATGCCCTCGGCGCGGCCCCGGTAGATGACGCCGCGCGTGTCGCAGAGCACGACATTCTCCGCCGGCAGGCCGAGCGCCTTGAACAGGTCCACGCAGGCAATGCCGGAGGCGCCCGCGCCGTTCACCACCATACGGCAGTCCTGGATGCGCCGGCCGGTCAGGTGGAGCGCGTTGATGAGGCCGGCGGCGGAGATGATCGCCGTGCCGTGCTGGTCGTCGTGGAAGACCGGGATGTCGAGCAGTTCGCGCAGGCGCTCCTCGACGATGAAGCATTCCGGGGCCTTGATGTCTTCCAGGTTGATGCCGCCGAAGCTCTTGCCGAGATAGCGCACACATTCGATGAAGGCGTCCACGTCCTCCGTGTCCACCTCCAGGTCGATGCCGTCCACATCGGCGAAGCGCTTGAAGAGGACCGCCTTTCCTTCCATGACCGGCTTGGAGGCGAGCGCGCCGATATTGCCGAGGCCGAGCACGGCGGTGCCGTTAGAGATCACGGCCACCATGTTGCCCTTGGCGGTGTAGTCGTAGGCGAGGCCCGGGTCCTTCTCGATCTCGAGGCAGGGCGCGGCCACGCCCGGCGAATAAGCGAGCGAGAGCTGGTACTGGGTGGTGAGCGGCTTGGTCGGCGTCACCTCAACCTTGCCGGGCCGCCCGGCGGCGTGCATCCGCAGCGCCTCGCGCCCGAGCGTGTCGTTGTCAACCATCGCGCTTGCCCCCGGCCTTCCGGCTCTTCGTCGCTCGGCGAATCCTAGTCCGGCAGCGGACCTCTTGCCAATGCCGCCCTGGCCCGGCCCAAGGACCGGGGGCGCCGCCTATTCGCTGACCCGGAAGACGGGGTCGCGGCCGAGGGGCGCGCCGCTGAGATAGCGGGTGAGGAACGCCGCGCAGAATTCGAGCTCCTCCGGCGGCACGGCGGGATGCAGGCCGGGATTGGCGTGGAGGCGCTTGTCGGCCGAACCGAGCGCGTCGAACAGGGCGAGGCACTGCTCGCGGGTGAAGAGCTCGTCCTCGAGCTGCCAGATGAACAGCACGGGGCAGGAGATGACCCGGGCCGCCGCCTCGATGACCGGCTTGTAGTGGGCCGGCTCGGAAACGAGGCCCATCAGCCCCAGCACCGCCACCGAGATGCGCGGCTCGGCCGCAACGAAGGGCGCGCCGTAGATCGTGCCCATCGACAGGCCCCAATAGCCGACGGGGCCTGCGCCGACCTCTTCCAGCCCGGAGACCGCCTCCAGCGCAAGCCGCCAGTCGCGCACCATGTCGCCGGCCGTGCCCTCGCGCTGCCATTCCGGCCAGAAGGAGGCGCGCCCGCCGGGTCCGGTCTGGCGGCGGCCGTGGACCGGCCCGTCGAGCGAGAGCCCGAAATAGCCTTGCTCGCGGCAGAGGCCGGCGGCGATGTCCGGGATCGGGCGCTGGTGCCGGTCGCCGGAGGCGCCGTGGCCGTAGCAGACGAGCGGCGCGCCGGGCTTCGAACCGTCGCCGGACCAGAGCACTCCCGTCACCGGGCGCGCGCTCGAATGGATAGTGAATTCGCGCGCCGAGGCGCCGTCATGCCGCTCCGTTTCGTGCCATTCGAGCCTGTTGCCGGTCGCAGTCATGGGGTGCATCCTGAAGCCGTGGCGGGGGTTCGGCGGAGTGTTCGCCCGCCGGCCTTCCGGGTCAAGAAGGCCGCCTCGGGATTTTCACGGCGGCAGAGGGGGAGCATATCCGTGACACTGCAATTCGGCCTTCGCGTGCCCACGGTGGGCGCGCCCCGGGATACCGCCGCCTATGCCGCCCGTGTCGAGGCCGCCGGCTTCGACTTCATGTGGGTGCCGGACACGCCGCTGCTCGCCGGGCGCTGGCGGGATGTCTATATGCATCTGGGCGCGGCGGCCGGGAGTACGGAGCGCCTGCGGCTCGGCCCCGGCGTTACCAACCCGTTGACCCGCCATCCGCTGACCACGGCAAGCGCCATCGCGACCCTGGATGACGCCTCCGGCGGCCGGGCGGATCTGGTGGCGGGCACGGGCTACAGTTCCGCCTACATCATCGGGCGCAAGGCGGCGACCCTGGCCGATATGCGAGACGCGACGGCGCTCTGGCGCGGCCTGTTAAGCGGCCGGCCGACCGATCCGGGCGGCTCGGAGACCGTGCTCGACCCGGCCTACGGCCATGTGCCCATCCTGCTCGCCGCGACCGGCCCGCGCATGCTGGCGCTTGCGGGCGAAATCGCCGACGGCGTGCTCATCCATGTGGGCGCCGCGCCGGAGGCCGTCGCCTGGGCGCTGGAGCGGATCGACGCCGGCATGGCGGCCGCGGGCCGGTCGAGAGAGGAGGTCCGGCGCATCGTCGTGGTCACGGCCTGCATCGACGACGACCGCGAGCGCGCCATCGACCGTATGCGCCCCTGTGCGGCGGGCCTCTGCCGGCATCGCCATGCGGGCGTCTTCTTCCCCGGCATCGGGATACCGGCCCGGCCGGCGGACTATGCGGAGCCCTATCCGGACCTCGGCCATGCGGTGGACTGGGACGAGGCGAAGCGGGTGACGGCCTATGTGCCCGACGCCGCGGTGGAAGCCTGCGTCGCGCTCGGCTCCGCCGACGAGGTTGCCGAACGCGCGCGGGCGCTGGCGGCGCTCGACATAGACGCGATCTGGTGGCGCGACGAGGCGACCTGGACCCGGCCCGACCGGCTGATGGAGCGCCTCGCGGCCGAAGTGATGCCGCACTTCCGGGCGGGCTGACGCGAAGCGCCCGCCTGGCTTGCCGCCCGCCCGCGCGCCGTCCAGACTGCCGGGGCGATGAACGGCCGGAGAGGAGAGAGGGCATGGCGGACGGCTTCACGATCACGAAATTCAGGGATGTCGCGGACGGGCTGCAGGCGGGCCAGTTCGCCGTGGGCGAGCGGCGCAAGGCAGGCAGCCTCGACGATCTCGACCCCGTCCACAGGGATCTGCTCGACCGGCCGATCACGGTCTCGCTCGGCGTGATGACGCCGGACGGGCGTATCGGGCTCACGCCGATGTGGTTCGACTACGAGGGCGACAAGATCCTGGTGAACACCGCGTCCCACCGCTCCAAATGCGGCTGGATACGCGCCAATCCCGAAATGACGGTGCTCATCGTCAACCCCGACAACCCCTATCACTGGGTGCAGATCCGCTGCACGGTGGAAGAGGAGCTGCGGGAATGGGAAGAGGGCGGCGAGCGCGTCACCCGGCAGCTCGACAAAATCTGGTCGAAATATACCGGCGCCGAGCCGCCCTACGGGCTGCGCGACCCCGAGATCGACGAGAAGCGGGTGCTGTTCGTCTGCCGGATCGACCGGATCGCCACCTTCGGCAGGCCCGCCTGACCGCGCTCGGGCAGTCGAAATGACGAAACTGCGAGGCCCGGACCGTGTGAAAGCCGCCTTGGAGGCGCTTTCGCTCGATTGCGAGGTGCTGACCCTGCCCGACTCGACCCGGACGGCCGCAGAGGCGGCGGAGGCGGTCGGCTGCGCGGTGGGCGAGATTGCGAAGTCGCTGGTCTTCCGCGCCGGGGACCGCGCCGTGGTCGCTGTCGTCAGCGGCGGCGACCGGATCGACACGGCCAGGCTCGGGCAAGCCGTCGGCACGGAGGTCGGCCGGGCGGATGCCGGGTTCGTGCGCGCCGCGACCGGATTCTCGATCGGCGGCGTGCCTCCTCTCGGCCATGCGGGGCCCGTCGCCCTGTTCATGGACAGGGGCCTCTTCCGGTTCGCGCGGGTCTGGGCGGCGGCGGGCAGCCCGTTTTCGGTGTTCGCCATCGAGCCGGCGCGGTTGCGCGATGCCAGCGGCGCGACAGTCGCGGATATCAGGGTAGCGTGAGCCGCCGCGTTTCGGGCCGGGCGGGTCCGCAAGAGATTCAGAACCGGAACTGCAAAGCGGCGGAGATGCGGCTTTCCGGGCCGCCGGTTCGCGGAGTGCGGCGCTCAGCGGCGAGTCTAAGCACGGGGCCCGCCAGCGGCCCCATGTCGAGCCCGAGCGTCAATTTGCGGTCGTTTGCGCCGGCGAGGCTGAGCGCCGCATACGGTTCGAACAGCGAACGGCGCAAGACGAAACGCCAGCCGGCCTTCAAGTCCAGGGCAGGCAGCGCCCTGCCGCCGCGTTTCGGGGCGTTGCGGGACCAAAGCCGTTCGGGTTTGCCGCTCCCGCCGGCCAGCGCCCCGTATGCCCCGGCCAGCGACCATGACGGCCCGCCGCGGTCGGGGTCCGCCGGCTGCCGCACCGTGGCCGTCAGGCCGAATTCCCGATATTCGCGACCGGAATGCCAAACAAGGCCCCGTAACCGGATATCCGCGTGCCCGGACGAGGCCGGCAGCGGTGATCTGGCACCGCCCGACAGTTCGAGGCCGAGGCCCCGCACGCCGTCGCCGCCGCTGCGGCGCAGCGACAGTGACGTGTAGTAGGCGGCTTCTCCTTCCTCCAGCGCAGCCTTGACGCCGAGACTCTGGCGGTCTGTAGAGGCAGAGAGGGAGCCGATAGCCGTCCGCGCATCGCCCTTGGCTTCGAGTCGTGCAAATCCCGCGGCGCCGGCCGCTGATAGCTCCAGCCCACCGAATGCCGGCAGCGCGCTGCGGAAGCCGGCGGAGACGGTTGCCAGTTCGGCGTCTGCCGTCTCGACGCCCCGGCCGGCGGCCGCATTCCGGATGGTTCCCTGCCCGCCGCCGAGGGTTATCCAGACCGTTCTTCCATCCTCGAAATGCCATTGCAGATAGGGATGGACGCTGTCGAGGGCGGTCTCGACCGCGCCGGATGCAGCGCCGGTGCCGTATTCCAGGTCTCCCTCACTGCGGGCCAGCGCCGCTCCGAAAAGCCATCGCTTTCCCAGACGCATATCGAGCCCGAACCAGGTCGATGACAAACGGCCTCCGAAACGCGCCCCCGGCCCGGCCGAACCCTCGAACCGCCGCAACTCGCCGCGGTGCCAAAGCGACCATTGCGGAAGCCCGTCGTCCGCCGGGTCTGTGAGCGGAATCTGGAAGGCGCTTTTCCGGAGCGTCTCGCGAGCGTCCATGCCGACGGTTATCGCCTGCCGTCCAGCGGCTGCTGGCCTTTGCGCCGTTTCGTTGCGCGCAGGTGCGAACAGCGGAATTTCATGCCCGGCCAGAACGACCTGCGCCGCCTCCGGATCGGCGGAGAACCGCTCGCCGACAACAATCTCCGCGCCCGCCGCCACATGGCCCGCAAGGCCCGCCATAAGGGCCTCGACCGTCGTCCGCTCCGCCTGTGTCGCCGCCGCCTTGGGCGTTGCGTAAGCGACATTCGATCCGTCGCTGCACTTGTCACCCGCAACCGTTCGAACTTGAAACGCGTGGGCAACTCCGTTGACAAGGCCCGGTACCGTGTGCCGGGTAGTCGCTGCGCTGCTGCCTGAAACGTCGATCCAAGGCGGCCTGCGGCACGGATCCGATATGTTTTCCATCGGAGAATCGTCAATTCTGGGACTGCATATATCCTTGCCGTCGAGCCAACAGGCGTACTGCCAGCGGATGTTCGGATCGCGCGCGGCGTCCCATGTCAGCAGGACCTGCCCGTAACCGGGGATCGCCTTGAGGCCGGTCGGCTTTTTCGGCTTTGCGGGCTCGGGCGTCGCCATCGCCGTTTCCGAGGGCGGCCCGGGACCGTGCGTGTTCGTTGCGCGAACCTGAAAGAAATAGGTGACTCCGTTGGTCAGGCGGGTGACGGTGTGGCCGGTAAATCCGTCGTCGCCGCCGGTTTGCGGCATATCGATCCAACCCCCGAACTCGCCGCCCTCGATCTTGTAGCGATGCTGCCAGCCGACAATCGGGTTCTCCGGGCTTTGCCACCGCAACGCTACCTGTCCATCTCCGGCCGTAGCCGTAAAATTCGTCGGCTTTTCTGGTACTTCCTCCGGGCTGGCGACCGCAACGGCCGACTCCTCGCTCACGCCGCTGGTATTGACGGCGCGCAGCTTGAAGGCATAGGAAACGCCGTTTTCCAAACCGCCGACGGGGTAGCGCATTCTGCCGCTGCGGCTGACGGGCAGCGGTATGTGCGTCCAGTCTTCCTCGAAATCCCCGTCATCCTTCCTCCGGGTGTATTGGTAGCCGCTGATCGTATCGTCACCGGGGTCGTCCCATTCGAGTAGCACTTCCCCGTTTCCCGCCGTTGCCGTGAAGCCCGTTGGTTTGGCCGGAACGGCGAACGGGGTTGCCTCGGCCTCGTCCGACTCCAGGCCGGGTCCGCTGCTGTTGACCGCCCTGATGCGGAAGGTATGCGGCGCGCCGTTTTCGAGTCCGACGATCCCGTGGCTTGTCGTTGTCGCCCCGCTGCCGTCGATATCGGTCCAGTCTCCGTAGCCGCTCGTCGTTCTGTAACGGTACTGCCAACCGGCGACCGTGGCGTCGCCCAGGGCCGTCCATTCCAGCAGGATCGTCCCGTCGCCCGCTGCCGCCGTGAGGCCTGCCGGCTTTACGGGAACCGGCGGCAGAGTTGCGGCAATCTCGTCCGACTCGGCCCCCGGCCCGCTGGCGTTGTCCGCGCGGAGCTTGAATCGGTAAGATGCGCCGGTTTCGAGACCGGTTACCGTATGGCGTACGGTCGTCGCGGTGCTGCCGAGGATGGCTGTCCAGTCCGCCTCGTATTCCCCATTCTCGGGCCGCTGGTTGTATTGCCAGCCGGTAATTGTCGCATCCGCCGGGTCGTTCCATTCCAGCACGACCTCTCCGCTGCCGGGCGTCGCCGTGAGGCCCGCCGGCTTGGCCGGGACGGCAAGTGGTGTTGCGGCAGTCTCTCCGGACGGCGCGCCGGGGCCGCTGCCGTTGACGGCCCGGACCTCGAAGCGGTGGACGACGCCGTTGGCGAGTTCCGTCACCATATGGCTCGTCGTCTCCGCTCCGCTGCCGTCGATATCGGTCCAGGTCCCATAGCTGTCGGTCGTCCTGTAGCGGTATTGCCAGCCGGTAATCGTTGCGTCGCCAGGATCGCTCCATTGCAACGATATCCGCCCGTTGCCCGGCGTGGCAGCGAAGCCTGTCGGCTTTGCGGGCACGGCGACGGGAGTTACGGCGGCTTCATCAGACTCCGCCCCGCTGCCGCTTGCGTTCAGCGCGCGGAGCTTGAAGCGGTGGGCGGCGCCGTTGTCGAGGCCGGTGACGGTATGGGCGGTCGTGGTTGCGCCGCTATCCGGAATATCGATCCAGGAGCCGTAGTCGCCCGTAGTCTTGAGGGCGTATTGCCAGCCGGTAATCGTCACGTCGTCCGGGTCGTCCCAGGCGAGCGCGACCCGCCCGTCGCCCGGCGTGGCAGCGAAGCCCGTCGGCTTTGCGGGCACGGCGACGGGAGTTGCGGCGGCTTCATCGGACTCCGCCCCGCTGCCGCTGGCATTGACGGCGCGGAGCTTGAAGCGGTGGGCGGCGCCGTTGTCGAGGCCAGTGACGGTATGGGCGGTGGTGGTTGCGCCGCTGCCTGTAATGTCGGTCCAGCTTCCGTAGCCGCCCGTAGTCTTGAGGGCGTATTGCCATCCGGTAATCGTCGCGTCGTCCGGATCGTCCCAGGAGAGCGCAACCCGCCCGTCGCCCGGCGTTGCGGCGAAGCCCGTCGGCTTTGCGGGCACGGCGACGGGAGTTGCGGCAGCTTCATCGGACTCCGCGCCGCCGCCATGTTCGTTCACGGCGCGGAGCTTGAAGACATGTTCGACGCCGTTCTCAAGCCCGGTTGCCTTATAGGCGGTCGTCGCCGCATCGCTGCCGGGAATATCGGTCCACTCGCCGAAAGCGCCCGTCGTCCTGACCGCGAATTGCCAGCCCGTGATCGCCGGATCGCCCGGGCTGTCCCATGCGAGCGTAATCTCGGCGTCGCCGGCCCGGGCGCTAAACCCTGCGGGCGCGGCCGGACGCGGCGACCGGGGCGCGGCGGACCGCTCCTCGGACTCGTAGCCGTTGGCGGCATTGAACGCACGAATCTTGAAGATGTATGTCGCGCCGTTTTCGAGGCCTGTAACGGTGTGCCGGACGGTCTTTGCGCCGCTTCCGGGGACATCGTTCCACTGCGCCTTGTATTCGCCGTCCGATTTCCGGCTCTTGAATTGCCAGCCCTGGATGCTGGCATCGCCCGGGTCGTCCCAGGTCAGCGACACCTCGCTGTCCCCGGACTCGGCCCGGAACCCTGCGGGCTTTGCAGGCACTGCCTCTCGCGGCGTCGCAGCAGCCTCGTCGGACTCCGCGCCGGTGCCGCTCCCGTTGACCGCGCGAAGCCTGAAAGTATAGGCCGTGTTGTTGGAAAGGCCGGTCACCGTATGGCGGACCGTCGAGGGGCCGCTGCCGGGCATGTCTTTCCACGCGCCGTAGGGTCCTGTTGTCCTGAAGCTGTATTGCCAGCCGGAGATGGTGCTGTCGCCCGGGTCGGTCCAGAGCAGCCTTGCCTGCGTATTGCCCGCCTCCGCCCGAAGCCCGGACGGCTTTTCAGGGACCGGCTGCGGCGTGGCGGAAACGGAATCGGACTCCTCGCCGCCGCCGCTGGCATTGACCGCACGGATTTTGAAAGCGTGCTCCACGCCGTTGGCAAGGTCGGTAACGGAATGGCCGGTGGTAGCCCTGTGACTGCCCTCGATGTCTTTCCAGGCGCCGTAATTTCCCGAGGTCCTGAACGAATACTGCCAGCCGGTAATCGTGGAATTCAGCGGGTCGTTCCAGGCCAGGGCGACCAGCGCATCTCCCGCCTTTGCGGTGAATCCCGAAGGTTTGGCCGGACGGGACAGGGGCGTCGAAGAGGCTTCTTCGGATTCAGCGCCGGGGCCGACATCGTTTACGGCCCGGATCTTGAATGTATGTGCGGTCCCGTTCGCCAGTCCGGATACGACATGACGCGTTGTCGCGGCGCTGCTGCCCGAAATGTCGGTCCAGTTCCCGTAGCCGCCTGTCGTGCGGTAGGCGTATTGCCATTTCACGATCGAGGCATCCGATGGATCGGTCCACGAAAGCGCAACCTGCCGGTCGCCTGCAAGCGCGGTAAATCCGACCGGCTTCTCCGGCGCCCTCGCCATGGGCGTCGCCGAAACTTCGTCGGATTCGGCGCCCGCTCCGATGTCGTTCACGGCCCGGATTTTGAAAGTATGAGCCGTGTCGTTTGCGAGCATGGCAACGATGTGCCGCACGGTTGCCGCGCCGCTTCCTGCCATGTCGGTCCAATCGCCGTAGCCGCCGGTCGTCTTGTAAGCGAATTGCCATTTCGAGATCGTTTCGTTTTCCGGATCGGTCCAGGTCAATATTGCCTTTCGATTGCCGGACTCGACCGAGAAACCCGTCGGCTTTCCGGGCGCCGTCGGCATGGGCGTTGCGGACCTTTCGTCCGACCGCCGCCCGGTTCCGGCGCCGTTGAACGCCTGAATCTGAAACACATATCCGGTGCCGTTTTCGAGGCCGCGGACGGTATGGGTCGTCGTGTCGGCACCGGAACCGGGAACGGCCGTCCAGCTCCCGTAGCGCCCGCCCGCCTCCTTCCGGCGGAATTCCCAGCCCTGTATGCTGATATCGTCCGCATGGTCCCACATGAGCACGACTTTCCGGTCTCCCGGAAGCGCCTGAAATCCGGCCGGTTTCGCCGGAAAGGCCGGGTAAGGCTCCCCGGTCGCCTCATCGGATTCGCGGCCGGGACCGGTATCGTTGACGGCCCTGATCTTGAACCTGTAGGTCCGGTTGTTCGCAAGACCGGTGACCGTGTAGCGCCTTGTAGCGGATTCGCTTCCCGGCATGTCCGCCCAATCGGAATAGGAACCGGCGCTCAGCTTCCAGGCATATTGCCAATGCGTAATCGTCGGGTCGCTCGGGCCCGACCACCGCAGGCGCACCTGGGTGTTGCCGTCTTCGGCTGTGAGCCCGGTGGGCTCTGCGGGTGTGGACTGTGCGCAGCAGCGGTCCGCCGATACGGCCGCAGCGCCGACCAGCAGCACCGCGACGGACAGCCAGCGGCGACATCGCGGTATTGCAGGCCGTTGCGCCTCCGCAAGCGGAGCCGTCGCGCGGGCCGGCTTGGAAAGCAAGCGCAGGTCCCCCTTGCATGCTGAAGCATGGCGGCCTCGTCAGCGAGGTCGCTCCCCCGCAAGGGATTCCATCGTCGAGCAAAGATGATGTAAATAAACCGCTGTTTATATCCAAGGAACCAATATTGCATATCTAGGATTATTTTCAGAGAAAGCAATGGCGCCGGAAAATTCTCGAGATACTGACGTTAAGGAAGGCGGCAGGCCGGGTATCCGGCACTGGCGGCGCTGTCTGTTTCATCGCGAAAGTACAGCAGGGCAGGAACGAAAGAACAGGCAAGGAAAATGACAAATAGCGCGATTTGACCGGGAGCGACCTCGAAGCCGCGCCTGCAGACGGAAGCATGGGACGGCGCGGCAGCACGCGCGGCATGTGCGGGATGGTGCCGGCGGAGCGAAATGCAACCCGCGCCGCCGACAGCAAATAGGGGTCAGCCGCCGCAGGCGGGGCAGCCGGCGCGTCGTTTGAAGCGGACCATGCGCGTCGAAGCAGTGAGTGCATCGTAGAGCAGCAGACGCCCGGAGAGGCCGTCGCCGATGCCGATCAGTTCCTTCAACGCCTCGACCGCCATGAGCGTGCCGACGACGCCAGCGACCGCGCCGAGGATGCCGGCTTCCGAGCAGGCCGGCACCGCGCCCGGCGGCGGCGGCTCCGGGAACAGGCAGCGGTAGCAGGGATGCTCCGGCCCGGCATGGGGCTTGAAGGTGGAGACCTGGCCGTCGAAGCGCAGCACCGCGCCCGAGACGAGCGTCCGCCCGGCGGCTATGGCGGCGTCGTTGACGAGGTAGCGGGTGGCGAAGTTGTCGCTGCCGTCGAGGATGAGGTCGTAGTCGCGGAAGAACCGGGCGGCATTGGCCCCGGTCAGCCGCTCATTGTGGGTCTCGACGCCGATGGCGGGGTCGAGCGCCCGGATGGCGGCGGCGGCGCTCTCGGCCTTGGGCCGGCCGATGCGGTCCGTGCTGTGGACCACCTGGCGCTGAAGGTTGGATACATCGACATCGTCGTCGTCGATGATGCCGAGCGTGCCGACTCCGGCGGCGGCGAGATAGAGCAGGACCGGCGCGCCGAGGCCGCCTGCGCCAACCGCCAGCACGCGCGAGGCCAGCAGCTTCTGCTGTCCCGCGCCGCCCACCTCCGGCAGGATCAGGTGGCGGGCATAACGGTCGAGCTGTGCGTCGGTCAGCATGGCGGCGCGCTCTAGAACCGCCCGATGCTGTAGGGAGCAAGGTCGATCGCGGGCGGGCGGCCGGCGGCCAGGTCGGCGATATACCGGCCGCTGATCGGCCCGGCCGTCAGCCCCAGATGGCCGTGGCCGAAGCCGTACCAGACGTTCCGGTGCAGCCGGGAGGCGCCGAGCACCGGCAGCGAGTCCGGCGTGGCGGGCCGGTTGCCCATCCAGGGCGAGCCATCCGAGGCGTCGATGTCCCGGAATGCCTTCTGCGCATGCGCCCGGAGCGGCTCGATGCGTTTCCACTCGGGCGGTGCGTCGAGGCCGGCGAATTCGGCCGTGCCGGCGAGCCGGAGGCCCATTTCCATCGGCGTCGCCATGAATTTCCGGTCGTAGAAGGAGATCGGGCGGCGCGTCTCGACGCCGGGGTCCGGCAGGGTCAGGTGGTAGCCGCGCTCGGATTCGAGCACCGCCTTTTCGCCCAGCATGTCGGCCAGGCCCGCCGACCAGGCCCCGGCCGCGACGACGAAACCGTCCGCCGCCACCGGGCCCTTGTCGGTGCGGGCTGCAATCAGCCGGTTGTCGTCGAAATCGAAGCCGGTGACGCGCGCCGCCAGCACTCGGCCGCCCCTGCGCGCGAAGGCTTCCGCCAGGCCGGCGGTGAGCGCGCCCGGATTGATCGTATGCGCGCCCTTCGGAAAGAAGGTTGCGTGCGGGAAGATCGGCGCCAGCCCCGGTTCGAGCTGGCGGAGTTCGTCGCCGGAGAGCTCCTCGACCTCGAAGCCGCGCTTCCGCTGGCCCTCCCGGTCGCCCACAGCAGCCCTGAAGGACCGCTCGCTCTCATAGACGGTGAGCGTCCCGTTCTGGCGGATGAGGCCGGTCGTGCCCGCCTCGGCGGCAAGGTCCTTGTGCGCGTCGAGGGCCAGGCGGTGGAGCGCGGCCATGGCGTCCATCTGCCGGCGCATCGGCTCGGGCCGGCCGGCGCGCACGAAGCGGATGAGCCAGGGCAGGAAGTCCGGCAGGTGGCGCCAGCGGATGAAGAGCGGCCCCATCGGGTCCAGCAGCCAGCGCGGCGCCTTGAACATGAGGCCGGGGCCGGTCTGCGGCAGGCAGGAGTGGGAGCTTATCGCGCCGGCATTGCCGAAGGAGGTCATCGTGCCCGGCGGCTCCGGGTCGATCAATGTCACCTCATGCCCGTCGCGGCGCAGATAGCAGGCCGTCGCCGTGCCGACGATCCCGGCCCCGATCACTGCAATATGCCGCGCCCCGCTCATGGCCCGGCATATAGCATGGACCCTGCCGGAGCGGCAGGCGGTTTGGTCCGGGGCGGAAACGCTCTAATGTCTGCGCCCAAGGCAAGGAGGCGGAGTGCCATGAGCGGGCCGTTGTCGGGGTTTCGGGTGGTCGATCTCACCAATGTGATTTCGGGGCCGATGGCGACGCAGATACTCGGCGACCAGGGCGCCGACATCGTCAAGGTCGAAGCGCGGGGCGGGGACCTGACGCGCGGCGGCGGCAACCGGCAGGGCGGGCTCTCGGCGGCGTTCCTGAACAACAACCGCAACAAGCGCTCCATCGTGCTGGATCTGAAACGGCCCGAGGGCGTGGCGCTGCTGAAGCGCCTCGCCGCGACGGCGGACGTGTTCATCCAGAACTTCCGCCCGGGCGTGGTGGAGCGGCTCGGCGTCGGCGAGGCGGATATCCGCGCCGTCAGGCCGGACATCGTCTATGTCTCGCTCAGCGGCTTCGGCGAAAAGGGGCCGTTCGCCTCCAAGCCCACCTACGACCCCATCGTGCAGGCGATCTCGGGACTCACCACCGTGCAGGCGGGCTCCGACGAGGAGCGGCCGAGGCTGGTGCGCACCATCCTGCCGGACAAGGTGACGGCGCTCACCGCCGCCCAGGCGGTGACGGCCGCGCTGCTGCACCGCGCGGCGACCGGCGAAGGCCAGCATGTCCGCGTCTCGATGCTCGATTCTGTCGTCGCCTTCCTCTGGAACTCGGACATGGGCTCGCAGACCTTTGTGGACGCGCCAACCTCGATCCAGCGGGCGGCAAGCTTCATCGACCTCATCTACGAGACGGCCGACGGCTTTATGAGCGTCTCGCTGATGACCGACCGGCAATGGCTGGGCTTCTGCGAGGTCTCCGGGCGCGAAGACCTGGCGAAGGACCCGCGCTTCGCCACCGGGGCGCTGCGCGACGAGAATATCGACGCGCGCCTGGAGCAGGTGCAGGAGGAGTTGCGCAAGCGAACCACAGCGGAGTGGACCGCCGCTTTCGACGCCGCGCATGTGCCGTCCGCGCCGGTGTTGACCCGCAGCCAGATGGTCCGGCACCCGCAGGTCGCCGCCAACGGCACGCTTACGGAATACGACCATCCGCTCGCCGGGCGTCTCCGGCAGGCGAGGCCCGCCATCCGCTTCGAGGGTTCGCCCTCGAGCATCAGACGCGGCGGTTCCGAACTCGGCGCCGACACCCGCGAGGTGCTGGCCGAAGCCGGCATTGCCGAGGACGAGATCGACGCAGCCATCGCCAGCGGCGCGGCGGGCGTATCGTGATGCGGTGAGGGCAGAGCGTCGATGTCGATTCCGGTTATCGATATCGCTCCCTTTCTTCGGGGCGGGGCCGGGGACAAACGGTGGGTCGCCCGCGACATCGCGGCGGCATGCAAGGACTCCGGTTTCTTCTGCATCACCGGCCACGGCGTGCCCGAGGACCTTGTCGTCCGCACGCGGCAGGCCGCGGTCGATTTCTTCGCGCGGCCGCTCGACGAAAAGCGCCTGATCCTGCGGCCGGAGAGCCGGGTCGGGCGCGGATATTACCCGTTCGCCGACCGCTCGCTCGCCTACACGCTGGGCGAGGAGACGCCGCCCGACCTCCAGGAAGCCTTCGCGATGGGGCCTCCCGATGTGCCGGATGACGACTACTACCGGGGCGAAATCGCAGAGTATTTCTTCGCGGAAAACCGCTATCCCGCTCGGCCCGAGGGCTTCCGGGAGACGGTGGACGACTATTTCCGCGCGCTGCTGGCGCTTTGCGACCGGCTCATGGGGGCCATGGCGCTGGCGCTCGGGCTTGAGGAGGACTTTTTCGCCGCCAGGATCGACCGGCCTGCCTGCGGCCTCAGGCTCATCCGCTATCCGGCGCAGGCCGCCGCTCCCGAGAGGCGGCAGCTCCGCGCCGGCGCGCACACCGATTACGGCACGCTGACGGTCCTGCGCGGCGACGACGTGCCGGGAACGCTGCAGGTGAAGCTGCCGCGCGGCGGCTGGACAGACCTGCGCCCGCCGGCTGACGCCTTCGTGTGCAATCTGGGCGACGCGATGGCGCGCTGGACCGGCGGGCGCTGGGCCTCGACCCTGCACCGGGTGGCGAACCCGCCCGCTGGAGTTCCGCAACGCGACCGCATCTCGCTGGTCTTCTTCCACCAGCCCAACTACGACGCGCTGCTCAACGGCATCTTCGAGGACGCCGCAGACGCGGTGACGCTCGCCGAGCACTTCATCGAGAAGATACATCTTGCCGCCGGTGCCGGTCGGCTGCAGACGCCGGGCGAATAGCGCCGAACGGCCCCGCCGGTGCGGCCTGCGCTCCGGCTCACTTGTTGCCGTAGAGCCTGTCGCCGGCGTCTCCGAGGCCCGGCACGATATAGCCGTGGTCGTCGAGCCGCTCATCGATCGCGGCGGTGAAAACCGCCACTTCGGGGTGGGCGGCGTGGAACGCCTCGATGCCCTCCGGGGCCGCCAGCAGGCACAACATCTTGATGTCGCGCGCCTTCGCTTCCTTGAGCCTGGAGACGGCCGCCGCCGCCGAGTTCCCCGTCGCCAGCATGGGGTCGAGAACGATCACGGGGCGGTCGCCCAGGTCCTCCGGCACCTTGAAGTAGTATTCCACGGCCACCAGCGTTTCCGGGTCCCGGTAGAGCCCCACATGCCCGACGCGCGCCGACGGGATGAGGTCGAGCAGCCCTTCCAGCAGCCCGTTTCCGGCTCTCAGTATGGAGATAAGGACGAGCTTCTTGCCGGTCAGGAACGGCGCGCCTGTCTCCGCGAGCGGCGTCCGGATGCTGCGCGTCTCGGTTGCGAGGTCGCGGGTGACCTCATAGCCGAGCAGCAGCGAGATCTCGCGCAGCAAAACCCGGAACTTGGCGGTGTCGGTGTCCTTCCGCCGCATGAGGGACAGCTTGTGCTGCACCAGCGGATGATCGACGACCGTGACATTGTCCATTCGGTGAAATCCTCTCGCGAATCCGAAGTCGGAAGACCGTGCTGTCCGGCGGCCCGACAAGGCTCTATCAAGCCCGGCTTCGTGACAAGACGCCTAGCGGGGGAGGGGAGTGGAATCGGCCTGCCACGGGCGGGCCGGGCCGGGCGGAATGCGTGCCCGGGCGGCCTGCTCGAACGCATGGGCGTAGCCGATGAGCGGGCCGTCCCGCCACGCGCCGCCGATGAAGGAAAGGCCGACCGGCAGGCCGGCGACATAGCCGGCGGGCACGGTGACGCTCGGATAGCCGGACACGGCCGCGAGACCGGAACTGCCGCCGAGGCGGTTGTCGCCGTTCACGAGGTCTATGGCCCAGGGCACAGGCGAAGTCGGCGCGACCAGGGCGTCGAGCCGGAATTCGCCGATGGTCCGGTCGATGCCGTTCTCCCGCGTGAGGCGGCGGCATGCGGCGAGCGCCTTCCGATAGGCCGGGTCATCCGTCCCGCCTGTCTCCTCGGCGGCGATCAGCTGTTCCTGCCCGAACCAGGGCATGACCCGGTCGGCATTGTCGAGATTGAACCGGATCAGGTCGGCGAGGGAATGGACCGGGCATTCGGGCCCGAGCGTCGAGAGCCAGGCGTTCAGCCCGACCTTGAATTCGGTCCGCATCACCAGGATTTCATGGGGCCGGATGGCCTCGCGCGAGGGCATGGCCACCTCATCGACGATGACGGCGCCGGCATCCGCCAGCGCTTCGAGCGCACCTTCGAACACCCGGTCCACCGCTTCGTGGAAGCCGCAATAATTGCGGACGGCGCCGATCCTCGCCCCCTGCAGCGCGCCGGTGTCGAGGAAGCGGGTGAAGTCCTCCTCCGGTAGCGGCCGGGTAGCCGGGTCGTCCGGGTCGGGGCCGGCCAGCGCGCCGAGCAGGACCGCAGCGTCGGCGACCGTGCGCGCCATCGGGCCCGCCGTGTCCTGGCTCGCGGCTATGGGAATGATCCCGATACGGGAGACCAGGCCGAGGGTCGGCTTGATTCCGACGATGGAATTCATCGCGGAAGGCCCGACGACGGACCCGTCGGTCTCCGTGCCGACAGCGGCCGGCGCAAAGTCGCGCGCGACCGCCACGCCCGAGCCCGAGCTTGAGCCGCCGGGCGTGCGGTCGGTCGCATAGGCGTTGCGGACCTGGCCGCCGCGGCTCGACCAGCCGCTCGACGAGCGCGTGGAGCGGAAGTTGGCCCATTCGCTGAGATTGGTCTTGCCGAGCACCACGGCGCCGGACTCGCGCAGGCGCCGGGCGACATGGCTGTCCGCCTCCGCCCTCACACCGTCGAGCGCGAGCGATCCGGCCGTGGTCATCATCGCGTCGCCGGTCGCGATATTGTCCTTCAGCAGCACCGGCACGCCGTGCATGGGGCCGCGCACATGGCCGGCGGCGCGCTCGCGATCGCGCGCCTCAGCGATTTCGGGCGCGTCGGGATTGAGGAAGGCGATCGACCGGAAGGCGCCGTCCTCCGCTTCGACCCGCTCGCTGAAGGTCTCGACGAGATCGGCGGAGCCCAGCACGCCCTCGGCCATCAGGCGGGCGAGTTCGGCGATGGAAGCTTCTTTCGGGAGGGTCATAAGAAACTCGCTCGTCCTTGATCCGGTCAGGCGGGAAACTATCGGGCGCTTGTCGTCTCAGCACAAACTGCTAAGGGGTGGCAACGGAGGCCGGAATGGACTTGAGATCGCATATCCGGGCGCTGCCCAAGGCCGAGCTTCACCTGCATCTGGAGGGGACGCTCGAGCCGGAACTGATGATGCGGATGGCCGCCCGCAACAAGGTGGAGATCCCGTTCCGCTCGGTCGAGGAGATAAGGGCCGCCTACCGCTTCACCCGGTTGCAGGACTTCCTCGACATCTACTACCGGGGCATGGACGTGCTGCGTGCCGAGGAGGACTTCTACGAGCTCACCGCAGCCTATCTGGAGCGGGTAGCCGCCGATGGGGCGGTGCATGTCGAGGTGTTCTTCGATCCCCAGGGTCACACCGCGCGCGGCATTCCCTTCGCGGTCGCGGCGGACAGCATACTGGCCGCGCTTGCTGATGGGCGCGAGCGGCTCGGCATCACCTCGCTGCTCATCATGTGCGTCCTCAGGCATCTCGACGAGGAGGACGGGTTCGCCGCCTTTCGCGACGCCGAGCCCTATGTCGCCGACGGGCGGATCGCCGGCCTCGGCCTCGACTCGACCGAGAGGGACAATCCGCCCGCGAAGTTCGAACGCCTCTTCGCCGCGGCGCGGAAAGCGGGCCTCAGGCTCGTCGCCCATGCCGGCGAGGAAGGGCCGGCGTCCTATGTCGCCGAGACGGTTGACCGGCTGGGGGTGGACCGGATCGACCACGGCAACCGCGCGATGGACGACCCGGCCCTGGTCCGCCGCCTCGCCGGGCTGGGCATGCCGCTCACCGTGTGCCCGCTCTCCAACCTCAGGCTCGGCGGGGTGGCCGATCTCAGGCAACACCCGCTGAAGCGCATGCTCGAGGCGGGCCTCAAGGCTACGGTCAACTCGGACGACCCGGCCTATTTCGGCGGCTATCTGGCGGACAATTTCGTTGCGGTCGCCGAAGCGCTCGGTCTGGGGCCGGCGGACCGGACAGCATACTGGCCGCGCTTGCTGATGGGCGCGAGCGGCTCGGCATCACCTCGCTGCTCATCATGTGCGTCCTCAGGCATCTCGACGAGGAGGACGGGTTCGCCGCCTTTCGCGACGCCGAGCCCTATGTCGCCGACGGGCGGATCGCCGGCCTCGGCCTCGACTCGACCGAGAGGGACAATCCGCCCGCGAAGTTCGAACGCCTCTTCGCCGCGGCGCGGAAAGCGGGCCTCAGGCTCGTCGCCCATGCCGGCGAGGAAGGGCCGGCGTCCTATGTCGCCGAGACGGTTGACCGGCTGGGGGTGGACCGGATCGACCACGGCAACCGCGCGATGGACGACCCGGCCCTGGTCCGCCGCCTCGCCGGGCTGGGCATGCCGCTCACCGTGTGCCCGCTCTCCAACCTCAGGCTCGGCGGGGTGGCCGATCTCAGGCAACACCCGCTGAAGCGCATGCTCGAGGCGGGCCTCAAGGCTACGGTCAACTCGGACGACCCGGCCTATTTCGGCGGCTATCTGGCGGACAATTTCGTTGCGGTCGCCGAAGCGCTCGGTCTGGGGCCGGCGGACCTGACGACGCTCGCCCGGAATTCGATCGAAGCCTCATTCCTCGACGAGGCGGCCAAGCAGGCGCATCTCGCTCGGATCGAACGGGTCGCGGCGGAGGGATGAACGGCAAGTTGCACGACCCGCGCGCGTTCCGGATTCGCTTCGAATGGGGACCGCAGGGAATCGCCTATCTCGCTCCCGGAAGCGACGCCGTCGTGATCGTGGATGTGCTTTCCTTTTCAACCGCGGTCGTTGTGGCGGCGGCAAGAGGCGCAACGGTATTCCCCTACCGATGGGCCGACGACACTGCCGCCGACTATGCCAGATCTCTGGACGCCCTGCTTGCGGGCCCGCGGCGCGAGGCCGGTTACTCGCTCTCGCCCGGATCGTTGACGGGCCTGCCGGAGGGCAGCCGCATCGTGCTGCCGTCTCCGAACGGCGCGACCCTTTCGCTCGCCACCGGCGGGACGCCCACCTTCGCCGGATGCCTTCGCAACGCATCTGCAGTGGCGCGGGCGGCGCAGTCCTGTGGCCCTTGTGTCACGGTAATTGCATGCGGGGAGCGCTGGCCGGACGGCGCCCTGCGCCCGTCCCTGGAAGACCATATCGGCGCCGGGGCCATTCTGGCCCATCTCGACGGCGTGAGGTCGCCCGAGGCGGCTGCCGCAGTCAGCGTCTTTGAGAGCGCGAGGGCGCATCTTCCCGAAACGCTCCGGAACAGCGTATCGGGCAAGGAGTTGGCCGGCAGGGGCTTCGAGGACGACGTTACGGTTGCCTCGGAACTGGACAGCGACGATGTGGCGCCGAGACTCCGCGACCTTGCCTATGCGGCGTAAGGCAGTCCCGGTCAGCTGTTCCACCAGGGCATGTCGTTGAAGGAGCGCAGGTCGATTTCATTCGACCAGGTGGAACGGTGCTGGTGTGCGAGGTGGACATAGGTGTCGGCGATCTTCTCCGGCAGCATGAGGCCGTCATGCTCCATGCCGCGGCTCTCGCGCAGCGCCCGGTATTTTTCCGGCCCCAGCATCTTGCCGAGCGTGTCCGGGGTATCGACCGCGCCGTCGATCAGGATATGGACGATGTGGACGCCCTGGGGCCCGAACTCGGCGTTCAGCGTCTGGCACAGCATGCGCCGCCCCGCCATGGAAGCCGCGTGCGAGTGCTGGCCCCTGTTGCCGCGCACCGCTGCCGTCGATGAGGTGACCAGGATGGCGCCGCCGCCGCGCTCGACCATGCGGGGGCAGACGGCCGAGGCCGTGCGGAACAGCCCGAAGGTCGCCATGCGCCAGCCCAGTTCGAAGACCTTGCAGCTGGTCGCCTCCAGGCTCCGGTCGCCCACCTGCGAGCCGAGGTTGTAGAGGACCACCCGTATCGGCCCGATATCCGCCTCGACGGCGGCGATCCGGTCCTCGATGCTGTCCGGCTGGACGGCGTTGAGCAGATAGCCCGTGGCGTCGCCGCCCTCGCTCCTGATGCCTTCCACCAGCCGGTTCAGGCCGTCCTCGTCGCTGCGGCGGCAAAGGACGGCGTGGTAGCCCTCGCGCGCGAAGCGGCTTCCGACGGTTCCGCCGATTCCGGCGCCGGCGCCGATGACGAGGCAAACGGGTTTCATGCAAGGTCGCTCCGCAACGCCGTGTAAATTGTGCCTGGCGCGCCCAGTTTCTTCAGGCGCGCGGCGGGCAGGCGCTTCAACGTTCCGTTGCGCGGGTCGATGTCGATGCCGACGGATTCCAGCGCCGTCACGCCGAGGATCGGCTCGGTCCCCCTGTCGCCGAAGATGATCGTGCCGCCCACAATCTCTCCCATGAACTCCAGCCGTCCGACCGCGATATCCATGGCAACCGTGTTGCCGTCGGCGAGTTCGTAAAGGCGGCGCGCCTCGGGCTCCAGCCCGATGGCCTCCAGGCGGTCTCTGGGCACCAGCGAATCGGTCGCGCCGGTATCGACCAGGAACAATCCGTCCCACGCCCGCTCACGGTCCGCGGGATTGCTGACGGTAACCGTCACATGGATGGCGCCCAAGACTGTCCTCCATCGCTTGCCGCACCCGGCCCGTGGTGCCCCCGGGGAGCCGCGTCCCCTCCGGTAAGCAGTTGTTATAAAAGGCAATTTCGTGTCTGCTTGCTTCAAGCCTACCCTTCAAACCACCTTTCCACCCGTGTTTGCATGTGACTGTATGTCACGGGAAGGGAAAGAGAAAGGCCAACGGACGAATCCGTTGGCCTTGGGGGGACAAGCTCGCTGAGCAGTGTGGGGTGCATGGTGTTCAGGCCATCAACAAGACAACAGCAGACCACGGAGGAGCATGACCCGGCTTGAGGGAATCCCTCTACCGACTCATCACCTTCGGCACACAAGGTGCCATGCTGCAACGAAACTGAGCCTCCCTTGTTGCCAGTATGCCACAGTGCAATTGCAAAAAGCAAGCAAGGCTTCCTCGTGAATTGGAATCGGGTCGGTGTGACGGTAAGATTGTCAATGTTCAGGCCATCAATCTGAACACGACATAATCGCAGGATATGGAGGACAGTAATGTTCCGGTTAGCCCACGTATGCCCTGCGTGCAACACCATCAATGTCTGGTGGTACGGCGCGAAGCTCGGCGATACTATCAAGTGTCGGGGGTCGACTTGTCGCAAAATCCTTCGCCTGGTCCGGGAAGGTGGCATTCGGGCGCAAAAGCTCCCCATGCCGGCAGATAATCATCAGGTTGACGAGACCTCGAAGGGTTGCATTGCTGTTACCCTGAGGATTGCCTGGCGCGGCACAGGGCTGATCACCGGAACAATCGGACGGCTGTTCCGGATTGCCATCGTCACCTTGGCATTCATGCTCAAGGTTTGAACCACACCATCAGCACTGCCGTCTTGATTGCGCCTCGGGACGGTAGTGCCTCCCTTGAAACTCCATGCGCCACCTTCTAATCCACCCTTTTGGGTGGTGTCGGCATGAATTAGTATGGTTCTCTTTAGACGAATATACATAGAAAGATAACGCTTTTTCAAGTGGTTAGGATGATATATGGTCCGACATGCTCCGCCGAAGTGGTGCCCAGGAGAAGACTCGAACTTCCACGGCCTTGCGGCCACAGGTACCTGAAACCTGCGCGTCTACCAAATTCCGCCACCTGGGCATGGGGCCGGCGGGAGACGGCGTGATAAGAGGAAGGCGCACATCTGTCAACGACCGGACAGGACAGCTATCCCGTGACCGATCGATCCCTCCGCGACTTTATCGCCCGACTGGAAGGGGCAGGCCGGCTCAGACGGATATCCGCGCCCGTGTCGCCCGAGCTGGAGGTGACCGAGATCCACCGCCGCGTGCTGCAGGCGGGCGGGCCGGCGCTCCTGTTCGAAAACCTGCGCCGTGCGGACGGCAGCCCCTGGAGCATGCCCGCGCTCGCCAACCTGTTCGGCACCGTGGAGCGCGTCGCCTGGGGCATGGGGCGCGAGCCGGAGGGGCTGCGCGAAGTCGGCGAAACGCTGGCCTTTCTCCGCCAGCCGGAGCCGCCGGGCGGCTGGCGCGAAGCGGTGGGCATGCTGCCGCTGCTCAGGACCATGCTCTCCATGGCGCCGCGCACCGTCCGGCGCGGGGCCGTGCAGGAGGTCGTGCTGGAGGGAGACGACATCGACCTCGGGCGCTTCCCGGTCCAGACCTGCTGGCCGGACGAGCCTGCCCCGCTCATCACATGGCCGCTGGTGGTGACGCGGGGGCCGGGGCGGACGGCCGAGGACGACTTCAACCTCGGTATTTACAGGATGCAGGTCACCGGGCGGAACACGACCCTGATGCGCTGGCTGAAGCATCGCGGCGGCGCCGGCCATCATGCGCGCTGGGCGGCGGAGAAGCGCGAACCGCTGCCCGCTGCCGCCGTGATCGGCGCGGACCCGGCAACCATCCTTGCCGCCGTCACGCCGCTGCCCGAGACGCTGTCGGAATACCGCTTTTCCGGCCTCCTGGCGAGCCGGTGCCTCGACCTCGTCGATTGCCGCACCGTGCCGCTCAAGGTGCCGGCCGAGGCCGAGATCGTGCTGGAGGGCCATGTCTCGCTGGACGATTACGGCGAGGAAGGCCCCTATGGCGACCATACCGGCTATTACAACGCGGTCGAGCGCTTCCCCGTGTTCACGGTCTCGGCGATCACCATGCGCCGCGAGCCGATCTACCTCACCACCTATACCGGCCGCCCGCCCGACGAGCCGTCCGTGCTGGGCGAGGCGCTGAACGAGGTCTTCATCCCGCTGCTGCAGGCGCAGTTCCCGGAAATCCGCGATTTCTGGCTGCCGCCGGAGGGCTGCTCCTACCGCATTGCCGTGGTCTCGATCCGCAAGGCCTATCCGGGCCACGCCAAGCGCGTCATGTTCGGCGTCTGGTCCTATCTGCGCCAGTTCATGTACACCAAGTGGGTGATCGTCGTGGACGACGACATCGACGCGCGCGACTGGAAGGATGTCATGTGGGCCATTTCCACCCGCATGGACCCCGCCCGCGACATCACGCTCGTCGAGAACACGCCCATCGACTATCTCGACTTCGCCAGCCCCGAGAGCGGCCTCGGCTCCAAGATCGGCCTCGACGCCACCGACAAGTGGCCGCCCGAGACCCGGCGCGAATGGGGCCGGAAGCTTGACATGAGCGAGGAGGTCCGGGCGCGGATCGCCGCGAGGTGGGAGGAGTTCGGGCTGGATTGAGCGGCCCGGCGGCGCTAAATAGCCGTCACCGGGCCCAAGCCCTGTGCCTCTGTGGCGGAATCGGTAGACGCGGCAGACTCAAAATCTGTTGCCCGCAAGGGCGTGGGAGTTCGAGTCTCCCCGGGGGCACCACCTACTCACCACATAGCGACACATACCGGCACATATATCGTTGATTTTACAAAGAAATACCGCAGAGCACCTTGCCATCGCTCACCACTGATATATACCCGTATCCACCTATCAGGGTAGATAGAAAGGTGGATAGCATATGACCAAAAGTAACGTCCTCACACACCTCAAGGCCCAGAACCTCGGCGAGGGGAAATACGCGGACGGTCAGGGACTGTGGTTGGTAAAGACCAAGAAGGAAGCCGGCAGGTGGGTGCTTCGTCTGGTGGTCAACGGTAGACGGCGGGAAATGGGGCTGGGGCGATTTCCGGACGTTTCCATCGCCGAAGCTCGGGAGACCGCCGCCGAGGCACGACGCACCCTGCGACACGGGCTTGATCCGGTCGCGGAGCGCCAGAAGTGCCGGCAGCGTGACGAACGCCGGCTGACGGTCGCGGACGCCGTGGAGGGCTGTTTCCGTGCACGGCAAGCCGAGCTCAAGGGAGACGGGAAAGCCGGTCGCTGGCTCTCCCCGCTCACGACCCATGTGTTGCCGATGATCGGCACTGAACCCATAGAATCCGTAGACCAGCATGTCCTGAAACGCATTCTCGCCCCGCAACCGGGGCAGCCAGAGCCACTTCCGGCGCATGATCGCGCCGGAGCGCCCGCGGCCTGTGGCCGAGGCCTATCTGCGCCTCAAGACCCTGCCCGGCGAGCTGGCCCAGGTGGACTGGGCCCACTTCGGCAAGGTGAGGATCGGGCGCGCGGAGCGCCCGCTGATGGGCTTCGTGATGGTGCTGAGCTACTCGCGCCGCATCTTCCTGCACTTCTACCTCAATGCCGCGATGGACAACTTCCTGCGCGGCCATGTCGAGGCCTTCGAGGCCTGGCAGGGCGTGCCCCGCGAGCTATGGTACGACAACCTGAAGAGCGTCGTGCTGGAGCGCCAGGGCGACGCCATCCGGTTCAACCCCCGGCTCCTCGACTTCGCCGCCCGCTACCGCTTCCTGCCCAAGCCGGTCGCGGTCGCGCGCGGCAACGAGAAGGGGCGCGTGGAGCGCGCCATACGCTATGTGCGCGACAACTTCTTCGCCGCCCGCGCCTGGCGCGACCTCGACGACCTGAACGCCCGGGCCCGCGCCTGGTGCGACGGCGTCGCCGCCGACCGTCGCTGGCCGGACGACCGCTCCCTCACCGTGCGCGAGGCCTTCGAGCGCGAGCGCGGCTCCCTGATGGCGCTGCCCGACGACCGGCCCCCCGTCGACGAGAGGGTCGAGGTCAGGATCGGCAAGACCCCCTACGCCAGGTTCGACCTCAATGACTATAGCGTCCCGCATACCCATACGCGGCGCACCCTCACCGTGGTCGCGACACTGGAGGAGGTACGCATCCTCGACGGCGCCGACACCGTCGCCCGTCATCCGCGCAGCTTCGACAAGGCGGCCCGCATCGAGACCCCCGAGCACATCGAGGAGCTGGTCAGGCTCAAACGTCACGCCCACCGCCTGCGCGGGCAGAGCCGCCTTCTCCAGGCCGCCCCCGACAGCGAGCGCCTGCTTGCCGAGACCGCCAGGCGCGGCGGCAATATCGGCACAACCGTCGCCTCCCTGCTGCGCCTGCTCGACGACTACGGAGCCGTCGAACTCGAAGCCGCCATCGATGAAGCCCTTGAGCGCGGCGTCCCCCATCCCAATGCGGTGCGCTTCAGCCTGAACCGGCGGCGCGAACAGCGCAACGAGCCACCACCCATCCCCATCGACCTGCCCGGCGATCCAAGACTGCGCGATATCGCGGTCCGCGATCACGACCTCGGCGGATACGACGGGCTCGCAAGCCACCACGAGGAGGACAGCGAAGAATGACCCTCAAGGACCGCGCCACGGCGCTCGGACTGCACGGCCTCCTCGCCCACTGGAGCGAGGTTGCGGAGCGCGACTGGCTCCCGCCCCTGATCGCATGGGAAGAGGAAGAGAGGCGAAGCCGAAGCCTCAGGCGACGCCTCACCGCCGCCCGCCTCGGACAGTTCAAGCCGCTCGCCGACTTCGACTGGGACTGGCCAAGGCGATGCGACCGCATGGCCGTCGAGGACCTCATGACCCTCAACTTCCTCCGCGAGGGCGCCAATGTCGTCCTCATCGGCCCCAACGGCGTCGGCAAGTCCACAATCGCCGCCAATATCGCACACCGCGCCGTCCTCGAAGGCCACACCGTGCGCTTCGCAACCGCCGCCAGCCTGCTCGGCGAGCTCGCCGCCATCGACTCCGACACAATGCTCCAGCGCAGGCTGCGCTTCTACGCCCGCCAGCACCTCCTGGTCATCGACGAAGTCGGATATCTCTCCTACTCCAACCGTCATGCCGACCTGCTGTTCAATATCGTCTCAAGCCGCAGCCAGCAGCGCTCCACCATCATCACCACAAACCGCCCCTTCGCCGAGTGGAGCGAGGCCTTCCCCAACGCCGCCTGCCTCGTGGCCCTTGTCGACCGGCTCGTCCACAATGCCGAGATCCTCGCCATCGACGGCGACTCATACCGCCGCAAGGAGGCCGAGGAACGCCAGAAGCAGCGCAGCGCCGATCGCCGCCGGCGGCGATCGGCAAAAGGAGCGGGCAAGAGCACGGCGCAAGACACGGGGGATGCCTGAGCCAGCCGTGCAGCATCTGCATCCATGGGATCGCCGCCTGCGGGCCGAGGGGCTGCGAAGCTGCCCCCTCGAAGACGTGGTCCACGCCCTCGGCTATCGCCGCGATCCCGCCGATGCCGCGCGCTGGAGACGAGCCGGTTCGGTCCTCTCCATCAACCGCTTCATGTTCTACGACCATCTGCGCGGAGAGGGAGGCGCCGGGGCCATCCAGCTGGCGGTTCATGCGCTCGGATGCCCAACGACCGAAGCCCTCGACTTCCTCGCCCAACTGCCGCGCCACTCACGGCTCCCGAACAGTCGCTGTGAGGCGGAGCCCTCGTGCCAGGACCCTCGCTGGCCGGCGCTGCGGCAATACCTCATCGAGCAGCGCGGCCTCGCCGACGCGCTCGTCGAGCTATGCCGAGGCCTCGGCCTGATCCGTGCCGACCGGCGCGGCAATCCCGTGTTCCTCCGCCGAAACGCCGCCAGCAAGGTGGTCGGCATAGAGACCCTCCCCGCAGCGCAGGAGCCGGCCGCAGACGGCGGCTTCTGGATGTCATGGGAGCCCGACTGGCCCGGCACCGTCATCCTCACCGGCAGCGCCCTCGACGCCCTGTCGATCCTCTCCCTCCACCTCGTCCCGGAAAAACGCAGCAAATGCGCCGTCGTCTCCACCGGCGCCATCACGGCCAGAATCCCCAAATGGGTCGAGGCCTGGAACCCGCGCCGTATCTTCTGTGCCTGGGACGCTACACGATACGGCGATCACGCCGCCCGCCGCATGCAAGACAACGACACAAGAATCGTCCGAATGCGACCGGCCCTCGAAAACCAGGACTGGAACGACATGCTCATCCGTGACCGCGACGGCGAGCCGCTCGAAACCGATGACCGCCCAATCAGATGAACGCAACACCTAACCCATGCGACGCTGCTCGCAAGCCGCACAAACCGGCCGTTCCGCGCCAGCAAATAAACGCCCTTCCTAACCGTCGCTAACATCCGACTCTGGAGCAAGATTGAGCTGACCGAAGAGGAGACGGAGCTTGCGGACCGCTACCGATTCCATGACGCGATCCTCATTGTCACCGAGCAGGAACAGCTGTTGCGGCAGACGGTGAACGTCGGGATAACAGCGGGGTTAGTCGTCGGCGTCCTCTTCTACCTCTGGCTCGGCCTTCTCGCTGCCGGTGTCATGGCGCTCTTCGCCGGCGCGGGAACGGGCTACCTGTGACCTGCCCCCATGGAATTGGTCCACCCCGAGGTTATGGAATGAGGAGGACCGCTCATGGCAAGGAAGCGTTACAAGCCTGAGGAGATTGTGAGCCTGCTGCGGCAGGCGGAGGTTCTGCACGGCCAGGGCCTGTCGATGGCGGACGCGATCCGTCAGCTCGGGATCAGCGAGGTTACGTTCTATCGATGGCGCAAGGAGTATGCCGGGATGAGCGGCGATCAACTCCGCCGTTTGAAGGAGCTTGAGAAGGAGAACGAGCGGCTGCGCCGTGCGGTCTCCGATCTGGCGCTGGACAAGCAGATTCTCAAGGAAGCCGCGGGGGGAAACTTCTAAGCCCCTCGCGCCGGCGCCAGTGCATCGATCATGTCTGCGACCGGCTCGGGGTCTCGGAACGCCGCGCTTGCCGGGTGCTGGGGCAGCATCGCTCGACCCAGCGCCGCATCCCGCGCGGCCACGACGACGAGGACCGCCTGGTCGCGGCCATGATCGCGCTGGCTCGCCAGTATGGCCGTTACGGCTACCGGCGGATAGCCGCCCTGCTGCGCGCCGCCGGCTGGCAGGTCAACGACAAGCGGGTCGAGCGCCTGTGGCGGCGCGAGGGGCTGAAGGTGCCCGCCAAACAACCGAAGCGGGGCCGTCTGTGGCTGAACGACGGCTCCTGCATCCGGCTGCGCGCCGATCGGGCGGACCATGTCTGGTCCTACGACTTCGTGCATCACCGGACGTATGACGGCAGGGCCTTCCGCATGCTCAATGTCCTGGACGAGTTCACCCGCGAGAGCCTGGCCATCCGTGTCCGGCGCAAGCTCTCCTCGATCGACGTCATCGACGTGCTGACCGACCTGTTCATCCTGCGCGGCATCCCGACCTGGATACGCTCCGACAACGGCCCGGAGTTTGTCGCCGAGGCCGTGCGCCGGTGGATTGCTGCGGTCGGGGCCCGCACGGCCTTCATCGAGCCGGGATCGCCCTGGGAGAACGGCTACATCGAGAGCTTCAACGCCAGGCTCCGCGACGAGATCCTGAACGGAGAGGTCTTCTACACCCTGAAGGAAGCCCAGGTTCTCATCGAATCCTGGCGGTGCCATTACAACGTGATCCGCCCACATGGCAGTCTGGGATACCGGCCGCCGGCTCCAGAGACGATCATCATGTCAAGCTGGCCGCCCGGCTCCGCTACGCTCCGCCGGGCGGCCAGCTTGACAGCGAAATCAGCAACGCACTAACGTCGAAACTGGACCAGTCGATGGGGGCAGGTCAGCATCACCGCCTCGGTTGCCCTTGCGGTCGCGGAGAGACCCGACCTCTCGTTCCTGAACCAGTCAAGATTGCTTGCGCGATCCGGCGCCGAACTCCGGTATCCGGTGCGGATCGCTGATCCAGCAGGAGGTGAGAGCAAACGGAAGGACCTCATCCCGGATGCCCTGTTCGGTCTTGCCTACCGGAGCGAAGAGGGTACCCGGTACCGCTGCTTTCTGGTGGAGGCAGACCGGTCAACCGAACCGGCAGTCTCCGGGAACTTCAACCGGAAGTCCTGGGAGCGCAGCTTCCGGCAGTACGAGGCGTACATCGGCAGCGGCCTCTACCGCGAGCACCTTGCCCTGAGGGCCCCGCTGCTTCTGCTTACCGTCGTCACCGACACCCGGCGGCTGATGCAGCTGCTGCACCTTGTCGAAGACCTTGACCTCTCCATTCGACCGCAAGTGCTCCTGCAGCCCTGGGGGGCGTTCAGCACCCCTGACCTGCCCCCATCGACTGGTCCAGTTTCGACGTTAGTGCGTTGCTGATTTCGCTGTCAAGCTGGCCGCCCGGCGGAGCGTAGCGGAGCCGGGCGGCCAGCTTGACATGATGATCGTCTCTGGAGCCGGCGGCCGGTATCCCAGACTGCCATGTGGGCGGATCACGTTGTAATGGCACCGCCAGGATTCGATGAGAACCTGGGCTTCCTTCAGGGTGTAGAAGACCTCTCCGTTCAGGATCTCGTCGCGGAGCCTGGCGTTGAAGCTCTCGATGTAGCCGTTCTCCCAGGGCGATCCCGGCTCGATGAAGGCCGTGCGGGCCCCGACCGCAGCAATCCACCGGCGCACGGCCTCGGCGACAAACTCCGGGCCGTTGTCGGAGCGTATCCAGGTCGGGATGCCGCGCAGGATGAACAGGTCGGTCAGCACGTCGATGACGTCGATCGAGGAGAGCTTGCGCCGGACACGGATGGCCAGGCTCTCGCGGGTGAACTCGTCCAGGACATTGAGCATGCGGAAGGCCCTGCCGTCATACGTCCGGTGATGCACGAAGTCGTAGGACCAGACATGGTCCGCCCGATCGGCGCGCAGCCGGATGCAGGAGCCGTCGTTCAGCCACAGACGGCCCCGCTTCGGTTGTTTGGCGGGCACCTTCAGCCCCTCGCGCCGCCACAGGCGCTCGACCCGCTTGTCGTTGACCTGCCAGCCGGCGGCGCGCAGCAGGGCGGCTATCCGCCGGTAGCCGTAACGGCCATACTGGCGAGCCAGCGCGATCATGGCCGCGACCAGACGGTCCTCGTCGTCGTGGCCGCGCGGGATGCGGCGCTGGGTCGAGCGATGCTGCCCCAGCACCCGGCAAGCGCGGCGTTCCGAGACCCCGAGCCGGTCGCAGACATGATCGATGCACTGGCGCCGGCGCGAGGGGCTTAGAAGTTTCCCCCCGCGGCTTCCTTGAGAATCTGCTTGTCCAGCGCCAGATCGGAGACCGCACGGCGCAGCCGCTCGTTCTCCTTCTCAAGCTCCTTCAAACGGCGGAGTTGATCGCCGCTCATCCCGGCATACTCCTTGCGCCATCGATAGAACGTAACCTCGCTGATCCCGAGCTGACGGATCGCGTCCGCCATCGACAGGCCCTGGCCGTGCAGAACCTCCGCCTGCCGCAGCAGGCTCACAATCTCCTCAGGCTTGTAACGCTTCCTTGCCATGAGCGGTCCTCCTCATTCCATAACCTCGGGGTGGACCAATTCCATGGGGGCAGGTCACCCCCTTCTCTCCGCCCACGCCGAACCCTGCGCTGCTTGGCGCTCCCTGGCTGCGTGCCGGGTTGCCCGCGTTCAGGATTGATGGGGTGTAGCAGCGGGGTTGCCGGCGTGCGCTGGCGCATGCAGTCTGTACGCGCGGCGGTTCCGTGTATCTGGATAGGTAAGATGGGTCGCTCCCTGCACTGTAGAGCCGGGTCGCACCCGGTCGGCCAATGAGCGGGGCCGTCGCACGTGTTCGGGAGATACTGGTATTCTCTGATTTCAGGAACATACCCATGGAAGCAATTGTTCAGCACTCAGTAGATCGTGCCACTGACGAAGCCATACGGCTCTGGTCGATGGCCAATGCTCAGTATCCCTCCACATGGGAGCCGGATATTCGTGTCCGGCTTGCACATATGATTATTGAGCGTGCGAGCATATTCGCGCTCAACGCCCGCCGTGCCATGGAGGGTTTATCTGACAAACGGCAATTCAAACTCAATCAATCGTGGTACGACTGGAAGCCGATAGCCAAGGGCGATATTGTGGAGGATTTTGTTGAGGCTTTGAATCGTATAATCCACGCGAGGGTGTTGAAGGTTGGTTATGAGAATGTTAGGGCAACAGCACCATCTTGGGCGGTGCGTTAGTAATCCCCTGCCTGCAAGCCGAGACTGACAGACAAACAGTGGCGTTCATTGACATATTCTCACTTGCTCATTGTTTTCTGTACCACGTGCTCCCGAAACTGTTTTCTCCACAGGCACACGCGCTCACGATTCTGCCTGTTCGATAATTCAACATATATCTGGAACTGTACTCACGAACCGGCGTCCACCCACAAATCCCCGAGACTGAACGCTACGGCATCAAACGGCGGAAGCGACACGGACGCGTTGCCGGTCAGGGTTTCAAGCAGCACCCAGCGGTCATCGCTCAGCTGGAAGACTTCAAGCGTCCGGGCATCGGGATCAACGAACCAGAGGTGGCCGACGCCTTCTCTGGCATAGATGGTCCGTTTCTGCCCCTGGTCGAGCGCCCGAGTTGACGGGGAGAGCACCTCGCAGACCCAATCGGGTGCCAGGGAGAAGTAAGCGGTTCCCGGGAATACCGGCATCCGTTCCCTGCGCCAGCCGGCAAGATCGGGAACGACAATGTCGTCGCCAAGGTGCAGCTCGGGTTCATCGATGATCCACCAGCCGCCCGGTCCTCCCCGGCCGTAATCGAAGGGCGGCGCGATGCTTGCCCCGAGTCCGGAGCTCGCCCGCGCATGCCTCGGTGCCGGTCTGGGGCTCGTATGCAGGATGCCTTCAACGACCTCGGCGACCTTGTGCCGTGGCGCCCGGAGCACGTCCTCGTACGTTGCCCGTCTCGGTCGTGCTTTTGTCTGTACGCGCAGTGCTGTCACTCCCTTGTCTCTCACGGTTAGGTATGCCAGCCTTATCGTGCAGTCAATCGCAGGTCTCCCGCTCTGTCGGGTCGCCTGCCGAATACAAGAGCCATGACCTGACAGCGGGGTCGCTCCCCGTTGTGCGGCGAATAGGTGGGGCATCTACGTACCTGTGGATTGACTGCAACGACCCGGCACCAGCCGGCGTGTGTCCGTTGCCTATGGAGCAGATCGCATGCAGTCGATCAAAACGACCCTTCCTCTCTTCCTTGTCCTGTCCCTTGCCGCCTGCGGTGGTGGGGGAGGCGGTCCGAAGGCCGCCAATGATATGCCGGACATGCCCGGTGACCTGCCCCCATGGAATTGGTCCACCCCGAGGTTATGGAATGAGGAGGACCGCTCATGGCAAGGAAGCGTTACAAGCCTGAGGAGATTGTGAGCCTGCTGCGGCAGGCGGAGGTTCTGCACGGCCAGGGCCTGTCGATGGCGGACGCGATCCGTCAGCTCGGGATCAGCGAGGTTACGTTCTATCGATGGCGCAAGGAGTATGCCGGGATGAGCGGCGATCAACTCCGCCGTTTGAAGGAGCTTGAGAAGGAGAACGAGCGGCTGCGCCGTGCGGTCTCCGATCTGGCGCTGGACAAGCAGATTCTCAAGGAAGCCGCGGGGGGAAACTTCTAAGCCCCTCGCGCCGGCGCCAGTGCATCGATCATGTCTGCGACCGGCTCGGGGTCTCGGAACGCCGCGCTTGCCGGGTGCTGGGGCAGCATCGCTCGACCCAGCGCCGCATCCCGCGCGGCCACGACGACGAGGACCGCCTGGTCGCGGCCATGATCGCGCTGGCTCGCCAGTATGGCCGTTACGGCTACCGGCGGATAGCCGCCCTGCTGCGCGCCGCCGGCTGGCAGGTCAACGACAAGCGGGTCGAGCGCCTGTGGCGGCGCGAGGGGCTGAAGGTGCCCGCCAAACAACCGAAGCGGGGCCGTCTGTGGCTGAACGACGGCTCCTGCATCCGGCTGCGCGCCGATCGGGCGGACCATGTCTGGTCCTACGACTTCGTGCATCACCGGACGTATGACGGCAGGGCCTTCCGCATGCTCAATGTCCTGGACGAGTTCACCCGCGAGAGCCTGGCCATCCGTGTCCGGCGCAAGCTCTCCTCGATCGACGTCATCGACGTGCTGACCGACCTGTTCATCCTGCGCGGCATCCCGACCTGGATACGCTCCGACAACGGCCCGGAGTTTGTCGCCGAGGCCGTGCGCCGGTGGATTGCTGCGGTCGGGGCCCGCACGGCCTTCATCGAGCCGGGATCGCCCTGGGAGAACGGCTACATCGAGAGCTTCAACGCCAGGCTCCGCGACGAGATCCTGAACGGAGAGGTCTTCTACACCCTGAAGGAAGCCCAGGTTCTCATCGAATCCTGGCGGTGCCATTACAACGTGATCCGCCCACATGGCAGTCTGGGATACCGGCCGCCGGCTCCAGAGACGATCATCATGTCAAGCTGGCCGCCCGGCTCCGCTACGCTCCGCCGGGCGGCCAGCTTGACAGCGAAATCAGCAACGCACTAACGTCGAAACTGGACCAGTCGATGGGGGCAGGTCACGACTTCTCCTCGGGCGCGGATGTCGTGACCGCCACGTTCGTACCCGGTGCTGATCCGCCGTACGGCTTTACCCCGAATCTCGTCACCACCGCCACCGGCTCCTGGCAGGGCTCGTTCCGGGGAACGGAAACTGACGGATCACCGTCCGGTGTCACCGGCACGTTCAGTGCGGACGCCGGATCAGCGGGTGTTGCCATTGCCGGCTCCTTCGGGGCGAGTAAGCGCTAATGGGTACCGAAGCGAGGAGAACTCTCACCATGACCCGGTCAGTGGCATGTTCATACTCATCATACTCGCCGCCTGGCGCACCGGGAGCCTGAGCCGAGGCCACTTCGCTTGGGGCCCGTTGGGGCGGGCGACCGTAGGGGCGCTGCCCGGCCTCGCCATGCCGGTGCTGGTGCTGGGCGGCCTCTATGGCGGGCTGTTCACGCCGACCGAAGCGGCCGCGGCCGCTTGCGGCTACGCCCTGCTCTACGGCCTTGTCACGGGCCGCGGCGAGTTCCTGCGGAACCTGCTGCCGACGGCGGCGCGGGCCATGAACCTGAGCGCCGTGGTGTTCTTCCTGGTCGGGAGCGTCGGCATCTTCCAGTTCGTCGCCGCCAACCAGGCATGGCCGCAGCAGCTCGCGCAATTGGTCATCGAGATGCAGCTGGAGCCGCTCCCGTTCCTGTTCGGCTACATGGCGCTGTTGCTGATGCTCGGCACCTTCCTCGACGGCATCGCCATGATCCTGCTGACGGTGCCTGTCGTCTTTCCCGTGGCCACGGCGCTCGGCATCGACCCGATCCATCTGGGCATCGTGGTCACCATGGGCGTGGAGCTGAGCGTCATCACGCCGCCGGTGGGTTTCAATCTCTACGCGGTCAGCGGCATCGCCCAGATTCCCATCCAGACCGTGCTGCGCGGCGCGATGATCTTCTTCGTGTCCGATTTCATCGTGACGCTCATCATCATCCTGGTGCCGGAGCTCTCCACCTGGCTGCCCAGGGTGCTTGGCGGCGCCTCGCCGTTCGGGTAGGGGCGCGCCCCGCGCCCGTCACGCGCGGTCGAAAGAGACGGTCTCGATTTCCTTCGTGTCGATGCGCGCGATGGTCAGGCGTCCGGGTTCGGGGCGGTCGTAGTGGATGCCGGTGTCGATCCCGAGCACGTTTCCGCGCCAGAGGGGCGCATGGAGCGAGGTGTGGCCGGTGAGCACGGCGCGAACGCCTTCCACGGCGCCCTGCCATTCATCGCCGCTCTCGCCGATATAGGGGTCCGTGCGGCCGTAATAGATACGGCTCCAGAGCGCCCGCGCACGGGCGGTGTGGCCGGCCGGCCCCGCGTCTTCGAGCCCGTCCTCCAACTCCCGCCAGGACCGGAATACGGGGCAGGCGTGGACGAGGCCGACCGGGCCGAACGGGGTCTCGACCCGCGCGGAGAAGGGCAGGGCCTTCAGCAGGTCCATCCAGGCGCGCGCGCTGTCCTCCGGGCCTCGCTCATGCCACCAGCCGCCGCCGTTCATCCGCCAGAGGCCCCAGGCGCCGCCCGCCCGCCGCAGCCCGCCGAGCGGCGGCAGGGGCGAGGAGGCGAGCGCCTCCAGCATCATCTGCTCGTGGTTCCCGCGGAGCACGAGGTCGAAGCGGGCGGACGGGTCCCGGCCGGCGATCCATGTCCGGGCCTCGAAGGAGTCCGGTCCGCGGTCGATCAGGTCGCCGAGCGAAAACAGCCGGTCGCCCTCGCCGAATTGCAGTTCGGCCAGCGCCCGGCGCAGGGTGGCGAAATGGCCGTGGACATCGCCGACGACAAGATCGCGGCCGTTGCGGTTCGGCCCGAGGCTCACGCTGAGCGCCAGGCCGGGCGGAGAGAAGCTGTCGAGTCTCACGGGCCGCCGCCTTTCCTGCTGTCGGGAAAGCGGAACATAGGGCAGGTGGAGGCGCAGATTGAAGCACGCGGCGGGCGGGCGCTATGCTGGCCGGGCGCACGATGCCCGGAGACGATGCCCGTGAGACCCTATTCCGCCGCCGCCGGATGGCGCGAGGAGCCGCGCTATCCCGACCCGTCGATCGAAATCCTGGACCCGCGCTTCGAGCGCTACCGCATCTTCAGCGCGGCCGTGGAGCGGCTCTGGACGGGATGCCGCTGGGCCGAGGGGCCGGTCTGGTTCGGCGACGGGCGCTGCCTGCTCTGGTCCGACATCCCGAACAACCGCATCCTCAAATGGGAGGAGGAAACCGGGCGGGTCTCGCTCTGGCGCCGGCCGACAGACTTCGCCAACGGCCACACCCGCGACCTGCAGGGCCGGCTGGTGACCTGCGAGCATGGCGGGCGGCGCGTCACGCGCACCGAATACGACGGCAGCGTCACCGTGCTGGCCGACAACTGGCAGGGGAAGCGGCTGAACTCGCCCAACGATGTCGTCGTCAAATCGGACGGCTCCATCTGGTTCACCGACCCGCTGTTCGGAATCCTCGGCGACTATGAGGGCCACAAGGCCGAGAGCGAGACGCCGATGGCCGTCTATCGCCTCGACGGCGCAACCGGGGAGATGCGCCTCGTCGCCGACGACATCGCCGGGCCGAACGGGCTCTGCTTCTCGCCGGACGAGCGCCTCCTCTACATCGTCGAATCGCGGGGCGAGCCGACGCGCAAGATCCTCGCCTACGATGTCGGCGGGGACGGCGCGCTCTCCGGCCGGCGGGTGGCGATCGACGCCGGCCCCGGCGGCACGCCCGACGGCATGCGCGTCGATGTGGACGGCAATCTCTGGTGCGGCTGGGGCATGGGATCTCCGGAACTCGACGGCGTGATGGTGTTCGCCCCGGACGGCGAGCCCATCGGCCGCATCGCCCTGCCGGAGCGCTGCGCGAATGTCTGCTTCGGCGGCCGCAAGCGCAACCGGCTGTTCATGGCGGCCAGCCGGTCGCTCTACGCGCTCTACGTCAACACGCAGGGCGCGCACCACGTCTAACCGGCACGGCCATGCTTGAGGCGCTGGACGGCGTCTCGGCGGCCGGGCTGGCGGTGGCCGGGGCGGCGGCGGTCGCAGGCGGCCTGGTCCGGGGCTTCACCGGCTTCGGCGGGGCGCTGGTGATGGTGCCCGTGCTGAGCCTGGTTCTGGGCCCGGGTGCGGCGCTGGCGGCGGTCTGCGCATCGGGCGTGCCCGTCATCCTGCAATTGCTGCCGGCGGCGATCCGCCACGGCGAGCGCGCCTTCGTGCTGCCCTTCGCCGCTGCCGCCTTTGCGGCCGCGCCGGCGGGAAGCTGGGTGCTGGTCGCGGTCCCGCCCGCCGCCATGAAGATCGCCATATCGCTCGCCGTGCTGGCGATGACGGCGATGATGGCCTGGGGCTGGCGCTTCCCCGCCCGCGCCGGCGCCGGCGTCATGGCCGCGCTCGGCGCGGCGGCCGGTCTGGTGCAGGGTGCCACGGGCGTCGGCGGGCCGCCGGCCGTCGCCGCCGCGCTCGCCCGGCACGGCCAGCCGGAAACGCAGCGCGGCAATGTCATCGGCGCGGTCTCCGCGCTCGGCCTCTGCGCGGCGGTTCCCTACTGGTTCCACGGCCTGTTCACGCTCGAAGCGCTGGCCGTCGCCGCCGTAATCCTGCCGGCCTATATCGGCTCGACTTGGGCCGGCATCCGCCTCTTCGCCGGGCGCGGCAAGGCTTGGTACCGGCGCGCGGCGCTCGCCGTGCTGGCCGCCGTCGGCCTTGCCACGCTCGCTTTCGCACTGCATGACTACGCCTCGCCACCGAGGTAGGGAGGGTTCCGCCTTGACCGTCACGATCTGGCACAATCCGCGCTGCAGCAAGTCGCGGCAGACATTGACCCTGTTGCGCGAGCACGGCGTCGAACCGGAGATCGTCGAATATCTCAAGACGCCGCCGGCCGCCGGCGAACTCGAAGCGGTGCTGGACAAGCTCGGCATGGAGCCGCGCGACCTCATGCGCCGCAAGGAGGCCGCATACCGGGAAGCCGGCCTCGACGATCCGGCGCTCGGGCGCCGCGCGCTCGTGGAGGCGATGAGCGCGCATCCGGTGCTGATCGAACGCCCGGTGGTGCTGGCCAAGGGGAAAGCCGCGCTCGGCCGCCCGCCGGAGAACGTGCTGGCGATCCTGTAGCGCTCAGGTCTCGTTCATCCGGAGCGCGGCGATGAAGGCGCTTTGCGGGATGTCCACCTTGCCGAAGGTGCGCATCCGCTTCTTGCCCTCCTTCTGGCGGTCCAGCAGCTTGCGCTTGCGCGTCACGTCGCCGCCATAGCATTTGGCGGTCACGTCCTTGCGCATGGCCGAGATGGTCTCGCGCGCGACGATCCGGCCCCCGACTGCAGCCTGGATCGGGATCTTGAAAAGCTGGCGCGGGATCAGCTCCTTCAGCCGTTCGCAAAGCTGGCGGCCCCGGCCTTCCGCGCGCATCCGGTGGGTGATGCAGGCCAGCGCATCGACCGGCTCGTGGTTCACCAGCAGCGAGAGCTTCACCAGGTCGCCCTCGCGGTAGTCCTCGATCCGGTAGTCGAAACTCGCATAGCCGCGGCTCAGCGACTTCAGCCGGTCGTAGAAGTCGAACACCACCTCGTTCAGCGGCAGCTCATAGACGACCATGGCGCGGTTGCCGACATAGGTGAGCTCGCGCTGGATGCCGCGCCGCTCCTCGCAGAGCTTGAGGATGCCGCCCAGATACTCGTCCGGCGTGAAGATCGTCGCGGCGATCCAGGGCTCCTCGATATGCGAAATCTGCGCCGGGTCCGGCATGTCGGCCGGGTTGTGCAGCAGGTCCGTGCCGCCGTCCGTGCGGTGGACCCGATAGACGACGCTCGGCGCGGTCGCGATCAGGTCGAGGCCGAATTCGCGGTCGAGCCGCTCCTGCACGATCTCCAGATGCAGCAGGCCGAGAAAGCTGCAGCGGAAGCCGAAGCCGAGCGCCGGCGAGTTCTCCGGCTCGTATTCGAAGCCGGCGTCGTTCAGGCGCAGCTTGGCGAGGCTCTCCCGCAGGAATTCGAAGTCCGCCGAATCGGTCGGGAAGAGCCCGCAGAACACCACCGGCAGGCTCGGCTGGAAGCCCGGCAGCGGCTCGGGCGCGGGCCTGCGGTCGTCGGTGACCGTGTCGCCCACCTGGCAGTCCGCCACCGTCTTGATCGCCGCGCTCACATAGCCGATCTCGCCGGGCCCCAGCCGGTCCGCCTTTTGCCGCTTCGGCGTGAAGACGCCCACCTCGTCGATATCGTAGGCCGCGCCGGTCGCCATCAGCCGCATCTTCACGCCGCGCCTGAGTTCGCCCTCGCGGACGCGGACCAGCGCGATCACGCCGAGATAGCGGTCGTACCAACTGTCCACCACCATGGCGCGCAGATGCCCGTCGCCGGCGACCTCTGCGGCCGGCGGCGGCAGGCGGCCCGCGAGCGCCTCCAGCAGATCGGGAATGCCCTCGCCCGTCTTGGCCGAGCACAGCACGGCGTCGCTCGCGTCGATGCCGACCACGTCCTCGATCTGGCTGCGGACGCGCTCCGGGTCGGCAGCCGGCAGATCGACCTTGTTGAGCGCGACGACGATCTCATGGTCGTTGTCCACCGCCTGATAGACATTGGCGAGCGTCTGCGCCTCGACCCCCTGGGTCGCGTCCACCACCAGCAGCGAGCCCTCGCAGGCGGCGAGCGAGCGGTTCACCTCATAGGCGAAATCGACATGGCCCGGCGTGTCGATCAGGTTGAGCGAGAAGGCCCGGCCGTCCGCCGCCTCGTAGTCGAGGCGCACGGTCTGCGCCTTGATCGTGATGCCGCGCTCGCGCTCCAGGTCCATATTGTCGAGCACCTGGTCGCGCATCTCGCGCTCGGTCAGCCCGCCGCAAATCTGGATCAGCCGGTCCGCCAGGGTCGATTTGCCGTGGTCGATATGGGCGATGATGGCGAAATTGCGGATGTGCTCGGTCATGGCGGCGCGGTATAGCAACGGTCTCCGCAGGCAACAAGCAGCCGGCCCGGGCGAACGGCAGCGGGGAGACTGCCCGGCGCGTCATGATGTGTCATGTTTGGGGCTTATATGGATAGGTTGACAACAGGTTTGGGAGGCTTCGCACCTTCTCTCCGGCGTCCAACCCGCCCCCATATCGTCATACCCGGACTTGTTCCGGGTATCCATGCGGCCGTCCGGCGGCAGCGGTGGAGAGAGATACCCGGAACAAGTCCGAGTATGACGGAGGGGGCGTTGAGGTATGACGGAAGAAATGTCGTCGGTCTCCCCCGTCAACCTATCTTTGTAATCTCCTCATGTTTTGTATGCGCAAGACGCATAAGTAGCTGCCCGTTTGGGCATGAAGGCCGTCCTTCCACGAATTCCGCCTCCTTCGCCTGGCTCAGGGCGGGCCTGTCCCGGACCGCGATCCGGGGGCCGGGGCGGGTCGTCTCTCGACCCGCCGCCGGCTCCTTCGCGCCGTGGGACCCTGCTTCGCGCATAATGCGCGCGCGCCCGCCCGCGCGCGTTTCGCGGCGGCGCGCGCGAGGCGCAGGGTGCGTTGCTCCCGGCCGCTTCCTGCGGATATGTCATGAAATGTCATGTTCCCCATGTCTTCCGTGAATCCCTGCCGTTCCGTTCCTGCATATCGGTCCTCCGTCGGTTTCGTTCCCGTCCCTTTGCCACCGCCGTTTTACCCGGCGACCCCGGGGCGGCGGGGGCCTGTTTTGCGCGCGCGCCCGCCTGCGCATGTTTCGCGGCGGCGCGCCCGCGCGCGCGAGGCGGAAGGTGCACGTCTTCCATGCGTTCCCGCCGGGGTTCCCGGCCCCGGCCGCTCTCCTGCGCAGAAAGCGAAAGGCGGCCCCGGGAGCCGCCTTCTCTCTACCGCCACCCTACCACACCTTTTTCCGATGTCAAGCCCCGGGGTGGGTAGAATATGAAATTGTTCCGATATTTCTCTGGGAACCGCGCCGGAAAACCGGGGTTCAGGCGTCCGCGTCGTTGTCCCGCAAGGCGACGAAGACCAGGACCAGGAAGGTCAGCAGCGCGAGGTTGAAGGCGGTGGGCTTGGCGTTCCACTCGGAGGACTGCCACATCAGGAACCACTCGTTCGCGACCACGAGGAAGAGGCCGAACCAGATGAAGGCCCCGAGGCCGAGCCCCGCCAGCGCCGGGGCCTTGGCGGCGTGGAACAGGTGCGGCTCCCGCAGCCGCGACAGCAGGCGCACGCCGCCGATCCAGCAGAGCAGCGCGGCCGCCGCCTGCAACGCGATGATCGCCACATAGGCGGCGTGATGGAGCGCCGGCGCGTGGACCGCCCGCCACATCGACGCCTCGCTGCGGAAGGTGGTGTCCATCGTCATCACATGGGTGACGAAGCCCAGATTCGCGCCGTAGTCCGTCACATTGCCGAAGGCGACGAGCGAGAGATAGGCGGCCATGAGCAGCACAGCCCCGGCCTTGGCGGCTCTGGTGAACATTATGCTTTCACCCTTCTCTCCCGGAGGGAAGCGCTCCGCCGCCCCGGGCGTAACCGGCAGGCAGCGGTGCTGCGGTCAGGCGGCCGGGCGCCGGCCGGCGATCGCCTCGCGCAGGCCGTCGAGAAGCCCCTCCAGCCTCGCCTGCCCGTGTTCGACCGCCCGCAGCCTCTGGTCGAGCCCGTCGATGCGCGCGCCGAGGCTCCTGTCCAGGTCGTCGATGCGCCTGTTGATCTCGTCGATGCGCGCGCCGAGGCTCTTGTTGGTCTCGTCGATGCGTGCGTTGAGGGATTTGTCGAGCCCGTCGATGCGCGCGCCGAGGCGGTCCTCGAGCCGGGACATGGCGCGCAGCAGCAGAGCCGTCACGGCGATGAGGATGGCGGGCGTGATCCACACGGCGAACTCTGTCGGCATCGGCGATTCCCTTCCGGGCCAGTATGCGCCGGCAAGGTCCCGCCCGGCAAGCGGGCGCGGGGCGGCTATCCGTCTCCACCGCCATCCGGCGCTGCGAGCAGGCGGCGGAGGATCTTGCCGACGGGCGATTTCGGGATTTCGTCGATGAACAGATAGCGGCGCGGGCGCTTGAAGTCTGCGAGCGCGCTGGCGCGGCAGTGCGCGTCGAGCGCCTCGGCCGTCGCCTCGCCGGAGGCCACGACGAAGGCGGCGACGACTTGGCCCCAGCGCTCGTCCGGAAGGCCGACGACGGCGACTTCCGCCACGGCCGGGTGCAGGGAGAGCACGCTTTCGATCTCCACCGGCGAGACATTCTCGCCGCCGGTGACGATCATGTCGTCCACGCGGCCGGTGACGAACAGGTCGCCGTCCTCGTCCAGCCAGCCGGTGTCGCCTGTGTAGTACCAGCCGTCCCGCAGCGCGCGGGCGTCGGCGTCCGGGCGGCGCCAGTAGCCTTCGAAGGCCTCGTCGCTGGCGAGCGTTGCGGCGATCTCCCCCTCCTCTCCCGGCACGGCATCGCGCGTCCCGTCGAGGCTCAGCACGCGGATGCGCTGGTTGAGGCCCGCTTTGCCGGCGGAGCCCGGCTTGGCCGGCGCGTCCGGGCAGACGGTGAAGGTGTAGATCTCCGAGGAGCCGTAATGGTTGACGAACAGCTCCGGCCGGAAGGCGGCGTTCAGCCGTTGCAGGAGGCCGTCGGTCATCGACGCGCCGGCAAAGCCGAGCTTGCGGACCGAGCGCACCCGCCCGCGCGAGAAAGCCGGATGCGCCAGAAGGTCGTGATAAAGCGTCGGCGCGAGGTAGAGCGCGGTCACGCCCTCGGCCTCGATCAGGTCGAGCGCGATGCCGGGATCGAAGCGCGGCTGGCAGACGAACACGCCGTCCACCAGCGCTGACGCCAGCAGCGAGCGCACGCCCATGGTGTGGTAGAGCGGCATGACGCCGAGCGCGACCTCGCCCGGCGCATAGCGGTTCTGCGCGATATGGGCGATGGCGGCGGCCCGCTCCGCGCGGTGGCGGCGCGGCACGCCCTTCGGCCGGCCGGTCGTGCCGGAGGTGTAGAGCATGACCGACCAGTCCTCCGCCGAGGCGGCCGGGACGGCAGGCGGGCCCTGTAGCAGGGCCTCCAGCGCCGGGCCCGCCCCGATGCGGCGGATGGCCTGCGCGCGGGGCGAGGCGGCGACGGCCGCGGCGGCTTCCGGGCCGAAGACCACCGTGTCGGCCTCGGCGTCGGCGAGGCAGTAGTCGATCTCCCCGGCCTTGAGCCGCCAGTTGAGCGGCACGATGAGCTTGCCCGAAAGCTGGCAGGCCCAGTGGAGGGTCGCCGCGTCGAGCGTGTTCCGGAGCACGGTCGCGATCCGCTCGCCTTCCAGCCCGCCCGCGAGCCGGAGCGCCCGGTCGAGCCACGCGGCATAGGTCAGGCGCTCCTCGCCCGCCACGACGGCGAGCCGGTCCGGGGCGCGTTCGGCGGCTTGCAGGAGGGCCGTGCCGACATCAAGCATCGGCGGCGTCCAGTGCGGCGGCGACGATGGGGGTGTAGCCGGTGCAGCGGCACAAATGGCCGCTCAGCACTTCCCGCACCTCGCGCTCCGTCGGATTGGGCCTCTCGCGGAGGAAGGCGCTCAGGCTCATCAGGATACCGGCCGTGCAGAAGCCGCATTGCAGGGCGAAATGGCGGCGGAAGGCGGCGTGCAGCACCCCTTCCTCCAGCCCCTCCACGGTCACGACCTCCGCGCCCTCGCACTGGACGGCGAACGCGAGGCAGGAGCGCGCCGGCCGGCCGTCGATCAGCACGGTGCAGGCCCCGCAGACGCCGTGCTCGCAGCCGACATGCGTGCCCGTCAGACCGAGCGTGTGGCGCAGGAAGTCGGAGAGCAGCAGGCGCGGCTCCGCCGCCGCCTCCACCGCCTCGCCGTTCACGGTCATGCGCGGCATGCGAGCGCCTCCTCCGCCGTCGCCCGGCCGACGCGGGCCACCAGCCGGCGGCGGTAGGCGGCATTGGCGTGGAAGTCGTCGCGGGCGTCGATCATGTCCGCGTCGATGGCGAGGCCGTCCAGCACGACCGGCGTGTCCGCGACGCCGCCGACCGCGAGCCGGACGCCGTCGCTGTCGGCCACGGCTGCGAAGGCCGCAAGCGCGAAATCGCCGTGCCGGAGCGCCACCTCGCGGAAGGCGTAGCCGGCGCGCGGGTCGGGCGGAGGCACCTCCACCGCCACGATCAGTTCGTCCTCCTCGCGCGCGGTCATCAGCGGCCCCTCGAAGAAAGCCGCCGCCTCGACCGTGCGCTCGCCGCCCGCCGAGGCGAGATGAACCCGCCCGCCGAGCGCCACCAGGCAGAGCGGCAGTTCCGCCGCCGGGTCGGCGTGCGCGACCGAGCCGCAGAAAGTGCCGCGCGAGCGCGTCTGGTAGTGGCCGACATGCGGCAGGGCGCGGTCGATCAGCGGGTGCAGGCCGGCGAGCTCCGCCTGGCGGACGGCCGCGCCCACCCGGAGCCCGCGCCCGCGAAGCTCGGGAAGGTGCGCGATGTCCACCAGCAGGTCCGGCCGCGCGAGGCGCATGTTCAGCATGGCGACCAGCGACTGGCCGCCTGCAAGCGCCATCGCGCCGTCCGAGGCCAGCGCCTCCAGCGCCTCGCCGAGGCTTGCGGGGCGCAGATAGTCGAAGGGCGCGGGCTTCACGGGATGAGCGCCGCGACCCGCGCCGGCGTCAGCGGCAGTTCCAGGTCTTCGACGCCAAGCGCGTCCGCCACCGCATTGGCGATGCAGGCCGGCGCGCTCATGGTGTTGCCTTCGCCGATGCCCTTGGCGCCGAGGGGGGTGAAGGGCGAGGGGCTTTCGAGATGCAGGATCTCCGGGTCCGGCATTTCGCAGGCGGTCGGCGGCGGGTAGTCGGCGAAGGTGCCGGCGAGCGGCTGGCCCGCCTCGTCATAGACGAAGGCTTCGAAGAGCGCCGCGCCGACGGCATTGGAGAGGCTGCCGCGCACCTGCCCGTCCGCCATCGGGCGGTGGAGCAGGCGCCCGGCATCGTGCGCGGTCACGTAGCGGTCTATGCGGACCCGCCCGGTATCGCGGTCCACCTCCACGCCGCAGGCGTCGAAGATGAAGCCGTAGGCGGCGGAGCCGTTGATGCGGTCCTCCGCGTCGGGCGGCCCCAGCTCCGGCGGGGTCCAGAACTCGGTTGCCCTGAGCGCCGGCTCCACCCCCTGCGGCAGGGTGCCGGGCGACCAGTGGGCGAGGCCGGCAAGGCGCGCGAACGGCACCTCCCTGCCGGGTCCGGCCCCGACCGTGCCGCCCTCGAAGCGGATGTCCTCCGGCGGCAGGTCGAGCCTGGCGGCGGCGAGCCGGGCGAGCCGCTGGCGCAGGGTCGAGGCCGCCCGCCACGCCGTGCCGGCGACGGCGGGCGCGAAACGGCAGGAATAGTTGCCGGCGGCGATCGACCAGGCGTCCCGGGCGCTGTCGAACTCCGCCACGACCCGGATGTCGGCGGGCGCAAGGCCGAACGCGCCGGCCACAACCTCCGCCAGCACGGTACGGTGGCCCTGGCCCTGGGGGATGGAATCGGCGGTGACGGTGACGCCGCCATGCGGATCGATGGCGACGGTGGCGGCGGCGAGCGCGCCGTTCTTGAGCCCGCCTGCGAGGCGGTCGTCATGCTCCAGCACCGTGGTGATGTAGCCCATATTGGAGACGGTCGGCTCCACCGCGGCCGCCAGCCCGACGCCGTATAGCCGCCCCTCGGCGCGGGCCGCTCTGCGCCGCGCCCGGAGTTCGTCGATGGCCGGGCGGGCGAGGTCCACGACCGCGTCGAAATCGCCGGAATCGTAGAGCGCGCCCGAAGCCGTGCGGTGGGGCGTCTCGCGCACGAGGTTGCGTTGCAGCACCTCCAGCCGGTCGAGGCCGAGGCGGTCCGCGATGCGGTGCATCAGCCGCTCCAGCGCGAAATAGACCTGCGGGCCGCCGAAGCCGCGATTGAGGCCGCTCGGCGTCTTGTTGGTGACGGCGATGCTGTTCTCGACTTCGAGGTTGGGGATGTCGTAGGCCCCGGTCATCGCGCCGTGCATCCGGTAGAGCGTCGCCGGCTCGGGCGCCTTGATATAGGCCCCGCAGTCCTCCAGCTGCGTGTAGCGGAGCGCCGTCACCCGGCCGTCGGCCATGACGGCGGCCTCCAGGCGCGTTTCGCGGTTGGTGGCGGAGCCGGCGGCGGTCAGGTGCTCCAGCCGGTCCTCGATCCATTTCACCGGCCGGCCGGCAAGCCGGGCGACGGCCGCCATCAGCACGATATAGGGTGCGAGGCCCTGCTTGATGCCGAAGCTGCCGCCGGAATCGGGCGGGGTGCGCAGGCGCAGCCGGTTGGCCGGCACGCCGAGCGCCGCCGCCATCACCGGATGCAGCGCGAACGGCCCCTGGAAGGGCGCCGTCACCTCGAAGGCGCCGGCGTCGGGGTCCCAGGTGGCGATCAGGCCGAAACACTCGATGGGCGTCACCGCGCTGCGCGGATAGCTGACCTCGATGGCGAAGCGGCGGTCGGCGGCGGCGAAGGCGCCTTCCGGGTCGCCGTAGGAAAACCGCCGCCGGTTCGCGAGATTGGTGCCGGCGGCCTCGTGCAGCAGCGGCGCGCCTTCCGCAATGGCCGCCCAGGGCGAGACAACGGCCGGCAGGGGTTCGTATTCGACCTCCACCAGCTCCAGCGCGTCTTCGGCCCGGTAGCGATCCTCCGCCAGCACGACTGCGACCGGCTCGCCGACATAGCGCACCTTCCCGGTCGCGACCGGGAAGTGGCGCATGGGCGTGCGAAGCGCTGCGATGAAGGGCCTGAGGCCGGCGGCGATGTCCGGTCCCGTGAACAGGCGCACGCCCTCCGGCGCGGTTATGGGGCCCAAGCGGGCATGGGCGTGGGGCGAGCGCAGGATCGCGGCATGGAGCGTGCGCGGCGGCTGGGGCAGGTCGTCGATAAACCGCCCCCTGCCGCTGAGCAGCGCCCGATCCTCCACCCGTTCGCCGCCCGTCACCCTGCGTTCCGTCCCGTCATCGCCGTTCCTACTTAGCCCGGATTTCCCGGCGCTGTCATGGTCTGCGCACCGCCATCCGCTCGTCTGGATAGGCTACGGCTTCACACATCTGCGTCCGATAGCATTGCGTTGCATGAGCCTCCTCCGTCACCCCGGCCCCCGAGCCGGGGTCCAGCCTCGCTTCTCGCGGCGGCCTCGGCGGCTTGTCCTGCTCTCCACCGGCTGCGGCGGCATCGAGAGCCATGGGTGGACCCCGGCTCGGGGGCCGGGGTGACGAAAGGGGGGCCGGGGGGCGACCCCCGCCTTTGCGGAGGCACTCGCAACAAGGCTGGCAGGCGCACCGGATACAAGACGGCAAGAGATGTGTGCATGCGGTAGCCCGCCTATGCGGCGCCTCCGTCCTTCTCCCGGAGCATGCGCTCGGCGAGGCGGCGGGCGTCTTCGCGGGTCTCGACGATGCGGTGTTCGGGCACGCTGTGCAGGCAGTGGAGCGAGTTCAGGGTCCGCGCGGCGGCGCCGTGGAGGCCTGCCACGATGCAGGAGGTTCCCGCCGCTTCGGCGAGGTCCACCAGCTGTTCGATGACCATGGCGGCGCTGTCGTCGATATAGGCGGCGCCGGAGAAATCGAAGATGACGATCTCATGGTCGCGGATTTCCGGCCCGATGGCGTCGGCAAGCTTGTGGGACGAGGCGACGGTGAGGCTGCCCCGGAGCGCCACCAGGCCTGCCCGGGCGGTAAAGGCGCTCTCCTCTTCCTCTCCATGCGGGCCGAGAAGCGTCCGGTCGAGCAGCGGCGTTGAGATCACGCTGTCGAGTTCGAGGCGCTCCAATTGCCGCGCATGGACCATGCCGCCTGCGATGAGTCCGATGGCCACCGCCGTGATGAGATCGACGAAGACCGTGAGCGCCAGCACCGACAGCATGACGATCAGGTGCTCGCGCCTGAGCGCGTGTATGCGGGCGAGGAGGCGCCAGTCCACAATGTCCCAGCCGACCTTCATCAGCACGCCGGCAAGGGCGGCCAGCGGAATCGGCTCGGCGAACCGGCCGAGGCCGAGCAGCAGCGCCAGCAGGAAAACCGCGCGCAATGCGCCGGATACCGGCGTCGAGCCGCCGGAGCGGATATTGGTCACCGTCCCCATTGTGGCCCCGGCGCCGGGGAGCGCCCCGAAGAGCCCGGCCACGGCATTGCCGATGCCCTGGCCGATCAGTTCCCGGTCCGGGTTGTGGCGCGAGCCGGTCATCGAGTCGGCGATGATGGAGGTGAGCAGGCTGTCCACGGAGCCGAGCAGGGCAAGAATCAGCGCCGGCTCCACCGCGCCGAGCAGGAAGTCCGCGGACATAAGCGGCAATTGCAGCTCCGGCAGGCCGGTCGGAATCGGGCCGATGACAGGTGTGCCGTCCAGCCAGAGCAAGCCCAGCAGCGTGCCCGCGACCATCGCCGCGAGGAGCCCGGGCAGGAAGCGCGCCAGCCGGCGCGGCCAGAGGAAGGCGACCGCCAGCGTGACGGCGGCGATGGCGAAGGCGCCCGCATCGATATTGCGGACCGCGTCCGGGAGCGCCGAGACCGCGCCCATCGGGCCGCCCGGGGCGATAGGCGCGCCTAGCGCCGGCAGCAGTTGGATCAGCACGATGATGATGCCGATGCCCGACATGAAGCCCGATACCACCACATAGGGCGTGTAGGCGACGAAACGGCCGATCCGCGAGAGCCCGAGCAGGATCTGCAGCAGGCCCGCCATGACGACGACGGTGAGCGCCTCGGCAAGGCTGGTCGTGTGGCTGGTGATGACGACCGCCATGACGACCGTCATCGGCGCGGTGGGCCCGGATATCTGGGACCGGGTGCCGCCGAACACGGAGGCGAAGAAGCCGACGGCGATGGCCCCGTGCAGGCCGGCGGCGGCGCCCATGCCGGACGCGATGCCGAAGCCGAGCGCCACGGGCAGCGCCACCACGGTCGAGGTGATGCCGCCGAACAGGTCCCCCCGGAACGTATCGAGGCCGTATTTCACGGGGGAAGGTTACCTGCTGCCGCGCCGCCTGCAATCCGCTAATGTCTCTGGCGAAACCCAATGGAGGAGACCGATCCGATGCCGGATACTACTGTTCAGGTCCGCAAGCTGGCCCACGCCACCGCCGAGTCGGCGCCGCTGGTTCCCGGGCGGCGGGACTTCTTCAAATACCGCGACCTCGGCGTCACCGAGGCGAGCCTCGGCAGCATGCGCGCCCAGACCATGACCGCGGTCCGCGGCATGACCGAGCCGACCGGCTGGCACTACCATGAGTGCGAGGGCCAGTTCGTCTATGCGCTCAAGGGCTGGGTGGACCTCGAATTCGAAACCGGCGAGACGCTGCGCATCCAGGCCGGCGAATCGCTCTTCATCCCGGGCGGGCTGAAGCACAACGAGACGGCGACCTCGGACGACCTCGAAATCCTGGAGCTGTCCATTCCGGCGGAGATGGGCACCGTCTCCTGCGACCCGCCCGCCTGACGCGGCGGGCGGCGCCGGCCCGGCGTCCGGCAGCCCGGTCCCCAAGTCGTCATGCCCGGACTTGTTCCGGGCATCTCCCTCCACCGCTTCTCCCGGAGCGGCCGCATGGATGCCCGGATCAAGTCCATTGCTGTCCGGTTTAGATTTTGTGGACAGGGCGCATGGTTTGGATTCGACCGGGTTTCGAGGGGTTCGGCGGGATCGGGACTCGGATCGACGCCCGGCGGCCTAGCCCTGTTCTCGTCATGCCCGGACTTGTTCCGGGTATCCATACGGCCGCCCGGCGGAGCCGCTTGAGAGAGATACCCGGAACAAGTCCGGGTATGACGAAAGGGGGGGCGTTCGGGCATGACGGACAGGAGGCCGACCGGGGACGCCGCCGCCTCCGAACCCCTGCTCGGCTTCGCTCAATGGCTGAACCGGACAGCCGTGGAACAAGTCCGGGCATGACGGGAAGAGGGTGCGTTTTCTCTCCACCGGCTGCGGCGGCGTTGTGAGTCATGGATGGACCCCGGCTTCCCTGCTCGGGGTCGGGGTGACGATTTCGGGCTCGGGCCGAAATACGGTTCTTTCACAACGGCTCAGGCGCGCAGGCGGGCGATCCGGTCTTCCGGCATCCGGCCCCTGTTCTTCTCTGCGAGGAGGGGCCGGACCAGTTCCGCAAAGCCGGTCGCGGCGGCGGCGTGCGGAAAGCCGGACAGGCAGAAGGAATGGCACCCCGCGTCGATGAAGGCCTGGAGCTGGTCGGCGCACTGTCGGGGATTGCCGACGACGGCGATGCCGGCCCCGGCCCGGACCCTGGTGATGCCGGTCCAGAGGTTCGGCCCGATCATTTCGCCATGTTCGCGCGCCAGTTCCTGCACGCGCCGGTTCGCCGCCGAGTTGAACGTGTTGTCGATGATTTCCCGGCGGTTGGCGTCGGTGCCGTGCGAGACCAGCCTGCGGGCCGCTGCCCAGGCCTCGTCTTCCGATTCGCGGCACATGATCTGCAGGCGCATGCCGAAGCCGATCTCGTCCCCGCGCCCGAATTGCGCGGCGCGCCGGCGGATATCGACGATGTTTTCGGCGATCCGCTCCGGCGTGTCGCCCCAGAACAGGTGAACGTCCGAGTGCCGGGCGGACATATCGGCGGCCTCGGGCGACCCGCCGCCGAGATAGAAGGGGGGATGGGGTTTCTGGTAAATCTCCGGAACGATCGAGCATTTCTTCAGGGTGTGGAAGCGGCCATCGAAGTCGATGGGCCCCGCCGCCGCCCAGAGCCGCTTCATGATGGCGACTTCTTCGCCCATCAGGGCGTAGCGTTCTTCCTTGCTGTAGCGGATGCCGTCGGCCTCGAAGTCCGCTTCCGCCTGCCCCGCTATCAGGTTTATCGCGAGGCGCCCGCCGGTCATCCGGTCGAAGGTCGCCAGCATCTTGGCCTGGAGAACCGGATTGACATAGCCGGGCTTGGCCGCGATCAGCGGTTTGATCGTCTTCGTCTTGCCGGCGAGGAAGGCGGCGATGACATAGGCTTCCCAGCAGATGTTGACGACCGGGATCAGGATGTATTCGAACCCCGCGTCCTCCGCGGCCAGAACGATCCGCTCCATCATTTCCGGCGACGGCGCGATCTCGGACTCCGGGTCGTGGAAGGCTGTCGTGTCGCCGTTCGTCGGCAGATACCAGCCGAATTCAAGCTGCCGCATAAGCCTGCCTCCTCTTCTCCGGCGCCGCGCCCCAGCGGGAGTTCCCGGCCTAGCGCGCGGCGATCGGGCGCTCGCGGCGGAGCGCCCTGCCCGGACGGGCGCCGGTGGGACCACCGTCCGCCCAGACCGCTTCTCCGGCTACCAATACCATGCGGATACCGTCCGCCGGAGTCATCGGGTTCTCGAAGGTCGCCCGGTCGATCACGGTCTCGGGGTCGAACAGGCAGAGGTCCGCCACCGCGCCCGGCTCCACGACGCCGCGCCCGTCAAGCCCGAACCGGTCCGCCGGCAGGCCCGTCATGCGGCGCACGGCCTCTTCCAGCGGCATCAGGCCGAGCTCGCGGCTGTAGTGGCCCAGCACGCGCGGGAAGGTGCCCCAAAGGCGGGGATGCGGGCGCGGGTCGTGGGGAATGCCGTCCGAGCCGATCATGGCGCGCGGGAAGCGAAGCACGCGCTGCACATCGTCCTCCGACATGGCGAAATAGATCGCCCCGGCCGGCAACAGCCGGAGCGCCATCTCCTCGTCCGTGACGCCGTGCTCGGCGGCGATGTCGGAGAGGTCGCGGCCCGCCGCCTCGGGGTAGGGCTCCGACCAGGTAATCAGCACGCGGCTGGAATCCGCCAGGCGGTCGGGCAGCAGCACGGTCGAGCTCATGGCGTAGGGATAGACGTCGAGCGACACCTGCTGCGCCGCCGCGGCGGCCTCGACCATCGGCAGGAGCGGGCGGTCTTGCCGTGATGGGCGGCGCCGGACGCCTTGTGGTGCGAGAGCACGACGGCGACGCCCGCGCGCCGGCCGATCTCCAGCGATTCCTCGACCGACTCTTCTAGGAAGGCGCCTTCGTCGCGCATGTGGGTAGCGTAGAGGCCGCCATAGGGCGCCGCCGCCTCGGTCAGCGCCACCACCTCGTCGGTCGGCGCGGCTCTCGAAGGCGGGTAGAAGAGCCCCGTGGAGAACCCGACGGCGCCCGCCTGCATGGCCTGCTCGACGCCGGCGCGCATGGCCGCGGTCTCGGCGTCGTTCGCGGGCCGGCCGAGGTCCTCCACATGCTGGACGCGCAGGGTCTGGTGGCCGACCAGGAAGAGCCCGTTGACCACCGGCGGCCGGGCGTCCAGCGCCTCCAGATAGGAGGAGAATGTGGGGAAGCGGTAGTCGCTCTCGCCGCCCAGCAGGTCCATCGGCGGCGGCGGGCGGCCGTCCGGCCTGAAGGGGGCCAGCGAAATGCCGCAATTGCCGGCGACCACGGTGGTCACGCCCTGGCTCGCCTTGGCGGCCATGTCGCCGTCGAGGAGCGCGCGGTCGTCATGCGTGTGCACGTCGATGAAGCCCGGCGCGACGACGAGGCCGCGCGCGTCGATCTCCCGTTCGCCGGTTGCGTCGCCGAGCGCGCCGACCTCCGTTATGCGTCCGCTGTCCACGGCGACATCGGCCCTGCAGCCCGGCGAACCCGTGCCGTCCATGACGGTTCCGCCCCGGATTACCAGATCGTGGCGCATGTCCGTTCCTCCTCCCGCCCGTCGCTGGCGCCCTCTCTACCATGCGCGTAAGGTCGCCGGAAAATCTGGGGGCGTTCATGGGCACACGCGCGATCGGCGAGGTCGCCATTCACCGGGTCGAGGAAAACGCGGGTCCTTCCTTCCTGCCGGGCCAGCTCTATCCGGACTGGACGCCGGACCATCTGGAGAAGCACCGGGACTGGATGGTGCCGCGCGCCTTCCATGAGCGCAGCGGCAGGCTGATGATGAGCCTGCACAGCTGGCTCCTGCGCACGCCGCGCCACACGATCCTGGTCGATACATGCGTCGGCAACCGCAAGACCCGCTCGCGCAAGATGTGGGACAATCTCGACACGCCCTGGCTCGACCGGCTGAAGGCGGCCGGCGTGGCCCCGGAGGAGGTGGATTTCGTCCTCTGCACCCATCTGCACACCGACCATGTGGGCTGGAACACCAGGCTGGAGGACGGGCGCTGGGTGCCGACCTTCCCGAATGCGAAATACCTGATCGGCAAGATCGACTACCAGTACCGCACGCAGCGGCTGGAGCTCTATCCGGACGAGGAGCCGATGGACGGCGCGTTTGCCGACAGCGTGCTGCCCGTGGTGGAGGCGGGGCAGGCGGTCATGGTCGAGGACGGCTACCGGATCGACGAGGCGATGACGGTCGAGGCCGCGCCCGGCCACACGCCCGGCCACGTCACCATGGCGCTCGAGTCCGGCGGCGAGGAGGCGCTGTTCGTCGGCGACATCATGCACCACCCGATCCAGGTGTACGAGCCGCACTGGAACTCGTCCTTCTGCGAGTGGCCGGAGCATGCGGCGGTCACGCGAAGGCGGGTGCTGGAGCGGGTCGCGGATACGCCGGCGCTGCTGATGCCGGCGCATTTCCCGGACCCGTCCTGCGGCCATGTGCTGAGCGCGGGCGACAGCTTCCGGTTCCGCTTCGCCGACTGAGCCCCGGCCGGCCCTTCCCGCGATGCCCGCCCCGCCGAACGCCGGCCGTTATCCCTGGGTCGTCTGCTTCACGTCGCTGCTGCTGGTCTTCTTCGGCCAGGGCGCGATGTTCGTGCTGAATGTGGAGCTGAAGCCCATTGCCGAGGACATGGGCTGGCCGCGCGAACTGCCCTCGCTCGGCTATACCGCGGCCTTCTTCGGCGCCGGCGTGGGCGCGCTCTATTTCGGTCCGCTCTCGGAACGCCTCGGCATGGGCAATGTCGCGCTGATCGGCGCGCTTTCGATAGGGTCCGGCACCTTCCTCGCCGGCTATGTCGAGACGCCGGGCCAGTTGCTGTTGATCTTCGGCGTGCTGATCGGCCTGCTCGGCAATGCCTGCATGTTCGCGCCGCTGATGGCCCATGTGATGCGCTGGTTCGACCGCAACCGGGGCCTCGCGCTCGGCATCGCCACCGCCGGGCAGAGCGTCGGCGGCGCCATCTGGCCCTCGATCATCACCTGGCTCGACGGGACGGTCGGCTGGCGCGACACCTTCCACATATACGGTCTCCTCTGCTTCGGAATCATGGTGCCGTTGACGATGGTCCTGCGCCGCCCGGCGCCGCCGGTGACAACGGCGGGGGCCCGGGAGGCGGGGCCGGACGGGCGCGCCTTCGGCCTGCCGGGCGGGGTCGCGACGGCGGTGCTGTGCGCCGCGATCGTCGGCTGCTGCATACCGATGTCGGTTCCGCTGGTGCATCTCAAGGCCTACGGCACGGACCTCGGCCTCGCGCCGCAGGCGGCCGCGGCAGCGCTCTCGATGGCGCTCTTCGCCAGCCTTTTCTCGCGCATTCTCGGCGGCGCGCTGGCGGACCGCATCGGCGGGCTGAAGACGCTGCTGATCGGCTCGGCCATCCAGTGCGCGATGCTGGCCGTCATCTCGCAGGCGCGCGAAATGTGGTCGCTCTACGCCGCCTGCATCGCCTTCGGCCTCGGCTATGGCGGCATCATCGGCATGTACGCCTATATCGTGCGCGAGTATTTTCCCCCGGCCGGCGCGACCCGGCGCATCGCCTGGATCTTCCTGTTCGGCACCATCGGCATGGCGGCCGGCGGCTGGTTCGGCGGCCGCCTGTTCGACGCCACGGGCAGCTACGAGGCCGCCTTCCTGCTGGCCGCGGCGGTGAACGCGGTGCAGCTCGTCATCGTCGCGGCCCTCCTCATCCGCGCCCGCCCCGCCGCAAGGCTGGCGGCAGCCTAAAGGTGCTTCTGAGGGCTGGCCCTCGAAGTGAAATGGGGACTACCATGGCTCCGCCCGGTCCGGGCCGTCTTCGAGGCGCCGGCCCGGATGCGCGGTTGCTGAAGAGGAGGAAACGGAATGGCGAGCGTCACCATCAACGGTGAAGCCCGGACCCTGGACGGACCGGACGACACCGTCCTGTTGTGGGCCCTGCGCGACATGGCGGGCCTCTGCGGCGCCTGCACGGTGCATGTCGACGGCAAGGCCGAGAAGTCCTGTATGGTGACCGTGGGCGACGTGGCCGGCAAGTCGGTCACCACCATCGAGGGCCTCTCCGCCGACGGCAGCCATCCGGTCCAGGTCGCATGGCGCGAGCTGCATGTGCCGCAATGCGGCTTCTGCCAGACCGGGCAGATCATGCAGGCCGCGAGCCTGCTGGCCGAGAACCCGAAGCCGACCGACCGGGAAATCCTCGACGGCATGGCCGACAATATCTGCCGCTGCGGCTGCTATGAGCGCATCGTCTCCGCGGTGCGGCTCGCATCCACGGGAGTCTAGGCCATGCTGCACATGATGGAACAAGCGATCCTGGGCGCGCCCGTCCGCGACGCGGCGAAGCTCGCCTTCGCCAATGTCTCCCGCCGGCGCTTCCTGCAGGGCTCGGCGGCCGGTTTCGCCGTCGCCGCCTTCGCCAGCACCGCCGAGGGCTTCGCGCGCTACAAGACCGGCGGCGACTTCATGCCGAACGGCTTGCGCTACGACCCGCACATCTTCGTCTCCATCGACCCCGACGGCACGGTGACCATCGTCGCCCACCGCTCGGAGATGGGCACCGGCTCGCGCACCTCGCTGCCGATGGTGCTCGCCGACGAGATGGGCGCCGACTGGGGGATGGTGAAGATCGTCCAGGCGGAAGGCGACGAGGAGAAATACGGCAACCAGGACACGGACGGGTCGCGCTCCATGCGCCACCACATCCAGTCCATGCGCCAGATGGGCGCCTCCGTCCGCCATATGCTCGCCAATGCCGCAGCCGAGAAATGGGGCGTGGACGCCGCTTCGGTGAAGGTCGGCGTGCATGAGGTCGCGGGCGGCGGCAACAGGGCCGGCTTCGGCGAGCTCGCCGAGGCGGCGATGAAGCAGCCCGTGCCGGAGTTCGAGGCGCTCTCCTTCAGGGACGAGTCCGAGTTCCGCTATATCGGCAAGGGCAGGATCGGCATCTACGACCTGCACGACATCACCACCGGCAAGGCCGTTTACGGCGCCGACGTGATGCTGCCGGGCATGAAGGTGGCGGCCGTCGCCCGCCCGCCCGTGGTCGGCGCCGAGGCGAAGAGCTATGACGCAAGCGCGGCCATGGCCGTGCCGGGCGTCGAGCATGTGGTGCCGCTGCCGGCCTCGATCATGCCGGCGAAGTTCGCTCCGCTCGGCGGCGTCGCCGTCGTGGCCTCCAACACCGATGCGGCGATCAAGGGCCGCGATGCGCTGGAGATCCAGTGGGGCGACAGCCCGCATGGCGGCTACACCTCCGAATCCTACCTGGAGGAGATGCGGGCGACGGCGAAGCAGCCGGGCAAGGTGCTCCGCGCGGAGGGCGATGCGGCGGCGGCCTTTGCGGGCGCGGCGAAGACCTTCGGGCAGGAATACAGCCAGGCGCATATGGCGCATGCGATGATGGAGCCGCCGACGGCGGTCGCCAGCGTTGCGGACGGCAAGTGCGAGGTCTGGGCGCCGGTGCAGTCCCCCTTCGGCGCGCGCGGCGATGTCGCGGCGGCGCTGGAGATGGATGTCGCCGACGTGCGCGTGAACGTCACCCTGCTCGGCGGCGGGTTCGGGCGGAAGTCCAAATGCGACTTCGTGATCGAGGCCGCGCTGCTCAGCAAGAAGCTGGGCATGCCGGTCAAGGTGCAGTGGACGCGCGAGGACGATATCCGGCACAGCTTCTACCACACCGCCTCGGTGGAGCGGATCGAGGTTGCGCTGGACGCCGCGGGCAAGGTGACGGGCTGGCGCCACAACTCGGTGGCGCCGTCGATCCTGTCCACCTTCGCGCCGGACAGCGGGCACCAGTTCTTCATCGAGAGCGGGATGGGGCATGTCGATATCCCCTTCGAGATCCCGAACCTCTCGGTCGAGAACGGCCCGGCGATGGCGCACACCCGCATCGGCTGGTTCCGTTCGGTCTCGAACATCCCGCGCGCCTGGGCGGTGCAGTCCTTCGCCTCCGAGCTCGCGGCCGAACTCGGCCGGGACGACCTCGAGGTGATGCTGGAGCTGATCGGTTCCGACCGGAAGCTCGACCCGCCGAAACAGGGCTTCCCGGAGGACTTCTGGGACTATGGCGAGGTGTATGACGAGTATCCGATCGACACCATGCGCCTGAAGAACGTCCTCAGGCTGGCCGCCGAGAAGGGCGGCTGGGGCCGGGAGATGCCGGCGGGCGAGGGCCTCGGCCTTGCGGTGCACCGGTCCTTCGTCACCTATGTGGCGGCCTGCGCCCGTGTGAAGATCGTGGACGGCAGGATCACCGTTCCGGAGATCCACATGGCGCTGGACTGCGGCTTCGCGGCCAATCCGGAGCGTATCCGGAGCCAGATGGAAGGCTCGGCCGTGCAGGGCATGACCATCGCCCTCTACAGCGGCGTCACCTTCGAGAACGGCGCGGCCGTGCAGTCGAACTACCACGACTACCGGATGGTGCGTTCGGACAACTTCCCGGAGAAGGTGCACACCCACATCGTGCCGCATCCCTTCTCGGTCCATGCCTCGGGCGTGGGCGAGCCGGGCGTGCCGCCGGTGGCGCCGGCGATCGGCAATGCCCTCTTCCATGCGACAGGCAAGCGCATGCGCGACCTGCCCATGGGCGACACCGTCTGATCCGCCTCCGGGCAGGCAGGCAAGGGAAAGGGCCGGCCGCCGCGCCGGCCCTTTTTCTTTGGCGGGCACGGTCGGGCCTGTGACGGATCGGCCGTCTGGCATAGACTGCCCAGGCGGCGCATCCGGGAAAGGAGCCTCCGAGCATGGCCATCGACGCGATTCCGGCAATCGACCTCGGGCCCTGGTGGTCCGGCGGCGCGGCCGGCCGGCGGGAGGTGGCCGGGCAGGTCGCCCGGGCCTGCGAGACCGTCGGCTTCCTGATCGTCACCGGCCACGGCATTCCCCAGCAGGTGATCGACCGCGCCTTTTCGGTCTCGCGGGCGTTCTTCGACCTGCCCGCGGAGGAAAAGGCCAGGTTCATGCCGGAAGACGGGGTGGCGCCGCGCGGCTACCACGCCGTCGCGACGCGGAACCTCGCGCGCACCTATGGGCAGGAGACGCCGCCCGACCTGAGGGAGCAGTTCTTCATCGGCCCCCTCGCCCCGCGCGCCGAGCGGTTCGCCCATATTCCGGAGGCCGCGCTTTACTATTCGGAGAATATCTGGCCGGCCCGTCCCGCCGCCTACCGGGAGGTCTTCACCGAGTTCTACGGCGCGTTCGAAGGCCTCGCGGCGCGCCTGATGGGGATTTTCGCCGTGGCGCTCGGCCTGCCGGAGTCGTTCTTCGACGACAAGATCGACGGGCATTTCAGCACCTGTCCGTCGAACCACTATCCCGTCATCCAGGACGACCCGCAGCCGGGCCAGCTCCGCTGCGGCGCGCACACCGATTTCGGCAGCCTGACGATCCTCGCCTTCAACGATGCGCCGGGCGGCCTGCAGGCGCTGATGCCGGACGGCTCCTGGCTGGATGTCCGGCCGGGGCCGGGGCAGCTGGTCGTCAATCTGGGTGACATGATGGCGCGCTGGACCAACGACCGCTGGAAGTCCACCGTCCACCGCGTCGTCAATCCGCCGGCGGAACGGCGCGGGGAAAGCCGGCGCCAGACCATCGGCTATTTCCTGCACCCGAACTACGACGCCGAGATCGACTGCCTGGAAGGCTGCTGGGGCCCCGGCAACCCGCCGAAATACCCCCGGATCAGGGCCGGCGACCACATGCGCGAGAAGCTGGAAGCCCGGATCGACGGGTAGGAGGCACGCGAAGAAGTCGAAATGCGCATCTTTCCTGTTCGATACGCCTCCCTCCGGTCGGCTACTCAGGATGAGGGAAAAGCTGAACCGGACAGCAATGGCTTGGGGGCCGGGGTGACGGGTGAGGCTCTGCGGACGAGTCTGTTCGAACGGCTCGGCGGGCAGGCGCGGGTGCGGTCGGGTTGACGACCCTCGGATTCATCGGGCTCGGCGCCATGGGCGGGCCGATGTGCCGGAACCTTGCCGGGCGCGCCGGCCTGCCCGTTATCGCCCACGATATCGACCCGCAGGCCCGCGCCCGGTGCGCCGGGCGGGCGTGCGTCGCGACGGCAGACCCCGCGCGGGTGGCGCGCGATTGCGCCGTCGCCTTCCTTTCGCTGCCGGGGGCGGCGGAGGTTCGCCGCGCCTGCCTGGGCGATGACGGGCTGCTGGCCCATGCGCGCGCCGGCAATGTCGTCGTCGATTGCAGCACGGTGCCGCTGGCGCTGACGCGCGAGCTTGCCGCCGCCTTTGCCGAAAAGCGCGCGCGCTATGTCGATGCCCCGGTAGCCGGGACCGTCCGGTCGGTCGCGGACCGGGAAATCAGCGTCATGGTCGGGGCGGACAAGGAGACATTCGCCCGCCTGGCGCCGCTACTGGATTGCATGGCGGAGACGGTGCTGCATTGCGGCGAGAGCGGGAGCGGCGCGGTGACGAAGCTGCTGCTGAACATGGTGCTCGCCCAGTCCGTCGCCGCGCTTGCCGAGGCCCTGCTGCTCGGCCGCCGGGCGGGCGTGGACGGAGAGCGCCTGTTTGAGGCCTTCCGGAACGGGTGCGACAGCTTCGCGCTTCGCCAGCACGGCATGACGGCGCTGCTGCCCGGCAGCTTTCCCGAAGGCAGGTTCCCGGCGCGCTACATGCTGAAAGACCTCGACTATGTCATGGAGCTGAAAGAGTCGCTGGGGATGACGCTCGGGGGCATGGAGCTTACCCACGGCCTGCTGGAGCGCACCGTCGCCGCGGGCCTCGGCGATGCCTACTGGCCTGCGCTGATCCATGCGGTCGAGGAGGGCGGAGAGCAGCCATGACGGATACCGTGTCGGTGAACGGCCGTTGCGACCGGCGCTTCGCCGCGCTCGCCGATGCGTTCGCGGAGAATTTCGCGACCCGCGGCGAGGCCGGCGCCGCCGTCGCCGTCACCCTGAACGGCGAGCCGGTCGTCGATCTCCGGGGCGGCTTCGCCGACAGCGCCCGCACGCGCCCCTGGGCGGAGGACACGCTGGTCTGCATGATGTCGGTCGCCAAGGCGGCGACGGCGCTCTGCGCCGCGATGGCCGTGGACCGGGGCCTGATTGGCTGGGACGAGCCGGTGGCGCGCTACTGGCCGGAATTCGCGGCCGCCGGCAAGGGCGAAATCCCGGTCCGGTGGGTCCTCGACCACCGTGCCGGCATGGCGGCAATTGCGCAGGCCATGCCCGACGGTGCGGCCTACGACTGGGATTCGATGACCGGGGCGCTGGCCGCGCAAGCGCCCTTGTCGCCGCCGGGCAAGGCGCGCGCCTACCATTCCGTGACCCTGGGTTACCTGGTCGGCGAACTGATACGGCGCACGGACGGGCGGAGCCTCGGGCGCTTCCTCGCCGAGGAGGTCTGCGGTCCGCACGGCATCGAATACTGGATCGGCCTGCCGCCGGAACTGCACGGGCGGTGCGCGGAATTCTTCGGCGAGACCGAGGGCACGCTGTTCGACCGCTCGGAGCCGGACTCCCTGAAGTGCCGGGCGATGGCGCAGGTGCCGGCGGAGGATTTCAACACCGAGCGGTTCCGCGCGGCGGAAATCCCCTCGATCAACGGCATCGGCACGGCGCGCGGCGTCGCCCGGCTGTTCGACGGCCTCGCCGCCGGCGGCGTGCTGGACGGCAGGCGCCTGTTGAGCGCCGGAGTGCTGGCGGAGGCCACGACAGAGCAATGGCACGGCAGGGAGGATCTGCTGGGGCACACGCGGCGCATGGCTCTCGGCTTCGCGCTCGGCCTGCCGGGGCACTTGGCGATGGGGCCGAGCCCGCGCGCCTTCGGGCACACCGGCGCGGGCGGCGCCATCGGCTTCGCCGACCCGGACGCCGGCCTCGGCTTCGCCTACGCGCCCAACTGCATGTATTCCGGCCCGGGCATCAGCCCGCGCCTGAGCGCCCTGGTGGACGCCTTGTACGAAGCGCTTGCGTGAATCGTCGGATAAAGGGTGGCTTTGCGGGCAGGGTCGCTACCGGGGCTGTGGTTTCATATGCCGCTCGATACTCGCCATTCGCTCATCGACGATATCGGCCCCGAAGCTGTTGCCTCCCGTATATTTCCGAATCTCAGCCTCGGCCGTTCTCCGCTTGCACCGGCTACGGGACCAGCTTCAGCAGGGCGACTGCGACACCCACGATGGCGAAGACGGCGCCCACCATGCGCCAGTCGCGATTGTTGATCTCGCGGACCAGCCGCGTTTCAAGCTCTGCCAGACCGGCCGTCAAATCGGCCTTCGTTGCGAACTGCTCGCTGTCTTGCGCCACGACGGTCAGCCCTCCTTCGGCAAAGCCCTTTTCCATGCGGCCCTTCAGCCGCTCTTCTACCGGAACCGGCTTCTGAATATGCGCGCTCGCGGCCGGTGTTGCAATGGACGGCGCATGATTCGAAAGGCGGGATGGCTCCGCGGGTAGGATTCGAACCTACGACCAATCGGTTAACAGCCGACCGCTCTACCACTGAGCTACCGCGGAACAGACCCGAATGCGCGCCCTTATAGCGGCGTCGGGACCGCTTGGCGAGGGGCTGGAGGCGCGGACCGGATTCGAACCGGTGTAAGCGGATTTGCAGTCCGATGGATAGCCACTCTCCCACCGCGCCGCCGGGGCCTCCACATAGGCCGGCAGCCGGGTGCGGTCAATGCGCGGCGGGCGGCCGCTGCCCGGGTCGGAGGAGGGGCCGCCGCCGCGCTGCTACCGGTCGGTCCACCGCTTGCGCTTCCGCGGGCGCCGGGCGAGGCGGGTTTCGCGGGTCAGGCCGTGGCGCCTCAGGAAGCGCTGCACCGTGGTCGGGTGGAACTCCAGCCCCTCGGCGGCGAGCGCATCGCGCAGCCCGTACATGGAAAGCCCCGGCCGCGCCTCCAGAATGCGCAGGATGCGCGCGCGCTCCGGCCCGATCTGCGAGCGGCGGCCGCCCCGCCTGTCGGCCCGCACATGGCCGCGCTCGCGAAACCGCTTCACCCAACCCCAGACACTGCTCTTCGGCAGGCCGAACCGCCGCGCCGCCGCACGTATGCTCATGCCCTCGCGCAGCACGGCCGCCACCGCCGCCGCCCGCAGGTCCTCGCCCACCGCCCGGCCCCGCCGCCGCCCCGGCAATCCGTCCACGGGTCCGTCCATCGCCCTGTCTTTTCCTCTGGCGATTCCGCCGCCGCGAACCGCCCCTTTTCGGCCGAAATCGACCGCCACGTCCGGCCGTCCGGCCGCACCTCCCCTCTGGGTCGGCGGGGGCCCCGGTCAGCGGTCCTCACGCCTTCGGTTTCGGTGCTTCGCAAGGGCGGCGCAAGCCGCCGCCGGTCGGTCAGGTCATGGCCTCTCTCGGCATGTTTTCTTGGTAAGAAGGGATATATAGAGAACAAATAGCCTGGAGTCAAGCTGATCGGGGCCGTTTCCTCCCCCGTCATGCCCCCGTATCGTCATGCCCGGACTTGTTCCGGGCATCCCCCGCCGCCGCTTCCACCGCACGGCCGCATGGATACCCGGAACAAGTCCGGGTATGACGGAGGAGAGGCGCTCTTCGACAGGCTCCTTCGATACGCGGCTGCCTGCCGGGCGGCGTTGACGGCGGAAGCGGCGCCGGCCCAGACTGGCGGACGGCGGCAGAGGGGGAGGAGGCCCGCGGCCCATGAGCCATGAGAAGCCCTATGCGGGGCTGCGCGTCGTCGATCTCAGCCAGGGGATCGCCGGGCCCTATTGCGCGATGCTGCTGGCGCAGCACGGCGCCGATGTCATCAAGGTCGAGCCGCCCGAGGGCGACTGGGCGCGGGTGCTGGGCCCCCGCTATGGCAGCCACACGGCGTTTTCCGTCATCGGCAATCTAGGCAAGCGCGGCATCGTGCTGGACCTCAAGCAGGAGGGCGACAAGGAAAAGCTGCGCCGGCTGCTGCGGACCGCGGACGTCTTCATGGAGGGCTTCCGGCCGGGCGTGGCCGCGCGGCTCGGCTTCGATTTCGAGACCGTGAAGACGCTGGCGCCGGGCATCGTCTATGTCTCGGTTTCGGGCTTCGGGCAGACCGGCCCGCTCAGCGCCAAGCCCGCGATGGACCCGGTGTTGCAGGCCTTCACCGGCTTCACGCACGAGAACAAGGGCCATGACGGCATCCCGCACCGCGCCACCCCGATCATCGTGGACATGTCCACCGCGCTCTACACGCACCAGGCGGTGGCGGCGGCGGTCTATGCGCAGCGCGACGACCGCCGGGCGCGCTTCATCGACTCCAGCCTGATGGCGGCGGCCGCCAACCTCCAGGCGGTGCGCATGTGTGCGACGGTGATGGAAGGCCGGCCCATGCAGATGCCGACCTCGCCTTCCGGCGTGTTCCGGACGGCCGATGGCTGGCTGCATCTCGTCGTCCTGAAGGACAGCGACTTCCAGGCGCTTTGCGGCCTGATCGACCGCTCCGACCTCGCGGCCGACCCGCGCTTCGCAGGCCCGGCGGGGCGGGCGACCCATGCCGAAGAACTCAATGCTGCGGTCGCGGAGCATATTGCGGCAGGGCCGACGGCGCACTGGCAGGAATGCCTGACCGAAGCCGGGCTCCAGAACGAGGCGGTCCAGGACTATGCGCAGTTCGCCGCGCATCCGCAGACGGAGGCGATGGGCCTGATTTCGCATCTGGAGCAGCCCGGCGGCGACCGCCTCTGGCCGGTGCCCAACCCGGCCGGCGCGCCGCCGCTGGTTTCGGGAAGCCCGGCCGCGACGGCGCCCGCGCTCGGCCAGCACACGCAAGAAGTGCTGCTGGAACTGGAGGAATCGGAGACCGTCGCCGCCGCCGAGGAGTGAAGCGCCCGGCCGGGCGTTGCCGCCCCCGGACGCATCTGCTAAAGGCTCCCCCCGCAAGCGGTCCCGGGACCGCGCGGGAGGGGGGACAGCATTGGACCGGCCGGTTCTCGAAGTCCGCGATGTCGCGGTGCATTTCGGCGGCATCGTGGCGCTGGACGGCGTGTCCTTCGACATTCCGAAGGACCTGATCGTCGGCCTGATCGGCCCCAACGGCGCCGGCAAGACGACGCTGTTCAACTGCCTCTCGCGGCTCTACACGCCGAACTCCGGCGAAATCCTGTTCAAGGGCGAGTCGCTGCTGGGCCTGCCGGCGAACCGGATCGCCTCGCTCGGCATCGGGCGCACTTTCCAGAACCTCGCGCTCTTCCCGACGCTCTCCGTGCTCGACAATGTGATGATCGGCGGCCATTCGCGCACCGGCAGCGACTATGTGTCCAACGCCTTCCGCCTGCCCTGGGTGCGCCGGGAGGAGGCCGGGCTGATGGCCCGCGCGCTGGAACTGATCGACTTCATGGACCTCTCCGAGGCGACGCACACGCCGGTCGGCGGCCTGCCCTTCGGCTACCAGAAGCGGGTGGAGATGGCGCGCGCGCTCGCCGGCGAGCCCGAACTGCTGCTGCTGGACGAGCCGGCGGGCGGGCTCAACCATGAGGAGCTCGACCACCTGATGGGGCAGATCCGCCAGATCCGGGACGAGCGCGGCATCACCATCCTCCTGGTCGAGCACCATATGAGCCTGGTCATGCAGGTGTCGGACAAGGTCGTGGCCATAGACTTCGGCCGCAAGATCGCCGACGGCACGCCGGAAGAGGTGCAGCAGGACCCCAAGGTCATCGAAGCCTATCTCGGGACGGCGCACTGATGGCGTTCCTCGAGGTCCGGGGGCTGGAAGCCTATTACCGCCAGACCCAGGCGCTGTTCGGCGTCGATTTCGCGCTCGACGAAGGGTCGATCACGGCGGTCCTCGGCGCGAACGGCGCGGGCAAGACGACGACCTTGCGCGCCATCTGCCGCATGGTGCGCACCGAAGGCGAGGTTGTGTTCGACGGGCAGGACCTTTCCGGCCTCTCGACCGAGCGCGTGGTCGGGCTCGGCATCGCGCATGTGCCGGAGGGCCGGGGCACATTCGTGCGCCAGTCGGTCGAGGAGAACCTCGCGCTCGGCGCCTATACGCGCAAGAACAAGGCCGACATCGCCGCCGACATGGAGAGCGTTTACGGCTATTTCCCGAGGCTCGGCGAACGCCGCCGCCAGCAGGCGGGCACGCTCTCCGGCGGCGAGCAGCAGATGCTCGCCATCGGCCGCGCGCTGATGCTGCGCCCGAAGCTCATGCTGCTCGACGAGCCCTCCTTCGGCCTCGCGCCGCTGATCGTGCAGGAGATCTACGAAATCATGGCGCGCATCCGCGAGCGCGAAGGCACCTCCATGCTGCTGGTGGAGCAGAATGCGAGCATCGCGCTCGAACTGGCCGACCACGCCTATCTGCTGGAAACGGGCAGGGTGGTGATGGGCGGCGAATCCAGCCTGCTGCGCGACGACGAAGACATCCGCCGCAGCTATCTCGGTTACTGAAAGCGCCCGCCCGGAGATGGACCTTTTCCTGCAACTGACGCTCGCCGGCCTGGCCATCGGGTCGATTTATTCCTGCGTCGCGCTGGCCGTGGTGATGATCTACCAGGCCACCGACCACTTCAATTTCGCCCAGGGCGAGATGGCGATGTTCTCCACCTATATCGCCTGGACGCTTGTGGGCCTCGGCGCGCCGGTCTGGCTGGCCTTCCTGCTGGCGGTGGGTCTGTCCTTCCTGGCGGGCGTCATCATCGAGCGGGTGATCGTGAAGCCGGTCGAGAACGCCCCGGTGCTCAACCAGATCATCGTGTTCATCGGCCTCTTGGTGATCTTCAACGCGGTGGCCGGCTGGATCTGGGAGTTCACGATCAAGCCCTTCCCGAGCCTCTTCCCGGAGGACCTCGGCTTCAAATCGACGCTGATCGGGCCGCACCATCTGGGCGTCATCGCGCTGACGCTGGGCGTGCTGGCGCTGGTCTTCGCCTTCTTCCGCTTCACGCGGGTGGGGCTCGCCATGCGCGCCGCCGCCGCCAATCCGGACTCGGCGAGGCTGGTCGGCGTTTCGGTCGGCTGGATGCTGGCGCTCGGCTGGGGGCTGGCGGCCTCGATCGGGGCCGTCGGCGGCATCCTCGTCGCCCCCATCGTCTATCTGGAGCCGAACATGATGGCGGGCGTGCTGCTCTACGGCTTCGCCGGCGCGCTGCTCGGCGGCGTGTCCAGCCCCGGCGGCGCGGTGCTGGGTGGGCTCGTGGTCGGCGTGCTGGAGAACTGGGTCGGGCAGTATGTGCCGGGCGGCTCGGAGCTCAAGCTCACCTTCGCGCTCATCCTCATCGTGGGCGTGCTCGTCTTCAAGCCGGCCGGGCTGTTCGGCCGCGTCGTGGTGCGGAGGGTCTGATGGCGGCGGATCGTCCCAATCCCGTCACGCCAGGGCTGCTGGCCGGCTTCGGCGCGGCGGTGCTGTTCGCCGCCATCGTGCCGCACCTCGTGTCGGACTTCACCAGCTTCCAGTTCACCCAGGCGATGGCCTACGGCATCGCGCTGCTCGGGCTGAATATCCTGACCGGCTACAACGGCCAGTTCTCCATCGGCCACAGCGCCTTCTACGCCGTGGGCGCCTACACGGCGGCGATCCTGCTCTACCATTTCGAGTGGAACCACTACGCCACCCTGCCGGTGGCGGCGCTGGCAGCCTTCGTCGTGGGCTTCCTGTTCGGCCTGCCGGCGCTCCGGCTGGAGGGGCTCTATCTGGCGCTCGCGACCTTCGCCTTCGCGGTGGCGACGCCGCAGCTGCTCAAATTCGACGCCTTCGAGCACTGGACAGGCGGCGTGCAGGGCCTCTTCGTGCCGAAGCCGGAGCCGCTGATCGAGGGGCTGAGCGCCGACCAGTCGCTCTACTATGTGACGCTCGCGGTCATGGTGTTCCTGATGGTCGTCGCCTGGTGCCTGCTGCGCAGCCGGTCGGGCCGGGCGATCATGGCGATCCGCGACAACCCGATCGCGGCCAGCACGATGGGCATCAACACCGCCCTCTACAAGACGACGACCTTCGGCATCAGCGCCATGTACACGGGCGTTGCGGGCGCGCTCAGCGTCTTCGTCACCGAATTCGTGGCGCCCGACGCCTTCAACTTCTTCCTCGCGGTCAACCTTCTGGTCGGGTCCGTGGTCGGCGGCATCGTGTCGATACCGGGCGTGATCTTCGGCGGGCTGTTCCTGGTGTTCGTGCCCAATTTCGCCCAGGACATCAGCCGCGCCTATCCGTTCGTGCCGCCGCCCTGGGCGATCTTCGGCATCTTCCTGATCCTTGCGATATATTTCGTGCCGTTCGGGGTCTGGGGCGCGGTGGAACGGGCGTTCGCCTGGTGGAAACGCAAATCGGCCGGCTCCGGCGGATAGAAACGGGACTCAACCGAAAGGGAGGTACAGACCCATGCGCATCAAGAACCTGTTGGCTGCCGCAGCGGCGGCCGCGCTGCTGGCCGGCACGGCCCACAGCGCCGACATGACCGGCATTACCGACACCACGATCAAGATCGGCAACACCAACCCCTATTCGGGCCCGGCCTCGGTCTACAGCACCATCGGCAAGACCATCGCCGCCTATTTCAAGATGGTGAACGAGATGGGCGGCATCCAGGGGCGCCAGATCGACTTCATCTCGCTGGATGACGGCTACAGCCCGCCGCGCACGGTCGAGCAGGTCCGCAAGCTGGTCGAGCAGGAAGAGGTGGCGCTTCTCTTCCAGACGCTCGGCACGCCGACCAACTCCGCCATCCACCGCTATGTGAACGCGAAGAAGGTCCCGCACCTGTTCGTCGCGACGGGCGCGAGCAAATGGGGCCAGCCGGACAAGTATCCCTGGACCATGGGCTTCCAGCCCACCTATGACGTCGAGGGCGAGATCTACGCGAAATACGTGCTCGAACACGTCGAGGACCCGAAGATCGCGATCCTGTTCCAGAACGACGACTACGGGAAGGACTACCGCGACGGCTTCCTGCGCGGCCTCGGCGACAAGGCCGACGAACTCGTGGTGTCGATGCTGCCCTATGAGGTCACCGACCCGACGGTGGACAGCCAGGTTTTGAAGATGAAAGAGAGCGGCGCCAACGTCTTCTTCAACATCACGATCCCGAAATTCGCCGCCCAGGCGATCCGCAAGTCCTGCGAGATCGGCTGGAAGCCGGTTCATTTCCTGAACAACGTGTCCTCCTCGGTGGGCGCGACGCTCACGCCGGCCGGCCTCGAATGCTCCAAAGGCCTGATTACGGCCATCTACCTGAAGGATCCGGTGGATCCGCAGTGGAAGGACGATCCGGGCTACAAGGAATGGGTCGCCTTCATGGACAAGCACATGCCGGGCTCCGACCTGACGGACGTGAACTACGCCTATGGCTACAGCGTCGCCAAGCTGATGCACATCACGCTCGATGGCTGCAAGGAGCTGAGCCGCGAGGGCATCATGGCCTGTGCTGCGAATCTCAAGGGCATCGAATTGCCGATGGTCTTGCCGGGCATTACGGTGGACACCGCGCCGGACGATTTCTACCCGATCCAGGCCGAGCAGTTGTCGAAGTTCGACGGCGAGCGCTGGGTCGCCTTCGGCGGCATCATCGACGCCAGCAAGTAACGTCGCCGGCATAACGGAAACCGGCCGCCTCCCTTGCCGGGGAGGCGGCCTTTTCCTTGCGCGTACCCAATCTCGGCCTCCGCGTGGGAATGGGCTACTCTCGCCCGATGTTTCGGCGCGGCGCGACACGGCGGCGGGTGCTGGCGGGGCTGACGGGAGCGGCGGCGTTGCCGTTGCCGTCGTCTGCGCGCTCGACGCTCCTCGGCTACGCTCCTCCGGAGGCGGCGGCCGACCGCGGCCTCGGGCTCGCACCGCCGCTCGCTTGCACGCCCGGAACGCCTTCCCAGACGGCGGGGCCGTTCTACACGCCCGCCACGCCGCGCCGCGCCGACCTGCGCGAACCGGGCGCGGGCGGCGAGCTGTTCGTCTTCGAGGGCCTCGTGCTGACGCCGGATTGCCGGCCCGTTCCCGGCGCCGTCATCGACATCTGGCACAGCGACGGGCGCGGCCGCTACGACAACCGGGGCTTCCGCTATCGCGGCCACCAGTTCACGGATGCGGCCGGGGCGTTCCGCTTCCTGACGATCAGGCCCGGCGTCTATACGGGCCGCACGCCGCATATCCATGTGAAGGCGCAGGGCAGGGACACCCGCGCACTCACCACGCAGGTCTATTTCCCGGATCTCGGCGAGGCCAACGCCCGCGATTCGATCTTCCGGGACGACCTGCTGCTGCGCCTCGACCGGACTGCCGCCGGCATGTGGCGCGGGAAGTTCGACTTCGTGCTCCGGCCGGCCTGAGCCCGCTCGCCGGCGGCGGGAAACGGGCCGCTCGGGCCCGCCTCTGCCGCCGCCAGGCTCAGTTCTGCGCCACCCAGCGGTTCCAGCGCTCGGTCAGCTCTTCCTGGTAATCCACCCAGAAGTTGATCGCCTCCTGGCTGCCGCCGAAGAGCCCGGTGGCGAGATTGTCGCCCGCCGGCAGGCTCTTCGCCCGCTCGGGATCGACCATGGCAACGCCTTCCTTGTGCGTTGGCCCGTAGGCATAGGCCTTGGTGAAGGCGGCCTGACGCGCCGGATCGGTGGTGGATTTGATGAAGGCGTAGGCCGCGTCCTGGTTGGGCGCGCCCTCGATGATGGCCCAGGAGTCGATGGCGTAAACCGTCCCGTCCCAGATCATCTGCAGGTTCTTGCCTTCCTTCTGCGCATTGGTGATCCGGCCGTTATAGGCGACGCTCAACTCGACATCGCCGGCCGCGAGCCATTCCGGCGCCTGGGCGCCGGCTTCCCACCACTGCACCAGCGGCTTGACCTCGTCGAGCTTGGCGAAGGCGCGGTCCACGCCCTCCGGCGTGTTGAGGACCTTGTAGATGTCGGCGGGCGCGACGCCATCGGCCAGCAGCGCATATTCGAGGTTGAGCTTCGGCCCCTTGCGCATGCCGCGCTTGCCGGGCCAGGTCTTCGTATCCCAGAAATCGGCGAGCGTGGCCGGCGCCGTGCCTACGGTGTCGGCGTTGTAGGCGATGACCACCGACCAGACGAGATTGCCCACGCCGCAATCGGTGACGGCGTCCGGCAGCATGTCTTCCTTGGGCAGGAGCCTCGACCAGTCGAGCTGGACGAACACGCCTTCCTCGCAGCCCCGGACGAGCTCCGAGGTCTCGACCTGCACGACATCCCAGGGGATTTGCCCCGTGTCCTGCATGGCCTGGAACTGGGCCCAGCCGCCGAGATAGACGTCCTCCAGGAAGGCGATGCCCGATTCCTGGCTGAAGGGCGTGAAATAGACGTCGCGCTGCGCTTCCTGATAGCTGCCGCCCCAGCTTGCAATGGTGAAGTCGCGGGCTTCGGCGGCTCCGGACAGCACGCCCAGCGCCGCGGCGACCGCGAAAAGGGGTTTGAAACTCCTCCCGATGGTTTTCATGGCTCGCCCTCCTTTCCGCCGCGAACGGCATTTGCAGATTGTCTTGACGGCCCGGTCTCCCGTTCCGGACCGCAGCGCGTGAGCGGGTTTCACCCGGCGCCGCGCCGCTCTCACTCCTCCCGCCGGGAACGCTGCCGGGCGCTTCGCCACTGCAGCAGCTCGACGACCGCCAGAAGTGCCAGCGAGAAGGCTATCAGAATCGTAGCTATCGCAACAATCGAGGGGTCGAGCTGGTCGCGCAGCCCCGTGAAGAGCTGGCGGGGCAGGGTTATCTGCGCCGGGCCGCTGACGAAGAGCGCGACGATCACCTCGTCGAGCGAGGTGACGAATGCGAACACCGCGCCGGCCAGCACGCCCGGCAGGATCAGCGGCAGCGTCACTTGGAAGAAGGCGGCGAGCGGCGGGGCGCCCAGGCTTTCGGCGGCGCGCACGAGGTTCCAGTCGAAGCCCTTGAGCGTCGCGGAAACGGTGATGACGACGAAAGGCACCGCCAGCACGACATGCGCGATAATCAGGCCGATATGGGTCTGCACCAGCCCGACCCTGGCGAAAAAGAAATAGAGGCCGAGCGCGGTAATCACGAGCGGCACGGCGAGCGGCGAGATCAGGAGCCCGAAGACGAAGGGCTTGCCCGGAAAGTCCGCGCGCGTGAGGCCATAGGCCGCGAGCGTACCGAGCGCGGTGGCGACGATCGTCGTCGAGACCGCGACGATCAGGCTGTTCTCCAGCGCGAACATCCAGGGGAAGGGCTCGACCACCGCATCGTACCAGCGCATCGAGAAGCCGGGCAGCGGATAGCTGAGGAAACTGCCCGCGCTGAAGGAGATCGGCACGACGATGACGATGGGGCCGATCAGGAACAGGAAGCCGAAGGCGCAGATGAGGCGCAGGCACCAGTACCAGACATGCTGGCCGCGCGTGGCGTTGACCGGAAGCGCCATGCGGCCCGCCTATCCGAACCGGAATCCGGCCGCGCCGCGCACAAGGCCGCGATAGACCGGATAGAGCGCGGCCACGCTCAGCAGCAGCAGGATCGCTATGGCGCTTGCCATGCCCCAATTGCCGGTCCGGGTCGCGAACTCGGCGATGAGGTAGCTCAGCATCTGGTCCGACGCGCCGCCGATCAGCGCGGGCGTGATGTAGAAGCCGAGCGAGAGGATGAAGACCAGGATGCAGCCGGCGCCGAGCCCCGGCAGGGTCTGCGGCAGATAGACGGACAGGAACGACGCGACCGGCTTTGCGCCGAGCGAGGCGGCGGCGCGCATCTGGCTCGCCGGAATATTGCGCATCACCGCGTAGAGCGGCAGCACCAGAAAGGGAAGCAGGATGTGGACCATCGCGATATAGACGCCGGTCCGGTTGAATATCAGCGTAAGCGGCTCGTCGGTAAGGCCCGCATAGAGCAGGGAATCGTTCACGACGCCCTTGTTCTGCAACAGCACGACCCAGGCGGCCGTGCGCACCAGCAGCGAGGTCCAGAAGGGCAGCAGCACCAGCGCCAGCAGGATCCGCGACAGGCGCTGGCCGGTGGTGGCGATGAGATAGGCCATCGAATAGCCGATGGCGATGCACCAGGCGAGCACCCAGAAGCTGATCCAGAAGGTGCGCTCCAGATAGTCGATATAGATGGTGCGCTCGGGCGGGGCGGTGCCGATGCTGCCGTCCCAGCGGCGTTCGAGATCGACGGCCGCCAGCAGGTAGCGGGTGGTGTAGGGCCCGGCCGAGGCCTTGATCGCGCGCCAGTAGGCGATGTCGCCCCAGCGCTCGTCGAGCCCGATCAGGGCTTCCTTGTAGGGCGGGCCGGCAATGCGGCGGATCTTGCGGCCGGTGCGCATCACCATGCTGCGGAAGCCGCTGATCTCGTAGTTGAGCCGCATGGCCGCCGCCGCAACGGTCCGGTCCTCATAAGCGGTCCGGATTTCCTCGACTACCGTTGCATAGGCCTCTTCGTCCGGCAGTTCGGCGCCGTCCCATTCGGCGACGATCTCGGCGGTCCGGGGCATGACCTCGGCCAGCTTCGGGTCATCGACGCTGAAATAGAGCAGCGAGAGGATCGGGCCCGCGAACACCACGAGGATGAAGAGCAGCAACGGCGCGACAAGCAGGAAGGCGTTCAGGGAGCGCCGGCGCTGGGCGCGCCTGAGTTTCGCCTCCAGGCTGCGGTCGGCGGGGGCGGCCTTCGCTTCGTCCGTCATGCCGGCGCCAGCACCCGGCAGTGCTCCGGGGCCCAGCCGACCTCGACCGCCGCTCCGGGCGCGAGCGCATCGCCGGCCGCGCCGGCGGGCGCCAGCGCGATGATGTCGTCCCGCCCGGCCATGGCGAGGCGCACGCGGTTGTGGGCGCCGAAATAGATCACCTCGACCACCTGCGCCCCGAACCGGTTCGCCATGCCTTGCGCCGCCGGCCCGATAACCAGGCGCTCAGGACGCAGCGATAGCAGGGCCGTCTCTCCGTTCGCGCGCGCCGCCGCAGACCGGGCATGGACGACATCGCCCGAAGCCAGCCTGACGGCGCAGTCCCGTCCGTCGATGCTTTCGATCCAGCCCTCGAAGGCATTGTTCTCGCCGATGAAATTGGCGACGAAGGCGTTGGCGGGCGTCTCATAGACCTCATGCGGCGAGCCGACCTGCTGGATGAGCCCGTCATTCATAATCGCCACCCGGTCGGACATGGTAAGCGCTTCGCCCTGGTCGTGGGTGACATAGGCGACGGTCATGCCGAGTTGCTCGTGCAGATGCTTGATCTCGATCTGCATCTGCTCGCGGAGCTTCTTGTCCAGCGCGCCCAGCGGCTCGTCCATCAGCACGATCTCGGGCTCGAAGACGAGCGCTCTCGCAAGCGCAACCCTCTGCTGCTGGCCGCCGGAAAGCTGGTGCGGACGCCGCTCGCCGAGGCCGGTCAGGTCCACCATGCGCAGCGCAGCCTCCACCTTCTCGCTGACGGCATGCTTCGGAAGCCGGCGCTGGACGAGCGGAAAGGCGACGTTCTGGAATACCGACTTGTGCGGGAAGAGCGCGTAGTTCTGGAACACGATGCCCATATTGCGCCGGAAGGGCGGGACATTGCGCAGCGAGCGGTCATTGAGGACGATATCGCCGGCCGTCACCGCCTCGAAGCCGGCGAGCATCAGCAGGATGGTGGTCTTGCCGGAGCCCGACGGCCCGAGCAGCGTCAGGAATTCGCCCCTGCGGATTTCGAGATTGAGGCGGTCCACGACATTGACGCGGCCGTCATAAGTCTTTTCGACGTCCCGAAACCGGACCAGCACCTCGGAGTCGGGAGCCATGGCTAGCGGGTCTCCCGGCCCGCCCCGCCAGCCGAATTCCCGCTATCGAGGCGCGCCGCCGGCCGCGTGCAGCCGGACCGGCCGGCCCCCGTGCCGCAGGGGAACGGCGGCCCGGCAGGCGGCCCCGGCGACAAGGCGCTCAGGCCCTTCGAGGCTACGCGACCGCCTTGCCCTGCTTCGTCAGCAGGTCGAGGCCGGCATCGAGCGCGCGGGCATAGCGGTCGAACATCTCGTCGATTTCGCTCGCGGTGATGACCAGCGGCGGCGCGAAGCACATGGAATCCCCGACCGGCCGCGTTATCAGGCCCTCCTGCGCGCAGAGGTCGTTGACGAGCGCGCCGACGCCGTCCGACGCCGCGAAGGCCTCCTTCGTCGCCTTGTCCTTCACCAGTTCGGTGGCGCCGACCAGCCCGACGCCGCGCGCCTCGCCGACCAGCGGATGGCCGGCGAAACCCTGGATGCGCTCCTGGAACCGGCCGACCACGCTCTGGACATGCCCGAGCGTGTCCTCCTCCTCGTAGATCTTGAGGGTCTCCAGCGCGACCGCCGCCGCGACCGGATGGCCGGAATAGGTGTAGCCGTGGCCGAACACGCCCATCTTGGCGCTCTGGTCGGCGATGGCCTGATAGACCTCGTCGCTGATCATCGTCGCCGAGATCGGCAGATAGCTGGAGGAGAGCGCCTTGGCGCAGACCAGGATGTCGGGCTCGATGCCGAAGGTCTCCGAGCCCCAGAAATTCCCGGTCCGGCAAAAGCCGCAGATCACCTCGTCGGCCACGAACAGCACATCGTGCTTGCGCAGCACCTCCTGGATTTTCGGGAAGTAGGTGGCCGGCGGCACGATCACGCCGCCCGCGCCCATCACCGGCTCGGCGAAGAACGCGGCCACCGTCTCCGGGCCCTCGGACTCGATCAATGCATCGAGGTCCTCCGCCATGCGGGTGGCGAAGTCCTCTTCGCTCTCGCCGTCCTCGCCGAAGCGGTAGTAGTGCGGGTTGTTCGTGTGGATGAAGCGCTCGAGCGGCACATCGAAGCCGGAATGGTTGAGCGAGCGGCCCGTCAGGCTGGCCGCCGCCAGCGTGATGCCGTGATAGCCGTTGACGCGGCCGATGATCTTCTTCTTCCGGTGGCGCCCGCGGGCGTTGTTGTAATACCAGACGAACTTGATCGCGGTGTCGTTCGCCTCGGAGCCCGAGTTGTTGAAGAACACCTTGGACACCGAGGTCGGCGCCAGGCCCATCAGCCGCTCGGCGAGGTCGATGCCGGGCAGATGCGATTTCTGGCCGAACTGGTGGTAATAGGGCAGGGTTTCGAGCTGCTTCACGGCGGCGGCGACGAGGCGCTTGTGCTGGAAGCCCAGCGAGGTGGACCACAGGCCGGCCATGCCCTCGATATACTGCTTGCCGCCCGTGTCCCAGACATAGACGCCGTCACCGCGCTCGATGACCATCGGCCCCTGTTCTTCGTGCTGGCGGAAATTGGTGTAGGGGTGAAGCAGATACGCGACATCGCGCGCTTCAGGCGAATTCGGCTGCAACGGCATGGGACGGCCTCCGGGGACGCTGGTGGCAGGGAGAAACGCCAGTCTAACACCCTGTCGAGGCGCGCCCCAAACATCTTTGTCGGCAGGCTGCGGCGCCGGGCTCCGCCCCTACCGTATGCACACATCTGCCATGGAGAGTGTTGAACGGGGTGTTTCCCTTGTCGGTGTCCTGTGATTCTCCGGTTCTCCGGAGCTGACGGGAACCGGGAGGGTCGGACATGGACAATGAGGCTTCGCATTTCGGGGACCGCCGGATTGACGAGGCGGGCCGGTTCCTGCACGACCGGCTTGTCAGGCGCGGTCCCCGGGGCATCTCCGTTCGCAGCGTGGGCGGGACCCGCGCGGGCGAGGTACGCATCGGGCGGTTCCTGCGAAACGGGAGGGTCACGGTGGAGAAGGTGGTGGCGCAGGCCGCGCGGGGCACGGCGAGCCGTGTCGCTGGCCTGCATGTGCTGGCGATCCAGGACACGACGAACTTCCGCAACAGCGGCGGCGGCACGGGTGTGGTCGGCCACGCCACGATCGCGGTGGAGGCCGAGGCAGGGGCCCTTCTCGGCCTGGTTGCCACGCAGGTGATCGCGCGGTCCGGCGGCCAGAAGGCGTCGAAGCCGGCGCCGCCCTGCGACAAGCAGAGCCGGCGCTGGCTCGACGGCATGCAGGAGAGCGCGCGCCTGCTGGAAGCGGGGGCGGCGCGCGTGACGGCGGTGGCGGACCGGGAAGGCGACATCTACGAGATGTTCGCCTGCCGGCCCGAGGGCATGGATGTCCTGGTCCGGGCCGCGCAGGACCGCGTCCTCGCCGACGGCGGGGGCAAGCTCTTCGACGGCCTGGAAGGCAGGCCGGAGGAGGAGCATGCGGTGGACCTGCCGGCGCGGCCCGGCCAGAAGGCGCGCACGGCCCGCATCTCGGTGCGCTTCGGCGCGGTCACGCTCCGGCGTCCGAGGCACCGGGCCGCAGAGCCCGGCACGCCGGAGTCCCAGCCCGTCTTCCTCGTCGAGGCGCGCGAACGCGACCCGCCTGCGGGGGTGCCGCCTGCGCACTGGCGGCTGCTGACCAGCCACCGGGTCGAAACGCACGACCAGGCCCGGTGGATCACCCGGCTCTACCGCAGGCGCTGGACGATCGAGCAGCTGTTCCGCACCGTCAAGACCAAGGGCTTCGACATCGAGGCCGTCTCCATGGAGACCGCCCCGTTCCGGGTCCTGTGCGCCATGACGCTCGTCGCCGGCGTCTCCTGCCTGCAACTCGTTCAGGACAGGGACGGCGAGGGCGCCCGCCCGCTCAGCGACGTCTTCGACGAGGCCGACAGGACCGCCCTCGAAGCTGTCTCGGCCACGCTCGAGGGTGGCACCGAAAGGCAGAAGAACCCACATACGCCGGGCTCGCTGGCCTTCGCCGCCTGGGTCTGCGCACGCCTGGGAGGCTGGACCGGCTACTACGGCAAACCCGGGCCCGTGGTCATGCTGAAAGGGCTCTACGAGTTCAGGGCCATACAGCTCGGCTATAACCTCGCTCTGGAAAGAGCCGGAAATGTGTGAATCCGGTAGGGCTCCGCCCCGGGGCCGGCGGCTCGCTCCGGCCGCAGGCGGCGGTTCCGGGGCTTGGCGCGCATCCTGTCCGGCAGGGGCGGCCGCGCTTCCCTGCAATGCGCGGCCAATCGTTGCGTTGACAGGGTGGCCGGTTGGTGCATGGTCTCCGCATGCCGACAGGGGGCTCCTTCGTTGCCGACCGTTGGCATCCGGGCCGCGCCGCTATTGCGCGCCGGGTGCGAACCTTCGGGAGCGGCAGCGGGCCTCCCTGCCGGAAATCAAGCAGGGAGAAGACACGCATGACTTTCAGGAAATTTGCAGGCGTTGCGGCGTCTATAGCCGGCGCGGCGATGCTCGCAACCTCGGCCAGCGCCGGACCGGACGACGATTCGCTCATTATCGCATGGGGTTCTACCGGCCCCATCGAGAATGTGGACAACTATTTCAACACCAACCGGACGGGCATCTGGTTCAGCCGCATGGTCTGGGACCAGCTGATCTACCGCGAGCCGAAGACCTTCGAATACAAGCCGCTGCTGGCGACGAGCTGGGAGCTGCTGAACGACACGACCTGGCAGTTCAAGCTGCGCGAAGGCGTCAAGTTCCATAATGGCGAGCCGTTCGATGCCGACGATGTGGTCTTCACGCTGAACTGGATTTCGAACCCGGACAACGGCGTCAAGGTGCAGCGCAACGTCAACTGGATCGACCGGGCCGAGAAGGTGGACCGGTACACCGTCAACCTGCACATGAAGAAGCCGTTCCCGCAGGCGTTCGAGTTCCTGTCGGGGCCGCTGACGATCTATCCGAACGAGTATTACGCCGAAGTCGGCCCGGAAGGCATGGGCAAGAAGCCGGTCGGCACGGGCCCGATGAAGGTCGTCTCGATCAAGACCGCCGAGGAATATGTCTTCGAGAAGAACGAGGACTACACCTGGGGCAGCCCGAAGGGCGAGGCGCAGGTCTCCAAGATGGTCGTGCGCGAGATCGCCGATGTGCAGACCCAGATTGCCGAACTGCTGGCAGGCGGCATCGACGTGACCGCCGACATTTCGGCCGACCATGTGGACCAGATCGGCCAGGTGCCGGGATACAAGGCCCTCCAGGCCGGCACGATGCGCACCGGCTATATCGGCTTCGACGCCGCCGGGCGCGGCAATTTCGAGCCGACCACGAAGCTGAAGGTGCGCCAGGCGATGGCCCATGCGATCGACCGCGCTTCGCTCGTGAAGAACCTGATCCGCGGCGATGCCGGCGTCATCCACACGCCGTGCTTCCCGACCCAGTTCGGCTGCGACGCCGAGGCGGCGGTCAGATACGAATTCGACCCCGAGAAGGCCAAGGCGCTGCTCGCCGAGGCGGGATATCCGGACGGGTTCGAGATCGACTTCTACACCTTCCGTCCCGCGGACTGGGCCGAAGCGATCATGGGCGACCTGGCCAAGGTCGGCATCAGGGCGACGCTCACGAAAATGCCCTATTTCGCGCTGCGCGACAAACAGCGCAACGAGGGCACGACGCCGATGTTTCTGATGGACTGGGGCTCCTATTCGATGAACGACATGTCGGCGATCACCAGCCACTTCTTCAAGAAGGGGCCGGACGATTTCGCGCTCGACAACGAGGTGGCCGCCTGGCTGGAAGAGGGCGACACGAGCTCCGACCCCGAGGTGCGCAAGGCCGCCTACCGCAAGGCCGTCGAGAAGATCACGCGCGAGGTCTATTGGCTGCCGATGTTCAACCATGTCCGGAACTACGCCTATCGCGAGGAACTGAACTTCATCCCCTACCAGGATGAGATTCCGCGCTTCTGGCAATATGGCTGGGCGAGCAGCTGACGCCGCTTCGCCTCCGCAAGGGGGCGGCGACAGGGCAGGGCGGGCCGCGTTCCCGCCCTGCCGTTCCTTCGACCGTCGGAGAGCGGCGGAATGCCGGCCTATACGCTCAAGCGGACCTTCGTTGCGTTCCTGATCCTGATCGTCGTGTCGGGGCTGACCTTCTCGCTCAGCCACCTCTCGGCCGATCCGGCGCTGACCATCGGAGGCGAACAGGCGAGCGAGGAGGACATCCAGGCGATCCGCAAGCTCTACGGCTTCGACCGGCCGATCCATGTCCAGTATCTCGACTGGCTCGGCCGCGCGCTCTCCGGCGATTTCGGCGAGAGCTACCACTACAAGCAGCGCGTCTTCGACATGGTCTCCGAGCGGATCGGGCGGACCATGCTCCTCGGCACGCTGGCGATCCTGTTTGCGCTGGCCGTCTCGATTCCCCTGGGCACGCTCGCCGCGATGCGGCCCAATTCGATCATCGACCGGATCGCCCTGTTCATAGCGGTCCTCGGCCAGGCGCTGCCGACCTTCTGGTTCGCGCTGATGATGATCATCGTCTTCGGCGTCTGGTGGCGCTGGCTGCCGATTTCGGGCCACACGCAGTGGGCCAACTACGTCATGCCCACCATTGCGCTCGGCTACTACGCCACGCCCGCGCTGATGCGCCTGACCCGCGCCGGCATGATCGAGGTGCTGGGGTCGGACTATATCCGCACGGCGCGCGCCAAGGGGCTGAGCCCGGCCTCGGTGCTCTTCAAGCATGCGCTCAGGAACGCGATCATCCCGGTCGTCGCGCTGGCGGCCGTGTGGTTCGGTTTCATGCTGGGCGGCTCGATAGTCATTGAGACGATCTTCAACCTCAAGGGCATCGGCTGGCTCTCCTACGATGCGCTGCTGCGCTCGGACTTGCCGGTGGTGCAGGCGATCGTGCTGGTCTTCGCCTCGTTCTATGTGGTGCTGACCTTGCTGGCGGACCTGCTCAACGCCTATCTCGACCCGCGAATCTCGGTGCGCTGAGGGGCTCCCATGACCGATACCGGCACTGCCAGATCCCTCGCCTTCCGGCAGCGGCAGACGGCCGAGGAAATCCTCGAACCCTCGCCCTGGTCCAAGCTCCGCAGGCGCATCGTCGGCAACCACAGCTTCCTGATCGGCGCCGTCATCCTCATCGCCATCTTTGCGGTGGCGGTCCTGGCCCCGCTGCTCGCGCCGCACGACCCCTACGACCAGGACCTCGCGAAACGCCTGACCAACCCGTTCTGGCATGAGAAGAAGATCGATCCCGAACATGCGCTCGGCACCGACAAGGTGGGCCGGGACTATCTCTCGCGGCTCATCTACGGCAGCCAGATTTCGCTGCTTATCGGGTTCTCAACCATGCTGATCTCGGGCGTCATCGGCACGGTGCTGGGCGTGACGGCGGGCTATTTCGGCGGGCGCGTGGACATGGTGGTGAACTTCATCATCAACACGCGGCTCGCCATGCCGGTCTTCCTGGTGGCGATGGCGGCGGTGGTGGCTTTCGGCGCCTCGCTCACCGTGGTGATCCTCGTGCTCGGGCTGTTCCTCTGGGACCGCTTCGCCGTGGTGATGCGCAGCATCACCATGCAGGCGCGCGACCTCGATTATGTAAAGGCGGCGCGCGCCATGGGCTGCTCCACGCCCTATATCATCGTGCGCGAGATCTTTCCCAATGTGCTCTCGTCGCTGACCGTTGTTGCGACGGTCGAGATGGCGAACGCGATCCTGCTCGAAGCCGCGCTCTCCTTCCTCGGCTTCGGCGTGCAGGCGCCGACGCCGAGCTGGGGCCTGATGCTGAACGAGGGGCGCGAATACATGTTCTTTTCGCCCTGGCTGCTGGCGCTGCCAGGCGTGTGCCTGTTCATGCTCGTGCTTGCCATCAACCTCTTCGGCGACGGGCTGCGCGATGTCACGCTCGAACGGGAACGCTGAGATGGCGTCCCAGACGATCCTCGAGGTCGAGAACCTGCGCGTCGATATCCCCGTCGCGGCCGGGATGCTGCATCCCGTGCGCGGCATCGGCTTCTCGGTCTCGCGCGGCGAGACGCTGTGCATCGTCGGCGAGTCGGGCTGCGGCAAGTCGCTGACCTCGCTCGCGGTCATGGGGCTTCTGCCGAAGACCGCCCGGCGCACCGCCGACCGGATGGATTTTCTCGGCCGCGATATCCGCAATTTCCGCGAGCGTGAGATGGCGCGGCTGCGCGGCGGCTCCATGTCGATGATCTTCCAGGAGCCGATGACCTCGCTCAACCCGTCCTACACCATCGGCAACCAGCTGGCGGAAGTCTATCTGCGCCATGTGGAGCAGAACCGCGCGGCGGCGCGCGACCGGGCGGTCTTCCTGCTCGAAAAGGTCGGCATCTCGTCCGCCGCCTCGCGCCTCGGCCAGTATCCCCACCAGCTTTCCGGCGGGCAGCGCCAGCGCGTCATGATCGCCATGGCGCTGATGTGCGGGCCGGAGCTGATTATCGCGGATGAGCCGACGACAGCGCTCGACGTCACCATCCAGGCCCAGATCCTCCACCTGCTGGCCGAGCTGCAGCGCGAATTCCGGATGGGCATGATCCTCATCACCCACGATCTCGGCATCGTCGCGCGCGTGGCCGACAAGGTGCAGGTCATGTATGCGGGCAAGACGGTCGAGGAGGGGCCCTGCGAGACGGTCTTCGATGCGCCGATGCACCCCTATACCCAGGGGCTGCTGCGCTGCATCCCGGTTCCGGGCCGGACCCGGCGCGGCGAACGCCTCGGCTCGGTCCCCGGCATCGTGCCGAACCTCGTCGGCGACCTTGCCGGCTGCATGTTCCGCAACCGCTGCGACTATGCGGGCGAAGCCTGCGCCGGCATGCCGGACGAGCCGACGCGCATGGGCGACGGCCACGCCTATACCTGCCTGCGCACGCCGGAAGAGGTGCTGGGCGAACGGCAGGCGGCGGGGGCGCCATGACCGAGGCCGCCGCGCTCGAAACGGTGGATGTCACCTGCGTCTTCCAGGTGAGCCAGGGACTGCTGCGCGGCTCCAAACCGCTCCGCGCCGTCAACGGCGTCTCGTTGAAGATACCCAGGGGCCAGGTCGTGGGGCTGGTGGGCGAGTCCGGCTGCGGCAAGAGCACGATGGCGAATATCCTGCTCGGCCTGCAACGGCCGAGCTCGGGGGATGTGCTCTATTCCGGCAACAGCGCGGCCGGGTTCTCCCGTCGCGAAATCGCACGCCGGATCCAGCCGATCTTCCAGGACCCCTATTCCTCGCTCAACCCGACCAAGACCATCGAATCCATCATCTCCCAGCCGCTCAGGATCCATAATGTCGGCGCGCCGTCGGAATGGTCCGGCAGGGTCGGCGAAATGCTCGATGTCGTGGGCCTGCCGCGCCGGGTGGCGTCGAGCTATCCGAGCCAGCTCTCGGGCGGCCAGCGCCAGCGCGTGGCGATCGCGCGCGCGCTCATCATGCGCCCGGAGGTGGTGATCTGCGACGAGCCGACTTCGGCGCTCGATGTCTCGGTGCAGAGCCAGATCCTCAACCTGCTGCAGGACCTGAAGGAGGAACTCGGCCTCACCTATCTGCTCATCAGCCACAATCTGGCGGTCGTCCAACATATGGCCGACAGGGTGGCGGTGATGTATCTCGGCCGCATCGTCGAGGAGGCCGACTCGGGCACGCTCTTCGGCGACCCGCGCCATCCCTATACCCGCGCCCTGCTCGGCTCGGTGCTGACGCCCGATCCGCGCCTCGGCGTGCCCGACACGCATCTCGGCGCCGTCTTCCCGAACCCGCTGGACCCGCCGCCCGGCTGCTCGTTCCATCCGCGCTGCCCGGAGTGCATGGAGATCTGCAGGTCCGAGCCGCCCCGGCCGGCCTCGGAGGGCGGCCACAACACCGAATGCCATCTCTATAACGGCGCCGGCGTGTCCCGGACCGCTACCCAGTCAAGGGGGACTCCATGAAAGTCTTCATCGCTTGCCTCGGGACCGAGACCAACACCTTCTCGTCCATGCCGACCGGTTTGCAGACCTTCGAGGACACCATGCTTTTCCGCGGCGACGCCACCCGGCGCCCCGCCTCTACCTTCAGCCTGCCGCTGCATGTCTGGCGCAAGGCCGCGGAGGAGCGCCAGGGCGAGGTTGTGGAGAGCCTCGCCGCTTTCGCCCAGCCCGCCGGGCTTACCGTGCGCAGGGTCTATGAGGGCCTTCGCGACGAGATACTGGACGACCTCCGCGCGGCGATGCCGGTCGACATCGTGCTCCTGTCCATGCACGGTGCCATGACGGCCGAGGGCTATGAGGACTGCGAGGGCGACCTGCTCGCCCGCGTGCGCGGGATCGTCGGGCCGGATGCCGTTGTCGGGGGCGAGCTGGACCTCCACTGCTCGATCACGCCGAAGATGGTCGAGAACGCGGATGCGCTGGTTACGTTCAAGGAATATCCGCATATCGACGGCGGCGCACGCGCGGCCGAGCTGTTCGACATCTGCCTCGCCGCCCACAAAGGCGACGCGAAACCGGTCATGGCCGTCCATGACTGCCGGATGGTCGGCATGTGGCGCACGCCCGTCGAGCCGGTGCGGGGCCTGGTCGGGGACATGCAGGCGGCGGAGGGCAGGGACGGCATCCTCTCCGTCTCCTTCGCGCACGGCTTCCCTTGGCAGGACGTGCCGGAAACCACGGCCAGGGTGCTGGTCGTGGCCGATGGCGACGCCGCTCTCGCGGCCGGGACCGCAAAGGCCTTCGGGCAGCGGATCTGGGAGCTGCGCGACGAGACCGGGCAGGACACCGTGACCGTCGACGAGGCGCTGGACCTGATCGAAGCCGGCCCCGGCCCGGTGGTGGTCGCCGATGTCGCCGACAATGCCGGCGGCGGCGCGCCCTCGGACTCGACCTTCCTGCTGGCCCGCGCGCTCGAACGCGGCGCGACGGGCCTGCTCTCCGGCTATTACTGGGACCCGGTCGCCGTGCGCTTCTGCGAGGAGGCGGGCGAGGGCGCCGCCTTGCGGCTCCGGGTCGGCGGCAAATGCGGGCCGGACTCCGGCTGGCCTGTGGACTTGGCCGTGACGGTGAAGCGCATCCTGGAGGGCGCTTCGCAGACCTTCGGCGAGGCCACCATGAGCATGGGCACGGCCGTCTGGCTCTCGTCGGACGCCGGCATCGATCTCATCCTCACATCGACCCGCACGCAGGTCTTCCATCCGGACGGCATGACCCAGCTCGGCATCGACCCGGCGAGCTACAGGGGCATCGCCGTCAAATCGACCCAGCATTTCTATGCCGGCTTCGCGCCCCTCGCATCGCGGATCGCCTATGTCGCCTGCGAAGGCGCCATCCCGCCCGATTTCGCGACGATCCCCTATGAGCGCTTCGCCGCTCCCTACTGGCCGAGAGTGGAGAATCCCCGCGAGGACTGAAGGGCGGACCTAGCGGAAAGACTTCAGGAGCGGGATGGTGCCGCGCGCAGGATTCGAACCCGCGGCCTGCCGATTACAAATCGGCTGCTCTACCGACTGAGCTAGCGCGGCATCGGGCCTATTCTAGCCGCTCGCCGCCGCCCGCGATACGGCCCGCAGCCGGGGCGAAGCTGCGGCGGTATCGAGCAGGCGTGGTGCCGACGAGGCGGCGGAAATGGTGGCGCAGCGTCTCGACGGAGCCGAAGCCCGCCTCGGCCGCGATCCGTTCCACCGGGAGCCGCGTCGTCTCCGCAAGCTCGCGGGCGCGGGCGACGCGCTGGCGGATGAGCCACGCGCCGGGCGTCGTCCCTAGCGTCTGCCGGAAGCGGCGCTGGAACGCGCGGAGGCTCATGCCGGCCCGGCCCGCCAGGTCGGCCACGGTCAGCGGCTCGTCGAGATGGGCCGGCAGCCAGTCGAGCAGGGCGGCCAGCCGGCCGTTGCCTGCCTCGCGGGCAAGCGGGGTGGCCACGAATTGCTGCTGGCCGCCGTCCCGGTGCGGGGCCAGCACCAGCCGGCGGGCGACATCGTTCGCGACTGCCGCGCCGTGGTCCCGGCGGACGATATGGAGGCAGAGGTCGAGGCCCGCCGCGCTGCCGGCCGAGGTCAGCACCAGGCCTTCGTCCACATAGAGGACATCTGGGTCCACCCGGATGTCCGGGTAGCGCCGGGCCAGCAGCTCCGCATAGCGCCAGTGGGTGGTGGCGCGCCTGCCGTCGAGCACGCCGGCAGCCGCCAGCACGAAGACGCCCGAGCAGATGGAGACCAGCCGCCCGCCGCGTTCCGGGACGCGCCTCAGCGCTTCCAACAGGGGCCGGGGCGCGGGCGCATCCGCATCCCGCCAGCCCGGCACGACAACGGTGTCGGCGCGCTCGATCAGGGCGAGATCGTAAGGCGCTTCGACGACGAGCCCGCCGGCGGCGCGGAGCGGGCCGGGCTCGGCCGCGCAGACATCGAAGCGGTACCAGGGGCGGTCCAGCTCCGGCCGGGGCAGGCCGAAGATTTCGTATGTGCAGCCGAATTCGAAGGTGCAGAGACCGTCATAGGCGAGCGCGACGACATGCGAGTGGGGCGGACGGTCCGGCATAATGGCGCGATCTTACCGAAAATGGGCAAAAGCGCCACGGGACTGTTCCCCGGCTGCGCTCATCATGGACGCCGGCCCGATAGTCCAAGGAATGGCCGATGTTCCGCCTTTACGACAACCATACCTCCGGCAATGGCTACAAGCCGCGCCTGCTGCTCGCCCATCTGGGCCGCGAGTTCGAGCGCATCGAGGTGGATATCGACAAGGGGGCCTCCCGCATGCCCGCCTTCCTGGAGAAGAACCCCAACGGGCGCATTCCGGTGCTGGAGTTCGAGGACGGGACCTGCCTCGCGGAGTCGAACGCCATCCTTTTCTATCTGGCGGAGGGCTCGCGCTTCCTTCCTTCGGACCGGCTGGCGCGCGCGCAGACCCTGCAATGGATGTTCTTCGAGCAATACAGCCACGAGCCCTATATTGCGGTGGTCCGCCACTGGCTCCATCTCGGCGCGCTGACGGACCTTCAGCGCGCGCAGCTTCCGGCGAAGCGGGAGGGCGGCCATGCGGCGCTCGCGGTGATGGAGGGCCATCTGGGCCGGGCGGACTGGTTCGGCGGCGAGGGGATGACCATCGCCGACATCGCGCTCTACGCCTATACCCATGTGGCCGATGAGGGGAACTTCGACCTCGACGCCTATCCGGGCGTACGCGCCTGGCTCGACCGGGTCGCGGCGGAGCCCGGGCATGTCCCGATGGCGGTCGAGGGTTTATCCTGACGGGGAACCCGACCGGAGCCTGCCGCCCGGCGGCAAGAGAGGGAATGAGCGATGACGAACGACAAGGCGCCGGCCGCCATTGCGGCCGCCGACGTGCCGCCCCGGACGAAGCCGTCCAACTATCCGGAGCCCTTCGCCGGCCGCATGGCGCGGCGGCAGAAGCGGGCGCTCGGCGATTTCTTCGGCCTCACGAATTTCGGCGTGAACCTGACCAGGATCGCGCCGGGCGGCGAATCCGCGCTGATGCACACCCACAGCAAACAGGACGAGCTGGTCTATGTGCTGGAGGGCGAGGCGGTGCTGGCGACCCCGTCCGGCGAAACGCGGCTCACCGCCGGCATGTGCGCCGGCTTCCCGGCCCGGGGCGAGGCGCATCATATCCTGAACCGCAGCGACCGGGACCTGGTGATTCTCGAAATCGGCGACCGACCGGAAGGCGATGAGGGCAGCTACCCCCAGGACGACATCCAGGCCGTCATGGGCGCGGACGGCAAATGGCGCTTCACCCGCAAGGACGGCAAGCCCTACTGAAACGGGGACGGAGTCGCCGGGCGCACCGGGGGCGGTTCAGCGCTCATAGTGTTCGGCCTCGCGCGGGCCGGCCCGCATGTCGTCGATGGCCCGAGTGACATCCTCGACCGCTGCTTCCAGACGCGCGACGACCGCCTCCGGGTCCGGTTGGAAGGGCAGGGTCTCGATCAGCGCGCCGAGCCGTCCTTGCGCCCGCCAGGCAGCATGCCTGGCCAGCTCCGTATAGATCGTCTCCTCGTCGTCGATGCCGAAGAGGTCGCGCGCGCGGCTCTGGTCGTCCCGGCTCCGGTCGAGGGCGACATAGGCGTTGACCATGGTGATGCGCTCGGCCCGCTCGGCGAGGGGGGCGGCGCGATGCACGACCATATTGCCGTGGAGCGCGATCGCGTAGCCGGGGCCGGGAAATTCCGGGACGACGACCCGGTCCCGGGGCGGGGTTCTGCCTTCGGCGGCGAGGGCAGCAGCTTCGGCCTTCGTGCCCGTGAAATATTCGAACCGGCCGCCGGCGATCCGGGCCGGGTCGGTGACCATCATCACGTAGTCCAGCGGGACGGTATCGCGATGCCACTTGTCGACCGCCTCCGCCGGATCGGCGGGTTCGAAGTTCATGTGTCCGAGATGCACGGGCATGGAATGCGGCGCAACCGGCGCGCCGTAAATCGCGGACATGGCCTCTGCGACCTCCGGGCTGATGCACAGGTCCCGAAGCCAGCGGGACCGGTAGCAGCCGCCGCGCACGACGTTCTCTATGCGGTTGCCGGCGCGGGTCGCCCAGGGCCGCAAGCGCCGGGCGGTCTCCAGCATGATCTCCGCGCCCGCCTTGGAGAGCAGGCGGAAGGGCGACGAAACCGCAACCGGCGTGGCCGTCGGCTCGATCTCTTCCTCGCTGTAGCCGAACTCGGCGAGCCCGGTCACGCTTGCCGGCGGCTCCAGCGCCAGATGCCTGCCGGGATCGAAGGGAACTTCGTCCGGGAGCCACTCATAGCCGGCCGGGCGCCGGTCCGGAAACGGTATGGCGACATTCATCGCGCGGCTGGCCTCTTCATTGCCCTGCATCGGGCGGCGGACCCGTGAGTCACCCGGAGCGGACGGCGATCGCCTCGATCTCGACCTTGAGCTCCGGCATGGCGAGCGCGCTCACCTCGACCAGGGTCGAAACCGGGAAATCGCCGGCGAAGAACTCCCGGCGGGCGCGCCACACCTCCTCGCGCCGTGAGATGTCGGTGACATAAATCACCACCTTGACGACATCGGCCATCGAGGCCCCGGCTGCGTCCAGCAGCCTGGCGATCTTCTCGAAGATCGCGCGCGCCTGCCCGTATTCGTCACCGGCCAGGATTTCCGCGCCATTGCGCGCCGTCATGCCGGCGACGAAGATCTGGTTGCCTGCAACCAGGCAGTTCGACCAGGTCTCCGGCGGCGGTTCCGGCACTTCGGGATGGGTGACGCGCATGGCCGCCATGGCACTCTCCTCGGTCAGGCTTTGACGATCCGCGCCGGGCGCGGCCGGTCATCGTAAACATTGCGCGTGTCCACAACCAGCGGCACCGCCGCTGCCAGCGCCTCCCAGTCCACGGCGTCGTGGTCCGTCACCGCGATGGCGGCGTCGAACCGGGCGAGCGCCTCCGGCGACCGGTCTGTGGAGGGAATGCCCGCGAGGGCGGGATGGGCGCGGGTCGTCGGGATCGCCTGCACATGGGGGTCGAGATAAGCGACCTCGGCCCCGCGGTCTGCAAGCAGCTCCCAGAGTCGGAGCGCCGGGCTCTCCCGCGTATCGTCTATGTTTTTCTTGTAAGCGACGCCGACCAGCAGGACGCGGCTCCCGGCAAGCGCTGCCGGGGCGAGCGCTTCGGCGAGCCGGGCGACCACGCGCTCCGGCATTTCGGCGTTGATCTCGCCGGCAAGCTCGATGAAGCGGCTTGGCAGGCCGACGCCGCGCGCCTTCCAGGAGAGGTAGAACGGGTCGATGGGAATGCAGTGCCCGCCCCAGCCGGGACCGGGGTAAAACGGCATGTAACCGAAGGGCTTGGTGCTGGCGGCCTCGACGACCTCCCAGATGTCCACGCCCATTGCGGCGTAGATGCCCTTGAGCTCGTTGACGAGCGCGATGTTGACGGCGCGGAAGACGTTCTCGGTGAGCTTCGCCGCCTCCGCTGCCGCCGGCGAGGAGACGGCATGGACCGAGGGCGAAACGGCCTCGTAGAGCGCGCGGGCAAGAGCCAGCGCCTCCGGCCCATCGGCGCCGACGACCCGCGGGATGCGCCGCTCGCCGCTGCCGGGAGACTCGCGCTCCGGCGCGTAGGCGAGGAAGAAGTCCTGTCCGCTGCGGAGGCCGCCCGCCTCCAGGACCGGCCTGACGACTTCTTCCGTCGTGCCCGGCCAGGTGGTCGATTCGAGCACGACGAGCTGCCCCGGCCGCAAGGTGGCGGCCACGGCGCGGGCGCTCGCCCCGACGAACCGCAGGTCGGGCTCGCGGTCCGCCCCGAGTGGTGTCGGCACGCAGATCGCGATGGCGTCGGCCTCGGCCAGGCGGGCGAAATCGTCCGTCGCCTCGAACCGCCCGCCCGCCGTCATCGCCGCGACCTCGCTGTCGGCGACATCCATGATGTAGGAGCGCCCGGCTGCAAGCATGGGCGGCTTCTCCGGATCGGTGTCGAAGCCGGTCACGGCGAAGCCCGCCTTGTGGAAGGCGCGCGCCAGCGGCAGCCCCACATAGCCGAGCCCGATAATGCCGATGCGCGCCCGGCGGTCCCGCAGCTTGCCGAGCAGGTCGTCAAACACCGTAATAGCTCCGGTACCAGGCGGCGAAGCGGGGCAGGCCCTCGTCGATGGCGGTTCGGGGCGCATAGCCGAAATGCCGCGCCGCTTCGCCGATGTCGGCGCAGGTTTCCAGCACGTCGCCGGGCTGCATCGGCCGGAGGTCGATCCGGGCCCGGGCGCCGAGCGCGGCCTCCAGCGTCTCGATGAAGCGCATCAGCGGCTCGGCGCGGCCGTTGCCGATATTGTAGATCCGGTGGCCGTCCCCGGTCCGGTCGAGCGCGCCGAGCGTGCCTGCGACCGCGTCCTCCACGAAGGTGAAGTCGCGGGCAAGCCGGCCTTCGTTGAAAACCGGGATCGGCTCGCCGGCAAGCATGGCGCGCGCGAACAGGGTCGGCGCCATGTCGGGCCGGCCCCAGGGTCCGTAAACCGTGAAATAGCGCAGCCCCGTCGCGCGGAAGCCGTAAAGATGAGCATAGCTCTCGGTCATGAGTTCGTCCGCGCGCTTGGTGGCGGCGTAGAGGGACCGCGGCCGGTCGCCCGGCGCGTCCGCGGCAAGCGGCCCGGAGCCGGCATCCCCATAGACCGAGGAGGAGCTTGCATAGACGAAATGCGAGACTTCCCGCCGCCGCGCCAGCTCCAGCAGGTTCAGGTGCCCGGCGATATTGGCCCGGACATAGGCGCGCGGGTTTTCCAGCGAGTAGCGCACGCCGGCCTGCGCGGCGAGGTGCAGGATGCGGTCCACGCCTTCGGGTGCCAGCCGGTCCATCGCTTCGTCGTCGGCGATGTCGGCGCGCAGGAAGGTGAAGCCGGGCAGGCCGCTCAGGCGCGCGAGCCGGGCGCGCTTCAGCACCGGGTCGTAATATCCGTCGAGATTGTCGATTCCGACGACCGCCTCGCCGCGCGCCAGCAGGGCGGCGGCGGCGTGCATGCCGATGAAGCCGGCGACGCCGGTGACGAGAATGCTCATGGGCGGTCGGTTCGCAATTGCGGGCGCGCCGGCACCATAGCCGAGGCGGGACGGCGTGCAATCGTGGAAGGCGCGCATGCCTCGACCCGGCGCGGCGGGGGCGCTATACCGCGCGCCTGCCCGTCCGGCCGGGGAACGCCATGAACGACAACCGCCTCTACCTGTTCGACACGACCTTGCGCGACGGCGCCCAGACCCAGGGCGTCGATTTCAATGTCGCGGACAAGGCCGCGATCGCCCGCGACCTCGATGCGCTCGGCATCGACTATATCGAGGGCGGCTGGCCCGGCGCCAACCCGACCGACGACGGGTTCTTCGCAGACCCGCCGGCGCTCTCCCGCGCCCGCCTCACCGCTTTCGGCATGACGCGCCGGGCGGGGCGGTCGGCCGCCAACGACCCGGGCCTTGCGGTCACATTGCGCTCGCGCGTCGATACGATCTGCCTGGTCGGCAAGGCGGACGCCCGCCACGCCGAGTCGGCGCTCGGCGTCTCGCTGGACGAGAACCTGGCGATGATCCGCGATTCCATCGCGGAGATCGTCCGGCGAGGCAAGGAGGCCCTGTTCGACGCCGAGCATTTCTTCGACGGCTACAGGGCCCGCCCGGACTATGCGCTCAAGGCGCTGGAGACGGCGCTTGAAGCCGGCGCGCGCTGGGTCGTGCTCTGCGACACAAACGGCGGCGCGCTGCCGCACGAAGTCGAGGCGGCGGTCGCGCGGGCGGGCGATGTCGTGCCGGGAAGCCGGCTCGGCATCCATGCCCACAACGATACCGGCAACGCCGTCGCCAACACGCTGGCCGCGGTGCGCGTCGGCGCGCGGCAGGTGCAGGGCACGCTGAACGGCCTGGGCGAGCGCTGCGGCAATGCCGACCTCGTGACCCTGCTGCCGACCCTCACCCTCAAGATGGGCTTCGAGACCGGGGTTCCGGCGGACGGCCTGGAGCGCCTCACGCAGGTCTCGCGCGCGTTCGACGAGCGGCTCAACCGCCCGTCGAACCGCCATGCCCCCTATGTCGGCGCCTCGGCCTTCGCGCACAAGGCGGGGCTGCATGTCTCGGCGGTGGAGAAGGACCCGGCCTTCTACGAGCACATCGCGCCGGAGACGGTTGGCAACAAGCGCCAGATCCTGGTCTCCGACCAGTCGGGCCGCGCGAACATCCTCTCGCGCTTCCGGGAGATCGGCCTCGATGTGGACCGGGACGATCCGCGCGTCGCGCGCCTTGTCGATCTGGTGAAGGAGCGCGAGTTCCAGGGCTATGCCTATGACGGCGCGGTGGCGAGCTTCGAGCTGCTCGCCCGCCGGATGCTCCAGACCGTGCCGGACTACTGGACGCTCGACAGCTTCCGCGTCACCGACGAGCGGCGCTTCAACGCAAGGCGCGAGCTGGTGACCATGTCGGAGGCGGTGGTGAAGCTCTCCGTCGATGGGCGCCGGTCCATGCAGGTGGCCGAAGGCAACGGGCCGGTAAACGCGCTCGACGCCGCGCTGCGCCTCGCGCTGCTGCCGGACTATGCCTGTCTCGAAGGCGTGCGGCTGACCGACTACCGGGTGCGCATCCTCACGCCCGGCGACGGCACGGCGGCCGTCACGCGGGTGCTGATCGAGAGCGCCGACGAGACCGGCGCGCACTGGACCACGGTCGGCGTCTCGGGGAACATCATCAATGCCTCCTACGAGGCGCTGAACGACAGCCTGACCTACAAGCTGCTCAACACCGAACGGTGAGCCGCCCGCCCGCCATCGTGCTGGTGCGCCCGCAACTCGGCGAAAATATCGGCATGGCGGCCCGCGCCATGCTGAATTGCGGGCTGGACGAACTCCGGATTGCGGCCCCGCGCGACGGCTGGCCGAGCCCGGCGGCGCAGGCGGCCGCGGCGGGCGCGGACGCCGTGATCGAGGGGGCGCAAGTCTTCGACACGGCGGCCGACGCCGTCGCCGACCTGCAACTCGTGCTGGCGGCGACGGCGCGGCGGCGCGATGTCGAAAAGCCCGTCCACGACCCCCGCGAGGCGGTGCGGCTGCTGCGCGAGTCCGGTGCGCGAACGGGTGTGCTGTTCGGCCCGGAGCGCGCCGGTCTCGACAATGACGAGGTGGGCCTCGCCGCCGGCATCGTCGAAGCGCCGCTCAACCCGAATTTCCCCTCGCTCAATCTCGCCCAGGCCGTGTTTCTGGTGGCGTGGGAATGGCGCATGGCCGGCCCGCCGCCTGTCCCGCCGCCGCCGAGCGAGCTTGCTTCGGCAGAGGCCTTCGAGGGCTTCTGGCAGCATCTGGACAGTGCACTCGACGATGCCGGCTATTACCGCGAGCCGAAGCTCAAGCCCACCGTGCAGCGAAACCTCCGCGCCCTCTTCGCCCGCGCCGGCCTCACCGGCCAGGAAGTCCGCACCCTGCGCGGCGTCGTCGCCCGGCTGGCGGCGGGAAGGCGGGGGAAGGGGCGGTGACTGCTTGGTGTACTCTTTAAGCGCTTGCTTTCTCCACAAATTGGAAACGGACCTTTAGGTCATTCATTTGATGATACTTGAGCAATTTGTCATGCTGGAGGCGGCCGACGACGATTCCGGGGTGAATGCCAATACGTTCTGCAAATGCCATGATCGAAGCTTTCCTTGTCAGGCTGTAAAGTTCGGGTGTGTAGCGCTGCGGTATAAGCATATCGCTTGCCCAAGCATCCGCCTCAGTCTCCGCTTCATCGATTTCGCCACTTCCCGAATCATCCAACCATACGACCTTTCCATCCTTTCTGTGCAGCAGGATGTGGGCCGCTTCGTGGAAAAACGTGAACCAGAAGCGATCATTCGACTTGCCGTATAGCGACAACTGAATCAAGGGACGACCGGGTGCCAGCCACCGGGCTGCTCCACTAACTCGTGCCCGGGGTATAGCAGGCACCAATACGAAACCGACACCAGCTTGACTAAGTAATTTGCGGATGCGCGGCTCGAATACTTCCGGTACCTCTGTTGTTAGCTGGCGAATTTCTTTCATGGCATCTAGGAACGCAGCCGGGTCGTAAGTCCGGTAGTGTAATTCCTCGGCTCGCCGCTCACCCAAGCGGAGCCAAACGGAAATGGCGCCTGCATCGCATTTCTGTACGCGGCTCTTACGAAAAGCGCCTTCCATGGCGAGACACTTGGCTTGCCATTCATCCGGTGAAGCAATCCCAAAGAATCGCAAGCAGTCTTCGACTAAGCTCGGTTTTGATTGGGAATCAATGCGGCGCTTCGAAATTGCGCCCGCATTCATTAGTTCCTTGATTGGCAAGCTGTCGATCCACCAAACCCACTCCGCATAACAATTCGCTGCCTCCAAGCGAGCACAGCGAGCACGATATTGCGCTTCCCGCGTTAGCCAGAAGGCGACGCTGCTGCCCAAGACACGCTCAAGCCGGACAGCCGCGCCCTCAGTCACAGTGACTTTCCCTTTGATCATTTGGTTCACATGCTTGCGGCTGTAGCCAAGCCGGTCGGCCAGTTCAGCCTGCGTCCAGCCACGTTCCTCAATCAAGTCGAGGATAGTGTCCCCGGGCGGAGAGACCCAATCCGGTGCGAACGGAGCGTTCGTGTCAGTCATGGTAATCTCCTATCTCGTCGATCTGGATCGCAGTCACCTGAGACCAGTCGACGCTGCCGTCGTCATGGCGCGGCACCGAAACGCTGTCAGGCGAGAACACCAACCGATGACCGCGCGCAAGGTTCAGCGCAAATTGGCCTTCCCTGTCCCCTGTCAGCGGATGAGGATGCCCAGCCTGCAAGTCGGTCACGCAAGGTGCGGCCTCTATATCGCTCAAGCGTGCACGCAGCTTTCTGGCGCTATCCGGACCGAGACGACGTGTCGCCTGCTGTTCCTGCTCGCAGAGCTTTCGCAGCCGCCGGTTTCGGAAGCCGATGTGCATGAGGACAAAATGTTAAAGCAATTTACCAAACTGGTAAACCATAGAATTCGGCTTAAGCCATTTTCCGCCCCTCACTCCAGCCCCATCAGGCTGCGGGCGAAGTCTCGGGGGGCGAAGGGGCGGAGGTCTTCTTTGCCTTCGCCGACGCCGACGGCGTGGACCGGCAGGCCGACGGTTTCCGCCAGCGCGACCACAACGCCGCCCCTGGCCGAGCCGTCGAGCTTGGTCACGACCAACCCGGTCACCTCCGCCATGTCGCGGAAGGCGCGGACCTGTTGCAGCGCGTTCTGGCCCGTGGTGGCGTCCAAGGTCAGCACGGTGTCGTGCGGCGCGTCCGCGTCCTGCTTGGCGATCACGCGGGCGATCTTGCGCAACTCGTCCATAAGGTTGGCCTTGTTGTGCAGCCGCCCGGCCGTGTCGATCAGCAATATGTCGATGCCGTCCCGGATCGCCTGCGCGTGGGCGTCGAAGACAAGGCCGGCGGCGTCCGCCCCGGTCGGCCTCGCGACGACGGGGGCGCCGACCCGCTCGCCCCACAGCTGCAATTGCTCCACCGCCGCCGCGCGGAAGGTGTCGCCCGCCGCCAGCAGCACGGAGCGGCCCTCGGCGCGGAAGGCGTGGGCGAGCTTGCCGATCGTCGTCGTCTTGCCGGTGCCGTTCACGCCCACCACCAGGATGACATGCGGCTTGCGGGCCGGATCGGCGACGAGCGGGCGGGCCACCGGCTCCAGCAGGCCGGCGATCTCGTCCGCCAGCACGTCGCGCACTTCCTCGCCCGACACCTCCTTGCCGAAGCGCGTGCGGGCGAGGCCCGACGCCAGGCGCGCGGCGGTCGCTGGCCCGAGGTCCGCCGTGATGAGCAGGTCCTCCAGCTCCTCCAGCGCCTCGCCGTCCAGGCGGCGCCGGTTGAAGATGCCCGCAATCCCGTCCGCGAGGCGGTCGGAGGATCGCGACAGCCCCTGCCTCAGCCGCTGGAGCCAGCTCACGCCGCGAGCACCTCCGCGACCAGCCGCCCGGCCTCGGCCCGGCGGACCCGCGCGCGCCGGACCGAGCCGGGGAGGGCCAGCCCTTCCAGACGGGCCAGCGCGAACTGCTCCGTGCGTCCGACGCCCTCGCGCTCCACAGCGACGCGCTCGGTCAGCCCGACCCGGCTTGCGAGGAAGCGCCCGGCCGCGGCCTCGCCTGCGGCGCGGAGACGACAGGCGCGCTCCTTGCGGACCGGCGCGGCCACCTGCGGCATCCGCGCCGCAGGCGTGCCCCGGCGCGGCGAATAGGGAAAGACGTGCAGCCAGGTGAGCGGGCAGGCCTCCACCAGTTCTAGGCTGCGGGCGAACATCGCCTCGGTCTCGGTCGGGAAGCCGGCGATCAGGTCCGCGCCGAAGGCGATTTCCGGACGCAGCGTCCGGAGCCGCCCGCAAAGCGATATGACATCGGCAGCCAGATGCCGTCGCTTCATGCGCTTCAGCACCATGTCGTCGCCCGCCTGCACGGAGAGGTGCAGATGCGGCATCAGCCGGGGCTCCTCCGCCAGCAGCCGGAAGAGCTCATCGTCGATGGCGGCGGGATCGACGGAGGAGAGCCGGAGCCGCTTCAGTTCCGGGACCTGCGCCAGCAACCGCCGGACCGCCTGCCCCAGCCGGGGCGCGCCCGGCAGGTCCGCGCCCCACGACGCGATGTCAACGCCGGTCAGCACGATCTCGGCCGCGCCCGCCTCCAGCAGCCGACGGGTCTGCGCGGCGATCTCGCCGAGCGGCACGCTGCGGCTCGGGCCCCGCCCGTAAGGAATTATGCAGAAGGTGCAGCGATGGTCGCAGCCCTGCTGCACCTGGACGAAGGCCCGCGCCCGGCCGCCGAAGCCGTCCAGCAGATGCGGGGCGGTCTCCCGCACGCTCATGATGTCGTCCACCAGCGCCGGCGGCGCATCCGGCTTCCACGCCCCGGCGGTCAGCTTCTCGGCATTGCCGACGACCCGGTCCACCTCCTCCATGGCGAGCCAGCGTTCCGGCGCGATCTGGGCGGCGCAGCCCGTGACCACGATCTCGGCCTCAGGGCGCTCGCGTCGGGCCTTGCGGATCGCCTGCCGCGCCTGCCGCTCGGCTTCGGCCGTCACCGCGCAGGTGTTGAAGACCAGGGCGTCCTCGAGGCCGGCCTCGGCCGTCAGCCGGCGCATCGCCTCCGATTCCCAGGCATTGAGGCGGCAGCCGAAGGTGACGATCCCGGCGGTCACGGCCCCGCCTCCGGCACATGCGCCTCCAGCTCCCCCCGAAAGCTCACTGCGGCCGGCCCGGTCATAAGCAGATGGCCGTCGCTTTCGCGCCACTCGATGCCGAGCGTGCCGCCGTCGAGCCGCACGTCGATCCGGCGCTCGCCGAGGCCCCGCCGGACGGCGGCCGCGACTGCCGCACAAGCGCCGGTGCCGCAGGCGCGGGTGATGCCGACGCTGCGCTCCCAGACCCGAAGCCGCATCGCGTCGCGGCCCTGCATCTCGGCCACGCCCACATTGGCGCGCTCCGGGAAGAGGGCATGATGCTCGACCTCCGGTCCCCAGCGTTCCAGGTCCACCGCCCCTGCGTCTTCCACGAAGAAGGTGGCGTGCGGATTGCCGACATTGGTGGCCGTCGGCCCCGCCAGCGGGCCGCAGTTCAGGTCGAGGCGGAGCGTGTCCGCCGGGCCGGCCAGCGGAATCTCGTCCCAGGCAAGCCGCGCCGGCCCCATGTCCACCCGCACCGCTTCGCCGGGGCCGCGCGCGGCCCGGAGCGTCCCCGCGACAGTCTCGACCGACGCTTCGTCCCGCCCGCGCTCGTCGAACAGGAGCGCCGCCACGCAGCGCGTGCCGTTGCCGCAGGCCTCGACCTCGCCGCCGTCGGCATTGCGGATTTCCATGAACACATCGCCATCGTGCATGGGCGGGCGCAGCACCATGAACTGGTCGCAGCCGATGCCGGTGCGCCGGTCCGCCACGCGGCGGTAGCCCGCCTCGGACCAGTCGAGCGGGCGGGCGCGCGCATCCAGCACGACGAAATCGTTGCCGAGTCCGTGCATCTTGACGAAGGGAATGCCCATGGCCTGCCCGCGACCTCCGAACGCCGCTCCCGGCAGCGGCGGGACCCTATCTAGGTCCGAAGCCCGCCCCGCGCAATGGCGGGAACCGCCCGGATTGCCCGATATGCAGGGTGCATGTATATTTTTGATGTCAATGAAGACGCAGCATCGAAGGCGGTATGGATGGCGCAACTCACGGTTAGGAAGCTGAGTAAGGAAGTCGTTGGCGCGCTGAGGCGGCGCGCGGCGGCTAACGGACGGTCCGCCGAAGCCGAGCATCGCGCAATCCTGCGTGAAACGCTGCTTGGAACGGAAGAAGAGTTTGCCACGCGCGCAGCTGCGTTGCGGCGGAGGCTTCGCTCCTCGGTGGATAGCACAGCCGTAATACGAGAGGACCGGGACCGGGAAAGCACAGCGTGACCGGATATGTCGTCGATGCCAGCGTCGCGGTGAAATGGCTGGTCGAGGAAGTGCTTTCGGACGCGGCCGCCACTCTTCTGGACGATGACTCGGCCCTTGTCGCGCCGCCTCTCCTGTTCGCCGAGGCCGCCAATGCGCTCTGGGCCATGCGCCGGCGTGGAGATATCGCGGCAGCCGACCTTGCGGAGGCGGTGGAGACCTTGAGGGCAGCGCCGGTTTCGATACCGGTGTCGATGTCCGACCTCACGTCGGCAGCGACACGCTTGGCGAGCGATCTCGACCATCCGGTTTACGACTGTTTCTACCTCGCGCTCGCGGTTCATACGCAATATCCGGTCGTGACCGCCGATACGCGCTTCCACGACAAGGTGCGCCGTCACCCCTATCTTTCGGATCGTATCCTGCATCTGGCCGACTTGTCGGCGGAGGAAGCGTAGCAGCGGGTCCGGGAAGCGGAAGGCTGCCTTGACGGGTCCGCAGCCGGCTCATACGACTCTTCGGGACGGACAGGCCCCCGGCCAGACAGTGTGCAAGACACAGGGAGTTGGATCGATGGCAGACCCCGACGCGAGGCCCTATGTCATCGAGCGCCGCGAGACGGTGGCCGAGACCGACACGCTGCGCGTCGGCATACTGACGCTCGCGGAGGGACAGGAGGTGCCCTGGCACTACCACAGCGAGATCGAGGACACCTTCTACTGCCTCGAAGGCACGCTCTCGGTGGAAACCCGTGCGCCCAGGGCGCAGCACCTGCTGGCGGTCGGCGAAAGCTGCGCCGTGCCGAAAATGACCGCGCACCGCGTCACCGGGAAGGACGGCGCCCGCGCCCGCTTCCTGATCGTGCAGGGCGTAGGCGCCTACGACTTCTGTCCCGTCGGCTGAGCATCGGTTCGCTGGAACTCCGCTTCGGGCTGCGGCGGCAGGCGCCCTAGGGTGACGGCAGCCGTCGAACCGATGCAGAATGGCCGCAACCGAACGGGGAGGCGGCGGTATCGCCGCGATCTGGGGGAAGCGCATGGACTATGAAGGCCGGACCGTCATCGTGACGGGCGCAGGCACCGGCGTGGGGGCGGCTGCTGCGCAGCGCCTCGCCAAAGGCGGCGCGAATGTCATCGTCAACTACGCCCGCAGCCGGGACGAGGCGGAGGCCGTGGCCACCGCCTGCCGGGAAGCAGGCGGCGACGCCGCGGCGGTGCAGGGCGATGTGGCGGATGACGACGACTGCAAGCGCCTTGCCGGAGAGGCCGTTGCGCGCTGGGGCCGGATCGACGGGCTCATCAACAGCGCCGGCACGACGGTATTCAGGCCCGGTAACGACTTCGAGACGCTCTCGCAGGAGGACTTCCAGCGCATCTACAGCGTGAATGTCGTCGGCGCCTTCCTGATGACGCGCGCCGTTGCGGCGCAGATGAAGGCCCAGGGCAGCGGCAGCGTCGTCAACATATCGTCCATCGCGGGCGTGATGGGCGTCGGCAGCTCCATCGCCTATGCCGCGTCCAAGGGCGCGCTGAATACGCTGACGCTCTCGCTGGCGCGCGCTCTCGCTCCGGAAATCCGGGTCAACACGGTGGCGCCCGGCTTCATCACCGGCCGCTGGTGGCGGGAGAAGATGGGCGAGGGCTACGACAAGATGGTCGCCAGCACCGAGGCGGCAACGCCGCTCAAGCGCGCCGGCACGCCGGAGGACATGGCGGCGGCCGCCGTCTGGCTGCTCTGCGGCGACATCAACGTCACCGGCGAGATCCTGATCTCGGACGCCGGCATGCATCTCGGCGCAGCGCCCCTCAAGGCGCGTTGAGTCTCCGGACCGCGAGGGTCAGTTCCGCGTTTCGCTGCCGGCGTGGAAGCTGAACACCGCGCCTTCGCGGATGCTCTCCGGCCAGCGCGCGGTCACCGTCTTCAGGCGGGTGTTGAATCGTACACCCTCCATGCCGTGGACATAGTGGTCGCCGAACAGCGAGCGCTTCCAGCCGCCGAAAGAGTGGTAGGCGACCGGCACCGGGATCGGCACATTGACGCCGACCATGCCGATCTTCACCCGGCTCGAGAAATCGCGGGCCGCATCGCCGTCGCGGGTGAAGATCGCCGCGCCGTTGCCGTATTCGTGCTCGTTCACCATCTCGATGGCGGTCTCGTAGCTGGGCGAGCGCACGACCGAGAGCACCGGGCCGAAAATCTCCTGGCGGTAGATCGACATGTCGGTCGTCACCCGGTCGAACAGGCAGCCGCCGATGAAGAAGCCGTCCTCATAGCCCTGAAGCTTGAGGCCGCGCCCGTCCACCACCAGTTCGGCGCCGGCGTCGATGCCGTCCGCGATCAGGCCCCTTATGCGCTCCAGGCTCTGGCGCGTGATCACCGGCCCCATATCCGATGAGGGGTCGGTATAGGGCGCGACCCTGAGGCCCTCGACGCGCGGCTTGAGCGTCGTCACCAGCCGGTCGGCGGTTTCCTCGCCCACCGGCACCGCGACCGACACCGCCATGCAGCGTTCGCCGGCCGAGCCGTAGGCCGACCCGACCAGCGCGTCCGCGACCTGGTCCATGTCCGCGTCGGGCATGACGACGAGATGGTTCTTCGCCCCGCAGAGCGCCTGCACGCGCTTGCCGGAGGCCGCGCCGCGCGCATAGATGTATTCGCCGATCGCTGTGGAGCCGACGAAGCTGACCGCCTCGATATCGGGATGGTCGAGAAGCGCGTCCACGGCTTCCTTGTCGCCGTTCACCACATTCATCACGCCGTCCGGCAGCCCGGCTCGCCCGAGGAGTTCGGCGATGCGCACCGCCACCGACGGGTCGCGCTCGGACGGCTTCAGCACGAAGGCGTTGCCGCAGGCGATGGAGACCGGATACATCCACAGCGGCACCATGGCCGGGAAGTTGAACGGCGTGATGCCGGCCACCACGCCGACCGGCTGGCGAAGCGCGAAGCTGTCGATGCCGGCCGCCACGCCCTCGGAATATTCGCCCTTCAGCAGCTGCGGGATGCCGCAGGCGAACTCCACCACCTCGATGCCGCGCGCGAGCTCGCCCTTGGCGTCCGGAATCGTCTTGCCGTGTTCGGCCGACAGCATTTCGGCCAGCTCGTCCGTGTGGGCGTTGAGCAGGTTCCGGAACTCGAACATCACCGCGGCCCGCTTGGCGGGAGGCGTGGCGCCCCATGCGGGCTGGGCCCTGCGGGCGGCCGCCACCGCATGATCCACATCCGCCGCGCTCGCCAGGCTGACCTTCGAGGCCACGGCGCCGGTCGCCGGGTTGAAGATATCGCCGGTCCGCATCGAGGCGCCGGCCCAATTGGCCCCGGAAACGAAATGCTGGAGGGTGTTCATCGTTCGGTCCTCTCCGGAAAACGGGGATGGCGGCGGGCTTGCCTGCGGCCGCCAACCCGATTTTCCTCCATTGCCGCAACGGGGTGCAAGCCCGTCGTCCCGGCCGCTCACCAGGTGTCGATGAAGGCGTATTTCTTGCCCTCGCGCGGCGGCGCGGGCGGCAGGCGCTTCAGGCTGTTCGCGATCCAGCGCCGCGTCTCCGCCGGGTCGATCACGTCGTCGAGCCCGCCGCCGGCCGCGGCGTTGACGGCACGGGCGCGCTCATAGGCGTCCGCGACCCGGCGGTCGAACTCGGCCTTGCGCTCTTCCGCGCTTTCGAGGGCCGCCAGGACGGGCCGGAAGCCCAGTTTCACCGCGCCCTCGATGTTCATGCCGGCGAACTCCGCCGTCGGCCACGCCACCATGCAGAAGCTCACCAGCGCGCTCGCTCCGCACATGGCCTGCACGCCGAGCCCGTAGGCCTTGCGGACGATGACGCCGAACATCGGCACGCTGAGATTGGCCCCGGTGTTGAACAGCCGCGTGCAATGGCGGACCAGTGCCGTGCGCTCTTGGTCGGGACCGACCATGATGCCGGGGCAGTCCATCAGGCTCAGCACCGGAATGTCGAAGGCGTCGCAAAGCTGCAGGAAGCGCGCGCCCTTGTCCGCGCCGTCAGAGTCCACCGCCCCCGCCAGGTGGTGCGGATTGTTGGCGATGACGCCCATCGGGCGGCCTTCGATGCGGATGAGGCAGGTGATGATGCCGATGCCGAACTTCTCGCGCAGCTCCAGAACGGAGTCCTTGTCCGCAAGCGTGCGGACGATCTCCCGCATGTCGTAGAGGCGCACCCGGTTCTCCGGCACCGCGTGGCGCAGCATGCGCTGGTCGCCGCCCTCCTCCCAGCGGTCTATGGGCCCCTGGAAATAGGAGAGGTAGCGCTTGGCGACATCGACCGCTTCGTCCTCGTCCTCGACCAGGATATCGACCACGCCGTTCGGCACCTGGAATTCCATGGGCCCCACTTCTTCGGGCGTATAGACGCCGAGGCCGCCGCCTTCGATCATGGCGGGGCCGCCCATGGCGATGGTGGAACTCTTCGTGGCGATGATGACATCGCAGCAGGCGAGCAGCGCGGTGTTGCCGGCGAAGCAGCGGCCGTTGTTGATGCCTACCAGCGGCACGAGGCCGCTGAGGCGCGAGAAGGTGGTGAAGGTGTCGGTGTCGAAGGCGACGCGCGGGCCGGTATTGTCGTCGCCGGGCCGCCCGCCGCCGCCCTCGGAGAACAGGACCACCGGCAGGCGGAAGCGCTGCGCCAGTTCGAACATCCGGTCCTGCTTGTAGTGGTTGCGCCGCCCCTGCGTGCCCGCGAGCACGGTGTAGTCGTAATGCACGACGACGGCCCGCGAGCGGGTGTCGTCGAAGTCGGCGCCGTTGACCGAGGCCGTTCCCGCAACCACGCCGTCGGCGGGATATTTCCGCCTCAGCGTTTCGATGTCGTAGCGCTGGTGCTGGAGCGCCGTCAGCAGCGGCCAGTATTCCTGGAAGGAGCCGGGATCGACCAGCCGGTCGATATTCTCGCGCGGCATCCGGTAGCCCATCCCGTGCCGCCGGGCGACCGCCTCCGGGCGGTTCTCGTCCAGCGTGTGGGCGTGGCGCCCGACAACCTCCTCGAGGTCCGGACGGATGAAGTCCGGATCGACTTCCCGGCCGCCCTCGGCGAAATCGCCCTCGACCTCCGCCGGCTCGATGAAGGCGATGGGCCAGCCTTCGCGCACCACGTCGCCCTCGTTCATCGTCACCCGGCGCACGATCCCGGCCCGTCCGGCCCGGATTTCGTGCTCCATCTTCATCGCCTCGACCACCGCGACCGGCTGGCCGGCAAGAACCCGGTCCCCCTCCGCGACCAGCAGCGAGACGATGGTGCCCTGGATGGGCGACGCCACGCCGGCGAGGCCCTCCGGCTCGGGCGGCCGCGGCCGGTTTCGCCCGGCCTCGGCGGCCTTGACCGCGCGGTCGTGGTCGAAGAGAGCCAGCGGGTCCGTGCTGTCCACCCGCGCGCCGGCGAAGCCGTCCTCTCCGTTCGCCGGCGCCGCGCCTGGCGCGAAGCGGGGCCGCAGTCCTTCCGGCGGGGCGGCGAGCGCGGCGGCGCTCTCCTCCACCCAGCGGGTATGGGTGCGCCCGGCGGCGAAGTCCTCATGCGCCAGCACATTCAGGAGGAAGGGGATATTGGTGCCGACGCCCTCGATGCGGAACTCGGCGAGCGCGCGCCGGGTCCGCGCCGCCGCGTCTGCAAAAGCGGAGGAGGGCGCATGGCAGATCACCTTGGCGAGCAAGGAGTCGAAGGCAGTGCTGGTGCGGTAGCCGGCATAGCCGAAACCGTCCACCCGCACGCCCGGTCCGCTCGGCGCCTCATAGGCCTCGATCAGCCCGGCTTCGGGACGCACGGAGCCGTCCCCAGCCACGGTCTCCATATTGATCCGCGCCTGGATCGCATGGCCGCGCGGCCGGACGGCGGCCGGGTCGTCGAGGCCGAGCTCGGCGAGCATGGCGCCGCCGGCCAGCCGGAACTGCGTCTCCACCAGATCGACCCCCGTCACGGCCTCCGTCACCGTGTGTTCGACCTGCAGCCGGGCATTGGCCTCGATGAAGAAGAATCCCGTTCCTTCGGGGCGTTCGCCGGCGTCCACCAGGAATTCGAAGGTCCCGAGATTGACATAGCCGACCGACCGGGCGAGCCGCACCGCGGCTTCGGCCATCTCGCGGCGCAGGTCCGGGTCGAGGCCGGGCGCGGGCGCGGTCTCGACGATTTTCTGGTAGCGGCGCTGGACGCTGCATTCGCGCTCGCCCAGATGCACGGCATGGCCTGTCCGGTCGCCGAGCACCTGGACCTCGATATGCCGGGCGCGGGGGATGAACGCCTCGACATAGACATCGCCGCAGCCGAAGGCGGCCTCCGCTTCCGAACGGCAGCGCGCCCAGGCCGGCTCGACTTCGCTTGCGTCGAACACGGCGCGCGCGCCCCGCCCGCCGCCGCCGGCAAGCGCCTTTATCATCATGGCGCGGCCGGGCCCGAGCGTGTCGAAGAAGGCCTGCGCCTCTTCCAGCGATACCGCGCGGTCTATGCCCTCCAGAACGGGCACACCCGCCGCCCGCGCCGCCTTCCGTGCCTCGGCCTTGTCTCCGAAAAGGCGGAGATGATCGGGGTCCGGGCCGATGAAGCAAAGGCCGGCCTCGGCGCAGGCGTCTGCGAATTCCGCGCGCTCCGAAAGGAAGCCGTAGCCCGGGTGAACCGCGTCGTAGCCGCCGTCTTTCGCCGTCCGGACGATCCGTTCGATATCGAGATAGGCCGCAGGGCCCGTGCCGGAGAGCGGGTGCGCCTCGTCGGCCATGCGCGTGTGCAGGGAGGCGGCGTCGTCCTCGGAATAGACCGCGCCGGCGCGCAGGCCGAGGTCGGCGGCGGCGCGCGCGATGCGGATGGCGATCTCGCCCCGATTGGCGATGAGGACGGCGGAAAGCGTCATGCGGCCTCCTTCGCGCTTGCCGAGCGCGCGCGGGATCGGGTCGTTCGGCGGACACTCAGGGCGTGGGCGCGTAGGGGTCGTAGGAGCCGAAATTCCAGAGATGCCCCTCCGGGTCGAGCGCGCCGTAGAGCTGCCCGCCATAGGGCTGGTCCTCCGGCGCCATCACGACCTCCGCCCCGGCGGCCGCGGCGCGCGCATGGTGCGCGTCCACATCGGCCACGATCAGGTAAGGGCACTGCGTCTGCCGGCCGCCGACCTCGCCGGGCGAGACCATGCGCGTGTCGTAGTCCCCGTCGCGCGCTTGGCCCAGCATGACCATGCCGTGGCCGAAGGTCAGCTGCGCATGCTCGATCGCGCCGTCCTCGCCCTCGACCACGAGATGGCGTTCGAAGCCGAAGGCGCGGCAAAGCCAGTCCAGCGCCGCGCGGGAATCGCGATAGCGGAGCGTCGGAATTACGGTGGGCGTCGGCATCGGGACCCCCTTCGTGAGCGGCCGGTCGCCGCCATTGGTCGCGCGCCTCCGCCCGCCGGTCAAGCCCGCCCGATAGAGGATTTATTTCTCAAAAAAGCTTGCAATCCTCCCGTCGCGCGCTATATTCCCTTCCCGGGTGCGGGTTGGAAGCGGGACCATGACTTGGACTTGAGCGGACGGGCGGTCGGGCCCCATGCAGCGAGAACCGGAAGCGTGAAAGCGCCGCGCGGCGGCAAACGGGGGAGTTGCGTGCGCGCGCCGGGGCGCCGGCGGAAATCATGCGGGCAGGTTTCACACGCCCGCCCCTTGTCCGGAGCCTGCGTCTCCGGCCGGGCGCGCCGGGGCGGCCCGGTCTGCGCCTGCCGGGGCGCCGGCGGAAATCATGCGGGCAGGTTTCACATGCCCGCCCCGACGGGGCCGTGCGAGCGGTTTCTTGCGGGGGCGGCCCTTCTTCAGCGTTACACCGTGGCGTTTCAGGAACCCCCGCATGGCGCGGTAGCCGAAGATCAGACCGCGCCGGGCCAGCACCGAGCGCAGCGCGGTGGCGGTCAAATCCGGATTTTTCGCGACGATGCCGAGGATCGCGTCGCGTTCGGCGTCGATGCGCCGGGGCGAGCGGTCGCCGCCCATCGGGCGGCGCTCCGGGCTGCCGTTCTCGCGTTCGAGCGCGCGCCAGTTCACGATGGTGTTCACGCTTATGCGGAACCGCGCCGCCGCCGCCCGGTAGGACAGCCCTTCAGCGACGGCTTCGAGCACGCGAACCCTGAGATCGTAGGAAAGGGGTTTCGCCATATCCGCCGGACCTCCCTTGCCGGCGGGGCCGGTTTGGAACAAAATAAGAATATTGTAAAGGGCCGAACGCGCCGGCCGCGCAGATCCGGCAAAGCTGCCGCAGACTGCGCACCGACCTGCGGATCGGACGGAATGCCTCGCGGGCGAGGTCATGGCGATGCGCCGGGAGGAGCCTGCCCGGCCTGTGACGGTGGGAGCGGACATGGCCCATAATACGGCGGCGTTCGTCGGGACCCGCAAAGCCTTCGGCGCCTGGCCGGCAAGGCTTTCCGTCCGCAAGTCCGCACTGCTGCACCGAAATCCGCTGCCTCGTTCCCTCCGAAGAAATCCACCCGACCGATACGTTCGCGCCGACAGGCACCCATAGGAATCGCGACTTGCCGCGTTCTTCCGCAGCCTGCCAGGACGCTACAATCCGCGTCCGATGCACGGAGTTCTGAAAGATGCTCGATCCCGCCCGGTACGACGCAATAACATTCGACTGCTATGGAACACTCATAGATTGGGACACCGGCGTTGCGAACGCATTCGGCCCATGGGCTGTGAAGACCGGATTTGCCGGGTCCATCGCTAACCTGGTTGAGCGTTTCGCCCGCCATCAAAGAGAGAGGCAAATTGTTCGACCGGCGCTCAACTATCGGGATGTGATACTTCAGGCTTTCGAGGGCGCTGCCGGCGATCTGGGGGGCTTCGTGTCCGACGAGGACCTGGCGGCGTTCAGCCGGAGTGTGGGCACCTGGCCCTGTTTCCCCGACACAATCGACGCACTTCGGAACCTGAAAGCCAGGGGATTCCACCTCGGGATCGTGTCGAATGTGGACAACGCCTCCTTTGAGGATACGCACAAGCGGTTGGGGGGGATGATCGACACCGTGGTGACCGCGGAGACGGTTGGCGCCTACAAGCCTGACTTGAAGATGTTCGAGGCGCTCTTTTCAGCCCTTGCCGCGCGCGGGATCGCGCGAAAAAGGATTCTTCATGTCGCCCAAAGCCGCTTCCACGACGTTGCGCCCGGCAATGAACTCGGCCTGAATGTTGTCTGGATCGACCGCCGGCATGGCCGACCCGGCAAAGGTGTCACGATCCCGTCGGACGCCAGGCCGCTGATAAGGTTCGATAGTCTTGAGACGATGGTTGACAGCCTGAACCGTAACTCGCGCACGCTTAATGTTTGACCGTATGCGGTGCGGGCACCCCACCTTCATCCGGGCCTGGCGATGTGGGGGTTAGAGCACGATCCGATCCGTATGGATCGAATGTTTGTCGACGGGTAGCCGCGGACCTTGAAGACTACAAGACCGGCCCCGCGCGCGGTGTCGCTCGGCAAGGCGGCGCAGGGGCTGATCGAGACCCTGCCCGGTACCCGCAAGAAGGACGTTCCTGTTTCCGCGTCATGCGGAGAAACGCGGAACGGGGAGCTTCGACGGCTGGCGGCGCGCGGTCTGCGAGGATGCCCGGCTCGGCAGGCTCCGCCTGCATGACCTTCAGCACACGGCAGCCAGCCAGGCCGTTGCGGCAGGCGAGAATCTGCCGCTGGTGGCTGCCCGGCCACCGACGGCACCGGATGACAGCGGGCTACGCCCACCTTGCCGACGGATACCTTGTCGAAGCGGCGGAGAAGGTCGGAGCAATCATCGCTGCCGCGATGGCGAGTCAACGCCCACGACCGATAACGCATCGGCAATAGCACCGCAGCGCTCCGGGCCGCAGAGCACATCGAAGGCGCGCATCAATCCGGGGCGAGCGTGTCGCCCGTGTAAAAGGCCGCCGTCCGCTGCGCCGCTGCGCGCGCAATGTCGGGGTCCGTTCCCGCTGCCTCGGCCGCCCGGCCCCACGCTGCGCTGCTTCCGACGATGAGCGCCCTTCCGTCACGAGTCGTGTGGAACGTTGCCGCGTCCAGCTTGGGTTCGTTCGGCCGCGCAAGATGCAGTTCCATCCCCAGCAGGCCCATCTCCCAACCTACGCCAACGGCGCCGGGACCGAACTCGTGCCAGTGGTCGGACACCAGCGCGGTATGTGTAATCGCAAGGCGCGAGCGGCCGGTACCGTCGCTGCACAGACGCGCCTCCACCCAGCTCACGTCACCGCCGAACTCCCACGTCAGCCCGAGATGCGAGGGAGGCTCGCAATGCCCGATCGTGCCGCCTGCGTTTCCCTCCAGCTGGTAGCGCCCGCCGGGTTCCAGGCGGCCGCTGACCGGCAGGAACCAGCGCGGGATTCGTTCCGCGCTCGTCACGGCGTCCCAGAGGTCCTCCACTGTCGTCACGTAGCTGCGGGCGAGGGTGACCGCGCGCGCGGCCTGTCCGTCGCGCTCCAGGGACGACACTGTGCGCTCCACGGCGCCGAGAAGGCGTTCGACATCCAGATCCATCGCTTCTCCGTTTCGTCAGGCAGGCGGCTATCCAAATGCCACTGTGTAAAGCAAATCGAGCCGCGTGGACGAGCACGAGCGCCGACAGGGGGCCCGGCGCTACATGCCTTCGCGGACCACGGGGTTGGAGAGGGTGCCGAGGCCGGTGATCTCGATTTCGCAGAGGTCGCCATGCGCCATGTTCGGCCCGGCGCCCTCCGTTCCCATCCAGACCACGTCGCCCGGCACGAGCGTCAGATAGCGGGACATGCGGGCGATGAAGGTCTCGACGGAGAAGATCATCGAATCGGTGGCGAAGCGGATCGTCTCCTCACCGTTCAGGCGCACGACGGTTTCCGTGCCGGCAGGGTCGAATTCGGTGTCGATCCAGGGGCCCATCGGCGCGAAGCTGTCTGTGTTCTTAGCCCGCCAGAGGGTGCGGTCATGCGCCTGCCAGTGGCGCTCGGAGACATCGTTGCCGATGGTGTAGCCGAGCAGGTGGCCGCGCACCTCGTCCTCGCGGATATGGCGCGCCGTCCGCCCGATCACCGCCACCAGCTCCGCCTCGTATTGCACGCGCCCGGTTGCGTCCGCCGGGATCACGATGGGGCATTTGTGGCCGGTGAGCGCGTTGACGGCGCGGTAGCCGATATCCGCGCTTTCCGGCAGGGAGGGAACCTCGCCGCGCTTGTTCGCGGCCGCCACGGCGTGCTCGGGATAGTTGAGGCCGGCTGCGTAGAAGGTGGGAGGCACGACCGGCGGCAGGAAGGCGGCGGTTTCCAGCGGGATACGATCCCCGGTCGGCGCATGGTCGCCGAAGGGGGAACCCCTGACTGTCGCGATGCTGTCGCCCTCGACAACGCCGTAGCAGGGGCCGTCCGCCGTTTCGATCCGCGCCCAGCGCATGGCGCATCCTCCAATTTCCAGGTCGGGCCATTCGTGGCCTGCCCCCAACCGCCGGTCAAGTCCGCGCTGTGTCCCCGAGGGGCGGCAGCCTGCATAATGGCGGTTCCATCGCTCGCAGGGGAAAGGGCAGAGGCACATGGTCGATCTCGCGCATCTCACGCTTGCCGGGGCCTCGCGGGCCATTGCGGCGGGGCAGTTGTCCTCGGTCGAATTGGTAGAGGCGACGCTCGCGCGCATCGAGGCCTATGACGCGCGTCTCGACAGCCATGTGACGGTGATGGCGGAGAGCGCGCTGGCGGACGCCGGGGCGGCGGATGCCGAGATTGCGGCGGGGCGCCGCCGGGGGCCGCTGCACGGCGTCACCGTCGCGCTCAAGGACATCTACGACACCGCCGGCGTGCTGACCGCCGGCGGCTCGAAGACGCAGCAGGACCGCGTGCCGGCCGAAGACGCCGAGACGGTGCGCCGGCTGAAGGCGGCGGGCGCCGTCATCACCGGCAAGCTCGCCACGCACGAGTTCGCGCATGGCGGCCCGAGTTTCGACCTGCCCTGGCCGCCCGCCCGGAACCCTTGGAACACCGACCATTTCTCCGGCGGCTCGTCCAGCGGCTCCGGCGTTGCGGTAGCGGCGGGTCTTTGCCTGGGCGCGCTCGGCACCGACACCGGCGGCTCCATAAGGGGACCGGCCGCGCTGTCCGGCGTCGCCGGGCTGATGCCGAGCTACGGGCTGGTCAGCCGGCGCGGCGTCATCCCCAACTCCTTCACCTTCGACCATTGCGGGCCGCTCGCCTGGACGGCGGAGGACTGCGCGCTGCTGCTCGATGCGCTGGCCGGCCACGACCCGGAGGACCCGCGCTCCTCGACCCGCCCGCAGCAGCCCGCGCCGCCTTCGATGGCGGGGCTGCGCATCGGCCTGCTGCGGCACTACTGGGAGGAGGACCTGAAATGCGCACCGGAAATGGTCGCCGCCTGCGAGCACATGGCGGCGGTTTTCCGCAGCCTCGGCGCAAGCGTGGAGACGGCGCGCATGCCGCCGGTGCAGGACTGGTACGACGTCAAGATCACGATTGCCGAGAGCGAGCTGTTCAACGTCCACCGGCGCGACCTCCAGAGGCGCCCGCGCGACTTCGGACAGGACTTCCTCTCCCGCGCGCTCGGCGCCGTCTGCTACACCTCGCAGGACTACATCGCCGCGCACCGGCGCTGGCGGCAGCTACGGCGCGCGATGGAGCCGGTCTATGAGCGCTTCGATATATTGATCGCGCCCTCGGCGACAGGCCCCGCGCCGCGCCTCGACGCGCACGACACCGCGAATTTCTGGCTCTATCCCAGCATCACCACGCCCTTCGACGTGACCGGCGGGCCCGCGCTGACGGTGACGGCAGGCTACTCGGAGGGCGGCCTGCCGCTCGGCGTGCAGATCGCCGCCGCGCCCTTCCACGACCGGACCGTGCTGGCGGCGGGCCAGGCCTTCGAGGCAGCGACCGAATGGCGGAGCCGCCGCCCGGCGCTGGAGGCCGGCCCGCCGCCGGAGCGCGAGGCGGTCTCCCTGCCGGCGCCGGTCCTGCCCCCGGAAGGCAAGCTGTTGGACGAGGTGCGGATGCTCGCCGCCGCCGCCGGCCTGCCGGACGACGATTATGTGCTTGCCCTGATCGCCGAAGGCGCCCCCCATGCCCGCGCCATGGGCAAGCGGCTGGACAGGGACTACGGCTACGGCGACGAGATTTGACGGCGGCGGGACGCTTCGCGCCAGATGCCGGCGGAGTCATTGTATTCCCCGGCGTCGATGGCGGTCTGTATTGGATCATCGCCATCGAAGAGGTCTTCCGGCAGGTTCAGATGCCCGAGCGGAGCCGACTCCCGGTCCCCTGCCTCGGTCGCCGAAACCATGCGGGGTTGGAGTTCTTGCCCTTTGGCCATAACGATTCCTTCTCCTGCTTTGGCCCACCCGGACCGGCCCGGCGACTTCCGGGCCAACTTACACCACATCTATGTCGGTCGGTGCCAGGTGGAGCGAGCAGTCAAAGACTCCAGTTGTCTAGTGACAACTTTTATTGCAAGGCTTATATGGAATGAGAGCCCGACACCCGAACAAGGACATCGAAGCAGCACTCTCGCAATTGGAAGCCGCCGGTTGGACAGTGCAGAATGCCAAGGGCCGTAGTTCGCATGCTTGGGGCTTTGCACTCTGCCCGGCGAATGCCGGGAACCTCTGCCGGTCCGGAGAGTTTTGCCGCATGTCTGTCTGGAGCACGCCGAGAAACCCGAGAGCCCATGCCAGAGGTTTGGTTTCGAAGGCCGCCGGCTGCGTATTGAGGGAAGGCGGAGACGATGTCTGAAAGGGAATTCGAGTTCGACCTGATTTTTGCGCTCCCTGTGGGTGGGCTGGACGAAGGCGCGATTCTCGACGCGCTTCACGAAGCCGGATGCGACGATGCGGTAGTTGGCGTTGGCAGACCGGGTTCAATCGGTCTGGCGTTCATCCGGGCCGGACGGGACCCTGAGGCCGTTATCGTCGAAGCGGTCGGGCAGGCCGCGGCCGCGCTTCCCGAGGGGGCCGAGCTTCGGGAGGTCCGGCCTGATCTGGTGAGTCTTGCGGATGTTGCGGCCCGGTTGCAGGTGACGCGGCAGGCGCTGCAAAAGCGGCCCATGCCGCCTCCTTCCCTCGGCGGGCTGTACCGGGCCTCGGAAATGCCTGAACGGCTGCTCGCAGGCCGAAGCAAATTGAGGGACCGTTACCTTGCGTCGCGGGCATGGTTCGACGCCGCGCCGGGCGCGCAGCGGGTAAATGCGAAGCTTGGCCTTGGGGAGTTCATCCATCGGCCCAAACCCACAGAGACGGATGCAAGGCGCGTTGGTAGCGCTTCCACCTGAGAACGCTGCGTCCGTGGCCCGCCCGCGGGGCTGGGGCTACTCTTGCAACGACGAAGCCGGACGGGAGCACGGGCCATGGCGATCACGCTTTACCACTGCGCGCAGGCGCGTTCGATGCGCTGCGTGTGGACCCTGGAGGAGATGGGGCTCGACTACAAGCTGGTGACGCTGGAGTTCCCGCCGCGCGTCCACCACAAGGACTACAAGCAGGTGAACCCGCTCGGCACCGTGCCCTGCCTGATCGACGGCGACGTCTGGATGACGGAGTCGGGCGCGATCTGCCATTACCTCGTGGACCGCTACGGCCCGACGCCGCTCCGCGTCGCGGCCGACGAGCCAGACTACCCCCTCTGGCTCGACTGGCTGCACCGCAGCGACGCCACCCTCACCTTCCCGCAGACGCTCGTCTTCCGCTACCGCGACCTGGAGCCGGAGGAACGCCGCCTGCCGCAGGTCGTGGAGGACTACCGGCTCTGGTTCCTCGGCCGGCTGCGGGTGCTGGAGGCGGCGCTGGAGGACCGCGACTATCTCTGCTCGGGGCGTTTCATGATTGCCGATATCGCCATCGTCTGGGCGCTGCATTTCGCCGGGCGGATCGGCATTGGGGAAGCCTTCACGCCCAATATCCAGGCCTATTGGGACCGCACCACCGCTCGCCCCGCCTTCGCCCGCGCCGCCGCGCTTTGAACCGGAAACATCCGTCGGGCAAAGAGGGCCTGTTGGACCGGGCGCTGTATCGGCGACCCCGGATGCGGGGAATTTGAATGCGGCTTGTCGCCTGGAACTGCAATGGTGCGCTGCATCGGAAATTCGAAGCGCTTCTGGCGCTGGGGCCGGATATTGCGGTCATATCCGAATGCGCCGACCCGGAGGTGCTGGGCAGCAAATGCAGCCTTCCGGCTTTTTCCGCTTCGCCGGTCTGGACCGGTCGGAACCGGAACAGGGGACTGGCGGTCTTCTTCTTCAACGGGTCGCGCGGATGCATTCACGGTCGATTCAGGACGGATCTGCAATGGATAACTCCGGTCGAAGTCCACGCGCCGCGGCGCTTCAATCTTCTCGCCGTGCTGGCGCATACCTTCGGTCTCCGCAAGGCGGAAGCGGGACCGGTGAACGAGGCGCTCGACTTCTACCGTCAGTTCCTGACCGGGGAAGACGCCGTGCTTGCCGGTGACTTCAACCACAATGTCATCTGGGACAAGCGGGGATGGGCAGGCAATCACCGGGACACGGTTGACGTTCTCGATGGCTGCGGTCTGGTCAGCGCCTATCATGCAGCGACCGGCGAGCCGCAGGGAGAGGAAGGTGCGGCGACGATCTATTGGCGCGACCGCAGGAAGGACGGACCGACCTATCACATCGACTACATCTTTATCCCGCGGACATGGGCCGCAAGACCGTTCGATTTGCGGGTTGAGCCGTTCGAGAACTGGGTAGGAGAAGGATTGAGCGACCACGTGCCGCTGGTCCTCGACATTCGAAACGGCTGACCGAGGCTCAGGCCGGCATATCCCGCCCATCGCCCTTCGTTAAACGATGTTGACGAACCCTCGCCGGCGCGGCCGGATATCGCCAGTCGGTCAACGAGTGCGGGGCGCCGGCGCGCCCGGCCTGCTGCGAGTACACGGCCATGGCTGCTGCGCCCCGTTTCACCCGCCTGGTCGAGAGCCTGCCCTCGACGATCCCCTTCGTCGGACCGGAGACGCTGGAGCGCCGCCTGGGGGAGGCGTTCCGCGTCCGCGTCGGCGCGAACGAGAGCGCCTTCGGCATTTCCCCAAGAGCGGCCGAAGTCATGCGCGAAGCCGTCGGCAATGTCTCCTGGTACAACGACCCGGAGGGCTATGAGCTCCGCAGCGCCATTGCCGCGCTGCACGGCGTTTCCATCGACGAAGTGCTGCTGGGCGCGGGCATCGACGAGATGCTGGGCAATGTCGTGCGCATGGTCGTCGAGCCGGGGCAGCCGGTCATTACCTCGCTCGGCGCCTATCCGACCTTCAACTACCATGTTGCCGGCTTCGGCGGGGTGCTGGAAGCGGTGCCCTACCGCGACGACCTGATCGACCTGGAAGCCCTGCTCGACGCCGTGCGCCGGCTGGAGGCGCCGCTCGTTTTCCTCGCCAATCCCGACAACCCGATGGGCACCTGGCACGACGCGGCCGCGGTGCGCGCCTTCATCGACGAGCTGCCGGAATGGACGCTGCTGGTGCTGGACGAGGCCTATATCGAGTTTGCGCCCGCCTCGGCGGTGTTCCCCATCGAAGCGGATGACCCGCGCGTCATCCGCATGCGCACCTTCTCCAAGGCGCATGGCATGGCGGGAGCCCGCATCGGCTATGCCATCGCGCCTGCCCGGACCATCGGCGGCCTCGGGCGCATCCGCAACCATTTCGGCGTCAACCGCATCGCGCAGGCCGGCGCGCTTGCCTCGCTCCATGACACGGATTTCATCGCCTCCGTGGTCCGGGACGTCGAGCGCGGGCGCAACGAATACTACGCGCTCGCCCAGCGGCTCGGGCTCTCCACCGTGCAGTCCGCGACCAACTTCGTCGCTATCGACATGGGCGGCGACGGCGAGAAGGCCCGCGCGGTGCTGGCGCGGCTGCAGGACGAAGGCGTGTTCGTGCGCATGCCGGGCGTCGCCCCGCTCGACCGCTGCATCCGGGTGACGGTGGGAACGGCGGAGGAACGCGCGCTGTTCGCGGAAGTCTTCGAGGCCGTGGCCGCCGAATTCACGGGGCAAGGCTGAGCGCCGGGTTTGATTCGATCTTTCGCTCTACGGTTTTGTTCGCTTATTTATTGTGATAATTCCAACAATATTATTGACATTTGGAAATCATATGTTACATTAGGGTGGAGAAAGGGAGCGGCATCCGGAGCCGCTTCCCGCCCGCGCCGGTCCGGTGCGGAACGACCCCGATTCAGCCGACAGGCGAAGTGCGTCCGGCGCCTGCCTCGCGCGCGGGGGCGCATGCGGGCAATCAGGCGCGCGAACCGCGCCGGCGCGAAACGCGCGCCCGCGCCGGCACAGGCGCGCGCGCAGGATACGCGCGGTAAAGGGTCCCGCTGTTCGGGCAGGCCGGGCGGCGGGAAGAACGGAACGACGACGGATGGAGAGGAAGGCCCATGCCGAAGACACGAAACCCGGGAAACCGGATGGAATACCCGGAACCGCACCTTCATGCTCGAAAAGACAATCGCCCATGCACCATGAACATGCGGATCATGACACAACATGACATAGTCGTGGGGTGCCCGGCATCCAACCGGCCGGAACCCGGCCGCCTGCTCGCCGATTCCTGTCCGCGAAGGTTGGTATAAGCTGTCTGCCATGAGGGGCGAAGCGGTTCTCGGCGACGGGCGGGTCAGGGCGGACTGGACGATGACGCATCTGGTCCGCGCCCGTGCCCGCGAGCACGGGCGGCGGGTGTTCGCGACCTTCGAGGGCGGGGCGGCGCTGACCTTCGCGGGCCTCGACAGCGAGTCGGACCGGTTCGCCGCCGCGCTCGCTGCCTGCGGGGTCGGCCCCGGCGAGCGGGTGATGGCGTTGCTCGGCAACGGGCCGGAAATCCTCGTCGCCTTTTTCGGCGCGATGAAGGCGGGCTGCATCATCGTGCCCATCAATACCGAGCTGAAGGGCACATTCCTGGAGCACCAGGTCGGGAATGCGGAACCGGCGATGGTCGTGGCCGAGGCCGGCCTGCTGCGCGCGTTCGAGAGCATAGACGGATCGGCGCCGGCGCGGCTGGCCGTCGTCGGAGAGGATGCGCCCGCGGTCCCGCCGGTGCCCTTCGTCGACAGCGCGGTTTCGAGCTTCGAGGCGTTCCTTGCCGCGGGCGACGGCCATCCCGTTCCGGAGACGGCCGCCCGGCCCGGCGATATCTGCGCAATCCTCTACACATCCGGCACGACGGGCCCCGCCAAGGGCGCGCTGATACCGCACGGCCATCTCTTCCTCATGTCCGCGTCGACCGCCCGGGCGACAGGGCTTACGGGCGACGACCTCTACTACGTGTCCATGCCGCTCTTCCACATCAACGCGCTCTGCGCGCAGACGATCGCGGCGCTGACGGTCGGTGCGCGCGTGCATGTCGTGCGTCGGTTCAGCCCCAACCGATGGCTGGACGAGGTCATCGCCTGCGGCGCGACGCATACCAACCTGCTGGGCGTCATGCCCGAGTTCCTGTTCAACACGGCCCCCACGCCGCGCGACCGCGACCATCGCCTGCGCGTGACGCTGTCGGTGCCCACCGGCCCCTGGGGCGCGGCGTTCGAGAAGCGCTTCGGCCTGCGCATCCTCCAGGGTTTCGGGATGACGGAATGCGGCATGCCGTTCTGGTGCCGGCTCTCGGAACCCGTCGAGTCCGGCTGCGCCGGTTATGTGGAGGACCGGTGGTACGAGGCTTGCGTCGCCGATCCCGAGACGGATGCACCGCTGCCTGCGGGCGAGGTCGGCGAACTGCTGATCCGCCCGAAAATGCCCGGCTGCTTCTTCGCCGGCTACTACCGGATGCCGGAGCGCACCGTCGAGGCCTGGCGCAATCTCTGGTTCCACACCGGCGACGCCGCGCGGTTCGACGAGCGCGGGCGCCTGCACTATGTGGACCGACTCAAGGACTGTATCCGCCGGCGCGGCGAGAACATTTCGGCCTTCGAGGTCGAGCAGGTGCTGAATGCGCACCCCGCCATCGCCGAAAGCGCCGTGATCGGCGTCCGGGTGGAGGGCGCGGGCGGCGAGGAGGAGGTGCTGGCGCTGCTGCTGCCGGAGAACGGCGCGCGGTTGGAGCCCTCGGAGCTGCTGGACTGGTGCGTGCCCCGCATGCCGCGCTACGCCGTGCCGCGTTTCGTGGATTTCGTCGGCGGTTTCGAGAAGACTGCATCCGGCAAGCTGCGCAAGGGCGAGTTCCGCGACGCCGGCCTGCCGCCCGGCGCCTGGGACCGGGAACAGGCCGGCTACACCATCGCCCGGCAATAGGGCGGGCCAAGGGAGGGTTGAGGACCATGCAAGCCGATTATGTGATCGTGGGGGCGGGGTCCGCCGGATGCGTGCTCGCCGAGCGGCTGAGCGCGGGCGGCGCGGAAGTCGTGCTGCTGGAAGCGGGCGGCAAGGATACGAACCCGCTGATCCATGTCCCGGCGGGCGTGCTCAAGCTGATTACCCATCCGGTCGTCAACTGGAACTACTACACCGAGCCGGACGAGAAGACAGGCGGGCGGTCGCTGCATTGCCCGCGCGGCAAGGTGCTGGGCGGGTCGTCCTCGATCAACGGCATGCTGTTCATCCGCGGCAATGCCGCCGACTACGACAACTGGGCGCAACTGGGCGCGCGCGGCTGGTCCTACGATGACGTGAAGCAGCACTTCAGGAGCATCGAGCGCTACGGGCCGGGCGATCCCGGCGAGCGCGGCAAGTCGGGCCCGATCCTGGTCGAGGACTACCGGACGATCCTGCCGCTCACGCACCGCTTCGTCGAGGCGGCCCAGCAGGCGGGCCACCCCTTTTCGAGGGATCTGAGCGGCCGGCCGCCGGCGGAGGGCGTGGGCTATTCGCAGATGTCGCGCAACGGGCGCTTCCGGGGTTCCACGGCGCGCACCTTCCTGCGCGATGCGCGCGGGCGGACCAATCTGCGCGTCGTGACCGACGCCTATGCGACCGGGCTTGCCTTCGACGGCAGGCGCTGCACGGGCGTCGCCTTCCGGCAGCGGGGCAGGGACCGACAGGTGACGGCGGCGCGCGAGGTGATCGTTTCGGGCGGCACCGTCAACTCGCCGCATCTCCTGCATATCTCCGGCATCGGCCCGGCGGAGCGGCTCAGGGAGATCGGCATCGAGGTCCGCCACGACCTGCCGGGCGTCGGCGCGAACTATTCGGACCACTACACCGTGCGCATCTCGCACCGGGTGCGCGGCCAGCAGTCGATCAACCGACTTGCGCGCGGCTGGCGTCTGGCGCGCGAGATGGCGCGGTTTGCGCTGTTCGGCAACGGCGCGCTCACCTTCGGCGTCTCCAGCGCGCAATGCTACACGCGCTCGCGCGAGGGGCTGGCCTCGCCCGATATCCAGCTCCTGTTCACGCCGGCGAGCTTCGACGAGAACGAGTTCGGCGCGCTGGAGCGCGAGCCCGGCATGTCGGTCGCGGTCTCGATCGCGCGCCCCTCCTCGCGCGGGGAAATCATGGCGGTGTCCTCAGATCCCTTCGAGCGGCCGGCGATCCGCCCCAATTTCCTCGACGACCCGGACGACATGCGCGTCGCGCTGGAGGGCATCCGCCAGACGCGGGAAATCCTCGCCCAGCCGGCCTTCGAGGGTGTCACCCAGGGGGAGGTATCGCCGGGGCCGGAGGTGGACGGCCAGGAGGCGCTTGAGGACTTCGTGCGCCAGACCGGGCGGACGATCTACCACATGGTCGGCACCTGCCGGATGGGCGAGGACCCGATGGCGGTGGTCGATTCGCGCCTGCGCGTGCGCGGGCTGGAAGGGCTCCGCGTGATCGACGCCTCGGTCATGCCCGCCGTCACCACCGCCAACACCAACGCCCCCACCATCATGATCGCCGAAAAGGGTGCGGGGATGATTCTGGAGGATAATCGTTAGGGCGGGCTAACCTCCGTCGGGATGCCCGGACGCCCTGTCGGTCGCGAAGGCGAGCGCCAGGGCGGCCAGGACCGGCACGGCAGCGGAGCCGAGGAACACGGCGGCGAAGGCGTAGAGGAACCCGCTGCCGACGGTGTTGAAGGCGAGCATCAGCCCGGTTGCGCCCAGCACCACGCCGAGCGTGCGCGTCATCATGACGAGGCTGCCGGCCACGCCCCGGTCCGCCAGCGGCAGGCTCGCGCTCGCGACCTCCAGATAGGCGACCTGGAAGATGCCGAGCCCTGCGCCGTGGAGCAGCAGTGCGCCCGCGACGAAGGCCATGCCGGGCGCCGCGCCCCAGAGGCCGATGCCGGCAAGCCCGACCGCCACCGCGAGCGCGCCCGCCGCCGCAATCGACCTGCCGTCGCGGCGCTGCGCCCACCGCCCGGCGAAGGGCGAGGCGAGCGCCATGCCGAGCGGCGAGAGGGCGAGCAGGGCGCCCGCGGTCAGCACGTCCAGCCCGGCCACCCGGTCAAGCCAGAAGGGCACGAGCAGCATCACCGCGAAGCCGACCAGATTGACCGCGATATTGCTCGCCGCCGGTATGGAGAAGCCCGGCCGGCGGAAGGGCGCCAGGCGGATGATGGGCGAGGGATGGCTGCGGAGCGCGAACCAGGCCCCGGCGGCGAGCGCCGCCAGCAGCAGGGCTGCGCCGAACCAGCCGCCGCTCGCCGCCCGGTTGATGCCGAGCAGGAGGCAGCCGAGCGCGAGGACCAGCAGCAGGGCGCCCACCGCGTCGAACCGGGGCACGCCTCCGCCTGCGGCGGCCGCGGGCGGCGCGCGGAACAGTAGCAGGGCGGCGAGCGCGATCGGGGCGCGGAACCAGAACACGCCGGCCCAGCCCATCGCGTCCACCAGCAGGCCGCCGAGCGAGGGGCCGACGGCGCCGCCGAGCGCGAACAGCAGCGTGTAGGCGCCGAGCACCCGCGCGCGGGAGGATTCCGGGAAATAGGCCGTCGCCAGCGCCGGGCCGACGGCGAGCACCATCGCGGTGCCGACGCCCTGGGCGACGCGCGCCGCGAGCAGGATTTCGAAGGCGGGCGCGAGCGCGCAGGCGATGAAGGCCGCCACGCTCCAGGCAAGCCCGATGCGGAAGAGCCGCGCATGGCCGAATAGGTCGCCGAGGCGCCCGCAGACCAGCATCAGGCTCGCATAGGTCAGCACGTAGCAGATGACGACCCACTGGATGTCGCCGAGCTCGATGCCGAGGCTGCGGACGATGTCGGGGAAGGCGATGTTGACGGCCGTGTCGAGCGAGCCGATGGCCGTGCCGAGGCCGACGACGGTGACGCCGAGCGCCGGCCGCATGCCGGGAGCCGTCGTCATCGCACCGCGTGTCCCTTCGGACCCGGCCTAGCGGAACTTCGGCATGATCTCTTCGGCGAACCGGCGGAAATTGCGCCGGTCCACGGCCTTGGGCGGCAGCAGCACGATCTCCCGGCAGCCGGCGGCCTCCATCGCCCGGATGCGCTCGACGATCAGGTCCGGCTCGCCGACCAACCCGCCCGTCGCCTGCACCGTGGCGGGCGTAACGAAGCGGTGCTCCGCCTCCGGCAGATAGGAGCAATGGCCCCGGTGGACGCGGAGATGCATCCGGTCGTCGGGGATGCCGAGGTCCTTCAGGAAGCGGTTGTAGAGCTCCCAGTCGTCGCGGGCGTAGTCGGGGACGAAACCGTCATGGCCGACGATGCGCGCATGCTCCCACCAGTAGTGCAGGGTCGCGCCCACCTGCGCGCCGATTTCCTCGACGATATGCGGGTCGCTCACCTTCTCGCCGGGCTTCATCGCGCAGTAGAAGGTGAGCGTCGAGGCGTGGAAGTCCTCCGGCAGCCTGCGGCCCGCCTTGTCCGCGCCGGCCTTCACCCGGTCGAGATTGCGCACCATGACGCCGAGCGGCTCCGCGCCCGCGCAGATGCGCCCGTCGCCGAGCTCGCCCGCGATCTCCAGCGCCCGCGGCCCGTTGGCGGCGACATGGATCGGCACCGGCGGCTCGAAGCCGATGAAGCCCATCTCCCGGTTCTGGAACCGGATCGGCCGCGTCACGCCGTCATGGGTGAATTCGACCTCCTCGCCGTGGAGGAGCCCGCGCACGACGCGGAGATACTCCCGGAAGGCGGCGGGCTTCATCGGCTTCAGGCCCATGATGCGCATGGCGGTGTGGCCCGTGCCGATGCCGAGAAAGGCGCGGCCGGGCGCCAGGCGGTTGACGGACGCGATCGAATGCGCCGTCACCGGGGCGAGCCGCGTGCCCGGTATCGCGACGCCGGTGCCGAGGCGGATGCGCGAGGTGTTGGCGGCCGCCAGCGCCAGCACGGCGTAGCAGTCCGACCAGATCATCTGGCTGTCCGGCGCCCAGCCTGAGTCGTAGCCGAGCTCCTCGACGAGCTGCAGCGTCTGCCACTCGTCGATCTTGGTGTTGACCATCGCGCCGAACTGCATGGGGGCTTCCTTCCATCGGACGGCGGGGACTATAGCGCGCCGTTGCCGGCGCGGCGGAATTCCGGTTTCTTCGGGGCCCGTATATCCTTGTGCGACGAACGGCTCCCGGAGGCGGAGGGACGGACCGATGGCGATTGCCGAGCCCGCATTCACCCTGGGCGTGGAGGAAGAATATCTCCTGGTCGATGCGGAGACGGGCGCGCTCGCTTCCGACCCGCCGGAGGGCCTGATCGACGAATGCGTGAGCGCGCTCGGCGACCAAGTGACGAATGAGTTCCTCCAGGCCCAGGTCGAGATCGGCACGAAGGTGTGCGGGGATATCGGCGGGGTGCGGGCGGAGCTGCGCCGGCTCAGGAGCGGCGTCGCGCGGGCCTGCGGCAATCACGGCCTCGCCCCGGTCGCGGCCTCGACGCACCCGTTCGGCGACTGGCGCCAGCAGGACTATGTCCACAAGGAGCGCTATGAGGGCCTCGCCCATGACATGCAGGCCGTGGCCTACCGCATGCTCATCTGCGGCATGCACGTCCATGTCGGCATAGAGGACGAGGAGCTGCGGATCGACCTGATGAATCAGGCCCGCTACTTCCTGCCGCACCTGCTCTGCCTGACGGCCTCCTCGCCCTTCTGGCAGGGGCAGGATACGGGGCTGGCGTCCTACCGGCTGACGGTGTTCGACGCCATGCCGCGCACCGGCCTGCCGGAGCCGCTGGTGAGCTGGAGCGAATACCAGCGGCTGATCGAACACATGACGAGCTCGGGCCTGCTGGAGGACGGCTCCAAGATCTGGTGGGACCTCCGCCCGAGCTCGCGCTTCCCGACGCTGGAAATGCGCATCTGCGACGTCTGCCCCGACATGGAGGACGCGCTCACCGTCGCCGCGCTCTTCCAGTGCATCCTGCGCATGCTCTACCGCCTGCGGCTCTCCAACCAGCGCTGGCGCGACTACCCCAACATGCTCATCCAGGAGAACCGCTGGCTGGCGCAGCGCTACGGCAGCCGCAGCCGGCTGGTCGATTTCGGCAAGCGCGCGCTCGTCCCCTTCGCCGACCTTGTGGAGGAGGTGCTGGAGCTGGTGCGCGAGGACGCCGACGCGCTCGGCTGCACCGCGGAGGTGGAGCGCGCGCGCCGGATCGCGGCCCGCGGCACCTCGGCCGAGCGCCAGCGCGCCGCCTATGCGGCCGCCGGCGGCGATGCCGACAGCGATGCGGCGCTCCGCGCGGTGGTGCGCGCGCTGGCGGCGGAAACGGTGAGCGGCCTCGACGGCTGATATAGTCGCCACCGACCGCAAGGAGCCCGGTCCCCCATGCGCATCCCCGCCGGCCTCGTCCTCGCCGCCCTCATCGCGCTTGCCGCCGCGCCCGCGCCCGCCGCCGATGCCGGCCCCGACCCGTTCTGGCGTAAGGCCTGGCCGAACACGGATTTCAGCCGCCATTCCGTGCCGTTCGAGGAGATCGCGTCGGGCGGCGTCGCGCGCGACCAGATCCCGCCCATCGACGATCCGGTCTTCGTCTCCGTGGCGGAGGCGGAGAAGCTGATCGCGCCGACCGAGCCGGTGATTTCGCTGGCGGTGGACGGCGCGCGCCGCGCCTATCCGCTGGCGATCCTGATCTGGCACGAGATCGTGAACGACACCATTGCCGGCAAGCCCGTGGCGGTCACCTACTGCCCGCTCTGCGATGCGGCGCTGGTGTTCGACCGGCGGGTCGCGGGCCGGGTGCTCGATTTCGGCACGACGGGGCTCTTGCGCTTCTCCGACCTCGTGATGTGGGACCGGCAGACGGAAAGCTGGTGGCAGCAGTTCCTGGGCGAGGCGATGGTGGGCGAGCTGACGGGCGAGCGGCTGACCATGCTGCCCTCGCGCGTCGAGAGCTTCGCGCGCTTCGCCGCCGCCGCGCCGGACGGCGAGGTGCTGATGCCGAACGACAACACGCTGCGCAGCTACGGCTCGAACCCCTATGCCGGCTATGACGGCGCGCACTGGCCGTTCCTCTACCGGGGCGCCTATCCGCTGGCGGCGGTGCCGCCGCTGGCGCGCGTCGCCATGGTCGGCAGGCAGGCCTGGACGGTGGAGCTGCTCAAGCAGGAGAAGCGCATCGAGGCGGGCGACCTCGTGCTGGAATGGGCGCCCGGCCAGAACTCGGCGCTCGACAAGGGGGTGATCCGCGAGGGCCGCGACATCGGCAATGTCACCGTGCGGCGCCGCGCGGCGGACGGAAGCCTGGTCGATGCCGTCCATGACGTCACCTTCGCCTTCGCCTTCCTCGCCTTCGTGCCGGACGGCGTCATCCGCACCGTCTGCGGCCCGCATGTGAAGCAGGAAAACCTGCCGGAGAACCTCGCCTGCGGGTAGCGGCCGGCGGCCCGCGGTTAGTGGATAGTGGCCGGTGGATAGCGTTTCTGCCGGCCTGCATATCCACTGTCCGCTATTCGCTAACCACCGATCGCTGGCCACCGGCCTCCCCTTCGCCTGTGTCATGAGATGTCATGATGTGTCATGAGGCGCGCCGGGCCTCCCCCGCAATGTGTCATGGGATGTCATGTTTTGCATGCGGACGGCGCATAGCCTGTAACCGTTTCGGGCATGGGGCCGCCCTTCCCGGAATCCCCCGCCTTCGCCCGGCCGGGGCGGAAGCGGGCCCTCACCCGGCCTCTCCCGCGAGCGGGAGAGGAGAGTTTGAGCCTCCTGCCTGCCTCCTGCATGTCGTTCCTCCATCGCGTTTCGTTCCCTCGTCGCTCCGTTCTCCCCGCCGCCGTGTTTGGCGCGGCGGGACCCTGATTCGCGCGTAATGCGCGCCCGCGCCCCCGCGCCCGTGGGCGCGCGTTTCGCGCCGGCGCGGTTTGCGCGCCTGATTGCCCGGGTGCGCCCGCGCGCGCGAGCCGGACGCAGGGCGCACCTCGCCCGCTGGCCGAATCGGGGGCTTTTCCGCGCCGGCGCCGACGCGGGGGGAAGCGGCCTCCGGATGCCTCTTCCCCCATGTTTGTTCCTGATTTATTCTAACATGGCTTGGCCGAAACGCAAGTCTATCGAACCAATTTTTCCTGTTTTCCTGTCATGAGGTTGACATTGAAAGAAAAATTACCGAGTGCCGTATCCATCCTTCCCCGTCCAGCCGCCCCGCTTACGGGCGGCCGGCTTCTTCAAGGTCCGCAAGCATCTCTTCGACGGTGGCGAAGCGCGCCCTGCCGGCCTTCACGATGTCATCGGCCTCGACCATGGCCGCACGGGTCCCGGCGCCGAGTTGCACATAGAGCGGAGAATGCGGCAGGCGGTAGTCGCCACCTGACAGACCAGTGTTTCAGTCGAACAGGTCACCAGTGGTATCGACTGTTGGCCACCTTCGTTGATATCGGACTTCCTCGTAGCGATCCCGTGCTAACGCTCTGGCGTGTTGTGCCAGCCGTGCATCATGCATCCATCGCGCTTTCCGGTTCTCTTCGAACAATCCCTTCATGGTCAACTTCGCGCCCTTTCGACCATTGCAGGGCCGACAAAGCAGGACACGGTTGGAAATGTCGTTCTCGCCGCCATCCGCACGAGGCTGGATGTGATCAAGCTCCATGAAGGGCGTCTCCAGCTCCCGGCCGCATCCAGCGCACAAGATAAGGCCCTCGGTAATGCTCTGCGCCTCGGTCAACTCTCCTGACTTCGACGGTTGGGCTGACTTCTGACCGATCTCGCGTCTGGAGTTTTCAGTAAAGCCAATGAGTTGGCAGTTGCGGTGCGGTCAAGCTGCGTTGTAGTGCCTAGTAAATCTTTGAGACTGTCAATGCCTCCGCCACGCGCTACACTCCCCCCATGTTCGTGCGCATCAAGACCTCCCCCAACAGCCCGCGACGCTCGGTCCAGATCGTCGAGGCCGTGCGCGACGGCGGCAAGGTCCGACAGCGCATCGTCCGCCATGTCGGCGTGGCCATGGACGAGGACGAGCTCGAGCGCCTGAGGCAGCTCGGCGAGTACGTCAAGGCGAAGCTGGAGGACGAGCGTCAGCCGGCATTGTTTGCGCCCGAGAAGATCGCTGAGCAGGCGATCCGTGTCGGCCGCCGGGGGGACGGCAAGGAGGAACTCCCGGTCGACCTCAAGCAGCTTGAAGAGGAGCAGCGCCTGATCACAGGCATCCACGAGGTCTATGGCGAGATCTACCGGCTGCTGGGCCTCGACGCGCTGCTGCCGCGCTCGCGCTACCGGGCCTCCCATGACGCGCTGTTCCATGTGGTGATGGCGCGGGTAGCCAACCCCGACAGCAAGCGGGGCAGCGTGCGCCGGCTCGAGGAGGACTTCGGCGTGAGTCTTCCGCTCGAGAAGGTCTACCGGATGATGGATCAGCTCGACGCGACGGTGATCGAGCGACTGCGCACGCGCGTCGGCGAGGCGAGCCGGTCGCTGCTGCCGGAGCCGGTCGCGATCCTCTTCTTCGATTGCACCACGCTCTACTTCGAGACGGCCGCCGAGGACGAGCTTCGCCAGCACGGCTTCAGCAAGGACGGCAAACACAAGGACTCGCAGGTTCTGCTGGCGCTGATGGTGACGCGCGAAGGGCTGCCGATCAGCTACGAGGTCTTCCCCGGCGCCACCTACGAGGGACACAGCATGGTCCCGGTCCTGCAGGACATGCAGCGCCGCCACCAGGTGGAGCGCACGGTATGCGTGGCCGACCGGGGCATGCTGAGCGCCGACAACCTCGACGCCATGGACGCCATCGGCGGCGAGTATGTCGTCGGCGCGCGGCTGCGCAAGCTGCCGCTCGCGCTGCTGGGGCAGGTTCTCGACCCCGGGACCTATGCCCCGCTGGAGGGCTCACAGGACCGCCGGGTCGGCGAGTGGGAGTACAAGGGCCGTCGCCTGATCGTCGTCTTCTGCCCCCAGCGCGCACGCAAGGACGCGCACGAGCGCCGCCATCAGGTGGAACGCCTGCTCGACAGGCTGGCCCGCAGCGACAATCCCAGGGAACTGCTCTCCAATCACGGGGCGAAGCGCTTCATCGCCGTCGAGGGCGACGCACGGCTCACGGTGAACCCGGAGAAGATCGCCGAGGCCGCACGATGGGACGGGCTCACCGGCGTCATCACCAATCTGCGCGACGCGCGCGTCACCGAAGTGATGGCTCACTACCAGGGGCTCTGGCAGGTCGAGGAGAGCTTCCGGATCACCAAACACGACCTGAAGATACGTCCCATCTGGCACTGGAACCCGGACCGGATCCGCGCTCACATCGCCATCGCCTTCCTGGCCTTCGCCTGCGTTCGACACCTTGCGTACCGCGTCGCCATCCAGAAGCGGCGGATGTCCCCGGAGGTCATCCGCTCCGCCCTCGTCCACCGCCAGTGCTCCCTGCTGCGCTGTCGGCAATCGGGCAACCGCTACGTCATCCCCTCGAAGCCGACACCGGCGGCGGAGCAGATTTACGCAACCATGGGGCTGCCCCTGACGATCACCCCGTATCAACTCGCCTGACCGTCGACGAAGCACGGCTCGAAGAAATGCCGGATGTAGTGCCTAGCCGAAATGAGAACCAGGCAATATCAACTACTTATGCGAATCAACCGTCGAAGTCAGGAAAAATTACCGAGTGCCGTATCCATCCTTCCCCGTCCAGCCGCCCCGCTTACGGGCGGCCGGCTTCTTCAAGGTCCGCAAGCATCTCTTCGACGGTGGCGAAGCGCGCCCTGCCGGCCTTCACGATGTCATCGGCCTCGACCATGGCCGCACGGGTCCCGGCGCCGAGTTGCACATAGAGCGGAGAATGCGGCAGGCGGTAGTCGCCACCTGACAGACCAGTGTTTCAGTCGAACAGGTCACCAGTGGTATCGACTGTTGGCCACCTTCGTTGATATCGGACTTCCTCGTAGCGATCCCGTGCTAACGCTCTGGCGTGTTGTGCCAGCCGTGCATCATGCATCCATCGCGCTTTCCGGTTCTCTTCGAACAATCCCTTCATGGTCAACTTCGCGCCCTTTCGACCATTGCAGGGCCGACAAAGCAGGACACGGTTGGAAATGTCGTTCTCGCCGCCATCCGCACGAGGCTGGATGTGATCAAGCTCCATGAAGGGCGTCTCCAGCTCCCGGCCGCATCCAGCGCACAAGATAAGGCCCTCGGTAATGCTCTGCGCCTCGGTCAACTCTCTCACTATCTCCGCCCGTGACAGCCTTTGCCAAGGCTCCAGAGGTAACGCCCGTCTTTCAATAGCGCGCAAAAACGGCGATGCTGGCAGGCCGTCGTCGGTGCGAGCCGGAATCTCTGCCGTAAAATAAACTTCATGGATAAACAGATCGCCACGTTCCGCTTCCGGCAAAGCAAGTCGTTCCCGCGCCATGCGGTCCAGTACAACCTTCTTGGCGTTGTCCCATATATCCATGCCAACCCACTGGCGATTCAGCCGCTCGGCTGCAACTAAGGTAGTAGCACAACCAGCAAAGGGATCACATACTATGTCGCCGATCTGGGTGGACGACAGAATCATCCGAGAATAGAGACCAATCGGCTTCTGGGTTGGGAATCCAACGCGCTCCTTCTTATCCCGATCCGGGATCCAACGAACGTCCTTGTCAATTTCATCTTCGGTTTCCCGCAGGAGTCCTTTCGTGTAAGGCTGGTACGCCCACACGTCCTGCAAGGGAACACCGGGGCTGTCTGCGAGATACTGTCGATACTGCGGAAGATAATTAGAGCTGAAATCAATGAAACCCCTCTTGTAGAGAGCATCCAGCTTTTCGTGCTGCGGCAGATTCGGATCGATTCCGAGTGACAATACCAGTTTTGAGGGCACCGCCCAATGGCGGCCCTTGGCTGTAGGATCGAAGCCGCGCCATGGCTTCCCGCTGACACCGTTCCGCGTTCCTAAGCCGTGCAGTTCTTGCTCTCGATAACGACCCCTGTCATCTTCTTTGTTGAAGTACTCCTCCACATAACCGGTCAGGTAGGGTGAGAATTGAACGACATGATTGTACTCCGGCATCGCGTAGAATAGAATCACATCATGGTTCGGCCCGAATTTGTCCGCCGCATTATGCGCCGCCGATCTCCGCCACACGATCTCGTTTCGAAAATTCTTCCACCCGAAAATCGCATCCATGACGGCCTTGAGGTAATGTGAAGCTGTGGGGTCGCAGTGCAGATAGATGCTGCCTGTCAGTTTGAGGATACGCCGCATTTCCAGCAAGCGGACAGCCATGAAGCACATGAATGCGCCCATGCCGTCAGAGTGGGCATAGCGGGCACTTTCAATGGCCTCCATGAGCCGGGGATAGTCATCAGTAATTTGATCGGTCCATTCCTGATGCACATCTCGTTTCCATGACCAACGGTCCTGAAACTTCGCCCCTGCTGCGAGGCTATCCGGCGTCGCATGGAAATCTCGGCTTTTGTTGAACGGCGGATCGGTGGCGATAAGATCCACGCTCTGGCTATTCATGGCGCGCAGAAACGGTAGATTGTCACCATGGAAGAGAGTACGATTCCGCCAGTTGGCTTCCCTGCCGGATTGCCCCTCTCTCGGCCTAGACCGATTCCTTAACCCTCTCGCCATGCGTATGCGGTGCGAGCGCCCCACCTTCATACAGGCCTGGTGATGTGGGAGTTAGGGTTCGGAATGAGACGAAGGGAATTTCTCATTGGAGCCCTCAGCAGAGCTTCTCACCAACGCCAGGGTTGAAGTGTTGCCGGCGCGTGGCGGCTTTCGCCGTCGCTGGCCGGCTTCGGTGAAAGCGCGGATTGTTGCCGAGACACTGGAGGAAGGCGCGACGGTCGCCGGGGTAGCGCGTCGCTACGAGATCAACTCGAACCAGCTGTCGGAATGGCGCCGCCAGGCACGGAAGGGCCTTCTGGTGTTGCCTGCGGAGGGCGAGATGGGTTTTGCTCCGGTGGTCTTGCGTCAGGATGAGCGCCGGGTTCCCGCTGCGGGCAGCGACCGCCTGGAAGTGATCCAGGACCGGGTGACGCTCCGTCTGGACGCCGCGACACCGGCTTGCCGGATCGCCGAGATCGTGTCGGCGTTGAACGCATCGGTATGATCTTCCCATCGAACCGGGTCCGGATCGTGGTTGCGACGAAGCCCGTGGACTTCAGGAAGCAGCACGACGGCCTTGTTGCGCATGTGAAGAGCGTATTGCGCAAGGACCCGTTCACGGGAACGGTCTTCGCGTTCCGTACGAAACGAGCTGACAGGCTGAAGCTGATCTACTGGGACGGGACCGGCCTGGTGATGGTCTACAAGCGTCTGGAGGACCAGGGCTTTGTCTGGCCGGCGATCCGCGACGGGGTGATGTCGCTGAGCCATGCGCAGTTCGAGGCGCTGTTCTCCGGGCTGGACTGGCGCCGTGTGCGAGCGCTGTCGGCACGGCGCCCGGCTGAGGCCGAATGACTCACTGGGCGGATCGGGGCGTGCCGCGTCCCGACACTGTGCTACCAGACTGGCCATGCCGGCCCTTGCGGAGATCGACCTCGGAACGCTGACGCCCGAACAGCGGGAAGCGGCGGTGCAGGCAATCGCGGCGCTGGAGGTGCTTCGCGCCGAGAACGAGACGCTGGCGGAAGAGAAGGCCTGTCTCGCGGGCGAGAACGAAGTTCTGACGGACCGCAACGGGGCTCAGGCGGAGCGCATCCGCCGTCTCGAACATCTGAACCTCGAACTGATCCGCCTTCTGTATGGCAAGAGGTCGGAGAAGCTGTCGGCGGACGAGCGCCAGCTGGCGTTCGAGGACCTTGAGGGCGCGGCGGCGGAGATCGAAGCAGCGGCCGCGCCGGAAGATCCGACGCCGGCCCAATCGCCGAAGCGTCCTCGCCCGGCGCGCAATATCGGCCACTTGCCGGAGCATCTGGAGCGGATCGAGCAGGTGGTCGAGCCGGAGAGCACGCTCTGCCCCTGCGGCTGCGGGGAGATGGTGAAGATTGGCGAGGATCGCACGGAGCGCCTGGACATCGTGCCGGCGCAGCTTCGGGTGATCGTCACGGTGCGGCCGAAATACGCCTGCCGGGCCTGCGAACAGAGCGTCACCCAGGCGCCGGCGCCGGCCCGGCTGATCGAGGGCGGGTTGCCGACCGAAGGTGCGGCGCCCATGTGCTCGTCTCCAAATACCTGGACCATTGCCCGTTGCACCGGCAGGCGCAGGTCTATGCCCGTTCCGGCCTCGATCTGGACCGCTCGACGCTGGCCGGCTGGGTCGGCAGGGCGTCATTCCATCTGAAACCGGTGGCCGACCGGCTGGCGGAGCATCTCAAGCGCTCTTCGAAGCTGTTCATGGACGAGACGCGGGCGCCGGTGCTCGATCCGGGCCGCGGCAGGACCAAGACCGGCTGGCTGTGGGCGCTGGCCCGCGACGACCGTGCCTGGAGCGGACCCGACCCGCCGGGCGTTGTGTACTTCTATGCGCCCGGGCGCGGCGGTGAATATGCCGAGCGCTTCCTCGACGGCTTCGATGGTATCCTCCAGGTGGATGGCTATGCCGGCTACAACCGGCTGACTGGACCGAGCCGCAAGGGCGGCGCGCCGATACGGCTGGCTTACTGCTGGTCCCACGCGAGGCGCCGGCTCCGCGAGATCTACGACAGCAGCGGCTCCGAGATCGCGGCAGAGGGCCTGCGCCGGATCGCCGAGCTCTACGCCATCGAGGCCGACATCCGCGGCAGCCCGCCCGAGCAACGTCTCGCAGAACGACACGCGCGCTCCGCGCCCCTGGTCGAGGCCTTCGGCGACTGGCTGAAGCAGCAGCGCGCCCGCATCTCGCCCAAGTCCCGCCTCGGCGAGAAGCTCGCCTATATCGCCCGTCACTGGGACGGCCTCCGGCTGTTCCTCGCCGACGGCCGCGTCGAGATGGACAGCAATGCCGTCGAGAACCTCGCCCGGCCGATTGCCCTTACAAGGAAAAACGCGCTCTTCGCGGGTCACGACGAAGGCGCAGTCGCCTGGGGCCGGATCGCTTCACTCACCCAGACCGCCAGGTTGAACGGGGTCGAGCCCTACGCCTGGCTCAAGGCCACCCTCGAAGCCATCGCGGTCGGCCATCCCAACGACCGCATCGACGACCTGCTCCCGTGGAACTTCAAGCCGTCGTCAAGCTGAAATCCGGGTGACCCGCCCGCATCGCTTACCGCCATGCTGCTCTCCCGCATAATAGATAGGTAAGGTTAGACATGGTACATTCGGCTATTCAAGTATCCAATCCTACTTGTATGCGGCCGTCACCTTACCAGACGAAGATGCCGTCTAACGGGATTGTCGGGTAGCGGGTACATGCTTCGAAGGTCATCTTCGAATACATGAAGAATGGAGCATAGGTCTTTGATTCCATAATCTAAATCCTCAAGGTGTATCCGGATGATCTCCGGTAGAACGCCCGGTTCCTCTACGGGAAAGTCCAGTTCCGAAGGTTCCCTTCTCCTGTAGCCCAAGTAGCTGATTTGTCTCCAAAGGTATTGGCTTTGGTTCGCGGTAATCGCTCCTATAGTTTTGGCCCGGTAGAGAAGTGCCTGCATCGAGACCCGCCACACCAGCTTCAACTCGGCGAGCTTCTCGATCGTGAGCCGTCCGGATAGATATGGGCGTATGTCCTTAGCGGGCATTAGCAGTGCTGAGGCGAAGGCGTTGGCTTCGTCTTCCATTGTAGGGGACGGTATCCGATGCATGACGATGTGGCCGAGTTCATGTCCGAGACTGTAACGCTGACGGTCGGCCGGCTGGTTCCGGTTCAAAAATATGCACGGTGGCATATCCAGGGAGCTTATGGTTACCCCATCCACCGACAAAGCGGCGAAGTCGCAGTGGATCACGATGCAACCGGCACTTTCGACCCAACCCACCAAATCCTTCATGGGCCCCATCGGAACGAGCCAATTTCGGCGCAAGAGCTCCGCGATCCGCTCCGCATCGCCGTCAAACTCGTCGATGTCCATAATTGGCAGCGAAAGTTCCGGTTGAAAGTCCGCAGACTTCAACAATCGCCGGATATGAAACAGACGAATATTGAGTTCGGCCTCAAGCCGCTCAAGGCTACGCTGGCCGACGCTTGCCCTCTTTCGATACATCGGATGAACGCTCATCGGTAGTCCGAGCACCTTGTCCGGCTCGAAGAACAGCGATCTGGGAAAGCGGAGAGCATGGGCGATGCGATCAACAACCTCATCGGTTGGGTCGTCGATCAACTCGTTCTCCAGCTTCGACTGATGGGCTTGGGAGACGCCCGACCTCTTGGAGAGTTCAGTTTGACTCCATCCCCTCGCCTGTCTGCCTGTTCGCAGCAGATCGGCGTTGAAACTGCCGGACACGGTCAACCGCGCTTGGTCCGGTTCCGAGTCTCGGATGCATCGCGCGGGCGAACCAAGCGAGACGCGGGAAGCCTCGGGGGCTGACCAATGGGTGCCGGCATAGGCAATGGCATACCGCTTGTGGCGGCGTCGAGCAGACTATACGTCCAGACCACTGTATCCCCATCGCGAGCGACCACGATGATATCGACGACTTGAGTCTCAAGCCGATTGAGTTGGTACACAACCTCAACGCGTTCGACTTCAGGTAGGAGACCGGGCAGGTCCTGGTTATGATCGTGAAACGCAAGGGCGAGTTGGGTTCGAACATTGGTGCTCAACCCGTTTTCGTCCCCTTTCTTGAACCGAAAGAAGACACGATCATCGATCAGGAACCCAAACGTCGCGAGGCTGCCGATAATGAGGACACCCGGCGTCCCGTCGAATGCATGGTGCACTCGGTCAATAATCTGTTCCCATACGAAGTTGGCTCGACTGCGCTTACACCGCCAGGTTCCAGGGTGTGGACTGGCAAGCCAATCTGACCAAGCGCCGTGTACTGCCGCCACAATAACCTGCCGGTGCTTGTCGATGATCGGTTCGATAATTTCTCTTCTTGGAACAGGCATGCTGTGGCCTCCAAAGTGCCAAAGCACCCTATCCCAGCCGTTTTACAATTTCAACAGCAAATTATTCACAAAACTATTCTCGATTGCCCGAACTCCTCACCCCCGCCCGGCCTCCAGCCGCCAGCGCCATCGCCCACAGCCGTGACAGAGTCGCCGCCCGCGCGTAGCATGGCGGGAGGCCGGGGAGCGGAGAGCATGGCATGAGCGAAGGCGCGGCGTTGCGCCGGAAGAAGCCGGCCCGCAAGGCTACCTACCGGGACGTGCTCGACGCGCCGGCGCATATGGTGGCGGAAATCGTGGATGGCTTGCTTCATTTGCAGCGAAGGCCGCCCACGCTGGCGGCCCTGGCGAAGACCGCTCTCGCCAGCGAGATCGGCGGTCCGTTCTTCAAGGGCCGGGACGGGCCGGGCGGCTGGTGGATCGTCAACGAGCCCGAGCTTCATTTCGGCGAGGACATTGTGGTTCCCGACATTGCCGGCTGGCGGCGGGAGCGCATGCCGACAGTGCCCGATGCGGCCTTTTTGACTCTCGCGCCGGACTGGGTTTGCGAAGTCCTTTCCCCCTCGACGCGGAAGCTGGACCTCGAAGGCAAGCGCCCGATCTATGCGCGGGAAGGCGTGCGCCACCTCTGGTTCGTCGATCCGGCGGCGCGGACGCTGGAGGCGTTCGTGTTGCGCGACGGCGGCGCGTGGACGCCGGCCGGGGCGGCGCGGGAGGACGAGCCGGTGTCCCTCCCGCCCTTCGAGGCCGTCGCCTTCCCGCTCGGCGCGCTCTGGCCCTGACGCGGGGCGGCTGTTGCAGCGCCCGTTGTCGGAACGCTCTTGCCATCCAGCCTCACGATCTCCAAAGTCAGGGCATGTTCGAATCGACCGACACGATTCCGATCCTGCTTGCCATCGTCGGCGTGGGCGGCGTTCTCGCCGGCATGGCGTGGCGCATGGCGGCCCGGCTCGACCGGCGCATAACCGAGGACAAGCGCGCCGCCGATGCGGACCGCCGCGCGTTCCAGAACGCCATGGACGACTTCCGGGCCGAGATGCAACGCCTTGCCGAGCGGCAGTCCCGCGTCGAAGGCCGGTTCGACGCCGCCGGATAGGCGGCCCGCCTTCACCCCCGCGCATCCTCCAGCGCCATCGCCGCGCCCTTCTCCGCAATCATGATGGTGGGGCTGTTGGTGTTGCCGGAGGTGATGGTCGGCATGACCGAGGCGTCTATGACGCGGAGGTTCTCCAGGCCGCGGACCTTGAGGCGGTCGGTCACGACGGCGCCCGGATCGCTGCCCATGCGGCAGGTGCCGACGGGGTGGAAGATGGTGGTGCCGATATTGCCTGCCGCCTCCGCCAGCGCCGCGTCCGAGTCGAGCGCTGCGCCGGGCAGGTATTCCTCGGGCTCGTAGGGCGCGAGCGAGGGGGCGGCGGCGATGCGGCGCGTGAGGCGGATCGCGGCCACCGCCACCTGCCGGTCGGCCTCCGTCGAGAGGTAGTTGGGCCGGATCGCGGGCGGCTCCTCCGGGTCCGGCGATTTGAGGCTCACCACGCCCCGGCTCTCCGGGCGGAGGTTGCACACCGACGCCGTGAAGGCCGGGAAGCGGTGCAGCGGCTCGCCGAAACGGTCCAGCGACAGCGGCTGCACATGGTATTGCAGGTTCGCGGTCTCGCGCGCGGGGTCGGACTTCGCGAAGGCGCCCAGCTGGCTCGGCGCCATGGTGAGCGGCCCGCGCCGGAAGAGCGCATATTCGAGCCCCATGCCGAGCTTGCCGAGCAGGCTGTTCGCGCGCCGGTTCAGCGTCTCGACATGCGCGACCCGGTAGATCAGGCGCAGCTGGAGATGGTCCTGGAGGTTGGCGCCGACGCCGGGAAGCTCATGGTGGACCGCGACGCCGTTCTCCCGCAGCAGCGCGCCCGGCCCGACGCCCGAGACCTGCAGCAGGTGCGGCGAGCCGATGGCGCCGGCCGCCAGGACGAGCTCGCCCGCGACTTCGGCGCGCGCCGGCCGGCCCTTCAGGCGGAACTCCAGGGCGCTCGCGCGGGGTCCGTCGAACAGGATGCGCCGCGCCTGGGCGTGCGTGACCACGGTCAGGTTGGGGCGGTTCCGCACGGGCTTGAGGAAAGCGTCGGCGGCGGTCCAGCGCACGCCGCGGCGCTGGTTGACCATGAACTTCCCCGTGCCCTCATTGTCGCCGTCGTTGAAGTCGGGCGTCGGCGGCAGGCCGGTATCGGCGCAGGCGCGCTGGAAGGCGTCGAGGATCTCCCAGCCGACCCGGGGCTCCTCCACCCGCCACTCGCCGTCCGCCCCGTGGAATTCGTCCGCCGGGCCGAAATGGCGCTCCGACTTGCGGAACCAGGGCAGCACATCGTCCCAGCCCCAGCCGCGATTGCCCATCTGCGCCCAGCCATCGTAGTCGCGCGCCTGGCCGCGCATGTAGATCATGCCGTTGATCGCCGAGCAGCCGCCCAGCACCCGCCCGCGCGGATAGGCGAGCGCGCGCCCGTTCAGGCCGGGCTCCGCCTCGGTGGCGAAGCACCAGTCGGTGCGCGGGTTGTTCTGGGTGTAGAGATAGCCGACGGGGATCTTGATCCAGATGTAGTTGTCGCGCCCACCCGCCTCCAGCAGCAGCACGCGGTTGCGCGCATCCTCCGAAAGCCGGTTCGCCAGCACACACCCCGCCGAGCCCGCCCCCACCACGACATAGTCGAAGCTGCCGAGGCTCGCGGGCCCGGTCATGCCGCCTGCGTCGTCACTACAAGGCGTTCGCCGAGCAGCCGGAGCGCGGCCTCAACCCGGTCGATATGCGAACGGTGGTCGAGGTCGAGCAAGCGCCGAACCGCGCCCTCTGTCGTTCCGAGCTCGGCGGCAAGCGCGGTATTGCCGAGTCCGTGGCTGCGCATGGCGCAATAGAGCGCCAGTTTCGCCGCCGCCAGGGCAGGCAGGGCAATCAGCGGCCGCCCGCGGGCCGGAGACGGTTTCGGAATGGAGCGCCGCAGTTCGATATACCCGCCCAAGGCGGCGATCAGGCAGTCCTCCGCCTCGGACAGGGCCTCGTCCTCCGTATCGCCATCGGTCAGAGCCTCGGGAATGTCGGGGAACGACACCAGGACGGTGCCATCGCCTTGCGCTTCCAGACTAACGGGATAAGCGAGCCGCATCGTCTGCGCCTTTCTTTACGTTCTCACCGGTTCTCACCTCATGTCGCCCCGGGTCAGCCCCAGCTGCCGCAACATGGATGCAAGGAGACCCGGTGCGATTTCCTTGCGGCGGTCCTTCACCGTGGTGAAGCGCTGCCCGAGATAAAGGCGTCCGTGGCTTCCTTTACCTTTCCGGGGGTCAAAACGCACTGTCAGGCTGCGCTCCCTGCCGATTCGCGCAACACGCGCAATGAACTCTTCGCCGGTCACGATAGTCGCACATATATGTACGAATCAAGCCTCAATCCGCAGCGACGCCATCCCCCTCACCCCGCCATGCCGCCGACGGTCATGGCGTCTATGCGCAAGGTGGGCTGGCCGACGCCGACGGGGACGGACTGGCCGTCCTTGCCGCACATGCCGATGCCGTCGTCCAGCGCGAGGTCGTTGCCGATCATCGCGACGCGGGTGAGCGCGTCCGGGCCGTTGCCGATCAGCATCGCGCCGCGCACCGGGGCCGCGACCTTTCCGTTCTCGATCAGATAGGCCTCGGTCGCGTTGAAGACGAACTTGCCGTTGGTCACGTCCACCTGCCCGCCGCCGAACTGGACCGCGTAGAGGCCCCGGTCCACGGACGCGATCACCTCCTCCGGCTCGCGCTCGCCGGCCAGCATGAAGGTGTTGGTCATGCGCGGCATGGGCGCATGCGCGAAGGACTCGCGCCGCCCGTTGCCGGTGGGCGCCACCCCCATCAGCCGCGCGTTCAGCCGGTCCTGCAGGAAGCCCTTCAATATACCGTCCTCGATCAGCACATTGCGCGCGGTGGGCGTGCCCTCGTCATCGACGGTGAGCGAGCCGCGCCGGTCCTCCAGCCCGCCGTCGTCCACCACGGTCACGCCCGGCGCCGCCACGCGCTCGCCGATGAGGCCGGCAAAGGCGCTGGTGCCCTTGCGGTTGAAATCGCCCTCCAGCCCGTGGCCGACCGCCTCGTGCAGCAGCACGCCCGGCCAGCCGGGGCCGAGCACCACCGTCATCTCGCCGGCGGGCGCGGGCGCCGCGTCGATCTTGACCAGCGCCTGGCGGAGCGCCTCGTCCACCTGCGCCTTCCAGGCGGCCTCTTCCAGGAATTCGCTGAAGCCGACGCGCCCGCCGCAGCCGTGGCTGCCGGTTTCCACCCGCCCGTCCGGCGCGCGCACGGCGATCTGCACCCGCACCACCACGAGCGGGCGGATGTCCGCCGCCGCCTCGCCGCCCGCGCGCTGGATGCGCACCGCCTGCCAGCTTCCGGCGAGCGAGGCGGTCACCTGCACGACGCGCGGGTCGGCGGCGCGGGCATAGGCGTCGATTCGCGCCAGCAGCGCCGCCTTCTCCGCGAAGTCGGGCGCATCCAGCGGGTTCTCCGGGCCGTAGAGCCGCCGGTTGGCGGCGGCCGGCGGCAGCGCCAGCGCGCCGCTCCGGCCCGAGGAGACGGCGCGCACCGCTTCCGCCGCGCGGCGGAGCGCCGGCTCGTCCAGGCTCGCGGCATGGGCGTAGCCGGTCGCCTCGCCCGAGACCGCGCGCAGGCCGAAGCCCTGGCTGATGTCGTAGGTGGCGCCGGCGAGCCGGCCATCATCCAGCGTCAGCCCCTCCGAGACGGCGTATTGCAGGTATAGCTCGCCGTCGTCCGCGCCCCGGAGCGCCTCGTCGAGAATGCGTTCGGCGGCGGCGCGGTCGAGGCCGGCGGGCCCGAAGAAGACGGCCTCCGTCTCCTCGAGAGGGGCAGGGCGGGGAAGGGTGGAAGACATGTGGCGGCGGCGCTCCTTGGGCGGGGTTGCGGCTGCGGACGCAGAGGGGGATTCTACAGCAGGCGGCGCAAACTTGGGACAACGGGTCGCATAAACCGGGCGTGCCGCCGCTTTTATTGTCGGGGCGGTCTCTACAAGGCCCGCATTCCGGGCTATGACAGGCCCCAGTCGCGGACGTTTGAGGACCATCGGCCATGCACAAATTCGCCGCTCCCGGCGCTGCAGTCCTGCTTTCCGGCATGGCGGCCGGCGGCGCCTCGGCGGGCCAGCCGGAGCCCTGGGGCCTCGGCTTCCAGGAGGCCGTGACCCCGACGATGGAAAACATCGCCTGGTTCCACGACATCATCCTGCTGCCGCTCATCACCGTCATCACGCTGTTCGTGCTGGGCCTGATGGCCTATGTCGTCTTCCGCTTCCGCGAGAGCCGCAACCCGGAGCCGAGCCGCACCACGCACAACACGCTCATCGAGGTGCTGTGGACGGCGATCCCGACGGTCATCCTGGTGCTGCTCGCGATCCCCTCCTTCCGGATCATGTACGAGAACGACCGGATCGAGCAGGCCGACATGACGCTCAAGACCATCGGGCGGCAGTGGTACTGGTCCTACCAGTATCCGGACCACGGCGATTTCGAGTTCGACAGCAACATCATCCCGGACGAGGAGATCGACCCCTCCAAGGGCCAGCTGCGCCAGCTTTCGGTGGACAACCCGGTCTATCTGCCGGTGAACAAGAACATCCGGGTGCTGTTCACCTCGTCCGACGTGCTCCACGCCTGGGCGCTGCCGGCGGCGGGCATCAAGCTCGACAACGTGCCCGGCCGCGTCAACGAGACCTGGATGCGGATCGAGAAGGAAGGCGTCTATTACGGCCAGTGCTCCGAGCTATGCGGCACCGGCCACGGCTACATGCCGATCGAGGTGCGCGCCGTCAGCCAGGAGGCGTTCGACGCCTGGGTCGCGAAGGCGCGCGAGGAATACGCGAAGGCGGGCGATGCGCCTGCCGGTGAGGCGCCGGTCCGCATGGCCAGCCTCGACGCCCGCTGAACAGGAGCCGGAGGGCCCGTCCCATGGCTTATGCCGCCGACGACCATCACGACCACAGACCCGGCTTCTTCGTGCGTTGGTTCTTCTCGACCAACCACAAGGATATCGGCACCCTCTACCTGCTGTTCGCCATCTGCGCGGGGCTGGTCGGCAGCGCCTTCTCCGTCGTCATGCGCATGGAGCTCGGCGAGCCCGGCGCGCAGTATCTCGTGGGCCCCGACGGGCAGATGGATGGCCAGCTCTGGAACGTCTTCATCACCGCGCACGGCCTCATCATGGTGTTCTTCGTGGTGATGCCGGCGCTGATCGGCGGATTCGGCAACTGGATCGTGCCGATCATGATCGGCGCGCCCGACATGGCCTTCCCGCGGATGAACAATATCAGCTTCTGGCTGATCGTCCCGGCCTTCGTGCTGCTGCTGCTCTCCGCCGTGCTCGACATCGGCGCGGGCACCGGCTGGACGGTCTATCCGCCGCTTTCCTCCAGCATCGGCCATCCGGGCATGTCGGTGGACATGGCGATCTTCGCGCTCCACCTCGCCGGCGCGTCCTCGATCCTGGGCGCGATCAACTTCATCACCACGATCTTCAACATGCGCGCGCCGGGCATGACCCTGCACAGGATGCCGCTGTTCGTGTGGTCGATCCTGGTGACCGCCTTCCTGCTGCTGCTCTCGCTGCCCGTGCTGGCCGGCGCCATCACCATGCTGCTGACCGACCGGAACTTCGGCACTTCCTTCTTCGACTACGAAGGCGGCGGCGACCCGATCCTGTTCCAGCACCTGTTCTGGTTCTTCGGCCATCCCGAGGTCTACATCATGATCCTGCCCGGCTTCGGGATCGTGAGCCAGATCGTGTCCACCTTTTCGCGCAAGCCCGTCTTCGGCTATCTCGGCATGGCCTACGCCATGGTCGCCATCGGCTTCGTCGGCTTCATCGTCTGGGCGCACCACATGTACACGGTGGGCATGGACATCGACACGCGGGCCTATTTCACCGCCGCGACGATGGTCATCGCCGTGCCGACGGGTATCAAGATCTTCTCCTGGATCGCGACCATGTGGGGCGGGTCGCTGCGCTTCGACACGCCGATGCTCTGGGCGCTGGGCTTCATCTTCCTGTTCACCGTGGGCGGGGTGACCGGCGTGGTGCTCGCCAATGCGGGCGTCGATATGGCGCTGCACGACACCTACTATGTCGTGGCGCATTTCCACTATGTGCTCTCGCTGGGCGCCGTGTTCGCCATCTTCGCCGGCATGTATTACTGGCTCGGCAAGATGTGCGGGCGGCAGTATCCAGAGTGGATCGGCAAGCTGCATTTCTGGATCACCTTCATCGGCGTCAACCTCACCTTCTTCCCGCAGCACTTCCTCGGCCTCCAGGGGATGCCCCGGCGCTATCCCGACTATGCGGACGCCTTTGCGGGCTGGAACATGGTCTCGTCCTTCGGCGCCTATCTCTCCTTCGCCGGCGCGATCCTGTTCGTGCTGCTGCTCATCTACACGCTGACCAGCGGGCGCCGGGTGGCGGAGAACTACTGGGGTCCGGGCGCAACGACGCTGGAATGGACCGTGCCCTCGCCGCCGGCCTTCCACACCTTCGATGAAGTCCCGGAGATCAAGGACGAATACGCGCATTAGCGCCTGTCTCTTGGTCTCCGCCAAGCCGGAGGGCCGACCGAACCCGTGAACGACGCCTCTACCGCAGGAACCGCCAGCTTTGCGCCATCCGCCGGCGTCGGCGCCGGCTTCGCGCAAACCGCCGGCGTCGGCGACTGGCTCGCGCTGCTGAAGCCGCGCGTCATGTCGCTGGTCGTCTTCACCGGGCTGGTCGGCATGGCGATCGCGCCGGGTTCGCTGCATCCGCTGCTGGCGGCCGTCGCCGTGCTCTGCATCGCCGCCGGGGCGGGCGCGTCCGGGGCGGTGAACATGTGGTACGACCGCGATATCGACGCGGTGATGGAGCGCACCCGCGCCCGGCCGCTGCCTCGGGGCCTGATCGAGCCGGACGATGCGCTCGCCTTCGGCATCCTGTTGTCGGCGGGCGCGGTCGGCATGATGGGCCTTGCCGTCAACTGGCTCGCCGCCGGCCTGCTCGCGCTCACCATCGCCTTCTATGTCTTCGTCTATACGATCTGGCTCAAGCGCCGCACGCCGCAGAACATCGTGATCGGCGGGGCGGCGGGAGCGATTCCGCCGGTGATCGGCTGGGCCGCGGTCACGGGCGATCTGGCGCTGACGCCGCTCTGCCTGTTCGCCATCGTCTTCATGTGGACGCCGCCGCATTTCTGGGCGCTGGCGCTCACCCGCTCGGGCGATTATGCCGCCGCCGGCGTGCCGATGCTGCCGGTGACGGCCGGTGCCAGGGAGACACGCCGGCAGATCCTGATCTACAGCGCCGTGCTGGCGCCGCTCGGCCTGGCGCCCGTGGCGGCGGGCGGCCTCGGCTGGCTCTACGGCGCGGCGGCGGCGCTGCTCGGCGCCGAATTCCTGCGCCGCGCGCTGGCCGTCTGGCGGCGCGCGGACGACGCGAGCGCGCGGTCGCTCTTCGGCTTCTCGCTCGCCTATCTGGCGGCGCTCTTCGCGGCCATGCTCGCGGACCGGGCCCTGGGGCTATGAATGGCGGAACTGTCCGAAAGAGACCGCCGCCGGCGTTTCAAAAACAGGGTCCTGCTCGTGGCGCTGCTGGCCTTCGTCGTCGTCGTCTATGCGGTGAGCGTCGTGCGGATGGGAGGCGGCTGAGCCATGGCTGACCGCCGCCGGAACCGGCGCATTGCCGCCCTGCTCGTCACGGTGCCGCTGGCGATGGGCGCGCTCGCATGGGCGTCGGCCCCGCTTTACCGGCTGTTCTGCCAGGTCACCGGCTTCGGCGGCACGCCCGGAACGGCGGCGGAGGCCCCGCAGGCGGCGGCCGATGCGCCCAGCATCGAAATCCGCTTCAACGCCGACATCGCGCCCGATCTCGACTGGCGCTTCGGTCCGGTCGAGCGGGCGGTCACGGTCCGGCTCGGCGAGCCGGCGCTCGCCTTCTACCGGGCGGAGAACCTGGGCGACGAGCCGGTCACCGGCGCGGCGGTCTTCAATGTCACGCCGCTCAAGGCGGGCGCCTATTTCAGCAAGATCGACTGCTTCTGCTTCACCGAGCAGCGGCTGGGCCCGGGCGAAAGCGCCGACATGCCGGTCTCCTTCTTCGTCGATCCGGAGATCGCGACCGATCCGAATGTCCGCGATGTCGGGACGATCACGCTGTCCTACACCTTCTTCAGATCGGACGAAGAGCCGCCGGGCGATGCGGCAACCGAAAAACAACAGGCCGACGCGGCAGCAGGGGAGAAAACCGCCGCCGCGACCAACCGGGAGCAGACCCATGGCGGATAGCCACGTCCAGAAGCACCCCTATCATCTGGTCGATCCGAGTCCCTGGCCGCTGATCGGCGCGGTCGCGGCCTTCCTCGCGACCATGGGCACGGTGCTGTTCATGCATGACGGGGTGATATGGGTCATGGCGCTCGGCCTGGTGCTGATCCTCGCCACCATGGCGGTGTGGTGGCGCGACGTGATCCGCGAGGCGGAGCATGAGGGCCATCACACCCAGCCGGTGCAGATCGGGCTGCGCTTCGGCATGGCGCTGTTTATCGCGTCCGAGGTCATGTTCTTCTCGGCCTTCTTCTGGGCCTTCTTCGACGGCGCGCTGTTCTTCGGCGCAGAGGAAATGCCGGGCCGTATCGAGGCGACCGGCGGCGTCTGGCCGCCCGCCGGCATCGTGCCCTTCGAGGCGTTCGGGCTGCCCTTCCTCAACACGCTCATCCTGCTGCTCTCGGGCGTCACCGTCACCTGGGCGCACCACGCGCTGCTGCACGGCGACCGGGCGGGGCTGATCCAGGGCCTCGCCTGCACGGTCGCGCTCGGCGTGCTGTTCACCGGCTGTCAGGTGTTCGAATACAGCCATGCCGCCTTCGGCTTCCGCGAGGGCATCTATCCCTCCACCTTCTTCATGGCGACGGGCTTCCACGGCTTCCATGTCATCATCGGCACCTGCTTCCTGACGGTCTGCCTGTTCCGGGCGATCAAGGGGCATTTCCGGCCCGACCAGCATTTCGGCTTCGAGGCGGCGGCCTGGTACTGGCATTTCGTCGATGTCGTCTGGCTGTTCCTGTTCTCGGTCATCTATATCTGGGGCAGTTGATGCGCCGTTTCGGGAATTGGCGTTCGACAGTGTCGATGCCGTTCCCCCGGCCCGGCGATACCCCCGGCCTGTCATGGCTGAATGTCCCCGTTCGACAGGCTCAGGGCAGGCTCCTCCGTCATGCCCGGACTTGTTCCGGGCATCTCCCTCGGGGCCGTCGCGGCGGCGGAAATGGATGCCCGGAACCAGTCCGGGCATGACGAGAAGAGGGCATTAGGCCATTCGGCTGCGCTTCCCGTTCGCGCTCTTCGTCCTGCCGGCGCTGGCGGTCCTGATCGGCCTCGGCGTCTGGCAGCTCGACCGGCGGGAGTGGAAGCGGGAGCTGATCGACCGCGCGGCAGCGGGGCTCGCCGAACCTCCGCTCACCGCGCTTGCCGGCGTCGGCCCCGGCGACGCCTGGCGCCGCGTCCGGCTCGCGGGCGCGTGGGAGGCCCCCGAACTATTGCTCCAGAGCCGCACCTGGAACGGCCGGGTGGGTTTCGACGTGCTGGCGTCCTTCCGGCCTTCGGGTGCGGCGGTTTCGGTGCTGGTCAACCGGGGATGGGTGGAGCCGGCCCGCCGCGCGCCGGATACGCGCCCTCCGCCGCCGGCGGGGCTGGAGGGCGTGGTGCGCTTCCCGGGCGAGCCCGGCCCCTTCGCCGCCGACAACGACCCGGCGCGCGGCATGTGGTTCCATATCGACCCCGGGGCCGTGGCGGCGCATCTCGGCCGGCCCCTCCTGCCCTTCTACATCCAGGCGTCGCCCGTCGCCGATGCGCCGGACCGGCCGCGCGCCCGCCCGCCGGAGCCGCGCTTCCGCAACGACCACCTGCAATACGCCCTCACATGGTTTGCGCTCGCAGGCGCGGTGGCTATCCTCTATCTGGTCTGGCGCCGCCGCGCGGGGAGGGAAGGGCCGGAATGAGGGGACGGGATGTCGCGCCAGCTTCGCCTTAACCTGTTCGTCCACAGCCGCGGCCATCACGAGGCGTCCTGGCGCCATCCCAAGGCCTCGCCGCTCGCGCTGACGGACTTCGAATTCCACCGCGAGCTTGCCCGGAAGGCGGAAGACGCGGCGTTCGACTCGATCTTCCTGGCGGACACGCTTTCCATGTCCGGCGAGGTGGCGCATACGGCGCGCAGCTGGCTGGAGCCGGTCACGCTGCTGGGCGCGCTTGCCGCCGCGACCTCGAAGATCGGGCTGATCGCGACGGCTTCCACCACCTATACCGAACCCTTCAACCTCGCGCGCCAGTTCGCCTCGCTGGACCACATCAGCAACGGCCGGATCGGCTGGAACATCGTGACTTCATGGTCGGTCGCCGCGGCGCATAATTACGGCGACGACGTGCAGGTGAGCCATGCCGAGCGCTACGCCCGCGCCGAGGAATACATGGCGGTCGCGAAGGCGCTCTGGGACAGCTGGGCCGACGATGCGGTGCTCGACGACCGTCCGTCCGGCCGCTATGCAAAGCCCGGCAGCATCCATGCGCTCGACCATGCCGGCGAGCATTACAGGGTCGCCGGGCCGCTGAATGTGCCGCGCTGTCCGCAGGGGCGGCCGGTCTTCGTGCAGGCGGGGTCGTCGGAGACGGGGCGCGATTTCGCCGCCCGTCATGCCGAGGTGGTATTTACCGCGCAGCTGGAGAAGGCGACGGCGCAGGCCTTCTACGCCGACCTGAAGGCGCGGGCGGCGAAGGCCGGGCGGGACCCGGACCGGGTGGCGATCCTGCCGGGGTTCAGCCCCCTCATCGCCGACACTCAGGAGGAGGCGGAGCGGCTGGTTCTGGAATTGAACGGGCTTGCCGACCCGGAGGTGGGCCGGAAGCGGCTCTCCGGGCGCTTCGGCGGCTTCGATTTCGGCCATCTGGAACTCGACCGGCCGCTGACGGCCGCGGACTTCCCCGATCCCGATACGGTCGAGGCGGCGCGGAGCCGGGCGGCGACCATCGTCGGCCTGGTCGAGCGCGAGCGCCCGACCTTGCGCCAATTGCTGGCGAAGCTCGCCGGCGCGCGCGGCCACTACACCTTCGCCGGCACGCCGGAGCAGACGGCGGACTTCATGGCGGACTGGCTCCGCGACGGCGCCGCGGACGGCTTCAACCTCATGCCGCCCGTGCTGCCCTGGATGCTGGACGCCTTCATCGAGCGTGTGCTGCCGATCCTGCGCGCGCGCGGCCTCTTCCGCGAGGCCTATTCCGGCTCGACGCTCCGCGCGCATTACGGCCTCGCCCGGCCCGCGCCCGAACTCCCGCCGGGCGCGCGGGCGATCTAGCCGCAGCCAGGAGGAGCAACGCCATGAGCGCCACCCCCGTTACCTTCTATTCGGAGGGCTTCAGGCTGGTGGGAGACCTCTACCGGCCCGACGGCCTCGGCGCGGGCGAGAGGCGGGCGGGCATCGTGCTCTGCCACGGCTATACCGGGGTGAAGGACCTCTATCTGCCGGACAATGCCCGCGTGCTGACGGAAGCCGGCTATGTCGTGCTCGCCTTCGACTATAAGGGCTGGGGCGAGAGCGAGGGGCCGCGCGCGCGGCTCGCGCCCTACAGCCGGGTTGCGGACGTGCAGGCAGCGCTGACATATCTGGGCGCGCAGGCGGAGGTGGACGAGGAGCGGCTCGGCATCTACGGCACCAGCTATGGCGGCGCCACGGTGGTGTGGACGGGCGCGGTGGACCGGCGGGTGAAATGCGTCGTCAGCGTGGTCGGCATCGGCCACGGCGAGCGCTGGATGCGCAGCGTGCGCCGGCCGGACGAATGGTTCGACCTGCTGGAGCGCTCCGCCGGGGACCGGGTGAAGCGCGCCATGGAGGGCGAGTCGGAGCTCGTCGAGCGCAGCGAGGTGCTGCTGCCGGACCGGCAGTCGGCGGCGCTGGCGGCCGCCGCGCGCCGCAATGTGCCCTCCGCGCTCAACACGCTGCCGCTCGAATATGTCGATGAGACGCTGGGCTTCCACCCGGAATGGATCGTGGACCGGATCGCGCCCCGCCCGGTGCTCTTCATCGCCACGGACGACGACCGGCTGGTGCCGCCGGAGGAGTCCCAGGCGCTCTACGACCGGGCCGGCGAGCCGAAGAAGCTGGTCGTGCTGCAGGGCTACGGCCACTACGAGGTCTATGCGGACCCCGCCTTCACCGAGGTGATGGACGAAACGGTGGCCTGGTTCCGGGAGCATCTGCCGGCCGTCTAGAGCGGTGTCCGTTCATGTTGAACCGGAGCGGCAGCCGCCCTTCGATACGCACCCGCTGACGCGGGCGCTACTCAGGGTGAAGGAAGGCAGGGAGGCAGAGTTTCGAGAATTCCCTCATCCCGAGTAGCGGCGCCAGCCGCGTATCGAGGGACGGCCGGACTTTCGTTCCAGTCTGAAAGAATCGCGCACTAGGGGGCAATCCTCAGTTCGGGTCGATTGGCGGGCGTGTCGGACCGCGTCATTCTCTGGATGCGGTCTCTGCTATACCCGTCAATTCGACCGGGGGGCCATCGGGGAACCGCGCGACAAGCGAAAGGCTGCCGCCCATCGCCTCAACGGTCCGGCGCAGCGTCGAAAGCAGCAGGTCGGAACGCTGCTCGAGCCGCGAAACGCCGTCCTGGGTAATGCCGAGCTGGCGTGCGATGCTGGCCTGGGTCAGCTGTCGGGCCTTGCGGAGATCCCGCAATGTCATCTCCTCGGCAACCAGCTCGGCTACCCTTTCCTCGACCTTGCGCCGCCTCGCAGGGTCCAGCCCTGCAATCTTGTCTTCCACGTTCACAGCCATCGGTAACCTCCTTGCTCTGCGAGCCGGGCCAGGTGCCTGTCGAAGCGTTCAGCGTATCCACCCGGGGTCGTCCCAGTTGGGGTCCGAATTGTTGCAGCAGGCGGGACATGGCGAGAATCTCGGTCTGGATGTCGTCATGCAATTCGTCGAACTCGCGTTCGAACTCGTCCGCGATTTCGACGACCCAGCTCATCCTCCAGATATGTTCCAAGAGACATATGCAGTCAACAACATGTTTGAAATCCGCGACACTTGTTTGCAGTCACCGATGCGAACGGTCGCCCCGATGCCCGCTGCCGTGCTATCTCTCGCGCCTCTTCGGGGAACGGCGATGAACGGCGGTTTTGCGGCCCGGCGCGGCGGCGGGCGGGGCAGGGGATGACGATGCGCTATCTCAGCACGCGCGGCGAGGCGGCGGAGCGGGACTTTTCCGGCGTCCTGCTGACCGGCCTCGCCGAGGATGGCGGGCTCTGGCAGCCGGCGGCATGGCCCCGGCTGGACGAGGCGGCGCGCGCGCCGGGCGCGGGCTATGCGGCGCGCGCCTTCGCGGTCACCCGGCCCTTTGTCGCGGGCGGGCTGGAGGCGGAGGACTGGCGGGCGCTGCTGGCCGATGTCTATGCGGGCTTCCGCCACCCGGCGGTCGCGCCGCTCGTGCAGCTCGACACCAATCTCTGGCTGATGGAGCTTTTCCACGGCCCGACCTTCGCCTTCAAGGACCTGGCGATGCAGGCGCTCGGGCGGCTGTTCGACCTCGTGCTGAAGGCGCGCGGCGAGAGCATCACCATTATCGGCGCGACCTCCGGCGACACCGGCGCGGCGGCCGTGGAAGCGGTCCGGGGCCTGGAGACCATCGACCTCGTCATGCTCTACCCGCACGGGCGCATCTCGGAGGTGCAGCGCCGGCAGATGACCACGGTGGAGGAACCCAATATCCACACGGTCGCGCTCGAAGGCACCTTCGACGACTGCCAGGACCTGGTGAAGGCGCTTTTCGCCGACACCCGGCTGCGCGAGGACTGGCGCTTCGCCGCCGTCAATTCGATCAACTGGGCCCGCGTCATGGTCCAGACGGTCTATTACATCCATGCGGCGGCGCAGCTCGGCGGCGGGCCCGTCGCCTTCTCCGTGCCGAGCGGCAATTTCGGCAATGTCTATGCGGGCTGCGCCGCGCGCGAGATGGGCCTCGACGCGCCGCGCTTCATCGTCGGCTCCAACAGCAACGACATCCTCGCGCGCTTCTTCGAGGCGGGCGACATGTCCACAAGGCCGGTGACGCCCAGCTGGTCGCCCTCCATGGACATCCAGGTGTCCAGCAACTTCGAGCGCCTGCTGCACGACCTGCTGGAGCGCGACGGGCCGGCCGTCGCCCGGCATATGGCGGCCTTCCGGCAAAGCGGGCGGCTGCCGCTCGACGAAGCGCGCTGGCGGGCGGCGCGCCGGCTGTTCCGGGGCCATGCGGTGGACGACGAGGGCACATTGGCCGAGATCGCGCGCACCCACGGTGCAACCGGCATGACCGTCGATCCGCACACCGCCGTCGGCATTGCCGCCGCCCGGGCGCTGCGCGACCCCGCCATGCCGACGGTTGCGCTCGCGACCGCGCACCCGGCCAAGTTCCCCGAGGCGGTGGCGCGCGCCATCGGCCGCCGCCCGCCGCTGCCCGACGCGCTTGCCGCGCAGGCGGCGCGCCCCGAGCGGGCGGCGCGCATGGCGAACGATCTCGGCCTTCTCAAGACCTTCATCCGCGAAAGGGTGCGCCGGCCATGAGCGTCACCGTCTCCACCCTGCCGAACGGCCTCCGGGTCGCGACCGACACCGTGAAGACCGTCGAGACCGTCTCGCTCGGCATGTGGGTCGGCGTCGGCACGCGCCATGAGCGCGAGGCCGAGAACGGCGTCTCGCACCTGCTGGAGCACATGGCCTTCAAGGGCACGGAGCGGCGCACGGCCGGCGATATCGCCCGCGAGATCGAGGCGGTGGGCGGGTTCCTCAACGCCTATACCGCGCGCGAGGTCACGGCCTATTACGCCAAAGTGCTGAAGGAGGATGCCCCGCTCGCGGTCGATATCCTGGCCGACATCCTGACCGGCTCCGTCTTCGACGCGGAGGAGCTGGAGCGTGAGCGCACCGTCATCCTCCAGGAGATCGGGCAGGCGCAGGACTTCCCGGAAGACGTGGCGTTCGACCTGTTCCAGGAGACCGCCTATCCCGCCCAGGCGATGGGGCGCAGCATTCTCGGCCGCCCCGAGGTGGTGCGTTCGCTGCCGAGAGAGGCTGTGGCGGGCTGGATGGGCGAACGCTACCGGGCGCCCGCCATGGTGCTGGCGGCGGCGGGGCATATCGAGCACGAGACGCTGCGGGGCCTCGCGGAACGCCATTTCGCGGGCCTGCCGGACACGCCTGCGCCGGTGCCGGAGCCAGCCCGCTATGCCGGCGGCGAGGCGCGCGAGGCCCGCGACCTTGAGCAGGCCCACCTCGTGCTCGGCTTCGAGGGGCCGAGCTTCCGGGAGGCCGGCTTCTACCCCGCGCAGGTGTTCTCGACCCTCTATGGCGGCGGCATGTCCTCGCGGCTCTTCCAGGAGGTGCGGGAGAAGCGCGGGCTGGTCTATGCGATCTATTCCTTCGCGTCGTCGGCCGCCGATACCGGGCTGGTGGGCGTCTATGCCGGCACGGCGCAGGAGAATGCGGAGGAAGTGCTCGCCATCGTGCGCGGCGAACTGGAGGACCTGGCGGACGGCGGGCCGGACGAGGACGAGCTCGCCCGCGCCCGCGCGCAGCTTCGCGCCAGCCTGCTGATGGCGCGCGAGAGCACCTCCTCGCGCTGCGAGCAGCTCGCCCAGCAGCTCCTGGTCCACAACCGCCCGATCCCGCCGGAGGAGCTGACCGAGCGGGTCGAGGCGGTGGGCGCCGCCGAAGTCATGGGCATCGCCGCCCGCTACGCCGGCGCGCCCCCGAGCCTCGTGGTGCTGGGGCCCTGAACGAAGGAAGGAAAAACATGGCGAAAACGGCAATTGTGACGGGCGGGAGCCGGGGGATCGGGGCTTCGGTCTGCCGGCTGCTCGGGGCCGATGGCTGGAACGTCGTCGTGAACTATGCCGGCCGGGCCGATGCCGCTGAGGCGGTCGTGCGCGATGTCGAAACTGCCGGCGGGCGGGCGCTCGCGGTGCAGGCGGATGTGGCCCGCAAGGCCGATGTGGAGCGGCTGTTCGCCGCGAGCGACGAGGCGTTCGGGGGGCTCGACGCGCTGGTGAACAATGCCGGCGTGATCGGGCGTCGGGGCCGGTTCGAGGAACTCGACGATGCGGTGATGGAAGAGGTGCTCGCCGTCAATGTGCTCGGCTGCATGCTCTGCGCGCACGCCGCGATCCCGCGCCTCTCGACCCGGCACGGGGGGCGCGGCGGTTCCATCGTCAATGTCTCCTCGGGCAATGCCGTGTCGGGCGGGCCGGGGGAGTCCGTGCTCTACAGCGTCTCCAAGGGCGCGGTGAACTCGCTCACCATCGGCCTCTCGCAGGAACTCGCCGGGGAGGGCATCCGGGTCAACACCGTCAGCCCCGGCCTCACCGACACCGACATGCCGGGGCCGGACAAGATAGCCGCCATCGGCCCCACCATCCCGATGGGGCGGGTCGCGCATCCCGACGAGATCGCGGAGGGCGTGGTCTGGCTCATCTCCGGCAAGGCCTCCTATGTCGCGGGCGCCAACCTCCGCATCGGCGGCGGCCGCCCCTGACGCCGGGCCGCCGGCCTTGCAAGGGCAGGGCGGGCCGCTAAACTCACCCGCAGGGCGGTTGTATTCCGGCCCGGGGGGACTCTTGGGAAACGAGGCCTTTCTCGGCGGACGCGGCGCCTGTGCTGCCGCAATGCCGGCGGCGGATGCGTCAACAGGAGGGACTGATATGCAAACACGGAAGTACGGCCGCTCGGCCGGCCAATTCGCCAGGCTCGGGATTTCGGCGCTGGCGATTGCGGCGCTCGGCATTCCGGCCGCCCAGGTGCTGGCGGAAGACGACTTTCCGTCCAAGACCATCGAGGTCGTGACCCATGCGGGCGCCGGCGGCGGCACGGATGTGAACTCGCGCATGATGATGCTGAGAGCGCGGCGCACGCTGAAGACCGACATGGTGGTGGTCAACAAGCGCGGCGGCAACGGCGCGCTCGCCATGCAGTATTTCAAGAGCCGCCCGGCGGACGGCTACACCATCATGACCTTCACCAACGGCCATGCGCTCACCATGGCGCTCGGCAAGTCGGACCTGAAGGTTGCAGACATGCGCCCGCTTGCGCGCGGCACCAACGACCCGCAGGTGCTGATGGTCAACTGCAAGACCTCGCCCTACAAGAGCTCCGACGAGTTCCTGGCCGGCGTGCGCGAGACCAAGCTGAAATTCGGCACCACGAACATCGGCGGCCTGGACCACATCACGGCCTTCGTGTTCGCCAAGCGCGCCGAAGCGGTGCAGCCGACCATCGTGCCCTTCAAGGGCGGCGGCGAGCTTGCCACGCAGCTGGTTGCCGGCTCCATCGATGTGGGCGTGTTGAACCTCTCCGAGGCCTCCGCGCAGATCGAGGCCGGGGATATCTGCCCGATGGTCGTGCTGCACACCGAGCGCATGAAGCCGATCCCCGATGTGAAGACCGCAAGGGAGATGGGCGTCGATGTGGTGTTCGCCACGGTGCGCGGCTTCGTGACCCATGCCGGCGTGGACGACGCCAAGGCGGCAAAGCTCGAAAAGGGCATGTTGAAGGCCATGGGGCACAGCATTTACCAGGCCTATCTGACCACGTCCGGCCTGGACAACACCTCGGTGCTGGGCTCTGCGGAGTGGGGCGCGCAGATCGAGCAACTCCTCCAGGACCTGATCCCGGCCGCCAAGGAAATGGGCCTGGTGAAATGACGGCCTGAGCCGGGGAAGCCGGACCCGGCTCATGGCTGCCGGCGCACCGGCCGGCCGGGCGGAAGCGCCCGGCCGGAGCCGCTGGCTGGACTACGGGGTCCCCGCGACGGTCTTCGCATTCTGCGCGGCCGTGATCCATTTCAGCACGACCTTCGAGGAAGTGCCGGAGATCATCGTCGGGGACTCGATGCAGCCGCGCGTCTTCCCCATCTTCCTGATGGTCGTCATGGGGCTGCTCAATCTGGCGCTCATCCTGCAGATCGCGAGGAACCCGCCGAAACGGGCGGACCGCGAGCCTGCGGCGACCTGGATCACGGTCGTGCTGATGGGCGCCTTTTACATCCTGGCCGAGCATGTGGACATGATGCTGGCGCTCCCGGCGGCGATCTTCTGCATGTGCGTCTTCTGGGGCGAAAGGCGGCTCTGGGTCGCGGGCCTGACCGCAGTCGCCACCACATGCGCGATTTTCTTCAGCTTCGACCTCGTGCTGGAAGTGCGCTTCCCGCGGGGGCTGCTGACGAACCTCTATTACGGATAACGGAGATAGGGCGATGATTGGCGACGCGCTGATGTCGATGTTCTCCGTGCTGAGCGATCCCTACCTGATGGGGCTCATCCTCGTCACGACGGTAGGCGGGGTGGTCATCGGGGCGCTGCCGGGCCTCGGTGCGACCACCGGCGCGGCCCTCCTGCTGCCCTTCACGCTCACGATGGACCCGGTGCCGGCGATCGCGGTGCTGACGACCATCTATGTCTCGGCGACCTTCGCCGGCGCGATTACCGCCATTCTCATCAACACGCCCGGCACTTCGGCGGCGGCGGCAACCTGCCTCGACGGCTTCCCGCTCGCGCAGCGCGGCGAGGCCGGCCGCGCGCTCGGTATCGCCGTGGTCGCCAGCACCATAGGCGGCGTCTTCTCCGTCATCGTGCTGGCCATCGCCGCCCCGCTGCTTGCCAGGGTGGCCTACGAGTTCCGGCCGCCGGAATATTTCGCGCTCACTGTCTTCGGCCTCTCCATGCTGGCCTCGATCTCGGAGGGCGGCGCGGTCAAGAACCTGATGGGCGGCCTGTTCGGGGTCTGGCTCGCCACCATCGGAGCCGACGCCAGCACCGGCGTCGAGCGCTTCATGTTCGGCAGCATCGAGCTCTATGAAGGGCTGAATTTCATCCCCGTGCTCGTCGGCCTGTTCGCGATCAGCGAGCTGCTGGTGCAATCGACGACGCTCAAGCTGGCGATGGAGCGCATCGCGATGAAGGCCGTGCAATTGCCCAGCATGGCCGACTACAGGAAGATCTGGCGCACCGTGCTCCGGTCGTGCGGCATCGGCACCTTCATCGGCATCCTGCCGGCCGAAGGCGCCACGGTCGCCTCGATGATCGGCTATTCGGAGGCCAAGCGCTGGTCGCGCACGCCGGAGGAATTCGGCAAAGGCGCGGTCGAGGGCGTGGCCGGGGCGGAGACCGCCAACAATGCGGCCACGGGCGGCGCGATGGTGCCGACGCTGGTGCTCGGCATCCCCGGCAGCGGCACGACGGCTGTGATCCTGGTCGGGCTGATGGTCCACGGGCTCAGGCCCGGCCCGCACCTCTTCACCGAGCAGCTCGACAAGGTCTATGCCATCTTCGGCACGATGTTCGTCGCCAATGCGATGTTCTTCGTCCTCGGCCTGTTCGCCGCCAAGCTCTTCGCCCGCGTGACGCTGGTGCCCCGCAACATCCTGTGGCCCATCGTGTTCGCGTTCAGCGTGCTCGGTTCCTATGCGCTCGCCCAGTCCATGCTGGACGTCTATGTGGCGCTGGTCTTCGGTGTCATCGGCTACCTGTTCCGGCGCTTCGGCTTTGCGGTCGCGCCGGTCGCCATCGGCCTCATCCTCGGCGAAATGGTCGAGACCAACCTCCAGAACTCTCTGAAAATGTTCGAGGGCGCCTGGTGGGAGATCGGGATGCAGCCGCTTGCCGCGCTGTTCCTCGCGCTGGCGCTGCTCGGCATCCTGCAGCCCTATATCGTCGGCTGGTTCCGCCGCCGGAAGGCCGCGCGGTCCTGAAGCCCGCGCCCCGCGCCCCATGCGGCTGCGGCCACGAGGCTCTTGGCAAGGGCGCCCTGCCGGGGCAGGCTGCCGGCGCCATGATGGATCGTTTCCCCTACATCCCGCTGCCGGAGCGCCCGAAGCTCGTCTGGCCCGACGGCAAGCGGCTCGCCGTCTGGGTGCTGCCCAATATCGAGCATTACGAATACCGGCCGGAATTCGTGAACCGGCGCAATGCCTGGCCGCGCATGCCCGCTCCGGACATCATCGGCTACGGCGTGCGCGACTACGGCAACCGGGTCGGCGTGTGGCGGATGCTCGATTGCTTCGCCCGCCATGGCATCAAGGCTACGGTCTCGCTCAATTTCGGCGTGATCGAGCACTATCCGGAGGTGTGGCAGGCGATCCGCGAGCGCGGCGACGACATCCTCTGCCACGGCTTCTACAACACGCGCTATCTCTGGGGGCTTCCGGAGGAGGACGAGCGCGCCGTCATCCGCGACTGCGTCGAGACCTATGCCCGCGCCACGGGCGGCGAGGCGCTGCCCGGCTGGTTCGGCCCCGCTGTCTCCGGCACCTTCAACACGGCCGATATCGTCAAGGAGCTCGGCATCAAATACACCGCCGACTACTACCATGACGACCAGCCGACCCTGGTGCGCACGAAGCACGGGCCCCTTCCCTGCGTGCCCTACTCGATGGATATCAACGACGCGCAGGTCTATCGCTGGCAGAGCGAGGGCGAGGAGTTCGCGCGCATGATCCGCGATGCCTTCGACACGCTCTACGAGGAGGGCGCCGAGACCGGGCGGGTGCTCGCGATCTGCCTCCACCCCTTCCTCTACGGCCAGCCGCACCGGATCAAATATCTCGACGAGGCGCTCGGCTATGTGATGGGCCATGAGGGCGTCTGGCAGGCGACCGGCTCCGAGATCGCCGACTGGGCGATGCGGGAATGGCTGCCCTTATGGGCCATGCAGGATGGGGCCATGCCGGAGGCGGGCCCGTGAGCGAACAGACGCGCCGCTACCGCGACGGCCCCGGCTACGACCATCCCTGGTTCGACTGGCCGCCGCCGGAGGCTCCAACCGTCTGGCCCGGCGGCGCGCGTCTTGCGGTCATGCCGCTCATCCATGTCGAGCATTTCGAGCTGGACCCCGACCCAAACGCTTTCGGAGACCCGCGCTTCGCCGGCGCGCTCGGCAGCTACCGGCCAGACTACAACAATTTCACCCGCTGGCTCTACGGGCTGCGCGTCGGCGTCTGGCGCCTGTTCGATATCCTGAAGGCGCACGGCCTCCGGGCGACCGTCGCGCTGGGGGCCGCCGCCGCCGAGGAGTGCCCGCAGATCGTCGAGCGCGCGCTTGCCGACGGCCACGGCATCGCCGCGCACGGCACGGTCGCCAACCGGATGATCTCCGAGCGCATGGACGAGGCGGAGGAGCGCGCCTTCATCGCGGAATCGGCCGCGCGGCTGGAAGCCTGTATCGGCCGCCGCCCGCGCGGCTGGGTCGGGCAGGACCACGGCGAGAGCTCGCGCACGCCGGGCCTGCTGGCGGAGGCGGGCTTCGACCATGTGATCGACTGGCCGAACGACGAACGCCCGGTGGCCATGCGCACCGAGCCGCCCATCGTCTCGATCCCGGCCCACACGGAATGGGACGATGCGGAGCTGTTCGCCGTGCGCAAGGTCGATGCGTGGCGCTATCCCGAGCTCGTCGCCGACGCCGCCGAGTGCCTGCACGGCGAAGGCGGGCGCATGATGACGCTCGGCATCCACCCCTGGATCTTCGGCCAGCCCCACCGCAGCCGCCATCTCGACGCGGCTCTCGGCCGGCTGATGGAATTCGACGGCATCTGGAACGGGACCTCGGACGAGATTGCCGATCTGGCGCTGGGGAAGATCCGCATCGTTTGATGGGCCTGGCGGGATGGCGTATCGTGGCCGCAGTCTTGCCGGCGCGTGGAAAGGGCCGTGATGGAAAGCGATACGACGGCGATCATCTTCTCCGTTATCGGTGTCGGCGTTGTCCTGGCGGGGCTGATTCTTACCGTGACGGGCCGTCTGAGCACCCGGTTGACGGCCGTGGAGAAGGAAACCGCCCGGCTTGCCGGACTGCTCGAGGGATTGGGGCTGGTAGGGCGGACGGCTCCCCGCGCCTCCGGCGACGCAGATTAGGCGCGGGTTTCGCGAGAAAAGCGCCGGCTACGATAGCGCTCCCCTAAACCGGAAAATTCCAAGACAACACAGGCGGATGGGGCAGTTGCCGAGGCCGGGGCGATGTTGAGGCGCTGCGGGGCCCGGGAATCGAATATGAAGGATGATCCAATGAACGGCGCGGAAAGCCTTGTGACGACGCTTGTGGGCGGCGGGGTCGATGTCTGCTTCACCAATCCCGGCACCTCGGAGATGCATTTCGTGGCGGCGCTCGACCGCGTGGACGGGATGCGCTCGGTGCTCTGCCTGTTCGAGGGCGTGGTGTCGGGCGCGGCGGACGGCTACTGGCGCATGGCGCGGCGGCCGGCGGCGACCCTGCTGCATCTGGGGCCGGGCCTCGGCAATGCGGTCGCCAACCTGCACAACGCGAAGAAGGCGCATTCCGGCATCGTCAATATCGTCGGCGAGCACGCCACCTTCCATATCGAGCACGACGCGCCGCTGACCGCCGATATCGAGGGCATCGCCCGGCCCGTATCGCACTGGGTCCGCACCTCGCGCGACTCCACCGCGGTCGCCGAGGACGGCGCGCAGGCCATCGCAGAGGCCATGGCGGCGCCGGGGCGGATCGCAACGCTGATCCTGCCGGGCGACACAGCCTGGAACGCCGCGAACGGTATAGCCGCCGTGCCCGAGGTCGCGCCGCCCGCGCAGGTGTCCGAAGAAGCGGTCGCAGCGGCGGCCGAAGCAACGGGCGAGGGCTGCATGCTGCTGCTGAGCGGCGATGCGCTGACGGAACAGGGCCTCGCGCTCGCCGGCGCGGTTGCAGCGAAGACGGGCTCGGCCATTCTGGCCCAGACCTCCAACGCGGTGCTCCAGCGGGGCGCGGGGCGGGTGCCGGTCGGCCGCGTGCCCTTCCCGGTGCTGCAGGCGGTGGAGCAGTTGAAGGACGTGCATACGGTCGTGCTTGTCGGCGCGAAAGCCCCGGTCGCCTTCTTCGGCTATCCCGACCGGCCGAGCGTCGTGACCTCGGACGATTGCGAAATCCTCTGCCTCGCCGCCATCGAGGAGGACCAGCTGGATGCGCTGGAACGGCTCGCGGACCGGGTGGGCGCGCGGGCGGAGGACGCGCCGGTGCAGAAGCCCTTCCGGCCGGACCTGCCGACGGGCGCCTTCGACCTCGACAAGCTCGCGGCAATCCTCGGCAACGCCATCCCGGAAAACGCGATCTGCGTGGACGAATCCGTGACCACCGGGCGCGGTTTCTACCCGCTGACGGCCGGCGCGCCGCCGCATGACTGGCTGCAGAACATGGGCGGCTCCATCGGCTATGGCGGGCCCTGCGCGGTCGGCGCGGCCATCGCCTGCCCGGACCGCAAGGTGCTGGCGATGATCGGCGACGGCAGCGCCATGTACACGATCCAGGCGCTCTGGACGATGGCGCGCGAGAACCTCGACATCACCGTCGTGATCTGGGCCAACCGCAGCTACCGGATACTCGTGGGCGAGCTTGCCAATGTCGGCGCCGGCAATCCGGGCCGCAAGGCGCTGGACATGCTGGATATCGGCCGGCCGGACATGAACTTCGTCGAGATGGCGCGCGGCATGGGCGTGGACGGCGAGCGCGCCGAGGACTGCGAGGGCCTTGTCCGGGCGCTCGGCCGCGCCAATGCCGACCGCGGCCCCTACCTGATCGAGGCGGTTCTCTGACAAAACCGTAACTGGACCGCCTCGGGGCCGGGAAGCATAATCGCCGCTATGCGAACGCTTTTCGTCCTGTTGCTCTGCGCGGCATTCGTCCCGTTCGACGGCCGCGCCGAGACGGTCCACCGCGCTCACGCCATCGCCATGCACGGCGAGCCGAAATACCCGGCCGGTTTTCCCCATTTCGACTATGTGAACCCGGAGGCGCCCAAGGGCGGTGTCATCCGGTTCGGCGTGCAGGGCAGCTTCGACACATTCAACCCCTATAACGGCAAGGGCAATGCGGCGGCCATGGCCAATCCGGTCGAGACGCTGCTGACGAACAGCGACGACGAACCGTTCACCGCATACGGGCTGATCGCGGAGAGCCTGGAGTGGCCGGAAGACCGGTCCTGGGTCGTCTTCCACCTGCGCGAAGACGCGCGCTGGCATGACGGCAGGCCGATCGCGGTCGAGGATGTGATCTTCTCGCTGGAATTGCTGAAGGCGCAGGGCGAGCCGTTCTTCCGCCACTATTACGCCGATGTCGGCAAGGGCGAGAAGGTGGGGCCGCGGAGCGTCCGGTTCCGGTTTTCGGGCGGCGAGAACCGCGAATTGCCGCTGATCGTCGGCCAGATACCGATCCTGCCGAAGCATTACTGGGAGGGGCGCGACTTCCAGGCGACGACGCTCGACCCGCCGCTCGGCAGCGGCCCCTACCGCGTCTCCTCCTTCGAGACCGGGCGCTATCTGGAGCTGGAGCGCATCGAGGACTATTGGGGCCGGGACCTGCCGGTCAGGCGCGGCACCGGGAATTTCGACCGCATGCGCTACGAGTATTTCCGCGATGCGACGCCGATCCGCGAAGCCCTCAAGTCCGGCGATATCGACTACCGGGAGGAGAACATCTCCAAGTCCTGGGCCACGGAATACGACATCGAGCCGGTGCGGAAGGGGTGGCTGAAGAAGGAAAGCATCCAACATGGGCGCGTCGCGCCGATGCAGGCCTTCGTCTTCAACGCCCGGCGCGACATCTTCAAGGACCGGCGGGTGCGCCGGGCGCTCGGCTACGCCTTCGATTTCGAGTGGTCGAACCGGACGTTGTTCTACGGCATCTACAACCGGACGGGGAGCTATTTCGACAACTCGGAGCTTGCTTCGTCGGGCGTGCCGCAGGGCCGGGAGCTGGAGCTTCTGGAGCCCTTCCGGGACAGCCTGCCGCCCGAGGTCTTCACCGAGCCGTTCGAGCTGCCGAAAACCGACGGGAAAGGCTGGCCGCGCCAGAACTACCGCGCCGCGCTCAGCCTGCTGAAAGAGGCAGGCTGGGAACTCCGGGACCTGAAGCTCGTCCATGCGGGGACCGGCAAGCCGATGGCGTTCGAGATATTGCTGCGCAACCCGGCCTTCGAGCGCGTCTTCCTGCCCTTTGCGCGCAACCTGAAGCGGCTCGGCGTCGAAGCCCGGATACGGCTGGTGGACCCCTCGCAATATGCGCAGCGCGTGCGCGGGCGCGATTTCGACATGATCGTCGGCGGCTGGGGCCAGAGCCATTCGCCCGGCAACGAGCAGCGCGACTACTGGGGCTCGGCCGCCGCCGGCCAGTTCGCCAGCCGCAATTCCGCCGGTATCGCCGATCCGGCGGTCGATGCGCTGGTGGAGAGCCTGATCGCCGCCCCCGACCGCGAGGAGCTGGTCTATCGCACGAGGGCGCTCGACCGGGTGCTGCTGCACGGCTACTGGGTGATACCCAACTGGCACACCTCCGCCGACCGCGTGCTCTACTGGGACAAGTTCGGACGCCCGCCGACGGTGCCGATGGACGGTGTCAACACGAACCGCTGGTGGTTCGAGCCCGCGAAGGCGGCCGCGCTCAAAGCGGCGCGCGGCGGCTGACCGCCCGCCGGCGGCGCGCGCAAGCCGGCCGATGGCAGCCTATATCCTGCGCCGGCTCGCGCTGATGGCGCCGACCTTCCTCGGCATCATCCTCATCAATTTCGTCGTCATCCAGTTCGCCCCCGGCGGGCCCGTCGACCAGGCGATCGCGCAATTGGAGGGCTATGGCGACGCCGCGATCGAGCGGGTGACGCGCGGCGGCGCGGAGATCGTCCGCAGCGCGGAGAGCTCCGACAGCCGCTACCGGGGCGCGCAGGGCCTCGACCCCGCCTATATCGCCGAACTGGAGAAACGGTTCGGCTTCGACCGGCCGGTGCATGAGCGCTTCTTCAAGATGGTCGGCGACTATCTCAGCTTCGACTTCGGCGAGAGCTATTTCCGGGACGAGCGCGTGGTGGACCTCGTGCTGGAGAAAATGCCGGTCTCGATCTCGCTCGGCCTCTGGACGACGCTCCTGGTCTATCTCATCTCGATCCCGCTCGGTGTCGCCAAGGCGGTGCGCGACGGCTCGCGCTTCGACATCTGGACGAGCGCGGTCGTCGTGTTCGGCAACGCCATCCCGTCCTTCATCTTCGCGGTCATGCTGCTGGTGCTGTTCGCCGGCGGCAGCTATCTCGACTGGTTCCCGCTGAAGGGGCTGACCTCCGACGGCGCGGAGACCTGGCCCTGGTATGCGCAGGTCGCGGACTATTTCTGGCATCTGGCGCTGCCGGTCACGGCCATGGTGGTCGGCGGCTTCGCGACCCTCACCCTGCTTACCAAGAACTCCTTCCTCGACCAGATCGGTCAGCAATATGTGCTGACCGCGAGGGCCAAGGGCCTGACGGCGCGCCGGGTGCTCTACGGCCATGTCTTCCGCAACGCCATGCTGATCGTCATCGCCGGCTTCCCGGCGGCCTTCGTCGGTGTGCTGTTCACCGGCGCGGTGCTGATCGAGACGATCTTCTCGCTGGACGGGCTCGGCCTGCTCGGCTTCGAGGCGGCGCTCAACCGCGACTACCCGATCATGTTCGCCTCGCTCTGGTTCTTCACGCTGCTCGGCCTCGTCATGCAGCTCATCGGCGACCTCGCCTACATGCTGGTGGACCCGCGCATCGACTTCGAGACGAGGCAGGTCTGAGCCGTGCCCATGAGTCCGCTGACGCGCCGGCGCCTCGCCAATTTCCGGGCCAACCGGCGCGGCTGGTGGTCGCTCTGGATCTTCCTGGCGCTCTTCGTCCTCTCGCTCGGGGCGGAGTTCATCGCCAACGACAGGCCCTTCGTCGTCTTCTATGACGGCGGGCTCTACATGCCGGTCTTCGAGCGCTATCCGGAGACCGTCTTCGGCGGCGAGTTCGAGACCGAGGCCGACTACCGCGACCCCTATGTCCGCGAGCTGATCGCGGAGAAGGGCTGGATGCTGAGCCCGCTCATCTCTTACGACTACCGCACCGTCGCCTGGGACCTGGCCACGCCCGCGCCCTCCGCGCCCGATGCGGAGCACTGGCTCGGCACGGACGACCAGGCCCGCGACGTGATGGCCCGCCTGATATACGGGTTCCGCGTCTCGGTGCTGTTCGGGCTCACGCTCACGCTCTTCAGCAGCATCGTCGGTGTGGCGGCCGGGGCCGTGCAGGGCTATTTCGGCGGCTGGACCGACCTGATCGGCCAGCGGCTGATCGAAATCTGGGGCAGCATGCCGACGCTCTACCTGCTCATCATCCTCGCCAGCACGATCACGCCGACCTTCTGGTGGCTGCTCGGGCTGCTGCTGCTGTTCTCCTGGATCGCGCTGGTCGGGCTGGTGCGCGCCGAGTTCCTGCGCGCGCGCAATTTCGACTATGTGCGCGCCGCCCGCGCGCTCGGCGTCTCCAACCCGGTCGTGATCTTCCGCCATGTGCTGCCGAACGCGATGGTCGCGACGATCACCTTCCTGCCCTTCGTGCTGATCGGCGCCATCACCTCGCTGACCGGCCTCGACTTCCTCGGCTTCGGGCTGCCGGTCGGCTCCGCCTCGCTCGGCGAACTGCTGGCGCAGGGCAAGGCCAATCTCCAGGCGCCCTGGCTCGGCCTCACCGCCTTCTTCTCGCTCGCCGTGCTGCTCTCGCTGCTGGTGTTCATCGGCGAGGCGGTGCGCGACGCCTTCGACCCGCGCAAGGGGCTCGCGGGATGAGCGCGCTGCTGGCCGTCGAGGACCTCCGGGTCGATTTCCGCAGCCACGAAACGGATGTGCACGCCGTGCGCGGCGTCTCCTTCGACATCGAGCGCGGCGAGACCCTGGCGCTGGTGGGCGAAAGCGGCTCCGGCAAGTCGGTGACCGCGCTCTCCCTGCTCCAGCTTCTGCCCTATCCGGCCGCCTCGCACCCCTCGGGCTGCATCCGCTTCGACGGCGAGGAGCTCATGGGCGCGGGCGAGGACGTCATGCGCCGGGTGCGCGGCAACCGCATCGCCATGATCTTCCAGGAGCCGATGACCTCCCTCAACCCGCTGCACACGGTCTCCCGGCAGGTAAGCGAGACGCTGTTCCTGCACAAGGGCTTCTCGCGCGAGCGGGCCAGGGCGGAGACCTTGAAGCTCTTGCGCGAGGTCGGCCTGCGCGACCCCGAGCAGCGGCTCGACAGTTATCCCCACCAGCTTTCCGGCGGCCAGCGCCAGCGGGTGATGATCGCCATGGCGCTCGCCAACGAGCCGGACCTGCTGATCGCCGACGAGCCGACCACCGCGCTCGATGTCACCATCCAGGCCCAGATCCTCGACCTGCTGAAGCGCCTCCAGGCGGAGCGCGGCATGGCGCTCATGCTCATCACCCACAATCTCGCCATCGTGCGCAAGATGGCTGACCGGGTCTGCGTGATGACCGAGGGCGAAATCGTCGAGCGCGGCGGGCGGGACGATATTTTCGGGCGCGCCCGCCACCCCTACACGCAGCGCCTGCTGGCGGCCGAGCCCAAGGGCGAGCCGCCGCCGGCCCCGGAAGGCGCGGCGGAGGTCATCCGGGCGGAGGACGTGCGGGTCTGGTTCCCGGTCAAGCGCGGCGCGCTCCGGCGCACGGTCGGCCACATCAAGGCCGTGGACGGCATCTCCTGCGCCGTCCGCGAGGGCCGCACGGTGGGCGTGGTGGGCGAGAGCGGCTCCGGCAAGACGACGCTCGGGCTGGCGCTGCTGCGGCTCGAACGCTCGCGCGGCGCCATCGTCTTCGGCGGCAGGCCGATCCACGGCGAGGGCTGGAAGGCGCTCCGGCCGCTCCGGCGCGAAATGCAGATCGTCTTCCAGGACCCCTACGGCTCGCTCTCGCCCAGGCTGACCGTGGGCCAGATCGTCGGCGAGGGGCTGGCCGTCCACGATATCGGCGGCGGCACGGCCGCGCGCCGGCAGGCCGTCGAGGCGGCGCTGGAGGAGGTGGGGCTGGAGGCCCGGATGGCGGACCGCTATCCGCACGAGTTCTCCGGCGGCCAGCGCCAGCGCATCGCCATTGCGCGCGCCATGGTGCTGAAGCCGCGCTTCGTGGTGCTGGACGAGCCGACCTCGGCGCTCGACATGTCGGTGCAGGCGCAGATCGTGGACCTGCTGCGCGACCTCCAGGTCCGCCACGGCCTCGCCTATCTGTTCATCAGCCACGACCTCAAGGTCGTGCGCGCGCTCGCCGACGAGCTGATCGTGATGCGCGAGGGCCGGGTGGTGGAGCAGGGGCCGGCCCGGACCGTCTTCGAGGCGCCGCGCGACGACTACACCAAAGCCCTCCTCGCCGCCGCCTTCGACCTGGAAGCGCGGGAGGCGGAGTAGCGCATTGTTCCTGATAAGTGCTGGTAGCGGCGATGCGGCGCGGGCGCCGGACCGCTTCGGGGAAGCGTCATGGAATGTCATGTTCCGGCGCGCCGGGCCGCCTCCGCGTGGCTCGTTTCCACGTCGCCCCGGACTCGATCCGGGGCCCATCCCTGACCGTTTGCGCCCGCCGCGGCCGTTCGAGAAAGGATTGGACCGCTCGCGCCTGCCGAGAGCGCCCGGGATGGGCCCCGGATCAAGTCCGGGGCGACGGGATGGGTGCGGACCGCGCGCGCAAAACCCGGCAAATTCGATGTCTTCACAACCTCTTTCGAGGGGGCGACGAATGCGGGCGCGAGCGCCGGCCCACTCCAGCGTCGTGTCATGGGATGTCATGAAATGTAATGGTCCGGGGCGAAATCGGCGCTTCCGGGCGGGTGGAGAGGGCGGTGGTCGGGTCAGGTAGGGGCATGGCGGCTCCTCGGTTCGGCTCGTGTTCATTCGGCACACCGCCCGGCTGTGGAGCGACCCTTTACCGCGCGCATTTGCGTGCGGGCGCGGGCGCGTGTCGGCGCCGGCGCGGTTCGCGCGCCTGATTGCCCGCGCGAGGCAGGCTGAGGACGCACTTCGCCTGTCGGCTGAACCGGAGTCGGTCCGCATGCGCGTCGGCGCGGGAAGATTGTGGCCTGTCATGGAATGTCATATTTACTCACACTTTGTCATGGTAGTGACGGCGGAAGGCTTCCTGGCGGGAGGAGAGGGCGAGGGTCGGGTCGATGATGGGCATGGGCGCGGCTCCTTCGTTCCGGCCCGCGTCCGGCGCGGACGCCGGCGCGGGTTTGCAGACAGGCCGCCCCGGCATCGGAGCGACCCTTTATCGCGCGCATTTGCGTGCGGGCGCGGGCGGGCGTTAGCGCCGGCGCGGTTTGCGCGCCTGATTGCGCGTGCGCGAGGCAGGCGCAGGGCGCACCTCGCCTGTCGGCTGAATCGGGGTCGTTCCGCACCGGGCCGGCGCGGGCGGGATGCGGTCCATGGACTCCGCTTCCCTCGGACCCATCATAGCACAAACCGATAAATGTCAAGTATAATTTGTGGAAAATTCCTATACAATCGAACAAATCGGGCGATGGAACTGTGGAAAACAATGCGGACGTGCCCCCGGCACAAGGCTGTCGAGGAAGTGCCGGTGAAGCAGAGGCCCGGCCCGGCCCGTCTTCGAGATGCCGCGCGACGACTACACCAAAGCCCTCCTCGCCGCCGCCTTCGATCTTGAGGCGCGGGAGACGGAGTAGGGCGGCGCATCTCGCCTTTTTCCTTCGTATAGTTATCGGATAGTGATAACCTTGGATGCCATGACAGCGTCCGCCCCCATGACGACATTGAAGATCGGAATCGCCGGGTACGGCCGGATGAAAGCGCGGACGATGGCAATCGCGCGGGGAGAGCACAAACCCTCCGGGGATGAGCCGATGGTCTGGTTCGCATCCGTCGAGAGCTTTGCCAGGGTGCTCTCCGGGCACAATCGCGAACTGCTGGCGGTGATTGTGCGGGAGCAGCCGGGTTCGCTCACGGAGTTGGCGGCGCTGGCCGGGCGAAGCAAGTCGAACCTGTCGCGCACCCTCAAGACAATGTCGCGCTACGGCCTGGTGGAATTGGCGGCGGGGCGGCGCGGCGCGCTCGTTCCCCGCGTTCCCTACGACCGGGTAAGCCTCGACCTGCCGCTGACGGCCTCGCCGCGCGAGGCTGCATGAGGCAGCCTGCTGCGGGGCGGTATTTTTCGGCCGTCAATGCTCTTCGTCGCGGCGGACTTTGGACAAGGCGGACGAAATAAGGCCTGCCGGAACGGCCACAATTCCGAGACCGCACATCAGGATTACGAATGTGAACGCCTTGCCCCCTGCCGTTACGGGATAAACATCGCCGTAGCCGACGGTCGTGAGAGTGGCGACAGCCCACCAGATACTGTGGAAGATCGACCGGAACGCTTCCGGCTGGGCCTCATGCTCGAAGTGGTATATTCCGGCGGCCGAGATATACAGAAGCACTGCCGTCGCCATGAAGAATATGACGGCTTCTTCCCGGACTTCCGCAAGCGCCTTGCCGAATCGCTCCATCGTCCTGCTGTAGCGGGCCAGTTTCAGGATGCGGAAAATGCGAAGAAGGCGGAATGCCCTGAGGGCGTAAAGGTCGATACCAAGCAGGAGATAGAAGGGCGCAATTGCGATCAGGTCTATCAGGCCGTAGAAGCTGAAGATATATCTCCATTTGTTCGGGGCTGTAACGATGCGCAGGCCGTATTCCAAAGTGAACAATACGGTAATTCCGATTTCCAGTGAGAAAAGAAAATGTTTCAGTTGAGGCGATAAATCCGGCAATGTTTCGACCGACAGGGAAACAATCGAAATCGCAATGAGAACAAGAACCGCAATGTCGAAAATCCTGCCGGGAACGGTATCGGACTCTTGCACGATTTTCCGCAGGTTCATTGCTCGTCTCCCTCCGGTTTGAAGAGACAGGGTGTCCTGAAAGGACGCCGGTCCGGCCGGGCCGGCGGCGGGGCCGGCCTATTGCGCCGTGCCCACCGCGACATCGGCGGTGAGGGTTTCCGCGCTTTCGCCGTGGATGTGGCCGCGGATGGGGGCGGCGTCGAAGGCGTCGAGGCCGGAGCCGAGGCGGACATAGGCGTCGGTCGGGCTCTGGCGGTGGGTCGGGTCGAAGCCGACCCAGCCGAGCCCCTGCACCCAGGCTTCCGCCCAGGCATGGGTTTCGCCGAGCGGGGATTCTGGGTCGTGCAGATAGCCGACGACATAGCGCGCCGGGACTTCGAGGAAGCGGCAGGCGGCGGCGAAGAGATGCGCCTGGTCCTGGCAGACGCCGGCGCCGCGCTCCAGCGCCCCGGCGGCCGTGACGCTGCCGTCGGTCGCGCCCGGGCGGTATTCGACCGCGTCGGCGACGGCTTCGTTCAGCTTGTGGAGCATCGGCAGCAGGCCGTCGCTCGCGGCGGCGACCTGCTGCGCGAAACCGGCAATGCCGCCCTCGGGTCCGGTGAGCGGCGTATAGCGCAGGAAAACCGCCGGGCGGTGCGGCGGCCAGCGGCCGAGCATGCCGGCCCTGTCCTCGGTCTCGACCGTGCCCTCGACCGAGACCTCCACCCGCTCCACCCGCTCCGGCGCCCGCCAGAGCGCCTCCCGGTCGCCGAAGGAGTTGGTCAGCAGCGGCGCGACCTCGGACCCGTTCACGCGCACCGACCAGGCCTCGACGCGCTGCATGGCGCAATCGACCGCGAACAGCCTGAGCCGCAGGGTCAGCTGCGCGGGCGGCGGGTCGTAGCCGTAAACCGTATCGTGGCGGATGGAGAGGCGCATGCGGCGAGCCTTCAGAAATGGTAGGCGCGGGAGAGCTCGCCGGAGAGGCGGGCATTCAGCCGGAGCGCCTCCAGCAGGAACTCGTGCAGCCCCTCGTCGAAAATGTCGTCCATATCCCGGTTCTGCAGCCGGCGGACGGTCTGCTCGACCGTGGCGTGGCAGTCGTGGCGCGCGCCGTACCGGTCCGCCAGGCGGGCGAGCGCCGCCCTCAGGCCGGCGTAGCAGAAGGCGAGCGAGCACGGGAACTCGGCATTCAGGATCATGAAATGGGCGATTTTCGACGGGTCGAAATCGCCGCGATAGACATAGTGGAAGGCGCGCACTGCCGACGTGGCGTGCAGCAGGCTGATCCAGCGGTAGCGGTCGCGGTTGTCGAGCAGGAGGCCGGTTTCGGGCAGCAGCACGAAATATTTGGCGTCGAGGAGCCGGAGCGTCATGTCGGCGCGTTCGAGGAAGGCCCCAGCGGAGAGGAAGTCGTAACGCTCGCCGCGCAGCATGGTCGTCTGCGCCGCGCCCCGGAAGAGCGCCGAGAGGCTCCTGATGCGGTCCAGCGTGGCGGGCAGGTCCCGCCGGACGGTCTCCGCTTCGACGCCGCCGAGCCACCGCCAGCCGTCGTTCAGCCCCTCCCACATGTCGGCGGTGAGCGCGGTGCGCACGGCGCGGGCATTGTTCCGGGCGCTGTCGAAGCAGGCCCGGATCGAGGAGGGGTTGTCCTCGTCGAGAATGAGGCTCCGGCAGACCTCGGCCTCGCCGACCCGGTCATCGGGGCCGAACGCCGCGCCGGCCCCGGCCGCGGCCGCAACCGAGCGCCACTCCTCCTGCCCGTAGGCGCCGGGCAGCATCGCCATGCGCCGGCCCATATCGATCAGCCGCGCGGTCGCCTCCGCGCGCTCCAGGTAGCGCGCCATCCAGAAAAGGCTCTCCGCCGTCCGGCTCAGCATCGTCCCGGTTCCGCAGGGTTCGGGGGGCAGTATAGGCGGGTTTCGCGCCGGCTGTCCCGCCGGGAGACGGCTATTCCGCCAGCACCCAGGTGTCCTTGACGCCGCCGCCCTGGCTGGAATTGACGACCAGCGAGCCCTCGCGGAGCGCGACGCGGGTGAGGCCGCCGGGGACGAGGCGGATGGTGCGCCCGATCAGGCAGTAGGGCCGGAAATCGACATGCCGGCCGGCGACGCCGGTCTCGGACAGAGAGGGCGAGGAGGAGAGCTCCAGGGTCGGCTGGGCGATGTAGCCGTCGGGATCGCGGCGGATCTTCTCCGCGAACTCCGCGCGCTCGGCGGCGGTCGAATGCGGCCCGATCAGCATGCCGTAGCCGCCCGAGCCGTGCACCTCCTTCACCACCAGCTCGTCCAGCCGCTCCAGCACCCAGGCGCGCTCCTCGTCATGCGAACAGCGCCAGGTCGGCACGTTCCGCAGGATCGGCTCCTGACCCAGATAGAAGCGGATCATCTCCGGTACATAGACATAGACTTCCTTGTCGTCGGCAACGCCGGCGCCGGGCGCAGAGCAGAGCGTCACGCCGCCGGCCCGGTAGGCGTCGAACAGGCCGGGCACGCCGAGCATGCTGTCGGGACGGAAGGAGAGCGGGTCGAGAAAGGCGTCGTCGATGCGCCTGTAGAGCACGTCCACGCGCTCGGGCCCCCGGGTCGTGCGCATCCAGCACAGGCCCTCATCGACGAACAGGTCCTGGGGCTCGACCAGCTCGATGCCCATGAGGTCGGCGAGGAAGGAATGTTCGTAATAGGCGGAGTTGAACGGCCCCGGCGTCAGGAGCGCGATAACCGGGTCGCCGGCGCAAGCGGGGGGCGCCATCTCCCCCAGCGTCCGGCGCAGCTCTTCGGGATAGACATCGACCGGCTCGATCCTGCCGCCGCGGAACAGTTCCGGGCAGGTCCGCATCATGCATTCCCGGTTCTCCAGCATGTAGCTGACGCCGGACGGCGTGCGGCAATTGTCCTCCAGCACCTGGAATTCCCGCTCGCCGGTGCGCACGATGTCGATGCCGACCACATGGGAATAAACCCGGCCCGGCGGATCGACGCCGATCATCGCCGGCTCGAAGGCCGCATTCCGGTAAACCAGGCGCTCCGGCACGATCCCGGCGCGCAGGATTTCGCCGCGGTGATAGACGTCCTGGAGGAAGGCGTTGAGCGCGAGCGCGCGCTGGCGGATGCCGCGCTCCAGCCGGCGCCACTCGGCGGCGGCGAACACCCGCGGGATGAGGTCGAACGGGATCAGCCGTTCCGGGTCCCCGCCCTCGCCATAGACGGCGAAGGTGATGCCGATGCGCCGGAATATCGCCTCCGCCTCGGCCGTGTGCCGGCGCAGCGTATCGATGCCGCTCGCCTCGATCCAGGCGGCGATGTCGCTGTAGGGCTCCCTCACTTCGGCGCTGTCGCCGGTCATCTCGTCGAACATGCCGGCTCCTTTCCCGCCCCGTGCCGCCCGGTCCGGCCGCCGCCTGCCGTCAGACGGGATCCCAGTAGAAAACGTCGCCGTCGCGGTCGAGCGGCGAGAAGGCCGCCTTCAGGGACGGCATGGCGTGTTCGTGGATGGCTGCCGCCGTCCAGCCCTCGCCGCGGTGGACGGAGCGCGCCGGGCGGTGCTGGTTGAAGATGAACTGCTCGTTGCGGCGCGACGCGAAGATCTGCCCCGTCACGCCGCTCGCAAGGTCGGAAAGCAGATAGACCACCATCGGCGCGATCTGCGCGGGCTGCAGTGTCTTCAGCTTCTCGATCCGCTCCAGCTCCTGCGGCGTGCCGGCCGGAATGGTCTCGATCATGCGCGTCCAGGCGAAGGGCGACATGCAGTTGGAGCGCACATTGAAGCGCTGCATGTCGAGCGCGATCGACTTCGACAGCCCGACAATCCCCATCTTCGCCGCCGCATAGTTCGCCTGGCCGAAATTGCCGATCAGACCCGAGGTCGAGGTGAAATGCACCATCGCCCCCGACTCCTGCGCCCGGAAACGGTCCGCCGCATTGCGCGCCACATTGAACGAGCCCTTGAGATGCACCGAAATCACCGCATCCCAGTCCGCCTCGCTCATCTTGTGGAAGATCACATCGCGCAGAATGCCGGCCACATTCACAACCCCGTCGATGCGCCCGAAGGTCTCCACCGCCTGGCCGACCATCCGGCCCGCCGCCTCGTAATCGGCCACGCTGTCGCCGTTGACGACCGCCTCGCCGCCCGCCGCCTCGATCATCGCCACGGTCTCCTGGGCCGGCGTCGCATCCGCCCCCGAACCGCCGACATCGCCGCCAAGGTCGTTCACGACCACCTGCGCGCCCTCGCGCGCCGCCAGAACCGCAACCTCGCGACCGATGCCACGGCCCGCCCCCGTCACCAGAACGACCTTGCCTTCCAATACGCCCATCCAACCCGGCTCCCCAGTCTGTGCCGGCGCCAGCATAGATTGCCGCGCCCGCCTGTGCGAGCGCCGCCGCCGGCCGCCGATTTGACGCGGTTGGCGGATACTTGCATAAATGCCGGCCGGCAGCCTGGCGTTTCGCCGGGTTGAAACATAGCGGCGGTATTTCCGGAGCGGTCTCGACCATCGATGCTCCTGCGCCGCGCTGCGGCGGCATTCAACGAATGCTGCCGCGGAGAGATCGACAAATCGCCCGTCTGGCCGGCAGGGAGTTTCTGTATCGGACTGCATCCGCCCATAACGGAACCGGGACAGACGGCAGGGAGAGCGCAAACGTGAAAGATATCCTGAAGTTCCAGCAGATGGTTCGCGACGGCGTAATGGGCCGGCGCGACTTCCTCGCAGCCCTCGGCGCGCTCGGCGTTACCGGCGCCGCCGCAACGGGCTTCCTGCATTCGTCCAGCGCGCTCGCGGCAACGCCGCGCAAGGGCGGGACGGTGCGCTACGCGAACAACCTCCACGGGCCCGACGACCAGATGGACCCGATCGTCTTCACCTCGGGCATCGACTACACGCGGGGGCGGGCCACCTATAACGGCCTCGTCCAGATGCGCGACAACATGATGCTCGCGCCGGAGCTCGCCGAGGAATGGTCGGCGAACAGCGACGCCACCGAATACACCTTCAAGATCCGCAAGGGCGTGGAGTTCCACGACGGCTCGCCGCTGACCGCCGACGATGTGGTCTGGAGCATGAACCGCCATCTCGGCGAGGCGTCCCCCTCGGTCGCCAAGGCGCTGTTCCAGTCGGTGCAGGAGTGGAAGAAGGTGGACGGGCACACCGTCAAGGCCATCCTGAAAACGCCGGATTCCGATCTTCCCGCGAAGCTCACCGAGAAGCAGGCGAAGATCGCCAAGATGGACACCGAGGACTTCAAGAAGGGCAACGGCACCGGCCCGTTCATTCTCGAGTCCTTCGAGGCCGGCGTGCGCTCCACCCATGTGCGCAACCCGAATTACTGGCGGGACGGCGCGAATTTCGAGGCGCTGGAGATCACCGCCATCACCGACCCGCTGGCGCGGGCCAATGCGCTGATCGCCGGCGACGTGGAGCTCATCAACCAGGTCGACTCCAAGAGCATTCCCCGTGTCGAGGAGGCCGACGGCGTGCGCGTCATTTCGACGCCGACCAGCGCCTATACCGGCATCTGCATCCTGAAGAACACCGCACCCGGCGAGAACGACGACTTCGTCAAGGGCATGCAATACATCCAGGACCGCGAACGCATCGTGCGTGCGATCCTCAAGGGGCACGGCACGGTCGGCAACGACCACCCGGTCGGGCCGGCCTTCGGCCCGGACCATTGCGCGGAGCTGGCGCAACGCCCGTTCGACCCGGACAAGGCCAAATTCCACCTGGAGAAGTCGGGCGTCACCTCCGCCGAGCTGCATGTCGCGCCGGTCCGCCTCGGCATCGTCGAAATCTGCCTCCTGATGCAGGCCAATCTCAAGAAGATCGGCTTCGATCTCAGGATCAAGCAGGTGCCGACCGACGGCTATTGGGGCGCGGTGTGGATGAAGGAGCCGATGAATGTCGTGTCGTGGAACATGCGTCCCACGGCGAACGCGCAGATGGCCATCCAGTTCGCTCCGGGCGCGGCCTGGAACGACACCTTCTGGAACAACCAGCGGATGGGAGAGCTGCTCACGGCCCAGCTCGCCGAGACCGATCCGGCCAAGCGCCACGGCATGCTCTGCGAAATGCAGACCCTCATCCACAATGGCAGCGGCATGGTGATCCCCTGCCACGTGAACGAGGTGGACGGCGCCAGCAACAAGGTCCAGGGCATCCCGAATGTGCCGTTCGGCTCGCTCGGCGCCTATGAATGGGTCGAGTTCGCCTGGATGGACGAGTGAGCCCGGCCGTGCCGTCGTCCGGATGAAACGGGCCCGCGCGGCTTCGGCCGCGCGGGCCTTATTCTCCGGCCGCCGCTGCGAAGCCGCGACCGGCACTCCGGCCGCTTCCAGCGAGGCATGGCGGCCCGTTCGGGACCGTCCTTGGAATGACATTGCTAAACGCGATATTGCGCCGGACCGCACTCGGCGTCGCGACCCTGTTCGTCGTGTCGGTGCTGATCTTCGTCGGCACCAGCATTCTGCCGGGCGATGTGGCCAACATCATCCTCGGCCAGATGGCGACGCCGGAATCCTTGGCGGCGCTCCGGGCCAAGCTCGGCCTGGATGAGCCTGCGCCTATCCGTTACTGGATCTGGCTGAGCGATCTGCTGACGGGAGACCTCGGCTTCTCCAAGGCCGGCGCCGGGGCCGGCACGATCGGCACCCCGATCTCCGAAATGCTCATGCCCCGCCTGGTCAACACGCTGCGCCTCGCCGGCGCGGTCGCGATGGTCGCGGTGCCCTTCGCGGTGACGATAGGCCTGCTGGCGGCCATGTATCCCGGCACGAAACTCGACCGCGCGGTTACCTTCACCACGCTCGGGCTCATCTCGGTGCCCGAGTTCCTGGTCGCCACCATGCTGGTGCTGATCGTGGCGGTGCAGCTCGGCTGGCTGCCGGCCACGGCCTATATCAGCGGGCAGGAGACCGGGATGAAGCTGGTCCGGGCGCTGGCGATGCCGGCGCTCACCCTGATTATCGTCGCCTCCTCGCAGATCATGCGCATGACGCGGGCCACCGTGCTCAACGTCATGAGTTCCCCCTATATCGAGATGGCGATCCTGAAGGGCGTGCCGCGCAAGCGGATCATCCTGCGCCATGCGCTGTTCAACGCCATCGGGCCGATCGCCAATGTCATCGCCCTCAACCTCGCCTATCTCGTAAGCGGCGTGGTGATCGTCGAGACGATCTTCGCCTATCCGGGGCTGGCGAAGCTGATGATCGACGCCGTGCAGACGCGCGACCTGCCGCTGGTGCAGGCCTGCGCCATGATCTTCTGCGCGACCTACATCGTGCTGATCTTCATCGCGGACATGGTCTCGATCCTGTCCAATCCCCGCCTGCGGCACCCGAAATAGAGGAAGCTTCATGGCCGACAGCGTGGACAAGTCCGAAGCCGGGGCTGCCTTCGAGGAACTGCCCGACGCGCCGCCGCGGCGGCGGCTGCGGCTTTCCTGGAGCGGCAAGCTCGGGGTCTGCGTCGTCGCCTTCTGGATGGCCATCGTGTTCATCGGGCCGTCGATCTCGCCCTATCACGAGGCCGACATCCTGGACGAGGCGCTGTTCATCGTGCCCGGCAGCGACAATCCCTATCCCGAGACGGACTACCAGCCGCCAAGCGATATCGCGTGGCTCGGCACCGACTATCTCGGCCGCGACATACTTTCCCGCACTTTGTTCGGTGCGCGCACGACCATCGGCATCTCGCTCGCCTCGACGCTGCTCGCCTATCTCGTGGGCGTCACGCTCGGCATTGCAGCGGCGGTGGGCGGAACCGTCATGGATTCCACGCTCAGCCGGTTCAACGACGCCATATTGTCGATCCCGAGCATCATGCTGGCGCTCGTGGTGATCGCCGCTATCGGCAGCACCATCCCGATCCTGATCGTGCTGACCGGCCTCATATACGCCTCGAGCGTGTTCCGGATCGCGCGGTCGCTCGGGCTCGATGTGAAGGTCAGCGATTTCGTCGAGGCGGCGCGGGTGCGCGGCGAGGGGCTGTGGTGGATCGTCACCCGCGAGATCCTGCCCAATGTCGCCATGCCGATGGCGACCGATTTCGGGCTGCGCTTCGTCTATGTCATCCTCTTCATCTCGAGCCTGAGCTTCCTCGGCCTCGGCGTGCAGCCGCCCCAGTCCGACTGGGGCAGCATGGTGCGGGAGAACCTTTCGGGGCTTCCCTACGGCGCCGTCGCGCCGCTGGTCCCGGCGCTCGCCATCGCCACGCTCACAATCGCCATCAACCTCATCGTGGACGATGTCTCCGCCCATGCCGGCGGGCGGCTGGCGAAGAGGATGATCTGATGCCCGCCCTCCTCGAAGTCGACGGCCTGACGATAGACGCGCGCAAGGACGACGGCAGCCTGGCGCCCATCGTCAAGGGCGTGAGCTTCGGCATCGAGCGGGGCGAGGTGGTGGCGCTCATCGGCGAATCCGGCTCGGGCAAGACCACCATCGCGCTCTCGGCGCTCGGATATTCCAAGCCGGGCCTGGAGTTCACCGGCGGCGAGGTCCGCCTGGACGGCCGCGACGTGATCTCCATGCCGCCGGACGAGAAGCGCGACATGCGCGGCCAGCGCGTCGCCTATCTCGCCCAGAGCGCGGCCGCCACCTTCAACCCGGCGCTCACCATCGGCGAGCAGGTGACCGAGTCCCCCGTCCTCCACGGGCAGATGAGCCGCGAGGAGGCGGAGGAGCGCGCCGAAGAGCTTTACCGGGCGCTGGAGCTGCCGGACCCGGACCGCCTCGGCAGGCGCTATCCCCACCAGGTGTCCGGCGGGCAATTGCAGCGGCTGATGGCGGCCATGGCGCTCTGCGGCAGGCCGGACCTTCTGATCCTGGACGAGCCGACCACCGCCCTCGATGTCACGACCCAGATCGAGGTGCTCAAGGCGTTCAAGTCGGTCATCAAGCGCGAAGGGGCGGCGGCGCTCTATGTCACCCACGACCTCTCCGTCGTCGCCCAGATCGCCGACCGCATCGTCGTCCTCTATGCAGGCGACATCCTGGAGCACGGAGACGCCGACCAGGTCATCAACCGCCCAGCGCACGACTATACGCGCCGGCTGATGGCGGCCGTGCGACCGCCCCCGGCCGCAGGCCAGGGCGACGAGGCGCTGGCGGAGCATTTGCGGGACAGTCCCGCCATCGAGGTGAAGGGCGTCAATGCGGGCTACGGCCGGCGCATGGACGGCTCCGTGACCGTCAAGGTGCTGCGCGATGTCAACCTGACCGTGCAGCGGGGCCACACGGTCGGGATCATCGGCGAGTCGGGCTGCGGCAAGTCCACCCTCGCACGGGTCGTGTCCGGCCTGCTGCCCGCCGTCGAAGGCGAGATATTGCTGGACGGCGAACCGCTCCGGCCCGGCCTCCAGCAGCGCGAGCGCAGCGAGCTCCAGAAGATCCAGTTCGTGTTCCAGATGGCCGATGTCGCGCTCAATCCGCGCCAGAGGATCGGCAGCATTCTCGGCCGCCCGCTCGAATTCTATTTCGGCCTGCGCGGGAAGGAGAGGCGCCAGCGTGTCGGCGAGCTGCTGCAGATGGTGGAGCTTCCGCCGGAGTTTGCCGGGCGCTATCCCGAGGAGCTTTCCGGCGGGCAGAAACAGCGGGTCAACCTCGCCCGCGCGCTGGCGGCGTCGCCCGAAGTGCTGCTCTGCGACGAGGTGATTTCCGCGCTCGACACCATAGTCGGCGCCAATGTCATCGAGCTCCTCAAGCGGCTCCGGCGCCAGAGCGGCGTGTCCTTCGTCTTCATCAGCCACGACCTGTCCACGGTCGCGTCCTTCGCCGACGACATCGTCGTGCTCTATGCCGGGCGGGTGGTGGAGCAGGGGCCGACCGACCGCGTGCTCTCGCCTCCCTACCATCCCTATACCCGCCTGCTGATCGCCTCGGTTCCGGAACTGCGCATCGGCTGGCTGGAAGAGACGATGGAGAGCCAGGAGGCGCAGGCGGGCATCGACCGCGTCGTCACGATGACCGATACGGGCTGCCCCTTCTTCGACCGCTGCCCGATCGCCATCGACGGCACCTGCGACCGGGAGACGCCGCCCGTCCGGAATCTCGGCGGGCGGCACGCCATAGAATGCCACCACTCGGAGGCGGAGTTCATGGAAGGGATGCCGGCGGGCTGACCGTTCCGCCCTGCCTTAGTCCTCCGTTGCAGCCCTTCGAGAAGCCAGCAAGCGCCTTACTTCCGCCAGCCTGACCGCGCCGAGGCCGAGCGCGGCGAGGGCGAACACCGCAAAGCCGCCGATGCAGAGTAGCGCCAGCGCCCCGATCCGTGCGGCCTCGCCGCCTGCGAGCCAGGGGCCGAGCGCTTCCAGCCCGCCGAGAAGCGCCGCCGCCATGACGAGCGAAGCGCCGGCGGCGCGCGGCAGGCGGGAGAGGAGCCGCCGGTCCGCCTCGCAATGGCCGCAGCGCCGCAGCATCGCCCACAGGAGGGCCGCATTGGCCCAGGCGGCGGCGCTGGTGGCGGCGGCGATGCCGACATGCCCGATTTCCCGGTAGAGCGCGAGGCTAAGCGCGGTGTTGAGCGCCACGGCGACCACGGTCAGCCGGAACGGGATGCGCATGTCGCCGCGCGCGAAGAAGCCCGGCTGCAGCACCCGCACCAGCACGAAGGCCGGCAGGCCGGCGGCGAAGGCGGCGATGGCCGCCGCCGTCGCCTGCGTGTCCGCCGCCGTGAAGGCGCCCCTCTCGAACAGCACGCCCGCCACCGCCTCCGGCATGGCGATGAGCGCGGCCGCGGCCGGAAGCGCCAGCAGCATGGCGATCTCGACCGCCCGGTTCATCTCGTCGGACGCGCCCTTGTCGTCGCCGGCTTCGAGCGTGCGGGTGAGGCGCGGCAGCAGCGCCGTGCCGAGCGCGATGCCGACCACGCCGAGCGGCAGCTGGTAGATGCGGTCCGCATAATGCAGCCAGGCGACGGCCCCGGTCGGCAGCAGCGAGGCGATCATCGTGCCGATCAGCAGGTTGATCTGGAGCGCGCCGGCGGAGAGCGTGCCCGGAACCAGTTGCCGGAGCAGCCGGCGGACGCCGCGCGTGAGCCGGGGCCTGCGCAGCCGGAGCCTGAGCCGCGCCCGGCGCATGTCCCAGAGGATGAGCGCCAGCTGTCCGAACCCCGCGAGGCAGACGCCGATGGAGAGCGTCAGCCCCGGCGCGCCGGTCCAGAGCGCGGAGATGGCCAGCGCCGCGATCAGCACGACATTCAGCAGGATCGGCGCGGCCGACGGAACCGCGAAACGGTAGAAGCTGTTCAATATGCCGGCGAAGAAGGCCAGCAACGCCATGCACATGAGATAGGGGAAGGTGAGGCGCGAGAAGAGCACGGCCGGGCCGAAGCGTTCCGGCTGGTCGAGGAATCCCGGCGCCAGGACCGCGACCAGGATCGGCATGAAGGCTTCGGCGAGCGCGGTGAACACGAGCAGCGCGGCGAACAGCACCGCCATCACTTCCTCGCCGAAGGCGAGCGCCGCCTTGCGCCCGTCCTGCTGCAGCCGGCCCGAGAACATCGGCACGAAGGCCGCGGCAAAAGCGCCTTCCGCAAACAGCCGGCGGAACAGGTTGGGCAGGCGGAAGGCGACGAGGAAGGCGTCGGCTATCGGCCCGGCGCCCAGCAGCGCGGCGAATGCGAGGTCGCGCGCAAAGCCCAGCACCCGGCTCGCCATGGTGTAGCCGCCGACGGTCGCGGCGGCGCGCAGGAGCGCCATCGCCAGCCCTCAGCCGGTTTCGTCCGGGCCTGCGACCGCCTGCAGCAAGCTTTCATGCACGCGGGCGAGCTTGCCGTCATGGACGACTTTCAGCCCGAACACATCCTTGACATAGAACACATCGACCACCCGTTCGCCATAGGTGGCGATGCGCGCCGTGGTGATCCGGAGGCTGAGGTCCGAAAGGGCGCGGGCCACATCGAACAGAAAGCCCGGCCGGTCGCGCCCGTTGACCTCGATCACGGTGTGGGTGGCGGAGGCGCGGTTGTCGATCAGCACGCGCGGCGGCACGATGAACACGGCGGTGCGCGACGGCCAGGACCGCCGGCGCCGGACCTCGCGCCGAAGGTCGATCTCGCCGCCCAGCGCCTCCCGCACCCGGCGCTCCAGCGCCTGCAATTGGCGCGCGCCGGTCACCGCATGCCCTTCGGGATCCTGGACCTGGAAGGTGTCTATCGCGATGCCGTCCGCAAAGGTGAACACCCGGGCCTCGACGACGCTCATCCCCGATGCTGCCAGCGCGCCCGCGAAACGCGCGAACAGGCCCGGGTGGTCATGTGCGCAGAACACCACTTCGGTGACCGCCCGGCTCTCGTCGATGCGGGCCTTCACGGAAAGCGCCGCGGGGTCGTCGCGGACCTCCGCGATCATGCCGGCGTGATGGACCAGCGTGTCCAGGTCCCAGGCGAGCCAGTAGCTCGCGGGCGCGGCGTCGGCAAAAGCGGCGAAGGTGTCGTCCGGCCAGCCGGGCAGGGCGGCGCGCAGTCCGTCCTGCGCCTCGCGCACCCGCTCGGCGGCGGCGAGGCGGACATCGCCGCCGGTCAGCAGTTCCTCGGTCTTGAAATAAAGCTCGCGCAGCAAGGCGGCCTTCCATGCATTCCAGACATTGGGGCCGACCGCGCGGATATCCGCCACGGTCAGCACCAGCAGCAGCCTGAGCCGTTCCGGAGACTGCACGAGGTCCGCGAAATCGGCGATGGCGCGCGCGTCGTTGAGGTCGAGCTTAAAGGCGGCCGCGCTCATGGCGAGATGATGGCGAACCAGCCATGAGACAGTTTCGGTCTCCTCGTCGGTGAGGCCGAGCTCCGGCCCGAGCCTGAGCGCGTCCTCGGCCCCCAGCACCGAATGGTCGCCGCCGCGTCCTTTGGCAATGTCGTGCATGAAGACCGCGAGATAGAGCGCCCGGCGCGACAGCACCTTGTGGACGACCTCGGAGGCGACCGGGGTCTCGTCGCGCAGTTCGCCCTGCTCGATGCGGTGCAGGATGCCGATCGCCCGGATGGTGTGCTCGTCCACCGTGTAGGTGTGGTACATGTCGTATTGCATCTGCGCCACGACCCGCCCGAACACGGGGATGAGACGGCCGAGCAGCCCCGCCTCGTTCATCCGCCGGAGCGTGACGTCCGGCGCCTTCTCCGAGGTCATCATGTCCAGGAAGAGCGATGCCGCTTCCGGCCGGCGGTGGAAGCCGGAATCGATCCGGTGCAGGTTCCGGGTCACTTGCCTGAGCGCCGCCGGATGGATGTCGAGTTCGTGTTGCTGGGCTTCGTGGAAGAGCTGCAGCATGGCGGCCGGGTCGTCGGCGAAGGCGCTTTCGTCGGCAAGCGTGATCCAGCCGCCTTCGGCGGTGAACGGGCCCATCTGCCGGTCGCGGGTCAAGAGCCGCGAGAGGGAGAACAGCGGCTTGCGGCGATGCTCGTCCTCGAGCGCGGCGCAGAAGATGCGCGTCAGGTCGCCGACCCTCTTCGCCACCAGATAGTAGTGCTTCATGAAGCGCTCGACCGGGCGCGCCCCGGCGCGGCTGCGATAGCCGAGCCTGCCGGCGATCTCCTGCTGGAGGTCGAAGGTCAGCCGCTCCTCGGCGCGCCCGGCCAGATAGTGCAGGTGGCAGCGGACGGTCGAGAGGAACCGCTCCGCCTTGAGGAAGGCGGCAAGCTCCGCCGGCGCGAACACGCCCTTGCCCGCCAGTTCGCCCACATTGTCCACCCGGTAAAGATACTTGGCGATCCAGTAGAGGGTGTGGAGGTCGCGCAGCCCGCCCTTGCCTTCCTTGACATTCGGCTCGACGACATAGCGGCTGTCGCCGAAGCGCAGATGCCGCTCGTCGCGTTCGGCCAGCTTGCGCTCGGCGAATTCCGGCCCCGTCTTCCTGACCAGCTCGTCGGCGAAGCGGGCGCGGAACTCGTCGTAAAGTCCGGCTTCGCCCCAGAGGAAGCGCGTCTCCAGCAGGCTGGTGCAGATCGTCGTGTCCCGCCCGGCGAGGCGGAGGCACTCATCGACCGAGCGGGTGGCATGGCCGACCTTGAGGCCCGTGTCCCAGAGCAGCAGCAGCACATATTCGACGATCTGCTCGACCCTCGGCGTGACCTTCCAGGGCAGCAGGAACAGGAGGTCGAGGTCCGAATAGGGCGCGAGGCTGCCGCGCCCGTAGCCGCCCTGGGCCGCCAGCGCGAAGCGGTCGCCCATGGTGGGGTTGGCGGCGGGGAACGCGGTTCCCGCAACGAAGTCGAACAGGCCGCCCGCAATCCGGTCCATAGCGGCGGAAAGGTCGTTCATGGCGATGTGGGCCGGCTGCCCCGCCTCGAAGGCGGCGCGCACGGCCCCGCGCGTTTCCTCCACGCCCTCTTTCAGGATGGCGAGCACCCGCCCCCGGTCGGTGTGCGTCTCGGAGCCCAGCGCATCGAGCCGGGCGACCGTCCGCGCCGCCTGCCGGGCGCTCTCCCCGGCATATTGCAGGGCGGTTCCGTCCACGCGCCTTGTCCTCGCTGCCGTCAGGCGCGACCATGGGCGGCACAGGACCACCCGTCAAGGCGGCGGGCGGCGCCCGATGCAGTAATGGGAGGGGTCTATGGGTAACGGGATTCTGGCGATCTGGATGGACTGCGCCGCGGAAGGCGAGGCGGATTTCAACGAGTGGTACCACCGCGAGCACTTCCCGGAGCGGGTGGGCGTGCCGGGCTTCCTCAAGGGCGTGCGCTACCGCGCGGTCGAGGCCGACCGGGGCTATTTCACCTGGTACCACACGGAGGATGTCGGCGTGCTGGCGTCGAAAGCCTATCGCGACCGCCTGAACGACCCGACCGCCTGGACGGAGCGCGTGATGCACGTCTTCCGCAACACGATCCGCTCGGCGATGACGGTCGAGGGCGAGGCGGGCGAGGTGTCCGTGGGCGCCTGGGCGGCGGTGCTGCGCGCCGACGAGGGCCTCGGCGCGGTCGATCTGGAGGCGCTGGCCGGGGCCGAAGGGGCATTGAGCGCGATGCGCTGGCATCTCGACATGGCGGCCACCGGCAGCCCGACCGCGGAAGCCTCGATCCGCGGGCCGGACACCCAGGCGGCGCGGGCGGTGCTGGTGCAGACCGCGACGGAGGGCGCAGCGCGGCGCGCGGCCGAGGCGCTCGCGGGACGGGGCGAGGTCGGCGTCTATGCGCTGATGGCCGTGCTCGCCAGCGAGGATTTGGGCGGCTAGACGCGAACTGGTGGAGCCGAGGGGGCTCGAACCCCTGACCTTCGCATTGCGAACGCGACGCTCTCCCGGCTGAGCTACGGCCCCACAGATCGACCGACGACGCCTCTAGGCGGCGGCCGGGAAGCGGGGTTATGTTCAAGGCGTCGAAGCCTGTCAAGGCCCGGCCGGAGCCGGGTCCATCCGCCGGAGGCGACCGGGGCCCATGAATGTCATTCTCGTGCCGTTGCTCCAGCTTCTCGATGTCGTGCTGGAGCTCTACCAGATCGTCCTGATCGTCTGGGTGGTGTTCAGCTGGCTTGCCGCCTTCAATGTCGTCAACACCGCGAACGGATTCGTCCGCACGGCGATGAACGTGCTCTGGCGGCTGACCGAACCGGCGCTCCGCCCGATCCGGCGTTTCGTGCCGATGATCTCGGGGCTGGACTTTTCGCCGCTGATCCTGCTGTTGCTGATCTACTTCCTGCGCGGCGTGGTCGGGCGCATGATCTACTCCATGGCCTGAGCGGGGAGGAAGCTTCTATGAGCGGAGCGCGCATCATCGACGGCAAGGCGCTGGCGGCGAAGCTGCGCGGGCGGGTCGCGGCCCAGGTCGCGGCGCTGGCGGGAACCGTCCGGCCCGGCCTCGCCGTGGTGCTGGTCGGCGACGATCCGGCAAGCGCCGTCTATGTCCGCAACAAGAACCGCGAGACGGAGGCCGCCGGCATGGCGTCCTTCGAGCACCGCCTGCCGGACGACACGCCCGAGGCGGACCTGCTGGCGCTGGTGGACAGCCTGAACCGCGACCCGGCGGTGCATGGCATCCTGGTGCAATTGCCGCTGCCGGACGGCATCGACTCCGCCAAGGTGCTGCGCGCCATCGACCCCGCCAAGGACGTGGACGGCTTCCACCCGGAGAATGTGGGCGCGCTCTGGACCGGCGCCCCGGCGCTTGCGCCCTGCACGCCGCGCGGCTGCATGACCATGCTGGCCGAGGTCCACCCGGACGGGCTGGTCGGCAAGCGCGCGGTGGTCGTCGGGCGCTCCAACATCGTCGGCAAGCCGATGGCGGCCCTGCTGCTCGCCCAGCACTGCACGGTGACGCTCGCGCATTCGCGCACGCAGGACCTGCCCGGCGTCTGCCGCGGGGCGGACATTCTGGTGGCGGCCGTCGGGCGGGCGCGGATGATCGAGGGCGATTGGGTCCAACCCGGCGCGACGGTGATCGATGTCGGCATCAACCGCGTGCCAGCCGAGGAGGAGGGCAGGACGCGGCTCGTCGGCGATGTCGACTTCGTCGGCGCCTCGGAGGTTGCGGGCGCCATCACGCCGGTGCCGGGGGGCGTCGGCCCGATGACGATTGCCTGCCTGCTCGCCAACACCGTGACCGCAGCCTGCCGGCAGGCGGGCGTGGCGGAGCCGGAGGTCTGACCGCAGCGATGACCGGCATTGGCGAGGGAGCGGACGCTTCCCGAGACGGCGCGCTGGCCCGCATCCGCGAGCACTATGACAGCGGCGCGTTCATCGAGGTGCTGGCGCGGCGGGTGGCGGTGCCGTCCACCAGCCAGGACCCGGATTTCGCGCCGCATCTCTGGCGCTACCTGGAAGAGGAGATTGCGCCGGCCGCCGAAGGCATGGGCTTCGAGGTCCGGGTCGAGCCGAACCCGGAGGAGGGCGGCGGGCCGCTGCTGACGGCGGTGAGGCATGAGGACGAGGCGCTCCCGACCGTGCTCGTTTACGGACACGGCGACACCGTGCTCGGCCATGAGGGCCAGTGGCGCGAGGGCCGCGACCCCTGGACGCTCGACCGCGACGGCGACAAGCTCTACGGGCGCGGCACGGTGGACAACAAGGGCCAGCACGGCATCGCGCTCGCCGCGCTGGAGGCGGTGCTGGCGGAGCGCGGGGGGCTCGGCTTCAACGCCAAGCTGCTGGTCGAGACGAGCGAGGAAACCGGCTCGAAGGGCCTGCGCGCCTTCGCCGAAGCCAACCGGGAACGGCTGGCGGCCGACGTGCTGATCGCCTCCGACGGGCCGCGCGTCGCGCCGGACCGGCCGACGGTTTATCTCGGCTCGCGCGGCGTTATCAACTATGCGCTGGAGATCGACGCGCGCGAGGGCGGGCACCATTCCGGCAATTGGGGCGGGCTGCTCTCCAACCCGGCGACGCGGCTTGCGAGCGCCGTCGCCAGCATGGTCGATGCGCGGGGGCGCATTCTGGTCGAGGGGCTGAGGCCGCCGCCCATGTCCAACGCCGTGCGCACCGCGATCGCCGATTGCGCCGTGGACGGCGGGCCGGGCGCGCCGGAGATCGACCCCGACTGGGGCGAGCCGGGCCTGACGCCCTGGGAGCGCGTCTTCGGCTGGAACGCGCTCGAAGTGCTGGCCCTGGGCGCCGGCGACGCAGAGCGGCCGGTGAACGCCATCCCGCCCCGCGCCCGCGCCGTCATCCAGATGCGCTTCGTCGCGGGCTCCGACGACGAGGGCTTCCTGCCCGCCATCCGCGCCCATCTCGACGCACACGGCTTCGAGGACGTGCAGGTGGCGCCCCTGCGCACCACCATGAAGGCCACCCGCACATCGCTCGACGACCCCTGGGTGCGCCGCGTCATGGCCTCGATCGAGGAAACGCTCGGCCGCCCGCCGGCGCTGCTGCCCAATCTCGGCGGCTCGATCCCGAACGACGTGTTCACCGACGTGCTCGCCATGCCGACGATCTGGGTGCCCCACTCCTTCGCCGGCTGCTCCCAGCACGCCCCCAACGAACACGCCCTCGCCCCCCTCCTCCGCGAGGGCCTGGAAATGATGACCGGCATCTTCTGGGACATCGGCGCGTAACGGGGCCTGCCCGCTCGTTATGGGGTTTATATAGACAGGTTGACGACAGGTTTGCGAGGCTTCGCGCCTTCTCTCCAGCGTCATACGCGGACACCATATCGTCATACCCGGATTTGTTCCGGGTATCTCTCGCCATCGCTTCCGCCGGGCGGCCGCATGGATACCCGGAACAAGTCCGGGTATGACGGAGGGGGTGTTGAGGTATGACGGAAGAAATGTCGTTGGTCTCTCTGTCAACCTGTCTTTGTAATCCTCACGACGATGAGGAGGGACTTGACATCATCTGTATATGTTCTATGTATGTTCCAAATACCTTTTCCAACAACCCAGGGCAGGCATGATCTGGACCTGAAGAACGGGCGGACGGGTGCGGCAGGCGCAGAGGCGCGCCGCACCGATCGCACGCCCCCCGCAACCGATAGCCGGCTGTCCGCCTTCCCGCCGCATGTCCGGGCAGCAAACGGCGACGCGCGCCCGCTGGGCGGTGTTGCATCGTTCGGCCTGTCGCAGGGCGGCGGAGAGGAAATGAGAAAATCGATGACAGACAGTCTGGCGGAGAGACGGCCGGGCCGGCCGGTCGGCGAGGAGATGAGGCGCCGGGCGGTTGCGGCGGTGGTCGAGAAGGGCATGAGCGCGCGGGCTGTGGGCCGGTTGTTCGATGTTGCCGATGTCAGCGTCTCCCGGTGGGTGCGGGCATATCTCGACGGCGGCCGGCTCCGGGCCAAGCGCATGGGCGGCCGCGCCTCGCGGATCGAGCCGGAGCGGGAGCGGATTTTCCGCATTCTGGAGGCGCGCCCGGCGATTTCCGCCCGGAAGCTGCGCGAGGCGCTGGCCGCAGAGGGGCTGGAGTTCGGCCAGTCCACGGTGCAGCGCTTCCTGAGGCGCCACGGCCTGCAACGCGAACTGCGCCTCGCCCGCCTGCACGCCAGAAACAAGGCCCGGTGATAGCGGCGGCCATACCCGGCCCCTGCCTCCCGATGGCTAAACCGGACAGTAGTGGAACGAGTCCGGCCATGACGAAAGAGGTGTTGCGGGCCTCCCTGCCGACCTGTCCATGCAAGCCCGTTTCAGCCCGGAGGAGGTCCTGCACCCGTGGGCCGACGGTGTGTTACCTTCGCGCGGACCGGGAGGAGGGCACACCATGTCCGGCGACAAACAGGAGGAGGACCGCCCCGATCCGGCCGCGGAAGATGCACGCGGCGAGCGGTCTTTCATCGAACACCTGCTGAACCAGCCCGAAGGCCCCGAAACCCCGCGCGCCACGGTTGTGCCGCGGGACGTGGAATTCTGATCGGCCTTCGCGGCGAACAGGGAGGCTTGCATGGCTAAACTTCGACATATCGCGGTCACGGTTCCGGACCTGGAGGCGGCGGCGCGGTTCTATGAGGACACCTTCGGCATGGCGCGGCAGATGCAGTCCGATATCGCGATCCTGCTTTCCGACGGCACCGTCAGCCTCGCGATCCTGAAGTTCAGGACCGACGAGCAGGCGGGCGACGAGCGCGGCAAGGACTTCCACGGCCTGCACCATATGGGCTTCGTGGTCGATGACATCGACGCGATGAGCCGGCAGATCGAGGCCAATGGCGGGCGCTACCATATGCGGCTGCCGGACTCGGCCGAGGGCGCCACCGAGATCAAGTTCTACGACCCCAACGGCGTCGTGTTCGACATCGTCACCGCCGACTACGCCACCAACGCCTGGGGCGCCAAGGTCTCGGATTAGCGCGCCGGAACGGAGGTCCGGGCGTCTCCATCCCGTCATGTCCGGACTTGTTCCGGGCATCTCCCTCCGCCGCTCCGGCCGGGGGGCCGCATGGATACCCGGAACAAGTCCGGGTATGACGGAGGTAGGGCGTTCGGGTGTGACGGAAGGGGCATCCGGGCATAACGCGGGAGCGGTCGGGCGCTCCGAACGAGGCGATATGAACTTCGGACGCACGACATCGGCCGCGCCCGCTTGCCGGGCGGCGGGGCGGGGGGCTACAAGGCGCGTTCCTGACGAACGAAGGGAAGGCCCATGACCGAGGCGGCGCTCGTTCCGCTGCTGGGGCGCATCGCCGACGCGCTGGAGCGGTTGTCGCCCGAAGGGGGGGCGGCGCCGGACCTGGCGGCCGCGGACGCCTTCGTCTGGCATGCCGAGAGCGGGCGGCTCGCGCCGGTGGCGGAGGTGAGCCATGTGGCGCTGCCGCTGCTGCGCGGCATAGACCGCGTGACCGGCATCCTGCTGGAGAACACGCGCCGCTTCGCCGAGGGGCTGCCGGCCAACAACGCGCTGCTCTGGGGGGCGCGCGGCATGGGCAAGTCCTCGCTGGTCAAGGCCATTCACGCGCAGATTGCGGCCGAGCGGCCGGGCGCGCTGGCGCTGGTCGAAATCCACCGTGAGGACATCGGCTCGCTGCCGGGCCTGCTGGCGCTGCTCCGGGGCGCCGGCCGGCGCTTCGTGCTCTTCTGCGACGACCTCTCCTTCGACGGCGGCGACGCCACCTACAAGTCGCTCAAGGCCGTGCTCGAAGGCGGGCTGGAGGGCCGGCCGGAAAATGTCGTCTTCTACGCCACCTCCAACCGCCGCCACCTGATGCCGCGCGACATGATCGAGAACGAGCGCTCGACGGCCATTGCCCCCGCCGAGGCGGTGGAGGAGAAGGTGTCGCTCTCGGACCGCTTCGGCCTCTGGCTCGGCTTCCACAATTGCGACCAGGCGACCTATTTCGAGATGGTGGAGGGCTATGCAGCGCATTTCGGCCTGGAGGTCGAGCCGGACGCGCTGCGCCGGCAGGCGAACGAATGGTCCGTCACGCGGGGCGCGCGCTCCGGCCGCGTCGCCTGGCAGTTCGTGCAGGACCTTGCCGGCCGGCTCGGCCGGAAGCTGAACGGGAGGGGCGGGGCGGCATGATCCTGCTGATCGATAACTATGACAGCTTCGTCTACAACCTGATGCATTTCATGGGCGAGCTCGGGGCCGATATCGAGGTCCGGCGCAACGACGCTCTGACTGCCGGCGAGGCGCTGGCGATGCAGCCCGAAGCCATCGTGATCTCGCCCGGCCCCTGCGACCCCGACAAGGCCGGCATCTGCCTCGAGCTGGTGGAGAAGGCCGCCGGGCGGGTGCCCCTCTTCGGCGTCTGCCTCGGCCACCAGTGCATCGGCCAGGCCTTCGGCGGAGAAGTGCTGCGCGCCCCGGTCTGCATGCACGGCAAGCTCTCGCGCATCCACCATGACGGCACCGGCCTGTTCGCCGGCCTGCCGTCTCCCTTCGAGGCGACGCGCTACCACTCGCTCGTCGTCGAGCGCGGGACGATGCCGGACGAGCTGGCCGTCAACGCCTGGACCGAGGACGGCCTGGCGATGGGCGTGCGCCACCGCACGCTCGATGTCCACGGCGTCCAGTTCCACCCGGAGAGCATTGCTTCGGAGCACGGCCACCGCCTGCTCGCCAATTTCCTGACTTCGGTGGCGGGCCGCCCGCCGGCCGGGGTGCCGAAGCCGCTGCCGGAACGCCGGGTGTTCGCGGCATGAGCGGCGATCTGAGAGCCATCCTGGCGCGCGTGGCGGACGGCGCGCGGCTCGGCGAAGCGGAAGCGGAGGCGGCCTTCGAGATCCTGATGTCGGGCGACGCCACGCCCTCCCAGACGGGCGCTTTCCTGATGGCGCTCAGGGTGCGCGGCGAGACCATCGACGAGATCACCGGGGCGGCCCGGATCATGCGCGAGAAGGCGCTCCGCATCGAGGCGCCGGCCGACGCCATCGACACCGCCGGCACGGGCGGCGACGACAAGGGCACGCTCAACATTTCCACCGCCGCCGCGCTGCTGCTGGCCGGCGCGGGCGTGCCGGTGGTCAAGCACGGCAACCGGGCGCTCTCGTCGCAAACCGGCGCCTCCGACGTGCTGGGCGCGCTCGGCGTCGATATCGACTGCGACATGGCGCTCGTCCCGAAGGCGCTGGAGGAGGCCGGCATCTGCTTCCTCATGGCGCCCCGGCATCACGGCGCCATGCGCCACGTCGCCGGCACGCGGGTCGAGCTCGGCACGCGCACGATCTTCAACCTGCTGGGGCCGCTCTCCAATCCCGCAGGCGCGCGCCGCCAGCTTGTCGGCGTGTTCGCCGAGCGCTGGATCGAGCCGCTCGCCCATGTGCTCGGCAATCTCGGCGGCGAGCGCGCCTGGGTCGTCCACGGCTCGGACGGCATGGACGAGATCACGACCACGGGCGTCAGCTACGTGGCGGAGCTGAAGGGCGGGGCAGTCCGGCGTTTCGAGGTCGATCCGCGCGAAATCGGCCTGCCGCTTGCCCGGCCCGAGGACCTGCAGGGCGGCGACCCCGAATGCAATGCCGCCGCGATGCGGGCCTTGCTGGACGGCGAGGCCGGGCCCTATCGTGACATCGTGGTGCTGAACACCGCCGCCGCCCTGGTGGTGGCGGAGCGCGCACGCACGCTGGCCGAAGGCAGGGTGCTGGCCGAGGAGGCCATAGACAGCGGCGCGGCGCGGGACCGTCTGGCGGCGCTGGTGCGCGTCACCAATAGCGGCTGAGGCAGGAAGGCCGGAAAAGCCATGTCGGACACTCTCGCCAGGATCGTCGCCGAAAAGCGCGGGCATGTGGCGCGGATGAAGCGCGAGCGGCCCCCTGCGTGGCTGGAAGCGGCCGACGGCGGCGCGCCGCGCGGCTTCGCAGCGGCGCTGGCGGGCGCGGACGGCTACGGCCTGATCGCGGAGATCAAGAAGGCCTCGCCCAGCAAGGGGTTGATCCGCGCCGATTTCGACCCGGCGGCGCTCGCGCGGGCCTATGTCGAAGGCGGCGCCGTCTGCCTCTCCGTGCTGACCGATACGCCGTATTTCCAGGGCGAGGACCGCTATCTGGCCGAGGCGCGGGCGGCGGTGCCGTTGCCGCTGCTGCGCAAGGATTTCATGGTGGACCCCTGGCAGGTGGCGGAGGCCCGTGCGCTCGGCGCGGACTGCATCCTCATCATCCTCGCCGCGGTGGACGACGTTCTGGCGGCGGAGCTGGAGGCGGCGGCGTTCGCGCTCGGCATGGACGCGCTGGTCGAGGTCCATGACGAGGCGGAGCTTGAGCGCGCGCTGCGTCTCTCCTCGCCGCTCATCGGCATCAACAACCGCAACCTCAAGACCCTCGAAGTGGACCTCGCGACCGCCGAGCGGCTGGCGCCTTCCATCCCGGCCGACCGGATTGCCGTCGGCGAGAGCGGGCTTGCCGCCACCGCCGACCTAGAGCGGCTGGCGCGGGTCGGCGTCACCCGTTTCCTGGTGGGCGAGTCGCTGATGCGCGAGGCGGATGTGGCGGCCGCAACGCGCGCGCTCCTCGGCCTCGACCTGCTGCGGGAAGCGGGATGAGCGCGCGACTCACCCATTTCGACGAGGAAGGCCGTGCGGCCATGGTGGACGTGTCCGCCAAGGACGAGACGGAGCGGGTCGCGGTCGCCGGCGGCCGGGTCGTCATGGCCCCGGAGACGCTGGCGCTGATCCGGGCGGGCGAAATCGGCAAGGGCGACGTGCTGGGCGTGGCGCGGCTCGCCGGCATCATGGCCGCCAAGCGCACGGCCGAGCTGATCCCGCTCTGCCACCCGCTGGCGCTGACCTCCGTCGCCGTGGACCTGGCCCCGGACCCGGAGGCGTCCGCCGTGGAGATCACCGCCACATGCCGGCTCAAGGGCCGGACCGGCGTCGAGATGGAGGCGCTGACCGCCGTCTCCGTGGCCGCGCTCACCGTTTATGACATGTGCAAGGCGGTGGACCGCGGCATGAAGGTCGAGGCCGTCCGCCTGCTGCGCAAGGAAGGCGGAAAGTCCGGCGTCTGGACCGCGCGCCCGTGATCCCGGTCGCAGACGCGATTGCGCGCATTCTGGCAGGCGTGGGGCCGCTGCCGGCGGAGATGGTGCCGCTCGGCGACGGGCTCGGCCGCGTGCTGGCGGAGGACCTTGCATCTAGGCGCACCCAGCCGCCGGCGGCGGTCTCCGCCATGGACGGCTATGCCGTCCGCGCGGCGGATGTGGCGGGCGCGCCGGCGGCGCTTCGCATCGTGGCGGAGATCGCCGCCGGCGCCGCCTGGACCGGCTCTGTGGGCGCGCGCGAGGCGGCGCGCATCTTTACCGGCGCGCCTGTTCCCGAGGGGGCCGACGCCATCGTCATCCAGGAGGATTGCGAGCGTTCCGGAGACCGCGTGACGGTGCGCGAACCGGCGGCGGCGGGCGCCTATGTCCGCCCAGCGGGCCTCGACTTTGCCGAGGGCGACGTGCTGCTGCGCGCCGGCCGGCGGCTGACTTCGCGCGATATCGGGCTCGCTGCGGCGATGAACCGGCCCTGGCTGCCGGTGAGGCGGCGTCCGCGCGTGGCGCTGCTCGCGACCGGCGACGAGATCGCGCTTCCGGGAGAGCCGCTCGGGCCGCAGCAGATCGTGAGCTCAAGCGGGCCGGGGCTGGCGGCCCTGGTCGCGGAGGCGGGCGGCCAGGCGGTCTCGCTCGGCGTGGCGGAAGACAGCACCGCGTCGCTGCGCGCGCGCGCCGCCGGGGCCGAAGGCGCGGACATCTTGGTGACCATGGGCGGCGCATCGGTCGGCGAGCACGACCTTGTGCAGTCGGCGCTGGCGGAGGACGGGCTCGAAGTCGATTTCTGGCGGATCGCCATGCGGCCCGGCAAGCCGCTCATGTTCGGCCGCATGGGCGCTGCGCTGGTGCTGGGCCTGCCGGGCAACCCGGTCTCGGCTTTCGTCTGCGCGCTGCTCTTCCTGCGCCCCCTGATCGACGCGATGCTGGGCCTGCCGGCGGGGCCGCCCGCGCGGGAGCCGGCCCGGCTCGGCGCCGCCCTCGGTGCAAACGACCGCCGCGAGGACTATCTGCGCGCCCGGCTCGCCGCCGACGGCGAAGACCTCCCGGTCGCGACGCCCTTCGCGCGCCAGGACAGCTCCATGCTGGCGCGTTTCGTCGAGGCCGATGCGCTGGTGGTCCGCGCCCCGCACGCCCCTCCGGCAAGCGCCGGGGACCTCGTGGAGATCATCCGCCTGTAGCCCGTCCGCGGCGGCGCTACCGGCCGCTGCGCAGTTCCGGCGGCGGGTATTCCCGGAGCGCGTAGTCGAGGCTGTCGCGGCCGCAATTCATCCGCTTCATGTTGAAGCGCAGATGGCCTGCCCTGCGGCCGCGCCAGAACCCGCCGAACGCGACCACGATCCAGGGGAAGGACGGCGCCGGCGGCTCGAAATGGATAAGCAGTTCATTGCGGCTCAGCAGCGATTGCTGGCGGATCGTGCGGATGGCGGACCAGTCCCTGTGGGGGATGCCGAAGATCGGGAAGGCGATGCCGCTCTTGTCGAAGGTCACGGCCGGCAGATGCGCGCGCCTTACGATCCACACCGCATAACCCGCAATGCCGCCGAGCAGCGCCGCCAGCAGCGCCGCCATCGCCAGAGGAGGGCCCGGCTTGCCGGCCGCCAGGCCGTTGACCAGCAGGGCCAGAAGCGCGAGCGTCACGAGCCCGGCGGCCAGCGCCAGCGCGATATAGGTGGGCCGGTAGTAGTAGATCGTCATGGGCTCCGCCTATAGCCGGGCGCGCGCCGGGGAACAAGCCGGGACCGGGCGCGGTTGCAGGCCTTCGGCCGGCGGCAGGGAACATTCCGGGGCCAGGCGTGAAGCGGGTCGCGAAGGTATCCGAACCTATGCCTGCAGATTATGGGCTGCTGCGTATCGGAAACATATACCGCTATTGTCATATCATCTTGCTTGACGCAGGTCTCGAACCAATATAGAACGCGAGTAACGAAACCGGGTTCGTATAAGGAACATCGCTGGAGGGAATGGCGGCATGTTGACGAAGAAACAAAATGAATTGCTGCTGTTCATATCGCAGCAGATCGCGAAGGACGGCGTATCGCCCTCCTTCGACGAGATGAAGGATGCGCTGGGGCTCAAGTCGAAATCGGGCGTCCACAGGCTGGTGACGGCGCTGGAGGAGCGGGGGTTCATCCGCCGGTTCGCCAACCGCGCCCGCGCGCTGGAGATCGTGCGCCTGCCTGAGGCGGAGGCCTATGAAGGCCGGAGCCGGGCCGGCCGGTCCTCGTTTCGCGGTTTCCGCCGGCGCCTCGACCCTGCCGACACGGTGCAGAACGAGCTGCCGCTTTACGGGCGCATTGCCGCAGGCACGCCGATCGAGGCCCTGCGCGACCCGGACAGCACCGTGGCCGTGCCGCAGGCGATGGTCGGCGCCGGACGCCATTACGCGCTCGAAATCGCCGGGGATTCGATGGTCGATGCCGGCATCATGGACGGCGACACGGTTATCATCCAGGAGTGCGAGGAAGTGGAAAGCGGGGCCATCGTGGTCGCGCTGGTCGATTCCGAGGAGGCGACGCTGAAGATCTGGCGCCCGTCCAACGGCCGCGTGGTGCTCGAAGCTGCGAACGAGGCCTATCCGACGCAGGATTACGAGCCAGAGCGGGTGCAGGTCCAGGGCCGGCTGGTCGGGCTCATGCGCGACTACTGAGGCCCGGCCAGTGCGACCCAGGGCCGCCGGCCGCGGTGGCCCCAGTCGGTCTCGACGACGGGGCCCCCGGGTGTGAGGCGGATCGCGTGGGCGCCCAGCCTGCGCAGTTGCTGCCGGTCCACGATCAGCGCCTCTTCCGCGCAATAGCGCTTCCGGGCGCGGCGCGAGATTGTCACCGCGGACAGGACGATGGCGGCGCGGCGGCAGTCTTCTTCCAGGGCTTCGTGGCGAAGCACGATGGCGACTCCGTCCGCTGAGCAACCGAGCGAGTCGCAGGAAAGGCCGGAACTCCCGGGCCCGGTGGCGCCGGCTTCCCTTGCGCCCGCAGCTTCCGTCCATACCCGGCCGAGGAAGCCGGCGCGCGGTTTCGAAAGATACAGCCGGCCGTCGGCATGGCGGGCGAACAGGCGGGCGTCCCGGTCGGCCATCAGGTCGGGCGGATGCGCGCCGGCCTGGATGGCGAGCGCGACGGCAAGGCCCGCTATGCCCAGAAACCGCCACCGGGTCTGCCAGAGGCAGAGCCAGAGGCCTCCGGCCGCCGCCGCGACCGCCCCCGCTGCCGGCATGGGCGGGAAGCGGTGCACCGCTCCGGGCCATGCGGAAACCGTCTCCGCCGTCCAGAGCACAGCATCGATGCCGGCTTCCATGATCGCGAGCGGCCAGATTTCCAGGCCGAGCGGCATGGCGGCCATCGAAAGGATCGCCGCCGGCATGATCCAGAAGGCCGCAACGGGCACGGCGACCAGGTTCGCAGCAAGCCCGTAGGCGGCGATGCGGCCGAAATGATGCGCCGCGAACGGGGCGGTTGCGAGCGTGGCCACGACGGTGGTGAGCAGGGTGGCGGCCAGGAAGAGCGGCGCGCGCCCCGACCGGGAGCGGAACTCGGACAGCGAGGGCGCCAGCCGTTCATAGACGGCGACCAGCGCCACGACGGCGGCGAAGGAGAGCTGGAAGCTCGCGGTGGTGAGCGCATAGGGATCCAGAGCCAGCACGGCGAACGCCGCCAGCGCGACGAGGCGCATGCCGATTTCGAGCCGGTCCACCAATACCGCCAGCAGGGCGAGCGCAACCATGAGGAAGGCGCGCTGCGTCGGCACCGTCGCGCCCGCCAGTAGCATGTAGAACAGGCCGGCGGCAATAGCGGCCGCGGCCGCCCATTTCTTGACCGGGTATCGGAGCGCCACGCCCGGCCAGAGCGCGAGCGCCGCCCTGACGGCCGCGAAGACAAGGCCGGCCACGAGGCCCAGATGCAGGCCGGAGATCGCAAGGAGATGCGCAAGGCCCGCATCCCGGATCGCGTCATGCGCCGCCTTCGGCAGGTCGCCGCGCAGGCCTGTCGTGAGCGCAATGGCGACGCCGGCCGCCGCCGGGTCCGCAATCGCCCCGCCGATGCGCGCCGCAATCCGGTGGCGCAGGCGCTCGATGCCGGCGTCTTCGGCGGGCTCCAGAAGCCGCGCGCGGCCGAGCGCAAACCCTGTCGCGCCAATGCCCTCGAAGAAGGCCCGCCTCGCCGGGTCGTAGCCGCCCGGCAGCGCAGGCTGCGGCACAGGCTCCAGCCGGGCAAGCACGGCGATGCGCGCGCCGGGGCCGGCGCCGGGCGGCAGCGAAGCCAGGCGCAGACGGAGCCGCTCGGGCGTCCGTTCCGGCGGGAGCCGCGAAACGGTTGCATCTTCCAGCACGACCCGGAACGGCCCTTCGATCCGGTCCTGGCGGAGGATCCTGCCGCTTACCTCGGTTGGCCCGACGGCGCGCTCCAGCACCGGCGCGCGGGCGAGTTCGGTGTGGAGTCCGGCCCAGAAGAGGCCGGCGGCAGCGACGGCGGCGGCGATGCCTGCCGGGAAGAAGGCGGACCGGCGCAGGCCGGCGGCGAGCAAGCCCGCGAGGCCGGCCCCCGTCGCGGTCGCTCCGATGGAGGGCTCGAAATCGAGTGAGAAATAGACGCCGATGCCGAGCGCGAAGAAAACCGGCAGCCAGAGCGCCCAGCGGTCCCGCTCGCGCATCGGCAGGGCGGCGACGGCCTTGACCTCTTTGCGCAGCCTTTCGATAAACGCGCGCCCCTTTCCGGAAGTCCTGCTGCCCATGACCGTCGTTACCCGATTCGCCCCCTCGCCCACCGGCCTCCTGCATATCGGGGGCGCGCGCACGGCGCTATTCAATTGGCTCTTCGCGCGCCGTCACGGCGGGCGATTCTTGCTGCGCATCGAGGATACCGACCGCCGGCGCTCGACGGAGGAGGCGGTGGCGGCGATCCTCGACGGGCTCGCCTGGCTCGGCCTCGACCCCGACGAGCCGCCGGCCTACCAGTTCCGGCGCCGCGAGCGCCATGCGGAGGTCGCATGGGCGATGCTGGAGGCCGGCGCGGCCTATCGCTGCTTCGCGGGACCCGAGGAGCTGCAGGCGATGCGAGAGGCCGCCGCCGCGCGCGGCGAGCGCTTCCGCTACAACGGGCTCTGGCGCGACCGGGACCCGGCGGAGGCGCCGGAAGGCGCGCCCTTCGCCATCCGCCTCAAGGCGCAGCAGCAGGGCGAGACCGTTATCCGCGACCTTGTGCAGGGCGAGGTGCGCGTCGCCAATGCCGAGCTCGACGACATGGTGCTGCTGCGCGCCGACGGCACGCCCACCTACATGCTCTCCGTGGTGGTGGACGACCGCGACATGGGCGTGACCCATGTGATCCGCGGCGACGACCATCTGAACAACGCCTTCCGCCAGGCCCAGGTGTTCGAGGCGATGGGCTGGCCGCTGCCGGCTTTCGCCCATATTCCGCTCATCCACGGGCCGGACGGCGCCAAGCTGTCGAAGCGGCACGGCGCGCTCGGGGTCGATGCCTACCGGGAGATGGGGCTGTTGCCGGAGGCGGTGCGCAACTACCTGCTGCGGCTCGGCTGGAGCCATGGCGATGCCGAGATCGTCTCGACGGAGGAGGCCGTGGCCTGGTTCGGGCTGGAGGCGGTCGGCCGGTCTCCGGCGCGCTTCGACCGGGAGAAGCTGGAGAGCGTCAACGCCCACTATCTGAGGACTGCCGACAAGGACAGGCTTCTGGACCTGCTGGAGCCGTTCCTCGCGCCGCCGCCCGACGAGGCGGGCCGGGCGCGGCTGCGGGCGGGCCTGGGCGGGCTGCTCCCGCGGGCGAAGACGCTGGTCGAGCTGGCGGAGGCGGGCGCGTTCTATACGGTCGCGCGGCCGCTGGAGCCGGACGCCAAGGCCGCGCGCCTGCTGGCGGACGAAGCGGCCCGCGCGCTGCTCGCCCGCTATGCGGCGGCGCTGGAGGGCGCGGCGTGGACGGAGGCGGCGCTGGAGGCTGCGACGCGGGCCTTCGCGGAGGCCGAAGGGCTCGGGCTCGGGCGGGTCGCACAGCCGGCGCGCGCCGCACTCACCGGGCGCACCGCCTCGCCGGGGCTCTTCGAGATGCTGGCGGCGCTCGGCCGGGAGGAGGCGCTCGGACGGCTTCGCGACGCGGCTCTCTGATTGCCAATCCCTCCGCGCCGCCATATTGTGGCGGCCGGACCGAGCGAGGATGACAGGCGAGATGACCAGTCGCAGCGTTTCCATTGTGGATCGGGCGAACAACAAGACCGTTGAGCTGCCGATCATGAGCGGGACTTTGGGAACGGACGTTATCGACATCCGCGCCCTTTACAGGGAGCTCGGCTATTTCACCTTCGATCCGGGCTACACCGCCACGGGAAGCTGCCAGTCCAAGGTCACCTATATCGACGGCGACGAAGGCGTGCTGCTCTACCGCGGCTATCCCATCGAACAGCTCGCCGAGCACTCCGACTACATGGAGACCTGCTACCTCATCCTGTTCGGCGAGTTGCCGAACGCGGAACAGAAGGCGAAATTCGTTTACGACATCACGCATCACACGATGCTGCACGACCAGATCAACAACATCTATCGGGGTTTCCGGCGCGATGCGCACCCGATGGCGGTGATGTGCGGCGTGGTCGGGGCGCTGTCGGCCTTCTATCACGACAGCATCGACATCGAGGACCCCTGGCACCGCACCGTGGCGTCCTACCGGATGATCGCCAAGATGCCGACCATCGCGGGCTGGGCCTACAAATATTCCATGGGCCAGCCCTTCATGTATCCGCGCAACGACCTCGACTACGCCTCCAACTTCCTCCGGCTCTGCTTCGCCGTGCCGACGGAGGACTTCGAGGTCAACCCGGTGCTCGCCAAGGCGATGGACCTGATCTTCATCCTCCATGCCGACCACGAGCAGAACGCGTCCGCCTCGACGGTGCGGCTGGCGGGCTCCACCGGCGCCAACCCCTTCGCCTGCATCGCCGCCGGCTGCGCGGCGCTCTGGGGGCCGAGCCACGGCGGGGCGAACGAGGAAGTGCTCAAGATGCTGGCCGAGATCGGCTCGGCCGACAAGGTGGGCGACTGGGTGCTGAAGGCCAAGGACCCGGACGATCCCTTCCGCCTGTTCGGCTTCGGCCACCGGGTTTACAAGAACCACGACCCGCGCGCGCGGGTGATCCAGAAGGCCTGCCACGACGTGCTGAACGAGCTCGGCCTGCACGACCCGCTGCTGGAGGTCGCGCTGGCGCTGGAGAAAGTGGCGCTGGAGGACGATTACTTCGTCGCGCGCCGGCTTTACCCGAATGTGGACTTCTATTCCGGCATCATCCTGAAGGCGATGGGCTTCCCGGTCTCCATGTTCACGGCGCTGTTCGCGGTCGGCCGGACGGTCGGCTGGATCGCGCAGTGGAACGAGCTGATCGAGGACCCCTCGCAGAAGATCAACCGCCCCCGCCAGCTCTACATGGGCCCGCCCCAGCGGGACTACATCCCCCTCGCCGAGAGGGGGTAGGGCAGGCGGCGCCTACCCCCAGGCCAGCTCCGCGAAGCCCTAGGCGGCGGGCGCAGGTGTCCTCGTCGGGGCTTTCGTAGCCGACGATCAGGGTTTCGAGGCCCGCTTCGGCGAAGGCTCCGAGGTCGTCGTGGATGGCGGCGCGCTCGCCGGTGAAGGGGCGGCGGTTGCCGTCGTCGTCGAAAACGGTCTCGCCCGGCATGATCCACATGGCGTAGTAGCTGCCGGCGGGCGCCGGCCTCCCGGCGGCTTCGGCCGTCTCGCGCACCTCGGCGAGGCCGGCGGCGTAGCGTTCCGGCGTGTCGAACCGCCAGCGCGGGTGGTTGCCCAAAGGATACCAGGCGTCGCCCAGCCGCCCGGCGCGCCGCCGCGCCGCCGGGCTCTCGCCGCCGACCCAGATCGGCGGATGCGGCTTCTGCGCGGGCTTGGGCGAGAACAGGAGGCCGTCGAAGGCCACATGCTCCCCTGCATAGGCAGGCGCGGGCTCGGTCCAGAGGTTGCGGAAAGCTTCCAGCGTCTCGTTCGCTGCCCGGCCCCGGCTCGCGAAGTCCGGGGCATGGGGCAGCAGGGCGAACTCCTCCCGCAGCCAGCCGACGCCGACGCCGAGCGTCAGCCTGCCGCCGGAGAGCACGTCGGCGGTCGCCAGCATCTTGGCGGCCAGCAGGGGCGGGCGGTGGCCCAGCACCATGACGGAGGTGAGCAGCCGGATGCGCTCGGTGGCCGCCGCGAGGAAGCCCACCGTCGTCACCTGCTCCAGGCACTCGCCCGTATCCTCGGCGAACCAGCGCCCATCCTTCGTATAGGGATAGGTCGTGCCGGGGTTGCGGGCGATCGCCACATGGTCGCTGACGCCGAGATAACCGTAGCCGGCGGCCTCCGCGCGCCGGGCCAGCCGGCCGAGCGGGCCCGGCTGCCCCGCGGGGCCGCGCAGGCCGAGATGGAGTCCGAACTGCATGGGGCCTGTCCTCTCCCGGTCCGTTGCGGGGCCTCAGATGCTCTTCACGGTCAGCCAGGCGCGGAAGGCGGTCTCGAAGGCGGCGGCGCGCAGCGGGCGGAGGCGGTCGCTGCCGGCCTCATGGACCGGGACCGGCGGCGGCTCGCCGCCGAGCGCCGCGTCGGCGAGCCAGCGCCCGAGCACCGTGCCGGGGCCGATGCCGCGCCCGTTATAGCCCATCACCGCCCAGAGTCCGGGCGCCGGGGTGAGCAGGCGGGGCAGGTGGTCGCTTGTGAGCGCGATGCGCCCGTGCCAGGCGCATTCCCACTCCAGCTTGCCCAGCGCCGGGAACAGCCGCCGCGCTGTCCTGTCGGCCCAGCGCTCGGACAGACGCCCGGCGAGGCGGCCCATGCTGCCGAAGATCAGCCGCCCGGCCCGGTCCCGCCGGACCGAGGTCATCACCGGCGCGGTGTCCCACACGCCCTGCCTGTCCGGCATGATGTCCGCGCCCGCATCGCCAAGCGGCGCGCTGGCGACCTGGAAGTAGTGGATCGGCGTATAGACCGCGTCCGCGCCGAGGCCGCCGCCATAGGCATTGGTGGCAAGCAGCACCCTCTCCGCGCGCACTCGGCCGCGCGGGGTCTCGACAACCCATCCCGTTCCGCTCGGGGAAACGCCCGAAACCGGCGTGCCGGCGAAGAGGCGCGCGCCCGTATTGCGCCCGTCCGCGCGGACGGCGGCATGGGCGAGCCCGCGCGCATAGCCGAGCGGATTGATGGTGCCGGCCCGCCGGTCGAGCAGCCCGCCATGGAAGGCGCGCGTCCCGATGGCCTTTGCGGCCCCGTCGCGGTCGAGCAATTCGACGGGCGCGCCGAGCGCCGACCAGGCGCCGTAGCGCTCTTCGAGCTCGCGCTGTCCGGCAGGGCTGTGGGCGGCGTGGATGGTGCCGTTCCGCACCGCTTCGCATTCGATGCCGTGCCGGTCGATCAGCGCGAACACCCGGTCGGGCGCCTCGGAAAGCGCGGAGACAAGCCGCTCGCCCTTCTCCCTGCCGAGGGCCGCCTCGATCCTGTCCGGCGGCAGCCAGAGCCCGGCATTGACGAGGCCGACATTGCGCCCGGAGCCGCCAAAGCCGATCTCGTTCGCCTCCAGCACGCAGCAGGAGACGCCCTGCTCGGAGAGGCGCAAGGCGGCGGAAAGGCCGGTAAATCCCGCGCCGACAATGGCGGTTTTGGTCTCGGTATCGCCGTCGAGCGGCGCGCAGTCGGGCCCCGGCGGCGCCGTCCGGGCCCAGAGCGAGTCGAGCCTAGACAACCGACACGTCCGCCGGGTGGCCCATCAGGAAGGCGCCGACCGTGCGGAAATGGGACTTGCGGCCCTGGAGCTGCTGCGTGACGGAGTGAAGGTCCCGGAAACGCCGCTCGAAATCCGCCCCGGCGAAGATGGCGCTCGCGCCGGCCGCGTCGTAAAGCATGTCGGCGGCCGTCTTCGCCTCGTGGATGGCGAAGGTGGAGGCGAGGCGGATGCGGACCCGGTCCGCGATCTCCAGCCGTTCGGCGTTCTGCGCGCCGTCCCAGATGTCCTCGACCTCGGAAAGCACGAAGGCGCGTGCGGAGCGGATGCGGGCCACGGCCTGCGCGGTGTCGTAATGGACCAGTTCATTGTCCGCCAGGCGGGACTTGTGGAGGCGCGGCGTCTTGTCCTGCGCCAGCGCCAGAAAGGCGTCCAGCACGCCCTCTGCGATGCCGAGCGCCGTGCCGGCAAAGCCCATGGCATACATGTTCATGCTGAGGAAGAGGTAGAGCGGCGCCTCGTATTGCCGCCAGTCCTCATGGTCGCGGACGGTCGTGTAGGCCTCCGGCACGAAGCGGTCCTTCAGCGTGTAGCCGTCGCTGGCCGTGCCGCGCAGGCCGATCGTATCCCAGATGTCTTCGATCTCGATGCTGGAGGCCGGCATCAGCAAGGTGCGGATGAGCGTCGCGCCATCGGCCATGCGCTGGCGCCCGCCGCCTGCATCCACCACCGGCATATGCGCGCCGAGCCAGGTGGCGTGGCGGGCGCCGCTGGCGAACGCGATCTTCGCATCGGCGCGGTACCCGCCCTCGACGACCCGGGCTTCGGCCGGCCCCGGCCCCCAGGCGAGCACGGCGGCCGGGTCTCCGCCCCACATTTCCTCGGCAATCTCCGGCGCCAGATAGGCGGCGGCCATGGCGCAGCCGTTCGCCTGGCAGAGGCACCAGGCGGTGCTGCCGTCGTGGCGCGCGACCTCGGAGATGGTCCTGAAGAACAGCGGCGGCGGCGTCTCCAGCCCCCCATAGGGCCTCGGCAGCAGCATCCGGAACAGCTTGTGCTCGTGCAGCGCGTCCAGCAAGCCGGGCGTCAGCCGCCGCGTCCGGTCGATCTCCGGCGCGGCGGCCTCGATCTCGGGGCCGAGGCCGCGCGCCGCGTCGAGCACGCCGTCCGGCTGGCGCATCAGAACATGATGACGCTGCGCGCCACGCTGCCGGATTTCATGTCGTCGAAGGCCTGGTTGATGTCCTTGAGCCCGATGCGCTGCGAGATCATCTCGTCGAGGCGCAGCTTGCCGTTCAGGTAGAAGTCCACCAGGCGCGGCATGTCCACCCGGAAGCGGTTCGAGCCCATGGTCGAGCCCTGGATACGCTTCTCGCGCAGGAACTCCGGCCCGTGCAGCTCGATCTTGGTCCCGACCGGCACCATGCCGACGATCGTCGCGGTGCCGCCCGGACGGATCATGCGGAAGGCGTTCTCGGAGGTGGTCTTGAGGCCGATGCACTCGATGGCGTGGTGGACGCCGCCGCCGGTGAGCTCGCGCACCTCGCCGACCATGTCCTGCTCGGTCGCGTCGATCACATGCGTCGCGCCGAACTCCATGGCGAGGTTGAGCTTGGAGCCGACCGTGTCGATGGCGATGATCCGCCCGGCGCCCGCAATGGCCGCGCCGTTGACGGCCGAGAGCCCCACGCCGCCGCAGCCGATGATTGCCACATCCATGCCGGGCTCCACCTTCGCGGTGTGGAAGACCGCGCCCACGCCCGTCATCACGCCGCAGCCGATTAGCGCGGCGCGGTCGAGCGGCATGTCCTCGCGCACCTTCACCAGCGCATGCTCATGCACCAGCATCATCTCGGCGTAGGAGGAGAGGTTGGCGAACTGTGTCATCGGCGCGCCGCCCTTGGCGAGCCGCGGCTCCTCGTCCGCCCGGCGCTGCAGGTCCGGGTTGTCGCAAAGCGACATATGGCCGGTCAGGCAGTATTCGCACTCGCCGCAAAAGGCGGAGAGGCAGGTGATGACATGGTCGCCATTCTTCACATAGGTGACCTGGTCGCCGACCTGCTCGACGACGCCCGCGCTCTCGTGGCCCAGTACGATGGGCAGCTTCGCCGGGTAGAGGCCCTCGACGAAATGCAGGTCCGAATGGCACACGCCCGCGGCCGCGGTGCGCACCAGCACCTCGCGCGGGCCCGGCTTCGATATCTGCACGTCCTCGATTTCGAGCGGCTTGCCGACTTCGCGGAATACAGCGGCTTTCATGGGAGTCGTCCCCTCCAGATGGTCTTCTGTCCTCAGGGGCGATGATGCCCCAGGCCGGGCGCCGGCGGAATCAGTTCTTCGACCGGTCCACCAACGCGTTCTCGGCGATCCACGGCATCATGCCGCGCAGGCGCGCGCCGACCTCTTCCACGGGATGCTCCGCCGCGCGCCGGCGCATGGCCTTGAAGCTCGCCTGCCCGGCGGCGTTCTCCAGCACCCATTCGCGCGCGAAGGCGCCGGACTGGATTTCATCCAGAATGGTTTTCATCCGCTCCTTCACGCTGGCGTCCACGACGCGGGGCCCGCGGCTGTAGTCGCCGTATTCCGCCGTGTTGGAGACCGAATAGCGCATCTGCGCAAGCCCGCCCTCATAGATGAGGTCCACGATCAGCTTCACCTCGTGGACGCATTCGAAATAGGCCATTTCCGGGGCGTAGCCGGCCTCGCAGAGCGTCTCGTAGCCCGCCTGGATCAGCGAGGTGATGCCGCCGCAAAGCACGGTCTGCTCGCCGAACAGGTCGGTCTCGCACTCTTCCTTCATGGTCGTCTCGATGACGCCCGCCCGGCCCGCGCCGAGCCCGCAGGCATAGGAAAGGCCGAGTTCCTGACAATTGCCGGAGGCGTCCCTGTGGACGGCGAGCAGGCTCGGCACGCCGGCGCCGCGCACATATTCGGAGCGCACGAGATGGCCGGGGCCCTTGGGCGCGACCATGAACACATCCAGGTCCGAACGTGGCTCGATCAGGTTGAAATGGATGGAGAGCCCGTGCGCGACGGCGAGCGCGGCGCCCTCCTTCATGTTGCCGGCGAGGTCGCCGGAATAGAGCGCCGAGTGGCCCTCGTCGGGGGTGAGCATCATCACCACATCGGCCGTGCGCGCCGCCGCATCGGGCGTCATCACGGTGAAGCCGGCGCCCTCGGCCTTGGGCCGGCTTCCGGAGCCTTCGCGCAGGCCGACGATGACGTTCTCGACGCCGCTCTCGCGCAAATTATTGGCATGGGCATGGCCCTGGCTGCCATAGCCCAGTATGGCGACGGTCCGCGACTTGATGAGGTTTAGGTCGGCGTCGCGATCGTAATAGACGCGCATGGGGCGGGCTTCCTTTCTTCGGTCGGACTTTGCTTGCGGGCGTTTACATGCCCTCGGCGCCGCGCGCGATGGCGACGACGCCGGTGCGGGCGAGGTCGGTCATGCCGAGCGGGCGCATCAGGTCGATGAAGGCGTCGATCTTCTCGGTCGAGCCGGTGACCTCGAACACGAAGGATCGGTGGGTGCTGTCCACCGCGCGGGCGCGGAAGATGTCGGCGATACGCAGCGCCTCGATGCGCCGGGCGCCGCCGCCCGCCACCTTGACCAGCACCAGTTCCCGCTCGACATGCGGCCCTTCCTGCGTGAGGTCTGACACGCGGTGGACCGGCACCAGCCGCGCAAGCTGGGCCTTGATCTGCTCCAGCACCATCAGCGTGCCGGAAGTGACCACGGTGATGCGCGAAAGATGGCCGGTCGGGTCGATTTCGGCGACGGTCAGGCTCTCGATATTGTAGCCGCGGCCCGAGAACAGGCCGATGACGCGCGCCAGCACGCCGGGCTCGTTGTCCACGACCACGGCGAAGATTCGCCTTTCCTGCTGGTGCTCCGTGGCGGCCAATTGGGTCTCTCCTCGCGCCGGACGGCCTGGGTTGGGGCAGGCCCTAGCGTCCCGTTCCCGTCATACCCGGACTTGTTCCGGGTATCCATGCGGCCGCCCGTTGAAAGCGGTGGAGGGAGATGCCCGGAACAAGTCCGGGCATGACGACATGGGAGCCGGGCATAACGACAAGAGGACTCGGCGCAAAGCCACGCAAACTTCTCGGCCGCGACATTAGACGAGGACCATGCCTTCGGCGTCGATCTTTGCTTCCGGCTCTTCCGTGCCGCTCAGGATCATCTCGTTATGCGCCTTGCCCGACGGAATCATCGGGAAGCAGTTTTCCATCTGCGCGACCTGCACATCGACGATCACGGGGCCGTCGGCGGCGATCATCGCATCGATCACGCTATCCATCTCGTCCGGGCGCTCCGCGCGCAGCCCCGTCCAGCCGAAGGCTTCGGCGAGGCGCACGAAATCCGGCAGGCTGTCCGTGTAGCTCTCGGAATAGCGCTCGCCATGCAGCAGCTCCTGCCACTGGCGCACCATGCCCATCCACTGGTTGTTCAGGATGAAGAGCTTGACCGGCAGCCGGTACTGCGAGGCGGTGGAAAGCTCCTGGATGTTCATCAGGATGGACGCCTCGCCGGCGACATCGATCACCAGCGCATCGGGATGGGCGACCTGCACGCCGATAGCGGCCGGCAGCCCGTAGCCCATCGTGCCGAGGCCGCCCGAGGTCATCCAGTGGTTCGGGCGCTCGAAACGGAGGAACTGCGCGGCCCACATCTGGTGCTGGCCGACCTCCGTGGTGACGAACACGTCCTTGCGACCCGCGATCTTCGCCTGCAGGCGTTCGAGCGCGTATTGCGGCTTGATGACCTTGTCGTCCTGCTCGTATTTCAGGCAGTCGCGCTTGCGCCATTTGGCGATGTCGCGCCACCATCTTTCGATCGCGCGGTAGTCCGTTTTCCCGCCGCGCGCCGACCAGCGCCGGCGGATCGCCTCGACCGCCTTGCCCGCGTCCGCCACCACCGGCACATCCACCATCACATTCTTGTTGATCGAGGACGGGTCGATGTCGATATGCACCTTCTTCGCATTCGGCGCGAAGCCGGTGAGGAGGCCGGTCACCCGGTCGTCGAAGCGCGCGCCGACGGCGAGGATGAGGTCTGCGCCGTGCATGGCGAGATTGGCCTCGTAGAGGCCGTGCATGCCGAGCATGCCGATGGATTGCGGATGCGAGGCCGGGAAGGCGCCGAGCCCCATCAGCGTCTGCGTGCAGGGGAAGCCGGTCTCCTGCACCAGGCGGCGCAGTCCGCGCGCCGCGGCCGGTCCGGAATTGATCACGCCGCCGCCGACATACACCACCGGCCGTTTCGCGGTTTCGATGAGCGCCACGGCCTCTTCCACCGCCTGCGGCTCGGGGCGCGTGCGCGGCTTGTAGCTCCGGTGCTTCACCTCTTCCGGCGGCCGGTAGGCGCCGGTGGCGAATTGCACGTCCTTCGGCACATCCACCACCACCGGCCCCGGCCGGCCGCTGCGCGCGACATAGAACGCCTCGTGAATCGTCGAGGCGACTTCGTCCACGCTCCTGATGAGGTAGTTGTGCTTGGTGCAGGGCCGGGTGATGCCGGTCGTGTCCGCCTCCTGGAAGGCGTCATTGCCGATGAGGTGCGTCGGCACCTGGCCGGTCAGGCAGACGACGGGAATGCTGTCCATGAGCGCGTCGGTGAGGCCGGTCACGGCATTGGTCGCGCCGGGTCCGGAGGTCACGAGCACGACGCCGACCTTGCCGGTCGAGCGGGCATAGCCTTCCGCGGCATGGACCGCGCCGCCTTCCTGGCGGACGAGATAGTGGCGCAGCCGGTTCTGCTTGAAGATCTCGTCATAGATCGGCAGCACGGCGCCGCCCGGATAGCCGAAGACCGCCTCGACACCCTGATCGACGAGGGCTTTGACGATCATTTCGGCGCCGGTCATGGTCCTGACGGTCATGGTCCTGTCGGTCATGGTCCTGTTTTCCGCACTTGGAGGAAGGCGCGCGACCCTAAACACCGGCTAACCGCCGGTCAACAGGCAGAAAGACGGCATTCCCGATGAGGAAACCGCGCCCGGCCGGAAGCCCGCAGGCATGGGCTTCCGGCCGGGTCGGCAAGCGGGGGCGGCCTCCGCAGGCGGGAAAGGCATGAGATATTTGTTCGATAATATACGATATATTTCTTAGAAAGCACTTGACATATAGTGCATGCGGAGCAATATGGAACCGGAGGAAGGAAGCAGCATCCGGAGCCGCTTCCCGCCCGCGCCGGCGCGCATGCGGAACGACCCCGATTCAGCCGACAGACGAGGTGTGTCTTGCGCCTGCCTCGCGTGCGCGCAATCAGGCGCGCGAACCGCGCCGCCGCGAAACGTGCACGGGCGGGCGCAGGCGCCGGCGCGCATTACGCGCGAATCAGGGTCCCGCCGCCAGCCGGCCGGCGACGGGGCGGACGGAACGAAACAGGAGCAAGGTGAACAACCGATGCCGAGGACAGAGAGTCGCTGGAACCGAAGGGAATACCCGCAGCCCATGCCCGAACAGGCCGCAGGATATGTGCTGAGTGCATACAGATCATGACATTCCATGACACTCCGGTATGCCCCTACCGCTGTGCCGCGTTGCCTCTGCCGGAATCCGGTCACGGGCTCGCCGGGCCCGAACCGGAAACGGCGGCTGGGCCGGCGCCGTCCCTGAGCCGGTCCGGGACGGCGAGGCGGCTCCAGGGGAACGCGTGGACCCGCTCCCGGCCCGGCATCAGGACGCGCGGCGGGCGGGCGAACAGCATGCGGACCGCCGGGTCGTGGACATCGAGCCCGCCCGCATAGGCGCCGAAGGCCGGAAGCAGCAGGCGCCGCCCGTCGGTGACGAAAACCCGCCCGGATACCTGCCGCCGGCCCGTCGCAACCGTCGCGCGCGGATGCAGGTGGCCTGCGACCTCTCCCGGCGCCGGGTGCGGATGCGGCTCATGGCGAAAGACGAGCGGCCCGGCCCGCCATTCGCCGAGCGCCCGCCCGCCGAAACCGCGGGGCGCCTCGGGGTCGTGGTTGCCGCGAAGCCAGAGCCACTCGCAGCTTCGCGCGAGCCGGTCGAGGCGTCCCGCCGCATCCGGGTCGAGGCGAAGGTCCGCATGCCGGTCGTGGAAGCCGTCGCCGAGCGACACCCAGCGCACCGGGCTGTAGCGCCGCGCCAGCGCCTCCAGCCGGTCCAGCGTCGCATGGCTGTCATAGGGCGGCAGCAGCGCGCGCCCTTCCGCCGCGAAAGCCGAGCCCTTTTCGAAATGCAGGTCGGCCACGACCAGCGTGCGCATCTCGGGCCACCAGAGCGCGCCCGAAGGGTCGGCGGCGAGCGATGCCCCGTTCAACCGGAAGTCGGCTGCGGTCAAAGCGGCAGCTCCGCCATGTCCGCGCCGCCCATGGCCTCGGCGACCAGGTCGCTTTCGCTCTCCGCCGCCGTCTCGGCCAGCAGTTCCTCTATGGCGCCGCCGTAGACGAACTCCTTGCCGATCTCGAGCAGCACCGGCACGGCGAGCGGAGACACCCGGTCGAGCCGGCGCAGCTCGATCCGGCCCCGTGCCCGCGCCAGCATGCCGCCGAGGCGCCGGATGTCGGTCAGGCCCCGCGCCGCATCGCGGCGGGTGGCGCGCAGCAGCAGGTGGTTCGGCTCGTGCCGGCGCAGCACGTCGTAGATGAGGTCGGCATTGAAGGTGACCTGGCGGCGCGTCTTCTCTCGGCCCGGATGGCGGCGCTCGATCAGCCCCGCCACGACCGCCACATTGCGGAAGGTGCGCCGGAGCAGGGTGGATTCCGCCATCCAGTCCTCAAGGTCGTCGCCCAGCATGTCCTCGGAGAAGAGCTCGTCCACCTCCTCCGCCTCGCGCAGGCTCCAGACCGCGAGCACATAGTCGGACGCGCAGAAGCCGAGCGGACCGAGCCCCGCGCGCTCCATGCGCCGGGTCAGCAGCATGCCGAGCGTCTGGTGGGCGTTGCGCCCCTCGAAGCAGTAGGCGACGAGATACCATTTGCCGCCGCGCGGGAAGGTCTCCACCAAGAGGCCGCCCGGCCGCGGCAGCACGGAGCGCCGGTCCTGCGCCCGGAGCCATTCCAGCACGTCGGGCGGGAACTCCCGCCAGCGCCGCCGGTCGGCGAGCAGGCCGCGCACCCGCTCGGCGAGATGCGTGGTCAGCGGCAGCCGCCCGCCGCCATAGGCGGGAATGCGCGGCGCCTCGCCGGTGGCGGCCGAGGTGCGGATGGTCATCTCCCGGATGCCCTCGAAGCGCAGCATCCGGCCAGCGAACACGAAGGTGTCGCCCGGTGTGAGCGTGTTGGCGAAATACTCCTCGACCTCGCCGAGCACGCGCCCGCCGAGCCGGACCTTCAGGGTCACGGCCTCGACGATGGTGCCGACATTCATCCGGTAGCGCCGGACGACATCGGCATTGGCGGCCCTCAACCGGCCGGCGCCGTCGCGCTTCAGCCGCCGGTAGCGCTCATAGGCGCCGAGCGCATAGCCTCCGGTCGCCACGAAATCGACGGCCTCCGAGAAGGTCTTGGCGGTGAGGCCGCGATAGGGGAAGGCCCGGCGCACCTCCTGGAACAGCGCCTCCTCCTCGAACGGGCCGGAGGCCGCAACCCCTGCGATATGCTGGGCCAGCACGTCGAGGCCGCCCGGCTCCGGCGCGTCGCCGTCGAGCGTGCCCGCGTGGACCGCGTCGATGGCGGCATGGCATTCCAGCACCTCGAAGCGGTTGGCCGGCACCAGCAGCGCCTTGCTCGGCCGGTCGAGGCAGTGGTTGGAGCGCCCGAGGCGCTGGAGCAGCCGGGCCGCGCCCTTGGGCGCGCCGACCTGCACCACAAGGTCCACATCGCCCCAGTCGATGCCGAGGTCGAGCGAGGAGGTGGCGACCACGGCCCGCAGACGGCCCGCCGCCATCGCCGCCTCCACCTTGCGGCGCTGCTCCGGGGCGAGGCTGCCGTGATGCAGCGCGATGGCAAGGCCGTCCTCGTTGAGGTCCCAGAGCCCGCGGAATATGAGCTCTGCCTGGGCGCGTGTGTTGACGAACACGATGGTCGTGCGGTGCGCCCGGATCGCGTCGTGGATCTCGCCCAACGCATAAACCGCCATATGGCCCGACCAGGGCATCGGCCCCTGCATCCGGGCGATGGCGATTTCCGGCGCGACGCCGCCGCGGCCGACCACGACCTCGACGTCCGGCTCGCGCCCGGCGCTCGGCGAGAGCCAGGCGGCGAGATAGTCCCGGTCCGCTACGGTCGCGGAAAGAGCCGTTCGCCGCGCGCCTGGCGCCATGCCGCCGAGCCGCGCGAGGCCGAGCGAGAGCAGGTCGCCGCGCTTGTTGTCCGCGAGCGCATGCAGCTCGTCCACGATGACGCAGCGCAGCGGACCGAAGAGCGCCGGCGCGTCGGGCCAGGACAGCATCAGCGCGAGAGATTCGGGTGTCGTCATCAGCATTTGCGGCGGCTGCCGGCGCTGGCGTTCGCGCTTGCGCTGCGGCGTGTCGCCCGTGCGCGTCTCGACGCCGATATCGAGGCCCATTTCCGCAATCGGCGTCTCCAGATTGCGGTGGATATCGACGGCGAGCGCCTTCAGCGGCGAGATGTAGAGCGTGTGCAGGCCCGCGCGCGGCGCCTCGGCGAGTTCCGCGATGCCCGGCAGGAAGCCGGCGAGTGTCTTGCCGCCGCCGGTCGGGGCGACCAGAAGCGCCGAGCGCCCGGCCTCGGCCGCGCGCCACATCGCCAATTGGTGTTCGTAGGGCCGCCAGCCGCGCGCCCGGAACCAGTCGCGGATCGCGGCGGGTTGCGGAACCCCGATGCCTGCCTCCATGCCGCCGCGCTTTCCTCCTCCGGCCCAGGGAGGCCATAGTAGCGCGATGGCGGATGCGCTCGAAGACTGGCTCCAGCCGACGCCGGCCGGCCTCTGGTGCGAGCCGGGCGGCTTCCATATCGACCCGCAGCGGGCCGTGGAGCGCGCGCTCGTCACCCATGGCCATGCCGACCATGCCCGCCCCGGCCACGGCGCGGTGCTGGCGACGCCGGAGACGCTGGCCATCATGGCGCTGCGCTATCCGCGCGACCGTGCGGACCGGCAGCCGCTCCGCTATGGCGAGACCGTCCGGGCCGGCGGCGTCTCCGTCCGGCTGGCGCCGGCGGGCCATGTGCTGGGCTCGGCCCAAGCGGTGCTCGAATACCGCGGGCGGCGGGTCGTTGTCTCGGGCGACTACAAGCGCGCGCCGGACCCGACCTGCGCCGCCTTCGAGCCGGTGCGGGCCGATGTCTTCATCACCGAGGCGACCTTCGGCCTGCCCGTGTTCCGCCTGCCGGACGACATGGCGGAGACCGCCCGCCTGCTGCGCTCTGTCGAGGCGTTCCCGGACCGCTGCCATGTCGTCGGCGCCTACAGCCTCGGCAAGTGCCAGCGTCTGCTGGGGCTGCTCCGCCGGGCCGGCTACGACCGGCCGGTATGGCTGCACCCGGCGCTCGACGAGATGACCGCCCTCTACCGGGATTTCGGCGTGGAACTGGGCGAAACCCGGCTGCCCGGCGGTGCCGGGAGCCTGGCCGGCGAGATCGTGCTCCAACCCCCCGGCCCGGAGCAGCGGACGGACCGGTTTGCCGAGCCGGTGCGGGCGGTCGCCTCGGGCTGGATGCAGATTCGCGCCCATGCCCGCCGGCGCGGCGTCGAGCTGCCGCTCGCCATCTCCGACCACGCCGACTGGACAGGGCTCACGGCCACGATTGCCGAGACCGGCGCTTCCGAAATCCGGGTGACGCACGGGCCGCCCGGCGCCCTGATCCGCTGGGCGCGGGGCCGGGGCCTCGATGCCCGGCCGCTCGAGCCGACGGACAGGCGGGGCGGATGAAGGCGTTCGCCGCGCTGCTGGATGCGCTTGCCTTTGCGTCCTCGCCTGCCGTCCGGGTCCGCCTTGTGGCCGACTATCTGGAGCGGGCGGGCGGCCCCGAACGAGGCTGGGCGCTCGCCGTGCTCGGCGGCGGCCTCGATACAGCCTGCGTCCGGCCGGCGGCTCTTCTGGCGCTCGCGGCCGAGCGGGTCGATGGCGAGCTGCTGCGGCTCTCGCTCGATTTCGTCGGCGACCCGGTCGAGACCGCGGCCCTTATCTGGCCGGAGAGCGGAGCCGCGCCGTCCCCGCCCCCGCTCGCCGAGGCGGCGCCCGCCCTTGCCGGCAGTTCCCGGTCGGCGGCGCCGGGCCTGCTCGCGGGCTGGTTCGACCGTTCGGATGCGTCCGTCCGGCTGGCGCTGGCGCAGCTTGCGACCGGACGGCGCCCTCCCGGCGTTACGCCGCGGCTTGTGCGAACGGCGCTTGCCGCCGCCTTCCCGGCCGATCTCGGCGCCATCGAAGAGGTCTGGCACGCGCAGACGCCGCCATACAGGCCGCTCTTCGCCTGGCTGGAGGGCCGCGCGCCGCGCCCCGAAGCGCCTGCCGGCTTCCGGCCGCTCATGCCGGTCCGCGCGCTCGACGAGACGGCATTGGCCGGCCTCGACCTCTCCGGCTACCGGGCGGAGCGGCAGTGGCCCGGCCGGCGCGTTCAGGTCGTGGCGGAGTCCGGGTGGCGCCGGTTCTACAGCGGGTCGGGCGACGACATCTCTTTCCTGTTCCCGGACATCATCGCCGCGATGGAGGGGCTGGAGGGCGTTTTCGACGGCGTGCTCATGGCGGCCGCTGACGCGAGCGGCCCGCCTTGCCTCCCGGGGCCGCCCGAAGCGCTCGAAAGGCGGCTCGGCCGCAAGACCGTCCCGCGCCGCCTTCTGGCTGAGGTTCCCGTCTTCGTCCGCCTCTTCGACATGCTGTTCGACGGCGGCGAGGACATCCGCGCGATGCCGCTGAGCCAGCGCCGCGAACGGTTGCAGGCGCGGATTGCCGGCCGGCCGCGTTTCGACCTGTCGCCGCTTGTTGCTTTCGAGGGACCGGCCGCGCTCGACGCTTTGCGCCGGCAGGGCGTCTCCCCGGTGCTGAAACCCGCCGACGGCCCCTACCGCCCCGACGGACCGCCCTGGCTCATCGTCGGGGCTGCGCCGCGAACCGTCCGGGCCCTGCTCCTCGCCGCGCGGCCCGGCGGCGTCGGGGAGGCCGGCCCGAGCTACAGCATCGGCCTCCTCCGGGACGGCGCGCCGGCCGCTGTCGGCGATGCGCCCTGCCGCCTTGCGGCCGGGGAACGCGAACGGCTTGACCGCTGGGTCCGAAAGCACACCGCGGGGCGCTACGGTCCTGTCCGGGCGGTAGAGCCGGCGCTGGTGCTCGAGATCGCGTTCGAAAAAGTCCGCCCCGCGCCCCGCCGCAAGGCCGGCCTCGCGCTCGAACGCCCGGAGATACGCGCTATCCTCTGGGACCTGCCGCCCGATGCGGCGGACAGCCTGGCGCTGTTGGCGGCAGGCCTCGCCGGGCAAGCCTGAACGAAGGAACGCTGAACGATGACCGTCGAAACCCCCGACGCCGCCGCCATGTCCGCCCAGGCGGAGCTTCACCACCAGTATCTGCTGGGCCTCGAACTCATGGTGGCCGCGAACGAGCGGCCGGAGGCGGTGGGCGAGTGGATGCGCCGCCTCTTCCGCCGGCTGCACGAAGAGAAGTTCCTTTCGAGCTTCAGGAAGTTGGGGCTGGAGGGTCTGCCGGATGCGGTGGCCTGCGCCCGGTATCACACGCTCTCGAACGTCATCGGCGGCGTCCCCGTGGAGTATATGGAAGAGTCCGACCGCAAGGCCTGGGTCCGCTTCCGCTATCCGCGCTGGATGTTCGACGGGCCGGCGATCTGCGGCATGCCCGTCGAGGCGGGCCGGGGCTTCCTGCGCGGCTGGTATGCTCAGAACGGCGTCACCCTGGGCAATCCCCGGCTCGGCTTCGTCTGCGTGTCGGAGGACGTGACCGGCCAGTTCGGCTTCTGCGGCTATTTCAGGGAATACGACCGCGAGCTCGCCGAGGACGAGCGCCTGGTTTTCGCCCCCGATGAGCGCCCGCCGCCCTTCGACCCCGACCGGCAGCCGGCCGCGCCCGAAGCGGACTGGAGCGGGGAGCGGCTCGCGAAGGCCAACCGGAACTATGCGGCGGAATTCATCCGCAACGGCATCCGCGAGCTGGTGGCGACGGTCGGCGAGGCGAGGGCGCTGGAGCACGGAAAACGCGCCGCGCGGCTGACCGGCCTGCAGCAGTACTGCCGGATGGCCGGGGCCGTGGGCGGCGTGGACGGCGGGCCAGCGGAGGCGGCGGCGTTCCTCGCCGCCATGTTCCGGGGCATGGGCGATGGCGTCGAGGCGCGGGACGCCGGGGCCGGCGCCGCTTCCCTGCGCCAGTCGGGGCTCCGGATCGCGCGCGGCTTCGCCGGGGCCGAGCGTGCCAACCTGCTGGCCTGCTGGATCGAACTCTGGCGCGGCGCCGTCGCCTCCCACCGCCGGTTCATGGAGGTCGAAGCCGAAGCCGAAGGCGACAGCCTGCTATGGACGATCCGCCCGGCTTGAAGGCGGGGAGGCTTGCCTGAAGGAATTCCCCACACCAGGTCACATGCCGCTCCTGTAGAAAGTAAGCCAATGCCCTCTTCCCAGAAGACAACAGCAAAAGATATCTGCCGGCTTGCGTCCGGCTTCGCCGAGGAAGCGCGCAGGCAATCTTCGGCCATTGCTGCCAGCACCCATGCCGAAGACGATCAAGCATTCATCGACTCGATTTCGGAAATCGAAGAAATGTGGTCCCGGCATAACATGACGCCTGGAAGCCGTCCGCAATCTGAGTAGACTCCTCGAACAGGTGCAATCCCTTGAAATTTATGGGATATTGGGGTGCAGCGAGGAGGAGAGGCAGGATGGGCAACCGGGTGGAATTCGACGCGGAGCTCGGCGCCACCTTCGTGCGCTACGCGCATATGGTCGCGAGGCGCGGCTATGTCCACAACACGCTCGGAAACATGGTGATCCGCAAGCCGCATCCGGACTTCGAGCATGGCGTGGCCTATACCAAGCATGCGGAAATTTCCCTTGAGGAAATGACCGCGGACAACATCGTCGTCACCGACATCCCGACAAGCCGCCTGCTCCACGGCGAGGCGATGACGAGCGTCGGCCACAACCTCAACCGCGAGATACTCAGGCTCCGGCCCGACATCCATGCGGTCATCCACGTCCATCACGACGAGACGATTGCGTTCTTCGGCTCCGGCGCCTTCCGGGAAGTCCGGATCCTCTCGCTCGACATGCCGTTCATCCACGGCAAGCCGCCCTACTATGTGGCGGCGGATATCGACGTCGAAACCGATGTCGGGCCGGTCGGGGACTTCATCGCCGACACCAATTGCGTGGTGCTGCTCGGGCACGGCGTCACGACCCTCGGGCGGACGATCTCCGAGGCCTATCACCGGCTGACCTCATTCGCCGCCGAGGTGAAGCGCAACATCATCGCCGAGCATCTCGCCGCGATCAAAGGCAGCAGGGTCGCATATCGGAGCCAGGAGGAAATCGACCTCATGCACCGCTTCGCGGAGCGGATCATCTATCCCGACCGGGCGGAAGCCGTGATGGCGGCGGAGGAGTGACGGACGGACCGTTGCCCGCTCAGCCCGACGCCGCCCGCAGGCGCGACAGGGCGGCCTCGGCCCGCTGCCTGACGGCCGCCGACCGGTGCTTCAGCGATATGTTTTCGAGCGCGAGAAGAGCTTCCGGGTCCCCGGCTTCACCCATTTCGATGGCGCGTTCGTCCCGCCGGTCGTACCAGCGATATTCGAAGGGCTGGACCGCCAGCGGCAGGTCCCGCCAGTAGTATTTCAGCGGGTCGTCCTCCTCCCAGTCCGCATAGAGGTCTTCCCAACTCCGCATCTGGTGCGAGACGCCGAGATATTTCTCGCCCACCGGTTCCGACAGCGGCTGGTAGCGGCAGTCCATGGAGACCCGCATCGCGCCCGATGCGTTCGGCAGGCCCTTGTGGATCGTCTGGCAGTTGTGGATGAGCACGTCGCCGATCCGCATCGGGCTCCAGCGCCAGTCGCAGGCGTCGAGGTCCGCGTCGATGACCATCTGCCCCGCGCCGAGCGCCGGGCGCATGTCCAGCACGCCGCCCTTGTGCGAGCCGGCGGCGACGGCGAGGCCGCCGCGCTTCTCGTCGATGTCGGTGAAGGGAATCCAGGCGGCCCAGTTGCGCCGGCTGCCCTCGAAATGCGTGTAGTCCTGGTGCGCCGGGGTTGCGTATTCGTCCCTGCCGGGAAAAGCGAGCCGCATCACGAAATGCGGCGGGCAGAACGCCTCCTCGCCGAACAGCCTCCCGAAGAAGCCCATCAGGTTCTCGTGCAGCTTGAGCGCATGCAGCGAGCGCAGCGACAGCTGCCTGTAGAAGACCTCCATGAAGGGCGGCTGCGGCTCCACGCAGAACTTGGAGAGGTCGGGTTTTGCACTTTCCAGCGGCGCGCCCGGCTCGATCCAGCCGGCCTCGGCCATCGGCCCCGCGATTTCCGCCGCGATCTCCTCCAGTAGCGGACGCGGCAGGAGGCCCCGGACGAGGACATAGCCGTCAGCATCCGCCCGCTCCCGGAGCTTGGGCGCATCGTGCTGGATGTCCGTGGAATCGCTCAAAGGTCGCATTGTTAAACCCTCTATTACATTTGAGCCATCTCGACAAATAGTATCATTTTCGATATCATATCATCATGGACACGGTGGCAATCCTCAAGACGCTTCGCAACAATCCCAAAGGAGTCCGTTTCATCGAGTTGGCCAGAATATGCGAACATTATTTCGGCCCGCCCCGCCAGCGCGGGACCAGCCATCTCGTTTTCCGGACTCCGTGGCCGGGCGACCCGCGCGTGAACATTCAAAACGCCAGGGGGAAGGTCAAGCCATATCAGGTCCGCCAGGTCATGAAGGCAATCGCGAAACTGGAGGGCGCGGAATGAGCGACCGCTACACCTATCGGATCACCTGGTCCGCCGAGGACGGCGAGAATGTCGGGCTGTGCGCCGAGTTTCCGTTGCTGAGCTGGCTGGCCCCGTCCCCGGAGAAAGCGCTTTCCGGCATCAAGCGGCTGGTGCGCGAGGTTGTGTCGGACATGCAGGCGGCCGGCGAGGCGCCGCCCGAACCGTTGGCCGACAAGGCCTATAGCGGCCGATTCCTGGTCCGCGTGCCGCCGGAAATGCACCGCGCTCTGGCCATGCGCGCGGCGGAGGAAGGCGTGAGCCTGAACCGCCTGGTGAGCGCGAGACTGGCGGGCGGCCTCGGTTGATTCGCCCGTCATATCGGAATGACGATCAGCACATCGACGCGCCGCGACTCCAGCACCGCCGCGCGCTCCTGGAACAGCACCTGTTCGTCCTCCACGCGCAGCAGGTCGCGGTAATTGCCGGCGGCGAACAGGTCCATGCGGCCGTCCTGCATGGTGCGCATCACGATGAAGCTGCTGTCCGAGCGGACCAGCCCGCCTTCCGCCTCGCGCAGCCGGGGCCGGCCGAGAATGTGCCGGTAGCGGTGCGGCTCGAAGATGTTGGCGGTGCGCAGCGCCAGCACCCGGTCCTCCATCATGCCGCGCCCCTCGCACAGCATGATGCCGACCGGCAGGCCGCGTTCCTCGTTGTCGCGCGTGGTGATGCGATAACGCCCGTCCTCGGCGAAGAAGCCCGGCCAGGCTTCCAGTTCGTCCTCGTCTACGGTCCAGGCGCAATCGAGCAGGAAATCCTCGATCCGCCGGTGCGTCTCCCAGTCGATCATGCGTAGCCCATCAGGCCGCGATAGCCGCTCCAAAAGCCCCGGATCGAGACTTCGGTGGCACGCGAGCTTTCGCTGGACTCGAGCCCGCGCCCGCCCATCTCCAGCACGGCCGCGGCGTCGCCGCTGCCCCTTGTGCCGCGTTGGACGAATTCGTTGATGCAGCCGTCCTCCAGCGACACCAGCCCGGCCGCGCCTGTCAGGTTCGCCTGCAGCACGCGCATGGCCGTCATCTCCTCGCTGTCGTCGGCATAGCCGAGATAGGTCCAGACGAGCTCCGTCTCCTCCAGCCCGCGCGGCACGAAATTGCGCACGCAGAGCGAGTTCAGGGTGAAGTGCACCGCCAGGGTCGGGAAGATCGACTGCACCGAGTGGGTGATGCCGTCGTCGAATTCGTCCTCCGTCTCCAGCAGCGCCGGGCCGTTGAGCTTCGAGTCGTAGCTGGCCGAATGGACCTTGGCGTCCCTGTATTCCGCCGCCTCCTCGAGGGTGGCGCGCTTGGCGTAGCTGATATGGTGCCAGGGCGTCCCTTCCGAGAGCAGGATGCCGCCGTCCATATCCAGCCGGTTCACCTTGAAGGTGGTGTAGAAGGTGTGCAGCAGGGTGGCGTGGTAGGAATCGCGCACATTCTCGGCGTAGAGCTTCCAGTTGTTGTGGATGATCTGGCTGTGGGTGCCGAGCACCTTCAGCGGGCGCGCGCCGAGATTGCGCTTCAGGAAATGCGCCATGGTCGGCCCGACCCACTCCTCGACCGGCGGCATGTCGGGCTCGAAGGTGCCGAAGACCAGGCCGCAGAATGTCTCGACGCGGATCGGCTGCATGCGGTGGCGGGCGGGGTCGAAATCCTCCGGCATGCCGCCCTTGCCCTTCAGCCCGCCGCGGAACGCCACGCCGCGCAGCCGCCCGTCGAGATGGTAGGTCCAGGAGTGGTAGATGCAGGAGAAGTGCTTGCGGTTGCCCCGCTCGGCGAGGCAGACCAGCGCGCCCTTGTGCGCGCAGCGGTTGACCATGCCGCGCAGTTCGCCCGTCTCGTCCCGCGCGACGACGATGGGCGTCTCGCCGATGAAGGCGGTGCGGAAGTCGCCGGGCTCGGCCACCTCCAGCTCCAGGCAGAGATAGTTCCAGACCGGCCCCCGGAAGAGCCGCTCCTGCTCGAGCGCATAGACGTCGCGGTCCGAGAAGAGCCGGTAGGGCACACGGGAGACGCCGCCCTCCGGCCAGGCCGGCATGATGTCGCCCGGATTCGCAGTCATGTTCATTGCGGCAACTCCTTCAGCGCGGCGGCGATGGCGCTGCGCTGGCTGTTGGAGGCGGCCGGCATCGGCCGGCGCGGCAGGCCGCCCGCGAGGCCCTGGAAGTCGAGCGCCGCCTTGACCGCCGCCGGCAGGTTGTCGTCGATCATCGCGTTCCAGAGCGCAAGCAGCCTGAGGTGCAGGTCGAGCGCAGCCGGGTGGTCGCCGGCCTCGACCGCGTCCCAGAGGGTCACGCAGGCCCGGGGCGCGGCGGTCAGGATCGCCGCGACGGCCCCGTGCGCGCCGAGCGTGAAGGAGGGATACATGAGGGCGTCCACCGCGCTCATGATGCGCGCGCCCTCCGGGGCGGTCGCCATCAGGTCGGCGAACAGCTTGAGGTCGCCCGCGCTCTGCTTGACGCCGGCCACGCCCGGTATGTCGGTCATGATCTCGACCAGGAGCTCGGGCGAGAGATAGGTCCAGGGCACGACATTGTAGATGATGATGGGCGAGGCGACGGCGTCCGCCATCTCGCGGAAATGCTCCTTCATGTGGGCGTCGTCGGGCCGGAAGAGGTAATGCACGGGCGTCACCTGCAGCGCGGCCGCGCCGGCGTCGGCCGCCGCCCGGCCGCGCTCGATGGCCTGGGCCGTCGAATCGACGATGATCCCGGCGATGACGGGCGCGCGCCCGTCCGCCTCCTCGACCGCGATAGCCGTCAGCCGGCAGACCTCGTCGGTGGAGAGCGCATGGCCTTCGCCCGTGCTGCCCGCAACCGCGAGGCCGTGGACCCCGGCGTCGAGCAGGAAGCGCGCCTCCGCCCGGAACGCCGCCTCCTCGATGGCGCCCGCCGCCGAAAACGGCGTCGTCATGGGCGGCACGATGCCCCGGATCGCGTCCGGACCGAACTCAGCCATTGCCTGCCTCCTTGCCGCCCGGACTGTAGCAAAACCCCCGCGCCGCACAATCCGCGCGGCTGAGGCGGCATTCCCCTCCCGATGTGTCATGGAATGTCATGCGATGTCATGTTCTGCATGCGTGGGGCTCATATGCTGTAGCCGGTTCTGGCATGAAGGCCATCTATCGATCTGGCAGGGCCTTGCCCCGTTGCACGGTCGCTGGCCCTCTCCCGGCCTCTCCTGCAAGCGGGGGAGGAGAGTTCGAGCGTCCTGCCGACCTCCTCGAAACCGTATCCGTAAGCATTCTGCATGTCGTTCCTTCATCCCGTTTCGTTCCACTCCGTTCCCTTCTCCCTTCGCCCCGCCGCCGGGCTGACCGGCGCGGCGGGACCCTGATTCGCGCGTATCCTGCGCGCGCGCCCGTGCCGGCGGGGGCGCGTGTTTCGCGGCGGCGCGGCTCGCGCGCCTGATTGCCCGCGCGCGAGGCAGGTGCCGGACGCACTTCGCCTGTCGGCTGAATCGGGGTCGTTCCGCACCGGGTCGGCGCGGGCGGGAAGCGGTCCGCGCGGACTCCACTCCCTCGGACCCATCATAGCACATTTTCTGAGAATACAAGTCCTATAGAGAAATATTACTTGAATACATATCGGTATAAACGAGGTTTGTTCCCGGCGCGCCGGGCTCTACCGTGTCGCGGACGAACTGGCGCACGGTGTCTCCAGTGGCCCTGCGGACGGCTACGGCGCGTATCCGGTTGGTCTTGCGGTCCCTTGATGTCGAGGATGGGCGCCTTGCCGCCAAGGCCGCCTCTGGAGGTCTCCTTGTGGCGTTTGGGGGAGGCGTTCTTGCGCTTGCGGCCGAAGTAGCTCTCATCGGCTTCGGCTGGGCCGGCGAACATGGAACCGGCCTCGTTCGCCCATGCCTCTCGGATGCGATGGAGCATGAACCATGCGGTCTTCAGCGTTACACCGATGTCTTTGGCGAACTGGAGAAAGGCGATCCCCTTGGGTTGGGTTATCTCCATGTGTATGGCGAAGGCCCATTTCTGCAGGGGAACCTTTGGGTTTTCGAGGAAGGATCCGACTTTGACGGAGAATGCGCGCTTGCAGTTATGGGAGGCCGAATGTCTTGCTGGCTTTAGCGGTGTTGGTGGAGCCGCAGTGTGGGCAGTATCGGCTGTCGGGCCACATGACGGATTCGAACCATGCTGCCGCGGCCTCCTCGTCGGGGAAGAGTTGTTCTAAGTGGAAAGGGCTATCACCTCCCGCTGGGTCTTGCCGTTGTCCGTCATGGGGTGCTCTCCTGCGCCCAAGGCCCGAGCAGCTTCCGCATGTCATTGATCGCGTTTCTGGCTTCCTTCAACTTTCCACGTTCGACTGCGGGCCGCACTGTGGCGAGGAACGCAGTCCATCTTTGAAGTAATCTGCGGAATGCGATTTCGCCTTCCCCATCCACGATATTCAGTCCTGGGCAACCGATGGAGAAATCGTTCTCCAAGGTGTTTTTCACCCGTAGAGCTAGGCTTGCCGCCATTGCTCGTTTGGTTGCGTCGGGCGGGTCAGAGAAGGCTTCTGCGAAAATCTCTTGGGCCTCTGCGACCATACGGGCATGGGCTCTAAGGCGTTGTGACGGTAGGAGGCTGATGACGAGTGCTGTGGCTACGGCGAGGCCACAGACCAGGTAGATTTCAGTCCAGCCGATGTAAGGGCCGAATACGCCGCCTTGAGCGCCACCCAAGAAGCTCATGACGACACCGTAGAAGAAGGCGACCACGGCCCACCAGGACACGGCATCGCGCATCCAATACAGGAAGAGCGCCCCTCGTCCCCCCATGCCCCGTCTCCAACCAAAGCTGTGGCTGCATGATGGCACGAAATGGCACTGAACATTCGCGTTCCCTTGTTTTTCAAGAGTTTCGTTCAGTGTTCTATATAATTGAGGAATATTACCTAAATTTCATGAAAGACCGGCCTCCTGTTCGTCAGCCAGACCTGTCCTGTGCCCTCACATAGCTTTCGAGCACGCGATTAATTCGCGTCTGGTACCCCTTTCCCGGCGCGCGAAAGTGGTTCAGCACCGAGCGTTTGATTCGCAGCGTCACCTGTTCAGTCCGGTCCGGTTCGACCGGTTCGGCCTCGCGCCAGAAGCCCGCATCCAGTTCCGGGATGTCGCTGAAGTCTATCGCGCTGTCCTCGACGATTGCGATTTCAGCGGTTGTCAGGGGTTTTGCCTGTTCTGTCACAGCATGCGGCCTGTCGTTCCGAGGAGTCGGGTATGCGGAGGCGGGGACCGGCCGCTTCTCCGACGGTCCCGAACAGCCTGTATAAGCTCCAACGGCCGGAAACCTCAACCGCTCACCAGGATGAGGATGCCGGCTATGACGAGGAGGATGCCGGTGATTTCGAGGCGCGAGCTGCGTTCCTTGAAGATGAAGATGCCGGCGGCGAAGGTGAAGACCAGCTCGATCTGGCCGAGCGCGCGGACATAGGCGACGTTCTGGAGCGTCATGGCGGTGAACCAGCCGATGGAGGAGAGTGCGCCGGCGAAGCCCGCAAGGCTGGCCCAGCGCCAGGACCTCAGCACGGCGCGAAGCTGGCCGGGCTCCCGCCAGGCCATCCACAGCGCCATGCCGACCGTTTGCGCCAGGATGACGAAGGCGAGCGTGAAGCCCGCCTGCATCAGGAAGCCCGGCCCGCCTCCGGAATCGGGGTCCCCGAGCGAGAGCGACGCCGCCCGGAAGGCGACCGCGGAGACGCCGAACAGCGTGCCGGAGAAGATGCCGATGAGCGCCGTCCGCTCGGTCCAGCCGAGCCACAGCCTCCTCCAGTCGAGTTCGCTCTTCGCCGTGGAGAGCAGCATGACGCCGATCAGGCTGATGAAGATCGCCACAGCGGCCGCAAGGCTGACGCCGTCGCCGAGGATGACCAGCCCGAACAGCGCCGCCTGCACCGTCTCGGTCTTGGAATAGGTGGTGCCGACCGCGAAGTCGCGGAAGGAGAACAGCCAGACCAGGCAGAAGGTGGCGCCGATCTGCGTCACCCCGCCGACAAGGCCGTAGATGAAAAACGCCGCATTGGGCTCGGGCCAGTCCATCCCGGCGCCGTAATGCAGCGCCAGCACATAGGCGGCCAGCACCGGGACCCCGTAGCCGAACCGCGAGAAGGTCGCGCCCGCGGTCGAGAGCACGCCCTTGAGGTGCTTCTGGACGGCGCTTCGGAGGTTCTGGCAAAAGGCGGCGAAGATCGTGACCGGAATCCAGAGCTCGATCACCGGGGCAAAATCCTATTGTGTTGAACCAGTACCGGCGAGACGGCTCGGCCGTTTCCCCGAACGAAGCGCCCCCCAACCGTCACCCCGGACGTCGCGCCAGCGGCGATCCGGGGTCCATCTCCCGACTGTCCAACCAGATTTCGACAGGCAGGGCTGGGCCCCGGCTCGGAGGCCGGGGCGACGCTGTTGGCGAACTTTCCGTTCCGTTGCAAGACGGCGGGACACTGCACTAGGCGAGCGCCTCCTCGATCCGTTCGCGCAACATGCCGAGGCGGTCCCCGCCCCAGAACAATTCGTCCCTGAAGAGATAGCTCGGCACGCCGAATATGCCGGCCTCCTCCGCCTCCTTCTGGTTGGCGTCGTGGCGCCGGCGGCCCTCGCCTTCCGCCCATTCCGGGAAACCGGCGGCCGGGACGCCCGCTTCCTCCAGCACCGAGGCGATGACGGCGGGGTCCTCGATTTCGAGCTCGCGCTTCCAGAAGCGCTCGAACACGCGGTCGATATAGGGCTCGAACCGCCCGTGGTCCTGCGCGCGCAGCATGCCGATATGGGCGACGGAGCTGTCGAAGATCTTCTGCGGGCCGCGCACCGTCAGCCCGACCTGGTTGGCGAGCCGGCGCGCGTCCATGTAGCTGTAGAGCACGCGGCGCCACTGGTGCGGGTTGCGCGTCTCCACCGCGCCCAGGAAATCCGGAATCTCCAGCGTGTAGGGTTTCCAGACCGGGACGATGCCGAACTCCGCCGCCAGCGCCCGCGTCGGCGCGATAGCGAGATAGGCGTAGGGGCTCTTGACGTCGATATAGACGGTCAGCGCGGGGGCATCGGTCATGGGGCCGTAAAGTCCGTCGTCCTTGAACGCGGCGCGGTTTGCGAACAGACTGCCGCCGCTTGCGAGAGGGACAGAAAATGGCACGCACAGCGCCGATTGTCGAACCGGCGGCCGCAGCATGAGCGGCCTGCGCGAGCGCGCGCCGATGGACCCGGAAATGCGGGCCTTCCTCGACGCGACGACGGATACCGCGACGCAGGAGCTCGACCCGCTGGAAACGCCGCTGCCGGAAATGCGCCGGGCGATGGAGGCGGGCCGGATCGGCTATGCCGCGGGCGGGCCCGCCATGCGCGAGGCGGCGGACCGCGCGCTGGAGGGGCCGGGGCGGCTCATCCTCGCGCGCTTCAACATGCCCGAGGCCGACGGACCGCTGCCGGCCTTCGTGCTGCTGCATGGCGGCGGCTGGACCTGGAACACGATCTATACCGGCGACCGCACGGCGCGCGAATACGCCGCCCGCGCGGGCGCGGCGGTCATCGCGCCCGACTACTCGCTCTCCCCGGAATACAAGTTCCCCCAGGCGCTCGACGAATGCGTGGCGGCGCTCAGGGCCGTGCGCGCCCGGGCGGAGGAATGGGGCATAGACCCCGACCGGATCGCCGTCGGCGGGGATTCGGCCGGCGGCAATCTCGCGCTCGCCGCCGCGCTTGCGCTGCGCGACGAGGGCGAGGACTGGCTACGCGGCGCGCTGCTCAACTACGGCGTGTTCGACAGCGATTTCACCCGCGAAAGCTACCGGCTCTACGGCGGCGGCGACCTCTATCTCTCGGCGCGGCTCATGCGCTTCTTCTGGAGCAACTATGTGCGCACGCCCGACCAGATGACGCATCCGCTGGCTGCACCTTTGCGCGCCGACCTCGCCGGCCTGCCGCCGCTGCGCATCGCCGCGGCGGAGCTGGACGTGCTGGCGGACGAGAGCCTGGCGCTTGCGGAGAAAGCCAAGGCGTCCGGAGTGGACACCGAATATGCGCTCTATGAGGGCGTGACCCACGGCTTTCTGAGAGCCGCCGCCTCGGTCGCGAAGGCGGAGCGCTGCCTCGCCGACGGCGCCCTCTGGCTGAAACGAATCCTTGCCTGAAACCGGAGCACCTGACGATGCCGGACGAACGCCTTTCCTACTACTTCACCATGGCCTCGCCCTGGACCTATCTCGGCCATGACGAGGCGATGGCGCTCTGCCGCCAGCACGGGGTCGCCGTGGACATCCTGCCCGTGGACCTCGCCGATGTGTTCTCGACCTCCGGCGGGCTGCCGCTGCCGCAGCGCGCGCCGCAGCGCCGGGCCTACCGGCTGGTCGAACTGCAGCGCTGGCGGACGCGGCGCGGCGCCGATCTGAACCTCCATCCGAAATATTTTCCGGCCCCGGCCGACAAGGCCAATTGCATGGCGGTGGCGGCCGTCATGGGCGGCCTAGACGCGGCGGCGCTGGCGCGCGCGCTGATGCGCGGGGTGTGGGCCGAAGACCGCAATATCGGCGATGACGGCGACCTTGCGGCCATCGCCGACGCCGCGGGCTTCGACGGCGCGGCGCTGCTCGCGGAAGCCGCCAGCGACGCCGTGCAGGACCGCTACCGCGCGCAGACTGAACAGGCCAAGGCCGCGGGCGTGTTCGGCGCGCCCACCTATGTGTGGCGCGGCGAGCCCTTCTGGGGCCAGGACCGGCTGGACTTCCTCGCCCGCGCGCTTGCCGGCGAGACCGAACCCATCGTGCTGCCCGGGGAGGCGTGAGGACCCCATGGCCGGCAAGACCGTCGACTACTATTTCTGCATGAACTCGCCCTGGGTCTATCTCAGCCAGCGCCGGCTGGAGGAGATCGCGGCGGGGCAGGGCGCCCGCATCGTCTACCATCCGGTCGATCTTCGCGAGATGATGCTCCGCCTGATCGGCATGGACGACCCGCCGGAGCGCTCGGAGTTGCACCGCGCGTACGGCAAGCGCGACATGGAGCGCTGGGCGGAATTCTACGGCCTGCCGATCTCGGACGAGCCGCGTTACTACCCCGTCTCGCAGCATCTGGCGGCGCGGGTGGTGGTCGCCGCCGACCGCTTCGGCGCGGACGTGGCGCCGCTGGTGCTGGCGTTGCCGCGCGCCGTCTGGGCGGAGGACCGCGACATCGCCGACAAGGCGGTGCTGACCGCGATCTGCGAGGAATGCGGCCTGCCGGGCGACATCCTGCTCCGCGCCGCCGACGACACGGAAACGCTGGAGCGCTTCGGCGCGAATACCGACGAGGCGCTGGCGCGCGGCGTGTTCGGCATTCCGAGCTATGTGGTGGAGGGCGAGGTCTTCTGGGGGCAGGACCGGCTGGACTTCGTCGAGCGCGCGCTCGCCGCCGCGTGAAGCGTCCCCATGGCGGCGACCTCGGCCATGCCCGCCGGGCCTTCGGCGAGCCCGAGGGCGGCTGGATCGACCTCTCGACCGGCGTCAACCCCTGGCCCTGGCCCGCGCCGCCGCTGCCGCCCGAGGCGCTGGGGCGGCTGCCCTCCGAAGAGGGGCTTGCCGACCTCTCCGCCGCCGCCGCGCGGGCCTTCGGCGCGAGCCGCGCGCTGCCCGTGCCGGGCGCGCAGGCGGCAATCCTCCACCTGCCTTACTGTCTGGCTCCGGGCGATGTCGCGGTCGTCTCGCCCACCTACAACGAGCATGGCCCCGCATGGGAGGCGGCGGGCCACCGCGTGCGCCTTGTTGCGGAGCCGGAACCGGCCGGGGTGCTGGTCGCCACCAATCCGAACAATCCCGACGGCCGTTCATGGCGGCCCGAAGAGCTGCTCGCGGTGGATTGCGGCCTGCTGGTCGTGGACGAGTCCTTTGTCGATCCGACCCCGGAGCTTTCGCTGGCGAGGCAGGAGCATGTCGTCGTGCTGCGGTCCTTCGGCAAATTTTACGGCCTGCCGGGGCTCCGGCTCGGCTTCGCGCTCGGCCCCGGCGGGCTGCTGGACCGGCTGGAGGCGCGGCTCGGCCCCTGGCCGGTCTCGGGGCCCGCGCTCGAAATCGGCGCCCGCGCCTATCGCGACGGGGCGTGGGCCGCGGAGACGCGCGTCCGGCTCGGGCGGGCGGCGGCGCGGCTCGACGAGGCGCTGGCGGCGCGCGGCTACGACCTGCTGGGCGGCACGCCGCTCTTCCGCTTCGTCGCCGGCGAGGGCGGCGCGGCGCGCTTCGCCCGCCAGGGCCTTTGGGTCCGCAGTTTCCCGGACATGCCGGGCCGCTTCCGCCTCGGCCTCCCCCCGGACGAGGCCGCCTGGGCCCGGCTTGCGCACCTATAGCGCCTGGCCAAGGCGAAAGCCCCGCCGGGCGGCGGGGCTTTGCTCATGAGGCTACGGCGAGAACGACACCGTGTCCGGGATTTCCTTGATGCCGCTGTATTTCAGCATCGCCTCCTTCATGCGCCGCTCGTTGTGGCCCAGGAGATTGTTCCACTCGGCCCACCAGTTCAGGAACTTCTTGAAGGTGGGGTCCGTCTCGCTGCGGATGCCGAAATAGCCGGGCAGCGCCGCGCGCGGCTTCGGATTGTTGAAGGTGCCGAGCTCGGGGTTCTTCTCCTTGGCGATCATGCTGGAGAGCACCGTGGTGGTGAAGGCGTCGGCCCGCCCCGATTTGACCGCAAGGATGATCTGCGAGAACTCCTTGAACTGCACCTGGGTCGCCTTGGGCGCCCATTTTTCCAGCAGCAGCTGGTCGGAGGTTCCGGTCATCACCGCGACCTTGACATCCGGATTGTTGTAGTCGGCCCAGTTCTTGCCTTCGAAGTCCTTGTTGTTCACGGTCACCCATTCGATCCAGTAGATCGGGCCCGCAAAGTCGATGGCCGTCGCGCGCACCGGCGTCGCCTGCATGCCGGCCGCGAAATCGACCTTGCCGGAGGAGATCGCAAGCACCAGCTCGCTCCAGCCGCCGACCTCGACCATGTTGAGCTCGACCTTGAGCTCCTTGGCCACGTCCTTCGCCATCTCGATGAGCGCGCCGCCCCATTCGTTGGTGTCCTTGTCCTTCACGAAATAGGGCGGATAGTTGAACACCGCGAACTTGACCTCGCCGCTGCTCTTGATGCGCTCCCAGGTGGACTCCGCCTGGCCCGCGGTCGTGCCTCCGACCAGAAGCGCGGCGGCCATGAAGACCGGTGCCAGCGCCGCGAGAATCCTCTTCATCGGCTTTCTCCTTCGTTTGCCAAACGGCGAACGCCCGCCGTCACGAGCCGGCGGGCGATTGCGCCACTGCGATAGTCCGCCGCATACGGGCGGAGGGCAAGAGAATTATTCCGCCGCGCCGGGCCCAACTTGACCCGGCGTTCCGGCCCCTATAGGGAGCAGGCGGCGGCGGAGTGCGGACCATGGCCCTCGAACCCTCCGGAACCTTCCCGAGCGGCGCTCCGGCCCGCCCGAAGATCGAACGGCTGCGGGTCCATGTCGTCAACATCCCGGTCCAGGCGGTCCACTCCCATGGCAGCGGCGACATAGCAGGGGTCAACAGCGTCATCCTCGAATTGGTGACGGACGGCGGCCTCACCGGCTGGGGCGAGGCGTCGCCCTGGCCCGTCTTCACCGGCACGGTCGAGGCGAATGCGGCGGCCCTGCATGTCCATCTGCGCCCGCATCTGCTGGGGCAGGACCCCGTGCAGGTCGGCAAGCACATGGCGATGGCGGACAGGGTCGTCGTCGGCTGCCCGGAGGCGAAAGCCGCGCTCGAAGCCGCGCTTCTCGATATAACGGGGCAGGTGAGCGGCCTCTCGGTGTCGGAACTGGTGGGCGGCCGCCACCGCGACCGGGTGCCGCTCAGTTTTTCCGTCGCCAATCCCGATTTCGACGCCGACCTCGACGATATCGCCCGCATCGTGGGGGACGGTGTGGGCATCCTCAAGATCAAGACCGGCTTCGCGGACCATGCCTTCGACCGGATGCGGCTGGAGAAACTGCGTGCGCTCTACGGCGATACGCTCAGCCTGCGCATCGACTACAACCAGGGCCTCCGGGCCACCGACGCCATCCGTACGCTCAGGGACCTGGAATGCTTCGGGCTGGCCTTCATCGAGCAGCCGGTGAAGCGCCACGAGCGCGCCGCACTCGCGGAGATAACCCGCGCCCTCGACACGCCCGTCATGGCGGACGAAGCGGTGTTCGACCCGCGCGAGGCGCTGGAGGGCGTGTCGATGCGGCTTGCCGACATCTTCGCGCTCAAGATCATGAAGTCGGGCGGCATCGGGCGCGCGCTGGAAGTGGCGGCGATCGCGCGCCTCGGCGGCATCGACGTCTATGGCGGCTGCATGTTCGAGACCGGCATCGCCCATGCCGCCGGCGCGCAGCTGATGGCGGCGCTGCCGGAGCTGCATCTCGGCTGCGAGTTCTACATGTCCAGCTATTACCTCAAGGAGGACATACTGGCCGAGCCGTTCCCCGTCCGGGACGGCATGGTGCATGTGCCGGACGGGCCGGGCCTGGGCGTGACGGTCGATCCTGACCGCCTCGCGAAATACCGCACGCTGCTGCTCGAATGACCGGGTTCCCGGCCTGCCGGGAACCCGCTACCCCTCCGCCGCCTGTCGGTGGAACCGCGCCAGGAAGGAGCGGGTGCGGGGGTTCTGCGGGTTTGCGAGCACGTCGTCCGCGGTACCTTCCTCGATCACTTCGCCCTGGTCCATGAAGATCACCCGGTCGGCAACATCCTGCGCGAAGGCCATTTCATGGGTCACAACCACCATGGTCGCGCCGTCCCCCGCCAGGCCCTTCATCACGCCCAGCACCTCGCCGACCAGTTCCGGATCGAGGGCGGAGGTCACCTCGTCGAACAGCAGCACCTCGGGCTTCATGGCGAGCGCGCGGGCTATGGCGACGCGCTGCTGCTGGCCGCCGGAGAGTTCGCGCGGCAGCCGGTCCTCCATCCCGGCGAGGCCGACGCGCGCCAGGTGTTCCATGGCGAGACTGCGGGCTTCCGCTGCCGGAATCCTCTGGACCACTGTGGGGCCGACCATGACGTTCTGGAGCGCCGTCTTGTGGGCGAACAGGTCGAATTGCTGGAACACCATGCCGAAGCGGGCGCGGAAGCGCGCCAGGTTGCGGCCGGTGGGCAGGCTGCGCCGGTTGGCGAAGTCCAGTTCCCGGTCTCCCACGCGCAGCGTGCCGCCGGTCGGCTCCTCCAGCAGGTTTAGGCACCGCAATGTCGTGGACTTGCCGCAACCGGACGGGCCGATGATGACGACCACTTCGCCCGCATGGACATCGAGCGATACGCCCCGCACGGCCTCGACCGAACCGTAGTTCTTGCGAAGGTTGCGCAGCGAGACGGTCGAGCGGCTGGCTGCGCCGTTGCCGGCGTTCGCTGCGGAACTATTGGTCACGTCGCGCCTCCAGCCGCTTGCCCCACTGCGTCACCGGGTAGAGCAGGATGAAGTAGGCTATGGCCACCCCTGTATAGACCTCCAGCGGCCGGTAGGTGTCCGCCACTACCAGGTAGCCTGTGTACATCATGTCCGGCACCGCAACGACATAGAGCAGCGCGGTGTTCTTGAACTGGATAACCGACTGGTTGACGAAGGGCGGCACCATCCGGCGGACCGCCTGCGGCAGGATGATGTGCTGCATCATCTCCCGGTAGGTCATGCCGATGGCCCGCGCCGCCTGCCACTGGCCCCGGTCGATGGAGATGATGCCGCCCCGGAAGATCTCGGTCGCGAAGCAGCCCATATAGAGCGTGAGCCCGATCCCGGCGGCCAGCCAGCCGGGCAGGTCCACCTGGATGATGATCGGGAGCGCAAAGAAGAACCAGATGATCTGCACCAGCACCGGCGTGCAGCGGAACAGCTCGACATAGGCGTGGATCGGGACGGTCAGCCACCAGCGGTTCGCGAGCAGGCCCATGCCGCAGATGACGCCGATGACGAGGCCGCCGGCGACCGTCCCGGTGGCATAGGCGATGGTGACCAGCAGGCCTTTCAGCCACCACCCTTCGTAGCCGATGAAGACGGTGTAGAAATCCCAGTTGTGTTCCATGGCTTCCTGTCTCCGTCTGCGGCGGCTCCCGGCCGGGACGCGCGGTTCAGAACCTGTCCGGGCGGAAGGGCGCGAGGTCAACGCTCGGGGGCCGGCCAGCGGCAAGCTCGGCGATCAGCCTGCCCGTGATGCCGCCCATGGTGAGGCCCAGATGGTCGTGGCCGAAGGCGAACCAGGCGTTCGGGACGCGCGGCGAGCGGCCGATGACCGGCTTCGAATCCGGATGCGACGGGCGGGGGCCCACCCATTCCGTGACGCGCGCGCCCTTCAGGCCGGGAAACAGCGCCTCCCCGTGGCGGCGGACGCGCGCGGCGATGCGGGGGTCCGGCGGCGCTTCCGGGCGCGCGAACTCGGCGACGCCGCCGACGCGCACGCCGTCCGCCATCGGCGTCACCGCAAGATGCCGGTCCACCGAGATGATGCCGCCGTTCATAGAGACGTCCGTGTCGCGGAACATGGCGTGGTAGCCGCGCTCTGCCTCCAGCGGAACCTTCGCGCCGAGCATGGCCGCAAGCCGCCTGGACCAGACGCCGGCTGCCACGACGACATTCCCTGCCGGCATGTCGCCCGCGTCCGTCCTGAGCGCGCGCACGCCTTCCGGGCCGATGTCGAAGCCTTGCACCGTCCGCCTCTCCAGCCGGCCGCCGCGCCGCTCGAACAGCGAGGCCAATGCCTGCACCAGCCGGAGCGGGTCGAGCGTGTGCGAGAAGTCCTGGACGCGGTATGCGCGGACCACGGCGGGGCTGAGCGCGGGCTGGACCTGGCGGGCCTCATCGCCGTCGAGCGGGTCCATCTCGACGCCATTGCGCCGGCGGAGATCGAAGGCCCAGGAGGCGGCCCGGAAGCTCTCCTCGCTCTCGAAGGTGAACATCAGCCCGGTGCGGCTCATCAGCTGCGTTGCGCCCGCTTCCGCGATCAGCGGATCGACCGCCTCGTGCACCTTGTCGAGCAGGCTCTGCCGGGCGGCGGCGTTCGCCTCGACCCGGTCCCGGCGGGCATTGGCGGCGAAGCGGAGAAACCAGGGCAAGGCCCTGACGGTGTGGCTCCAGCGGAGCTTCAGCGGCGCGTCCGCATCCAGCAGCATGCCCGGCACCTTGCGCAGAAGGCCCGGCATCGCGGCCGGCGGGCAGGAGGCCACGCCGAAACCGCCGAGATTGCCGAAGGAGGCTTCCTCGCCCGGCCCGCCGCGGTCCACCAGGGCGACGTCGAACCCCTCGTTCTGGAGGTAAAGCGCACAGCAGGTGCCGACCATGCCGGCGCCCACCACGGCGAAGGATGGATTGTTGTCCATGGGTTCCGGCTCTCCTGCCTGCCGGGAGCCGGCGTCAGGCCGCCAGCGGCCGCTCGCCGCGGATGAGCGTGCGGTGCAGCACGCGCGGCTGGGTCGGATCGACCTCCGTGCGGGCGTGGAGCGTGCAGCGATTGTCCCAGATCAGCACGTCGCCCGGCCGCCAGACATGGGTCCACACAATGTCGGGATGGGTCGCGGCCGCCCAGAGTTCGTCCAGCAGCGCCTCGCTTTCCGCTTCGGCCAGCTCCACGATATGGCTCGACGGCGCCTTGTAGCGGCGCCCGAGATAGAGCGCCGTGCGGCCGGTGACCGGGTGGCGGCGCAGGAGGGGGTGGACCGGGCCCGGCACCTCGCCGCGCGAGGCGGGCGCGGCCACGGTCGGGCGGAGGCCGCCGGCCGTGTTGCGCGAGGAATCGTGCCGGATCGTCAGGCCCGGAAGGCGGCTGCGGGTCGCTTCCGGCAGGCGTTCATAGGCGGCGTACTGGTTGGCGAAGGAGGTGTCGCCGCCGCCGTTCACCGGTACCTTGTGGGCATAGAGGATCGAGCCCTTGGGCGGCTGCTCGACATAGGAGTTGTCCGTGTGCCAGGTGAGCTCCTGGCTGCCCGTGCCGGCATGGCGCTTCGCCGGCTTGCCGGCCTCGTCGAGGTTCGAGACGATGGAGATGCCGGGCAGGCGGCTGACGCGCCCGGTCTCCACGCCGTAGCCGCCCTTGATGTAATAGGAGCGCGAGCCCGCCTCCTGCGCCCCGCCCATCGCTTCGGCCAGCGCCAGCAGGTCCTCGTCGGCGAGTTTCTGGCCGCGGAAGAGCAGCACCAGATGGTCCGACCAGGCCCGCTCCAGCGCCTCCGCGTCCAGCGGCCGCGACAGGTCCACGCCCCGGACCTCGGCGCCGAGCGCATTCCCGCTCGGAACGATTTCGAACGCCATCGTCTTCCTCCCGCGCACGCGCCCCGCCAAGGCTACAGATGTTTCCGCCCCCGTAAAGCGGGAGGTCCGGCAGGCCGGGGCCTCGATATCCGGGTCGGACGGTTCGAATTAATGTGTGTATATGCGCATATGTGTAGAAATATCGACCCGGGAGGTTGCGCATGAGCCGATGGCATCTTTCGATTCCCGACAGGACGGATCGCGCCGTCCGCACCTTCCTCGCGCGCACGGGCGGCAGAAAGGGCGACCTGTCCCGGTTCGTCGATGACGCCGTCCGCCGCCGCCTCCTCGACCTCACGCTCGGCGACATCAAGGCGCGCAGTGCCGGATACGACCAGCAGGAGATCCTCGATCTGATCGGCGAGGAGGTCGAGGCGGCGCGTGCGGGTCGTTCTTGACACCAACATCCTTGTCGGCGCCCTCATTACCCGCGGAACGCCGCCGGACCGGCTTTGCCAAGCGTGGCTGCGCGGCGAGATTGAACTCGTGATTTCCGCCGTGCAAGTCAGAGAGCTTGCCGCCGTTCTTGCCCGGCCCCGCCTGCGAAGGTTTGTCGATGACGACGAAGCGGCCGCCATCGTCGCCAACATCGGGGCGCGCGCCGTTATTCTGGAGGAAGTCCCCGAGGTCGATCTGTCTCCCGACCCCGACGACAACCCGATCCTTGCGGCAGCGATTGCCGGAAGGGTCGATCTGGTCGTTTCCGGCGACAAGAAGCATGTGCTCGCGCTCGGTGAGGTCGCCGGGATTCCGATAGTGACCGCCCGCTAGGCGCTGGAACGCCTGGCGCTCTCTTGACCATCGGACGCTACGACCTCACGACCGCCAGAAGCCGGGGGTGAAGAGGAGCAGGACGCTCAGCACTTCGAGGCGGCCGAGGAGCATGCCGCAGATCAGCACCCATTTGGCCGGGTCGTTGAGCGAGGAGAAATTGCCGGTCGGGCCGATGGTCTCTCCCAGGCCGGGGCCGACATTCGAGATGGCCGTCGCGGCGCCGGAGACGGCCGTCTCCAGGTCGAGGCCGGCGATGCCGAGCGCCACGGTAATCACGGCGAAAGAGGCGATGAAGAGGAACACGAAGCTCGTCACCGAGGCAGCCACCGCCGCCGGGATCGGTTTGCCGGCGTAGTGGGGAACATAGACGCCGTGGGGGTGGAGCAGCCGGCCGATCTGCGCGCGGGCCTCGGCGAACAGGACCTGGAGGCGGAACACCTTGATGCCGCAGGTGGTCGAGCCGGCGCAGCCGCCTATGAACATCAGGCAGAAGAGCGCGGCCGGCGCGAAACCGCCCCATAGGGAAAAATCGGTCGTCACATAGCCGGTCCCGGTCATGTAGGAGGTGGCGTTGAAGGCCACCTGCCGGAGCGCCTCGAACGGTTCCACGGAATTCACCAGCGCATGGGCCGCGGTGAGAACGGCGATCGAGACGCCCAATATGCCAAGGAAGGCCTGGACCTGGCTGTCGGCCAGCAGCCGCCCCCGCCGTCCGCGCATGAGCTGGATATAGAGCACGAAGGGCAGCGAGCCCGCGATCATGCCCGCGACGACGATCCATTCCACCGTCGGATTGGCGAACGCGCCGACGGAGCCGTCCATCGTCGAGAAACCGCCGGTCGCGATGGTCGTCATGGCGTGGATGACCGCATCGAACAGGCTGAGCCCGGCAAACGCCAGCGCGCCGACCAGCACGGCGGTCATGACCAGATAGATGACGCCGATATGGCCCGCAATCTGCGCGGCCCGCGGCAGCACCTTTTCGGACCGGTCGCTCGATTCGATCCGGAAAATCTGCATGCCACCCACCCTGAGCAGGGGAGAGACCGCGATCGCGGTCACGATGATGCCCATGCCGCCGAGCCACTGCAGCAGGGCCCGCCAGAGCAGGATGCCGGGAGCCATGCCGTCGAGGCCGGAGAGCACGGTCGAGCCCGTGGTCGTGATGCCCGAAACCGCCTCGAACATCGCATCCGTCACGCTCAGGTCGATATCCGAAAGCAGCAGCAGCGGCAGCGCCGCGAATGCCGCAAGCACCACCCAGCTCAACACCGCCATCAGGAAGGATTGCCTGAGGGTGAGATAGCGGTGCAGCTGCGAATTCGGCCTGACGGAGCGGCAGACGGCGACCAGAAGCCCGCCGACGAACAGGGTGATCGCCGCACCGATCAGGAAGACGGTCGATTCCGATTCGGCCCGGCCGTATTCGACTGCGGCCGGCAGCAGCATGGCTCCCGCCAGCATGACCAGAAGCCAGCCGATGATGAAAAAGACCGGCCGGACGTCGATCATGAAAGGGAGCCGCCGCTCAGTGGATCGACTCCGAGGACCAGGGGCTGTCGAGCGAGAAGGCCGGAATGTCTATCTCGAACCCTTCGCCGTCGTCGCGCACCATCTGGTAACGGCCGGTCATGAAGCCGGAGGCCGTCGGCAGCGGCGCGCCGCTGGAATAGGAGAAGCTCTCGCCCGGTTTCAGCACGGGCTGCTTGCCGACAACGCCGGGGCCGCGCACCTCCTCGGCGCGGCCGAGCGCATCGGTGATCCGCCAATAGCGCGAAACCAGTTGCACGGTGCAATCGCCTTCATTGGCGATCTCGATGTGATACGCCCAGAAATAGCGTTCCTCCGACGGATCGGAATGGTCCTCCAGATATTCCGGCCGTACGCGCACACGCACCCCGGCGGTCGTCTTCTCATACATTTTACTGTGCTCCCGAAGCGCTATTTTCCGGCAAGAGCGAGGCCGAAAGCAAGCCCTGCGGGCCTTGCCGGCGACCCGCCGTCGCAGGAAAGCCGGCCTTTCGCAGAAGCCGGCGCTCGTCTATAGAGTGCGTTTCCGCCACCCGTCGCCGCCTGTATGTCCTCCGGTTCCGCGCTCCCGTTCCGTCCTGCCGCCGGTTAAGTCCGGATGCGGGTTTTCAGGCAATTTTCCGGCCTGCCCGACGACGCGCGGGGCGCGGTCGCGGCGCTCGGCAATTTCGACGGCGTGCATGGCGGCCACCGCGCGGTGTTCGAAGCCTGCCGGAAGATCGCCGGCGAAACCCCGCTCGCCGCGGTCACGTTCGAGCCGCATCCGCGCAGCTATTTCCGCCCGGACGATCCGCCCTTCCGGCTGACTTCGCTGGAGGGCAAGATCTACCAGTTGGAGCCGCTCGGCCTCGACCTGCTCTTCGTGCTGGAATTCGACGGGGCGATGGCGGCGCGCTCGCCCGGGTCCTTCGCCCGCGGTGTGCTGGCCGAAGGGCTGGGCGTTTCCCATGCCGTCGTGGGCGACGATTTCCGCTTCGGCAAGGGACGGACCGGAAGGCCGGAGGACCTGGCGGCATTGGGCCGGGACTGCGGCTTCGCCGTCACCGTCATGGCGGATGTGATTGCGCCGGACGGCATCGGGTTCTCCTCGACGCGGGTGCGCGAGCACCTGGCGGAAGGGTGCCCCGTCGAGGCCGCGCGCCTGCTGGGCCATCCTTGGGAGATTGTGGGCCGGGTCGAGACCGGCAGGCGGCTCGGGCGGACCATCGGGTTTCCCACCGCCAATCTCGGCCTCGGCGACCTGCTGGAGCCGGCCCGCGGCGTCTATGCCGTCAGCGCCGGGTTGGAAGAGGGGGGCGGCTGGGTATGGCGGGACGCCGTCGCCAATCTCGGCGTCCGCCCGACCGTGGACGGGGAGAGACTCGCCTTCGAGGTGCATCTCTTCGACTTCTCGGACGACATTTACGGCCGGATGCTCCGCGTGCGGATGCTGGACTTCATCCGCCCGGAGCGGCGCTTCGACGGCCTCGACGCGCTGAAGGCCCAGATCGCCGCCGATTGCGACACGGCGCGCAGGCTGTTGGCCGGCGCCGCCGCGGACCCCCTCAGAGCAGGTCGCGCAACATAGCCACCAGCGGCCGGTCCGCCGGCGGCATCGGCCAGTCGCGCATCTCGCGCGGGCGGACCCAGGCGAGGCGCTGGCCCTCTTTCGGCCGGGGCGCGCCCTGCCAGACGCGGCACACATAGAGCGGCATCAGCAGGTGGAAATCGGCATAGGCATGGCTCGCGAAAGTGAGCGGCGCCAGGCAGGAGGCGTCCGTGTCGATGTCGAGCTCTTCCTTGAGCTCGCGCAGAAGCGCCGCCTCGGGCGTCTCGCCGGGCGCGGGCTTGCCGCCGGGAAACTCCCAGAGCCCGGCCATCGCCTTGCCCTCGGGGCGCCGGGCCAGAAGAACGCGCCCGTCGCGGTCCACCAGGGCGGCGGCGACGACCAGCAGCACGCGGCTCAAGAGCGGTAGGACCCGTTGATGTCGATATAGCCGTGGGTCAGGTCGCAGGTCCACACGGTAGCCTTGCCGCGGCCGACGCCGACATCGACCGCTATGGCAATGTCCTGCCGCCGCATGTGCTGGGCGACGGGCGTCTCGTCGTAGCCCGGCACCACCTGGCCGCCGCGGGTGATCTCCACCCCGCCGATGGCGATGCGCAGCGCGTCCCGGTCCGCCTTCTCGCCGGCCTTGCCGACCGCCATCACGATCCGGCCCCAATTAGCGTCCTCGCCGGCAATGGCGGTCTTCACCAGCGGCGAGTTGGCGATGGCGAGGCCGATGCGCTTCGCGGCGCGGGCCGACGCCGCCCCGGTGACGGCGATCTCAATGAATTTGGAAGCCCCCTCGCCGTCGCGGACGATCTGGTGCGCAAGGTCGCGGCAGACCGCCTCCAGCGCCCGGGCGAAGCCGCGCAGCATGGCGGCGTCTGGCTCCGGATTGCCGGCCGCGCCGGTTGCGGCGACCAGCACCGTGTCGCTGGTCGAGGTGTCGCTGTCCACGGTGATGGCGTTGAAGCTGCGCTCGACGGCACGGCTCGTGAGCCTTTGCAGCAGGGCCGGCGGCACCGCCGCATCGGTGAAGACATAGGCGAGCATGGTCGCCATGTCGGGCGCGATCATGCCGGACCCCTTGGCGATGCCGGCAATCGTCACCCTGCTGCCGCCGATCCTCGCGGTCGCCGAGGCGCCCTTGGGGAAGGTGTCCGTGGTCATGATGGCGCGCGCGGCACCTTCCCATGCGCCGGATGAAAGCGACCGGGCCAGCCCCGGCAGCTTCTCGACGATGGTGCTCTCGGCCGGCAGCGGCTCGCCGATCACGCCCGTCGAGGAGACGAAGACCTCCCCTTCGGCGCATCCGAGCCCATGCGCCGCCGCCGCCACCGTATGCTCCACCGCGGCCGTGCCAAGCTGGCCTGTAAACGCGTTGGCATTGCCCGAATTCACGACGATGGCCCGCGCCCGCCCGCCGGCCAGAGCCTCGCGGCACCACTCGACCGGCGCCGAGGCGGTGAGCGAGCGGGTCAGCGCGCCGGCGATCGCCGAGCCGGGCGCAAGCTCGACCAGCAGCAGGTCGTCCCGGCCCTTGTAGCGGATGCCGGCCTCGACGGTGGCCGTGCGGACGCCGCCGATCGCCGGGATGTCGGGGAAGCGCCCGGGCGCCAGGGGAGAAACCGTGTTCATTGGGATTCCGCCGTTCCGTCGGCATTGAGGAGTTCGATCCGGGCGCCGGCGCGCAGCTCGTCCAGATGCTTCTGGAGGATCTGCTCGCTGAGCTGGCGCGCGAGCGGGCCCCGCACCTGGGTGAAGTCCGGCGCCGGCGGGTATTCCTTGCTGTGCAGCAGGATGACATGCCAGCCGAATTGGGTCTTGACCGGCTCCCCGGTGTAGGAACCCGGCTCAAGCGCCAGCGCCGCCTTCTCGAAGGCCGGTACCATGCGGCCCTTGGGGAACGAGCCGAGGTCGCCGCCGCGCGACTTGGTGGGGCCGATGGAGTGCTGCTCGGCCAGCGCCGCGAAATCGCCGCCCTTGTCGAGCTCGGCGATGACGGCGTGCGCGGCGGCCTCGTCCGCGACCAGGATATGGCTCGCATGGATCTCCAGCGTGCCTTTCCCGTCCGGATAGTTTTCCTTGTAAAGCGCCCTGATCCGGGCGTCGTCGATGCGTTCCTGCAGGTAGCTGAGCATGTAGTACTGGGTCAGCAGCGTGCGGCGCTGCTGGGCGAGCTGGCGCTGGAAGTCCGGCCGCCGGTCGAAGCCTGCGGCTTCGGCGGCGCCGTAAATCAGCAGGCTTTCGACCACGCGCTGGCGGGCCGTGCGGCGGATGAGGGAGGGCGGCGCGCCCTGCATGGTCGGCGCGATCTCCGCCGCCTGCCGGTCAACGTCCGACTGGTAAACCGGCTCACCGTCCACCTTGGCGACCACCGGGTCGCCGGCCTGGGCAAGTGCGAGCGCCGGGGCCAGGACGGCCGCAAGCGCGAAGAGGAAGAGACGCATGGGGCGAGCGGCCTTTGTTTCCGGGCGGATGCAGGATTGCCGCCAGAATGGACACCGGGCGCATCGAGGTCAACGCCCTCCGCCGGCGATTGCCAATGCCCGAATTTGCGGGTTAGGCTCGCGCGGCTTCCGGCGCGGCCGGGAGCTTGGAGCCTGAAGGCAGGGGAGGCGGGCGCCATGACGCTTACGCAGCAACAGGTCGAGCGTTTCTGGGAGACGGGCTATCTCGTGCTGCCGGGCGCCTTGCCGGCGGACCTTCTGGCGGAGCTGCAACGGGAGGCGGACCTTGCGACCGAGGGCGCGCGCGGCCTGGAAGCGTCGGACGCGCGCTACGACCTGGAGGACAGCCACCGGGCGCATGCGCCGCGCGTGCGGCGGCTGAAGACGCCGTTCGAGCACTGGCCGTTCTTCGACCGGCTGATGCGCTCGGCCGCGGTGCTGGATGCGGTCGAGCCGTTGCTCGGCCCCGATATCCGCATCCACAACAGCAAGCTCAACATGAAATCCGCGCATTTCGGCGCGGCGGTGGAGTGGCACCAGGACTGGGCCTTCTACCCCCATACCAACGACACGGGGCTCGCGCTCGGCATATATCTGGACGATGTCGACGGGGACAACGGCCCGATGATGGCCGTGCCGGGCTCGCACCGCGGCCCCGTCTTCGACCATCACAGCGCCGGCGCCTTCTGCGGCGGCATCGATCCCGGACTCCACGATGTCGGCCATGAGCGCGCGGCGGAGATGACCGGGCCCGCCGGCACCTTCACCCTGCACCATGTGCGCGCCGTCCACGGCTCGGCGCTCAACCGCTCGGACCGCCCGCGCCGCCTCCTGCTCTACAGCTATTTCGCTGCCGACGCCTGGCCGCTGATGGGTCTGGAAGGCGCGACCCTGGAAGAGTTCGACAAGCGCATCTGCCGGGGCAAACCCACGCTGGAGCCGCGCCTCGAGCCGCTGCCGGTCCGCATGCCGCTGCCGGTCGCGCCGAAGCAGGGCTCGATCTACGAGAACCAGAAGACGCTTTCGGGCCGGTTCTTCGAGCAATTCGAGGAAGTCGCCTGAGACGGACGGGAGACGCGCCGGTGACCGAACGCTTCTGCAATCTCGACCGGCTGCTCCACCTGATGGAGAGCAGGGGCGTCGATGCCGTGCTCGCGGCCGCGCCCAACAATGTCTATTGGCTCTCCGGCTTCAACCTGCCGGCGCACAAGTCCGACGAGCCGCGCCCGCTGGCCGTGCTGCTGGCCCGCGAGGCGCCCGAAGCGCCGGTCATGGTGCTGCCCGACTTCTATCTGGGCGCAGCCGCCGCTGCGCCGTGCTGGATCGAGGATATCCGCCCCTTCCGCGCCATCCTGCTGCCTTTCGACCAGCCGTCCCGCGGCAGGGCGGACCTCGACCGCTTCGTCGCTCCCGGCGACCGGCCGAACTGGTTTTCCGCCGCCGCCGACCGCTACGCGCCGGACATGGTGGCCGCGCTGGAGCGCGCCGTCGCCGATCTCGGCCTCGCGGGCAAGCGCGTCGCGGCGGACGAGCCGAGGCTGGCCGCGCGCCTCGCAAACGTCGATGTCGAGGACGGCTACGGCCTGCTCATGTCCGCGCGCAGCATCAAGACGCCCGCCGAGGTGGACCTGATGCGCGCCGCCACGGCCGTCAACCGCGCGGCCATAGAGGAGAGCATCGGCGCCTGGACGCCCGGCATGACCTGGCGCGACCTCTGCGCCGCCTACCACGCGGCGGCGCTCGCGCGCGGCGGCTTCGTCCACGACCCGGGCGCCATGGTGCTGGCGAACGGCTCCGACAATCCCGTGCCCGTCATCGCGTCCGAGGCCGACGACTACGAGCTCGAACCCGGCATGCGCATCATGTTCGACTGCCACGGCACGAAGGACCGCTATTGCTGGGACGGCGGCAAGACCTGGATCGTCGGCTCCGAGGGCGTGGACGCCGCCCGCAAGCTGGCCGGGGCGACGGCGGACGCAATGGCCGAGATCGAGGCCCTCATGGCGCCCGGCGCGCGCATTTCGGCGCTCCAGGCCGCAGGCCGTGCGGTCTATCGCAAGCACGGGCTCGCGCTGGCGGACGACGCGTTGATCTTCTTCCACGGCCTCGGCCTCAGCCATCTCGACCAGGAGGTCGATGCGGAGGGCGCCGTTACCGGCGATTTCGCGATCCAGGCCGGCATGGCGATCGCGACCCACATCTACTATCCGGGCGACCGGCGCGAGCGCCTGTGGCTGGAGGACATCGCCATTGTCGGGGAGTCGGGCCCGGCCGAGTCGATCTTCGGCTGGGACTTCCTCCCGCACGGCCTGGGCGCGTGATCGACCGCTTCCCGACGGTGCGTTTTGTGGTCAGGCGCGGCCGGCTGCTGGTCTGGGCGGCGGGCGCGCTGCCCGTGCTGGCCGCTTTTCTCGGCATCGGCATCGAGGGCTGGCACTGGTTCTGGATGGCCGTCGGCCTGCTGGCCGGCACCGCTTTTGCCTTCGTCACCCGCCTGCTTGTCGAGCTGACAATCATTATCGCCGACATGCTGCTGCCGGAGTGAGCGCGCCGGACCTGATCGCCGTCGGCGGCGGCCTCGCGGGGCTGACTGCCGCCAACCGGGCCGCGGCAGGCGGGCTGTCCGTGCTGGTGATGGAGCGGGGCGCGGCGCCCGACTATTTCTGCAACTCGCGCATCGCCGGCGGCCTCCTGCATGTCGCCTTCCGGGACATGACGCGCCCGGCGGAGGAAATCCGCGCGTCCGTCGCGGAATCGGTCGGCGAGGCCGGGGACCCGGCGACGGCGCTGGCGGACCTCCTGGCCGACGATGCCGGCAAGGTGCTGGCCTGGCTGCGCGCGGAAGGCGGGGCCTTTGTGCGCGGCGGCGCGCCCGAGTTCATGCGCTGGGTGATGGCCCCGCCCCGCCGCCGGCGCGGCGGCCTCGACTGGAAGGGGCGCGGGCCGGACGCGCTGCTGCGCCGCCTCACGCGCAATCTCGCAGCGCGCGGCGGGGTGCTGCGCCTCGGCTCCCCGGTGAAGGCGCTGGCGGTCGAGGACGGGCGGGTCGTCGGTGTGCAAACTGCCGCCGGCATGGAGAGGGCGCGCTTCGTGCTCATCGCGGATGGCGGCTTCCAGGACAATCCGGAGCTGGTCCGCCGCCATTTCTCGCCGCGGCCGGAGCGGTTGTTCAAGCGCGGCGCGGGCGGGGGACGGGGCGACGGCATCGCCATGGCGGCGGCCGCGGGCGCGGCCACGGTCGGCATGGACCGCTTCTACGGCCATCTGCTCGGGCTGGACGCCTTCGGGAACGACAGGCTCTGGCCCTATCCGACGCTGGATTCGCTGGCCGCCGTCTCGCTGCTGGTGGACGGGGCCGGGCGGCGTTTCTGCGACGAAGGCCTGGGTGGGGTGTTCATGGCGAACGAGCTGGCGCGGCTGGCGGACCCGGAGGGCGCGGCCGTGGTGTTCGACGACCGGCACTGGCGCGAGGACGCGGCCGACAACCGCTACCCGCCCGCGCTCAATCCGAGCTTCCCGGCCTCGGGCGGCCGGGTGTTCGAGGCTCCGACGGTCGAGCGGCTCGCGGAAACCCTCGCCATGCCGGCGCTGGCGGAAACCGTGGCGGCGCACAATGCCGGGCGCCGCGAGCCGGCGCGAACCCTTGCCCGCTTCCCCGCGAAGCCGATAGTGGAGCCGCCCTTCCGCGCCATCCGCGCCGCCGCCGGCATCACCTACAGCATGGGCGGCCTCGCCATAGACCGCGCCGCCCGGGTGCTGGACGCGGGCGCGCGCCCGGTCCCCGGCCTCTATGCCGCCGGCTCCGCCGCAGGCGGCCTCGAAGGCGGCCCCCGCGCCGCCTATCTCGGCGGCCTCGCCAAGGCCGTCGCAACGGGACTGCGCGCGGCGGAGGCGATGCTGGCCGAGGGCGGCGGGTAGGCGGCCGGTCAGGCGAAGCGGCAGGCGTCGTCGAAATCGAACGTCGGGTGGCGCTCGAACAGCACCGATTCGTCGCCGTGGCCGATATTGCAGAGGAAGTTCGCCTTGACGCTGGTGCCGGCGAAGAACGCGGCGGTCGCCTTGTCCTTGTCGAAGCCGGACATGGCGCCGATGTCGAAACCGAGCGCGCGCGCCGCGATCATGAAATAGGCGCCCTGCAGCGTACCGTTGCGGAACCCGGCATCCTCCGCCGCCGCCGGGTCGCCGCGGAAGAGGTCGGCCATGGCGGGGTTGTGCGGGAAGAGATAGTCCATGCGTTCGAAGAAGCGCACGTCGTAGCCGATTACCGCGGTCGCCGGCGCGGCCATGGTCTTCTCCAGATTGCCGGAGGAGAGTGCCGGGGCGAGCTTTTCCTTGGCCTCGCGCGAGCGCACGAAGACGAAGCGGGCCGGGGACATGTTGGCGCTGGTCGGCCCCCATTTCATCAGTTCGTATATGCGACGGATATCGTCGTCGGTCACGGGGCGGTCGCGCCAGGCGTTATGGGTGCGGGCCTTGCGGAAAATCAGGTCGAGGGCGGCATCGTCGAGCATCGACTGGCTCCGTTTGCGGAAGGCGCTAAACTCCGGGCTCCTGTCTCCGCCGTCAAGGAATCCGTAACGCATGCGCGCTGCTGTCTGCTCCGCCTGGGGCGAGGTCGAGAGCCTCGAAATCCGCGACCTGCCCGAGCCCCGGCCCGGCAAGGGCGAAGTCGCGATCCGGGTCGCGGCGGCGGGCGTCAATTTCGCCGATGCAATCATGATCGCCGGCAACTACCAGACCCGGCCGGCGCACCCCTTCGCGCCGGGGCTCGAGGTCGCGGGCGAGGTCGCGGCGCTCGGCCCCGGCTGCGAGCGACTGGCGGTCGGCGACCGGGTCATGGCGATCCTCTGGTGGGGCGGCTATGCGGAGACCGCCGTCGCGAAGGAGACGGAAGCCTTCCTCGTGCCCGACGGCATGTCGGACGCGGAGGCCGCCGCCTTCCCGACGGCCTGGGTCTCGTCCCATGTCGCGATCCGCTGGCAGGCGGACCTCAAGGCGGGCGAGACCATGCTGGTGCTGGGCGCGGCCGGCGGCGTCGGGCTGGCGGCCATTGAATGCGGCAAGGCCATTGGCGCAAGGGTGATTGCGGCGGCGAGCAGCCCGGAGCGCCTCGCGCTCGCCGCCCGGCACGGCGCGGACGAGGGCATCGACTACAGCGCCGAAAGCCTGAAGGAGCGGGTCGCCGCGCTGACGGACGGGCGCGGTGTCGATGTGGTTTACGACCCGGTCGGCGGGCCGCTGTTCGACGAGGCGCTCTCCTCGCTCGCCTGGGGCGGGCGCATCCTGCTGATCGGCTTCGTGGCGGGCGTGCCGCGCATCCCGGCCAACCGCCTTCTGGTCAAGCACCGCTCGGCCATGGGCTCCTCCATGCGCTATTTCCGCCGCGAGCGCCCCGACCTGCTGCTGCGCAGCATGGACGAACTCGCTACCTGGTACCGCGAAGGAAGGGTCGCGCCCCGCGTGACCGAGACCTGGAGCCTGGAGGACGTGCCGAAAGCCATTCGCCGCCTGACGGAACGCCGGGCCACCGGCAAGGTGGTGGTGACGCTCTGAGGGGCGCTGCTTCAGTCGATGGCGGCAGTCCGGACCCTGGCCGGGGCGCTTGCGGTGTCCGGGGGACCCTTCAGCCGGTAGCGGTAAACGACAGCGCTTTCCAGCACGCGCTGGATGTAGTTGCGGGTTTCGGCGAAGGGCACGAGCTCCATCCAGTCGATGGGATCGACCTCGCCGCGGCGCGGGTCGCCGAAGGTGGCGAGCCATTGCCGGACGCGGTTCGGTCCGGCGTTGTAGGCGGCGAGAGCGAGCGCCCGGTCGCCCTCGAAGGCCTCCAGCAGTTCGGCCAGATAGGCGCTGCCGAGCGCGATGTTGTAGCCCCGGTCCTCCCTGAGGCGGGAGCGGCTGTAGGCGAGGCCGAGCCTGCCGGACACCTCTCTTGCCGTGCCGGGCAGCAGCTGCATCAGCCCCACGGCGCCGGACCGGCTGCGCGCATGGGGGTCCATCTCGCTTTCCTGCCGCGCAAGGCCCAGCAGCAGGGCGAGCTCCGGCGGATCGGGCGCACGGGCGGTATCGGCCTTGCCGAAGGCCAGCGGATAGGCTTCGGCGATGAGCGGGACGCCGTTGCGCCAGGCCCGCTTCGCCGCGTTGACCGAGATATGCGGCGCCCCGTAGGCCAGCCCCAGGCGGCTGACCAGCAGATGCGCGCCGGGCGTCTGCGCGCTCCTGCTCAGATGGGTCACGAAGGTGCGCATGGTCTCGAAGTCGCCGGCTTCGCCCAGCAGGCGCGCTGCGCCAACGAGCGGATTTGCCTCGAAGCGCTCCCGCTCTTCCGGCGCGACGGCGGGCGCGCCGGCCGGGAAGCGGCGTCCGAGCGCGAGGGCCTTGCCGGCCAGTTGCCCGTAAAATGCCGTGGGATGGCCGGCCGCGCGCCGATACCACTCCGTTGCCCGGTCCCGGTCGCCGGCCGCCTCCGCGGCGCGGGCGGACCAGTAGGCGGCGCGGGCGCGGCTGATCGGGAAGCGCACCCGGTCGTACATGGCCTGGAAATGCTTCGCGGCATCGCCGGGCCGGTCCAGGAAGCGGAGCGCCAGCCAGCCCGCGAGCCACTCGGCCTCCGAGAACGGGCGGTTCGCGGTCTGCCCGTGCCGCGCGGCGATGGCGTAGGCCCGGCCGAACAGGCGGCGCTCTATCGCCTCGCGGATCTGGTAGCTCTGCTCGGGCCACCATTTGCCGGGGCGGACGAGCGCCGCCGGCCGGTCGAGGAGGAGTTCGCGCGCGCCCGCATGCTTGCCGGCGAGCCGGCGCCAGCGTATCCGCTCGAACGCGAGGCCCGGATGGCTGCGCAAGCGGTCCGGCACCTGCCGGATCGCCCAGTCCACGCCGCGCCTGCGCTGCATCAGCCGGAGCCGCGCTTCTCCCAGCCGGCGCTCCGCCTTGCCGGCGCGGCGGAGCTGGCGGCGCGCGGCATCGGTGCGCCCGTCCCAGAGCAGCCGGTCGAGCCGGCGGTTATGGTCTTCTGCGCCGAGCGCGTTGCGGTGCCGCCCGATGAAGCGGCGCTCCAGGTCGCGGGGGAAATCGCCGTCGATCCAGGCTTCGCGCAGGAGCCGGATGCCGGCACCCGTTTCCCCGTCCGCGATCAGGGCCTCCGCCAGGCGCTGCCTGCCGGGGCCGGTGAGCGGCGGGAACCGGTCGAACCAGGCGCGCGCGGCGCGGTCCGGCCAGCTTTCCGGCATCGATTCCTCGGCCCGCCGGAGCAATGTCGCCCGGTCGGGCCAGTCCGGATGGGCGTTCAGGAACGCCTCGATTTCGGCGAAGGATATAACGGCTTCCGAGTCCCGGAGCCGCTGCCACTCGATCAGGGCCGCGGCCAGGGGATGTCCGGCCTGCCCGGCGCTCCGGGCTGCCTGCCGCCACTCGCCGCGCGCGGCGGCATCGAGCGCGGCGCGGAAGTGCCGCCATTGGGCATTGTCCAGAATGCCGTTCGCGACTTTCCGCGCCGCGTGGGCTTCGCTCGCTACGGGCGGCGGAGCGACCGGCGCAGCCGACGAGCAGGCGGCGACCGGCGCTAAGGCGCAGCCTGCCAGCGCTGCGACGGCCAAAATCCTGCGCAAGGCGGGGTGGCCCTCGATCCCGCGCGTCACAGCGGCCGGCGGGCGCGCAGCGCGGTGGTGAGCGTGCCGTCGTCCAGATAGTCCAGCGCGCCGCCGACCGGCACGCCATGGGCGAGGCTCGTGACGGACACGCCGCAGTCTCCGAGGCGCTCCGCCAGGTAATGCGCGGTGGTTTGCCCTTCCACGGTGGCGCCGGTCGCCAGCACGACCTCCGTAATGCCGGGGGCCTGCGCGCGCGCCACGAGCGCGGCGATGCCGAGCTCCTCCGGCCCGACGCCGTCGAGCGCGGAGAGCACGCCGCCCAGCACATGGTAGCGCCCGCGAAAGGCGCCCGTGCGCTCCAGCGCCCAGAGGTCGGACACATCCTCGACGACGCAGAGCGCGGCGGGGTCCCGCGACGGATCGGCGCAGACCCCGCAGGGATCGGTCGTGTCGAGATTGCGGCATTCGGAGCAGGCCGCAATCGACTCCGACGCCGCTTCCAGCACGCGGGCGAGCGGCACCATCAGGCCTTCGCGCCGCTTGACGAGATGCAGCGCGGCGCGCCGGGCCGACCGGGGGCCGAGCCCCGGCAGGCGGGCGAGCAGACGGATCAGCGTCTCCAGGTCGCCGGGCGGCATGTCAGAACGGCAAGCTGAAGCCGGGCGGCAGCTCCAGCCCTCCGGTCAATTTGCGCATTTCCTCCCGCGCATGCGCTTCGGCCTTGGCGCGCGCATCGTTGAAGCCGGCCGTAATCAGGTCTTCCATAACCTCGGCCTCGGCCGGGTCGATCAGGCTCGGGTCGATCCTGAGGCCGAGCAGCTCTCCCTTGGCGTTCATGCGCACCTCGACCATGCCGGCGGCGGCCCGCCCGACCACTTCATGGCCGGCCAGCGCGTCCTGCATCTCGGCCATTTTCTGCTGCATTTCCTGGGCCTGCTTCATCATGCTGGCGAGGTTCTTCATCGCTCGTCGTCCTGCTCCTCGGGAGGCTCCGCCAGCGCTTCGCCCGGCTGGATCGGGCGTATATCGGCGATGGCGGCATCGGGAAAGATCTCCAGCGTGCGTTGCGCGAGCGGGTGCTGCCGCGCGCGCTCGAACAGGTCGCGCCGGGCGTCCTCATGCTGTTCGGCAAGCGTGGCGCCGCCGCCTTCCTCGACCGCCGACACCGTCCAGGGCGCGCCCGTCCAGCGGGTGAGGCGCCTGGCGACCTCGGCGGCGAAGTCCGCCGGCGCCCGTTCGCCCAGCCTGAGCGCGATACGGCCCGGCTCGAAGGAAACGAGATGCACGTCGCGGACCAGATGCGAATGGAGGCGCGGCTCGCGCCGCTCCTCGAACAGCGCCGCCACGGCGTCGAAATCCGCAAGCTCGAGCGTTTCCGCCGCCGCCGGAGGCGTCGGGGCTTCCGGGGCGGGTTCCGCGGCCGCGGCGTCCGCCATGTTTTCTTCGACGGGCGGCGGCGGACCGGCGGACGGCGCCGGCTCGGTCCGCGCCTGCGGAGGCGGCGCGGCCGGCGCGCCGGAGCGGAGTTCGGCTATCGCCTCGGCCGGCGTCGGCAGGCCGGCGGCATAGGCGATGCGCAGCAGCACCATTTCGAAGGCCGGCTTGGCCGAGGGCGCGGCATTCACCTCCTGGATGCCCTTCAGCACAAGCTGCCAGACGCGGGTGAGCGCCGGCAGGGACAGCGCCTCGGCAAGCTTGCGTCCGCGCACCCGCTCGGCTTCCGGCAGCGCGGCGTCATCCGCCTCCGCCGGTACGACGCTCGCGCGGGTCAGCCGGTGCACCAGTTCCGCCATGTCCTGCAGCACGAGTCCCGGATCGGCGCCCGCCCGGTACATCTCGTCGAAGCGGGCGAGCGCGGCGGCCGGCTCGCCGCGCATCAGCGCCTCGAACAGGTCGTAAATGTCCAGCCGGTCGGCAAGGCCCAGCATCTCGTTCACGGCGTCGGCCGCAATCCTGCCGCCATCGGCCTCGGCGACCGCCTGGTCCAGCATGGAGAGGCCGTCGCGCACCGAGCCGTCGGCGGCCCGCGCGATCCGCGCCAGAGCCTCCGGTTCGATCTCCGCGCCTTCCTGCGCGACCACGCCCGCGAAATGCGCCTCCAGCATCTCGACCGGGACGCGGCGCAGGTCGAAACGCTGGCAGCGCGACAGCACCGTGACCGGCACCTTGCGGATCTCGGTCGTCGCGAAGACGAATTTCACATGCCCCGGCGGCTCCTCCAGCGTCTTCAGCAGCGCATTGAAGGCCTGGCGCGAGAGCATGTGGACCTCGTCCACGATATAGACCTTGAAGCGCGCCGAGACCGGGCGGTAGCGCGCCGCCTCGATGATCTCGCGCACGTCGTCCACGCCGGTATGCGAGGCCGCGTCCATCTCGATGACATCGACATGGCGGTCGGCGGCAATCGCCGTGCAGGCCTCGCAGACGCCGCAGGGCTCCTCCGCCGGCCCGTCGCGGCTGCCGTCGGGGCCCAGGCAATTGAGCGCGCGGGCGAGGATGCGCGCCGTGGTTGTCTTGCCGACGCCGCGCACGCCCGTGAGCATGAAGGCATGCGCGATCCTGCCGGCCCGGATGGCATTGGTGAGAATGCGCACCAGCGCTTCCTGGCCGATGAGGTCGGCGAAGGCGGCGGGCCGGTATTTGCGGGCCAGCACCCGGTAGGCGGCGGCGGTCTCGCTCATCGCCGGCAGTCTAGCCCGGATTTCTCGGCAGGGTCATGGTCTGCGCGGCGCTGTCGGGCCGGCAGGGTAGGAGAGCTGTGCAGCGCGATGCGGGGCGTCGGGCAAGCGGCTCGACGCACCATGCCGGCCCGACAGCAACGCCCTCCGGGTCGCGCCCAGGCGCCCGCCCGCGGCGTCGCGGACCTCAACCGTAGCCCCGCTACGCTTTTCGGCCCGCTCCTTGCGGATCGAACGCCTGGACAGCGACGCAGGCCGTGACCCTGCCGAGAAATCCGGGCCAGCCCATCGGCCGGAACCGTTCGCGCAAAGCTCTGGGGAAAGCGGAGGCCGGCAGGCGACCCGGACCGGAAACTCGTTACGGCTGCTTCCTTCCGGACCTGACCGGGTTGGCGAGGGGTCCGCCCGCCGCCGGTCTCCGCTGGCATCTATAGCAGCGCCCGGCCGCTCAGGCCAGCGAGAAGAAGGCTTCGAGGCGCGCCGCGGTCTCCGCCGGCATCTCCTCCGGGAGGAAGTGGCCGCAGGCGAGGCCCTCGCCCTCGACCCGGTCCGCCCAGAGGCGCCAGGTTTCGAGCACCGAGTCGCGCTTGTGCGGGCGCCCCTTCGCGCCCCAGAGCGCCAGCAGCGGCGCGGCGATGCGCCGGCCCGCCGCGCGGTCGGCGGCGTCGAGTTCGCAGTCGATGGTGGCCCCGGCGCGGTAGTCGTCGCAGGTGGCGCGGATCGTCTCGGGGTCGCGGAAGGCGGCCAGATAGTCCGCCATCGCCGCTTGCGTGAAGCAGTCGCTGCCCGACCAGCGCCCCGTCATGCTCTTCAGGAACCAGTCCGGGTCGCGCCCGATCATGGTCTCCGGAAAGGGCGCGGGCTGGGCGAGGAAAAACCAGTGGAAGGAATCCAGGCTGCCGCGCTGCCCCTGCCGCTCGAACTGCTCCAGCGTCGGCACGATGTCGAGCACGGCGATGCGGGCGACGCGCTCCGGATGGTCGAGCGCCAGGCGGTAGGCCACGCGCCCGCCCCGGTCGTGCCCCGCAAGGCAGAAGCGCTCATGGCCGAGGCGCTCCATGACGCGCACCATGTCCACCGCCATCGCCCGCTTGGAATAGGGCCGGTTCCCGGCGTCGTTCGCGGGCTTGCCGCTTCGCCCGTAGCCGCGCATGTCGGGGCAGACCACGGTGAAACGCGCCGCCAGCCGGGGCGCCACCTCATGCCAAATGACATGAGTCTGCGGATAGCCGTGCAGCAGGAGCACGGGCGGGCCGCTGCCGCCGACGCGCAGATGGATCGGGACCCCGTCGCCCTCGATCCGCCGCTCCTCGAAGCCTTCGAACATCAGGAAAAAGCCAATCGGATCAAGGGGATGGTGGGTCCGACAAGACTTGAACTTGTGACCTCCGCCATGTCAAGACGGCGCTCTAACCAGCTGAGCTACGGACCCCCGGAAGGCGCGCAACCTAGCCCTCCGCGCGGGCGCGCGCAAGCGGGCGGGGCGGCGCCGGCGGGCCGGGAAGGCTCGCGCCCCGGCCCACCGGCTCGGGACCCGCGTGTCATGATATGTCATGTTTTTGCCGGGCTCCGCCTCCGACGGCGCTCCTGTCGCGGCTCGCGGCGTGACGGCCGGCGGCGGGGCTGCTAATGAGACGGCCTCCTTTCCGACGAGTTGGAGACTCCCGAGATGGCCGCGACGACCGGCATGCCGCTTTCGCGCTTCAGCGTCCTCGACCTCACCCGCGTGCGCGCCGGGCCGACCTGCGTGCGCCAGCTTGCCGACTGGGGCGCGGACGTCATCAAGATCGAGGCGCCGCCGGACCCGACTGCCGGCGAGGGGCTGGGCGGCCCGCGCGACGGCTTCGACTTCCAGAACCTGCACCGCAACAAGCGCTGCATGACGCTCGACCTCAAGTCCGACCGGGGCCGCGAGGCGTTCTTCCGGCTGGTCGAGCGCGCCGATGTCGTGGTCGAGAACTACCGCCCGGACGTGAAGCACCGGCTCGGCATCGATTACGAGGCGCTCTCGAAGGTCAATCCGCGCATCGTGCTGGGCTCGATTTCGGGCTTCGGGCAGGACGGGCCGACGGCGGCGCGGCCGGGCTTCGACCAGATCGCGCAGGGCATGGGCGGCGTCATGTGGATCACCGGCCATCCGGGCGGCGGGCCGGTGCGCGCCGGCATCCCGGTGGCGGACCTCTGCGCGGGCGTCTTCTGCGCCCAGGGCATCCTGGTGGCGCTGCTGGAGCGCGAGGTGTCGGGCCGCGGCCAGTGGGTCAGGACCTCGCTGCTGGAGGCGATGATCCAGATGCTCGACTTCCAGGCCGCGCGCTACCTCAAGGACGGCGAGGTGCCGAAGCAGGCCGGCAACGACCACCCGACCTCGATCCCGACCGGCGTGTTCGAGACCGCGGACGGCTATGTGAACATCGCCGCGGCCGGCGACCTGATCTGGAAGCGCTTCGCGGCGGCGCTCGGGGCGGAGCGGTGGCTGCAGAACCCCGACTACGCCACCGGCAAGGCGCGCTCCGACAACCGCGCCGCCCTGCATGAGGAGATCGCCGTCATCACCCGCCAGAAGACCTCCGCCGCATGGATCGAGGCGCTCAACGCCGCGGGCGTGCCCTGCGGGCCGATCTACCGCATGGACGAGATGTTCGCCGACCCGCAGGTGCGCCATGTGGAGATGGCGGTGCCGGTGGACCATCCGCGCCTCGGGACCTTCGAGATCGTCGGGCAGGCCGCGAAGCTCTCGCGCACCCCCTCCGCGATCCGCACCGCCACGCCCGAACTCGGCGAGCACAACGACGAAATCCTGGCCGAGCTCGGCTATTCCGAGGCCGAAATCGCCGGCATGCGCGCCGCCGGCGCGATCTGAGGGAGCGGGGCCGCAAACTTCCGCCGCTCCGGCCTCCGTCCGTCCCCGCCGGATGTCATGCTTTGTCATGGTCCTCCCCGGCCGGCGTCATGAAATGTCATGTTTTGCATGCGCAGGGTTCATATGTTGCGGTCGGTTCGGGCATGACGCCGTCCGGTTGTCGAGCTCCTCTACCGGCTCGGGGGCGGGCCGTCGCCTCGCGCGGCCGGGGCCAGGCCGCCTGAGGTCCCGGAACGGCGCTCCGCGCCGTCCGGGATGACACCGGGGGGTCAATCCTCGCCCCGGCCTCTGAGCCGGGGCCTTGTGCGGCCGGCGCGGTTGCCGTCATCGTCTCTCCTTCCCCGATCGGGAGCGGGTCCCTGATTCCCGCGCGTATCCTGCGCGGGCGCCTCTGCGCGCGCCGGCGCACGTTTCGCGGCGGCGCGGTTCGCGCGCCTGATTGCGCGCGCGAGGCAGAGGGCGCACCTCTCCCGTCGGCTTCTCACGGGTTTTCAAAAATCGGCGCTGCGCAGCACCCGGGGACGCGGCTCCGGAGTCCGCTTCCCTTGGAACCATCATACCACACTCCGCCAGATGTCAAGACTAAAACATGAACAAAATTCATAAATATCGGAAATTGCTCATATTTCGCGCGGGGACCGGGCTTCCCCGCCCCAATATCCTCGCCCCGGCCTGCGAGCGGGGGCCCCGCGGCGCCTCAGGCTTCGGCCTGCACCGCTTCGACGATCTGGCGCACGCGGTCCCGGAAGGGGGCGTATTGCAGGCCGAATTCCTCCACCAGGCGGCGGTTGTCGATCAGGTAATTGCCGGAGGCCGCCAGCCCGCCGGTCTCCTGCTCGAAGGAGATGTCGGCATCCGGCAGGAACTCGCGCACCAGCGCCGCGAGATCGCCCATCGAGATGGCGTGGCCGCCCGTGTTGTAGATCCGGTGCTGCGGCGCCTCGGCCAGTGTGACCCGCGCGAACGCCTCCGCCACGTCGTCCACATGGATCGGCGCGCGCATCGCGTCGGCATGGGGGAAGCTCACGGGCTCGCCGCGGGCCGGGAAGGTGACGCAGCGAACATGGTCGATGGAGCCGTAGATCTTGTCGGGCCCGGTCACGTTCGCGGGCCTGATGCCGGTGATCGCCATGCCGTATTTCGCGCTGTAGTCCTCGGCCTGCCACTCGTTGAAAATCTTGTGCATGGCGTACTGGTTGTCGCCGTAGCGGTGGTCGTCCTCGTCCGCCATGCGCTCGCCGAAATGGCTTTGCAGGCCGCTGACCGCGAGCGAGCTCGCATAGACGGTGTGCGCGACGCCGCCGAGCCGGGCTGCCTCGAAGCAGTTGCCCATGCCGAGAATGTCGAGCTTGAGCGCGGTGCGCGGCGGCAGCTCGCCGATGAAATAGGCGAGATTGACCAGCCGGTCGGGCTTCGTCTCCGCGACGAGCGCCATCACCTGGTCGAACTGCGTCACGTTGCCCTTGCGCGTCTCGGCCATGTCGCCGAAATCCGCCGCCTCGGGCGCGATGTCCATCACGACGACCTCCGCGCCCCGCGCCGCCAGCAGCGGCACCAGCCGGCGCCCGATAAAGCCGGTTCCCCCGACCACCAGAACCTTCATGCCCCGTCCTCTCCCGTTAGAGCGCGATCCGTTCCGATGGAAACACATTTCCATCCGATCCCGAAATCGCCGCCCCGACTACCGGATTCGCACATCCCGGCGCAACCTCGGCGCTAACTGGCTGACATGGTTGCGGTTTGGCCGGACTTCCGGTCAACGGCGCGGCGGGATAGGCTGGCCGGAGCAGGGAGCGCCGGACATGTCGGAGCGCGACTACGAGCTGCTGGTCATAGGATCCGGACCCGCCGGCCATCGGGCAGCGATTCAAGCGGCGAAGCTCGGCAGGAAAACAGCCGTCGTGGAACGTCAGGCGGTGGTCGGCGGCGCCTGCATCAATACCGGCACCATCCCGAGCAAGACGCTCCGGGAGGCCGTGCTGCATCTCTCCGGCTACCGCGAGCGCAACATTTACGGCGCCTCCTACCGCGTGAAGAAGGACATTTCGATGGCGGACCTGCTGGTCCGCACCGACAATGTCGTCGCCCACGAGCTCGACGTGAACCGCCATCAGCTGCTGCGCAACCGGGTCGAACTGTTGCAGGCGGAAGCGGCCTTCGTCGGTCCGCACAGGCTGCGCCTTGCCGGCCTGGACGGGCGGGGAACCTGGGAAGTCACCGCCGACCGGATCGTCATCGCCGTCGGCACGGTGACGACGCGCGCGGGCGATGTCGATTTCGACGGCCAGCGGATCTTCACCAGCGACGAGATCCTGACCCTGAAGCAGCTTCCGCGTTCGCTTATTGTCATCGGAGCGGGCGTCATCGGCCTGGAATACGCGACCATCTTCGCGGCGCTCGGCGTCAGGGTCGCCGTCGTCGACAGGCGCCCCCGGCTGCTGAGCTTCATCGACTTCGAGATCATCGACACGCTGGTTTACCAGATGCGGCAGAACCGCATGACGCTGCGGCTCGGCGAAGAAGTCAGCAGCCTCGAACGGCTGGACGCCGACAGGGGCGGGAAGGTTCGGGTGCATCTCGCCAGCGGCAAGCAGATCCAGGCGGACGCCGCGCTTTACAGCATCGGCCGGACCGGCGCGACGAAGACGCTCGACTTGAGCGCGGCCGGGCTGAAGGCGGCCGACCGCGGCCTGATCGCCGTCAACGAGTCCTTCCAGACCGAGGTTCCGCACATCTACGCGGTCGGCGACGTGATCGGCTTTCCGAGCCTGGCCTCCACATCGATGGAGCAGGGCCGCATAGCCTCCTGCCACGCCTTCGGCGCGCCGGCGGAAAGCACCCCCGACCTGCTGCCCTACGGCATCTACACGATCCCGGAAATCTCCATCGTCGGGCGCAGCGAGGAGGAGCTGACCGACGCAGGCATTCCCTACGAAGTCGGCAGGGCCGCCTATAACGAGATTTCCCGGGGCCAGATCCTCGGCGACTCCGCGGGCATCCTGAAGCTTATCTTCCACCTCGAGAGCCGCGAGCTCCTGGGCGTCGCAATACTTGGCGAGGGCGCCACCGAGCTGATCCATATCGGCCAGGCGGTGCTGACGCATGGCGGCAAGATCGACTATTTCGTCGATACCGTGTTCAACTTTCCGACACTGGCGGAGTGCTACAAGACCGCCGCCTTCGACGGAATCAACCGGCTCGACTGAAGGACCGTTTGAGAATTGCGTTCATGCGGGTTCCGGGCCGGTTCCTCGATGCCCGAACGCCTCCCCTCGTCATGCCCGGACTTGTTCCGGGCATCTCTCTCCACCGCCTTCACCGGGCGGCCGCATGGATGGCCGGAACAAGTCCGGCCATGACCGGGAAAGGGGCCGAGCCACCGCCTTCGGTCCGCCTCCAACCCCCCCGACGCTACCGCTATTCGTTCGGCCGGCCTGTCTTCCGCATGAGCACGATGCGGTTTGTATTCGTGCCCTTGCGGTTGTTGGCCACGCCCCAGCAATTGGCGGTCTTGGTAAAGCGCTGCTCGTTCACCATCACGCCCTCGACGGCGAACGGCAGGCCGCCGGCGGCCGCCACGACATGGTCCTCCAGCAGCACCCTGCCGCCGCGCACCTCGCCTACCTCGAAGGCGAGGAAGCCGCCGGGGCGCAGCGTGCGCGCGATGTCGCGGAGGCTCGCATGGACGAAGGCCCGCCAGGCGTCCGGCGTCCTGTGGGCGGCGATCGACACCGCGTCCCGGTCGATGCCGGCGAACCAGCAGCGCAGCCAGTTGTCCGTGCGGTAGTCCACCTGGTCGAGGAAGGGCGGGGAGGTGATGGCGAGATCGACCGAGCCGTCCGGCACGAAGGCGGCATTCTCCGCAGGGGCCGCGCCGAGCAGCGCCGGCGGATGCGGCGGCGGCGCGCCCGTCGAGAGCAGCGAGCGGCTCTTGCGCAGGATGAGCGCGTCCACGTCGCGCGGCGGCGGCGTCTGGCCGCGCTTCGCATTGATGCGGCGCTGGCGCTCGGCCGCGACCGCCTGGTTGGGCGGCATGGTATAGACCGAGAAGAAGCCGGGCGAATGGCCGGTGAGGCGGTTGAGGCAGACCATGCGCAGCCACCCGTCCACCGGGTCGAGCGCGCCCGACCGCTCATGCTCAACGAACCATGCGCGAAGGGCGGCGAGGCGGGCAAGCACCGAGTCGTGGAAGAAGACGCGCAGGTCGCCCAGCAACGGCTCTTCCGGCAGGGGGGCAGAGGGCGGGATCTCCGCGAGCCGCGCGGCGATGTCCTCCGGGGAGGGCGGCGCCAGGCGGGGGCGGAGCAGCATGGCGGAGAGCGGGTTGATGTCGGAGCCGACCGGCCGGCGGCCCGTCAGCGCGGCCTGCAAGGGCGTCGTGCCGCGCCCCATGAAGGGGTCGTAAACCGCGTCGCCCGGCTGCGTCAGCCGCTCGATGAAGAAGCCCGGAAGCTGCGGCTTGAAACAGGCCCGGTAGCTCACCTCATGCAGCCGGCTCGCCTGCCGCTGCCCGGCGGTCCAGAACTCGTTGGTGAAACAGCGGAGGCCGTTTCGCCCGGCGATGCGGGTAGGGCGGCCCCGATACCGAAAGGCAGCGAGAAAGTCGGGAAACGCCTGCGGAGGGTCCGGTGCCAGGGCCGGGACCATGCCTTCATTCGTCACCCCGGACGACGCGTCAGCGGCGATCCGGGGCCTTTCCCGGCGGAGGTTGTCCCTTGCGGCGCGAGGCCCCGGCTCAACGCCGGGGCGACGACTGGCTGGAACCGGGGCCTCCCTCAACTTTCCCCCGGCGCCCGTGCCGGCGCTGTGCCGATGAGGGCGTCGCGGGTGACGAGGGCGGCCAGCGCGTCCTCGTCCATGTCGCCGGTGCCCTCCGGGCGGCGGGGGAGGACGATGTAGCGGAGGTCGGCCGTGCTGTCGTGGACGCGGACCTCCACCTCCTCCGGCAGTTCCGTGCCGAACTCGGCCAGCACGGTGCGCGGCTCGCGGACGACGCGCGCGCGGTAGGCCTTCTTTTTGTACCAGGCGGGCGGCAGGCCCAGCACCATGCGCGGATAGCAGGAGCAGAGCGTGCAGACGATGACATTGTGGACTTGCGCAGTGTTCTCGACGACGCGCACGGTCGGGCTGTGCTCCAGCTCGTAGCCCTCCTCCGCCAGCAGGCCGGCCGCGTCCTCCAGCAGCCGGGCTTTGTAGTCCGGGTCGGTCCAGGCGCGGGCCACGAGGCGCGCGCCGTTCGCCGGCGTCAGGCTGTCCATCGCCTCGATCCGGCGCTGGATGGCGGCGGCGTCGAGAACGCCTTTCTCGATCAGCAGCTCGCGGATGGCGCGCTCCAGCGGCTCGTATTCGCTCGACGGGTCGTCGGCGGCATGGGGGTGGGGATGGGTGTGGACATGCGGGTCGTTCATGGCCTGTCCTCCAGCGGCTGGAGCCAGTGTTCGTAGATGTCGGCGTCGAGCGTATCGGCCGCCCCGCCGTCATAGCCCTCCCAGAGGTCGGCCTGCCGGAACCGCACCTGGTAGAGCGCGAGGTCCGGCTTGCCGGGGCGGAAATAGGCGAGCGCCTCCGGGTTCGGGAAGGAGCCGAGGCAGGCCGCCACCACGCCCTCGCGGCCCTTGAGATAGCCGGGCACGCGGTGGTGGCCGGCATGGAAGCGGTCGTCCACCCGGACCCTGGCGCCGATTTCGATCACGGTTCGCGCCCTCCTTCGCGGGCAAGATGCGCCTCGATGGCGGCGCGGTCCAGAATGCCGAGCTCCTCCAGCGACTGCCGGAGCGCCGCCAGCCGCCGGTCGTACCAGGCCGCGCCCTCCGAAGCGTCCTCGCGGAGCGCCGCCATCGTGCGGCGGTGCGCCTCGACAAGCTGCGCCTCGCCGCTGTCCGCGAGCAGGGACAGCAGCGCCTCCACCCGCCGCTCGTAAAGCGTCGGCTGGCGCGGCGCCGCCGCCGCGTCGCTCTGGGCCGGACCGTGCATCGCGCCCAAGCATAGCCCCGCCTATGCGCCCGGAACAGACTGTGCAAGACTGCGCGCCCCCGCGCGAGTTTCGAGGAGGAAAGCCGATGTCCGAGCGCCGCACCACACGCCTGAAACGCCTTGTGCAGGCGCCCGAAATCCTGGTCGCGCCGGGCGTCGTGGACGGCATCGGCGCGCGGCTCGTGGCGAAGGCCGGCTTCGACGCCATCTACATGACGGGCGCCGGGACCACGGCCAGCCGCCTCGGCATGCCGGATGTCGGCCTGCTGACGATGACCGAGATGGCCGACAATGCCGGGCGCATCGCCGACGCTTCCGGCCTGCCGCTGGTGGCCGACGCCGACACGGGCTATGGAGGCCCGGTGAATGTGCGCCGCACGGTGCAGGCCTATGAGCGCGCGGGCGTGGCGGGGCTGCATATCGAGGACCAGTCCTGGCCCAAGCGCTGCGGGCACCTGGCAGGCAAGACGGTGATCCCGAAAGCCGACATGGTCGCCAAGATCAAGGCGGCGTGCGATGCGCGCATCGACCCCGACTTCCAGGTCATCGCGCGCTGCGACGCCATCGCGGTGGAAGGCTGGGAGCCGGCCATCGAGCGCGCGGAAGCCTATCAGGAGGCGGGCGCGGACATCCTCTTCATCGAGGCGATGACCACGATGGACCAGCTCGCCTTCGCGCCGAAGCATTTCCGCGCGCCCTGCCTGTTCAACATGGCGTCGAGCGGCAAGACGCCGGAGCTCTCGGCGGCGGAGATGGAGGCGCTCGGCTTCGCCGTCGCCATCTTCCCGGGCATCACGATGTCGGCGGCCATCCCCGCCATGACGCGCGCGCTCGCGACGCTGAGGGAAACCGGCGACGTCCGCCCGATCAGCAACGAGTTCACGCCCTTCCGGGAATATTTCGACCTGATGGGCATGGCCGAGGTGCAGGCGTTGGAGGACCGCTACGCGGTCGATGACGCCGCCCGCGTCGGCTATTGAGGACGAGCGCCCCATGCCAGCCACGATGTTCGACAAGATCTGGGACGCCCACACGATCCTGGAGCGCGAGGGCAACACCCTCCTGCATGTCGCCTTCCACCTCTGCCATGACGGCTCGGCCGGAGGCTTCGCCAAGCTGAAGGAGCGCGGCATTGCGGTGCGCCGGCCGGACCGCATGGCCGGCACGCCCGACCACTATGTGCCGACCACCAGCCGGCGCATCGAGGACCTCGCCACCGAGGACATGAAGCGCATCTTCCGCGTCTTCGGCGAGAACTTCGCCGCCAACGGGATCACGCATTTCCCGGTGGAGGACGCGCGCCAGGGCATCATCCATGTCGTGGGGCCGGAACAGGGCTTCACCCAGCCGGGCCTGGTGATCGTGTGCGGCGACAGCCACACCTCGACGCATGGCGCGGTCGGCGCCATCGCGTTCGGCATCGGCTCTTCGGAGGTCGCGCACGTCATGGCGACGCAGGCGCTCTGGCAGAAGCGTCCGAAGACCATGCGCATCACCATTAATGGCGAGCGCCCCTTCGGTGTGACCGGCAAGGACGCGATCCTCGCCATCATCGCCCATATCGGCGCGGTCGGCGGCACGGGCTATGCCGTGGAATATGCGGGCTCGCTCATCCGCGCCTTCTCGATGGAGGAGCGGCTGACGGTCTGCAACATGTCGATCGAGGCCGGCGCGCGCTGCGGCATGATCGCGCCCGACGAAAAGACCTTCGACTATCTGAAGGGCCGGCCCTTCGCGCCCGCCGGCGCGGAATGGGACAAGGCGCTGGCCCACTGGCGCGGCCTGCCGTCCGACCCCGGCGCCGCCTTCGACCGCGAGGAGGCGCTGGACGGGGCCGCGCTCGCGCCGATGGTGACCTGGGGCACGAGCCCGGAAAACGCCGTGCCGGTGACGGACCGGGTGCCGGACCCGGCGGCCGAGCCCGACGAGGAACGCCGCGCCGCGCTCGAGGGCGCCATCGACTATATGGGCCTCGCCGCGGGACAGGCGATCACCGACATCGAGGTGGACCGGGTGTTCATCGGGTCCTGCACCAACAGCCGCATCGAGGACCTGCGCGCCGCCGCGAAGGTGGTGGAGGGGCGCCGGATCAGGGTCGGCCACGCCTTCGTCTCGCCGGGTTCCGGCCTCATCAAGAAGCAGGCCGAGGACGAGGGCCTCGACCGCATCTTCACCGAGGCGGGTTTCGAGTGGCGCGAGAGCGCGTGCTCCATGTGCGTCGGCATAAACGGCGACATTGCGCGCCCCGGCGAGCGCACGGCCTCCACCTCCAACCGCAATTTCCGCGGGCGGCAGGGGCCGGGCGTGCGCACCCATCTGGTGAGTCCGGCCATGGCGGCGGCGGCGGCGGTCAGCGGCCGCTTCGCCGATGTGCGCGAATTCGGCTGAGCGGAGGAAGAGGCAGATGGAACCCTTCAAGACCTTCTCCGCCATCGCCGCGCCGCTCGACATGCTGAATGTCGATACGGACCAGGTGATCCCGGCGCGCTTCCTCAGCCGCCCGCTGGACGAACGCTACGGCACCTATCTCTTCCACGACCTGCGCTTCGACGCCGACGGCGCCGAGAAGCCGGATTTCGTGATGAACCGGGAGGGCTTCCGGGGGGCGCAGGTACTGGTCGCCGACCGGAATTTCGGCTGCGGTTCCTCGCGCGAGAACGCGGTGACGGCGCTCGCCGCGGCAGGTTTCAAGGCGGTGATCGCGCCCTCCTTCGGCGACATCTTCTACAACAACTCGCTGAAGAACGGCTTCCTGCCGATCCGCTTGGCCGACGAGACCTGCCGGCGGCTGCGCGAGATGCTGCATGAGGGGCCCGGCGGCGAGGTCACGGTCGATCTGGAAAGCCAGACCGTCACCGCGCCCGACCAGTCCACCTGGAGCTTCGAGATCGACCCGTTCCAGAAGAACAAGGTGCTGCAGGGGCTCGACGACATCGACTTCACCATGCAGTACCTCGGCGAGATCCAGGCCTTCGAGAAGGATTACGACGCCCGTATGACCTGGGTCACGACCCGCCCGCGCTAACGCTTTCCCGGCGGTTGAAGGCGGGGGCATGATTGCGCATATGACGTTATGCGCAATAATTATTGCGTATATAGTTGCGTATTGCGCATAAGAGGTCTAGATTGCGCTTAATCGATACGCGCAATCTAGGAGCGGCAAGATGCAGCGGCGTACGCGGGAAGAGAACCTGCAAGCGATTGAAAGGGTTGTGCAAGGCCGCCATGAAGGCGTGACCATGCAGGAGGTCGCCGCTGCGCTGGAGGCCGCGCCGCCGCGCAGGACCCTGCAATACCGCCTCAAGACCCTCGTCGACAGCGGACGCCTCGTCATGGAAGGCTCGGGCCGGTGGGCGCGCTACCGGGCTCCGACACTGATGCTGTCGGAGTTACCGGACTTCCTCGTTCTGGCGGAGCCGGAGCGCCCGTTTGGAGGAGCCGCTCCGGAGAAGCCCGCAGCAGAAGCGCAACCGCTATCCGGGGCGGGCGCGGAGATTCTGGAATATGTGCGGCGCCCGGTAGCGGCCCGCCAGCCGGTCGGCTACGACCCGGACTTCCTGTTCTCCTACCGGCCCAATGAAAGCTTCTACCTGTCCGAGGACGAGCGTGCGCAACTTCGGGAAACCGGCCGCGCAAGTGTCGGGGAACAGCCCGCGGGCACCTACGCCAAGCAGATACTCAACCGGCTGCTGATCGACCTTTCATGGAACTCGAGCCGCCTCGAGGGCAACACCTATTCGCTGCTCGACACTTGGCGCCTGATCGAGGCCGGCGAGGTGGCGGCGGGGAAGGACCGGCGCGATGCACAGATGATCCTCAACCACAAGAGCGCGATCGAGTTTCTCGTCGATGCGGCGGAAGACATCGGCTTCAACCGCTACACGATCCTCAATCTGCATGCGGCGCTCGCGGACGACCTGCTGCCCGACCCGGATGCGCCGGGACGTTTGCGGCGAACCGGTGTGGGCATCCACGGCTCCGTCTTCCACCCGCTGGAGGCGCCGCAGCTTGTCGAGGAGTGTTTCGACCGGATTCTCGCGTCGGCTGCCGCCATCGAGGATCCGTTCGAGCAGGCTTTCTTCGCAATGGTCCAGTTCCCGTATTTGCAGGCGTTCGACGACGTCAACAAGCGGGTGTCCCGCCTGGCGGCGAACATCCCGCATATCAGGGCGAATCTGGCGCCCCTGTCCTTCGAGGACGTGCCGCGGGACCTCTACACGTCGGCCATCCTCGGCGTTTACGAACTGAGGCGCGTCGAATTGCTGCGCGACGTGTTCCTGTGGGCCTATCGGCGCTCGGCTGGCCGTTACGCCGCGGTGCGCCAATCGCTGGGCGAGCCCGATCCGCTCCGGCTGCGACTCCGGACGGAGTTGCGCGAACTCGTCGGCGAAGTCATTCGCGGTCGCATGGACAAGGCTGAGGCCAGTGTTCATGTCGAGGCGTGGACCGCGCGCCATGTCGACGAGCCGGACCGCGGTCGCTTTTGCGAGATTGCCGAGCGCGAACTCCTCAGCCTGCATGACGGCAATTTCGCGCGTTACCGGGTCAGGCCGTCCGAGTTTGCCGCCTGGCAGGCAGTCTGGCGCGAATAGAGGGCAGGTCCGGCTTCCTTGCTAACGTCGCCGTTCCGTCAGCGCGACGCCGGCTTCTATGAGAGTCTCGATCTCGGCCCCTGCATAGCCGGCTTCGGCCAGCACCTCGCGCGTCGCGTTGCCGAAGAAGGGCGGGGCGGTGCGCACGCTGCCGGGCGTGCGCGAGAGCTTGGCGGCGATGCCGGGCGCCTCCCATTCGTCGCCCTCGACCGAAGCGCGCATGCCCCGGTGCAGTGTGTGCGGGTGGGTGAAGACCTCGGGAATGGCGTTGACCGGCCCGGCCGGGACGCCCTGGCGGAGCAGCGTCTCGCAGAGCGCATCGCATTCGAAATCCGCGAGCTTCGCTTCCAGCAGCGGCTTGAGCTCGGCGCGGTGGCGCGACCGGGCGGCATTGTCCGCAAAGCGCGGGTCCTCCGCGAGTTCGCCGGCGCCGATGGCGGCGCAGAAGCGCGCCCACTGGCCGTTGTTTCCGATGGCGAGGAAGGCCTGTTTGTCGCGCGTCCGGAAGGCGTCATAGGGGTAGATATTGGGGTGTGCATTGCCGGTGATCGCCGGCGCCCTACCGGACATGAGCCAGTTCGGCGCCTGCGGGTGCAGCAGCGCAACGGCGCAGTCGTAGAGCGTGAGATCGAGGAACTGGCCGCGGCCGGACCGCTCGCGTTCGAGCAGTGCCATGAGGATGGCGATGACAGCATTCAGGCCAGTGCCCATATCCACCATCGGCGTGCCGACGCGCACGGGCCCGCTTTCGGGCGAGCCGTTCACGCTCATCATGCCGGACATCGCTTGGATCACGGCGTCGTAACCGGGAAAGCCGCCGAGCGGCCCGTCCGCGCCGAAGCCGGTGATCCGGCAATGCACCAGCCGGGGGAAGCGCCGGCTCAGCACCTCCTCGTAGCCGAGGCCCCATTTCTCCAGCGTGCCGGGCTTGAAGTTCTCGGCGATGACATCCGCGCCTTCCAGCAGGCGCAGCAGCACCGCCTTGCCCTCGTCCCTGGAAAGGTCGAGGCCGATGGAGCGCTTGTTGCGGTTGACGCCCTGGAAATAGGCCGCCTCGCCGTCGGTGCGGAAGGGCGGCCCCCAGTCGCGCGTCTCGTCGCCCTGCGGCGGCTCGACCTTGACGACCTCCGCGCCGTGGTCGGCGAGGATCATGGTGCAATAGGGGCCGCCCAGCACCCTCGTGCAGTCGATCACGCGGTAGCCGGCGAGCGCGCCTGCGGAATGCGGCATGGCAGCGGGACTCCTCGGGAAACGGAGGGAAGGCGCGAAACCTAGCGGCTGCGGCGGCGGTGCGAAAGCGCCGGCCTCCAGGGCCCGTCTTGATGCTGCCGGCCTCCTCGTCTAGCTACAGGGACGGCGGAGCGGGGAGGACAAGCATGAACCTGTCGAGAATGCTGGCGGCGCGGGCCGCCGAGGGACGGCCGGTGCGGGTCGGCGTCATCGGCTGCGGCAAGTTCGGAGCCATGTTCCTCTCCCAGGCCGGGCGGACGACGGGCATGCATGTCGCCGGCGTGGCCGACCTGGACCTGGACCGGGCGCGTTCGCAACTGGCGCGCATCAACTGGCCGGCGGAACGCTACGGCGCCGCGTCCTTCGCGGACGCCTTCGGAGACGGCACGACGTTCCTCACCGAAGACGCGCAGGAGCTCATCGGGGCCGACGGCATCGAGGTGATCGTCGAAGCGACGGGCAATCCGCCTGCGGGCATCCGCCATGCGCTCGCCTGCTTCGAGGCCGGGCGGCATGTCGTCATGGTGAATGTCGAGGCCGATGTGCTTGCCGGGCCCCTGCTCGCGCGCAGGGCAGCCGACGCGGGCGTGGCCTGCGCCATGGCCTATGGCGACCAGCCGGCGCTGATCTACGAGATGGTGGACTGGGCGCGCACCTGCGGCCTCGAGGTCGTGGCGGCCGGCAAGGGCACCAAGCATATGGCGCATTACCACCAGTCCACCCCGGAGACCGTGTGGGAATATTACGGCATCGACGCCGAACGGGCGGCGCTCGGCGGCATGAACGCGCAAATGTTCAACTCCTTCGTGGACGGCACCAAGTCCGGCATCGAGATGGCGGCCGTCGCCAACGCCACCGGATTGAATGTGCCGCGCAAGGGCCTCTCCTTCCGCCCCGCCTCCGTTTACGAGCTTGCGGACCTGCTGAGGCCCGAGGCCGACGGCGGCACGCTGGAAGGGCGCGGCGGCTATGTGGAGGTGATCTCCTGCTTCGGCGCAAACGGCCAGGAGGTGCCGCACAACCTGCGCCAGGGGGTCTATGTCACCTTCGCCGGGGCGGATGAATATGTGCAGCGCTGCTTCGCCGAATACCATGTCTCCACCGACGAGAGCGGCGAATATGCGGCGCTCTGGCGGCCCTCGCACCTGATCGGGCTGGAGCTTGGCGTGTCAGTGGCAACGGCCGCGCTGCGCGGCGAGTCGACCGGCCATGCGGAGGGCTGGGCCGGCGATGTCGTCGCCACGGCGAAACGGGACCTCCGGGCCGGCGAAGTGCTGGACGGGGAGGGCGGCTATTGCGTCTGGGGCAGGCTGATGCCGTCGGCCGACTCGCTGGCGCTCGGCGGCCTGCCCATCGGCCTCGCCCACGGCGTGCGGCTCCGCAACGCCATACCCTTCGGCCGGCCGGTGACCTGGGACGATGTGGAGATCGACCCGAAGGACCCGACCGTCGCCTTCCGGCGCGAAATGGAACGCGCCTTCGCTTGACGGGAAAGCCCGTGTCCCAATCCAACGCGGGGCCGCTGCCGGCATGGCGCGCGCAGGTGGCGGCGAAGGCGCTGAGCGGCGACCCCGACCAGGAGGCCTGCGCGCGGGCGCTTCAGGATCTGCATGACGCCCTGGGGGCCTTTGCCGCCGCGGGCAGGGCAGGCGGGTTTCTGGCCCGGCTCGGCCTCATGCGCCGCAGCGAACCGGCTACGGAGGCGCCGAAGGGCATCTACATCCACGGGGCGGTCGGGCGCGGCAAGTCCATGCTGATGGACCTCTTCTTCGAGACCGCCCCCGTCGCGGCCAAGCGCCGGGTGCATTTCCACGCCTTCATGGCCGAAGTGCATGACCGCGCCCACCGGATGCGGAAGCGCGCCGGCGACCCGATTCCGGGCCTCGCTGCGGCGGTTGCGGACGAAGCGGCCCTGCTCTGCTTCGACGAGTTCCAAGTGGACAATATCGCGGATGCGATGATCCTCGGCCGCCTGTTCGAAGAGCTGCTGGCGCGGGAGGTCGTCGTGGTCGCAACGTCCAATACCCCGCCGGCGGACCTCTATCGCAACGGCCTGCAGCGCGAGCGGTTCCTGCCTTTCATCGACATGCTGCAGCGGCGCCTGCGTGTGCTCGAACTGGCCGGAGACGGGGACCACAGGCTGGCGCGGTTGAGAGGGCGCCGGGTCTATCACGCACCGCTCGACGCCGGGGCGGCCGCCGAGCTCGACCGGGCGTTCCGCGACCTCACCGACATGGAGCAGGGCGTGCCTGAGACCGTGTCTGTCCGAGGGCGCGAGATCGCCGTGCCGGAAGCCGCGCGCGGCGTGGCGCGCTTCCATTTCGACGAGCTGTGCCGCCAGCCGCTCGGCGCCGGCGACTATCTGGCGCTGGCCGCCCGGTTCCATACATTCATCATCGCGGGCGTGCCGGCGATGCGCCCGGAAGACCGCAACGAGGCGCGGCGCTTCATCAACCTGATCGACGCCCTTTACGAAGCGCGCTGCAACCTCGTGCTGTCGGCCGCGACCGGCCCCGACAAGCTCTATCCCCAAGGCCTCGGAGCCGACATATTTCGCCGCACGACATCGCGCTTGATAGAGATGCAGGCAGAGGACTATATCGCCCGCCGCCATCTGGCTGCCTGAACCGCGCGCCCCCGGCGCCATCCTCCCCGCGAGGTGCCCTCATGCCCGCTTATCTGGGGCCCATCCTGCCGATCCTGGCGGCGGCGGCATTGCTGCAACTCGGCAACGGGTTGCTCGCCACCCTTATCGGCGTGCGGCTGGAAGGCGCCGGCTTCGCCGCATCCGTGACGGGGCTGGTGACCACCGCCTATTTCGCCGGGCAGCTCGCCGGGTCCAGCCTGTCGGGCGGCGTCATCAACCGCGTCGGCCACATTCGCGCCTTCGCCAGCTTTGCGACGGTGCTCTCGGCGGCGGCGCTCATCTATGCGCTCGCGGGCGGGCCGTTCGTGTGGTCCGCGGTCAGGTTCGCCAACGGTTTCGCGATGGCGGGCGTGCTGCTGGCGATGGAGAGCTGGCTCAACCACGTCTCCGGCAATGCCAGGCGGGGCTCCGCGCTCTCGATCTACATGGCGGTGTGCTATGCGGCGCTCAGCGTCGGGCCGCTGCTGATGACGATAGAGGAGCCGGAGGGGTTCGCGCTGTTCAGCATCGCCTCGATACTGATGGGCCTGTCGCTGCTTCCGATGTCGCTCTCGAACCGGGCGCAGCCCGGCGTTGCCCAGCCCTCGCGGCTGCGCTTCCGGGACCTCGTGCGCATCTCGCCGCTAGGGATTGCGGGCGCCGTGCTGGCAGGCGCGATGATTGCGCCCCTGGTCGGCCTGAGTTCGGTCTATGCGGTATCCGTCGGCCACGGCGTTTCCGGCGCAGCGGCGTTCTGGCTGGCCCTGATCGGCGGCGGGTTCGCGCTCTCCTTCCCCATCGGCCGGCTGTCGGACCGTATCGAGCGGCGTCTTGTGCTGGCGGGCATCTGCTTCGCGGCGCTTGCGGCCGCGCTGCTGTTCCGGGTCGTCGGCGACGGCTCGCTCGAGATGCTGATGGTCTTCGGCGCCGTGTTCGGCGGACTCGTCTTCGCCGCCTACCCGCTTGCGGCGGCCCATACCAACGACCACCTGCCGCCCGAGGACAGCGTGCCGGCGGCGGCCGGGCTGCTGATCGCCTTCGGCGCGGGCGCGGTTGCCGGGCCGCCGGTCGCGGCGCTGGCCATGGACCTCGCCGGTCCGGGGGCGCTGTTCGACAGCGTGGCCGCGATCGCCGCCGGGCTCGGCCTCTTCGCCCTCTACCGGCGCACCCGCCGGGCGGATGTCGATGAGGCCGACAAGGGCGCCTTCGTCGTGCTGCCGCGGACCTCGCCCGCTGCCTATGAAATGGACGCCTGGTCCGGCGATGCGCCCGCTGGCGAGCCGCTTGTCGGAGAGGATGAAAGCCATTAGGTTGCAGGCCGCAGCGGCGTCGCGGCGATTGGGGTGATTTGGATGGCGCGCAACAGGATCGGGCTGGTCGGCGCGGGCAATATCGGGGGCACGCTCGCGCATCTGGCCGGCCTCAAGGAATTGGGCGATGTCGTGCTGTTCGACATCGTCGAGGGCATGCCCGGCGGCAAGGCGCTGGACCTCGTCCAGAGCTCGCCGATAGAGGGCTTCGACGCGCGGATTTCCGGCGCCGGCAGCTATGAGGCGCTCGAAGGGTGCGATGTCGTCATCGTTACCGCCGGCGTGCCGCGCAAGCCCGGCATGAGCCGCGACGATCTTGTCGGGATCAACACGAAGGTCATGGGCGCCGTCGGCGACGGCCTCAAACGCAACTGCCCGGACGCCTTCGTGATCTGCATTACCAACCCGCTCGATGCGATGGTGGCGGTATTGCAGGACGTGACGGGCTTTCAGCCGAACAAGGTCGTCGGCATGGCGGGCGTGCTGGACACGGCGCGCTTTCGCTATTTCCTCGCGGAAGAGTTCGATGTCTCGGTGGAGGACGTGACGGCGTTCGTGCTGGGCGGCCACGGGGACAGCATGGTGCCGCTGGTCAACTATTCGGCCGTAGCGGGCATCCCGGTGCCGGACCTTGTCGAGATGGGCTGGACGACGGAGCAGCGGGTTGCGGATATCGTGCAGCGCACCCGCGACGGCGGCGCGGAGATCGTCAATCTCCTCAAGACCGGCTCGGCCTTCTACGCGCCTGCCTCCGCGGCGATCCAGATGGCGGAGAGCTACCTGAAGGACAAGAAGCGCGTGCTTCCCTGCGCGGCCTGGCTCAATGGCGAATACGGCGTGGACGGCCTGTATGTGGGCGTGCCGGCGGTCATCGGCGCGGGCGGGGTCGAGCGCATCGTCGAAATACGCCTTTCGGATGCCGACCGGGCCGCCTTCGACAATTCGGTTGCGGCGGTGCGGGAGCTGGTCGAGGTCGCGGAGCGAATGCGCGCCCAGGCGGCGGACTAGCGGGAACGATGGGGCCGGTTTCCCCGATGCGGGCAATCGCCTCGCCGCCCCGGCGGCAAAAGAGAGAAGACGGAGCGGGTCGCATGGCAAATGCGCGCACGCGGCGCAGCGTCGGATGAATATTCACGAATACCAGGCGAAAGGTGTGCTGGCGCGCTTCGACGTGCCGGTGCCGCGCGGCCATGTGGCCTACACGGTGGATGAGGCTGTCGAGGGCGCGGAAAAGCTCGGCGGGCCGGTCTGGGTCGTCAAGGCGCAGATCCACGCCGGCGGGCGCGGCAAGGCCGGCGGCGTCAAGGTCGTGCGCTCGGTTGCGGAAGTGCGCGACGCGGCAGCCGGCCTGCTGGGCACCACGCTCGTGACCCACCAGACAGGACCGGACGGGCAAACGGTCAAGCGCATATATGTGGAGGAAGGCTGCGACATCGCCCGTGAGCTTTACCTTTCCATGCTGGTGGACCGGACTCTCGGGCGCGTTACCGTCGTCGCGTCCACAGAGGGCGGCATGAATATCGAAGAGGTGGCCGAGGCGACGCCGGAGAAGATCGTCACCTTCTCGGTCGACCCGGCGACCGGCGTGCAGCCGCATCACGGCCGCCGCGTGGCCTCCGCCTTCGGGCTCGGAGCGGCGGAGGCCCGCGGGGCGGCGGCGCTGCTCGCCAATCTCTACAGGGCGTTCACGGAGCTCGACGCCGGGCTCATCGAGATCAATCCGCTGGTGGTGACCGGCAGCGGCGCGCTGCTTGCCCTCGATGCGAAGATGAGCTTCGACGACAATGCGCTCTTCCGCCAGCCCGGCGTGAACGAACTGCGCGACGAGGACGAGGAAACGCCGGTGGAGCGCCAGGCGGAGGCGCTCGGCTTCAGCTATGTCAAGCTCGACGGCAATATCGGCTGCATGGTGAACGGCGCCGGCCTCGCCATGGCGACGATGGACATCATCAAGCTGCAGGGAGCCGAGCCCGCCAACTTCCTCGATGTCGGCGGCGGCGCGGACAAGGAGCGCGTCATCAGCGCCTTCAAGATCATCCTGTCCGACCCCAATGTGGAGGCGATCCTGGTCAATATCTTCGGCGGCATCATGCAATGCGACGTGATCGCGGCCGGCGTCGTGGAAGCCGCGCATGAGGTCAGCCTCGATGTGCCGCTGGTGGTGCGCCTCGAAGGCACGAATGTGGAGCAGGGCAAGCGCATCCTCGCGCGGTCCGGGCTGCCTATAACCGCTGCGGACGACCTCGGCGAAGCGGCGGCCAAGGTCGTCGCCGCGGTCGGGGAGGGCTGAGACCGTGGCGGTGCTGATCGACGGGAACACCCGCGTGATCTGCCAGGGGATCACGGGCAGGCAGGGCACCTTCCATTCGCAGCAGGCCATCGAGTACGGGACGCAGATGGTTGGCGGGGTCGCGCCGGGCAAGGGCGGGCGCCGCCATCTCGGGCTGCCGGTCTTCGACACCGTGGCCGAGGCGAAGGCCGAGACGGGGGCCGACGCCACGGTCATCTATGTGCCGCCGCCCTTCGCGGCCGACGCGATGCTGGAGGCGGCGGCCGCGGAGATTCCGCTCATCGTCTGCATCACCGAGGGCGTGCCGGTGCTCGACATGGTGCGCGTCAAGCGGGCGCTTGCCGGTTCGGGCTCGCGGCTGATCGGGCCCAATTGCCCGGGCGCCATCACGCCGGAGGCCTGCAAGATCGGCATCATGCCGGGCCATATCCACCGGCGCGGGCGGATCGGCATCGTCTCGCGCTCCGGCACGCTGACCTATGAGGCCGTCGCCCAGACGACCGCCGCCGGCCTCGGCCAGTCCACCTGCATCGGCATCGGCGGCGACCCGGTCAACGGCACCGATTTCATCGATTGCCTCAGGCTCTTCCATGACGACCCGGAAACGGAGGGCATCGTCATAATCGGCGAGATCGGCGGCAGCGCGGAGGAAAACGCGGCCGCGTTTTACGCCCGGCTGCCGGCGCGCAAGCCGGCCGTGGGCTTCATCGCCGGGGCGTCGGCCCCGCCCGGCAAGCGCATGGGCCATGCCGGGGCCATCGTGTCCGGCGGCAAGGGCACGGCGGAGAACAAGATCGACGCCTTTACCGACGCCGGAATTCTGGTAAGCCGCTCGCCGGCGGCGCTCGGCGAGACCATGCTCGAGGCCCTTGGCCGCTGACGCGCCGGCGAGAAGGCGGGAAGGAGATAACTGGCAATGGCGGTATCTTCCGAGGCGGACGATTTCCTGCATGGCGGCAATGCCGTCTTCATCGCGGAACTCTACGAGCAATATCTGTGCGACCCGGGTTCGGTGGACGAAAGCTGGGCGGGTTTCTTCGCCGAGCTGAAGTCGAACGGGCGCGCGGACCGGGCCCCTGCGCCAGCCGCCTGGGGCCGGATGCGCCCGCAGGTGATCGGCAACGGCCATGACGCGGCGCCCGCGGGCAACGGGGCCGCGGAAGGCCTTGCGGAAGGCGGGCGGCAGGCGACGCTCGATTCGATCCGGGCGCTGATGCTCATCCGCGCCTACCGGGTGCGCGGCCACCTCTATGCCAGGCTGGACCCGCTCGGCCTGCACGAACCGGAACACCACCCCGAGCTCGATCCTGCCACATACGGTTTCGGCGAGGACGACTGGGACCGCCCGATCTTCATCGACGGCGTGCTCGGCCGCGAACACGCCACCATGCGCGAGATCGAGGCGGCCCTGCACGACATCTACAGTTCGAGCATCGGCGTCGAATTCATGCATATCCAGGATCCGGACCAGAAGGCCTGGATCCAGAGGCGCATCGAACGGCCGCTCAATCGCACCGAGTTCACCGAACGCGGCCGCCGCGCCATCCTGGAGCGGCTGACGGAGGCCGAGGTCTTCGAACACTTCCTCGACCGCAAATATATCGGCACCAAGCGCTTCGGGCTCGAAGGCGGCGAGGCGCTGATCCCGGCGCTGGAGCAGATCATCAAGCGCGGCGGCGAGATGGGGCTGGAAGAGGCGGTGATCGGCATGGCCCATCGGGGGCGGCTGAACGTGCTCGCCAATTTCATGGGCAAGCCGTTCCAGGCGATCTTCTCCGAGTTCCAGGGCCAGCCGGCGAACCCCGAGGACGTGCAGGGTTCGGGCGATGTGAAATACCATCTCGGCACATCGTCGGACCGCGAGTTCGACGGCAATGTCATCCATCTCTCGCTTTGCCCGAATCCCAGCCATCTTGAGATCGTCAACCCGGTCGTCATCGGGCGGGCGCGGGCCAAGCAGGAGCAGCGCGGCGACGACGATCGCGACAAGGTCATGCCGATCCTGCTGCATGGCGATGCGGCGTTCATCGGGCAGGGCCTGGTGGCGGAGACCTTCGAGCTCTCCGAGCTCAAGGGCTACAAGGTCGGCGGCACCATCCATGTGGTCATCAACAACCAGATCGGCTTCACCACCTCGCCGACGGACTCGCGCTCCAGCCCCTATTGCTCCGGCATGGCGCAGATCGTCCAAGCGCCCGTCTTCCATGTGAACGGCGACGACCCCGAGGCGGTGGTGCATGTCGCGCGGATCGCCACCGAGTTCCGCTTCCGCTTCAAGCGCGACGTGGTCATCGACATGTATTGCTATCGCCGCCAGGGGCACAACGAGGCGGACGAACCGGCCTTCACCCAGCCGATCATGTATGACGCCATCGACAGGCATGCGACCACGAGGGCGATCTACGCCGACCGTCTGGCCGCGGAGGGCCTTATCGGACCCGACGAGGCGGACGCCATCGTTGAGGACTTCCGCGCCAAGCTGGACCGCGATTTCGAGGCCGCGAACAGCTACAAGCCCAACAAGGCGGACTGGCTGGAAGGGGCGTGGAGCGGCATCGAAGTGGCGAGCGAAGGGGACCGGCGCGGCTCGACCGCCGTGCCCCTCGACCGGCTGAAGGCGGTCGGCGGACGGCTGACGGACGTGCCGGAAGGCTTCAATCTCAATCCCAAGATCGCGCGGCAGTTCCGGCAGAGGGCGAAGGTCTTCGAGACCGGCGAGGGGCTCGACTGGGCTACGGCCGAAGCGCTCGCCTTCGGCACGCTCGCCGCGGAAGGGATTCCCGTGCGCCTTTCCGGGCAGGACTGCGGGCGCGGCACCTTCTCGCAGCGCCATGCCGTGCTGCGCGACCAGGTGGATGAGCGGAAATTCACCCCGCTCCAGCATATCGGACCGGATCAGGGCCGGGTCGAGATCATCGACAGCCCGCTCGCCGAGGCCTCGGTGCTCGGCTTCGAATACGGCTATTCGCAGAGCGAGCCGCATGCGCTGGTGATGTGGGAGGCGCAGTTCGGCGATTTCGCCAATGGCGCGCAGGTGGTGATGGACCAGTTCATCTCGTCGGGCGAGTCGAAATGGCTGCGCATGTCGGGCCTGGTCATGCTGCTGCCGCACGGCTATGAGGGCCAGGGGCCGGAGCATTCCTCGGCGCGGCTGGAGCGCTATCTCCAGCTTTGCGGGGAAGACAACATGCAGGTCGTCTATCCGACCACGCCGGCCAACTACTTCCACGCGCTGCGCCGGCAGGTGAGGCGGGAGTTCCGCAAGCCGCTCATCGTGATGACGCCGAAATCGCTGCTGCGGCACAGGCTCTGCGTCTCCGGCCTCGACGAGCTTGCCGACGGCAGCTCCTTCCACCGGGTCATGCCGGAGATCGACGGGATCGACGCGGGCAAGGCGGTCAAGCGGGTCGTGCTGTGCTCGGGCAAGGTCTATTACGACCTGCTGCAACGGCGCCGCGAGGAGAAGATTCGCGACGTGGCGCTGCTGCGCGTCGAGCAGCTTTACCCCTTCCCCGAGGGCACGCTGGCCGAGGAGCTCGCGCGTTATCCCGAGGCCGAGATCGTCTGGTGCCAGGAGGAGCCGCAGAACATGGGGGCCTGGACCTTCGTGGACCGGCGCATCGAGGCGGTGCTGGAGGAAGTCGGCGGCAAGGCGCGCCGGCCCCGCTATGTCGGCCGGCGGGAGGCGGCATCGCCGGCGACCGGGCTGCTGACACGGCATAATTTCGAGCAGAAGGCGCTGGTCGCCGAGGCGCTCGGCGCGGGCTGACCGGAGGAGGAGACCGGGCGATGGCGATCGAGATCCATGTGCCGCAGCTCGGCGAGAGCATCAGCGAGGCGACGGTTGCCCGCTGGATGAAGGCGCCGGGCGACGCGGTGGAGGCGGACGAGCCGCTGGTCGAGCTCGAAACCGACAAGGTCACGGTCGAGGTGCCGGCGCCCCGGACCGGCGTGCTGGAGGAGATCCTCGCGGGTGAGGGCGAGGAAGTGGAGGTCGGCGCCGTGCTGGGCCGCATGGCGGCCGGCGCCGCGCCCGCCAGGGCCGTTCCCGCACCGAAGGCGAAGGAGCCGGCCCCGGCTCCGGCGGACGCCCCGGCGCTCTCGCCGGCGGCGCGCAAGCTGCTGGCGGACAACGCCCTTGCGCCCGAGGCCGTCGCCGGCACCGGCAAGGACGGGCGGATAACCAAGGGGGACGTGCTTGCCCATCTCGAGGCCGCCGCCGCTGCGCCGCCTGCTGCGGCTCCCGCGCCGGCCCCTGCCGCTCCGGCTGCGCCGCGGGCGCCGCGCCCGGACCATCCGCGCGAGGAGCGGGTGCGGATGTCGCGCCTGCGCCGGCGCATCGCCGAACGGCTCAAGGACGCCCAGAACACCGCCGCCATGCTCACCACCTTCAACGAGGCGGACATGAGCGGCGTGGTGGCGCTTCGCCGACGCTACCGGGAGGCGTTCGAGAAGCGCCACGGCGTGCGGCTCGGCTTCATGTCCTTCTTCGTCAAGGCCTGCATCGGCGCGCTCAGGGAAATCCCCGCGGTCAATGCCGAGATCGACGGCGACGACGTCATCTACAAGAACCATTACGACATCGGCGTGGCCGTCGGCACGGCGCAGGGCCTTGTGGTGCCGGTGCTGAAGGACGCCGACGCCATGAGCTTCGCCGAGGTCGAGCGCAGCATCGCCGATCTCGGCGCAAGAGCGCGCGACGGCAAGCTCTCCATGGACGACCTCACCGGCGGCACCTTCACGATCTCCAATGGCGGGGTTTACGGCTCGCTCATGTCGGCGCCGATCCTCAACCCGCCGCAGTCCGGCATTCTCGGCATGCACAAGATCGAGGACCGGCCGGTGGCGGTGGACGGCAAGGTGGAGATCCGGCCGATGATGTATCTGGCGCTCTCCTACGACCACCGGATCATCGACGGGTCCGAGTCCGTCACCTTCCTGGTGCGCGTCAAGGAAGCGATCGAGAATCCCGAGCGCCTGCTGCTCGACGTCTAGGAAACGGGGAACTCCATGACCGACAGTTTCGATGTCGTCGTCATCGGCGGCGGGCCGGGCGGCTATGTGGCGGCGATCCGGGCGGCGCAGCTCGGCATGCGCACGGCCTGCGTCGAGAAACGGGCGACGCTCGGCGGCACCTGCCTGAATGTCGGCTGCATTCCCTCGAAGGAACTGCTGCACAGCACGCATCTCTTCGAGCAGGCGCAACACGGCTTCGCCGGGCGCGGCATCAGGGTTCCGGGCGGCGTCGAGGTCGATCTCGCGGCCATGATGGCCGGCAAGGACAAGGTGGTGCGGGACCTCACGAAAGGCATCGGGTTCCTGTTCCGCAAGCACAAGGTGGAGCATGTTGCGGGCACCGGCCGCATTGCCGGGCCGGGCCGCGTCGAGGTTGCCTCCGAACAGGGGGAAGCGCGCACGCTCGAAGCCCGCAACATCATCGTCGCCACGGGGTCCGAGCCGGCGGGCCTGCCGGGCATCGGGATCGACGAGAAGCGCATCCTTTCCTCCACCGGCGCGCTCGCGCTGGAGGCGGTTCCGGAGCGCCTCGCCGTCATCGGCGGCGGCTATATCGGGCTGGAGATGGCGGTCGTCTGGAGTCGCCTCGGCGCGAAGGTGACGGTGATCGAGTTCCTCGACCGCATCCTTCCCAATATGGACGGCGATGTGGCCAAGGGGATGCACCGCATCCTGAAGAAGAAGGGCTTCGCCTTCATGCTGGGCCACAAGGTGACCGGCGCGAAAACCGGCAGGAAAGGCGTCGCGCTGTCGGTCGAGAACATGGCTTCGGGCGAGGCCGCGACCGTCGAAGCGGACGCCGTTCTGGTCGCGGTCGGGCGGCGGCCCTACACGGACGGCCTCGGCCTCGAGAGCGTCGGCATCGAGACGGACGCCCAGGGCCGGATCGGCATCGACGACCGCTTCCGCACGAGCGCAGCGGGCATATACGCCATCGGCGATGTGGTGCGCGGGCCGATGCTGGCGCACAAGGCCGAGGACGAGGGCATGGTCTGCGCCGAGATCGTCGCCGGCCAGTCCGGCCATATCGACTACGATGCGATTCCGGGCGTGGTCTATACATGGCCCGAGGCGGCGGCCGTGGGCCGAACGGAGGAGGCGCTGAAGGAGGCGGGTATCGAATACGCCGTCGGGCGCTTCCCGTTCCAGGCCAACAGCCGGGCCCGCTGCAGCGGCGAGACCGAGGGCTTCGTGAAGATTCTGGCCGACAAGCGCACCGACCGGGTGCTCGGCGTGCATATATTGGGCGCGGATGCCGGCACGATGATCGCCGAGGCGGCGCTGGCGATGGAGTTCGGCGCCTCGGCCGAGGACATCGCGCGGACCTGCCATGCGCACCCCACTCTCAACGAGGCGGTCAAGGAAGCGGCGCTCGCCGTGGACGGCCGCCCGATCCATGTCTGAACGACACAGCCCCGGCAAGGAAGGACACCCCTCATGAAGCTCTACACATCCATCGGGCCGAACCCGCATGTCGTGCGCATGTTCATGGCCGAGGCCGGCATCGAGGTGCCCGAGGAGAAGATCGATATCCGCAAAGGCGTCAACCGCGAGAGCGAATACCTCTCGAAGAACCCGTCCGGCCAGAGCCCGTGCCTGGAGCTCGACGACGGCAGCCATATCGCGGAGATCACGGCGATCTGCGAATATCTGGCGGACAGGCAGGGCGGCTCGCCGCTGATCGGCTCGACGCCGGAAGAGCGCGGCGAAACCCGCATGTGGACGCGCCGGGTCGATCTCAATATCTGCGAGCCGCTCGCCAACGGCTTCCGCTTCGGCGAGGGACTAAAGATGTTCCAGAGCCGCATCCGCTGCATTCCCGAGGCGTCGAACGGGCTGAAGGCCATCGCGCAGGACAAGATCGCGTGGCTGGACGCGCAGATGGACGGCAGGCAGTTCCTCTGCGGCGACCGCATCAGCCTTGCCGACATCCTGCTTTACTGCTTCCTCGCCTTCGGCAAGACGGTCGGACAGGACATCGCGCCCGAGAACGCGAACGTGACCGCCTGGTTCGAACGCATGAAGGCGCGCCCCACCTCCGCCTGAGCGGGCGGACTGCTGCAGGAAAAGAAGCCTTCTCCCCCATGGGGAGGGTTGGGGCGGCGGCGCAGGGCGCGCGCCCGTTATTCGGCGGCAGGGGCCGGATCGTTGCGGGTGTTCAGGCTGCTCTCCCAGCGGTCGATACGGGCAATCAGATTGCTCTCGAAGCGGTCGATGCGGGCGCTCAGGCGCAGGATAAGGCCGGCGAGCGCGATGCCGGTGCCCAGGATTGCAATAAGTTCAGGGCTCAAGAGCCGTGCCTCGCCGGCGGCGTGTTCCCGGTTTTTTCGGTTTCCGCGGGGACGATGCACCGTCTGCGGCTTGCAGGCAAGGGAATTGCGCCGGGCGGGCCGAGCGGCTGGCGGCGTGCTCTCGCCGGTCCGGGAGGACCCGGTGCGGAACTTCCGGAATCCCGCGATCGAACGCTTGCGGTAGCCCGGACGGTTTCGCCATGCTTCGGCGAGCCGAAGCCGAGGAGCCGCCGCGCATGACCGGAAGCCGCTATCCGAATCTCCTCAAGCCGTTCCGCATCCGGCATACGGCCTTCCGGAACCGCCTGATGAGCACGAGCCACGCGCCGGGTTATGTCGAGGACCGGCACCCGAAGTTGCGCTACCAGCTCTATCACGAGGAGAAGGCGAAGGGCGGGCTCGCGCTCACCATGTTCGGCGGGTCCTCCAACATTGCGCCGGACTCGCCGTCCGCCTTCGGCCAGATCTATATCGGCGACGACACGATCGTCCCGGTGCTGCGCGAGTTCTCGGCGCGCATCCACCGGCATGGCTGCGCCATCATGTGCCAGATCACCCATATGGGCCACCGCACGCTCTGGGACGTGGAGGACTGGCTGGTGCCGGTGGCGCCGTCGGCGGTGCGCGAGCCCGCGCACCGCTCCTTCCCGAAGGAGATGGACCGGGACGACATCCGCCGGGTCGTGCGCGCCTTCGGCGACGCGGCGCTGCGCTGCAAGGAAGGCGGGCTCGACGGCACGGAGCTGCTCGCCTACGGCCATCTCATCCACCAGTTCTGGACGCCGCTGGTCAACCGGCGCACCGACGAATACGGAGGCAGCCTGGAGAACCGGGCGCGCTTCGGCCTCGAAGTGCTGGAGGAAGTCCGGCGCCGGGTGGGGGAGGACTTCCTCGTCGGCCTCAGAATGATCGGCGACGAGCTGAAGGAAGGCGGGCTCAGCCGTGAGGACTGCCTCGCGCTGGCGAAGATCTACGCCGATACCGGCTGGTGCGACTTCCTGAATGTCGTGGTCGGCCAGGTCGGCGACGAGCGCGGCCTCTCGCAGTCGATTCCCACCATGGCGGGCCCGCTCGCGCCCTTCGTGGAGGTCGCGGCCGGAATGAAGCGGGCGACGGGGCTGCCGGTATTCCACGCCACCCGCATCGCGGACCTCGCAACGGCGGAATACTGCGTGCGCGAGGGCCTTGTGGACATGGTGGCGATGACCCGCGCCCATATGGCGGACCCGCATATCGCGGCAAAGATGCTGCGCGGCGAGGAGGAGCGCATCCGGCCCTGCGTCGGTGCGGGATACTGCCTCGACCGCATCTATACCGGCGGCGACGCGCTCTGCCTGCACAATCCCGCCACGGGCCGCGAGCGGACGATGCCGCATGTCATCGAGCCGGGTCCCGGCCCGCGGCGCAAGGTCGTGGTGGTAGGAGCGGGCCCGGCCGGTCTGGAGGCGGCCCGCGTCTCCGCGCTCCGGGGGCACGAGGTGGCGGTCTTCGAGGCGGCGGCCGAACCCGGCGGCCAGATCGTGCTGGCGGCGCGGGCGACATGGCGCCGGGACCTGCTCGGCATTGCGGAGTGGCTCGCCGCCGAGGTCGAACATCTGGGCGCGGCGGTGCATTTCAACCGCTACGCCGAGGCCGAAGACATTCTGGCGGAAGCGCCGGATATCGTTGTGGTCGCGACCGGCGGCGTGCCGAACACGGACTGGCTGGAGGGCAGCGCGCATGTCGCAAGCGTCTGGGACGTGCTCGGCGGACAGGTCGAGCCCGGCGCCGAAGTGCTGGTCTATGACGACCACGGCGACCACCAGGGGCCGAGCGCGGCGGATTTCCTGGCGTCGCGCGGCTCGAAGGTGGAGCTCGTGACGCCCGACCGCATGGCCGCGCATGACATCGGCGCCAGCAACTTTCCCGTCTATCTCGCCAATTTCTACGCGATGGGCGTGCGCATGACGCCGGACCGCCGGCTCCGCCGGGTGAAGCGCGAGGGTAACCGGCTGAGCGCCACGCTGCGCAACGTCTATGACGACGCGGACGAGACCCGGCTGGTGGACCAGATCGTCGTCGAGCACGGCACGCTGCCCAATGCGGCGCTGTTCCACGAGCTTCGCCCGCTCGCCCGGAACGGCGGGGAGGTGGATATCGACGCGCTGATCGCCGGCCGGCCGCAGCAGCCCGCGTCGAGCGGGGAGGACGGGTTCATGCTCTTCCGCGTCGGCGACGCCGTCGCCAGCCGCAACATCCACGCCGCCATCTACGACTCCCTGCGCCTCTGCAAGGACTTCTGACGCCGGAGACATGGCGGCAGGGCCAATCTATGCCGTCGCGTCCAAGGACATATAACAATCGTGTATAACATGCAGCCGAACCTTCATATCGAGGGCTCGTTGCATGCATACCGGCATAGAGCGGGCGCCAGCGAAACCGGGAAACTTTCGGGTCCCGGCGGCGGCGATCGGGCTTGCGGCGTCGCTGCTGGCCGCGCCCCTGCCGGCGGCGGACTATTCCTGGCCGGTCGTGCGCGTCGTCGATGGCGATACGGTCAAGGTCGATGCCAGCGCCGACTTGCCGCCCGAGCTCGCCTCCCTGTCCGTCCGGCTGCGCGGCGTCGATACGCCGGAAAAGGGCAGGCGGGCGAAATGCGAGGCCGAACGGCAGGCGGGCCGCGCCGCAACCGCCTTCACCGAGGCGGCGGTCGCCGGAGCCGGGAACATCCTCGTCCGCGACCCCGCCTGGGGCAAATGGGGCGGCCGCGTCATCGCGGACCTCGTTCTGGACGGCTCCTCGCTGTCGTCCGTCCTGATCGAGGCAGGCCATGGCCGGCCCTATGACGGCGGCAGACGAAAGGGCTGGTGTCGATAGGAACGGTGCGTATCGAAGGGCCGTCGCCTGTTTCAAGCCGGTTGGATACCGCACTATGCGCCGTTCAGCGCGCGCCAGACCTTCTCCGGGGTGATCGGCATATCGATATGGGAGATGCCGAGCGCGTCTGCGACGGCGGCGGTAATCGCGGGCGGGGCGCCGCAGGCGCCGCCCTCGCCGATGCCCTTGACGCCGAGTTCGTTCGAGGGGTTCGGCACCGGGTTGAAGCCGACGTCGATTTCCGGGAAGTCGCTCGCGCGCGGCATGCAGTAGTCCATGAAGGAGCCGGCGAGGAACTGGCCGCTCTCCGGCTCATAGGCGGTGTGCTCCAGCAGCGCCTGGCCCAGCCCCTGCCCGACGCCGCCATGCACCTGGCCCGCGGCCAGAAGCGGGTTGATGACGGTGCCGCAATCGTCCACGGCGGTGTATTTCACCACCCGGACCTGCCCGGTCTCCGGGTCCAGCTCGACCTCGCAGACATGGCAGCCGTTCGGGAAGTTGCACTCGGTCGGGCGCTGGTAGCGGCAGGTCTCGTCGAGGCCGGGCTCCTCGCCCTCGGGAAGGGCCGCAGGGTCGCGCGCGATCCGGGCGATCTCGTCGAACGAGACGGCGAGATCCGTGCCCGCTACGCGGAAAGACCCGTCCGCGAACTCGATGTCGGCGGGCGCGGCCTCCAGCCGGTGCGCGGCGATGCGCGACGCCTTCTCGACGATCTGCGCGCAGGCGCGCGAGACCGAGACGCCGCCCATCTGCGAGGAGCGCGAACCGCCGGTGCCGTTGCCGAAGGAGACGAAAGCGGTATCGCCCTGGAGCAGGCGGATGTCTTCAAACGCGATACCGAGTTTCTGGTGGACGATCTGGGCGAAGGCGGTCTCATGCCCCTGGCCGTGGCTGAAGGTGCCCATGATGAGCGAGACGCTTCCGTCTTCCTCGAAGCGGACCTGCGCCTGCTCCACCGGCGCGCCGCCCGAGGCCTCGATATAGTAGCCGAGACCGAGCCCCCGGCGCCTGCCGGCGGCTTCCGACTCCGCCCGGCGCCGGTCGAAGCCGGCGACATCGGCGCGCTCCAGCGCCCGTTCCTGGGTTTCGGCGAAGGAACCGGAATCGATGACCATGCCGACCCGGTTGGTGTAGGGCAGGGCGTCCGGCCGGATGAAGTTGCGGCGGCGGATTTCGGCGGGCGAGAGGCCGAAAGCCTTCGCTCCCGCGTCCAGCAGGCGCTCCATCTGGTAGCAGATTTCCGGCCGCCCGGCGCCGCGATAGGCGTCCGTCGGCACGGTGTTGGTAAAGAGGCAGCGCACGGAAAGCTGCATGGCCGGCACGTGATAAACGGAGCCGGCGATGCGGGCGCCCGCCACGGTCGGGATTCTCGGCCCGAAATCGGAGAGGTAGCCGCCGAGATTGGCGAGCGTGCGGGCCTTCATGCCGAGAATGCGCCCCTCGTCGTCGAAGGCCATTTCTGCCGCGGTCAGGTGGTCGCGGCCGTGCGGGTCGGCGAGCATGGTCTCCTGGCGGTCCGCCCGCCACTTGACCGGCCTTCCGAGCCGGCGGGCGGCCCAGAGCACCATCACCGTTTCCGGGAACAGCTTGCCGCGCAGGCCGAAGCCGCCCCCGACATCGGGCGAGACGACGCGCACCCGGTCCTTCGGCACGTCGAAAGCGATGTCGGCAAGGCCGTTGCGCACCCGGACGGCGCCCTGGGTCGGGGAGTGCAGCAGGTAGCGCTCTTCCTCCGCCTCCCACTGTCCGATGGCAACGCGGGGCTCCATCGGGTTGCCGACGACGCGGTTGTTCGCAAGCTCCACCCGCACCGTCTTCGCGGCCTGCGCGAACGCCGCCTCGACCTCGGCGCCGTCATGGCTCAGCCAGTGCACGCAGAGATTGGAGCCGACCGGTTCGTGCAGGACCGGCGCGCCCGGTGCATCCGCCTCGGCGGCCGTGCAGACTGCGGGCAACACTTCGTATTTGACCTCGACCAGCTCCGCAGCGTCCCGCGCCTGCTGCGCCGTCTCCGCCACCACGAAGGCCACCGGGTCGCCGACATAGCGCACCCGGTCGGTCTGGAGCACGGCGCGGCCGGGATCGGCCATGCGCGCCCCGTCCGCGCCCGGCACATCCACCTGGCAGGGCAGCAGCGGCAGGCCGTCGGCCGCCGCATCCTGCCCGGTGAGCACCGCCACGACGCCGGGCGCCGCCTCGGCCGCGTGCGTGTCGAGGCTTACAATGCGGGCATGTGCGTGCGGGCTGCGGAGCACGACCGCGTGGGCCTGGCCCTCGATGTCGATATCGTCCGTGAAGCGCCCGGCGCCGGTCACGAAGCGCGCGTCTTCCTTGCGCCGCACCGGCTGGCCGATGCCGAATTGGTCCATTTCCTAGCCTTTCCTGAGGAGCGGCGGAGGCCGCGCCTATTCGAAATGCTTCTCCATCACTTCGGTGACGGACTTTTGAACGATCGGAATCACATGGAGGCTGATATCCGCCATGTAGCCCCGCATTTTCCTCTGTATCGCCTGCCCTTCGGGGGAGCCGTAAAACGCCGTCATGGTGTCGATCTCGGCCGCGGTGAAATGCTTGGAGACGATCTTCACCATGATGTCCTCAATGTTGGCTGCGGCCAGCCCTTCGGACACGCCCTTCCGGAACAGGCCTCGCTTTTCTTCCGGTATCAGCAACAGGACGTTGCCGGCCACATTGTCCGCCATCCGTTCGACCGGCACGAGTTCGAGATATTTCTTCGCCGCCTCGACGCGGCTTTCCGGCGTATCCGGCCGGTCTTCGGCAATCGCCGGCGCGGCGGCCAGGCACACCGGCAAGAGAGCCGTGAGCAGGATGCGCCGCGCCGCGCCGCGGATGCCGGTGAGACTTCCCCGAAGCCGGAAGCGGATAGGCCGCATTCCCGCGGTGTCGTACATGGGCGAACCTCCTCGCCGTCCGCGACGGCGAGGACGGAGCGCCGCGACGGCCCGCCCATGCTGCGCCGAAAGGCGGGCCGCCGCAACTCTCCCCGCTGCCGGATGGAACCGGTGCGTCTAGCGCCTGAGGTTGAAGAAGGGCGCGGCCTGAAGGATGCGGTTCTCCTGGCTGAGCAGATAGCCCGCCTCGGCGGAGCGCTCGAGATAGGCCTGCCATTCCGGGTCGGCCTGCATGGCGGCGCGCTTGGTAGCGCGGTCGGCCGCATCCTCATAGGCCCAGACATGGACATAGGTGTTGATCGGCCCCGTTTCGGTAATGCCGTAAAGCACGGGCTCTCCGAGATGGCGGGTCTGCACGGGATAGCCGTGCTCCTCGTAGAGGGCCATCGCCTTGGGCACGGTGCCGGGGCGGCAGGTATAGACGCGGTGGTCGAAGATCATGGGAGCGTTCCTTCCTCGCGTAACTCCGCCGAGACGCTATGATGAGCGCGCCTACCGCCGCAAGGGGAGCCCTCCCGAAATGAGCGAAGATGTCGCCGTCAACGCCGCCGAACTCCGCACGCTCGCCGTCAAGCTGCAGGACCTGCTGAAGATCCGCACCCTGCCGATCGGCATGAAGCAGTACGAAAGCCTGGAGGAGATGGAAAAGGTGCCGGGACTGCGCCGCCCGAAGCCGGGGCGCTTCCACACCACCTGCCAGCTTGTCACGCAGAGCCGAATCGCCGGCTTCACGCTGGGCATCACCGCGGAGAATGTGCGCCCGCAGTCCAATTGCGGCGGCGTCATGGGCATCGACCTGCCGGACGAGGGCACGCTTTCGGGCGAGCACATGGACGGTGTGTGGTTCGCCGACCGGGAAGCCGCGCGGGAGCACCAGGCGCATATGCCGCGCCAGACCTTCGGCAAGTATGTCGGCACGGTCGTCTCGCCCCTGCGCGCCGCGCGCCTCGACCCGCCGGACATCGTGCTGTTCTACGGCACGCCGGGCCAGATCATCCTGTTCGTCAACGGCCTGCAGTGGAAGCGCTACCGGCGCTACGACATGTCGATCACCGGCGAGAGCGCCTGCGCCGACAGCTGGGGCAAGGCGCTCTTGACCCGCGACACCTCGATCTCGATCCCCTGCTATGCCGAGCGCCGCTATGGCGGCGTGGCGGACGACGAAATGCTGATCGCCATGCCGCCGGAGGAGTTCGCGCGCGGCGTCGAGGGCATGGAGAAGCTCTCCCGCGTCGGGCTGCGCTACCCGATCCCGCCCTATGGCGCGCATATGGACCCCTCGGAAGGCATGTCCGCCAGCTATGGCTGAGGGTGTCAGCCCGCATTTCTCACCAGGGTCGCGGCCTGCGTCGCCTCCAGGCGTTCGCTCCGCAAGGAGTGGGCCGAAAAGCGTAGCGGTGCCTACGCTTGAGGCCCGCAACGCCGCGCAGACCATGACCCTGGTGAGAAATGCGGGCTAGGCCCGACACCGTCCGCCTGCAACGCCTCGCCCGCGCCTATCGGGAAAGCGGGACGCTGCTGGCCGCGGTCGAACTCGGCCTGTTCACCGAGATTGCGCGCGGCGCCGACACCGAGGAGAAGCTCGCCGCCGCGCTCGGCCTCGAGCCGCCGAACGGGGAGCGGATCATCGTGGCCTGCCTCGGCCTCGGGCTGATCCGGCGCGAGGGCGAGAGGCTTGTCAATGCGCTGGATGTCGAGCGCTTCCTGGTCGCGGGCTCGCGCCACTACGCCGCGCCCTGGATGTTCTTCACGAAACCCGACTGGAACGAGTGGGGCCGGCTGGCCGAGCATCTGCGCCGGCCCGGCCCGCCGCTGGAGGAGAACGCCTCCGTCGCGGCCATCACGGTGGAAGAGGCGCGGCGCTACCATGAGGCGACGCGGGCGGTCGGGGCGGGCGCCGGCCGGCTGTTCGCCCGCACGACCGACCTCTCGGGCAGGACCCGCATGATGGACATCGGCGGCGGCTCCGGGGCGTATTGCATCGCGGCCTGCCGGGCGAGCCCCGACTTGCGGGCGGTTGTCCTCGACCTGCCGGTGGTTTGCGAGGTTGCCCGCGGCTACATCGCCGAAGCCGGCCTGTCGGACCGTATCGAGGCCGTGCCCTGCGACTTCAACAAGGACGATTTCCCGACCGGCTGCGACCTCGCCGTGATGGCGTCGAACCTGCCCATGTACGGGCGCTGGCAGATCGCATGGGTGGTGAAGAAGGTTTATGGAGCGCTGCTGCCGGGCGGCGAATTCCACCTCATCGGCGAGGCGCTGGCGCCGGACCGGTCGGGGCCCGCCGACGCCGCGCTCTGGGGCCTGGCGCAGACGCTCCACGCCTCCACCGGCCTCGCCCATTCGAGCGCCGAGGTCGCCGGCTATTTCGAGGCGGCGGGCTTCCGCGACATCGCCGTCGAGGATTTCCTGCCCGGCATCCTGGTCCGCGTCTCGGGCCGCAAGGGCTGAGCGTCAGCGCCGGGCGTATTGCACGGCGGCGCGGCCGACGGTCTCGCGCGCGATCACCATCTTGGAGATCTGCGCCGTGCCGTCGCCGATCTCCAGCCCCATCACGTCGCGCAGGCGCTGCTGGTGCGGCAGGTCGCGGCTGTAGCCGAGATGGCCGTGCGTCAGCAGGCACTGGTGGATGGTGTCCACGGAGAGCTTCGGCGCCCACCATTTGCACATCGCCGCCTCCTTGGTGTGCGCCATCCCCCGGTCGCGCAGCCAGAGCGTGCGGTAGCAGAGCAGCCGGCAGCCCTCGACCTGTGTGTCGTATTCGGCGAGCGGGAAGGTGACGCCCTGGAACTCCGCGATCGGACGCCCGAAGGCCTCCCGCTCCAAGGTGTAGGGCCAGGTCTCGTCCAGCGAGGCGCGGGCGGGGCCGAGACATTGCAGGCCGATCAGCGTCCGCGAATAGTCGAAGCCCTGCATCGTCTGCGTGAAGCCGGCGCCTTCGGGGCCCACGCGGTTCCTGTCCGGCACGCGCACCCCGTCGAACCAGATCGAGCCGCGCCCGACGGCAAGCGAGCCCAGATCGTCATAGGCCGAGCGCGAGACGCCGGGCGCATCCAGGTCGATCAGGAAGGCGGTCACGCCGCGCGCGCCGGGGCGGTTCGGGTCCGTGCGCGCCATGGCGAGCACGCTGTCGGCATGGGCGGCCATGGAGATCGAGGCCTTCTCGCCGTCGATCACCCAGTCGTCCCCGTCGCGCCGGGCGCGCAATTGCAGGTTGGCGGCGTCCGAGCCGCCGCGCGGTTCCGTCAGGCCGAGCGCGATCGTCTCGCGGCCCTCGGCGATGGCCGGCAGCCGCGCTGCGGCCAGCGCCTCGTCGGCGTGGCGGGCGAGGATGTCGGCGCTGAGCGAGGAGAGCAGCGGCACATAGGCCACATTGAGGTCGCCATAAGCGATCTCCTCGATCAGCAGGCCGGCGGTCACGCCGTCGATGCCCATGCCGCCGTAGCGTTCCGGCAGCGAGGGCGCAACGAGGCCGAGGCGGCCCATCTCGCGGATGAGCTCGGGGCCCATCGCGGCGTCGTCCTCGCGCTTGCGGTAGCCGGGCAGCAGCACCTCGCGGGCGAAGCGGCCGGCGGCTTCCTTCAGGGCGGTCTGGTCTTCGGTCAGTCCGAATTGCATGGCGCGCTTCGCTCCCGGTGCCGGATATAGAGGCCGCTGGTTATGATGATGGCCGCTGCCGCCAGGGTCCAGCTATCGGGGAGGAAACCGAACACGGCGAGCCCGAGCGCGACCGACCAGACGAACTCGACATACATGAAGGGCGCCACCAGCCCCGCCGGGGCGGCCTCATACGCGCGAATCAGCACATATTGGCCGACTGCGCCGAAGAGCGCAGGCAGCGCGAGCAGCCCCCAGCCGGCGAGGTCGGGCTCGCGCCAGAAGAAGGGCACGATGGCGGAGGTCGCCACGGCGCCCGCAAGCGCGGCATAGAAGAGCGCGGTCGGCGCGGGCGCCGCATGGCGGAGCGCGCGCGTCGCCACCTGGTAGAGCGCGTAGAAGAGCGCCATGCCGAGCGCCAGCACGACGCCCGCATTCGCGGTCAGCCCGTCGGGTCCGGCCGCCACGGCGACCGCGGCGAAGCCGACGAGCGCCGCCGCCCAGCGCCTTGCGCCGACGCGCTCCCGAAGCCAGAGGACGGCGAGCGCCATGGTGAAGAGCGGCGCGACGAAGGTAATGACGGTCATCTCCGGCAGCGCCAGAAGCTCCAGCGCCGCGAAGGAGCAGGCGGTCGAGGCGACGAGGAAGCCGCCGCGCAAGGTTTGCAGGGCGGGGCGCTCTGTGCGGATGAGCGCGCCCAGGCGGTGCGGCATCAGCAGCGCCAGGGCCGCCAGATGCAGGGTGAAGCGCGCCCAGACGACCTGCACCGCCGGGTAGCCCGCCTCCGCGCCCGCCTTGGCCGCCGCCTGCATGCACACGAAACAGGCCCCCGCCAGCACCGCGAAGCCGATGCCGCGCAGCGCTGGCGATGGCGCGGCGGGCGTCACGGCGGAGCCCGGCGCATCAGGCTGCTCCGGCCAGGCGCGCGACCTCCTCGGCGATGGCGGGCGATGCGGTGAGGCCGGGCGACTCGATGCCGAACAGGTTGACGAGGCCCGGGACCCCGTGCGTCTCCGGCCCCTGCAGCAGGAAGTCCGGCTGCGGCTCGCCGGGGCCGTGGATTTTCGGCCGGATGCCGGCATAGGCCGGTTGCAGCGCGCCGTCCGCGAGTGCGGGATAGTAGCGCCGGACGGCGTCGTAGAAGCGCTCGGCGCGGGCTGGATCCACGTCGTATTCCGGGGCCTCCAGCCATTCGAGGTCGGGGCCGAACTTGCACTGGCCCGCGAGGTCCAGCGTGACATGCACGCCCAGCACGGACGCCTCCGGCATCGGATAGACCAGGCGGCGGAAGGGCTGGCGGCCGGCGACGGAGAAATAGTTGCCCTTGGCGAAGCGGGCGTTCGGGATATGGCGGCCGTCCAGGCCCTCGATCCTCGCGGCGACCTCCGGCGCGGCCAGCCCGGCGCTGTTGACGACCAGTCCGGCGGCGAGCGTCATCGGCTCCGCGCCGCCGACTTCGAGCTCGATGCCGTCTTCCAGCGCACGCCCGCTCGCGACCGGGGCGTGGAAGGCGATCATTGCGCCCGCCTCCTCGGCATCGCCCTCGAAGGCCAGCATCAGCGCGTGGCTGTCGATGATGCCGGTGGAGGGGGAGAGCAGGCCTGCCTCCGCCTGCACGGCCGGCTCCAGCGCCCGCACCTCTGCGCCCGTCAGCAGCTCCAGGTCCGGCACGCCATTGGCGGCGGCGCGCGCCTGCAGGGCCTCCAATTCCGGGATGCGGCTCTCGTCGGCGGCGACGATCAGCTTGCCGATCCGCTTGTGCGGCAGGCCGCGTTCGGCGCAGTAGTCGTAGAGGAAATGCTTGCCCTCGACGCAGGCCTTCGCCTTGAAGCTGCCGGCCGGATAGTAAATCCCGGCGTGGATGACCTCGCTGTTGCGGGAACTGGTCTCGGTGCCGATGGCCTCGGCGGCCTCCAGCACGATGACCTCCAGCCCGGCCATGGCGAGCCGGCGCGCGCAGGCGAGCCCGACCACGCCCGCGCCGATGACGACGCATTCCACCCTCTCCGCCATGCTCGCCGGTTCCTCCCGCCCTGCCGCGCCTCTGCCTCGGGCGTCCCGGTCCGGAAACCTGCCGGGCCGCCCGCCTCAGTGCCGCCAGTGCCCCGTTTGCGGGTAGTCGAGGCCGAGATGGTCGCGGAGCGTGGGGCCGGTATAGTCCTTCCGGTAGAGGCCGCGCTTTTGCAATTCGGGCACCACATGCGTGATGAGGTCCTCGAAGGAACCGTGGAAGTGCGTCGCGCCGACGACGAAGCCGTCCGAGCCGCGCTCGACGAAGAACTCCTCCATCTTGTCCGCAACCTCCTTCGGCCCGCCGACCCAGGGGTCCTTGAGGAGCCCGCGGCCCGTGGCCGTCATGAAGTCGCGCACGGTCGGGTTCGGATTGCCGGTCACCTGCACGGCGCGGTCGCGCATGGACTGCATGCCGGTCAGGCCCTCCATTTCCTCGTCGCTGAACGGCTCGTCCATGCCCTTCCTGGCGAAGTCGTAATTGAGCGCCTCGGAAAGCAGCGAAAGCTGGTCGGTCTCGTTCGGCAGCGTGTCGTAGAGGGCGCGCTTGTCCTCAGCCTCCATCAGGCTCTCGCCGACCATCGGGTAGAAGAGGCTCGCGATCTTCATGCCGTCCGGGTCGCGCCCGTGCGCGGCGCAATCGTCCTTCAGCGCCTTGTAGGCGGGCTTCGCCGCTTCGAGGCTCGGATAGGCCACGAAGATGAGCTCGCCCCAGCGCGCCGCGAACCGTCGGCCCCGGCCGGACTGGCCCGCCTGGATGACCACCGGGTGGCCCTGGGCCGAGCGCGGCACGGTGAACGGCCCCCGGGACTTGAAGAACGGCCCCTCATGGTCGAGGCGATGCACCTTGTCCGGGTCGGCGAAGACGTTGTTCTCCCGGTCCAGCACCAGCGCGTCGTCGTCCCAGGCGTCCCAGTGGCCGTGGACCACCTCCATGAACTCGTCCGCCCGGTCGTAGCGCAGGTCGTGCTCGGTCACGCCGTCGCGCCCCATGTTGAGCGCCTCGTTCTCGTTGACGGAGGTGACGACGTTCCAGGCCGCGCGTCCGCTGGACATGAGGTCGAGCGTCGAGAACATCCGCGCCACATGGAAGGGGTCGTAATAGGTCGTCGAGCAGGTGGCGCCGAGGCCGAGCCGCTCCGTCGCCATGCCCATCGCCATCAGGGTCACGATGGGGTCCATCTTCACGCAGCGTATGCCGTGCTCGACGGTGTGCGCGTGGTCCTTGCCGAACATGTCCGGCATGGCGAGCCGGTCGTCGAAGAAACCGATATCGAATTTGCCGTGCTCCAGCAGCCGGGCGAGGTCGCGGTAGTAGTCCGCCGACATGAAGTCCAGCCTCGCATCCGGGTGGCGCCAGGCGGCGGGCAGGGTGGAGCAATTCTGCGCCTGGAGGAAAGCGACGAGGGCGATCTGGCGGTCTGGTTTTCGGCTCATCTGTGCGGCTTCTGTCTCCGGAATTTCCCTTTCAGCCTGCCGCCATTCGCGAGCGCCGTCCAGCCGCCTCCGCCCCGAACAGCGCGCGGCGCCAGCGAAACGCGATAAACGCCGTGCCCGCGAGGCCCGCAAGCGCGTAGCCCAGCACCGTCGCCCGGTAGCCGACCGTCTCGATCAGCGCGCCGCCGAGCGGCAGGCCGACCGCCATGCCGTAAACCGCAAGCATGCGCACGCCCATCACCATGCCCCGGAGCCGCGGATTCGAGCGCCGGAGCAGGAACACCGCGAGGCCGATCATCGCCCCGCCCTGGACGGTCCCCACTGCGACCATCACCGCCATGCCGGTCCATTTTTCGGTCATCTGCGAGAAGACCATGAGCAGCAGGTACCAGAGCGCTACGCCCGCGAACACGGCGCCGACCGGCGACCGGCGCGGGCCGCCGCCCACGGCCATGGCGAAGGAGCCGATGAAAGCGCCGGCGGCGTAACTCGCCAGCAGGTGCGAGAGGCCGACCGCGTCCAGCCCGTAAACCGTGCGCGCGGCATAGGGCATGAGCCCGCTGGAAATGGGGAAGCCCGTGAGGTTGACCAGGAAGGCCAGCCACATTGCCGCCATGAGCGCGGGCGTGCGCCGGATATGCCGGAAGCCTGCCCGGAGTTCGGCCAGCATGGACAGGCCCCTGCCGCGCGGGCGCGCGCGCCGCCCGCCGACGCCGAAACTGAGCGCGAAGGCCGCCAGGTAGAAGGCGGCCACGACCAGGTATGCCGGACCGATGCCGAGCGACTGGAACAGCGTCGCCCCGATGAGCGCCCCGGCGATGCGCGCCAGGTCCTGAGTCGTGCGCGAGAAGCCCATGGCGTTGACGAGCAGCCGGTCGGCCATGGTGTCGCCGACCAGCGCGTTGCGCATCACGAGGTCGGAGGGGCGGACCAGACCGGCGAGCGCGGCGATGGCGAACACGGCTGCGGGATCCAGCCGGTCCGTGAGGCCGAGGGCGGCGAGGCAGCCGGCGAGCATGAGGTAGAAGCCGCGCATGGCCGCGATCATGGCGCGGCGGCCGAGCCGGTCGGCGAGCGAGCCCAGCGCCGGGGCCAGCAGCGTGCCGAGGAACTGGAGCGCGGCGAAGGCGGTCTGGAGCATCACCGAGCCGGTCGCGACCAGCACGAACCAGTTGAGGATCAGCGTTTCCATCTCGAAGGCGAGCGAAGTGGCGAGGTCGCCCGGCCACTGGAACCGGAAGCTGCGCACGGCGAAGGGCGCAAACACGCCGCGCAGACGGGAGGAGCGTTCAGGCTGGATGTCGGAAATCGGTCTTACTCCGGCCCGGCGCGGCCCCCGGCTCTCAACTCGCGGCGCCATGCTACCTTCCCTGTCCATGACAGACGAGAACGACCGCCTTGTCGATGCGATAACGGGTATTTTGCCGCCCTTGCTGAACGCGCTGGACGGCCTCGAATTCGCCGCCCGCAACCTCCATCCGGAGGGGCTGGAGCGGCTCTGGTCCATGCTCTCCCCGCTCGCCGATGCTCTCCGCAATGCCCGACCGGCGCTGGAAGAAGCCGCCTGGCCGGAACGGCTCGACGGCCCGAAACAGGCGCTCGCCGGCAGCGCCGACACGGCGCTCGACGCGCTGGCGCGCATGGAGGTGGCGGGCGGAACGGGCGATATGCAGGAGGCGCTTCGGGGCACGCGCGCCCGTGCGCCTGCGCTCGAATATCTCTACCCGCTTTCGCCGATGCTGCCGCCGGTCAGCAGGTTCTTCCTGGAGCCCCCGGCGCGCAGCGACGAAGGGCGTCTGGAACGGCTCGCCCGGCCCGGGCGACCGGAGGCGGGCGTCACCCATTTCGGCAATGGCCGCGGCGAGCGCGGCGGCTGGTCGCTGTTCGTGCCGGAGGACCTGGACCCGGACACGCCGGCGCCGCTCGTCGTGGCGCTGCATGGCGGCGGCGGCCACGGGCGGCTGTTCCTGTGGAGCTGGCTGCGGGCGGCGCGCACGGCAGGCGCGATCCTCGCCGCGCCGACCTCGACCGCGCGGACCTGGGCGCTGATGGGCGACGACCCCGACACGCCGCGCCTGCTGGAGATCGTCGCGGAAATCGGCGGGCGACACAGGGTGGACCCGGCGCGGCTGCTGCTGACCGGCATGAGCGACGGCGCGACCTTCAGCTATGTCTCGGCCCTGCCGTCGGACGGCCCCTGGACGCATCTGGCGCCCTTCGCCGGCACCTTCCACCCCATGCTGCTGGAGTTCATCAGCGCCGGGCGGCTGAAGGGCCTGCCGATCTACCTCGCGCACGGGGCGCTCGACTGGATGTTCCCGGTCGCCGTCGCCCGCGCCGCCCGCGACGCCTTCTCGGCGCGGGGCGCGGCCGTCACCTACCGCGAACTCCCGGACCTCGCCCACGCCTTCCCGACCGAGGAATGCGCCGCCGTGCTCGCCTGGCTGAAGCAGACGCCGGCGGCCGGCTGAGCCGCCGGGAGCATCGCGGCATGTCATGTTTGGGGCTTATATGGACAGGTTGACGACAGGTTTGCGAGGCTTCGCGCCTTCTCTCCAGCGTCATACCCGGACTTGTTCCGGGTATCCCTTTCCACCGTTGCTGCCGGACGGCCGCATGGATACCCGGAACAAGTCCGGGTATGACGGAGAGGGCGTTAAGGCATGACGGAAGAAATGTCGTTGGCCTCCCCCGCCAACCTATCTATGTAATCCCCTCATGTTTTGTCATGCGGGGCCGGCGGGACCCCGACTCGCGCGTATACTGCGCGCTCGCGCGCGCAAGCCGGGCGCAGGGCGCACCTCACCCGTTGGCCGAATCGGGGGCTGTTTCTCGCCGATGCGAAACAGCAGGGGAAGCGGCCCCGCGAACGCCGCCTCCTTCCTGCCTCCTCGTTTCGAGTAGGCTTTATATCATATATGTCAAGAATCAAAAAAGAATTATTACAGGAAATACGAACAAAAAGCTTCTTATCCCCGATTGCGCCGTCAGGCTGGCGGCCTGACGGGCGATAGGATTTTCGCCGCATAGGGGCTATGTATCGGCAGGGCGGGCGGGCTGGCCGCGCGGCCCCGGAAGGAAAGTCAGGAAGCGGAAGACCGGCAATGACCGAAGCAGTGAGCGAAGCCGCCCCGGAGAACATGCGCCTCGGCGTGTTCCACTACATGCAGCCCTCGGCGGCTTCGTCGCTCTACCGCAACGGCAGGGTGCTGACCCGCCGGGATCGCGACGGCAGCGACAGCGGCCGGGTGGGCGTAGATCTGGAAGAGCGGGACATGCCGATCCTAGACGCGCGCGGGCTCGCGCCGGGGGAACAGCCGACGCTCGCCGCCAACGGGTTCGAGTTGCTCCGGCGACCGATGGCCGACCCGGACCTGGACTTCCTCGACCATGACGCGGTGGTGCGGGCCTACTATCCCGAATGCGCCGAAATCGTGCGCGCGGCGACAGGGGCGGCGACCGTCGCGGCCTTCGACCACAATATCCGCTCCGCCGCCGGCAAGTCCGGCCAGCAGCGCATCGCCGGCGGCCAGCAGGTGCAGGGGCCGGCCCATCTGGTGCATGGCGACTACACGCTGACCAGCGCGCCGCAGCGCCTCCGCGACCTCGCCCGCCCGCCGACCCTGAACGACACCTACCGCACGGCGCTTCCCGAGGGCGCCACGCTGCTGGATGGGGACGCGGTGGAAGAGGCGGTGGAGAGCGGGCGCTTCGCGATCGTCAATGTCTGGCGCAACATCGCGCGCGAGCCGGTGGCGACCCGGCCGCTTGCGCTCTGCGACGCCGCCAGCGTGCGCCCGGAAGAGCTGGTCGTGTTCGAAATCCACTATGGCGACCGGGTCGGCGAGAACTATTTCGCCAAGCACGACCCGCGCCACCGCTGGGTTTACTGGTCCGCCATGACCCGCGAGGAGGCGCTGCTCCTCAAGCAGTGGGATTCGGCCGGCGAACTGGCCCGGTCCGGGGGCGCCAGGGCCGATGCCGAGGGCGCGGACGGGCCCTGTACCTTCAGCTTCCACAGCGCCTTCGAAGACCCCGCAACCCCGCCCGACGCCCCCGACCGCTGGAGCATCGAAGTCCGCTGCGCCGTGCTTTACGGGTGACGGGGGCGGCCACTGGCATGTGGATCAGGAATCCCGCTGGAAGCTGCGGTATGCCGGGCCGGATCGGCGTTGGAACGGGGCTGTCCGTTGCTCAGGCTTCCCAGAGCATTCTGAAGGGCATCGCAAACAACCCGGCGCCCGTTCGCTGAATGCGCTCGCCGTCGTGCAGGACGATCCCGCAGGCGAACCTGTCCCCCACTGTCTCCTTCAGGCGCTGCAGTCCCCTGAAATCCCGGGGATGCGCCGTCGCCCTCGCCTTGACTTCGATTCCTACAACGGCGCCCGGCGAACGCTCCAGAACGAGATCGACTTCCATGCCGTCCTTGTCGCGATAATGAGTGACGGTCGTCGTTTCGTCCGAGAGGGCGATGGCCTTGGCGATCTCCCCATGCACGAAACTCTCAAGCAGCGGTCCCAGCTTCTGGCGGTCCTGCACGATGTCCGCAGCTTCCGTCCGCAGCAGCGCCGCGAGCAGGCCGGAATCCAGAAACTGGAGCTTAGGCGTCCTGACCAGCCGCTTCAGCCGGCTGCTGTGCCAGGCGCGAACGCGGCGAATCAGGAACATGTGCTCCAGCAGCACCAGCCAGCGATCCACGGTCTTGCCATCGACGCCGAGGCGCGCGCCGAGGCCGGACATGTTGAGCAACTGGCCTGCCGAGACGGCCGCATGGTCGATCAGGCGGGCCATTTCGTCTCGTTTCCCGACAGGCGCGATATCCGGGACATCGCGTTCGGCAAGCGCCTGCACATAGGCGCGCAGCCAGGAACGCCGACGGGACGCGGCGGCGCGGGCGAGCGCCGCCGGATATCCGCCGGCAACGACCCGCTCGACGAGATCGGCCGTCGGCCCCGTCTCCTCGATTGCCGGAAAGTCGCCGGCAAAGGCCCGGTCGAGGAAACGCGGCGGAGCGGCGCCGGCGATCTCGGCCTGGGAGAACGGCAGGAGCTCAACGGTCTCGACGCGCCCGGCCAGGGAATCCGGGGAAATAGCGCCCCTGAACAGATCGACCGAACCTGTAATCAGATAGCGACCGGGATCGGGATACTCGTCGACTTCCTTCTTGAGTGCCAGGATCAGGTTCGGAGCGCGCTGGATTTCGTCGATTACAACGTTTCGCAGGCCCCGGACGAAGCCGGCAGGATCGTCTTGAGCGAACCGCCTGGACTGGTCGTCGTCCAGAGAAACGAAGGCCCGTCCTTCGCCATCGGCAATGCGCCGGGCGAGCGTTGTCTTGCCGGACTGGCGCGGTCCCACGATGGCGACAATACGGGTGTCCGTCAGCGCCAGGCGAACGGACGCCTCGGCGTGCCGCGCCACAAAGGTTTCGGCGGGGAGCGTCCAGTTCGGCACAGTTTACCGTCCAATTCGGAATCATCGTCCGTCCAATCCGGAATATAGCGCCGCGCGATCCGGCAGTCACCCGCGAATTCTGCGCATGTTCGTGAGGCCGTACACCCGCTCCGCTTGCCGTCGGCGCGGAAACGGCTACGCTCCCCGCCAGCGAGGAGGTTTGGGGCGATGCCGTTCGATCTGGTTGAAGAACACGCCATGCTGCGCGACCTGGTGGCGAAGTTCGTGGACAACGAGCTGATGCCGCTGGAGAAGGCCGTGATGGCGCGCGAGGCGGCGGGCGGGGAAATCCGGCTGACCGAGGAGGAGCTGGCCCCGCTGCTCGACAAGTGCCGGGAGCTCGGCCTCTGGGCGCTCGACGCGCCGGAGGAGGCGGGCGGCGTGAACCTGCCGGCCGTCGCGCTGGTCGGCGTCAACGAGGAGCTCGGCCGCACGATCACCCCCTTCGTCTTCCCGCCCGACTCGCCCAATCTCCACATGCTGCTGGCCGTCGCCGACGAGCGCCAGAAGCGGCTCTACATGGAGCCCTATGCGAGCGGCGAGGCGCAGTCCGCCATCGCGATCTCCGAGCCCGGCGCCGGCGGCGACCCGGCCGGCATGAGCACCCGCGCGGTCAAGGACGGCGACCACTGGGTGATCGACGGGCGCAAGATCTGGATCAGCCGTGTGCCCTACGCCGACTTCACCATCGTCATGGCGCTCACCGACCCGGAAAAACGCGCGCGCGGCGGCATCACCGCCTTCATCGTCGAGAAGGACACGCCCGGCTTCATCGTCGAGCGCGAAATCCCCATGCTGGGCGGCCAGCGCACCTATGAGGTCGTGTTCGAGAACTGCCGCGTGCATGAGAGCCAGGTGCTGGGGCAGGTGGGCAACGGGTTCGGGCCGATGCAGCTCCGCCTGACCGTGCGCCGGCTCCAGATCGGCGCCTGGTGCGTCGGCATGGCGCGGCGTGCGCTCAAGATGCTCTGCGAACATGCGAGCCAGCGCGTGACGTTCGGGGAGCGCCTCGCGGACCGGCAGGCGATCCAGTGGTGGATCGCCGACGGCGCGACCAAGGTCCATGCCTGCTCGCTGATGGTGATGGACGCCGCCGTGAAGCAGGACCGCGGCGAGGACGTGCGCACCGAGGCCTCGATGATAAAGGTCTATGCCACGGAGATGGCGACCGAGATCGTGGACCATGCCCAGCAGGCCTTCGGGGCGATGGGCGTCACCAGGGAACTGCCGCTCCAGCTGATGGCCCAGAAGGTGCGGCTGATGCGCGTCTATGAGGGGCCGAGCGAAGTCCACCGCATGGTGATTGCGCGGCGCATGCTGCGCGCGCACGGTTAGCGGCGAACAGGGAGGCTCCGATGCTTGAGATACGCCCGCTCGCGCCGGAGATCGGCGCGGAAGTCACCGGCTTCGACATGGGCAAGCCGCTGACCGACGAGCTGTTCGAGGACATCCACGCCGCCTGGATGCGCCACATGGTGCTGGTGTTTCCGGACCAGCCGGTCCCGGACGAGGCGCTGCTTGCCTTCGCCCGGCGTTTCGGCGAACTCGAGGTGTTCCACCAGGACATCATCCGCTCGAAGCGCCTGCCGGAGATCTTCCGGGTCTCCAATGTCGATGAGGACGGGAAGCTGATGGCCCCGGACGACCCGGTCCAGCACCAGATTTCGCTGACCCGCCGCTGGCACACGGACAGCAGCTACCGCGAGAGGCCGGCGGTCGGCTCGCTGCTGCACGGCGTCGAGGTGACGGAGGAAGGCGGCGAGACCATGTTCGCCAACATGGCGGCCGTGCTGCGCGCGCTGCCGGAGGAGCTGCGCCGCGAGGTCGAGGGCCGCCGCGCGCGGCACGATTTCGGGAACCTGCACCGGCTGAAGCCGCTCAAGCCGCTGACGGACGAGGAGCGCGCGCGGATGCCGCCGGTCTGGCAGCCCATGGTCCGCCGCCACCCGGAGACGGGCGAGGCCTCGCTCTATATCAGCCCGATCTACAACGACGCCGTGGAGGGCATGGACCCGCAAGGTGCGGCGGCGCTGGTCGAACGGCTGGAGGCGTTCATCGACGACGAGCGCTTCATTTACCGCCACCGCTGGCGGCCGCATGACGTGCTGCTCTGGGACAACCGCTGCACGACCCACCGGGTCACGCCCTACAACCCCGCCCACCGCCGCATCATGCACCGCACCACCATCGCCGGCAGGGAGCGCGTCGAGGCGGCTTGACGAGTCCCGCAGCCGGACACCATATCGACAAATGTCCGGCGAACATGGGAAGGCCGAAGCATGGCTCCGACGCGCAGGGATGTGATGAGGCTGGGCGGTCTTGCCGCCGCCGCGGCGATGCTGCCCGCCGGCGCGGCGGCGGATACGAACGGCGTTGCCGGGGCCATCGCCGCCTTCACGAAAGGCGCCAGGGCGCTGGAGGCCGGCGTGTCGCTGGACCTTCCCGAGATTGCCGACAATGGCGGCGCTGTGCCGGTCCGGGTCGCGGCGGAGGGCGCGCGGCGCATTGCACTCTTCGCCGACGCGAACCCGAATCCCGGCGTGGCCGTGTTTTCCTTCGGCAGGCTGACGTCGCCCGCGGCCACGATCCGCATCCGGCTCGCCAGGAGCCAGAACGTGATCGCGGTGGCGGAGATGGCGGACGGCACGTTCCGCAAGGCCAGCCGGCGGGTCGCCGTGACGGTCGGCGGCTGCGGGTGAGGGGCCGGACATGGCGACGCCCACTCCCCGCATAAAGCTGCCGAAATCGGTCGAGGCGAACACGCCCTTCACGGTCAGGACGAAGATCACCCATCCGATGCACACCGGCCTGCGCCGCGACCGCGACGGCAGGCCGATACCCCGCCGGATCGTCAACACCTTCACGGTGCGGTTCAACGGCGAGGAGGCGCTGTCCGTCGCGCTGGAGCCGGCGGTTTCGAGCGATCCCTATATCCGGTTCGAGCTGTCCCTGCCCGGGTCGGGCCTGCTCGACTTCGAATGGCGCGACGATGACGGCTCGATCTACAGCCTCAGCAGGGAAGTCGCCGTCGAATAAGGCGCGGCTTCAGTCGCGGCCGGCGAAGACCGCGCCCGCGACCTTCGCCGAGGCGGCCATGGCGGCGAGCGCCAGCAGGGCCGCAAGGCTGGCGGTGGACATGCCGGAAAGGCCCGCGCCGACCGTGCAGCCGCCCGCCAGCACGCCGCCCGCTCCCATCATCGCGGCGCCGGCAAGGTAGCGCCCGGTCTGCCGGGGGCTTTCGAGGCTTTCCCAGCGGAACTCGCCCGCCGCGAGCGCCGCGGCCAGGCTGCCGGCGACCACGCCTGCCGCAAGCCCGGTGCCGAAGCCGGCCGGAATGGAGGTCGCCGCCACGGCCCAGAAGAGCGTGTCGGCCGTCGGCCCGGTGAAGCCCATCGACTGGAGCGGAATCGGGTCGAAATCGTCGAGCAGCAGGAAGCCGGTGCCGACCCAGCCGAGCGGCACCAGCAGCCCGATCACGCCCGCCATCGCCAGCCGGGAGGCCGGCGCGCCGGAACGCAGCGCGAAGACCGCCGCCAGCAGCGCGAGGCCGAGCGGCCAGGCTTCGCCGCCGGGCAGGACCGTGAGCGCTGGCGCCTCGCCGCCATAGACGCTTGCCTCGCCGAGCGCCTGGCGCAGCGGCGCCAGCACCCCCTTCATCGCCGCATGGGCGGTGATCGCGAAGACGACCAGCACGAAGAGGGCGCGGAGGTTGCCGCTGCCGGTGAGCACGGTGAGGCGCGACACACAGCCTCCGGCCAGCACCATGCCGGTCCCGAACAGCGCGCCGCCCAGCAGCGCGGACAGGACCGGAATGTCCGCCGCGAGAAAGCGGTGCGCCTCGAACGAAACCAGGCCCATAGCGGTGGCCAGCCGGGTTCCGGCTATCGCCGTCGCCAGCGCCATGGCCCAGGCGCCCAAAGCGGGGAGGCAGTCGCGCCACCGGCCGACCAGGCTCCGGCGGAGGCAGAAGGCGCTGCGCTGCGCCAGCACGCCGTAGAGTCCGCCCAGCACCAGCCCGAGCAGGACGGAGGCCGCAAGCGGCGTCGTCTCCTCGAATCCCAGCGTCTCGAACATGGGCTAACCGACACCTCCCGGCGCGCCGCGGCACTCAGCGCTTCGAACGCGCCCGGCGCAAGGTCATATAGTCCGCACACCCGAAAACGAAAACGCCGCCGGTCACGGACGAACTCAGGGCAATCGCTTTTGAAGATTTGCGAGCGGGGCACATAACCGGGATTCAGCCGGGTTTCGAGGGGGCCGGTCATATCCCCTTCCCGTCATACCCGGACTTGTTCCACTGCTGTCCGGTTTAGATTTGGGGGACAGAGCGCATGGCTTGGATTCAAGCGGGTTTTGAAGGGTCCGGCTGAATCGAGACTCGGATCGGCGCCCGGCGTCCCAACCCTTACATCGTCATACCCGGACTTGTTCCGGGTATCGCCCGCCACAGCTTCCGTCGGACGGCCGCATGGATACCCGGAACAAGTCCGGGTATGACGGAGGAGCCTGCCCTGAGCTTGTCGAAGGGGGCGTTCGGGCATGACAAATCCGAAAGCGATTGCCCTGCGGACGAAATCCGTCTCGCCGCCGGCCCGGTCAGCCCCGCCCGATTTTCGCCCTCAGCCTCCTGGCTTCCAGATTGTCGATGCCGGCGTCCCGGGCGGCTTTGACAGCATCTATCCTGCTCTCGCAAAGCCGCGTCAGCGGCTCGGCGCAATTCTTCTCGATTCGGGCGATTGCCGCCGTTGCGTCCCTGGCCATCCTTGTCTTCTGGCGGGCGTAGTGGCGGTCCCGTCTTTCGGCGCTCTCGAATGAAAGCGGGGCCAGGAAGACCGTAATCGAGGACGGATATTCATGCGTTGCGCCGGTGCCCGCATCGAAAGCAAGGCCGATCGCGCCCTTGACCACGATCTGGCCTATGGTCAGGTCCCGGCGGGAGGCGGCGAGCACGGCGGTTTCGACCTCGTGCAGGGCCTTGGAGCAGCGAACCGAAATGTCGCGCTTGCTGTTCTCCACATGCAGAAGGCCCGGAGACGTCGGTATGACGCCGACCGTTGCGCCGTTGCGGCTCAGCACGCAGTAAGCGCCCGGAGGGTCGGTGAACACCGTAACGGGCTGTTCGGAATTGCCGATGACGCCGGAACAGGCGGGAAGCGCGAGCGAAACGGCCCAGACAGCAAGCCTGCGAAGGCCCCGCAAGGCGATGCGGACGGGAAGGAACGGCCTCGTCATCGTCTGTCGTCAGCGGGCACCGGGTTGGACCGCCCGGAACCTAGCAGCGATTCGGGAGCCCGGCGCCATGCCGCCGGCCCGCGGCCCGCGCCGGAGCCGGACATGGGGAAAGCCGTGGTAAGGTGCCGGTAAAGCGGAGGCGGCTTCGAGGCCGCCTCTTCGATTCGAAAGCGCGAAGAAGCCGCAAGAGCGGGCGCCCGGCCGCGGGCGCATTCCGGGGAGGGCGATCGGATGTCGGAAGCCGCGCATCCCGGCTGGGCCGTTTACGATCTGGACCGGCTGCTGGCCAATCTCGCCGCGATCCGCCGCCGGTGCGCGCCCGGCCGGTCCGTCATCGCCGCGCTCAAGGGCAATGCCTACGGACATGGCGCCGTGCCCGTGGCGCGGGCGCTCGACGGCGAAGGGCTTGCGGCGTTCATGACCGGCTCCTTCGATGAGGCCTGCCGGATGCGCACGGCGGGGCTGCGCACGCCCGTCGTCATGTTCGCCAGCGCGCTGCCGGAAGGCATGGCCGATCTCGTGGGCGCCGGGCTGGCGCCGACAATCGTGGACCGGGCGGGCGCCGAAGCCGTCGCGCGCGCGGCGGCGGGGAAGCCGGCGCCGGCCTATGTCAAGGTCAATGCCGGGCTCGGGCGGCTCGGTGTGCTGCTCGAGGAGGCCGAAACCTTCCTTGCCGGTCTCGCCGCCATGCCGGGCCTCGAAGTGCAGGGGCTCTATACGCATCTGCCCTTCGGCGACGCGCGCGGGCGCGACTGGGCGAGCGAACGGTTCGCCGCCTTCGACGCGCTGCTCGCGCGCCTGGAAGCGCGCGGACTGGCGCCGCCGGTCACCCAGGCGGGCGCCAGCGCCTCCGTCGCCGCCGGGCTGCCCGACCGGTCCAACGCGGTCTGCGTCGGCCACCTGCTCTACGGCCTGTCGCCCTTCCCGGACGCCCCGGTCGCAGATGTATCCGCATTCGAGCCGGTCCTTGCCGAGGTCGGGAGCCGGCTGGTGCAGGTCTCCGACCATCCCCAGGGCAGCGATATCGCCATCGCCGGCAGCTACGCCATACGCCGCGGCCGGCGCACCGGCGTCGCGCCCGTCGGCGCCGCGCAGGGCCTGGCCCGGCCCGCGCCGGGCAGCCGGCCGGAGGCGCTGATACGCGGCCGGCGGGCGCCGGTCCTGGCCGTGTCGCTCGAACACCTGACCCTGGACCTCTCGGAGGTTGAGGACGCCGCGGTCGGCGACGCCGTGCTGCTGCTCGGCGGGAAGGGCGATGCCGCTATCGGGCTGGAGGAGTTCGCCGCCTGGTCCGGCAGGCGTGAACTCGACACGGTGTTGGCGCTCTCGGGCCGGCTGGCCGCGCATTATCGCGGCGCGGCGGGCGGCGCTACTCGTATTTGAGCGGCTCGGCGAGGTCCGCAGGCGCGAGCGAGGCGGCATAGGCCAGGATCGCGTCGATATCCGCGAGCGTGATCTCCAGCGGCGCGATGGGCGGCGGGCGCGCCTGGTCGAAAGGCGGCGTCACGCCGGGGACCTGCGTGAAGGCCGGATGCGGGTTGAGCGTGAAGAACGCCCGGAAACGCCGCTCCCAGTCGCCGAGCGTGCGCAGCATGGCGAAGGAGGGCGTGGAGCCGATGCCCCCCATGCGGTTCTTCTCCCCGACCACGTGGCAGCGCCCGCAATGGACCAGCGACAGCCGTTCGCCCGCAAGTGCATCGCCCGTGACGACCGGTCCTTTCGCCTCCGCTTTGGCGCCCGCCGCCGGCTCGTAGAGCGCCTTCCCGTCCGGCGCGAAGGCCGCCACCGTCCGCTGGCCGATATCGGAGGCGAGCCAGTCGAGGAAGCGGCCCGCCAGCGCCTGTTTCGGGCCCGCACCGGGGCCGGCCAGATAGACCGTCCCCGCGCCGCGAAAGACCGGGCGCCCCCCGTCCACGGCGGGGCCGATCAGCACCTCCGCCGCGACGCCCGCTTCGAGCGGAACCGGGGCGGTGCGGATGCCGGTCTTCAGCGAGAAGCGCGGCAGCATGTGCTTCATGAGCCCGCTCCCTATCAGCTCCGGACTCGCCGCCACCGTTATGCGGCGCTCCTCGGCCTCCGCGCCGGCAACCGCAAGCATGAGCATTGCAGCCAGCCCGAGTCTCCACCGGATCGACATCGCCATTCCTCCCGCGCCGAGGAAGCGGCTAGCCTAGCAGCCGCGCGGACTTTGCGGGGAGTCTTCGCTAAACTCCGCTAAACTCGCGTGAAAGCGGACGGCGGCGCAGGAGGAGGTTCCGATGAGCGGCGATTTCAACATGTCGATGCGCAAATTCCTGAAGCAGGTCGGCGTGACCTCGCAGCAGGCGATCGAGGAGGCGATGCGCAGCGCCGGGGAGGAGCGCACGGCGGGCAAGAGCTTCACCGCCCGCATGGTGCTGACCATAGACGAGCTCGACCTCAGCCACAGCGTCGAGGGGCGCATCGACGGGAAGGCGGGATGACCGCGACGCGCGAGGCGGTGCTGGAGGCGCTCAAGGGCGTCACCGACCCGATCAGCGGGCAGGACCTCGTTTCCGCCGGCCCGGTGCGGGCGCTGACGGTGGACGGCGGCACGGTGCGTTTCGTGCTGGAGATCGACCCGGCGCGCGCCGAGCTGATGGAAGGCGTGCGGGCCGAGGCGGAAGCGGCCGTGCGCGCGTTGCCGGGGGTCGAGCAGGTGTCCGCCGTGATGACCGCCCACCGCGAGGCCGCGCCGGGGCCGGAGCTCAATATCGGCCGCCGCTCGGAGCCTGCCGGCCCCCGGCAGATTCCGGGCGTGGACCGCATCGTCGCCGTCGCATCCGGCAAGGGCGGCGTCGGCAAGTCCACCGTCACCGCCAATCTCGCCGCGGCGCTGGCGGCCGAGGGGCGCCGCGTCGGCCTGCTCGACGCCGATGTTTACGGGCCCTCGCAGCCGAGAATGCTCGGCGTTTCCGGGCGCCCGGCCTCGCCCGACGGCAAGACCATCCTGCCGCTGCGAAACCACGGCGTCACCATGATGTCCATCGGGCTGATGACGCGCGAGGACGAGGCGGTGGTCTGGCGCGGGCCGATGCTCATGGGCGCGCTGCAGCAGATGATGAACCAGGTGCAGTGGGGCGCGCTCGACGTGCTGCTGGCGGACCTGCCGCCCGGCACGGGCGATGTGCCGATGACGCTCTCGCAGACCGCCGAGGTCACCGGCGCCATCGTCGTCTCCACCCCGCAGGACGTGGCGCTGCTGGACGCGCGCAAGGGCGTGGACATGTTCCGCAAGATGTCCGTGCCGATCCTCGGCATGATCGAGAACATGAGCACGCATATCTGCTCCAATTGCGGGCATGAGGAGCATCTGTTCGGCCATGGCGGCGTGCGCGCCGAGGCGGAGAAGCTCGGCATCCCGCTGCTCGCGGAGATCCCGCTGGCGCTCGGTATCCGGCTCGCATCGGACGGGGGCGCGCCCATTGTGGTCTCGCGCCCGGCCTCGCCCGAGGCGACCGCCTTCCGCGATGTGGCGCAGCACCTGATCGAGACCGGGGCCGCATGAGCGAACCCGTCTTCCCGCCGCTGTTCCGGGGCCAGGCCGTCGCGGGCCGCACGGACCCCTTCGCCAAGGCCTGCGCGCTCGCCGCGCTCGGCTGCGACGGGGGGACGATCGTCTACAATATCGGCGCGGACCGGCTGGCGGCGGCCATCGTGTTCGCGCCGGAAGTGGTGCTGGAGGACGCGATGGCGATGCTGCCGGCCTGCGGGGTCGGGTTCCAGAATGCGCTCGGCGCGCTTGCGCCGCCGGAAGTCGCCGTGCATCTCACCTGGGAGGGCGGCATCCTGGTGAACGGGGCCGCCTGCGGGCGGCTCCGCGCCGCAGCGTCCGACTGCGCGCCGGAAGACGTGCCGGACTGGCTGACGGTCGGGCTCGAAGTGCCGCTCATCGCCGAGGACGCGGATGCGCCCGGCGCCGCGCCGGACCGGACCTCGCTCTATGAGGAAGGCTGCGTGGAGGTTGCGCCCGACGCGCTGCTGGAAAGCTGGTCGCGCCACACGCTGGTCTGGATCAACCGTTGGTCCGACGACGGCGCGGGGCCGCTGCACGCGGAATGGCGCGGCCTAGCCCACGGCATCGGCGGGGAAGTGGCGGTCGGCGGGCGGACGGGCCTCTTCGTCGGCATAGACGAGCGCTTCGGCATGCTGCTGCGCGAGGGCGAGGCGACGAGCCTGCTGCCGCTCTCCGGCCTGCTGGAGCGGGGAGGAGAGACGTGAATCTGGCGCGCGCCATCCATTTCGACGAAAGCGACCTGCGCATCTTCCACAGCCCGGCGCGCACGGGCGAGTGGTGCGTTCCGGGCGGCTTCGAGTTCTCCAACTGGTCCGAGGCGGACCTTGTCGGCAAGGCGCGGCAGGCCTTCGCCAACGGGTGGCTCGGCGTCGAGACCTTCGGGCGCGTCACCTTCGTTGCCGTCACCGCGGTCCGCGAGGAGGAAATGGAAGCGCTGGCGGCGCGGCTCGCGGAGCATTTCGTCCAGGTTTACGGCGCGCCCTCGGTCGAGGCGGCGCTGCCCGTCGCGCAGGAGGAGCTGGAGCACATGGCCGAACTCTGCGAGGACCACGACCCCAACACCCTGCTCACCGTCGCGCGCGAACTCACCGAAGCCGGCGTCCGCGAAAGCTTCCGCTCCATCAAACCGCAGGATGCCGGCCTCGAACAATTCGCCATCCACGGCGACCTGGAGGGGTGAGGGCGCCGGGGCGGCCCGTTATCCGTCGCTCTTCCCCAGCCACCGCGCCAGCGCCTTGTCCGGGTCGGTGATTTCCTCGACCGATGTGTACCAATGGTCCTCCCAGCCCTCGCCGGGGAGGCCGGCGAAGACCATGAGGTTGAGGGGGTATTGCTCGCTGTCGGTGCAGCGGCGGAAGTCGTCGCGGAAGAGGAAGACGGGCTTTTCCCACGCGAAGGCCAGGCCGAGCTCGACCATCACGCCCTCGTCCGGCGGGCAGCCGTTCACGACCGCAAAGAGTCCGTCCGCGTCCCTCACGTCGCGCATGTCCGCCTGGGCGATGCGCCAGGCCCAGCCGGCTTCGGCGCGGTCGATCTGGTTGTTGCGCCGGAAAGGCTCCCACACCTCCGCCCCGGCCGCCTCCAGCGCCGCTTCCAGGGCGCGGAGCGGCCCCTCTTTCTGCTGCGCCGAGAAGCCGTAGGAGTTCGCCAGGTAAAGCGTCTTGCGCCGGCTCATCTCCGCTTCCTTTCCCCGGGTCCCCGCCGGGCGCTTCAACCGTCGTTCAGATGGCAGGCCGAGAGCCGTCCGGGCGCGATTTCCTTCAGCGTCGGCGCTTCCTCGCGGCAGCGGGGCATGGCATGGGGGCAGCGCGGATGGAAATGGCAGCCCGTCGGCGGGTCGAGCGGCGAGGGAATCTCGCCCTTGACCGGCTCGTAGATGCGTCGGCGGGCGTCCAGCTTCGGCGCACCCGCCAGCAATGCCTGCGTATAGGGATGGTTCGGCCCGTCGAACAGCGGCCCGGTCGGGGCCGACTCGACCACGCGGCCGAGATACATGATGACCACCCGGTCGGAGATATGCTCGACGACGCTCAGATCGTGGCTGATGAACAGATAGGTGAGGTCGAGGTCGCGGCGCAGGTCCATGAACAGGTTGAGCACCTGCGCCTGGATCGAGACATCGAGCGCCGCCACGGCTTCGTCGCAGACCAGGAATTCCGGGTTGACCGCGAGCGCGCGCGCAATGCCGATGCGCTGGCGCTGGCCGCCGGAGAACTGGTGCGGGTAACGGCGCTTGAAGGCCGGGTCGAGCCCGACGCGGCGCATGGTGGCGTCGATATAGTCGCTGCGCTCGCCCTTGGAGACGATGCCGTGGAGCAGCGGTGCTTCGCCCACAATGTCCTCGACACGCATGCGCGGGTTCAGCGAGGCGAACGGGTCCTGGAATATCATCTGCACCTGGAGCGCGGCTTCGCGCGCTTCGCGGCCCTGCAGCGTCTTCAGGTCCCGGCCCCGGTAGAACACCGCGCCCTCGGTCGGCTCCATGATGCCGGCGACGATGCGCCCGAAGGTGGACTTGCCGCAGCCCGATTCGCCAACGAGGCCGACCACCTCGCCGCGCTCGACCGCGATCGTCACGCCGTCGAGCGCATGCACGACCTCTTCGTGCACGTCGGCGCCGAGCCGGCCGGCGAGCCGGGCCGCCAGGTCGGGCGCCTTCACGAAGCGCTTGCTGACTGCTCGCGCTTCGATCACGACACCGCCTCGAATTGCGGGTGGTGACAGCGCAGTTCGCGGCCGGGCAGCGGATGCGAGGTCTCGGGTTCGACGATGCAGGCGTTGTCCGCTACCGGGCAGCGCTCCCGGAAGGCGCAGCCGGGCGTCAGGTTCAGCAGCGAGGGCGTCATGCCCGGAATCTGGAACAACCTGCCGCCGCGCGTATTGCGGCTCGGCACGGAGCCGATCAGCCCGCGCGTATAAGGATGCACCGGCCGGTCGATGATGTCCCCGGTTTCGCCCTGCTCGACGATGCGCCCCGCATACATGACCGAGATGCGGTCCGCGATGCCGGCCACGACGGCGAGGTCGTGCGTGATCCAGATCATCGCCGCGCCGGCTTCGCGGCAGAGCTTCTGCGCCTCGTAGAGAATCTGTCCCTGGATGGTGACGTCGAGCGCCGTGGTCGGCTCGTCCGCGATGATGAGGTCCGGCCGGTTTAGCAGCGCGATGGCGATGGCGACGCGCTGGCGCATGCCGCCGGAGAACTGGTGCGGATAGGCCCGGAGACGCTCGTCCGGCGAGGGAATGCCGACCTGGCCGAGCGCGTCGCGCGCCATGCCGCGGGCCTCCTCCTTCGATACCCGATTATGCGCGAGCACTGCCTCGACCATCTGCGTCTCGATGCGCAGCACAGGGTTGAGCGTCATCATCGGGTCCTGGAAGATCATCGCGATGCGGTTGCCGCGCAGATCGCGCATCCGCTCGTCGTCCAGCCCGACGAGGTCCTCGCCATTATGGAGGATGCGGCCTTCCACCACCCGGCCCGGCGGGTCCACGAGGCCGATGATGGAGAAACCGGTGACCGACTTGCCGGAACCCGACTCGCCGACAAGGCCCATGATCTCGCCGCGCCCGACCTCGAAGCTCACCCCGTCCACGGCCTTGACGATGCCCGCCTTGGTGAAGAAATGCGTCTTCAGGCCTTCCACGGCCAGCGTGGCGTTCGCCGCGGCCATGGGGCTATTTCTGCAATCGCGGGTTCAGCACGTCGCGCAGCTGGTCGCCCACCAGGTTGATCGAGACGATGGTGACGAGCAGCGCCACGCCGGGATAGACGCTGATCCAGTATTTCATGCTCAGCATGTATTCGAAGCCGTTGGCGATCAGCAAGCCGAGCGACGGCTCCGTGATCGGCAGGCCGATGCCGAGGAAGCTCAGCGTCGCCTCCAGCGCAATGGCGTGCGCGGTCTGGACCGTCACCACCACGATCAACGGGGGCATGCAGTTGGGCAGCAAGTGGCGGAACAGGATCCGCCGGTGGCTGAGCGCGAGGCAGGACGCGGCGTCGATATATTCCTTCGAACGCTCGACCAGGGCGCTCGCGCGCACCGTGCGCGCGTAATAGGCCCACTGCACGGTCACGAGCGCGATCAGGATCTTGTCCACGCCCTTGCCCAAAACCGCCAGCAGCACCAGCGCCACCAGGATGGAGGGGAAGCTCAGCTGGATATCGACAATGCGCATGATGAGCGTATCGACGCGCCCGCCGAAATAGGCGGCCGTCAGGCCGACGGCGCAGCCGATGGCCATGGCAATGACGCCGCTCATCACGCCGACGCCGAGGCTGATGCGCAGTCCGTAGCAGATTGCGCTCACCAGGTCGCGCCCGGCGCCGTCCGTGCCGAGCCAGAAAACGCGTCCGTCGAAGGCCTCGGTGCCGGGCGGCATATGGGAGTCCAGCACGCTCACCTGGGCGAGGTCGTAGGGGTCGGTCGGCGCAATCCAGGGCGCGAAGAGCGCGATGAAGGCGATGACCGCGAACACCGCGAGCGCCGCCGTCGCGATGCGGCTCTCGAAAAAGTCCGAGGCGAAGCGCCGGAACGGCGTTTCGACGGCGACGGCCTGCGCCTGCCTGTCGGTCCGGACGGTCATGCCCGGGCGTCCTGGAGGCGGACCCGCGGGTCCAGGATGGAATAAACGATGTCGACCAGCAGGTTGATGATGACGAACATCAGCACCACGATCATGAGGTAGGCAACCACCACCGGCCGGTCGAGCTCGTGCAGGGAATCGATGATGAGCTTGCCCATGCCGGGCCACGCAAACACCGTCTCGGTGACCACGGAGAAGGCCACCAGCCCGCCGAATTCGAGGCCGAGCACGGTCACCACCGGGATCATGATGTTCTTGAGCAGGTGGACCAGCACCACCCGGCTTTCGCTCAGCCCCTTGGCGCGCGCAAACTTGATGTAGTCCTGGTGGATGACCTCGCGGGTGCCCGCGCGCGCAAGCCGGATAACGAGAGAGAGCTTGAAGAGCGACAGGTTGATCGCCGGCAGCAACAGGTGCTGCAGGCCGTCCCAGGTGAGGAAGCTGACCTGCATGCCGAGGAAGGGCACCGTGTCGCCGCGCCCCGTCGAGGGCAGCCAGCCCAGCATCACCGCGAACAGCATGATCATCATGATGCCGACCCAGAAGCTGGGCAGGCTGAAGCCCAGGATGGACCCCGCCATGATTGCCTTGGACGACTTTGCCTCGGGCCGGAGCCCCGCAATGACGCCGAGCGGAATGCCGAGCACGATGGCGATCAGGAGCGCCGCGATCGCGAGTTCGAAGGTCGCCGGCATGCGCTGCACGATCAGCTGCAGCGCCGGTTCGCCGAAGATGAAAGACTTGCCGAGATCGCCCTGGAGCGCATTGGCGACGAAATAGCCGTATTGCTCATGCACCGGCCGGTCGAGGCCGAGGTCGCGCATCACACGCTCGATCTCGGCCTGGTCGGCCTCCGGGTTGATGAGCATGTCCACCGGGTCGCCGACGATGTTGACGCCGACGAACACCAGCAGAGACATCACCGCGACGACGACCGAACTCTGCATCAGCCGCCGGATAATGAAGACGGTCATGGAGCCTCGGCGCTTCCGCAGGGCGCGCGGACGGCGGCAGCGCCGCCGCCCGCACTTCTGCCGCTACTTGTCGGAGGTCACGCCCATCGCGATGGTGCGCTCGTCTGCCCGCGCGGTGTAGGACAGCCCCTTCTTCCCCGCCCAGGTGTTGACCTGGTAGTGGGTCGGGATGATGCCCTGGTTGCGCCCGATGGCGAGCTCCGTGGCCTCTTGCAGCAGCTTGAGGCGCGCATCGTCGTCCACCGTCGCGAGCGCATCCTCGATCAGCTTGTCCACCTCGGCGTCGGAATGCCGTCCCCGGTTGGAGGCGCCGAAGCCCCGGTCCTTGTCATAGGTGTGGAGCAGCGAACGCAGCGGCGACGACGACTCGCCGGTGCCCGAGCCCCAGCCGACGAGGATGAAACTGAACTCCGGCGACTTGTCCGGTCCGCCGCGGCTCGCGCGCCGGAAATAGACCGCCTTGGGCATGGTCTCGACCGCCGTCCTGATGCCGACGCGGGTCAGCATCTGGGCGACCGCCTCGCAAATCTTGGCGTCGTTGATGTAGCGGTCGTTGGGCCCGTGGATGGTGAGCTCGAACCCGTCCGGATAGCCGGCCTCGGCCAACAGCGCCTTGGCGCCTTCGGGATCGTAGGGCTCGGGCGAGAGGTTGGGCGTCACGCCGAAAAAGCCTTCCGGCAGCAATTGCCCTGCCTTGATGGCGACGCCTTCCATCACCCGGTCCACGATGGCATCGCGGTCGATGGCCTTGGAGATCGCCTTGCGCACGCGCACGTCCAGCAGCGGATTCTTGATGTCGCCGCCTCCGTTCGCCTTCACGAAAGGCGAATCTTCGCGGTACTGGTCCATGTGCAGGTAGATCACCCGGCTGGAAACGCCCTGGCTCAGCTGCACATTCTCGTCGCCTTTCAGGCGCGGAATGTCGATGGGCGGCACATTGTCGATGAAGTCCACATCGCCCGCGAGCAGCGCGGCGACCCGGGCCGGGCCCGACTTGATCGGCTTGAAGACGATCTTGTCCCATTCGGGCTTCGCGTCGAAATAATCCTCGTTGCGCTCGATCACGAGCCGGTCGCCGGGCACCCATTCGACGAAGCGGTAGGGGCCGGTGCCCATGGCGGCCTTGCCGGAGTTGAAGTCCGCTGTGGTGACATCGGCGCCCACATCGGACGAGATGATTGGCGTCGCCGCCATATCCACCGGCATCAGCGGGTAGGGCCGCTCGGTGCTGATATGGATCGTATAGTCGTCCACCTTGGTGAAGGTCTTGCCCTTGAGATAGGTTGCGAAGCTTGAAGGCGAGTTGGGCACGTTGGGGGCGCGCTCGAAGGTGAACATCACGTCATCGGCGTTGAAGTCCGAGCCGTCGTGGAATTTCACGCCCTCGCGCAGCTTGAACTCCCAGGTGGTGTCGTTGATCGGCTTCCAGGACACGGCGAGGCCCGGCAGCAGCCGCAGCTTGTCGTCCTGCTCCACCAGGCGGCTGAAATAGTGCGCCGCCATCGAATTGTTCGGGCCGAGATTGTGGTAGTGCGGGTCGATGGAGGACGGCTCGGCCTTCAGGCCGACGGTGAGCGTGCCGCCCTGTCCCCAGGCGGGCGCGGCCGCGAATGCGGCGAGCGCGCAGCCGATCAGGAGTTTCCGGAACTGCATGAGTGGTGCATCCTTCTGCTGCATCGGGTTGCCGGGTGGGCGAGGGCCGCCAGACCCGGCAAGGGTGGCACGATAGGGCGTCGGAGGCCCTGCCGCAATCGCCGCCGGCGCCCCTTCTTCACCAGTCGGGTGGCGTCCACTCGGCGTCCTCGTCCAGCGGATAGACGGGGCGCGGCAGGCGTTGCCAGCGGAAGCGGTCCAGCACCGGCGAGGTCAGCCCGGCCGTATCGACCTCGAAGACCTGCGAGGGCTTGAACCAGGGCATGAAGCCCGCGCGGAAATGGCCGCGCGACTTGACGCAGACAACCCGCGCCTCGGCGATATCCAGACCGAAGCTCTCGAAGAACATCGGGTCCGCGGTCTGGTGGCGCGCGCCGATGACGACGACGGTAATACCGTCCGGCCCGCCGATCTGCAGCGCGGCCGAAGGCCCGAGCTCCACCAGCCGGCCGCGCTGGATGCCGAGCCGGCCGACGAAGCGCCCATCCGTCAGCTTCAGCACCCGCGCGGGCGCCCGGAAGCCCTTGGAGAACTCCGTGTCGCCCTCGCGGTTGAACACGGCCTCGAACGCCGCGCCCTCGCCGCGCTCATGCGCTTCCAGCGCCAGCGCGGGGTCGAAGAAGGAGCCGTAATAGACGCGCTTCGCACCCGCCTCGACAAGCGCCTTCAGCAGCCATGTCGTGCGCCCCTCGCCGCCGCCGCCCGGATTGTCGCCGGAATCCGAAAAAATGATGGCCGGCCGGGCAGGATCGCCTGCGGTTTCGAGCGCGAGCGCCGCCGCCGCCTCGACGGACATGAGCTCGCGCCGGAAGCGCGCGCGCATCGACCAGCCGTATTCCGCGATCTCGCGCGCGAGCGCGCGCGCCAGCGCCTCGTCCTCGCGCGCCGTCACCACGATGGCGATGCCGTTCTTGGGCGTATCCGAGAAGACGAAGCCGCCGAGAATCGTGACATTGACGATTTCGCCGCCCGACTCGCGCATCCGCCGCTGGCCATATTGGATCATGTCCGCATAGGGCCCCTCGGCGGTCAGCAGGGTCACGCTCGGCGGCGTCAGCGGCAGGCGGATGAAGGCCGATTTCGGCCGCATGCCGGCAAGCATCATGCGCATGGCGAAGGCTGCTTCCTCGCCGCGCTGGCGCATATCGACATGCGGGTTGGTGGTGTAGCCGATCAGGATGTCGGCGGCCTCGACCAGGCGTTCGGAGAGGTTGGCGTGCAGGTCGTGCGTCACGATCACGGGCGTGTCCGGGCCCGCGAGCGCGCGCAGCCGGGCCACGATCTCGCCGTCGGGGTCGAGCGTCTCCGTCGTGGTCATGGCGCCGTGATTGGCGATGAAGACGCCGTCCACCGGGCCCGCCTCTGCCAGCATCGCCCCGATCCGTTCAAGGCAGCCGGCGATGAAGGGCCACTCCGCCGGTCCCCAGGGCGGGTTGTTGGCGAAGAGGAGCGGCACCGGCTCCCACGGGCCGGTCGCGTCCATCGCCTGCACGAAGGCTGCCATCTCGCGCGGCATGGCGGAGACCGGCGCGCGCGCGTCCGCCAGCAGCGCCTCGCCCTCGCGGTAATAGTGCCGGCGGAAGTCGGCTTCCGTGGCCGGCGGGGCGAAGGCATTGCTTTCCAGCATGATGCCGAGCAGCGCGATGCGGGGCGGGCTCATCGGGTTATGGCCTCCGGTCCGGGGTCTCGTCCGGTCAATACGACCTGCCTTTCATCCGCGCGCCCTGTCCCCGCGAGGCGCCGCAGGTCCTGCCCGACAGCCAGCATGGCGGGCACGACGAACAGGATGAGCAGGGTCGCCGTCGCCAGGCCGGCCACGATGGTGAGCGCCACGGGAATCAGGAACTGCGCCTGCAGGCTGGTCTCGAAACAGAGCGGCAGCAGGCCGCTGATGGTGGTGAGCGAGGTCAGGATCACCGCGCGCAGGCGGTCGCAGGCCCCGTCCTCTATGGCTTGCAGCGGCGGCTTGCCTTCCTGCTCGTGGTCCGCGATCGCCACGATGAGCACGATGGAGTCGTTGATGACGATGCCGGAGAGCCCGATCATGCCGATCATCGACAGGATGGTGAGGTCGAAGCCGGTGAAGAAGTGGCCGAGCGAGACGCCGATGAAGCCGAGCGGCACCACCGCCAGCACCGCCAGCGGCCGGCTGTAGCTGCCGAAGATCCAGGCGAGCACCAGGAACATGCCGGCCAGCCCGATGGCGGCGCCGACGCCCATGTCGGCGAAGGTCTCGGCCTGCTCCTCCGCCTTGCCGGCGAAACGCCATTCGAGGCCGGCATCGCCGGCGATTTCGGCGATGCCGTCCCGCCGGAGCGCGGAGAGCACCACATTGTTTGTAGTGACGGTCTCGTCCACCTCGGCCGTCACGGAGACCTCGCGCCGGCCCCGCTCGCGGCGGATGACGTCGTAGCCGCTGGAGGGCGTCACCGTCACCACCGCGCTCAGCGGCACCTCGGTCCCGTTCGGGCCGAACAGGTAGAGCGCGCCGAGCCCGCCCGGATTGTCCTTCTGCCGGACCCTGACCTCGACCTCCTCGTCGCCCCTGGCGAAGCGCAGCGCGGTGTCGCCCTCGAGCGCGCTGCGCAGCTGGCTGCCCGCCCGCGCGATGTCGAAGCCCATCGCCCGGCCCGCCGGCGTCACCCGAAGCTGCATTTCCCGGTTGCCGTAGGCAAGGTTGTCGCCGATGGCGCTCACGCCCGGATATGAGGCGAGAAGGGCCTTGACGCGGCCGGCCGCCGCCTTGAGGTCGTCGAGATTGTCGCCGGAAAGGCGCACATCGATTTCGCGTCCGGGCGGCCCGCCGGTCGCGGCGCGGATGGTCAGCGCATCGGCCCCGACAATCGGCCCGTTGCGCTCCCGCCATGCCTGCACGAAGGCTTCGGTGCGCACGTCGCGCTTGTCCGAATCCACGAGTTGGACGACCACCGCGCCCACCGTGTCGTCGCGCTGGCGGGGGCCGAAATTGCCCTGGCTGCGTTCGATGCCCTGGACGACCAGCGAGGTATGCACCAGGCCGGGGTCGCCGAAGTCCTCGGCGGTGGCGCGGGCGCTCCGCTCGATCCGAAGAAGCCGCTCGAGGGTCTCCTCGGCGGTCGTTCCCGGAACCATGCGGAGGTTCGCGAAGATGTTGTTCGGCTCGACCGACGGGAAAAAGGTGAAGCCGATGCGCCCGCTGGCCGCAATGCCGAGGCTGACCAGGAAGAAGCCGACCGCCAGCGCCAGCACCAGGTAGCGGTGGACGAGCGCGCGCGCGACCGTGCGCCGGAACGGCCCTTCGCGGAACCGGCGGAAGCCTTCGTCGAACCCCCGGCGGAAGCGCGAGGCCCGGCCCTCCGCGGCGGCCGCGGTCGCAGCGAGCGAATGGCGCAGATGGCCGGGCAGCACCAGGAAGCACTCCACCAGGCTCGCCACCAGCGCCAGCACGACGATGATCGGGATTTCCCGGATGATCTGCCCGATCACGCCGCCGATCAGAATGAGCGGCAGGAAAGCGGCGATGGTGGTGAGGCTGGAGGAGAACACCGGGCCCGCCATGCGCCGCGCGCCTTTCACCGCCGCCTCCAGGGGGCCGTCGCCCCGGCGCGCGCGCGTCTCGGCATGTTCGGCCACGACGATGGCGTCGTCCACGACCAGGCCGATGGCCAGGATGGTCCCGAACAGGATGACCATGTTGATCGCGTGGCCCAGCGCCCAGGCGAGCGCCATGGCGGCGAGCAGGGCGGCGGGAATGCCGGCGGCCACCCACATCGCCGTGCGCGCGTTCAGGAAGACGAACAGCACGACCAGCACGATGACCAGGCCGCCGATGCCGTTGCGGACCAGCAGGTCGATGCGCTGGTCGATCAGCTCCGCCGCGGCGTCGTAGCGGTGGACCGCGACTCCCGGCGGCAGGGTCGGCACGAAACCGTCGAGGAACCGGTCGGCCGCCTCGGCCGTTTCCAGCGCATCGGCCGTCGTCGCCCGCTTGACGATGAGCTCGACCGCCGGGCGGCCGTCGAACCAGACCCGCGGCTGGTCCTCGTTCCAGGCTTCGCTGACCTCCGCAATTTCGCCCACCGTCAGCCGGCGCCCGTCCGGAAATGCCCGGACCTCGACGGCGGCGACTTCCTCGGCCGTCCGGGCGAGGCCGAGCGAACGCACCCGGGAGACCGAGCGCCCGCCCGTGTCGCCGCCCGGTATGTCGCGCGAGGCGCCCGCAATGCGGCTCGATATTTCCGATATCGGCAGGTCGAGGGCCAGCAGGTCCTGCTGGTCCGCCTCGACCAGGATCCATTCGTCGCGCGCGCCGACCATCTCCACTTCATCGACGCCGGCGCGGATCAGCCCGTCGCGTATCTGGGTCGCCCATGCCTTGAGCGTGCGCTCCGGCAGATCTCCGGCGAGCACGATGCGCAAGAGGTTCTCGTAGCGCACCACGCGCCGTATCCAGGGCGCCTCGCTGTCCTCGGGCAGGGTCGCGACGCGGGACACGGCCGCTTCCACATCAGCCAGCGCCGCCTGCATGTCCGTCCCGGCCTCGAAATCGACCCTTACGGTGGCGTGGCCCTCCTGGGAGTTGGAGATCACCGCCTTCACGCGGTCGAGGAAGCGGACTTCCGGCTCGATCGCCTGGACGATGGCGTTGTCCACATCCTCCGCGCCGGCTCCCGGCCATGTCACGGTGACGAGGACCGTGTCGATGCCGAAATCGGGGAAGAACTGCTTGTTCATCCGTCCGAGCGCCAGCAGCCCGACCACCAGCATCGCCGCCATCACCAGGTTCGCCGCCGTCGGGTGGCGCGCGAAAAGCGCGATCATGGCCGGGGGCCCGCCAATGCTGCTGTCATCCCGGCCACTCTATCTGTCACCCCGGCCCCCGAGCCGGAGTCCAGCACCGCCTCCGGAGCCTGGCAACGCGCTGTTAGTCTGGACCCCGGATCGTCGCTGACGCGCCGTCCGGGGTGACAAGTGGGGGCTGTGCGCCGTCCGGGGCGACAAGGGCGGGCACGCTCCGTCCGGGGTGGCAAATGAGACACTGTGTCGGGTGACAAATAGGAGCGGCGGCCCGACAAGGCCCCGGCATGCGCCTGTCCCGCGGTCAAGGGACGGTGACCTTGACGCCGGGGGCGATTTCGGGGAAGCGCGTCAGCACGATGCGTTGGCCGTCCTCGAGCGGTCCCTGCACCAGCAGGCTTTCGCCCTCGCGCGCGCGGACGCTCACGCGCACGGCCTCCAGCCGGTCGTCCGCGCCGATGCGATAGACCCGCTCGCCGTCGAACACCGCGGCGGCGGGCAGGCGCACCGCGTCCTGCATTTCCGGTCCTTCCAGAAACACCTCGACGAAGGCGCCGGCGCGCAGCCGCGTGCTCTCCGGCAGGGCGTCGAGGCTGGCGAAGGCGGCGATGCCGCCGCTGGCGGCGTCGATCTCGCCTTCCAGCCGCGCGATCCGGGCGGGGAAGCGGCGGACGGCGGCGCCGGTGCGCCAGACCGCCTCCAGCCGGCGGCCGACCGCGCCGTCCCCGCCATCCAGCTCGCCGAAGACGTCGTTCGGGATCGTCACGCCGATTTCGAGCCGCGAGGCATCGACGAGGCGGGCCACGCGCTCGGCCGTGCCCACCTGCTTGCCGACCTCGACGCCGAGATCGACCAGCCAGCCGGCAAAGGGCGCCGTCAGCCGCGTTTCGGCCAGGTCGCGCTCCGCGCGGCCGAGCGCCGCCTCGGCGCGCCGGATCGCCGCCTGCTGGCGCTCGACGCGGGCCGTGAAGCGCGCGACGGCGTTCTGCCTCTGGCTGGAGGTCTGCTGCTGGCGGCTGAGCGCGAGCTCCCCGTCATCGAGGGCCTTCTGGGAAATGGCGCCGCGCCGGCGGAGCTGGCGCCTGCGGTCGGTTTCGCGCCGCAGCAGGTCGAGCTGGCGGCGGTCTTCGCCCAGCTGGTCGCGCGCGCCGGCGAGGTCGGCCTCGATCTCCCGCAGGGTTGCGCGGGCTTCAGCGAGCTCGGCGGTCCGGAGCGCGAGCGCCGTTTCGAAGTTGAACGGGTCGATGGCGACCAGCAGATCGCCCTCGGCGACATAGCCGCCCTCGCGGAAGTCCCGACCGACGGCCGCGACGCGACCGGCGACGAGCGGGCGGAGGTCCACCGACCGCCCGGCGACGGCCTGGCCGAACAGGGGAATGCGCGGCCGGGTCGTCTCCAGCATGACGGTCGCGGCCTCGACCGCCCAGACGCGCTCGCCCGGCGCTTCGGGCAGGATGGCCGTGCGCGTCGCCATCATCGCCAGGAACGCCGCGATCCCCGCCCCCAGCACCAGCAGGGGCAGGATCGCGCGGCGCAAACGCCGGAGCCTCCGGCGCGGCTGACGGCCGGTCCCTTCGGTCAGCGCCCCGGACTCGGCGGGGACGATCTCTGCATCGCGCGGATTCACGGCGCGCCCAGAATACTCCGCCCGCCCCCACCCGTTCCACTTCTATTTCCCGTTCCTGTCCCGCCGGGCACGGCGTGCGGGGCGATACGGCCCGTTTCGGCGGATGCGGCGACAGTGCCCATGAGGAAGCCGGTCCTGCTTGCAGACGGCGCAAGCCTGCCGCCCGAGGGTAACGGACGTTTTTCAGCCGAAGGCGATTTTGTGACGAAAGGTAACGCCCGCCCGCGCCGGGCGCCGGCCCGCGCGCGGCTCAGTTCAGGTGGCGGGGCAGGCTTTCGACCGATTCGGCGACCAATGCGTCGGCGCGGGGCTTGTCCAGATGGCGTTCGATCAGGGTGCGGGCCGCCGCGGCCGACAACCGGACGGCATGGGCGCGCACATCTGCAAGCGCTTCCTGCTCGGCCTGGGCGATCTTGGCGAGCGCCTGCTGCTCGCGGCGCCTCAGCGCCTCTTCGAGCGCGCCTGCCGCTTCTTCCGCCATGCGCGCCGCCTCCTCGCGCGCATGGGCGAGCACGGCTTGCGCTTCCTCTTCCGCGCCCTGCTGCTTCCGCCTGTAGTCGGCGAGCATGGCCTGAGCCTCCTCGCGAAGCGCCGCCGCATCGTCGAGGGACGCCTTGATCCCGGCCGCCCGGTCGTCGAGCGCCTTGGTCGCCATACGCCAGACGACGCGTGCGATGGCCGCGACAAAGATGACGAAGCCGACCGCAGTCCAGAATGTCGGATCGGAGAACATCACCCGCCTGCCTGCCGGGCGGCACTGGCGGCTTCGTCCGCATCGACATCGACGCCGATCAGCCGGGCCGTCATCGCCTGGGCCACCTCGCCCGCCGCCGCCTCGATGCCGGCAAGGGCCTCGCGGCGCGCTTCGGCGATCCGGGCCTCGGCCGCGGCGGCGTCGGCGGCAAGGCGCTCGCCCAATGCCGCATTGCGGGCCGCCGCCTCTGCGGCCGCCGCCTCCTGCTGCTCGCGGATGAGCTGCCGCGCCTCGGCCCGCGCATCCGCCTGCGCCTGCTCATAGGCGCGCAGCACGCCCTCGGCCTCGTCGCGCAGCGCCGCAGCCCGGGCGAGATCGTCGTCGATCCGCTCCCGGCGCTCCTGCAGGATGTCCTGCACGCGCGGCAGGGCGACCCGGAGCATCGTGACGAGCAGGACGGCGAAGATGACCGCGAGCCAGAAAATCTGGCTCGGGAAGGTGGAGATCTGCTCCAGTTGCGGCATGGGCGGGCGCGGGGTGCGCGGCCTTAGCCGAACAGGATGACGAGCGCCACGACGAGCGCGAACAGCGCGATGGCCTCGACGAGCGCGAAGCCCAGCATGGTCATCGGAAAGACTTCGCCCCGCGCCGACGGGTTACGCCCGACGGCCTGGATGAAGGAAGCGAAAATATTGCCGATGCCGATACCGGCGCCGATGACGCCGATGACGGCAAGACCTGCGCCGATGACTTTGGCGGCCTCAAGTTCCATGGATTGGTTCCTTCTTCGCGTGGGCGGAAAGCCGGTTAGTGGAGGTGAAGCGCGTCGTTGATGTAGAGGCAGGTGAGGATCGCGAACACATAGGCCTGGAGGAACGCGATGACGATCTCAAGCCCCGTCAGCGCCGAAACGAAGGCGAGCGGCAGGATGCCCGCGACGCCCAGCGCCGGCACGAAACCGGCGAAGACCTTGAGCAGGGTGTGACCGGCCAGCATGTTGGCGAAGAGGCGCACGGAGAGGCTGATCGGCCGGGAGAGGTAGGAGATGATCTCGATCGGGATCAGCAGCGGCCACATGAGAACCGAGACGCCGGGCGGCACGAAGAAGCTGAAGAAATGCAGCCCGTGCTTGATGAAGCCCAGCACGGTGACGCCGACGAAGACCACGGCCGCCATCGCGAAGGTGACCGCGATGTGGCTGGTGAAGGTGAAGCTGTAAGGGATCATCCCGGCGAGATTGCCGAACAGGATGAACATGAACAGCGTGAAGATGAGCGGGAAGTATTTCCGGCCTTCGTCGCCCACGGTGTCGCGCACCATGCCGGCTATGAACTCGTAAGAGAGCTCGGCGATCGACTGCAGCCGGCCCGGCACGAGCGCGCGCCTGCGCGTGCCCCCGACCATCACCGCGATCACGCCGGCGGCGGCGACCGCCATCCATACGGTCGAATTGGTGATATCGAGATCGATCCCGGCCACGGGGATATCGACCAGCTCCCTGATCCGGAACTGCTCCAGCGGACCGTGCGCGTCTCCCGCCACCCGGAGTCCCCCTCTAGCCTTCCTCTTCGTCCCGCGGACGCCCGTTCCGGCGCCAGCCGGGCGCGGCGTCCATGCCGCTCATATACCGGTATACCGGTACACGTTCATCACGCCGGCCGCCGCCCCGAGCACGAAAAAGACCACCATCAACCAGGGCGCCGTATCGAGCCAACGGTCCAGTCCCCAGCCGATGGCCGCGCCGACACCCAGCGCCGCCACCAGTTCGACTCCGATCCGCATGGCCGCGCCCAGCCCCTCCTTCGGGGCCGCCTTGGGCGCCGCGCTTTCCCTGCGGCGCCGGGCATCGGCGAGTCTGTCGGAGAAATCGTGAAGGGGGCCGTTCCTGTCGTCTTCGCCCATTTTCGCCACGAAACGCCGTCCGGCGCGAAGCCCGCGCCGAAAGCGCCCGGACACTAGGAGCGCCCGGCCCCCGCTGTCAAGGAACCGCAGGGCCGGACAAGCTGTTGATACCGTTCCCGAATTCGCCTCGATTCGGGATATGCGACAGTATGTATCGCGCCCGTCAGCCGTCGGAAAGCACGGTATCGGAGATGCGCTCGGCCATCATGATGGTCGGGATGTTGGTGTTGGCGCAGGGCACGGACGGCATGATCGAGGCGTCCACCACCCGGAGCCCGGCGAGCCCGCGCACCCGGCCCTGCTCGTCGGTGACCGCCATCGGGTCGTCGTCGCCGCCCATGCGGTTGGTGCAGGAGGCGTGCCAGACGCCGACGGCCGTGGCGCGCACGAAGCCCTCCAGCGCCCTGTCGTCCTCCAGCAGGTCGCGCAGGCGCAGCCCGCCGGTAATCAGCCGGTCGATCAGCATGCCGCGCATGCCGCCGGCCATGTCCAGCACGCCGCCCACCGCCCTGGAAATCATCTCGTTGCGCTTGGTCACACGCCCGATGGCGCGCACCTTCTCGCTGTAGGAGGACGGGAAGGTGTGGCCGGCGACGCGCGCCACGGCCGGGTGCAGGTTGATGGTGGACGCGCGCAGGAAGGCATCCTTGAGCCGGTCGAGGTCCCGCTCGTCCGAGAGCAGGTTGAACTCGACTTCCGGCTCGTCCCGCCAGTCCTTCGACGCCAGGCGGACTTCGCCCGTCGAATAGGACTTGTTGACGAAGACCAGCAGCGAGCCGAGCCGCTCGCCGATGGCGTGCCAGCCGGACTTCGACACCTGGACGATGAACATGTCCCCCTGCGGCGCGTCGTGCAGGCCCGAGGAATAGCGCGCGCCGACATGGATGTGACGGGCGTCCTTGCGCGTCATCCGCGCCTCGTCCGGAAGCCAGGTGGAGCAGGCGACCGAGGGATGGTCCATCAGGTTCTGCCCGACGCCGGGCAGGTGGTGGCGGACCTCGATGCCCATGTCGGCCAGATGGCCGGCCGGGCCGATGCCGGAGCGGAGCAGGTGCGCGGGCGAATGCACCGCGCCGCAGCACAGCACGACCTCGCCGGCCATGAAGGTCTCCGACTTGCCGCGCCGCTCGGCCCTGACGCCAACCGCGCGCAGGCCGTCGAACAGGATCTCGCTCACCTGGGTCTCGGCGCGGATTTCCAGGTTCTCGCGCAGCCGCGTCGGCGGGTCGAGATAGCCGATGGCCGTCGAGACCCTGCGGTCGTAGAGGTTCGACACCGTAACCGGGAAATGCCCGTCCTCGAAAACGCCGTTCTGGTCTGTGAGATAGGAGTAGCCGAGCTCGGTCATCGCCTCCGCCACGGCTCTGGCGTAGGGCGTCCATTCCTGCTGGTAGATGCGCCGGATCGGGATGCGCCCGTCGCTGCCGTGCAGCTCGCCGCCGAAGTCCATGTCGCGTTCGAGCTTGCGGAAAAAGGGCAGGCAGGCTTCCCAGCTCCAGCCCTTCGCGCCCTGGCGCCCCCAGTCGTCATAGTCGTTCGGCGCGCCCCGGTTGGCCATCTGCCCGTTGATCGAGGACCCGCCGCCCATGATCCGCGCCTGCTCGTAATTGCGCAGCTCCGGCTTCTCGCTGTCGGGCAGGTTCTTGTTGACCGGCTGGAGCCGCACCCGGAGCCGGTTCCAGGTGTAGTCCGGGTTGAAATAGGCCGTGCCGGGATAGCTCGAATGGATGTCGGGCGGAATCGCGCCGTGGGGCGTGTCGATGCCCGCCTCCAGCAACAGGACCCTGTTGGCGCTCCGGGCCGAAAGCCGGTTCGCCATGACCGAGCCGGCGGACCCGCCGCCGACGATGATGTAGTCGTACTGCATCGCAAGCCTCCCGGGCGCCATTGTTCCAAGCGGATGCGGAAATGGGAAGGCTTCACGATATGGGAAGCCTGTTGACATGCGGGGGCGGAAATACAACACTCAGGTAAGTAAGAACTTATTGAGCGTGGTGAGCCGATGGCAACGGACCGGGAACGGTTGATGAGGAAAGCGGCGGCGCGCGGCAAATATGCGCCGCTTTACAGGCATCTGCTGTCGCTCCGGCCGGAAACCGAGTGGCGGGCCGGTTTCGGCGAGGTCGAGCGGATACTGGGCTTCCGCCTGCCCGATTCGGCCCGGCTTCACCGGCCGTGGTGGGCGAATTCCCGCAAGGGAAGCGGCCATTCCCATGCGCTTGCATGGCAGGCGGCCGGCTGGCGGACGGCGCGGGTCGATCTGGAGGCCGAGACGCTGGTGTTCGAGAGAGAGGCGGAAGCGCCGGCGGACACCGGGGCTATCCGCTACGGAGAGGGAGACGACGATATGTCCTGGCTTGGAGAGGGCCTTCGGGAAGGTCCGGCGACAATGGGGTTGCCGGTGCAGCGGCGCGCGCGGCGCCCCGGGCGGGACTTCAACCTCGACCGCGATTTCCCGCCATGGAACGGTGGGCCCTGGCCGGAAGGCTTCACGGTGAGCCGTGAGCAGATATACGACGATATGGGCCGGTTGACCGGTGGTCCGGAGGGCGAATCCGGGTCCGACGGCTGAGCCGCGTGTTCCTCGACACCAACCTCTTCATCCCCGCCCGGTTCGACGCGGCCCCGGCGCATGCCGTGGCAAGGGCGGCGTTGAACCGGGCCGAGCGGAGCGGTGAGGTTCTGCGCATCAGTCGTCAGGTCATGCGCGAATATCTGGCGGCTGCGACCAGGCCGCAGGCGTGGTCCGCCCCCTTGCCGATGGCGAGGGCGCTCTCCGACCTTTCATGGATGGAGGAGACGTATGAGGTGCTGGAGGACGGGCCGCAGGTCATGGACCTGCTGGCAAGGCTCTGCCGCGACATTCCCATGGGCGGCAAGCAGGTGCATGACGCCAATATCGTCGCCACCATGCTGGCATATGGCGAACGGCGCCTGCTGACCTTCAATGTCCGGGACTTCCGCCGCTTCGCCGCCCATATCGAAATCCTGGACCCGGAGGACACGGCATAGACCGGCAGATTAACCCCTATTTGTCGCATATAGTTTGAATTAATTCTTGAAAAGGGATTTGAATTCGGGTAATCTTTCCCTAAATGAAGGCCGGGGGAAGGAAGCGGCATCCGCGGGGCCGCTTCGTTTCGCCGTTCGCGCCGGCGCGAAAAAAAGCCCCTGTGAAGCCGACAGGACAAGTGTGCCCTGCGTCCGCCTCGCGCGCGGGGGCGCGCCCGGGCAATCAGGCGCGCGATTCGCGCCGCCGCGAAACGCGCGCCCACGGGCGCGGGCGCCGGCGCGCACGATACGCGCGAATTAGGGTTCCGCCGCTCGGGGGAGCAGGGCGGCGGGAGGAACGGAACGAAGGCGGATCGGGAGGAGAGACCCATGCCGAAAACGCGAGGCCGGGCAAACCGGATGGAATGCCGGAAATCCCGCCCGAAACCGCGGCTCCATGCCTGAAAGGGCCACAGGGTATGCGTCATAGACATGCAAATCATGACATCCCATGACATCTCCGGCGGATTCCTGCGGCCGCGCGGCGCCGTTCCGGTCGAAAGACGGTTACGGGCCTGTCGGCTCCGGGCCGCGAATGTGCTGCGGAAGGCTGGCCATTGCGGTGGCGGCAAGGTCGGGAGACCAGTCTTGCCGGAAGGCCGCGTCGGCGCGAAGGCGGTTGCGGAACCAGGTCCGCTGGCGCTTGGCGAAACGGCGGGTCGCAAAGACCGCGCGCCGTTCCGCTTCGTCGAGCGCGATCTCCCCGGCGAGATGGGCATGAAGTTCGGGCAGCCCCAGCGCCTTCATCGCCGGCAGGTCCGGGTCGAGGCCGCGGAGCCGGTCGGCTTCCTCCAGCGCGCCGGCCGCCAGCATGGAACGGAACCGCGCCTCGATGCGCGTCTGCAGCCGCTCGCGCGGCGGGTCGAGGAGGATGGTCCAGGCCTGAAGGGGCGCAGGCCGCGGCCCGGCCTGCCACTCGGAGAGCGGCGTGCCGGTCGCCTCGAACACGGACCAGGCCCTGAGCAGCCGCTGGCGGTCGCCGGGCGGCACGCGCCGGGCGAGTTCCGGGTCGCGCGCCGCCACTTCGCGGTGGAAGCCCTCGGCCCCCAGCGCCTCGCGGCGCGCGCGGGCGGCGGCCTCGATGCCGGGCGCCGTATCGGGCATGTCGGAGAGGCCGTTAAGCAGCGCCTCGATATAGAAGCCGGTGCCGCCGCAGAGGATGGCGGGGCGCCCCCCCTCCCCGGCAAGCGCGTCGAGCGCCATTTCCCGCCAGCGCGCGGCGGAGCAGCGCTCCCAGGCGGGCAGGACGCCGTAGAGCCGGTGCGGCGCGCGTTCCTCCTCGGCCGGCCCCGGCCGCGCGGTCAGCACCCGGAGCTCGCGATAGACCTGCATGCTGTCGGCATTCACGACCCTGCCGGCGAGCGCCGCCGCCAGTTCGAGCGCCAGCTTCGATTTGCCGCTCGCCGTCGGGCCCGCAATGACGATGATGGGCGGCATGTCGCAGGATACGGGCATGGACTGGGTGGCCGTGGCGATGGCGCCGGAAGGCGAGGCGCTGGACGAGGCGATTGTCGCGCGCCTTGCCGGGCGGCTCAAGGCGGGCCCGGTGCGCCGGCTCGGCCCCGATGCGGTCGAGATGGCGGTGGCCGTGCCCGATGCGGAGCCCGGCGAGGCGGGGATCGACTGGGCCGTGCTGCCGGCGCGCGGACGGCGCAAGCGCCTGCTCATCGCCGACATGGACTCGACCATGGTCGCCGGGGAGACGCTCGACGAGCTGGCGGTAGAGGCCGGGATCGGCGGGCGGGTGGCCGCGATCACGGCGCGCGCCATGAACGGCGATCTGGATTTCGAGGCGGCGGTCCGGGAGCGGGTCGGCCTGCTGGCCGGGCTGCCGCTGGCGGCGGCGGAGCGGGTGCTGGCGCGCCTGCGGCCCATGCCGGGCGCGTGCGCGGCCGTCGCGACGATGCGCGCTTCGGGGGCCCATTGCATGCTGGTGTCGGGCGGCTTCACCCTGTTCGCGGAGCCGGTAGGGGCCCGGCTCGGCTTCCATGAGGTGCGGGCCAACCGGCTGGAGGTGCGCGACGGGCGGCTGACCGGCCGCGTGCTCGAACCCGTTCTCGGCCGGGACGCGAAGCGGCGGGTGCTGGAAGAACGCCGCAACGCGCTCGGCCTCGCGCCCGGGGAGACGCTGGCGGTCGGCGACGGGGCCAACGACCTCGCTATGCTGGCCGCCGCCGGGCTCGGCGTCGCCTTTCGCGCGAAGCCCGCGGTGGCCGCCGAGGCCCGCATCCGGGTGGACCGCGCCGGGCTCGCGGCCCTGCTCTATCTGCAGGGCTATATGCGAGCCGAATTCGCGCCCTGAACGCCCTCAGTTGGCCTGGCGCTTCAGGAAAGCCGGGATGTTGAGCTGCTCGTCGTCCTCGGCCGGGGCCGGCACCGCGTTGCCGCTGCCGATGGTCGTTGCGAGAACCGAGGGCTCCTTGGCGGTTTCTTCCGTTTCCCGTCCCAGAAGGCCCGGCAGGCCGAACCATGTGCGGCGCGGCGGCGCCGGCGGCGGGGTTTCGGGCCCGGCGGCGGCCGGAGGCGTGTGGAACAGCCGCGTTTTGCGCGGCGCGGCCTCGGCATCGTCGGTCTCGGCCGCTGCGGGCTCTGCCGCCGGCGCTTCCTCTTCCGCCGCTTCGGCTTCCCCGGATTGTTCCGCGGTCCCGGCGGCAGCCTCCATCGGGGCCTCTTTCCCGGTGGCCTCGGCCACTGCGACTTCGCGGGCCGGCTCTTCGGCGGCTTCCTCCGGCATGGCCGCTTCCGTCGCCCCGTCTTCCACCGGCGGATCGACGGCGACGATGCCTGGCAGGACGGGATCGGTCTCGCGCTTGAAATCCGACTCGATGCCGGTCGCGACCACGGACACGCGCATCTTGTTGTTCATGCTCTCGTCGAGCGTGGAGCCGAACACGATATTGGCGTTGTCGTCCACTTCCCGGCGGATGCGGTTGGCGGCCTCGTCCACCTCCAGCAGGCCCATATCGAACCCGCCGGTTATGTTGATGAGCACCGCCTGCGCGCCCCGCATGGACGTGTCGTCCAGCAGCGGATTGTCGATGGCGGCTTCCGCAGCGTCCATGGCGCGGGTCTCCCCCTCGGCCTCGCCCGTGCCCATCATCGCCTTGCCCATTTCACGCATGACGGAGCGGATGTCGGCAAAGTCGAGGTTCACGAGGCCCGGCTTGATCATCAGGTCGGTCACGCCGCGCACGCCCGACTGCAGCACCTCGTCCGCCATCTGGAAGGCTTCGGCGAGCGTGGTCCGCGGGTCGGCCACCTGGAACAGGTTCTGGTTCGGGATGACGATCAGCGTATCGACGAACTTGGCAAGCTCCTCGATGCCGTTCTCGGCAGCGCGCATGCGGCGCGTGCCCTCGAAATTGAACGGCTTGGTGACGACGCCCACCGTCAGCACGCCGCGCTCCCGCGCCGCCCGGGCGATCACGGGAGCGGCGCCGGTGCCGGTGCCGCCGCCCATGCCGGCGGTGATGAAGAGCATGTGGCAGCCTTCGATCTCCGCCATGACTTCGTCGAGAGCTTCCTCCGCGGCCGCCCGTCCGATGTCGGGTTCGGCGCCGGCGCCGAGGCCGTTGGTGAGGTTGGCGCCGAGCCGGATGCGGTTGGGCGCGTCCGAGAGGCCCAACGCCTGTGCGTCGGTGTTGGCCACCAGGAATTCGACGCCCTGGAGATCGGAGCGGATCATGTTGTTGACCGCATTGCCTCCCGCGCCGCCGACTCCGATGACCGTGATTCGCGGCCTCATCTCGACATAGTCGGGCGGAGAGTGAAAGTTGATTGTGCTCATCGGGTTCTCCTGTCTGGGCAACCTGTGGCTTGGGGTTCGTCGTCAGATGTGCTGGCGCATCCACGCGCCGAAGCGGGCGAAGAGATGTGTAGGGGCGGACGCCAGGGCCGGCATGGAGAGCGCGGCGGGCGCATCTCCGCCGTGGGCATGCACGAGCAGGCCGGCGCAGGCGGCGTAGGCGGGGCCGGTCCGGGACTCGGCGATCCGGAAGGCGGGTCCGATGCTTCCCGTGCGGACCTGGCGTTCCAGGATCAGTTCCCCCAGTCGGGCGGCGCCGACAAGCTGGCTGGCGCCGCCGGCAAGGACGACCCGGCGTCCCGCTTCCATCTGGGCATAGGTCTCGTCCAGGCGGGCGCGAACGCGCTCGAAGGTCTGTTCCGTTCGCGGTGTAACGATCTGCCTCAGATAGGGCGGAACCGCGTGGCGGCCGTTCTTCCGGTAACTCTCTTCCGCATTTGCGTCCGGCAGCGTGTTCGTCTCGAAGGGCGAGCCGCTGAGGCAGCTCGCCTCCTTGACCTTGATCTCCTCGGCCTCGCGGAAGCTCATGGAGAAGGCGTATGCGACATCCTCGGTCAGCCGCGCGCCGCCCTTTTTCAATACGTCCACGAAGGTCACGCCGCGGTTGTTGAAGACGGCGATTCCCGTGGTCCCGCCGCCCATGTCGGCCACCGCGATGCCGAGCTCGCGGTCCTCTTCGCTGAGCACGGCCAGTCCGGCGGCATAGGGTGCGGGGAGAATGCCGGCTACCTCGACATGCGCCGCCCTGACGCACGCTTCCAGATTGGCGATCGGCCCGGCTTCCGCGGTGACCGCATGGAGGTCGATACCGATGCGGCTGCCATACATGCCGAGCGGGTTTTCGACGCCGTCCACGCCGTCCACCGCGTAGCCCAGCGACCGGACCAGAAGCAGGCGGCGGTCCTTGGTATCGATGCGCGCATAGGCGGTGTTCTGGACCCCGCGAATATCGGCGGGGACGATCCTCGGGCCCGCGACCGGAAGCTCGACGCGGATGCGCTGGCTTGCCGGCCGCCCGCCGCTGGTCGCCACGTAAATCTGCTGAACCTCGATGCCGGCCATGCGTTCGGCATGGGAAATCGCTGTGGCGATGGCATGGCCGGCGGCATGGATATCGACGACGGCGCCCTCGAGGATGCCGCGCGAGGCGCGGTCGCCGATGCCGATGACATCGAAGCGTCCTTCTTCGAGGACCCTCGCGATGAAGCAGCAGACCTTGGTGCTGCCGACGTCCAGCGCTGCGACGATGTTTTCCCGCGCCATGGTTTCAGCTCCGTTCCGCGGTCTTGTTTCCGGCCATGCGCAGAACCATCCGGCCGTCGAAACGCATGTCGATATGGGCGATGTCTCCGTCGAGAAGACGGCGTTCGCGGTCGATCTGGGCAAGGCGGGCCCAGGCGGCCTCGGCGCCTTCTTCGGGCAGCTTTATCTCGATTCGCCAGTCGAGGTGGACGTTCCAGCGCCTGCCCGACACGAAGGTAAGCCCGGTGACGCGGCGGGCGACGTCCGGTTCCTGTCCCAGCGTGGCGAAAATGGCGGGAGCGGCGGCGGCGGCGCCCTCGCCGCGGACCACGGGCAGTTTGGCGAAGTCGCGCGGATCGAGATTCGGGATTGTGAGGCCTGCCCTGTCGATGACTGCGAAGTCCCGCCCGCTATCCCAGACCGCGAGCGTTTCGCGCTCGACGAGCCGGACGACCAGCAGGTCGGGAAGCGCCCGTTCCACTTCCGCCTGCTGCACCCAGGGCAAGGCCTCGACGCGCGTTCGCGCGGCACGGATGTCCACCCCGAGGATGGGCGAGCCGGCAACGGCCCCGAGAGCGCTCCGGACCTCCTCTCGCGTCGTCCGTTTGCGGCCGATGACCATCACTTCGCGGACCTCGAAACCGGCGCGAACGGACACGGCGTAGGCCCGCTCCATGGCGGCGCGGAAATGGCGGGCTGCCCATTCGGTTTCGGCCGTGCGGATGGCGGCGGCCGTTCCCGCCGCCAGCAGCAGGACCGCTCCCAGGCGCAGAAGCCATCGCCGGCCCGGCCGGAGCTTCAGAAATCGCATCGGGCGGCCTCCGTCATCAGCTGGACGAGGCTCGGGAAATCGATGCCTGCCCAGGCGGCGATTTCGGGCACGAGGGAGAGCGGCGTCAGCCCCGGCTGGGTGTTGACCTCCAGCAGGTAGAGCCCGCCGCCATGCTCGTCGTAGCGGAAGTCGGCGCGCGTGACCGACCGGCAGCCGAGCGCCGCATGCGCGCGTTCGGCCATGTCGAGCGCCTGGGCCGCCACATCGTCATCGACCGGCGCCGGGACCAGATGGTCCGCGCGCGCTTCGGTATATTTCGTGTCGTAGTCGTAGAAGCCCCGGTAGGGCCGGATTTCCAGCAGGCCGAGCGCCTGGCCGTCGTTTACGGCAACGGTGAGTTCGCGCCCGGGAATATAACGCTCGACCAGCGCCCTGCCGCCGAACGGCCAGGTCTCGGGTGAGAGGGGAACGGCGTTGGAGCCTTCCTCGACGATGATGACGCCGACGCTCGAGCCCTCGCAAACCGGCTTGACCACATAGGGCGGCGGCATGGAGTCATGCGCGTCCCCGCAGCACACCACCTTGCCGTCGGGCACGGCGATGCCGGCCGACCTGAACACGGCCTTCGCCGCCGCCTTGTCCATGGCGAGCGCCGAGGCGCGGATGCCGGAATGGGTGTAGGGAATGCCCATCAGCTCGAGCAGACCCTGGATGCAGCCATCCTCGCCGAAACGCCCGTGAAGGGCGTTGAAAGCGGCGTCGGGGGCCGGGGTCAACCGCGCCGCGAGCGCCGGAATATCGGGTCCGACATCGATGGGATCGACCGTGTAACCGAGCGTCGTCAAAGCCTCGCATACGGCCCGGCCCGTGGTGAGCGAGACTTCCCGTTCGGCGGACACGCCGCCCATGAGCACCGCGATCCTGTTCATACCCGGGGCGCTCCCCGGCGGCCGACACGCTCGATCTCCCAGTCGAGGCCGACGCCCGTGGCGGCCAGCACGCGGGCGCGCACATCCTCGGCCAGGTCTTCGAGATCGGCGGCGCTCGCCGACCCGGTGTTCACCAGGAAATTGCAATGCATCTCGGAGACCATCGCGCCGCCGCGTTTCAAGCCCCGGCAGCCGGCCCGGTCGATCAGCTCCCAGGCGCTGGCGCCGGCCGGATTGCGGAAGGTGGAGCCGCCCGTGCGCGAGCGGATCGGCTGGCTCGCTTCGCGCGCCGCGGCGATTTCGGCCATGGCGGCGCGTACCTCTTCGGCGGGCCGCCTCGCGCCCCGGAAGCGCGCCGAGAGGAAGATGCGGTCCCTGCCCACCTCGTTGCCGCGATAGCGGAAGCCGAAATCGGCATTCAAGAGTCGCTCGATTTCGCCCTGGCGCGTCATTGCATTGGCGTCCAGCAGCACATCGGCGGTCTCGCAGCCATAGGCGCCGGCATTCATGGCGAGCGCGCCGCCGACAGTGCCCGGTATGCCGGAAAGGAACTCGAGGCCGCCGAGGCCGGCGTCCGCGGCCGCGCGGGCGACATTGGCGCAAAGCGCGGCAGCCCCGGCGACGACCGTCCCGGCCTCTGCGCGGATGTCCGCAAAACCGCGTCCGAGCCGCAGCACCAGCCCGTCAATGCCGCCGTCCCGGACCAGCGTGTTGGACGCAACGCCCAGAACGGTGAGCGGCACGTCCCCGGGCAGTTGCGTCAGCAGCGCCTGCAGGTCCGACCGGTCCAGCGGGCGGGCCATCGCCTCCGCAGGGCCGCCGACCCGGAACCAGGTAATCCGGTCGAGCGGGGCGGACGCGCTCACGCGCCCCCGGATGCAGGGCAGCGGGAAGCGCGGGGTCATTTGCGGGCCTCCCGGAGCGATTCCGGCAGGGCGTGCGCCCAGGCGGTGATCGAGCCTGCGCCGAGACAGACGATGGTGTCGCCGGGGGCCGCCCAGGAGCCGGCGCATGCCGCCAGGTCGTCGGGCCCGTCGATCGCCTTCACATCCCGGTGTCCGCCGGCGCGGGTCGCGGCCACCAGCGCATCCCGGCTGGCGCCGGCGATCGGCGCTTCGCCGGCCGCATAGACCGGTGCGATCAACACTTTGTCGGCCTGCTCGAAACAATGCGCGAAGTCGTCGAGCAGCGCGTTCAGCCGGGTGTAGCGGTGGGGCTGCATGACAGCCATGATCCGCCCGCATCCGGCCAGCCGGGCCGTGGCCAGCACGGCCGCAATTTCGGTCGGGTGATGGGCGTAGTCGTCGATGATGCGCACGCCATTCACTTCGCCCGCAAGCGTGAACCGGCGCTGCACGCCCCGGAACTCCGCGAGCGCCCGGCGAATGGCGTCCTCGGAGACGCCCAGAAGATGGCCGACCGTGACGGCCGCGAGCGCGTTCTCCGCATTGTGGCGGCCGGGCACGCCGACCCTCAGGTCCTCGATGTCCGCGAGGCCCGACACATCGAGCCGGCTGCCTGCAGGTTCCAGCACCAGCCCGCTGCCGCGAATATCGGCGTCGGGCGCGAACCCGTAACGCAACACCGGTCGCCGGCATCCGGCCGCCAGCCGCCGCGAGCCTTCATTGTCCGCTGACAGAATGGCGGCGCCGAAGGGTGGCACCGAGTCGGCGAACCGGGCGAAGCACGCCTCGATCTCTTCGAAGCCGCGGTAGTGCTCCATGTGCTCGGCTTCGATGTTGGTGACCACGGCAAGCGTCGCCGGGAGATTGAGGAACGACCTGTCGCTTTCGTCCGCCTCGATGACCGCCCAGACGCCCCGGCCCAGCTTTGCATTTGAGCCGAGGCCTTCGAGGATGCCGCCGTTGACGACGGTCGGATCCAGCCCGCCGGCTTCGAGTACCGCGGCAATCATCGCGGTGGTCGTGGTCTTGCCGTGCGTGCCGGAGACCGCAATCGGCCATGAGAGCGAGGCGATGGCGGCCAGCGCCTCCGAGCGATGCAGGACCGGAAGCCCCCGCCGAAGCGCCTCCTGCCGTTCGGCGTTGTCCTCGGGAACGGCCGTCGAGACCACGACTGCCGCTGCCTCGCCGAGATTGCCGGCGTCATGGCCGATCCGGACGGTCAGGCCGAGCGCCTCCAGCCGGGCCGTATTGGCGCTTGGCTGCGCATCGCTTCCGCTGACCGAACAGCCGAGCCGGTGCAGCAGCTCGGCGATGCCGCTCATGCCGATGCCGCCGATCCCGATGAAATGGAGCGGCCCGAAGGAAAGGGGGAGCGGCCTCATGACCCGGCCTCCCGGACTTCCGAAAGGACGAAATCCACGAGGGCGTCGGCCGCGTCGGGCCTGCCGAACTGCCGTGCTCCCGCTGCGGCGCGCGCAAGCCGGTCGGGCTCTGCAAGGCAGGCATCCACCAGTTCGCGCAGCCGGTCCGGGGTGAAGTCGCGGTCGGGGAGCAGCCAGCCTCCGCCTGCCTCGATGACCGCCCGGGCATTGGCGCTCTGGTGGTCGTCGGTCGCATGGGGATAGGGCGCGAAGATGGCGGGCCGGCCGGCAGCCGCGAGTTCCGCAACGGTGGAGGCTCCCGCGCGTGCGATGACCAGATGCGCTTCGCCGAGCGCGGCCGCCATGTTCTCGATGAAGGGCGCCAGGAATGCCTCGACGCCCTGCCTGCGATAGGCGGCGCGCGCCGCCTCGAGGTCTTCCGCGCGGCATTGCTGACGGACGACGACCCGGCCGGCAAGGGGACCGAGCGCCTCCGGCAGCACCTCGGAAAAGATGCGCGCGCCCTGGCTGCCGCCGAAAACCAGGAGCCGCAGGGGCTCGCCGGGCGCGGGGGGTGTATAGGGCCGGCTGCGAAGCGCTGCGATCTCCGGCCTGACGGGATTGCCGACCAGGCGGTCTCCGATGCCGGGATAGCTCGCGGCAACCTTGACCCTGCCGCGCGCGAGCAGCCGGTTGGTCCTGCCGAGGAGCGCGTTCTGTTCGTGCAGCACGGTCGTGAGGCCGAGCCAGCGGGCCGCGAGCACGGTCGGCGCGGAGGGATAGCCGCCGAAGCCGACGACTGCGGAACTGCGGGTGCTGGCGAGCACCTTGCGGGCGTCGAACACGCCGAGCCCGAGCTGGAGGAGGCCGCGCAGGCTGCGGGGCGCGTCGGCCCGGATGGTATGCACCGGCGCATCCCCGGTGAAGGCGGCGCCCCGCCGGTCGGTGACGGCAATGGCCGCTTCGCCGCGGGCGGCAAGGCAGGCGGCGAAGGCGCGCGCGGGGAAGACATGGCCTCCGGTGCCGCCGGCGGCGATGGCGATGGGGCCGGCCATCACAACACCTCCGCCTGGCCGTCCCGGCGCCGGTTGAGCGCGAGAACGAAGCCGAGCGTGATCGAGGCAGCGAAGAGCGACGAGCCGCCATAGCTGAGGAAGGGCAGGGTGGTGCCCTTGGTCGGGATGACCTCCAGGGCCGAGGCCATGTTGATGAAAGCCTGAAGCCCGAAGCTCGCGAGCAGGCCGGAGACGGCCAGAAGCGCGAACAGGTTTTCCTCCGCCATCAGCCGGAACGCGCCCCGGCAGACGATGAGGCCGTAGAGCGCGACCACGGCGAGGCAGACCAGAAGGCCGAACTCCTCGCCCAGCACGGCGAAGATGAAGTCCGCATGGGCGTCCGGCAGGGTTTCCTTGACGGCGCCCTCGCCGGGTCCCTGGCCGACAAGGCCGCCCTGCTTGAAGGATTCGAGCGACCTGCCGATCTGATAGCGGTCGCTGCCGCTGCCGTCGAAGAAGGCGTTGACGCGGTTCGAAACGTGGTCGAAGCCGAAATAGGCGACGACTCCGCCCGTTCCGGCCGCCAGGAAGAGGCCGGCCAGCCCCAGTGCCGGCATGCCCGCCAGCGCGAATTGCCCGAACCAGACCGAAACCACCATGAACGTCATGCCCACATCCGGTTGCAACAGCAGGGCGGCGGAGACGGCGGCCAAAAGTCCGGCGGCGATTACAAGCGCGCGCGAGCCGACGACGATACGGTAATGAGCGAATAGCCAGGCGGACACCACGGCCATGCCCGGTTTCAGGAATTCCGAAGGCTGCAGGCCGATGACGCCGAGCGAGAGCCAGCGCTGGGCGCCCTTGTTCTCCGGCCCGACAAGAGCGGTTACAAGCGTCAGCAGCAGGGCGCCGGCGCCGACGAGGCAGGCAATCTGGAGCACCTGGACCGGGTTCAGCAGCGCGCAGCCGGCCATGATGCAGATGGCGACCGGCAGGAACAGGGCGTGCTTGAACAGGAAGTGAAAGCGGTGGTCGCCATTCAACTCGGCAACGGCCGGTCCGGCCGTCGCGATCAGGATGAGGCCGAAAACGATCAGCGCCGCAACGGCGCCCACCGTCATCCGGTCCACCGTCCAGACCCATTGGGCGGTCCAGCTTCGGTCCGTGCGGGGCAGGAAGCTCATCCAGCGCCTCCCGCAAGCTCGCGCACGCCCTTGCGAAAGGCGTCGCCGCGTGCCTCGAAACTGTCCCACTGGTCGAACGAGGCGGCGGCGGGCGCCAGCAGCACGGTTTCGCCGGGCCGCGCGTCGCGATGGGCGGCCGCCAGCGCGCTGTCGAGGTCGCCCAGGCGCTCGCATGCGGCATGGCCGGCAAGCGCCTCGGCAAACGGAGCCTCGGACGCGCCGATGAGATAGGCCTTTGCGATGCGCCCGAACCAGGGGCGGACCGCGTCGAGATTGTCCGTCTTGGCCTGTCCGCCGGCGATCCACCGCACCCGATCGAAACTGGCGAGCGCAAAGGCCGCCGACTCCGGGTTGGTCGCCTTGCTGTCGTTCACATAGCGGACGCCGGCGACCTCGCCGACGGTTTCCATCCGGTGCGGCAGGCCCTGGAAACCGTGCATGGCTTCGAGCGCATCCCGGCGATCGATGCCGAGCGCGCCGAGCGCCGCCAGCGCGGCGGCCGCGTTGCGGCGGTTATGGAGGCCGGGCAGGGCGGGGAGGTCCGGCCCGTCGTCTCCCGTTGCGACGACGGTCCGGCCTTCCGCCCGCAGGCGCTCCGCCAGCCGGCGGCACCAGGGGTCGGATACGCCGACGATGGCGGTCGCCCGGTTCATGAAAATACGCGCCTTGTCGGCGGCATAGCCATGCATCCCGCCATGCCGGTCGAGATGGTCCGGAGCGATATTGAGCAGCACGGCGACGTCGAGGACGGGACGCGCCATCAGCGCGAGCTGGTAGGAGGAGAGCTCAAGCACATAGACGCCGCCCGGCCCGAGCGCCGGCAGCCCGAGCGCCGCCGGCCCGAGATTGCCGCCGACCGCATGCGGCAGCCCCAGCCTGCCGAGCGCGTGCCCGATCAGGGCCGTCGCCGTCGATTTGCCGTTGGTGCCGGTGATCCCGACGAAACGGCACTCCGGCATGGCTTCGACGAGCAGGGAGATGTCCGCCTCCGGCCGGACGCGCGCAGCGTCCGCCCTGACCGCAAGCGGATGCGGCCGCGGGTGGAGATGGGGGATGCCGGGGCTCCAGACCAGCCGATCCAGGCCGGACGGGTCGAAGGCCTGCACATCGCCGAAGTCCCGGCGCAACTCCTCCCGGTCGTCCCAGAGGCGGAGATGCGCGCCGGCCGCCGCCAGGGCCGCCGCCGCCGCCCGGCCGGACCGTCCGAGCCCCATGACGCCTATCTCGGCGCCGCGATATGCCGGCAGCGGGATCATCGGAGCTTCAATGTCGCGAGGCCGGCGAGTGCGAGCACGACGGCGATGATCCAGAAGCGGATGACGATGGTCGGCTCCCTCCAGCCCTTCTGCTCGAAGTGGTGGTGCAGCGGCGCCATGCGGAACACGCGCTTGCCGGTGAGCTGGAACGAAGCCACCTGGACAATTACCGAGACCGCCTCGAGCACGAAAAGCCCGCCGACGATGGCGAGCACCAGTTCGTGCTTGGTGATGACCGCGACCGATCCGAGCGTGCCGCCGCAGGCGAGCGAGCCGGTATCGCCCATGAACACCATGGCCGGCGGGGCGTTGTACCAAAGGAAGCCCAGGGAGGCCCCGACCAGCGCGCCCAGCAATACGGAAAGCTCTCCGGCGCCGGGAACCGGGTGGATCTGCAGATATTCCGCAAACACGGTGTGGCCCGCCAGATAGGCGATGATGCCGAAGCAGCCGGCGGCGATCATGACCGGCACGATCGCGAGCCCGTCGAGGCCGTCCGTGAGATTGACGGCGTTCGATGCCCCGGTCATTACCAGCACGGCGAAGGGCACGGCGAACCAGCCCAGGTCGATCACGAGGTCCTTGAACACCGGGATGGCGAGTCCGTAACCGAGCGGCTCGCCGATTATTTCGCCCGCCGCGATGGCCGCCGCCGCGCTCACCGCGATCTGGACCGCGAGCTTCGTCTTGCCGGGCAGGCCGCGGCTGCTGCGGCGCGCGAGCTTCAGGTAGTCGTCCGCCAGGCCGACAAGGCCGAAGGAGAGCGTCACCGCCAGCACGATCCATACATAGGGATTGGCGAGGTCGGCCCAGAGCAGCGTGCTGGCGACGAGGGCCGAGAGGATCAGCGTGCCGCCCATGGTCGGCGTGCCGCGCTTGGTCTCCAGATGCGATTTCGGACCGTCTTCGCGGATCGGTTGCCCTTCGGCCTGTCGGGCGCGCAGCCAGGCGATCATGCCCGGCGCGAGCATGAAGCTCAGCGCAAGCGCGGTCAGCGTCGCAGCCCCGGACCGGAAGGTGATGTAGCGGAACAGGTTGAAAAGCTGGAAGTCTTCGGCCAGTGGCGTGAGGAGGTTGTAAAGCATGGCCGCTCAACCTTCTGCCCCTGCACGACGCTCCAGCGCCTCGATCACGGCCTTCATGCCCATGCCGAGCGAGCCCTTGACGAGCACGATGTCGCCTGGCGCCACCGCGTCCGCGACCAGGGGGGCGAGGGCTTCGGCATCGGGACGGTGCGCGCCGCCCCGAGCGCGCGGCAGGCGGTCGAACAGCCGGCGCATCTCGGGCCCGGCGGCGAAGACCAGATCGACCCCGGCCTTCTCGAGCGGCGCTGCGAGTTCGGCATGGGCAGGGCCCGCATCCGCGCCCAGCTCCAGCATGTCGCCCAGAACCGCGATCCGCCGCCCGCCGGGTCCGGGCTCGGCGAGGCCGAGCACGTCGAAGGCGGCGTCCATTGCGGCGGGGCTCGCATTGTAGCTCTCGTCGATCAGCGTCCAGCCGCCCATATCCCTCCGCGCGCCGCGGCCGGCGGGCGGATGGAACGCCGCCAGGACTTCGAGGTCCGGCTCGACGCCGAACGTGTCGAGTGTGAGCAGCACGCCGAGCGCGTTGAGCGCCCAATGCGCGCCCGGCGCGCCCAACCGGAACTCGAACCGCCGGCCCCGGATTTCGGCGGCGACATCGCTGCCGGCGGCGTCGAGCGAGGCGCCCAGCAACACTGCATCGCCCGCCCGCCGGGAGAACCGCAGGATCTCGGCGCCGGCGCGTTCGGCCGCGGCTTCGAGGCGTTCGATATGCGGCGTATCGGCATTGAGCACGGCGCCGCCGCCCGGCTCCAGGCCCGCGAATATCTCCGCCTTGGCGTCGGCGACCTCGGAAAGGTTGGCGAAAAACACCGTGTGTGCAGGCGCGATGGCGGTCACCAGCGCCGCATGCGGACGGACCAGGCGGGAGAGGGGCGCGATTTCGCCCGCATGGTTCATGCCAAGCTCGAAGACGGCGAAGGCCGCCTCGCGCGGCAGGCGGGCGAGGGAGAGCGGGGCGCCCCACTCGTTATTGAGATTGCCCCGGCTGGCTTCCGTGCGCCCGGCGCGGGAGAGCAGATGGAAGAGCAGGTCCTTGCAGCCCGTCTTGCCGACGCTGCCGGTGATCGCCGCAATGCGCGCCGTCGACCGGGCGCGCGCGGCGCGGGCGAGGGCATACAGGCCCGCGCGCGTGTCCAGGACATGGAGCGAAGGCACGTCCCTGCCGCATTCCCGGCTCACCATCGCCGCCGCCGCCCCGCCTTCCAGCGCCTGGCCGACGAAGCAGTGCCCGTCATGGTTCGGCCCGGCAACAGCCACGAAAAGGTCGCCGGCCGAAATCGTGCGGCTGTCGATGGCGACGCCCGAGGCCTCCCAGCCGCCCTGCGGCGCACCTCCGGTGGCGGCGGCGGCTTCGCTGGCGGTCCAGAGCGTCATGCCGCCTGCTCCGCCAGTTGCCGCGCCACGGCCCGGTCGTCGAACGGATGAACCTCGGCGCCGACGGTCTGGCTCGTTTCGTGTCCCTTTCCGGCGATCAGCAGGGCGTCCCCGGGGCCGGCCTCCTCCATCCCTGCGGCTATGGCCGCCTTCCGGTCGCCGATTTCCATTGCGCCGGGGCAGGCGGCGAGAATTGCGGCCCTGATCGCCGCCGGGTCTTCGGTGCGCGGGTTGTCGTCGGTGACGATGATCCGGTCGGCCAGCCGCTCCGCCACGGCGCCCATTTCCGGCCGCTTGCCGGCATCGCGGTCGCCGCCGGCGCCGAAGACCAGCACGAGGCGGCCGCGCACGAAGGGACGGAGCGCCTCGAGCACTGCGGCGAGCGCCCCCGGCTTGTGGGCGTAATCCACATAGACCGGCGCGCCCGAAAAGGCGTGCGCCGCGAGTTCGAGACGGCCGCGAACGCCGCGCAGCCCCTCCAGGCAGGCGACGACCGAATGAGGGTCTTCGCGTTCGCCCGCAACGGCTCCAAGCGCCGCGAGCGCGTTTTCCGCCTGGAACGCGCCGATGAAGGGCACGCGCACGCGGTGGCGGCGGCCGAGGAAACGGAACGCCGCAATCTGTCCCTGTTCGGCGGGTTCGAGCTGCTCGATCGCGATCTCCAGCCCCGGTCCCGCTCGTCCGAAGCGCCAGACCCTGTGCCCGGCGGCGTGCGCCGCCTCGCCGGCCGCCTCGCCGGCGGGGTCGTCCGCATTGACCACGGCGAGACCGCCCGGCGGCATGACCCGGCGGAACAGGCCGAGCTTGGCCTCAAGATAGCTCTCGAAGTCCGGATGGTAGTCGAGGTGGTCGCGCGAGAGATTGGTGAACACGCCGGTCGAGACCTTCACGCCGTCGAGGCGGTGCTGGTCGAGGCCGTGACTGGACGCCTCAAGCGCTACCCGGTCGATGCCGGCTTCCGCCAGCCGGGCGAGGTCGCGGTGCAGTTCGACGGGGTCGGGCGTGGTGAGCGCGCCTGCGCGGCAATGTCCCGGCGCGACAAGGCCGAGAGTGCCGAGACTGGCCGCCGGCAGCCCGAGCAGGCGCCACAATTGGCGGATGAAGTCCACCACCGAGGTCTTGCCGCTGGTGCCGGTGACGGCGGCGACCCTTGCCGGCTGCATCCCGAAAAACCGCGCCGCCAGCCTGGCGAACAACCGGCGCGGGGCCTCGTCCAGAATGACCGCGACGCCGGCCGGCAACGAATCGACGGCCGTGCCGACAGGCGCGAGTATTGCCCTGGCGCCCTTGGCAAGGGCATCCGGGATGAAGGTCCGGCCGTCCGCATTGGCGCCGGGAACGGCCAGGAACAGGTATCCCGGGCGGACTTTGCGGGAGTCGGCGGTCATGCCGCAGATGCCGAGCGCATCGAGATCGATCCGGCACCCGGCAGCGGACATCAGGCTTCCTCGTCCAGGAACAGCTGCGACAGAAGCCGGTCCGGGACGACGCGTTGCATCCACGCATCCGAATCCGGACCGGCCGCCGGCACGCCGAGAATCGATCCGATGCGCGGGATCACGGCTTCTGCCACCGGAACGGCATTCCAGGCAGCGGTCGCGAAACCGCGGGACCCCTCGGCTGCCTTCGGCTCGTCGAGCATGACGATGACCGCAAAGCGCGGGTCGGCGATGGGGAAGACGCCGACAAAGGAGTTCAGCCGCTTGTTGCTGTCATAGCGGCCGTTCACCACCTTTTCGGCCGTACCGGTCTTGCCGCCGACGGGATAAGCGGCGTTATCCGCCCGGGACCCGGTTCCGCGCAACACGGCCTGGCGCATCGTCCAGCGTATCTTGTCGGAGGTCTCGGAAGAAAAGACTCTCCGGGCCGTCGGCGGCATGGTGCGCCTCAGCAGGGTTACCGGCACCGCCACCCCGTCATTCGCCAGCGCGCCGATGGCCGATGCGGTCTGGAGCGGGCTCACGGAAAGACCGTGGCCGAAACCGACCGTCATCGTCGTCAGCGGATGCCAGGTTCGCGGCACGATCGGATGGCCGACTTCCGGCAATTCCAGCGCCGGGCGGCTCAGGAGGCCCAGCCTGTCCAGATAGTGCCTGAAGGTTTCCGCTCCGATTTTCTCGGCAATCCGCGCGGCGCCGATATTGGACGAGTGGACGACGACCTCGGCGGCCGAAAGCACGCGGTTCTGGCCGCGATAGTCGCCGATCCTGTGACCGAACGCCCTGATGGGCGCGGTTGCATCGAAGCGGCTGGTCAGGCGCGAAATGCCCCGGTCCAGCGCCGTGGCGAGTGTGAGAAGCTTGAATGTCGAACCCATTTCGGCAACCAGAAGCGAGGCCCGGTTGGCCCGCGCTTCGTCAATCTTTGCCTGCCGATTGGGGTCGAAATCGGGCAACGAAACCATCGCCAGCACTTCGCCGGTGCGGATGTCGAGCGCCAGGCCGGCCCCCCCAATGGCGGAGAAACGGTCAACCGCCCGCGCCAACTCCTCACGGATGACGTGCTGGATGCGGATATCGATGGAGAGCTGCACGCTCTGCGTCGGGTCGGAGAGAATCTCGTTAAAGCGCTTCTCCGCGCCGGCATTGCCGACAAGGCCGCCATCGCTCGGCTTGGTGCGTCCGAGCACATGGGCCACGAGACGCCCATGGGGGTAGATGCGCATGTCCTCGGACCTGAAGCCGATGCCCGGGAGGCCGAGGTCCAGCATCGCCTTCTGGTCCCGCGGGGTCAGGCGCCTTGCGACGAAGACGAACTTCCGCCTGAGCGACAGGCGTTGGCGCGCTTCCTCGAAACTGAGCCAGGGCAAGGCGGCCGAAAGCTGTGTGGCCACTGCCTCGACATCGTCGATCTCCGGCGGCCAGGCCACCAGCGCGCGCGACACGACGCTGGTGGCGAGCAGTTGTCCGTTGCGGTCCAGGATGTCGCCGCGTTCCACCGGATGTTGCGAGGCAGCCGTCCGGGCGGGCGGCGGGCGTTCCTCAGCCAGAATGCCGAGTTCGACAAGCTTGATCGACAGGACGACGAGGCTTGCAAGGAAGGCGAGCACGCCGACTGCAAGACGGGTGCGGGCCAGCGCGAGAGCCGGCGCCGCCGAACGATGCAGGCTCATTGCCGGCCTCCCGTCCCGGTGGCGAAAGACAGGCGGGACGACTGCTCCGTCGGGAGTCCGGAGTTGGGATCGCCGTCCCGCCCGGCGCGCACCCCGGTCAGAGGCGGTTCGGGAGAGCTGGCCGGGCGAGTCGGGAGGAAACTCGGCCGGTGAAGCTGATCCGCCTCGATGGGGACAAGGCCCAGGGCGCGCGCATTCTGGAATTCGAGGGTTTGCGGTTGCGTGAGGAAAGCGAGCTCGCTGCGCAATACCTGGATACGCTCGCGCTCGGCGAGTACCAGGCGGTTGAGTTCGGCAAGCTTGTCCTTGCGGTCTTGAACGTGGTCGCCGACGGCGAACAGGCCGGCCGCCATGGCCCCTGCGCCGATGCACCAGAAGAATGTCGTCCTGGCGCTCATGCCGCGAGTCTCTCGGCGGCGCGCATCCGGGCGGACCGCGCACGGGGATTGTCGGCGACTTCGGCGGCGCCGGGGCTTACGGCGCGCCGGTGCAGAAGCCGGAAGGACGCCGGCGCAGGCGGGGATTGCGGCGGGCGGTGGCGGGAAGGTCCCGGAAGCGCGCCGCTGCGCTCGCGCAGGAAGCGCTTCACGGCGCGGTCCTCCAGCGAGTGGAAGGAAACCACGGCAAGCCGCCCGCCCGGCGCCAGCAGCCTTTCGGCGGCCGCGAGACCGCGGTCTAGTTCCCCGAGCTCGTCATTGACGGCGATCCGCAGCGCCTGGAAGGTCCGGGTCGCCGGATGAATGCGTCCGTCGGCCGGCACGACGCGCGCGACAATGGCGGCGAGGCGGTCCGTGGTGCGGATTGGCGCTTCGCTCCGCGCGGAGGCGATCGCGCGCGCCACCCGGCGGGCGCGCGGCTCCTCGCCATAGCGGCGGATGAGGTCGGCCAGGCGGCCCTCATCCAGACCGGCGACAAGATCGGCCGCGCTTGGGCCTTCGCCGCTCATCCGCATGTCGAGCGGGCCGGACGCGAAGGAAAAGCCTCTTGCCGGATCGTCGAGCTGCGCGGAGGACACGCCGAGATCGAACGCGATGCCGTCCGCCGGTGCGAACGCTTCGTCGGCGGCGATGCCCTCCATCTCGGAGAAACGGGCCCGGCGGAAGCGGAAACGGTCTCCGCAGTCCCGGCCGAGCGCGGCGGCGGCGCCTTCCGCCGCCGGATCGCAGTCGATGGCGAGCACGCGGCAAGGGGCCGAAGCCAGCAGCGCGCGCGAATAGCCGCCGCGGCCGAAAGTAGCGTCCACATAGCGCCCGCCGGCTCGCGGCCCGATGGCGGCAACCACCTCCGAGGCCATGACCGGGATGTGCCCGCGGGCGGTCACGACCCGGACTCCGACTGGAGGAACCCGCCGAAGCGGATCATGGCCTTGATGTCGTCGTCGAGAGCCGAGGTTACGTCGCCGACCCACTTGTCATGGGCCGCCGGCTTCCAGATCTCGATAATGCCGACATTGCCGATGAAGCGGACTTCGTTTTCGATATCGCAGGCCTGACGGAAATCCTGCGGAAGCAGCAGGCGGCCCTGCCCGTCGATTTGCGCGTCGCGTGAGACGCCGACAAAAAGACTGGCGATCTGTCCGGAGTCGATCGGCTTGCCGTTTCGGTCTTTGGCCTTCTTGAGTTTCTTATGGATATGTTTAGCCCAATTCTGTAAGTATCTCTCTTCACAGAAAAAGATGGCGTTGCGGTCGTCGAACACGGGCGCGGCCAGCAAGCGCATTTCGGCATCCTGGGGAATCGCGCGCCGATGAGCAGCCGGTACAATGACCCGCCCTTTGGCATCCAGTTTTGCGTCGTATTGGCCCGAGACCCGCACCGGAGACGCCACCTTTCGTGTTTTAGGCGAGGGACGCTGCCCCTTTCTGCCACCACACTACCACTTATATCCACTTTCCTCCCACTTCGCCACCACTTCGTCAAGGCGTCCGCAGAAAAAATTTGTTCATGCGGAATTGACGGTCCCGATTCCTTAATGGAACAAAAAGCGTATCGACTTAGCGTGCTCGTTTTCATCTTGTGGATAACATTAAGTCGATCTACAAGATAAAGTGTGAGTGGCCCTTCGGGACCGGGCTAGGGAAACTGGCAAACGAAGGTGCCCGGGACCCTCGACGATCTGGCTCCCGATAGCGCCCGGGACGCGGGAAAGCCGGGTGTGCTTGGGATCCGGGGAGATAACCTTCGGTCTTTCCGCTCGACCGGGTCCATGCTTTGCAACGTTGTTATGTTCTATTACTTAGACTTTTATCCTAAAATTATTTGACCTCGCATGGCGTAGTCCTGTGGAATCGTGCGGGAGCCCGGCCTCCGGGGCGGTCCGGGGTTCAGGGCCGGGACGCTCCGACAGCCGCGCCGCATTGCTTCCGCGGGACCCCGTGGACGAATTCACCGGTTTCGGCGCGGAACTCTGCCAGGTCCGCAAGAGGACGATCCAGAAGGCCTGTAGGCCGGGTTCTGTACCGCCCGTTTCCGGGCGGCGACGACCATTCGTCTGGGACGTCCGTTGCCGGACGCCTCGTGCGACCAACCCGAGCGGCGACGCGGAGGACGCCGGCCGGGGCGGTTCGCTCCGGCCTGCCGCTCCTATTCGGTCTTGCTCCCGGTGGGGTTTGCCCTGCCGGCTCCGTTGCCGAAGCCGCGGGGCGCTCTTACCGCCCCGTTTCACCCTTGCCGGCCGGCGGGCGGGCCCGGAGGGCCGGCGGTTTGTTTTCTGTGGCACTTTCCCTGGGGTCGCCCCCGCCGGGCGTTACCCGGCACCGTTCCTCCGTGGAGCCCGGACCTTCCTCGCCGGGCAGGATGCCCGGCGCGGCCGTCCGGCCTTCTGGACCGAGCCTCCATTCAGACCTTTTCGAGCTCTTCGCGCAAGAGGGCGAGTTCGAGCCACTCCTCCTCGAGGGCCGCAATCTCGGTCCGCGCACCGCTCAACAGTTCCGCTGCATGGGCGAACCGTTCGGGGTCGCGCTCATAGAAGCCCGGGTCGGCAAGCATGCGCTCCAGCTTCCCGGCCCGTTTCTGCGCGCGCTCGATTTCGCCGGGCAGTTCGTCCCAGCGCCGCTGCTGGCGGAAGCCGAGCTTCGAGGCCGGCGCGCGCGGGCGGACGGGCGCCGCCTTCGGCCGCGGTTTCGGGTCCGTCCGGGACTGGGCGGCCGGCCTGTTCCGGCGGTAGTCGCTGTAGCCGCCGGCGAATTCGCGCGCCGAGCCGTCTCCCTCCAGCGCGATGACGCTCGCGACGGTCTTGTCGAGGAAATCCCGGTCGTGGCTCACCAGGATCAGCGTCCCCTCGAAATCGCCCAGCACGTCCGCCAGCAGGTCGAGCGTGTCCATGTCGAGGTCGTTGGTCGGCTCGTCCAGCACCAGCAGGTCGCATTTCCGCGCGAGCGTGCGGGCGAGCAGCAGGCGGTTGCGCTCGCCGCCGGAAAGCGAGCCGACCGGACTTTCGACCTGGTCGAAATCGAACAGGAAGTCCTTCAGATAGCCGACCACATGGCGGGGCCGGCCGCGAACGAAGACGGTGTCGCCGCCTTCGGGGCAGAGCGTGCGCCGGAGCGTGGCGCCCGGGTCGAGCGAGGCGCGGCGCTGGTCGAAATAGGCGGATTGCAGGGTGGCCGACCGGCGGACCTTGCCGGAATCTGGCCGGAGTTCGCCGATCAGCATGCGCAGCAAGGTCGTCTTGCCGGCCCCGTTCGGCCCCAATATGCCGATCCGGTCGCCGCGCAGTATGCGGGTGCTGAAACCCTCGACGATCGCGCGGCTGCCATATTGCTTGGCGATATTGTCGGCCTCGATCGCCATGCGGCTCCTGATCTCGCTTTCCTCGAGCACGATGCGGGCGCGTTGCGGGGCTCCGAGCATGGCGGCGCGGCGCTCGCGCATGTCCATCAGCGCGGCGAGGCGGCCCTGGTTGCGCCGCCGACGGGCGGTGATGCCGCGATGCAGCCAGCGCGTCTCCTCGGCGATCCGGCGGTCGAGCTTCTCCTGCCGCCGCAGTTCCTCCGCAATCGCCGCTTCCGACCATTCCTCGAAAGCGGCGAAGCCGCGCGCGGTCTGGCGCAGCCGGCCCCGCTCCAGCCAGAGGATGCGGTCGGTGACGTCCGCGAGGAAGCGCCGGTCGTGGCTGACGGTGACGACCGCGCCTTCATAGCCGCGAATGAGGCGTTCCAGCCATTCGATGGCGGGCAGGTCGAGATGGTTCGTCGGCTCGTCCAGCAGCAGGATGTCGGGCGCGACGGCCAGCACGCGCGCCAGCTCCGCCCGCCGGCTCTCGCCGCCGGAAAGCGTCGCCATGCGCCGGTCGGGATCGAGTTCCAGCCGGTCGAGCATCGCCGCGGCGGCGTGGTCGGCGGCGGGCGGCCCCTCGTCCGGGGGCCGGCGGACATAGTCGCCGACGCACATCTCGGCATCGACCGGCGGGTCCTGGTGCAGATAGGCGATGCGGATGCCGGGCTGGGCGTAGCGTTCGCCGAGGTCGAGCTCCAGCTCGCCCGCAACGACCTTCATCAAGGTGGACTTGCCGCATCCATTGCGGCCGATCAGGCAGGCGCGGTCGCCGCGCGCAATGCCGAAGCTGACCTCGGAAAACAGGCTCGCGCCGCCGAAACCGATTTCGGCGTCGCGGAGCGTGAAGATCGGCGGGCCGGCCACCGGCGACCGTCAGGCGCCCAGCTTTGCCGCGAGACGCACGGTTTCCCGCACGACGCGCCGGACCGCCGCGCCATGGGGCTCCTCGGCAAGGCCGCCTTCATCGTCGAAAGCGTCGCCCGCTCGCGCGATGGCGTGCTGCGCGGGCGCGACGATGACGCCGATGCCGGAGAGAATCTGCCGGACATGCACAAGGCCGCGCAAGCCGCCCAGCGCTCCCGGCGAGGCCGCCATGAGGCCCGCGACCTTGCCGGCATACCAGACCAGCGGCGGCTGCCCGGCCACGGGGCGGGACACCCAGTCGATGGCGTTCTTCAGAAGCGGCGAGATCGAGCCGTTATATTCCGGCGAGGCGATCAGGAAGCCGTCATGGGCGAGGAACAGCTCCTTCAGCCGAACCGCGCCGGCCGGCAGGCCCTCGCCCGCTTCGAGGTCGCCGTTGTAGAGCGGCAGGTCGAATTCCGCGAGATCGAGGAGCAGCGCCTCCGCGCCGGCGGCCTCGGCCTCGCGCGCCGCGAAACGGGCCAGCCGGGCATTGAATGAGTCCCGGCGCACGGAACCCGCAAATGCGAGCAGTCTCGGGGTCACAGACGGACGATCTTTCCCGGATTCATGATGTTCTTCGGGTCGAGCGCGCGTTTGACGACCCGCATCACCGGCAGGGCCGAGGGGTGCTCGTCCTCCAGGAAATGCATCTTGCCGTAGCCGATGCCGTGCTCGCCCGTGCAGGTGCCGCCCATGGCGAGCGCCCGGCGCACCAGGCGCTCGTTCAGCCCGGTCGCGATCCGCACTTCTTCGGCATTCTCCGTGTCGATGACGAAGATGACGTGGAAATTGCCGTCGCCCACATGTCCGACGATGGGCGTCGGGAAGGGCGCGGAGGCGAGGTCGGCGCGCGTCTCGGCGATGCATTCGGCAAGCCGCGAGATCGGCACGCAGACATCGGTGGGCCAACCCTCCGAACCCGGGCGCAGCGCGATGGCGGCGAAGAAGGCGTCATGGCGCGCTTGCCAGAGCCGGTTGCGCTCCTCGGTGGTGGTGGACCAGGCGAAGTCCGAGCCGCCGAACTCCTGCGCGATGGCGCCTGTCGCCTCCGCCTGCTCGGCCACGCCCGCCGGCGTGCCGTGGAACTCGAAGAAGATGTGCGGAGAGGCGGCGTATTCCAGCCTGGAATACCGGTTGCAGGCGTCCATCTGCACCTCGTCCAGCAACTCGATCCGGGCGACGGGAATGCCGGACTGTATCGTCAGGATGACCGCGTCCACGGCGGCATCGACCGACGGGAAGGCGCAGACCGCCGACGCGATGCTCTCCGGGATGCCGTAGAGCCGGAGATGGATGCCCGTGACGATGCCGAGCGTGCCTTCGGAGCCGATATAAAGGCGGGTGAGGTCATAGCCGGCAGAAGACTTTCGCGCCCGCGTGCCGGTCCGGATCAGGCGCCCGTCCGGCAATACGACCTCGAGGCTGAGCACATTCTCGCGCATGGTGCCGTAGCGCACGGCATTGGTGCCGGAGGCTCCGGTCGCCACCATGCCGCCCAGCGAGGCGTCGGCGCCGGGGTCGATCGGGAAGAACAGCCCCGTGGCGCGCAGTTCCTCGTTGAGCCGCTTGCGCGTGACGCCGGGCTCGACGAAGCAGGTCATGTCGTCGCCGTGAATCTCGCGGATGCGGTCGAGACCGGTCAGGTCGATGGTGATGCCGCCGTCGAGAGCGCCGATATGGCCTTCGAGCGAGGTGCCGGCGCCGAAGGGCACGACCGGCGTGCCGGATTCGTGGCAGGCGCGCACGATGGCCTGCACCTCCTCGACCGTCTCCGGAAAGACGACGGCGTCGGGCGGGTGCGGCGCATGGAACGTGGCGTCCTTGCCGTGATGCCCGCGCACCGCCTCCGCGGTGCTGAACCGTGTGCCGAAACGCTCCCTGAGGGCGGCGAAGCTCATTTGACGCACATGGCCTCGATCTCCACCACCATTGCCGGGTCGGCCAGGCCCGACACGAACAGCAGCGTGGACGCCGGCGGGTGGTCGCCGAGAAAAGCGCCCCGGCTCTCGCGGTAGTAGTGGATGTCCTCACGGCGGGTGAGGAATACGTTGATCTTGACGATATTCTCCCGCGAGAGGCCGGCCGCCTCCAGTTGTGCGCCGAGATTGACCCAGACCTGGTCGATCTGGCCGCGCGCATCCTCCACGACGGAACCGTCGGGCCTGACGCCGACCTGTCCGGAGATATAGACCCAGGTGGCGCCGGCAGGCGCTTCCACCGAATGCGAATAGCCGCGCGGGGCGTGGACGGAGTCCGGATTGCGTCTTGTCAGCATGGCTTCCCTGTTCTCCCCTGTGCCAGCGGAGATCGAGAGATAGCATATCGGGCGGTATCGGGCACGGCAGCCCCGCCGGCAGTCCCCGGGGCGCCTATCGCTTCGGCGCGCCGCCGTGCCCCGAACCGTGCTTGTGGCCGCCCTGCATCGCGCCGGAGCCGAAGTGCTGCTTGACGATGACCTTGTCGCGAACGCGCGCGGCCGTTTCCGCGGTCTTTCCGTCCACCTCGATGGCCAGCGCCCATTCGCCATGCATTTCGAGCTCCAGCACTGCCATGTAATGGCCGGGCTTGCCTTCGACCGGCTTGGCGCTTGCCGGCGGAATATTGTGCGCCATCGGCATACTGGGCATGTCGGCCTTGACGGAAAGCGCCTCTCCGATGACCGGTTCCGCCGATTTCCGCCCTGTGACGGCGATGGCGCAGGCATAGACCAGCGCCTCCGCGGTCGGTTCGCAGACAACGTCGGCGGCGGCGCGTTCGCCGGCCAGAGCGGGCGGAGCAAGGAGGGCGAACCCCAAAACTGCAAGCGCCGGTATGCGTATCATGTCAGGCCTCCTCTTCCAGTCCGAGATAGCGTTCGACGATGCGTTCGTCGCCCAGCAGCGCCTGCGCCGGGCCCTGCCGCGCGATGCGCCCGCTCTCCAGGAGATAGGCGCGGTCGGCGGCTCTCAGCGCCTGCACGAGATTTTGCTCGACCAGGAGGATCGTCAATCCCCGGTCCCGGAGCTGCGGCAGCAGCGCAAAGATGGCCTGCACGGCGTTCGGTGCCAGTCCGAGCGAGGGTTCGTCCAGCAGCAGCAGCCGGGGTTCCCGGGCCAGGGCGCGGGCAATGGCCAGCATCTGCGCTTCGCCGCCCGAGAGCGAGGCGCCCCGGCTCGATGCGCGTTCTTCGAGCCTGGGAAACAGCTCGTAGAGATCGGCGAACGAACGGCGTCCCGGCGCGGCGAGCTTCAGGTTTTCCTCGACCGTCAGACCGCCCAGCACCATGCGCCCCTCGGGACAGAGCGCGATGCCGCGCCGGAATATGCGGTGGCTCGGCAATCCGAGCACCTCCTCACCCCGAAAGGCGACCTTTCCCCCGGCGGCGGGCGCGAGGCCGGCGACCGCGTGGATGAGCGAGCTCTTGCCCGCGCCGTTCGCGCCGATCAGCGCCACGATTTCGCCTTCGCGCACTTCGAGCGAGATGCCGGCCAGCGCCTGCACGGGCCCGTAGCTCACCCGCAGGTCGCGCACCTCAAGCATCGACCGGGGCCTCGGTCCCGAGATAGGCCTCGATCACCGCCGGCCGGCGCAGGACCTCCGCGGGCGCGCCGTCTGCGATCAACCGCCCGAAATTCAGCACCGCGAGCCGCGTGCAGAGGCCGGTGATGAGCGCCATCTTGTGCTCGACCACGATGACGGTCCGGCCGGGGCAGGCGAGTCTTGCGATGAGGCCGGTCATCTCGCGCGTCTCGGCCGGGGTCATGCCGCCGGAAGGCTCATCGAGCAGCAGCAGCGCGGGGTCCCGGACCAGCGCCCGCGCCAGCTCCAGCCGGCGCTGGCTCGCAAGCGGCAGTTCGCCCGCCAGCCGGTCGGCGTCGCCGCCGAGCCCGACCCGCTCGACCAGGTCGCGCGCCCGTTCGCGCCGCCGCCCGTCGCGGCGCCGGCCGCCTATGAGGTCCGCGAAGCGCATGCCGGTCATGCCGTTCTGCGCGGCGAGCACGTTTTCGAGCACCGTCATGCGCCGGAAGACGCGCAGGTTCTGGAAGGTGCGCACAAGGCCGAGCCGCACGATCCGCTCCGGCGGCAGGCCCAGCAGGTCCTCGCCCCGGAAGCGGACCCGGCCCGTTGCCGGATAGACGCCCGTAAGCGCATTGATGAGCGTGGTCTTGCCGGAGCCGTTCGGGCCGATCAGCCCCAGCACTTCGCCCTCGACGGCGGCGAGAGAAATATCCTCCAGCGCCGTCAACCCGCCGAAGCGGACCGTCAGCCCGTCAATCGCCAGCATCTTTTCGCAACAGGAAGCGGCGGATGCGGTAAACGGCGGCCTCGTCCAGCAATCCGCGCGGGCGGACGATCAGCAGGACCGCGACCAACCCGCCGAACACGATCATGCGGTAGCCGGAGAAGGCGCGCGTCGATTCGAGGACGCCGATGTCGAGCGCGACGCCCAGCAGCGGGCCGAACGCGGTACCGAGCCCGCCGATCAGGCCGTAGGCGAGCCCGTGCACCCCGAGCATGACATTGAAGATCTTCGGTTCGACATAGGTGTTGAGATGGGCGTAGAGCGCGCCGCCGATGCCGGCCACGAGCCCGGCAGCGGCCACCGTTGCGATCTTGGCGAGGTTCACATTGACGCCCTGGAGACGGGCAAGCACCGGGTCTTCGCCCACCATGCGCAATATGGCGCCGAGGCGCGTTCTCTCGATCCAGAGGATTATGGCGAGCGTCGCCGCCAGCAGCGCCAGTATGACCAGCAGGAATTCGCTGGCGGACATGTCCGCCTCGTAGATGTAGCGGATGTCGCGGAAGCCTTCGGAGCCGTTGGGGCCGACAAGCTCCCCGTCCTGCTCCACCTGGTAGGTGAAGATTTCGAGCGAAAGGCGCACCATTTCCGCAAACGCGAGCGTCGCAATGGCGAAATAGAGCCCCCTTATGCGCAGGGTCGGGATGGCGAGCAGAAGGCCCGCAAGACCCGCGACGGCCGCGCCCCAAAGGACCGCGCCGAGGAACGGCCAGCCCCACATGGCCGAGGCGATGCCGGAGGCATAGGCCGAGACCGCGAAGAAGGCCTGCTGGCCGAAGGAAATCTCGCCGACGACAAGCACCAGATAGGCCGACAGGGCGATGAAGGAGATCATGCCCATATTGGACAGCACGCCGATGAGATGGTCGTCGAGCATGGCCCTAGACCCTGCTTTCCGCCGCGCGCCGCGCCATGAGCGCCGCCTGCCCCATGAGGCCGCCCGGGCGGAATGCGAGCACGGCGAAGAGCAGCATGTAGGCGATGAGGTCCCGCATTTCCACGCCGAGATACCAGAGCGCATTGGCCTCCACGACGCCGAGAAGGAGCCCGCCCAGCACCGCACCCGGTATCGAGCCCATGCCGCCCAGCATCATCGCGATGAGGCCCTTGAAGGTCGCCCAGAGCCCGAAGAGCGGCGTGATCTGCTCGTCGCCCGCAGCGATCAGGAACCCGGCGAGCCCGCCGAGCGCCGATGCGCAGGCAAAGGCGAGCAGCGTTACCAGGCCGGTATTGACGCCTGCGACCCGCGCCGCTTCCGGGTTTTCGGAAACGGCGCGCACGGCGAGGCCGAAATGCGTGCGGTAGATAAGCCCCAGCAGGCAGAGGACGGCGAGGGCGGCGATGGCGAGCATCGCCAGGCTGGAGGCCCGCAGGAAAAAGGGCCCGAACTCGACCACCGCGTCCGCGAGTATGCCGGGAAAGGCATAGGTCCGGTCGGGGAAGAGGAGCGTCACGCCTTCCTCGATCTGCATCCAGATGACGAAGCTGGAGACCATGGAGGCCACCGCCATGTCCTTGCGGATGGCCCAGAAGCAGAGTCGTTCGATATAGGCCCCGACGACGACGGCGCCGACCACGGTCGCAATCGCGATTTCGGCAAGCCCTGCATTGAATGCCGTATAGAGCGCAGTGCCGGCGAATACGCCTGCCATGATCGACGGGCCGTAGGAAAGGTTCAGGCGCCGCAGGACCCCGAAGATCAGCGTGAAGCCGAGCGCGAGCAGGGCGTAGGCGGATCCTGTGGCAATTCCGTCCAGACAGTTCTGGAGGAAATCGGCCATGGCGCCTCAGCCGCCGGCAGACCCGAGATAGGCCCGCTGTATGACCTCGTCCTCGGCCATGGCGCCGGGGTCGCCGTCGAAGGCCACCAGGCCCTGGTCGAGCAGGAAGAAATGGTGCGCGACCGTGAGCGCCATGTGGGCGTTCTGCTCAACCAGCAGGATCGTGACGCCGTCCTCGTTAAGTTCCCGGATGATGTTGAAGACTTCCGCGACGATCAGGGGCGCCAGGCCGAGCGAGGGTTCGTCCATAAGCAGGCAGCGCGGCTTCGTCATGAGCGCGCGCGCGACGGCCAGCATCTGCTGCTCGCCTCCCGAGAGCGTGCCGGCATTGGCATTGACCCTCGCATTCAACACCGGGAAGCGCTCCAGCATCCGGTCGAGATCGGCCATCGCCTCGCCGCGGTCGCGGGCAAGGCGGGTATAGGCGCCTGCAACCAGGTTTTCGCGCACGGTCATGTCCGGGAAGACGAGCCGGTTCTCCGGCACGAGCGCGAGCCCTTGCCGAACGACTGCCGTGGAGGAGGCGCCCGTGATGTCGCGGCCTTCGAAGGTCACGCTGCCGCGCCTCGGGCGGAGCAGGCCCGCGATCGTCATCAGCAGCGTCGTCTTGCCGGCGCCGTTCGGGCCGAGGACGCAGGTGATGCGGCCTTCGGCTGCGGAGATGTCCACGCCCTTCAGCGCCTCGATCATCCCGTAATTCGTGACGAGCCCCCGGACCTCAAGCATCGGCCGTTCCCAGATAGGCCGTGCGCACGGCCGGGTCGCTCCGGATTTCGGCCGGCGCGCCCTCGGCGATCTTCTGCCCGAAATTCAGGACGGCGATCCGGTCCGTCACGCCCATGACGAGCTCCATGACATGCTCGACGAGCAGGATCGTCATGCCGTGCTCGCGCAGCGCCCGGATGCGGGTCGCGAGCTGGCCCACCTCTTCGGCGTTCATGCCCGCCGCCGGTTCGTCGAGCAGCAGCAGTTTCGGCCGGGCCGCGAGCGCCCGGGCCATCTCCAGGCGCCTTTGCTCGCCGAAGGCGAGATTGCGGGCGAGTTCGTCCGCGCGGTCGGCGAGGCCGGCAAATTTCAACAGCTCCCCGGCATGGTCCCGGCCGCGCCGCTGGCTGCCGAGCCAGCGCGCAAACCAGCTCGTTCCCCGTTCCTCGGCCGAGTTCTGCGCCACCCACAGGTTCTGCCAGACTGTCAGGTCGCCGAAGAGGCGGATGTTCTGGAATGTGCGGCCGATGCCGGCGGCGACGACCCGGTGCGACGGGGCGTCGGTGATGTCCTGCCCCTCGAAGACGACGGCGCCCGATGTCGTCGGGAATACGCCGCAGATCAGGTTCACGGTCGTGCTCTTGCCGGAGCCGTTCGGGCCGATCAGGCCGAAAATCTCGCCCCGGTCCACGGTCAGGCTGAGGTCGTCCACGGCCCGCACGCCGCCGAAATGCTTGGAGAGGCTGTGGAGTTCAAGCATCGCGCGCGCCGAACAGCCGGCGGAGCGTGCGCATGGCGCGGGCATCGAACAGCCCGTCGGGCCGGACATTCATGGCCAGCACGATGAGCGCTCCGAACAGGAGGTTCCGCCAGTCGCCCATGAAGCGCAGCACCTCCACCAGGAAGCCCTGGATGAAGATCACCGCGATCAGCACCCCGATCACGGAGGAAAGCCCGCCGAGAATGGGGTAGGCGATGGCGAAGGTGGCGAGCACAACGCCGAAATTGAGATGTTCGATATGGGTCGTGTAATGGGCGTAGATCGCCCCGCCAAGCCCCGCAATGAACCCGCCTATGGTCATGGCGGACACCTTGACGGCGGTGAGGTTGATGCCGACGGACTGGGCCGCCAGCTCGTCCTCGCCGACCGCGCGCAGCACGGAGCCGACGCGGCTCCTGTCCAGCCACCAGAGCGCGGCCATGGCGGCGATGACCCAGGCCCAGATGAAGAGCGCCACATCGGCGGTGGACCAGCCGTTCTCCGGGAAATACCGGATCTGCTTGAAGCCTTCGCCGCCGAGCGGGCCGACCTGGATATTGCCCTTGGCGATCTGGTAGTCGAAGTTGAACCAGAAGATGCGCACCGCCTCGCCGAAGGCGAGCGTGGCGACGACCAGCATCAGGCCCTTCACGCGCAGCGCCGGGAAGCCGACCGCGGTGGCCACGAAGGCCGAAGCGACGGCGGCGAGCAACATGGCGGGGACGATGTGCCAGCCGGCCAGCACGGTCAGCATGCCGGCCAGATAGGCGCCGATGGCGAAGAACCCGGCCTGGGCCATCGAGACCTGGCCGGTCAGCAGCACGACATAGGCCGACAGGCCGAGCAGCGTGTGAACGCCGATCAGCTGCGCCATGCCGTAATAGAAATCCACGGGGCCTCAGTCCCTTGTGGAGATGCGGCCGAACAATCCCTGCGGCCGGAAGGTCAGGAAGACGAACAGCAGAAGCATGACATAGATGTCGCGCTCGGTGACGCCGCGGAAATACTGGAAGACGTTCTCGAACCCGCCCACCAGCAGGCCGGCGACGATGGCGCCGGGGATCGAGCCGAGGCCGCCGATGACGGTGACGATGAGCCCCTTGACCGTGAGCGGCAGGGCGAGCAGCGGCGAGAGAATGCCGACCGAGGCGCCCACCATGGCTCCGGCAAGCCCGCCGAGCGCGCCCGTGATGACGAATGTCGCCGCATTGGTGCGCTGTTGGCCGATGCCGCAGAGCTGCGCCGCCGCGGGCTGCTGGGCGACGGCGCGCGTCGCGATCCCGAGCCGTGTCCGGTAGAGGACGTAAAGCAGGATCAGCATGGCGATGACGCTGAGCGCGAAGATCGTCAGCAGGTCGCCCCGCACCCAGAACGGTTCGAGGTCGATCATCACGTCGTCGAACATCGCCGGATAGGGTTCGGGCATGCCCGCCGTCGCATGCACGACGACTTCGTCGATGAGGATCAGCATGCCCACCGACGCCATCAGCGTGGCGAGCGGCAGGTGCTCCGGGATGAAGCGGAAGCAGCAGATATAGACGGCATAGCCGATAAAGCCGGAGGCGATGGCGGCGCACAGGAACACGACCAGCGCCGGCGCCGACAGCAGCTGGAACGCGGCCAGGCTGGCATAGGCGCCGCCGATGGAGGCGGCGGCATAGGCCAGGTTGATCTTGTGCATCACGCCGAAGATCAGCGTGAAGCCGATCCCGATCAGCGCATAGATCGACCCGAACATCACCCCGTCCAGCACCGACTGGACGGAGTCGATCACCTGCCACCAGAAATCCGACATGAGGACCGCCTTTCGGCGTCAGGACCTTGCGGGCCGCCGGGAGAGGCGGCCCGCAGCCCGGTGCTCAGGCGTTCGGGTCGTGAAGCACGGCCCAGCTGCCGTCATCGGCGTGGACATAGACATAGGGCTTGACGGCCTCGCCCTCGTCGGTCCGCTGGATCTCTCCGAGCAGTCCCCTGGTCGTCTTGAGGTTGGCCAGCCCGTCCCGGATCGCCCGGCGGTCGGCGGCGACCGAGTCCGCGGTCGCCTGGATGCCGACCTGTTCGATGACGTCCTTGAGGATCATCATGATCTCCCAGGCGGCGGCCGAATGCAGGTCGGCGGAGCCGCCCAGTTCCGCAGCGGCGTCGGCTGCGGCCACCGCGTCCGGGTTTACCGGCGCGAAAGAGGTCGGGATGATGATGCCCTCGGCCTGCTTGGCGCAGCCGTTCAGGGTCTCCAGAGAGGAGGACGAGGTCAGGCCGACCAGCACTTTGTATTTCACGCGCTGGCGGGCCATTTCCTTCAGCACGCCGCAGGTGGTGAAGGGATGGGCCGAGATGGCGATGATGTCGGCGCCGGCGCGCTTCATCTCGCGCACCTGGGTCGTGAAGTTGGTGTCGTTCAACAGCCACTTCGACTCGCCCTTGACCTCATAGCCAGCGTCGGCCGAGCGCGTCTTCATCACCTTGTACCAGGTGAAGCGCGAATGGGCGAAGTCCTCCTCGACGCCGCCATAGACCGACTTGGCGTCCGGATGCTGCGAGGCGAGCCACTCGAACAGGCTCTTGTACATCTGGCTCTCGTTCGGCACGTTGCGGAACGCCCATTCCGAAATCTTGGCCAGCCCGCCCTTGATCGCGGTGTCGGTGAAGATCGGGAATTGCAGCCCGCTGTCGCCTTCGTCGCCCGCTTTCGCCTGGAGGATGCCGAAGAGCGGCTCGGCGACGTTCGAGCAGGTCGGGCCGACGCCGACCACGGCATCGCCGGAGGCCAGCCGGCGCACGACCGAAATGCCTTCCTCGGCATTGCAGCGGTCGTCGTCGAACGTGACTTCGATGGGGGCCATCGTGCCGTCGGCGAGCTTGACCCCGCCCGCTTCGTTGATCGCCTTGGCTGCGGCGCGCAGCACAGCGTCCGTGTTGATGCCGAACGAGCGGACGACGCCGGACATGGCCCCGAAACCGGCGATCTTGACCGTCCGGTCGGCGGCGTCGGCGGCGGTGCCGAACGACATCGCGACGCCCAAGGCTGCAGCGATCGTCAACAGTCTTTTCATGGTTCTACCTCCCGTTGAAGCCCCGGCGGCGCGAATGCCGCCAAATGACGGCGCGCTCCATCGGCGCATGCCCGAGGCAGTGTAGGTTGCGACAATTTGGCGGTCAATCCGGCGTTTTCGCTCCGACGAACCGTTCGAACCGTTGCATTGGCGGCCACGCTGCCGCGGCCGCCGCCCGGTGCTTTTTCGCTTGAGTTTGTTCTCATTTGTTCTATATAAGTTCCAAAACGGGAAGAACGGGGCCGCAGCCATGACCTGACGGATGGCGGGCGGGGGCCGCATGGAGCGCGCGAAAGAGCGCGCGAGGCCCCCGTTCTGCAGACGACGAGGAGCCGGAATGCCGGCGGCCGGAAGGCCGGGCGGTGGCGGCAGTGGTGCGTGGCGGCATGAGCGCCGCCGCCGCGGCCCGGCAGTTCGGGCTGGGGGCGTCCAGCATCCGCCGCTGGGTACGGCAGTTCCGCGAGCGGGGGCATGCGCGGCCCGGCAAACAGGGCGGCCGCCGGCCGTCGCTGATCGAGCCGGAGCGGGAGCGCATTTTCCGCATCCTGGCGGCCCGGCCGGCGCTTACCGTGCGGGGATTGCGGGATGCGCTGGCCGCCGAAGGGGCGTCGTTCGGCACGAGCACGGTGCAGGGCTTCCTGAAACGCCACAGCCTGGAGTGCAACCGCCGCCTCCCCCGCAGGCGGAGGCGGGCCAAGAAGGCGTAATGCCAACGGCCGTCGCTCGGAACCTGTGCGATGGCAGCTGCGAAACCGGGCCGGAACCCGCTTGAGTTTATCCCTCAGTTCTGCGCATCGAGTCCCTTATGCTGCGGGATAAACATGCCGGGCACTGACACGGCTCCCAAGCCGGCTTGAAGTGGAACAAGCCATGGATGACTCCACCCTCGGAATCGAAGCGGTGGGCTATCCGGTCGAAGTATCGAGCATCCGTTTGTTCGTACCGTCTCCAAACGGCCCAGGCGAGGAGGTCTGCAATCTGGATCAACCGGGATGCGGCCGAGTCCACGAACAGCGGCACTTCGGCGAGATTGCGCAGATTGCCCCATCGGGTGCCATGCTCGCGGAAACGTCTGGTCAGCCCCTGCAATGTGTCCTCGTAGTGCGATTTGTCCATTACAACCAGGCCGCGGGGTTGGCTGCCTTCCCGGTTATGCAGGCGCGTCAAGTAGAGATTGAAGCGATTGCATATCTCTTCAAACGCCCGCTCGACGGGATCGTCCGGGGAGACCGCCTGTTTATCCACGGCCACAGCAAACGCTCGAACACTCCAATGCGCGTTCTTTAAGAGGTCGAGACCTCCTTCGATGAACTCCAGACGTTTCCGGCGGACCGAACCTTTCCAGGGCGCTTTGCGTCCGGCCGCCATCACGCTTGCGTGAAGCTCCACATCCTGGCTCGACCCCACGCCCAGCGATGCGGCGTATCGGTCAGCCTCGGAAATCAAATGATAGATTTGCCGCTCGAACACTGAGATACCCGCAAGAATAAAATAGCGTTCGTTGGGATTCTGGACCGAGCCTGAACCGTCCAAATAGAGCAGATACATGGAAATCGGGCGCTCTTGCGAAAAATAACGGCCGGGGGGAGCAGCACGCCCCCGCAGACCGTGAGAACCACAGCCTTCCCAACCGTGTCCGCAATATCGGAGCGCGCTCCGGGCAAGTCAAGCAACCGAACACGATAATCGCGTTGCCGGCCGGCCTGCTCTCGAAGCCGTCTCGGCCACGCTCGAAGGAAAGACCGAACAACAAAAACCCCCATCCAAAAGGCTCGCTCGCCTTCGCCGCATGGCCGCCGCGCTAATGCGTGCAGCGGGCGTGGCGCTCGATGTGGTAGTCCTCGCGGGCGAGCGCGAGGGCGAAGCGCCTGACGGGGCCTTCAAGGCGCTCGGCCGCGGCGCGCGCGCCGGCATTGGCCGCGGCGAGGCGTTCGGCTGCGGCTTCCGCATCGCGGGCCAGTTTCGCCTCGTCCACCGTGACCATGCGCCGGCCTTCGAGCACCATGCGCCCGCCGATCATGACCGCCTCGACGCCCGTGCCGTCCTCGCCGTGGACGATCTGGTTCACCGGGTCGTTGAGCGGGACATAATTGATCTGGCCGAGGTCGAGGAAGACGATATCCGCCCTGGCTCCGGGCTCTATGGCGCCGATCTCGCCGCCGAAGCCGAGCACGCCGGCGCTGCCCTTCGTGGCGAGCGTCAGCACCTCGTCGGTAGACAGCCAGCGCTCCGGGTCCAGCTCCTGCACGCGCGAGACCATGGACGCGACGCGCATCGCCTCGAACATGTTGAGATTGTCCGAGCAGGTGCAGGCATCGGTGCCGATCCCGACCCGCACGCCCGCATCCAGCAGCGCCCGCGCCGCCGCAAGGCCGCTGCCGAGGCGCGCATTGGAGCCGGGATTGTGCGCGACCGCGCCGCCGGCATCGGCGATGCGGCGCATGTCGTCGCCGTCCAGCCACACGGCATGCGCGGCGGTGAAGTCCGGACCGAGGACGCCGATCCGGTCGAGATACGCGGTCTGCGTCATGCCGTAGAGGCGCACCCCTGCATGGGCCTGCACCTTCGATTCGCCGAGATGGGTGTGGAAGCCGACGCCGTGCTCCGCCGCCGCTTCCTTCGCCGCCTTCAGGAACGCCTCGCTGCAATGGTGGGGGATCGTCGGCGCGAGCGCCAGCCGCACCCGGTCGCGGGAGAAGGGCCAGGAGCGCAGCGCGCGATTCCACGCCGCCAGGCTCGCTTCGAACGGCTCGACCGCCACCGCCTCCGCGTCGCGCCTCTCCGCGTCCGGCAGTGCGTCGAGCAGGCCGGGCACGGCCTGGTAGAAGGTGCGGTCCGCCATCATCGGGGCGACCACGGCGCGCATGCCGGCGTCGGCGTAAGCACGCCCTATGGCCTCCAGCCCCTCCGGCGTCGGCGCGGGAAACTCGAAATTGAGGTCGTAGGCGGCGGTGCAGCCCTTGCGCACCATCTCCACCGCGCCGATCAGGGTGGAGAGGTATTTGTCCTCCAGCGTCCGGCTGCCCGTGATCCAGGGCGCCGCATTCAGCAGCAGCTCCAGGTTCCAGCGGTCGCCGAAGCTCCTGGCGAGGTTGTTGTGGCCGTGGGTGTGGGAGTTCACGAGGCCCGGCATCATCAGCCGGCCGGTTGCGTCGCGAAGCGCGGCGCCCTCGGGAGCCGCCATGCCGGGCGGCCCGATGGTGTGGATCGCATCGCCTTCGATGAGGATATCGGCAGGCTCCGCCGCATGGCGTTCGATGTCGAGCAGCCGCCCGCCGCGAATGATCGTGTGCATGGGTTCCGGCCTCCTCGCGCCGCATCCGCCCTCGAAGGGCTGTCGGCGACATGGTTATATGATCCGGCCGCCCCGGATAAGGGCAAGGACGGGAGCCCCGCAATGATCCCCAACACGATTCCCCTGATCGGCTATGCCGACCGCTGGTCGGCGCGGCCCGGCGAGACCGTCGAATTCAAGGTGAGCAGCCGTTCGGTCGAGCCCTACCGGGCGCGGCTCGTGCGTGTCGTCTCGGCGGATCCCAACCCGGCGGGTCCGGGCATCAAGGAGGAGGCGGTGGCCTCCGACATCGAGGGAAACCGGCCCTCGCGGGCGCAGGATGCGGAGCTCGGCTCCTATGCGCGCATCCGGGGCGCGCGGCTGGACGCCGGGGCGCTGACCGTTTCCGCAACGATCTGGCCGACGATTCCCGACCGCGAGGGGCAGGGCATCCTGTCGTGGCTCGGCGAGGCGGGTGGCCTCGCGCTGCTGCTGGACGGCGAGCGGGGCGCGAGTGTGCGGGTCGCGACGGCGGACGGGACTGCGACCGTCGCCGTCAACAAGCCGCTCCTCACCCGCGCCTGGTACCGGGTGTGGGCGAGCATCGACCCGGCGACCGGCGCGGTCTCGGTTGGGCAGCAGGCGCTTCGCCCCTTCGCCCGCGTGGACGATACGGGCACGGCGAGCGGACGGGTGGAGGCGCTGATCGTGGGCGGCGGCGGAGACATCTTCATCGGCGCGGGCGGCGGAAGCCCGGTAGCCGGCCACTTCAACGGCAAGATCGAACGGCCGAAGATCGCGCGCGGCGCTTCGGCCGACGGCGATGTCCTCGCGGACTGGGACTTCTCGCGCGACATCTCCTCCCTCAGGGCGGTCGATGCGGGGCCGAATAGCTGGCACGGCGAACTCGTGAACCTGCCGACGCGGGGCATGAAGGGCTCGAACTGGAGCGGAAGGGAGCAATGCTGGCGCCACGCGCCGGAGGAATACGGGGCCATCCACTTCCACGAGGACGACCTCTATGACTGCGGCTGGGAGACGGACTTCTCCTGGACCGTGCCGGCCGGCCTGAAGAGCGGGTCCTATGCGGTGCGGCTCTCCTGCGGCGAACACGAGGACATGATCCCCTTCTTCGTGCTGCCGCCGCGCGGGGCCGGGCGCACGCCGGTCTGCGTGCTGATCCCGACCTTCACCTACACGGTGTAACCGAACGAATATTCCGTTAGAGCCTGTTAACTATTTGTATAGCGTTGCCTGTCTCCCATAGAAGGCTTATCCTGCAATGCATTCGGGAGCCAGTCAAGGGTGGTAATCTTGTATAGCTATGACAATGGGTGACAGCGATGGGTGATTTCTGTGGAAATTCGGGAACTGGATTGAAGGATTCGATGATGGGCAGGCATTGGAGCTTCTTTTGCCGGGCATGACGTCGGGGATATCGGGATAGTGCTACGGAGATGCATATAGGATAGTGGACCTATGAGTGCGCTGTGACAGGCCCATTGTATCGCTATCGACGGGAAAGGAACAGAGGCCAATGAGGGGACCCGAGGGAAAACGCAGGCAGCGCGCCGTGTTGCTGACCGACCGTGAGAGGGACCGCATCGGTGCGCGCGCGAAGACGGCCGGCATGCCGTTCTCGCGTTATATCGCGCACCGGCTGGCAGGCCCGGCGGAGACGCCGGCGGCGGCGGCGGACCCCTCGCCGGAACTGCTGCGCCGGGTGCTGCGGGAGGTCATGATCCTGTCGCGGATCGAACAGCAGCGCATGGCGGGCCGGGAGGGCGAGGAAGAGACCTGGGAACGGGTGGCCGCCGAGGTCGATGCGCAGCTGGCGGCGGAGGAGGGCCTGGGATGAGGAAGGCGCGGCAGCGGACGCTCTACTGCACGCCGTTGGAGAAGGCGACGATCCAGGCGGCGGCGGCGAAGCTGGGGGACCCGGTCTCGCGGTTCGTGATTGCCAGCGGCCTGCGCAATGCTGCGGCCCTTGGCGAGGGTCCGACCGGTGAGGCTCTTGTCTTGAGCGATGAGGAGCAACGGGGGCTTGTCGAGGGCGTTGAGCGTCTGACGGCGCTGGACGCGGCGCTGCGGGAGCCGTTGTCGGGCATCGAGGCGACGGCACTGGAGGCGCTCGCCTTCGTCTATCGTGCGCTCACGGCGGAGGCGATGCGGTGAGGCGGGCGGCCACGGGGAGAGGCGCGACCGGCCGCAAGCGCCCCGGTCCGAAGGACAGGATTTCGGGGGTCCATCTGTCGATTTCCTGCACGGACGCGGAGTGGGCCCGTATCCGCCGGCTTGCCGATGCAGCGGGCAAGACGATCTCGCGCTACCTGATCGACTGCGCCATGGAGGCGGCGGCTCTCATCGACAAGGGCGTTGACTGGCCGCCGCCGGGCGCGGAGGGCCTTGTGCTGGACGCGGCGCAGCAGCAGGCCCTGCTCGACGGCGTGAGGGACCTGGCGGGGCGTATGCCGGGCAGCGGACAGATTGCGGAGCAGGCGGCGATGGCGGCGTTCCTCTTCGATGCGGTGCTGCTGGACATGGCCGGGCGGGGTCTCAGGCAGGAGCGGGACGCGCTTCTGGCTGCCCATTTCGGCAGTGCGCGCGGGGCGGAGATAGCGGCCGGAGCGGACCGCAGAGCGGCGGAACGCGGTCTTGCATCCTGAGCGCCGGGCGTTTGCCGAAGCCGGTCTCCGGATTATGTGATGCTGTGGAATTATATAACGATTGGAGAGTTATAAAATGCTGTAAAAAAGTAATAATTCACAGATTATAGAACTTTTTATAGTGAATTCATATGCGTGTTGATGGGGATCGCATGCCAGATTACTCACATGCCTCACGCGATCCCGAACGGGACCGTCCGGTTCATCCGAACCAGCGAATGACGAAGAAGTCCGGTATGGCCGGGACTATGGCTAGTGCAGGATTCCTCATCTCAAGGGAAAGCCAAATTCCGCCTCCGATGAACGAGTGGGCCATGACCCAAGCCATTATCTGAGCTGACGGTCCTTCATTCGCACTGGCAAAACCTATTCGCCCTCGCGCTTGAGGTAGTCCCACTCCATCTTCGGCGGCCCGGCCACAATCACGCGGGTACTGCTCTCCGGCGCGCCCGGGACCAGTTCCGGCATCCGCTTCTCGACGGGCCGTCCACGCGGTCGCTTCGGCTCGTCTGTCATCGGTATCTTCGGTCCGGCGAGAGTCGAGTCGCGTCCGAGGGGTATGCGCGGTCCGGCCCACCCGCAATGCGCCTGACGGCGCGCCGATCGACATGGGCGGCAACCGGCACGCGGTATTGCCGTGATCATGCCTCGCTTGCATCGACGATTTTCACAAAGCAGACTGGTTCTCGCAAACGTTCCCAGGGCTCTCGGCATGTGCCGGGTTGCCCGCTGAATAGAACAGCCGAACCCGGCAAAGGGGTAGCTCCCCCGCGCTTGGCGAATAGGCGGGGACCTTCCTGAATCCTGGGAACGTTTGCAACAGCCCGGCGACCCCGCCGGGTGCAACAGGAAGGGAATGTACATGACTTTTCGCACTTTGGCGGCGTTGACCGCTGTTTTCGTCCTTGCAGCATGCGGAGGCGGAGGAACCGCCTCGAACGGAGGGCCGTCCGGTCCCGGTGCGCCCCCTAACCCCAATCCCGGCGCGGCTCCCAGCCTTGGCGATGTTCGGGCCGCCAATCCCGATGCGACCCGCAGCGCCGGCGCACAAGCGGCGGGCAATCTCCCGAACTTCGGCAGTGTTACCCAGTCGTCGAACGCCGGTTCGGTTGCGGGCATTACAGGCGATGCGGCCTCCGCCTCATTCGATGGCCGCGATGTGCGGCTGACAGTCCGGCGAAATGACGGAAGCCGTCTCGTTTTCGATGCGGCGACCGACCGGATCGGCAGCGAAGACTACGTACCGATTTTGTCGGGCTACTCCTATCGCGGCGATGCGCTTCTGACCCATACCGGCACCAGCGTCTCGGTCGCGGCGGTCTATACCAACTGGAACAACGCCAACCCGACCGACTACATGGCCGGCGGCTACTGGATGCACCTTGAGGGACGCACAGCCCCCCTGCAGATTACCGGCGCAGAAATCGGAGCCTTTGTGGACGGCCCGGAAATCTCAGGCGCGCCGACGCTGCCGAACCTCGGCACGGCCACCTACTCAGGGCAGGGTGCCGGTCTTTACGGCTATGGCTACGGATCTTCGGGAGTCGTGGAGATCGGCGAGTTCGAGGGCGCCACAACTCTCACGGCCAATTTCGCCACGAACACCATCTCCGGCTGTATCGGATGCAATGGCGGCGTGTACGTGACCGGGGTTGCCACCGATGCGAACGGGCAAACGCAGGCATTCGAGAGTGTCCATGTTCCGGCGCGGCTGCGTCTGGGCGCGGCGTCCTTCGGATCGGACGGCGCTTTCAGGAATCGGGATGTAGTCGTGGAACGCGACGACGCGACCGTGACGCAGACAAGCGGTTCATGGGGCGGCCGGTTCTCGAATGTCCCGAGCCGGGCAGGCGGTCCGCGTTTGGCGGCGGGCACGGCCGGTGCCGAATGGACGGAAGCCGGCGGGGGTCGGGGAGTCATGGTCGGTGCTTGGGCTGGGACCCGGCAGTAGCACCATGTCGGGCGGGGTCGCTCCTCGCCCGACTTTCCCGATTTCAGACTGAGACAATACCGAATGATTGTGGACAGCACCGGCATCGACCGGTTGGCCGAGGCGGGCGTCGCGCTGAGCGAGGCGAACCGGTTCCGGACGTCCTGCCAGTCGATGCCGGCGATCTGGCGCCCCGCGAAATACGGCAGGAGCTGGCTCTGCAGGTAGTTCCGGTTGACCGCGAGCGTTCCCGCCTTCCAGACCCGCTCGTGGCGCCGGAACACCGTCTCGGCGATCGTCTCGAACAGCGTTTCCTCGGGATCGGAGGGCAGGCCCTCGCCGCGCCGGATCGCGGTGAGCAGTTCTGCCGCCCGGAAGCGCGCCGCGCCGGCGGTCATCGTTTCGGCGCTACCGAAGATCTTCCAGACCCGCTCCTCCTCATACTGGCATTGGATGAAGAAGCGTTTCTTCCCCGAGGGCAGCACCCGGACGCCGAAGCTCCTGAGCTTTCCATCGTGAACGTCGCGTACGGTCCTGCGCGGCTTCAGCATCCTGACGCGCGCTTCGGTAAGCGATCTCTTCGGCATGGCTACCTCTCCCAGGTCCGGATTGCAGCGCGCCCGCAGAACCGGCCGCAGCCATGGCAGCGGAGGATCCCGGTCGGCCGCTCCCGACCGGACGGTTGCGTTCCAGGACGCCCATCCGGCGTCTTCCGCAAAAGAGGGCGGCGGTGTTCCAGGGTCAAAGGGCGATGCGTTACTTTCTGCGCGAGAAGGCAGTTCTTCGATGCCCGGCGCCTCAGGCGCTTGCGATAGCGGCGCTGGCGCTGCGCATGCTTGTGCCGGCCCCGGCTGCTGTCCCGGTAGCGCTGCCCGGCGAGGCGCTGCGACTTGCGGCGTGCCGTCTGGCGGCAGCTCCTGGAGCAATAGACATGGCCGTGACCGCGGCGCCGGCAGAGGACGACCTGTCGTCCGCAGGAAGCGCAGTCGAACCGGCGGGCGGTATTCTTCATCGATGCCGGAAAATCCTGCAACAGGGCCGGGAGCAGCACCCCAGTGTTGCAAGGCAATGTGCTGGATGGGTTCTCGCGGATCGGGCCGTGATCCGGGCAGCGGCTCCGCATGCCGTGCATTTCACGCCTACAGCTTCATCCCGCCGCCCTCGCTGCGGTCGAGGGTCTGCGTCCTGCGCTGCTGCCGCTTGTCCGGCTGCGGCGCCTGGTACTCCGCCTGCCGGCAGAGTCTGGCGGTCACTTCAAGCGCTTTACGGGTGAGAGACGACCTGTACAGATGCGGGACCATAGCGGCGTCCCGCTCCACGGCCTCCCATTCGGCGAGGAACCGGTCGGCTTTCCTGCGCCAGGCCGGGAACCCGCTGCGCTCGTGGACGGGCGTATCGGGCGGCCGCCAATACACTCCGCCCCGCAGGCGCAGGGCTTCCCTGGAGATTTCGCCGGCTTGCTCGCTGAGCGTCTTCAGGCGCTGCATGAGCTTGTCCTGCTCATCGAGCTGCGAGGCGATCGCGGCGAGCTGCTCGCCCCTCTTCGAGTCGGGATCGAAGAACCCGCGCGCCTCGTCGAGCGACTTGCGGAACGCCTCGTATCCGACCTGGTAGGGCATCTCCGAAGGCTTTCTGCCGGCCCGCTCGAAGAGTTCCTTGTATTCGGCGGCGACGGCCTTGCGGACCCGCTCGCGCTCCTCGCGCTCGTTCCGCCCGGCAAGGCCGGAGAGGCGCGCCGCCGACGCCTTGTCCAGACCGGGGCGCTGCGCCATCGTATCCAGGCGGGCGGTGAGATCGCCATACCCCTCGGCGCGGGAGGGCTGGACGCCGGCGGCCAGCGCGGCAGCGACATGGGCGTTCCAGTCCCGGAGAAGCCGGGCTGCGGCGTTGCCGGCCCCGATGGCGGACCCGAGCGTGCGGGCGCTTTCCCCGACCGAGGCGCGGAGCCCGGGGAGGCGCGCGAAGCGGACTGCGGCGCGCGGGTGGTCGGGAAGGCCCCTACCCCGGTCCAGGACCTTCCGGGCGTCGGCGCGCCAGGCCTTCCACTCCGGGAGCTCGGCGACGGCGCGCCCCTTGCGCGCCGCCTCATCGACCATGACGGAGCGCCGGTTCGCGATCCCGTCCGCCTCGCGCCGCCAGCCCTCCACGAGGTCGCGGGCCTGCATCTCGCGCCCGTGCTCCCCGACGAGGTCGCGGATGTCCCGCGGCAGCGCCGCGGGAGGGTCGTCCCGCGCGGCGAGCGCCCGGAGCGGCGCCATGGCCTCCTCCGTTCCCTCCGCGTCGAACGGGGAAATGCCTTCGTCCTTTGCCTGCCTGGCATGCGTCCGCCACGTCTCCAGCGCATCGGCCAGCAACATGTCGGCCTCCGCGGCCGCCACCACGCGCTCCACCAGCTTGCGGTCGGCGGGGTCGCGGTCGAGGTGGACGCCGAACCTCCTGCTTTCGAGCAGCGCCTTGCCTGCCCGCATCAGCGCGCCGGCCTCTTCCCGTGCGTCCTTCCAGCCGGCAAGGTCGGTGACCGGCACGCCGGAAGATTCGGCCTCGGCGAGCAGGCCCGCGCGGCGCCCGTCCATCTTCCTGTATGACGGCAGCACGTTCCGGACCGCTTGGCCTGCCAGGACCAGCGCCTGATGCTCCTCCAGCAGGGCCGTCATGCACGCCGCCGTCGCGGCCGGCAGACCCTGTCGGTCCGCAATCTCCTCAAGCCGGGCGACAAGGGCTCCATATCCCTCGGCATGGAAGGGATGGATACCGGCTTCAGCGGCGGTCTTGTCATGCGCCCGCCAGTCCTCCAGCAGGGCCGCGCATTCATCGTCGAGCGCGACGGCCGCTTCCAGTGCTCCGGCCTCGCGCTCGATGCCGGACCGGGTTCCGCCGGCGCGGGCGACATGGGGGCGGTACGCCTCGCCGTCCAGCAGCCGGCGCCCGGCCTTGGCTCTCCGTTCCGCCGCATCGCGCCATTCCCGCCAGCCGTCCATATCGGTGAGCGGCAGACCTGCGGCCTCTGCCTCCCCACCGAGCGTCCCGCGCGCCGTCTCGCTCCGGCCGCTCTCCTGGAGCCACGCCTCGACCTCCGCGCGGCGCGCCGCCTCCGTCTGCTGCTCTTCGAAGATGCGCGCGACCGCAGCCGGCGGCGGGCAGGGCAGGTTCCGGCGCGCGGCAAGCCTGCCGAGCCGTGCGACGACCTCCCCGTGCCCCTCCATGTCGAGCGGCAACACGCCCGCTTCCTCGGCCCGCGCCTCATGCTTGCGCCAGGCCGAGAGCTGCGGCCAGAGCTCCTCCCTGTCCATGATCCCGACCGCCGGGTCCTCGCCGACCGCCTCCAGCGCCGAGACCCGCTCGCCCGTCGCCGCCTCCAGCGCCGCCATCAGGTCCTCGCGGTTGTCGGTCAGCACAACCACACGGTCCCGCGCGCGCGTCAGCTCCACGTAGAACGTCGCCTGGTCGGTCAGCGCCCCATGGCCCGAGTCCAGCACCGCGACGACATTGTCGCGCGTGATCCCCTGCGCCCCGTGCACGGTCGAGCTCCAGGCATGGTCGAGATGGCGCAGCTGCATGTCCTTGCGCGAGAGCGCAAACGCGCGCCCGTCCTCGCCCCGGAACGACACCTTGCGCGGGCCGATCTCCACCACCTCCGCCCGGTCGCCGTTGGCGAGGCCGTGGGCCGGGTCGTTGCGGGTCCAGCGGATCCGGTCCCCGGCGCGTATCTCGATCGTCCGCGTCTCATAGACCTCGATCTGGTAGCGCACCCGCCCGTCCGGGCGGATCGCAAGCCGGCGCCCGTCGGCATGCTCCAGCCGCACGCGCCCCTCCTCTATGCCCGTGACCGCGAAGCACTCGCCGGCGCGCGCCTTGCCGCCCCATATGTCGTGCAGGAACACGACCTCGTCGCCTTCGACATAGTTGCGGATGTCGCCCTTCTGCGCCCGCGTCATGCCCCGGCTCACCAGGCGCTCGATGGTGAGCGTCCGCCCGTGCAGCACGCCCTCCTCGGCCAGCGCCTCGCGGACGGTGTCGTTGATGCGCTCGCGCAGCTCGTGCGTCGGGGCGAGCAGCGCGGTCTCTGCCCGCGCCGCCTCGTCGAGCCCGAGCCAGATGCGCGCCGCCGTCTCCCCGAGCGCGCCGGCGTCCACCTCGTGCACGTCGTCCCCGAGCCGCTCGACAGCCAGCGCCGGCTCCCGGTCCAGCGCCGCATCGACCGCCGCCTTCAGTTCCGGGGTCCGCTGGCGCAGGATCTCGTCCATGACCGCAATCGGCATGCCCGCGCGCTGCAGCAGCCGGAACGGGCCGCCCGCATCCACGGCGCGGAGCTGCGCCGTGTCGCCGACCAGCGCCAGCCGCCCGACCCCGAGCGTCTCCGCGATCCGCATCAGCGCCTGCATCTGCACCGTGCCGGTCATCGACGCCTCGTCCAGCACCAGCACCGTGCCGGCGTAACGCCGCCTGAGCCTTGCCAGTTCCTCCGCGCCGATGAGCCCGTCGGCGGCGTCGCCGAAGCGGGCGAGGAACCAGGCGAGCGTGCGCGCCGGCATGCCGGCCTCCGCGCCCATGGCGCGCGCCGCGACCGCCGTCGGCGCGAGACCGATGACCCGCTTTGCGCCCGCCAGCCGCACGACCTCGCGCAGCATCGCCGTCTTGCCCGTGCCGGCATAGCCCTGCACCCCCAGGATGCGGTCATGCGAGCAGAGGATGTGCCGCACCGCGCGCTTCTGGCCCTCCGTCAGCCCGCTTGCCGCCAGGCCCCTGTCGACGGCCGCCTCCGCGACGGTCGGCCCGCCCTCGCCGAGACCCGCACGCATCCGCGCCACCACGTCCTTCTCGCCCCTGAGGATGCGGTCGGTGGCGAAGGACGGGTCGCGCCGCTTCTTCGCCGCCACCAGGTGGCCGTCGCGCACCAGCCCGCGCACCGCCTCCCTCAGCGCCGGCAAGCGGAAGCTGCCGGGCGAGTGGCCGAGCGCCAGCGTCTCCAGCGACCGGGCCGTGAACACCGAGCTGCGCTCCTCCAGCTGCTCCATGCCGCGCCACACCACCTCCTGTGCCGAAAGCGCCGCGCCGTCCACCGCCGTCTGATGGATGCGCCGCCGCCGGCGCCGCATGGCCTGCGCCTTCCTGCCCGGCATCCCCATCTCGCGGGCGCGCGCCGCCCACATCGCCGTCATCGCCGCGCGGTCCGGCTCCGCCTTGCGCGTTCGCGTCGCCAGCGCCGCCTGCTGGCGCCTTGAGGCCGTGTTCCTCACCCCGTGCCTCTCCACCCACTTCAGGATATCCCGCCGGCGGGTCGAGAAGCTCCGCAGCACCGGGCGCCCGTAGCCGCGGATCTCGAAGCTCGGCACATGCCCCGCCCGGGAAGGCTCGAGCTCGTAGCCCAGCGCCGCCACACGCGCCGCCAGCTCGTTGCGGTAGAACGCCCCGATCAGCATCTCGTTCGACGCGAGCGCGCCGAGGTCCGGGCTGCGCCACTCGCCGTCGCCCGTCAGCGTCATGTTGGCGATCACCGCATGGCTGTGCAGCTGCGGGTCGAGATTGCGGTTCGCCAGATGCCGGAACACCGCCGCCACCATGCCCGGCGCGCGCACCCGCCGGTGCCGCCGCCGCTCCCGGTCCCACTGCCGGGTGAGCAGCAGCTCCTCCTCGATCCACTCCAGCGTCGCCCGCACCGCCTCGTCATGCGCGCGCACCACCCGCTTGTCGCCGTCCACAAGCGCGGCCAGCGATACCGACTTCGGCGCCGAGAAGGTCACGTCGCGGCCCGCCTCGTGCACCAGCACGCCATCCTGGACGGTCCCGAGCCGGACCCCCGCCTTCGGCGCCTCGCCCTTCATGATCTCCGCGAAGCGCTTCGGCGAGACGTGGCGCCCGAGCCCCAGCGCCGCCGCGCCCTTCCCGTGCCAGCGGCTCGCCTTGCGGTGCTCCGGGTCGCCGGCGGCATAGTAGCCGTCCTCGACGAAATAGCTCACCACCGAACGCGCCGAGTTGATCTTCGTTACATTGGCGACCATCGCCGTCCCCGCCGCCTGCCCGGCGCCGTGCATGATGCGGTGAATTGCATGGATGGCGGCGTCGGCGCCGCCGCCGCAACCGGGGTCATGGACGAAGCCTCAGCCGCCGTGGCCATCGGGCAGCAGGACAGCGGTGTCCCTGGGGAGTTCGGCTCCCAGCACGCTCGCGAAATTCACGATGCCGTAGCGGTACTCCCCCATGACGCTCAACACGGACACGAACGCGGCCAGCGCAACGATCCCGGCGGCCTTCAACCCCGCACGGCACCACTGGCGGCCATGCCTCTCCTTGCGCGCCTTCGCCCGTTCATGCGCCCCGGCGTCCAAGGACCGCAATGTCTGCCGGGACCGAAGCCAGGCGACATCCTCCGCCGTCTTGCGGATGCGCTGCCGGTCGTGGGCCGAGAACACCACGCCGTCCGGCACCGATGCCGGGGGTTCGGCCTTGCCGGAGCCCGTCCCGGCATCCGGCGCAGGATCGGGTGGAGGCGACTCTGTCCTGGCGTCCTTGGGTGCGGGCGCCTCCAGAGAAGCCTGCGAGCCGTCCGCCGCATCGCCGGCGCCCGCCTTCCGGCCCTTGCCGGACCGCCGCGCCGGTCGCTTCCGCCTGCCGCCCTCCGGCAAGGGTCCGAAGAGCCCCATCTGGCCATCGCCCGCGTCTCTGGCGTTACGCTCGGGTTCCGCTTCCTCCCGGCCCAGGAACCGCTCGGCCTCCGGCAGCGCGCCGGCGGCATCCAGGCCGCTTAGATGCGCCACCAGGTCGAGCGCATCGCCCCGGCCGCCCGTTGCCGCTTCGGTCCACCGGCCCTGCATCGAGCCGGCCAGAAAGACGCGGAGCGTCACGGCGCCCGTCTCGCCGCGTACCTCCCAGCAATCCTCGACCCGCGACCCCGAAGGCGCGTAATGCCGGCATACCTCTTCTATGGAATTTGTCAGCCCGGCGCTTGCGGCGCGCCTGCGTTCCGCATCCGGAACGGTCTCTTTGCGGCCCGTCATCGATATCCTCTCCCTGTCCGCCGCGCCTCCTCGACCGCGACACTGCATGGCTCACAGAATACGGAACGGAAAGCGCCCCGCCCTCTGCGCCCGTCCGGGCTTCGCCATCCTCGGATGCCGCCGTAACCGGCTCCCTGGTTCGAGGGAGCGGGCCGCTTCCCGGTTACGGCAGACAAAGCCCTGTTTCCGGGGAAAGCATGACAGACTGCCGAAACATGCCTGTCAAGAGAGATACAACCGCAAAGAGTCGTTCAGGAGAAACCCGGGACCCGAAAAGCGCCCGGAAACATGCCGGCGCACGACATGGAGCCCGGAAGTTCCGAAGGCAGAAAAATCGTTGCGCATTCTTCCCAGGGTCTGCTATTGCAGCGCGCCTTCGACAGAAAGACAGGAAAGGACGGTGCCTCATGGTCGACGAGGCTTCCCTCTCGAAAGGCGAGTTGCGAAAGCTCAACGCGCTGCGCAAGTCCCTGGGCCCTGCCATTGCCGACGAGGCATTCGCCAAATGGTTCGCCCAAGCAGTTAATAATGAAACGGCAGCCGACGAAAATGCCGAGACCATCGCTGGAGCATTATGGAACCTGGTGCAGGAAGACAAGCTCACGATCCGGCGCGGCGGCTATATGGTGCGGCGTGGCCGCGGGCGCGTCATCGTCGAACCCCTCGGGAACTGACCGCCCACAACTAAATTGGCAGACTGCTTGTGAAGATCGGGGCGAGAGGCGTCCGATCATCCGACTGGCGCCGCCCGGAAGCTTTTTGGCATTGTGCAGCATCGGCGTGTGAATGACCGCAAGCGCTCGGAAACTTCGCCCGGCGGATGAAATGCCGCTCCTCGGCGAAACGATCCTGTGCTACCGGCGGCCGATGGCGCTGTCGTCGCCGTCCGAGCCCATGGCACGCGTAATCAGATAATCCGCGACGTCCTGGAAATAGATTTCGAGCTCGGTCTGAAGCCGGCTGAACTCTGCCCAGACCACACGGTCGAAGGACCGTTCCCGCGCGCGCACCATGACGGTAGTGCGCCGTTGCCGTGCATAGCGGAAAGGACGCAAGCCATGCTTGCGGCAGACAGCAACGAACAGCCTGACCGACCACATGTCGGGCAGCGAGAACTGGAGCTCGGTCTCCGGTCCACCATCCTCATCGGCATTGCCGAGGCGGCCGCGCAGCCGCTCCATTGCAGCCCCGGCGGCGGCCTGTTCCCCCAGGCTGCCGGCTTGGCGAAACAGCGCCTCGACCTTTGCGAGTCTCTCCCGGAGTTTTTCGTCGCCCAACATCGCAATCCGTCCCACCGAAACGCAACAGGGCCATGACACAGGCGCCGGGCCCGGCTGTCCATGCGCAGGACCGCGGGAAACGGGCATTGCGCGGATATCGCGCAGACCGGCGCAACATGCTACTCAGGTCACGATGGAGTCGGATCGGGAGCGGGTGCATGAACAAGTCCGAATTGGCTGAGCGTCTTGCCGGGCGCACAGGAAGTAGCAAGGCCGCCGCGAAGGACGCGGTCGACGGTGTGTTCGACGTGATCGCCGAGGCCCTGGCAGATGGCGAAGACGTGCGGATTATCGGATTCGGCACCTTCGGAACCAGGGAGCGCCCGGCGCGTATCGCCCGTAACCCGCGCACGGGAGAAAATGTGCCGGTGGCGGCTTCGACCGTGCCGGTCTTCAAACCCGGCAGATCCCTCAGGAATACCGTCGCCGGCGAAGCCTCATGATCCGCCGCCAAAGGGGGAAGCGGGCCATGCCAGGACAATGAGGGTCGCGATGTTGTATCCGCGCGCTTGCGATACGATGACGGATGCCACCGCATTCCTGTCCGTCCGGTGTCGAGAAGCCAGGAAGAAGGCGGACTTCGGCAGCCTCAAGGCGCCCCGCCCCGATTGCCGCGACAGAACCGGCAGAAACGTGTATGTCGCAAACGGAGTCCTGTCGAACACGTTGGTCGCAAGCATATAGGTAAGGTTCAGCTGGACAGTGTGAGCCGTTGAACTTCGTTGTTGAAGGTTTCTGTAACCGCCGTACCTTCTGCTTCGGGCAGCCACTTTACCATATTCGGAACAATTTTTTCCACATACGGATATCGCGTTCCGAAAAAGGCATAGTCTCTGAGCTACTAAGTTTACGGAGTAGAATATTCAATCGTGATCTGATGGCGTCGATGTCTGGTGTAGAGGAACGCTTTGGCGGTGTCATTTTGCCTTCGCCGAAAAGACTCTGTTGACCATCAACCGTCATCTATCTCATCTCCTGCGTCCCGTGGCCAAAGCACATTGCGCGTGAGCGGTGTATCGAGTGCCCGTGCCAGGATGGTATCGGCCTGGTCGAACAGGTCAATTAAACAGGCGATTCGGGCACAAACGTTTTGAAACTCTTGGAAGAGTTCGAGATTGACTGGCAGGCCCTTGCGGCCTTCAAGCCAACGCTGAAGTACAGAGTATCCGCTGACCTCGAAATCCCAAAGATTCTCGGGCAATCCTGTAACAGTGCCGGTTCCATCTGCAGACAGGTTGAGTGTCGTTCCTTGAGGTTCCTCAACGTGCAACAGGGCTCCGACGCTCGGAGTGGTCGCGAGTTGGACGAATGACAGGTCATCCAATGCTGGAGGTGTCTGTGCAAACGTCTCGATCTCGCGAATCCGCGCACCGAGCACGGCCGCCTGGTCGAAAACCGCATGGTCAGCAGGCAAGGGAATATGCGGAAATTCGTCCTCAAGGTCTTCGGCAAATCGCAGCGTGTAGCTTGATGCTGAGCCAAGGCAGAGTATTGCATCGAAGACGTTTTCGGCTATGACGGCGGTACCATAGACTGCCGTCAAGCTGTCGACGAGATCGACCGAGAGGTTCGACGCCGCGCGAGCTGGACGGCGGTCGTAAAGGGGAAAAGCATAACCGCCGTAGCTGCCCCGGAAACTGTGGTAGTCAGGCAGCAGAGCGTGGCACCAGACAGCAGGCCCGGCTCCGATGCCGCGGGGAAGCGTGTACAGCGCGGCGTTGGTTTCACCCCATACTTGCTGGAGTCGGGGGCGAAGACGGTCTCCGTACTGGTGTTGCAAGTATATGAATCGGCGATCAAGCGGACGATAAGCTGCTTCCCGAATTGCTTCCGGATCGAATGGAACGGTGCGCGCGGATCTGGCGGTCCTGTAGCCGGTGTCATGGAACATTTCCCGTGCAGCTTCGTCTGTTGCATCGAGGAACGCTTCAATCCGACGGCGTAGGCGTTCGGGGCTTGTGTGTGCAGACGGCCCGGAGGCCCGCAGATGTTTCTCGAACCCCCGTTCAACGCTTCGGAGGCGCAGGATCGAGACCGGGACCCCATGCTCGCGGAGCAGTTGGCACAGTTCGTCCGGGCGGCAAGCGGCGCGTTCTCAGGCAATACCGAGCGGGCGCTCAGGTCCGATCTCGCCATCTACGCCGAGTGGTGTGCGGAGCGAGGACAGCGGGCGCTGCCGGCAAAGCCCGAGACCGTCGCCGCTTTCGTCGACGCCAAGGCGGAACTGCGCGCGCCCGCCACGGTGCGCCGCTACGTCACCAGCCTCGTCATCGCCCACCGGGCGCTCGGGCTGGAGAAAACGATCAAGAGCCCGCCGGTTCAGCTCGCGCTCAAGCGCATGCACCGGAAGAAGGGACGGCGCCAGGATCAGGCGACGGGACTGACCTGGCCGCTGCGCCAGCGCCTGCTGGAGGCTGCGGACGGCCGGCTGATCGACGACCGCAACCGCGCGCTGCTCGCCGTCGCCTACGACGCGATGCTGCGTCGGGCCGAACTGACCTCATTGGAAGTCACTGACCTGCTTGAGGAAGTGCAGGGCGACGGCAGCCTGCTGGTGCGCCGCTCCAAGACCGACAGCGAGGGCCGGGGCGAGATCGTCTGGGTCGGCCGGGACACCGTCCGGCTGGTGCGGGTATGGCTCGACCGAGCCGGGATCGCGGAAGGCAAGCTGTTCCGCTCGGTTGGCAAGGGAGGACGGATCGGCGAGCGGCTCCATCCCTGCCAGGTGCCGCGCATCTTCAAGACCATGGCGCGCGAGGCTGGCCTGCCGGACGCGGTGGCCTCAGGCCTCTCCGGGCACAGCGCCCGGGTCGGCGCGGCCCAGGACATGGTCGCCGCCGGCATCGAGCTGCCGGCGATCCTCCACGCCGGGCGCTGGAAGTCGACTGCGATGGTGAACCGCTACAGCGAGCGGCTGCTGGCGCGGCGCAGCGGTGCGGCGCAACTGGCCCGGATGCAGCAGCGGGGCTGAGCGGCACCGGGGGCATGCGAACGAAGCCGTTGGGCTATGATGGCGCGACCTTCGACGCGGGATTCTGCAGCACAAATACGGCCGGAACCCGGGCCGCGCGCCTCATGGGCGCAAATTCAGAAAATGCTATCGAGCGCAATAATTGGCACCGTCAGCGGGCCGGGCTTCCTGCCGGTATGGCCTGCACGGGGCCGGCAGATCCTGGAAAAATCGCTATAATTCAACGAGATGTCAGCAGTTGGAGGTGGGATTCCGTGGTCTGTCGCGGATGCGGTGGGCTGCCGGTGCGAGTACGATATTGACAATATTGCGCGCGATAGCGACAGCTATCGCGCGTAATCCGGAGCCGGAGCGAGCGGCTCCGCGCCGCCTGGCAAGCCGCCCAAGAGGTTGATATTTCGGGCATTTCGGACGCCGCAGGGAGCTTCCGGTTCCCGGAGGTCCGTTCCGCCGCCTGATATCCCCGATATCGTGAACCTGAGACGATCATTGCCCGGTTTCCCGCGTCTCGACAGAGGCGTGTCCCCGCAGGATGCGCTACGGCATCGGGCGGGACCGCGGTCGCCGGCATGCAGCTGCGGCCCCGGACCCTGCGTTCTCCCTTCTCCCCATTCTCCCTGTTAGCGGGCCAGACCCTGCAGGGATAATGCCCATCGCCAGAACATTCATGCGCGGGCGGCATGCCCTGTAGCCAGCACGGATCGGTAAGTGCCGCAGCCGGACGAGGATGATCGCATCAGGGTGACACGGCCCGAGCGGCACCGGCGCATTCATGCCCCGGTGGCATGGATTCGGACGCGGAGGGCATTTTCTTTCCTGCTGTCAACGGATTAATCGACCTCCCTCAGCATGCCGGGACGGCGACACCGCGAGCCGTAGCGCTTCGCGGGCGGAATCCGTGCCTCCCACCGGACGCGATGCGCGCGCGGCGTGCATCGAGGGAAAGACGCCATGCACGTCGTCGTCGTCGAATCGCCGGCCAAGGCGAAGACCGTCCGGGCCTGTCTCGGCCCGGGCCACACGGTCATCGCCACCCGGGGCCATGTGAAGGACCTGCCGGCAAGGGACGGCTCGGTCGATCCGGGGCGCGGTTTCGCCCTCGTCTACGCCACCGGACGCAGCGCGGCGCGCACGCTGCGCTCGATCGCGGACGCGCTCAAGGGGGCGGACGCGCTGGTGCTCGCCACCGACCCCGACCGCGAGGGCGAGGCCATCGCCTGGCAGGTGCTGTCGTGGCTCGAAGAGAAGGACGCGCTCAAGGGCAAACCCGTGCGCCGGGTGGTGTTCCACGAGGTGACGAAGGAAGCGGTACGCGCCGCGATGGCTCGTCCGCGCGCGATCGACATGGACCTTGTGCGCGCCCAGCAGGCGCGGCGCGCTCTCGACTACCTGGTGGGCTTCAACCTCTCGCCGGTGCTGTGGCGCAAGGTCCGCGGCGGGCGCTCGGCCGGGCGCGTGCAGTCGGTGGCGCTCAGGCTCGTCTGCGAGCGCGAGGCGGAGATCGAGGCGTTCCTGCCGGAGGAGTACTGGACCGTCGAGGCCGGCGTCACGGCGGAGCGCGGCGGCAGCTTCACCGCCCGCCTCGCCGGGCTCGACGGCGAGGCGCTCGGCCGCCATGCGCTCGGGACAGGCAAGAGCGCCGAAGAGGCCGCGCGGCGCATCCGCGAGGGCGTCTTCCGGGTGGCGAAGCTGGAGCGCGACACCGTCCGGCGCGACCCGGTCCCGCCCTTCATCACCTCGACGCTTCAGCAGGAGGCCTCCCGCCGGCTCGGCTTCGGGGTGCGCAAGACCATGCGGATCGCCCAGGCGCTCTACGAAGGCGTCGATCTCGACGGCGCGGCGGCGGGCCTCATCACCTACATGCGCACCGACAGCGTGGCCCTGTCCGGGAGCGCCGCCGCCGCCGCGCGACAGATCGTGCACGACAGCTTCGGCCCGGACTACCTTCCCGCCAGGCCGCGCGTCTTCCGCTCGCGCGCGCGCAACGCCCAGGAGGCGCATGAGGCGATCCGCCCTACCGACCTTGCGCGCACACCGGATACAGTCGAAGGTCGCCTCGGCACCGACGAGGCCGCGCTCTACGGGCTGATCTGGCAACGCGCCGTCGCGAGCCAGATGGCCGCTGCGAAGCTCGACCGGGTGCGGGTGGAACTCGCCGCCGACGGGGGCGGGGTCGTGCTGACCGCTTCAGGCTCGCAGACCCTGTTCGATGGCTTTCTCAGAGTCTACCGCGAGGACGATGATGAAGATGACGCCGAGCTGGAGCCCGAGCGGACGTTGCCGGCCATGGCCGAGGGCGAGCGCGTCTTCGTGACGGAGGTCCACACGGGGCAGCGCTTCACCCGCGCCCCGCCGCGCTACACCGAGGCCGACCTCGTGGGCCGGCTGGAAGAGCTCGGCATCGGCCGGCCCTCGACCTATGCCTCCATCGTCGGCGTGCTGCGCGAGCGCGGCTATGCGGTGCTCTACAGGCGCCGCTTCGTGCCGACCGAGCGCGGCCGCGTGGTGACCGCCTTCCTGGAGGAGTATTTCGAAAACTGGGTGGCCTACGGCTTCACCACCGGCATGGAGGCGGACCTCGACCGCGTGGCCGCGGGCGGGACGGCGTGGACCGGCGTGCTGAAGGCGTTCTGGGGGCCCTTCGAGGCGGCGCTGGAGAAGGCGGGCGGGCTCAGGCGCGAAGATGTCCGCGACGCCTTGGAAAGCGCCTTGGAGCGCTATGCCTTCGCGTCAGCGGGACAGCCGGTGGAACGGGTCTGCCCCGCTTGCCCCGACGGGTGGCTCATGCTCAGGCTCGGCCGTTACGGGCCTTTCGTCAGCTGCGCGAACTTCCCCGAATGCCGCTACAGCCGTCCGCTCTCCGGAGATCCCGCGGAGGCCGGGGAGAGCGGCAAACATGTCGTCCTCGGCACCGATGGCGAAACCGGGCTCCCGCTTACCCTGCGCCGCGGCCGCTTCGGGCGCTACATCCAGCTTGGCGAGGACGACGGGGACGTGCGCGCCCCGCGCAGAACCGTCCCGGCGTCGATGGAGGCCGACGAGATCATCCCGGAACTCGTCCGCGCGCTGCTCGCCCTGCCGCGCACGGTGGGAGTGCACCCCCAGACGGGCAAGACCATCCTCGCCGGCATCGGACGCTACGGCGCCTGGCTCAAGCACGGCGCCACCTACGTCCCGCTGCCCGACGACGAGGACGTGCTCGCCGTCGGTCTCAACCGCGCGGTCGTGCTGGTGGATGCCAGGCTCCCCTGATCGGCAAGGGGTCTTGTGGAAGCGCGCGGGACCGCACGCGACACGACGGCCCATCCGGTAAGCACACTCGTCAACCGTCCTACCAATGACGACCCGCGCTGCGTCGAAGCAATCTCGCTCGCTTGACCTGGACCGCCATACAACTGGGACACCTATATCGGCGAGACCACCCTTGCTGATTTCAAAGCGCAAACCGGCATATCGGTCCGAATGGACCTCTATGCCGACAATGACGAGCTGTTCGCGAGGCTGAGGGCCGGCAATCCCGGCTACGACGTGATCGTGCCGACCGGCGATTTCGTCGAGCGCATGATCGCCGCCGGCATGCTGATGCCGCTCGACCATGCGGCGATTCCCAACATGGCGAATATCGAGCCGGCCTTCCGGGACGCCGCCTTCGACCCCGGCCGGCGCCATTCCATCCCCTATATGTGGGGCACGGTGGGCATCGGCTACCGCAAGTCCCCCTGCGACGGCGCGCCCGACAGCTGGCACCGGCTCTGCGACACGGGCCGCCATAGCGGACACCGAACGCTGCCGAGCAAGGCGGGCATCCCCGCGGGACTTGAATGTTGAAGGCGGCACAGGCCGCAGGCCCGCACTGAGGTCATTCGCGCGGCATCGACCCGGCCCGAAGGCGGACAGTAGAGCGCGGCCGTCAGCGCGTGGCTAAGCCCGTTGGCATGCGCTTCAGCCTGGGCGGCCGCTGAGTAAGGGGATCAAGTCCTCGCGGAAACTGGCAATCCCAATAGGTTGGCCGCTTTCCATGCCGCCCGATGCCGTACTTCTCCATGTTGGAGACAACCGCGGTGGCGAGTCTCGAGTTCTTCCCCGCATTTTCGAACATCTCGAAAACACTGCTGCCGATAATGGCGCGGAGGGACATGTCGACCGTTTTCGTCTGCGATCGCTGCCGTTCCTGGGCCGGGGATCGCTGGTTCTCGAAGATAAACGAAGGGGCATAGTCAGCTGCCGTAGAACCATAAGGGAGTCCCTCGATCGAGTGTCTACTGCCGCTTCGCGCCGAAGGCGCCGACAATGTTGGACTGCTCGAAGATGCCTGCCGCCTCGGCATGGCCGGGACCGTAGAAGCCGCCCTGGATTCGCGTACCCGACTGTCCGGATGAAAAGGTTCCGTCCGGAGCCACCGCGAGGTTGGTGAAGAATAGCGTCTCGACGCCATGCGTCCTCCCGCGGTCGATGTTCCTGATTCCGCTGAATCCGGCATCGAGTCCTCCGGTGGCCATGTCGTAGTTCAGGGCCGCCGTCCCGACCAGTCGGTCACCCCGACCCTCCCCGACAGTAGGCGTCCCCACCATGATGCCAAGCCATGAGGCGGACCCGGTCAGCGGGCGATCGGTGAGATCTCCCAGGGCGGTCGCGCGCAGGGTTTCGCTCTCAACTTCCTCGCTGACAGCGCGCACGCTGTTGAGCGAGAACGAGCCATGCTCCATCCAGGCGCCGAGCGAGACCGCGTCCAGGCCCATCTGCTGCCTGCTTTGCGACATCAGGGTAACGCCATGCGCGGAGCCGATGGGTTCCATTTCGCCAAGTTCAACCACGGCGTCATCGAGAGTAGTCGTGTCGGTCTCGCCGGTTGTGGGGTCTAGCAGTTCGCACACCGCTCCGGAGCACTCCGAAAGCTGCCGGATTGTACGGGTCTTGTCCGAGACCACGAGTTCCGAGTGCGCCGTGGTGACAACCAGGGAATCGGCGCGTGAAACTATATCCTGCAGACGCGCCTGCTGCGCCGCCCCGGTCTCAATCGGCGCGGACAGGCCGGCCAAGTCCCTGATCTCGCCGGGAGTAGAAGCCAGCCGGGAATTCGAGCCGCCGCTCCCGATGCAGGCCGAAAGCGACAGAACCGCGGCCGTCGCCAGGCCGCAGGCAGAAAGGAACCTCATGCCGGTTTCTCCCTCACATCTGGAAATCCACGGTCGGCTCTGGCGACCGTATTGATGACCGCGCCGGTATCCGCACCCTTGCGCTGTCGGCCTTACACGGTTCGGGAGTGCGGCGCCCGCAGGATTTTCTCGTGGAACTTTCATGGGGCCGACGAATAAGGTATTCGGCCTCTCCGCGTTTTTCGAATTTCATCGATCCGCCGTAGCTAAGGCGGACGCCCCGTCGAGCATCCCGGTACAGATCGAAGCGATCCCGGACATCCACAGCATCCCGGACGCTACCGTAGTCCAAAACTATTGGAAAAAACGAGAGGCGGTCAATCTTTCGGCACACAAGTCCCCCGACAGGAACCGGAAACGACACACCGCTTGCCGACGTACCTCCCCATTCCGGCGCCTGTCCGATCCTGCCGACAGACCGCGACGGTCTTCAACAAACCGGTAAGAAATATTTCACGGTCTCGGCCGGGACATTTCCTGCGCCGACAGCCTCTGTCAGCCCAGAAACGAGCGACCGTCCCCATCGGGTGATCCTGCTAATGGCGCAACCGAATCCCTGCCTCGACAGCCTGCGTGTCGAAGCTTGCAGCAAGGCGCTCGATCTCGATATCCCTCATGGTTATATGTCGATAGCCACCGAACATCGTCATGTTCTCGGCCAGATCGACCTCGAACCCCACCATCAGCCGATAGACAAAACCGTGTCGTCGCCGGATTCTGCCCTTGCGATGCCCTGCAGGAGCGGCGGCTGAACGGAGAGCGCCGTGTCGCCATCATGGCGCGCCGATCCCACTCCTGCACCGAAATACGGCCGCACCGGATCTAGGTCGAATGCCTGTCGCGCATCGACCATCGGAGACAAGGTCACCAAGTTGCCAATCAGCTCGTGGCCGGAAGGGACGGGGATCGAATCGGTCCACAGGCCGCGCATGCCTTCGATATCCGATGTCCGCCGCGCGGCCTCCAGCTCCACCTGCTGCCTGCTCGCTGTCTCAAAACCGACCGCAAGCGCAAACCCCGCCTCGTCGGACCGTTCGATATCTCCCGTGAACGTCCCGCGGGCTCGCGCTGCGTGCAGTCTCTGTTATGGGCCCCGAAGTCCGCTTCCCGGTCCGTGCTCTTGACGCGGCTCATCTCCCGGGTTGCCGCCGGGCGGCTACCACCGAGCGGTCAAGTCGAAGCCTATCCGGTGCTCGGGCGGACCGTCGTCATTCGCGCTCTCACGCCGCAGCCCTTCCACCCGGAATTCGAAGGCCTGCGGGCCGCTCCACTGCGACGTCAGCCACCAGCCGAGCATGTAGTCGCGGCCCGTGTTCGACACTCCCACCGCGACCTCCGGCGTCCCCGTCAGGTGGCCGCCGAACGCCGGCACGCCGTAGCCCAGCCGCGCCTCGAACCGCCGTCGGCCCGACTCGTCGTCGTTGGCTGCCAGACCCGCCAGGTCGTCGCGCGCGAGCAGCGCATCCACGCCGTTCGCATCGAAGGGCCCCAGGGTCTGGTTCAACGACAGCTTCGGCCCGCGCTCCGAGGACAATTGCGGGTCCCAGGTCAGGCCGCCCGAGACCCCACGCTCGCTGAAGCCCGACTCCTCGTGGGTCAGCAGACCGCGCGCCTTCACCTCGGCCGAGAGCCCGCGCTTCGGGTCGGACCACGCCACGCCGCCGCCGACCTCGGTGCCGAACCCGGTCTCGGCATCGCCGCCGTCCACCCGCAGGCCCAGATCCGCGCTCGGGGTCAGGGTGACGCCGTCGCCGACGTCGAACGCCCGGCTGCCGTCCAGCACGAGCCGGAGCCGCGTCACCTCGCTCTGGCTCGCCGCCATGCCCGGCGCGGCCTCGCTCCCGGTGCCGACCCACATCGCGTCGGACCTGACATCGAGCGCGAGACTGTCCTTGTCGTCGAGCAGTCGGCCGGTAACGCCGAGCGCGCCCATGCGCAGGCTGACGTCGGTTTCCATGGCATCCCGTCCGTCGGGCTTCAGCGCGAGATTGCCCTCGCCTATGCCGGCGAGACCCCAGACCGACATCCGTCTGCTCACATCCAGCTTCGCGTAGGGGTGGACCCCCGTCAGCGTGCTCTCGACTTTGCCCCTGCCCTTAGAGCCGCCGTAAGTGCCCTCGCCCCGGCTGTGCGACAGCATGAGACCCGCCAGCACCCGGTGCCACTCGGCGTCGGCCCCCAGGAATCCGGTGGCGGCGGTTCCGTCGATGGCGGCGCCATCGGCCTCGCCCTCGAATGCGGTGCTCGCGAACCGGCTCCACGCAACCATGCCCGGGCCACCGGTCTCGCTCTGGTCGGCGGAAAGATGGAACGAGGTGCCGAGCAGGAACTCCCGGGCAGTCATGGTTTGTGTCTGCGCCTCGCGGTCGTGCTCCCGCCAGTTTCGTTTGTTGTCGGCACCCAGCGCCGGCTCGAGCCATCCGCCGGCAGCAGCGGACTGCCCGCCGAGCGTCAGAGCCGGCTTCCGACCGGCTGTTCCGTCGAGCCGTCCGATCACCGCTTCCACGGCCTGTCCTGCTATCGTCCGTCCGAACCGGGCTTGCCATGCCTCGAGAACCGGGCGTCGGTCGAAGCCGATATCCGTCCGGGTCCTCCCTTCCCCCGACTCCGACCAGGCCCCGTCGCCCGCGGCATTGGACGCACGCACTTGCACCTGGTACGACGTACCCGGCCGAAGACCCCCGATAGAGGTGGAAAGGCCGCTTACGTCCTGCGGGCCGTCGGTCCAGCCGCCGCTCGACCCCGTCCGGTAGCGCAGATCGTAGCTTGCGATTGCCGGGCCCGTATTCGACGGGGCGTCCCAACTCACGTCCAGGCCCGGCTTCGTGTTCGCCCTTTCCGTCACCCTCGGCGCCGCCGGCTTGCCCGGCACCTCCGCCACGTCCGTCACCCGCACCGTCACCGTCACGTCCGTGTTCGACAGCCCGTCGCTCGCCCGCACCGTCAGCGTGAACGCCGACGCCGGGGTCCCTAAGCCCTCGTAGTTCTCCCCGCTCCCCACATAGGTGAGAACGCCGCTCAGGGTGCCAAGCTCGAACTTGCTCTCCGTGTTCCCCGCCTGAATGCTGTAGCTCACTACGTCGCCGGGGTCCGCATCCGTCGCCTTCACCGTTCCCAGAGACAGCGCCGTCACGTTGCCGGCCGCATTCTCCGCAAGATCGAACGTATAGCTTGCTGCGTCGAAGGACGGCGCACTGTTCGCCGTCGTCGTCCCTTCCCCCGGATCCGACCAGGCCCCGTCGCCCGCGGCATTGGTCGCACGCACTTGCACCTGGTACGACGTACCCGGCCGAAGACCCCCGATAGAGGTGGAAAGGCCGCTTACGTCCTGCGGGCCGCCGGTCCAGCCGCCGCTCGACCCCGTCCGGTAGCGCAGATCGTAGCTTGCGATTGCCGGGCCCGCATTCGACGGGGCCTCCCAACTCACGTCCAGGCCCGACTTCGTGTTCGCCCTTTCCGTCACCCTCGGCGCCGCCGGCTTGCCCGGCACAGTCTGCGTGTTCGCCCTTTCCGTCACCTTCGGCGCTGCCGGCTTGTCCGGCATAGTCTGCCTCGTGCCAAGGTCAGGCGTCCGTGCCGGTTCGGAGCCGGACGACGACGGCGACCCTGTTGGTGGGGAATCCTGCCCATTGGTGGGACGGCACGGTTTGAATATGACTGGATACGTTCTCCAGAGAGGCTGCCAATCGGCATCGAACACGGTGCCCGCCGGGCACCCGTAGTTCTGGTCGTCGGCAGTGTCCGTTGCAGAAGCCGTCCCGCACAGCAGCGCCGTCGAGACAAGGGCACTTGCGAGAATCGGGAAGAGCGCCCTGGCGACGGTCCATGCAGCCCCGGACAGAATTCCTGGAAAAGCTCGGAAAGAGAAGCGGAAACCCGGCCCGTCATATAGCCGTCGGCGTGAACCGCAAAGGACTGGCAGTCGATGCATAACAGGGATTCCAATCTTGTAACCGTTTGGCTTCTGTACTTTTCGCCGCAACCCGATGGCTCCGTTCGATCCCCAGGCGAATGCTTGCGCGACGATGACGCGGTTGTGCGAGTTGAGGTCAGGGTTTCCGGTCCAGGTTGGGATCGAACCTGCGATCTCAAGATTATGGGGATCGAGGTCGATGCGGCATGCGGTGCCTCCAACACGACAATTGAGTGAATCGAGAGCGTTTTACGATCAACAATGAGGTGTTTGATTGCGGCATGGAAACCTCAAGGAACCAGCCAGCTCTGGGCAATAATCGGCGCATGGCGCTCAATTCTGGGCGCAAGCAAGCTAACGATGTCAACGTCACGGCCCGACGGCGCCCCCTAGCCCTCGTGCGCGGCTTCCGCCGCTCGCCCCTCTCCTCGAATCTGACCATGGGAGGCCGTGCGATGTCAATCCCGAATGTTGATTGAAGCGACGGAATTCAGCGGTTGCGGCCTCCTAAAGAATGGCGCTCCACCGTCGCCCCGGCCCCCCGAGCCGGGGCCTCGCGCCGCAAGGGATATTGCTCGCCGGGAGAGGTCCCGGATCGACGCTGACGCGCCGTCCGGGACGATGGAAAGGGCCTGGCGGTTCTTGCGCGTTGCCGCCGGTATCACTCATCGTGGAAGCATACCCAGTCGGACAACGGCGCACGCTCGGTGCGCAGGGTGTTCTCGACGGCGTTCTCGTCCTCGTAGCCGAGCGCCATGCCGCAGACGACGACTTCCTCCTCCGGCATGCCGAGCACCTCGCGCACGACCTCGTGGTAAGGCATCCAGGCGACCTGGGGGCAGCTGTGCAGGCCGAAGGACCGCGCCGCCACCATGACATTCTCCAGGAACATGCCGTAATCGAGCCAGCTTCCGATCTCCAGCACGCGGTCCACGCTGAAGATGATGCCGACCGGCGCGTCGAAGAACATCTGGTTGCGGGCGTGCTGGACGCGCATCTTGTCGGTCTCGCCGCGCTGGATGCCGAGCAGGCCGTAAAGGTCCCAGCCGACCTTGCGGCGGCGCGACAGATAAGGCTCCGGGAAGCGGTCGGGATAGTATTTGTATTCGGCCTTCAGCGCCGCGCCGTTTGCGCCGGCGGCGAGCGCGGCCCGGACCAGCCGTTCGCGCGCCGCGCCGGTCACGACCCGCGCTTTCCAGGGCTGCATGTTGGTGCCGGAAGGCGCGCGGGCCGAGACCTCGAGAATCTCCCGGACGATTTCCGGCGGCACCGGGTCCGGCCTGAATGCGCGGACGGACCGGCGGGTGGCTATGGCTTCCAGGGCGTGCACGCGGCGACCTCCATGGCAGGCAGGCTTTCGATGAGGATTCGGTTGACTTCGTCCGGCGCTTCGAAGGCGGCCCAGTGGCCGGCGCCGGCAACGATATGGAAGGGGCAGCCGGGCTGCAGCCTGTGGAACAGGTCCCGCCGCGTGTGCAGCAGGTCGCCGGCCGTGGCGTCGCGCTCGCCCCATATGCCCTGGATCGGTAGGCCGGCGGCGGCCATCTCGCCGAGCCTCTGCGCGAGGCTGTCCCCGGCCGGGATGCTGCCGGAGCGGATGCGCGCGCGGCGCGTATTGGCGTTCTGGAGTGCAAGCGCGGCGGCGTCGATCCGTTCGGGATCGCCGAACATCTGGAGGCCGAGATTGTGGCGGTGGAGATCGAGGATTTCCGCCTCGCTCATGCCCCGGTTCGGCTTGCGCAAGGCGGCCTTCGCCGCCAGCGGCAGGCCGAGGGCGTTGGAGCCTATCGCGGTATAGCTGAGCACGCGCGGCATGGCGCGGACGGCGACATGGCCGCCGACAATGCCGCCGAAGGAAAAACCGACCAGATGGAACGGCTCCGGCGCAAGCCGCTCCAGCCCTTCCGCCAGAATGTCGGCGAGGCTGCCCGCGTCGAACGGCAGGGGCGGCAGGTCGCTCCCGCCCATGCCCGGCAGGTCGCAGGCCAGCACCCGGAAATGCGCGGCCAGCGCCTCGATATTGCGCAGCCAGTGGGTCCAGGAGCCGAAGGAGCCGTGCAGCAGCAGCACGGTCCGCCCGGCGCCCCATTCGCGCCAGACCATGCTGCCGTCGCCGCAGGGCGTCTCGTGGCGCCGGGCCGCGCGGTCGAGCCGGCCCTGGATTTCGGGCATCGTCATGCTTGGTTTCGAACGGGGCGATAGAGTAAGTTTCCACCGGAGTGATAGGGGAGGAAGGCCATGAAGTCCAACAGCATCGAGGTTCGGCCGGTAGCAGGCGCGCTCGGAGCGGAGGTCTGCGGCGTCGATCTCGGCGACGCGCTCTCGGACGAGCAGGTGGATACCCTGCGCCGGGCGTTCCTGGACCACCAGGTGATCTTCTTTCGCGGCCAGTCGCTCGACCCCGACAGTCACAAGGAGGTCGGCCGGCGTTTCGGCGACCTCAACATCCACGGCTATTACGAATCGCTGCCGGGGCATCCGGAAATCCTGCCCGTGCTGAAGGAGCCCGAGGCGACCGGCAATATCGGCGGCGTCTGGCATTCCGATGTCACCTACCTGCCGGCGCCGGCGCTGGGCTCGATCCTCTATGCGCTGGAAGTGCCGCCTGCGGGCGGCGACACCATGTTCGCCAGCCAGTATCTCGCCTGGGAAACGCTGTCGGACGGCATGAAGGAGATGCTGGAGGGGCTGCGCGCCATCCACAGTTCCGACATCTTCACGAACAAGGCCCGCCGCGACGCCGCCAATGCGATCCGCACCACCAAGCTCAACGAGGTGGACGAGACCATCGAGAGCAGCCATCCCGTCGTGCGCACCCATCCGGAAACCGGCCGCAAATGCCTGTTCGTCAACGGGGCGTTCACGCGGCGCATCGACGGCTGGACCGTGGAGGAAAGCCGGCCGCTGCTCGACTTCCTCTACCGGCAGGCCTCGCGGCCGGAGTTCACCTGCCGCTTCCGCTGGGAGGAGGGGTCGATCGCCTTCTGGGACAATCGCTGCACGCAGCATTACGCGCTCAACGACTACCAGGGCCACCGCCGCAGCATGCACCGGGTGACGCTGGAAGGGGACAGGCCGGTCTGATGGAACTCGTCGATCTTTCCCGCGAGCTTTACCACCGCACCGCCCACCACCCCTCGCACCCGCCGGTGGTCGTGACGGTCTGGAACGACCATTCCGAGATCAAGTCGGCCGGCGGCTTCGACTTCACTTCGAAGTCCCTCACGATGTCGCTTTCGGACCATTCGGGTACCCATGTCGATGCCTTCTGCCATTTCGATCCCGACCCGGAGGCGGAGTCGATAGACCGGATGGCGCTCGAGCGCTTCTACACCTCCGCCATCTGCCTGGACCTCGGCGAGCCGCCGCCCCGCCATGCGGTGACCGTCCCGGAGATGGAGGCCGCGCTCGAAGCGTCCGGGGAAGAAATCCGCCAAGGAGACACGGTGCTGCTCGCCATGGGCGTGAACCGGCGCATGTTCGGCACGCCCGCCTACGGGCATGAGTTTCCCGGCCTCGCGACCGAGTCCGTCCACTGGCTCGCCGACAGGGGGATCGGCATGTTCGGCGTCGAGGCGGTGAGCCCCGCACCGGAAGGGGAACTCAATTTCCGCGCCCACCGCGCCTGCGCCGAGCGCCGGATCACCCATATGGAGTGCCTCGCCAACCTGGAGGCGGTGGTCGGGCGCGGGCGGTTCCGCTTCATCGGCTTCCCGCTCAGGATTCGCGGCGGCACCGGCAGCCCGATCCGCGCGGTGGCGGTGTTCGAATGAGCGCCGTTCTCGCCCGGGGGCTGCTCGTTGCGGCCGGCCTGTTGGCCGCCGCCGCGGCATGGGCGGATGCCTCGAAGCCGGTGGTGGTCGAGCTCTTCACCTCGCAGGGCTGCTCCTCCTGCCCGCCGGCGGACCGCATCCTCGGCCATCTGGCGGACCGGGAGGATGTGGTCGCCCTCGGCTTCCATGTGAACTACTGGGACCGTCTCGGCTGGCCGGACCCCTTCGCGACCCAGGCCGGGACCGACCGGCAATACGCCTACAGCCCGGCTCTCGGCCGCCGCAATGTCTATACCCCGCAGATGGTGGTGGACGGGCGCTACGACGTGGTCGGCTTCGATGCGGAGCGGATCAAGCTGGCCATCGCCCAGGCGGAAGCCATGTCGGCATCGCGCCTTGCGGTCGGTCTCGAATGGCGCGGGTCCGGCCTTCTCACCTATTCGCTGCCGGCGGGCGAGGGCGAAGCGCGGGTCCATCTGGTGCGTTTCGCCCGCAAGCTCGACCAGGATATCGAGCGCGGCGAGAATGCCGGCCGGCACCTCAGCTACAGCAATGTCGTGCGCGAGATCGTGCAGATCGCCGAATGGAACGGCCGGGCTGCGGAAGGCGAGATCGAGGTCGATACGGCGCAGGACGCGGCAGGCGGCGTTGCGCTGCTGGTCCAGGACCGCCGCACCCTGCGTATGCTGGGCGCAGCGAAGCTCGCCTTCTGAAGCGGCGAACCCGGCCGTTTCCGAGCCGCGCCGCTCCTCAATGCGAGTGGCGGGGCGGTTCGGCGGCGACGCGGTGGTAGCGGGTGGCGAACTCGAGGCAGCCGCCGTCCGCGAGCTGGCCCACATGGCTGCGGTAAAGCTCCTCCCAGGGCGTGTGGTTCTCCAGCGCCGGCGGGTCGTAGGCGGCGCGCCGCGCGGCCAGCACCTCCTCCGGCTGCAGGATATCGACGCGGCGCCTCGGCAGGTCCACACGAAGCCGGTCGCCTGTCTCCAGTATGGCGAGATTGCCGCCGACGGCGCTTTCCGGGCTCGCATTCAGGATCGAGGGGCTGCCCGAAGTGCCGGACTGCCGCCCGTCGCCGATGGTCGGCAGCTCGGTGACGCCCGCGCGGATGAGCGCCGCCGGCGGCTGCATGTTGACCACTTCGGCCGAGCCCGGATAGCCGACCGGCCCCGCGCCGCGCATCACCAGGATGGAGGTCGCGTCGACGCCGAGCGCCGGGTCGTCGAGCCGCGCGTGGTAGTCCTCCGGCCCGTCGAACACGATGGCCTTGCCCTCGAAGGCGTCCGGGTCGTCCGGGTTCGACAGGAAGCGCGCGCGGAATTCCTCGGAGATGACGCTCGTCTTCATCACCGCGGCGTCGAACAGGTTGCCGCCCATGACGACGAAGCCGGCGCGCTCCTTCAGCGGCCGGCTCCAGGGGCGGATGACGTCCTCGTCGAGCGGGGCGGCGTCGCCGATGTTCTCGGCCGTCGTCCGGCCCGTGACGGTGAGCGCATCCGCGTTCAGCTTCCCGGCCCGCAACAGTTCGCCCATGACGGCGGGTACGCCGCCCGCGCGGTGGTAGTCCTCGGCCAGATAGCCGCCGGCCGGCTGGCAATTGACCAGCAGCGGAATGTCGTAACCGCAGTCCTGCCAGTCTTCCAGCTTGAGGTCCACGCCCATATGGCGCGCGATGGCGTTGATGTGGATCGGCGCATTGGTGGACCCGCCGATAGCGCTGTTGACGGCGATGGCGTTCTCGAAGGCCGCGCCGGTCAGGATGCGGTCGGGCGTCAGGTCCTCGTGGATCATCGCGACGATGCGCCGCCCGGTCTCGTAAGCGTATTGCGCGCGCTCCTTGTGCGGGGCGGGCGGGGCGGCCGAGCCCGGCAGGGACATGCCGAGCGCCTCGGCGAGCGAGTTCATCGTCGTGGCCGTGCCCATGGTGTTGCAGTGTCCGGGGCTCGGCGCGGAGGAGGCCACCATCTCGATGAACTCCTCATAGCCGATCTCGCCCGCCGCCTGCAGCTTGCGCGCTTCCCAGACGATGGTGCCGGAGCCGACCCGCCGGCCCTTCCACCAGCCGTTGAACATCGGCCCGCCATTGAGCGAGATGGCCGGCAGGTTCGCGGTGGCCGCCGCCATGATCATCGCCGGCGTGGTCTTGTCGCAGCCCGTGGTCAGGATCACCCCGTCGATGGGGTAGCCGTGCAGCACCTCGACGAGGCCGAGATAGGCGAGGTTGCGGTCTATGGCGGCGGTCGGGCGCCGTCCGCTCTCCTGGATCGGATGGACCGGGAACTCGATGGCGATGCCGCCCGCCTCGCGGATGCCGGCGCGCATGCGCTCGGCCAGCGTCTGGTGGATGCGATTGCAGGGCGAAAGGTCGGAGCCCGTCTGCGCGATGCCGACAATGGGCTTGCCGGACTGCAACTCCTCCCGCGTGATGCCGTAATTCATGTACCGCTCGATATACATGGCGGTCATGCCCGGATCGTGCGGATCGTTGAACCAATTCCGGCTGCGCAACTGCTTCCCGGCCATGGCGCGGTCTCCCCTCTGCCTGTAGCCGGAAGCCTAGCGAAGCGTTTTGCCGCCGGGAAGCCGTGCGCTACACTCCGCGTCGGCTGCGCAGACGGGGTCCGGGAACGGTCATGCAGGGAATGCGGATAACGGTGTTCGGCGGCGCCGGGTTCGTCGGGCGCTATATCGTCAAGCGGCTTGCGGCGGCCGGCGCCGGCGTCCGGGTCGCCTGCCGGGACCCGGAACGGGCGAAGTTCCTGAAGCCCGCAGGCGGCGTCGGCCAGGTCGTGCCGGTGCAGGCCAATCTGCGCTATCCGGACAGCGTGCGCGCGGCGGTCGAAGGCGTCGATGCGGTCGTCAATTGCGTGGGCGTTCTGGTCAGCCGGGGGCCGCAATCCTTCGGCGCGATCCATGTCGCCGGGGCGGGAGCGGTCGCCGCCGCCGCTGCCGAGGCGGGCGTGCGCCAACTCGTGCATATCTCCGCCATCGGGGCGGATGCGGAGTCGACGGCGGCATATGCCCGCTCCAAGGCCGCCGGCGAAGCTGCGGTGCGCGAGGCCTTTCCGGATGCGGCGATCCTGAGGCCGAGCCTCATCGTCGGACCGGAGGACGACTTCTTCAACCGCTTCGCGCTCCTGGCCCGGCTGCTTCCCGCGCTGCCGCTCGTCGGAGGCGGCTTCACGCGCTTCCAGCCGGCCTATGTGGGCGATGCGGCCGATGCGGCGGTCGCCGCGCTCGACCGGGCGGGCGGCGTGTTCGAGCTCGGCGGCCCGAAGGTCTATTCCTTCAGGCAATTGATGGAATTGCTGCTGGAGGAAATCGGCCGCAAGCGCCTGCTGGTGCCGGTGCCGTTCCCCATCATGCAGGCCAAGGCCGCCTTCATCCAGTTCGTACCGGGCGCGCCGATCACGCCGGACCAGGTCGAATCGCTCAAATACGACAATGTCGTGTCCGAGGGCGCGGCCGGCTTCGCCGAACTCGGCATCGAGCCGACGGACATCGAAACCGTCATCCCGACCTATCTCGACCGCTTCCGCGTCCGGGGCCGCTTCGCCGGGCGCGATCCGGCCTGACAGAGCGGGCGGCAACCCGGGCCCGCCGGAGGGCGCGAGGCGGGCGCCATCGCGGCCGCGCTTCTGGCGATGGTGTTCTGGGGCGCATGGTTTCCGCTGTCCCGGCTTTCCGTCACCGAGTCCATTACGCCCGAGGACCTGGCGATCCTCCGGGTCGGCCTGCCGGGCCTGCTGCTGCTGCCGGTGGCGCTGAAGCTCGGCTTCAAGGCCGGCAAGGCCGGATGGTGGGGAACCGCGGCGATGGCGGGGACCATCGGCATTCCCTTCGCGCTGGTGCTGGGCACGGGCCTCCTCCATGCGCCGGCCGCGCACGCCGCGATCTTCATTCCCGGCGCCTTCCCGGCGCTGACGGCGCTGCTGGGCATCCTGCTGCTGCGCGAGCGGGCCGGCGCGCTCAGGCTGGCCGGCGTCGGGCTGACCGTGGCCGGGGTCGGGCTCACCGCCCTCTCCGCGCTGCAGGGCGCGCCGCCGGGCGGCCTCGGCGGCTATGCGCTGTTCCATCTGGGCGCGTGGATGTGGGCCATCTACACGGTGACGGCGCGCCGGGCCGAGGTCTCGCCGCTGCACGCCGCCGCGATCCTCTCCACCGTATCGACGGCCGCCTTCCTGCCGCTCTTCCTGCTGTTCGGGGAAAGCCGGCTGCTGGAGATACCCTTCGCCTCCCTGGCGTGGCAGGCCTTCGTCCACGGCATTCTGGGCGGCATCGTCTCGATCTGGCTCTACAGCTACGCCATCGGCGTGCTGGGCGCGGGCCGCACCGGCGTCTTCGCGGGTCTGGTGCCGGGGCTCGGCGCGCTGTTCTCCGCGCTGCTGCTCGGCGAGAGCCTCGCCTGGCCGGAACTGGCGGGCCTGGCCGTCGTCACGGCCGGCATCGTGATGGTGCAGGCGGGGCGGTAGGCCGGGCGCGCCTGCCTACCGTCCTCTCGCGATCCGGGTTTCGGCGGCGAGGTTCCACCAGGCGCCGGCGACGATCATGCCGGCGCCGATGAGCACCATCGTCTCCGGCACCTCCAGATAGAAGACGAAGCCGACCAGCCCCAGCAGCGGAAGCTGGATGTAGGTGACCGGCACGACGACCGAGATGTCGCCGAGGCGGATGGACTGGTTCATGGTGAGATGCGCGAGCACGCCCGTCAGGCCGACAATCGCGATCCAGCCGGCGTCCTCCCAGACGACCGGCGTCCACTGGCCCCAATTGGCGAGCGCGGCGATGGGGAGCTGGATGACCAGCATCCACAGCACGATCTGGATCGGCGTGTCGGTGCGCATCAGTTCCTTGGAGAGCACATTGGCGCCCGCATAGCCGGCGGCGCCGAAAATGCACACCAGCGCCGCCCACTCGACCGGCACGGCATGGGGGCGCAGGATGACCAGCACGCCCGCGAAGCCGAGCGCAATGACCGCCCAGCGCCGGAAGCCCGCACGCTCGCCGAGGAAGCCGACCGCAAACAGCGTCGCCCAGATCGGCGTGGTCGCCATCAGCGCGCTCATATCGATGAGGCTCAGCATGGCGATGCCGTAGAACCAGGCGAATTGCCCGACGAAATGGACCCCGTTGCGCGCCAGGTGCATCAATGGCCGGCGGGTGGCGATGCGCCCGGCGGCAAGCGCGAGCGGCAGGGCGGCGAACAGCCCGACGAAGCTTCGCAACACCATGATCTGCGCCGTGGACATGGTGTCCGAGAGCTGCCGCGCGGCGACCGCCATCGCCATGAAGCAGAGCACCGTGGCGCCCATCCAGAGCGCGCCGACGACATTGTTCCGGGCGGCGAGGCGGCTGTCGGGTTCCCTCATCCTCGGGGTGCCAGGCCGGCGAGCAGGCGGTCCACCATCTCAGGCGCCTCGCCCACATAATTGCCGGGCTCGCAGAGCTGCGCGAGCGCCTCGCGGTCGAGCTTGGCCGTGACCTCCGGCATGTCCAGCAGCACGTCGAGCAGAGGGCGCCGTTCGTCCGTGGCGATCCGGCAGGCCTCATAGACGAGATCGTGCGCCGCCTGCCGGCCGAGCGCGGGCGCGAGGCCCATCATCACAGCTTCGGAGACGATCAGCCCGCGCGTCATGTCCATATTCGCCCGCATGGCGTCGGGATCGACCCGCAGGCCCTCGACCAGGAAACGCGCCTGGGCGAGCGCGCCCGAGGCCAGCACGAAGGCTTCCGGCAGCGCGGCCCATTCCACATGCCAGGGGCCGGTGGAGCGTTCGAGGTCGGCCGCCATCGAGTCCATCGCGAGCGCGGCGCGGCTCTGCACCTGCTTGGCGCAGGCGAGGATGAGCTCGCTGGAGACGGGGTTGCGCTTCTGCGGCATGGTGGAGGAGCCGCCGCGGCCGGGCGCAAAGGGTTCGAAGACCTCGCCCGTCTCGGTCGCGGTCAGCAGCACCACGTCGGTCGCGATCTTGGCGAGCGAGCCCGTAACAAGCGCGAGGAAAGCCATCGTCTCGGCGATGGTGTCGCGCGCCGTGTGCCAGGCGATGGCGGGCCGTCCGAGCCCGAGTTCCTCCATCAGCGCGTCGGCGACCTCGAGCCCGCGCCCGTGCAGCGAGGCGAGCGTGCCGGCCGCGCCGGCGAACTGGCCCGTCAGCACGCGCGGGCGGAGCTGGTCGAGCCGCTCCAGATGCCGCTCGACGGGCGCCAGCCACACCGCCGCCTTGTAGCCGAAGGTGACCGGGAGTGCGTGCTGGAGATGCGAGCGCCCGGCCATCGGCGTGTCCCGGTATTCGCGCGCAAGCCGGGCGAGGCTCTCCCGGACGGCGAGCAGGTCCGCTTCCACCAGCACGAGCGCGTCCCGGATCTGGAGCACGACGCCCGTGTCCTTGATGTCCTGCGTGGTCGTGCCCCAATGGACGTAGCGTCCTGCATCCCCCTCGCATATGGCCGCGAGGCGGTGGACCAGCGGCATGATGGCGTAGCCGACCCGGTCCACCTCCTCGCGCATGAGTTCCATGTCGATGAGGTCCGCGTCGGCCCTGGCGGAAATCTCGGCTGCCGCCTCCTCCGGGACGATGCCGAGCCGCCCCTGGACCCGCGCCAGCGCCGCCTCCACATCCAGCCATTTCTGCACCTGCCCGCGCTCGGAAAAGACGGCCCGCATGGCGTCCGCGCCGAAGAGGTTCCCGTAAATCCCGCTGTCGATGATGGAGACTGGCATCGCCCCGCTCTTCCCCCGCTGCCGCCGGCGCGCGCAGCCTAAAGCGTTTCTCGCCCGGCCGGAATCGTCCCCGCTTGCGGGCGCGGGGATGCGGGGGCAGTCTGTCGGCGCGGTTGCGGAGGAGAGGACCGGCGATGGTGAAGGCGCTTCTGTTCGATGTGTTCGGCACGGTGGTGGACTGGCGGGGCTCGGTGGCGAGGGAGGCGAAGAAGGCGCTCGCGCCGAAGGGCCACGATCTCGACTGGCACGATTTCGCGCGGCGCTGGCGGGACCGCTACCAGCCCGCCATGGAGGAAGTCCGCAGCGGGGCGAGGCCCTACACCATCCTCGACGTGCTCCACCGCGAGAACCTGGTGTCGCTGCTGGAGGAGTTCGGCGTCGAGGGCCTGAGCGAAGCCGAGACGGACGACCTCAACCGCGCCTGGCACCGTCTCGCCCCCTGGCCGGACGCGGTGCTCGGCCTCTCGCGGCTCAGGCGCAAATACATCGTCGGCACCTGCTCCAACGGCAATATCGCGCTGATGGTGAACATGGCCCGCCATGCCCGGCTGCCCTGGGACGCGATCCTCGGCGCGGAGGTCGCGCGGGCCTACAAGCCGCAGCCGGACGCCTACCTGCTGAGCTGCGCCGCGCTCGGCCTCGCGCCCGAAGAGGTGATGATGACGGCCGCCCATAACGGCGACCTGCATGCCGCCGCCGCCCAGGGCATGGCGACCGCCTTCGTGCCCCGCCGGACCGAGCACGGCCCCGGCCAGACGACCGACCTCGAAGCCGACCCCGGATTCACCGTGGTCGCGGACGACTTCATCGACCTGGCGGACCGGCTCGGCTGCCCCTGACGACAGACGCGCCCCGTCAGGAGGCCAGCGCCTCCTCGACGAAGTCCAGCCGGTCCTGGCCGAAGAACATCTCGTCGCCGACGAAAAAGGTGGGCGCGCCGAACGCGCCGCGCGACACCGCTTCCTCGGTATTGTCGATCAATTGCTGTTTGATCGCCGGCTCCTGCGTGGCGGCGAAGAGCGCGTCGGCGTCGAGGCCGGCGGCGGTGAGCACCTCGCGCAGCACGTCCAGGTCGCCCGTGTTCTTCTCCTCGACCCACATCGCCGTGAACACGGCATCGGCATAGGTCTGGAAACAGCCGTCGCGCTGGGCGGCGAGGCAGCCGCGCATCAGGCCGAGCGTCATGATCGGGAAGAACGGGTTGCGCCGGAACGGCACGCCGTAGCGTCTGGCGAAGCGCGGGAGGTCCGCCGCGTAGTAGGCGGATTTGGCGGGCACATCGCCGGGCGGCGCATTTCCGGTCGCCTTGAAGACGCCGCCGAGCAGCATCGGCTTCCAGGCGATCTCCGCCCCGGTGCGCGCGGCGATGCCGGGCATCTGCGTGTGGGCGAGATAGGCGGTCGGCGACCCGACATCGAACCAGAATTCAAGGCGTTTCGGCATGGAGGGCTCCCGGTCTCCGCAGCGTTTTCCGCACTATAGAGCACGATCCCGCCGCATTGACAGGACAGGCCGGTTCGGGAATGGTCCGGGGCCTTTTCCGGGGAGGGGAAACATCCATGTCCGACGGGACCGTGCAGGCCGCAATCGACCGCGCCTGGGAGGACCGCGCCGCTATCGGGCCGGACACGAAGGGCGAGGCCCGCGAGGCCATCGAGGCGGCGCTCGACGCGCTCGACCGCGGCGAGGCGCGGGTCGCGGAGAAGGTGGACGGCGAATGGCATGTCCACCAGTGGTGCAAGAAAGCCGTGCTGCTCTCGTTTCGCCTTGCCGATTCCGCCCCGGTGTCCGGCGGGCCGGACGGCGCGCCCTGGTATGACAAGGTGCCGTCCAAATTCGAGGGCTGGGACGCGGCGCGCTTCGCCGGGGCCGGCTTCCGCGCCGTGCCCAACTGCGCGGTCCGGCGCTCGGCCTACATCGCGCCCGGCGCCGTGCTGATGCCCTGCTTCGTGAATGTCGGCGCCCGGGTCGGCGAGAACACCATGATCGACACCTGGTCCACCGTCGGCTCCTGCGCGCAGGTCGGCGCCAACTGCCATATCTCCGGCGGCGTCGGGCTGGGAGGCGTGCTGGAGCCGCTCCAGGCCGAGCCCGTGATCGTCGAGGACAACTGCTTCATCGGCGCGCGCAGCGAGGTCGTGGAGGGCGTGATCGTCGGCGAGGGCGCGGTGCTCGCCATGGGCACCTTTATTTCCGCCACCACCAAGATCGTGAACCGCGACACCGGCGAGGTGCATACGGGCCGGGTGCCGCCCTACGCCGTGGTCGTGCCGGGCAGCCTGCCGGGCCGGACCCTGCCGGACGGAAGCCCGGGGCCGAACCTCTCCTGCGCCGTCATCGTCAAGACGGTGGACGCGCAGACCCGCGCCAAGACGGCGATCAACGACCTGCTGCGCGACTGATGTCCGCGGGCGCCCTCGACCTCGCCCGCGCCCTCATCCGCTGCCCGAGCGTCACGCCGGCCGACGAGGGCGCGCTGGCCGTGCTGGAGGCGGCGCTGGAGCCGCTCGGCTTCGCCTGCGAGCGCATGCCGTTCAGTGCGCCCGGCACGCCGGATGTGGACAATCTCTACGCCCGGCGAGGCAGCGGGGGGCCGCTGTTCTGCTTCGCCGGGCATACCGATGTGGTGCCCGCGGGCGATCCTGCGGACTGGAGCGTGCCGCCCTTCTCGGCAACCGTCGCCGGCGGGCGGCTTACCGGGCGCGGCGCGGCGGACATGAAGGGGGCGATTGCCGCTTTCGTCGAGGCCGTTTCACGCCTCGGTCCGGTTCCCGGCTCCATCGCGCTGCTCATCACCGGCGACGAAGAAGGCCCGGCGGTCAACGGCACCCGGCCGATGCTGGAGCGGCTGGCGGCGCGCGGCGAGCGCATAGACGCCTGCGTCGTCGGCGAGCCGACCAATCCCGCGCAGTTCGGCGAGATGATAAAGATCGGCCGGCGGGGCTCGCTCAACGCGCGCCTTGTCGTGGAAGGCGTGCAGGGCCACGCCGCCTATCCCGATCTCGCCGACAATCCCGTGCATCCGCTGCTTGAGATGGCGCACGGCCTCGCCTCGACTCCGCTCGACCGGGGCACGGCGCATTTCCAGCCCTCGTCGCTCCAGGTCACCAGCGTCGATGTCGGCAACCCGACCACGAACCTGATCCCGGCCCGTGCCGAGGCCCGCTTCAACATCCGCTTCAACGACCTGCATACGGGCGCCGGTCTGGAGGAGCGGCTGCGCGGCATGCTGGACCGGCAGGGCCACGCCTACGGGCTGGACGTGTCGGTCAGCGGCGAAGCCTTCCTGACGCCGCCGGGGCCGCTGGTGGACCTGGCCGCAGAAGCCATGCGCGAGGTCACGGGCCGGACGCCGGAACTCTCCACGTCCGGCGGCACGTCGGATGCGCGCTTCATCAAGGACTATTGCCCGGTGGTCGAGCTCGGCCTGGTGAGCGAAACGGCCCACAAGGTGGACGAATATCTGGAGATCGAGGACCTCGAGAACCTGACGCGCGTTTACGAGAAGATGCTCGCGGGCTATTTCCTCTCCTGATACCGCTCAGGAGAGCGTTTCGGATGCTCGGGGAAATTCGGACGGGCTGCGCCGCCGCACTGGCATTGGCGCGCGGGAACGCGGGGCCGGTTTCCGCGCTCGCCGATTTCTGGCGCTCGTTCCGCGCCGCCGCGGTGGCGTTTCCGCTCTCGCTGCTGATGCTGGCCCTGGTGCCGCACGGTTTCGAGATGACGGGCAAGCTCATCGCGGCGGATATCTTCGGCTATATCTGCACCTGGACCGCCTTCCCGCTCATCATGGTCTATGTGGCGGACCGGATACAGGTTTTTCCCCATTACTGGCGGTTCGTCATCGCCACCAACTGGGCGAACCTGCTGCAAAGCGCGGTCTTCGCGCTCGTCGTGCTGGTGGACGCCGCGGGCTTCCTGCCGGAGCCCGTCTCGGCCATGCTGTTCATGGCGGCCTGGTTCTGGATCCTGCTGTTCAAGTGGCGCCTCGCCCGCCACGGCCTCGGGATCGCGCATTTTCCGGCCGTCGCCATCGTGCTGCTCGACCTTGCGCTTCGCCTCGTCATCGCCCGCGCCACGATCTGGTTCGGAAGCTGAACGGGCGGAAATGCAGGGTCACGAAATTTTCTCTTGTGTTCCTGAAATATTCCTTCTATGCAATTGGCCGGTGAATGGACCGGGGGCAAAAAAACGGCCTCCGGGCGAGCGGGGAGCGAGCATATGGCCCATAATGTCGTGACGATGCCGGAGCAGCAGGACAGGTCGGAGAAACAGCGCGCGCTGGAATCGGCGCTCGGGCAGATCGAGCGCGCCTTCGGCAAGGGCTCGATCATGAAGCTCGGCCAGCGCGAGACGGCGGTGGAGACCGAGGCGATCTCCACCGGCTCGCTCGGGCTCGACATCGGGCTCGGAATCGGCGGCCTGCCGCGCGGGCGGGTGGTCGAGATCTACGGGCCGGAGAGTTCCGGCAAGACGACGCTGGCGCTGCACGCCGTCGCAGAGGCGCAGAAGACGGGCGGCGCCTGCGCCTTCGTCGATGCCGAGCATGCGCTGGACCCGGCCTATGCGCGCAAGCTCGGCGTCGATCTGGAGGAGCTGCTGATCTCCCAGCCGGACACGGGCGAGCAGGCGCTCGAGATCGCCGACACGCTGGTGCGCTCCGGCGCGCTCGACGTGCTGGTGATCGACAGCGTGGCGGCGCTGGTGCCGCGCGCCGAGCTCGAAGGCGAGATGGGCGATTCGCTGCCGGGCCTCCAGGCGCGGCTGATGAGCCAGGCGCTGCGCAAGCTCACCGCCTCGATCAACAAGTCGCGCACGCTGGTCATCTTCATCAACCAGATCCGGATGAAGATCGGCGTCATGTTCGGCAATCCCGAGACGACGACCGGCGGCAACGCGCTTAAATTCTATGCCTCCGTGCGCCTCGACATCCGCCGCATCGGGCAGATCAAGGAGCGCGACGAGATCATCGGCAACCAGACCCGCGTCAAGGTCGTCAAGAACAAGATGGCGCCGCCGTTCAAGGTGGTCGAGTTCGATGTGATGTACGGGCGCGGCATTTCCAAGATGGGCGAAATCCTGGACCTCGGGGTCAAGGCGAACATCGTGGAGAAGTCGGGCTCCTGGTATTCCCACGCCGGCAAGCGAATCGGCCAGGGCCGCGAAAACGCCAAGGCGTTCCTCAGCGAAAACCCCGATGTCGCCGGCGTCATCGAGCGCGCGATCCGCGAGAATGCCGGCCTTGTCGTCGAGGCGATGATGGGCGAGCCGGAAGCCGCCGGGGACGAGGCATCCGAATAGGCGCTTTCCGAGACCGTTCGAGAATAGCGTCTCTGCAGGGTCCGGTCCGGCTCCGCAATGCCCGAACGCCTCCCTTCGACAGGCTCAGGACAGGCTCCTTCGTCATGCCCGGACTTGTTCCGGGCATCTCCACCGCTTCTCCCGGGGCGGCCGCATGGATGCCCGGAACAAGTCCGGGCATGACGGGAAGAAGGTCGGGGCAACGCTTTCGGTCCCGCCTCGAACCCCCGGGCGCCGCAGACAGCCAATTCTCAAACGGTCTCTCACGACCTCGGGTCGAGCGCGTCCTGGAGGGCGTCGCCGAGGAAGTTGAAGGCGATCACCGTCGCGAAGATCAGAAGCCCCGGCCAGACGGCGAGATACGGAGCCTGCCAGATCGTTTCCTGGGCGTGGGCCAGCATGTTGCCCCAGCTTGCGGCCGGCGGCTGGATGCCGAGCCCGAGAAAGGAGAGGACGCTTTCGAACAGGATGATATTCCCGATCGAGAGCGTCGTCGCCACCAGGATCGGCGAGGCGACATTGGGCAGGATATGCCGGAGCGCGATGCGCCCGCTGCCGGCCCCGAGCGCCCGCGCCGCCCGCACATAGTCCTGGGCGCGGGCGGCGAGCGCGGCGGCGCGCACCAGCCGGGCCACCGTCGTCCAGCCGACCAGCGCCACGATGGCGATGACCCGGAACAGGCTCGCGTCCGTGCCGTCGTCGAGGCCGAGCTTGGCGGGATCCACCGCCGCCAGCACGATCAGCAGCGGCAGCAGCGGCAGCGCGATCACGCCGTCCGTCAGCCGCATGAGCGCGGTGTCGAACGCGCCGCCGCGATAGCCGGCGAGCAGGCCGAGGCCGGTGCCGATCAGCGCGGCGATGAAGGCGGCGGCAAGCCCGACCGAGAGCGAGACCCGGCCGCCCCGGAGCAGCCGCGCCAGCAGGTCCCGCCCGAGGTCGTCGGCCCCGAGCGGGTGGGCGGCCGACGGCGGCGCATAGCGGGAGAACAGGTCCACCGACTCGGCGTCGATGCCGAGCGCGGCCTCGATGAGCGGCGCGGACCAGGCGGCGGCGGCGAGCAGCAGCAGGAAGACCGCGCCGGCAAGGCCCGCCTTGTGGCGGCGGAAGCGCAGCCATGCGAGCGCGGCCGGGCTCATGCCCCGGCCCGGAACGCGATGCGCGGGTCGAGCGCCACATAGGCGCCGTCCGCGGCGATATTCGCGGCAAGGGTGGTGAAGGTCGCGAACAGGAGGCCGATGAGCGCGAGGTTGTAGTCGTTCGCCATCACGGCGTTGTAGATGAGCGCGCCCATGCCGGGATAACCGAACATGATCTCGGTGATGAGCGCGCCGGAAAAGAGCGCGCCCATGTCGAGGGCGAGGATCGTCACCACCGGGATCATAGCATTGCGCAGCACATGGCGGCGCAGCACGGCGGCGCGCGAGAGGCCCTTGGCGCGCGCGGTGCGCACATAGTCCTGGCGCAGCGCCTCGCGCATGGAGGCGCGGACATAGCGCGTGATGCCGCCGGCCGAGAGCAGCCCCAGAACCGCGACCGGCAGGACGAGGTGGCGCAGCCGCTCCAGCCAGCCCGCGTCGCCCGCCGCCGGATAGCCCGTCGCCGGCAGCCAGCCGAGCATGACCGAGAAGAGCAGCATCGCCATGATCGCGAGCCAGAAGGGCGGCGTGGAAATGCCCGCGAAGCAGAGGAAGTTGACGGCGTAGTCGGCGAAGCGGTTGGCCTTGAGCGCGGCGAAAATGCCGGCCGGCAGCGCAATCGCGACCGAGAGCGCGAAGGCCAGCCCCATCAGCAGCGCGGTGTGCGGCAGCCGCTCCGCCAGCAGGTCGAGCGCCGGGCGGTGGTAGATGCGGCTGTGTCCGAAATCGCCGCCAAGCGCCCGTCCCGCCCAGGCGAGATAGCGTTCCCAGACCGGGCGGTCGAGGCCGTAAAGCGCCTTCAGCCGTTCGGTGTCTTCCGAAGTCAGTTCCGGGTCGGCCGCGATCATGGCGTCGATCGGGTCGCCCGGCATCAGGCCGATCAGCCCATAGACGACGAAGGACATGACGGCCAGCACGAGGGCCGCCTGCAGCAGGCGGCCGGCGAGAAAACGGCTCATTCCTCCGCGCGCCACTCCTCGATCCAGAGCGTGGTCGGATACTGGTGGCCGGTGGGCGTCACGCCTTTCAGCCACTTCGGGAAGACATAGGGCGTGGCGCGGAAATAGAGGGGCAGCACCGGCAGGTCGCGCGCATAGGCAGCCTGGAGCTGGGCCCAGAGCGCGCGCCGCTTCCCGCGGTCGAGCTCCACCTCGATGTCGTCGAGCAGCCTGTCCATATCCGGGTTGCGGTAGCCGGTGTAGTTCTGCCCGGACCAGTTGTTCTCCGCCGTCGGGATCATGGTGGAGTGGAGCGTCGAACGCGGCACGCTCTCCGGCGAGGAGAGCCAGGCATACATCGCCATGCCGCTGAACCGGCGCTTGGAAACCGTCTCGCCGAAGAACACCCGCGCCGGCCGGTTGCGGATGCGCACGTCGATGCCGACATCCTTCCACGCCGCCTGCAACACCTGCTGCACGAGTTCGCGCGAGCGGTTGCCGGCCGTGGTGCCGAGTTCGAGCCTGAGCGCCTCCCCGGCGGTGTTGCGGCGGGGCGCGCCCGGCGCCTCGTTGGTCCACCCCGCCTCGTCCAGCAGCCTCCGCGCCGCGTCCGGGTCGAACGGCGTCTTCGGCAGGTCCGGGTCATAGACCCGGTCGAGCGGGCTGACGGGCCCGTGCGCCACCGGCTGCCGGCCGAAAAAGAGGCGCTTCGAGATCGTCTCCCGGTCGATGGCGTGCAGCAGCGCGCGCCTGACCCGGACATCGGCCAGCGCCGGATTGTCGAGATTGAGGTCGATATGCTCGTAGATCAGCCCCGCCTTGTAGGCGAAGTCCCAGGCATCGCCCTCGCGCTCTTCCATGGCGGCGGCCTGGTCGAGGCTGAGGCCGAGTTCGCCGGCGATGTAGTCGATGGCGCCCGAGCGCAGATTGACCTCGAGCGCCGCGGTGTTCTCGACGATGCGGATGATGACCGTCCCGAAGGCCGCCGGCTTGCCCCACCAGGTGGGATTGCGCGTGAGTTCGATGGCGGCGCCCGGCTCCACGCGGACGACCCGGTAGGGCCCGAACCAGAGGCCGGGATTGGCGCTGTCGGCGTCGAAGGCGGTCCGGTTCCGGTATTCCGCCGGGTCCGCGTCGAAATTGGCGCGGTCGATATGCGCGGGAAGCACGAGGCCGCCGATGTCGTTGTAGTCGAAGGTCACGCGGTCCAGATGCAGGGTGAACCGCCGGTCGTCATGGATTTCCAGTTCCAGAATGCGCCGGAAGAGTTCCGCCGAGGCGACGCCCGATTGCGGATGCTTGCCGACCTCGACGGCGAAGGCCACATCCTTCGTCGTCACCGGCGCGCCGTCCCCCCAGCGCGCATCCGCGCGGATGGTGTAGGTGACGGCGATGCCCTCCTTGCCCTCGGAGGTCGTCTCGCGCACCGCCCCGCCGTTCTCGATGGTCGGAAGGTCGACGCAGAGCATGCAGACCAGCCGCCACTCCGGGTCGTAAGCGGTAAAGGGGCGCATGCCCATCGCCAGCGCATAGCTCTTCGCCAGCATCGAATCGATCAGCGGATGCAGGGTCGAGGGGAACTGGGTCATGCCGATCACCAGCCGCTCCTTCGCCGCCGCCGGGGCCGTCCAGCAGACCAGCAGCGTGAGCACAGCGGCGAGGATGCGAGTCATGGCGCGGAACTCCCGGCGGAGGCGGCGCGGGCGTCAGAAACCGAACTGCACACCACCGCCGCTAGTAGAGCTACCGTAGCCCGCCACAAAACGGAAGCCGTTGCAGCAAAGCTGCCGGCATGCCTCTATGAAGTTGCTGTAAGGAGGAGCGCACATCGCCACGGCGAGGCACCGTGCCATGCACAGCTCAAGACGATCTGGTTCGTCCGGACGAGGGCGGTCCGGATAACGGAGAACGGAGCCGATGACGAGGCTATAGTTCTGGCACGGGGGCAGTTTGCCTGGGTCGAAGTTCCGGAGTTCGCAGCGAATCTGATCGTAAAATGGGTTGACGGGATTGCACGGATCGGAAAAGGACGCTGAGGTCGGGCCCACAGCGGACAACACCAGAAAACAGGTGCCAACGATATGGGCAAGGATACGAATCGCAACTCTCCTTCGAGGCGCTGCAAGTCCGACGATGACAGCCGACCCGCAAGCTGCTGTCCAGACTTCCGGAGAAATTCGCCGATCTGAGTTTTCCGGATGGAAACGCTTTCCTCGACGCGGAAATATTTTCTTCCTTAGTGATCGATGTCCGCTGGAACCCGTTGACATGGTCCCGATCCGGTGTTTGAATACCTGCATGGTATCCGACAGCGATATGCTTACAATCCTCCCGGCCAGATCTTGGATGAATGCCCCCCGCTTATATCTCAGGATCGTAGAAAAGACGGACGACCTTCCAAATCCAGATAAGGAAGACTTGAAGGTCTTTGACAGCTTAATCAACGTCTGGATACTGGAAATCATCCATGATGCGAATATCGCCGCCAGGATGGACACAATCATAGGAAAAATTATGGATAATCGACCGAGTAAATTGCATAAGAGCAGAGCAAGTACGGCGCGAAATTTGCGAAATCAGATGAAAAAATTCGAACGATTGAAACTCATTAAGAGAGTTTCATTGCCGTTATATTTCGATGAGAGGTTACCGGAGCTGGAAGCGGGGGGAAAGGTCAGCATTAAGGAGGAATTGGATCGATTGCTGAAAATGGAGGTCGCTAGCAGGCATGACGAAGACCAAGCGGGACCGGTATCGACTCACATCTGCGGGTTAAGACCCCTCAGAGAGCTGGTCGAGCTTGTCAAACGATATCCAGAACAACGCGATTCAGGTGACCGGGAAGGAGCCGCGATATGAGGGAACTCTTGGGAGCTGCTAATAGCCGGAGATTTGGCGCTTTGGCGCTTGTTCTGGTTTCGATGCTATCGTTTGACCGGGGGATAGCGTTGGCGGCGGACTTCCGTATTCCAACCATATCGCGCGCGACGAGCGGTTTCGTGCCTGGCGCGGATTCTGGAATTTATGTCGGGACGGTGGAACAAGCCGAAGTCGCTGCTGCACCATTGTGGACGCAGTATGAGGCTGGCGGCTATTTCCGCGACTATTTTAGCTATTTCGGTGACCATTGGAACGACATTCATCGGGCGGATGTGGGTATGGCTGCTGAGGCGGTGTGCTCAGATTTCGGCAAAGTTGTCGGTTTAAGGGCCGGTAAACTGGTTCCGGTCGGTGGCGCAGACGACAGAGATATTGATCGACTGCTGGACGATTACCGCAAGAGCGGTCGGGAATCAGAGAGTGATTCTGAGAGGCAAAGACGTTATTTCGAACCGATGTTGCGGGAATTGTTTGAAGAAAAAGGGTTCAAGGTGTCCGGTGGAGGAGTGAAGGACGGGATGAAGGCAGCAGAAGTGGACGAGTCGTTCGCCAAGGCAATAGTTAAGGAGTGGATAGCCGCGACTAAGGAGTGGGTAGCCGCCGGAAACGGGTGGAGAATGGCCGCCGGAAACGACGGTCGAGTAGTCCTGATCCCGGCTTGGGGCACCGGGACAAAGTTATTCCCGATCCCGATCCCGACCCCGGTTTCGGGCATCGGGAAGAAGATGGTGTCCGCGACCAGCGACTTGCCGGGGCAGGGGCTACAGCCTTGCGAAGCCCGGCGCCCTACCGCCATGGGCTTGGTGACCGCCTTCTCGCCTTCCGCTGCCGCCGCTTCACCCCGTTAGCGCCGCCAGCCAGTCCTCCAGGCTTTCGGCGGTATGGTGGACGGCGGCGGGGTCGAGGCCGCGGGCGCCCTGGGGGCGCTCGGTGCGCAGCCATAACGTCGTCATGCCCGAGGCGGCGGCGGGGATGAGGTTGCGGGCCATATCCTCCACCATCACGGCGCGGCGGGGATCGACCGCGTGGCGGGCGAGCAGGCGCCGGTAGCCTTCCGGGTCCGGCTTGGGCAGGAGTCCGGCGGCTTCGACATCGAACACCGCCTCGAAATGCGCGCTGAGGCCGAGCCGGTCCAGCACGCGCTCGGCATGGGCGGTGGTTGCATTGGTGTGGATGAGGCGCCGGCCCGGCAGCCCGGCGATCAGCCGTTGCAGGCGCGGGGAAGGGCGAAGCGAGGACAGATCGAGGCGGTGGGTTTCCTCGAGGTAGTCATGGGGGTCCACGCCGCATTCCGCGATCACGCCGCCGAGGGTCATTCCGTAGCGGCTGTGCCACACGCTGCGGAGCCGGTCCGATTCGTCCGCCGGGACGTCGAGACGGCGTTGGATGAAGGCGGAGATCGCCGCTTCCATCTGCTCCGGGATATCGCATTCCGACGGGCTGTAGAGCGTGTTGTCGAGGTCGAAAATCCAGCAGTCCACGCGGCCGGGATCGGGGAGCGGGTGGTTCATTGCCGCCGGATCAGCGTGCCTGCGCCCGAATGCGTCAGGATTTCCAGCAGCACGGCATGGTCCATCCGGCCGTCCAGGATCGCCGCCGCCTCGACCCCGCCCTGGACGGCGTCGAGGCAGGTCTCCACCTTGGGGATCATGCCGCCCTTGATCGCGCCGTCGGCGATCATCCGCCGGGCGCGGTCGCGGTCGATTTCGGGAATGAGCCGGCCTTCCTCGTCGAGCACGCCCGCCACGTCGGTCAGCAGCAGGAAGCGGCGCGCCTTGCAGGCGGCGGCGATGGCGCCTGCGGCCGTGTCCGCATTGATGTTGTAGGTCTCGCCGTCCTCGCCGAGGCCGATGGGCGCGACCACCGGGATGAAACCCGCCTGCGCGAGCGCGTCGAGCACGCCCGTATCGACGCCGGAGGGCTCGCCGACGAAGCCGAGGTCGAGCGCCTTCTCGATGTTCGACTCCGGGTCGCGGCGCATGCGCTGCAGGCGTTTCGCGGTCAACAGCCCCGCATCCTTGCCGGAGAGGCCGACGGCGCGTCCGCCGGCCGCGCCGATGGCGGCGGCGACCGCCTTGTTGATGCGGCCCGCCAGCACCATCTCGACGATCTCGACCGTCTCCGCGGTCGTCACCCGGAGCCCGTCCACGAAGTCGCTGCCGATGCCGAGGCGCTCCAGCATGCCCCCGATCTGCGGACCGCCGCCATGCACCACCACGGGGTGGATGCCGATCTGCTTCATCAGCACCACATCGCGCGCAAAGCCGGCAAGCGCATCGGCGTCGCCCATCGCATGGCCGCCATATTTGACGACGACGGTGGCGCCGGCATAGCGCGCGATATGCGGCACGGCCTCGGAGAGCACGGCGGCTTTCGCAATGCCCTCGGCGAGCGGGCCTGCAAGGGGGCCGGCGGCGGTCTCGGTCATGGGCCAGGCTCCTCTGCAAGGGCGGCGAGTTCGGCGCGGAGCCGGGGGACGCCGTCGCCGGCGCGGGCGCTGGTGGCGATGACGGCGGGATGCGCGGCGGCCCGGCGGGCGATGCTGTCCTCGACTTCGCCAACCGCCCGCGCGCGCGCCGGGGGGCTGAGCTTGTCTATCTTGGTCAGCACCACCTGATAGACAACCGCCGCGCGGTCGAGCAGCTCCATCAGCTCGTGGTCGCTCGCCTTCAGGCCGTGCCGCGCATCGACCAAGAGGCAGAGCCGGCGGAGCGTCGCCCGTCCGGCGAGATAGTCGCGGGTAAGCGCCGTCCAGGCCGCCGCCTTCGTCTTCGACACCTTCGCATAGCCGTAGCCCGGCAGATCGACGAGGCCGAGCCGGCCGGCGAGGTCGAAGAAGATCAGCGCCTGGGTGCGGCCCGGCGTGTTGGAGGTGCGCGCCAGGCTCCGGCGGCCGGTAAGCGCGTTCACGAGGCTCGACTTGCCGACATTGGAGCGTCCGGCGAACGCGACTTCGGGCAGTCCGGCCGGGGGCAGCCGGCCGGCTTCGGCCGCGGCGGCCACGAAGCGGCAGTCTCCGGCGAAGAGCCGCCGGCCGCGCTCCAGTTCCAGGGTGTCTTGCAACGGGCCGGGCTGGCACACGGGTTCCTGGACCTCAATATCCGTTTGAGAATTGGCGTCCGGGCGTATCGAGACAGGACCGGAGGCGTTGCCCCGACCTCTTCTCGTCATGCCCGGACTTGTTCCGGGCATCCATACGGCCGGCCGGCCGAAGCGGTGGAGAGAGATGCCCGGAACAAGTCCGGGCATGACGGAGGAGCCTGTCCTGAGCCTGTCGAAGGGGGGCGTTCGGACATAGCGGAACGGGGCCTTGCATGGACGCTGTTCTCAAACGGTCTCTCAGGTCTTTCCGGCCGCCGTGCGGGTCACGCCGTGACGGCGCATGATGACCCATTGCTGCGCCATGGAGAGGAGGTTGTTCCAGGTCCAGTAGATCACCAGGCCGGCCGGGAAGGTCGCCAGCAGGAAGGTGAAGACCAGCGGCATGAACTGGAAGATCTTGGCCTGGATGGGGTCGGCGGGCGTCGGGTTGAGCCGCATCTGCGCCCACATCGAAAGTCCCATCAGGATCGGCCAGATGCCGAGATGCAGGAAGGAGGGCGGCCCCCAGTCCACCAACCCGAACAGCGTGAACAGGTTTGTCGGATCGACCGCCGACAGGTCCTCGATCCAGCCGTAGAACGGCGCGTGGCGCATCTCGATCGCCACGAACAGCACCTTGTAGAGCGCGAAGAAGACCGGGATCTGGATCAGGATCGGCAGGCAGCCGGCGGCCGGATTGACCTTCTCGCGCTTGTAGAGGGCCATCATCTCCTGATTGAGCTTCTGCCGGTCGTCGCCGAGGCGCTCGCGCAGCTTCACCATTTCCGGCTGCAGCGCCTTCATCTGGCTCATCGAGCGGTAGGACTTGTTGGCGAGCGGGAAGAAGACCAGCTTGACCGCGACCGTGAGCGCCAGGATCGCCAGGCCGAAATTGCCGAGCACGCCCTGGAGCCAGGAAAGCGCATAGAAGAACGGCTTGGTGAGGAAGTAGAACCAGCCGAAATCGATGGCGAGGTCGAACTTCGCGAAATTGAGGTCGTCGCGGTAGCGGTCCAGCAGATGGGCCTTCTTGGCGCCCGCGAACACATGGTTGCGCACCGCGACGCGCCCGCCGGGCGGCACGGTGACGGCGGTGCGCAGATAGTCGGTCTGGTATTTGTCGAGGCCCTGTTCGAGCCTGTGCAGGAAGCGCGCCGTGAACGCTTCGCCCGGTTCCGGGATGAGGGCCGTCAGCCAGTATTTGTCGGTGATGCCGAGCCAGCCCTGCGTGTTCTCGACCTTGATCTCGCCGTCGTCGGCGAGGTCGTCATAGTCGTGCTCCTGCAACCCCTCGCCGAGAACCCCGAGCGGCCCTTCATGCAGGATGAAGAAACCCGAGGTCTCCGGCGTGCCGGAGCGCGAGACGAGGCCGTAGGGATAGAGCGTCACCGGCGAGGCGGTGTCGTTGGCAACGGATTGCTCGACCGTCAGCAGGAAGTCGTCCGCAAGTTCGACGGTCCGGGCGAAGCGCAGGCCCGCGCCATTGTCCCAGGACAGCTTGAGCGGCCGTTCCCGGCTCAGCTGGCGGTTGTTGGTGGCCCAGAGCGTGTCGCCGGCCGGCACCGGCGTCGTCCCGTCGGCCGCGACCCAGCCGAGCTCGGCGTAGAAGGCCCCGCGCGTGCCGGGCGGGGACAAGAGGGTGATAAGCGGACTGTCGGGATCGGGCGTCTGCCGGTAGTCCTTGAGCGTGATGCTGTCTATGCGCGCCCCGGCGAGCGGGATCGAGCCGGAGACGCGGCCGTCTTCAATCGGGATGCGGGGCGCCTGCCCCTCGGTCGCGGGCTGCCGGGCGGCGGGCTGCGTTCCCGGAACGACGCCGGACGGGGCGGGCAGTCCTCCGGGCGTGGGGATGGCGCCCCTCTCCGCGCCGGGCGCGGGCGGCGCACCAGGCGCGCTTGTCTCCTCCGCCGGTGGCGGCGGCTCCGGCGGCGGCATCATCATCTGGAACACCAGCAGGATGCCGATCGAGATGACGATCGCGAGGAGGAGGTTGCGGTTGTCGAGCACGGGGCGGAAGCGTCCGTTCAGCGGCGGTGAGCGCCGTGTTCCGGCGGCACCGGGTCATAGCCCGAACCGCCCCAGGGATGGCAGCGGGCGAGGCGTTTCGCCGCAAGCCAGCTGCCGCGCAGCACGCCGTGCGAATCGATGGCCTCCAGCGCAAAGGCGGAGCATGTGGGCCTGTAGCGGCAATTCGCCGGCAGCCAGGGCGAGATCAGCCAGCGATAGGCGTAGATCGGCGCTTTGAGCAGCAGCCTCATCGCCGTTCGACCCGGTCGGCGGCGGCCCGGAGGTCGCCGGTCAGCGCCTCCCAGTCCCGAGTGAGCGCGGCGCGGCGGCCGATCACGACATAGTCCCTGCCGGGCCGGGGCTCCAGCGAGTCGCGCACGGCAGCGCGCAGGCGGCGGCGCACCCGGTTGCGTTCGACGGCGTTTCCGACCTTTTTCGACACGGTGTAGCCCACCTGCATGGGGCCGTCGTCGCCGCGCTCGCGCATCTGCAGCACGAGCCCGGCCGCGGCCCAGCGGCGGCCGGCCGCACGGACACGGAGGAAGTCGGCGCGTTTCCTGAGCGTCCGGGGGGTGTCCATGCGGGTCGGCGGAGCCGGGCTCAGGCCGAGAGGACCTTGCGCCCCTTGGCGCGCCGCCGTTTCAGCACGCGGCGGCCGCCTACGGTCGCCTTGCGGGCGCGAAAGCCGTGGCGCCGCTTGCGCACGAGGCGGCTCGGCTGGAAAGTGCGTTTCACGGAAAATGAGCTCCATCGCGGAGGATATTACGGCCGCCGGCCGCATCCAGATGGCCGGATAATGGAGATACCCCGCTCGGCTGTCAACGCTATGATGACGGGACGCGGACGATGCGGAGATGTGTGGATGGCCGCTACCGGACGGCGCTCGCTCGGCGGCGCGGCGAAACGCCTTTCGATCCTGGCGGTGCTGGCGGCCGGCCTCGCCGCCTTCTTCGCCGCCGGGCTCCATGAGCAGTTGAGCTTCGAGGCGCTCAGGGACAACCGGGAGATGCTGACCTCCTGGGTCGAGGCGAACCTTTTGCTCGCGCTGCTCGCCTATCTGGCGGGCTATGCCGTCGTCATTGCCTTCTCGCTGCCGGTGGGCGCGGTCGCGACCATTTCCGGCGGGTTCTTCTTCGGGCTGTGGTTCGGCACCGCGGCGACGGTCATCGGCGCCACGCTCGGCGCGACGGCCCTGTTCGTCGCGGCGCAGACCGTGCTCGGGGACCGCCTGCGCGCGCGCGTCGGGGCGGCGCTCGAACGCATGGACAGCGGTTTCCGGGAAAACGCCTTCAACTACCTGCTGGTGCTGAGGCTGGTGCCGCTGTTCCCGTTCTTCCTCGTGAACATTGCGCCGGCCTTCGCCAATGTGCGGCTTGCGACCTATGTCAGCGCCACCTTCATCGGCATCGTCCCCGGCACCTTCGTCTATACGAGCGTCGGCAACGGGCTGGGCGCGGTCTTCGACAGCGGCGGCGAGCCGGACCTCGGGCTCATCCTCGAGCCGGAAATCCTGCTGCCGATCCTGGGGCTGTCCGTGCTGGCACTGGTGCCGGTGATCTACAGGCGTTTCCGGCGCGCCCCGCCGCCGGCATGATGCGGCTGCCGCGCTCCTTTCGTTCGCTGTCGGCGCGCCTGCTGGTGCTCACCGTGTTTTTCGTCATGCTGGCGGAACTGCTGATCTACGCGCCGTCCATCGCGCGCTTCCGCACGGTGTATCTGGCGGACCGGCTGGCAGACGCCCATATCGCCGCGCTCGCGCTCGAGGCGGCGCCGGCCAGGGCCGTCGGCGAGGCGCTGGAAATGCGCCTGCTGCGCCAGGTGTCGGCCTACAGCGTCGAACTCAGGGTGGGCGACCACACGACCTACATGCTCGGCGGCAGCATGCCGCCCGAAGTGGATGCCGTCTTCGACCTCGACGAGACCATGGCGGTGTCTTCGGTATGGGACGCCGCGTCCACGCTCGCCCAGACAGGGAACCGGGTGCTGCAGGTCAGCGGCGCCTCTTCCCGCGAGCCGGGCGCGCGGGTCGAGATCACGATGGACGAATGGCCGATGCGCGAGGCGATGATCGCCTATTCCGAGCGCATCCTGCTGCTCTCGCTGGTGATCTCGGCCTTGACGGCGGCGGCGGTCTTCCTGGCGCTGCACTGGCTCATGGTCCGCCCGATGGGCCGGTTGACGGAGGCGATGGTGCGCTTCGGCGCCGACCCGGAAGACCAGAGCCGCATTCACGGGCCCTCGGAGCGCAGCGACGAGATCGGCACGGCCGAGCGCCAGCTTGCCGGGATGCAGCGCCGCCTGCACGCGGCGCTCAGCCACCGCGCGCATCTGGCGGCGGTGGGCGAGGGCGTGGCGAAGATCAACCACGACCTGCGCAACATGCTGGCCTCGGCCCAGCTCGTCTCCGACAGCCTCGGCGAGAGCCGCGACCCGCGCGTGCGCAAGGCGGTGCCGACCCTGGTGGGGGCGCTCGACCGGGCGGTCGGCCTCTGCACGCGGGTAGTGGATTTCGCGCGCGCCGGCGGCCCCCGGCTTACCCTGGAGGCCGTGCCGCTGGCCGAGGTGATGGACGATGCGGCGGGCGTCGCGGGCAAGGGCGTGTCGTGGACCAACGGCATTGAGCCGGGGATAGCGGTGGAAGGCGACCGCGAGCAGTTGTTCCGCGTCTTCGCCAATCTCGCCCGCAATGCGGCGGAGGCCGGCGCCGGGACGGTTTCGGCGACGGCGAGAATGCGCGACGGGCGCGTGCATGTGACGGTTGCGGATGACGGCCCCGGCCTGCCGGAGCGGGCGCGCGAGAACCTGTTCCGGCCCTTCCAGGGCTCGACCCGGCCGGACGGCTCCGGCCTCGGCCTTGCGATCGCGCGCGAGATCATGCGCGCTCACGGCGGGTCCATACGGTTGATTTCCTCCGGCGGCGAGGGAACTGTCTTCCGGCTCGATTTCGCAATGTGCAGGGAGCGGCGATGAGCACGAGAGGGGGCGGGGCCTGGAACCCCGGGCAATATCTGCGCTTCGGCGGACACCGCCTGCGGCCGGCGCTGGAGCTGTTCCAGCGGGTCGAGCACGACAATGTCCGCACCGCCGTCGACATGGGCTGCGGGACCGGCGATATCGCCCGCGCGATGGCGGCGCGCTGGCCGGAAGCGGAGGTGCGCGGGCACGACCTGTCGGACGCGATGCTGGAGTCGGCGGCGGCTGCGGACCCGGATGCCCGCATTGCCTGGTCGAGGGCCGATCTCCGCGACTGGCGGCCCGACCGGCCGGTGGACGTGCTCTACGCCAACGCCGTTTACCAGTGGGCGGACGACCACGGGACGCTCTTTCCGCGCCTGCTGGGCGCGCTGGCGCCGGGGGGCGTGTTCGCGGCGCAGATGCCGATGAGCTGGTCGGAGCCGAGCCATGAGGGGATGCGCGCGGTCCTCGACGAACACGGCTTCGGCACGCCGGAATTGCGGACGCGGCTGGCGCGCAAATGGGTGGCGGAGGCGGAGGAGTATTACGGCCTGTTCCGGCCTCTGGTCTCGGAACTGGATATCTGGGAGACGCGCTACATCCAGGTGCTGGAGGGCGAGGACCCGGTGCTGGAATGGGTCAAGGGCACGGGGCTCCGCCCGGTCCTGGAAGCGCTGGAAGGCGAGGAGAAGGAGCGCTTCCTCGCCCTCTACGCAGCCCGCCTGCGCGAACTCTATCCGAGACGCGAGGGCGGCGAGACCCTCTACCCCTTCCCCCGCCTGTTCATCGTGGCCCGGCTGTAGGGAATAGCGTTTCGATGACCGCGGTGTAGTAGTTCCGGGCGAAGCCGGCGTCGCGGGTGCGCTCCATGAGGTCGCGGGTGACATGGGCGGCGCGCATCTCCATCCCGGTGCCCTCGGCGAAATCGAGGGCGTAGGAGAGGTCCTTCAGGATGTAGTCGGTCGGGAAGGCGCCCTCGGTCGGGTGCTCGCCCGTCAGCAGGCATTTCATGCCGTGATTGCGCAGCACGAAGCTGTCGGCGGAGCTGCGCGCCAGCGTTTCGAACAGCACCTTGCCGTCCACCGCGCCGGAGGCCCGCGCCGCCGACAGCGCCTCCGCAAGCGCCACCACCGTCATCGCGACGACCATGTTGTTCAGCAGCTTCACTGCCTGGCCTGCCCCCGCGCCGCCGCAATGGGTGGTCTCGGCGGCCATGCAGTCCAGCAGCGGGCGGATGCGCGCGAAGGTCTCCGCGCTGCCGCCCACCATGATCGAGAGCGTGCCGTCGATGGCGGCCTGCGCCGTGCGGGCGACGGGCGCATCGGCAAAGACCGCGCCGCGCCCGGCGCAGGCTTGCGCCAGTTCGCGGGCGAGATCGGGCGGGGCGGTCGAGCAGTCCACCAGCGCCTGTCCCGGCCCCATCGCCGCGACCAGCCCGCCATCGCCCAGGCAGACGCTGCGCAGCTGCGGTTCGCCCGGCAGCGACAGCAGCACCGTGCCGGCGCGGCGCGCGATCTCCTCCGGCTCAGCGGCTTCCGCGCCTTCGGCCGCAAGCCGCGCCGCCGGCTCCGGCCGCACGTCGTGGCAGAGCACCCGCCGGCCGGACTTCCTGAGAACGTTCCGGCACATCGGCTCGCCCATGACGCCGAGCCCGATGAATCCGACCGTGTTGTCGTCCGCCATGACCCGTATCCCGCAGTTGTGAAATGGCCCGCTCGGACGAAAGCCTAGCATCCGGCTCCCTTCGCTGCGGCAATGTTTTCTGCGGCGGCGATGCGCGGGCTTTCCTTGCGGGCGGGGTCTGTGCAAGACTGCGCCGCCGGTCTTAACGGAAACGGGAGAACCTATGATGTTGCAGGGGATGAAAATTGCGGCCGCGGCGGCCGTTGCAGGCGCGATTGCGCTCGGCGCGGGCGCTGCCGGAGCCGCCGACTACGGCAAGAAGGAATTCACGGTGGTCGGGACCTGGGGCTTCCTCGACCACTGGAAGGAGCGCGAGAGCAAGTTCTGGCAGGAAGTCATTCCGGAGGCGTCCGGCGGCGCGCTGACAGCCAATGCGAAGCCGTTGACGGAGCTCGGCCTTTCCGGCTTCGAGGTCATGCGGCTCCTGAAGCTCGGCACCTATGACGCCGTCCACGGCGTGACGACCTATGTTGCGCAGGACAGCCCGGCCATCGAGGGCACCGACCTTGCCGGCGTTATCCAGGACTTCGGCGACTACCGGACCGTCCTCGAAGCCTACACGCCCATTCTCGAGCGCGAATTCGCCGAGAAATACGACGCCAAGCTCCTGATGATGTATGCGTGGCCGAGCCAGCAGCTCTGGTGCAATCTCGGCGACAAGAGCATCACCCAGTTCTCGCTCGACGACCTCGAAGGCAAGAAGATCCGCGTCTATTCGACCACGCTCGGCGATTTCGTCGAGGGCGTCGGCGGCAGCGCGGTGACCATCGCCTTCGCTGAGGTCGTGCCGGCCCTGCAGAAGGGCGTCGCCGACTGCGGCCTGACCGGCACGCTGCCGGCCTACAACGCCAAGTGGTGGCAGGTGGTGACCCACAATATCCGCATCCGGCTCGGCTACGCCTCCTCCTTCCTCGCCATGAACATGGACAGCTGGAACAGCCTCACCTCCGATGCGCAGAACCTCATCATGGAGAAGCTGAAGGTCCTGGAAGAGGAGATGTGGGCAGCGACGGCGGTAAACGACCAGCGCGGCATGGACTGCAACGCTTCCGGGCCGTGCGACCTCGGCGAGCCGGGCGGCATGACGCCGATCGAGGTGTCGGACGCCGACCGCGCAAAGCTCAAGCAGATCGTGTCCGACTTCGTGGTCAAGCGCTGGGCGCAACGCTGCGGTACGCAGCAATGCGTCGATGAGTGGAACGAGACCATCGGCAAGATCGCAGGGATCGAAGCGAGCCTGTAATCCGGCGGGGCGCCGCCGCCGCGCGGCGCCCCGTTTTTCCGGTTGAGACGCCCGCTCGACCACCGACTTGCGCCCGCCGGGATGCCGCGGGACGGAGGCGGCATGTTGGAACGCATACATATTGCGCTCGAATGGATTTCCCGCCGGGCGGTCTGGATCGGCGGCGCCGCCCTGCTGGTGGCGGCGGTCATGGTCACGCTCGACGTGCTCAGCCGCAAATTCCTCAATGTGACCATGAGCGGCGCGGACGAAATCTCCGGCTATGTGTTCGCCGCCGGCACGACCTGGGCCTACAGCTATTGCCTGCTGCACCGGGCGAATATCCGCATCGATGCGCTCTACAACTTCATGCCGCGGTGGCTCTGCGCCGTTCTGGACACGGTCGCGGTCGTCCTGCTGCTGATCTATAACGGCGTGCTCGCATACAGGGGCTACGGGGCGTTCGCCGAATCCTGGGCCAAGGACTCGGTGTCGATCACGACCCTCGCCACGCCGCAATGGATCCCGCAGCTGTTCTGGGCGTCGGGGCTGATCTTCTTCGAGCTGGTCTTGGTGTTCGTCCTCCTCTACACGCTGGTCGGCCTCCTGCGCGGCGATCTCGACCTCGTCAAGCGCATCGCCGGCGTGCCGAGCGTCGCCGAGGAAATCGAGGCCGAAACCCACGGCATGAACCTCCGGACCCTCCAGACCGGCGCGCGGGAGGACTGACGCCATGGTTGTGGGGATCCTCGTCGCGCTGATGCTGCTGGTGGTCGCCGCGGTGCCCGTGGCGGCCATTCTCGGCATTCTCTCCTTCGGCCTCGACTCGATGTATTTCGGCGGCCGGCTCACGCCCGCCATAGGCGAGTTCGTCTGGGACAAGAGCAAGGAGTTCATCCTGGTCGCGGTGCCGATGTTCATCCTGCTCGGCGAGATCATGCTCCGGGCCGGCATCGCGGCGCGCATGTACAACGCCGTTGCGCAATGGCTGGTCTGGCTGCCGGGCGGGCTGATGCACGCCAATATCGGCTCCTGCGCCATCTTCGCGGCGTCATCGGGTTCCTCGGTCGCCACCGCCGCGACCGTCGGCACCGTCGCCTATCCGCAAATCGAGCGCCGCGCCTACAATGAGCGCCTGTTCCTGGGCTCGCTGGCGGCGGGCGGCACGCTGGGCATCCTGATCCCGCCCTCGATCAACCTCATTCTCTACGGCCTGCTGACCGACAGTTCGGTGCCGGAGCTCTATCTTGCCGGCATCATTCCGGGGGTCATCCTCTCGACCCTGTTCATGGCCGCCATCGTGGTTGCCTGCCTCTGGCGGCGCGAGTGGGGCGGCGCGCGTATCGAGACCAACTGGCGCGACCGTATCCGCACCCTGCCGGACCTCGTGCCGCCGATCCTGCTGTTCGTGGTGGTGGTGGGTTCGATCTATGCCGGACTGGCGACGCCGACCGAGGCCGCGTCGGTCGGCGTGTGCTTCGCGCTGATCCTCTCGGCATCGACCGGCACCCTCAAGCTCTCCATGCTGCGGGAAGCCTTCGAGGGCACCATGCGCACCACGGCGATGATCATGCTCATCATCCTGGCGGCGGTGTTCCTCAACTTCGTGCTGGGTTTCATCGGCGTGACGCAGGCGATGATCAACTTCATGGCGGAACTGGGCCTGACGCCGCTCGAATTCATGATCCTGCTGGTCATCTTCTACCTGATCCTCGGCATGTTCATGGAAACGCTGTCCATGATGCTGACCACCGTGCCGGTGATCTTCCCCATCGTGGTGCAGATGGGGTTCGACCCGGTCTGGTTCGGCGTGATGATTACCGTGCTGATGGAAACCGCGCTCATCACGCCGCCCATCGGCGTCAATCTCTATGTCGTCCACGGCATCCGCGCGCGCGGCGGCAAGTTCAACGATGTGGCTTACGGGTCGCTGCCCTTCGTGGTGTCGATGCTGGTCATGGTGGCGCTGCTGATCGCCTATGAGGACCTGGCGCTCTACCTGCCGACCCTGGTCTATCGCTGATCTCCTCTGCCGGGCCAGTGCCGTATCGGATCGTATTGGATCGGCACGAAGGGATTGCAAAATGTTGTCGCCCCGGTCCTCTTCCCCTCATGCCCTCATATCGTCATGCCCGGACTTGATCCGGGCATCCATGCGGCCGCTCGGTGGAGGTGGTTGAGAGAGATGCCCGGAACAAGTCCGGGCATGACGGACGGGGGCGTTGGGGCATGACGGAGAAGGGCCGGGGTGACGGTTTTGGGCTCGATCCCGAATGCGGCGCAGTCTGAAAGAGTTCGGCTCTAATCCCGTGCTAGGCATCCGGCCGGCCCTGTCGCGCCGCATCTGGCGCATGGCGGGGCCGATCGTCGTGTCCAATGTCTCGGTGCCGCTGATCGGCGCGGTCGATACCGCCGTGATGGGCCATCTCGATGCGGCCTGGTATATCGGCGCGGTCGCCATCGGCGCGATGATCTTCAACTTCCTGTTCCACCTGCTCAACTGCCTGCGCATGGGGACGACCGGGCCGACCGCCCGGGCCCGCGGGCGCGAGGACTGGGGCGAGGTGCGCGCGATGCTCTGGCGCGCGCTGACGCTCGCCGGCGGGGCGGCGGCGCTCATCGTCCTGCTGCAGGGGCCCATTGCCGCGCTCGCCTTCGGGCTCGTCGAGGCGAGCGCGGAGGTCGAGGAGCACGCGCGCACCTATTTCTTCATCCGCGTGTGGACGGCGCCCGCCAACCTCGCGGTCTTCGCCATCATCGGCTGGTTCTACGGGCTGGAGGACTCGCGCACGCCGCTCGTCCTCCAGGTCACCGTCAACGTCACCAACATGGTGCTCGATGTGGTCTTCGTCATGGGCTTCGGCTGGGGCGTCGAGGGCGTCGCGTTCGCCACGCTCATCGGGGAGTATCTGGGCCTCGCCGTCGCCGTGCTCGCCGTGCGCCGGCGGCTGAAACGCCTGCCTGCGGGGCGGGGGCCGGTGTTCGACCGGGCGCGGCTGCTGCGCCTCGTCGCGATCAACCGGGACATCACGATCAGGTCGCTCTGCGTCGTCTCCGCCAATGCGGTCTTCCTCGCCAAGAGCGCGGCGGCGGGCGACACGACGCTGGCAGCGAACCAGATCCTCGTGCATTTCGTCATCTTCGCCTCCTTCGCGCTCGACGGCGTCGCCCATGCGGGGGAGGCGCTGGTCGGCGATGCGGTCGGGCGGCGCCACGGCGCCGGGCTCCGGGAGGTGATCCGGGCCGTGCTTGCCTGGTCCGTCGGCGCGGCCGCGCTGCTCTCCGGCATTTTCCTGGCCGCCGGCGGCCTTCTCGTCGCCGTCATGACCTCGCTGCCGGAGGTGCGCGAAGCCGCCGCCGGCTGGATGCTGTGGGGCGCGCTGGCGCCGCTGGTCGCGGTCTGGGCCTATGCGTATGACGGCATCTATCTGGGCTTTTCGGCGACGCGCTGGATGCTGCTCACCATGGCGGTCGCCTTCGCGGCCTATGTCGCGGCGCTGTTCCTGCTGCCGGGCCCGCTCGGCAATCACGGGCTCTGGATTGCGCTCTGGCTGTTCTACGGCCTGCGCGGCGCGGGCCTCGCGCTCGCCTATCCGAAGCTCAGGCGAACCTTCGCACTATGACCCCGGCGGCCGCGCTGACGGAAGAAGGGCGGAGCGCCGGATTTTCCTGCAACAACACAATGGGGCAATTCTCCCCCGAAAAAGTGTACTGTCCTTGCATAGCCGATAGTAAGGAAATACGCTTTCCTTACCTCGCGTTCACCGCATGGAGCGCAGACATGCTCGCCAAGCTGACCTCCAAGAACCAGTTGACCCTGCCCAAGGCCGTCACCGCCGCCGTGGACGCCGCCGAATATTTCGATGTGACCGCCGAGAACGGGCGCATCGTGCTGACTCCGGTCCGCGTCAACCGCGCCGACGGCGTGCGCGCAAAGCTTGCCGAACTCGGGCTCTCGGAAGCCGACATAGCCGACGCGGTTGCCTGGGCCCGATCCGGGAAATGACGCCGGTTCGCCCGGTTCTCGACACAAACGTATTTTGTTGAATCCTACCGATATAACCTGTTGTATTGAAACAGAACTTTATTTTCATTGCCTTATCCGTAAGCGATCCGGAAGCGGATTGGATTGAATGTCTGCGCAGTCCGGCGCGGCGCTGTCGGCAGAAACAGCGGGTAATACCAGCGGCTGAGGTTTGAGACTCATTGGGGGATTCCCAAGGAGAGGTGCTTCTGACTCAATGCCGGTTCTGCGATTGGAGGGTCGGTATGAGGGCAGGGGTCCGATTGAGGGACGATTTCGATGCGGCGCAGTTGCGCGGCCTGGCGCAGCGGAGCCGGGACAGCGCGCAGACCCGTCGCCTGCTTGCGCTTGCGGTGATTTACGACGGTGATCGTCGTTCGGACGCGGCGCGCTTTGCGGGCGTGGGCTTGCAGATCATCCGGGACTGGGTTCTTCGCTTCAATGCGGACGGGCCGGCGGGCTTGAAGGACCGCAAGGCGTCGGGTCCGCCGCGCAAGCTGAGTGCGGAGCAACGCGCGGCGCTTGTGGAGAGCGGTCCGGATCCGGCGATCCACGGCGTGGTGCGCTGGCGGCGCTGTGAGGTGGCGGCATGGCTCAAGGAGCAGTTCGGCGTCTCCTTGGCGGAGACGACGGTCGGGCGGGAGTTGCGCCGGATGGGCTATGCCAAGCTCTCCGCGCGCCCGCGCCACTATGCCCAGGACGAGGCCGCGCTGGCAGCGTTCAAAAAAAGTTCCCGGACCGCCTGAGGGAGATACGCGCCAGGCTGGACGACGGCGTCGAGGTCGAAATCTGGTGGCAGGACGAAGCCCGCGTCGGCCAGAAGAACAAGATCACCCGGCGCTGGGCGAAACGCGGCACAAGACCGTCAGCGCCCAAGGACCAGAGAACGACCTCCGCCTATATCTTCGGCGCCATCTGTCCCAACAAGGGCAAGGCCGCCGGCCTCGTCATGCCCTACGCCAACACACACGCGCTCAACGCTCATCTCGCCGAAATCAGTCGCATCGTCGAACCCGACGCCCATGCCGTCGTCATGCTCGACCGGGCCGGATGGCATACCTCCTCCTCTCTCAAAGTGCCCGGCAATATCTCGCTCATGCCGCTCCCACCCCGGGCGCCCGAACTCAACCCGGTCGAGAACGTCTGGCAGTTCATGCGCGACAACTGGCTCTCCAACCGCGTCTTCAAAAGCTACGACGACATCCTCGATCACTGCTGCCACGCCTGGAACAATCTTGTCTCACAACCGGCGCGCATTGCCTCCATCGGAACCCGAAAATGGGCCGATGGGTTCTAAACTATGCCCGCTGGTATAACCCTTCGTATCCTGGGGGATGAGGAGACAGTTATCCGTCCCTTGGCATGTGCACACCCGTCCGAACGCGCCCGGATTCGATTCGACCGATTGAGGGTGCGCCGCCAATCTTTTCGGAGGGATCGGAGCCAGATGTCCTTTTTCGGCTGGGCTCGTTTGGTATGCCGGTCGTATCGCCCGCGCCCCCTGGGTGGCGCCGACGCGGGTTCAGCCCGACGCCTTGTGGACGGTGCCGGTGTAGCGCGGGGTCTCGACGAAGGTCTCGATGAGCACGGGGGTGATGTTGTAGCGCGCGGTCCAGCCCTCTGGCAGGCGTCGGCGCACGATGGCGAGGATGTGCGAGCCGAGGTTCGGGATCCGGACCCAAGGCAGGATTCGAACCTGCGACCTTCAGGTTATGAGTTTGGTCCCGTTCTGCGTCTCTCACAAGCTGACGTAAGCTGAAGGATGACAAACGCCTTGTTGGCAGGCATTTCCGGGTTCCCATCATACGCATGCGCCGCCTGAGGTAAGCTGCGATACGATGCAAAATGTTTGCCAATAGTTTGCCAGTCTGCTAGAACATCCTTCCGGCGTCAAGGATCTTCGGCCATGGCAAACCGCATCCCCAAACTCACCAAGCGCGCCGTCGAGGCCCTCAGGGCCAACGGCGCCGACACCGTCCACTGGGACGGCGAACTGACCGGCTTCGGTATCCGGGTCCGCAAGTCGGGCCGGAAGAACTATGTCCTCCAGACACGGGTGCGCGGCAGGCTACGCTGGTTCACCATCGGCCAGCACGGGCGCGTCACCCTGGACGAGGCCAGGGCGGCGGCGCTGGAGATCCTGGCCCAGACGAAACAGGGCATCGATCCGCGCGAGGCGGAGGCGAAGCGGAAAGCCGAGCCGGTCATGACCGATCTCGGCAGGCGCTTCCTCGAAGAGTATGTCCGCACCCACTGCAAGCCCAGCACCCAGGGGGAGTACCGCCGGTCGGTGGAACTCTTCATCGACCCCGCGCTCGGCAGGATGAGGATATCGGAGGTGGAGCGCAAGGACATCGCCAGGCTGCATTTCGACCTGCGCGACAAGCCCTACCAGGCGAACCGCACGCTGGGCGTGCTCTCGAAGATGTTCTCGCTCGCCGAGGTCTGGGGATGGCGGCCGGACGGCTCCAATCCCTGCCGTCACGTCAAGCGCTACAAGGAGAACAAGCGCGAGCGGTTCCTCTCGGAGGCGGAGACCGAACGGCTGGGCGAGGTTCTCCGCGAGGCCGAGGGCGAGATGCCCTCGGCGGTCGCCGCCTTCCGCCTGCTGCTGCTGACCGGCTGCCGGCTTTCGGAGATCCAGTTCCTGCGCTGGGAGCATGTCAGGGACGACTGCATCGAGCTGCCCGACGCCAAGACCGGCGGGCGGGTGGTGCCGCTCGGACCCGAGGCCCGCGCCGTGCTGGCGACCCTGCCCCGCGAGGACGGCAACCACTGGGTCATCGCCGGCAAGCTGCCGGACTCCCACATCACCGACCTGCAGAAGCCCTGGCGGCGCATCCGCGAGCGCGCCGGGCTGGAGGATGTGCGCATCCACGACTTGCGCCACAGCTTCGCCTCGCGCGCCCTGGCGCTGGGCGAGAGCCTGACGATGATCGGGAAGCTGCTCGGCCATACGCAGGTGCAGACCACCGCGCGCTACGCGCATCTGGCGCGGGACTCGATCCGGAACGCCGCGGCCCGGATCACCGGGAGCATCGGCGGCAATCTGTCCGGAGAGACGCCGGTATTCCGGCCGGCCGCCGCGCCCGAAACGGACCCAGGCGGAGACAGCATCGGGAAGACCGGCAGCACCGTTTCCGGGCACAGCGCTTCGCCGCCGGCAATCCGGCCGGCCGGCGGCGTCGAGGGAACCGTTCCCGGTCGAACGGAATAGCCGGTCGGCGTAGGGTGTGGTCATGATGATCGCCGTTCCTGTCCCGGATCGCAGGCGGGCTGCCCGGGGTCCCGCCCGGTGAGCCTTCCCGCGACGCCGCACGACGCGCTGTTCCGGGCGCTGGTCTCCGACCCCGCCCGCGCCGGCGCGCTGCTCGCGGACTACCTGCCGCGGGAGGTCGCCGACCTGCTCGATCCCGACTCCCCGCCGGAGGCGGTGGAGGGCAGCTTCGTCGATGAGGACGCCGCAAGAACCCAGTGCGACGCCCTCTTCAGGGTCAGGCTCAAGACCGGCGAGGATGCCTTCATATTCGCGCTCCTGGAGCACAAGAGCTACATCGACGCCGCCACGCCGCTTCAGATCCTGAAATACCTCGCCAGCATCTGGCTCCGCGAGATCGAGGGCGGCGGCGCCAGGGACAGGCTGCCGGCGATCGTCCCGCTTGTCTTCTACCACGGCCCGGGCACGTGGACCGTGCCGCGCTCGGTGGCGGCGATGATCGACGCGCCCGAGGAACTGGAGCCGTTCGCCCGGGAGTTCGCCTATGTGCTGCACGACCTGGGCCGGATCGAGCCGCTGCACCTGTCGCGGACGCCGGAGGTCAGGGCCGGCTTGCTGGCGCTCCGGGTGGTCCATGCCGCGGACATTCCGGCCGACCTTCTCGACCTGATGACCGGCGGACCGATTGACGGGAGCGCGTTCGAGCGGCACATTGTGCGCTACATCGCCGAGCGCATGAACCTGACGCCCGTGATGCTGGAGGCGTCGCTGCGCCGGACGAAGCCGGACCGATGGGAGGCGCTGATGGGAACCGTCGCCGAAGCCTGGATCGAACAGGGCCGGAGCGAAGGACGGGCGGAAGGACGGGCGGAAGGACGCACCGAGGGCCAGGCCGGGGTCGTTCTGCGCCAGCTGGAGCTGCGCTTCGGGACTGTGCCCGAGGCGGTGCGCGAGCGGGTTCGCGGCGCGTCGGCCTCCGAACTGGAAGCCTGGGCCGAGGCGGTGCTGACGGCGGCGAGCCTCGACGAAGCGATGGCCGTCCCGCCCAGCCGCTAAGCCCGCCGGAACAGGACATCGACAGAAAACCGGTCTGGCGCCGGACGGGGTCGCTTGCCCCCCATGGATCCCGATGAAGGCACGATCGTCGGGGAAACGATGCCGGTCCTTCCCGCCCGCCCCCACGCCGCCGTCGATCACGCGACCGGCAGTCCGAAAAGGCGAGGTCGTCTCACCTGCCGACGATCGGCAAACCCCCGGTCACACGCAGGTGCAGAGGAACGTGCGCCATGCTCACCTTGAGCGGGATCCGGTGAAGGTTGCCGCCGCGAGGACCGCGGACAGCCTCGCAGCCGACAGGAATACCCCGCCGGACATTTCCATCGCAGCCTGATCCACGCGGCGCCGACGCGGACCGTCAGGACGCCGCATTCCCCAGGCGCCGGCGCACGCGTCCGGTCTCGTCTTCCCTTGCCATCCCGAGCCGACCTTCCGGGTCCCGCGTGCCGCGCCGCCGGCCTACCGCCGTCTCCATGTCCGCGCCTCGCGCCACCGGGAGGAGAGCCTGGCCGTGAGTGGGGCGGCGGTCGGGGGTCCGGGAGAGGGCGTCCGGCCGCTGTTTCCCCCCACGGCATGATGGAGACGGCACCATGACGGCAGCCATGGCATTCCCCCGCAACACGGCGAACACCTTCCTGACGCATTTCTTCGGCAGCGGGCTTTCCGACGACCGCTACGCCGTGGAGCGCTTCCGCGCGATGGTGGACGGCGACATTCGCCGCTGCCCGGACCCGGCGCCCGGCAAGGGCCGGCGCAAGGCGGGCCATGCCACCGCGACCCTGAAGGCGGTGAAGGAGATGCGCCCCGAGCGCAACGAGATCATCGTCTGCACCGGCCTCGGCAGCCGGGGCGGGGTCCAGTACTGGGGCGTCTACGCCATGGGGCTCGGTATCGACCGCCGCCAGAAGGGCTGACCACCCGCTTCCCGGACGTCCTGCCGGCCCGGCGTCCCCGGCTCGGGGGCCGGGCCAGGCGGCGGGGCGTCCGCCTTTCCCCTTGTCCCACGAACCGAGGAGGACGGCATGGCCCATGTCGATCCGGAGACCCGCCGTGCGCGCGACCGCGCAAGCGTCGCCCGGCGCACCGCCAAACGGATCAAGGCCGGCCTGTGCACGAGATGCAGCAGGACCGGGCCTGAGCCGGAGCGCCGCCTGTGCGCGCCCTGCAACGAGAAACGGAACCGCGCGAGCCGGGCGCGGGACGCCCGCCTGCGGGCCGGCAGGAAGCCCCGGCGCGACCCCGAACGGGCACGGCGCCAAGGACGCGAGCGCGACCGCAGGCTGTATGCCGAGCGCGCGGCTGCCGGCATCTGCACCAAGTGCAGCCGCTCCGGCTCGGCCTTGATGACATCAGTCACCTTGTCGCCGGACGCCCGGACCAGCTTGCGGGCGTAGACCATGCCGATGCCCCGGATCGTCCCTGAGCCGCATACTCCTCGATCCCGTCGACCGAGGAAGGCGCGGCGGTGCGGATGAAGTGCGCACGGAACTGCTAGCCGTGGGCGCGGTCGTTCACCCATTCGCCTGACGCGGTGATCGATTCTCCCGGCGACACTGCCGCGGCGTGGCCGACCATGGTCACCAAGTCTCAATGGCCTCGCGCCCCGACCCGCAGGTCGTGCCCCCAGGCGTGGTGTAGGAGCAGGAGCCACCATCGGTAGCTGTGGGTAAGTGGCCCGCCGCCGCGACCGTGTGGAGTGTGGCGGCGGCGGGCCACTTATCCATAGCGGATGGCCATCGCGGTGCCGGTTAGGGTTGGGCTTCTACAGTCCATCCGACCGGAGGAGTACCACGATGACCACCAAGGACATGATGACCCTGCAGGCGCTTTTGGAGAAGAGTTCGGACGCCGATCTGCTTCGCGAGATGATCGGGTTCACGGCCGAGCGTTTGATGGCGCTTGAGGTGGAGGGCCTTGCGGGAGCCGCACACGGCGAGCGTTCGCCGGACCGGCTCACCCATCGCAACGGCTACCGGGACCGGGTCTGGGAGACGCGCGCGGGCACGGTGGAGTTGAAGATCCCGAAGCTGCGCAAGGGGAGCTGCTTCCCGGGCTTCCTGGAGCCGCGTCGCATGGCGGAGAAGGCGCTGACGGCGGTGATCCAGGAGGCCTACATCAAGGGCGTGTCGACCCGCTCGGTGGACGACCTGGTGCAGGCCATGGGCATGTCGGGCATCTCGAAGAGCCAGGTGTCGCGGCTGTGCGGTGAGATCGACGGCAAGATCCGCGACTTCCTCGACCGCCCGCTGGAGGGTGACTGGCCGTATCTGTGGCTGGACGCGACCTATGTGAAGATGCGCGAGGCCGGGCGCGTCGTCTCGGTCGCGGTCACGATCGCGGTGGCGGTCAACGACCAGGGCCGCCGCGAGGTGCTCGGCATGGCGGTCGGCGCGTCCGAGGCCGAGACCTTCTGGACCTCCTTCCTGCGCTCCCTGGCCCGCCGCGGCCTGCGCGGCGTCAAGCTGGTCGTCTCCGATGACCACAAGGGCCTGAAGGCGGCTGCAACGCGCGTCCTCGGCGCCACATGGCAGCGCTGCCGCGTCCACTTCATGCGCACCCTGCTCGCCCATGCCGGCAAGCAGGGCCGGCGCGTCGTGTCCGCCTTCGTCACCACCGCCTTCGCCCAGGAGGATGCAGACAGCGCCTCCGCCCAGTGGCGCCAGGTCGCCGACCAGCTCAGGACCAAGGCGCCGAAGCTCGCCGCTCTCATGGACGAGGCCGAGCACGACGTTCTCGCCTACATGACCTTCCCGGCCGCGCATCGCCCCAAGCTGCACTCGACAAACCCGCTCGAACGACTCCATGGCGAGATCAAGCGGCGCACCAACACCGTCGGCATCTTCCCCAACGAGAACGCCATCACACGCCTGATCGGCGCCATCCTGCTCGAGCAGAACGACGAATGGGCCGTCCAGAGGGCCAGATACATGACGCTGGAATCGATCGCTCCCGTGAGCGACAATGCAACCGTCAAGCTGCCCGCCGTGGCAGCCTGAGCCTACCGGCCCTTCCCGCCGGATACCGCGACGGCCGCCAGGCTCTTACACCACGGCTCGGGACACGATCGCCGCTTGTCGCGCGCGAAGTGCCGTTCATGCGGTCGCCAACAACGGGACGGCCCGCTGGCCGGATCGACCTTGTTGTGTCCGCCGACGACGCTGCATCGGTCTGGTACGGGCTGGAAATCCAAGCTGTCTACTTCTCCGGCCCGGCCATGCAGTCCGATTTCACGCGGTTGCTCGCGTCTACAGCAACCGTCCCGCCCGCACCTGCGGCAGTTCGTCGTCCCGACTGGCGTTCGTCGAGCGCAAAGCGCCTGATGCCGCAGTTACAGATCAAGGCTCCGACACTGCGACGGTGGGGAACGAAACTCGCGGTGGCCGTCGATCTGCCGTTCTTCAACGCGATAGGCGGGCCGTCAGACAATCCCTCGCGCGACCTGGACGATGGCGACATCGTTTGGCTGATCCTATAGCGCGACAATCTGGGTGAGAGCCGCGCGTCAATCAGGATGAGATTCCCCGGCGGCATCGGCGAGTTGATGATTGTCGCGCGGGGCGCGGATTGCAAGCGGTTTCGGATTTTGATTGTCGCGGCGCGACAAACAAGGTTTTCGGAGAGCGTTTTGATTGTCGCGGGGGGGCCGTCGGGTCGGAGAAGAGACGGCCCGCGGAGGCGATTCCCGCGGGCCGTGAGTGTTGTGGCCGCTGGGCCGATCTGGCGGCAGCGGTTCAGTTTTTGGTGTTTTTTTTGGTGGCGTAGCTTGCCGGGCGCCCAGCCTTTCGCTTGCCTCTGTCGAGGGCTTCGCGGCGCCTGTAGCTCTCGACATTCATTTCGAGGATGGTGGCGTGGTGGACGAGCCGGTCGACGGCAGCCACCGCGGTTGTTTCGTCCGGGAACACCTTTCCCCACTCACCGAAGGGCTGGTTGGCGGTGATCAGCAGGGATCGGCGCTCGTAGCGGGCGGAGATGAGTTCGAAGAGGACGCTGGTCTCGGCCTGATCCTTCTGGACATAGGCGATGTCGTCGAGGATGAGGAGGTGGTATCGGTCGAGCCTTGCGAGCATGGCTTCGAGGGCGAGTTCGCGGCGGGCGACCTGCATGCGCTGGACGAGATCGGTGGTCCTGGTGAAGAGGACGCGGTATCCGTTCTCGACCAGGGCGAGGCCGATGGCGGAGGCGAGATGGCTCTTGCCGGCGCCTGGCGGTCCGAAGATGAGGCAATTGGCGCCCTGGGTCAGCCAGGCATCGCCGGCGGCCAGCGCGTTGACCTGGGCCTTCGAGATCATCGGCACGGCGTTGAAGTCGAAGCTGTCGAGGCTCTTGCCGGGGAGCAGCTTCGCCTCCCTGAGATGGCGTTCGATGCGCCTGCGGTCGCGCTCGGCGAGTTCGTGCTCGACGAGGGTTGCGAGGAAGCGTGCTGCGGTCCATCCCTCGGCGTCGGCCCTCTTGGCGAAGCCCTGCCAGAGCCGGTTGATGGTCGGCAGGCGGAGTTCGGTGAGCATCAGGGAGAGCCTGATGGCGTCGACCTTGTTGGGGTCGGCGGCGGGTCTGTCCCGGTTGTCAGTCATGCCGCGTCTCCTTGCAGCAACGCGCCGTAGCCGAGGAGTGGCGCCCTGGCGACCTTGATGGCGGGCATGCTGCCGCGCTGCGGCGCGAAGCGGGCTTTGAGCTTGTCGGGGTCGGGAAGACGGCCGGTCTTGAGGGCACGATCGATCTCCGCGGCCAGTTCGGCCTCGCAGGTGTCCTCATGTGCAAGCGTCAGCAGGCCGACGGCGAGGCGGCAGGCCTCGCGCTCGCCGAGCCGCTCCAGGGCCTTCTCGAAGCAGCGCCGGTAGGGCTCGCGAGGGAACAACTCGTCGCGGTAGACCAGGTTCAGGAGCGCCATCGGCTTCTTCTTCAAGGAGTGGATGACGTGCCGGTAGTTGACGACATGGGCGCCCGGACCGCTCGCGCCGACGCGCGCGCGCGGCAGGGTGAGGAGGTGAGCGCCCGAGAGGAAGAGGTCGATCCGGTCATCCCAGACGCGCGCGCCGAGCCTGTGTCCGATCAGGCGCGAGGGCACGGTATAGAACACGCGGCGGAGAACGAAGCCCGAGGACTGGCCGATGTTGACGCTGATCTGCTCGTAATCGACGGTCCGCTCGACCGGCAGGTCCCGCAGCACCGCGCGCTCGGCCTCGATCGCCTTGGAGCGATGCGCATTGGCCCGGCCGACCACGTCGGCGACGAAGAGCCGATAGGCTTCGAGGGTCTCGAAGTCGGACGAGCCGCGCAAGGCCAGCGCATCCGCGATCCGGCGCTTGAGGTGGCCGTGCGGCCCCTCGATCGAGCCATTCTCGTGGGCCACGCCGCGGTTGTTGCGGGTGGCCTCCATGCCGTAGTGCTCGCACAGCCCCCGGTAGCGCCCGGTGATGTCCTCGACGGCGTCCTTGCTCAGGTTGCGGAACGCCGCCGACAGGCTGTCGGTGCGGTGATCGAGAGGCGCGCCCCCGAGGTGCCACAGCGCGTCCTGCAGCCCTTCGGCCAGCGCCGTGAAGCTCTCCCCGCCGAGCACCACATGGGCATGGGTGAAGCCCGACCAGGCGAGGCGGAAGTGGTAGAGCATGTGATCCAGCGGCTGCCCCGCCACGGTCACGCCGAGCGAGCCCATGCGAGTGAAGTCGGACAGGCCCTGCCGGCCCGGCTCGTGCTTCTGGCGGAAGATCACGTCCTTCTCCGCGCCATACTGGGCGCGCCAGGTGCGGATCCGCCGCTCCAGCGTACGCCGCACCCCCGGGTCCAGTTCGGGATGACGGCGCATCAACTCCTCGAACACGCCAACCGGACGGATGGCCGGGCTGGTCTCAAGGATCGGCACGACGTCCTTCTCGAAGATATCGGCCAGCGGGTCCGGGCGGCGCCGACCCCGCGGCTTCTTCTCCCGGAATGGCTCCGGATCGGCGGCAAGACGGTAGCCGGTGGCACGGCCGAACCCCGCCTTGGCGGCCGCCACCTCGATGGTGTCGGTCTTCTTGTGGGTCATGAACAGCCTCTTCTGGCGATCGGTTACGTAACGCCCGGGCAATGACGCGCTCCTCTACTCGGAAAAACGTCACCGTTCGCCCAGCCGACCGACCCCGCCAGAAGGTCCAGGAAAAATTTTTTGAGGCGGCGGCCCGGAACTCCGGTCGGGCTACGCCCTCCCTCCGTTCCGGGCCGCCGCCTTCCCCCGTCTCATCCTGATTGTCGCCAGCGTCTCAAGCTGATTGTCGCGCCGCAGATCCCGCGCATAGACGACGATTCCCGGCTCGTGGCGCACCATTGGGAAGTGCTGTCGCTTGAGGCGTCCAGCGACAAGCTGCTGTCCGCTGAAACCGTGCGGCGGCGCGAATTCGAGGAAGCGTTGCGTGCGAAGCTCGAACCGTTGGAGACAGGATGATGCCGAAGAAAGAGGCGCGGCAACCTCGCAAGATTACCCGCCGCACTGTCCGGGTGAAGCCGCACAGCTACCAGCCGAAGAAGGCGGAACTGGAGGAAGAATTCCTGATTGACGCGACGCCAGAAGAACTGGCGACCGCGATCCTACAGCCGGTCAAGATCGTCAAGGACTCAGAGGCTTAGGCGAGGCCGGTGACTTTTGTACATAATCCCCCTGAATTGTCGCCCTGGAGGCGAACGCAAGCAGGCAATCGTCTGGCTCCGCCCGCAATCTTTCTAGGATGTGTGCTCGATACCGGCGCACAGATAAAATGTCCGCTTCACCTTTTGGTCGTATACACAGTAGCGTCGGTCGGTCTCTGTTCCGTTTCGGACACCAAGGTGTTTGGCCAGCTTCGCCAGATGGTGCCCGGTGAACATACAGCTTCGTCGATTCTCCCGGGATCCCGGTGCTTGACGCGTCCACGATACCTACCCTTTCCCCTGGCAACCGATTTCGGTCCGAGGGACCCTCCATGGACGCCCCTTTCATCTCTTGGCGTTAACACCACCGTCAACATGGCACATCGCGATGCCGTCGGGAGGGGCGTCCACTCCATCGCTTACCCTTGAGCCAGGTGTAGGGCTCGACACCGTTCAGTTCCGCCGTCTCGATGAGCGAGGCGATGCGCGCCCATGCGGCAGCGCCTTCGTCGTGCAGTTGTGACCGGCGAAGAGTGCGTTCTTGCGATTCAGGGCAATCGGCCTGGCGAGGTTTTCGACCCTGTTGCTGCCGATCTCGACTCGCCCGTCGGCGAGGAAGACCTGGAGTCCGTCCCAGTGACGGGCGATATAGGCGAGCTTCTCGCCGAGGCGGGACTTGGGCGAGACACGGGCGCGCTGCTAGAGAAAGTAATCCCGCCGGGTTCCACGAATGGAAGGATGTCCGTCAACCGCCATCGCCTGAGATCAACGCCCCGCCCGTCGCGCGGCCTCCTCGACCCATTCGCCGAGATCGTTCACCCGGTTTGACCAGTTGCCGGCCGGCTCCCAAGTGTAGGTCATGAAGCGCTCGCTGGCCTTCTGTGCGAGCACATACCCCATTGTGTTCCTGAAAGGCGGTATCTTGTGCTTATCCAGCGGGTTTGCTGGCCGGAGAATTGCATCAAGAACCGGGCCGGGAACTGCGCTCTGATGGTCCTTCGACTTGCGCAATTTGTGGACGTAAACGCCGAGAAGGCCCATGCCGTTGGCGATGGATTCCTTGATCTCGAAGTTGACCCATCTGCTCCGGTGGGTGGCAGCGCCGATCAGAACGCACGTGACCGAGCACCCGTGCATCTGCTTTCGGATCCAGTTCCTAATGGCGGCGTCACCGGTTCGCCTGACTTTCTCGTACTCCGCCTTGTCCCGGAAGCCCGAGCGCGGCTCGCCGATGAATCTGCCCGAGTTGCGGACCTGGTTGACGCGCCATACGTCGTCGTAGTCGAAACTGAAGAAAACGATTCTGGTCATCGGTGCAGCCCTATCCAGATCTGAGAATCGGCGCATGCGGCGCCTGTAGTAAGGCTGCGGGGCCGCACTCGCTGCCGAGGGCCGCCACCGCGACCAGGACGAGAGCGAGCAAGGCTCCGTAGAAGAATACCAGGGTACGGGAGAACGTCGCGCCTCGCCAGCTATGGCGCAGGGATCCCCGGTACGCGCGGACATCCATGGAATGCGCGTTTCAGTAAGTCCCGGCCGGTGATTACGGAAAGTCCCGGCCGGCGATTTCAGTAAGTCCCGGCCGGCGATTCCGGAAAGTCCCGGCCGGCATGACCGGGGCGATTTGAGTTCGGCTTTCGGGTGCGCCGACTCGGCGTCTACCCCCTGGCATTTTGCCGGGGGGTGGCATGCCGGGACGGAAGCAGACGAGACGAACGACAGTGAAGGACGTCAGGGCGATCCTGCGGCTGAGCCATGGGCAGGGTCTGTCGGAGCGCGAGGTCGCGGGGCGGCTGAAGCTCTCCAGGGCGACGGTGTCGACCTATCTTCTTCGGGCCCGGGAGGCGGGCCTGTCGAGCTGGCCGCTGCCGGCGGTCTACGAGGACGACGCGGTGCTGGAACAGTTGCTGTTCCGGCGCATGGGCCGCCCGCCGCGGGATACGCGCCAGCCGCACTGGCCGACGGTGGCGGCCGAGCTGAAGCGCAAGGGCGTGACGCTGAGCCTGCTGTGGCAGGAATACCGGGCCGCGCATCCGGACGGCTACGGCTATACCTGGTTCTGCGACGCCTTCAGGGCCTTCGAGCGCCGCACGCATGCGAGCTGGCGCAACCGGCACGAGGCCGGCGCGGTGATGCAGACCGACTATGCCGGCCAGACGGTCGAGATCGTCGATCCCGAGACCGGCGAGATCCACGAGGCGCAGATCTTCGTCGCGGTGCTCGGCGCCTCGTCCTACACCTTCGCGACCGCGAGCCTGACGCAGCGCCTGCCGGACTGGATCGCTGGGCAATGCGAAGCGCTGGCCTTCTTTGGGGGCGTGCCGAAAAGCATTGTCTGCGACAACCTGAAGGCGGGGGTGGCGAAGCCGCTCTGGTTCGAGCCGACGCTGAACGCGACCTTCGCGGCGCTGGCGGAGCACTACGACACCACCGTCCTGCCGACGCGGCCCCGAAAACCCCGGGACAAGGCGAAGGTCGAGGTTGGCGTGCAAGTGGTCGAGCGCTGGATCCTGGCCCGCCTCAGGAACCGGCGCTTCTTCTCCCTCGGGCAGCTCAACGCGGCGATCCGCGTCCTCCTGGACGAACTCAACGACCGGCCCATGCGCCATCTCGGCCAGAGCCGGCGCCAGATGTTCGAGGCCATCGAGCGCGCCGCGCTGGCGCCGCTGCCGAAGACCCCCTTCGAATACGCCGAGTGGAAGACCGCGAAGGTCCACCCCGACTACCATGTCGATGTCGAGCGCACCTTCTACTCGGTCCCTCACAGCCTGATCGGGCGCACGGTTCGGATCCGCCTCACCCGGCGCACGGTCGAGGTCTTCCATAGCCACAGGCGCGTCGCCGCCCATGCACGCCGGTCTCCCTATGGCGGGCATGTCACCGTTGCCGCTCATATGCCCAGCGCGCATCGCCGCTATGCCGATCGCACCCCGGCAAGCCTGATCGGCAGGGCAAGACGCATCGGCCCCAACACGGCCGTGCTGGTCGAGCGCATGATGCGCGACAGGCCGCATCCCGAGCAGGGCTATCGAAGCGCCATGGGCGTCATATCGCTCTCCCGGCGATACGAGTGTCGGTGATTATCATAAAGGGCGCATATTTGCTGGCGTAGCGCGCTTTTGTGGTGCGCACGACAAACAGCGTGAGACAGGCGCGGCCGGGTTTATGACGGGGGCCGAGGACGGAAGGAGGGCGTAGCCCGACCGGAGTCCTCGGCCCCCGTCGCGTTGAGATTTTCGCCTCCCGGAGGGCGGCGACGTCCTGGCGACCGGGTTGGCCGTTCCCGGGCTGCGGCAGGGGGTAGACTGGGGCTTCTGAGAACGATGCGGCGCCGGCCCCGTTGGCTTGGTGGCAACGACCGGCGCCGCACCCCCCGAGCCATGCAAGGCGCGGCCCGGAAGCGCAGTATCGTGCGCGTCCGGGCGTGGGTCCACCCCGTTCTCATCGGTCGCGATGAGGAACGCCGCCCGCCTGTTCACCTGCGCCCTGTGCCGCCGCCAGGTGGTTCTCTGCCGGCGCTGCGACTCTGGCCATATCTACTGTTCGCCGCGTTGCAGCGGGCGGGCGCGGCGTCGGTCGGTGCGCCTTGCGGGGCAGCGCTACCAGAACAGCCGCCGGGGCCGTCACAAGCATGCCGAGCGCCAGCGGCGCTACCGCGAACGGCGCCGTGTGCGGCAGCCGGCAGTTCGGGCCATCGCGCAGAAAGTGACGCATCACCCTTTGACCGTCGCGCGCCGGCGTCCTGATGTGGCGCGCATACCGGCGGGGCGGTCCGGAACCCGGCCCTTCGGGCCCGACCGTCCCGCCCGGGTGTTCCGCTGCGAGCGCTGCGGTCGGTTCTGCGGCCTGGCGGTCTATCCGGGCCTGCGCCAGGCGCGAAGGGCCGGCCATGACGGCGTGGCTGGCCACGGTGTGGCGCAGGTCGTGCAGGCGGAGCCTGCCGAGGCCGGCGTCGGCGCAGACGGTGCGCCAGCACAATACCAGGCTGTCGGCCCTTCTTCCTTCGGCGTATCGCGGAAACACGAAATCGCTCGGTTCCCGCGCACCGGGCAGGGTCTCGATCAGCGCCCGCGCGGCCTCGCCGAGCGGCACGGCGCGGGGGCCGGTCTTGGCATCCTCAAGGTTCAGGGCCCTGGCTCCGACGTTCCGCCAGCGCAGGTTGAGGACCTCGCCCCGGCGGCATCCGGTGAGGGCCAGCAGGCGGATGGCGGCGACGGCCTCGGGCCAGCGGCCTTCGTGCGCATCGAGCGCGCGCCCGAGCCGGGCGAGCTCTCCGGTGTCGAGGAAGCGGGCGACGTTGCGCCTCGGGTTCTTCGCGATGCCGAGGCAGGGGTTGGAGCTGCGCTCGCGCAATCCCCACTCCTCGGCGCGGAACATCATGGCGCGGAGGATCTCGAAGGCGCGGTTGGCCGCGCCGGGCCTGTCCCTGCTCGCGGCGTCGAACCACGCGGCCACGTCCTGCGCGTCGATGCGGTCGAGCGGCATCCTGCCGAAGACGGGCAGGATGCGGGCCTTGAGATAGATGCGCACGGTCCTGCGCCCGGAGGGCTTCCAGTGCGGTTCCGAGCGCCGCAGGTATTCCCCGGCGAACTGGCGGAAGCTCGGGGTCTCCTTCTCCCTGCGGATGTCGTCGGCGGGGTTGCCGCCCGCGCGGATGCGGGCGAGCATGTCGCGGGCGCGGCGGCGGGCCTCGACGAGGTCCATCTCGCCGTGGCGGGCGACGACGATGCGGCGGCTCCGTCCCTCGATGCGGGCCTGCACGATCCAGACCTTGCGGCCCGAGGGGTGGATGCGCAGCCCGAAGCCGGGCAGCGACCTGTCGAACAGGATCGTGTCCTTCGGGCCGGGTGCGGCGTCGCGGGCCAGCTTCGCGGTAAGGTCAACCCTTGGCATGACCGCACCCTCCCTCATGCTCCGCGCCGCTACCGGCCAGGGCCGCATGGATGCGGTTCGACACCCGGTCGGCGGCGTCCGTGACCGACTGGTCGGACAGATGGACATAGCGCTCTGTGGTCTCGACCAGGGCGTGACCGAGCAGCTTCGCGATGGTCACCATGTCCACCCCGTTCATGGCGGCGACCGAAGCCCAGCTGTGTCTGAGATCGTGCAGCCGCAGGCCGGGCAGTTCGGCCTCGCTGCGGATGCGGTGCCACTGGTACTCGATGTTGTCTACGTGCCGCGTCGGCGGACGCGCCGGAAAGAGATACGGGCAATCCGCGCTGTATCGCGGGATGGCGTTGATCACGATCCGCGCGGCACTGGACAGCCAGACCGTGCGCGGGCCGGACTTGGCATCGGGCAAGTGGATGCGCTTGCCCCTGATCCAGTCCCATTCGAGGGAGACAATCTCGCCGAAGCGGCATCCGGTGAGCATCAGCAGGCGGACGATGGCGACGACATGGGGACACCGGAACTCGTCGCGGGTGAGCACGGCGTTGAGCCGGGCCATCTCGTCCGCCGTGAGGAACCGCTCCTTCGGCTTCATCCTGTAGCGGCGGGTCCGCTTGCAGGGGTTGGTGTTGTGGGCGCGGTATCCCCAGAGTTCCGCCATGCGCATCATCACCGACAGCACGGGCATGGTCCGGTTGGCGACGCCGGGCCTGTTCGCCATGGAGGCGAACCAGCGCCTCACGTCGTCGGCCTCGATGGCGTCCACGGTCATGTGCCCGAAGGCGGGCAGGATGTCCTTGCGCACGATGCGGGCGTTGGTCTCCAGGGTCCTGGACTTCCAGTGCCGGGCATGGCGTTCGAGGAACTCCCCGGCGAAGGCGTCCATCGGGTGGCCGGGCATCTTCGGCCCGTTGTCCTTCCTCGTCGGCTCGATGAAGCTGGCGATGAGCCTGCGGGCCTCGCGCCGCGCCTCGGGGACGGTCATGGCGTCGGCGTCGCCGATCCGGGCGTAGCGTCTCTTCCCGCGCGCCATGCGGGCAAGGAAGAATGTGCGGGTTCCGGTGGGCTGGATCGAGACGGCGAGGCCGCTCACCACGTCGTCGCGGACTTCGTACTTCCCGGCTCGGGGTCTGGCGGCGCGGAGGCGCCGGGCGAAGGTGGACTTCGGCTGGTCGTTCATGGTCGCGGCTCCCTGTTCGGGCCGCGTGGCCGACTGGTAGTCCAGGAAGCGGCCGCGGCGGCGTTTCGTCGGGGAAGCCGCGCGAAGGCGCGGGAGAGGCTGAACCGTAACGCCCTGTAGTTACAGGGCTTTCCTCCGGTTCATGCGAAGGCGGGCGCTGGCAGGATTCGCACCACGGGTGCGGAGGGTGTGACGCGCAAACCGCCGCATGGCGTAGAAAACCGGCACTCCGCTCACGCATCCGCGAAGTGCTGAAAGCGCAGCTGCAGCAACGGCTTGCAGCCCGCGCGGCGTTTGAGCGCAGCACTTCCGACCCTTCCGATCTTCGAGCCCGCCGCCGTTACCCGGCGTGTCCTGGGTGTTCCCCAACGGGGGCGCCCGAGATGCGCCGGTCGCGACCGGAACGAACGGAAGGGATCGGACAATGGCCAACAGAACAAAGACCACGATGGCGGGCGCTCGCGCCTTCGCCGCTGCCGACGGGCGCGAGGCCGTGCTGTGGGACAGTATCGCGCCGGGGCTCGGACTGCGGGCGCGACCGAACGGACGCAAGACATGGATCGTGCATCGGCGCTGCAACGGCTCTGTCGTCAAGCGGACGCTCGGCACTGCGGCGCGACAATCAGCTTGAGACGCTGGCGACAATCAGGATGAGACGGGGGAAGGCGGCGGCGGTCGCCGCGGAGATGCGCGCCGCGCCGGCGCGGCCGGCGGTCATGGCGCGGGACACGGAGGATCGGTCTCGCCCGCCAGGTCGGCGCGGAGGCTCTCGGCGACGCGCGCCGCCGACGCCTTCACCGAATCGCGCGCGAGATGGGCGTAGCGCGCCGTGGTCTGCACCTTCCGATGGCCGAGCATCCGGCCGATCATCGGCAGGCTCTCGCCAAGCGCCAGAGCGCGCGAGGCAAAGCTGTGCCTGAGGTCATGGATGCGGACGTCCTTCAGGTCCGCGCGGACCCGCACCGCGAGCCAGGCGTTGTTGAGGTTGCTGAGCCGCGCGCCCGGCCTCGCTCCGGAAATCACCCAGGGATTGTCCGGCAGGCGCGGTATCCCGGCAAGCACGCGCCGCGCCGCCGGCGAGAACGCGACCGAACGCGCGCCGGTCTTCGCGTCGCGCAACCTGATCTCGCCCGCCTCGAGGTCCACATCGGCCCAGCGCAGCGTCAGGACCTCGTTGCGCCGGCACCCGGTGAGCATCAGCAGGCGGAACGCCGCCACCGCGCTCGGATGCACCCTGCCCTCGGCCTCGACCGCGTCGAGCGTGCGCCCGAGGCGCCGGAACTCCTCATCGGAGAGGAAGCGCTCGCGGCTCTTCTCCCGATACTTGCGCACGAACCGGCACGGATTGCCGCCCTCCGACGTGATCCCCCACAGCTCGGCCATGCGGAAGAGGCGCGAGAGCATGTCCAGGACCCTGTTCGCCATCGCCGGCGTCTCGTGCAGGCTGTAGTGCAGCGCCGCGACGCGTTCGCGGCCGATCTCCCCGAGGCGCACCGGGCCGAGCGCGGGCAGCAGGTGCCTGTCCAGGACATGCCGGCAATGGCGCACCGTGGTCGGCTTGCAGCGCACCTTGACGTGCTCCGTCATGCAGCGCTCCGCCACCTCCGCGACCGTGGGGCCGGCGTCCGCCGGGGCCGCACCGCCGTCGGGCGCCGGCTCCCTGCCGGCCTTGAGGTCGGCGATGATGCGCGCCGCCTTCGTCCGCGCCCGGTCCGCCGTCATCAGCCCGTGACGCCCGACGGTCAGCCGGCGCGACCTGCCGCCCGCCCGCGTCTGCACGAGGTAGACCTTCGAACCGCTCGGATACACGCGGACCCCGAAGCCCTGAAGCTTCGAATCCCAGTGGACCGTCTCGCGCTCACCCACCGGCAGCGCCTCCACGGTCCGGCGCGAGATCCGCTGTGCGTTCAGCTTCGTCATCGTCCGCTCCCGGCTGTCCCCGTGTCCGTCGCGCCCGTCACGGATCCGTCCGCTCCGTGAGGATGTCGGCGCCGATGCTGTCGGCGACCCTCGCCGTCGACGCCTGCACCGACTCCCGCGCAAGGTGCGCGTAGCGGGCCGTGGTGTCGATCTTCCGGTGACCGAGCAGTTCGCCGATCATGCTCAGGCTCTCGCCGAGCGCGAGCGCCCTGCTGGCGAAGCTGTGGCGCAGGTCGTGAAGGCGGACGCCGTCGAGGTCCGCGTGCCTGCGGATGCGGTCCCAGGCATCGTTGATGTTGGTCTGGTGAGTACCCTTCTTCCGCCCCGGGAACACCCATGGATTGCCGGCGACGCGCGGCAGTGCCGCCAACACCGCGGCCGCCGCGGGCGGCATCGGCACGATGCGCGCGCCGGTCTTGCTGTCGGCGAACCGCATCTCGCCCGCCTCGAAGTCGAGGTCGTCCCAGGCCAGCCCCATGATCTCGTTGCGCCGGCACCCGGTCAGCACCAGCAACCGGATCGCCGCCGCCGAGTGACGGGAGGCGAGACGCTTCGCGGGGGCAATGTCGAGCGTGCGTCCGAGCCGTGCGAGTTCCCCGGACGTCAGGAACCGCTCCTTCCGGGGGGCCACCTTGTAGCGGGGCACCGACCGGCAGGGGTTGCGCCCCGGCGGACGCATCTCCCAGAGTTCCGCCATGTTGAACATCTTCACCAGGATGTCGACGCACCGGTTCGCCACCGTCGGCATGCCGCTCAGACCGAACTGGAACGCGAGGATGTCCTTGCGCGCCACCTGCGACACGGGATGCGCTCCCAGGCCCGGCACGATGTGCTTCTTCAGCATCAGGCCGTAGTGCCTGATCGTATTCGGCTTGCAGTGCATGGCGACGTATTCGCGCTCGTAGCGCTCGGCCAGATCGGCCACGGTCGGCGCGGGTTCGGTCTCCGGCTCGACAGGCGGCAATCCGGCCTTGATGCGCGCAAGCAGCTTCGCCGCCTCCCTGCGCGCCTCGGCGGGCGCGATGTCCCCGTGCCGGCCCACGGTCGCGCGGACCGACCTGCCCTTCGCACGGGCCTGCGCCACATAGACCTTGCGCCCCGTGGGGTAGACGCGAATCCCGAACCCCGGCAGTTCGCTGTCCCAGAACACGCCGTCCTTTCCGTTGACCGCGAGACGGTCCACGATACGCTTGGTAAGCGTTCGGTGCTGGCGTTCGGGCATGTCCTCGTTCCTCCACCGGGGCGCGAAAGCGTTCGTTCAAGGTGTGACGATGATGAGGACGACGAGGCCAATTCCGTGGTTTGCCGGGCTTCGCCCGACTTCGCTCTGTGCCATCGTCCCCTCCATCAACGCATGACCGAACGCTTTCCCGGGGCGCTGGAAGCCGGTTCGGGCTCGGACGCAGGTCACGTAAGCGGACCGAAAGCGACCGGCTGGAAATCGGGGCGCATTGAAGCGCATCCGGGGCAGGGATGCAAGGACGGAGATGGGCGATCAGACACACAAATATAGAGAATTGACAATGGTTTATATCAGAAGAGCGCATCCGGGCGCATGCGAGGCAAGGTAGACAAAAATTGAGTTGTCTTTTCGACACGAACGTCCTGCTGTCGGCGCTGCTGTTCCATTCCGGCGCACTTTCGTGGCTGCGCGCCGCCTGGCGCTCCGGCGACATCCGCCCGCTCGCCAGCCGGGAGACCGCGGCCGAACTCGTCCGTGTCCTCGCCTATCCGAAATTCGGGTTGGACGCCGAGGAGCGGCGCGACCTGCTCGACGACTATCTTCCCTTCTGCGAGACGGTCCCCGTGCCGGATCCGCCGCCGGCGGTTCCCGAATGCCGCGACCCTTCCGACCGCCCGTTCCTGGAACTGGCGCTGGTCGGGCGTGCCGACGCGCTGGTGACCGGCGACGCCGACCTCCTGGCGCTCGCGGGCGCGTTTCCCGTGCCCCTATTGCTGCCCGCCGGCTTCGGGCGGAGACTGTCCCGCGGCGAAGAAGCGGAGCGGTAGTCGCCGGGGCGGCGGGCTCCAGTTCTCCCCCTCCGTCCCGGCTGCCCTCATCGTCGTCCCGGCCGGAGCGCAGCGGAGAGCCGGGGCCTCCTTGAAGCGGAACTCCGGCCGCACAAGGCCCCGGATCGGGGTCCGGGGCGACGATATGGAGCCGTCGCTATCGGTCCCGGTCGCGACCGCCGGTATTACGCCGGCGGCCGGTGGTTGAGCGGGCCGTGTCCGCGCCCGAGGCCGGGGGCGGTGCGGATCGCCTCATGCACGAAATCGCCGGCCCGGCGCACGGCCAGGGTGAGGTCGAGGCCCTGGGCCAGGCCGGTCGCCGCGGCGGAAGCCAGCGTGCAGCCCGTGCCGTGGGTGTGCCTCGTGTCGAGGCGCTCATGCTCGAACACGGTCTCGCCGGAGGGCGTGAGCAGCCTGTCGCGCACGATGGCGCCTTCGCCATGCCCGTCCTTCAGCAGCACCGCGCCCGCCCCGAGGGCCGCCCAGGAAGGCCAGCCGGGCGCGCGCCCGTCCAGCAGCGCTGCGGCTTCCGGCAGGTTCGGCGTCAGCAGCGCTGCCAAGGGCAGCATACGCCGGCGAAGCGCGTCCACCGCGTCCTCCCGGAGCAGGCTGTGTCCGCCCTTCGCCACCATGACCGGATCGACCACGACCGGCACGCCCGGCGCTTCCCGCTCCAGCGTTTCGGCTACCGCCTCGATAACCTCCGCATCGTGCAGCATGCCGGTCTTGACCGCGTCCGCGCCGATGTCCCGCAGCACGACGCGCATCTGGTCGGCGATGAAGCCGGGCGGCACGGGATGCACGCCGTGGACGCCCTCGGTGTTCTGCGCCGTGAGCGCCGTCACCGCCGTCATCGCGAAGCCGCGGAGCGCCGTGCAGGTCTTGATATCCGCCTGGATTCCCGCCCCGCCGCCGGAATCCGAGCCCGCCACGATCAGCAGGCGGCCTTGCATTTTCATGGACATAGCCCCTGCGATACACGGCTGTGCCGGGAGCGGGAGGACCGAGAGACCGTTTGAGAATGGAGTCCATGCGAGGTCCGGTTCCGCCATGTCCGAACGGCCCCCCTGCGCCATTCCTGGACGCCCCCTCCGTCATACCCGGACTTGTTCCGGGTATCCATGCGGCCGTTCGGCGGAAACAGCGGAGAGAGATACCCGGAACAAGTCCGGGTATGACGATATGAGGGTCGGGACGCCGGGCACCGATCCGAGCCTCGATCCGGCCGGCCCCTTCGAAATCGGCTTGAATCCAAGCCATGCGCCCTGCCCGCCAAAGCTAAACCGGACAACAATGGAACAAGTCCGGGCATGACGAGAAGAGGGTCAGGGCAACACCTTCGATCCTGTCTCGATACGCCCGGACGCCAATTCTCAAACGGACACTGAGCGCAGCGAGGCATGGTCGCATAGTCTAGGAGAGCCCGGGCCAGGATGGAACCGTGCGCGTCGGAAACGGGAAGCGCAAGATTCGGGCTGCGGCGGCGGGCGGGGCGTGCGATCCGGCGTTCGCCGCCGCGGAAGACAACGCCCGATGACCGTATCTCGTCCGCCCGTGCTCGACATGGCTGCATGGGGCCTGCTGGCCGCGTTGTCGCTTGTCTGGGGCGGGTCTTTCTTCTTCGCCGAAGTGGCGCTCGCCGCGCTGCCGCCCTTCACCATCGTGCTGGCGCGGCTGGCGTTGGGCGCGGCCGGCCTCTGGCTGCTGGTCTGGCTGACCCGCGCGACCCTGCCGACCGGGCTTCGGGACTGGCGCGATCTTGCGGCGATGGGCCTGCTCAACAACGCCCTCCCGTTCTCGCTCATTGTCTGGGGCCAGCAATGGATCGACGGCGGGCTGGCGAGCGTCCTCAACGCCACCACGCCGGTCTTCGGCGCGGTCGCCGCGCACTTCCTGACGAGGGACGAAAAGCTGACCGCCAACCGGCTTGCGGGCGTAGCGATCGGGGTGGCAGGGGTCGCCGTGCTCGTCGGCCCGGCCGCGCCGGACGGCTCCGGCGGTTATATCGTCGGCTCTGTGGCGGTGCTGGCGGCGGCCGTCTCCTATGCTGCGGCCGGCCTCTGGGGGCGGCGGTTGCGGCATCTGTCGCCGGTATCGGCGGCGGCGGGGCAGGTCGGCTGCTCGACGCTGATCGTGCTGCCGCTCGCGCTGGCGCTGGAGCGGCCCTGGCGCCTGCCCGCCCCGCCGCCGGAAGTCTGGGGGGCGCTGGCCGGCATCGGGCTGCTCAGCACCAGCCTCGCCTACCTGTTGTTCTTCGCCATCCTGCGCCGGGCCGGCGGCAGCAACGTCATGCTGGTGACGCTGATGATCCCGCCGAGCGCGGTGCTGTTGGGCGTCGTGTTTCTGGGCGAGGAAGTCGGCCCCGGCCAGCTGTTCGGAATGGCGCTCATCGCCGCCGCCCTGCTGGCCATAGACGGCCGCCTCCTGCCCGCTCTGCGCCGGGGATGACGCCAGGGGGTAGGGACGCCATACCTCCCCTCTGTCATGCCCGCTTCAAATGGCCGGCCCGGTGCTCTAGATTCGTCCCCCGGAGACGATGGACATGCTCGACATCAAGCCCCGCTACCTTGTCGACGGCGCCGGCCGAAAGACCGGCGCGGTGTTGTCGATGAAGGATTACCGCGCGCTGATGCAGCGCCTGGAAGACCTGGAGGATACTCTGGAACTGGACCGCGCTGTGGAGACGGCGACCGGTTTTCGCGACTATGCGGAAGTCCGGAAGGATCTGCGGGCGCGTCTTGACGGATGACGGCGCTTACACCGTAGCTTTGGAACGGAGAGCCGAACGGGAGTTGCGAAGCTTGTCCGATGCGGCCGTTGGCCGAATCGACATCGCATTACGCGGTCTGGCCAACAACCCTCGGCCGGTCGGTGCGGTCAAACTCCAGGGCCGGACAGGTTTGGGATGGCGGGTTCGGGTGGGCGAATACCGCATCCTCTACCGCATTGACGACAATATCCGCCGCGTCGAGATTTACCGCATCCGACACCGTCGGGACGCTTATCGCTGAAGCCCCGCCCGCGCTACCGCCGCCTCGCCCGCATCGGCCGTCGGCGGAAACGGTGGACGGAGCGGTAGCGGGCCGGGGAAGAAGCCGCCGCCGCTTCTCCCTCCTGCCCCCTGGCTCTCCTCCCGTCGGACGGAGCCCGGCAAAGGTCCCCCGGATCGGGGTCCGGGGCAGGCCCGCCGAGAGAGCCCCCATCCGGCCTACCCCGCAAGCGGGAGAGGAGAAGAAAGGAGCAGGCGAGGGAGAAGAGGAAGGAGCCGCCGCCGACCGCAACTTCCCCTCTCCCCGCTCGCGGGGAGAGGTCGGGAGAGGGGGCCGGCCGCAAGGCCGGCGGGCGAAGCCCGGAACAAGTCCCCCGCTTTCGCGAGGGCAGGCCGGGCATGACGGGAAGAGGGCAGGGCAACGCTTTCGGTTCCGCTTCGAACCCCCGGACGCCGCAAACAGCCAATTCTCAAACGGTCTCTCAGACCGCAGCTCGGATGTCGGCCGCAAGGCTCTCCACGATCTCGCCGACGAGATGCTCGTCCTCGGCCTCGGCCATGATGCGGATCAGCGGCTCGGTGCCGGACTTGCGGATCAGCAGCCGCCCGACGCCGTCGAGCCGGGCTTCGGCATCCGCCACCGCCTGCTGCACGGCGGGCACCGCCAGCGGGTCGCGCGCGCCGCAGGGCACGTTCTCCAGGCGCTGCGGCAGCGGCTCGAAGAGCGCGAGCGCTTCCGATGCCGGCCTGCCGCCCGCCACCAGCTCCGCCAGCACCTGCAGCGCCGCCAGCAGGCCGTCGCCGGTCGCGCAATGGTCGCGCAGCACGACATGCCCGGACTGTTCGCCGCCGAGATTGAGGCCGTTGGCGCGCATGTGCTCGACCACATAACGGTCGCCGACGCGGGTGCGCTCCAGGCCGAGCCCGATGCCGTCCAGATAGCGTTCGAGGCCCAGATTGGACATGACCGTCGCCGCGACCGCGCCGCCGCGCAGCCGGCCGCGCCGCTGCCAGGCGGTCGCGATCAACGCCATCACCCGGTCGCCGTCCACCGGCCGGCCGGTTTCGTCGGCCAGCACCAGGCGGTCGGCATCGCCGTCGAGGGAGAGGCCGATATCGGCGCCATGCTCCCTGACCGCCCGGCAGACGGTTTCCGGATGCGCGGCCCCGCAGGCGTCGTTGATGTTCATGCCGTCCGGCGAGACGGCGACGGGAATGACCTCCGCGCCGAGCTCCCACAACACGGCGGGCGCCACCCGGTAGGCGGCCCCGTTGGCGCAATCGACGGCGACCCTGAGCCCGTCGAGCCGCATGCCTTGGGGGAAGCTGCTTTTCACGGCCTCGATATAGCGGCCCTGCGCGTCCTCCATGCGCCGGGCGCGGCCGAGCGCCTCGGGTGCGGCGCGGCGGCTCTCGACCTCGGCCATGGCCGCCTCGACCGCCTGTTCCTGCGCATCGGAGAGCTTGTAGCCGTCGGGGCCGAAAATCTTGATGCCGTTATCGTGGAAGGGGTTGTGCGAGGCGGACAGCATGACGCCGAGATCGGCGCGGAGCGAGCGCGTCAGCACGGAAACCGCGGGCGTCGGCAGCGGGCCGACCGTCACCGCGTCCCAGCCGAGCGCGATGAAGCCGCAGACCAGCGCCGGCTCCAGCAGATAGCCGGACAGGCGCGTGTCCTTGGCGATCACGGCGGTGCCGCGCCCGTTGCCGCCGAAGCGCGCCGCCGCCGCCATCGCCGCGCGCATGACCGTCTCCGGCGTCATCGGCTCGACATTCGCGCGCCCGCGAATGCCGTCCGTGCCGAAAAGCCTGCGGGTTCCGGTCCCGTCCATGGCTTCAAACATGGCGAAGCGCCCGCCAGACCGCAAGCGCGCGGCAGGTCTCCTCGACATCGTGGACCCGCAGCAGGCGCACGCCCCGGTCCAGCGCGAACAGGCCGGCGGCCAGCGACTCGGGGAAGCGGCGCTTCGGGTCCGGCTCGCCCGAGATGCGCCCGAGCGACGCCTTGCGCGACACGCCGAGCGCGACCGTGCAGCCGAGCGCGCCGAAGCGCTCCAGACCCTGCAGCAGGGCCAGATTGTGCTCCAGCGTCTTGCCGAAGCCGTAACCGGGATCGACGGCGAGGCGCTCGGGTCCGATGCCCGCCGCCCGGCAGGCCTCGACCCGTTCGGCGAGGAAGGCGAACACGTCCTCCACCACGTCGTCGTAGCGCGGGTCGTCCTGCATGGTCTCCGGCCCGCCCTGCATGTGGACGAGGACGGCGCTCGCTCCCGTCTCGGCCACGAGGTCCAGCGAGGCGGGGTCGGCGGTAAGCGCCGAAACGTCGTTGGCGATGCCGGCGCCTGCGGCGAGCGCGGCGCGCAGCACGCGGGCGTGGCGCGTATCGACGGAGACCGGAATGCCGTCCCCGGCAAGCGCCGCCACCACCGGCAGGATGCGGCGGCATTCCTCCGCCTCATCGACCTCCACGGCGCCGGGCCGGGTCGATTCCCCGCCGATATCGACAATATCCGCGCCCGCCGCCGCGAGCGCCCGGCCGCGCCCGATGGCGGCCTCCGGGTCGGACCAGTCGCCGCCGTCGGAGAAGCTGTCCGGGGTCACGTTCACCACGCCCATGACCAGCGGCCGCCGGGTGGACAGGCCGGCGAAACGGGAAGGTTGGCCGGGCATGATCGGGACCGGTGCCCGGAGGACCGCCTAACCCTCCGGCTGCGGCTCGGGACCGAGGCCGCCGGGCATCGGGGTCGCGCCGCGCCCGCGCTGGCCGCTCGACGGCACGGAGGCGCCCCGCATCGGGCCCTCGGGCCCGGAAGCCGCCGGATCGTCGCGCCGGATCGGCTCGCCCCGCACCGCGGCCTCGACCTCCTCGCGGCTGAGCGTCTCGAACTCCAGCAGCGCCTTGGCGACCAGGTGGAGGTCGTCGATCCGCTCGGTCAGGATGCGCCGGGCGGTCGTCTCGCCTTCCTCGACGAGGCGGCGCGTCTCGGCATCGATGATGCGCGCGGTCTCGTCGGAGACATTCTTGCGCTGCGCCACCGAATGGCCGAGGAAGACCTCCTCCTCATTGTCGGCGTAGCGCAGCGGCCCGAGGTCCTGGCCGAAGCCCCATTCCGTGACCATGCGCCGCGCGATGCGCGTTGCCTGCTGGATGTCGGAAGCGGCGCCGGTCGTCACCTTTTCCGCGCCGAAAATGAGCTCCTCCGCCACGCGCCCGCCGAACAGGCCGGCCAGCAGCGCCTGGAGCTCGACCTTGGACTGGCTGTATTTGTCCCGCTCCGGCATGAAATGGGCCACGCCCAGCGCCCGGCCGCGCGGCACGATGGACACCTTGTGCAGCGGGTCGTGGTGCTCGAGGCTCAGCATCACCAGCGCATGGCCGCCCTCGTGATAGGCGGTCAGCGTCTTCTCGTCCTCGCTCATCACCATGGAGCGGCGCTCCGTGCCCATCATCACCTTGTCCTTGGCCTCTTCGAGGTCCGACATGGTGACGAAGCGCTTGTCGCGCCGGGCGGCGAGCAAGGCGGCCTCGTTGACGAGGTTGGCGAGGTCCGCGCCCGAGAAGCCGGAGGTGCCGCGCGCAATGATCTTAGCCTCGGCGTCGGGGGCCAGCGGCACCTTCTTCAGATGCACCTTCAGGATCTTCTCGCGGCCGAGAATGTCCGGGTTCGGCACGACGACCTGGCGGTCGAAACGGCCCGGCCTGAGGAGCGCGGGGTCCAGCACGTCCGGGCGGTTGGTGGCGGCGATCAGGATGACGCCTTCATTGGTCTCGAAGCCGTCCATCTCGACCAGCAGCTGGTTGAGCGTCTGTTCGCGCTCGTCATTGCCGCCGCCGAGGCCGGCGCCGCGATGGCGCCCGACGGCGTCGATCTCGTCGATGAAGATGATGCAGGGCGCGTTCTTCTTGCCCTGCTCGAACATGTCCCGGACCCGGCTCGCGCCGACGCCGACGAACATCTCGACGAAATCGGAGCCGGAAATCGTGAAGAAGGGCACATTCGCCTCGCCGGCAATGGCGCGGGCGAGCAGCGTCTTGCCGGTGCCGGGCGGACCCACCAGCAGCACGCCCTTCGGGATGCGGCCGCCGAGGCGCTGGAACTTCTGCGGGTCGCGCAGATATTCGACCACTTCCTCCAGCTCTTCCTTGGCCTCGTCGATGCCGGCGACGTCCTCGAAGGTCACGCGGCCGGACTTCTCGGTCAGCATCCGCGCCTTCGACTTGCCGAAGCCCATGGCGCGGCCGCCGCCGGACTGCATCTGGCGCATGAAGAAAATCCACACGCCGATCAGCAGCAGCATCGGGAACCAGGAAATCAGGATCGAGACGAGCGAGAGCCCGTCGTCGGGCGGCACCGCATTGATCCGCACGCCGCCCTTGCGCAGCCGCTCGACGAGGCCGGGGTCTTCGGGCGTGTAGGTGGTGAAGCGCTTGCCGTCCTTGGTCTGGCTGACGATGGTGCGGCCCTGGATCGTCACCTCCTCGACATGGCCGGCCTCGACCTGGGCGACGAAGTCGGAGAAGGGAAGGCCGTTCTGCCCGCTGCGGTTGCCCGATCCCTGGAAGACGTTGAACAGCAGGATCAGCAGAACGCCGAGAACAAGCCATATCGCGATATTCTTGCCCATCGTCTCCAGCAAATGCCTCCGGCCGGCGAGGAAAGGTGAGGGGGTCTTCCGATCCTAGTTAAGTTCCGCGCCGCTGGAAACAAGGGCAAATCCCGGGCCCGCCAACGGAGCGCGCGGCCGGAATGTCGCACAGGGATATGCCGTTTCGTCAAGATGGCACGCCGTGCCCTCGGGTTCGAGCAGGCGGCCGTCCTCGGAAAAGAAGGCGGGCAGGGCGCGGTCGAGCGCGGCGGGCCAGGGCCGGGATTCTGCCGCTGCCGCTCGCGGCCGTCGCCCCACCGCAACCGGAGACGGACCCGGATTGACGACCTCGAAGCGCCCGTCCCAAAGGCCGCGTCCCCCCGGGCCGAGCCGCAGCACCTCCCCGATCCGCCCGGCCTCCCGCCCGCACCACCAGCCGGTGCGGGTCCGCATCACGGCGCAGCCGCCCAGAACGCTTGCCGCAGGCGCGTCCCTGAGGCGCGCGGCGAGGCCGGCGATTCTGGCGCTGCGGGGCGGATGGACCTTGCCGCCGAGCGTCGCCAGCAGGCGGCCGAGCGCGGCCCCGCCGTCCGGCGCGGCAAGCATCCGGGCGATATCGACGCGCGCAATGCCGCTGTCATGGAGTTCGACCGTCGCGGCGAGCAGGCCGGCTATGCGATCCTCCTGCTCTCGACGCCGGGCGGCGCGGGCGGCCGCCTCCCGACCCAACCTTGCCAATTGGGCGGGTGTCATGGCGGCGCGCAGGCGGCCCCGCGCCGAGGAGGGCGCGAGATTCGTCGGATCGTCGATCCAGCCGACGCCGAGGCGGGCCAGATACGCCTCGAGCTCCTGCCGCGGCCGCTCCAGCAGCGGGCGGAGCAGGCGCATATCGGCGAGTTCGGAGACGGGCGCCATGGCCGCGAGGCCCAGAGCGCCGCTGCCGCGTTCGGCGCGCATCGCCGCGGTCTCGCCCTGGTCCTCCAGGTGGTGGCCGAGCAGCAGGTGCAGGGCCCCGGCGTGCCGGCAGGCTTCGGCGAGCAGCTCGTAGCGCGCCTTGCGGGCCGCCGCCTGCACGTTTCCGCGGGCGAGCGGGCCGGTGCGGGTGAGGATGCGGTGGGGGATGCCGAAAGGCGCAAGCCGGGCGCCCGCGATGGCTGCTTCATCGGCGGATTCGGGCCTCAGGCGGTGATCGACGGTGAAGGCCAGAAGTTCCCCGCCATGCGCGACGGTCCAGGCCCCGGCCATCAGGGCAAGCGCCATGCTGTCGCGCCCGCCGGAAACGGCGGCGGCGAGGCGCGGCGCCCTCTCGAACGGACCCAGTCGCGCCATGGCGCAATCGAACGCCGGGTCGGAAGGCGGCGGGTTGGGCGTCAGCACTTCAGCCGCCGGCGCTCGGAGGCGGCGGCGGCGATAACGGCGGGCGGCGCCTGCTTGTGCTTGCGCGACAACCGCGACAGCGCAATGCAGGCTTCCTCTTCCTTGCCGAGCGCGGCAAACGCCCGGCCGAGCTTCAACAGATTGTCGGGAGCCTTGGGACCGTCCGGGTCCTTTTCGTAGGCGAGCAGGAATTGCTGCGCGGCAGCGTCGTGCTTGCCCTGCCCGGCGAAACTGGCCGCAAGCCAGTGCCTGGCGTTGTTGGCCAGTTCATGTGCGGGAAAATCGTTCAGGAAAGCCGTGAAGACCTGCTCGGCCTCCGGCAGCCGCGCCTGCAGCAGCAGGTTCCGGCCCTGCTTGTACAACTCCAGGGCATCGCCTTGGGGCAGCGCGCCCGGCGGCTGCGCCCCGGTCTCGCCCGACGCGGCGACCGGCGGGGCAGCCGCGCCGGCATCCGGCGCCGGTGTTTCGGCGGTTTCCGCCGGTCGCTCGGCGGCCGCTTTCTCCAGCGCCTCTATGCGCAACTCAAGACCGTCGACCTGGCGTCGCAGCCGTTCGACGGTGTTGTTGAGGTCGCGCAGGTCGCGTTCATAGGTCGAGAGCCGGTTCAGGATCGGGAGCAGCGTCTGGTCGGCTGTCTGCGCCGCTGCCGTCGCGGGCAGGGCGCAGAGCAGCAGGAACGCCAGAACGCGCATCGCCGGATCAGTCCAGGATCATCACCGAACGACGGTTCTGGGCCCAGGCTTCCTCGTTCGATTCGACCGCGATGGGCCTTTCCTTGCCGTAACTGACGATCCGCACCCGGTTGGCGTCGATGCCGGAGGCGAGCAGGTAGCTGCGCACCTCGGCGGCGCGCCGTTCGCCGAGCGCCAGGTTGTATTCCCGCGTGCCGCGCTCGTCCGCATGGCCTTCCACGACCACCGAGAGGCCGCTATGCGCGGTAAGCCAGTTCGCCCATGCCGCGACCTGGTCCTGCGCTTCCGTGTTGAGATCGTGCTGGTCATAGGCGAAATGCACCCGGTCGCCGATCACCTGCTGCAATTCTTCCGCGGAGCCTGGCGGCGGCGCCAGCGCCCGCGAATCGACCCCCTGGTCCTGCCTGGCCGCCTGGGCGCCCGCTGTAGCTGCGGCCGTGCCGTCCGCCTTGCCGTCTTCCAACTCCGAGCTCGTCTCGCAGGCGGCGAGGAACACCAGTGCCAGCGCCGGCGCCAGCAGTTTCATCGACATGCGAATTCTCCTTTGGTCTCGCGACGTGTAAGCCAACCGCGAATCGGCGCCATTGTGCGGCATTCGATACGCGGCACAAGGGCATTCACGGGGAAATCGGCGACCAGGCCGGGTCGGATGCGTCCGTCTCCGTCGCGATCCGGCGCGGTGCGCCTCCGATGATGTTGACCTGCCACAAGCCGGGCGAATAACCCACGCGGCGGTCCTGCGCTCTGTCCTGCTTGAAATAGGCCAGCACACGCCCGTTCGGCGACCAGGTCGGCCCTTCGGCATGATAGGCCGAATCGAGGAGTCTCGCCTCGGTGCCGTCGGGGCGCATGGTGCCGATATGGAACTGACCGCCCAGAATTTGGGTGAAGGCGATCAGGTCGCCGCGCGGAGACCAGACCGGCGTGGCGAACCGGCCCTTGCCGGTGCTGATCCGCCGCGGGTCGGAGCCGTCGGCGTTCATGACATAGAGTTGCTGGGTGCCGCTCCGCTTGGACTCGAACACGATCCGGGAGCCGTCCGGGCTGAAGGAGGCTGCCGCGTCGATGCCGGCCGTGTGCGTCAGGCGGGCGAGCGTGCGCGTGCGGAGGTCCATCGAGAAGATGTCGGAATTGCCTTCTTCCTGGGTCATCGTGACGAGCACGCTGTTGCCGTCCGGGGAGAAGCGCGGCGCGTATTGCATGCCGGGAAACCGGCCGAGCGCTTCGCGCTGGCCGGAATCGATATTGAGGATGTGGACGCTGGGCGGCTGGTTCGGGCGGTCGTAGGCGAGATAGATGACTTCCTGCTCGGTCGGCGAGAAGCGCGGCGTCAGCACCAGATTGGCCCCGTCCGTAAGGTAGCGCGCGCGCGCGCCATCCTGGTCCATCAGCACCAGCCGCTTGCGGCGCTTGTCCGCGGGGCCCGTCTCCGAGACGAAGACGATGCGGCTGTCGAAATATCCCTCCTCGCCCGTGACCCCCTTGTAGATGGCGTCGGCGATCTTGTGGGCGACCTTGCGCCAGTTCTCCGGCGGCGTGGTGTATGTCCAGCCCACGACCTGCTGCTGAGTGAGCACATCCCAAAGCCGGAACAGGGCGCGCAGGTCGCCGTTCGGTTGCATGGCGGTTTCGCCGACGACCAGCAGATGGGCGCCGATAACGCGCCAATTGTTGAAATTCGGGCGAAGGTCGGCGTCTTCCGGGCGGGAGAGGAATGCCTCCTCTGAAATGGCGCGAAAGAGGCCGGACCTCTCCAGGTCGGCGCTGATGACACTGGCGATTTCGTCCCCGAAGCGGGCGGCCTCCCTGTCCGCGCCGGAGAAGGGCGCAATGGCAACCGGAACGGGGTCCGGCACGCCTTCGGTAATGTCGATGGTCACCTGTGCCGCCGCGGGCAACGCGGCCGCGAAGAACATGGGGAGCAGGGCAAGGCGGAGAAACGGGAGCAGCATGGTCGCAGGCCTCCTCGTCTATTGCATTCGGTGCGGGTCGAACCGCAGGGTCAGCGACTTCCAGAGCGCCATCTTGCCCGAAGGCACATCGAGTTGCTCGCAGAACGGATGGCCGAGCGCGCGTCTCGCGCGCTCCTGCGCGGCGCGGTAGCTGCGGCTGCTCTGGCCGTCCACCGTCTTGACCGAGGTGACGCGCCGGTCCGGGCCGAGTTCGATCTGGAGCACGACGACATGGCGTTCGGAGGGCGCGAGGCCGGGGATCGTCTGCCAGCAGCGGGAAAGCTGCCGGAACAGCCGGTGCTTCTCGGAAACGGTGAACACGGCTTCCTCGGACTCTTCGGCGGGAACCGGGGTTCTGTTCGCGAGCGCGCTTTTGAGCTTGTCGAGGTCGTTCCCGCTCGCAGCCTTGCGTAATGCTGCCAGTTCGTCGGGCGGGTCCTTGGGCGCGATCTGCGGCAGCGGCGGAGGCTCGGGCGCGGGTTCCGGAGGTTTGGGCGGCGCCTTGGCCCGCGCCTGTTGCTGCGGCGGGCGCTGCGGCAGGGGCGGCGGCTTCGGGTCGGACGCCGGCGGCTCAGGCTCGGGCTCCGGCGGGCTCGGGGGCAGCGGGGCGGCTACCGGTTCGGGCTCGGGCGGCGGCGGTTCCGGCTTCGGCGGTTCGGGAGCAAGCGCAGCCACCTCCACCGGCTCTTCCGGTTTCGGCGGGTCCGCCGGCGGTGTCTCGACGGGCGGCGTCTCGACAGGCGAGGGCTCGGCTGCAACCGGTTCGGGCTCCGGCGGCGCTTCCGGCGGCAAGGGCTCCGGCGGCGGCAGAGGCGCTTTCGCTTCCGTGCGTTCGCTCACCATAGTGACCGTGACGGGGACCGCCGTCTCGAACGGGTCCGGCGGATCGTGCAGCGCCGGCAGGCCCACCGCGGCCAGCACAAGCAGGCCGATATGGGCGAGCGCCGAGAGAAGCAGGCTCGAATGGCTCACGGCGAAGATCCCGCGCGCGGCACTTCCGCCATCAGCGACACCTTGTCGAAGCCAGCCGCCGCAAGCGCGCCCATGACCTCCATCACCCGCCCGTAGTCGATGGCGCGGTCGCCGCGGACATAGACGAACGTGTCCTCCCGCGCGCCCATGATCGCGCGCAGCTTCGCCGCGAGCCCGTCCAGACCCACTTCGGTTTCCTGGATATAGACCTTGCCCTCGGCATCGACGCTGACCACCAGCGGCTCGTCGCGGTCGGTCAGCTGCGCCGCTTCGGTCTCCGGCAGGTCCACCGGCACGCCGACGGTGAGCAGCGGGGCGGTTATCATGAACACCACCAGCAGCACCAGCATGACATCGACGAGCGGCGTCACGTTGATCTCGCTCATCGGGCGGTATCTGCGCCCGCTCCGGCCCGGTCCTCCCAGCCAGGCCGCCATCTCACCCGGCCTCCGAAAGCTCGCGCGAGGTGACGGTGACGACGTCGGCCACCAGCCCGTCGAGCCGCGCGCCATAGCGCGCGATGTCGTTGGAGAACTTGTTGTAGGCGACGACCGCCGGAATTGCGGCGACCAGCCCGAGCGCGGTGGCGAACAGCGCTTCGGCGATACCCGGCGCCACGACGGCGAGGTTGGTCTGCTTGGACGCCGCGATCGCGGCGAAGCTGTTCATGATGCCCCAGACCGTGCCGAAGAGGCCGATGAACGGCGAGACCGAGCCGACCGAAGCGAGGAACATCATGTGCCGCTCGATTCGGTCCATCCAGCGGCCGGCCTCGACCGTCATCACCCGTTCGACCCGCACCTGCAAGGCATCGCGGGCGGCCGCGTCCCTGAGCGTCCCGCTGCCGAGCGAGCCCTGGAGTTCCAGCATCGCTTCGCCGAACACGCAGCTCATCGGGTCGCGTTCCTGGTGGCTGGTCTGGGCATGCAGGTCCTCGAGGGAGGCGACCGACCAGAACAGCTCCTCGAACCTGCCGGCGTCGCGGTTGAGGCGGCGCATCCGGCGCCATTTGTCGAAAATGATCGCCCAGGACATGACGGAGGCGACCAGCAGCACGAGCATCACCGCCTTGACGACAAGATCGGCCTGCAGAAACAGGCTGAACGGAGACAGGGTGTCAGTCGCCGCAAGCGAACCCGTGACCAGACCTTGCACCAGTGAATCGTCCATGGACTGTCTAACCTTCCCCCACGATGTCGCCCTGCAATTGGGCAAAATCATGGCGCAACGGCGCCGGGAGCCGCCTGGGGCGACCGTTTTCGCCAAGTCTGGCGATGCGGATGCGAATCGTCACCAGCAGCTCGCCGGCCCGCCATATACTCTGCGCCAGCGACAATGTCGCGCTGCTGGCGTCCGTCGCCCGCGTGCGCACTTCCAGCGCATCGTCGAGTCTGGCGGGCCGGTGGTAGCGGATCGTGCAATCGACCACGGCGAACGCGACGGAGCGATTGCTGTAGCCCAGTTCCCGGAGCAGCTCGGTGCGCGCGCGCTCGGCGAAGCGCAGATAGGCGGCATGATAGACGATGCCGCCCGCGTCGGTGTCCTCGTAATAGATCCGGACCGGGAAGACATGGTCCTCCCGGCAGGGCCGCCCGTCCTCGGGGTCATGCTCCATCGAACAGGTCCGCCGCGCTCCGGGGCGGCGCGAGGCCGAGACACTCCCAGCCCTGGCGCGAGAGCATGCGCCCGCGCGGCGTGCGCAGCACCAGCGCCTCCCGGATGAGATAGGGCTCCACCACCTCCTCCAGCACGTCGCGCTGCTCGGCGAGCGTGGCGGCAAGGGCTTCGGCGCCGGCCGGGCCGCCGCCATAGGCGTCTGCAAGGCAGCGCATATAGCGCCGGTCCATCGCGTCGAGGCCGAGCCGGTCCACCTCAAGCTGCACGAGCGCGGCGTCCGCCGCCACGTCGTCGATCTCGCCGCGGCCGGCAACGGCGGCGAAGTCGTGGACCCGGCGGAGAAGACGCCCGGCGATCCGCGGCGTGCCGCGCGCCCGCCGCGCGATCTCCAGCGCGCCGGCCTCGCTTGCCGGAATCCCGAGCAGCCCGGCGGCGCGCGCCACGATCCGCGCCAGTTCCTCCGGCTCGTAGAATTCGAGCCGCAGCGGAATTCCGAAGCGTTCGCGCAGCGGCGTCGTCAGCAGGCCGGCGCGCGTCGTGGCGCCGACCAGGGTGAAGGGCGGCAGGTCGATGCGCACCGAGCGCGCGGCCGGTCCTTCGCCGATCATCAGGTCGAGCTGGCAGTCCTCCAGCGCCGGATAGAGGATTTCCTCGACCGCCGGGTTCAGGCGGTGGATTTCGTCGATGAACAGCACGTCGCGCGGCTGGAGGTTGGTGAGCAGGGCCGCGAGGTCGCCGGCGCGCAGGATGACCGGGCCGGAAGTCGCCCGGAAGCCGACGCCCAGTTCGCGGGCGACGATCTGCGCCAGCGTCGTCTTGCCGAGGCCCGGAGGCCCGACGAACAGCACATGGTCCAGCGCCTCGCCGCGCGCTCTGGCCGCGTCGATGAAGACCTTCAGGTTCCGCCTGAGGCGTTCCTGGCCGACGAATTCGTCCAGCGTTTCCGGGCGGAGCGCGGCGTCGCGGTCTCCGGGCCGGCGTTCCGGCATGACGCTGCGGTCCTCCGTCACCCGGCAAGCTCCCGAAGGCTCGCCCGGACCAGGTCGTCGAAGGCGGCGTCCTCGCCGAGGCTGCGCCTGGCCGCCGCCGCCGCCGTGAGAGCCTCGGAGCGCCCGTAGCCGAGATTGACCAGCGCCGAAAGCAGTTCGTCCCCGCCGCCGGCCCCCGCGGCGCCGGGTATGGACGAGAGCGGCGCGGCCGGCGTCTCGGCCTTGCCCTTCAGTTCGTTGACGATGCGCGCCGCGAGCCTCGGGCCGACGCCCTCGGCGCGGGTAAGCGCCTTGCGGTCATCGGCCAGCAGGGCGGTCGCCAGTTCGTCGGGCGTGAGCGCGGACAGCAGGGCGAGCGCTACGCGCCCGCCGACCCCCTGCACGCCCGTCAGGTGGCGGAACCAGTCCCGCTCGGCGGCGTCGGCGAAGCCGTAAAGCGCGATCGAGTCCTCGCGGACCCGCGTTTCCACCAGGAGGGTGGCCTCGCGGCCGTTCTCCAGCCGCCCGGCGGTGCGGCTGGAGGCCTGGACCAGATAGCCGACGCCGGCGACATCCACGATCAGCGCCTCGCCGTCGCCGAGATCGACCCTGCCGGTCAGCCGCCCGATCATCCGGCCGCCGCCGCGAAAGGCATGCCATGCGCGTGCGCGACCGCGACCGCCAGCGCATCGGCGGCGTCGGGGCCCGCCGGATTGCAGCCGGGCAGCAGGATGCCGATCATGTATTGCACCTGCGCCTTGTCCGCCCCGCCGGCGCCGACCAGCGCCTTCTTCACGCTCCTCGGGGCATATTCCGTCACCGGCAGCCCCGCATTGGCGGAGGCCACCAGCGCCGCGCCGCGCGCCATGCCGAGCTTCAGGGCCGCGCCCGGGCTGCGGTGGACGAACACCTCTTCCACCGCCGCCATGTCCGGCCCGTATTGCCGGATCACCTGCGTGACGCCGGCGAAGAGTTCGGCCAGCCGGTCCGCCGTCCGGGCCTTCGGGTCCGGCTTGAGTTCGCCGTTGGCGACATGGACGACCCGGCTGCCATGCGCATCGACGATCCCCCAGCCCGTAATCCGCAAGCCGGGGTCGAACCCGATGACGCGGACGCCGCGGGTCATCCGGCGAGCCTGGCGAGCACCTCGTCCGACACGTCGTAATTGGCCGAGACGTTCTGCACGTCGTCATGGTCGTCGAGCGCTTCGAGCAGCTTGAAGAGCACGGCCGCCGGTTCCTCCCCGACGGGCACGAGGGTCTGCGGCTTCCAGATGAGCCGCGCGGCCTGCGGCTCGCCGATGGACCGTTCCAGCGCTTCGCGCACCGCATGCAGGTCTTCCGGCGCGGTCAGCACGTCGTGGCCTTCGTCGTCGGAATCCATGTCGTCGGCGCCGGCCTCCAGCGCCGCCTCGAAAATCTCGTCGCTGCCGGCGGCGTCCCGGGAGAAACGGACCAGTCCCGCCCGGTCGAACAGGAAGCTCACCGAGCCGGTCTCGCCGAGCGAGCCGCCGTTCTTGGAGAAGGCGGCGCGGACATCGGCCGCCGTGCGGTTGCGGTTGTCGGTCAGCGCCTCGACGATCACCGCGACGCCGGCCGGCCCGTATCCCTCGTAGCGCACCTCCTCATAGACGGCGCCGTCGCCGTCGCCGGCGCCGCGCTTCATCGCGCGCTCGATGCGGTCGCGGGGCATGTTGGCGCCGCGGGCGGCCTGGATGGCGGAGCGCAGGCGGGGGTTCGATTCGGGGTCGGGGGAGCCCAGCTTCGCCGCCACCTCGATCTCGCGCCCGATCTTGGTGAACAGGCGCGCGCGCTTCGCGTCCTGCGCGCCCTTGCGGTACATGATGTTCTTGAATTGCGAATGTCCGGCCATCGGCCTGCCGCCCTCTTGCCGCCGCGGAATCGGGACCCGTGGCTATATAACGCAGGCGGGCAGGGTCTGCGAGAGCCGGCCCCCGACCCGCACCGGCTCGGCGCTGAGCGCAAGCCCCGTCCGGTCGTCGGTTTCGACGAAGAGGCCGCATACCGTCGCCGGGCCGGCCGCGGGCTCCGGCCGTCCGCCCGACATCTTGCGCACGAAGCGGCGCATCGGCTCCTCCTTGTCCATGCCGATGACCGAGTCGTAGTCGCCGCACATGCCGGCGTCGGTCTGGTAGGCGGTGCCCTTGGGCAGCACCGTCGCGTCGGCGGTCGGGACATGGGTGTGGGTGCCGACCACGACCGACACCTCGCCGTCGAAGAAATGCCCGAAAGCCATCTTCTCCGCGCTCGCCTCGCCGTGGAAGTCGATCAGGACCGCGTGCGCCCCCCCGCCCAGCGGGTAGCGCCTGAGCGCGCGAAGCACCGTGGCGAAGGGGTCGTCCAGCGCGTCCATGAACAGCCGCGCCATCGCGTTGACGACGACGGCCCGTCTCCCGTCGCCCAGCACGACCTCGGCGAGCCCCCGCCCCGGCGTGCCGGGCGGATAGTTGATCGGCCGCAGCAGCCTCGGTTCGCCCTCCATATAGGGGATGACCTCCTTGCGGTCCCAGACATGGTTGCCGGAGGTCACGACATCGGCGCCGGCCTTGAACAGGCCTTCCACCATGTCCGGCATCATGCCGATGCCGTGGGCCATGTTCTCGCCATTGACGACGGCGAGGTCCACGGCGAGCCGCCGCCGCAGCTCCGGCAACTCCTTCGCCACCGCATCGCGGCCCGAACGGGCCACCACATCGCCGAGAAAGAGGATTCGCACGTCACGCTCTCCGCTGGAAAAATCCGAGGCCGGTCTCCGTCAGGACGCCGGCGAGCGGCCGGTCGTCCGGTCCGACGGGCACGGCCGCCACCTCCTGTGCCGCATGGGCCGCGCCGATGGCAAGGGCGCCCGTCGCCGCAATCGTCCGGTCGTAATAGCCGCCGCCGTAACCGAGGCGGTTGCCGCGGGCGTCGAAGGCGAGCAGCGGCACCAGCAGCACATCCGGCTCCGCCGCCAGCCCCGTCGGCTCTAGGATTCCGAAGGGGCCCGGAACCATTCTGTCCCCCGGCCGCCAGAGCCGGAATTCCAGCACCGTGCCGCGCGGCCCGGTCACCGGCAGCGCCACCGGCCGGCCGAGCGCCTGTAGCAGCGGACGGGGATCGATTTCCCCCCGGACCGGCCAGTAGCCCGCGATGCACCGCCCTTCGAGCGGCGCGTCCGGGCAGAGCGCGGCCGGCGCGAAGCCCGCCCGGCGCCGCAGCATTTCGCGGCGCATGGCCGCCTTGGCGGAGGCAAGCGAAGCCGCCCTGGCCGTCGGTCTCAAGCCAATCCTCCGGGACCCTCGCCATCGAGGTGGGCGTCGTGTGCCGAAGCCGGGACTCCGGCAGGGACAACTCCCTGGAGTTTCGGTAACGGCCCCGGGATTTCGTTAGCCAAACGCACCGGGCAGCTTCGCGGCGACTCTATTCGGGCGCGAATCTGGACGCAACCGACTCGACCTTGTCGGCCAGATATTCGAGCGCCACGGCCAGTTCCTCCAGGTCCGGCGCTTCCTCCTGCTTCCGCGCCGCCTGCTCCCGGATGAGGTCGTCGGCGAGCATCACGCTCGCCATGACGACGAGGTTGAGGTCGTTCACCCGGCCCATCTGGCCTGCAAGCTCGCCGACCCCCGCGTCGAGCAGCGCGCCCGCCGCCCGGATGCGCTCCTCCTGCCCGTCGTCGCAGGAGAGGCTGTACTGCTTGCCGTTGATCGTGATCGCGACCTGGGCCAAGGGCGTTACTCCCCGCTTTCGACCGCCGCATCGAGGCGGGCTATGGCGGTGTCGAGGCGCGCGGCAACCTGGCCGTGCAGGGCGCGGAGCGCGGCGATCTCGGTTTCGGCTTCCGGATTTCCCACCGGGGCCGAATCGAGCCGCTCCAGAGCGGCGTCGATGCGCGAAAGCGCCGCTTCGATGCGCGAAATAACGTCTTCGTTTCCGGTCATGCGGTTTCCGGCCCCGTTACGGCCCTTATTTGACAGCCCGCATTGAGCAGCGTCAACAAACCGCTGTCCGGCCGTGTTGACGGCGGCGGTCCGGGGCGGGCATTTTGCCGGCCCCGATGCTTCCAATTCCGGACCGCCCTGTTCCCATGTCCGCCCGATCCGACCTCGCCTCGATGGCGAACGCTTTGCGCGCGCTTGCGATGGACGCCGTCGAGCAAGCGAACTCCGGCCATCCGGGCATGCCGATGGGCATGGCGGACGTGGCGACCGTGCTGTTCACGCGCTATCTGCGCTACGACGCCGGCGCGCCCGACTGGCCGGACCGGGACCGGTTCGTGCTCTCTGCCGGCCACGGTTCGATGCTGCTTTACGGCCTGCTGCACCTGGCCGGCTATCCCGGCATGGAGATGGGCGAGATCGAGCGCTTCCGCCAGCTCGGCAGCGCTACGCCCGGCCATCCGGAATACGGTCACAGCCCCGGTGTCGAGACCACGACCGGCCCGCTCGGCCAGGGCATCGCCACGGCAGTCGGCATGGGCATCGCCGAGCGTGCGATGAACGCCGCCTTCGGCGACGGTCTGGTGGACCACCGCTGCTGGGTGATCGCGAGCGACGGCGACATGATGGAGGGCGTGTCGCACGAGGCCGCGGCGCTTGCGGGCCATCTCGGGCTCGGCCGGCTGATCGTGCTCTATGACGACAACGGCATCTCCATCGACGGGCCGACCGCGCTCGCCATGTCGGACGACCCGGCCGGGCGCTTCGAGGCCTGCGGCTGGCACACCGCCGCCTGCGACGGGCACGACCCGGACGACATCGCCCGCGCCATCGACGCCGCACTCGCCGACCCGCGCCCCTCCCTCGTCTCCTGCCGCACGACCATTGCCAGGGGCGCGCCGACCAAGGCCGGAACGGCCGCCTCGCACGGCGCGCCGCTCGGCGCGGACGAGGTGGCGGCGGCGCGCGAGGCGCTCGGCTGGCGCCATGCCCCCTTCGTCATCCCGGACGACATCACCGCCGCCTGGCGCGAAGCGGGCGCGAAGGGCAGCGCGGCGCGGGAAGCCTGGCAGGCGCGGCTGGAAGCGAGCGCGGACCGGGCGGAGTTCGAGCGGCGCATGAGCGGTGCGCTGCCCGCCGGCTTCGGGGCCGCCATGGCGGAGTACAAGGCGGGCCTGCTGGCGGACCCGCCGAAGCTGGCCACCCGGCAGGCGTCGCAGCGCGCGCTCGGCGCGGTGAACGCCGCACTCCCGGAGACGATCGGCGGCTCGGCCGACCTCACCGGCTCCAACGGCACGCTGACGCCCGGCCTCGAGCCCTGGAACGCGGAGAATTACGGCGGCCGCTACCTGCATTACGGCGTGCGCGAGCATGGTATGGCGGCGGCGATGAACGGCATGGCGCTGCATGGCGGCGTCATCCCCTACGGCGCCACCTTCCTGACCTTCACCGACTATTGCCGGCCCTCCATCCGCCTCGCGGCGCTGATGGGCGTGCGTTCGATCTTCGTCATGACGCACGATTCCATCGGCCTCGGCGAGGACGGGCCGACGCACCAGCCCATTGAGCATCTGGCGAGCCTGCGCGCCATGCCGGGCCTCCTCACCATGCGCCCGGCGGACGCGATGGAAACGGCCGAATGCTGGGAGGTGGCGCTCTCGCTGAAGGGCCCGTCCGTGCTCGCGCTGACGCGTCAGGGCGTGCCGGCGGTGCGCACCGAGGCGGCGGCGGAGAACCTGTCGGCGCGCGGGGCCTATGTGCTCGCCGATTGCGAGGGCGCGCCGGCGGCGGTGCTGATCGCCACGGGCTCCGAGGTCGGCATCGCGATGGAGGCGAAGGCGGCGCTCGACGAGTCCGGCGCGCCGACGCGCGTGGTCTCCATGCCGTGCATGGAGCTGTTCGAGCGGCAGGACGCCGCATATCGGTCGAGCGTGCTGCCGGAGGGGCCGGTGCGGGTCGCGGTCGAGGCGGCTGCGTCCTTCGGCTGGGAACGCCATGTGGGTCCGGGCGGCGCGGTGGTCGGCATGGACGGCTTCGGCGCCTCGGCCCCGGCCCCGGCGCTTTACGAGCATTTCGGCATCACGGCCGCGCGGGTGGTCGAGGAAGTGCGCGCCCGGCTCGGCTGAGTTCCGGGAGCGCGGAACGGGCAAGGGAGACAGGCGGCATGACAGCCAGGGTCGCAATCAACGGTTTCGGGCGCATCGGCCGGCTGGCGCTGCGCGCGGCGCTGGAATCGGGGCGCAACGATCTGGAGTTCGTCGCGGTCAACGATCTGGGCTCGGTCGAGGCGAATGCGCATCTGCTCAAATACGATTCGACCCACGGCACCCTGCCGTTCGAGGTCGAGGCGTCGGGCAGCAGCATCGAGGTCGCCGGGCGGTCCATCGAGGTGATGGCCGAGCGCAATCCGGCGGACCTGCCCTGGGGACGGCTCGGCATCGACATCGTGCTCGAATGCACCGGCATTTTTGCGAGCAAGGCCAAGGCCGCCGCCCATCTGGAGGCCGGCGCGCGCAAGGTGCTGGTCTCGGCCCCGGCCGACAATGCGGACCTCACGGTCGTCTATGGCGTCAACCATGAGGGGCTGGAGGCCGGCCACACCGTCGTCTCCAACGCCTCCTGCACGACCAATTGCCTCGCTCCGGTGGCGCAGGTGCTGCACCGCGCGGTCGGCATCGAACGCGGCTTCATGACGACGATCCACGCCTTCACCGGCGACCAGGCGATCCTCGATACGCTGCACGGCGACCTGCGCCGGGCGCGCGCGGCCGGCCAGTCGATGATCCCGACCTCGACGGGTGCGGCCCGCGCCGTCGGGCTGGTGCTGCCGGAGCTCGCCGGCAAGCTGGACGGCACCTCGGTGCGCGTGCCGACCGCAAATGTCTCGCTGATCGACTTCAAGTTCTCCGCCGGCCGCGCCACGACCGAGGACGAGGTGAACGGGGCCATCGCGGAGGCGGCCGGCGGGCGGCTCAAGGGCATTCTCGGCGTCAACGAGGCCCCGCTGGTCTCCGCCGACTTCAACCACGACCCGCACAGCGCGGTGTTCGACGCGACCCAGACCAAGGTGATCGACGGCAGCTTCGTGCGCGTCATGGCCTGGTACGACAATGAATGGGGCTTCTCCAACCGCATGTCAGATACCGCTGCGGCGCTGGCCGCGGCCTGACCCCGCGCCGCCCCTCCGGGAATCCGTGTATAAAGGGGCTGGCGGGACAGAAGATGCCCGGGAGCGGCAATATGGCGACAAGGGCGGAAGTGCAGGCTGCTCTGGAGAAAGCCGGCGTCGATCGGGACGCGGCGCGGACGCTTGCGGGGCAATTGCCGTCCGCCGCCATGCCGGGCTGGCTCAGCGGCCTCATCCCGGTGTTCGCTGCGGCCCTGCTCGGCTTGCTGGGCTGGGGCGTGTTGGCGATTTCCGATCTGCGCGAGGATGTCGCCCGCCTGGATGAGAAAGTCGCCGGCCTGGGTGAGAAAATTGAACGGGTCGATGAGAAGATCGACCTTGTTATCGAGCGTCTGCCGCACCGGTAGGACCGGCCGGCTAAAGCCGCGCTCGGCATTATCGGCCTGGCCGTCGCAATCCTGAAATTCGCCTGACAGGCCGCCGGCCGTGGCATGACCGTGGAATTCGGAATTTATTGGCGCGAGCGCTTCCACGTGGGCTTCCGCGTGGCCTTGTCGTACTGTCCTGCCCTCTTCCCCGGAGGCGACTCAATGTGGCCTTGATATGGTAAGGAATACTCCTTACCTTCGCGCATGGCACGCAGGGAGCGTCGATCATGCCGATCATCCACGAAGTCGCCACGATGACCGCCAAGGGCCAGATCACCCTGCCGAGGACGATCCGCCGGGCGCTGGGGGTGGATGTCGGCGCCAGGGTGGCGTTCGAACTTCACGAGAACGGACGGGTCGTCGTCAGCCGCGCCGATGCCGGGCATGAAGACCCTGCCATCGCGGCGTTCCTGGACCTGCTCGCCGGCGATATCCGGGCCGGCCGGCACGTTGGGGCCATGCCCGACGATCTGGCCAGGAGCATGCTCGACCATGCCGGGCGTGAATCGCAAGCAGGCGAGGACATCGACGGCGACGTCGATCTCTGATGCAGCGCCACGAATGGACGCTGCTGTTCCACGATTGCCTCATCGACCAGCTGCGCAAGCTCCACGAGGCAGCGCAACGCGCGCAAAGAAACGATCCGGCCGGGTTCGCATCCAATGCCAACGTCAAGCTGTTCCAGGCATTGAGCCGGCTGATGCTGGAGGTCGTCCCTCAGGACCCGTCCCGGGACGAATACCGCCAGGGCGCCGCGCTCGGCCCGGACCGCCGCCACTGGAGGCGCGCCAGGATCGGCAGGCGGTTCCGCTTGTTCTTCCGCTACGACGCCAGGGCGAGGGTGATCGTCTATGCGTGGGTGAATGACCGGCGCACGCTCCGCTCCTCGGGGAGCCGGACCGATCCGTACCGGGTGTTCGCCGGGATGCTCGCGCGGGGGAATCCGCCCGACGACTGGGCCTCGCTGATGGCGGCCTCAAGGCGGGATTGGGAGGGGCAGGACTGACCGTTCCCGGTTGAACGCCATCTGCCCATGCCCATGCGGAGGCGCCCGCGCGACTGACTTCCGAACGGCTCTCACCGCGACCGGGGAGGACGCAATCATCGCGAAGATGTCTCTTCCGCCAGCCGATGGGCTGTCAGGAAGGTATCGATATGGCGAAGCGCCAGCGAGATTGTCTCCGGCGACTTTCTCCATGGAAAGAGGCTTACCTGGGCGTTCGGGGCGAGGCGCGCGGTCTCCATGGCCATGGCGTAGGGGTGCGGCGGAATGTCGTCGGGCAGGATCAGGACCGGTGTCTCGCACCCGCGCACGAATTCGCGGGTCGCGGTGAAGACGAAGTCGGCGGTGTCGGGGTACATGTTCGTCAGGAAGGCGTCGACCATCTCCATGGTGAGATCGGGCCGGCGTTCGCAGAGTTGGGGGCCCCAGGACTCGGAATTCATCCGATGAAAGAAGCCGGGTGCATCCGGATTGAAGCCGCTCGGGTGAACCAGCACGGCTGCGACGATACGGTCCGGTATCTTGCTGAGGAGATTCCAGATGAAGGGGCCGCCGATGCAAAAGCCCAGCACCATGAACCGGTCGATCCCGAGGTGATCCATCAGGCCGATCTGGTCGTCGGCATGCGCATCCCACGGTCGTTCAATCTCAAGCGGCCCCGACGACTCCCCGCCATTGCTGTTGCGGAGGTCGATTGCGATGCAGCGATGGGCGTCCCGGAACTCCTCCATCGGGTTGAAATCGTGATTGGCGAGGCCGGCGATGGACGCATTCAGGCCACCGCCCGGAATGACCAGCAACGGACAGCCCGACCCGGCCTCTTCATAGTGGATGCGGGTTTGGCCTTTCTCATAGAACGGCATGGCGCGTTTCCCCTGCTGTCACTCGCCGTCTTTCACACCTCCAGCATGGCCCGGCCCCGGATCGGGATTCTGGGCGATGATAAAGGTTGCCCGGGTCGGCTAATCGGGAGCTGACTCCCCGCCGGCGTCAGGCCGCCCGCGGCCTCTCCCCCTGTATCTGCGTCCGGTGCAGCCGGCGGCGGGTTGCGGCGTCGAAGGGGTCGCGGCGGTGCATGGTGCAGCGGTTGTCCCAGAGCACCACGTCGCCCACCTGCCAGCGGTGGCGATAAGTGAATTGCTCCTGCTCGACATGGCTCCACAGCTCGTCCAGCAGCGCCTCCGAATCCGAAACCTTCATGCCCTCGACATAGGAGTTGAGCCGCCGGCCCAGATAGAGCACCGGGCGCCCGCTCTCCGGATGCACCGGCACGGCCGGGTGGCTGGCGCCGGGCGCCTGGCTCACATCCGCCACCTCGTCGAAGCCCGCGCGCAGATAGCCGCCGGAATTGACGCTCGAATCGTGGCGGACGCTGGCGGATTCGAGCCGGCGCCGCATCCCCGCCGGAAGCGCTTCCAGCGCGGCATACATGTTGAGGAAGCAGGTGTCGCCGCCCTCCGGCGGGATTTCCAGCGCGTAGAGGGCGCTGGCCTTGGGCGGGCGCTCCTCATAGCTCATGTCGGTGTGCCAGGACGCCTCGCCCGCGCCGAGCGAGCCGATGGGCTTGCCGTCCCTGACGATGTTGGAAATCACATAGAGCTCCGGCACGCCCTCCACCATGGTCTGGCCGTTCTCCATGATCGGCGCATGGTCGAGCTTGCCGAAGCGCGAAGAGAAGGCGACGAACTCTGCGTCCGTCAGCGTCTGCCCGCGAAACACCACCACCCCATGCTCGATCCAGGCGGCATGGATGGCGGCGAAGGTCTCGTCGTCGAGCGGCTTGGACAGGTCCACGCCCTCGATCACGGCGCCCAGCGCGGCCCCTGTCGGCGCCGCCCTTACGATCTGCTCGACACCTTCCGGCATGGCTTCGGCCTCCTCGTTCGCCAACCGCCCGCAATGTCGGGCAAGCGGCGCTCAGGGTCAATGCATTCGTCCTGTCGCCTCGCCAAGGGCGGTAGCGCGCCTGTTTCCCACTCTTTGGGATAGGGAGTCAAGTGTTTGTTCGTAATATCAGAAATATTTCTTAAATAAGCTTGATTTTGCTGCGTCCACACCGATATTGAGCGGGAGGAATGGAGCGGCCTTCGCGCGGGGCCGCTTCACTGCGCTCAAGGCGCCGCCGCGAAAAGCTCCGGGGCAGCCGACAGGAGAGGTGCGCGCTGCGTCTGCCTCGTGCGCGCCGGCGCGCCCGGGCAATCAGGCGCGCGATTCGCGCCGCCGCGAAACGCGCAGGGGCGCGCAGGCGCGGGCGCGCAGGATACGCGCGAATTAGGGTTCCGCCGCTCGGAGAAAGGCGGCGGTGGGACGGAGGGAACGAAGTGGAACAAAACGGGATAAGAGAACGACATTCAGGATGCGGAGGGACAGAGTTTCGGCGGAACGGTTCCGATGCTCGAATTCTCCTCTTCCGCCTGCGGAAGCGGCGGGCGCAGCCCAACAGGCGCCCGTCACACCGGGAGAAGAAGACAAACAGCGGTCCCATACCGGAAAGGGCCACAGGGTATGAGCATCGCGCATGCGGATCATGACATCGCATGACATACCATGACGCCTGCCAGGGGATTAGGAGGCGCCGCATTGCCCGCCGGGTTCCGTGCGGCTATGTGGGCCGGCATCATGCTGCGCCGCCTCTATGACGGAACCATGCGCCTTGCCGGGCACCCCCGCGCCGTGTGGATGCTGGCGGCCGTCGCCTTCGCGGAGAGCCTCTTCTTTCCCGTGCCGGTCGAGGTGCTGCTGCTGCCGATGGTGCTGGCGGCGCCGGCGCGGGCCTGGCGCTACGCGGCCGTCGCCACGGCCGCCTCCGTCGCGGGCGGCCTGGCGGGCTACGGGACGGGCGCCTTCCTGTTCGAGACCGTCGGCGAGCCGCTGCTCCGCTTCTACGGCCATGGCGAGGCGTTCGCCGAGGCGCAGGCGCTCTACAACGCGCATGGCGGGCTCATCGTCTTCACCGCCGCCTTCTCTCCCATCCCCTACAAGGTGTTCACCATCGCGAGCGGCGTCGCCGGCACCGACCTCGCCACCTTTGTCCTAGCCTCGGCGGCCGGCAGGGGACTGCGCTTCTTCATCGTCGCCGCGCTGCTCTGGCGCTTCGGCGCGCCGATCCGCGCCGTTGTCGAACGCCGGCTCGCGCCATTGACCCTCGCCTTCGCCGTCCTGCTCGTGGCAGGCTTCCTGGTGTTGAGGGTGCTGTGATGCGGTTCCTGCTCCATCCCGCGGCCATTGCGGCCGGCAGCCTGGCGGCGCTCGCCGCGGCCTTCGCCTTCCAGCATCTGGGCGGGCTGGAGCCGTGCCCGCTCTGCATCTGGCAGCGCTGGCCGCATGTCGCGACCGCCCTGCTCGCTGCCGTCGCTCTCGGCTTCCGGGGCCCGGCGGCGGCGTTCGCTATGGGGCTGGCGGGGGCGGCCGCGCTTGCAGGGGCGGGCCTTGCGGGCTTTCATGCCGGCGTCGAACAGCACTGGTGGGCGGGCCTCGCCGCCTGCGAGGGCGGCCCGCCGGCGGCGACGGTCGCGGAATTGCGCGAGCGCCTGCTGAATGCCGCGCCCGCGCGCTGCGACGAGGCGGCATGGTCGTTCCTCGGCCTCTCCATGGCGGCCTGGAACGGGCTGCTTTCGCTGGCGCTGGCGGGCCTGGCGGCCGGCGCGGCGGGACGCACGATCCGGGCCGGCAGGAGCGAAGCGGCATGAAGCGCCTTCCCGGAGACCCGACGCGGAAAGCGCGCATCGAGGCGATGGTGCGCGTCAACCATGCGGGCGAATACGGCGCGCAGCGCATCTATGAGGGCCAGCTTGCCGTGCTCGGGCGCGGGCCCGCGGGGCCGGCGCTCCGACACATGGCGCGGCAGGAGGCGCGGCATCTCGCCTATTTCGAGGGCGAACTCGCCGCCCGGCGGGTGCGCCCGACCGCGCTCCAGCCGCTCTGGCATCTCGCCGGCTTCGCGCTCGGCGCCGCCACCGCCGCACTCGGCGAGCGGGCGGCCATGGCCTGCACGGTCGCCGTCGAGGAGGCCATAGACGAGCATTATGCGGGCCAGCTCGAAGCGCTGGAGGGCGAGGAGCCGGAGCTGGCGGCGGCCATCGAAGAGTTCCGGGCCGAGGAGCTGGAGCACCGCGACACGGCGCTGGCCGCCGGGGCGGAACGGGCCCCCGCCTACGGCCTGCTCTACCGGGCGGTGAATTCCGCCTCGAAACTCGCAATTGCGCTCTCGACACGGATATGAGGCCAAGTCCTTCCAAGCATCGGCTTCTCGTGCCGAGTGTCCTCCCTGTTGCAGATTTTCACGAGTATTGATATTGTATCGAAAATCACAGAAAACTGACCGCCATGGCCGATTCGGCGAAATCGCCGCCCGCGCTGGAATTGACATCGGAGGATGTCGAACGGCTGCCGGCCGGCCTGCGCGGCAGGCTCGGATCGATGGAAGGCGGCCGGGGCGGGGATTCGCTCAAGCGCTGGGTCGTGATCGGCGCGCGGTCGGACCGGCAGGCAGCCCTTATTCGCCGTGCGGCGACAACCGCCGGGCGCATCGCCGAACACCGCCGTCGGGAAATGACCGAGCGCAATATCGAAACCCTGGTCGATCTCTTCCTCGCAGACGAGGAGCGCGCCGAAACCGACCGGGAGATAGAGCAGGACAATGCCGAGTTGCGTGCGCGTTATATGCGGGAGGTCCCGACCTGGACGGCTGCCCATATCCGCGCGCTCCTGCCCGGACCCAGGCCGGGCAACCCGAGCGAACCGGCGTCGCGGTGGAAGCGGGAGAAGCGCATTTTTGCCGTCCGCGGCGGCCGCACCCTGCTTTACCCCTGTTTCCAATTTGCCGATGGACTGCCTCTGCCGGTCATCGGCAAGGTGCTGAAGCGCCTGCCGGACGACATGACGCCCTGGCAGACTGCCTTCTGGTTCCGGTCGGGCAATGGCTGGCTCGATGGACGGGCGCCGCAGGAGGCGCTGGGCGACGAAGACCGCCTGCTGGAGGCTGCCGAACGGATGCGCGAGCCGGCCGCAGGCTGATCCATGTCGATCCCGGATCCGCCGTCGCCGCTGACGGCGCCGCAATATGCCGTCTTGCCTCCGGGGGCGATCCTGCACCGCGTCCATCTGTCGGCCTATCGGGCTGCGGAGTTCAACCCGGGCCTTGGCGGGCCGACGCGCTTCGCTCCCATCCGGGACAGAGCCGGGAATCCCGTTCCGTCCCTGTATGCGAGCGCCACGGTCCGCTCGGCAATCCACGAGACGATCTTCCACGACATTCCGGCGAATGCAGCCTTCAAGACCGTTCGGCTGGACGATGTGCGCAGGCGCACGCATTCCCTGCTGGCCGTCAGGCGCGTCCTGCGGCTTGTCGAGCTGCGCAATCCGACTCTGGGCAAATGGGGCATCTCGCGGGAGGAGCTGATTTCCTCGGGGCCGGTGCTCTATGCCTCGACCGCCGCCTGGGCTCAGGCGGTTCATCGGGATATCGCGGATGCCGACGGACTCGTCTGGACTTCCAGTCAGTGCGACCCCGACGACGCCTATCTCTTCTTCGGCGACCGGATCGCGGAAGCCGAATTCGCCACGGTCCGGTCGCGCGACGGGATGAGCGACAAGTCATTCCTGAGAGATGTCCGCGACGAGGGCCGGGTTCGAGGCATCGTCCTGACGATCTGAACCGGCCGATTGCCTGCGTTCGAGCGGGCCGCCATTTACAGCGCCGGGGCGCGCTGATAGGTTCCGCGCCGTCCGGGGGAGAGGGGCGGCGGGTGGAATGAAGGTTATTGCAGGCAACAGCAATCGACCGCTCGCCCAGGCGATCGCAGACTATCTCGAAGTGCCGCTGACCGCGGCCAGCATCCGGAATTTCTCCGACAGGGAAGTCTTCGTGGAGATCGAGGAGAACGTCCGCGGCGAGGATGTTTTCCTGGTCCAGTCCACCTCCTTCCCGGCCAACGACACGCTGATGGAATTGCTGGTGACCATCGACGCGCTGAAACGGGCCTCGGCGCGCCGGATCACCGCCGTCATCCCCTATTTCGGCTATGCCCGGCAGGACCGCAAGACAGGCTCGCGCACGCCGATTTCGGCCAAGCTGGTTGCCAATCTGATAACTACGGCGGGCGCCCACCGGGTGCTGACCATGGACCTCCATGCCGGCCAGATCCAGGGCTTCTTCGACATCCCGACCGACAACCTGTTCGCCGCGCCCGTGTTCGCGGCCGACCTGAAGCAGCTGTTCAACGATGAGGCGCTGGTTGTCGTTTCGCCCGATGTCGGCGGCGTTGTGCGCGCCCGCGCGCTGGCGCGCCGCCTTGACAGCGAGCTCGCAATCATCGACAAGCGCCGCCCGCGCGCCGGCGTTTCCGAGGTGATGAACATCATCGGCGAGGTCGGCGGGCGGCGCTGCGTCATATTCGATGACATCGTGGACAGCGCCGGCACGCTCTGCAACGCGGCGGTGGCGTTGATGGAGGAAGGGGCAAGCGGCGTCTCGGCCTATGTCTCGCACGGCGTGCTGTCGGGCGGGGCGGTGGACCGGGTCACGGCGTCGCCGATAGACATGCTGGTGACGACGGACAGCATCGAGGCGACGCAGGCGATGCAGGATGCGGAGAATATCCGGCAGATCACCATCGGGCCGCTGCTGGGCGAGGCGGTGTTGCGGATTACCCAGAGCCGGTCGGTTTCGAGCCTGTTCAACTAGGCCGGCCGGCGGAAGGAAGAAGAACGGAAGACCATGAGCGAAAACGCCACTCTCGCCGCACTGCCGCGGCAGGACGCGGGCACCGGGCCGGCGCGGGCGCTGCGCCGCGAGGGCCGGGTGCCGGCCATCGTCTATGGCGGCAGCAAGGAGCCCGAGAAGGTGTCCGTCGAGGACCGCCGGCTGCGCTGGCTGATGGGCCGCGGCGGCTTCACCGCGACACTGCTCGACCTGGAGATCGAAGGTTCCGGCCGCGAGCGCGTCATCCCGAAGGAGGTCCAGCGCCATCCCGTCACCGACCGCCCCTTGCATGTCGATTTCATGCGCGTGTCGGCGGCCTCGGAGCTGACTGTGCGCGTGGCCGTCGCCCTGCTGGGCCAGGAAGACTGCGCCGGCTTGCGCGCGGGCGGCACGCTCGCCGTCGCGCAATACGAGGTCGAGGTCGTCTGCCGCGCGGACAGCATTCCGGAGGCGCTCGAAGTGGATATCGCCGCGCTGGAGATCGGCAGCGGCATCCGGCTTTCGGAAATCGTGTTGCCGGAAGGCGTGCGTCCGGCGGGCGATGACGACCCGCTGATCGTCTCGGTTTCGGCGCCTGCCGGCGGCCTGGACGACGAGGAAGAGGTCGGGGAAGGCGAGGAAGAAGGCCAGGAGGGCGAAGAGGAAGGCGGCGGGGAGCCTGCCGCCGACTGATCGCCCGGGCAGGGGAGGCCGGCTGCCGTGCATCTCTTTGTCGGGCTCGGCAATCCCGGCCCGAAATACGCCCGCCACCGGCACAATATCGGGTTCATGGCGCTGGACGCGATCGCCAACCGGCACGGCTTCCCGGCGTTCCGCAAGCGGTTTCGCGGCCTGGTGAGCGAGGGCCGGCTCGGTGCGGAGCGCGTGGCGCTGCTCAAGCCGCAGACCTTCATGAACCAGTCCGGCCGCGCCGTCTCGGCGGCCATGCAGTTCTACAAGCCGGGCCTCGCCCAGGTGGTGGTGTTCCACGACGAGCTCGACCTGGCGGCCGGCAAGCTGCGCGTGAAGCGGGGCGGCGGATCGGCCGGCCATAACGGGCTCGGCAGCATCGACCGCATTGTCGGCCCGGGCTATCGCCGCGTGCGCCTCGGCATCGGGCATCCGGGCGATTCGCGGCGCGTGACCGGCCATGTGCTGCATGCCTTCGATTCGGACGACTCGGGCTGGCTCATGCTCATGCTGGACGCGGTGGCGCGCTCGGCCGACCTGCTGGCGGCGAATGACGATGCGAATTTCATGAACCGGGTGGCGATCCTGACCCGTCCGCCGCCTCCCGCCGCGCCGGCCCCGGAGGCCTGACGGGGTCATGGGCTTCAAATGCGGCATAGTGGGGCTGCCGAATGTCGGCAAGTCCACGCTCTTCAACGCGCTGACGGCGACCGCGCAGGCGCAGGCGGAGAACTATCCGTTCTGCACGGTCGAGCCGAATGTCGGGCGCGTCGCGGTTCCCGACCCGCGCCTGGAAAAAGTCGCCGACCTCGCGGGGGCGCCGAGCGTGCAGCCGGCCTTCCTGGAGTTCGTCGACATCGCCGGGCTGGTGCGCGGCGCCTCGCGCGGCGAGGGGCTGGGCAACCGTTTCCTCGCCAATATCCGCGAGGTGGACGCCATCGCCCATGTGCTGCGCTGCTTCGAGGACGGGGGCGTGACGCATGTGGAAAGCGGAATCGATCCGGTGCGCGATGCCGAGACGGTCGAGACCGAGCTCATGCTGGCGGACCTCGAAAGCCTGGAGCGGCGTTTCGACCTGGCGAAGAAACGCGCGGCGGCCGGCGACGGCGAACAGAAGGTCCTGGTCCGCACGATGGCGCCCGTGCTCGAAGCGCTGGAGGCGGGCCGCCCGGCGCGCAGCGTCGCCTTCGGCCGCGAGGACGACCGGGCGGCCTTCAGGGGCCTGCAGCTGCTCACCGCCAAGCCCGTGCTCTATGTGTGCAATGTCGGCGAGGCGGACGCGGCCTCCGGCAATGAATGGTCGCGGCTGGCGGCGGCGCGCGCGGCCCGCGAGGGCGCCGAATGCGTCACCGTGTCCGCTGCCGTCGAGGCGGAGATCGCCATGCTCGCAGATGCCGGAGAGCGCACGGAGTTCCTGGAGACGCTGGGTCTGGACGAATCCGGCCTCGACCGGGTCATCCGCGCGGGCTACCGGCTGCTCGGGCTGATTACCTTCATCACCGCGGGGCCGAAGGAAGCCCGCGCCTGGACCGTCGCGGCAGGCGCATCCGCGCTTGAGGCGGCGGGCCGCGTCCACACCGATTTCGAGCGCGGTTTCATCCGCGCCGAGACCATCGCCTTCGAGGACTATGTGGCCTTCGGCGGCGAGCGCGGCGCGAAGGATGCCGGGCGGATGCGTGTCGAGGGCCGCGACTACGTGGTGCAGGACGGCGACGTGCTGCTCTTCCGCTTCAATGTGTAGCGGCCCCTACGCGGCGGCCCGTTCTCCCCTCAACGCCTCCGCCGCCGGGATGACCTCCTCCACCAGGCGCCGCGTCTGAGCCATGATCTCCTCGTCGTCGCGGCCCATCGGGCGCAGGATGAACTTGGAGATGCCGGCGTCCACGAAGGCGGCGATGCGGGCGAGAATGTCGTCCCGGCCGCCCACCGCCCATTGCCGGCGGGGATCGCGCCCGGTGCGTTTCATCTGGGCGTCGGCCGCCTTCGCCACCAGCGGCTCGTCCCAGGAGCCGAAGCGCGCGTTCAGCCCGGTGCCGAAATGCTCGGGGTCGAACGGCCGGCCTTCGGCCTCGGCGGCTTCGCGGATCGCGGCCACGACCGGCGCCACTTCCTCCGGCGCCTCGCCGCCGGCCTGCCAGCCCGTGCCCCATTTCGCGGTCCGGCGGATCGCGGCCCGGCTCGACCCGCCGATCCAGAGCGGCAGCGGGTCCTGCACCGGGCGCGGCGAGATCGAGGCGTCCTTCATGGCGTAGAACTCGCCCTCGAAGCTGACCTTCTCCTCCGACCAGAGCCGGGAGAGGATTTCCAGCCCCTCGTTCGTCCGGCGCGCGCCCTTGTCGAAGGCCTCGCCGCGCACCTGCCATTCCGGCCCGCGCGGGCTGCCGACGCCGAAGGCCGGCAGCAGCCGCCCCTCGCTCAGCACGTCGATGGTGGCGCACTGCTTGGCGAGCAGCAGCGGGTCGCGCAGGCCGACCGACGCGACATTCATGCCGAACTTGATCCGCCTCGTGCGGCCTGCGATGGCGGCCATGGCGCTCATGCATTCCAGGATCGGCTGGCGCGAGACCAGCCGGTCCGTCTGCCAGAGCGAGTCGACGCCGCCCTCCTCGCAGAGATCGATCCAGCGCCAGAAGGCGCGCGCGTCCGAGAACGGAAAATCCGCCAGCCCCAACCCGACACCGATGCCCATTGCCCGCCGCTCCTGCTATATCCGGGGCGACTATACCCGAGAGACACGACAGCCGGGAGCGGCGCCCCATGGAATTCGGTCTGAGCATCCCCAATCGCGGCCCTATGGGCACCCCGGAAGCTATCGGGGCTCTGGCCCGCAAGGCGGAGGAGGGCGGTTTCGCGCGGCTTGCCGTGTCCGACCATATCATCATCCCGAAAAGCTACGCCTCGCGCTATCCCTACGACGCATCCGGCAAGCTCGCCGGCGACTGGGGCGACTGCATGGAGCAGCTGATCGTGATGACCCATGTGGCGGCGGTCACGAAGAAGGCGCGCATCCTCTCCGCGGTCATGGTGGTGCCGCACCGCCCGGCGGTGTTCACGGCCAAGGCGGTTGCGACCATGGACGTGCTCTCCGGCGGGCGCATCGACCTCGGCATCGGCGCAGGCTGGCTGCGCGAGGAGTTCGAGGCGATCGGCGCCCCGGATTTCGATGCCCGCGGGCGCGTCACAAGCGAGTATCTGGAGGCGTTCAAGACCCTCTGGACCGAAGAGAATCCGTCCATGGCGGGCGAGTTCGCCGCCTTCGACGGCATCGTCTTCGAGCCGAAGCCGGTGCAGCGCCCGCACCCGCCGATCTGGACCGGCGGCGAGAGCGGCCCGGCGCTCCGCCGCGCCGCGCGCCATGCCGATGTCTGGTTCCCCATCGGCGCCAATCCGCGCCATCCGCTGGACACGCCCCGGCGCTTCGCCGCCGGCGCGGCCGCCATGCGCGCCGAGGCGGAGAAGGCCGGCCGCGACCCGGCGGAGATCGGGCTCGCCTTTTCGGCCAACTGGTACCGCGAAGACCTTGAGCGGCGGAACGACGAGGGCGACCGCTTCCTCTTTACGGGCACGGACGAGCAGGTGGCCGGGGACGCGGCGGCGCTTGGCGAGATCGGCGTCACGCGGCTCATGTTCAACTTCCTGCGCCCGAGCCTGGAGGAGACCTTCGAGGCCATCGACCGCTTCCGCGAGAACGTCATGGCGCGGGTGCTGCCATGACCGCCCCGCTCGTCGAACCGGCCGCGCTCGCCGATGTGCGCTTCGACGAGGCGGGCCTCGTCCCCGCCGTCGCCCAGGCGTATGGCACGGGCGAGGTGCTGATGATGGCCTGGATGAACCGGGAGTCGCTTGCCGAGACGCTGCGCACGGGCCGCGCCTGCTACTGGTCGCGCTCGCGCCGGGCGTTCTGGCGCAAGGGCGACACCTCCGGCCATATCCAGCAGGTGCGCGAATGCCGCCTCGACTGCGACGGCGACACCGTCCTGCTGCTGGTCGAGCAGACCGGCGCCGCCTGCCACACCGGCGCCCGGAGCTGCTTCTTCCGGCGCATGGAGCGGGAGGGCGGCTAGTGTCGGCTCTCCGATGCTCGGACGATTTCGCTTCGGTGCGGCTGACCGTTTCTGCGTCGTGCCTGAACGACCTCCTCCGTCATGCCCGGACTTGTTCCGGGCATCTCTCCGGGCCGGCTGCGTGTGGATGGCCGGAACAAGTCCGGCCATGACGGGATGGGGACGCTGCGCAAGAGCGCTGAAACTTCCCGATCGGAGACACTGGCCATGATCCGGACCCTTCGCGGTCTTGCCGCCTGCCTTGCGCTGCTTGCCGCCGGCTGCGCGACCGCGCCGCCGGACAATCAGGGCAATCTCTGCTCCGTGTTCGAGCAATATCCGGACTGGTACGACTATGCCCGCGCCAGCGAGAGCGAGTGGGGCACGCCCGTTCCGGTCCAGATGGCCTTCGTCCATCGGGAGTCCAGCTATCGCAGCCATGCGCGGCCGCCGAGAAAGTGGCTCTGGTTCATCCCCTGGGGGCGCCAGACATCGGCCAAGGGCTATGCGCAGGCGCTGGACGGCACCTGGGCGGAATATGAGAACGAGCGCGGCGGGTGGTTCCGCAGCCGCTCCGACATGGAAGACGCGCTCGACTTCATCGGCTGGTACAACCGCAAGAGCCACCGCCAGCTCGGCCTTGCCTACACCGACGCTTACAGCCTCTACCTGGCCTATCACGAGGGCCGCGGCGGCTACCGGAGCGGCAAGTGGAAGAACAAGAAGGGCGTCAAGGCGGCGGCCCGCAAGGTCGCCCGCACGGCCAAGCGCTACACCTCCCAGCTCGCCAAATGCGAGGCCCGCTTCCGCTGCGACTCCTGGTACCAGATCTGGCCCTTCTGCAGCTGACCGCGCCCGCGCCGCGAAGCCGGCCCCCGGCGATGCGTCATGGAATGTCATGCGATGTCATGTTCTCCATGCGCGGGGGACATGCCCTGTAGCCTGTCCGGGCATAACGCTCCGTTCATGCCTCTTCCTTTCCGCCTGCGGGCTGCCGCAGCCGGATGGCCCTTGTCCGTCGCCCCGGACGGCGCGCCGGCGCCGGTCCGGGGCCTCGCGCGGCTGGAGCCAGGCTGCATGAGGCCCCGGATCGCCCGGCGGGCGTCCGGGGTGACGACGGGGGGCCTGCAGGCGCGGTCGTCCTCCGGCAGCGGCGCTGCGCTCATGTCCTGGGCATAAGCTTCGGCAAGGGCTGCGGCGGCGGGGGCCAGCTTTTCGGCCAGCATCGCCGCCAGTGCGGGGCGGGGGTCGGGTGCGGTCATCGTCTCTCCTCTTGCGACGGGGAGCATGTCCCTGTTTCGCGCGTATCCCGCGCGCGGGCGGGCGTTACGCGGCGGCGCGGTTCGCGCGCCTGATTGCGCGCGCGAGGCACAGGGCGCACGTCTCCCGTCGGCTTCTCACGGGTTTTCAGAAACTGGCGCCGCTCGGCCGCGCGGCACCCGGGGGAGGCGGCTCCGGAGTCCGCTTCCCTGGGGACCATCATACCACAATCCGTCAGATGTCAAGCTTATATAGGGAACAAAATTCAAAAATATCGGAAATTATTCATGTTTCGCGAAATCGGAAAGGGCATTGGCCGGGGTTTTCGCGAGAACCGAATTGGGCCTGTCCCCCGAAAAAGCTTTGCCCGTGGCCTACAACACTGTCACCTCATACCCCAGCCGGGGGAAGTGGACATGGATTTGGCCGGTTTTCGGGTCCTGGCGGCGGATTGTTATTTCGGTCGGGGTCGCGTGGACGGTCTCGCCTTCCACGGGGTCGAGGGCGAAATCTTCCGTTGCCACGCGGACGCGCAGGCCGGGCGGGATGTCGCCGGGCGCGCCGGTTGAAGGCAGGGGCGCCGGCTCCATCTCGGCGGCGATGCGGAGCGCGTCGGCCGGCGTCAGTTCCGAGCGCCGGCCGTGGCCGATGCTGGCGATCCGGGCCATCCAGTCCGCGATGCGGGGATAGCCGGCGAGAACGGGGGCGGCCTTGCCGTCGAGGGCGTTCAACCACCACAGCCGCTGGTAGAGGGCGAAATCCGCGAGTCGGGGCGTGCGGGCTGCAAGGCCGAAGTCTTCGTCCGCCAGCAGGTCTTCCACCCAGCCCAGCATGAGGCGGAGCTGGCCTTCCTGGTGGGGCAGGTCGGCCGCCACCTTCTCCATGTCCGGGGCGGCGTGGCCGCGCATGGCGGAGCGGTCGCGGAAGAAGCCTTCCGACAGCGTCTCGCGGTTCATGCCGGTGACGTAGCGCGCGGTCGGCCACATCAGCACGCGCTCCGCCCAGCTCGCCAGCATGGCGTCGAACCCGCGCCCCGCTTCCGGCAGCAGCGGTGGGTCCGGGACGCGCCGGTCGAGCTCCATCGCGATGCGGAGCGTGTCGCAATAGATGTCCGCGCCGACCTGCAGCACGGGCGTCCGGCGGAAGCCGCCGGTGAGCGGCATCAGGTCCGGTTTCGGCAGCACCATCGGCTGGATGACCGAGCGCCATGCCAGCCCCTTCAGCCCGAAGGCGAGGCGGATTTTCTCCGCATAGGGGGAAATGTCGTAATGGTGCAGAATGAGTCCGGCCATGTCCGTGAGCCCCGGCATGTCGGGAAGCATGCGTCATATCGCGGACGGGACGGAAAACAAGGGGGCTTATATAGACAGGTTTGCGAGGCTTGGCGCCTTCTCTCCAACGTCATACTCGGACTTGTTCCGGGTATCTCTCTCCACCGTTGCTGCCGGACGGCCGCATGGATACCCGGAACAAGTCCAGGTATGACGGAGGGGGCGTCGAGGTATGACGGAGGAAATGTCGTTGGTCTCCCCCATTAAATCTATCAACCTATCTTTGTAATCCCCAAAACAAGAGCTTCGAGACGAAAGGCCCAGGGCCCCATGAGCGAGACAGAACGAGACGAACCCTTTCCGGGCTACCGCTACGACCCGGCGGCAAGCGCCCGGTCGGACCGCGCCCAGGCGGCGACCCGCCGCGCGCTCCTCGACCATGGCGACGGCTCGCTCTTCGACACCGAGCCGCAGCATATCGACACCGCGATGGCGCGCCTCGCGCCGGAGGCGGGGGCATGAGCCTGACAGACCTCACGCTTGCCCAGGCGGCGGAAGGCGTCGTCCGGGGCGACTTCACGGCGGTGGAGCTTGCCGAGGCCGCGCTCGCCCGCATCGAGGCGGTCAACCCGAAGCTAAACGCCTTTGTGCGCGTCGAGGAGGAGACCGCCCGCGAAGGCGCGGCGGCCGTGGATGCGAAACGCGCCCGGGGCGAGACGCTCGGGCCGCTCGCCGGCGCGCCGCTCGCCCACAAGGACATGTATTACCGTGCGGGCGGGCTCACGACCTGCGGCAGCAAAATCCGCCGGGATTTCCGCCCCGACGTGACCTCGACGGCGCTGGCGCGGCTGACGGAAGCCGGCGCGACTTATCTGGGCGGGCTCAACATGGCGGAGTTCGCCATGGGGCCCACCGGCCACAACGAGCATTTCGGCCCCTGCCGCAACCCGTGGGATACGGACCGGATCACCGGCGGGTCGTCCTCCGGCTCCGGGTCGGCGACGGCGGGCCGGCTCTGCTACGGCGCGCTCGGCTCCGACACCGGCGGCTCGATCCGCCTGCCCGCCGGCCTCTGCAACCTTGCCGGCATGAAGGCGACCCAGACGCGGGTGAGCCGCTTCGGCGTGATGGGCCTCTCCTTCTCGCTCGACAATGTGGGCCCGCTCACCCGCACTGTGCTCGACAACGCGCTGATGCTGGCGGCGATCGCCGGGCGCGACCCGCTGGACCCGACCTCGGCGGAGATGCCGGCTGCGGACTATGCCGCCGCCGCCCGCGCGCCCGCGGCCTCGGGCGTGCGGGTCGGCGTCGCGCGGGGCTTCTTCGAGGAGGATGCGGACGAGCCGGCGCTCGCGGCCCGCGACAAGGCGCTCGCCGCGCTGGTCTCGGCGGGCGCGGAGCTTGTCGAGGTCGATGTCGGCGACATGGCGCGCATCAACGACCTGTCGGCGCCGCTCACCGCCTGCGAGGCGGCGACGCTGCACGCGCACTGGCTGAGGGAGCGGCGGGAGGATTACGGCGCGCAGATGCGCGCGCGTTGCGAGATGGGCTTGCGCTTCAGCGCGGTCGATTACCTGTCCGCCGTGCAGCTCCGCCCCCGGATCGTGACGGAGTTCGTGGAGCGCGTGTTCCGGGTCTGCGACGTGCTGCTGGCGCCGACCTTCAATGTCGCCACACCCACCATCGAGGAGACCGATGTCGGGGCGTCGCAGGGGTTCGAGGCGGTGATCTCGCGCATCTCGCGCTGCACGCGGCCGTTCAACTACCTCACGCTTCCGAGCCTCGCGCTGCCGACGCCGGACGCCGTGCTCGGCATGCCGGGCTCGATCCAGCTTGTCGGCCGCCCGTTCGGGGAAGCTGCGCTCTACAGCCTCGGCGCGGCCTATGAGCGGGAGACGGGCTTCCCCGCCCGCAGCCCCGACCTGTAGAGCGCAAAGCCGGGGCGGGCTTGCATCGGGCGGGGACGGGGCATACCGTTGCCGCCCGACGGTCCGCTGCCGGTGCAGCGCGGGGCGGGAGCCCGCTCGGAACGGCTGTTGCGGGGCGTTTCAGCCGATATTCCAGCGCGTCGAGACCGGCATCCGTCGGACGGCAGGCAACCTTCGGGGAGGCCGACAATGGACGATGCGGCAATCCAGGGAAACGGGGCGGCACCGGACCAGGAGGCCGCCGCGCCATCCGTCACAAGCGTCTTTCGCGAAGGCGTCTATCCCTATGCGGACCGGATGCCGAGGGCCGAATATGAGCGGCTCAAGGCGGCGCTCCAGGTCGAACTGCTGAAGGCGCAGCACTGGGTCAAGGAGGCCGGCGCCAAGGTCATCGTGCTGTTCGAGGGGCGCGACGCCGCCGGCAAGGGCGGCACGATCAAACGCTTCATGGAGCATCTGAACCCGCGCGGCGCGCGTGTCGTGGCGCTGGAGAAGCCGAGCGAGCGCGAGCAGAGCCAGTGGTTCTTCCAGCGCTATATCCAGCACCTGCCGGCGGCGGGCGAGATCGTGATGTTCGACCGGTCCTGGTACAACCGCGCCGGCGTCGAGCGCGTGATGGGCTTCTGCTCCGGCGCGGAATATCTGGAGTTCATGCGCCAGTGCCCGGAGCTGGAGCGAATGCTGGTCCGCAGCGGCATCCACCTGTTCAAATACTGGTTCTCGGTTTCGCAGGACGAGCAGGCGAGCCGCTTCGACAGCCGGCTGACCGACCCGTTGAAGCAGTGGAAGATCTCGCCCATCGACCTCGCGTCGCTGGACAAGTGGGAGGCCTACACTCAGGCCAAGGAGGCGATGTTCTTCTACACCGACACGGCCGATGCGCCCTGGACCGTTATCAAGTCCGACGACAAGAAGCGCGCCCGCCTCGGCTGCATGCAGCATTTCCTGTCCAGCCTGCCCTATCCGGACCGCGACCCGGAGGTGGTCGCGGGACCCGACCCGCTGGTCGTCGGCCCGGCCGAGCATGTCGTGGACCGCAGCGAGCCGATGGGGTCGGGCGCCTGACGGGTAAGCCTTGAGACGCCGGAAGCCGGGGGTCTGGGACCGGGCGCGACTGCGGCGCGCGGCGCTCGCCTATCTCTCCCGCTATGCCGCGCCCTCGGCGCATGTCCGGCGCCTGTTGCGGCGCCGGCTGGAACGGGGCGCGGCGCACGGGGCGGAGATTCGCGCAGGCGACGAGGATATCGACGCGGTGCTCGCCGACCTCGTCCGCCTGGGCCTGATCGACGACCGCGCCTGGGCGGAGGCGCAGGCCAGGGCGCTGCGCCGTCGGGGGGCTTCGGCGCGCGGGCTCGCGGCGCGGCTTTCGTCGAAGGGCGCCCCGCGGGAGGAGATCGAGCGGCTGCTCGCCCGGGAAGACGATGCGGCGGAACTGGAGGCCGCGAAGGCGCTGGCGCGGCGCAGGCGGCTCGGGCCGTGGCGCCACCCGGCCGAGCGCGCGGCGCGGCGGGAGAAGGACCTGGCCGCGATGGCGCGGGCCGGGTTCCGGCTGGACGCGGCGCGGCAGGTCATCGACGCGGACGGGCCGCGGGAAGCGGATCAGTAGGGGACGGTGCCCTTCACGACCGTGCGGTGCAGCACCCGGCGTTCGTTCTCCATGTCGAAATTGGCGACCGCGCGGTGCAGCAGGCAGCGATTGTCCCAGAGCACGAGGTCGCCTTTCTGCCATTGGTGGGTGTAGATGAAGTCGGCCTTGGTCGCGCGGCGCAGCAGCCGGTTCAGGAAGGCGTGGCCCTCCTCCTTCGGCATGCCTTCGATATGGCTCGTGTGGATGCCGAGATAGAGCGCTTTGCGCCCGGTGACGGGATGGGAGCGCACCACCGGGTGGCGCACGGGCGGGCGCTCGCGCTTCTGGATTTCGGTGGCCGGCGACTGCCTGGTGTTGCGCCGGTTGGCCTCCCAGCTGTGGATGGCGCAGAGGTCCGACACTTCCTCCTGCGTCTCCCGGTCGAGCGAGTCCCAGGCCATGTGCATGTTGGCGAACTGGGTGTCGCCGCCCTGCGCCGGCGTCTCGACCGCGTGCAGCATGGTCAGCAGCGACGGCACAGCATGGTAGGACTTGTCCGTGTGCCAGAAATAGTTGCCGCCCGAGATGCGGACCGGGTTGCCGTCCTCGTCGAGATTGTGGACGACATGAAGCAGCGGGTATTTCTCGCCGTTCGGCAGCCGCCCGACATGCTCCTCGATCTCGCCGAAACGCCGCGTGAAGGCAAGCTGCGCCTCGCCCGGCAGGTCCTGGTCGCGGAACACGAGGATGTGGTGCTCCAGGAAGGCGTCCATGATGGCGTCGAAGACCTCGTCGCCGAAGGGCGCGGCCAGGTCAATGCCGCGGATTTCGACGCCGCCTACCGGCGACAGCGGCGTCATCGCGAAGGGCGGCGGGGACGCGATCTCGCGGGCGGGCGCGGCCATGGCGTCGGGCTCCTGCTGACGGTGCTTTGCCGGCAAGCCTAGCCCGGAACTCTCGCCATTGTCACGGCCGAGGCGCTATGCTGCCCGGCGCACGCGCTCTGTGAAGGACCGACCGGCATGAAATTCGGACTGCTTTACGAACACCAGCTGCCGCGAAGCTGGGAGGAGAAGTCGGACTACGACCTGCTGCACGAGGCCATCGAGCAGGTGGAGCTCGCCGACCGGCTGGGCTTCGACTATGTGTGGGAGAACGAGCACCACTTCCTGGAGGAGTATTCGCACTCCTCCGCGCCGGAAGTCTTCCTCGCCGCCTGCGCGCGCAACACGAAGCGGATCAGGCTGGGACACGCCGTCGTGCTTTCCCCGCCGCCCTACAACCACCCGGCCCGCGTCGCCGAGCGCATCGCCACGCTCGACCTCATCAGCCACGGCCGGGTGGACTGGGGCACGGGCGAGAGCGCCTCGCGCATGGAGATGGAAGGCTTCGGCGTGCCGATGGAAGACAAGAAGGCGATGTGGTTCGAGGCGACCGAGCAGTCCGCCAACATGCTGACCATGGAGCCCTATCCGGGCTTCGAGGGGCAGTTCTTCTCCATGCCCTGCCGCAATGTGCTGCCGAAGCCCTACCAGAAGCCGCATCCGCCGCTCTGGGTCGCCTGCTCGCGCATGGAAACGATCCACGCCGCGGCCAGGGCCGGCATCGGCGCGCTCACCTTCGCCTTCGTCAACCCCGAGGTGGCGCGGCAGTGGGTCGAGGAATACTACGCCATCATCAGGTCCGAGGAATGCGTGCCCATCGGCCATGCCGTCAACGCCAATATCGCCATGTGCACCGGCTTTTCGGTCCACCGCGACGCGGAGGAGGCCAAGCGGCGCGGGGCGGACGGCTTCCGCTATTTCGGCTACTCGCTCGGCCACTACTATGTCTTCGGCGAGCACAAGCCGGGCGTGACCGGGGTCTGGGAGCGCTTCGAGGAGGCGCGCGCGCATATGGACGATGTCGGCAAGGGCAGCGGCATCGGCACGCCGGAGGAGGTGCGCGAGCATCTGCAGGAGTTCGCGGATGCGGGCGTGGACCAGGTGATCTTCATCCAGCAGGGCGGCAAGAACGAGCACACCCATATCTGCGAGGCGATGGAGTTGTTCTCGGCCGAGGTCATGCCGCATTTCAAGGCAGGCGAGGCCGAACGCGAGGCGCGGAAGGCCGAGGAGCTCGCGCCCTATATCGAGGCGGCGCTGGCGCGCAAGCCGCGCATGGAGCCGCTGGCGGAGACCGACATTCCGCCGGTCGGCGCCTTCGGGCGCAACATCGTCCAGACCGACCAGGACCCGGACGCCCGCTCCACCCACCACGCCGCCGCCGACATCACCGTGCCCGCCGCCGACCCGATGGCGAGGGAGGAAGCGGCGGCCGCCGGGGAGGACTGATGCAGGGCAGCGACATACTGCCCGCAAACGGCAGCGGGGAGAGCGGCGGCAATGCGAAGGTCGTCTATATCCTCTACCTCGCCGCCATCGTCATCGGGCTGCTGGCGCTGATCGGCGTCATCATCGCCTATGTCAGCCGCAACGACAGCGGCGGCTGGGTGGGCGACCACTACCGCTTCCAGATACGCACGTTCTGGATCGGCCTGCTCTATTCGGCCGTCGGCGCCGTCTCGACGGTCTTCCTGGTCGGCTGGCTGATGCTGCTGGCGACGCTCGTCTGGTGGATCGTCCGCTGCGTCAAGGGCCTCCAATGCGTGTCCCGCTCCGAGCCTTATCCGAACATAGAGACCTGGATGTGGTGAGGCGGCGCGACTGCTCAGCCTGCACCGGCCTGCTTTGCGTCCATGTAGCTGCGAAGCACGGCGTTCATTCTGGTCTGGTATCCGCGCCCCTGCGATTTGAAGAAGGCCAGCACGTCGTCGTCCACGCGAATTGACACGAGCGTTTTGCGCGGCGGAACGACCAATTTGGCCTTCGACCAGTCGATCGCGGAGGGATCGCTTTCGTCCGCGTCGATTTCCGGCTCCAGGCCTGCGGCCTGCTCGCGGCGCAGATGCTCCCAATCCGTCTTGCTGTCTTTCTGAAGGGCACGCGCCTCCTCAAGCGAGACTCTGGTAATACGCTCTTTGCTCATTGTTCCGGGCCCTTCTTGCAGTGATTATCCTGTAGGCATCGTCCCGGACGGTGTAGATGACGGCGAGCGCCACTCCATTGAGAACACCGAGAACGATCCAGCGCGCTTCGCCCTCGCGGGACGATACGGCCCGCAGGAATGGCGCATCGAAGAACTCGACAGCATCGCGGAAGTCGATGCGATGTTTCCTGACGGTTGCCTCGCGCTTGTCTTCGTCCCACTCGAAGCGCGGCATGGACGCGAGTTCGACTCGCTCGAAGTCGGGCATGGCGCGCGCCGCGTTTGCCGGGCTGGGTGTAAGAACAATTATATATACAGAATAGCCTTGGCATGTCAACGCAGGAAGCGCTGCGCGTCCTTCCCGTCCCGCCGGTCCGACAGCGCCGCGCAGACCATGACATCTGTGAGAAATCCGGGCTAAGCTCGGCCGGCGAAGGTATGGACGGCAGAAGGAGCAGGCCCATGAGCTACGATCTCGTCATCAGGAACGGCACCGTCGTGGACGGCTCGGGGCTTGCGCGCTACCGGGCGGATGTGGGGGTGAAGGACGGGCGGATTGTGCGGATCGGGCGCATCGCCGCCCCGGCGGACGAGACCGTGGACGCCGAGGGCCATGTGGTCGCGCCCGGCTTCGTGGACGGCCACACCCACATGGACGCGCAGCTCTTCTGGGATGAGCTCGGCTCCTGCTCCTGCTACCACGGCGTCACCACGGCGGTGATGGGCAATTGCGGCTTCACGCTCGCCCCCTGCCGCGAGGCCGAGGCCGACCTCGTGTTCCGCAACCTGGAGCGCGCGGAGGACATCGACCGGAACGCCATGCTGACCGGCATCGACTGGAGCTGGGAAACCTTCCCGGAGTTCATGAAGGCCGTGGACGCCGCGCCCAAGGGCATCAACTATGCCGGCTATATCGGCCATGCCGCGCTGCGCACCTATGTCATGGGCGAGCGCGCCTTCGAGGAGGAAGCCGGCGAGGACGACCTGAAGGCGATGGAGGCGCATGTGCGGGACGCGGTGCGCGCGGGCGCGCTCGGCTTCTCGACGTCGCGCAGCCCGAGCCACCTCACCTCCGACGACCGCCCGGTGGCGAGCCGCGTGGCGGCCTTCTCCGAGGTGCAGCATCTGGTGCGCGCCATGGGCGATGAGGGCGCCGGCATCTTCCAGCTCGCCATGGAGCGCGGCGGCGACAACGAGATGATGGCCTTCTACCGGAGCCTGATCGACCTCTCCGCCGAGACCGGCCGGCCCGTGACCTTCGGCTCCCTCAGCCGCAAGGAGCGGCCCGGCCAGTGGCGCGCCTTCTACGACCTGATCTCGGAAGGCAACCGCAACGGCGCCAATGTCTTCACCCAGGTCCATGCGCGCGAGATCAACACCGTGCTCTCCTTCGAGACGAGCACGCCCTTCGACAAGCGCGAAGTCTGGCGCGAGGTCCGCGCGCTGCCGCTGGAAGAGCAGAAGCGGGCCTTCGCCGACCCGGAAATGCGCGCGCGCCTGATCGAGGTGGCGAGCCGGGAGCATGACGGCGCGGCGGTGGTCGGCGCCGAGGCCCGCCCGCCGGAATGGGACATCTTTTTCTGGATGGACCGCATCAGGCTGCCGCACCGCTCGCTTGCCGAGATCGCGGCGGAGCGCGGCGTCCACCCGGCCGAGGCGATGGTCGATATCGCGGTCGAGCACGACCTCAAGGCGTTCTTCCGCCAGCCGATCGCCAACGAGAACCTGGACGATGCACTGGAGCTGATGCGCCACCCCTATGCCTGCACGACCTTCTCGGACTCGGGCGCGCATGTCTCGCAGATCGTCGATTGCTCGCTCCAGACCCACCTGCTGAGCCACTGGGTGCGCGAGCGCGAGGAGTTCACCCTGGAAGAGGGCGTGCGCAAGATCACCTACGACACCGCGACACGCTGGGGCTTCCACGACCGCGGCCTGCTGCGCGAGGGCCTGAAGGCGGACATCGTCGTGTTCGATCCCGACCGCGTTGCGCCGGCGATGCCGGAAGTGGTGCATGACCTGCCGGCAGGCGCGAAGCGGCTGAAGCAGTATGCCGTCGGCATGAAGGCGACGGTGGTGAACGGCGTGCCGACCCTGGTGGACAACGAGCCGACCGGGCGCCTCGCCGGCCGGCTTCTGCGCGGCCCGCTCGCCGCCTGATGCGCATAGAACCGTTCCGCGCGGCGGTCGAGGAGGCGGCGCTCGACGACCTGAAGCGCCGCCTCGCCGCCACCCGTCCGCCCGTCTGGCCGGAGGGCGGCGGCTGGGAGTTCGGCATCGAGCGCGAGACGCTGGCCGAAACGCTCGCCTACTGGCAGGACGGCTTCGACTGGCGTGCCGTCGAGGCGCGGCTCAACGCCTGGCCGCAATTCCGCACCGAAATCGACGGCATCCCGGTCCACTTCATCCACACGCGCCATGCCGACCCGGACGCGCCGGCGCTGATCCTGACGCATGGCTGGCCGGGCTCGGTGCTGGAGTTCCTGGACGCGCTGCCGGCGCTCTCGGCGCGGGCGCATGTGGTGGTCCCGCACCTGCCGGGCTACGGCTTCTCCTCGCCCACGACCCGGCCGGTCTATGCGCGCGAGGTGGCGGGGCTCTGGCGCCGGCTGATGGCGGCGCTCGGCTATGAGCGTTTCGTGGCGCAGGGCGGCGACTGGGGCTCGCTGGTCACCTGCTGGCTCGGCTACGACCATGCCGACGCCGTGCGCGCCATCCACCTCAACATGCTCATCATGCGCCCCGATCTGGCGCGCCTCCAGGAGCCGCTCGACGAGGCGGAGAAGGCGTGGATCGGGGCCATGCGCCGCACGGTGGACCTCGAGGGCGGCTATCTGCGCATCCAGGCGACCAAGCCGCAAAGCCTCGCGGTCGGCCTTTCGGACTCGCCGGCGGGGCTCTGCGCCTGGATCCTGGAGAAGTTCTACGGCTGGCCGGACGCGGGCTCGAATCTCGACCGCGACCTCGTGCTCGGCAATATCGCGCTTTACTGGTTCACCAACACGCTCGCCAGCTCCGCCTGGATGTATGCGACGGTGCTGGACCGCAAGCACTACATGCTGCCGGCGGGCGAGCGGATCACCGTGCCGACGGGCATGGCGCATTTCCCGAACGACACCTATCCGATGGCGCCCCGGCGCTGGCTGGAGCGGATCGCGCCGGTTATGCGCTGGACCGACATGCCGCGCGGCGGCCACTTCGCCGCCATGGAGGAGCCGGCGCTGTTCGCGGAAGAAGTGCTGGCCTTTCTGGACCAACTGGACGGTTGAGGCGGGGGGCTCCTTCCTCTTCTCCCCTCCCGCTGGGCGGGGGGGGGGGGGGCGGGGGAGGGCCTCTCGGCGTGACGGGTGTCCGCCGGCCTTCGCCCGCCGCTTGCGCCGCCTGCCGGCGGCCCCCTCTCCCGGCCTCTCCCCGCAAGCGGGGAGAGAGGAAATTGCGGCGGCGGTTCCTTCCTCTTCTCCCTTTGCCTGGCCAAGGGAAGCCGCCCCGTCTTCTCCCCTCCCGCTGGGCGGGAGGGGCGGGGAGGGTCTCTCGGCGTGACGGGCCTTCGCCCCGCGCCCTGTGGATATTTTTCTTCCCGAGGGTTGCAATTCGGGAAAATAAGCCCTAATTTCCTGCCCATAAAGGTTTAAAAAGGGAACAGTGACCTGACGAAACGCGCCGCATTGCGGCCACGCGACGGGATTGGGGCAGTCGAACGCGCCGGGGGCGGCAGACGGGGGAGCTGCGCGCGCCGGCCGGGCAGGGGCGCGCAATGTTCCATTGGAGAAGACAGGGGGCCGGGCGCGGCCGGGGAGGGAAGATGACCGGGACATTGACGGAGCGCAGGCGGGGCAGCCCCGTCGGCGAGGACCTCCGCCGCCGGGCGGTTGCGGCGGTGCTGGAGAAAGGAATGACCGGGCGGGCCGCCGCCCGGCATTTCGAGGTGAGCGAACCCAGCGTCTGGCGGTGGGTAAGGCGCTACCGGCAGCGCGGCCATCTTCGCCCCGACCCGAAGAGCGGCCGCCCGTCCGGGATCGAGCCGGAGCGGGAGCGCATTTTCCGCCTTGTGGAGGGCCGGCCGGACCTCTCGGTGCGCGCGCTGCAACGGGCGCTCGCCGCCGAGGGCGCGGTTTTCGCCGTAACCACCCTGCACCGCTTCCTGAAGCGCCACGGCCTCCAGCGCCGCCGCCGCAACCCCGCCCCCACGCCCGCCGGCGGCTGATGCGGGCCCTCTTCATCGTCATACCCGGACTTGTTCCACTGCTGTCCGGTTTAGATTTGGGGGACAGAGCGCATGGCTTGGATTCAACCGGGTTTCGAGGGGTTCGGCGAAATCGGGACTCGGATCGACACCCGGCGTCCCGGCCCTGTTCCCGTCATACCCGGACTTGTTCCGGGTATCCATACGGCCGCCTGGTGGAGCCGCTTGAGAGAGATACCCGGAACAAGTCCGGGTATGACGAAAGGGGGGCGTCCGGGTATGACGGACAGGGGGCGTCCGAGCATGACGGAGGAGGGCGTTCGGGCAGGGTGGACGGAACGCCGGGATCGATCCCGATGCGCGTTGCGCTCACAGTCCGCGGCCTCCCCGGTGCTGGCCTTGCGGGCCGATCACGCCGGATGATACCGGCGAACGTCGATCTCGCCGGCCCGTGCGCGCATCTGCGCGGCGTCGTGCCACGCCTGCATCCGCAGCAGCAGGTCCATGCTGAGGCCGAACGCCTTCTCGACCCGCATCGCCATCTCGGGCGACAGCGAGGCGTTGCCGTTCACCAGGTCCGAGAGCGTCGCGCGGCGCACGCCGAGAATCCGCGCCGCCGCCGCAACGCTCAACCCCAGTTCCTCAAGGGCCTCGATCCGGATGAAGGTTCCGGGATGCGGGGGAGTCATCCCCATCTTGATGCCGTCGCTGGTCATCAGTGGTAGTCCTCCAGGTTCACGCGCCCGATCGCGCCATCCCTCTCCTCGAAGGTGATCCGCCAGTTGCCCGACACCGAAACGCTCCACTCGTTGCGGCGCGCGCCGGAGAGCCGGTGGACCCGCCATCCGGGCGCCGCATCGCGGATAAAGCCCTCCATGGTCTCGGCTATGGCGAGCGCGGCCAGGATACCGCGCACGCGGTCTACGAGGTCCTGTTTCAGCAGCCGGGACGAGTCGGTCTCGTAGAGCTGGCGCAGGCCCCGGTGGCGAAACGAACGGACGATCATGGCGGCATGCGTACGGCAATACCGTGCGCAATGCAAGCTTTCGTGGGTATGAGGCGGCCGGGTCTGGACGACCGCCCGCCGCCTCACCACATTCCGGGAGAGGCCGGGATTCGCAATGCCCGCCTGTCATGGAGGCCGTCGCCATGCTCATCGGGGTGCCGAAGGAGACCAAGGACCACGAATACCGCGTGGGACTCACGCCCGACAGCGTGAACGAAGCGGCCCTGCACGGTCATGGCGTGATCGTGGAGCAAGGCGCCGGAACGGGCATCGGGGCTGACGACGCCGACTATACCGAGGCAGGCGCTGAGGTCGTTGACAGCGCGCAAGAGGTCTTCGAGCGGGCGGAGATGATCGTGAAGGTCAAGGAACCGCTGGCCGCCGAGCGCGCCATGCTGCGCGAGGGGCAAGTGCTCTTCACCTATCTGCACCTCGCTCCGGACCCCGAGCAGGCCGAGGACCTCGTCAGGAGCAGGGCGGTTTGCATCGCCTACGAGACGGTCACTTCTCCGCGCGGCGGCCTGCCTCTGCTTGCGCCGATGTCGGAGGTGGCGGGCCGGCTCTCCGTCCAGGCCGCGGCCCACGCGCTCGAAAAGGTCAATGGGGGGAAGGGAATGCTGCTCGGCGGCGTGCCCGGAGCGCCCCGGGCCAAGGTGGTCATCATCGGCGGCGGGGTGGTCGGCACCCACGCGGCATACATCGCGATGGGGATGGGCGCCGATACATGGGCCATAGACCGCTCGGCGGAGGCGCTGAGGGCGCTGTGGCGCCAGTTCGGCGGCCCGCTCGACACCGTTTACTCCACCCGCACCATGATCGACCGACACGTCACCGACGCGGACGTGGTGATCGGCGGCGTGCTCATCCCGGGCGCGACCGCCCCGAAGCTCGTCACGGAGGGCATGATCCGCCGGATGAAGCCGGGCTCGGTGGTGGTCGATGTCGCCATCGACCAGGGCGGCTGCTTCGAGACTTCGCATCCCACCACCCACAGCGACCCGACCTACATCGTGGACGATGTGGTCCATTACTGCGTGGCCAACATGCCGGGCGCCGTCCCGCAGACCTCGACCTACGCGCTCAACAACGCGACGCTCCCGCATGTGCTGGCGCTGGCCGACAAGGGCTACCGCCGCGCGCTTGCCGACGACCCCCACCTGCGCAACGGCCTCAACGTGCATGCCGGCGAGGTGACCTGCAGGGAGGTCGCCGACGCGCTCGGTTATCCGTACCGCGAGCCCATGGAGGCAATGGCGGCGTAATACCAGCGGCTGCAAGCAAGAACCCATGAGCCTTTGCCGTCGTCCCGGACGGCGCGTCAGCGCCGATCCGGGACCTTTCCCGGTAGGCGCAACGCCGCAGGGAGACCCCGGCTCTCCACTCCGCTTCGCTCCGTTCCGGCCGGGGTGACGCTGAAGGGGAACCGGGGCGTCCCCCGGTTTCGCGAGGGCAGGCGGCGGGGCGCGTTCTTCATGAGTCGCAACCCGCCGCCGCTGGAAAAAGGGGGAAACCGGCCGGGCCGCTCCGCCGGGACGGGCGTCCCGATTTCTCCGTTCCGGCCCCAGCCTGTATGATGGGCGGGTTCGGGCAGTCTTTCCGGGAGAGGGAGCGGAATATGTTGACGACACGGTTTGCGGCCGCGCTCCGGCGGTCGGCGCTGGCGCTGCTGGCGGGGGCGACGGTTCTTGCCGGCACCGCGGTTGCGGCGGACGACAGGATCAAGGTGGGGGCGCTGCGCTTTACCTCCCACTCCGCAAGCTTCATCGCCTTCGAGAAGGGCTACTTCAAGGAAGCCGGGCTCGATGTCGAGTTCGTGTATTTCCAGGCCGCCGCGCCGATGGCGGTCGCCATTGCCTCCGGCGACATCGACTACGGCGTCACCGCGATTACCGGCGGGCTCATAAACCTCGCCGACAAGGGCGCCATCAAGGTCATAGGCGGCGCGCTGCACGAGGAGGAGGGGATCGACGGGTCCGCGATCCTCGTTTCCGACGCGGCGTTCAAGGACGGCGTGACCTCGCCAGCGAAGCTCGCCGGGCGCAGCTTCGGCATCACGCAGACGGGCTCCTCCTTCCACTACATGGCGTCGCGCATTGCCGAAAAGGAAGGCATCCCGATGTCCGAGATCGCGCTCAAGCCGCTGCAGAAGGTGGGCGCGGTCATCGGCGCGCTCAAATCGGGCCAGATCGACGCCTGGGCCATCGTGCCGCATATCGCCAAGGCGCTGGCGAAGGGCGGCGCGGTCCACATCGTCGGCTGGGTCAACGACTATGCGCCCGACTACCAGGTGACGACCGTGTTCACCTCGGCGGAGAACGCGGCCAACAAGCGGGACCTGACGACGCGCTTCCTCGCGGCCTTCTCGCGCGGGGCGGCCGACTTCAACGCCGCGCTTGTGGACAAGACCGCCGGCGAGGACGCGGCCGAGGCGACGGTCAGGCTCATCCACAAATACGTCTATACCAGCCGGCCCTACGAGAAGGCCGCGCCGTCGATCCGCAACGGCGCCATGCGGCTCAACGAAGGCGCGAAGCTGAACCTGTCGAGCGTCCGGGCGCAGCTCGACTGGTTCAAGGCCGAAGGGCTGGTGAAGGGCGACATCGGCATCGACAAGCTGGTGGACGGGAGCTACGTCGAAACCTACTGACCCGCCGGGCCTGCCGCATGCATACATCTCTGCCCGGTCGTGTGGCATTGCATGTCCCACTTCGTCACCCCGGCCCCCGAGCCGGGGTCCAGCCTCGATTCTCGCGGCAGCTCCGGATCGCGGTCCGGGGCAGGCCCCGGCGGTTCGGCCTCTTCTCCACCGGCCGCGGCGGCATCGGGAGTCATGGATGGACCCCGGCTCGGGGGCCGGGGTGACGGATGGGGGGCGGGGGCGGCGCGATGGAACTCCGCCTTGCCGGCCTTTGCCACGGCTACGGGGATATCGAGGTCCTGCGGGGCATCGACCTCGATATCCCCGCCGGGCGGATCGTGTGCATCGTCGGCCCGTCCGGCTGCGGCAAGTCCACCCTGCTGCGCCTGATCGGCGGGCTGGAGCGTCCGGAACGCGGCGAGGTCGTCCAGGCCGGCGCGCCGCCTCCCGGCTGCCTCAACCCGCTGACCTACATCTTCCAGGACTTCGCGCTGCTGCCCTGGCGCACGGTCGAGGGCAATGTGCGGCTGGTGCTGGAGGACCACGGGTTCGGGCGCGCGGAGATCGCGGCAATCGTGGACGGTGTGCTGGCGCGCATGCGCCTCTCGGAGTTCCGCGCGGCGTTCCCCCGGCAGCTTTCCGGCGGCATGAAGCAGCGCGTGGCGATTGCCCGCGCGCTCGCCGTGTCGCCGGCTTTCCTGCTGATGGACGAGCCGCTGTCCGCCCTCGATGCACAGACCCGCGAGCTGCTGCTCGACGATCTCGTGGACCTCTGGGCGCGGGAGCGGTTCTCGGGCGTCTATGTCACCCACAATCTCCGTGAGGCGGTGCGCCTGGGGCACCGGGTCGTCGTGTTGTCCCGGCGGCCGGGGACGGTGCGCGAAATCCTGGAGATCGACCTGCCCCTCGATGCGCGCGCGGCGCATGCCGGCGCGCTCGAGGCGCACCGCAGCCGGCTCTGGCAGTTGCTTCGGGACGAAGCGCAGGCGGCCGACCTGGAGCTCGTCGATGGCTGAGCGCAGCGATGGCGACCGCCCCGTCGCGTTCCGGGGCGGCGGCTTCTCGCCGCGGCCGCTCGGCGTCGTCGGGCCGCTGGTGTTCATCGCCGTCCTTGCATTGTGGGAGGCGGGGTGCCGCACGGGCGCGATCCCGCCGCTGGTGCTGCCGGCACCGTCGGAGGCGCTGGCCGCGCTCGCCCATCTCGTCGAAAGCGGGCTGCTCTGGAAGCATCTGGGCGCCTCGCTCCAGCGCCTCCTGGCCGGCTGGACGCTGGGCACGCTGCTCGGCATCGCCGTCGGCTTCTCCATCGGGCTGTTCTCGCTCGCCCGCGCCGGGCTGGCGCCGGTGGTGGCGGCCATCTTCCCGATCCCGAAGATCGCGCTGCTGCCGCTCTTCGTGGTCTGGTTCGGCATCGGCGAGGGATCGAAGGTGGCGACCATCCTCTTCGGCACCTTCTTCCCGACCGTGGTCGCGACCTATGGCGGCGTGGACAATGTGGACCGCGGCCTGATCCGGATGGGGCAGTCCTTCGGGCTCTCCTGGCTCTCCATCGTGCGCAAGATCGTCCTGCCGGGCGCGCTGCCGGCGATCCTGCCGGGCTTCCGCATTTCGGCCGCCATCGCCATCGTGCTGCTGGTTGCAGCGGAGATGATCGGCGCCGAGTTCGGGGTCGGCGCCTATATCCTGCTCGCCGGCAGCCTCATGGCGCTGGACGAGCTGCTGGCCGGCGTCGCGATCCTGTCCGTCATGGGATTGACCGTGAACTGGTCGATCGCGCGCCTGGAGCGCTTCCTGCTCAGATGGCGGACATGAGCGCCGGCGGTTGACGCCCGCAGGCGCCCGGCCTATTCCGGCAGCCATGTCCGAGATCGCCCGGGACCTGCTGCGAGAGGCCGCCACGGAGATCATGGCGCGCGCCGCCATCGAAATCCCGCGCGACTACCGCGACGGCATACGCGGCATGCTGGGGCGCGAGCAGCACGAGCTCTCGCGTTTCGTGCTGGAGGCGATGCTGGAGAATTGGGAGGCGGCGGAGGCCGACCGCCGCGCCATGTGCGCCGACACGGGCGTGCCGCGCTTCTATGTGAAGGCCGGCAACGAGGCGCGGCCGGAAGGCGGCTTCGTGGCGCTGGAGGAGGCGATTCGCGCGGCCACGGCCGAGGCGACGCGAACCGTGCCGCTCCGCCCGAACCGGGTGCATCCGCTCTGGCGCACCGACCATGACAACAATGTCGGCATCAACGCGCCGGAAATCGAATACAGCTTCGAGCCGGATGCGGACTGGATCGAGCTCACCACCGTCCACAAGGGCGGGCTGTTCGGCACCGACTACCGGATGCTGTTCCCCGCCGACGGCATGGACGGCATCAAGCGCTTCTTCCTCGATACGCTGGTGCAGTTCGGGCGGCGCGGCCTCGCCTGCCAGCCGGCCATCGTCGGCATCGGGCTGGGCGGCTCCAAGGACACCTCCATGACGCTCGGCAAGCAGGCCGCCTGCCTGCGGCCCGTGGGCGAGCCTAACCCCGATCCGGGCATCGCGAAGCTGGAGGCGGAGCTGAAGGAGCTCGGCAACAATATCGGCATGGGGCCGATGGGCTTCGTCGGCTCCTCCATGGTGATCGACTGCCATGTGGAGGTCGGCTACACGCATACCGGCGGCATGCCGATGAGCGTGCATTGCTTCTGCCTCTCCTCGCGCCGGGCGACGGCGCGGGTCCATGCCGGCGGCGGGGTCGAATACCGCAGCGACCCGCGCTGGTTCACGCCTTATATGCGCCGGGAGACGGTCGGGTGGCCCACACCCCTCGCACGCACCGCCTGAGCACGCCGGTCGGGCCGGAGGCGCTCGCGGCGCTCGCCATCGGCGACATCGTCTATCTGGACGGGGTGATCTATACCGGCCGCGAGGGGCTTTACCGCCGGCTGGTGGACGAAGGCATGGCCCCGCCGGTGGACCTCAAGGCGCTCAGCAACGTCAATTTCCACTGCTCGCCCGCCGCCAGCGTGGCCGAGGACGGCAGCCTGAACCTCGGCGCGGTGACGGCGACGGCGAGCTTTCGCTTCTCGCGCTTCATGGCGCGCTTCTTCGAGCTTTCGGGCGCGAAGGTGATCGTCGGCAAGGGCGGCATGTCGGAGGCCGACTACCGCGACCTCTTCGTGCCGAACGGGGCGGTCTATCTCACCACGGTCGGCTACGGCACGGGCGCGTTGCTCGGGCGCGGCGTCACGCATGTGCAGGCGGCGCACTGGCTGGAGGACCTCGGCATCGCCCAGGCGGTCTGGGTGCTGGAGGTTGCCCGCTTCGGCCCGCTGCTGGTCGAGAGCGACCTCGCCGGCAACAGCCTCTTCGAGCGCGAGAACCGGGCCACGGCCGAGGCGGTCGAGCGCGCCTATGCCGGCCTCAGGCCGCCCTCCCTCTCCCGCTACGGCGAAACCGTCTCGCGCGGCGACGAGGTGCTTTAGGCGAACTTCCGGCGGCATCCGCAAGCGGGCCGTGACAAGGATGCGGCTTCCGGGCTAAACCCCCTCTGCGCTTACCGGAGGCTCGGGGGCCCCATGGACGACAAAGAAACGCCCGCCTGGCACGGCACCACCATCCTTTCGGTGCGCAAGGGCGGCCGGGTGGTGATCGCCGGGGACGGGCAGGTGACGCTCGGGCCCACTGTGCTCAAGGCCAATGCGCGCAAGGTGCGCCCGCTCGGCGACGGCAAGGTGATCGCGGGCTTCGCCGGCGCCACCGCCGACGCCTTCGCCCTCTTCGAGCGCCTTGAAGGCAAGCTGGAGCAATACAAGGGCCAGCTGGCGCGCGCCTGCGTGGAGATGGCGAAGGACTGGCGCACGGACCGCTACCTGCGCCGGCTGGAGGCGATGATGGCGGTGGCCGACCGGGACGTCTCGCTGGTGCTGACCGGCAATGGCGACGTGCTGGAGCCGGAGGACGGGCTGATCGGCATCGGCTCGGGCGGGGCCTATGCGCTGGCGGCGGCCCGCGCGCTGCATCCCGTCGAGGACATGGACGCCGAGACGGTCGCGCGGCGCGCCATGGAAATCGCGGCCGGCATCTGCATCTATACCAACAGCGAACTGACCATCGAGAGCCTGGAGACGCCGTGACCTCGTTCAGCCCCCGGGAGATCGTTTCCGAGCTCGACCGCTTCATCGTGGGCCAGGACGACGCCAAGCGCGCCGTCGCCATCGCGCTGCGCAACCGCTGGCGCCGCCAGCAGCTTCCCGAGGCGCTGCGCGACGAAATCCTTCCGAAGAACATCCTGATGATCGGGCCTACCGGCGTCGGCAAGACCGAGATCGCGCGGCGCCTCGCCCGGCTCGCCCAGGCGCCCTTCCTCAAGGTCGAGGCCACCAAGTTCACCGAGGTCGGCTATGTCGGCCGCGATGTCGAGAGCATCGTGCGCGACATCGTCGAGATTTCGATCCACCTGACCCGCGAGCGCCGGCGCAAGGAGGTGCAGGCCCAGGCCCACGGCGCGGCGGAGGACCGGGTCGTCGATGCGCTGGTCGGAAAGACCGCCTCCGCCGACACGCGCGAGAAGTTCCGCAAGCTGCTGCGCGACGGCAAGCTCGACGACCGCGAGATCGAGCTGGAACTGGAGGACACGGGCGGCCTCTCGCTGCCGACCATGGATATTCCCGGCATGCCGGGCGCGCAGATGGGCATGATCAATCTCGGCGACATCTTCGGCAAGGCGCTGGGCGGCGGCCGCACCAGGACCCGCAAGATGAAGGTCGCGGAGAGCTACGAGGCGCTGATCGCCGAGGAAAGCGACAAGCTGCTCGATGACGAGTCGCTGACCCGCGACGCGATCCATGCGGTCGAGCAGAACGGCATCGTGTTCATTGACGAAGTGGACAAGATCTGCGCGCGCTCGGACCGGCTCGGCGCGGATGTCAGCCGCGAGGGCGTGCAGCGCGACCTGCTGCCGCTGATCGAGGGCACGACCGTCGCCACCAAGCACGGCGCGGTGAAGACCGACCATATCCTGTTCATCGCGTCCGGCGCCTTCCACCTCGCCAAGCCGGCGGACCTCCTGCCCGAACTCCAGGGCCGGCTGCCGATCCGGGTCGAGCTCGATGCGCTGACGCGCGAGGATTTCCGCCGCATCCTGACCGAGCCGGAAGCGAGCCTCATCACGCAATACAAGGCGCTGATGGGCACGGAGGACCTGACGCTCGACTTCACCGACGATGCGGTGGACGCGCTGGCTGAGCTCGCCGCCGACATCAACGCCCAGGTCGAGAATATCGGCGCGCGCCGCCTGCACACCGTGCTGGAGAAGCTGCTGGAGGAAATCAGCTTCACCGCATCCGACCGCGGCGGCGAAACCGTGACCATAGACGCAGGCGAAGTCCGCGAGCGCGTCGGCGAACTCGCCAAGAGCGCCGACCTGTCGCGGTTTATTCTCTGAGAGCGCGGGGCCGCCTGGAAAGGACCGCGTCTGCGGACCGCGCACTTTGCCGTCCCGCCCGGCTGCGCTATGCAATGCGGGCAGGCTGCGACAGGGAGAGGGCGATGACGCAAGCTGTGCTGGTTTCGACGGATGGCGGGGTGGGGGTGCTGACGCTCAACCGGCCGGACAAGTTCAACTGCATCTCCACCGGGCTTCTGGACGGGCTCATCGCCGGCATGGACCGGTTCGAGGCGGACCCGGCGGTGCGCGCCGTGCTGGTGAATGCGAACGGCAGGCAGTTCTGCACCGGCGCGGACCTCGACGAGGTGCTGGAGCGGCGGAAGTCGGCCGAGGCGCTCACGCCCTTCATCGGCGCCATCCATGAGGCGACGCGCCGTTTCGAGGACTCGCCGCTGCCGGTGGTGGCGGCGGTGCAGGGCCTCGCGCTTGCCGGCGGCATGGAGCTCGTCGTCGCCTGCGACACGGTGTTCGCGGCCGAGAGCGCGCGCATCGGCTGCCAGCACGCCCGCTACGGCCTGCCGCCGGGCGGCGGCGGCACGCAGCGCCTGGCCCGCATCGTTGGCCTCCGCCGGGCGCTCGACCTCATGTTCACCGCCCGCTGGCTCGACGCGGCCGAGGCGGAGCGCTGGGGCCTCTTCAACCACGTCGTGCCGGATGCGGAGCTGGACGCCCGCGCGCGGGCCTATTGCGCCGACCTTGCGGCCAAGAGCCGCCACGGCCTCGCCTTCATGAAGGGCATGGCGCGGCGCGGCCTCGAAGGCCCGCTCGACGTGGGTCTCGCGCTGGAGCGGGGCGCCGTCGTGGCCGCCCTCCAGCACAGCGACGTGGCCGAGGGCCTCGACGCCTTCCAGAACCGCCGCGAGCCGGTCTTTCCATAAACGGGAGCCTTCGTTCCATGCAGCTCGAATTCACCGCCGGGGAACGCGCCTTCGCCGAGGAGGTGGACGCCTTCTTCCGGGCCAATCTGGAGCCGCGGCTCTCCGAGCAGGTCCGGCGCAACCCCTCCTATGTCTCCAAGGAGGATATGCGGCGCTGGCAGAAAGCGCTCTACGACCGGGGCTGGATCGCGCCCAACTGGCCGCAGGAGCATGGCGGCACCGGCTGGACGCCCACGCAGAAGTTCATCTTCGAGGAAGCGTACCAGCGCCATTACGCGCCGCGGCTCTCGCCCTTCGGCATCATGATGGTGGGGCCGGTGATCTACACCTTCGGCAGCGCGGAGCAGAAGGCCCGGCACCTGCCGGCGATCCTGAAGAGCGACGTCTTCTGGTGCCAGGGATATTCGGAGCCCGGCTCCGGCTCCGATCTCGCCTCGCTCAGGACGCGGGCCGTGCGCGAAGGCGACGAGTATGTCGTCAACGGCTCCAAGATCTGGACCAGCGGCGCGCACAACGCCGACTGGATCTTCGCGCTGGTCCGCACCGACCCGGAGGCGGCGAAGCAGCAGCAGGGCATCTCCTTCCTGCTGATCGACATGGAAAGCCCCGGCATCGAGGTGCGGCCGATAATCTCCATGGACGGCGGGCACTATCTCAACCAGGTGTTCTTCACCGATGTGCGCGTGCCGGTGTCGAACCGGGTCGGCGAGGAGAACAAGGGCTGGACCTACGCCAAGTTCCTGCTCGGCAACGAGCGCGCGGGCGTTGCCGGCGTCTCCAAGTCGCGCATGAAGGTCGAGCGGCTGAAGGAGGTGGCCTCCGTCGAGACCGGGACGAACGGCGGCGCGCTCGCCGACGACCCCGGGTTCCGCGCCCGCCTCGGCGAGGTGGAGGCAAGGCTCGGCGCGCTGGAGATCGTCAATCTGCGCACGCTGGCGGCCGAGGAGAAGGGCGGCGGCGTCGGCCCGGAAGCCTCGATCCTCAAGATCTGCGGCACCGAGATCGAGCAGGCGCTCAACGAGATGCTGATCGAGGCCGTCGGCGTCGATGCCATTCCCTATTCGCTGGAGTGGACGCGTCTCGACACCAATGAGGAGCCGCCCATCGAAGATCGCGCGGTCGGGCTGATGAGCGAGCATCTGCTGAAGCGTGCGGCCACGATCTACGGCGGGTCGAACGAGATCCAGCGCAATATCGTCGCCAAGCACGTGCTGGGGCTTTGAGCGCGGTGGCGGTCTTCCATCACGGCTCCCACTGGGGCGCCTTCCGCGCGGAGACGGCGGAGGGCCGCGTCACCGCCGCGCTGCCCTTCGCGAAGGACCCCGAGCCGTCTCCCATCGTCGCCTCGATTCCAGACGCGGTGCATCACGCCTCGCGCATCGAGGGACCGGTGGCGCGACGCGGCTGGCTGGACGGCGACGGCGGCGAAGGCCGGGGCCGCGACGCCTTCGTGCCGCTCGACTGGGACCGGGCGGTCGATCTCATCGCGGAGGAGGTCGCCCGCGTCGGCCGCGACCACGGCAATGCCTCGCTCTTCGGCGGCTCCTACGGCTGGGCGAGCGCCGGGCGCTTCCACCATGCCAAGAGCCAATTGCAGCGCTTCCTCGGCATGGCGGGCGGCTTCACCAACCAGCGGCACAATTACAGCTACGCGGCGGGTCTCGCCGTGCTGCCGCATATACTGGGCGGCGTCGAGGCGGCGGCGGGCCCGGTCACCGACTGGCCCTCCATCGTCGGGCATACCGGGCTGATGGTCTCCTTCGGCGGCCTGCCGTTGAAGAACGCGCAGGTCGATTCCGGCGGCAATGGCGAACATGCGGCGGCGGGCTTCATCCGCGAGGCGGCCGGGCGCGGCGCGCGTTTCGTCGCCGTCTCGCCGCTCGGCGACGATCTGCCGCCCGATGTCGAAGGTGAGTGGATCCCGATTCGTCCCGGCACCGATACCGCCATGATGCTGGCGCTCGCCCAGGTGCTGCTGACGGAGGGGCTGGCCGACCGGGCATTCCTGGAGCGTTGCTGCACCGGCGCGGCCGCCTTCGAAGCCTCGCTGGAGGGCCGGACGCCGGAATGGGCGGAGGGCATTACCGGCGTGCCGGCGGCGCGCATCCGAACGCTCGCCCGCGAGATGGCGTCGGCGCGCACCATGATCTCCACCGCCTGGGCGCTCCAGCGCGGCGACCATGGCGAGCAGCCCTTCTGGGCCACCGTGGCGCTCGCGGCCTGCCTCGGCCAGATCGGCCTGCCGGGCGGCGGCTTCGGCTTCGGCTACGGGTGCGTCTCCGGCATCGGCGCGCCGCGCCACGGCATTGCCGGGCCGACCTTCCCCATCGGGCCGAACCCGGTCGATGAGTTCATCCCCGTGTCGCGCATCGCGGACATGCTGCTCGATCCTGGCGGCGCCTACGATTTCGACGGCGAGCGGCGGCGCTATCCGGACACGCGCCTCGTCTATTGGGCGGGCGGCAACCCGTTCCACCACCACCAGGACATCAACCGGCTCGTCCGCGCCTTCCGCCGCCCGGAGACGGTCATCGTCCACGACCCCTGGTGGACGGCGACCGCGCGCCATGCCGACATCGTCGTGCCGGCGACCACGACCCTGGAGCGCAACGACATCGCCGCCGGCCGGCGGGACCGGTTCTGGCTCGCCATGCACCGCGCCATCGGTCCCGTGGGCCGGGCGCGCAACGACCATGACGTGTTCGCCGACATCGCCGACCGGCTGGGATTCCGGGAGCGCTTCACCGAGGGGCTCGGCGAAATGGAGTGGCTGCGCCGCATCTATGACGAGGCCTGCGGGCGCGCGGCCGAACGCGGGCTCAACCTGCCGGACTTCGACGCCTTCTGGGCCGAGGGGCATGTGGAACTGCCGCGGCCGGAAAGCCCGCGCGTGCTGTTCGAGGGCTTCCGCAGGGGCGAGGAGCGGCTGGCGACGCCTTCGGGAAAGATCGAGCTCTATTCCGAGCGTGTGGCGGGCTTCGGCTATGAGGACTGCCCCGGCTATCCGGCCTGGCTGCCGCCGAAGGAATGGCTGGGCGCCGAGGCCGCAAGGCAATGGCCGCTGCACCTGATCTCGAACCAGCCGGCGACGCGCCTCCACGCGCAGCTCGACCAGGGCCGCGTCTCGCAGGCGAGCAAGGTGCAGGGCCGCGAGCCGATCCGGCTGAACCCGGCGGATGCGGCGGCGCGCGGCATTGCGGACGGCGATGTCGTGCGGGTGTTCAACGCGCGCGGTGCGCTGCTCGCAGGCGCGGTGCTGAGCGGGGATGTCCTGCCCGGCGTTGCGGCGCTGGCGACCGGGGCCTGGTACGACCCGGCCGACCCTTCCGAGCCCGGCAGCCTCGACAAACACGGCAACCCCAATGTGCTGACCGCCGACCGCGGCACCTCGAAACTCGGCCAGGGCCCGAGCGCGATGAGCGCGCTGGTCGAGGTGGAGCGTTTCGAGGGCGAGCCGCCCCCCGTCACCGCCTTCGACCCGCCCGCCACTACGGCATGACGGGGCCGCTTGCCGGTCTGCGTGTGCTGGAGATTGCCGGCGTCGGGCCGGGGCCGCATTGCGCCATGCTGCTGGCCGACATGGGCGCCGACGTGCTGCGCATCGACCGGGTGCGGCCGCGCTACCGCGTCCATGCGCGCACCGACCTGCTGAACCGCGGCCGGCGCTCCGCCGCGCTCGACCTCAAGGACCCGCAGGCGGCCCGGGCGGTGCTGGCGCTTGCCGAACGCGCCGACGTGCTGCTGGAAGGCTTCCGGCCGGGCGTGATGGAGCGGCTCGGCCTCGGGCCGGAAATCCTGCTCGCGCGCAATCCCCGCCTCGTCTATGCGCGCCTCACCGGCTGGGGGCAGGCGGGGCCGCTTGCGGGCGCGGCCGGCCACGACATCAACTATCTGGCGCTGACCGGCGCGCTGCACGCCATCGGCCCGGCCGCCGGCCCGCCCGCGCCGCCGCTCAACCTCGCCGGCGATTTCGGCGGCGGCGCGCTCTACGCCGCTTTCGGCATAATGGCGGCGCTGTTCGAGCGCGGAACCTCCGGAAAGGGGCAGGTCGTCGATGCCGCCATGGTCGATGGCGCGGCCTCGCTGATGACCTTCGTGCAGGGGCTCTTCGCCGCCGGCTGGTGGCGCGACGAGCGCGAGGCGAACCTGATCGACGGCGGCGCGCCCTTCTACCGCTGCTATGAGACGCGGGACGGCAAGTGGGTGGCGCTCGGCGCCATTGAGCCCGAATTCTACGACGCCTTCCTGAAGCTCACGGGCCTCGATGCGGAGGCGCTGCCGAAGCGCATGGACCGCGCCCGCTGGCCGGAACTGACCGAGCGCTTCCGGCGGTTGTTCCTGACGAAGACGCGCGAGGAATGGCGCGCGCTGCTGGAAGGCACCGATGCCTGCTTCGCCCCGGTGCTGACCCTGGAGGAAGCCCCGGCCCACCCGCATATGGCGGCAAGGGGCGCGCTCGCCGCAAGCCGCGGCATCCGCCAGTCCGGCCCCGCGCCCCGCTTCTCGCGCACGCCGGGCGCGCTCTCCCGCCCGCCGCCGGCCCCCGGCGAGGACACCCGCGCCGCGCTCGCCGACTGGGGGCTCGACGAGGCGGAAATCGACGCCCTGATTGCGTCCGGCGCGGCGTTGCAGGCGGAACCGCCGGAGGAATAGTCCGGGCCTGACGCCTTCAGCCCAGCGCCTGCTCCAGGTCGGCGATGATGTCGGCGGCGGTTTCGAGCCCGACGGAGAGGCGCACCACCTCGTCGCCCGCGCCGGCGGCAGCCGCCTGTTCCTCGGAAAGCTGGCGGTGCGTCGTCGAGCGGGGGTGGATGATGAGCGAGCGCGTGTCGCCGATATTGGCGAGATGGCTCAACAGTTCGACGCCCTCGACGAGCCGCACGCCGGCCTCGTAGCCGCCCTTGAGGCCGAAGGTGAACACCGAGCCGCCCGAGCCCTTCAGATACTTGTCCGCGAGCGGCTTGTAGGGGTTGTCGTCCAGCCCCGCATAGGAGACCCAGGCAACGGCCGGATGGCCGGAGAGGTAGCGGGCGACTTCCAGCCCGTTCTCGCTGTGCCGGGCCATGCGCAGCGGCAGCGTTTCTATGCCGGTGATGGCGAGGAAGGCGTTGAGCGGGGCCATGGTCGCGCCGAGATCGCGCAGGCCGACTGCATGGCAATGCACGGTGTAGCCGAGGTCGCCGAAGGTCTCCCAGAAGCGCAGGCCGTGATAGGCGCCCTCCGGCTCCGTCATGGACGGGAACTTGTCGTTCTGCCCCCAGTCGAACCGGCCGCTGTCCACCACCATGCCGCCCATCGCGTTGCCGTGGCCGGAGAGGAACTTGGTCATGGAATGCACGATGAGGTCCGCGCCCCACTCGAACGGCCGGCAGAGGAAGGGCGTGGCCATGGTGTTGTCCACCATGAGCGGGATTCCCGCCTCATGTGCGATGTCCGCCAGCGCCTCCAGGTCGCTGACGATGCCGCCCGGATTGGCGAGCGACTCGCAGAACAGCACCCGCGTTTCCGGCCTGATCGCCGCGCGCACCGCATCGAGATCGTCGAAATCGACCAGCGAGGCCTGCCAGCCGAACTTGGCGAAGGTGCGCGTGAACTGCGTGACGGAGCCGCCATAGAGCTTGTTCGACGAGAGCAGGTGCGAGCCCGGCTGCATCAGCGGGAAGAGCCCCAGCATCTGCGCGGCATGGCCCGACGCCGTCGCCGTGCCGCCCTTGCCGCCCTCGAGCGCCGCCACCCGCTCCTCCAGCACAGAGACGGTCGGGTTGGTCAGGCGCGAATAGATGAAGCCGTAGGTCTGGAGGTTGAAGAGCGAAGCGGCGTGATCGACATCGTCGAAGACATAGGAGGTCGTCTGGTAGATCGGCGTCGAGCGCGCGCCGGTGGCCGGGTCCGGCCCCGCGCCGGCGTGGATGGCGAGTGTTTCCAGGCCGAAAGCCGGTTCGTTGTCGGTCATGTCAGACGATCCGGCGGCGCTTCGAGGAGATGCGCCGCGAGTTGAAGCCGTTCCAGGAAAGCTCGCCGAACAGGCGCGCATATTCGATCTTCGGGCAGCGGTTCATCACCACGGTGAGGCCCGCCGCCTCGGCGCGCTCGGCGGCTGCGTCGTTGCGCACGGTCAGCTGCATCCAGACCACTTTCGCCCCGATCTCGACCGCCTGGTCGGCAAGCGGGCCGGCGGCCTCGGAATTGCGGAAGATATCGACCATATCCACCGGCTCCGGCAGCTCGCCGAGGTCGGCGTAGCAGGTCTCGCCCAGTATGGTCTCGCCGGCAGCGACCGGATTGACGGGATGCACGCGGAAGCCCTTCGCCTGGAGATATTTCATCACGAAGTAGCTCGGCCGGTTCCAGTAGGGGCTGGCGCCCGCCATCGCGATGGTCCGCACACTCTCCAGCACGCCCTTGAGATGGGCGTCGGTGTAGCTGTCATGGTTCATGGCGGCCGTCGGTTACACCACCGGCGCCCGGCCGGCAATCCCGTTGCCTTCGTGCCCCGAAGCCGCGTGACCCCGACCCCGAAACTTGCTAGGTTCCACACATGAGCCCCGAACTGATCGCCATCCTCGCCGTCGGCGTTGCGTTAGCCGGACTGGTCCTTAATGGACAGAGGGGCGTCAACGCCCGTCTGGACGGCATCGACAAGCGTATTGACGGCATCGACAAACGCATGGACGGCATCGACGAACGCCTGCGCGCCGTCGAGACCGCCCTTGCCGAGGTCAAGGGCCAGCTCACCATCGTGCGCGACTATATTTCGGGCCGGAACGCGCGAGGCCAGGGGCCCACCGAAGCTGGCGCCGGCGACTGAGCTTTGTGCCCCCCGGTCATCCCGCTCTTGCTTGTTGTTCGCTGACGGTTGCGCTTGGTTGGAAGGCGGTTTGACCGCTGGATTGCAGGATGAGCCCGCATGGGCGTGCGATCCCGGAGGCGGAGGCGAAAAGCGCCACACCGCAGGTCCGGACGCAATGCAGGCCGCGCCGTCTGCGTGACATGCGGGTTAGCCGAGCAGCGCCAGCGCCTCTTGAGCGACGGGGCTCGGCGCTGCTGCCGGACCAGTGAAATACGCCATTGAGGCGGCCAGAAACCGGTTCCGCCACGCGGAGGGCGGCATGGCCCGGCAGTTCTCCAGTGCGGCCTCGGTGAACTTGAACTCGTGGGCCCCTCGGCCGTTAAGAGCCAGTTGCCGGCGCGCGCCCGCGCCCAGCCTGTCGGCCGGGCCGCCCCGTTGCAGGTAGCCCAAGGCCTTGCGGGCTCCCGAGGCGCGATCCCGCGGCAGTTCGGAGAATGCCGCGCGCAACGCGTCCGCGCCGTCGCCGGGGACCGCGAGAGGCTCCAGCCCGTCGATGCGCAGGTCGCGCCGCGTCGCGCCGACGCCGCGCCGGAAGGCCAGTATGAAGGCCGCCGACTGCAGGAGGGCCAGGAGCTGCGTCTCCCCGGTTCGCGCATGGCGGAATACATGGTGGAACGCGTTGGCGGATGTCTGGGCGTGCACCGGGACCACCGCCGGCCGCGTCAGCACCAGCTCCGCGGCGGCGGCGAAGAGCGCCTCCCATATCGAGCTGGCGGACACGCCGCCTTTCAGGAGATCGACCGCCGCCCGGCCTGCGTCGAGCTCCGAAACCTCGCGGAGCGTGCGGACGAACTCATTGCGCGCAGAGTCGTCCCGACGGCCTTGTTTCCAGGTCTTCGGAACCTCTCCCAGCATCGCCTGGAACGCCCGCCAGGTCCGGTCGGGAGGCAGGTCGCCGGTGGCGGGATTCGGGCCGTAGCCGTGATTCTGGAGTGCGGCAGCCAGAGAGCGAAGCAGGGGAGCGGCGTATTCGGGCCCGACAAGCGGCAGGAGGCGATGCGTGTTCTGCACCGCGATGGCCTTGTGGCCGATCGCGCGAAGATCCCGGATGCCGTATCGAAAAAGGACCTCGAAGAGTTGCTCCGGCGTGGCCAGCCGGGCGAAATCGAGGACAGCGGGATCGACGGCCTCGACGTCCCAGCGGTCCAGCGCATCGACCAGGCGTTCGCGGGCCGCCTCCGCCGTCCCGACCGCAGGGGCCGGCCGCGGACCCATCGTCCAGCCGCTCCGGCGGCGCTCCGCCTCCTGGGCGCGCTTGAAATAGTCGAGCGCCCAGAACACCGGCAGCCAGCGTTCCCTGCCGGGCAGGTTGCGCGCCGTCAGGTGGACGGATTGCAGCGCAAGCACCGTGTGGTATTTGAACCCGACATGGGGGAAGGGCCGGACCCGGCGCGAAGCCGCGACGGCCAGGGCGGCGAGCGTCCTGCGGCGGTCGAGACCGCCCCGGACCAGGCCCGCAAGCTCGGCGGCGACGCGTTCGCGGGGCGTTTCTTCCAGGAGGCGGTGCAGCGCGCCGGTCCCGGGAAGCGTCCCGGCCAGGGCCAGCCCGCCGCCCAGGCTGAATGCGGTTGCGCTACCGGCGGTGCGTAGGAATTTTCGACGGTCCACGCCGTCCTATATATGCCCCGTTCGCCGACCGGCAATCGCCTCCCTACTCGCCGGATTGCAGGATGAGGCCGCGGCGGCGCGCGATGTTGAAGGCGTAGGCGAAGAGGGCTACGCCGCCGGCGATATAGGCGACGTTCAGCCCGATGGCCCACAGGAACAGGTCCGTGCGGAAGACGCCCTCGATCATCACCGCGCGCATGCCCTCGAAGACATGCGCCGACGGCAGGGCAAGCGCGACCGCCTGCGCCGCCTCGGGCAGCACATCGACCGGGTAATAGACCGCGCTCAGCGGCGCCAGGATGAAGATCGAGGCCCAGGCGAAGCTCTCGGCCGCGAGCCCGTAGCGGATGAGCAGCGCGCAGACCGCAAGCCCGATGGCCCAGCCGAACGCCATGAGGTTCGCGAAGAAGGCGATCAGCGGCAGGCCCAGCGAATAGATCGAGTATTCGTGGAGCAGCCAGGCAACGAGCGTCGCCGGCATCAGGCCGAGCGAGGTGCGGATCAGGCTCCCCAGCATCATCGCTGCCATGAGCTCGCCGGGCCTGAGCGGGCTTGCGAACAACTGGCCCAGATTGCGCGCCCACATCTCCTCCAGGAAGGAGATGCTGAGCCCGAGCTGGCCGCGGAACAGCACATCCCAGAGCAGCACGCCCGCCAGCAGCGCGCCGGCCGCATTCACCAGCCAGCTGCTGTGCTCCAGGAAGAACTTGGTGATGAACCCCCAGAGCGCGACCTGGACGATAGGCCAGTAGGCGAGCTCGACGATGCGCGGCACCGAGCCCCTGAAGAGGTAATAGTAGCGCCCGAGCATGGCCAGGATGCGCCCGAGGCTCATGCCGGCCCGCGAGCCCCCGGCCGGCCATGGCGGCCGCATCACTTGCCGTTCGCCTTCTTCCAGGCGGCGATTTCCGCCTTCAGCTCATCGTATTCCTCGCAGCCGAGCAGGCATATGCGGTCCAGCTCCGCCAGGTGCTTCTCCGCGCCCGCAAGGTCTCCGAGCTGCAGGCGGAGTTCGCCCGCATATTCATGCGCGCCCTTGTGGTCGGGGTCGAGGAAGAGCGCGCGGGCATAGGCCTTCTGCGCCTGTTTGTAGCGGCCGAGCTCGCGGTTGGCGTAGCCGAGCCAGTTGAAGGCGTCGGCGCTGGTGCGGTTCTTCTCGATATGGACCTCCAGGTCGGCGACCGCTTCCTCGTATTTGCCGGCCTCGATCTTCTTCTCAATGGCGGCCAGCGGGCCGGACTTGTCCCCGTTGCCGCCGCTGCCGCTGCCGAGAGCGAAGGCCGTTCCCGCCATGCACAGCATCGCGGCCGCCAGTGCCCATCTGCCCAACATGCGCCTTCTCCCCGGATGTGCCATCCTTCTGCGATCTAGAGTTAGGCGGCCGGCGGCCCCGCATCAAGCGGCGTGTTGGCCGGCCCCGGAACGAAGGGGGGATGGCGGATGCCGCTCTCAGGCGTGCGCGTCGTCGAACTCGCGCAGATCATCGCCGGCCCCGTCGTCGGGCAGGTGCTGGCGGAGCTGGGCGCCGACGTCATCAAGGTCGAGCGCCCCGAGGGTGACGAGTCGCGCCGCTGGACGCCGCCGGTCTGGTTCGGCGCAGCACCCACCTTCCACGGCGTCAACCGCTCCAAGCGGTCCGTGTCGCTGGACCTGATGACGGAGGATGGCCGCGCGGGGCTGCTGAAGCTGGTGCGCGGCGCCGATGTGTTCGTGCAGAACCTCCGGCCCGGCGTCACGGCGAAGCTCGGCCTCGGCCCGGCGGACCTGCTGCGCGAGAACCCGCGGCTGGTCTATTGCGACATGGGCGCCTTCGGCCACAAGGGGCCGAAGCGGCTCGACCCCGGCTTCGAGGTCCTGTTCCAGGCGTTCTCCGGGCTGATGGACAATACGGGCGACCCGGACGGGCAGCCGATGCGCCTGGGGGCGGCGGTCTGCGACCTCGGCACCGGCCTCTGGACGGCGCTCGGCGCGCTGGCGGGCCTGCGCCAGCGGGAGACGACGGGCAAGGGCGTCGTCGTCAACACCTCGCTGCTCGAAACGGCGATGTTCCTGCTGACCACGCAATTCGTCTCCCACAAGGCGACCGGAAAGCGGCCCGTGCGCCACCCGACCGGCAGCCCCCGCGTGGTCGTGTTCGAGGCGTTCGACGCCGCCGACGGGCGCATCCTGATTACCGCAGCGACGGACCGGCTCTTCAAGCGGCTCGGGCTGGCGCTCGGCCGCAGCGACTGGGCCGAGAGCCCGGCATTCGAGGGCAATGCCGCGCGCATGGCGCGGCACGGCGAGATCGTGCGCGACCTCCGGGCGGTGCTGGCGGCGGGCCGCGTGCGGGAATGGATGGAGGTCTTCGAGGCTGCGGGCGTTCCGGCCTCGCCCATCAACAATCTGGCGGACGCGCTCGAGGAGCCGCAGGTGCGGGCGCTCGACATGGTCGTCGATGTGCCGGAGCGCGACGGCATGCAGGCGCTGGCGCTGCCGATCTCCTTCGACAGCCGGCGCCCGGCGATCCGCGCGCCGGCGCCCGGCCTCGGCGCGGACAACGCGCTCCTGGACCTCGACGACCCCTGGTCCGGCGCTTGACAGCGGCGGGAGGCGAGCCTAGACGACCCGTCTTTCCGGGCGCGTAGCTCAGCGGGAGAGCACTGTCTTCACACGGCAGGGGTCGCTGGTTCAAACCCAGCCGCGCCCACCATCCACCCTGTTGCAGGACCCGGACCCATGCGCAAACGGAGGCCGCCGCCGAAACGGCGCAACCCGATGGCCCGCATGGTGCGCACCCTGCGCCCGCAACGGGTCCGGAACCGCAAGGCCTACACACGCAAGGGGCGCCGCAAGGCGCCCGGTTTCGTTCCGGACCCCGCCGCGCCGGAGTGACGATGCGGCGCGTCTCTGCGGCGTTCGGGGCGTAGCGCCGGCGCCTGCTTTGGGCCAGTCTGCCGGGTCATGGACCTGCATCTCTTCATCGGCAACGAGCATCCCCCCGACGCCGATATGGGCGGGAAGATGGCTGAGCATGTCGAGCAGTTGCGCCTCGCCCGCCAGGGCGGCTTCGAGGGCGTCGCCATCGGCAACCACCTCTCCTACGGCGACACCGCCTGGTTCCCGCCGCTGGAGACCCTGCTCCATCTCGCGCCCGAGGCCGGGGACATGCAGCTCGCCACCTGCATGCTCATCCTGCCGCTCTACCATCCCTTCCAGATCGCCGAGCAGGCGGCGCTGCTGGATGCGGTATCCGGCGGCAGGTTCACGCTCGGCGTGGCGCCCGGCTGGCAGCGGGACGAATTCGAGTTGATGGGCCTCGATTTCGGGCGCCGGATCGGCCGCTACCTGGAAGGGGTCGATTTGGTCCGCCGGCTGTTCACGGAGGAGGCGGTGAACTTCGCCGGCAGGCATTTCACCGCGGAGGACCTGACCCTTGCGCTCAGGCCCGCGCGCCGGCCCCGGCCGCCCATGTGGTTCGGCGGCAGCGTCGATGCGGCGGTGGAGCGGGCCGGCCGGCTGGCCGACACGCGCCTCGGCGACAGCTGGGTCGCCTCCTCGCATCTGGTGGGCGATGTCGTCAGGCGCCAGGCGGACTGCTTCCGCGAGACGCTGGAGGCGCTCGGCAAGCCCATGCCCGCCCGCTTCCCGATGCTGCGCAATATCGTCGTCGCGCCGGACCGGGAGACGGCGGTCCGCGAGGCGGGGCCGTTCCTGGAGGCGAGCTACCGGGTCTTCGACCGGTGGGGCCTGTTCCGCACCATCGGCGGCGTCGGCAAGGAAGAGCCGGATCTCGACGAGCTGCTCGCCGGGCGGGTGGTCATGGGCTCGCCGGAGGAAGTCGCGGATGCACTGCTCTCGCTGGCGGAAGCGACCGGCTGCAACCGCATCGTGACGCGCATCCAGTGGCTCGGCATGGACCAGCGGCTCGTGCTCCGCAGCATCGACTTGCTCAGCGAGCGGGTTCTGCCGATGCTCCGCAGGGAAACGCGCGGCGAAGCCTGAGGAAGAGGGTGCGATGACGGAGATTCACAGGGGCGGCTGCCATTGCGGCAATATCCGCGTGGCCTACCGCACGGCGAAGCCCGTCGCGGAATGGCCGATCCGGGCCTGCCAGTGCAGCTTCTGCCGCAAGCACGGCGTGCGCGCGACCGGCGACCCCGACGGGCTGCTGGAGATCGCGATTGCCGACGAGGCGAAGGTGGACCGCTACCGCTTCGGCCTCGGCATCACCGACTTCCTCATCTGCCGGGCCTGCGGCGTCTATGTCTCGGCGCTGGTGGAGGAGCCGGACGGCCTGCTGGCGACCCTGATCGTCAACACGCTCGACCTGCCGCAGGACGAGTTTCCCGACCCGATCCCGGCTCACTATGACGATGAGAACGAAGAACAGCGCCTCGCAAGACGCCGCCTGCGCTGGACGCCGGCTGCCATGGTTCCGCCGGCGGCGCCCGCCTGACGACGCAAGAATCCGACTACTGGGAGGAAGTTTCCATGCCGCTCGACAGCCCCGTCATCGTGGACGGCCTGATCGTTTCCGACTGGAGCCGCGAGGTCTTCGAGGAGATGCGCGACGGCGGGCTCACCGCCGCCAATTGCACCTGCGCCGTCTGGCACAATTTCCGCGAGACGATGGACAATATCGCCGCCTGGCAGGGATATTTCCGCGACCATAGCGACATTCTGGCCCAGGCCCGCTCGGTCGCCGACATCCGCGCGGCGAAGGAGGCGGGCAGGGTCGCCATCTTCCTCGGCTGGCAGAACAGCTATCCCATCGAGGACCGGGTGGACTACCTGCCGCTCTTCCACGATCTCGGCGTGCGCGTGATCCAGCTCACCTACAACACGCAGAACCTCGTCGGCTCCGGCTGCTGGGAGAGCCGGGACAGCGGCCTCTCGGATTTCGGGCGCGACGTGATCGACGAGATGAACCGCCTCGGCATGCTGGTCGATCTCAGCCATGTCGGCGACGGGACGAGCCGCGACGCCATCCTGCATTCGAAGCAGCCGGTGGCCTACACGCACTGCGCGCCCAACGCGCTCTACGACCATCCGCGCAACAAGCCGGACGAGATGCTGAAGCTGATCTCCGACCGGGGCGGCTTCACCGGCGTCGTCGCCTACACGCCCTTCATGGCGCAGCAGGGCGAGGCAACGGTGGACGACGTGGTGGCGCTGCTCGACCACACCATCCGCGTGGCGGGGGAGGAGAACGTCGGCATCGGCACCGACTTCACCCAGGGCCACGGCGTCGGCTTCTTCGAATATCTGCGCTCCGACAAGGGCCGCGGCCGCGCGCTCTCCGCGCCCATGGCCAACCGCCCGCCCAATCCGAAGGGCCTCGACGGCATGCGCGACTACCCGAACCTGATCGCTGCCATGGACCGCGCCGGCTGGCCGGACGCGCGGATCGAAAAGGTCGCCGGAGAAAACTGGCTGCGGTTTCTGGGGGAGGTGTGGCGGGGCTAGGGCATTCGTGACGATACAGATCGGATCGATTCCGCCATCCATCTATACGCCAGGCCCGCAGCGCTTGGGTGACTCCGGACGGGTTACATCGCCACGCCCAGTTGCCGCGCCATGTCGGGGAAGCTGTCGGCGACGATGTCGTGGGCCGGATTCGGGTCGCGGTCGGGCGGGCCTTCGGGGCCCCACTCGTCGGGCCGCTTCACGAACGCGGTCCTGAAGCCGCAGCCCTTCGCGGCGTCGAGGTCGAAATTGTGGCAGGCCACCATGCATATTTCGCCCGGTTCCAGCTGCAGGAACTTTGCGACGGCGTTGTAGGCCTCCGGCAGAATTTTGTACTTGCCGATCGCCTCGCAGGAGAAGACGGCGTCCCAGCCAAGCCCGTTGCGCCTTGCCGTGTCCATGATGATCCGGAAGCTGAGGATCGTGAACGATGCGCACAGGAATTTCTCGCGGAGCTTCGGCAGGGTGGCCGGGAAATCGGGCCAGCACTGCAGATTGTGCATCGTGTCGTAACCGATCGCGCGGCGCTCGTTCTCGGTGAAGGCGTCGAGTCCGTGCTCCTCGACAAGGCTCTCCAGCGCCATCCGGTGGGCGTCGTCGATGTTGTAGGCCGGCGGCTCCCTTTCGCCCAGATTAATCATCTTCCCGAGCGAGCGGCGCCGGAACTCGTTGGCGATATGAGCCCAGTCCTTCTCGATCCCGTGCCTGGCGCCGGTCTCGGCCAATGCGCCTTTGACGCCGGAATGCCAGTCGAGAATGGTCCCGCCCGTGTCGAAAGTCAGGGCCTTAACACCTGCCAGGCTCATTGCGGCCTCCCCCGAAATTGCTACGGCAACAATTTCATGCGCCGCCGCCAACCGCAATCGGCGGCTTCGCGAGCGGGCATTCTCCGTTCCGCCTGAGTGCGGGCCTGTTCGCGCTTCACGTGACCCGCGCGCGGGTCTGGTATTTCGGGTCGCGCCAGAGTTCCTGCGCGATCACGGTTTCGAGAGTTTCGGCGGCTGCCAGCACGTCCGCCTCGTCGATATAGAGGGGCGTGAAGCCGAAGCGCATGATGTCGGGCGCGCGGAAGTCCCCGATCACGCCCCGGTCGATCAGCGCCTGCATCGCCGGATAGCCGTGCTCGAAGGCGAAGGAGACCTGCGAGCCGCGTTCGGCCGGGTTGCGCGGCGAGGCCAGCGCGAGGCCCGGGCAGCGGGCCTCGACCTCGGCGATGAACCGTTCCGAGAGCGCGATGGAGGCCGCGCGAATCTCCGCCATATCGACGCCCTCCCACACATCCAGCGCCCGGTCGAGGATGGCGAGCTGCACGATGGACGGCGTGCCGACCCGGAGCCGCTCGGTTGACATGGCGGGGCGGTAGCTCCGCTCCATGGCGAAGGGCGCCTCATGGCCGAGCCAGCCGGCCAGCGCCGGCTCCACCGCCTCGACGATATCCGGGCGGACATAGATGAAGGCCGGGGCGCCGGGCCCGCCGTTCAGATATTTGTAGGTGCAGCCGACGGCGAACTCGGCCCGGCACCCGGCCATGTCGATGGGCACCGCGCCGGCGCTGTGGGCGAGGTCCCAGATCGTCACCGCGCCCGCGGCGCGGGCGGCCCGGGTGATGGCGTCCATGTCGTGCATCCGGCCGGTGCGGTAGTCGACCTGCGTCAGCATGACCGCCGCCACGTCGTCGGCAATGCAGTCCGGCACGGCTTCGGGCGCCGGCGTGCGCAGCTCGTAATCCTTGCCGATAGTGCGGATCAGCCCCTCGGCCATGTAGAGGTCGGAGGGGAAATTGCCCGAGTCGGAGAGAATCGCTTTGCGGCCGGGACGCATGCTGAGCGCGGCTGCAAGCGCCTGATAGACCTTGATCGAGAGTGTGTCGCCGGTTGCGACGGAGCCTTGCGGCGCGCCGATCAGCGGGGCGATCCGGTCGCCCACACGGTTCGGAAGCGCCATCCAGCCGGCCGTGTTCCAGGCGCGGATGAGCTCCTTCGCCCATTCCTCGCCGATCACGGTCTGCGCGCGTTCGAGAGCGCCCTTCGGCAGCGGCCCCAGGGAGTTGCCGTCGAGATAGACCACCCCGTCGGGCAGGTGGAAAAGCTCTTTCCTCGGCAGGTTCATGGCTCAGAAGTCTCCGCGCGCATACCGGAATTCGCTCTTCCGGCGCCGGACGGTGAACGGCATCCCGTCATGGACATCGCTCAGCGGACGCTGCCGGCCGGGCAGGCGGTCCCGCTTCGGATAGCCGCTGCAGGACATCGCCTCGGCGGGAGCCGCCTGCGCGCCGCCAGCACCCCGGATCGTAAGCCCCGCCGCTCATGGAGTTCCTTCCGGCCTGCACCGTCGGACCTTGTTGTATCCCGAAGCGGCAGGCCTGTCGTCATGCGCGCGGTTTGCGAGTCTGCCGGGGACGGGCGCCCGATTGACGGCGGAGCCGGTCGCCATATGCTCGGCCCGGGCCGGTCTTCGTGTCGGCGTGAACAAGGGGAAATCTCAATGAAACCGGGTCGGGTGGCGTTCGGGCGGATGGAGGCGGTGAGCTTCGGCGCGCCGCTGGAGCAGGCGGTAGCCGAGGAGGCGGAGCGGCTGGGTGCGGAGCGCATCTTCCTGATGGTGAGCGGTACGCTGGGCCGCGAGACCGGCGAGATCGAAAAGCTGCGCCGCGCGCTCGGCAACAAGGTTGCGGGCCAGTTCGACCGCATGAGGCCGCACACGCCCCGCGGCGACGTGATCGACGCGGCGGACACCGCCCGCGCCGCCGATGCCGACCTCATCGTCACCTTCGGCGGCGGCTCGCTGACCGACGGCGCGAAGGCGGTGCGGATGTGCCTTGCCAACGATATCCGCAAGCCGGAGGAGATGGACGCGCTGCGCGATCCGGCGGCCGGGCCCGCGATTCCGCAGGTCTCGATTCCGACCACGCTTTCGGCCGGCGAGTTCAGCGCCATTGCGGGCGTCACGGACGAGCGCGTGAAGCTGAAGGAGCTGTTCCGCCATCCGGACGCCATCCCGAGCGCGGTCATTCTCGACCCGGCGCCGACCGTGCACACGCCGGAATGGCTCTTCCTCTCGACGGGCGTGCGCGCGGTGGACCATTGCGTCGAGGGGGTGTGCTCCGGCGAGGCGCATGCCTATGGCGACGCGCAGGCGCTCCGCGGGCTGGCGCTGCTGACGGAGGGCCTCGCGCGGGTGAAGGCGGACCCGGCCGACATCGAGGCGCGGCTCGACTGCCAGGTGGGCTCGTGGCTCTCGATGGCGCCGCTCGCTAGCGGCGTGCCGATGGGCGCCAGCCACGGCATCGGCTATGTGCTGGGCGCGGTGTTCGACACGCCGCACGGCCACACCTCCTGCATCATGCTGCCCTTCGTGATGCGCTGGAACCGCTCGGCCAATGCGGAACGCCAGAAGCTGGTGGCCGCGGCGATGGGCCACCCGGATGCGGATGCGGGCGACCTGCTGGACCGTTTCATCGCCGGCCTCGGCATGCCGCGCAGCCTCTCGGCCGCGGGCGTCGGGCGCGAGCATTTCGGGATGATCGCGGAACAGGCGATGGGCACCCCCTGGGTGCCGCGCAACCCGCGCCCCATCGAAGGGCCCGCGCAGGTCATGGAAATCCTGGAGCTGGCGGCCTGAGGCCGCCGCTCCGGCAGACGGCAGCAAGAGGAGACGCGCGGCCATGCCGATCATCGACGCGCAGGTGCATGCCTATGAACGCGACCGGCCCGGCCGGCCCTGGGCGGGCACGCTTGCCGGGCCGGCGGAGGTCACCGGCTCCGACATGGTGGCCGCTATGGATGCGGTGGGCGTGGACGGGGCGGTGCTCGTCTCGCCTTACTCCATGTACCGCTATGACGAGAGCTACGCGCTGCAGGTGTATGCGGAGCATCCGGGCCGCTTCTGCCTCGTCAAGCCGGTCGATCCGGAGGGGTGCACGTCCTGATTTTGCGAGGTTGAGAAATGCCATGGTTCCGCCACGATATCTGTTTCTTATATTCGGGGGGCAGATGGAGGCGGACATGGCCAGGACCGATCACGACGGCCTCGTCGAACAGCGTGGCGAGCTGCTGCGGGAGATTGCGGGCATCGGCGACCTCCGTCAGGGTTCGCTCAGGGCACAGTACCGCAAGTGCGGCAAACCGAACTGCCATTGCGCGGTCGAGGGGGCGCAGGGGCATGGCCCCTACTGGTTGTTGACCTGGCCGGACAGGGAGACGGGGAAGTCCCGCGGCCGCACCGTTCCCGCCGACGCCATTGAGGGAACGCGGGCGCAGATCGCGGAATACCAGCGGCTTCGCGGTCTGGTGCGCGCGCTTGTCGAGGTCAGCGGCCGGATATGCGATGCCAGGCTGGACGCGGACAAGCCGGCCGCGCCGGGAAAAAGGGGGGTCTCGACGCAGCGATCGCGGAGGAGGTCGAGGCCGAGGTCGAGTGGCTGATCGGCGCGGGCGTCGTCGATGACTTCCAGGCGATCGAGATCGAAGCGCGGCGGGTTGCGTTGCAGATCATGGGGCAGGCCGTCGCCCACAGGCTCAATGCCGACCGTTCCGACAACCGGGGACCGTGGCTGTCGTGTGCGTGCGGCGGCGAGGCGCGCTTCGCCGGCCGCCGGCCCAAGACCTTCACCACCGCTCTCGGCCCTCTGACGCTGGAGCGCGCCTGGTATCACTGCGACCGTTGCCACCGCGGCTTCAGCCCGCGTGATCGAACCCTCGGCATGCAAGATACTTTCCTCTCACCGGCGGCGCTGCGCATGATCGGCGTTGCTGCTGCCCGTACCAGCTTCGAGGGCTCCAGCGCCCTGTTGCGCGAACTGGCAGGCCTGGCTGTCGCGCCGAAGACGGTCGAACGCCATGCCGAGGCGCTCGGGCGAGAGATCGCAGGCGACGAATGCCGCGTGATCGAACCCGAGCCGTCCGACGCCCCCACCCTCTATCTCGGCCTCGACGGCACCGGCGTGCCGGCGCGCAAGACCGAGGTCGAGGGCCGCGCGGGCAAGCAGCCCGACGGCTCCGCCAGCACCCGCGAGGCCAAGCTCGCCGTCGTGTGGTCGGCGGAGACCGTCGACAGGGAGGGGCGTCCGGTGCGCGATCCCGGCTCCGCCACCTACAACGCCGCCATCGAATCCATCGCCACCCGCGAGTTCGACCCCGAGCCCGCGCCCTTCGCCCGGCGTGTCATCCGCGAGGCCGAACGCCGCGGCTTCGACACGGCCGAGCGCCGGGTCATCCTCGGCGACGGCGCGCCGTGGATCTGGAACTTCGCCGATGAGCACTTCCCCGACGCCATCCAGATCGTCGACATCTTCCATGCCAAGGGCCACCTGTTCGACGCAGCCAAGGCGATCTACGGGATCGGCAGCGAGATCGGTGAGCGATGGGCCGGGAAGCGGCGCGAGGAACTCGACGAGGGCCGCGTCGACGAGGTGATCGCCGCCCTCAAGGGCCATGCCGAAACTTGCGAGAACGCCCGGAAGAACGCCGAGTACTTCTCCAACAACCGCGAGCGCATGAACTACCCGAAGTTCCGCGCGATGGGCTTGTGCGTGGCCAGCGGCGTGGTCGAGGGCGGCTGCAAGAACATCGTCGGCGCCCGCCTCAAGCAGGGAGGTATGCGCTGGACCGTCAACGGCGCCAACGCCATCATCGCCCTGCGCTGCGCCGTCGAGAGCAATCGCTTCGACGACTTCTGGGAACGACGAGCCGGCGCAATACCATGAATCTCACAAATACGACGTGCACCCGATCCGGAGGACCCCGGCGTTGCCGAGACGGTCGCGGACTGGGCGAAGGTGGAAGGCGCGGTCGCGGCGCGGATCATGATGGCTTACGGGGTTTCGAGGGATCCCGACCATGCGGGCGTCTCGCGCGTGCTGCGCGCGGCGGCCGGCGCCGGGCTGCCGGTCAACCTGCTCTGCTGGGGCATCCTGGACCAGGCGCTGGCGCTTGCAAGGGCGCATCCGGACACACAGCTCGTCATCGACCATCTCGGCCTCCGGCAGCCTTTCGACCCGCCCGCGCCGCCGGAGCCCTTTGCCGACCTGCCGGCGCTGCTGGCGCTGGCGGAGTGCGGGAATGTCGTCGTCAAGATCACGGGCGCCTGCACGCTCAGCCGCGCGCCTTACCCCTTCGACGATATCTGGGACCCGCTCGCGCGCATCTTCGAGGCATTCGGCATCGACCGCTGCCTCTGGGGCACGGACTGGACCCGGGCCGTCAACCTCATCACCTATGAGGAGGGCGTCGAGCCGTTCCGCCGGACGGACAGGCTGACGGAAAGCGAGCGCGCCGAACTGATGGGCGGCACCCTCCAGCGGGTCTATGGCTGGTCGCCCTCGGCGGCCTGAACGTCTCCTCCGACAAGCTCAGGACAGGCTCCTCCGTCATACCCGGACTTGTTCCGGGTATCTCTTCCCGCTGCTTCCGCCGGGCGGCCGTATGGATACCCGGAACAAGTCCATTGCTGTCCGGTTCAGGATTTGCGGGCAGGGCGCATGGCTTGGATTCAACCGGGTTTCGAGGGGTTCGGCGGGATCGGGACCCGGATCGACGCCCGGCGGCCCGGCCCCCAAGTCGTCATGCCCGACCCCCATATCGTCATGCCCGGACTTGTTCCGGGCATCTCCCTCCACCGCTTCTCCCGGGGCGGCCGTATGGATACCCGGAACAAGTCCGGGTATGACGAAAGAGCCTGCCCTGAGCCTGCCGAAGGGGGGCGTTCGAGCCTCACGGGCAAGGGGCGGATCGCAGACGCCGCGCGCCCCCGAAACCCCCGGCGGACCCCCGTTCAGCCTCACCCAATGGCTGAACCGGACAGCAATGGACTTGTTCCGGGCATCTCCCTCGGGGGCCATGGCGGCGGCGAAAATGGATGCCCGGAACAAGTCCGGGCATGACGAAGGGGGGCGTTCGGGCATTATGGAAGCGGACCGGATCCCGCATAGACGCTATTCTCAAACGGGGATGTCGCCCTTGATTGTGGTGCGCCACAGGAGGCGGCGCTGCGGCAGGTCGTAGTCCTGGATGGCGCGGTGCTGCACGGTGCAGTTGTCCCAGACCACGACATCGCCTACCTGCCAGCGGTGCTGGTAGATGAACTCGGTGCGCACGATATGGTCGGCCAGCGCCTCGATCAGCCCCCGCGAGGTTTCCTCGTCCCTGCCGACGATCCCGGTGCAGTCGTCGCGCACGATATAGAGGCTCTTGCGTCCCGTGCGCGGATGGGTGCGGACGATGGGATGCTCGACCGGCGGGTATTGCGCGATGTCCTCGGCGCTCACGGGCGAGGAGCGCTTGCGCCCCCGGAAATCGAAAACGCCCCGCAGGTCGCGGATTTCCTCCTGCATCGCCGGGGGCAGCGCGTCCCAGGCGGCGGCGGCATTGGCGAAGCAGGTGTCGCCCAGCGTGAGCCCGTGCAGGACCGGCACCTCGACCGCATAGAGCATGGTGGCGCCCGCCGGGCGCTCGGCGTAGCTCATGTCCGTGTGCCAGGTCTCGCCCGCGCGCCTCGTGCCGATGGGCGCGCCATACTCGACGATGTTGGAGATGAGGTAGATCTCGGGGCTGCCGTCGATGCCGAAGCGGGCGGCGTTGAAATTGAACTCCGGCTCGCCGAAGCGCCGGGTGAAGGCGACCTGGCTTTCGGGCGTCAGTGTCTGGTTGCGGAGCACGATCACGCCGTGCCTGTCGAGCGCTTCGCGGACGCTCGCGAATTCGTCGTCGTCCAGTCCCGCGCCGATATCGGCCCCGAGGATCTCCGCGCCCGTGGCGGGCGAGGCGGGCCTGACTTCAATGGCCATGACTGCTGCCTCCCCGGTTCGTCTTCAATCGCCGGCGACGCGCGCGCCCGCGTCCCTGTCCTTGATCGAGGTGCGCCAATGGATGCGGTCTTCCTCGGGAGGATAGTCGCCGGCCGCCTTGTGGACCATGCAGCGATTGTCCCAGATGACGACATCGCCGACCCGCCAGCGGTGGTCGTAGCGCGCATCCGCGACCACCATGCGCCCTTCGAGCTCGTCGATAAGCGCGTCGCTCTCCGCAGGCGCCAGGCCCTCGACATAGACGATCTTGCCGGGGTCGAAATAGAGCGACTTGCGCCCCGTTTCCGGGTGTGTGCGGACCAGCGGGTGGAACACCGCGCGATGGCCGCGGTCTTCCGGGTTCAACAGGGCGTCGGAGCCCCGCTTGCCGCCGCCATAGGCGAAGGCGCCCCGCCGGCCTGCAATCTCCGACTTAAGCCGTTCGGGCAGCGCGTCGTAAGCGCGGTACATGGATGAGAAATGGGTGTCGCCGCCGCGGCTCGGCACGGCGAGCGCATAGAGCTGCGTCGCCTTGAAGGGCACCTCGTCATAGGCCCCGTCGGTGTGCCAGGACGCCGCGCCGCGCCGGTAGATTTCCTCGTTCAGCCGGCCGTCGGCGTCGAACTTGCCGACGCCGAGCACCGTCACCTCGGGATGGTCCGGGTGGCGTGTCGAACGGGAAGGGTGCGGCACGACATGCCCGAAACGGCGGCTGTAGGCGATGAAGTCCTCGATTTCGAGCGCCTGGTCGCGCACGACCGCGACGCCATAGTCGAGCCACGCGGCGTAGATCGGCCGGAAGCCGTGTTCGTCGAGCCGCGCGATATCGACGCCGGCGATCTCCACGCCGGTATGCTCGGAAAGCGGCCGGATCTCGGTCATGCCTGCGGGCCTCCCGTCAGGGCCGCCGGTCCCGGGGCAGCGTCTCGAGATAGACCCCCAGATCGACCTCGTTCACCAGCGCCTCGCCGGCAGCATAGCGCGGAAGATTGGCGATGAAGAGGTCGTCGGCGCGCCCGCGCGTTCCATTGCCGGCAAAGGAACAATGCCCCGTCAGCCGGACGGAGGGATGCGCCCAGTACGGGCTGCTGCGCGGCAGGGGCTCCGGTTCGAACACATCCAGCACGGCGGTCCCGACCCGGCCGCTGTCGAGCGCCGCCAGCAGCGCGTCGTCGTCCACCACGCCGCCGCGCGCGACGTTCACCAGCACCGCACCCGGCTTCATGGCCGCAAGGAACCTGGCATCGACAAGCCTGTCGGTCTCCGACGAATGCGGGCAGCACAGCACCACCACATCGGCCTCTCCGAGCCGGTCCCCGAGCCTGTCCATCGCGCAGACCTCGTCGGCGAAGGGCGCCGGCGCCGCGCTGCGCCGCACGCCTGTGACCCGGGCGCCGAATGCGCCGGCGCGCCTGCCGATCTCGCGCCCGATATTGCCGTATCCGACGATGAGCCACGCAGTGCCTGCTAGCTCGCGGAACGGGAGCTGCTTCCATTCGCCGGCCGCCTGCGCCGCGCGCCGTTCCGCCAGCCCCTGGAAGATGTCCAGCACATGGGCGAACACATATTCGGAAATGGCCACCGCCTGGGCGCTGGACGCTCCGATGCGGATGCCCTTCGCCGCAATGGCGCGGTAGCCCGGATGGTCGAGGCCGGCGTTGAATGTCTGCACCCACTCGACCGTGCGCGAGGCGGCGATGGCTTCGAGGCAGTCGGCGAAGGCCCTGCCGGTCATATCGGAGGTCAGCCATACCGCCCTGGCCGGCGCCTCGGCCAGCGGCACCGGCCCGCCTTCCGCCATGCAGCGCCCGCCGTCCAGCAGCGGCAGGACCTGCAGCGGCAGGTCGAGCGCGGCGATCCGGTCCGCCACGCGGTCCCGGGCGGCGGGGTGCATGGCGACATTCAGCGTCATCGCGCCGGCCTAGCCGGAATAGTCGGCATCGCTGACCTTTTCGAACCACTCGGTTCCGCCGCCGTCGTCGCCGGTTTCGGACATGGCGAGATGCGTGAAGATGCTGTCCGGCGCAGCGCCGTGCCAGTGGCGCGCGTCGGGCGGAATGACGGCGGTGTCGCCGGGCCTCAGCTCCTCGACCGGCCCTCCTTCGACCTGCACGCGCCCGATCCCGGAGACGGCCCAGAGCGTCTGGCCGACCGGATGATGGTGCCATGCCGTTCGCGCGCCTGGATTGAAGGTGACATTCGTTGCCCGCATCCGCGAGGGAGCCGCCCCCACAAGCACTTCGTCCTGATAGACATCGCCCGTGAACCGGTCGGCGGGCGCCTTCTTCGTCGCCCGGTCGCCGACCCTGTAAATCGTCAGCATTGGCGTTCCTTCCCCGGCAATCCCCTATGCCGGACCGGAGAGTAACAGCGGGTCCGATCGGCTGTCGAGTTGAACGGGCGGCATTCCATATAGCGACGTTTTCCGACCGGATATCCGGCTTGCAACGGGCGCCGGTTGCAGGGGCGCTGCGGGAAGCGGCCATAATCGGGAACGACTGTTTCCCGCCTGCTTTGGAGAGGAAGAGAATCCGGCTCAAGCGAGGTCGGCGGCAGCCTGAAAGACGACAGAAAAAGATTCAACGCCGGAGCCATAACCGGCCCGTTGCAAATGCGGCCGGATATGCTTCTGTTTTGGTGTCGACAAGTATCTTTCGGCATATTGCGCTTTTCCCGCCGCAGGCCGCGGAAGGGCCGGACGAGGCGCTTCGAACTCCTGCCGGCAGACATCGGCCAATGGCGCCATGCGAATTTCAGCCTTCGATCGGCTTTCGAAAGGCGGGCGCCCGACTCTTCCGTCCAGCCTCGACCGGAGATCGTTTATGCGTCGCCCGCCCCCCTTGCGTCGCTCTCGATTCTCAAGAGGCGGATAAAGTATCTCCATACCGGCCCGGCAACGAGGCCGCAGACAAGGTTCAGTTGAACTTCGGCACGGTAAATGCCAGGCGATTTACCCGACGGGCAACGGTGCGACAATCGTCGCCTAAGCGGTGCATAAATTGTGCGGGAGGCCCGAACGGGGCCGGTAACGATGAACGGTCAGGCAATTTGCGACCAAGGCGACCGATTCAACCTCCTGCGCCCGGTACAAGCGGGCGCAGGGAAATGGAGAACCGGCCTGCCGACGACGGTCAGTCGTCGCGGGATTCGACGATCACGCGCTTGCGCCCGCGCCGGACAAGATAGCCGCCGCGCCGTATCGTAAGCTTGCCCTGCTGAATCAAGGCCCATAACGCATCGGCGATGACTTCGGCATTTTGATCCGTATCCGGCGCATCCGTAGCCTGGACGAGCCACTTGGCAAAGGCCTCGTCGGCTATGGAAGGGCCCAACGACTTGCGAAGCGCATTGAGCTTGCGAAGTTGGCCCTTTGTCAGGGCAGTTTCGTCAATCATGTCGAGGCCTCCGTCAATCCACCTCTAGCGTACAGCAAAACACAATAGCAAATGCCACCCAAAATTGTAACACCCTTGCAATTCACGCCTCAGGCTAAATTGTCGCGGCGCCTTGCCCGTCCTCGAGTAGTGCGACTTCCGGAACGCCCGGCGCTTCGAAACCCAGTATCCGCGCGAAGAAGGAAAGTTCGGCTTCCAGGGCGGCCACGATATTCTCGGCCCTGCGGAATCCATGGCCTTCACCGTCGAACAACAGCAGCGCAGCGGGAATTCTCCTAGCCCTGAGGGCGTTCGCCATGGCTTCGGTCTGTCCGGGCGGCACGACCTTGTCCTCCGTGCCTTGCAAGAAGATGACGGGGCAGGAAATACCATCGGCATGAAGCAAGGGAGAGCGGGCATCGTAAATTGCTTCCGCCTCCGGTAGAGGGCCGATCAAGCGGTCGAGATAACGGCTCTCGAATTTGTGCGTATCCCGCGCAAGAGCCTTGAGGTCCCCGATACCGTAAAGGCTCGCTCCGGCCTTGAAAACATCGCGAAACGCAAGCGCGGCGAGAGTCGTATATCCGCCGGCGCTGCCGCCCCGCACGACAAGCCGGTTTGCGTCCGCTTTTCCGGAATCGGCCAGCCATGTTGCCGCTGCGCAGCAATCGTCCACGTCGATGATGCCCCACTGACCGTCCAGTTGCCGGCGAAAAGCGCGTCCGTAGCCGGTACTGCCGCCGTAATTGACGTCCACGACTGCAAAGCCGCGTGTCGTCCAGTATTGGATGGCCGGCGAATAGCCGTTGTCCGAGGCGCCGGTCGGGCCGCCATGCGACCGCACGACCAGCGGCGGACGCTCCCCCTCGGGCGCGGCGAAACCGGGATTCTTCGGCGCATAGAACCACGCATGCGCGGTCCTTCCGCCACTGGTCGGGAAGGAGACCGCCTCGCCGCGCGAGACGAAGGCCGGGTCGGGATCGTCCGGGGCGGAGCGGGCCAGGGTCTCGCGTATTCCGTCCTCGTGCAGCAGGTCGAGCCGGGCCGGCCGGTCGGTGTCGACACCCAGCACCGCCCAGCCGCCGTTGAAGGGCACGGGGCAGGATGGCCGCGAAAAGCCGGTTTCGAACGGGCCGCCGCGGAGCCGCTCGACGAAGACACTGCCGTCCGATTCGTACCGGACGACCGTGTCGCCGTCGTCGAGGCAGCGGTAGCTTTGAGCGCCGAGGCCCCAGAGCGGCCCGGCGAACTCCGCCGCCATCGGCTTCAGCGCCGTGCCGCCCTCGCTGTCATGGACGTACAGATTCCACCAGCCCGAGCGATCCGAAATGTAATGCAGCCGCCCGTCCGCCGACCATGACGGCTGCAACACCGATTCGCCCGGCCCGCCCGCGACGGGCTCGCCGTCGAGCAGCAATTCGGTCGCGTCCCATGGCATGTTCGGGTGGTCCCAGGCGATGCAGGCGAGACGCCCGTCGGGGCCGGGCCGGGGTGCGGCGTAGAAGTCCCGCCCCATGCAAACCGGTTCGCCTTCACCGATTCGGTCGGGGTTCAGGAGAACCACGCAGTTGACCGGTTCGCCGGCCCCGCGATGGTCCTCGCGCACGGCATAGATGCCGTCGCGGGCGAAAGCGAAATCGGCGTAACGCAAGGGCGCCTCGGGCGTTATCCGCCTCGGTTCGCCGTCGTCCCCGACAAGCCAGACGGTCCCGTCCGGGAAATGCGAAAAGACGACGAGGCCGCCGAGCGCGGCGTAAGCGCCGCCGCCATATTCGTGCACCCGCGAGCGCACATCGAACTGCGGGGGCAGGACTTCCCGGATTTCCCCGTTCCGGTAGCGCATGAGCACGCTGCGGCCCCGCTCGCGCGGCCGGCCTTCCAGCCAGTAGAGGCTTTCGCCGTCCGCGCGGACGAATGAGAGACCGACTCCCGCTTCCGCAATCCGTTGCGCCGAGAGGTTCGAGACCCAGCTTCCATAGGGCCTGACAACAGGCTTGTCGGTCATGGCGGACATTCCTCATCGCGTGGCCTGCGCCATTGTCAACCGGCGCCGTCCAAGCTTCAATCGATAGCGATGGAGAGGACAGTTCGCGAGACGGACGCCGCCGGTGCGCTCTGGGATTTCGCCGTCCGGCTGTATGCCGAGCCCGGCGTCAGCGAAGCCTGCCTCGCCCTGCAGGACAGGTTCGGCGTCGATGTGCCGTTGCTGCTGTGGGCCGCGTGGCTTGGCGACGGTGCGGATGCGGCGGCGCTGAGGGCCGGCGACCGGGCCGTCGGTCCCTGGCGGGCGCGGGCCGTGCGGCCGATGCGGGCGCTGCGGCGCCATCTCCGCCATACCGTTGCCGGGCTGGACAAGGATGCGCAGGAAAGCTGGCGAAACGCCGCAAAGCGGCTGGAGATCGACGCGGAACGGCTGGCGCTCGGTATTCTGGCCGAAATCGGCCGGCGGAACGGACGCGCGAACCTGGTTCCCTTTGCCGCCGTATTCGGCCTGGAACGCAGCGCCCCCGAGCTGAGGCTGATCGAGGCAGCGGCGCGCCGGCTTGCATGAGTGCGCGCGGCCCGCTTCCGGTCAGACTTCCCAGGCGGGCGGGCGTTTTTCCAGGAAGGAGGCGGCGCCCTCGCGGCCTTCGTCGCTGGCCCAGCTTTCGGCGAAAGCGTAGAGGCCGTCGATTCCCAGCGTATCGGGGCCGCTGCGGTCGTAGAGGTCGAGCGCGCGCTTGACGGCCGCGGCCGCGCCGGGGGCTGCGCCGAGGCAGCCGGCAACGGCTGCATCCACGGCCCCGTCGAGTTCCCCGTCGGACACGGCGCGGTCGATGAGGCCGATGCGTTGGGCTTCGGCCGCGTCGAAAGTCTCTCCGGTGAACAGGTAACGCTTGTAGGCTGCGGTGCCGATGCGCGTCAGCAGCGCCTTGAGCGCGGCGGTGGGAACCACGCCCCGGCGAAGCTCCGTGAACGCGAAGCGTGCGCCGGCCCCGGCGATCGCAACATCGCTCGCTGCAATCAGGGTTATGCCGCCGCCGAATGCGCCGCCCTGCACCCGCGCGACAACCGGGCAGGGCAGGCAGGCGATCCGGTGGCTCAGCATTGAGCCGCGCAGCGCCGCCTGAAGCCGCTGTTCGGCGGGCGCCTGTCCCATGTGCCGGAACATGTTGATGTCGCCGCCCGCCGTGAAATGGCGGCCGTCCGCGGCAAGAACCAGCAGGCGCAGGTCCGCTCTGCCATGCAACGCATCGAGCGCGAGATGGATTTCCCGCATCGTCTCTACGGTGAGCGCATTCAACCGGTCGGGCCGGGCGAAAGTGAGCGTTGCAACGCCCCGCGCGTCTTCTTCCAGGCGTATCGTTTTCCATTCCATGCCCGCCGCCTCCCGCGGCCTCCGTCATCGGCTGTTTCGGGTGCTTCTTTTCGACCTTGGGAGCGTGACGGTTGCGAATCGTCGGTTCTGCGCGAAATCATGGCGACAGGCTGCGAAATTGGCTATGGTGCCGGCTCCAGGCTAATCTGGACCGACAGGCAGGGACGATTCTATGGACATCGGAGAGAGCAAGGAAGACGCCGTTTTTGTGCTCGAGCCCAAGGGCCGGCTCGACAGCGCGAATGCGCGCAGCTTCGAGGAACGGGTATTGGCCGCGTTGGAGAAGGGCGAAAACGCCCTGCTCATCGATTTTGACAAGCTGGACTACATCAGTTCAGCCGGCTTGCGCGTGCTGTTGATGGGAGCGAAACGGCTCCAGCAGTCCGGCGGCACGATTGCGCTTTGCGCGCTCAGCCCGAGCATCCACGAGGTTTTCGAGATCAGCGGTTTCCTCACCATCTTCACGGTGCATAGCGACAGGGCTGCGGCTCTGGCGGCTATGGGCTGAGTGCAATGCTTCGTTTTGCCGAAGAAATCATGTTGCTGCTGCTCGACGACAAGGACGGCAGCTTTCTGCCGATTCCGGAATGGTCGATGCAGTGCGCCCTGGCCGGCGCGGTATTGATGGACTTGGCCCTGGATGATCGGATCGACACCGACCTGGAATCTCTCATCCTTGTGGACGGGAAGCCCACAGGCGACCCGCTGCTCGATCCCACGCTGGAGCGCATTGTGGCTTCCGGGGACGTGCAGGGCGCCCGCTACTGGGTCGAAAACACGGCCTCCTATGCCGATGAGATCCGCGAGGTCGCGCTCGCCCGGCTCGTGGAGAACGGCGTGCTGAGCCGGGAGGAGGACCGATTCCTCTGGGTTTTCCGGTCGCGGCGTTACCCGGTGATCGACGGACGGGCGGAGCGGGAAGTCAAACTCCGGATCATGGGCGTGCTGCTGTCGGACGAAATTCCCGACCCGCGCGATATCGTCATCATTTGCCTGTGCGACGCCTGCGGCATTTTCAACGAGCTGCTGTCGCCGCGCGAACTGGAGCGCGCCCGCGGCCGTATCGACCAGGTGCGCAAGATGGACCTCATCGGGCAGGCGGTTGCGAAGTCGGTCTGGGAAATCCAGGCATCGCTGGCCATGGCGGCGCACCCGGTCTACTAGACGGCGCGGGCCCCGGCGGGCCTTTCGGTTGTTGCCTGAGACGAAGAGTCGCGCCTGTCCGGCGGCGAAGAACAGGAAGGTCTGGCCTTTCGCCGGTCGAACTCGCGGGCACGGGTCATGAAGATCGTCGTCATCAATCTCGACCATGCGGCGGAGCGCCGCTGCCGGGTGTCCGCTGCGCTGGACGAACTCGGCCTTGCGTTCGAGCTGTTCAGCGCGGTCGACGGCCGGCGGCTCACGCCCGAACAGGAGCAGCTGATCGACTACGATGCTCTCGCCCGCCAGGGCTGGCCCATGCGGGCGGGCGCGCTCGGCAACTGGCTCAGCCATCGCGCGATACTCGCCGACATGATCGACAACGGACCGGAGACGCTGGCGATTCTTGAGGACGATATCGAGCTCTCACCCGAACTCCCCGCCGCCCTGGATGCCTTGGAGCGCGCATCGGGATCGTTCGACATTGTCTTCCTGAATCGGGGCCGGGCGGTTCGGCGCTTCATTCCCTGCCTGAGGCTCGATACCGGGCACAGGCTGGGCTGGCTCCGCTGGTCGCATTTCGGCACCCAGGGCTATGTGATTACCCGTCCTGCGGCCCGGCGCTTCCTGGAAACCTTTCCGCGTGTGCGCATGAATATCGACCGCTCGCTCGCTGCCTATTGGCGCACCGGTCTCGAGACTTACTGCATACGTCCTCCGGTTCTTCGCCACCTGCTGGCCGAGGACGGCAACGACTCCATGATCCAGGCGACCCGGGCCGTCGGCCCCGCGGACCCGCTGTTCCGGCTTCGGCGGCGATGGTTCTTTCTCCGAGAGGGTGTGGCGAAACGCGCTGCGCTCAGTCGATTGGCGGTGAAGGCGCATGGGCCGGTGCGCGGCCTCGGGGCGTTGCTGGGGACGGGAGGGAAGGGGGCCTGACCCCGTTCACGGGGCTGCCCCTGCCGCTGTCGAAACGATGTTAGGCTAGGCAATCGTCCTGCAGGGAGCCCGGCGATGACGCGCAATCTCGACCCGATTACCGTCTCCGTGGTCAGCCATAGGCTGACGGCCATCGTCGAGGAAATGGGCGAGGCCATGCTGCGCACCGCCTATTCCCAGATTCTCAACTCCTCGCGCGACTTCTCCGCCGCCATCTGCGACCGCGACTGCCGGCTGGTCGCGCAGGCGGAGCATATCCCGGTCCATGTGGGCGCGATGCCCTGGGCGGCGAAGGCGGTCTCGGACCGCTTCGGGGAGGACGTGTATGAGGGCGACCTGTTCGTCGTCAACGATCCCTATGCCGGCGGCGGCAGCCACCTGCCGGACGTGACGGTATTCGCGCCGGTGTTCATCGACGGGCGGCTGGCCTTCTGGACGATCAACCGCGCCCATCACAGCGATATCGGCGGTGCGACCCACGGCGCCTACAACCCCTCCGCGACCGAGATTTTCCACGAGGGGCTGCGCATTCCGCCGCTCAGGCTCTGGGAGCGGGGCCGCCCGCGCGACGACCTTCTGGAGATGATGGCGCTGAACGTGCGCCACCCGCGCGACTTCAAGGGCGACCTGGCGGCGCAGATCGGCTCCGTGCGGCTGGGCGAAGCCCGGCTCCAGGCGCTGGTCGACACGTTCGATGCGCGCACCGTGATGGCGGCCTGCGAGGCGGTGCTGGACGGAGCCGAGCGCCGCTCGCGCGCCGAAGTCGCGACATGGAAGGAGGGCGTGTTCCACGGCGAGGCGTTTCTCGACGACGATGGCCACGGCCGGCATGACATCGCCATCCGCGCCACAGCGACTGTCCGCGCGGGCGAGGTCGCGGTGGACCTGAGCGCATCCGACCCGCAGAGCACGGCCTTCGTCAATTCCAGCCATGCCAATACGGTCTCGGCGGTCACGCAGTCCTTCGCCTATCTGATCGACCCGGAGATACCGAAAAACGAAGGCGCGTTCCGTCCGCTCTCGGTCAAGTTGAAGGAGGGGACGATCGTCTGGGCGGAGGACGGCCTTCCGGTCACCATGTGCACCTCGCATTGCGGCAACGAGATCATCGAAGCCGTGATTACGGCGCTCGCGCAGTCCTGCCCGGCGCGCACCATGGCCGGCTGGGGCCGCCGGCTTCGCATCGCCATCAAGGGCCGGGACCCGCGCAACGGGCGCGGCTTCATCTGGCATATGTTCTATGCCCGGCCCGGCGGCGGCGGCTCGCCGGGCGGGGACGGCTGGCATTCGGTCGGCGAGTGGCATTCCGCCGGCGGGTTGAAATTCGGCAGCGTCGAGGTGGCGGAGGTCCGCTTCCCGCTGCATATCGCGCGCCACGAGTTCCGTCCGGGCTCCGGCGGCGCCGGGGAATATCGGGGCGGCTGCGGGGCCGAGCTGGAACTGCGGGTCGAGACGGAAGAGCCGGCCGTCGCCAACACGGCCGGAGACGGCGTGCGTTATGGTGCGCGCGGCATTCTCGGCGGCGGGGACGGGCTGCCGCACCGCTATATTCACCACGGCTCCGGCGGCGGCCGCGTGCTCCCGAGCAAGCAGGTCGGCATCGAGGTCGCGCCGGGCGACGTGTTCGAAGTGCTGTCGGGCGGCGGCGGCGGCTGGGGCGATCCGGCGCGCCGCACGCCAGCCGCAGCGGAGGCCGACCGGCTGGACGGCGTGGCCTGAGCGGGCCGGCGGCCGGTGATTGGTGGATAGTGGTTGCAGGCGGGCTCCGTTCGCACTATCCACCAGCCACTGACCACTAGCCACTGGCGACCGCCCATGGAAACCTGGATTACGCTGGCGCTGGTCGTTGCGCTGGCCGCTCTCATGATCGGCATGATCCGCTCGCTGCGCGGCGACTTGGGCAAGCGCATCGACGGCGTGGACAAACGCATCGACGAGACGCGCAGCGACTTGGGCAAGCGCATCGACGGTGTGGACAAACGCATCGACGAGACGCGCAGCGACCTGGGCGGTCGCATCGACAGGGTCGAACAGCGCATGGACCGCCTGGAAGCCGGACTGGTCGAGGTGAAGGAGGGCCTGGCCGAAGTGCGCGGCGAACTCAGGTTCGTGCGCGACTACATCCTGCGCCGCAACGCCCCGGCGGAAGAGCCGCCGGCCGCGCCGGCGGAATAGGCCAGCGGACATCGGCCCATGCAACTCGCAGCCAGACGCTATGAGGTCGCCGACATGATGGCGGCGCAGGAATTCTACCACAGCCGGGGCTGGACGGACGGCCTGCCGGTGGTGCCGCCGACGGAGGACGCCGTCGAGGCGTGCCTGGAGTGGGCGGGCCTCGTGCCGGACCACCTGGTGGGCGTAGAGCCGGTGCGCGCCCGCGCGGTCACGGCCGAGAAGCTCGCGATCAACGCGGTCATGGCGGGTTGCCTGCCGATGCACTTCCCGGTCGTCGTCACGGCCTTCACGGCGATGCTGCAGGAGCCGTTCCTGCTGCATGGCGCCACGGCCAGCACGGGCGGCTGCGCGGTGCTCGTCGTCGTCAACGGGCCGTTGGCGGCAGAGATCGGCATGGATGCGACCTTCAACGCGCTCGCCTCCAGCGACCGGGCCTCGATGGCGATCGGCCGCAGCCTGCGCCTCTCGCTCATCAACATGATGGACGTGCGGCCGGGCGCCATCGACCGCTCGGTGCTCGGCCATCCGGGCAAGATCAGCTATTGCCTCGCCGAGGACGAGGCGGGCTCGCAGTGGCTGCCGCTCGCCGAAGAGCGCGGCATGCCCGTCGGCGCTTCCTGCGTCACCGTCATGGCTGCCGGCGCGCCGCGCCAGCTGATGAACGAGTGGACGACGGTTCCGGAGGAAATCCTCGACACCTATGCCTCCGAGATCCGCGCCAACATGCGCCACTACTCGATCTGGCCGGGCAATTACGCCATCGTCGTGCCGCCGCAATTGCGCGCCCACTTCCATGCGGCCGGCTGGTCCAAGGCCGATGTCCGCGCCTATTTGTTCGAGAAAGCGCGCATCCTGCGCTCGGAATGGGCCGATTGCGGCAAGGGCGCGGTGGTGCGCGACCGGGGCGGTTCGGAATATGCGGCGCTGTCGGAGCCGGACGACCTGCTGGTGATTGCGGCCGGCGGCCCGGCGGGTGGTTTCGGCGCGGTCATCCCGCCCTGGCTCGGACCCAAGAGCCGGGCGGTCACGGTTGCGATCGGCGCCTGCGTCGATTGCGAGATTCCATGAGTTCGGACGACACGAGGAGAGAGAACGGCATGCAGATACTCGATCCGTCGCATGAGGAAGGGGCCGAGGGCTTTGCGCCTGCGGTCCGGCTTGCGGCGCTGGAGGGCGCGACCGTCGGGGTGATCTCCAACGGCAAGGAGGGGACGAAGGACTTCTTCGCCGCCTTCGAGCGGGTGCTCAGGGACCGGTACGGCGTCGGCGAGGTCGTGCTGCGCACCAAGTCGAACTACAGCGCGCCGGCCGACAAGGGCCTGCTGGAGGAAGCGAAGAGCTGGGACGCCCTCGTCGCCGGCATTGGCGATTGAGGCAGCTGCTCGTCGTGCAGTTTGCATGACGCGGTTGCCGGAGAGCGGATCGGGGTGCCGTCGGCCGGCATCATGACGGAAACCTTCGTGAGCGCGGCGGAACTGATGGCGCGCGTGCTGGGCGCGGAGGACTACCCCTTCGCGGTGATCGAGCACCCGATCAGCAGCGCGGACCGGGCGATGCTCGCCGCCCGCGCCGAGCGCGCCGCTGCCGACTGCGCGCGGCTGTTGCTGGCCCCGGACGGGTAGGAGAGCGGTCCCGCAAGGCCGGCACAGACCATGACACCGGCGGAAAATCCGGGCTAGGCTCGCGCCACTCGTATAGTTGCTGCAGACGGGAGCCGGCATGGGCAGGTTCGATGGCAGGGTTGCACTGGTCAGCGGCGGGGCTCGCGGACAGGGCGCGGCAGAGGCGCGAGCCTTTGCGGCGGAGGGCGCGGCGGTCGTTTTCGGCGACATCCTGGAGGAGGAAGGCGCGGCCGTTCAGGCCGGCATCGAGGCGTCGGGCGGGGCTGCGGCCTATATGCATCTGGATGTGACGAAGGAGGACGACTGGCGCCGTGCGGTCGGCTACGCGACGGACACGCACGGCCGGCTCGACATCCTGGTGAACAATGCCGCGATCGTCATTGCCCGCGCGGCCATCGAGCATCGCACGGTGGAGGAATGGGACCGGGTGCAGGCGGTGAATTCACGCGGCGTCTTTCTCGGAACGAAGCATGCGATACCGGCGATGCGGGCTTCCGGCGGCGGTTCGATCGTCAATATCGTGTCGGTGGCCGGCATCGGCCAGTCGACCCATCAGGAACCCGCCTATGCCGCAAGCAAGGGCGCGGTGCGGATATTCACCAAGGTAACGGCGGCGCAGCATGCCGTGGACCGCATCCGCTGCAACGCGGTGCTTCCCGGTCCGATAGACACCGAAATGCTGCACAACGCGTTGTCCGACCCGGCGGTGCTGGCCGAGCGCGTGTCCCGCGTCCCCATGGGGCGTATCGGGACGATCGACGAGGTCGTTGCGGCAGTGCTGTTTCTGGCATCGGACGCCGCCTCCTACATGACCGGCGGCGAAATAGTGATCGACGGCGGCGCAACCAGCATGTAGCCGGCCCGGCTGCCGCGTCAGATCGCTCCCTCGCGGCGCAGGCCGTCGATCTCGTCCTCCGGGAAGCCGAACTCGGCCAGCACCTCGTCCGTGTGCTCGCCGATGAGCGGCGGCGGGCGGTCGGTGCCCCGGCCCGTGTTCGCGCCGTGGAAGGCCAGGTCCACATAAACGCCCTCGCCGCCGCCCAGCGCCTCCTGCCGCGCGACCGGCCGGAAGGTGCCGCGATGGGCCAGCTGGCCGTCCTCGCAGACCTGCGGCACGGAGGCCACCCGGCTCGCGGGCACGCCGGCTTCGGCGAGGCGCGCCTCCCATGTGCCGGCATCGGCCGCCGCCAGCGCCGCGGTGAACGCCTTGCGGAGCGCATCCGCATTGGCGATCCGGTCGGGAAGGGTGGCGAAGCGCGGGTCGTCCGCGAGGTCCGCGAGGCCGAGCGTGCGGGCGAACGCGACGAACTGGCCCTGGGTGGGCGCGGCGACCATCAGGAAGCCGTCGCCGGTCGGGAAGGCGTCGGAGGTCGGGTTGTCGGTCTGCGACCTGTTGCCGTTCGGCCGGGGCTCCTGCCCGTTCACCTGCCAGAAATTGATCGTCGGCGCCATGATGCCGACCGCGGTGTCGAGCATGGAAAGGTCGAGATGGTCGCCCGCGCCGGTGCGCTCGCGGTGGTAGAGCGCGGTCGAGATGGCGAAACAGGCCTGCGTGGCGGTCGCCATGTCGGTCAGCCAGTACCCGGTCTTGAGCGGCTCGGCGCCGGCCGCGCCGGTGACCGCCATCATGCCGGAAGCCGCCTGGATGGAAGGGTCGTAGGCGGCGGCGGGCGCACGCGGGCCGGTTTGCCCGTATCCGGATATGGAGCAATAGACGAGGCGCGGATTGACCTGCTTCAGCGCGTCGTAACCGAGGCCCATGCGGTCCATCGTGCCGGCCTTGAAGTTCTGGACGAGAACATCGGCGGATGCCGCCAGCCGGCGCACGACATCGACTGCGCGGGGATGCTTGAGATCGAGCGTGAGGGACCGCTTGCCGGCATTGACGGACAGGAACAGGGTGGACATGCCGGCTTCGGCGAGGCGCGGGTCCGTCGCCGGACCGAGGCCGCGGCCCTGGTCGCCGCCGGCGCGGTTCTCCACCTTCACGACATCGGCGCCGAGCAGGGCCAGCTGCTGGGTGCAATAGGGGCCGGCAAGCACCTGGGTGAAATCGATGATGCGCACCCCCTCGAGCGGCCGCCTCGCCGCTCCGTCCCGCGTTTCACCGGCGGCGTTCTCCGTCCCGGTCATCCTGCATCTCCCTTCATTGCCGGAATCCGCTACATATACCCGTTCCATACCTGAGAACGGAGACCCGGCCCCGTGACAAGCGATCCCCAGACCCGGCCGCGCTATCTCGGCCTGCCGACCTTCATGCGCCTGCCCTATGCGGAGGATGTGGGCGGGGCCGATATCGCCGTGCTCGGCGTGCCCTTCGACGGCGGGGTGAGCAACCGGCCGGGCGCCCGGCACGGGCCGCGCGCGGTCCGCGACCTGTCCAGCATGGTCCGCAAGGTCAACCAGGCGACCGGGGCCGCGCCCTTCGATGCCGCGCGAATCGTGGACGGCGGCGATGTCTGGACGGAGCGGGTCTATCGGCTGGAGGACGCCCATGCCGACATCCAGGCGGGATTCGCCAAGGTGCGCGAGGCGGGCGCCGTGCCGCTCTCGGTCGGCGGCGACCATTCGATCAGCCTGCCGATCATGCGCGCGCTCTTCTCCGGCGGGCCGCCCGTCGGCATGGTCCATATCGACGCCCATTGCGACACGGCCGACGACGACAAGGGCTCGCGCTTCCATCACGGCGCGCCCTTCAGCCGCGCGGTGGAGGAAGGGCTGCTGGACCCGAAGCGGACGGTGCAGATCGGCATTCGCGGCGCGCTCTTCGATCCCGACAGGTGGAAGTTCAGCTACGACGCGGGCATGCGCGTCGTGCCGATGGAGGAGGTCTATGAGATCGGCCCGAAGGGCGCGGCCGCCATCGCGCATGAGGTCGTCGGCGACGGGCCGACCTATCTTTCCTTCGATATCGACTGCCTGGACCCCGCCTTCGCGCCCGGCACCGGCACGCCGGAGATCGGCGGCTTCAGCACCGCCGAGGCGCTCATCCTGCTGCGCCGGCTGGCCGGGATCGACTTCGTCGCGGGCGACCTTGTGGAAGTGTCGCCGCCCTTCGACTCGGCCGGCATCACCGCGCTTGCCGGCGCCAATATCCTGTTCGAGATCCTGTGCCTGCTGACGGCTTCCCTCGAAGCCCGGCGCAGAGCGGCGGGGTGAGGGGAGGCGCATGGGCGAGGGAAGGTTTGCGGGGCGGACGGCGCTCGTGACGGGCGGCTCGCGCGGCATCGGCCGGGCGATCTGCGTCCAGCTTGCCAGGGAAGGCGCCTGGGTCGCGGTCAACTATGCGGAGAGCGCCGATGCAGCAGCCGAGACGCTGGACCTGATGCGGGCGGCAGGCGGGAAGGGCGCTGTCTTCCAGGCCGATGTCGCGTCCTGGGAGGCCACCTCCGCCATGTTCGACGCCGTCGAGGCCCGGCGCGGGCCGGTGGACCTGCTGGTGACCAATGCCGGCGCCGCCTCGTTCCAGGACGATGTGGACATGCCGCTGGAGCTCTGGCGGCGCATCCTCGCGGTCAATATCGACGGCGCCTTCCACTGCGTCTGGCGCGCGAAGGAGGCCATGCTGGCGCGGAAGGACGGGCGCATCGTCTGCATCTCCTCGATCCAGGGCCTCGCGCCGAGCCGCATTCGCCGCGACCGGCTGATCGCCTACGGCACCTCGAAATCGGCGGTAATCGGCTTCGCGCGCAACTGCGCCGTGGCCTTCGGCCCCGACATCAGGGTGAACTGCGTGGCGCCCGGCCTGATCGACACGGACATGACGAAGGACATGAGCGACGAAATGCGCGCCCGCATTGTCGGCGAGACGCCGGCCGGGCGCACCGGCACACCGGAAGATGTCGCGGAACTGACCTGCTTCCTGCTCAGCGACGCCGCCAGCTTCATCACCGGCCAGACCTATGTGACCTCCGGCGGCCTCGTGACCTTGCCGTAACCCGGACCTCCAGCGAAAGCCTCCGGAGCGGGAGCCTGGGATGAAGCGCCGTACAGGACAGCATGCGACCGTCCCGCTTCGCCCTCCCGACCGCGTTATGCGCCTGGAACGGATGGGCGCATCCTTCCAGACGAGGCTGAGCTTCATGCGCCAGCTGGTCCGCCGGATGCACAGGGAACGGTGGCGGCTGGAACGCCTGCGCTTCGAGCTCGACGCCGACGGGCTGGGCTTTGCCGTCTATGCCGCACACGCCCCGGCGCGGACCTACTCCCTGGTCGCGTTTACGCACGGGATCGGCGCAGAGGAGCGCACCGACCGGGTCATTGCGGAGGCCTGGGATGCGACCTTCTCGCTCTTCGACGGCGTGCCGGACGCCTCGGATATCGAACGCCTGCGCGAGAACACGCCGAAACAGGAAGCCGGACGGTTCAGAGCCAGCGAGCTGGTGTTGGCGCGGGCGAACAAGAGCATGCGCCTGTTCGGGCATGCGGTCGAAAGCCTGGCCGCCGGCAGGCAGCCCGATGCGGACCGCCTTGCCGAAACCGGATATCTCATGCGCACTACGGCCGTTTACGGCAGCGGCAAGTTCGGCTGCGCCGACCGGGAGAAGATCGCGGACCGGCCGGAAATGCGCGGTCCGTTCCAGGCCGAGTTGCTCACCGTTTACCTCATCCGGTGGATGAGCCTCGATCTGGCCAACCATCTGGCGCAATGCCGGGGCGGCGCAGGGAGTGCGGCGCTGGCTCCGGACCATGCACGCTATCTGGGCATCGGCAACGCCACCGGGCTTGGAATGGCTCCTTTCCTCATCAGATATCCGGTCCTCGTCAACAATTGGGTCCTGGCGCGGGAGACCGCACTGGCGCGCGTGCGCGCGCTGCCGTCCGCCGGCGCCGGGGAGACCGCCGGGTTTATGGCTCTCCTGGACCGCGCCCGGCGCTATGTCGGCGAGTGGAACGTGGAGGACGAGGCGCAGACCGCGCGGATCCGGCGCTTGCAGGCCGATCTCGGCGAATTGGCGGGGTGGTGCCCGGCCGGCCTTGCCGGTCGTTATCCCTGGGATTCCCTGTACCGCTTTGCGGAGTCGAATTTCTCGCTCGAGGGGCAGGAATTCACCGTGTCGCTGCTGCTGGAAGGGCACGGCCCGGTGGTGGACGAACTCGGCGAGGAGATGAGCGCCCCGGCGCTGTCCCGGCTGAGGCCGGAAATGCCGCTGGGCGAACTCCGCCGTCTGATCGGGGCGCACTATGCCTGGGCCCTGGCGACGGACTACACGCGGCCGGAGGCGGTGGAGCGCTTCTGGTACTATTCCGAGGAAAAGCTGGAACCCCGCGTCGGCAATCGCCGCACCGAACCCGGCGCGGAGTTCGAAATGCCGATCGCCGTCGCCCGGGACATAAGCCGGCTGAACGCGCGCCTGCTCGAATACGGCGACTCGCAAACGGTAGCCGACTTGCTCGCGGAGGCCCCGGAATACCGCAATACCGTGTGGCGGGTGCAGACGGCCGTTGAATGCCCCTACGGCGAAATCCGCGACAACCTGATTGCGGCCGACCGGCGTCCTCTCGATATCCTGCGCTTCAAGCTGGCTTTCTTCGGCGTCTCCAAATTCGATCCGAAGTCCGACCTGTGGACGCGCGTAAACATGTATCAGGGCGCGCCGCTGGCGGATGAGATCGCCGGCGGGAGCGCGGAGGAGTGGGCGTTTGCGACCCGGCCCGCGGAGCTTTCCGTGGAGGCGGGACCGTGAGCACTGCGGCGACGCCCATGTCGCTGAACGAAATCGGCTTCTATTTCACCCGCGCGGCCGTCGGGGCGGGCGCGCCGTTCGGACTCGGCGAGGCGTTTGCCGAGACCTCGAAGTGGGTGGCGTTCCTCGGGCTCGATCCGGCGGCGGTGGCCGTGCCCGCTCTCCACGGGCTGGCTGGCGGCGGAAGCGGCACTGCGTTGACGCTCCGGCGGGCGGGAAACGTCATTTCCGTCGGGAGCGGCGACGGTCGAATCCTGTCCGCCATCTATGCAGGCCCGGCAGTCGCCGACCGGCTGCTGGTGGAAGCGGCGCGCACGGGCGAATGCCGTCTGGCACTGGACGTGACCGACCAGCCGCTCCTGATCGCCGCGGCCGTGGCCTCGGCCGACATTCGCGCAAGCCGGATTGCAATGTCCTGGCAATCGCGAACCGGAGGCCGGATCGTCGTCGAGCTGAACCACGGCGTCGCCGCCCTGAACGGTCTGGACGCCGGCACGATTGCAGCACCCGAGCCTGCGAGAGTCGAGATTGTCCTGAACGGCGCCGGAGCCGAGACGCCGCCTCCGTTGCAAACAAGGACAATACGGCTCGCCGACAGCAGGTCCGGCGCGGTGGAGTGCGGCGTCGTCATGGATGGTGCGGCCCGGTCCACGGTGTACGACTACTTCAGCAGGTGTCTGGTGCCTTCTACAGGCCGGTCCCGCACGGCGGGGGCCGGCGCAGGAAATCGGACCGACAACTGCTGAACGGTGGATGCACGATGGCCTGGGCGGTATCGCCGTTGCCTTCGGTCGGTGCCGTCCCCGGTATTTGCAGGAAAACAGGAGATGGCATATTCTGCCAATCGCAATCCAGCGGAGGGAATGCGATTATGCCGACGCGCAATGTCGTTCTTTCGGAACGGCAGGAATCGATGATTGCAAGGCTGGTGGCTTCCGGCCGCTACCAGAATGCCAGCGAAGTTATGCGGGAAGGGCTGAGGCTCATCGAGCGCCGGGAATCGGAAGATGAGATTCGGCTCCAGGCTTTGCGCGAAGCAGCGGAAGCCGGTATTGCAGACATCGCTGCCGGGCGCTCCATGGTTTTCGATTCGGGAGCAGCGCTACAGGAATACCTGTCCGAATTGGCCGACGAGACGCTCGGTAACCGGACGCCGGATGACGACGGCAAGTGACCTCCGGCGATGCTCGTTGGCGTGTCCGTTTGACTGCGATAGCCGTAAACGACTTCCGCAACATTCTGGACTGGACATCGGATCGATTCGGCGCGTCTCAGGCGCGTCGATATGCGGAGACGCTGACGGCGGCGCTTCGGGCACTGGAAGCGGGACCGCATGTTCCCGGTTCGCGAGCGCGCGATGAAATCGGAGAGGGGCTCATGACCCTGCATGTTGCGCGCGGAAGACGGCGGGGGCGGCACCTCGTTTTGTACCGGATTGGAGGCTCGATAGCGCCTCCGGAGATCGAAGTGCTTCGCCTTCTGCACGATTCGATGGATTTGTCTCGCCATATCGACCGGAAGGAAAGAGGCGATGGGTGACGCCACGGCGCCGCATGCGCGTATTTCGACGCGCTATCCGCCGCTCATCCGTGCCTGCGCCGGTTCGCTGCGGCGGGGGCCGGCGCCGCGGGCGAAGCGGGCGTCATTGTAGATCTTCACCGTGGTGGGCGCGTAGAGCGGCGGGTGCCGGGCGTCCACGCAGGTCCCGATGCAGGCGATCCGCGCGTCATAGTTCGGCCGCGTGAAATAGCCGATGGAGAGCCGGCGGGAGCGGGACCGCGCCTCCGCCTCGGGCACCGCGACCCGGTGCGGCGTCGAGACCCAGCGGTCGTTGGTCCAGCGCATCAGCAGGTCGCCGATATTGACGATGAAGGTGTTGTCGATGGCCGGCGCGTCGATCCAGTCGCTGGCGCGCGGGCGCACCTGCAGGCCGCCGGCCGCCGCTTCGTTCCGCAGGATCGTCATCATGCCGAGGTCGGTGTGGACGCCGCAGCGAAGCTGGCCGGGCTCCAGTTCGCGGTCCGGGGCCGGGTAGTGCAGCAGGCGGAGCTGGCTCGCATGGCGGTCGAGCTTGTCGCGGAACCAGTCGGCTGGCAGGCCGAGCGCCAGCGCGAAATAGCGGGCGAGCCTATTCGAGAGGTCCTCCAGCGCCAGGAAATAGGCCTTCATGGCGGGTTCCAGCGCCGGCGGCCGGGCGGGCCAGAGATTGGGCGCGAAGTTCGGATAGGAACGCTGCTGCGAATGGTAGCGGTCGTCCGGGCGCCCGAACGGGCCGATGGCGAACACTTCCTTGAAATCCGGTGGCGTATCGCCGCCATGCATCCGCGCCAGCGTCTCCTCGCCATAGGGGATATAGCCCCGGTTCTGGTCGTGCTGCGGCCGGCGCACCGTCATTTTCGCGTCGAGCGGCAGGTCGAAAAAGGCCTGCGCGGCCTCGTAGAGCGCGGTCTGGACCGCTTCCGGCACGCCATGGTTCCGGACCACGACGAAGCCGATCTCGCGGCAGATCCGGTCGAGGTCCCGCGCGGCGGAAGCGGTTTCCGCCGGGTCCGGGCTCTCGAAGCGCCCGAGGTCGAAGAGGGGGATCGCCCGGGTCGTCATCGCGCCATCTTGCCACGGCGCGCGGGGCTTGTCTCCCTGCGGCTCGGGCTCGGGCAGGTTCCGGGGTAGAGTCGCCCGGAGCCACGCATCCGGGAGCGATGGAATGCAGGCGGTCGTCCACCGCTTTCTGCGGCAAGCTCAGCTCTGGACGGCGATCGGGCTGGTCTCCGTGGCGGGCTGGGCGTTCGTCGCCTGGATGACGCTCGACATGGCGCATCCGCTCGTCCGCCTGACGATGCCGTTCGATACCGCCTGGCCCTGGGAGACGGCGGCAGCGGTGTTCGTCATGTGGGCGGGCATGATGGTCGCGATGATGCTGCCCTCGGCCGCGCCCATGATCCTTGCCTTCGACACCGTGGAGCGCGGCGGCGCCGGCGGGACGGCGTCGCGGACGCTCGTCTTCGGCGGGGCCTATCTGCTCGTCTGGGTCGGCTTCTCTGCGCTGGCGGCGGGCGCGCAGTGGCTGTTGCAGGCGGGCGACCTGCTGACGCCGATGATCGTGAGCAATTCCGACGGACTGACGGCGGGGCTGCTCATTCTTGCGGGCCTCTACCAGTTCACGCCGTTGAAGCGGGCTTGCCTGAGGCACTGCCGCACGCCGCTCGGGTTTCTCATGGCGGAGTGGCGCGAGGGGACGCGCGGCGCGCTCGCGATGGGCCTCAGGCACGGCCTTTACTGCGCGGGATGCTGCTGGACGCTGATGCTGCTGCTGTTCGCGGCGGGCGTCATGAACCCGGTCTGGATCGTGTTCCTGACAGCCGCGGTCGCGCTCGAAAAATGGCCGCGCCTGCCGGCCTGGCTCACCTGGGCCTACGGTGCCGCCCTCTTGTTCGCCGGCGCGGCGGTCCTGCTTTGAGCGGCGCCCGCGAGGCTTACGGCCCGGTCCAGTCGAACGGGATGTGCTTGGCGGAGTTGACGTCCCAGGAGAACGCGAAGCCGAAGGCATCGACCTTGCAGACGGTTGCCTTGCCCCAGGTGACGAGCTGCGGGCCCGGCCCGGTTTCCGAGCCCGGCGCGTTGGCGAGGCGGGGATATTCGCCGGGATTGCTGGTCGGCCCGGTAAGCGCGTCGGCCCAGGCCGTGACCTTGCCCGCGATATCGACGCCCCAGCGCGATTGGTCGGGCGTAATCTCGAAGGAAATCGCCGCCCGTTCGACGCCGCGCAGCTTGCGCCCCTCGGTGAAGAGCGCGGCGACCTTGCCGGGGAAGCCGCCGGCCCGCCCGGCAATGATGGCCGTCAGCGCCTCGGCCTGGGCGTCGTTGGCGCGGTCGTCGATGAACAGCCCCGCCTCGCCCTCGGCCTTGCCCGCCCACAGGTCGCCCTCCCAGCGGCCGACCCGCACGAAGGCGAGGTCGTCGAGGACCGTGTCGCCGTAATGCCCGCGTTTGACGTGCCAGAAGAGGACCGACTCGCAGAAATTGTTGTCCGGCGCCTGCGCGAAGGTGCAGGGGCAGGCGACGGCGCAGCTGCAATTGTCGAACCAGTCGCCCACGATGTGCCAGCTCGGCGTATCCGGCATGAGAGCCTCCCCTGGTGCCGCAATCCCGGCGTGGATGCTACGGGATAGCGGGCGGGAGGCGCAACGGGCATTGCGGCCGGCGGCGGGGCGAGGTAGCAGCCGAAGCTGGCGAACAAGGACGGGAGGCCCCCATGCGCCTGCAGACGAGTCTTTCGCTGGCAGAGGCCAATGCCATCGTGAACGAGGCGCTCAGGCTCGGGCGCGAGGCCGGCATGCTGCCGCTCACCGTCGTCGCGCTCGATGCGAGCGGCAAGCTCATCGCCGCGCAGTCGGAAGACGGCTCCGGCCTGCTGCGCTTCGACATCGCCTTCGGCAAGGCCTGGGGCGCGCTCGGCATGGGCATCTCCAGCCGCCTCATCCGCGACCGCCTGGCCGCCCGCCCGGCCTTCCAGGCCGCGCTCGCCGCCGCGTCGGAAGGGCGCTTCGTCCCGGTGCCGGGCGGCGTGCTGGTCCAGACCGGCGAGGGCGTGACCGTGGGGGCGGTGGGCGTCAGCGGCGACACCTCGGAGAAGGACGAATACTGCGCCGTCGAGGCGATCGGGAGAGCCGGCCTCTTCCCCGAACCCGCCGAGCCCGACCCCGACTGGCGCGGCTCGTCGCTGTCCGACCGTCAGGAGTAAATCCGTCTTCCCTTCCGCGGTCGGGAACGGTCACCCCTTGATGACATGCTCCTTCGTCACGACGAAGGCGAGGCGGGCCTCGTCGATGAAGGCGGCCTCGTCGGCGCGGGTAGTCGCATAGGCTTCCGATGCGGCCGAGGCGCGCATGGCGTCCGTGTCGTCGAACCATGTGATGGCGAGGCCGTCCAGCGCCGGCTGCCGTCCGTCGCGGTAGGCGCCGGGGCGGACATGGTTCTGCACATAGCGGCGTATCTGGGTAATCCCGGCGGCGATGGGGCCGTGGGTGCCGCGCCAGTAGTCCTGGAAGGCGCCGACCGCCATGCCGGGTTTGCGATGGATGAGTTCGATGTTCTTCACGCCGTCCTCGGGCCGCTCGCCGTCCACGATCGCATGCTCCTCGACCAGCAGGGTCGCCATGCCCGCCCGGTCGATGAAGCGCGCCTCGTCCTCGCAGAGCGCCTCGAATTCCGGGAGCGAGGCGTTGCGGCGGAGCGTCTCCATGTCCTCCCACCAGGTCTCGGCCACGCCGTCGCAGGCGAGCTCGCCCTTGCGGTAGCCGCCCGGCAGCGGGTGGTTCTGGCAGTAGCGCACAAGGCCCGGCATTTTCAGCACGGCCTTCGGGTGCTCGTTCAGCCAGTAGGACCGGAAGGCCTCCAGGTCCATGCCGGGCTTGCGCTTGAAGACGATGGCGGCCTTGACGGTCATGGCCGGTCCTTTCCCGGTGCTGGGTTCAGACGGTGAGGTAGCCGCCGTCGGCGGCAAGGGTGACGCCGGTGACATATTGCGCGAGGTCCGAGACCAGGAAGAGCACCGGGCCGGCAATGTCCTCCGGCGTGCCGTGGCGGCCCATCGGAATGTGGCGCATCATGCGCTCCAGCGCTTCCGGCTTCTTCTGGATGCCCTCCTCGTTGATCGGCGTGAAGATGAGCCCGGGCGCCACGGCGTTGACCCGGATGCCGAAGGGCCCGAGCTCCGCCGCCAGCCCCACAGTGAAGTTCTTCACCGCGCCCTTCGAGGTCGTATAGACGACCGAGTTGGGCGTGTGGACATGGGACTGGATCGAGCCGGTGTTGACGATCCGTCCCTTCGTTTCCTTGAGCTGCTCCAGGAAGGCGTGGGTCATGTAGAACAGCGCGTTCACATTGACCGCCATGGTGTCTTCCCAGTCCTGCCGCGCGGTGTTCGAGGAAAGCCCCGCCCGGCGCACGATGCCGGCATTGTTGAACAGGATCGAGGCGGGGCCGATCTCGATATGCACCCTGCCGGCGAGCGCCTGGCAGGCGTCCGCATCGGCGACATCCACCGGGTAGGCCCGCGCTGCCGGGCCGATCTCGCCGGCGACCGCCTCGGCCTTCGCGCCGTCCTTGTCCACGACCGCGACCCGCGCGCCCGCCTCGGCCAGCACAAGCGCCGTGCCCCGCCCGATGCCGGAGCCGCCGCCGGTGACGACGGCGACATGGCCGTCCAGCAGGCCCTTCGGGACGATCATCCGAGCGCCTCCTCGTCCACCGGGACCGTGTACATCAGCGGCAGGCGCCCGCCCTCGGCGTAGATCACCTGCCCGGTGACGTAGGAGGACTCCTCGCTCGCAAGGAAGAGCGCGACGGAGGCGATCTCGTCGGGCTCCGCCGGGCGCCCGATCGGCGTGCGCGACAGCACCGTGCGGCGCGACTCGGGCGAGGAGAACACCATCTCGCGCATGAGCTCGGTGTTGGTGGAGCCGGGGCCGATGGCGTTGACGCGGATGCCCTTGTCGATGAGCGCGAGCGCCATGCCGGCCGTCATGTGGTTCACTGCCGCCTTGCTGGTGCAATAGGGAATCTGGGTCGGGATGATGCGCTTGCCGGCGATGGAGCCGATGGTGACGATGGACCCGCCGCTTCCCTGCGCCGCCATCCGGCGCGCGGCCGCCTGGACCGTCAGCATGACGCCGTTGACATTGACGCGCATCACCTTGTCGAAGTCGGCTTCCTCCAGTTCGAGGAAATCCGCCTCGATGCCGATGCCGGCATTGGCGACGGCGATGTCGAGCCGCCCGTAGCGCTCGACGGCGAGCGCCACCAGGTCCTTGAGGTCGCCCGAGCGGGTCACGTCGCAGGCGGTCGCCGAGACCGCCGCCGCATCGTTCGAGATGGCGCGCGCGGCCGACTCCGCCCTGGCTCCGTCGATGTCGGAGAGCACCACCTTCGCGCCCTCGCGCACGAAGCGAGCGGCAATGGCCTTGCCGATCCCCTGTCCGGCTCCGGTGACGACGGCGACCTTGTTTTCCAGACGCATGGACGGCTCCTTCGCTAAGCCGGTTTTTCGAGGCGCGGCACTATAGCCGAGCCGGCCGGCTATCCGCTATCGAGGACCGAAAGGGCGGCAGGCCGGTGTGCTGCAAAACCGCAACGCGGGCGCAGGAAATGTCAATATTGCAGTGTTGTAACCGTTTCGCTGTGTTCATGGATCGATAATGGGGGATACTTGTCGGGCCGCCGCACTCAAGCAGGCGGCAGAGATAGGAGGCGGCTCATGCGTAATGCGGGCCCCGCTATCGATCCTTCCCTGGCGATGGTCTATCGGCAGGCCAGGGACGCGGCCGGCGCGCCGGTTTCCGAAAGGGACAGCTGGACCCTGGAGCTGCTGGTGGGCGTGGACAGCGGGCTCGAAGCGCTGGACGGCGCGAATCCGGGCTCCGACCTGCAACAGCTCGCCCGGTCGGTGGCGGACCGGACCGTGCGCCGCCATTTCGCGTCATGCAATTCGGTCGGCGGCGATTTCGTCCGGGTGTTTCCCGCCTGGTTGCTGGAGGACAGGCGCGGCCGCGGGAAACGCAGTCTTTGCGTGGTTACCGGCGCATTCGCGGCGAATGTCCATATTGCCGACGCACTGACCACCAAGCCGTTTCCGCCGCTGCGGCTGCGAAGCTATGCGCTGCGCCGCCGCCGGCCCTCCGGACGGCGGCGGGACAGGCTGGCCGCCGAGGCGCGGCATCTTCTCGAATGCCTGCAACGGGTGCTGGGCACGGTGCCGGAAAGCGCCCTTGCGCTCAGGCGGATGGCCGAACGCCCGGCGGAGGCGGAGCGCGAGGCGCTGGAGGTTTGGAACGGATTCCTGGACGAGTGCTGCAACAGGATGGGGCGGCAGGCCGTGAAGGCCGGTCTGACCATGGAGGGGCTGGCGCTCCTCGGCCAGGGCCGCGACGGGGGCCGGGACCGGATGTTTTTCCTGGAGCATTATCCCTGGGCGTTCGCGGCGGCCCTCGACAGCGGGGATGCGGAGCGGCTGCTGCGCCGCATCGACGAGAACCGCGCCAATGCGCGCGCCGTGGCCGAGCGGCTGCTCTGCTGCCAGAGGCTCGAGGAATGCGAGAGCGCGCGCCTCGTGGCGAAGCGGATGCCGAAATACCGCGCCGACCCGGCCCTGCTGCAGATTCTCGGACGGTATTCGTCGGAGCGGGACACCCGGTACCGCGCCATCCTGCTGGAGGCGAACGCGCGCGATGGCGGCGAATTGCTGGAGCAAGTCCTTCGCGACGGCGCAGCAACGCGCAGGCGGCTTGCCTTCGCGACCCAGGCCATCCTCCGAACGGGCGCGACGGGCAGCGGCCTGACGACGCGCTACGACTGCGGGATGCTGGCGTTCCGCAGTTTCGCCTGGAGCCGCCACGAGCCGGGCGGCGCCGACCCGGCGGCTCTGGTCGAAGGGCTGGCCGCTGCCTCCGCCGACTGCCTGGCGGCCTTCGCGGCCTGCTATCCGCCGGAGGAAACGGACGATCCGGACCGGCCGGAGGGGACGGACCCGGTAGACCGGGGCATTGCCGCGCTGACCGGCCTGCTGGACGGGGCGGGGCGGCCCGAACTGACGGGAAGGCAATTGGCCGCCTTCGCCGAGGGGGCCGCGGCGCGCTGCGTCCACCGCATCCGCATCCTCGAACGCGCCGATGTCGGCGCCGAGTGGCCCGAGCCGCCGGGCTGGAACGCGCGAGCCGGGATTGCGGGGGCGCGGTTCCTGGCGACGCCCGATGCGGTGCGCGCGGAGGGCAGGCAAATGCAGAACTGCCTGCGCTACGCCGAGTCCTACATTCATGGCTCCGCGTTGGGGCGCCTCACGCTGTTTTCGATCCGCGCGGCGGGAAACGGCCCGCGGGCGACGCTCAGCCTCGCATCCCTCGAGAGCCTCGACGACGGCCGCATCCGGGTCGATGGATACCGGGTTTCCGAACTCCGCGGCGTCCGGAACGGGGAGCCCGATCCGGCCTGCCTCGCCGTGGCGGAGCGGGTGGCGAGGGTCCTCAACGGCAGTTGCCCCTTCATCGTCCCGCCCGAAGAGGCGTTCCGCCGGGCGGAGGTCCGCCGGGTGCTGAACGAACGCCGCAGCTACAACGAAGACCCCGCCGCCGCCGAGGAACGCTGGCGCGAACTCTACCTGCCGCTCCTGCCGAGGCGCTTCGCCGGCCTCTCCGCCCGGGAGATCGTGGAGACGTGGTTCGAGAAGCGAGCGCGGGACGCCTGAATTCGCCGAAACAAGGAGGAATTGCGAAAAGGAGGCTGGAGGATGAACGGTTCGACCGGTATCGGCGCCCCGCCGCCGACGTTGGCGTATCGGAACGCCTTGTTTGCCGAACCGAAGTCGTCCCGGCGGCACGAGGCCGACGGGCGGCTTTACAGTATCGTCGGGCAGGATAGCGGCTTCCCGGTGCTCGACGGTTCGGCATTCGCGGCCAACGACCATCCGCTGGAAGTGCTCTCCGACAGGATAAGGCGCCGCCATACCGCGTGGTCCGAATATAACGGCGGCAGAGAACACTATATGTTCCCGGCCTGGTTGTTCGAGGGTGCCGGACATCAGGGGGCGACGAGCCTCTACGTCGTCTTGGGCGAATTGCCGCCCTCGTTTTCTGCGGTGGATGGATTCACGCTCCAGCCGGCCGCCAGCAGCCTTATGAGGATGCCTCTGCGCTCTCTTCGTCCCTCGCAGGCGAGACGGGAAGAAATGTCGGCGGCGGCCCGGCGAGTCGTTGAGAACCTGCGAAAGGCCGGAGGCCCTGTCCGAATCGCCTCCGACACGCTGAAGGGAATGATGGGCAGCCCGCTGGACGCGGAACGGGAGATGCTCGAAGTCTGGCACAGCTTCGTCGGGAAATGCCGCGATATTGTCGGGCCGCATGCGTTCGCTGCGGGCATCACCCTCGAAGGACTGGCGCTCCTGTGGGCGGGCAGGGAACGCGGCCGGGACAGGCAGTGGCTGCTGCAGCAGTATCCCTGGGTTTATGCCGAAGCGCTAAGGAGCGGGAAGATCGGGCAGGTTCTGGACGCCATCGACCGCAGTCGGGCCAATGCAGTCGGGATAGCAACCGGAATGTTGTGCTGCGCGCAGAACGAGGAATGCGCGGTCGCTCGACAGTTCGCCAAACATCTTCCCAAATATCGCGAGAGCGGGGCGCTCCTGCGTTTGCTCGGGAGGAGCGGCGAACCGCATGTCCGCCATCGTCGCGCCTTTCTGCTGGACGCCAACTACCGCGACCGGGGGCAATTGCGCCCCCATGCCGCCGCCGACTGGGGACGAACACGGTCCCAGCTCGAAATCGCGGTCACGGTCACGAGGTATCTTCAGAGGGCCGGCTTCAGCCATGAAGCCGGCTATAAGGCCGGCCTTCTCGTCTTTCGCACCCTGGCCTGGGACGGCAGCGCCGCCGCCGACGGATACCGCCCGGACGGTGCCGATATAGACGCGCTCGCAGCCGGATTTGCCGCCGTCTCCGCCGACTGCATGGCGGCCTTCTTCACCGGATGCCTGCCGTCGAAGAGGGGTGAAGGAGAAGACGATCTGGACGCGCTGGACGGAGGTCTTCTTGCGTTGGTCGATCTTCTCGACGGCGCTCAGCGGCCCGAGCTCAGCGCCCGGCAGCTCATGCATCTGGCTCGCCGCGCCTTGTTGGTTTCCGTTCACGGTTTCGAACCGATCATGGCGGAGGAGGCAGGGATGGCGTGGCCTCGACCGCCGGGATGGACTCCGCAGACGGCGCCCGCCGGGGCGAAGTTCCTCGACAGCCTGTCCGCCGTTCGCAGGCAGGGCTGGGAGATGAAGAACTGCCTTACCGATGCCCAGGAGTACATTTTCGATGCCGCCGTCGGATGGTCGGCGCTCTTTGCGATCGAGACGCGCCGAGGGGAACGGGCCACTCTGAGACTACGGGCGGTCGAGCGCCAGCTAGGCAAGGAGGTCTCGGTCGAGTGTTACAGGTTTGACGACGACGATCTTCTGGGTCCCGGCAACCGGCGGGTGTCAGCCGACTGCTGGGTGGTGGCAAGGCGGGTAGAGGCCGTCCTGAATGCCGCCTGCCGGGTCAGGTTGCCCCCGGAGCAAGCGGAACGCCGTACTCGCATCCTCAAGGCGCTGAAAGGAGAGCGGAGCTTCAACTCCGACGAGGATGTGGCGAAAGAGCGCTGGCGTTCGCTCTACGCTCCCTTGCTGCCGAGGCGCCTGGCCGAACTTTGCGAAATCGATGTCAAGCTGGGCTGGATGTTGAAGCGCGCGGCGGGCGCTTGACCCCGACGCCCCTCGCTGCCCATATCGGCAGGCTGGCGGCGGGAGGCGGCATGGAGGATTTCTCGGGGCTGGGCCGGAAGCGGCTGGAGCGCATGGCGGCGGCGGGGCGCGAAGTGCGCGAGACGGAGCGCGCGCTGGCGAACACGGGCGACAACCCGGTCTCCGAGGTGCTCCGCCACCAGGACCCGTTCGCGGTCTGGGACCATTACCCCAAGGGCGACGTGTATGACTGGAAGACCCACAGCCAGTATTATTTCCATGCCCATCCGCCCTCCGAAAACCGCTTCCCGGAGGAGGGCCATTTCCACACTTTCCTCAGGCCCAAGGGCATGCCCGTGGGCGTGAAGCCCGCTCCGGTGGCCGGCTTCGCCATGCCCGAGGACCCGGACGATGCGCTCAGCCACCTGGTCGCGATCTCGGTGGAAGAGGACGGCCGGGCGCTGCGCCTGTTCACCACCAACCGCTGGGTCACGGGCGAGGTCTGGTACGGCGCGCGCGACGTCATCCGCATGCTCGCCCTGTTCGATGTACGCCACGCCGATCCGGCCCGGACGACCGACCGCTGGGTGACGGCGATGGTGGCGCTCTTCCGCCCGCAGATCGAGACCCTGCTGCGCGAGCGCGACACCCGCATCGCCCTGCACGCCCGCTACCGCCCCGGCGGCGATGTTTACGAAGACCGGGAACTGGAAGTGACTTCGGTGGCGGAAATCTCCGTGGATGAGCAGATCGCAGCCGTGGAGGCGGCGCTTGCCGCAGCCTGAGAATTCCCGCGCCTAACGGGATGAGAGGCGGCATGGCATCGCTGCATGACTGGCTGGTGGGGGCGGCGTGGGAGTGCGGGTCGCCGGGAGCGTTGACGGCGGCTTACGGGCAGGCGCTCAACGCGGCCGGCATTCCGGTCTGGCGGGTGCAGGTGGGGCTGCGCACGCTGCATCCGCAGCTGGTGGCGGAGAATCACACCTGGCGCGCCGACGGAGACGGCGTCGAGGTGGCTTACACCACCCGCGAGACGGTGAGCTCGGACGCCTTCCTGCGCAGCCCGCTGGCGCCGCTCTATGAGGGCGCGGGCGCCATCCGCCGCCGCCTCGCCGGCGACTACGCCGTGCTCGACTACCCGGTTTTGCGCGACCTGGCGGCGGCGGGCGCCACGGACTATGCGGCGCTGCCGATGTCCTTCTCCGACGGCCAGCTGAACGCCGTGACCTTCGCCACGCGCGACGCCGGCGGATTCACCACGGAGGCGCTCGGCCGAATCGCCGGTTCGGTCGGCTTGCTCGGCCGGCTGTTCGAGGTCCATATCCTCCGGGCGACGGCCGGCATCCTGCTCGACACCTATCTCGGCAGGCGCTCGGGGCGGCGCGTGCTGGACGGCTCGATCCGGCGCGGGGACGGGGAGGAGATCGAGGCCGCGGTCTGGTTCGCCGACCTGCGCGGCTCCACGGGCCTTGCGGAGCGCCTGCCGCGCGGGCTCTATCTCGATGCGCTCAACGCCTTCTTCGACGCGACCGCCGGCTCGGTGGCGGAGCGGGGCGGGGAGGTGCTCAAATTCATCGGCGACGCCGTGCTCGCGATCTTCCCGGTCGAGGAGGGCAGGGCGGATGCCTGCCTGCGCGCGCTGGCGGCAGGCCGCGGCGCGCTCGCGCGCCTCGACGGGCTGAACGAATACCGCGACCCGGAATGGCCGGAGCTGCGCGCGGCGCTCGCGCTGCATCTGGGCGCCGTCAGCTTCGGGAACATCGGCACGGCCGACCGGCTCGACTTCACCGCCATCGGCCCGGCGGTGAACGAAACCGCGCGCCTCTCGGAAGCCTGCAAGCAGGCGGACCGCGCCCTGCTCGCCTCGCAACCCTTCGCCGCAGCCTTGCCGGACGCCTTCGCGCCGCTCGACCGCTTCCGCCTGCGCGGCGTGGCCGAAGCCATGCAGGTCTTCGTCCCGGTTTGACTTGAGTAGGCGATGTCGGGCTGGACGAACGTGCCGCAAGCGGCTAAATATACTACATACTAGATTGGAGACAAGCCCATGCGCACCGTTCCTCTTATGACAGCCAATCAGGAGTTTTCCAAGCTTGTCCGGGAGGTGGAGCAGGGCGAGTCCTTCGTGATTACCCGGCGGGGCTGTCCGGTAGCCAGACTGGTGCCCCACAGCATCGACAAGACAGCCGATCCGGAATGGGTGGCGGCTTATCGGAGAATGATGGCACTGATGAAAGAGGGGGCTCCGCTGGGCGGTCTGAAGATCGTGCGGGAAGAGCTTTATGACCGTTAGGAGCCGCTTTTCGCTCGACGCCAACATTCTCGTCTATGCGGTGGATCGTAATGCCGGCGAACGGCAACTCCAAGCCGGAGAGCTTATCGGGCGAGCGGCGCGGCGCGATTGCGTGCTCACGATGCAGGCGCTGGCCGAGTTCTTTCATGCGACGACGCGCAAGAACCTCCTTGCGCCGGCCCGTGCAAGGGCATTCGTCCGGAACTGGTCCGATGTTTTCAAAGTCGTCTCGGCCGATGCCGCGGCACTCGCCGACGCCATGGACGCGGTCGAGGAGCATCGTTTTTCGTTCTGGGACGCGATGCTCTGGGCGACGGTAAGGCAAAGCGGCTGCTCGGCGCTACTCAGCGAAGACATGCAGGACAGCCGGCGCCTCGGCGGCGTCGAGATAATCAATCCTTTCGCGCCCGACGCCGACACCCGGCTGGCGGACCTGCTCGAAGCGTGACGCCCGATCGGGGAGGCGGGAGCCGCGCCGGCCCTCAGCTTCCCGCGCCGATCAGCTCCGCATAGGCGTCGTTCACCTCGTCGATGATCTCGTCATGCATGACGCCCATGCAGGACCGGAAGCCGTAATGCCTGACATTGCCCACTGCGTTCACGTCCTTGCAGTCGTCATAGGCGGTGCGCGCCATCGACTGCGCGCGCGGCGTTTCGCGCTCCGGTTCGGCCTCGGTCCAGGCCTTCTTCCGCTCGCCGGCCGTGGTTGGCCGGTCGGCGGGCACGCCGTTCAGCACGTCGCGGACGATCCGGGTCGCGCCGATCTGGTCCGGGTGCTCCTCAATCGCATAACGGGCGGCCTGGAGGGCGGTCGTGGCGAGGAAGGCGAGGTCCTCTTCGTCCTGCGCCCGCGGGTCGCCCGCAACCGCCTGCGGCACGAGCATGACCGGCTCGCTGACCCGGACCGAGAGGCGCGTCACGGCGTATTCCCGCATGACGGGCGCCGGCACGGTCAGCATGACGGCGGAGTGGTCGCGCTCGGCCGTCAGGATGGCGCTGCTCTCCAGCGGCAGCACCACTTGGCTGCCGTCCGCGCGATGGCCGACCAGGCGGATCGCGCCCTGCTGGTCCGCCATCGCCAGAATGTTGTAGCGGTGGCCGAACGCCGGGTTCGGGCGGTCGGGCTGCAGGCAGAAGGTGGTGATCTCCGCCCGGCAGTCCGCGCCGGCGCAGGCGAGATGCACTTCGCCGCCGCCGGCGGCCACCATCAGGGCCTGCGGCGCGGCGGCCGCCCCTCCGGCGGCAAGGGCGAACGCGGCGGCGAGACCGGGCAATATGCGACGCATCGGCTTGTTCCTCCTCCGTGCCACCCGTCGGGCTGCGACAGGACGCGCCATGCTGCGCCTCCGGGGCGCGCGCGTCAACGCCGCACCCGTTTCAGCCGCCGAAGGCCGCCCAGTCTATCGGCTTCGTCCGGTCCAGGCGGCGCTCCATGGCGGGCATCGGGTATTTGAGGCCGGTGGCGCAGTTGAAGAGGACCGAGCGGGCGCCGGGGGCGAGCCGGCCCTCCGTCATGGCGCGCTTCCAGGCGGCATAGGTGGCCGCACCCTCCGGGCAGAGCAGCAGGCCCTCCTCGCGCGCCATCTCCGCCTGCGCCGCCTCGATCTCGCTGTCCGGCACCGCCACGGCGTAGCCGCCGCTCTCGCGCACGGCGTCGAGGATGAGAAAGTCGCCGAGCGCGGCCGGCACGCGGATGCCCATGGCGACGGTCTCGGCGCCCTCCCAGCGCTCGGCATGGCGTTCGCCGCGCTCGAAGGCCCGCACGATGGGCTGGCAGCCTTCCGCCTGCACGGCGATCATCTGCGGGCGCTCCGGGCCGATCAGGCCGAGGGCCTCCATCTCGGCAAACACCTTCCACATGCCGATCAGGCCGGTGCCGCCGCCGGTGGGGTAGAAGATCGCGTCCGGCAGCGTCCAGCCGAATTGTTCGGCGAGTTCGAGGCCCATCGTCTTCTTGCCCTCGATCCGGTAGGGCTCCTTCAGGGTCGAGCAGTCGAACCAGCCCATCGCCTCGCGGCCCTCGCCGACGAGCTTGCCGCAATCGTCGATATAGCCGTTCACCCGCCAGACTTCCGCGCCTTGCAACGCGATCTCGCGCACATTCACCTCGGGCGTGTCGGCCGGGCAGAACACGAAGGCCTCCATGCCCGCCCGCCGGCAATAGGCGGCGAGCGCCGCGCCGGCATTGCCGTTGGTCGGCATGGCGATGCGCCTGACGCCGAGTTCCTTCGCCATCGAGACCGCCATCACCAGCCCGCGCGCCTTGAAGGAGCCGGTCGGCAGTCGTCCCTCGTCCTTCACATAGAGGCCCTCGCCGGCGCGCGGCACGGGCACCAGTGGCGTCATCTCCTCGCCGAGGCTCACGATGTTCTCCAGCCGGCGCACGGGCAGCAGTTCGCGGTATCGCCACATGGTCGGCGCACGTGCGGCCAGCGCGTCCCGCGTCAGGGATTGCGCGGCGCCTTCCAGGTCGTAGCGCACCAGCAGCGGCTTGCCGGCCGCCGACAGGTTGTGCAGCCGGTCGGCCTCCAGCCGCTCGCCGGTATAGCCGCATTCCAGATGCGTCGCGAAGCTCCGCGTGTCCGGTGCGTGCGCCTGCATCGCCCCCCTCCCTTGCGTCGATGGCGGAGCATTAGCAGATTCCCGACCCGACGCCACAGGAAGGAATGCCCCATGCGCCTCGGGATCGCCGAGTTCAGCCTCGAATCCGTGACCTTCCTGCCCGAAACCACGGGCATCGATGTCTTTGAGCAGGGCGCTCTGCGGGGGCCCGATGTCATTGCCGGCAACAGGGGCGCCAATACCGCGCTCGGCGGGTTCATCGATGTCTGCGAGGCGGAGGGCGCGGCCATGCGGGGCATCGTGGCTGTCGGGGCGGGCGCGGCGGCCTCGGCCAGCGAGGAAGCGCTTTCCCGCTACACGGAAGAGATCGTGGCGGGCCTCGACGGTCTCGACGGGCTGCTGATCCACCTCCACGGCGCGCTCGCCACGCCCGCCAACCGCAAGGCGGACGCGCATGTGCTGGCCGCCATCCGCGCCGCGGCCGGGCCGGACTTCCCCGTTGCCTGCGCCATGGACCTGCACGGCAATCTCGGTCCGGAGGTCGTCGCGGCCGCGGATGTCGTGACCGGCTACCGCTCCAGCCCGCATGTCGATATGGCCGAAACCGGCCGGCGGGCCGCGCGCATCCTGCTGGCCGCGATGCGGGGCCGCGTCCGCCCGGTCATGGCGCTTGCGAAGCCCGGCATCGTGCTGCCCAGCATCTTCACCGCAACGGCGCTCCGTCCTCTCGCCGACATCAAGCGGCAGGCCGCGGCCTGGCAGGCGCGCGAGGCGGGGCTGCTCGACGTGTCCGTGTTCTGCGGCTTCGCCTATGCGGACACGCCGGACACCGGCATGAGCGTCGTCGCCGTGGCGGACGGCGATGAGGCGCTTGCCCGGCGCGCGACGGACGATCTTTCCGAACAATGCAGCCTCAACCGCTTCCGGCTGCTCAAGCGCGAGCTTGTCCACAGCGTCGGGGACGGGCTGGACAAGGCCGCGGCGGTGGAAGGCGGGCCGGTCTGCCTGCTGGAGCATGCCGACCGGATGAACGACAGCACCTGGACGCTCCGCGAGATGCTGGCGCGCGGCATGGGTCCTGCCTACGCGCCTTTCGTCTGCGACCCCGAAGCGGCGGCGGCCTGCATGGCGGCAGGGGCGGGCGCGCGGCTCAGGCTCGCCTTCGGCGGCAGGTCGTCGGAGAAGGCGGGCGGGCCCGTGGAGGCCGAGGTGGAGGTGCTTGAGGCGGGCGAAAAGCGCTTCCGCATTTCCGGGCCGCTCAAGACGGGCAGGGAAATCTCGCTCGGGCCCTCCGCGCTCATCCGTGCCGGCCGGATGTGGGTCTCGCTCGTCTCCGCCAATTACTCCGCCATAGACCTCGACTGTTTCACCCGGTTCGGCCTCTCGCCGCAGGACTTCCGCTACATCCTGCTGCGCTCGAAAACGCATTTCCGCGAGGTCTATGAGCCGCTCTGTTCGGCCATCGTCATCCTGGACACGCCCGACTGGGGCCCCGCCGACCTCACCCTCCTGCCCTATGAGCACGTCCCGCCCGCCACCTTCCCGCTCGGTGAATGACGGGTGGAGAGGCCGAAATGCGCCGGGCGTCGGGGCTTCGACTCGACCGGCCCCCTCGAAACCCGGTTGAATCCCGGCCATGCGCCCTGCCTGCAAAACCTTCGAAAGCGCTTGCCCCGGAGGCGCGAATCCGGCCGCCTTTCGCCCGCGGCCGAAGGCGCTATCATCCGCCGCCGAACCCTGAAACCCGAACGATCCCGAAACCCGAGGGGGGCTTCTTCTTGTCCGACTACCAGAAATGGATACCCGTCCCGACGCCGGAAACGCAGCACTTCTGGGACGGCTGCCGCGAAGGCAGGCTCCTGCTGCAACGCTGCGGCGACACCGGCAGGGCCTACTTCCCGCCGCGCCCGTTCAGCCCGTACACGGGCAGCCGCAATGTCTCGGTGTTCGAGGCGTCCGGCAAGGGCGCGCTCTACAGCTATGTCATCAACCACCGGCCGGCGAAAGGCTTCGAGGCGCCCTACGCCATCGCCATCGTCCAGCTTCCCGAGGGCGTGCGGATGATGACCAACATCGTGGAGTGCGAGCAGACGCCGGAGGCGCTCGAGCTCGACATGCCGCTCGAGGTCTGTTTCCAGAAGATCGACGACGACATCTCGCTGCCGCTCTGGCGGCCGGCGCGCGGCTGAGGGGAGGGCGGAACCATGACCTACAAGCCCGGCTCCGTCGCCATAGTGGGCGCCGCCGAGACCACCGAACTCGGCAAGCTGCCCGGCATCTCGCAACTCCAGCTCCATGCCGACGCCGCGCTCAATGCGATGGCGGATTGCGGCCTGCGCCCCGCCGATATCGACGGCATCGCGACCGCGCGCGAAGTCCCGACGGAGCTCGCCCACTATCTCGGCATCGTGCCGAAATGGGTGGACGGCACCTCTGTCGGCGGCTGCTCCTTCATGATCCATGTGCGCCATGCCTGCGCCGCCATCGAGGCGGGGCTCTGCAAGACGGTGCTCATCACGCACGGCGAGAGCGGCCGCTCGCAGATCGGCCGGCCCGTGCAGGGCGTCGGCCCCTCCACGCAGGAGGGCCAGTTCCAGATGCCCTACGGGCCGCTCGGGCCGCCGACCATGTTCACCATCCCGGTGCTGCGCTACCTGAAGACCTACGGCGTCGGCATCGAGAAGGTCGCCAATGTGGGCGTGGTGCAGCGCAAATGGGCGGGCTTCCATCCGCGCGCGAGCTTCCGCGACCCGATCACCATCGACGATGTGCTGAACTCGCGCATGATCGCCTGGCCGTTCCGGCTGCTGATGTGCTGTCTCGTCACCGACGGCGGCGGCGCGCTCATCCTGACGAAGGCCGACCGGGCGTCGAGCTTCCCGACGAAGCCCGTCTATATCCAGGGCATCGGCGAGAGCGTGGAGACCAGCCTCATCAGCCAGATGGAGGACTTCACCTCCTCGCGCGCCTTCCGCGTCGCCGGGCGGACGGCGTTCGAGAATGCGGGCATCACGCACAAGGACGTGGACCACCTGATGATCTACGACGCCTTCGCGCATCTGCCGATCTACGGCCTGGAGGACCTGGGCTTCTGCGGGCGCGGCGAGGCCGGCGACTTCATGTGGGAGGGCAACACCGCGCCCGGCGCCACCGGCTCGAACGCGCTCCCGCTCAACACCAATGGCGGCGGCCTCTCCTACATGCATTCCGGCATGTACGGCATGTATGCGCTGCAGGAGAGCGTGCGCCAGATGCGCGGGACTTCGCCCGCCCAGATCGAGGGCGCGGAACTGTCCGTCTGCCACGGGGTCGGCGGCATGTTCGCGGCCTCGGGCACGGTGGTGATGTCCAACCGGCCGGCCTGACCGCTTGAGGGGCGCGCCTGTCATGGACCTTGCCGGCCGCGTGCTTTACCGCGACGGCCTCGTCCTCGTCATCGACAAGCCCGCCGGGGTCCCGGTTCATGCCGGCCCCGGCGGCGGCCCCAATCTGGAAGAGGGCTTCGACAGCCTCCGCTTCGGCTGGAAGCGCCCGCCCGCGCTCGCCCACAGGCTCGACCGGGAGACCAGCGGCTGCCTGGTGCTGGGCCGGCACCCGAAGGCGCTCCGGCGTCTCGGCAGGCTGTTCGCCTCGGGCCGGGTGGGCAAGACCTACTGGGCCTGGACGGCAGGGGCGCCGCGGGAAGAAGCGGGGCTGATCGAGGCGCCGCTGCTCAAGCGCAGTACGCGGGCGGGCGGCTGGTCCATGCAGGTGGACGGAGAGGGCAAGGCTGCCGCCACCCGCTACCGCGTGCTCGAACGGCGGGGGGACGGCACCGCGTGGCTCGAATGCCGGCCGCTGACGGGCCGCACGCACCAGATCCGGGCGCATCTGGCCCATCTCGGCTGCCCCGTGGTGGGCGACACGCGCTATGGCGGCCCCGAGGCTCCCCGGACGCTGCTGCACGCCCGCGCCGTAACGCTGCCGCTCCGGGATGGCCGGGAGCCGGTAACGGCGGAAGCGCCCCTGCCGGCGGATATAGAGGCGTTCCTCGCGGGCGGCGGCCGTCAGGTATAGACGAACGCCAGCGAGCGGTCGGGCTCGGCGAGCACCAGATCGACGACGGTCTCGACGGTGCTGCCGACGGGCTCCATGCCGGCCGCTTTCGCGGCATCCGTCATCGCCTGCATGGCGCGCAGGAAATTGCGGCAGACCCGGTCGTCGGGGTCCGTGTAGTCGTTGTCGTTGTGCGTGATGGCGTTGATGACCGGGATCGTCGCGCCGCGCCGGCGGACCTGGCTGACGATATTGGCGGCGATCCGCTCGTAGTCCGCCTCGGGCCAGTCGGGGCGCATGTCCCAGTGGCCGGTGAGCGTGTTCGCGTCGAGCGCGTCTGCGTCCGGATCGACGGCCTGCCACTTTGTGCCGGCCGTGACGAGCGTGCCGGAAAAATCGACCGAAACCGGCATGTTGGCGAAGGGCAGGCTGCCGACAAGCTGGCGGAAGGCCGGATGGGCCCGGTGCGGGTCGGGCGCAGCACCCGTCCAGATGGCGTTCATGCGCGGCCATATCCGCCCCGGCATCGAGCAGGACCCGCCGCGAAAGCCGAGGTCGGCAAGCACCCGGTACATGTTGTCGTTGGCCGAGAAGGTGCCGGGCCGGAAATAGAGCGGGCGGCGCCCCATGCCCGACTGCCACATCGAGACCGCCTCGGAGACGACCGCGCGCATCTCCGGCTCCGAAAGCCCGCCGAAATGGGCCTTGTACTTGCCGTCGCGGAACTTCCAGGGATGGAGGTGCAGGCCCTCGACGCAGCAGCCCCGGCCCCTCAGCTCCTCGAACAGCCCGGCCTGCGCGACCGCGACCTCGGGATGGATGAAGAAGGAGACGGGGAAGCCGAATTCGGCGGCCCGCTCGGCATAGCCGCGGATGAACTTCTCGCTGTCGGCCCAGCTTTGGGGCCCGGTCGCTGTCGGATGGGTGTCCGGCGTCGGCGGCTCCACATCCATCGTGATGACGACATGCAGCTTGTCCACGGGGGCCGCGTCAGACCCGCTTCGGCAGCATGAAGGCGCCGCAAAGGATCGCCGCTGCCGCGACCGCCAGCACGATGAACAACGCCTCGAACCCCCAGGCCTTGTGCAGCCAGGCGATCAGGTTGAGCGCCGTCGCCGCGACCGCAAAGGTCACGATATACCGGGCGGCGAAGGCGCGGGCGCGCCACTCGCTCTTCGTCATGCGCCCGACAAGCACATCGTTGATGGGTATCTGGCCGAACACCGCCAGCATGAAGCCGACGGCGATGAAGAAGGCGAGGAGGCCGTCGGCGTGAATCATGGCGACGAACAGCAGCGCCTGGCATGCCGCAACGCCCATGAACACCCAGCGGATCGAGTAGTTGTCCACGAGCCAGCCGACGAGAAGCTGCGCGAAGGCGGCGGCGGTGAAGGCGACAAAGGCGTAGCCGCCCACTTCCGTCGCCGAGCCGGCGAAATCGGTGAGGCGTTCGTCGAACACTTTGGGGAGCGCGAAGGTCGTGCTCTGGAAGACGAGCCCGCCCATCGCCGTCGTGAAGAAGATGATCGCGAAGACATGTATCAGGGCCGCGCGCGTCGGCGCGACGTCCGCGGCGGCCGCCGGTCTCGCCGCTGCAACCGAGGCCGGCGCGACGACGGGGCCGCCGCGCAGGAACAGCATCCAGGCGAACCCGATGGCGATGCAAACGGCGCCGGGGACGAAAAAGGCGGCCCGCCATCCGGCGATGTCGATCAGCACGCCCGTCACCAGCGCAGCCAGCGCCACGCCCATATTGCCGTAGATGCCGTTGATCGCGATGGGGATTCCGGTGCGCCCGCGTCCCTCCACCACCATGGCGAGGCCGACGGGGTGGTAGATCGCGGCGAACACGCCGATCGCCAGCAGGCCCGCGCCGATCTGGAGCGGCGTGTCGGCGAAGCCGGTGGCGACGGTGCTGGCCCCGATGCCGAGGAAGAAGACGCTCATCATCCCCTCGCGGCTCCACTTGTCGCCGAGCCATCCGGCCAGGAGAGCGAAGGCCCCGAACGCGACGAGGCCCGCCGTTCCGTAGGGGATCAGTTCGTCATAGGTCAGGTTCCAGGCCTCGGCCAGGAAGAGCGCCGCCACGGTGGCGAAGATCAGCATGGCGAGATGGTCGAACAGGTGCCCGACATTCAGGAACAGGAACTGCGTTGAGAAACGGGTCATGCCTGAGCTGCTTTCAAACGTCCGTCATCGGGTTCCGGCACCGGATCGCCGAGTTCCCGGCTGGTGTCGATCCACAGCCGGATCGCCTCGTTGATTTCCCGGAGAGCGGCTTCCTGCGTTTCGCCGTGGGCCATGCAGCCCGGAAGTTGCGGCGCCTCGGCCACGAAAGCGCCGTCCTCGCTGCTCCAGTAGAGAACGATACCGTATTTGTACATCGGTCCGCCTAGTTAAGCCTGTATTTCCGGATTATCGCACGAACCTGCCTTAACTGGTAAGGCTTTGCGTGGCTGCCGTCCCGCTGAAGGTTGATGCGCTCGATGATGCCCCGCATGACGAAAAGATGATGACTGCCGCGAGTGCGCTCTTCAAAGCCGAGTTCGAGCAGCAACCTTCGCAGGTCATCAAAGCGAATAGCTGCGTCCGAACGACCGCTCAGGACTCTTTTGAGGAGCTTCTCGCGCTGGGTCATCGTCTGTTCAGACGTGGATGCGTCTAATCCGCAATCGCCATGTGGACGAAGTTCGAGACGACGTCGAGGCGTTCGCTGTGCCAGGGCTCGGGGTAGAGGCAGTTGGTGAGATAGGCGAAGGAGACGCCGGAGGCCGGGTCCGCCCAGCAATAGGAGGAGCCGACGCCGCCATGGCCGAACACGCTCTCATGGCCGAGCGAGCCGAGGCCCCGGATCGTCTCTGTGCGGCCCCTCACATGCGGGCCGATGCCGCGGTGCATCGCCATCTCGAAGCGCTCGTCCACGCGCTCGCCCGTCCAGTTGCGGGTGCAATAGGCGACGAGGCGCGGCGGGAAGAGCCGCACGTCCTCCAGCCGTCCGCCCTGCACGAGCATCTGGTAGAAGGCCGCCATGCCCTTCGCGGTCGCATAACCGCCGCCGCCGGGTATCCCGGCGCGGCGGATTTCGGGCGTGTTGCGCTCCGCCAGCGGCTCGAACTCGCCGCCCTCGGCCGGCGCGTGCATATCGACCGCGCGCCCGTGCTCGGAATCCGGCAGGCCGACAAATACCTCGTTCTCCAGCCCGAGCGGCGCCGTGATCTCGTCGCGGATGAAGGCGCGGAAGTCCCGGCCGGAAACCGCCTCGATCAGCGCCGCGGCCGCCCAGTGCGCGGCCCCGGCGTGGTAGTGGACGCGGCTTCCGGGCGTCCATTCGGCCTCGAATCCGATTACGGCGCGCCGCCTCGCCTCGCGGTCCTCCCAGGCCTCCGGCGGCATGTCCGAGTTGGGAAAGCCGCCCTGGTGCGTCAGCAGTTCGAGCACGGTCTGCCGGCCCTTGCCGTGGGCCTCGAAGCCCGGCAGGTGCATGGCGACCGGGTCGGTGAAGCGCAGCCGGCCCTCGGCCACGAGTTTCCAGACTGCCGCCGCCGTAATCACCTTGGTGTTGGAGAAGAGCAGCCAGAGTGTGCCTTCCTCCGCATCCTGCGGCGGGTCGAGCCGCGCGCGGCCGAAGCGCCGGTTGAGCGCCAGCCGCCCGTGCCGGGCGACGGCGATCTCGGCGCCGGGATAGCGCCCCTCGGCGATATGGGCCTCTACCGTCTCGACCAGCCGCTCCAGCGGCCGCGGATCGAGGCCGAGCGCCCCGGCGTCCGCCATGTCCGTCATCGGGGCGCGCCTAGAATTGCGGGAAGGTCGAGCTGAATGCCTCCATCGCCTCGCAGCGTTCGGCGAGCCTCGCCAGCGCCGGGCAGGCCTCGCGGACCTTCATCGGCGGGTGCGCGAGGCGCGCGAAGGTGAAGCCGCAGACGGCGGAGATGTCGGCCTGGCTCATCGAATCGCCAACCAGCCAGCCGTCGCCGGCTTCGGTCGCGAGGCCGTCCAGATACCGGAAGCCGCCGAGCGCACGCTCGCGATTGTGGGCGATCCAGCTTTCTTCGACCTTCTCCTTCGGCCGGAAGCGCGGCTCATAGACGGCCCAGATGGTCCGGTCCATGGCGCCGACGGCCATGGCGGTGACGCGCATCACGTCGCGCCGCGCCTTGCCGGCGGCCGGGGTCAACCGCTTGTCGCCGGCCATTTCGTCGAGCGCGTCCAGAATGGCGTAGCTCTCGACCAGTGCCTCGCCGCCGTCGAGCAGCAGGGTCGGGATGCGCAGCAGCGGATTGTGGGGACGGAGCGAGTCCGGGTCGTCGAAGACCGCGACTGGATCGTGCTCCCAGTCGAGGCCCATCAGGTTCAGGGAGACGGCAACACGGCGGACATAGGGCGAGCGGGTGGGGCCGAGCAGTTTCATCGGGCTTGAAGCTCCTGGAGGCGGGGTTAGAGAACCGCACCATAACGCGCTCCGCGGCCCGCCTCCAGACTTGGGGGGCGCGTTCCGCGCGGGACGGGATGCGTTTTCTCCTCCGGCCCCCAATTTCCGCGTTTACCTCTATATGCTGCTCCTCATGAAGCTGGATCATCTCACATGGCCCGAAGTCGAGGCCTATCTCGGCCGGGCCGGCGGCATCCTGCTGCCGGTCGGCTCGACGGAGCAGCACGGGCCCAACGGGCCGCTCGGCACGGACGCGCTCTGTCCCGAAGGGGTAGGGCGGGAGGCGGCGGAGCGGCTCGGCGTTCTCGTCGCACCTACGCTCAGGCTCGGCGTCGCACCCTATCACATGGCCTTTCCGGGGACGATCACGCTCACGCCGGAGACCTTCCAGGCGGTCCTGAAGGAGACCGTCGCCTCGCTCGCCCGGCACGGCTTCGGCCATGTCTATGTGCTGAACGGGCATGGCGGCAACATTCCCTTCATCCGGGCCGTGCTGAAGGATCTGGAGGCGCCCCGCTGCCGGCTTCACAGCTGGTTCGCCGGGCCGCGGGTGCGCGCGCTCGCAAAGCAGCTTTACGGCAAGGCGGAGGGCCTGCATGCCACGCCGTCGGAAATCGCGCTCGCCTGGCATGTCGCGCCCGAGACCCGGCGCGAGAATGTGGCCATGACGCCGAAGCGCGCGCCCGGCGGTTTCGAGAAGGAGCCGGACGCCTTCCGGGCGCGCTTCCCGGACGGGCGCATCGGCTCCGAGGCCGCGCTCGCCCGCGCCGAGGACGGGGCCAGGCTGCTGGCAGCGGCCGTGGAGGACGTGATCGAGGACTACCGCGCCTTCACCGCGTAATTGCGCCCTCGGCCTCCAGCGCGCCGATCTCCGCTTCGTCGAAACCGGCCTCGGCCAGGATTTCGCCAGTGTGCTCGCCGACGGCCGGGGGCTGGCGGCGGAGGCCGAAATCGTGGTCGCCGATCTCGACCGGCAGGCGCGGCAGCCGCGTCGCCGGGCCGCCCGGAAGCTGCACATCCAGCAGCCGCCCTTCATGGTTGAGTTGCGGGTCGTCGAACAGATGCACCGGCTTCGCCACCGGGGAGAAGGGCACGGCGATTTCCTCCAGTATGACGGTCATCTCGGCGAGCGTGCACGCCCTGACGGTTTCCGCGATGCGCGCGGCGATGCGGTCCCCCTCGACCACGCGGCTCTCATTGGTGGCGTTGCGCGGGTCGGCAAGTTCGTCCGCCCAGCCGAAATGCTCGCACCAGGCGCGCCAGTGGTTGTCGCTGGTGATGCCGATGAACACCTGCTCGCCGTCGCCGGTCTCGAAGGTTTCGTAAATCGCCCAGGCACGGGCGCGGGCCGGCATGGGCTGCGGCTCGCGGCCGGTCGCGCTGATGCCGGCCATGTGCTGCGACATGAGGAAGGCGGTCGATTCGAACAGCGCGGATTTCACCAACTGCCCCCTGCCGGTCGCCTCGCGCTCTTTCAGCGCGCAGAGTATGCCGATGACCGCATAGCTGCCGCCCATGATGTCGATGATCGAGGTGCCGGCGCGCAGCGGCCGGCCGGGCGGGCCGGTCATGTAGGCAAGCCCGGCCATGAACTGCACCACCTCGTCGAGCGCCGGCCGGTTCTCATAGGGTCCGGAGAGGAAGCCCTTGAGCGAGGCGAAGACGAGGCGCGGATTGATTTGGCTCAGCGTCTCCCAGCCGCAGCCGAGCCGCTCCATGGTGCCGGGCGCGTAGTTCTCGATGATGACATCGACGCCCGCGGCGAGCCGGTGGACAACATCGCGGCCGCGCTCCGACTTGAGATCGACGGCGAGCGAGCGCTTGTTGCGGTTGAAGCCGCCGAAGAACCCGGCGGCGAAACCCGGCAGCCGGCGCGTCTTGTCGCCGTCCGGCGCCGGCTCGACCTTGATGACGTCCGCGCCGAGATCGGCGAGCACGAGGCCGCAGCTCGGCCCCATGATCGTCTGGCAGAACTCCAGCACCCGGATGCCGGCGAGCGGGAGCGGGACATTCTCGGTCATCGGTCGCGAACCCTGCGTTTCGGGAATCGGAGCAGAGACTATGGGCCATTCCCGCCCCGGCCAAGAGAGGGGCTGCTCGCCTGGCCGGCAAAGGTCGAAGGCGGCGTTCGTGAATGAAATCCATTCACGCCATGAATGGATTTCATTCATTTGGACCCTTTGATCGACAATCTATTTGGGCATCAAGAGTGACAGACGTAACCGCGGCGCTCTTGTCATGGCGTGACGCCGGGGCGATGCTGCGTTATCCGTTCCGGCAGACGCCTCCCTTCCCGATGTTCGCCTCGTCCTTCTCCAGCCCATGCGCGTGATCCTCTGCCGCGAGTTCGGCTCGCCCGATATACTGACCGTCGAGGAGCGGCCCGACCCGGAGCCGGGCATGGGCGAGGTGCTCGTCCGGCAGGAGGCCTGGGGCGTCAGCTATGTCGATGCGCTGATGGTGGCCGGCGGCTACCAGCTCAAGCCCGACCTGCCCTTCGTGCCGGGGCTGGAAGCCGCCGGCACGGTTGTCGAGACCGGCTTCGGCAGCAATGTCTTCGAGCCGGGCGACCGCGTGGTGGTGAGCCACCGGCCGGGCGCCTTCGCGGAACTGGCGGCAGTGACCGTCGACCGCGTGCGGCCGGCGCCTCCGGAGCTGGACATGGCGGAAGCCGCCGTGTTCCGGTCCGCCTACCACACCGCCCTGCATGCGCTGTTGCAGCGCGGCCGGCTGGCGCCGGGCGAGACCGTACTGGTGCTGGGCGCGGCAGGCGGCGTCGGCATGGCGGCCGTTCATTGCGCCAGGCGCCTGGGCGCGCGGGTGATCGCCGCCGCGGCCGGAGAGGAGAAGCTGGCCGCACTCCGCAGGCAGGGGGCGGATGTCGTCATCGATTATCGCGAAGGTTTCCGCTCAGCGGTGCTGGCCGCCACGGGCGGGCGCGGCGTCGATGTCGTTTACGACCCCGTGGGCGGCGACGCCTTCGACGAGGCGATGCGTGCGACGGCCTGGGGCGGGCGCATCCTCGCTATCGGATTCACGAGCGGCCGCCGGCCGGTCGCCAAGGTGAACCACATCCTCATCAAGGGCGCCGAGGTGATCGGCGTGCGCGCGGGCGAAGCGGGCCGCCGCGACCCGAGCCTGCCCGAAGAGACCTGGCGCTACCTGACCCGTTGGATTTCCGGGGATGGGCTGAGGCCGCATATCGGCCACCGTATCCCGTTTTCCCACGCGGCCGAGGCGCTGCAACTGGTGCTCGACCGCAAGGTCATCGGAAAGGCGGTGCTGGTCCCCGATGGCTGAGCTGTCTTGCAGCCCCCGGCAAAACGCTGGAATTGTGCCGCTGCCTGCGCAGTGAAGAGAGAAAGGCGCGCTCCGCGATGACGCTTCCGCTCGACGGCATTACCGTTCTCGACCTCACCTCCGGCGCTGCCGGCGCCTTCGCCGGGATGCTGCTGGGCGACTCGGGCGCGCGGGTGCTTCGCTGTGTCCATGCGGCGGCGCCCCTGCATCGCGGCGGCGGTTTCACCGTCTGGGACCGGGGCAAGGAAGCTTTCGACTGGGACCCGGAAGCGGCCGGCGCGGAGAGCGAGCTCGAGCGCCTGGTGCCCGGCGCAGACGTGCTGTTGCAGGATTTCGCGCCGGCTGCGCCCCAGCAGGCGATGTTCGAGCCGGCGAAGCTTCTGGCGCCGAACCCGCGTCTCGTCGCCTGCTCGATCACGGCATACGGCATGCAGGGCCGGTGGCGGGACGACCCGCCGGTGGACGATCTGGTCATGGCGCGCGCGGGCGTGCTTGCGGGCATGCCGGGCTTCCGGCCGGCGCCGGTGCATGTGCCGCATCCGCTGCCGAGCACCGGGGCGGCGCTGTTCGCCTGCATCGGCGCGGCGGCGGGCCTGCTTGCGCGCGAGAGCACCGGCCGCGGCCGCATCGTCGAGACCTCCCTGCTGGCGGGCGCGCTGCTGTTCCACCCGAAGGTGGTGGCGGAAGGCATCCCGCCGCTCGTGTTCCAGACCCACCCTTCGGGAAGCGCGCCCTTCTACAGCCTCTATGAATGTGCGGACGGCGAATACATCCAGCTCGGCTGCGTGCATGCGCGCTTCATCGACCGCGCATCCGAGATCATGGGGATCGGCGCGCTCGTCTCGGAGCCCCGGTTCGACAATGTGCGCAGGGGCGACGGGATGACGGAGGAAGAGGAGCTTCGCGCCGCGATTGCCGGGGCGATGAAGACGCGCAACGCTGCGGACTGGGCCGCCGATTTCGAAGCCGCCGACGTGCCCTTCGCGCCCGTCCGCCAGGGCAATATCGTCCTTGAGGACCCCCAGATACATCACAATGCCATGGTGCTCGCGCTGGAAGACCCCGCCGTCGGCGCGACGGTGCAGATGGGGGCGCCGATCCGCTTCGCCGAGACGCCGGCTGACCCCAAGCCGCGCGCCGCCGTCGCCGGCCCGCTCCCGGACCTCCCGCCGCTGGCGGCGGGGGCTGCGCCGGCGGCCGACGGTGCCGAAGACCCGGCGCCGCTGGCGGGCGTGCGCGTGCTGGAGATCACCAATCTCATCGCCGGGCCGACGGGCGGGCGCCTGCTGGCCGATCTCGGCGCCGACGTCATCAAGCTGGAGCCGCCGGGCGGCGACATCTCACGGCCCATCGGGCGCAACTACTTCTACAACCTGAACTTCAACAAGCGCTCGCTCTGCGTTGACGCGCGCAAGCCGGGCGGCAGGGAGGCGATCCAGCGCGTGGCGGCAAGCTGCGACATGATGCTCGCCAATCTCCGGCCCGGCGCGACGCACCGCATGGGCATCGGCGCGCATGTCGATCCGGAACTCATCGAGACCCATGTCACCGGCTACGGCCTGACCGGCCCCTATGCGAAGCGGCCCGGGATCGACCCGCTGGCGCAGGCGCTGATGGGCCTCTCCCGCGCGCAGGGCGGCAGCGGCAACCCGCCGTCCTTCGCCGCCCAGCTGGCGCCGACGGACTTCACGGCCGGCGCCATGGCCACGCTCGGCTCGATCGTGGCGCTCTACGCGCGGCGGCGGGGCCGGGCCTCGCGGCGGGTGGACAGCAACCTGCTCAATGCCGCCGTGGTGCTGAGTTCGCCCTGGTTCGGGACATGGCGGCGCAAGCCGGAACGGCCGCTCGCCGATTCGGGCCAGCACGGCATCGACGCCTTCCACCGGCTCTACCGGACTGCCGACGGCTGGATCTATGTCGCTGCGGACACGGAGAAGGCGCGGGCGGCGCTGACAGGCGCGCTCGGGCTCGGCGCGCTCGACCCGGTCGGCGGCGGGCACCCGGCCGAATCGCCGCTCGCCCGCGCCCTGGAAGCGGCCTTCGCCGACCGCCGCCTGGAAGACGCGGTGGCATCGCTGGAGGGGGCCGGCGTGCCGGCCGTTGAAGCGCGGAGCGGGGCGAGCGAGATTTTCCTCGACGACGAGACCGCGCACGCAAACGGGCTGGTGACGGAAGCCCGGCATCCGACGGCCGGCCGGATGCGGATCGCCTGGAACTATATCGGCTTCCGGGATACCGCGCCGTCGCGCGCCCGCCCGACGCCGCTGCTGGGCGAGCACAGCGCCGACGTGCTGGCCGAAGCCGGACTCGAAGAGGGCGAGATCGAGGCGCTGTTCGCCTCGGGCGCCGTGCTTGCGGAGCGCGGCTAGGCGGCCCTGGCGGTCTGCCGTTCGCGGAAGGGCGCCATCACCTCCTTGCCGAAGTGTTCGAGCTGCTCGAGCATCACCGAGAGCGGCGTGCCCATGCTGGATTGGACATTGACGTCCTCCAGTCCCGGATATTTGGCCTGCAGCGACTCCAGATAGTCGATGAAGCCTTCCGGCGGCCCGCAATACCAGGAGCCGGCCTCGACCGCCCGCTCCAGCGTCGGGATGTTCATCTCGGCCCAGTCGCCGCGCTCGCTCACCCGCTGCAATTGTTCGGGCTTCATCGGCACCATGCCGAGCGGCGCGAACATCTTGACGTGCTCCTCGAAATAGGGCGTGGCCTCCCGGATTGCCTTTTCCTTCGTCTCGGCGATATGGAAGTTCAGGCCGATGCAGAGGTTCTCGCCGATCTCGACATCGTGTCCGGCGCGCTCCCAGGCCTCCTTGAAGGCGACGATCGGCCGCTCCGCCATCAGCGCCGAGCCGCCGCCGACAATGCCCTTGATGCCGTGCTTCGCCATGAAGTCGAGCCCGCGCGGCTGGGCGCTCACGATCGGCTGCCAGCACTCCACGGGCCGGTTGACCGGGCGCGGGACCAGCGTGATCTCGTCCAGCTCGTAGCCCCGATAGGGCACGCGCGGGGGCAGGGTATAATACTTGCCGTCGTGCCGGAACGACTCCTCGTGGAAGGAGCGGAGCACGATCTCCACCTGTTCCTCGAACATGTCGCGGTTGGCGTCGCCGTCGATCAGCACGCCGCCCAGCGTCTCGACCTCGCGGGTGTGGTAGCCGCGCCCGACGCCGAAGATCACCCGGCCCCCGGTCAGGATGTCGGCGGTGGCGAAGTCCTCCGCGAGCCGCAGCGGATGCCACATGGTGGTGACGTTGAAGCCGCAGCCGAAGCGCAGCCGCTCGGTCTTCGCGGCCAGATGCACGAAGAACAAGGGCAGGTTCGGGATGCACTCATAGCCTTCATGCTGGAAATGGTGCTCGGCCAGCCAGAAGGCGTCGTAGCCGAGCCTGTCCATGGCGACGGCCATCGCCTCGGTCTTGGCGAAGACGGTGGCCAGCCGGTCGTTGTCGTAGCGCCGGTCGTTCGCCGGCGTGGCGTCCTGGCCCATGTCGTCCAGGTCGATATGCCCGGCAAACAGGCTTCCGAAGCGCTTGATCACAGTCTCGTTCCTCCGTCGCGTCCAGCGGAATGGGTGCCCGGCGGCGATGATACAGATGCAAGGCCCGCCGCAGAAGCCGGGCCGCCTCCGCCTCTCACTCCATCACGATACGCGGCGCGGCCGGGCCGGTTGCGCGGCGGCTTTCGACCTCCTGCCAGAGGCGGGCGGCGATGTCGCGGAAGGCGCGGCCCGAAGGGGAGGCGTCGTCGTCGGCTGCGGGCTCGCCGGCGTCGCAGCGTTCCCGAAGCTCCAGCGCCAGCGGCACTTCGCCGAGGAACGGGGCGCCGAGCTTCTCCGCCTCCGCGCGTGCGCCGCCCGCGCCGAAGATGTGCGTGCCTTCGCCGCAATGCGGGCAGACGAACACCGACATGTTCTCGACCAGCCCCAGCACCGGCACCTCGACCTTGCGGAACATGGCGATGCCGCGCCGGGCGTCCAGCAGCGCGATGTCCTGCGGCGTCGAGACGATCACCGCGCCGGTCAGCGGCACGCGCTGGGAGAGCGTCAGCTGCGCATCGCCCGTGCCCGGCGGCATGTCGATCAGCAGGATGTCGAGCGCCCCCCAGGCGACATCGCCAACGAGCTGCTGCACGGCGCTCATCACCATCGGCCCGCGCCAGATCATCGCCGTCTCCTCGGAGACCAGGAAGCCGATCGACATGCAGGCCACGCCCCATTGCCGCATCGGCAGCAGCGTCTTGTCGCGGTCCAGCGCGGGCTTGCCGGAAATGCCCATCATGCGCGGCAGCGAGGGCCCGTAGATGTCGCTGTCCATCAGGCCAACGGCGAGGCCCTGCCGGGCGAGCGCCACGGCGAGATTGACGGCGACCGTGGACTTGCCGACCCCGCCCTTGCCGGAGGCGACGGCCACGACGGCGCTGACGCCCGGCAGCTCGATCCGTCCCTGGCCGCGACTGCCGCCGGCGCCCGGGGGCGGCGGGGCGGCGGCGCGCTCGGCGGTCAGCACGACGGCGGCGCTGGTGACGCCCGGCAGGCGGGAAAGCGCGGCCTCGACGGCCTGGCGCTCGGTTCCGGCTTCCTCCGCCCGGCCGGGCTCCACCTCCAGCGAGACCTGCACCGCGCCGTCCTTCGCCGCGACGCCGCCCACGCGCCCGATGCGCGCCACGGCCTCCGCGGCGGCGCGGATTTCCGCTTCGGTCGGTCCGGCCATCGGCGCTCAACACCTCCGCGAGGGGTATCGGAATGCGCGGCCCCATTCCAACGCAGGACGCCCTGTTCTATAAGGCGCCCATGCGGGAAATCGGCGGTCGCGCGCAGAACGGCAACGAGAGGTAGGCCCATGCCCTGGCAGAATCAAGGCGGAGGCGGCGGCGGCCCGTGGGGCGGCGGCGGCGGTGGCGGTCCCTGGGGCGGCGGCGGTGGCGGCGGCCCCTGGGGCGGCGGCGGTGGCGGCAACCAGGGCGGTGGCGGAGGCTGGGGCGGGGGACGCGGCCCCGGCGGCGGCCCGCAGGCTCCCAATGTCGAGGAGGCGATCCGGCGCCTGCAGGACTGGCTGCGCCGGCGCATGCCGGGCGGCGGGGCCGGCGGCCGCGGCGGGCGCATCGGCATCCTGCTGGTCGTCGTGGTGCTGCTCGCCGTCTGGGTGCTGAGCGGCTTCTACCGCGTGCAGACGGACGAGCAGGGCGTCGTGCTGCGCTTCGGCGAGCGCGTCGGCACCACCACGCCCGGCCTCAACTACCATCTGCCCTATCCCATCGAGACGGTCGAAACGCCGAAGGTGACGCGGGTCAACCGCGTCGAGGTCGGCTTCCGCAGCGCCGAGGAGGCGCTGATGCTGACCGGCGACGAGAACATCGTCGATATCAACTTCGTCGTCTTCTGGATCATCAAGGACGCCGGCGACTACCTGTTCAATGTGCGCGAGCCGGAACGCTCGGTTAAGGCGGCGTCCGAGAGCGTGATGCGCGAGATCGTCGGGCAGACGCCCATCGCCGCCGCGCTCGCCGAGGGTCGCGGCCAGATCGAGGACAAGGTCAAGGCCGGCGTGCAGGGCATCCTGGACAGCTACAAAACCGGCATCGAGATCACCAATGTGCAGCTCCTCAAGGTCGATCCGCCGAACCAGGTGGTGGACGCCTTCCGCGACGTGCAGCGCGCCCGCGCGGATCAGGAGCGGCTGCGCAACGAGGCGGAGGCTTACGCCAACGACATCATCCCCCGCGCGCGCGGCGAGGCGGAGCGGCTGGTGCAGGAGGCGGAGGCCTACAAGCAGGAGGTCGTGGCGCGCTCGGAAGGCGACGCCCAGCGCTTCACCCAGGTCTATACGGCCTTCAGGGCCGCCAAGGACGTGACCACCAAGCGCATCTATCTGGAGACGATGGAAGAGATCTTCGCCAACGCCGAGAAATACGTCATCGACCAGGGCGGCGGCGCGTCCGGGGTCGTGCCCTATCTGCCGCTGCCGGAGGTGCAGAAGCGGATCAAGGCGAATGAAGCCGGGGCGCAATCCAACACGGGAGACCTGCAATGATGAGGCATGCGGCGCTCTTCGGCGGCGCGATCCTGCTGATCGTGCTCGCCATTCTCGCGGCGAGCGCGTTGTTCACCGTCCACCAGACGCAGCAGGCCATCGTCATGCAGTTCGGCAATCCGAAGCGGGTGGTCCAGGAACCCGGGCTGCATGTGAAGGCGCCGTTCTGGCAGAACGTGGTCTATTTCGACGCCCGCGTGCTGGACTTCGCGCCGCAGGGCGAGGAGATCATCACCTCGGACCAGAAGCGGATCGTGGTGGACAGCTTCGTGCGCTACCGGATCGACGACCCGCTGAAGTTCTTCCAGTCGGTCGGCACCGAGGCCCGCGTCCAGAGCCGGCTGGCGGGCGTGGTCGTCTCCAGCCTCCGGCGCGTCGTCGGCAATAACAGCTTCTCCTCGATCCTCTCCGAGGAACGCGGCGACATCATGTCCAACATCCAGAACGAGGTTAACCTGGCTGCGACGGAGTTCGGCATCGAGATCGTCGATTTCCGGGTGCGCCGCACCGACCTGCCGGACGCCAACGCGCAGTCGATCTACCAGCGCATGCGCACGGAGCGCGAGCGCGAGGCGAAGGAGTTCCGCGCCCAGGGCGCGGAGGTCGCCCAGCGCATCCGCGCCCGCGCCGACCGCGAGCGCACCGTGCTGATCGCGGAGTCGAAGAAGACGGCGCAGATCAGGCGCGGCGAGGGCGATGCGGACGCGATCCGCATCTACGCCGAGAGCTTCGGGCAGGACCCGGACTTCTTCGCCTTCTACCGCTCGATGGAGGCCTACCGGAACGCGCTCGGCAAGGAGAACACGACCCTGGTGCTGAGCCCGGACAGCGACTTCTTCGACTTCTTCGGCGACATCTCCGGCGGGGCTACGAAGCGCCAGTAAGGCCGCCGCCGGCCCCCGCCCGCCCCGATGGAGGACTTCCCCCTCGGCGACTTCCTCGCCGCGCTCGGCCTGGCGCTGGTGCTGGAAGGCGCCGTCTGGCTGGCCGCGCCCGAATCCATGCGCCGCTTCATGCTCCGCCTCGCCGCCCACTCCCCCGCCCTCCTCCGCTTCTGCGGCCTGACGGCGGCGATGCTGGGGCTGGCGGTGGTCTGGGCGGCGCGGCGGTGGGTGTGACATTGCCCGCGCCCGGCGCTGGAGCGGGCCCCCATGAGCCGGGCGGCCCGGTCGAAAGGGTTTGACCGGCGGGCGCTTCGGGCCTATTGGTGCGCCGCCGCACCACGCATGACCCACGTGCCAAGAAATCACCCGGGCAGGCGCCGGGGGCCGGTAACGAGGTATCGGTGCGACAGGCGGGAAGACGGACGGTCCGCGGCCGTCCCCGGTCCGCCGCCCGAGACGCGGTTAGGAGCCCCTTGGGAGGGTTGTGCGATGACGGCGCGCATTCGCCGATTTCTCGATGAGTCCCGGCCGCCGACGCCGTGCCTCGTGATCGACCTCGACGTCGTGCGGGAGAGCTACCTCGCCTTCACGCGGCTGCTTCCGCAGGCGGCGGTCTATTACGCGGTCAAGGCCAACCCGGCGCCCGAGATCATCTCGCTGCTGGTGCGGCTCGGCTCGTCCTTCGATTGCGCCAGCATCTACGAGATCCGCGACTGCCTGGCGGCCGGCGCCCCGGTCCGGCGGCTCTCCTTCGGCAACACCGTCAAGAAGGCCGCCGATATCGAGGCCGCGCACAGGCTGGGCGTGGACCTGTTCGCCTTCGACAGCCGGGGCGAGCTGCACAAACTGGCGGCGGCCGCGCCCGGCGCGCGCGTCTATTGCCGCATCGCCATGACGGGGGAGGGCGCGGACTGGCCGCTCGGGCGCAAGTTCGGCTGCGAGGTCGATATGGCGCGCGACCTCATGCTGGAAGCGGGCCGGCTCGGCCTCGAGCCCCATGGCATCTCCTTCCACATCGGCTCGCAGCAGCGCGACGTGCGCCAGTGGGACGTAGCCTTCGGCCAGACGGCGATGCTGTTCACCGCGCTCGACGAGGCGGGCGTGAAGCTCGGCATGGTGAATGTCGGCGGCGGCTTCCCCGCCCGCACCCGCAAGGACGGGCCCGGCGCCGAAGCGCATATGGAGGCGCTGATGGCGGCCGCGCGCAGCCATTTCGGCAACCGGATGCCGAACCTGATCGTCGAGCCGGGCCGCGCGCTGGTGGGCGACGCCGGCCTGGTGCAGAGCGAGGTCGTGCTGATCTCCCGCAAGGGCTACCGGGACGAGGAACGCTGGGTCTATCTCGATATCGGCAAGTTCGGCGGGCTGATCGAGACCATGGACGAGGCGATCCAGTACCGCATCACCACGGAGCGCGACGGCGCGGAATGCGGGCCGGTCGTGCTGGCGGGGCCGACCTGCGACGAGGCCGATGTGCTCTACCAGCACAGCAATTACCGCCTGCCGCTGACCCTGGAGGTCGGCGACAGGGTGGCGATCGAGTCGGCGGGCGCCTACACCGCCTCCTACAGCTCGGTCAATTTCAACGGCCTGCCGCCGCTCGCGACCTACTGCATCTGAGCCGGAAAGGTCCCGACGCATTGACAGCGCGCCTGCGGTCCCCAGATAATCGGCGCCGGTTGGAGCATGGCGACACGATGAGCGCAGGACTCAGCATTTCCGACAGGGCCGCCGAGCGGGTCTCGGTCCTGCTCGAACAACAGGACGGCGCGGACCTGATGCTGCGGGTCTCCGTGTCGGGCGGCGGCTGTTCCGGCTTCCAGTACGGCTTCGCCTTCGACGATGCGCGCAATGACGACGACCTCGTGTTCAGCCATGCCGGCGTCGATGTCGTGGTGGACGAGATGTCGCTGGAGCTGCTGGAAGGCGCGGAGATCGATTTCGTCGAGGACCTGGCCGGCGCCGCCTTCCGGATCGACAACCCCAATGCGACGGCTTCCTGCGGCTGCGGCTCGTCCTTCGCCGTCTGAATGAAAATCGCAAGCTGGAACGTCAACTCGATCAAGGCCCGCCTGCCCGCCGTGATCGAATGGCTGGAGACGGCCGCCCCGGACGTGCTGGCGCTGCAGGAGATCAAATGCACCGCCGACGCCTTCCCGCACCTCGAGATCGAGGCGGCGGGATACCGGGCGGCGGTGCTCGGCCAGAAGACCTATAACGGCGTCGCGCTCATCTCGAAAACGGCGCCCGATTCGCTGCGGGAAGGCCTGCCGGGCGACGCCGGGGACGACCAGGCGCGCTATGTCGAGGCGGTGTTCGACGGGGTGCGCGTCGCCTCGATCTACCTGCCGAACGGCAACCCGGCCGGGAGCGACAAGTTCCCCTACAAGCTCGCCTGGATGGCGCGGTTGAAACGCCATGCGGCGCGCCTCTTGGCGGACGAGGTGCCGACGGTTCTCGGCGGGGATTTCAACGTCATCCCGGAACCGGAGGACTGCTACGACCCGGACGACTGGACGGGCGATGCGCTCTACCGGCCGGAGAGCCGCCGCGCCTTCCGCGAAATCCTCTATCTCGGCTGGGCGGACGCCTTCCGGTCGCTCCATGCGCGGCGGGGCGGCGCCTTCACCTTCTGGGACTACCAGCGCGGCCGCTGGCAGCGGGGCGAGGGCATCCGCATCGACCATCTGCTGCTGTCGCCGGCGGCGCTGGACCGGCTGGAGGAATGCGATATCGACACCGTGCCGCGCAGCCGCCCCAAGGCCTCGGACCACACGCCCATCTGGTGCCGCCTCGTCCCCGCCCACGAGGCCGGGAACCTGTTCCACGCGCCCGGCGAAGACGGATAAGGACCGCCCATGGACTTCGCGAACAAGACGATCGTCGTGACCGGCGGCGCCTCCGGCATCGGGGCGGAAACGGTGGGGATGCTGCGCGCGGCAGGCGCCGAGGTGCTCGTGGTGGACCGGGACGCCTCCTCCGGCCTCGTCGGCGATGTGACCGATCCGGCGCTCGTGGCTCAGGCTATGGAGCGGTGCCCACGGCTCGACGGGCTGGTGACGGCTGCCGGCATTTCCGAGAGCGGCGTCGCCATCGAGGATATCGATCCCGAGGACTGGGACCGGGTCTTCGCCGTCAATGTGAAGGCGACCTGGATGTGGCTCGCCGCGGCGGCGGGGCCGATGCGCGCGGCGGGCGGCGGCTCGGTCGTGGCCATTGCCTCGCAGCTCGCCTTCGCCGGCGGCTCCTTGAACGCGGCCTATATCGCCTCCAAGGGCGCCGTCGTTTCGCTGGTGCGCACCGCGGCGGTCGAGCTTGCCGGCGACGGCATCCGCGTCAACGCCGTCGCGCCGGGCGCCACCGAAACGCCGATGCTGAACCGCAGCATGTCGCGCCAGGCCGACCCCGACGCGGCCCGGGAACGCTCCCGCACCCGCCACGCCATGGCCCGCTTCGGCAGGCCGAACGAGATCGCCGACGCGATCTGCTTCCTGCTCTCCGACCGCGCGAGCTTCATCACCGGCACGACGCTTCCCGTGGACGGCGGCTGGCTCGCCGCCTGACTATCCGCCGGCCAGCCGCGCTTCCGCAGCGGCCAGGTCCTCCGGCGTGTTGATGTTGAAGAAGGGGTCGCCTTCGGGCGGGACCGGGAATTCGACATCGGCCATGCGGTGGCGCGCCGTCCAACGGTCCACCTTGCGGAGCCCTTCCCCGGCGAGCGCGTGGCGCAGGTCGTCGGCGAGGCGGACGGCCCAGAGCGCGAACACCGGGTGGCGCCGGCCGCCGGAGGTCGCGGTGACGATGTCGGCGTCCCCCGCTTCAGCCGCCAGGTCCCGGACGAGCGTTTCGGGGAAGAAGGGCGCGTCGCAGGGGAAGCTTGCGACCCATCCGCAGCCGGCCCCGCGCGCCCAGAGCATGCCGGCGAGCACGCCCGCGAGCGGCCCGACGAAACCCGTGACGGGATCGGGCAGCACGGGCAGGCCGAGTTCCGCGAATTCCTCCGCCGGCGCATTGGCGTTGACGGCGAGGCAGGCAACCTGCGGACCGGCGCGCGCCGCCGCATGGGCGAGCAGCGGCCGGCCGTCGAGCAGCGCCATGCCCTTGAGGCCGCCGCCCATCCGCCGCCCGAGGCCGCCCGCGAGCAGCAGGCCGGCGCAGTCCCGCCGGGGATCGAGGGACACGGAGCTCAGGCGGCGTCGCCCGAGGCGACATCCGGGCTCGCGTCGAACACGAGGCGCTCGGTGCCGGAGAGCGCGATGAAGCGCTTGCCCTTGGCCCGCCCGACAAGCGTCAGCCCCGCCTGCCGGGCGAGCGACACGCCGGACGCCGTGAAGCCCGAGCGGGAAATCAGGATCGGCACGCCCATCTGCACCGTCTTGATGACCATCTCGCTGGTAAGCCGCCCGGTGGTGAAGAACAGCTTGCCGAGCGGCGAAACATCGTTGAGGCGCATATAGCCGGCGATCATGTCCACGGCGTTGTGCCGGCCCACATCCTCCAGATAGAGGATCGGCCTGTCGCCCTCGCAGAGCACGCAGCCATGGATGGCGCCCGCCGCCAGATAGAGGCTTGGCCGGCGCGCGATCTTGGCCGAGAGCGTGTAGATCCAGGAGGTGTAGAGCGGGTCGGCGGGCAGGTCCGCCGCCTCGAAGCTGTCCATCACATCGGCGAACACCGTGCCGACGGCGCAACCCGACGTGCGGACCCGGCGCTCCAGCCGGTGCTCGTAGTCGGTCTTGCGCGCCGTGCGCACGATCGCGGCTTCCAGCTCGTCGTCCACGTCGATGCCGGTGATCTCGTCGTCCGGGCGCAGCATGTTCTGGTTGGCGAGGAAGCCGACGGCAAGCCAGTCCGCATGGTCGCCGACGGTCATCGCGGTCACGATCTCCTGGCTGTTCAGGTAGATGGTGAGCGGGCGCTCGACGACGACGCGCGTGCTGCGCTCCTGTCCTTCGTGGTCGATGCCGGTCACGGCTTCGGTCAGTCTCGGGTCGTCCGGGTCCGGCGCGACCAGGAACTCCTGCATGAACTCGCTCATGTTCTCCACTATGCTCCCGGCCATGGAGAGGCTCAACGACTGTTTCGCGGCGGGCGACCGGCTGCTGACCGTCGGCGAGGCGGTCGAGTGGCTGAGGACGCGCCTCGGCCCGGCGGTCGGCCGGGAGCGGATTCCGCTGGCCAACGCGCGGGGCCGTATCCTGGCGGCGCCGCTGACGAGCCGGCTCGACGTGCCGGGTTACGACAATGCCGCGGTGGACGGCTACGCCTTCGCGCATGGGCAGGCGCGCTACCGCATCGCCGGGCGGGCGGCGGCGGGGCGGCCCTTTCCGCATCCGCTCGGACCCGGCGAGGCGGCCCGCATCCTGACCGGCGCGCCGGTGCCGGAGGGCGCCGACACGGTGGCGATGCAGGAGGACTGCCGCCTCGACGGCGAGGTCGTGACGGTGCCGGCGGGCCTCAGGGCCGGTTCCAACTACCGCAGGGCCGGCGAGAACATCCGCCGGGGCGAGACGGTCTTCAAGGCCGGCCAGCGCCTCGGGCCGCTGCAACTGGGCGTCGCCGCCTCGCTCGGCGAGACCGCGCTTGAGGTTTTCCGGCCGCTGCGCATCGCGCTGTTCTCCACCGGCGACGAACTCGCGCTGCCGGGAGAGCCGCTGGCGCCGGGGCAACTCTACGACTCCAACCGCACGATGCTGCGCGCCTTCCTGGAGGCCGACGGCCTCGCCGTGACCGACCTCGGCATCCTTGCCGACGATGCGCCCTCGGTGAAGGCGGCGCTGGCGGAAGCGGCGGCCCGGCACGATGTGGTGATGACCTCGGCCGGCATCTCGACCGGCGACGAGGACCATGTGGCGGCGGCCGTGCCGGAACTGCATTTCTGGCGGCTTGCGGTGAAGCCCGGCCGGCCGTTGGCGCTCGGCAGCATCGGAAGCGCAGCCTTCGTCGGCCTGCCGGGCAATCCGGTGGCTGCCGCCGCCTGCCTGCTGATGCTGGTGCGCCCGATGCTGGGCCTGCTCGGCGGGGCCGGCTGGGAAGCCCCGCCCTCGACGCCGGTGCCCGCCGGCTTCGCCATGAAGAAGAAGACCGGCCGGCGGGAATGGCTGCGCGTCCGCCTCGGCGCGGACGGCGCGGCCCGGAAGGCCGGCCCCGACGGCTCGGCGCTGCTCCGCGTCATGGCCGAGGCCGACGGCCTGCTCGACGTGCCCGAGGACGTGGCCGCCATCGCCCCCGGCGACCGCTTCGCGATGTTCCGGCTGTGACGCCCCTCGCCGACGCGCCCATGCAGGTCCTGACCGTCGGCCATTCCAACCATGCGCCGGAAGCCTTCCTGGCGCTTCTGACCCGGCATGGCGTGACGGCGCTCGCCGATGTGCGCTCCGCGCCCCGGAGCCGTTTCAATCCGCACTTCAACCGCAACGCGCTCTCGGCCTCGCTCGCCGGCGAGGACATTGCCTATGTCTGGCTCGGACGCGAGCTCGGCGGGCGGCCGGACGACCCGGCCTGCTACGAGGACGGGACGGTCCGCTACGACCTTCTGGCGCACACGCCGCTCTACCGCGAGGGAATCGGGCGCGTTCTGCGCGGCGCGGCGGCGCATCGTCTGGCGCTGATGTGCGCGGAGAAGGACCCGCTCCATTGCCACCGGGCGCTGCTGGTCTCCCGCTCGCTCGAGGAACGCGGGCTGGAGATTGCGCATATCCTCGCCGACGGAAGCCTCGAACCGCATGAGAGCGTGATGGACCGGCTGCTTGCCGCCCACTGCCCGGAAGAGGACCTGTTCTCGGAGCCGAAACCGCGCGCCGAACGGATCGAGGAAGCGGCCCGCACGCCGCCCCGCCGCCGCGCGACCGTTTCGGGGCATCTTCGAAAACGGTGACCGGCCCGCTCTCGAAGCCGTCTCGACCACGCTCGAAGGCAAGACCGAAAAACGGAAAAACCCATCCCGAGTTCGCTGGCCTTCGTCGCATGGGTCTGCGCACGCCATCGGTGGATGGACCGCATACCACGGTAAGCGATGCGGCAGGGGCACCTTCCGCTCGGTCTCGGGATTTGAGACTCCGCTACGTTCGGGAGGACGTAGAGGAGTTTCTCCATGGAGCGCACTGCGGAGTTTCTCAGCCCGGTCGAGGTGATCGGTGGAGTGAAGGGTCGCCGTCGCTGGCCGGAAGAGTTGAAGGCGCGGATTGTAGCGGAGACGCTTGAGCCTGGCGCGAGGGTGGCCTCGGTAGCACGGCGTTACGATCTTCGCCCAAGCCATCTGTCGGACTGGCGTCGCAAGGCGCGGGAGGGTCGCCTGGTTTTGCCTGCAGCGGACGAGGCAGTGGAGTTTGCGCCGCTGGTGGTCCGGGCTGAAGGGCACGGCGCCGAGGCGAACGGTGGGTGTCTGGAAGTGGTTCTGGACCGGGTTACGGTCCGTCTGGATGCGGCGGTGCCGGCGGGCCGGCTGGCGGAGATCGTGTCTGCGCTGAATGCGCTGTCATGATCTTCCCGTCGAACCGGGTGCGGATCGTTGTCGCAACGAAGCCCGTCGACTTCCGCCGCCAGCACGACGGCCTTGTCGCGCATGTGAAGGGCGCGCTGCGGCGGGACCCGTTCACCGGCACGGTATACGTCTTTCGATCGAGGCGAGCTGACAGGCTGAAGCTGGTCTTCTGGGACGGGACCGGGCTGGTGCTGATCTACAAGCGTCTGGAGGACCAGGGCTTTGTATGGCCGGCGATCCGCGACGGGGTGATGTCGCTGAGCCATGCGCAGTTCGAGGCCTTGTTCGCGGGCCTGGACTGGCGTCGCGTGCGGGCGCTGTCGGCGCGGCGCCCGGCTGAGGCGGAGTGACTCAGCCGGTGGATCGGGGCGTCCGGCTCCGCGACACTGTGCTACCAAGCGAGCCATGGCTGCGCTTGCGGAGATCGACCTTGAAACGCTGACACCCGAACAGCGGGAAGCGGCGGTGCAGGCGATCATGGCGCTGGAGACGCTTCGCACCGAGAACGAGGTGTTGACGGACCGCAATGAGGCGCAGTCCGAGCGCATCCGCCGTCTCGAACACCTGGTGCGCGAGCTGCAGCGCGTTATCTACGGGAAAAGGTCGGAGAAGCTGACGGCGGACGAGCGCCAGCTGGCGTTCGAGGACCTTGTTGCGGCGGCGGAAGAGATCGAGGAAGCGATCACGCCGGCCGATCCGGCGCCGGCCCAATCGCCGAAGCGTCCTCGCCCGGCGCGCAATCTCGGCCATTTGCCGGACCACCTGGAGCGGATCGAGCAGGTGATCGAGCCGGAGAGCACGCTCTGCCCCTGCGGCTGCGGGGAAATGGCGAAGATCGGCGAGGATCGCACGGAGCGCCTGGACATCGTGCCGGCGCAGTTGCGGGTGATCGTCACGGTGCGCCCGAAATACGCCTGCCGCCGGTGTGAGGAAGGCGTGACCCAGGCGCCGGCGCCGGCCCGGCTGATCGAAGGGGCGCTGCCGACCGAAGGCGCTATCGCGCATGTGCTGGTCTCGAAATACGCCGATCATTGTCCGTTGCACCGTCAGACGCAGATCTATGCCCGCTCAGGCCTCGATCTGGACCGCTCGACGCTGGCCGGCTGGGTCGGCAAGGCCTCGTTCCACCTCAGGCCGGTGGTTGACCGCCTGGCACGGCACCTGAAACGGTCGTCCAAGCTCTTCATGGATGAGACGCGGGCGCCGGTGCTCGATCCGGGCCGCGGCAGGACGAAGACCGGCTGGTTATGGGCGCTGGCCCGCGACGACCGTTCCTGGGGCGGGCCCGATCCACCGGGCGTCGTCTACTTCTACGCCCCCGGGCGCGGCGGCGAACATGCGGAGCGCTTCCTTGATGGCTTCGACGGCATCCTGCAGGTCGATGGCTATGCCGGCTACAGCCGGCTGGCCGGACCGAGCCGCAAGGGCGGCGCGCCGCTGCGGCTGGCCTACTGTTGGGCCCATTGTCGGCGCCGGCTTCGCGAAATCCACGACAGCAGCGGCTCGGAAATCGCAGCCGAGGGCTTACGCCGGATCGCCGAACTCTACGCCATCGAGGCCGATATACGCGGCAGCCCGCCGGAGCTGCGCCTCGCCGAACGGCAAACGCGCTCCGCGCCCCTGGTCGAGGCCTTCGGCGAATGGCTGACGCAGCAGCGCGTCCGCGTCTCGCCCAAGTCCCGGCTCGGCGAAAAGCTCGCCTATATCGCCCGTCATTGGGACGGCCTCCGGATCTTCCTCGACGACGGCCGCGTCGAAATGGATAGCAATGCCGTCGAAAACAGCCTGCGGCCCGTGGTCCTTACACGGAAAAACGCCTTGTTCGCCGGTCACGACGACGGCGCCGCCGCCTGGGGACGCATAGCATCCCTCATCCAGACGGCGAAGTTGAACGAGGTCGAGCCACACGCCTGGCTCAAGGCCACACTCGAAGCCATCGCAGCCGGTCATCCCAATGACCGCCTCGATGAACTGCTTCCCTGGAACTTCAAGCCGTCGTCAAGCTGAAAGCCGGCTGCCTCGCCCGCACCGCATACCATGAAATGAAATTGACCACTAAATGAACAAGGTGTAATGCGGTGACTTTCGACCGTCTGGGATTCACGGTATTGCACCCCTTGGTACAGTACCTGACATCTAGGCCGGCGATAACCTAGTGTCCTGATTCTGAAGTTTTGATGATTTTCATCTGGCGTTCGGCAGTTTCCAGCGTCCGCAGACAGAAGCGCTTGATGGTGGCAAGGATGTCGTCGGCGGATTTGGTCCAGCGGAAGGGTCGCGGGTCGGCGTTGACGGTGTCGATGTAGTTCCGGATGGCCTGCTCGAGTTCCTGGGGCGAGCGATGAACCCCGCGCCTGAGCTGTTTCTCGGTCAAGAGTGCGAAGAAGCGCTCGACCTGGTTGAGCCAGGAGGCGCCGGTGGGCGTGAAGTGGACATGCCAGCGGGGATGCCGGGCCAGCCAACGCCGGACGGCGGGCGTCTTGTGGGTTGCGTAGTTGTCCATCACCAGATGGACGTCGAGTTCGCCGGGGACCTGGGCTTCGAGCGTGCGCAGGAACTTGAGGAACTCCCGGCTGCGGTGGCGCGGCAAGCACTGGCCGATGACCCGGCCGGTGGCGATGTCCAGCGCCGCGAACAGCGTGGTGGTGCCATGGCGCGTGTAGTCATGAGTACGCCGCTCGACCTGACCCGGCCGCATGGGAAGCAGCGGGCGGGAGCGGTCCAGAGCTTGGATCTGGCTCTTCTCATCGACGCAGAGCACCAGCGCGCGCTCGGGCGGGTCGAGATAGAGGCCGACAATGTCCCGCACCTTCTCCACAAACAGTGGGTCCGACGACAGCTTGAACGTCTCCGAGCGATGCGGCTGCAGGCCGAAAGCCTGCCAGATGCGATGGATCGTCGAGGGCGCATAGCCTGCAGCGCGCGCCATCGAGCGCAGGCTCCAATGCGTGCCGTCGGGGGGTGTTTCTTCCAGGGTGCGGGCAATGACCTCCGCAACCTCCTCGTCACCGATCTTGCGCGGAGCGCCCGGGCGCGGCTCGTCATAGAGCCCGTCAAGCCCGCGCTCGGCAAAACGCCGCCGCCATTTGCCGACCGTATTCGCATCCGCTCCCAAGCGCGCAACTATCGCCTTGTTCTCCAGACCCTCAGCAGCAGCCAGGACAATCCGAGCCCGACGCGCCAGTCCCTGCGCCGTCTTCCGACGCCGCGCCAAACCCTCCAACTCTCGTCGTTCTGCTGCCGACAAAGTAATCGCGACCGCTGCTCTCCCCACCGGTCAGCCCTCCATCAAAACCGATAATCTTATTCTAATAAACTTCTCGATCAGGATACTAGCAAAGAAAGGTAGTGAACAGATGTGTACGAGACAATTCGACATAAAGGGTCTGATCGGCGTTGTTGTCGTACTGGGCGTTTCGGCAATGCTGGCCGGCCCCGCGTCGGCGCAGACCTCCTCTGTCCAGGCCCGGACGGGAAATCTCCACGAAGACTGCAACCAGTTCGTCCTGAATGTGGGTACATCGAAGGTCGATCTGAAGGCGAACTGCAGGACCAGCGACGACAACGACAACAGGAAGGGAACCCGAATCAACCTCTCCTCCAACATCGAAAATAACTTCGGCCGCCTGAGTTGGGATGGGAGCGACTTCCAAAAATCCTGCTCCCTTATCAAAGTCGCGCGCCATTCCAACGGAGTGAAACTGACAGCTACATGCAAAACCGGGGAACGCGAGTTGGTGCCGGCTGAATACCCGAACAGGGGCGTCACGTCGGTAGACGTCACAAATAAGGCATCGCTGGAGTTGAACACCTACTACCGCGTGAACTCGAGCGGCGCGCTTGAGGTCAGATAGGCCCGCCCGGCGACGACCCCGGCCAACCCGTCGGATTTGACGACCGCGCATGCCCTGTTGCTCACATGGCAACGGTGACACTCAAATCACAAGCTCAGCCGGAAGGTGTGCGGCGGTTCGCATTAAGGTCCGGGAGGCCGTCAAGACCGCCGCGCGCCGCTTCGCCGACCTGGGCAGTCGCTTCGCTTTGTGCCTGAGTTGGAAGCCCGCCTACCCCAAGGCTGTCGCCTCCCCGCGCAACGATCTCGACGACCTGCTCACCTGCTTCCACTACAAGACCCTTACCGGCCCCTGCACGGCTGCGCCATCGTTGGCACGCGCATACTGCGCAGTCCGCCGGCGCGGGACTATCGCCCCTGTAGCCCTCACCAAAGGAACATGATAGGGTTCGAACATGACCAAGGCACTGCATAAACTGGGTTCCACTGCGACGGCCGCCGTGAACGGCCGGCTCGCGGAAGCCGCGCACTTGCAGGCGATCGAGGGCAATCCGCTGACAGCGGAGGAGATCGCCATGTTCGAGATGTTCGAGCGCGAGGGATGGCCACCCGAGCGGCGCCGCGCCCATATCCTGAGCCGGATCAAGGACCGCGGCCGCACCGCCGCGGCGGAATGAGCGACCGCGACTACTGCTATCCGCCCGACTACACCGTTCTCCGCAACCTGCTGGACATCCGGGACGCCCCGGCGCTGGAAGCGGCCGAGCGCGAGTTGGTCGCCCAGCGCCTTCTTGAGACCGTGCCGGCGGGCGACTTCGATCTTGCCCACCTGAAGGCGATCCACCGCCATCTGTTCCAGGACGTCTACGCCTGGGCGGGCGAGGTCCGCACAGTCGAGTTCGCCAAGGACGGGAGCCGATTCCAGCCGAGGCGGTTCATCGAGACCGGCATGGCGGACATCCACCGCCGCATTGTGGCGGCCGGGTATTTCGCGGGGCTGGGGCCGGACGGGTTCGCCGGGGGTGCCGGCCCGGTGCTGGGCGACGTCAACCATGTCCACCCGTTCCGCGAGGGCAATGGGCGCACGCAGCTCCAGTATCTGAAGCAACTCGCCGCGCGCGCCGGGCATGTCCTCGACCTGACCCTGCTCGACCGCGCCGCCTGGCTGGACGCCTCGCGGCGGTCCAATACGGGCGATCATGCCGCCATGACCCGCTGCATCCGCTACGCGCTGATATAGCCGACCGCGCTTTCATCCGCCGCCGTTGACGCTCACAGCACCCGACCGCCTCGCCTCCACCCGTGTTGCCGTCTCGTTGTCCTTGAGTGATCTCGCCGCCCGTCCGCTTCCCGCCGTCAAGAGGAGAGGTTTGGCCGTGAACGGGGCGGCGGTCGGGGCGTCCGTGGGAGGGTGTCCGGCTGCCGCTCATCATCACCGACAGGATGGAGACGGCACCATGACGGCAGCGATGGCAATACCCGGCAACACGGCGGAGACGTTCCTGGTTCATTTCTTCGGCACCGGCCTGGCCGACGACCGCTATGTGGTCGAACGCTACCGGGCCGTAAGCGATGGAGTGGACGCCCCTCCCGACGGCATCGCAATGTGCCAGGTTGACGGTGTTGTAAACGCCAAGAGAGGAAAGGGGCGTCCATGGAACAGGTTAGCATGATCGGGATCGATCTCGCGAAGAACAGCTTTCAGCTTCACGGTGCGCGACCCGAAGGATCGGTCGCGTTCCGGAAGAAGCTGAGCCGGGGTAAGGTGCTGGGGTTTCTGGCCTCGCAGCAGCCCTGCACAGTTGCGATGGAAGCCTGCGGCGGCGCGCATCATTGGGGTCGTGAGATTGGGCGTCTGGGCCATGCGGTGCGGTTGGTTCCGCCGGCCTACGTGAAGGCCTACGTCAAGCGACAGAAGAACGATGCGGCGGATGCGGAGGCGATCTGCGAGGCGGCATCGCGTCCGACGATGAGTTTTGTGGCGGTGAAGACGGTCGAGCAGCAGGCCCGTGGCATGCTGTTCCGCACGCGCGATCTGCTGGTGCGCCAGCGGACCCAGACGATCAACGCGCTTCGCGGCCACCTGGCGGAGTTCGGTGTCATTGCTCCCCAGGGCCCGGTTCATGTCGAGCGTCTGGCGTCGGCGCTTGAAGACCCGGACCTGGATCTGCCGGATGCGGTCCGCGAGCTGGCCGGCCTTCTGTTGAACCAGATTGGCGGGCTTGGCGAGAAGATCGATGGCCTTGACGGGGAAATCCGGGCGGCGGCTCGGCAGGACGACGAGGTACGTCGTCTGATGACGGTGCCGGGGATCGGCCCGATCACTGCGATGGCGGTTCAGGCCTTCGCGCCGCCGATGGAGACCTTCCGGCGCGGACGGGACTTCGCCGCCTGGCTCGGCCTGGTGCCGCGCCAGCACACGACCGGCGGCAAGCCGCGGCTGGGCAAGATATCGAAGATGGGCCAACGCGATCTGAGACGGCTGCTGATTACAGGCGCCATGGCGGTCGTTCGCTGGGCGGCTCGGCGCGGCAGGACGAACGATCCATGGCTTGCCAGGATGCTGGCGCGCAAGCCGCGTATGCTGGTCGCCGTGGCGCTGGCCAACCGGATGGCGCGCATCGTCTGGGCGCTGATGATGAAGAAGGAGAGTTACCGGGCTCCCGCCGCCGCCTGACAGGGCGGCCGGACGGGTAGCTGTCGGGGACGCGGGCAGGTCTGAGGAAAGGCAAGGGCAAACGGTCAATCGAGACGGGATCGGGAAAACCAGTTCAGCTCCGCAGGGCCGTTGAGCTCGCGTAAGCGATTTGGACCCGGTCCGCGCATCTCCATGAGGGCCCGCGGCGCGTGACCTGCCGCATTGAGAGGCCGGACACACGACAGCGCCTGACCGCGCGCCGAGCCGCCCGAAGAAAATGCTTGCGTCACCAGGGGCGTCCACACACGGGGCGAGCGGGGCACCTTCCAGGTTCGGTTCTGATTTGAGATTCACGCCTGCGAGTTGGGCAGGAGGTGAGTTTCACATTGTTGGGCTCAGTTGAGACACACAGGACGGTTGAAGTGCTTCCGGCGCGTGGCGGACGTCGTCGCTGGCCGGACGAAGTGAAGGCTCGGATTGTAGCGGAGACGCTGGAGCCTGGGGCGACGGTGCGCGCCGTTGCGCGGCGATACGATGTTCATTCGAACCAGCTGACGAGCTGGCGGCGTCTGGCGCGGGATGGGCGTCTTGTTTTGCCTGCGGCGGAAGCGGGCGTGGAGTTTGCGCCGCTTGTGGTGCGGGCTGAAGGGCGCGGCGGTGCCGAGGTGAGCGGCGCGCGTGTGGAAGTGGTCCTGGACCGGGTTACGGTCCGTCTGGACGCGGCGGTGCCGGCGGTCCGGCTGGCGGAGATCGTCTCTGCGCTGAACGCGTCGTCATGATCTTCCCCTCGAACCGGGTGCGGATCATGGTCGCGACGAAGCCCGTCGACTTCAGGAAGCAGCACGACGGTCTTGTGGCCTATGTGAAGAGCGCGCTGCGCCGTGACCCGTTCACGGGCACGGTGTTCGTGTTCCGGGCGAAGCGCAGCGACAGGCTGAAGCTGATCTACTGGGACGGGACCGGCCTGGTCATGGTCTACAAGCGCCTGGAGGAGCAAGGCTTTGTGTGGCCGGCGATCCGGGACGGGGCGATGACGTTGAACCATGCGCAGTTCGAGGCCTTGTTCGCGGGCCTGGACTGGCGTCGCGTGCGGGCGCTGTCGGTCAGGGCGCCGGCCGAGGCGGAATGACTCACCGCACGGATCGCGGCCTGCGGCTCCGCGACACTGTGCTATCGGGTGAGCCATGGCTGCGCTTGCGGAGATGGACCTCGACACGCTGACGCCCGAACAGGCGGCGGCCGCGAGGCAGGCGCTTGCGGCGCTGGAGACGCTGCGTGCCGAGAACGAGACGCTGGCGGAAGAGAAGGCCTGTCTGGCGGGTGAGAACGAGGCGCAGGCCGAACGCATCCGCCGTCTGGAACATCTGAACCTGGAACTGATCCGGCTTCTGTATGGCAAGAGGTCGGAGAAGCTGTCGGCGGACGAACGCCAGCTGGCGTTCGAGGAGCTTGAGGGCGCGTCTGCGGAGGTGGAGGCCGCGGCGCCGCCGGAAGACCCGTCGCCGGCGCGCTCGGCGAAGCGGCCTCGTCCGGCGCGCAATCTCGGCCATTTGCCGGAACACCTGCCCCGGATCGAGCAGGTGATCGAGCCGGAGAGCACGCTCTGCCCCTGCGGCTGCGGGGAGATGGTGCGGATCGGGGAAGATCGCGCCGAGAGGCTCGACATCGTGCCGGCGCAGTTGCGGGTGATCGTCACCGTGCGCCCGAAATACGCCTGCCGGACCTGCGAGGGAGGCGTCACCCAGGCGCCGGCGCCGGCCCGGCTGATCGAGGGCGCGCTGCCGACTGAAGGCGCCATCGCCCATGTTCTGATCTCGAAATACGCTGACCACAGTGTGTCCTGAAGCACCGCCATGAAAGGAGGTGCGCAACTGCAAGAGAGATGAGGGTAGGCCCCTCGGGGTCGACGATCAGGCGTCGGTCTCAAACCACCACGAGCTGCTGTCGTAAAGAGCGATGGTGGTGAGCGTCGTGGAAACGGCGGGACGACGATCTCGTCAGGTGAGGTCCGGGGAGACGAGCGAAAGCGAACCGCCGATGAACTGCCGAAAGCGTATGGTCGATGTCAGAACCGGGGGTGGTGGTCACTCCGGGATAAGCATGGGCGGAGTCCTGGAGTCCGGCCCACGCGGCATCCGGCTCGAAGGCGGCGTGAACCCGGAACAGGCTTTCTTGCGGAACAGGAGAACCTGTCGTCCCGATGCCAAGGGAGACGGCCAACCGGGCAGCCCCCGGAAGGCTCAGAGTACCGATGCGGGGCACAGGGGCAGAACAGCCTATAGCGCGACAATCTGGGTGAGAGCCGCGCGTCAATCAGGATGAGATTCCCCGGCGGCATCGGCGAGTTGATGATTGTCGCGCGGGGCGCGGATTGCAAGCGGTTTCGGATTTTGATTGTCGCGGCGCGACAAACAAGGTTTTCGGAGAGCGTTTTGATTGTCGCGGGGGGGCCGTCGGGTCGGAGAAGAGACGGCCCGCGGAGGCGATTCCCGCGGGCCGTGAGTGTTGTGGCCGCTGGGCCGATCTGGCGGCAGCGGTTCAGTTTTTGGTGTTTTTTTTGGTGGCGTAGCTTGCCGGGCGCCCAGCCTTTCGCTTGCCTCTGTCGAGGGCTTCGCGGCGCCTGTAGCTCTCGACATTCATTTCGAGGATGGTGGCGTGGTGGACGAGCCGGTCGACGGCAGCCACCGCGGTTGTTTCGTCCGGGAACACCTTTCCCCACTCACCGAAGGGCTGGTTGGCGGTGATCAGCAGGGATCGGCGCTCGTAGCGGGCGGAGATGAGTTCGAAGAGGACGCTGGTCTCGGCCTGATCCTTCTGGACATAGGCGATGTCGTCGAGGATGAGGAGGTGGTATCGGTCGAGCCTTGCGAGCATGGCTTCGAGGGCGAGTTCGCGGCGGGCGACCTGCATGCGCTGGACGAGATCGGTGGTCCTGGTGAAGAGGACGCGGTATCCGTTCTCGACCAGGGCGAGGCCGATGGCGGAGGCGAGATGGCTCTTGCCGGCGCCTGGCGGTCCGAAGATGAGGCAATTGGCGCCCTGGGTCAGCCAGGCATCGCCGGCGGCCAGCGCGTTGACCTGGGCCTTCGAGATCATCGGCACGGCGTTGAAGTCGAAGCTGTCGAGGCTCTTGCCGGGGAGCAGCTTCGCCTCCCTGAGATGGCGTTCGATGCGCCTGCGGTCGCGCTCGGCGAGTTCGTGCTCGACGAGGGTTGCGAGGAAGCGTGCTGCGGTCCATCCCTCGGCGTCGGCCCTCTTGGCGAAGCCCTGCCAGAGCCGGTTGATGGTCGGCAGGCGGAGTTCGGTGAGCATCAGGGAGAGCCTGATGGCGTCGACCTTGTTGGGGTCGGCGGCGGGTCTGTCCCGGTTGTCAGTCATGCCGCGTCTCCTTGCAGCAACGCGCCGTAGCCGAGGAGTGGCGCCCTGGCGACCTTGATGGCGGGCATGCTGCCGCGCTGCGGCGCGAAGCGGGCTTTGAGCTTGTCGGGGTCGGGAAGACGGCCGGTCTTGAGGGCACGATCGATCTCCGCGGCCAGTTCGGCCTCGCAGGTGTCCTCATGTGCAAGCGTCAGCAGGCCGACGGCGAGGCGGCAGGCCTCGCGCTCGCCGAGCCGCTCCAGGGCCTTCTCGAAGCAGCGCCGGTAGGGCTCGCGAGGGAACAACTCGTCGCGGTAGACCAGGTTCAGGAGCGCCATCGGCTTCTTCTTCAAGGAGTGGATGACGTGCCGGTAGTTGACGACATGGGCGCCCGGACCGCTCGCGCCGACGCGCGCGCGCGGCAGGGTGAGGAGGTGAGCGCCCGAGAGGAAGAGGTCGATCCGGTCATCCCAGACGCGCGCGCCGAGCCTGTGTCCGATCAGGCGCGAGGGCACGGTATAGAACACGCGGCGGAGAACGAAGCCCGAGGACTGGCCGATGTTGACGCTGATCTGCTCGTAATCGACGGTCCGCTCGACCGGCAGGTCCCGCAGCACCGCGCGCTCGGCCTCGATCGCCTTGGAGCGATGCGCATTGGCCCGGCCGACCACGTCGGCGACGAAGAGCCGATAGGCTTCGAGGGTCTCGAAGTCGGACGAGCCGCGCAAGGCCAGCGCATCCGCGATCCGGCGCTTGAGGTGGCCGTGCGGCCCCTCGATCGAGCCATTCTCGTGGGCCACGCCGCGGTTGTTGCGGGTGGCCTCCATGCCGTAGTGCTCGCACAGCCCCCGGTAGCGCCCGGTGATGTCCTCGACGGCGTCCTTGCTCAGGTTGCGGAACGCCGCCGACAGGCTGTCGGTGCGGTGATCGAGAGGCGCGCCCCCGAGGTGCCACAGCGCGTCCTGCAGCCCTTCGGCCAGCGCCGTGAAGCTCTCCCCGCCGAGCACCACATGGGCATGGGTGAAGCCCGACCAGGCGAGGCGGAAGTGGTAGAGCATGTGATCCAGCGGCTGCCCCGCCACGGTCACGCCGAGCGAGCCCATGCGAGTGAAGTCGGACAGGCCCTGCCGGCCCGGCTCGTGCTTCTGGCGGAAGATCACGTCCTTCTCCGCGCCATACTGGGCGCGCCAGGTGCGGATCCGCCGCTCCAGCGTACGCCGCACCCCCGGGTCCAGTTCGGGATGACGGCGCATCAACTCCTCGAACACGCCAACCGGACGGATGGCCGGGCTGGTCTCAAGGATCGGCACGACGTCCTTCTCGAAGATATCGGCCAGCGGGTCCGGGCGGCGCCGACCCCGCGGCTTCTTCTCCCGGAATGGCTCCGGATCGGCGGCAAGACGGTAGCCGGTGGCACGGCCGAACCCCGCCTTGGCGGCCGCCACCTCGATGGTGTCGGTCTTCTTGTGGGTCATGAACAGCCTCTTCTGGCGATCGGTTACGTAACGCCCGGGCAATGACGCGCTCCTCTACTCGGAAAAACGTCACCGTTCGCCCAGCCGACCGACCCCGCCAGAAGGTCCAGGAAAAATTTTTTGAGGCGGCGGCCCGGAACTCCGGTCGGGCTACGCCCTCCCTCCGTTCCGGGCCGCCGCCTTCCCCCGTCTCATCCTGATTGTCGCCAGCGTCTCAAGCTGATTGTCGCGCCGCAACAGCCCGTAGTAGGGATGAAGGCGCTGTAATGGCGCTGGACCGAAGGGGCTGTGGTGTTCAGCCGCTGCCGTCGGCCAACTGGTGACAGGAGGAGCCGGATGACAGGGGCAAAGCCGTTCCCGATAGCAAAGAGGGAAGTCTGGGAAGCCTTCAAGCATGTGAAGGCAAACCGGGGAGCGGCTGGAGTAGATGGGCAGACGGTCGAGAGTCTGGAGGAACGGCTTGGTCCGGAACTCTACAAGCTCTGGAATCGCATGTCCTCAGGCAGCTATATGCCGCCTCCGGTTCGCAGGGTGAACATCCCCAAGGAGGGCGGCGGGAAGCGCCCGTTGGGCATACCGACGGTCACGGACCGCATCGCTCAGGAGGTTGTTCGCCGACATCTGGAGCCCTTGTTGGAACCGATTTTCCATGAGGACTCATACGGATATCGGCCGAAGCGATCCGCCATTGACGCCATCCGGACAGCGCGTCGGCGATGCTGGCGCTACGACTGGGTGCTGGACATGGACATCAAGGGGTTCTTCGACAACATCGACCACGAGTTGCTGCTGAAGGCCGTTCGTCACCATACGGACTGCCGGTGGGTGCTGCTCTATGTCGAGCGCTGGTTGAAGGCTCCCGTGATCGAGGAGGACGGCACCGTTGTCGCACGGGACAGGGGCACGCCACAGGGCGGGGTAATTTCGCCAGTATTGTCCAACCTGTTCCTGCACTATGCGTTCGATCAATGGATGAAAAGGTCGATGCCGCATGTTCCGTTCGAACGGTATGCGGACGATATAATCTGCCATTGTCGAACGGAGGAGGCGGCAAAGACCCTCTGGCGGCGGGTTGCGGACCGATTGGCCGAGTGCGGCCTGGAGGTCCATCCGCAGAAGACCAAGGTGGTCTACTGCAAGGATACCAACCGCAAGGCGGACTACCCGACGGTCGCGTTCGACTTCCTGGGCTACCGTTTCCAGCCAAGGTTCGCGGCGTGGCGCGGCGGGTTGTTCGGGGTCTCGTTCCTTCCGGCTGCCAGCCCGACTGCGCTCAAGGCGTTTCGGCGCCGCGTGCGACAGTGGCGTTTGCAACGGCGTAGCGACAAGGCGCTGCTTGACCTTGCCCGCATGTTTCATCGCGAAATTGCAGGGTGGATCGGCTACTTCGGCGCATTCTACAAGTCGGCGCTCTATCCGACCCTTCGTCTGATAGACGCCCACTTGCAGCGATGGGCAATGCGGAAGTTCAAACGCTTCCGACAACGACCGCGTCAGGCTCGTCTCTGGCTTGCCAGAATCGCGAAAGCGGAGCCGTGGCGGTTCGCCCATTGGACCCTTTTGCACGGGCAGGGCCGGACGCTGGGAGCCGTATGAGCTGAGAGGTTCACGTACGGTTCTGGGAGCGCGTGGGGGTGAGATTCCCCCGCGCGACTCGCTCCCCGCTCTATCGTCAGAGCCGGATCTACGCCCGCTCGGGGCTGGAGCTGGACCGCTCGATCCTAGCCGGCTGGGTCGGCAAGGCGGCGTTCCACCTCGGGCCCGTGTATGACCGCCTGAAGGCGGCGCTGAAGACGTCGAACAATCTGGGTCTGGACGAGACCACGGTTCGGGTTCTCGACCCGGGCCGGGGCAAGACGAAGACCGGCTATCTGTGGACGATGGCGCGCGACCAGCGGGCCTGGTCCGGGGCGGACCCGCCGGGCGTGGCGTATGAGTATGCGCCCGGGCGTAGCGGCAAGCATGGCGAGAGGCTTCTCGAGGGCTTCAGGGGAACGGTGCAGATCGACGGCTACTCCGGCCACAACCGACTGGCTCGGCCGAACCGGGCGGGCGGGGCGCTGACGCGGGCTGCCTGTTGGGTCCATGCCAGGCGGGGCCTCGAGACGGTGTTCGACAGCAATGGCTCGCCGATCGCGAAGGCCGGACTGGACCGCATCGCGCAGCTCTATGCCATCGAGAAGAAGATCCGGGGTAAGCCGCCGGCGACGCGCCAGTTCGTCCGCTGGACCGAGACCGCGCCGCTGGTGAATGCCTTCGGCCTGTGGCTCGCCGAGCAGCGCTCGCTCGTCTCGCTCAAGTCCCGGCTCGGCGAGAAGCTGTCCTATATCGCCAACCAGTGGGACGGGCTGCTGGTCTTCCTGCGCGACGGGCGCGTCGAGATGGACAGCAACTTCGTCGAAAATCGCATCCGGCCGATCAAGCTCACCGCGAAAAACGCACTGTTCGCCGGCCACGACGAGGGCGCGCGCGCATGGGGCCGCATCGCCAGCCTCATCGAGACCTGCAAGATGAACGGCGTTGAGCCCTACGCCTGGCTCAAGGACACGCTGGAGAAAATCGCCGGAGCCTGCCCCTGCGAAGGCGGGGGGCCACCCCAACAGCCGCATCGACGACCTACTTCCCTGGAACTTCATCCCGCCGTCAAGCTGAAAGCCGGGTGCCCTTCGCGCACCGCTTACATACCACGGGAAACCCCGGACCCGTCGTCATGCGCCACGGCCTCTGTCAGGTCCGCGTCGTTCAACGCGGATACCGCATCAATCGGGATGTGTACTTCTATGCGCCCGGGCGCGGCGGCGAACATGCCGAAAAGTTCCCGAAGGGCTTCGACGGCATCCTCCAGGTCTTCCTGGCCGACGGGCGCGTCGAGATGGACAGCAACAGTGTCGAGAATCTCCCCGGACCGACTGCCCTGAATCGTAAAAGCGCATTGTTCGCCGGTCACGACGAAGGCGCCGTCGCATGGGCACGCATCGCCGCCCCCACCGGATCGCAGTGCCGCGAATCACGTCATGCGCCGACGCGCCAGGAGTTTTTCAGCGGCCTGCTGGTGTTCTGGGCTTCGGCATCACCACTCCCGCGATTCCTCGTCGAATACCGAGGTCGGCAGGGAGAAGGAGTGCTCGAACTGGCCGAGATCGGCGACAGCGAACATCTGCGAAAATCTGGCCCTGGACCTTCGCGCGGCCAGACGGGGAGCAGCCCTCCGGAGCATCTGGTCCCCGAAATTTCTCAACCGCAGGAACGGCAGTTCCCTGATCAGCCTGGAAGGAGGATACCTCAACCGGTCCGCCAGATCGTTGCCGATCAGTTCGCGGGACACCTGGTACATATAGGCGGCCATAGACCGGCGCGCCCCGGCCTCCGTTATTCCCAGAACGATCGGCGCGCTGTTGACGATACTGTTGGCCATGATCATCGAGTCTTCGTCGGGGGGAGGTTCGCACAAGGCCCCGATCTCGAATATGCGGGCCGACGAGGCGAAATCCCGGAACATGATCTCCTCGGGCACGCCCATGAGCGACCCCGCATATCTCCAGACATGCACATAGCCCTCCCGCTCTTCCGCGCTGAAATCGCCTCCGAGGTTCCCTACATGCTGCATAAGCCGCCCGGAAAAGGCCGCTGCGCCCAGCAGCATGTGCGCCGTGCTGAGCGGCAGTCCGTACTCCGACTCGTCGTAAGCGATGCGGCAGGGGCACCTTCCGCTCGGTCTCGGGATTTGAGACTCCGCTACGTTCGGGAGGACGTAGAGGAGTTTCTCCATGGAGCGCACTGCGGAGTTTCTCAGCCCGGTCGAGGTGATCGGTGGAGTGAAGGGTCGCCGTCGCTGGCCGGAAGAGTTGAAGGCGCGGATTGTAGCGGAGACGCTTGAGCCTGGCGCGAGGGTGGCCTCGGTAGCACGGCGTTACGATCTTCGCCCAAGCCATCTGTCGGACTGGCGTCGCAAGGCGCGGGAGGGTCGCCTGGTTTTGCCTGCAGCGGACGAGGCAGTGGAGTTTGCGCCGCTGGTGGTCCGGGCTGAAGGGCACGGCGCCGAGGCGAACGGTGGGTGTCTGGAAGTGGTTCTGGACCGGGTTACGGTCCGTCTGGATGCGGCGGTGCCGGCGGGCCGGCTGGCGGAGATCGTGTCTGCGCTGAATGCGCTGTCATGATCTTCCCGTCGAACCGGGTGCGGATCGTTGTCGCAACGAAGCCCGTCGACTTCCGCCGCCAGCACGACGGCCTTGTCGCGCATGTGAAGGGCGCGCTGCGGCGGGACCCGTTCACCGGCACGGTATACGTCTTTCGATCGAGGCGAGCTGACAGGCTGAAGCTGGTCTTCTGGGACGGGACCGGGCTGGTGCTGATCTACAAGCGTCTGGAGGACCAGGGCTTTGTATGGCCGGCGATCCGCGACGGGGTGATGTCGCTGAGCCATGCGCAGTTCGAGGCCTTGTTCGCGGGCCTGGACTGGCGTCGCGTGCGGGCGCTGTCGGCGCGGCGCCCGGCTGAGGCGGAGTGACTCAGCCGGTGGATCGGGGCGTCCGGCTCCGCGACACTGTGCTACCAAGCGAGCCATGGCTGCGCTTGCGGAGATCGACCTTGAAACGCTGACACCCGAACAGCGGGAAGCGGCGGTGCAGGCGATCATGGCGCTGGAGACGCTTCGCACCGAGAACGAGGTGTTGACGGACCGCAATGAGGCGCAGTCCGAGCGCATCCGCCGTCTCGAACACCTGGTGCGCGAGCTGCAGCGCGTTATCTACGGGAAAAGGTCGGAGAAGCTGACGGCGGACGAGCGCCAGCTGGCGTTCGAGGACCTTGTTGCGGCGGCGGAAGAGATCGAGGAAGCGATCACGCCGGCCGATCCGGCGCCGGCCCAATCGCCGAAGCGTCCTCGCCCGGCGCGCAATCTCGGCCATTTGCCGGACCACCTGGAGCGGATCGAGCAGGTGATCGAGCCGGAGAGCACGCTCTGCCCCTGCGGCTGCGGGGAAATGGCGAAGATCGGCGAGGATCGCACGGAGCGCCTGGACATCGTGCCGGCGCAGTTGCGGGTGATCGTCACGGTGCGCCCGAAATACGCCTGCCGCCGGTGTGAGGAAGGCGTGACCCAGGCGCCGGCGCCGGCCCGGCTGATCGAAGGGGCGCTGCCGACCGAAGGCGCTATCGCGCATGTGCTGGTCTCGAAATACGCCGATCATTGTCCGTTGCACCGTCAGACGCAGATCTATGCCCGCTCAGGCCTCGATCTGGACCGCTCGACGCTGGCCGGCTGGGTCGGCAAGGCCTCGTTCCACCTCAGGCCGGTGGTTGACCGCCTGGCACGGCACCTGAAACGGTCGTCCAAGCTCTTCATGGATGAGACGCGGGCGCCGGTGCTCGATCCGGGCCGCGGCAGGACGAAGACCGGCTGGTTATGGGCGCTGGCCCGCGACGACCGTTCCTGGGGCGGGCCCGATCCACCGGGCGTCGTCTACTTCTACGCCCCCGGGCGCGGCGGCGAACATGCGGAGCGCTTCCTTGATGGCTTCGACGGCATCCTGCAGGTCGATGGCTATGCCGGCTACAGCCGGCTGGCCGGACCGAGCCGCAAGGGCGGCGCGCCGCTGCGGCTGGCCTACTGTTGGGCCCATTGTCGGCGCCGGCTTCGCGAAATCCACGACAGCAGCGGCTCGGAAATCGCAGCCGAGGGCTTACGCCGGATCGCCGAACTCTACGCCATCGAGGCCGATATACGCGGCAGCCCGCCGGAGCTGCGCCTCGCCGAACGGCAAACGCGCTCCGCGCCCCTGGTCGAGGCCTTCGGCGAATGGCTGACGCAGCAGCGCGTCCGCGTCTCGCCCAAGTCCCGGCTCGGCGAAAAGCTCGCCTATATCGCCCGTCATTGGGACGGCCTCCGGATCTTCCTCGACGACGGCCGCGTCGAAATGGATAGCAATGCCGTCGAAAACAGCCTGCGGCCCGTGGTCCTTACACGGAAAAACGCCTTGTTCGCCGGTCACGACGACGGCGCCGCCGCCTGGGGACGCATAGCATCCCTCATCCAGACGGCGAAGTTGAACGAGGTCGAGCCACACGCCTGGCTCAAGGCCACACTCGAAGCCATCGCAGCCGGTCATCCCAATGACCGCCTCGATGAACTGCTTCCCTGGAACTTCAAGCCGTCGTCAAGCTGAAAGCCGGCTGCCTCGCCCGCACCGCATACGACTCGTCCCACTCCTCCGTCTGCCTTATCAGCCGTCTCGCCTGGGCGTGGATCAGGCGGATCCTGATGCTCAGCCTCCAGCCGTCGCCGCCCGGAAGGATGCCGCCGGGCATGTATTGGTCCAGGAGTTGCGCCAGGTTCTGTTTCAGCCGGCGAACGCCATTCTCGACGATCCTGCTCCTGATGCGGAACGACTTGCTGATCAGGGTCGAGAAGCCCTCGATGATCGCGCCTCCGACAAGCGCCCCGAGCACCATGTCGGAGTTACGCAGAAAGCCCCTGGTCGCCGCGGCGGCAAGCCGCTCGTCGAACCAGTCCGGAGCGTCGGCCAGCTTCGCCACGAAACTGCGCAGGCAGTCCGGGAGGTCCTTCGGGACGTCGCCGGAACTGTTGAGCGCCCTCGCCACGATTCCGTGGACTTCGCCCGGCGTGTACCGCTCCGCCAGCTCGGCCACCACCTCGTCGCCGGAGGGATCGCCGATGACAGTGTGGCGGACATAAAGGTCGGCCACATCGCGGTCCGCCTTGCGGGCTGCCTCGTATCCGGCGACGTAGCAGGACGGAACGGGCGCGGCGGACACCCCGTCGAAGCCCGGTAAACGCGGATCGTCCGTTCCTCGGAATTGTCTCGTGCCGGTTCCTGCCAAAACAATAATTCCCTCACGAGGTCCGACGGCCGATTCGCTTCCCCTCTATTGCGACCCTGCGTGTTTCGCTTCTGCGTAGCGTTTCAATTCCCTGCCCACAGTCGTGTAACTGCGGTGCATATGGTTGCCGAACAACAGCATGATAAGCGGGGCGAGCAGGCCGGTCATCCGCTCTATGCAGCAATAGCGGCAACTCGCCTCCCCCACGGGCTCCAAATGCTGCTCCCGCACACCTCGAAAGATCCAACCCGCTCCGAAAACCGTTCCCCAGGAAACGAACCTTGGGGGATCGTAGGCATGAACGGTAAGGGAGATTCTTTTCATCTTCCCAGAACCCATATCGAGCAACACATGGATGGGCGAGCCCACCTTGAAATCCGTTTGCGCTTCCGGCGAGAACGAATTCCACTCCCCGTATTTCCCGGTGTCGGAAAGGACGTCCCAGACCGGTTCGACCGGCAAGTCGATCAGAAGCGGCTCGGTCCGTATCTCTTTTTTGAACATGCCCGCCACCTCCGCGCCCCGGAACGGCCCTCTACCCATCTTCGATTTAATATCACAAAAAATCGATATAGGGGCGTGGGTTTGTCCGGTGGGCCGAAGCGAATCGGCAGATGCGCAGCGCCGGAGGCAGTCCCGAAACCGGCTTTCGACCGGAGTGTAGCGCTGCCGGCGAACTCCGTTCCGCTTGACACCCGGTTCCCGCGCACGCAAAGTAAAATGGCTGTTATGCCGTTCGCCGGTTGCCGTTGATCGTACTGTTCGGGCGGTAGGATCGGGCAGGGAAGCGGGCCGGGAGGACAAGTGAGCAGGATGGGCGCGCTCGACGCAAACTACTCTTCCCTTCCATGCGCAGGGCAAGGCAGGCCGTGAACGGCGCCGGCACCGCCGCATCGTCCCTTCCGCCCGGCCCAAAGGGACGCAAGCTTCACAATCTTCGCCAGCGGCTCAAGCGGCACTCCGACTTCATGGACGAACTCCATGCGGAATACGGGGACATCGTCTTCTTCGATATCCCGGCCAAGAAGTGTTGCGCGGTTTTCAGCGCTGAACTGATCCACGAGGTCCTTGTCGAGCAGGAACCCTGGTTCCAGCCCTACTATCCCAAGACCTCTTTCAACCTCATTCCGTCGCCTTGCCTGGCCACCTCCCGCTTCGAGACGCACACGCAGCTCGAGCAGGTGATGAGCGCGGCGTTCACGCCCGAACGCATGCCGGCCTACCGGGAGGCGATCGTCGACAACGCACATATCTTCTGCGATCGGGTCGGCGCGGCCGGGAGCATCGACTTCAAATACGAGGCCGAGCGCTACACCTGGGGGTCGCTGCTCGATGCGGTGATCGGCGTCGATTTCAAGGTCGAGCCCGAACTCGGCAAATCGGTGCTGGACGCGATGAAGCGGGACATGATGCTCGCGCTGCTCCCGTTCGGCCTGTTCCTGAAACGCCTGCCCCTGCCGCACAACATCAGGACCGCGCGCCAGATCAGGGCGCTCGACGACCAGACCTACCGGTCCATCGAGAGAGCCCGCGATCCCGGTCACAACGGCGACGACGTGATTTCCCACTTCGTGCGCGCACATGAGCAGGGCATCGTGGACTGGGCCTTCCCGGACGATTCCGAGATCCGGGACGAGGCGTATACGCTTATGTTCGGCGCCGTGGACGCGCCCACCAGCACGCTGACGCACGCCGTCAACCTGCTGGCGCACAATCCGGCGGTCCTCCAGAGGCTCGAGCGGGAAGTGGACGAGGCGCTCGGCGGCCGTCGGCTCGCGCCGGGCGATCTGGACCGGCTGCCCTATACTCTCGCGGTGTTCCGGGAAACGCTGCGGCTCGAGCCGCCGGCGTTCGTCTTCATACCCAGGGAAACCATGGAGGACCGCTTCGTCGGCGGCTACCTAGTGCCGAAAGGCACGCTGATGAGCGTGTGTGTGCGCGTGATGCACCGCCGCCGGGATTATTGGGAGGAGGCGGACCAGTTCCGGCCGGAACGCTGGCTTGAAGACGCGGAACGCGGCGGCTCGCTCTGCCCGGCGCACTCATACCTGCCGTTCAGCACCGAGCCGCGAATCTGCCAGGGGGGAGACTTTGCCGAGGCGCTTTTCATTTCAGGTCTGGCGAGCCTCGTGCAGAAGCTCAGGCTGGAGCCGGAATCCGCTGAGCCACCGACCAAGACGAATATCGGTGTGGGGTTGATGGGCGCATTTCCGGTTCGCGTCGCCCGGCGAAAGCAGTGAAGCGAACCGGGCGCGGGCCAAGGCGTCGGACGCTGCACCTGAGGGCTCGGAGCCAGCCGCCCTGGCGACGGGAGGACTTATGATGCCAAGCGCAAGCACAGCTCCGCCGCCTCCGGGACCGCCGCGGCGCAAGTTCCGCACCTTGAAGCAGCTTGCAACCGATCCGGCGGGTTTCTTCAAATCCCTCCACCGGGATTACGGCGACATCGTCACCTACGAAGTGCCGGGAAAGAAGTATTGCGCAATCTTCTCGGCAGAACTGGTAGAAGAGCTCTTTACGAAAGACTCGGTGTTTCCGCCGCAATACCCGAGAAGTCGCTTCGACGTCGTCAAGTCTCCCGGCATGGCCCGCATGAGGGGAGAGGACCACCACAGGCTCCTGACTTCGACGGTTGGGCTGACTTCTGACCGATCTCGCGTCTGGAGTTTTCAGTAAAGCCAATGAGTTGGCAGTTGCGGTGCGGTCAAGCTGCGTTGTAGTGCCTAGTAAATCTTTGAGACTGTCAATGCCTCCGCCACGCGCTACACTCCCCCCATGTTCGTGCGCATCAAGACCTCCCCCAACAGCCCGCGACGCTCGGTCCAGATCGTCGAGGCCGTGCGCGACGGCGGCAAGGTCCGACAGCGCATCGTCCGCCATGTCGGCGTGGCCATGGACGAGGACGAGCTCGAGCGCCTGAGGCAGCTCGGCGAGTACGTCAAGGCGAAGCTGGAGGACGAGCGTCAGCCGGCATTGTTTGCGCCCGAGAAGATCGCTGAGCAGGCGATCCGTGTCGGCCGCCGGGGGGACGGCAAGGAGGAACTCCCGGTCGACCTCAAGCAGCTTGAAGAGGAGCAGCGCCTGATCACAGGCATCCACGAGGTCTATGGCGAGATCTACCGGCTGCTGGGCCTCGACGCGCTGCTGCCGCGCTCGCGCTACCGGGCCTCCCATGACGCGCTGTTCCATGTGGTGATGGCGCGGGTAGCCAACCCCGACAGCAAGCGGGGCAGCGTGCGCCGGCTCGAGGAGGACTTCGGCGTGAGTCTTCCGCTCGAGAAGGTCTACCGGATGATGGATCAGCTCGACGCGACGGTGATCGAGCGACTGCGCACGCGCGTCGGCGAGGCGAGCCGGTCGCTGCTGCCGGAGCCGGTCGCGATCCTCTTCTTCGATTGCACCACGCTCTACTTCGAGACGGCCGCCGAGGACGAGCTTCGCCAGCACGGCTTCAGCAAGGACGGCAAACACAAGGACTCGCAGGTTCTGCTGGCGCTGATGGTGACGCGCGAAGGGCTGCCGATCAGCTACGAGGTCTTCCCCGGCGCCACCTACGAGGGACACAGCATGGTCCCGGTCCTGCAGGACATGCAGCGCCGCCACCAGGTGGAGCGCACGGTATGCGTGGCCGACCGGGGCATGCTGAGCGCCGACAACCTCGACGCCATGGACGCCATCGGCGGCGAGTATGTCGTCGGCGCGCGGCTGCGCAAGCTGCCGCTCGCGCTGCTGGGGCAGGTTCTCGACCCCGGGACCTATGCCCCGCTGGAGGGCTCACAGGACCGCCGGGTCGGCGAGTGGGAGTACAAGGGCCGTCGCCTGATCGTCGTCTTCTGCCCCCAGCGCGCACGCAAGGACGCGCACGAGCGCCGCCATCAGGTGGAACGCCTGCTCGACAGGCTGGCCCGCAGCGACAATCCCAGGGAACTGCTCTCCAATCACGGGGCGAAGCGCTTCATCGCCGTCGAGGGCGACGCACGGCTCACGGTGAACCCGGAGAAGATCGCCGAGGCCGCACGATGGGACGGGCTCACCGGCGTCATCACCAATCTGCGCGACGCGCGCGTCACCGAAGTGATGGCTCACTACCAGGGGCTCTGGCAGGTCGAGGAGAGCTTCCGGATCACCAAACACGACCTGAAGATACGTCCCATCTGGCACTGGAACCCGGACCGGATCCGCGCTCACATCGCCATCGCCTTCCTGGCCTTCGCCTGCGTTCGACACCTTGCGTACCGCGTCGCCATCCAGAAGCGGCGGATGTCCCCGGAGGTCATCCGCTCCGCCCTCGTCCACCGCCAGTGCTCCCTGCTGCGCTGTCGGCAATCGGGCAACCGCTACGTCATCCCCTCGAAGCCGACACCGGCGGCGGAGCAGATTTACGCAACCATGGGGCTGCCCCTGACGATCACCCCGTATCAACTCGCCTGACCGTCGACGAAGCACGGCTCGAAGAAATGCCGGATGTAGTGCCTAGCCGAAATGAGAACCAGGCAATATCAACTACTTATGCGAATCAACCGTCGAAGTCAGGAAGTATTGCGCAATCTTCTCGGCAGAACTGGTAGAAGAGCTCTTTACGAAAGACTCGGTGTTTCCGCCGCAATACCCGAGAAGTCGCTTCGACGTCGTCAAGTCTCCCGGCATGGCCCGCATGAGGGGAGAGGACCACCACAGGCTCAGCAGACTCATCGCCAGCGCATTCTCCGAGGAGCGCATGCAGATCCATGCGGACATTCTCGCGGAGCAGGTGGAAGAGCACTGTGGCAGACTCCGGGCGGGGGAAACGGTCGATTTCCGCTACATATCCGAATGTCTGGCCTGGGAGGCGACGTTCGGCGCCGTGTTCGGACGCGACATGCGGCCGAAGGCCGAAGTCGGCAGAATTCTCGCCAGCGCCGTGAAGAAAGGCTACCTGCTCTCTTTTCTGCTAGGCGGATCGACGGTGGCGCGGTGGCCGTTGCCTTACATGCTGAAGGCGCTGCGCGCTTCGAAGGAGCTCGACGTCATGGCCTACGAGGCGATTCGGCGGGCCAGAGACCCGGCCCACCCCGGCCACGATATCGTGTCCCATCTGTTCCGCGCCTCGGAGCGGGGGCTCTACGATTGGCGTTTCGAGAACGACACCGCGCTTCGCGACGAGGCCTTCTCGATCGTGTTCATCTCCTATGAGACGCAGGTCATTCCGCTCGTCTACAGCGTGTTCTACCTGTCCCGAAACGCTGCCGTGCGGGAACGTTTGGCGCAGGAAGCCGATGAAGTGGTCGGCGACCGGCCTCTCCGCGGAGCGGATTTCCCCGACCTCCGGTACGCCCAGGCGGTCTTCAAGGAGCTTCTTCGCATACAGCCGCCGGCCGAGACCTTTGTGCCGCGGCCCGCACTGGAAGACACCAGCCTCGCCGGCTACGCCATCCCGCGGGGAACGGTGATACAGGTTCCCTTGCACGTGCTCCACTCGCGCGCGGATTATTGGGACCGCGCCGACCGGTTCGTCCCCGAGCGCTGGTTGTCCGACTCGTCGGATGAGGCTGCCGCGTGCCCGAAAGGCGCATTCGCGCCGTTCTGCGGAGGACCGCGCTACTGCATTGCTGCGCCCTTTGCGACCGTGCTCCTGGTCTTCGCCCTGACAAGCCTGGCGAGGAGGGTTCGCCTCGAGCCGGTCGTGGACGAGATTCCGAAACGGTTGAGCGCAGATGTCGGCTTCTTCGACGGCCCGATCTTCGCAACAGTAAGGGAGCGCAGCTATTCCCATGCCGCCTGAAAACGGGGTCGGCCGGGCCGTCCAACCCGGCATGGCGGCACGCCAGCGCGCAAGGAGTCAGCCGGGAGACAGCCCATGACAGCCGACACAAACGCCAGACCGTCCCTGCCCCCCGGCCCGAAGGGACAGGGGCTCAAGAATATGCGCCGACTGGCGAGCGACCTGAACGGGTTCATGGAGTCCCTGCACGCCGATTATGGCGACATCGTTCACTACGAACTGCCGGGGGCGAAGTGCTGCGCCGTCTTCTCCGCCGAGGCGATGAAGGAAGTCATGGTGGATCGGGAGCCCATCCTTCCCCCCGCCTATCCCTGGATGCATTTCGACATAGTCAAGTCCCCCGGTCTGGCGAGATGGCGGGGAGCGGACCACAAGCGGCTCACCGCGGTGCTGGTCGATGCGTTCAACGACGAGCACATGCAGCACTATTCCCAAATGCTCGCCGAGCGGACCACGACTTATCTCGAACGGCTTCGTCCGGGCGGAACGGTCGATATCGTGGCAGAGTTCGAGCGCCTTTCCTGGCAGCAGACCCTGACAGCCCTGTTCGGCACGGACGCCAATATGCGCCAGGAGATCGGGAGGCCCCTGCTGAAGTCCGTGAAGATGGGTTTTGTCGTCGAGGCGCTGCCGGGGAGACGGCTGGTCGAGCGCCTTCCGCTGCCCTTTGTCCGGCGTGCGAACAGGGCGGCGAAGGAGCTGGACGTTCTGGCGTATGAGGCAGTTCGCAGGGCAAGGGATCCGGATCATCCCGGCCGGGATGTCGTATCCCACCTCGTGCGCACCACCGAGGAGGGGCAGGCGGACTGGAAATACAACAATGACGAGGAGATCCGCGACGAGGCGTATGCCTTGCTCTTCGGAGCCTACGAGCCGCCCGCCATGGTGCTCGTTTATGCGCTCCACTATCTGGCCGGGAACCCCGACGCCCGCAGCCGGCTTGAGGAGGAGGCGGATACCGTGCTCGGCGGGCGGCGGATCGAAGGCGCGGATCTCGAAAATCTGGAGTATGCGCGGGCGGTGGCCCTGGAGACGCTCCGGTTGCAGCCCGTCGCCGAGCCCCTGGTAGGACGCGTCGCGCTGGAGGACACGACGCTTGGCGGCTATTCCATTCCCAAGGGCACCCGGGTGCAGGTCTCGCCGCGCGTGCTTCAGCGCAGGCCCGAATACTGGGACAAAGCCGGGGAATTCAAGCCCGAACGCTGGCTCGCCGACCCGCATAAGAGCGAACTCGGATGTCCGGCGCACCCGTTCCTCGCTTTCTGCAAGGAGCCGCGCCAGTGCCGGGGCGCGCGCTTCGCCACGGCGCTCATGGTCTGCGCTCTGGCCAGCATCGCTCGACGGTTCCGGTTCGAGCCGGTCGGGGATATGTTGCCGCAGCGCAAAGGGATGGAGTTCGGTGCGTTCTCCGGTCCTGTGATGATGACCGTGAACGACCGACCTCGCGCTGCCTAGAGGACCGTTGCCGTGAATTGCCCGGCCGTCAGGCAGTCCAGGCTTGTTGAGAGATTGCTCGTTTCGTTAACGTCGCCCTCGGCCGGTCCCGATTTGGCCCTTGGATTACCGGCAAGAGAGCTGCCCATGGCAATCATCGCGGCGCGGTTTCCCCTGCTGCACTTTGTTTTTTCGCTCGCCGGTTTGGCGGTGTTGGCGTTTTTGGCGCTGTGGCCTGCCGGGGCGGAGGCCCAGCGGCCTTCGCCGGTGCGGGTGGACAAGGTGGTCCTGCAACCGCTGGCGGAGACGGCGCCGGTGTTCGGCAGGCTTGTGTCGCGGATGCGGGGCGCTGTCGCGGCGCAAACCGAAGGTGCGGTGACCGAGATGCGCGTGCAGGTGGGCGACCGGGTGGCGGCGGGCGATGTTCTGGCGGTGCTCGACATCGAGAAACTTGCCTCCGAGCGCGCCGCCCGCGCTGCCACGGCGGACGCCGTTGCCGCGCGGGCCGTTGCCGCCGGGGCCCGTCTGGAGCGGGTGGAGCAGGAGATTGCGCGCTATGAGAAGCTTCGCCGCTCGGCGGCCTTCAGCAAGGCGCGCCTGCAGGACAAGGAGCAGGAGCGGGCCTGGCTGCGCTCGGAGCAGGATGCGGCGCGCGCGCAGCTTGTGCAGGCGAGGGCCGGTCTGGGGCTTGCGGAGATGAACCTGGCGCGGGGCACGGTCCGCGCACCCTATGACGGCGTGGTGACGGCGCTTCACACGGAGATCGGCTCCTATCTGAAGGAAGGCGGCGCGGTGCTGGTGCTGGTCAATGACCGCAAGCTGGAGATCGAGGCGGACGTGCCGGCGGCGCGCATAGGGGGGCTCGCGCCGGGCGTTGAGGTTGCGGTGCTGCTGCCCGACGGCACGAAGCACCGCGCGCGGGTGCGGGCCGTGGTGCCGGACGAGAACGCGATGACGCGCACGCGGCTCGTGCGCTTCACGCCGGAGTTCGGGCGGACGCAGACGCCGCTGGCGGCCAATGCGGCTGCGACGGTGGTGCTGCCGGTCGGCGCCGGCGCCCCGGCGCTTACGGTTCACAAGGACGCGATCGTGCGCCAGGGGCAGCAGGCGTTTGTGTTCGTTGCGAAGGGCGGCAAGGCGGACCGGCGCCGGGTGCGCCTCGGCCGCGCCTCGGGAACCCGTTTCGAGGTTCTGGACGGGCTGGCGGAGGGCGACCTCGCCATCGTGCGCGGCAATGAGCGGCTGCGCCCCGGCCAGCCGGTGCTCGTGCCCGGCGCGAAGACCGCCGAGCCCGGCAAGTCCGGCAAGTCCGGCACACCCGGCGAGGGTCCGCAGAAGGCGAAAGCGGGATGAACCTCGTCCGCTTCGCCATAGACCGCCCCATCGCGGTGATCGCGGCGGTGCTGATGGTTGTGCTGTTCGGGCTGGTGGCGCTGGAGACGATCCCGATCCAGCTGACGCCGGATGTGCGCAAGCCGGTGATTACCGTCCAGACGCTGTGGTCCGGCGCCGCCCCGGCGGACGTCGAGCGCGAGATCGTCAACCGCCAGGAGGAGAAGCTGAAAGGCGTCGAGGGCCTGGAGGAGGTGGAGAGCCGGTCGGAAACCGGGCGCGGCACGATTACGCTTACTTTCGCCATCGGAGCCAATATGGAACGCGCGCTGCTTCGGGTCGCCAACCGGCTCGGCCGCGTGACCGGCTACCCCGCCGAGGCCGAACGCCCGACAATACATACGGCGAGCGCGGAAGATAACGCCATCGCCTGGTTTGTGCTTCAAACCGCAAAAGGCAATTCGCGGCCGATCCACACCTATGGCGATTTCGTCGAGGAAGTGATTCTGGACCGGATTGAACGGGTGCAGGGCGTCTCACGCGCCGACGCCTTCGGATATGTCCGGCGCGAACTGCATGTCACCATTCGGCCTGAGCGCATGGCGCAATACGGTTTAACCGTAACGGAGTTGGTCCAGAAGCTGCGGGCTGCCAACGCCTCTGCTTCCGCGGGCGATGTACAAGAAGGCAAGCGCCGTTACCTCGTGCGCGCCGAGGGTGAACTGAATACACCGGAAGCCGTGCGTGCCGTCGCGCTGCGTGCGCAGGCCGATATTGAGGCCGGGCGCATAACACGCGTGACGGTCGGCGACATCGCCGAGGTCTCCTACGGCTATTCCGAGCCGCGGGCATACATCCGTCGCCTGGGCGGAGGCGCCGTCATGTTGAGCATCAAGCGGGAGGCAGGCGCAAACGTCATCGAGACCATGGAACGCCTGCGCGCGGCCGTCGCCGAACTGAACGAAACTGTGCTGCCTGGCGAGGGCCTCGTCATCGATCCGGTTTATGACGAGACCGAATACATTTTGTCCGCCGTCGGTCTCGTGCAGCAGAACATCGTCGTCGGCGGCGCGCTGGCCGCAATCATGCTGCTGCTGTTCCTGCGCTCCTGGCGGCCGACCCTGATCGTCTCGCTGGCGATCCCGGTCTCGGTGGTGGGCTCCTTCGTCGCCATGGCCATGCTCGGCCGCTCGCTGAACGTCGTGTCGCTCGCCGGCATCGCCTTTGCGGTCGGCATGGTGGTGGACGCCGCCATCGTGGTGCTGGAGAACATCTACCGCCTGCGGGAGCGCGGCATGCCGCCGCGCGAGGCGGCGCTGCGCGGCGCCAGCCAGGTCTGGGGGGCGATCCTGGTCTCGGCGCTGACGACGGTGCTGGTCTTCGTGCCGATCCTCGCCATGGACCTCGAGGTCGGGCAGCTGTTCCGCGACATCGCGGTCGCGATCTCGGTGTCGGTCATGCTCTCGCTCATCGTTGCCGTCACGGTCATCCCACCGCTGTCGCACCGCCTGTTGGCCATGCCTTTTCGATCGGATGGGCGCATGGCACTGCCCGTAATCGACAGCTTGGCGAGGGGCTTCGAACATGCAGTCGTGACCTATACCAAGGCCGTGGTGCAGAACCGCGCGGCCGCCCTCCTTTCCGTCGCCGTCATCATATCGGGCACCATGGTGGTAGTTTGGTGGCTGACGCCGAAGCTCGATTACCTGCCTGATGGCAGCCGCAATTTTGTAGTTGGCCGCATACTGACGCCGCCTGGCTACAACCTCAAAACTAACAGCAAAATCGCCAACGAGATCGAAGACGCGACGCGGGCGCTCTGGGCGAGCGAGACCGGCCCCGAGCCCGAGCCCGGCGGGCCACCCAAGATCGCCAATATCTTCTTCGCAGCATTGCCGTCTTACACATTCGTGGGAGCGACGGCAGTCGATTCCGCAAGGGCCGAGGAACTGGCGCCCATACTCCGGCGAGCGACGTTCCGGGAGCCCGGCACCTTCGGCTTCTTTACAGTCTCACCCATCTTCGGGCGCGGCCTCGGCGGCAAGGGGTCGATCGACCTGGATATCTTCGGGCCAGACCTGGAAGCCGTCATGGCGGCAGCGAGCCGGGCCGCCGGCAAGACCGCGAAGGTGCTGCCGCGCGGCGAGGGCAATCAGCTCCGCCCGATCCCCGGCCTCGAACTCGGCGCACCGGAAGTCCGGATGTTGCCCGACCGGCTCCGGCTCGCGGACAACGGCGTCTCGGCGCGGGAATTCGTCGACACCATCGACGCCTTCAATGACGGGCTCCGGGTCGCGCGGGTGACCATAGACGGGCGGCGCACCAACCTCGTCCTCAAGGGGCCGACCGACAATGTCGCCTCCACGCAGGGCATCGACTTCCTGCCCGTGGTGACGCGGAACGGTCACATTGTGCCAGCCTCCTCGCTCGCCAACATAGAAGTGACCAGCGGGCCGACCGAAATCCGGCACAAGGAGCGGGTGCGCACGGTCACGCTGCAGATCCGGCCGCGCGCGCAGATGCCGCTGGAGGAGGCGATGGACCTCGTGCGCGCCGAGGTCATCGCCCCGCTCGAAGCCGACGGCCTGCCGCCCGGGGTGAAGCTCCGGCTCTCCGGCGCGGCCGACCAGCTCACGATCACCTGGAACCACATCGTGCTCGACCTGCTGATCGCGGTGGCCATCGTGTTCCTGGTCATGGCGGTGCTGTTCGGGAACTTCGTCTATCCGCTGGTCATCATGATCTCGGTGCCGCTGGCGACGGCCGGCGGCGTGCTCGGCCTGGCCGTGCTGAACCTGTTCGCCTTCCAGCCGCTCGACATGCTGACATTGCTCGGCTTCATCATCCTGGTCGGCATCGTCGTCAACAACGCCATCCTGCTGGTCCACCAGGCGCTGTTCCATATCCGGGAGGGCAACATGGCGCCGTCCGACGCGATCCGGGAGGCGACGAAAGACCGGCTGCGCCCGATCTACATGTCCACCTTGACGAGCATATTCGGCATGGCCCCGCTGGTGCTGTTCCCGGGCGCGGGCTCGGAGCTCTACCGGGGGCTGGGCTCGGTGGTGCTGGGCGGGCTGTCGCTCTCGGCGGTGCTGACCTTGACCATCATCCCGCCGCTGCTCGGCCTGATCCTCGCCCCGCTGGAGGAGCGCCGCCGCACACGCCTCGAAGCGCCCGCGCCCGCAGCGGCAGAGTGACCGATAGACTCCGGTCGAAATCATCCGCAATTCGTCCGCAATGCACTGCCCTATCGTCTCCGGCTTCGGTCGTTGCTGTGCTCAGGCGTTAACAGCCGTCCCGCGACCGTTTGGGCTTCATCGAGCTTATCCACGATTCGGTCTTCCGGAACGTATCTCAACACGTCGAACGCGTTCAGAATGCCTTTTACGTCTTCGGACATGCCCATAACGACGATTTCCGTCTTCTCCTTGACCGCGCGGTCCATCAGTTGGGCAATCAAATGGGCAGCACTGTCGTCGATATGTGTCACGCCCGAGAAGTCAAAGATCACAACTTCATGGCCCCGGATATCTCCTCCCACCATCCGTACCAGCTTGCGAGATGAAGCCACCGTCAAAACGCCCCGAAAGGCCAGGAGTCCGACGCGGGCATCGAACGGCGCGGCGTCGGTTTCCCTGGTGCCGGGGGTGAGGAAAATCCGGTCCAGCAAGGGCACCGAGACCACGCTGTCGAGCTCCATTCTTTCCAGCCTTGCGGCATTTGCGATACACGCCGCCACGAGCCCGAATACGATTGCCGAAAGAGGATCCACGAACACGGTCAGCGCGAGTGTCAGCAGCATCACGACCGCATATTCTCGCTGCATTTGCCTGACGCGTGCGAGGAATCGCCAGTCGATCAAACCCCAGCCGAATCTGATCAATATGGCGGAAAGCGCCGCAAGCGGAATCGGCTCAGCGTAACTTCCGAGACCCATCAGCAGCGCGAGAATGCCCGCGGCGCGCACAATGCCGGCGACGACTGTGCGGCCGCCAAGGGGTGCACGTCGTATTTGTGAGATTCATGGTATTGCGCCGGCTCGTCGTTCCCAGAAGTCGTCGAAGCGATTGCTCTCGACGGCGCAGCGCAGGGCGATGATGGCGTTGGCGCCGTTGACGGTCCAGCGCATACCTCCCTGCTTGAGGCGGGCGCCGACGATGTTCTTGCAGCCGCCCTCGACCACGCCGCTGGCCACGCACAAGCCCATCGCGCGGAACTTCGGGTAGTTCATGCGCTCGCGGTTGTTGGAGAAGTACTCGGCGTTCTTCCGGGCGTTCTCGCAAGTTTCGGCATGGCCCTTGAGGGCGGCGATCACCTCGTCGACGCGGCCCTCGTCGAGTTCCTCGCGCCGCTTCCCGGCCCATCGCTCACCGATCTCGCTGCCGATCCCGTAGATCGCCTTGGCTGCGTCGAACAGGTGGCCCTTGGCATGGAAGATGTCGACGATCTGGATGGCGTCGGGGAAGTGCTCATCGGCGAAGTTCCAGATCCACGGCGCGCCGTCGCCGAGGATGACCCGGCGCTCGGCCGTGTCGAAGCCGCGGCGTTCGGCCTCGCGGATGACACGCCGGGCGAAGGGCGCGGGCTCGGGGTCGAACTCGCGGGTGGCGATGGATTCGATGGCGGCGTTGTAGGTGGCGGAGCCGGGATCGCGCACCGGACGCCCCTCCCTGTCGACGGTCTCCGCCGACCACACGACGGCGAGCTTGGCCTCGCGGGTGCTGGCGGAGCCGTCGGGCTGCTTGCCCGCGCGGCCCTCGACCTCGGTCTTGCGCGCCGGCACGCCGGTGCCGTCGAGGCCGAGATAGAGGGTGGGGGCGTCGGACGGCTCGGGTTCGATCACGCGGCATTCGTCGCCTGCGATCTCTCGCCCGAGCGCCTCGGCATGGCGTTCGACCGTCTTCGGCGCGACAGCCAGGCCTGCCAGTTCGCGCAACAGGGCGCTGGAGCCCTCGAAGCTGGTACGGGCAGCAGCAACGCCGATCATGCGCAGCGCCGCCGGTGAGAGGAAAGTATCTTGCATGCCGAGGGTTCGATCACGCGGGCTGAAGCCGCGGTGGCAACGGTCGCAGTGATACCAGGCGCGCTCCAGCGTCAGAGGGCCGAGAGCGGTGGTGAAGGTCTTGGGCCGGCGGCCGGCGAAGCGCGCCTCGCCGCCGCACGCACACGACAGCCACGGTCCCCGGTTGTCGGAACGGTCGGCATTGAGCCTGTGGGCGACGGCCTGCCCCATGATCTGCAACGCAACCCGCCGCGCTTCGATCTCGATCGCCTGGAAGTCATCGACGACGCCCGCGCCGATCAGCCACTCGACCTCGGCCTCGACCTCCTCCGCGATCGCTGCGTCGAGACCCCCCTTTTTCCCGGCGCGGCCGGCTTGTCCGCGTCCAGCCTGGCATCGCATATCCGGCCGCTGACCTCGACAAGCGCGCGCACCAGACCGCGAAGCCGCTGGTATTCCGCGATCTGCGCCCGCGTTCCCTCAATGGCGTCGGCGGGAACGGTGCGGCCGCGGGACTTCCCCGTCTCCCTGTCCGGCCAGGTCAACAACCAGTAGGGGCCATGCCCCTGCGCCCCCTCGACCGCGCAATGGCAGTTCGGTTTGCCGCACTTGCGGTACTGTGCCCTGAGCGAACCCTGACGGAGGTCGCCGATGCCCGCAATCTCCCGCAGCAGCTCGCCACGCTGTTCGACGAGGCCGTCGTGATCGGTCCTGGCCATGTCCGCCTCCATCTGCCCCCCGAATATAAGAAACAGATATCGTGGCGGAACCATGGCATTTCTCAACCTCGCAAAATCAGGACGTGCACCCGCCGCCAAGCTGCAGGTTGATAAGGGTGCCTGGGTTGGCGGCGCCGGGCATCGCTCCGAATATGCCCGCCGCTATGTTGCCGATCCCCTGCCCGACCAGCTCCCGGTTGGGGTTATGCTGGGCTCCCGTGATGGAGTCCGCCGTCAGCGAAATGATCAGGCTGTAGATGGAGCCGACCAAGGCGATCAAAAGGGCAGGCTCAACCGCAGCCATCAAAGAATCGAGCGACGGCAAGCTGAGGCTAGGGACAGGCAACCCGGTAGGCAAAGCCCCGATGACTTGGACCCCATCCAACCAGAAGGCCCCGAGTGGGGTCGCGACAGCCAGCGCTACCAGGGGCGCCGGCACCCATCTGTCCAGAATTCGCGGCCAGAACAGCATGAAGGCCATAGTCACGGCGAAAACGACTACAGTGTCTGCATCCGCCTCAAGAACTGCCGCAGGCAACGCCGTTATCGCGCCGCCTGCGCCGCCTATATTTGGAGAGGGTATATCGGTTCCGAGAACAGTCTGGACTTGGGACAGGATCAGGATAATGCCGACGCCGGAAATGAATCCGGATAGCACGATATGGGGTATGTAGGAGACGAAACGCCCCACCCTGAACAGTCCGAACAGGATCTGGAAGCCGCCGGCCAGCGCTGCAATGATAGCAATTTCGGCTAAACTTGTGCCATCCGTCGCGATAATGACCGAGATCATAACCGCGATCGCGACGTTCGGGCCGCTCGACTGGGCTTTGGTTCCGCCGAAGAGAGCCGCGAAGAATCCGACAATGGCGATACAATAAAGGCCGGCCAACGCTCCCATGCCGGACGCGATTCCCAAAGCCATGCCACCCGGTGCCCCGGCTAGCAGCATGATAATGCCGCTGCGGGCGTCCGCTAGAAACGTCTTCCAACTGTAGGCTTCCGTCGCCACCGGCCTCCAGCCATGCACTATTCGACTCGTTTGCGCGCCGCTTGGGAGTGGCAGGGGCACGCCGGATGAAGTAGTTCGCGATTATGGCGAAAACTAAGGCCTGCTGAGAATCATCGAATATTTATGACGGTTGAGCAGGCGTAGAGCAAGGCTTGCAAGTGTCGTCGGAAGCTGCACGCAGGCCGACAGCCAGAGACTTCAGTTTGAAAAATGCCGCATTCGGTTTGATGACTGATCCTGTAAATCCCGGGCTGCAAGCTGGAGAATGAGACACATTATTCAATCTTTACAATGCGCTATATGTACGATGCGAAAATCGCTTCGGCCTTGTTCCGGAAAGACTTCCGTGGCCGTAACGCCATGCGCAGTCATTGGCATCCTGCGCCGTCTCGTCCCCGCGGACGCGGTTCTCGATCTTCGCGGCATTTGCCTCGACTGCGCCCGGTCCTCAGGGGCGGTTTCGTCGAGCCTGTCGCGGTCGTGCAGCAGCAGGCGGATGGCATCGGCCTGCGGCCGCCGCGACGGCCGTTCCTCCACGAGCCGGTTCAGGGTTCGGTGAAGCCGGGCGGTCTCCTCCGCCGACAGGAACCGGGTCATCTTCCCGCCCGGGTTCGGCCTGACGCCAGCGACCGGATCGGTACCGACATGGCCGGCGGCTCTGGCGGCGCTCATGATCTGGCGCCGCACGGCGAGCGCCGTGTTGGCTGCGCCCGGTGTCTTGCGGCTCATGGCGTCGAACCGGCGCTCGACATGGGGCCTGACTATCTCCGACTTGCGGCAGCCGGTCGGCGGAAGCAGGCGCAGGGCCGCAACCCGGAAGGGCTGCCGGGCCTCATGCCGGTCCAGCATCATGCCGAGGCGGCGATATTCCTCCGGGGACAGGAATCGCTCTTAGCGCTTCTGCCGGTAGCGCCTGCTCCCCTTGCAGGGATTGCCGCCGCCGACGCGCTATGGGCAGGGCGCGCCCCGGCCTGTATATCGGGCTGAAGGATCGGCGGGAAGGATGCGGGGGACGTGCCGGAAGAAGCGGTGAAGCAGCGCCGGCGGGGGCGCACGCAGCCCAAGGGGCGCCAGGTCGAGCCCGAAGCGCTGGCGGAGATGCGGGCGCTGCTGGGCGAGGCGCCGCGCGAGCGGGAGTTCCTGATCGAATATCTGCATCTGGTGCAGGGCCGCTTCGGGCATCTCTCCGCGCGGCATCTGGCGGCGCTGGCGGAAGAGATGCGCCTTGCCATGGCGGAGGTCTGGGAGGTCGCGACCTTCTACGCCCATCTCGACACGGTGAAGGAAGGCGAGGAGGCGCCGCCGGCGCTCACGCTCCGCGTCTGCGACAGCCTCTCATGTGAGTTGGCGGGCGCGCCGGCGCTGCTGGAGTCGCTGCGCACGGCCTTCCCGGAGGCGAGGGTCGTCACCGCGCCCTGCATGGGCCGCTGCGACTGCGCGCCGGTCGTCGAGGCGGGGCACCGGCATGTGGACGAAGCCACGCCGGAGACGGTGCGCGCGGCTGTTCTTGGAAGCCGCGTCGGCGCGGCTGTTGCGGACAAGTCGGAGCATGCCGCTCCGGCAGCGGCGGCAGGAGACTACGCACAGTTCCGCGCCTGCTTCGAAGGCCGGCGGAGCCGCGAGGAGGTGACGGCCGAAATAGAAGCGGCGGGCCTGCGCGGCATGGGCGGCGCGGGCTTCCCGAGCGCGCGCAAATGGGGCTTCGTGCGCGCGGGGCCGAAGCCGCGCCACCTGGCCGTCAATGCCGACGAGGGCGAGCCCGGCACCTTCAAGGACCGCCATTTCCTGGAGACAGCGCCGGCCGCCGTGCTGGAGGGCGCGCTGATCGCCGCCTGGGCGGTCGAGGCGGACACGGTCACGATCTACCTTCGCGACGAATACCCGGATGCGCGGGAGATCATGGCAGCAGAGATCGCGCGGCTGGGAGACCTCGCGCCGCCCGGCGGCGTGCATTTGCGCCGGGGCGCGGGCGCCTATATCTGCGGCGAAGAGTCGGCGATGATCGAGAGCATCGAGGGCAAGCGCGGCCTGCCGCGCCACCGGCCGCCCTATGTAGCCCAGGTCGGCCTGCACGGGCGGCCGACGCTCGTCCACAATGTCGAGACGCTCTACTGGATGCCGGCGATCCTGGAGCGGGGCGCGGCCTGGTTCGCGGAAACGGGGCGGCATGGCGGCAAGGGCTGGCGGGCCTATTCCGTCTCCGGCCGGGTGAAAGAGCCGGGCGTCAAGATCGTGCCCGCCGGCGTCACCGCGCGCGAGCTGATCGAGGAGTTCTCCGGCGGCATGGCGGACGGCCGCGCGTTCAAGGCCTATCTGCCGGGCGGCGCCTCGGGCGGCATATTGCCGGCGCGCCTCGCCGACATCCCGCTCGATTTCGGCAAGCTGGAGCTGCACGGATGCTTCACCGGCTCGGGCGCGGTGGTGGTGCTGGCGGAAGGCGACGACATCGGGGCTGCGGCGCTCAACCTCATGCGCTTCTTCGCCTATGAGAGCTGCGGGCAATGCACCCCTTGCCGCGTCGGCACGGAGAAGGCCGCGCTGCTGATGGCCGAGCCCGCCTGGGACCGCGACGTGCTGGAGGACCTCGCCGCCGTCATGGCCGATGCCTCCATCTGCGGCCTCGGCCAGGCCGCCCCCAACCCGCTGCGCTGCGCCATGAAATACTTCCCGGAGGACGTGGGGCTCTGACAGACCGTTTGAGAATGGCGTCTATACGGGATCCGGTCCGGTTCCGTAATGCCCGAACGTCCCCCTTCGTCATGCCCGGACTTGTTCCGGGCATCCACTTTGGCCGCCGCAATGGCCCCCGAGGGAGATGCCCGGAACAAGTCCGGGCATGACGGGAAAAGGATCGGGGTAACGCCTTCGGTCCTGCCTCGAACCCCCCGGATACCGTAAATGGTCAATTCTCAAACGGTCGCTGAGAGGGGCTCGCAGCTCAGGGAATCAGCTTGGCGGCGGCAATCGTTATGCCGGCAATTGCGATAGCGATGGCATAGAGCCTGTAGGTCAAGCGCCGTTCGAATTCTGCGAGGTCCGCCTTCGTCGCGGGGTCTTCCAACCCTACTTGAGTCACTGTCCTCTTTTCTACCCCCGCGTGAGCGGTTTGTAGCGGATGCGGTGGGGGTTGTCGGCTTCCGCACCGAGGCGGCGGCGGCGGTCGGCCTCGTAGTCGGCGTAATTGCCCTCGAACCACTCCACATGGCTGTCGCCCTCGAAGGCGAGGATGTGGGTCGCGATCCGGTCCAGGAACCAGCGGTCGTGGCTGATGACCAGCACCGAGCCGGCAAACGCCAGCAGCGCCTCCTCCAGCGAGCGCAGGGTCTCGACGTCGAGGTCGTTGGTCGGCTCGTCCAGCAGCAGCAGGTTGGCGCCGGACTTGAGCATCTTGGCGAGATGGACCCGGTTGCGCTCGCCGCCGGAGAGCGAGCCCACCTTCTTCTGCTGGTCCGGGCCCTTGAAGTTGAAGGTGGAGACATAGGCCCGGCTCGCCACCTCGCGCCCGCCGAGCGCAACCGTGTCGAGTCCGCCCGAAATCTCCTCCCAGACCGTCCTGTCGGGCGCAAGCGCCTCGCGGCTCTGGTCCACCGCGCCGATCTTCACCGTCTCGCCGACGCGCAGAACGCCGGCATCCGGCGCCTCCTCGCCGGTCAGCATGCGGAAGAGCGTCGTCTTGCCGGCGCCGTTCGGCCCGATCACACCGACAATGCCCGCGGGCGGCAGGCGGAAGGAAACGCCCTCCATCAGCAGCCGGTCGCCGAAGGCCTTGGCGACGCCCTTGGCCTCGATCACCACATCGCCCAGCCTCGGCCCCGGCGGAATGACGATCTCGGCCGTGTCGAGCGCCCGGCGCTGGCCCTCGGCCAGCAACTCCTCATAGGCCCGGAGCCGCGCCCGGCTCTTGGCCTGCCGGGCGCGCGGGCTCTGGCGGACCCATTCCAGCTCGCGCTGCAGCACCTTGCGCCGCGCGCTCTCCTGCTTCTCCTCCAGCGCGAGGCGGCGCTCCTTCTGCTCCAGCCAGGAGGAGTAGTTGCCCTCGAACGGCACGCCGCGACCGCGGTCCAGCTCCAGGATCCAGCCGGCGACATTGTCGAGGAAGTAGCGGTCATGGGTGACGGCCACCACCGTGCCTTCGTATTGCTCCAGGAAGCGCTCCAGCCAGGCGACGCTCTCCGCGTCCAGATGGTTGGTCGGCTCGTCCAGCAACAGCAGGTCGGGCCGCGAGAGCAGCAGGCGGCAGAGCGCGACCCGCCGCCTCTCGCCGCCGGAGAGCCGGCTTGTGTCGGCGTCGCCGGGCGGGCAGCGCAGCGCATCCATCGCGATTTCGACCGTGCGCTCCAGCTCCCAGCCGTTGGCCGCGTCGATCCGCTCCTGCAGTTCGCCCTGCTCCTCGATCAGCGCGTCCATCTCGTCGGCGGTCAGCTCCTCGGCGAAACGCGCGCTCACTTCGTTGAAGCGCTCCAGCAGCCGGGCCGTCTCCGCCACGCCCTGCATGACATTGCCCATCACGTCGCGGCCGGGGTCGAGCTCCGGCTCCTGCGGCAGATAGCCGACCCGCGCGCCGTCCGCGGCCCGCGCCTCGCCATCGAATTCGGTCTCGATGCCGGCCATGATGCGCATGAGCGTGGATTTGCCGGCCCCGTTCGGTCCGAGCACGCCGATCTTGGCGCCCGGCAGGAAGGCGAGGCGGATATTGTCGAGCACCTTGCGCCCGCCCGGATAAGCCTTGGCGAGCCCGTGCATTACATAGACATACCGGTAGGAAGCCATGGCGCCGCTCATACCCCGCCGCCGGCTTCGCTGCAACGCGCCGGCGGCGACGGGCTATACTCCGGCGCGATGCAGGAGAGGAGATGGGTCATGGATCTCCCGTTCGGCGGCGGCTGCGCGTGCGGCACCATACGCTACGAATGTTCCGGCGCGCCGGTCTATATGGGTAACTGCCACTGCCGGGACTGCCAGCAGGCCACGGGCAGCGCCTTTTTCCCGGCTGTGGCGGTCCGGGAGCGGGAGTTCAGCCTGCTCGGCGGCGCGCCCGCCTGGTTCGAAAGGCCCGCGGACCGGGGCCACCCCATGCGCCGCGCCTTCTGCCCCGAATGCGGCTCCCCGGTGTTCCTGATAAACGGGGCGTCCGAGTCGGTGCGGGTGCTCTATGCGGGAAGCCTCGACGATCCGGGCTGGTACCGGCCGAGCCGGGACATCTTCGTGGGCAGCGCGCAGCCCTGGTGCCCGATGGACCCCGGCCTCCCCAAGGACAGGGGCATGCCGGGAGGATAAGCCCGGCCCTCAGGCGGCCCTCGCCCGCTGGCGCTCCAGGCCGCGGGCGAAATTGTCGAGCGTGATCTTGCGGTCGAGCGTGAGGTCCTCGCGGAGGATGTCATAGACGTCGCCCTCCACCGCCTGCATGGAGAGCAGGATGATCGCGCCCTCCGGCCCGCCGCCCTCGACATGGGTCTCGTCGCCCCGGTTTTCGGAGAAGGTCCCGGCCGGGCGGATGTCGGGCGCTCCCGGCGCGCCGTCCGGCCCCGGCCTGTAGATGCGGTGCTCGCCTTCGAGCACCAGCGTCTTGGTGACGCCGACATGAGTGTGCGGCACGCAGTTGGTGTCGGGATCGAACTTCATCAGCATATCGACCCGGTTCAGCTCCCGGTCCACGCTCAGGATCGAATAGTAGAGGCCCTCGAAGCCGTTGAACGGCGCCCAGTCGATGGCGCGGTCGTCGAACCTGTATGCGGTCATGGCAAGCTGTCTCTGCTGGCGGGGAATCTCCCGACAATAGAGCGCAGGAACGGCCCAAAAGGAAGGGCGGCGCGGGTGTCCGGACGCAACGCGGGGCCGAAACCGCAGCGGGAGGTGCGGGCTAGTGCAGTGTCCGTTCATGTTGAACCGGAGCGGCAGCCGCCCTTCGATACGCGCCCGCTGGCGCGGGCGCTACTCAGGGTGAGGGACAGGAGGAAGCGGTGCGGGGCTGCTCAGGGTGAGGGAAAGAAGGAAGGCAGAGCTCCGAAAATTCCCTCATCCCGAGTAGCGGCGCCAGCCGCGTATCGAGGGACGGCTCGATTTCCGTTTCAGACTGAACGGGTCCCGCTCTAAAGGGAGGCGTTCCGCAGGGGCTCCGCGTCCCGCGTCGGCAGGTCATCGTCTTCCAGCCCCGAGGCGAGCAGCAAATGCCCGAATGACGGGACGCGGCTAAGGCGGTTCCATTCGTCGATTCCCACGAGGACCGCCCGGGGCTTGCCGCGGCTGGCGATGATGGAGCCTTCACCCCGCGCCGCATCTTCGACCAAGGACGACAAGGCAGCCCGTGCCTCACGCAACCGAATCAATCGCATAGCGGTCCTTTCGTGACAGATACGGCGACGCTAAAGGAAAGTTTGGGCGCTGAGCAACGCCCGTTCCACCGTCCGCCGGCAAAGTGCCGTGCCTGTGGACCGAACCGGCCCGGCGCGCGACCATGCCTCCTGCGCTGCTGCGCCGGGGGGTGTCGATGCCCGAGAGAATGGGTTTCCTGCTGAAGCCGCTGGCCATGCTGTCGCTCCTGTTTTCGGGGGCGATGTTCGGCTTCTTCTTCGCCTGGGTGTGCTCGACCATGTGGGGGCTGGACGCGGCGGACCCCAATACTGCCATCGCCGCCATGCAGGCCATGAATGCGAGCGTGCGCAACTGGGTCTTCGCGCCGGCCTTCTTCGGCACGCCCGTGCTGCTGATCTTCACGGCGCTGGCCGCCCTGAGGGCCGGGGAGCGGCGGGCCGCAACCGGCTTCGCGCTTGCCGGCCTCCTCTATGTGCTGGGCGCGATGGTTCCGACGATGACCGTCAACGTGCCGTTGAACGAGGCGCTGGCGCTGGTGGAGACGCCGCTCGGCGCTGCAGAAGCCGGCGATGCGTGGCGGGCCTATTCCGGGCCCTGGCAGGCCTGGAACGCCGTTCGCGCCGTGGCCGCCGGCTTCGTCCTCGCGCTGGCGGGCTGGAGCCTCCGGGGCGCGGGCGCCTGTCCGGTCAGGCGCGCCGGCGGATGAGCCAGACGCCGGCCATGGTGAGCGCGAAGCCGGGCCACATGGCGGCCGGAAGGTCCTCGCCGAGAAAGGTCCAGGCGAGCAGCGCGGTCACCCCCGGCACCAAGTAGAAGTTGGATGCGGCGCGGCCGGCCTCGCCCTGGCGCAGCATGTAGAGCAGCAGCGCCATGGCGCCGAGCGAGACGCCGAAGGTGAGATAGGCGAGCGCGGCCACCATGCCGGGCGTCCAGACGGCGTGCGGCGTCTCGAACGCCCAGGTGAACGCCCATGCCGCGGCCGCCGCCGAGGCAAGCTGCACCGTATTGGCCCCGATGAGCGGCGCGTCGCGGCAGAAGCGCGCATGGTAGAGCGTGCCGGCGGTGAGCGCGGCGATGGAGCCGACGGCCCAGGCGATGCCAGCAGGCCGGCCGAGGTCGAAGGCGCCGATGCCCGCCACCAGCGCGACGCCGCCCGCGCCCAGCAGGAAGCCGGCCCACTGCCGGCCCCGGAAGCGTTCGCCGAGCAGGGGGCCGGCCATGAGCGCCGTCGCAATCGGGTGCAGCGCGCCGATCAGCGCCATGGTGGCGCCGCGGATTTCGGTCATGGCGAGATAGGCGCCGCCCAGATAGACGGCGTTGATGACGGCGCCCGACAACGCCAGATGGGCCAGCCCGGAGAGGCCCGGCCGCCAGTTCCGCACGACGAACGCCGCAGCGAGCGCCAGCACTGCCGCGGCGACGGTGAAGCGGATCGCCAGAAAGTAGAACGGCGTGATGTCCGGCAGGCCGGCGCGGACTGCGACGAACGCGCCGGACCAGATCAGGACGAAGAGGAACGGGGCGAAGCGGGTCAGCTTGCGCTGTCCTCGATCACCTCGCCGCCGAGTTCCTCGACGCAGGCGTAGATTTCGGTTGCCGCCGCGTCGATGCGCGCGCGGTCCGCCCCGCGCACGACCAGCGCGACGCCGGTGCCCTTGTCGGTGTTGTAGAAGGGGTAGGAGCCGAGGTCGAGTTCCGGGAAGCGCTGCTGCACCGCGCCCAGACCCTTGGCCAGCACGCCCTCCACCAGCCGGGTCGAGAGCGACCGGGAATGGATCACCGTGCCGCGCCGGAGCGAGGGTTTGGCGGCCTCGAACATGGACTGCATGATCTGCGGCACCCCGGCGAAGACGAACACGTTCTCCATGCGGAATCCGGGCGCGATGGACACGGCGTTGTCCACGAGCTCGGCGCCGACCGGCGTGATCGTCATGCGCTTGCGCGCCTCGGTGAATTCCTGGCCGCGCCGGTCGTACCACTCCGCCATCCGGCGGTAGCTTTCGGGGTGGTAATGCCACTCCGTCCCGAAGGCGGCGGCGACGGATTCGGGCGTGATGTCGTCATGGGTCGGCCCGATGCCGCCGGTGGTGAACACGTAGTCGTAGCGCGCCCTGAGCTCGTTGACGGCCCCGACGATCTCGTCGCGGATGTCGGGCACGATGCGCACTTCCGAGAGCTGGATGCCGATCTCGTTGAGGCCGTTGCCGAGAAAGGCGATGTTCCTGTCCTGGGTGCGGCCGGAGAGGATTTCGTTGCCGATGACGCAGAGTGCGGCGGTAACCGTGGGGGCCATGGAAGTCGTCCTCGGGCGGCGGGCGGGCGGAGGATAGCCCCGCCGGGCGCGCTCTTGAAGACAGCGCGGCCCGCGAGCCGAAATGCTATGCTTGGGGCGAGCCCTTTCCGCCAGCACCCTTCGGGAGCCTCGATGCAGCTCAAGCGCCAACAGACCCGCCGCCGGGAAGACGAGATCGCGATCCATACCGAAGACGACCTTGAGGCCATGCGCAAGGCCGGGCGGCTTGCGGCGGAAGTGCTGGACCATGTGACGCCGCACGTCGTGCCGGGCGCGACGACGGAGCATCTGAATACGGTCTGCCACGAGTTCATCCTCGCCGCCGGGGCCGTGCCGGCGCCGCTCAATTACAGGGGCTTCCCGAAGTCGATCTGCACGTCGATCAACCATGTCGTCTGCCACGGCATTCCAGGCCCCCGCCGGCTGCGCGACGGCGACATCATGAATATCGACATCACCGTCGTACTCGACGGCTGGTACGGCGACACCAGCCGCATGTTCCTGGTCGGCGAGCGCGTCGGCGTGAAGGCGCGCCGGCTCGTCTCGGCCACGCATGAGGCCTTGATGCGCGGCATCGACACGGTCCGTCCGGGCGCGCATCTCGGCGATATCGGCCACGCCATCCAGGCCTATGTCGAGCCGATGGGCTTTTCCGTGGTGCGGGATTTCTGCGGCCACGGCCTCGGGCGGGAGTTCCACCAGCCGCCGAGCGTGCTGCATTACGGCCGGCCGGGCGACGGGCCGATGCTGCGGGAAGGCATGTTCTTCACCATCGAGCCGATGATCAATGCCGGCCGGTTCCATGTGAAGATTCTCGCGGACAACTGGACGGCCGTCACCAAGGACAAGTCGCTCTCGGCCCAGTTCGAGCACACGGTCGCCGTGGTGCCGGACGGCGTGGAAGTGCTGACCTGTTCTCCGAAGGGGTGGGACAAGCCTCCCTATGCCTGACGAGCCTCGAAACGAGGGCGGCAGCAACGTCGTTCCGCTCTTCGGCTCGGCCGCGCCGGCCCGTCCGGAGCAGAGCAGGGCTCCGGAGGATGAGGAACGGCTGAAGAAACAGCAGAAAGGACACAGGCAGCGCCTGCGCCGGCATTTCCTGAAGAATCTGCGCGGCGACATCCGCATGCGGGATTACGAGTTGCTGGAGCTGCTGCTGTTCGGCGCCTATCCCCGGCGCGACGTGCAGCAGATCGCGAGGGACCTGATCGAGGCCTTCGGCTCGCTGGCGGGCGTGCTGGCCGCCGAACCGGCGGCGCTCCGCAAGGTCCGGGATGTGGGCGAGGCGGCCGTCTCGCTCATCAAGGTCGCCGAGGCGCTCGGGATCGAGCTTGCCCGCGAGGCCGCGCTCGCCGGCGAGATGCTGAACGACTACGACGCGCTCGCCGCCTATTGCCGCGCCCGCATGGGCCGACGACCGGTGGAGGAGTTCCATATCCTGTTCCTCGACAAGAGGAACCGCCTGATCCTGGACGAACGCCAGTCCAGCGGCACGATCGACCAGGCTCCGGCCTATCCCCGCGAAGTCTGCCGCCGGGCGCTCGATGTCGGCGCGGCCTCCATCATCCTGGTCCACAACCATCCAAGCGGCGACCCGACCCCGTCCGCGGCCGATGTCGAGCTCACCCGGCGCATCCAGGCGGCTGCGAAGACGCTCAATATCTCCGTGTTCGACCATCTGGTGGTCACGCGCGGCCAGATCCTGAGTTTCCGGTCCAGGGGCCTGCTCTGAGAGACCGTTTGAGAACAGTGTCTATGCAAGATCCGATACGGTTCTTTCATGCCCGAACGCCTCCCCGCGTCATGCCCGGACTTGTTTCATTGTTGTCCGGTTCAGGATTTACAGGCAGGACGCATGGCTTGGATTCAACCGGATTTCGAGGGGTTCGGCGGGATCGGGACCCGGATCGAAACCCGGCGGCCCGCCCCCTAACCCTTCGGCGGACTCCCGTTCAGCCTCGCCCAACGGCTAAACCGGACAGCAACGGAACAAGTCCGGGTATGACGCTGGAGAGAAGGCGCGAAGCCTCGCAAACCTGCCGTCAACCTGTCTATATAGGCCCCAAAGATTGCGACAATGAGAGAATACGTTCCTGTCACATCCGGGAAAGGCTGCCCAGCCGCAAACTCGACCCCGACGGACAAGCTTCCGACTTATCGAAAGCCGAAGCTTGAACGACTCCGGTGCGAGGTTCGGATTGGACTTGCCGATCTGGAGGCAGGCAGGGTTGTAGACGGCAGTCAAGCATTCGAGGCTATCCGGCACGAACTTGGTGAACGACTTGCTGCGTCGATGGTTCGTAGCCTGCGCCGGCGGCTCGGAGCCCTCGGTGCGCGGTTGCTCCCCCGGCGCTGGTAAGGAAGAGGCGGCGGAGATGTTGCGCCTGTTCGTCGATGCCGATCTCCGCGAGGGAGCGTCCGTTCCGTTGGACGGCGGGCAGGCGGCGTGGCTCGGCCGCGTGATGCGGCGGCGGGCGGGCGAGCGGCTTGCGCTCTTCAACGGCCGGGACGGGGAGTGGGAAGCGGAGATCGCGGCGCTGGAGCGCGGCTCGGGACGGGCGGCCGTGCTGCGGCGGCTTCGTCCCCAGGCCGCGTCGCCCGATATCTGGCTCGCCTTCGCCCCGGCCAAGCGCGGCATGGCGGACCTCGCCGTGCGCCAGGCGACGGAGCTCGGCGCCGCGCGCATTCTGCCTGTCGTAACGGAGCGCAGCGTGGTGGACCGGCTCAATCCCGAACGCCTCGGCCGCATCGCCGTCGAGGCGGCGGAACAGTGCGGGCGGCTCGATGTGCCGGCCGTCGCGCCGCTCGCTGCCCTGCGAGACCTGCTGGCGGCATGGCCGGCGGAGCGGCCGCTCGCGGCCTGCCATCCGGGCGGCGGCGCGATGCGGGACGGACCCCCGCCCGGCGGCTTTTTGCTCGGGCCGGAAGGCGGCTTTGCAGCGGCGGAACTTGACGCTTTGGCCGAAACCGGTTTCGTTCGCCTGGTCGATCTCGGCCCGCGAATCCTGCGGGCGGAAACGGCGGTCGTGGCCGCGCTCTCCATGCGGCAGGCGATTTGGGGAGACGGAGCGTGAGGCGAGGGAGCGGCCGATGGCGGCGGTGGCGGTAGAAGCGGAAGGCGCGATAGAGGACCGCCGCGAGCTCGTGGAATGGTTCGAGCAGGGCTGCAAGCCGCCGGAGGACTGGCGCTGCGGCACCGAGCACGAGAAATTCGTCTTCCGGCGGTCGGACCTTACCCGCCCCGGCTATGACGGCCCGGACGGCATCGGCGAACTGCTGCGCCGGCTGGAAGCGTTCGGCTGGAAGCCAAAGCGCGAGGCCGGCAAGACCATCGCGCTTGCCATGGATGCGGCCAGCATCACCCTGGAGCCGGGCGGGCAGTTCGAGCTTTCCGGCGCGCCGCTGGAGACCGTCCACCAGACCTGCGACGAGGTGCACGACCACCTCGACCAGTGCCGGCAGGTGGGCGACGCGATGGGGCTCGGCTTCCTCGGCCTCGGCTTCGACCCGAAATGGCGCCGGGAGGACATTCCCTGGATGCCGAAGGGCCGCTACGCCGTGATGCGCCGCTACATGCCGACGGTCGGCTCGCTCGGCCTCGACATGATGCTCAGGACCTGCACCGTGCAGGTGAACCTCGACTATACCGACGAAGCCGACATGGTGGACAAGTTCCGCCTGTCGCTTGCGCTCCAGCCGCTGACGACCGTGCTGTTCGCCGACTCGCCCTTCAAGGAGGGCAGGCCGACGGACCATGTGAGCCTCCGCTCGCATGTCTGGACGGACACCGACCCTGACCGCTGCGGCATGCTGGGCTTCGTCTTCGAGGAGGGCTTCGGCTTCGAGCGCTACGCCGAATATTGCCTCGATGTGCCGATGTATTTCGTCTATCGCGACGGCCGCTATATCGACGTGGCGGGCCGGTCGTTCCGCGATTTCCTCGAAGGGCGGCTGCCGGAGCTGCCGGGCGAGCGCCCGCATATCGGCGACTGGTCGGACCATGTGACGACCGCCTTCCCGGAAGTGCGGATGAAACGCTATCTGGAGCTGCGCGGCGCGGACGGTGGACCGTGGGGGCGCCTCTGCGGGCTGCCGGCGCTCTGGATCGGCCTGCTTTACGACGGCGCGGCGCGGGCCGCCGGCTGGGACCTCTGCAAGCACTGGACGGACGAGGAGCGCGAACGGCTGCGCGCCGAGGCGCCGCGCATCGGCTTCGCCGCCGAGGTCGGGGGCCGCTCGCTCCGCGACATCGCGAAGGACATGGTCGCCATCGCCCGGCAGGGGCTGAAGGCGCGCGCGCGTCTCGACGGGGCCGGCAATGACGAGACCGGCTTCCTCTCCGACCTGGAGGAGATCGCGGAAAGCGGCATCACCGCCGCCGAACGCAAGCGCGCGCTGTTCGAGGGCCGCTGGGGCGGCAGGGTCGAGCCCGTATTCGAGGAGTTCGCATATTGACCGACGATCCGCGCGCAAAAGCCGCCGGCCTCGACCACCTGAAGGGCGAGGACAGGGCCGCTCTCGACGCCGGCACGAAGCTGGCCGACGAGCTGGCCGCCGCGCTGCCCCGCGACCACCATATGTATGAGGAGCCGGCGCTGACCTGGCGGCCGGAGCCCGGCCGGTGACGGCGCTGCACTGGCTGACGCTCGCGGAGGCGGCGCGGGCGCTCCGCCGGCGGGAGCTTGGGGCGCTCGAATACACCGAGGCGCTGCTGGCGCGCATCGAGGCGGTCAACCCGAAGCTCGACGCCTTCGTCGCCCTGCTGGCGGACCGCGCCCGCGAGCGCGCCGCCGCGCTGGACGACGGCCCCGTGCGGGGCGCGCTGCATGGCGTGCCCTTCGGCCTCAAGGACATCATCGACGTGGCCGGCGTGCCGACCACGGCGCATTCGGCGGTGCTGAGGGACAATGTCGCGGCGAAGGACGCCGGCGTGACGCGCCGCCTGGAAGCGGCGGCGGGCGTGCTGCTCGGCAAGCTCTCGACGCATGAATTCGCCATTGGCGGCCCGAGCTTCGACCTGCCCTGGCCGCCGGCCCGCAACCCCTGGAACACGGACTGCCATCCGGGCGGCTCGTCCTCCGGGTCCGGGGCGGGCGTGGCGGCGGGGCTCTTCCCGCTGGCGCTCGGCACGGACACGGGCGGTTCGGTGCGCAACCCGGCGTCCTGCTGCGGCATTGTCGGCATGAAGGCGACATACGGGCGGGTGAGCCGGGCGGGTGTGGTGCCGCTCTCCTGGTCGATGGACCATATCGGCCCGATGACCCGCACGGTCGGGGACAATGCGCTGGCGCTGGAAGTGCTGGCCGGTTTCGACCCGGACGATCCGGCAAGCGCCAACGAGCCGGTGCCCTCCTACACGGCCGGGCTGGAACGGGGCGTGAAGGGCATGAAGGTCGGCCATGTCCGCCGCTGGCACGAGGACGACATGCCGGCCGCGCCGGAGATGCGCGCCGCCATAGACGACGCGCTCCGCGTGCTGGAAGGCGAGGGCGCGGAGATCGTCGAGGTCGATCCCGGCCCGCTGCAGGACTATTCGCGGGTGAACCGCATCGTCCTCTGGGCGGAGGCCTGGTCGATCCACGAGCGCTGGCTGAAGGAGAAGCCCGAAGCCTATGGACGCTTCGGCCGCGAACGGCTGATCGCGGGCGCCTATCTCTCCGCCGGCGACTATCTCCGCGCGCTCAGGCAGCGGGGCCGCTGCACAGAGCGCATGTCGGAGGCGCTCGCCGGCGTGGATGTGCTGGTCTGCGCGTCCAGCATGGAGCCCGCCTGCGCCATCGAGGACGAGGCGGAAGTGCTGCGCACCTATTCGCGCCAGGCGCGCCAGCCCTTCAATGTCACCGGCCATCCGGCGCTCGCCGTGCCGGCGGGCTTCTCTTCCGCCGGCATGCCGCTGTCGTTCCAGATTGCCGGCCGGAATTTCGACGAGGCCACGATCTACCGCGCCGCCCGCGCCTATGAGCGCGCAACCGGCTGGCCGGACCGCCATCCGGACCTCTGACCCGGAAGGCGGGAGGGCGGCGCAAGAGGAGGGACGGACCCATGGAGGCGCTGCTGGTTGTGGATGTGCAGAACGATTTCTGCACGGGCGGGGCGCTCGCGGTGCCGGGCGGCGAGGCGGTCGTGCCCGGCATCAACCGGCTCTGGGACGGCTATGCCTGCAAGGTGCTGACCCAGGACTGGCACCCGCCGGGCCATGCCTCCTTCGCCAGCAGCCATGAGGGCAAGCGGCCCTTCGATACCGGCCGGCTCGACTATGGCGAGCAGGTGCTCTGGCCGGACCATTGCGTGCAGGGCACGCCCGGCGCGGCCTTCCATGCCGACCTGCGCACCGACGGCGCCGACCTCGTGCTGCGCAAGGGCTTCCGGCCGGGCATCGACAGCTATTCCGCCTTCTTCGAGAACGACCGCGAGACGCCGACCGGGCTCGCCGGCTATCTGCGCGAGCGCGGCGTCGGGCGGGTCGTGCTGACGGGCCTCGCAACCGACTTCTGCGTCGGCTTCTCGGCGCTCGACGCGCTCGCCGCCGGCTTCGAGACCGTCGTGCTGGAAGACCTTTGCCGCGGCCTCGACATGGAGGGCTCGCTCGCCCGGATGCTGGACGATATACGCGCTGCCGGCGGGCGCATCGAACGCAGCCCTGCCTGACGCATTGCCAAAGCCCGGCCGCATCCCAATCTGAAAGGGAGCGGAGGCGGGCGAAGCGGGAGGACATATGCGCGCGTTGATCGACCGGGGCGCGGGCTGGCTGACGACAGCGCGCGACCGTATCCGGATGCATGACTGGCGCGGCTCCCGGCCCTGGCTCCGCTGGAGCCTCGTCGGCGTGGTGTCGTTCCTGCTGCTCTGGTACCCGGTCGGCATGGCGGTCTATACCCATATCGACGACGATACGGGCTTCGAGCCGAGGCCGACCGCCTACGACGCCGGCGGCTCCAAGGCGGTGGCGACGGCGGCGGCCTTGGTCGAGCGGGAGATCGAACGCTGGGCGCCCAACAAGCCGTTCTGGCACCCGGCGGCGGCGCTCGACAACATGCCGAACTACCAGCTCGGCCTCATGTACGCCGTCTCGCGCTTCGCCATCGAGATGGGCGACCAGCTGGGCCGCACGCGCGGTTCGAGCGCCATCGACAAGGACCTCGACCGGGCCGCCGGCCTGCTGAAATACGACGGGCGCATCTGGTATTGGGGCTCGGGCGGCCTGCTGCCCGTGGCCCCGGCGCAGCGGCAATACCAGAACGCCGCCGAGGCGCTCGCCCGCTACAATGAGCGCCTCGCCAACGGCGAGGCAACCTACGACCGTCGCGCCGACAACCTGATCGCCCTGCTCGACCGGGTGGGTGCGGACCTCGGCGCATCCAGCGCCGCGCTCGACAAGCGGGCTCTGGAGACCAATGCCGGCTGGTTCGACACCATCGCCGACGACCTGCTGTTCAACGTCAAGGGCCGGCTCTACGCCTATTACCTGCTGCTGCGCGACATCGGCACGGACTTCGACAAGGCCATCGCCGAGAAGCAAGCGAGCAAGATCTGGCAGCAGATGCTGGCGAGCCTCCGCCAGGGTGCGGAACTCTATCCGCTCCTGGTCTCCAACGGCTACGAGGACGGCTTCCTGATGCCCTCGCACCTCACCGCGCTAGGCTTCTACCTCCTCCGCGCCCGGACGCAGTTGAAGGAAGTGGCGGACGCGCTGTCGAAATAGAGCCGTCCTACCGCGGCGCGAGCCTTATCGCGCCGTCGAGGCGGATGGTTTCGCCGTTCATGTAGTCGTTGCGGACGATCTCCATGACGAGGGAGGCGAATTCGCGGTCGCGGCCGGTGCGCTTCGGGAAGGGCACCTGCTTGCCGAGCAGGTCCAGGGTCGAGTCCGGCAGGCCGGCGAGCAGCGGCGTGTCCATGATGCCGGGGGCTATGGTGCACACGCGCACGCCCCAACTGGCGAGGTCGCGCGCCGCCGGCAGCGTCATGCCGACAATGCCGGCCTTGGCCGACGCATAGGCGATCTGGCCGATCTGGCCCTCGTAACCGGCGACCGAGGCGGTGTTGACGACCACGCCGCGCAGGCCCTCGCCGTCCGCCGGCTCCAGCTTCGCCATGTCCTCGGCCGCCTGCGAGAGCACGTTGAAGGAGCCGAAGAGGCAGATATCGACGATGCGCTTGTAGTTCTCGAACGGGATGCGCCGGCCGTTGCGGTCCACGATGCGCTGCGAGCCGCCGACGCCGGCGCAATTGATGCAGATGCGGGCGATGCCGTGCGCCTCCCGGGCCGTGGCGATGGCGGCGGCCACCCCCTCCTCGCTCGTCACGTCGCAGGGCACCGCGAGCGCGCCGAGCTCCGCCGCAGTCTCCTCCGCGAGCGCCGCATTGCGGTCGAGCAGCGCCACCCGCGCGCCCGCTTCCGCAAGCGCCGCCGCCGTTGCGCGCCCGAGGCCGGACGCCCCGCCGGTCACCAGCGCCGCTTCTCCCCTTGCTTCCATCGGTCCGCCCCTCCCGTGTCCGGATGCCGGGCGCACTCTGCCATAGCGGGCCCCGGCTTTCGACGCCCTTGATTTCCGCGCGCCCTCGTCCATTATGCGCCCCTGCCGCGCGGCCCCTTCGTCTAGCGGTCCAGGACGCCGGCCTCTCACGCCGGAAACACGGGTTCGAGTCCCGTAGGGGTCACCAGAGCCGCCGGAAGCGGCTGCCGCGGAACGGCGTCCCTGAACATCGAAGGGCGGGCCGAAGCCCGCCCCCGAAGCGGCCCTATTTCAGGGCTTCGTCGGTGATCGCATGCGTCCAGGCGCCTTCCGGAGCCCTGGTGATCACCGGGTCCGAGCCGCCTTTCAGCAGCGTCTCGACGGTGCGCTCGTAATCGGCGGGGTTCAGCGCGCCGCTGCTGCCGGCGGTCAGCTTCGCGATCTCGCCCATCATGCGCTTCTGGTGCTTCTCGGTCTGGGCGCCGGTCGCGTCGTTCTCCAGCACGATCTCGGCGGCGGCGTCCGGGTTCGCCTCGGCCCATTTCCAGCCCTTCATCGAGGCGCGCACGAAGCGGACCATCCTGTCCTTGAACGCGGCGTCTTCGAGCGCGGATTCGAGCACGTAGATGCCGTCCTCCAAGGTGGCGACGCCCTGGTCCTCATATTTGAAAACCACGAGGTCGTCGGCCGAGAGGCCGGCGTCGATGACCTGCCAGTATTCGTTGTAGGTCATGGTCGAGATGCAGGCGGCCTGGCCCTGCAGAATCGGATCGACGTTGAAGCCCTGCTTGAGCACGGTCACGCCTTCCGCGCTGCCGTCGGTCGGGATGCCGAGCTGGCTCATCCAGGACAGGAAGGGGTATTCGTTGCCGAAGAACCAGACGCCGATGGTCTTGCCCCGGAAGTCCGCCGGCGTCTTGATGCCGGTGTCCTTGCGGCAGGTCAGCATCATGCCAGAGCGCTTGAAGGGCTGGGCGATGTTGACCAGCGGCAGGCCCTTCTCGCGGGTGGCGAGCGCCGAGGGCATCCAGTCGAGGATCACGTCGGCGCCGCCGCCGGCCAGCACCTGGGGAGGCGCGATGTCCGGGCCGCCGGCCTTGATTTCGACCTCCAGCCCTTCCTCGGCGTAGAAGCCCTTGTCGGCGGCCACGTAGTAGCCGGCGAACTGGGCCTGCGTGACCCACTTCAACTGGAGCGTGACCTTGTCGGCGGCCTGCGCAAGGCCGGCCGACAGGGCGAACATCGCCGCCGCTGCAAAGATTGCTGTCCTTCTCATGTCGCTCTCCCTGGCAATGAAGCGTTGCGGTTGCCGCTATCCCCGGATCGACGGATGCCAATGGGTGACCGTCCGCTCGACCAGCGTGACGCAACCATAGAATGCCGATCCCGCGAAGGCCGCAACTGCAATCTCGGCCCAGACCATGTCGAGCGCCATGCGGCCGATCTCGGTCGAGATGCGGAAGCCCATCCCCACAATCGGCGTCCCGAAAAATTCTGCAACGATGGCGCCGATCAGCGCAAGCGTGGTGCAGATCTTCAGCCCGTTGAAAATGAAGGGGCAGGCCGCGGGCAGGCGCAGCTTCCAGAGCGTCTGCCAGTAGCCCGCCGCATAGGTGCGCATCAGGTCCCGCTGCATGGGCTCGGCCATGCGCAGCCCCTCTATGGTGTTCACCAGCATCGGGAAGAAGCACATCACCACGACCACGGCGGCCTTGGACTGCCAGTCGAAGCCGAACCACATCACCATGATGGGCGCGATGCCGACGATGGGCAGGGCCGCGGCGAGATTGCCCATGGGCAGGAGGCCCCGTTGCAGGAACGGCGACCGGTCCACGGCGACCGCCATCAGGAACGCCGCCCCGCAGCCCATGACGTAGCCCGGCAGCACCGAGCGGATCACCGTCTGCACGAAATCCGCCCAGAGGACCGGCAGGTTGCCCGCGAACGCCCCGGAGATCGCGGAGGGCGCCGGCAGGATGACCGCCGGCACGTCCAGCCCGCGGACCAGCCCCTCCCAGATCGCCAGCAGCGAGATGCCGAAGACCGCGGGCACCAGCAGGCGCGTCGCCCGGCCCGTCCGCCGCACGAGCAGAATGTTGGCGGCCCAGCCCCCGAGCCATGCGGCAATGGCGGCGAGAATCCAGCTCATCGCGCCTGCCCCGTCCGGCCGAGCACCGCGCGCTGCGCCGCCCCGATGGCGCCCACCATCAGCGCCGCGCAGATCGCGGCGCCGAAGAGTGCCGACCAGATAATGAGCACCTGGCCGTAATAGCTGCCGTTCAGCATCCGCGCCCCGAAGCCGCCCTGGCTGCCGGTGGGCAGCTCCCCGATGATCGCGCCGACGAGCGCAATGGCGATGGCGACCTTCAGCGACGCGAAGAGATAGGGCAGCGAGGACGGCCAGCGCAGCTTCCAGAAAACCTGCCAGGCGGATGCATTGTAGGTGCGCATCAGGTCGAGCTGCATGTCGTCGGGCGCGCGCAGCCCCTTCACCATGCCGACCGCCACCGGGAAGAAGCTGAGATAGGCCGAGATCGCGGCCTTCGCGACGAGGCCGGAGATGCCGACATTGTAGAGCACCACGATAATCATCGGCGCGACCGCCAGAATGGGCACGGTCTGGCTGGAGATGACCCAGGGCATGACGGAGAGGTCCATCGCCCGGTTGTGGACGATCCCGACGGCCAGCAGGATTCCGAGGCCGACGCCCATGACGAAGCCCAGCAGGGTCGCCGACAGTGTGATCCAGCCGTGATAGACGAGGCTTCTCTTTGACGTGATGCGCTTTTCGACCGTGGTCTTCCAGATCTCCACGGCGACCTGGTGCGGCGCGGGCAGGACGGGGCGGTCCTGGGACATGGTGGCGGGGAGGATTTCCGCCCAGCCGATCTCGACGCCCGCGCGGGCGGCCTGGTCGCGTTCCCATTTGGCGTTCAGGAAAACGGCCCCGACATACCAGACGGCCACGATGGCCAGGCAGATCGCCGCGATGGGAACGATGCTGCGCATCAGCCCCGCCGCGCTGCCGGCCGGAATGCCGCGCCGGCCGCATTGCTGTCCGGTTCAGCCATTGGGTGAGGCTGAACGGGAGTCCGCGGGGGGTTTCGGGGGCGCGCGGCGTCTGCGATCCGCCCCTTGCCCGTGAGGCTCGAACGCCCCCTTTCGGCAGGCTCGGGGCAGGCTCTTTCGTCATGCCCGGACTTGTTCCGGGTATCCATACGGCCGCCCGGCGGAGCCGCTTGAGAGAGATACCCGGAACAAGTCCGGGCATGACGATATGGGGGTCGGGCATGACGACTTGGGGGCCGGGCCGCCGGGCGTCGATCCGGGTCCCGATCCCGCCGAACCCCTCGAAACCCGGTTGAATCCAGGCCATGCGCCCTGCCCGCAAATCCTGAACCGGACAGCAATGCGCCGGCCGCTGCCTCACTCATCGTAGCTGTGCCCCGCGCGCAGGCCTTCGCGCACCCGCCCGGCCAGTTCCAGGAAGGTGGCGCTCTCGCGTATGTCGAGCGGACGCTCCGGCGGCAAGGTGCTGTCGATCACGTCGATGATGCGTCCCGGCCGCGGGCTCATCACCACGATCCTGGTGGAGAGGTAAACCGCTTCCGGGATCGAGTGGGTGACGAAGCAGACCGTCTTGCCCGTCCGCGCATGCAGCGCCAGCAATTGCTCGTTCAGGTGGTCGCGCACGATCTCGTCGAGCGCCCCGAAGGGCTCGTCCATCAGCAGCAGGTCCGCATCGAAGGCGAGCGCGCGCGCAATCGAGGCCCGTTGCTGCATGCCCCCCGAAAGCTGCCAGGGGAACATGCGCCCGAAATCGCCGAGGCCGACGAGGTCGAGGACGCGGCTCACCCGCTCCGCCCGTTCCTGCGCGGGGTAGCCCATGACCTCGAGCGGCAGGCGCACATTCTTTTCGATCGTGCGCCAGGGATAGAGCCCCGCCGCCTGGAACACATAGCCATAGGCCCGGTTCAGCCGCGCCTCCCTCGGCGTCATCCCGTTGACGGCGATGGCGCCGCCCGTCGGCTGCTCAAGGTCGGCGATCACGCGCAGCAATGTCGTCTTCCCGCAGCCCGACGGCCCGATGAAGCTGACGAACTCGCCGGGCGCCACCTCCAGATCGACGTCGGACAGCGCGTGGACGGGCCCGTCATTGGTCTGGAAGACCAGGTCGAGCGCAGACGCGGCTATCGCTGCTTCCGTACGATTCATCGCAGAGCGCCGCCCCGGCTCAGGCGAAGCGCCGGGACGCGCGGCCTCGCGCCCGGCGGGCTCAAACCCCGCTCGGGATGTTCAGCGGGTCGCGCTGCACCTTGCGCGGCGCGGTCAGCTCCTTCCAGCGGGCGAGCGCCTCATGCACGGCGGGGAACGCCCGGCGCCGCACGAACCGCCCGCGGCCGGGGCGCGGCTGCGAGTTCTTGCCGTATTCCCAGATCACCTCGCCGCGACTCAGCGTGTAGCGCGCCTGGGCCGACACCTCTATGCCCTCGAAGACGTTGTAGTCGATGATCGATTTCTGGGTGGTGGCGGAGATCGTCTTGCTGATCTTCGGGTCCCAGACCACGACATCGGCGTCCGCCCCTTCCACCAGCGCGCCCTTCTTCGGATAGACGTTGAGGATCTTGGCGATATTGGTGGAGGTGACGGCCACGAACTCGTTGGGCGTGAGGCGTCCGGTGTCGACGCCCTTGGTCCAGAGCACCGGCATCCGGTCCTCGAGCCCCCCGGTGCCGTTGGGGATCATCGGGAAGCCGGCCAGCCCCATGCGCTTCTGGCCCGTGGTGAAGGCGGCGTGGTCGGTCGCCACCACCTGCAGGGAGCCGGCCGCCAGCCCGTTCCAGAGCCCGTCCTGGTGGTCCTTGCCGCGGAAGGGCGGCGACATGACCCGCTGCGCGGCATAGTCCCAGTCCCGGTCGAAATATTCCGACTCGTCGAGTGTGAGATGCTGGATCAGCGGCTCGCCATAGACCCGCATGCCCTTCTGGCGCGCGCGCCGGATCGCCTCATGCGCCTGCTCGCAGGACACATGCACGATGTAAAGCGGCACGCCCGCCGCATCGGCGATCATGATGGCGCGGTTCGCGGCCTCGCCCTCGACTTCCGGCGGGCGCGAATGGGCGTGCCCCTCGGGCCCGGTCATGCCCTGCTCCATGTATTTTTCCTGGAGCGCCGCCACGATGTCGCCGTTCTCGGCGTGGACGAGCGGCATGGCGCCGAGCGCCGCGCAGCGCCGGAAGGACGCGAACATCTCGTCGTCCTCGATCATCAGCGCGCCCTTGTAGGCCATGAAGTGCTTGAAGGTGTTGATGCCCCGCCTGACGACCTCTGCCATCTCGTCGTGGATCCGCTCGTTCCAGTCCACGATCGCGCAGTGATAGCCGATATCGACGCAGATCTGGTCCTTCGACTTGGCATCCCAGGAATCGACGGCGCTCAACAGCGAGCCGTCCTCGCCGGGCAGCACGAAATCGACCAGCATGGTGGTCCCGCCGGTCGCCGCCGCCCAGGTGCCGGACTCGAAGGTCTCGGCGGCGGTCGTGCCCATGAAGGGCATTTCCAGATGCGTGTGCGGGTCGATCCCGCCCGGGATGACATAGGCCTCCGAGGCATCGACGACCTCGTCGCCGCTCAGGTTCTCGCCGATGGCGGCGATCTTCTCGCCTTCGATCAGGACATCGGCCTTCCAGGTCCGGTCCGCGGTGAGAACCGTGCCGCCCTTGATGACTTTGCTCATTCGAGGCCTCCGCTGCATCTCTTTGCCTGCGCGGGCCGATCCGGCCTGCCCGCAGCCGTCCGCCCTACTCCAGGAGCTCCGCGGTCTCGACCACCGCATGGAAGAGCACGTCGCAGCCCCGGGCGGCCCATTCCGGCGAAATCTCCTCGGCCTCGTTGTGGCTCAGCCCGTCCACGCAGGGGCACATCACCATCGCCGCCGGCGCGATCTTGTTGATCCAGCAGGCGTCGTGGCCGGCGCCCGAGACGATATCCATGTGGGAATAGCCGAGCCGCTCCGCTGCATCGCGCACCGCCGTGACGCAGCCGTGATGGAACTCGGGCGGGTCGAAGCTGCCGACGATCTCCGTTTCGATTTCGCAGCCCAGCGCCTCGCAGATCGCGGGCGCCTTCTCCATGACCTCGGCCACCATGCCCTCCAGCGTTTCCAGCACATGGCTGCGGAAATCGATGGTGCACACGACCCGGCCCGGGATGATGTTGCGCGAGTTCGGATAGACATCGACATGGCCGATGGCGCCGACCGCGTTGGGCTGGTGCTTCATCGCGACCTCGTGGACCAGCTCGGTGATCTGCGCCAGCCCGCGCCCGGCATTGCGGCGCATGGCCATGGGCGTCGAGCCGGTATGGCTTTCCTTGCCGGTTATCCGGCACTCGATCCAGCGCAGTCCCTGGCCGTGGGTGACGACGCCGATATCGCACTCCTCGGCCTCCAGGATCGGCCCCTGCTCGATGTGCAACTCGAAATAGGCGTGCATCCTGCGCGCGCCGGTCTCTTCCTCGCCGCGCCAGCCGATGCGCTCGAGTTCGTCCCCGAAGCGCTTGCCGTCCGCGTCCGTCAGGCCGTAGGCCCAGTCCTGGGTGTGGACGCCGGCGAAGACGCCCGACGCCAGCATGGGCGGCGCGTAGCGCGTGCCTTCCTCATTGGTCCAGTTGATGACCGCGATCGGGCGCCTGGTGCTGATTCCCAGATCGTTGAGGGTCCGCACGATCTCGAGCCCGCCGAGCACGCCGAGCACGCCGTCATACTTGCCGCCGGTCGGCTGCGTATCGAGATGGCTGCCGACGAAGACCGGCAGCGCGTCGGGGTCGGTTCCGGCCCGCGTCGCGAACATGTTGCCCATCTGGTCGAGGCCCATCTCGCAGCCGGCCGCCTCGCACCATTGCCGGAACAGCGCGCGGCCCGCGCCGTCCTCGTCGGTCAGCGTCTGGCGGTTGTTGCCGCCGGCCACGCCGGGGCCGATCTTCGCCATTTCCATCAGGCTGTCCCAGAGCCGCTCGCCATCGATCTTCAGGTTCTCACCGGGGGCGGGCATGGGCACCTCACTCTGTGGATCGCCGGGCGAACGCGACGCTATCAAGCTCCCTGGGCCGGTCAAGCGGAAAGTCCGGCCGCCGGCCGGAACGCCGGAATGATCGACCGGCCGTATTCGGCGATGATTTCCTCTTCGTCGCCGTTGTCCAGATAGATGTTGAACTGGGTGACGCCGGCGGCCTGCAGCTCTTCCAGCTTGGCGACATGCTCCTCCGGCGTGCCGAGCACGCTGAAGCCGTCGATCACGTCGTCGGTGATGAAGTCCAGATAGGCGTTGTCGCTCTGCCCGTGCCTGGAATAGTCGTAGCCCCTGCGGCCCTCGATATAGGCGGTCAGCGAGGGGGGAATGTCCTCGCGGTCGGTGCCGTATCTCTCGACGATGTCCGCCACATGGTTGCCGACCATGGCCGGGAACCAGCGGGTGGCCTCCCGGCATGTCGCCCTGTCGCCGAAAAAGGCGGGCGCGGCGGACATGACGCGGTAGTTCGACATGTCCCGCCCGGCTTCCCTGCCTGCGGCAATCGCCTGGTCGGCCAGCCACTTGCAGATCGACGGCTCGGCGATCTGGAGGACGAGGCCGTCGCCTACGCGGCCTGCCGAGTTCAGCGCCCGGGGGCCGTAGGCGGCAACCCAGACCGGCAGTTCGTAGCCCGTCGCCCAGGGGAATTGCATCGGGTTCGGCACATTGCCGTACTGGACTTCCTCGCCGCGCACGAGCGCGCGCACGACATGGATGAACTCCTCCATCCGGGCGAGCGAGGACGGCCTGTTGCCCATCACGCGCACGGCGCTGTCGCCGCGGCCGACGCCGATGTCGAAGCGGTTGTTCGATTGGAGCGCCAGCGAGCCGAAGAGCGAGGCCGCCGCGGACCAGTCCCGCGTATTGGGGTTGGTGACGCAAGGGCCGAAGCGGAGCGTCTCGGTGTGCTCCATGCACATGGCCATCGCCGGGTAGCTCTCGCGCCAGAGGATGTGGCTGTCGTAGAACCAGCAATAGGAGAACCCCGCATCCTCGGCCTGTTTCACCAATGCGCGCGCCCGGTCGGGCTGCACGAACCCCTTGAAGGTAATGCCGAATTCCATGTCCGCCTCCCGGGTGGCTCGGTATCCCGGCGCCTCGGACCGGCTGCCGCCGGCCGGCTCGGCCGGAATGGTAGTGTATAGGCCGTTTGTCCGCCAAGCCGGCCTCCGGGCCGTCTGCCGCGCATGGGAGGCCGTCGATGGAGAAAGCCCTCAGCACCGACCCCTTCTGGTGGGAAGCCGCGCCGCGTCCCGATCCCGAACCGGAGGCGCCGCCGGGGCGCGCCGATGCGGTGGTCGTGGGCGCGGGCTTCACGGGGCTCAGCGCCGCGCTCACGCTGGCGCGGGCGGGGCGCCAGGTCGTGGTGCTGGAGAAGGACCGGCCGGGGGAGGGCGCCTCCAGCCGCAATGGCGGCATCGCCAGCGGCAATCTCCGCCGCAGCTTCGGGGCCATGATCCGCGCCTGGGGGCTGGAGCGGGCGAAGGCCGTGGAGGCCGAAGGGCAGGCCGCGCGCGCCGACCTCGCGCGCTTCATCGGGGACGAGGGCATCGACTGCGACTGGAAGCAGGCCGGGCGCTTCACCGGCGCGATGCGCCCGAAGCATTACGAGGCGATGGCCGCCGAATGCGAGCTGCTGAACCGCCATCTGGACTACGGCGCCTGGATGGTGCCGAAGGCGGAGCAGCACGGGGAGATCGGCTCGGACCTCTATCACGGCGGCATGGTGCGCGAGGACATCGGCGGGCTGCATCCCGGCAAGTTCCACCAGGGGATGCTCGACCGCGCGCTGGAAGCCGGTGTCTCGGTCCATGCACGCACGACCGTCGAGGCCGTGGAGGACGACAGCAGCCTGAAGCGCGTCCGCACCGACCGGGGCAGCATCGCCGCCCCGCATGTCATCGTGGCGACCAACGGCTATACCGGCCGCGCGACGCCGTGGCTCCGCCGGCGGATCGTGCCGATCCCGAGCCAGATCGTCGCCACCGACCCGATCCCGAAGGAGGTGCTCGACCGGCTGATGCCGAAGCGCCGGATGCTGGGCGAGACGCGCAACCTCTACCACTATTTCCGCCCCGCGCCGGACGACAGCCGCATCGTCTTCGGCGGCAGGGCGGGCGCGCTCACCGACGACGAATCGCGCAAGGCCGAGCGGCTCGGCGCCGGGCTCGCGCAGATCTTCCCGGAACTCGCCGGCATCGGCATGACCCATTGCTGGTTCGGCTATACCGGCTTCACCTTCGACTTCATGCCGAAGCTGGTGGTGCGCAACGGCGTGCACTACGCCGCCGGCTTCTGCGGCTCGGGCGTGGTCTGGGCGCGGTGGCTCGGCATGAAGGCGGCGCAAAGCATCGCCGGCAACCGCCCGCCCGAGACGGCCTTCGCCGCCGGCGACTTCGCCACCCGCCCGCTCTATTACGGCCGCCCCTGGTTCCTGCCCCTCATGGTCGGCTGGTACGAGTTGAAGGACCGAGCGGGGCTGTAGCGGCCCGGCGGCCGCCCGGGCTCAGACCTCCTGCGCCTTGAGGCCGCGCTGGACGGCGGGGCGGGCGGTCACGATGTCGAACCAGCGCTTCACATTGGGAAAGCGGTCGAAGTCGAGGTCGATCCACTCATGGCGGCAGGCCCAGGGATAGACGGCGATATCGGCGATGGAATAGTCGTCGCAGAGGAAGTCCCGCCCCTCCAGCCGCCGGTCCATGACGCCGTAGAGCCGGTAGGTCTCCTGGGTATAGCGCTCGATGCCGTAGGGTACCTCCACCTTGGCGGCGCGGCGGAAATGGTGCGCCTGGCCCTGCATCGGCCCGACGCCGCCCATCTGCCACATCAGCCATTGCAGCACTTCGAGGCGCCGGCGCGGCTCCGTTGGCCAGAGGGGGCTCCCGGTCTTCTCGGCGAGGTAGATCAGGATGGCGCCGCTCTCGAACAGCGAGATCGGCCCGCCGCCCGGCCCGTCGGGATCGACGATGGCCGGGATGCGGTTGTTCGGGCTGATCTTCAGGAAGTCCGGATGGAACTGCTCGTCCTTGCCGATATCGACCGGGTGCCATTGGTACTCCAGCCCCAGCTCCTCCAGCATGATCGAGATCTTGCGCCCGTTGGACGTGTTCCAGCTATGGAGATGAATCATTCGGGCCGTTTTCCTCCGGCGTTACGTACGTTGTCGGCGCGGCCGTCGCGGAGCGCCCGCCCGGACGCCCTTGAGCCGCACGGCGGGCAGACGTTTCAGCCTTTGGTTGAGCGGATCGACTTCGATCCCGACCGACTCCAGCGCCGTTACGCCCAAAAGGGGTTCTGCGTCGGCATCGCCATACAGAACGGTGCCGCCTACGGTCTCTCCCATGAATTCGATCTCCGCAACGGTTACGTCCATGGTGATCTCGCTGCCATCCGCGAGTTCGTAAACACGCTTACCTCTCGGCTTCAGCCCGATGGCGTCCAAATGCGGTCGCGGCACGAGCGAATCCGTCGCGCCGGTGTCCACCAGGAACAAAGCTTCCCAGAAGCGATCCGGGTCCGCCGGATTGCGGATGGCTACGGTCACATGCGTCGCACCCATGAGCCTCCGGCCTCCCTTGCCTGCGATTCCGTTCGCGAACCTTACCCGCCCGCCGTGCCGTTGGCGAGCAGCGCGTCGATGCGACCGGTCGCGAGTCCCGTCGCGCGGACCGAGGCGACAATCGCATCCCAGGCGTCGTCCGTGAGCGGCAGGCCGCCCGCGCGGCGCTCGGCAGCGGTCATGCGCTCCGGGTCGCCGGGCACGAGCACCGGCCTGTCCGGGTCGGCCGGCCGGGCGGAAAGCAGCCAGTCGATATAGTCCTCCACGGCGCGCGCAAACGCCTCGCCCGGGCCGAAGGCGTCCGGGACCGCGTAAAGCGAGAACATGCCGTTGGCGAAGGGCTTGTCCGTCGGTCCGCAGACGCCGTTGCCGGTGAGCGCGCCGCCCAGCAGCTCGCACATCAGCGCCAGGCCCGAGCCCTTGTGCTCGCCCATCGCGCGGATGGCGCCCTTGCCGTCGCGGAACTGCGGCGGCGCGTCGGGGCCGGCGGAGCCGTAGAGCGCGGCGGGGTCGTTCGTGCGCCGGCCCTCGCCGTCGATCAGCGCGTCGTCCGGCACCGGCTTGCCGCCCTTGGCCGCGACCAGCACCTTGCCTTCCGCGACCACGGAGGTCGCGAAATCGAGCACCAGCGGCTCGCGGCCCTCACGCGGCACGGCGACGCAGAAGGGCGCGGTCGAGAAACGCCGTTCGCGCGCGCCGTAGGGGGCCACCAGGATGCTGCCGCGCGCATTGACGAAATGGACCGAGACCAGCCCTTCCTCCGCCGCCATCGCGGCCCATTCGCCGATGCGCCCGAGATGGCCGGTATTGCGCAGCGCGACCACGCCGACGCCGCCGGCGCGCGCCTTGCCGATGCCGCAGCGCACGGCCTGTGGGCCGATGGTCTGGCCGAAGCCGAGACGTCCGTCCAGCACGGCCATCGCGCCCGCATCCGACACCACCTCCACTTCCCGGTCCGCCACGACGCGCCCGTCGCGCAGCATGTCCAGATAACGCGGCACGCGCACGATGCCGTGGCTGTCATGGCCGGCAAGGTTGGCCGAGACCAGCGAGGCGGCGATGCGCGCGCCCTCGGCAACGGAGCAGCCCGCCGCAGCGAAGGCTTCGCCGATCAGGGATTCGGCGGTTTCGACCGGTATGCGGGGCACCGGGTTCTCCTCAGAGTGTCGGGAACAGCACTCCGAAGACGATACCGGAGAGGACCGCGCCCGCAAATCCGAGTCCGACATAGGCCGCGAAGACAGGGCGCCGCACCAGCGCATAGACGGCCGTCATCGCCGGGATGCAGCTCACCGCGCCCGCCACCATGAAGGCCATGCCGGCGCCGTTGCTCATGCCCTGCTCGATGAGGCCCGCGACCAGCGCCGGGGCGGCGTAGCCGTTGAGATAGGCCGGCGCGCCCACCAGCGCGGCTATGACGATCGGCAGCAGGCCCTCGCCGCCGACCGCGCCCGCGATCGCCTCGGCCGGCAGCCAGGCCAACATCAGGCTCTCCAGCAGATAGGCGAGCGTCAGCCATTTGAGCAGGAAGAGCGCGTTCTCCTTCGTTTCGTCGGCGAACAGGCGCCGGCGGTCCGCATGGCCCCAGAAGCGCCATTCCGGCGCGCCGCCGAAGGCGGAGGGCGCGCCGCAGCAGCCGCCCGAGTCGCGGGGCCTCACCGGGTTGGCGAAGAAACCGGCGCGCACCGCCGCCTGCATGGCGAACCCGCCCAGAAGGCCGACCCCGACGGCGGCGGCCGTCTTGCCGATGGCGAACGGCCAGCCGAGCGCGCCGGCGGTAATGAGGAAGGCGGCCGGGTCGATCAGCGGCGAGGACAGCCAGAACGCCATCACCGCCGAGACCGGCGTGCCGAGCGCGAGCAGCGCGGCGATGAACGGGATCACCTCGCAGGAGCAGAAGGGCGCCAGGCCCCCGACCAGCGCCGCCAGCACGATCATCCGGCTCTCGCGTCCCACGAAGGCGCGGGCCACCAGCGCATCCGCCCCCGTCGCCTTCAGCACCGCCACGGCCAGCACGGCGAAGGCGATGAAGGGCAGGGTGTGCGCAAGCGCGTCCAGCGTGAAGGAGACGGAGGGACGGAACTGCGCCGGATCGAGCAGCGCCACCGCAGCCAGGATGGCGAGCACGGCCAGCCACACGCGGCCGATTTTCGGCAGTTCCAGGCGTCTCAGGGTGGCGGCGAGGGTTGCCATCGGCGCGAGCCTCTATTTCTATATTTCTAACTAAATCGAAATATGCCGATGATGGCACGAGCCGTCAAGATGGTCTGCGCAACATTCTTCCAGGAGGAACCCCAGCGTTTCGTTCATCGCCTCGGCATTGGCGCGGCAGATGAGCGTGGTGCCGCGCCGTTCCCGCTGCATCAGGCCGCAATCCGCCAGCCGGCGCAGATGATGCGAGAGCGTGGAGCGCGGCACGCCCGTGCGCTCGTGGATTTCGTTGACGGCAAGCCCCGCCTCGCCCGCCCGCACCACATGGCGGAACACGGCAAGCCGCGTCTCGTTGCCGAGCACTTCCAGCCGGACAGCAATTTCACCGAGCGTCATGGGCCCGCAGTATAGAGCGGAAACGCCCCCTATGCGCCGTAAATCGAGGCGGGAGGTTGGACCTTCCGTTGTGGCTTGGAATGAACAATTTCGGATATTTTTGAATTATGTTCCCTGTATGGGCTTGACATCTGGCGGATTGTGGTATGATGGTCCCCAGGGAAGCGGACTCCGGAGCCGCCTCCCCCGGGTGCCGCGCGGCCGAGCGGCGCCATTTCTGAAAACCCGTGAGAAGCCGACGGGAGACGTGCGCCCTGTGCCTCGCGCGCGCAATCAGGCGCGCAAACCGCGCCGCCGCGAAACGCGCGCCCGCGCCGACACAGGCGCCCGCGCAGGATACGCGCGGAAAAGGGACCCGCTCCCCGTCGGAGGAGGAGAGACGATGACCGCAACTGACCCCCGCCCCGCACTGGCGGCGATGCTGGCCGAAAAGCTGGCCCCGGCCGCCGCAGCCCTTGCCGAAGCTTATGCCCAGGACATGGGCGCAGCGCCGCCGCCGGAGGACAACCGTGCCTCGGCCGAACGCCATCGCGCCGGACGCGCCGCGCTCTCCCATCTGCGCCAGATCCTCAATGTCCTCGACTGGGCCGCCGCCCGCATGCCCGAGCCGGAGCCGGCAGTCATCGAGGAACCGGCGGACGACTGGGTTCCGGAGCCGGAGCCCGAGACCGGCTATGACGGCAGCGAGGACGAATACCACTATTTCGACGAGGTCTGGGTCGGCAGCCAGCAGACGCCCGAGTTCCGGGCCTGGCATGCGGAGCAGGAGCGCCGCTTCGGGCCGCTGGTGCCGGACGAGGACAGTTACGACGGCAGCGAGGACTACTACAATTTCGGCGAGCGCCAGTATGTGGGCAAGCTGACCACGCCCGCGTTCTACGACTGGCTCGCCCGCCAGGAACGCCGCGAGGCCGCAGAACTCGCCGCAAGGGAGGCCGCAGAAGGAGGCGGGGGTACCGGCGGGTGGTAGAGCATGCTCCGCTCGGGCTGAAACGAATCCCTCCACAGAGCCCCCATCGTCACCCCGGCCGGAGCGAAGCGGAGAGCCGGGGTCCAGACTGCCGGGGTCTTTACCGGATTGCGCCGGTCGTGCCGGGCTCCGGCTCGGGGGTCGGAGCGACAATAGGGGCCGTCGCCATAGGTTCCGATCAACGACCGTTGGTATCAAAGAGCGGACGGCTTCATGCCCAAATCGGCTACGGCATATGAACTCCGCGCATGCAGAACATGACATCGCATGACATTCCATGACACATCCCTGGAGTGGGCCCCTGGGGTCGGACAGTCCGGTTGAGGAGATTTGTCGGATGCGCAGGCGTCGGAAGGACTGCGGCCGCGGGGAAGCGCCGGGCGGTTCCCGGCTCCCGGCCCGGCGGGACCTGCCGCGCGTTTGCCGGGCCTAATCCCGGTCCCCGAACTCCCGGCTCGCCGCGGCGAGCGCCGCCTCCCTGCCGGGGCCGGCGACCGCCTGCAGCGCGAAGGGCATGCCGTTCGCCATTCGTCCGCAGGGGAAGGCGAGCGCCGGCAGGCCGGCAAGATTGGCGAAGGCCAGCAGTTCCGCCTGGTTGGCGGGCGCCTTGCGGGAGCGGGGGAACGGGCCGCAGGGCGCGACCGGCGCGATAATGACGGCGTCGCCGATGCGCTCGGCCGCATCCTCCCGGATGCGCCCGACTGCCTCCCGCGCCGCCGCCAGGCGTTCGGGCGCCAGCGTCGCGCCGTAATGGAGGAAGCCGCGCAATTCGTCGGAGGCGCCCTCCGGCATGCCGAGCACCGCATGGGCTTCCGCCTCTATGACCAACAGGCCCGCCTTGCGCGCCGCCGAAGGCTCGTAGCCCGGCCAGTCCAGCGCCGGCAGGTCGAGCGCCGGCATGGCGTCCTCGACTTCCGCTTCGAGGGGGTATCCGTCGAAGGCGGAGAGCCTGACCGGATGCCAGCGTCCCTCCGGCTCCGCCGGGCGCCCCGCCATGACCTCAAGCAGCGCCAGCGCGTCGTCGGCCGTGCGCGCGAGCGGTCCCACATGGTCGAAGCTCGGCGCAAGCGGCGCGACACCGTCCAGCGGCACCGCGCCCCGCGTCGGCTTCAGGCCGAAGCAGCCGCAATAGGCCGCCGGCAGGCGTATCGAGCCCATGGTGTCGGAGCCGAGCGCGGCAGCCGCAAGCCCGGCCGCAACGACCGCGCCGGAGCCGCCGCTCGACCCGCCCGCCGTCCACCCCTCGCGGTGCGGATTGTGCGTCATGCCCCAATGCGGGTTGAAGGTCGTCGTGCCGAAAGCCGCCTCATGCAGATTGGTCTTGCCGAGCAGCACCGCGCCCGCTTTCCGGAGCCGCGCGACGACGGACGCGTCCGCCTCCGCGAGCCGCCCGCCCGGCAGGCCGTTCGCGGTGACGATGCCGGCCATATCGATATTGTCCTTGATCGCAATGGGTGCGCCGTCGATGGCGGAGGCCGGCCGGCCTGCCCGCCAGCGCGCCGCAGACGCCGCCGCGGCCTCGCGCGCGGCCTCCGCCGCGACGGCGACATAGGCGTTGAGCCGGGGATTCTCCCGCGCGATCCGGTCGAGACAGGCCTCGGTGACCGCGACGGGATCGAGACGTCCGGCGGCATAGCCTTCCCGCAGTTCGGAAAGGGAAAGTCCGGTGCTCATGGCGCAGACCCGCGGCTTCGTTGGCGGTGACCGTGCCACAGGACCAGGAGGCCGGCCAGCAGGTGCAGCCCGGCGAGGCCCAGCAGCGGCCAGACATAGGCGCCGGTCGCATCGAACAGCCAGCCGGTCAGGGCGGTCGCAAGGCTTGCCATGACGAACATGCCGGCCGCGGTCAGGCCGTAGGCCGTGCCGTAGCCGTCCTGGCCGAAGCCGTCCACCAGCAGCAGGGGCGGCAGCATCACGATGCAGCCGATGACGAAGCCGGCGATGGCGGAGGCGGCGAACAGCAGGGCGGGCGGCTCCCCGGCCAGCAGCAACAGCAGCCCGAATGCCTGTATCAGGTAGCAGCCGGCGGCCAGCACCGGCAGCGGGAAGCGGGCGCTCAGCGCCCCCAGCACAAACCGGCCGCCGGCCGCGCTCAGGGCCGCAACGCTGACCGCGAAGGCCGCGCCGGAGAGCCCGAGAGCGCCTTCCAGGAGCGGGATCTGGTGCATCAGGAACCCGACCTGCGCACCGAGCGACAGGCTGCAGGCGGATGCGACGAGCCAGAACCGGAAGTCGGCCAGAAACCGCCCCGGCGGCGGCTTGCGGCGCGCTTCGGCGGCGGCGGACGCTCCGAACTCCCTTGCGGCTTCCCCCTCCCGGGGCGGCCGGACCAGCAACAGCGCAACCGGCAGCACCGACAGGATGAGCGCCGCGCCGATGCCTGTCATGGCGGCGTCGAAGCCGTATCGGGCGGAAAACCACGTCATCAGCGGCGGCATGACGGCGCCGCCGGCGCTCGCCCCGGTCAGCGCAATGCCGAGAGCAAGGCCGAGCCGGCGCCTGAACCACGGCACCAGCGCGGCGCTGACCGCCATGGCCGCCAGACCCGGATAAGCGCTGCCCATGAGCGCGAAGATCGCGAAGAGCTGCCAGCGCGCCTCGAAGAAGCCCGCCTCGAACGCCGCCAGCGCAAAGCAGCCCGCCGCCATGGCCAGGGCGCCGTACACCGCTGCCGGCCGCGCGCCGAACCTGTCCGCTACCCGCCCGAATACGAGGCTGGAGGCCACATTCGCCAGCCAGAACCCCGCCACGACGCTCGACAGGAGAGAGGCCGGCCAACCGGTCGAGCGGCCGAGCACAGCCATGTAGAACCCGTGGCCGTAGAACCCGACGCCCCAGGCATAGAACGCCATGACGAATCCGCCCGCCGCCACCCACCAGCCGCGGTAAATGCCCCCGCCCGAGTCGCTGTCCGGCGGCAAACCGGGAACTACGCTTCGAACCGGAACGGTTCAGCGCTCATCGACGAGCCTGACCGGCTTTTGCCGTTCGTTGACTTGCGTGAACGCAGCCGTTCCGCCGGGCGCGACGAGCTCGACTGCGACCTGGACGCCGAGGCCCCGTTTCAGGCGCTCGGACAGGGCCTCCGCCAGCCGGTCCCCCGGTTCGCGCGCCTCCGCCATGACCGCCATTTCCTCGCGGCCTCCGGCCCGGAATACCCGGCAGACATATTCGCCGGTGAGCGCTTCGAACTCTTCGAGAAACGCGCCGACAGCCGTTGGATAAACATTGATGCCGCGCAGCTTCACCATATTGTCCGACCGGCCCTCGAACCCCGACATGCGGCGGAAGTTGATGCCGGAATCCGGATCCGGCGCGGAAAGCGTCGTCAGATCCTTGGTGTCGAAGCGGACGATCGGGTAGATGCCGGTCTTGAACAGGACCGTCGCGCAAAGATTGCCGGCATGGCCGTCCTCGACCGGCTTGCCCGTTTCCGGGTCGAGCGCTTCCACGAGATGCGCATCCTCGAAGATGTGCAGGCCGTTCCGGCTCGGGCTTTCGGCGGCGATGACGCCGGTGTCGCCGACCCCGTACCAGTCATAGACCGCCGCTCCGCCCCAGGCGTCCGAAACCGCCTGCCGGTCGCCGCGCCCGAAATGGCCGAGGACGAGGCGGAGCGGAATCGTCAGACCTTTCCGCGCGGCGGTTTCGGCCAGATGGCGGACATAATCGCCGAAGCCGACCAGCACCGTCGCGCCAAGCCGCGCCATGGTTTCGACCTGCTGTTCGGACGGCATGTCGCGCCCCGTGCCGGCGGGAACCAGCAGCGCGTCGGTGAAATGCGTCACCGCCTCGCGGACATAATGGCCGCCATTGACCGTGCCGAAGCCGTAAACGGAATGGACGACATCGTCGTCCCTGAGCCCCATGAGGCGATAGGCGCGGGCGAGCAGAAGGTTCTGGATTTCGCGGTCTTCGGCTCCGTAGAACAAGGGCTGCGGGATGCCGGTCGTGCCGGAGGTCGTGTGGAATACGACGAAGGCATTGTCAGCGTCGCGCCCGTCGAAACGCCCGAACGGCGGGGCCGCGGCCACGCTCGCCATCAGGTCGTCCTTGGAGAAGGAGGGAACCCGCGCCAGGTCGTCGAGGCCCGAAATGTCGCCCGGCTCCAGGCCCGCCGCGGTCCATCGGTCCCGGTAGAACGGAACCTGCCAAGCGCGCTCCATGACACGGGCAAAGCGGCGCTCCTGGAGCGCCCGCAGCGCATCGCGGGACAGCGCCGCCGGGCCTTCGAGAAAGGCCGTGCCCATCGGGTAGTCCCTAAGCATGGCCCCCACATCGAGCCGGCCGAGCAGTCCGCTCACGGCAGGCAGTCCGCTATGTCCCGCCTGAGCGCGACCCACACGCCCTCATGCTGCCCGGCATGATCGAGGAAGCGCTCCAGCCAGCCGATGCGGCCCGGACGACCGATGATCCGCAGATGCACGCCGAGGCTCATCATCTTCGGCGCCCCTTCGACGCCCTCCCGGTAAAGCCGGTCGAACGTCTCCCGCGCATAGTCGAACCAGTGCGCCGGCGTATAGGCGGGATCGGTCCACATCTTCATGTCGTTGGTGTCGAGCGCATAAGGCACGACCGCGATCCGGCCCGCGGGCTCCTCGTGCCGGAAGGGCAGGTCGTCCGAATAGTCGTCCATGTGGTAGGCGAAACCTTCCTCGATCAGCAGCCGCCTCGTGTTGTCGGTCAGCAGATAGCGCGACAGCCAGCCTGCCGGCCGGGCGCCGGTCGTCCGCTCGATCGACGCCGCGGCATCGCGCACGAAGGCCCGCTCCTGCGCCTCTTCCATGCGGAACTGATGCACCCAGCGATGCCCGTGCGCGCAGACCTCGTGCCCGCCCGCCGCAATCCGCGCCGCGAGCTCCGGCGCCCGCTCCAGCGCCATAGCCGCCGCGGTGAAGGTCGCCTTCAGCCCGCGCTCTTCCAGCAGCCGCATGACCCGGGGCGCGCCTGCCTTTATGCCGTAGGCGTAGTTGCTTTCGTTGCCGTAATTGCGGACCGCGCGCCTCGGGCTGGCGCCCAGTTCGTCCACGGGTTCGGGATAAGGGTCGCCGTCGTCGATGCGGGCCTCCGCGCCCTCCTCGACATTCACCACCAGGGAGAGCGCGATCCGCGCCCCGCCGGGCCAGGGCGCCCGGCGCCAGTCGCTGTCGTTCGTTTCCATCGCCTCTCCGCCGCCCTCGCTTCCCGCGCCGGCCGTGCTAGGTTTCGGCGGGCGCGATACCCGCGCAGCATAGAATAAATCGTCCCCGATGGCCGAAATTCCCCTCAAAAAGCGCCGCAGGGCTTACACCTATCTGCTGTTGGCCCTGCCGGTGGCGGCGATCGCCGTGGGCGTCAACGAGGCGATCCACTGGTGGCACAATGTCTATGAGCCGGACGCCCGCGTCGCGGCGGATTTCACCCTGCTCTCCTCCAGCGTCAATGCCCGCGTCGCGGCGATCCGCGTGCGCAAGGGCGATGTCGTCGAAAAGGGGGCGCCGCTCGCCGACATGGACGATGTCGTCGCCGGGCTCGACCTCCGCGCGCTCGAAGCCGAACTGGAAAAGCAGAAGGCCCAGCGCGGCCAGGTGGAAGCGGAACTCACGCTTTTCAAGGCGGAACTCGCCGACAAGATCGCCACCGTCGAGGAGACCGTCCGGCTGCTGCGCCTCGAGCTGGCAACGCTGGAGCGCCGCAAGCAGATCGCGGAGGACAATCTCAAGCGGAACAGGCGGCTCGGCCGCGATGTCGTGCCGCAACGGCGGATCGACGAGGCGCGCGATGAGCTGCTGGAAATGGAAAGCAAGCTGCGCGACATCCAGACCCGCATCGCCGTGAACCTCAGGGAAGCCGCAGAACTGGCCGGCACCGCCGGACGGGAACGCCTGTTCCGGACCCGGCTTGCGGTCATCGACCGGGACATCGACAAGACCGCTGTCGAAGTCGAACAGGCGCGCCGCCGGCTGGAGGACATGCATATCCGCGCGCCGGTCCGCGCCGTCATCGACGAAGTGCATGTCAATCCGGGCGCCTATGTCGAGGACGGCGATCCGGTATTCCTGATCCACGCTCCCGACCGGGTCTGGATCGAGGCCGATATCGACGAGTCCGACATCCGCCATATCCAGCCTGGCCAGCCGGTCGCCATCGACTTCGACGCCTGGCCGGACGAGACGCTTGAGGGCCGCGTGCGGGCGATCGGGCGCACGACCGTGGGCGGCAGCGAGGCGAACGGCCGCGGCGGCGCGCGCAAGATCCCGGTATTCATCGACATCCCGCCGGTGGAGAAGACCGTCTGGCCGGGAATGCGCGCCGCGGTCAATATCCGCATACGCTGATGGACCTCGCGCGTTTCAGCCCGCGCACGATCATGGCGGCGGCGACTGTCGCCATGCTGGTGCAGCAGGCGTTCTCCTATGTCTGCCAGATCGCGCTGCCGATCCTGGCCGACCGGATCGCCGAGGACTTCGGCATCTCCCGGGCCTGGCTTGGCTTCTACCTCTTCCTCCAGAATGTGGCTGCGATCATTGCGGCAGTCGGCTGCGGCGGCTTCATCCTGCGCTACGGGCCTCTGCGGGTAAGCCAGTTCGCCCTGCTGCTGATGGGGTCGAGCCTGCTGGTGACGGCATCGGCGCAGCTGTGGCTGTTCCCGCTGGGCGCAGTCCTGCTGGGCGCGGCCTCCGTTTCGACGCCCGCGAGTTCCCACATCCTGGCGCGGGTGACGCCGTTGCGCCTCGCACCGCTGGTCTTCTCTATCAAGCAGACCGGCGTGCCCGTCGGCGCGCTCATCGGCGGGTTGCTCGTGCCCTTCCTGCTGGCGCTTACCTTCTATTCGGAGACGCTCGGCGAGTCGGTTCGGCTCGGCCCTTACGGCGCCGCATTCGTCACCTGCCTGATCGTCTTCGCGGTGATGGTCTCGCTGGAGCCCGTGCGAACCTATTTCGACGCCGACCGCCGCCCTGACATGAAGATCGCCTTCGGCGACCTTCCGGCAACCCTGAAGACGGTGCTCGCCATCCGCCCGCTGCGCGACCTGTCCTTCGCCGCCTTCGCCTTCGGCGGCCTGCAGGCGCTCTTCTCGGGCTTCTTCATCCTCTTCCTCATCGACGGGCTGGACTACTCGGAAGCCGAGGCCGGCTCCGCCTTTGCCATCGCATCCTTCTCCGCCGTCTGGGCGCGCATCCTCTGGGGCGCTCTCGGTGGCGGCGCCGTGTCGCCGCGCATCATCATGGCCGGCATCGGGCTGGTGGCCGGACTTTCGGCAGTCGCGACCGCGCTCTACGGGACCGACTGGACTTTCTGGGAAATCACCGCCGTCGCCGTCGTCTTCAACATGACAGCGCTCAGCTGGCACGGCATCCTGCTGGCGGAGACCGCGCGGCTCGCGCCGGAAGGACAGGTCGGCGGCGTCACCGGCGGCGTGCTGGCCTTTACCTCCATCGCCATGATGATCTATCCGGCGCTTTACGGCGGCCTGCTCGCCTGGACGGGCTCCTACGGAATCGGCTTCATCCTGGGCGCCATCCCGTCCTTCGCCGCGTTCGTCATATTCGTCAATCCGCCCGTGGACGGCGCGTGGACCGGCCTTGCCGCGCGGTTCGGCCGCCTGCTCCTCTCAAGGCGGGCGCTCGCACGCGCCGGGGCCGTAACCGTGCTCGGCTCCGCGCTTGGCGTCGCGCTCAACGCGGCGGGCTGGTGACCCGGTCGAGAAAGGCCAGCAGCGGCGCGTTGAACGCCTCCGGCGCTTCGACATTCGAGAAGTGCCTGAGCCCCGGCAGCATGACAAGTTCGGCCCCGGCAATGCCGTCGCGGAGCTCCTCGGCGCGGACAGGCGGCGTCACCGGGTCGTCGCCCGCGCCCAGCACCAGGACCGGGCAGGAGATCCGGTCCAGCCGGTCCAGATAGTCGAGTTCGGCGACGGCCGAGGTGCCCGCCAGATAGCCGGTAATGTCCGTCGCGTTGAAGATGTCGCGAATTGCCGCGTAGTCCGGCCCGGCGGCATCGGCGAAGGCGTCCGAGAACCAGAGCTTGTGGGTCATTTCCCAGACCGGCGCCATGCCCGATGCGCGGACCACCGCCTGGCGCTCGACGACCCATTGGCGGTACCAGGGCGTTGCGCGGGCCATGGTGTTGCAGAGCGCCGCGGCGCGCACGCGGTCGGGATGCCCGATGGCGACGCCTTGTGCGATCATGCCGCCGGTGGAAATGCCGACGAATGTCACCTGCCCGATGTAGAGCGCGTCCATGACGCCCACGGCGTCGGAAACGAAGCCGTCGAGCGAATAGGGCCCTTCCGGCGCATCGCTGGCGCCGTGGCCGCGCCAGTCATAGAGCAGCAGCCGGTAGCGCCCGGCGAGCGCCGGGACCTGCCGGTCCCAGATACGGTGGCTGGTGCCCATCGCATGCGCCATCATCACCACCGGGCCGTCGGCAGGCCCTTGCCAGCGATAGAAGAAGCGGTTGCCGCCGACCTCGACATATCCCTCCGTCATCGGTCGATCCTGTAGGCTTCGACTTTGTCTGGATCGAGCCGGATGCCGAAGCCCGGCCGGTCCGACACATGCAGGCGGCCGTCGCGGAGTTCGGGCGGGTCGAGCCACATGCCGGGCCAGATCGGGTCGCGCTCCGGGTCCGCGAAACACTCGACCGCAAAGCTGTTCGCCGTCGCGGCCAGCAGGTGAAGCGCGATCTGCGGTTCCTCATGGTGGGTCATCTGCACATCGTGCAGGCGGCAGACCGCGGCTGCATCCAGCCAGGCCGTTGGCCCGCCCGCCTCCGAAGCGTCGATATTGACCATATCGACGGCCCCCGCCTCTACCAGCCGGCGCGCGCCGTGCGCGGTAATCTCGCTCTGGCCTGCATTGACGGGAATGGACGTTGCGTTGCGCAAGGCCGCCATGGCGGACACGTCGTCGAACCAGTGGCAGGGCTCCTCGAACCAGGCGATATCGAGCGGCTCCACCAGCCGCGCAAAGCGTTCGGCATCGCGCCGGTTCCAGCCCCGGTTTGCGTCCACCGCCAGCATGAAGTCTGGACCGGCGCCGTCGCGGCAGGCTGCCACCCGCTCGGCGTCTTCCTCGGGCGAAAGGCCGCCGACCTTCACCTTGCAGCCCGCCATGCCCCATTCCTGCAACTGGTGCATTTCCCGGCCCAGATCGTCCAGCGTCTTGCCCTCTTCGTAGTAGCCGCCGATGGAGAAGGTCGGCAGCGACTCGCGCGCGCCGCCCATCAGCCGAGCCACGCTGACGCCGTAGATGCGCCCGAGGGCGTCCCAGACCGCGCTGTCCACGCAGGCTATCGCCTCCAGCAGCAGCTTCGGCGCCATGGCCGCGCCGGGCACGCGGGCGAACATTCCGTCATGGTGCCGGCGCCAGTCGCGCAGATCCTTGCCCACCGCCAGCGGCGCCAGGACGTCTTCCACCAGCCGCGCGATTTCCCGGCCCTCGGAGCGGTTGTCGCCGTTATAGACCTCCGCGGTCGGCCCGTCCCTGACCGTCAGCCGGGTGATGACCGTGCAGCGGGTCGGCACCGCATAGGTGCTGCCGCCGAAGACCCGGGACAGCGGAATTTCTATCGGTATCGCTTCGATTCGCTCGACAATCATGAATGCCGCCTCCGGCAGACAGGGAACGGAGCGGAGTTTGCAAGCTCGCATCCCCCCTGTCTAATGGCCGGATGAGCGGGGCGGCCAAAGCGGGGATCGATCTGGGGACCTGCTACCGGTTTTTCGTTCCGCTCATCTTCATGACCGAACTCAACATGATCTCGAAGTCGGTTATCAACGCCTTCCTCGCGCGCATGGACGACAGCAGCATCGTGCTCGCGGCCTTCCACAGCGCCTTCACGCTCTACTACTCCATCGCCAGCGGCACCGAGGTCTGCTCCCTTCTGACGCTCTCCTACATGCGCACCCGCCGCGCGCTCGGCCGCCTGTTGCGCTTCATGGTCATCATCGTCGCGATTCCCTGGGCTGTGGCGCAGCTGCTGGCTTTCACGCCGCTCGGCGATCTTGCGTTTCGCATATTGTTCGGTATCAGCGACGCCGCGGTCGCCGAGGCCAAAACGGCGACCTTCCTGCTGTCGCTGAGCGCGCCGATCCTGATTTGCCGATCAATTGCCTTCGGCCTCCTGATGATCGGGCAGAAAACGATCTGCATCACCTGGGCGACGGTCGCGCGGCTGGGCTCGCTCGCCGGCTCGCTTGTCGTGTTGCCGCTTGTGCTGGAGGGTGCTGCCGTGGGCGCGGGGGCGCTGGTATTCGCCATGCTATGCGAGACGGTGGTGGCAGTCTTTTTCGCCCGGCGCATCTTTGCCGGCCTGCCCGAGCACGGCGAGGCGCCGCCGACCCTGAGAACCCAATGGCGGTTTTCCTGGCCGCTCATGCTGAACTCCTCGGCCGAGATGGGCATGGTCTTCGCCATCAGCGTGTTTCTCGGGCGCCTTCCCGATCCCGACCTGGCGCTCGCCGCATTCGCAATCGTGTACGGTCTGGCGGGTCTGATGTTGAGCCCGCTGCGCAACCTGGTGCAGAGCGCGCAAACGCTTGTGCGCCGCGCGGACGACCGACCGGTGATCCTGAAATTCGCCGGACAGCAGATGCTGTTCTTCGGCGCCGTGGCAGCGCTCCTGTTCCACACGCCGCTCGACAGCCTTGTGCTTTCCGAGGCGATGGGTCTCGAACCCGTGCTCGAAGCCTATTGCGCGCCCGCTATGCAGATCGCGTTTGCCATGGCTGCTTTCTGGGGCCTGTCGGCAGTCTTTCGCGGCCTTCTGGCAGGCGCCAGGGTCACGGGCGCGCTCGCCGTATCCGGCATCGCCCGCATTGCTGCGGCCGCACTCGTCGCAGCCGCGGGGCTGTTGCTACCCGGCGGCAACGGAGCCATCATCGGCCTCGTCGCCTGGATGGCGGGCTATGGCGCGGAAGCTGCCATTCTGGCGCTCCGGGTGCGTCGGCTCGGACCGCGCGGCTAGTCCTCTTCAGCGGTCTCCTCCTCGGAGACTTCGCGGACGACGAGCGTCACGCCGTCGACCTCCACGACCGTTACTTCGGTATCCGCTGGCAGATCGCCCTCGGGCGATGCCAGGCGGAGCGCCCACATCGTGTCTCCGATCCGCACCCGGCCGCGGCCGCTGACGGTCGCATCCCGCAGCGTGGCGCGCGTGCCGACCATGCTGCGGCCGCGCCGGTTCAGGGTCGGGTGGTCGGTGGGGCCCTGTCTGAAGGCTACGAAGCGCCGCCCCAGGAAGATCGCCGCCACCGACAGGACGGCGAAAGAGACTAGTTGAACCTGCCAGTCCAATTCCGGAACGGCGGCAAGCAGCAGCCCGGTCAGGACCCCGGCGATCCCGAGCCAGAGGAAGACGACGCCCGGGACGAGGATTTCCACCAGCATGAGCAGGACGCCGAGCGCCAGCCAGTGCCAGTAGGAGATATCCTCGGGGGAAAACGTTTCCATGGACCGGGCCTCAGGCGCCGGAACCGGAAGGCGGCACCGAGCTTCCGCGGCGCGGGGCGGGCGGGCCCGAATCCCCGTCTTTGCCGAAGGCCTCCTTCGCGATCTCGGTGAGGCCTGCAAGTGCGCCGATCACGCCGGAGGCCTCAAGCGGCATCAGCACGACCTTCTGGTTGCGCGCGCTGGCGATGCCCTCGAGCGCCGTGACGTATTTCTGCGCGACGAAATAGTTGATCGCCTGGACGTTTCCCTCGCCGATGGCCTTGGAGACCATTTCGGTGGCGCGCGCTTCCGCCTCGGCCTCGCGTTCGCGCGCTTCGGCATCCCGGAAGGCGGCTTCCCGCCGGCCTTCGGCATCGAGGATCGCCGCCTGTTTCTGCCCTTCGGCGCGAAGGATTTCCGCCTGCCGCACGCCTTCCGCCTCCAGGATGACCGCGCGCTTTTCGCGCTCGGCTTTCATCTGGCGCGCCATGGCGTCCACCAATTGGGTGGGCGGGGTGATGTCCTTGATCTCGATGCGGGTGATCTTGACGCCCCAGGGCGCGGTCGCTTCGTCCACGACCTTCAGCAGTTCCGCGTTGATCTTGTCGCGCTGCGACAGCAACTCGTCGAGGTCCATGGAGCCCATGACTGTCCGGATATTGGTCATCGTCAGGTTGAGAATCGAGATTTCGAGGCGGCGCACTTCGTAGGATGCCTTCACGGCGTCGAGAATCTGGAAGAACACCACGCCGTCCACGGTCACCATCGCATTGTCGCGGGTGATGATCTCCTGCGAGGGCACGTCGGTCACCTGCTCCATCACATTCTGGCGCTGGCCGATGCGGTCCACGATGGGGACGATGAGGTGCAGTCCGGGCGCGAGCGTCCGCGTGTAGCGGCCGAAGCGTTCCACCGTGAACTCGAAGCCCTGCGGGACCGTCTTCACGCCCATGAACACGAGCGCCACGGCGAAGACCAGCACGACGACCACGAACACCGAAAACGGACTCAACACAGGTATCGCGTCCAGCATTTTCCGATTTTCTCCAACGGGTTGGCGGGAGCATCGCTCGTTACTCGCAGAATAGGCGAGTCGCGGTTGGCGGAACAGGTGGAAAAGCCGGTTTCACGTCCGCTCCGCCGCGTCCCGGATTGCCCGCCAGATGCGGAACGGACTGGCGGCTCCCTCGAAGCGCGTGACGCCGAGCGGCGCCAGCGCATCGAGAATGGCGTTGGTGACGGCGGGGTATCCGGCGATGGTGCCGGCCTCGCCGCATCCCTTCACGCCAAGCGGGTTGGTCGTGCATCTCGTCGGCGTGAATGCGATGTCGAAGGACGGCAGGTCGTCGGCGCGCGGCATGGCGTAGTCCATGAAGGAGCCGGTAATCGGCTGGCCCGTTTCCGGCTCGAACACCGCTTCTTCCAGCAAGGCCTGCCCGACGCCCTGCGCGATGGCGCCATGCACCTGGCCGGCGACGATGGCATCGTCGATATGCTCGCCATAGTCGTCGAAGGCCGCATAGCGGACCAGGCGCACCGCCCCCGTCTCCGGGTCGATCTCGACTTCCGCCAGATGGGTGCCGTTCGGGAAGGTCATCCAGTCCCGCGCCCAGTGGTAATAGGTGTCGAGCGCGCCGTCCCCGGCAAGTTCGAACAGGCCGACGGTCCGGTCGGTGCCGGCGACGCGGAACTCACCCGCTTCGTATTCGATATCCGCCTCCGCCGCCTCCAGCCGGTCCGCCGCCAGGACCCGGCCCTTCTTCACGACGATCTCGCTCGCGCGGAAAATCGCCGTGCCGGCCATATAGGTTGCGCGCGAGCTGCCATGACCGCCTCCCATGGGGATCTCATCCGTGTCGCCCTGGACGAGGCCGATCCGGCCGCTGGGCAGGTCAAGGCAGCGGGCCACGATTTCCGGGAAGGTGGTCTCGTGCCCCTGGCCGATATGCTGCGTGCCGGTCGCGAGGTCCACGCGGCCGTCGCCGTGGAAGCGCAGTTCGACATTCTCCTCCGGGAAACCGCCGGTCGCCTTGATGTGGCAGGCGAAGCCCAGACCGCGAAGCAGGCCCGCGGCCTCGCTCTCGCGCCGGCGTGCCGCGAAACCCCCGGCGCTCCGCTCGGCAAGCGCAAAACCCTCCCGGAAGGCGCCGCTGTCCACCGTGAAGCCAAGCGCATTCGTCATCGGCAGGCCGGATACGAGATTTCGGCGCCGCAGCTCCTCCCGGGCGATGCCCGTCTCTGCCGCCGCCTTGTCGATCAGCCGTTCGAGGATATTGACCATTTCGGCGAAACCCGGCCCGCGCGTCACGCCCTCGGGCGGCGTATTGGTCAACACCGCCCGAATATGCAGGGCAACGGCCGGAATGGCATAAACCGAGCCGGCCAGATGGACGAATTGGCCTGTCTGGACGCCGCCCGCGACATTGCCGAACCATGCGCCTGCGTTCGCCGTGCTCGCGACCCTGAGCGCCAGAAAGCGCCCTTCGCCGTCGAGCGCGAGCTCGGCCTCTGCGCGCTGGCCCCGGCACTGGTGGTCGCTCAGGAAGACCTCGGAGCGCGTCGCCATCCAGCGCACCGGGCGTCCGAGCCGCTGCGCGGCCCAGAGCAGCAGTACATGCTCGGGATAGGCGAAGTTCTTGACGCCGAAGCCTCCGCCCACGTCCTCTGCGATAAAGCGCACCCGCTCGGGCTCCACGCCGAGGCATGCGGCCACATGGTCGCGATTGACATGCAGGTTCTGGCTGGAGAGCCGGAGTGTGTAGCGGCCTTCCTCCGGGTCGTAGAAACCGGCCGCACCGCGCGGCTCCATCGGGTTGATGACCACGCGATGGTTCAGCAGTGCGATCCCGACCCGGTGGGCGGCCCGCGAGAATGCCGCTTCGACGGCTTCGGCGTCGCCGGTCCGCCAGTCGAGGCAGACCCTTTCCGGCTCCGGGTCCAGCGCCTCATAGACGACCCGCACCCGGTCCGCCGCATCCAGGGCCTCGTCCGGCGTGGCCCCGGTAACGAAAGCGACCGGCTGGCCCGCATAATGGGCGGTATCCCGCGCCAGCAGCGGCTGCGCCTCGCAATCGAACGGCTCGCCCGTCTGCATGTTGGCGGGCTGGTAGGGTCGCAGGCCCCCGAGGCCGGCAATGTCCCCCGCGGTGAAGACCTGCACACCGCGGCCCTCGACCGCCCGGATGCGGGCATGCGCATGCGGGCTGCGCAGAAACGCTGCCCAGAGCGCGCCCGGAACACCGATGTCGTCCAGATAGCGGCCCCGTCCCATAATGAACCGGGCGTCCTCGCGCCTGCCTGCCACGTTCCCCACTCCCGCTTTCGGGCTATAGTAGCCGCGTTGCGAGGGGAGAGTCCCATGGCCGAACTCTGGGAGCTGACTGCGGAGGAAGCGGTTCGCCGGCTGACCGCGGGCGAGGTGTCGCCGCTGGAACTGGTGGACGCTTCCATTGCCCGGATCGAGGCGGTTGACGGGGCGGTGAATGCGCTGCCGCTGCACCGGTTCGACCGCGCCCGCGATGACGCCAGGCGGCTCAGCGATGTGCCGCCCGGCGACCGGGGGCTGCTGGCCGGCCTGCCCATCGCCATCAAGGACCTGATCGACGTGGAAGGCATGCGGACGACCTACGGCTGTCCGCTCTATGCCGAGAATGTCGCGGCCAAATCCGATCCGCTCGTGACCCGGCTGGAGGCGCGCGGCGGCATTGTGGTGGCCAAGTCGAGCTCTCCGGAAATGGGCATGATGCCGGTGACGACGAACCGGGTCTTCGGCCACACGCGCAACCCCTGGAACCTCGAGACGACTCCGGGCGGCTCGTCGGGCGGCGCCTCGGCGGCGCTGGCGGCGGGCGAGGTCTGGCTCGCGCACGGCTCCGACATAGGCGGCAGCCTTCGCATCCCGGCGGCCTTTGCGGGCGTGTGCGGTCTGCGCCCGAGCCCCGGGCGGGTGCCGCGCACCCATTCGCACCGCTGCTTCAACCATATGTCGGTGCAGGGCCCGATGGCGCGGTCGGTGGGCGACATCGCACTCTTCCTCGACGCCATGTCGGGCCTTCTGACAAGCGACCCGCTGAGCCTGCCCGATCCCGAGGGCTCCTTCCGGGCCGAAGGCAAGCGACCGGCCCGCATCGGCTATGTCGCGGATATCGGGCTTGGCGGCGTCGAACCCGATGTCGCCGCGGTCGTCGAGGGCGCGCTCGCCAGGCTGGACATTCCCGTGGAGCCCATTGCGCTCGATTTCGGCGACATGGCCCGGCTGTTCTCGGTGATGATCGCGCACAACACCCTGATCGAACGCGCGGACTTCATTGCGGAAAACCGGGAGAAGCTGGAGCGCGTGCTGGGCCTGCTGCTCGACTTCGCCAACACGCTCACCGCCGAGGATTTCATCTGGGCGGAGCGGGAGCGCGCCGCCGTGTTCCAGCGCCTTTGCCAGGCGTTCGAGCAGGTCGATGTCATCGTGATGCCGACGGTCTGCTGCACGGCCTTTTCGGTCGAGGAGCGCGGCGCCCGGGTGGACGAATGGTCCGAAGCGCCGCCGCCCTGGTTCCAGCAATGCTGGGGCACGGTGCTGACGTCCTGCCCGATCCTCGCGATCCCGGCCGGCCTCGCGCCGAACGGCATGCCGGTCGGCCTCCAGATCGTCGCGCCGGTCCGGCGGGAAGACATGGCGATCGCCGCGGGCCGCGCCATCGAGGAGGCGGCCGGCGCGCTCCCGGCCATCGACCCGCGGCCGGCCTCCTGACTCCCGGATATCCAGCCCCCCAACGGAGACCCCTTCATGGTCGGAAAGATCGACGCCCGCCTCGCCGAACTCGGCATAGAACTGCCCGATGCACCCGCACCCGCCGCCAACTATGTGCCCTGGGTCAGGAGCGGCAATCTGCTCTTCGTGGCGGGCCAGGTTTCCGGCAACAACCAGGGTATCCACAAGGGCCGCCTCGGGGACGATCTCGGCCTCGAGCAGGGCGTCGCTGCGGCCAGGGCCTGCGCGCTCAACCTCATCGCGCAGGCGAAGGCCGGCTGCGGGGGCGACCTCGACCGCGTGGCGCGCGTCGTCAAGCTCGGCGGTTTCGTCAATTGCACGCCGGACTTCGTCCAGCATCCCCAGGTCGTGAACGGTGCCTCGGACCTCATCGTCGAGATATTCGGCGAGACGGGCCGCCATGCCCGCTTCGCTGTGGGCGCGCCATCCCTGCCGATGGGCTTCGCGGTCGAGGTCGATGCCGTGTTCGAGATCGACTGACCCCCCGTGCCCGACGGCAAGGAACCGATCTCCGTCCGGATCGCGTCGGGCATAGACGCGGTTTGCGCAGAAGACTGGGACGCCTGCGCCGGAGACGGCAATCCGTTCGTTTCGCACGCCTTCCTGAAGGCGCTGGAAGACGGCGGCGCCGTCGGGGCCGATACCGGCTGGCTGCCGCAGCATCTCGTGGTCGAGGACGAAACGGGCCGCGTGTCGGGCGTCGCCCCCTTCTACATGCGCGGCGACAGCTATGGCGAATATGTCTTCGACCACGGCTGGGCGCATGCCTTTGAGCGCGCGGGCGGACGCTATTACCCGAAGCTGCTTTCCGCTGTGCCGTTTTCGCCCGTGCCGGGCCCGCGCCTGCTCGTTCGCCCCGGCGCTTTTGCCGAACAGGCGCGCGCGGCGCTCGCTTCGGCAATGGTCGAAATCGGCAAGCGGGCCGGCGTGTCGTCGGTGCATGTCAACTTTCTGCCGAAGGAAGAGTGGGACTATCTGGGCGAATTCGGTTTCCTCAAGCGGCTCGGCCAGCAATATCACTGGCACAATGACGGCTACCGGAGCTTCGACGATTTCTTGGCCGCGCTGAACTCGCGCAAGCGCAAGACAATCCGCAAGGAACGCCGGAAGCTGGAGGAATGGGGCCTCACGTTCGAAGCGCTCAGCGGCGACGGCCTCAGGGAGGAGCATTGGGACCTGTTCCACCGCTTCTACCGCAACACGGTGGACCGGAAATGGGGCGGGGCGTACCTCACGCGGGACTTTTTCTTCCGCCTGCACGAGACCATGGCCGACAAGACGGTGCTGATTGTTGGCCGGCGCGAAGGCAGGATCGTCTGCGGCGCGCTCAACATGCTGGGCGCGGACACGCTCTACGGGCGCAATTGGGGCTGCGACACGCGCTTCCGCTTCCTGCATTTCGAAGCCTGCTACTACCAGGCCATCGACTATGCGATCCGCGAGGGCCTCCAGCGGGTCGAGGCCGGCGCCCAGGGCCAGCACAAGATCCAGCGCGGCTACGTCCCGGTCGAGACCTACAGCGTGCATTGGATCGCCGACCGCAATTTCCGCCGGGCGGTCGCGGACTATCTGGAACGCGAGCGCGATGCCGTCGGCGACGAAATCGAGTTCCTCGCCGATTTCTCGCCGTTCCGCAGAGAGGGATAACCGCCGGCAGCGCCGACCCAGCGTGTCATGGGATGTCATGTTTTGTCATGTTTCCCATGCATGCGATTTATGTTCCCATGCCAATCCCGGCATAATACCAACCGCGCCGGGCTGCGCCTCATGAGGAATGCCGCCGCCCCCGGGCCTCGTGCCGCGGGAGGGGGCCGGATCGACGCCAGGGCGCCGTCCGGAACGATGGGAGATGTTCGTCGGTTCCTACTTGCCGTTATTGGCGCGCGCCTCCGTTTCGAGTTAGGGTTCCGGGTATTCCGCCGGTGTTTGCCGTCTTCATGTTTCGGGCATGGCTCCCTGCTTCCCGCTCCATTGCCGTTCCCGTCTCCCCGCCGCTGGCCTGCCCGGGCAGCGGACCCTGATTCGCGCGTAATGTGCGCGGGCGCCCGCGCCCGCCAGCGCGCGTTTCGCGGCGGCGCGAATCGCGCGCCTGATTGCCCGCGCGCGCGAGGCCTGAATGCGGGCGCACGTCTCCCGTCCGTTCCAAAGGGGTTATTTTGCGCCGGCGCCGGCGCGGACGGCGAAGCGGTTTCCGGATGCCGCTTCTATCCTATACTATCACAGAATTTTCCATTGTCAAATCATATTGAGAAATATTACTAATTCAGTGAACAAATCCTAGCCCAGCCGGGCGAGCGCTCCTTCGAGCGCTGCGCGCTGGCCGGCGAGCTCGTTGCGCTGCTCCCGCTGGTCCTCGACCACCTCGGCCGGGGCGCGGGTGAGGAACCGGTCATTGCCGAGCTTCTTGTCGATCCCCGAAATGCGGGCGTCGATCTGCGCCATTTCGCGGTCCAAACGCTCGCGTTCCTTGCCGAAGTCGATCACCTCTGCGAGTTTCAGCGCCACCGTTGCGCCGGGCAGCGCCACCTCGACCGAGCCCTCCGGCGCGGCCCCCTCCGACAGGCTTTCCAGCCGCGCCAGCCTGAGTATCTGCGGCGCATTGCGCGCGGCGCGGTCGGCGCTCTCCCCGTCGGCGCCGACAAGCGCGGCGTCGATCCTGGCGCCCGCCGGGACATTGAGTTCCGACCGCACGCGGCGGATCTCCGAGATCAACTGGATGGTCCAGCCGATCTCGGCCGGCGGCTCGCCCGCGTCGTCATCGGGCCAGGCCGCGCCGATCAGCCCGCCTTCCACGAGGCCCAGCGCGTCGTTCAACTCCTCGGTCACGAAGGGCGTCAGCGGGTGCAGCATCCGCAGGACGCGGTCCAGCACCCAGGCGGCCGTCGCGCGGGTCTCGTCCGCCGCCCGCCCGCCCTCGGCGAAAACCGGCTTGGCGAACTCGATGAACCAGTCGCAGAACTCGCCCCAGACGAAGCGGTAAAGAACGTCCGCCACCTCGTTGAAGCGGTATGTGTCCATCGCCGCTTCCACCTGTCGGCGCGTCTCGACGGTCCGGGCGACGATCCAGCGGTTCAGCGTTTCCTCGACGGCGGCGGAATCGAAACCCGGCCGGGGCGTGCAGCCGTTCATCTCGCAGAAGCGCGCGGCGTTCCAGAGCTTGGTGGTGAAGTTGCGGTAGCCCGCGACCCGGCTTTCGGAGAGCTTGATGTCGCGGCCGGGCGCGGCGAGCGCGGCCAGGGTGAAGCGCAGCGCGTCGGCCCCGTAGCTCGCGCACATGTCCAGCGGGTCGATGATATTGCCCTTGGACTTGGACATCTTGGCGCCGTGCTGGTCGCGCACGAGCGCATGGATATAGACGGTGCGGAAGGGCACTTCACCCATGAAATGCAGGCCCATCATCATCATCCGGGCGACCCAGAAGAAGATGATGTCGAAGCCCGTCACCAGCACGTCGCCCGGATAGTAGCGGTCGAGCGCGGGCGTCCGCTCCGGCCAGCCGAGCGTCGAGAACGGCCAGAGCGCGGAAGAGAACCAGGTGTCGAGCACATCCGGGTCCTGCTGCAGTTCCACGCCCGGCCCGAAACGCGCTTCGGCCTCCGCCCTTGCCTCGGCCTCCGTTTCGGCGACGAAGACCGAATCCCCGGGGCCGTACCAAGCCGGAATCCGGTGCCCCCACCAGAGCTGCCGCGAGATGCACCAGGGCTGGATATTGCGCATCCACTCGAAATAGGTCTTGGCCCAGTTTTCCGGGACGAAGCGGGTGCGTCCGCTCTCGACCGCCTCGATCGCCGGTTTCGCCAGGGTCGCGGCGTCGGCATACCACTGCTCCGCCAGGTAGGGCTCGATGGGCACCCCGCCGCGGTCGCCATAGGGGACCGTGTGGCGATGGCGCTCGACGCGCTCCAGCGCTCCCGCCGCTTCAAGGTCGGCGACCACCCGCTCGCGCGCCGCGAACCGCTCCAGGCCGCGATAGGCCTCCGGCGCCGCGTCGTTCAGATGCGCCGTCCGGTCGAAGATGTTGACGACATCCAGCCCGTGCCGCCGCCCGACCTCGAAATCGTTGAAGTCGTGCGCCGGGGTGATCTTGACCGCGCCGGAGCCCTGCTTCGGGTCGGCATGGGCGTCGGCGACGATGGGGAGTCGCCGGTCCACCAGCGGCAGGATGCAATGGCGGCCGACCAGATGCCTGTAGCGCGGGTCGTCCGGATGGACCGCGACGCCCGTATCGCCCAGCATCGTCTCGGGCCGCGTCGTGGCGACGGTCAGGCTCTCGCCGTCCCCGCCTTCGACGGGATAGCGGATATACCAGAGATGGCCGTCGGTCTCGGTCTGCTGCACCTCGAGGTCCGAGATCGCGGTCTCCAGCGCCGGGTCCCAGTTCACCAGCCGCTGGTCCTTGTAGATCAGGCCCTCGCGGTATAGCTGCACGAAGACCCTGACGACCGCTTTCGACAGGCCCTCATCCATGGTGAAACGCTCGCGCGCCCAGTCGGCCGATGCGCCGAGCGAGCGAAGCTGGCGGGTGATCTGCCCACCCGACTCCGCCTTCCACTCCCAGACCCGGTCCAGGAACTTCTCGCGTCCGAGGTCGGTCCGCTTGAGTCCTTCCTCGTCGAGCTGGCGCTCCACCACCATCTGCGTCGCGATTCCGGCATGGTCGGTGCCGGGCTGCCAGAGCGCGTCCCTGTTCCTCATGCGGTGGTAGCGGATCAGGATGTCCTGCAGCGTGAAAGTCAGGCCGTGGCCCATATGCAGGCTGCCGGTGACATTCGGCGGCGGCATCATGATCGTGTAGGGCCGGGCGCCTTGCCTCACGCCCGCGGCAAAGGCGCCGGCGCGCTCCCAGGCGTCATAGCGCGGCGCTTCCACCGCGTCGGAACGGTAGGTCTTCTCCAGCATGGGGAATCCGTTCTGTCGGATGGGGTGAAAGGCCCGTCAGCGTCTGCCGGCCCGCGAAAGGCGCTGAATCTCCTCTTCGACCAGACGCTCCACGATGTCCGGCAAATGCTTGTCCAGCCACTCGTTGAGCATCGGCCTCAGCATGGCGCGGACCATATCCTCTATGGTCTCGCCGCCTTCGCTGACGGGCAGCCGCCTCGCCGCCGTCTCGTCCTCCTCGACCGCCTGCGCCAGACCGGCAAACGCCTGCGCCGAGGCAGCCGCCGTAGAAGTCGATACCAACTCCTCGCCACCGGCACCCGCCTTCGCTGCACCCGCCTTCGCTTCACCCTCCGGCGGCACTTCGTCCGTGAGTTCGAGAATATCGTCGTCGTCCGGGTTCTGCTGCGCGGGGTTCGCGTTCTGCGTTTCGTCCGAGACGGCCTTGCCGATGGATGCCATGATCTCCTCCATGGTCCGCTCGTCCTCGCCGCGTCCGGCGCCGCTGACAGGTTCTCTCATTTGCTCCGGCCTCCGCCGAATATCGCGCCCGGATCCCACCGGAGCGTGCGGGCGCGGTCGTAATTGGTCCGGAAATCGTAAAGCGGCACGGGCACCTGCTGGACCTCCGCGGTCAGACGGCCCATCGCCGCCGCCAATCGGTAGCTGGCGACCGCTTCCGACTGCTTCGTGCGCACGACATTCACGCGGGCGTCCAGAAGGTCCTGCTCGGCATCCAGAACATCGAGCAGGGTGCGGGTGCCGACCTCGGCTTCCTGTTGCAGGCCGTCGAGTGCGATCTCCGAAGCCCGGACCTCCGTGGTCAGCGATTCCAGCCGCGCGCGAGCGGCGGCGAGGCTTTCCCAGGCCCTGACCGCCTGCTCGACGGCGATGCGGCGGCGGTCCTCGGCCACGGCGCGCAGGCGCGACGCGGTTTGTATAGCCGCGCGGCGGCGGGAGGTGACGCTTCCGGCTTCGTAGAGGGGTACCGACACCACGGCCGATATCGTGGCGTCGCTGTTCCTGTTGTCCCGCCCCCCGGCATCTCTTCGATGCATGACATTGCCGACCAGATTGACCGTCGGCAGCAATTCGCTCCGAATCGCGTCCGCATCCGCCAGCGCCGCCTGCTCGTCGAAGGAGGCAGCCGCCACATCCGGATGATGCTGCGATGCAGCCTCGACGGCTTCTTCCTTCGTCCCGGGCAGGCCGGTGAGCGGCGGGGGCGCCTCCAGCCGGCCGGGAAGCCCGCCGACCACGCGCTCATAGCCGGCCCGAGATGCTTCCAACTGGCCCTCGGCGGAGGCCCGCTCTGCAATGGCGCGCGCCAGCCGCGCTTCCGCCTGCGCGACATCGGTGCGCGTCACCTCGCCGACCTCGAACTGGTCGCGCGCCGCCTGAAGGCGGCGGCGCAGCACATTGACGTTGTTGACCGTCAACTCCACCACGGCCTGGTCGCGCACCACGTCCATAAACGCCATGCCGGTGCTGAGGAAAACGGCCTGCTCGACAGAGATGAGCCGTGCCCGCTGGGCGGAGACGCGATGCTTCGCTCCGCGCAGCCGGGCGGCGGTCTGCTGCCCCTTGTAAAGCGGCTGCCTCGCCTCGAGTTCCAGAGTGGCGGGACTGCGTTTCTCCGACATGGAACCTTGGGGCCGGCTCGGAACCCTGGAGTCATAGTGTCCGAAACCCGCGCTGCCCCGCGCCGTCACTGTCGGCCGCCAGCCGGACAGCGCCTGCGGCACGCCCTCGTCCGTGGCGCGCAGGCGCGCGCGCTCGGCCTCGAGCTGCGGGTTCGCGGCGTAGGCCTTGGCCATCGCCTCGAGGAGTGTGTCGCCGGCCGCTGCCTGAGGCAGGGCGGCCGCCAGCGCCGCCGCAGCGCAAAGCGTCGCAAATCGGAACCGTCGAGCGCTCAAAACACGAACTCCTGCCTGGGCTCGAAGCCGGCAACATAGGGGGTGCCGGCATCGAAGACGGTGCGCGACGACACCACGCCGCCCCGTTTCGTAAAGATCTCCGCCCGGCCGAGCCCGCCGCCGGACCGCACCACCGCGGCGAGCCGTCCGCCTTCCGCCAACTGGTCGAGCAGGGCCGGCGGAACGGACGCGACGGCGCCCTGGACGGTGATGAGATTGAACGGCGCCTCCTCGGGACAGCCGGCCTCCAGCGGCCCTTCGACCACCAGGACATTGTCGCTGCCCGCCTCGGCAAGCGCTTTGCGGGCCTTTTCCGCGAGCTCGCCGTCGCTTTCCAGCGCCACGACGGCGCTCGCAATCCGGCCTAGAACGGCGCTCGAATAGCCGAGCCCGGCGCCGATATCGAGCACATAGTCGCCCGGTCCGGGTTCGGCGCACTGCACGAGGCGCGCAAAGACCATCGGCTCCACCAGAACGCGGCCGCGAAACGCAAGGTCCTCGTCCACATAGGCGACCGGCTTCAGCGCGGTCGGAACGAACTCCTCGCGCGCCACATCGCCCATCGCGTCCAGCAACGCCGCATTCGTCACCCGGCCGGCCCGCAACTGGCACTCCACCATATTCGCCCTCTGGACGACATATTCGCTCATCGCCGCATGCCCGCTTCCCGCTTTGAGGCGAATATAGCCCGTCTCGCGGGCATGACAACGCCATGCGCCTTCCCGCCGGGTCCGCTTCCTGCACGCCGGCAAGAACCTTAGTTTTCCACAAATTGCGGTCTTAGATCATTGGCAATACGACATATTGTGCTGTATTGGCTAGCGCATGTTCAAACAGAGAACTTTTGCCGAGGCGCTGAATCCGATCGATCTGGTCGAGGATATCGTGCGGGCGTGGGACTGGGCCTACAGCCGGGACGATTCGCGAACGCTCACGGCCGAGCTTCAGGGCAGTTGGGGCGAGACCTCCGTGTGCGCGGCCTGGCACACGCGCCCCGCCGTCATGCAGATTGCCGCGGCCTGCCGATTGCCGGTGCCGGCGGAGGGGCGGGACGCACTGCTGGAAATGCTCGCCCATGCCAACGATATGCTGGAAATCGGGCATTTCTGCTTCGAACGCGACGCCGGGGCGCTTTGCTTCCGCCACGCCGTTCCGCTTCGCGGCGTTTCGGCCTCCAGGGAACCGGTGGAGGATATCCTGCTCGCCGCCACAAGCGGGCTGGACCAATTCTATCCGGCGTTCCAACATGCGCTGTGGGGCGGCAAGTCGCCGGCCAAGGCCGTGGCGGCCGCAATGATCCATCCGATGGGCGAGGCATGAGCACTCCTAACCTGATCCTTGTCGGCTGCGGCAAGATGGGCGGCGCGCTGTTGACCGGCTGGCTGGAACGGCGCTTCGCCGACCAGATCGTGGTCGTCGAGCCGGAAGAGGCCGCGACGCGCGAATTTCAGGGCAGTCCGGGCGTCCACATCACGACGGCGCTCGAAAATGTCACCGACCGGCTGCGCCCGGACGCGGTTATCTTCGCGGTCAAACCCCAGGTGATGGACGAGGTCGTTCCGGCCTATTGCAGATATACGGGGCATGGTGCGCCCGTGTTCCTCTCGATAGCCGCCGGGACCCCGGTCGCGTTCTTCGAGAAAATACTGGGCCGGGGCGCCGCGGTTGTCCGCGCCATGCCGAACACGCCGGCGGCGGTCGGGCGCGGCATTGCCGCACTCACCGCGAACCGGGGCGTCGATCCCGCGCAGATGGCGCTTTGCCAGACGATCTGCGAAGCCGTCGGCGAGGTCGTCTGGCTCGGCGATGAGACGGCCATGGACGCGGTGACGGCCGTTTCCGGCAGCGGCCCGGCCTATGTCTTCCATCTGGTGGAGGCGCTTGCTGCGGCCGGCCAGCGCGAGGGCCTGCCGGCCGACATGGCGATGCGCCTCGCCCGCGCCACCGTTTCCGGGGCCGGGGAACTGCTGAACCGGTCGCCGGAAGGCGCGGACGTGCTGAGGCGTAATGTCACCAGTCCGGGCGGGACCACCGCCGCCGCCCTCGACGTATTGATGGCGGATGACGGCCTGGCCGCGCTGATGCGCCGCGCCGTCGCCGCCGCCGCCAATCGTTCGCGGGAACTGGGCGGATAGCCGGCGCTTGACCGGTTGGGGCGGCGTCCCTATACAGCCGCGTTCCGAACGAGACCGTTCCGGCAGGGAGAGAAGGCGATGTCGCGGCGCTGCGCGATCACCGGCAAGGGCGTGATGACCGGCAACAATGTCAGCCACGCCAACAACAAGAGCCGCCGGCGTTTTCTGCCGAATGTGCAGTCCAGGACGCTGCTGAGCGAAGTCCTGGGCGAAGCGGTGCGGCTGCGCATTTCGGGCCACGGCCTGCGCACGGTGGAGCATAATGGCGGTCTCGACGCCTTCCTTCTCGGCCGTCCCGATTCGAGGCTGACGGTCGAGGCCCGGCGCATCAAGCGCCGTATCGAGAAGGCGAAGGCCAAGCGCGAAGCCCGCGAACAGGCCGCCTAGCCGGGACTTCGCCGCCCTAATCGGCGAAGGGGTCGTACATCGCTATCGTGTCTTCGCGGTCCGGTCCCGTGGACAGCATCGCGACCGGGCAGCCGATCAGTTCCTCGACACGCCGGACATATTTGACCGCCGTGGCCGGCAATTGCGCCCAGCCCGTGGCGCCTGCCGTGCTTTCGGACCAGCCTTCCAGCCGCTCATACACCGGTTCGACCGCTGCCTGGTCGGCCTGGCTGGCCGGCAGGCGCGACAGCATGCGCCCGCCGATGCGGTATCCCGTGCAGACTTTCAGGCTTTCAAGGCCGTCCAGCACATCGAGCTTGGTGAGCGCGATGCCGTCGATGCCCGAGAGCCGCACCGCCTGGCGCACCGCCGCCGCATCGAACCAGCCGCAGCGCCGCGGCCGGCCGGTGACGGTGCCGAACTCGCGGCCGCGCTCCGCAAGATGCGCGCCGATCCCGTCCGTCAATTCGGTGGGGAACGGGCCGCCGCCGACGCGCGTCGTATAGGCCTTGGCGGTGCCGAGCACATAGCCGACCGCGCCCGGCCCCATGCCGCTGCCGACCGCAGCTGCCGCGGCAACCGTGTTCGAGGAGGTCACGAAGGGATAGGTGCCGTGGTCCACATCGAGCAGAATGCCTTGCGCGCCTTCGAACAGAAGCCGCTTCCCGGACCGGCGCAGCCCGTCCAGCCGCTCCCATACGCAATCGACATAAGGCGCCAGCGGACCGCGAACCTCCTCCAGACCCGCAATGAGCTCGTCCGGCGCGATTTCCTCCGCGCTCCATCCCCGGAGCAATGCGTTGTGATGCTCCAGCAGATGGCCGACCTTCTCCCGGAGCCCGGCATCGTCATAGAGGTCGGCAACGCGGATCGCGCGCCGCCCGGCCTTGTCTTCATAGGCAACGCCGATGCCGCGCCCGGTCGTGCCGATGGCGCCCTTTCCCCGCCGCTTTTCGCGGAGCCGGTCCACGCGCCCGTAGAAGGGCAGGATCAAGGTCGCGCTTTCCGCGAGGCGCAGCGTTTCGGGAGAAACCGCAACGCCTTGCCCGCGCAGGCGGTCCATTTCCTCCAGCAGCGCCCACGGGTCCACCACGACGCCGTTGCCGATGATCGACAGCGTGCCCCGCACCACGCCGGACGGCAGCAGAGAGAGCTTGTAGGTCTCGTTGGCAACCTGCAGGGTGTGGCCGGCATTGTGTCCGCCCTGGAAGCGCACCACGACATCGGCCCGCTCGGCGAGCCAGTCCACGACCTTGCCCTTGCCTTCGTCGCCCCATTGCGCGCCGATCACGGCCACATTGGTCATTCCGGGTCTCCGTCCAGGGATTCGATGCCGCCGGCACCCAGCAGGTAGCTGCAGCCGAGACGGCGCGCTTCGGCTTCCGGATCGCCTGCCGGCTGAAGCGCCTGCACCGTTATCCAGCCGTCCGCCTGCCAGCGCCGGCGTTCCGCGCCGCTTGTGCCGTAAGGCAAAAACAGGCGGGAACGCGGGGCCGGCTGCGTCAGCAGGCGGTGGATGGCGTCGAGATAGAGCGTCACGCCCGTGCCCGTCTCGCCCTCGGCGCGGTAGCGGCCGCCGCGGCCCACTTCGCCGCGACCGCCGCTTGCGAACAGGCTGAAGGCCGCTCCCGAGTAATACTGGAAGCCGCGGTGCTCCACCGGGTCGATGGTAATCCGCAGCCCGGGGGCCGCCGCCGCCACCGCCGCCGCAACTTCCAGCAGGCGGTCCCGAAGCGCGGCCGCGGCCGCCGGCAGGTCGAGCGAAGAGAGCGCCGGCGCCGCCGTTTCGTAAGGACCGGTCGCCGCCATCAGGGCCGTGAAGCGCGGTCCGCCCCGCGAAGCGACAGCTGCCGCATCCTTGCGGCCGAGCGCGTCGCCCAGCACGGTGTCGTCTTCAAGGCCGGCATCGGCGAGAAGCGCCCTCACCAGCGCCGGCGCGCCCAGGTCGATGCTCACCCCCGGCACGCCCAGCGCTTCCAGCGCCTCGAAGCCGAGCCGCGCGACCTCGGCATCGGCCGACACGCCTTCCGCGCCGATCAGTTCGACCCCGGCCTGGGCCACCTGGCGCTCGGCGTGGAGCTGGGAGACGCCGACCCTCAGCACCTGTCCCGCATAGGCGAGGCGCAGCGGGCGCGGCTCGCCGGCAAGCCGGGTGCGTGCGATCCGCGCCACCTGGAGCGTCATGTCGGAGCGCAACGCCAGCATGTGTTGCGAAACCGGGTCCATGATGCGGAAGGTGTCGGCCGCAATCGCGGCGCCCTCGTCCGCCAGGAAGCTCGTCTCGAACTCGGCGAGCGGCGGGTCAACGCGCTCGTAGCCGTTGAGCGCGAAGAGCTCCAGCAGGCGCGCCTCTACGGCCGCCTCGAAGGCGGCATCCGGAGGCAGGACATCGCGCAATCCCGCCGGCAGCAGCGCCCTGTCGGTCATACACCCCGTCCGGCGGGGTCGTAGCGCTCCAGCGCGAGTCCGGGAAGGAAGCGGTAATGGCGGATATTACCGGTCAGCAGGCCCAAGCCGGAGACCACCGCCGAAGCTGCGACGAGCGCATCCCCGATGCGCATACCGTGCGAGAGCGCATACTCCTCGACATAGGAGATTGCCCGGCTGCCAATCTCTTCCGTGAGCGGCAGGATGCGCCAGCCGTATGTCCGAACCGTCCATCGGAACAACTGAAGCTCCTGCCTGTTGCGCACGCCTTGCGCAACTTCCATATAAGTCACTGTCGAAATTCGGACGGGATGTTGTTTCGAGATCGCTTCCCGGGCAGGCGCCCGCCCGCGCAGAAACCCTATCACAACGTCGGAATCAATCAGCAAAAAGGAGCCCCTTGCGAAGGTTGCGAACCCAAGCGTCCACATCGTCCATATCCGTGCGGTCCTTCCACATGCCGAAGGCGGATGCGGGCGCAGGCTCATAGCAAGGCGCCTCCTCGGAATGTTCGATGGGCACCAGCCTCGCCCGGGGCTTGCCGCGATAGGTGACAGTCACCTGCTCGCCCCGTTCCACCAGGGCCAGCGCCTCTCCGACACGGCTCCGCAATTCCTTGGCGGTTATCTCCATCGTTCGGTTCCCTACGTCCGAAGTGTCTCTTGGAAGGATACACTCGGCCCCCGGCAACGCAACCGCTCTGCTCAAAACCGCAGCACCAAGGGGCGGGCGATGGTGTCCGGCAGGGCGGCGATGCGATCCAGCACGCGCTCCGGGCAGTCCTCGTCGATTTCGATGAGCGCGAGCGCATGTCCGCCCGCCGCCGGGCGGCCGAGATGGAAGTTGGCGATGTTGACGCCTTCCTCGCCCAGGATCGTGCCGATCTTGCCGATGACGCCCGGCCGGTCGTGGTTTCGCAGGAACAGCATGATCGGCCCGAACGCCGCCTCGAAATGGATGTCCTGCACCCGCACGAGCCGCAGCCGGTCGCCGAACAGCGTGCCGGCGACGGTGCGGCTGCGCGCGCCCATGGCGGCCCTGACCTCGATGAGGGCCCGGTAGCCGTCCGCCTCGCCGGTCGAGGATTCACGCAGATCGATGCCGCGTTCGCGGGCGATGAGCGGCGCGTTCACCATGTTGACCGAGTCGAGTTGGCTGGACAGCACGCCCTGCAGCACCAGGCCGGAAAGCGGGCGCGTGTTCAGCCGCGCCATGTCTCCCTTCCAGGCGATGTCGATGCCGGTGATCGCATCGTCGCAGATCTGCCCGACAAAGCGGCCGAGCGCATCCGCCAGGCCCATATAGGGCTTGAGCCTCGGCGCCTCCTCGGCGGTGACCGAAGGCGCGTTGAGGGCGTTGACGACGGCGCCCGTATGGAGGAAGGCCGCGATCTGCTGGGCCACCTCGACCGCCACATTCTCCTGCGCTTCGGCCGTGGACGCTCCGACATGGGGGGTCGCCACCACATTGTCGCGGCCGAAAAGCGCGTTCTCCTCCGCCGGCTCGACCTCGAAAACATCGAAGGCTGCGCCCGCCACATGGCCGCTGTCGAGGGCGGCCGAGAGGTCCGCCTCGACGACGAGCCCGCCGCGCGCGCAATTGACGAGGCGCACGCCGGGCTTCATCCGGGAGATGGCGTCCGCGTCGATCATGCCGCGCGTCCGCTCTGTCAGCGGCGTGTGGAGGGTGATGAAATCGGCTTCGGCGAAAAGGGCCTCCAGATCCACCTTGGCGGCGCCGAGGTCCCGCGCCCGGTCCTCCGAGACGAAGGGATCGAAGACCAGCACCCGCATTGCGAGCCCGCGCGCCCGCGCGCAGACGGCGGCGCCGACATTGCCGCAGCCGATGACGCCGAGCGTCTTGCCGGCCACCTCGCTGCCCATGAAGCGGGATTTCTCCCACCTGCCGGCCTGGGTCGAGCGGTCCGCCGCCGGTATCTGGCGCACGAGCGCGAACAGCAGCGCAATCGCGTGCTCGGCCGTCGTGACCGTATTGCCGTAGGGCGTGTTCATCACGACCACGCCGCGCTCTGTCGCCGCCGGGATGTCGATATTGTCCACACCGATGCCGGCGCGGCCGACCACTTCCAGATCGGGCGCGCGGTCGAGCAGTGCTGCCGAGACCTCCGTTGCGGAGCGCACAACCAGCCCGCGGACGCCTGCCATCCGCGCAGCCAGGGCTTCCGGAGCGAGGTCCGGCACCTCTTCGACCTCCAGCCCCGCTGCGCGAAGGATTTCTCCGGCGCGGGCACTCAGGCGGTCGGCGATCAGCACCTTCTTCATCGGCCGGCTCAGAGCTTCCCGACCTCGGCCTCGAAGGCCCAGTCCAGCCAAGGCATGAGCGCCTCCAGGTCGCTGCGTTCGACCGTGGGGCCGGCCCAGATGCGCAGGCTCGGCGGCGCGTCGCGATGGTTGGCGATGTCGCGGGCTGCATCCTCGGCGTCGAGCCGCGCCGCAAATGCCTGTACAAAGGCCCTCAGCCGGTCCTCCGGCAGGCCGGCGACCCGGGGATCGGCGAAGGCGAGGCAGACCGAGGTCGGCGAGCGCGCCGCCGGGTCGCGGGCGAGGAAGTCGATCCAGCGCGTCCGGGCCACCCACTCCCCGATGACGGCGGCATTGGCCCGGGTGCGCGCGACGGTCCCGGCAAGGCCGCCCACGCTCTCCACCCAGGCCAGCGCATCGAGCGCGTCCTCGACGCACAGCATGGAAGGCGTGTTCAGCGTCTCGCCGCGGAAGACGCCCTCGATCAGCGCGCCGCCCCGGGTCAGGCGGAAGACCTTCGGCAGCGGCCATGGCGGCGTCCAGGACAACAGCCGTTCCGCCGCGCGCGGGCCGAGCGCCAGCATGCCGTGCGCCCCCTCGCCGCCGATGGCCTTCTGCCAGGACCAGGTGACGACATCGAGCTTCGGCCACGGCATGTCCATGGCGAATACGGCCGAAGTGGCGTCGCAGATCGCAAGGCCGCGCCGGTCCTCGGCGATCCAGTCGCCGTCGGGCAGGCAGACGCCCGAGGTGGTGCCGTTCCACACGAACACAAGGTCGCGGTCGCAGTCCGCTTCCGACAGGTCCGGCAGGGCGCCGTATCCGGCTTCCAGCAGGCGCACGTCCTGGATGCCGAGATGGCTCCGGACATCCAGGGCCCAGCTCGCCCCGAAGCTCTCCCACGCCAGCACATCGACGCCGCGCGCGCCGAGCAGGGACCACAGCGCGATCTCCACGGCGCCGGTGTCGGAAGCGGGCACGATCGCGAGCCGCCAGTCCTCCGGCATGCCGAGCAGCCGGCGGCTCCTGGCGATGACCTCGGCCAGCTTTTCCTTGCCGGGCGCGGAGCGGTGCGAGCGCCCCACCAGGGCATCGGCGAGGACGGCCGGCGTCCATCCCGGCCGCTTGGTGCAGGGCCCGGAGGAGAAGTTCGGATTGGCGGGGCGGACGGTCGGTTTCATTGCGTCTCGCACTGTATCGTGAAAGCGGGCAACCTATTCCTTGCGCCGCCGCAATCAACGCGGCTGCGAGTCGCGGAAATGCGGGTCAGGCATTTGAGTTCCTTGCGGCGAAGACAGGGAAGGGCGGCTGGCGCAAATCCGATCCGGCTAAAGTTCGAGACCGGCAACCATCCTTTTGGCGAGGACGCGGGCCTCGGCGCGGTTCGTCGGGATCGTTCCGGTCGGGCCGCGGGCGGCCCAGCCGACGGCGTAAAGGCCGGGCTCTATTTCGGGACCCGTTGGCCGGACGCCGTCTGTGGCGGCCTTCTCGTAGCCGATGCAGGTGACGGCGAGATCGGCCGGCAGGACGCCGCCGCCGGTCCGGACCGCCTCCAGCCGGCCTGCGCCCAGAAAGGCCGTTGCCTGTGTGTGGAAATGGAAGCGGATCGGAATGCCGCGCCCCGGCGGCCGCGCCGCGAAGTCCTTCAGGATGACAGAGGCTTCGCCGCTCGCGTCCCCGAATGCCTCCACCTCGGGCCATGCGGCCGCAAGCTCGCCGATCTCCAGAAGTTCTGTCGGGCTGAAGCGCACATCCTCCGGGCCGCCCCGGATCAGCAGGTCGATGCGCTCCAGCGCGAGCGGGTTCAGGCAGTCGATCTCGCGATGCTTCGCCAGCAGGCGGACGGCGTCGAGGGCGACATTGCCGGCCCCGACGACGACCGCGCGCCGGGCGCCGGCGAGACGGGCCAGCGGGGCCGCTTCGGGATGGCCGTTGATCCAGCGGATGAAGCGGCCCGAGGGCTCGGCCAACTCTTCGCCGGGTACGTCCAGCCTGCGGTCCAGGGGCGCGCCCGTCGCCAGCGCCACGGCGTCGTAGTCGCGGCGGAGCGTATCCAACCCGATATCGCGCCCGACCTCGACGCCGAGATGCAGAGAAGCCGCGCCCCTGTCGAACGGCCGCTGCAGCACGCGGGCGATAGCGCGGGTCTGCTCGTGGTCCGGCGCCACGCCGAAACGCACCAGGCCGAACGGTTCGTCCAGCCGCTCGAACACGTCGATGACCGCGCCCGGTATGGCGCGGGCGAGCGCATCCGCCAGATAGCAGCCCGCCGGGCCGGACCCGGCGATGGCGAAACGCGCCGTCAATGCAGCTTCACATATTCGTAATCGACCGGTTTGCCATCGATGCCGCGCGCCGGCGGGGCGATCCAGCCCGCCATCTTTCCGGGCTCGGTGACGGCCCGCATCAGCGAACGGACATAGGCTTTGTCCTCCTCCGTCGGCAGCCAGCCGGGCAGGCGCCTGCGGTAGAGGTCGTCGGCCATCGGCGTGCCGTCGGGGGCGACGGGAGCCCCGGCCCAGCGGCCGATGGTGCGGCGGAAGCGCGTCGAGGGCAGGAAGAGTTCGGCGTCGAAGCCCGCGCGCTTTATCGTCCGGTTCCAGCGCGTCATGCCGATGGCGCAGTCCTTCACATAGAGGTTGCGCGTGATCTCGTTCATCGCATTGCGGGTCGGCACTTCCTCCTCGCGGATGCCGCCCGTCTCGTCGGGAACCGCGATGCGTTCGACGGTGTCGAGGCACACATGGTCCTCGAAACCCGCCTCGTCGGGCCGTCCCTTCAGGCCCGCCGCGAAATAGGCGGCGGCGTTGGAGGAGGTCTCGGAGCCGAACAGGTCGAGCGAGGAGGAGAACCAGAAATTGATGTAGCGCTGGAGCGTCGGCAGGTCGATGGCGCCCTGGGCGCGCACCGCGTCCGGGTCGTCCGTGCCGAGCGCCTGCATCACTTCGAGCGTGCGCCTGACGATCCGACCGATGCCGGTTTCGCCGACGAACATGTGGTGCGCCTCCTCGGTCAGCATGAAGGAGCAGGTGCGCGCCAGCGGGTCGAAGGCCGACTCGGCGAACGACTTCAGCTGGTACTTGCCGTCCCGGTCGGTGAAATAGGTGAACATGAAGAAGGAGAGCCAGTCGTCTATCGGCTCGTTGAAGGTAGTGAGGATGCGCGGATTGTCCGGGTCGCCCGAGTGGCGGTAGAGCAGTTCCTCGGCCTCCTCGCGCCCGTCGCGGCCGAAATGGGCGTGCAGCAGATAGACCATCGCCCAGAGGTGGCGGCCTTCCTCGACATTGACCTGGAAGAGGTTGCGCAGGTCGTAGAGCGACGGACAGCTATGGCCGAGGCGGCGCTGCTGCTCGACGGAGGCGGGCTCGGTGTCGCCCTGGGTCACGATCAGCCGGCGGAGCGCGGCGCGGTGCTCGCCCGGAACCTCCGGCCAGACCGGCTTGCCCATCTCGTCGCCGAAGCCGATCACGCGGTCCTGCTCGGGCTCGGCAAGGAAGATGCCCCAGCGGTATTCCGGCATGCGCACATAGCCGAAGCTGGCCCAGCCCCTCGCATCCACCGCCGTTGCGGTGCGCAGATAGACATCCGCCGCCTGGAAGCCCTCGGGACCGAGCTCGCTCCACCAGTTGAGGAAGCGGGGCTGCCAGTGCTCGAGCGCGCGCTGCAGGCGCCGGTCCTCGGAGAGATCGATATTGTTGGGGATGCGCCCCGTGTAATCGACAGCCATCACACACGCCTCCAGTCGAAGCCCGGCCTTGTGCCGGAGCCGAAACGCTTGAGCGCCCCGTCCTCGCCGACGGCGTTGGGGCGGCTGAAAATCCAGTTCTGCCAGGCGGTAAGCCGGCCGAATATCTTGGTGGCGAGGGTTTCGGCGCCGCCGAAGCGCAGGCTCGCCTCCATGCCCGTCAGCGCATCCGGCGAGAGCGCCGCGCGCTCCTCCAGCGCAATGCGCACCTCGTCCTCCCAGTCGAGTTCGTCGGGAGCGAAGGTTACGAGTCCCGCGGCGAGCGCTTCTTCCGGGCCGAAACTGTCGGTGTCGAATTCGGGAATTGCACCGGAAAAGCGGCAGTCGAGCCGGGTGCGCCCGTTCGCCGTTTCGAGGCTGCCCCGGTTCAGCGCGCCGAGTGCGATCCGGGGCGCGGCCTCCGGCTCGTCGAGCGGCTGGAACATGAAGCTGCGGTCCGCGGCGAGCGCCAGTTCCAGCAGGGGGCCGACAAAGCAGGAGCCGGGTTCGATGAGCGCGATCAGAGAGCGGGAGGTCACGTCCAGCCGGGCGAGCGCACGCCGCCACCAGGCGACTGTCTCCCGCAGGAACCGGTCGGTTTCGGCACCTTCGCTCAGCAGGGCGTCCACGGCCAGCAGCGCTTGCCCGTCGCCCTCGGTCTTCAACACCCAGGCGCCGATCTGCTCGTGGTTCGTTCGCAACATCAGCACCGCGTCTTCGAGCTCGCGCGCGGCGGCGAGCGGCCACCAGGCGGCGGAGCGCTCCATCGCCACCGGCCCCGAGGGGCCGGAGACCGTGATCTCCGCGAGCCGCCGCGTGTCCTCGATTCGCACGCGCACATTCGGGTAGCGGTAGCCGTCCGGTTCGACGCGCCGTTCCAGCGGCGTGAGCGGCACCGGGTCGCCCGCGGGCAGGTCCGGCCGGCCGGCGAGTTCCTCGGCGCGCTCTCGCACGGCGGTTTCGAAGCGCTGCGGCGGCGCGGTGCGGTCCACAAGGCCCCATTCGAGCGCCCGGCGGCCGCGTGCGCCGTCGGGGTCGGTGCAGAACACGTCGGCGAGGTCGCGGCGGACGCGGCGCTTGTCGGTGATGCGCGTCAGGCCGCCCGTGCCCGGCAGCACGCCCAGCAGCGGCACTTCCGGCAGGCTGACGGCGCTCGACCGGTCTTCGATGAGCCAGATCTCGTCGCAAGCCAGCGCCAGCTCATAGCCGCCGCCCGCCGCCGTGCCGTTGCAGGCCGCGATGAAGGCGATGCCCGAGCGCCGGCTCGCATCCTCCATGAAGTTGCGGGTCTCGTTGGTGAAGCGGCAGAAATTGACCTTCGCCGCATGGCTCGATCCGGCGAGCATGTAGATATTGGCCCCGGCGCAGAACATGCGGTCGAGGGCGCTGGTCACGATGACCGCGCGCACCTCAGGATGCTCGAAGCGCAGCCGGTTGAGCGCGTCGTTGAGCTCGATATCGACGCCGAGATCGTAGGAGTTGCGCTTCAGCGCGTAGCCGGGACGGAGCCCGCCATCCTCGTCCACTTCGAGCGTAAGCGTCGCGACCGCTCCGTCCACCGCCAGCGACCAGTGCCGGTAGCTCTCCGGTTCGCGGTCGTAGGTGATGAGCATATTGTCGGTCATTTATGCATTATATTTCCTGTTCAGCGGGAGTCAAGCTGCAGCCGCCCTGCCTTGTTGCAAGCAGCCGGCGGGCAGTTCGCTCCAATTCGTCGAGGCAGTCCTCGAGTGGACGGCCCGACGTATCGAGCCGGGCGTCGGCGCGGGCATAATCGGGGCTGCGGGCGGCAAGGATTGCGCGGAGGTCGGCCATCGCTTCCGGATTGTCGGCCATCGGCCGGCGATCGCCCTGGGCGGCAACGCGCCGCATGTGCTCCTCGGGCGAGGCCGTCACCCAGACCGTATGGGTGCGGGTCAGCAACAGATCGAGGCTGGCGGCCTCCGCGACGATGCCGCCGGGTGTGGCGATGACCCCGCGCCCGCCCTTCTCCGTAATGCGGCTGAGCGCACGGTATTCCTGCCGCCTTAGCCCCGGCTGGCCCGACAAGGCCAGGATTTCCGCAATGTTGGCGCCGTATTCCCGCTCGATCTCTCGGGTGAGTTCGACGAAGGGCCAGTCGAGACGTTCCGCCAGAAGGTGCCCGAGGGTCGTCTTGCCGGCGCCGCGCAAGCCTATAAGCGCGATCCGTTCCGCCTTGTCCGCAGCCCGTCCGAAATGGCGTTCCAGCAGCGCATGGGCGGCGGCCCGGTCTTCCGGGCCGAGCCGCTCCAGCAGGGCGGCCGCCGCGTCGTGGGCGGGGGACGAAAACAGTGTTGCGAGGTCCACGCCGATGGCTGCCGCGATGCGGGCCAGCACGCCGATTGAGGGGTTCGCCCTTCCGCTCTCCAGTTCGGCGAGATAGCGTTCCGACGCCGCGCTGTCACGGGCCAGGATGCGCCGGCTCATGCCGCGAGCGGCCCGGAGAGTCCGCAGCCTTGCGCCGAGCGGCGCAGCAATGTTTTCCTTGGCGGCGTCGGTCACAGGAAATATAATGCAGCACATGAGCAGCTCTGTCATCATCTATGTCGCGACGATGACCGGCACGGCCGACCTTGTCGCCGAGGAAGTCCAGGCCGCACTGGAAGACGAGGGCGCGGAGGTGGACCTCCTGCCGATGGACGATCTGGATGCGAGCGCCTTCGCGGCGCCGGGCCTCTATGTCGTGGTCAGCTCCACCTACGGGCAGGGCGACGTGCCGGACAACGGCCAGGCCCTCGCCGATGCGCTGGAAAGCGAGCGACCCGACCTCGCCCATGTCCGTTACGGCCTGTTCGCACTCGGCGACATGACCTATGCGCGGACCTTCTGCGGCGGCGGCATGACCTTCGACCGCATCCTGAGCGAGCTCGGCGCAAGGCGCGTGGGCGAACCCATGCGCCACAATGCGTCTTCCGGCATCCTGCCGGAGGACGAAGCGGCGGACTGGGCGCGGTCGTGGTATGAAAGCGCCATGGCGGAGGTGTGAGCGACATGGCCGGCTACAATGCGGCGGCGGACCTGATCGGGCGCAACCTCGCCGCCGGGCGCGGCGCGAAGACGGCGGTGATCGACAGCCGGGGCGCGCACAGCTATGCCGACATCGACGCGGCGACGAGCCGGTTCGCCCATGCGCTCGCGGCGCTCGGCGTCAGGCGCGAGGAGCGTATCCTCCTCTGCCTCAACGACACGGCGGATTTCCACACCTGCTTCCTCGGTGCCATCAAGGCCGGCGTCGTCCCGGTGCCGGTCAACACGCGGCTAACCCGCGACGACTACGCCTTCATGCTGCACGATGCCCGCGCGCAGGCGGCCTTCGTCTCGGCGAATCTCGCCCCGGTCTTCGAGGGACTACACGACCGCGTCATCCGGGACGGCGGCGAACTCGCGCGGCTGATCGCGCCCGAGAGCCCTGTGTTCGCGGCTGCCGAAACGGTCGAGGACGAGATGTGCTTCTGGCTCTACACCTCGGGCACGACGGGCCAGCCGAAAGGCGCGGTGCATCTGCATGGCGACCTGGCGCGCACAGCGGAGCTTTATGCCGGGCCGACGCTGGGTGTCGCCGAAGACGACGTGCTGTTCTCCGCCGCCAAGCTGTTCTTCGCCTACGGACTCGGCAACGGCCTGACCTTCCCGATGGCGGCGGGAGCGACCTCGGTGCTGCTTGAAGGACCGCCGGAGCCGGGGCCGATCTGCCGCCTGCTGCGCGAGGCCCGGCCCACAATCTTCTTCGGCGTGCCGACCCTGTTCGCCATGCTGCTCGCGAGCGGCGAGGCGCCGGAGCCGGGCGAACATGCGCTCCGGCTTGCGGTCTCCGCCGGCGAGGCACTGCCGCCCGAAATCCTGCGTCGCTGGCAGGAGGCCGTCGGCGTGGACATTCTGGACGGCCTCGGCTCCACCGAGATGCTGCATATCTTCATCACAAACCGGGTCGGCGACATCGCGCCGGGGGCTTCGGGGCGCCCGGTCGAGGGCTATGAGTTGCGCCTTGTGGACGATGACGACCGGGTGATCGAGGAGCCCGGCGCGCTGGGTGCGCTGGAGGTCAAGGGACCGACCAGCGCGGTGTTCTACTGGAACCGGCGGGCGCGTTCGGTCGAGACCTTCCGCGGCGCCTGGACGCGCACGGGCGACAAATACACGCGCGACGGGAACGGCGTTTACGCCTTCGCCGGGCGCGCGGACGACATGCTCAAGGTCGGCGGCATCTATGTCTCGCCCTTCGAGGTGGAAGGTGCGCTGCTGAAGCATGAGGCCGTGCTGGAGGCGGCGGTGGTGGGTGCGGAGGACCCGGACGGCCTCATCAAGCCGAAGGCCTTCGTGGTGCTGCAGGAGGGCAGGGAAGCCGGTGAGGCGGAGCTGCAGGATTTCGTGCGCGGCCAGCTCGCCGCCTACAAATATCCGCGCTGGGTCGAATTCGTGGACGAGCTGCCGAAGACGGCGACCGGCAAGATCCAGCGGTACAAGCTCCGCGCATGAGCGGTCCGCCGGTCCTGGACGGCCGGCTCGCCCTCGACGACGGCGAGATCGAATACCGCTGGATCGCGGGCGATTCCACCCGCCCGACGCTGGTGTTCCTGCATGAAGGGCTCGGATCGGCCGCCCTCTGGCGCGATTTTCCCGACCGGGCGGCGGCGCAGACGGGCGCGGGCGCGCTGGTCTATTCCCGCCCCGGCTATGGCGGCTCGTCGCTGCCGGCCGGCGGCGCATTCCCGCTCGACTACATGCATGTCGAGGCCGAACGGCGCCTGCCGGCGGTGCTGGCGGCGCTCGGCATCGAGCGGCCTCTGCTCGTCGGCCACAGCGACGGCGGCTCCATCGCCCTCATCCATGCCGGCGCCTTTCCGGACGCCGTCTCCGGGCTGGTCCTCATGGCCCCGCATGTCTTCGTCGAGGACTGTTCGATCCGCGCCATCACGGAGGCCCGGCGCGCCTTCGACGGCGGAGGCCTCGACAGGCGGCTCGCCCGCTGGCACCGCGACGCCGCCGGGACGTTCGATGCCTGGAACCTGGCCTGGCTCGACCCGCGTTTCCGCGACTGGAACATCGAAGGCTACCTGCCGAAGGTGACCGCGCCGCTGCTCGCCTTCCAGGGCGGGGCCGACCCTTACGGCACGCGCGAACAGACCGACCGCATCGCCCGGCAGGTGTCAGGCCCGGCGGAAATCCTGCTGCTGCCCGGCTGCGGCCATACGCCCTGGCGCGAGGCCGGGGACGCCGTCTTGCCGGCCATGACGGATTTCGCCGCGCGCCTTGCCGGCGGCTACAGGTTGTAGATGAGGCTCGCGCCGATGAAGGTGTCGCGGCGCACCCCGTAGAGGGCGTCGCCCGGCCGCTCGACGCCGTGGAACGCCGTGCCCTCGAGTTCGAACGACCAGTTGTCGTCCAGCCTTGTCTTCGCCTCGAAGCCGAATACCCGGCCGCCATGGTCCAGATCCTCCGCCACGCTCAGGGTGAACTCGGTGCCCTCGACATCGTTGAGCGCCAGCCGGGCCCCGAGGAACAGGTCGTTCTCGAAGGCGTTGGTCGCGCGCTCCGCTCCCCGCCCGTCCCAGTGCCACTCCGCCAGCAGGGTGATCTCGGCTTCCGTGTCGAAGACGGCGTACAGCGTGTGTTCGCCGCCGACTATCCAGGCGCCGTAATCGTCTTCTTCGCCCAAAGGGTGTTGCACGCTGGGCCGGTTGCTGGCGCCGAGGCGGCGGATGGCCTCCAGCTTGAACAGCCAGGGTCCGGTGGTGAGCTGCGCGTCCAGCCCGAACTGCCGGATTTTCTCGTAATGGGGGTGCAGGGCTGTCGGCACAGGCAGCGGCAGTCCCGGCATCGTCACAAACTTCGCAGGCCGCAGGACCGGCTCCCGGCTCTGGCCGTCGAAATAGGCAACGCCCATATCGACGGGGCCGAAACTGCCGCTGTAACGGACCGCCCAGTCCATGTGCCGTTCCTCGGCGGCGCTGTCATAGGTTGCCCTGTCATTGTCCACGACGAGGCCGCTGCGCAGCCGGCCGGCGCGGCCCGGATAGGTGCGCTCCCGGTGCCAGGGCAGGAGGAACAGCTCCAGCACGCCCCAGTCGGCGGACCATGTGCCGTGCGCCATGGGCTGGCCGAGCTTGGTCTTTTCGTCGGGGTGCTCGACCAGGTCCGTCTGGTTGACGATATCGACGATGTTGCGCACTTCCGCCACGCCCCAGGCGACCCGGTCCACACCGAGGCGCAACTCCCACTCCCCCTCGCCGAGTTCGCCGTAGAGCAGCAGGAAGGCTTCGCGGAGATCGGCATGGGTGCGGCGCGGGTCGGCGCTGTCGTAGCGGAAGAAGGGCGAGATGGTGAGGCTGCGGCCCTCCTCGTCCTCGGCATAGAGCTCCGGCTTCGCCGTGAAGCCGCTCGCATGGGACCGCTGGCCGGGATGCTGGGCGCTGTCCAGATAGAGGCGGCTCTCGATGCTGAACCTGCCGGACAGTTCGACTTCGACATCCGCCGCTTGCGCCGCCGCGCCGAAGAGCGAAAGCAGAATCCCGGCCGCTATTCTCCGCAGACTGTCGCGGCCTCTTCGGTCCGGCCGCTCTTCCCGCCGTCTTCCTCCGCCATGCCCGCCCCCCAACAACGTCATGGCCTCTTCCCGTCATGCCCGACCCCTGGATCGTCATACCCGGACCTGATCCACGGCTGTCCGGTTCCATCATTGGGCCGGTCCGGTCCGGAGTTTTTGGGCGCGCGCGGTGTCTCCGGTCCGCTTCCCTCCATCGTGTCCGAACAGCCTCCCTGCGCTGTGCCCGAACGCCCTTCTCCGTCATGCCCGGACTTGTTCCGGGCATCTCCGTCGGGGCCATCGCGGCGGCTGCATGGATGCCCGGAACAAGTCCGGGCATGACGATATGAGGGCATGACGATATGAGGGCATGACGATATGAGGGCATGACGATGAAGAGGGGGGACGTTCGGGCATGACGGAAGGGTCGCCCGGCGGCAACGCTCCGCAGGACTCCCGGGCGCCGGCTCATGCGGCCGGGCCGCCCGCTTCCCGGACGCGGGGAAGGCCGCGCCCGAGGCCGGTGAACAGAATCTTCAGCGCGGCGTCGGAGCGCGCCAGCGCGCTGGTGGTCACGACCACGGCCTTTACGGCGCGCCGCGAAATCTTGACTTCCTGGCCGCTCCCGAAGGCGGGCGTCGTGTATGTGCGACGCAGGGTGAGCACCGCCATGCCGAGCGCCCACAGGCAGAACCGGCGGATGCCCGTCTCGTGCGCCGGGATGAGCAGGATGTAACGAAGCGCATTGGCGAGATGCTGGCCGACGATCGCGATGAGCCGGTTCAGCCCCTCGACAAAGCCGGGATCGGCCTGGCCCGGCGCAAGCGAGCGGAGGTCGAAGCCGGCCGCTAGGAAGACGCTGCGCGGCAGCCAGCAGGCGCCGCGGCTCCGGTCTTCCCAGATGTCCTTCAGGATATTGGTCATCTGGAGGCCCTGCCCGTAAGAGGCCGAGAGCGCGAAGAGCTCCTCGCGCCGCGCGTCGATTTCCTCGGAATAGTCGCAGAAGAGTTCCGTCAGCATTTCGCCGACGACGCCGGCGACATGGTAGCAGTAGCGGTCGAGGTGCTGGAGGTCGTTCAGCCCTTCGAGGCTGGTGCCTTCCTGAAATTCCGTCATGCCGTGCGTCATGATCCTCACGCAGCGCAACATTGCCTGCCGTTGCGCGGCGGAGAAGCCGTCCGTGATCCGCATGACGCGGGGAACGTTGGCGATCAGGTCGCGCTCGGCTTCGGTCGCCGAGCGGGTCAGCAGGACGATGAGGTCGTCCGAGAAGGCTCTTGCGTCCTCGCTGCCTTCGACGACGCCGACCCAGCGTTCGGAAAACTCGCGTTTCCGGGCTGCGGAGAGGGCGGCTTCGTCCTCGATGGTGTCCGCGATCCGGCAGAGCAGATAGGCATTGCCGACCGCGTCGCGGAGCGGGGCGGGCAGCTGGGGAATGGTAAGCGCGAATGTGCGGGAAACGCCCTGCAGGATCTCCGCCTGGTAAGCGAGGTCGCGTTCAAGGGCGGTTTCGCCAGTTGCCGTTTTCAGCTTCGACATCCCGCTTTCAGCCGGGCTCCGCCACAAAAGGCTGCCGGTTCCATGGTTTCCGACCGGACAGTCCAAGTCAAGCAACGGTTCGCCCGCCGCCGGACGGCGAAGGGCGGCGCCGGCCCGCCGTGAGGACTCCTCGCGGGGTGTCATGGGATGTCATGTTCTGCATGCGCATGGCGCATGTCCTGTGGCCGTTTGGGGCATGGGTCCGCTCCTCTTTCTTCCTCTCCCGCAAGCGCTACCGGATTCACACATCCCCGCGTGGTGGCGTTGCCCCGCATATCCTAACCGTCGCCCCGGTTCTCGCAGCACCCCCTTCGTCATACCCGGAACAAGTCCGGGTATGACGAAGGGGGTGCCCTGAACCTGTCGAAGGGGGGCGTTCGGGCATGACGGACAGGAGGCCGACCGGGGACGCCGCGCGCTCCCGAAATCCCGTTCGGCTCCCCCTCAATGTCTGAACCGGACACCAGTGGAACAAGTCCGGGTATGGCGGGGAGAGGGCATGATGGGGAAGGGTCGGGCCACCGGTTACGGACCGAAACGAGATGTGTGCATGCGGTAGCCCGCAAGCGGGAGGGGAGAGTTCGAGCGCTCTGCCTGGCTCCTCGAAGCCGTATCCGTCAGCATCCTGCATGTCGTTCCTCCATCCTGTTTCGTTCCACTCCGTTCCGTTCCTCCCGCCGCCCGGCTTGCCCAGGTAGCGGGACCCTGATTCGCGCGTATCCTGCGCGCGCCTGTGCCGGCGCGGGCGCGTGTTTCGCCGCGGCGCGGTTCGCGCGCCTGATTGCCCGCGCGCGAGGCAAGCGCAGGACGCACTTCACATGTCGGCTGAATCGGGGTCGTTCCGCACCGGGCCGGCACGGGAGGAGAAGCGGCCTCGCGAACGCCGCCCCCATTCTCAAGTCCTAATATATTACAGAATTCGCAGAAATCAACCTTTATTCTCGAATTAATTCCTGACTTCGACGGTTGGGCTGACTTCTGACCGATCTCGCGTCTGGAGTTTTCAGTAAAGCCAATGAGTTGGCAGTTGCGGTGCGGTCAAGCTGCGTTGTAGTGCCTAGTAAATCTTTGAGACTGTCAATGCCTCCGCCACGCGCTACACTCCCCCCATGTTCGTGCGCATCAAGACCTCCCCCAACAGCCCGCGACGCTCGGTCCAGATCGTCGAGGCCGTGCGCGACGGCGGCAAGGTCCGACAGCGCATCGTCCGCCATGTCGGCGTGGCCATGGACGAGGACGAGCTCGAGCGCCTGAGGCAGCTCGGCGAGTACGTCAAGGCGAAGCTGGAGGACGAGCGTCAGCCGGCATTGTTTGCGCCCGAGAAGATCGCTGAGCAGGCGATCCGTGTCGGCCGCCGGGGGGACGGCAAGGAGGAACTCCCGGTCGACCTCAAGCAGCTTGAAGAGGAGCAGCGCCTGATCACAGGCATCCACGAGGTCTATGGCGAGATCTACCGGCTGCTGGGCCTCGACGCGCTGCTGCCGCGCTCGCGCTACCGGGCCTCCCATGACGCGCTGTTCCATGTGGTGATGGCGCGGGTAGCCAACCCCGACAGCAAGCGGGGCAGCGTGCGCCGGCTCGAGGAGGACTTCGGCGTGAGTCTTCCGCTCGAGAAGGTCTACCGGATGATGGATCAGCTCGACGCGACGGTGATCGAGCGACTGCGCACGCGCGTCGGCGAGGCGAGCCGGTCGCTGCTGCCGGAGCCGGTCGCGATCCTCTTCTTCGATTGCACCACGCTCTACTTCGAGACGGCCGCCGAGGACGAGCTTCGCCAGCACGGCTTCAGCAAGGACGGCAAACACAAGGACTCGCAGGTTCTGCTGGCGCTGATGGTGACGCGCGAAGGGCTGCCGATCAGCTACGAGGTCTTCCCCGGCGCCACCTACGAGGGACACAGCATGGTCCCGGTCCTGCAGGACATGCAGCGCCGCCACCAGGTGGAGCGCACGGTATGCGTGGCCGACCGGGGCATGCTGAGCGCCGACAACCTCGACGCCATGGACGCCATCGGCGGCGAGTATGTCGTCGGCGCGCGGCTGCGCAAGCTGCCGCTCGCGCTGCTGGGGCAGGTTCTCGACCCCGGGACCTATGCCCCGCTGGAGGGCTCACAGGACCGCCGGGTCGGCGAGTGGGAGTACAAGGGCCGTCGCCTGATCGTCGTCTTCTGCCCCCAGCGCGCACGCAAGGACGCGCACGAGCGCCGCCATCAGGTGGAACGCCTGCTCGACAGGCTGGCCCGCAGCGACAATCCCAGGGAACTGCTCTCCAATCACGGGGCGAAGCGCTTCATTATAGCGCGACAATCTGGGTGAGAGCCGCGCGTCAATCAGGATGAGATTCCCCGGCGGCATCGGCGAGTTGATGATTGTCGCGCGGGGCGCGGATTGCAAGCGGTTTCGGATTTTGATTGTCGCGGCGCGACAAACAAGGTTTTCGGAGAGCGTTTTGATTGTCGCGGGGGGGCCGTCGGGTCGGAGAAGAGACGGCCCGCGGAGGCGATTCCCGCGGGCCGTGAGTGTTGTGGCCGCTGGGCCGATCTGGCGGCAGCGGTTCAGTTTTTGGTGTTTTTTTTGGTGGCGTAGCTTGCCGGGCGCCCAGCCTTTCGCTTGCCTCTGTCGAGGGCTTCGCGGCGCCTGTAGCTCTCGACATTCATTTCGAGGATGGTGGCGTGGTGGACGAGCCGGTCGACGGCAGCCACCGCGGTTGTTTCGTCCGGGAACACCTTTCCCCACTCACCGAAGGGCTGGTTGGCGGTGATCAGCAGGGATCGGCGCTCGTAGCGGGCGGAGATGAGTTCGAAGAGGACGCTGGTCTCGGCCTGATCCTTCTGGACATAGGCGATGTCGTCGAGGATGAGGAGGTGGTATCGGTCGAGCCTTGCGAGCATGGCTTCGAGGGCGAGTTCGCGGCGGGCGACCTGCATGCGCTGGACGAGATCGGTGGTCCTGGTGAAGAGGACGCGGTATCCGTTCTCGACCAGGGCGAGGCCGATGGCGGAGGCGAGATGGCTCTTGCCGGCGCCTGGCGGTCCGAAGATGAGGCAATTGGCGCCCTGGGTCAGCCAGGCATCGCCGGCGGCCAGCGCGTTGACCTGGGCCTTCGAGATCATCGGCACGGCGTTGAAGTCGAAGCTGTCGAGGCTCTTGCCGGGGAGCAGCTTCGCCTCCCTGAGATGGCGTTCGATGCGCCTGCGGTCGCGCTCGGCGAGTTCGTGCTCGACGAGGGTTGCGAGGAAGCGTGCTGCGGTCCATCCCTCGGCGTCGGCCCTCTTGGCGAAGCCCTGCCAGAGCCGGTTGATGGTCGGCAGGCGGAGTTCGGTGAGCATCAGGGAGAGCCTGATGGCGTCGACCTTGTTGGGGTCGGCGGCGGGTCTGTCCCGGTTGTCAGTCATGCCGCGTCTCCTTGCAGCAACGCGCCGTAGCCGAGGAGTGGCGCCCTGGCGACCTTGATGGCGGGCATGCTGCCGCGCTGCGGCGCGAAGCGGGCTTTGAGCTTGTCGGGGTCGGGAAGACGGCCGGTCTTGAGGGCACGATCGATCTCCGCGGCCAGTTCGGCCTCGCAGGTGTCCTCATGTGCAAGCGTCAGCAGGCCGACGGCGAGGCGGCAGGCCTCGCGCTCGCCGAGCCGCTCCAGGGCCTTCTCGAAGCAGCGCCGGTAGGGCTCGCGAGGGAACAACTCGTCGCGGTAGACCAGGTTCAGGAGCGCCATCGGCTTCTTCTTCAAGGAGTGGATGACGTGCCGGTAGTTGACGACATGGGCGCCCGGACCGCTCGCGCCGACGCGCGCGCGCGGCAGGGTGAGGAGGTGAGCGCCCGAGAGGAAGAGGTCGATCCGGTCATCCCAGACGCGCGCGCCGAGCCTGTGTCCGATCAGGCGCGAGGGCACGGTATAGAACACGCGGCGGAGAACGAAGCCCGAGGACTGGCCGATGTTGACGCTGATCTGCTCGTAATCGACGGTCCGCTCGACCGGCAGGTCCCGCAGCACCGCGCGCTCGGCCTCGATCGCCTTGGAGCGATGCGCATTGGCCCGGCCGACCACGTCGGCGACGAAGAGCCGATAGGCTTCGAGGGTCTCGAAGTCGGACGAGCCGCGCAAGGCCAGCGCATCCGCGATCCGGCGCTTGAGGTGGCCGTGCGGCCCCTCGATCGAGCCATTCTCGTGGGCCACGCCGCGGTTGTTGCGGGTGGCCTCCATGCCGTAGTGCTCGCACAGCCCCCGGTAGCGCCCGGTGATGTCCTCGACGGCGTCCTTGCTCAGGTTGCGGAACGCCGCCGACAGGCTGTCGGTGCGGTGATCGAGAGGCGCGCCCCCGAGGTGCCACAGCGCGTCCTGCAGCCCTTCGGCCAGCGCCGTGAAGCTCTCCCCGCCGAGCACCACATGGGCATGGGTGAAGCCCGACCAGGCGAGGCGGAAGTGGTAGAGCATGTGATCCAGCGGCTGCCCCGCCACGGTCACGCCGAGCGAGCCCATGCGAGTGAAGTCGGACAGGCCCTGCCGGCCCGGCTCGTGCTTCTGGCGGAAGATCACGTCCTTCTCCGCGCCATACTGGGCGCGCCAGGTGCGGATCCGCCGCTCCAGCGTACGCCGCACCCCCGGGTCCAGTTCGGGATGACGGCGCATCAACTCCTCGAACACGCCAACCGGACGGATGGCCGGGCTGGTCTCAAGGATCGGCACGACGTCCTTCTCGAAGATATCGGCCAGCGGGTCCGGGCGGCGCCGACCCCGCGGCTTCTTCTCCCGGAATGGCTCCGGATCGGCGGCAAGACGGTAGCCGGTGGCACGGCCGAACCCCGCCTTGGCGGCCGCCACCTCGATGGTGTCGGTCTTCTTGTGGGTCATGAACAGCCTCTTCTGGCGATCGGTTACGTAACGCCCGGGCAATGACGCGCTCCTCTACTCGGAAAAACGTCACCGTTCGCCCAGCCGACCGACCCCGCCAGAAGGTCCAGGAAAAATTTTTTGAGGCGGCGGCCCGGAACTCCGGTCGGGCTACGCCCTCCCTCCGTTCCGGGCCGCCGCCTTCCCCCGTCTCATCCTGATTGTCGCCAGCGTCTCAAGCTGATTGTCGCGCCGCACTTCATCGCCGTCGAGGGCGACGCACGGCTCACGGTGAACCCGGAGAAGATCGCCGAGGCCGCACGATGGGACGGGCTCACCGGCGTCATCACCAATCTGCGCGACGCGCGCGTCACCGAAGTGATGGCTCACTACCAGGGGCTCTGGCAGGTCGAGGAGAGCTTCCGGATCACCAAACACGACCTGAAGATACGTCCCATCTGGCACTGGAACCCGGACCGGATCCGCGCTCACATCGCCATCGCCTTCCTGGCCTTCGCCTGCGTTCGACACCTTGCGTACCGCGTCGCCATCCAGAAGCGGCGGATGTCCCCGGAGGTCATCCGCTCCGCCCTCGTCCACCGCCAGTGCTCCCTGCTGCGCTGTCGGCAATCGGGCAACCGCTACGTCATCCCCTCGAAGCCGACACCGGCGGCGGAGCAGATTTACGCAACCATGGGGCTGCCCCTGACGATCACCCCGTATCAACTCGCCTGACCGTCGACGAAGCACGGCTCGAAGAAATGCCGGATGTAGTGCCTAGCCGAAATGAGAACCAGGCAATATCAACTACTTATGCGAATCAACCGTCGAAGTCAGGAGTTCGAGCGCTCTGCCTGGCTCCTCGAAGCCGTATCCGTCAGCATCCTGCATGTCGTTCCTCCATCCTGTTTCGTTCCACTCCGTTCCGTTCCTCCCGCCGCCCGGCTTGCCCAGGTAGCGGGACCCTGATTCGCGCGTATCCTGCGCGCGCCTGTGCCGGCGCGGGCGCGTGTTTCGCCGCGGCGCGGTTCGCGCGCCTGATTGCCCGCGCGCGAGGCAAGCGCAGGACGCACTTCACATGTCGGCTGAATCGGGGTCGTTCCGCACCGGGCCGGCACGGGAGGAGAAGCGGCCTCGCGAACGCCGCCCCCATTCTCAAGTCCTAATATATTACAGAATTCGCAGAAATCAACCTTTATTCTCGAATTAATTCTGGAAATATGAACAAAAAGATTTTCCGGCGAGCCCGGCCGGGACATGCCGGGAAACGCCGATGACTTAAGGCTTCCTGCGGTCGATCGCCATCAACAGGGGCGGGAGGAGCAGGAAATCGGCGAGGAGTGCGAAGCCGAGCGTGATCGCCACCATAAGGCCGAGAGACCAGCTTACCTCAAACCCGGACGATGCAAACACCAGGAATCCGAGCGACAGGACTATCGTAGTGGTCCACAACGCCCGGCCGACAGTACGAAACGCGCTGCGAACGGCTCCAGCGGGATCGAGCCCCTCGCGGCGGGCCCTCAGATAGGCGGTCAGGAAGTGAATCGTATCGTCCACGACGATCCCGAAGGCGATAGCCGTCATCACCGACCCCGCAAGACCGACCCGCCCCACGAGATAGCCCCAGAGGCCGATAGTCATGGCAGCCGGGATGAAGTTGGGCACCAGGCTGACAAGGCCCAGGCGGATACTCCTGAAGATTCCGATCAATATCAGGGATATCAGCGCCATGGCGACGATTGTCCCGGTCAGCATGCTCCTGATATTTCGCTGCGAAAGATGCGCGGAAACGATGGTGAACCCCGATGCTTCCGTCAACAGTTCGGGCGCATTTGCCCGGAACCATTCCTGGGCCCGCGCATCGAGTTCGCGTTGCTGCCGCGAGGTCAGGCTTCGCGTGACGACGCTCAGCCGCGTTGCGGACTTGGCGACGTCGATGCGGTCGTTGAGGTCGCTGCCGAAGGGAAGCGAAAGCTCGTAAAGCAAGAGGTACTGGGCCGCCAGGGCCCCGTCCTCAGGCAGGCGATGGAAGGCCGGGTCGTCGCCGTGCATGTTCCTGTTGAGGCGCTTCATGATGTCCGTGAACGCTTGGACATGGATCACTTCCGGCTGCGCCCGGCCCCACTCCGCAAAGGCGTCCACGGCCCGCAGATATCCGGGGTCGGTGATGCCGTTGTCGCGCCCCGAAGCGAGCGAATATTCGAGCGTTTCCATACCCGTCAGATTTTCGATGACGAAATCCGTGTCGCGCCGGAACTCGTAGCGCTCGTCGAAATATCGCGGCCAGTTGTCTGTCAGATCGATGTGCGGGATGCCGGATACCAGTGCCGCGGCGAGGAGCGGCATGGAAATGAGCAGCGCCCTCCGGCGCTCCACGACGAAATGGCCGAACCGCTCGAAAAAACTGGGCCGCCCGCTCGGCGCGGGAGGCGCGCGCAGCGGCAGGATGGAAAGCAGGGCCGGCAGGACGGTAACCGAGTAGAGGAAGGCGCACAGCACTCCGAAAGCGACCAGGTTGCCCAGCACGTGGAAAGGGGGCGAATCCGATGCATTCAGGCTGAGGAACCCGATTGCCGTGGTCGCGGTGGTAAGGAAAACGGGCCAGATATTGTCGCGGAGCGCCTCGGCTACGGCTTCATTCCTGCCGAGGCCGCGCCCCAATCGCTCCAGAACGCTGGCAACGATATGGATCGAATGCGCCACGGCGACGGTCATTACGATGATCGGGATGCCGGAATTGGCGGGGTTGAGCACCGTTCCGACCCAGCCGGCGAAGCCCATCGTCGTGTTGACGGTGAATATCAGCGTGATGACGAGGGCGAGGGCGCCCGACAGAGAGCGAAGCAGGAGCCCGATTGCAACCGCAATTATCGCGAACACCAGAGGCGTGAGGGTGCGCACGTCGTCCTGGGTCGTGTCGGCGAAGACCTGATGCATGACGACGTCGCCGGTCAAGTGATAGTCGAGGTTCGGATGGCCGGCGCGGGCCTGCTCCAAAAGGGTGCGGAGGAAATTGTTGATCTCGGCGACCGAAGCATCCCGGTCGTCGGACAAGGAGAAGTTTATCGTCAGCCCCGCCACGCGCCCGTCATGGGAGACCAGGCGGCCGGCAAGGTCGATTGCGTTCAGTGCGATCTCTTCGACCCGTACAAGCCCTTCGTCGGTGAGCGCGCCTGCGTTCCTGACAAGCGGGCCGACGATCAGATCGTCCTCGGATGCCTCGCTGTGGGTATAGTTGGTCAGGGAATCGACCCGGGTTGAGAACGGCGCCTGCCAGGCCGCCTCGGTCAGTTCCTCGACCGCAGCCAGCGTCTCGCGGGTAAACGCCGAGCCCTGACGCGGGGCGATTGCGATCAGCGCGACATTGGATGCGGAATAAGTCTCCTCCAGCGCATCGAGCGCCGCAAGCTGCGGATTGTCCTCGTCGAAAAGGCTGCGGTAGTCGTTGGTCACGCCGATGAACGGGGCGCCTGCCGTCGCCGCCAGCATGACGAGCCCTGCAAGCGCAACGACCGCCCATCGGTGTCGAAGGACGAATTCGATAAAGCGGTCGAGAGGCGAAGGCGCCGTCACCCGCTCTTCCCTTCGAAGCGGTTAGCCGCCGCTCCGTTTCGCCTTTCCGCTCCCGCGGACGGAGCGTTCCGAAGGAAGACTGCGCCGCCTACCATGGCTGCGATTTCTCATGTTTGACGTGGTCGGGCAAATTGTATGTAAGACCACTCTCTTCATATACGGAAATCTGGAGAAGCTGGCTGAAATTGTCCGCCCGGACCACCAGCCCGCTCTTCTGCCAGCGCTGGAGACGTTGTTTCAGCCGGAAACCGAACAGGGTTCCGAAGGTCCGGGTCGGGGGATACTGGAAATCCCCGGCCAGTTCGTTCCCTATGAGCGCGCGGGACAGTTTGTAGGCAAGGGCGATGACCTGTTCTCGTTCCCGATCATCCGAGATGTCCACGATGCCGGGAATGGCGCCGATCAATGCGTTCGCCATCGCTGCCGAATCCGAATCGGGCGGCGGCTCGCACATATTCGCAATCCGGTATATCCGGTCCGCCTCCGCGCCATCCTCGTAAAGGATCGATTCGGGAATGCCCATCAGGTAGCCGGAATAGCGCCAGACGTCGAGGATGCTCGTCTTTTCCTGTTCCGTGAAGGACGCGCCCACCAGCTGCGCATAATCGAGGAGCCGCTTGGAAAAAACCGAAATGGCGAAACCGAGATGGGCTGCGCTCAGCGGCGTGCCCCAGGCTTCGCCGTTCCATTCCTCGTGCCTCGCCAGCAGGCTCCTGATCCGGGCATGCACGAAGCGCACCCGGGTCGAGAGCTTCCAGCCGTCCCCATCCCGCTGCAGGCCGTCGGGGAAGAAGATTTCGAGCAATTGGCGGTTATTCTGCTGGAGGCGCCTTTTGGTGGCCGCGACGCGGCCGGTAATGCTGAACGATTTGGCTATAAGCGTCGAAAACCCTTCCACGAGCACGCCGGCGACGAACGCGACCAGCATGAGGTCCGCATTGGCATGAAAGGCGCGCACGCCCGGCCGAAAGGCGCTGTAGTGTAGCCATTCCGGCTCCCGGAAATCCTCGAAGAAACGGCGCAGCGGTTCCGGCGCGTCCCGCAATTCCGCGTCCCGCTGCTCTATGCCCGCTCCGATGAACCTGTGAAGTTCTGCGGGATGCAGCGGATAGACCTGCTCCATCACCGGATCGAGCTCCGGGTCGCCGATCGCGGTGTGCAGGATATACCTGTCGGCCAGCGCGCCGTCGTAACGCCGGGCTTTCTCATAGCCTTCGATATAAGCCGACGGCGCTTCAGGCATGCCCGTTACTTCTGTTCCCTAGGGAGCTTGAAGTAGCCGGGTATCTTCTACGGCAGAAGGGGGATCCATGCAGTGTTCCGATAATGAACCTTGCTCCTCCTAAACATTTGGTAATTTCGGTCGAATCCGACGCTAAATCAACCCTCGATCGCCGCCGCTGCGGGCGGCCGGGAAGAGCGGAGGGATATGAGCGGGACCGAATGCCGGAACGGCGCCGACATCGGCGGCGGATGCATGTTGCGTTTTCAGGGCCCGGCCCAACGCTGCTAGGGTAGTCGCGGTTGAAGATCCGGAGGAAATCGGCGCCTTGTCCGAGCCGCAACAGCCTCACGATGGATGGTGGGCCCGTCTCGACGCCGGGGCCGATACCGTCGCGGTCTGGGCCGCGCTGCTTTGCGTCCTCGTCTTCCTCATCCATATACGCACCCACCCTCGCGGATTCCGGGACCGGCGCCTCGTCGGGGCGTGTCTCGCCGGCGCCGCCGTCTTGATCATCTACCGATGGTCCACCTGGCCCCGGCGCCCGCCGGATACCGCCCGCCCGATAGTCTGCTACAGTGCCGCCGCCGCGGGGCGGCGGCCGGGAGGGGCAGGGGGACATGAGCGAAACCGGGACCGAATACCGGATCGGCATCGACATCGGCGGCACCTTCACGGACCTCGTGGCCGTGGACCGCGAAGGCGGGACGCGGATCGCCAAGGCGCCCTCGACGCCGGCGGACCAGTCCGTCGGCGTGCTGGACGGGCTCGGGCGCCTGGCCGGAGCGATGGGGCTGGATGTCGCGACCCTGCTGGCGCGGACGGAGCGCATCGTGCACGGCACCACGGTCGCCACCAACGCCATCCTGGAGCGCAAGGGCGCCACGGTGGGCCTGCTGACTACCGGAGGCCACCGCGACGTGCTGGAAATGCGCGAGGGCCTGAAGCCGGACCGCTACAATCTGCGCATCCCGCCGCCGGACCCGCTGGTGCCCCGCCGCAGGCGCCTTGGCGTCCGCGAACGGCTGCGCGCCGACGGCGCCGTCGAGACGCCCCTCGATCCCGCCTCGCTGGAAGAGGCGGTGGAGACGCTGCGCGGGCAGGGCGTCGACTCGGTCGCCATCTGCTTCCTGCATGCCTGGCGGGACAATGCCCATGAGCGCGCGGCGGCGGATGCGGTGCGCCGGGCGATGCCGGACGCCTATCTGTCGCTGTCCTCGGACGTGTTCCCGCAGATCAAGGAGTTCGAGCGCGTCTCGACCACCGTGGTCAACGCCTATGTCGGGCCGGCCCTTTCCGGCTATCTCGGCCGTCTCGCCGCCCGGCTAGAGGAGAACGGCTATGCCGGGCCGCTGCTTATCATCCTGAGCCATGGCGGCGTCGCGCCGCTGGAAGAGGCGGTCCGGCTGGCGGCGGGGACGGTGCTGTCGGGGCCCGCCGGCGGGGTCGCGGGCGCGCGCTACTCGGCCCGGCTGCTCGGCTCGGGCGACCTCATCCCGTTCGACATGGGCGGCACGAGCACCGACATCTCGCTCATCTCCGGCGGCGAGGCGGCGCTGTCGTCCGACCGGGGCATTGCCGGGGAACGGATCGCGCTCTCCTCGCTCGACATCGCCAGCATCGGCGCGGGCGGCGGCTCCATCGCGCATGTGGACGCCGGCGGCGTGCTGCATGTGGGCCCCGAGAGCGCCGGCGCCGATCCGGGCCCGGCCTGCTACGGGCGCGGCGGCGCCCTGCCGACCGTGACGGATGCGAGCCTGGTGCTGGGGTTCCTCGATCCAGCGAACTTCCTCGGGGGGCGCGAGCAACTCGATACCGGGGCGGCGGAAGCGGCCCTCGACGCGCTTGCAGCCGACCTCGGAGTCGAGCGCATGACGGCGGCGGAAGGCGTCCACCGCGTGGTGCATACCAACATGGCGGAGGGTATCCGCCTGGTGTCCGTCAGGCGTGGCGTGGACCCGCGCCGCTTCGTGCTGCTTGCCTTCGGCGGGGCCGCCGGCCTCCACATCACCGATGTCGCGCGCCAGCTGGATATTTCGCGGGTGGTGGTGCCGAGGGTCGCCTCCGTGCTGTCCGCCTGGGGCATGCTCGCGACCGACCTGCGCTTCGAAGCCTCCCGCACCCATATCGGCGATGCGGCCGCGCTCGACGCCGCCGCGGTGCGCGCCGTCTATGACGAGTTGGAGAGCGCCGCCCGCGAGCGCCTTGCCGCCTGCCATTCCGGCGAGGTGGCGGTGCGCCGCGCCGCCGACATGCGCTATGGCGAGCAGATCTTCGAGGTGGATGTCGCGCTGGACGGCCTCGACTGGCAGGCGGACGACCTGCTGGATCGGATCGCGGAGCGCTTCCACGACCGCCACGAGGCGCTGTTCACCTATGCGCTGCGCGAGGACGATGTGGTACTGGTGAACGCCCGCGCCGCAGCGGTCGGACGCCTGCCGGGCCTGCCGGAAGAGCGCGTGCCCGATGCGGGCGCGGATGCCGCGCCCCGCGCGAGGCGGCAGGTCCATATGGGCGGCTGGCTGGAAGCGCCGATCTTCGACTTCGCCGCGCTCAGGCCGGGCCAGGCGCTGGAGGGGCCCGCGGTGGTGGAGAGCGATCTCACGACCGTCGTCCTGCGCCCGGGAGACCGCGCGGCCGTCACCCCGCTCGGCTGGTTGGACATCGCCGTCGGATAGGCGGGACGGGACCGCTACCGGGCGTCTTCCAGAATCATCGCGGCCGCCTTTTCGCCGATCATGATGCTGGGGGCGTTGGTGTTGCCGGCGGGGATGGTCGGCATGATCGAGGCATCGGCGACGCGCAGGCCGGCAATCCCGTGGACGCGCAGCCTGGCGTCGGTGGCGGAGTCCGTCTCCGGCCCCATGCGGCAGGTGCCGACCGGGTGGTAGTTGGCGACGGCGCGCGCCCGCACGTCGGCCAGCAGGTCCTCGTCGCTCTCGCAGGCGGGGCCGGGCAGCACTTCCTCCACCGTGAACGGCGCGAGCGCCGGCTGGCCGGCGATCTTCCGGCACAGGCGCATGCCGTAAAGGATCGCCTGGCGGTCGTATTCGCTGCGCAGGAACTCGTAGCGGATCGCCGGCGCGGCAAGCGGGTCCGGGCTCTTGAGGCGCACCGAGCCGTCGCAGTCCGGGCGCAGATGCACCGGGCTCAGCGTGAAGGCGGAGAAGGGGTGCGGCTCGATCCTGTCGGGCGCGCGGCGCGCCGCGCTCCAGCTCAGCATGTTGATCTGGAGGTCGGGGCCGTCGAGCCGCGGGTCGGTGCGCACGAAAGCGCCGGCGCAGATGCCCGTGCTGGCGAGCGGGCCGTCGCCGAAGAGCGCGTAGCGCGCGCCGGCCGCAAGGCGGCGCGGCAGGCTCCGCGCCAGATCGTTCGCGGTCACCGGCCGGGCGCAGCGGAAGCTGATATAGGTGTTGAAGTGATCGCGGAGATGGGCGCCGACGCCGGGCAGGTCCCGCAGCGGCCGGATGCCCATTTCGGCGAGATGCGCCGCCGGGCCGATGCCCGAAAGCTGGAGCAGGTGGGGCGAACCGAACGCGCCGCCGGACACAATGACCTCGCGCTTCGCATGCGCCCGCTTCGGTCCGTGGGGCGTCTGGTATTCGATGCCGGTGGCGCGGCCCTCCTCGATCAGCAGCCGGCGCGCCTGGGCCAGGGTCTCGACATGCAGGTTGGGCCGCTTTCTGGCGGGAACGAGATAGGCTCTGGCCGAACTCCAGCGCCGCTTGCGCGAGGCGGTGAACTGGTAGAAGCCGGTTCCCTCCTGCTCGGGCCCGTTGAAGTCGGCGTTGGCGGGAATGCCGGCCTCGACCGCTGCGGCCACCATGGCGCGGTGCAGCGCCCATTCGGTCGGCACGTCCGAGACCCGGAGCGGGCCGCCCGCGCCGTGGAATCCGTCCGCGCCGCGCTCATTGTCCTCGGCCTTGACGAAATAGGGCAGCACCGACTCCCAGTCCCAGCCGTCCAGCCCGCGCTGGCGCCAGCCATCGTAGTCGCGCGGCTGGCCGCGAATGTAGATCGTGCCGTTGATCGAGCTGCTGCCGCCGAGCACCCGCCCGCGCGGCTGGAAGAGCCGGCGGCCGTCCAGCGCCTCGACGGGCTCGGTCTCGAACTTCCAGTTGACCCGCCCGTCGATGAACAGCTTGGGAAAGCCGAGCGGGATGTGGATCCAGGGGTCGGTGTCGCGCGGACCCGCCTCCAGCAGCAGGACGCTGTAGCGCCCGGACTCGGAGAGGCGCGCCGCCACGGCGCAGCCGGCCGAGCCTGCGCCGGACACGATGAAGTCGAACTCGGCATTGTCGGCCAGCATGTCGCGCGCTCCCGCGGCCCTGCCGTCAGGCCACGGCGCCCGAAGCCCTGAGCGCGGCGATCTCCTCCGGCGCGCGGCCGAGTTCGGCCAGAATCTCGTCCGTGTGCTGGCCGGTCTCCGGCGCGGGGCCGGGCTCCGTCTTCTCCGAGCCTTCGACCCAGACCGGCGCCGCGACCGTGTGGGTGGAGAGGCCCGACGGGTCGCGGTGGGGCACGACGACCCCGGCAGCCCTCATCTGCGGGTCTTCCGGAATGTCCTCGGTCCTGCCGACCACGCCGAACGCCAGGCCCTCCGCCTCCAGCCGCTCCCGCCACACGGGCCAGGGCTCGCGGATGAACACCTCATCGAGAATGGCAATCAGCTCGCGCGCATGGCGGTGCCGGGCCGGTTTCTCGGCGAAGCGCGGGTCGGAGCCGAGGTCCGGACGGTCGAGCGCGCGCAGCAGGTTCGGCCACTGCTTGTCCTCGTTGACGAGGCTCAGAATGAACCAGCGCCCGTCCGCGCAACGGTAGTGATTGGCGACGCCGGTCGCCCAGTTCTCGCGCTTCGGCCGGGTCGGGATGTCGAGGCCGCAAAGCGCCGCCTGGGCGTAGAAGGCATTGCACCACACGCCGTTCGCCATGAGGTTGGTGTGCACCTTGCCGCCCTTGCCGGTGACCTGGCGGCGGTAGAGCGCCGTCATGATCGCGGCGAACAGCGCCACCCCCGTCGGATGGTCGCCCATTCCGGGGAGCGAGCGCGCGGGCGATCCTTCCGGGTCGGGGCGCACAAGGTCCATCAGCCCCGTGCGCGCCCAGAGCGCGGTGGAGTCGAAACCGGTCTTGCGGGCTTCCGGCCCCGCCTCGCCATAGGCGGAGAGCGAGGCGTAGATCAGCCGGTCGTTGAGGGGCGCTATGTCCTCGTAGCGGAGCTCCAGCTGTTCGCGCACGCGGGGCGGATAGTTGGTGACGAACACATCGGCCGCTGCCGCGAGTTCGCGCAGCACCGCCCGCCCGGCCTCCTGGCGCAAGTCCAGCGCAAGACCGCGCTTCGAGCGGTTGTCCATCATCCATGAATAGTCCACATGGGACGAAGGAAACCCGGGAAAGGCCGACAGGCCGCGATAGGAATCGCCGGTCGGCGGCTCGACCTTGACGACGTCCGCGCCGAAGTCAGCGAGCATGGTGGCCGCTACCGGCGCCGCGATGAAGCTGGCCACGTCGAGAACCTTGAGGCCCGCAAGAAGAGGCTCCGCCATGGCGGCTCGCTCCGGTTGGATTCAGTTCTTGTAGTGGGCCAGAGGCGTGTACTGGCCGTCCTCGTATTCGCCGAACATCTCGTCCACCTGGGGGTGCCGGCAGGGGCGGCCGGACTGGTCTTCGAGAAGGTTCTGCTCGGAGACGTAGGCGATATAGGTCGTCTCCGCGTTCTCTGCGAGCAGGTGATAGAAGGGCTGGTCGCGGCGCGGGCGCACCTCCGCCGGGATCGACTCCCACCATTCCTCGGTGTTGGAGAAGGTCGGATCGACGTCGAAGATCACGCCCCGGAACGGGTAGCGGCGATGCCGCACCACCTGGCCTATCCCGAACTTGGCTTCCCGCATTTCCATGGGCTTCTGTCTTCGTCAGGCGAAAGGTCGATGAGTGCGGACGCCCCCGCGCCCCATGGAGAAGAGCATACTGCGGCCGAAGCATCCGGCAAGCGGCCGGACCGGCTCAGCCGGGACGCGACCGTTCCGCGGGCGGGATGAAGGCGATGGCGCAGGCCGCGGCAACGGCGCAGACGGCGACCGCGAAGAACGGCCACTCGTAGCTGCCGAGTTCGTCATAGGCGAGGCCGGCCAGCGGCGGGCCGAACAGCGTGCCGATGCCGACGCTCGAATAGAGGAGCCCGATGATGGCGCCGACGGAGCGCAGCCCGAACAGGTCCGCGGTCACCGACGGCGCCAGCGCGACGAAGCCGCCGTAGCAAAGCCCGAACATGCCGGCGACGGCCGCCAGATGCCAGAACGGCCCGACCAGCATCCATGCCGCCAGCATGGCCCCCATGCCGGCGTAAAGCAGCGAGAGGCAGAGCTTCCGCCCGATACGGTCCGCCACGGGAGCCAGGACGAAGCGTCCAACCGTGCTGCCGACCCCGACGAGGGGAATGAGGGCGTTCGCCTCGACCAGGGAGAAGCCCCGGTCGAGCGCATGGGGCACCGCATGCACGAAGGGAATGAAGATGCCGAAGGCGAGCACCAGCGTGGCGAGGTAGAGGATCCAGAATGTGCGCCCGGAGAGCGCCTCGCCCACCGTGAAGCCCGGCAGGGCGGGGCTGGCGGCCGGCCCGGTCCCCGGCGCGGTTATGAAATGCGCCGCGCCGCCGCCCAGCACGAGCACGCCGAGGGCCAGCGCCAGATAGGCGAAGCGCCAGTCCGCCGCCTCGATCAGGACGACGGCGATGAGGGGGGCGGCAAGCGTGCCGACGCCGATGCCGGCAACGGCGAAACCGGAGGCCATGCCTCTCCTTGCGGTGAACCATCGCTGGACCGCGCCGACCGCCGGCACATAGGCCAGCCCGACCCCGAAGCCGACGCCGAGTCCGTATCCGAGGCAGACCTGCCAGAGCGTGGTCGCATGGGCGGCGACAAGCAGGCCGGCTCCGACCACGGCCATGCCGGCAATGCAAAGCTCCCGCGGCCCCATGATGTCGGCGATCCGGCCCGAGACCGCGCCGAAGCCGAAATAGAGAAACGCCGCCAGCGAAAAGACCAGGCTCGTCTCGGCGCGCGTCGCGCCGAACTCGCGCTCCAGCGAGGGAAAGAAAGTCGAGAAGGTGTAGGCAGCTCCGAATCCGACGAACAGGACGACGAAGGTCGCCCCGACGACGCCCCAGCCGTTTCTCACGCGGCGGTGGGCCCGATTCCGGCGACGGTCGTGCGATGCATCACACGGCGGTATTTCCCCTTGTTCCAGGGCCGGCCGCGGTGCAGGCAGCAGCGGTTGTCCCACATGACCAGGTCGCCCTGCCGCCAGCGGTGGGTGTAAGTGTAGCGCTCCTGCACGATACGGTCGGTAAGGCCGCACAGAAAGGCGCGGCTCTCCTCGACATCGCGGCCGCGTATGTGGCTCGCATGGGCGCCGGCATAGATGTTGCGCCGGCCGTTGGCCGGATTGCTGCGAACCACGGCCTGCGGCACCGGCGGCGTTTCGCTGCGCTGCGCCTCGTCCACGAGGTCGCCGCGTATCAACCCGCGCGAATAGGCGAAGTCATGGATGGCGACGAGGCCGTCCAGCTCCTCCTTGAGGGCGTCCTCCAGATCGTCCCAGGCGGCGCGGCCGGTCGCGAATTCCGTTTCGCCCTCTTCGGGAGGCACCTCGCGCCCGGAGAGCAGCGAGGCCGTCGCGGGCACGCGCTTGAACGAGCTGTCCGTGTGCCACATCTCGTTGCCGGAGTTGTACACATTGCGCCAGTCTTCCACCGGAAGGATCGTGTCGGTTTCCGGATCGACATTGGAAATGACCGCAATCTCGGATCCCGCGCCGACATTTGAGCGCACCGTGCCTTCCAACGGCCCGAACCGCTTCGAAAATTCGATCTGCTGCCTGTCGTCTATGTGCTGGCCCCTGAACACCAGAACCGAATAATCGTTGAAAAGACGGGCGATTTCGGCAAAGTCGGAGTTGCTCACGCTCCCGGCGATATCGACGCCCGAGATTTCGGCGCCGAACACCGGGGTCAGCTGCTTGAAGGTGACGGTCATGGCGTTTCCTCCCGGCGGCGATTGAACCAGCCCGGAAGGCGCTTGAAAAGAAGCATGGACGCGGACCGCCTGGCAGCCCTGGAAGCGCTGGAGCGCAAAGTGCTCTGGCTGTCTTCCTGGATGATCCATAACGCCAACCATCTCCGCGAGAGCCGCGACGGGCTGAAGGTGGGAGGGCACCAGGCGTCCAGCGCTTCGGTCGCCACGATCCTCACGGCGCTCTATTTCGACACGCTGAAACTGGGCGACCGGGTGGCGGTGAAACCCCATGCAAGCCCGGTCTATCACGCCATCCAGTATCTGCTCGGGCGGCAGTCGCGCGAGAAACTGGAGCGCTTTCGCGCGTTCGGGGGGGCGCAAAGCTACCCTTCGCGCACCAAGGACAGCGACGACGTCGATTTCTCCACCGGCTCGGTCGGGCTCGGGGTGGGGATCACCACATTCGCCTCCATCATGCAGGACTATGTGCGCCTGAAAGGGCTGGGGGACGGCGGCCCCCCCGGACGGATGGTGGCGGTAATGGGCGATGCCGAGATCGACGAGGGCAATATCTTCGAGGCGATGCTCGAAGGCTGGAAGCACGATGTCCGCAATCTCTGGTGGATCATCGACTACAACCGCCAGAGCCTCGACTCGGTCGTCACCGACCGCCTGTTCCGGCGCTTCGACGGCATTTTCCGCGCGATGGGATGGCAGGTCCACACGCTCAAATACGGGAAACGCCTTCAGGCGGCCTTCCGGAAACGGGACGGCAAGGCTCTGGAACGCTGGATCGACGATTGCCCGAACTCCCGCTACTCGGCCCTCGTTTACAAGGGCGGGGCGGCATGGAGAGAGGCGCTGGAGGACGACCTCGGCCATCTCGCCGGAATCCGCAGTCTGCTGAAGCGCCATGACGACGAGCAGCTGCACGGCCTCATGACCAATCTTGCCGGGCAGGACATGGCCGCCGTGCTCGAAGGGTTCGCCGCGGTCGAGGACGACCGGCCGACCTGCTTCATCGCCTACACGATCAAGGGCTACGGCCTGCCCTTTGCGGGCCACAAGGACAACCATGCCGGCCTCATGAATCCGGGCCAGATGGAAGCGTTCCGGGCCTCTGTCGGCATCCGGCCGGGCGAGGAGTGGGAACCCGGGGCCGGGCTGGACATCGCGCCGGAACGGCTGCATGCGGCGATTGAAGGTTCATCCTTCTTCTGCAGTCCGCCCCGGCGTCGGAAAGCGCCGCCTGTCGTGCTGCCCGACCGTCTGGAGGCGCCGGCCGGGGCGCGCATGTCCACCCAGGAGGCGTTCGGGCGAATCCTGGTCGAAATCGCCCGGGAAGGCGGGCCGCTCGCGGACCGTATCGTGACAGCCTCGCCGGACGTCACGGTTTCCACGGGGCTGGGCGGCTGGGTGAACCGGCGCGGCATATTCGCGCGCGAAGTCGTGGAGGATGTCTTCCGGGAAGAGAATGTCGTCTCGGCGCAGCGCTGGCGGCAGGGTCCGACCGGCCAGCATGTCGAGCTCGGCATCGCGGAGAACAACCTGTTCCTTTGCCTGGCCGCGCTCGGCCTTTCGGCGGAGCTTACCGGCGAGCGCCTCTTTCCGGTCGGAACGCTTTACGATCCGTTTATCGCCCGGGGGCTGGACGCCCTCAACTACGCCGCATACCAGGACGCTCGCTTCATGGTGGTGGCGACGCCCTCGGGAATCACGCTCGCTCCGGAAGGTGGCGCGCACCAGTCCGGCACGACGCCGAACATCGGCATTGCCCAGCCGGGACTGACCGCGTTCGAGCCGGCTTACGCCGACGAGCTTGCCGCAATCATGCACTGGGGCTTCGACCATATGCAGGCCGAGGACGGCGGATCGGTTTACCTGCGCCTTTCGACCCGGCCGATCGACCAACCGGAGCGGGAGCCGGATGTTTCAGCCGTGATTTCCGGAGGCTACTGGCTGGAGCAGCCGGCGGACGGAACCGAACTCGCGATCGTTGCCATGGGGCCGGTGCTTCCCGAAGCCCTGGCGGCGCTTGCGGCAATTCGCGAAGACATCCCGGGAGCGGGCCTGCTGGCGGTCACCTCCATCGACCGCCTGCATGGCGACTGGCTGGCGCAGGGCGACGGGAGTCGCGTGGCGCAGCTGTTGGGACGGGTTTCGCGCAGAGGCGGGCTGGTGACCGTCCTCGACGGCCATCCGAGCGCGCTCGGATGGCTCGGCTCGGTTGCCGGACATCGTGTCGAGGCCCTGGGGACGACGGATTTCGGCCAGTCGGGCGACATCCCCGACCTTTACCGGGCTCACGGCCTGGATATGGATGCCATTGTCGGTGCGGCTGCGAGGCTCTCGCTGCGCTCTTGAGCCAGCCGGCGTTTCGATATAAGTCTCCGCCCCTCCCGGCGGGCGTGGCGGAATTGGTAGACGCGCCGGATTTAGGATCCGGTGGCTCGCGGCCGTGGGGGTTCGAGTCCCTCCGCCCGCACCAGGGACCGCCTGGCCGGGGGCCATCGACCGCAACCAGTTGAAGCCCTTCATATGCAGATTACCGAGACACTCGCCGACGGGCTGAAGCACGACTTCCGCGTTGTCGTGCCGGCCGAAGACCTGCGCTCGAAGATCGACGACAAGCTCGCCGAATACGGCGCGAACATGCGCCTGCCGGGGTTCAGGCCGGGGAAAGCGCCGTTAAAGATCCTGCGCCAGCGCTTCGGCAGGGCGGTCGAGGGAGAGATTCTCGAAGACACCATCAACCGCGGCACGCAGCAGGCGATAGAGGAACGGGGCCTGAAGCCGGCGGTCATGCCGCAGATCGACATGGTCTCGGACCTTGCAAACGGGCTGCCGGCCGGGACGGACCTCGAATACACGGTCAGCGTCGAGGCGCTGCCGGACATCGAGCCCATCGACTTCGCGTCTCTGGAACTCGAGCGGCTCGAAGCCGAGCCCACCGACGAGACCGTGGAAGAGCAAATCGGGCTCATCGCCAGGTCCAGTGCCGAATTGGTGCCCTTGGAGGAGGATCGGGGCGCTGCGGAGGGCGATACGCTGACGCTCGATTTCGAAGGCAGGATCGACGGCGAGGCGTTTGCGGGCGGCGCTGCGGAGGACTACGAGATCGAACTCGGCACCGGCGAGTTCATTCCCGGTTTCGAGGACCAGCTGGTCGGCGCGCGCGCCGGCGAGTCCCGCGATGTCGAAGTCGAGTTCCCGGAGGAATACAACGCGGCGCATCTGGCCGGCAAAGCCGCGGTGTTTTCCGTCGAGGTCAAGGAAATCCGGGAGCGGAAGGCCGTCGATCCGGACGACGAGATGGCCAAACGGGTCGGGTTCGACGATCTCGCATCGCTGCGCCAAAGCGTCGTCGAGCGGATCAAGGGACACTATGGCGGGGTCGCCCGCATGGTCGTCAAAAGGCAGCTCTTCGACCGGCTGGAACAGGAACACGATTTTCCCCTGCCCGAGAGCATGGTCGAGACCGAATTCGAGTCGATCTGGGGCGAGATCGAGAAGCGGCTGGAGGATTCCGACGCGGCCGAAGAGGTGCGCGAGGGCAAGACCGACGATGAGCTGAAGGAGGAGTACAGGAAGGTCGCGGAGCGGCGTATCCGTCTCGGCCTCCTCCTCGCCGAAGTCGGTCGGCAGAACAATATCGAGGTCAGCCAGGAGGACCTGGAGCGGGCCATGTTCACCCAGTTGCAGCGATACCCCGGGCAGGAACAGGTCGTGATGGACTTCTACCGCAAGAACCCCTCCGCCCTGTCCCAGTTCGAAGGACCGATTCTGGAGAACAAGGTGGTCGAATTCATTCTCGAACTCGCCCAGGTCACGACCCGCGAAGTGAGCGCCGAGGAGCTGATCGCGGCGTCCGAAGGCGTTTCCGAAGAGGAGTAGGCGGCCGCCATGCGCGATCCGAAGGAAGTCCATATGAACACGCTCGTGCCCATGGTGGTGGAGAGCACCAACCGGGGCGAACGCGCCTACGACATTTATTCCCGGCTGCTCAAGGAAAGGATCATCTTTCTGACAGGGCCGGTTTTCGATCAGGTGGGCGCGCTGATTGCAGCGCAATTGCTGTTTCTGGAGGCGGAGAATCCCAGCAAGGACATTTCGTTCTACATCAACTCGCCGGGCGGCGCGGTGACATCCGGCCTCGCGATCTACGACACCATGCAGTATATCCGCTGCGACGTCTCGACCGTGTGCATCGGGCAGGCCGCTTCAATGGGGTCGCTGCTGCTGTCCGCCGGGGCGCCGGGCAAGCGCTACGCACTGCCCAATGCGCGGGTGATGGTGCACCAGCCTTCCGGCGGCTTCCAGGGGCAGGCCAGCGACATAGAGATTCATGCGCGCGAGATCCTGGCGCTCCGGGGGCGGCTGAACGAAATCTATGTCAAGCACTGCGGCCAATCGCTTGAAAAGGTGGAAGAAGCCCTCGACCGCGACCGATTCATGAGCCCGGAGGAAGCCCGGGAATTCGGCATCGTGGACGAGGTGGTCGAACACCGTATCCCGGGCGAAGAGGAATCGGCCTGAAAAGGCTGCTGCAAGCGCGGCAATCCATGTCGGCACGGAAAGCGTTGGCCCGGCGGGCAAACCCCGCTAACATGCCGGCGCGGCTTTCGGGCTGCCGCTTCGGGGAATGTTGGGATCGAAGATGAGCAAATCGAGCGGCGATTCCAAGAACACGCTCTACTGTTCGTTCTGCGGAAAAAGTCAACACGAGGTCCGTAAGCTGATAGCGGGGCCGACCGTGTTCATTTGCGACGAGTGCGTCGAACTGTGCATGGACATCATTCGCGAGGAGAATCGAAGCTCCCTCGTGAAATCGCGCGACGGCGTTCCGACTCCGGCGCGCATCTGCAAGGTCCTCGACGACTACGTTATCGGCCAGGACCGCGCCAAGCGCGTTCTCTCCGTTGCCGTGCACAACCACTACAAGCGTCTCGGCAGCAACGCCAAGGCGGGCGATGTCGAGATCGCGAAGTCGAATATCCTGCTGATCGGCCCGACGGGATGCGGCAAGACGCTGCTCGCGCAGACGCTGGCGCGCATTCTCGACGTGCCGTTCACCATGGCGGATGCGACGACGCTGACAGAAGCCGGCTATGTCGGCGAGGATGTGGAGAACATCATCCTGCGCCTGTTGCAGGCCGCGGATTACAATGTGGAGCGGGCCCAGCGCGGAATCGTCTATATCGACGAGGTGGACAAGATCTCCCGCAAGTCGGACAACCCGTCGATCACGCGCGACGTTTCCGGCGAGGGCGTCCAGCAGGCGCTGCTCAAGATCATGGAGGGGACCGTCGCCTCGGTGCCGCCCCAGGGCGGGCGCAAGCATCCGCAGCAGGAATTCCTGCAGGTGGACACGACGAATATCCTTTTCATCTGCGGCGGCGCCTTTTCGGGGCTGGAAAAGATCATCTCGCAGCGGGGCAAAGGGTCGTCGATAGGCTTCGGCGCCGATGTGAGCGCGCCCGAGGACCGCCAGACCGGTGAGGTTCTGAAGGGTATCGAACCGGAAGACCTGCTGCGGTTCGGCCTCATTCCGGAGTTTGTGGGCAGGCTGCCGGTCATCGCCACCCTCGAGGATCTCGAGGAGGGCGCGCTGATCGAAATCCTCACCCGGCCGAAAAACGCCCTCGTGAAGCAGTACCAGCGCCTGTTCGACATGGAGGATGTGCGCCTCACATTCGCCGAGGACGCCTTGAAGGGCATCGCCGCCAAGGCGATTTCGCGCAAAACGGGCGCGCGGGGCCTGAGGGCGATCATGGAGAGCATCCTTCTCGACAGCATGTTCGAGCTGCCGAGCATGGAGGGGGTCGAGGAAATCGTTATCAGCCGCGAGGTGGTGGAGGGGCGGGCGCAGCCCCTGCAGATCTATGTCGAGCGGGGCAACGAGACCAAGGCGGGCGCTTGAACGGGCTGCGGCCCCTTCCCAGATAAGGACCGTGCGAGGCGGTTGTGAAATGATGTCATCGAGGCAGCCTTGCCACTCACAGAGCCTCCCGGGGATGCATCATGAGTAATACCAGCGGCGACCTCTATCCCGTTCTTCCCTTGCGGGACATCGTCGTCTTCCCGCACATGATCGTGCCGCTCTTCGTCGGGCGCGAGAAGTCCGTGCTGGCTCTCGAAGAGACGATGAAGAACGACAAGCACATCCTGCTGGTCACGCAGAAGGATGCGGCTACTGACGAGCCCGGTCCGGACGATATTTTCCGGATCGGCACGGTGGGCTCCGTGCTCCAGCTCCTGAAGCTGCCCGACGGCGCCGTGAAGGTGCTGGTCGAGGGGCAGAGCCGTGCCGAAATCCTGGCCTATACCGAGCGGTCCGAGTTCTTCGAAACGGCGGCCCGGGACGTTCCGGAAAGCGCCCATGGCGATCCGCAGGAACTGTCCGCGCTGGTCCGCTCCGTGGTCTCGCATTTCGAGAACTATGTGAAGCTCAACAAGAAAATCCCGCCCGAGGTCGTCGCCACGGTCGGCCAGATCGAAGACCCCTCGAAGCTTGCGGATACGGTGGCGGCGCATCTGAGCCTCAAGATCGCCGAGAAGCAGGAGCTGCTTGAGACCATACCGGTCTTCGAACGCCTGGAGCGCGTCTATGCCTGCATGGAAGGCGAGATGGATGTGCTCGAGGTCGAGAAACGGGTCCGCTCGCGCGTGAAGCGGCAGATGGAGCGCACGCAGCGCGAGTACTATCTGAACGAGCAGATGAAGGCGATCCAGAAGGAGCTGGGCGACGGCGGAGAGGGCCGCGACGAGCTCTCGGAACTCGACGAGAAGATCAAGAACACGCGGCTCTCGAAGGAAGCGGCGGAAAAGGCGACCGCGGAGCTCAAGAAGCTGCGCAGCATGAGCCCGATGTCGGCCGAGGCGACCGTCGTGCGCAACTATCTCGACTGGATACTGGGCATTCCCTGGAAGAAACGGACAAGGATAAAGCGGGATGTGCGCAGGGCGGAGCGCATTCTGGACGAAGACCATTACGGCCTCGAAAAGGTGAAGGAGCGGATCGTCGAATATCTGGCGGTCCAGAACCGCGTCAGGAAGGTGAAGGGTCCGATCCTCTGCCTGGTCGGTCCGCCCGGAGTCGGCAAGACCTCGTTGGGCAAGTCGATCGCGCGCGCCACGGGCCGCAATTTCGTGCGTATGTCGCTGGGCGGCGTGCGCGACGAAGCCGAGATCCGCGGACATCGGCGCACCTATATCGGCTCCATGCCCGGCAAGGTGGTCCAGGGCATGAAGAAGGCCAAATCCTCCAATCCGCTTTTCCTGCTGGACGAGGTGGACAAGCTGGGCGCCGACTGGCGCGGAGACCCGTCGTCGGCGCTTCTGGAGGTGCTCGACCCGGAGCAGAACGGCACCTTCAACGACCACTATCTCGAAGTGGACTACGACCTGTCGGATGTGATGTTCATCACGACGGCGAATACGCTTCGGCTGCCGCAGCCCCTGCTCGACCGCATGGAGGTGATCCGCATTCCCGGATACACCGAGGACGAGAAGGTCGAGATCGCCCGCCGCCACCTGATCGACAAGCAGTTGGCCGCACACGGACTCAAGAGCGAGGAGTGGACGATTTCGGACGGCGCGCTGCGCGACCTTATCCGCTACTACACGCGCGAGGCCGGCGTCCGGAATCTGGAGCGCGAGCTGGCAAACCTGCAGCGCAAGGCGGTGAAGGCGCTGGCGACGAGCGAGGCCGATGCCATCGGGATCGAGAGCGAAAATCTCGAAACCTATGCGGGCGTGCGCAAATTCCGCTTCGGGCAGACCGAGCTGGAAGACCTGGTCGGCGTGACGACGGGGCTCGCATGGACGGAGGTCGGCGGCGAGATTCTGTCGGTCGAAGCCGTTGTCATGCCGGGCAAGGGCAATGTGAAGCATACGGGCAAGCTCGGCGACGTGATGCAGGAATCCGTCGAGGCGGCGCGCAGCTTCGTCCGGTCCCGGATGTTGCGGTTCGGCATTGCGCCGCCGGAGTTCGACCGTCGGGACATCCATGTCCATGTTCCCGAAGGGGCGACACCCAAGGACGGACCGTCGGCGGGCGTGGCCATGTGCGCGTCGATCGTTTCGGCGTTGACGGGGATTCCGGTTCGCCGCCATGTCGCCATGACCGGAGAGATTACGCTGCGGGGCCGCGTTCTGCCGATCGGCGGGCTGAAGGAGAAGCTGCTCGCGGCGCTGCGGGCCGGAATCACCACGGTGTTGATCCCCGAGGAAAACATGAAGGACCTCGCGGAGATACCCGACAATGTGAAGAACAGCCTCGAGATCGTGCCGGTAGAGACCGTCGACGAAGTGCTGGGCCGGGCGCTGACCGATATCCCGACTCCGATAGACTGGCAGCCTCCGGAAGCACCGGAAACCCCGCCGCCGGCCGTAGAAGGGGCAACGTTCGGAGGGATGGTTACGCATTGATATGCAATCGGGTTCTATATAGTCCCCGATTGTGTATCGTTTCTCTGGACGCATGCGGGGAATCGGGTTAGCTACTGCATCGTCCTCAGCAAAGACGGGAGGGAGAAATAATGAACAAGAACGATCTGGTTGGGGCTGTCGCAGTATCCGCGAACTTGCAACGGGCCGAGGCCGCGCGTGCCGTTGAGGCCGTTTTCGATACGATCAGCAAGGCGCTTGCCGACGGTCAGGATGTGCGTCTGATCGGTTTCGGGACTTTTTCGGTCGCCCATCGGCCGGCTTCGAAGGCGCGGAACCCCAGGACAGGCGAGACGATCGATGTTGCGCCGTCGAACCAGCCGAAGTTCAGGGCCGGGAAGGGCCTGAAAGACGCCGTGAATTAACGGCGGGTCGGGCGAGCCCGGGCCTGGGGGCGATTAGCTCAGCCGGGAGAGCACCTCGTTTACACCGAGGGGGTCGGCGGTTCGATCCCGTCATCGCCCACCATTAATGTTTCTGCGCAGCCAATTGACAGTTTTGTTGTCCGGCCGTTCTTTATGCTTGGTCTGAATTGGCGTGTTGCCGGGTTTGTTCTGAGGGCAGTCCCAACATAGAAGAAGCGTTTTCGCTTTTTTGTGCGATAAAGTGCCTGCTCCCACCGGCGGTCTGTCCGCTTGCAAAACCGGCTTGTTGCGGGCGCCTGCATAGCGTGTCCCAGACGGTCCCCTGCCGCCTTCCGTGAATTTTTGCGCCCTGTCATATGGACAAGAGGGCAGGAGGGGCGTTGCTTCGCCCCGGCGGCAGCATGTCGCCGGCGGCGGAATCCGAGAGGGCAGTGCAGGAAACGGACGAGCGGCGCCAACGGAATTCTTGACCCCGCTACCGGTCTCGGCTAGACGGTCACCGTTGTCTGCGGGGGTGTAGCTCAGTCGGTTAGAGCGCTGGCCTGTCACGCCAGAGGCCGCGGGTTCGAGTCCCGTCACTCCCGCCACCCATACCCGCCGGCGGCTGCATGTCCGGAAGGCCCCGGCGGGGCTTTGCGGCCGCGCCTCCGGTCATCTATGGTGCGCCCGGTTCGGGCTTGGGAAACATGGAGGCGGGCCCAGGACGATGGATGCGCTGCTCGTAGAGTATGTCCCGATACTTATCTTTACGGCTGTCGCCGGGGCGCTGGCGGCAGGCGCTGTCGTCGCTTCGATGATCGTGGCGCGGCAGAAACCGGACTCCGAGAAGCTTTCGACCTACGAATGCGGCTTCGAGGCGTTCACCGATTCGCGGGGACGCTTCGATGTGCGCTTCTACCTGGTCGCCATCCTGTTCATCATCTTCGACCTCGAGGTGGCGTTCCTGTTTCCCTGGGCGATTTCCCTCGGCGGCATCGGCATGCTGGGATTCTGGTCGATGGTGATCTTCCTGGGCGTGCTGACGGTCGGATTCGTCTATGAATGGCGCAAGGGGGCGCTCGAATGGGAGTGATCGGCCAGCCGGCGCTGGGGCCGGGCGCGGAACAGGATGCGTTGCTGCGCGGCGTGAGCGACGAGCTTCAGGACCGGGGTTATGTGGTCGCCCAGCTCGACAAGCTGGTCAACTGGGCGCGCTCGGGATCGTTGTGGCCCATGACCTTCGGGCTCGCCTGCTGCGCCGTGGAAATGATGCACACTGCGTGTTCGCGCTACGACCTCGACCGTTTCGGTGTCGTATTCCGCCCGAGCCCGCGGCAATCCGATGTCATGATCGTGGCCGGGACGCTCACCAACAAGATGGCGCCGGCGCTCCGCAAGGTTTACGACCAGATGGCCGAGCCGCGCTGGGTGATCTCGATGGGCTCCTGCGCCAATGGCGGCGGCTATTATCACTATTCCTATTCGGTGGTCCGCGGGTGCGACCGGGTCGTGCCGGTGGATGTGTATGTGCCCGGTTGCCCGCCAACGGCCGAGGCGCTGCTTTACGGCGTGCTGCTGCTGCAGAAGAAGATCCAGCGTACCGGCACGATAACGCGCTGAACCGGACCGGCAGATGGACGAAGCCCTGAAAGACCTCGCCGAACATGTCGAGGCGGCGGTTGGCGAGAAGGCCGCTCTGGAGCATGCGGGGTCGGAACTGGTGTTTCGCGTTGGCCGCGATGCGCTGGTCGAGGTGCTCGCCTTCCTGCGCGACGACGCGAACTGCCATTTCAAATGTCTGGTGGACCTTTGCGGCGTCGATTATCCGGAGCGTCCGGAGCGGTTCGAGGTCGTCTATAACCTGCTGAGTCACCGCCACAATCTTCGCATCCGGATCAAGACGTCCACGGATGAAGACACGCCTGTGCCTTCGATATCGGGCCTGTTCAGCTCGGCCGCCTGGTTCGAGCGCGAAGCCTGGGACCTTTACGGCGTCTTTTTCTCCGATCATCCGGACCTGCGCCGCCTGCTGACCGACTACGGTTTCGAGGGCTATCCCATGCGCAAGGACTTCCCGCTCACGGGATATGTCGAGGTCCGCTACGACGACGAACAGAAGCGGGTGGTCTATGAGCCCGTCTCCCTGACGCAGGAGTTCCGGTCTTTCGACTATCTCAGCCCCTGGGAAGGGCCGTTGCCCGGCGATGAAAAGGCGGAGGGCGCCTGATGGCCGAAGCCCAGATCAGGAACTACACGCTGAATTTCGGCCCTCAGCATCCCGCGGCCCATGGCGTGCTGCGCATGGTCATGGAGCTCGACGGCGAGGTCGTGGACCGCATCGACCCCCATATCGGCCTGCTGCACCGCGGCACCGAGAAACTCATCGAGCACAAGACCTATCTTCAGGCGGTCCCGTATTTCGACAGGCTCGACTATGTCGCGCCGATGAACCAGGAACATGCCTTCGCGCTGGCGACCGAGAAGCTGCTCGGCATCGAGGTGCCGGAGCGGGGCCAGTATATCCGGGTCTTGTTCTCCGAGATCTCCCGCATCCTGAACCATCTGCTGAACCTGACCGCCTTTGCGATGGATGTCGGTGCGATGACGCCGATGCTCTGGGGCTTCGAGCAGCGCGAATTGCTGATGGAGTTCTATGAGCGCGCCAGCGGCGCGCGGCTCCATGCCGCCTATTTCCGGCCGGGCGGCGTCCATCAGGACCTTCCGGAGGGCATGCTCGACGATATTGCCGAATGGGCCGCCGCCTTCCCGAAATTCATCGCCGATATGGAAACCCTGCTCAACGAGAACCGCATCTTCAAGCAGCGCGCCGTGGATATCGGCCGCGTGTCGGTGGAAGACGCGCTCGACTGGGGGTTCTCCGGGCCGATGCTGCGCGCCTCCGGCGTTCCCTGGGATTTGCGCAAGGCGCAGCCCTACGATGTGTACGACCGGATCGACTTCGACATCCCGATCGGCAAGAACGGCGACTGCTACGACCGCTACCTTGTCCGGGTGGAAGAGATGCGCCAGTCGCTGCGCATCATCGACCAGTGCGTGCGGGACATGCCCGGGGGAGAGGTCGTCACCGAGAGCAACAAGGTGGCCCCGCCGAAGCGCGGCGAGATGAAGCAGTCGATGGAGGCGTTGATCCACCACTTCAAGCTCTACACAGAGGGCTACCGCGTGCCGGCCGGCGAGACCTATACGGCTGTGGAGGCGCCCAAGGGCGAGTTCGGCGTCTATCTGGTGTCGGACGGCACCAACAAGCCTTACCGGTGCAAGATCCGGGCGCCGGGCTTTGCGCATCTTGCCGCCATGGACTTCCTGTCGCGCGGCCATATGCTGGCCGACAGCGTTGCGATTCTGGGCGCCATGGACATCGTGTTCGGAGAGGTCGATCGATGAGCGTGCGCGCCGGATCGGCCGAGAGCTTCGCTTTCACGGCCGACAACCTGAAGGCGGCGAAGGCCGAGGTCGCAAAATATCCGGAAGGCCGGCAGCAAAGCGCCGTCATGCCGCTGCTGGACCTGGCGCAGAGGCAGCTCGGCTGGACCTCTCCGGCCGTGATCGAATATGTGGCGGATTTCCTGGACCTGCCGGCCATCCGCGTCTGGGAAGTCGCCAGCTTCTACACGATGTACTACCGCGAGCCGGTGGGCCGGTACCGCCTGCATGTTTGCACGACCACGCCCTGCTGGCTGCGCGGGTCCGACGAGGTCGTCCGGGTCTGCAAGGAAAAGACCGGGCTCGATTTCGGCGAGACCGACGAGAAGGGCCTCTTCACCCTGCTGGAAGTGGAATGCCTCGGGGCATGCGTCAACGCGCCCATCCTCCAGGTCAACGACGACTACTACGAGGACCTGGACGCGGATCGGACGGCCGCGCTGCTCGATGCGCTGGCGGAAGGCCGTCCGCCGCCTCACGGCACGCTGGCGGAACGCCTCAACTCCGCCCCGGAAGGCGGCAAGACGACTCTGCTGGAGGCCGACGCCCGATGCTGAGCGACCGGGACCGCATCTTCACCAATCTCTACGGCGAGCACGACTGGACGCTGAAGGGCGCCCGCGCCCGCGGCGACTGGGACGGCACGGCCGAATTGATCGCCAGGGGGCGCGAATGGCTTGTCGAGGAGATCAAGTCGTCGGGCCTGCGGGGGCGCGGCGGGGCCGGCTTCCCGACCGGGCTCAAATGGTCCTTCATGCCGAAGGAGAGCGACGGGCGCCCGGCCTATCTCGTGGTCAATGCCGATGAGGGCGAGCCCGGCACCTGCAAGGACCGCGACATGATGCGCTGGGACCCGCACAAGCTGGTCGAGGGATGCCTCCTCGCCTGCGCGGCGATGGGCGCGGGAGCCGCATACATCTATGTGCGCGGCGAGTTCTACAACGAGGCGCGGCACCTGCAGCACGCCATAGACGAGGCGTATGAGGCCGGGCTGATCGGCAGGAATGCCTGCGGCTCGGGCATCGACTGCGACGTGTTCCTCCACCGGGGCGCCGGCGCCTATATCTGTGGCGAGGAAACCGCACTGATCGAGAGCCTGGAGGGCAAGAAGGGCCAGCCCCGGCTCAAGCCGCCCTTTCCCGCCATGGCAGGCCTCTACGGCTGCCCGACGACGGTCAACAATGTCGAAACCATCGCGGTGGCGCCGACCATTCTGCGCCGGGGTGCATCCTGGTTCTCCGGCTTCGGGCGCAGCAACAACACCGGCACCAAGGTGTTCTGCATCTCCGGCCATGTGAACCGGCCGTGCAATGTGGAAGAAGCGATGAGCATCCCGATGAAGGAGCTCATAGAGAAGCATGCCGGCGGCGTCCGCGGCGGTTGGGACAATCTCAAGGCGGTCATTCCGGGAGGGTCCTCCACGCCGATCCTGCCGAAGAGCATCTGCGACGAGGTGCTGATGGATTTCGACGCGCTTCGGGATGCGCAGAGCGGGCTCGGCACGGCGGCCGTGATCGTGATGGACCGGTCCACGGACGTGGTGCGGGCGATCGCGCGGCTTGCGCGCTTCTATGCGCACGAAAGCTGCGGGCAATGCACGCCGTGCCGGGAGGGCACGGGCTGGATGATGCGCGTGATGGACCGGATGGCGTCCGGGCGCGCCCGGGTCGAGGAAATCGACATGCTGCTGGACGTGTCGAAAGAAATCGAAGGGCACACCATCTGCGCGCATGGCGACGGTTCCGCCTGGCCGATCCAGGGACTGATCCGCCATTTCAGGCACGAAATGGAGGAACGCATCCTGAGTTACCGAAGCCGGGCCGCGGCGGCCTGACCCCGGAGGGCGGAGCGAATGCCGAAGCTTACCGTCGACGGGATCGAGGTCGAGGTTCCGCCCGGCAGCACGGTGCTGCAGGCGATCGAGGCCGCCGGCAAGGAAGTGCCGCGCTTCTGCTATCACGAGCGCCTGTCGATCGCCGGCAATTGCCGCATGTGCCTGGTCGAAATCCGGCCCGGCCCGCCAAAGCCGGCTGCGTCCTGCGCCATGCCGGCGGGCGACAATATGGAAGTGCTGACCTCGAGCCCGATGACGCAGAAGGCGCGCAAGGGGGTGATGGAGTTCCTGCTCATCAACCACCCGCTCGACTGCCCGATCTGCGACCAGGGCGGCGAGTGCGACCTCCAGGACCAGGCGCTCTTCTACGGAGCCGACACGAGCCGCTTCGAGGAAAACAAGCGGGCCGTGCCGGACAAGGACATGGGGCCGCTCATCAAGACGACGATGACGCGATGCATCCATTGCACGCGGTGCATCCGCTTCGCCGAGGAAGTGGCCGGCGTGCCGTCGATCGGGGCGGTCGGACGCAGCGAGCATATGGAGATCACCACGCTCGAGCGCGCGGTCGAGAGCGAGCTTTCCGGCAATGTCATCGACCTCTGTCCGGTAGGCGCGCTTACTTCGAAGCCCTATGCCTTCAACGCCCGTCCCTGGGAGCTTCGCAAGACCGAAGGCATCGACGTCTTCGATGCGCTCGGTGCGAACATCCGCATCGATTCGCGCGGCCCGGAAGTGTTGCGCATCCTGCCGCGCCTCAATGAAGAGGTGAACGAGGAGTGGCTGGGGGACAAGAGCCGCTTCGCGCATGACGGGCTCCGGCGCCAGCGTCTGGACCGGCCCTATGTGCGCCGCAACGGCCGGCTGCATCCGGCAAGCTGGAGCGAGGCGTTCGAGGCAATCCGGAAAAGAATGGAGGGGCGGGCCGGCACGGCTATCGGCGCGATTGCCGGCGACCAGGCCGATGTCGAGTCGATGCAGGCGCTCAAGGACCTTTTGCAGGCCCTCGGTTCGCCGCATCTGGATTGCAGGCAGGACGGCGCCGCCGCCATTCCCGGCCAGCGTTCCAGCTATCTCTTCAACTCCACCGTCCAGGGTATCGAGGAAGCCGACGCCCTGTTGCTGATCGGCAGCAATCCGCGCTGGGAATCGCCGGTCCTCAATGCACGGATCCGCAAGCGATGGCTGACCGGCGGCTTGCAGGTCGGCCTGATAGGCGAGGCGCATGAACTCGGCTACCGCTACGACCATCTCGGAAACGCCGGGCAGACCTTGCGCGGCGCGGCGGCCGGCAGGAACCGCTTCTGCGCCGTGCTGAAGGGCGCGTCGCGTCCGATGCTGATTGTCGGCGCCGGCGCCCTTGCGCGGCCGGACGGCGCGGCCGTGCTCGCCGCAACGCAACGCATAGCGGAACTGAACGGGCTGATCTCCAAGGACTGGAACGGATTCAATGTGTTGAACCGGGCCGCGTCGAGGGTCGGCGGTCTGGACCTCGGCTTCGTGCCGGGCGACGGCGGCGCGGATACCGGCGGCATGCTGTCCGGGGCTGTCGATACGCTCTTCCTGCTCGGCGCCGATGAGATCGACCTGTCCGGTCTGGGCGACGCCTTCGTGGTCTATCAGGGCCATCACGGCGATGCGGGCGCGGCGCGCGCCGATGTCATCCTGCCGGGGGCGGCCTACACCGAGAAGCCGGGCACCTGGGTCAATCTGGAGGGGCGGGTGCAGCGCAGCGAGAGGGCGACCTTCCCGCCCGGCGAGGCGCGCGAGGACTGGGCGGTGCTGCGCGCCCTTTCCGATGCGCTCGGCAGGCCGCTGCCTTACGATTCGCTGCCGGCGTTGCGCGCCCGCCTGGGCCGGACAAATCCCGTGTTCGACACGCGGGACGAAATCGTGGCGGCGGCATGGGGCGGCGCGGCTCCGGCAGGCCGGATCGACGATGCGCCGTTCGCCAGTCCGGTCGCCAACTACTATATGACCGACCCGATCTCGCGCGCCTCGGAAACGATGGCGGTCTGCACGGAGACCTTCCTCGCCGCGGAAGCCCGCAATGGTTGACTTCTGGACCGGCTATGTCTGGCCCGCGGCGGCGATCGTCGGCTACATCCTGCTGATCGTCCTGCCGCTTCTCGGCTGCATCGCCTATCTCATACTGGCCGAGCGCAAGGTCATCGCGTCCATGCAGATGCGCAAGGGGCCGAATGTCGTCGGTCCCTTCGGTTTGTTCCAGCCGATCGCCGACGGGCTGAAGCTGCTGACCAAGGAGACGATCATTCCCGCCGGCGCCAACCGCGTGGTCTTCCTTCTGGCGCCGATGCTGACCTTTATGCTGGCGCTGGTCGCCTGGGCGGTAATTCCCTTCGACCTCGGCTGGGTTCTGGCGGACATCAATGTAGGGGTGCTCTACCTCTTCGCCATTTCATCGCTCGGCGTTTACGGCATCCTGATGGCGGGATGGGCCAGCAATTCCCGCTACCCGTTTCTGGGCGCCTTGCGGTCGGCGGCGCAGATGGTCTCCTACGAGGTCTCGATAGGCTTCGTGATCGTGACCGTGCTCCTGTGCGCCGGCTCGCTGAACCTCTCGGTCATCGTCCAGGCGCAGGAGGGGTCTGCCGGCCTGTTCTCCTGGTTCTGGCTGCCGCTGCTGCCCATGTTCGTCGTGTTTTTCGTGTCCGCCTTGGCCGAGACCAATCGCGCGCCCTTCGATCTGCCGGAGGCGGAGGCCGAACTCGTCGCGGGTTACAATGTCGAATACTCGGCGATGATGTTCGCGCTCTTCTTCCTCGGCGAATACGCGAACATGATCCTGATGAGCGCGATGGCGGTCGTACTCTTCCTGGGCGGCTGGCTGTCTCCGATTCCCTACGAGCCGTTCACCTGGATTCCCGGTATCGTCTGGTTCGCGCTCAAGACGGCGCTGGTGCTGTTCACCTTCCTCTGGGTAAGGGCAACCTTCCCGCGTTACCGCTACGACCAGTTGATGCGGCTCGGCTGGAAGGTGTTCCTGCCGCTGTCCCTGCTCTGGGTGGTGGTGACGGCAGGTGCGCTTGTGGCATTCGACTGGGTGCCCGAGCCTGTCATGGCGCGGTCGTGAAGCGCAGCAGGGAGTATTGAACGATGGCAGCTCTCGACCGTGGCATGCGCAGCTTCCTGCTGGCGGAACTGGTCTCCGGCATGTGGCTCACGTTGAAATACATGTTCAAGCCGAAGGTGACGCTGAACTACCCCTACGAAAAAGGGCCTCTCAGCCCGCGTTTCAGGGGCGAGCACGCCTTGCGCCGCTATCCGAATGGCGAGGAGCGGTGCATTGCCTGCAAGCTCTGCGAGGCCATCTGTCCGGCGCAGGCGATCACCATCGAGGCGGAACCGCGCGAAGACGGCAGCCGCCGCACGACGCGTTACGATATCGACATGACGAAATGCATCTATTGCGGCTTCTGTGAGGAGGCCTGTCCGGTCGATGCCATCGTCGAAGGCCCGAATTTCGAGTTTGCGACAGAGACGCGCGAAGAGCTCATGTACAACAAGGAGAAGCTCCTCGCCAACGGCGACCGCTGGGAAGCGTCGCTTGCCGACAACCTCGCCCTCGACGCGCCTTACCGCTGAGACAGGGAGGAGGCAGTGGTCGTTCAAGCCCTGGCGTTCTATGTCTTCGCGGCGGTCGCGACCGCCGCCGGAGTCATGGTCATTTCATCCCGGAACCCGGTGCATTCGGTCCTGTTCCTGATCCTCGCCTTCTTCAATGCGGCGGGCCTGTTCGTCCTGTTGGGGGCGGAGTTCCTCGCGATGCTCTTGGTGGTGGTCTATGTCGGCGCCGTGGCGGTCCTGTTCCTGTTCGTGGTGATGATGCTCGACATCAACTTCGCGGAGCTGCGCGAAGGCTTCCTGCAATATCTTCCGGTCGGCGCCGTCGTCGGGGCGGTGCTGCTCGCCGAACTGGCGCTGGTCGGCGGCAGCTGGGCGTTGTCCGAGGGAGCCGGAAAGACATCGTTGCCGGTTCCCGACGACAAAATGACCAACACGCATGCATTGGGCCACGTCCTCTACACCGACTACATCTATCTCTTCCAGGCTGCGGGTCTCGTATTGCTGGTCGCCATGATCGGCGCAATCGTGCTTACGCACCGAAGACGCACGGGGGTCCACAGGCAACGGATCGCGACGCAGCTCGACCGTCGGCGGGAAGACACCATCGAGGTCGTCAAGGTTCCGGCAAGGGGAGGCCGGTAATGCTGGAAGTCGGCCTTGCGCACTACCTCACCCTTGCCGCGGTCCTCTTCACGCTCGGCATCTTCGGCATTTTCCTCAACCGCAAAAACGTCATCATCATCCTGATGTCGATCGAGCTCATGCTGCTCGCGGTCAACATCAATCTGGTCGCATTTTCGCGGTTTCTCGAAGACATGACAGGACAGGTCTTCGCCATGTTCGTGCTCACTGTCGCAGCAGCCGAAGCCGCTATCGGCCTCGCGATCCTGGTGGTCTATTTCCGCAACCGCGGATCGATCGCCGTCGAAGACGTCAATCTGATGAAGGGCTGAGGCGGGGCAGTCGAACGAGCATGTTGTATCTGGCCTCCATATTTCTCCCGCTTCTGGCGGCAATCGTCGTCGGCCTGTTCGGACGCCTGATGGGAGACCGCCCGTCGCAGCTGGTGACATGCCTCGCTGTGACGGTTGCGGCGGCCTGCTCGGTCGTCATCTTTGTCGACATCGCGTATGGCAGCGGCGTTCCGGAAACGCTGCATGTTCTCGACTGGATCAGGTCCGGCGGGTTCGAGGCGCACTGGACGCTTCGTTTCGACACGCTCTCCGCAGTCATGCTGGTGGTCGTCAACGGCGTATCGGCCTGCGTCCACTGGTATTCGATCGGCTACATGAGCCACGATCCGCACAAGCCGCGTTTCATGGCCTATCTGAGCCTCTTCACCTTCTCCATGCTGATGCTGGTGACAGCCGACAATCTCGTGCAGCTTTTCTTCGGCTGGGAGGGCGTCGGCCTCTGTTCCTATCTCCTGATCGGCTTCTGGTACGACCGCCCGGCCGCCAATGCCGCCGCCATCAAGGCGTTCATCGTGAACCGGGTGGGAGACTTCGGCTTCGCGCTCGGCATATTCGGCATCTGGCTCGTGTTCGAAACGGTCCAGTTCTCCTCGATCTTCGCGGCCGTTCCGAACTATGCCGGCGAAAATGTCGGTTTCCTCGGGATGGAACTGCCGGCCATCGAATTGCTGTGCTTCCTGCTGTTCATCGGCGCGATGGGCAAATCGGCCCAGATCGGACTGCACACCTGGCTGCCCGACGCCATGGAGGGCCCGACGCCGGTATCCGCGCTGATCCATGCCGCGACCATGGTGACGGCCGGCGTTTTCATGTGCGCCCGCCTGTCGCCCCTGTTCGAATTCGCGCCGGATACGCTGGCCTTCATCACTTTCATCGGCGCGACAACGGCCTTTTTCGCCGCGACCTGCGCGTTGACGCAGACAGACATCAAACGGGTGATCGCCTATTCCACATGCAGCCAGCTCGGCTACATGTTCTTCGCCATCGGTGTCTCCGCCTATCCGGCGGCAATCTTCCATCTCATGACCCATGCCTGCTTCAAGGCGCTGCTCTTCCTTGGCGCCGGCAGCGTCATTCACGCCATGTCGGGAGAGCAGGACATGCGCCGCATGGGCGGGATATGGCGGCACGTCAAGCAAACCCACATCCTGATGTGGATCGGGTCGTTCGCCCTCGCCGGGCTCCCGGTTTTCTCGGGTTATTTCTCGAAGGATTCCATCCTTGAAAGCGCCTGGGGGGCGCATAGCAGCATCGGCGACTACGCCTTTACCTTCGGGATTCTGGCCGCCGTGATGACGGCCTTCTATTCCTGGAGGCTCCTGTTCATGACCTTCATGGGCGCGCCTCGCGCGGACGAAAAGGTCATGGCGCATGTCCATGAATCGCCGGCCGTCATGCTGGTGCCGCTCTACATTCTTGCGGCGGGAGCGATCGTGACGGGGTTCGTGTTCGTCGACGCCTTTGTCGGCGAGGAGTGGGACCGGTTCTGGGGGACGTCCGTTCTTATCCTGGAACGGAATTCGGCGATGATGGACGGGCATCACGCCCCTTGGTATATCAAGAAGCTGCCGCTGGCGGCTGCGGCGATCGGCATTCTGATTGCCTGGTATATGTACATTCGGAAGCCGGATGCGCCGGCGGCGCTGCGGAAGCATTTCGAGCCGGCATACCAGCTCTCGTTCAACAAGTGGTGGTTCGACGAGATCTACGATATCGCATTCGTACGGCCGGCGCGGTTTCTGGCCCGGCTCTGCTGGAAGGGTGGAGACGGTTTTGTCATTGACGGCTTCGGGCCGGACGGACTGGCCGCCGTCACCCGGGCGCTCGCTCGTAGCGCCAGCATTTTCCAGTCCGGTTACATCTACCACTATGCGTTCGCGATGATGGTGGGCGTGGTCGCCCTGGTCTCCTGGTATCTGTTCTCGGCGGGGTTCTAGAGGCATGAGCTCAGGGATCGGCCTGCTTTCGATCGTTACCTTTCTGCCGCTTGTCGGCGTACTCGCGATCCTGCTGCTTTGCCGCGGCACCGGCGAGGATGCGATCAGAAACGCGCGTATGGCCGCGTTATGGACCTCTTTGGCAACTTTCGTGGTGTCGCTGTTTCTCTGGTTCGGATTCGACACGGGGACCGCCGATTTTCAATTCGTAGAGCATGTAGAGTGGCTGCCGGAATTCCATATCGCATACCGGATGGGAATCGACGGTATTTCCTTGTTCTTTGTTTTGCTTTCTACATTTCTGACCCCGATATGCATTCTTTCCAGCTGGACGGCCGTTCAGGTCCGGGTAAAGGAATACATGATTGCGTTTCTGGCTCTCGAAACGCTCATGGTCGGGATGTTCTGCGCCCTGGACCTCGTTGTGTTTTATATTTTCTTCGAGGGCGTATTGATCCCGATGTTCCTTATCATTGGGGTCTGGGGAGGGGCCAGGCGTATCTACGCGGCGTTCAAGTTCTTTCTCTTCACTTTGCTCGGCTCCGTATTGATGCTGCTTGCCCTTCTGGCCGTGTATCTGGAGGTAGGCTCCACCAGCATTGTTGAGGCGCTTGTTTATTCCTTTGCTCCCGACCTCCAGATTTGGCTATGGATCGCCTTTTTCGCCAGTTTCGCAGTCAAGATTCCGATGTGGCCGGTACACACCTGGCTGCCGGATGCGCATGTCGAGGCGCCGACCGCAGGCTCGGTTATTCTGGCCGGCGTGCTGCTAAAGATGGGCGGATACGGGTTCCTCCGGTTTTCGTTGCCGATGTTTCCGGAAGCGAGCGAATTTTTCACTCCGCTGATCTTCGTGCTGAGCTGCGTGGCCGTGATTTACACCTCGCTGGTGGCTCTGGCGCAGGAAGACATGAAGAAGCTCATCGCCTATTCTTCCGTCGCGCATATGGGCTTCGTGACCATCGGCATCTTCACGGCGACCAACCAGGGCATTGCCGGGGCCATTTTCCAGATGCTGAGCCACGGCATCGTGTCGGCTGCGCTGTTCCTCTGCGTCGGGGTCGTTTACGACAGGCTGCATACGCGCGAAATTGCCCGATACGGTGGCCTGGTCCACCGCATGCCTGCCTATGCGGCGGTATTCATGGTGTTCACCCTGGCGTCCGTCGGACTGCCGGGCACCAGCGGCTTCGTCGGGGAATTCCTGGTGCTGCTCGGCGCGTTCGAGGTCAACACCTGGGTCTGCTTCCTTGCGGCGACGGGTGTGATCCTCGGCGCGGCCTACATGCTGTATCTCTATCGCCGCGTGATCTTCGGCAAGCTGGAGCGCGTGGAACTGCAGACAATGCTGGATCTCAATCCGCGCGAGATCGCTGTGTTCGCGCCGCTCGTGGTGCTGGTGCTCTGGATGGGCATCTACCCGTCTTCGTTCCTCGATCCGATCCAGATGTCGGTGCAGAACCTCGTGGACCAGCATCAGGCGGCCATGCGCGCAATGGGCGAAACAGCGGCCGTTGCGGCGAAGGGTCATTGAAGCCATGGACATGATCTATGCCCCCGCCATCCCCGAAATCGTTCTGGCATGTCTTGCCATGGCATTGCTCATGGCGGGCGTATTCGGGCTGGAGCGGGGTCGAACGGTCTCCTGGCTTTGCGTTGCGGCCCTGGCGGTCACGCTTCTGCTCGTGCTGGCTGGCGGGACGGACCGAGTGGTGGGTCTCGGCGGGTTTTTCGTCACCGGGGCGTTCGCCGTCTATGTGAAGGTCCTGGTGCTGCTTGGCAGCGCGCTTGCCATCGTCATGTCCCTCACATTCAACGAGCGGGAATCGCTCGACCGCTTCGAATTTCCGGTCGTGGTCCTGTTCGCGACCCTCGGCATGCTGATGATGGTGTCGGCCAACGACCTGATCGCGCTGTACCTCGGGTTGGAGTTGCAGAGCCTGTCGCTTTATGTGCTGGCCGCCTTTCGCCGCGATACACTGCGTTCGAGCGAAGCCGGGCTGAAGTATTTCGTCCTTGGCGCGCTTTCGTCGGGCATGCTGCTCTACGGTTGCTCGATGGTTTACGGTTTCGTTGGAGCAACGGGCTTCGATGCGATTGCCGCAGCTGTGGGCGGGGGCGGCGAGCCGTCCCTCGGTCTCATCGTCGGGTTGGTGTTTCTGTTGGCCGGCCTTTGTTTCAAGGTGTCGGCTGCGCCGTTCCACATGTGGACCCCGGATGTCTATGAAGGGGCCCCGACCCCTGTCACGGCGCTGTTCTCCGTCGCGCCGAAGATTGCGGCCCTGGCCCTGTTCGTCCGCGTCCTGATGGAGCCGTTCGGGGACCTCGCCGACAAGTGGCAGCAGATCATTGTCGTGGTGGCGATCCTCTCGATGGCGATTGGCGCCTTTACCGCGATTGCGCAAGAGAACATCAAGCGCCTGATGGCGTATTCGTCCATCGGGCATGTGGGCTATGCGCTGGTCGGCGTTGCAACGGGCACCGAAGAAGGCGTCCGCGCGGTGCTGATTTATCTTGCCATTTACCTCTTCATGAACGTCGGCGTTTTCGCCTGTATCCTGGCGATGCGTCAGAACGGAAACGCGGTCGAGAATATTTCCGATCTCGCCGGATTCTCGAAGTCCCGTCCGTTGGTCGCGGGAATTTTCGCCGCTCTCATGTTCTCGATGGCGGGGATTCCGCCGCTCGCCGGTTTCTTCGGCAAGTTTTACGTGTTCATGGCTGCGGTACACGCCGGACTGGTCCCGCTGGCAGTCTTCGGCGTGCTCGCGAGCGTTGTCGGCTGCTATTACTATTTGCGGATAGTGAAGGTGATGTATTTCGACGAGGCGGTCGAGGACATGGACCGCCCGCTGCCCTCCGAAATCGGTGTGGTAGCGGGTTTGAGCGCCGCGGTGACCGTCCTGTTCGTTGTCGTCCCCTGGACGATTACCGATTTTGCCGGAACCGCCGCCGGCACATTGTTCGCAGGATGAACCGGAAGCCGTCGGTCGCAGGCATCGACCTGTTCGCCTATTCGGTTCTCGGCAGCACAAACGACGAAGCAAGACGTCTGGCGGAAGTCGGCCGGCGCGGACCGCTTGCGGTATGGACGGCGGTGCAACCGGGCGGCCGGGGCCGCAGCGGACGAAATTGGGCCGGCCCGCGCGGCAATCTGATGGTGAGCCTGTTGCTGCACCCGGACCGCGCGCCTGTCGAAGCCGGCTCCATGGCCCTGGCGGCCGGCCTTGCAATTGCGGACTGTGCCCGGGAGTGGGGCGCCGATGCTCGTATCAAGTGGCCGAACGATGTCCTGGTCGAAGACGCCAAGCTGGCCGGCATCCTGTTGGAAGCCGGTTCCGAAGGCGGCAGGCTCGACTGGATGGCCGTGGGCATCGGACTCAATCTGGCCGAAGCGCCGGCGCTCGACCGTCCGACGACCTGCATCGGGCCCGATGTGCCGGTGGAGACGGCATTGGAGCAGGCGGTGGAAGCCGCGCTGCAGCGCTACCGGCAATGGTTGACCGGCGGTTTCGCAGCCATGCGCGACGAGTGGCTGGAGCGGGCGGCCTGGATCGGCCGCGCTGTTCGGGTCGGAGAGGGGCAGGGTGCCGTGGAAGGGGTGATGCGGACTGTGGATGAGAACGGGTCGCTTGTCGTCTGCGACGCCGCCGGAGTAGAACGCCGTGTCGTCGCCGGAGAAGTTTTCGCGCTGGAGGCCTGATGCTGCTCGCAATCGATTCCGGCAACACCAATATCGTTTTCGCGGTTTACGACGGCGAAACCCGCAAGGGCCTGTGGCGAGCGGGCAACGATCCGCACCGCACCGCGGATGAATACGCCGTCTGGCTGATGCAGTTGATGGACCTCGAAAATGTCGATGCCGAGGCTGTCGATGCGGGCATTGTGGCAACCGTCGTGCCGGCGTCGCTGTTCAACCTGCGCCATCTCTGCCAGCGCTATTTCGGCGTCTCCCCTCTTGTCATCGGCGATCCCGGCATCGAACTCGGTATGGCGTTGAAGGTCGATAACCCGTCGGAAGTCGGAGCCGACCGGATCGTCAATGCGGTTGCGGCGCACAGCGCCTATCCCGGTCCGCTGATCGTCATCGATTTCGGGACCGCAACCACATTCGATGTCGTGGACGCTGCGGGTGACTATTGCGGGGGCGTTATCGCTCCCGGCGTGAACCTGTCTCTGGAGGCCCTCCACCAGGCTGCCGCCAAACTGCCGCTGATTGCGGTCGGCCGGCCGGAACGGGTGATCGGCAGCAACACGGTCGCCGCCATGCAATCGGGCGTTTTCTGGGGCTATGTCAGTATGATCGAAGGTGTGGTCCAACGGATAGAGCAGGAGGCCGGCGAATCCATGACGGCCGTGGCGACAGGCGGTCTGGCTCCGCTGTTCGCCGGTGCCACCGACGCTATCGACCACATAGACAGCGACCTGACGCTTCGCGGCCTGCTGGAAGTCCACCGGCGCAACGGAAGCGACTCGTGACGCGCCTGCCGGTTCCCGCCGCTGACGAAATCCTGTTCGTCCCGCTGGGCGGAGTCGGCGACATCGGTATGAACTGTGCGCTTTACGGACATGCCGGGCGCTGGATCATGGTCGATCTCGGCGTCATGTTCGGCGATGAAACGACGCCGGGAATCGAAATCATCGTCCCGGACACGGCCGCTGCGGAAGCGGTTCGGGACCGGCTCGACGCAATCGTCATCACCCACGCGCATGAGGATCATATCGGCGCCGTTCCGCATCTCTGGTCGGAGCTGGGGGCGCCGGTGCATGTCACGCCGTTTTCCGCAGCCTTCCTGCGCCGCAAGCTGCGGGACGAAGGCGCTGAGGGCGAAGTGCCCATCGTCGAGCACGAGCCGGGCGTGCGCTTTGCGGTCGGGCCGTTCGAACTCGAATACCTGCCTTTGGCCCACTCCATTCCGGAACCGAACGCGCTCGTGATTCGCACCGCGGCAGGATCGATCTTCCATACCGGAGACTGGAAGCTGGATCCGGGTCCGGTCGTCGGGGCGCCGGTGGACGAAGGTCTCTTCCGCCGTCTCGGGGACGAAGGCATCGCGGCGATGATCTGCGACTCGACCAACGCCACCATAGACGGCGCAAGCGGCTCGGAAGCGGACCTTCTGGAAAGCCTGACGAGCCTGATCGCTTCGCGAAGCAACCGGGTCGTCTTCGCCTGTTTCGCCAGCAATGTGGCGCGTCTGGATACCGTGGCGCGGGCGGCCGGCGCCAATGGACGGTCCACGGCGCTGGTGGGCCGGTCGTTGAGGCGCATGGACGACATAGCCCGCGAGTGCGGCTATCTGGCGGACATTCCCGCCTTCGTATCGGAGCAGCATGCCGGCTACCTGCCGCGTTCCGGCACGGCGATGATCTGCACGGGGAGCCAGGGAGAACCGCGCGCCGCGCTGGCGCGCATCGCATCCGGCTCCCATCCGCATGTGGCGCTGGAGAGCGGCGACACGCTGGTCTTCTCGTCCCGCACGATTCCCGGCAACGAGCGGGGCGTCGCCAGGCTGCAGGACCGGTTCCTGCGCATGGGCGTCGAGATCGTGACTTCCAGGGACGCATTCGTGCATGTATCGGGGCATCCGGGCCGGGACGAACTCCGGCGGATGTATGAGTGGATAAGGCCGAAAGCGGCGGTCCCGGTCCATGGCGAGCTGCACCACCTCCGCGCCCATGCCGAGCTGGCGCGCGAGTGCGGCGTCGGGACCGTTGCCGAGATCGAGGACGGCGCTCTGTTGCGGATAACCGGAGACGGAGTGGAGCGTCTCGGCGACATTCGGGTAGGGCGGCTCGGACTGGACGGCGGTCGTCTGGTGCCGCTCGAGTCGGAGCATGTCCGGGCGAGGCGGCGCTTGTCGGAGCAGGGCGTCGTCACGGCGTCGATCGTGTTGAGCGGCGGAGGCAGTACTCTCGTCGAGCCGTCCGTGTCCAGCCGGGGCATTGTGGCCGAGGACGAGGTCGCGAACCTTGCCTCCGAGCTGGTTGGCCGCTGCAACCACGCTATCGGAAGGTTGACCGGCATGCAGCGCCGCGACGACGGCACCGTGGAAGAAGCGGCTCGCGGGGCGATGCGCCGGCATGTCCGGGAGCAGTATAATCGCCGGCCGCTTGTCGAGGTCCATGTCATGCGCATCGATGGAGGACAGCCCCGATGATCGGCCGCCTGAACCATGTCGCCATCGCCGTGCCGGACCTGGAAGCGGGAGCCCGCGCCTACAGGGGCGTGCTGGGAGCCTGTGTCTCGGCTCCGCAAGCCTTGCCGGACCATGGCGTGACCGTCGTCTTCGTCGAACTGCCGAACGCGAAGATCGAACTGCTGGAGCCGCTCGGGGACGGGTCCCCGATTGCGGGGTTCCTGCAGAAGAACCCCGCCGGGGGCATGCACCATATCTGCTACGAGGTGGACGACATCCTGGCCGCCCGGGATTCGCTGAAGGAATCGGGAGCCCGGGTCCTCGGCAGCGGCGAGCCGGCAATCGGGGCGCATGGCAAGCCGGTTCTGTTCCTGCATCCGAAGGATTTCTGCGGCACGCTGATCGAGATCGAGCAGGCCTGATGTCCTGGCTGTCTGGGGTTGTCGTCTTTGTCATCGTCTGGTGGCTGGTCTTCTTCATGGCGCTGCCGGTCGGCGTCCGGCGGGCCGGGGAAGTCGAACGCGGAAACGATCCCGGCGCGCCGGAGAGGACAAGACTCGGCCTGAAAGCAGCCGTGACCACGGTGATCGCCGGGGTGCTGACCTTGCTTGCATTCCTGCTGATCGACAGCGAATGGCTGACATTCCGCAAGCCTTGAGCGCCCGATGAGCTATTGCAGCATTGCGCCCGGCCATCCCTGGCACGGCCCCTATCACGACGGGGAATACGGTTTTCCGACCCGGGACGACGCGGTGCTGTTCGAGCGCCTGGCGCTGGAGATCAACCAGGCGGGCCTTTCCTGGCTGACGGTCCTGAAGAAGCGGGCGGCCTTCTACGAGGCGTTCCGCGGCTTCGATCCGAAGGTCGTCGCCGGCTTCGGCGAGGAGGACCGGATACGGCTGCTCGGGGACGCGCGGATCATCCGCAACCGCCTCAAGGTCGCTGCCGTGATCGAGAATGCGCGCCGCGTGGTCGCCATCCGGTCCGAATACGGTTCCTTCGCCTCCTGGATCGACGCGCACCATCCTCTGCCGAAGGAAGAGTGGGTGAGGTTGTTCAGGAAGACCTTCAAGTTCATGGGCGGGGAGATCGTCGGCGAATTCCTGATGAGCACCGGCTATCTGCCGGGCGCGCACGATCCCGGTTGTCCGGTCCATGCCCGCATCGCGGCGCTCGACCCGCCCTGGATGCGTAAAACGGTTGCGCCGGCGGGCTGTTGAATGCCCAAGCGGACGCGGTAGATTGGCGCCGCTTCCCGGGACCGTCAGTCGAGCTCTCCAGCCATGCGCCGAACCCGCCTTTTCCTGCCGACCCTGAAGGACGTGCCCTCCGAGGCGCAGATCGTCTCGCACCGCCTGATGCTTCGCGCCGGCATGGTCCAGCAGGCCTCGGCGGGCATCTATTCCTGGCTGCCGCTCGGCTTCCGCGTGCTGAAGAAGATCGAGCAGGTCGTCCGCGAGGAGCAGGACCGGGCGGGAGCCCAGGAGGTGCTGATGCCGACGGTGCAGTCGGCGGACCTCTGGCGCCGCTCCGGCCGCTATGACGACTACGGCCCGGAAATGCTGCGCATCCGGGACCGGCACGGCCGCGACATGCTCTACGGACCGACCAACGAGGAGCAGATCACCGAGATCTTCGCGACCCATATCCGCAGCTACCGCGACCTGCCCAAGATGCTCTACCACATCCAGTGGAAGTTCCGGGACGAGGTCCGGCCCCGCTTCGGCGTGATGCGCGGGCGCGAATTCCTGATGAAGGACAACTACTCCTTCGACCTCGATTTCGAATCCGCGCGCCTCTCCTACGACAAGATGTTCGTCTCCTACCTCCGGACATTCGCCCGGCTCGGCCTGAAGGCCGTGCCGATGGAAGCGGAGTCGGGACCCATAGGCGGCAATCTCAGCCACGAGTTCCTCATCCTCGCGGACACGGGCGAGAGCAGCGTCTGGTGCGACCGGGACTGCGTGGAGTTCGACATGCTCGCCCGCGAGGTCGATTACGAGAACCCGGATGCGGTCCGGGCCGTGGTCGAGGAGTTCACCCGGCCTTATGCGCGCACCGACGAGAAGCACGACGAGGCCGCCTTCGAGGCCGAGGTGCCGCCCGAGCGGCGCTATGTCGGGCGCGGCATCGAGGTCGGCCACATCTTCTATTTCGGCACCAAGTATTCCGAGCCGCTGGGCGCTAGCGTCACCGCCGCGGGGGGCGAGGAGGTTCCGGTGCATATGGGCTCCTACGGCGTCGGCGTTTCGCGGCTGGCGGGCGCGGTGATCGAGGCCAGCCACGACGAGCATGGCATCGTGTGGCCGGAGTCGGTCGCGCCCTACGGGGTCGGGATCGTGAACCTGCGCCAGGGCGACGGGCGCTGCGACAGCGCCTGCGACGACCTCTACGCCAGGCTTGCCCATCGCGAACCGCTCTATGATGATCGTTCGGAACGGGCCGGGGTGAAGTTCGCGGACATGGACCTGATCGGCCTGCCCTGGCAGGTGATCGTCGGCCCGCGCGGCCTCGACAAGGGAAGCGTCGAGCTCAAATGCCGCGCCACCGGCGAGCGCGAGGAGATTTCGCTGGAATCGGCATTGGCGCGGCTGGCCTGATGTTCTCGGCATTCGAGCGGACCGTCGCGTTCCGCTATCTGCGCGCGCGGCGGCAGGAAGGGTTCATCTCGCTGACCGCGATCATCTCGCTGATCGGCATTGCGCTCGGCGTGGCGACGCTGATCGTCGTGATGGCTGTCATGAACGGCTTCCGCGCCGAACTGTTCGACCGCGTGCTGGGCCTGAACGGCCATATCGCGGTGATGGCGATAGACCGCGGCCCGCTCGGCGATTTCGACAGGTTGACCGGGCAGGTGCGGTCGGTCGAGGGGGTCACGAGCGCCCATCCGTCCGTGGAAGGGCAGGCGATGATCGTGCGCGAGGGCGTGGCGGCGGGGGCGCTCGCGCGCGGCATCAGGGCCGAAGACTTGCGTTCGCTCGCGATCGTCACGGACAACCTCCGGTCCGGCGCGCTGGATGCATTCGGCGACCCCTCGGGCGTGGTGCTGGGCGACCGGCTGGCCGCCCGGCTCGGGGTCGGGCCCGGCGGGCGCATCTCCATGGTGGCGCCGAAGAGCGCTGCCGGTCCGTTCGGCGCCATCCCCCGAACCAAGGCGTTCCGCGTGCTCGCGACCTTCCATGTCGGGATGTACGAATACGACAACAGCTACGTCTATATGCCGCTGGAAACGGCGCAGCGCTTCTTCAAGATCGGCGACGGGGTCACCAATATCGAGGTGAAGATCGCCGACCCGGAAAATGTCCGCGATGCCGGCGCGCGCATCCTCGTGGCCACCGACCCCGGCGTGCAGGTGTTCGACTGGCGCCAGTCCAATGCGAGCTTCGTGAGCGCGCTCGAGGTCGAACGGAACGTGATGTTCCTCATCCTCACGCTCATCATCATGGTGGCGGCGTTCAACGTCCTTTCCAGCATGATCATGCTGGTGAAGGACAAGGCGCGCGACATCGCCATCCTGCGGGCCATCGGCTCGACGCGCGGCTCGATGATGCGCATTTTCTTCCTCACGGGATCGTCCGTCGGCATCATCGGCACTGCCGTCGGCTTCGGTCTCGGCCTTGCCTGCGCGATGAACATCGAGCGTCTGCGCCGGTGGATCGAGGGCTTCACCGGGACCGACCTGTTCCAGGCGGAAATCTATTTCCTGTCCCGGCTGCCGGCCAAGGTGGACTCGACCGAGGTGGCGGCGGTGGTGGCGATGAGCCTCCTGCTTTCGTTCCTGGCGCCGCTCTATCCCTGCTGGCGGGCGGCGCGGCAGGACCCGGCGGATGCGCTGCGCTATGAGTAGGGCGGCGCTGGAGCTCGAAGGCGTGCAGCGCACCTTCGCGCAGGGCGACACGAGGCTGCCGGTGCTGCGGCGGATCGACCTCGCGGTGAGCGAAGGCGAAACCGTGGCACTGATCGGGCCGTCGGGCTCGGGCAAGACGACCTTGCTCCAGATCGCGGGCCTGCTGGACCGCCCGGACGCCGGCGAGGTCCGGATTTCCGGCGAGAGCGCCTCCGGCCTCAGCGACAGGAGGCTGAGCGCCATGCGGGCGCGGCATCTCGGCTTCGTCTTCCAGTTCCACCAGTTGCTGCCGGAGTTCTCGGCGCGCGAGAACCTCGTGATCCCGCAGCTCGTTACCGGGCGGTCGAAGCGCGAAGCGCGCAGGCGCGCGGACGCGCTGCTCGCTATGGTCGGGCTCACGAACCGGGCGGCCCACCGTCCGGCGCGGCTTTCCGGCGGCGAGCAGCAGCGCGTCGCGATCGCGCGGGCGACGGCCAATGCGCCCCGCCTGCTGCTGGCCGACGAGCCGACCGGCAATCTCGACGAGGCCAATGGGCGCCTCGTCATCCGGACCTTTCTGGAACTCGCTCACGAGGCCGGCGTCGCCGCCCTGGTCGCGACCCACAATATCGACCTGGCCCGCCAGCTGGACCGCATTGTCCGGCTGGAGGACGGCGTGCTGCAGGAGCACTCAGCCGACTAGCGTGCGGTGCATGACCCGCTCCCGGGCGGGGTCGTAATCGTGGCGGACCATGTGCAGCGCCTGGGCATTGTCCCAGATCAGCACGTCGCCCGCGCGCCAGCGGTGGCGGTAAACGAAACGGTCCTGCTCGCAATGGGCCACCAGCCGCTCCATCAGCGCCTGCGAGGCGGCGGCGCCCATGCCCTCGAAGCGCTCGATGCGGATGGGGTTGAAATAGAGCGCCTTGCGCCCGCTAACCGGATGGGGCCGCACCAGCGGGTGGCGGGCGCTCGGCGCTTCCCGCTCCTCCTCCGGCGTCATCGTCGCCATGCGGCGCGGCGCATAGCGGCTGTTGTAGATGTGGAGGCCGACCAGCGGGTCCACCTCGCGCCGCGTCTCCTCGTCCAGCGCCTCATAGGCGGCGCGCTGGTTGGTGAAGCTCGTGTCGCCGCCTTCGCCGGGCAGGCGGATGGCGCGCAGCACCGTGCCCCGGGGCGGGTCGGGCAGGTGGGAATGGTCCGTGTGCCAAGTGCCGCCGACATTCAGCGGCTTGTTGTCCCCGAGCGAATCGCGGTGCCGGCTGGAGAGCAGCCGGATGAAGGGGAAGCCCTCGACGCGGTATTCCGGGCGCTGCACCGGCTGCGGCACGCTCTCGCCGAACAGGCCGGCAAGCTGCATGAAGCCCGCTTCGTCGATCTTCATGCCGCGGAACACCAGCACCACCCTGTCGGTCCAGGCATCCTGCAGGCGCTGCCGGGCCGCGTCGCCGGCGCCGTCGCGCTCCAGCTCGAACCCCAGCACCTCGGCGCCGGTCGCTCCCGGCAGCGGGCGTATCTCGAAGGACATGACAGCCGGCCTCCCTCTCCCGGTCAGGCGCCGCGGATGTTCGGCGTGCGCCGTTCCCGCCAGGCGCTGTGGGCCTCTTCCTTGTCTTCCGTCAATTCCAGCGTCATGAACCGGTAAACGTCAACGAGGGCGGCATCCTTCAGGTTCGGGATGTCCAGGCCCCGGTTGAGCGATTCCTTGGTGAGCCGGACGGCGAGCGGCGGCAGCGACGCGACATGCCGGGCCACCTCCATCGATTTGTCCATCAGCTCGTCATGCGGGACCAGCCACTGTGCGAGGCCGATGCGGTGCGCCTCCCCGCCGCCCAGCGGGAAGCCCATGGCGAGGCGCATGGCGAGGCCCTTGCCGACGAGCCGCGCCAGGCGCACGGAGCCGCCATAGGCCGGCAGGATGCCGAGCGCGGTCTGCGGCAGCCGCCATTCCGCCCGGTCGCTCGCCACGACGAGGTCGCAGCAGAAGGTCAGGATGCAGCCGATCCCGATCGCGTAACCGTTGACGGCCGCGACGATCGGCTTCGGGAAATCCATGAAGATGTCGAAGGGAAAGCGGTTCCATTTCGACAGGCCCTTGACGAATTCCGCGACCGGCGGCATCGCGTGGGTGTTGGGGTCTTTCAGGTTGGCCCCGGCCGAGAAGGCGCGCCCGTCCTCGTCGCCCGTCACCACCACCGCGCGCACGCTGTCGTCGTCCGCCCAGCGGGGAAAGCACGCGGCAATGCCGTCATAGAAGTCCTGTCCCCAGGCGTTGCGGGCCTCCGGACGGCTGAGCGTCGCTACCGCGACATGGCCGTGCTGTTCGACGATAAAGGGCATGCGGGTCGTCTCCTCGGGGCCTGCCGGCCGGGGCGCCGGCGCCCGGTTTCATGCTACGGGGCGGCCGGCGCGGCGGCAATGCGCTTGACATTCCTCCCATAAGTTCTATATATGTTCCATTCTTATCCCTGACGGAGCGAAGGGGTCATGATCTGGATCTGACAGGGCGGCGCAGCCGCGCAAGCCGCTTTTCCGGGATTTCCGCCGTGAACCTGCCGCTCTGTGGCGGCAAGAGGGGAGGCGCGCCCGGCGGTGTGTTGTGGAGTTCCGCCTGGGCCGCCGAAGGGCCGGGGAATCGGGTTCGGGTTGGGACGTTCACGGAGGCCGCGCGGACACGGCGGATTTAAGGTGGAATCCGACCGTTATGAAACGGTGTGTGGCGGCCCTTCGATACGCGCCCGCTGGCGCGGGCGCTACTCAGGGTAAGGGTAGGGTGAAGGTAGAGTTCCGGGACTTCCCTCATCCCGAGTAGCCGCGAAGCGGCGTATCGAGGGACGTCATTTCATTTTGAACGGATACCGCACTAGTGAGAGCCGCGTTGGCGCGGCGGCGGAAGGAGGAAGAACGAAGATGGATGGATCGAAGAACGGGCCGGCGGGCGCGCTGCGGCGGCCGGGACGGGGCCGCCCGGTCGGCGAGGAGCTGCGGAGCAGGGCGGTGGCGGCAGTGGTGGAGGAGGGCATGAGCGCGTCGGCCGCGGCCCGGCGGTTCGGGACGGCGACGTCCAGCGTCTGCCGCTGGGTGCAGCGCTTCCGCGAGCAGGGCCATGTGCGGCGCGAGCGCATGGGCGGCAGCATCTCGCGGATCGAGCCGGAGAGCGAGCGCATTTTCCGCATTCTGGAGGCGCGCCCGGCGATTTCCATGTACGAACTGCGCGACGCGCTCGCCGCCGAGGGGCTGGTCTTCCACCCGGCCACGGTGCAGAACTTTCTGAAGCGCCACGGCCTGGAGCGCGCCCGCCGCCTCGCCCGCCCCCGGCGGAAGCAGCGGAAGCGGTGGACCGAACGGTAGGGCCGCAGCCCGCGCTTCTCCCTCCTGCCCCTCTAACTCCCCTCCCGCCCGGCGGAAGGGGCCGGGTGGGGGCCTCGCGGCTTGAGCAGACGGCGGCCTGGCGGTCGGCCCCCTTACCCATCCTCTCCCCCGCAAGCGGGGAGAGGGGATTTGCGTCGGAATGTCCGGCATGGCAGAGTCCGCCGGCAACCGGAGACCGGCATGGCCACAGTTTTCGACACGCTCACCGCGGCCCGCGAACTCGAAGACGCGGGATTGAAACGCGAACATGCGGAAGCCGTCGCAAAGGTTGCGGGCGAAGCTGCCGAGGCCGGCCGTAATGAGTTGGCGACCAAGGCGGACCTTTACCAGGCGCTCTACAAGTTTGCGGTCGGAATTGTGATTGCAAATGCCGGCGTCGCCATCGCAATCGTCTTCGCCTTGTCGAAAGTGCTGGCCGCGGAATAGGGGCATCCGCCCACGCCTCCGCCGCTTCCGCCGGACGGCCGCAATGGGTTACCTGGAACAAGTCCGGGTACGGCGGAGGGGGGCTGCGGCGCGAGGCCCCGCTCGGGGGCCGGGGCGACGGTACAGAGCCGTCGCTATGGGTTCGGATTAATGACCGCTGACATTATTTCCGGAATTGCGAACAAGCGTCGAGCATCGGTCACGATCCGCGAAGCGCGCCGCCTGCGTTTGCAGCCTTCGCCCGTTCGAAATGGCGCAGCGCGGTTTCGAACTTGTCGCGGCAGCCGGGGTTGCAGAAGCCGACGACGCGGCCGTCGAATTCGATGAGCGAGTCGGCCTGCACCGGCTTGCCGGACCAGGGGCAGGTTTCGTTGACGCAGTCGGAAATATCGAGAGCGCGCATGCCGGGCTCCTCCTTTGTTGAGACGGTTCAGCCGTCCGGCATTTCCCGGAGCAGGGCCCTGACGACGCGGGCGGCGTTGCCGGCCGCGAGGCGGAAGAACACTTCCAGCCTGTTCGCCTGCCCGCTGCCGCCGGCAAGGTCCGACAGGCTGCGGATGGCGATGAAGGGCACGTCGTTCGCCCACGCGACATGGGCGACGGCCGCGCTCTCCATGTCGAGCACGCGCGCGCCGAAGGTGCGGAAGGCGTAGTCGCGGAACGCCGCATTGTCGATGAAGGCGCCGCCCGATACGCCCGAGCCGCCGATCACGATCTTCGGGGCCTGCGGCAGGCATTCGTCCTCCCCGGCGCAGCGTTCGAGCTCGACGCCCGCCGCCGCCTGCCTGGCCCGGGCGAGCATCGTTTCGTCCACCGGGAACCAGAAGCGCGTTTCGGGCCCGGCCGCGCCGGCGCGGGCCACGGCGACGGACCGCGGGAACATCATGCCGAAATTGGCATAGGGGTATTCGAAGAAGGGCGGTTTCTCCCAGCCCTCCCCGGCCTGCCGCGCAAAGACGGCTTCGAGATACTGCCCCCAGCGCCCGGCGACGACGACATCGCCTATGTCGAGGGCCGGATCGACGCCGCCGGCGATGCCGGAAAAGACGATCCGGTCGATGGGGAAGCGGTCCAGCGCAAGCTGCACGGTCATGGCCGCATTGACCATGCTGATGCCGCTGAGGAAGAGCACGACCTTGCGGCCTTCGAGCCGGCCCGTGACGAACTCCACGCCGTTCACGGACTGCGAGGCGGCGTCCTCAAGCTCCGCCCGCAACACGGCCATCTCCGGCGGGAAGGCCGAAACGACGGCCGTCAGCCCGGTTTCGCCGCCGGCCGGATGCGCGGCCGCCGACCAGAGCCCGGCAGCCAGAACCAGGGCGAACGCCCCCAGCTTGCGCAGCAGCAGTGACGCGCTTGCGGTCCGTTCGTCGCCCCGAAGTCCGCCGGTCGCCGTCCGCGAGCCTGGCGCATGCGCACATGTCGTTCGGACTTGCGTCCGCTGCACCCACCGGACGAGCCGCACCGGACTCCACGCCCCTTTCGTCACCCCGGCCTTGAGCCGGGGTCCATCCATGACTCGCGATGTCGCCGCAGCCGGCGGAAAGAAGGCGGAGCCGCTGAGGCCGCCGCCAGAGCCGGAGCTGGACCCCGGATCTCCGCTTCGCTCCGTCCGGGGTGACGGATAGGGAGCAGGCAATGCGAAACCACCGCAGACAGGCGGGTGTGTCCAGCAGGCCCCGGGGCCGCGGTGACGGCTGCGTTTCGACTTGCGGCGCAACACGACCGGTCTCGGCGCTAACCGGCCGCGGCCACCATGAGGCGGCCCTCGACGCCGTGGCGGGCGATCAGGCTGGCGACCAGGCCGCTCGTCTTGGCCTCCTCCACGAACTCGGCGACGAAGGCGGCGGCGGATTCGGGCCGCGAGCGCGGCACGCCGATGGCCTGCTGCACGGCGGAGAACCGGCCGTCCAGTATGCGCGCGCCGGGCAGCTTCTCGACATCGCCGATCAGCCCCGGACGCAGGCCGGCAAGCGCGTCCAGGCCTTCGTCCACGAACAGCTGGAAGGCCGCGCCGAGGCCCTGCGCCAGCACCAGCTCAGCATGCTCGATGTTGCGCGAGAGCCAGAGCTCGTAGGCGCTGCGGGCCGAAACCGCGATGCGGATTCCGGGCCGGTCCACCTCCGCGACCGACCGGATCGGCGAGCCCGGCGGCACCATGTAGGTCGCCTCGATTTCGGAATAGGCAAGCGTGAAGGCGATCTTCTCCGCCCGCTGCGGCTCGGCGCCGATGTTCCCGATATCCCAGACATCGTCCGCGGCCGCGTCCGCCAGCTCGCCGGGGGTGGGGAAGGGCACCATCTTCACCGGCACGCCCAGCCGCTCAGCCAGCGCGCGCGCCATGTCGGGCGAGACGCCGTCCGGGTCGCCGGACTCCGTGCGGCCGGTGACGAGCAGGAAATTCGACATGTTGATGCCGGCGCGCAGCACGCCGGTCGGGGCAAGCTGTTCGGCGATGTTTTCTGGCATGGGGTGCGGGGTTCCTTCGTGTCTTCGGTTCCGGTTCGGGGGCGGCGGCCGGTCAGACGGCGCCCTTGTCGCGCAGCGCCGCCACCTCGCCGCCGGAGAGGCCGAGCCAGTCCGACAGCACCTCGTCGGTGTGCTGGCCGAGCGTGGGCGAGCATTCGACCGGCACGTCGTTGCCGGACATCTTCACCGGCCAGCCCGGCATCAGGAAATCGCCGCGCTCGGGATGCTTCACGGTCTGGAAGATACCGCGCGCGCGCATGTCCTCGCTGTCGGAAAGCTCCTTGGAATCGAACACAGCACCCACCGGCACGCCGGCCGCTCCGATGGCCTCCATCGCCTCTTCCTTGCTGCGCTGCGAGGTCCAGGCGGTGATGGCCTCGTCGAGGTCCTTCTGGTTGGCGGAGCGCGCGGGCGCGGTGGCGAAGCGGGGGTCGTCCTTCAGCTCCGGCCTGCCGATCACCTCGCAAAGCCGCTCCCAGTGGAGGTTCGAGGCCCGCGTCGTGTAGATATAGACATAGTCGTTAGGCCCGCCCGGCGCGCAGAGGAAGACGTCCGAAGGCGCGCTGCCGGCCATGATGACCTCGTTGCCGCGCCGGGGGGCGGCCTCGCCGGTCGTCGCCTGCACGGCGTAGGCGAGCCGGCAGTAGTTTATCATCGCGTCCTGCATCGCGACCTCGATATGCTGGCCCTTGCCGGTGCGCCCGCGCTGGTAGAGCGCGCCCAGGATGGAGATCGCCATGTGCAGGCCGGTGCCGGTGTCGCCGATGGTGGGGCCGGGATTGATCGGCCGCCCGTCCGGGTCGCCGGTGATCGCCATGACGCCGCCGACCGCCTTGCCGATCATGTCGAAGGACAGGAACTTCTCGTAGGGCCCGCCGCGCGCGAAGCCCTTGACCTGGGCGTAGATGATGCGCGGGTTGATCTCCTTCGCGACATCGTAGCCGAGGCCGAGGCGCTCGATCGCGCCCGGGGCGAAATTCTCGATCATCACGTCGGCCTCGGCGATCATGGCCTTCACCGTCTCCAGCCCTTCCGGGCTCTTCAGGTTGACGGTGACGCTCTTCTTGTTCGCGTTCAGCAGCATGAAATAGTAGCTGTCCACGCCCGGCCGGTCGGTGGAGGCGAAGCGGCCCTGCTCGCCGGAGCCGGGCCGCTCGACCTTGACCACGTCGGCGCCGAGCCAGGCCAGCGCCTCGGTGCAGGACGGGCCGGCTTCGAATTGCGTCAGGTCGAGCACGCGGACGCCCGCAAGGGCGCGGTTGCTGTCGTCGGTCATGGTCGTTCGCTCGCTGGTCGGTCGTTCGGTCAGTCGTCCTGGGGCCGGAGGCTTTCCCTGAAGCGGGCCCGGTTGTCCACATACCACCGGTTCTGCTCGGCGAAGAAGGCGGACATCTCCGGCGTCACCTGCCGGACGACCCTGCCGGGAATGCCGACCACCAGGGAGTTGTCGGGAATCTCGGCGTTCTCGCGCACCATCGCCTTGGCGGCGACCAGGCAATTGCTGCCGATCTTGGCGCCGTTCAGCACCACCGCGCCGATGCCGATCACGCTGTTGTCGCCGACGATGCAGCCATGCAGCATCGCCATGTGGCCGACGGTGACATTGCGGCCGAGCACGAGCGGCGCGCCGGGGTCGGTGTGCAGCACAGAGCCGTCCTGGATGTTGGTCTCCTCGCCCACCTCGATGGGCTCGCAGTCGCCGCGCAGCACCGCGTTCCACCAGATCGAGGCGTTGCGCAGCACGCGCACGCTGCCGATGCACACCGCGTTCGGCGCAATGAAGGCGCTCTCATGCGCCTCCACCCGCCGGTCTTCGAGGATGTATTTCATGGGCCGGCATTAGAGCGGGCGAGGGCGGGGGGCGCAAGCGGGCGGGCGGCGGCGTTTCCGGCTTGACGCGCGCGCCCTTCAGGAGTGGGACCAGGGCCGGCGCGGGTGTTGCTCACCGTCATCGACCGGGAGCCCGAGGCCGTGGTCAGGGCGCTCGGCGAGGAGGGAAATGAAGGACGGACGGGGCGTTCCCCAGCGTCATGAGCAACACGCCGCCGGCATGAGCGGCGCGTTGGCGGTTGCGGGAGCGGGGATGCACAGGCGGAATGGCGTAGACAAGCAAATTGCATTCGACGGCTTTGGCCGCACGCCCCTATGGTATAGGGATTGGGCGTTGGAGGGAGAGACGGCATGAGCGCCGAAACCGAACAGTTCGCGACCAAAGCCGATCTGGCGTCTCTCGAGACGCGGATGGTCGACCGGATGGGGCAGCTTGAGGCGCGGCTGATGCGGGACATCGCCAATCATGACTGGCGGATGATCGGCGCAATGATCGCTATTGTCAGCGTGGCTGTCGCGGCGCTGAAATTGATTCCCTGAAAGAGCGCGCCTCACGACCGATGCGCCGAATCGTCCGGCGAGGGTCCGGGGCGGCCCCCCGTTTCTGCGGGAGCGCCGGGTCAGCCGCCCACGATGTTGTGCTCCGGCCCGTAGGGGAAGCCGGTGATGTTCTCGGCCCCGTCCTCCGTCACCACCAGGATGTCGTGTTCGCGGTAGCCGCCGGCGCCGGGGCGGTCTTCGGGGATGGCGATCATCGGCTCCATGGATAGCACCATGCCGGGCTCCAGCACGGTTTCCACGTCCTCGCGCAGCTCCAGCCCGGCCTCGCGGCCGTAATAGTGGGAGAGCACGCCGAAGCTGTGGCCGTAGCCGAAGGTGCGATTTTCCAGCAGGCCGTAGCCTTGGTAGATGGCGTTGAGTTCGGCGGTGATGTCGCAGCAGCGCGCGCCGGGGCGGATGAGCGCAAGGCCCGCCTCATGCACTTCGACATTGATCCGCCAGAGCCTCAGATGCTCGTCGGAGCACTCTTCGGCGAACAGCGTGCGTTCGAGCGCGGCGTAGTAGCCGGCCATCATCGGGAAGCAGTTGAGCACCATGATGTCGCCGCGTTCGATCCGCCGCGAGGTGACAGGGTTGTGCGCGCCGTCGCTGTTGGGGCCGGACTGGAGCCAGGACCATGTGTCCATGAGCTCGACATGCGGCTGGCTGCGGGCGATCTCGCGCACCATGGCCTGCGTCGCCCGGAGCGCCACCTCATGCTCCGGCACGCCGACGGCGATGGCCTCGACGGCCGCCGCCCCGCCGATGTCGGCGATGCGCGCGCCCTCCTTGATCCAGGCGATCTCCTCCGCGGACTTCACCATGCGCATGGCCATGGCGGGCTTGCCGGCATCGACCAGCTCCGAGGTCGGCAGCGCGCCCTGCAGCTTGCGGAAGTTCTCGACGGTCAGATGGTCGAACTCGACGCCGACCCGCCGCCCGTCCGGGATGAGCGTCTTCACGGCGGCGAAATAGTTGTCCCGGTGCCAGTCGGTATAGACGAGATTGTTCCCGAAGGTCCGGCGCCCCGGCTGGCCGCCGTCCACATTCGGCGTGATCGTCGTCTGGCCGTCATGCGTGACGACGAGGCCGAAGGGGCGGCCGAAGGCGCAATAGAGGAAGTCGCTGAAATAATTGACGTTGTGATGGGAGGTGAACAGGCAGGCGTCGATCCGCTGCTCCGCCATATGGGCGCGCAGCGCGGCGAGCCGGCGCTCCATCTCGGCAGCGGAGAATGTGGGGACGGCCTTCGCGCCGCCCCGGATCGTCTTGAGCTGTTCCATCGCGGTTATCCCGAGCCTCGGTGAGCCGGCGGAGTGCAGCATGTTCGGGGCTTGCGGCAAAGGGGCCTCGACAAGTGCGGCCGCTGCTGCCATGCCGGCGCTTTGCCGCAGGGGGACGGGCCGGATGCTGGACGAGTTCAACGGCGCGCGGATGGGGCATGCCGCGGGGCCCCGTCGCAGCGGGGACGCCGCAGACCGTGTGCTGACCGCCGCCGGTTTCGCGGACGCAGCGGCGGAGATTGCCGCGTGGGAGGGCTATGCGCCGACGCCGCTGTTCGGGCTGGACGGGCTCGCGGGCGCTCTCGGCCTCGCAAAGGTGCTCTACAAGGACGAGGGGCCGCGCTTCGGCCTCGGCAGCTTCAAGGCGCTGGGCGGGGCCTATGCGGCGCTGCTGGTGCTGCGGCGGGAGATCGCGGCGGCGCTCGGGCGGCCCGTCCCGCCGGCGGAAGTCCGCGAGGGCAGGCATGCGGACCTCGCGTCCCGGATCACGCTGGTGACGGCGACGGACGGCAATCACGGGCGCTCGCTCGCCTGGGGCTGCCGGCGCTTCGGGGCCGCCTGCCGCATCTATATCCATGCCGGGGTGAGCGGGGCCCGCGCCGAGGCCATGCGCGCGCTCGGCGCGGAGGTCGTGCGGATCGACGGCAATTACGACGACTCGGTCAGGCTCTCCCGCGAGGAGGCGGAGGCGAACGGATGGTTCGCCGTCTCCGACACCTCCTGGCCCGGCTACACGGAGACGCCGCGCGATGTGATGGCGGGCTATGGCGCGATGGTGAAAGAGGTGTGCGATGCGCTCGACCGGCCGCCGACCCATGCCTTCCTGCAGGCGGGCGTGGGCGAGCTGGCGGCGGCCGTCGCCGCGGGCCTCCGCCAGCACTGGGGCGGGGCGTCGCCGCGCATCGTCGTGGTGGAGCCGGAGCTTGCCGCCTGCCTGTTCGCAAGCGCGCGCGCCGGCGGCATGACGGATATCCGCATCGAGGAGGAGACGCTGATGGCGGGCCTCTCCTGCGGCGAGCCTTCGGCGCTGGCCTGGGAGATCCTGGCGGAAGAGGCGGGCGACTTCCTGACCGTGCCCGAGGCGTTCGTCGGCCCCGCCATGCGCCTGCTCGCCCGCCCGCTCGGCGGCGACCCGAAGATCGAGGCCGGCGAAAGCGCCGTCGCCGGTCTCGCAGCCCTCATCGCCGCCGCGCGGAGCGTCACGCTGCGCCGCGCTCTCGGCCTGGACGGGGAGTCCCGCGTCCTGCTGATCGGCTCCGAAGGCGCGACCGACCCGGAGAGCTATGCCGAGATCATGGCCGCCGGCAGTGGGGGCGCGACAGCCTGATCGTCATTGCGGATCGGCTAACCGATAGCGGCGTCCGGCTCGTAAGCGTCGGGGTCGAACACATCGAACGCGCCCGCCTCTACCTCTCGCTTGGCGGCTTCGAGGTCCGCCTTCAATAAATCGAATTGATATGCGCCGTCCCGCTCCATCGCCAGACGAACGCCGGCGCGCTTCGAACTGTTCATATTCCTGTATTTCTCCATACCGGGAACCCGCGTCACGGGACGGCGGCGGGGCGGGAGCGGGCGCGGGCGAAGGCGATCAGGACGCCGGGCGCCGCCACGGCCACGGCGATCAGCGTGAGCTCCGTGTGCCCGACGCCGATCATGCCGCCGCCCGGCGCGGCGAGCGTGGCCCCGCCGAGCGCGAGCGACAGGCGCGCGGCCCAGCCGGGCGGCCCGCGTCCGACATCGCCGACCCCGACCAGGTAGCCCTGGAGGCCGACGCTGACCAGCAGGATGCCGCAGACGGCGGTAATCAGCACCACGACCGTCTCCCCGGGCGCGCCCTGGAGCAGCAGGGCCGGGTTGAAGACGAAGAAGAACGGGATGACATAGATGACCGCGCCGATCCGCATCGCCTCGAAGCCCGTCTCCAGCGGCTCGCATTTGGCGACCGACGCCGCGGCGAAGGCGGCGAGCGCCACGGGCGGCGTGATGAAGGACAGCATGCCCCAGTAGAGCACGAACATATGCACCGCCATCGGGTCCATGCCGATCTTGATGAGCGCCGGCGCGAGGATGATAGCGAGGAAGATGTATGCCGCCGTCACCGTCATCCCCATGCCGAGGATGAAGCTGGTGACCGCTCCCATGAGGAGCAGGACGAAGGGCGTGTCGCCGGCGAGGTTGACGAGGTCGTTGGTGATCGACCCTGTCATGCCGGTGGCCTGGAGCGCGCCGACGACGAGGCCGACCGCCGCCAGCAGCCCGGCCAGCTCCGCCAGCAGGCCGCCGGTCGAGTAGATGTAGGTCTTGAAGGCGGCCCAGCTCAGCCGGTGGTTCCGGTTGAACTGGTTGACGGCCAGCAGCAGCAGGGTGGCGTAGAAGGGCGCCTGGGCCTCCCGCCAGAGGAAGACCAGCAGGTAGATGAGCACGCCGAAGGCGGCGACGTAATACCAGCCGTCCCTGAAGACGGCGCCGAGGGTCGGGAGCTCCGAGCGGTCAAGCCCGACCAGCCGGTTCTGCGCCGCATAGGCGTCGATCTGCATGAACAGGCCGAGATAGTAGAGCAGCGACGGTACGAGCGCGGCGATGGCGACCGTCACGTAGGACACGTCGAGGAAGTCCGCCATGACGAAGGCCGTGGCGCCCATGATCGGCGGCATCATCGTGCCGCCGGTCGAGGCGCAGGCCTCGATGGCGCCGGCGGTCTTCGGCCGCACGCCGATGCGCTTCATGGCGGGGATGGTGAGCGCGCCGGTGGTGAGCACATTGGTGATCGGCCCGCCCGACATGGAGCCGAACAGGCCGGAGGAGAAGATCGCCACCTTGGCCGGGCCGCCGCGCACATGGCCGAGCAGCGCGAAGGCGAGATTGATGAAGAACTGCCCGCCGCCCGTATAGACCAGCGCGTTGCCGAACAGGAGGAAGCCGAACACCAGCGTCGTGAAGGCGCGCATCGGGATGCCGAGCACGCTTTCTTCCGAATAGACGTGGTAGGACGCCGTCTCCATCACCGTGCGCTCGACGGCGGCGTCCGGCACGATGACATTCAGATAGACCGGCAGGAAGGAGGCGATCAGGCACACGCCGAACACCGGCCAGCCCCCGGCGCGCCGCCCTCCCTCGAGGATCAGCAGCCACAGCGCGACGGCGAACCAGGGCGCATGCCAGGGCGCCAGGAAGGTCTCGGCCCAGATCTCCTCGTTGATGGCCTCGCCGTGCCAGGTGAAATAGGCGGTCATGACCAGCGTGAGCGCGAAGGCCGCGATGTCGTATAGCGGGACCTTGCGGCGAGGCGCCGATTTGTAGGCCGGCATGAAGATGAACAGCATCGCCAGCATCGAGCCGAGGATCAGATACATGTATTGCTGATCGACGAGGACGTGGCCGGTGACGTTCTTGAAGAAATTCAGGCGGAATATCTGGTTGGCCGCCAGCGCGACGGATATGGCGGTCAGCAGGAAGGCGACCGAGACCCACCAGCGCCCCGGGCTGCGATAGCGGGACAGTTCGAGGTCTTCGACCTCGCCGCCGGCTTCCGCGGCCGGTTTGTCGGACATGGCTCGGACGCCTCCCTTGCGCGGCGAAGACCGGGCGGGGCGGCCGGCGGCGGGGCCCGGGCGCTATCGCCCGGGGCCGTTCATCCGTCCGCCCCGGTCCGGATTACCAGGAGGTGAAGACGGGATCGAAGCCGGCGTCGCTGAGCGCCTTGGCCCTCGATGCCTGCCATTCCTTCACGAAGTCGGCGGGCCCGCTCGCCACATGGGCCTCCCAGGCCTTCTTCAGGACCTCCTGGCGGCGCAGCTTGTCCTCCTGGTTCGCCTGGCCCTCGGCGGTCCAGGTGCCGGCCTCCTTGTAGAAGGCGATCGAGCCCGGATGCATCGGCAGGTAGAAATTGTAGAGCTGGCGGTCGAGCGCCCAGCCGTCCGCCGCCGGCGCGCCGTCCTTGTAGTCGTCGAAATGCGTCACCATCGCCTTGGTCAGGCTGTAGGCGATTTCGTCGGACACCGCCGTCGTGCCGATCAGGATGGGATAGATGCTGGCGATGGACTCCTGGCTTCCGCCCGGCACGCCGGGGCCGTGCGTGCAGATGCCCTGCACATACCAGGGCACGACTTTCTGCACGCGCGCCCAGCCCTCGCTGTCGGCGTGCGGCAGCGGCGGGTGGTAAACGCCGCGCGGGCTCGCTTCCATCTTCTTCATGAAGGTCGAGCTCGACGAGGTGATCGAGGCGTCGATATCGCCGTCGATGATGCCGTTGATCGAGGCCGCCCAGCCGCCGACCTCGACCAGCTGCACGTCGTTCACGGTCAGGTTGGCGAAGCCGAGCAGCGCCTCGACGGCCTTTTGCAGCGCAGGCGAGCCCCGCACCCAGCCGATGCGCTTGCCCTTGAGGTCCGCCATGGTCTTCACGCCCATGTCGTTCGCGACCGCGAAGGTCGTACAGCCCTTGCCGCGGTTGAGCATGAGAAGACGGACGGGCGACGGCCCCCATTTCTCGCCGCCGAAGGCGAAGACCGCCTCCTGCGCGTAAACGCTGTCGGAGCCGGTTGCGGTGAACTGGGCCTTGCCCGCCTTCACCGGCGCGAGACGCGCCACGTCGTTCTTGCCGGGAAGCACGCGGAGATTGACGTTGTAACGCTTCTTCAGCATGCCGCCGACGGCGATCATCTGGCTGTATCCGGTCGTGCCCGTGTTGTAGGCCGTGGTCACGAGCGTATCCGGCAGCTTGACCTCTCCGGCATGGCCGGCGGAACCGCCCGCCATCGCGGCGGCGGCAAGCGCGGCAAGAAACGTCGCGGTTCTTCTCATGGTCGGGTACTCCCCCTGATTGCGAGCCGGCATGCGCGGCTCCCCATTACACCGGGGACGGTCGCACTCTGCCATGTCCGGGTCAAGGCGAGCGGGCCGGGCCGTGCGATCAGGAAACCGTCCGCGCCACGCGGTAGCGCCGCACATGCTCCGGCAGGGCCGTGCCGGGGTCCTGGCGGTCGTCGGGGATCGGCGCGCCGGGCGTTTTAGGCGCAAAGGGGATGACGCCCGCCCAGACAGGATGGCCGTAGTCCTCCTCGTCATCGACGGGGCCGCCGGCGCGCACCTTGGCCGCCGCCTCGTCGATGGGCATGCCGAGTATGGTCGTGGCCTTGATTTCCTGCTCGTTGATTTCCCGCAGCTGCTCCCATCGGCCGGGGAACATCTGCTCGACGAAGATGCGCATGCGCTCGACCTTGTCCTCGCGGCCCGTGACCTTCTTCGCCGTGCCGAACAGCATGGCCGAGCGGTAGTTCACCGAGTGGTGCATGCCCGAGCGCGCCAGCACCAGCCCGTCCAGCTCCGAGACCGTCAGGCATACCTCAAAGCCCGCGGACCTTCGCAGCATCCGGCTGGCGGAAGAGCCGTGCCAGTAGATGTGGTCCCCCTCCCGCCAGTAGAGCGTCGGCGTGACCACCGGGGCGCCGTCCAGCACATAGCCGACATGCGCCAGCAGGCAGGCGTCGAGTATCTCGTAGAGGCTCTGCTTGTCGTAGCGCCCGCGCTCATATTTCCGGCGCAGGCGCGAACGGTTGCTGGGAGCGGTGGTGCGCACTGGTCCTGTCCTTTCCTGCGGGCCCCGGTTCCGGCCAAGTTACGCGCCGCTGACCGGCCCCGGTCAAGCCCAATTGCGGCATGCGCCTTGAATGCGGGGCCGCAATTAGCGGAAACTGGCTCTGTCACTACCAACCGGGAACCTGCCCGTGACGGTTGCAAGACTGCCCGAGCCGGAAGAGCGAGCGGTGTCGATGCCGCCGGCCCTGCGGCGCGCTGCGGAAGCGGCGGTGCGCCGGGACCCGGAGGTTCTGGCGGTGGTGCTGTTCGGCTCCCGCGCGCGCGGCGACCACCGGTCCGACAGCGATTGGGACCTTGCGTTCCTGACCGCGGGTGGCGCGACGGCCCGGCGGGCGCCGGAGGAGTTCGAGCCTCCTGCCGGCCTTGCGCTCGACTGCCTGCGGATACCGGTGGGCGAGCTTGCGCGCAAGGCGAATGCACTCGCGCATGTTTCCTGCCCGATCGTCCGCGAGGGCCGCCTTGTCGCCGGCGTCTGGGACCGGCCGCAACCCAGGGGAAAACCGGCGATGGAACCGGAGGAATACGGTAACTTCATCGGCAATGCGGTTCATTGCCTGGACAGGGCCGCCGCAGAAGCGGCGTCCGTTCCGAATCCCAATGGGCCTTTTTGGGACGCTATCGGTTGCAAGGACATGATCGGCTTGAGCGCCGATGGGGCCGAGTATCTTGCCAAGGCCATTTTGGGGCGTCTCGGCATCGGGTTCCGCCGGACGCATGACCTCGAACAGCTCGCGGGCCTCTTCGGTGAAGCCCATTCGGAACTCGCCGCCCGGGTGCGCGGGCTGAACGGTAGCAGCAGGCGCGACCACATGGCGGCCTATGCGGCCGACTATTCGGCGGAGGATTGCTGGCGCGCAATGGACAGGCTCGCGGCTACGGGCGGGCTGCTGGCGGAGGAGTTGCGCGCCGCCCGGGCGGACGCCCGCTTCGCCGCTCTTGCCGGTGCGTTGGCCGGGGCTGCCGCTGCGATGCTTTCCGGCTGCGCGGGCGCCCTGCGGGAGGCCGACGGAGCCGCCGCCTTGCCGGAAGGCTCCGCAGTTGCAGCCGTCGCCGGCGCGCGCCCGGCGCTCGCGGACGCCCTGGAGGACGCAGCGGCGGAGTTGCGCGGAACCGGGTGAGGCCGGCTTCCGCCGGACTCAACCCGGCAGCCTTACCCTGCAATCGGCCAGCGGGAGGCCGGGGGTGTCGGTGCGGATGCGGAAGACAGAGCCGCAATTCTCGTGCGGGCCGCCGCGCGAGCCGGTGACGATGTAGAGGTCGCAGAGGTCCGGGCCGCCGAAACAGACGCTCGTGACCATCGGCAGCGGCACGGGGATCGAGCGGACCTCCTGGCCCTCCGGAGAGAAGACCGCCACCCGCCCGCCATGCGCGAGCGCGACCCAGACCGTGCCGTCCGCCGCCACCGCGAGGCCGTCCGGCACATCCTCCGGCAGACGGGCGAATACGCGCCAGGGAGAGACGCCGCCCGCTTCGTCCACGTCATAGACGCGGATGAGCTCCGCGCGCGCGTCCGAGTGGTAGAGCCGCGCACCGTCCGGCGAGAAGCCCATGCCGTTTGTCAGCATCACCCCGTCCGAGAGCGTGTGCGCGCTGCCGTCGAGATCGACCCGGTGCAGGTGGCCCGGCCGTGGCTCTTCCCCGCCGAACACCCGGAAGGCGAGCGAGCCGGCCCAGAGGCGGCCCCGGGAATCGGTCGTGAAATCGTTGAAGCCGATGGCATGCCCGGTCACGTCATTGTCGAGCAGCACCAGGCTCGGCCCCCCGGCGAAGGCCTTGAAGGCGAGATTGCGCCCGCCGACCACGAGCCCGCCGGCCTCGTGCAGCGCCATGCCGCCGATGCCCCGGCGATGCGGGAACTGCGCCGAGACGCCGCCGTCCGCGTCCAGCCGGAACACGCCCCCGTTCGGCACGTCGGAGTAGTAAAGGCACTGCCGGGCGGCGTCCCAGACGGGGCCTTCGATCAGGCCGTAGCCGGTTGCGAGTTCTTCCATCCCCTCGGCCGTCTCTTTCAAGCGGTCTGCTCGCTGATCGGCACGTCGTCGTCCCAGGGGAAGACGATCCAGGTGTCCTGGCTCACTTGCGTGACCGTGGTATCCACCATCGGGCGCCCGGCCGGCTTGGCATAGACGGTGGCGAAATGCGCCCTGGGCAGCATGGCGCGCACGATCCTGGCCGTGACGCCCGTATCCACAAGGTCGTCCACGATCAGCAGGCCCTCGCCGTCCTCGTCTTCCAGCGCCTTCAGCACCACCGGGTCGCGCTGGTCGCGGTCGTCATAGGAGGAGATGCAGACGGTCTCGACGAAGCGCAGCTCAAGCTCGCGCGCCACGATGGCCGCCGGCACCAGCCCGCCCCGCGCGATGCCGACAATGCCGCGGAAGGGGCCCGCCTCGCTCAGCCGCCAGGCCAGCGCCCGCGTATCGCGGTGCAACTCATCCCAGGTGACAGGAAACGATCTCTGGACCATCGAGCCCGGACTTCTCACAAATGTCGTGGTCTGCGCGGCGCTGTCGGGCCGGCAGGGAAGGAAAGACGCGTAGCGCGATGCGGGACATCGGGCAAGCGGTTTGACGCACCCTGCCGGCCCGACAGCGCCGCCCTTCGGGTCGCGCCCAGGCGTCCGCCCGCAGCGTCGCGGGCCTCAAGCGTAGGCACCGCTACGCTTTTCGGCCCGCTCCTTGTGGAGCGAACGCCTGGACGCGACGCAGGCCGCGACATTTGTGAGAAGTCCGGGCTAAAGCCCCAATTGGTGCTTGGCGACGATATTGCGCTGTATTTCGTTGGACCCGGAATAAATCGAGGCGGCGCGCAGGAAGAGATAGCCCGGCAGCAGGCCATTGAAAGCCTCGTCGCCGACCGGCTCCTCGTTCCAGCCGTGGCGGAGCGCATTCACGTCCATCGGCAGCGCGTAGTAACCCGCCGCCTCGACGCCGAGTTCCGAGATCGCCTGCTGCACCTCGCTGCGCCTGATCTTGATCATCGAGGTGAGCGCGCCGAGTTCCCGGTCCGCCGAATAGGCGGCCAGCGCCCGCAGCATCACCTGCTCGACGGAAAGGAGCTGGATTTCGATGTCGGCGCAGCGCCGGCGGAAGTCGGCGTCGTCGATCAGCCGGCCGCCGTCCGAGGCTTCCCCGGCGGCGATGTCCCTGACCCGCTTCAGCGCCGTCTTGAGCTCGCCCACGCCGCCGCCGCTCATGCGCTCGTGCTGGAGCAGGTATTTGGCGATCGTCCAGCCCCGGCCCTCCTCGCCGACCAGGCTCGAGGCCGGCACGCGCACATCGGTGAAGAAGGTCTCGTTCACATGGCGCAGGCCGTTCATGGTGACGATCAGGCGCACCTCGATGCCGGGCGCCGTCATCGGGAAGATGAGGAACGAGATGCCGTCCTGCTTCTTCGGCTCGTCGCCGGTGCGCACCAGGCAGAAGATCCAGTCGGCATGGTGCGCGAGCGAGGTCCAGATCTTCTGGCCGTTGATGACATAGTCCCCGCCGTCCCGCACGGCGCGGGTCTTGAGGGAGGCGAGGTCGGAGCCGGAGCCGGGCTCGGAATAGCCCTGGCACCAGACGCGCTCGCCGGAGAGGATCTTCGGCAGGTGCTCGGCCTTCTGCTCCTCCGTGCCGAAGGCCATCAGAACCGGGCCCACCATGCCGAGGCCGAAGCCGGAAAGCCTGGGCGCGCCCGCCAGCCCCGCTTCCTCGTCGAAGATGTAACGCTCTGCCGGCGTCCAGCCCGCGCCGCCATGCTCCTCCGGCCATGTGGGCGCCACCCAGCCGCGTTGGTAGAGCGCGCGGTGCCAGCGCATGTAGTCGTCCTTGGCGATCTCCATGCCGGAGACGACCTTGTGGCGCACATCCGGCGGCAGCCTGTCGCGGATGAAGGCGCGCACCTCCTCGCGGAAGTCTTCCTCGGCCCGGCTGAACTGCATCGGCGTTCCCCCTCCTGCCGTTGCCGCCGAAGCCTAAGCACGCGCCAGCGTGGCGACAAGGGCAAGCACGGCCTTCATCTCGCGGTGCAGGTCGCGCGCTTCGTCCACCGGGTCCTCGGCAATGCCCGGCAGGATCGGGCGGCGGGTGTGCAGCTTCACCAGCGCGGCGGTGCCTTGCAGGCCGAGTTCGGCCGATCCGGCGTCCGCCGCCTTGCAGAGCGCCGCCAGCGCCTCCGCCAGTTCGGTCCGGGCGAGCCGGCCGGCATCCTCCGGGGAGACGGCCCAGACCTCCAGCGCGCCCGATTCGCGCCGGCGCAGCTCCGGCATTTCGGCGCTGAGGTCGGCGAGCCAGTCCATTGCCGCGCCCCGGTCGGTGACGGCGAAGGCCATGCCGGCGGCCGGCGGCAGGCCTTCCACGGCGAGCACCGCGCCCCGGAACACCTCCTTCACCTTGCCGCTCGTCACCAGCGATTCGAGCTTCGCCGGGCCGCCCCTTGTCAGCGCCGCGCGGGCGTAGCCGAAGGGCAGGCCCTCATGCTCGCCGCGCACGAGGTCGCCGCCGCTGTAGTCCGACCAGCGGCCGAAGAGGCGCGAGCGCGCCAGCATGTCCTCGGCGATGCGCCCGCCGGGCGCATAGTCGAAATCGCCCAGCGACTCCAGCACCAGCGGCGCGAGCGCGCTCTTCGCGCTGAGAAGCTGGCGGCGCGAGGGGGCGAGCGCCCAGACCAGCATCGCCGCAAACGAGGCGGCGCCGGTCACGACGAGAAGCTGGAGGCGGCTCTCCTCCATGCGCCAGCCGCCCGCCCAGGCGAGCAGCAGCGCCAGTCCGAAAGAGAGCCCGACCGCGAGCACCGCCAGCCCGCGCCGCTTGAGCGCGCGGTCCGTCGCCGCCCGCCGTTCGCGCACAAGCGCTGCCGCCTCGCGCACCTCCTGCGCGGAAAGCGCCGTCATCGCTTTGAAGGCCGATTGCCCGTCATGCCGACAGGATAGCGGCTCCTTGCCCGCGCCTCGACCCGGCGCCTGCGCGCTCAGTCGTCCGGCAGGGACTGGAGGATCAGGGTGCCGAAGCCGACCATTTGCGGGCTCGTGCCGCGATAGGCGCGGATCGCCGAGAGGACGGACCGCGTTTCGCCGGGCGTGAGCGGCGCGGGCTCCGGCGGCGGCTCGATCGCCGCCAGCACCGAGGGGGCGAGCGCGGTAATCCGCCCGGCAATGCTCTCGCAGGTGTCGAGCACGGCAGGGTCGCGCAGCAGCGGCCCGAGCATGGCGGCGAGATGCGTGAGGAAGCCCGGCCAGTGCGCCAGGATGCGGTAGAGCCCGGGCACGAAGACCTCGCCGGCAAGGTCGGTCTCGAATGCCGCGAGCGCGGTCCGGGTTGCCGGCGTCATCGCCGTGTCCGGAACCATGCCGGGCATGGCAGGCAAGGGCGCAGGCAGTTCGGCCGGCTCCAGCGGGACCGGCGGCTCCGCATCGGGCGGGCGCTGGCCGAGCAGCCCGGCGAGCGAGGCGGCGGCGACGAGGTTGACGGGGCTCACGCGCGCGAAGCTGCGGCAGACCGTGCGGATTGCCGCGAGGCCGCCTGCATCGACCCCGAGGCCGGCAAGCTCCGCGCGCGAAAGGGCCGGCAAGGGCGACAGGCCGGATATATCGACGCGCCGCCAGGCGAGCCGCTGCGCCGCCCCGGAAAGAAGCGCCGGCCGCAGCGCCCGCCAGGCCCAGGGCAGGAGGCCCGGATAGGCGGCCAGATGCCGGAACAGCGACGACACATAGGGCACGGCGTAGGTCCGGCGGATTTCGCCATAGACGGCGGCGATGTCGCCCGTTGCCTCGGCTTCCGAAATCTCGCGAAACGATGTCATAGGGGGCTCCGATTGCCTGCCCGGGTGCGGACTTCTCCCATGGAGGCCCTATAATGGAGCCCATGTCCAGCGGAGCGGCCCTGCGCAGCTATGCCCGGCACGGCTCGGTCAGCCACGGCCGGCTGGCACCGGAGCGCCTCGCGGCCATTCTGCGCGGCGCCGCGCCGGAAGGCCCGGAGATCGCGCGGGTAAGGCAGGCGCTGCTGGAGACGCCCGCAACCGGCCTCGCGCCGCTTGCGGCCGATGTGGGCCTCACCGCGGCGGCGGTCGAACGGCGGCTGGTCGAACTCTTCGGCCTCGACATCGCCGCGCTCGACCGGATGCAACGAGGTGTCTGACAACGCAGCGCCCTGGGCCGGCTGGCTGGCCGACGCCGTCGGCATTCTGGACCGCGCCGGCCTCGCCCGCGATGACTGGCGCTGGGGAGGCGGAACCGTTCTGGCCCTGCGTCATGGACACCGCGTCAGCCATGACATCGACATCTTCCTCGAAGACATCCAGTTCCTCGGACTGCTCAGTCCCAGACTGAACGATTTGCAGGTCCCCTACCGGGAAACGGCCAATGTCGTTCGCCTCGAATACGGAACCCACGAAGTCGATTTCATCGTCTCCATGCAGGTATTGCCCGATGCTGTCGAGGACGAACGCCTTGCCGTGCCCGGTGTGGCGGGCACGGTGCGGGCCATGCCGGACGAGGAGATCGTCGCGCGGAAATTCCACCACCGGGCGGCCGGGCTTGCCGCTCGCGACATATACGACTTCGCAGTCGTGTCCCGCGCTGCGCCGCGATCGTTCGAGACACCGGACTTCCTGAGCATCCTGCGTATCCACGGCGCCACGCTTCGCCATGCGTTGGGCCGCAAGGGCCTGCCGGAAGAATATGCCGCCATCGAAACCGGCGGCTATCCGGCGGCGCCCTCTTTCGAGGCGGCAGTGGAGGCGCTGCGGGCCCGCCTCGATCTGGCGGATGCCTGCGGCCCGCTGCCCTGAAAGGCGCCGGCTCCGTCACCGCCCGCCTTGCCGCAAACGGGCGCATTCGCGTCGGAAATCGGCCAATGGCCCCGGTCCGTCCTGTCAGGCTTTCCCGCAGGCAGACAGGGGAGGGCGGTCATGGCCGGAGCGCTCATGGAACGCCTGGCCGCCGGAGAGGCGGTCATCCACGGCAGCGGCTACCTGTTCGAGATGGAACGGCGCGGCTATCTCCAGGCCGGGGCCTATGTGCCCGAAGTCGTGATCGACCATCCGGAGGTTGTCGAGCAGCTGCATGAGGAGTTCGTGCGCTGCGGTTCGGACGTTGTGCTCGCCTTCACCTATTACGGCCACCGCGAGCGGCTGCGCCTGATCGGCAGGGAGCACCTGCTGGAGCGGCTCAACCGCGACGCCATCGCCATCGCGCGCAGGGTCGCGGACCGCCATCCCGGCACGATTCTCGCCGGCGGCGCCTGCAACACCAACATGTACGACCCCGGCGACCCGGCAGCGGCGGCAACCGCGCGCGCCATGTTCGAGGAACAGATCGGCTGGGCGGCGGAGGAAGGCGTCGATTACATCGTCTGCGAGACGCTGTCGCATCTGGGCGAAGCGAGGATCGCCATAGACGTCTGCCGGCAGGCGGGCCTGCCGCTGGTGCTCGGCTTCGCGATCCACCGCTCGGGCAGGCTCCGGGACTTCGACGGCTCGCTGGCCGAAGCCTGCCGCATCTGCCTGGACGAGGGCGCGCAGCTGGTCGGCTTCAACTGCCACCGGGGCCCGGCGACCATGTTGCCGCTGCTTCGCGAGGCCGCCGGGGAGGTGGACCCGGTGCGGCTCTGCACCTGGGCCGTCGCCTACCGCACCACCGCCCTGCAGCCGGCCTTCGGCGCGCTGGTGGACGACGCCATGCCGTTTCCCGAGGCGCTGCCGGGGGGCCTGAGCTTTCCGGTCGGGCTCGATCCCTTCCAGTGCACCCGCTACGAGATGGGCGATTTCGCGCGCCAGTGCCACGAGCTGGGCCTGCGCTATTTCGGCGGCTGCTGCGGCACCGGCCCGCACCATATCCGGGCCATGGCGGAGGCCATCGGGCGCACGCCCGCCGCCAGCCGCTACAGCCCCGACATGTCGAAGCACTATGCGCTCGGCACCGACGAGAGGCTCCTCAGGCACAACCGGGACTACGTGCCCCATTTCACGGCCGCGCCCGCGCGCGCCGGTTGAAGGGAGGCGCCCGCCGGTCGTAAACCTGTCCGCAAGAGGAGGGGACCTCATGCGGATTGCGGTTTACGGCGCGGGCGCCATCGGCGGGCACCTCGCGGTTTCGCTGGCGGGTGCGGGCGCGGATGTTTCGGTCGTGGCGCGCGGAGCGCATCTGGACGCGATACGCGCGCGCGGCCTCAGCATGGGCGGGCGCACGGTCCGGCTGCCGGCAAGCGCCGATGCAGCCGAACTCGGCCCGCAGGACGCCGTCTTCGTCACGCTCAAGAGCCACCAGCTTCCGGCGGCCCTGGAGGGCGTCTCGGCGCTGCTCGGGCCGGAAACGGCCGTGGTGACGGCCATGAACGGGCTGCCTTACTGGTATTTCCACGGGCTGGACGGCCGGCGCATCGAGAGCGTCGATCCCGGCGGGCGCATACAGGCTGCAATCGCGCCCGGGCGCGCCATCGGCTGCATCACCTTCGTCGCGGCCGAAGTGTCCGCTCCCGGCACAGTCCGCCACACCGGCGGTGCGGAGTACCGCATGGGCGAGCCGGACGGGAGCCGGTCGCGCCGGCTTGCGGCGCTCGCGGACCTGTTGCGTGCAGCCGGCATCGGGGTTGCGGTCAGCGCCGACATCCGCACCGATATCTGGCTCAAGCTGCTCGCCAATGTCTCCATCGCTCCGGTTGCCGCGCTTGCCGGCGCGTCCGTCGGAGAGACGGCGCGGGACGGGGGCGCGCGCCATGTCGTCCGCGGCGCGATGGAGGAATGCAAGGCCGTCGCGCGCGCCTTCGGGGTCGAAATCCCGATCTCGACCGAGGACCGCATAAACAAGACGGCAGGCTTCGACACGCACCGCCCGTCGCTGCTCCAGGACATCGAGCGCGGCCGCCCGCCGGAACTCGACCCGACCCTGGGGTCGGTGCGGGAACTGGGCCGCATGGCCGGCGTCGAAACCCCGGTGATCGACGCGCTCTACGCCCTCATCCGCCTGCGCGCCGCTTCGAGCTGACGGCCCGGCGTCCGGCCGACTTGACGATGCCGGGACGCCGCCGCTAGAGGTATGTTGCGGGAGGCAGCGAACGCGGTTCCATGAATAACCTCGCAGTCAGGGTCCTCTCTGCTTGCCTCGTGGTTTTCGTGCTTTCTTCCTGCGAGACGGCCCGGAAAATCGGGTCCGATTTCGACAAATTCGGGTCTAACTTGCGCGCCCAGTTTCAGGGAAAAAAGGCGCCGGCGGCGAAGCCGGAAAAGGCCTCCCGGACACGCGCCGTCCATCACAGGACCAAACAGGTCGAACGCGACCGGCAGGCCCGGATCTCCACCGCGGCGCCGGTGGATCCCGAAACTATCGAGGCGGTTGCGGAAACGGAACCGGAGCCGCCGCGGCGTACGGCGCTGGGCGTCCCGCTGCCGCGTCCCGCGCCGCGAGCGGCGGGGGGAGGCGAAGCGGCGCCGGAATTCCGGGGACAGAAACGAAAAGGCGTCGCAGACGGAAAGGGCGAGTGGCGTTCGCCCGACGGCCACCGTTATGTCGGCGCGTTCCGGAACGGGAAATTCCACGGGCGGGGCATCTATTACTGGCCTGACGGCGAGCGCTACGAGGGCGATTTCCTGGATGGCAAATTCCAGGGAAACGCCGTCTGGTCGATGGCGAACGGGGATCGCTATACCGGGGAAGTGCGCGACGGGAAGCTGCACGGAAAAGGCATCTACAGCAGTCCCGGCGGAGAACTGTACGAGGGGGATTTCAGGGACGGGAGATTTTACGGATTCGGCGACTGGACGATGGCGGACGGCAACCGCTATGTCGGCGATGTCCGCGACGACCGGTTCCACGGATGCGGCGCCTATATCTGGGCCAATGGGGAGTATTACGCAGGCGAGTTCCGGCACGACAGATTTCACGGCCTCGGCAGCTATGCTTGGCCGGACGGCCTCATGAAGACCTGCGAATGGCGGGACGATGCGGAGATCGAGGAAAGCTGCGTCGAGCATCCGGCGGACGGAGGAATTCCCGAAAGAGCGGCAGCCGCCTGTTTCCGCACGGCGGTCTGGCGCGGCGCCCTGCCGGTCCCGGCCGCCGAGGGCGTCGCGGGGCGCGGAGAAGCGGAGAAGGCGAGCGCCGCGGTCCAGGGCGACGCCGACGGGGAAGAGGCAAAATATGAGGGCCAGCACCGGGACGGCAGGCCGCACGGAAGGGGCGTCCTCACCTTCGCCAACGGGGACCGCTATGTGGGCGAGTTCGCGGACGGCGAGATCGGCGGGCGCGGCACGATGTATCTCGCCAATGGCGACGTCTATGGCGGCGACGGCGCATTCGACAGCCGCGGCTTCCAGGGCTGCGGCCTCTATATCCGCGCGAACGGGGACCGCTACCTGGGGCAGTTCCGCGACGGCCGCTTCCACGGCCGGGGCACCTATGAATGGGCCGAGGGCGTGGCGGCCACCTGCGACTGGCGGGACGGCGAGCGGGTCGTGGAAAGCTGCAAGGCCCACCGGGTGACGGTCATCGGCGAGCGCTACCGGGGCGAAGGCGTCTGCGGCACGCTCACCGACTGGAATGTGAAGCAGAAGAAAAGATGGGGGCGATAGGCCCGGGGGCTTTCACAGGGGGACCGAATGGTCGGCGAGAACGCCTCCAAGGGTAGCCGGGCAGTAAAGGCGGCTGTCATCTGCACGACTCTTTTTGTGCTTTCCGCTTGTCTTCCGGAAGACGGAGAAAGCAGGAGCGGATCGAATCTGGAGGAAGACAGGTCCCAAAAGGCAAAATTCGAAGGGCAGTACAAGGGCGGCAAACGCCACGGACGGGGCGTTCTGAGATTTGCCAACGGCGACCGCTATGAGGGCGGGTTTGTGGATGGGGAAATTAGTGGGAAGGGAGTGCTGTATCTGGCCAACGGGACATCTATGCCAGCGACAACGGGTTCGGCCCTGACGGGTTGGAAGGATGCGGCGTATATATCGGATCGAACGGACATCGCTACAGGGGAGAGTTTCAGGGTGGAAGGTTCCACGGCCGGGGGACTTACGAGGGGAACGACGGCACAGGGACGACCTGCGACTGGAATGCAGGCGGTCGCGTCGAAGCGACCTGCCTGGCGCATCCCGCGGTCGGAATCGGAACGAAGAAGAAGGGCGAGGGCGTTTGCGGCTCCCTTGGCGACAACAATATTCTGAGTACGGAAAGAAGGCGGATGGAACGGGAGTGCCGGGAACGGTTCGGCGAAAATTCCGCTCGACACAAGGAATGCCACGGAAGGATACGGTCCGCCGTCTTGTCGAACCTGCGGGCACGGGAGAGGTAGCGGGAGGTTCGCGGCGAACCGGCGGTATGCACGCCCGCTTGCAGGCGGGGCGGGACCGCCTATCCTGCCCCGGCGCCGGTTGGGGAGGGGGCCGATCATGAACCGACCGCTCGAAGGGTTGCTGGTGGTGAGCCTGGAGCAGGCCGTGGCGGCGCCGTTCCTGACGGCAAGGCTCGCGGATGCCGGCGCGCGTGTCATCAAGCTCGAACGAAAGGAAGGCGATTTTGCGCGCGGCTACGACAACTATGTGCGCGGCAGCTCCACCTATTTCGTCTATCTCAACCGGGGCAAGCAGTCGCTCGTTATCGACATCAAGGACGGGGACGACCGCGCGCTGCTCCACCGCATCCTCGCATCCGCCGATGTCTGGGTGCAGAACCTGGCGCCGGGCGCGGTGGAGCGCGCGGGTTTCGGCTCCGCAGAGCTGCGCGCCCGCTATCCCCGCCTCATCACCGTCGATATTTCCGGCTATGGCGAGACCGGGCCGCCCTACGACCGGATGAAGGCCTACGACATGCTGGTGCAGGCGGAAAGCGGCGTGGCGTCGGTGACGGGATCGGAGGCGGAGCCCGGACGGATCGGCGTCTCCGCCTGCGATATCGCGACCGGCATGTTCAGCCATGCCGCCGTGCTGGAGGCGCTCATCAAGCGCGGCATCGACGGCAAGGGTTCCGCGATCAAGGCGTCTCTCTTCGCCTCGATGGCGGACTGGATGTCCGCGCCGCTGATGTGGCACGAATATGCGGACCGCGTCTGGCCGCGCATGGCGCTGCGCCACCCGGCGCTGGTGCCCTACGGCGCCTTCGAGACCTCCGACGGCCACCGGGTGATGATCGCCTGCCAGAACGACCGCGAATGGCGGCGCTTCGCCGAAACGGTGCTGGAGCGCCCGGACCTCGCCGCCGCGCCGGAATACGCGACCCAGGTCGCGCGGGTCGAGAACCGCAAAGAGGTCGAGGCGGTGCTGGAAGGGATCCTGGGCGCGCTCGACCGCGAAACCCTGCGCGCGCGGCTGGCGGCGGCCGATGTCGCCTTCGGCAGCGTGAACACGGTGGCCGACCTCTCGGAGCACCCGGCCTTGCGCCGCGTGGAGATCGGCACGCCGGGCGGACCCGTCAGCCATGTCGCGCCGGCGGTCTATTTCGACGAAGAGCCCCGGGAATACGGGCCGATCCCGGAGGTGGACGAACACGGCGCCCGGATCCGGGAGGAATTCTCGCCATGACCCACACTGCCGCAGACCTGGAGTTTCTGCGCGACGCCATCGGCAATACCGAGGAAAGCCGCGACTTCGCCTCGCCCATGCAGATCCACGGCCTCGCCGCCCTGCTCGACAAGCCGGACGTGCCGCAGATGGGCGATCCCATCGGGCCGATGGGCCACTGGTGCTATTTCTACCCGCGCGTGCCGGCGTCGGGCATCGGCGCGGACGGCCATCCCGAGCGCGGCGGCTTCCTGCCCCCCACGCCCCTGCCGCGCCGCATGTTCGGCGGCTGCCGCACGACATACCGCCAGGATGTGCTGGTCGGCGAGGAGATCGTCCGCAAGGGGCGGATCAAGGATGTGGCGATCAAGGACGGGCGCACGGGGCTTCTCGTCATCGTCACGGTCGCTTACGGGATCGAGAGCCCGCGCGGACTCTGCATCGAGGAAGAGCATGACATCGTCTATCGCGACAACCCGCCGGCCGAAGCCGCCGACAGCCGGGGAAACAGCGGCCGGACGGGCAATGCGCCGACCGACCACGCCTTCATCCGGGAAATCGTGCCCGACCCGGTGATGTTGTTCCGCTACTCGGCCGTCACCTTCAACGGCCACCGCATCCACTACGACCGCAAATATGTGACCGAGGTCGAGGGTTATCCAGGCCTGATCGTCCACGGGCCGCTGACCACGACCCACATGCTGGAGCTCGGCATGGCGCAGATGCCGGGGCGGCGCGTGGCCCGCTACGACTTCCAGGCCCGCGCCCCGCTGTTCGATGTCGCGCCCTTCAAGGTCGCCGGCAAACCGGGGGACGACGGCGCCAGCCAGACCCTCTGGTCGGTAACGCCGGAAGGCAATCTCGGCACCATCGCCACCGCCGTTTACGACTGATCCTTCGCCGTTTCGCCGGCGCGGAAGCAGGCGGTGCGCACGCCGCCGCGCCTGGTCTTGACCGCAATCGCGACCCGGCGCCCGTATTCCCGGTCCGCGCGGCAGAAATGGGCGAGGGAGCGGCAGACGATGGCGTCGCCGATTTGGGTGCGCTGCACCTGCGACAGCGACTCGGCGATAGCGGCGGTGAGACGGTCCTTTTCGTCCTCCGACATGAGCCGGTAGAGGTCGCCCGCCTGCATGAAGTCGTCCACTTCGCGCGCCTCGGGACCGTAGCTGCCGGAGAAGCCGCGGGCCTCCATGCCGGCATAGGGCGGCTCGCCCGCCTCGACCGGGCCGCCGAAGCTGTTCGGCTCGTAATTCGCCGCCCGGCCGCCATTGTCGTCGAAGCGCATGGCGCCGTCGCGCCCGTAATTCATTCCCTGGGCGAAGAGCAGGCCGCGCGGGCTGTTCACCGGCAGGCGGGTGTGGTTGACGCCGAGCCTGTAGCGGTGGGCGTCGCCATAGGCGAACAGGCGCGCCTGGAGCATCCTGTCGGGGCTCGGCCCTACGCCCGGCACCATGCGGCCGGGGTCGAAAGCCGACTGCTCCACCTCGGCGAAATAGTTGTCGGGAAGCCGGTTGAGCGTCAGCCGCCCGACCTCCATCGGCGGGTAGTCCTTGTGGGGCCAGACCTTGGTGGGGTCGAAGGGATCGATCCGGTAACCGGCCGCGTCGATCTCCGGCATGACCTGCACCTCGAGGGTCCAGGACGGGTGGTTGCCCCGCTCGATGGCCCGGTAGAGGTCGTGCTGCAGATGCCGGGGGTCCTCGCCCGCAATCCGCGCCGCCTCCTCCGCCGTCAGGCATGCGACGCCCTGGTCGGTCTTGAAGTGGAACTTCACCCAGACGCGCCCGCCGGCGGCGTCGATCCACTGGAAGGCGTGGGAGCCGTAGCCGTTCATGTGCCGCCAGCTGCGTGGCAGGCCCCGGTCGCCGAACAGCCAGGTGAACAGGTGCGTGGCTTCCGGCGAATGGGAGAAGAAGTCCCACACGCTGTCGGCCTCCTGGCGGTCGGTATGCGGATCGGTCTTCTGCGAGTGTATGAGGTCCGGCAACTTCAGCGGGTCGCGGATGAAGAACACCGGCGTGTTGTTGCCGGCGAGGTCCCAATTGCCGTCTTCGGTGTAGAACTTGACGGCGAAGCCGCGCGGGTCGCGCACGGTATCGGCCGCGCCCCTGGAGCCGGCGAATGTGGAGAATCGCACGAAGACCTCGGTGCGCTTGCCGGCCTTCGCGAACATGCGCATTTTCGTCCACCGCTCCGCATCCGGATTGGTGACTTCGAAGACGCCATAGGCGCCGGAACCCACCGCATGAACGACCCGTTCCGGGATGCGTTCGCGGTTGAAGCGGGCGAGCTTCTCGATCAGGTGCCGGTCCTGGAGCAGGAGCGGGCCGCGGGGGTCTGCGCTCCGGCTGTTCCGGTTGTCGGCCGCCGGAGCTCCGGACTCCGCGGTGAGGTCGCTGGAACTGCGCATGTCGTCTTGCGCCTCCTCATATCGATGTCGTTCCGCCGAAGCGTTGCGAGCATGATTCCGGGGGCGCGGCGACAATTCCAATGCAATATTCTTATTTATACAATAAATTATTCCTATAGCCAAATGCCGCAAGAAGGAAACGGTCAGCCCGTCTCCCGCCAGCGCTCGCGCGCTGCATCGTCACCGGCGCGGGCAGTGACCCAGCGTTCGCCGTCCGCGCCCTCCTCGCGCTTCCAGAAGGGCGCTTCGGTCTTGAGCCAGTCCATCAGGAAATTGCAGCTGTCGAAGGCGGCCTGGCGGTGCGCCGAGGCGGTGATCGTCAACACGATGGGGTCGCCCGGCTCCAGCCGCCCGTAGCGGTGGACGATCAACGACGCTTCCAGCGGCCAGCGCCGGTGCGCCTCGGCGTCGATGAGTTCCAGCTGGCGCTCCGTCATGCCGGGATAGTGCTCCAGCGTCATGGAGCGCAGCCCGCCCGGGTCGCGCACCAGCCCGACGAAACTGGCGACGCCGCCGATGCGCGTGTTGCCGGCGGTGAGCGCGGCGATCTCGCGCCCGACATCGAAGGCTTCGCGCTGGACCCGTATCATCCCTGTCAACCTCCGGTAACGGGGGGAAAGAAGGCCACCTCGTCGCCGGGGCCGACGGGCGTGTCGGCTTCGGCGAAGTCCCGGTTGACCGCGGCACGGACGACCGAGCGGTCGGCGAAGACCTCCGCCTGGCTCGCGTTCTGCGCCGCCAGCCAGTCGATCAGCGCGCCGACGGTGGCGATGCCGGAGGGGGGCGAGACCTGCCATTCCGACATGCCGGCCTTGTCGCGCAACCAGGCGAAATAGAGGATCTTCAAACCTGCAACTCCAGCCGCTCGACGATGAAATCGGCGATGGCGTCCGGATCGTCAAGGTCGAGAGCCGGGAGGCCGTCCGCGCGGACGCGCTCCGCGGTCTTCCCGTCGCATGCGACCGCAACCACATCGGGATCGTCCGGCCAGAGCGCCTCGGCCTCCACGGTCGCGCGGTGAACCACCAGCTTGGGATGCGGCTCGCGCTTGTAGCCCTCGACCAGCACGAGGTCCACGGGCGAGAGCCGGGCAAGCAGTTCGGCCAGCGGCGGCTCGGCCTCCCCGCGCAGCTCCCGCATCAGCGCCCAGCGCCGGCCGGACGCCACCAGCACTTCCCGGGCGCCTGCCTGCCGGTGTTCCCAGGAATCCTTGCCGGGCTTGTCCACGTCGAAATTATGGTGCGCATGCTTGACGGTGGAGACCGAAACGCCGCGCTGCCCGAGCGCCGGAATGAGCTTGAGCACGAGCGTGGTCTTGCCGCTGCCGCTCCAGCCCGCAATGCCGAGCGCCTTCATCCGGCAGCGCCCAGCGCCTTGCGGACATAGCCGGCGCCTGTCCAGAGCGTGATCGCGGCGGCAACCCAGAGCAGCACGACGCCGGCTCCGTGCGTCGCCGGGGGCAGACCGGGGCTGGCGATCAGCAGGGTCAGCGCCGCCATCTGCGCCGCCGACTTGTATTTCGCGACGCGGGTGACCGGCAGCGCGCCGGCGCCCGCCGCCTCGCGCAGGCCGGAAACGACGAATTCGCGCACCAGGATGAGCGCGGCGGCGAGCGTGCCCCAAACCCCGAGCCCGCCAAGCCCGGCCAGCAGCAGCGCCGTGCCGTTGACCAACACCTTGTCGGCGATCGGGTCGATGGTTGCGCCGAAGGCGGTCGTTTTGCCCTGCTGCCGGGCGATGTAGCCGTCGAGCAGGTCGGTTGCGGCTGCGGCGACGAAGAGCGCCGCCGCCCACCAGCTCTCGCCCGTGGCGAGCAGGATCGCGAGCGGCACAAGGGCTGCGATGCGCGAGAGGCTCAACAGGTTCGGCAGGCTAGGCATGGGTCACGGAATCGGCGCCCGGATACGCGCACCGAGTATGCGCCCGCTACCCGCTTCGACGCAAGGACAAGCGGGGGTTGCGGCCAGGGCAATCGCTTTTGGAGATTTGCGAGCAGGGCGCATGACCGGGATTCAACCGGGTTTCGAGGGGGCCGGTCATATCCCCATCCCGTCATACCCGGACTTGTTCCGGGTATCCATACGGCCGCCCGGCGGAGCCGCTTGAGAGAGATACCCGGAACAAGTCCGGGTATGACGGAGGAGCCTGTCCTGAGCTTGTCGAAGGGGGCGTTCGGGCATGACAAATCCGAAAGCGATTGCCCTGGGGTTGCGGCCGATCCGGGCGGACGGGGCTCTAAAGATGCGGGATCACATCCCGGCCGAAGCGTTCTATGGCTGTCACGATCTCACGGTGCGGCGGGCCGCCGGAATGGGCGTGCCGGAGCCGCAGGATGAAGCTGTTCACGCCGAGGGCGTCCGACCAGCGCCTGAACTCGGCGATGCAGGTTTCCGGCGCGCCGGCGATGATCCGGTCCTTCCAGATATTCTCGAACCGGAGTTCGGCTTCCGATGCGAAGCCGCGAAAGGCGGTAGCGCCGTTGCGCCAGTAATAGCCATAGGCGGCGGAAACTTCCGGGCCGTAGATGCGGGCCGCCTGCTCGAAGCTGTCCGCGACCCAGGCATCGCGCATGAGCACGAGCTGCGGCGCCCTTCCGGCGGCTTCTGCGGCGGCGCGGTAACGATCCGCCAGAGCCCGGTTCTCCTCCAGCGTGAAGGAGGGGCCCAGAACCAGCGCATCGCCCAGCCGCCCGGCGCGCTCGACGGCCGCCGGCACCCATCCTCCGACCCAGATCGGTATACCCGGCTTCTGCAATGGGGGCGGCGTCACGCGCACGCCGTCGATCTCGAAGGACCGGCCGCGGTGCCGGACCGGCTCGCCGGTCCAGGCCTGGCGCAGGATTGCCACGGATTCCTCGAAGCGGGGCACCCGCTCGCGCCTGTCGATGCCGGCCGCGCGGAAATCCGCATCCTGGTAGCCGAGGCCGACGCCGAGAACGGTCCGCCCTCCGGAGACGATGTCGAGCACCGCTGCATCCTCGGCGACCCGGACCGGGTGGTGCAGGGGGAGCAGCAGCACGGCGGTCCCGACCCGGATGCGGCGGGTGCGCGCCGCAATGGCCGCCAATACCACGAAAGGCGAGGGCAGGAAGCCGTCCTTGTCCTGATGATGCTCTCCGACGAAGAAGCCGGCGAACCCGGCCGCTTCCGCCGCCTCCGCTTCCTGCACAGCCTCCGCCATGCAGCGGTCGAGGTTGTCGCCGCGGGGCGGATTGGCGATGGAACTGTAAATCGAGAGCTCGATCATGCGGACATTTTCCTGAAAATCGCTGCAGGACAAAAGCGTGGGGGAGGGAAGCACGAATCGCGCGGGCCGGCCAGAAAATCGCGGGCGGGCGCGTCTCCGGATTGACCCGGCGGGCGCATCGTGTTTCCTTGCCGCATCATGTCGACACGTAGCGAAACGCAGCGTCTGTTGAAGCTGGCGGTCGGTCCGGTGGCGGCTGCCTGCGTTGCCGTTTATTTCGGTTACCACGCCCTGGTGGGGGAGCATGGCGCGTTGTCGCTGATGGAGATCGAGCGCCGGATTACCGAGGTCCAGGCCCGGCACGATGTACTCGTGCAGCATCGCGACCGCCTTGAGTTGCGCGCCGCCCAGCTCAAGCAGGACCCGGCCGATGCCGACCTGCTCGACGAATATGTCCGCGCCCTGCTGCATGTGGGGCGGCCGGACGAAATCGTCATCCTGCTGGATACGGAAACAGGGTGAACGGGTTCCTGGAACGCGGAGGCCGGACATGAGCAGGCAGCCGTCGAAGAAGCGGGGCCGCGCATCGGCGAAGAGGAACGGGCGCGCCAACGGCGCCGCGCCGGATTCCGGCCGGCTGCTGCGCTGGTATCGGGACATGCTGCTGATCCGCCGCTTCGAGGAGCGGGCGGGGCAGATGTACGGCATGGGCCTGATCGGCGGCTTCTGCCACCTCTATATCGGCCAGGAGGCGGTCGTCGTCGGCATTCAGGCCTGTCTCGGCGAGCGGGATTCCGTCGTCACCGGCTACCGGGACCACGGCCACATGCTGGCGGCGGGCATGGATGCGCGCGGCGTCATGGCTGAACTCACCGGCCGCGAGGGCGGCTATTCGCGCGGCAAGGGCGGCTCCATGCACATGTTCTCGCGGGAGAAGAACTTCTTCGGCGGGCACGGTATCGTCGCTGCGCAGGTGCCCATCGGCGTCGGCCTCGGCTTCTCGCATCGCTACAGGGGCGAGGACGGCGTGTCGGTCGTCTATTTCGGCGACGGCGCGGCCAACCAGGGGCAGGTCTATGAGTCGCTCAATCTCGCTGCGCTCTGGGAACTCCCGGTGCTGTTCGTGATCGAAAACAACAAATACGGCATGGGCACGGCGGTCTCGCGGGCGGCGGCCGGGTCCGGCCTCCACGCGCGGGGCAGCGGCTTCGGGATTCCGGGCAGGCTGGTGGACGGTATGGATGTGCGCGCCGTCCATGCGGCCGCGAGCGAAGCGGTGGCCGAGGCGCGCAGCGGCAAGCCGGTCATTCTGGAGATGGAGACCTACCGCTATCGCGGGCATTCCATGTCGGACCCGGCGAAATACCGCACGCGCGAAGAGGTCAACCGGATGCGCCGCGACCGCGACCCCATCGAGAGGCTGCGCCATGTGCTGGAGAGCGAGGGCCATGCGGACGCCGATGCGCTGAAGGCCATCGACGCGGAGATCAGGGAGGTCGTCGCCGACGCCGCGCGGTTCGCCGAAGAGAGCCCGGAACCGGACCCCTCCGAACTGCATACCGACGTTCTTCTGGAGGCATGACGCGATGCCTGTCGCCGTGACCATGCCGGCGCTTTCGCCGACCATGACGGAAGGGACGCTCGCCAAATGGCTGGTCGCCGAGGGCGACCGGGTCAGCCCGGGCGATGTGATCGCCGAGATCGAGACCGACAAGGCGACCATGGAAGTCGAGGCCGTTGACGAGGGCATTGTCGCCAGCCTCGCCGTTCCTGAGGGCGCGGAAGGCATAGAGGTCAACGCCACGATCCTGTGGCTCAGAGGCGAAGGCGAAAGCGCGGACGCCGTGCCGGTTGCCGAGCCGCCTCCTCCGGTTGCGGAGCCGCCGCCTGCGGTCGTGAAGGCGCCGCCCGCTGCTCCGGCCCGACCGAAGCCGGAAGCGGCGAAGCCCGCGCCGGAGCCGGACTATCGGGGCGAGACGGTGGAGATGACCGTGCGCGAGGCGCTCCGGGACGCGATGGCGGAGGAAATGCGCCGCGACGAGACGGTCTTCGTCATGGGCGAGGAAGTCGCGGAATATGAAGGCGCCTACAAGGTGACGCAGGGCCTGCTTGCCGAGTTCGGGCCCCGCCGGGTCCGCGACACGCCGATTACCGAGCATGGCTTCGCGGGGCTCGGCGTCGGCGCGGCCTTCGGCGGGCTGCGGCCCGTGGTCGAGTTCATGACCTTCAACTTCGCCATGCAGGCCATAGACCAGATCGTCAACTCCGCCGCCAAGACGCTTTACATGTCGGGCGGCCAGATGGGCTGCCCGATCGTTTTCCGGGGGCCGAACGGGGCGGCCTCGCGCGTCGCCGCGCAGCATTCGCAATGCTATGCCAGCTGGTATGCGCATGTGCCCGGCATGATCGTGGTCTCGCCGTTTTCGGCCGCGGATGCGAAGGGCCTGCTCAAGGCGGCGATCCGGAATCCGAACCCGGTCATCTTCCTGGAAAACGAGATTCTCTACGGCCAGCGCGGCGAGGTGCCGAGCGATGCCGACTACACCGTGCCCATCGGCCGCGCGAAAGTGCTGCGGCCCGGCCGGGACGTGACCATTGTGGCCTTCTCACGCATGTGCGCCACGGCGCTCGAAGCGGCCGGCACGCTGGCGGGCGAGGGGATCGAGGCCGAGGTGATCGACCTTCGCACGCTGCGCCCGCTCGACCGGGAGGCCATCGCGGCATCGGTCCGCAAGACGAACCGCATCGTTTCCGTGGAGGAGGGCTGGCCCGTGGCCGGCATCGGCTCGGAGATCGCGGCGATTGCGATGGAAGACGCCTTCGACTGGCTGGACGCGCCGGTCGTGCGCGTGGCCGGGGAAGACGTGCCGATGCCCTATGCCGCCAATCTCGAAGCGCTGGCCCTGCCGGACGCGGCGCGCATTGCCGCTGCGGCGCGGGCCGTCTGCTACGCCTGAGGGGACCGTTCGGGATGGCGACCGAGATTCTTATGCCGGCTTTGTCGCCGACGATGACGGAGGGCAATCTCGTCAAGTGGCTGGTGGGCCGGGGCGACAGGGTGGAGCCGGGCGACGTGATCGCCGAGATCGAGACCGACAAGGCGACGATGGAAGTCGAAGCGGTCGATGAAGGCGTTGTCGGGCGCATCGTGGTGCCGGAAGGCAGCGAAGGCGTCGCTGTCAACGCGGTGATCGCCGTGCTTGTGGAAGAGGGCGAGGAACTGGGCGAAGAAACGGCCGCGCCACCCTCCGCGCCGGCCGCTCCGCCGCCCGAAGCCGAGGCGCTTCCGGCCGCGCCGGAGCAGGAGGCGGGCCGAGAGGCGAAGGCGACGCCGCTTGCGCGGCGCATGGCCGCTCTTGCCGGCATCGACCTCGCGGCGATTGCCGGCAGCGGCGCGCATGGGCGGATCACGCGCGACGATGTGCGCCGGGCCGCTGGCCGGACGGCCCCGGCCGAAGTCGATGAGGGCCGCGAGCGCATTTTCGCGAGCCCGCTGGCGCGGCGGATGGCGGGCGAGGCGGAGCTTCCCCTGCAAGATGTGGCCGGCAGCGGCCCCGAGGGCCGGATCGTCAAGCGGGACATCGAGCGCGAACTACGGCAGGGCGCGGCGGCGCCTTCGGCCCCGGCGGACCCGGAGCAGTTGCCGGGCCTGCCGCCCTTCGAGCGCGTCAGGCACTCGAACATGCGCAAGGTCATCGCGCGCCGGCTGACCGAGTCCAAGCAGACGGTCCCGCATTTCTACCTGACGGTGGATTGCGAGATCGACGCGCTGCTGGAGGCGCGCCGGGAGATCAATCTGCGCGCGCCGGAAGGCGTCAAGGTCTCGGTCAACGATTTCGTCGTCAAGGCGCTGGCGACCGCGCTTTGCCGCGTGCCGGACGCCAATGCCGCCTGGACCGAGGACGGCTTGTTGAAATTCCAGCAGGTCGATGTATCGGTGGCCGTCGCGGTGCCGAACGGGCTGGTGACGCCGGTCGTGCGCCAGGCGGAGGCGAAGGGGCTCGCCGAGATTTCCATCGAGATGGCGGACTTCGCCGCCCGCGCCCGCGAGGGCAAGCTGATGCCGGAGGAATACCAAGGCGGCACCACCAGCGTCTCCAATCTCGGCATGTTCGGCATCCGCCAGTTCGACGCCGTCATCAATCCGCCCCAGGGGACAATCCTGGCGGTCGGCGCCGGAGAGCAGCGGCCGGTCGTGAAGAAGGGCGCGCTGGCGGTGGCCACGGTGATGAGCTGCACGCTTTCCTGCGACCACCGCGCTGTGGACGGCGCGCTCGGCGCCCGGCTGCTGGGCGTTTTCAAGGCGCTGGTCGAATGCCCGGCGGCGATGTTGCTGTAGCCGGCCCGGAGTAAGGCAATGGCCGACAAACAATTCGATCTCGTCGTCGTCGGCGGCGGACCGGGCGGCTATGTTGCGGCGATTCGGGCCGCGCAGCTCGGCATGAACGCAGCGCTGGTCGAGCGCGAGCATCTGGGCGGCATCTGCCTCAATTGGGGCTGCATCCCGACCAAGGCCCTGTTGCGCAGCTCGGAGATCAACCACCTGCTGCACAATCTCGGCGACTACGGCTTCAGCGCGGGCGATGTTTCCTTCGACCTCGGCCGGATCGTGAAGCGCTCCCGGAAAGTGGCCGGGCAGCTGTCGCGCGGCGTCAGCCACCTGCTGAGGAAGAACAAGGTGACCGTCATCGACGGCGCGGGCCGGCTGGCGGGACGCGGGCGCGTCGCTGTCGAGAAGGACGGGCAGGAAGTCGATGCGCTCGCCGCGCCCCATATCATCCTTGCGACGGGCGCGCGCGCGCGGTCCCTGCCGAACCTGGAACCGGACGGCAAGACGGTCTGGAGCTACAAGGAGGCGATGGTGCCCGACTCTGTGCCGGAAAGCCTGCTTGTGGTCGGCTCGGGCGCCATCGGCATCGAGTTCGCGAGCTTCTACGGCAATCTCGGCGTGCCGGTGACGGTCGTCGAGGTGCTCGACCGCATCCTGCCGGCGGAGGACCCGGAAATCTCGGACTTCGCGCTGAAGGCCTTCCGGAAGCAGGGCATGACCCTGATGACGGGCGCGAGGGTCACGGAGGTCGCGGACGGCAAGGCGTCCGTGCAGGCGGCCGACGGCGGGACGGTGACGGTGGATGCCGGGACGGTGATTCTGGCGGTCGGCATAACGGGCAATGTCGAGGATCTGGGCCTTGAGGACACGGGCGTCGAGGTTGAGGCCGGCCATGTCGTCACCGATGAATGGCTCCGGACCGGCGAGCCCGGCGTCTATGCCATCGGCGATCTTGTGGGCCCGCCCTGGCTCGCCCACAAGGCCAGCCATGAGGGCGTGCTCTGCGTCGAAAAGATCGCCGGGCTTGAGGGGCTGCACCCGCTCGATCCCGGCGCGATCCCGGGTTGCACCTATTGCCGCCCGCAGGTCGCCAGCATCGGCTATACTGAGCCGGCCGCGAAGGAGGCCGGCTACGAGGTCCGCGTCGGGCGGTTCCCCTATGTCGGCAACGGCAAGGCGATTGCGCTCGGCGAGCCCGAGGGCCTCATCAAGACCGTGTTCGACGCGGCGACGGGAGAGTTGCTGGGGGCGCATATGATCGGCGCCGAGGTGACGGAGCTCATTCAGGGATATGCCATCGCCCGCAATCTGGAGGCGACGGAAGCGGAACTGATGCATACCGTCTTTCCGCATCCGACCCTTTCCGAGGCGATGCACGAATCGGTGTTGGACGCTTATGGACGCGCCATCCACTTCTGATCGGGCGACCGCCCGCTCGCGGACCGGCGGCGCCGCGCGGCCCTTCCGGCATCCGGAAAAGCGCCTGCGCCCGGACAATCCGAGCCCGCGCAAGCCGCCCTGGATTCGCGTCAGGGCGCCGACTTCGGAGGCCTATGCGGAAACGCGCCGCATCGTGCGCGAACACGGCCTCGCGACGGTGTGCGAGGAAGCCGGCTGCCCGAATATCGGCGAGTGCTGGGCCGAACGCCACGCAACCATGATGATCATGGGCGAGATCTGCACCCGCGCCTGCGCCTTCTGCAATGTCGCGACCGGCAGGCCCGGCGCGCTCGACCGCGGCGAGCCCGAGAATGTGGGCAAGGCGGTGGCGAAGCTGGGCTTGGCGCATGTGGTCATCACCTCCGTGGACCGCGACGACCTCGACGACGGCGGCGCGGCGCATTTCGCCGAGACGGTCGGATGGATCCGCAGCTATGCGCCCGGCACGACCGTGGAATTGCTCACGCCCGATTTCCTGAGAAAGCCGGGCGCGCTGGAGACCGTGGTCGCCGCGAAGCCGGATGTCTTCAACCACAATCTCGAAACCGTGCCGGGCCTCTACAGCGCCGTCAGGCCGGGCGCGCGCTACTACCACAGCGTCCGGCTGCTGGAGCGCGCCAAGGAGCTGGACCCCGCCCTGTTCACCAAGTCCGGCATGATGGTCGGCCTCGGAGAAACCCGCGAACAGGTCGCGCAGGTGATGGACGACCTGCGCTGCGCGGACGTGGATTTCCTCACCATCGGGCAGTATCTCCAGCCGACGCCGAAGCATCACAGGGTGGACCGTTTCGTGACGCCGGAGGAGTTCGAGGCCTATGCGGCAATGGCAAGGGCCAAGGGTTTCCTGCTGGTCTCGGCCTCGCCGCTGACGCGGTCCTCCTACCATGCCGACAGCGATTTCGCGAAGCTGAAGGCCGCGCGCGGCTGATGCCGAGCCACCGCGAACGGCGGTTCGTGCCCTATGCGCCGGACCGGATGTTCGCCCTCGTTGCGGATATCGAGCGTTACCCAGAGTTCATTCCCTGGTGCGCCGGGGCGCGCATCCGCCAGCGGGAGGGGGCGCTTGTCGTCGCCGACCTCCGGGTGCGTTTCGGCCCCTTTCGCGAGAGCTTTACCTCCCGCGTCTCGCTGACGCCGCCGGAACGCATCGACGTCGCCTATGCGCACGGGCCGCTCTCGCACATGGCGACGCATTGGCGTTTCACGCCCGCCGAGGGCGGAACCGTGATCGACTTCAGCATCGACTGCGATTTCCGCTCGGCGCTGCTGCGGGGTCTGGCGAGCCGGTTCTTCCATGAGGCCGCAAAGCGGATGGCGCAAGCCTTCGAGGCGCGGGCGCACAAGCTCTACGGCGACGAGGCGGGACCGCGCGGCGAACGGCCCAGCGGGCAGGGGAGAGGGAAAACAGCATGAAAATCGGCGTGGCATTTCCGACTACGGAAATCGGGACGGACCCGGCGGTTATCCGCGGGTTCGCGCAGGAGGTGGAGGCGCTCGGCTACGACCATCTCACCTGCATCGACCATGTGGTGCAGGAGGTCTCGAACGGCGCGGAGGACTGGCGGGCCTATTACACGCTCGACAACATGTTCCACGAGCCCCTGACCCTGTTCGGCTTCCTGGCCTGCGCCACGGAACGGATCGAGCTTGCAACCGCGATTCTCATCCTCCCGCAGCGGCAAACGGCGCTGGTCGCCAAGCAGGCAGCGGAAATAGACCTCCTGTCCGCCGGCAGGTTGCGCCTCGGCGTCGGCATCGGCTGGAACGCCATGGAATTCGAGGTGCTGGGGCAGTCCTTCCGAAACCGCGCCCGGCGGATGGAGGAGCAAATCGCCTATATGCGCCGGCTGTGGACCGAGCCGTCCGGCAGTTTCTCCGGCGAATGGCACGAGCATCGGGACGCCGGCATCGCCCCGCTGCCGCTTCAGCGCCCGATTCCGCTCTGGATCGGGGCGTTCCAGGACCCGGCGATCGAACGCGCGGGGCGTCTCGGCGACGGCTGGTTCGCCAATCCGCGGGTGCCGCCCGGCAATGAGATGGCTCGCCAGATCGCGCTGGCGCGGGGCGCGGCCGAGAAGGCCGGGCGCGACCCGGCCGCGCTCGGCATCGACGGGACCATCCATATCGGCGAGCGCACGCCGGAAGACGCGGCAAGCGAGCTTTCGCGCTGGGAAACGCTGGGCGTCAGCCATGTGACCGTGCGCACGATGTATTCCGGCTTCGAGACGCCCGCGGAGCACCTGGACGCGCTCAGGCGCTTCAGGAAGGCGATGGGCTGACGACCCTCCCTCCTATTCCGCCGCTGCTACGCCGACCGGACAGGAGACGCCGGTGCCTCCAAGCCCGCAATACCCGTATGGCACCTTGGCCAGATATTGCTGGTGGATATCCTCGGCGTAGTAGAAGGGCGGCGCATCCACAATCTCGGTGGTGATGGCGCCGTAGCCCGCCTGCCGCAACGCCTCGGCGAAACGAGCTTTGGACGCTTCCGCCGCCTCCCGCTGCGCGTCGTCATAGACATAGATGCCGGAGCGGTATTGCGTGCCGACATCGTTGCCCTGGCGCATGCCCTGGGTCGGATCGTGGGTCTCCCAGAAGACCTTGAGCAGCACGTCGTAGGAAACGCGCGTCGGGTCGAACACGACCAGGACGACTTCATTGTGCCCGGTGCGGCCGGTACAGACATCCTCATAGGTCGGGTTGGCCGTGTAGCCTCCCGCATAGCCGACAGCGGTGGTCCACACGCCGGGCGTTTCCCAGAACTTGCGCTCGGCGCCCCAGAAGCAGCCGAGCCCGAAAAGCGCCCGCTCCATGTCTTCCGGGAAGGGCGGCGTCATGGTGACGCCATTGACGAAATGCTGAGGCGGAACCGGCATGACACGGTCGCGGTCCGGCAGCGCCCGATCCGGGGTGACCATCTGGACCTTCTTCATCAGGCCGAAAAACATCGCGGGCCCCCTGTCTCGCTGGTGGGACAACTCTGCAAGTATAGCCGGTTGTCCCGGCGCTGCGGCGGTTTATATTTCAGCCAACGCAGTTCGTCGGAACCGCTCATGGACCTCGGCAAGGCCAGACGCCCGAAACTCTTCCACGCCACCACGCCGGGCGCCTGTCCCTATTTGCCGGAACAGCTCGAATGCAAGCTGGTTATCGAGCTCTCGGACCCCGAGGCCGGATCCCTCTACACCGATCTTTCGCGAGCCGGTTTCCGTCGAAGCTACGGTTACGCCTACCGCCCCGCCTGCAAGAGCTGCTCCGCCTGCGTGCCGGTTCGCATCGCCGTTGCCGATTACCGGGACACGCGCTCGCTCCGCCGGGTTCGCCGACGGAACCGCGACCTCCGGGACAGCCTGCGGCCCGCAATCGGCACGGCCGAACAGTATTCGCTCTTCCGCCGCTACCAGGAGGACCGGCATGCGGCCAGCAAGATGGCGGCGATGACCTTTGCCGATTTTCGCTGCATGGTGGAGGAGACGCCCGTTTCCAGCTTCATTCTGGAAGTCCGGGACGACTCCGGCCGCCTGCTTGCCGCATGCCTGGCCGACTGGCTGGAGGACGGCCTTTCCGCGGTTTACAGCTTTTTCGATACCGGCGAGGCGCGCCGCAGCCTTGGCACCCAGATGATCTTGCGCCTGATAGATATCGCCCGGGCGATGGAGCTGGATGTCGTCTATCTGGGATACTGGATTTCGGGCAGCGGCACGATGGACTACAAGCACCGTTTCCCGGCTGTGGAGCAACTGGTGGACGCCCAATGGGCGCCCCTGGAGCCCTAGCCGCATCCCGACGCCCGGCCGCCGGCGGCCCGCCGGGGCAGAAAGGTTTGCCATGAAGCTCAAAGACCCGTCCCTGCTGCGTCAGCAATGCTATATCGACGGCGCCTGGTGCGATGCCGACAGCGGCGACACCGTTCCGGTCACGAACCCGGCTACGGGCGAGGAACTGGGCAGGGTGCCGAGAATGGGCGCGGCCGAAACCCGGCGCGCCATCGAGGCCGCGGAGCGCGCCTGGCCGGCATGGCGGGCGAAGACCGCGAAGGAGCGAACCGCCATCCTGCGCCGCTGGCACGACCTGATGATGGAGAACCGGGAAGACCTGGCCGTGCTCATGACCGCGGAGCAGGGTAAGCCGCTTGCCGAATCGCGGGGCGAGATCGTGTACGGGGCGTCGTTTATCGACTGGTTTGCCGAGGAAGGCCGGCGCGTTTACGGCGACACCATTCCGCAGCACCAGCCGGACAAGCGCATCCTGGCGATCAAGCAGCCTGTCGGAGTCTGCGCGGCGATTACGCCGTGGAACTTCCCGAACGCCATGATTACCCGCAAGGCCGGTCCTGCGCTTGCCGCCGGCTGTCCGATGGTGTTGAAGCCAGCCTCTGCGACGCCGTTTTCGGCGCTCGCGCTTGCCGAGCTCGGCGAACGGGCCGGCATTCCCAAGGGCGTATTCAGCGTCGTTACCGGCGCGTCGGGGGCCATTGGCGCCGAAATGACGACAAGCCCGATCGTGCGCAAGCTTTCCTTCACGGGCTCCACGGAAATCGGCAAGGTGCTGATGGCGCAATGCGCGAGCACCATCAAGAAGGTGTCGCTGGAACTCGGCGGCAACGCGCCCTTCATCGTCTTCAATGACGCGGATCTGGATGCGGCGGTGGAGGGCGCCATCGCCTCCAAATACCGCAATATGGGCCAGACCTGTGTTTGCGCGAACCGCCTCCTCGTCCAGTCCGGCGTCTATGAGGATTTCGCGGCGAGGCTGAGCCAGGCGGTGTCCGGCATGTCTGTCGGCAACGGGATGCAGGAAGGCGTGGTGCAGGGGCCGCTCATCGACATGAGTGCGGTCGAGAAGGTCGAGGAGCATATCGAGGACGCGCTTGCCAAGGGGGCGCGGGTCGTGGTCGGCGGCGGCCGGCACGAGCTCGGCGGCACCTATTTCAAGCCGACCGTGCTGGCGGATGTGACGCCCGGCATGAAAGTTGCACGGGAAGAGACCTTCGGTCCGCTCGCGCCGCTCTTCCGGTTCGAGGAAGAGGAAGAGGCGATTACGATGGCCAACGATACCGAGTTCGGCCTGGCGGCCTATTTCTACACCCGCGACCTCGGCACGGCGTGGCGCGTCTCCGAGGGCCTGGAATACGGCATTGTCGGCGTCAATACCGGGATCATCTCCACGGCCGAGGCGCCGTTCGGCGGCGTCAAGGAGTCGGGCATCGGCCGCGAGGGCTCGCATTACGGCATCGAGGACTATCTGGAAGTCAAATATCTGTGCATGGCCGTCGGCTGAGCCTTGGGCGCTGACGAGGAGAAACGGCTGGCGGCGGCGCGCGCCGTCGATCTGGTGGAGGCCGGTATGACGGTCGGGCTCGGAACCGGCAGCACCGCTGCCCACGCCATCCGGATGCTGGGCCGGCGGGTCCGGGAAGGACTGGCGGTGCGCGGCGTGCCGACCTCCGAAGCCAGCGCGGCGCTCGCGCGGACGGAAGGCATTCCGCTCGCCGACCTCAATGAAGTGGACCGTGTCCATCTCGCCATAGACGGCGCGGACGAGGTGGACCCGCACAAGCGCTGCATCAAGGGCGGCGGCGGCGCGCTGCTGCGGGAGAAGATCGTCGCGAGCGCGGCGGACCGTTTTGTGGTCATCGTCGATTCCGGGAAAACGGTGGCGCGTCTGGGCGCCTTCCCGCTGCCTGTAGAGGCGGTGCCGTTCGCCCGCGAGCAGGTGCGGCGGCGGATGCTGGCGCTCGGCGCTTCCGTGGAATTGCGCGGCGGCGCGGAGGCGCCGTTCGTCACCGATGAAGGCAACAGCATCCTGGATTGCAGCTTCGGCGCCATTGCCGACGCGTCCGCGCTCGCCGCGCGGCTCGACACCGTCCCCGGCATTGTCGGGCACGGATTGTTCGTCGATATGGCCGACGACGTGATTGTCGGCAGGGGCAATTCCGCCCGTTTCATGGAGTGAGGCAAGGCCGGATGGCGCGTTACGACTACGACCTGTTTGTCATCGGCGCCGGCTCGGGGGGCGTGCGCGCGGCGCGCATTGCCGCCGGGCACGGCGCGCGGGTGGGCATTTGCGAGCAGAGCCGCGTCGGCGGCACCTGCGTCATCCGGGGCTGCATCCCGAAAAAGCTGCTGGTTTACGCCTCGCATTTCGCCCGCGATTTCGAGGACGCCCGCGCCTATGGCTGGGGGCCGGCCGCGAACGGGTTCGACTGGTCCCGCCTGATCGACAACAAGAACCGCGAGATCGACCGCCTGAACGGCATCTACCTTTCCCTGCTTTCGGACGCAGGCGTCGAATTGGCAGAGGAACGCGGCGTGCTGGAGGACGCGCATACCGTCCGGCTGGGCGGGCGCAGGATTACCGCCGACAAGATATTGATTGCGGTCGGAGGCTGGCCCTGGATGCCGGACATTCCGGGAATCGAGCATGCAATTTCCTCCAACGAAGCGCTTGAATTGACGGCACGGCCCGACCGGATCCTGATCGTCGGCGGCGGCTATATCGCCGTCGAGTTCGCCGGAATCTTCCACGGCCTCGGTGTCGAGACCGTCGAGATGATCCGCGCCGAGCATCTGTTGAACGGCTTCGACGACGATATCCGCATCGAGCTCGGCGAGCAGATGCGGGCGGACGGCGTCGAGATCGTCAACCGGACCAATCCGACCGCCATCGAGAAGACGAACGGGGGCTTTCGCGTTGCAACGGATACGGGCAGGGTCGTCGAAGCCGATCTTGTCATGTTCGCAACCGGCCGCAATCCGAACACCGCCGGGCTGGGCCTCGAAGCCACGGGTGTCGAGATGGACCGCAAGGGGGCCGTTCTTGTCGATGCGGAGTCCCGGAGTTCGGTCGGGAATATCTACGCCATCGGCGATGTGACCGACCGGCTTGCGCTCACGCCCGTCGCGATACGCGAGGGGCATGCCTTTGCCGATACGGCGTTCGGCAACAGGCCCTGGCAGGCCGACCACGCCAATGTGCCCACCGCCGTTTTCAGCCAGCCGCCCATCGGCACGGCCGGGCTCACCGAGGCCGAGGCGCGCGTGCAACATGGCGAGGTCGATATCTACAAGAGCCGCTTCCGGCCGCTGAAACACACGCTGACCGGCCGCGACGAGTTCACCCTGATGAAGCTCGTGGTCGAGCCGGGAAGCGGCCGCGTTCTCGGCGCGCATATGGTGGGCGCGGACGCCCCGGAGATCGCGCAGGGCCTTGGCATCGCCATCAAGATGGGCGCAACCAAGGCCCAGTTCGACGCGACGGTCGGCATCCACCCGACCGCCGCCGAAGAATTCGTGACGATGAGGGAGCCGGTTTAGCGCGATGGCAGGCCGGTCAAGGAAGCAGCTTCAACAATGCAACGATCAGCACGGCTTGCGCAGCGGCAACGGCATATATCTTGTTTGTCAGTTCCGCTTTGAGATTTGCAAGGTCCGCCTTGGTCGCCAGCCGGTCGTGCTCCGCCCCGCTGGCCTGAAACGCGGTTTCCGCAACAGCTTCGGCCAAATCCCGTTTCATGCCGGCGTCTTCCAGGCGCCGAACGGCCGCAAGCGTATCGAAGGTGGTAACCATGGCGGTATTCTGCACCGCGCGAAGACGAGGCGCGAGGTCTTCGGCGTGAGGAGCTGCAACCGGCCTGCCGCCCGTTACTGCCGGGAGACATCCACCTCCTTGCAGGTGATGAACTCCAGCAGCGCCGGCTGGCCGGCCTCGGTCGCCGCGATGCCGCGGGCTATGGCGGCCTGTATTTCGCCGGGATCCGTGACCCGCTCGCCATAGGCGCCGAAGGCCCGCGCCATGGCGGCGTAGTCTCCGGAAATGTCCGTCGAGCGGAATTTCTCCGTCGAGACCGGCATGACCTTGAGCTCGATGGCCATGGAGAAGTTGTTGAGCAGGATGGAGAGGATCGGGATGCGCTCGCGCACGGCGGTCTCGAAGTCCATGCCGGTGAAGCCGATGGCCGCGTCGCCCCACACATTGATGCAGAGCTTTTCCGGGCAGGCGAGCTTGGCGCCCATGGCGAGGCCCAGCCCGTAGCCGAGCTGCGTCGTCTTGCCCCAACCGATGTAGGACAGCGGTTCGGTCGCCTTCCAGAAGGGCGAGAGCTGGTCGCGCGGGCTGCCGGCATCGTGGGTGATGACGGTGTTCTTCTTGTCCACCGCGCGTTCCAGTTCGGCGAGCACCCGATAGGGATTGAGCGGCGCCTCCTCGCTCTCCCGCTTGGCCGCCCATTCGGCGAGCCAGCTTTCCATGCCGGCCGCGATCTCGGCTGCAACGGGACCGGAATCGCGTATCGGCTCTCCCTCGAGCGCCGCCAGCAGCGCATCGAGCGTGAGGCCCGCATCGCCCACAAGGCCGAGCGCCGCCGGCACGTCCTTGTTTAGGTCCATCGGATCGAGCGTGGCGTGGATGACCGTTTTGCCCTTGGGCATGGAGACGCCGAAATTGGTCTCGGTGAAGCTGCAACCGATGCCGAAGATCAGGTCCGCCCGGTCGAGGAAGCTGCGCACCGGGCGCGGCATGGCAAGGCCGCCCGCGCCGAGGCTGAGCGGATGGTCCTCCGGAAAGGCGCTCTTGCCTTCGAGGCTGGTGCAGACGGGGACGGCCAGATGCTCCGCCAGGGACTTCAGTTGCGGCCATGCCCTGGCGTAGTGCACGCCCTGGCCGGCATAGATGACGGGCCGCTCCGCCGCCATGAGCATCTCGGCGGCCTTTGCCACGGCCTCGGGGTCCGGTCCGCTGCGGGTCGAGAGCACGGGTTCGTAGGAGAGGTCGCCATCCAGTTCCTCGTTCATGAGGTCGGCGGGGACTTCCACCACGACCGGCCCGCCGCGCCCGTTGCGCAGGCGCGTGAAGGCGCGGCGCATCACATTGGCGATTTCGCCGACCGAGGTGATCGGCTCGGTCGATTTGGCGATGGGCTTCATCGCCTGGGTCGAGTTGAAGTTCGGGTGGATATGGGCGATCCGGCGCGGATAGCCCATCGGCATCACCAACAGCGGGACCGACTCGCCATAAGCCTGGGCGATACCGCCATAGGCATTCTCCGAACCGGGGCCGTGCTGCATGGCGAAGACGCCGATGGTGCCGCCGGAGGTCAGCCGCGAAATGGCGTCCGCCATGTGCAGGCCGACCCGTTCCTGACGAACGATAATCGGGCGGATATCGAGATGCGCGGCATATTCGAGCACATGGTTCACCGGGTAGCCGATGATCGTCTCGATGCCTTCGCGCTTCAGGATTTCCGAAATCGCTTCCACGGCCTTCATGGGGGTGTTTCTCCTGTCGGTTGGCCCTAAACTTGCCGGAGTCGGGAGCATAAGGAAAGCAGCCTTGCGGAGACGCTGGCCATGACGACCGACGCCGGGATGAGACTTGCAACCGCGCCTCCGAAGGCGTTGCGCCGCGCGGCCGAAGCGGCGGTGCGGAACGACCCGGATGTCTCGGCGGTGGTGCTGTTCGGCTCGCGCGCGCGAGGCGACCACAGACCGGACAGCGATTGGGACCTCGCCTTTGTGACCCGTGGAGGCGCGGTTCGGCGCAAGGCGCCGGAAGGCTGGAAGCCACCGCCCGGCCGCATGAAGATCGACTGCCTGCAGGTTCCCGCCGAAGAGCTTCGCCGCAAGGCGAACGCGCTGCGTCATGTCGCTTGCCCCATCGCGCGTGAGGGGCGCCTGCTCGCCGGCGTCTGGGACCGGCCCGAACCGGGAGATGCGCCGAGGATGGAAGCGGACGAGTATGCGGCACTGCTCCACGGGGCGGTCAGCCGCCTCGATATCGCGGTTGGAATCGCAGCCGCGATACCGGCCGTCGGCGGGCCGCGCCAGGATGCCGCCGACGCTGCGCATCATGTCGCCGCAAGCGCAGACGCAGCGGAATATCTGGCCAAGGCGATGCTGGGGCGCCTCGGCGTGGACTATCGCAAGACGCACAGCCTGGACGAGCTTGCGGCGTTGTTCGGCGACGCCCATGCAAGGCTTCGCGACTCCGTGCGGGCGCTGAACGGCCACAGCCGGGCGGCGGCGCGCCTCGCCGGCGTCGCCCGGCTTCTTGTCGAGGAAGTGGACGCGGCCGGCTCGGACGGGCGGTTCTCGGGCCAAATGGAGGAGGCGGCGCGGGGGATAGCTGCGACGCTCGCAGGCCGCGCGACGGAGCTGCGGGCGGCCGGCGAACCCGACCCGGCGCCGGAAGACCCGCTGGTTGCCGCCGTCGCGGCGTCACGTCCGGGTCTGGCGGATGTTCTCGAAACGGCCGCCGCGGATATTCGGGTGCAGGGGCGCAGGGCAAACGCATGAGAGTAGTGCCGGCTACCGAGGCAAAAGCGCGTCTGGCCGAGTTGCTTCGGACAGTCGAGCGCGGGGAAACCGTGGCGATTACGCGCCACGGCCGGACGGTCGCCCATATGATTCCTGCACCGGAGGTCGATCGGGCCAACCGTAAGCAGGCGGTCGCCGACTTCCGGCGCCGGCGCAGCGGATGGCGGTCCGCGGGAATGTCGGCCGATGATGTTCTCGAAGCGTGGCACCTCGGCCATCGGATGTGAGTCCTTGTTCGTACTCCACGCCTCGGTTGCCGCCTCTGCTCAAGAGCGTTTGGCGGAACGGCGCAGGTAACGGGAATTCGGAATCGATGCAGGACATGACGGTAAAGACAATCGGCATACTCAGCCCCGGCGATATGGGGCACGGGGTCGGGCGGGCCTTGCGGGAGTGCAACGGGCTGCGCGTCGTCACCGACCTTTCGGGACGGAGCGACAGGACGCGGGGCCTTGCGGTCGCGGCCGGGTTCGAGGACCTGGGTTCGCTCGACGCCGTTGTCGAGGCATCGGACATCCTCCTCTCGATCATGCCGCCGGCCGCCGCAGAGGGTTTTGCGGCGGAGCTGGCCGGCAGAATCGGCGCGGACGGGCCGGTCTTCGCCGACATGAATGCCGTTGCGCCGGAAACCGTGCGGCGCATTGCGGCCCGGTTCCCGGCGGACCGCTTTGTGGACGGCGGCATTGTCGGACCGTCTCCCAAGGGGCCGAAGCCAACGCGCTTCTATGTTTCCGGGGCGCCGGCGGCTGTCATGGAGGCGCTGGCCTCGGACCGGATTGCCGTGCGTCCGCTCGGTCCCGAGATCGGCAGGGCGTCGGCGCAAAAGATGCTCTATTCGGCGCTCAACAAGGGCTATTGGGCGCTCCAGGCGGCCGTGCTGACGGCGGCCGAGCGCGCAGGGCTGAGCGACGAGCTGCGCGCCGAGCTCGCTTTCAGCCAGCCGGACGTGCTCGCCCGCATGGAGGACCGCATCGGCCTCTTGCCGGCGGACGCCCACCGCTTCCACCCGGAGATGGCGGAGATCGCTTCCTTCTTCGAAGACCTGGGCATGACAACCGGGTTCCACCGGGGCGCGGAGGACCTGTTCCGTCTTCTGGCTCGGACGCCGCTTGCTGAGGAAACCAAGGAGACCTGGGACCGGTCGAGGCCGCTCAGCGAGTCCGTCCGTATTTTCGCGGATGCCGTAGAGGCATAAGGTAGCTGCAAAACGAACCTGGCGGGGGAGGGCGGCCGATGGCCGAGGCAAGACGGCTTCAGGGCAGGGTGGCGATGATTACCGGCGGCGCATCCGGGATCGGGGCGGCAAGCGCGCGCCTGTTCGCCGAGCATGGCGCGAGCGTGGCGGTGGCCGACATCAACGACAATCTCGGCCCGCTCGTCGTCCGGGATATCGAGGCGGCCGGCGGCGCGGCCTGCTATCTCCATCTGGACACCGTCGATGAGGACCAGTGGCGGGAAGCGGTGCAAACGGCGGTCGAGCGCTTCGGACGCCTCGACATCATGCTGAACGCCGCCGGCGTCTCGGGCCGGATGCCGGACGGTTCGGCGGCGCCGCGCATCGGGGAGGCGGACCTCGCGAACTGGAACCGGATCATGGATGTGAACTCCACCGGCGTCTTTCTCGGCACCAAACACGCCATCGCGGCGATGCAGGCGGCCGGCGGCGGCTCGATCATCAACATTTCGTCGGTCTACGGCATTGTCGGCTCGGTCCACAACGCCGCCTATCATGCGTCCAAGGGCGCCGTGAGGACGCTGACCAAATCCGCCGCCGCGCAATATGCGAAGGACGGTATCCGGGTGAATTCCGTCCATCCGGGCTATGTGGACACGCCGATGACCGAAGCCGTCCACAGCAATCCGGAGCTTGCCCGCCCCCGGCTCGAGGAGACGCCGATGGGCCGCTTCGGCAAGCCGGCCGACATCGCCAATGGCTGCCTGTTCCTGGCAAGCGACGAGTCGAGCTGGATGACGGGCGCGGAACTGGTCATCGACGGCGGCATGACCGCCGTGTGACCGCTGCCGCTACCTGCCGGTGAGTATGCGTTCGAAAAGCTGCTTCACGGTCGGGATGAAGCCGTCCGCGTAGAAGGGGTCCAGCCGGAAGCGGTAGGCGTTGTGGCCGGAGAACATGAGCTGTTCCTCGACCGACCCGCCATGGCTGATCTGCTGCAGTGTCTTCTGGATGCAGAAGGACCGGGGGTCCGCCTTGCGGCCGGTGGTGCCGGCCTCGTTCTGCGACCAATTGCTGAACTGGCAGGCCGACAGGCAGCCCATGCACTCGATCTGGTCCGTCAGGATTTGCCGCCGGCGCTCCGGCGTCACGAACACCAGGGTCGAATCGGGCGTGCGCATGGCTTCCGAATAGCCGGCTCCGATCCAGCCTTCGGCGCGTTGCCTGTCGTCGTCGGCGACATAGACGGGCCGGCCCCGCGGGCCGACCGGGAAGGCCACATCGTGGCCGCCGACGGGTTCCGTAGAGAACGCGATCTGGTGTTCGGCCCGCTCCTGCAGCTCATCGAGGAAGGCGTTGCGCACTGCGGACGAGTAAAAGCCGGTCGGGCTGAACCGGTTGAGGAAAACATCGCCTTCCTTGAGCGTCAGCAACTTGCGCTTCCACTCTTCGGAGATCGGGCTTTCCTGCGTCAGCAGCGGCCGGGTGCCGAACTGGAACGCGACCGGCGCGATATCCGGGTCTTCGATCCAGTGGGACCACTCATCCAGCCACCAGACGCCTCCTGCCATGATGATCGGGACGTGGGCAAGGCCGACTTCCGCCATCTGCTGGCGTAGCTGGACGACCCTGGGGCGGGGGTCTTCCGGCCGGTTCGGGTCCTCGACATTGGAAAGGCCGTTATGCCCGCCGGCGCGCCACGGGTCCTCATAGACGACGCCGCCAAGCAGGTTCGGAAACTTGCGGTAGGCGCGCTTCCAAAGGGCGCGAAAGGCGCGGGCGGAGGAAATGATCGGGTAGTAGTGGACGCCGAACCGCGCCGCGAGCTCCGCCAGCCGGTAGGGCATGCCCGCTCCGCAGGTGATGCCGTGGATCAGGCCCTTGGCGCCCTCCATCACGGCATTCAGCACGCGCTCCGCGCCGGCCATCTCCCAGAGCACGTTCATGTGTATGCGGCCCTGGCCGCCTGCGCTGTCATAGGCGATGCGGGCCTGGTGGATCGCGCCCCGGATTGCGTGCGCAAGCAGCTCTTCATGCCGCTCGCGCCGCGTCTTGCCGTAGTAGTTCTGGACGATGGCGGAACCGTCTTCGCGGAAGCTGTCTGCGTTGACGCCGGAGAAGGTCCCGACGCCGCCGCAGGCGGCCCATGCGCCCGAGCTCTCCCCGTTCGAAATCGCAATGCCCTTGCCGCCCTCGATGAGCGGAAAGACCTCGCGGCCGGAGAAAACGACTGGGTGCACGACCGCCATCGGCGTCAGTCCGCTGCTGCCGTCAGGTCCGCCCCGGTCTCCTGGTCGACGGACTTCATGGAGAGGCTCACCTTGCCGCGGTCATCGACGCGCAGCACCTTGACCTTCACCTGGTCGCCCTGTTCCACGACATCGCCGACGGTCTTGACCCGTTGCGGGGCCAGCTCGCTGATATGCACGAGCCCGTCGCGGCTGCCGAGGAAGTTCACGAAGGCTCCGAAATCGACGATCTTGACCACCTTGCCGGTATAGATGGCGCCCACTTCCGGCTCGGCGACGATGCCCTTGATCCACTCGATCGCGGCCTCGGAAGCCCTGGGGTCCACCGAGGAGACCTTGATCGTGCCATCGTCGTCGATGTCGATTTTGGCGCCGGTGGTATCCACGATCTCGCGGATGACCTTGCCGCCCGAGCCGATGACTTCGCGAATCTTGTCGCGGGGAATCGACATGGTGGTCATGCGGGGCGCGAAGTCGCTCACATCGTCGCGCGCCGTGTCGAGCGCCCTGGCCATCTCCCCGAGGATATGCATCCGGCCCTTCTGCGCCTGCTCCAGCGCCGTGCTCATGATGTCTTCGGTGATCGAGGTGATCTTGATATCCATCTGGAGCGACGTCACGCCGACCTCGGTCCCAGCGACCTTGAAGTCCATGTCGCCCAGATGGTCCTCATCGCCGAGGATGTCCGAAAGCACGGCGAAGCGGTCGCCTTCCTTGATGAGGCCCATCGCAATGCCGGCGACAGGGCGTTTCAGAGGAACGCCTGCATCCATCATCGATAGCGATGCGCCGCAGACCGACGCCATTGAGGACGAACCGTTCGACTCCGTGATCTCCGAGACCACGCGAATGGTGTAGGGGAACTCGTCCTTCTTCGGCAGCAGGGGGCGGACGGCGCGCCATGCGAGCTTGCCGTGCCCGATTTCACGGCGGCCCGGCGCACGCAGAAACTTTGCCTCACCGGTAGAGTAGGGCGGGAAATTGTAGTGGAGCATGAAGTGCTCGCGGTATTCTCCGTCCAGCGCATCGACGATCTGCTCGTCCTGCGACGTGCCGAGCGTGGAGACCACGATCGCCTGCGTTTCGCCGCGGGTGAACAGCGCGCTGCCGTGCTGGCGCGGCAGGATGCCGACCTGGCAGTCGATAGGGCGCACCGTTTCCAGGTCGCGGTCATCGATTCGCTTGCTCGTGTCCAGAATGGCGCCCCGGACGATGTCGCGTTCGAGGTCCTTGAAGAACGGGGCTGCGACGGCCGGGTCCGTGCCGGCCTCTTCCAGCCTGGCGAGAGCGTCGGTCTTGGCGGCGGCGATGGCGGTCTGGCGCGCCTGCTTTTCCCGCAGGGCATAAGCCTCTTCCATGGCGGCGCGGCCGAGTTCATAGACCTTCGCCTTCGCTTCCTCGGTGCCCGGCTCCGGATCGGGAAGGTCCCAGGGCTCCTTGGCGCATTCCTCCGCCATGTCGATGATGGCGTCGATGACCGGCAGGAAACCCCGGTGGCCGAACATCACGGCCTCCAGCATTTTCTCCTCGGGAAGCTCCTGCGCTTCCGATTCCACCATCAGCACGCCCTGCGAAGTGCCGGCGACCACCAGATCCAGGACGGACGATTGCATCTGCTCGGTGGTGGGATTGAGAACGAACGCATCGTCGATCAGCCCGACCCGAGCGCCGGCAATCGGCCCGAGAAACGGAATCCCGGACAGCGTCAGCGCGGCCGAGGTCCCGACCATGGCAACGATATCGGGATCGTTCTCCAAGTCGTGGCTCATCACGGTGCAGATGATCTGGGTTTCGTTCCGGAAGCCCTTGGCGAAGAGCGGCCGGATCGGCCGGTCGATCAATCGCGAGGTCAGCGTTTCCTTTTCGCTCGGCCGCGCCTCGCGCTTGAAGAAACCGCCGGGAATCTTGCCGGCGGCATAGGTTTTTTCCTGGTAGTTGACGGTAAGCGGGAAGAAGTCGAGCCCGGCTCTGGGGCTCTTCTCCGCGACCACGGTGCACAGCACCGCCGTCTCTCCGAGGCTTGCCATGACGGCAGCGTCGGCCTGGCGCGCGATGCGGCCGGTCTCGAGGACCAGCGGGCGTCCGCCCCAGTCGATTTCCTTGCGGACGATATCGAACATATCGGATGCAGTCCTTTCCATGGCCGCGACCCGGACGGTGCGGCCCTTTGCATGTTTTCTTTCGGACGCCGGCCTTCCGGCGCCCCGGTCGTCAGCGGCGCAGGCCGAGGCGTTCGATCAGCGACCGATAGCGCCCATTGTCCTTCCTGCGCAGATAGTCGAGCAGGCCGCGGCGCTGGCCGACCATGACCAGCAGGCCGCGGCGCGAGTGGCGGTCTTTCTTGTGGGTCTGGAGGTGCTCGGTCAGGTTACGGATGCGTTCCGTCAGGATCGCCACCTGCACCTCCGGCGATCCCGTGTCGTCGTTGTTCGTGCGGAACTCCTGGATGAGTTCGGACTTTCTTGCAGCGGTAATCGACATCTGTTGCTCTCGTTCCTTGCAGCTACGGATTGACAACTCGCACGGGCCGAACCGTTCCGGACTCGTACCGGGCCACCGCGACCAGATCCCCGCCCATCCGGGCGCGAACCGTCATGCCGTCGTAGAACCCGGCGATCCGCGAAACATCGGCCGTGCCAAACAGCCGCAGCGCCTGTCCATTCCTGAGCGCAGCGGCCTCCTGCTCCGAAACGGACAGGGCCGGGATGTCGGCCAGCGACCTGTCCGTCGGCAGCAAGAATACACTCTCCGGGCCTATATGGGCCAGAGATTCCAATTCTTCCAGTGTAATGGCGTCCTCGACGCGAAACGGCCCGACGCGCAACCGCCGGAGAGCCGAGACATGTCCGACCGTGCCGAGCGCAGCGGCAAGGTCGCGCGCAATGGCGCGGACATAGACACCCTTGCCGGTTTCCGCCGCGAATTCCGTTCGGTCGTCGTCGAGCCGGCGCTCGAAGCGCAGTTCGATCACTTCGGCGGGGCGCGGGGGCAAGTCGGGCGCCTCATCGGCGCGGGCCAGGTTATAGGCCCGCTTTCCTCCGATCTTGACAGCGGAATATCGCGGCGGCACCTGCATGATCCGACCGGTGAAGGCCGGCAGGGCCTTGCGGATCGCGTCGTCGTCGGGGCGAACCGCACTGGTTTCCGTCACGCTGCCGTCCGCATCGTCGGTATCGCGCGCCTCGCCCCAGCGCACAGTGAAACGATAGACCTTGCTGCCGTCCATGACCCAGGAGACCGTCTTGGTCGCCTGGCCGAGAGCGATGGGCAATACCCCCGTCGCAAGCGGGTCCAGCGCCCCGCCATGCCCGATCTTGGCGCCTCCGCTCAATCGCTTGATCCGGTTGCAGACGGCGGTGGACGTCATCCCGGCGGGCTTGTCCACGACAATCCAGCCATTGAGGTCGGGTCGTTTCTGGCGCCTACGAGCCATGCTGGTTCCGCCGGATCAGCGCTTCGACCCGGTCCGCCTCATCGAAGCTGCGGTCGCGCTGAAACCGGAGCCGGGGTGTGAATTTGGCGTCGAGCATGCGGCCGAGTTCGCCCCGAATGCGCCCCGCGGCGCGGTTGAGCGCCGCGACCGTGTCGTCGGTATCGTCCCGGCCCATCATGGAGACGAACGCCGTCGCCTGTTTCAGGTCGGGCGACATGACAACCTCCGACAGGGTCACCATGTCCAGCGCCTGCAGATCCGGGTCGCGAAAGGTCGCACGGGCGAGGATGCCGGCCATCGCATGACGGACCGTCTCGCCCATGCGAAGCCGCCTCGGCCCGTTCCGGTCCGGCTTCATGGCAGCGTGCGCTGCACTTCCTCGGTTTCGAAGCATTCGATGACGTCGCCTACCTGAATGTCCTGATAGGACTCGAACGACATGCCGCACTCGAAACCTTCGCGGACCTCCCGCTGCTCTTCCTTGAACCGCTTCAGGGTCGCGAGTTTGCCCTCGTGGATGACGATATTGTCGCGCAGGAGCCGCACGCCGGCGCCGCGCCGGACCACGCCCTCGATAACCCGGCAACCGGCCACCTTGCCCACGCGGGTGATGTTGAAGACTTCCCGGATATCCGCCTGGCCGATCTGGCGTTCGCGCAATTCCGGCGCCAGCTTGCCGGCCATCGCTTCCCGGATGTCGTCGATCAACTCGTAGATGATCGAGTAGTAGCGGATATCGACGCCATTCTGCTGCGCCGCCAAACGGGCCGGGCTCCCGGCGCGGACATTGAAGCCGATGATGAAGCCGCCGGAGGCGTGCGCGAGCGTGACATCGCTCTCCGAGATTCCGCCCACGCCGCTATGCAGAACATCGACCTGCACCTCGTCGCTGCCGAGCTTCGCAAGCGCGCCGACAATCGCCTCGACCGACCCTTGCACATCCGCCTTCACGACCAGCGGCACCTTCTCGGTCTTACCGGCGGCGAGGCTCTTGAAGATGTCGTCTATCGAACCGCGCTTGACCGGCGCCGCCTGCGCCTCCCGGTCGCGCCGCGCCCGGTATTCGGTGACCTCGCGCGCGCGCCCTTCATTGTCCACGACGACGACCTCATCGCCGGCAACGGGCGGACCGGACAGGCCCAGCACTTCGACCGGCACCGAGGGACCGGCCGACTTCACCCTGCCGATCCGGTCATCGACCATAGCGCGGACCTTGCCCCATTCCGCTCCGGCAACGACGATGTCGCCTATCTTGAGCGTTCCGTTCTGGACCAGGACGGTTGCGACCGCGCCGCGGCCCTTGTCCAGTTGCGCCTCGACAACAATGCCGCTCGCCCGGCGGTCCGGATTGGCCTGGAGCTCCATGAGGTCGGCCTGAAGCAAAACGGCTTCTTCGAGCGTGTCGAGGCCGGTCTTCTGCGTTGCCGACACTTCGATCATCTGCACGTCGCCGCCGAACTCCTCCGCAACGAGTTCGTGCTGCAGAAGGTCGTTTCGGACCCGTTGCGGGTCGGATTCCGGACGGTCCACCTTGTTTATAGCGACGATGATCGGGGCCTCCGCCGCCCTTGCATGCGCAATCGCTTCGACCGTTTGCGGCTGGACGCTGTCATCGGCAGCGACCACCAGGATCACGATATCGGTAGCGCGGGAGCCGCGCGCGCGCATCGCGGAGAAGGCTTCGTGGCCGGGGGTGTCGAGGAAGGTGATGTCGGCGCCGGACGGGGTTCGTACCCGGTATGCGCCGATATGCTGGGTGATGCCCCCGGCCTCGCCGCTGACCACATCCGTCTGCCGCAGCGCGTCGAGAAGCGAAGTCTTGCCGTGATCGACATGACCCATCACGGTCACGACCGGCGCACGGGGCCTGAGGTCGGCTTCTTCGTCCAGGGGACCCGAGAGTCCTTCCTCGACGTCGCTTTCCGCGACACGCACAACGCGGTGCCCGAACTCCTCCACCACGAGTTCGGCCGTGTCGGCATCGATTGTCTGGGACGGCATGGCCCGGATGCCGTTCTGCATCAGGACGCGAATCACATCGACCGCGCGCGTGGCCATCCGGTTTGCGAGTTCGCTGATGAGGATGGTCTCGGGCACGATGACTTCGCGCTGGATGAACTGCTGCCCTTCACCCGACGCCTGGCGCTGGCGCTCGCGCTCGCGAGCCCGGCGCACGGACGCCAGCGAGCGCTGCCGTTCCTGCTCCACTTCCTCGTCGAGCGCCTGGACGATGGTGAGTTTGCCGGCGCGCCGACGGGGCTCCGTCCGGCGCGGTTGCGCGGCGGGCCTTTTGTCGCTGCGCCGCCGCCCGCCGCGGTCTTCTTCGTCTCGTCCTGCGGCGCGCCGACCGCCCGGAAGCTCGACGGGCGGAGCCGGAGCATCGGAGGGCCGGGCCGGCGCCCGCCCGGCCGGACGCGCCCGACGGGTCCCCGCGTCAGCGGGGCGGCGGGCGGAAGCGCCGCCGGCCGGCCGCTCGCCGCGCGCGGACTCTACCCGGCGCACCGCGTCGCGGCGGGCCTCGTCGGCAGCCCGTTTCTTCTCTTCCTCTTCCTGGCGCCTTGCGTCGATTTCGTCCTGCTTGCGCTGCTCTTCCGCGTTGGCGGCCTTGAGTTCGGCCAGTTCGCGCGCCCGCTGTTCGGCCTGGATTTCTTCCGGGCTCTGCGGCGTCGGAGGAGGAGCGGGCGGAGGCGCCTCGGGCGCCGCCTCGGCCGCCGGGGCAGGAGCGGAAGGCGCCTTCGGCCGGGATTGCAGCGCCCTGGCCCGCGCTGCGCGTTCTTCGGTGCTGAGTCCGCCGGCTGCCTGCTGGGCCTGCTTGCCCGGCTTTTCGGTGATGATCGTGCGTTTGCGCTTGACCTCCACCGTCACCTGCTTCGACCGGCCGTGGGAAAAGCTCTGGCGAACCTTTCCGGCGCCCACCGTCTTCTTCAACTCCAGCTTACCCGGGCGGGACAGGCTGAGCTTGCCGCTGTCGCGTTCGCCGCTTTCGGTCATCCTTGTCTCCCGTCCGCCGCTCCGTTGCGGAAGCCGGCCAGCCGGCCGGCTTCGAGCATGAAGCGCTCCGTCAGCCGACCCGGACCTAGCACCGCATGGACCGTAAAGTCACGCCCAATTGCCGCGCCCATCTCGGCGGCCGTCAAAACCGACACGACAGGCAGGCCCCGCGCCAGGCCGGCCAGCGCCCGTCTTCCGTTCTCTGCGCCGTCCAGAGCCTCGACCAGAACGGCGCCGCGGCCCTCCCGAAGCCAGTCGCATGCGCCTTCATAGCCGGCGGCAAGCAAACCCGAGCGGCGCGCCAGCCCGAGCAGGCTGCAGCAACGCCTCGCAAGGCCGGCCTCGACACGCGCTTCCAGATCGCCGGGCACGGAGAGCGGCCGCCTTGCGGCGCGCTGGAATGCCCGCCCGCACCGGGCCGCTTCAAGGCTCTTCGGATCGGCTCCGACCCAATAGCCGCGTCCCGGCAGTTTCTCCTCGAGGTCGGGCGCCAGCCCGCCGTCGGGTCCGATTACGAACCGGATCAGCTCCCGGCGCGGCCGGCTCTGCCGTGTCGCGACGCATCGGCGCATGCCGCCGTCGTCCTGTGTTGCCGCCCCGGACACGCTTCCGCCTGCCTCCTCACGACCGGTCTTCGGCCGGCTCTTCGCCAGCCGGTTCGTCGTCGAACCAATGGGCGCGCGCCGCCATAATCATGGCGTCCGCCGTTTCGACATCGAGGGTGCTGGCCGAAAGGCCGGCTTCGAGCGTCTCCTCGTCAAGGGCCGCGATTGCATCGAGGTCGCGGCCTTCGTGCTGCGGGCTTGCGATAAAGCGCAGCTCGTCGCTCGAGAGGTCGGCGAAATCGTCCAGCGTCAGCACACCGGCATGCCCCAGCGCCACAACGATATGGCCGTTGAGCCCGTCGAACTCCGCGAGTTCGTCTGCAACGCCAAGCTCGATGCGTTCGGCATCGAGCCGCGCGGCCTGCTGTTCGAGGAAATCCTGCGCGCGGCGCTGCAATTCCTCCGCGATGTCCTCCTCGAAGCCCTCGATCTCCATCAGGTCCTCGATGCCGACATAGGCCACTTCCTCAAGGGTCGTGAAGCCTTCGTTGACCAGCAGTTGCGCAATGACCTCATCGACATCGAGCGCGTCGATGAACAGCGCCGAACGCTGCCGCATCTCCTCCTGCCGGCGCTCCGACTCCTCGGCCTCGGTGAGAATGTCTATGGACCAGCCGGTAAGCTGGCTTGCGAGGCGGACATTCTGGCCGCGCCGGCCGATCGCCTGGCTCAACTGGTCGTCCGGCACGACGACCTCGATGCGCCCGTCCTCCTCGTCGAGCACGACCTTCACCACCTCCGCCGGAGCGAGCGCATTGACGATGAATGTCGCCGGGTCCTCGGACCAGGGGATGATGTCGATCTTCTCGCCGTGCAGTTCGCTCACCACCGCCTGGACGCGGCTGCCGCGCATGCCGACGCAAGCGCCCACGGGGTCGATGCCCGGGTCGTTGGAGATCACCGCGATCTTGGCGCGGCTGCCGGGGTCGCGGGCCACGGCGCGAATTTCGATGATGCCGTCGTAGATTTCCGGCACCTCCTGGGCGAACAGCCGCACCAGGAACTCGTTGCGCGTGCGGGAGAGGAAGATCTGCGGGCCGCGGGTCTCTTCGCGCACCTCGTGGATCAGGGCGCGGACACGCTCATTGCGGCGCGGATGTTCGCGCGGAATGATTTCGTCCCTGCGGAGAACCGCTTCGGCCTGGCCCAGATCGACGACCACATGGCCGAACTCATTGCGCTTGACCAGACCGTTGACGATTTCTCCCACCCGTCCGACGAACTCCCGGTACTGGCGGGCGCGCTCGGCCTCGCGCACCTTCTGCACGATGACCTGCTTGGCGGACTGGGCGGCGACGCGCCCGAAATCGATGGGCGGCAGGTCGTCGATCAGCATGTCGCCCACCTTCGCGGAGGCGTTGTAGCGTTGCGCGTGGCTCAGCTTCAGTTGTGCGAATTCGTCCTCGATCTCCGCGTCTTCCTCGACCACCTCGCGGTAGCGCGCCAGCCGTATTTCCCCGGTCTTCCTGTCTATCGAGGCGCGAATGTCGTGCTCCAGGCCGTATTTGGACCGGCCCGCCCGCTGGATCGCCTGCTCCACGGCAACGATGACCTCGTCGCGGTCGATGCCTTTTTCACGCGCCGCGCTGTCCGCGATTTGCAGCAGTTCGGGGCCGAGAATGTTCACCATGGCGGGGTCGCCCTCGCTTTCCTAGATTGCGCCTTCGGCCGCGGCCGCAAGCAGCGCGTCGGTCATCAGCAGTTTCGCCGACTTGACGGCGGCCAGCGGCAGCGATGCCTCGCCTGTATCGGTCTGCAGCCGAAGCGTTGCCCCGTTCAGGCCTTCCAGCCGGCCGCGGAACCGGCGCTGGCCGGCAACGCCGTCTTCGAGCTCCACCCGCGCTTCGAACCCGGCGAACCGCTCGAAATCTCCGGGCCGCGTGAGCGGCCTGTCGATACCCGGGGAGCTCACTTCCAGCGAATAGGCCTGCGGGATCGGGTCCTCGATATCGAGCAGGGCCGAAAGCGTTCGGCTCGCCTCGGCGCAATGGTCCACGGTCATGCCTGCCCGGTCCTGCCGCTCAACCATGATTTGCAGCACCGGCGTACTGCCTCCGAAACGGACGCGCACGAGGTCGTAGCCCAGCCCCTCCAGGGCAGGCGCCACAAGATCCGCCACGCGTTGCGCGGGGGCGTTGTCGGCAATCGTTACGGCCGTCGGTCTTCTCCCAACGAAAAAAGGCGGCCCGAAGCCCCCAAACCCGCTTCCCACTGTCAAGAATGAGCAGCCCGCATCCACGACAAGCAGGCAAGCGCGCGGAATATAGCCTCAGACAACCGGATTCGCAACGCCATGGCGGCGGATGAAACGCAGATAGGTCGATTTGACGCCTGCCATGCGGGCCTTGGCTTCGTAGCGCGTTTCCGGCCAGTCTGCCGGGCGTTGCCGCCAGTCGTCGGCGGATGCCGCGGTCCAGGCGAATGCGGGGTGCGCGGTCAGCCGCTCCAGCATCCAGTCGAGGTAGTCGCCATGGTCCGTTGCCACGCGAAGCTCCGCACCTTCCCGCATGGTGCGCGCGAGCCGGTCCAGCATCGGGCGCGCGACGATCCGCCGATGGCGGTGCCGCACCTTCGGCCAAGGGTCGGGAAACAGGACGAACGCCCTGCCCAGCGCATTTCCGGGCAGCCGGTCCAGCACCGAAACCGCGTCGTCGCAGTGAATGCGGAGATTGGCGAGGCCTTCCGCATCCGCCCGTGCGGCCAGGCTCGCCACCCCGTTCATGTAGGGTTCGGCGCCGATGAACCCGATATGCGGATGGCGCGCGGCCTGCCATGCGAGATGTTCGCCGGCTCCGAAGCCGATTTCGAGCCACAGGTCGTCTATGTCGAAACCGAACAGCGCCGCCGGGTCGAGCGGCCCGTCGGGAAGGCGCAGGGCCGGCAGGACCGTTTCCAGCGCCCGCCTGCGCCCGGGATTGAGAGGCCGGCCCCGCCGCCGGCCGTAAAACCGGTAGTCGGTCGGTTCGGTCAAGTAAGCGCGGCCTGCAGGTCCTTTGCGAGATCGGTCCGTTCCCAGGAGAAACCGCCGTCGCTGTCCGGCTCGCGGCCGAAATGGCCGTAGGAGCTGGTGCGCTTGTATATCGGACGGTTGAGCCCGAGCCGCATGCGGATGCCTCTCGGGCTGAGATCGACCGCTTCGCGCACCGCATCGGCCAGCGTCTCGTCCGAAACCCGGCCCGTGCCCTGCGTGTTGAGCAGCACGGAGACGGGATTTGCGACGCCGATGGCATAGGCCACCTGCACGACGCATTTGTCGGCGAGTCCCGCCGCGACGACATTCTTGGCGACATAGCGCGCCGCATAGGCGGCGGAGCGGTCCACCTTGCTCGGGTCCTTGCCGGAAAACGCGCCGCCGCCGTGCGGTGCTGCGCCGCCATAGGTATCGACGATGATCTTGCGCCCCGTGAGGCCCGCATCGCCGTCCGGTCCGCCGATCACGAAGCGGCCCGTCGGGTTCACATGGAAGTCTTCCTCCGGGCACATCCAGCCTTCGGGCAGGACCTGCTCGACGAAGGGGCGGACCAGCTCCTTCACCCGGCGCTGGTCCAGACCGGGGCTGTGCTGGGTGGAAACGACTACCGAAGTCGCGCGCACGGGCCGTCCGTTCTCGTAGAGCAGCGTTACCTGGCTCTTGTTGTCCGGGCCGAGGTCGTCGCCGAACGCGCCCCGGTGCCGGGCCTCGGCCATCCTGCGCAGGATTTCATGGCTGTACTGGATGGCGGCGGGCATCAACTCCGGGGTTTCCCGGCAGGCGTAGCCGAACATCAACCCCTGGTCGCCCGCGCCTTCGTCCTTGTTGGCGCCTGCCCCCGTCGAGCCATCGACGCCCATGGCGATGTCGCCGGACTGCTGGTGGACCACGCAAAGCACGGTGCTGTCGCGCCAGTGGAAGGTGGGCTGCTCGTAGCCGATTTCGCGCACCGCCTCGCGGGCGAGTTCGCTCATTCGCTCCCGAGTGATGGTGGAAGGACCCCGGACTTCCCCGCCGATGACGATCAGATTGGTCGTCACCATGGTCTCGACGCCGCAGCGGTTCAGTTCCGGTCGGTCCTCGGCCATGAAGGCATCCACGATCGAATCCGAAATCCGGTCGCAAATCTTGTCCGGATGGCCTTCGGACACCGACTCGCTGGTGAATTGGTAATTGCCTTCGAGCACGGGGCGGACGCTCCCTCAATATGGCATGGCACAGGCCCGCCGGACGATGCGGGTCGATGACCCGTTGTCGCAAGCCGGGGCCGGGAGGGTCAAGTGTGTTGGCGTCGCATATGCGGGGCGGCCGCTATCGGGGGAGCATCGCCATTTTGCACTTGATTATATACCTATATATTCTGTTCATGTTCCGAAGAGTCCTTGAGGGAACGAACGAGGCCATGACCTGACTGTGCGGTGGAAGCGCCGCCTGAGCGCCCTGCTTCCGCACTTGACCCGGAGCTGGAGTGGCGGCGCCCGTTGCCGGGCCCGCCAGCCCTCCGAGCCCGGTGGACGCGATAGGCGGTGGTTGCCGGGGAGTGCGCATGATATTGTTTTCTTTGGCTCCCGCAGGGGGCCAAAGGTTCTCGGTCGGGAGGTTGGGCAAGCTGTTGGACAAATCGGGATTGATTTGGAAATATTCAATATTTTCCAAATGTTATGGTGAAATCCTGCCTCTCTCCCTGTCCGCCGGCTTCTTCCGCTTGTCCGGCTCTCGGCGAAGAGCGTTTGCGTCTCGCCTTCGGCCCCCTGTCGCAGGCGTCCGGCTCTCCAGGAGATTTGCATGATCCGCAAGTTCACCACCGTCTATCCCGGCCATATCGATCTCCCGGACCGGGGGCAGGATGCGACCCCTGCCGATGAGCGGCGCTACTCCAACGAGGCGCTCGCATCCGTATTCGCCAAGACCGACGCGGTGGCGAAGAAGCTGGACGAGATCGGTTTCGACACGCTCTGGCTGGCCGAGCACCATTTCCAGCACGAAGGTTATGAGTGCATCCCGAACATCCTCATGTGCGCGGTGCATCTCGCCCATATCACCCGCTCGCTCAGGATCGGCTGCGGCTTCAACATCGCGCCGATGTGGCACCCGCTCCGCTTGGCGGAGGACTTCGCCACTGCCGACATCCTGACGCAGGGGCGCACCGTGTTCGGCGTCGGGCGCGGCTACCACACCCGCGAGGTCGAGACCTTCGGCGCGCCGATGCAGGACCAGACGGCCAACCGGGACCTGTTCGAGGAGCAGGTCGAGATCATGTTCAAGGCGTTCAACGAGGAGAGCTTCCGCCACGAGGGCAGCCACTACACCCTGCCGCCGCGCGTGCCCTATCGAGGCTACGACCTGCAGGAGATCACCCTGGTGCCGCGCCCGGTCAACCTGCCGGTGGAATGCTGGCAGCCGGTGGTGAGCGCCAATCCGCGCGGGCTGGACTTCATGATCCGGCACGGCATCAAGGGCGCCGTCGGCGGCGGCGCGGCGACCATGGCGGAAGGGCCGATCCAGGGCTACCGGGACGCGGCCGCCCGCGCCGGACTGGACCTGGAACTCGGCGAGAACCTGACGATCGGGATTTTCTTCTATCTCGCCGACACGAAGGAACAGGCGGTCCGCGAGATGACGCCGCTCTATGAGGAGCATGTGAAGATATTCGCGCCGCTGGGCTTCGTGCCGGGCATTTCGCCGGAGGGCGTCAGGGCGGTGTCGCGCCGGGGCGGCTGGTACGAGAACGGCGTGCCGAGGCTGGAGCACTTCATGGACCTCGGCGCCTGGTTCGCCGGCACCGCCGAAGAGCTGGTCGGACGCCTGAAGCAACTGGAAGAGCGCTACCCCGGCATGGAGCACATCAACCTCTCCACCAGCATGGGCACGCCGACCGCGCAGATGCTGGAGCAATTCGACCGCGTGGCGAAGGACGTCATGCCCGCCTTCGGGCATTGAGTCGGGCAAGCGCTGCCGGCAGATTGCCGGCCGCGCCCCGTCCGCTATGTTCGCGGGGAGTGCAACGACCCGACAGAGGAACGCGCCGATGGCTTTTCAGCATCTGATCTTCGATGTGGCCGACGAGATTGCGACGATTACGCTCAACCGCCCGGAGGCGCGCAATGCGCTCTCGGAGCCCATGCGGTCCGAACTGGACGCCGTGCTGGCCGAGCTCAAGCGCGAGGGCGGGCGCAGCGTCAAGGCGGCGATCGTCACCGGGGCGGGCCGGGCGTTCTGCGCCGGGGGCGATGTGAAGGCGATGCAGTCGCGCCAGAAGGGCGCGGAGTTCAACCGGCGCCGGATGCGCGAGGGCCACAACCGCTTCTACGACCTCATGAACCTGGAAATGCCGGTGATCGCCGCGGTCAACGGCGCGGCCGCCGGCGCCGGCTGCAATCTGGCGCTCGCCTGCGATTTCATCCTCGCCACGCCGCGCTCGATCTTCATGCAGGCCTTCGGGCGCATCGGGCTGGTGCCCGACTGGTCGGGCTTCTACCTGCTACCGCGCATTGTCGGACTGCAAAGGGCGAAGGAGCTGATCTTCAGCGCCCGCAAGCTCGGCGCAGCCGAGGCCAGGGAATACGGCATCGTCTATGAAATCCACGAGGAAGACGCGCTCATGGACGCGGCGCGGGCGCTGGCGGGGCGTTTCACAAAGGCCTCGACGACCGCCATCGGACTTTCCAAGACCATCCTCAACCAGTCGTTCAACCTCGATCACCGCACCATGCTGGAGATGGAGGCCTTCGCCCAGTCGGTCGCGTCCGGGTCCGAATACCACGCGGCGGCGGTCGCCCGCTTCGTCGGGAAGCAGCCCGCGCTGTTCGACTGGGAAGCAATGGACCGCGCGCAAACCGACGCGCTGGCCGCGGAGTAGCGCGCGAAGGGAAAAAGCCGGCGCGGCCTCGCCACTGCCGGCCTTGGGAAGTCGATGGCGGGGCGGCTACTCGGCCGCCTCGTCGTAGGCCGCGCCCTCGTCGTAAACCGTGTCGTATTCCCGGTCCATCGTGATCGGCATCTCATACATCTCGATCTGCGGCGGATGGTCGTATTTCGCCGTCATGTAGGCGACCCACTCCGCGTTGTAGCCCTTCTCCGCCGCCTCTCGGGACTCCCAGAGATAGATTCCCCCGCCGAGGCCGTCCCGGTAGAGCACGTTCTTGCGGATCAGCCCCTCGGTCGCCATGTAGCGCGGGATCGAATCGCGGAACATCTGCACGGCGGTTTCCCGGTCGGTGCCTTCCGGCAATCCGTAGGTGACAACGGCGATCATCCTCGTCATGGCCCGTCTCCCGTCATTTGCGGGCAAGCATAGCAGAACGGCCGCGCCAGCGGCCGCCCCCTCGTATGCTGCTTGTCGCGTTCCTTCCGCCGGGGTATCGATGCAGGATCGCCCGGCATTTCCGGAAGAGAAGGGAGCATCCGAATGGCGTTTTACGAGCTTCGCCGGTACACGGTCCGGCCCGGCAAGATGGATGAGTGGCTCGAATTCATGGAGGGGACCATCATCCCGTTCCAGGTTTCCAAGGGCATGGTCATCACCGGAAGCTATCGCGGCGAGGAGGACGACTCGGTCTATTTCTGGACGCGCCGCTTCGAGAGCGAAGCAAGCCGCGAGGCGCTCTACGCCGCCGTTTACGAGAGCGATTTCTGGAAGAACGAGGTCGCGCCCAAGGTCGTGGACCTCATCGACCGCGACCTGATCCAGGTCACCCGCGTGGTGCCGACAGCGCGCTCTGTGGCGCAGTGACGCAATAAATCCGGGCGGCCCCCGGTCAGGCGGCGCGGGCCTCGAAGAGCGGACGCGCCGTCTTGGCGTAAGTGTGCTTGGCGACGATCCGGCCGCCTTCGACATGCAGCAGGTCCAGGCCGCGCCAGGCGCTCGACCGTTCCGGCGTGGTGAGCACGCAGGACCAGGAAATCATCGCCTTGCCGTCTTGCGCGTCGAGGAACAGGTCCTCCTCCTCGAAGCGCACCTTGCCGAACTTGCCCGCGAACATCGGCTCGAACGCCGCCCTGATCGCTTCCTTGCCCTCGTGCCGGGCCCCGTGGAACTCGTCATAGACCGCGTCCTCGGCGAACCAGGCCATGACGCCGTCGAGGTCGTCGCGGTTGAAGGCGTCGGTGAACTGGAGCGTGATTTGCTTGAGCTCGTGGCGGGTCATGCGCGGTCCTCCGGGGCAGGTGTCCGGGCCCATTATAGCCGCTCCGCCGGCGCGGGGGCGCGCGGCGTGAAGGGGCGGCGCTGGCCGGCCGCCTCCATCAGCGGCATCACCTCCTCGATCCACTGGCGGCACTCGCCGAGATAGTCCACCCAGGAGAGCAGCAGCCCGTCCACGCCCATGTCCGAAAGCCGCTCCAGCTCCTCGACGATGTCCTCCGCCGTCCCGATCAGCGGATAGCCGCCATGGCCTGCCTTGAAGTGGAAGCGGAAGGCGTCCATCACGGCCGGCTCCAGCGTACCGGACTGGAGCCCGAAGATTTCCAGCATGTTGGCGACCGCCGCATCGTCGCCGCGCTCGACGACATAGTGGCGGAGATAGTCTTCGGCCTCGCGCCGCGTCGGGCGGCAGACGACATAGCCGTGGATCCAGCATTGCGAGGAGCGCCCGAGATCGGCAGCCATGGCCTTGAGATGCGAAATCTGCGCCCGGTCGCTGCCCTCGTCCTTCTGGCGCAGCATGACGAAATTCATGTCGGCATGGGCGGCTGAGAAGGCCTGTCCGGCGGGCGAACTGCCGGCGTTCATGATCGGCGGCCGCGGGCGCTGGAGGGGTTTCGGCTCGCTCCAGAGCGCCCTGCCGCTGAAGAAGCGCCCGTCCAGGTCGAACGGCTCCGTCTCGCTCCAGAGGCGCTTCACCAGGGAAAGCCATTCTTCCGCATAGACGTAGCGGTCGTCATGGCCGCGCATGTCGAGCCCGAACATGTCGAACTCGTTCTTGAACCAGCCGGCGACGAGGTTGAGCGCGAAGCGGCCCCCGGAGATATGGTCCACCGTCGCGCCCATCTTGGCCGCCGCGACCGGGTGGACCAGCGGCGCGTGGACTGTCGAGAAGACGGTGGTGTGCGAAGTCTCGGCCGCGATGCCGGCCGCCCAGGTCAGGCTCTCGAAGGTCCGGTTGTTGAAATTAGTCTCGCCGCCATAGCCCTTCCAGCGGCCGACCGGCAGCAGCGCCTCGAAACCGGCGGCGTCCGCCATGCGGGCGAGCGCCCGGTTGTCCTCCCATGTCATCGGCCAGGCGCCGTCCGCCGTCGTCACGGTGGAGCCGTGCGAGCAGTTGAACGCCATCACGCCGAGCCCGATGCGGTTGTCGTTGAAGAGCGGGCTCCGCGGCGCGTCGATCATGGTTCTGCGGCCGTCGCCGTCACGCCCGCCTCGACCAGCGCCCGGATTTCCACCGCGTCGAGCCCCGCCTCGCGCAGCACTTCCTCGCTGTGCTGGCCGGCCTGCGGCGCCTGCAGGCGGATCGAACCCGGCGTCCTGGAGAAGGAGACGGGCGGGCGCATATGCACGAGGCGGCCTTCCGAGGGGTGGTCGAGGGTCTGGAAGAACTCCACGGCCTGCAGATGCGGGTCGTCGAACAGCGTCTCGGGAGAGTGCATCGGCATGCAGGGAATATCGGCGGCCTCCAGCTTCTCCAGCCAGTCCGCCGTCGTCCGGCCCCGCATGATGTCCGCGAGGATCCGGTAAAGCGCCTCGATGTTCCGCGAACGGGCGGTCATGGTCGCAAAGCGCTCGTCCTCCGCAAGCTCCGGCCGCCCCGCAATCCCGAAGAAGCGGCGCCAGTGGCGGTCGTTGTAGGGCAGCACGCAGAGATGGCCGTCAGCGGTCTCGTGCGGGCGGCGCCACGGCGTCAGCAGGCGTTCGTATCCGGCGGGCCCCAGCGGCGGGTCGAAGACGCGCCCCTGCTGGTGCTCGTTCATCACGAAGGAGGCGAAACACTCGAACATGCCGCAGTGGATCTCCTGTCCCTCGCCGGTCCGGGCGCGGTGGTGGAGCGCCATCAGGATCGAGAAGAGCGCGAACAGGCCGCTGGTCTTGTCGGCCAGCACGGAGGGGGCGTAGCGCGGCGCGCCGCCGGTCTGCGCGCCCTCCAGCCAGGCGAGCCCGGAGACGCCCTGGATCAGGTCGTCATAGGCGGGCTTGTCGGCGTAGGGACCGTCCTTGCCGAAGCCGACGGCGGTGCAATAGACGATATCGGGCCGGTGCTCTGCGATCGCCTCATAGTCGATGCCGAGCCGGGCGGCGGGCTTCGGCCGCATATTGTGGATGAATACGTCGGCCGTCCGGGCCAGCCGGTAGAGCGCCTCGCGGCCGGCGGCCTGCTTCAGGTCGAGCACGAGGCTGCGCTTGTTGCGCGCCTTGGTGAGGATGCCGGCCGCCATGCCCCCGTTGCGGCGCGGCCCCACCTGGCGGCTGATATCGCCGCCCGGCGGTTCGATCTTCACCACATCGGCGCCGTAGTCGCCCATCAACTGGGTGCAGTAGGGGCCGTACATCACGGTCGTGAGATCGAGCACGCGCAATCCGGCAAGCGGTCCGGACATTCCGCTCCTCCGTTTGTTTTGCACATTCTGGCCCGCCGGCCGGAAGCGGGGAAGGGCGGGCCTTCAGCCCGTCTGGGCGCGGTGCCTCAGCAGGTGGTCGGCCAGCACCAGCGCCATCATCGCCTCGCCCACGGGCACCGCGCGGATGCCGACGCAGGGATCGTGGCGGCCCGTGGTGACGATCTCGACCGCCTCGCCCGCTTCGGTGACCCCCCGGCGCGGAATGAGGATCGAGCTGGTCGGCTTGACCGCAAAACGCGCGACCACGGGCTGGCCCGAGGAAATGCCGCCCAGCACGCCGCCGGCATTGTTGGAGAGGAAGGCAATGCCGCCTTCGCCGTCCGGGGCCATCTCGTCATGGGCGGCCTCGCCGCGTTTCGCCGCCGAAGCGAAGCCGTCGCCCATCTCGACGCCCTTGACCGCGTTTATGCTCATCATCGCCGCGGCAAGGTCGCCGTCGAGCTTGCCATAAACCGGCTCGCCGAGGCCGGCCGGCACGCCCTCCGCGACGATCTCGATGACCGCGCCGACGGACGATCCGGCCTTGCGGACCGAATCGAGATAGTCCGCCCATTCCTCCACCGCGGCGGCGTCCGGGCAGAAGAAGGGATTGTTGCCCACGGCATTCCAGTCCCACCGGGCGCGGTCCACGGTCTTCTCGCCCATCCGGACCAGCGCGCCGCGAATCGAGACGCCCTCGCCCAGCACCTTGCGCGCGATGCCTCCGGCCGCCACCCGCATGGCGGTCTCGCGGGCCGAGGACCGCCCGCCGCCGCGATAGTCGCGAATGCCGTATTTCCGCCAGTAGGTGTAGTCGGCATGGCCGGGGCGGAAACGGTCGGCGATCTTCGAATAATCCCGGGAGCGCTGGTCCACATTCTCGATCGCGAGGCCGATAGGGGTGCCCGTCGTCCGCCCCTCGAACACGCCGGAGAGGATCTTCACCCTGTCGGGTTCGCGGCGCTGGGTGGTGAAGCGGGACTGGCCGGGCCGGCGCTTGTCGAGCCAGACTTGGAGGTCGTCCGGGACCAGCGGAATGCCGGGCGGGCAGCCGTCCACCACGCAGCCTATGGCCGGCCCGTGGCTCTCTCCCCAGGTGGTGAAGCGAAAGGCCTGCCCGAATCCGTTCGACGCCATCAGCCGTATTTCGGCTTGAAGCTCGCCAGCAGGTCCGACGTGTCCCCCGCCCGGTGCGGGTTCATCATGCCGACGGTGTGGTAGCCGCAATCCACATGATGCACCTCGCCGGTGACGCCGGCGCTCATCGGGCTGAGCAGATAGAGGGCGGACTGGCCGATCTGCTCCAGGGTGACATTGGCCTGCAGCGGCGAGTTCAACTCGTTCCACCTCAGGATGAAACGGAAATCGCCGATCCCGGACGCGGCGAGGGTCTTCACCGGCCCGGCCGATATGGCGTTGACGCGGATGCCGTCATTGCCGAAATCGGCCGCCATGTAGCGCACGCTCGCTTCCAGCGCGGCCTTGGCGACGCCCATGACGTTGTAGTGCGGCATCACCTGCTCGGCGCCGTAATAGGTGAGGGTCAGCATCGCCCCGCCCGGCTCCATCAGCGCCGAGGCCCGGCGGGCGAGGTCCGTGAAGGAGAAGCAGGAGATGTCGAGCGACATGCGGAAGTTCTCGCGCGTCGTATCGACATAGCGGCCCTTGAGTTGGTCCTTGTCGGAAAAGGCGATGGCGTGGACGACGAAATCGAGCCGGCCCCATTCGGCCGCGAGCGTCTCGAACAGGGCGTACATGCTGGCGTCGTCGGCGACATCGGCCGGCAGCACCAGCGCCGCGCCCAGCGACTCGGCGAGCGGGCGCACGCGCTTGACAAGCTGCTCCGTCTGGTAGGTGACGGCGAGTTCGGCGCCGCTCCCCGCCAGCGCCTGCGCGATCCCCCAGGCTATGGAGCGGTCGTTCGCCATGCCCATGATGAGCCCGCGCTTGCCGGTCATGGCGGCCGATGATGCGGTCATGGCGTTCTCCGGGGTCGGGTGAGGCTCAGCTTTCGCCCCCGGTTGCGACCAGACGCCAATTCGGGTCGGGCGACCGCGTGTCCCGGGCGAAGGTCCACACGTCGGTGATCTCCTCGATGGCGTTGGTCGCGCCGGAGAGCGTCTGGCCCTCGGAATCGCGCAGCACGCCGACCTGCTCCGAGACGAAACGGACCGTCGCCCAGGCCTCATGGCCGTCCAGCCCGGCATCGGTGAGCTCGGCTTCCTTGATGCCGATCAGCGTCGCCTCGAGGATATGGCCCTTCTCCTCCCGGTCGGCGATGGTGCGCTCGAAATTGCCGAACACCTCGGCGCTGGTCAGCGGCCGGAGCGTGTCCCGGTCGCCGCCGGCAAACGCGTTCACGATCATCTCGAACGCCGCGCGCGCGCCCGAAGCGAACAGCTCCGGGTCGAAGCTCGCGTCCACGCCCCGGATCTGCCGTATGCCGTCTCCGAGCGGCGTGCCGTCGCTCTCTTCGTCCTCGCCCTTGTTGCGGTCGGGCAGCGCTATCACATTGTCGTTGGAGTTCGCGTCGCCGGCGGCGTTCGGCTCCGCCTGCGGGGGCGCCTGGTGATGCCCCTGGCGGCGGCCCAGGACGCTGCGCAGCCGGAAGACGAGGAACGCCGCCACCATGGCGAAGAACAACAGGTCGAAGAACGGAATTCCGCCGTCCATGGGCGCTCACTACCGGCCGTTGCGGCCGATCCCTTCACTCGATTGACCAGAGATAAGCCCAAGTCTAGGAAAGGGCAAGTATGGCCTTCGCAATCCTTTTGGCGCTGATCGGGGTTCCCCTGGTCGAGATCGCCGTTTTCATCGAGGTCGGCGGCTGGATCGGGTTGTGGCCGACGCTCGCCGTGATCGTGCTGACGGCCGTCGTCGGGACCTGGCTGATCCGCGCGCAGGGGGTGGGCGTATTGATGCGCGCCCGGCGGACGATCGCCGAGGGCGGCGCGCCGATCCGCGAGATGTTCGACGGGGTATGCCTTATCGTGGCGGGCGCCCTGCTGCTGACGCCGGGCTTCTTCACCGACGCCGCCGGGTTCCTGCTGCTGCTGCCGCCGTTCCGGGACCTCGCAGCAGGATGGGCCTGGCGGCGCTGGGGCGGCGAGGTCCGCGTCCGGCGGGCCGGGGCCGGCGTCATCGAAGGCGAGTATCGCGACGACACGCCGGGAGAGCCCCGATGATCCTCCTGACTTCGACGGTTGGGCTGACTTCTGACCGATCTCGCGTCTGGAGTTTTCAGTAAAGCCAATGAGTTGGCAGTTGCGGTGCGGTCAAGCTGCGTTGTAGTGCCTAGTAAATCTTTGAGACTGTCAATGCCTCCGCCACGCGCTACACTCCCCCCATGTTCGTGCGCATCAAGACCTCCCCCAACAGCCCGCGACGCTCGGTCCAGATCGTCGAGGCCGTGCGCGACGGCGGCAAGGTCCGACAGCGCATCGTCCGCCATGTCGGCGTGGCCATGGACGAGGACGAGCTCGAGCGCCTGAGGCAGCTCGGCGAGTACGTCAAGGCGAAGCTGGAGGACGAGCGTCAGCCGGCATTGTTTGCGCCCGAGAAGATCGCTGAGCAGGCGATCCGTGTCGGCCGCCGGGGGGACGGCAAGGAGGAACTCCCGGTCGACCTCAAGCAGCTTGAAGAGGAGCAGCGCCTGATCACAGGCATCCACGAGGTCTATGGCGAGATCTACCGGCTGCTGGGCCTCGACGCGCTGCTGCCGCGCTCGCGCTACCGGGCCTCCCATGACGCGCTGTTCCATGTGGTGATGGCGCGGGTAGCCAACCCCGACAGCAAGCGGGGCAGCGTGCGCCGGCTCGAGGAGGACTTCGGCGTGAGTCTTCCGCTCGAGAAGGTCTACCGGATGATGGATCAGCTCGACGCGACGGTGATCGAGCGACTGCGCACGCGCGTCGGCGAGGCGAGCCGGTCGCTGCTGCCGGAGCCGGTCGCGATCCTCTTCTTCGATTGCACCACGCTCTACTTCGAGACGGCCGCCGAGGACGAGCTTCGCCAGCACGGCTTCAGCAAGGACGGCAAACACAAGGACTCGCAGGTTCTGCTGGCGCTGATGGTGACGCGCGAAGGGCTGCCGATCAGCTACGAGGTCTTCCCCGGCGCCACCTACGAGGGACACAGCATGGTCCCGGTCCTGCAGGACATGCAGCGCCGCCACCAGGTGGAGCGCACGGTATGCGTGGCCGACCGGGGCATGCTGAGCGCCGACAACCTCGACGCCATGGACGCCATCGGCGGCGAGTATGTCGTCGGCGCGCGGCTGCGCAAGCTGCCGCTCGCGCTGCTGGGGCAGGTTCTCGACCCCGGGACCTATGCCCCGCTGGAGGGCTCACAGGACCGCCGGGTCGGCGAGTGGGAGTACAAGGGCCGTCGCCTGATCGTCGTCTTCTGCCCCCAGCGCGCACGCAAGGACGCGCACGAGCGCCGCCATCAGGTGGAACGCCTGCTCGACAGGCTGGCCCGCAGCGACAATCCCAGGGAACTGCTCTCCAATCACGGGGCGAAGCGCTTCATCGCCGTCGAGGGCGACGCACGGCTCACGGTGAACCCGGAGAAGATCGCCGAGGCCGCACGATGGGACGGGCTCACCGGCGTCATCACCAATCTGCGCGACGCGCGCGTCACCGAAGTGATGGCTCACTACCAGGGGCTCTGGCAGGTCGAGGAGAGCTTCCGGATCACCAAACACGACCTGAAGATACGTCCCATCTGGCACTGGAACCCGGACCGGATCCGCGCTCACATCGCCATCGCCTTCCTGGCCTTCGCCTGCGTTCGACACCTTGCGTACCGCGTCGCCATCCAGAAGCGGCGGATGTCCCCGGAGGTCATCCGCTCCGCCCTCGTCCACCGCCAGTGCTCCCTGCTGCGCTGTCGGCAATCGGGCAACCGCTACGTCATCCCCTCGAAGCCGACACCGGCGGCGGAGCAGATTTACGCAACCATGGGGCTGCCCCTGACGATCACCCCGTATCAACTCGCCTGACCGTCGACGAAGCACGGCTCGAAGAAATGCCGGATGTAGTGCCTAGCCGAAATGAGAACCAGGCAATATCAACTACTTATGCGAATCAACCGTCGAAGTCAGGAGATAAGCCCAAGTCTAGGAAAGGGCAAGTATGGCCTTCGCAATCCTTTTGGCGCTGATCGGGGTTCCCCTGGTCGAGATCGCCGTTTTCATCGAGGTCGGCGGCTGGATCGGGTTGTGGCCGACGCTCGCCGTGATCGTGCTGACGGCCGTCGTCGGGACCTGGCTGATCCGCGCGCAGGGGGTGGGCGTATTGATGCGCGCCCGGCGGACGATCGCCGAGGGCGGCGCGCCGATCCGCGAGATGTTCGACGGGGTATGCCTTATCGTGGCGGGCGCCCTGCTGCTGACGCCGGGCTTCTTCACCGACGCCGCCGGGTTCCTGCTGCTGCTGCCGCCGTTCCGGGACCTCGCAGCAGGATGGGCCTGGCGGCGCTGGGGCGGCGAGGTCCGCGTCCGGCGGGCCGGGGCCGGCGTCATCGAAGGCGAGTATCGCGACGACACGCCGGGAGAGCCCCGATGATCCTGCTGCGCCACGGCCAGACGCTGTGGAACCTGCATTACGGCCAGACGCGCATCGATCCGGGCCTTCCCGATCCGGGGCTGACGGAGGAAGGCTGCCGGCAGGCCGAGGCGGCCGCGGCCGCGCTCGCCGGGCGCGGCATCTCGCTGCTCTTCGCAAGCCCCTACCGGCGCACGCTCGAAACGGCGGCTGCCATTGCCCGGCGCCTCGACGTCCCGATTTCGATAGAGCCGCTGCTGCGCGAGCGGGCGGGCTTTTCCTGCGATGTCGGGACCCGCGCGGGCATGCTGGCCGGGGCCTGGCCGGACCTCGACTTCTCCGCCCTCGACGAGCAGTGGTGGTGCGAACTCGGGGAAACGCATGAGCGGGTGCTGGACCGCGCCCGCGCCTTCCGCGCCGCCGTGGCCGAACGCCCGGACCGCGACCGTATCTGCGCGGTGACCCATTGGGGCGTTATCCGCGCGCTGACCGGCGAGACCGTCGAGAACGGCGCCATCCGCAAGCACGACCCCTCCGGTCCGCTTTCTCCCTTTGCCGCCCCGTGCTAGACGGGCGGCCATGACCGGGAACGGCGCAAACGGGGCGGCCGACGCGAAGCCGCGGGTGACCATCGGCGCGCAATATCTGAAGGACCTCTCCTTCGAGAGTCCGAACGCGCCGATGAGCTTCAACGAGCTCGAAACGCGGCCCGAGATCGGCATCGACCTCAATGTCGAGGCGCGCCCCCTGCAAGACAACCACTTCGAGGTGCTGCTGCATGTCACGGCGCGGGCGAAGCGCGGCGAGACGGTCCTCTTCCTGGTGGAGCTGTCCTACGCCGCGGTCGCCTCCGTGCCGCCCCTGCCGGACGAGGTGAGGACCAGGGTGGTCGGGTCCGAGGTGCCGAAGCTGCTGTTCCCCTTCGCCCGTGGCATCATCGCCAATGCGGTGCGTGACGGTGGCTTCCCGCCCTTCCTGATCGACCCCATCGACTTCGATGCGCTGTTCGAGCGCGCGGCGGCCGCGCAGGCGGATGGGCGCCGGCAGGAGGCGGGCGGGCAGGCCGCGCAGGAGGAGGGAGGCGGCGATTAGCCGGGACCGCGAATACGCGCCGCCCGAGGCGGAGGAAGCGGAGGTCTGGGGCGACCTGCTGCGGTCCTTCCTGCGCGGCGCCGCATTGCTGGGGCTGGCTGCGGCCGGCGCCGGCGGCGGGCTCTGGTATCTCTACTACCTGATGAGCACCGGCCGGATGGAGCACTTCCCCCTCGTCTGCGGCGCCATCGGCCTGGAGTGAACGGTCAGCCTCCCGGCAGGAAGGCGAGGAGTTCGGCGAGCAGTTCTTCCGGCGCTTCCTCGGGGATGAAGTGGCCGCAATCGAGCGCGCGGCCCCGCACGTCGTCGGCGCGGGCGCGCCAGACATCCAGCATGTTCAGCTTCGCCCCGGTCTGCCAGCCGGGCCGCTTCGGCATGTTGCCGGCCCAGAGCGCCAGCACGGGGCAGGCGAGTTTCCGGCCCCGGTCGGCGGCGTCATGCTCCATGTCGAGCGCGACGGCGCGGTAGTCGGCGCACATGGCGCGCACCGTTTCCGGGTCGGAAAAGCAGCGCAGATACTCCCCGTAGGCCGCTTCCTCGAAGGCTCCCGGAACCGCGCTCCACTGGTCGAGGAAGAAATCCAGGAACAGCTTCGGGCTGGTGGAGAACACCGTCTCGGGAAGCGGCGAAGGCTGGCGCATGAGGTTCCAGTGGAACCACGAGAACGCCAGGGAAGCGTCCATGTTCTCGAACGCTTCCAGAGACGGGACCACGTCCAGATTGGTGAAGCTCAGGACCCGCCCCGGATGGTCGAGCGCGAGGCGGAGCCCGACGCGCACGCCCCGGTCGTGGCCGACGAGGTGGAAGGCCTCGAAGCCGAGCGCCTGCATGACGGCCACCTGGTCGCTCGCGGTTGTGCGCTTGCAGTAGGTCGTGTGGTCGCCCGGTTCCGGGCGCGGCTTGTCGCTGTCCCCATAGCCGCGCAGGTCCGGGCAGACGACCGTGAACCGTTCCGCCAGGCGGGGCGCCACCTTGTGCCATTCCGCATGGGTCTGGGGATAGCCGTGCAGCATCAGCAGCGGCGGCCCTTCGCCCCCGTGCACGACATGGATCCCGCACCCTCCGGCGTCGATCCCGGACCTCTCGAATCCCTCGAACATGCGCTGCTCCAACACCCCGTTTCCCGGATCAGGCGTCGGAGGGGCGCGCCTTGTCAACGAAACAGCGCCCCGCCGCGCCCTCCGCCTCGATTGACCCGGTCGTTTGCGCCCTGTATTCAACGCTATCGGGCGGATACCGGACGGCGGGACATGGCTGAGGAAACCGGCATCGAGAGGCTGTGCCGCGAGAGAAACCTTCGCCTGACAGGCCAGCGTCGGACGGTGGCCCGCGTCCTCTCCGACAGCGCCGACCATCCCGATGTCGATACGGTCTATCGGCGCGCGAGCCGGATCGACCCGAATATCTCCATCGCCACCGTCTATCGCACGCTCAAGCTCTTCGAGGACGCCAATGTGCTGACCCGGCACGATTTCGGCGGCGGCCGGGCGCGCTACGAGGAGGCCGGCGAGCATCACGACCATCTGATCGATGTGGAAACCGGGACGGTGGAGGAGTTCTACGACGCCGAGCTCGAAGAGATGAAGAGCAGGATCGCCGAACGCCTCGGCTTCGACCTGGTGGATCATCGTCTCGAGCTCTATGGCCGTCGCCGGCGCAGCTAGCGCCCGGCGCCGGGCCTGGCGCACCGCGACACCGGACGGCTGGACCTGGGTAACCCTGTCGGTGGCGGCGCTGGCGGCAGCGCCGATCCTGGCCGTCATCTGGATGGCCGTCACGCCGACCCTCGACATCTGGCGGCACCTCGCCTCGACCGTGCTGCCGGGCTATGTCTGGAATTCCTTCCTGCTTGCGCTCGGCGTCGCGGTCGGCACGGTGGCTATCGGCGTCGCGGCGGCCTGGCTGGTCACCATGTGCCGGTTCCCGGGAAGCCGGGCCTTCGAGTGGCTTTTGCTGCTGCCGCTCGCCATGCCCGCCTATGTCGTCGCCTATGTCTATACCGACCTTCTGGAATATGCGGGCGCGGTGCAGGTGTTTCTGCGCGCCTCGTTCGGCTGGACCACCGCGCGCGACTACTGGTTTCCCGAGATACGTTCGCTCGGCGGGGCGGTCTCGCTGTTCTCGCTGGTGCTCTACCCTTACGTTTATCTGCTCTCCAGAGCGGCCTTCATCGAGCAGAATGTCTGCGTGCTGGAAGCGAGCCGCCTGCTCGGCTGCACGCCCTGGCAGGCCTTCCGGCGCGTGGCGCTGCCGCTCGCCCGCCCGGCGGTGGCCATCGGCGTCATCCTCGCCCTGATGGAAACCTTGAACGATCTGGGCGCAGTCGAATTCTTTGCGCTACAGACATTTACGGTCGGTATCTTCGACATCTGGATGAACATGGGCAATGCCGCCGGCGCCTCCCAGCTCGCGCTTGTGCTTCTGGTCGTCATCGCCGGTCTTATCTGGGCCGAACGTGCGGCCCGGCGTCAGCGGCGTTTCCACCACACGAGCGGACGCTACCGGCGGCTGGCGCCGCCCCGCCTTTCCGGCTGGGCCGCCGCCGGCGCGTTTCTGGCCTGCGGGCTGCCGGTGCTGCTCGGCTTCCTCCTGCCCTCGGCAGTGCTCGCCTGGTATGCGGTGACGGCCTGGCAGCCGGACCAATTGTCCGACTTCCTGAAATATGCGGAGCACAGCCTCACGCTGGCCGGTATCGCCGCGCTGGCGGCCTCGGGATTCGGGCTTGTGCTCGCCTATGGCGCGCGGGCCGGCGCCCCGCCGGTTGCGCAGGGCGCGGCGCGTTTCGTGTCGCTCGGCTATGCGGTGCCGGGGGCGGTGCTGGCGCTCGGCGTGATGATTCCGCTCGCCGGCCTCGACCGCGGCATCGACGCCTTCGCGCGCGCCGAATTCGGCGTCTCGACCGGGCTGGTTTTCAGTGGGACGCTGTTTGCGGTCTCGGCTGCGCTGACCGTGCGTTTCCTGGCACTCGCCTACGGCACCATCGACGCCGGCCTCTCGAAGGTGACGCCGAATATCGACAGCGCGGCGCGCACGCTCGGCCACGGGCCGTTCGCGCGGCTGTCGCGCGTACATCTGCCCATCGTGCGCGGCAGCGTGCTGACCGGGGCGCTGCTGGTCTTCGTCGATTCGATGAAGGAACTGCCGATGACGCTTATCCTGCGGCCCTTCAACTACGAAACGCTGGCGACGAATGTCTATCAGTTCGCCTCGGACGAGCTTCTGGAGGAATGCTCGCTCTCGGCGCTCGCCATCGTGCTGGCGGGCGTGCTGCCGGTGCTGTTGCTGACCCGCATCATCGGCCACTCCCGCGCCGGCGAGGAGCTGATCCCTCGCCGGGCCGATGAGCCGTAGCATTTTGAACATGAAATGTTCGTTTATTCTGAAATAATTCAGAAATAACTTGACATTGATGATATACACCTCAATATAAGGCGGGAGGGAAGGAAGCGGCATCCGCGGGTCCGCTTCGTTTTCCGTTTCGCGCCGGCGCGAAAACAGCCCCCGATTCGGCCAACGGGCGAGGTGCGCCCTGCGCCCGGCTCGCGCGCGCAAGCGCATGCGGGCAATCAGGCGCGCGAACCGCGCCGGCGCGAAACGCCCGCCCGCGGGCGCGGGCGCCCGCGGGCGGGGTACGCGCGAATCAAGGTCCCGCCGCAGGGGGCAGCCCGATGGCGGGGAGGAGGGAGCGGAGTGGAACGAAACGGGAGAAAGGAACGACATGAAGGAAGCCGACGGACACAGCTTCGAGGAAGGACGGACCTCATGCCCCAAACGGCTACAGCATATGCCCCGTTCGCATGCGGATCATGACATCGCATGACATGCCGTAACACTCCCGGCGGGAGGGGACAAAACAGGCTGGCGGCGGCGAATGGCGGCGCTTGACAACGGGCGCGTCCGGGGCTTCCCTTCGACCGGGGTATCGTGCCCGCGCACGTGGGGGATCGAATTGGAGCGTGGTCATGGGGCGTTTGCGTTTCGCCGACGAGGGCTTGACATGGGTGTCTCGTTGGCTCGTGTATAATTTAGCGCCGAGCGCCGAGCGCCGAGCGCCGAGCGCCGAGCGCCGAGCGCCGAGCGCCGAGCGCCGAGCGCCGAGCGCCGAGCGCCCAACCTGCGTCTTCAGTCTTGAGGCCGCTCCGCCGGGCCGTGGCGGCGCCCGCCTCTCTCGTCTGCCATCGCTCCCCGCGCCGGGGCCGCTGCTCTGAGGTAGCCCTTTCCGGTTCGCGCGGCGGGTCCGCTTCCCGCTTCCTCCTTTCGGTCTTCGCCGAACTCCGGCCGCGCGCGGCCGCGATACCGCTGCTCGCCGCCGCCATCCTGTTCGCGGCGCCGTTCCTGCCCGGCGCGGGCGGCGCGGCGCAGGCCCAGCAAACCCAGGTGCTGGTCAGCAACTTTAATCAACCCGGCGGCGTCGGCGCCACTTTGGCCAATTTCGACCATGCCCTGGCGTTCACCACCGGCCGCCACAGCGGCGGTTACACGCTGACCAGCGTCAAACTCGCATTCGATTTCGGCAATCTGAGCTTCACCGCGAGCATCAACGCCGACAACAACGGGGAGCCGGGAAGCGCGCTGGGTACGTTGACAAGGAGCGCATCGGAATCCGGCCTGCTCACCCACGCCGGCATCAACCTGGCGGCGAATACCACTTACTTCCTGGTCTTCGACGTCGCTTCCGGTAACCGTGACGGCGCCACCACCGCCAGCAACGCCCAGACCGGGTTGACCGGCTGGAGCATCGCCGACGGCAACCTGTATCGGAACAGGGACGCGACGAGCGGATCGTGGACAACCTGGTCAAACTCCTTCCGGATGCGCATCAGCGGCATCGCGAAAGGGACGGTGCCGACGCCGACCGCGACCATCTCGCCGGTGACCTCGCCGGTGACCGAGGGGGCGGCGGCGAGCTTCATGGTGACCCTGTCGAGCGCGGCGCCGTCGGAAGGGGTGACCGTGAACCTTTCGGTGTCGGAGGCGGCGGGCAGCGACTACGTAACCCCGGGCAACGAGGGATCGAAGAGGGTGACGTTCGCCGAGGGAGAGACGCGCAAGACCTACCGCGTCGCCACGGTGGACGACGGGAACGACGAGCCGGACGGCTCGGTGACGGCGACGCTCTCCTCGGGCGCGGGTTACAACCTGGGATCGCCGGCGAGCGCCTCTGTCACGGTGCGGGACAACGATCAGGACACCCAGCCATCGTTCGGCGACAGGAGCATCGCGAACCAGTCGTACACGGAGAACGTCCCGATCCCGGCCCTGACGCTGCCGGCCGCCGCGAGCGGCGACGGGACGCTGCGCTACAGCCTGTCGCCGGCGCCGCCGGCAGGCCTCTCCTTCGACGCCGGAACCCGCAGGCTGTCGGGCGCGCCGAGCGGCACCCAGGCGGCGGCGACCTACACCTACACGGCGACGGACGACGACGGCGATACCGACACGCTCACCTTCACCATCGCGGTCGCGGCGGCGCCGCCGGGCGCGACGCCGACCTTCGGCGCCCGCAGTATCCCGAACCAGTCCTACACGCAGGGCGTGGGGATCGCGGCGCTGACGCTGCCCCGGGCCACGGGCGGCAACGGGACGCTGCGCTACAGCCTGTCGCCGGCGCCGCCGGCGGGACTTTCGTTCGACGACGCGCCGCGCCGGCTGACCGGCGTGCCGACCGCAATCCAGGACGCCGCGGCATACAGCTACACGGTGACGGACGCCGACGGCGACACCGCCACGCTCAGCTTCACCATTGCCATCGAGGACGGGGCGACGGAAATCGAGGTGCCCGACGACCTGCCGGCGGAGCTCCGGCGCGTGCCGCGCAACGCCGCCCTGTCCGCGGACGGGGTCGTGACCTGGGACCTGGACACCGCGACCGAGCCCGACCGCTGGACCACCTACTGGGTGCAGTGGGTTTGGGACGAGCAGCCGCCGACGCGCATGGTCCTGGGACGAGCGCATGCCGGCGACGCGACGCTGCGGGAGACCCGGTGTTCCGGCGGGAGTTGCGAGGTCCGGATCGAGGAGTTCGATCCCGGGCGGCACTACCTGGTCCACGTGACCACGCTGGAGCGGGCCTTGCGGCGCCTGCCGGCGGCGACGCTGCGGCATGTGCCGGCGCCGGATGAGGAAGCGCCGAAGGTTTCCGGCCTGCCGGAGGACGTGGCGGTCTCGGGCACCGGGCTGGTGACCTGGCGGGTGCCGGTCTCGGAGGGCGACTACACGGTCGCCTGGGCGAGCGGCGACCGCCGGCTGGAGACGGTGCCCACGCGGGGCGGGCAGCGCGGCGGGCTCGATACCGTGCGGGCCCGCGATTGCGAAGACCGGCTCTGCCGGTTGCAGATCCCGCGCTTCGACGCGGCGCGGCACTGGGTGGTGGAGGTGAACGCGCTCGACCGCAAGTTCCGGGGGCGCGAGCCCGTGCGGGTGCGGCACGTGCCGGAGGCGGCGCCGGGCGAGACCGTCGCCGGGGGTCCGGCCCGGTTCCGTGTCTATCACGACCCGTCGGACGGGACGGCGGTGGAGCGGTTCGACGAGGCCATGGCGGCGTTCCGCGCGGCGGGGATCGTGCCCGAGGTGATCGTGGCGGCGCCGCACGGCGAACCGGCGTTCCTCGCGGGCTATCCGTATGTGCGCATGCCGCGTTTCTTCGTGGGCGAGCCGTTGGCGAACGGCCGGTATCCGGGCGCGTGCAACGGCGGCCTGCGCTGGCTGAAGACTTATCTTGCGAACCTGCCGGGGGTATCGGCGGCCGACGCCCGCGTGCGCGAAGCGGACGGCGCGACGGTGGACTTCGCGGTAACGCTCGACAAGGCGGCGGCGACAGCGGCGACGGTGGATTTCGCGACCGCCGACGGCACGGCGACGGCGGGCGAGGACTATACCGCGGCGAGCGGCACGCTCACCTTCGCGGCGGGCGAGACCTCGAAGACGGTCTCGGTGGCGGTGCTGGACGATGCGTATGACGAGGGCGAGGAGACGTTCACGCTCACCCTCTCGAACGCCGCCGGGCTGCGCATCGCGGACGGCGAGGCGACGGGGACCATCGTGAACACCGACCCGCTGCCGCTGCCTGGGGCGGCGCCGCCGACGGGCGGCGGGACGGCGCCCCGGTTCACGATCTACCACGACCGGTCCGATCCGGCGGCGGTGGCCCGGTATGGGCAAGCCGTGCGGGCGCTCGGCGATGCGGGCGTCAGCCACCAGACGCGCCATGCAACCGGCGCCGAGGCGGGCGCCCTCGCGGGCGTCGGCCACTCGGTCATGCCGCGGTTCTTCCTTGGCGACCCGGCGGCATCCGGCTGGGGGCCGTCGCAGCCGAAGGTGAACAACGGCGGGCTGCGCTGGCTGCTGGCGTATATCGGGAACCTGCCCGGGCTGTCGGTGGCCGACGCCCGCGTGACGGAGGCGGAGGGCGCGAGGCTCGACTTCGCGGTGACGCTCGGCAGGGCGGCGACGGCGTCGGTGACGGTGGCCTGGGCGACCGCCGACGGCACGGCGCGGGCGGGGGCGGACTACACCGCCGCGAGTGGCACGCTCACCTTCGCGCCGGGCGAGACCTCGAAGACGGTCTCGGTGGCGGTGCTGGACGACGCCCATGACGAGGGCGCGGAGACGCTGACGCTCAGGCTCTCGAACGCGGCCGGCGCGCGCATCGTCGACGGCGAGGCGACGGGCACGATCGGCAACGCCGACCCGCTGCAGAAGGACTGGCTTGCGCGGTTCGGGCGCGCGGCGGCATCGGGCGCGATCGCGGCGATAACGACGCGGCTGGAGATCCCTCTGGACGCGGGCTCGCACCTGACGCTGGGCGGGCAACGCATCGCGCTGGACGGTTCCGGGGGCGCCGGGGCCCAGCCCGGCGAACCGGTTGGCGCGTCCCGGCCGTCATGGTCTGGGGGCCCGGACCGGGCCGAGTCGCAAACCATGAACTGGCGCGAGCTGCTGATGGGGACCTCGTTCCGCGCGGTCTTCGGCGGCGGCGCGGGGCCACAGTTCACGAGTTGGGGCCGGGGCGCATCGGTGTCACAGTTCTCCAGCGCCGGTTCGGGTCTGTCGTTGAGCGGCGAGACCGCGACGGGATCGCTGGGAATGGACTACGAGCGGGGCCGCCTGCTGACCGGGTTCGCGATGACCCACAGCATTGGCGAGGGCACGGCACAGGGCGCGGGCCGGAGCTACGTCATGGGGAGCACGGTGACGACGATGCTTCCCTATGCGCGGCTGGCGCTCTCGGAGCGGGTGTCGGCCTGGGGTCTGGTGGGGACGGGCAGCGGGCAGCTCTCGCTCGATCTCGACGGCGGCGCGGCGGAGCGCTACCGCGCGGACCTCACGATGACGCTGACCGCGATGGGTGTGCAGGGCGCGCTGCTGACGCCTGCCGAAGCAGGCGGGTTCGCGCTGGCGCTCAAGGCGGACGGGTTCTGGGTGCGCACGGAGTCCGACGGTGTCTCGACGCCGGGCGTAGGGAACCTGGTGGGGGCACAGGCCGAGGCGAGCCGCCTGCGGGCGGTGCTGGACGGCTCGCGGCGGTTTACGCTCGCGGGTGGCCGGACGCTGACGCCGTCGGCGGCGCTCGGGCTGCGCCATGACGGTGGCGACGCGGAGACCGGGACGGGCGTGGAGGTCGGCGCCGGCCTCGGCTATGCGGACCCGTCGCGAGGCCTGGACATGGGGCTCCGCCTGCACGGGCTCGCGGCGCATGCCGAGGAGGGCTACTCCGAATGGAGCGTGTCGGGCTCGCTCAGGCTGGTGCCGGGCGGCCGGGGGCGCGGCCTGTCGGCGTCGCTCACGCCCTCATACGGGGCGGACCCGGGCGGCGCGGACCGGCTGTGGACGATGCCGGACGCGCACGCGCTGGCGGCGAACGACGACACGCCACTGTCGCGCCGGCTCGACGGGGAGCTCGGATACGGCCTTGCGGTGTTCGGCGGCCGGCTCACCGGCACGCCGCATGTCGGGTTCGGCCTGTCGGACACGGCGCGCGAGCTCCGCCTGGGCTGGCGTCTGACCCCGGCGGGCGGATCGGGCTTCGAGCTCGGTCTCGACGCCGCTCGGCGCGAGGCTGGCGGCGGCGATATGCCCGAGCACCGCATCGGCGTCGGCTTTACCGCGCGGTGGTGAGCGCGGCGCGGCGGCTTCCTCATGCCCGAAGCAGCGGTGGGATATGCGCCATGCGCATACAAAACATGACATCGCATGACGCTGCCGGCAGGCGTTCCGCGCGGCCCCGCCGGAGCCCGGTCATCGGCCCGTCCGTTCCGGGCCGCTATCCCGCGTCCTGCGTCCGGTCCCTGAGGGCGCGCCAGACCCGTTCCGGCGTGGCGGGCATCTGGACGCAGGCGGCCCCGGCCGAGGCGAGCGCATCCGCCACCGCGTTCATCGCCGCCGGCAGGGCGGCCGTGGTGCCGCTTTCGCCGACGCCCTTCACGCCGAGCGGGTTGGTCAGGCAGGGGGTCCGGCTCCGCTCCAGCGCAAAGGAGGGAATGTCGGCTGCGCGCGGCATGGCGTAGTCCATGAAGGAGCCGGAGAGGAGCTGGCCCGTCTCCGGCTCGTAAACCATGTGCTCCATGAGCGCCTGGCCGACGCCTTGCGCGATGCCGCCATGCAACTGGCCTTCCAGCAGCATCGGGTTCACGACGACGCCCGCATCGTTGACCAGGCTGTAGCGCTCCAGCGAGACCCGCCCGGTCTCGGGGTCGATCTCGACCTCGGCGACATGGGTCCCGTTCGGGAAGCTGTAGGTGCGCGCAATGAAATGTCCGGCGGCGTCGAGCCCCATATCCATATCCTCGCCGAGGAACGCCGGGTTGAAGCTGGCCCCCGCCACCTCGCGCAAGCCGACCCGCCTGTCCGTGCCGACAACCTCGAAGGCGCCCTGCCCGAAGGCGATATCGTCCTCGCTCGCTTCCATCATGGCCGCCGCGATGCGCCGGCCCTTCTCGACGATGCGCTCGCTGGCCCGCACCACCGCCGCGCCCGCCACCGTGGTGACGCGCGATCCGCCCGCCCCGCTGCCGCGGCCGACAATGTCGCTGTCGCCGGTCAGCACCCGTATGGCCTCGACCGGCAGGCCCAGTTGCGCCGCCGCGATCTGGGAGAAGGTGGTCGCGAAGCCCTGGCCGTTGCTGGAAGCGGTGAGCGTAACGGTGAGCAGGCCCTCCTCGTCGAAGCGCATCGTCACGCGCCCGTCCTTGTAGCCGTCGGGCTCGGTATAGGAGGCGAAGCCGAAACCGCGCAGCTTCCCGGCGGCCTCGCTGGCGCGCCGCCTCTCCGGGAAGCCCGCGCGGTCCGCCAGTTCCAGCGCGGCGTCGAGATTGGCGGCGAAGTCGCCGCTGTCATAGACGAGGCCCGTCGGCGTGCGCCAGGGCATCTCCTCGGGGCGGATCATGTTGCGCCGGCGGAGCGCCGCCGGGTCGATGGCCAGCCGGCGCGCCGCCTCGTCCACAAGGCGCTCGACGATATAGCCGTATTCCGGCTTGCCGGCGCCGCGATAGGCGGTGATCGGGGTGGTGTGGCTCAGGCGGCAGACCGTCTCGGCATGGACGGCCGGGATGCGGTACACATTGGCGAGCATCCGCGAGCCGCCGTCCGTCGGGATGACGGGTCCGGCGCCCGTGGCATAGGCGCCGAGGTCGGAGCGCGTCGAGGTGCGGATGGCAAGGAAAATCCCGTCGGCGTCCAGCGCAAGCTCGGCCACCGTGTCGTGGTCGCGGGCGTGGTAGTCCGAGAGGAAGGCCTCGGCGCGCTCGTCGATCCATTTCAGCGGCCGCCCGAGCAACCGGGCCGCGTGGGCGAGCAGGACCTGTTCGGCGAAGATGCCGTTCTTCATGCCGAAGCCGCCGCCGACATCGGGCGTGATGACGCGGACATCGGCCCGCGCCGCGCCGAGCGCCTTCGCCAGCGCCTCCTGCACCTGGCCCGGGCCCTGGGTCGGCGCAAACAGCGTATAGCGCCCGTCGCGCGCGTCCCATTCCGCCAGCGCGCCCCGCGTTTCCAGCGGCGCGGCCGAGATGCGGTTGTTCGCAAGCGGAATCCGGATGCGATGGGCCGCGCGCGCGAACCGCGCCTCGACCTCTGCGGCGTCGCCGGTCGCCCATTCGAACAGTTCTTCGGTTTCGGCCGGGTCGAGCGGGCGGTAGTCCACGGCGACGGCTTCGGCCATGTCGCGCGCCGCCGCCGCCGTCTCGGCCACCGCCATGGCGACGATCTCGCCGGCATAGCGCACCCGTTCGCGCGCATAGGCGGGGAAGGGCGGCGGCGCCAGCGGCGTGCCGTCGCGGCGGCGCACCGGCGAGCGATTGTCGAGCGGCCCGGCGTCGAGGCCGTCGCGCAGCAGCGCGACCGCGCCCGGCACGGCCAGCGCCTCGCGGTCGTCCACGCCGAGTATGTCGGCATGGGCATAAGGCGAGCGCAGGAAACGCACCCATGCCTGGCCGGCGAGGTCTATGTCGTCGATGAAGCGGCCCCGGCCGGTCAGCAGCGCCGCATCCTCGAGGCGCGGAAGGCTTTCCCCGATCACCGCATGCGCCCGCGCAGGAAGGCCCCGGCGCGGGCGATCGCCTCGCCCGCCTCGTCCAGCACCGGCTCGAACAGGTGCCAGACATGCATCATGTCATGAGCGACATCGAGGCTGACATCGACGCCTGCTTCGCGAGCGCGCTCGGCGAGCCGGAGCGAGTCGTCGAGCAGCACTTCGGCGGTCCCGACCTGGACCAGCAGCGGCGGCAGGCCCGCAAGGTCGGCGTAGATCGGCGCGGCGAGCGGCGCGCGCGAATCGACGCCCGCAAGATAGCGCTCGGAGAACCAGAGCAGCGCCTCGTGGTTCAACATCGGGTCCTCGTCTTCCTTGGCCGTCATCGAGGCGCCGACGCCCTCCATATCGACCCAGGGCGACAGGCAGAGCCCCGCCGCCGGCATCGGCTGGCCGCGATAGCGCAGCGCGACGAGCGCGGCGACGGTGAGCCCGCCGCCCGCCGAATCGCCCGCTATCGAAAGCCGGCCCGGCGCATAGCCCTCGTCGAGCAGCCAGCAATAGGCGGCGACCGCGTCGTCCACCGCGGCGGGGAAAGGCGATTCCGGCGCGAGCCGGTAGTCGAGAAGCAGGACTTTCGCCTTCGACGCCGCAGCGATGTTCCAGGCGAGGTTGCGGTGCGAATCGCAGGAGCCGATGACATAGCCGCCGCCATGCAGATAGAGCACGGCGCGGTCCGCCAGGCCGCCGGGCGCGGCGACCCACTCCGCATAGCGCCCGGCGACGGTCACGGGCGTAACTTCCGCTTCCGCCGGCGCGGGGAACCGCTCGCCTACTTCCGCGATCCGCGCGCGCATTTCGGGCACGGTCGGGTTCTCGGGCTTGCCGCGTTCCCGAAGCAGGGTCTTCAGGGCCGCCAATTGCTCCGAACTCATCTGGGCGCTGCCTCCTTGCATGCCGTGCAGGCCCCTAGCCTAGACCGTTTCCGTGCGGCGCAGAAAGGCTCTAGAGTGCCTCGCTCGAAGACGGGAGAGGGAGGGAAATCCATGCCGGTCGCCATCGTTACCGGCGCCGGGTCGGGCGTCGGCCAGGCCGCTGCGGAAGCACTCTTGGGCGCAGGCTACCAGGTGGCGCTCGCCGGGCGGCGCACGGAGCCGCTGGAGGAGATCGCCCGGCGCTGGCCGGAGAGCACGCTGGCGCAATCGACCGATGTCGGCGACGAGGCGCAGGTCAAGGCGCTGTTCGAGGCGGTGGTCGCACGCTTCGGGCGGCTGGACCTGCTGTTCAACAATGCCGGGTTCGGCGCGCCGCCCGTGCCGCTGGAGGAGCTCTCGCTCGCCCAGTGGCAGGCGGTGGTGGACGCCAATCTCACCGGCAGCTTCCTCTGCACGCGGGAAGCCTTCCGAGTGATGAAGTCGCAGGACCCGTCCGGCGGGCGGATCATCAATAACGGGTCGATCTCGGCCCATGTGCCGCGCCCCAACTCGGCGCCCTACACCGCGACCAAGCATGGCGTGACGGGGCTTACCCGCTCGACGATCCTGGACGGGCGCGCCTTCGGCATTACCTGTGGCCAGATCGACATCGGCAATGCCGAGACGCCGATGACGCAGCGTATGCACAAGGGCGTGCTGCAGCCGGACGGCTCGACGAAGGTGGAGCCGACTATGGATGTGCGCCATGTCGCCGACGCCGTGCTCTACATGGCCGGCCTTTCGCCGGACGCCAATGTGCCGTTCCTGACGGTGATGGCGAACGGCATGCCCTTCATCGGTCGCGGCTAGGGCGGCCCGAACCGGGATGGGTGCAAACCGCCGCAGCGGGTGGAGACGGCCATGATACGGCGCTGCACGGCGGACGACTTCGACCGCATCCTGGCGATCGTCAACGATGCCGCCCGGGCCTATCGCGGCGTCATACCGGACGACCGGTGGAAGGACCCCTACATGCCCGCCGGGGAGCTGGCCGAAGAGATTGCAGCCGGCATCGACTTCGACGGATACGAGATCGAAGGGGCGGGACTGGTCGGGGTGATGGGTATCCAGCCGGTCGAGGATGTGACGCTGATCCGTCATGCCTATGTGGCGACCGCCTATCGGCGGTCCGGAATCGGCTCGGCGCTGCTGGAAGGATTGCTCGCGCGCCAGGACCGCCCGGTCCTTATCGGCACCTGGGCCGCCGTCGGCTGGGCGATTGCGTTCTATCGTCGGTATGGGTTCGAGACGGTTCCGGAGCCGGAGAAGACGAGGCTGTTGCAGCGCTACTGGACCGTTCCCGAGCGCCAGATCGAGACCTCCGTGGTCCTCGCCGATTCTCGTTGGCGCAGCAGGGCGCATGGAGCTGGCGAAACGGGGGCGGGGGATTGAAAAGCGGGCGGGCGCGCCGTAAGTCTCGCCGGCCATTCGCGAAGGACACGAGCTCATGGGCTACAGGGTCGCCATAGCCGGCGCGACCGGAGCCGTCGGCTACCAGCTTCTGGAAGGACTGCATGAGGCAGCCTTCCCCGTGGACGACATTGCGGCGCTGGCCTCGCGCAAATCCCAGGGCCGCAAGGTGTCCTTCGGCGATGACGAGCTGGATGTGCAGGTCCTGGACGAGTTCGACTTCTCCGGCTGGGACATCGCGCTGTTTTCGCCCGGCGGCGCGGTCTCGAAAGCGCATGCGCCGCGCGCCGCCGCTGCGGGCTGCGTCGTCATCGACAACACTTCGACTTTCCGCATGGAGCCGGACGTGCCGCTGGTCGTGCCGGAGGTGAACCGGGAGGCGCTCGCGGGCTATTCGCAGCGCAACATCGTCTCGAATCCCAACTGCTCGACGATCCAGATGGTGGTGGCGCTGAAGCCGCTGCAGGACGCGCAGCCGATCCGGCGCATCGTGGTCTCGACCTACCAGTCGGTCTCCGGCGCGGGCCGGAAGGGCATGGACGAGCTCTGGGGCCAGACCCGCGGCGTCTATCAGCTCGAGGACGCGGAGCCGGCCGAATTCACCAAGGAGATCGCCTTCAATGTCGTGCCGCATATCGACGTCTTCATGGAGGATGGCTCGACGAAGGAAGAGTGGAAGATGGTGAACGAGACCCGGAAGATCCTGGACGCCGACATCGCGGTCACCGCGACCTGCGTGCGGGTGCCGGTCTTCGTCGGCCATGCCGAGGCGGTGAATGTCGAGTTCGACGGGCCGATGGACGAGGAAGAGGCATACGAGCTGCTGAGCGCGGCCCCCGGCGTGGAGGTTGTGGACCGGCGCCAGGACGGCGGCTATGTCACGCCCAAGGAAGCCGCCGGCGACGACACCGTGTTCGTCTCGCGCATCCGCCGCGACCCGACGGTGGAGCACGGCCTCAACCTCTGGGTCGTCTCGGACAATCTCCGCAAGGGGGCGGCGACCAACGCCGTCCAGATCGCCCGCGAACTCGCCGACGCCTGGCTTTGAGCATCTGGCCGGAGGGGTTCGCGCCGGAGATTCCGGCGGCCTGGGCGGGGCCGGACGGCTTCATGGCGCGGGTGCGCTATCTGGAGCTCTTCGAGGCCGTGCTGGAGCCGTTCGGCCGGGCGCTCGGCCTGCCGCCGGACTATCTGGAGCGAACCAATTGCAGCACCTTCGCGCTGGAGAGCCATGTCGTCTATCTGGACGACGCCCGCCCCGGCGAGCGGCTGCTGTGCCGGTTCCATTTCGCCGATGCCGACGCGAAACGCGTCCACTATCTGCAGACGCTCCACCGCGCGCCCGACGGCCCGGCGCTCGCCGCCTATGAGTGCCTGTGCATGCATGTGAACCTGGAACTGCGCCGGGGCCTGCCGTTTCCCGAAGCGGCGGCAGCACGCGCGGGGAAACTGGTCGAACTTCACCGCCGCCACCCCTGGCCCGTCGGCCCCCGCCTCGCCATCCGCTTCCATGCGGAGGACGTCGCGGCATAGGCGGCATTACCCTCTGGCAGCGCGGCGAAGGCGGTCGTTGATCGCCCGGCCGAGGCCGCGCTCCGGAATTGCGGCGACGGCGATGCCGCCCCCGCCATCGAGCCGGCGCAGCATGGCGAAGAGATTGGCGGCGGCCTCCACGAGGTCGCCCGACGGGCTGAGGTTCAGATCGCCTTCCACGGCCCCGAAGCCGAGCAAGGCTTCACCCGGGCGGGCCGAGGCCGCGTCCATCCTGAGCGGGCTGTCGGGCGCATAGTGGCGCAGCAGCATGCCGGGGGAGGGGCGCGGCGCATTGCCGGCCGAGGAGGCGGGCTCGGCGAGCGGACCGGTCTCCGCCTCGATGGCGTCGGCGTCCAGCGCGCCCGGCCTCAGCAGGACCGGCGGGTCCTCGCCGAGCGCGACCACGGTCGATTCGAGGCCGATCCGGCAGGGGCCGCCGTCGAGCACCGTCGCTGCGCTCTGCCCGAGCTCAGCCGCCGCGTGGGTCGCCGTCGTGGGGCTGAGGCGCCCGGAGCGATTGGCGCTCGGGCCGACCAGCGGCCGTCCGGCGGCGCGGATCAGCGCTTCCGCCAACGGATGGGCCGGCCAGCGCAAGGCCAGCGTGTCGAGGCCGGCCGATGCGAGCCAGGAGACCGGGGAGTCCGGCGCGCGCGGCAGCACCAGGGTGAGCGGGCCGGGCCAGAACCTGTCCGCAAGGCGGCGGGCGCGGTCGTCGAAGACCGCCAGCGCTTCGGCCTCCTCCCGGCCCGCCACATGGACGATGAGCGGGTTGAAGCGCGGCCGGCCCTTGGCCTCGAACACGGCGGCGACGGCGCGGTCACAGGTGGCGTCGGCGCCCAGCCCGTAAACGGTCTCGGTCGGGAAGGCGACCAGCCCGCCGGCGCGGATCGACCGAGCGGCCTCTTCGATAGCCGCCCCCGAGGTCACGACCCGCCCCAGGCGATGAACCAGGGGTTGGAGAAGCGGGCCTTGCCATAGAGCAGTTCCGGGCCGTCGTTGATTTCGCGCACGGAGCCGCCGGCGGCCGCCAACACGGCGTGGCCCGCGGCCGTGTCCCACTCGTTACTGCCGCCGTAACGTGGATAGACATCCGCCTCGCCGCGTGCGATCAGGCAGAATTTGAGCGAGCTGCCGGCGTCGATCTGCCGCGCCACGTCGTAGCGGGCGAGGAAGCGGTCGATTTCGGTGCCAGCGCCGTATGTGCGGCTGACCGTGACCGTGATGCCGGATGCGGGGAATCGCCTCGTGCAGATTGCGCGCCGGCCGCCGCCGTCCTCCAGGAAGGCGCCGCCACTCTCCCGGCCCGCATAAAGCTCGCCCGAGGCCGGCAGATAAACGGCGCCCAGCACTGGCCGCCGTTGCTCGATGAGCGCAATGTTGACCGTGAATTCGGGGATCTTGCGGATGAACTCCTTGGTGCCGTCGAGCGGGTCGACCAGCCAGAACGGCGCGTCGTCGACCTCCGGGACCCGGCCTGCCGCGACGCTCTCCTCGGCCACGACCGGTATGTCGGGCGCCAGAGCGGCAAGGCGCTCGATGATCAGGCGTTCGGCGGCCTCGTCCGCCTCCGTCACCTGGCTGCGGTCTGACTTGCGGCGGGCCTGAAGGTCCGGCGCGCGGAACCAGGGCATGATCAGCTCGCCCGCCTCGCGCGCGATCCGGCAGACGGACTCGAGCAGCTTTTCCTGCATGAGCGCGTTCCGTGCCTCGTCCGGCTCTAGCCGGCCCGCTCGTTCAGGTAGTGGAGCGGCAGGCCGGCCTCTGGCCAGTCGCAGGAAACCAGCCTGCCGGAATGGGAGAGCGTGATGAAGGCGGTGCGCAGGTCCGGGCCGCCGAAGCAGATATTGGTCGTGTAAGGGTCCGGCATCGGCACATGCTCCAACCCCGACCCGTCGGGCCGGACGATGGAGATGCCGGGGTCCATCAGGGTGGCGACACAGATGTTCCCGGCCGCGTCCAGGGCCAGGCTGTCGAGCATGCGGTAGCCGTGCGTCTGGTTCACCAGCCGCCCGCCATGCGGGCTCGGCCAGGGATGCTTCTTCAGCACGCCCGGAGCCTCGATGTCGAAGGCCCAGATGCGCCCGGTCTGCGTCTCGGCGACATAGACCGCGCTGTCGTCGGGCGAGAGGCCGATGCCGTTCGGCGTGATGAGCGGGAAGGCCGCTTCGACGATGAGGGACCCGTCCGCGCGGGCATAGTGGATGCCGGTGCGATCCCAGGTCCGATCCCAGTCGCGAACCTTGCCGAGATCGGTGAACCAGAAGCCGCCCTCGCCGTCGAACACAAGGTCGTTCGGGCTCTTGAGCCGGCGGCCCCCGCATTCGGTGTAGAGCGTCTCGACAGCGCCGGTGTCGAGGTCCACCGCCTCGATCCGGCCGCCGCTGTAGTTCCGCCCCTGCCCGACGGGGCGCATCAGCCCGCCCGGCTCGTCGAGCCATTCATTGCCGCCATTGTTGCAGATATAAACCCGCCCGTCGGGCCCCAGCGCCGCGCCGTTCGGCCCGCCGCCCGGCTCCGCCACGACCTCCTTGCGCCCGTCGGGATGGACGCGCGTCAACGTGCCGCGACGAATCTCGACAAGCAGCACTGAGCCGTCCGGCATGGCGATCGGCCCTTCGGGAAACATCAGCCCGTCGGTGACGGTCCGCAATTCGGTCATGTCGGCTCCCGTGGCAGCGCGTTGGGCCAATGGCGGCGGGCGCTCAGGCACCCCTGAAGACGGGCCGGCGCTTCTCCAGGAAAGCGTTGACGCCCTCAGCGTGATCGTCCGTCGTCATCGACACCGCCATATGCTCGCCCTCCCACTGCAATTGCTGCTCCATGGGCGTGTGGAAGGCGGTGTTGAACAACGACTTGGCCTGGGCATAGGCGACCGTCGGTCCGGCGGCCAGGCGTTCGGCGAGTGTCCGCGTCTCCGTCTCCAGATCGGCTGTCGGCACGACCCGGTTCACGATGCCGAGCTCCAGCGCGCGCTCCGCGCCGAAACGGTCGCCGAGCAGCGCCAGTTCCATGGCCTGCTTCATCCCGAGCGTCCGGGCGAGGAAATAGGAGGAGCCGCCGTCCGGGCTTGCGCCGATATGGCAATAGGCGAGCGTGAAGAAGGCGTCGTCGGCGGCGATCGCCAGGCCGCAGGCCGCAACCAGCCCGAGGCCGAAGCCGGCGGCGGCGCCCTGGACGCTCGCGATCACGGGCTTGCGCATCCGGCGGATGGCGAAGATCGGCAGATGGATCGCATGGATGCCCTCGACCACGACGCGCTTGCGGGTCTCCCTGTCGATTTCGAGGCGCTCCTGCATGGCGCGGATGTCGCCGCCCGCCATGAAATGCCCGCCCGCGCCGCGCAGCACCACGCAGCGCACGGACCCGTCATGCTCCAGGTCGCCGATGACGTCCCGCATGTCGATGCGCATTTGCGGACTGAGCGCGTTGCGCGCCTTCGGGTTGTTGAGCGTGACCCAGGCGATTCCCTTGTCGATCTCGCAAAGCACCGTGTCGCCCATTTCGGCTTCTCCTTGTCTCGGGGCGGCCCAGATTGTAAGCGAGGCGGAACGCTTCGGGAAATCAGCGATGCATCGGTACGGCGTGTTCGTCGTCATCGCCGGCGGCCTCGTGCTGGCATTCACCTTCGGGTCCCGCCAGTCCTTCGGCATCTACCTTGGCCCGATCAGTGCCGACCTCGGATGGTCGATTGCGGTCATGTCGTTCGCGCTCGCGGTCCAGAGCCTGTTCTGGGGGCTGAGCCAGCCTTTCTTCGGCTGGGTAGCCGACCGGTTCGGCACCGGCCGGACGCTGGTCATCGGCGCCGCGATCTATGCCGCCGGGCTGTTTTTCGCCAGCCGCATGGCAACCCCCGAAGGCGCTTATCTGTCGCTCGGTCTGCTTGTCGGCCTCGGCGCGGCCGGCTGCGGTATGCCCATCGTGATGACGGCCGTGGCGCGCACCTTTCCGAAGGAGCGCCATCCACTGGTCATGGCATTGACGGCAACCGGCGTTTCGCTCGGGCAGTTTTTCGTGACGCCGGCCGCGCCCGTCGTCATCGAGGCGTATGGATGGCGGGTCGGGCTGCTGGGCCTCATGGGCCTTGTCGGCCTTGTCGTGCTGCTGGCGATCGTGCTGCGGAGCCGGCCGGTGACAGCGGAGCGCGCCATGGAAGCGGAGCAATCGCTGCGCGAAGCGCTGACGGAGGCCTGGGGGCATTCCGGCTACCTGCTGCTGACCGCGGGCTTCTTCGTTTGCGGCTTCCATGTGCAGTTCATCGTGACGCATCTGCCGACTTTCATTGCGGAATGCGGACTGCCGGCCACCACCGGCGGCTGGGCAATCTCGGCAATCGGCATTTTCAACCTCATCGGCACGACGGCGGTGGGATTCCTCGGCAGCCGCTACCGCAAAAAATACCTGCTGAGCATCCTTTACGCCCTGCGCGCGCTCATGTTTGCGGTTTACGCCTTCACGCCCGTCACCACGACAACAACGCTCGTCTTCGCCGCCGGCCTCGGCTTGGCCTGGCTCAGCACGGTGCCGCTTACCTCGGCACTGGTCGGGCAGATTTTCGGCATCCGTTATCTGGGCACGCTGTTCGGCATCGTGTTTCTCAGCCACCAGGCCGGCTCGTTTCTCGGCTCCTGGCTCGGCGGCTATATTTTCGAGCTGACGGGCAGCTACGATACGGTCTGGCTCATCAATATCGCGCTTGCCCTGTTCGCCGCGATCATTCACCTGCCGATTGCCGACAAGCCTATCGAACGCCCGCTGGCCCAGCCGGCATAACAGGAAAGTGATTGGCGGCCGGGGCGTTTCCTGCGCATTTGTTGCGTCAAGATGTGCAAAGGAGTGCATGGCATGCAGATCCTGAGACGACGGGGCTGGGAACTGCCCGAGAGCGAGGCGACGCCGGAGGCGGTATTCCGCGACAGGCGCCGCCTGATCCAGGCGGCGGCGCTGGGCAGCATCGCGGCCGCTGCGGGTCCGATAGCGGCGCGGGCGGCCACGACCGAAGCCGACCCGACCGCCGACCTCTATCCCGGGCCGCGCAACCCGGCCTATACCCTCGACCGGCCGCTGACGCCGGAGAAGGTCGCGACGACCTACAACAACTTCTACGAGTTCGGCTCCAGCAAGGGCATCTGGAAGCGCGCGCGCGACAATCTGCGCATCCGCCCCTGGACCGTGCATCTCGACGGCGATGTGGAAAAGCCCATCGAGATCGGGTTCGACGACCTGGTGCGCAGGATGGGCGTCGAGGAGCGCCTCTACCGCCACCGCTGCGTCGAGGCCTGGGCGATGGCGGTGCCGTGGTCCGGTTTCCCGATGGCGAAGCTGGTCGAGTTCGCGAAGCCGCTCGCCAAGGCGAAATATGTCCGCATGGAGACCTTCAACGACCCGGACATGGCATCGGGCCAGAAGGAGTTCTGGTATCCGTGGCCCTATGTCGAGGGCGTCACAATGGAAGAGGCCACCAACGACCTCGCTTTCATCGTCACCGGACTTTACGGCAAGCCGGTGCCGGCCCAGAACGGCGCGCCGCTTCGTCTGGCGCTGCCGTGGAAATACGGCTTCAAGTCGATCAAGTCGATCGTCCGCTTCACCTTCACGGACGAGCGGCCCAAGAGCTTCTGGGAGAAGGTGCAAGGCCGCGAATACGGCTTCTGGGCCAATGTGAACCCGGAGGTGCCGCACCGGCGCTGGAGCCAGGCCACGGAACGCATGATCGGCACCGACGAGCGCCGCAAGACGCTGCTCTACAACGGCTATGGCGAGTTCGTGGCCCATCTCTACGAGGGAATGGACCAAAGGAAGCTCTTCTACTGAGGACCGCTATTTCCCGTAGCGCCGGCGGAGCATGGCCATCGCGCCGCGGATGAACTGCGCTTCGCCGCCGCGGGGCCGGCCGGGCCGGTTCTCGCGGTTCCACGCCATCATGTCCACATGCGCCCAGGGAACGCCCGGCTCGATGAAGCGTTCCAGGAACAACGCCGCCGTTATCGCGCCGGCAAGCGGCCCGTCGGACACATTGTTCATGTCCGCGACATCGCTGGAAAGCAGCTTGCGGTAGGGCTGGAAGAGCGGCATCCGCCAGACCGGGTCCTGCTCCGCCTCGCAGGATTCCAGCAGCGCGGCGGCCGCAGCGTCGTCATTGCAGAAGAGCGCCGGCAGGTCGGCGCCGAGCGCGGTCCGGGCGGCGCCCGTCAGGGTCGCGCAGTCGAGGATCAGGTCGGGTGATTCGCCGGAGGCCTCCGCCAGCGCGTCGCAGAGGATGAGCCGGCCCTCGGCATCCGTATTCCCGATCTCGACCGTCAGCCCCTTGCGCGTGCGGATCACGTCCATGGGCCGCATGGCATTGCCCGAAACGCTGTTTTCGACCGCCGGCACCATCAGCCGCAGCCGGACCGGCAGGGCAGCTGACATCACCATATGCGCGAGTCCCAGCATGTTCGCCGCGCCGCCCATATCCTTCTTCATCAGCCTCATGCCGGCAGGGGGTTTGAGGTCTAGGCCGCCCGTGTCGAAGCACACGCCCTTGCCGACGAGGGTGAGTTTCGGCCGGTCCGCTTCCCCCCAGACGAGGTCGATCAGCCTCGGCGCGACGGCAGCGGCGCGGCCGACGGCGTGGACGGTCGGGTAATTCGCGGCCAGCAGGTCATCGCCGACGATGGAGGAGACCCGCGCGCCGTGGCGGGTGCCGAGTTCCCGGACGGCGGCTTCCAGCCGCTCCGGCTCCATGTCGTTGGCAGGCGTATTGATGAGGTCGCGCACCATTGCCTGCGCCTCGACCGTCGCCAGCGCGGCGTTCCGGTCCGCATTCGCGGGCCAGACGAGGCTCGCATGGCCGCGGCCTTTGCTGTCGGAATAGGCATCGAACGCATAGCAGCCGAGTCCCCAGGCCGTCGCCGCCCGCGTCGCTTCCGCCGCGTCGAGATCGTTTTCGATGCGGAACGCGCCGCTGCGAAGCCTGCGCGGCAGGCCGCCCGGGGCCCACATGTCACCGGGCCCGTCCGAGCCGGCGAGCACGCGGGTCGGCCTGCCGTTCGCATCCGGGAGCACCAGCGCGCTGCCGGCTTCTGCCTCGAAGCCGTTGGCGGCCACCCAGTTGCATGCGGCAGGTGCTGCGCTCTCGAGCCAGCCTTGCAGGCTTTCCTTGTCCAGCATGAGGACGGGGATGGCATCGGGCGCATCGGCGAGAAAGATATCGCTCACGGGTCGGTCGTCTCCTGCCGGCTCAGAATTCGTAGTGCTCGTCAGTGAGCAGGGCGTCGAGTTCCGGGTCGTCTTCGCCCGGCACATGGACGACGGTGTAGGTGAAATCGTCGCGGTCGAGCGGCATGGTGGCGTCGAGACCGAGCTTGTCCGAGACGCCGTTGTCCGCCGAGGGGTCGAGCTTCGAGCCCTGGGCACGCGGAACGACGAACAGGTCGCGCGCGGCCTGGAAGCGCGTTGCCACCGCCCATTCCACCGCCGTCGGGTCGTGGACATCGACATCCTCGTCCACCACCGTCACCTGCTTCACATCGGCATGGGCGGCGAAGGCGGCCATGATGACATTGCGCCCCTGGCCTTCCTGCGTCTTCCGCAGCTTCACATAGAGGTGGTAGCGGCACACCCCGCCGCGCGAGAGATGCACGTCGAGCACGGTCGGGCAGGTGCGCTGCAGATGCGCCGCGATGGTGGCCTCGCGCGGGATCGCGCCAAGCAGAAGATGCTCCATCGCCGCCGGCACGATGGTGTGGAAGATGGGTTTCGCACGCGTCGTGACCGCCTGCACCTCGATGGCCGGGTGCTTGCCGGCAGGCCCGTAATATTGCGGGAACTCTCCGAACGGCCCTTCGGTCTCGCGCACGCCCGGCAACAGGCGTCCCTCGATGACGATCTCGGCGCCGGCGGGCACGCGCACCTCGTTGGTCGCGCATTTCACCACATCCAGCGGTGCGCCGTGCAGCGCGCCCGCGACCTCCAGCTCGTCATGGTCGACAGGCAGGATCGCCTGGCTGGCGAGCAGGGTCAGCGGGTCGACGCCGACCGCAACGGCTACATCGAGCGGTTCCTCGGCCGCTTCGGCGGCAGCGAAGAAATGATGCAGGTCCCGCGGCAGGATGAGAATGCCCATCCGCCTCGGCCCCGTGATCTGAAGGCGGTTGATCGAGACGTTCTGGATGCCGGTTGCCGGGTTGCGCGCGATGACGAGCCCGGCGGAGATATAGGCCCCGGCGTCGAGCGCATTGTGCTTCGGGATCGGAAGCGCGGCGGTGAGGTCGGGGCTGCGGTCGATGCGTTCCTGGCACGCGCCGTCGGCCACCTCCCGCCAGGGGAGCGGCTGCTCTGCCGCGGCCCGGAACCGGTCGAGCACCGCGCCGGGCTCGACGCCCATCGCCTCGGCAATCCAGCCCCGGTCCGAGACGAGGCCCGAGACGACCGGGATCTCGTGGCGGCGGCCGTCGAGGCCGAGCGGTTCGGGGAACAGCACTGCCTTGCGCGCGTCCCACCGCTTGGCGAGCGCGGCGAGGGTGAAGTCCAGCGAAACCCCCGGCCGGGCAACGGCGAGCCGGTCCGTGGCCTGCAGCCGGCCGAGCCAGGAACGGAGGGTGCGGTAGGTCATGCGGAAAGGCGTCCTCCAGCCGGATTGCGCATGTTAGCCGACAACGGTTTCATTGCGCTCATACGGGTCAGCCCCGGCGCGCGGCGACGGCTTCGGCGAGCGCGACCGTCCGTTTCGCCATTTCGACATGCAGGTTCTCGATCAGCCGCCCGTCCACCACGACGACGCCCCGGCCGGCCGCCTCCGCTTCGCCGTGGGCGGCGATGATCCGCTCCGCCTCGGCAAGGGCGTCGGGACCGGGCGAAAAGGCATCATTGCAGGGACCGACCTGTTTCGGGTGAATCAGCGTCTTGCCGTCGAAACCGAGTTCGGCCCCCTGGCGGCAGGCGGCGGCGAATCCCTCGTCGTCGGCGAAGTCCAGATGGACCCCGTCCAGGACGGCGAGGCCGTGCGCGCGCGCCGCCAGCAGGCAGAGGCCGAGCCCGGTGATGAAGGGCAGCCGGTCCGGCGTGTGGGCGGCGCCAAGCTCCTTGGCGAGATCGGACGTGCCCATGACCAGGGCGGCGAGGCGGTGGCCGGCCCCGGCGATGGCGTCCGCGCGGAGCATGGCGAGCGGCGTTTCCATCATGGCCCAGACGGCCATGCCGGCAGGAGCGCCTTGCCGTTCGAGCAGGGCGGCGGCCTGGCGGACCGTCGCCTCGCTTTCGACCTTCGCCAGCAGCGCCGCATCCGCGCCCGAGCCGGCGATGGCCGCGAGGTCGTCATGCCCCCAGGGCGTATCGAGGCCGTTGGCGCGAATGACGATCTCGCGCGGGCCGTAGGCTCCCGAACGCGCCGCCGCCACCGCCTGCGCGCGGGCCGTTTCCTTTGCATCGGGGCTGACGGCGTCTTCGAGGTCGAAGATCAGCACGTCGGCCGGCAGCGTCTTCGCCTTCTCCAGCGCGCCGGCGCGGGAGGCCGGCATGTAGAGGGCGCTGCGGCGCGGCTTGACGGCTTGGGGCATGAAGGCGGATTCCTTGTGCGGGCGAGTCGTCGGCAACAGGGCGGACATCATGCACATTCTATCGATCCAGTCCTCGGTGGCGCGCGGTTTCGTCGGCAACCGCACGGCCGTCTTCGTGCTCCAGCGCCTCGGCCATCGGGTCACCTGCATCGATACGGTCGCCTATTCCAACCATCCCGCCCATGGCGGCTTCCGGGGCGAGGTGCATCCGGCGGAAAGCATCGACCGCATCGTGAGCGGGCTCGCGGAGCGCGGTTTCCTGGCGGACATCGATCTCGTCCTTTCCGGCTATCTGGGCTCGGCCGCCAATGCGGAAGCGGTGGCGCGCACGGTGGACCGCGTCGGCGCGCCCTACCTGCTCGACCCGGTGATGGGGGACGATCCGAAGGGACTGTTCGTGGCCCCCGACCTGCCCGATGCGATCCGGCGCGAACTGCTGCCGAGGGCCGCGGCCGCAACGCCCAACCGCTTCGAGCTTTCCCTGTTCGGGGCCCGCGAGGTGGACGGGCCGGCGCGAGCCGCCGAGCTTGCCGCCGGGCTCGGGCCCTCCCTCGTCGTGGCGACGAGCGTGCCGGCGGGGGAAGGGCGGATCGCCTGTGTCGGCGTATCGCAGGGTGAGGCCCGGCAGGCCGCAGTGCCGCGCATCGCGCATCCTGGTTACGGGGCGGGCGACCTGTTCGCGGCGTTGTTCGCGGCCCGGTGGCGGGAAGGCTGGGCGGAGGCCATGGCGCTCGCCGCCGGCACCGTCCACGCCACCATAGCCCGCTCGCCGGGGCGCGACCTCGATATCGTGGGAGCGCAGGCCCTTTTCGCCGACCCGCCGCCCCCGCCGCCGCTGGAGGCGGTCTGACGCCGCCGGCCGGGTCCCGGAACCGACAAACCGCGGCCCGAATCCGGCAGAGGTGGCGCGGCAGGGCTGCGAAGACCCATCGGGCATGTCATGAGATGTCATGTTCGGGGCTCATATAGTCAGGTTGACAACAGGTTTGCGAGGCTTCGCACTTTCTCTCCGGCGCTACGCACGGGTGCCCCCTCCGTCATGCCCGGACTTGTTCCATTGCTGTCCGGTTCAGCCATTGGGTGAGGCTGAACGGGGGTCCGCCGGGGGTTTCGGGGGCGCGCGGCGTCTGCGATCCGCCCCTTGCCCGTGAGGCTCGAACGCCCCCCTTCGGCAGGCTCAGGGCAGGCTCTTTCGTCATACCCGGACTTGTTCCACGGCTGTCCGGTTTAGTCATCGGGGGGAGCCGAACGGGGTGTCGGGAGCGCACTGCGTCTGCGATCCGCCCCTTGCCCGTGAGGCCCCAACGCCCTCCTTCGACAAGCTCAAGACAGGCTTCTCCGTCATACCCGGACTTGTTCCGGGTATCCACACGGCCGCCCGGCTGAGCCGCTTGAGAGAGATACCCGGAACAAGTCCGGGTATGACGATATGGGGCGGGTATGACGATGTGAGGGTAGGGACGCCGGGCGTCGATCCGGGTCCCGGTCCCGCCGAACCCCTCGAAACCCGGTTGAATTCGAGCCATACGTCCTGTCCATAAAATCTAAACCGGACAGCAATGGACTTGTTCCGGGCATCCCTCTCGACCGCTTCCGCCGGGCTGCAGCATGGATGGCTGGAACGAGTCCGGCCATGATGGAAGAAGTGTTGGCGGCCTCCCCATCCACCTGTCCACACAAGCTCCTCATGTTTTGTCATGAGGTCCGGCGGATGGAGACACTGTGCGATGTGTCATGATCTGCCAGTAGGAAACATAATTTATTTTGTTTTCAACGAGTTGCAAATGTATGGATTGAATTCGTCTTCATAGCGCAAGCGGATTCGATCAATCTCCGGTCGAGCCTTGTCAGATCCGGTCTGTCAGCCTGTGACGGCTATCGTGGCCGACTGTCACCAGTATTCGTGCGAGGCCGACAATTGGCAGCCTGCGGCAGTACGCCCTCAGGCTCGGTGATGCATACCGTGCCTTGCAGGTAGCAATGACCATAACCGAGTTTCTGGTTCGAACGAAGATCGTAGCGGTGCGCCACCCCCAAATTATCTGTCGCCTCCGTCTCAGGCGCTCCGGTGCCAATCGACGCGCCTTAACTCTTCCGAACAACGACCGTGCCCCTTCAGTCGGCGCCGATCTTGAAAAGCCGTCGAACCCGTACCTGCTGCCCATGCGATCGGGAGCGTCCCCGCTGCCGGTTGAGGGGCACAATTCGCTATCGGCAGGCATACCCCTGCGGCTTGAACGGCAGGCCGACCTGCCCGACGATCTGGTGCTCATCCCCGGTGTGATCGACAGCACCACCAACTATGTCGAGCACCCGCGCAACGTCGCCGACCGCATCCTGCGCTTCGCCGACATCGTCGGACGGGAACGGGTGATCGTCGGAACCGACTGCGGATTCTCGACGTTTGCGGGATACGGCGTTGTGGACCCCGAGATTGTCTTCGCAAAACTCCGGGCGCTTGCCGAGGGGGCGGCAATCGCAAGCGAAGAGCTGTTCTGAAGCGATTTGCCGCTCTGCGAATTGCGGTTGCCGCCGAGCCGTCAGACCGAACCGGAAGCCGTGTTTCGGTTCCTTATTCCCGTTAACGCGTTCCCGGCGGGCCGTCGCATCGGCGACAGTCCACAAGAGCGTCGCAGAGTAGTTGCCATAGCCTGACGCCAGGCTCCACAGGTCTGCCTGGCGCATTCGCCGCTTCGCCCGTTCCTTCTTGTATGCTGAGACTCCATCGGTCACGGAATACGGCAGATTGATATGATTCTGAGCTGTGGCGAGGCGCTCTTCGACCTTTTTCCTTCTACAGCAACGGATACGGGCTTTGTCTTCGATGCGCGCGTCGGCGGCTCGCCCTTCAACGTCGCCGTCGGTCTCTCGCGCCTGGGCCGCGAGGCTGCGCTCTTTACGGGCCTATCCACGGATCCGCTGGGACGCCGGCTCGAACGGACGCTCCAGGAAGAGGGCGTGGATACGGCATATATCGTCAGCAAGCAGAACCCGACGACGCTGGCGCTTGTCGGCCTCGATGCCGGGGGCATTCCGCACTACAGCTTTTACGGCCACGACGCTGCCGATTGCTCGATCAGCGAAACGGATTTGCCCGATCTGCAGCAGTCGGTAACGGCCATCCATTTCGGTTCCTACTCGCTGGTGGTCGAGCCTACCGGCACCTCACTACTGGAGTTCGCCCGGCGCCATCGTGGCCGGAAGCTCATCTCGCTCGATCCCAATCTCCGCTTGACGGTGGAACCGGATATGGGCCGGTGGCACCGACGGGTCGAGGCGTTCTCGGCGATCGCGGACCTTATCAAGGCAAGCGACGAAGAGCTCGAACTGTTGTTCCCCGGCGACGGGATCGACAGCGCGGTCGGTCGCTGGAGCGCCCGGGGCGTGCAACTTGTCGTGGTTACCCGCGGCGGCGAGGGGGCCCTGGTTTCCCTCCGGGGCGAAGTCTTCGAGGTGCCGGGCCGCACGGTCGAGGTTGTCGATACGGTTGGTGCCGGCGACAGCTTTCAGGCCGGGCTGCTCTCTGGCCTGGACGGGCTCGGCAAGGCGACGAAGCAGGGCCTCGCGCAGCTGTCGCTTGAGGAATGCCGCGGGGTTGTCGCCTTCGCCACGGAGGCGGCGGCCGTCACCTGCACGCGCCGCGGCGCCGACCTGCCCCGTCGCCCCGACCTGCCGGCGCTCCGAACCGGATGACCCGTCCGGGCTGCGGCATGCGCTGCGGGCCGCCCATTGTGTGAAATCGCGCCGCTATGTGAACTCGCGGGAATATGTTTGAATTTGCGGCTGCATCGGCACGGCCCCATAGTCGCGAGGGAACCAGGACGGGATGGGAGGCGGAGAGTCCACCGGCCTCAGGGCCTATAACGAGCGTCTGATGATCGCCGCAATCAGGCAGGCGGGCGCCTTGTCGAAGGCGGAAATCGCGCGCACGACCGGGCTCAGCGGCCAGGCCGCCACGGTAATCGTGAACTCCCTGCTCGACGACGGGCTCCTCGTCAAGCGCGAGAAGGTACGCGGGCGGGTCGGAAAGCCCATCACGCCGGTCGCGCTCAATCCCGAAGGGGCCTTTTCCCTGGGCGTCAAGATCGGCCGCCGCAGCCTCGAGGCCCTCCTGGTCGATTTCGGCGGCGCTGCTGTCGCGTCCCGGTCCGTGCCCTATCCGGCCCCGCTTCCGGCGCAGACAATGGAGCTGGCGAAAGAGACGGCCCTGGAGCTCGTCGGCTCCCTGGAACGCCGCCTGCGCGACCGAATTGTCGGACTCGGCGTTGCCATGCCCTGGGTCATGTACGAATGGTCGGACGTGCTCGGCCTGGAACGCGAGGCAATCGCGGCATGGCGCGAAATCGATGTCGCTACCGAGTTCGAATCCGCAACCGATCTGCCGGTGTCGCTCTACAACGATGCTACCGCCGCCTGCGCCGCGGAGATGATCGCCGGTAACGGGATCGACCGGGGCAGCGCGCTCTACATCTATCTCGGCACCTTCGTCGGCGGCGGGGTCGTCATCGACGGCCGGCTCTACCGGGGCCGGCAGTTCAATGCGGGCGCGCTCGGCTCAATGCCGATGGACGGGACCGACGGCGACGGGCGGCCCCATCAGCTCATTCACCAGGCATCGGTGATCGATCTGGAACGGGCGCTGGCAGCGGGCGGATTCGACGCCTCCGAGATGCTGAGTCCGCAGGTCACCGTGAAGGCCGAGGCCATCTTCGACGCCTGGCTGCAGCGCGCGGTCGCCGCCCTTGCCCGCGCCGTCGTATCGGCCATGAGCGTGGTGGACTTCGAAGAAGTGGTAATTGACGGGCTTCTCCGCCCCGACTGGCGCCGCCGCGTGGTCGAGGGCGTGAGCCGCGCATACGCCCGGTTCGACCGCACCGGCCTTTCGCCCATCGAAATCGCGACAGGCTCCATCGGGCCGCAGGCGCGGGTCCTCGGCGCTGCGCTGCTACCCCTGATCGGACGGTTCTCCCCGGACACGGAGTTGCTGGTGAAGGCCGCGGGAGGCCCAAAAGCGGCCACCCCCCGGTCCCCGGCCGATACGGGAAGACCGGAGCCGACAGGAGCAGCGGGAGACGCGGCATGAGCACTGCGCAGGCGGCCGGCCCAAATTGCTCTTGACTCGCTGGCGCATGCGTCATTTAGTCAATCAGATTGGGAAACTTGGGACAATCACGGGAGAGAAACCGGATGCGGTTGAAGACCACAATCTGTGCGGCCGGCGCGGCCGCGCTTCTGGCGGCGACCGGAGCCTACGCCGACTCGCACGCCACGACCGTCACCATTGCGACCGTCAACAACGGCGACATGATCCGCATGCAGGGGCTGACGGAGGACTTCACGTCCCGGCACCCCGATATCGAGCTCGAATGGGTGACGCTGGAAGAAAACGTTCTGCGCCAGCGCGTTACCCAGGACATCGCTGCGAAGGGCGGCCAGTTCGACGTTCTGACCATCGGCACCTACGAGGTTCCGATCTGGGGCAACAACGGCTGGCTCGTCTCGCTGAACGACCTGCCGGCGGAATGGGATGTCGACGACCTTCTGCCGGCCATCCGCTCCGGCCTGACCGTCGATGGCGAACTCTATGCCGCGCCGTTCTACGGCGAGAGCTCCATGGTGATGTACCGGACCGACCTGATGGAAAAGGCCGGCCTGGAGATGCCGGATGCGCCGACCTGGGCCTTCATCAAGGAAGCCGCGGCGGCGATGACCGACAAGGACGGGGAAATCTACGGCGTCTGCCTGCGCGGCAAGGCCGGCTGGGGCGAGAACATGGCGTTCCTGACCGCCACCTCGAATTCTTTCGGCGCGCGCTGGTTCGACGAGGACTGGAAGCCCCAGTTCGACAGCGAGGCCTGGGCTAACACGCTCAACTTCTACATGGACCTTATGACCAACTACGGTCCTCCGGGCGCCTCGACCAACGGGTTCAATGAAAATCTGTCGCTGTTCCAGCAGGGCAAGTGCGGCATGTGGATCGACGCGACCGTAGCAGCCTCCTTCGTGACCAATCCGAAGGACTCGACCGTGGCCGACAGTGTCGGCTTCGCTCTGGCGCCGGACAATGGGCTCGGCAAGCGCGGAAACTGGCTCTGGGCGTGGTCGTTGGCGATCCCGGCGGGCTCGGACGCCACGGACGCGGCGAAAAAGTTCATCGCTTGGGCGACCGGCAAGGGCTACACTGAGCTGGTAGCGTCGAAGGAAGGCTGGGCCAACGTTCCGCCGGGCACGCGGACCTCGCTCTACGAGAACGCGGCCTATCTCGAGGCGGCACCGTTCGCCCGGATGACGCTAAATTCGATCAACGCGGCCGACCCCAAGCAGCCGACCGTCGATCCGGTGCCCTATACCGGCGTGCAGTTTGTCGCGATCCCGGAATTTGCGGGAATCGCCACGCAGGTGGGGCAGGAGTTCTCGGCCGCGCTCGCCGGCCAGCAGACCGTCGCCGAGGCGCTCGAGAAGGCGCAGGCCCTGACGGCCGACGAAATGGAAGCCGCCGGCTACTAGCGATTCCGCCCACAAATCCCTGTCGACCGAAAGTCGCAGAGTTCCGCCAACCCGAAAGGCCGAAGACAAGAATAAGCAGGTCTTTCCAGCCAACCGCCGCGCCGGAGGGCGGCACCGGTCTCCCTCCGGCGCGGCAATCGTCTCCGGTTTATCCCGGTCCGGTCCGGAAGGAGATGCGTCGTGGCTACCCAGCATTCCAGATCCGCCGCCCGAGCGATGATGGCGCCCGCGGTCTTCCTGCTCCTCGTCTGGATGCTGGTGCCGCTTACCATGACGCTCTACTTCTCGTTCAAACGCTACCTGCCACTTCGCGGCGGCGACCTGGGATGGGTCGGCTTCGACAATTACATCCGCTTCGTCACGTCGAGCTCCTTCTGGCCGAGCGTGCAGACCACGCTCGTCATCGTGGGCGGCGTGCTCGCGGTCACGGTGGTTCTGGGAGTGCTGCTGGCGCTCCTGCTGGATCAGCCCATGTGGGGGCAGGGCGTCGTCCGGATCCTGGTTATCGCGCCGTTCTTCGTGATGCCGACGGTTTCCGCGCTGGTCTGGAAGAACATGTTCATGGACCCCGTAAACGGGCTGTTTGCGCATCTCTGGAAGTTCTTCGGCCTGGCGCCGCTGGAGTGGCTCAGCCAGGCTTCGCTCCTATCCATCATCCTTATCGTGTCCTGGCAATGGCTGCCCTTCGCGACGCTGATCCTGCTGACGGCAATCCAGTCGCTCGACAGCGAGCAGCTGGAAGCGGCGGAGATGGACGGCGCCGCTCCGCTGTCACGGTTCGGCCACATCATCCTCCCGCACCTCAGTCAGGCCATCACGATCGTCATTCTGATCCAGACGATCTTCCTCCTGTCGATCTTTGCCGAAATCTTCGTCACCACGCAGGGCTCTTTCGGAACCCGTACGCTGACCTACCTGATCTTCCAGCGCGTGCTGGAGAGCCAGAATGTGGGGCTTGGGTCGGCAGGCGGCGTCTATGCGATCATTCTCGCCAATATCGTGGCGCTCTTCCTCATGCGCATCGTCGGCAAGAACCTGGATTCGTGAGGAGCAATAGCTATGGCACGAGCTGTCACGAACCAGCGCAAGACCGTCAACACCGCCATCGCCTGGGCAATCGGCCTGTTGATCTTCTTCCCGGTCCTCTGGACGATCCTGACGAGTTTCAAGACCGAGGCCGAGGCGATCGCCGACCCGCCGGTCTTTCTCTTCTTCAACTGGACCCTGGAGAATTACTCGGTTGTCCAGGAGCGTTCGGACTATATGCGCTTCCTGTGGAATTCGGTGATCATCGCCGGCGTCTCCACGCTTGTCGGAATCGTCGTCGCCGTTCCCGCCGCATGGTCCATGGCCTTCGTACCGTCGAGGCGGACCAAGGACGTCCTGCTCTGGATGCTGTCGACCAAAATGCTGCCGGCGGTGGGCGCCCTCTATCCGATCTACCTGATCTTCATCGAACTCGGGCTCCTCGACACGCGCGCCGGCCTCGTCCTCGTGATGATGCTGATAAACCTGCCGATCATCGTCTGGATGCTCTACACCTATTTCAGGGAAATCCCCGGCGAGATCCTGGAAGCGGCGCGGATGGACGGCGCATCGCTCAGGAACGAGATTCTCTACGTGCTGACGCCCATGGCCGTTCCGGGCATCGCCTCTACCCTTCTTCTGAATTTCATCCTGGCCTGGAACGAGGCATTCTGGACGCTGAACCTGACCGCGGCCAAGGCCGGCCCGCTCACGGCCTTCATCGCCAGCTATTCAAGCCCCGAGGGTCTGTTCTACGCCAAGCTGAGCGCCGCCTCGACCATGGCCATCGCGCCGATCCTCATCCTTGGATGGTTCAGCCAGAAACAACTCGTCCGCGGCCTGACCTTCGGCGCGGTGAAGTGAGGACAAAGCTATGGGACGCATCGTTCTCGACAAGGTGGAAAAGTCCTTCGGCGACGTGAAGGTAATTCCACCTCTCGACCTCGAGATCGAAGACGGCGAGTTCGTCGTCTTCGTCGGCCCGTCCGGTTGCGGCAAGTCCACACTCCTTCGGTTGATTGCGGGGCTTGAGGACGTTACCGGAGGCACGATCCGGATCGATGGGGAGGACGCGACATCGGTGCCACCGGCCCGACGCGGCCTCGCGATGGTGTTCCAGTCCTACGCGCTCTATCCGCACATGACGGTCCGCAAGAACATCAGCTTTCCTCTGCGGATGGCGAAGCTGGACAAGGCCGAGCAGGACCGGCGCGTCGAACAGGCGGCCGGGGTCCTGAACCTGACCGACTATCTCGACCGCCGGCCGGGCCAGCTTTCGGGCGGTCAGCGCCAGCGAGTCGCCATCGGTCGCGCCATAGTTCGCGAGCCGGCGGCCTTCCTCTTCGACGAACCCCTCTCGAACCTGGACGCGGCGCTGCGAGTGGGCATGCGCCTCGAGATCAGCGAGCTGCACAAGCGCCTTGAGACCACGATGATCTATGTCACCCACGACCAGGTCGAGGCGATGACCATGGCCGACAAGATCGTCGTCCTGCAGGCCGGGAGGATCGAGCAGGTCGGCTCACCGCTGGAACTCTATCGTTCGCCCCGGAACAGGTTCGTGGCGGGTTTCATCGGCTCTCCCAAGATGAACTTTCTGGAAGGGCCGGAAGCGGAGAAACTCGACGCGCAAACGATCGGCATCCGGCCCGAGCACATTGCGCCGTCGCCGGACAAAGGCGCGTGGAAGGGTCGTGTAGGCGTATCGGAGCATCTCGGCTCGGACACGTTCTTCCATGTCCACATGGAAGGTTATGCCGACCCGATCACCGTGCGGTCGGGCGGTGAAGTGGATATGCACCACGGCGACACGATCTATCTGACCCCGGATGCGGGGCACATCTACCGGTTCGACAGCCAGGGTCTGAGGATCGCCTGAGGCGGCTCGAAGGGAAATCGACCCGAGCCCTACGGGGCGATGTAGGTCTGCAAGGCGGCTTCGCAGCCGCCCGACCAGATCTTTTCGAGCCAGCGCCCGAACGCCCCGGCGAAACGCAGCGCCTCTGCCAGGTCGCCGTAGAACTGGCGTTGCGCCAGCCAAGCGCGCGGATCGGCCCGCGCTGCATTCGCGGCGGAGCGAAGCGCGTCCCAGTGCGGGTCGTTCGGTTCAATTGCGGAGCCGTCCTCGCGCGTCCCCGCGCACATGCGCGCCCAGAGCGCCTCGACCAGCGCAAGCCCCTCGACCGGCGCGCCGGTCCTGAGACCGTCACGAATGCTCGGCAGCACGAAGCCCGGATGGCGTGACGATCCGTCGAAGGCGACGCGCCGCACCGTGTCACCGATGGCGGGGTTCGAAAAGCGGCGGTCGATCAAGTCCACATATTCGTCCGGGGTAAAGCCGGGAACCGGTTTGACATGAGGCGCAATCTCATAGCGCTGCACCTTGCGAAAGAAAGTGCGAAGCAAGGACTCGGCCATGCAATCCGATATGGTTTCGATAGACAGGAGTTCGCCCACGTTCGAAACGATCTGGTGTCCCCCGTTGAGGATGCGGATCTTCATCGCCTCGTAATCGTGGATCCTGTCCGAGAAAGTGGCGCCCACACGCTCCCAGTCCGGACGCCCGACGCGGAAATCGTCCTCGATGACCCACTGGCGGAAGTTCTCGTGCGTGACGGGAACCGCGTCGTCGATGCCGAATGCCTGCGAAAGCGCCAGCTCCTCCGGTCCGGTTCGCGGCACGATGCAATCGACCATCGAGTTCGGAAACGAGCAGTTCGCGTCGATCCACGCGGCAAGGCCGGGATCGGACGCCTGTGCGAGCGAGACCACGGCCTGGCGCAGCGCAGCGCCGTTGCCGACGAGATTGTCGCAGCTCTGGCCGGTGAACGGGTTAATGCCCTCCTCGCGCCTGAGCCTGAGCGCCGCAACCATCGCGCCGAACGCCGTTCGCGGGCGGTCCGGGAATGCTATGTCGTGCCGGATGTCGGCATGCGTCTCGTCGAAGCCCTTTGTTGCGGGATCGACATAGTATCCGCTCTCGGTCACCGTCAGTGAGACGATCCGGATTGCGGGGTCGGCCATTTGGCGGATCAAGGCAGCGTTGCCTGATTCGACTGGCAGATAGTCGATCATCGCGCCGGCCACCTCCGCCGACTTGCCGGACGGGTCGAGTTCGATCAACGTCGACAGGCAGTCCTGCCTCAAGAGCTTCTCGCGCTGGAGCGCATCGTATTGACGGACTCCGGCCCCGACGATTGCCCAGTCGCGGTCGAGGCCGAGCTGAAACAGCCGGTGCAGATACCAGGCCTGGTGCGCGCGGTGGAAGTTGCCGAGCCCGATATGGACGATCCCCGGTGTCAGAGCCGCCCGGTCGTAGATCGGCCGGGCAACCGTTTCCGGCAGGTCATTCAGCGTGGCGTCGGAGAGTTGGATCAAAGTCGGGCTTTCGAATTCCGATCGACCGATCATGGGCGCAACGCTGGCTTCTGCTGTCACGTGGGCAACATCGAGATACGACGCGCAGACCACAGGTCGCACATGTCAGGTCAGCGGGTGGCGTAACTTGACATCCAGGAGCGGGTCAAGATTTCAGATTTGATATCTCGACCCATGGCCGCCCCCTCCGGCCGCCATGTGAATAGCACTCCATAGCGGCCACCTAAAGAAATTCGCATTTTATGTCATGAGATGTCATGATCTGCATGCGTAAGGCACATATCCCACTGCCTGTTCGGGCATAAGCTGCGGATATTTCATCCGGTTCCGGTAGCATTCTGTCTTCGGCACAGATCCGTCCCTTCACTCCAGTTTCGTTCCATTCACCCCGCCGCCGACTGGCCGGCGGCGGGACCCTAATCCGCGCGTATCCCGCGTGCCGGCGCTCGCGCCCGCGGGCGCGCATTTCGTGGCGGCGCGAATCGCGCGCCTGATTGCCCGGGTGCGCCCGCGCGCGCGAGCCAAACGCAGGGCGCACTTCACCCGCTGGCCGAATCGGGGGCTTTTTCGCGCCGGCGCCGACGCGGAGGACGAGGCGGCCTCCGGACACCGCCCATCCAGCCCAATATAGGTTCTGATTATTTTTGTCAACTATAATCAGGAATTATTACTAAAATTTAAGGAACAATACTTCTTGTCCAGTCGCACACGCAATCCTGCCAAAGCGGAGCGCCTGCGTTTCCCCGCTAGGACGCCAATATCGGGGGCGACTCCGGGGCTGGGCCGTGCCGGAGTGCCGGGCACCGGCGGAAGGCGCGATTTTCCGGTCTTTGCCCTGACGCTTGCTTTGCGGTCGTTCCGGGATTGGACTACGCTTCCCCGAGACATCCGGTCCGGCGGAACCGGGTTCGGGAGCGCCGTCCAATCGGGGTGCGGCGGAACCATCGACGGGGAAGGACAAACCATGAAGAAACTTCTGCGTCCGGTCGCGGCCATAGCCGCTTGCGCGCTGGCCGGCATCGCCGCGCATGCACAGGCGGCCGATGTCACGGTCGGCTACCAGCTCGTTTATGGGCCGTGGAAGGCCAAGATGGAGGAGCTCAAGGCGAACGGCCTCGGCGGCAAGAGCATCGAGTTCGTGAAATTCACCTCCGGCACCGAAGTCATCAACGCGATGGCGTCGGGCTCGGTGGACATCTCGCTCAACGGTTCGTCGCCGACGGCGGCGGGATACAGCCGGGGCGTCGATCTCCAGGTCATCTACATCTACGACAACATCAACAATGCCGAAGCGCTGGTCGTGGACGATTCCATCACCGCGCCGCAGGACCTCAAGGGGAAGACGATCGCGGTTCCGTTCGGCTCCACGACGCATTTCCACATGATGTTCGCGCTGGAGCAGTTCAACATCCCGACCGGGGACCTCGAAGTTCTCGACATGTCGCCGCCGGACATGGTCGCGGCCTGGGAACGCGGCGACATCAATGGCGGGTTCGTCTGGGACCCGGCCCTCGGCCGCATGAAGGAAAAAGGCCGGGTGCTGCTGACCTCCGGCGATCTCAGCAATTGGGGCAAGGCCACCTTCGACGCCATGGTGGCGCGCAAGGGTTTCACGGACGAGAACCCCGAGTTCGCCTGCCAGTGGGTCAAGATGGTCTCGTCGGCCGACGCGGACTACCGCATGAACCCGGGGGCCTACGGGCCGGGCACGGACAATGCCATGGGGATCGCCAACGCGGTTTCCGGCAATGCGGACCAGGTGGGCGGCGTGCTGGCGCTCTACGACTATCCGACGCTTGAGGAACAGGTGTCGGCCACCTGGCTCGGCGGCGGGGTGCAGAACGCGCTGATGGCGGCCTCGGAGTTCCTGGTGTCGCAGGGCAAGCTGGATAGCGTCCTCGACGACTATTCCGCTTCCGCAACGCCCGAATTCGCCCAAATGGTTCTGGACGGCGGCTGCTGAACGGCCTCGGGCTATCCGGCTTCCGGGCCGGGCAGCCTGCTTCGGCCTTCAGGCGCGCAGACATGACTGCGATCGTCAGCCTCGATCGCGTGACCGTGGAGTTTCCGGCGGTGGAGGGCGAGGGTGTGGTCCGGGCGCTCGACAATGTGAGCCTGGACTTCCGCGACAACGAGTTCGTCGTCGCCCTCGGCGCGTCGGGCTGCGGCAAGACGACATTACTCAATGTCATAGCGGGCTTCCTGCAGCCGACCTCGGGCGAGGTCCTTCACAAGGACACGCCGATCCGCGGCCCGGGACCCGACCGCGGCGTGGTCTTCCAGAAACATGCCCTTCTGCCCTGGCTCAATGTGCTGGAAAACACCGAGTTCGGGCTGAAGCTCCAGGGCGTTGCGAGGGAGGAACGCCTCTCCAGGGCGCGCGAATATCTGGCCCTGGTGGGCCTGTCGGACTTCGAGCGCTATCCGATCTACCAGCTTTCCGGAGGCATGCAGCAGCGCGTCGGCCTCGCCCGGGCCCTGACCTGCAATCCGGACATGCTGCTCATGGACGAGCCGCTGGGCGCGCTCGACGCCTTCACGCGGGAGAACATGCAGGAGCTGGTTCTGGATGCGTGGAGCAAGACCCGGAAGGTGGTGTTCTTCATCACGCACAGCGTCGAGGAAGCCCTGTTCATGGCGACACGGCTGATCGTGATGTCGCCCAGGCCGGGCCGGATCACGCACAGCTACGATATCGACTTCTGCAACCGCTTCTTCGAGACCGGCAATGCGAGGGCGATCAAGTCGTCGCCGGACTTCATCGCGCTTCGCGAAGAGGTGTTGTCGATCATCTACGGCGAAGAGATCGGCGACGGACCGCCATGAGGTCCGGAATTTTCAGACGGCGCGCGGCGCAAGCGGTGGAGCAATACGGCGCGCCGGGGCGCGGCTCCGCCACCGTCATCAGCGCGGTCACCATCGTCCTGCTTCTCGGCGGCTGGTGGGCGGTCACGCAGCTCGGGCTGATCCGGCCCCTGTTCCTGCCGGCGCCCGAAATGGTGATCTCGAAATTCGCCAAGATCGCCTGCACCGACCACTATTTCGAGCGGCTGCTGGTCACGGTCGGCGGCATGGAGAAGGTCGAGGCAAAGTGCTTCGGCTTCAGCGACCACGCGCTGCACGAGCACATTCTCTGGAGCCTCTACCGCGTTTTCGGCGCCTTTGCGCTGGCGACAGCGACCGCGGTCCCGATCGGCATCGCGATGGGCATGAACCGTCACGCGCGCGGCATTTTCGATCCACCCATCGAGTTCTACCGTCCGATCCCGCCGCTCGCCTACCTGCCGCTGACGATCATCTGGTTCGGGATCGGCGAGGGCGGCAAGCTGTTCCTGATTTACCTCGCCTGTTTCGCGCCCATCGCCATCAACGCCCGCGCGGGCGTGCGCTCCGTGTCCATCGAGCAGATCCATGCGGCCTATTCGATGGGGGCGAGCCACCGCCAGGTCCTGCGCCAGGTCGTGCTGAAAGGCGCGCTTCCGGAGATCTTGACGGGCATGCGGGTCGCCATTGCGTTCGGATGGACGACGCTGGTCGCCGCCGAGATGGTGGCCGCCAAGGCCGGGATCGGCGTGATGGTGCTGAATGCCGCCCGGTTCCTCGCCACCGACATCGTGTTTCTCGGCATTATCGTCATCGGCGCCGTGGCCTTCGTCTTCGACCTCATCATGCGCCGGATCGAACGGTCTCTCGTCCCGTGGAAGGGCAAGATATGAAGCTGCTCGTTTTCCAGCATGTGGAGTGCGAACACCCCGGGTCGCTGCGCCGGCTACTGGCCCGGGACGGTGTCCAGTGGGATGCGGTCGAACTGGATGAGGGCGACGCCATTCCCGGCCTGGACGATTATGACGCGCTGTGGGTCATGGGGGGCCCGATGGACGTCTGGGACATCGAGGACAACCCTTGGCTGGTGGCCGAGAAAGCGGCGATCCGCCGATGGGTGCAGGAGATGGGGAAGCCGTTTCTCGGCATCTGCCTCGGCCACCAGTTGCTGGCGGACGCGCTCGGCGGCACATGCGGCCCCCAGGCGCCGCCGGAGATCGGCATTCTGGACATCGAACTGACGGAGGACGGGCGCAACGACCCGCTGATGAAGGGATTGCCGGTCCGGCAGAAATGCCTCCAATGGCACGGCGTCCGGGTTGCCCAGGCCCCGGAAGGAGCCACGGTTCTCGCACGGTCCCCGCTATGCGCAATCCAGGCCATGCGGGTGAACGGGAACGCTTGGTCGATGCAGTACCATGTCGAGGTCGAGCGGGACACGGTGGAGAAGTGGGCCGCGATCCCCGATTATCTGGAAGACCTGGTCGAGGTAATGGGCGAAAACGGCGTTGCAGAGTTGCGCGCGGAGGCGGAGCGGGAAATGCCCGGCTTCCTCAGCGCCTCGGAGACCCTCTACGGGAACTTCATGGAGGCGGCCCGGTAAGGGGCGGTCAGACCGGCCGGTCGCCCTCCAGGATGATGCGCCAGAGCGTCCGGGAATGCCGGCGGTCGTAATCGCCGTGGGCCCGGTGCATCGCGGCGCGGTTGTCGCAGACCACCATGTCGCCCTGCCGCCAGCGATGGCGATAGACGATGCCGTCATGGATCGTGCGGTCCAGCAGGTCCTGCATGAGTGCGCGCGAGGCCTCGGGCGTCATGTCCTCGATGTAATGCGCCTTGGAGATGTGGAAATAGAGCGCCTTCGAGCCGTGCTCGGGATGGGTGCGCATCATGGGATGGACGGCGGGGATGTCGTATTTCTCGCGGTCCTCCTTCAGCGTCCGGTCCAGAAGGTGCCGGTCGAGCCGGTTGACGGTCCGCAGGCCCGCCAGGCGCTGCTGCTCTTCGGCATCGAGGCCGTCTCAGGCCGCGCGCATGTTCGCGAAGCTGGTGTCGCCGCCCTCCGGCGGGATTTCCACGCCGTAGAGGATCGTCGCCTTGGGTGGGCGCTCGCGGTTGGTGTGGTCGGTGTGCCACATGGCCGCCGGGCGTTGGCCGTTGCGGTGCCAGATGCGCCCGATCATCGGCTGGTCGGGCATGTTGTGCTGGCTGAAATGCTGCGCCATCGGCGCGCCGAGCTGCGAGCAGGCGGCCAGATACTCGGCCGGCGTGAAGGTCTGGTCGCGGAACACCAGCACGATGTGCTCGGCAAGCGCGGCGGCCACCGCGGCCCGGTCCTCCGGAGACAATGTCTCCCGCAGGTCGAGTCCGCGGATTTCCGCGCCGAGCGAGGGATGCAGCGGTTGCGGCGCCGGGATGGTCATGCGCGGCTCCTCATGGCTCCGTCCCCCCGGTCCTCACTCCGCGGCCTGGGCGGTGCGGGGCGGCCAATCGACCTGGCGGCGCATTTCGAGCCGCGCGATCTGCTGGCGGTGCACCTCGTCCGGGCCGTCGGCGAAGCGCAGCGCGCGCATCCGCGCCCACATGAAGGAGAGCTTGAAAGCCTGGCTCATCGCCCCGCCGCCATGGGCCTGCATGGCGTCGTCGATCACCTGCAGCGCCATGTTCGGCGCCGCCACCTTGATCATGGCGATTTCCTGCCGCGCGGCCTTGTTGCCGACCGTGTCCATCATGTAGGCGGCCTTGAGCGTCAGCAGGCGGCACATCTCGATATTGATGCGCGCATCGGCGACGCGCTCGCGGAAATTGTCGCGGTCGCCGACCGGCGTGCCCCAGGTCACCCGCTCGGTGCCGCGCCGGCACATCATCTCGAGCGCGCGCTCGGCCACGCCGATGATGCGCATGCAGTGGTGGATGCGGCCGGGGCCGAGGCGGCCCTGCGCGATCTCGAAGCCGCGGCCCTCGCCGAGCAGCATGTTCGAGGCCGGCACGCGCACATCCTTGAAATCCACCTCGCCATGGCCGTGCGGCGCGTCGTCGAAGCCCATCACGTTCAGCATCCGCACGACCTCGATGCCGGGCGCGTCGGTCGGCACCAGAATCATGGACTGCTGGTTGTAGCGCGGGCCGGTCGGGTCGTTCTTGCCCATGAAGATGAGGATCTTGCAGCGCGGGTCGCCAATGCCGGAGGTCCACCATTTGCGCCCGTTGATGACATATTCGTCGCCGTCGCGCTCGATCCGGCTCTCGATATTGGTGGCATCGGAGGAAGCGACGCGCGGCTCGGTCATGGCGAAGGCGGAGCGGATTTCGCCGGCCAGCAGCGGGTCCAGCCACTGCTTCTTCTGCTCCGGCGTGCCGTAGCGCTCCAGCACTTCCATATTGCCGGTGTCCGGCGCGGAGCAGTTGAACACTTCCGGCGCCCAGTTGATCCGCCCCATGACCTCGCAGACCGGGGCGTATTCGAGATTGGTGAGGCCGCCGCCGAGCTCGCTTTCGGGTAGGAAGAGGTTCCAGAGCCCCTCCTCGCGCGCCTTCTCCTTCAGCTCCTCCAGGACCGGAATGACCTTCCAGCGGTTGTCGCCTTCCTCCAGCTGCTCGTAATAGACCTCCTCGTTCGGATAGACGTAGCGGTCCATGAAGTCCTGGACGCGGCCGACCAGCTCCTTGGTGCGGTCGTTGTATTCGAAGTCCATCGGGCGGGTTCCCTCTCCGGCGTTCACAGTCGGTCGGACGGACCCTAGCGCAAGACGGCGGGTCCCGGAAGCCGCGCTACCCCCTGCCGGCCAGTTCGCAGACGGTGGCGTAGAGCCTGTCTTCGACCGTAATGCCCTCTTCGGCCGTGCGGGCGCGGTTCGCAAGGCGCCGGTCGCCCGGCAGCCGCGCATCGCCGTCGGCAAGCAGCCGCTCGAACAGCGCCTCGACATGCGCGCGGAACCCGGGGCCTGCCAGCCGGACCGGGTCGATGGCGACGAAGGACTGGCAGGTGTTGGCAGGCCCGCCGTCATCGTTGTAGGCGGCCCTGCTCTCATAGCCGAAGAACCCGCCGGAGAGGCCGCCCGTCATCAGTTCCACCATGAGCGCGATCGCCGAGCCCTTGTAGCCGCCGAACGGCAGTTGCACGCCTTTCAGGATCTCGGAGGGATCGGTGGTCGGCCGGCCGTCCGGGCCGAGGCCTGCGCCGGGCGGCGCCTCGTGGCCGTCGCGCGCCGCGATCTGGAGTTCCCCCCGCGCGGTCGCCGAAGACGCCTGGTCGAAGGCCATCGGCGGCCGGCCGTCGGCGCGCGGACAGGCGAAGGCCATCGGATTGGTGCCGAACAGGGCCTGGGTGCCGCCAGCGGGCGCCACGAAGCTCTGCGAGTTTACGAAGGTGAACGCCACGAACCCCTCCTCGGCCAGGGGTTCGATATCCGGCCAGAGCGCAGAGAAATTGAGCGAGTTGCGGATCGTCATGCACGCGATGCCCTGGGAGCGGGCCTTCGCGGCCAGCAGCACGCGCCCACGCGCGACCGACAGCGGCGCGAAGCAGCGCCGGCCGTCTATGGCGACGAGGCCCGGAGCGGCGTCCAGGATGTCCGGTTCCGCCTCCGGGTCCGCGCTGCCGCTGCGGACCGAGGCGATAAAGCCCGGCAGGCGGAAAAGGCCATGGCTCTTGCAGCCGTCGGCTTCCGCGCGGGTGATGTGGTCGGCGGTCTCCTCGGCCTGGGCGCGGCAGACGCCGGCGTTGGAAAAGGCGTCGAATGCAAGCGCGCGGCACTCCTCCAGCGAAATCGTGGCGGCCATGTTCGATCTTCCCCCATATGATTGCGAAGCCGGTTCCGCAGCATAGACTTGCCGTTTCGCGATGAGGAAGCCGTGAGATGCGCATCCATTCCGAGGACCTTGGCGGGCATGTGGCGCTGGTGCGGATCGAGAACGAGGCGCGCCGCAACGCCATGACCCGCGCGATGATGGTCCGCCTCGCCGATCTCTGGGACGAGTTGGAGGCGGGGCCTGCGCGCGCCATCGTGCTCACCGGCGCAGGCGATAAGGGCTTCTGCAGCGGCGCGGATGTCTCGGGAGACCTGTCGGCCTCGCCGGAGACGGCCGCGGCGGTGGCGCGCGCGCTGCTCAAGACGAAGCGCTACCGCAAGCCCATCGTGGCGGCCGTCAACGGCGACTGTGTCGCCGGCGGGGTCGAATTGCTGATCTCGACCGACTTGCGCGGCGCCGCGCCCCACGCCCGCTTCGGGCTGCCCGAGGTCAAATGGGGCATCTATCCCTTCGGCGGCGCGGCGACCAAGCTCGTGCGGCAGATCGGCCATGTGCATCTTATGGACATGATCCTGACCGGCCGCCTGCTGGACGCGGAGGAAGCCCGCACCATCGGGTTGGTGAACGCGGTGCTGCCGGCCGGGGAGCTTTTGGACTGGGCGGTCGGGAAGGCGCGGTCGATCGCCGCCAATAGCCCGGCGGCCGTGCAGGCGGTCAAGGAGCAGATCACCGCCGGGCTGGAGGAATGGACGCTCTCCCAGGAAGCGCGCGAACAGGCGCTCGGCGACCGGGTGCGCGCCTCTCCCGACTTCCGGGAGGGTGTGGCCGCTTTCCTGGAGAAGCGCCGGCCTGAATATTAGCCCGCGCCCCATGGACCTCCCGGCCCGCCTGCGCCATATGTTTGCCCCATTCGGCAGTCCGCCGCTAAGAGGCCGTTTGAAAATAGTGTCCATGCAAGGTCCGGTCCGGTTCCGTCATACCCGAACGCCGCTCCGCGTCATGCCCGGACTTGTTCCGGGCATCCATGCGGCCGCCCGGTGGAGAGAGATGCCCGGAACAAGTCCGGGCATGACGGGAAAAGGGACGGGGCAACGCCTCCAGCCCTGCCTTGAGGCACCCGGACGCCAATTCCCGAACGGACACCAGGGTCGCGCATGATGGAACTCCTGCAATATATCGACCGACGCCCGGAGCCCGGCGAAGCGCTGGCGCTTGCCGGTTGCGGCGACCTCGAAGGCCTGATGGATGCCGCGTCGCAGTTGCGCGACCGGCTGCACGGGTCGCGCATCAGCTATTCGCGCAAGGTGTTCATCCCGCTGACGCATCTCTGTCGCGACGTCTGCCACTACTGCACCTTCGCCAAGCCGCCGCGCCGGGGCGAGAGCGCCTATATGACGCCGGAGCAGGTGCTCGAGGTCGCGAGGGCGGGTGCTGCGGCCGGTTGCAAGGAAGCGCTGTTCACCTTGGGCGACAAGCCGGAGCGGCGCTACCGCGCGGCGCGGGAGGCGCTCGCCGGACTCGGCTACGAAACGACGCTCGACTATCTGAAGGCCATGGCGCAACTGGTCTTCGAAGAGACCGGCCTGCTGCCGCACCTCAATCCCGGCCTGATGACGGCCGACGAACTGGCGGGGCTGCGCGGCGTCTCGGCCTCGATGGGCATCATGCTGGAAAGCGCCTCGGACCGGCTATGCGAAAAGGGCATGCCGCATTACGGCTCGCCGGACAAGCTGCCCGCGCGCCGCCTGGAGACCATCCGGCTCGCCGGCGAGGCGAAGGTGCCGTTCACCTCCGGCATCCTGATCGGCATCGGCGAAACGCGGCAGGAGCGCATCGAGGCGTTGCTGGCGCTGCGCGAGATCGACGACGCGACAGGCGCGGTGCAGGAGATCATCGTTCAGAACTTCCGCGCCAAGCCGGACACGAAAATGGCCGATGCGCCGGAGCCCGGCCCGGACGAACTGCTCTGGACCATCGCCGTCGCACGGCTGGTCTTCGGCCCGGCCGCCTCGATCCAGGCGCCGCCCAACCTGTCGCCCGGCGCGCTCGGCCCTATCGTGGCGGCGGGCATCGACGACTGGGGCGGCGTCTCGCCGGTGACGCCGGACTTCGTCAACCCGGAAGCGCCCTGGCCGCATCTGGAAGTGTTGGCGCGCGAAACGGCCGCAGCCGGCAAGCAACTGGTCGAGCGGCTGACAGTCTATCCGCCCTATCTGAACGACGAGTGGCTGGCGCCGGCCATGCTGACGCGGGCGCTGCAGCTTTCCGATTCCGAGGGTCTGGCGCGGCCGGACGACTGGTCGCCGGGCGAGCTGACGGCGCCCGAGCCGATCCTGCGGCGGGGTGCTGCGAGCGCGGATGTCGCGGCGGTCCTTGCGGACGCCGAAGCGGGCGCGGCGCTGGACGAGGCCGCCATCGTGCGGCTGTTCCAGGCCCGCGACGACGACTTTCACGCCGTAACGGAGGCCGCCGACCGGGTCCGGGAGCGGCTCGCGGGCGATACCGTCACCTATGTGGTGAACCGCAACATCAACTACACCAATGTCTGCTACTTCAAATGCCAGTTCTGCGCGTTCTCGAAGGGCAGGCTCTCCGAGAACCTGCGCGGCCGCCCCTACGACTTGGACCTCGATGAAATCCGCCGCCGCGTCTCCGAGGCCTGGGATCGGGGCGCGACCGAAGTCTGCATGCAGGGCGGCATCCACCCGGACTACACGGGCCGGACCTATCTCGACATTCTGGATGCGGTGAAGTCGGCGGCGCCCGATATCCATGTCCACGCCTTCACGCCGCTCGAAGTGTTCCAGGGCGCGCACACGCTCGGCGTCCCGGTCGAATCCTTCCTGCGCGACCTGAAGGCCGCCGGCCTCGGCACCCTGCCGGGCACGGCGGCGGAAGTGCTGGACGACGAGGTGCGCCGGATCATCTGCCCGGACAAGATCGACACGCAGCAATGGCTGGATGTCATGGAGACCGCGCACGGCCTCGGCATCCGGTCCACGGCGACGATCATGTACGGCCATGTCGAGCGGCCGGTCCACTGGGCCCGCCACCTGCTCCGCTTGCGCGCTCTCCAGGCGCGTACGGGCGGCTTTACCGAATTCGTGCCGCTGCCCTTCGTTCACATGGAGGCGCCGATCTACCTGAAGGGCCGGGCGCGCAAGGGGCCGACCTTCCGCGAGGCGGTGTTGATGCATGCCGTCGCGCGCCTCGCGCTGGCGCCCCATTTCGTCAATATCCAGACCTCCTGGGTCAAGATGGGGCCGGACGGCATTGCGGCGGCGCTGGCGGCCGGCGCGAACGACCTAGGCGGCACCTTGATGAACGAGAGCATCACCCGCGCCGCCGGCACGGTCCACGGGCAGGAAATGGCCCCGCACCGCATGGAAGAGACCATCCGCGCGGCCGGGCGCCGGCCGGTGCAGCGAACCACGGATTACGGCCGTCCGCCGGAAAGGCAGGTCCTGCGCTCCCGCCAGGCCGCCCCGCTCGCCGATGTGGTGGAAACGCCCGCCCGCAAATACGAACGCGCCGCCCCCCGCGTCCTTTACCGACCGGGTTTGACCGCGGCGGAGTAGGCGAGACCGCGTCCCCGATCGGGGAATGCGTCTTTAGCTGAGCAACTCCACCGGCTCGTCGAGCGGGTGGCGGCCTTCGCGGTCTTCTATTTCGAGCACCCAGATGTCGGGGTCGCGGGCGGTTTCGCGGGCGATTTCCTCGTCGGCCTCGGCCTCGGGGCCCGGCGGGCGGGCGAGCCAGCGGCGATGGTCGCCGTCGGTCCAGGCCGGGCGGAGGAGTTGGGCGGTGCCGTCGAGGCGGTTGAGCTTCAGCAGCACCGCGCCCGCCCCGTCGAAGCCGCGCCGCGCCACCTGTGCCGCGCAGCCCCGGACCGAAGCCGCGCGGATGCAGGCCTGGATATAGACGCGGGGCGTCAGCGCCAAGGCGGCACCGGAGCTCAGGCGTGGCCGGGCACGATGTGCCGGGCGGGAGACGGCCGGAAGGTCGCGCGCTTCAGCCAGCGGTTTTGCGCCGGGTCGAAATCGTCGCGCTTGTGCAGGAGGAAGCCGTTATCCCAGAGCACGGTGTCGCCGACCTGCCAGCGGTGCCGGTAGACGAAGCGCGGCTCGGTCGCATGCGCGATCAACCGGTCGAGCAGGGCGCGGCCCTCTTCCGCCTCCATGCCCTCGATACCGGACATGGTGCCGGGATCGAGATAGAGCGCCTTGCGGCCGGTCACGGGATGGGTGTGCACCAGCGGATGGGTGACATCCGGCGTGCGCCGGCGGATTTCCTCCTCGGCCATCTTGTCGATCTCGCCATAGCCGGCCACCCGCACGGCGTAGCTGAAGACGCCGCGCCTGCCGTCGATCCGGGCCTTCGTGTCGTCGTCGAGAGCCGCATAGGCGGCTTCCAGGTTCGCCCAGCTTGTCGGCGCCTGCCCGGCCCGGGACTCGACGCAGTAGAGCAGCGAGCCGGTCGCCGGATCGGTCATGTAGGACTGGTCGGAATGCCAGGCGAGCTCGCCCTGGCCGATGCCCCCGATGGTGTCGCCGCCGGGGCTGCGCATGTTGGAGATATAGGTGATCTCCGGCTGGTATTTCGACGCCCAGTCCTCGCGCACGATCAGCTCCAGCGCGCCGAACCAGGAGGCGGCCTCCGCAATTTCGGCCTCGGAGAGCGCCTGCCGGCGGAACACCAGCACGCCGTGTTCGGCAAGCGCCAGATCGAGCGCTTCCCGCGTCTTCTCGTCCTGCGGCTCGTGAAGGGCGATGCCCTCCACGAGTCTCGCAAAGCCGCCGTCGGCAGGCGTGAGTTTCAGCATGGCCGTCAAAGCTCCTTCAACAGCGCCTCGATATCGTCCGGACCCTCCACCGCGACGCCCGACATCTCCCTGTCGATACGCCTGACCAGCCCGGAGAGCACCTTGCCCGAGCCCAGCTCGACCACCCGGTCCACGTCATTGTCGCGCATGAACGTCATGCTTTCCCGCCAGCGGACCGTCGCCGTGACCTGGCGCACCAGCAGGTTGGGCAGGTCCGCGGCGCTCTCCACCGGCTGCGCCGTGACATTGGCGACCAGCGGCACCGAGGGATCCTGCATGGCGACGGAATCGAGCGCCTCCGCCATGGCGTCGGCGGCGGGCTGGAGCAGCGAGCAGTGGAAGGGGGCGCTCACATCCAGCAGGATCGCCCGGCGCGCGCCCCGCGCCTTCGCCAGCTCCACCGCGCGTTCGACGGCGGCGCGGTCGCCGCTCACCACGACCTGGCCGGGGGCGTTGTCATTGGCCGGGTCGCAGACCTCGCCCTCCGCGGCTTCGCGCGCGACCTCCGCTACCTGCTCGAAATCGAGGCCGAGCAGCGCGGCCATGGCGCCGGCGCCGACGGGCACCGCGCCCTGCATCGCCTGTCCGCGCAATTTCAGAAGCCTGGCGGTATCGGCAAGCCGGAAGCCGCCGGCCGCCGTCAAGGCCGAATATTCTCCGAGCGAGTGCCCCGCCAGATAGAGACAGGAGGCGGGCAGCGAAACGCCGCCTTCGCGCTCCAGCACCCTGAACACCGCCATGCTGTGCGCCATCAGCGCCGGCTGCGCGTTCTCGGTCAGGGTGAGTTCGTCGCCGGGGCCTTCGAACATCAGGCGCGAGAGGCTCTGCCCGAGGGCGTCATCGACCTCCTCGAAAACCTCGCGCGCCGCCGCCGAGGCCTCCGCCAGCGCGCTGCCCATTCCGACCGCCTGCGATCCCTGTCCCGGAAAGACGAAAGCTCGTGCCACGGCCCCCTCCCGATGCCTCTTCGCGCGAGAGCAATCAAGGCGCGGGGGCGGGGGCTGTCAAGGGCGCATTCCGGCAGCTTGCGCGCATTGCGGGTTCGTGTATAACCGCGCTCCCAGTGCAACTTGCAGGACGAAACGCATAGGCAATGGCTCTTTACGAGAATGTCTTTATCGCGCGTCAGGACATGTCGCCCGCACAGGTCGAGACCCTGGCGGATGACTACGGGACCCTCATGGAATCGCTCGGCGGCAAGGTCGAGAAGCGCGAACATTGGGGCCTCAAGACCCTGGCCTATCGAATCAAGAAGAACCGCAAGGGCCACTATGTCCTCTTCAATTTCGAGGCGTCCGGCGATGCGATTGCCGAGCTCGAACGGCGTATGCGGCTGTCGGAAGACGTGCTGCGCTACCTGACCGTGCGGATCGAGGCCGTGGACGAACGGCCGTCGGTGATGCTGCAGGCGCGCCCGCGGGACGATCGCGGACGGCGCGATGCGCGCCCGCGCCGGGATGCCGCCGAGGCGCGGAATACGGCAGGGACGGCGGATGCCGCAGAGACGAAAGACGAAGGCGCCGCCCGCCCGGCCGCCGCCGCCGTAACGGAGGCCGCTCAATGAATGCCGCCCCGCGCCGCCCGTTCTTCCGCCGCCGCAAGAGCTGTCCCTTCTCGGGGCCCAATGCGCCGGAGATCGACTACAAGGACGTGAAGCTCATGCAGCGCTTCCTGTCGGAACGCGGCAAGATCGTGCCGAGCCGGATCACCGCCGTTTCGGCGAAAAAGCAGCGCGAGCTCGCGCAGGCGATCAAGCGCGCGCGCTACATGGCGCTGTTGCCCTACGTCGTAAAGTAGGCCCGGGACCGCTGCCCGCGCGGTTTGGATGGGCAAGGATCTCATCCTCCTGATTGTTGGCGGGCTCGCCGCCGGCGCGCTTTTCGGCTCCATCGTCACAGGTTCGCTGGGCGCGGCGCTGCTGGCCTATTTCGCCGCGGCGCCGCTGTTCCTGGTCGGGCTTTCCCTCGGCTGGCTGCCGGCGGCGGCGGCGGCGCTCATCGGCGCCGTCACGGTTGCTGGAATCATCGGGTTTTTCACCGCAGGCTATTTCGCGCTCATTGTCGGGCTTCCGGTCGCGGTGCTCTGCCGGCAGGCCCTGCTGAACCGCGCCGACGGGCAGGGCGGCGTCGAATGGTATCCGCCCGGCCGGCTCGTGGCGGTGCTGACGGCCATGGCGGCCGCCGCGCTCGCGGCCATGTTCGCTGTCGCCGTGATGCAGGGTATCGATCCGCGCCTGGAGGTGCAGCAGACGGTCGAGGCGGTTCTGGACTCCGGCTTGCCGCCGGAGGTCGCCGAGCGCGCCAAAGAGCAGGGCCTGACGGAGCGCGCCGCGAACTTCCTGCCAGGCATCGCCGCCGCGCTGCTTTTCCTGACGCTCGCGCTGGACGGCGTGCTCGGCCAGGCCATCGCCGCCCGTCTCTCCATCGCGCGGCGGCCGTCGCCGCCATGGCGGAGCCTGACGCTTCCGGCATGGCCGCTATACGCGCTTGGCCTTTCCTGCCTCGCCGGGATTGCCGCCAGCGGAGCGCTGGAGTATATCGGCCGCAATCTGGCTATCGTCTTCGCCGTTCCGTTCCTGCTGCAGGGGCTCGCCGTCGTCCATGCCGTGGTGGCCCGGCTTCCGGGGCGGGCGGTCTGGCTGGTCGGTTTCTATCTGCTGGGGTTCCTGATGGCCTGGCCGTTCGTGCTGGTTGCGGCGCTGGGTCTTGCGGAGCCCTATGTCGGTTTGCGCACCCGTCTCGGGGGCGGTCCGAAGGAGAATGAGTAATGGAGCTGGTCCTTCTGGAACGGGTCGAGAGCCTGGGGCTGATGGGCGATATCGTCACGGTCAAGCCGGGCTATGCGCGGAACTACCTGCTGCCGCAGAAGAAGGCGCTGCGCGCGACGCCGGAGAACATGGCCGTTTTCGAAGCGCGCCGCGCGGAGCTCGAGGCGCGCAACCTGGAGCGCAAGGGCGAGGCCGAACGGGTCGCGGACAAGCTGGAAGGCTTCAGCGTCACGCTGATCCGCCGTGCCGGCGACACGGGCCATCTCTACGGATCGGTCACGGTGCGTGACATTGCGGAGGCCGCAAGCGAAGCAGGCGTCGAGATCGACCGCCGGCAACTCCGCCTGCCGCAGCCGATCAAGTCGCTCGGCCTGCACGACATCACGGTACAGTTGCATCCCGAGGTCCAGGTGCCGATTACCGCCAATGTCGCCCGCACGCTCGATGAGGCGGAAGCGCAGGCGCGCGGCGAGGACGTGCTGGCGGTGGACGACGAGGACGCCTATCGTTTCGAGGGCGGGCTGTCGGAATTCTTCGATGACGATGGTCCTGACGGCGGTGCGGCCGAAGGCGGCGAAGCCGCGCCGGAGGAAGCGTCGGAAGAGGAGCCGGCCGAAGAGAACTAGCCTTCCGCTTCCCGCCGGCGGCAGGCGTGGAGAAGGGAGAGAGCAGGACCGATGCTGTTCGTGCCGTTGCTGCGCCGGCTCGTCCAATTCGGTCGGCTGACCGTAATCGACCCGCGCGGAAGCACGCATAGCATAGAGGGCGCGGGCGGGCCTTCCGCCACTGTCCGCCTGCACGATTCCTCGGTGGGCCGGGCGCTTGTCCGCAACCCGGCGCTTGCGGTGGGCGAAGCCTATATGGACGGGCGGCTGACCGTCGAGGACGGCACGCTGCTCGACTTCCTGACCATTCTGGTGGTGAACCGGCGCGAGGCGCATCTCGGCCGCTCGACGGGACCTGCGGCGCTTGCCCGGAACGCTTTGGGCCGCCTCCGCACGCACAACCCTGTGGGGGCGGCGCGGCGGAAGGTTTCGCACCATTACGATCTGAAGCCGGAGCTGTTCGACCTGTTCCTGGACAGCGACCGGCAATACAGCTGCGCCTATTTCGCGTCCGACAATGACGACATCGAGACGGCGCAGCGCCGGAAGAAGGCGCATCTGGCGGCGAAGCTTCTGCTGCGCCCGGGGGACCGGGTCCTGGACATCGGCTCGGGCTGGGGCGGTCTGGGTCTATATCTTGCGGAGCAGGCGGATGTGGATGTGACGGGCGTGACCTTGAGCCACGAGCAGCACGAACTTTCGAACGGGCGCGCGGCGGAGGCGGGGGTGTCGGAGCGTGTGCGTTTCAAGTTGCAGGACTACCGTGAGGAGACGGGCCGGTATGAGCGGATTGTTTCGGTTGGGATGCTTGAGCATGTGGGTCTGGGGCACTACCGGGAGTTTTTCGGGAAGGTACGGGAGCTGCTGACGGATGACGGGGTTGCGGTGGTCCACACCATCGGGCGCTATGACACGCCCGGTCCGGTCAATCCGTGGATCCTGCGCTACATCTTTCCCGGCACTTATGTGCCGACGCTTTCGGAGCTGACGCCGGCGATAGAGGGGCAGCATTTGCTGGTGACGGACATAGAGGTGTTGAAGCGCCATTATGCGAAGACGCTGCGGGCGTGGCGGGACCGCTTCGTCTCGAATTGGGACCGGGCGCGGGAGATGTATGACGAACGCTTCTGCCGGATGTGGGAGTTCTACCTCACTGCCTGCGAGGCCGGGTTCCTGTCGAAGGAGCTCAACGTGTTTCAGATCCAGCTTGCGAAGGACCCGGATGCGGTGCCGGAGACGCGGGACTACATTCACGAATTCGAGGCCGCGCATTGACCGGCGTCATGCGGATGTGACGCGGTTGGATGGAAGGCGGGGAGAGCACGGCCCATGCTGTATCTGCCGTTTCTGCGCCGGTTCGTCGAAGTCGGAACGCTGACGGTCATCGACCCGAAGGGAACGGCGCACAGGCTGGAGGGCGCGGACGGCCCGTCGGCAACGGTCCGCCTGCATGACGCCTCTGTGTCGCGCGCCATGTTCCGCAATCCCGCGCTTGCGGTGGGCGAGGCCTATATGGACGGGCGGCTGACCGTCGAGGACGGCACGCTGCTCGACTTCCTCGCCATCGCCCTCGTCAACATGCGCCGCGCACGGCTCAGAAACGATTCCGGCCTGTCCGCCCTCGCCCGGACGCTTGCAAGCCGTTTTCGCACGCACAATCCGGTAGGGGCGGCGCGGCGGAAGGTTTCGCACCATTACGACCTGAAGCCGGAGCTGTTCGATCTGTTCCTGGACAGCGACCGGCAATACAGCTGCGCCTATTTCGCGTCCGACAATGACGACATCGAGACGGCGCAGCGCCGGAAGAAGGCGCATCTGGCGGCGAAGCTTCTGCTGCGCCCGGGGGACCGGGTCCTGGACATCGGGTCGGGCTGGGGCGGTCTGGGGCTTTACCTTGCGGAGCAGGCTGACGTGGATGTGACAGGCGTGACCTTGAGCCACGAGCAGCACGAGCTTTCGAACGCGCGCGCAGCGGAGGCGGGGTTGTCGGGTCGGGTGCGTTTCAAGCTCCAGGACTACCGCGAGGAGGCGGGCCGCTATGAGCGGATCGTTTCGGTGGGGATGCTTGAGCATGTGGGCCTGGGCCACTACCGGGAGTTTTTCGGGAAGGTGCGTGAGTTGCTGACGGATGACGGGGTTGCGGTGATTCACACCATCGGGCGCTACGACACGCCCGGTCCGGTCAATCCGTGGATTACCCGCTATATCTTTCCGGGGGGCTATCTGCCGACGCTTTCGGAGCTGACGCCGGCGATAGAGGGGGAGCATTTGCTGGTTACGGACATAGAGGTTCTGAAGCGCCATTATGCGAAGACGCTGCGGGCATGGCGGGACCGCTTCGTCTCGAATTGGGACCGGGCGCGGGCGATGTATGACGAACGGTTCTGCCGGATGTGGGAGTTCTACCTCGCCTCCTGCGAGGCCGGGTTCCTCAACAACATCGTGACCGTGTTCCAGATCCAGCTTGCGAAGGACCCGGACGCGGTGCCGGAGACGCGGGACTACATTCACGAATTCGAAGGCGCGCATTGATGAATGCGGGATCGGAAGCGCGCGCGGCAGACGCGCTGGCCCGACGCGTTGCCGACGCCATGTACGAGCATGACGATGCGTCGCAGGGTCTCGGCATCAGGCTGGAGGCGGTGGGCGCCGGCTGGGCGCGCATGTCGATGCCGGTGACCGAGGAGATGCTGAACGGCCACCGCGTCTGTCATGGCGGCTTTATTTTCTCGCTCGCCGATTCCGCCATGGCCTTTGCGAGCAACAGCGGCAACCGGGTGTCGGTCGCGCAATTCTGCTCGATTACCTTCCTGCGTCCGGGCCGGGCCGGCCGCCTCCTGCTGGCCGAGGCGCGGGAACAGGCGGATGCAGGACGCACCGGCATGTATGCGGTCGAGGTGCGCGAGAAGGACGGCGAGGTCGTGGCCGTGTTCTCCGGGGCCGTCCGCCGGCTCGGCGACCGGACTATCGTCTGAAAGCGGCGGGAGCCTGGCCCCTCAGCCGCTGCCGAGCGCGGGGCCTGCCCCGGGCTTGCGCCGTTCCTCGCCCTTCAGGAAGAGCGGCACGGCGAGCGCCAGCGAAGCGCCCGCCTCCGGGTCGTCGCAGGGGATGAGCGCGCCGCTTTCCCGCATCTGCTCGTCGTCCGGAATGTCCGCGAGCGTGCCGATCTCGCCGAAGCTGACGGCATGGCGGATGAGGATTTCGCGCCATTCCGGCCAGTCGCGGCCGCCAAAGACGGCGTCGAGATCGGCGATGAGCGCGCGGCGGTTGGCCACCCGCGCCGGCCGATCCCGGTAGCGCGGGTCGTCCAGCCATTCGGGCTTCTCCAGCGCCGCAACCAGCTTCGGCCAGTTGCGGTCCTCCGGCAGCAGCACGAGATGGAACCAGCGGCCGTCGCGGCAGCGGTAGAGGTTGTGGAGCGCGTTGGCGGCGTCTTCGCGGGCCGGGCGCCGCTTGTGCTCGGCGCCGCAGAGCATGGCGCTGGTCTGGAAGGCGTTCCACCAGAGGCCGTTCGCCATGAGGTTGGTGGAGACGGCCCCGCCCCTGCCCGTGCGCTCGCGGCGGTAGAGCGCCATCATCACGGCGGCGAACAGCGTCATCGCGGTCGGATGGTCGCCCATGCCGGGGAGCGAGCGGGCCGGCGGCGAGTCGGGCGCCGGGCGTACCATGTCCATCAGGCCGCTGCGGGCCCAGAGCGCGGTCGAGTCGAAGCCGGTGCGCGCGGCTTCGGGGCCGGTCTCTCCATAGGCGGTGACGGACGCGTAGATCAGCCGCTCGTTCAGCGGCATGAGGTCTTCGCCGCGGATGCCGAGCCGCGCGCGCGTGCCGAGCGGCGCGTTGGTGATGAAGACATCGGCGTCGCGCACCATCGCGTAAAGCCGCCCGCGGTCCGCTTCCTGCTTCAGGTCCAGCACGATGCTCCGCTTGTGCCGGTTATCCATGTTGAAGGGGTAGTTGAAGGCGGTCGATGGATTGCCGGGCGCGCCGACGGACTGGCGGAACGGGTCGCCGTCGGGCGGCTCGATCTTCACCACGTCCGCGCCGAACTCGCCCAGAATCATGGCCGCCGCCGGGCCGGCGATGAAGGTGGCCGCTTCGATAACCCTTATCCCGTCGAGCAGCACGGACTCACTCCTCCGCCAGACACTGCCGACGCCGCCCCGAAGGACGGCGCCGGCGTTTCGGCGATTGCCGGGTAATGGAAAGTCCAAGACGTTACTTGAATAGCACCGATGGCAGCCACAGCGCGACTTCGGGGATGAAGAACACGATGGCGAGCCCGACGCATTGCAGCATCATGAAGTCGAACATGCCGCCATAGATCTTCAACAGGTCCCATTGAGGCGCCACCGACTTCAGGTAGTACGCGGCCATGGCTACCGGCGGAGACAGGAATGCTGTCTGCAAATTCACCGCCAGCAATGTCCCGAACCAAACGAGGTGGGGGACCCTCATCTTGTCGGCCCAGGACTCGTCGATGCCGAGCGCTGGAAGGTCGGAGCCGAGCGATATGATGACCGGCAGGAAGATCGGCACGAAGATGAACACGATCGCCGGCCATTCGAGCGGCCATCCGAGCAGGAACAGCACCACCATCAGCAGGGCCAGCATCGCCAGCGGCGGCATCGGGATTTCGAGCAGCCAGTTGGCGAGCATGGTGCCCGTGCCGAGCCGGGTGAAGACCGAGCCGTAAACATTCGATGCGACGGCGAGGAACAGCACCAGGCTGGAAGTTTCCAGCGTGTTGAGCGCGGCCTCCTTCAGCATCGTCCAGTTCAGCCGGCGGTAGCCGAGCGCCAGCGCCAGCGAGCCGACGGCCGCCATGGCCGCCGCTTCCGTCGGCGTGGCGAGGCCGGCGATAATGCTGCCGAGCGCGGCGAAGATGATGACCGCCATCGGCACCACGCCGGAGATGAACTCGCGGAAGATCGCCCAGCCCGAGGTCAGCCGCTGTTCCGGCGGAATGGGCGGTCCCAGTTCCGGATTGATGAGGCAGCGGACGATCGTGTAGGCGATGTAGAGGCCCGACAGGATGATGCCGGGGATGATCGCCGCGGAGAACAAGTGGATGACCGACACGCCGAGCACCGGGCCCAGCACGACCAGCAGGACGCTCGGCGGGATCAGGATGCCGAGGCAGCCGCCCGCGGTGATGACGCCTGCGGAGAGGCGCTGGTCATAGCCGCTCCGGGTCATGGCCGGCGCAGCGAGCAGGCCCATGACCGTGACCGAGGCGCCGATGATGCCCGTGGCGGTGGCGAAGATCGTGGCCGTGAACAACACGCCCAGATAGAGCGAGCCCCGCAATCCTCCCATGATCGACTGGAAGGAGGTGAATAATCGCTCCATCAGGCCGGCGCGTTCCAGCACATGGCCCATGAAGATGAACAGCGGGACGGCGGCGAGTACCTCCTCCTTCATCATGCCGATGGTCTGAAAGACCATCTGGTAGAAGACCGTCTCGCCGAACCCGATCCAGCCGAAGACGATGCCGAGGATGATGAGTGTGAAGGCGATCGGGAAGCCGACGAAGATACCTGTCAGCAGGGCGACCAGCAGGACAAGTCCGAGAATCTCGCCGCTCACAGCATTTCCGCCGGTGTATCGGTTTTCGGAAACAGTTCCTTGCCCGTGCGCGCGGCCCAGAAGGCCTTGAGGAACTCGGAGGTGCCCTGGATGAGGAGCAGGGCGGCGGTGATCGGGACGACCGCCTTGAACGGCCACATGATCGGCTGGAAGGGCGTGAGGTCGGAGCGTTCGCCGATGTCCCAGGCGTGGTAGGCCTCGTTCCAGCCCCGGGTCGGGAAGAAGAACATGCCGGGGAAGAACAGCAGCAGGTAGAGCGCGGCATCGACCCGGCCCTTCGTGCGGTCGGACCACTTGCCGTAGAAGATGTCGGTGCGGATATGCCCGCCGCGAAGCAGGCAGTAGGCGGCGCCGAGCATGAAATGCGAGCCGTAGAGCATGTAGGTGATGTCGTAGGCCCAGATGGTCGGCGCATGGAACAGGTAGCGGGAGAGCACCTCGTAGGTCAGCCCGCCCACCATCGGAATGATGAGCCAACAGAACAGGACGCCCGAACCCCGGCCGACATAGCGGTCGATGCCCTTGACGGTGCCCACCAGCCAGACAGGCGGGTCTTCCTCGCGCGAAGGATCGTCGGTTGTCATGGGGTCCTGGTTCCGGAGATGCGGGTAAAGGGAAGCAGGCGGCGCCCGTTACAGCGCCGCCTGCCGTCGGGACAGCGACCGGTCAGTCGATCTTGTCCTTCCAGAAGTAGTCGCTCAGATACTCATAGGGCGGGTGCGAGAACCGGCGGTACGGCACGATCTTCTCGGCGTAGGCGCGCTGCGAATCGCGCACCTTCTTGTACCACTCGTCTTCCTCTTCCCACTGCACGGTGAGTTCGTCGTAAGCCGCCATGAAGGAGTCCAGAATCGCCTGCGGCGTCCGGATCTTCTTCACGCCATGCTTCGTGACCATCTCTTCGTAGGCGTCGGCATTGTGAATATGCCACTTGGTCTTCCAGACCCAGAAAGTCTGGACCGCGGCCGCCTCGACGATCGCCTGGAGGTCGGCGGGCAGGGAGTCCCAGCGGTCCTTGTTGATGAGCAGGTCGCCCACCGTGACCTGCTCATGGACGCCCGGCGCCATGGTGTATTTCCAGACGGTGTGGAAGCCGAACTCGAGGTCCGCGATGCCGCCGACCCACTCGGCTGCGTCGATGACGCCGCGCTCCGCCGCTGGCAGGATTTCCGCGCCCGGAAGCTGCACGGCGCTCACGCCCGCGGCGTTGAACACGAGGTTGCCGAGGCCGTAGATGCGCAGCTTGAGGCCCTTGAAGTCCTCCCAGCTCTTGATCTCCTCCTTGTACCAGCCGAGCGCCTGCGGACCGGACGGCTGGACCGGGAAGGAAACGACATTCGCCTTCAGCTTTTCCTGGTACCACTGGTCGGTGAGCTCGCGCCCGCCGCCGTGATAGAGCCAGCCGAAGAAGTCGATATAGTCCATGCCGAACAGCGGCCCGTGCGAGAGCGGAATCGCCGCCTTGCTGCGGCCCACCCATTAGCCCATCGCGGTGTGGGCGCCGTCGATCACCTCGCGGGAGGTGGCGTCGAGCACCTCGAAGGCGGGCACGATGGCGCCGCCGGGAAGCGGCTCGATCTTGAGGCGGCCGGCGGACATCTTGTCCACCGCATCGACGAACATCACGAAGTTTTCCCACTGGGTCCCCGGTCCGCCCGGAGGCCAGCTGGCCTGCATTTTCCACTCGAAGTCCGCAGCCTGGACGGTGGTCGCGGCGCCTGCGAGGAAGGCGAGCGCGGCGACCGGACGCAACACAGGTTTCATTCCGGATCCTCCCGTATTGGCCGAGGCATGGCGGCTCAATTTGCCGCATGCCAAGGTGTTGACGAATGGAAAGTGGATAGTATCGCCGGGGACGAGTCAAGCAATCGGGGAGGAATGGCGTCGTGGCGCGGGCGGAAGCGAACGGGATCGAAATTGAATATGAGTTGCGGGGACCGGCCGACGGAGAGCCGATCCTGATGATCGGCGGGCTGGGGATGCAGCTCATCTCCTGGCCCGACGCGCTGATCGACGGGCTCGGCGAGGCCGGCTTCCGGCCGATCCTGTTCGACAACCGCGATTGCGGGCTTTCCACCCGTTTCGAGGAGGCCGGGCTTGCGAATATCGGGCGCGCCTTCAAGCAGGCGCGGGCAGGCGAGCCGGTCGATGCGCCTTACACAATCGAGGACATGGCCGACGACGGGGCCGGCCTGCTGGATGCGCTAGGCATCGGGGCTGCGCACATCTACGGCAGCTCCAATGGCGGGGCGATTGCGCAGCTCGTGGCGATCCGCCATCCGGCGAAGACGAAATCGCTCGCCTCCGTCATGGCGACCTCCGGCCGGCGCGGCCTGCCGCGGCCGAGCAAAGCCGCCTCCGACTGGCTCAATACGCCCCGCCCGGCGGATATCGACCGGGAGACCTTCATGGAGCTTGCCTGGGAGCAGAACCGGATCATGGGCTCGCCGGGCTTTCCGCGCGACGAGGCGGGCGTGCGCGCCCGGGCCGGCGCACTCTACGACCGCGCCTACTATCCCCCCGGCCACGGCCGGCACCTGCTGGCGAGCATCGCTTCGGGCGACAGCCGCTGCGCCGCGCTCGGCGGCATTGCGGCGCCCACCGTCGTCATCCACGGCGCCGAGGACCCGCTGGTGCCGGTCGGACAGGGCGAGGACGTGAAGAACTCGATCCCCGGCGCGCGCATGGTCGCGATCGAAGGCATGGGCCATGACGTGCCGGACGGCGCCGCGCCGCAAGTCGTCCGGGCGGTAGCCGAAAACGCCCGCCGCGCGGGCTGACCGCTCAGAAAGCGAGCGCCCGGCGCATCAGGTCGAGCGCGGCCTCGGCGAAGCGCCACATATTCGCCTCGCGGTCGGCGTCGCCCGTCTCGAGCGTCTCGGCGAAGTCGATGGCGCCGGAGACCGCTAGGCAGCTGTGGCCCGGTGCATCGCCGTAGCGGTTGCCGTCCGGGCCGGCGGCCCCCGTCTCCGCGAGGCCCCAGTCCGTGCCGAAAATGCTGCGGGCCCGACCCGCCAGCAGCTGCGCATAGGGCTCGGAGGAGGAGCGCAGGCCGCGCATGTCGTCCTCGCCGATGCGCGCCAGCTCGCGCCGCGCCTCCAGCGTGTAGATGACCCCGCCGCCCCGGTAGTAGCGGCTGGCGCCCGGCACGGCCAGCAGCGCCGCCGAGACCAGCCCGCCGGACGAACTCTCGAACACTGCAATCGTCTGTCCGCGTTCCTTCAGCGCCGCGCCGATATCCGCGGCCATGCTTTCCAGCCTGCTCATGGCTCAATATCCCTCCGGCGTGCGGCGATGCCAGTCCGTCGCCTGCTCATAGGCCCAGCCGATGCGGAGCGCGAGCGCCTCATCGCCGTCGCGGGCGTTGACGAGCAGCGAGGTCGGCATGCCGGCGTTCGTGAAACCGTTGCGCAGCGCAAGGCCGGTCAGGCCGAGATAGTTGCCCATGCGGGTCACGGTCGCGGGCGTCGTCTTCTGGTCCACCTCCGCGACGGGGATCGCGGCGAAGCAGGCGGTCGGCGTCAGCAGCGCGTCGATCCCGTCCATCGCGTCGTCGAAGGCCGCCATGATCGCCTCGCGGTCCAGCAAGGTCGCGACATAGTCCCGGGCCGGCAGCCGCCCGCCAGCCGCCACGCGCGGGCGCACGTCGGGGTCCAGCTGCTGCTCCTCGTTGTCGATGATGTCCTTCAGGTGGGTGTAGCTCTCCGCGCCGATGATGTTGGCGACGAGTTCCGCGAAATCCGCCATCGCGCGCGGCATGTCGATGTCCACGACATGCGCGCCGAGCTCTTCGAACACGGCGAGCGAAGCGTCGTAGGCCGCGAGGACCTCCGCATCGAAGCCCGGCCTCTCGGAGTCCGGCATCCGCGCCAGGCGTAGGCCGCGCACGCCCCGGCGCAGCTCCGAAGTCGCGTCAGCGGGCGCCAGCCGGCGGGTCTTCGGGTCGCGCGGGTCGGGGCCCTGCATCGCTTCCAGCAGCCAGGCGCAGTCCTCGACCGCGCGGGCAAGCGGCCCCGGCGTGTCGAGGGTGTGGGAGAGCGGCAGCACGCCGTGGGTGCTGATCCGCCCGACCGAGGTCTTGAGGCCGGCCGTGCCGCAGAAGGCCGCCGGCAGCCGCACCGAGCCGCCGGTGTCGGTGCCGATGCCGCAGGGGATGAGCCCGGCGCCGACGCCCGCGCCCGTGCCGCTCGACGAGCCGCCGGGAATGCGGTGGGTGTCGCGGTCCCAGGGGTTCCAGGGCGTGCCGAGCGAGTTGTTCGTGCCCCAGCCGCCATAGGCGAACTCGACCGTGTGGGTCTTGCCGACCACGACCATGCCGGCGGCGCGCAGCCGCTCGACAAGGGTGGCGGTGGTCGGCGAGATGCGCTCCTTCCAGATCGCCGCGCCGCCGGTCGTGACCCGGCCTTCCATGTCGCAGAGGTCCTTGACGCCGATGGGGATGCCGTGCAGCGGGCCGATGCGGTGCCCGGCCCGGATCGCCCTGTGCGCGGCCTCCGCCGCCTCGCACGCCTCGTCGGCATAGACGGCGGCGAAGGCATGCAGCTTCGGGTCGAGGCTGGCGATCCGGTCGAGGCAGGTCTCGGTCACTTCCACGGGTGACAGCCGCCCGGCGGCGATTTCCGGGGCAAGCTCGTGGATCGGGGCGAAGGGGTCCGACATGGGGCACGATCTCCTGAGGGAGGCGGGAGAGGCGCAGGATAGGGTCATCTCTGCTCCGGGGCGAGCCGCCCGCGGTATGGCGCCGGCGGCGCGGCGGGGATAGCATCGCCGCCGGCGGAGAAAACCGGGGAGGGGAGGCCATGGCGGCATCCTTGCGGGGCAGGGCGGCGGTCGTCGGCATCGGCGAGACGGCCTATGAGCGCGGCTCGGACAAGAGCGCGCTCGCGCTGCAATTGGAGGCGTCGCTGAAGGCCGTGGCGGATGCGGGGCTGGAGCCGAAGGACATCGACGGCCTCCTGCCCTATGCCTCGGGCGCGGCCGTCGCCGAGGACTTCATCACCAATTTCGGGCTGGAGGACGTGACCTTCTCCGCCACCACGCCGATGGGCGGGGCAAGCTGCGTCGCGGCGATACAGGCCGCCGTGATCGCCGTGGCGACCGGGCTTTGCCGCAATGTGCTGCTGCCGATCGGGCGGCGCGGCTATTCGGACTCGCGGGTGGCGTCCCGGGTGGGCGCCATGCCGCAATTCCATGTCGTCTCGGAGTTCGAGGCGCCGTCGGGAACGCTCGCCCCGGCGCAGCTCTACGCCCCCATGGCGCGCCGCCACATGGAGCTCTACGGCACGACGACCGACCAGTTCGCCGAGGTCGCCGTCACCATGCGCCGCCACGCCATGCTGAACGACAACGCCATCATGCAAAAGCCGATGACGGTCGAGGACCATCATGCGTCCCGGATGATTTCCGACCCGTTCCGCCTCTTCGACTGCTGCCTGGAGAGCGACGGCGGCGCGGCGGTGGTCATCTCCGGCGCCGAGCGCGCGGCGGACACGCGCCGCCCGGTGCCGGTCCTGGGCGTCGCCGAGGGCCATCCGGACTCGCCGAGTGTCATCACCCAGCGCCCGGAGATCACGCGCCTCGGGCTCGCCAAGGCCGCGCCGCGCGCCTTCGGTATGGCGGGCGTGCGCCCCGAAGATGTCGATGTCGCGGAAATCTACGACTGCTTCACCTGGACGGTGATCTGCGAGCTTGAGGACCTCGGCTTCTGTGCCAAGGGAGAAGGCGGGGCCTTTGTCGAGAACGGGCGCATCGGGCTCGGCGGGGCGCTGCCGGTCAACACGCATGGCGGCCTGCTCAGCCAGGCGCATATCGTCGGCATGAACCATGTCTGCGAGCTGGTGAAGCAGATGCGCGGCGAGGCGGGCCGGGCGCAGGTGGCGGATGCCGAAATCGGCCTCGTCACCGGCTATGGCGACCTCGGCGACGGCTCGCTCGCCATCATGGGGGCGGCGGCGTGACTGCCGCCCGCCCGGCGCCGGAGCCGACCATCGATTCGAAGCCTTACTGGGACGGGTTGAAGGAGCGCCGCCTGCTGCTCCAGCAATGCGGCGACTGCGGAGCGGTCCGCCACTATCCCCGCCCGATGTGCGCCGAATGCCATTCGCTGGAGGTCGGCTGGATCGAGTCGTCGAGGCAGGGCCGGCTTTACGCTTGGACGGAGGTCCACCACCCCTTCGTCCCCGGCTTCCGCGAAGAAATCCCCTATGTCATGGCGACGGTAGAACTGGCCGAAGGCGTCCGCCTCCAATGCCAGATGCTCGGAGCGGAGGCGGACACGCTCCGGCTGGACCTGCCGGTGGAAATCGTCTTCCGGGAAGTGCAGGATGGTTTGGTCCTGCCGTTTGCGCAGGTCGTTTAGACTGCTGACGATGCCTGACCTTTCGAGACTTGAATCCCTGATCGAGCGACTGGCCGGGATCGACTTCTCGCAAAGCAGCGAGCAGGACACGCGCGAAATAGCGGTGAATACTATCATCGGCGAGTTGGGTTGGGACACGCTCGACCGCAATGAGGTCGCCCGCGAATATTCGGTCCGGGGCGGGCGGGTGGACTACTGTCTTCGCAGCCAGACACGCAATCTCGTCCTGATCGAGGTGAAGCGGGCAGGTACGAACCTTGCCGAGCATCAGGAGCAGCTGCTGCGCTATGCTTTCGATGAGGGCGTGCCGCTGGCAGCGCTTACGGATGGCCTCGTCTGGTGGCTCTATTTGCCGACGGCTGAAGGAAGCTGGGAGCAGCGGCGCTTCGCCCGCGTGAACTTCCGCGAACAACAGGCCGCCGAAGCGGCCGCAACGCTTTACCGCTTCCTCAACCGTAGCAGCGTTGTAAGCGGTGAGGCGCAGGAGGAAGCCAGGCGGGAATTCGAAAGTCAGGAGCGCGAGTGGCTCGTTCGGACCGCTCTACAAGATGCGTGGCAGCGGGTGCTGGGCGATCCGGATAGCCTGTTGCGCGAAGAACTGGCCGACGCGGTGGAGGATATATCGGGCCATCGTCCTGACCGGGACACGATTGCTGGCTTTTTACAAAGGATGCTGGGAAACGCTGGCACAGGAGGTGAAACGGCCATTGTCCGAACAACGCAATCCGAGGCCGCGATACAGCCGCAAAAGTCATATCGGCGTTCCGATGCTACCGACAACGATGAGGTGATGCCGAGATCGCGAGGCCCCTTGCCCATTGAGCTCGATCCGCCTCGGCAGGAAGATTTTCTGAGGATGTTGCTCCGAACCAAACGTGCGCGGATAGTCGAATTTTATCATGATGGGCACACTAAGGAGCAGCCTTGGGATGCTCGCAATATGTCATCATCTTCCAACGTTATAGGCAATATTCGAAGCCGTCCGCGTTACAGGGCGGGGGTATGGCAGCGGTCTGGAATCGTGTTGTTGCGAGTAAATGTTGAAGGGGCAAGCTAATCGGAACGTCAGCGGTTCCGACGACGGCTTTCGCGTCGAACGCGCGGAACCGCCTCCGGGGCTGCAATAGTTATGCAGCGTTGGGAACGTGACATGCTTGAGATCAGCCTGCCCGAAGACATGGAACGCCGTCTTGAACGGCTCGCGAAGGCGACGGGGCGGACCGAGGCATTTTATGCCCGCGAGGCCATTCTGGCGCATCTCGACGATCTGGAAGACCTGTATCTGGCCGAACAGCGGCTGATCGACAACCGGGCCGGGCGATCGCGAACCTACACGCTGGAAGAAGTAGAACGCGAGTTCGGTCTGGAGGACTGACGCCGGGTGTCGCGAGGCCCCGGCTCGGGGGCCGGGGCGACGATGTCGGGCTTGGACCGTTCCCGCGCTCAGACGTAAGTCACCACCTCGCCAAGCGACTTGCGGGCGATATCCGGCACCGTCGCGTTCTCGTCGGGATAGCCGGCCACCAGCAGCAGGAAGGGGCGCTCGCTGGCCTTCGGGCGGCCCAGTATTTCGTTCAGGAACTTCATCGGGCTCGGCGTGTGCGTCAGCGTCGCCAGACCGGCCGTGTGCAGGGCCGCGATCAGCATGCCCGTGGCGATCCCGACCGATTCCATCGGGTAGTAGTGCTTGACCCGGCGGCCATCGGCCAGCCGCCCGTATCTCTGGGCGAAGACCGCGATCAGCCAGGGCGCGGTTTCGAGGAAGGGCTTGCGCTCGTCCGTGCCGAGCGGGGCGAGCGCGTCCAGCCATTCCTGCGGTGCCCTGTGGCGGTAGAACTCGCGCTCCTCCTCCTCGGCGGCGATCCTTATGCGCCGCTTCGTTTCCGGGTCGCCCACCAGGACGAAATGCCAGGGCTGCAGGTTGGCGCCGCTGGGCGCGGTCGCGGCGGCGCCCAGGCAGTCGTCGATGACGGCGCGCGGCACGGGCCGGCTGGAGAAGTCGCGCACAGTGCGCCGGCGCTTCAGCTCCTCGTGGAAGGCGCGCGCCCGCCGCGCCATCTCGTCCTCGGGATATTCCCGGTAGCCGGGCAGCGGTATGAAGGACGCTTCGGTCATGGGGCTGTCCCCGAAAGCGGAAAGGCGGAGCCCATGACAGTCGCCTGTTCGCCGCCGGCGTCAAGGCGTAAGGTCCGGAACGGGCGGCGATGCGCATTATTCCCGGGGCGGCAGGATGACCGAGACCTTTCCCAACCTGTTCAGCCCGCTCGCCGTCGGCAGCTACACGCTCCGCAACCGGATCATGAACACCGGACACGCCGCCCACCACCAGTTGCCGGACGGCACGCCCTCGGAAGCCTATGTCCACTATCTGCGCGAACGGGCGAAAGGCGGCGCCGGCATCATCGTCACCGGGCATACCGTGCCGGTGTATGACGGCGAGACGACGCTGGCCTTCACGAATTTCCATGACGGCATCGTTCCGGTCTATCGGCGGATTGCCGACGCCGTGCATGAATTCGATGTGCCGGTCCTGGCCCAGCTCGGGCATCGCGGGCGGCGCGTATCCGATGTTTCGGCCTTCCTGGGACGGCCCGTCACGGCGCCCTCTGCCGTGCCGCCGCCGGATTTCTCCGTGCCGGTTTACATGCCGCACGAACTCTCCACCGCCGAGGCCGAAGACCTCGTCGAGAGCTTCGCAAAGGCCGCCCGCCGCGTGCGCGAGGGCGGTTTCGATGGCGTCGAATTGGCGGTGGGCATGGACTACCTGTTCGCCAACTTCCTCCACCCGCACGGGAACCGGAGAACGGACAAATACGGGGGCGGGACGATGGAGGAGCGCATGACGTTCCTCGGCGAGACGCTCATGGCGGTCCGCTCCGAACTGGGGGCGGAGCGGCTGCTCGGCGTCCGCCTCTACGACGATGTCATGGATTACAGCGTGCAATTGCCGGACCTCGTCGGGCTTGCGCGGATTCTGGACCGGGAAGACCTGGTCGATTACTTCAACATCTGGCACGGGATCGTGCCGAGCCCGAGGCAGGGCCGCGCGCACTGGCCGAGCCACTATTACCAGCCGGGCGCCTTCACCTATCTGCCGGCTGCGGTGAAGGCCGTCGTCACGCGGCCCGTGGTCGGCACCGGGAGGATGGACTCGCCGGCCGTCGCCGAGCGCCTTCTTGCCGAGGGCAAGGCCGACATTGCCGGCATGGCGAAGACCCTGATCGCCGACCCGCACTTCCCGAACAAGGCCCGGCAGGGGCGCGTCGCGGACATCCGCCCCTGCATCGCCTGCACCCAGTCCTGCGTCGGGCATGTCGATCTCGGGCTCGGCGTCGGCTGCATCTACAATCCGGTCACGGGCCGGGAGAAGGACTGGGCCGAACTCCCGCCGGCCGCGGCGAGAAAGCGGGTCGTCATCGTCGGCGGGGGCCCGGCGGGCATGGAGGCCGCGCGCGTGGCAGGCGAGCGGGGCCACGAAGTCATCCTTATGGACCGGGGCCGGCGGCTCGGCGGCCAGGTCGGCCTGATCCTGAAGACGCCGGACCGCGCCAATTTCGAGGAGATCATCCTCTGGTTCGAGCGGCAACTGCCGAAATGCGGCGTCGAAGTGCGCCTGAAGACCGAGGCAACGGCCGAAACCGTGCTGGCCGCGGAGCCCGACGAGATCGTGCTGGCGACAGGCTCCACCGCCTGGCTGCCGGAAGTCGCGGGAACGGACCTGGCGCATGTCTTCTCCACCCGCGATGTCCTGTCGGGCAATGCGGCGCCCGGCGAAGCCGTGCTCGTGGTCGATACGCTGGGCCGGGCCGAGGCCGCCACGACCGCCGACTACCTTGCGAGCCAGGGGCACCGGGTCGAGCTTCTGACGGGGCTGGAGACGATTGCGCCCTTCATGCCCTCCCCGGCGCGCCACCACCTGCTGGAAAAGCTGATGAAGGCCGGCGTCGCCCTGACCACCCACACGGCGCTCTGGGAAATCGGGGAGGCCGCCGTCGAGACGTATAATGTCGTAACCTGGGAGCCGAGGACGATAGAGGGGTTCGACAGCGTCGTGTTCGGGTCGGGCGGCAAGGCCGATACAGGGCTCTACAGGGAGCTTTCGGCGCACAGGGAAGGTCTGCGCCTCATCGGCGACTGCTTTCAGCCCCGCGATATCGAGGTCGCGGTCGTGGACGGGCACCGGGCGGGGCGGGCGCTGTGAGCCCGCGCCCGCTGATCGTCGATTGCGACCCCGGCCAGGACGATGCCGTCGCCCTGCTGATGGCCTTCGCCGCGCCGGAAGAGTTCGACCTTCTGGGCATTACGGCCGTTGCCGGCAATGTCCCGCTGGCGCTGACCGAGAGCAATGCCCGGCGGATCAGGGACCTCGGGGGCCGGCCGGAGGTGCCGGTCTATGCCGGCTGCCCGCGCCCCCTGGTGCGCGAGCCGGTCACCGCCGAGCGCATCCACGGGGCCACGGGCATCGACGGCGCCGACCTGCCGGAGCCGGGCCGTCCGGCCGAAGCGGCGCACGCGGTCGATTTCCTGGTCGAAACGCTCCTCTCGGCGCCGGAACCCGTCACGCTCGCCACGCTTGGGCCCCTTACCAATGTCGCGCTCGCCATCGTCAAGAACCCGGCGGTGCTCGCGAATCTGCGCGAGATCGTGGCGATGGGCGGGGCCATCGGCACCGGCAATGTCACCGCGTCCGCCGAGTTCAACATCTTCGCCGACCCGCACGCGGCGCATGTCGTGTTCGAGGCCGGCGCGCCGCTCACCATGATCGGGCTCGACGTGACCCACCAGGCGATTGCGACGCCGCCGAGGCTGGAGGCGATCCGCGCGCTCGGCACGGCGCCGGCGGCGGCCGTCTGCGGCATGCTCGACCTCTACGGCGCGAAGAACATGGCCGCCTACCATCACGGCGCGCCGCTGCACGACCCCTGCGTGATCGCTTACCTGCTGGAACCCGGACTTTTCGAAGGCCGGGAGATGCGCGTCGATATCGATATCGCCGACGGCCCCTGTTTCGGGCGCACGGTTTGCGATGTGCGCGGGTGCAGCGGCCGGCCCGCCAATGCCCGCGTGCTCGAACGGCTCGACGCCGACGGCTTCTTCGCGCTGCTGACGGAGCGCCTGGCGCGGCTGCCGGCCGGCGCTTAGCGGCAGGAACGACTGCTTCCGAAAGACCTGAGAGGGAAACCATGTCCGACAAACCCATAGCCCTGGTGACGGGCGGCGCGCAGGGGATCGGCTACGCCTGCGCCGAAGCGCTTGCCGAAGACGGCCACCGTCCGATCCTCGCCGACATAAAGGAAGACGGCGTGCGGGACGCCGCCGCAAGGCTCGGCGACGGGGCCGCGGGCCTCATCTGCGACATGGGCGACCCGGCCGCCATCGCCGCGCTGTTCGACCGGATCGAGAACGACTACGGGCCGGTCTCGGTGCTGGTGAACAATGCCGGCGTCGCGCTGCCGGGGGACTTCCTCGCCTACGACCTGGGCGATTTCCAGCGGGTTATCGGCGTCAACCTCGTCGGCGTCTTCGCCGCCACGCAGCGCGCGGCCAGGACGATGGTGGACAAGGGCATCCGGGGCGCCATCGTCAACATGTCCTCCATCAACGCCCAGGTCGCGATCCCGGCGATCCCCGCCTATTGCGCCTCGAAGGGCGGCGTCATGCAGATCACGAAAGCGGCCGCGCTCGCGCTGGCACCGCACGGCATCAGGGTCAATGCCGTCGGGCCCGGCTCCATCGACACGGAGATGATGGCGGGCGTGAACGCCAACCCGGAAGCGATGCAGGTGGCTATGTCGCGCACGCCGCTCAAGCGCCTGGGCTCGCCGCGCGAGATCGGCGATGTCGTGGCCTTCCTCGCCTCGGAAAAGGCGAGCTACATCACCGGCGAAACCATCTATGTCGATGGCGGGCGGCTGGGGCTCAACTACACCTGTTGAACGGTCGGGGGCGGGCGGCCCGGAACGGGCCGCCCGTCGTCTCTCGATTCTCTCAGATGTCGGCGTATTGCGAGACTTCGCCGCCGCCGCCCGGATGGGTGACAGCGCCCTTGCGCGCGGAGCCGACGGTCTGGGCGTATTTCCAGATCGACCCCGATCCGAACTCCGGCGGCGGCGAGACCCGGGTCTTCGCGCGCTCCGCCATTTCGGCCTCGGAGAGGTCCACATCCAGCGTGCCCGCCACGGCGTCGATGCGGATCGTGTCGCCGTCGCGCAAGAGCCCGATGGGGCCGCCCTCGGCCGCCTCGGGCCCGACATGGCCGATGCAGAAGCCGCGCGTCGCGCCGGAGAAGCGCCCGTCCGTGACCAGCGCCACCGACTCGCCGAGTCCGCGCCCGTAGATCGCCGAGGTCGTCGCCAGCATCTCGCGCATGCCGGGCCCGCCCTTGGGGCCTTCGTAGCGGATGACGATGACATCGCCCGCCTGGATGCGCCCGTCGATCACGGCGTCGAAGGCTTCTTCCTCGCGGTCGAAGCAGCGCGCCGGGCCCTCGAACTTCAGCACGTCCATGCCCGCGACCTTCACGATCGCGCCGTCCGGGGCGAGGCTGCCCTGGAGGCCGACCACGCCGCCCGTCTCGCTGAGCGGCGTCTTCACCGGATAGACGACCTTCTGGTCGGTCGGGAAGGCGATGTCCTCGAGGTTCTCGGCCATGGTCTTGCCGGTGACGGTGATGCAGTCGCCGTGCAACAGGCCGTTGTCGAACAGCTCGCGCAGCAGGATCGGGATGCCGCCGGCGTCGTACATGTCCTTGGCGACATATTGCCCGCCGGGCTGCAGGTCGCAAATATAAGGCGTCGTGCGGAAGATCTCGGCGATCTCCAGCAGGTCGAAATCGATGCCCGCCTCATGCGCGATGGCCGGCAGGTGCAGGCCGGCATTGGTGGACCCGCCGGAGGCCGCGACCACGCGGGCGGCGTTTTCCAGCGACTTGCGGGTGACGATGTCGCGCGGGCGCAAGCCCAGCTCGATCAGGTTCATCACCTGCCTGCCGGCCTCCTCGCAATAGGCGTCGCGCGAAAGGTAGGGAGCGGGCGCAGAGCAGGAATGCGGGAGCGCGAGCCCGATGGCCTCGGCAACGGTCGCCATGGTGTTGGCCGTGAACTGGCCGCCGCAGGCCCCGCCCGAGGGGCAGGCGCATTCCTCCAGCTCCTTCAGGTCGGCGTCGCTGAACTCGCCGGACGCATGCTTGCCCACGCCCTCGAAGACATTCTGGATGGTGACGTTCCGGCCGCGGAAATTGCCGGGCAGGATCGCGCCGCCATAGAGGAAGATCGACGGCACGTTGAGGCGCACCTGCGCCATCATCATGCCGGGCAGCGACTTGTCGCAGCCGGCGAGCCCGACCAGCGCATCGTAGCAATGGCCGCGCATGGTGAGCTCGACCGAGTCCGCAATCACCTCGCGCGACACCAGCGAGGCCTTCATGCCCTGGTGGCCCATGGCGATGCCGTCGGTGACGGTGATCGTCGTGAATTCGCGCGGCGTGCCCTCGGCGGCTTTGACGCCGGCCTTCACCGCCTGCGCCTGGCGGGAAAGCGTGATGTTGCAGGGCGCAGCCTCGTTCCAGCAGGTCGCGACGCCCACGAGCGGGGCGTGGATTTCCTCCTCCGTCATGCCCATGGCGTAGTAGAAGGAGCGGTGCGGCGCCTTGGACGGCCCTTCGGTAACGTGCCGGCTCGGCAGCCTGGACTTGTCGAAGCGTGACCCTTCGTCGAGTGGCATGGGACAGGCGTCTCCCGATGTTGCGGTGCTGTGGAGAAAGGTTGGCCGCACTTTAGACCGGGCCGCGATGAGGCGGAAGGCGCTTGGGGCCGGGTATGCCTGTTCCGGAGCGAAGGCTATATTCGTTTCGCGGCCCTGCAGCGCAGTGGAGAGGAGATCATGCACGACCACGACCATGAGCCCGGCGCGCTCGAACTCCGGGTGCAGGCGCTGGAATCGCTGCTGGTGGAGCGGGGCTATGTCGATCCCGAAGCGATGGACCGGCTGATCGAGACCTATGAGCATGAGGTCGGGCCGCATAACGGGGCGCAGGTGGTGGCGCGCGCCTGGACCGACCCGGACTACAGGGCGCGCCTGCTTTCCGACGGCTCTGGCGCCATCGCCGAACTCGGCTTCACCGGCCGGCAGGGCGAGCACATGGTCGTCGTCGAGAACACGGCCGACGTCCACAACCTCGTCGTCTGCACGCTCTGCTCCTGCTACCCGTGGCCGGTGCTGGGGCTGCCGCCGGTCTGGTACAAGGCGCCGCCCTACCGCGCCCGCGCCGTGATCGAGCCGCGCGCCGTGCTCGCGGAATTCGGCTTGGAGGTGGCCGGGGATGTCGAGGTCAGGGTCTGGGATTCGACCGCCGAAATCCGCTACCTGGTGCTGCCCGAACGGCCTGCCGGCACGGAAGGCTGGGGCGCGGATGCGCTCGCCGGTCTGGTCACGCGCGATGCCATGATCGGCACGGCCAGGGTCGCGGCCCCATGAACGGCGCGCACGACCTGGGCGGCATGCACGGCTTCGGCCCGGTGGGGCCGGAGGCGGACGAACCGGTCTTCCATGCGGAGTGGGAGCGGCGCGCCTTCGCCCTCACGCTCGCCATGGGTTTCACCGGGCAATGGAACCTCGACAAGTCCCGCCATGCGCGCGAGACCATGCCGCCCGCCGACTATCTGGCGACCTCCTATTACGAGCATTGGCTGTTCGGGCTCGAGGCGCTGATGGCCGAGCGCGGCCTGCTGGAAGGCGCGCCGGCGAAGCTCCGGCGGCTGGATGCGGGGAATGTGGAGAAGGCGCTGAAGACCGGCGGCCCGACGGAGCGCGAGACCGAATCCGCCCCGGCCTTTGCGCCCGGCGACAGGGTGCGCGCGCTGAACATCCACCCTGTCGGCCACACCCGCCTGCCGCGCTATTGCCGCGGCCGTATCGGCATAGTCGAGCGGCTTTGGGGGGCGCATGTCTATCCCGACTCCCACGCCGCCACCGGGGACCAGGACCCGCGCCACCTCTACAGCGTGCGCTTCTCCGCGCGCGAACTCTGGGGGCCGTCCGCCTCGGCGACGGACACGGTCATGATCGACCTCTGGGAACCCTATCTGGAGCGGGCGTGACGCCGGACGCGCCGTTCGAGGAGCCCTGGCAGGCGCGGGCCTTCGCCATGACGGTGCGCCTGCACGAGGCGGGGCATTTCACCTGGCCCGCCTGGTCGGAGCATCTCGGCCGCGCGCTTCGCGCCGAACCCGAGCGGCCCTATTGGGAAAGCTGGCTTGCAGCGCTGGAGGAATTGACGGCGGGAAGCGGCCTCGCGGGCGCCGCTGAACTGGACGATCGTCAGGAGGCCTGGCGCCGCGCCCACGCGGAAACGCCGCACGGGCAAGCCGTCCGCCTCCCGGATCAGTAGGAGCGGGGCAGGCCGAGGACGTGCTCGGCGAGATAGGCCAGCACGAGGTTGGTCGAGATCGGCGCCGTGCGGTAAAGGCGCGCCTCGCGGAATTTGCGCTCGATGTCGTACTCCTCCGCGAAGGCGAAGCCGCCATAGGTCTGCATGCACACATCGCCCGCCTTCCAGGAGGCTTCGGCGCAGAGATGCTTGGCCATGTTGGCCTCCGGACCGCAGGGCTCGCCCGCCTCGAACAGCGCGGCCGCCTTGCGCATCATCAGCTCCGCCGCGGCGGTCTGCGCGTAAGCCTCCGCGATCGGGAACTGGATGCCCTGGTTCTGGCCGATCGGGCGCCCGAACACGCTGCGGTCGTTGGCGTATGCCACAGCGCGGTCGATGAAGAACCGGGCGTCGCCCAGCGCGTCGGACGCCACCAGGATGCGCTCGGCGTTCATGCCGTCCAGGATGTAGCGGAAGCCCCGGCCCTCCTCGCCGATCAAGGCGTCGGCCGGAATGCGCATATTGTCGAAGAACAGCTCGTTGGTCTGGTGGTTTATCATGGTGCGGATCGGGCGGATCTCCAGCCCGTTGCCGAGCGCCTCGCGCATGTCCACCAGGAAGACCGACAGCCCGTCGGTCCGCTTCGCCACCCGGTCCTTCGGCGTGGTGCGCGCCAGCAGCAGCATGAGGTCCGAATATTGCGCGCGGCTCGTCCAGATCTTCTGGCCGTTCACGACATAGCCGTTGCCGTCCCGCACCGCTGTCGTGCGGAGGCTCAGCGTGTCCGTGCCGCTGCTCGGCTCCGTGACGCCGAACGCTTGGAGCCGCAGTTCGCCCGTTGCGATCTTCGGCAGGTAGCGCTGCTTCTGCTCGTCGCTGCCGTGGCGGAGCAGGGTGCCCATGATGTACATCTGGGCGTGGCAGGCGCCGGCATTGCAGCCCGAGGCGTTGACTTCCTCCAGCACCGCGCTGCCGGCCGAGATCGGCAGGCCCGAGCCGCCGTATTCCTCCGGGATCAGCACCGCCAGGTAGCCGGCGTCGGTCAGCGCCTTGACGAAGGCCTCCGGATATTCGCGGTTGCGGTCGAGCTCCCGCCAGTAGTCGCCCGGATAGTTGGCGCAGAGCCGGCGCACCGCCTCGCGGATTTCGGGCCAGGTCTCGCCGACCTCCATCGTGATGGGGTGGGCCTCGTTCATCGCATCCATGGGGTCCGCCGCCGCTTCCGTTCCACAGTCGCGCCGGAGTAAACCGGAAGCGCCCGTGCGAATCCAGCGCGCTACCGGCGGCCCCGCGCGTCCACCGGCCAGATCGCTTCCAGCGCCTCGCCGCGCATGGCGTGATAGACGTCGTAGAGATTGACCGTCGGGTCGCAATGCGGCGGGTGCAGCTCGACGATCTCCCCGACCTTGAGCCGCGCGGGGTTGTCCTCGGCATAGTGGACGCGGCCGTGCTCGTCGCCGGCGAAGCTGAAGGTCGCGCCCTCCGGCGCGCCGCGCGCAAACAGCGGCATCGGCCCGTCCGTCGCAAGCGCCTTGAGGCCCGCGTCGATGATGGCGAACTCGTCTCCCGCCGCGCTCACCACCGTCGCCATCACGAACATGGCGGGCTCGAACGGGCCGGAGCCGTCCTCGGTCAGCGCCACCCTGCCGTAATCCACATCCATCACCGCAAAGCTGCCGGCCTGGAGCTCGCCCAGCACGCCGTGGCGGTAGTCGAGATCGTGCGTGCCCGTGCCGCCGCCCGTGACCAGCGGCGGCGCGAGGCCCGCATCCGCCAGCACCGACGAGACATGCGCGAGGCGCTCCGACACGGCCGCCACCGCCTCGGCGCGCTCGCCGTAGTCATAGACATGCTGGAGGTGGCCGGCATAGCCCTGGATGCCGGCGAAGACGAGGCCCGGCGCCTCGTCGATCTGACGCGCCAGCGCCACCGCCGCCTGCGCCGAAAGCACGCCGGTGCGCCGCGTGCCGACATCGATATCGACCAGCAACGAGAGCGGCTTGCCGGTCGCCGCCTCCGCCAGCGCCGCGACCGCGCCCGGGTCGTCGGCGACCGCCATCAGCCCCTCGGCGGTCTCGTTCAGCGCCACCAGCCGGGCGGTGCGGCCGGGCCCGACCACGGGCGAGGTGACGAGCACGCCCGGAATGCCCGCGCCCGCCAGCACCTCCGCCTCGCCCAGCGTCGCGCAGCACTGGCCGACCGCGCCCGCCGCGATCTGCCGGCGCGCGACCTCGATGCTCTTGTGGGTCTTGGCATGCGGGCGCAGCGCCTGCCCGGTCCGTCGGCAATGCGCCGCCATGCGCGCGATATTGCGGTCGAGCGCGTCGAGGTCGAGCAGCAGGGCCGGCGTATTGAGCCTGGCGCGCCCTCCGGCCTCACCGATCAGATGTGCATTGGACCCCGGTTCCATGAGCCGTCTCTCCCTCCCGCTGCAGTGGTCGCCCGACTTTACATGGTGCCGGCAGTATGCGCAGCGCCCCCGCCTCTTCCTCCGGGGGGCGGGGCATGGCAGCATTGGCGGGAGCCAGAATAGGAGGCGACACGCCCATGTCCCCGCGCGCTCCGGCGCCGCAGCGCGGCTTCGAGGATTTCCGGGTCGGAGAGACCTTCCACGCGCCTTCGCGCACCCATTCCGAATCGCTGTTCTACGCCTTCCAGCTTGCGAGCGGCGACAATGCGCCGGTGCATTACGACATCGAGCATTGCCGCTCGCGCGGCTGGCCGGGCCTGATGGCGCACGGCTTCCAGACGCTGATCCAGACCGCGCCCGGCGCGACCGGCCTCGCCGCCGAGATGGAGGATGCGCTGGTTGGCTTCCTGGAGCAGTCGAGCCGTTTTCTGAAGCCCGTCTTCTCCGGCGACACGCTCTATCCCGAGCTCGAGATCGTGGCGCTGGAGCCGCAGCGCACCACCGGCGTGATGACGCTCGCGAGCCGGGTGTGGAACCAGCGCGAAGAGCTTGTGCTGGAAGGCCGGATGCGCTTCCTGCTGCGCCTGAAGGAGCCGCGGGCGGCGGACGCGGCGGACTGACGGGAGGAGACGGGTTCCATGACGCTGGAGATACGGCCTCTTTGCGACGCGCTGGGCGCAGAGGTCACGGGCCTCGACCTGACGCGGCCGCTGGACGAGGCGGACGCGGCGGCAGTGCGCGAGGCGTTCCTCGACCGCCACCTGCTCTGCTTCCGCTCCGAGCCGCTTTCGCCCGAGGATTTCCTGCGCGCCGCCCGCCTTTTCGGCGAGCCGCAATTGCAGCTCCTCCGCCATCGCCGCCACGGCGAGACGCCGGAGGTCTCGATGCTGGAGAGCACCTATAAACGGCCCGAGGACAAGCCGGACGACCTTGCCCTCGTGCGCCTCTCCGGCTGGCACACGGACGACAGCTATTTCGCCGCGCCCGCCAAGGCGACCATGCTGCAGTCGCTGGCGCTTCCGTCCTCCGGCGGCGAGACCCGCTTCTGCAACACCCGCCGGGCCTGGGAGGCGCTGGATGAGGACGTGAAGGCGCGGATCGAGGGCGCTGAGGCGGTCCACGGCTACGACACGCCGCGCGCGCCGGGCCGGGCCGAGACGCGCACGGCCGAGGAGGCCGCCGAGACGCCGGACGTGGTGCATCCGCTCGTCCGCACCCATGAGGACACAGGCAGGAAGGCGATCTATTTCAACCCGAACCGCACCGACCGCGTGGTCGGGCTGGAGCGGGCGGAGAGCGACGCGCTGCTCGACGGCCTTTACGCGCATATGACCGCCGACCGCTTCCGCTACGACCACTCCTGGCGGCTGGGGGATATCCTGCTCTGGGACAATCGTTGCCTGGTGCATTCGGTGAACACGGACTTCCCCGTGGGCGAGGAGCGCCGGCACCAGCGCATCCTGCTGAAGGGAGGCAAACCGGTATGAGCGTACAATTCGAGCCGTTGTCGCCGGCTGTCGGCGCGGAAGTCAGGGGCGTGGACCCGCGCCGGCCTCTCGACGCGGGAACCGTGGCGGAGGTGGAGGCGGCGTTCGCGGAATACGGCGTGCTGCTGTTCCGCGACGCGCCGATGGACCCGGGCGAGCTCATGGCGTTCTCCCGCCATTTCGGCCCCCTCCAGCCGCATGTGCAGCGCGCCTACCACCATCCCGATGCGCCGGATGTTGTGGTGATGACCAACCAGCATGCCGACGGCAGTTTCGACGAGACCGGCGCCCGGCGCGGCGCCATCGAGAATGTCCGCAACGGCTGGCATTCGGACCTCGCCTATGACGCGATACCCGCCAAGGCGACGCTCCTGCATGCGACGAACGTGCCGTCCTCGGGCGGCAATACCTGCTTCGCCAGCACCGCCGCCGCCTATGAGGCGCTGCCGGAGGAGACGCGGGAACGCGCGCGCGGGCTCGAATGCCTGTTCGTCTATGGCATGGACCAGCGCAACAAGAGCCTCGCCATCGCGGCGCAGAGCCTGGACAAGGAGGAGCGCGCTGTGCATCCGGTCATCAACGCCCATGCGGCGACCGGACGGGCGGCGATCTATGCCAATCCGATGTCCACCGTCGGCATTGTCGGCATGGAGCAGGAGGAAGCGGACCGGCTGCTGGACGAGTTGTTCGACATGCTGGACCGGCCGGAATTCCGCTGGGAGCATGAGTGGTCTGTCGGCGACACGCTGATGTGGGACAATCGCGGCGGCGTCATGCATTGCGGACGCCTCGACTACCCCCGCAACGAACTCCGCCGCTTCCTGCGCACGACGGTCACCGGCGGCCCCATCCTGCCGGCCTGAGGCACCGGCACAAGGGACTTGCAATGACCTTCCGCACCAGGAAACGGGCGCCGGGCGTCTTCCCGGAAGCCCTGCCGGCATTGGCGGCTGCCGATCCGAAGGTAGGCCTGCGCGTTCGGATTCGGCCAGCCCGGCCGTTGTCTGGATAGCTGTAGTGAGCGACGCCGGGCCCGGGGAACGCGAAAGCGTACGCTACCAGCCGGACGAAAGCCCGCCTCTGCCGATTGCGGCTGCCCTGGGCTCTCAGTATGCGATCCTCATCATCGCGCGGATCGTGGTCGTTCCCGTCGTGATCGTGCGGGCGGCCGGCGGCAGCGAGGCCGATCTTTCCTGGGTCCTGTTCGCCGCGATCGCGGTCTGCGGCGTCACCACCATGATGCAGGCGCTCAGATTCGGCCGCCTCGGATCCGGTTACGTCGCCGTGATGGGCACATCGCTTGCGGTGGTCGGCGTGGGCGTCACGGCGGTGGCCGAAGGCGGCCTGCCTCTGCTCGCTACCCTGGTGCTCTTTGCATCTGCGGTTCCGCTGGCATTGTCCTTCCGGCTTACACTGTTTCGCAAGGTTCTCACTCCGACCGTCTCGGGCACGGTCATCATGCTGATCCCGGCCACCCTGATGCCATCGGCCTTCGGGCTGTTGACGGATGTGCCGGCCGGCACGCCGGACGCGGCCGCCCCGCTATGCGCCGGTGCGGCGCTGCTCGTCATCGTTGTCACCACGCTGGAGGGAACCGCCCGGATGCGTCTCTGGTCTCCGGTGATCGGGGTGATCGCGGGTTGCCTGGTGGCCCTTTATTTCGGCCTCTACGACGCGAACGCCGTCTTCGCGGCGTCGTGGATCGGCTTTCCGGTCGCTGGCTGGCCTGGCCTCGATCTGGACTTCGGGACGGCGTTCTGGGCGCTTCTTCCCGCATTCGTGCTGGTAGCCCTGATCGAGAGCGTGCAGACGATCAGTTGCGCCGTCGCCGTTCAGCGCGCCTCCTGGCGCCGGCCGCGCGCGGTGGATTTCCGGGCGGTCCAGGGCGCAGCGGCGACCGCCGGCGTCGGCAACATGCTGGCCGGCATCGCAGGCACGGTTCCGAACACCCTGCTTTCGACCAGCGCGGCGGTGACGGACCTGACCGGCGCCGCCGCGCGGCGCATCGGCGTTGCCGCCGGTGCGGTGTTCATTGCCATGGCGTTCCTGCCCAAGGTTCGCGCTGCGGTTCTGGCGATACCGGGTCCGGTCGTCTCGGCCTATCTGTTCGTATTGATGACCGCGCTGTTCGTTCTGGGCATGAAGATGGTCGTCCAGGGCGGCGTCGATTACCGCAAGGGCCTGATCGCAGGCGCCGGGTTCTGGGCGGGCGTCGGCTTCCAATACGGCGCGATATTCCCGGAGTTCACCCGTGAGTTTGCGGGCGGCCTGCTGCAAAGCGGCGTCACCGCGGGCGGCCTCGTGGCCATTCTGTTGACCCTGTTCACGGAGGCGACGAAGTCCCGTCCGAGCCGGATAAGGACAGTTTGCGATATTGAGGCGTTGCCGGAGATCCGGGAATTCCTGGCCGCATTCGCCTCCCGCAGCGGCTGGGGCGAGGCGATGGCGCGCCGTCTCGACGCCGTCGCGGAGGAGATGGTGCTGACGCTCCTCGACCGTAGCGAGGACCGCCGGGGCCCCGAGCGCCGGAGCCTGTCGCTGACGGCCCGCAGGGAGGACGGCCGGGCGGTCCTGGAGATAGTCGCCGCTCCCGGGGACGGCAATCTCGAGGACCGCATTGCGCTGCTCGGCGAAGCCGAGACCGAAACGCCGACAGAGCGGGAGATATCGCTCCGGCTACTGCGGCATCTCGCGTCCTCGATTCGCCACGAACAGTATCGCGACGCCGAATTCGTGACCCTCCGCGTCGATGCTCCGGACGGGCGTTCCGGCGCCCGGTCCTGAACCGGGGGAGCGACTGTGTTGTCGGTCAAGCAGTTTTCCATGGGGTTCGGTCTCTGAGGATGGCGTTGAGGATTGTGAGGAGCTTTCGCATGACGGCGGTGAGGGCGGCCTTTTTGGTTTTCCCTTCAGCGATCAGATGGCGATAGAAGTGTTTGATGGTTGGGTTGTATCTGGCAGCGGTGAGGGCTGCCATGTAGAGGGTTGTGCGGACGTGGGCGCGCCCTCCCGATATGGCTCTCTTGCCGCGCATTTTGCCGCTGTCGCGGTTGAAGGGCGCGACGCCGACGAGGGCGGCGATGCGCCTTCGGGTGAGGGTTCCGAGTTCCGGGAGATCGGCGATCAGGGTTCGCGCGGTGGTGTCGCCAATGCCGGGGACGCTTTTGAGGAGGTCCTCGGCCTGGCGCCATGCGGGGCTTTTTCGGATGGCGTCGCCGAGTTCGGTTTCAAGGTCGGAGAGTTCGCGCTGCAGGGTGGCGAGCACGCGGTCGACGCTGCGGATCGTGCGACGGCTTGCGAGGCGCTTCCTGCGGTTTCTCTCAGCAGTCATCATCGCAACGACCTGGCGCCGCCGGGCGACCAGCTCGGCAAGCGCGCGGGCCTGCTCATCGGGCACCGGACGGGCCTCGGGGCGGACCGCCTCGGCGAACTGTGCGATCGCCGCCGCATCGAGGGTGTCGGTTTTGGCGAGCCGGCCGGTAGCGCGGGCGAAGTCCCGGATCTGGCGCGGGTTGACCACCGCCAACGGCAGGCCGGCCGCGCAGAGCGCCGCCGCAACCGTGACCTCGAAGCCGCCGGTTGCCTCCAGCACCGCCAGGGCGACCTCCAGACCGCCCAGCCGCGCCGTCAACTCTTCCAGGCCTTTGCCGTCGCGCGCGACGGCAAAGGCCTCCCCGGACGGGCGCAGATGCACATCCAGACGGTCCTTCGCCACATCGATCCCAACGAAAATCTGTTCCATGTCCCTTCCTTGCAAATGCGGTCTCGCAGAGCGGACCAAGCGACTGTTCGGGTTCAGGGGAACAGCGGACGGGGAACCATGCTCCCCCGCGGTCTTCGACACCTGGGCCGGTTCGGTCTCCCGTCCGCTTCCGTGGCCGCGACTATAGCCGCAACAACGAACCGCCGAGATACAAGCGCCGGTTGCGGTCCCCCGTTGCGGCGCGGGCCATGTCGATTGCTTTCTTGCGCAAGCGTCTGGAGCCGCTTCTAACCTGCGCTCGAATTCAGCATGATTGTTCCGCCGCGCCCGTAGCGGTTTCTACAAGGAGCCTGCGATGACCTTCCGCGCCGAGAACTGGAGCCTGCGCAAGCCCGTTGTGAGGTCCCGGCACGGCCTTGTCGCGGCGCAGGAGAGCGAGGCGGCCGAACAGGGCGCGGCGGTGCTCAAGGCCGGGGGCAATGCAGTGGATGCCGCGGTCGTCACCGCGCTCTCGCTCGCCACGACCGAGCCCTGGATGAGCGGCATCGGCGGCGGCGGCGTCATGCTGATCCATCTCGCCGGGGAGCGGCGCACCGTCGGCATCGACTATTCCATGACCGCGCCGGCGTCGCTCGATCCGGACCGCTATGCGCTCAGCGGCGAAGAGGGGCCGGAGGACGCGCTGTTCGTCTGGCCGCGCGTGGAAGGCGACCGCAACATGATCGGGCCGGAAGCGGTGGCTGTGCCGGGCGCCGTCGCCGGTTTCGCCATGGCGCTGGAGCGCTACGGCACGCTCTCCTGGGCCGATGCGCTGGCGCCCGCCATCGAGACGGCCGAGCGCGGCCTTGCCGCAAGCTGGTATGCGACGCTCCAGATCGCCTTCGGCATGAGCGCCGGCCTCGGACGCTATCCGGAGGCGCGCGAGACTTACCTTCCGGGCGGCGCGCCCCTCGTTTCCCAAACGCCGCATGCGCCGCTCCGCCGCCGGCTCGGCAGGCTGCCGGAGACCTTGCGCCGCCTGGCCGAAGCGGGGCCGCGCGACTTCTACGAGGGTGAGACCGCCCGGCGCATAGCGGCCGACATGAGCGCGTCCGGCGGACCACTCACGCTCGACGACCTCGGCGCCTATGAAGCCGTCGAGGTGGAGCCGCTCGCCGTGCCGCACCATGACGGGGTGGTGCGGCTGATGCCGGGCCTCAATGCCGGCCCAACCTTCGCGCGGGCGCTGGGCAATCTGGATCTCCGGCTCGACCGCGCCGCCGGCCTCGACGCCGCCGCCTATATCGCCTGGGCGGAGGCGCTGACCGAAGCCTATGAATACCGCCTCGCGCATATGGGCCATGACGGCGATGCGAGCGGGCGCGGCTGCACCACCCATCTCTCGGTTGTCGATGCGGCGGGCAATATGGTGTCGCTTACCAACACGCTGCTGGAGCGGTTCGGCTCGCGATTCATGCTGCCCGGCACCGGCATATTGATGAACAACGGCGTCTATTGGTTCGACCCGCGCCCCGGCCGGCCGAACTCGCTCAAGGGCGGGGTGAAGCCGCTCAACAACATGGCGCCGGCGGTGGTGACGGAGCCGGACGGGACCGGCCGCTTCGCGCTCGGCGCATCGGGCGGGCGGCGGATCGCGCCGGCCGTCTTCCAGCTGACCTCCATGCTGCTCGATTTCGGCCTCGACCTGGAAGACGCGGTCCACCGGCCCCGCATCGACGCGAGCGGCGAGGGCAGGGTGACGATGGACCGCGAACTGGCGCCCGAAATACGCGCCGCGCTCGCCGGGCGCTTCCCGACCGAGGTGACCGAAAGCGCCGTCGGCCAGAAGCTGTTCGCCAACCCGCAGATCGTCATGCGCGGCAATGCGGCTGCTGCGCATGTGCAGTCGCCGACGGCGGCGGTGGCGATCGGCGGCTGATGCTGGACGTAAGCGGCCTCGCCTGCGAGCGCGGCGGGCGCGAGCTGTTCCGGGACCTCGACCTTGCGCTCGCACCCGGCGAGGCGGCGCTGGTCACCGGGCCGAACGGCGCGGGCAAGTCGAGCCTGCTGCGCGTGCTGGCGGGGCTGCTGCCGCCCTCGGCCGGCGCCGTCGCCTGGACCGGCAGCGGCGAGGCGGCGTTCCACTATGTCGGCCATGGCGACGCGGTGAAGCCGGCGCTCACCGTTTCGCAGAACCTCGCCTTCTGGGTGCGGCTCGCGGGCCGGGGCTCGGTTGCGGCGGGCCTGGAGGCGGTCGGCCTCGCCGCGCTTGCCGGCCTGCCGGCCCGGCTGCTCTCGGCCGGGCAGCGCCGGCGGCTCGGCCTTGCGCGCCTCTTCGCGGCGCCCGCCCCGCTCTGGCTGCTGGACGAGCCGACCGCCGGCCTCGACGAGGCTGCGGCAACGGCCTTCGAGCGCGGCCTGGAGGCCCATCTCGCAGGCGGCGGCGCGGCCGTCATCGCCACCCATGTCCCGCTCGGGTCGGCGCCCGCCCGCCGCATCGAGCTCGGCGCGCCCCTCCGGTGAGGCTGTTCCTCGCCCTGCTCGGCCGCGATCTCGCGCTCGCCGGCAGGCAGGGCGGGGAAAGCGGGCTGGCGCTGCTGTTCTTCGTGCTGGGCGCGGTGCTGTTCCCGCTGGGCCTCGGGCCCGATCCCGGCACACTCGCCGGCGTCGGTTCGGGCCTGCTCTGGGTGATCGCGCTGCTGGCGGCGCTCCTGTCGCTGGAGCGGCTGTTCCGCCCGGACTGGGAGGACAGTACGCTCGACCTGCTGGCCGCCCGCCCGGAACCGCTGGCGGCGGTCGTGCTCGCCAAATGCGCCGCGCACTGGCTCGCGACCGGCCTGCCGATGGCCGTCATCGCGCCGCTGCTCGGCTCCATGCTGGCCGTGCCGGACGAACGCCTCGGCCTGCTGGCGCTCTCCTTCCTCATCGGCACACCGGCGCTCACGCTCATCGGGGCGGCCGGCGCGGCGCTCACGCTCGGCGCGCGGCTCGGCGGGGTCTTGACGGCCGTTCTCGTGCTGCCGCTCTATATTCCCGTCCTGATCTTCGGGGCCGCCGCCGCCGAAGGCCGGGAGGGCGCGCTCGCCCTGCTTGCCGCACTGGCGCTGGCTGCGCTGGCGCTGGCACCGGCGGCGGCGGCGGCCGCACTCCGTCACGCCGTGGAGCAATAGGACCCTTGGCCCGCAGCCTGCACCGCCTCGCCAATCCCGGCCGCTTCCGCCGCTTCGCCGGCCGCGTCCTGCCCTGGACGGCCGGCCTGTCCGCGGTGGCCTTCCTGCTCGGGCTCTGGCTGGCGCTGGTCGACTCGCCCATCGACTACCAGCAAAAGGACTCGGTGCGCATCATGTATGTGCATGTCCCGGCGGCGTGGATGGCGCTCAGCACCTATGCGGTCATGGCGCTGGCGAGTGCGGGCGCGCTCATCTGGCGCCATCCGCTGGCCGAGCTCACAGCCAAGGCGTCCGCAGCGCCGGGGGCGTGCTTTACCTTCATTGCGCTCGTCACCGGCTCGCTCTGGGGCCTGCCGACCTGGGGCACATGGTGGGTCTGGGATGCGCGGCTCACCTCCGTGCTCGTGCTGCTCTTCCTCTATATCGGCTACATGGCGCTCTGGCGGGCCTTCGACGATCCGCGCCGGGCGGGGCGGGCGGCGGCGGTGCTGGCGCTGGTCGGCGCGGTCAACCTGCCGATCATCAAGTTCTCGGTGGACTGGTGGAGCACGCTGCACCAGCCGGCAAGCGTCAGCCGCTTCGGCGCACCGGCCCTCGACCCGGCGATGCTGCGCCCGCTGCTGGCGATGTATGCCGCCTTCCTGTTCTTCTGGGCGACGGTGCTGCTGCTCCGTATCCGCGCCGAGCTCGACGAACGCCGGCTTCAGGCGCTCGCGCTTCAGCGGTCCTCCTGACGGAGCCGATGCACGGCCCAGGTCGAGAGCAGCACCGAGACGGTGAAACAGACGATGCCGGGTCCGGCCTGCGCGCTTGTCAGCAACTGTCCGTCCAGCACCAGCACGGCGACCGCGACGGCGAACACATCGAGCATCGAATATTTCGACACCGCGCCGAGCGCCCGGATCGGTCTTGCGTCCATTCTGCCGGTCAGCCAGGCCCAGACGGCAAGGGCCAGCTTCGCCGCGGGCAGGGCGACCGAGAACGTGCCCACCACGGCGGCGAGAAACCAATTGCCGTCCCGGGCCAGCGCAGCGACGGAACCCAGAATCGAATAATCGGTCCCGAACCACAGGCGCTCGACCGTGATCGCCGGCAGGAACAGGCCCGGCGCCAGGAGCGCCGCCGAGAGCGCCAGCAACAGGCCCGTCAGGCCGTTGGGCTTGCGGCGGCGATGTTCTAGGCTTCCGTCTGGACCCTCAGCCGCGAGACCGTTCATGGACCTCAAATCCTGCATCCGGACGATCCCCGACTACCCGAAGCCCGGCATCCTGTTCTACGACATCTCGACCCTGATCGGGAACGGCAGGGCCTGGCGCTACGCCGTGGACCGGCTCTGCGAGGCCGTCGAGGGTTTCGGCGCCGACCGGCTGGCCGGCATCGAGGCGCGCGGCTTCCTGGTCTCCGCCCCGGTGGCGGACCGGCTCGGCATCGGCTTCACCATGCTGCGCAAGCACGGCAAGCTGCCGGGCGATGTGGTCTCGCATCATTACGACCTCGAATATGGGACCGACACCATCGAAATCCAGGCGGATGCGGTCCGGCCCGGCGAGCGAGTGGTGGTGGTGGACGACCTGCTCGCCACGGGCGGCACTTTCGGCGCGGGCATCGAACTCCTGCGGCGCATCGGCGCGGATGTGCGGGGCGCGGTCTGCATCGTCGAGCTCGCCTTCCTCAACGGTCGCGCGCGTATCGACGCGCCGGTCGTCAGTCTCGTCGCCTATGACGAATGATGGTTGAAATCCGGTCGATGCGGGCGGCGGACGGCCCGGCCGTGCTCGCGATCTACGGAGGCGGCATCGCCACCGGCCATGCGAGCTTCCAGGAGACGGTGCCCGCCTGGGAGGAATGGGACGCGGGCCATCTCGAATGCTGCCGGCTGGTGGCGGAAGAGGGCGGCGAGGTCGTCGGCTGGGCCGCGCTTGCGCCGGTCTCTGCGCGGCCGGTCTATGCCGGCGTCGGCGAGGTTTCGATCTACCTCGCGGACGGCGTGCGCGGCCGGGGCGTCGGCGACCGGCTGCTCGGCGCGCTGATCGAATCGTCGGAAGCGGCCGGCCTCTGGACCCTCCAGGCCGGCATCTTCCCGGAGAACGCCGCCAGCATCGCGCTCCACCGCAAATTCGGCTTCCGCCAGGTCGGCGTCCGCGAACGCCTCGGCCGCATGACCCACGGCCCGCTGGCCGGCGAGTGGCGCGACGTCATGCTGCTGGAACGGCGAAGCCCGACGGTGGTTTGAGCGGCCCTGCCTCCCGATACAGCTTCGAGGCTGGAACCTATCGCGCCCGTGGATCGGCAGGGAAGCCGGGGATGCCCCGGGCGTGGCGAACCGCGTCGCGGACGGCGTCCGCCACGGCTTGGGCCGCGAGTTCGGCGACGAGGTCGAGGCCGGCTTCGACCTCGCCGGTTGCGAGCGCGAAGAGCGCGTCGCCGTCGAGGCTTGTGTGGGCGGGCGAGACCGTGCGCGCGATGCCGGTATGGGCGAGATCGGCGACGCGGCAGGCTTCCGGCTTGCGCAGCCGGGCATTGGTCGCGACGCAGCCGATGACGGTATTCGACAGGCTGCCCGGCAGCGCGCCGTAGGGATAGCGCGGCACATCCTCCGGTGCGCGGCAGCCGGCGAGCACCCGGCCGTCTTCGCCGAGCACGCTGCCGAGCGCGTTCACGGCGACAAGCGCGCCCACCGCGAGGCCGCCCGACCGGCAGACGGCGCTGCCCTGGCCGCCCTTGCTTGCCCATTCGGACCCCGCCTCCTTGCCGACGGTGCAGCCCGCGCCGACGCCGACCGAGCCGCTGGCAGGATCGTCCTCGCTCGCCGCCTCGCAGGCCGCCCAACCGGCCTCGCGGTCGATCCGGCGCATGTCCGGGCTGCGGATGTCGAACACCACCGCCGCGCCCACAATGGGAAACCGGCTCCCCGCCAGCGCAAGCCCGATACCCTGCGCCTCGCACCAGTCCACCGCGCCGTCGGCGGCGCGAAGGCCGAACTGGCTCGACCCGCAAAGCACGACCCCGTGGCAGGCCTCGTTCGGCGCCGCGGGCCCGAGCACGGCCGCCTCGCGCGTGCCGGGCGCGCCGCCGCGCACCGCGATGCCGCCCACGGTCCCGGCCGGCGGCAGGACCGCGGTGCAGCCCGTGCGATGCTCCGGGTCGGTCCACATCCCGACCCGCATGCCTCTGACTCCAAGCGCCATGGAACCTCCGTCTCCTGGGTCCGGCCGGGCGCAGATTACCGCCGGGCCGCGCCTTTGGAATACACATCTTGCCCCGGCTGAGCATCGACAATGGAGAAATGCAACTGTAGGCTCCGCCCCTCGATTCCGCTTGTAGAGGATTGCGCGCCAATGCCGTCCCGCATCGCTCTTGCCGCCCTGCCGCTGCTGCTTGCCGCCGGGCCCGCCTTCGCCCATCACCCGCTGGGCGGCATGGTGCCCGAGACCTTTATGCACGGCCTGCTTTCCGGCATCGGCCATCCCGTGATCGGGATCGACCATTTCGCCTTCGTCGTGGCGGTCGGCCTTGCGGCGGCCTTCATGCGCAATGTCTGGGCGCCGCCGCTTGCCGCCATAGCGGGCATGACGGCGGGCTGCCTGCTCGCGGTCGGCGCGGTGGCCTTGCCGATGGTCGAGCCGGTCGTGGCGCTTTCGGTGTTGCTGCTCGGCGGCATGGTGCTGTTCGGGCGCAGCCTCCCGGCTCCGGCCGCCGCGCTGCTGTTCGCGCTTGCCGGGCTCTTCCACGGCGCGGCATACGGCGAGGCCGTGATCGGCGCGGAGCCGACGCCGGTCGTCGCTTATCTCATCGGCCTGGCGGCCGTGCAGATGGCGATTGCGCTCGCCGCCGCCGGCCTGGTGCGGGGCGTGCGGAAGACAGGCTCGGCTGCGGCCTTGCAGCCGCGGCTTGCGGGCGCGGTCTGCGCCGGCATCGGCCTTGCCTTCACGGTCGAGGCGCTGGAGGGTGCGCTGCTCGGCTGACCGCGCCGGACCGCTGCATCGCCGACGGCTATTGCTTCGGAATCGTTTCGGCGAGCGGGGCGACGCGGACTTCCACGGTCACGGCGCCGGCCTTCTCGAACAGGAGCGTGAGCGGGAAGCGGTCGCCTGCCTTCAGCACACCCGTCAGGCCGAACAGCATGAGGTGGTCGCCGCCGGGCTCCAGCGCCGCCTCGCCGCCGGCCGGCACGTCGATGCCCTCCACCTTGCGCATCATCATCACGCCGCCTTCATGGATATGCGTGTGAATCTCGACGCGCGCCGCCGCGGGGCTTTCCGCGCCGACCAGCCGGTCTTCGCCGCCCATGTTGCGGATGGTGAGCCAGGCCGCGCCAGGCCGGGAGGGCAGCAGGATGCGCGCGCGAGCGTCCGCCACCGTCAGCGGGCCGCCTGCCGATGCGGGGGCAGCGGCAAAAAGCGACGCGGCGAGCGCAGCCGCCAGGGCGAGCCGCAGCATCAGGCGGCGGTCAGCACGCGCAGGCCCCGGTCGAGGCCGTCGATGGAAAGCGGGAACATGCGGTTGGCCATGACCTCCTTGACGATCATGGTCGAAGGGGTGTGCTCCCAGCGGGTCTCGGGGCGCGGGTTCAGCCAGATCGCGTTCGGCCACTGGTCCAGCATGCGTTGCGCCCAGAGCAGGCCGGGCTCCTCGTTCCAGTGCTCCACGGAGCCGCCCTTGTAGGTGATCTCATAGGGGCTCATGAAGGCGTCGCCCACGAAGATCACCTTGTAGTCCTTGGGATAGGTGTTGATGACATCCCAGGTCGGCGTGCGCTGCTCGTGGCGCCGGCGGTTGTCCCGCCACATATATTCGTAGGTGAAGTTGTGGAAGTAGTAGTATTCGAGATGCTTGAACTCGGTGCGCGCGGCCGAGAACAGCTCCTCGCAGACCCTGATATGGTCGTCCATCGAGCCGCCGACATCGAAGAACATCAGCACCTTGACGCGGTTGCGGCGCTCCGGGCGCATGACGATGTCTAGCAGCCCGCCATTATGCGCAGTGCTGCGGATCGTCTCGTCGAGGTCGAGCTCGTCGTCCTCGCCCACCCGCGCGAACTCGCGCAGGCGCCGCAAGGCAAGCTGGATGTTGCGGATGCCGATCTGGACGTGGTCGTCGTAGTTCTTGTATTCGCGCTTGTCCCACACCTTCAGCGCACGGCCCTGCCGGCGGCGGCGCTGGCCGATGGCGACGCCCTCCGGGTTGTAGCCGCCCGTGCCGTAGGGCGAGGTTCCGGCCGTGCCGATCCAGCGGTTGCCGCCCTGGTGGCGTTCCTTCTGCTCCTCCAGCCGCTTGCGAAGCTCCTCCATGAGCTTCTCCCAGCCGCCCATGGCCTCGATGGCCGCCTTGTCCTCCTCGCTGAAATACTTTTCCGCCTGCAGCAGCAGCCATTCCTCGGGAATGTCGTCGCCGAACAGCGTCGCCGTTATGTCCTCGACGCCCTTGAAGAACGTCCCGAAGACGCGGTCGTAGCGGTCGAAATATTTCTCGTCCTTCACCAGCGCGGCGCGGGAGAGATAGTAGAAATCGTCGATATTGTACATCACGAGGCGCCTGTCCATCGCCTCGATCAGCATGAGGAATTCGCGGATCGTCGCCGGTATCTTCGCCTTCTTTACGTCGAAAAAGAAGTTGATGAGCATCAGCGGCCCTCGCGCCTCGCCATGAAGATCAGGCGCTCGAAGAGATGCACGTCCTGTTCGTTCTTCAACAGCGCGCCGTAGAGCGGCGGGATGGACTTGTTGCCGTCCTTGCCGCGCAGGACTTCCGGCGGGATGTCCTCCGCCATCAGCAGCTTCAGCCAGTCCAGAAGCTCGGAGGTGGAGGGCTTCTTCTTGAGGCCCGGCACCTCCCGCATATTGAAGAAGGCCTCCATCGATTCCTTCACCAGCTCCTTCTTGATGTCCGGGAAGTGGACATCGACGATCTCCTGCATCGTCTCGGGGTCCGGGAAGCGGATATAGTGGAAGAAGCAGCGGCGGAGGAACGCGTCCGGCAGCTCCTTCTCGTTGTTCGAGGTGATGATGACGATCGGGCGCGCCTTCGCCTTGATCGTCTCGCCCGTCTCGTAAACGAAGAACTCCATCCGGTCGAGCTCCTGCAACAGGTCGTTCGGGAACTCGATATCGGCCTTGTCGATCTCGTCGATCAGCAGCACCACCTTCTCGTTGGAGGTGAAGGCGTCCCAGAGCTTGCCGCGGTCGATATAGTTGCGGATGTCCTTCACCCGCTCGTCGCCGAGCTGGCTGTCGCGCAGGCGCGAGACCGCATCGTATTCGTAGAGGCCGTGCTGGGCCTTGGTGGTGGACTTGATGTGCCAGGTGATGAGGCGCAGGCCGAGCGCCGAGGAGACCTCCTCCGCCAGCATGGTCTTGCCGGTGCCCGGCTCGCCCTTGACCAGCAGCGGCCGCTCCAGGGTGATGGAGGCGTTGACCGCCAGCATCAGGTCTTCGGTGGCCACATAGCTTTCGGTGCCGGTGAAACGCATCTCGGTCATGGGGGCGCCTGTTTCCTTCCTCGCTTCGCTCGCGCAGGGGTCGGGCGGACCCTAAAGACGGTCCATTCCGTAATCAAGGCGCGGCGCGGTGACGCGGCAGGGCGGCTGAGGGAGCCGGCCGGCGTTGAACGCCCCGCGCCGGTCGGCTAGAACCGGGGGACGGGAAGGGGAGGCACAGGCCGTGTGGGACAACGGGCTCGGCAAATATCTCTACGGGATGACGATGATCCTCTGCGCGGCGGGCTTCCTGTTCGTGGCGAGCCGGATGCACGGCGCGATGGAGTGGATCGCCTGGGCCGGCTTCCTCGCCTGCACGGCCTACGTCTTCCGGCTGATCGCGCTCCACACCCGCGAGCCGGGCGGCGGACACTGAGGCGGTAGAGGCGCGCCTTTTCCGGCAGCGGGTCGCGGTTACGTCCCGTCGTCAGAACGGTGGCCGCCGCCTTTCGTGTAGCGACTGCCTTCCGGCCCGTATTCGGCAATCAATCGGGCGATCATCTCGCGGTCGATGCCTTCGAACGAAGGCATGCAGCCGCCGGGTTGCGGCGCAACCCAACGGCCTCCGCGCTCATCCGCCCGCGAAACCACGGCCAACCCGTCAGAAGCAACCTGCAGGCACCCGTACCGTCCTTCTGGAAGAGCGTCCAGGACCAGACGGGCTTCTGCGATGCTGGCCCGGAGCTCGGTCCCCATGTTCTCCAGCGGGATATCGAAAGTCGTGTCATAGCTGTCTTCGTCCCGTATCCGGGCGAAATGCCAATTGCGCGCTATCTCCTCCAGGAGCGACTGCGGACTGAATTCGGGGTCCTTGCCCGGCGCAGCGCACACGCTCCTCCAAAGCGGAATCGCATGCCGGTCCAGCATCCAGAGATCGATGAAGTCCCGTACGACCATGCGGTTGCCAGCCGCCAGCGCCTTGTTAACCGCCAGATCGGCGAAATGAAGCCGGAACCCGAATAACTCATCGGGAACGGGCCTGTAAAATTCCCGGCTCAGCCCGTGAGTCCATTGCAGGACTGTCCTGCCAGCCGCCGGCCTGGATACGATGCATTCTCTGAAACCGTCGCGGACCCGCCCCACAGACACGGTGTAGCCGGCGTTTTCGAGCGTTGCGATGTCCCGCCCGGCAATGTCTTCCAGATCCCAGCCGGTGAAGATGTCCTGATCGTTGCTCAGCCGGAAGCCGTGCTGTTGAATTACCGCGCCGCCGGCGAACGGACTCCCGGTGTCCCTGTTGGCGCTGAGAACGGCGGCGATGGCCTTCTGGAACTCATCGAGCGGCATTGCCGCCCTGCCGCTCGACTTCGCGGAGGATAGCGGCGGCCAGGTGGGCGGCCTCAAGGTCCCCGTAAAGGCGCAGCGCCCGCGCTACCCCGCACATCGCATTCAGCGTTGCGTCGCCCCGCCTGTTCCAGAGAGCCCGCAAGTCGTACTTGTCCCAGGCTTCCTTCCGGAGCGCCATCAGCCTGTCGCCGATATCGTCGTATTTCAGCGTCCGGCCTTGCCGGGCAGCACGTTCTTCCGCACGGCACACAAAGCGTCCGTCAATGTCGGCGGCGGTTGTCATATCGCTTCATCCGGCATGAACCGCCAGACTATATGAGGCTTCGGGAGATGTCAGCGCAGGCGTCCCGGTCGAAAGGGGCTGCGTCTCCCTGAAAATTCCGCCTGGGGCGCTGCGCTCAGGACGATTTGCCGAACCCGCCGCCGGGGGCCCCCAGGCTGTCGATGATCGGGCAGTCCGGCCGGTCGTCGCCCCGGCAGGCATCGACGAGATGGGCGAGCTCGTCATGCAGCGACTGGAGCTCGCGCTGCTTCTTCGCAATCTCCTCCAGGCGCGCCGTTGCGATGCGCTTCACGTCCGCGCTGGAGCGCCGGCGGTCCTCGTAGAGGCCGAGCAGCTCCCGACATTCCGGGATCGAGAACCCGAACGCCCGCGCCCGGCGCACGAATACGAGCTTCCGCACCGAGGCGTCGTCATAGCTCCGGTAGCCGGACTCCGAGCGCGCCGGCGCCGGCACCAGCCCGATATCGGCGTAGTAGCGCACCGTTTTCGCGGGCAGTCCTGAGGCTTTCGAGGCGGCGGAAATGTTCATGGGCTCTGGCGCTTGACCTTCCAGTAGCTGGAAACATTATGTTGCCGGAGAGGACGGAGCAAGAGGCATCGCCATGGTCGCCATAGCCGCAAGGGTCGCTATCGACTGGCATTGCCGCCACACATGGCGGCGGGCCTCGAAGAACACGGCCTGGTGCCTGCTCGGCTGCGCCATCGGCGATTTCGGCACCATCGCCTTCTTCCAGTTCACCGGCATCCCCTGGCCGACCCTGGCGATCATGACCCTCGCCATCGTCAACGGGCTGCTGACCTCGATTGCTCTGGAAACGGTCATCCTCTCCCGCCAGATGGACGTTCGCACCGCCTTCCGGACGGCCATCGGCATGTCATTCATCTCGATGATCTCCATGGAAGCCATGATGAACGCGGTGGACTGGGCGCTCACCGGCGGCGCCATGCTGACATGGTGGGTCGTGCCGCTCATGCTGGCCGCGGGCTTCGTCACCCCGCTTCCCTACAATTACTGGCGGCTGAAGGCGCTCGGGAAAGCGTGCCACTGAGGGCGGCGGGCCCGTGAGACACGCTCTTGCGCTCCTCGCGTTTCTGGTTCCCGCGGCCGGGTTCGCCGGCCACGAACTTGACGACCGCGACCTGGGAAACGGGCAGGCGCTCTATGCGGAGCACTGCGCCTCCTGCCACGGGGCGAAGCTGGAGGGCCAGCCCGATTGGCGGCAGCCCGGTCCGGACGGCGTCTTTCCCGCGCCGCCCCACGATGCGACGGGCCACACCTGGCACCACGACAACCGGCTGCTGTTCGACTACACGAAACTCGGCGGCGAAGTGCTGTTCGCGGCGCGCGGCATCCGGGGGCCGAAGAGCGGAATGCAGGGGTTTGCGGATGTGCTCACCGATGACGGGATCTGGGACATTCTCGCCTATATCCGCTCCACCTGGCCGGAGCGGGTCAAGGAAGTACAGGCCGCGAGGAATCCGCCTCACAACCGGTAGCCGCTTTCTGTCGCCGGATGCCGCGCAAGGCGTCGCTTGAAGGGAAATTCCCGCCGCGCTATCCAGAAAGAGGGTGAAACAGCGAGGCAATCTTCCATGACCGGCACGCCGGGTTACTTCCAGGGCAAGACCATCGTCATCACCGGGGCAGCGAGCGGCATCGGCCGGGCGACCGCGCAGATCTTCACCCGCGAGGGCGCCCATGTCGTCGCCTGCGACATCGACGAGGAGGGCAATGACAACACGGTGGAGATCATCCGCCAGACGGGAGGCCGGGCGCTCGCCGTCGCCACCGACGTCACCCGGCGCGAGGACGTCGATGCGGCGGTCGCGGAGGCCATCCGCGAGTTCGGGCGGATCGACTTCATGTTCAACTGCGCCGGCGCGGCGGTGCGCCGGTCCGCCTTCCTCGATATCGACGACGACCTCTGGCAGCGGACCTGGGCGATCAATGTGAACGGCGTGCTCTACGGCATGCAGGCGGTGCTGCCGCACATGCTGGAGAACGGCAGGGGCGTGATCGTGAATGTGGCCTCCATGTCCCACAAGCGCGGCGGGCCGGGCACCTCGGTGCATTACGCCTCCGCCAAGGGCGCGGTGCTGACCATGACGCTCGGCGTGGCGCGGGAGTTCGCAAATCGCGGCATACGCTGCCTGTCGATCTCGCCGGGTCCCGTCGAGACGCCGTTCCAGGCCGCGGCCGCGACAACGCCGGACACGATGGCGACCTTCCTCTCGGACGTGCCGATGGGCCGCTTCGGCAAGCCGGAGGAGATCGGCGAGCTCGTGCTCTTCATGTGCTCCGACGCCTGCGAGTTCATGACCGCCGACACGGTCTATGTGAACGGCGGCGGCGGCTGGCGGTAGGGCCGCCTACTGCCCGAAGCGGTTTTCGGGGTCGGCGGCGAAGGCTTCCTCCTCGGGCGTGGAGGGGCGGCCGAGGACGGCGTTGCGGTGGGGGAAGCGCCCGAAGCGGCGGATGATCTCGCGGTGCTTGCGGCCGTATTCGCGGCTGCCGGCGGGTCCATAGGCATCGAACAGGCGCACGACGAGTTCCTGGTCGGCAAGCGACTCGCTGTGTTCCAGCGGCAGGTAGAAGAACGCCCGGAGGCTGGATGGCTGCCCGCGGTCGAAGCCGCGCGCCACGGCGAAATGCGCGAGCTCCCGGGCGCGCGGGTCGCCGGCGAAGGCGCGCGCCGTGCCCCGGTAGATGTTGCGGGGGAACTGGTCGAGCAGCAGGATGAGCGCGAGGCAGCGCCGCGGCCGCCAGCGCCAGTCGTCGAAGCCGCCGGCGATGGCTTCTTCGACGGCGGGCTCGAACCGGCGGCACAGCTCGTCGAACTCCGGCCCGCCCCGGAACCAGACCTCGCGCTGCCAGCCGAAGTCGGGAGCTTCGGGCAGGCCGAACCAGAAGTCGAGTACGGCATCCGGATCCGTCATTCGATCAGCCCTTTCTGTTGCAAGAGACGGTCGAGCTCGGCGGGGTTGCGCCATTCGATATTGACGGCCACGGTCTCCACCGCGTCCCGAATATCCGCCGGCAGGCGCATGGCGTCCTTCTCGGTCGTGACGCATCTGGCGCCGAGCGCCGCCGCCTGCTCGATGAGCGCCATCGCCTCCTCCGGCTTGTAGGCGTGGTGGTCCGGAAAGGCGCGGAAATCGACCAGCCGCGCGCCCAGCTCCTGCAGCGTCTCGGCGAATTTGGCCGGCCGCCCGATGCCGGCGAAGCCGAAAACGGCCTCGCCCGCAAGCCGCTCGCTGCCCGGCGCCGGCATGAGACGCGCTTCGAGCCGGGGCAGACCGTTCGGCAGGGCGCAGCGGGGGCGGCCGACCACAACGAGCGCATCGGCGCGCGCATGGGCCGTTGCGGCAGGCTCGCGCAAGGGTCCGGCCGGGAAGACGCGCCCGTTGCCGTAGCCGACCGCACCGTCGGCCACCAGGATCGCCGCATCCTTGGCGAGGCTCCCGTTCTGGAAGCCGTCGTCCATCACGACGATGCTGGCGCCGGCCTCAGCCGCGGCGAGCGCGCCGGCGGGGCGGTTGCGCGCGACCCAGGCCGGCGCGGCGCGGGCCAGCAGTAGAGGCTCGTCGCCGACATCGCCCGCGTCATGCGCCGCCGGATCGACCCGGACCGGGCCGTGCTCGCGGCCGCTATAGCCGCGCGAGAGGAAATGCGGACGGTGCCCGGCGGCGGCAAGGCGTTCGGCGACGGCCAGCGCAACCGGCGTCTTGCCGGCCCCGCCCAGCACGGCGTTGCCGATGCAGACGACCGGCACCGGCGCCCGGCGGGCCCTGCCGCGCCCGGGCCGCGAAAGCAGGGCGTAGAGCCGGCCGGCAGGGGCGAGCAGCCGGCCTTGCGGCGCGCCCGCATCGTTCCAGAAGGCAGGCGGGCGCACAGGCTCAGAGGCGGGCGAGCAGCGGCGAGAGCGCGCCCAGCACCTCGTCCAGCACGCCGCCCCGGGCGTTGGCCACCGCCGCCGCGCGGGCCGCCTGTGTGCGCCGCGCTTCGCTGTCGGAAAGCAGCATGCCGATGGCGGCCACCAGCTCGTCCCGGTCCGCGACCCGGCGTGCACCCCCCGCCGCCGCCAGTTCGGCCACAATCTCGGTGAAATTGAACATGGCCGGCCCATGCACGAGCGCCGCGCCCAGCCGCGCCGGCTCGAGCGGATTCTGCCCGCCATGCGGCACCAGCGAGCCGCCGACGAACACGGCTTCCGCCACGCGGTAGAACAGCCCGAGCTCATCCAGCGTGTCGATCAGATAGACCCCGGTCGCCGCGCCCGGCAGTTCCCCGCGCGAGCGCCTGGCGACGGCGAGGCCGTTCTTCGCCGAAAGCAGGGTCTCGATCTCGTCGCCGCGTTCGGGATGGCGGGGCGCCAGCAGGGTCAGCACGCCGGCATGGCTGTGCCTGAGCGCCTCATGCGCATAGGCAACCTCGGCCTCTTCGCCGGGATGGGTGGAAGCGGCGAGCCAGACCGGCCGGTCGGCCACCGCGTCCAGTACCGCTTCGAGCGCCGTTTCGTCCGCACCGAGCGGCGGGGCGGCGTATTTCAGGTTGCCGGGAATGCGCACGGGGTCGGCCCCCAGCATGCGGAACCGCGCCGCATGTTCGGCATCCTGCGCGAGCGTGACCTCGAACGAGCCGAGCAGCCGGCGCGCGAAGCGCGGGAAGTGCCGCCAGCGTCCGAAGGAGACAGGCGACATGCGCGCGTTCAGGAGCGCGGCCGGCACGCTTTGCGCGCTGAGTTCGCAAAGCATGTTGGGCCAGAGTTCGGACTCGATCCAGAGCGCAAGGTCCGGGCGCCAGTGCTTCAGGAAGCGGCGCACCCACACCGTCCTGTCCATGGGATAGTACTGGTGGATGGCGCCCGGCGGCAGGCGCCGCGCCAGCAGTGTGGCGGCGGTGCGGGTGACGGAGGTTGCGAGCACCGCCGCATCCGGGCGCAAGGCGGTGATCCTGTCGATCAGCGGCAGGACCGACGCGGTCTCGCCTATGCTGGCGCCGTGGAACCAGACCAGCGGACCGTCGGGACGCGCCGCGCCGGCGATGCCCCGCCGCTCGGGCAGGCGCACCGGGTCTTCCCGGCCGCGCCGCCGGCGGTGGGCGACATAGAACGGCAGCGCGGGCGCCAGCAGGCCGGTCGCCGCCCGGTAGGCAAGGTGCATCATGGCGCGGTCGCAGACGGCAGCGGCCGGTGTCCGCACAGCCGGTCGGCGCGGTCGGTCAGGCTGTCCAGCGCTTCCTTGAGGCGCGGGAGCGCGTCGTCGTCCGAAACCGGCAGCGCTTCGCCGAACAGATAGACGCCCCGGTTGACGGGAAGCGGCACCAGCAGGCGGTCCCAGCTCCCGAGCAGGACACGCCGGCGCACCGACCAGGACACCGGCAGGATGCGCACCCGCGTGAGCCGGGCGAGCGCTGCCGCCCCCGGATGCGGCACCCCGCGCGGCCCGCGCGGCCCGTCGGGGGTGATCGCCACGATGTCGCCGGCGCGCACCAGGCGGACCAGACGGCGCAGCGCCAGCGCGCCGCCGCGCTCGGTGGAGCCGGAAACGGTATGCAGGCCGAACCCTTCCGCGATGGAGCCGCCGATCTGGCCGTCGCGATGCGCCGAAATGAGCACATGCGTGCGGTCGGGCCAGGGCCAGTCCACCGGGAACAGCATCAGCCGCCCGTGCCAGAAGCAGACCACGGCGCTGCCGTCTTCCTTCAGCGCCGTTTCCAGATGCTCGCGCCCTTCGACGCGCCAGCGTGTCGTCCCGGCCACCAGCCGGACATAGGCGACCAGCAGCCGCTTCGCGAACCGCTGGGCCGCCGGGTGGCGCAACAACCGCCTGCCGAGACGTTTAGCCCGCATTGCCTGGAGACCGTTTGAGAATTGCACCGATGCAGGGTCCGGCCCCGTTATGCCCGAGCACCCCCCTTTCGTCATACCCGGACTTGTTCCGGGCATCTCCGTCGGGGCCATCGCGGCGGCCGCATGGATGCCCGGAACAAGTCCGGGCATGACGATATGAGGGCATGACGATGAAGGGGGGCGGCGCGCCGGGCGTCGATCGGAGTCCCGGTTCGACCGGACCCTTGGAAACCCGTTTGAATCCAGGCCATGCGTCCTGTCCGCAAAACCCAAACCGGACAGCAGTGGAACAAGTCCGGGCATGACGATATGGGAGGCGGGTATGACGGGAACGGGGGCGGGCCGCCGGGTGTCGATCCGAGTTCCGATCCCGCCGAACCCCTCCAAGCCCGGTTGAATTCAAGCCATGCGCTCTGTCCCCCAAATCTAAACCGGACAGCAGTGGAACAAGTCCGGGCATGACGATATGGGGCATGGCGGAAAGGAGCTCGAGGCATCGACTGCGGTCCTGCCCCGACACGCACGGATGCCGCCGACAACCGATTCTCAAACGGTATCTAGGCAATGCGGCGGCCCGCTTCGGCGAACTGGAGCGCATGCAGGCGCGCATAGGCGCCGCTCTGCGCCAGAAGCGCGCCGTGAGCACCCGACTCGATCACCCGGCCCTCGTCGATGACATGGATTACATCGGCATTGGCGACGGTGGAGAGGCGGTGCGCGATGACGACGGTGGTGCGGCCCTGCTTCAGGCGCTCGAGCGCCGCCTGGACCAGCCGTTCGGTCTCGGTGTCGAGCGCGGAGGTCGCTTCGTCCAGGAGCAGGATCGGCGCGTCCTTCAGCATGGCGCGCGCAACGGCGATGCGCTGGCGCTGGCCGCCCGAGAGCCTGACGCCGAACTCGCCGACCCGCGTCCGGTAGCCCTCCGGCATGGCCTCGATGAAATCGTGCGCGCCCGCATTGCGCGCGGCGGCCTCGACCTCTTCCTCCGTCGCGTCCGCCCGGCCGCAGGCGATATTGGCGTGAATGCTGTCGTCGAACAGCGATACCTCCTGGCTTACCAGCGCGATCCTGTCCCTGAGCGAGGCGAGGGTGACGCTTCGCACGTCCTGCCCGTCTATGGCGACCCGGCCGGTTTCGACATCGTAAAAGCGCGGGATGAGGTTGAGGATCGTGGTCTTGCCGGCCCCGGAAGCCCCGACCAGGGCCGATGTGCGGCCTGCCGGGAAGGTGAGCGAGAGGCCGGACAGCGCCGCCGGTCCGTCCGAATAGGAGAAGGACACGTCCTCGAAGGCGATCTCGCCCCGCCCGACGCGAAGGGGTGCCGCGTCCGGCGCGTCCACGATTTCGGGCTTCCGGTCCAGCAGCTCGAAGCAGCGCTGTGCGCCGACCAGTCCCTGCTGGATGGCAGCGTTGACGCTGACGAGATGCTTGACCGGCCGGTAGGCGATCAGGAAGGCCGTCAGGAACGCAACGATGGTGCCCGGCGTGATATTGCCGGCGGCGACTTGCCCGCCGCCGTAGAAGATGACGGCCGCGATGGCGACGGCGCCCAGGAACTCCATGACCGGGCGGGAGACCGCCTGCACGCGCACTGTCTTGATCGTCAGGCGGCGGATGCGGTCGATGGCGGCGTCGGCTTCCCTGCGTTCGCGTTCCTCCAGCCGGTAGGCCTTGATATGGCGGATGCCGGTAAGCGCTTGTTCGAGCGTGGCGGTGAACTCGCCCCAACTTGTCTGCGCGGAGCTCGTGATCCGGCGGATGCGCCGCCCGATGCGCAGGACAAGCATCAGCGTCGTCGGGAACACGAACAGCACGATCAGGGTGAGCAGCCAGTCCTGGTGGAACAGCACGCCCAGCACGAAGACGATGGTGAGGCTGTCCCTGCCCAGTGTGAGCAGCGTCGTGGACAGGGCCCCGCGCATCAGGTTCACGTCATTGGTGAAGCGCGAGATGAGCGCGCCGGTGCGGCTGTTGTCGAAAAACACCAGATCCGCATGGACCAGATGGCCGAACATCGCGGACTGGAAGGAGGCGACCACGCCCTGGCCGACCCTGGCGAGGATGACGGCCGAAAAATAGGCCGAGAAGCCCTGTACAAGGCCCAGCGCGAAGATCGTGAGCGAAACGACAACGATCAGCGCTTCGTTGCCCGCAACCAGAACCTCGTCCACCAGTTCCTGCACCACGCGGATGTAGCCGGCCTGCGCGGCGGCGCTCAGCGCCATCGCCAGCGCGGCCAGGCGGAGCGCCGGCAGGTTGGCGCGGATATGGCTTCGCCAGAGGCGGCCGATCAATGCGCGAACGGGAAGATCCGGGGGGGAGGCCATGAGGCCCGCTTCATACCACGGGCGGGCGTCGGGCGGGAGCGCCGATGCGCGCCCGGACGCGACGGTTGCCTGCCTCGCGGAAGCGGGCGTAAAGTCGCCGAGGCTAAAGCAGGGTCCGGCAGAGCCGGGCCGATATCGGGGAGGGTGCAAACCATGAGACGTTCGCTTCTTGCAGCGGCGGCAGTGCTGGCCGCAGGCGCCGTTCAGGCCGACGAGATCAGGATCGGGGTGCTCTACCCGATCGCCGGGACCGGAGCCGTTTACGGCGAGCCGGCGATGCACGGCCACAATATGGCCGTGGACGAACTCAATGCCGCAGGCGGCATCCTCGGCAAGAAGATCGTGAGCTTCGCCCGCGACACCAAGCTGAAGCCGGCCGCTGCTTCCGCTGCTGCCAAGGAGCTGATTACCAAGGACGGCGTGAATGTGCTGGTCGGCGGGCTCTCTTCGGCCGTCGGCCTTGCGATCTCGGAGGTCGCGCGCCAGGAGGGCGTCGTCTATGTCGCGACGATCCCGAAGACGATCAAGCTCACCACCGAGAAGCGCCACGACCATGTCTTCCGCACCGCCTCGCACACCGACTTCGAGGGCGATGCGATGGGCCAGATCGTCGCAAAGCTCGGACTGAAGAAGATCTGCGACATCCAGCTCGATTATGCCTATGGCCACGACCTCGCCGCCGGCATCGAGAAGGGCCTGAAGCGCCATGCGCCGGACGCCGAGAAGGTGCTCGACCTGCGCGTCAAGCTCGGCGCGACCGACTACAACGCCTTCATCTCGCAGATCATGGGCGCGGGCTGCGACGGCGTAACGAGCGGCCTCTGGGGCTCGCACTTCGTCAATTTCGCCCAGCAGGGCAGTCCCTTCGGCCTCTTCAACCAGATCAAATACATATCGGGCGGCGAGATCGCGAGCCATGAGATCGCCGGCAAGATGAAGGGCGACTATCCGGACAATGTGTGGTCCAACACCTACGAGCTCTGGTACCACCACCACGATCCGAGCCATGTCGCGTTTCAGGAGGCGCTCGCCGAGCGCTCCGGCACCAAGGAAACGGCGATGTGGCCGGTGCTTGCCTATATCGGCGTGAAGTTCATCGCGGCCGCCGCCGAGAAGGCCGGCTCGATGGAAGCGGACGCGCTCGCCGGCGCGCTGAAGGGCATGACCATCCAGACGCCGGTCGGCCCGCGCACCATCGACCCCGAGACCCATCAAGCCGATACCGGCCAGTTCTGGGGCCCGATGGTCAAGAAGGAAGGCGTGGACTACCGCGTGATGGACCCCGTGACCTTCATTCCGGCGGTCATCGAAGAGTAGCGGCCTGCAAGGAATGCGGCCGGCCTCCCGGCCGGCCGCGTTTCCCCCTTTCCCGACACCGCTGACGGAGCCCGTCCGTGGACTCCCTGATCCAGTTCGCGCAGCAGGACCTGGGTAATCCGGGGCTGGCGGCTCTGCTGTCCAACCCCTCCTTTGCCTTTATCCAGCTCATGAATTCCTTCTCGCAGGCGATGAACCTGTTCATCATCGCCGCGGGCCTGTCGCTGATCTTCGGCGTCCTGCGCGTCATCAACTTTGCGCATGGCGCCTTCTACATGTTCGGCGCCTATATCGTTTATTCCGTGGCCCAGGAGTGGACCGGCAATTTCTGGCTGGGCGTTGCGGCTGCGGGCCTCGGACTTGCGGTCATGGCGGTCGTCATCGAGCGCGGGCTCTTCCAGTATATCTACGACAAGGAGCACCTGATGCAGCTGCTCCTGACCTTCGCCGTCGTGCTGATCCTCTCCGATGTCGCCAAGATAATCTGGGGGACGGACCAGTACAGCGTCTCCTATCCGCAGAGCATGAAGGGCGCAGTCGATCTCGGCGTCACCTTCTATCCGACCTACCGCCTGTTCCTGATCGTGGTCGGACCCGCCATCGCCATCGGGCTCTGGCTGTTCACCGAACGCACGCGCTTCGGGCGCCTGACGCGCGCGGCGACGCAGGACCGCGAAATGCTCTCCGCCCTCGGCGTCAATGTGCCGATCATCTACACCGGCGTCTTCATCCTGGGCTCGGTGCTGGCCGGCATCGGCGGCGGGCTCGCCGCGCCCTTCAATTCTCCGACGCCCGGCATGGACGCGACCATCATCGTGGACTGCTTCGTCATCGTCATCGTCGGCGGCCTCGGCTCGATCTGGGGCAGCTTCATCGGCGCGATCATCTACGGGCTCGTCTTCAACTACGGCTCGGTGATCGTGCCCAACTGGCAGGACGTGTTTCCGTTCCTGATCCTGCTGGCGGTGCTGCTCATCCGGCCGTGGGGCCTGTTCGGAAAGCCCGAGGGAGGCAACGCCTGAGATGACCGGCCGCATGACCCGCCCGGTGCTGATCGCCTGCCTCACGGTGCTCGTGCTGCTGGCGCTGGTGCCCCTGCTGGAATCGAACTATCTGATCGACCTCTTCAACGAGATCATGATCTACGCGCTGTTCGCGCTCAGCCTCAATGTCATCATCGGCTATTCCGGCAATGTCTCCTTCGGCCATGCCGCCTATTTCGCCATCGGCGGCTACACCATGGCGATCCTGCTCACCACCTATGAGTGGCCGCTGCTGCCGGCGTTCGTCGCCGCCGTCGCCTTTTCCTTCGCCTGCTCGGCCGTGGTCGCCTATTTCTGCACGCGGCTGACCGACATCTACTTCGCCATGCTGACGCTCGCCTTCTCAATGCTGGTATGGGGCGTCGCCTTCAAGTGGCGGTCGATGACCGGCGGCGACGACGGCTTCGTCGGCGTGGACGTGCCGGCCTTCATCGCCGAGCGCGTGCCGTTCTACTATTTCTCGCTGGTCGTGATCGCCATGGCCGTGGCGGTGCTCTGGGTCATCTGCCACTCCGCCTTCGGGCGCGCGCTGCTGGCGGTGCGCGAGAATCCGGTCCGCGCGGGCTTCGTCGGCATCAACACGCGGCTCATGCGCTGGTGGGCCTTCGTCGTGGCGGGCACCTTCGCCGGCATTGCGGGCGCGCTGTTCGCCATGGTGCATCGGGGCATGTACACGGAGTCTGCCTTCTGGCCCGAGAGCGCGACCGTGCTCATCATGACGCTGCTCGGCGGCATGTACTCCTTCTTCGGCCCGGCCATCGGGGCGGCGAGCCTCTTCCTGCTCGAACGGCTGACCAACGAATACACCGAATACTGGCCCCTGGTGCTGGGGACGATCCTGCTGGCGATCCTGATGTTCCTGCCGGAAGGGCTGGCGGGGCTGGCGCAGGCGGTCCGCCGCCAGATCCTCCGGGGGCGCTGAGGCCATGCTGAAGATCGAGGGCCTCTTCAAACAGTTCGGCGGGTTCGTCGCCATCGACGACGTGTCCTTCGAGCTTCTGGAGGGCGAGAAGCACGCCATTATCGGACCCAACGGCGCGGGCAAGACCACCTTCTTCAACCTGGTCACGGGCCATTTGCTGCCGGACCGGGGCAGCGTCGCCTTCCAGGGCGAGGACATCACCGGCCGGCCGCCGCACCGCATCGTCAAGCTCGGCCTCGCGCGCTCCTTCCAGCGCATCAACATCTATCCGCGCATGTCGGTGTTCGAGAATGTCCAGGTCGCGCTGATCGCCCGCGAGCGCCAGGAGTTCCGCTTCTTCCGGCTCGCCGCCAGCCTTTGCGGGCCGGAGACGAACGAGCTGCTGGAACTGGTCGGGCTGGACGAGGAGGCCGATGAGCTCGCCGGCGAACTCGCCTACGGCAAGCAGAAGCAGCTGGAGCTCGCCATTGCGCTTGCCGAAAACCCCCGCGTGCTGCTGCTCGACGAGCCGACCGCCGGCATGTCGCCGAGCGAGACCGAGGAGGCGATCCGGCTGATCCGCGAGATCGCCGACGCCAGGGGGCTCACGCTCCTGTTCACCGAGCACGACATGACGGTCGTGTTCGGCATCGCCGACCGGATCACCGTGCTCCACCACGGCGAGATCATCGCCTCGGGTGCGCCGGAGGCCGTGCGCAGCGACCCGGTGGTGCGCCAGGTCTATCTCGGCGAGGAGGAGGGGGTGAATGGCGCAGCTTGAAGCCAGGAACCTGCACACCTCTTACGGCCTGTCGCGGGTGCTGTTCGGTGTCTCCTTCGAGGTCGAGCAGGGTTCCTGCATCGCGCTGATCGGGCGCAACGGCGTCGGCAAGACCACCACCATGCGCTCGCTGATCGGGCTCACGCCGCCCTCCGAGGGCGAGGTGGTCTGGGAAGGGCGGCAGATCGCCGGGCTCGCCCCGCATGCCGTCGCCAAGCTCGGCATCGGCTTCGTGCCGGAGGACCGGCGCATCTTCCCGGAGCTCACGGTCTGGGAGAACCTGGACATCGCCCGGCGGCCGGCGGAGCCGGGGCGGCAGGCCTGGGGCGAGGACGAGGTGTTCGACCTCTTCCCCGACCTGAAAGACATCCAGTCGCGGGCCGGCGGCGTGCTCTCCGGCGGCCAGCAGCAGATGCTGACCATCGCGCGCTCGCTGATGGGCAATCCGCGCCTGCTGCTGCTCGACGAGCCTTCGGAGGGCCTTGCCCCGCGCGTCGTCGAAACGCTGCGCGAGCGCGTGCGCACGCTCAAGCAAAGCGGTCTTTCCATCGTGCTTGCGGAACAGAATCTCGGCTTCGTGCTGGCGCTTTCCGACATGTGCCATATCATGGAGAAAGGCGAGATCGTCTATTCCGGCACGCCGGACCATTTGCGGGAGAACCGCGATGTGCTCGACCGGTATCTGACGCTGTGAGGGAAGCGGAGGTCTTTCGCGAGGAGGGCGTCGCCGTGCTGCGCGGCGTGCTCGACGCCGGGTGGCTCGACCGTCTGGCCGGGGCGGTGGCCGCCAACATGGCCGCGCCGGGCCCGTACGGGCGCGACCATGCCGAAGAAGGGCAGGGCAGCTATTTCGGCGACTATGTGAACTGGCGGCGCTTCCCGGCCTATCTGGAGGTCGGCCGCGAAGGGCCGCTCGGGCGCCTCGCCGGCGCGCTCACCGGGGCGGAACGGGTCCAGTTCTTCCACGAGCATGTGCTGGTGAAGGAGCCGGGCACCTCGCAGCCCACGCCCTGGCACCAGGACATGCCCTATTACTGCCTGTCCGGGGCGATGACGGTGAGCTTCTGGGTGCCGCTCGACCCGGTGCGTGCGGAGGTCTGCCCGCATTTCCTGGCCGGCAGCCACCGTTCGCGCACCGCCTGGCTGCCGCGCCGCTTCAAGACCATGGCGGCGCTGGAAGGCGACACCAGCGGTTACGAGCCCTTCCCCGATATCGACGAGGCGGCGCAGGCGGCGGACATCCGCAGCTTCGACCTGGAGCCGGGCGATGCGGTGGCGTTCGACTTCCACACGCTGCACAACGCCCCGCCCAACCGCGCGGCGGTGCGGCGACGCGCCGTCAGCCTGCGCTATGTCGGCGAGGACGCCCGCTATCTCGAACGCCCCCACGCCGTCTCGCCGCCCTTCCCGGAGCTCGGCCTCCGCGCCAGCACCGGCGACCCCCTGCCGGAAGACTGGTTCCCCGTCGTCTGGGAGCGGGGCTGAGGAAAGTCCCCGTCCCCGCGGGACCTCGGGAGATTACCGATGACCGGATTGATTTCGGAGGAGAGCAGGGGCGTTTTCGTCATCATGGCGACCCCGTTCGCCGATGACGGGGCGCTCGACCTCGCAAGCGCCGACCGGCTGGTCGAGTTCTACCTGGAGGAGGGCGTCCACGGCTTCACCTTGCTCGGCGTCATGGGCGAAGCGCCGAAGCTCTCGCTGGAGGAGCAGGCCGCGTTCACGGACCATGTCCTGAAACGGATCGACGGGCGGGTCCCGGTCATCGTCGGGGTCAGCAATCCCGGCATGGATAATCTCGTCGCGCTGTCGAAGAGCGCGATGGACATGGGCGCGGGCGGCGTGATGGTCGCCGGCATGCCGGGGCTGAAGACGGACGAGCAGGTCGAGGGCTATTTCCGGGCGGTCGGCGAACGGCTCGGCGAAGACATACCGATCTGCCTCCAGGACTACCCGCCGACGACCACGGTGTTCCTGTCGGTTCCGGTCGTGAACCGGCTGATCGGCGCGCTCCCCCAGCTCGTGATGTTCAAGCATGAGGACTGCCCCGGCCACCGCAAGCTGACCCGCCTCCGGGAAGCGCCGGAAACGGAGGGCGTGCGGCGGGTGAGCATCCTGACCGGCAATAACGGCCTCTATGTGCCGCAGGAGCTCGCGCGCGGCGCCGACGGCATCATGACCGGCTTCGCCTTTACCGGCATGCTGGTGGAGGTGTTCCACCTGTTCGAGAGCGGCAGGGCGGAAGAGGCGGAGGACCTGTTCGACCTCTATCTGCCGGTGTTGCGGCACGAGGCCCAATTCGGCTTCGGGCTGGCGCTCCGCAAGGAGGTGCTGCGCCGCCGGGGCACCATCGCCTCGGCCAGGGCCCGCGACCCGGGGCCCCGCATGGATGCCAGCGACCACGCGGAACTCGACGGCCTGCTCGACCGCCTCAGAGCCAAGCTCGCCGCCGCCGGCCGGCCGCTCCCGGCCGGCCTGTAGCGCGCAAGTATCGGCCAAGGGGGTCCGAATCCGGGTGGACGGGCGGCGGCCGGGGCGGTAGGCCCGGTTTCCATGACCGATGCCATCGACAGGCTGGACTGGCCGGCGCTCGGGGCCGCCTTGCTGGAGCGGGGCCATGCGCGGGCGGAGGGCGTGTTGGCCCCGGAGGCATGCGCTGCGTTCCGGGCCTTCTGGGAGCGGGACGAGCTGTTCCGGCGGCGCATCGTCATGGCGCGGCATGGCTACGGGGAAGGCGCCTACGCCTATTTCGCCGACCCGTTGCCGGACGGGATCCGGGCGCTGCGGGAGGGGCTCTACCGGCATCTCGCGCCGGTCGCCGGCGAAGCTATGGCCCGGCTCGGCAGGGAGGCGCGCTATCCGCCGGACCATGCCGCCTACCGGGCCGAGTGCCATGCGGCAGGGCAGGCAAAGCCGACGCCTCTGCTGCTGCGCTACGGGGAGGGCGGCTACAACCGCCTGCACCGCGACCTTTACGGAGCGCTCGCCTTTCCGTTCCAGGCGACCTTCCTGCTCTCGCAACCCGGCACCGACTTCACCGGCGGCGAGTTCCTGCTGGTCGAGAACCGGATGCGGATGCAGGCCATGGGCGAGGCGGTGCCGCTGGAGCGGGGCGATATGGTCGTCTTTCCGGTGCGCGACCGGCCGGCGGCGGGCAGGCGCGGCTACGTCCGGGCGGACATGCGCCACGGCGTCTCCCGTGTCCGCTCGGGCGAACGCTTCACGCTCGGCATCATCTTCCACGACGCCGCATAGCCTCGGCCGCCTTCCGCGCGGCGGGTTGGAGTCGTAGATTGGGATTGCAATTTGTTCACAATATCAGAAAAATTACTTATTATCTCTTGAATTCAGGGAAACATCAACTAGAGCGGAATCCGATCATGTTGCGGAGTATCCTGCGGCGTTGAAGTAGTTTTTGCATTCTTGCGGTGAGAAGGTCTGGGAGATTTGTCCGATGGTGTTCCAGAGGCCGTCGACAGTTCTCTCGGCAGCTTTTCGTAGCCTTGCCTTGAGCTTTGCGAAGGCGAGTTCGATGGGATTGAAGTCAGGGCTGTAGGGCGGCAGGAAGAGGAGTTGCGCGCCGGCGTCCTCGATCATCTTGCAAACCCTGGGTCCCTTGTGGCTTGAGAGGTTGTCCATGACGACGATATCGCCGGGCCTCAGTTCGGGGACGAGGACCACTTTGACGTAGGCCTCGAAGGCATCGCGGTCGATGGCGCCGGAGAGCACGAAGGGGGCAATCATGCCGCGCGGCGTGAGCCCGGCGACGAAGGTGGTTGTGTTCCAGTGTCCGTGAGGGACGGCCATGCGCAGACGTTTGCCGCGCGGGGCCCAGCCGTGGGTGCGGGCCATGTTGGTCTTGGCCCCTGTCTCATCGATGAACACCAGCCGGTCGGGGTCGAGGCCGGGCTGGCTGTCGCGCCAGGTGCGCCGTCGGCTCAGCACGTCCGGGCGATCCTGCTCCGCCGCCTGGCCGGTCTTTTTTTGCGCGTGATGGCGTGGCGCACGAGGAAGCGCTGTATCGCCCCGTAGCTGAAGGCGAGGCCCCGGTCCCCGAGAGCCGCGCGCAACTCCTCGATGGTCATGTCCCGCTTCTCCTCAAGAAGACCCAGGATCACATCGCGCTGCGCTTCGATCCGCCCCGAGCGACGGTCCCCGCCAAGCGCCTTCGGGCGCGCGTCTCCCTGTTCGCGCGCCAGCGCACGCCAGCGGCTCACGCTCGCCGCACTCACCCCAAAACGCGCACCAGCCGCTCTATGGCTCATGCCCGCACATACCGCCGACAGAACCCGATTGCGAAGATCAAGGGAAAGCGCTTTCGACATCTCAGCCGGCCTCCTCATCCCGGCCGACATCTTGAATCACAAATCCTCCGCCCCGTGAATCCCCCTCGATTCAATCAGGTCAGATCATGCTCTAGTATCCTGATCGAGAAGTTTATTAGAATAAGATTATCGGTTTTGATGGAGGGCTGACCGGTGGGGAGAGCAGCGGTCGCGATTACTTTGTCGGCAGCAGAACGACGAGAGTTGGAGGGTTTGGCGCGGCGTCGGAAGACGGCGCAGGGACTGGCGCGTCGGGCTCGGATTGTCCTGGCTGCTGCTGAGGGTCTGGAGAACAAGGCGATAGTTGCGCGCTTGGGAGCGGATGCGAATACGGTCGGCAAATGGCGGCGGCGTTTTGCCGAGCGCGGGCTTGACGGGCTCTATGACGAGCCGCGCCCGGGCGCTCCGCGCAAGATCGGTGACGAGGAGGTTGCGGAGGTCATTGCCCGCACCCTGGAAGAAACACCCCCCGACGGCACGCATTGGAGCCTGCGCTCGATGGCGCGCGCTGCAGGCTATGCGCCCTCGACGATCCATCGCATCTGGCAGGCTTTCGGCCTGCAGCCGCATCGCTCGGAGACGTTCAAGCTGTCGTCGGACCCACTGTTTGTGGAGAAGGTGCGGGACATTGTCGGCCTCTATCTCGACCCGCCCGAGCGCGCGCTGGTGCTCTGCGTCGATGAGAAGAGCCAGATCCAAGCTCTGGACCGCTCCCGCCCGCTGCTTCCCATGCGGCCGGGTCAGGTCGAGCGGCGTACTCATGACTACACGCGCCATGGCACCACCACGCTGTTCGCGGCGCTGGACATCGCCACCGGCCGGGTCATCGGCCAGTGCTTGCCGCGCCACCGCAGCCGGGAGTTCCTCAAGTTCCTGCGCACGCTCGAAGCCCAGGTCCCCGGCGAACTCGACGTCCATCTGGTGATGGACAACTACGCAACCCACAAGACGCCCGCCGTCCGGCGTTGGCTGGCCCGGCATCCCCGCTGGCATGTCCACTTCACGCCCACCGGCGCCTCCTGGCTCAACCAGGTCGAGCGCTTCTTCGCACTCTTGACCGAGAAACAGCTCAGGCGCGGGGTTCATCGCTCGCCCCAGGAACTCGAGCAGGCCATCCGGAACTACATCGACACCGTCAACGCCGACCCGCGACCCTTCCGCTGGACCAAATCCGCCGACGACATCCTTGCCACCATCAAGCGCTTCTGTCTGCGGACGCTGGAAACTGCCGAACGCCAGATGAAAATCATCAAAACTTCAGAATCAGGACACTAGAGCAGATTCGTTTCATTTGGGTTCATATCCGCATGCAGTGAAGAAGCTTCGGGCGTCCTGTGGAGTGACAGCATCGATGGCGTCGCGGATCGCATCCCAGAGCGTATGGACGGAGCGTGCTGCGGCCTTTTTCAGGAGAGCCTTGATTTTGGAGAAGGCCATCTCGATGGGGTTGAAGTCGGGGCTGTAGGGCGGCAGGAACAGGATGCCGGCGCCTGTGGCCTCGATAGCTTCTCGGATGGCGATGGGCTTGTGGGCCGGCAGATTGTCGAGGATGACGGTGTCGCCTGGCCTCAGGGTCGGGGCCAGGACCTGTTCGACATAGGCAAGGAAGGCTGCCCCGGTCATCGCCCCATCGATGGTCATGGGGGCGAGGATGCCGTCGAGCGTGAGGCCGGCGACCAAAGTGGTGGTCTTCCAGTGACCATGGGGGACGGGAGCGCGGCAACGCTCGCCCCTGGGAGCCCGGCCATACATGCGGGCCATCTTGGTCGAGGTCCCGCTTTCGTCGATGAAGATCAGGCGCTCGGGGTCGAGCCCGGGCTGGTCTTCGAACCAGGCCTGACGCCGGCGTGCGACGTCCGGTCGGTCCTGCTCGGCAGCGTGGGCCGTCTTTTTTTGCGCGTGATGCCGCGACGCTTGAAGAACCCATGCACCACGCTGGGCGGCGGCCGGTAGCCGACCGCCTCCTCAAGCCTGGCCGCGATCTCCTGGAGGGTCAGGTCGGGCTCCACCTCAACCCACCCCATGATCAGATCGCCGTGACCCTCAATGCGCCCTGGACGGCTACCGCCGCGTGGCTTCGGCGAGAGGTCGCCTGTCAGGCGCGATTGGCTCACCCAGCGGATCGCAGACGACACCCCGACGCCAAAACGCGCCGCAGCCTGCCGACGCGACATCCCGGACTCAACCGCTGCAACCACGCGCCGACGAAGATCAACAGAAAGAGACTGCGCCATGCGAGCTGGCCTCCTTCACCAGCCCCCATCGTGAATCACATAATCCGCCAATTGGGAATCCCTCAACGATTCAATCGCCCGCGAATTCGCTCTAGATTGAAGGGGCGGAGGCGTCATCCGGAGCCGCCTGCCCTTTCGCTCTGGCGCCGGCGCGGAAAAAGCCCTGAGAAGCGGACGGGGCAAGTGCGTCCTGCGTCCTGCGTCCGGCTCGCGCGCGCGGGCGCACCCGGGCAATCAGGCGCGCGATTCGCGCCGCCGCGAAACGCGCGCCCACGAGCGCGGGCGCAGGCGCGCAGGATACGCGCGAATAAGGGTCCGCTGCTCGGGGAGACCGGCGGCGGAAAGAACGGAACGAAGAAGGATCGGAAGGAAGAACCCATGCCGAAGACGCAGAGGCGGGAAACCGGGATGGAATATCCGGAGCGCCTTCCGGGAGCGATGCTTCCATGCCGGAAGCGACGGCAGGATATGCGCCGCTCGCATGCGGACCATGACATTCCATGACACCTCGTCGGGGGGCTGCGCATCCGTTGCAGGCGAGAGTGCGTTTCCCCGCGCAGGGGAAGGCGCTTAGACTGGTGAAAGACAGGAGGGTTCGATCGATGGGATACCCCGATGCGCCGGCGCCGATCCGCGCCGACATTCTGGCGGCCCATGCCCGCGCCTGGGCCTGGATCGCCGCTCCGGGCAATTGGCTGACGGGAGCGGAGCGCGTCGCCATCGCCGCCGAGACGCGCCATGCGCTGGACTGCCGGCTATGCGCCGCGCGCAAGCAGGCGCTCTCGCCCGAGACGGTCGCCGGCGAGCATGACGGGCCGGGCGTTCTCGAGCCGCCGATGGTGGAAATCGTCCACCGCATCGTCACCGACCCCGCACGCCTGACGCGCCGCTGGTTCGAGGCGCGGCGGGCCGAGGGCGTCGAGGTCACGCGCTATGTGGAGACGGTGGGCGTGACGGCGGTGACGGTCTCGCTCGACACCTTCGCCCGCTCTATGGGTCTGCCGCCGCGCCGCCTGCCGGAGCCGGAACCGGGAGAGCCGTCGGGCTACCGCCCGGCCTCGGCGCGCATGGAGGAGGCGTGGGTCCCGCTGATCGTGCCGGGCGAGGAAACAGGGCCCGAGGCCGACCTCTATTCCGGCACGAGAGGCGCCTACATCCTAATGGCGCTGACCCTTGTGCCGCAGGCGAAGCGGGCCTTCTTCGACCTTGTGGAGACGCAATATCTGCCAAGCCGCTGGATGCAGGCGTTCGATGTCGAGCACCGCGCCATCAGCCATGCGCAGATCGAGTTCCTGGCAGCGAGGATTTCCGCGCTCAACCAGTGCGTTTACTGAACCACCAGCCATGCGCTGCTGCTCCGTGAGAGCGGCCGGACAACAGGCGACAGTTACGATCTGGACGCAATCGTGAGCGGCGGCGGCGGCGGGGTCGCCGCCGGCGAGGAATTGGCGGCCTTCGCCGAGGCGGTCGCCGGGGAGGGCGACATGGCCGCGGCGATTTCGGCGCTGCGCCGCGCGGTCGGCGATGCCGGCTGGGTGGACGCGGCCGGCGTGGCCGCGACCTTCAACGCCATCGACCGCGTGGCGGACGCGACCGGCATACCGCTCGAACCGAAGAAAGCGGCAGTGTCGGCCGATTTCCGCGGCGAACTCGATATCGACGCCTGGGCCGAGGCGCGCGGATAAGGAGGAGTCCCATGATCGAACGCAAGCACGAGGACGAATTCGTCGTCGTCTCCAACGGGATGCTGGGATACGGCTTCCGCGAGGAGTCGCTCCGGGATGCGGTGGAGGCCGGCGTGGACCTGATCGCCTGCGACGCGGGCTCCAGCGATCCGGGGCCCTACTATCTCGGCACCGGCAAGCCGTTCGTGGGCGATGCGATGATCCTGCGCGACCTGCGCCTGCTGGTGAAGGCGGGCGCGGATGCGGGCGTGCCGCTGATCATCGGGTCGGCCGGCGGGGCGGGCGGCGACGGGCAGGTGGACCATCTGCTCGCGCTGCTCGGCCGGGTGATGGAGGAGCTCGGGCTCGACCGTAAGGTTGCCGTGCTGCGCTCCGAACTCGACCGGGGAACGGTGCGCGAGGCGGTGGAAGAAGGCCGGGTGCGCCTGTTCGAGACCGGGGCGGCGCTGACCGTCGAGGATGTCGATGCGGCCGCGCATATCGTGGCGCAGATCGGCCCGGAATCCTACTTCCGCGCGCTCGCCGAGGCGCCTGACATCCTCGTAGCGGGCCGCGCCTGGGACGTGTCCAACATCGCCGCGCTGCCGTTGATGCAGGGCCGGGACCGCGGCCTCGCGCTGCATATGGGCAAGATCCTCGAATGCGGCAGCCTGGCCGCGCGTCCGACCGGCGGCGGGGACCTCATTCTGGGGCGTCTGCGCGACGACCACTTCATCGTCGAGCCGCCGCATCCGGACAAGGCCTGCACCGAGGCTTCCGTCTCGGCGCACACCTTCTACGAGAAGTCGGACCCGGTGATGCTGGCGGGGCCGGGCGGGTCGGTCGATCTGCGGCGGACCCGGTTCGAGCAGATCGACCCGCGCCGGGTACGCGTCTCCGGCAGCGCCTTCCGCGAGGCCGAGCGCTACACGGTCAAGCTGGAGGGCGCGCGGCTTGCCGGGCACCGGGCGCTGACCGTCGGCGGCGCGCGCGATCCGGCCTTCATCCGCTCCATCGACGCGATCCAGGAGGCCGTCCGCGAGAAGATCCGCGAGACCCAGGCGGGGTTCATCGACCCCTCGCAATACAGCATCACCTTCCACCGCTACGGCCTGGACGGCGTGATGGGCGCCTGGGAGCCGAACCGGCAGGCCGCGCACGAGATCGGCATTCTGATCGACGTGGTGGCCGAGACGCCGGAGATCGCCGAGGCGGTCTGCGGGCTTGCGCGCTCGACCATCCTGCATGTGCCGTTCGAGGGCAGGCGCGCCACGGCGGGCAATATCGCCTTCCCGTTCTCGCCGGCGGAGATTCCGGCAGGGCCGGTCTATGAGTTCAACATCTACCACCTGATGGAGATCGACGAGCCGGAGACATTCGGGCGGCTGGAATGGCTGCAGTGAGGACGCTGGGCGAGGTCGCGGAGGTCGTCCGGTCGAAGAATGCCGGGCCTTTCATCGTGACCTTCGACATTCTGTTCGAGACGGAGGAGGCCTTCGAGGCGGTGCGCGCCGCCGGGCTGTTGAGCCGGCAGGCCGTCTGCGGGCTCTACGGCGTTTCCGACAACGAATTGCTGGGCTTCGACTTCTATCCCTTCGCGCGGGCGGTCAAATTCTCGCTCAGGCGTCCCGTCGGCTCCGGCGGTCCGCGCGATGCGGATGTCTATGGCGCGCAGCAGCACGCCCCCCTGCTCGACCTCGCCGTCCTGCCCTGACCGCTACCTCGCGGCGATGGCTTCGCTGGCGGCCCAGAGGCGTTCCTGGTCCTCGACCGAGAGCGAGGCGGCGGAGGAGCGCGCTTCCTTGCCGCCGGAGAAATAGCGCCCGGTCACGCCCGCCAGCGCCGGGTCGGAGGCGAGGCGGATGTTGAGTTCCGCCCCCTCCTCGACGCCGACGGCGCCGATCATGCGGAAGCCGAGCCTGAGCGCATTGCGGAACAGCCATCCGTTGTTGCTGCCGAAGCGGCTTGCGACGACGCCCGGATGCAGCGCGTTGACCGTGACCGGGCTGCCCTCCAGCCGCCGCGCCAGCGCGTAGGCGAACATGATATTGGCCAGCTTCGAGCGGCTGTAGGCCACGCGCGCGCTGTAGCGGCGCTCGCATTGCAGGTCGTCGAAGTCGAGTTCGGCCCGCCGGTGGGCAATGGAGGCGACGGTGACGATGCGCCCCGCCTCCGCCGCCCTCAGCCGGTTGAGCAGCAGGTTGGTCAGCAGGAAATAGCTCATATGGTTGAGCGCGAAAGTGGCCTCGAGGCCGTCCGCAGTCACCTGGCGGCGCGAGAAGATGGCGCCGGCATTGTTGACCAGCACATCCAGCCGGTCCGCGGACTCGGCCACAATGCGTGCGAGGCGGCGGTTTTCGTCGAGCAGCGAGAGGTCGGCGCGCTCGAAGCGGACATCCGCGCCGGGAACCTCCGCCCGGATCGCCCGCGCCGCCTGCTCGCCGCGCTGCGGATTGCGGCCGACGATGGTGACGGCCGCGCCCTTCTCCGCGAGTGCGCGGGCGGTGACGAGACCGATGCCCGTGGTGCCGCCGGTGACGAGTGCGGTCTTGCCCTGCATGGAGCCGGAGTTTACAGGCTGGAAGCGGGATCGGGAACGAGGAGGTTGTCATGGTTCTGGAGCGTGTCGCAGCAGGCGTGGACGAGGCCGGGCTCTGGAAGATGCATGAGGAGATGGCGCGGTTCGGCGCGACGGCGAAGGGCGGCGTGTGCCGCGAGGCGCTGATGCCGGAGGATTTCGACGCGCGCCGCACCTTCGCGGAATGGGGCCGGGACGCGGGTTTCTCGCTCGCCGTGGACGCCATCGGCAACATGTTCCTGCGCCGCGAGGGCGCCGACCCGGACCTGCCGCCTGTGACCACCGGCTCGCATCTGGATTCGCAGCCGACCGGCGGGCGCTTCGACGGCAGCTTCGGCGTGCTCGCCGGGCTGGAGGCGCTGTTCGCGCTGGAGCGCGCCGGCGTGAAGACGCGCGCGCCGGTCGAGGTCGTCAACTGGACCAATGAGGAAGGCGGGCGCTTCGTGCCGGGCGTGATGGGCTCGGGCGTCTATGCCGACCCGCCGACGCTTGCCACCATGCTGGAAGTCCGCGACAGGGCCGGCGTCAGGCTCGGCGACGAGTTGGAAAAGCTGGGTCCCTTGCTCGCGTCCGTCGCTCCGGTCGATGAGCGGGCGCTCGCCGCGCCGATGGGCGCCTTCATCGAAGGGCATATCGAGCAGGCGCCGCGCCTGGAGGAGACCGGCAACACCATCGGCGTCGTCACCGGCATACAGGGCACGCGCAAATTCCAGGTCGAGGTGATCGGCGAGGAGGCCCATGCCGGCACCACGCCCCGGCGGCGGCGCAAGGATGCCGTTCTGGCGGCGGCCTGCATGGTCCAGGCCCTGCACCGCATGATGGAGGACGCCGACGACCTGCTGCGCTTCACCATCGGCGCCTTCGAGGCCTTTCCGGGCGCGCCCTCCGTTGTGCCGGGGCGGGTGCGCTTTTCGATAGACTTCCGCCACCCGGACGATGCGCTCCGCGCCCGCCTGGGAGACCGCATCCTGCCGCTTTGCGAATCGCTGGCCGGTCCGTGCGGGGTGCGGATCGAAGAGCCGCAGGCGGCGTCCTCGGTCGATTTCCACGGGGCGGCGATCGAGGCCGTCCGCCATGCCGTGGAGATCGTCGGCGCATCGCATATGGACCTCTATTCCGGCGCCGGGCACGACGCGCGCAACATGGCCCTGCTCTGTCCCTCGGCCATGGTTTTCGTGCCCTGCGAGAAGGGGATCAGCCACAACGAGGCGGAAAACGCGAAGCCCGAAGACCTCGCGGAAGGCGCAAGGGTGATCGCGGTCGCCATTGCCGAACTCGCCGGCGCCCATTAGCCGGGGCCGCATCGCATCGAATCCAGAAACCACCTTACAGCACCGGGGTGCACATCATGGTTCAACACGCCAATGAACGGGTCGCCTACCACAATGGCGAGATCAAGCCCGAAAGCCGGGTGCTCATCTCCTTCCGCGACCGGGGATTCAAATATGGCGAGGCGGTGTTCGACACGGCGCGCACGGTGCGGCACAAGCCGTTCAGGCTAGAGGAGCATATCGACCGGCTCTACCGCTCGATGCGCTATCTCCAGATCGATTCGGGGCTAAGCCCGGAGGAGATGCTGTCCATTTCCCATGAGGTGCTGGAGCGCAACTTGCACCTCATCGCCGCGGACGAGGACTACTGGCTGTTCCAGCGGGTCAGCCCCGGTGTGGCCGACCCCTTCCTCAGCGACGGCGAGGCGCGGCCCACGGTCATTGTCGAATGCACGCCGCTGCCGCTCAGGGCCCGCGCGCCGCTCTACCGCGACGGTGTGCGCGTGCAGATACCCGCCACCCGGCGCACGCCACCGGACGCCGTCAGCCCCAGGGCCAAGACGCAGAACTACATCAACCTCCAGATCGCCGACCGAGAGGTACGCGCCCAGGACCCGCAGGCCTGGGCCATTCTGCTGGATCATGACGGCAATCTTGCAGAGGGGCTCGGCAGCAACATCTTCTTCGTGCGCGGCGGCGAGCTGTTCACCCCAAGGGCCAGGTTCGTGCTGCCCGGCATCAGCCGGGAGACGGTAATCGATCTCGCCGGCGCGGAAGGCATCGCTGTCCACGAGACGGACCTCGACCTCTTCGACGCCTTCACCAGCGATGAATGCTTCCTGACATCGACGAGCCTGTGCATGGTGCCGGTCGCATCGGTCAACGGGCGCAGGATCGGCGAAAGCGGCCTTCCCGGACCGGTGACGGCGCGCCTCATGGAAGCCTACAAGCGGCTTCTCGACTTCGACTTCGTGGCGCAATACACCGACAGGCTGTAGCGCGCCGGTGGCGACCCCGGCAGGACTCGAACCTGCGACCTACGGATTAGGAATCCGTCGCTCTATCCGGCTGAGCTACGGGGCCGCGTCCCCGGCTTCGTAGAAAACCGCGCTGGGCCGGTCAAGCGTCCCGGCAGCGGGGCTGCGGTTGAATTGGAGTCTTGGCGCGGCGTATCGTCGATCCGACCGTCGCTTCGGCGTCACCCGACTGGGACAGGGAAAAGAGATGAAGGTGTATTTCGCCCCCGGCTCGCGTGCGGTTCGCACAGTCTGGCTCCTGGAGGAAATCGGCAAGACGTACGACCTGGTGCGGTTCACGCTCGGCCAGAAGGAGATGCGCGGCCCCGAATACACCAGGATCAATCCGAACGGCCGCGTGCCGACCCTGGTGGACGGCGACACCACTGTCACGGAAAGCACGGCCATCGCGCAGTATCTGGGCGCAAAATACGCGCCGGAACTGACCCCCGGCCCGGACGCGGCGAATTTCGCAACCTACCTGCAATGGCTCCACTATGCGGAAGGCATGATCATGCCGCCGATCAACAACTATGTGGTCGAGACGATCCTGCTTCCGCCGGAGCGTCGAAACGATGAAATCGCTGCGCGCTCGTTAAAGCTGCTGAACCGGACGCTCGGCGCCGCCGAGGCGCATATGGAGGGGCGGGATTTCCTCGCAGGCGACTTTACCGTCGCAGATACGATTACCGGTCATGCCGTCATCATGTCCCGTCGTCTCGGCGCCGATTTCAGTGCGTGTCCGAACCTTGCCGCCTATGCCGACCGGCTCGAAGCGCGGAAGGCGTTCAAGGCTGCGGACTCGGCTTGACGACCCGCCGGCGCCGCTCGCAGCAGCCCGATCGGGGCGATAAGGGCAAATCCGGCGCGCTCACCCGGGCCCGGCCCACCAGTCCCGGGGCCGCAGCCGCCTGGCCCGGCCGGACCGGTCGTCGAGCCAGAGTGCCAGCCGGCGCAGCGGTGACAATGCGAGGCGGAGCCAGAACCGGTTGGCCCGGCGGCGGAAATCCCGGTTGAACGGGCATACCCTGAGGCAGATTGCGCAGTCGGAAGCCAGCTTCGCCCAATATCCGAAGCACTTCTCCGCATCCGAGGTCCATTTCACCACGCCCTGGATGGCGGACCGGTTCGGGCGGTCCGCGTTCGGCGGGCCATAGGGCAGGGCATTCGCGGGGCAGGCATCCGCACAGCGCGTACAGATGGAACAGAACTCTGCAACGCCCAGCCTGCGCGGGGCGTCATGAGCGAGCGGCAGGTCCGTGAATATCTTGGAGAAGCGCAGGCGCGGGCCCGTCTCCGGAGTTATGACAAGCTGGTTGCGCGCATATTCGCCGAGACCGGCCTTGAGTGCATAGGGAATGGCGAGCGCCGTGTCGTTCATCGAGGCGACCGCATTGTAGCCAAGTGCCCTGATATAGGCCGCAAGCTGCATGACGATCGCTGCCTCATGGCTGTATTCCCGCCCGGTCGCGGCCCCGGCAAGCGCGGAAGGGTAGGTCGCCACAAGCCCCTCATCCATCTCGTGGCCGAGCACGACGACATGCTCCAGGCCCTCGGGCAGGCCGACGGGAGCTTCGGTGAAGTCCCGCACATCCACCCGCGACTCATAGGTCCAGCGTTCGTCGTATTCCGTGATGCCGCATAAGCTGGCGCCGAAGAACCGGGCGACCTTCTTGATCTCGGCCGCCATGGCGTTCCGGTCCTCGACGGCGACCTTTTCGACAACGACAGGCGTGTCGTCGGAGATCGCCGCCTGGAATCCCTCGCGCCGGCCCTGTTCTATATGACGGTTGGTTATCAGGTCGGAAATCAGCCAGGAGGCATTGCGGAGGGCGAAATCCCTCTGGTTGAAGCCGTCGCCCCGGCGTGCGGTGAAATCCGCCCGGTAGGAATGGAAGAAGGCGTCCGACTCCTTCGTGCGCACCCGCTCGTCCCAGAAGGCGCGGGTGAAAACATCGTTTATCTGCCGGAAAGGCGTGAAGTCCGCCGTCGTCTCAATTCCCGCCGCCACATCGCTTTCGGCGTAGCGCCGCCGCCAGCGCGCGCGGCGCTCTTCGAGGCTTTCCTCGTTCCCGGGCCAACTCATCGGGACAAGACTACCGCATTTCCGGCCGGGGCTTCAGTGCCCGACACTGGCGAATCCCTTGCCCTCCTCGTCGAGCGCTTCCGGTGCGCGGCCAAGCCAGCGCGCCGAGATGGCGCGCCAGGTTGCGAGCCGGCTGAAGTCGGGAGGATCGGCGAGGGTGTCGTCGTCGTTGAGGAACGGGCTTGGAAAGAAAACGGTGAGGCCGTTCTCGCCCTTGCCGTTCCACATCTCGAAGCCCCAGCTAAGCGGTTTGGCGTCCCTGTCGAAGCCCCGGAATATCTCCGCCCGGGAAGGCCTGCGGTGCGCGCGGAGCGCCGGGCCGGTGGGGCTGGCGGACGAGCCCCGGTTCTCACCGATGCACAGATGGAAATGCCCGCCATTGCCGAACATCACCGTGAGATAGCCGTCGAAGAGGCTTATCCGCTTCGGCGCGCCGGGGCATTTCCATTCGTAGGCCGCGCCCTGGATCATCGGTCCGAAGCGGATGCCGGCCCAATGGCTCTCGAACAGGTCGCGGAGGAACGTTTCCAGAAACGCTTCCTCAAGCGGCAACGCCCAGGCCTCCCGCGCCAGGGAGCCGTCTTCGCGATAGCGGCTTTCGCTCGGTTCCGGCGCGATTGTCCGGCCTGCGCCGTCCATGTCGCTCGGCCTCCCGGCGCTTCATCGCAGGAAGTTCGTACTATAACACTCCGCGCCCGACTTCCCGGCTCCAGGCGCGCGGCCTGCGGCAACAGCCCCGTTTCCTCCGCCGTCATGTCGTGAAAGGGTCGGGCGATGGGCGCATTTCTCGAAGTGGCGCTGCCGGCGTTCCTGCTGGTCTTTGCCGGCGCGGCGGCGGCGCGGGCCGGCTGGATCGACGAGGCGGGCGGCAAGGGGCTGAACGGTTTCGTCTATTACCTCGCCATGCCGGCCGCGCTGTTCCGGGCGGCGTCGGAGGGCGCGCTGCTCCAGGGCTTCGACTGGCGGCTTGTCGCGGCCTATTTCGGGCCGACGCTGGTGCTGCTGGCGGCGGTCGAGGCGTTCGGCCGCCGCGCCCCGGTCGAGGAACGCGCGCTCACCGGCATGGGAGCCTGCTTCTCGAACAATATCTTTCTCGGCATGCCGGTGATCGTGGCGCATATGGGCGGAGCGGCAGCCGGCCCGATGACGGCGATCATCGCCTTGACCACGGTGCTGTTCATCGGCCTGCCCGTGTTGCGGATCGAGACGGCGAGAGGCAGGCGGGGCGCCGCCGCGGCCGCGCTCGGGCGCGTGGCCGCCAACCCGCTTCTGGTCGCGATTGCGCTCGGCACGCTTTGGGCGCTTCTGTCCTGGCGCCTGCCGGGACCTGCCGCCGCGGCGGTGGACCTGCTGGCGGCGGCCTCTTCTCCGGCGGCCCTTGCCGGCCTCGGCGCGGCGCTCGCCGCCCACCGCATCGCCGGCGACCTACGCGACAGCACGGCGTTGTGCGGGTTCAAGCTCATCGCGCATCCCGTCATGGTGTGGCTGGTCGCGGGTGCGGTCGGGCTCGGTCCGTTCGAGACGGCTGTCGCCGTGCTGGCGGCGGCAATGCCGGTCGGGGCCAATGTGTTCGTGCTGGCGCAGCACTACGGCATTTACGAGCGCCGCGCCTCTGCGGCGGTCGTGCTTTCGACGCTCGCCGCCATGCCGCTTTCCGCCCTGCTGATGACCGTCTTCCGCCCGTGAACGGCTTTCAGCCGTCCCGTTCGAACATGCCGAGCTTGAGGTCGAGGCCGGCGCCGAGCCAGAGCGCGCGGTCGCGGTGGTCCAGCAGGTCGTCGCCGGCATTGGGATGCACCAGCACGATGAGCCCGTCGCGCTCCAGCGCCAGCCAGGGCACCAGCTCCGCGAAGACACCCGGCTGGAAGGCGATCTGGAAGCTCCACATCGGATGCGGCCCGACCGGGCGCTCATGGAAGCGCCCGACCGTCACCCTCTCGCCGAATACCTCGCCGACCCGCTGCTTCAGGTCCCAGGCGCGCGTCTTGGTCGCCTGGTCGAAATAGACATGCGCGTGCCAGCTCTCGATGGCGGCGGCGCTGTCCGGCGCTGTTTCGCTCATGCTTTGCCCAGATAGATGTCCACGATCCGGCCGAGCAGCGCCAGCGCATCCTCGCGCGGGCGCTGGAAGGCGTTGCGGCCGACGATGGAGCCGGTAGCGCCGCCGTCCCGGAGCTGCCTTATCTCGTTCAGCAGGCCTTCGGTGTCCCGCGCCTCGCCGCCGGAGAAGACGACCATGCGCCGCCCGTTGAAGCAGGACTGCACGACATGGGCGGTGCGCGCCGCCAGCGTATCCACCGGGATTTCCCGGTCGCGATAGACCTTCGCCGCCGTGTCAAGTTCCAGCGCCCCCGTCGGCGGCTTCACCTTGATGATATGGGCGCCGAGCAGGCAGGCCATATGTGCGGCATAGGCGCAGATATCGACCGCCGTTTCTCCCTCTTTCGAGAGGCCGCCGCCGCGCGGATAGCTCCAGACCACGACCGCAAGGCCCGACGCCTTCGCTTCCTCCGCCAGGTCGCGGATTTCCTCCATCATCTCGAACTGGTCGTCGGAACCCGGATAGATCGTGAAGCCGATGGCCGAGCAGCCCAGCCGGAGCGCGTCGGCGACGGAGGCCGTCACCGCCTGGTCCTTGAGCCGCGAGAGGCTGTTGGCGCTGTTCATCTTCAGGATGGTCGGGATCTGGCCGGCGAAACTGCCGGCGCCGGCCTCGATCATGCCGAGCGGCGCGGCATAGGCGGACAGTCCGGCTTCCAGCGCCAGATCGAAATGGTAGTGCGGGTCGTAGGCGGGCGGATTGGGCGCGAAGCTGCGCGCCGGCCCGTGCTCGAAGCCCTGGTCCACGGGCAGGATCACCAGCTTGCCGGTGCCGCCGAGCCGGCCCTGCATCAGGATGCGGGCGAGGTTCGCCTTGACGCCCGGGTTATCGCTCTCATAGCCGGAGAGGATGGTCCTGACCGTATCTGTGATGCGCATGAAGTCCGCTCCCGGTTCGCTGGCTGGCACGGGCTCGATTACGCCGCCCGCAAGGCGATTTCAAGACCTCCGGGCCGGGCGCAGGAATGCCATTTCCTGCTCGGCGAGATCGGCCGTACTGCCGGTCCAGGCATAGACCAGAAGCGTCGGCTCCAGCGCGCAGGTGGTGATCTTGTGGTCGAACTCCGGCGTGTTCAGGATCATCGAGCCGGGCGTATAGACCGCCACGTCGTTCTGCGACATGGCGCCGGAAATGCAGATATAGCTTTCGGTCACGCCTCGATGCGCATGGCTGGGGTAGATCGTGCGCGGCGCGAACAGGACGCAGCCGAGCACAAGATCGTCCGCCATCACCGGCCCCATGGGCCCCATGAACTCCGCATAGGCGTATTTCTCGCCGAGCTTGCCCGGCATGACACGGTAGCCGTAACGCCAGACCAGGTCGGGCGTGACCGTCTCGACGGAGCGCACCAGAGCCCCCGGGCCGAACCGCTTGCCGTTGTCGATCGCGCGCCCGAGATGGGCGCAGACCGGCTTGGTCCTCGGCCGCCGCTCGAGCACGAACGGGTTCTGCGCGATGGCCCGGTTGAGCCGCTGGCGCACCAGCCGGTGATGCGAACGGATCGGCCGGCTGCCGCCCGAGGAGCTGTGGCGATAGACCCAGTAGATTTCGTTGAGCAGGTAACGCCAGTCGGGGCGGTCGTTGAGCGTGGGCGCGAGCACCATGACAGTCGCCCCGTTTGCATTGGCGGGAAGCCGTTCGTCCGGAATATACGCTTACTCGCCTCCGATTGCCTGCTTTCTTGTGACCCGTTGCCCAGAGGCGCGGGCGATCTCCTGCAGGCGCCGGAAGCGCTCGTCGTCGGTTTCGATTGCCGCATCGAGCCCGTGCCGGAAGGCGGCGAGCGCCAGGCCCGGCCTGTCGGCGCAGTCGAGGCGGCCGCGCAGCGTCTTGTCCGGAAAACGCGCGGCCGCGAGATCGACGAGCTTGCGGAAGAAGAGCGGCCCGAGCGTCAGCGCGCCGCCGGGCGGGCTCACCAGCAGCACGCGCCCGGCCGGGCATTCCGCCAGCTCGGTCGCGACGGCGTCGAGCGAGGCCGCGCCCTCGATGACCGCTTCGGCGGCCTTGGTCTTGCGGTCTTCCGGGGCCATTATGGCCGCAGAATGGCATGGGGGGCGCTTCAGCGCATGGTCCTGGTCTGCAAAACCGGCGGCGCCGGCGATGACGAGCGGTGGAAGGCGGAGCTGCGCCGGCTGATGCCGGACCTCGAAATCCGCGACTGGCCGGATATCGGAGAACCCGCCGAGGCCGAGTTCGTGCTGCTCTTCCACAGCACGCCCGGCCTGTTCGACGGCATGACCGGGCTGCGCGCCGTGCTGTCGGCCGGCGCGGGTGTGGACGGCTTTGTCGACGACCTGCCGGCGGGCGTGCCGGCCGCGCGGCTGGTCGATCCCTGGATGCAGACCGCAATGGCCGCCTGGGCCGTGCATGCCGTGCTGCATTTTGCGCGCAACATGCCGGCCTATGCGGCCCAGCAGGCAAGGGGCGTGTGGCGCGAGCGGTTCGAAGCGTATTTCGAGCCGCGCCGCGTCGGCATTCTCGGCTGCGGCGAGATCGGCCGGCGCACGGGCAGCGCGCTCGCCGATCTGGGCTTTCGCGTCTCGGGCTGGACGCGGACCCCGCGGGACCTGGGCGGGCTGGAGAACCTCCACGGCGCGGACGGTCTGGACGCCATGCTCGCCGAAAGCGAGTTCCTCGTCTGCCTGCTGCCGCTGACGCCGGGGACGGAAGGCCTGCTCGATGCCGGGCGGCTGGCGCGGCTCCCCGAAGGCGCCTTCTTCGTCAATGCGTCGCGCGGCAGGGTCGTCGTGCAGCGGGACCTGCTGGCGGCGCTGGATTCGGGCCGGATCGGCGGGGCGTGGCTCGATGTCGTCGAGCCCGAACCGCTGCCGCCCGGCGACCCGCTCTGGCGCCATCCCAGGGTCCGAATCACGCCCCATGTGGCGGGCGTCACCAATCCCGTCACCGGCGCGGCGCTGGTCGCGGAGAACATCCGCCGCGCCCGGGCCGGCGAACCCCTTACCCATCCTGTTGACCGTAACCGAGGATATTGAACCCCATGGGAAGCCTTCAGGGAAAACGCGCGCTGATTACCGGCGCCGGCACCGGCATCGGCCGGCAACTTGCGCTCGACCTTGCCGGGGCCGGCGCGGAGGTAGCGATCTGCGGCCGCCGGCGCGGCCCTTTGGACGAGACGGCGCGGCTCGCCGATGGCGGGATCGATGCGCATACCGCCGACCTGGCCGACCCGGACGAGGCCTTCCGCCTCGCCGACGCGGTCGGGCCGGTCGATATCCTGGTCAACAATGCGGGCTTCTCCTCCGTCGTGCGCAGCACGCGCTATGTCGGCCCGGAGGAATGGCGCGCGGTCATGGATGTGAACACGCTCGGCCCCGCCATGCTGACCCGCGCGCTGCTGCCGCCCATGATCGAGAAGGAGGCGGGCGATGTGGTCACCGTCTCGTCCATGGCCGCGATCTCGCCGAGCATCATGGCCGGCGCGCCGTACAGCGCCGCCAAGGCTGCGGTCCGCGCCTGGATGGATGTGCTGGCGGCAGAGGTGCAGCGCTACGGAATCCGGTGCATCACGGTGTTTCCGGGCGAGGTCGATACGCCGATCCTGGACCGCCGCGCCCTGCCGCCGGATGCCGCGGCGCGCGCAACCATGATGATGCCGGAGGACGTGTCCGCGGCCATCGTCATGGCGCTCGCCCTGCCGCGGCGGGCCACGGTGTCCGAGATCGCCCTGGTCGCCACCGAACCCCGCGACCGGACGGAGGATGTCCGCGCCGCCATGGAGAAAACCGGCTGAGCGGCGCCCCGCCCCCGGCAGACATTTCCCCAAGCGGCCCACTCCAGTCCACCGAATACGCGCGCTGGGTCGAGTGTATCGAAACGAAAGCGACCCGGCAGTCGGGCCGTCGGTCAGCGGCTGTGCGGTTTGTATGGGGACGACCCCTTAAGCCGCCGGCCGGTCTGTTCCGCGAGCGCGGTGCCCGATCCCGGCTTGCGGACCCGGCCGGCTAACGGGGCGACCGGCGCGGACGGGGCTTGGGCGGCGGGCCGGGCAGATCGAGGCCGTGCCGGCTGGCCCACACATGGACGTAGTGGCGCGCCTTTCTCTGGCGATGACCGTGCGGCCGGTCCGGCAGGAGGCGCAGAATGTCTGCGATTTCCCTGTAGGATTTTCCGGCTGAGCGCAGGTCGAAGGCGCGCCGGACCGTTTCGGCAGGCAGAGCCTTTTCGCTCCGGGCCCGGCCGGCGCATTGTCTGGAGCAGTAGGCGGCCTTTTTGCTGTGAGGCCGGAAGATGGTTCCGCACTGGGCGCAAGGCCGCGGCGCGGGAGGGTCCTGCCGCCGCCGCTCAAAGACTTCCCCCTGGCCCTCCGCCTTGCTGGCCACCTGCTGAACCCTTTGGGGGGTGACGCCCACGGTCTCGCCGACCGACTTCAGGGATTGGCCCTGCTCCAGCAGCGCCTTGGCCCGGGGCCACCAGGCCGGCAGGCGTTTCGGCCCGGCCGAACGCCCCCCTATCGGCCAGCCGCGCAGCGGGCGGTCGAGCGTTTCGAACCAGGGGCGCCTCACGCCGCGAGCCTGTCGAGTTCGGCGAGCACGGCGTCGCCCATGGCGGAGCAGGAGACCGGCCGCTGGCCGTCGCCGGCAATGTCGGCAGTGCGCACGCCTGCCGCCAGCACGTTCTCGACCGCGCCGTCCACGAGGTCCGCATCCTCGCTCATGTCGAAGCTGTAGCGCAGCATCATCGAGAATGATAGCAGTTCGGCGAGCGGATTGGCACTGTCCTCGCCGGCGATGTCGGGCGCGCTGCCATGCACCGGCTCGTAGAGCGAGAGCCGCCGGCCGGTCGTCGGGTCTTCGGCGCCGAGCGAGGCCGAGGGCAGCATGCCGAGCGAGCCGGTCAGCATCGCCGCGCAGTCCGACAACAGGTCGCCGAACAGGTTGTCGGTAACGATCACGTCGAATTGCTTCGGGTTGCGCACGAGCTGCATGGCGCAGTTGTCGGCATACATGTGCGAAAGCTCAACATCGGGGAACTCGTCGTCATGGATGCGCTGCACGTCCTCCCGCCACATCTTGCCGCTCTCCATGACATTCGCCTTCTCGACCGACATGACGCGGTTGGAACGCTTGCGGGCGAGCTCGAAGCCGACCCGCGCCACGCGCTCGACCTCGGGCGTCGTATAGACCTGCGTGTTGATGCCGCGCCGCACGCCGCCCCCCAGGTCCTCGATGCCGCGCGGCTCGCCGAAATAGATGCCGCCGGTGAGCTCGCGCAGGATCATGATGTCGAGGCCGGAGACGACCTCGCGCTTCAGCGAGGAGGCGTCCGCGAGCGCATCGAACACGATGGCCGGGCGAAGATTGGCGAACAGGTCCATCTCCTTGCGCAGGCGCAGCAGGCCGCGCTCGGGCTGGATCTCGAAGGGCAGCGTCTCCCATTTCGGCCCGCCGACCGAGCCGAACAGCACCGCGTCGGAAGCGACCGCGTCGGCGAGCGTCTCGTCGGTGAGCGGCAGGCCGTGCGCGTCGATGGCGCAGCCGCCGACCAGCCCCTCGGAAATGTCGAAGGAGACATGACGGCGCCGGTCCATCCAGTCCACCACGCGGCGCACCTGACCCACGACCTCGGGACCGATGCCGTCGCCGGCGAGAATGAGCAGCTTCTTGTTGGCGGGCATGTCCGGCCCCTCCTCCTCCGATTCGCCGAACATAGCGCCCGCGCCGCCGCCCCGGAAGCGCCGGGCCTCAATGCTCCTTGACGAAGGGCCTTCCCAGAGCGCGGGGCGGAATGGCGCGGCCGAAGAAGCCGGCGAGCAGCACGACCGTCATCGCGTAGGGCAGCACCGAGACGAGCGCCACGGGCGCCGGGCCGATCAGCGGCAGCTCCATGCCCTGGAACCTGGGCGCGACCGTGTCCAGCAGGCCGAACAGCAGGCAGGCGAAGAGCACCGGCAGCGGCCTCCAGCGCCCGAAGATCAGCGCCGCGAGCGCGAGGAAGCCCTTGCCCGCGCTCATCTCTCGCACGAAGCCCGCGCCGTGGGCGATGGAGAGATAGGCGCCCGCAAGGCCGCAGAGCAGGCCGGCGATGAGGATGCCGCGATAGCGCAGCGCCGACACCGAAACGCCGGCGCTGTCCACCGCCTCCGGCAGTTCGCCCGCGGCGCGCAGCCTGAGCCCGAAGCGCGTGCGCCAGAGGAACCACCAGACCAGCAGGACGGACAGGAACGCGGCATAGACCAGCAGGTTGTGGCCGGAGACCAGCTCGGCATAGAGGGGCCCCAGGAGCGGAACCTCACGGAGGCTTTCGGCAAAGGGCAGGGCGATGGGCGAAAAGCGCTCGCCCGCGCCGAGCGCGGGCGTGTGGCCGCCATGGCGGAAGAGCGCATTCGCCACCACCACGGTCATGCCGAGGGCGAGGATGTTGACCGCGACGCCGGAGACGATCTGCTCGCCGCGATGGGTGATGCAGGCGAAGCCGTGAACGAGCGCCAGCATAACGGAGGCCGCGAGCGCGGCGGCAAGCCCGGCCCAGGGCGAGCCTGTGAGCGTGGCGACAGCAGCGGCCGCGAAGGCGCCGGCCAGCAACTTGCCCTCAAGGCCGATATCGACGATGCCGGACCGTTCGGAAACGAGCCCCGCCATGGCGCAGAGGATGAGCGGCGCGGCGAGCCGGGCGGTCCCGTCCAGGACCGTCAGCATGTCGATCCAGACCTCAGGCATGGGCGGCGTTCCGTGCGAGAAGGAGCCGCGCCAGCCAGGGCGTGAACATGTAGGCGAGCGCGCCGGAGAAGAGGATCACCAGCCCCTGGATCACGAGCGCCAGCTCGTAGGTGATGGTCTCGAACTCGAAATTGAGCTCCGCCCCGCCCTGGAAGAGCGCGCCGAACAGGAGGCCCGCCGCGAGGATGCCGAGGGGATGGTTGCGGCCCATGAGCGCCACCGCAATGCCGGTGAAGCCGTAGCCGGCGGAGAAGTTGAGCACCAGCTTGTGCTGGACGCCCAGCACCTCGTTGAGCGCCATGCAGCCGGCGAGCGCGCCGGAGAGCGCCATGGCGACCACCACCGCGCGGCGGACCGGAATGCCGGCATAGCGCGCCGCCTCTTCGCTGTGGCCGATGGCGCGCAGCGCATAGCCGAACTTGGTGCGCCAGATCAGCACCCAGACCGCCGCGCAGGCAATCAGCGCGAACAGGAAGGACAGGTTGAGCGGCGAGCGCGCGGCCTCGAAGCCGAGGGCCCGGACGAGGTCATGGACCGCCGGCAGGCGCACGGCCTCGTCGAACAGCCGCGTCTGCGGCGAGCCCTGGCCCGGCCGCATCATCGGCCCGGAAAGCAGCCAGACCATCAACCCGGAGGCGAGGAAGTTGAACATGATGGTGGTGATGACGATGTGGCTGCCCCGGTAAGCCTGCAGCCAGCCCGGCACCACCGCCCAGGCCGCGCCGAACAGCGCCGCGCCGGCAATCGCGACGAGCACGACGAGCCAGCCCGGCAGCACGGCTTCCAGCGAAAGGCAGGCGAGCGCGACGCCAAGGCCGCCCAGCGTCGCCTGGCCCTCCGCCCCGATATTGAACAGCCGCGCTTGGAAGGCGAGCGCGGCGGCAAGCCCGGTGAAGACGAAATTAGTCGCGTAGTAGAGCGTGTAGCCGAGCGAACCCGGCCCGAAGGCCCCTTGAAGGAGCACCGCGAAGACTTCCAGCGGGTCCTCGCCGACCAGCGCGACGACGACTGCCGCCGCCAGCAGCGCAAGCGCCAGGTTGACGAGCGGCAGGACGCCGATGTCGAGCCAGCGCGGCAGGCCGGTCACGCGCCTGTTCCCTCGGAAGCGCCGGTCATCATCAGGCCGAGCTGGCGAGCGGTGGCGCCCTTCGCCGGAACCGTACCGGCCACCCGCCCGGCATTTATCACCATGATCCGGTCGGCGAGCGCCAGGATTTCGTCCAGTTCCGTCGAGACCAGCAGGATGGCGGAGCCCCGCTCCTTCAGCGCCATGACCTCGGCATGGATGGTCTCGATGGTGCCGATATCGACGCCGCGCGTCGGCTGGCCGAGCAGCAGAACGGCGGGCGCCGACTCGAACTCGCGCGCCAGCACGATCTTCTGCTGATTGCCGCCGGAGAAGCCGGCCGCGGGCCGTCGCGGCTCCGGCGGGCGGATGTCGAAACGCGCAATCAGCGGCTCGGCATGCGCCTGCATCGCCGCCCCGCTCGTCCAGGGGCCGGGCCCCGCGCTCTCCGGGCGGCCCAGCACGGCGTTTTCCCGGGCTTCGAACGGCAGGACCAGCCCCCGGCGCTGGCGATCCTCCGGCACATGGGCGAGGCCGAGCGCGCGCAGCTCGGCCGGCGTTGCCGGGTGGGCCGCGTCGATGCGCCGCCCGGCGAACTCGACATGGCCCTGCTGCACGCCCGCGAGGCCGGAGAGGACATCGAGCAGTTCCGACTGGCCGTTGCCGGACACGCCCGCCACGGCCAGGATTTCGCCCGCCCGCAATTCCAGCGAGACATCCTGCAGGCGGAGGGCGCCGCCGGGATGCCTCCAGGTGAGCCCCGCCGCCCGCAGGACGGGCGTCCCGGCTCCGGTCGCGAGCGGGCGCACCGTCCGGCCGACCTTCCGCCCGACCATGAGTTCGGCAAGCTCGCCCGTCGTCGTCTCTGCCGTGTTGCGGTGGCCCGCCAGGCGGCCGTGGCGCATGACCGAGACCGTGTCGCAGACGGCCATCACCTCGCGCAGCTTGTGGGTAATCAGCACGACCGTGCCGCCGGCATCGCGGATCGCGCGCAGAATGACGAACAGCCGGTCGGTCTCGTCCGGGGTCAGCACCCCGGTCGGCTCGTCGAGGATCAGGATGCGGGCGCCCCGGAAGAGCGCTTTCAGGATTTCGACCCGCTGGCGCAGGCCGACCGGCAACTCGTCGACGAGGGCGTCCGGATCGACCTCCAGCCCGTGCGCCCGGCTCAGGCCCTCCAGCCTTGCGCGGATATCCGCTTCGCCGCTCCGGAGCCGGAAGCTGCCCTCCGCGCCGAGCATGACGTTTTCCAGCACGGTGAAGGTCGGCACCAGCATGAAGTGCTGATGAACCATGCCGACGCCGAGGCGGATCGCGTCCGCCGGGCTGCGGAGCGCCGCCGGCCGGCCGTCGATCTCCATGCTGCCCCGGTCGGCCGCATAGAGCCCGTAGACGATAGAGGCGAGCGTGGACTTGCCCGCCCCGTTCTCGCCGATGATGCCGTGGACCGTGCCGGCCGGTATGTCCAGGTCCACACCGTCATTCGCCAGCACGGCGCCGAAGCGCTTGGTGACGCCGCGCAGCCGGACGGCCGCGCGATCGGGCTGCCTGGAGCCGCCGTTCTGAGCCAAGGACGGCCCTCAGCCGGGGCAGTTCGAGTCGCTCATATAGTCGTGGACGACGACTCTGCCCGCAACGATGTCGACCCTGGCGGTCTCGACCGCAGCCTTCAACTCGTCGCTCAGGAGGCCGGCATTGTGCTCGTCCTGCGCCCAGCCCACGCCGTCTTCCGCAAGGCCGAGGCTGCGGATGCCGGCCGTGAACTTGCCTGCCAGCCCGTCCTTCAAGGTCTCGTAGGTGGCGACATCGACGCGCTTCAGCATCGAGGTCAGCACCGAACCCGGCGCGAGCCCGTTCTGGTTCGAATCGACGCCAATGGCAAGCTTGCCCGCATCGGCCGCCGCCTGGATCACGCCGATGCCGCTCCTGCCGGCGGCGTGATAGACCACGTCGGCGCCCCGATCCATCTGGCCCTTGGCCAGCTCCGATGCCCTGGTCGGGTCGTTCCAGGCCGCGGGCGTCGTCCCGGTCATCGCCTGGAACACCTCGATATCGGCATTCGCGGCCTTCACGCCCTGCAGGTAGCCGCAATGGAACTTGCGGATGAGGGGAATGTCCATGCCGCCGACAAAGCCCACCTTGCCGCTCTTGCTGGCGAGCGCCGCGGCGATGCCGACGAGGTAGCTGCCCTCATGCTCCTTGAAGACATACTGGCGCAGATTGGGCCGGTCGAGCCACGAGACGTCGATGATCGCGAACTGGCGGTCGGGATAGTCCGCCGCCACCGCATCGAGGGCGTCCGCCTGGGAGAAGCCGACCGCGATGACCATCGTGGCGCCCCGTTCGACGAGCCGGCGCATCGCCTGTTCGCGCTGGGTCTCGTTGACGATCTGGAACTCTGCGACCTTGACGCCGGTTTCCTCGGAAAACTTCTGGACGCCGTTCCAGACGCCCTCGTTGAAGCTCTTGTCGAACTTGCTGCCGATGTCATAGACGACCGCGGGCTTGAACTCGGCGGCGAACGCCGTTCCGGCCGCAAGGGCCACGAGCATCGCCACGACTGAAATCAACTTGCTTCGCATACCGGCCCCCTTGTTCGCTGCCGCCCGTCGGCCGACAGCATAATGCGGTTATCCACCCTCTCCCAAGGCCAGGACCACGCCGCCGCTGACCGGGTCGGCCGCCGTGAGGCGAACAGAGAGGGTGTCGCCCAGCCGGAAAGTCCGGCCGGTAGCGCTGCCGGTGAGAGTGTGCCGGCGCCCGTCATGGCGGAAATACTCGCCGCCGAGCGCGGCGATGGGCAGGATGCCGTCCGCGCCTTCTCCGGCAAGGCGCAGGAAAAGGCCGAAGCGCTGCACGCCGACAATGCGCCCCTCGAACGCCTCTCCCGCCCGGCCTTCCAGCAGGGCGGCGGCATAGCGGTCGAGCGCCCGGCGCTCCGCCGCCGCGGCGCGCCGCTCGGTCGTCGAGATATGCGCGGCGATGTCGTGGAAGCCCGACTCGTCCCTGAGCCCGCCCGCGCCGAGCCCGAGCGCGGCGATCAGCGCGCGATGCACCAGCAGGTCGGCATAGCGCCGGATCGGCGAGGTGAAATGCGCATAGCGCGCGAGCCCGAGGCCGAAATGGCCGCGCAGCTCCGGCGTATAGACGGCCTGGGACTGGGCGCGCAGCACCAGCTCGTGCGCGAGCGCCGCAAAGGGCTTGTCCGCAAGCCGGGCGAGCAGGGCGTTGAACTGTTTCGGGCGCTGCAGCTCGCCGAAAGAGACGGGGTAGCCCAGGTCGCGCAGCAGGCTCCGCATCGCCTCGACCGCCGCCGGGTCCGGCCGGTCATGGACGCGCCGCATGCAGATCTGGCCTTTCGCCTCCAGCGTCTCGGCCGCCGCGACATTCGCCGCGATCATGAACTCCTCGACGATCCGGTGGGCCGTCAGCCTGTTGCGCGCCTGCACCGCGACGGGGTTTCCGCCGGCATCGAAGACCACGCGGCGCTCGGGCAGATCTAGCTCCAGCGCGCCCCGCCGGCGCCGCGCGCGTTCGAGCGCGCGGAATGCGCCTTCCAGATGGGCAAGGTGCGCAGGCGTGTCCGGTCCGTCCAGCGCCTCCTGGAGGGCGCGGTAGGTGAGCCGGGCCGAAGAGCGCATCCACCCGCGCCGGAAGCGGTGGCCGCGCAAGGCGCCCGCCGGGCCGACCCGCAATTCCACGGCAAGGCAGGGCCGCTCCTCGCCTGGCAGGAGGCTGCCGAGCCCGCCGGACAGGCGCTCCGGCAGCATCGGCACGGCCCGGTCCGGCAGATAGACCGAGTTGCCGCGCCGCGCCGCTTCTCGGTCGAGCGCGCTACCGGGCAACACAAGGGAGGCGATGTCGGCGATGGCGACCGTTACGCGCCAGCCCTCCTCGCCGTCGGGCTCGGCGAACACCGCATCGTCGAAATCGCGCGCATCGTCATCGTCCACGGTCACGAGCGCCATGCCGGTGAGGTCGGTGCGCCCGGCGGGGTCGGGCAACCGCGCGGCCTCCGCCTCGGCTAGCGCCTCGGGCGGGAACGGCTCCTCGATGCCGTGCTCCAGCAGGGTCAGCGTCGAGAGCGCGGCCGGCCCGTCATGGCGGCCGATGCGCTCGATCGCCCGGACCGCGCGGCGCTGGCCCCGCGTTCCGGACAGGACCGCGGCGCGAACGATGTCCCCGGGCTCCGCGCCGCCCGCTTCCCTGAGCGTGAACTCCCGGTTCCGTCCCCGGTCCGCCGGGCGAAACACCAGCTCACCGCCTTCCTCCGCCACGACGCCCAGCATGTCGGCGGGCGGGGCGGTCAGCCGGCGCATGACGCGGGCGAGGTAGCCGCCTTCGCCCGTTGGCCTGAGGCGCACCAGCAGTTTCGCGCCCGTGGCGGGAAGCGGGCCCGGCCCCGGCTCATCGACGACGATGTCCGGCGCGGGCACGCCCTTCCTTCCCGCCAGGCAGGCGAGCAGGTCGCCGTCTTCCGTGCGCCCCGTCACCTCCACCACGGTCACTTCCGGCAGGCCGGTCGCAAACCGCCTGCCCCGGCGGCGGTCTATCGCGCCCTCCGCTTCGAGGTCCCGCAACAGGTCCCGTAATGCCGCGCGCTCGGCGCCCTTGAGGCGGAAGGCGCGGGCAATCTCCTTGCGGTCCACCGGCCCGCCGCGTTCCGCGACGAAGGCGAGCAGACGGTCGCGGTCAGGCAGCGCCACGCGGTTCGGGCTTTTTGGCGGCGGCGGTCTTGCGCGAGCGGCCTTTCGCGGGCGCGGCCTTCGGCTTCGCGGCGGTCTTGCCTGCCGGAGCCTTGCGGGCTGCTTTGCCGGCGCTGGCGGCCTTCTTCTGCTCCAGCAGGGGCAGGGCGGCTTCGAGCGTCGCGGCTTCGGGCGCTTGGCCCTTCGGCAGCGAGGCCATGATGCGGCCATGCTTCACATAAGGCCCGTAGCGCCCCTTGTGGACGGTGACGGGCTTGCCGTCGGCAGGATGAGCGCCAAGCTCCTTCAGCGGTCCGGCGGCGCGTCCGCCTTTCTTGTCCGCTATCAGCGCCACGGCCCGGTTCAGGCCGATCTCCAGCACGTCGTCGCCGCGCGGGATCGAGACATAGGCGCCGTCATGGCGGAGATAGGGGCCGTAGCGGCCGAGGCCGGCCGAGATCGGCTTGCCGGTTTCCGGGTGCAGCCCCACCTCGCGCGGCAGGGAAAGCAGGCCGAGCGCCTGTTGCAGCGTGACGGCCGCCGGGTCCATGCCCCGCGGCATGGAGACGCGCTTCGGCTTGTTCCCGTCCTCTCCGGCAAGCTGGACATAGAAGCCGTAGGGCCCCTTGCGCACGGAAACCTCAAGCCCGCTTTCCGGGTGGTCGCCGAGGACGCGCGGCCCGTTTTCGTCCCCGGCCTCCGGGACCGTCAGCGGCCGGACATGGCGGCAGTCCGGGTAGCGGGAGCAGCCGAAGAAGGCGCCGTGGCGGCCGAGCCTGAGGCCGAGCCGGCCCTCGCCGCAGACCGGGCAGAGGCGCGGGTCCCGTCCGTTGTCGCCCGGCGGGAAGAAATGCGCGTCGAGCTCCTTGTCGAGAGCGTCGATGACATTGGATATGCGCAGCTCCTGCGTTTCCTCGACCTTGGCCTGGAAGCCGTCCCAGAACTCCTGCAGCAGCGCGCGCCAGTCGATGCGCCCGTTGGAGACCGCGTCGAGCTTTTCCTCCAGGTCGGCGGTGAACTCGTATTCCACATAGCGTTCGAAGAAGTTCTGCAGAAAGGCCGTGACGATGCGCCCGCGGTCCTCCGGCAGGAAGCGCTTGCTCTCCAGCCGCACATAATCGCGGTCCTGCAGCACCTGGATGATCGAGGCGTAGGTGGAAGGACGCCCGATGCCGAGTTCCTCCAGCCGCTTGACCAGGCTCGCCTCGGTGTAGCGCGGCGGCGGCTGGGTGAAATGCTGCCCGGCCTCCTCCGCCTTGCGCTCTGCCGGCTCGCCCTCGGCCACGGGCGGCAGGGCCTGGCCCTCATCCTCGCCGTTCGCCCTGCCGTCGGGCGCCTCGTCCCGGCCTTCGCGGTAGAGCTTGAGATAGCCGTCGAAGCGGATGACCGAACCGGTTGCGCGCAATACCGCCCGGCCGTCCGTCGCCGCCACATCGACGGCGGCGCGGTCGAATACGGCAGCCGCCATCTGGCTGGCGACGGCGCGCCGCCAGACCAGCTCGTAAAGCCGGAACTGTTCGGGTTTCAGGCGGTCCCGGACATCCTGCGGCCGGCGCCCCATATCGGTCGGCCGGATCGCCTCATGCGCTTCCTGGGCATTGCGCGCCGAAGAGCGGTAGCGCCTCGGTTTCGGCGGCAGGTAGGCGTCGCCGAAATCGCGTTCGATCAGCCGGCGCGCGCCGGCCAGCGCCTCCCCGCTCATCGCGACGCTGTCGGTCCGCATATAGGTGATGAGGCCGACGCTTTCGCCGCCGAGATCGACGCCCTCGTAAAGCTGCTGGGCGATGCGCATGGTGCGCGCGGCTCCGAAGCCGAGCCGCCGCGAGGCCTCCTGCTGCAGCGTCGAAGTGGTGAAGGGCGGGGCCGGATTGCGGCGCGCTTGCCTCTTCTCCACGGCGGCGATCCGGTATGCGGCCTCCTCCAGCCGCGCCTTGATCGCAAGCGCTGAGGCCTCGTCCGCAATCGCATGGGGCCCGAGCTTCCTGCCGTCGAGATGGGTGAGCCGGGCGCGGAAGGCCGCGCCGGCGACCGTCTCGAAATCGGCATCGACGGTCCAGTATTCGCGCGCCCGGAACGCCTCGATCTCGGCCTCCCGGTCGCAGACCAGGCGGAGCGCCACCGATTGCACCCGTCCCGCCGAGCGCGCGCCCGGCAGCTTGCGCCAGAGCACCGGAGAGAGCGTGAATCCGACCAGGTAATCGAGCGCGCGGCGCGCGAGATAGGCGTCCACCAGCTCCTGGTTGATGGCGCGCGGATTGGCGACCGCGTCCAGCACCGCGTTCCTGGTGACCTCGTGGAAGACGACGCGGCTGACCTCGACCCCGTTCAGCGCCTTCCGGCTCGCCAGTGCCTCGCGGACATGCCAGGAAATCGCCTCGCCCTCGCGGTCCGGGTCGGTGGCGAGGTAGAGCCGGGATGCGCCCTTCACCGCCTTTGCGATCTCGCCGACATGCTTCCTGCCGCGCTCGTCCATCTGCCACGACATGGCGAAACCCCTGTCGGGCAGCACGGAGCCGTCCTTGGGCGGCAGATCGCGAACATGGCCGAAGCTGGCCAATACCCGGAAGTCCCGTCCCAGGTATTTGTTGATCGTCTTTGCCTTGGCCGGCGATTCTACAACGACGATGTTCTCGGCGCTCATCTCGATATCAACGAAACCCGTTGTCCAGGATGCCGTTCGACACGGCCCGCCAGCTCAAGGTCGAGCAACATGGCGGCCACGGCTGCGCTCGACAAGTGGCACCGGCGGGCGAGTTCGTCAACCGTGACCGGAACGGGGCCGGGCGCGGAGAGCAGGCTGTTTTCCGCTTCGGGACCGGCGTCGCCTGCGGGAGCGGCGGGGGCCGGAGGCGGCGATATGGCGCGGGTCGGCCGCTTCGGTGCGGTGCGGAGTTGCGGGGCCGGCGCGATGCTGTCGGCGAGCGCTTCGGCAATGTCGTCGGCGTCGGTGACGAGGGTCGCGCCGTTGCGGATCAGGTCATGGCAGCCGGCATTGCGCGGGTCCAGCGGCGAGCCCGGCACGGCGAACACCTGGCGGCCTTCCTCGGCGGCCAGCCGCGCGGTAATCAGCGAGCCCGAGCGGGCCGCCGCCTCGATCACCACCACGCCCGCCGCCAGCCCTGCGACAATGCGGTTGCGGCGGGGAAAGTCCTGCGCCCGCGCCTGGAAACCCGGCGGGTTTTCGGCGAGCGCAAGGCCGTCGGCGGCTATGGCGTCGAAGAGCGCGCGGTTCTGCGGCGGATAGGGCCGGTCGATGCCCCCGGCCATAACGGCAATAGTGCCGCTGGCGAGCGCGCCCCTGTGCGCGGCCGCGTCGATGCCGCGCGCCAGTCCCGAGACGACGGTGAAACCGGCTTCGCCGAGCGCCCGCGCGAGCCGCTCGGCAATCCGCTGGCCGGCCGCGGAGGCGTTGCGCGCGCCCACCATCGCGACGACCGGCAGGGCGGCGAGCGAAAGGTCTCCCAGGACCGCGAGGAAGGGTGGCGGATCGGCGATGCGCGAGAGCGCGGCCGGATAATCGTCGTCGCCGAACCAGACCGGCCTTGCGCCGAGCCGGGACAGCGCCTCCAGCTCCTCTTCCGCTTCCCGCTCGGCAGGCGGCCGGAAGCCGAAGCCCGGCAGCGCCTCCAGCGCCGCCTCCGCCGAGCCCAGCCGCTCGACGAGTTCGAAGTAGCGGATCGGCCCGATGCCGGGTGTCCGCGCGAGCCGCAGCCTCGCCGTCATCGCAGCCGGATCCGGCTTTCCTCGCCTTTCAGCAGCCGGCGGATATTGCCGGCATGGCGGGCGATCACGGCTATCGCGATGAGGCCGGTCACTTCCGCTTCGGCCACCCCGACAAGCGCCCAGGCCCAAGCTGGCGAGGAGCCGATGGCGAGGATCGCGGCGAGCGACGAATAGCGGAAGAGCGCGGCCGTTCCGAGCCAGACGGCCGCAGCCGCCACTCCAACCGGCCACGCGAAGACGAACAGCACGCCGAAAGCGGTCGCCACGCCCCGGCCGCCGCGAAAGCGCAGCCAGACCGGCGCGATGTGGCCGGCGACCACGCCGAGCGCCGCGAACACCGCCATGCTCGGGCCGAACCAGTGGTCCGCAACCGCCACAGCGGCCGCGCCCTTGCCGGCGTCGAGCAGCAGGGTGAGCGCCGCCAGCCCCCTGCGCCCGGTCCGCAGCACGTTGGTCGCGCCGATATTGCCGGAGCCGACCTGCCTCAGATCGCCGGCCCCGGCCAGGCGTGTCAGAAGCACGCCGAAGGGAATGCTGCCGAGCAGGTAGGCCGCGAGAAATGCGGCATAGAGCGGCCAGGTGAAGGAGAAGTCTCCGAGCGGGTCCGGCATGTCAGGCCTCCAGCACGATGCGGGCCAGCCGCTCGGCGTCTTCCGGTCCGGCCATCAATGTGGGGGCGACGACGGCCCGCACGCCTTCGGCCTCTATCGCCGGCGCCTCATGCGCGTCCGCCTCGTCGATGACCAGCGCGCGGATCAGGCCGCGGTAATGCCGGGCGATCGCGAGCGAGGAAGGCTCCAGCCCCAATTCCGACATCATCTTGGCCGCCGGCCCTTTCACCGCCTTGCCGCCGATGATCGGGGAGACGCACACGGCATCGCGCACTGTGTCCCGGTAGCCCCGAACGGCGAGGATGGGATCGATACTGATATAGGGGTTGGACGGGCAGATGACGATGCGTTCGGCCTCCCGGAGGGCTTCGAGCGTGCCCGGCGCCGGGCGGGCAGTTTCCGCGCCCTCGAAGGTGAAACCGGCGACGCGCGGGGCGGTGCGCTCGCGCACGAAGTAATGCTGGAAGGCGAGCCGCCCCGATTCGGTCTCGACCAGGGTCCGCAGCCGCTGGTCGGTCGCCGGGATCACCCGCGCCGCCACGCCGAGCCGCGCGAGAAAGGCGGCGGTGACGGCCGACAGCGGTTCCCCGGCCGCGAGGCGCTCGCTGCGGAGCACATGCATCGCAAGGTCGGAGTCGCCGAGATTGAACCAGGTCTCGCCGCCGAGCGCGCCGAGCGCTCCCATGAAGGACCAGCTCTCGTTCGCCCGGCCCCAGCCGCGTTTCCGGTCGGCGAGGCCCGAGAGCGCATAGACCAGCGAGTCGATGTCCGGCGAAACCGAAAGGCCCAGATGCTCGAAATCGTCGCCGGTATTGGCGATCACCGTAAGGTCCGCGCCGGCGTGCATCAGGCCTTCCGCCAGTTTTGCGCCGCCGACGCCGCCGGAGAGCGCCGCGACCTTCACCGGAAGAGGTCCGTGGCCCGGTCGCGGAGCAGCGGGGCGACGCCGCCATCGTCTTCCGGCAGGTCGAGCCCGCGCACCAGCACCGCCGGCGTCGCCTCGTCGGCCTGCCCCTGGAGGATCGAGGCGGCGGCCGCGATCTCGTCCGCCTGGCCGACAATGGTGACCTCCAGCGGCTGGCCGAACAGGTCCGGCTCGCCGCGCCGGTCGTCGATTGCCGGCAGGCCCGCCACCCCTATGGCGACGCCGCAGGTGCCGACCCGCCAGGCCCGGCCGAAGCTGTCGGAGACGATGACGCCGGGCGCCACGCCCCAGCGTTCCGCCAGCGCGGCCCTGAGCGCCCTCGCGGAAGCGTCGGGGTCCCGCGGCAGCAGCAGCAGGCGCCCCGCCTCGATGTTGGAGTGGTCTATGCCGGCATTGGCCATCACATGCCCCAGCCGGTGCTCGACGACCGCCACGCCCGGCCGGTGGCGGACGATCTCCGCCGTTTCCCCGAGCAGGATCTCGACATGCGCGGGGTCCTTGTGCGTCAGCGCCGCGAGCCGTTTCGCGGCGGGCGAAGGAACCGTCTCCTCCGGAAAGGCGTAGCGCCCCTCGGCCTTGGAAACGACCTTCTGCGCGACCACGAGGATGTCGCCTGCCTCAAGCCCGGTCCCGGCCCGCTCCAACCCTTCCGAAATCAGTCCGGCAAGATCGTCCCCCGGCTCGACCATCGGCAGGCCGGGCAGCGCGATCAGCTCAAGCCGCCGGGTCACGCCCCGTCCCGGCCGGTCGCCGGCGTCCCGGTAATCCTGAGGCCCGCGCCGTCGATGCCGTAGCGGCGGTTGATCTGGATGATGACCGAGGTAAGCGCTTCGGCGGCGGCGGAGTTCGCGAGCGGCCCGGCATGCCAGCCGCGCAGGCCGAGGTCTTCCGCAAGCCCGATCACCGTTTCGCGCGCGGCCAGCTTGTCGCCCGCCACCAGCACGTCGCAGTCGATGTCGTGGGCCGCCTGCAGATGCGCGGCGGCCACATTCTGGAAGGCCGAGACGACGGTGGCGCGTTCGCCCAGCCAGACCTGCGCCTCGACCGCCGCCGACCCCGCCTCGGGAAGCTGCACCGTGCCGACCCTGGGCGGCATCAGCGGCACGGTTGCATCCACCAGGATCTTCCCCTCGAGCCCCTCGGCGATGCTCTCTATCGTGCTCCTGTGGTGGGCGTAGGGCACGGTCAGCACCACGATGTCGGCGGCGGCCGCGGCCTGCGGGTTGACGAGGCCGACCGCGCCGTGGCCGGCCTCGGCCGCTGCGGCATCGGCCCGCTCCTGGGTGCGCGAGCCGATGACCACCTTGTGGCCGGCATCCGCCCAGCGCCGCGCGAAGCCCGTGCCGAGCGCGCCCGTGCCGCCGATGATCGCGATGGTCCGTCCCATAAGCCGCGCCTCCCCCTCCCGCTGCGCCCGCAGGGTTTACCCCATGCCGCGCGCCAAGCCAAAGCTTGCTTGCCATGCGGAACTGCCGGCAATAGTCATGGCGAATGACCAATTGTTATTGCGTGAGGGCACTATGGCTGAGGAAGTCGGAGCGGCCGCGTTCAAGGCGCAATGCCTTCAGATCATCGACCGGGTAAGCAGGGACCGCCAGCCGGTCACCATCACCAAGCGCGGCAAGCCTGTTGCGATACTGGTGGCCGCACCGGGAACGGCGCCTTCTCCGTTCGGGGCCATGCGGGGCAGTTTGCTGGGTTATGACGAGCCGTTCGAGCCGGCGGCCGACCCCTCCGACTGGAACGCCATGCGATGATCCTGCCGGACACGCATGCTTTCGCGCGGACGGTCGGCGGCGACCGGCGCATCGGGCCCCGCGCCCGCGCCGCCGTCGGCGAGGCGGCGTCAGGCGACGGCGTGCTGGTGTCGGCGATTACGCCCTGGGAGGTCGCGCTCCTCGTTGAGAAGGGCCGGCTCCGGCTCGGCCGCGAGGTCGGCGCCTGGCTCGAAACGGCGCTGGCCCTGCCCGGTATGATGCTGGCCCCCATCGAGCCGGCGATCGCGGTCGACAGCACCAGGCTGCCCGGCGACTTCCACGCGGACCCCGCCGACCGCCTGATCGTCGCCACGTCCCGGCATCGCGGCGTCCCGCTGCTGACGGCGGACCGCGCCATTCTCTCCTATGCGGCGAACGGCTATCTCCACGCATTGGATGCGGCCGCATAGCATTTGCGGCCAGTCATGCCCCCGTCTTATCCTCGCCGCCCATGACCGCGCCGCGCTCCATCGCCAGCCCTTGCGTCAGGGTCTGCCGCATCTCGCCCGAGACGCAGTTTTGCGAGGGCTGCGGCCGCCGGCTCAAGGAAATCGCGGGCTGGGCCCGGATGGCGGAGGCGGAGCGCGACGCCATCATGGCCGACCTGCCCCGCAGGCTTGCCGAGGGCCCTGCGGCTTAGGCCGGGTTACTCGTCGAAGGCGGCCGACAGCCGGTTCCGCAACTCTCCGGCGCCCGGCGCGCCCAGGTCCTGCGCCCGGAGCGTCCAGCGCCATGCCTCGGCCGGATCGTAAACTTCCTCCGGTCCGTTGATGCGGAGCAGCGCCAGATTGAAGGCCGCTTGCCCGATGCCGGCCCCGGCCGCGCGTGCGTAGAGTTCCGCAGCGCGGGGGGCGTTTTCGGCTTCGACCAGCCGCGCGAGGTTGAATTGCGCCTCCGCATGGCCCTCAGCCGCAGCCGCTTCGTACCAGCGTTGCGCCTCGGCCGGGTCGCGCGGCAGGCGGGGGTCGGAATCGAACAGGAGGCCGAGCCGGAACTGGGCCCGCACCTCTCCCTGCGCCGCGGCCTTGCGATACCAGCCTATCGCTTCCGACAGGCTGTTCGCTCCGCGCAGGCCCCGGTCGTGGATATAGCCGAGATAGAACTGCGCTTCCGGGTCGCCCGCCTCGGCTGCCTGTCCGTACCAGCGCATGGCATCGCCATAGGTGACAACGGGCGCAGGCATGTCTGCCGCGCCGGCCCGCGCCGACAAAAGGCAGAACACGGCCAGAAGCCCGCACAATGCGAGGCGCGCGCCGTTCGTTCCTGCCCTTGTCGATTTTTGCATGGTTGGGGGTTCTCGCAACGCTCCCGCCCGTCCCGTTCAAGCAAAGCGGCGGGTATCCGCGAACTCGCAAGCCGGCGCAAGCCTCGACGCGCCGGAATGCGTCCCTGAGACGCATAATTGTCACAATTCGCGGAAAACGGCCAGAGGGCCGGAGCATGCGGCAGTCCCGGCCCACTGGCAAGGAAACCCCGCTTGCGCGCCGGGGGCGGGAGACTCACAATCCCGAAACGGGAGGGGGATTCGCTCATGTATGCACTGAAGGACTTCGGCAGCTTCCATGTCGGCGGCCGGACGGTGACCGTGTCCGGCCGGGAGAAACGCACCGTCGCGTTTACGCCGAGCCTGGTCCTGGAATACGACCCCAATGGCGAGTTCCTCATCGAGCAGGTCTATGTCCAGTATTTCATTCCCGCGGAGCAGACATTCCCGCATCCGCTCGTCCTGCTTCACGGCGGGGGCCTGACCGGCGCCTGCTGGGAGACCACGCCGGACGGCCGGCCCGGCTGGCTGCACGATTTCCTCCGCCAGGGCTTCGCCGTTTATGTCATCGACAATGTCGAACGCGGGCGTTCCGGCTTCTGCGCGCTCGAAGGCGTGTGGGAGGGCGAGCCGGTCATGCGGACCGCGGCCGAGGCTTGGGAGCTGTTCCGCTTCGGACGGCCCGAGGATTTCGCGGCGGGCAAACCGTTCGAGGGCCAGCGCTTCCCCCTCCAGGCGATGGAGAGCTTCCAGCGACAGTTCGTGCCCCGCTGGACCTCGACCTCCGAAGCCCAGATCCGGGGCGTCGGCGCCGCGCTCCGGCGGATCGGGCCCTGCGTTCTGGTCTGCCACAGCCAGGGCGGCTATCTCGGCAGCCAGGCAGCCATCGGGAATCCCGAGTGCATTCGCGGCGTCGTCTGTTGCGAGGGCTCGACCCTGCCCGCAGACGAGCAGGTATCGCCGGAGACGGTGGCGGGCGGGCCGTGGCTGCTGTTGCTCGGCGATTTCATCGACTTCTCGCCGCGATGGACCGCCACGCGGGAGGCGACCGCCGCCTTCGGCGACCGGGTGAACGGCGCCGGCGGGCGGGCGGAGCTGGTCGAGCTGCCCGATGCCGGATTCCCCGGCGCCACCCACATGTTCATGATGGACGAACACTCGGCCGGCATCTCCGAATGGCTCGGAGCCTGGATTCGGGAAAACTGCTGAGCGGCGCGGACGAGGCTATCCGCCGACGGCTACAAGGCCGGCATGGACATCGAGGGTCTTGAGGCCGGAACCCGTCAGCACGAGCACCAGGTCGTCCTCCGGGATCTGCGGCAGGGCTGCGGCGACGACCGCTGAGGTCGGTTCCAGGAACCAGCCGGACCGGGCGAGCCGACCTAAAGCGCCGAGGATCGCCTCCTCGCTCACGACGGGGATCGAGCCGCCTGTGGCCCTGACGGCGTCCGCCACCACCTGCCCTCTGATCGGCCGCGCCGTCGCGATGCCGTCGGCCACGGTCGGCCCCCGCGGCAGGGATTGGCCGTCGAACAGGGTGCGGATGGGGGAATTGTTGGCCGCCTGCACCGCATGAAGGCGGGGCAGCGCTTCGATTTCTCCCGCCTCCTGCAATTCCCGGAAGCCGAGATAGAGGCCGAGTATGTTGGCGCCGTTGCCGCAGGGCGCGGCCACAGCGGCCGGCGCGCGGAAGCCCAGCTGCTCCCACAGCTCGAAGGCAAGTGTCTTCGTGCCTTCGAGGAAGAAGGGCTGGCGGTTGTGGCTCGCGTAGAACAGTTCCTCCGCAGCCGTGAGCGCCGCTTGCTCCACCGCGTCGCGGTCTCCCGCCACTTCCTGCAGTTCGGCCCCGGCAGCGGCGATCTGGACCCGCTTCGCCGCCGGCGCGCCCTCGGGCACCATGATCCGTGCGCGGATTCCGGCGGCGGCGGCATAGGCGGCCACGGACGCCCCGGCATTGCCGGAACTGTCTTCCAGCAGCGCCTCCACGCCCGCCTGCTTCAGATGCGACATCATGACGGCCGTGCCCCGGTCCTTGAAAGAGCCGGTGGGCATGAGGTGCTCGCATTTGAATAGCAGCCGGCGGCCGTCCCACTCCGTCCCGACCAGCGGCGTAAAGCCCTCGCCGAGGCTCACCCGGTCCCTGTCATCCACGCGGATCGCCGCGCGGTAGCGCCAGAGGGACGGTTCGGAGCGCTCGATGTCGTCCCGCCCGAGCCCCCGGCCGGGTTCGAGGCCCAGCAGGCCGCCATCGTCCGGCGCGCGCCAGAGCGCCCGGTCTGCGGACCAACTCGCGCCGTTTCGCGGATTGATGTAGGAAGCCGCCGCCATTCCGAGCCCTCCGTCCTGCTGCCGCCATCGTGAACGATCTGCGCAATATCGCCATCATCGCCCATGTGGACCACGGCAAGACGACGCTGGTGGACGGCCTGCTGCGCCAGAGCGGCGCCTTCCGTTCGAACCAGCGGGTCGCCGAACGCGCGCTCGACTCGAATGCGCTGGAGCGCGAGCGCGGCATTACCATCCTCGCGAAATGCACCTCGGTCGAGTGGAAGGGCGTGCGCATCAATATCGTGGACACGCCCGGCCACGCCGATTTCGGCGGCGAGGTGGAGCGGGTGCTCGGCATGGTGGACGGCTGCCTCCTGCTCGTCGATGCCTCCGAGGGGCCGATGCCGCAGACGAAATTCGTGCTGGCCAAGGCGCTGGCGGCCGGGCTTGCGCCCATCGTCGTGGTCAACAAGGTGGACAAGCCGGATGCGCGCCCCTTCGAGGTCCAGGACGAGACCTTCGACCTCTTCGCCGCGCTGGATGCCAATGAACGCCAGCTCGACTTCCCGACCCTGTTCGCCTCCGCCAAGGAAGGCTGGGCGGCAACAGCGCCGGAGGGGCCGCGCGAGGGGCTCGGTCCGCTGTTCGACACGATACTGGAGCAGGTGCCGGCGCCCCGCGCCGCTCCCGACGGGCCGTTCGCCATGGCGGCGGCCATTCTGGAGTCGGACCCCTTTCTCGGGCGGGTCCTCACCGGCCGGATCGAAAGCGGCGGGATCGGCGCAAACCGGACGGTCCATGCGCTCCGGCCCGGCGACGGCGTCGTGGAGCGCGCCCGCACGACCCGCCTGCTGGCTTTCCGGGGCCTCAGCCGCGTGCCGGTCGAGCGCGCGGCTGCGGGCGACATCGTTGCGGTCGCCGGGCTCCAGACGGCGACCGTCGCGGACACGCTGGCCGCGCCCGAGGTCGTGCAGCCGCTTCCCGCCCGGCCCATCGACCCGCCGACCCTGGCGCTCACCCTTTCCGTCAACGATTCGCCGCTCGCCGGGCAGGACGGCGACAGGCTGACCTCGCGGGAGCTCCGCGCCCGGCTCATGCGCGAGGCGGAAGGCAATGTCGCCATCCGGGTGACGGAGAGCGCGGAGAAGGACGCCTGCGAGGTCGCCGGGCGGGGCGAGCTTCAGATGGCGGTGCTGATCGAGACGATGCGGCGCGAGGGCTTCGAGCTTTCCGTTTCGCGCCCGCGGGTCCTGCTCGAAACCGATCCGGAGACCGGCAAGCGCCTCGAACCCGTCGAGGAAGTGACGGTGGATGTGGACACAGAGCACGCCGGCGCGGTGGTCGAGAAGATGGGCCAGCGCAAGGCGGAGCTGATCGACATGCGGCCGACCGGCGCGGGGCGCCAGCGGCTGGTGTTCCATGCGCCGTCGCGCGGGCTCATCGGCTATCACGGCGAGTTCCTGGCCGATACGCGCGGCACCGGCGTGCTGCACCGGCTGTTCCACAGCTACGCGCCCTGGAAGGGGCGGATGGCGGGCCGGTGGCGCGGCGTCATGGTTTCGCTGGAGCGGGGCAGGGCGGCGGCCTATGCGCTCTGGAACCTGGAGGAGCGCGGACGGCTGTTCATCGCGCCGGGCGAGCCCGTCTATGGCGGCATGGTGATCGGCGAATGCGCGCGCGGCCAGGACATCGAGGTCAACCCGCTCAAGTCCAAGCAGCTCACCAATTTCCGCGCCGCCGGCAAGGACGACGCCATATTGCTCTCGCCGCCCGAGGACATGGCGCTGGAGCGCGCCATCGCCTGGATCGCCGACGACGAGCTTGTGGAGGTGACGCCGAACGCGGTGCGCCTGCGCAAGCGTTACCTCGACATGCACGAACGCAGGCGGCAAGCTAAGAGAATGGCGGCGGAATAGCGGCGGGAGTGGAACGATGGCGCTCTCATGGTCCCATATGGTGCTCTATGTCGAGGACGTGGAGCGGATGCTGGCCTTCTACACCGGTGTGCTCGGCTTCGAGGTGACCGACCGCGGGCCGCTGGGGCGGGACGGCAGGGAGATCGTCTTCCTCAGCCAGGACCCCGACGAACATCACCAGGTCGCGTTCATCGACGGCAGGAAGGAGTCCGGCCCCTCCAACAGCGTCAACCATGCGGCCTTCCGCATCGACGATCTTGCGGCGCTCAGGAAGATGTCGGCGGCGCTGGATGCCGAGGGGGTCGCCTGCAATCCGCGCAGCCACGGCAACACCTGGTCGATCTATTTCGAGGACCCGGAGCAGAACGGCATCGAGATCTTCTGCGACACGCCCTGGAAGGTGGCCCAGCCGCAGGCGGTCGCCTGGGACCCGGCGCTGAGCGACGAAGACCTCGCCCGCTGGACCGAGGAACGCTTCCGCGACCAGCCGGGCTTCGCGCCCGCCGACGCCTGAGCGGCGCGCCCGTGACCGAAATCACCGTCGCCGAGGCGTATCTGGCGCTGCTGAAGGCGCGCGGCGTGGATGTGCTGTTCGCCAATCCGGGCACCGATTTCGCGCCCATCGTCGAGGCCTATGCGCGGGCCGGGGAGACGGGGCTCGATTTCCCCACACCCCACACCATCGTGCACGAGACCGTGGCGGTCGGCATGGCGGACGGCTACTGGCAGGCGTCCGGCCGGATGGCGGCCGTCATGGCGCATGTGAATGTCGGCACCGCCAACGCGTTGATGGGCCTCATCAACGCCCGGCGCGACAATGTGCCGATCTTCATGGCCGCCGGCCGCTCGCCCGTGACCGAGAAGGGCCGCAAGGGCGCGCGCGACCGCGGCATCCACTGGGGCCAGGATATGTACGACCAGGCGGGCATGCTGCGCGAGGCGGTGAAGTGGGACTATGAGCTGCGCCTTGCGGACCAGCTTGAGGCGGTGGTGGAGCGCGCGCTCGCCGTTGCCGCCTCGCCGCCTCGGGGGCCGGTCTATTTCACCATGCCGCGCGAGATCATGGCGGAGCCGCTGCCGGGCTTCCGCCTCTCGCCGGAGCCGCGCCAGAAGCCGGTGTCTCCGGGCCTGCCGGACCCGGCCGCCATCGCCGAGGGAGCCGCCGTGCTGTCGGCTGCGGCGCGGCCGCTGATCGTCGCCAACCGGGGCGCCGGCTGGCAGGTGCTGGCGGATTTCGCCGAACGGTTTGCGATGCCGGTGGTCGAGTTCTGGGCGAGCCGCGCCTCGCTGCCGGGCGACCACCCCATGCATGGCGGCTTCGATCCCGGCCCCTGGCTCGGGGACGCTGACGCCGTGCTGGTCCTGGACGCGATGGTGCCCTGGATGCCGGCGGAGCAGGACATTCCGCCCGGCTGCAAGGTGGTGCAGGCGGGCGCTGACCCGCTGTTCTCCGATGTGCCGATGCGCGGGTTTCCCGCCGATGTCGCCATTGCCGGGGACCCGGCGGCCGTGCTGGAGGCGCTGGCCGCGGACATGGCGCCGCCGCCGAAGGGCCGGGGAAAGGAAGTCGCCCGCCGCTGCCGCGAGGGGCGGGAGGCGCGCATCGCCGCCGCGGAGGCCGGCGGTGCGTCCGCGCCGATGTCGCCGGGTTGGGTCGCCCGCTGCCTCGACCGGGCGCTGCCGGACGACGCCATGATCTTCAACGAGCTGGGCGCGCCGCTCCCGGCGCTCACCGTCCGCGATCCGCTCGGCTATTTCGGCGGCTCGCTGGCGGGCGGGCTCGGCTGGGGGTTGCCGGCGGCGATGGGCGCGAAGCTCGCCCGGCCGGAGCGCATGGCGGTCGCCTGCGTCGGCGACGGCTCATACATGTTCGCCAACCCCGTCGCCTGCCACCAGGCGGGTGCTTCGCTCGGCCTTCCGGTGCTGACGCTCGTCTTCAACAACGGCATCTACAACGCCGTCCGGCGGGCGGCGCTCTCGGTCTATCCGGACGGCCATGCGAGCCGCGCCAATGTCATGCCGCTGACCTCGCTGGAGCCCGCGCCGCGCTACGACCTCATCGCGCAGGCGAGCGGCGGGCACGGGGAGCGGGTGGAGGACCCGGAGGCCCTTCCGGACGCCCTCTCCCGCGCCATCGAAACCGTGACCGGAGAAGGCCGCCAGGCGCTGTTGGATATCGCCGTCGGCGTGCCCTGACAGGTTCAGGACGCGGACGCGGCGAGCGGCGCGTAGTCGTCCAGCAGCCTGAGCGCCTCGTCGCGGCTCACGTCCGGTATCTCGAACAGCGCGCGGTCCATGCCGGCCTCGCGGCAGGCGTCGAGCTTCTCCTTGTCCGGCGGCGCGCGGAAGAGCGTGACCTGCAGGGTGGACATGTCCCGCCCGGCGGCGTCGGCATGGGCGCGCAGGCGGTCCATCTCGACCCTGGGGTCGAAGCCCGGCCTCGGCCGCGGCAGCCAGCCGTCGCAATAGTCCACCACGCGGCGCAGCGTGTAATCGGTCTCCCCGCCCATCAGCAGCGGCGGGTTCGGCGTCTGGACCGGCTTCGGCCAGGACCAGCAGGGCTCGAAAGACACATGCTCGCCGGAGAAGGACGCCTCGTCCTCCGTCCAGAGCTTCTTCATCGCCAGCACGCGCTCGCGCACGATTGCGAATCTCGTGCGGTAGGTCGCGCCGTGGTCTTCCATCTCCTCGACGTTCCAGCCGCCGCCGAGGCCGAAGACGAAGCGCCCGCCGGACAGCCGGTCGAGGCTCGCCACCACCTTGGCCGTCACGATCGGGTCCCGCTGGGCCAGCAGGCAGATGCCCGTGCCGATGGTGAGCTTCTCCGTCGCCGCCGCCGCGAAGGAAAGCGCGATGAAGGGGTCGTGGGTGTGCGCATAGCGCTTCTGCAGCGGCCCGCCGGCCGGGAAGGGCGAGCGCCGGCTGGTGGGAATGTGGGTGTGCTCGGGCACGAAAAGCGCCTCGAAGCCCCTCTCTTCCAGCGCGACGGCAAGCTCGGCGATGTCGATGGAATAGTCCGTCGGGAAGATGAAGACGCCGGTTTTCATGTGTCGGGAGAGTCCTTTTCTCGATATCGGGCAAGGCGCTCGGCGATCTCTTCCTCCCGGAGGATGCCGAGCTCGACGATGTTAGCCTTTAGGGCCAGGAGCCAGCGCTGATAGTAGCCGAGGCCGTCATAGAGCGGCCCGGGCAGGTCCTCCTGCGCGCGCTGGCTGCTGTCGCTGGTCAGGCGCGGATCGTGGTCCTGGAGCAGGACCTTCATCGCATCGACGCGCTTGCCGAACCCGTCGGGCGGGGTCTCGTCGCGCTCGACCGGGCCGGCGTCGCGGCCGCCATAGTCGCTGACGAGGCCGGAAGCGTTGGGAGAGGTTGCAGCCATCAGATAGTTCACCGAAAGGTCGCGGGTAAGGCGCCAGGCTCCGGAAAGCGGCGCATAGCTCATGCCCGAAACCGCCGCCGGACGCAAACCCGCCGCCCGCGCCGCGCGCGCCAGCTCCGAAGGCTTGACGAAACGCGAGAAGTCATGCGTGCCCGGCGGCAGCCAGCGCAGCAGGTATTCCGCGCCGATCTTCGCCTTGAGCAGGCTCTCCGCCGTGCGGTTGAGCGTCGAGAACAGCATGAGCCCGCCGGGCTTGAGCAAGCCCGCCGCCGCGTGCACGAACGCGCCGAGGTCCGGGACATGCTCCACGAGCTCCAGCGCAAGGACGGCGTCGAAGCGCTCGCCGGCCAGGGATTCGACCGCGGCGCAGCGATAGTCGATGTCGAGGCCGGCGGCCGCTGCATGGGCGCGCGCAATCTCGACGGTCTCCGGCTCCGCGTCGATGGCGGTGACGGCGGCGCCCAGCCGCGCCATCGGCTCCGCCATGAGCCCGCCGCCGCATCCGGCGTCCAGCAGGCTGAGGCCCGCCAGTGGGCGCGGCGCCAGCGGGTCGCGGCCGAAGCGGTCGGCGATCCGGTCCCGCACCCAGCCGATCCTGACCGGGTTCATGGCGTGGAGCGGCCTGAACTTGCCCTCCGGGTCCCACCACTCATCCGCCATCGCGGCGAAACGCCGGGTTTCCTCGACATCCACGGTTGCGCCGGGTTCTGTCATCGCAACTTGTTCCAACCGGGAGGCCGGAATATGTTGCGCCCGCCCGCCGGCGGCAAGCCGTTGCAGGCGGTCGAAGGGTGTTTCATGGCACGTCTCGTCTTGAAATTCGGCGGCACCTCCGTCGCTGACCGGGAGCATATCCGCAATGCGGCCGGGCGCGTGGCGCGCGAAGCGGCGGCAGGGCATGAGGTAGCCGTCGTGGTGTCCGCGATGTCGGGAGTCACCAATGACCTCGTCGGGCAGGTTGCCGCGGTCGCGCCGGTCCACGACACGGCGGAATACGATGCCGTGGTCGCTACCGGCGAGCAGATTACCAGCGGGCTGATGGCGCTGACCCTGCAGGAGATGGGCGTGCCGGCGCGGTCCTTCCAGGGTTGGCAATTGCCGATACGCACCGACGGAACGCACGGCCGGGCGCGCATCCGGCAGGTGGAAGGCGAATCGCTGCGCGCGGCGGCGGCAGCCGGGCAGGTCGCCGTGGTGGCGGGCTTCCAGGGGCTTTCGCCGGACGGGCGGGTCACCACGCTCGGCCGCGGCGGCTCGGACACGACGGCGGTTGCGCTGGCCGCGGCGCTCGAGGCGGACCGTTGCGACATCTACACCGATGTGGACGGCGTCTATACCTGCGACCCGAGGGTGGTCCCGAGAGCGCGGAAGATCGAGCGGATCGCGTTCGAGGAAATGCTGGAAATGGCGAGCCAGGGCGCCAAGGTCCTGCAGACGCGCTCGGTTGCCATGGCGATGCGGCGCGGCGTACGACTCCGGGTGCTCTCCAGCTTCGAGGAGACGCCGGGAACCCTGATCGTCGGCGAGGATGAGATAGTGGAAGAACAGGTGGTTACCGGAGTGGCGGTCTCGCGGGAGGACGCGAAGGTGACGCTGACGGGCGTGGAAGACCGCCCCGGGGTCGCCGCGGCGATTTTCGGCCCGCTTGCCGATGCCGAGATCAATGTCGATATGATCGTTCAGAACGTCGCCGACGGAGGCCGGCACACGGACATCACCTTCACGGTGCCGAAGCCCGACCTCGAGCGCGCCACCGCTTTGCTGAGGGAAGCCTCGCTTGCGTTCGAATCGCTGGTGCCGGACCCGAATGTCGCCAAGGTATCGGTCGTCGGCATCGGGATGCGCAGCCATGCCGGCGTCGCCCAGAGGATGTTCGCGACGCTGGCCGCGCGCGGCATCAATATCGAGGTGATCTCGACCTCCGAGATCAAGATCAGCGTGTTGATCGAGGAGGAATATGCGGAACTGGCGGCAAGGGCGCTGCATACGGCCTATGGACTCGACCGCGACGATTGAGATGGGCGCGAGGGCGCAGCTCGACCGGCTCTGGGCGCGGGGCCGGGAATTCCTCGGCTGCGAGGCCGCCGTCATGGGCGGTGCCATGACATGGGTTTCGGAACGGAACCTGGTTTCGGCGATATCGGAGGCCGGGGCGTTCGGCGTCATCGCCTGCGGCGCGATGGAGCCCGACCGGCTGGCGCTGGAGATTGCCGGCACGCGGGCGCTCACGGACAAGCCCTTCGGCGTCAACCTCATCACCATGCATCCGCAGCTCGATGCGCTGATCGATGTCTGCGGCGAGATGGGCGTCAGCCACATCGTGCTGGCGGGCGGGCTGCCCGGCCGCGTCGCCATGCGCCGCGTAAAAGGGTGGGGCGCCAGGCTCGTCTGCTTTGCCCCGGCCCTTCCCCTCGCCCGCAAGCTGGTGCGGGACGGGGCCGATGCGCTGATCGTCGAAGGGGCGGAAGCCGGCGGGCATACCGGGCCCGTGGCGACTGCGGTGCTCGCGCAGGAGATCCTGCCCGAGATCCGCGAGGTCCCGGTTTTCGTGGCCGGCGGCATCGGACGGGGCGAGGCGGTGCTTGCCTTCCTGGAGATGGGCGCGTCGGGCTGCCAGATCGGCACGCGGTTCGCAGCAGCGGAGGAATCGATCGCGCATCCGCGCTTCAAGCAGGCGTTCCTGCGCGGCGAGGCGCGGGACGCGGTGCTGTCGCAGCAGGTGGACCCGCGCTTCCCGGTGGTTCCCGTGCGCGCGCTCGCCAACGATGCGTCCCGCCGGTTCGCCGCGTTCCAGCATGAGGTGATCGCGCGCCACCGGGCCGGCGAACTCGGCCTCAAGGAGGCGCAGCTCGAAATCGAGCATTTCTGGGCCGGCGCATTGCGGCGCGCCGTCATCGAGGGGGACGTCGAGAACGGTTCGGTCATGGCGGGCCAGAGCGTCGGCATGGTGAAGCGCATCGAGCCGGTGTCGGACATCCTCGAAGAGTTGCGCGGGCAGGCGCTTGCCATGCTGATGGAACGGAGGCGCCTGTGACGCGGACCGCCCCCCCGGACGCCTCGCGCCTGCTGCTGCAGCGCGTCCGCGAGGTGGCGGCGACCGTCGTGGACAAGCAGGACCGCCTGGACGGGATAACCGCGGAAATAGCGGATGTGATGGCGGCGGAGGTCTGTTCCATCTATATCCGCCACGGCGACAACCGCCTGTGGCTGACGGCAACCAGGGGCCTGAATCCGGAGGCCGTCCACACCACGGCGCTTGCGGTCGGCGAGGGCCTTGTCGGGCTGGTCGCCGAGAGCGCCGAGCCGGTGAACCTGTCCGAGGCGACCGCGCACGAAAACTTCGCTTACCGGCCCGAAACCGGCGAGGAAGCCTTCCATTCCTTCGTCGGCGTGCCGCTGCTGCGCGGCGGCCTGGTCCTCGGCGTGCTGACCGTGCAGAACGTCCGGCCCCGGCTCTACACTGCGGACGAGGTCGAGGCCCTGCAGACCGTGGCCATGCTGGTTGCGGAGCCTGCGGCTGCGCATGAACCGCCGGGCGAGGATATCGGCGAGGACCTGCGCCCCGTGCGTCTGGAAGGCAGGGTGCTGAATGCCGGCGTCGCGCTCGGCACGGCCCATATGCACGAGGCCCGGCTGCCCGTGCAGAGCATGGTGTCGGGCGCCGACGCCGCTGCGGAGATCGCGCGAGTGGACCAGGCCCTGGATGAAATGCACCGGGCGCTGGACGACCGCTTCCACGCGGCCGACCTTGCCGGGGAGGGCGAGCACCGGGAGGTGTTGCAGGCCTACCGGATGTTCGCCGAGGACCGGGGCTGGCTCTCGCGGATCCGGGAAGCGGTGCGCGGCGGGTTGAGCGCCGAAGGCGCCGTCGTGCGAATCCAGGAGCAGATGCGGGCCCGCATGCGGCAGATGCGCGATCCGTTCTTCCGCGAGCGCCTGCACGACCTCGACGACCTCAGCCACCGGCTGCTCGAGCATCTGGCCGGCGAGGCGGGCAGGATGCAGAAGGACGTGCTTCCCGGCGACGCGGTTCTGGTGGCCCGGAACATGGGGCCGGCCGAGCTGCTCGACTATCCGCGCGAAAGGCTGCGCGCCCTGCTGCTGGAAGAAGGGTCGCACACGGCGCATGTCGTCATCGTCGCGCGCGCGCTCGACATTCCCGTTCTGGGCGGGCTCAAGGACATCTCCGCCATAGCCGAAGGCGGCGACCGCGTCGCCGTGGACGGCGAGAACGGCCAGGTCTTCATTCGGCCCGGCGCGCAGGTCGAACAGAATTTCCTCCACGCCATGCAGATGCGGGAGGAGCGCCGCGCGCAGTTCGCCGTGCTTCGGGACAAGGCCGCGCGCTCGGTCGACGGCGTGGAGGTGTCGCTCAATATCAATGCCGGCCTGTTGATCGACATTCAGCAGGTCGCCGCCGTCGGCGCGGACGGCGTCGGCCTCTATCGCACGGAAATTCCCTTCATGGTCCGGTCGCGCTTCCCCGATGTGGAGGACCAGCAACGCCTGTACAGCCGGGCGCTGGACCTGTCCGAAGGGAGGCCTCTGGTGTTCCGCACGCTCGATATCGGCGGCGACAAGGTCCTGCCCTACTGGCGGCAGGCGGAGGAGGAGAACCCCGCCATGGGCTGGCGGGCGCTGCGGCTCACGCTGGACCGGCCGCAAATGCTCCGCCAGCAGCTCCGGGCCATGGTGCGCGCGGCTGCGGGCCGCGACCTGCATGTCATGTTCCCGATGGTGGCCGAAGTCTCCGAGTTCGCGCGCGCCAGGGCGGCCCTGGACGCGGAGATCGACCGCGAGCGAAGGCAGGGCCGGGACGCTCCGGCAGCGGTTTTCGCCGGCGCCATGCTCGAGGTGCCGGCGCTGGTCTGGCAATTGCCGGCGCTGTTGCGGTTGACGGACTTCATTTCGGTCGGAAGCAACGACCTGCTGCAGTTCTTTTTCGCGGCCGACCGGGCAAATCCAAGGGTTTCGGGGCGGTACGACCTGCTTTCGCCGGCGGTGCTGGCGTTCTTTGCCCACATCGTGGACAGCGCCAAGGGCGCAAACCGGCCGATCGCATTTTGCGGAGAGATGGCCGGAGGGGTGCTGGAGGCGATGACCTTGATCGGCCTCGGTTTCCGGACGCTGTCGGTGGCGCCGGCTTCGGTGGGCCCGGTAAAGGCGATGCTGCGTGCGACCGAGGTTGCGCCGCTTGCAGACTATGTCCGGTCTCTTGCGGGCCTTCCGGATCGTACAGTCCGCGACAAATTGCGCGCCTATGCGCTCGACCATGACATTCCGTTGTAGGGGTGGATTTCGCGCTTGATTTGCGGCGACTCTGTCTGACATAATTCCGGATAAGGAGAGGAAGTTCGCGCGCCGATGCAAAGTTCAGGTGGATGGCATGCGCGATTGCGCGCAATTCGCATCCGGGCGAGAGGACGACGCAATGCGTCGTCGGAAGTATATGAGCTTCGTAACGAGGAAACCGTGGGCGCCTTTCTGCGGCGCTGCCGGCAGATGCGGCACGAAACGCTGAATCATGTCTCCCAGGCGTTACGCATACGAATACCTTACCTAAAAGCGATCGAAGAAGACGATTGGCGGGCGCTCCCTAATTCGGTTTATGCGCGGGCTTTTCTGCGCAGCTACGCCATCCATGTCGAGGCGGATCCGGACCAGGTGCTGGTCCGCGCGGAAGCGTGGCTCGACTCAAGACCCGGACCGGACACGCCGCTGCCGCCGTTGCCTGCGCGCGACCGGTCCCTTCCCGGCGGTGCGCTGATAGGGGCCTCGGTGCTGCTGGCGATCGCGGTTTATGCCGGCTGGTACTATTTCAGCGTCGAGCAACTGCGCGACGAGCGGGTGGTGGCCGCCATGCCGGAGCGGCTGGTGATGGAGCTTGCGCCGTCCGAGCGCGTGCTGGACATGCCTGCCGCCGTTTCGCGGCCGATCGGCGGCTCGCCGGGGCCGGCGGAGCGGCCGTCGGCGGCGGAAGACGCCGGGCAGGCGGCGTCCGACCCGGTCGAGGCCGACGACGAAGTGGCGCAAGGAGTAAGCCCGGGCCTGCCGGCCGTTGCCGCGACGAGGCCGGAAGAGCCCTCCGTTCGGGAGCGGGCGAACAACGGTGCATCCGCCGATGACGGCATCGTGTTCCACGCCGTCGAGCCCGCCTATATCGAGGTTCGCTCCGTCGAGACGAACGAAGTGCTGGTGGAGCGGCTTCTGGGCGCGGGCGAACGGTATCGGGCGCCGGAAGGCCGCGGGCTGGTTCTGAGCGTCGGCAATGCCGGAGGGCTGGAAATTACGGTGGACGGTATCCAGATTCCGAAGCTCGGCGAGTCGGGTGCCGTGGTGCGCCAGGTTCCGATAGACGCCGAACTGCTGCTGCGAGGGCGGACCGGAGGCTGACGGGCCCTTTCCGGCGCGGGAAGCGGCCGATGGAAACAAGCATCCCGAAGGTGCTGAATGAGCGTTCGTCCATATCGTGACATTTATCGCCGGACCTCCCGGAAAATCCGGGTCGGGCCGGTCGAGGTCGGCGGCGATGCCCCGATCAGCGTCCAGACCATGACCAACACGCCGACCGGCGATGTCGCCGCGACGATCGCGCAGGTGCGCCGGGCCGCGCTGGCCGGCGCGGACATCGTCCGGGTGTCCTGTCCCGACGAGGAGAGCACCGCGGCGCTGGCGCAGATCGTGCCGGAAGCCGGCGTTCCCATCGTTGCCGACATCCACTTCCACTACCGCCGGGCCATCGAGGCGGCGAAGGCCGGAGCGGCCTGCCTGCGCATCAATCCCGGCAATATCGGCTCGGCCGCACGCGTGCGCGAGGTGGTCCAGGCGGCGAAGGACCACGGCTGCTCGATGCGGATCGGCGTCAATGCCGGCAGCCTCGAGCGCCACCTGCTGGAGAAATACGCAGAGCCCTGCCCGGAGGCGCTGGTCGAAAGCGCGCTGGAACACGCCCGCATTCTGGAAGACAACGACTTCTTCGAGTTCAAGATCAGCGTGAAGGCGTCCGACATCTTCCTGGCGACGGCCGCCTATCACGGGCTTGCGGAGGCCTGCGACTATCCCCTGCACATCGGCATAACCGAGGCGGGCGGCCTGCGCACCGGCACGGTCAAGTCCGCCATCGGGCTCGGCTCGCTGCTATGGGCGGGAATCGGCGATACGGTGCGCGTCTCGTTGTCGGCGGACCCGGACGAGGAGGTTCGCGCCGGCTTCGAAATTCTCAAGGCCCTCGGCCTGCGCCACCGCGGCGTCAATATCGTGTCCTGCCCGTCCTGCGCCCGGCAGCAGTTCGAGGTCATCGAGACGGTGGCCGTGCTCGAACAACGGCTCGCCCACATCACGACGCCGATGACGGTTTCGGTCATCGGCTGCGTCGTCAACGGCCCGGGCGAGGCGCGCGAAACGGATATCGGCATCACCGGCGGCGGCAAGGGCACGCATATGGTCTATGTGGCCGGCCTGCCGCATCACCGCATCCAGAACACCGATGTCGTGGACCATCTCGTCGGGCTCATCGAGGAAAAGGCCCGGGAAATCGAAGCCGAGCGGGCGCAAGAGGCGGCCTGATGGCGAAGCTTCGTGCCGTTCGCGGCACCCAGGACCTGCTGCCGGAAGCCTGGGAGCGCCACCGCCATGTCGAGGAGACGGCGCGGCGCGTGACGGCCCTGTTCAACTATCGCAGCGTGGCGACGCCGGTCTTCGAGTTCACGGAGGTGTTCGCGCGCACGCTCGGCGAGACGTCCGATGTCGTCACCAAGGAGATGTACACCTTCGCCGACAAGGGCGGCGACAGCCTGACGCTTCGCCCGGAAAACACCGCGGGCGTGGCGCGCGCCTTCATCTCCGGCAATCTCCAGCAGCAGCTGCCGCTCAAATACTTCTACAGCGGGCCGATGTTCCGCCATGAGCGCCCGCAGAAGGGGCGGCTGCGCCAGTTCCACCAGATCGGCATCGAAGTGCTGGGAGTCGCGGGGCCGGCGGCGGATATCGAGGTCGTCCAGGCGGGGGCGCATGTGCTCGATGCGCTCGGGGTCCGGGGCCTCACGCGCCTGGAGTTGAACACGCTCGGCGATCCCGACAGCCGGACGGCCTATCGCGAGGCGCTGGTCGCCTATTTCTCCCGCCGCGAATCGGAGCTTTCGGAGGAGGGGCGGAGCCGCCTCAAGCGCAATCCGCTGCGCCTGCTCGATTCCAAGGACGAACGCGACAGGGCCGTCTCGGCGGACGCGCCCCGCTACGACGACTACCTGAACGGGTTGTCCGCGGATTTCTTCGCCGAGGTCTGCGAAGGGCTGGATGCGCTCGGCATTGCCTATGTTCGCAATCCCCGCCTCGTGCGGGGGCTGGACTATTACGGGCACACGGCCTTCGAGTTCACCACCGACGCGCTCGGTGCCCAGGGCGCGGTCATAGCAGGCGGACGCTATGACGGCCTGGTCGCCACGATGGGCGGGCCGCCGACGCCGGGCATCGGTTGGGCGGGCGGCATCGAGCGCCTGGCGATGCTGACGACCGACTATCCGGAAGCCTCTCCGGTGGTCTCGCTCGTGCCGGTCGGGCCGGCGGCCGAGAAGCGGGCGCTGCCGCTTGCCGATGCGCTGCGGCGGGCGGGCGTCGCCGTAGATCTGGGTATGTCGGGAAACCTCAAGCGCCGCATGCAGCAGGCGAACCGCGCCGGCGCCCGGGTGGCGGTGCTGCTCGGCGACGACGAACTGGCCAAAGACGTTGCGACCGTTCGCGACATGGAGAGCGGGGAGCAGCGGGAAATCCCGATTGACCGGCTGGCGGCTGCGCTGGCTCCATGAGCCTCGACGACAAGCTCGACGCCATTCTCGCCCGCCATGCGGAAGTCGGCGCGCGCCTCTCGACGGGCGAGGTGCCCTCCGGCGAACTCGCGGCCCTGTCGAAGGAGTATTCCGACCTCTCGACCGTCGCCGCGGCGATCGGGGAGCGCCGGGAGCTGGAGCGCGAGGCGGCCGACCTCGAGGCGATGCTGGAAGACGACGAGCTCGGCGAGCTGGCGGCTTCGGAACTGCCGGAGCTGCGCGACCGGCTGGCGGAGGCCGAACGCGCGCTGCAGGTTCTGCTGCTGCCCCGCGACGAAGCCGATGCGCGCAGCGCCATCGTCGAGGTGCGCGCCGGCACGGGCGGCGACGAGGCGGCGCTCTTCGCCGGCGACCTGCTGGCGATGTACCGCCGCTATGCGGAGATGCGGCGCTGGAAGGTGGAGATGCTCTCGCACTCGCAAACGCCGCTCGGCGGCTGCAAGGAGGCGGTGATGTCGGTCGCCGGCAGGGACGTTTTCGCGCGCCTGAAATACGAGTCCGGCACGCATCGCGTCCAGCGGGTGCCGGAGACCGAAAGCCAGGGCCGCATCCACACCTCGGCCGCCACGGTGGCGGTGCTGCCGGAGGCCGAGGAGGTCGATGTGCAGATCGACGAGAAGGACCTGAAGGTCGATACCTACCGCTCGCAGGGCGCCGGCGGGCAGCATGTCAACACCACCGATTCGGCCGTGCGGATCACGCACCTGCCGACCGGCATCGTCGTGCAGCAGCAGGACGAGAAGTCCCAGCACAAGAACCGCGCGCGGGCGATGAAGGTGCTGCGCGCCCGCCTCTACGAGCATGAGCGCGCCCAGGCCGAGGCCGAGCGCGCGGCGGAGCGGCGCAGCCAGGTCGGCACGGGCGACCGCTCGCAGCGCATCCGCACCTATAACTTCCCCCAGGGCCGCGTGACCGACCACCGCATCAACCTCACGCTCTACAAGCTCGACCGGGTCATCCAGGGCGAGCTGGACGAGCTGATAGAAGCGCTTGCGGCCGAGGACGAAGCGGCCCGCATTGCGCAACTGTCGTGAGCGCCGCGCCCCGGCAGGGCCGGGCCCGGCTGGCGGCGCTGGCGGAACGGCTGGCGGCGGCCGGCATCGACGAGCCCCGGCGCGAATTACGGCTGCTCCAGCTCGAAGCCGGCGGCGCTGCCTCGCTCGCCGACTGGCCGGACAGCCCGCATCCTGGCCTGGAGGCGCTGACGGCCCGCCGGGCGGCGCGCGAGCCCTTCTCCCGCATTGTCGGCCGGCGGGAGTTCTGGAGCCGCGACTTCCTGCTGACGCCGGAGACTTTCGACCCCCGCCCCGACAGCGAGACGGTGGTCGAGGCGGCGCTGGCGGCCATGCCGTCCTTCGCCGCCGTGCTGGACCTCGGCACCGGCAGCGGCTGCCTGCTGGCGGCGCTGCTCGCCGAGCGGCCGGAGGCGCGGGGGCTCGGCATCGACCGTTCGCCGGGCGCCTGCCGGGCGGCGCGGCGGAACCTGGCGGGCCTGCCGGCCGCGGTCGCGGTGGGAGACTGGGGAAGCGCGGTGGCGGGCCGGTTCGACCTCGTGGTCTCGAATCCGCCCTATATCCCGAGCGCGGACATCGCGGCGCTCATGCCGGAAGTCCGGGACCACGACCCCCGGCTCGCGCTCGACGGCGGCGCGGACGGCCTCGGCGCCTACCGCGCCATTCTGGCGGACCTTCCGCGCCTGCTGCCTCCTGCCGGGGTTGCGGTGCTGGAACTGGGTTTCGGACAGGCCGGCGCCGTTTCTGAACTCGCCGGAGCGCAGGGGTTTCGGGTCCAGGACATCCGCGCCGACCTTGGCGGGATTCCTCGTGCCATGGTCCTTGGATTATGATCGGCTGACCATGGATTTCGCGCTTTCCGAAGACCAGCAGGCCTTCCAGGAAGCCGCCCGGCGCTTCGCGGAGGACGTGTTCGCGCCCAATGCCGCGCGCTGGGATGCGGAGTGCATCTTTCCCAAGGCCGAATTGCGCGAGGCGGCGGCGCTCGGCTTCGGCGGCCTCTATGTGCGCGAGGATTTCGGCGGCACGGGCCTCGGGCGAACGGACGCGGCCGTCGTGTTCGAGGAACTCGCGGCCGGCTGCACCTCCACCGCGGCCTATATCTCGATCCACAACATGGCCGCCTGGATGATCGACCGCTTCGGCGATGATGGACTGCGCGAGCGCCTGCTGCCGGACCTCTGCTCCATGGCCAGGCTGGCGAGCTATGCGCTGACCGAGCCCGGCGCCGGGTCGGACGCGGCGGCGCTGGCGACGCGCGCGGCGCGCGACGGGGACGACTATGTCCTGAACGGCTCCAAGGCGTTCATCTCCGGGGCGTCCGAGACCGATGTCATCGTCTGCATGGTGCGCACGGGCGGCGAGGGGCCGAACGGCATCACCTGCCTCGCGATAGAGGCGGACTCTCCCGGCCTGTCCTACGGCGCGCAGGAAAAGAAGCTCGGCTGGAACTCGCAGCCGACGGCCATGGTGCTATTCGACGACTGCCGCGTGCCCGCGGCGAACCGGGTCGGCAGGGAAGGCGACGGCTTCCGGATCGCCATGGCGGGCCTGGACGGGGGCCGGATCAACATCGCCGCCTGCTCGATAGGCGCGGCGCGGGCCTCGATGGAGGCGGCGGCCGGCCATATGGGCGAGCGCAAGGCCTTCGGACGGCGGCTCGCCGATTTCCAGGCGCTCCAGTTCAAGTTGGCGGACATGGCGACCGATCTCGACGCGGCGCGCCTGATGACCTGGCGGGCGGCGGCGGCGCTCGACGCCGGGGACCCGGACGCCACCCGCTATTGCGCCATGGCGAAGCGCTTCGCCACGGACGCCGGCTTCGAGATCTGCAATGCGGCGCTGCAGCTCCACGGCGGCTACGGCTATCTGAAGGACTACCCGCTGGAGCGTTTCCTGCGCGACACGCGGGTCCACCAGATCCTCGAAGGCACCAACGAGATCATGCGCCTGATTATCGCGCGCAAGCTGCTGGAGCGATGAAAGACGACATATTGTTCGACCGCAGGGGCGGCCTCGGCCTCGTCCTGCTGAACCGCCCGAAGGCCCTGAATGCGCTCACCCTGGAAATGGTGGACGCCTTCGACCGGCAATTGCTGGCCTGGGCGGAGGACGCCGCTGTGCGCGCCGTGGTCGCGGAAGGGGCGGGCGAACGCGCGTTTGCCGCCGGCGGCGACATCCAGAGGCTCGCGCAGGCGGGCCGGGCCGGCGACCCCTATACCAGCACGTTCTTCTGGGACGAATACATCCTCGACTGGCGGGTGTTCCATTACCCGAAGCCCTATGTCGCGCTGATCGACGGCATCGCGATGGGCGGCGGCGTCGGGGTTTCGGTGCTCGGCTCGCACCGCGTGGCGACCGAACGCACGGTATTCGCCATGCCGGAGACCGGCATCGGCTTCTTTCCCGATGTCGGCGCAACATGGTTCCTGCCCCGCCTGCCGGGCCGGCTCGGGCTCTATCTCGCGCTCACGGGCGCCCGGCTCGGCGGGGCGGACAGCTACCATGCCGGCATCGCGACCCATTATGTGCCGAGCGCGCGGCTGGAGGAGTTGAAAGCCGCGCTGGCCGCCGCTCCGCTCGACGGCGAGGATATCGAGGTCAACCACGCCGAGGTGAGCGCGGTGCTGGACCGCTTCTCCGAGAACCCCGGCCCGCCTCCCATCGCGCAGGTGCGCGCTGCGATGGAGCGCTGCTTCTCGCAGCCGTCGGTCGAGGCGGTGCTGGAGGCCCTGGAAGGCGAGGGCGGCGAATGGGCGGAGAAGACCCGCAAGGCCATGCTGGCCAAGGCGCCGACCTCGCTCAAGGTGGCGTTCGAGCAATACCGGCGCGGCGGCGGGCTCGAATTCGACGCCGCGCTTGCGCTGGAATACCGCATGTCGCAGGCGTTCATGCGGGGCCACGATTTCTTCGAGGGTGTGCGCGCGCTCATCCTCGACAAGGACAACCGCCCGGCCTGGCGGCCGGCGGCGCTTTCCGGGGTGACGGCCGACTCGGTGGCAGGCTATTTCTCTCCGGCGGACGAGGAACTGGCATTCGACAATCCCGTTCGCCGCTTCGGCCGGGTATGAGGAGCTGACGGAATGGCGCGGATCGCATTTATCGGGGTCGGCAATATGGGCGGCCCCATGGCCCGAAACCTGATGACGGCCCAGCATGCCGTGACCGCCTGGGACCCGGTGGATGCGGCGCTCGACGCCGTCGTCGAGGCGGGTGCTGCGCGGGCGGCTTCGGCGGCCGCGGCCGTCAAGGGTGCGGAGGCGGTCGTCACCATGGTACCGGCGGGGCCGGAGGTGCGCGAGGTCTATCTGGGCGCGGGCGGGGTTCTGGCGGCGGCGGAGCCGGGAACGCTCCTGATCGACTGCTCGACCATCGATGTCGCCACCTCGCGCGACGTTGCGGAGGAAGCGGCGGCGCGGGGCTTCGAGATGGTCGACGCGCCGGTCTCCGGCGGCACCGGGGGGGCCATTGCGGGCACGCTCACCTTCATGGTCGGCGGGCCGGATGCGGCCTTCGAGAAGGCCCGCCCGATCCTGGAGCATATGGGCGCGCGGATCGTGCATTGCGGGCCTGCCGGCAACGGCCAGGCGGCGAAGGTCTGCAACAACATGATGCTGGCGGTCAGCATGCTGGGCGTCTGCGAAGGGTTCACGCTCGCGGACAATCTGGGCCTCGACCGCCAGACGCTCTTCGATGTCGTCGCGAATTCCTCCGGCCAGAGCTGGGCGGTGACGAGTTACTGCCCGGTGCCGGGCCCGGTGCCGGCTTCGCCGGCGAACAACGGTTTCCAGCCGGGCTTCACCGCCGACATGATGGTCAAGGACCTGCGCCTCGCCAGGGACGCCGCGATGAAGAGCGGCACCGGCACGCCGATGGGCGCGCTCGCCGAGGCGCTGATGGCGCTGCATGTGGCCGGGGGCAACGGCCCGCGCGACTTCTCCTCGATCATCGAGACCATCCGCGCCGGCGGCTGAGGGACGGGGGGAAGAGCGTGAAGACGGTCGTCAACAGCTGGAACGAGTGGGACCCGCTGCGCCATGTCATCGTCGGGCGGGCGGACGGTTGCTGCATTCCGCCGCCGGAGCCCGCGAGCGATCCGAAAATCCCGCTGGACAGCGACATGCGCGGCGTTCACGGGCCCCGCTCGCAGGAGACCGTGGACAGGGCGAACGAGCAGTTGGATGCCTTCGCCGCCATGCTGGAGAAGCGCGGCATCCGGGTGGACCGTCCGGACCCCATAGACTTCAACCGGGCCATTGCGACCCCGGACTGGAGCCACGGATCGATGTTCGGCTGCCAGCCGCCGCGCGACGTGCTGCTGACGGTCGGCTCCGAGATGCTCGAAGCGACCATGTCCTACCGCTCGCGCTGGTTCGAATATCTCTGCTACCGCCCGTTGCTGAAGCGCTTCTGGGACGAGGACCCGAACATGCGCCATGAGGCGGCGCCGAAGCCGCGCCTCACGGACGCCTCCTACAAGCCGGACTATCTCTCCGACGACATCACCATTGAGGAGCGCCTGGAGATGGTGGCGGCGAAGGATTTCGTCACCACCGAGGCGGAGCCGCTGTTCGACGCGGCCGACGTGCTGCGTTTCGGGCGCGACCTCTTCGTCCAGCACGGCTTCACCACGAACCTCACCGGCATCGAATGGCTGCGCCGGCACTTCCCGGACCACCGCGTCCATGCGCTCAACTTTCCGGGCGACCCCTATCCGATCCATATCGATGCGAGCTTCACGCCGCTCCGGCCGGGCCTCGTCCTCAACAATCCGGAGCGCCGTCTGCCGGACGAGCAGCGCGAGGTCTTCCACCGTAACGGCTGGGAGATCGTGGACGCGGCCCGCCCGGCGCATAACAGCCCGCCGCCGCTCTGCTATTCGAGCGTGTGGCTGTCGATGAACGTGCTGGTGCTGGACCCGAAGACGGTCTGCGTGGAGGCGAGCGAGGTCCACCAGATGGACCAGATCGACAGGCTGGGCCTGGAGGTGGTGCCGGTCCCCTTCCGCGACGCCTATGCCTTCGGCGGCGGCCTTCACTGCGCGACGGCGGATGTGCGGCGCGAGGGCAATTGCGAGGATTATTTCCCGGCAGGCTGACTGCCGCATTCATGCCGGCATGCTTCTCTTCCCCTACTTTCCAGCTTTGCAGCACATGAACAATTTCCGATACTTCTAAATTTTGTTCCCTGTATGGGCTTGACATCTGGCGGATTGTGGTATGACGGCTCCCAGGGAAGCGGACTCCGGAGCCGCCTCCCCCGGGTGCTGCGCAGCGCCATTTTTGAAAACACCCGAGAAGCCAACGGGAGACGTGCGTCCTGTGCTTCGCGCGCGCAATCAGGCGCGCAAACCGCGCCGCCGCGAAATGCGCGCCGGCGGGCGCGGGCTCAGGCGCGCAGGATACGCGCGAAACAGGGACCCGCTCCCCGTCGGAGGAGGAGAGACGATGACCGCAACCGACCCCCGCCCCGAACTGGCGGCGATGCTGGCCGAAAAGCTGGCACCGGCCGCCGCAGCCCTCGCCGCCGCCTATGCGGAAGATATGAACGCAGCGCCGCCGCCGGAGGACGACCGCGCCCTTGCCGAACATCACCGCGCCGGACGCGCCGCGCTCTCGCATCTGCGCCAGCTCCTCAACGTGCTCGACTGGGCCGCCACCCGCATGCCCGAGCCGGAGCCTTTGCCTGCCGGGGAGACGGCGGACGACCTCGACGACTGGGCGCCGGAGCCGGAACCGGAGACCGGCTATGACGGCAGCGAGGACGAATACCACTATTTCGACGAGGTCTATGTCGGCAGCCAGCAGACGCCGGAGTTCCGGGCCTGGCATGCGGAGCAGGAGCGCCGCTTCGGGCCGCTGGTGCCGGACGAGGACAGTTACGACGGCAGCGAGGACTACTACAACTTCGGCGAGCGCCAGTATGTGGGCAAGCTGACCACGCCTGAGTTCTACGACTGGCTCGCCCGCCAGGAACGCCGCGAGGCCGCAGAACTCGCCGCAAGAGAAGCCGCAGAAGGAGGCGGGAGCGTCGGCGGGCGGTAGGGCCTCGCGCCGCAAGGGGCAGCGCTCGCCGAGAGAGGTCCCGGATCGACGCTGACGCGCCGTCCGGGACAACGGGAGAGGCTTGAAAGGAAATCGAAGAGCGGACGGCTTCATGCCCGAAACGACTACAGCATATGACTCCGGCGCATACAAAACATGAGGGGCTTATATGGATAGGTTGACAACAGGTTTGGGAGGCTTCGCACCTTCTCTCCGGCGTCCAACCCGCCCCCATATCGTCATACCCGGACTTGTTCCGGGTATCCATGCGGCCGTCCGGCGGCAGCGGTGGAGAGAGATACCCGGAACAAGTCCGGGTATGACGGAGGGGACGTGACGGAGGGGGCGTTGAGGTATGACGGAAGAAATGTCGTCGGTCTCCCCCGTCAACCTATCCATATAAGCCCCAAACATGACATATCATGACGCCTGCCGGGTGTGGGCTGTTATGCGTCCTCGCTGCCCATGGCTCCCGCGGCCTCAACCGTATTTGGCCGCATAGCCGCCGTCGGCCTGCGGTTCGACGAAATGGACCAGCAGGCCGCCGCCGAAATTGGATGGGTGGACGAAGCCGATCAGCGAGCCGCGCCCGCCGGGCCGGCCTTCGAGGTCGATCATGCGCCAGCCGTCACCGGCAAGCTTCGGCAGCAGCGCGTCGATATCGCGCGTGGCGAAGGCGACATGCGCGAGACCCGGCCCCCGCCGCGCCACGAATTTCGCGATCGCGCTCTGGTCGCCCTTGGTATTGCCCTTCTCCTCGCCGAGCCCGTCCCTGGGCTTCAGCGCCGGGTCGTAATCCATCAGCAGTTCGAGATCGCAGTCGCCGATGGCGATGAACACGTCGCGCAGCCCGCCCAGAATCTCCGCCGGGCGCGAATGATAGACCGCGCCGTATTTGTCGGAGACGAAGCTCTCGGTCACGTTGCGAATCTCGACGTCGGTCTGCCTGCTTTCGACGGGACAGCCGAGATTGCCCGAGAAAACGCGCACCGTGGCGTCATTGTCGTCGGTGGCGACGCCGAGATGGTCGATCTTGTAGGCGGGACCGTCGGCCGAGGGGACGTCCAGCGGCTCGATGAAGCGGGTGCGGATGCCGACGGTCTCCCGCGGATCGACGACAACGAACCGCCTGCCGTCCGGCCCCGCGCCCTCGGCCGTGACCGTGAGGCCGTGCCGGGCGGCGGTGCCGGCGGGGTCCGGCGCGGCCAGCGCCATGTGGTGGACGCCCGGGAATTGCGGCTCTTCCAGATAGGAGTCGTAAGGGTCGAACAGCGCCACCGCCGATCTGCCGACGCCGAAAAACGGAACGGTGCGGCCGCCCAGCGCCACATCGGTCCGCTCCAGGCCGAGCGAGCCGCCGAGGAACCGGCAGGCGGCTTCCGCGTCGCGGGCCGCCAGCGCCAGGTAGTTGAGCGCATAACCGGCCATGGGTCAGACCTCCTCGCGCTGGACGAAATGCATCAGCACGCCGCCGATCATGGTGGGATGCATGAAGCCGATGAGCGCGCGGCGGGAGCCCGGCCGGCCGACCGTGTCGATGGTCCGGTGGCCCGCCGCGCGGAGCGTCGCCAGCGACCCGGCCACGTCCGGCGTCTTGAAGGCGATGTGGTGCAGCCCCGCGCCGCGCGCCGCGATGTAGCGCGCGATGGCGCTGCGGTCGCCGCGCGTGTTGCCGGCCGCGTCGTGCCGCGCCGCATCGGCCTCGACGCCCGTCGTCAGGTCCTGGATGAACTCCAGCTCCGTGTCGCCGACGGTGATGAAGGTCACCCGCATGCTGCCGACCAGATGCGACGGCCGCGTGTGGAAAATGTAGTTGTAGGTGTCCGAGGTGAAATTCTCCGAGATCGTCTCGTTTTCGCTGTCGGTCTGCTGGCTCTCATAGACGCAGCCCAGCCCGTCGATGAACGCCTCGCGCGCCGCCTCGTTATCGGCCGACGCCACGCCCAAATGGTCGATCCGCTCGACCATCGCGGACGAACCGGATCCGGCGCCGAGCGGCGCGGCAAGGCGTGTGCGCACCCCGGCCGTCGCCTCCGGCGAAAGCGCCACCTGCGGCCCGCCGCCCAGGCCCTCCGAGACGCCGCCCGCCGTCGGGATGCCGGACTCCCGGGCGGCTGCCTCGGGGTCCGCGGTGGCAATGGCCATATGGTGGACACCCTTCTTCGCATCCGGCCCGAGAAACGGGTCGTCCGGGCGGAAAAGGGCAAGCGCCGAGCGCCCGACCGAGACCACGGGCACACGGGAGCCGCCGCAGGCGAAGTCCTGCCGCGGCAACTGGAAATCCTTCTCGAAGATCGCCGCGCTGGCCTCCGGCTCATCGACGGCAAGCGCCACATAGGCAAGGTCGGGAGCGGCCATGAGTCCTCCGTTCGGCTCTTGAGGCAGGCCTCAAACGATCTCCAACTCCACCGTGCCCAGCGCCTCGTGGGTATAGACGGCGCGGTTGCCGGCTTCCAGGAACTGGGTCGGGACGATGGAACCCGTCATCACAAGTTCGCCGGCGCGCAGCGGGCGGCCGCGGGCGATGGCGTTGTTGGCCAGCCAGGCGAGCGGCTCGAAGGGATGGCCCATGGCGTCGCCGCCCCGACCCTCGCCCACGGGCTTGCCGTCGATCTCCAGGCTGCCGCGCGCGCCCACGAGGTCGAGCGCCTGCCAGTCGGAGACTTCCGCGCCGACCGCCACGCCGCCGTTCCAGGCATTGTCGGCGATCAGCTCGAAGGCGTTCATGTTGTTGTAGTCGGCCTCGCGGTCGTCGATGAGCTCGAAGGCGGCCGCGACCGCGCCGACATGAGCGGCCACGCTCTCCCGCGTCCAGGGCCGGCCCGTGTCCGGCAGATCGTCGGCAAGGCGCACCATCGCCTCGCATTCGAGCCCGATGCGCATCAGCGCCGAGCGCGCCAGCGTCGCCGGCGAGCGGTGGACGCGTTCGGCGAAGATCGCGCCGGCGCAGGGCTGGTCGATGCCGGGCACGACGCGGCGCATGGCGGCGGAGGTGAGCGCCACCTTCCAGCCGGCCACGGGCAGGCCGAAGCCGGCGACGAGCGCTTCCTGGACACTGTAGGCCTCGTCCTCGGATTTGGGCGCGATGCCGGCGGGCAGGCGCTCAAAACGCCGGCCCTCGCGGTGCGCGGCAAGCAGGAAGTCCGCTGCTGCCTGGACGCTCACACGCCCATCTCCTCGAACACTTTCGAGGCCTCGCGGAACGCCTCGACCGCAGCCGGGACGCCGGCATAGATGCCGACCTGCAGGAACACCTCGGCGATTTCCTCCTTGGTGACGCCGTTGTTGAGGGCGCCGCGCGTGTGCAGGCGGAGCTCGTGGGTGCGCCCGAGGGCGGCCAGCATGGTCAGGTTCATGATGCTGCGGGTCTTGTCCGGCAGGCCGTCGCGGCACCACACCGTGCCCCAGCAATATTCGGTGACGAATTGCTGGAGCTGGTGGGCGAAATCGTCCTCCGCGCCCCTGGCGATGGAAGGGCCGACATACTCCTCGCCGAGCACCCGGCGGCGGGCTTCCAGGCCCTGCTCGAAGCCGGGCGTGCGGTTGTAGCTGCTGAGGTCCATGGTCCTGTTCGCTCCGTTTCGGTCCCCCGCAGCAAAGCCCATTCCCGCCCTGCGCTCAAGCGGGGTTCGAGACACGGCAACCGAATTCAAGCGCGGCTTTCGAGCATGGTGGAAGGAAAGGAAACATCCACAAACGCTGTCACCCCCGTCTGTTCCCGTCCCCGAGCAGGGAAGGCGGGCCCGGCCCCGGTTCTCGCGGCAGCCCCGGACCGCCAGGACAGGCCCCGGCGGTCCGGCCCGCTCTCCACCGGCTGCGGCGGCATCGAAGGCCAGAGCGGCGATTCGAGTCCGAACCGGAAATATGTATCTATTGGAATAGGTTCCGATAAAATTCAGAATATTCGGGCTATATTTCTCTTATAGTAATTGCATTTTCAGAAAATGTGGTATGATGATCCGAAGGAAGAGGCATCAGCGGACCGCTTCCTGCCCGCGCCGGCCCGGCGTGGACCGACCCCGATTCAGCCGACGGGCGAGGTGAGCCCTGCATCCGTCTCGCGCGCAATCAGGTGCGCGAACCGCGCCGGCGCGAAACGCCCGCCCGCCCGCGCACGGGCGCGCACGCGATACGCGCGAAACAGGGTCCTGCCGTTCCGGGACGCCCGGGGGGGGGGGTGGCGCCAACGCCGCCATCCGGAATGTTCGCTGCGTTCGGCACGGTGGCGGGAAAAACGGAACAATGACGGATCGAAAGGAAGGGCCATGTCGAAGAGACGGAGCCGGGGGAACCCGGATGCGATACCCGGAACTCGAGCCCGAAGCGACGGCGTCATGCCTGGAAGGACCACAGGATATGCATCGTAAACATGCAGATCATGACATTTCATGACGTATCGCCGGGGTGCGGCTCATAACATGCCGCTCGGGTCCTCCTCCCGACCGGTGCGAAGCGCGCGGTCAGGAGAGTACGGAGATCGTCTTCGCCCGGATGAGGTCGAAGTCGATGGCGGCGCCGAGGCCGGGCGTTTCGGGCGCGTGGACCCGCCCGTCGCCGTCCACGACGATTTCCTCCGCGAGGCCGTAGCGGTGGGCGCCGTCGGGCATCAGCACCTCGAACATCTCCGTGTTCGGGATCGAGCAGATGAGATGCAGGTTCGCCATGTTGTTGAGCGAATTGCCGCCGTGATGGACCTCGTAGGACATGTGGAAGGCCTCGGCGAGATGGGCGGTCTTGAGGCAGGCGGTGAGCCCGCCCTTCACCGCCACGTCGCCGCGCAGATAGTCGGTGGCCTGCAGCAGCAGCCAGGGCGCATAGGCCTGGAAGCCGCCGGGACTGTATTCCGTCGCGAGGATCGGGATGTCGAGCTTCTGGCGCAGCTTGATGTAGTTGGTGATGTCGTCGTCGGCGAGCGGGTCCTCGTACCAGTAGAAGCCGAGCCGCTCCGCCGCCCGGCCGACGCGCATCGCCGCCGGGTAGTCGTAGGACCAGGTGCTGTCCAGCATGATGCGGTAACCGTCGCCGACCGCCTTGCGCACGGCTTCGCAGACGCGGATATCCTCGTCCGGGTCGGTCGGCGGGTGGATCTTGTAGGCCTTCCAGTTCGCGTCGCGGAAGGAGACCGCCTCCTCGGCATAGGCTTCGGGCGAGGCGAGCACGGCGGAGCTGGCATAGGCGGGCGCGCTCGTCCTAACCGTGCCCATCAGCCGGTGGATCGGCAGGCCCGCCGCCTTGCCGGCGATGTCCCAGAGCGCGATATCGACCGCGCCGATCGCCCGCCAGGTGGTGTTACGGTTGCGTGCTGTCAGCCCAAGGTAAAGCCTCTCGCGGTCGAGCGGGTTCTCGCCCATCACCTGCGGCTTGAGGAAGCGGATGAGCGAATCGGCGTCGCTCGCCGCGCCCCGGCTGGCCGAGCCAAGAAACGCGTGGCCCTCGATCCCGTCATCCGTGCGGAGCGTCAGCAGGCCGAGTTCGCTCCGGCCCTGGAAGGTCCCCGTATGGCTGCCATAGGTTGTCGCCGGGATGTCGTCCCAGGCGAACAGGGTGAGTGTCACATCGTCGATCTTCATGGGGCGCCGCGCCCTCCTGCCATCTTGAACCGCGGCGCGAAGCGTCTCATATGCCGGGCCGGGACGGAACAGGCGGAAGGACACACGCGATGAGCGAAGAGCGCCAGGCGTTTCAGGCGGAGGTCGGACGCATTCTCGATCTCATGGTGCACTCGGTCTATTCGGACAAGGAAATCTTCCTGCGCGAGCTGATCTCGAATGCGGCGGACGCCTGCGACCGGCTGCGCTACCGCGCCATCGCCGAGCCGGAATTGCTGGACGGGGACGCCGAATTCCGCATCCGCATCGAGGTGGACAAGGAGGCGCGCACCATCGCCGTCGCCGACAATGGCGAAGGCATGGGCCGGGAGGAGCTGGCGGAAAATCTCGGCACTATCGCGCGCTCGGGCACCGCGGCTTTCGCCGACAGGCTGACCGGCGACGCCAAGAACGACGTGGCGCTGATCGGCCAGTTCGGCGTCGGCTTCTATTCCGCCTTCATGGTGGCGGAGCGGGTGCAGGTGGTCTCGCGCGCCGCCGGGGCGGAAGAGGCGTTCGCCTGGGAGTCGGACGGGCGGGGCGAATTCACCGTCTCGGAGGCGGAATGGGACGCGCGCGGCACCGAGGTCCGGTTGCATCTGAGGGAGGGCGAGGACGAGTTCCTGGAGCCGGCCCGGCTCCGGTCTGTGGTCAAGACCTATTCGGATCACATCGCCATCCCGGTGGAGATGGACGGCGAGACCGTCAACGAAGCCTCCGCCCTCTGGACCCGGCCGCGGAACGAGATCGAGCCGGAGCAATATGCCGAGTTCTACCGCCATGTCGGCCATACCTTCGACGAACCGTGGCTCACCTTGCATTTCCGCGCCGAGGGCGTGATCGAATATGCGGGCCTCCTGTTCGTGCCGACATCGCGACCGTTCAACCTCTTCCACCCGGACCGCAAATCCGCGCTCAAGCTCTATGTGAAGCGCGTCTTCATCACGGACGACGCGCCGGAGCTGGTCCCGGGCTGGCTGCGCTTCCTGCGCGGCGTCGTGGACAGCGAGGACCTGCCGCTCAACCTCTCGCGCGAGATGCTGCAACGGAACCCCGTGCTCCGGCGCATCCGCGACGGGCTGGTGCGCCGGGTGCTGGGCGAACTCAAGACGAAGGCTGAGGCGGACGAAAAAGGCTACGAGACCTTCTGGGACGCCTTCGGGCCTGTGCTCAAGGAAGGGCTCTACGAGGACGCCGGCCAACGCGAGGCGCTGCTGGAGCTGGCGCGCTTCCGCTCGACCGCTTCGGAGGGCTGGACGACGCTCGCCGGCTATGCCGAGCGGATGCGCGAGGGCCAGGAGGCGATCTACTACATCGCCGGCGAGGAGGGCGCTGGGCTTGCCGGCAGCCCGCATCTGGAGGGCTTCCGCGCCCGCAAGGTCGAGGTGCTGCTGCTGCAGGACCCGGTGGACGATTTCTGGGTGCCGGCCGTCGGCGAGTATGAGGGCCGGCCCTTCGTCTCGGTTTCGCGCGGCGGCATCGACCTCGGCGCCATTCCGCCCGCTGAGGACGGGGCGCCGAAGGAGGAGGACGGGCCGGCGGCCGATATCGCTTCGCTGGTCGCGCTGCTCAAGGTCACGCTGGGCGAGGCGGTCAAGGACGTGCGCGGCTCGGAGGCGCTCACTGAAAGCGCGGTGCGCCTGGTGGCGGACGAGGGCGACATGGACCTGCATCTGGAGCGGATGCTGCGCCGTCACGGCCAGATCGACGGCGCGGCGTCGCGCCGCGTGCTGGAGCTCAATCCCCGACACCGGCTCGTGCAGGGCCTTGCGCGTTCCATGGCGGCCGGGGAGGACCGGGCCGCGCAGCTCGCGCCGCTGCTGCTGGACCAGGCGCGCATTGCCGAGGGTGAGGCGCCGGAAGACCCCGCCGCCTTCGCCCGCCGCCTCGCCGACGCGCTCGCGGACAGCCTGCCCGGCGAGTGACGGGATTCAATACCGGACGCGCGTCAGGCAAAGGCCGTGCGGCGGGGCGGTCGGGCCTGCCGCGGGGCGCGAGGCGGCTTCGAGCGCTGCGGATACATCCTCGGGCGTGCGCTTGCCGATGCCGACCTCGCGCAAGGTTCCGGCAATGATGCGCATCTGGTGGTGCAGGAAGGAGCGCGCTTCGGCATGGAGCACGACCTCCTCGCCCTCGCGGCGGACATCGAGCCGGTCGAGCGTGCGCAGCGGCGAGTTGGCCTGGCATTCGGAGGACCGGAAGCTGCTGAAATCATGCCGGCCGAGCAGGCGTTTGGCGGCCTCGTCCATCGCCCCGGCGTCGAGCGGCGTGCCGACATGCCAGACCCGGCCCCGGTCCAGCGCCGGCGGCGCGCGACGGTTCAGGATGCGGTAGCGGTAGGCGCGGCCGATGGCTGAGAACCGCGCATGGAAGTCGGGCGCGGCCTCCTCGGCGCCGAGCACGGAGACAGGCAGCGGACCCAGATGGTGGTTGACCGCGTCGCGCAGCACGTTTGGCGGCCTTGCGCCCTCGAGGTCGAGATGCGCGACTTGTCCCTCGGCATGGACGCCGGCATCGGTGCGGCCCGCGCCCTGGATCCGCGCCCGTTCACCGCAGAAGCGGAAGACCGCTTCCTCCAGCGCCGACTGCACCGAGGGGCCGTTCGCCTGGGCCTGCCAGCCGACGAACGGTCCGCCGTCATATTCGACAAGGATGCGGTATCGCGGCATCGAGCAGGTCCGTTCCCGCCGGCAGGGGGAAGCCGCGCAGGAAGGCGGCGGCCTCCATGGCCGAGCGCCCCGGCCGTTGCAGGCGAAGCAGGCGCAATACCCCTTCGCCGCAGGCCACGGCGGCGCCGTCGTCCAGCACGCGGCCGGGCGGTCCGCCGCCGGCTTCGACAACCGCTGCTTCGACCCCGATGCTTTCGCTCCGGTAGGCGAAACGGGCGCCCGGCCGCGGCGCGAAGGCGCGCACCCGCCGCTCCAGCTCGGCCGCCGGGCGGGTCCAGTCGAGCCGGCTGTCCTCCCGCGTGAGCTTCGGTGCCCGGGTTGCGCCATCCTCCGGCTGTGCCACTGGCTTCATCGTTCCTTCGGCCAGTCCGGCCAGCGCCTCCACCACCGCTTCGGCGGCGATCTGCGCCAGCCGGTCGTGCAACGCTCCGCCGGTCGTTTCCGGCCCGATGGGCGTGCGCCGCACAAGAAGCACGGGGCCGGTGTCGAGGCCTTCATCCATCGCCATCACCGAGATGCCGGTCTCTCGGTCGCCGGCGAGGATTGCATGCTGGATCGGCGCTGCGCCCCGCCAGCGCGGCAGCAGCGAGGCATGAAGGTTCAGGCAGCCGAATCGCGGCGCGGCCAGAATTGCCGGCGGGAGCAACAGCCCATAGGCGGCGGTAACGGCGGCGTCGAGGCGGAGCGCCTCGAAATCCCGCTGGAGCGCAGGATCGCGAAGGCTTGCGGGCGTCGCTACCGGGATACCGCGCGCCTCGGCGAAGGCCTGCACCGGGGAAGGCCTGAGCCGTTGCCCGCGGCCGGCGGGGCGCGGCGGCTGTGCAAAGGCGCGCACGACCTCATGGCCTGCATCCAGCAATGCTTCAAGCGCAGGCAGGGCGAATTCCGGTGTGCCCAGGAAGGCCAGGCGCATGCGCCGTCAGTCCTTCTTGCGGCGCTTCGACTTGTCCAGCCGCCGCAGGATCATGCCGCGCTTGACCGCCGACAGGTGGTCCACATGCAACACGCCGTTCAGATGGTCGATCTCGTGCTGGAGGCAGCGGGCGCGCAGGCCCTCGGCCTCGATCTCCTGCGGTTCGCCGTTCTCGTCGAGATAGGCGATGCGCACCGCTTCCGGCCGCTCCACATCCACATAGACCTCGGGCAGGGAGAGACAGCCTTCGTTGCCGATGACGAGTTCCTCCGAGCGCCAGACAACTTCCGGATCGACCAGCTTGAGCGGGGCCGGCTCTTCCTCGTCGCGGGCGCAGTCGATCACCACCAGGCGCTTCAGCACGCCGACCTGCGGCGCCGCCAGCCCGATGCCGGGCGCGGCATACATGGTCTCCAGCATGTCGTCGAGCAGGCGCCGGGCGGCGTCGTCCACCTCGCCCACTGGGGCGCATTTGGTCCGCAGCCGCCGGTCGGGCGCGATCAGGATGTCGAGCGTGGCCATGTCCGCAGGTCGTCGATTTCGGGCCGCCTTATGCCACGGCGCGCCGCCTCCCGGAAGCCCGTTACATCGTCACCCAGCCGGGCGGCGGCTCGCGGCCGGGATGGATTGCGCCGCATCCGCCGCAGGTCCGGGCCGTTTCGTCCGCGTAGAAGGCATCGAACAGCGGCGGCAGGTCCGTCACGATATTGCCGACCGGCAGCTCGACCCGGTGCACCAGCGCGCCGCAGTCGAAGCAGAACCACTCGAAACCGTCCAGCATGCCGCCCACGCGCGGCGCTTCCACCACTAGCCCGACGGAGCCCGGCATCGGGCGCTGCGGCGAGTGGCGCACATGAGGGGGCAGCATGAACACCTCGCCCGCACGGATCGGGACATCGTAGATGCAGCCCTTTTCCGCCACCTTGAGGATCATGTCGCCTTCCAGCTGATAGAAGAACTCCTCGACGGGGTCGTCGTGGAAATCCACCCGCTGGTTCGGCCCGCCCACGACCATCACGGTCATGCCGGCTTCCTCGAACACCAGCTTGTTGCCGACCGGCGGTTTCAGGAGTTCGCGGTGTTCGTCGATCCAGCGGCGGAAATCGAAGGGCCTGAAGCGCGGGTGTTCCGAAAAGCCTGCCATCGCCGGTTCCTCCTCACTCGGCGGCGCTGCGCATCAGTTCCGGTCCGCAGGTCTCGAAGGCCAGCCGGGTGGCCTGCTTCTCGGCCTCGGTCAGATCCAGCATGGGAGGCCGCACCGGCCCGCCGGCTTGGCCCAGCAACTCCTGCCAGTATTTTTGGTGCGCATGCGGCTTTGCGCCGGGGCGGGTTCGCTTCAGGGCGTCCCGCACGGGATCGAGGCTGTCCCTCACCCGCCTGGCTTCCTCCGCCTCACCGGCGAATGCGAGATCGGTGTAGAGGCGCATCCGGCGGTCCACCGCCGTCTGCAGCAGGTAGGGCGGTGAGGAACACAGATATAGCTGCCAGCCGAGTTCGAGAATGTTGTCGAGCCACTCCTCCTCGGAGGCCGTGCTGACCAGGAGCCGGTCGCCTGCAAGGCGGGTGAGTTCGGTGTACATCTCGCGGGGCACGCTGTATTTGATGGCCACGATATTGGGGAGTTCGGCGATCCGGGCGCAGAGTTCGGGGCTCATCAGATAGCCGCTGTCGGGATGGCTCCACATGGCGATCCCGATATCCACCGCCTCGCTGACCGTGCGGTAGTACTCGTAGAGAAGGTCGTCGCGGTCGGTCACGAAACTCAACACCGGCGCATGCACGACGATGTAATCCGCGCCCACGGCCTGGGCATGGCGGGCCAGATCGATGACCGTATCCATGTTCTGGTCGGAGCAGGACATGACGGTGCCGGCGCCCGTGCCGTGCGCTGCATCGACCGCAATCTCGAAGACGCGCTTGCGCTCCTCGACCGACATCGAGAAGTATTCGCCCTGCTTCCCGGAAATGAACAGCCCGTCGATGCCGAGGTCTTCGACCCAGTGGCGGATGTTGGACCGCATGCCCGCCTCGTCTATCGACAGGTCTTCCCGGAAGGGTTGCAGGGCGGCGGCCCAGATTCCCTTCATGCGGGCGCGCGCATGCTCCTTGGCTTCATTCCGGCGATAGTCCATGGGCCGCGTTCCCCGATGCGCCCGGGATCATGAGTCCGGTCGCGCGGCGCCAGTATGCGTCCAATCTCGACGCTCGACAATGAAGTGCCGGTGCGCCGTTGTCCGGCGGCCGCAATGCGAGGGCCGCCGGACAACAGCCATGCGGCGCGGGCTGTCAGAACGCCGCGTCGCGGCCGTGCGCCCTGGCGACCTCGCGGGCGTTGGGGTTGACGGAGGGACGGAACGGCATTTCGCAGACTTCCGCCGCCACCGGCTGTCCCGGCTGTTCGGCGTAGCGGTCCGGCAGCCACACGGCGTATTCCGTGCCGACGCCGGACCTCTCCACCGGCACATAGCCCATGGATATGTTGCAACCGAGCTCCGGCGAGTACCAGGGCGAGGTGAGATAGCCGACCGGCTCGCCGCCGCCCGGCTCCGACACCAGCCAGAAGTCCGGCGCATAGTCGTCGATGGGCCGGCCGCCGAGGCGCAGGCCCACAAGCTGCTGGCGCCAGGGCGGATTGCCGGCTTCCATCTCCGCCCGCATCCGTTCCAGCGCCGCCCTGCCGATATAGTCGGCGGTCTTCTTGCGCGGTACCTGGTAGCCGAGATTGCACTGGAAGGGGTTGGTCTCGTGGTCGAGGTCCTGGCCCCAGGAAAGGATGCCGGCGGCAATGCGGCGCTGGTGGCCGGGCGCGATCACCATCAGCTTGTGCGCCTTGCCGGCTTCCAGCACCGCCTCCCACATGGTATTGGCGTGCAGGGTCGCGTCGCGCAGATAGATTTCGTAGCCCTTTTCGCCCGAGAAGCCGGACTGCGAAATCACGACGGCGCAGCCGCCCACCTCCGCCTCCATGATGCCGTAGAACGGAATCTCGCGGATCGCGGGCCCGACAAGGTCCGCCATCAGCGCTTCCGACTTCGGACCCTGAATCTGCACCGGGCAGACGTCGATTTCGTCGATCTCGACATTCATACGCGCGCCGGTATTGACGCCCTGCAGCCAGAACAGGATGTCGCTGTCGGAAAGCGAGAACCAGAATTCGTCCTCCGCCAGCCGCAGCAGCACCGGGTCGTTGAGGATGCCGCCCTTCTCGTTGCAAAGGATGACGTATTTGCCGTGCATCGGCTGGATGCGGCTGGCATCGCGGGTGATGACATAGTTCACGAAGCGCTCGGCGTCCGGGCCTTTCACGCGGATCTGCCGCTCGACCGCGACATTCCACATGGTCACATGCTTCGTCAGCGCCTCGTATTCCACGGACGCGCCGCCGTCCTCCGGGCGCACATAGCCGCGCGGATGATAGACGCGGTTGTAGACCGTCGCCCGCCAGCAGCCGGCCTCGTGGCTCAGATGCCAGTAGGGCGACTTGCGCACCCGGGTCGAGATCAACAGCTCCGTCTTCGTCGGCCCGCTCTGGCGCAGGTTGTAGGGCACGACGCGGTCGGACTGGTCGACGCTTGTCGCCTGTTCCCTGCGATAGCGGGAATCGAGGCTCGGGGAAATGTCGAGGGGCATGGGCTTCGCGCCTCCGCAGCAGGGACAGGAATCCCAGAATCGGCTCGGAGTCCGGGGCGGATGCGCCCGTTCGCGACGATTTTCGCGGCATGTGCGACAGAATTTTGCTTCCGGAGCCCCGGAACCGATTGACAAGCCGGCAACACAGCGGCATTTGCAGCTTTAGCGTCATATTGCCGGAGTCGGCCCATGGCTGGCGAGCAGGTATTCCGCGGGAGCGACGGCGCACCTGTCGAGGTGACGCTCCTGCCCATTCCGAACTTCTCCCTTTCGAGTTTCGCGGCGTTGGTCGAACCCCTTCGCCTTGCGAACTACGTTGCGGAGCGTCCGCTCTACAGCTGGCGGGTCGTAACGCCGGAAGGCGCGCCGGTGCGCTCCAGTTGCGGCGTGGCGGTGGCGGCGGACGAGCCGGCCGAGCGCATCCGAAGACCGGAGAACATCGTTGTCTGCGGCGGCGTGGACGGCTGGGCCTATGAGGATCAGGCCGCGCTTGCGCTGTTGCGCCGCTGGGCGCGGGACGGCGCATATGTGGGCGCGGCATGCACCGGGGCCTATGTGCTGGCCCGGGCCGGCCTGTTGCGGGACCGGCGCTGCACCATCCACTGGGAGAGCCTCGACGGGTTCGCCGAACGGTTCCCGGATATCGACCTGCGCGCGGCGCTGTTCGAGATCGACCGCGACCGGTTCACCTGCACCGGCGGCGAGGCGGCGTGCGACATGGTCCTCCAGGACATCGCCTGGCGTCACGGCGGGGACATCATGGCGGCGGTGGCGGGACAGCTCCTGCATGACCGCGTGCGGAGCGGGCGCGACGAACGCTACCTGCCGCACCAGGCGTGGCTGCGTACCAGCCATCCCGTGCTGGTCAAGGCGTTGACGGCCATGGCCGCGAATCGGGAAGAGCGCCTTTCCCTGGTCGAGATCGCCCGGGAGGCCAATGTTTCGCCGCGCCAGCTCGAGCGGCTGTTCCGGCGCTATCTCGATTCGACCCCGGCGCGCTGGTATCTGCGGATGCGGCTGACGCGGGCGCGCCAGTTGCTGATCGAGACGCAAATGCCGGTGACCTGGATCGCGGTCGCCTGCGGTTTCGGCTCGACCTCGCATTTCTCCAAGAATTACCGCCAGTTCTTCGGCGTCTGCCCGCGCGAGGAACGCCGCCAGCGGCGGGCCGCGCGCGAATCCGCTGCCGCGCCGCCTGTGAGCCGCGCGGCATAGAACGCAGCTCGATCCTATCCGGGCTTCTTCCGCGCCGGTCGCTGCCGCTGCTCCGCTGTCCGTTACCCTGGGCCGGCGTGTCGGGCTATGCTCCGGTGAAACCGGCCCGCTATGGAGGACTGAAGAGCCCATGCCTTACGCAACGACCGACGACGGGGTGCGCCTGTATTACGAGGAGGCCGGGTCGGGGACGCCGGTCGTCTTCGTGCATGAGTTCGCGGGCGACATGCGCTCCTGGGAGCCGCAGATGCGGCACTTTGCGCATCGTTACCGCGTGCTCGCCTATAATGCGCGCGGCTATCCGCCCTCCGAGGTGCCGGAAGACCCGGCCAAGTATAGCCAGACGCGCGCCGCGGACGACATCGCCGCCGTCATGGACGCCGTCGGCATCGACCGCGCGCATATCTGCGGGCTGTCCAAGGGCGGGTTCGCCACCTTGCATTTCGGTTTCCGCCATGCCGAGCGCGCGATCTCCCTTGTCGTGGCGGGCTGCGGTTACGGGGCGGAGCCGGACAAGCGCGCGCAGTTCAAGGCCGAGGCCGAGGCGACGGCGGCGCTGATCGAGCGCGACGGCATGGAGGCGTTCGCCGACATCTACGCGCAGGGGCCGACCCGGGTGCAGTTCGAAAACAAGGACCCGCGCGGCTGGCGCGAGTTCCGCGACCAGCTTGCCGAACATTCGCAGGCGGGGGCGGCCGCCACCATGCGCGGCCTCCAGGCTAAGCGGCCCTCGCTCTACGACCTGATGGACGAGATGGCGGCGCTCCGGGTGCCGACCCTGGTGCTGACCGGCGACGAGGACTGGCCCTGCCTGCTGCCGGGCGTGCTGATGAAACAGACCATCCCCTCGGCGGCGCTCTCGGTAATGGTCAATTGCGGGCACACCATCAATATCGAGGACCCGGACGAGTTCAACCGCATCTGCGGCGAGTTCTTCGCCCAGGTGGATGCCGGCCGCTGGCCGGAGCGCGACCCGCGCGCGGTGACGGGCTCGATCCTCGGCGTCGAGGCGAAGTAGGCGACGGTCAGGCGGCGGCGGCTTCCAGGGCGTCGAGCGGGGCCGTCGGCCGCACATTTGCCGGAAGCCGGAGGCCGAGCGGGCGGCCCGTGGCCGGGTCGCGGCCGTGGCGGCTGAAGAAAGGCTCCGGCACGGCGCGCCCGTCCGGCACGGCCAGCCAGATCCGGTAGAGGTGGCGCTTCCGGCCCGGCAGTTCCTCATAGGCCGTGCGCGTGTGCAGGACCGCCAGATTGTCGATCCACTGGATGTCGCCCGGCTGGAAGTCCATGTCGAGGCGAAGGTCCGCTTCGGCGGCGGTCCGCTCCAGGAAGTCGAGGGCTTCCACCTGTCGGGGCGTCAGGTCCGGCGCGCCTTCGTGCCGCGTGCAGGAATCGATGAAGCGCCGCACGAGGTTGACCGTCATGCGCCCGTCGGCGGCCCGCATGAAGACCGGCATCTCGTACCAGGGAAGCTGGCCTTCCACCTCCTCGCCGCGCCGGTCGATCAGGAAGGGCTCGGCGAGCACCTGCGCAAGGTCCGGGCGGCGTTCGAGGATGCGGTTCCAGACCGCGCCGGCGCTGACGATGCTGGAGAGCCCGCCCGTTCGCGCCGGGACGAGGCAGAACAGCCCGACGATCTCCGCGCCGATATCGGTGTGGAACGGCAGTTCGGCCGAGGACTGGTAGCCGCGTTTGTTCGGCGCCCAGGCGTCGATGCCGAGGTCCTTCACATGGCCGAGCAGGTGCCCGAGCGGGTTCTGGCAGACGGGCATGCCGATGCGCGAGCCGATGGCCCAGAAGGCGCGCGCGGCCACTTCGCGCGGCCACTCGTCCACCGGCAGGCCGCGCATGAGCGCAAAGCCGCAGCCTTCGACCACGGCGTCGCGCATCTCCTTGAGGCGCGCATCGAGGCGGGGCAGAGGCAGGTCGGCGCGGCCGAGCCCGGTGAGCTCGCGGTCGAGCGCGGCGGTCGCCGCCGCTTCCAGTTCGGCGATCTCGCCGGCGTCGAGCGTCACGATCCAGTCGTCGCGCCGCATGAGCTCGCCGCCATGCCAGACCGACGGACCGATGATGGGTTCGAGCGCCGTCATGGGCCTTCCTCCCGCTTATGCGCCGGTTTGCGCGATGTCCCGGCGGCAGAATGCGCCCGGCCAGTCTATCGCATCGACGCCGCGATAGGCCAGCGCGCGCGCCTCGGCGCGGGTTGCGCCGGCGGCCGAGACGCCGAGCACCCGCCCGCCGGCCGCGAGTACCCGCCCGGCGTCGCCTGCCGCCGTGCCGGCATGGAAGACGGTCACGCCTTCCGGCATGCCGTCGAGGCCCGCGATTTCGCCGCCCCGGTCATACGGCCCCGGATAGCCCCGGTTCGCCATCACGACGCAGACCGACGCCTCCGCCGACCATCGGAGATCGACATGGGAGAGATCGCCTTCGGCCGCCGCGACCAGCGCCGGCAGCAGGTCCGAGCGCAGGCGGAGCATCAGCGCCTGCGTTTCCGGGTCGCCGAAGCGGACATTGAATTCCAGCAGCTTCGGCTCGCCGTCCTCGATCATCAGCCCGGCGAACAGCACGCCGCGATAGGGCGTGCCGTCGGCCGCCATCTGCCGGACGGCCGGCAGGAAGATCTCGTTCTCGATCCTGGCCGCAAGCTCCGGCGCGACAGCTGGCGCGGGCGAGTGGCTGCCCATGCCGCCCGTATTGGGCCCGGTATCGCCCTCGCCCACGCGCTTGTAGTCCTGCGCCGTCTCCAGCATGAGCACGCGCTCGCCGTCGGCCAGCGCGAAGGCGCTCACTTCCTCGCCCCGCAGGCAGTCTTCAATGACAACCCTGGCGCCCGCCTCGCCGAAGGCGCGCTCGACCATGGCGGCGCTCACGGCGGCTTCGGCCTCTTCCACCGTCGCGGCGACGGTGACGCCCTTGCCGGCGGCGAGGCCGTCCGCCTTCACCACGACCGGCGCGCCGCGCTCCCGGATATGGGCCCGGGCGGCGCCGGCATCGTCGAACACCGCAAAGCCGGCCGTGGGAATGCCGGCCCGGCGTGCGAGGTCCTTCATGAAGGCCTTGGAACTTTCCAGCCGCGCTGCCGCCCTGTCCGGCCCGAATACCGCGATGCCGTCCTGCCGGAGGCGGTCCGCCAGCCCGGCCGCCAGCGGCGCTTCCGGCCCGACGACGACGAGGTCCATGCGCTCCTCCCGCGCAAGCGCCGCCAGGCTTTCGACATCCTCGGCGGCGACCGGCACGCAGTCGGCCTCGGCCGCGATCCCGGGATTGCCGGGCGCGCACCAGAGCCGCTCCACCAGCGGCGAGGCCGCAATCGTCCAGACGAGCGCATGCTCGCGCCCGCCGCCGCCCACCACCAGAACCCGCATGGCCTTCACGCCCTCCCGATTCGCGTGTATCTCCGGCAGGTATGACGCAAGCGCCGCCGCTTTCCAACATACCGGAATACACGGTCGGCGAGGTCTCGGCAGCCGTTCGCCGCAATCTGGAAGCCGGGTTCCCGCGCGTGCGGGTGCGCGGCGAGGTGTCGGGCTTCAAGCGCGCCGCCTCGGGCCACCTCTATTTCAACCTGAAGGACGACCGGGACGTGCTGAACGCCGTGTGCTGGCGCGGCGCGGCGGGGCGGCTCGGACTTCGCCCGGAAGACGGCATGGAAGTGGTCGCGACGGGCCGGGTGACGGCCTATGGCGCGCGCTCCGCCTACCAGCTTGTCGTGGACGCGCTCGACCTTGCGGGCGAGGGGGCGCTGCTCAAGCTGCTGGAGGAGCGCCGGCGGCGCCTCGCCGAAGAGGGGCTGTTCGCGGAAGACCGCAAGCGGCCGATTCCCTTCCTGCCGGAGCGTATCGGCATCGCCACCTCGCTCGGCGGGGCGGTGCTGCACGATATCCTGCACCGGCTGCGCGAGCGTTTCCCGCGCCATGTGCTGGTCTGGCCCGTGCCGGTGCAGGGCGAGGGCGCGGCGGAGAGGATCGCCGAATCCGTGGACGGCATGGGCGCGCTGCCGCCGGAGATGCGCCCTGACGTGCTGATCGTGGCGCGGGGCGGCGGCTCCTTGGAGGACCTTTGGGCCTTCAACGAGGAAGCGGTCGTGCGCGCGACGGCCCGCTCCGCCATTCCGCTGATCTCGGCTGTCGGCCATGAAACCGATACGACGCTGATCGATTTCGCCGCCGACCTTCGCGCGCCAACGCCGACGGCTGCGGCGGAAATGGCGGTGCCCGTCCGCGCGGAACTCCTTGCCCGGACAGGCGGGCAGGGAGAACGGCTGCTGGCCGCCGGCGCGCGTCTCGTGCAGGAGCGCCGGGCGCAGATCGCGGGCCTCGCGCGGGGCCTGCCGGCGCCGACGGCGCTTCTGGAACAGGCGAGCCAGAGGCTGGACGACAGGGGCGAGCGCATGGAAGCGGGGCTCCGTGCCCGCGTGGCGCTGGCCGCGTCCCGGATCGCGGAACTCTCGGCGCGCTTCGGGCGGCCGCGCGCGCTGCTCGACGCCCAGCAGGAGCGGCTGGCGGCGCTGGGCGCATCCTTTGTCCGCGCCGGGCAACACAGGGTCGAGGTCGAGGCCCACCGGCTGGAGCGGCTCGATGCGGGGCGGCGTTTGCCTGCGGCCTGGCATCGGCTTGCCGAAAACGCCGCCGCCGGACTCAAGCGGGCCGGCGCGTTGCTTGAAAGCTCTTCCTACCGCCGCGTGCTTGAGCGCGGCTTCGCCCTGGTGCGGGACGAGAGCGGGCCCGTTGTGTCGGCGGCGGAGGCACGCAAGCGAGGGCGCGTCGAAATCGTCTTCGCCGACGGCGAGGCTGCGGCCCGAATCGTCGGGGAAGGCCAGGAGGGGCCCGCCAAACCGAAGCAGGGAACGCTCTTCTGATACCGGCGGCGCGGGGTTGCGACCCACGAAGATGCCTCCCCGCCATCGCCCCGGACCTTGAACCCTACCGGATTCACGCATCTGCCAACGATCTCGGACTACGCGCTCTCATGCGTCGCCCCGAACCCCGATCCGGGGCCTTGTGCAGCCGGAGCTCCGCTGCACGGAGGCCCCGGCTCGCCCTGCGGGCGTCCGGGGCGACGATTGGGGCGCGGGGAGGGACTGCGGAATGTGTCATGGGATGTCATGTTTTCCATGCCGGGCGGTCATGCACTACAGCCGTTCCAGGCATAACGCTCTCGGTTCCGCCCCGGCTTCCGCCTGTTTCTCCGGGGTCTTCCATCTTCGGGTTCGGGGCATGGGTTTCTCCTTTTCGCTCCCGTTTCGTTCCATCCGCCTGCCGGCGGCGGGACCCTGATTCGCGCGTAATGCGCGCGGGTGCCCGCGCCCGCGGGCGCACGTTTCGCGCCGGCGCGATTCGCGCGCCTGATTGCCCGGGAGCGCCCCCGCGCGCGATCCGGACGCAGGGCGCACGTCTCCCGTTCGCTCTGAGGGGGTCTTTACGCGCCGACGCGGCAGCAGACGGCCTCCGGATGACGCCTGCTCGCGCCCTATATGGCTGAGAGCGGCTCTAATATCAAGTCCCTATACAGAATTATTTCAAAATTTTCGAACAATCCCGGTTTCATACCAGCAGTCGTTGACCGGAACCCATTCCGGCTTCGACGCCCGCCGCCCCGATCGCCTCCATCCGTCATGCCCGGACTTGTTCCACGGCTGTCCAGTTTAGATTTGGGGGACAGAGCGCATGGCCTGGATTCAACCGGGTTTCGAGGGGTTCGGCGAGATCGGGACCCGGATCGACGCCCGGCGGCCCGGCCCTGTTCCCGTCATACCCGGACTTGTTCCGGGTATCCATACGGCCGCCTGGCAGAGCCGCTTGAGAGAGATACCCGGAACAAGTCCGGGTATGACGAAAGAGCCTGCCCTGAACCTGTCGAAGGGGGGCGTTCGGGCATGACGGACAGGAGGCCGACCGGGGACGCCGCGCGCTCCCAAAATCCCGTTCGGCTCCCCCTCAATGTCTGAACCGGACACCAGTGGAACAAGTCCGGGTATCCATGCGGCCGCCCCGGGGAGAAGCGGTGGAGGGAGATGCCCGGAACAAGTCCGGGCATGACGAGAAGAAGACATGAGTCCGAAGTCGAGGCCACTGGTATCACACTCTGGCGCGCCTGTTCCCGCCCCCGGGCGGGGACGTGGAGACCGATGCAGCCGGGGCGGCCGTCGGCCCCGGCTCCGGTCAACGATGGTCGGTACGGGCCGGCCCGTCAGGTCAGCGGAACGCCCGAGACGTGCTCCGCGAAGGCCGGGCGCCCGCCCAGCCGCGCCAGCCAGGCGTCGCAATGGGGCAGGTCGGCCCGTTCGATGCCGGGTATGCGCACATAGCGGCAGTAGAACGCGCCGACGGGAATGTCGCCCATGGTGAAGCCTGCGCCCGCCACGAAATCGCGCCCGTCCAGATGGGCATCGAGAATGCCCCAGACGGATTGAAGGGCGGCGGCGGCGCGGCCGATCGCATCCATGTCCCGCTCGGCTTCCGGCGTGCGGACCATGCCCCAGAACACGGGCGTCATATGCGGTTGCAGGGAAGCGGTCGCCCAGTCCATCCAGCGGTCGGCGAGGCTGCGCTCCGCCGGGCCTTCCGGCCAGAGGCCTCCGACGCCGTGGAGGGCGCCCAGATAGCGGACGATGGCATGGCTTTCCCAGATGACCGTGTCGCCATCGACCAGCACCGGCACAAGACCGTTCGGGTTCATGGCGCGGTATTCCGGCGTGTCATTGCCGCCGAACGGCCCGCCGACATCCAGCCGCTCACAGGCGACGCCGACCTCGCCGACCGCCCACATCGCCTTCTGCACATTGATCGAGTTGTTGCGTCCGTGAACCGTAATCATCGCAGCGATTCCCCGTCGTTCGATGTCGGGCCCAGCGCGTCCCAGCGCTCGCCCCAGCGGTCGAGATAGACGATCTCCTCGAGCGGCCCGCGCCCGACCGGGCCGAAATTGCCCATCGGCCAGCCGATCGGCAGGATGGCGTAGGAATGAACCCCGGGCGGCAGGCCGAGCGCGCGCTCGCTCTCTTCCTCGAAGAAGAGATGGCGCGTGGTAAGCGTGGAGCCGAGGCCGAGCCCGCGCGCCGCCAGCAGCATGTTCTGCACGGCCGGGTAGATCGAGGCGCCCGACATGCGCGTCGGCGCTTCGCCTTCCTCCAGGCAGGCCACGATCCAGACCGGCGCTTCGTCGAAATGCTCCGTCAGATATTCCACCGCATCGTGCTGGCGGTGATATTTCTCCGCCGAGCTGCCGGGCGGCGGCGCGCTCGTCTTGTAGCGCGGCCCTATGATCTCGTCGAAGGCGCGCTTGTAGTGCACCTTCACCGCCTTCTTGATCTCGCGGTCCTTGACGACCAGGAACCGCCAGCGCTGGAAATTGCCGCCATTGGCCGCCGACGCACCGGCCTCCAGGATCTTGCGGATCAGCTCGTCCGGCACCGGGTCCGGCTTCAGCCGGCGCATGGCGCGGGTGCCGTGGAGAATTTCGAAGAGTTCGGGCATGGCGTCGTGGGGCCTCCGTCCGTGTTTCGGGATGCGACAGGTGCGGAAGGGCTATGGATAGAGGCTTTCCGCTGCGGACGGAAGCCGACGGCTGCCCGTCAGGATGCGCCGGCCATGGCCGCGTGGGGCGGCACGCAGTCTTCCCCGACCAGGTGGCAGGAAACCAGATGCCCCTCGCGCACTTCGCGCAGGGCCGGCTTTTCGCTGTGGCACCGGTCCACGGCGAAGGGGCAGCGCGGCGCGAACCGGCAGCCGGGCGGCGGGTCGATGGGATTGGGCGGGTCTCCCTCGAGGCGGACCCTGCCGTCCTGCCCGCTCGTGCGGCGCCTCGCGGAGGGCACGGCCGAGATCAGCGCCCAGGTGTAGGGATGCAGCGGCAGGGTGAAGAGCGAAACGCGGTCCGACTGCTCGACGATCTCGCCGAGATACATGACTGCAATGTCGTCGCAGATATATTGCACCACGCCGAGATCGTGGGAGATGAACAGGTAAGTGAGGCCGAACCCCTCCTGCAACTCGCGGAGCAGGTTCAGGATTTGCGCCTGGATCGCGACATCGAGGGCGGAGACGGGTTCGTCGCAGACGATCAGCTCGGGCTGTGTCGCCAGCGCCCGTGCGACGCCGATCCGTTGGCGCTGGCCGCCGGAGAACTGGTGCGGGAAGAGCGCCGCCTGTTCGGGCCGGAGGCCGACGCGGTCGAAAAGCTCGGCAACGCGGAGGTCACGCTCGGCGGGGTCCCCGACTTCCATGAGGTCCATCGGCTCGCGCACGATGGCGCCGGCGCGCATGCGCGGATTGAGCGACGAATAGGGGTCCTGGAACACGATCTGGATCTTGCGGCGCATCTCGCGCAGCGCGTCGCCTCCCAAGGTCGTCATCTCGACGCCGTCGAGCCGGATCGACCCGCCGGTAACGGGCACGAGCCGCATGGCGGCAAGCGCGGCGGTCGTCTTGCCCGAGCCGCTTTCGCCGACGATCCCGAAGGTGGAGCCCCGGCGCACCCTGTAGCTGATGCCGTCCACGGCATGAACCGTGCCGCCGGGTGTGAGGACATTGCGGCGGGGCAGGCGGAAATGGACCTTGAGGTCGCGGACGTCCAGCAGGTAATCCGCACCGCCGCGCTGGACGCGGCGAACGTTACGGATGGCGGCGTTGGCGCCGCCGCTGCCCGGTGTCTCCCCGCCCGTCATGCCGCGCCCGCCTCGCCGTAGAGCCAGCAGGCGGCCCTGTGGTCCGTGCCGACCGCGAAAGGCTGCGGCGCCCGGCGGCGGCAAAGGTCGGTCGCATGTTCGCAACGCGGCGCGAAGGAGCATCCGGACCCGAGGTCGGTCAGCGCCGGCACGACGCCCGGAATCTCGGTAAGCGCGCCCCGTTCCGGCGGTGGCTCTTCCTCCATGTGCGGCACGCAGGCGATCAGGCCCCGGGTGTAGGGGTGCCGGGGGCTTTCGAGAATCTCGTCGGTGGCGGCCTCCTCGACGATCCGGCCGGCATACATGACCATCACGCGGTCGGCCATTTCGGCAATGGCGCCCATGTCGTGGCTGATGAGGATGATGGCCGTGCCGGTCTTTTCCTGCAGTTCCTTCAGCAGGTCGAAGACCTGGGCCTGCACGGTGACATCGAGCGCCGTCGTCGGCTCGTCCGCGATCAGCACGCTCGGCTGGCAGGCAAGCGCCATGGCGATCATCACGCGCTGGCGCATGCCGCCCGACATCTGGTGGGGAAACTCGCGCACGCGCCGTTCGGCGGCGGGAATATGGACCGCCTTCAGCATTTCGATGGCGCGGTCGAGCGAGTCCCGGCGGCTGAGCCCCTCGTGCAGGCGCACGGTCTCGGCGATCTGGTCGCCGATGGAATAGACCGGATTGAGGGAGGTCATCGGCTCCTGGAAGATCATGGAGATGTCCTTGCCGCGCACCTCCCGCATCCGTTTCTCGCTGGCCTGCAGCAGGTCCTCGCCCTTGAGCCGGACCGCGCCCGCGCCGATGCGTCCCGGCGGCACCGGCACGAGGCGCATGATCGACAGCGCGGTTATGCTCTTGCCGCACCCGGACTCGCCAACGATTCCGAGCGTCCGGCCCGGTTCGAGCGAGAGCTCGATGCCGTCGAGAACCCTGGCGACGCCCTGGCGGGTGCGGAACTCCACTTCGAGGCCCTCGACTTCGAGCAGGGGCGCGGCGGCTCCCACGGCTCAGCGCTCCCTGAGGCGGGGGTTGAAGGCGTCGTTCAGCCCGTCCCCGATCAGGCTCACCGCCAGCACGGTCAGGAAGATCGCCACACCCGGAATGGTGACGGTCCAAGGGGCGTCCAGCAGGTAGTCGCGGTTGTCGCCAATGATCTTGCCCCAGCTCATCACATTCGGGTCGCTCAGGCCCAGGAAGCTCAGCGCCGCCTCGAACAGGATCGCGATGCCGCAGGTGAGCGCAGCGTTGACGATCAGCGGCGGCAGCGCATTGGGCAGGATCACGCGCCAGATGATGCGCCGGTCGCGCGACCCGATGGAGCGCGCCGCCTTCACGAACTCCAACTCCCGAATGCGCATGAATTCGGCCCGCGCGAGGCGCGCCACGCCGGTCCAGGTCACGACGCCGATGGCGATGGCGACCGTCGGGAGCGTCGGCTCGAAGAGCGCCACCAGCACCATGGCCAGCAGCAGCGGCGGCAGCACCTGGAAAAACTCGGTGATCCGCATCAGCACCTCGTCCACCCAGCCCCGGTAGTAGCCGGCGAGCGAGCCGATGGTGAGGCCGATGACGATGGTGAGCCCCGCCGCCGAGCCGCCCACCACAAGGGTTGCGCGCGCGCCGTAAACGACGGCCGTGAGCATGTCGCGGCCGAGATTGTCGGTGCCGAGGACGTAGCCGTCCTGCCCCGGCGGGGTGAAGGGCATCCACACCATCTCGAACGGGTCCACGGCCAGGATCACGGGCGCAAAGAGCGCCGCGAACACGATGGCCGCAAACACGATGAATCCGGCGACGGCCGCCCAGTTGCGCACATACATGCGCAGGAACTCGACGACCGGACGCTCGATGCGGACGGTTTCGGGGCCGTTTTCCGGCGCCGTTGTCGGACGGTCCGTCATGCGTTGCGCGCCGAGCGGATTCTGGGATCCACAAGCCGGTAGGCAAGGTCGGTCAGCAGATTGACGACGATGACGATCATGGCCGAGAAAAACAGGATGCCCATGATGGTGGGCGTATCGCCGCGCAGGATCGATTCGAAGGCGAGCGTGCCCAGCCCCGGCCAGGTGAACACCGTCTCCACCACCACTGCGCCCGAGAAGATGTGCGAGAACTGGAGCCCGGCGATGGTGATGACCGGGATGACGGCGTTGCGCAGCGCATGCTTGTAGGTGACGGAGGTCTCGCCGAGACCCTTGGCGCGCGCGGTGCGGATGTAGTCGGAGCCCAGCACGTCCATCATGCTCGCCCGCGCGAGGCGGCTGTATGACGCCAGATAGATCGACGACAGCGACAGCACCGGCAGGAACAGGTGGTGCAGCACGTCAAGATACCATGAGAACGTGCCTCTCGGCGTGGTCGGGTCCACAAGGCCCGAGAGCGGCATGATCTCCAGCATGGCGACGAACAGCACGATCAAAAGGAAGGCCGTCCAGAACACCGGCGCCGCGAAGCCGACAAGGGCCAGCACGGTGACGAAGTGGCTGAACAGCCCGTTCGGCCTGCGCGAGGCGATGACGCCGAACAGCGTGCCGATCAGGATGGCGAGTACCAGCGCCGTGACGACCAGCAGCAGGGTCGGCGCGACGCGCCCGAGGATGAGCTCGGTGACCGGCATGTTGAAATAGTAGGACGTGCCGAGGTCGCCTTGGACCACCTTGCCGACATAGGTCACCAGCTGGATGTGGAACGGCCGGTCGAGCCCGTAGGTGCGGCGGATATCGTCCATCACCTCCTGGCTGGCGCCGCCGCTTTCCCCGGCGAGCGTGTCGGCGATGTCGCCCGGCACCAGCGAGAGGAGGATGAAATTGAAAACGACGACGGCTAGCAGCAGCACAGCAGCGTAGAAGAGTCGCTGGGCTATGACGGTCAGGAATGCGATGACGCGTCCGTCCTCGTCCTGAGGTCCCCGGCGCCGGGGCGGCTTCGGTCTATGCCGCCCCGGCGCCCGGCCGGGCTACCTGATATAGACCTCGTCCCACGGCGAGCAGACGCCCCAGATGGAATCCACCGGCGCGTTGCCGATGCGCTCGTGGTTGAAGACCGTGTGGTAGGGCGAGGTGTGCAGATAGGCGATGGGCGCCTCATCGACGACCAGCTTCTGCATCTCCCCGTAGAGCGCCGCGCGCTTGTCGCGGTCCAGCTCCTTGCCCGCCTTCTCCATGACCGCATCGACCTCGGCGTTCTGGAACTGCTGGGTGTTGTGCCACGGCACGCCCGGGCGGATGTTCGTGGACTGGTAGGTGCGGTGCACGCCGATCACCGGGTCGCCCCAGTTGAAGACCGAGTCCATCGTCATGTCGAACTCATGGTTGGAGACGGTCTTGATCCAGGCCCGGAAGTCGGCCGAGGCCTTGATGGTCACGTCGATGCCGACCTTCTTGAGCTGCGCCTTGACGAACTCGGTCTTGCGCTTCCAGGTGCCGCCGGCGGGAATGTAGTCGAGCGTGGTGCGGATGCGGATACCGTCCGCGTCCGGCTTGTAGCCGGCCTCGTCCAGCAGCGCCTTCGCCTTTTCGACATCGTAGTCGTAGGGGTTCACATCCTTCGGCGCGAACACGCTGCCCGGATGGATGGGCCCGAGCGAACGCTGCGCATAGCCGCCATAGAGCACCTTGAGGATGAACTCCTTGTCGATGGCGTAGGCGATCGCCTGGCGCACGCGCTTGTCGTCGAACGGCTTGCGCTTGGTGTTGAAGGCCAGCCACTCCAGCGGGCCGATGGCGGAATAGCCGTCCGGCGTCAGCGTCAGGTGCTCGTTCTTCTTCAGGCGGTCGAGAACCGGCGCATCGGACTCGAAGGCGGTCAGGTCCACATCGCCCTTCTCCAGCGCGATCACGCGGCTCGTGTTCTCAGCGATCTTCTTGTAGACGATCCGGTCGATATAGGGCTTGCCCTCGAGGAAGTAGTCCTCGTTGCGCTCCATGATGATGTATTCGCCGGGCTTGAACTCCTTCAGCTTGAAGGGGCCGGAGCCGACGACATCCTGGCTGTTCTGCGGATGCTGGCGGATATTGTCGGTATTGCCGTACACATGCTTCGGAATGACCACGCCGAGCTGCGAGGAGAACGCCAGCAGGATCGCCGGGTGCGGGTTGCTCAGATTGAACACCGCGGTCAGCGGGTCCGGCGTGTCGATGGACTTCACCGGCGCATACATGGGCTTGAACGGGTGGTGCTGCTGGTAGGTCTCGATGGAGAACTTCACGTCTTCCGAGGTGATCGGCTTGCCGTCATGGAAGCGCGCATTGGAGCGCAGCTTGACGGTCACCGTCAGGCCGTCGTCGGAAATGTCCCAGCTTTCCGCCAGATAGGGCTTCGGGTTCCACTCGTCGTCGAACCGGAGCAGCGCCGCGAACAGCTGCGTGCCCGGTATGCCGGTGGGCGTGCCGGAGGCGATCGCCGGGTTGAAGTGCCCCGCGATGATCCGGTACGAGAATGTGAGCGTGCCGCCCCGTTTGGGCTCCTCCGCCGAGGCCGCCGCCGCGGCCAGCGCCACGGCTGCGGAACTCAGCGCAACCAAGAATTTCTTCATGCCTGTTACCTCCCGATGGGTTCCCGGTCCCGTCCTGAACTCCGAAGTCGCCGTGAGGCGCAAACTGCCCCGGAGCCGCCGGCATCCTCGAAGGTCGCGGATTTGTTGTCAACGGCGCGGCCCGCCGGCATCGGTCGTCCTGCCGGAGCGGCTCACGGGCGGATGGCGAAGCGGGACGGGCCGCGCTGCGCTTCGAGCTGCTGCTGGCTCCATTCGATCCACTCGCACAGCATGGGCCGCGTCTCGCAGGGGTCGATGAGCTCGTGCATGGAGAAGCTCTCGGCGCGCCGCGCCGGGGACAGGGTCGCCGCCATGCGCGCCTCGATCTCGGCGCGTTTCGCTTCCGGGTCTTCCGCAGCCGCAATCTCCCGCCCGAAGGCGACCGCCACGCCCCCTTCGAGCGGCAAGGCGCCCATCTCGGCCGAAGGCCAGCCGAGAACATAGGCGCCGGGGCCGTAATGCGCGCCCTGGGCGACGCCGTAGGACTTGCGCACGATGACCGACGCCCAGGGCGACCGGCAGGTGGCCGCCGCCAGCACCGCGGCCGTGCCGGCCCGGATGGCGCCCTCCTGCTCTGCCTGGCTGCCGATCATGAAGCCCGGCTCGTCCACGAAGCTGACGATCGGCAGGTTGAAGGTTTCGCAGAACTCGATGAAGCGCCGCGCCTTGCGGGCGCCGTCCGCCGTCATGGCGCCCGCATAGAAGCGCGAATCGTTGGAAAAGACGCCGACCGGGTAGCCGTTTAGACGGGCGAGCATGGTGATCTGCCCCGGCCCGTACTGGCGGGACATCTCGAAACCCGAATCCCGGTCCACGATCATGGATATGGCGCGGCGCATGTTGAAGAACTTGCGCCGGTTCTCGGGCACGATGCCGCGCAGCTGGTCGTCGGCGCGGGCCGGGTCGTCGTCCGTGTCGGCGCGGGCGGGCACCTGCCAGGCATTCTGCGGCAGGTAGGACAGGAAGCGGCGGACCTGCGCGAGCGCATCCGCCTCGTCCTCGGCGATATTGTCGATGGCGCCGCTCCTGGCATGGACCTGGACGCCGCCCAACTCCTCCTTGGTCACGTCTTCGCCGAGCGCGCGCTTGACGACCGCGGGACCCGCGATCAGCACCTGGGCGGTTTCCCTGGTCATCACCGCGAAATGCGCCGCAACCAGCCGGGAGGCCGGCAGGCCGGCGACCGGGCCGAGCGCCGCCGTCGCGACCGGCACCGCGCCCATGCATTCGGCCACCGAGGCGAAGCGGCGCGGCGCATGCACGGGCTCGCCGACCGGGCCGCCGCCGCCGGCACCGGTGACGCTGCCGCCGCCGCCCTCATGCAGGCGGATGAGCGGCACGCGGTATTGCAGCGCAAGGTCCTCGATATAGACGCTCTTGCGCAGGCCCGCCGCGTTCGGCGAGCCGCCGCGCACGGTGAAATCCTCGCCGCCGACGGCTACGAGCCGGCCGTCGATACGGCCCATTCCGACCACGAAATTGGCGGGCGTGAAGCTCTTGAGCGTCCCGTCCGCATGGCGCTCGACGCCGCCTGCGCCGCGCCCGTGCTCGCGGAAGCTGTCCGGATCGACAAGGCCGTCTATGCGCTCGCGGACGGTCAGGCGGCCCTGCGCGTGCTGGCGCGCCACCGCTTCCGCGCCGCCCTGTTCCAGCGCCGCCTTGCGCTTGGCGTGAATATCCTCGATTTCGCGGGACCAGCCCATCAATCCATCCTTGCAGTTGCGGATGTCGTTATACCAACGGTCTCCATGCGGGACCCACGACTTCTTCTCGCCCTGCCCTCATATCGTCATACCCGCCCATATCGTCATACCCGGACTTGTTCCGGGTATCTCTCTCCTGCTTCCGCCGAGCGGCCGCATGGATACCCGGAACAAGTCCAGGTATGACGGAGGGGGCGTTCGGGCATGATGGAGAGGGGCGTTCCGGCATGATGAGAGCCTGCCCTGAGCCCGTCGAAGGGGCGTCCGGGAATGGCGCAGGGGGGCCGTTCGGACATGGTGGAGCGGCAGAGGCCGGGGTGACGAGAAGAAGCGTCAATCGGCGCGTTCCACGGCTGAACTTAGCATTGCGACGGCGCATTCGACGGCCGCGCGGCGTATCTGCGCGCGGTCGCCGTCGAGACGGCGTTTGGACGCGACCGTTCCGCCGCCGGTGGCTGCTACGGCCAGCCAGACCGTGCCGACCGGCTTTTCGGCCGAACCGCCGCCGGGGCCGGCCACGCCCGTGACGGCGACGGCGAGATGGGCGTCCAGCCCGGCGCGGGTGAGCGCGCCCCTGGCCATTTCCCGCGCCGTCTCGCCGCTGACCGCACCGTGCGCCGCGAGCGTTTCGGCGCGCACGCCGAGCATTTCCTGCTTGGCTTCGTTGGAATAGGTGACGAAGCCGCGTCCGACGACATCGGAGGAGCCCGGTATCTCCGTCATCAGGGAGGCGATGAGGCCGCCGGTGCACGACTCGGCCGTGGTCAGCCGGAGGCCCCTGGCGCGGCATGTGTCGAGCAGCGCTTCCGCTGCTTGCAGCAGGTCATCCGAAAAGAACGCCATGTCCCAGCCCCCAGTCGGCAAGATGGAGAAGCGCGGCTGCGCAGGCGGCCGCCGCCACGTCGTCGGCCATTACGCCGAGCCCTCCGGGAACCCGGCGCTCGATCCATCCTACAGGCGGCGGCTTGGCGATGTCGAAGAGCCGGAATGCGGCGAAGCCGAGAGCGTAGGCGAGCAGCTCGAGCGGGAGCGTCGCCAGCACCAGCCATTGCCCCACGACCTCGTCGATGACGACCGCGCCGGCGTCGCGCTCGCCCGTTTCCCGCTCGTGGCGCGCGGCCGCATGGCAGCCGGCGAGGCCCAGCAGCACCGCCGCCGCCGCGAGCGCCCAGGGGCCGGCGGCCCAGACGATCCCCCAGGCCGGCGGCAGGGCGGCGAGCGAGGCCCAGGTTCCCGGCGCCCGGGGAAGACGGCCCAATCCGAAAACGGTAGCGACAGGATGCCTCACGGCAGCGACAGGGTCGCCGTGGCCTGGGCGGCAATGCCCTCGCCGCGCCCGGTGAAGCCCAGCTTCTCCGAAGTCGTGGCCTTGACGGAGACCCGGTCCACGGGAATGGCCAGGATGCGCGCGAGTTCGGCGCGCATGGCGTCGCGGTGGGGGCCGATCCTCGGCGCCTCGCAGACCAGCGTGACGTCGCAATGCAGGATGCGACCGCCCCGGGCGGACGCCATGTCGCGCGCATGGGCGAGGAATATCTCCGAGGCCGCGCCGCGCCATTCGGGGTCGCCCGGCGGGAAATGCCGGCCGATATCGTCCTCTGCCAGTGCGCCGAGGATCGCGTCGGTGAGCGCGTGCATGCCGACATCGGCGTCGGAATGGCCGGCAAGCGTCCTGTCATGCGCAATGCGGACGCCGCAAAGGGTGACGCCGTCGCCGGACACCAGCCGGTGAACGTCGAAGCCATTGCCGGTGCGGATGTCCGGAGCCGAAAGCCGGGCCGCGTCGCCGGGTTCCGTGACCTTTTCGAGCCGGGCGTCGCCCGGCACCACGGCGACGGTGAGCCCGGCGGCCTCGGCGAGCGCCGTGTCGTCCGAAAACGCGCCGGAAGCGGCCTGCCGGTGGGCTTCGAGCAGGGCGGAGAACCGGAAGCCCTGGGGCGTCTGGATGCGCCAGAGGCCGTCTCGGGAGACGGTGCCGACGGACCGGCCGTCCTCCACCCGCTTGAGCGTGTCGGCGACGGGCAGGCCCGGCGCCGCCCCGTCATGCGTCTCCAGCGCCTCCATTATGCGCCGCACGACCGCCGGAGGCAGGTCCGGGCGCGCGGCATCGTGGACCAGCACATGCCCGGGCGGGTCGGCGGCCAGCGCCTCCAAGCCGTTGCGGACGCTCGCCTGGCGGTCCGGCCCGCCGAAGACCGGCGGCAGGAGGTCGAGGCCGGCGGTCGCCGCGCGGTAGCGCTCGGCGTCGTCGGGATGGATGACGCAGGCGACCGGCATGAAGGGGCGGAGCGCCATCGCCGCAGCGGCCAGAACCGTCCCGTCGCCCAAGGCCAGATACTGCTTGGGCTCCGGGCCGCCGAAGCGCGTTCCGCGGCCTGCCGCGACGATCAGGGCGATACGGTCCCGCATGGCGGCCAAGCATATTTCAGAACCGCGGCGACGGCGCAACGGGTCTCGATCGCCGCAATCCAGAGTTGATTATGAATTGGGCAATCGCTATTTCGGTCATAAAACGGGCAATTCGAGTTGCCATGACAGATGCAGCGGCAATAATTTCCGCCCTGAGCGCAGCGGTGCTCACGGTGGACCGGACCGGGACCGTCACCTCCTTCAACCCGGCCGCCGAGGTCCTGCTGAACACAGGGGCGCCGCAGGCGCTGGGGCAGCCTCTCGGCCGGATCCTGCCGGAGGACCACCCGCTGTTCGGCATGATCGAAACCGTGCGCGAGCAGGGCGTCAACCTCACGGAATACGAGGTTTCCATCGAGACGCCGCGCGTGAAGCTGCCCGTGGCGGTCGCGCAACTGTCTCCCGTTGCCGAGGAGGCCGGCGCCGTGGCGGTCATGCTCGTGCCGATGACGCTTGCCCGCGAGATCGACAGGCACCTCGTGCATCGGGGCGCGGCGCGGTCGGTCGGCGGCATGGCGGCCATGCTCGCCCACGAGATCAAGAACCCGCTTGCCGGAATCCGGGGCGCCGCCCAGCTTATCGAGGCGAATGTCGATACGGGCGACAGGGAGCTGGCGGCGCTCATCCGCGAGGAGGCGGACCGGGTGGCGGCGCTGGTCAACCGCATGGAGGCGTTCGCCGGGCCCGACGGGCTCGAACGCAAGCCGGTCAATATCCATGAAGTCCTGAAACGGGTGCGGAAGGTTTCCGAGACGGGATTCGCATCGAAGGTGGCCTTCGTGGAGGAATACGACCCCTCGCTGCCGCCGGTCCCGGGCGACCATGACCGGCTGGTGCAGGTTTTTCTCAACCTCGTGAAGAACGCCGCCGAAGCCTGCCCCGAAGACGGCGGGGAAATCCTGTTGCGCACCGTCTATCGCCACGGCGAAAGGCTCGCGGTTTCCGGGAGCGGCAGGCGCATACACCTGCCGCTCGAGGTTGCCGTGCAGGACAATGGCCGCGGCATTCCGGAGGAGTTGCACAGGACGCTGTTCGACCCCTTTGTGAGCGGCAAGCAGGGCGGGCAGGGGCTCGGCCTCTCGCTCGTCGCCAAGATCGTGGACGACCATGCGGGAGCGGTGGCTTTCGAAAGCGAGCCCCGGCGCACTGTCTTTCGCGTCCTGCTGCCTGTAGATACCGAGGAAGGAGGTGTGCGGTGAGCGCCACCGTTCTTGTCGCCGACGACGACCGCGCCGTGCGCACCGTGCTGAGCCATGCGCTCGGACGGGCCGGCTACGAGGTGAAGGCAACCAGCAATGCGGCCACCCTCTGGCACTGGGTGCAGGACGGCGAGGGAGACCTGGTGATTACCGATGTGGTGATGCCGGACGAGAACGGCCTCGACCTGGTGCCCCGGATCCGCCGGCGGAGGCCGGAGCTGCGCGTCATCGTGATGAGCGCCAGATCCACCCTGCAGACCGCCGTCAAGGCGGCGGAGCGCGGCGCGTTCGAGTATCTGCCGAAGCCTTTCGACATTGCCGAGTTGATCGGTATCGTGCAGCGCGCGCTGAGCGTCCCGCTGGCCGACCCGCCCGTCGAGCGGGAGGAGGACGAGACCGGCCGCCTGCCGTTGATCGGCCGTTCGGCGGCCATGCAGGAAATCTACCGGGTGGTCGCGCGGCTGGTCGGCGTGGACCTCACGGTGACGATTACCGGCGAGTCGGGCACGGGAAAGGAACTCATCGCACGGGCGCTGCACGACTACGGAACCCGGCGCAACGGGCCGTTCGTCGCCATCAATATGGCGGCAATCCCGAAGGACCTCATAGAGGCCGAACTGTTCGGGCATGAGCGCGGGGCCTTCACAGGCGCCTCGCAGCGCATGGCCGGGCGCTTCGAGCAGGCGGAAGGCGGTACGCTCTTCCTCGACGAGATCGGCGACATGCCGATGGAAGCGCAGACCCGGCTTCTGCGCGTGCTGCAGGAGGGCGAATACACCCGGGTCGGCGGCCGGCAGCCGCTCCGCGCCAATGTCCGCATCGTGGCCGCCACCCACCGCGACCTGCGCCTCGCCATCCGGCAGGGCCTGTTCCGCGAAGACCTCTTCTACCGGCTGAACGTGGTGCCGCTGCGTGTGCCGCCGCTGCGCCATCGCCGCGAGGACATTGCGGAACTCGTGGCCCATTTCCTGTCCGTCGCGCGCCGCGAGGGCCTCGGCGCCAAGACGATCGACAGCGAAGCGATGCGCCGCCTGCGCGCCTATTCCTGGCCCGGCAATGTCCGAGAGCTTGAAAACCTGATCAGGCGGATTGCCGCCCTTTATCCCCAGGACACGGTCGGCATCGACATCGTGGAGGCGGAGCTCGCCGAGATTGCCGAAGAGGCTTCGGACGAGCTTCCTGCGCGCACGGAACGGGCCGAGTCGCTCGGCGAGGCGGTGGACATCCACCTGCGCCGGCACTTCGCGCTCGACGGCGACAGCCTTCCGGAGCCGGGCCTCTACGAACGCATCGTCCGTGAAGTGGAGCGTCCGCTGATCCAGCATTGCCTGGCGGCGACGAACGGCAACCAGATCAGGTCCGCGGAGATTCTCGGCCTCAACCGGAATACGTTGCGCAAGAAGATCCGGTATCTCGAAATTCCGGTGGTTCGCGGTTTGCGCTGATGGCGGCGCGCTTCGAGAGCCTGTCGGCGGTGCGGAGATGGGCGGCGTTCGCCTTCGCCGGCCTCGCGGCGTTTTCCGGCGTGCTCACCTATCTGGCGATGACCGGCGCGGTGCCCTTCATCCCGCCGACCGTGGACAATGTCGTCATCCTGCTGGTTGTCGATCTCGTCCTGCTGGTCCTGCTGGCGACGGTTGTCGGATACCGGATGGCGGCGCTGTGGAGGGAACGCCGCCGCCGCCGCGGGGGCTCCCAGCTCCATGTGCGCCTTGCTGTGCTGTTCACCGCAGTCGCGCTGGTGCCGACCGTGCTCGTCGCATTGTTTACCGTGCTCTTTTTCGACTACGGCCTGCACGGATGGTTCAGCCAGCGGGTGCAGACAGCTCTCGACCGCTCGCTCGCGGTTGCCGAGGCTTATGTGGAAGAACACAGGCGCGTGCTCGTTTCCGACGCGCTCGCCATGGCGAACGATCTGAGCCGCGGCGGTCCGTTGCTGTTTGCCAACACACGGGCCCTCGAGAACGTCCTCGAATCGCAGGCCAGCGCGAGGTCTCTCTCCGACGCCCAGGTCGTCCAGGCCGGAGGACGGGTGCTGGCGCGCTCGATGTTTTCGTTCGGCGTGGTCTTTTCGCCGGTGCCCGAATGGGCGCTGGAGGCAGCCCGGCGCGGCGAGGTCGCCATTCTGGAAGACAGGGACGGAGACCGGCTCGGCGCTCTGCTGCGCATTGCCGGCCTCGAGGAGACGTTCCTCTATATCGGGCGGTTTGTGGACCCCATCGTGGTCAACCAGGTCACGCGGGTGCGCTCGGCCGTGGCGGAATACGAGTCCTTCGAGGGACAGCGCACCACGATCGAATACACGTTCGCGATGATGTTCGCGACGGTGGCCGCCCTGTTCGTGTTCGCCGCGATCTGGGTAGGGTTCAACATGGCCGCACAACTGGCGGAGCCGATCATGAACCTCATCTTGGCAGCCAACCAGGTGCGGGGCGGAGACCTCACCGCGCGGGTGCAGGTAGGCACGAGGGAAGGCGGCGAGATCGATGCGCTGAGCCGGGCCTTCAACCGCATGACCGATCAGCTGAGCCGCCAAAGGACCGCGCTCATCGATGCGAATCTCGAGCTGGACGAACGGCGGCGGTTTACGGAAGCCGTTCTGGCCGGCGTTGCGGTCGGCGTGGTCGGGCTGGATGCGGAACGCCGGGTGCATCTGCCCAACAGGGTCGCCTCCGACCTGCTGGGCATGGACCTGATGGAGCATCTCGACCGCCCGCTGATCGACGTTGTGCCCGCGTTCGGGGCCGCTCTGGAAGAGGCGGCCCGGCGGCCCGACCGGTCTGTCGAAGCCGAGGTTGCGATAGAGCGCAACCGGGAGTTGCGCACCTTCCAGCTCCGCGTCACCGCCGAGCCTTCGCCCGATGGGCTGGGCGGCTTTGTGCTCACATTCGCGGACATTACCGACCTGCAGTCCGCGCAGCGCATGGCCGCGTGGTCCGACGTTGCGCGCCGCATCGCCCATGAGATCAAGAATCCGCTGACGCCCATCCAGCTCGCCGCGGAACGCCTCCGCCGGCGCTACGCCAAGGAGATCGAGAACGATCCCGAAACCTTCTCGCTGTGCATCGACACCATTGTGCGCCAGGTGGACGACATGCGCCGGATGGTCGATGAATTCGCGTCCTTCGCCCGCATGCCGGCTCCCGCGCCGGCGGAAGCCGACCTCGCCGACATCGTCCGCCGGGCGGTCTTCCTGCAAAGGCAAGCCGCCGCCGGGCTCGATATCCAGATGCGCCTGCCCGACGGTCCCGTCCTGCAGGTCTGCGATGCGCAATTGCTCGGCCAGGCCTTGACCAACCTTCTGCTGAACGCGATTCAGGCGCTCGAAGGCAGCGGCGGCGGCCGCATCCTTGTGGCACTCTGCGAGTCGCCCGGGCAGACCGAGATATCGGTAGAGGATGACGGGCCCGGCTTTCCCGCGGAGTTGCGCCACCGGTTGACCGAGCCCTATGTCACGACCAAGGGACGGCGGGGCGCGGGCCTCGGACTTGCCATCGTCCAGAAGATCGTCGAGGATCAGGACGCGGCGCTTCATCTGGAGGATGGCGAGGCCGGCGGCGCCCGCGCGCGGATCGTTTTCCGGCGCGGAGAGGCCGCTCCGGAGCCGGAACGGGGCCGACACCACGATGCATGACATCCTGATTGTCGATGATGAGCAAGACATCCGGCAACTGATTACCGGTGTGCTCGAAGACGAAGGTTTCGAAGCGCGCAGCGCCAGCAACAGCGACAGGGCGCTGGAAGAGTTGCAGAAGCGCCAGCCCAGCGTGCTGCTGCTCGATGTGTGGCTTGAGGGCAGTCGTCTGAGCGGCATGGACCTGCTGCGCCATGTGCGCAACCGGCATCCGGACCTGCCCGTGCTGATGATCAGCGGCCACGGCAGCATCGAGACCGCCGTCGCGGCGATCCGGGACGGCGCCTACGATTTCGTCGAGAAGCCGTTCACCACCGACAGGATCCTGCTCGCAATCTCGCGCGCGATGGAGGCGTTCCGCCTGCGTCGCGAGAATGCCGAACTTCGGCTTCATACCGGCGCCGCGACGGAGTTGATCGGACGGTCTCTCGAGATGTCACAGACGCGCGGCCTGATCGAGCGCGTCGCGCCGACCGGCAGCCGCATCCTTATCCAGGGCCCGCCGGGCAGCGGCAAGGAGGTGGCCGCGCGGATGATCCATCGCTGCTCGCGCCGCAGCGAAGGGCCTTTCGTCGTGGCCAATTGCGCCATCATGGCCCCGTCGCGGCTCGAAGAAGAACTGTTCGGGAGCGAGGAGGGTGCCGGCAAGACCGGCCTGCTGGAGCGCGCCCATGGCGGCACCCTGCTGCTGGACGAGATTGCCGACATGCCGCCCGAGACCCAGGGAAAGATAGTCCGCGTTCTCCAGGAACAGACATTCCTGCGTGTCGGGGGAGCGCAAAGGGTCAGCGTCGATGTGCGCGTCATCGCCACCTCCAACCGCGACCTCGCCGCGGAGGTGGCGCAGGGACGATTGCGGCAGGACCTGTTCTATCGGCTCAACGTCGTGCCGCTGGAGATGGCGCCCCTGCGCCGGCGCCGGGAGGACATTCCCCTCCTCGTCAACCACTTTCTGCAAAGATACGCCATGCAGGCCGGCATCAACCCGCCTGAGGTCGCCGAGGACGCGATGGCGGTGCTGCAGGCCTATGACTGGCCGGGAAATGTCCGCGAGTTGCGCAATATCGTGGAACGGCTGTCGATTCTGGCGCCGGGCGAGAGCGCCGCAACGCTCCGCGCCAGCGCGCTTCCGCCGGAACTCTGCAAGGATGCACCCGTCATCTCGCATTTCGAAAAGGGCGACGCGATGATGTCCCTGCCGCTGCGGGAGGCGCGCGACATGTTCGAACGCGAATATCTGCTCGCCCAGATGCGCCGGTTCGGCAACAATATTTCCCAAACGGCGCAATTCATCGGCATGGACCGCTCGACCCTGCACCGCAAGATCAAGACATTCAGCGCTCCGCTCGCCGGCGAGCGGAACCGGCCCGTCTAGCGGCGCGGGCCATGCGCGTAATCGTTTGCGGCGCCGGCCAGGTCGGCATCAATATCGCCCGCTATCTGGCGGCCGAGCGCAACGACGTCACCGTGGTGGACCAGTCTTCGGAACTGATCGAGCAGCTGGCGGAAACCCTCGATATACGGGCGCTCGCCGGCCATGCCTCCAGTCCCGACGTGCTGGCCCGGGCCGGCGCGGAAGATGCGGACATGCTGATTGCGGTCACGCTCGTCGATGAGATCAACATGATTGCGTGCCAGGTTGCGCACTCGCTGTTCAACATTCCGACGAAGATCGCCCGTATCCGCCGCCCGTCCTATCTCGACGGCCACTGGGCCGACCTGTTCGCGCGGGAGGGGATGCCGATCGACACGATCATCTCTCCCGAGCGCGAGGTTGCGAGCGCGATCATGCGCAGACTGTCCCGGCCGGGCGCGACGGAAATGATCCCGTTTGCGGACGGGCGGGTCCGCCTGATCGGGGTGCGCCTCGACGACAACTGCCCGATCGTCAATACGCCGCTGCGGCAGCTGACGGCGCTGTTTCCGGACCTGAACATCAATGTCGTCGGCATTATCCGCGGAGAACGGAAATTCGTTCCCAAGGCGCGCGACCAGATGCTGGTCGGGGACGAAGTCTATTTCGTCGTGGACAACGCCCATGTGACGCGCGCGATGGCGGCATTCGGCCACGAGGAACGGGAGGCCGAGCGCGCGGTCATAATCGGGGGCGGCAATATCGGGCACCGGCTTGCGAGCCTGATCGAGGAGGAGTTGCCGCATGTGCGCCTGCGCCTGATCGAGCGCGACCGCGAAAAGGCTGCGGAACTCACCGATACCTTGCGGCGGACCACCGTATTGCAGGGCGATGCGCTCTCCGAGGACCTTCTGGAGGAGGCCAATTTCGAAAATGCGGATCTGACGATTGCGCTGACGGACGACGACGAGACCAACATCCTGGCTTCGCTGCTGGCGAAGCGGGCCGGGTCGTCGCGCACGGTCGCGCTCATAAACAAGTCCGCCTACGGCGCGCTCATAAGCCCGCTCGACATAGACGTCGTCATCAATCCCCGGGCGATCACCGTGTCCCAGATCCTGCAGCATGTGCGCCGCGGGCGGATCCTGGCGGCCTTTTCCATCGGGGACGATTTCGGCGAGGCGCTGGAGGTTGAAATCCTCGAAACCTCAGCGGTGGCGGACAAGGACTTGAGGGTGCTCAAGATGCCGGCCGGCTCCATCCTGGGAGCCATTCTGCGCGGCGACGAAGTCGTGATCCCGCGCGGGCGCACCATGATCCGCGCCGGAGACCGGGTCGTGCTGTTTTCCATGGCCGGCGTGCTCAAACGGGTCGAGCAGATGTTCGCCGTGCGCCTCGAATTCTTCTAGAGACAGGGAAGGGAATCCGCTTGGCCAGAATCGCTTATGTCAACGGCCGCTATGTGCCTCATCGCGAGGCGGCGGTGCATGTGGAGGACCGGGGCTACCAGTTCGCCGACGGCGTTTACGAAGTCATCACCGTGCGGGCCGGCGGGTTCGTCGATGCCGGACCGCATCTCGACCGGCTGGACCGTTCGCTCGGCGAGTTGCGGATCGCGCCGCCCATGGACCGCTCGGCCCTGCATCATGTGTTGCGCGAGGTAAGGCGCCGCAACCGCATAACGGACGGCATTGTCTATCTTCAGGCAACGCGCGGCGTGGCGCGCCGCGACCACCCGTTTCCGGCTGAGGCGGAAACCGCGCTGGTGGTGACCGGCAGCCGCAGGCCGCCCCCGAATCCCGGAATACTGGAAACCGGGGTCGATGCCGTCTCGGTGCCGGACAATCGCTGGAAACGCTGCGACATTAAGTCGGTCTCGCTGCTGCCCAACATCCTGGCCAAGCAGACCGCCCGGGAAGCCGGCGCCTATGAGGCCGTGTTCGTGGACGAGGAGGGCTTCGTCACCGAGGGCGCCTCGACCAATGTCTGGATCGTGACCTCCGGCGGCGAACTGCTGACCAGGGAGCTCGACCACGGGATTCTGGCGGGCGTCACGCGCGGCACCGTCGTGAAACTGGCCGAACGCCTCGGCCTTTCCTTCGCCGAGCGCCGCTTCACCATCGATGAGGCCAGGCGCGCCCGCGAAGCCTTCGTGACCAGCGCGACCTCCTTTGTGACCCCGGTTGTGCGTATCGACGAGGCGGTTATCGGCAATGGCAGGCCCGGCTCGACCGCCCACGCCCTGTTCGAGGTCTATGCGCGCTACATGGAGGAGGGAGACGCCGCTGCATGACCCGTCCCGTCGTCCTCTTCGACTGGGACGGGACGCTGGTGGACAATTGGCCGGTCATCCATGAGGCGCTCGTGGTCACGCGCAACTCGTTCGGCCTGCCTTGCTGGAGCTTCGGCGAGACCCTGCGGCACGTCTCCCGGTCGGGACGCGAGAGCTTCCCGAAGATGTTCGGCGAAAACTGGCGGCAGGCGAGCGACATGTTCTACGCCGCCTTCGAAGCCCGGCACCTGGACGCGCTCACGCTCCTGCCCGGCGCCGAAGCCTGTCTGGACCGTCTGGAAGCCGCCGGATTTGCCCTCGCGGTCGTGTCCAACAAAAAGGGCGTCTATCTTCGGCGCGAGGCGGACCGCCTCGGCTGGACCGGCCGCTTCGAGGCGCTCGTCGGGGCGGGGGACGCATGCCGCGACAAGCCGGATGCCGCGCCTGTCCGGATGGCTCTGGGCGGGCTGGCGGGACAATGGCTGGTCGGGGATTCGGACACCGACATCCGCACAGCGCGCAATGCCGGACTGCGTTCGGCAATCGTGCCTTATGCCGGCGGCCCCGAACCCGGACCGGGTGCAGACGCGCGCTGCGACAGTCTGGCCGCGATCCCGGACCTTGTCGCGTTCTCGGATCGTATCAATTAGGAAAGGGGAGGAAGCTGCCTCGATCCCGGCAATGGCCGGGCAGCCTTCCCAGCGCGGATCCGGGGTCAATATCGATGTCGTCTGCCCAGAAAAGCAGGAACCTTCAGGACCAGTTCCTCAATCACATCAGGAAGGCGAAGGCGCCGGTCACGGTGTTCCTCGTCAACGGCGTCAAATTGCAGGGCCTGGTGGTTTCGTTCGACAATTTCTCGGTGCTGCTGCGCCGCGACGGCCATTCGCAACTGGTTTACAAGCACGCGATCTCGACCATCATGCCATCGACGCCGATCCAGCTCTTCGACCGCGAAGACGATCCCGCTTGAGCGAAGCCGCCCTCGTCCTCCACCCGGTTGTCCGCAGGGACGCGCTCAGAGCGCCCGAAGCGCGCCTTGCCGAGGCCGTCCGGCTGACCGAGTCCATCGGCGTGGAAGTTCCGGCGACACGCATCGTGCGCCTGGCCCGGCCCCGCCCGGCGACCCTGCTCGGCAACGGCGCGATCGACGATGTGAAGGATGCGCTGGCCGAGAAGGAAGCCGGCCTGGTCGTCGTGGACGGCGCGCTGACGCCGGTGCAGCAGCGCAATCTGGAGCGGGCCTGGGAAGCCAAGGTCATCGACCGCACGGGCCTTATTCTGGAGATATTCGGCGCCAGGGCGCGGACGCGGGAAGGCGTGTTGCAGGTGGACCTGGCGGCGCTCAGCTACCAGCGCACCCGCCTTGTCCGTTCCTGGACGCATCTCGAGCGCCAGCGGGGCGGGGCGGGCTTTCTCGGCGGGCCGGGCGAGGCCCAGATCGAGATCGACCGCCGGCTGATCGACGAGAAGATCGTCAAGCTGAAGCGCGAGCTGGAAGACGTGCGCCGCACGCGCGGCATCCAGCGCCGCGCCCGCAGGCGGGTGCCGTTTCCGGTCGTCGCGCTGGTCGGATACACCAATGCCGGCAAATCCACCCTGTTCAACCGCCTGACGGGCAGCGGCGTTGTTGCGCAGGACCGGCTTTTCGCGACGCTGGACCCGACAATGCGCGGGCTCGACCTGCCATCCGGCCGGCGGGCCATCCTTTCCGACACGGTGGGGTTCATATCGGAGCTGCCGACGCAGCTCGTCGCCGCCTTCCGGGCGACCCTGGAAGAAGTGGTCGAGGCCGACCTGATCCTGCATGTCCGGGATATCGCCGACCCGGACACCGCCGCGCAGAAGCACGATGTCGATCTCGTGCTGGACGAGCTGGACGCGCACATGACGCCGCGGCTCGAAGTGTGGAACAAGACAGACCTGCTGGATGCGCTGCCGGCGAATGGCGGCGGCATTCCGGTTTCGGCGGTGACCGGGGCGGGCGTCCGGGACCTGCTGCATGCGGTGGACGAAGAACTCTCGCGCTCCCGGACGGTTTCGGAATTCGTCCTGCCGCCGGGTGACGGGGCCGCGATCGCCTGGCTTTACCGGCATGGCGATGTGCAGCAGCGCGCGGACAGCGACGACGGCGTGTCGTTGACGGTCGCGCTCGATCCGGCGGACCGGGCGCGGTTCGAGCAGCGGTTTCAGCCTGAGCGCAGCAGCCTCACCCCGGCGTCGCGCTCGAAAAGGTAGAGCAATATCCTGAGCGCCTCGCCGCGCGGCCCGGAGAGACCGGGGTCGCGGTCGACGATCAGGCGCGCCTCGTCGCGGGCCATGCGCAGCATGTCGCCGTGCTCCTCCAGGTCGGCGATGCGGAATACCGGCAGCCCGCTCTGCCTGGTGCCGAGCAATTCGCCGGCGCCCCGCAGTTCGAGATCGGCCTCGGCGATCCGGAAGCCGTCGTCGCATTCCCTGAGCAGCCGCAGGCGCTTTTCCGCCGCCTCCCCGAGCGGCTCCCCGTAGAGCAGCACGCAGGCGCCCGTCTGCCCGCCGCGGCCGACGCGGCCGCGAAGCTGGTGCAGCTGCGCGAGGCCGAACCGGTCCGCCTGCTCGATGACCATGATGTCCGCCGCCGGGACATCGACGCCGACCTCGATCACGGTGGTGGCCACGAGCAGGCTCGCGGTTCCTTCCGCAAACGCCGCCATGGCGGCCGCCTTGCGGTCCGTCGCCATGCGGCCGTGAATGAGCGCCAACCGGTCGCCGAACACCGGCTGGAGTTCCGCGAAGCGCGCTTCCGCGGCGGCAGCGTCGGTCTTGTCGCTCTCTTCCACCAGCGGGCAGACCCAGTAGGCGCGGCGCCCGGCGTCGATGGCCGCGCCGATGCGCTCCACGACCCGGTCGAGCTGTTCCATGCGCAGCACGCGCGTCTCGACCGGCTTGCGGCCGGGCGGCTTCTCGTCGAGGCGCGAAGTGTCGAGGTCTCCATAGGCCGTCATCAGCAGGGTTCGCGGGATGGGGGTCGCCGTCATGGCGAGCGTGTGGACATCCCTGCCCTTGTCGGTGAGCGCCAGGCGCTGCTCGACGCCGAAGCGGTGCTGCTCGTCGATGACGGCGAGGCGCAGGTCCGCGAAGGCCACCCTCTCCTGGAAGAGGGCATGGGTTCCGACGACGACCGGCAAGGCGCCGGAAGCCAGCGCCGCCACCACGCTGCGCCGCGTGCCGGCGCGGCCCCGTCCGGTCAACAGGCCGACTTCCAGTCCGGCGGGCTCCAGCAGGGCGCCCAGCGTCTCGAAATGCTGCTGCGCCAGGATTTCCGTGGGCGCCATGATCGCGGCCTGGCCGCCGGAGTCATGCGCCGCCGCCGCCGCCAGCGCGGCGACGACCGTCTTGCCGCTGCCGACATCTCCCTGGAGCAGGCGCATCATGCGCTGGCCGGAGGCGAGGTCGCCGCCGATCTCCGCCAGCGCCCGGCGCTGCGCCCCGGTGAGCGCGAAGGGCAAATGCGCCTCCACGGCCCGGCAGGCGGGTCCGTCCAGCGAAAAGGAACGGGCGGCGCTGCGGCGCTGATGGTGGCGGACCAGCGCCATGGCGAGCTGGCTTGCCAGCAATTCGTCATAAGCGAGGCGGCGGCGCGCCGGATGGCCGGGCATCGCGCCGGCTGCGTCTTCCGGGCGGTGCGCGCCAAGCAGCGCCTCCCGCCAGGCGGACCACCGTTCGCGGGCCAGCACCGAGGGCGATTGCCATTCTGGAAGGTCCGGGGCCGCATCGAGCGCGGCGCCGGCCGCGCGGCGGTAAACCCTCGGGCCCAGCCCCTGCGTCAGGGGATAGACCGGCTCCACCGCCTTGGCCGGCGTCCACCTTTCCGGCCGCTCGATCACATCGGGATGGGCGATTTGCGGCGCCGAGCGGTACCATTCGACGAGGCCGCTCACCACCCGGGACTCGCCGACAGGCAGCGCGGACGCCAGATAGTCGGGGCGGGCGTTGAAGAACACGAGATCGATGGCGCCCGTGTCGTCCCGGCAGCGCACCTTGTAGGGCAGGCGGGTGCCGCGCGGGGGCGGGCGGTGCTCCTCGACGAGAAGGGTGAAGGTGGCGATGCGTCCGTCCGGCGCTTCGGCGACGGACGGCGCGAAGCGCCGGTCCACCAGCCCGGTCGGGAGCTGCAGGCAGAGGTCGATCTTTCGCGGTCCCGCAACCCTGCCGATCAGCCCGGCGATGCGCGGCCCGACGCCGGGGATCGCCGTGACCGGCTCGAACAGGGGGAACAGGATTTCGGGTCGCAACGCCCCGTCTCTGTGGCTGACATCGCTCGGCCGGCAATTTATACCACCCACCGCATTGAGGGGGCGAAGCGTTGCAGGACGAGCTGGAATACCGCCGGAAGCGGCTGCGGTTCCGGGCCTGGCACCGGGGCACGAAGGAAGCCGACCTGCTTCTCGGTCCCCTGGCGGACGCGTGGCTGGGCAATCTCGACGAAGACGGACTCGCGAGCTTCGAAGCGCTTCTGTCCCGGTCCGACCCCGAGATCATGGACTGGGTGACCGGCGCGGCAGAGCCGCCCGACGACCCGGTCGTGGCCCGCCTGATAGCCTCTGTGCCTGGGGCCGGAGCAGCCTGTCCATGAGAATCCGCCGCCTGCCGCCCCGCCCCGCCGGCCTTGCGGTCCGCGGGCGTCCCCGCAAACGCCCGATCGCGCGGTTTTCCCGCGCGTGTCTCCTCTTAATCGTCATGCCCTTTTCCCGTCATACCCGGACTTGTTCCGGGTATCTCCCGCCCCCGTTTCCGCCGGACGGCCGTATGGATGCCCGGAACAAGTCCGGGCATGACGGAGGGAATGTCGGCAGGCGGACTTTGACGGCTAAGCAGGAAGCCGGATGATTCCGCCGCTCGACCTTGCCGGACGGGTTCGCCTGGGGGGCGCGCCGCCGGGCCACGATGCGCGCGTGCTGGCGTCGCTGGCGGAGAGCGGGGAGCCGGTCGTCCACATCTCGCGCGACGACGCCCAAATGGCGCGGATGGCGGAGTGCCTCGGCTTCTTCGCGCCGCAACTCGCGCTGTTGCGGTTCCCGAGCTGGGATTGCCTGCCCTATGACCGCAGCTCGCCGCGCAACGATCTCGTGTCCGAGCGCCTCGCGACCCTGGCGGCGCTGGCGAACGGGGCGCGGCCCGATATCCTGCTGACTACCGCCAATGCTTTCCTCCAGCGCGTGCCGCCGCGGGCCGGCCTTGCGGGTAGCCGCTTCTCCGGCGAGGCCGGCGGCCCAATGGACACGGAAGCGCTGCTCGCCTTCCTGGAGCGGCATGGCTACCAGCGCGCCGAAACCGTGATGGAGCCGGGCGAATACGCCGTCCGGGGCGGGCTGATCGACCTCTTTCCGGCCGGCGGGGCCGCCCCGCTTCGAATCGACCTGTTCGGGGACGAGATCGAGGAAATCCGTCGTTTCGACCCCGTGGACCAGCGGAGCACCGACCGGCTGGAGCGCTTCGATCTCGTGCCGGCGAGCGAGGTCGTGCTGACCCGGGAGAGCATTGCGCGCTTTCGCGAAGGTTACCGCGCGGCTTTCGGCGCGGTGACGGCCGACGACCCGGTTTACGAGGCCGTGTCGGCGGGCCGCCGCGCCGCCGGGATCGAGCACTGGCTGCCGCTGTTCCATGAGCGGCTGGAGACGCTTGCCGACTACCTGCCGGGCGCCGCTGTGGTCGAGGACGAGCAGGCAGGCGCGGCGCGCGACATCCGCTTCGAGGCGGTTGCCGACCACTATGCCGCGCGGCTCGACCCGCCGTCGGGCGAAGCGCCTTACCGGCCCTTGCCGCCGGACAGGCTCTATCTGGACGCCGCCGGCTGGGAGGCATGCCTTCAGGACCGTCCGGGCGCGGTGTTGCTGCCGGCGGCCGTGTCGGACGGGCCGGATGCCGGCGGCCGGCCGGCCGTCGATTTCTCCGAGGCGCGGGCCCGCCCCGACATCGACCTCTACGGCGCCGTCGGCGACCGGCTGGCGGCCCATGCGGCCGCGGGCCGGCGGGTGCTGCTCGCCGCCTATAGCGAAGGGTCCCGCGACCGGCTGGCCGGGCTGCTGGGCGAGCAGGGCGTCGTGACGACTCCGGTCGAGACCGTCTCGGATCTGGACGGCTTGCCGGCGGACCGGCTCGGGACGGCCGTGCTGGCGCTCGAAGGCGGGTTCGAGACCGCCGACCTCGCAGTGCTTACCGAGCAGGACATTCTGGGCGAGCGCCTCTCCGCCCGGGCGCGGGGTCGGCGCCGGGCGCGGGACTTCCTCCAGGACCTCTCCGAAATCGCCGAGGGCGACATCGTCGTGCATGTGGAGCACGGCATCGGCCGCTATGAGGGGCTGGAGGCGGTGACCGCCGCCGGCGCGCCGCACGATTGCCTGCGCATCCAGTATGCCGGCGACGGGCGGCTGTTCGTGCCGGTGGAAAACATGGAGACGCTGTCGCGTTACGGCGCTTCCGACAGCGCGGTCGTGCTGGACCGGCTCGGCGGCGTCCAGTGGCAGGCGCGCAAGGCGCGGATGAAGCAGCGCATCCGCGAGCTTGCCGAGCAGCTCATCCGGGTGGCGGCCGAGCGCACCTTGCGGTCCGGCGAAACATTGCAGCCTCCCGCGGGGCTGTATGACGAGTTTGCCGCGCGCTTCGCCTTCCCGGAGACGAACGACCAGCTGCAGGCCATAGAGGACGTGCTGGAGGACCTCGCCGCCGGCAGGCCGATGGACCGGCTGATCTGCGGCGATGTCGGATTCGGCAAGACCGAAGTCGCGCTCCGGGCGGCGTTCGTGACGGCGATGAGCGGCTTCCAGGTCGCGGTCGTGGCGCCGACGACCCTGCTGGTGCGCCAGCACGTCCAGACCTTCAGGGAGCGTTTCCGGGGCCTGCCGGTGGAGATCGGCCAGCTTTCGCGCCTTGTGGCCGGCAAGGAGGCGCGCGAGGTGAGGGAGCGCCTTGCCGACGGCAGGCTCGACATCGTGATCGGCACCCACGCGCTGCTCGCGAAGTCGGTCCGCATGAAACGGCTGGGCCTGCTGGTCGTGGACGAGGAGCAGCATTTCGGCGTCGCCCACAAGGAACGGCTGAAGCAATATCGCAGCAATGTGCATGTGCTGACGCTGACGGCCACGCCGATTCCGCGCACGCTCCAGCTTGCCTTGTCGGGCGTGCGCGAGATGAGTCTCATTGCAACGCCGCCGGTGGACCGGCTGGCGGTGCGCACGTTCGTCGGCCCCTTCGACGCGCTGGTCATCCGCGAGGCGGTCCGGCGGGAGCTGCTGCGGGGCGGGCGCTGCTTCTATGTCTGTCCGCGGGTGCGCGACCTGCCGGAAGTGACGGAACGGCTCCGGGCGATGATGCCGGATGCGCGTATCGGCGTCGCCCATGGCCGCATGGCGGCGGCGGAGCTGGAGGAAGCCGTCGGCGCCTTTTACGATGGGCGGGTCGATGTGCTGGTTTCGACCAATATCGTCGAGTCCGGCCTCGACATTCCGGAGGCGAACACGCTGATCGTCCACCGGTCGGACATGTTCGGCCTGGCGCAGCTTTACCAGTTGCGGGGCCGCATCGGCCGCGCCAAGCAGCGCGCCTACGCCTATCTGACGCTGCCGGAACGCCGCAAGCTCACAAAGGCGGCCGAGAAGCGCCTGGGCGTCATGCAGACGCTGGACACGCTGGGGGCGGGCTTCCAGCTTGCGAGCTACGACCTCGACATACGCGGCGCCGGCAATCTGCTGGGCGACGAACAGTCGGGCCATATCCGCGAGGTCGGCATCGAGCTTTACCAGCATATGCTGGAGGAGGCCGTGGCGGCGGCGCGTTCCGGCGTGGACGAGCCGGAGGAGGACAGGTCCTGGACGCCGCAGATCGGCCTCGGTGCGCCGGTGCTGATCCCGGAAAGCTATGTTGCCGAACTCAATGTGCGCCTTTCGCTCTACCGGCGGATCGCCGCTCTGGAGGACCGGGAACAGACCGACGCCTTCGCGGCCGAACTCGTCGACCGCTTCGGTCCCGTGCCGGACGAGCTCGAGAACCTGCTGCGGATCGTCGCCATCAAGCGGCTGTGCAGGGAAGCGGGCGTCGAGAAGGTGGATGCCGGGCCGAAAGGCGCGGTGGTCTCCTTCCGGGGCGGCGACTTCGCCAATCCGGCGGGCCTGATCGACTATATCGGCAGGCAGGCCGGCACCGCCCGGCTCAGGCCCGACCACAAGCTCGTCATCGGCCGAAGCTGGGAGAAGGAACCCGCCCGCATCGCCGGCACGGAACGCCTGCTGCGCGACCTCGCCGCCATCGCCGCCGGGAGTGTGGTATCGTAACGCCGGGCTGGCCGGACCCGCGGACGCGCGTTCCGGCAAGAGTTGCGGCCTTCATCATCCGCGGAGGGACGAGGGAGCAGTGGACGAAGACCGGGTTGAAATCTCGATTGCCAACGATGTGCACGAGATCGCCGATGTCGCCGCCCGGATCGATGAGTTCTGCGAGGCCCGCGGCATCGGGCCGATGACCGCCAATGCGGTCAATGTTTCGATCGACGAGATTCTGACGAACACGATCGGCTACGGATATGACGACGAAGGCCCGCACCGCATTGGTATCGCGCTCAGCAGGCAGGCGGACGCGCTGGTGGTGGAGATCGACGACGACAGCCGGGCGTTCGACCCCTCGGGACCGCCGCCGGGGGTCGATTTCGACGCATCGCTGGAAGAGCGGACCGTCGGCGGGCTCGGCCTCTTCCTGGTGCATGAGCTGATGGACAGCGTGACCTACCGCCGGGACGAGGGCCGCAATATCGTCACGCTCACGAAGAGGCTGGTCGAGGCCGACTGAGCGAAACGGCGCGCGTTCATACGGGGGTCCGCAAGGCGGGCCTCATGTTCGATGGCAGTCCCTTTTCTCCTCCCGCCCGAAGGGAGGGGAACGGAGCAAGCCGGCGGCGGGGCCTTGCGCGCGCCGCAACGGTCCGCCGGATTGTCAGGTCCAGATCATGCCTTCCCGAAGAATGATTTGAAACAAATATAGAACATAAATAGCGAAAGTCAAGCCCGGTCTTCCTGCGACTCCAGCAGGCCAGCAGCTTATGGGCGGGGAATGGTTCTATTCCGCCGCGACGGGCGGGGGATCGCCGGCGCGGGCATCGCGGCCGGCGATATAGCCCTCCAGCCGCGAGAGCCTGTCCCTGACCTCTCCGAAGTCCTTCCGGACTTCGCGCATGTCCTCGCGCTGCTCGCGCCGCAGGCTGCGGATTGCGACGATGAGCCAGCCGAACAAGGCAAGGGTGATCGCCGGCGCGATCCAGGAGGCCAAGGTTTCCATGCAGTCGATCCTGCTTCGGAACGCCGTCCTGCTCAACGCCTATGAATTCGAAAGCCGGCTTTCGTCGTAGTCCTTGCTGATGCGGTAGAAGTGCGGCGTTACCGGGTCGAGGCCGGAGCGCTCATGCTCGCGGACGACATTGCGCGCGATGCCGCGCAAGTGCACCTCGTCCGGCCCGTCGATGAACTGGAGCGCGCGGCCCCAGGTCCACAGCCATGAGAGCGGCGTGTCGGGCGTGAGCCCCATGGAGCCGAACACCTGCATCGCGCGGTTGGAGACTTCGGTCTAGAGGCGCGCGGCCACCACCTTGATCTGCGAGACCTCGTTGCGGGCCGCCTTGTTGCCGTGGGCGTCGATCAGCCAGGCGGTGCGCAGGCAGAGCAGACGCGCCATGTCGATCTCGGTCCGCGACAGCGCCACGGCCTCGCGCACCGTGTCGTGGTCGATGGTGCGCTTGCCGAAGGTCGTGCGGTTGAGCCCGCGCTCGATCATCAGCTGCAGCGCCACCTCGCATTGCCCGATGGTGCGCATGCAGTGGTGGATGCGGCCGGGCCCGAGCCGCGCCTGCGCGATGGCGAAGCCGCCGCCCTCCTCGCCGATCAGGTTGCCGTAAGGCACGCGGACATTCTCGAAAACGACCTCGCAATGCCCCTCCGGCGCGATGTGGTGCATGACCGGGATGTTGCGCGCGATGCGCACGCCCGGCGTGCCGGGATCGACGAGCACCTGGCTCTGGCGGCGGTGCACGGCGGCGTCCGGGTCGGTCACGCCCATCACGATCATCACGCCGAGCTCGGGATGGGCGGCGTTGGTGATGAACCATTTGCGCCCGTCGATGACCCACTCGTCCCCTTCGCGCCGGATGCGGGTCTGCACATTGGTGGCATCCGAGGACGCGACTTCCGGCTCGGTCATGCAGAAGGCCGAGCGGATTCTGCCGTCCAGCAGCGGCTCCAGATAGCGGCGCTTCTGCTCCGGCGTGCCGAACATATGGAACACTTCCATATTGCCCGTGTCCGGCGCGTTGCAGTTGAACATCTCGGGCGCCCAGTAGATGCGGCCCATGATCTCGGCGAGCGGGGCATATTCGAGATTGGTGCAGCGCGTGCCCGGCGCGTCCTCGGGCAGGGAGGGCAGGAACATGTTCCAGAGCCCCTCTTCCCTGGCGCGGTCCTTGATGCCGGCGCAGAAGGGCGGGGGGAAGACGCCCTGCTCGGTCAGTTCGTGCCATTCCTTGTCGCGCGGCACGATCTCCCGGGCCATGAAGCGGGTTAGCTGTTCCTGAAGCCGGCGGACCTTGTCCGAATATCCGAAATCCATCTCGCCTCCCTTTCCCCGGGGCCGCCGCCTCAGCATCCGTTTGAGAATTGGCGACCGGGCGTTTTAATACAGGGTCGAAGGCGTTGCCCCGCCCCTCTTCCCGTCATGCCCGGACTTGTTCCGGGCATCTCTCCCAACCACCTCCTCCGAGCGGCCGCATGGATGCCCGGATCAAGTCCGGGCATGACGATATGGGGGCAGGCATGACCGAACCGGACCGGACCTTGCATGGACGCTATTCTCAAACGGGTCTCTCAGCATCCGTCGCCGTTCAGGCGGCCCCGCGCGGGGGAGACCGGATAGACGCCGAGAATGCGGGTCTCGCGGGAGAAGAAGTCGAGTTCCTCCAGCGCCAGCCGGACGGAGTGGTCCTCCGGGCGGCCCTCGATATCGGCGTAGAACTGGGTTGCCGTGAAGCTGCCGTCGGTCATGTAGCTCTCGAGCTTGGTCATGTTGACGCCGTTGGTGGCGAAGCCGCCCAGCGCCTTGTAGAGCGCCGCCGGCACATTGCGGACCTTGAACAGCAGGGTGGTCGCCGCGGCCGCGCCGGGCGGCGGATGCGCCGGCTCGCGGGCCAGCACGATGAAGCGGGTCGTGTTGTGCGCGGCGTCCTCGATGTCGGCGCGCAGGATCCGGAGGCCGTAATGCTCCGCGGCGAGCGTGGACGCGATGGCGGCCTCCTCCGGGTCGGCCCGCTCCGCCACCTCGGCGGCCGCGCCCGCAGTATCGGCGTGGACGAGCGCGGTGAGGCCGAGCTCGCGGATCAGCCTGCCGCACTGGCCGAGCGCATGGACGTGGCTGCGCACCCGCCGGATCGTCTCCAGGCTGGCGCCCGGCGCGGCGAGAAGCTGGTGGCGCACCATCTCGAAATGCTCGGCCACGATGTGCAGCCCGGTCTCCGGCAGCAGCCTGTGGATGTCCGCGACGCGCCCGGCTATGGAGTTCTCGATGGGAATCATCGCGAGCGCCGCCTCGCCGCCCTCGACCGCCGCGAAGGCATCCTCGAAGGCCCGGCAGGGAAGCGGCTCCAGCTCCGGATAGGCCCGGCGGCAGGCAAGGTCTGAATAGGCTCCCGGTTCGCCCTGAAAGGCGATCCGGCGGTCGTCGGCGTTGGCGGCCATCGGATGGTTCGAATTCAAGGTTTTACGGCAAGGATTTCCCGCGCCCGGGCGAGGTCGGCGGGAGTATCGACGCCGAGCGGAACGCTGTCAACGACGGCCACGGCGATCCGCATTCCGGCCTCGAGCGCCCGCAATTGCTCCAGTCTCTCGCGCTGTTCCAGCGGGCTCGGGGGAAGCGCCGTGAAGCGTTCCAGCGCCGCCCGCCGCCAGGCGTAGAGCCCGATATGGTGGAACAGCGGCCCGGGGCCAGAGGGGGCCGTGGCGCGGGTGAAATACAGCGCCCGCCCGTCGGCGCCGAACACCGCCTTCACGACATTGGGGTTCGTGCGCTCCTCCTCGCGCCGGATCTCCGCGGCGACCGTGCCGATATCCACCTCCGGGTCGTCGAGCAGGGCGAGCGCGGCGCGGATGTCGTCCGGCGGAACCGTCGGCAGGTCCCCCTGGAGATTGACGATGCGGTCGAACCGGCGGCCGGGGTCGAAGGCGTCGAGCGCGGCGCGGATGCGGTCCGAGCCCGAAGGCAGGCCGGGATCGGTCAGCGCCGCCTCGCCGCCGGCCGCGCGCACCGCCTCGGCCACCTCCGGCTCGCTACAGGCGACGAGCACCGGCCCGACGCCCGCTTCCACCGCGCGTTCGAGCACATGGACGATGAGCGGGCGCCCGGCAATGTCCGCGAGCGGCTTGCCCGGCAGCCGCGTCGAAGCCATCCGCGCGGGTATGGCGATGAGTGCCGAACCGCTCATCGGCCGGGATCGAAGCGACGCAACGCCGCATATCCGCTCATTTCAGCCGTCCCTACACTCCAGATCCGAGAGAGGGCTTTCCGGCATGCGCCATGCCGCCCGTGCAAGAATGCCCTCGTGCGCGCAGCCGTCAACCGGACGACGAGGCGATGGACTTTTACGAGTTCAACAAAGTTGCGGGCGGGCTGCTGCTGGCCGGCGTTGTGACCATCTTTATCGGTATTTTCGGCAACACCCTGGTCCCGAAGCAGGATGGCGGACACGGAGCCGCGCCGCATGAGGCGGACATGGCCGCCGCCGCGCCGGCAGCCCGCACGGAGCCGGCAGGCCCCGAGCCGATCGCCGGCATGCTGGCCGAGGCCGATATCGCGCGCGGCGAGTCCATCACCAAGAAATGCACCGCCTGCCATACCTTCGATGAAGGCGGCGCGGCCAAGCAGGGGCCGAACCTCTACAACATCGTCGGCGCGGACATCGCAGCGCAGGCGGACTTCGGGTATTCCGATGCGATGGCGGAGCAGGAGGGCGACTGGACCTACGCCAGTCTCAACGCTTTCCTCCACAAGCCGAAGAACTTCATCAAGGGCACCAAGATGACCTTCGTCGGGCTGAAGAAGGCCCGCGACCGCGCCGATCTCATCGCCTATCTGCGCACGCTCTCGGCCTCGCCGCAGCCGCTGCCGGAAGGCGGCGCGGAGGAGCCGGCCGAGGAGGGCGAAGCCAAGCCCAAGGCGGCCCTGCCGGCGGAGCCGGACGGCAGGCAGGCAGCGGGGGAACCCGCCCCCGCGCCGGCAACGGAAGAGCGCCTTGGCTGGAGCTTCTCGCTGATCGGGTCGGCCATGGCGGCCGAGCCGGCCAGGAGCCTTGCCGAGCGCCTCGCAGCCGCCGACCCCGAGAAAGGCAAGAAGGTCTGGAACAAGTGCAAGGCGTGCCACACCATCGACAAGGGCGGCAAGAAGCGCATCGGCCCCAATCTCTGGAATATCGTCGGCGCGGATGTCGGAGCGCGCGAGGGCTTCAAATATTCCAAGGGCATGCTGGCGTTCGGCGGCCAGTGGACCTATGAGCGGCTCGACGCCTATCTCACCAAGCCGAGAAAGGTGGTGAAGGGCGGCAAGATGGCCTTTGTCGGGCTGAAGAAGCCGAAGGACCGCGCCAATGTCATCGCCTTCATGCGCATGATGGCGGACGAACCGCGGCCGCTGCCCTGAGGCGCCTGCGGGCGCGCCGGCCTGATGATCCGCGCCTTTCTCGACCGTCTGGGCGATACCGTCCGCCCGATCCACCGGCGCTATTTCCGCTCCGGCGTGGCAGTCGAGCGCAAGGATGACGAATCGCCCGTAACCCGCTCCGACCGCGAGGCCGAGCAGGCGATGCGCCGGGCGATCGGAGAGGCCTTCCCCGAAGACGGCATACTGGGCGAGGAGTTCGGCTCCGAACGCCTCGACGCTAGGCGCGTCTGGGTGCTCGATCCCCTCGACGGCACGCGCGCCTTCGTCAACGGCAAGCCGGGTTTCGGCGTCATGGCGGCGCTGTTGGAGGAGGGCCGGCCGGTCGCGGGGCTGATCGACATGCCGATCCTCTCCGAGCGCTGGATCGGCATTGCCGGCGAGCCCACGACCTTCAACGGCGCGCCCGCGCATGTGCGCGATTGCGCGGGCCTCGCCGCCGCCTCGCTCAACGCCACCTCGCCCGACCTGTTCCCCGACGACGCTTCGCGCGCAGCCTTCGACCGCCTGTCGGCAGCCTGCGGCCAGCGGCATTTCGGCGGCGACTGCCATCTTTACGGCCTGCTCGCCTGCGGCTGGATCGACATGGTCGCGGAGGCCGGCCTCAAACCGTACGACTATCTGGCGCATGTGCCTGTGGTCGAGGGCGCCGGCGGGCGGATCGGCGACTGGCAGGGCCGCCCGCTCGGTCTCGATTCCGACGGCAGGGTGCTGGCCGTCGGCGCGCCCAGCCTCTTCGGGCCGGCGCTGGACCGCCTTCGCGGCGGGCCGGGCGGCGCTTCTGCATGACATGGCAACGCGGGTGCTCGTTCCCTCGGGCGTGCTGGGCCTCGGCTTCGACCGGGAGGCGCTCCGGCGCGCGGCCGCCGACAAGCCGGACATCATCTGCATAGACGGCGGCTCGACCGACAGCGGCCCGTTCTATCTGGGCGCCGGGGTTTCGAAATATTCCGATGCTTCCGTGCGGTCCGAATGGCAGGAGCTGCTGGCGGCGCGCGCGGCTGCCGGCTGCCCGCTCGTGCTCGGCTCCGCCGGCACCTGCGGCACCGACGCCATGGTGGAGGCGATGCTGGCGGCGACCCGCTCCGTTGCCGAGGCGGAGGGCCGCCGCCTCAGGGTCGCCGCGCTGAAATCGGAGCAGCCGGCCGCGTCGGTCCGCAACGCGCTGGAAGCCGGCAGGCTGGCGCCGCTTGCAGGCGCGCCGGAAGGCGGCCTCGACGCCGAGGACATCGCGCGCTGCACGCATATCGTGGCGTTGGCGGGCGCGGAGCAGATCGCGGCTGCGCTCCGCACGGGCGCGGATGTGGTGATCGCCGGGCGCGCGACCGACACGGCGGCGATCTCCGCCCTGCCGCTGATGAACGGCGAGCATGCGGGCGCAGCCTGGCACGGCGCCAAGATCGGCGAATGCGGCGCGCTCTGCTCGACACGGCCGATGAGCGGCGTGATCGGCCTCGAGTTCGACGGCGCCGGCTGCACGGTGGAGCCCCATGCCGACGGTGCGCGATGCACGCCGGAGTCCGTGGCGGCGCACATGCTCTACGAGAACGCCGACCCGTTCATCCTGTACGAGCCGGGCGGGCATCTGGATGCGCGCGGCGCGGCATACGACGCGCTGGACGAGCGGCGGGTGCGCATCTCCGGCTCCCGCTGGGTCGCGTCCGAAACCTACACGGTGAAGCTGGAAGGGGCGCGGCTCGCCGGCTTCCAGACGACGGCGCTCGCGATCCTGCGCGACGCGCGCTATGTCGCCAATGCAAGGCGCTGGCTCGACCGGCTGGAGGCGTTCCTCGGGCGCGAAATCCCGGCCCGCACCGGCCTCGGGGCCCGTGACTACGCCATCGAATTCCGCCTGATCGGCGTGGATGCGGCGCTCGGGCCGCTGGAGGCGCGGGCCTCCGATCCGGTCGAGGTCGGCGTGCTCGCCATCGTGACGGCCGCCTCGCAGGCGACCGCGACCGAGATCGCCCGGCTTGCCAATCCCTTCCTGCTGCATTTCCCGCTGAGCGACGACGAGGACCTGCCGACCTTCGCCTTCCCCTATTCGCCGGCGGAGACCGAGCGCGGGCCGCTCTACGAGTTCGCCCTCAACCATGTCATGCGGCTCGACGACCCGATGGAAGCCTTCCGGCTGGAAGTCACGGAGGTCGGGCATGGTCCGGCTGGGTGATGCGGTGCGCGCGGTCCGGTCCAAGAATGCCGGGCCGTTCATGGTCACGGTGGACATTTTCTGCGGCACCGACGCGGCCTTCCAGCGGGTCAATGCGGCGGTCTCGACAGCGGCGGTCGGTCGGCTCTACGGCGTGGACCCGGAGCGGGTCGGGCGTTACGAGCTGCCGGAAATCCGGGTCGTGAAATTCAGCTTCCCCCGCCCCGTGCCGCAGGGCAGCCGCAGCGACCGCGACATGCACGGCGCGCAATGGGCGGTGCTGCTGGCGGAGGCCGAATTCGGATAGCCCGGCGACGGCGTTATACCGACGGTTATTGATCGGAACCTATGTCGGCGGCTGCCGGAAAGCTCCTCCCCCGCTTGCGGGGGGGGCCGGGTGGGGGGCCGCTTTCGCGCCAGCGGAAGCGGCAGGCGGAGCCTGGCAAAGGCCCGTCACGCCGGGTGGCCCTCCCCCAACCCCTCCCGCCCAGCGGGAGGGGAGCCCAACGGGACGCCGCCAGGACATGAACTCTACATGGCACATCCCGGTATCAGACGACCTTCGCGGCCCTGAGCCTGGCGATCTTTTCCGGGCTGTAGCCGAGGCCGGCCAGCAGCTCGTCGGTGTCCGCGCCCATGGCGGGCGCCGGCCGGGCGGGCGGCGCCCTGCCGGTCCGGATCGGCGGGCCGACGGAGCCGACGCGGCGGCCGCTCGGATGGTCCACCCAGAGATGGCGGCCGGTTTCGGTCGGGAAGGGCGCATCCATGGCGCTCGCAATATCGTTGACCGGCGCAACCGGCACCCGGCCCTGAAGCGCCTCCAGCCATTCGGCCGTCGTCTTTGCGGACAGCGCCTCGTCGAGCACCTCTGTCACCAGCTCCCTGTTGGCGAGGCGGGCGGCGAAATCCCGGAAGCGCGGGTCGTCCTTCCATTCCGGGCTGCCGAGCGCGTCCGCCAGCTCGCCCCAGAACTTCTCCTTGTTGCACATGACGAACAGCCAGCCGTCGCGCGTCCGGTAGAGCTGCGAGGGCGTCAGGTTCGGATGCGAGGAACGCGGCTCGCGGCCCTGCACGATGCCCGCGGTCAGATACCAGCAGGCGAGGTATCCGAGATTCGACATGGCCGTGTCGTAGAGCGAAACGTCGAGGTCCATGCCCCTGCCGCCGGCCCGCGCCGCGAGGATGCCCGAGGTCATGGCGAGCGCCGCCTGCACGCCGGTTGCGAGATCGACCATGGAGAGCCCCATGCGCGCCGGCGGCGTGTCCGGCTCGCCGGTAACGGAGAGGTAGCCGGCCTCCGCCTGCATCAGATAGTCGTAGCCGGGCCAGGCCGCGCGCGGACCCTCGCTGCCATAGGCGGAGAGATGCACGCAGACGATGGCGGGGTTGACGGCCTTCAGCGCCTCCCAGGTCAGGCCCAGCTTCGCCGGCCGGTCGCCGCGCAGATTGTCGAGCAGCCCGTCGGCCGAGCGCACGAGGTCGTGCAGCACCTCCCGGCCGGCCTCCTGCTTGAGGTCGAGGGCGAGGCTCTTCTTGTTGCGGTTGAACGCCTGGAAGAACAGGCTGTCGCCCTCCGGCAGCGGATCCTTCGGGTGGCGCACATAGCGCCCGACATCGCCGCCCTCGGCAATGTTCTCGACCTTGACGACCTCCGCGCCCAGGTCGGCAAGCTGCATCGTGCCGAACGGCCCGGCGCCGTATTGCTCCACCGCGACGACGCGGACCCCCTCCAACGGCAACATCACGCTTCTCCCCGGACTTGGGCGCCCGGATGAGGTAGCGCCTCCGTCCGGCCCGGTCCAGCGCCGCCGAATTGCAGCGCGGGCCGAATTGGTGAAACTCTGCCGATCCCCTTTCGGAGACACCGGGACATGACCGCACCGAAGATCGGCTATCTGCTGCCTACCCGCGAACGCATCATGAGCGGGCTGAACGAGACCGGGCCGATGCTGGCGCTGGCGGAGCGCGCCGAGGCGCTCGGCTACGACTCGATCTGGATCGGCGACAGCCTGCTCGCGCGGCCGCGCCACGACCCGCTGACGCTGATGGCGGCGGTGGCGGCGCGCACGAAGCGCGTCGCGGTCGGCACGGCCGTGCTGCTGCCGGCGCTGCGCAACCCGGTCGTGCTGGCCCACCAGGTCGCGACGCTCGACCGCATCGCCGAGGGGCGGCTGATCCTGGGCTACGGCATTGCGGGCGACGTGCCGAATATCCGCGCCGAGTTTGCCGCCGCCGGCGTGCCCTTCGAGAAGCGCGTCGGGCGGATGCTGGAAGGGCTCCGCCTCTGCCGCGCGCTCTGGTCCGGCGAGCCGGTGGACTGGGAGGGGCGCTGGCCCGTGAAGGACGGCGTGCTCGGGCCGACGCCGCACAATCCGGGCGGCCCGCCCATCTGGCTCGGCGCGGGCCACTCGGCGGGCCTCGAACGCGCCGCCCGGCATTTCGACGGCTGGCTCCCGACCGGCCCCGACGCCGAGGGCTGGGGCGAGCGTTGGCGGACGGTGCAGGCCGCCGCCGCTGCCGCCGGACGCCCGGCGGGCGCCGTCGAGGGCGCGGTCTATCTGACGATTGCACTCGACGGGGACGTGGACGCCGGCAATGCGCGCATCGATGCCTATCTGGAGAGCTATTACGGCGCGCCCGCCGCCGTCATCCGCCGCCGCCAGACCGCCTTCGCCGGCCCGCCGGAAGCCGCGGCGGAGTGGATCGGCGGCTATGCGGAGCGCGGCGCCAGCCATATCGCGCTGCGCTTCGTCGGCGACCACGAACGCATGCTGGAGGCCGTCGCCGCCGTGAGGGATCGCATCGGCTGATGGGACCCGCCGCGGGGCGTCATGAAATGTCATGCGATGTCATGTTCTGCATGCGCCGGGCTCATATGCTGTAGTCGGTTCGGGCATGAAGCTGTCCGCCGCTCGATCTCTTCCGCCTGTCCTCACCACCGCCCGGACGCCCGCAGAGCCCCCCGTCCGCTCCCTTTTCATCATACTTGAACGCCCCCTTCGACAGGCTCTTCCGTCATGCCCGGAACAAGTCCGGGCATGACGATATGGGGGGCGGCCATGACGACTTGGGGACCGGGACACTACCGCCCGCCGGCGCTCCCGCCCGCAGCGGCGGCCTCCCTTGCGGCGAGTTCTGCGGCCTCGCGGCGTTCCTGGCGGGCGAGCCAGTCGTAGAACGCGGGCGTGGTCAGCTTGCCCACATACTGGCGCTCGCCGAAGTTGTAGTAGTCCTCGCTGCCGTCGTAACTGTCCTCGTCGGGCACCAGCGGCCCGAAGCAGCCTGCCCCGGACCCGATCCGGGGGCGCTCCTGCTCCGCATGCCACGCCCGGAACTCCGGCGTCTGCTGGCTGCCGACATAGACCTCGTCGAAATAGTGGTATTCGTCCTCGCTGCCGTCATAGCCGGTCTCGGGCTCCGGCTCCGGAACCCAGTCGTCGAGGTCCTCCGCCGGTTCCCCGATGACTGCCGGCTCCGGCTCGGGCATGCGGGCGGCGGCCCAGTCGAGGAGGTTGAGGATCTGGCGCAGATGGGAGAGCGCGGCGCGCCCGGCGCGGTGACGGTCGGCCAGGGCGCGGTCGTCCTCCGGCGGCGGCGCTGCGTTCATGTCCTGGGCATAAGCTTCGGCAAGGGCTGCGGCGGCGGGCGCCAGCTTTTCGGCCAGCATCGCCGCCAGTGCGGGGCGGGGGTCGGTTGCGGTCATCGTCTCTCCTCCTCCGACGGGAAGCGGGTCCCTGTTTCGCGCGTCTCCCGCGCGGGCGCCTGTGCCGGCGCGGGCGGGCGTTACGCGGCGGCGCGGTTCGCGCGCCTGATTGCGCGCGCGAGGCGGCGGGCGCACGTCTCCCGTCGGCTTCCCAGGGGTTTTCAGAAAGTGGCGCCGCTCGGCCGCGCAGCACCCGGGGAGGCGGCTCCGGAGTCCGCTTCCCTGGGGGCCATCATACCATAATCCGCCAGATGTCAAGCCCATACAGGGAACATAATTCAAAAATATCGGAAATTGTTCATGATTTGCGAAATAAGAAGAGGACCGGGCCAGCTGAAGATCGAAGACCGCCCGGCGCGCCGCCCGCCTTTAGTGCGGTGTCTGTTCATGTTGAACCGGAGCGGCAGCCGCCCTTCGATACGCACCCGCTGGCGCGGGCGCTACTCAGGGTGAGGGACAGGAGGAAGCGGTGCGGGGCTGCTCAGGGTAAGGAAAGGCAGGAAGGCACAGCTCCGAAAATTCCCTCATCCCGAGTAGCGGCGGAGCCGCGTATCGAGGGACGGCTCGACTTCCGTTTCAGACTGAACGGGTCCCGCTCTAGAGCCCCGGAGGCAATCCTATCGCTGCGCGTGGCCGGTTACTCTTGCGAGCAGGTTGAAGAAGCCGCGCTTGCGCTCCGACGAAATCGCCCAGTCGACCGGCACCGACTGGTAGCCTTCCTCGCGGCCTTCTCCGGGGAAGCGGTAGTCGAAATAGCCCCAGCCGGCATATTCGCCGACCGCCGCCAGGAAGTGGTTGTCGTCCTTGTCGAAATCGAAATGGTCGTCCTCGTTGAACAGGATCGGCTGGCCGCGATAGGCGGGATGCCCGCGGCACTCCCGGACCATGCGCCTTATCCCGTCGGGGCCCGGGACGCGGTTTCCGTGCAGAAGCAGGAAATCCGCCGAATCGACGATGTTCTCGCCGGGGACGCTGCCGCCGCGCAGGCTCGTGCTGACCGGCAGCCTGCCGCCGGACAGCGCGCGGACGCGCCGGATGAGTTCGTGGCAGCGCCCGGCCGCCAGAATGTCGTGGCGGTACCGGCCGATATCGACCTCGTTGGCGATCTCCACCAGGACATGCCGGTAGTCCTTTTCGAGCAGCCAGCCGACGGCCCGCTCCACGGCGCGGACCACCGCCGCCTCATTCTCCAGCCGCCCAGCCTGGCCGAAATAGAACAGCCCGAGGATGACGGCCATGCCGAGTTCGTCGGCGCGGTCCAGGATGCGTTCGAGACGCCGGAAATAGTCCGGGCGCAAGGCGCCGTCTTCCGCGAAGGCGGAGTTGTGCCAAGGCTGCTCCCGGCTGTAGCCCTCCGGGCTGCCGCCCTGGAGATTGAGCGTGAAGCAGAGAAGCCCGGCCGCCCGCCAGCCGGGCATGGCGGCGATAAACTCGCGGGTGTTGCGCTCTGCGTGCCAGGGGCCGTCGGGATAGTTCCAGCTGTCTCTCGTGTCGGGATTGAGGTCGTCGAAAATGCCCTGGACGAGGCGGGCGTTGAGCAGCAGCCCCTCGATCTTGTGCGGGCCGAACCGCCGCCCGGCATAGGTGGGTTCGCCGTCGATAAGGAATCCGTCACCGGCTATGCCGACGGTTGTGTGGCGCCCGGTCATCCCGCTTGCGACTCCCCCGATGTCCGCGTGTATAACGAAGCCAGTGGGCAGATAGAGAGGGAAACGGGATGCCGGTCAAGGTGGTGATGCAGAACGAGTTCTCGATGGGGGCGACGGACCGCATCCGGGGAATGGCCGAGGTGGTCGTCGATCCGGAGCTGGAGCGGGTGTCCGGCGCGGATATCGTGGTCGTGGGCCGCGGACCGGCCGACGCCGCGTTCCTGTCGCGCGCCGGTAATCGCCTGAAAATGGTCGCCACGCCCGGCATCGGCGTGGACAAGATCGACGTGGAGGCGGCGGGCGAGCGCGGTATCGTCGTCATCCACAATCCCGACGCGCCCAGCCAGTCCACGGCCGAGCACACGGTCGCGCTGCTGACGGCGCTCGCGGCCCGCGTGATGACCGGGGACCGCTTCCTCAGGGAAGGCCGGCCCCTGGACCGGGAGAAGATGCGGGGCACGGAGCTCAGGGGGCGTAATCTGGGCGTCGTCGGCTACGGGCGCATCGGGCGGCGCGTGGCGGCGGCCTGCGCGCTCGGCCTCGGCATGAATGTCCGCGTCTGCGATCCCCTGGTGGACCTGCGGCAGGAGACCCCGGAGGGCGTGACCCTGACCGGCGATTTCGACTCCGTCTTTGCGGACGCGAAGTTCGTCACCCTGCATGTGCCGCTGACGCCGGGCACCCGCCATCTGGTCGGCGCGCGGGAACTCGGCCTCATTCCCGAGGGCGGCTATCTGGTGAACGCCTCGCGCGGGCCGGTGGTGGACGAGCAGGCGCTGATCCGGGCCCTGCAGGAAGGACATCTTGCAGGCGCGGCGCTGGATGTGACCGACCCCGAACCGCCGCTGCCGGACAACCCGCTGCTGGCGATGGACAATGTGATCGTCACCCCGCATATCGCGTCCAATACCGATCTCGGCGTCCACGCGATGATGCACGGCGTCGCCGACCAGATCGCCCAGGTCATCGCCGGGGAGCCGCCGCGCAGCATGGTCGATCCGAAGGTCTGGCCCGGCCGCTTCGCCGGCTGGTCGGTCGCGGATTGCTGACCTGCCGTCCGGCGCGATGAACGAGAGACGGACGGCGTACCGGCTGGGCTGCGATGCCGGCGGCACCTTCACGGATTTCGTGCTCTATGACGAGCGGTCCGGCGCCATCCATGCGGAGAAATGCCTGACGACCCCCGCCGATCCGTCGGTGGGCGTTCTGGAGGGCCTCAGGGCATTCGGGCGCGTCGATCCCGAGCATGTCGCCCGCACCCGCCGCATCGCCCATGCCACGACCCTGGTCGCAAACGCGGTCATCGAGCGCAAGGGCGCGCGCACGGCGCTTCTCGCGACCCGGGGCTTCCGCGATGTGCTGGAGCTTCGCCGCCATGTCCGGGTGACGACCTACGAGCTCTGGGCCGATCCCCCGGCGCCGCTGGTGCCCCGGCATCTGCGCATTCCCATCGGCGAGCGCACCTACAGCGACGGCACGGTCCTTCGCCCGGTTCCGCCGGAGGAGATCGAGGCGGCCGTCGCGCTGATGCGGGCGCAGCGCGTGGGCTCCGTCGCCATCGCCTTCCTTCACTCCTACGTCAATCCCGAAAACGAGAGGGAGGCGGCGCGCCTCCTGCGCGAGCTTGCACCGGAAATCGCGGTGACGACCTCCGCTGACGTGCTGCCGCAGATCAAGGAGTACGAACGCACCAGCACCACGGTGGTCAACGCCTATGTGAAGCCGCTCGTCCAGCGCTATCTCGGCAATCTTGACGGCGGGCTTGCCGGGGCCGGCTACGCCGCGCCGCTGCGCGTGATGCTCTCCAATGGCGGCCTCGGCTCCACCGAGACGGCGGGCGACTTCCCGCTGCGGCTCATCGAGTCGGGACCGGTGGCGGGCGCCATTGTCGGGCGGCAGATCGCCGAACTGCTCGAACTGCCTGAAGTGCTCTCCTTCGACATGGGGGGAACGACGGCCAAGGCGTGCCTCATCCGCGAGCGCGCGCTGCCGATCACCGACGAGCTGGAAGTGGCGCGGTCCCGGCGCTTCACGCGCTCCAGCGGCTTTCCGGTGGCGGTGCCGGCGGTCAACATGATCGAGATCGGCGCCGGCGGCGGCAGCATCGCCGCCATCAACGAAATGGGGCTCGTGCAGGTCGGGCCGGAAAGCGCCGGCGCCGACCCCGGACCGATCTGCTACGGGCAGGGCGGCGCAAGACCGACCGTGACCGACGCCGACCTGCTGTTGGGCTACCTCAATCCCGGCAATTTCGCCGGCGGCTCGATGCGCCTCGACGAGGAGGCGGCGCGGGCCGGCATCGAGGAGCAGCTGGCGCGCCCGCGCGGACAGTCCGCGCTCGAAGCGGCCTGGACCGTGCATGACGTGGTCAACGAGACGATGGCGGCGGCGGTGCGCATGCACATAACGGAGCGCGGCGGCAATCCCCGGCAGGCGACCCTGGTCGCGTTCGGCGGCGCGGGGCCGCTGCATGCCTGCCACCTTGCGGCGAAGCTCCGGATCGGGCGGGTCATGGTGCCGCTCCGGGCGGGCGTGCTGTCCGCGCTCGGCCTGCTGGTCGCGCCACCCGCCTACGACATCGTGCGCACCCTGAAGGCGCCGCTCGCCGAGCTCGACGAGGCGGCGACCGGAGCGCTGCTGGAGGAGATGGCGGACCGGGTCGCAGCGCTGCTGGCACGGCTGGACACCGGGGGAGAGCTGCGCTTCCGGCGCGGGATCGATGTCGGCTATATCGGCCAGAGCTACCAGGTGACGGTGCCGCTCGACGGGGCGGTGGACCGCGAGGCGATCTGGCAGTCCTTCGCCGCCCTCTACCGCGAGAAATACGGCTATTTCTACGACGACGTGCCGGCGGAGATCGTGAACCTCCGCGTGCTCGGCGAACTGGTGGGCGGGGAGCTCGAATTCGAGCCGCTTGCCGCCGGCGGGGAGGCGGCCCCGGCCGGCGAACGGCCGGCCTGGTCGGCGCGCGAGCGCCGCATGCGCCCGTTCGCCGTCTTCGACCGGGACCGGCTCGGTCCGGGCGCGGCGTTTATGGGGCCGGCCATCGTCGAGGAAGCGACCGCGACCACGATCGTCGACGAGGGCGCGACGGCGGCGGTCGACGAATACGGGTCGCTGGTCATCGCCGTCGATCCGGAGGAGGCGCCATGAACCCCAACGAGCCGCCCGAAGCGCTCGACATCGTCTGGCCGCGCCTCATCGCCATCGCCGACGAGATGGCGACGACCATGTTCCGCACGGCGTTTTCCCACGATGTCGTCGAAGTGCACGACATGTCCACCGGGCTCTACGATGACCGGGGCTGCCTGATCGGCCAGACTTGGCTCGGCGCGACCGGGCATACCGGCGTCATGCCTGTATATGGACGGAACCTGCTGGAATACTTCCCGCCCGAGACGGTCCGGCCGGGCGACGTATTCATCTGCAACGATCCCTGGATCTGCAACGGCCAGACCGCCGACGTCTTCATCACCACGCCCGCCTTCCACGGCGGGCGGCTGATCGGCTTCTCCATCAACAGCGTGCACCATGTCGATATCGGCGGGCGCAAGGGCTCGGGCCTCAGCGAGGAGGTCTATGAAGAGGGCCTCATCATCCCGCCGCTCAGGCTCTATGACGACGGCGAGCCGAACGAGCAGCTGTTCCAGCTTCTCAGGCGCAATGTGCGCTTCGCGGAGAAGATGATCGGCGACCTGCGCGCCCAGGTGGCGGCGGGCTGGGCGGGCAGCCGCGAGCTGGAGCGGCTGGCGGCCGAGTTCGGCCTCGATACGCTGCGCGGACACGCCGATGAGATCATGCGCCGCACGGAAGCCGGGATGCGGGCCGGGATCGCCGCGCTTCCCGACGGCGAATACCGCGAAGAGATGGAGATGGAGATCGAGGGCATCGCGGAGCCGCAGACGCTGGCGGTGACGGTGCGGATCGAGGGCAGCGACATCCACGCGGATTTCACCGGCACCTCGGCGCAGGTGCGCCGGCCGGTCAATTGCCCCATCAACTACACCCGCGCCTATGTGGCGCTGCCGCTCAAGCTCGTATGCGACCCGATCCTGCCGAACAACCAGGGGACCTATGAGCCGCTGCACCTGTCCGTGCCGGAAGGCACCCTGCTCAACCCGACCTTCCCGGCGGCCTGCTTCTGGCGGCTGTCGGCCGGGATGCTGGTCTCGGAGCTGATGTTCCGGGTGCTGGCGCGCATCGCCCCGGACCGGGTGCCGGCCGACTCCGGCTCGATGCCGACCTGGCAGTTCTACGTCAACGGCGTGCGCCCGGACGGCGAGGCGTTCGCGCTGCACCAGCACGCCTTCGGCGGCATGGGCGGCCGGCCGGGCGATGACGGGCTGGCCTCGGTGAGCTTTCCCTACAATGTGCGCGACGTTTCCATCGAGTGGTCGGAGATGGAGACGCCGGTGCTCTACGAGGCGCGCGAGCTCATCCCGGACTCGGGCGGGGCGGGTGAGTTCCGGGGCGGCCTCGGCCAGGAGCTGGTGCTGAAGGCGTATCCCGGACGGGTGGGGGCGGGCGAGCCGCTGGTGCTGTCGGGTTCGGCCGGGCGCATGCGCTTTCCGCCGCAGGGGCTGGGCGGCGGCAGGGACGGCTCTTTCGGCGCAATCGAGGTGAACGGCGAGGCGATCGCGCCGTCGAGCTCGCCGAACATAACCTTCCGCGAAGGCGACACCGTCCGCCTCAGGCTGCCGGGCGGCGGCGGACATGGCGATCCCGCAAGGCGCCCGCGCGAGCGCATCGAGGCGGACCTCCGCGCCGGCTATGTGACGCCCGGAGGCGCGCGGCGGGACTACGGCTACGAATAGGCCCGGCGGGCAGACCCCGCGTCAGCCGTCTCCGGTCAGCTCCCCGGCATAGGCGAAGAGTAGCGGCTGGCCGCCGGTGTGGACGAACACGACCGTCTCGCCGGACCCCACGACGCCGCGCTTCGCATAGTCCATGAGGCCGGCCATGGCCTTGCTCGTATAGACCGGGTCCAGAAGGATGCCCTCGGTCTCCGCGGCGAGCCGGAGTGCGGCATGCGACTCCGGCGTGAGCAGGCCGTAGGTCTCGCCCGCAAAGGATTCGTCGGCGGTGAAATCGGCCGGTTCGATTGCAAGGTTGAGGCCGAGCGCCCGCGCGGTCGCCGTGGCGATGCGCGCGATGTCGAGCGCCCGCTCCTCCTGCCAGCGGATCGGGCTGATCGAGGTGACCCGCGCCCGGCGGCCGAGCGCATGCAGGCCGGTGACGAGGCCGGCGGGCGTGTTGTTGGCGCCCGCGACGAAGACATGGTCGGGGTCGATCCCGGCGTCGTCGAGCTGGGCGTCGAGTTCGACCGCCATGTCCACATAGCCGAGCGCGGCGCGCACCTGCTGGTCGAGGCCGAAGGGGGCGATCACGTATGGCCGGCGGCCGGCGGCCTCCAGCTCGCGGGCCTTTGCGTCGAGATGGGGCTGGATGTCCTCCATGGACGCGATGTCGATCACCGTCACATCGGCGCCCATCAGGCTGTCGAGCAGCAGGTTACCCTGAAGCGCCGGCCCCTTGACGCCCTCCATCAGCACGAGCGAGACCGCGAGGCCGTGGCGGCGCGCGGCCGCGGTGATCTGCCGGCACCAGTTCGACTGGGTGTAGGCGCCGGCCACCACGATGTCGGCGCCGGACTCCAGGATGTCGGCGAAGGTGAACTCGAGGTGGCGGGTCTTGTTGCCGCCGAAGGCGAGGCCCGTCAGGTCGTCCCGCTTGACATAGAGGGCGCGCACGCCGAGCGCGCCGGCAAGCCGGGGGCAGTGGTCGAGCGGCGTCGGCAGGTGGCCGAGCGGGACGCGCGGCAGCGTCGCGATACGGGCGGCAAGGTCTTCCCTCGTCGTTGCTGCCCCGGCATGCGCCGTCGCCACCGCCATGTCGTCCTCCCGGCCGGTTCCGGAGGCCATCCTATCGCCGGCGGGAAGCGGCCGGCAACCGCGCGGCAGGCGGGGGCGGCATTCAGGCGTTTGAAAAGAATGGTCGGAGTGGCAAGATTCGAACTTGCGGCCCCTGCCTCCCGAAGACAGTGCTCTACCAGGCTGAGCTACACTCCGGCCGTCGGCCGGAGTGTATAGCGGCGGCGGGGGCCGAGTTCAACGGGGTGCGGCGGCACGAAACGCCGAAAGGGCGGCAGAGAGGGACGGCATGAACACAGGCTGGCAGTTCTGGATCGACCGGGGCGGAACCTTCACCGACATCGTGGCCCGGGGGCCGGACGGCGGCTATGTCACCCGCAAGCTGCTCTCCGAAGCGCCCGAGCATTACGATGACGCCGCGCTGCAAGGCATTCGCGATATTCTGGGCGCGGAAGGCGATGCGCCGATCCCGGCCGAGCGCGTCGAGGCGGTGCGGATGGGCACCACGGTTGCGACCAACGCGCTGCTGGAGCGCAAGGGCGAGCGTACCCTGCTGGTGGTGACCAGGGGCTTCGCCGACCAGCTCCGGATCGGCTACCAGAACCGCCCACGCCTCTTCGACCTGCATATCCGGCTGCCGGAAATCCTCTATGCCGAAGTCGTGGAGGCGGACGAGCGCATGGGGCCGCATGGCGAGGTCGTGCAGCCGCTCGACGAGGCGAAGCTGGAAGCGGACCTCGCCCGGGCGCACGCAGAGGGCTTCCGGGCCGTCGCCATCTGCCTGATGCACGGCTACCGCCACACCGCCCACGAGGCCGCGGCGGAGGAAATCGCGCGGCGCGCCGGCTTCGAGCAGGTCTCGGTCAGCCACAAGGTCTCGCCGCTGATGAAGTTCGTCTCGCGCGGCGACACGACGGTGGTGGACGCCTATCTGTCGCCGATCCTGCGCCGCCATGTGGAGCGCATGGCGGCGGCGCTCGGGGGCGCGCGGCTGCTCTTCATGCAGTCCAACGGAGGGCTGGTGGATGCGCGCCGCTTCCAAGGCAAGGACGCCATTCTCTCCGGGCCGGCGGGCGGCATCGTGGGGGCGGTCGAGACGGCGCGGGCGGCGGGCTTCGAGCGCATTATCGGCTTCGACATGGGCGGCACCTCCACCGACGTTTCGCACTATGCCGGCAGCTATGAGCGCGCCTTCGAGACGGAGGTCGCCGGCGTGCGCATGCGCGCGCCCATGCTCGACATCCACACCGTCGCCGCCGGCGGCGGCTCCATCCTGCATTTCGACGGGCGGCGCTTCCGGGTCGGCCCCGACAGCGCCGGCGCGGACCCCGGCCCCGCCTGCTACCGGCGCGGCGGCCCGCTGACCGTCACCGACTGCAACCTCATGCTCGGGCGGCTGCTGCCGGCGTTCTTTCCGCGCATCTTCGGCCCCGGCCGCGACGAGCCGCTCGATGTCGGGACCGTGCGCCGCGAGTTCGCCGCGCTGGCGGAGCGGATCGGCGACGGGCGCACGCCGGAGGCGGTGGCGGAAGGCTTCCTGCGCATCGCGGTCGAGAACATGGCCAACGCCATAAAGCGCATCTCCATCGAGCGCGGCCACGATGTCACCGGCTATGCGCTCAACTGCTTCGGCGGGGCCGGCGGCCAGCATGCCTGCGCGGTCGCCGATGCACTGGGGATCGAGACGGTGCTGATCCACCCCTTTGCGGGCGTGCTCTCCGCCTACGGCATGGGCCTGGCCGATATCCGGGTGCTGCGCGAGACGGCGGTGGAGGCGCCGCTTGCCGAAATCGACCGCGCCGAAGCGGCGTTCCGGCGGCTGGAGGCGCTCGCCCGGGAGGAGATGGCCGCCCAGGGCGTGCCGCCGGAGCGGGTGGAGGCGTTCCGGCGCCTGCATGTGCGCTATGACGGCACGGACTCGCCGCTGACGGTGCCCTTCGGAACGGAGGCGGCCGTGCGCGAGAGCTTCGAGGACCAGCACCACAGGCGCTTCGGCTTCGTCTCCGAGACCAAGGGGCTCGTCATCGAGGCGGCGGCGCTGGAACTGGTGGGGCGCACCGACCGGGCGGGAGAACCGGCGATTGCCGGGGAGGGCGGCGACCCCGTTGCCGAGGCGCAGACCCGCCTGTTCGCCGAAGGCCGGATGCAGGACGCCGCCGTCCATATCCGCGCGAAGCTGGGCGCCGGGGACCGGGTGGCGGGGCCGGCGGTCATCGTCGAGGACACCGCGACCACGGTGGTCGAGCCCGGCTGGGAGGCGCGGCTTGCCAAGAGCGGCAACCTGCTGCTGCGGCGCATCCGGCCGGCGGCGCGCAAGGCGCCTTCCGGCACCGAGGCCGACCCCGTGCTGCTGGAGGTCTTCAACAACCTGTTCATGTCGGCGGCGGAGCAGATGGGCGCGACCCTGGCGGCGACGGCGTCCTCGGTGAACATCAAGGAGCGGCTCGACTTCTCCTGCGCCGTGTTCGACACCGAGGGCGAACTGGTGGCGAATGCGCCGCATATTCCGGTGCATCTCGGCTCCATGTCGGAATCCGTGCAGTCGATCATCCGCTCCCGCGCCGGGACGATGGAGCCGGGCGACGTGTTCATGCTGAACGCGCCCTATAACGGCGGCACGCACCTGCCGGACGTGACGCTCATCACGCCGGTCTTCGCGCCCGACGGCGGCTCCATCCGGTTCTATGTCGCAAGCCGCGGCCACCATGCCGATATCGGCGGCATCACGCCGGGCTCCATGCCGCCCGACAGCCGCCATATCGAGCAGGAGGGCGTGCTGTTCGACGATGTGCGCGCGGTGCGCGGCGGACGCTTCCTGGAAGAGGAGGTGCTGGCGATGCTGGAGGGCGCGCGCTACCCGGCGCGCAACCCGGCCGAGAACCTCGCCGATTTCCGCGCCCAGATCGCCGCCAACCAGAAGGGTGTGGAGGAGCTGCACAAGATGGTGGCGCATTTCGGGCTGGACACCGTCCAGGCCTATATGCGCCACGTGCGCGACAATGCCGAGGAGAGCGTGCGCCGGGTGCTGGACGCGCTCCGGCCCGGCAGCTTCGAGATCGAGACCGACCAGGGCTGGCGGATCGCCGTCGATGTCTCAATCGACCGGGAGGCGCGCCGGGCGGTGCTGGACTTCTCGCGCTCATCCGGCCAGGTGGACGGCAATTTCAACGCGCCGACGGCCGTGTGCATGGCGGCGGTGCTCTATGTCTTCCGCTGCCTCTGCGGCGTGGACATCCCGCTCAATGCCGGCTGCCTGAAGCCGCTGGACATCCGCGTGAAGGAGCCGTCGATCCTGAGGCCGCACTATCCCGCGGCCGTGGTGGCGGGCAATGTCGAGACCTCGCAATACATCACCGACACCTTGTTCGGCGCGCTGAACGCCGTGGCCGAGTCGCAGGGGACGGTCAACAATTTCACCTTCGGCAATGCCCGCTACCAGTATTACGAGACCATCTGCGGCGGCTCCGGCGCGGGCGAGGGCTTCGACGGGGCCGACGCCGTGCATGTCCACATGACCAACACGCGGCTCACCGACCCGGAAATCCTGGAATGGCGCTATCCGGTCAGGCTGGAGAGCTTCGAGATCAGGCGCGGCAGCGGCGGCAGGGGGCGCTGGAAAGGCGGCGACGGCATCCGCCGGCGAGTCCGCTTCCTGGAGCCGATGACGGCGGCGATCCTCTCCAGCCACCGCCGCGTTGCGCCCTACGGCCTCGCCGGCGGCGAAAGCGGCGCGCTGGGGCGCAACACCGTCGTCAGGACGGACGGCAGCGTGGAAGTCCTGCTCGGCGCCGACCGCACCGAGATGAACGCCGGCGACATCTTCGTCATCGAGACGCCGGGCGGCGGCGGATGGGGCCCGGCGGAGGGGTGAGGGCGGGGTCGATTGCTTTGCTAATGACTTGAATGTAGACAAATGGGCAGAAAACGATAAAAATATACAGGAATGGGCAGAAAATGACAGAAGTGGGCAGAAAATGGCAAAAACGCACAGGAATGGGCAGAAGATAGCCCGACTCGGGCAGAATTGCATTTGAAATGAATGACTTTCAAGGCCGCGCCTTGCCGGAACCGGCGGAACCGGCCGGCTATTCATGGCTGATCGACCGCTACGGTCTCAATCTTCCTTTGCCCCTATAGCGCGACAATCTGGGTGAGAGCCGCGCGTCAATCAGGATGAGATTCCCCGGCGGCATCGGCGAGTTGATGATTGTCGCGCGGGGCGCGGATTGCAAGCGGTTTCGGATTTTGATTGTCGCGGCGCGACAAACAGGGTTTTCGGAGAGCGTTTTGATTGTCGCGGGGGGGCCGTCGGGTCGGAGAAGAGACGGCCCGCGGAGGCGATTCCCGCGGGCTGTGAGTGTTGTGGCCGCTGGGCCGATCTGGCGGCAGCGGTTCAGTTTTTGGTGTTTTTTTCGGTGGCGTAGCTTGCCGGGCGCCCAGCCTTTCGCTTGCCTCTGTCGAGGGCTTCGCGGCGCCTGTAGCTCTCGACATTCATTTCGAGGATGGTGGCGTGGTGGACGAGCCGGTCGACGGCAGCCACCGCGGTTGTTTCGTCCGGGAACACCTTTCCCCACTCACCGAAGGGCTGGTTGGCGGTGATGAGCAGGGATCGGCGCTCGTAGCGGGCGGAGATGAGTTCGAAGAGGACGCTGGTCTCGGCCTGATCCTTCTGGACATAGGCGATGTCGTCGAGGATGAGGAGGTGGTATCGGTCGAGCCTTGCGAGCATGGCTTCGAGGGCGAGTTCGCGGCGGGCGACCTGCATGCGCTGGACGAGATCGGTGGTCCTGGTGAAGAGGACGCGGTATCCGTTCTCGACCAGGGCGAGGCCGATGGCGGAGGCGAGATGGCTCTTGCCGGCGCCTGGCGGTCCGAAGATGAGGCAATTGGCGCCCTGGGTCAGCCAGGCATCGCCGGCGGCCAGCGCGTTGACCTGGGCCTTCGAGATCATCGGCACGGCGTTGAAGTCGAAGCTGTCGAGGCTCTTGCCGGGGAGCAGCTTCGCCTCCCTGAGATGGCGTTCGATGCGCCTGCGGTCGCGCTCGGCGAGTTCGTGCTCGACGAGGGTTGCGAGGAAGCGTGCTGCGGTCCATCCCTCGGCGTCGGCCCTCTTGGCGAAGCCCTGCCAGAGCCGGTTGATGGTCGGCAGGCGGAGTTCGGTGAGCATCAGGGAGAGCCTGATGGCGTCGACCTTGTTGGGGTCGGCGGCGGGTCTGTCCCGGTTGTCAGTCATGCCGCGTCTCCTTGCAGCAACGCGCCGTAGCCGAGGAGTGGCGCCCTGGCGACCTTGATGGCGGGCATGCTGCCGCGCTGCGGCGCGAAGCGGGCTTTGAGCTTGTCGGGGTCGGGAAGACGGCCGGTCTTGAGGGCGCGATCGATCTCCGCGGCCAGTTCGGCCTCGCAGGTGTCCTCATGCGCCAGCGCCAGGAGGCCGACGGCGAGGCGGCAGGCCTCGCGCTCGCCGATCCGCTCCAGGGCCTTCTCGAAGCAGCGTCGGTAGGGCTCGCGAGGGAACAGCTCGTCGCGATAGACCAGGTTCATCAGCGCCATCGGCTTCTTCTTCAAGGAGTGGATGACGTGACGGTAGTTGACGACGTGACCGCCCGGACCGCTCGCGCCGACGCGCGCGCGCGGCAGGGTGAGGAGGTGAGTGCCCGAGAGGAAGAGGTCGATCCGGTCGTCGTAGACGCGCGCCCCGAGCCGGTGCCCGATCAGGCGTGAGGGCACGGTGTAGAACACGCGGCGGAGAACGAAGCCGGAGGACTGGCCGATGTTGACGCTGATCGTCTCGTAATCGACAGTCCGCTCGACCGGCAGGTCCCGCAGCACCGCGCGCTCGGCTTCGATCGCCTTGGAGCGGTGTGCGTTGGCGCGGCCGACCACCTCGGCGACAAAGCGCCGATAGGCGTCGAGGGTCTCGAAGTCCGACGAGCCGCGCAGCGCCAGCGCATCCGCGATCCGGCGCTTGAGGTGTCCGTGCGGCCCTTCGATCGAGCCGTTCTCATGCGCCACGCCGCGGTTGTTGCGGGTGGCTTCCATGCCGTAATGCTCGCACAGCGCCCGGTAGCGCCCGGTCATGTCCTCGACCGCGTCCTTGCCCAGGTTGCAGAACGCCGCCGACAGGCTGTCGGTGCGGTGATCGAGAGGCGCGCCGCCGAGATGCCACAGCGCGTCCTGCAGCCCTTCGGCCAGCGCCGTGAAGCTCTCCCCGCCGAGCACCACATGGGCATGGGTGAAGCCCGACCAGGCGAGGCGGAAGTGGTAGAGCATGTGATCCAGCGGCTGCCCCGCCACGGTCACGCCGAGCGAGCCCATGCGGGTGAAGTCGGACAGGCCCTGCCGGCCCGGCTCGTGCTTCTGGCGGAAGATCACGTCCTTCTCCGCGCCATACTGGGCGCGCCAGGTGCGGATCCGCCGCTCCAGCGTACGCCGCACCCCCGGGTCCAGTTCGGGATGACGGCGCATCAACTCCTCGAACACGCCAACCGGACGGATGGCCGGGCTGGTCTCAAGGATCGGCACGACGTCCTTCTCGAAGATATCGGCCAGCGGGTCCGGGCGGCGCCGGCCCCGCGGCTTCTTCTCCCGGAATGGCTCCGGATCGGCGGCAAGACGGTAGCCGGTGGCACGGCCGAACCCCGCCTTGGCGGCCGCCACCTCGATGGTGTCGGTCTTCTTGTGGGTCATGAACAGCCTCTTCTGGCGATCGGTTACGTAACGCCCGGGCAATGACGCGCTCCTCTACTCGGAAAAACGTCACCGTTCGCCCAGCCGACCGACCCCGCCAGAAGGTCCAGGAAAAATTTTTGAGGCGGCGGCCCGGAACTCCGGTCGGGCTACGCCCTCCCTCCGTTCCGGGCCGCCGCCTTCCCCCGTCTCATCCTGATTGTCGCCAGCGTCTCAAGCTGATTGTCGCGCCGCATGCCCCCGAGATTGGCCGCAATTGCCGGGCGCGACCACCCGCGCACGACGCCGGACTGGTTGCTGTTGCGGCCTTCCCGCCGCCCGCAACCGACCCTGGCGGAGCATCTGGCGTTCGCCTTCCGGCGAGAGGGGATCGACCTTTCCGTGCTTCACGCCCTGTTCGCAGTCTTGCCCGCCGGAGAGGTGGCGGCCGCGGTGCGCGCGCAGCCGGCCGGTGCGTTGTCCCGCCGGCTCTGGTTCATCTACGAGTGGCTGACCGGCGAGCGGCTCGACCTGCCGGATGCCAACGCGGCGCGCTATGTTCCGATTGTGGACACTCGCCTTCAGTTCGCTTTGTCCGGCGGCGAGCGTTCACGGCGTCACAAGGTGCTGGACAATCTGCCCGGCACGCCTGCCTTCTGCCCGATGGCGCGGCGCACGCCGGCGCTCGATGCGGCCCGCGCCCTGCAACTCGATGCCCGCGCCCGCGACACCGCCGGCCGGGTGCATCCGGACCTTATGACGCGCGCGGCGTCGTTCCTTCTGCTCAACGACACGAAGTCGTCCTTCGCCATCGAAGGCGAACGGCCATCGAGCGCCCGTGCCGCCCGGTGGGGCCGGGCCATTGCCGAGGCCGGCCGGCGGACGCCCGACCGCGCCGAGCTAGAGCGTCTCCAGCGCATCGTCATCGAGGATGCGCGCTTCGTGCGGCTCGGCCTTCGCGATGAAGGCGGCTTCGTGGGGCTGCACGACCGGATCGACGGCTCCCCGCTGCCGGACCATGTCAGCGCTCGTCCGGAGGACCTGCCGGGGTTGGTAAACGGTATTGCCGAGTACTGCGCGCGTGCGGTGGCAGGTAGGCTGGACTCCGTTGTAGCGGCTGCGGTTGCCGCCTTCGGTTTCGTCTATGTCCATCCGTTCGAGGACGGGAACGGCCGTATCCACCGCTGGCTGATCCACCATGTGCTGGCGGCGGCGGGCTACACGCCGCCCGGTGTCGTGTTCCCGGTCAGCGCCGCCATTCTGAGCCGTATCGGGGACTACCGCCGGGTGCTCGAATCCCGCTCATCCGCCCTGCTGCCCTTCATCGATTGGCGGGCGACGGAGGGCGGCAATGTCGAGGTGCTGAACGACACGGCCGCCTTCTACCGCTATTTCGACGCGACGGCCCACGCCGGGTTCCTCTACGAGTGCATCGAACGGACGGTGGAAGAGGACCTGTCGCGCGAAATCCGGTTCCTCATCGCCTTCGACCGCTTCGCCGCCGGCGTGAAGGAGATGGCGGACATGCCGGACCGCCGGTTGGAATTGCTGCGCGGCTTTCTGGAGCAGAACGGCGGCAGGCTTTCCGCCCGCGCCCGCAGCCGGGAGTTCGCAGCCCTGACCGACGAGGAGGCAGCCCGCATCGAGCGGCTTTATGCGGATAGCTTCGGGGAGTCCCAATAGGTATCGCGTAGTCCGGTCGGACTGAAACCCGTCGCCCCGGCCCCCGATCCTACCGTATGCACACATCTGCCATGGAGAGTGTTGAACGGGGTGTTTCCCTTGTCGGTGTCCTGTGATTCTCCGGTTCTCCGGAGCTGACGGGAACCGGGAGGGTCGGACATGGACAATGAGGCTTCGCATTTCGGGGACCGCCGGATTGACGAGGCGGGCCGGTTCCTGCACGACCGGCTTGTCAGGCGCGGTCCCCGGGGCATCTCCGTTCGCAGCGTGGGCGGGACCCGCGCGGGCGAGGTACGCATCGGGCGGTTCCTGCGAAACGGGAGGGTCACGGTGGAGAAGGTGGTGGCGCAGGCCGCGCGGGGCACGGCGGGCCGTGTCGCTGGCCTGCATGTGCTGGCGATCCAGGACACGACGAACTTCCGCAACAGCGGCGGCGGCACGGGTGTGGTCGGCCACGCCACGATCGCGGTGGAGGCCGAGGCAGGGGCCCTTCTCGGCCTGGTTGCCACGCAGGTGATCGCGCGGTCCGGCGGCCAGAAGGCGTCGAAGCCGGCGCCGCCCTGCGACAAGCAGAGCCGGCGCTGGCTCGACGGCATGCAGGAGAGCGCGCGCCTGCTGGAAGCGGGGGCGGCGCGCGTGACGGCGGTGGCGGACCGGGAAGGCGACATCTACGAGATGTTCGCCTGCCGGCCCGAGGGCATGGATGTCCTGGTCCGGGCCGCGCAGGACCGCGTCCTCGCCGACGGCGGGGGCAAGCTCTTCGACGGCCTGGAAGGCAGGCCGGAGGAGGAGCATGCGGTGGACCTGCCGGCGCGGCCCGGCCAGAAGGCGCGCACGGCCCGCATCTCGGTGCGCTTCGGCGCGGTCACGCTCCGGCGTCCGAGGCACCGGGCCGCAGAGCCCGGCACGCCGGAGTCCCAGCCCGTCTTCCTCGTCGAGGCGCGCGAACGCGACCCGCCTGCGGGGGTGCCGCCTGCGCACTGGCGGCTGCTGACCAGCCACCGGGTCGAAACGCACGACCAGGCCCGGTGGATCACCCGGCTCTACCGCAGGCGCTGGACGATCGAGCAGCTGTTCCGCACCGTCAAGACCAAGGGCTTCGACATCGAGGCCGTCTCCATGGAGACCGCCCCGTTCCGGGTCCTGTGCGCCATGACGCTCGTCGCCGGCGTCTCCTGCCTGCAACTCGTTCAGGACAGGGACGGCGAGGGCGCCCGCCCGCTCAGCGACGTCTTCGACGAGGCCGACAGGACCGCCCTCGAAGCTGTCTCGGCCACGCTCGAGGGTGGCACCGAAAGGCAGAAGAACCCACATACGCCGGGCTCGCTGGCCTTCGCCGCCTGGGTCTGCGCACGCCTGGGAGGCTGGACCGGCTACTACGGCAAACCCGGGCCCGTGGTCATGCTGAAAGGGCTCTACGAGTTCAGGGCCATACAGCTCGGCTATAACCTCGCTCTGGAAAGAGCCGGAAATGTGTGAATCCGGTAGGACCCCGAGCCGGGGCCTCCATGCAGCGTAGCTCCTGCGGCGCGAGGCCCCGGCTCGGGGGCCGGGGCGACGAAATGTGGGGCGAGACCGGCGGCGTTTGACTGCCGCCTACAACGCAGCGTAGCGCCTCAGGTGGTAGTCGTTGTCGCCGAAGCTGCGGTCGATCATGGTGAGGCGCTTGAAATAGTGGCCGGCGGCGTATTCGTCGGTCATGCCGATGCCGCCGTGAAGCTGGATCGACTGCTGGCCGACGAAGCGGGCCGACTTGCCGATCTGCACCTTGGCGGCGGACATGGCCTTCTTGCGGGCGTCCGCATCCTCCTCGTCGATGCGCATCGCCGCCATCATCGCCATCGACTTCGCTTCCTCATGCGCGATGAACATGTCCACCATGCGATGCTGCAGCACCTGGAAGCGCCCGATGGGCTGGCCGAACTGCTCGCGCGTCTTGAGATATTCGAGCGTCATGTCGTTCAAGGTGCCCATCAGGCCGACCGCCTCCGCCGACACGGCTGCAATCGCCCGGTCCACGACTTCCTCCACGGTGCCGAGCCCGCCGTCCACCTCGCCGAGCACATCGCCCGGCGTGTTGTCCAGCGTGACCTCGCCGGCCCGGAGGCCGTCGGCGGTCGGGTAACCGCGCACCGAAAGGCCGGCCGCATCCCTGTCCACCAGGAAGAGGGTGATGCCCTCCGCATCGCGCGAGCCGCCGGCCGTGCGCGCCGACACGACGAAGCGGTCCGCCGTCGGCGCGCCGAACACGACGCTCTTCATGCCGGAGAGCCTGTAGCCGCCATTCGCAGCCTCGGCCCGGACCTCGACATCCTGGAGGTTGTAGCGGGCCTGGCGCTCGGCGAAGGCGAAGGCGAGCTTGCACCTGCCTTCCGCAACGGCGGGCAGGATCTCGGCCTTCTGCTCTTCGGACCCGGCCGCCGCGACCGCGCCGCCGCCCATGACGACCGTGGAGAGGTAAGGCTCCGCGACCAGACCGTTGCCGATGGCTTCCATGACCACCATCGTCTCGACGCCGGACATGCCGAGGCCGCCATGTTCCTCCGGGAAGGGGATGCCGAGCCAGCCGAGCTCCGCGAATTGGGCCCAGTGCTCGTCGGACCAGCCCTGCTCGGTGGCCACCAATTGGCGCCGCGCCTCGAAGCTGTAGTTCTCGCGCACGAAGCGCTGCACGCTCTCCTGCAGAAGCTGCTGGTCCTCGGAATAGTCGAAGTCCATGGCCTGTCCCTGTTCCTTCCCGTCTGCGGGCGCCGTCCGGAGGCTATTAAAGGCCGAGCACGGCCTTGGCGATGATGTTGCGCTGGATCTCGTTCGAGCCCCCGTAGATGGAGGCCTTGCGCCAGTCGAAATAGCAGGCCGTGGCCCCGGCCGCCTCGCTCGGGCCCACGGGCGGCTCGTTCCAGCCCCGGGCGAGCGCGCGCTCGATGAAGGGATGCGCGAAATAGCCCTGCGCCTCCATCAGCAGCTCCATCACGTCCTGCTGGATTTCGGTGCCGCGTATCTTGAGCAGCGAGGCTTCCGCGCCGATCTCGTCATCGGCCTTCTTCGCCGCCACCATACGCAGATAGGACCAGCGCAGGTCCTCCAGCGCGGCGCCCGTCCCGGCGATGCGGCGGGAGAACTCCGGATCGCGCCCGTCGTCGATCTCCTCCAGCCGGTCGAGGCGCTGGCGGCAGAGCCCGACGCCGGCCGTGCCGGAGCGCTCATGGCCGAGCAGGTATTTGGCGCAGGTCCACCCCTTGCCCTCGTCGTAAATCCGCTCCGAGACCGGCACGCGGACATCCTCGAAGATCACCTCGTTGAAGTCCGACATGCCGCTGAAGCGGTCTATCGGGCGCACCGTGACTCCGGGCAGGCTCATGTCGATCAGGAGGACGGAGATGCCGTCCTGCTTCTTGCCGGAGCTGTCCGTGCGCACCAGCGCGAAGCACCAGTCCGCCCAGTCGGCGTTGGTCGTCCAGACCTTGCGGCCATTGACGATGTAACGGTCGCCGTCGCGCACCGCCCGGCAGCCGAGCGAGGCCAGGTCCGAGCCGGAATTCGGCTCCGAATAGCCCTGGCACCAGATGACTTCGCTGGAAAGGATGCCCGGCAGGTGGCGCGCCTTCTGCTCTTCCGTGCCGAAGGCAAGCAGCACCGGGCCCACCATCTGCGGGCCGAAGGGCACTGGCCCCGGCGCGCAGGCGAGGTAGCTTTCCTCCTCGAAGATGAACCGCTGCGAGGGTGTCCAGCCGGGCCCGCCCGCGGCTTCCGGCCAGTTGGGGCACATCCAGCCGCGTTCGGAGACGGCGCGCATCCAGCCGACGACATCCTCGCGCGTGAGCAGGCTGCCGTCCCTCACCTTGTCGCGCACATCCTGCGGGAGCCGCTCCCGGATGAAGGCGCGCACCTCGTCGCGGAAGGCGCGGTCTTGCTCAGCAACTTCCATGTGCATGATCGTCCCTCCCTCACCCGAGCGGGAGGCTAGGGCCTTAGCCCAGCCGATACAACCCGCCGCCTCGTCCGCAGTGTTCAATCCAGTGAGACCTCGGGAACGAGCCTGAGACCGTTCTTGTTCAATCTGCGCCGCTGAGGAGAATTGCGGGGAATTCGGATCTTGTCCGTCGCGAGCCAAAAGTAGCGTTTGTCGGCATTGCTGCGGTCGGCCATCCTGCGCAGATCGTCGCCTTCGCAGGCCAGCCAATCGCGCAGTTGTTGCAGCTTGGCCAGGACAGGGGCGACTTCGCCCGTCTCGGCCTTGTGGACCTCGATCCAGACAGCCCGCTCAGCGCCGGTCTGCGGCCGGTAGCCGATGCCATAGTCCCAGCGCGGTGCATTAGCGTATCGGGGTACCGGTCGAAGCGCCGCGTCGAGGTCGATGCTTCCCGTCAACCGGTCGTCATCCGCGCAGGATACTCTGCGTCGATGATTTCCCCGAAGAGCCTGCAAACGGGGCCGCCATGCTCCGTTGACGGGAGCCGGAGCCGCCTCTACCGCCCGCCTGAACGCCGTCATCCCCGCGCGTCTGCCCGGTTCGCAACCTCGGCCACAATGTCCCCCGCATGGCCGGAAAATTCCGTCAAGCCGCCCCAGCCGCTCTGCGCCTCGTCCTCCGAGCCGGGGTCGAGTTCGGAAATATCCCGAACCCTGCCGTCGCGGGCGAAATAGTAGGTTTTCAGCATTCCGTTCAGCGCAGCCTCGGCAATGCCTCGCGTCGCCGGGTTCAGGGGCAGGTTCAGAAGGCGGGTAACGTCCCTCGCAGTCCCGCCGTTCTCCTGGAGGAAACGGAGCGCCCAGACCATATCCAGCACATGAGGCGAATGGGTGGAAAGGCAAACGCGGTATTCGCGCCGCAACAGTTCCAGCACAAGATTCAGGACCGCGTTAATGGCGTTCGGATGCAGCCCGGTTTCCGGCTCCTCGACCACGACCCATTCGACGTCATTCCGGCGCGGTGTCGCGGCGGGCGGTAGCAGCCAATACAAGCCGAGAAGCAAAGGTACGAACTCTCGCTGCCCGGCAGACCATACCGAATAGGGGAGCGGGCGACCCCTCCTTCGCTGCAGGATCAGACGGCTTTGGTGACCGGAGGTGTCGGAGCGCAAGCCGAAGCGGCCGAAGATGTGCGTTGCGAGCGGGTCCCGGAGCGCTACATTCAGGCGCCCTTGTCGTGGAAAAACACTCTGGTTCAGGCCGATTTCCGTTTGCACGATCCAGTGCAGCTTGTCGCTGAAATCTCTCAATACGAAAGGGTCTCCGGCCCGGTAATCGCTGAACGGTCGCGTCATGCCGTCCCGCAGGCTCATCACCCGCTGCGCCGGGATATAGAACATGCTTTCTTGAGCGCTTCCGGACCTGCGGCTGCGGCCGTAGCTGCCCAAGTCCGTATCGTTTCTTGCATTGCCGAGCGTCAGACGGCTGCTTTCAGCGTTCCATACAGCCGACATGCCCTCGCCCAGATAGAGATCGAGAAAGGCGGCGAAGTCGCTGCGCCACGTCATTCCGAAGCGCTGCATGGTTTCGTGAATTGCGTGCTTGTCCTGAAGCAGTTTCAGAATCTGGAGAAAAATGCTCTTGCCGGTGGCCTGCGGCCCGACGAATACGGTCAGGTTGCCCAACCGGATGTCGGCCTCGCGGATCGGCCCGATATTACGCGCCCTTATCCGCTCGACCATGGTTTCGAGGCCTCCGAAACGCCCGCCTCCATCCTAGCCGCCGCAGGGTGAACCGCAAGCGCAAGCTTCGGTCAGAACATCCGGCCGCCGTCGGGGACCGGGCGTTCGGGGGCGAGGAGGACGACCTCGCCGTCTTTGTCCGGGAAGCCCAGCACCAGCACTTCCGACATGAACTTGCCGATCTGCTTTGCCGGGAAATTGACCACGCCCGCCACCTGGCGCCCGACCAGCGCTTCGGGGTCGTAGTGGACGGTCAACTGGGCGGAGGTCTTGCGCTCGCCGATCTCCGGGCCGAAATCGACCCAGAGCTTGATCGAGGGCCGGCGCGCCTCGGGGTAGGGCTCCGCGCGCGTGACGGTGCCGACCCGGATATCGACCTTCAGAAAATCCTCGAACGCTATCGTCACCCTCGTTCCCCCCACCCCGGAGCGGCGCGGACCATGGCGCAGGAGCGGCCCCGCCGCAAGACACCCTGTTGCCGGTAGGCGGGACTGCCTTCAGGCGTCGTCTTCGGGAACGTCGAGGCGCTTGCCGTCGAGTTCCCGCTCGCGGCGGGGGCCATCCGGGTCCGGACGGGCTGCGCCCTGCCGAGCGCGCCGCTCCTTCGCCTTCCTCTTCCTGGAGGCGCGCGTTGCAGCCTTACGCGCCTTGTTCAGATTGACGATCTCCGCCACCGGCCTGTCCGCTTCGTGTAGATTCCGGCTTTCGCCGGCCGGGACCCTATCACCGCGGAGGCGCAATGCGCAGACTTTCCGTCATCGCGATGGTCGTCGTGCTGGCCGCCAGCGGTCTTGCGGCCATTGCGTGGCAGGGTCCGCGCGCCCTCGACTGGTCCCATCTGGAACCGCGCCTCCAGGAGGCGCTGGGCCGGGAGGTTTCCCTGGACGGCCCGGTCCGGCTGGACCTCTTGCCAAGGCCCGTTTTGACGGTCGGCGGCATCTCCGCCATCGACATCAGCGTGAGGGAAGCGAGGGCGGTTCTGGATATCGGAGCCCTGCTCGCCGGCAGCCTCGAGATCGACAGGCTGGAGTTCTCCGGCGTCGAACTAACCTTCGACCGGTCCTTTGTGAGGCCGCTGCCGCCGCTTGCCGCGCAGCACATCCGTTTCGAGGACAGCAGCATCGCTTTCGGAAAGGCGCTCGTGCCGGTCGAAACCGCGACATTGACGGTCAGGGGTTCCGAAGGCCCGTATCGGCTGGAAGCGAAGGCGGCGCTGGAGGGGCGGCGAATCGATATCGCGGCCTCGGTCGGGAAATGGCGGGACCGCACGTCCGTCACCGTCTCGGTCGGCGATGGCGGCATTGAGGCGGTTGCCGTGGGCGCGGTCGAGAAGAACCCGGCGGCCGGCTTTGTCTTCTCCGGGCGGTTCTCCCTGCGAGGAGCCGCCGGATCGGCGTGGGCCGGCACATTCGATTCGGAGTTTCTGCTCGGTCCCGACGGGGCCCGCTTCACGGGCATCGATGCCGTGGTGGCGGACCAGCGTTTCACCGGCGCGATTCGGGCGGACTGGCGGGGGGGGACCGAGATCGATGCGCGCCTCTCGACGCGCACGCTGCTTTTCGACAGGTGGCGCGACCTGCTGCCGCAACTCGTCGGTTCGACATCGAGCGCGAGCCTGCGGCTTGCGCTCGATGCCGGCGCGGTCAAGTTCGGCGACCGGACGGCGCGGAGGGTCGAAGCGGCGTTCCGCACCGATGCGGACGGGTTCCGGATGGAACGGCTGGCAGCAGCGCTGCCGGGTGGAACGCGGCTGGAAATGGCCGGAGAGGGCCATGAGAGCGCCGCCTTCTCGCTGAAGACCGGAAACCTGCGCGCCCTGCTGCGCTGGCTCGGGATTCGCCCCGGCGCCGTTGAGGAGGCGCGCCTGCGCGGCCTGGAAGCGGACGGACGGCTGCGGCTCGCCGGGCGCGGGGTTTCGCCGGAGGCGCTGCGGGCGCGGTTGGAAAGCGCCGATTTCGCGCTAGAGGAGGTTCGCGGGCGCATCGACGGCGCCCGGATCGAAGGCGGTTTCGGGCGGCAGGGGGGGCAATTCGAAGCCCGGCTGGAGGCCGAAGGCCTGCCGCTCGACGCCTACAGGCCGGCATTCGAGGGCCGCGACCTGTATCCGGGCAGGCTGCATCTGGACCTTGCGCGGACGCGGCTGCTCGGCGTCCCCGTCGCCAGGCTGCAATTGGCCGCCGAACGGGCAGAGAACGGAGAGATCGTTCTGGCCCGGCTGGCCGTCGAGGATGCAGGCGGCCTCTCGGGCGAGGCGAGCGGCAGGTTTGGCGGTGAAGCCGCCTCGTTCGAAGTCGCGGGCCGGACGACCGACCTCGACCGCAGCGCCCGCCTTTACGGCTTCCCGCTCCCCGTTGTCGCGCGGGGTTTGGGCGCCGTCGAGTTCGAAGGCCGCGGCGACGGCCTGCCGGACCTGCTGCCGATAGACTTCCGCGCCGATGCCGGCGGCCGGACGCTGCGCCTCTCGGGCGAGCTCGCCGAGCGGAGGCGCTTCACGGGGCGCGTCGAGTTCGAAGGTCCGCTGCCGCCGGTCTTGCGGCTGTCCGGCAACGACAGGCCCGCACTGGCGGCGGCGTCGGTGTCGGCCGGGCGCGACCGCGCCGATTTCACGGATATCGATCTTCGTCTCGGCACGGCCCGGATGCAGGGGAGCGCCTCTCTCTCGCTGGACGGCGAGCGGCCGGCGGCGCGGGTCGCGCTGACGGCGGTCCGCGTCGATTTGCCGGCGCCTTCCCCGAATGTCCCGGTCTGGCGGCGCAGGCCGTTCGAGACCGGCCGCTTCGGCGCGTTCGACCTGGAGCTGGAGCTCGGGGCGGATTCGCTCGGCATCGGCGGGGAGGTGCTGGAAGACGTGAAGCTCGACCTTTCGCTCTCGCCCGAGGCGTGGCTGGTGAAGGCCGCCACGGCGGGCTGGCGCGGCGGGCGGCTCGCGTTCGACGGCTACCTGACAGGAGCGGGCCGCGCGCTGCTGAAAATGAGAGTGCGCGATGCCGTCCTGCCGGAGCGCATGGGTTTCGGACCGAGCGGCGCCCGGACCGGCGGGTTCCTCGGTTTCGCGGCCGAAGGCCGCAGCCTGCACGATATGGTCTCCACGCTTTCCGGCACGGCAAGCTTGGATTTCTCCGGCGGGCGTCTGGCCGGCGTCGCTGCAGCGGCCGCGCGATCCGCCCTGGAGGGTGCGCCCACTTCAGCGGAATTGCTGCGCCGATTGCGGAACGCGCTGGTTTCGGGCGACAGCCCGCTCGTCTCCGGACGCCTCGAGGCCCGCATCCGGGGCGGCGTCGCAGAGCCGGTCGCCGGGAGCTTCGCCCTTCCGGGCGGGCAAGTTGCGATTTCCGGGTCGGCGGATCTCCGGCGCCGGCTGGTCGATCTCACCGGGCGGGTTGCTTTCCCCGACAGGCCGGATGCGCCGCCGCTCGGATTCTCGATTGCCGGTCCGCTTCACGATCCCGACCGCCGGCCGGAAGTCGGGGCCGTGGAGGCCATCCTGCTGACCGGGGGCCTGGCGGGGCTCGTCAGATCGAACGCGAACTGAGCCGGACGGCGCGCATGCCTGCGGCCTGCAGGGCTTCCAGCACCTGGCCGACATGGGCCTCGTCGCGCGTTTCGAGCGCGACCTCGATGTCGGTGAGCTTGATCGGCACATCCTCGAACCAGCGCTGGTGCTGGACATCGACGATATTGCCGCCCGCGCTTGCGATGGCAGCGGCGGCGCGGGCAAGCCCGCCGGGCCGGTCCTGTATCTCGATGCGCAGCCGGACGAGCCGTCCGCTCCGCACGAGGCCGCGCATCAGCACCGAGGCGAGTATGCGGGCGTCGATATTGCCGCCCGAGACGACGAGGCCGGTGCGCCGGTTCCTGAAACGCTCGGGATGGGAGAGCACCGCAGCGAGTGCTGCGGCTCCCGCGCCCTCCGCCACGGTCTTCTCGATTTCGGCGAGCAGTTGCACGCCGTGCTCCATGGCCGCCTCGTCCACCAGCAGGATGTCGTCGACCAGCTCGCGCACCAGCGGCAGGGTGAGCGCGCCCGGCCGCTTGACGGCGATGCCTTCGGCGATGGTCGGGCCGCCCGGCGGCGCCGTAAGGCCCTTGAGCGCGTGGTGCATGGAGGGGTAGCCGGACGCCTCGACGCCGATCACGCGGGTTTCCGGGCTGAGGGCCCTTGCGGCGATCGCAATGCCCGCGATGAGGCCGCCGCCGCCGATGGGCACGACAAGGAAATCGAGGCCGGGCGCCGCGCGCAGCATTTCCAGCCCGACCGTGCCCTGGCCCGCAACGATGCGCGCATCGTCATAGGGATGCACGAAAGCGAGGCCCTCCGCCTCCGCGCGCTCGTGAACGAACGCCTCGCCCTCGGCGATGGTCTCGCCTCTCAGGATCACTTCCGCACCGAGGAACTCCGCCGCCCGAACCTTGCTGAAGGGCGTCGCCTCCGGCATCACGATGGTGGCCGGCACGCCCATCCGCGCGGCGTGGTAGGCGACGCCCTGGGCATGGTTGCCGGCCGAAAGCGCAATGACCCCCGCCCGGCGCTGAGCGTCGTCGAGCCCGGCGAGGTGGATATAGGCGCCCCGGTCCTTGAAGGAGGCGGTGTATTGCCGGTTCTCGAATTTCAGGAAGAGGTCGGCCCCGGAGATCGCGCTCAGCGTTTCCGAACGAAGGAAAGGCGTGCGCACGATGCGCCCTTCCAGCAAGCGGTCGGCCGCTTCGATGTCCGGAAAGGAAATGCTCATTCGGGCTGCAAAAGCAAACTATGGACCGGCGCCCGGGCCGGATCGAGGGTGATATAGGCGCCGTCCCGCCAGAGTTCCACAAGATCGTCGTAATGCGGCGAGAAGGGATTGCCCGACTGTCCGACGGCCTGGATGAACCGCGACCTGTCGAGGTCTTCCAGGTCGTATATGGCCCGGTATCCGGCGCCGTGGCCGTGGCGGAACGGGTCGCCTTCGTCGCGGAAGCGCGAGCCGCCCCGGTTCACCGTGGTTGGCCCTCCGCTTGTCGCGGTCTCGCGGTTCAGGAGGCTGCCCAGCAGCGGGATACGCCCTGCGACCGGGTGCGAAAAACGCGCCCGATGCGCCTCGCCCCAGGGCGGGGTCTCGCTGCCATAGCGGTTCTGGAGGAAGGCGACGGCGCGGCGGTGCGCCAGCGCGAGCCTGTCCTTGCAGGTCTCCTTCGGTTTCGTGCGGATGTCGTCGCACCAGGCGGGGCGGTCCAGCAACGCCCGGCGGAGCACCAGCGGCCGGTAGGCCCACCAGTCGTCGAACAGCGGCCCCAGCTCGTCGGCGAACACGGCGCGCATCGCCTCGCGCATCCAGGCCATGTAGATCAGCGGCTCCGGGCGATGGCGGTCCATGTCGCCGTCCCACGCCCGGAGGCGCATATCGGGAACCGCCGCCAGCAGGTGAGGCAGCAATTCGCGCGCCGAGAGCGACACCGTGTCGTTCTGTACCGTCGCATGGTCCGCTTGCGCATTGAGCAATTCGTGAATCCTGATTGCGCGGTAGGGCGCCTCCCATTCGCGGCCGAGATAGTAGCGGTAGGTTTCGTCCACGAGGCGGTTGTTGGCGTTGACGATGCGCCCGGAAAGGGGCGCGGCCCGATGCGGCAGTCGGTCGAAGGGAATGAGGCGGGACCATGTCGTCTTCTCGGATACATCGAAGCCGCCGCGCCGGTCCGGCACCCGCCCCGGCGTGACGATGCCGATGCGGCCGGTTCTGTCCGCATAAACGATGTTCTGCTGCGGGGAGTGGAAATTGCGAAGCGCCGCGATGAACTCGGGCCAATTCTGCGCCCGGTTTACACCCCCGAGCGCCTCGGCGGTGCGGTCGTCGTCGCGGAAGGCCGGGCTCTCGACCGCCCAGCCCTCGGGCAGCGCATCGGAGAAATCGGAGACGACGACGCCCTTTCGGGTCCGGCGCAGTTCAAGCTCGACGCTTTCCTCCCAGCGCACCGCTATCGTCTCGCGGCGGATCGCGGTGACCTCCGGTTGCGTGACGACATCCGCAGTATCGGTGTGGGGCGTGGTCAGGCCCCAGGCGATGCTGCCGTTGTGGCCGAGCACCATGAAGGGGACCCCCGGCGCCGTAGCGCCCGCCAGCGCGCCTTCCGGCGTCTCGATGCGCGCCAGGTACCAGATGTTCGGGATCGTCAGGCCGAGATGCGGGTCGTTGGCGAGCACGGTCGGCTCGCTGACGGCCCAGACATTCGAGGCCCCGCTGCTGCCGAGGCCAGGCAGGGTCACGGGGTCGTCCACCGCGGCGAGCGGCCACAGGTCCTCTATCCGCTCCGGCGTCAGCCGCTCCGCCATGCGCGCGCGCAGCGCCTCGGCCCGCCAATTGCCGATCAGCCTGAAGGCCATGACCCGCCCCCAGAGCATCGAATCCGCGACGCTCCAGGGCTCCGGGTCGTAGAACAGGATTGCGAGTTCCCAGGGGAGCGCTCCGCTGTGCGCGCCCAGCCAGGCGTTCACGCCGGCGGCGTAGGCTTCTGCGACCCGCCGCAGGTCGGGCGGGAGCGCGGCCGCCTGGCTTTCCGCCTGCTGCCGAAAGCCGAGGCCGCGCGCATAGCGGTCGAAGTCGAGCGCCATGCTTCCGACGAGTTCGCTCATGCGCCCGGACGCGCCGCGCCGCATGAGTTCCATCTGCCCGAACCGGTCCTGCGCATGGGCATAACCCAAGCCGAAGGCGGCGTCGGCCGGATTGGCGGCCCGGATCGTCGGCACGCCGTAGCGGTCGCGCAGGATCCGGACCGGCCCTTCGAGGCCCGGCAGGCGCAATTCGCCGTCGAGTTCGGGCAAGGAGGTGCGCAGCCAGAGCAGCCCGGCTGCGACGGTCGCAATTACGGCAACCGGCAGGGCGATGGCAAGGCGCAGCGTCCAGCGCCGCAACCGCCGCCGGATGTTCACGGCAGCCGGCTCATGCGGACGCCGCGGCAGTGCGCGCGGCCAGTTCCTCGAGGATTCGCTCCCGGTCCTGATCGACGTCCGGGGCCGTGGCGCGGGACGCCGGGTCGTCATAGCCGGAGAGCTTGATCGGGTTGCCGGCAACCTTGAGCCGGCCGGCGGTCGGGTCGTCCACCTCGACCACCATATTGCGCGGCTCCACCTGCGGATGCGCCATCACGGTGGCGATGTCGTTGATACCGCTTGCCGGGATTCCCGCCGGGTCCAGCAGGGCGAGCCAGTCGGCCGTGCTGCGGGCAGCGAGAATGGTCTCGATCTCGGCTTCGAGGCCTGTCTGGTTCTGATTGCGCAGATTGTTGGAGGCGTAGCGCGGATCGTCCTTCAGGTCGGCCCGGTCGAGTATGTCGCAGAACCGCCGGAACATGACATCGTTGCCCGCCGCGACCACCATCCAGCCGTCCAGGGTCCGGAAGGTCTGGAAGGGCGTGATCGAGGGATGCCGCCCGCCGAGCGGCCCCGGCGATACGCCGGTTGCGCCGAAGCGGGCGACTGCGTTTTCGCAAAGCGCGATCTGGCAGTCGAGCATGGAAACGTCGAGCTTGCGGCCCCGGCCGGTGCGGCCCCGGTCGTAAAGCGCCGTCACAATGCCGATCGCGGTGAACAGCCCGGCGCCGATATCGCCGATGGACATGCCGACACGGGTCGGCTCCTGGCCCGGCTGGCCCGTGATCGACATGATGCCGCCCATCGCCTGCACGACCATGTCATAGGCCGGACGCTTGGAGTGCGGGCCGGAATGGCCGAAGCCGGAGCAGGCGGCGTAGATCAGGGCCGGGTAGCGGTCCTTCAGGTCCTCCCAGCCATAGCCGAGCTTCTCCATTGTGCCGGGGCGGAAATTCTCCGCCACCACATCGGCACCGGCAAGCAGCGCCTCGAAAACCGCGCGGTCGCCGTCGTCCTTGAGGTCGAGCGCGATGCTCTCCTTGCCCCGGTTGACGGAGATGAAATAGGCGGACTTGCCGTTGACGAAGGGACCGTATTCGCGGGCATCGTCGCCGCGGCCGGGCGTTTCCACCTTGATGACGCGGGCGCCGAGCTCGGCGAGGATCATGGTGCTGTAAGGCCCTGCCAGCACGCGCGTGAGGTCGATGACGGTGACGCCGCTGAGCGGCCTCTGGGTCCGTTGGTTCGGCATGGACGATGCGGTCCCCGGTTGCGGATGCGGAGGCCCAGCATAACCCCGACCGTCCTGCCGTCACAGGGGCGGGAGCATGCCGGTCAAGCCAAATCTGTCTTCAGGTCTTTAGTCCGTATAGATGCCATCCGCCGGGAAGAACGGACGGACCAGGCCGTTTCCAACCAGCTCGGCAAATCGGCGATAGTTTCCGAGTTCCTGTCGAACCCTTCCGGCCGCAATGGCGGGATGGACCTCTGCTTCCCGCGCCAGAGCGACAATCTTCAAAGCCGTAGCCTGGGCTGCATCGAATGTTTGCCACAACTCCGGCGGAAGTAAGGCGTTTCCTGCCATAGCGTCGGCTTCCCGTTCGCGCTGCGCCTCGTCATTGTCGTTTCCGGGTTGTCTCAACGTCATGTCGTCCACGTAAATGGGAAAGCCTTCGCCGTCGGCATCGCCGAGATGGAGAAACACGTGGGCCAACTCGTGCAGCAGGCAGAACCAGAAATTGTCGAGGCGGTCATGGCGCAGTGAGAGGGCCACCATGGGCGCGCCGTCCGGGCTGCGCATTGCGGCCCCGTCCAGATAGGTCCTGTTGAGGTGGCGGAGTACAAGGAAGCGGATACCGGCTTCGCGCATTCCGGCGACTGCTTTCCGCGGGCCGTCCGGCTCCGCGCTCAATCCGGCGAGTTCGCGGAGGAAAGCGGGACCGTCGATCTTCCGGGCGTCGAAGCCGGTATCGAGCGGCCGATCCTCGCTAGCCATTCTCATGGCCTGTGCGCACCAGGCTGTAAGCGCGTGGGGCTCCGCCATCGCGTTTTCGCGCGCGCCACGGCGGAATGATGCTGTAGCGCCATCCGAACCGAATGCATCGGTCAGGAAAGAACGGATTAGCTCTTCGCCCTTGTCCGAAACGGACTTTACCGCCGGCAGCCAGCCGCGCCGGATCATTTCCCGAACCGGGAAGCGCCTCCAGTCGCAGGCGGAATCCTCCGGTAAAGATGCGCCCGGTCGCCCCAGAAGAATGTCGGCCGGAATGCCGAGATGGACATGCAGGGCTCGGATCATGCCCAAAGTCAGGTCGCGCCGGTTGTTCAAAACCTCATAGACGCGGTTGCGGCCGCCAAAGTAGGGAGCCACGTCGGCGGCCGTCAGTTTGGCCTGGTCCATTCGGAAGCGGATGGCGTCGATCGGGTCGGGAGGCCCGATCGGAGTTGTGCGACGTTCGTAAGCCTCGATCGCCAGGGCCAGCATCTCCAGTTCATCCTGCTGGTCGGGACTGCGGTTTTGCAGGACCATGAGGTCGTTGAGTCGCTCCAGGGCCGGCTCGTAATCGGCTTCCGTCCTGACGGGACGGACAATATCCATGGCTTTATGCTCCTTCAGTTCTCAGACGGTGTTGGCATCGATATGGTCATATTCGGCATGGGTGCCGATCCATCGAACCCGGACGATCTCTCCAACGAATTCGACCACGGCGATCAACCTGTACCGATTTCCCTTTATCCGAAAGACGATCCGTTGGCCTCCGGGCAAGACGGACGCTCTCGGGTAACGCGATGTTATGTCCAACGGATTCTTCCAGGACGCGCCCTCGACCTCCGCCGTCCATGCCCGCAACGGTCCGTTCAGATCGGGATGTTTCCGGATAGCCGTATCGATAAGGCGTCTGCCCACGATCCTCATACGTAAATTCCTTTTGAACCATGTGGTGCATATTTACTTCCTCCCCAATAGAGGGATATATATTATTAGTATAATATCGAGTGTCAATATATATGTCCTAATTTAGGATATATCGTGAAGCGCCCCGTGTCCCGTTCGCCGCCCGCCTTGAAGCCCGCAGGCGGACGGGGTATCGGTGCGGCTGGAATTTCCCCGGGGGGAGCGGCGCCGATGGCGTTGGACCGCGCGACCGTCGAGCGCATTGCCGCGCTCGCCCGCATCGAGATCGCCGAAGAGGAGGCGGACGTGCTCGCCGCCGAACTCGGCGCAATCCTGGGCTGGGTCGAAACCCTGAACGAGGTCGATACCGACGATGTGGCGCCGATGACCTCGGTTGGCGGCCACAGCCTGCCCTGGCGCGCCGACGAGGTGGATGACGGCGGCTACCCGGACCGCATCCTCGCCAATGCGCCCGATGCCGCCGGCGCGTTCTTCGCCGTGCCCAAGGTGGTGGAATGATGCGCCGCCTCGGCCTTGCGGACATCCGCGCGGGCCTCGCAAGCGGGGCGTTCTCCGCGGTCGAGCTCGTGCAGGACCGGCTGACGGCGCTGGAGGCCGCGGCGGCGCTGAATGCCGTCGTAACCCCCATGCCAGAGCGGGCGCTGGAAGCGGCGCGGGCGGCGGACCGGCGGCGCGCGGCGGGAGAGCCTGCCTTGCCGCTCGACGGCATGCCGGTTGCGGTCAAGGACCTGTTCTGCACCGAGGGCGTCCGGACCACGGCGTCCTCGGCCATGCTGGAGGGCTTCGTTCCGCCCTATGAGTCGACGGTGACGGCCAATCTCATCGCAGCCGGCGCGGCGCTCGCCGCCAAGACCAATCTCGACGAGTTCGCGATGGGCTCTTCCACCGCGACTTCGCATTTCGGCGCGGCGGTCAATCCCTGGAAGGCGAAGGGCGATCCGCGCCCGCGCGCGCCGGGCGGCTCCTCGGGCGGGTCGGCCGCGCTGGTCGCGGCATCCGTCCTGCCGGCCGGGCTCGGCACCGATACGGGCGGCTCGATCCGCCAGCCGGCGGCGTTTTGCGGCATTGTCGGCCTCAAGCCCACCTACGGGCGCTGCTCGCGCTGGGGCATCGTTGCCTTCGCCTCCTCGCTGGACCAGGCGGGGCCGATGACCCGGAGCGTGCGCGACGCGGCCATCCTGCTTGCCGCCATGGCGGGACACGATCCGAAGGACTCGACCAGCGCGCGTATGCCCGTGCCGGATTTCGAGGCCGCGCTCGGCGGCGGCGTGCGCGGGCTGCGCATCGGCGTACCGCGCGAATACCGGGTGGACGGCATGCCGGAGGAGCTGGATGCGCTCTGGCGGGAGGGCGCGCGCTGGCTGGAGGAGGCCGGCGCGGAGATCGTCGAAATCTCCCTGCCGCACACGCATTATGCGCTGCCGGCGTATTACATCGTGGCGCCTGCCGAGGCGTCGTCCAACCTCGCCCGCTATGACGGCGTGCGTTACGGCCTCCGCTCCCCCGCCGAAGTCGTCGAGGAGCAATATGCGCGTACCCGCCGCGCCGGTTTCGGGGCCGAGGTCCGCCGGCGGGTGCTGATCGGCACCTATGTGCTCTCGGCCGGCTATTACGACGCCTATTATGCCAAGGCGCAGCGCGTGCGCCGGCTGATCGCACGCGATTTCGAGCAGGCGTTCGGGAAGGTCGATGCCGTGCTGGCGCCGACCGCGCCGACCGCAGCCTTCCCGCTCGGGGAGAAGATGGACGACCCGATTGCGATGTATCTGAACGACGTGTTCACCGTGCCGGCGAGCCTGGCGGGCCTGCCGGGGGTCTCGGTGCCTGCGGGACTCGACAGCGCGGGCCTGCCGCTCGGCCTGCAACTCATCGGCCGGCCGTTCGACGAAGCGACCGTGCTGCGCGCCGCCGAGGCGCTGGAGGCCGCCGCCGGTTTCGACGCCGAGCCGGAGTTCGTGCGGTGAGCGCGCTTATCGAAGGCCGGGACGGGGTCTGGGAATACGCCATCGGCCTTGAGGTCCATGCGCAGGTGGCCTCCTCCGCCAAGCTGTTTTCAGGCGCGCCGACCGCCTTCGGCGCGGAGCCCAACACCCAGGTCAGCCTCGTCGATGCCGCCATGCCGGGCATGCTGCCGGTCATCAACAGCGCCTGCATCGAGCAGGCGGTGCGAACGGGCCTCGGCTTCGGCGGCAATATCGCCCGCTATTCGGTGTTCGACCGCAAGAATTACTTTTATCCGGACCTGCCGCAGGGCTACCAGATTTCGCAATACACGCAGCCCATCGTGTCCGGCGGGTCGGTGGAGATTCCCGGTCGAACGGTGCGGATCACCCGCCTGCACCTGGAGCAGGACGCCGGCAAGAGCGTGCACGACCGGGACCCGGACCGGACCCTGATCGACCTGAATCGCGCCGGCGTGGCGCTCATGGAGATCGTGAGCGAGCCGGACCTGCGAAGCCCGGAAGAGGCCGCCGAGTTCCTGACGCGCCTGCGCGCGCTGCTGCGTTGGCTCGGCACCTGCGACGGCAACATGCAGGAGGGGTCGCTGCGCTGCGACGCCAATGTGTCGGTGCGCCGGCCCGGCGCGAAACTCGGCACCCGCACGGAGATCAAGAACCTCAACTCGATCCGCTTCCTGCGCGAGGCCATCGAATATGAGGGGCGGCGGCAGGTGGAGGTGATCGAGGGCGGCGGGGAAATCGAGCAGGAGACGCGGCTCTTCGATCCCGACCGCGGCGAAACCCGCGCTATGCGCACCAAGGAAGACGCGCATGACTACCGCTATTTCCCGGACCCGGACCTTCTGCCGCTCGAACTCGACGAGGACTTCATCGAGGAAATCCGCGCCGCCATGCCGGAACTGCCGGAAGCGCGGCGCAACCGCTTCACCGGGGAACTCGGCCTCTCCGACTACGACGCCGAGCTACTGACGGCGGAACGCGCCCGTGCGGACTATTTCGAAGCCGCCGCGGCAGGCCGGGACGCCAAGCAGGCGGCCAACTGGGTTGCAGGCGAGCTTCTCGGCCGGCTGAACAGGGAAGGGCTGGAGATCGAGGCGGCGCCCATCCCGGCGGCCCGGCTCGGTGAGCTCATCGACCTTGTCGGCGACGGCACGCTCTCCGGGCGCATGGGCCGGGAGGTGTTCGAGGCCATGTGGGAGACCGGCAAGCCGGCCGCCGCCATCGTCGAGGAGCGGGGCCTGAAACAGATTTCGGACACGGGCGCGCTTGAGGGCCTTGTGGACGAATTGCTGGCCCGCGAGGCGGACAAGGCGGCCGAATACCGCGCCGGCAGGACGAAGCTGCTCGGCTTCTTCGTCGGGCAGGTGATGAAGGCGACCGGCGGCAAAGCCAATCCGAAGGTGGTGAACGAACTTCTGCGCGCAAGACTGGAGGACTGAAGGGAATGGCGAAGGACAAGGCGGTTCTGATTACCGGGGCCGGCAGCGGCATCGGCGAGGCCTGCGCGCATGCGTTCGCGGCCGCCGGCGCGCGGCTTGCGCTTGCCGATATCGACAAGGCGGCGGCCGAGCGGGTGGCGGCGGCCTGCGGCGGCGTGGGAGCCGTGATCGAGGCCGATTGCGGCGATGTGGCGTCCATCGAGGCGATGGTGGAAGCGGCGGCGAACGCGCTGGGCGGCCTCGACGCTTCGGTCAACAATGCCGGCGTCACCCGCCATGCGGACATCATGGAGCTCACCGAGCGGGACTGGGACCGCATCCACCGGGTCAACTCGAAGGGCGTGTTCTTCTGCCTGCAGAGCGTGGCGCGGCGGATGATCGAGCAGGGCCGGGGCGGGCGGATCGTCAATATCGCGTCCATCGCCGGGCGCGGCTTCAAGGGCACCTCCAACGCCGCCTACGCCGCCAGCAAGGGCGCCGTCATCTCGCTCACCAAGACCGCCGCCCAGCAATTGGGGCAATACGACATCAATGTGAATGCGGTCTGTCCGGGCGTCACGTTCACCGCGCTGGTGGAGCAGCTCGTCCGCGACCGTTCCGCCGCGCGCGGCATTTCGGCCGAGGAAATGCGCCGCAGCATGGAGGCGCCGATTCCCATCGGGCGGGGCAACGATCCCGCCGATATCGCGGAGCTCTGCGTCTTCCTGACCGGGCCGGGCTCACGCAATGTCACCGGGCAGGCCTGGAACGTGGATGGCGGGCTGGTGCCGAGCTGACCCGGAGTCAGCTTCCCGTTTCGAGGACCCGGAGAGGCGCGCCGCCGGCTTCCAGTTCGGCGCCGTCCCCGGTGCGGTCGAGGCGCAGCAGCGCGAGGCCGAGGCCGTTCAGGCTGGAGCGCATTTCCCCGACAGGGCGTCCGGCGACCGTAATTCGCGTACCCGGCTCGACCGGGCCGTCGAGCGCCACCGGCACGAGCTGCTTCCGCACGGCGCCGCGATAGTGAGTGCGCGCCGTCACTTCCTGGCCGACATAGCAGCCCTTCTCCCAGTCCACGCCGTTAAGCCGCTCGAAGCCGCTTTCCAGCAGGAAGGCCTGGCCGACCGGCATGTCGCGTGAGCCGTCCGGCGCGCCCAGCCGGTATCGCAGCGCCTCGTAATCGGCGAAGTCCCCTTCCGGCAGGCCGGTCGGTGCGTCCGCCGGGCGCAGCAGGCGCACCCCGAACCGACCGTCGCGCGGATCGACATAGGCGACGGCGGCCCCGGACCTTGCGGCCTCGCCCGGCGCGGCCCCGGCGAGGCCGAAATGCGCCGCTCCCTCCGGTGCGGCCTCCACCGCCCACTCGGCGCTTGCATCCTCTATGGCGATCTTCGCCCGGAGCCGGTAGCGCCTGAGCCGCTTCGAGAGATCGTCCAGCCGGTCGGCCTCGCCGTCGAGATAGACCGTGCCCCCGCATTCCACGGCGAAGACATCGTGCAGGAACTTGCCCTGCGGCGTCAGCAACGCGGCATAGATGGCGCGCCCGGCGCGGACCCGTTCCAGGTCGTTCGAGAGCAGGCCCTGCAGAAAGCCGTGGACGTCCTCGCCCGAAAGCGCCAGAACGCCCCGGTGGGGCAGGGGAATGCAGGCGGGAGTCATGGTGGGCGCCTTTGTCGCCTTTCCCGCCCCGGCGCGCAAGGGATGAGAAACGATGGACCGACTGGAGATACGCCGCCCGGACGACTGGCATGTCCATTTCCGCGAGGGCGAAATGCTGCGCGCGGTCGTGCCCTTCACGGCGCGGCAGTTCGCCCGCGCCATCGTGATGCCGAACCTGGTGCCGCCGGTGACGGACGGCGCCCGCGCCCGCGCCTACCGGGACGAGATCGGGGCCGCGCTGCCGCCGGGCGCGGCGTTCGAGCCGCTGATGACCTGCTACCTGACGGACGGGCTGGACCCGGCGGTCATGGAGGACGAGGTCTTTACCGCCGCCAAGCTCTACCCGGCCCATGCGACCACCAACTCCGCCCATGGCGTGACCGACATTGCCGCCTTGCGCCCGGTGCTGGAGCGGATGCAGCGGATCGGCAAGCCGCTGCTCATCCACGGCGAGGTGACGCATCCCGAAGTGGATGTCTTCGACCGGGAGGCGGTGTTCGTGGAGACGGTGCTGTCCGGGCTCCGGCGCGACTTCCCGGAACTCAGGATCGTGCTGGAGCATGTCACCACGGCGGATGGCGTCGCGTTCGTCGAAGAAGCGGACGGGCCGACGGCCGCCACGATCACCCCGCACCATCTCGTCATAGACCGCAACGACCTTCTGGTCGGCGGCATCCGTCCGCATCTCTATTGCCTGCCAGTCGCCAAGCGCCGCCGCCATCGCGACGCGCTTCGCCGCGCGGCGGTCTCCGGCAGCCCGCGCTTCTTCCTCGGCACGGACACCGCGCCCCATGCCGTCAGCGACAAGGAGACCGCCTGCGGCTGCGCCGGCATCTTCTGCGCGCCGACCGCTCTGGAGGTCTATGCCGAGGTCTTCGACGAGGAAGGCGCGCTCGACCGGCTGGAAGCCTTTGCGAGCCTGAACGGCCCCGCCTTCTACGGCCTCCCGCCGAACGAGGAGCGCATCCTGCTGGAGCGCCGCCCCAACGAAGGCCCCGGCCCCCTGGATGTCGGCGACGACACCATCCTCCCCTTCCGCGCGAGCGAGCGGTTGGAGTGGCGGTTTGTTCCAGCTTGATTCTTTACTATTTGGCAATTGGTAAAGAATGAGTATCTTGCGTTGGAATTAGTCAAGTCGGAAAGGAAAGTTCCATGCCGCGGGTGAGCGCCAAGCGCCAGATCACGCTGCCGGTCGATCAATGCCGGGAAGTCGGCATCGCGCCGGGGGACGAGTACCGGAGCTATGTCGCTGATGGCCATATCACCATCGTACGGATGACTCCCGGCGCAGCGAAGGGAATTCTGCGGGATGTTGTCGGCGATCCGGCCGTCAGCGATGAGGAATCACTGGAAGATGCGCTTGACAGGTCGGCGCGTTGATCGCCGTCGATACGAATGTCCTGCTTCGGTATCTGCTGCATGACGACGAAGCCCAGACAGCGCGCGCGGATGCCGTTTTCGACGTCGGAGAGACCGTTCTGATCCCGGATGTCGTGCTGGCGGAAACTGTGTGGACGCTTGCCGGCCGCAGATACCGGCTGACGGAATCCGAACTGGCGACCGTTCTGGAACGGTTGTTCATCGATCGGAACATCCGATTCGAGGACGACCGGGCCGTGTGGCGCGCCCTGCAGGCATTCCGAAGTGCGGCGCCGGCGGGCGAGGCCGGATCGGTCAGGGGCGTCGGTTTTGCCGACGCCTTGATTGTCTTCAAGGCGTTGCGCGTAGCCTCGGACGCCGGCGAGGCGTTGACCGGCGTTTACACATTCGACGCTGCCATGCAACGCCTGCCGCACACAAAGCCCGTCTGAAGGCGAAGAACCTGCCGGTTCGGATCAGTCCCGCGCGAGGGCGCACAGGGGACGGGCGAGGAGGCGTTGGACGTAGCGGCGGAGCGCCGGGAACTCTTCGAGATGCCCCTGCCGCCGCGCCCAGTTGAGGCACCAGCCGACGATGATGTCGGTCACGGTGAAGCGGTTTTCGACCAGATAGTCATGCTGCGCCAGATGCGCCTCCGGCACCGCGGCGCTGCGCTTGAACATTTTCACGTTTTGCTCGAATCCGGCGGTAATGCGCCTCTCTTCCGGCAGCACATAGGTGTTGACGGCGGTGTTCCAGAGCCACGCTTCCATCTCTGTGAGGCAGAACGCGACCCACTGGTCGTGCTCGGCGCGGGCGAAGGCGCCGGGCGCGGCGATCAGCTTCGCGGCCGGCGCGCGGTCGGCGATGTAGGTGCAGATGGCCGCGGACTCGAACAGCGCCCGCCCGTCGATAACCGCCGCCGGGATCTTGGCGAGGGGATGATACCGGCGCATGTCTTCCACGCTCGCCAGTTTGCTCCTGTCGATCTCGGCATAGTCGATGCCTGCTTCCTGCAGGGTCCATTGGCAGCGCGCGGAACGGTTGGTGCCGGTGCCGAACAGGGTTACTTCCATGTCGTGAGACTCCTCTGCGCCTACAGCCGGGCGGCGAAATCGAATATCGCATCCGCGACCCGCTCCGGCGCCTCGATGGGGGCGCCGTGGGCGAGACCGTCCAGCACCAGGGCCCGGGCATCCGGAATGGCCTGTGCAAGCGCGCGGCTCATGGCGGGGGTGGAGTTGATGTCATGCTCGGCCGTCATGGCAAGCGTGGGGCAGGCGATGCGCCCGGCTTCCCGCGCGAGTTCGGCGTCGGCCGTCGCGAACACCCGGTAGGCGGCGAGATAGGCCGCCGGATCGTTGGCCAGCAGGCGGCGCCGGACCGGTTCGACAAGCTCGGGCGAGGCCTTGCGGAATTCCTCCGTGAACCAGCGTGCGATGGCCGGGTCGGCCATGCCGGCGGGGCCGTCGCGCTCCACCGCGGCGAGGCGCTGCAATATCGCGGCGCGCTGGCCCTCGTCGCGGTCGAACACGGCGTTCATCAGCACCAGCCCCCGCAGCGCGGCCGGCCGGTCGAGCGCGAAGCGCTGCGCCACCATCGCGCCCATCGAGAAGCCGACGACGACCGGCGCGCTGTCGAGACCGCCCGCAATGTCCGCCAGGGCGTCGGCAAAGGTTGCCAGCGTCACCTCGCCCTGCGGCACGGGGGCCTCGCCGTGGCAGGGCATGTCGAAGGCGATGCAGCGCAGCCTGCCGGCGAGGCAGCGCGAAACCCCGTCCCACATGCGCCGGTCCAGTCCGACCCCGTGGACAAGGACCGCAGCCGGGAGCCCGCCGGTCGCCGGTGCGCTCATGCGAAGGCGGGCACCACTTCGTCGATAAAGAGGCGAAGCGACTCCCGCTTCTCGCTGAACGGCATGCCGTTGTCGATCCACAGGCTGTACTGGTCGAAGCCCATCGCTTCGTAGTTCCTGAGCCGGGCAATCACCTGCTCCGGCGTGCCGACGACATTGTTGGCGCGCATCTTGTCCGGCGAGAACATGTCGAGCTTGGCCATCTCCTCTTCCGTCAGCGGCTGGATCATGCCCTGGTCGATGGGCCGCTCATTGCGGAACCAGGCGCCGAAATGGCAGTAGAACCGGCTGAGCGCCCGCGCTCCGGCCTCTGCCGCCTCCTCGTCGGCGGCGACATGGGTGTGGCGCAGCAGCATGATCCGCGGCCGCGGGACCTCCGGATGGGCGGCGCAGGCATCCTCGAAACGCTGCATCAGCCGCTCCACCTCGTCATCGCCCTGCCAGAGCGGCGTCACCTGCACATTGCACCGCTCGGCGACCGCGAATTTGTGGCTGTCGGGGTCGCGGGCGGCGATCCAGAGGGGCGGATGCGGGCTCTGGACGGGTTTCGGGGAGGAGGTGGTCTTCGGGAACTGCCAGCGCTCGCCGTCATGCGCATAGTCGCCCTGCCAGAGCTTCTTCACTGCCGGCACCGTCTCGCGCAGCGCCGCGCCCGCCGAGGCGGCGTCGAGGCCGGGCGACAGCCGCTCGTATTCGAAGCTGTAGGCGCCGCGCGCGATGCCGAGCTCCAGCCGCCCGCCCGTCACGATATCGGCCAGCGCCGCTTCGCCCGCGAGCTTTATCGGGTGCCAGAAGGGCGCCACGATGGCGCCGGTGCCGAGGCGGACATGTTTCGTCCTGTTGGCGATATCGGCGAGCGTGATGAACGGGTTCGGCGTGATGGTGAAATCCATGCCGTGATGTTCGCCGGTCCAGATGGCCTCGAAGCCGCCCTCGTCGGCCATCCGGCAGAGCTCCAGCGACTCCCGGTAGAGCTCGGCATGGTCGCGGTCCGGCGTCAGCCGTTCCATGTGGACGAACAGGGAAAATTGCATTGCCGAACTCCCGGAACGCGCCCGCAGAGAGACCGAAGGCTTCATAACACGACACGCCCTTCTTTCACCGCCCCGATTTCCGGCGTCCCAAGGCAATCGCTTTTGAAGATTTGCGAGCAGGGCGCATGGCGTGGATTCAACCGGGTTTCGAGAGGTTCGGCGGCATCGGGACCCGGATCGACGCCCGACGGCTTGGTTCCCAAGTCGTCATGCCCACTCCCATATCGTCATGCCCGGACTTGTTCCGGGCATCCATGCAGCCGCCCCGGGAGAAGCGGTGGAGGGAGAGAGCTGCCCGGAACAAGTCCACTGCTGTCCGGCTTAGATTTGGTGGACAGAGCGCATGGCTTGGATTCAAGCGGGTTTCGAGGGGTTCGGCGGGATCGGGACTCGGATCGATGCCCGGCGGCCCGGCCCTGTTCCCGTCATGCCCGCCCCCCATATCGTCATGCCCGGACTTGTTCCGGGCATCCATACGGCCGCCCGGTGGAGCCGCTTGAGAGAGATACCCGGAACAAGTCCGGGTATGACGAAAGAGCCTGCCCTGAGCCTGTCGAAGGGGGCATTCGGGCCTCACGGGCAAGGGGCGGATCGCAGACGCCGCGCGCCCCCGAAACCCCCGGCGGACTCCCGTTCAACCTCGCCCAATGGCTGAACCGGACAGCAATGGAACAAGTCCGGGCATGACGGAGGAGGGCGTTCGGGCATGACGGAAGAACCAGTCCCGAGCCTGTCGAAGGGGGCCGTTCGGGCATGACAAATCCGAAAGCGATTGCCCCGCCGGCTTCCTCCGGGCGGGGTTGGGGCAGGGCGCATGAGGGGGTACAGACGCAATGGACGGATGAGGGATCGGACCGGATAGATGGGTGACACCGGCGGCGGGCCGCCGCTCCGCATTTCCAACCGGGCAGCCAGAAGGCTGTTTCTCGACCGGCATGGCCTCTGCCGGCCGCCGCCGGGCGAGGACCTCGCAGGGCTGATCGAACGCCTCGGCTTCGTGCAGGTGGACAGCATCGCCACGGTCGAGCGCGCCCATCACATGATCCTGGCCTCGCGGCGCAGAAGCTACCGGCCGCGGCAGCTCGACAACCTGCTGGAACGGCGGCGGGCCCTGTTCGAGCACTGGACCCACGATGCTTCGGTCATCCCCATGTCGTTCTATCCCCACTGGCGGCTGCGCTTCCGCCGCGATGCCGAAATGCTGCGCGCGCGCTGGCGCAACTGGCGGCGCGCGGGGTTCGAGGAGCGGTTCGACGACGTGCTGGAGCGGATTCGGGAGGGCGGTCCCGTCATGGCGCGCGACTTCGAGGGCGGCCGGCAACGCACGGAAGCCGGCTGGTGGGACTGGCACCCTTCCAAGACCGCCCTGGAATTCCTCTGGCGCACCGGCGCGCTCGCCATCGCCCGGCGCGAAGGCTTCCAGAAGGTCTTCGACCTTGCCGAGCGGGTGGTGCCCGAGGCCTATCGGAGCATGGCGCCGGGCGAGGAGGAAACGCTCGACTGGGCCTGCAGGAGCGCGCTCGACCGGCTCGGCTTCGCCACGCCCCGGGAGATCGCGTCGTTCTGGGACACGGCCTCGCTCGCGGAGGCGCGCGCCTGGTGCGCCAGGCAGCATGCCGACACGCTAGTCGAGGTCGAAGTGGAAGGCGCCCGGCCGGGCCAGATACGCCGGCTGCTCGCGCGGCCGGACGCAGGCGAGCAGGCGGAGCGGGCGCCCGAGCCTCCGGGCGGCGTGCGTGTGCTGAGCCCGTTCGATCCCCTGCTGCGGGACCGCAAGCGGGCGGAGTGGCTGTTCGGCTTCCGCTTCCGCATCGAAATCTTCGTCCCGGAGGCGAAACGCGAATACGGCTACTACGTCTTCCCGCTGCTGGAAGGCGACCGGCTGATCGGGCGCATCGACATGCGGCGCAAGGAAGGCCGGCTGCGCGTCAGCGCGTTCTGGCCGGAGCGGGGCGTGCGCCTCGGCAAAGGGCGGATGGAGCGCATCGGGCGCGAACTCGACCGCATCGCCCGCTTCGCCGGCTGCGACCGCACGGTCTTCGAAAACGGCTGGATCAGGGAGACGAGGGAGTAGCCTGCAACGCGATGGCGTCCTCGAGCCAGGCGCGCGCATAGGCGGCGTAGGAGCGGCCGACATAGAGGCGCCAGACGCTGTCCTCGCGCGGCTCCAGCAGCGCATGCGCGCGCGCCAGCGCGGTTTGTGCGCAGGAGCCGGGCCGAAGCGTGTCGAGGTCGAGCCGGCAGCCCGAAGCCAGGATTTCCATCGCGCCGGAGCCGGAGAGCTCGAGAACCGCGCGGGCCTCGCTTACATCGACGATGGCGCAATGCTGGCCCTCAAGCGCTTCCTCCAGCGCGCCGGCCGGGTCCGCGTCCGATACGACCAGCCATTCGTCGGGTCCGAGCCACAGGGCCTGTCCGGCCACCGAATTCGGCGTCTCGGGCAAGTCGAGGCCCAGCACTCCGGAGACGGCAACATGAAACTCTGCTCCGCCGCCCCGTAATATCGTCAGGCTGAGGCCGTCGATTGCACGCAGTTCAGCCATCGAGCCGCGCCCCTTCGCGGTCATAGAAGACCGGATCGACGATCTGCACCCGGCTCTCGCCTGTCGTGGCCGAGGCCCAGACCCGGTCGCCGTGGCGCGACCGGCCGCCCTTGACGAGCGCCAGCGCGAAGCCGCGCTCCATCGCCGCGCTCCAGTAGCTGGAGGTCACATGGCCCAGCATCGGCACGGGCGGGGTTCCGCGCGGCGCCTCGATAATCTGCGCCCCTTCCTGGAGCACCTCCGAGGGATCCTCCGGCAGGAGCCCGACCAGCTGCTTGCGGTCCGGCCGCCGGCTGTCCGGGCGAGCCAGGGAACGCCGGCCGATAAAGTCCTTGCGGGAAGACACCATTCGTTCCATGCCGAGATCGACGGGCGTCACCGTGCCGTCGGTCTCGTGTCCGACGACGATGAAGCCCTTTTCGGCCCTCAGCACATGCATCGCCTCGGTGCCGTAGGGCACGGCGCCCGCTTCCACCAGTTTCTCCCAGACGGGCGCGGCGCGCCGCCAGGGCAGGTTCACCTCGTAGGAGAGCTCCCCGGTGAAGGCGATGCGGAAGATGCGGCCCGGCCCGCCGCCGATCCGGCCTTCGCGCATGGACAGGAACGGGAAGGCCGCCGGGTCCAGGTCGATATTCTCGACGAGCGGCTCCAGCAGCGTCCGCGCGAGCGGCCCCGACACGGTGATCGTGCCCCATTGCTCGGTGACCGAGGTGCAATAGACCCGAAGCTCCGGCCACTCGGTCTGGAGCCATTCCTCCAGCCATTCCAGCACGGCGGCGGCATTGCCGCTGGTCGTGGTCATCAGGTAGCGGTGCTCGCCGGTCCGGGTCGTGACACCGTCATCGAACACCATGCCGTCCTCGCCGAGCATCAGCCCGTAGCGGCAGCGCCCGACGGCGAGCGTTTTCCAGCCGTTCGTATAGATGCGGTTCAGGAACTCGGCCGCGTCGGGGCCGCGAATGTCGATCTTGCCGAGCGTGGAGGCGTCGAGAATGCCGGCGGCCTCGCGCACGGCGCGGCACTCGCGCGTTACGGCCTCGCGCATGCTCTCGCCGCCGCTCGGGTAGTAGCGCGCCCGGAGCCACTGGCCGACCGGCTCGAAGACCGCCCCGTTGGCTTCCTGCCAGTCCTGCATCGGCGTGCGGCGCACCGGATCGGCGAGCGCGCCCACATGGCGTCCCGCCAGCGCGCCGAAAGGCACCGGCGTATAGGGCGGCCGGAAGGTGGTGTGGCCGATTTCCGCCGGGGGCCTGCCGAGGCCGGCCGCCATCAGCGTGAGCCCGTTGATGTTGGAGGTCTTGCCCTGGTCGGTCGCCATGCCGAGCGTCGTCCAGCGCTTCAGATGCTCGACCGAGCGCATGCCCTCGCGCCTCGCAAGCGCGACATCGGCGGCGGTCACGTCGTTCTGGAAATCGACGAAGGCCTTGCCCTGGCCCTTCGGCGGCGCGGGCGCCGCGCCCGGCCGGGCGGGTGGACACTCCGGCAAGGCCGGCGGCTCCGGCGCGTCGAAGCCGAGCTCCCGGGCGAAGGCGGCGCCCGCTTCGGCTCCCTGGGCGATACATCCTTCCGGATCGAACCGGCCGGCCGCCGCGCCGACGGACCGCTCCGCCTGGGCCGAACGGCCGGGAACGAATGTCTGCAAGCCGTCGTCCCAGCGCAGCATCCCGCGGGACTGGCTGAACAGATGCACCGCCGGGTTCCAGCCGCCGCCCATGGCAACCAGGTCGCAGGCGATCCGCCGCGTGGACCCGCCCGCCTCGATCTCGATCCCGGCTACGGCGCGGCGCCCGAGGGTTCGCAAGGGAACCGCGCCGCGCAGCACGGGCAGGCCGTCCGCGTCCGCTGCGCCGTCCGCGCGCAGATCGACAAGCGCCGCGACTTCGCCGCCGTGGCGGACGAATTCGCGGGCGGCGGCATAGACGGAATCGTCATTGGCGAGAAAGACCGCGCGGCTGCCCGGCAGCACGGCGTAGCGGTGGATAAAGGCGGTGACGGAGCGCGCCAGCATGACGCCCGGACGGTCATTGCCGGGAAAGACCAGCGGGCGCTCATGCGCGCCGGTCGCGAGCACTACCCGGCGGGCGCGGACATGCCATATGCGCTGGCGCGGCCGGCCGGCGCGTTCCGAAGGCGGGAGGCCTTCCGTCAGCCGCTCGGCCAGCGCCACGAAATTATGGTCGTAATAGCCGAAGGCCGTGGTGCGGGGCAGCAGCAGCGCCGATGTGCCGGCCAGCATGCCCTCGGCCCATGCCGCGCCCTCTTCGTCCCCGACGCGCTCGGGCCCGTCCAGCAGGGAGCCGCCGGGACGCGGGCGCTCGTCCGCCAGCATGACGCGCGCGCCGGCCGCCGCGGCTGCATGGGCCGCGGCAATGCCCGCCGGGCCGCCGCCCACGACCAGGATGTCGCAATGCGCGTGGCGGTGTTCGTAAACCTCGGGGTCCGGCTCTTGCGGCGCGCGCGCCAGCCCCGCCATGCGCCGGATTGCGGGCGCATAGATCCGGTTCCACCAGGAGGGCGGCCACATGAAGGTCTTGTAATAGAACCCGGCGACGAACAGGCCCGATACGAGCCCGGTCGCCGCGCCGAGATCGAAGCGCAGCGACGGCCAGCGGTTGACGCTCTCGGCCGCGAGCCCGTCGTAAAGCTCGATCTCGGTAGCGCGCAGGTTCGGTTCCGCGAACGGACCCGGCTCCAGCAGGACGAGCGCGTTCGGCTCTTCCGCGCCCGCCGCCATCGCGCCGCGCGGCCGGTGGTATTTGAAGCTGCGTCCGACGAGGCGCACGCCATTGGCGAGAAGGGCGGATGCGAGCGTGTCGCCGGGATGGCCGGTGTAGCGCCTGCCGTCGAAGCGGAACGCGAGGGAGCGGGACCGGTCGATCCGGCCGCCGGCCGGCAGGCGGCGCGGGCCTGTCACGCCGCCGTCTCCGGCAGGTCGGGGCGGGGCGCCCCCATGGGATAGACGGCGACCACCTCGTGGCTCACCGTGTGGCGGAGCAGGTTGAACCATCGCCGGCAGCCCTGGGCATGCATCCAGCGCTCGGCATGGACGCCTTTCGGGTTGGCGCGCATGAACAGGTAGTCCGCCCAGGCCTCGTCGGAGAGCGCGTCCGGGTCCTCCGGCCGTGCGATATGCGCTTCGCCGCCGTAATGGAACTCCGTTTCGTCGCGCCCGCCGCACCAGGGACATTCGATGCGCATCATGGCCGGCTTCTCCCCTAATGCGCGACGGCGGCGGCGCCGTGCTCGTCGATCAGCGCGCCGGAGGCGAAGCGGTCGAGGGCGAAAGGCGCGTTCAGCGCATGCGGCTCGTCCCGCGCGACTGTGTGGGCGAAGGTCCACCCGGAACTCGGCGTCGCCTTGAAGCCGCCCGTGCCCCAGCCGCAATTGATGTAGAGGCCCTCGACCGGCGTTTTCGAGACGATGGGCGAGGCGTCCGGGCAGACATCGACGATGCCGCCCCAGCTCCTGAGCAGGCGCGCGCGGCTGAAGGCGGGGAAGAGCTGCATCAGTGCCGCGAGCTGGTCTTCCAGCACATGCAGCCCGCCGCGCTGGCCGTAGCTGTTGAAGGAGTCGATGCCGGCGCCCAGCACAAGCTCGCCCTTGTCGGACTGGCTGATATAGACATGCACCGCGTTCGACATGACGACGCAGTCGAGCACCGGTTTCAGCGGCTCGGAGACCATCGCCTGCAGGGGGTGGCTCTCGACCGGCAGGCGCAGGCCCGCCATCTCCGCCAGCACCGAGGAATGGCCGGCGGCCACCAGCGCCGCCTTCTTCGCGCCGATGAAGCCCCGGCTTGTCTCGACGCCCGTGACGCGCCCGCGCACCTGACGGATGCCGGTGACCTCGCAATGCTGGACAATATCGACGCCGCGCGCATCCGCTCCGCGCGCATAGCCCCAGGCAACCGCGTCGTGCCGGGCGACGCCGCCGCGCCGCTGCAGGGTCGCGCCCAATACCGGGTAGCGCACCTCGGGCGAGATGGAGATCGGCGGGCAGAACGCCTTGACGCCCTCGGCATCCAGCCATTCGGCGTCCACGCCGTTCAGCCGGTTGGCGTTCACCCGGCGGATGGACTCCCGGACATCGTGCTCGGTATGCGCCAGGTTCATCACGCCGCGCTGGCGCAGCATCACATTGAAGTTGAGCTCGCGGGAGAGACCTTCCCAAAGCTTCAGCCCGTGCTCGTAGATCGCCGCGCTCTCGTCCCAGAGATAGTTGGAGCGGATGATGGTCGTGTTGCGCGCGATATTGCCGCCGGCGAGCCAGCCTTTCTCCAGCACCGCGACATCGGTGACGCCATGCTCCTTCGCCAGGTAGTAGGCCGTCGCCAGCCCGTGGCCGCCGCCGCCGACGATCACGACCTCATAGGCCGGCCGCGGCTCCGGCGAGCGCCAGAGCTCCGGCCAGTCCCGGTGGCCGGTCAGCGCATTGCGCGCCAGAGAGAAGATCGAGTAACGCGCCATGAAGCGACGCCCCCCGGAGCGAACGGGCCGCAGATAACCCCGGCGGCTCCCGGCCTTCAACCTATTGCGCGTCCGGAACCTGCGCAATTGCGACAAGCTACCCGGCGCCTTCTCCCAATTGGCGCCCGGGCTTCTCGGAAGCTAAACTTGCGTCGGTCCCCTTCCGGCCGTTCCACAGCATTGCGAGGCAAAGTCATGGCGTTTGTCGAAACGGAAATCCACGGCCAGACCATGGTCGTCCGGCTCAACCGGCCGGAGCGTCTGAATGCGCTCAGCACGGCGATCCGCCAGGGCATGGCGGAGGCGTTCTCGGAGTTCCGCGACAATGATGGCCTGGAAGTCGCGATCCTGACCGGGACGGGCAGGGGCTTCTGCGCCGGCGAGGACATGAAGGAGTCCGTCGAGCGCGGCGATGTGGGCTCGCCGGACGACGACCCCGACGACCCCTTCGCCGATGGCACGCTGCAAAAGCCCGTCATCGCCGCCGTCAACGGCTTCGCGATGGGCGGCGGCTTCATGCTGGTCGAGCGCACCGACCTGCGCGTCGCGGTCAAGGGCGCGCTGTTCGAGATTTCGGAAGCGAAACGCTGGCTGCTCGGCGGCTACAATCACGGCTTCATCGCCAACCTCCCTTATCCCGTCGCGATGGAAATGGCCTTCGGCTTTCGCTTCACGGCCGAGCGCTTCCACGAGCTCGGCTTCATCAACCGGCTGGTCGAGCCGGAGGAGCTGATGCCGACCGCATTGGAAATGGCCGACCATCTGCTCAGCCTGCCGCCGGCCTCGCGCGTCAACACGCTCCACATGATGCGCCAGATGCGGCCGGCGGTCTCGCCGCCGCTGGAGCGCCTGGCTGCGGCATTGCACGAGCATGGCTGCCTGGAGGACCGGATGGAATCCCGTCGGGCCTTTGCAGAGAAGCGCAAGCCCGAGTTCAAGGGCTGGAACGACCCGGCGGACCGCTACCGCATGCCGACCCTCGAATCCGTGATGGCCGGGGACGACTGACGCTCCCGGCTTCCGCAAAGCGACATCAATCCAAGGAGCCGATTCCATGACCGGTCGACCGGGCCCGCTTGCGGGCGTCAAGGCCGTCGCCTGCTCGACTGCGCAGGCGGGCACGGTGCCCTACATGCTGATGGCCGATCTGGGCGCCGAGGTCGTCAAGATCGAAGTGCCCGGCACCGGCGACGGCTCGCGCGCGGCCGGCGAGATCAAGGGCGGCGTCAGCTCCTTCTTCGAGACCAACAACCGGGGCGTGAAGAGCCTGACGCTCAACCTCAAGTCGGACGAGGGCCGCGCGATCCTCCACAAGCTGGTCGCGGACGCCGATGTCTTCGGGCAGAATTTCCGCCCGGGCGTCGCCGAGAAGAACGGCTTCGACTACGAGACGCTGAAGGCGATCAATCCCGCCCTGGTCTATGTGTCGATATCCGGCTACGGGCAGGCGGGGCCTCATGCGCATCTGCCGGGCACGGACGCGGTCGGCCAGGCGCTCGGCGGCGTGACGGAGGCCTATGCGGGGCCCGGCGAATCCATGCGGACCGGCATCGTCTCGGTCGCGGACGAATCCTGCGCGCTGCTGGCGTTCGGGGGGCTGCTGGCGGCGCTGCACTGCGCGAGGACGACCGGCGTCGGCCAGAAGGTCGAAACCTCGCTGGTGGCGGGCGTCGTGCGCCTGATGGGTTGGACCCTGACGACGACCATGTGGCGGAACCGCAACCCGATCACCGGCACGCGCATCAACGGCACCCGCGAGCGGCCCGGCATCGCCGCCAGTTTCAACGATATCGACGGGCGCCCGCTCGTCTTCCAGCTCGACCACCGGGACTGGAAGCGCGCCATGGAAGCGCTCGGCTTCTACACGGTGCTGGAGGAACGCGGCGCCGAAGACCTGGGGCTGGCGATCGTGTCGGAAGAGAAGAAGGACCTGATCCTGTCCACGCTCGCCGAACTGTTCGCGACCGGCAGCCGGGAGCGCTGGGTGGAACTGCTGCGCGCCGCCGACATCGTGTCCGCGCCGATCAACACGCTGCTGGAAGCCTCGAACGACCCCGATGTGCTGGCGAACGGCTATGTCGCCGAAAAGCACTATCCGGAGATCGGCGAGACGCTGAAGGTCCACGGCACGCCCTGGCGCTTCTCTGAAACGCCGGTGCAGATCGGCGTTGCGCCGAAGCTCGGCGAGCACAGTGAGGAAATCCTCGGCCGCCTCGGCTATGACGAGGCTGCGCTGGAAGGCTTGCGCGAACGCAAGGTCATCTGAAGCTTCTCTCTTCTCGAAGGAACCGGGGGCATTCCATGACGGGTCCGCTTGCCGGCGTCACCGTGCTCGATTTCACCCGCGTGCTGGCCGGCCCGTGGTGCACGCTCGCGCTGGCCGATCTCGGCGCCGAGGTCATCAAGATCGAGAACCCGAAGGGCGGCGACGACACGCGCCGTTTCGACGTGCGCGAGGAACTGGCGGGCGAAAGCGCCTATTTCGTCTTCGCCAACCGCAACAAGAAGAGCCTCGCGCTCAACATCGCCGCACCGGAGGGCCGGGAGGTCGCGCGCCGGATCGCCGCCCGCGCCGACATCCTGGTCGAGAACTTCCGGCCCGGCGTGATGGCGCGGCTCGGTCTCGACTTCGAGAGCCTTCGCGAAACCAATCCGGGCCTCGTCTATTGCTCCATCTCCGGCTACGGCCATGCGAGCCCCTTGCGGGAAGTCGCCGGCTACGACCCGGTGGCGCAGGCCGAGGGCGGCATGATGGCGATCACCGGCGAAGCCGATGGCGGGCCGTTGCGCACCGGCATCTCCTATGCTGATATATTCAGCGGATATAACGCTTTGCAGGGCGTTCTTGCCGCGCTTTACCATCGCGAGCGGACCGGCGAGGGCCAGGCCATCGACATCGCGCTGCTCGACGGCGCGGTGGCCTCGCTCGCCAACCAGGCGCAGGTGACGCTCATCACCGGCCGCGACACCGGGCGCTACGGCAACGACCATCCGTTCCTGGAGCCGTTCGGGTTGGCCGAGACCGCCGACGGGCCGCTCTATCTCGTCATCGGCAATGACCGGCAGTGGGAGCGCTTCTGCCGGGACGTGATCGGGCGCCCGGACCTGGTGGACCACCCCCGTTTCCGCGATAACGCCGCCCGCCTCGCCAACCGGGAGGAGAACCGGGCGGTGCTCGCGGAGATTTTCGCCGCCGACACCCGGGCCGGCTGGATGGCCAGGTTCCGCGCCGCCGGCGTCCCCGCAGGCGCAGTCCGGAGCATTTCCGAAGCGCTGGCCGCGCCGGAAGTACGCGCCCGCGGCATGGTGCAGCCGGTGGACCATCCCAGGGCCGGCCGATTCGAGGCCGTGGCCTCGCCGGTCCATCTCTCCGCCACTCCGACCGCAGCACCCGTCGCTGCGCCGACGCTCGGCCAGCACACGGACGAGGTGCTGGCCGCCTTCGGCTACGATGCGGAGGAGATCGCCCACTTCCGCGCCGACGGCGTCGCCGCCTGAACGGACGGCCCGCCGACCCGGCGTTTGCGCTAAGGTGGCGGCGCTTCATACGGGGGACCGGACATGCCTGACGGGACGCAGACCTCATTCGGGGCAAGCCATTGGGGCGCCTTCACGGCCGAAACGAAAGACGGGCGGCTGGTCGGCGTGAGGCCGTTCGACAAGGACCCGAGCCCGGCGCCTTTCATCCGGGCGCTTCCCGATGCCGTCCATGCCGAATGCCGCATCGCAACGCCTGCCGTGCGCAAGTCCTGGCTGGAGGACGGGCCGGGCGCCAATACCGCCGCACGCGGCGCCGAGCCTTTCGTGCGGGTGAGCTGGGAGCGCGCGCTCGACCTGGTGGCGGCCGAGCTCCAGCGGGTCCGGAAGGCGTACGGCAACGAAGCCATTTACGGCAGTTCCGGCTGGGGCAGCGCAGGCGTTTTCCACAATGCGCGCAGCCAGCTTTCGCGTTTCCTGAACCTCCATGGCGGCTTCGTGGACCAGGTGACGAGCTTCAGCGTCGGCGCGGCGAGCGTCATCGTTCCGCGCATCGTCGGTTCGATGCAGCCGGTGTTCGGCCCGGTCAACACATGGCCCGCGATTGTGGAGCACACGGAGCTGATGGTGGCGTTCGGCGGCATGCCGCCCAAGAACGCCATGGTCAACCAGGGCGGCGTCGGCGCGCACGACGCTCCCGACTGGCACCGGCGCGCGGCGGAATCCGGGACCCGGTTCGTGTGCATCGGTCCGATCCGCGATGACACGGCGGCCGACATCGGGGCCGAGTGGCTTCCCGTGCGGCCCAACACCGACCTCGCGGCGATGCTGGGGCTCGCGCACACATTGCTGGAGGAAGGGCTGCATGACGCCGGTTTCCTCGCCCGCTATTGCACCGGGTTCGACAGGCTGGCCGCCTACCTTCTCGGCGAGGCGGACGGAACCGCCCGCGACGCCGACTGGGCCGCGGATATTTCCGGGATACCGGCCGGGACGATCCGCGGCCTCGCGCGCCGGATGGCGTCTTCGCGCACGCTGATCGGCGTCAGCTGGTCGGTCCAGCGCGCCGACCGCGGCGAGCAGCCCTACTGGATGACCATCGCGCTGGCGGCGATGCTGGGCCAGATCGGCCTGCCCGGCGGCGGGTTCGGCTTCGGCTACGGTGCCATGCACGGCATCGGCGACCCGACCCGGCAGGTGGCGCCGCCCGGGCTTCCCAGGGGAACCAACGCCATCGCCAATACCATCCCGGTCGCGCGGCTGGCGGACATGATGCTGGGCCCGGGCGCGCCCTACCGCTTCAACGGAGAGGACCGCCGCTATCCCGACACAAGGCTGATCTACTGGTGCGGCGGCAACCCGTTCCACAAGCACCAGGACCTGAACAACCTGCTCAAGGGCTGGGCGAAACCGGACACGATCGTCATTCACGAGCCCTGGTGGACGCCGGCGGCCAAGCGGGCCGATATCGTGCTGCCCTGCACGACCACGCTCGAACGCAACGACATCGCGGCCTCCCAGTTCGACCGCTTCGTTACCGCCAGCCAGCAGGCCATCGACCCGGTGGGCGAGGCGCGCAGCGAATACGACATATATACCGGCCTTGCCGGGCGGCTCGGATTCGCGGACGCCTTCACCGAGGGCCGCAGCGAGATGGAGTGGCTGCGCCACCTCTACGACCTTTACCGCCAGCGCGTTGCCGGGGACGGCATCGAAATGCCGGGCTTCGACGCCTTCTGGGAAGCCGGCCATTTCGAGATTCCGGTGCCGGCGAGCCCGCCGGTCCCCTTCGCCGATTTCCGCGCGGACCCCGCAGGCGCGCCGCTCAACACCCCGTCGGGACGCATCGAGATCTACTCCGAGACCATTGCCGGGTTCGGATATGACGACGCGCCGGGCCATCCGACCTGGGCGGAGCCGGTGGAGTGGCTCGGCAGCGCCAGGGCGGAGCGTTTCCCGCTGCATATGCTCTCGAACCAGCCGCGCGCGCGCCTCCACAGCCAGCTCGATTGCGGTTCGGTCAGCCGGGCTGCGAAGGTCGCGGGCCGCGAGGCGATGCGCATGAATCCCGCCGACGCTGCGGAAAGGGGCATCGCGGACGGCGACGTCGTGCGCGTCTTCAACGACCGGGGCGCCTGCCTTGCCGGCGCCGTCCTCAGCGATGCGATTCGCCGGGGCGTGGTCGAGCTCGCGACCGGCGCCTGGTTCGATCCCGTCGATCCGGTGGTGCCGGGCAGCCTGGAAAAGCACGGCAACCCCAATGTGCTCACCACCGACAAGCCGACCTCGACGCTTACCCAGTGCAGCGCCGCCCAGACCGCGCTCGTCGAGGTCGAGCGGTTCGAAGGCGAGCCGCCCGAGATCACCGCATTCACGCCTCCGACGGTTCTCGAAGCGTGAGGGGAGCGCTTCTCCGTCCGCCGGGAGTGAGCGCTACGAGACGATGGGCAATGTCACCGCGTCGTAGTCCAGGGTGAGCGCGCGCCCTGTCCCGTCGTCTGCGAGGCGGGCGCTGAAGCTCTTGCCGGGCCTTACGCCGCCAAGCGCCGGGATCGTGCCGAGGAACATGGCGAATTCCGGCGGCACCGCCTTGTAGCCGTGGAAATAGTCCGCGATCAGCTCCACCGGCTCGCGCACGGCCGCCATGCTTCCCCGCTGATAGGGCCCGCCGTCCATGTCGCTCTCCAGCCTGAGCGCGTCCCAGCGCGGCGCCACATCGTCATAGCGCCAGACATCGCGGCCGAGCGGCTTCGGGCACATCTGCTTGGAGACGGCCACCGATTGCGCCTCGAACGTGCGGTCGGTGTGGTCCGAGCCGACGGCCACCAGCATGCCGTGCTCGGCCGAGCCGATCAGCACGGCCTCCGCCTCGCCGGAGCTGCCTTCGCCCAGCACCTGGATGCGCCCGGCCTGGGTCGCGAGCGAGGCGCCGACGCGGTAGTAGAGCGGCGTCCCGGACGGCGGCGCCACGCTGATCTCCTTCAACTCCTCGATATGCTCCTCGACCGCCGCTTTATCGCGGCCCGACCAGCCGGCGATGACGATGACGGAGACCGGAACCTCGATTTCCGCAACGCCCGCCGCGTCGTGCAGCCGGAATTGCATCGCTCTTTCCTCCTCAGGCCGTCCGCCGCCAGGCGGTGCCGTCCGGCCCGTCCTCAAGCGCGATGCCGCGCGCGGCCAGATCGTCCCGGATCGCGTCGGCGCGCGCGAAGTCCCGCGAGCGCCTTGCCGTCACGCGCGCCGCCACCAGCGCCTCGATCTCTTCCGCGTCGTCGCCTGCGCCATGAAGCCATGCCGTCGGGTCCTCGCGGAGCAGGCCGAGCAACTCGCCTGCGCCCAGCAGCGCGCCCGCAAGCGCCGCCTTCTCCCCGGCGTCCTCGGACCGGTTGAGCGCCGTTGCGGTCTCGTGCATGGCGGCGATGGCGGCCGGCGTGTTGAGGTCGTCGAGCAGCGCCTCCAGCACGGCCGGCGCGGGCTCGCCCGGCTCGGCCTCTCCTGCGTCCCTGAGCGCCCGGTAAAGCCTGTCGAGGCCGGCCTTCGCCTCCGCCAGCGTGTCGGGGCCGAAATCGAGCGGCGCGCGGTAATGCGCCTGCAGCAGCGCCAGGCGCACCGCTTCGCCCGGCGTGTCGGCCAGCAGTTCGCGCACGGTCAGCACATTGCCGAGCGACTTCGACATCTTGTCGCCCTTCACGACCAGATAGCCGTTATGCATCCAGTAGCGCACGAAGGGGGGCCCGTGGGCGCAGACGCTCTGGGCCAACTCGTTTTCATGGTGCGGGAAGATCAAGTCGGCCCCGCCGCCGTGAATGTCGAAGGCGTCGCCCAGATAGGCGCGCGACATGGCCGAGCACTCGATATGCCAGCCGGGCCGGCCCCGGCCCCAGGGGCTCGGCCAGCCGGGCAGGTCGTCCGCGCTCGGCTTCCAGAGCACGAAGTCCGCCGGATCGCGCTTGTAGGGCGCCACATCGACCCGCGCGCCCGCGATCAACTCCTCGCGGGAGTGGCGCGATAGCCGCCCGTAATCCGGCATGGAAGGCACATGGAACAGCACATGCCCGTCCGCCTCATAGGCGTGATCGTCGGCAATCAGCCTTTCGATCATCTCGATCATTTCGCCGATATGCCCGGTGGCGCGCGGCTCGACATCGGGCGCCAGCGCGCCGAGCGCCGCCATGTCGGCGTGGAAGGCCTCCGTCGTCCGCGCCGCGATGCGGTCGATGGGCTCGCCCGTTTCCTTCGCGCGGGCGTTTATCTTGTCGTCCACATCCGTGATGTTGCGCACATAGGTCACGCGCGGATAAAGCCGCTTCAGCAGGCGGTAGAGCACGTCGAACACGACCACGGGGCGCGCATTGCCGATATGCGCGAGGTCATAGACCGTCGGCCCGCACACATAGAGGCGCACATGCTCGGGATCGAGCGGCTCAAAGGGCTCCTTGGCGCGCGCCAGCGTGTTGTGGACGGTGAGGGTCACGGCTTCGTCTCCGGCTCCGTTCGGTCGTTTGTCGTCGGCAGGCGGATATAGGGCAAGCGAGGGCCTGCGTATATGTCCTTGCCGGATGCGGCCGCGGCGCCGCTGGCCGCCGGACTGCGCCTACAGGGTGAGTCCCGGCGGATCCGGCGCGCCCAGCTCCGCACGCACGCGGGACGCGGTCTCCACGTCCCGCGCCCACTCGTAAAACACGCCCTTGACGGTGGTGAGCACGGTCCCGGTGCCGGCGAGGCGCCTGAGGCCGTGTTCGTGGTTCGGCGGCGGAGAGCCGCAGGCGTCCGCCACCACGGCAGCCCGGTAGCCCGCCGCGCGCAGCCCGAGCGCCGATTGCGCCACGCAGACATCCGTCTCCAGTCCCGCCAGCACGAAGCAGTCCCGCCCCAGGGCTTCCAGCGCGGCGCGGATATCCGCCTGGCCCCAGAGGCCGAAGACCCGCTTGTCGAACACCGGCGGCGCTCCGGCGGGCAGGCAGCGGGCGAGCGCCGGCACAAGCGGGCCGAGGCGCCTCGTGTCCTCGGCGGTGGCGACGACCGGAATGTCGAGCGCGCCCGCCGCCCGCATCAGCCACGCAATCCGCCCGACCAGCGGGCCGCGCCAGCCGAGCGGCAGCTTGTCCAGGAAATGTTGCTGCACGTCGATGACGAGAAGGCAGGAGCGGCCCCGCTCGATCGGGCCAAGGTCCGGGTCCATCACGCCTGCGCCTCCTTTCGCGGGGCTTTGGCTTTATGCCGCCGCAATCTCCTCCTGGAAGCGGAGCGCGGCGGCGCGGGGTTCGGGCGCACGGAGGATTTCGCGGGCGACGACGAGGTAGTCCGCGCCGGCGGCGATGGCGGCGCGCGGGGTCGCGACCCGCTTCTGGTCATCGGCGGAAGAGCCGGGCAGGCGGATGCCGGGGGTGACGATCAGCATGTCGGGCCCCAGCGCCTCGCGGAGCATGGCGGCTTCCCGGCCCGAGGCGACCACGCCGTCCATGCCGGCTTCCTTCGCATGGCCTGCGCGCGCCAGCACAAGTTCCTCGACCGTGCCGCGCCAGCCGAGTTCGCGGATGCTGGCTTCGTCCATGTCCGTGAGCACGGTGATGGCAAGCAGGCGCGTCCCGGAAGCGCCCCGGCCCCGGCGCGCGGCTTCCATGACCTGCCGGTCTCCATGCACCGTCAGCAGGTCCGCTCCGAGCGTTGCCGCTCCCCGCGCAGCGTTTTCGACCGTCTGCCCGATATCCCAGGCCTTGGCGTCGAGAAACAGCCGGCAGCCCTCCGCCGCGAGATCGCGCGCAAGCTCGATGCCGCCGATATAGAAGAGGCCGAGGCCGATCTTGTAGAAGCGCGCGGCATCGCCGATTCGCTCCACGACCCACCGGGCGCTGTCGCAGTCCGGCGTGTCGAGGCCGACGATCAGGCGGTCGCGCGGATCGGTCATGCAGCGGCCCTGAAACCGACGAGCTCGACGCCTTCCTCCACCCGGTCGCCGACCGCGAAGGGCAGGGACTCGACCGTGCCGTCGGCCGGCGCGGCGATGGTGTGCTCCATCTTCATCGCTTCCAGCACGATCAGCGGCGCGTCCTTGCGGACCGCCTGGCCGGCCTCGACCAGCACCCGCACCACCGTGCCGGGCATGGGCGAGGTCAGCCGTCCGCCAGCCACTTCGGCGCTCATCGCCGCCGCGCCGGGTTGGATGAGCAGGATGTCCCGACGGGCGCCGTCGAGGAACACCGCGAGCCGGTTGCCGTCGGCGATCGCGGCCCCGCTCCGCCGCCGGCCGTCGATCTCCGCGGTCAGGCCGCCATCTGCGTTGCGCGCCGCGCCGGAGACCGAAACGGCGCGCTCGCCGTCATCCAGCCGGTAGCCGTCGTCGGTATGGAAGACCTCATACGCCACGGTCTCGCCGCCGTCGTCGAACTCCAACCGGTCGCTGCCCCGGTTGTTGAGCCGCCAGGCATCGGCCCGGCCCCAGGGCGAAAAGCGGTCGGGCGCGCGTTCCTGCCGGGCCTTCAGCCGCCGTGTCCGGTCTTCGAGAACGGCGACGGCCGCGAATGCCCGCATGGTTTCCGCATCGCCGGCGGATGGTTCGACGGCCGCAATGCCGTGCTCATCGATGAAATGCGTATGAAGGACCCCGTCCGCAAAGCCGGGATGGCGAACCAGCGTCTCGAGGAAGAAGAGATTGGTGCCCAGGCCGGCGATGCGCGTATCGGCCAGCGCGTCGCCAAGCGCAAGCCGCGCGCGCTCCCTGTCCTCGCCCCAGGCGACGACCTTGGCGATCATCGGGTCGTAGAAGGGCGTGATTTCGTCGCCCGTCTCGACGCCGCTGTCGATGCGCAGCCCCGGCCGGCCCTCGGGAAAGGCGAGATGGGCGAGCCGCCCGGTCTGCGGAAGGAAGCCTCTGGCCGGGTCCTCGGCATAGAGCCGCGCCTCGACAGCGTGGCCGCAGGAGGCGACATCCTCCTGCGAGAGCGTGAGCGCCTCTCCCGCCGCGATACGAAGCTGCCATTCCACAAGGTCCAGCCCGGCCACCATCTCCGTCACCGGATGCTCGACCTGGAGGCGGGTGTTCATCTCGATGAAATGGAAAGCGCTGTCGTTCTCGACGAGGAATTCCACCGTGCCCGCGCCGACATAGCCGATGGCCTGTGCGAGCCTGACCGCCGCCGCGCCCATTTCCGCGCGCAGCGAGTCCGGCAGGCCGGGCGCCGGCGCTTCCTCGATCACTTTCTGGTGCCGGCGCTGGATCGAGCAGTCCCGGTCGAGCAGGTGCAGCACCCTGCCATGCGCGTCGGCCAGCACCTGCACCTCGACATGGCGGGGGCGGGCGATATAGCGCTCCAGCAGCAGCGCGCCGTCGCCGAAGGCCGCGGCGGCTTCGCGCTCCGCGGCGGTGAGCGCGGCCGGCAGGTCTTCCGCCCGCTCGACGATGCGCATGCCGCGCCCGCCGCCGCCGGCCGAGGCCTTGACCAGCACCGGATAGCCGATCTCCCCGGCCGCGTCCGCGAGCTGCTCCGGCGTCGCGCCGGGCTCGTGAAAGCCCGGTACCAGGGGCACTTGCGCCTCTGCCGCGATCTTCTTGGCGGCGCTCTTCGACCCCATCGCCCGAATCGCGGCGGCCGGCGGGCCGACGAAAACCAGGCCGGCTGCGGCGGCGCGCTCCGCGAACCCGGCGTTCTCCGAGAGGAAGCCGTAGCCCGGATGCACCGCCTCTGCGCCGGTGCGCCGTGCCGCGTCGATCAGCGCGTCGATGTCGAGATAGCTCGCCTGCGGGCGCGCCGGGCCGATGCACACGCTTTCGTCCGCGGTCCGGACATGGCGCGCGCGGGCGTCCGCCTCCGAATGCACGGCGATGACGCGAAGCCCCATGCCCCTCGCGGTCAGGGCGATGCGGCAGGCGATCTCGCCGCGATTGGCGATCAGCAGCCGCCGGAACATGATGCAGGCATCTCTCGAAAGGGCCCCCGCTCGACGCCGCCACCATAGCCGCGCCGTCGCACGGGCGGAAGACGGCAGCGGGCGGCCGTTGCATCCCGTCAGGCGGGCGCGCATATTCGGCGCCATGAAGGAGATTGCCGCCAAGGAAGCGGGACTGGGTCCCATTCTCGACGCCGCCCGGAAGGCGCCCGTTCGCATCGCTGGCGAAGACGGGACGGTGTGCGTGGCGATGTCGCTCGAACGCTATGAGTGCCTTCGCGGAGCTGCCTGGGACCGGCTTGTCGCGACGATGGATGCAATGTCGGAAAGAGCCGCAGCCAATGGTTTGACCGAAGCGAAACTCGAAGCGCTTCTGGCCGATGACAGTTAGGCGCGTCGTCGTCGATACAAATATTCTAATCAGTGCGGCGCTTCACACCGGAGGATTGCCGCGAACGGTTGTCGATATTTTGAAGGACTCCGATATTCGGCTCCTGTTTTGCGAGGAGACTTTGGAGGAGCAGAGCAGCCGTTTGCGACGGCCGAAATTCGCCCGTTATTGGGATGAAGGAGAACTCGAAGCCTATCTCGGCGAAGTCGAAGCCGCAGCGGAATGGGTCGCAATTTCCGGAAAGCCCATGGGCTGTCGGGACCGGGACGACGACAAGTTTCTGGAAACGGCGATCGAGGGCGGTGCGGATTGCCTGGTTACCGGGGACCGGGACTTGCTGGAGATGTCCCCCTTCATGGGCTTTCCAATCCTCTCACCCTCGGATTTCCTTGCACATTGGAATGAGGCCTGCCCGCAGGATTGAGACGGCCGGGAAGCCCGTCCTCGTGTAAACTGGCGGCATGATCCGCACGCTCGGGCTTCTGGCAATTCTCACCGTCCTCTGGGGCTGGCCGTCCGGGCCGGCGGCGCAGGAGGCGCCGGCCGGCCCCGACGCGGCGGAGCTGGAAGCGCTGGCGGCCGAGCTTCGGGACGAAGGGAGGCGCGCCGACCTCATCAGGCGCATCGAGGCGCTGGCGGCCGCGCAGAGGGGGGCTGCGCCGGCGGAGGAGGAACCGGCGCGGGGACCGCTTGCCTCCGTCACGGACAGCATTGTGGCCTTTGGCGGGGATGTTGCCGGGTCGCTCTCTTTCGCGTTCGATCCGGGCGTGTTCCGGCAATGGCTGGAGCAGGGCTTCAGGGATCCCGCAAACGGCGCGCCCTTCTGGACCGTGCTCGGCCAGGCGTTGCTGGCGCTGCTTGCGGCGCTGGTCGTCGAGGTTGCGGTGCGGCGCCTCATGGCGGGCCTGCGCCGGGGGCCGGAGCGGCCCGAAGCCGGGACCGTCGGCGGGAGACTGCTCGCGGCGGCTGTCGGCCTGCTGCTCGGGACCGTGCCGCTCGCGGCGTTCGCGGTTGCCGGATTCGCCGCGCTTTCCGTCGCTGCGCTGCCGCAAACGGCGGCGGAATTGGTCCTCGCCGTAATCTATGCGAGCAGCGCGGCGCGGTTTGCGATGCTGGCGTTGCGCGTCGTTCTGGCACCGGAGACCGCCGGCGCGCGGCTTGCGCCGCTCGACGATGGCGCCGCCGCCGGCCTGCTTGCCTGGCTGCGGCGCCTGATTCTTGCACTCGCCTATGGTTGGCTGGTCTGCGAGGCCGCCCGCATTCTTGCATTGCCGCCGGCCCCCTACCGGCTTCTGGTCGATCTCGTCGGGGTTGCCGTTCTGGGGGTGGCGGTGGCGATGGTGCTCCGCAACCGCGAGGCGGTGCGGGGCCGCCTGCGCGGCGGCGGCGGACTCGGAGCCCGGCTCGCAGACATCTGGCATGTCATCGCCGTGGCCTATCTGGCTGCCGTCTTCCTCGTGTGGGCGGCCGCCGTCGAGGGCGGCTTCGCCTATATCGGGGAGGCGTCGGCCTGGACCGTCGCGGCCCTCGCCGCCGGACGGCTGGCGGACCTCGGCGTCCTGCGGCTCATCGATGCGGCGGCGCGATGGGAACTCCGGGCCGACAGCCGCCTGCCGGGGGTGAAGGCGCGCGCCGACCGGTACATGCCCGTGCTGCGCAAATGCCTCAGAGCGGCGGTCTGGGCGATTGCCGGAGTCGCCGCGCTGGAGGCATGGCGCGCGCCGGTGCTGGACCTGCTGGCATCGCCCGTAGGCGAGCGCGTCATCGGGGCGCTGGTCCGGATCGCGCTGGTCTTCGGCCTCTTCCTGGTGCTGTGGGAGGCGATCTGCCTTGCCATAGAGCGCTATCTGGACGCCCGCGACGAGGACGGCAATCCGGTCGAGCGCGGCGGCCGGGCGCGGACGCTGCTGCCGCTGCTGCGCCGGGCGAGCGCCATCCTGCTGCTGACGGTCGGCGTGCTGACGGCCGCCTCCGAGCTCGGCATCGACATTGCGCCGTTGCTCGCTGGCGTCGGCATTGCCGGCCTCGCCATAGGCTTCGGAGCGCAGACGCTGGTGAAGGATGTCATCACCGGTCTGTTCATCCTCATGGAAGACCAGGTGGCGGTGGGCGAGTATGTGTCGGTGGCCGGCCATTCCGGAATCGTCGAAGGGCTTTCGATTCGCACGATCCGGCTGCGCGACCTTTCCGGCACCGTCCATGTCGTGCCGTTCGGAGAGGTCGGCACGGTCGAAAACCTGACCCGCGACTACTCCTATGCGGTAATCGATGCGGGCGTCGGCTACGGCGAGGACACCGACCGGGTGAGCGATGTGCTGCGCGAGGTCGCGGCAAGCATGGAAAGCGACGAGGACTGGCGGGACCGCATCATCCCGCCGTTCCAGGTGTTCGGCGTCCAGGAGCTCGGCGACTCGGCCGTTGTCGTCCGCTGCCGCTTCAAGACGCCGCCCATGCAGCAATGGGCGGTTGCGCGCGAGTTCCGCCGCCGGATGAAGAAGCGCTTCGACGAGCTCGGGATCGAGATCCCGTTCCCGCACCGCACGGTCTATTTCGGCGGCGGCAAGCCTCCGGAGTCCCTGCCGGAGAGTTGATCCCGGAGGAACGCCAGGATTTCCGGCGCGTCCCATTCCGCCGGACCTTCGAGACGGCCGATCTCGCGGCCCTGCGTGTCGATCAGCACGGTCGTCGGCAGGATGCGCACATTCATCGCGCTTCCGATCGTGTTGCGCGGGTCGAGATAGCGCTTCAGCCGTGCAATGCCGTGCTGCTCGAAGAACGGGTCCACGCGCTCGGCGCCGCCCCGGTCTATCGAAAGCGCCACAACCTCCAGCTTCTCGCCGCCGAGCTCGCCCTGCAGCCGGTCGAGAGACGGCATTTCGCGCCGGCAGGGCGCACACCAGGTGGCCCAGAAATTCAGGACGACCAGCTTGCCGCCGAACCGGGCGAGCGTTATTTCGCCGCCGTCGGGCCCGGTGAAGGCGGCGTCCGGCGCGGGTGCCGGCGGGTCCGTCTTCCGGTAGTTTTGCAGCCAGCCTTCCGCCGCCGCGGCGGTTCCGGCGGCGATACAGAAGAGCAGCAGAAGCGAGCGCAGCATGGCACCTTCCCGCAGTTCCGGCCCGCCCGCCAACGCCATGTGGGGCGGGCGCTTCGCCGGCGGGCCGTCGGAGATCATGGCCGCGATCAACGCCTCCATCGGCTTCGACCGGCGCCTCTACGCCCAGGATATCCGCGGCTCGCATGCCCATCTGGACATGCTCGAAGCCGCCGGCATCGTGAGCGCGCCCGACGCCGCAGCGATCCGCGGGGGCCTCGACCGGGTCGAACAGGAGATAGCGGCGGGCCGCTTTGTCTTCAAGCCGGAGCTTGAGGACATCCACATGAACATCGAGGCCCGGCTGGCGGAGCTGGTCGGACCTGCCGCCGGCCGCCTGCATACGGCGCGCTCGCGCAACGACCAGGTGGCGACCGATTTCCGGCTCTGGGTGCGGGACGAGATCGATGCGGTGGACGCGGCGCTCGCCGACGCCCAGGCCGCGTTCATCGAGAAGGCCGAGGCCTGGCCGGACCTGCCCATGCCGGGCTTCACGCATCTGCAGAACGGCCAGCCGGTCGCCTTCGGCCACCATATGCTCGCCTATGCGGAGATGCTGGGCCGCGACCGGGGGCGCTTCGCCGACGCCCGGCGCCGCCTGAACGAGTCGCCGCTGGGCGCGGCGGCGCTGGCCGGCACGCCCTTTCCCATTGACCGGGAGATGACGGCCGCCGCGCTTGGCTTCGACCGGCCGGCAGCCAATTCGATGGACGCGGTTTCGGACCGCGATTTCGCGCTGGAATTCCTGGCGGCGGGCGCGATTACGGCGCTGCACCTGTCCCGGTTCGCGGAAGAGGTCGTGCTGTGGACGAGCGCGCAGTTCCGCTTCGTCAGCCTCTCGGACGCCTTCACGACGGGCAGCTCGATCATGCCGCAGAAGCGCAACCCGGACGCAGCGGAGCTGGTGCGGGCCAAGCCGGGCCGGCTGCTCGGGGCCTTCACGGCGCTTGCCACCGTGCTCAAGGGCCTGCCGCTCACCTATGGCAAGGACATGCAGGAGGACAAGGAGCCGACCTTCGAGGCGGCCGACTCGCTGATGCTGGCCATCGCGGCGGCCGCCGGCATGGTGCGCGACATGGAACCGGACGCCGGGCGGCTGCGGGCCGCGGCCGAGGCCGGCCACCCTACCGCCACCGACCTTGCCGACTGGCTGGTGCGCCGGCTCGGCATGCCCTTCCGGGAGGCGCACCGCGCGACGGGGGAGCTTGTTGCCGAGGCCGACCGGCGCGGGCTGCCGCTGCCGCAATTGCCGCTCGACGCCATGCAGGCAGTTGAAGCCGGCATCGACGAAAGCGTGTACGATGTCCTTTCCATAGAGCGGTCGATTGCAGCGCGGACCAGCTATGGCGGCACCGCGCCGGAGAATGTCCGCCGCGCCGCAGCGGCCGCGCGGGAGCGTTTCCTGTGAAAACCTTGCGCTGGATCCTGTTGTTCGCTGCGCTCTCCGCCGCGCTTTCGGCCTGCGGTCGCAAGAGCGATCTCGAACACCCGCCGGACTCGGAGGCGACGTTCCCGAGGACCTATCCCACCGGATGAGGCCCTTCGACTATATCGGCGGCAGCCTGGCGGCAGGGCCCGTCCGGCTGGCGGACGTGGCGGCCGAGGTCGGCACGCCCGTCTATGTCTATTCCGCCGACGCCATCGAGGCCGCCTATCGCGAGTTCGAGGCGGCGCTGGCCCCGGCGCGCATCTGCTACGCGATGAAGGCGAACGGCAACCTCGCGGTGCTGCGCCTGCTGGCCGGCCTCGGAGCGGGTGCGGATGTCGTGTCGGAGGGCGAGCTCAGGCGCGCGCTTGCAGCGGGCATTGCGCCGGAGAAGGTCGTCTTCTCGGGCGTCGGCAAGACCGACGCGGAAATGGAGGCCGCGCTCCGGAGCGGCATCCTCCAGATCAATTGCGAGAGCGCATCGGAAGTCCGCAGCCTGTCGCGCATCGCAGCGCGCCTCGGCCTGACGGCGTCCGTCGCGCTCCGGATCAACCCCGATGTCGATGCCGGTACGCTCGACCAGATCAGCACGGGCCGCAAGACCGACAAGTTCGGCGTCGCCTGGACCGAGGCGCCGGCCCTCTTCCGCGAGGCTGCCGGGCTTCCCGGCCTGTCGATGGAAGGGATTGCGGTGCATATCGGCTCGCAGCTGGGCGAGCTGGAGCCTTACCGCCGCGCCTTTGGCCGCGTCGCCGAGCTCGCGCGCATGCTGGCGGCCGACGGCATCGCCATCCGGCGTCTCGATCTCGGCGGCGGGTTCGGCATTCGCTATCGCGACGAGACGCCCCTGCCGCTCGCCGGCTATGCAAGGGTCGTCGAAGAGGAAGTCGGCGGCCTCGGTTGCGAATTGGTGGTGGAGCCGGGCCGGCGGCTGGTGGGGCCGGCCGGCGTACTGCTGGCGCGGGTGGTCGCCGTCAAGGAGACACCGGCGCGCCGATTCGTTATTGTCGATGCCGGCATGAACGATCTGGTCCGTCCGATGATGTACGGGGCCTGGCACGATATCCTGCCTCTCGCGGCTCCGCCCGAAGGAGCCGAATACCGGCCGGCGGATGTGGTGGGCCCGGTTTGCGAGACGACGGACAAATTCGCCGACGAACGCCTGCTGCCGCCGCTGGAGGCGGGGGACCTCGTCGCCTTCTGCGAGGCCGGAGCCTATGGCGCCGTAATGGCTTCGACCTATAACGGGCGCCCGCTCGTGCCGGAAGTGCTGGTGCGGGGCGGCCGGTTCGATGTGGTGCGCGCCCGCCCGACCTTCGAGGAAGACCTGGCGCTGGAGCGTCTGCCGGACTGGCTCTGCGCCCCGGACGGGGGCGGATGAACCTCCGCCGGCGGCTCGCGCGGGCGCGCCTGCAGGCGCGCCTGGTGCTGGTCGGCCAGGCCCTCTGGTCGGCCTTCTGGCCGGGGCAGGCGCTCCTCGGGGCCTTCTTGCTCCTGGCGTTGAGCGATGCGTTGCCCCGGCTGGACGGCTGGACCCACTCGGCCGTGCTCGGCGCGCTGGCGGCCGTGCTCGGATGGTCGCTCTGGCGGGCGGCGAGGCGGTTTCGCCCGCCGTCGCGGGAAGCCGCGGACCGCCAGATCGAACGGGCAAGCGGCCTCCGGCACCGCCCGCTGGCGAGTCTGGAAGACCGTCCTGCGGCGGCGGAACCGGCTGCACGGGCGCTCTGGGGGGAACATCTGGCCCGGATATCCGGGCGGATTCGCCGCTTGCGGGCGGGGTGGCCGGCCGGCGTCATGCCGGCGCGGGACCCCTGGGCCCTGCGCATCCTCGCATTGGTCTGCCTGGCGGCGGCATTCGGCTTTGTCGGCGGTGACGCCGGCGATCGGCTCGGGCGGGCGCTGGCGCCGTCTTTCGCCGCGGCGCGCGCGGTTGCGCCGGTCTCCGTCGATATGTGGATCGAACCGCCGGCCTATACCGGGCGGCCGGCACTGTTCGCCGGGGCGGAGGGAACGCGCTTCGATCTGCCTGAGGGAAGCCAAGTCCATGCGCGTGTGACGGGAGCGGACGAGAAGGCGACGCTGGCTGCGGGGCCAGACAGCACAGTACTGGAGCGTTCGGGCGCGGTTGCGGAAGGCAGCATGCCGATCCGGACGGGCGGACGCATTGCCGTGTTCGCCGGAGACCGCGAACTGGCGGGCTGGCCGGTTACGGTGATTCCCGACAGTCCGCCCACCGCCCGCTTCGAATTGCCGCCTTTCGCGACGCAGCGCCACGCAATGCGCATCGAGTATGGCGGAAGCGACGATTACGGCGTCACCGCCATGCGGGTCGAGGCGGTTCCAAGCGACGAGCCGACGGCCGAGCCGCTGGTCCTGCCCTTGCCGGTGCTGGGGGACCCCGTAGCGCCTCGCGGCAATGCCTATTTCGACCTTACCGCCCATATCTGGGCCGGCCGCGAGGCGACCGTGCAGCTGTTCGCCGTGGACGGCGCCGGACAGGAAGGGGAGGGGCCGCCTCTCCGGTTCGTGCTGCCCGAACGGAACTTCACGCACCCCGTGGCGCGGGCCATTGTCGGGGAGCGCAAGATATTGCGCTGGGAGGGCAGGGACGCTTCGGCGGAACGGCTGGACGGCATTGCGGCGGGCACGGAACTCTACGACCGGGACCCCGCGGTGACGCTGGCGCTGGCTGTGGCGTCCGCGCGGCTTCGCGGGGCGGAGAAGGAAGAGCCGGCGCTCACGAGCGTGCGAAGCCTGTTGTGGAAAACGGCGCTGCGGCTGGAGGATGGCGGCCTCGCCCTTGCGGACCGCGAGCTTCGCGCTTCGCAGGACGCCATCATGCGGGCGCTTGAGATGGGCGCCCCGGCGGAGGAGATCGACAGGCTGTTCGACGAACTGCGCCGGTCTATCGACCGCCTGTTGCGTGAACTCGCCTCGGCGGCCGGGGAGGGCGGCGATGAGGCCCGGCCGGACCCCGGCGGGCAGGAGCTGGACCGTCTGGTGGACCGCGAGGGGTTGCAGCAGATGGTCGAGCGAATCCGCCGGCTGTGGGAAGCGGGCGCGCGCGACGATGCAAGGGAACTGCTCGCGCAACTCCAGAACATATTGGAGAACATCCGCCTGGCGCGCATGGGCGAGGGCCAGGCGGAGCGCCAGGCCGACATGCTGCAGCAGCTCAGGGAGCTCAGGGAGTTAAGCCGCGACCAGCAGCGCCTGCTGGACCGTACCTTTCGCCAGGGACGCCCGCCGCCGGAGGGCCAGCGCAGGGGCCCGCAGGGCGTCCGGCCCGGCGCGGAGAGCGGATATCCGGACTTGCAGCGGGCGCAGGAGGCGCTGCGCCGGCGCCTTGGGGATTATATGCGCGGCCTCGGATCGGACGCGGGACGGGTGCCCCAGGAGCTGGAGCGGGCCAACCGGTCGATGCGCGGCGCTTCCGGCGCTCTGCGGGCCGGCAACCGGGGCGAGGCGCTGGAGGCCCAGGGCCGGGCCCTGCAGGACCTTCAGCAGGCCGGGGAGGCGCTGCTTGAGCGTTTTGCGCGCGAAGGCGGGGGGCCGGGGGATATGATGGGCGGGCGATCCGAATTCGATCCGCTCGGCCGCCGCGACGGCGGCTTCATGCCGGACGGCAGCGATGTCGTGCTGCCCGAGGAGGACAACTTCCAGCGGGCGCGGGACATCCGCGACGAATTGCGCCGGCGCGCGGGCGACGCAGCCCGCCCGCTTCCGGAGCGCGACTATATCGAAAGGCTGCTTCGCCGGTTTTAGCGAAGCGCGGGACGGGCTATGACTGCCCGGTCTCACTTAACGAAGCAAGGAAGGGCTGGGACATATGTCCGAGGGAGTATTGGAAGGCAAGGTCGTTCTGGTGACGGGGGCGGGCCGTGGCATCGGTCGCGAGGTTGCGGTTCTGGCGGCGCGCGAGGGCGCGCAGGTGGTCGTGAACGACCTTGGCGGCGATGTCGGCGGTTCGGGGGCGGATGCGACGCCGGCCCAGGAGACCGTGGCGATGATCGAGGCGGCGGGCGGCGAGGCGGTCGTCAACGGCGACAGCGTGGCCGATTACGAGGCGGCGGGCCGGATGGTCGGCCAGGCGGTGGAGACCTTCGGGCGCATCGACGGGGTTGTGAATGTGGCCGGCATTCTGCGCGATGTGATCTTCCACAAGATGAGCGAGGCGGACTGGGATGCGGTGATTTCGGTGCATCTCAAGGGCTCGTTCAATGTGGCGCGCAATGCGGCGGACCGTTTCCGGGCGCAGGAGTCGGGGGCGATGGTGCATTTCACCTCGACCTCGGGTCTGATCGGCAATTTCGGCCAGGCGAACTATGCGGCGGCGAAGATGGGGATTGTCGGGCTGTCGAAGTCGATTGCGCTCGACATGCAGCGCTTCAATGTGCGCTCCAACTGCATGTCGCCCTTCGCCTGGACGCGCATGATCGGGACCATCCCGTCGAATACGCCGGAGCAGGAGGCGCGGCTCGCCAAGATCAAGCAGATGACGCCCGCGCAGATCGCGCCGATGGTGGTCTATCTGCTTTCCGACCTCGCAAGCGGCGTCACCGGCCAGATCTTCGGCAGCCGCATGAACGAACAGATGCTGTTCAACCAGAACCGCCCCGTGCGGTCCGTGCATCGCAGCGAGGGCTGGACGCCGGCCGACATCCACGAACACGCCATGCCGGCCCTGAAAGCCGCATTCACGCCCAACGAGCGTTCCGGCGACGTCTTCAACTGGGACCCGATCTGACCGGGGCCGGAGAGCCGGGCGTCGGCCGCCCTTCGATACGCGCACGCTGACGCGGGCGCTACTCAGGGAGAAGGAAAGTGCGAAGGCTGAGTTCCGGCCCCCCTCATCCCGAGTAGCGGCGCAGCCGCGTATCGAGGGACGGCCGGATTTCCGTTTCAGCCTGAGGGGCTTTTCCGGCGCTCAGGGAATGGCGTCGGCTCCCCGGACCATCGGGCGCCAGTCCGTCGAGCGCACATAGTCCGGGCGCGGGTCCTCGACGTCGCGGGGCCGGTTGGCGCAGGCGTTGAAGCAGAAATAGGCGTGCCAGCGGTCCGTCGCCGAGAGATTGTGGCCGGAGGCGTGCAGCAGGTTGCAGTGGAACAGCGCGGCGGTGCCGGGCGGGCCCGTCACCGCGACGGGCTCGGGCAGGGCCTTCATCGCGGCCTTCATGGTTTCCGGCTTCGATGCCCAGAGGCTGTAGGCCGTGGAGGAGTCGAAATAGGGATCGACGCGCCCGTCGCGATGACTGCCGGGCAGGAAATAGAGGCAGCCGTTCATCTCCGTCGCCTCGTCCAGCATGACCAGGAAGGTCGCCATGGACGGCCGGTCGATGCCATCCAGATGCCATGTGCCGAAGTCCTGGTGCCAGGGCCAGGCGCTGCCCTCGATGGCCGCCTTCATGTTGACCTTGCAGTGGTGGATATAGACCTCGTCCGTGCCGAGCGCCTGCTGGGCCGGGCGCAGGATGCGGGGCGCATGGGCGGCGGCGCGGTAGGCCGGCGAGGCTGTCGGGCCGTCCTCGGCATGGAGGCGGAACATCGTCTTCGGCACACCGCTCGATCCTTCGCGAAAGACGCATTCGGCATCGAGGCCCGCAACCCGCTCCGCTTCCGCGCGCAGCCGTGCGACCTCTTCGGCCGAGAACAGCGCCGGGAAAATGAGAAAGCCGTCCTGCTGAAACCGTTCGACCTGCCGTTCCGTCAGTTCCATGGCGCGCCTCCTTCGCCTCGCAGCCGGGCTAGATCCCGATGTCCTCCAGATTGTAGTCGCGGATGTCCTCCTTCGCTGCCGGCGTCCAGCGATAGTTGCCGGCCTCGCCGGCGAGAGGCTCGTAGCGGTAGGGCTCCTCGTCCGGCCGGCGCTGGCGGCGCGCGTCGATGGCGTAAAGGATGAGCCGCGCGCGGCGCCGGATATAGTCGGCATCGTAAACCGAGACCGGGTTGTGAACGCCGCCGGTCTTCACATCCAGCACGAACCGCCGGCGGTGGAAGCCCATATTGAGGGTCACGCGCGGTTTCGAGCCGGTATTGGCGAAGGAGCCGTGGAGCGCCTGCCGGTTCACGATCGCCACATCGCCGGGCGCGCAGATCAGCGGCACGGCCTCCGGCAGGCGGTCCGAACCCGCGGCCGCCACCATCGCCCTGATGTCCGCCCGGCCGCCGCTGTGCGACCCCGGCACCACCCAGAGGCCGTTCACGGCGTCGCAACCGTAGAGCTGCGCCACGAAGTTGAAGCCGTGGCTGCCTTCGTCCAGTTCCGGACTGTCCCAGTGGGTCCAGCCGTCCTGGTGCCAGGCGACGGAGCCGCCGAGGCGCGGATGCTTGATCCAGACCGCCTCGTTGAACGGCGTGAAGTCGCTTCCGTTGACGGCCTCCGCCACCTTCAGCAGCCCCGGGTGCCCGTAGAGACGCAGGCAGGCTTCCGAATATTGCAGGGAGCCGTGGATGAGCTGCAGCACATGGGACGGGGCGCCGTCCGGCGCCTCGGGCTCCAGCATCTTCGCCGGGTGCCGTCCGAATGCGTAATCGGTGCCGCCCACCGGGTCGGACAGCGGTTTCACCCAGCCGAGGCCGCGCCCCTTTCTGCCGTAGTCGAAAGCGGGTTGCCCGTGCCTGTCCGTCTCTGCGCCCGGAGCGGTCGGCGCGCGGTCCAGCAGGTCGGCGAGGTCGCGTTCGATGTCGGCCAGTTCCTCGGGGTCCAGAACCCGCTCGAAGATGTAGAAGCCGTGGCGCCAATAGGCATCCAGGATGGCGGGATCGAGCGCGCCGTCCGGGCCGAAGCGGAGCGGCCCGCGGTTGTCGAGGGCGAGCGCCCGCTTCGTCCCGGCCTCGCGGTAGCGCACCATGTCCGCTTCGGCGTCGCCGTAATCGACCGGCGGGGCTTCGTAGAGGGCGAGCGCGGTCATGTCAGCGGTTGGTCGCCGCCGGCTCGAAGGAGTCGGCGCGTTCGTCCCGTCCGGTCTCGACGAGCTCGCTTGCCGGGTCGCCCGCGACCCGGACATGGCGCAACACCCGGGGCTCGCCGTAGTCGTAGGGCATGGCCCGGTGCAGCACGCAGCGATTGTCCCAGATCATCAGGTCGCCGGGCTCCCAGGAATGCGAATAGACGCGCGGCGCTCGGCAGGCATGGTCCAGCAATTCGTCGAGCAGCGCCTGGGCGTCCTCGTCCGCCATGCCCGGAATCCGGAAGGCGTGGCGCCCGATGAACAGCGACTTTCGCCCGGTCACCGGATGGGTCTTGACCAGCGGCCGGAGCGGCGCGCCCCTGGTGTGGTAGCCGTAGCCTTCCCCGGTCCTGAACTCGAAGCCTGCCTTCGCCTGCGAGGCGTATAGCGAGTGGTAGGCGGCGAGGCCGACGATGCGCTCCTTCGTATCGTGGTTTAGCGTGTCGTAGGCGTCGCGCATATCGGCCAGTTCGGTTTCGCCGCCTTTCGAGGGCGTTACCTCCGCCGCAAGCGCGGATGCCTTGGCGGCGAGCGGCATATAGGAGCTGTCCGTGTGCCAGCCTTCATTGCCGCGCAGCGTCTGGTAGCGCTTTTCCTCCGGCTTCATGATTTCGCCGTCCGCCCTCTTGTTGGAGATGCGGACCGCCTTGGCGTCGCCGCGAAGGTATTCGATGTCCCCGAACCGCTCGCCGAAGGCGATATGCTCCTCGTCGCTCAGATGCTGCGCCGGGAAGACGAGGGCCCCGTATTCGTGGAACGCGTCCTCGACTTCGCGCCATTCGCCGTCGCTCATGTCGCCGAGCGCAATATCGGTGATCCGCGCGCCCAGGGTGCAGTCGAGAGGGGCGATATCGACCATGAAACCTCTCCTCGCCGGTCTCCCGGAATATTGCGACGGCGCCGGTCCCGCTGCAAGGGTGCGCGGCAACGCCCGCCATGCCAGAATGAGGGCGGCGCCGATCTCGGGGAGGGGAGGGGATGACCGCGAAATTCGACTATTCGGGCAAGCTCGTGCTGGTGACGGGCGGGTCGAGCGGCATCGGCCGGGCGATCGCCGTCGGGTTCCGCGACGCAGGTGCCGCGGTGACCGTTCTCGGCACGCGGGGCGGCCCGGAGGACTATCCCGACGATCTCTCGGGCATGGCCTACCGCCGGCTCGACATGACGGACAATGACGGCATCCTCGCGCTCGCCGCCGACATGCCGGCCCTCGATGTGCTTGTGAATTCCGCCGGCACGACCGTGCGCGGCCCGGCGGCGTTCGAGCCGGACAATTTCGAATACACCGTGCAGGTCAACCTGAACGGCGCCTACCGCATGTCCCATGCCTTCCGCGAACAGCTGAAGGCGTCCGGCGGCTCGATCGTCAACATCGCGTCGATGACGAGCTATTTTTCCTCGCCGCGCGGGCCGGGCTACGGCGCGTCGAAGGCCGGCATCCTCCAGCTGACGCAGTCGCTCGCATCCGCATGGGCGCGGGACGGCGTCCGCGTCAACGGCATTGCGCCCGGCTGGATCGCGACCAAGCTGACCGCGCCCGTGCAGGCCAACGAGCCGGTGAACCGGAAAATCATGGAGCGCACGCCGATGGGCCGCTGGGGGCAGCCGGAGGAAATGGCCGGGACCGCGCTCTATCTGGCGTCCGACGCCGCCGGTTTCGTAACGGGCGTCACCATCCCGGTGGACGGCGGCTGGTCCGCCGAGGGCGTCTGACGCCCGCGCCGTTCCCGCACATCCCCGAACGACCGCAAGTGGAGAAAGCACACCCATGACCCTGTCCAGCGTAAGCGACGTCGACGCCTCGTCGCCGAAACATCTCCGGGGGCGCTACGCCATCGCCGGGGTGGGGGAGACCGCCTATATGCGCGGCTCGGAATACTCGACCCGCTCGCTCGCCACCTGGGCGATCAAGAACGCGATGGACGATGCCGGCCTGGCACCCGGCGATATCGACGGCATGCTGAGCTATTCCGGCAACGACTCGATCTTCTCGCCCTTCGTCGCCGGCGATCTGGGCATCCGGCTGAACTTCTACATGGACGTGCATGGCGGCGGGTCCTCGACCGAGGCGCTGATCGGTATCGCCATCGGCGTGATCGAGGCGGGAATGTGCAACACCGTGGCGATCTTCCGGTCGATGAACGGCTACAGCCAGGTGCGCATCGGCGGCACCGGCGCGCGCTCGGCCGTGCCGATCAACGGCGACCAGATCCACCACCGCGCCTATGGCTGGCAGAGCGCCGGGCAGATGTTCGCCCCGACCTTCCTGCGCCACATGTACGACTACGGCACGACGCCGGAGCAGGTGGCGGCGGTCAAGGTCGCCCACTCGAAGCACGCCTCCAACAACCCGAAGGCGTATTACAAGAGGCGGTTCACCGTCGAGGATGTCGTGAGCAGCCGCATCATCTGCAAGCCGCTGCACCTGCTCGACTGCTGCGTCGAGACGGACAATGCGACCTGTGTGATCGTCACCCGGCTCGACCGGGCGCGCGACTGCCGCCAGCCGCCGGCGGTGATCCAGTCCGTGGTCGGGCGCTGCTGCAAGCCGCGCATCGACATGCACTACCAGCACGGGCCCATTTCGACCGTCGCCGGCCACTACGCCAGGGACATCCTGTTCCCGAATGCCGGCGTCTCGCCGGAAGACATCGACCTGACCGGCTCCTACGACGCCTTCACCTTCACCACCATGCTGCAACTGGAAGACTACGGCTTCTGCAAGAAGGGCGAGGGCGGCGACTACGTGTCTTCGGGTATCATCGAGCTCGGCGGCAAGCGGCCCAACAACACCTCCGGCGGGCATCTTTGCGAAGGTTATACCCACGGCATGAACATGGTGATCGAGAACACCCGCCAATTGCGGGGCGAGGTGGACGACAGCTGCCCCGTCGGGCCGGACGGCAAGCGGCAGCACACTTACGACTACGGCGAGGGCGGCTGCCGGCAGGTGAAGGACGTGGAGCTGACCGCCAATCTCGGCTGGGCCATGCCGGGCACCGGCTCCGCCATGATCATGTCCAAAGACGCGCGCTGAGGGGGGAACGGTAATGCCGCTTCAAGGCGAATATATGGGCATGATGCTCACCATCGACGATGTGGACCGCGAAAACCGGGAGTTCTTCGCCTGGTGCGACAAGGGCGAGTTCCGCCTGCAGCGGAGCCCGGAGAGCGGGCTGTTGCGCTATCCGCCGACCACAGCCTGCCCCTGGAGCACGGACCGCGACTACGAATGGGTTCCGGTCGAGGGAAAGGGCGCGGTGCATTCCTATGTGGAGGTGCACCACCCGATCCAGCCGGCCTTCCGCGACAAGGTCCCCTACATGATCCTGCTGGTCGATCTCGACACGCAGAAGGGCGAGCCCTCGGAGCATGAGGCGCTCAGGGTCGCGGGCAATCTGGTGACGGCCGATGGCGAGTTCGCGCCGCCGGAGACGATCCGGTCGGTCGGAATCGGCACCCGCGTGCGCATGGTGTTCTCGAAGGTCGCGGACGGCTTTTCGCTGCCGCAATGGACCATCGACGAAGACGCCGAACAGCCGGAAGCACCCTGGCGCTACCCGCAGGAATAGGCCGCAGACGGCCGCGGGCCGCGACGACGAAAGCGGCCCGCGCCCGAAATGGAGCCGGATACTGCTCCGGCGGCTCAGGCGGGGAATTGCGCGTTGGCGCCCGCGCCGACATCGAACACGTCCCCGGAGATCAGGGCCGCTTGCGGGCCGCAGAGGAAGCGCACGCAGTCGCCGATGCGCGACGGCTCGTAGAGGCCGACCGGCAGGATATGGCGCCCCTTCGCCCCCTCGTTGAACTGCTCGAAGGTGAGCTTCCGGCCGGGCACGATGTTGGAAAGGATGTATTCGTTGTCGAGCAGTCCGGTGCGGACCAGCGTCGGGCAGACCGCGTTGCAGGTCACGTTGTGCGGTCCGAGGGCCAGCGCGGTGCTCTTCGCGATCCCGATCGCGGCCCATTTGGTCGCCGAATAGACCGGGAAGTTCGCGCTGCCGGCGCGGCCGGTCACCGAGGACATCACGACGATCCGGCCGGATTTCCGGTCTCGAAGGATCGGGGTCGCGGCCTGTATCGTCTTCATGACCCCCTTGAAGTTGATGTCGGTCACCAGAGACAGCGCGTCTTCATCGAAGCTTTCCAGCGGGCCGACCTGGGTGATGCCGGCATTGGCCACCACCAGATCGAGACCGCCCAGCTCCCGCACGGCGCGGTCCACTGCGGCCTTTTGCGCCCCGAAATCGCGCACGTCGCCCTGCACGGCGATGCATTTCACGCCTTTCGATTCGACGGCCGCCTTCGCTTCGGCCAGATCGGCGGCGGTCGCCAGAGGATAGGGGACTTCGGGCAGTTGCCGCGCAATGTCGAACAGCAGGACATTCGCGCCGCCGTCCGCCAGGGCTTCCGCGCAGGCCCGGCCGATGCCGCGGGCGGCGCCGGTCACGAAGGCCGTCTTGCCGGCCAGCTCTCCCGTGGCGGCGGACTCCCGGGCCTCGGCGCTGTCGGCAACGGCGGCGGCGACGCCGGCGACGCCGAGACCGACGGCGCCGGCGAGCGCGGTCCTGCGCGTGATCGCCGGCCGGTCGGTCGCGGTATCCGTCCGGGGTTCGGGGGCGGGGGATGTGGATGCGTTCGACATGGGGATGGTTCCTCGGTTTCGTGGGTGGGCCGGCTTGCCGGATTTGCGGATTCGCGCGGCCCGCGCGTAAACAAATGATTATTTAGTGTCTTCCCATGATTATGTCAACAAATGATTACTAACGGGAGCAAAGCTGTGAAGGAAACCAACGCGCCGCGCCGGCGCGACGCCGCCGCCACCGCCGAACGCATCCGGCGCGCGGCGCAAGAGGCTTTTCACGACAAGGGCTACGAGGGGGCGACGATACGGGAGATCGCCGATCGCGCCGGGGTCAACCTGGCGCTGATAAAGCGGTATTACGGCTCCAAGCTCGGCCTGTTCGAAAAGGCCGTGCTACCGTTCTTGACCCTGGAGGCTTTCCTCGACAAGCCGGCCGACGATCTCGGCGAGAGGCTGGCCGACCACTATGTCCGCACCGAACCGATGGAGCGGTTCGACCCGATTCTCGTATTGCTGAAATCGGTCTCCAGCCCCGATGCCGGGCCGCTCCTGGTCGAGGCGGTGGAGCGGCAGGCGGTCATGCCGCTTGCCGAAGCTCTCGGAGGCGAGGACGCCGAAGCGCGCGCAATCCTGATTGCGACCCAGATTGCCGGGCTGATCCTGTGGTTCCGGGCGATGAGGCAATCGCCCCGAAGCGAGGCGGAAAGGCAGGCGATCCGCGTCCGGCTCTCGGCCTATTTCAGGGAATTGACGCAAGGCGGTTCTATCCCTGCTGACGGCAAGACGGCCGGATAGACGGGACCGGGGCTCGGCCCTGCCGCGCCTGCCGGCCCGCAACCGGCTCAGGCGACGGTGTAGTCCCTGAGGACTTCCGGGCTCGGGTCGGAGCCGAGTCCGGGGCCGTCCGGCACGGCGATGCGTCCGTCCTCGACCTTGCAGAGATCGCCGAAAATCTCGGCTTCGTGCACGCCGAAGAAGCGCTCGACCGGCTCTTCGTTATCCGCAACGGCGAGCAGGTGCAGGGTTGCGAGGAAGCCCGGCCCGAAATAGGGCGAGTGCGGCACATAGCGGACATTGTGCAGGTTGCAGAGCGCTTCCACCTTGCGCATCTCCGTTACGCCGCCGACCTTCGTCACGCTCGGCTGGGCCACGTCCACCGCGTCGGCCTGGAGCATGGCCTGGAATTGCCATGCGGTGCAGAGGTTCTCGCCGGCCGCAATGCCCATGTCGAACAGGCCCCGCAATTCGGCGAGGCCGGCGAAATTCTCCGGCGGCCACATCGGCTCTTCCAGCCAATGCACGTCGTGCGGCTCGAAGCTCTCCGCTTTCGCCAGAGCCTCCGCCAGGGTCCACGGGCAGTTGGTGTCCACCATCAGCTTCGCCTCGGCCGGGATGGCGGCGCGGGCGGCGGCGACGGCCGGCTCCATGCGCTCATGCAGCTTGACCCAGCCATAGCCCTGCGCGGCGGCGTCGGCCGAGCGCTCGCCCACGAGGTCCGGTTCGAAATAGCGCAGCAGGCTCGCATAGGCTTCCAGCGACATGCGCTGCGCGCCGCCGAGCAGGCGGTGGAGCGGCATGCCGGCGGCCTTGCCGGCAATGTCCCAGAGCGCGATGTCGAGGCCGGAAAGCGCATAGACGGTTTGCCCATAGCGCCCGAAAATGTGCAGGGTCTTCTGCAGTTCGGCATGGAGCGCGGCGATGTCGCCGGCGTCCCGGCCGATGACGAGCGGGGCGATCATGGTCTCCAGCGCCGCCCGCGTGGAGGGGATGGCGTTGAACCCGAAGGCTTCTCCCCAGCCTACATGGCCTTCCTCCGTCTCGACGCGCACAAGCAGCGTGTCGAGATTGCGCCATTCCGTGCCGCCGAAGCCCGTCGGCGGGCCGCCATGGTCGAAGGGGATCGAAAGCGTGACGGTTTCGACAGTCGCGATCTTCAAGGATTGGCCCCCCTCTCGGCCTCGATCCAGGCATCCAGCATTTTCTCGATGCCCGCTTGCGACAGCCCGTCGCCGATGAAGACGAGCCGGCTGGTGCGGTCGTCGGAAGGCCAGGCCTCCAGAATCGCCGGCGGGTGGAACATGTGCTGCACGCCATGCACCGCGACCGGCGTCTCCAGCCCCGTGACATTCAGGATGCCCTTGAGGCGCAGCAGCGACTCGCCGTGGGAGGTAATCAGCGCCTCCAGGAAGCCGACCCATGTGTTCCAGGTGCATTCATCCTCCCGGCGCAGGCAGAAGGAGGTGAACCGCTCGTCATGGCGATGGCCGTGGTGGTGGTGGTGGTCGTGGTCGTGGTGATCGTGGGCCTCGAATGCCTGCTCCCTCAGCCAGTTGCGGACATCGGCGGACTTGGTCTCCGGGTCGTAGAGCCCCGCGCCGAACAAGCGGCCGGGGTCGATTTCGCCGTGGACCGCGCGGTAACGCGGCGCGCTCGGATTGATGCCCGAAAGGCGCCCTTCCAGCGCGTCCAGGTCCTTGTCCCCGGCGAGGTCGGTCTTGGTGAGCAGCAGCCGGTCGGCCATGGCCGCCTGCTTCAGCGATTCCTCGTGCCGGTCGAGCTGCCCGCCGCCATGCACGCCGTCCACCGTCGTCACCACGCTGTCGAGGCGGAAGCAGGTCGCGACCAGCGGGTCGGCCATCAGCGTGTGCAGCACCGGCGCGGGGTCGGCGAGCCCCGTGGTCTCGATCACCACGCGGTCGAAGGCCGGGATTTCCTCGCGCGCGCGCCGGGCGAACAGGTCGCGCAGGGTCTCGGCGAGCTCGCCCCGGATCGTGCAGCACACGCAGCCCGAATCCATCACCATGATGTTCTCGTCGTTCGAGGCCGCGACCAGCTCGTGGTCGAGCCCGACTTCGCCGAACTCGTTGATGACGACGGCGGTCTTCTCCATTCCCGGCTGGCGGATCAGGCGCGAAAGCAGGGTGGTCTTGCCGCTGCCGAGAAAGCCGGTGATGACGCTGACCGGAAGCGGCTCGTTCCCGCCGTTCACCGAAAGGCCTTGAAGGTAATCAGCGTGAAGGTGTCGGTGACGCCGGGCAGGGTCTGGAGGCGCTCGGTGACGAAATGGCCGGGGTCCGCGCCGTCCTCGAGGTAGCATTTGACCAGAAGGTCGTACTGCCCCGAGGTGGAATAGATCTCGGACGCCTGCTCCACGTCCTGGGCCAGCCGGTCGGCGACTTCATAGGCCTTGCCGAGAGAACATTTCACCATGACGAAGATCGGTCTCATCCTGGCCTCCCGGCCTTTGCCGGCGCGTTACGCCGATGTCGCTTCCCTGCCGGGGCGCAGCAGGAATGCGGGGATATGTTCGCCGAAGGCCGTATCCGGACGCGGCGCCTCGTCCGGCGGAGAAACGGCCGTCCGGCGCCGGCGCTCCGTTGCGGCAGGCGGGGCGGACCGGCGGCGCGGCCTCTCCTCCGGCGCCGGCGCAGCATCCGCAGGAGTCGCCTTGCCGTTGCGGCGGCGGCGCTTCGGTCTGTCGCCCCAATCGGCAGTCTCGACGGTCTCGAGCTCGCGCCTCGGCACGCCGCGCCCGATCAGCGTCTCGATCTTCTGCGTGTGAAGCGCGTCGTCGGGCTCAGCGATGGTGATGGCCGTGCCCGCCCGCCCGGCCCGTCCGGTGCGGCCGATGCGGTGCACATAGTCCTCGGCATGGATCGGCACGTCGAAATTCAGGACGTGGCTGACGCGCGGAATGTCGAGGCCGCGCGCGGCGACATCGGAGGCGACCAGCAGACGAAGCTCGCCCGAGCGGAAGCGCTCCAGCGTCTCCGTGCGCCGGAATTGCGGCATGTCGCCATGCAGCGCCGAGGCCTCGAAGCCGTGCTTCGTCAGCGACTTGACGAGGATATCGACGTCGCGCTTGCGGTTGCAGAAGATCAGCCCGTTCTCGATGTCCTCGGCGCGCAGGATTTCGCGGAGCGCCGCGCGCTTGTCGTCGCCGGCGACGAGCGCCAGCTGCTGGTCCACGGTCTCCGCCGGAGAGGCGGGCGGATCGACGGCGATTTCCTTCGGCTCGGTCAGGAACCCGTCCGCCAGCTTGCGGATCTCCGGCGGCATGGTGGCGGAGAAGAACAGCGTCTGGCGCTTGCGCGGCAACAGGCCCACGATCCGCTCGATATCGGGGATGAAGCCCATGTCCAGCATGCGGTCGGCTTCGTCGATCACGAGCACCTTGACATCGCTGAGCAGCACCCGGCCCCGCTCGAAGAGGTCGATCAGCCGGCCGGGCGTGGCGATCAGCACATCGACTCCGCGTCCGAGCGCCTTTTCCTGATCGACGAAGCTCTCTCCGCCGATCAGCAGCGCGGTCGTCAGCCGGTGGTATTTGCCGTAGCGCTCGAAGCTCTCGCTCACCTGCGCCGCGAGTTCCCGCGTTGGCTCCAGAATGAGCGAGCGCGGCATCCGCGCCCGCGCCCGCCCGGACGCGAGCATGTCGATCATCGGCAGGGTGAAACCGGCGGTCTTGCCGGTGCCCGTCTGTGCGCAACCCAGCACGTCGCGCCCTGTGAGCACGACGGGGATCGCCTGTTCCTGTATCGGCGTCGGCTCGGTGTAACCGGAGTCCTCGACCGCTTTGAGCGTATCGGCGCTCAACCCAAGATTCTGGAAAGCCATGCGTTCTGTCGAATTGTCTCTCATCAAATAGATGTTGCTTCTGTCTCTTATGTTGAGTCGGCGGAATGTCAAGGACTCGCGCCGATTTCCTCCTCTTCGGGTGCGGCTTTCCGGCAAGGCCGAATGTCGCAGAGGCGCTCCGACCCGCCCGGAGAGCGCCATGTTTCGTCAGGTTCCGCCCGCAGGAGCTTCGGCTCTATACGAGGCGGTTGGGCGGGTCGCGGCCCTCGAACAGGGCTTCCAGGCCGGCGATTGCGCGCTCGGCCATGGCGAGCCTGGTTTCCATCGTCGAGCTGCCGATATGGGGCTGCACATAGATGCGGTCCGCCCTGAGATAGCCGGGATGGATATCCGGCTCGCCGTCGAAGACGTCGAGGCCGGCGCCGGCCAAACGGCCGCTCTCCACCGCCGCAATGAGCGCCTCGTCATCGACAAGGCTGCCGCGCGCGATATTGACCGCGAGCGCGCCTTCCGGCAGCCGGGCGATGCGCTCCGCATTCAGCCAGTGCCGGGTCTCGGGAGAGGCGGGGGCGGCAATGACCAGAATGTCGGTGCGGGCCAGGAACACCCCCTCATCGGCGAAGAACAGGCCCGCCTCCGGCTCCAGGGGCCGGCGGTTGTGGTAGCCGATCTCCATGTCGAAGGCGCGCGCGCGTCCGGCGATCTCGCGCCCGATCCGTCCCATGCCGAAAATGCCGAGCCGCTTGCCGGTCACTTCCGTGCCGATCAGCTGGCACGGCCCCCAGCCCGTCCATCGGCCTTCGACGATCAGCGCCTGCCCCTCGCGCGCCCGGCGGGCGGCACCCAGCATCAGCAGCATGGCGTTGTCGGCGACCGCGGCGCTGAGCACATCCGGCGTATAGACAACCGGAATTCCCCGCATCTTCAATGCGTTGAGGTCCAGATGTTCATGTCCGACGGAATAGGTCGCCACCGCCTTGAGCGAAGCCGGAAGGCCGGCGACGGCGGCGGCGTCCAGACGCTCGCTCGTGTTGATGACCAGCCCGTCCATGTCCTCGCAGGCCGCCGCCACCTCGGCAGGCGACAGTTTGCGGTCATCGACATTCCAGACCGTATCGAACGACCGGGCGAACCGGGCCTCCACCGGTTCCGGCAGGCGCCGCGTGACAAAGACCCGTTTCATCGCCCGCTCCTTATGCTCCGGCTTGCCGGCCTGCGCCTCAGCCGCCCAGGACTTCGCCGGCTTTCAGCCCCGCCTCGGCCGCGGCGATCTTCCCGACCCCTTCCGGGCGGACCCGGACCGCGCAAACCGCGCCGCCGGCGGCGGCGATGACGGCGCCGTCTTCGCCGACGGACAGGACCGTGCCGGGCCCGGCCCCGGCCGGGGCTTCCGCGAGGCGCGCGTCGAATATCTGGAGTTTCGCGCCGTTGCGCAGGGTCCAGGCGCCGGGCTGCGGGTTGCAGCCGCGAATGAGGTTGTAGATTTCGCCGGCGGGGCGGGACCAGTCGATCCCGGCGTCCTCCGCCGTGCACCAGCTCTCGTAGGTCGCCTCGGCCTCGTCCTGCGCGAGCTTCGGGGCCTTGCCGTCACGCACCAGATCGACGGCTTCCAGCATGGCGTCCACGCCCATCGGGAACAGGCGGTCGAAATAGAGGCTGCCCAGCGTGTCGTCGGGGCCGATGGCGGTTTTCTTCTGCAGCAGCACGGGGCCGGTATCGAGGCCGTCATCGGGCCAGAAGATGGTGAGGCCGGTTTCCGTGCGGCCCTGGATGATCGGCCAGTTGATCGAACTCGGGCCGCGATGCAGCGGCAGCAGGGAAGGGTGGTACTGGATGGTGCCGAGCGTCGGCAGGTCGAGGAATGAGGACGGCACGATCTTCGTCACATAGGCCATGACGCAGAGGTCCGGCCGGAGCGCCGCGAATTCCTCATGGACCGCCGGATCGCGGAAACTCTTCGGCTGGAAAACGGGCAGGCCGCGCTCGCCGGCGGCGGCCTTCAACGGGTCCGGGCGGTCGGGTCTTGCATCGGGGGCGCAATAGACGGCCACGACCTCCTCGCCGCGCGCCGCCAGCGCGTCGAGCACCGCCTTGCCGAATGCCTGCTGGCCGTTGACAACGATACGCATGGGGCTCCCCCTCTTCATCCTGGGCAGGCGCAGTCTAGAGCACAAGCCGTTCGGATTGGACCGCATTTCGGGTCAGGCGCAACCGAACCGGCAGGCGTTCCGGTTACGGACCGAAACGAGACACGTAAATCCGTTGGTCGGGTGGTATGAAACACAAATTGTTCCAATAATAGAGTAATATTTCTCTATAGAGATTGCATTATCAGAAAGTGTGCTATTATGGGTCCGATGGAAGCGGCATCCATGGACCGCTTCCCGCCCGCGCCGGCGCGGTTCGCGCGCGGGCGATCAGGCGCGCGAACCGCGCCGGCGCGAAACGTGCGCCCGCCCGCGCACAGGCGCCCGCGCAGGATGACGCGCGAATAAGGGTCGCTCCGGTGCCGGGCCGGTGCGCCGAACGAACGCGAACCGGAACGAAGGAGCCGCACCCATGCCCGTGCTCGACCCGATCCTCTCCCTCTCCTCCCGCCAGGAAGCCTTCTGCAATCACTACCATGACAAAACACGAGTTAACATGACATTCCGTGACACACCGCAACAGCCCGCCTGTCCAGCCGGCGTCGTCCCGGACGGCGCGGAGCGTCGATCCGGGATCTCAGGCCGCCCGCCCCGGCCGCACAAGGCCCCGGCTCAAGGCCGGGGCGACAGGTTGGGGCTACCCCCGCCTCTGCATGTCCCCGCCTTCGCGGCGCGCGGCAAGCGGGATGCGGGACGGGGACATCCACCCGGCGGCCGATTCGACCGGGGCGAAACGCGCCGTACAATACGCTTGACCGTCTGCGGGGGGCCGCGTAGCAGGCTGGCCCCATGATCGCCTTCACCCTCCGGCGCCTGGTGCAGTCCCTCGTCGTGATCCTGTTCGTGGCGCTGATCGCGTTTTCCATGTTCCGGTTCGTCGGCGATCCGGTGCACCAGATGGTCGGCATCGAGACGACGCTCGAGGAGCGCGAAGCCCTGCGGGAACGCCTCGGGCTGAACGATCCCTTCCATGTCCAGTTCGCGCGCTATATCGCCAAAGCCGCACGGCTCGATTTCGGCGTCTCCTACCAGCACAAGAAGCCGGTGACGGACATGATCGGCGCGCGCTTCCCGGCGACCTTCGAGCTGGCGATGGTATCGGCCCTGCTGGCGCTCGCGGTCGGCGTGCCGATGGGCGTCTTTACCGGGCTCTACCGCGACAGCTGGCTCTCCAAGGTCTTCATGGCGGTGTCGCTCGCCGGCATATCGCTGCCGACCTTCCTGATCGGCATTCTGCTGATCTTCGTCTTTTCGGTGACGCTCGGGGCGATGCCGAGTTTCGGGCGGGGCGAGACCGTCGATCTCGGCGGCTGGACGACCGGACTGCTGACCGCGAGCGGCCTGCAGGCGCTCGTCATGCCGGCGGTCACGCTCGGCCTCTTCCAGATGACGCTCATCATGCGCCTCGTGCGCTCGGAAATGCTGGAGGTGCTGCGCACCGATTACATCAAGTTCGCCCGGGCGCGGGGGCTCTCCAACCGGGCCGTCCATTTCGGCCACGCGCTGAAGAACACGCTGGTGCCGGTCATCACCATCACCGGCCTGCAACTCGGCGGCATCATCGCCTTTGCGATCATCACCGAGACGGTCTTCCAGTGGCCGGGGATGGGCCTCTTGTTCCTGCAATCCATCCAGACGGTCGATATCCCGATCATGGCCGCCTACCTCATGCTGATCGCGTTCCTGTTCGTCGCGATCAACCTCGCCGTGGACCTGCTTTACTATGTCGTCGATCCGCGCCTCAGGCTCGACCGGGGGGCGGCCTGGTGAGAGCCTGGCGGGACAGCGACCTCTGGCATTCCTTCACGCGCTCGCAGATTACGGTCGCGGCCGCAGCCATCGCCGGCGTCATGATTCTCGCGGCCTTTCTGGCGCCGCTCATCGCGCCCCACAACCCGTTCGACCTCGCAAGCCTGGACCTGCTGGATGCGCATATTCCGCCGGTCTGGTCGGAGGACGGGGAAACCCGCTTCCTGATCGGCACCGACGACCAGGGCCGCGACCTCCTGTCGGCCATCCTTTACGGCGCGCGCATCTCCATCGGCGTCGGCATCGCCTCGGTCATTCTCTCGCTGGTGCTCGGCGTCGGGCTCGGCCTCGTCTCCGGCTATGCGGGCGGGCGCATCGACGCCTTCATCATGCGGGTTGCCGACATCCAGCTCAGCTTCCCCGCCATCCTCATCGCGCTGCTGGTGAACGGCGTGCTGCGCGGCATCCTGCCGAGCGAGCGCCAGGACGAGCTCGCCATCTATGTGCTGGTGCTCTCCATCGGCATTTCCGGATGGGTGCAATATGCGCGCACGGTGCGCGGCTCCACGCTGGTCGAGAAGAACAAGGAATATGTCCAGGCGGCGCGGCTGATCGGCATTTCCCCGGCGCGCATCATGGTTCGCCACATCCTTCCCAACGCGATGGGGCCGGTGCTGGTGATTGCGACGATCCACCTCGCGGTTGCGATCATCACCGAGGCGACGCTGTCTTTCCTCGGCATCGGCGTGCCGCCCACGGAGCCGTCGCTGGGCACCCTCATCCGCATCGGCAACGACTTCCTGTTCTCCGGCGAGTGGTGGGTGACGATCTTCCCCGGCGTCACGCTCGCCGTGCTGGTGCTTTCCGTCAACCTGCTCGGCGACTGGCTGCGCGATGCCCTCAACCCGAAGCTCCGCTGACTTCGTCGCCGCAGAGGCGGTCGCGCGGCATTTCGATGTCTCGAAGCCCTGGCTCGCGCGCGCCATCGAGCAGAGCCCGCGCGTATTCCTGAAGGCGGTGGACGGCGTTTCCTTCGCCGTGGCGAAAGGGGAAACGCTGGCGCTTGTCGGTGAGTCCGGCTGCGGCAAGTCCACCGTCGCGCGGCTCGTCGTCGGCCTTTACCGCCCGACCTCCGGCCGGGTGCTGTTTGACGGCCTGGAACTGGTGGGGTTGCCTGCGGCCGAGCGCGCGCGCTCCCGGCGGCGGATGCAGATGATCTTCCAGGACCCCTATGCCAGCCTCAATCCGCGCTGGCGGGTGCGCGACATCGTGGCCGAGCCGCTGCGCGCCTTCGGGCTCGCGAGCGGGCGGGCGGAACTGGCCGAACGGGTGGGTGCTCTGCTCGTGCAGGTGGGGCTTTCCCCGGCCGACGGCGAGAAATACCCGCATGAGTTCTCCGGCGGCCAGCGCCAGCGCATCTCGATTGCGCGCGCGCTTTCCAGCAGTCCGGAATTCCTGGTCTGCGACGAGCCGACTTCAGCGCTCGATGTTTCGGTGCAGGCGCAAATCCTGAACCTGATGCGGGACCTCCAGGAGCAGCTAGGCCTCACCTATCTCTTCATCAGCCACAACCTGGCGGCCGTGCGCCATATCTCGGACCGGGTAGGCGTGATGTATCTCGGGCGCATCGTGGAGATCGCGGACTCCGAAACGCTCTTCTCCACGCCGCGCCACCCCTATACGCAGATGCTGCTGGACGCGATCCCGGACCTCGCCATGTCGGGCCGCGAGCGCGAGCCGATGGGCGGCGAAGTGCCGAACCCGCTCGATCCGCCCGCCGGCTGCCATTTCCACCCCCGCTGCCCCTTCGCCAACGCCCGCTGCCGCGCCGAAACGCCGGCCCTGAAGCGACACGGCCCGGCGGAAACTGCTTGTCATGCGGTGGAAGAGGGGCGGATTTAGGAGAATAAGCCGGCGGACGGCTCCGCAGACTTGAGGAGACAGAAGAATGACGGACGGAATCGAAGTATGGGCGCTCAACCTCGATGAAGTATCCAATACCAAGGCTCTGGAAGCGGTGAACCGGACGGAAACCGAACAGAAACTCGAAGACACGCTGGCCGCCAAACCAGAGATGCTGATGCCGGGCTTAAGGATTGTTGGCCGCCAGGCATCGACGGAGAGTGGTTATCCCGATCTTCTCGGTTTCGACGGCGACGGCAGGCTGGTCGTATTCGAACTCAAACGCGGTATGCTCACGAGGGACGCCATAGCGCAGGTCCTCGATTATGGCTCCGATCTCGAATCCCGGACAGAAGAGGAGTTGGCAGAGTATGTCGTCGAATGCTCCGGTAAGCATGGTGTAGAGAAGATAGAAGACTTTTCGACTTGGTATGGCGGACACTTCGATATACAAGAAGTCAATATCAAGCCGGTCCGTATGGTGTTGGTTGGGCTTGGTGTCGATACAAAAGCGAGACGAATGGTTGAATATCTTCAGAACAAGGAAGTGAATATCGAGCTGATGACATTTCATGGTTTCCAACATGGAGGACAAATGTTACTGATAAAGCAAGTTGAGACTCTTGAGATATCTGAAGATGATTCGGAACCGCGGAAGCCTCGAATGAGCAAGGCTGAATATTGGGATCGAATACTCAAATTGGCAAGAGAACATAATGCTCCACACTTGGAAGAGGCAACTAAAATTTTGACACATGAATCCAAATATTATCATACAAGATATGGAACTACTTTCATAAATCCCAGTATAGTATTACCGACAAATGTTCCTGCTCGTGCTTCTCACTCTGTTGTTCTGGACGGAAATAGTGATGGGACAATAAAGATTGTATTCTATCCACCATCTGTGCATTTGTGTTGGGATGCATTTCAAGAAGTGCGCGATCAACTATCTTTCAAATTCGAGAAACCGCGGAATACGTACCCAACTGACCGGGTTTTGGAACAATGGTATTGCCTGTTGGATCACGATGGCTGGCAAAGGCACAAGGAAGCGCTTCAGGATCTGGTCTGGAATGTGCGCAAGGAATGGGACCGGGTCCGGGAAGAGCGGGCCTGAAGTCCCGCCCATCCGCTCAGGCCGGATTCCGCTCCACAAGCTGGCGGGCGATGATGATGCGTTGCAGTTCGTTGGTGCCTTCGCCGATGGCGAGCAGCGGCGCGTCCCGGTAGTAGCGCTCGACATGCATCTCCTTCGAGTAGCCGTAGGCGCCGTGGACGCGCATCGCCTCCATGCTGTTCTCGACCGCGGCCTCCGAGGCGAACAGCTTGGCCATGCCGGCCTCCATGTCGCAGCGCTCGCCGGCGTCATAGGCGCGGGCGGCCTGTTCGACCAGCAGCCGGGCGGCCTCCACGCGCGTCGCCATGTCGGCGAGCTTGATCTGGATGGCCTGGTGCTGCGCGATGGGCCGGCCGAAGGTCTCGCGCTGCTGGGCGTAGCGGAGCGCGTCCTCCATCGCGGCGCGCGCGACGCCGACGCCGCGGGCGGCGACATTGATGCGGCCGAGCTCCAGCCCGCCGAGCGCATGGCGGAGCCCCTTGCCTTCCTCCAGCCCGATCAGCCGGTCGGCGGGTATCCGGTAGTCCTCGAAGATGAGCTCGGCTGAGTCGATGCCCTTGTAGCCGAGCTTCTCCAGCTTCCGGCTGACGGTGAAGCCGGGGCCCTTCTCCGCCAGGAAAAGGCTCATGCCCCGGTGGCGCGGGCTCGCCTCGGGGTCGGTCTTGACGAGCAGCGCGAAGCAGGAGCCGTGAATGCCGTTCGAAATCCAGATCTTCGTGCCGTTCACGACATAGTCGCCGCCGTCGCGCCGCGCGGCGGTGCGGATCGCCTGCAGGTCGGTGCCGCAATTCGGCTCGGTGAGCGCGAGGCCGCCCCGGACCTCGCCCGATGCGAAGCGCGGCAGCCAGGCCCGCTTCTGCTCTTCCGTGCCGAAGCGCAGCACGGCGGCGGACATGATGAGATGCGAGTTGAAGATGCCGGAGAGCGACATCCACACGGCCGAGACCCGCTCGACGATGCGCGCATAGGTCGAGGCGCCGAGGCCGAGGCCGCCGTATTCCTCCGGGATGATGGCGCCGAAGAGGCCGAGCTCCTTCATCCGCTCGACGATGTCGGCGGGCCAGGTGTCGCTGTGTTCGAGCGCCAGCACATGCGGGCGCACATCGCGGTCGAGGAACTTGTCCACCGCGTCGAGCAGGGCGGCTTCGAGTTCGGGATCGTCCGGGGAAGGGGCATTCATGGCGTCAGTATCCCGCCTTGTCATCGACGGCGTGGCCGCGTTTCGGCACCAGCATGTTGCGCTCGAAGCTCATGAAGACCGCGCCGTCGGCCTTCAGGCCGCGGGTTGCGATGCGCACGATGCCCTGGGTCGGGCGCGACCGGCTCTCGCGCTTCTCCAGCACTTCGGACTCCGCATAGATCGTGTCGCCCACGAAAACCGGCGCGGTGAGCGCGATATCGGTCCAGCCGAGATTGGCGATGGCTTTCTGGCTCGTGTCGGACACCGACATGCCGGCCACCAGCGCCAGGGTGAAGGTGGAGTTGACGAGCGGCCGGCCGAACTCGCTCAGCCGGGCATATTCCCTGTCGAAATGGATCGGATGCTGATTCATGGTCAACAGGGTGAACCAGGTGTTGTCGCTTTCGGTGATGGTGCGCCCCGGCCGGTGCTCATAGATATGGCCGACGGCGAAATCCTCGAAATAGCGGCCGTAACTCTCGCGGAACCGGTTGGGGCCTACCTCCCGGGCTTCAGCGCTCATTCCTCATCGTCCTCCGTTGCACGGTCGAGCATGGTGCGGATCGCCTCGACGCAACGGCCGCAGACCGGTGCGCAGGCGTTGCGGCGGAAAACCTCCGCCACCCGGCGCGCACCCGCATCGAGCGCTCCTTCGACGGCATCCGCCGAAAGGTCGTTGCAGAGACAAACCCGCATCGCCGCCACCATGGGCCGCAGGAGGCGCGATTGACAAGGTAGAATGCTATGCATACGGTCCGCCGTTCGAGCGTGGGGCGTCGCTCCGGGACAGGTCGGGAGGTTGTGTGGCTCTACTCGAAATCGACGAGTTGAAGACACAGTTCTTCACATCGGCGGGCACCGTTCTCGCCGTGGATGGCATTTCCTATACGGTGGAAGAAGGCGAGACGGTCGCAGTGGTCGGGGAGTCCGGCTGCGGCAAGTCGGTGTCGGCGCTGTCCATCCTGCGGCTCGTGGCGGACCCGCCCGGCAAGATCGTCGGCGGGCGGATCGGCTTCATGGGCCGCAACCTGCTGGAGCTCTCCGACCGGGAAATCCGCGAGGTGCGCGGGCGCCATATCGGCATGATCTTCCAGGAGCCGATGACCTCGCTCAATCCCGTGCTGTCCATCGGCACGCAGCTGACCGAGACCGTCATCCACCATCTCGGCTACAACGAAGAGAAAGCCCGCTCGCGCGCGCTGGAACTGATGGAGATGGTCGGTATTGCCGACCCGCCGCGCCGGCTGGACCAGTATCCGCACCACCTTTCGGGCGGCATGCGCCAGCGCGTGATGATCGCGATGGCGCTCGCCTGCGAGCCGAAGCTGATTATCGCGGACGAGCCGACGACGGCGCTCGACGTCACCATCCAGGCCCAGATCCTGGAGCTGATGAAGAACCTGACCCGCGAGCTTGGCGTGGCGATGATCGTCATCACCCACAATCTGGGCGTCGTGGCCCGCTACGCCGACCGGGTGAATGTGATGTATGCGGGCAAGATCATCGAGGAGGGCAGCGCCGAGGACGTCTATCACCGGCCGCGCCATCCCTACACGCTGGCCCTGCTCAATTCCGTGCCGCGCGTGGACCAGCAGCGCTCCGCCAAGCTGGACCCGGTCGAGGGCCAGCCGCCGGATCTCACGCGCCTCGACGGAAGCTGCTCGTTCCGGCCGCGCTGCCGCTATGCACAGGAGCAATGCGCCCAGGCGTTTCCGGAGCTTGAGAGCGTAGGCGAAGGGCACCGGGCGGCCTGCTTCCGCTCGCGGGAGATTGCCGCCGGTCTGGAGCAGGTCGCATGAACGATATTGCGACACAGGCGAGCCATCGCGGCACCGTCTCCGAGGAAGTGCTGATCTCGGTGAACGGCCTCAGGATGCATTTCCCGGTGACGGAAGGCATCGTGTTGCGCCGGGTCGTCGCGCATGTGAAGGCTGTGGACGGCATCGATTTCGAAATCCGCCGGGGCGAGACGCTGGGCCTTGTGGGCGAGTCCGGCTGCGGCAAGACCACGACCGGACGCTGCATCCTGCAGCTGGAGCGGCCGACGGCGGGCTCCATCACCTTCGAGGGCCGCGAACTCAGCGGGCTCCGGGGCGAGGAACTCCGCGCCATGCGCCGGCGCATCCAGGTGATCTTCCAGGACCCGTACAGCTCGCTCAATCCGCGCCTGAAGATCGGCGAGATCATCGGCGAGCCGATCCGCGTCCACGGCCTGATCCCGGACAAGGCGAAACGCGAGGAGCGGGTGCGCGAACTGCTTGCGGTCTGCGGCCTGAACCCGGCTTTCGCAGACCGTTACCCGCACGAGATGTCGGGCGGCCAGCGCCAGCGCGTGGGCATTGCGCGGGCGCTCGGGCTGGAGCCGGACTTCATCGTCTGCGACGAGGCGGTGTCGGCGCTCGACGTGTCGATCCAGGCGCAGGTCATCAACCTGCTGGAAGACCTGCGGGACCAGTTCGACCTGACTTACCTGTTCATCAGCCACGATCTGTCGGTGGTGCGCCATATCTGCCACCGGGTCGCGGTGATGTATCTCGGCAAGATGGTCGAACTCGCAGAAACGGACGAGTTGTTCGACAACCCGATGCATCCCTATACGAGGGCGCTGCTGGAGGCGGTTCCGATCCCCGATCCGGTGGTCGAGCAGGCCCGCGCGCACCAGGTCATCAAGGGCGAGATTCCGAGCCCGATCAATCCGCCTTCGGGCTGCGTCTTCCATCCGCGCTGCGATATCGCGGTTGAGGGGTGCCCGAACGCGGTCCCGGCTTTCCGCGAGGTGAAGCCGGGCCACTGGGTTGCCTGCACGGAGGTGTAGCAACGGGACGCCGTCCGGGAACGCGCCAGGGCGCAAGGGCGGAAAAGGGGGCGTTACTACGGCGCCCGCCACGCAGCCGGGCTTCCGAGCGGGGCCCGATAAACAGGGAGGTAGCGTGTCTGCCATGAAAACGAGTTTCACCAGATTGGCTCTGGCGGCCGGTCTCGGCGCGGCCGTTGCGGCTGGCGGCGTCGTGGCGGCGTCAGCGGAGGAGCCAAAGACGGGCGGCGTATTGCGCCTGGTCGTTGCCGGCAAGATTCCGTCCTATGACGGGCACCGGGAATCGACCTTCGCGATGATCCATCCGATCCGGCCGTTCTACAGCCTGCTGATCCGCGTCAACCCGGACGATCCGCAGTCGTCGGACTTCATTTGCGACCTTTGCGAAGGCGACGTGCCGGCACCGACCAACGACGGCAAGACCTACACGTTCAAGATCCGGCAGGGCGTCGAGTTCCACGACGGCACGCCGCTGACGGCGCACGACATCGTGGCGACCTACAACAAGATCGTGTTCCCGCCGGAAGGCATTCTGAGCAACCGCGTCAGCCGTTTCGCGATGGTGGACGCCATCTCGGCGCCGGACGACCACACGGTCCAGTTCGACCTGAAATACGCCTCGCCGGGCTTCATCCCCATGGTCGCCACGCCGTTCAACTTCGTCTATGCGAAGAAGGATCTGGAACAGGCCGATCCCGACGGCAAGGACCCGCAATACGGGATGAAGTGGCACCAGAGCAACATCAACGGCACCGGTCCCTTCGTTTTCGTCGAGCACCAGCCCGGCTCGCATGTGCTGGGCAAGCGCTACGAGAAATACCATCATGAGGGCAAGCCCTATCTCGATGGCTTCAAGGCGATCTCCGCGCCGAAGATGTCGGTCCGCATCCAGGCGATTCGCGGCGGGCGCGCCGACATCGAGTTCCGAGGCTTCCCGCCGAAGGCCCGCGACGATCTCGTGAAAGCGCTGGGCGAGGACATCACCGTTCAGGAAAGCGCCTGGAACTGCACCTTCGGCTATGCCGGGAACCAGACGAAGCCGCTCTTCCAGGACAAGCGCGTCCGACAGGCGCTCACTCTTGCCCTCGACCGTTGGGGCGCGTCCAGGTACCTCTCCAAGATCGCGATCGTGAAGACCGTCGGCGGCCTCGCCCTGCCGGGCCATCCGGTTGCGGCGGACGAGGAGACGCTCAAGTCCTATTACGGCTATTGGCCCGACATCAAGAAGAGTCGCGAGAAAGCGCGCGAACTTCTGAAGGAGGCCGGCGCCGAGGGCGCGTCGTTCAAGATCTGGAACCGGGCCGTCGATCAGCCCTACAAAGCCGTCGGCACATGGATGATCGACCAGTGGCGGCAGATCGGCCTCAACGTGGAGCAGATCGTGGTTCCGACCGGCCCGTGGATGGCTGGCCTTCGCGACCCGGAGCAGGAAGGCGCGGATGTGAATATCTGGCCGTCCTGCCAGAGCGTCGTGAACCCGATCGTCGATGCCGGCGCGTGGATTTCCAAGTCGCGCGCAGCGGACAATCGCGGCCATTACGAAGACGCGCAGCTCGACGAATGGTACGACCAGATGCAGCGGGAAGGCGACCCGGCCAAGCAGGCGGAGCTGTACCGGAAGTTCGAGAAGCGCGTTCTCCACGACGAGGCGCATTTCGGGCAGATCCTGTGGTGGCATAAGATCAACCCGCACCGTTCCTATGTGAAGGGCTGGAAGATCGCGCCGTCCCACTATCTGAACCAGTCGCTGGACCAGGTGTGGCTCGACGTGTCTGACGAAGAGCGCAAGCAGCGCACCATGGACGAACTGGGCGGTTGATCGCCCTCTCGCGCCGCTCCGGGCAACCGGAGCGGCGCCTTCTCTCTTAGAGGCGTTCATTCATGTACAAATATGTCGTCAAGCGCCTGCTGCTGCTGATCCCGACCCTGTTGGGAGCGGCGATTCTGGTATTTCTGCTGCTGCGCGCCGTGCCGGGCGATGTTTGCCAGCTGCGGCTCGGCGGCGGCGGCGAGTTCATCGACCCGGCGGCGCTGGAGCAATGCAAGGTCCAACTCGGTCTCATGGACCCGCTGCATGTCCAGCTGGTGGATTTCCTTACAGGATTCTTCACTTTCAACTTCGGCGAGTCGATGTGGACCGGGCGGCCCGTCGCCCTTGAAATCGGTTTGCGCTTCGAACTTTCGCTCCAGATCGCCATCATGGCGACGCTGGTCTCCATCATCGTCGCCATTCCGCTGGGGACGATCTCGGCGATCAAGCAGAACACCTGGATCGACTATGTGGTCCGTACGATCAGCATCGCAGGAATCGCTATTCCGTCCTTCTGGCTCGGCATCATCATCATCCTGGGCCTGCTGATTACGACCCAGGCCATGACCGGCGTGCCCTGGATGCCGCCCATCGACTACCGGCCCCTATGGGTAGATCCCGCCTACAACCTGTCGATGCTCATCTGGCCCGCGGTCGCCACCGGGTACCGCTATTCCGCCGTGGCGACACGCATGACGCGTTCTGCCTTGCTGGAGGTGCTGCGGGAGGACTATGTGCGCACCGCCCGGGCGAAGGGCCTGCTGGAGAAGATGATTATCAACCGCCATGCACTGCGCAACTCGCTGCTGCCTGTGGTGACGATCATCGGTATCGAGTTCGCCTTCCTGATGGGCGGTCTTGTGGTGACCGAGCAGGTCTTCAACCTGAACGGCATCGGCAAGCTGTTCGTCGAATCCGTGACCAACCAGGACTATGTGATGACCCAGTCGCTGGTCATGCTGGTGGTCACGATTTTCGTCCTCGTCAACCTGGTGGTCGATATCCTCTACGCGGTGCTCGACCCGCGCATCCGCTACAGCTAGGAGGGCTTGACTCATGGCGACTGTTTCCCAGGGCAGCCTTGCGGTAGCCATGTTCGAGGAGCCGGCGGCGTTCAAGCCTTGGCATGTCAAACTCCGCGAAACCGCGCGCAAGCAGCCGGTCGGCGTCGCCGGCGCGATCATCGTGATGCTGATGATCCTGATGGCGGTTTTCGCCGACGTAGTAACGCCCTACGACCCGCTGCTGAATTCCTACGAATACATGCTGGTTCCGCCGGATGCGAACTACATTTTCGGCACCGACATGCTCGGCCGCGATGTCTATTCGCGCATCGTTTACGGCGCCCGCACGGCGTTGTTCGTAGGCTTCGCCTCGGCGGCTGTCGGCGGCGTCCTCGGCCTTATCCTGGGCGTCTCCAGCGCCTATTTCGGCGGGTTGTTCGACCTCATCTTCCAGCGCGTCATGGATGTCTTCATGGCGTTCCCGCTGGTCATCATGGCGCTCGCGGTGGTGTCGATCCTCGGCACCGGCACAGAAAACGTGATCCTGGCGATCATCGTTCCCTTCGTGCCGAGATGCGCGCGCGTGGTGCGCTCCTCGGCGCTCCAGATCCGCGAAATCCCCTATATCGACGCGGCCAAGGCCTGCGGCTTCGGCCATACGCGCATCATCCTGCGCCACATGGCGCCGAATGTGATGGCGCCCTTCCTCATCATGGTCACGGCCTTTGTGGGGCAGGCGATCCTGACCGAGGCGTCGCTCTCCTATCTCGGCCTCGGCGTGCAGGAGCCGACGCCGGCCTGGGGGCTGATGCTGCAGGGCGGGGCGGAGGAGTTCGCCGAGACTGCGCCCTGGGTTGCCGTCTTCCCCGGCCTCGCGATCACGCTCGCCGTGTTCGGCTTCAACCTCTTCGGCGATGCGCTGCGCGACGTGCTCGACCCGAGGCTGCGCTCGTCGCAATAGGCTGCCGGTGGCGGCCGGACACTGGCGGAGGACGCAGCCATGCCCGAACGGGAAGAGTTTCGCGTGGAAGGCCTCAACGAGCCTATCAGCCACTACACGGATGCCGTGCGCTTCGGCGACCTGCTGTTCGTGTCCGGAATCGCGCCGGTGGACGAGAATCTCAACCTGGTCGGCGGAGATGATGTCGGCGCCCAGACCAGGCGGCTGTTCGAGAACATGGACCGGATATTGCAGGCCGCCGGGGCTTCCTTCGCCGACATACTCAAGGTCACGGTCTATCTGACCGACGTGAACGACCGCCATGCGGTGGATGTCGTGCGGCGGGAGTTCTTCGGCGACGCCCGCCCCGCCAGCACGCTCATCGGCATCGCAGAGCTCGCCGTGCCCGGAATGAAGGTCGAGATCGACGCCGTGGCCGGACTGCGGGGTTGAATTCGATTGCTTCCGGGTCAGGAGGACGGCGGCTCCAGCACCAGCTTTCCGACGAAGCCCTTGGCCAGGAACATTTCCTGGACTTCGGCGATCCGGGCGAGCGGGAAAACCCCGGAAACGACGGGACGGATTTCGCCGCGTTCGATGTAACGGACCAGGTTCTCGAACACGATGTCCTCCTGAAAGGTGCAGCCGAAGAACGACAGGTCCTTCAGGTAGAGCGTGCGCAGGTCCAGTTCGACGGCCGGCCCGGCTATCGCCCCGGCGCAGGCGTAGCGGCCGCCGCGCCGCAGCAGGCCGAGCAGTGCGGGCCACGCCGTCCCCGCCACCAGGTCGATAACGACATCGACGGAGTCCGGCCCGAGTTCGGCAAGGAGGTCCGCATTGCGGTCGACAACCCGGTGGGCGCCTATCCTGCGAATCTCCTCCGCCTTGGCCCGGGCCGCCACGGCGATGACATGGGCGCCCCGGCGCCGGGCGAGTTGCACCGCGGCCGACCCGACCCCGCCTGAAGCCCCGGTCACCAGCACGCGCTCCGCGCCCAGGGCGGCCCGGTGCAGCATGTTTTCGGCCGTGGACCAGGAACAGGGAATCGACGCGAGTTCGGCGTCCGTCCAGTCGCACCGCACGCGGAAGGTTTCCGAAGCGGGCGCCCTGGCGAATTGCGCGAACGCGCCGTCGCATTCGGACCCGAAGGTCCAGCACTCGAACGGGCGCCGGCCGGCATAGCTGCGCAGCATGGTCTTGACGATGACGCGGTCCCCGATCCGGCCGGCATCCACCCCGTCGCCGACCGCCACGATCCTGCCGCAGCAGTCGGCGCCCTGAATCCGGGGAAAGGCCATCGGCCGGCCGGACCATGTCGCATCGTCGCGGTCGATCCCGTCGAAGCCCCTTGAGCCGCCGTCTCCCGTGGCGGCGTTCACCCTCTTCGAATACCAGCCGATGCGGGTTGCGGCGCGACAATCAGCTTGAGACGCTGGCGACAATCAGGATGAGACGGGGGAAGGCGGCGGCCCGGAACGGAGGGAGGGCGTAGCCCGACCGGAGTTCCGGGCCGCCGCCTCAAAAAATTTTTCCTGGACCTTCTGGCGGGGTCGGTCGGCTGGGCGAACGGTGACGTTTTTCCGAGTAGAGGAGCGCGTCATTGCCCGGGCGTTACGTAACCGATCGCCAGAAGAGGCTGTTCATGACCCACAAGAAGACCGACACCATCGAGGTGGCGGCCGCCAAGGCGGGGTTCGGCCGTGCCACCGGCTACCGTCTTGCCGCCGATCCGGAGCCATTCCGGGAGAAGAAGCCGCGGGGTCGGCGCCGCCCGGACCCGCTGGCCGATATCTTCGAGAAGGACGTCGTGCCGATCCTTGAGACCAGCCCGGCCATCCGTCCGGTTGGCGTGTTCGAGGAGTTGATGCGCCGTCATCCCGAACTGGACCCGGGGGTGCGGCGTACGCTGGAGCGGCGGATCCGCACCTGGCGCGCCCAGTATGGCGCGGAGAAGGACGTGATCTTCCGCCAGAAGCACGAGCCGGGCCGGCAGGGCCTGTCCGACTTCACTCGCATGGGCTCGCTCGGCGTGACCGTGGCGGGGCAGCCGCTGGATCACATGCTCTACCACTTCCGCCTCGCCTGGTCGGGCTTCACCCATGCCCATGTGGTGCTCGGCGGGGAGAGCTTCACGGCGCTGGCCGAAGGGCTGCAGGACGCGCTGTGGCACCTCGGGGGCGCGCCTCTCGATCACCGCACCGACAGCCTGTCGGCGGCGTTCCGCAACCTGAGCAAGGACGCCGTCGAGGACATCACCGGGCGCTACCGGGGGCTGTGCGAGCACTACGGCATGGAGGCCACCCGCAACAACCGCGGCGTGGCCCACGAGAATGGCTCGATCGAGGGGCCGCACGGCCACCTCAAGCGCCGGATCGCGGATGCGCTGGCCTTGCGCGGCTCGTCCGACTTCGAGACCCTCGAAGCCTATCGGCTCTTCGTCGCCGACGTGGTCGGCCGGGCCAATGCGCATCGCTCCAAGGCGATCGAGGCCGAGCGCGCGGTGCTGCGGGACCTGCCGGTCGAGCGGACCGTCGATTACGAGCAGATCAGCGTCAACATCGGCCAGTCCTCGGGCTTCGTTCTCCGCCGCGTGTTCTATACCGTGCCCTCGCGCCTGATCGGACACAGGCTCGGCGCGCGCGTCTGGGATGACCGGATCGACCTCTTCCTCTCGGGCGCTCACCTCCTCACCCTGCCGCGCGCGCGCGTCGGCGCGAGCGGTCCGGGCGCCCATGTCGTCAACTACCGGCACGTCATCCACTCCTTGAAGAAGAAGCCGATGGCGCTCCTGAACCTGGTCTACCGCGACGAGTTGTTCCCTCGCGAGCCCTACCGGCGCTGCTTCGAGAAGGCCCTGGAGCGGCTCGGCGAGCGCGAGGCCTGCCGCCTCGCCGTCGGCCTGCTGACGCTTGCACATGAGGACACCTGCGAGGCCGAACTGGCCGCGGAGATCGATCGTGCCCTCAAGACCGGCCGTCTTCCCGACCCCGACAAGCTCAAAGCCCGCTTCGCGCCGCAGCGCGGCAGCATGCCCGCCATCAAGGTCGCCAGGGCGCCACTCCTCGGCTACGGCGCGTTGCTGCAAGGAGACGCGGCATGACTGACAACCGGGACAGACCCGCCGCCGACCCCAACAAGGTCGACGCCATCAGGCTCTCCCTGATGCTCACCGAACTCCGCCTGCCGACCATCAACCGGCTCTGGCAGGGCTTCGCCAAGAGGGCCGACGCCGAGGGATGGACCGCAGCACGCTTCCTCGCAACCCTCGTCGAGCACGAACTCGCCGAGCGCGACCGCAGGCGCATCGAACGCCATCTCAGGGAGGCGAAGCTGCTCCCCGGCAAGAGCCTCGACAGCTTCGACTTCAACGCCGTGCCGATGATCTCGAAGGCCCAGGTCAACGCGCTGGCCGCCGGCGATGCCTGGCTGACCCAGGGCGCCAATTGCCTCATCTTCGGACCGCCAGGCGCCGGCAAGAGCCATCTCGCCTCCGCCATCGGCCTCGCCCTGGTCGAGAACGGATACCGCGTCCTCTTCACCAGGACCACCGATCTCGTCCAGCGCATGCAGGTCGCCCGCCGCGAACTCGCCCTCGAAGCCATGCTCGCAAGGCTCGACCGATACCACCTCCTCATCCTCGACGACATCGCCTATGTCCAGAAGGATCAGGCCGAGACCAGCGTCCTCTTCGAACTCATCTCCGCCCGCTACGAGCGCCGATCCCTGCTGATCACCGCCAACCAGCCCTTCGGTGAGTGGGGAAAGGTGTTCCCGGACGAAACAACCGCGGTGGCTGCCGTCGACCGGCTCGTCCACCACGCCACCATCCTCGAAATGAATGTCGAGAGCTACAGGCGCCGCGAAGCCCTCGACAGAGGCAAGCGAAAGGCTGGGCGCCCGGCAAGCTACGCCACCAAAAAAAACACCAAAAACTGAACCGCTGCCGCCAGATCGGCCCAGCGGCCACAACACTCACGGCCCGCGGGAATCGCCTCCGCGGGCCGTCTCTTCTCCGACCCGACGGCCCCCCCGCGACAATCAAAACGCTCTCCGAAAACCTTGTTTGTCGCGCCGCGACAATCAAAATCCGAAACCGCTTGCAATCCGCGCCCCGCGCGACAATCATCAACTCGCCGATGCCGCCGGGGAATCTCATCCTGATTGACGCGCGGCTCTCACCCAGATTGTCGCGCTATAGCGGGTGTTGATGTCGGTATTGTTCACCCCGGCGGCGCCAACCTCGATCAGCACGTCGCCGGGGCCGGGCTCCGGCGTCGGAACATCCTCGCGGAGCTCGAGGACGTCCGGTCCTCCGTGGCCGGTCAACAGCACCGCGGTCATGCGCGGCGGAATCGCCCGGTTCACGTTCGCTGCCCGCCGGCCTTGAACACCGTCCGCCCGTCCACGACGGTGCGGAGCACCCGGCCCTGGACCGGGCGGCGGTCGAAGGGCGAGTTCCTGGATTTGCTGCGGAAGGCGTCCGCCTCGATGCGCCCCGGAATATCGGGGTCGAAGACCACGACATCGCCTGCCCGGCCCGGGGCCAGACGGCCAAGCGGCAGGCCCAGCAGGTCCGCCGGAGCCGAAGTCAACTTCTCCAGCACGTCGAGCAGCGCCATATGGCCGTTGTGGTAGAGCTCCAGCGAGAGCGGCAGCAGGCTCTCCAGCCCGACGATGCCGGGCTCCGCATCGCCGAAGGGCAGGCGTTTCGATTCCTGGTCCTGCGGGTCGTGGTCGCTCGCTATGGCGTCGATGGTGCCGTCGGCCAGCGCTTCCACCACGGCGCGCCGGTCGGCCTCGGACCGGAGCGGCGGGGAGACCTTGCCGAATGTCCGGTATTCGCCGATGGCGGTCTCGTTGAGCGCGAAATAATGCGGGGCCGTGTCGCAGGTGACCCGCCAGCCCTCGCGCTTGGCCCGGCGGATGAGCGTAAGCCCCTCTGCGGTGGTAACATGGGCCGCGTGGTAGCGCCCGCCGGTCAGCGCAACCAGGCGCAGGTCCCGGTCGATCATCATCGCTTCCGCAGCGGCGGGAATTCCGGGCAGGCCGAGGCGGGTCGCGATCTCGCCTTCGGTCACCACGCCGCCCCTTGCCAGTTCGGGCTCTTCCGGGTGCTGCACGATGAGCGCATCGAAGGCCTGCGCATAGGAGAGCGCCCTGCGCATTACGCGGGCGCTGGAGACCGCGCGCAGCCCGTCGGTGAAGGCGAGCGCGCCCGCGTCCTTCAGCATGCCGAGCTCCGTCAGCTGCTCGCCCTTGAGGCCGCGCGTGAGGGCTCCGTAGGCGAACACCTTGACCCGCCGGACCTCGCGCGCGCGCCGGGCGATGAACTCGACGACATTCACGTCGTCGATCACCGGCGAGGTGTTGGGCAGGGCGACGACGGCGGTGACGCCGCCGGCTGCCGCCGCCAGGCTGCCGCTGTCGATGGTCTCCTTGTGCTCGCCGCCGGGTTCGCCCAGCTGCACCCGCATGTCCACAAGGCCGGGCGCGGCGCAGGCGCCTTCGCAGTCGATGACGGCCGCGCCCTCCGGCGCCGATCCGGCGGCGACCTCCGGGCCGATTGCGGCAATCCTGCCGTCCTCGATCAGGATGCCGCCGGGCGCGTCCAGCCGCGTCGCCGGGTCCAGCAACCGGGCGTTGACGAGCGCCGTGCGCCTGGTCATGCGGCCTCGGCGCGGTTCGACTGCAGCTTGCGCGTCAGGAGGTCGAGGCAGGCCATGCGGACCGCGACGCCCATCTCCACCTGCTCCTGGATCAGCGAGCGGTGGATGTCGTCGGCCACGTCGCTGTCGATCTCCACGCCCCGGTTCATCGGCCCGGGATGCATCACCAGCGCATCCGGCCGGGCCGCCGCCAGCTTGCGGGCGTCGAGGCCGAAGAAGTGGAAATACTCCCGCACGGACGGCACGAAGCTGCCCTGCATCCGCTCCGTCTGGAGGCGCAACATCATCACGATGTCCACGCCGTCGAGGCCGGCCTGCATGTCGTGGAAGACCTCGACGCCGAAGCGGTACATCTCGGCCGGCAGCAGGGTGGGCGGCGCCACGACCCGCACGCGCGTGCCCATGGCGTTGAAGAGGTGGATGTTCGAGCGCGCGACGCGGCTGTGCATGATGTCGCCGCAAATCGCGACCGTGAGGCCGGAGAGGCCGCCGAGGCGCCGGCGGATCGTCAGCGCGTCGAGCAGGGCCTGGGTCGGGTGCTCGTGCCAGCCGTCGCCGGCGTTGATGACCGCCCCGTCCACCTTCTCCGACAGCAGGTGGACGGCGCCGGACTGCGGGTGGCGGACCACCAGCAGGTCGGGCCGCATGGCGTTGAGCGTGAGCGCCGTGTCGAGCAGCGTCTCTCCCTTCTTGATCGCGCTGATGTCGGGGGAGATGTTGATGACATCGGCGCCGAGCCGCTTGCCGGCCAGTTCGAAACTGGTGCGGGTGCGCGTCGAGGTCTCGAAGAAGACGTTGATGACGGTGCGCCCCTTCAGCACCGCGACCTTCTTGTCGTCGCGCCGGCTCTGCTCGACATAGCTCTCGGACAGGTCCAGCAGGGCCGAAATCTCGCCGGGCGCAAGGCCCTCTATGCCAAGCAGGTGACGATGCGGGTAGCTGTATGGAGCGGCATCGGCCATAAAGCGGCTTTGTGCGGGGGATTCGGGCAACGATCAAGGGTCCGCCCGTCCGGGACTGTGGATGAATCGCGCGAGCGGGAGGCGCCGGCCGATGGACATGCGTTTGACGCCGTTTCAGCAGGAGCTGGTGGACAGGGCGCGCCGCCTGGCGGTGGAGCGGTTCGCACCGCGCGCCGCCGCGCTCGACCGCGAGGCGGCCTTTCCCTTCGAGGACTATGACGACCTGAGGGAAGAAGGGTTGCTGGCGCTCTGCATCCCGGAGGCGCATGGCGGGCTCGGCGCGGATTTCGAGACCTATTGCCTGGTCGCCGAGCAGATCGCGCGCGGCAACGCCTCCACGGCGCTCACTTACAACATGCACTGCCTCACCATGATGCTGATGGGCGAGATGGCGGACCGGTACGGCATGCCGGCGGAGAAGCGCGCCCGCCATGAGCGCCTCCGCGCGGAGAAGTTCCGCGAGGTGGTGGAGGAGGGCGTGTTCTACGGCCAGCCGCACAGCGAGCCGGTGGAGGAAGGCGAGACCGACACGGCCTTCAGCGTCGGCGGGCGGCGGTTCGGCACCGAGGCGCGGAAGGTGGAGGGCGGCTACCGCGTGACGGGGCGCAAATTCTTCGTTTCGCTCTCGGACGCGGCGGACTATTTCGCAACGCCGGCGATCCTGGTGGACGAGGGGAAGCTGACCTGGCTGGAGCGCACGCTTTACCTCAAGGTGCCGCGCGATGCCGAAGGGGTCGCCTTCGAGGGCGAGTGGGACCCGATCGGCATGCGCGCCACGGTGAGCCGCGAGATGCACCTCCGGGACGTGTTCGTGCCCGACAGCGGCGACATCCTGCCGCCCGGCGTGTTCGGCGGCCTGTATCTGACCGCCTCGCACGCCCCGATGGGCTTCTCCGCGACTTTCCTGGGGCTCGCGGTCGAAGCTGCGGAAACCGCGCTCGCCTATCTGCAGGGCGGGCTTGCGGGCGCGCCCGGCCGGTCGAGCGTATCGCCTTCCGCCAGCAACGGGGTCTCCGAGATGCTCCTGAAGCTGGAGGCCACGCGCTCGCTCTTCTACCACGCCGTCTCGGAGGCGAAGCTGCCGCCGACGCCGGAGACCCGTCAGCGCGCCCGCGCCGCGCATGTCACGGTGCAGCGCAATGCCGTGGAGATAACCTCGCTCGCCATGCGGGTCTGCGGCGGCCGCGCGATCCTCAAGCGCTTCCCGCTGGAGCGCCACCTCCGCGACGCCCGTGCCGCCTCCGTCATGCGCCCCTGGACGCTGGACATCGTCACGGAAGAACTCTGGAACGCGGCCTTGGCCCCGGAGGCAGAGAACGCACAAGGCGATTAGTGCAGAGCCCGTTCCGATGAAACCGTATTTCGCTCCGGGCCCGAAAATATCGGCCCGGACGCCCGCAGGGCGAGCCGGGGCCTCGTGCGGCCGGAGCGGGCGTCCCGAGGTCCCGAATCGACCCCGGATCGGGGTCCGGGGCAGGCTGCTCCGCGCCGACCGGGACGACGCCGGGAGTTTGCGTGGAGTGGGCCCCATGGTCCGGACAGTTTCAAGCGGCGTTTTTGACAGGTGTGTGGTTTTGTTTCTCCTCGAAGTGTTTTGGGCTGAGATATCCGAGAGCAGAGTGCAGGCGTCTGTTGTTGTAGCTGTCGATGAAGCGCGGCAGGTGTTGAGCGACGTCCTAGTTGCTTTGAACGACAAGGAACTGATCGGTCGGACGCGGTTGCAGAAGACGATCTATCTTCTTGACCGTTGCGGGGCGGATTTCGGGTTGCCGTTCGAATATTACCGCTACGGCCCCTATTCCTTCGAGCTTGTCGGAGGCCTGAACGATGCGTTGGCGGACGAGCGTATCGATGTCGAGGAAAGGCCGGGGCGCCACAAGGTGCGTTATGCGGTCTTCAGGACGGACGCAGAACGGCCGGAAGCCTTGGGGAACCTTCTGGCCGAACAGGCCGTTTCCCTGCTGGGCCGGATGAAATACGTTTCCGACTTCGTTCTGGAGCTCGCCGCGACCATCGTTTTCCTGCGGGACGAATGGCACTATTACGGCAAGAACAAGGTTGCCACCGCCGACGCAATGGATGCGGCTGTCGAGGAAACGAAAAGGCGCAAATCGCTCAAGGCGACGCCGGAGCGGCTTGAAAAGGCGCTGGCCTTGCTGGACGATCTCGGCCTTGCGGACGCTCCGGCCGGACAAAAATAGCTCGTCCCTCACCCTCCGCCAATGCGGGGCAGGAGATAGACTTCGGCGCCTTCGGGGATTGGGGCGGTCAGGTCGTCCTGGTGCATCACGCCGTCTATGGCGACGGCCATGCTTTCCTCGACTTGGCGGCCGAGACCCGGAAAGCGCGCGTCCAGATCCCGGACCAGGCCTCTTATGCTGGTTGCGTCCGACTCCAGCTCGGCCATGCCGCCCGTGTATTGGCGGCAGGCCGAGTGGGTCAGGACGATGCGCGCCAAGGCGGGGCTATTCCTCCGCCGCCGCCTGCTCGTCCACCGCCTTGCGGACCTTGGGCGGCGACATGGGCAGTTCCGTCAGCCGGATGCCGATGGCGTCCTGGATGGCATTCGCCATCGCGGCCATGGGCGGCACGATCGGCACCTCGCCGACCCCGCGCGCGCCGTAGGGATGCCTCGGGTTCGGCACCTCGACGACGACGGTGTCGATCATCGGCAGGTCCGAGGCCACCGGGATGCGGTAGTCGAGGAAGCCCGGATTCTCCAGCCGGCCCTTGTCGTCGTAGATATATTCCTCGTTCAAGGCCCAGCCGATGCCCTGCACGGCGCCGCCCTGGATCTGCCCCTCGACATAGGAGGGATGGATCGCGCGGCCCGCGTCCTGCGTCGCCAGATAGCGCAGCACCTTCACATGGCCGGTCTCCCGGTCCACCTCGACATCGACCAGATGCGTGCCGAAGCCGGGGCCCGCGCCCTGGGCGTTGAGCGAGGAGGTGGCGGCGATGGGCCCGCCGGTGCGGCCCGACTTGGCGGCGAGGTCCTCCAGCGTGAGCGGCTCGAAATCGCCCGCATTGCTGCCGGCGGGAACGGCCTTGCCGTCCTGCCACTCGACCGCCTCGACCGGGATGTCCCAGGTCTTGGCGGCGCGCGCCTTCAGCTCGTTCACAACGGACTTCGACGCCTCCACCACCGCCATGCCGGTGGCGAAGGTGACGCGGCTGCCGCCGGTGAGGAAGCAGTAGCCGACCGAGCTCGTGTCCGCGACGATCGGGCGGACGCGCTCCACATCGATGCCGAGCACCTCGGCCGCCATCATCGCCATGGAGGCGCGGGAGCCGCCGATATCCGGGTTGCCGGTGGCGACCACGGCCGTGCCGTCCTCGTTGATGTTGACGGTCGCAGAGGACTCGCCGCCGATATTGAACCAGAAGCCCGCGGCGACGCCGCGCCCCTGGTTCGGCCCGAGCGGCACCTTGTAGTTCGGGTGGTCCTTCACCGCCTCCAGCGTCTCGACGCAGCCGATATCGCCGAAGGTCGGGCCGTAGGCCGCCTTGGTGCCCTTCTTGGCGGCGTTCTTGAGCCGGAGCTCGACCGGGTCCATGCCGAGTTCGCGCGCGAGCTCGTCCACCGCGCTCTCGACGCCGAAGTTCGAGATCGGCGCGCCGGGCGCCCGGTAGGCCGCGACCTTGGGACGGTTGGTCACGACGTCATAGCCGGTGATGCGCACGTCCTGGAGGTCGTACACCGCGAACGCGGTCATGCAGCCGGGCCCGACCGGCGAGCCCGCATAGGCGCCGGCCTGGAACTTCAGCACGGCGTCGCCGGCGACGATGGTGCCGTCGCGCTTGGCGCCGATCTTGACCCAGACGGTGCCGCCCGAGGTCGGGCCGGAGCCGCGGAACACCTCTTCGCGGGTCATCGCCATCTTGACCGGCCGCCCGGACTTCCGCGACAGCACGACCGCCAGCGGCTCCAGATAAACCAGCGTCTTGCCGCCGAAGCCGCCGCCGATCTCCAGCGGCGTCACGCGGATTTCGGAAATGTCGATGCCGAGCAGCTTGGCCACATAGGCGCGGACCATGAACTGGCCCTGGCTGGAGCAGTAGATCTGCACCTGCCCGTCCGCGGCGTATTGCGCGACGCAGGCATGCGGCTCGATGTAGCCCTGGTGGACGGGCGCCGTCTTGTATTTGCGCTCGATGACGATGTCGGCCTTCTCGAACGCCGCGTCCACATCGCCCAGCTGGAACACCATGCGCTTGGCGACATTTGACGGGGTTGTCGGCTTCGGATCGACGCCCGAGGTGAACATGTCGTCATGGAGGACGGGCGCGCCTTCCACCATCGCGTCCTCGACGTCGATGACATGCGCCAGCACCTCGTAGTCCACCTCGATGGCCGCGAGCGCGGCATCGGCGGCGGCGGCGCTGGTGGCCGCGACCGCGGCGACGGCATGGCCGTCATAAAGCGCCTTGTCGCGCGCCATCGTGTTGCCGGACATGTCCTTGAAGTCCGCCGGGCCTTCGCCCACAAAGGCTTCCTCGCTGGTGATCTCGGGCATGTCGGCGGCGGTCATCACCGCCTTGACGCCCGGGATCGCCTCCGCCTTCGAGGTGTCGATGGACCGGATGCGGGCATGGGCGTGCGGGCTGCGCAGCACCTTGCCCACAAGCTGGCCGGGAAGCTGGAAATCGGCCCCGAACTGGGCGCGGCCGGTGACCTTGTCCACGCCGTCCGGGCGGATCGGCCTGGTTCCGACGACCTTGAGGTCGGGGGTTCCGTCGGGTGCCATGTCAGGATGCTCCTCGCATGTCGGCGGCCGTGTCGAGCACGGCGCGGATGATCTTGTCGTAGCCGGTGCAGCGGCAGAGATTGCCGGCCAGCCAGTAGCGCGCCTCCTCCTCGGTGGGATTCGGGTTGCGCTCCAGCAGCGCCCTGGACGCGACCAGGAAGCCCGGCGTGCAGATGCCGCACTGCAGCGCCGCATATTCCAGGAACTTCTGCTGCAGCGGGTGCAGCCGGTCCCCGTCGGCCATGCCCTCGATGGTCTGGATGGCGTGGCCCTCGGCCTCGACGCCCAGCATCAGGCAGGAGCAGACGAGGCGGTCGTCGACCGTGATCGAGCAGGCGCCGCAGTCGCCCGTGGCGCAGCCTTCCTTGGTGCCGGTCAGATGCAGCTCGTCGCGGAGCACGTCGAGCATGGTCTGCTCGGTGTTGCAGAGGAACTCGACCGGCTCGCCGTTGATCGTGGTGGAAATGTGGTGTTTCGCCATGGTTTCGGCTCAGGCTCCCGCGCGCTTGAAGGCAGTGGCGGCCGCGCGGCGCGCCAGCACGCCTGCGACCTTGGTGCGGTATTCGATGGTGCCGCGCTTGTCGTCGATGGGCTTGCAAGCGGCCCGTGCGGCGGCGTCGAGCGCGGCGAGCGCCGCATCGTCGAGCCTGCTGCCGACCAGCGCCGCAGCCGCATCGGGGACGACCAGCACGGTCGGCGCGACGGCCCCGAGCGACACTTTCGCCGCTGTGCAGGCGCCGCCCTCATCCAGTGTCACGCAGACGCCGGCGCCGACCACGGCGATGTCCATTTCCGTGCGCGGAATGAAGCGCAGATAGGCGTCTCCCGTGCGCGCCGGCTTCGGCGGCAGCTTGATCGCGACCACCATCTCGCCCTTGGCGAGCGAAGTGCGGCCCGGCGCCGTCGGCACATCCTCGACCGGAACCTCGCGCTCCCCGTCCGGCCCGGCGATGACGACCGTTGCGCCCGCCGCCGCCAGCGCCGGCACGGAGTCCGCAGCGGGCGAGGCATTGCAGAGATTGCCGACAAACGAGGCCCGGCCCTGAATCTGCGTCGAGCCGATCAGTTCGACCGCTTCGACGATGCCCGGCCAGTCCTTCGACAGCGTCGCGTGCTCGCCCGCCTCGGCGCCGGAAACGGATGCGCCGATCCGGTAGCCGCCGCCCTCGGTCGTGATTGTCCGGAGTTCGGGAATCCGCTTGGTATCGACGATCAGGTCCGGCTTCAGAATGCCGGAACGCAATTGGACGAGGAGGTCCGTGCCCCCCGCCAGCACCCTGGCGACGCCGCTTGCGTTCGCCAGCAACTGCACCGCTTCGGCCACCGTCGTGGGCGCAGCGAAACTCGGTGCGTACATCCTTCCTCCTCAATCTCGCATGGTCGCGCAAACAGACCCGCTGAAGCACCGTTGGGAGCCGGCGAGCCACTCGGATAACGCTATTCTAGAGCCATCCGTCCCCCTTTGGCGAGTGCGCAGCGTCGATAAGTCGCCTCGGCCCGGGCGTTAACCTGCTGGAGAGATGCATGAAGGATTAGAAGTCAAGAATGGCAGGCTTGTGCCCGCAATGCTTGATGAATCGCACGAGATCGTCCGGGGCAATGGCTGTGGTGCGGTCGTTGCGCAGCGGGTGGTAGTTGAGCGGTGAGATTTCGAGCATCCGGGCCTGCAGCACCGGCTGCACGCGCCGTTCGCGGTCATTGATGAGGGCGAAGGGCGTGACGGCGCCGGGGAGGATGCCGAGCACTTCCATGAGGCGCTCCGCCGACCCGAAGGAAGGGCGGCCCGCGCCGATCCGCCCGCCGAGTTCCTTCAGGTCGATCCTCGCATCTTCCAGGCAGACGACCAGCCAGTAGGCGTTCTTCCGGTTCTTCAGGAACAGGTTCTTGCAATGGCCGCCCTCCAGCAGGCCGCGATATTCCCGGTTCTCGTCCACCGTGAACACCGGCTCGTGGCAGACGGTGCTGTGGGCGATGGCGAGTTCGTCGAGGCGGGCGAACAGGTCCTCCGGCGTGGCCGGCCTGGAGGCGGTCATGCCGCTGCTGCGGGCGCGGCGGCGAGCACGGCGGCGTCGTGGCGGGGGAGCTCCATCAGCACCGCTTTCAGGCGCCCGGCCGCTGTCTCGCCCACGGCGTCGGCAGCAAGCGCGTCGTATTTGGAGAGCAGCGCCGCCTCGCGGCCCGGATGGCCCGGCGCACCGGACGGATTGAGGGTTTCCGACCGCTCCACCCGTCCGTCGGGCCCGGCGATCTCGACCCAACCCGGGTAATCGGCCGGATAGAGGCCGTCGAGTTCGGCGTCGGGCACCAATTCGATCCGCCGGGCGAGTTCCACCAGTTCGGGGTCGTTCAGCCGCTCGTCGGTATATTGCGCCGGCAGCGCGTTGCCGTCCGCGAGCGCTGCGGCGATGGTGAAGCGTGCGCTCATCTGGCCGTTGAGGGCGGTCCCCGGCTCGTAGTCGAAGCCGCATTGCACATCGACCACCCGCGGCAGGCCGGCGCGCACGGTCTCGTCCGCGCCGGGCATGCGCCCGAGGCGCTGGCGGAGTTCGCGCGCGGCATCGACATAGGAATGCAGCGAGCCGCAGCAGGAATAGGGCTTGAAATAAACCTGTTCGACGGCCCATTCGCTGCCGAGCCCGTCCAGCAGGCGCTCCGGCCTTGCGTCGTCGGAGAAGGCGTCGAGGAAACCGCCGTCGTCGGTCTCCAGCACGCTCGCCGGGCCTGTGAAACCCATCGCCGCGAGTTCCGCCGCCATGACGCCGGCATGCGCCGCGCGGCCCGGATGCAGGCGCTTGCTCATGGCGCCGTCCGCGTTGAAGGCGAACAGGCCCGATCCCTGCGTCGCGCCAAGCCCGAGCGCCCAGGCTGCCGCCTCCTCGTCCAGCCCGAGAAGAACGGCTCCCGCCGCCGCCGCGCCGAGCGGGCCGCACACGCCCGTAAGGTGCCAGCCGCGCAGCCGGGCAGCATTGGGATCGAGAGCGCGGGACGCACGAACCATCACTTCGTAGCCGGCGACGACCGCCGTTTCGATGGCCTCGCCATCGGAGCCGAGACGTTCGGCGAGCGCAAGCGCCGCCGGGACGGCCGCCGCGCCCGGATGCAGCTTGGCAATGAAATCGTCGAGCTCGAAGGCATGAGCGGCAACGCCGTTCACGAGCGCTGCGTCGGCGGGTCTGAGCGACGGGGCCGCCTCCCCCCAGACGGTCGCAAGACCCTCGCCACTACCCGGCAGCCCGGCTCCCCGGCGCGCCCAGGAGAGCGCCGTTTCGGCCCAGAATTCCTGCCGCCCGTGAAGCGCCGCGCCCATTGTGTCCAGCAGGGCGAGGCGCGCGGCGCGGCGGGTGCTCTCCGGCAGGGCTTCGGGCCGAAGGCCGGCCAGCCAGCGCGCGAGCTCGGCAGTCAGGGCGGGGGTTTCGCTGCGGTCGCGCGGCATGGCAGGTCTCCGAAAGCAGGGGGCAGTCCGCCGGGAGGGTTCCAACGGTGGCGGTTTCGGGTGAAGAATGCAGGAATCGCGGTCCGCTCGCAAACCGGCCGGCCGCCTCGCAGAAACGGGAGACAGCGGCGATGCCGGGTCCGTTCCACGGCCTGAGAGTGATCGACCTGACGACGGTGGTCGTAGGTCCCTATACGAGCCAGTTCCTCGGGGACCTCGGCGCCGATGTCGTCAAGGTGGAGGCGCCCGAAGGCGACCTCTCGCGGCTGGTCGGGCCCCACCGCAATCCGGGTATGACCTCGCAGTGGATGCATGTGAACCGGAACAAGCGCAGCGTCGTTCTCGACCTCAAGACGGAAGGCGGCAAGCAGGCGATGGACCGGCTGCTCGGGACAGCCGACGTTTTCGTCCACAATATGCGGCCCGAACCCCTCGCGCGCCTCGGCCTCGACTATGCGCGCGTGTCCGGGATCAGGCCGGACATCGTGTTCTGCAATATCTGGGGGTTCGGGCGCCGCGGCCCTTATGCCGGTCGGGCGGCCTTCGACGACGTGATCCAGGCCGGCGTCGGCCTCGCCGCGCTGGAAGGTTTCGCCACGGGCGAGGCGAAATACGTGCCGATGCTGATCGCCGACAAGACGACGGCGCTGTTCGCGGCGCTCGCGGTCTCGGGCGCGCTCTACCACCGTCTTGCGACCGGCGAGGGGCAGGAGGTCGAAGTGCCGATGTTCGAGAGCATGGCCGGGTTCGCGCTCGTCGAGCATCTCTGGGGCGAGAGCTTCGTGCCGGCCCTGGACCGGGTGGGCTCGGACCGCCACGCCACGCCGAAGCGCTGGCCGATTGCCACGAAGGACGGGTTCATCTGCGTGCTGGCGACGTCCGACAAGCACTGGCGCGCCCTGCTGGAGGTTGCCGGGCGGCCGGGGCTGATGGACGACCCGCGCTATGCGACCCGTCCGGCCCGTTTCCGGCACCGGGACGAGATCAACGCCGAACTCGAAACATGGATGCAGGAAAAGACCACCGAGGAATGGGCGGGGCCGCTGTCGGAGGCGGGCGTGCCCTGCATGCCCGTGCAAAGCCTCGAACAGGTGGTCGCGGACCCGCATCTGGCCGAGGTCGGCTTCTGGCACGAGATGGACCATCCGAGCGAGGGCCGGCTCAGGTTGATGGCGCCTTCTCTCGCGCTCAACCGCTCGCCTGCCTCGATCCGCCGCCCGCCGCCGCGCCAGGGCGAGCATACGCGCGAGGTGCTGGCGGAAATCGGCTTCGACGCCGCCGGGGTCGAGGACCTGTTGGCCTCCGGCGGGGCGATTGCGGAATAATGTAGTTACATGGTGGTCTTGAATTGTTGGCGCGGCGGAGCATGTTGTCGTCATTGGTAGCGTAAGGAGCGGTTCTTATGGAAATGGCTCTCAGGGAGGCCAAGGCGCGCCTTTCCGAATTGGTCGCCGAGGCCTGCCGGGGCGAGCGCGTGGTCATCACCAAATACGGCCGGCCGGTGGTCGAACTGGTGCGCTGCGAACGGCGCGGCGGGATCGATTTCGACAAGCTGGAGGAAGACCGCCGGCGGCTCGGACTTGTCGATGCGCCGCCGGAAGAGGTTGCAGCCATGGAGGCGGCGCTCAACGATCCTGCATTAAGTCGCCGGGTGCTCGGTCTCGACGACGAGGACGGCGCGTAGCCCGTGCGCGTCCTGCTCGATACGACCTATCTTTACAGGTTCATGGAAGCGGCAGCGGCGTTGACGGAAAACGACCGCCGGTTTTTCGGTATGCGGGAGCTGCAGCTCTATGCGAGCGCGGTGTCGATCTGGGAGATGCGGCTGAAGCACAGTGCCCGCCATGCCTCGGGCGAGCGCAAGAGCCGGTTCGATCCGAACGACGTGATTCCCGTGCTGGAAAACCAGGGTGTGACATTCCTGCCGATGACGATACGCCACGCGGCGCGCGCCCTCGATACGCCGCTCGGCCACAGGGACCCGTTCGACGAATTGCTGCTCGTCCAGGCGCAGGAGGAAGGGCTCAGGCTGCTCACCGTGGACCGTCTCCTCATCGGCCATCCGCTCGCGGTCGCCTCGCACGAGGCCGGATCGTGATGCAGGACGTGCCGGCGGGGCACATCGCCGCTGTCGTCACCGACCTGGAGATGACGGCGCCGCCCGCCGATCCCGGCCCTACCGCGCCGCTGGTAAGGTGGCCTGACCCGGACCTCAATGCTTACCGCGCACTGTTTCGGGAGATCGGCGAGGAATGGCTCTGGTTCTCGCGCCTGTCTCTCCCGGACGAGGCGTTGGCGGCCATCCTGCGCGATCCGCAGGTGGAGCTCTATGCGGGACCGGACAGGGAGAGCATCGTCGAGCTCGATTTTCGCGGGCATGGGGCGTGCGAGATCGCGTTTTTCGGGCTGGCGCCGTTCATGACCGGACGCGGGAAAGGGCGCCGGCTGATGGCGGCGGCGCTCGCCCTGGCCTGGCGCGAGGGCATCGGCCGGGTCTGGCTTCATACCTGCACGCTCGACCACCCGGCGGCGCTTCGCTTCTACCTTTCCTGCGGCTTCCGCGCGGTGCGCCGGCGGGTCGAGATCGAACCCGACCCGAGGCTCGACGGGCGGATCGCGCCGGAAGCCGCGGCGCACCATCCCGTCATCCGTTGAACGCGGCTTCCAAGAGCCGCATTGCACCGGGCCGCAGGAATCCCATAGACCGGTTTCGATGGACATTTCCGAATGGGGAACGAGGAACATGCAAATATCCATGACCGGGCGCACGGCGCTCATTACCGGCGGCAGCGACGGCATGGGCCGGGCGATGGCGCTGAAATTCGCAGGCGCCGGCGCATCGGTCGCCATCGCCGCCCGCCGCCAGGGGCCGCTCGACGAGGCGCTGGCGGCGCTCGAAGCGGTTGCGCCCGGCCGTGCGGCCGCTTTTTCCGCCGATGTCAGCACGGCCGAAGACTGCGAACGGATCTACCGCGATACCGTCGCGCGGTTCGGCGCCGTGGATATCCTGGTCAACAATGCCGGGACCTCGCAGACCGGAAAGTTCGAGGAGATCGACGACGCCACCTGGCAGGCCGACCTCGACCTCAAGCTGTTCGCCGCGATCCGGCTGTCCCGGCTGGCGCTGCCGGGCATGAAGGCGCGCGGGTGGGGCCGGATCGTCAATGTGCTGAATGTGGGCGCGAAGGCGCCGCAGGCCGGCGGCGCGCCGACGGCCGTCTCGCGCGCGGCCGGCATGGCGCTCACCAAGGTGCTGGCGGGCGAGGGCGCGCCCCACGGCGTGCTCGTGAATGCGCTGCTCACAGGCTATATCCGCTCCGGCCAGTGGGTCCGCCGGCATGAGGCCACGGCGCCGGACGCCGACTTCGATGGCTGGCTCGCGGAGATGGCCGGCAAGCTCGGCGTGCCGCTCGGGCGTTTCGGCGAGGCCGAGGAGTTCGCCAATATCGCCTGTTTCCTCGCTTCCGACGCCGGATCCTACATCACGGGCACGGCGATCAATGTGGACGGGAACCGCAGCCCGGTCGTGTAACCGAACGGCGCATCGCCCGTCCCGGGGGCAGCTTGCATTCCGGGGCGGGCGCGCGTAAACAGCGCGCGATTTCGCACGCGGGCCGCGGCCGACAAGGCCGGTCCGGTTCCTTCCCGAGGGAAGGCGACGGCCCGCGTCAGGACAAACCGGAACAAGGAAGGCGAGCCGATGGCCGTGCCGACATTCACCATGCGCCAGCTTCTGGAAGCGGGCGTCCATTTCGGACATCACACCCGGCGCTGGAACCCCAGGATGGCGCCGTACATCTTCGGGATCCGCAACGGCATCCACATCATGGACCTCCAGCAGACGGTCCCGATGCTCTACCGGGCGCTGGAGGCGGTTTCCAATGTCGTGGGCGAGGGCGGGCGCGTCCTGTTCGTCGGCACCAAGCGCCAGGCGCAGGAAACGGTGGCCGAGGCGGCGCGGCAATGCGGGCAGTATTTCGTCAACCACCGCTGGCTCGGCGGCATGCTGACGAACTGGAAGACGATCTCCAACTCCATCAACCGGCTGCGCGACCTCGAGGAACAGCTGGCGCAGGACAATATCGGCCTGACCAAGAAGGAGTTCCTGCAGCTCCAGCGCGAGCGCGACAAGCTGGAGCAGACGCTGGGCGGCATCAAGGAGATGGCGGGCCTGCCCGACATCCTCTTCGTCATCGACACCAACAAGGAACACATCGCCGTCGCCGAGGCCCGCAAGCTGAATATTCCCGTCGTCGCCGTGCTGGACAGCAATTCCGACCCCGAGGGCGTGGAATTCCCGGTGCCCGGCAACGATGACGCAATCCGGGCGATCTCGCTCTATTGCGAACTGGTCACGAGCGCGGTGCTCGACGGCATCGAGCGGGAAATGACGGCATCCGGCCAGGATATCGGCGAGCTGGAGGCGGCGCCCCAGGAGCAGGTCGCCGGTCCGGAGGACGAATCCGAAGCGGCGTCTGCCGATACCGCCGGGACGCCCGAAGCCGTCATGGCCGCCGAAGCGCCCGAACCTGCGGAGGTCCCGGAAGCCGCCCCGGCCGCGGAGAGCCCCGAGGCGGCGGAAGCTCCGGAAGCTCCCGAGGCCGCAGAGGCGCCCGAGGCTGCGGAGGCTCCGGAAGCCCCGGAGTCCGCAGAGGCGCCCGAGGCTGCTGAAGCGCCGGAGGCAGCCGAACCTGCGGATGCCCCCGAAGCCGCAGAGGCTTCGGAGGCCCCGGAAGCTTCCGAGGCAGCAGAGGCCGGGGCAGCGGACGAGACTGCCGAAAGCGCCGGCGAGGCTGGCGAAGAAAAGACGAACTGACCGCAAGAGAGGCGAACACCGATGGCTCAGGTGACGGCGGCGCTGGTCAAGGATCTGCGCGAGCGGACCGGCGCCGGCATGATGGACTGCAAGAAGGCGCTGACGGAAAACGGCGCCGACATCGAGGCGGCCCTGGACTGGCTGCGCAAGAAGGGGCTGGCTGCAGCGCAGAAAAAGGCCGGCCGGACAGCGGCCGAGGGGCTGGTCGGCATGGCGCTGGAGGACGGGCGCGGCGCGCTGGTCGAGCTCAACTCCGAAACCGACTTTGTCGCGCGCAATGAAGGCTTCCAGGCGGCGGTCGCGAGGCTGGCCGCGCTCGGGCTGACCGTCGAGGGCGGTCTGGATGCCCTCAAGGGAAGCGAGATCGACGGGCAGACCGCCGAGGACTATGTCACCGGCCTGATCGCCACCATCGGCGAGAACATGAACCTCCGCCGCTACGCCACCGTCAAGGTCGGGGAAGGCGTCGTGGCCGGCTACATGCACAGCGCGGCGGCTCCGGGCCTCGGCAAGATCGGCGTCCTGGTCGGGCTGGAATCGTCCGGCGACAAGGAAAAGCTGGCGGCGCTCGGCAAGCAGATCGCCATGCATGTGACCTCCGCAAATCCCCGCTGGGTCTCGCGCGGCGATGTCGATGAGTTGGCGGTGGAGCGCGAGCGCGCCATCCTCGTGGACCAGGCGAAGGCGTCGGGCCGGCCCGACCATGTGATCGAGAAGATGGTCGAAGGGCGGATGCGCAAATATTACGAGGAGGTCGTGCTCGCCGAGCAGGCCTTCATCATGGACACCGACAAATCTGTGGCCAGGGTGCTGGAGGAAGCCGCGGGCGATATCGGCGCGCCGGTATCCTGCACCGGCTTCGTGCGCTTCGCTCTGGGTGAGGGCGTGGAACGCGAAGAGAAGGACTTCGCCGCAGAGGTGGCCCAGACGCTAGGGGACTGACGCGCGGGCCCCGACGGGAGAGTTCATGGCGCAGCAAACCCGTTTCCGCCGCGTTCTGCTCAAGGTCTCCGGCGAGGCCCTGATGGGCGGTGAGGAATTCGGCATCGCGCCTTCCACAATGCGGCGCATCGCGGGCGACATTGCCGAGGTCAGGGCGCTCGAGGTCCAGGTGGCGGTCGTCGTCGGAGGGGGCAATATCTTCCGGGGGGTGAACTCCGCGAAGATCGGCGTCGGGCGCGTTGCGGGCGACAACATGGGAATGCTCGCCACGGTCATCAACGCGCTCGCGCTCCGCAGCGCGCTGGAGGACGCCGGCGTCGAGGCGCGCGTGCAGAGCGCGATACCCATGCACACCGTCTGCGAACAGTTCATTCGCGAACGCGCCGACCGCCATCTTCGCCGCGGCCGGGTCCTGGTCCTGGCAGGCGGCACGGGCAACCCGTTTTTCACCACCGATTCCGCCGCGATATTGCGGGCGAGCGAACTCGGTTGCGATGCGGTGCTCAAGGCGACCAAGGTGGACGGCGTCTATTCCGCGGACCCTGAACAGGAGCCCGATGCCGAGCGCTATGACGCGCTGACTTACAACGAAGTTCTTGAGCGCGACCTAAAGGTCATGGACGCCTCCGCCGTTGCGCTGGCGCGGGACAACCGCATTCCGATTCTCGTCTTTTCGCTGCATAATGCGGGTTCGTTCGCCCGCGCACTGACGGGCCGCGAGGCATCGACGGTGATCCGGTAGGAAAGCGAGGCTCTCGTGTCCGAAGACCCCGATATCGACGATCTGGAGCGGCGCATGAACGGCGCCATCGAGGCGCTGAAACGCGAATTCGCAGGGCTGAGAACCGGCCGGGCAAGCACCTCCCTTCTCGAGCCGCTGACTGTGGAGGCCTACGGCTCGGAAATGCCCATCAACCAGGTGGCGACGCTCGGCGCGCCGGAACCGCGCATGCTGACGGTGCAGGTCTGGGACAGGAGCAATGTGAAGGCCGTCGAGCGGGCCATTCGCGAGTCGGCTCTGGGACTCAATCCCGCTGCGGACGGCCAATTGATCCGGGTGCCGATCCCCGAGTTGAGCGAAGAGCGCCGGACGGAGCTCGCGAGGGTCGCTCACCGCTATGCGGAGCAGGCGCGGGTCGCGGTGCGCAATGTGCGCCGCGACGGCATGGACAAGCTCAAGCGCATGGAGCGGGCGGGAGACCTTTCCCAGGACGAACAGCATCTATGGTCCGAAGAAGTGCAGGAGCTGACGGACCGCTTCGTCAAGGAAATCGACAGCGCCGTGGACGCCAAAGAATCCGAAATCATGCAGGTGTGACCGCCATGGCGGTCGAAACACGGGCGTTTCCCGCGGCGCTGGCGCTGCCTCGCCATGTCGCGATCATCATGGATGGCAACGGGCGCTGGGCTTCGGCGCGGGGCCTGCCGCGCGCGGCCGGCCACAGGCGCGGTGCGGAGGCGGCGCGCGCCGCGGTGCGGACTGCGGCCGAACTCGGCATCGAGATTCTGACGCTCTACACGTTTTCCTCCGAGAACTGGAGCCGGTCGGCGCAGGAGGTGGACGACCTGCTCGGCCTGCTGCGTTACTATCTCGGCAGGGAACTCGAGGATATGCACCGCAACGGCGTGCGGCTGCGAATGATCGGGGAACGGGACCGCTTGCCGGCGGACCTCCGCGAACGGATCGCCCATGCCGAGGCCGTGACTGCCGGCAACGACGCCATTCTGGTGCAGGTCGCGGTCAGCTATGGCGGCCGTGACGAGATCGTGCGCGCTGCCCGGCGCCTTGTCGAGGCGGGAGCGGCAGGCGGGCTCCGGCCCGGCGACATCGACGAAGCCGCCTTCGCAGACAGGCTGGACACGGCCGGCATACCCGATCCCGACTTGCTGGTCCGCACCGGCGGCGAAATGCGAATCAGCAATTTCCTTCTCTGGCAGGCGGCTTACGCAGAGCTCTTCTTTACCGAGCGGCTATGGCCGGAGTTCGCCAAAGCCGATCTGGAAGCGGCTCTGGTCGCATTCAGCCGGCGCGAGCGGCGTTATGGCGTCCGCGCTGCCTGACGAAACCTTCCGGCGCCTGGTTGCGGCCGCGGTCCTGATGCCGGCTGCGATTCTGGCGGTGTGGGCCGGGACGCCGTTTTGGGAAGCCCTGTTGTTCGCCGGCGCGCTGCTCGCCGGGCGCGAATGGGCTGCGATGGCCGAGCCGGAGGCGGTGAGGGCGTTTACGGCAATACCCGCGGCCGCCACGGCTCCGGCCCTGTTTTCGGCGCCGGCGGTCCTGCAGGGGGCGGTTGCGCTCGGGGCGGCCCTTGCGACCGGTTTGCTGTTCGGGCGCAGGGCGCTGGGGGCGGGGGTTCTCTATATCGCGCTTCCGGTCATGTGCCTCATCGCCCTCAGGCGCCCCGATTTCGGCGGCCTGGAACTCATCGTCTGGCTGTTCGCCGTTATCTGGGCAGGGGACATCGCGGCCTGGTGGACAGGGCGCAGACTCGGAGGCCCGAAGCTGGCGCCGTCCTGGAGCCCCGGCAAGACCTGGAGCGGCCTTGCCGGGGGGCTTGCCGCCGCCGGCGCCGCCGGGGCTGCCGCGAGCGCTGCCTTCGATGCGCCCGGAGGTGCCGGCGGCGGCTTCGCAGCCGGCGTGCTGGTCGGAGGAGCGGGAGCGGCCGGCGACCTGTTCGAAAGCGCCTGCAAGCGCCGCTTCGGCGTCAAGGACAGCGGCCGCCTGATTCCCGGGCATGGCGGGGTGCTGGACCGTGTGGACGCTCTCCTTGCGGGGGCCGCCGCCGTTATGCTGCTGACGGTTTGCGGGTGGCGCTGGACATGACGGCGAAGCGGGTGTCCATACTGGGTGCGACCGGTTCGGTAGGCGCGAATACGCTTTCCGTCATCGGCGAACATCGGGAGCGCTTTCGGGTCGTTGCCCTGGCGGCAGGAAGCAACGCCGGCCTTCTTGCGCAACAGGCCCGCGCATTCCGGCCCGAGTTCGCCGCGGTTGCGGAGCTCGGCAGCTATGCGGCGTTGAAGGAAGGACTGGCCGGAACCGGCATCGAGACGGCGGCCGGCCCGGAAGCGGTAGTGGAAGCCGCCAGACGCGATGCCGAATGGGTGATGGCGGCGATTTCCGGCGCCGCAGGTCTGGAATCGACGCTCGCAGCGGTCGAGCGCGGCGCCGTTGTCGCTCTGGCCAACAAGGAAAGCCTGGTGTGTGCGGGCGAGCTGATGATGGCTGCGGCGCGCGCCTCCGGAAGCACGATCCTGCCGGTCGATTCCGAGCACAATGCGATCTTCCAGGTTTTCGATGCGCAGTGCCGGGACGCGGTCCGGCGCCTGATTCTGACGGCTTCCGGCGGGCCTTTCCGGTCCGCCAGCCGGGAAGAAATGGCCATCGTGCGTCCAGCCGAAGCCCTCAAACACCCGAATTGGGACATGGGCGCCAAGATAACCATCGATTCGGCGACCATGATGAACAAGGGCCTGGAGCTCATTGAGGCGCGCCACCTGTTCGCGATGTCCGGCGACGCCATAGACATTCTCGTCCATCCGCAATCCATCGTGCATTCCATGGTGGAATATGCCGACGGGTCGGTGCTGGCGCAGCTGGGCACGCCCGACATGCGCACGCCGATAGCCGTTGCGCTCGCCTGGCCCGAGCGGCTGTCGGTGGCGGGCGAGCGCCTCGACCTTGCGGCGATAGGCCGTCTCGACTTCGAGCCGCCCGACCCCGAGCGGTTTCCGGCCCTTGCGCTTGCCCGGCAGGCGCTGGAAAGCGGCGGCACGGAACCGGCGGCGCTCAGCGCGGCGAACGAAGTGGCGGTTGCGGCGTTCCTGTCGGAGCGGATCGGCTTCCTGCAAATCGCCGAGATTGCGGGCGACACCGTCGCGGCAATGGGGTCCGGCCGGCTTGCCGGCCTGGACGATGTGCGGTCCGCCGACCGGGAGGCGCGGGAAGTGGCGGAGCGGCTGGTCGACCGGGCCGCAGACAGGAGTTCGCGCTAGTGTCCCGGTTTCGAAGTCCGTATGACCTGGATCGGGGTACGAGGCCTCTTCGGTTCGACGATTCCTTCGTCATGCCCGCCCCCCATATCGTCATGCACGGACTTGTTCCATTGCTGTCCGGTTTAGGATTTGCGGGCAGGGCGCATGGCGTGGATTCAACCGGGTTTCGAGGAGATCGGCGGGATTGGGACTCGGATCGATGCCTGACGTCCCAACCCTCACATCGTCATACCCGGACTTGTTCCGGGTATCCATACGGCCGTCCGACGGAAGCTGTGGCGGGAGATACCCGGAACAAGTCCGGGTATGACGAAAGAACCTGTCTTGAGCCTGTCGAAGGGGGGCGTCCGGGCTTCACGGGCAAGGGGCGGATCACGGACGCCGCGCGCTCCCGAAACCCCCGGCGGACTCCCGTTCAGCCTCGCCCAATGGCTGAACCGGACAGCAATGGACTTGTTCCGGGCATCCACTTCCGCCGCCGCAATGGCCCCGAGGGAGATGCCCGGAACAAGTCCGGGCATGACCGGAAAAGACAGGACACCAGGGAGGCGTCCGGTTGAGCTTCATTTGGGAATATCTGGTCCCGTTCCTGGTCCTGCTGAGCGTGCTCGTGTTCGTGCACGAGTTCGGCCATTACTGGGCGGCGCGGCGGTGCGGCATCAGGGTGGAGGTCTTTTCCGTCGGGTTCGGCCGCGAGCTCTGGGGCCGGACCGACCGGGCCGGAACGCGCTGGAAGTTCGCTCTCATTCCGCTTGGCGGCTATGTGCGCATGTTCGGTGAGGCGGACGGCGCGCGCGCGCTGACGCCGGAGGAACACGCCGTCGCGTTCGGCAGCAAATCGCTCGGGCAGCGGGCGTTCGTTGTGGCGGCGGGTCCGGCGGCGAACTTCCTCTTTGCGATCCTCCTTGCCGCCGTCATGTTCATGACTTACGGCCAGCGGCATACCAGCCCCGTCGTCACCGAAGTGGTGCAGGGCGGCGCCGCCGCGTCGGCCGGCATCCGCGCGGGCGACCGCTTCGTGGAGCTCGACGGCGAGACGATTGCGCGGTTCGAGGACCTGCAGCGGATCGTGCGGCTCAGTCCCGGCCGGCCGCTGGAAGCCGTCGTGGTCCGCGGCGGCGCGGAAACGGCGTTCACCGTCACGCCTGCGGTGGAACGCCAGACCGACAGCCTCGGCAATGTGCATGAGTTCGGCCTGCTCGGCGTGCGCGGCAGAGCGACGGAGACCGTGCGCCTCGGACCCGGGGAGGCGCTGGGCGCCGCGGTCGATTACACCTGGACCATGACGGTGACCATCCTCGCCTTCGTCGGCGAGATGATCGAGGGCCGCCGCTCCACCGACGAGCTCGGCGGGGTGCTTCGCATCGGGCATCTGGCAGGCGAGGTCGCGAAGATCGACTTCTCGGCCTACCTGCATTTCATGGTGCTGTTGTCGATCAATCTCGGCCTCATCAACCTGTTCCCGATTCCGCTTCTGGACGGCGGGCATCTTGTCTTCTATGCAATTGAAGCGATTCGGGGCCGTCCGCTCGGGCAGAAGGCCCAGGAAATCGGGTTCAGGATCGGCCTGGGCCTGGTGGTGGCGTTGATGCTGTTCGTAACCTGGAACGACTTGGTGTACTTTCAGGTTGTCGCATTCTTGGAACGCGTCGTCGGATGACGCCGTCGATAGGGGATTCCATGAGCAGATGGCGAGTCGTGCTTGCCGCATGGGTGCTGGCCGCCGCTATGGCGCTGCCGCCGGCGGTTGCCGACGCCCAGACGGGCGGCGCCGTCCGCGACATCGAGGTTGTCGGCGCGCAGCGCGTGGACGCCGAAACCGTCCGTTCCTATATGCGCGTGCAGCCGGGCGATCCCCTGGGACCGAGAACCATCAGCGACGCCCTGAAGAGCCTGTTCGAAACCGGCTATTTCGCCGATGTCAGCATCGACATGCGCGGCGATGTCATGGTGGTGACGGTCGCGGAGAACCCGGTCGTCAACCGTATTGCGTTCGAGGGAAACAGGCGGATCGACGATGAGACGCTCGGGCCCGAAGTACAGCTGAAACCGCGCCAGATCTTCACCCGTTCGGCGGCGGAACGGGATGTCAAACGCATTCTCGAAATTTACCGGCGGTCGGGCCGCTTTGCGGCAAGCGTCGAGGCGAAAATTATCGAACTTCCGCAGAACCGCGTGGATGTCGCCTTCGAGATCGACGAAGGAGAACAGACCCTTATCGAGAAGATCGTGTTCATCGGCAACGAGCAATTCAGCGACAGCGAGCTGATAGGCGAGATCAGCAGCAAGGAAGCAGCCTGGTACCGCTTTCTCTCGAATGACGATGTTTACGATCCGGATCGCGTGGCGTTCGACCGCGAACAGCTTCGCGCCTTCTATCTCTCCAACGGTTACGTCGATTTCCGGGTGGCTTCGGCAGTCGCCGAGCTGACGCCGGACCGGGACGGCTTTATCCTGACTTTCACCGTGGAAGAAGGTCCGCAATACACCTTTGGCGCCATCTCGCTCGAAAACCGGTTGGTGGACATTCCGGACTTCCGCCTGTCATCCTTCCTCCAGCCTCGTACGGGTGAAATCTACGACAGGGGAAAGGTCCGTGAAACGGTGGACGGTCTGGTCGAAGCGGTGGGCGCTTCGGGATTTGCGTTTGTGGATGTCCAGCCGCGCTCGACGATCCGCAGGGAAGAACGGGAAGTCGATCTCGTGTTCCTCGTCGATGAAGGACCGAGGATTTATGTCGAACGTATCGACATCGAAGGAAACCTGCGCACGCTTGACCGCGTAATCCGGCGCGAATTCGGAATTGTGGAGGGAGATGCATACAGCCCCTCCAAAGTCGCCAGGGCAACCCGGCAGGTGCGCAATCTGGGTTATTTCAGGAAGGTCGATGTTTCGAATGAGCGGGGAAGCCGGCCGGACCGGACTCGCGTTACGGTCGAGGTGGAAGAGACGGCCACGGGCGAGTTCTCGATAGGCGCCGGCTATTCCAGCGAGAGCGGCGGGCTGCTTTCGCTGAGACTAGCCGAACGCAACCTGCTCGGGAAAGGACAGACTCTGGCTCTTTCTACGACGCTTGCCGAAGAGCAGAACCAGATCGAATTGTCCTTCACCGAACCGTATTTCCAGGACCAGCCTCTCTCGGTAGGCGGCGATATCTTCCGGGTCGTGACTGAAAACGACGACCTGGGATCTTACGATCTGGAAAGAACCGGCAGCCGCCTTCGGATCGGTTACAAACTTTCCCAGAACTGGTATCAGCGCTGGCGCTATTCCGTGACCCGCCGGTTGCAGAAGCCTCACCCCGGCAATAATATTTTACGGAGGGACTCCACTATCTCTTCGGTTGTCGGGCATGAAGTCGCGTACGATACGCGGGACAATCGGTTCAACCCGACTTCGGGAAATATCCTGAGCATCAGCAATGACCTGGCGGGCCTCGGAGGGCAGGCCCGCTATCTCCGCACGGATGTCAGGGGGACGCATTATCTGCCCATGTCGAGGAAGCCGCCGGTGACCCTGGCGCTGTCCGCACGGGCCGGCGCGATCTACGGGCTCGGCAAGGATGTCGGACTTGTGGACCGTTATTTCCTCGGCGGCAGGACCTTGCGGGGCTTCGAGTTCGGCGGAGTCGGTCCGCGGCTCAACTCAAGAAGCATGAGTCCCGGCATTGCAATCGGCGGCAACTACCTTGCGACCACCTCCGCAGAAGCGATCTTTCCGGTCAGCCTGTCGGCGGAAGATCTCGGCCTCCAGGCGAGGCTGTTCGCCGAGTTCGGCACGCTTACCGGAGTCGACGACATCAATAGCCAGAATTACGACGACGACGCCTCGATACGCGGCTCGATCGGCTTCGGCATATCCTGGACCACGCCGCTCGGGCCGCTTCGCCTCGATTTCGCCTGGCCGGTCGTGAAGGAAGACTTCGACAAGGACGAAACGATCCTGTTCAGCATCGGGCAACAGTTCTGATGCGCAGGCTCATAGCGGTATGGCTGCTGTGCCTCTGCACGGCGCCGGCTCTGGCCGAGGTGCCGCAATCGGTCGTCATCGTCGTCGATACCAACAGGATCATGCGCGAGGCGCAGGCGGCGGTCGGGATCGCCCGGCAGGTGGAAGAGCTGGGAGCGCGTTACGGAAACGACTTCAATGCCGCCGAGGCGCGCCTGCGGCAGGAAGACCAGTCGCTGAAGGACCAGCGCGGCCTGCTCTCCAAGGAAGCCTACAAGGCCAGGGTGAAGGAGTTGCGCGAGCAGCTCGTGAAACTTCGCAGCAGCGCCCAGCGCCAACGGACCCTGCTGGACCGCGCGCGCGCCGAAGCGCTGCGCAAGGTCCAGCTGCAGCTGCAGATCGTGGCGCGCGAACTGGCTGCGAAGCTCGGCGCGAATATTGTCGTGCAGAAGGCCGCCCTGGTATGGGCGGACGAGAACGCCCTGGAGTTCACCGAGGACGTTCTGAACCGCTTGAACGAGGTCCTGCCGGGTGTAACAATTGAAGTTTCGGAGTAAGCGGCGAAAGTCCCGGCGGAGGGCGGCGAGGGCATATGACTACTGACGACGCCGATATCGCAGAGATCGGCGAGGTGATGGCGACGATTCCTCATCGCTATCCCTTCCTCATGATCGATCGCGTAACCGAGATCCGGCTGGGCGAAAGCGCAGTCGGTATCAAGAATGTTTCTATCAACGAGATGCATTTCCAGGGGCATTTCCCGTCCAAGCCCGTCATGCCGGGCGTCCTGCTGGTCGAGGCGATGGCGCAGACGGCGGCCGTGCTCGTCGTGAAGACGATGGGCGATCATGTGCGGGGCAAGCTGGTCTATTTCATGACCATCGACAATGCGCGCTTCCGCCGGCCGGTCGTGCCGGGCGACCAGGTGCGCGTGGAAGTCGCGGTTCGCCGCCACCGGGGCGCGGTGTGGCGGTTCCGGGGCGAAGCCAGGGTGGACGGGGTCCTCGCGGCGGAGGCCGAATACAGCGCAATGATCCAGGGGTTGTGATGGCGCGCTCGATACACCCGAGCGCCGTCGTCGAGGACGGAGCGACGCTCGGCGAAGGCGTGCAGGTCGGGCCTTTCTGCCATGTGGGCGCAGAGGTCGAGCTGGCCGAAGGCTGCGTCCTCCACTCCCATGTGGCGGTGGCGGGGCGCACGGCGGTCGGTCCGCGCACCAGGATCTTTCCTTTCGCCTCGGTCGGGCACCCGCCGCAGGACCTGAAATATGCGGGCGAGCCCTCGACGCTGGAAATCGGGGCGGACAACATCATCCGCGAACACGTCACGCTGAATCCGGGCACGAAAGGCGGCGGCATGCGCACCGTCGTTGGAGACCGGAACCTGTTCATGATGGGCGCGCATGTGGCGCACGATTGCCGGGTGGGCAACGGATGCGTGCTGGCGAACAACGCCACGCTCGGCGGGCATGTCGTCCTTGAGGACGGGGCCATCGTCGGCGGCCTTGCGGCCGTTCACCAGTTCGTCCGTGTCGGCGCCCATGCGATGATCGGCGGCCTGTCCGCCGTCGTGCAGGACGTCATTCCCTACGGCATGGTATTCGGCGACCGCGCGACGCTGCGGGGCCTCAACTGGATCGGCATGAAGCGCGCGGGAACCGACCGCAAGACCCTGGCGCGGCTGCGAAAGGCGTTCCGGCAACTGTTCGACGGCGAAGGCCCGATGGGCGAACGGCTCGACGCCGTTTCGGCGGAGCACGGAGCCGATCCCATGGTGCGCCGCATCGTCGAGTTCATGGCCGCCGAATCGGACCGCGGCCTCTGCCTGCCGGAAAGCTCCGGGGATGCAGCCTAAGCTGGCGATCGTCGCCGGCGGCGGATCGCTGCCGCTTGCACTGGCCGAAGCCTGCCGCACGAGCGAACGGCCCTATTTCCTTCTCGGCCTGGAGGGATTTGCGGAGCCGGACCGGCTTGCGGGGCATCCGCACCGCTGGGGCCGGATCGGCGCGGTCGGCCGGGTCATCGAGACGGTTCTCGAAGAAGGGGCGGGCGAGGTGGCGTTCGCCGGCCATGTCCGCCGCCCGTCGCTGGCGGCGCTCAGGCCGGACCTGTTCACGGTTCGCCTGCTTGCCCGGACCGGCAGGAAGGCGCTGGGCGACGACGGGCTGATGCGGCTCGTGACGGAGGCGTTCGAAGGCAAGGGCCTGCGGGTGGTCGAGGTGTCGTCCATCCTGGCCGACACATTGGCCCCGCCGGGTCCGCTCGGCGCGCTGGAGCCGGACGAGACCGCGCGGGAAGACATCCGCCGCGGCCTGGAAGTGGCCGAGGCGCTCGGACGCGCCGATGCGGGCCAGGCGGTGGTCGTGCAGCAGGGAATCGTGCTGGCGATAGAAGCGGCGGAAGGCACCGACCGGATGATCGCCCGGGCCTCCCGCCTCAGGCGGGAAGGGCCGGGCGGCGTGCTGGTCAAGATGGCGAAACCCCAGCAGGACCGGCGCATGGACCTGCCGGTGATCGGCCCGGATACGGTCGAAGCCGCGGCCGCTGCCGGGCTGCGGGGGATTGCGGTCGAGGCCGGCGGTGTGCTGGTCCTGGACCGGGAAGCGGCGGTCCGCAGCGCCGATGAAAAGGGGCTGTTCATCGCCGGCGCGGAGCCCGGCGCCGCCGAAGCCCCGCGCCGGAACGGGTAGGGCGCCGAACCCGTTCAGGCCAGCACGGAAGTCGGGCCGTCCTTCGATACGCGCCGGCCTTCGCGGGGCGAAGGCCGGCGCTACTCAGGATGAGGGGGAGATGAGGCCGGTCGCTCGTGCGCGCCCCTCCCCTCATCCTGAGCAGCGACCACGCCAGCAGATGCCTCCCCAACCCTTATCCTGAGTAGCCGACCGGAGGGAGGCGTATCGAAGGATGGACCCCCGGATGGAAGCGCTGCCCGTTTCAAACCGGTCGGATATGGCGCCAACGCCTCAGGCGGGCGTGAAGCAGGGTACCTTCTGGCCGCCTTCGGCTTCGACGAAGACCAGCCTGACCTTCATGCCGACGGCCAGGCTGTCGAAGTCGCAATCGACGAAGTTCGTCATCACGGTGACGCCTTCGTCCAGCCGCACATAGCCGATGGCGTATTGGGGGTCGGCCCGGCGCATGATCGAGTAGGTGTAGATCTCGCCGGTCCCCGCCGCTTCGACCGTCTCGACATTCCCGGAGAGCGTGAAGGGGCTGATCTTGCGGGGATACCAGAAGAATTTCCCGGTATCGCCGCAGCGGGGCAGCATCAGCCTGCCCTCGTTGCAGGCCTCCCAGAATTCCCGGTGTTCGACATTGGCCGGCGGCGCCGGAATCTTGCGGGCGCTCATGCGTCGGCCCTCCCGAGAATCGTGGTTGAACTGCCCATGCGGGTGCCGAGCGAGCCCCCGGTGCCGTGGGCGAGCGCGAGCCGGCAGTCCTTCACCTGCACGGCCGGATGGGCCTCGCCGCGCAGCTGGCGCACGGCCTCGAGCACCTTGGTGAGCCCGCCGCGGTTCATCGGGTGGTTGTTGCAGAGGCCGCCGCCATCGGTGTTGAAGGGCAGCTTGCCGGTGCCCGCGATCAGGTTGCCGTCCGAGACGAAGGCGCCGCCCTTGCCCTTCTCGCAGAAGCCCAGGTCCTCGATGGTTTCCAGCACGGTGATGGTGAAGCTGTCATAGATGGACGCATAGTCGATGTCGCCCGGGGCGACGCCGGCTTCCTCGAACGCCTGCGGGCCGGACCAGCGCGCGCCGGTATAGGTCAGGTCCACCTGGCCGGACATCAGGTTCTTCGGCGCTTCGCCGCAGCCGAGCACCTTGACGCAATCGCGCTTGAGCGAGGCCGCGACCTCGGGCGCCACCACGACGAACGCGCCGCCGCCGTCGGAGATCACGCAGCAGTCGAGCCGGTGCAGCGGGTCCGAGATCATCGGCGAGTCCACCACCTCGTCCACCGTCACGACCTTGCGCAGCATGGCGTGTTCGTTGTGCTGGGCGTGGTGCGAGGCGGCGACCTTGATCCAGGCGAGCTGTTCGCTGGTGGTGCCGAATTCGTGCATGTGCCGGCGCGCGGCCATGCCGTACATGTTCACCACGGTCGGCCCGTAGATGAACTCGAAGGGCACATCGGGCGAAGCGTCGCCGTAATTACGGGGCGCGGTGCCGGTCGCCATGCCCTCCGAGCGCGGCCGCCCGGCGAGCGTGATGAGCGCCACCTTGCACTTGCCCGCCGCAATCGCCTGGGCGGCATGGCCGACATGGAGGACGTAGGAGGAGCCGCCGACATCGGTGGCGTCCATGTGCCGGACGTTCCTCAAGCCCATATATTCGATCATCGATAGCGGGCCGAGGCCCGGCGCGTCGCCTGCGCAGTAATACGCATCGACATCGTCGATGGACAGGCCGGCATCGTCGAGCGCGCCCCTGGCGCTCTCGGCGTGGAGTTGGGCGACCGACGTGTCGGTCGCCTTGCGGGTCGGGTGTTCGAAGATACCCGCAATGAAGGCTTTGCCCCTTGTGTGCATGCGTCGTTCCATTGTTGGCGGAGCGGAATCGGGTGACGGGCCTCAGCCTATGCTGCCGGACGCCAGCCCTCAAGGCACGATGCGCTCGCGGCGAAACTGCCGCAGCAGCTCGACCAGCATGTCCTCCGTGTCCATGCAGTCCTGGAAGCCGAATTGCCGCGCCTTGATCGTGCTGACGACAGCCGGGTTCGGGCGCTGGCCGTAGCCGAAGATGAAGTCCGCGAACTGCCAGGACGGGACGATTTCCTCCAGCCGGTGCGGGCGCAACCCGTGGCGCGCGACCATGGCGTCCCAGACGGGCCCCTTGTCCGCCATCACCCGCCGGAGCGAGCAGGGGAAGGGCTGGCCTAGCTCCATGTCGAAGACCTCGGCGACGCGCGGCCAGAGATTGTGCCAGACATAGCAGTCGCCATTCGCGATATTGAAAGCCTCGCCGCCGGCCGCCGGCGTCTCCCCGGCCCAGGCGGCGGCGCGGGCCAGCAGCCGGGCGTCGGTCGCCTCCTGGATGCGTGGCTCGCCGCCCGGGAAGCGGAGCGGCATGCCGAGTTCCTTCGAGAGCGCCGCATAGGCCGCCACGCAGGCAAGCGCGTTCATGTTCGAGCCGACGGCGAAGCCGAAGACGACCTGCGGGCGCAGGACCGTCCAGGTCCAGCCGGCGCGGGCGGCCCTGTCCCTCAGCCAGTCCTCCTGGTCATGGTAGAAGTTCGGCCCCCAATAACGCGGCTCGCGTTCTTTCGCGGGCGTCTTGAACGGGCCGTGATGGGCGCCGTAGGCCTTTGTGCCCTGCAGCAGGGTGACATGCCGCAGGCCGGGCGAAGACGCTTCCACGGCCTCGACCGCATTGCGCAGCATGGCGAGATTGGTTTCGGCATGGTCGGGGTCGCGCCAGCCGCTCGCCACGTCGGCCTTCTCATGGACCGCCGCATAGACGACGCGGGCAATGTCGTGCAGGTCCGAAAGGCCGGCTTCGCAGGCCGCCCGGTCCCGCAGATCGACGCTCCGGAATTCGGCTCCGGTCGGGAAGTCGGGCGCCCGCCGCGACAGGCCGACGACCCGCCAGCCCGGCAGCGCGTCGAAATGCTCGACCATGGCCCGGCCGACGGTGCCGAGCGCGCCGCAGACGAGCACGGTCCCCACGGCGGCGTCCCCGGCTCCGCTAGCCATGCCCGAACGCCCCCAATATCGTCATGGTCGAACGCCCTCTCCGTCATGCCCGGACTTGTTCCGGGCATCTCCCTCGGGGGCCATCGCGGTGGCTGAAGTGGATGCCCGGAACAAGTCCGGGCATGACGATATGAGGGGTGGGCATGACGATATGAGGGGTGGGCATGATGATATGAGGGGTGGGCATGATGATATGAGGGGTGGGCATGACGATATGAGGGTCGGGACGCCGGTTCCGCTAGCCATGCGCCGGCGCCTCGCCGGAAGCGGCTATGCGATGATGTCCGACGCGTATTCCTCGGCCGCCTGTCGCGTCACCTCGATGAACTTCTTGGTCCCGAGCACGATGGCCTTCCTCGACACGCCGCCGTTCAGGAAGATGTAATAGTCGCAGAGGAGAAGGCTGGCGTCCTTGGTGACCGCGGCGCGGGTGATGATGTAGCGGTCGTTTATCCGGTTGACGCATTCCAGCTTTTTCTTGAGCGACACGTCGTCCTTCAGCGGAAACAGGATTGCGAGATGAATGGCGTCCTGATGGCTCGGCAATGTCGCGATGCATTTCAGTCCGCTCTCGGTAATGACGGAATCGCCGTCGCCGTCCTGCTCGCAGTCCATATAGGCCGCATCGTATAGGGTGTGCAGGAAGTCGCGATTCAGGATCTGGGGCGTCACAAGGTCGTCGTACATCGCCATCGTCCGGCGCCTCGCCCGATTCCGCGCTCCACGAATACCCGGACCATATGCGCGCGGTCCCGCCTGCGCAAGATGGAAGGCTGTTGCGGAAACCGGCGCAAGCGGGCAAGGTAAGGCAAGGAACGAAAGGGAGGGACCCCGATGTACCTGCGCACACTCGCTGCAGCGGCTTTGGCGGCCGGGCTGGCGGCTCCGGCCTTCGCGGCCGACCTGCCGAAGACCGTGACGCTCACGGCCTACGGCACCACTTCGTCAGGCTATGCCCAGTCCATCGCCATCGGCGCCATGCTCAAGCAGAAGCACGATGTCGAACTGCGCGTGATCCCGGGCAAGAACGACGTCTCGCGCATGATTCCGGTCGCGAAGAAGCGCGCGCATCTCTGCGCCTGCGGCATCGCCGCCGCCTTCACGCAGGAAGGCGTGTTCATGTTCGGCTCCAAGGCCTGGGGGCCGATGGCGATCCGCAACCTCTACAACAACGCCAAGGGGCCTCACGGGCTGATGCCGGTGGTCGCGGGCGATGCGGGCATCAAGACCGCCGCCGACCTCAAGGGCAAGAATATGGCGTGGATCAAGGGCGCCCCGGCGCTCAACGTCAACCTCACGGCGTTGATGGCCTTCGGCGGCGTCACCTGGGACGATGTGACCAGGGTCGAGTTCCCCGGCTGGAAGCAGGCCGTGGACGGCGTGATCGGCGGCCAGGCCGACGCGGTCATGGTCTCCACCATGTCGCCGCATGTGAACCGGCTGATGGCGTCGCCGCGTGGCAATTGGTGGATCTCGCTGCCCCATGACGACAAGGAAGGCTGGGCCCGGGCCAAGAGTGTGGCGCCGTTCTGGAACCCGAACAGGGTCACGCTCGGCATCGGCCTCGAGAACAATGAGAGCGGCCAGCCCGAATTCGACGGCCAGATGTATCCCTATCCGATCATCATCGGCCTCGCCGGCGACATAGACGACGACTTCACCTACGCCATGACCAAGGCGGTGATGGAAGGCTATGAAGGCGAGGGCGGCTACGGGACGCTGAAGGGCACGGCGGGCTACCAGATCGAAGCCCAGAACCTCCAGTGGATATTCCCCTATGCGGGCGGCTCGGTCCGTTACTACAAGGAAGCGGGTGCCTGGGGCGCAGAGGAAGAAGCGCACAACAACGCGCTGCTGAAGCGCCAGGACGTGCTGATCGGCGCGTGGAAGACCTACTACGCGGCCAACAAGGACATGGACGACGACGCCTTCGAGGCAGGCTGGGCCGAGGCCCGCAAGGAAGCGTTGGCGGCGGCCGGTCTGGACGCGCCGTTCTCGTGACCGTCAAAGGCAGGAAACTGCCGAACTGAACCGGAAATGGACCCGCCATGCGCCGCGTGTGGCGGGTCCTTCCTTGCCCCGAACCTGGCCTACGAATCGGCCGGAGCGCGTTGCATTGCAAGTTGGTTAGCGCCCACACCGTCATGCCCGGACTTGTTCCGGGCATCTCCCTCCACCGTCTCCGGCGGACGGCCGCATGGATACCCGGAACAAGTCCGGGTATGACGGAGAGAGTCGGGGGCATGACGGGTGAGTAGCCGGATGCTCCGGGTCGAACCGATGCAAACTTCGGAAACAGGACATTAACGCGCCATGACACAGACCGAGCGGGAGACGGCGCTCAGCCGTCAGGCGGAAGAAGCGGTGGAGCACGCCGAGGCGTCGGTCAGCCGCCATCGGGACCTCGGGCCGGTCTGGATGACGATCGTGGTCGCCGCCTCCACCCTGTCGGTGCTGGCCTCGATCTATTTCATCTTCAACGTTCATTTGATGATCGACGTGAAGATTTTCGGCGAGGAGACCGAATACTACTATTTCATGCTCGCCATGCTGTTGCCGCTGGTGTTCCTGCTCTACCCGCCCTGGCGCAATGTCGGCCCGATGGACCGGGTTCCCTGGTACGACATCCTGCTTTCGCTTGTCGTTTTCGCCGTTTCGATCACCTTTGCGGCGCATGGCGAGGAAAACCTGCTGGAAGGCTGGGAATACGCCGCGCCGGAATGGGCGGTCTACGCCTCCTATTTCATGTGGCTGATGGTGCTGGAGGCGACCCGCAGGGCGGGCGGCATGCCGATCTTCGTCATCTGCTTCATCGTCTCGCTCTACCCGGCGCTCGCCGAGCATGCGCCCGGTTTCCTCGAGGGCCAGTCCGAGACGCTGGAAGTTACCGCGAGCTTCCACATGTTCGGCACGGAGAGCGTCATGGGCATCCCCATGCGCGCCTTCGCCTCCCTTGTGGTGGGCTTCCTCATCTTCGGCGTGGCGCTGCAATTCACCGGCGGCGGCGCCTTTTTCCTCAACCTCGCCTTCGCCCTGCTCGGGCGCTTCCGCGGCGGGCCGGCCAAGGTGGCGATCTTCTCGTCCGGCCTGATGGGCTCGATGAGCGGCTCGGTCATCACCAATGTGCTGACCACGGGCGCGCTTTCCATTCCGGCGATGAAGCGGGTCGGTTTCCGCCCGGCCTATGCGGGCGGCGTCGAGGCCTGCGCCTCGACGGGCGGCGTGCTGATGCCGCCCGTGATGGGCGCCACCGCCTTCATCATGGCGACCTTCCTGGAAATCTCATACGCCGTGATCCTGGTGGCGGCGATCATCCCCTCGCTGCTCTACTATTTCAGCCTGTTCATGCAGATCGACGCCTATTCCGCGCGCTTCGGCCTCGAAGGGCTGCCCAAGGCCGAAATGCCGAAGGCGCGGGAGGTGATGCGCGACGGCTGGCATTTCATCTTCGTGCTGGCGCTGCTGATCGTGATGCTGCTGGTGATGCAGCAGGAGGCGCAGGCGCCTTACTACGCCGCCGCCCTGCTGATCGTCATCAACCAGGTGCGCGCCCACGACCGATGGAACCTGGAGCGGTGCAAGCAGTTCCTCATCGGCATCGCCAAGCTGTTCACGGAGCTCGCCGGCATCCTGGCGGGCGTCGGCCTCATCATCGGCGCGCTGATGCTGACCGGGAAGGTCGGCAACCTGTCGTTGGAGCTCGTCACCCTCGCCGGCGATTCGATCTTCGTGCTGCTCGTCATGGGGGCCATCACCAGCTTCATCCTCGGCATGGGCATGACGGTGACGGCGGCCTATCTCTTCCTGGCCATCGCGCTCGCGCCGGCGCTCACCGCCAGCGGGCGGCTCGACCTGCTCGCCGTGCATCTCTACATGATGTATTGGGGCATGATCTCCTTCATCACGCCGCCGGTGGCCCTCGGCGCCTTCGCCGCCGCCACGGTGGCCCGCGCCAACCCCATCACCACCGGCTTCGAAGCGATGCGGCTCGGCGCGATCATCTATTTCGTGCCGTTCTTCTTCGTGCTGAACCCGGCGCTGATCGGCCATGGCACGACCGTCGAGGTCATCACGGTCTGCGGGCTGGCCTTCGCGGGCGTCATCCTGATTTCGGGCGCGCTGCAAGGCTATCTGATCGGCATCGGCTCGCTCACCGGCAACCCGCTTGCCGCATGGCCGATACGCCTGGCGCTGTTCTTCTCCGGCCTGTTGCTGGCTTTGCCCGGCGGCGAACTCACCGGCTATTCGCACGCGCAATTGCTGATCGCGGCGGTTGTGCTGGGGGCTCCCGCGGCAGCGGCCGGCTGGTTCATGAACCGGCGGGGGACGGCACGGACGGCCTGAGAGCGGCGGGAGCCGCGGCCGTCCTTATCCGAAGGCCGCCACGAGGCCGACGATGAACCCGATCACGCCGATCACGGTGATGACGGCTCCGCCGACCCTGGCCTGCAGGCCGTCATCCGCCCCGAACCCGATCCGCATGGCGACGATGCCCAGTATCGCAACCAGGGCGGACATGACCAGACCGAGCGCAGTGCCCATCGCGTGTTCCTTTGCCTTGCGCTGCCGCAAGTTTCGATGCCTTGGGCGGCGCAATCGGGGCGCGGCGCCCGGTTTGCGTTCTATTGCGGCGACATGCCCCTGAGCCGCTCGGAGCGGCGCCGCAGCAGTTCGACGGTGGTCAGCAGGCAGATCGAGATGACCACCAGGATGGTCGCGACGGCGAGGATCGTCGGGCTGATCTGTTCGCGGAGCCCGGTGAACATCTGCCAGGGCAGCGTCTTCTGGCCGGCCGAGCCGACGAACAGCACCACGACCACCTCGTCGAAGGAGGTGATGAAGGCGAACAGCCCGCCCGAGATCACGCCGGGCAGGATCAGCGGCGCCTGCACCTTGAAGAAGGTCCGCACCGGATTGGCGCCGAGATTGGCGGCGGCGCGCGTCAGGCTCCTGTCGAAGCCGACCAGCGTCGCGGTCACGGTAATGATGACGAAGGGGATGCCGAGCGCGGCATGGGCCAGCACGACCCCGAGATAGGTGCCCTGGAGGCCGATGCGCGAATAGAAGAAATACATGCCGGCCGCGGAGATGATGAGCGGCACGATCATCGGGGAGATCAGCACCGCCATGATCGCGCCCCGGAACGGCACATGGCTCTGCGACAGGCCGATGGCGGCGAGCGTGCCGAGGCTCACCGACAGCAGGGTTGCCACAGGCGCGATGCGTACGGAGTTGTAGAGCGCATTCTGCCAGTCGATATTGGTGAAGAAATCGTTGTAGTTCACCATGCTGTAGGCGTCGGCCTCCAGCGCCAGCATGCCCGGCGTGAAGGTGAAATAGGGCAGCGGGTTGAAGCTGAGGGGGACGATGACCAGCAGCGGGAAGATGAGGAAGAAGAAAATCAGCACGCAGATGAGCCGGAAGCCCCAGTACCAGAGCTTCTGGCCGGTCGATGCATATGGCGGCAGTGCGGCCATGCGCGCTATCCCAGCTTCACATTGTCGATGCCGACGATCCTGTCGTAGAGCCAGTAGAGGACCAGCACGACCGCCAGCAGGATGACGCCCAGCGCCGCCGCAAGCCCCCAATTGAGGCTCGAGGAGATGTGGTAGGCGATCCGGTTGGAAATGAAGGTGCCCGAGGTGCCGCCGACCAGTTCGGGCGTGATGTAGTAGCCGATGGAGAGGATGAAGACGAGGATGCAGCCCGCCCCGATGCCGGGCACGCTCTGCGGGAAATAGACCCGCCAGAAGGCGGTCCAGTCCGTTGCGCCCAGGGATTTCGCGGCGCGCATGTAGCTCGGCGGGATCGTGCGCATCACCGAATAGAGCGGCAGGATCATGAACGGCAGCAGGATGTGCGTCATGGCGATGATCGTGCCGGTCTGGTTGTTTATCATTGCAAGGCGCCCGTCATCGGCGACGAGGCCTATGAAGACCAGCGTGTCGTTGATGACGCCCTGTTGCTGAAGCAATACCTTCCAGGCGGAGGTGCGGACCAGCAGCGAGGTCCAGAACGGCAGCAGAACGAGGATCATCAGCATGTTCGACGTGCGCATCGGCAGCGTGGCCAGCAGGAAGGCCACCGGATAGCCGATCAGGAGGCAGGCAACCGTGATGACGACGCTCAGCAGCAAGGTGCGCTCGAACAGGAAGATGTAGATTCGTTCGTTCTCGGGCCTTGCCTCAATGCCGGTTGCGCCGAGCCTCGCATCGACGGCGTTGAGGAAATAACCCGACGTGTAGGCGCTCGAAAACCGCTTGATCGTGGCCCAGGTCTCAGGATCGGCCCAGCTCTTGTGGATCTTGGCGAACTGCGCGGCGAGATCGCCGTCCTCGTCCATCCTCTTGACCCGCCGCCCCGTCTTGCGCAGCAGGCTGGCGACTCCCGTCTGCTCGTAGTTGAGCCGGGAGCCGAGCTTGGTATGCGCCTTGGCGGCGACCGCAGCGAGCAGGTCCCGGTGAAGCGCGGCGAAGACCTTTTCGCCCGGCGGTTGGCCGGAGGCGTCGTCCCAGTCTTCCAGCGCCGCAACGGTAAGCGGCAGCGTATCCGGCACGATCGCGTTCTCGACCGAACGGAACAGCATGTCCGCGATCGGCGCCGCGAACGTGACAAGAATGAAGATCAGCAGCGGCGCGATCAGCATGAGCGCGCGAAGCTTTTGCAGGCGGAGCGCGCGGGCCAGCGACTGCCTCAGCGGCCGGCCGTCTGCCGCAAGGATCGGCCCGGAGGCGTTTTCGCCGTTCGCCATGAAGCCCCGCGCGCCTTCTTCCGAAGGCCGAAAAGGGTGGAGGGGCCCGCGGGCCCCTCCGTCAGGACGCCTCTACTTGGCGAGCCAGGTCTGGAACTTCGCGTCGATATCGTCGCGATAGTCCGCCCAGAACTCGTAGTTGTAGAGCAGCGTGTTGCTCATGTTTTTCGGCTCGTTCGGCATGTGCGGGGCCATGTCGATGCCCAGTGTTGCATGCTTGCCGACCAGCGGCGCCGAAGATGCGCGCGCCGGACCGTAGGAGATGTATTTCGCCTGGTCCGCAAGGCGCTGGGTGTCGGTGGCGAAATTGAGGTAGTGCAGCGCGCGCTTCTTGCGCTCGTCGCTCAGGTTCGCCGGGACGATCCAGCCGTCGAGGTCGAACACCTGGCCGTCCCACAGCATGGCGACCGGCTGCTTGTCCTCCTCGATGAGCTTGAACAGGCGCCCGTTATAGGTGGAACCGATCACGACTTCGCCGTCGGCCAGAAGCTGCGGCGTATCCGCGCCGGCGGACCACCACACGACATGCTCCTTGATCGTGTCGAGCTTGGCGAACGCCTGCGCCTGGCCTTCCTCGGTCGCCAGCACGTCGTAAATGTCCTCCATGGCGACGCCGTCGCACATCAGCGCCCATTCCATGTTGTTGATCGGGCGCTTTTCGAGGCTGCGCTTGCCCGGATAATTCTCCAGGTCGAACACGGCGCAGACGTCCTTGGGCGGCGTGTCGCCCACCATGTCGGTGCGGTAGCCGAAGGTCGTCGAATAGACGATCTGCGGGATGAAGCAGGGCGTCACGAGGAAGTCGCCGAAGTCCTCGGACGCGGGCGTGCCGTCGGGCGCCGCCGCGAGCATCGAGTCCACATCGACCTCCATGGCGAGGCCTTCGTCGCAAAGCCGGATGGCGTCCGAAGCGACCACATCGACCACGTCCCAGGTCGTGTTGCCGGCTTCCGCCATGGCGCGAAGCTTGGCGACCGCTTCCGCCGCGCTCTCATCGTTGATGATGTTCACGCCCGGATTCATTTTCATATAGGGTTTGTGGTAGGCGTTCATCTGGGATGCCGAATAGGCACCGCCCCAGGACACGATGGTCATGTCCTCCGCCTGCGCCGCGCCGGCCAGCGCCACGGAGGCAACCGCGCCGGCTGCAAGGAATGTTCTGAGTCTCATGTGGCGTTCTCCCTTGTTTACCACTCTTTCCGTCCAAGCGTGGCGTAGCGGGGAGGCAACGACGCGCGCTCCCCGGTTACGGTTCACGCAGCGTCCAACGCTCTACAATCGTTTGTGAGCCAACCTATAGGGGTTGTCTCTCCCACCTTCAGGATCGAATGTTTGGCGGAGTTTGGAATTTTCACGACGAAATCATCGCGGCCTGCGACCTCCATCCTGCAACGGATGTGGTCCCCCAGATAAATCAGCTCGACGACCCTTCCGTCCAGCCGGTTGGGTGCCGAAGGCTCCGCGATCACTACGCGCTCGGGCCGGATCGACAACATCGTGCGGGAGCCCTCCGCCCCGCAATTGACAGCCATGGCCCCGATCTCCCCGGCGCCGTCGAGACGGACCCGCGCCTCGCCGTCTGAAAGCGCTTCGACCGTACCGTCGAGCTTGTTGTTCTCGCCGATAAACTGTGCCACGAAAGCGTTTTCCGGCCGTTCGTAGAGGTCCTCTGGACTCGCAAGCTGCTGGATCACGCCGTCGTTGAAGACGGCGATCCGGTCCGACATCGTGAGCGCTTCCGACTGGTCGTGCGTGACATAGACGACCGTGACGCCGAGCCGCTCATGCAGGTGCTTGATCTCGAACTGCATGTGTTCCCGCAATTGCTTGTCGAGCGCGCCGAGCGGTTCGTCCATCAGCACGAGGTCCGGCTCGAACACGAGCGCGCGCGCGAGCGCCACGCGCTGCTGCTGGCCGCCCGAGAGCTGGGCGGGGCGGCGCCCTGCGAACTCCGTGCCGCCCATCTGGACCATGTCGAGCGCGCGCTGGACCTTTTCTTCGACTTCGGCGCGGCTCATCCGGCGCACCTGCAGCGGAAACGCCAGATTCTCCGCAACCGTCATATGCGGAAACAGCGCGTAATTCTGGAACACCATCCCGATGCCGCGCTTGTGCGGTGGAATGTTGTTGATCGGGCGGCCGCCGAGACTGATCCGGCCGTGCGTGGCGACCTCGAACCCCGCCAGCATCATCAGGCAGGTGGTTTTGCCGGAGCCGGACGGGCCGAGCATCGTCAGGAATTCGCCGCGCGCAATGTCGAGGTTCAGATTCTTGACGACGAGCGTTACGCCGTCATAGCTCTTCTGGACTCCGTCGAATTCGACGAATGCGCGGTCCTGGTCTGGCACGATGTCCCCGATTGCCGGCAAATACCGCCCGGACGCTAACACAAACGGAGCGGCAATCGAATAGGGGGCTTGAGATTTTCAACTGCCCGGCAGGGTTTCGCCCTCTTGCGCTTGCTGCTATTCGCCTCGGGTCCGCAACCCTCAAGCGAAGGAGTTCCCGGAATGGCCCAGCAACTCCTCCACCTCGTTTTCGGCGGGCGCCTTGTGCATCCCGACGGAACGGAATTCGCAGACCTCAAGGCCCTGGATATCGTCGGCATCTACCCCAACTACGCCGAGGCCGCCAAGGCGTGGCGCGGCAAGGCGCAGGGCACGGTGGACGATGCGCATATGCGCTACTACGTCGTGCATCTGCATCGCCTGCTGGACCCCGACAACCACCAGCAGGCGGAAGGACATTAGCCGATGGACGGCGGCGAGGCCCTGGCGGAAACACTTGCGGCATGGAGCGTCGATACAGCCTTCGCCGTTCCGGGCGAAAGCTATCTTCCGGTGCTTGCCGCCCTGCAACGCCGGGCCAACGCCATCCGCCTCGTCACGCCCCGGCATGAGTCCGGCGTAACCTTCGCCTGCGCCGCCTATGGCAGGATTGCCGGCAAGCCGGCGGTCGGCCTGGTCAGCCGCGGTCCCGGCTCGACCAATGCCTCCATCGGGCTGCATGTCGCGCGGCAGGACTCGGTGCCGATGCTTCTGGTCATCGGCGATGTTCCGACGGCCTCGAAAGGCCGCGAAGCCTTCCAGGAAATCGACTACCGCAGGATGTTCTCCGGCATTGCCAAAGCAGTGCTTGAACCCGGCGCGGCGGCGGATGTGCCGGCGGAGGCGGCCCGTGCGCTCGAACTCGCCATGGCGGGGCGGCCCGGACCGGTCGTGCTCGTGATGCCGAAGGACATTTCCGATGGTGACGCCGGCTCGCCGGCAATTCCGGGGCCGGTGCGCCGCGCGCCGCTGCTCCCCGACCCCGAAGCCATTGCCGAGGCCGTGCGCCGGATCGATGCCGCCGAAAGACCTGTCGTCGTCGCAGGCGAATTGATTGCGTTCGACGGCGCGGAGGAGCCGCTTGCGCGATTCGCGGACGCGAGCGGCGCGGCCGTCACGACCGCCTATCGGTGTCAGGACGCGATATCCAACGACCACCCGGCCTATATCGGGCATCTGGAGATCAACAGGGACGACTTCCAGGAACGGGCCTGGGAAGAGGCCGACCTCGTGATCGCCGCCGGAGCGCGGCTGGACGGCATCACGACCCGCGACTTTTCCCTGATCCGGGACGACCAGGCCCTGATTCACATTTACCCCGACGCCGAAGTGCTGGAGCGCTGGCCTTCGGGGCTGGCGGTCAGGGCGGATGCGGGGCCGGCGCTTGAGGCGCTCGCCGCCGCGGTCTCGAACGGCAGCGCGGTCCGCAACGACTGGCGCGGGGGGTTGAACGCGGCGTATCGGCGCTTCTCCGACCCGGGCGGCGTTCCCGTCAACGGGCTCCTGGACCTTGCGGAGGTAACGGCGGAGGCGCGCCGGCAATTGCCGCCCGATGCGGTTGTCATCACCGACAGCGGCACCTTTGCGCGCTGGGTGCACCGCTATTTCCGGTTCGGCGGCCGGCGCACCCAGGCAGGGCCGATGGCAGGCGCGATGGGCTACGGTGTCCCGGGCGGCATCGGCGCGGCGCTTGCGCGGCCCCGGTCGCCGGTCGTGGTCTTTGTCGGCGACGGCGGGTTCCTGATGACGGGACAGGAAGCCGTGACCCTGGTGCAGGAGCGCCTGCCGGTGAAGATCGTCGTCTGCGACAACAATGCCTGGGGCTCGATCCTCACGTCGCAGCAGGCGCGCTACGGCGAGGACGGCATTTTCGGCACAAGGCTGGAAAGCCCGGATTTCGAGGCCGTCGGCCGCGCCTACGGCCTCCATGTGAGCCGCGTGCGGGAGACCGGAGAGTTCGCCGGCGCCCTTGCCGCCGCGCTTGCGCATCCGGGGCCGGCTTTGATCCACCTGGAGCTCGATGAGCGCGACATTTCCCCCTTCACCGGCCAGTCGCAGTCCTACCGGGTCTGAGAGACCGTTTGAGAATAGCGGCTGCGCCTCTGTTACGTCGCCCCGGCCCCCGAGCCGGGGTCTCCGGAAGCGTAGGCAAAGCCTTCGACATCCCACCAGGCGACACGAGGCCCCGGCTCGGGGGCCGGGGCGACGATGTTTTTGCGCCTTCGGCTCGGTCGCCGCTCGCCCGAATAACGCGAGGCGCCCAACCGCATGCCTTCGCGAAAGCGGGGGGCGCCCCCGGCCCTCTTTCCGTCATGCCCGGTCGGGGCGATGTCCGCGTCCGGCAGGGGCATGGGCGTCTCTACCGTCCGGTTCGTTGCTTGCGGCGGCGGTAGCGCTCCAGACGGTGGCGCTTTAGGAAGCGCTGCACCGCGGTCGCGCCGAAGGACAGCCCCTCGGCGGCGAGCGCGGCGCGCAGCCCCCGGACGGACAGCCCCGGCTGCGCCTCAAGCATGCGGAAAATCCGCTCGCGCTCCGGCTCGATCCGCGAGGGCGTGGCGCCGCCCTGCCTGTCGGGCCGCACATGGCCGCGCTGGCGAAAGCGCTGCAACCAGCGGCGGACCGTGCGCTCCCCCAGCCCGAAATGCCGGGCTGCGGCGGCGGCGCTCATGCCGCCCTCCAGCACGGCCGCCACCGCCCGGCCCCGCAGGTCCTCGCTGACGGGGCGGCCGCGCCTTTGCCGTCCCAGCGCGCCCGCCTGCCCGTTCGCCGTTTCCGCCGTCATCGCGTCTCCTCCCGCCGCGCCGACGCGGCTCTCGCAAAACCGCCGCGCCGCCGCAGCTCGAAAAACCGGCCAACCTCCGCGGAACGATCCGAACCGCCCTGCCGGCAACCTGCCGGCGCCCGCCGCAAAACCTAAATGCCGCGATATGCCGCGGGCGCGCGCTTACAGGCTGGCGCTCCCGGCAACGGGCGCGCCATTCCAGCTCCGGGTCGAGTGCGGAAACAGGGCGCTCAGACGGCCCATCCGCCGGACGGTCAGGTCATGGCCTCGCTCGTTTCCTCAAGGATTCGGAACTTATATAGGATATATAGCAGAAAAAACAAGAACAAAATGACCATATTCTGTCGATTGCGGCTGCGTCCGCAGAGGCGGAGGCCTGCAACGCCCGGCCGGGGCCGGCGGATGCGCGAATCCGGCGGGCCGGAGGGATGCGGAGCCATGCAGCAACGCGGCTTGAAGCCGGACTCCTGCTATCCTAGCGTCCTGCGGCGCAGGTCCGAGGCCCGAGGGGGGAAGCCGGCATGAGCATCCGCATCGACACGCTCGACGCGTTCTTCAATCCGAAGTCGGTGGCCATCGTCGGCGCCTCGTCGAACTTCGCCAAGATCGGCGGCCGGCCCGTCCACAACATGAAAATCTCCGGTTATGGCGGCAGGGTCTATCCGGTCAATCCGGGCGCTTCCGAGATCCAGGGCCTGCCGGCTTTCCCCGCTGTCGGCGACATTCCGGGGCCGGTGGACATGGCGGTGATCGTCGTGCCGATGTCCTTCGTGGAACCGGCGGTGACGGCCTGCATCGACAAGGGCGTGAAGGCCGCTATCGTCCTGTCTTCCGGTTTCGCCGAGATTTCGGAGGAGGGCGCAAAGGCGCAGCGCCGCCTGGCCGATCTCGGCGCCGAGGGCGGGCTGCGCATCATGGGGCCCAATTGCATGGGCGTGATGAATACCGGCACCGGCATGATCGCCACATTCATCTCGGCCATCGGCGATACGGGGCCGGAGAGGGGCACGATTTCCGTCGCGGCGCAATCGGGCGCCTTCGGCGGCCATTGCTTCACGCTCGCCCGCGAACGGGGCCTCGGCCTCAACCTCTGGGCCACGATGGGCAACCAGTGCGATGTCGAGTTCTCGGACTGCCTGGCCTACATGGCGCAGGACCCCGGCACCAGCGTCGTACTCGGCTACATGGAAGGCGTGCAGGACGCGGACAAGCTGGTCGAGGCGCTCGAAATCGCCCGCGCCGCCGAAAAACCGGTGGTGCTGATGAAGGTCGGGCGCTCCGAGGTCGGCACTGCCGCCGCGGCTTCCCACACGGCATCGCTCACGGGTTCCGACGCCGTTTTCGATGCGCTTCTGCGCCAGTACAACGTCTTTCGACCCCACAGCATCGACGAGATGTTCGATGTCGGCTACGCCTTCGCCGGCGGCCAGCTGCCGAAGAGCGCCAGGACGGGCATCATCACGGTTTCCGGCGGGGTCGGCGTCATCATGGCGGATGCGGCGGAGGACGCCGGCCTCGAGTTGCCGCCGCTGCCGGAGGCGACCCAGGAGCGGATGAAGGCGCTCGTGCCCTTTGCCGGCACCCGCAACCCGCTGGATGTGACCGCGCAGTTCATCAACGATGCAACGCTGATGGAGACCATGTACGGCGCCCTGCTGGAAGAGGGCGGTTATGCAAGCGCGGTCTGCTTTCTGGCGGGCGTCGGCCTGAATCCGCTGATGATGAAGGATCTGGAGCCGAGCCTGGAGGCGGTGCGGCAGCGTTTTCCTGACCAGTTGCACATGCTCGCCATCCTGACCACGCCCGAGCGCCGCGCGCGGATCCAGGCGATGGGCTATCTCTGCTACGAGGACCCGAGCCGGGCGATCCACGCGCTCGGGGTTCTGGCGCGGTATTCCGCGGCGTTGAAGCGGGGGCCGTCCGCGCCGCCTCCCGACCTGCCGTCCGGTGCGCCGAAGCTCACGGCCGGCACGGCCGTCAACGAGGTGGAAGGCAAGCGCATTCTGGCGGCTGCCGGCGTGCCGGCTGTCCCGGAACGGCTTGCAGCGTCTGCCGGCGACGCGGCCGAGGCGGCGGAGGCAGCCGGGTTCCCGGTCGTCATGAAGATCGTCTCGCCGGACATTCTCCACAAGTCCGAGATCGGCGGCGTCATTCTCAATGTCGCGACGCGGGAAGCCGCCGAAACGGCTTACCGCGACCTGCTTGCGCGGGCCGAAGCGCATGCGCCGGATGCGCGGATCGACGGCGTGCTGGTCGCGCCCATGGTGTCCGGCGGCGTCGAGACCATTCTGGGCGTTGTCCGCGATCCGGTATTCGGCCCCGTGGTCATGTTCGGGCTCGGCGGCGTTTTCGTGGAGGTGCTGAAGGACGTGACCTTCCGCATCGCGCCGTTCGGCGTCGACGAGGCGCGCCGGATGATCCGCGAGGTGCGCGGTTATCCGATGCTGGAGGGCGTTCGCGGCGCGCCGCCGGCGGACGAGGAAGCGCTGGCCGACGCGCTGGCCAGGCTTTCGGCGTTTGCGGCCGCCAATGCCGATGTGCTGGAAACGATCGACGTCAATCCGTTCATCGTGCTGCCGAAAGGGGAGGGCGCGGTCGCCGTGGACGCGCTGATCGCCGTGCGGGAGAGCGCCGACGCATGAGCCGCAGCCCGGTCATCGTCGGCGTGGCCGACGCGCCGACCCACGAGCGCGGCCGCGCGCTGCCGGGCTCGACCGTGCTCTCCATACAGCGCGATGCGGCGGGTGAGGCGCTTGCCCAGGCGGGGCTGACCATGAGCGATGTCGATGGCCTCGCGGTCGCCGGCATGTGGGGCATGCCGGGGCCGGGCGCCATGCAGCCCGTGCTGCTGACGGAGTATCTCGGCCTCGAATGGCCGTGCTATCTCGACGGCACCAATGTCGGCGGCGCGGCCTTCGTGCTGCATGCAGGCCGGGCGGCCGAGGCAATCCGTTCGGGGCAGGCGGACGTGGTCCTGATCGTCTATGGCTCGCTCCAGAAGAGCCAGGCGGCGCGGGCGCTGGGCGGGCGCCCGGCGATGTTCTCCAACCAGTGGGACATTCCGGCCGGTCTGCCCCTTCCGGTCGGCGCCTATGCAATGGCGGCGCAGCGCCATGCCCATGTCTACGGATCGACCCGCGAGACGCTTGCTGAAATCGCTGTGGCGACCCGCGCCTGGGCCGCGCTCAATCCCGCGGCTGCGTTCCGCGAGCCGATGACGGTGGACGACGTGCTGGGCGCGCGGACGATCGCCTCGCCGCTCGGGCGCTACGACTGCTGCCTCGTCACCGACGGCGGCGGCGCGGTGGTGATGACCACGGAGGAGCGCGCGCGCGACCTGCGCACGCCGCCGGTCCATGTGCTGGGGCACGGCGCCTCCGCCTCGCATGCGAGCATCGCGCATATGCCGGACATGGCGAAGCTCGAAGTGGCCGAGCGGTCTTCGCGCGCGGCTTATGCCATGGCGGGGCGCGGCCCTGCCGAAATCGACCTCGCCATGCTGTATGACAGCTTCACCATCACGGTGCTGATGACGCTGGAGGCGCTCGGGCTCTGCGGCTACGGCGAGGGAAAGGAGTTCGTCAGGGGCGGGCGGACCGGTCCCGGCGGCGCCTTTCCGGTCAACACCAATGGCGGCGGGCTCTCCTATTGCCATCCGGGCATGTACGGGCTGTTCACCATCATCGAGGCATGCCGCCAGCTCTGGGGCATTGCCGGCGAGAGGCAGGCGGAGGGCGTGCGCACGGCGGTATGCCACGGCACGGGCGGCGTGCTCTCCTCCGGCGCGACGCTCATCCTCTCGACGGAAAACGGCTAAAATCGGCGCCATGACCTACGACAAGCCGGTGCCCGCCATCGACGCCGAATCGGAGCCCTACTGGACCGGCGCGCGGGAAGGCCGCCTGATGATCCAGCGCTGCGGCAGGACCGGGCGCTGCTTCCTCTATTCCCGCCGCCTTGCGCCGGGCGCCAGCGATGACGATATCCGGTGGATCGAGGCGAAGGGAACCGGGACGGTCTATTCCTTCACCGTCTGCCATGCGCCGGCCGGGCCGGCCTTCCGGGACGAGACGCCCTATGTCGTCGCCTGCGTCGAGCTCGACGAAGGGGCGCGCATCGTGAGCAATCTCGCAACCGGGGACATCGACGCGGTCCGTATCGGCCAGAGGGTCGAGGTGTTCTTCGACAGGGTCTCCGAAGACCTGACGGTCCCGAAGTTCCGCCCGGCGGGCTGAGGCGCCCGTGCAGAAGCGCTTCTGGCATTATGTAGGGGTTGTTGCCGCGATTGCCGTGTTCGCCGCCGCCGTCTGGGCGCTGACCTGGCAATTGCGCGACCTTCGCTGGGACGACCTCTTCCGTCAGCTCGAAGCGATTCCGCTCCACCGCATCCTGGCCGCGGTGGCCGCGACCTTCGCGGCCTATCTGGTGCTGGCGGCCTACGACCACACCGCCTTTCGCTATATCGGCCGGCGCATGGCGTTCGGCCGGGTCGCGTTCGTCTCCTCCATTTCCTATGCGTTCAGCCACAATCTGGGCTTCGGGGCGCTGACCGGCGGTGCCGTCCGGTTCCGGTTCTACACGGACTGGGGCGTTCCGCCCGGCGACATCGCCCGCGTCGTCCTCTATGCCGGCATCGTCTATTACCTCTGTGCGCTCTCCGTGGGCGGGCTGCTGACATTCCCCAATGCGGCCGCGCTCGCGGACGTGCTGGAGCTGGAGCCGGCCCTGGTTCGCACGATCGCGGCCGTGTGGGTGCTGTGCGGCGCGCTCTATGTCGTGTGGTGCCTTTGCGGCAGGCCGGTCGTGCGCGTCGGCGAGCGCGAGGTGACGCCGCCGAAGATCCGCCATGGCCTCATCCAGTTCTGCGTCGGCATCCTCGAATGGGTGTTCACCAGCGCCGTGCTCTACCTGGTGCTGCCGCCGGATTTCGGCATGCCCTACTGGCATTTCGTCGCCGTCTATGTGCTGGCTTACATGGCCGGCTATATCAGCCATGTGCCGGGCGGCCTCGGCGTGTTCGAGACCGTGCTGCTGGTGCTGATGCCGGAGACCGTGCCGACCCATGTCGTGGCCGCGGGCATCATCACCTACCGCGTCATCTACTTCCTCATGCCGCTCGCGCTGGCGCTGGCCCTCTTCGGCGCCTACGAAGCCGCCAAAGGCCGCTTCTCGCGCGGGGGGTAGGGGGCGTGCCCGCCGCCTTGCAATCCGGGGCGGGGGGCCATAGCGTTCGGAGGAGTTTGACGCGACCCGGGACGCTGCCTCATGGACCTCAATTTCGCCCCTGAAGACGAAGCCTTTCGCGACGAGTGCCGTTCCTTCCTGGCGGAGAAGCTGCCGGGCGACGTGGCGCGCAAGGTCGGGCTCGGCATCCAGCCGACGCTCGACGAGGTGATGGCCTGGCACCGGGAGCTCCACGACAAGGGCTGGATCGCGCCCAACTGGCCGGTCGAATGGGGCGGCCCCGGCTGGACGGTGACGCAGAAATACATCTGGGACGAGGAGCAGGCGCTCGCCAATGCGCCGCGCCCGATCCCGTTCGGCCTGTCCATGTGCGGGCCGGTGCTGATGGCCTTCGGCACCGAGGCGCAGAAGCGGGACAACCTGCCGCGCATCCTCTCCGGCGAACGCATCTACTGCCAGGGCTATTCCGAGCCTGGCGCCGGCTCCGACCTCGCCTCGCTCAAGACGCGCTGCGAGGTGCATGACGACCGGTTCGTCATCAACGGCCAGAAGATCTGGACGACCGCCGCCCACTGGGCGAACTGGATCTTCTGCCTCGTGCGCACCTCGACGGAAGGCAAGCGGCAGGAGGGCATCTCCTTCGTCCTGATCGACATGGACACGCCCGGCATCGAGGTGAAACCGCTCATCACCCTCGAGGGCCTGCACGAGGTCAACGAAGTGTTCTTCACCGATGTCGTCGTGCCGCGCGAGAATCTGGTGGGCGAGGTGAACCAGGGCTGGACGATCGCCAAATACCTGCTGGGCCACGAGCGCATGGGCGGCGGCGCGCTCGGCAGCCAGAAGAACGGCCTGCGCTCGCTCAAGGAGATCGCGGCGGACCGGGGGCTGGAGGAAGACGCGACCTTCATGCGCAAGGTGGCGGAGGTCGAGATCGAGCTCCAGACGCTTGAGATGCAGATGCTCCGCATGCTCGCCGCCGTCTCGGCGGACAAGGAGATCGGCGCGGAAGCCTCGATGATCAAGATCCGCCGGACGGAAATCCAGCAACGCCTCTCCGAGCTCAGGATGGAAGCGGCGGCCTACGACGCCAATCCCTACCAGATCGAGGCGATGGAGCACGGCTGGAACGAGGAGCCGGTCGGGCCGGATTACGCCAACGCGCTCGCCGCGAAATATTTCAACGACCGCAAGCACACGATCTTCGCCGGCTCCAACGAGATCCAGCGCAACATCATCGCGAAGCGGATGCTGGAGCTTTGAGCCGGCCCCCGGCCCCTCACGTCATGCCCGGACTTGTTCCGGGCATCCATACGGCCGCCCGGCGGAAGCGGCGGCGGGAGATACCCGGAACAAGTCCGGGTATGACGCAGGGGGCATCCGGGTATGACGGGGAGAAGGGCATGACGGAGGTGGCGTTCGGGCATGGCGCCCGAGGCGATCGGCCATGAGCGGCTTGCGGCCCAATCTCGACCTTGAGCGGCTTGCGGACCGGCATCGGCGGATGCACCGCATCCGCGCTTTCGAGGAGCAGGCCGTCGCCGCGCTGGAGGAAGGGCTGGTGCTGGGCGCCATCCACCCCTCCATCGGGCAGGAAGCCTGCGCGGTGGGCGCGGTCGGCAGCCTTGCGCGCGAGGACCTGCTGCTGTCCACCCATCGCGGCCACGGCCACACGCTGGAAAAGGGCGCCTCGGCCGCCGCCATGATGCGCGAGCTGTTCGGGCGCGAAGGCGGCAATTGCGGTGGCAAGGGCGGCTCCATGCACATCGCCGACTTCTCTGTCGGCATGCTGGGAGCGAACGGCGTCGTCGGCGCCAACATCAACATCGCCGCCGGTGCGGCCCATGCGGTGCGGCTCAAGGGCGAACGGCGGATCGTGTGTTGCATTTTCGGCGACGGTGCGGTCAATCGCGGGCCGTTCCTGGAGGGGCTGAACTGGGCGCGCGTCTTCGACCTACCGGTGCTGTTCGTCTGCGAGGACAACGCCTTCGCCGCCACGACGCGGACCGAGGCGATGACCGGCGGCCCCGGCCCGGCGGCGCGCGCCGAGGCGCTCGGCATTCCCTCCCACGCCGCGGACGGCAACGATGTGGACCGGATGGCGGAGGTGACGACGGAACTGCGCGAGCGCATCCTCGCGGGCGGCGGGCCGCAATTCCTGTGGGCGAAGACCTGGCGGCTGACGGGCCACACGGCCGTGGACAAGGCGGCCTACCGCGATGCCGGGGAAGTGGCGGAGCGCTGGAAGGACGACCCCGTTGCCCGCGCAGCGGAGACCCTGCGCGCGCATGGCGCCCCGGAGGAAACGCTGTCGGGCCATCGTGAAGCGGCGGTTGCTGAAATGCGGGCGGCGTATGAGGAGGCGAAGGCCGCGCCCTGGCCGGGGACGGCGTCCCTCTACGCGGACGTGCAGGATGTCGGCGATCCCCGCGAAGCGGCGTTCCGATGGTGACGACCACCTATATGGAGGCCGGACGGCGGGCGCTGGCCGAGGAGATGCGCCGCGACCCGACCGTGTGGGCGCTCGGCGAGGACCTCGGGCGCGGCGGCGTCTTCGGCCAGTATGCCGGCATGGCGGAGGAGTTCGGGCCGCTCAGGATTTCGGACGCACCGATCTCCGAAGCGGCGATCCTGGGCTCCGCCGTCGGCGCGGCGCTGGCGGGCACGCGCCCGGTTGTCGAGATGCGCTTCGCCGATTTCGCCCTCTGCGCCGTGGACGAACTGGTGAACCAGGCCGCCAAGGCGCGCTACATGTTCGGCGGGCAGGGCGGCGTGCCGCTGGTCGTGCGCGAGCCGATGGGCATGTGGCGGTCGTCCGCCGCGCAGCACTCGCAGTCGCTGGAAGCGTGGTATGTGCATATTCCCGGCCTGACGGTCGTTGCGCCTTCGACGCCCCGGGACAATTTGCGGCTGCTGAAGGCGGCGATCCGCAGCGACGACCCGGTCGTCTACTTGGAGCACAAGGACCTCTGGGGCCTTGAGGAAGAACTCGGCGAGGACGAACCGCCGGGCAAGCTCGGCAGCGCGCGGGTCGTGCGCGAGGGCAGCGACGCAACCGTGGTCTCCTGGTCCGCCATGGTCCACAACGTCTGTGAGGCGGCGGGGGTGCTGGCGGAAGAGGGCGTGTCCGTGGAGGCGATCGACCTGCGCACGCTCTGGCCGTGGGATCGCGAAGCGGTGCTGGCCTCGGTGCGCAAGACCGGGCGGCTGGTCGTGGCGCATGAGGCGGTCTCGGTCGGCGGCTTCGGGGCCGAGGTTGCGGCGACCGTCTCGGAGGCGCTGTTCGGCAGCCTGAAGGCGCCGGTGAAGCGCCTCGGCGCGCCGCGCGTCCCGATCCCCTACGCCAAACCGCTCGAAGACATGCTGCGCGTGGGGCCGGACGCGATTGCGGCGGCGGTCCGCGCGCAGCTGTGAGAGACCGTTTGAAAGTTGGCGTCCGGGCGTTTCGGGACAGAGCCGAAGGCGTTGCCCAGACCCCCTTCCCGTCATGCCCGGACTTGTTCCGGGCATCCATACGGCCGCCTGACGGAAGCCGTGGAGAGGGATGCCCGGAACAAGTCCGGGCATGACCGAGGGGGTATTCGGACTTGACGGAACCGCGCCGAGCCTTGCCCCGATGCTATTGTCGAGCTGTTCCTGAGCCTTTCTTCCAAGAGGATTTGAAGCGATGACGGATTGGCAGGAGGACCTTTACCGGGTCCTGAAGGAGTTCGAGGTCAGCCAGGTGAGCTATGTGCCGGACGCCGGCCACCGGGTGCTGATCGACAGGTCGCTCGCGGACCCGGAGATGCATTCCGTGCCGCTCACCACGGAGGAGGAAGGCATCGCCATGCTTGCCGGTGCGCATCTCGGCGGCGCGCGCGGCGTCGCGGCCATGCAGTCCTCCGGCATCGGCAATTGCGTCAACATGTTCTCGCTGGTGAAGAACGGCCTCTTCCCGATGCTGGTGCTTGTGTCGATGCGCGGCGATTTCGGCGAGGGCAATCCCTGGCAGATGCCGATGGGGCAGGCGGTCGAGCCGGTGATGGAGGCGATGGGCTTCGTCACCATGCGGATCGACCGGCCCGAGGATGTGGAGGGCGCCATGCGGGCGGCCTGCACCATGGTGTTCAAGTCGGGGCAGGCGGTGGGCGTTTTGCTCACGCAGAAATTGATTGGCGCCAAAGCGTTTTAGGTGGGGAGCGGAAGCGATGAATGAAGCATTCCGGGCCGGGACCGCGGCCGATATGAGCCCCGTCGGCACGCTCGACAGGCGCGAGGCCGTGCCGGCGCTGGTGGGCAATCCGCAGGACTGGCTGATCGTCGCCGGCCTCGCCGGCACGGCGAAGGACACCGCCGCCATGTGCGAGCCGGAGGCCAACTATTTCGCCTGCGCCGGCGTCATGGGCGGCGCCGTCGCCATGGGCCTCGGGCTCGCGCTCGCAAGGCCGGACCGCCGCGTTCTGGTGCTGACGGGCGATGGCGAGCTGCTGATGAATGTGGGCTCGCTCGCCACCGTCGCGATCCTGAACCCGCCCAACCTCTCCATCGTCTGCGTCGATAACGGCCATTACGGCGAGACCGGCTACCAGAAAAGCCACACCTCGCTCGGCGTGGACCTTGCCGCCATGGCTTCCGGGGCGGGCATCCCGGCGGTCCGCTCGGTATCCGAAGCAGGCGAGATCGAAGAGGCGGGCCGGCTGCTCCGCGAAGCCAACGGCGCCTCGTTCGTGCTGCTCAGGATTACCCCGGATGCGCCGCCGCCGGTCATCAGGCGCTCGCTGGACGCGGCGCTTGCGAAGGACCGTTTCCGCGCGGCGACTCTCCCGGCGGGATGAACATACTTGTCGTCGGAGGATCGGGGTTCGTCGGCCATGCTATCGTGCGGGCGCTGCTTGCCGAAGGGCGCAGTCTGTCCCTGCTGAACCGCGGCTCGCGTCCGATCGCGGGCACGGTCCAGCTGACGGCCGACCGGAATGACCCGTCGGCATTGGCGTCCGCCCTCGGGGATCGGCGCTTCGACGCGGTCGTGGACACGAATTGCTACACCCCGCAGCAGGCCGGGATGCTGGTGGAGGCGCTGGGCGGTCGCGTGGCGACCGCAGCGGTGATATCGAGCGTTGCGGTCTATGCCGACAATGTCCGTCAGCCCCCGACCGAAACCGAACCCACCGGCGGCGCGGCTGCATGGGCGGGTTACGGGCGCGACAAGACCGAGGTCGAGCATGTCTATGCCGCTGCCGGCTTTGCGGCCGCCACGGCGTTGCGTCCGCCCTATATCTGCGGACCGAACAACAATCTCGACCGGGAAACGTGGTTCTTCCGCCGGATACTCGCCGGCCGGCCCGTGCTCGTGCCGGGATCCGGGAGCGCCTGGTGCCAGTTCGTGCATGAGGACGACCTAGGCGCGGCCGTATGCGCATGGCTGCGTCGCGCCGCCGAAGGCTTTCGCGCCTTCAATGTCGCCGACCCCGAGATGATCGCCTCGGCGGAGCTGGTGCGCAGGCTCGCCAGGGCAGCGGGCCGCGAGGCCGATGTCCGATGCGTCGGGACCGCCAGCGGCGGTGCGCAGGCGAGGGACTGGTTCCCGTTCCATAATGTGCATTGCACGGGCGACCCGACCGCATTTTCCGAAGCGTTCTCATGGGCGCCGGCGGCCGACCTCGACACGAGGTTTGCCGAGATTTTCAGGCAGTTGTCGGAGACGGGCCGGATACCCGCCGACGACTGGACGCCGCTTGAAGAGCGCATTCTGGCCGGTCTGGACGAGAATGCGGGATAGCGGCATGGTGCCGCGCAGACCGTGAATTGTGCCGGGAATCCGGGTCAGGGGTCGTTGGACAGATCAGGCGGCGCTGCGCGCGGCGGTGCGGGTACGGAAACGCGCCCGGTGACTTTCGGGCGAAAGGCGGGAGAGGTCCTGCCGGAGGAGAAGCCGGGGATGGGCCGCACGGGCGCGCCTTCATGCGCCGCCGCCATGAAATCGCGCCAGATGCGCGCCGGCAGGCCGCCGCCGGTCACCTCGTCCATCGGCGCGCCGTCGTCATTGCCGACCCACACGCCGGCGACCAGGTTGCCGGTGAAGCCGATGAAGAAGGCGTCGCGGAAGGACTGGCTGGTGCCCGTCTTGCCGGCGGCCGGCCGGCCGGCGAGCCGGGCGGCCCTGCCGGTGCCCTCGTTCACCGCGGCGGACAGCAGGTCGTTCATGGACGCCACCACGCCGGGCGCCACGGCCTCGCCCGCGCCGGTGCCGGCCCGCTCGAACACGCCCTCGATCTCCCGAACGCCGTAGGGGATCACGCCTGCGCCGCCATTGGCGAAGGTGGCGTAGGCGCCGGTCAGCTCGATCAGCCGCACCGCGCTCGAGCCGAGCGCAATGGTGAGATCGGGCGCGAGGTCCGATGTAATGCCGAGGCGTCGCGCCGCTTCGGCGACGCGGGCGCGTCCGGCGCGGTCCGCGAGGCGGACGGCGGCGGCATTCAGCGATTGCGCGAAGGCCTCCCGCATGGCGATCGAGCCCCGGAACCGCCCGTCGAAGTTCCGGGGGGCCCATCCACCCACATTCACGCGGGCGTCGGTCACGGTGCTGTCCGGACTCAGGCCCCGCTCCAGCGCCGCCATATAGACGAACAGCTTGAAAGCCGAGCCCGGCTGGCGGAGCGCCTGCGTCGCGCGGTTGAACTGGCTGGCGCCGTAGTCCCTGCCGCCGACCATGGCCCGCACCGCGCCATCCGGCGACATGGCGACAAGGGCGGCCTGGGACGGGTTCGTCCTGCCCGCCAGCGCTGCGGCGACCGTTTCCGCCGCGAGGCGTTGCAGGCCGGGATCGAAGGTCGTGGCGATACGGAGGTCCCGGTCCACCAGCCCCAGGCGCCGGTTCACCTGCGCCAGCACCCAGTCGGCGAAATAGCCCCGCCCGTCCGGTTCCGTTGCGGTCCGCAATGTCGAGGCGGCCGTCCGCGCGGCTTGCTCGGGCGAAATGAAGCCGACGCTTGCCATCGCCTTCAGCACAAGGCGCCCCCGCTCCGCCGCGCCGCCCGGATTGGCGGCAGGCGACAAGCGGCTCGGCGCTTTCAGCAGGCCGGCAAGCACGGCGGCCTCCCAGAGATCGACTTCGGCCGCCGGCTTGGAGAAGAAGCGCCGTGCGGCGGCGTCGATGCCGTAGGCTCCGGAACCGAAATACACCCGGTTCAGATACAGCGAGATTATGTGGTCCTTGTCGTAGCGCCACTCCAGCCAGAAGGCGAGCAGGGCCTCGCGGATTTTCCGCTCGATAGACCGCTCGGGCGTCAGGAAGATGTTTTTGGCAAGCTGCTGAGTGATCGTGCTGCCGCCCTGGCGCACTCTTCCCTCGACGATGTTGACCCAGAGAGCCCGGACAAGGCCGATCAGATCGATACCGCTATGGTCGTAAAAGCGCCGGTCCTCGATTGCGATAACCGCGCGCGGCACGTAGTCGGGCAGTTCGGCCGCATTTACCGGGTCGCCGTAAAGATCGCCCTTGGCGAGGAGGGGATTACCGGCCGCATCGTTGAGAAAAATACCGGGGCGCCGACCGCTTTCCGCGGCCTGTTCGACATCGGGCAGGGTGTAGGAAAAGTAGGCGAGCGCCGCGATCAGCGCGACCAGGCCCCAGACAAAGGCGACCGCCGTCCCGGAGACGAGGCGCCGCAGAAGGGACCGGCGCGCGCCGCCCGTCTTTCTTGTCCGGCGTCCGGTCCGGCTCGACGATTTCCGTTTGGGCGCCACATTCCCGGGCCGTTTGTTCCCGAGCGTTCTAGCCGGCGAATGTGGCGATTCCGGGGCCGGCCCGGATTTGCCGCCCGACCCTTTGCGCAGGCTCGGACCGCCCCGGCGCCGCTGCCCCGTTCCTTTCCTGCCCGTCCTGTCGCCCTGGCGCGCCATGGGCGTCATATAGGCCCAAGGTCCGGGCTATTTCTAGGCCACGGCGCGGTGGGCCTGGCTTCGCGGCAGGATGAGCAGGCTGCCGAGAAGCTGCATGCCCTTGTCGTCGTCTCCGGCCGCCCGCTCGCGCAGCGCGAGCAGCGCCCTGCCGCCGGCCGTCTCGCCCCAGAACCAGTCCGAGAGGTCCCGCGAGGCTGCCGCTCCGGGCTGCGCCGTGGCCGCCTCGGTGTAGAAGGCCATCAGGTCGTCGCAGGCGAGCTTCAGCGCGCGGGAGAGCTTGCGTTCCGGTCCCGGATCGTCCGGCTCCCCGCCATCGGCGTACCGGCAGATCATCCGGACCGCTTCCTCGATTTCGTAGCCGCTGGCGCCGACCGTGGTCCGCCCGCGCCGTTCCTTCGCAAGATCCCACCACGGCCGAAGGCGGGCTATTTCATCCGCGACGAGCCGCTCGCGGTTGCCGTCCGGGGCGGTCTCGGGCCGGGGAAGGGACACGGGACAGGCCCAGCCCTCGTAATCCGCAGGCTCCGGCGCGGAATCGGGAAATTCCTCCAGCACCGGGCCGGCGGGCCGGTCCAGCAGCGCAAGGGCGGCGCGCAGCACCCGGAGCTGGAAATCCGGGTTGTCCGGCGCGCCCAGCGGCCGGCCGAGCTCGAAGGGCACGGACAGCGTGCGGGGATTGGCGATGGCCTCGGCATGTTCGTGAACCAGGGCGATGGCCACCGTGGCGATACCCTCGCGCTCAAGATAGTGGGCGAGCGCGCACACGGCGCGCGTGCAGTTCGGTCAGACGGGCACCAGCAGCGCCGTATCCACGCCTTCGGCCCGCATGGCGGCCGCGACATCCTCCGCGAAGGGCTGCATCGGCGCGGGGTCGCTCGCGCCCATGAAGGAATAGTGGTGGTCCGCGACGCCGCCGATTTCGCCCGCGGCCGCCATCTCCTTGAGGCGGTCGAGCGGGTAAACGATGTTGAGGTCCTGCTGGAAGCCGGTGCGGTCGTAGTTGACCGAGATATGGCTCATCACGATGTCGCCCGCGCCCGCATCGGCCGGCAGCACCCGGTAATCGACGGCCCCGGGGCCGAACGGGCGGTCTCCGCGCCTGCCGAGGCCGGCGGAGGAAACCACGGCGATCCGGCGTTCGGAAAGGGGGGGCCCGGAGACGAAGGAGCCGCCCTCCATTTCGGGCAGCGGCAGGCGGGCGAGATGCCGGGCAACGCCCTCCGGCATGTCGGCGTAGCGGGTCATGGATGCTCCTTGCGGAATCGGCGACGATGCGCGAAACAACGGGACGACGCTACATAGAGTGAGGCAAGATGCAGGTCAAAGCCATCCGGATCGACAGGCCGGGACCGCCGTCGGCGATGGAATTGCGCACGGTGACGGTCGGCGAGCCGGGCCCCGGCGAAGCGCTGATCCGCCATACCGCTGTCGGGTTGAACTATATCGACACCTACCACCGCTCGGGGCTCTACGAACTGCCGCTGCCGAGCGGGATCGGCAGCGAGGGGGCGGGCGTCGTCGAGGCGGTCGGCGAAGGCGTCGGGCATATAGCGCCGGGCGACAGGGTGGCCTATTCGGGCGGCGCGCCCGGTTCCTATTCGGAAGCGCGCGTGATGCCCGCCGACCGGCTGGTGAAGCTGCCGGACGACATCGACGACAGGCAGGCCGCAGCCATGATGCTCAAGGGCATGACCGTCGAATATCTGCTGAACCGCACCTTCAAGGTGTCGCCGGGCCAGACCATCCTGTTCCACGCGGCGGCCGGCGGCGTCGGGCTGATCGCCGGCCAGTGGGCCAAGGCGCTCGGCGCAACCGTCATCGGCACGGCCGGCGGCCCCGAGAAATGCGAACTGGCCAAGGGTTACGGCTACGACCACATGATCGACTACAAGCAGGGCGGCATCGCCCGGCAGGTGCGCGAGCTTACGGGCGGGGCCGGCGTTCCGGTGGTCTATGACAGCGTCGGCAAGGCGACCTGGGACGAATCGCTGGACTGCCTCGCGCCGCGCGGGGTGATGGTGTCTTTCGGCAATGCCTCCGGTCCGGCCGCGCCGTTTGCGCCCGGCATTCTCGCGGCCAAGGGCTCGCTCTACCTGACCCGGCCGTCCCTGGTGCACTACACGTTGACGCAGCAGGACGTGCAGGCATCGGCCGATGCGCTGTTCGCCATGGTGAGTTCGGGCAAGGTCAGGATCGAGGTGAACCAGACCTATGCGCTGGCCGATGCCGCGAAGGCGCATGAGGATCTTGAGGGACGCCGGACCACCGGTTCGACCGTCCTGCTGGTGGAGTAGCCGCGCGATGTCCGCAGACACGGTCCTCTACGAGGTGCGCGACGGCCTTGCGCACGTAACGCTCAACCGTCCCGACGCCGCCAACGCCTTCGACCTCGATTTCGTCCGGGCGTTCCACCGCGTCATGATCGACTGCGACAAGAACAGGGCCGTGCGGGCGGTGCTGCTGACGGGCGCCGGCAAGATGTTCAGCGCCGGCGGCGACCTCAAATTCTTCCTGCAGGCCGGCGACAGGGTGGCCTCCGTGCTGGCGGAGATGACGACCAGCCTCCATACCGCGATTGCGGTGATGAACCGGATGGACGCTCCGGTCGTCATCGCGGTCAATGGCATGGCTGCCGGGGGCGGCATGTCGCTTGCGTTGACGGGCGATGTCGTCTTTGCGGGCGAAAGCGCGCGGTTCACCATGGCCTATACCGCCGGCGGCCTCTCGCCGGACGGCAGTTCGACCTGGTTCCTGCCCCGGCTGGTCGGGTTTCGCCGCGCCAAGGAACTGGCGCTGACGAACAGGATGCTGAGCGCCGCCGAAGCGATGGAGGCCGGCATCGTCGATCGCGTGGTTCCGGACAGCAAGCTGATGGCGGAAGCGGAAAAGCAGGCGCGCCTCTTCGCGGACGGCCCGACCGGAGCCTATGGCGCGGTCAAGCGGCTGATGATCGAGAGCTTCCAGAACGGGCTCGAAACGCAGATGGAGCTCGAGTCCCGCGCCATCGCCGCCCGTGCCGCCAGCGCCGACGGGCGCGAGGGCGTGGGCGCTTTCGCCGAGAAGCGCAAACCGACCTTTACCGGGGAATAACCGCCGATGAATGCCGCCGAACTGCCGAAGTCCTTCGTTGAGGTGAAGGGCAGGCGCATGGCCTATACGGAGATGGGCGAGGGCGACCCCGTCGTCTTCCTTCACGGCAACCCGACATCCTCCTATCTCTGGCGCAACATCATGCCGCATGTGGCAGGGCAGGCCCGCTGCCTGGCGCCCGACCTCATCGGCATGGGCGACAGCGACAAGCTCGACGACCCGGGCCCCGGCAGCTACCGCTTCGTCGAGCACCGGGACTATCTGGACGGTTTCCTCGACGCCGTCGGCCTCGGCGGCAATGCCGTGTTCGTCGTCCATGACTGGGGCTCGGCGCTCGGCTTCGACTGGGGCAACCGACACCGGGACCGCATGCGGGGCTTCTGCTACATGGAGGCGCTCGTCAGGCCCGTTACTTGGGAAGAGTGGCCGGAAGCGGCGAAGGCCGTATTTCAGGGTTTCCGCTCGCCGGCGGGCGAAGGGATGGTGCTGGAAAAGAACGTGTTCGTGGAGCGCGTGCTCCCCGGCTCGATCCTGCGCAAGATGTCCGAAGAGGAAATGGCGGTTTACCGCCGGCCCTTCGCGGCTCCGGGAGAGGACCGCCGCCCGACCCTCACATGGCCGCGCGAGATCCCGATCTCCGGCGAGCCGGCGGATGTCGTCGGGATCGTGCGCGCCTATTCCGAGTGGCTGGCCGCCTCGGATGTCGCCAAGCTGTTCATCGACGCCGAGCCGGGCGCCATCCTGACCGGCCCGCAACGGGAGTTCTGCCTGGGCTGGCCCAACCAGACCGTGGCGAAGGTCAAGGGCAGCCACTTCATCCAGGAAGACTCCCCCGACGAGATCGGCAAGGCCCTCTCCGACTGGCTGCGCAGCCTGCCGCGGTAGTTCGCCGCCTTCAAGCGGGCCGGCCCGATGACGGCTGCCGGGCCAGCCGCTCGGCGAGCTCCAGCTTGCGGACCTTGCCGGTGGCTGTGACCGGCAGGGCGGCGCGCTCGACGATCTCGATGCGCTGCGGCGTCTTGTAGGCGGCGAGCTCCGCCCGGCAGGCGCGTTTCAGCGTGTCGGGATCGGGAGACGCGCCGGGTTCTGCGACCACGACCGCCGCGGGCACCTCGCCCTTCACCGCATCCGGCAGGCCGACGACATAGGCTTCCGCAACGCCGGGCCGGTCCTGCAGGAATGTCTCGATTTCGCGCGGCGCGATATTGATGCCGCCCGATTTCAGCATCTCCTTCAGGCGCCCCTGGAACAGCAGCCGGCCGCCATCGTCCCAGGCCGCAAGGTCCCCGGTCTTCATCCAGCCGTCCGCGGTGAAGATTTCGGAATCGCGCTCCGCATCGTTGTAGTAGCCCGGCATGTTCCGCCCGCGCAGCCAGATTTCGCCCTGCGCGCCGTCGCGGCCGGTTTCGGGATCGACGAGACGGATGTCCTGCCCGGGCAATGGCCGCCCGCATGTGATGTGCCGTATGTGCAGGGGATCGTCATAATCGCAAACCGCCGAATTCCCATAGGCTTCCGTCAGGCCGTAAACCTGAAGGATTCGTCCGACCCCGAGCCGTTCGATCAGCGCCATGTCGCCGGGCGTGCCGATGGAGAGGCCGGTCCGCAGCGACGAAAGGTCCCGCCCCGGCCGGTCCGGATGCTCCCACATCGCATGGGCCATGTTGGGCATGCCGTAGAAGACGGAGCAGCGCTCCCGCTCGATGAGCGCCATCGCCTCGCCCGGCTCGAAAGCGTGCTGGAGGACGATTGCCGCCCCGTGGGTCAACGCAGCCCCGAGGGCGTTGGCGGCGGCGAAGCTCCAGAAGAGATTGATGGCGAGCCAGACCCGGTCCTCCGGCCCGAGGCGCATCCGCTCGCCGATGGCGCGCATGTTCTCGATAATGCCGCGATGGGTGAGCTGCGCGCCCTTCGGCATGGCGGTGGTGCCGGAGGTGAAGAGGATTTGCGCCACATCGTCCGGTTCCGGGCCGGGAAAGGCGCCGGGCTCGCGGCACAGCGCGGACCAGGGCAGGGCGCCCGGCGGCGTGTCGCCCAGGATGACAACGGTGCCGACATTGTCGAACGCGCCGGCCTCGCGGAGCAGGGCGGGATAGTCCTGCCGGAGATAGCGGTCGGCGGCGACCAGAAGCCCGATGTCCGACTTGGCGAAGACATGGCGAAGCTCATGGGTGCGGAACCAGGTGTTGATCGCGACAACGCGCGCGCCGAGCGACAGCGCCGCGAACATGACCGCAAGCCACTCCGGGCAATTGCCCATCAGCAGGCCGACATTGTCGCCCCGCCGGATGCCGTGCGCATGGAGCCCGGCGGCAAGCCGCGCGGCCTCATCGCGGAAAGCGCCATAGGTCCAGCGTTCGCCGCGATAGACCAGGAATTCGCGGTCGGGCGCGCTATCGGCGAGGGCGTCCAGCAGGCCGGGCAGCGTGCGAGCGGTCCGGACCGCTTCGGACATCATCGTTCGCGCGCGGCCTCGACAAGCGGCACGGCGCGCCCGTTATAGACGTCCGGCTTGCGCACGCGGACGCGGCACCAGGCGACTTTCGGGTCCTGCAGGCAAAGCTCCAGAAGCTCGTCCACCAGCGTTTCCAGCAGGTCGGTATGCGGACGGTCGGGCCACTCGGAGGTCACATGGCGATAGACGCGGTCGTAGTCGATGCAGTCGTCGATGCTCCGCGCCGTCTCCCATTCGGGGCGGGTCATTTCGACATCGACGAGCAGGCGCTGGCGCCTGCCGGGATGGCGTTCCCAGTCCGCGATGCCCACCCTGGCCTCGACGGCAATGCCTTCGAGGGCCACACGCTGCCAGGTCCGCGTCATTCCTCGATCATCGCCGTCTCGACGTCCTCATAGTCCTGAAAGCGGAATCCGGCGTCAACATAGAGCGTTTCCCCGGTCACGCTTTTCGTCTCGACCAGGTAGCGCACCGCCCGAAACAGGTCGTCCAGCGCGATTTCGCGCTCGAGCAGGGTGGAGCGGACGACGGCCCGGTATTCGTCGGCGCTCTGACCGCCGCTCGGCAGCACCACGCCCGGCGCGACGGCGTTCACGCGCACGGTCGGCGCCAGCGCCTGCGCCAGCATCGTGGTGGCGTTCTGGAGCGCGGTCTTGGCGAGCGTGTAGGACAGGAAGGACGCGCTCGGCCGCCAGATCTTGAAATCGAGGAAATTGACGGCCACGGCCGGTCGGCCGCGGGCGGCGACGGCCCGGATGAGATTGACCGGGGCCGCCAGATTGACCGCGATATTGCGCGCCCAGGTTCCGGCCTCCAGCGTCTCCATGTCGTCATACTCGAAGGTGGACGCGCAGTTGATGAGCACATCCACCGGCCCCAGCGCGGCCTCGCAACCGGCGATCAGGGACTCTGCGGCATTCCACTCGGAAAGGTCGGCCGGAAGCAGGGCGGCTTGCCCGATCCGCGCCGCAAGCGTCTCCGCTTCCGGCCGCGAGCCGTTGTAGTGGATGCCGACGGAGCAGCCCGCCCGCCCGAAGCCGAGCGCCAGATGGCGACCGATTCGCCGCGCCGCGCCCGTCACCAGCACCACCGTCATGACGCCAGCCAGGCTTCCAGGTTCTCGACTTCGCCGGCGTCCCGGGCCGCCCGGAAGGCCTCGTTGGCGCTGGCGTTGGCGGTGAATTCCGCACGGGCGGCCGCGGCGATTTCGGGCGTGAGGTCGAGGCCGCCCGCATCGATGGCGGCGACGATTGCGGCATAGCCGCGCGCCGCCCGGTCGGCCGTGTCGGGCGACTGGGTGATCGAGCCGTCGCGCTTGACATAGTCGTAGCCGGTTCGCGCGAGGCCGCGGAATTCCGGGCAGCGGCTCAGCACTTCGAGGTTGAATACGACATCGCTGCAGAAGTCGAAGGCGCGCCAGCCCCCGCCCGCGAGCTCGCGGCGGAGGAGCGCGTTCATCGGCAGGCGGGGGGCGAGGATCGCCTCGGCCGTCAGCCGGAAGTCCGCCGGAGTTGCCGGGAACGCCGTCTTCGTCAGGCAACCTCCGATCCAGAGCGCCGTATTGTCCACCGCCGCGCCGTAGCGCTCCGCATAGGGCAGCATGAAGGCGAGCCGCTCCGGGCGCATGGCGTCGTCGGCATCGAGATTGGCGACGAAACGCCCCCGCGCCGCGGCCAGCGCGGCATTGCGGGCGGGCCCGTCGCCGCTGCCCGTTCGTCCCGTGGAAACCTGCCGGAGGCGCGGGTCGGCGCAGCCCAGCATGGCCGCGTAGTCCTCGCCGTCGTCGGAAGCGAGCACCACCTCGATATCGTCGAACGTCTGGGCGAGCGCGCTTCGGACCGCCTTGCCGATCGTCCCGGCGGCCTCGAAACACGGGACCAGAATGCTGACGGTCGGTGCTAGACTGTGCGCCAGGGAGCCGTCCTCCGTCGGGGCGCGGCACATTAGCAGTATCGGAGAAAGCCCGCATGAACGGCCTGCCGTCCTACGATGTCTTCGCAATCCGCTACGGCGAGCAGAAGGAGCGCCCGGAGGGCTCGACCTTCATGGGCGGCGACCCGGCGAAGACGATCCCCGGCCTCGACTTCTTCACCTATGTTATCGCCGGGGCAGGAAGGACCTGGATCGTCGATACCGGCTTCAAGGCCGACATTTCCGGCGAGGGCGGGCGCATGTTCCTGCACGACCCGGCGGCCGTGCTGGGCCGGCTCGGCGTCGATGCGAAGACGGCGCCCGACGTCCTGCTGACCCACGCGCATTTCGACCATGTCGGCAATCTCGCCGACTATCCTGCGGCGTCTTTCCGCATGCACGCCGAGGAAATGGCGTCGATCACCGGCCCTGACATGACGCATCCGGCCTTCCGCCACGCCTACCATCTGCGCGACACCCAGGCGCTGGTGCAGCTCGTCTATGAAGACCGGCTGCGTTTCGACACCGACCCGGTCGTCGAAATCGCCCCCGGCCTCGAATCGCACCTGATCGGCGGCCATGCGCGCGGCCAGACGGTGCTGCGCGTCCACAGCAGGCGGGGCTGGATCCTGCTCGCCTCCGATGCCGTCCACCTGTTCGAGGAAGTGACGGACGAGCGTCCGTTCGCCATCTTCTACGACCTCGCGAAGATGGTGGAAGGGTATCGGCGCTGCCTGGCGCTTGCGGGCTCGCTCGACCGGCTGGTTCCCGGCCACGACCAGCTGGTGACGGCGCGTTATCCGGCCCCGAGCGCCGGGCTCGAAGGCATCGTATTCGACCTTGGCGCCGAGCCCTCGGCCTGATTCGGGCCAACCCTTGCGCAGGCGGCATCTCTGGCTATAGTCGCGCGTCCTTTCGGAGGGACCTTCCATGCTGATCTCACCGGCCTACGCGCAGAGTGCGGGTGGCGGCGGCGACATGCTGACCGGCCTGTTGCCGATCATCCTCATCTTCGTCGTGTTCTACTTCCTGCTGATCCGCCCGCAGCAGAAGAAGGCCAAGGCGCATCGCGAACTCGTGGCCGCGCTCCGGCGCGGCGACAGGGTTGTGACCGCCGGCGGCATTATGGGCGTCGTCGCCCGCGTCAGCAACGAGCATGAAGTGCTGGTGGAGATCGCGGAGGGCGTGCGGGTGCGCATGGTCCGCTCGCAGATCACCGATGTGCTGAGCAAGCCCGGCCAGGCCCAGGCCGCCGCGCCGGCCGCTCAGGCAGGGGGCGGCAGCCTCCTCGGCGGACTGTTCGGCCGCAGGGGCAACTAGCCTGCAATGCTCTACTTCGCCAGGTGGAAGATCGTCGTCATCCTGGCGATTTGCGCGCTCGGGCTCGTCTATGCATCGCCGAATTTCTGGCGCTCGGACAATCTCGGCACGGACCTGCCGAGCTGGATTCCGCACAAGACCGTCAATCTCGGCCTCGACCTCCAGGGCGGCGCGCACCTGCTGATCGAGGTGCAGACGAGCGCCGTGCTGAAGGAACGCCTGGAAGCGGTGGAGGACAATGTGCGCCGCAGCCTGCGCGATGCGCGCATCGGCTATCGCGGACTCGGCGTGCGCGACCGGGCCGTGGTGTTCACGCTCCGCGACGCCGGCGATGTCGGACGCGCCCGGCAGCTCGTGGCCGAACGCGACGCTCTCGTGACCGTCGAGATCGACGAGTCCGGGGCCGCCCGGCTGGAATATCCCACGGAAGTGGTCGTCGATGTCGAGAGCGCGGCGGTCGAACAGACGCTCGAAATCCTGCGCATCCGGCTGAACGAGCTCGGCCTTCGCGAGCCGACGATCCAGCGCCACGGCCTGGACCGCATCATCGTGCAGCTTCCGGGTGTGGACGATCCGGACACGATCAAGGACCTGCTTACCCAGACGGCGAAGCTCACCTTCCATCTTCTCGACCAGCGCAATGCGGACCCGACTGCGGCCGCCCCGCCCGGCGCGCGCTGGCACAAGGGCACGGACCCGCTCGGGCAGGTCACCGATTATCTCGTCGAAAAGCGGGTGCGGGTTTCCGGCGAGCGCCTTGTCGATGCCCAGCAGACCTTCCAGGACGGGCAGCCCGTGGTGAGCTTCCGCTTCGATTCGGTGGGCGCACGCCAGTTCGGCCGCACCACGGGCGAGCATGTCGGGCGGCCGCTGGCCATCGTGCTCGACAACGAGGTCATCAGCGCGCCCAGGATCAACGAGCCTATCCTGGGCGGCTCCGGCATCATTTCGGGATCGTTTTCGCTGACGGAAGCGCAGAACCTGGCGCTGCTGCTCCGCGCCGGCGCCTTGCCGGCGCCGCTGGTCTATCTGGAGGAGCGCACGGTCGGGCCCGGCCTCGGGCAGGACTCCATCGACGCCGGCAAGGCGGCGAGCATCATCGGCATGGTCGCCGTGCTGGTGTTCATGGTGGTGGTCTATGGCCTCTTCGGCCTCATGGCGAATGTCGCGCTGGTGTTCAACATGGCGCTCATTTTCGGCGCGCTGTCGCTGCTGCAGGCGACGCTCACCCTTCCCGGCATTGCCGGCATCGTGCTGACCATCGGCATGGCGGTGGACGCCAATGTGCTGATCTTCGAGCGTATCCGCGAGGAGGCGCGGGTCGGGCGCGGCGTGATCGGGGCCATCGACGCGGGCTACGACAGGGCGCTCAAGACGATCATCGACGCGAACCTGACCACCCTGATCGCCGCGGCGCTGCTCTTCTGGTTCGGCTCCGGGCCGGTCAAGGGGTTCGCGGTCACACTCGCCATCGGCATCATGACCTCCATGTTCACCGCCATCTGGGTCACGCGGCTGATGGTCGTCCTTTGGGTCCGCCGCCGGCGCCCGCAAATGTTGCCGATCTGAGGGGCGAAGGGGCACGATGCGACCGCTGCGGCTCATTCCACCCGACACCAATTTCCGCTTCATCGCGCTCAGAAAGCGCGCCTATGTCGTCTCGATCCTGTTGATCCTGGCCTCCGTGGCGTCGCTCGCGGTGCAGAGCCTGAATTTCGGCATCGACTTCGTCGGCGGCACGCTGATCGAGGTGCGCACGAAGGGCCCGGCCGATATTTCGGCAATGCGCCAGACGCTCTCCGCGCTCGACCGGGGCGAGGTCGGCCTGCAGGAGTTCGGCCAGCCGACCGACGTGTTGATCCGCATCCAGCAGCAGCCGGGCGGGGATGCCGCCCAGCAGGCCACGGTGGCCGCGGTGAAGGAGGCGCTCGGCGACAGTGTTGAGGAATACCGGCGGGTCGAGGTCGTCGGTCCCAAGGTCGGCGGCGAGCTGATCGAGGCGGGCGCGATCTCCGTTGCGCTCGCCCTGCTTGCGATCATGGCCTACATCTGGTTCCGCTTCGAATGGCAGTTCGGCGTGGGCGCGGTGCTGGCGCTCGCCCATGACGTCGTCACGACCGTGGGTGTCTTCTCCCTCCTGCAGCTGGAATTCAACCTCTCCACCGTGGCTGCGGTGCTGACCATTGCCGGCTATTCGATCAACGACACGGTGGTCGTCTTCGACCGGGTGCGCGAGAACCTGCGCCGCTACAAGACCCTGCCGATGACCGACCTGCTGAACAAGTCGGTCAACGAAACCCTGTCGCGCACGGTCATGACCTCCGCGACCACACTGCTGGCGCTGTTTTCCCTCTTTTTCCTCGGCGGCGAGGTCATTCGCGATTTCGCCTTCGCGATGATCTGGGGCGTCATCATCGGCACCTATTCCTCGGTCTGGATTGCGTCGGCCACGCTGCTGTGGATGGGGGTGCGCCCGAGCGCGACGGACGACCTGCCCGACGACGCCGAAGTCGCCCGCACGCTCGGCGACCGATGACCGACATCAGCCCTGTCGTCCCGCAAGGCCGGCAGGTCGTCGAAAGCTACGGGAGCGGGCGCTTCCGCATTTCCGGCGCCGTGTGGACGGGGTCGGTGCTGCTCCGCCCCGACGCGGCCCTGTCCTGGTCCGTGGCCGACTTCCGGGACCTCACGCTGGAGAGCCTCATGCCGCTGACGGAGGGGGAGGACATCCCGGAAATTCTGCTGATCGGCTGCGGCAACCGGGCGGAGTTCCTGCCCCGTGCGCTGCGCGAGGCGATCCGGGCCGAGGGCATGGTCGCCGACGCCATGGATACCGGCGCGGCCTGCCGCACCTACAATGTGCTGATGGCGGAAGACCGCCGCGTCGCCGCCGCGCTCATCGCCGTCGAATAGCCCCGCCTTCCTCGCAAGCGGGAAGAGTATCGGGTGGGCAGTCCCGATATTGGTTGTTTGTTCATTTATTTTTGAAATAATTCATTTGAAGAGGACTGCTCTCGGAAAATCTGTGTTATTATGTGTGCAGGAGGAAGGAGGCGGCATTCGCGAGGCCGCTTCGTTTCGCCTTTCGCGCTGGCGCGAAAAGCCCCCGATTCGGCCAACAGGCGAAGTGCGCCCCGCGTCCGGCTCGCGCGCGCGGGCGCATCCGGGCAATCAGGCGCGCAAACCGCGCCGGCGCGAAACGCCCGCCCACGGGCGCGGGCGCCCGCGCAGGATACGCGCGAATCAGGGTCCGCCGCTTCGGGGAACCGGGCGATGGAGGGAGTGGAACGAGGTGGAACAAAACGAGGTGAAGGAACGACATGCAGGATTGCGAAAACAGGGTTTCGGCGGAGCGGGCCTTTGCCCCCCTTTCGTCGTCCCCGCGAAGGCGGGGACCCGGCCTTGGCTCCCGATGCCGCCGCGGCCGATGGAGAGGAGACCGGGCTGCCGGGGCTGCCGCAAGAACCGGGGCTGGGTTCGGGGCCGGGGCGTCCCCCGCTTTCGCGAGGGCAGGCGGTTGGGGGCATGCAAGGCAACGCCACCGCACGGAGATGTTCGAATCCAGTAGCCCGCAGGCGGGGGAGGGAGGCAAGCTGCGGCTTCATGCCTGAACCGGCTACAGGATATGAACTCTCGGCATGCAAAACATGACATCGCATGACACACCGCAGGGGAGTCCGCCGGGCGCGCATGACGAAACATGAGGGGCTTATATGGATAGGTTGACAACAGGTTTGGGAGGCTTCGCACCTTCTCTCCGGCGTCCAACCCGCCCCCATATCGTCATACCCGGACTTGTTCCGGGTATCCATGCGGCCGTCCGGCGGCAGCGGTGGAGAGAGATACCCGGAACAAGTCCGGGTATGACGGAGGGGACGTGACGGAGGGGGCGTTGAGGTATGACGGAAGAAATGTCGTCGGTCTCCCCCGTCAACCTATCTTTGTAATCTCCAAACATGACATTTCGAGCGCCAGGCTAACTGGTGTGGGGGTAGCGGGTGAAAGTCCTGCGGAACGAAGGAGTAGCCGACCGCGTTCCTCCGCGAGCCGTGCATTGTCGGTCGTGAGGCCGGGCGGCTGTCGGCGCGCAACACCGTCGGCGCGCGGCAAGTGGGCATGCGGGGCCGTCCGGGGTAAAGTCGGCCGGTGCGGCACGGATGCGGGGGGTCCTGCGTGACGGAACGACTGCCTTTCGAGGGCCTCAGGGTCATCGACTTCACGCATGTCATCGCGGGGCCGCTGGCGACCTTCCAGCTTGCGATGCTGGGCGCGGATGTCGTGAAGATCGAGCCGCCGGGGCGCGGCGACCAGTTGCGGCGCATGGGCGGCGAGCCGGACCGCGCGGAGGACGGGCTGGGCACCGCCTTCCTGGCCATCAACGCCGGCAAGCGCTCGCTGGCGCTGGACCTGAAGCGGCCGGAGGGGCGCGATGCGGCGTTGCGCCTGGTCGCCGGAGCCGATGTGGTGGCGGAGAACTTCCGTCCCGGCGTGATGGAACGGCTCGGCCTCGGGGCGGACGCGGTGCGGGAGACCAACCCGCGAGCGGTCTATTGCTCGCTCTCGGGCTATGGGCGCCACCCCGACTGGGCCTGGCGGCCGGCCTACGACCATATCGTGCAGGGCGTGGCGGGCGCGATGTGGACCCAGGGCGGCGAGGGCGACCCGCCGATCAAGATCGGCTTCCCGATGGCCGACACGGCGGCGGGCTACGCCGCCTTTACGGCGATCTGCGTGGCGCTGATCGAGCGGAATGCGACGGGCCGGGGCCGGCATGTCGATGTGTCGATGACCGCGGCGACGCTCGCCATGATGGCGACGCCCGTCCACAGCTTCCTCGGGACGGGGGCTCTGCCGGCGCGGATCGGCAACACGGCTTTCTCCGGCTCGCCGGCCTCGGGCACCTACGAGACGGCCGATGCGGCGGTTGTGCTGACCGCGAATACCGGGGCGCAATTCCGGGGCCTCTGCGGGGCGCTTGGGCTGGAGGGGCTCGAGGCGGCGTCGGACCCGATCGCCTGGCGCGACCCGGCGGTGGACCTCTCCCATGTGCGGAGCGCCATCGCGGCCTGCCTGAAGCGGAAGGACGCCGCGCATTGGGAGCGGGTGCTGAACGAGGCGGGCGTGCCGACCGGCAAGGTGCGCACCGTGCCGGAGGCGCTGGCGGAGGCTTGCATTGCCGAACGCGGCTTCGTTTCGGCCATCCCGGACCCGGGGCGGCCGGGCGAGGACTTCAAGCTCCACGGCACGCCTTATGCCTTCGACGGCGAGACGCCGGCGCCTTCGGGCCCCGCACCGCATCTGGGCGAGCACTCGCGCGCCCTGCTCGCGGAGGCGGGACTCGGCGCAGAGGAGATCGACACGCTGTTCGCGGCGGGGATTGTGGAGGAGAGACGGGCATGACGCTCAGAAAGCCGCTCGACCATCCCAGCGTCTGGCGGCGCGGGGACATGGAGGGGCGCGACGACTGGATCAGGACCTTCTCCGACGCCGAGTTGGAGGAGATACGCGCCGCGCTGCCGCGCCGCTTCGGCGCGCCCGGTTTCGGCAGGGCGGACTTTCCCTTGCCGATGCTCGGCCCGCGCCTGAAGGACATGGTGGACGAGCTGGAGAACGGGCGCGGCTTTGTGATGATGCGCGGCCTCGACCGGCTGGAGCTCGACCCTGCGGGGTTGCGGGACGTCTATTGGGGCCTCGCCCAGCATATGGGGCGGACGATCTCCCAGAACTCAGCCGGAGCGCTCATCGGCGAGGTGTTCGACCGGGGTCTCGACTACGCCGACAACAATGTGCGCGGCCACACGACCAATGCCGAGATCGGCCCGCATTGCGACACGGCCGATGTGGTGGGCCTGCTCTGCGTGCATCCGGCGGAGCAGGGCGGCGAAAGCCTGATCGCGTCCTCGGGCGCGATCTACAACGAAATCCTCGCGACCGCGCCGCATCTGGTCGATGCGCTGGCGGCGGGCTTCCGCATCGACCTCGCGGGCAAGGGGCCGACGGGCGCGGCCGATGAGGTGACGCGATCCCGCATCCCGGTGTTCTCCTGGTACGAGGGGCGGCTCTCCTGCCGGTTCAACCGCAAGCAGATCGAGGACGGGCAGCGCAAGCTCGGGCGGAGCCTGACGGACGAGGAGCGGGAGGCGGTGGAGACGGTGGAGCGCCTGGCGCTCGACCCGCGCTTCCGCCTCGACATGGACTTCCGGCCCGGCGACATCCAGTGGCTCAACAACCACACCATCCTGCACGGCCGGGCCGGATACCGGGACAGCGGCGACCCGGAGCGCCGCCGCCTGCTGCTCCGGCTCTGGATGAACATTCCGAACGGGCGGCCGCTGGCGCCCGCCTTCGCCGACCGTCTGAACACCGGACCGCGCGGCGGCGTCTATGCAAGGGAAGCGAGGGCGTAAGGCGGTGGCGCGCATCAGGACCCCGATCTGCGAGCGGCTCGGGATCGAGCATCCGGTGTTCCAGGCAGGCATGGGCTGGGTCGCGCGCGCGGACCTCGCGGCGGCCGTTTCGGAGGCGGGCGGGCTCGGCGTCGTGGGCGCGGGCTCGACCATGGACGGCGAGCAGCTGCGCGCCGAGATCCGCCGGGTGCGGGAGCTGACCGACAAGCCCTTCGGTGTCGATATCCTGTTCGCGACCGTGCGCGCGGAGGGCGAGCAGGTCGCTCGTTACACCGACACGGTGCAGGGCATGGTCGAGGCCGTGCTGGAGGAGCGGGCGCCGGTGCTGGTCTCCGGCCTCGGCAGCCCGGCGGCGGTCGTGCCGGCGGCGCATGAGCGCGGCATTTACGTCATGTCGGTGGTGGGCGCGGTCCGCCATGCCAGGAAGGCGGTCGCGGACGGCGTGGACGCGGTGGTCGCGTCGGGCATGGACGGCGGCGGCCATGTCGGGCGCATCGGCACGGCGGCGCTCGTGCCGGCCGTGGTGGACGCGGTGGACGTGCCGGTGCTCGCCGGCGGCGGGCTTGCGGACGGGCGCGGCCTCGCGGCGGCGCTCGCCTTCGGCGCCCAGGGCGTTTGGATGGGCACCCGATTCATCGCGACGGCCGAGAGCCGCAGCCATGACAACTACAAGCGCCGGATCGCGGAGACCGACGTGGCCGGAACAGTCGTGACGCGCGCCCATAGCGGCAAGCCCTGCCGGCTGATCGGCAACGGCTTCACCCGGAGCTGGGCCGGGCGCGAGGCGGAGATCAAGCCCTTCCCGCTCCAGGCGATGGAGGTCGGGCATCCGGCGTCCGAGCGCGGGCGGATCGAGGGCGACGTGGAGGCGGGCGTGCTGCCCGCCGGGCAGAGCTGCGGCATGATCGGCGATGTCATGCCTGCGGGCGAAGTGGTGAGGCGGGTCGTCGAGGAAGCGGCGCTCGCCATGGAGAGGATGCGGTCTTTCGGAGGGTGAACGAGACCATGCGAATGAAGGACAAATGCGGGATCGTGACGGCGGCCGGCTCCGGCATGGGGCGCGCCGGAGCGATCCGGTTTGCGCAGGAGGGCGCGGCCGTTGCGGTCGTGGATATCGACGCGGAGGCCGTCGCGGCGGCGGTCGGCGAGATCGAGGCGGCGGGCGGCCGCGCGGTCGGGATTCCGGCGGATCTCACCCAGGATGAGGACAGCCGGCGGATCGTGCGCGAGGCGGCGAACGCGCTCGGCGGCATCGACTTCGTCTGGAACCATGTCGGCCATCCCGGCCCGGCCTCGGTCGAAGGCATCGAGATGGAGGACTTCGACACGGCCGTCACGCTCAACATGCGCACCGTGCTCGTCACCACCGACGCGGCGATCCCGGAAATCCGGGCGCGGGGCGGCGGCGCGCTGCTCTACACCGCTTCGACCTCCGGCCTGCAGGGCTCGCAGTTCAGCCCGGTCTATTCGGCGGTGAAGCATGGCGTGGTCGGCTTTGTGAAGGCGCTCGGCAAGCGGCTCGCGAAGGAGAACATCCGCGTGAACGCCATCTGCCCCGGCCCCATCGACACGCCGATGCTGCGCGTCTTCGTGGCGCGGCCCGACCAGCAATCGACCCACGGCCTCGACAAGGAGCAGTTGATTGCGCGCCATGGCGGCGCGCTGCCGATGGGGCGGCCGGGCCGGCCGGAGGAGATCGCCAATGCGGCGCTCTTCCTCTTGTCCGACGAAGCCTCCTTCATCACGGCAACCACGCTGGCGGTGGACGGCGGCTCGACCGCGTGACGGTCTTCGGTCAATCGGAGCCCGGCCTCGCTTCGAGCGGTTGCCGGGAACGAAGTGTTGCGTTCAAAAATGCGCGCACTTATATTTTGCGAACGTCGGCTCCGGTTTCCACAAGGAGGCGGCAGACCTCATGAACGGCCGGCAGTTCATTGCGAGGGCGCGCAAATGGGCAAGGAACCGGGGACTGGAAGTCCGCTTCGTCGCGTCGCACGGACCCGGTTCGCACGGAACGCTCTATATCGGAGAGCACAAGACGACCGTAAAGGACCGGAAGAAAGACATTGGCAAAGGATTGCTCGCCAAGATGCTCGCCGACTTGGGAATCGACAAGGAACATTTCTAGAGGCGGGATGCGTTCCAGCCCGGAGGACCGAGCCCATGCCCGAAACCTATAACTATCCCGCCAGTATCGAAATCGATGAAGATGGCCGCTATGTCGCCAGTTTTCCCGATTTCGGCTGGGGCGCGACGGATGGCGCTACCCTGGAGGAAGCGTGGGCCGAAGCAGGAGATTTGCTGCGCGAACTGATGGCGGCTACGATGCGGGAAAGCGAAGATTTGCCTAGACCGTCGCGCGCCAAAAGGGGACAACAAGTGATCGCCCCGCCGGTGCCGATTGCCCTCAAGGCGGCGCTTTACGAAGCGTTTCGCAAGTCCAACATGTCGCAACGCCGCCTTGCGCGCGAGCTCGATATTGCCGAAAGCGAGGTGCGCCGCATGCTGAATCCGGACCACGCCACCAAGGCGGCAACGATAGACCGTGCCTTGCTCCAACTGGGCAAGCGCGTGACCGTGATCGTCGGCGAAGCAGCCTGATCTGAGCAGGAGTGTCCCGACCTCCCCAGGGTGCGGCCCGGGCGGCGCCGGTTGGCCATCCGGCGGCGCTGGCGCTTGCCGGCTGCCTGGCGCTGGCGGTCGCCATCGGGGTCGGGCGCTTCGTCTATACGCCGATCCTGCCTTACATGACGGCGGGGCTCGGGCTTGGAAAATCAGAGGCCGGGCTGATCGCTTCGGCCAATTTCCTGGGCTACCTGCTGGGGGCGCTGGCGGCGGCGTGGCGGCCGGTGCCCGGCGATGCCCGCCTCTGGCTCTTGGGCGCGCTCGTGGCGAGCGCCGCGACGACCGGCGCCATGGGGCTGACGGAAGACCTGGGCGCGTTCCTCGCACTCCGCTTCGCGAACGGCGCGCTTGCGGCGCTGGTGATGGTGCTCGCCTCTTCGCTGACGATGGACCGGCTGGCGGCTGCCGGCCGCGCGGTCTGGGCGGCGGGTATCTATGCGGGCGTCGGGGTCGGCATCGCGCTCTCGTCGCTGGCGGTGCCGGCCGCAGCCCTGGGCGCCGGCGATTCGCAGGGCCCTTGGCTCGTCTGCGGCGCGCTCGCACTGGCGCTCGCGATCCCGGTCCTGCTTCTGCTGCCGGGCCGGCGGGAGCCGGTGTCTGCAAGGACGACTGCCGAGGCCGGCGGGAGCGAAGAAGGTTTCGCCCGGTTCGCCATTGCCTATGGCCTGTTCGGCTTCGGCTATGTCATCACGGCCACCTTCATTTCCGACATGGTGCGCGCGGACCCGGCCCTGCAGCCGGCGGAAAACATCGTCTGGCTTTGCGTCGGGCTGGCGGCGGCGCCGTCGGTCGCGTTTTGGGGCTGGGCCGGGCAGCGCTGGAGCAATGAACGGGCCTTTGCATCGGCCTGTCTCGTCGAGGCATTCGCCGTGCTGCTGAGCGTGCTGGGCGGCGGTGTATGGCCCGTGCTGCTGGCGGCGGCCCTGCTGGGCGGCACCTTCATGGGGCTGACGGCGCTCGGCCTCGTCAATGCGCGGCGGCTCTCCATCGGCGACCCGCGCCGCAACCTCGCGCTGATAACGGCCGCCTTCGGCCTCGGCCAGATGATCGGCCCCGCGCTCGCGGGCCTGCTGCACGAGGGGACGGACAGCTACCTCGTCCCGTCGCTGCTCGCCGCAACCGCTCTCGCCGCGGCTGCGGCGCTTGCCGCGCGGTAAAGGCCGGATGTCAGGTGAGATAGTTGCCGCCGTTTATGTGGACGGTCTGCCCGGTGATGCGGCGCGCGGCGGCCGACGCGAGGAAGACCGCGAGATGAGCGACGTCCTCCGGCAGGGTCAGCCCCTTCAGCGGAATGAGGTCGGCCGCTTCGGCGATCTCGTCCTCGGTCATGCCGTAGCGCGGCTGCGCGGTGTCTGCGAGGCCCGGCGCGATGGCGTTGACGCGGATGCCGTGCGGCGCAAGTTCGAGCGCGGTCGCGCGCGTCAGGCCGACGAGCCCGGCTTTCGAGGCGACGTAATGCGCTCCGCGCGGCGAAGATCGGAAGGCCGCGCCGGAGGCCAGATTGACGATGGCGCCCTCGCGGCCGGCGTTCGCCATGCGCCGCGCCGCCGCCGAGGAACAGAGGAACGGCCCCTTGAGGTTCACCGAAAGCACCCCGTCCCAGTCGGCTTCCGTCATGTCGAGAAAGGCGGTGCGCGGGAAGACCGCGGCATTGTTCACGAGAATATCGACGCCGCCGAACTCGTCGGCGGCGGCCATCAGGCGTTCGGCCCCCGCAGGCTGCGAGATGTTGGCCTGCGCGGCCACCGCGCCCACTCCCGCAGCCCGGGCGGCCGCGACGATGGCGGCAGCAGCCTCTTCGTCATCCAGATAGTTCACGACGACGGACGCGCCCGCTTCGGCCGCCGCCCGCGCAATGGCGGCCCCGATGCCCTGCTGCGCGCCTGTGACTACGGCAACCCTGCCTGCAAGAACGGTCATCGGTCCTTCTCTCTTGAGCCGCTTCGTCCAGAGAGTCACAAATCCCGGCAATGCACAACCGCATTACCGGCTTCAGCTCTCCGACGGGATCGGCGAGGCCGCGCGGTCCGGCGGTCAAACGGGAGGTCCGCACGATGAAAGTAACGGTGGCAGCGGTCCAGATGTCCTGTTCGGACCGGGTGGACGAGAATATCGAGAAGGCGGACGGCCTCGTGCGCCAGGCTGCGGCGGCGGGGGCGAATATCGTGCTGCTGCAGGAGATGTTCTCGACCAGGTTCTTCGGCATGCTGGACTGGGACCCGGACTATTTCTCTCTGGCCTCCACGGCCGGGGAGAGCGTTTCCGTCCGCCACATGTCCCGGCTTGCGGCAGAGCTCGGGGTCGTCCTTCCGGTCAGCTTTTTCGAGCGCGCCAACCAGTCCTATTTCAACAGTGTGACGGTGATCGATTCGACCGGGGAGCGGCTCGGGCTCTACCGCAAGTCCCACATGCCGCTCGGCCCGCCCCGGTGCTTCGAGAAATATTTCACCACGCCCGGCAACACCGGGTTCCAGGCATGGGACACCGGGTTCGGCAGGATCGGGGTCGGGATCTGCTGGGACCAGTGGTTTCCGGAGTCCGCCAGATGCATGGCGCTGAAGGGCGCGGAGCTGCTGTTCTATCCAACGGCGATCGGGACCGGATGCCACGACCACTGGCAGGTCGTCATGCAGGGCCATGCGGGCGCGAACATGGTCCCGCTGGTGGTGTCGAACCGGGTCGGGCCGGAAAGCGGGCCGTTCGGCACCACGGACTTCTGGGGCGGCTCCTTCATCGCCGACGAGAAGGGCGCGATCGCCGCGAAGGCGAGCGCCGATCGGGACGAGTTCATCGCCGCGACCTTCGATCTCGCCGAAATCCGGCAGCAACGGGCCGATTGGGGCCTGTTCCGGGACCGGCGCCCGGACCTGTACCGGACCCTGCTGACAATGGACGGAAGCACAAGCGGCGTATGAGGGCTGCCTGAGCGGGGATGAGGTCTTTAGCGCGACTTCTCCCAGACCACCGGCCAGAGGTCGCTGTCCAGCGGGCCGCCCGGCGGGATGTCGGGGTCCCTCAGCATGGGCTGGATTCCCGGCCGGGGGTAATAGACGACGTCGCCCCCCGCCCAGCGGGTTATGTAGGCGCGCCGCCGCCTGTTCGCGGTCGCGTTGCCGGGCGCGCCATGCACCGTCAGCCCGTGATGCACCGTGCAGTCCCCCGGCTCCAGTTCGGGCTGCACGAATTCCAGATCGCTGCGCATCCCGTCGATATCGGGGACCGGCGGCAGGTCCTCCTTGTAGCGGCCCTCGCCGAGGAAGGCTTCGGCCTTGTAGCGCATGCCCCATCTGTGGGAGCCCCTGACATACTCGACGGCGCCGGACGCCGCATCCACGGGGTCGAGCGCCAGCCAGAGCGTGCAGACCTGGTCGCCGTCGATGGGCCAGTAGGGCAGGTCGTGATGCCAGCGGGTCCGCTCCCGCGTTCCCGGCTCCTTGATGAGGAACTGGTCGAACACGATGTTGACCTTGTCGGCACCCATCAGGCGGGCGGCGATCCGGGCCGCCGGCGATTGGAAGACAATGTCCCTGAACTCGCCATGGCGGGGCCACAGGAACGTGTTGTTGAAGAAACGGCCCGGGTCGCCCTCCTTCGCCAGCTCCTGCTTCATTTCGCCCGGCGTGCTCATGTCGATTTCGGCAAGCGCGCGCACATGCTCGACCCACTCCATGTCGAACAGGCCCTTGAGCAGAACGACCCCGTCTTCCCGGAAGGTGCGGATTTCCTCGTCGGTGATTTCGCGCAGGGGTTCCCGGTTCATCTCGATGCCCTCCTTCAGACAAGGGGCCCAAGCCGATACCCGTCAGTTATAGCCCGTCTCCTCCAGATCGAGCAGCGGATAGCCGCTGAAGACCGAGGGCTGGGAGGTCAGCCCGGCGCGGGTGACGAATTCCGGGCCGAGGTCCTGCCAGCCCGTGCAGCCCATGAGGCCGAGCGCGGTCACCACCTCGTCCTCCAGCAGCTCCAGCATGGTGACGACGCCCGCTTCGCCGTTTGCGGCCAGAGCGACCGCCGACAGCCGGCCGATGCCGACCGCGCTTGCGCCGAGCGCCAGCGCCTTCACGACATCGGTGCCCCGCAGGATACCGCCGTCCACCCAGACCTCGGCCCTGCCGTCCACTGCGGCGACCGCTTCCGGCAATATGTCGAGCGCCCCCCGCCCGGCGTCGAGCTGGCGCCCGCCGTGATTGGAGACATAGACGACATCGACGCCGTGCTCGACACAGAGCGCCGCGTCCTCGCCCGCGCCGATGCCCTTGATGACGAGCGGGATGTCGTGGCGGTCCTTGAAACGCTTGACATTGTCCCAGTCGAAGGCGCCCTGGAACTCCATATTGCGGTTGTCGATGCGCCAGGGCTTGACGAAGCGCTTGGCGATGTCGCGCTCGCGCCGGCTGTAATGGGCGGTATCGACGGTGATGCAGAAGGCGGTGTAGCCGGCGGCGATGGCGCGCCGGGCAATGCCGTCCACCCAGTCGTCATCGCCCCGCACATAGAGCTGGAAGACCTTGGGGTTGGGCGCGGCGGCGGCCGTCTCTTCGAGGCCCGGCTCGGAGACGGAGCTCTGGATGTTCATAGTGCCGAAGGCGTGGGCCGCCCGCGAGGCCGCCGCGCCGCCGTCGGGGTCGAAGCTCTGGAGCGAGCCGATGGGCGCCAGCAGCACCGGCAGGCGCAGCTCCTGGCCCAGCACGTCTTTGCGCGCCGAAACGCGGGAGACATTGCGGAGCACGCGATGCTTCAGGGCCAGACGGTCGAGCGCCGCGCGATTGCGCCTGAGCGTCGCCTCGCTTTCGCTGCCGCCTGCCAGATAATCCCAGTAGTTCCGGTTCAGATTGTTGTGCGCACGGTGGACGATCTCGTGGAGGCAGAGGAACTCGCCCTCGGTCTGGCTAACCATGAATCCTGTTCTCGAAAAGGGGCAGGGCGAGCATCCACCATTCGCCTTCGCGGTCAAGGCGAGGCGGCGGGTCCTGGGGGCGGCTGTTTGCCTTGCGCCGGCTCGGCTATTCTCCGCCGGTCGGATCCGGAACGAGAGGACATCCGAAGCATGAAGATGACCGCCGCCGTGCTGATGCAATGCGGAGCGCCGCGCCCGTTCGCCCACAGCAGGCCCGTGGAGATCATGGAGGTCGAGCTCGAACCGCCGGGGCCCGGAGAAGTGCTGGTGAGGATCGGCGGGGCCGGCCTCTGCCATTCCGACCTCTCGCTGCTGAACGGCGACCGGCCGCGGCCGGTGCCGATGGTGCTGGGCCACGAAGGCTCGGGCATCTGCGTCGAGGCGGGGCCGGGCGTCTACGACATCAAGCCGGACGACCATATCGTCTTCCAGTTCGGCTCGGCCTGCGGGCGCTGCCGGCGCTGCCTGGAAGGGCGTCCGCAGGTCTGCGAGACCGCCGCGCGCACCAAGGGGCAGGGCCAGCTCATGTCCGGCGAACGGCGCCTGAAGCTGAACGGCGAATATATCGCCCACCACACCGGCATTTCCTGCATGGCGGAATATGCGGTGGTGGACCGCGGCACCTGCGTCGTCGTGGACAAGCGCATCGACATCGAGGAGGCCGCGATCTTCGGCTGCGCCGTGATGACGGGCGCGGGCGCGGTCATCAACACGGCGCGGGTGCGGGCCGGCGACAGCGTGGCGATCGTCGGCCTTGGCGGCGTCGGGCTGAACGGCCTGCTGGGCGCGAAGCTTGCGGGCGCCGGGCAGATCATTGCGGTCGATCTGGAGGACTCGAAGCTCGGCCTTGCGCGGCAGCTGGGCGCGACGCACACCGTCAATGCCCGCGACGGCGACCATATCGAGCAGATCCGCGACATCTCGGGCGGCGGCGTCGATTTCGCGGTCGAACTCGCCGGCACGATCAAGGCGATGGAAACCGCCTGGAACAGCATCCGCTACGGCGGTACGGTGGTCACGGCCGGCCTCTCGCCGGCGGCCGCCGATTTCACCTTCAACCAGAGCGAGCTCGTGGCCCAGGAGAAGTCCATCCTCGGCTCCTATATGGGAAGCTGCGTGCCGGTGCGGGACATCCCGCGCTTCATCGACCTCTACATGCAGGGCCGGATGCCGGTGGACCGGTTGATCGACCGCAAGATCGGCTTCGAGGAGATCAACGCCGGTTTCGACAAGCTCCAGGATGTCGCCACGGTGCGGCAGATCCTGGCCCCGCACAGCGCATGACCGGAGGCTGGCGGGCGGCCTGAGGCGCCGCGGCAAGGCCGCTGCCGCCGGCATGAACGGCGCGCTATTGACTGCGGCATTTTGACGCGATTTCATAAGGCCGCCGCAAATCGAACGCATGGGGAGGCGCCCGTGCAACCGGAGCGGAAGGAGGGACGGATGAAGACCGTGTTGGTGCCGATGAACGAGGCGGGCGGGCTCGATTCGATGCTGGCCTGCGCGCGGATCGTGGCGGGGCGTTTCGGCGCCCATGTCGAGGGCTTCTACCAGCGCCGCTCGTTGCCGGACATCATGGCCGCCGGCGCGGCGGACGCCGCGTCGCCGGCCTTGCTCGACGATCTGGAGCGCCGCGACAACGAGGCGTCCGGCCGTGCCCGCGCCCGGTTCGAAGCCGCGCTTGAAGGGCGTTCGCACGCATGGCGGGAGGAAGTCGCGCGCCATCTGGATGTCTCCGAGCGCGCCCGCGCTTTCGACCTTACCGTGGTCGGCCGGCCGACCGGCGCCGGCGACTCGCCCTCGATGAGCACGTTGGAGGCGGTGCTGTTCGAAAGCGGCCGTCCGATGGTGGTGGCTCCGCCGCAGGCGCCGGAGGATTTCGGCGCGAACATCGCGGTTCTCTGGAACGGCAGCACGGAGACTGCGCGCACCATCGCGATGGGTATGGAGCTGCTCAGGCAGGCGGAGCGCGTCCTGGTCGTGACGGTGGAAGGCGCGTTCGTGCCCGGGCCGAGCGCGGCGGAAATGGCGGAAGGGCTGGCGCGGCACGGCCTGCCGGTCGAGTCCGCGGTGCACCAGCGCGGGCGGCGCAGCGCGGGCGAGGCCATGCTCGCGGAAGCCGCCGCCTTCGGGGCCGACCTCGTCTTCAAGGGCGGCTACACCAGCAGCCGGCTGCGCCAGATGATCCTGGGCGGCCCGACCAGCCATATCCTCGCCGAAAGCACGCTCCCCGTGTTCATGGCGCATTGACCGGATGGCGTCTTGACGGGAGGAAGTCCGCCCGGACGCAATTTCCACCTGTGGAAATGCGTTTCTCCGTCTCAGGAAAATCCCTAACCGGTTGATTTTGCGCATATAGTTTTTGTTGACAGCTTGCGACGGAAGGTCGCAGACTTGTCTTGCGAAGACGGGAATGCGATGGGCGTTGCCGGCCAGGATCGAGGAGGATGAACGCCATGAAACCACCGGTCCGGGTCCGCCCCTCATAGGGGCCATCCGACAAAAGAAACAGACTGGCCCGACCGCCCTGCGGCGGGCGACAGGTTTCAAAAGAGACCCATCGAAACACCATCGATAGAGCCCCGCCGTGCAACCCGAGTTCCGGCGGGGCCGTTTCATGTCCGGACGGAGAATGGAACATGTTCGTTGCGCAGATCCTCGCCGACAAGGGCCATGAGGTGGTGACGGCCGATCCCGGCGAATCGGTCGGGCATATCGCGCTCGCGCTGTTCGAGCGGCGCATCGGCGCTATGCCGGTGTCCTCGCCCGGCGGCGCGCTCGTCGGGATCGTGTCCGAGCGCGATGTCGTCGCGGCGCTTGCCGAGCACGGGCGCGACGTGCTGGACCGTCCGGTCGAAGAGATCATGACGCGCCGGGTCATCACCTGCGCGCGCTCGGACCATATAGACGACCTGATGGCGCGCATGACCGAGGGGCGGATGCGCCACCTGCCCGTGCTGGAGGGCGAGGAGCTGGTCGGCATCGTGTCCATCGGCGATGTCGTGAAGGCCCGCATGAGCGAGATCGAAGCCGAGGCGCAGGCCCTCAAGGATTACATCGCCACCGGGTAGTTCCGGCTTCGCAGAGGCTGGCGGCACTCGGTTCGTCGTCCCGGACTCCGGTCCGGGGTTCATCCCCGTTCCCTTCACTCCGATGCAAACGCCGGTAGATGGCTCCCGCCCCAGGGACACGCCGGACTCACGCATTTGTTTCCGGTTGCTCGCATCGCATGTCATCAATCCGTCACCCCGGCCCCCGAGCCGGGGTCCAGCCTCGGTTCTCGCGGCATCCTCGGCGGTTTGTCCTATTCTGCACCGGCTGCGGCAACATCGGGAGCCATGGATGGACCCCGGCTCGGGGGCCGGGGTGACGAAAGGGGTGCGAAACGCGGCGTAGCCGGGCCGGGGTGACGGTTGTGGGCCCGGCCCGAATTGCGGTTCAATCCAAAAGGAATCCACACCTGACCGGGGAGGCCTGACATGGCGCCGAGGACATTCGGGGCGCGGAAATTGCCCGATGACGGGCCGCGCAACGGCTGGTTCGAGACGCTGCCCGCGCCGCCGCCCGCGCGCCGGGTCGAGGGCCGGGTCAAGGTCGATTTCGCGGTGGTGGGCGCGGGCATATGCGGCTGCTCTACCGCGCGGCGCCTCGCCGAGCTCCGGCCCGGCGACAGCGTGGCGCTCATCGAGGCGGGTCGGGTCGGCTACGGCACGTCCGGGCGCAATGCCGGCTTCATGCTGGACCACCACAGCCATGGCGGCATGAAGCACATGGAAGCCGCGCGGAAGAACGACCGGCTGTTCTCCGCCGGCACCGACTGGCTCCGCAGGCTTGTGCGGGAGCACCAGATCCAGTGCCAGTGGAGCGATTGGGGGCGCATCTATGTCGCCGCCGGCGCGGGTGCGGAGGCGGAACTCCGGGGCGTTTCGGACGGCTTCGACTCGCTGGGCGTGGCCTGGGCGGAACTCGACCGGGACGGGGTCGAGGCCGTCACCGGTTCGCGTTACTACCGGCGCGGCGTGCGGGTGGACGGCTCCGCCCTCGTCCAGCCGTCCGCCATGATGCGCGGCCTTGCTGCGACGCTCCCGGCGAATGTCGCGCTCTACGAGGAGAGCCCGGTGCTGGAGACCGGCATGAACGGCGGCTTCCGCGTCGCCTGCCCGGACTGCGGCACGGTCGAGGCGCGCCAGGTCGTGCTCTGCACCCATTTCTCCACCGAGGAAATGGGCCTTCTGAAGCATCGGGCCGTGCCGTGCGGCGCGTCAATCAAGCTGAGACGTTTGCGTCAATCAGGATGAGACGGGGGAAGGCGGCGGCCTGGAACGCAGGGAGGGCGTAGCCCGACCGGAGTTCCGGGCCGCCGGCTCGAAAAATTTCCCCCGGGCCTTCTGGCGGCCAGGGCCGGCCGGGCGAACGGTGAGGCTTTTCCGAGTGGGGGAGCGCGTCGTTGCCCGGGCGTCACATAACCGATCGCCAGAAGAGGCTGTTCATGACCCATAAGAAGACCGACACCATCGCGGTGGCGGCCGCCAAGGCGGGCTTCAGCCGTGCCACCGGCTACCGGCTCGCTGCCGATCCGCTTCCCGCTCGGGAGAAGAAGCCGCGAGGCCGGCGCCGCCCGGACCCGCTGGCCGATATCTTCGAGGAGGACGTCGTGCCGATCCTTGAGGCCAGCCCGCTGATCCGCCCGGTCGGCGTGTTCGAGGAGCTGAGGCGCCGCCATCCCGAACTGGACCCGGGGGTGCGGCGCACGCTGGAGCGGCGGATCCGCACTTGGCGCGCCGAGCACGGCGCGGAGAAGGACGTGATCTTCCGCCAGAAGCACGAGCCGGGCCGGCAGGGCCTGTCCGACTTCACCCGCATGGGTTCGCTCGGCGTGACCGTCGCGGGGCAGCCGTTGGACCATATGCTCTACCACTTCCGCCTCGCCTGGTCAGGCTTCACCCATGCCCGGGTGGTGCTGGGCGGCGAGAGCTTCACGGCGCTCGCCGAGGGGCTGCAGGACGCGCTGTGGCATCTCGGCGGCGCGCCTGGCGAGCACCGCACCGACAGCCTGTCGGCGGCGTTCTGCAACCTGGGCAAGGACGCGGTCGAGGACATGACCGGGCGCTACCGGGCGCTGTGCGAGCATTACGGCATGGAAGCCACCCGCAACAACCGCGGCGTGGCGCATGAGAACGGCTCGATCGAAGGGCCGCACGGACACCTCAAGCGCCGGATCGCGGATGCGCTGGCGCTGCGCGGCTCGTCGGACTTCGAGACCCTCGACGCCTATCGGCGCTTTGTCGCCGAGGTGGTCGGCCGCGCCAACGCACACCGCTCCAAGGCGATCGAAGCCGAGCGCGCGGTGCTGCGGGACCTGCCGGTCGAGCGGACTGTCGATTACGAGACGATCAGCGTCAACATCGGCCAGTCCTCCGGCTTCGTTCTCCGCCGCGTGTTCTACACCGTGCCCTCACGCCTGATCGGGCACCGGCTCGGGGCGCGCGTCTACGACGACCGGATCGACCTCTTCCTCTCGGGCACTCACCTCCTCACCCTGCCGCGCGCGCGCGTCGGCGCGAGCGGTCCGGGCGGTCACGTCGTCAACTACCGTCACGTCATCCACTCCTTGAAGAAGAAGCCGATGGCGCTGATGAACCTGGTCTATCGCGACGAGCTGTTCCCTCGCGAGCCCTACCGACGCTGCTTCGAGAAGGCCCTGGAGCGGATCGGCGAGCGCGAGGCCTGCCGCCTCGCCGTCGGCCTCCTGGCGCTGGCGCATGAGGAGAGTTGCGAGGCCGAGCTGGCCGCGGCGATCAACCACGCGCTCGGGATCGGCCGTCTCCCCGACCCCGGCGAGCTCAAGGCGCGCTTCGCGCCGCGCCGCAGCAAGATGCCCAGCGTCGATGTCGTCAGGCCGCCGCTCGGCGGCTATGGCTCGTTGCTGAGCGCAGGAGAGGCGGCATGACCGACAAAGACGACAACAACACCGCGCTCGACCCCAACAAGATCGACGCCATGAAGCTCTCCTTGATGCTTGCCGAGCTCCGCCTGCCGACGATCAGACAACTCTGGCAGAGCTTCGCCAAGCGGGCCGACAAGGAAGGATGGACCGCGGCTCGCTTCCTCGCGGCCCTGGCTGAACACGAACTCGCCGAACGCGACCGGCGGCGCATCGAGCGCCACCTCAGGGAGGCCAAGCTGCTTCCGGGCAAGACGCTTGCCTCCTTCGACTTCAACGTCGTGCCGATGATCTCGAAGGCCCAGGTCAGCGCGCTGGCCGCCGGCGACGCCTGGCTCAGCCAGGGCGCCAACTGCCTGATCTTCGGACCGCCAGGGGCCGGCAAGAGCCATCTCGCCTCCGCCATTGGCCTGGCCCTGGTTGAGAGCGGATACCGTGTGCTGTTCACCAGGACCACCGATCTCGTGCAGCGCATGCAGGTTGCAAGGCGCGAGCTTGCACTGGAAAGCCTGTTGGCGCGGCTCGACCGCTTCAACCTCCTGATCCTCGACGACCTCGCCTATGTGCGGAAGGACCAGGCCGAGACCGGCGTGCTCTTCGAACTCATCTCGGCGCGCTACGAGCGGCGATCCCTGCTCATCACCGCAAACCAGCCCTTCGGCGAGTGGGGAAAGGTGTTCCCGGACGAAACAACCGCGGTGGCTGCCGTCGACCGCCTCGTCCACCACGCCACCATCCTCGAGATGAACGTCGAGAGCTACCGCCGCCGCGCCGCTCTCGACAGAGGCAAGCGAAAGGCCGGCCGGCCGCCAAGCTACGCAACCGAGAAAAACACCAAGGACTGAGCCGCCGCCTGCTCAGGTAGAGCGGCCACGACAATCAGGGCCCGCGGGGATCGTCTCCGCGCGCCGTCTCTTCTCCGACCCGACGGCCTGCCGCGACAATCAAAACCATTCCCGAAAACACTGTTTGTCGCGCCGCGACAATCAAAACCGGAAACCGCTTGCAATCCACCCCCCGCGCGGCAATCATCAACTCGCCGCTGCCGCCGGGAATCTCATCCTGATTGACGCGCAGCTCTCACCCAGATTGTCGCGCCATAGTGCCGCTTGCGAGCTTCGCCAGCCTGACCGAGCCGCTGACGGACGCGCAGGCGGCGATGCTCGGCGGGGAGGGAGAGTTCGGCTTGCTGCCCGCCCACCCGAACGGGAGCACGGTCCGCCTCACGCGGGACCGCCGCATCCTCATGCGCAACACGCTCTGGTATGCGCGCGGGAAACGCTTCCCGCCGGCGCTGATGGAGCGCGTAGCCGATATCCACCGCCGCAGCATCGAGGCGCGCTGGCCCGCGCTCGGGGACATCGCTTTCGCCGGCACCTGGGGCGGCATACTCGGCTTCACGCGCAATGAAGGCGCCATCTTCGGCCCGGTCCGGGAGGGGCTCTGGGCGCTCATGTCCTGCGACGCCGCGCCGATGACCAAGGGGGCCATCGGCGGCAAATTGCTCGCCGACCATATCTGCGGGGAGGACAGCGAACTGCTGCAGGTCGTGCTGTCGCTCCCGCGCGCCGCGCTCCTGCCGCCCGACCCGATCCTGCGCTTCGTGGTCAACCGCCGGGTCAGCCGCTTCGCCGCCTCTGGCGCCGCCGAGCGTTAGGGAACCGCCGCGGCGCGGTCCCGGCCGCACGCCGGCCGGATGCCCTGGGTCCCGGCTGCCGGGGACGTCATGCGATGTCATGTTTCGTCATGAGGCGCCGTGAGCCTTCCCCGCCATATGTCATGGGATGTCATGTTTTGCATGCGAGTGGCGCATATCCTGTAGTCCTTTCTGGCATGAGGCTGCCGTCCGTCTCCCTCCCTCGCCTGTGAGGGAGGACCGCATGCGCACATCTCCGGAAGCCCCGGACGGCTCCCCCTTCGTCGCCCCGGCCTCGATCCGGGGCCTTGTGCGGTCGGAGCTCGGTTGCAGGGAGGCCTCGGCTCGCCCTGCGGGCGTCCGGGACGACGAAGGGAGCGCGCAGACCGCCGCAGCCGGACCGGCGAGGCGCTGTTGCGGACGGGAATGAGATGTGTGAATCCGGTAACCTGCAAGCGGGAGAGGCCCGTTTGCGGCCACAGGCCCGTCCTGCTGAAGCTGTATTCGTTTGCCTCCCGCATGTCGTTCCTCCACCTCGTTTCGTTCCACTCCGTTCCATCCTTACCGCCGCCGGTCTGCCCGGGTAGCGGGACCTTGATTCGCGCGTATCCTGCGCGGGCGCCCCCGCCCGCGGGCGGGCGTTTCGCGCCGGCGCGGTTCGCGCGCCTGATTGCCCGGATGCGCCCGCGCGCGCGAACCGGGCGCAGGGCGCACCTCGCCAGTTGGCCGAATCGGGGGCTTTTCGCGCCGACGCGAAAGAGCAGGGGAAGCGGCCCCGCGAGCGCCGCCTCCTTCCTCCTGGACCATGTAGGGAAGAGGGAGACGATGTCAATACTATTTCAAGAAATTTTTCTGTATTTGCGAACGAAACGCCGTTTCCGGTTCAATCCCAGAAGCGCTCGCGCTCGGCCCGGTCGCGGTATGTGCGGGCGTGGCGGGCGGTGCGCTCGGGCGCGAAATCGAGCTGGCCGAGCGCCACGGCGATGTCGAGCAGTTCGTCATAGCGCGCGATCAGACCGTCCCGGAGGCGGAAGCGCGACATGCCCTCCACGACCACCCGGCGCCCGGCCGCGCCTGCCAACCGCGAGCGGTAGCCGAACAGCCAGGACGCATAGCCGGTCCCGCCCGCCTCGCAGACATCCCGGAACCGCCAGCGGAAGCCCTCCGCATCGCGCCAGAAATAGTTCTCCAGCATGTCTGCAATGGCATCCCGGCCCTCGAACGCGCCGTAGAAGGTGTCGTGGTAAATGCCGTCCTTCGTAAAGCAGGCGGCCAGCGCCCGCCCGTCCCCCGCCTCCACGGCGGCGGCGAAGCCGGGCAGCAGGATTTTCAGCGCCATCGCAATTTCCCTTTCCGGAGCGGGCCGCGTCCAATGTTTCCGCATCGTGCTCTGATAGAGCTTGTGACGGCAAGGTGTAACAGCGGCAGTGAATCGTTGAGATTCTGCTGATGTTGTTTACCTATCATTAAATGTCGCTTATATGTCGCTAGTCTGGCGCTTCAATTGCGCTATAGTGTCGTCGGCACATCTACTGGAACCAACTATGGTCGTATATTCGAAAACCAAACGCATAAAGCGGAGGAGATCAACCATGACGTTAGATGGTGAAAAAGTAAGGCGAGCGCGAGAAGCAAAAGGGCTTTCTCAGGAAAAGCTTGCTGCAATGTCCGATGTGAACAAACGTACAGTCCAACGGGCCGAAGCAGGAAAACCCGTGGCACGTGAAACGGCGTCCTTTATGGCGGAAGCACTGGAGGTACCAGTGGACCAGTTGTGCATTAGCGATACGGCGACGAACGGTGCCCCGAAGGCAGCACTGGGTGAAGTCGTTTTGATCCCCACAATATCCGGTAGAAGAATCATCAACGAAATTCGCCGTTGCTCAAACGTACGGATCGATTACGAGGTAGAACCAGCTTCTGAGAATATCGATCTGCTAACAATGCTGCACGATAACCTTGAAAAGAAGCTGCCATCGAACGATATCGAGATATTGCGCCGTCAAGCCGACTTGAATGGAATCTTGCAAAAACTCTCTATTTTTGAGATTCGAGTTTTTCTGTCTGTGTACTGGGCTGATCGCGAGATCATTCATTATAATCCCTTTGAACCTCACCAAATAGTTGGCCGAGATGAAGAACATATAGAAGTAGCGTTGGTGGTCGTCTCTGATACAAAAGACGACTACATGATCCGCCGACCGGACGACTTGTCCGATATACCCTTTTGAGTAAAGCATGTAGGCATTTGACAATGCATGGGCTGTGACTGCGTCATATGAGAGGCAACTCGACCGTTATTCCTTCCTCAGCCTGTGCTGAAACACTACCCCCAGTGCTGGGAGATACTGGCGGGCAAGCGTTGCCATACGAGCAAGTTTATGATTGCAGTTCGAAGATTTCCTTCGATTGCTCTCACATCACCGCGCCGACCTGCCAGGGGATGAACTCGGCCGCGCCGAGGCCCTGGGCTTCGGACTTGGTGGCTTCGCCGGAGGCGACGGCGAGGAACTTGTCGAAAATCTCGCTGCCGACCTCGGCCACGCTCGCCGCGCCGTCGGTTATCGTGCCGCAATTGATGTCCATGTCCTCTTCGAGGCGGCGATACATCTCGGTGTTGGTGGCGAGCTTGATCGAGGGCACGGGCTTGTTGCCATAGACGGAGCCGCGCCCGGTGGTGAAGCAGACCAAGTTCGCGCCGGACGCCACCTGCCCGGTGATCGAGCAGGGGTCGTAGCCGGGGCTGTCCATGAACACGAAGCCCTTGCGGTCGATGGGTTCGCCATAGCGGTAAACCCCGGCGAGATTGGTGGTGCCGCCCTTGGCGGCCGCGCCCAGCGACTTCTCCAGGATGGTCGTGAGCCCGCCCGCCTTGTTGCCGGGAGAGGGGTTGTTGTTCATCTCGCCGCCATTGCGCGCCGTGTAATCCTCCCACCAGCGGATGCGCTCGATGAGCTTGCGCCCGGTGCGCTCGTCCACGGCCCGGCGGGTCAGCAGATGCTCCGCGCCGTAGATTTCCGGCGTCTCGGCCAGCACCCCGGTGCCGCCGTGGCGGACCAGACTGTCCACCGCCGCGCCGAGCGCCGGGTTGGCGGTGATGCCGGAATAGCCGTCCGAGCCGCCGCATTGCAGCGCAACCGTGAGCTCGGACGCGGCGACGGGTTGGCGCCTGGCGCGGTCCGCCTCCGGCAGCATCTCGCGGATGAGGTCGCGGCCCCGCTCCACCGTGCGCCTGAGCCCGCCGGTCTCCTGGATGTTCATGGTGCTGAGGAAGGGGCCGCGCTCGAGGCCGTAGGCTTCCAGCAGGAAGTCGATCTGGTTGACCTCGCAGCCGAGCCCGACCAGCACGATGCCGGCGAAATTCGGGTGGCGCGCATGACCCCAGAGCACGCGCTGGAGGTTCTCGTAGCCGTCTCCCGCCCCGGCCATGCCGCAGCCGGTGGCGTGGGTGAGGGCCACGACGCCGTCCACATGCGGATAATCCGCGAGAATGCGGTCCTCGACCGCCTCGGCGATGAAGCGCGCGGCGGTGGCCGAGCAGTTCACGCTGGTCAGCACGCCGATATAGTTCCTTGTGCCGACCCGGCCATTGGCGCGCAGATAGCCCTGGAAGCTCGCCCGCTCGCCTTCCGGCACGAAATCGACCGGCTTCGTCTCCCGGCCGATGGCGTAATCGCGCTCGAAATCGCCCATGGCGCAATTGTGGACATGAACATGCGCGCCGGCCTCCACCGGCTCGCTCGCAAAGCCGATGATCTGGTCGTATTTGCGCACCGGCTCGCCCGCCGCAATCGGGCGCGTGGCGATCTTGTGGCCCGCAGGCACGACATCGAGCGCCGTGACGCCTTCGCCCGGAAGCTCCGTTCCGGAGAGGATATCAATGCGCGCGACGACCACATTGTCTTCGGGCGCAAGGCGGATGGAGAGGGTCATGGGCGGAGGCGCCTCCTAAGCGGCGAGAAGGTTGTGGAGTTCGCCGGCGCGGCCCGGCGCATCGAAGTCCCAGGCGAGTACGCTCAGCGTCGCTGCCGCATCGCCCAGCGCCGGTTCGGCGAGCGAGCGGAACTTGGCTTCCAGGTCGGCGCGGGAGAGCGGGTTGCCCGGATTGCCGCGCGCCATGGCCGTTTCGCGCCGGTCGGTCGCGCCGTCGAGCCACTGGACCTCCAGCGCCGCCGAGCGCGTGTCCCGGCCGGGTTCGGCCACCGGCTCGACGCGGGCGAGCACCGAGCGCAGATCCGGGTCGGCCAGCGTTTCGGCGGTGAAATCGCCTTCCACCGCCGGGCGGCCGGCAAGGCCCAGCGCCGTGCAGAAGGCGAGGCTGAACTTGCCTTCGAGCGGGGTTTGCGGGTCCGCCTTGCCGGCAAGCCGGATCGCGGCGGGATTGACGCGCAGCTCGATACGCCGGGCCTCGCGGCCGGCCGCCTCGGGCGCAAGCGACCGCGCGGCGTCGATGACCGGGTGGGTCAGCAGGCAGGCGGCATAGGGTTTGACCGTGTTGCGCAGCAGCTCCCAGCCGTCGTCGAAATCCACCGCGCCGATGGCCGCCGCGCCGTCCTGCACCAGCGCGCTGCCGAGCCCGCCTTCGGCTTCCAGCAGGGCCTCGGACGCCTCGAAGCCGGCGGCCGCGAGTTCCGCCGCCAGCACGCCGTTCATCGCCGCCTTGCCGGCATGGAAGGGCTTGGCATGGGTGCCGAAGGAGCCCGTCAGGCCGCCGGCCTGCGTGGCGGCGGCGCCGAGCGCGCGGGCGATGCCGTCCTCGTCGAGCCGCAGCAGCACGGCCGCGGCGACCGCCGCGCCGAGCGCGCCGAAAATGCCGGTGGAATGCCAGCCGCGCAGATTGGCCACACCGCCGATGCCGTTGCCGAGCCGCGCGCCCGCCTCGAAGCCGGCGATGAAGGCGGCCGTCATGTCCCGGCCCTCGGCGCCGGTCTGCTGCCCCACGGCCAGCGCCGCGGACCAGACGGGCGCGGAGAGATGCGCCGTCGCGCCCACATGGGTGTCGTCATAGTCCAGGCAGTGGGCGAAGGTGCCGTTCACGAGTGCCGCCCCGGCCGCGCAGGTCGTGCCGCCGAGCGCGATGCGCGCCCCGCCTTCGGCCCGCCAGCCCTCGACGACGCGGCGCACCGCCCTGCCGCCCGGCTCGCCGAGCGCGCCGAGCGTGACGCCCAGCGTGTCTAGCAGGCAGGCCCTGGCCGCTTCCATGACCTCGGGCGGCCAGTTCCGGCCGGGGGCCGCCGCCGCCCATGACGCCACGCGCCGGATCGTTTCGTTTTCGCTCATCTTCCCGTCCGTCCTCCCTCGCGTCACGGCGCGACGCAGGCGCCCCAGACCTCGTCGCTCTTCAGCCAGCCCTTGTGGCCCTCCTTCGCAACCCTGCACCAGCCCTCGCGGCGTTCGAGCACCGTGACCACCACGCCCCGCTCCAGCTTGGCCACGCCCCGGGCGCCCGCCTCCGGCGACCGCCGGAGCAGCCGGTCCGCGGTCGTCACGATGGCGCGGGGCCAGTCCGCCAGCAGATGCGCGCTCATCCAGCCCGTCTCGCCCCTGGGGTCCTCGACCTTCCGCCAGTTGAAATGCTCCTTGACGATCCGCACCGGCAGGCCCCGCTCCTCATAGCGCCAGAGCACGGGATAGTTCATGCTCGGCCCGACGCGGAGATTGGCCTCGGTGGCGCGGATCGCGGCGTATCGCGGCAGGGGCAGGCCGGTGAGCCGTTCGCCCGCCGCGGCGGCGCTGCAGAGGCAGAGGGCTGCGATGACGCTGCTTCGCAATGCCGTCATCGCCTCGCCTCCGGCCAGACAACGAGCGCCAGCGCCAGCATCGCCAGCCCCTCGACGGCGACGACCGTGACGGCCGTCCAGGCGCCCAGCCATTCCGCGAGCAGGCCCATATGCAGGAAGCCGATCGGCCCCGTGCCGATGCAGATGGTCAGCGCGCCCATGGCGCGGTTGCGCATTTCCGGGCTCGCGCCGAGATAGGTCAGGGTCGCTTGCATGGTCGCGAAGCAGGCGCCTCCGATGCCGGCCGTGACCAGAATTGTGCCAGAAAGCAGGAACCAGGGCGAGGCCACGAACACGATGGCGGACACCATGTAGGACGCAACCCCGAAGACATAGATGCGCCGGAACCAGACGGCGCGGCCGAGCCAGGCGATGCCGAGCGCGCCAATGAGCGCGCCCAGCCCCTCGGCGCTCTGCAGCACGCCCACTGGGAACGCCGAGAGGCCGAGCGCCTCCTTCCCGATCACCGGCACCATCGAGGTCATCGGGAAGCCCCAGACATTGAAGATGACGGTGACGGCCAGGGTGGCGACCAGCGGGCGGTTGGTGCGGATGTAGCGGAAGCCGTCGCGAAGCGCGGTCAGCACGCCGGCGGGCGCCGCGCCCGTCCGCGCGTCGGTCCCGACACGCACGCGCGCCATGAGCAGCAGCGAGAGGAGATTGATGGCGGCGCCGGCGAAGAACGTCCCGGAAATGCCGATGCCCTCCAGCAGCGCCCCGCCCGCAAGCGGACCGAGCATCCGGGTCGCATTGTTGGTGGCGGCGTCGAACCCCATCGCCTGGGCGACCCGGCCGTCGCCGGCAATGTCGCCCAGCATGGTGCGCCGCAGCGGCATTTCGCCGGACCAGATCATGCCGTTGAGGAACGCGCCCGCCGCGACATGCCAGACCTCCAGCGCGCCGAGCGCGGCCAGTGCGCCCAGCAACACCGAGTTTGCGATCAACACGCCGAGCCCCGCCATCACCACGGCCCGGCGGTCGAACCGCTCGGCCAGCGAGCCGGCGAGCGCGCCGAACAGCATGAGCGGCAGGAACCGCAGCACGAACATCAGCGTCACGTCGAATGCGGAGCCGGTGCGATCGAACACCCACACGCCGACCGCCAGAATCTCCAGCCAGCGGTTCACATTGGAGAGCGCGCCCGAAACCCAGACGCGCCGGAACGCGACATTGCCGATGAGTGCGAAGGGACTTATTGTGCCGGCCATAGGATATGCAAACCCCACCCGCGTTCCGGGCGCAATCCCGAAAGCCGGCCCGGCCGCCGGATTACGGGCGCTCCCTGCCCGTATCGGGAAAGGCCGATATGCTTTACGCGCTTCACGAGATGCAGCGCCTCGCCTGGGCGCCGGCGCGCATGATGGCCGAGGCCGGCCGGCAGGCGGCGTCCAACCCTCTCCACCCGATGTCCTGGCACCCTGCCGGACGCGCCGTCGGCGCGGCCTGCGAACTGTTCGAGCGCGCGAGCCGCAAGCACGGCAAGCCGGAATTCGCCATCCGCCAGGTGCTGAGCGGCGGCGTTCCGCTTGCCGTGCGGGAAGAGGCGGTCCTTTCCGGGCCGTTCTGCGACCTGCTGCATTTCAGGCGCGAGGGCCGCACGGGAGACCCCGTCGTGCTGGTGGTGGCACCGCTTTCCGGCCATTTCGCCACGTTGCTTCGCGACACGGTGCGCGGGCTGCTCGCGGAGCATGACGCCTATATCACCGACTGGCAGGACGCCCGGCAGGTGCCGGCGAGCCGCGGGCCGTTCACGCTCGACGACTACATCGACACGCTGCTGGAGTTCCTGGCGCGGCTGGGGCCGGATGTGCATCTCGTCGCCGTTTGCCAGCCCTCCGTGCCGGCGCTTGCGGCAACGGCGCTGCTGGCCGCCTCGGGAAAGGCCGCGCCGCGTTCGCTCGTGCTGATGGGCGGGCCGATCGACACCCGCACCGGCGTCACGAAGGTCAACGAGTTCGCCAAGTCGCACAGCCGGCGCTGGTTCGAGCAGATGCTGATCCAGACCGTGCCGCCGCCCTATCCGGGCTTCGGGCGCCGGGTCTATCCGGGCTTCATGCAGCTTTCGGGCTTCATGGGCATGAACCTCGACCGCCATGTCGGCGCGCATCTGCGCATGTTCGAGCATCTGGTGACGGGGGACGGCGAGAGCGCGGAGGCCCATCGCCGCTTCTACGACGAATATCTGGCGGTCATGGACATGCCGGCGGAATACTTCCTGGAGACGGTGGAACGGGTTTTCCAGGAACACCACCTGCCGCGCGGGCTGTTCACCCATCGCGGTGTGGCGGTGGACACGGCGGCGATATGCGATACCGCGCTGATGACCGTCGAAGGCGAACGCGACGACATTTCGGGGGTCGGCCAGACGGAGGCCGCCCACCGCCTCTGCCCGAACGTGCCGGCGGAACGCCGCCGCCACCGCCTGCAGGCCCGGGTCGGCCATTACGGCATCTTCAACGGGCGCCGATGGCGGCACGAGATCCTGCCCGATATCGCCGATTTCATCCGCGCCGCGCGAAGCTGAGGAGCCCGGACCCCGATGAACGATGTCCTGCAGACCGACGAACCGCGGGGCGTTGCGGTTGCAACCCTGACGCCCATGACACCGGAGCTCGAGCCGGATTTTGACCGCTTCGCGGCCCATTGCCGGCGGATGCTGGAGCGGGGCGCCGACCTGCTGGCGGTTCTCGGCACGACGGGCGAGGCGAATTCGCTCGGCGTGGACGAGAAGCTCCGCCTTCTGGATGCGCTCGGCGAGTCGGACATACCCGGCGGGACCCTGCTGCCCGGCACCGGGACCTGCTCCATCGCGGACACGGTGATCCTGACGCGGAAGGCGCTGGAGGTCGGCTCGGCCGGCGTCGTCATGCTGCCGCCCTTCTACTACAAGGGCGTGTCGGATGCGGGACTGCATGCCGCCTATGAGGAGGTCGTCCAGCGCGTGGGCGACCCGCGGCTCAGGATCTATTTCTACAACTTCCCCTTCAATTCCGGCGTGCCGATCTCGCACGACCTGATCGAGGGCCTGCTTGCCGCCTATCCGGGCACGATCGCCGGCATCAAGGACAGCTCCGGCGATCTCGACAACATGCTGGCGATGTGCAGGCGCTTCCCCGGCTTCGGCGTGTTTGCAGGTTCCGAACAGTTCCTGCTGCCGGTGCTGGAGGCGGGCGGCGCCGGCTGCATCTCCGCGACGGCGAATGTCACCATAGGCCTCTGCGCCGAGGTGCTGGCCGCGGCAAGGGCCGGCGAGGACGCCGGCACCCTGCAGGAGAGGCTTTCCGCCTGGCGCCTGGCGATCCAGTCGCAACCCCTGATTCCGGCGCTCAAGGCGATTGTGGCCCGGGGGACGGGCGACGATGAATGGCTGGCGCTCCGGCCGCCGCTGACGGCCCTGGACGCGGCGTCCGGCGCTGCGCTGGACGAGGCGCTCGACGCGGCCGGAGTCGGCAGGGCGGCCTGAGGCGCGCATGACGCTGCGGGTGCACGTCCTGATTTTGCGAGGTTGAGAAATGCCATGGTTTCGCCACGATATCTGTTTCTTATATTCGGGGGGCAGATGGAGGCGGACATGGCCAGGACCGATCACGACGGCCTCGTCGAACAGCGTGGCGAGCTGCTGCGGGAGATTGCGGGCATCGGCGACCTCCGTCAGGGTTCGCTCAGGGCACAGTACCGCAAGTGCGGCAAACCGAACTGCCATTGCGCGGTCGAGGGGGCGCAGGGGCATGGCCCCTACTGGTTGTTGACTTGGCCGGACAGGGAGACAGGGAAGTCCCGCGGCCGCACCGTTCCCGCCGACGCCATTGAGGGAACGCGGGCGCAGATCGCGGAATACCAGCGGCTTCGCGGTCTGGTGCGCGCGCTTGTCGAGGTCAGCGGCCGGATATGCGATGCCAGGCTGGACGCGGACAAGCCGGCCGCGCCGGGAAAAAGGGGGGTCTCGACGCAGCGATCGCGGAGGAGGTCGAGGCCGAGGTCGAGTGGCTGATCGGCGCGGGCGTCGTCGATGACTTCCAGGCGATCGAGATCGAAGCGCGGCGGGTTGCGTTGCAGATCATGGGGCAGGCCGTCGCCCACAGGCTCAATGCCGACCGTTCCGACAACCGGGGACCGTGGCTGTCGTGTGCGTGCGGCGGCGAGGCGCGCTTCGCCGGCCGCCGGCCCAAGACCTTCACCACCGCTCTCGGCCCTCTGACGCTGGAGCGCGCCTGGTATCACTGCGACCGTTGCCACCGCGGCTTCAGCCCGCGTGATCGAACCCTCGGCATGCAAGATACTTTCCTCTCACCGGCGGCGCTGCGCATGATCGGCGTTGCTGCTGCCCGTACCAGCTTCGAGGGCTCCAGCGCCCTGTTGCGCGAACTGGCAGGCCTGGCTGTCGCGCCGAAGACGGTCGAACGCCATGCCGAGGCGCTCGGGCGAGAGATCGCAGGCGACGAATGCCGCGTGATCGAACCCGAGCCGTCCGACGCCCCCACCCTCTATCTCGGCCTCGACGGCACCGGCGTGCCGGCGCGCAAGACCGAGGTCGAGGGCCGCGCGGGCAAGCAGCCCGACGGCTCCGCCAGCACCCGCGAGGCCAAGCTCGCCGTCGTGTGGTCGGCGGAGACCGTCGACAGGGAGGGGCGTCCGGTGCGCGACCCCGGCTCCGCCACCTACAACGCCGCCATCGAATCCATCGCCACCCGCGAGTTCGACCCCGAGCCCGCGCCCTTCGCCCGGCGTGTCATCCGCGAGGCCGAACGCCGCGGCTTCGACACGGCCGAGCGCCGGGTCATCCTCGGCGACGGCGCGCCGTGGATCTGGAACTTCGCCGATGAGCACTTCCCCGACGCCATCCAGATCGTCGACATCTTCCATGCCAAGGGCCACCTGTTCGACGCAGCCAAGGCGATCTACGGGACCGGCAGCGAGATCGGTGAGCGATGGGCCGGGAAGCGGCGCGAGGAACTCGACGAGGGCCGCGTCGACGAGGTGATCGCCGCCCTCAAGGGCCATGCCGAAACTTGCGAGAACGCCCGCAAGAACGCCGAGTATTTCACCAACAACCGCGAGCGCATGAACTACCCGAAGTTCCGCGCGATGGGCTTGTGCGTGGCCAGCGGCGTGGTCGAGGGCGGCTGCAAGAACATCGTCGGCGCCCGCCTCAAGCAGGGAGGCATGCGCTGGACCGTCAACGGCGCCAACGCCATCATCGCCCTGCGCTGCGCCGTCGAGAGCAATCGCTTCGACGACTTCTGGGAACGACGAGCCGGCGCAATACCATGAATCTCACAAATGCGACGTGCACCCTTGACGCTGCCTCCGGCTTGCCGGCCTGCGACAAATTGTGCTAGCTGACTGCGGCTCCCGCCGGAGGTTCGCGTGCCGCTGAAAGGCCTTCCGCTCTGTCTCGCCGCCGCTATGGCGGCAGTCTTGCCGGGGCACCTTCGGGCCGATGACGCCTATCTGGACCGCACGGTCGAATGGGTGGTTCCGTTCGGGCCGGGCGGCGGGTCGGACCGCTGGGCGCGCGTCATGTCCTCGGCAGCCATCGACGCTTTCGGCCAGGCGTGGCATGTGCGCAACCGGGGCGGGGAGGAAGGCCGGCTAGGCTGGCGCTACATGCTCGACCAGCCTCCCGACGGCTACACCATCCTGCAAGGCAGCATGACGCCTGTCATTGCGGCGCTCAGGGATCCCGGCTCCGACCTCAATCCGGAAGACCTGAAGATCGCGGCGTTCATCTCGTCGATAAAGACGCATCTGGTCGCCGCGCCGGACTCGGAGTTCCACAGCTGGGACAAGCTGGCGGCCCGGCCGCCGTCCAGCGTCCCGCCGCGAATCGGCGGGACCTCCGCCATGCTGCTGGCCGCCGCCACCGGCCTGGACAGGCTCGGGGTTCCCGCCACGCTGCACCGCTATTCCGGCACGGGCGAGGCGGTGGAAGCGCTTATGGCCGGGCAGGTCGATATGGCGGCCGTCAGCACCTCGACCGTGTTTTCGCTCGCGGGGCGGGCGTCCGCCGTCATCAATCTCGGCGCACGCGACAACACCCCGGCAATCAAGGAGAAGATCGGCGACGTTCCCTGGATCGGCGCGCTCGGGGCCGTCGGCGTCGGGGTTCCGCGCTGGGTGGGCGTTCATCCGGAAACGCCGGACGATGCGGTCGAACGCATCTCCGACGGCGTGGGCAGGGTGCTTGCGGACAAGTCCGTCATCAAGCTGATGGCCAGGCTCGGCGAGGAAATCCACTATCTGCCGCGCGACGCCGCCGCCGCCGCCTATGGAGAACTGCTGGAGCGCATGAAGGAATTGCTCGACCGTATGCCGTAGGCGAATGATTCCGTCTTCGCGCCATATAGCGGCGGCGGCGGGTTTCCGTTAGCATCCGGTGAATGAGCGCGAATGTGGAAGTGCCGCTCGCAGCGGACCTCGACGAGTTGTCCCGTCTGGCGGAGGCGGTGGAGGATTTCGGCGGAGCGAACGATTTGCCGCCGGGTGCGATGTTCAAGCTCAACCTCTGCTTCGACGAATTGATTACCAACGCCATTTCCTACGGTTTCGAGGCGCCGGACAAGGCGGCTCTCTCCGTGGCGCTCGCAGTAGAGGACGGCGCCGTGGTCGCGGTAATCCGCGACAACGGCCGGCCCTTCGATCCGTTCACCGAAGCGCCGGAGGCCGACACCACCCTGGCCGTCGAGGACCGGCCTATCGGCGGCCTCGGCGTGTTGCTCGTGCGCGAATCGATGGACGATTTCTCCTATGAGCGGCGCGACGGCTTCAATGTGGTCACGCTGCGCCTGAAACTCGACGGGCAGGAGACTCCGTGACGGAGGAACCCCGCCGCTCTTTCTTCAACGAATCGACGGGCCGCGCTCCCGGCCGCGGCAGGCTCGCGGGCAGGCGGATCCTGGTGGTGGGCGGCGGCCAGCGCGATATCGAGGACCCCGATCCCCCGATCGGCAACGGCCGGGCGGCCACCATCCTCTATGCCCGCGAAGGCGCCCATGTCGCCTGCGCGGACGTTTCCGGGCCGGCCGCCGACGGAACGGTCGCCGCAGTCGCGGAAGAAGGCGGCCGCGCCTTCGCAATCGAGGCGGATGTCGCGGATCCGGCGGCGGTCGACTCCATGGTGGCAGACGCCGCGGAGCGGCTGGACGGCCTGGACGGGCTGCTGCTGAATGTGGGCGTCAGCGGCCCGCCGCTGGGCCTCGCCGGCGAGTCCCCGGACGAATGGGACCGCGTGATGGCGATCAATCTGCGCAGCCACATGCTGACCTGCCGGGCGGCCCTGCCGATATTGGCCGACGGTTCCAGCATCGTGTTCATCGCCTCCGTTTCGGGCATGCGCCCCAATACCGCCAAACCGTCCTACGACGCCTCGAAGACGGCGTTGAAGGGGCTTTGCGGCCATGTCGCGCAGGAAGGCCATGGGCGGGGGATCCGCGCCAATATCGTCGCGCCCGGGCTGATGGACACTGCGCTGGGGCGCAACGCCAGCCGCCGGCGCCCCGCCCGGAACGCGAAACCCCTGCCGTTCGACCGCCAGGGGACGGGCTGGGAGACTGCTTACGCATCCCTGTTCCTGATGTCGCGTGAAAGCGCCTATATCACCGCCCAGACCCTGGTCGTCGATGGCGGGCTGATCGACCTTTGGTGGCGAGCCGGTTGACGGCCCGCGGCGCTGGAGCGCCGGCATGACGGGTTCTATAAGTAGCCCGCAGAGGACGGGGCGCGGAAGGCGACGGGATGCTGGACCTCAGGTGGATAAGGGAGAGCCCGGAGGCGCTCGACCGGGCCTTGGGGCGACGGAGGGAGCCCCCCGCCGCAGCCCGCGTGGGCGCGCTCGACGCCGAACGGCGCGCCTGCCAGACCCGTTTCCAGGAGTGCCGCCAGCGCCGCAATGCGCTCTCCCGCGAGATCGGCAGGGCAAAGGCGGCCGGCGAGCCGGCCGATGAGCTGATCGCGGAAGTCTCGCGCCTCAAGGACGAGGAGCGGGACGCCGAAGAGGCCGAGCGCAAGGCGGCTGCGGAACTGGACGCGCTGCTCGAAGGCATGCCGAACCCGCCGGACGAGGATGTGCCGGACGGAACGGACGAGGCCGGCAATGTCGAGCTCAGCCGGACCGGCGCGCGTCCTGAGTTCGATTTCGCGCCGAAGGACCATGTCGAGCTCGGCGAGGCGCTCGGCCTGATGGATTTCGAGCGGGCGGCGTTCCTGTCCGGCGCCCGCTTCGTCGTCCTGCGCGGCGCGCTCGCCCGGCTGGAGCGGGCGCTTGCCCAGTTCATGCTGGACGTGCACACGGAGGAGTTCGGCTACGAGGAGGTATCGCCGCCGACGCTGGTCCGCAGTCCGGCGCTGTTCGGCACCGGCCAGTTGCCGAAATTCGAGCAGGACCAGTTCAGGACCGATACCGGCCACTGGCTGATTCCGACGGCGGAAGTGCCGCTCACCAACATGGCGGGGGGGCGCATTCTGGCGGAGGAGGAATTGCCGCTGCGCTTTACTGCCTTCACGCCGTGCTATCGCTCGGAAGCAGGCTCAGCCGGGCGCGACACGCGCGGCATGATCCGCTTGCATGAGTTCCGGAAGGTCGAGTTGGTTTCGATTGCCCATCCCGACGCTTCGGCCGGGGAACATGAGCGGATGACGCGGGCGGCGGAAACGGTTCTGGAACGCCTAGAGCTTCCCTGGCGGCGCGTCATCCTCTGCACGGGGGACATGGGCGCCGCCGCGCGCAAGACCTACGATCTTGAAGTATGGCTGCCGGGGCAGGGCGCCTACCGCGAAATCTCGAGTTGCTCCAATTGCGGCGACTACCAGGCGCGGCGGATGAACGCGCGCTTCCGCCCGGCGGGAAGCAAGGCGACGCGCTTCGTGCATACCCTGAACGGGTCCGGGCTGGCCGTGGGCCGGACGCTGGTTGCCCTGCTGGAAAACGGCCAGCAGGCCGACGGGTCGGTTGTGCTGCCGCCGGCGATTCGTCCCTATATGGGGGGGCGCGAGCGCCTTGAATAGGAAACGTCGAGGAACCGCGCCGCATGGCGGGGCGGAAGCGCCCCCGACGCCTGGCGCCACGCGCGCGCGGCTGCTGATGATGCTGCGCGGGTCCGGCGTTATCGACGAGAAGGTACTTGCGGCCATCGAACGCACGCCGCGCGATGCCTTCGTCCCGGCGCTGTTTCGCGACCAGGCCTATGAAGACACGGCCCTGCCGATCGGCAACGGCCAGACGATCAGCCGCCCGAGCGTTGTCGCCTTCATGACGGCCATGCTGGCGCCGGGGCCGCGCATGCGCGTGCTGGAGATCGGCACCGGCTCCGGCTACCAGGCCGCCGTGCTCACCTGGCTCTGCCGCAGGGTTTACACGATGGAACGGCACCGGCTGCTTCTCTCGGAGGCCGAGGCGCGGTTCGAACGGCTGGGGATCACCAACATCACCACACGCTGCGGCGACGGCGTGCGCGGCTGGCCCCGGGCGGGCCAGTTCGACCGTATCCTGGTTACGGCGGCGGCAGACGATGTGCCGACGGCGCTGGTGGAGCAGCTTGCCGAGGGCGGCCGGATGCTGGTGCCGATCCGCGAGTCCCATGGCGTGCAGCGGCTGGTCTGCCTGTCCCGGGCGGAGGGCGGCGTCGAGGCCGAAGCCCTGCGCGAGACCTCCTTCGTGCCGCTGGTCGGCGCCTATGACGAGCCGGCCTCGCAGGAGGCCGCGTAATGCGGACCGTTGCCCTCCTCGCCGCGCTGCTGCTCTCCGCCTGCGGCTGGGTCGAGGTTGCCGACCCCGGCAGGCCGGCGAAGCCGCCCGGGGCCTCGGGCGCAAGCAAGGCCGTGTCGGAAGACGGCCGGATCCGGGTGCGGAAGGGAGACAGCGTCTATCTCATCGCGAGACGCCACGGCGTCGCGATGCGCGACATTATCGAGCGCAACCGGCTGACGGCGCCCTACCATCTCAGGGAGGGGCAAGTGCTGGTCCTGCCGGCCCCGCGCGAGCATGTGGTGGAAGCCGGCGACTCGTTGTGGCTGATTTCGCAGCGATACGACGTTCCGATCGCCGCACTGGTGCGCGCCAACGGGTTGAAGGAGCCCTATACGATCTACAGGGGAACGGCGCTCCGCATCCCCAGGCGGACGGAGCCGCCTCCGGAGGATGCCACCGAAGCGCGCAAGGAGCCCGCGCCCGACCGCAGGTCGCCGGCGGCGGCAACCGCCGCAGGCGCGCCGCCGGTCCCCAGACCGGCGCCTGTCGCACAGGCGAAAGCGCCGCCGTCGGGCGGACCCGGCGCGGCCGGGTCCCGCGATGCCGCGCCCGCGCCGAGGCGCGCGTCGGCCCCGGCTGCCGCCTCGACGCCCGCGCCGCGCAAGGAGGCGGCAGCGAAATCCGCGCCTAGCAAGGCGACGGCGGAGAAACCCGCGCCGCGAACCGTGGCCAGGCCGCCGGCCGCGCCGGTCCAGACAGCCCTCAAGCCGTTGCCGCCCCGCGCCGGACGGTTCCTGCGCCCCCTGGCCGGACCGGTCGTCACCGGGTTCGGGCCGCAGCCGGACGGCCTGCACAATGACGGCATCAACATAGCCGCGACACGCGGCGCGGCCGTGCACTCGGCGGAGGCCGGGCGGGTGGCCTATGCCGGCAACGAGCTGCCGGGATACGGAAACCTGCTGCTCATCAGGCATCGCGGCGGTTGGGTCTCGGCCTACGCCCACAATGACCGCCTGCTGGTCGCGCGGGGAGACGAGGTCCGGCGCGGGCAGAGGATCGCGCTGGTCGGCAGCAGCGGCCGGGTAACGACCCCGCAACTCCATTTCGAACTGAGGCGGCAGGGACGCGCCGTCGATCCCGCCCCCCATCTCGACGGCGGCTGAGCGCGAGGGGTTCAGGCCCCGGCCAGGAAATCCCGGATGGCGAGCGCTTCGTCGAGCCCCGATGCCACATAGTCGGGCTCCAGCGGCAGGGCGCGGGAGGAAAAGCGCACGACCACGACTTCGGCGCGCCGGTCCACATAGAGGTTCTGGCCGTGTATGCCGATGCCGAAGATCAGGGGATTTTCGCCGCGGAGCACATAGCATTGCGACCGGTAGTGCATCGGCCGGCCCGGAAGGAACGGGGCGAAATCTCCCGCATTCCAAGCCTCCGGGTCGCCATTGCGTTCGATATCGTCGATCCAGCGCTCCGGCAGCACCTGCCGCCCGTCCCGGCGGCCGTTCCCGACGATCAGCTGTCCGATGCGGGCGAGGTCGCGGGCGGCGACGCACATGCCGCCGGCCGCGCGCGGCGCGCCCAGCCGGTCCACGGTGATATAGGCCGGGCGCTCGGCGCCGGCCGGGGCCCAGAGCAGGCGGCCCATCAGGTCCGCATAGCGCTCGCCCGTCGCCCGCTCGATGACCCAGGCGAGCAGGTCGGTATTGGTCGAGACATAGTGGAAGCGCTGCCCGTGCAGCCCGTCCGTCCCGGTCAGCTGCGCGTAGAAGGACCGGAGGTCGGAGGGCGGCTCGTCCGGCTCGGGCGGGTTCCAGCCCGTCGCGCGGCGATAGGCGACGATCGGCCCGTCGGCGGCCATGTAGTCCTCGTCGAAGAGTATGCCCGCGCGCATGTCGAGCAGATGGCGCACCGTCGCGCCGCGATAGGCGGTGTCCCGGACCTCGGGCACATAGTCGGCGACGGGCGCTTCGGTATCGAGACGGCCGGACTCCGCCAGGATGCCCGCCAGCAGGCCCAGCATGGATTTCGAGACCGACATGAGGATGTGGGGCGTGCCGCCCGTCATGCCGTCCGCATAGCGTTCCGCCACGATGCGGCCGCGATGGAGCGCTAGCAGGGCGTCGCAGCCCGCGGCCATCCCGTCGAAGCCGGGCAGAGCCGCCGGCGCCTCGGGCAGGGGGCGCACCGAGGCCGGATCGTTCGCGATTTCCGCCGAGGGAATCAGCTCCCGCACATGGCTGAAGGCCCAGCGGTTGAAGGGTGCGGTCCGCCAGTTTGCGAGCGTGACCTGCGACTCCGGCGGAGGCGGGAAACGGTCCATCATGTCTTCTGTCCTCTAACCCGCCTTTCTCACCAGGGTCATGGTCTGCGCGGCGCTGTCGGGCCGGCAGGGTAGGAAAGACGCGTAGCGCGATGCAGGGACATCGGGCAAGCGGCTTGACGCATCCTGCCGGCCCGACAGCGCCGCCCTCCGGGTCGCGTCCAGGCATCCGCCCGCGGCGGCGTAAACGCCGCCATCCATACAGTTCGCCGCGTTGCGCGCGGCGGCGTCGCGGGCCTCAACCGTAGGCACCGCTACGCTTTTCGGCCCACTCCTTGCGGAGCGAACGCCTGGACGCGACGCAGGCCGTGACGCTGGTGAGAAAGGCGGGCTAAAGGCCGGCGGCGCGGATCATAGCGGGAGGCGCACGCGGACGCCGAGGCCGCCTTCCGGCGAGTTGCCCAGGTGAATGTCGCCGCCATGGCTCTGGACCACATCGCGCGCGATGGAAAGGCCGAGCCCGATGCCGCCGGGCTTGCCTCCCTGCGGCCGGTCGCGACGGTAGAAGGGGCGAAAGACCTTTTCCCGGTCCGCAGTCGGCACGCCCGGCCCGTCGTCGTCGATCCCGATCTCGAACCATTCGCCCTGTTCCCGGCAGGCGATCCAGACCTGGTTGCCGTAACGCATCGCATTGTCGATCAGGTTGACGAGGCAGCGCCTGATCGCGGTTGCCTGCACGGGGATTTTCGGCGCGCTCGCGATGCGCAGGTCGATGGAGCCGCCGGCCCGGCGCGCGCCGGTCACGACATCCTCGATCAGTTCGCCCAGGTCGGTCTCCACCGCCGCTTCGCCCCCTTCGCCGCGGGCGAATGCCAGATAGGCTTCCAGCATCGCCTCCATTTCGACGATATCGGCCTGCAGGCCGCGCGCATCGTCGTTCTCCGGCAGCAGGGCGAGCGCCACCTTCATGCGCGCAAGCGGCGTGCGCAGGTCGTGCGAGACGTCGGCCAGCATTTCCGTGTGCTGGTCTATCTGGCGGCGGATGCGCTCGCGCATGCGGCGGAAGGCGACGGTCGCGCGGCGCACTTCCGAGGCGCCCGCCAGTTTCGGGTCCTTGGCCTCCCGCCCCTTGCCATAGGCGTCGGCCGCTTCCGCAAGGCGCCTGATGGGCCGGATCTGGTTGCGCATGAACAGCCCGGCAACGGCGAACAGGATCATCGAGGTTCCCACCATCCAGAGCGCCCAGAAGGTCGTGGTGGAGCTGAACAGCCGCCGCCGCGGGGCGACGACATGCAGCACGCTCTCCTTGAGCTGGACCTTGATGACGATTTCGTGCTCGAAGGTGGTCGTGTCGAATTGGAAAGGCCGCCGCACGCGGTTGGTCAGCTCCCGCGCCAGCAAGGTGTCGAGGCCGCCCTTCGGTTCCGGCTGCGGGCGGTTCGGCAGGATGGCGCCCGGCGCGATGGTCGCGCGGAGGTCGGTGCGGTCGGCGAGCAGCACCAGCAGCGCCCCCTGCGCATCGGCGCCCGGAAACCTGTCCATCGCGTCTATGACCAGGCCGATCTCGCCTGCCACGCCTGCCGCCAGGCGCTTCATGATGATGTGCCAGTGCCGCTCGTAGAAGATCCAGGTCGAGACGATCTGCAGCAGGATGAGCGGCATCACGATGATGATGAGGGAGCGCGCAAACAGCGTGCGCGGCAGGAAGCGGTCCAGACGCCCGGCCATCAGTCGGACCGCAAGGCGTAGCCGCGCCCCCAGATCGTGACCAGGTAGCGCGGGTGTTTGGGGTCGGGTTCGAGCTTGCGCCTGAGCCGGGCGACCTGCACATCGACGGCCCGCCCGGAGCCGACGCTCATCACGGCGAGTTCCTCGCGCGAGACCGTGCCGCCGCCCCTGAGAGAGAGGGCGCTCATCAGCATCGCTTCCGCCGGTGCGAGGCGGCGGACGCTGCCGTCCTCGTGTTCCAGGCTCTCGCGCCCGGCGGTCCAGGCGAGCGGGCCGAAGCGGAGCGTCTCGCGCCGGGCGGTTTCGCGGCGGCGCAGGATCGTGCGGATGCGCAGCACCAGTTCGCGCGGCTCGAAGGGCTTGACCATGTAGTCTTCCGCGCCCGCTTCGAGGCCGCGCACCCGGTCCTCGGGCTCGTCCATCGCCGTCAGCAGCAATATCGGCGTGGCGTTGCCGGACGCCGTCAGCGCCGCGCTGAGTTCGAGGCCCGACTCGCCCGGGAGCATGATGTCCAGCACCACCAGGTCGAAGGCGATGCCCGCCATGGCGCGCCGGGCCGCCTCGGCTTCCTCCATCGCCGTCACCCTGAAGCCCGACCCGGAGAGGTAGCGCTTCAGGAGCGCGCGCAGCCGCTCGTCGTCGTCCACCAGCAGGATATGGGGAAGGTCCTGCGAACGGGCGGGCGAAATCGCTTCACGCATGATCGGAAATCCGCCATAAGCTGCGAGGCTGCGTTCCGGTATCATATCGTGCCCGAAGAACGAGGAGAAATGCGCGATGGCGGTGGACCTGCTCCCCTATGACGACCGCGACGGCTTCATCTGGCTGGACGGCGCGCTGGTTCCGTGGCGCGACGCCAGGCTGCATGTCCTGAGCCACGCCCTGCATTACGCCAGCGCGGTCTTCGAAGGCGAACGGGTCTATGACGGGCATATCTTCCGTTCGCGCGCCCATACCGAGCGCCTCCACAACTCCGCCCGGCTGATGGGCTTCGAGATACCCTGGTCGGTGGATGTGCTGGAAAGCGCCAAGCGCGAAGTGCTGCAGGCGAACGGCCTGAAGGACGCCTATGTGCGCCCGGTGGCGTGGCGCGGCGCGGAGATGATGGGCGTGTCGGCGCAGGATGCGACGATCCACGTCGCGATCGCGGCCTGGTTCTGGGGCGCCTATTTCGGCGACGGCACGGAAATGTCGGGCATCCGCATGAAGACCGGCCGCTACCGCCGGCCGGGTCCCGAATGCGGTCCCGTGCAGGCCAAGGCGACCGGCCACTATCTCATCTGCACGCTCAACAAGCACGAGGTCGAGGCGGCGGGCTACCACGACGCCCTGTTCCTCGACACCAACGGGTTCGTGGCGGAGGGCTCCGGGGCCAACATCTTCCTCGTCCAGGACGGCAAGCTGCACACGCCGACCCCGGACAGCTTCCTCAACGGCATCACCCGCCAGGCCGTGATCGGCTTGGCCGAGAAGCGCCAGATCCCCGTGGTCGAGCGCTCGATCCTGCCGGAAGAGTTCGCGAAGACTTCCGAGGTGTTCGTGACCGGCACCGCCGCCGAAGTGACCCCGGTTGCGGAAATCGACGATTACCGCTTCACGCCGGGCGACATCACCCGCACGCTGATGGAAGACTTCCGCGCCATCACCTCGACCGGATAACGAAAGCAAGAGGACTGCCACCCATGCGCGATGCCTATATCTGCGACGCCGTCCGCACTCCCGTCGGCCGCCATTCGGGCGCGCTTGCCGCCGTGCGCGCGGACGATCTCGCCGCCCTGCCGCTCAAGGCGCTGATGGAGCGCAATCCGGGTCTCGACCCGGAGGCCATAGAGGACGTGATCTACGGCTGCGCCAACCAGGCGGGCGAGGACAACCGCAATGTCGCGCGCATGGCGGTGCTGCTGGCCGGCCTGCCGCAGTCCGTGCCGGGCAGCACGGTGAACCGCCTTTGCGGCTCGTCGCTGGACGCGGTCGGCTCGGCGGCGCGCGCCGTCCGGCTCGGCGAGGCGGACCTGATGATCGCGGGCGGCGTCGAGAGCATGTCGCGCGCGCCCTATGTGGTCAGCAAGTCCGGCGCACCCTGGGGCCGGGACGTGCAGATGTTCGACACCTCCATCGGCTGGCGTTTCGTCAACCGCCGGATGGAGGAGGAGTTCGGCACGGACTCCATGCCGCAGACGGCCGAGAACCTCGCCACCGAGCGGCAGATCTCCCGCGAGGACCAGGACGCCTTCGCGGCACGCAGCCAGCAGCGCGCGGTGCGCGCCCAGGAGAACGGGCGGCTCGCGAAGGAAATTATCGCGGTGACGATCCCGCAGCGGCGCGGCGAGCCGGTGGTCGTGGACAGGGACGAGCATCCGCGCCCCGGCACGACGGCGGAGAGCCTCGCCAAGCTGCGCTCGCTGCACAGGGACGGCACGGTGACCGCGGGCAACGCTTCGGGCGTAAACGACGGCGCGGGCGCGCTCATCGTCGCGAGCGAGGAGGCGGTGAAGCGCCACGGCCTCACGCCGCGGGCGCGGGTGCTCGGCATGGCGACCGCGGGCGTGCCGCCCAGGATCATGGGCATCGGCCCCGCGCCGGCCACGCGCAAGCTGCTGGAGCGGCTCGGCATTTCGCTCGGCGAGATCGATGTGATCGAGCTCAATGAGGCATTCGCCGCCCAGTCGCTCTCGGTTACGCGCGACCTCGGCCTGCCGGATGACGCCGAGCATGTGAACCCCAATGGCGGCGCCATCGCGCTCGGCCATCCGCTCGGCATGAGCGGCGTGCGCCTCGCCGGCGCGGCGACGCAGGAGCTCCAGGAGCGGGACGCCCGCTACGCGCTCTGCACCATGTGCATCGGCGTCGGCCAGGGTATCGCCGCGGTGCTGGAACGGGTGTAGCCGCCGGGTTTTCCCTTTTCGCCTGCCCTCGCGGAAGCGGGGGTCATCCCGGCCGGAGCGAAGCGCCTGCCCCGCGCGCCGGTGGGAGCCTGCCCCAAACCGTCACCCCGGACTTGATCCGGGGTCCATCTCGGACCCTCTGCGCCCGCCGAGAAAGCCAAGGCTGGACCCCGGATCAAGTCCGGGGTGACGGTGTTTGACTGTCTTCGTCCCGTTTCGACACGAGAGACGCCCACCCCGATTCCTTCACGCGCTCAGAGGCGCGGCGGCATTCTCTCTTGACTTTATCCCCATATATTCTATATATGTTCTATCACGAAGCGGAAGGCGGAGCGAGGGATGACCTGACAAGCTATCGGAACGGGCGCATGGCGGCGTTCGTTCCGGCGCGACTTTCGAGGGGAACTGCCGGCGGCCGGGGGCCGGGCGGCAGACAGGGAAGGTGCGCGCGCCGCGAGCGCCGCGATGCGTCGGTTGGCAGGTCGGGTTGAAGCGGCGGGAACGGAAAGGAGCGGTGAATGTCGGACAGGCCGGGAAACATACGGGAGAAGTCCAGGCCGGGCCTGGCGATCGGCATGGAGTTGCGGCGCCGGGCGGTGGCGGCGGTGTTGCAGGAGGGCATGAGCACGCGGGCGGCGGCCGCGCGCTTCGGGCTGAGCGCGCCGAGCGTCAGCCGCTGGGTGAAGCGTTTCCGCGAGCGCGGGCATGTGGAGCCGGACCCGCGCGGCGGCGGACGCCACTCGCCGGTGGAGGCGGAGCGCAACCGGATCGTGCGCATCCTGGAGGCCCGCCCGGAGCTTTCCAGCCGGGCGCTGGGCGAGGCGCTGGCCGCCGAGGGCGTGCGGGTCTCAGACCGGACCCTGCGCGGGTTCCTCAAGCGCCACCGCATGGAGCGCCCCCGCCGCCTCGCCGTCCGCCGCCAGCGGAAGCGCTGGAAGGCAGGCTGCGGTTAGGGACCGGCGGGGCAGGTCGGGCGAAGCCCGGCAAGTGCCCGCCGGCGGCGTTTACCGACCGGGCGCTCTTCGACGATAATCCATCCGGGGCGAGCGGGCCCCGCCGTGCCGTTACCGCCGCAAGGGGACCCATGACCGCAACCCGCCAGCTCCGGTTAGGGGCGTTCATGCGCCCGGTGAGCATCCATACGGCATGGTGGCGCTATCCGGGCAGCGCGCCCGACGCCAACTTCAATCTCGGCCGCCTGGCCGCGTTCGCCCGGACGCTCGAACGGGGATGCTTCGATGCGTTCTTCATGGCCGACCACCTTGCGGTGCTCAACATGCCGATGGATGCGCTCAAGCGCAGCGCCACCGTCACCTCGTTCGATCCGCTCACGCTCCTGCCCGCGCTGGCGATGGCCACCGAGCGCCTCGGCCTCATCGCCACCGCATCGACCACGTTCGAGCCGCCCTATACGGTCGCCCGGCGGTTCGCCTCGCTCGACCACATCAGCAACGGGCGCGCAGGCTGGAACCTCGTCACGACCTCGAACCCCGACGCCGCGCTCAACTTCGGCCAGACCGAACAGATGGCGCATGCCGAGCGTTACCGCCGGGCGCGCGAATATTTCGATGTAGTGACCGGCCTGTGGGACAGCTGGGCCGACGACGCCTTCACGCACGATGTCGAAACGGGGCAGTTTTTCGATCCCGACCGGCTCCATATCCTGGACCATCGCGGCGAGTTCTTCTCCGTGCGCGGCCCGCTGAACATCGCCCGCCCGGTGCAGGGCTGGCCGCTGATCGTGCAGGCCGGCGCATCGGAGGCCGGCCGGCAGCTCGCAGCCGAAACCGCGGAGATGGTGTTTACCGGACAAGGCACGCTGGCCGAGGGTCAGCGCTTCTACGCCGATGTGAAGGGCCGGATGGAGCGCATCGGGCGCGATCCCGACCACATGAAGATACTGCCCGGGGTCCTGGTCGTCGTCGGGGACAGTGTCGAGGAAGCGCGCGAGAAGCGGGCGCATCTCGACAGCCTGGTCAACGATGACAGCGCGATCGCGAGCCTGTCCATTGCGCTCGGGCACGACGCTTCGACCTTCGACCCCGACGCACCGTTGCCCGAGGTGCCCGAGAGCAATGCGAGCAAGAGCGGCCGGGAACGGGCCATCGCGCTTGCGCGGCGCGAAGGGCTGACCGTGCGCGAGCTCGCGCGCCGTCTCGGGGGCTATTCGGGGCTCGCCATGGTCGGCACGCCGGCCACCATTGCCGACGAGATGCAGCACTGGCTGGAGGCCCGCGGCAGCGACGGCTTCAATGTCATGTTCCCCTACCTGCCCGACGGCCTGGACGCCTTCGTCGACCGCGTCGTGCCCGAACTGCAGCGCCGGGGACTCTATCGGCGGGCCTATGAGGGGGCCACGCTGCGCGAGAATCTCGGCCTGCCGCGCCCGTCCAACCGGTTCTTCCGGTAGAACGTCGCCGCAACCGCCGAAGGCTGCCGCACGAGCGCACCGAAACCGCGCCCGGAGAGCCGTCCTGCCTCGCCGTCCGCCGCCAGCGGAAGCGCTGGAAGGCAAGCGCGGTTAGAGGGAGATCCGTTCCGGCTGAAACGGAAGTCCGGGCGTCCCCTTCGGCAAGCTCAGGACAGGCCCTCGATACGCGGCTGGCGCTGCTACTCGGGATGAGGGAGGTTCTGGCGCTCCGTCTTCCTCCTTTCCCTCACCCTTTTATGAGTAGCGACCGCGCCAGCGGGCGCGTATCGAAGGGCCGCCGCCGCTCGCCGGATTGTGTGTTAGGATGCGTCGGGCGAAATGGAGCGTCCCGTAAAGGACGGCGATTGCCGGCCGGGCGGCGTCCCGGTTTGAAATCCAGAGTGCAGGAAGCTTCGTGACCGAAGACAAATTGACCGAGTTGACCGGCAACATCGCGGCAATCGAGTTCCTGCTGGTCGAATGCCTCAAGATCGCCCTTGACGGCCACCGGGATCCTGACGCGGCCCTGCAGGAGATGCTGTCGAACCTGACCATGTTCAAGGAGGCCAGCATGAAGGCCATGCCGGAATACGTCCCGGCCCTTGACGCCGCAACCAAGCGGATGGTGGCCCTGCTGACAAGCGACTGATCCCCGCGACAGGGGGTGTGAAAAAATCGGAGTGTCAGCCGACCGTCCGGTAAGGGCACGAACCCGGACAAACATTGTCACCCCGGACCCCGATCCGGGGTCCAGCCCGGGCTCTCTCGGCGGCCGCGAGCGGTCCAGCTCTGTTTCGAACGGCTGCGGCGGGCGCAAACGGTCAGGGATGGGCCCCGGATCGGGGTCCGGGGCGACGGGATGGGCGCGGACCGCGAGCGCAAAACCCGACAAATCCAATTTCTTCACACGCTTGACAGGGGGTGAACGCCGGGCGGTTGGGCGTTACGCTGCCGCATGATCGCACCGAAACCGCGCCCGGATGAGCCGCCCTGCCTCGCCGGGGCGCGCGCGCTCGGGCCGACGATCCGGGCGCATGCCGAGGCCATCGAGCGCGACCGGCGCCTGCCCGAGGCGCTCATGGACCGCCTGCACGAGGCCCGGCTCGCCCGGATGCTCCTGCCGCGCTCGGTCGGAGGCGACGAGACCGCGCCGGGCGTCTATCTCGACACGCTGATCGAGCTTGCGCGCCATGACGGCTCGGTCGGCTGGAACATTTTCGTGGCCAACAGCGCCGCGCTGCTCGCCGCGTTTCTTCCCCTCGACGCCGCGCGCGAAATCTATGCCCGTCCCGATGCCCTGATGGCTTGGGGACCGCCCAATTCCCACCGGGCCCGCGCCGTGAAGGGCGGCTACCGGGTCGGCGGCGAGTGGGGCTTCGCCTCGGGATGCCGCCACGCCACATGGATGGGCGCGCATTGCCAGGTGCTGGAGCCGGACGGCTCGCTGCGCCTGAACGGCGCGGGCCGGCCCGCCATTCGCAGCCTGCTGTTCCCCGCCGGCGAGGCGCAGCTGCTCGACGACTGGAACCCGATCGGGCTGCGCGGAACCGGGTCGGAAAGCTACCGCGTCGAGGACGCGTTCGTGCCCGAGCGGTTCAGCGCCACGCGCGAGGAGCCGGACAGGCGCCGGGAGCCCGGCCCCCTCTACGCCTTCACCCAGCAAAGCCTCTATGCGCTCGGCGTGGCCGGAGTGGCGCTCGGCCTCGCCGATGCGATGCTCGATGCGTTCATGGAACTCGCCCGCGGGAAGACGCCGCGCGGCCTCATCCGCCATGTCGAGAGCCCCGGCGTCCAGGCGGAGGTCTCGCGCAGCTTCGCGCGCCTCGGGTCGGCCCGGGCGTGGCTGGTGGAGACCGTCGATGCCGTCCATGACGGGGCGCGGGACATCGCCTGTATCGACGTGCCGACCCGCGCCCGCGTCCGGCTCGCCTGCAGCCATGCCATCCAGGGCGCGGTGGAGACGGCCGCCGCCCTCTACCGGCTCGCCGGCGTCGATGCCATCTTCCCCGGCAGCGCGTTCGAGCGGCGGTTTCGCGACATCCACACCCTGTCCCAGCAGATCCAGGCCCGCCCGCAGCATTTCGAGGCCACCGGCCACGTCCTTCTCGGCGGCACGCCGGAGGTGTTTTACTAGGGCGGTATCCAACCGGTTTGAACCGGGGGTGCTTCGATCCGGGGGTTCATCCTTCGATACGCCTCCCTCCGGTCGGCTACTCAGGATAAGGGGAGGGGCGCGCACGAACGACGGGCCTTCATCTCCCCCTCATCCTGAGTAGCGCCGGCCTTCGCCTCGCGAAGGGCGGTGCGTATCGAAGGACGGCCGGACTTCCGTTTCAGCCTTAACGGCTTTCGCCCTAATGCATCCAGGCGGCCACGGCGCCCGGCTTGAGCGCGGCGCGCTCGGCCAGCAGCGCCCGGCGTTCGCGGTCGCGGCCGGCCTGTTTCGCGGCGGCGATCAGGAGCTGGAAGAACACGTCGCGCTGGGCGTGGCTGCCGCCGAGGCGGTACAGCTCGTAGCGGACCGGCTCCAGCAGATCGAAGCAGCGCTCCGGCTCGCCGGCGCCGAAGGCCGCGATGGCTTCGCAGAGCGGCAGCCCGACATCGTCATAGACGGCGTCGGCCGTCGCCCCGCCGCTGCGGGCGGACATGGCGTCCAGATGGCCCTGCACGCTTTCCTTGTCGCCCGCCATGGCGAGCGCCGCCATGTAATGCGCGTCGAAGAAGGGGAAGATGCCGTCCGCGAAGCGCCCGGCGGCGTGCGCCGCCAGTTCCTCCCAGCGCCCGCCCGCATCCACGCCCCGGAAATGCAGGCGGAGCAGCATGGAGGCCGCATTCGCGATATCGAGCACGTCGTCGCTCGCGGTGTCGGCCCTGAAACGGTTGTCGTAGAGGTCGAGCGCCGCATCGGCCTCGTCCAGCGCCAGATGGAACAGCGCCTGGTGCCACCACAGATGGTGGCGGAAATTGTGGACCTTGTGTTCCCAGTGCGCCTCGTTCTCGCGGACCCAGGCGATGCCCTCCTGCGGACGGCCCTGCATCTCCATGACATGGGCGACGGAGTGGACCGACCAGGCATCCGAGGGGTCTATGGCTACCGCCCGGCGGCCGAACTCCTCGGCCCGGGCGTAGTCGCCCATCTCCTCCAGCCCGAAGGCGCGCATGCCGAGCACATAGCCGTAGCCGGGCACACTCTCGTCCCAGGCCGGCAGCACGCGCGCGGTGCTGTCCCGGTGCTGGGCGAGCGCGCCGTGATAGAAATGCAGGTAGTGCGCGAGGCGGATGGCGAGAATGTCGCGCGGGTGGTCCAGCAGGATGTCCTCGAAGCGGCGCGCGGCGCCCGCCGTGTCGCCGGCGGCCCAGCGCGAGAGGGCGTCGGCATGGGCGCCTTCCCGCGCCGTTCCGGGAAGTCCGGCCGCCTGCTCGCCGGATTTCGCCGCCCGCGGGCGGAGCGCGCCCACGCCCATCAGCAGGAAGAAATAGCCCCTCAGCGCATGGGCCATCGGCATGTCCGCATCGGCCTCGAACGCGGCCTTGAGCAGCGGCCCGGCCTCGCGCCCGAAAGCCAGGAAGTCGTCCAGCGCCGCATCCAGCGCACACGCCGCCCCGTCGCTGGCTGCGGTCAGTTCCAGACCGCGCTTGTCCTGAACCAAAGTCAGCCTCCCGAAAATCCCTGGCAGCCGCCCGTCCGTCCGATTGCAGAACAGCGTAGAACGGATTTGAAGGACGCGCCAAGATGGGAACGGGCGGCGGCGGCGGAACGGCTGCGGGACTATCGGGGAGAGCGCGGGATGGAGAAAGCCTGGGAGATACCGGAACCGGCGGATGCGCTGGAGGTCCGGGGCGCCGATGGCAGCGTCATCCATGTCCGCCGGCACGGCGTCCCGCACGGGCCGCGCCTGCTTGTGACCCACGGGAACGGCATGGCCGCGGACGCCTATTTCCCGTTCTGGGGCGGGCTGGCGGACCGGTTCGACATCTTCGTCCACGACCTCCGCAACCACGGCTGGAACCCGGTCGGGAGCCTGGAGGACCACCGGATCGCCAACCTGGTCGATGACGGCGGCCGGGTGGTGGAGGCAATCGAACGGGCGTTTTCCGAGAGGCCGCTCATCGGCGTGTTCCATTCCCTTTCGGGACTGCTCGGCCTCCGGCAGGCCATCGCGGGAGTCGTCCGGTTCCGGGCCATCGTGGTGTTCGACCTGCCCGTCGTGCCGCCCGGCCAGACCCGCGGCGATATCGAAAGGGTCGGGCGGCACCTGGGGCGGATGGCGCGCAAGCGGCGCAACAGCTACCCGACATATGGGAGCTTCGCGCGGCGGCTGGCCCGCATGCCGGTGTTCAACCGGCTGCAGGCGCGGGATGTCGATCTGATCGCGCGGACGACGCTCCGGGCGCAGGCGGACGGCGGATTCGAGCTCAGATGCCCGCCGGAATACGAGGCGCAGATGTTCGAGGAATATTATTCCTGGTCGAGCAGGACAGAGGCCAGGCACGCGCCCTGCCCGGTGAAGGCGATCTCCGCGGACCCGACGGTTTCCGGCACCTATCTTCCCGGAGAGGGGATGGAGGATCTGGTCCATGTGGACTACGACTTCGTCCCGGAAACCTCGCACCTGCACCAGATAGAAGCGCCCAACCGGTGCCGCCGGGCGATGCTGGAGTTCCTCGAAGAGATCGGCTTTCAGGGATGAATACCAGCGGTCGTTGACGGAACGGCCGCCGGGAAGCTCCTCCCCCGCTTGCGGGGGAGGCCTGGCAAAGTCCCGTCGCCCCGGATTGCGGTCCTACCGCATGCACAGATCTGCGTCTGCCCGCTTCGCCTTGCATGTTCGCTACCGTCACCCGGCGCCCGATGCGTCGCCCCCGCGAAGGCGGGGGCCCATCTCCGGGCCTCTCGACCGGCCCCGGCGGCGCAAACGGAGCGTTGCTGCAGGCATCCGTGCAACGGCTGGCTGTGCGCGCCTCTCCGTTCAGGGATGGGCCCCCGCCTTCGCGGGGGCGACGAAGGGGGCAGAGCGAGGTGCAGCCGAGCCGGCGGGCGCGCCGGATGCCACCGGAAACCGATGCGTGAAGCCGGTAGCCGCCCAGCGGGAGGGGAGCAATACAAGCTGCCGCCGAACATGAGTACCGCTTGGCGCACATTGGTATCAGGCGGAACGAATCGTGCTCCGGGAATCGGCGGACCGGGCGAATTCATGGCCGGAGTAGCAGGCCGCCGCGATGAGGCCCGGCGCGAGGCAATCGCCGATCCGCGTCACCGACCGGACGCCGGCGTCCTCCCACCCGTCCCGGCGGGCGGCCAGGTCCTGCCACAGCCCCTCGTTCGGCAGGCGCGAGGTGACGGCGACCAGCGTCCCGCACCCGATCTCCTGCGTCCTGCCGGAATACACGCATGCGGCCCGGAGCCGGTCTTCCGCGAGCCCGGCAAGCCCGTGCAGCGGCACGATCCCGACGCCGAGTTCGATCAGCCGCTTCTGGATGCGCTCCTGTTCCAGCGTGTTCTCCGACCAGGGGGCGGCGACGGGAGCCGGAGTCACGAAGACCGTTTCGTGCCCGGCGCCCGCCACGAGTTCGGCGAGAACGCTCGCCATGTAGAACCTGTCGTCGTCGAAGATGACAACCGGACCCGGTGCCGTGACCGCGCCAACGCCAAGCGTCATCAGGTCGTCCGGGGTCAGCACCGGCCTGCCGGCGAGGAAGGGCAGGGGCGTCCTGTGTTCCCGGCCGGCCCCGTCGGCGCGCCATGCCGCTCCGGTCGCCAGAACGACATGGGGAATCCCGTAGTCGAGGATGTCCGCGGCCGTGAGCCGGCTCTCCGGATACATCCGGACGTTCGGGGATTGCCGTAGCTGCCCGAGCCGCCAGTCGCGCACGCGGGCCCAGGCGGCGAGGCCGGGAAGGCGGCTTTCCCGCGCGACCCGTCCGCCCCATTCGGACCCCGCCTCGGCCAGCACGACTTCCGCGCCGCGCTCTGCCAATGCCCGCGCCGCCTCCAGCCCCGCCGGCCCGCCGCCAACGACAAGATACGGGCCCTTGTCCTCGAGCGGCGGGATGGTCTCGGGATGCCAGCCGCGCCGCCATTCCTCGCCCATCGTGGGGTTTTGCGTGCAGCGTATCGGAACGCGCGTCCGGTCTCCGGCAACGCAGATATTGCAGCCGATGCACTCCCGGATGTCGTCGATGCGCCCGTCGCGGATCTTGTTGGGGAGGAACGGGTCGGAAATCGAGGGCCGCGCGGCGCCGACAAGGTCCAGAATGCCGTTCCCGACGATGCGCGCCATGGTGTCGGGCGAGGTATAGCGGCCCACGCCGACCACGGGCTTGTTCGTCATGGATTTCACGAAACCGATGTAGGGCTCCTGGAATCCCTCCTCGGAGAAGCGCGATGTCTGGCTGTCATTGGACCAGTCGGAGAGGTTGACGTCCCAGAGGTCCGGTTCGTCGGCGAGCGCCGCCAGAATGTCCCGGCCCTCGCCGTCATGCGCGATCCCGTCTTCGCCGAGAAGCTCATCGACGGCCAGCCGCACCGCGATCCCGCATTTGTCGCCGACGGCTTCCTTCGTGTCGGCGAGCACTTCCCGGAAGAGCCGCAAGCGGTTCTCGAACGAGCCTCCATATTCGTCCGCGCGATGGTTGTAGCGCTTCAGCAGGAAGTGCTGGAGCAGCGTCAGGTCGTGGCCGGCATAGACATAGACGATGTCGAAGCCGATCTCCCTTGCCAGCAGCGCCGCCTCGCGGTGCCAGCGGCGGAAGTCCGCAATGTCCGCTTTGTCCATGCCGCGCGCCTGCACCGGGTCGTCGCTGTCCACGACGACGGGAGACGGCGCGAGCGGCGGCACGCGGCTGTAGCGGTTGTTGGCGTGCAGCCCGTTATGCACGAGCTCGACCGCGGCGAGGCTGCCATGCGCGTGAATGGCGTCCACGGTCAGCCGCAGCGCCGACACCCCGGCCTCGTCCCACAGCCGCGCCTGGTTGGAGGGCGAGACATCGGAGGTCGCGTGGATTTCCGTCTCCTGGGTGGAGACGACGCCCCAGCCGCCCTCGGCCTTGACGCCGCGAAGCGCGGCTTCCGCCTCCGGGTAGCGGTGCCCCATGCCGGTGCAATGCGGCACCTGGTAGAAGCGGTTCGGCGCGGTCACCGGCCCGATGCGGACAGGCTCGAACAGGATGTCGTATCGCGGGTCCCGCATGGGCGATGCCTTTCCCGAAAGCAGAGCCGTTCGGAGTTTAGTGGCATATCCAACCCTGTCATGTCAGGAGAAGGCGATGCGGACAGGGCTCGAACAGGCGGAAGCGATGTCAGCAGGGAGGGCGGAATGACACGGGAGGTCGTCTGGAATCCCGATATGATGATGATCCGGGCAAGCGAACTGGGACGGCTTGTGGAATATCTCGAGGCTGAAAAGAGGGACGGTTCGCGGTTCGGAGGAACATTTGTAGCGGTCCCGATCCTACTGTCCCTTGCCACCGAGATCGGTTTGAAGGCATGGCAATGTCGAGAACGCAATGGGCCGCCTGACAAAACTCACGATCTTCTGGAGCTGTTCGATGGCTTGGGAGAGAACGCGCGGAGACGACTTGAACAAAGGATGCCTGAAATTCCAGACCCGGTTCCAGGATTGCCACCGTACTATCCGGGCATAAAAGACGCGTTGCGCCAAAACAAGAATATGTTCGTGGAGTGGAGATACGCGCATGAACATCATTCTCTGTTTGCCGAAACGGGTGTCCTGAAGACGGCGCTCAAGGCAATAGTTGAGGCATATTTCGTCGAGATTCCTCCGGCGCAACGCCTAAAAGGCTAGATTTTTCCGGCCATCGTCTGTGCAACCACGACTCCGATTCTCTCAATATCGTCCTGTCTGTGTCATTTGGAGCACGATCCGTTAGGGTTGAGACAGCTTCATCGGTAGAACCCCTGTCGTCGCCCCGGCCCCCGAGCCGGGGCCTCGCGTCGCAGGAGCTACGTTGCATGGAGGCCCGGGCTCGGGGGCCTACTGGATTCACACATTTCCGTTTAGTGGTGTGGCATTGCACTACACCAACCGCCTGCCCTCGCGAAAGCGGGGTCGCCCCGGCCTCCGAGCCGGGGCCCAGCCTCGGTTCTCGCGGCAGCCTCGGCAGTCCGACCAGCTTTCCACCGGCTGCGGCGGCATCGGAAGTCAGGGATGGGTCCCCGCCTTCGCGGGGACGACGAAAAGGGGGCAAAGGCCCGCGCAACCCGGCTATCGGGCGCATTGGATGCACGTCCATGCGAGATGTGTGCATGCGGTAGGCTCGGGGGCCGGGGCGATGCTCATGGGAATCCGTTTCAATCCGAATGGATCGTGCTCTAGCTCCTGGCTGCGTTTGTCCCGGACCTTTATCGGCCTTTCCGGAACGCGATTGCGGTCAATGCGCCGACCCGGCCTTCTTTCCGCGCGACGATTTGCCGGGGCTCCCTGTCGCGTCCAGAACGACGACCGCCAGTCCCCCGAGAAACACCAGCAGCGCGACGACAACCAGCCACTCCATCACAGGTCCTCCAGTTCGGCAGCTTTCTCTCGCGGTTCCATTATCAGCCGCGGCGGTGCATCGCGAAGTGCGGTGCGATTTCTTCCGTGAAGCGCGTCATCTGGTCCTTGACCTCTTCATGCGGCTTCAGGCCGTAGTTGAAGTAGAGTACGACCTCGTCGATGCCCGCCGCCTCCACCAGCTTCAGGTCCTCGACGATCTGCCCGGGCGGGCCGATCAGCACGGAGCGGTTGGTGAGCTTGTCGGGCGACATCTCGCGCAAGAGGCGACAGATCTCGACGAAATAGCGGTAGCTCGGCGGCGCGGTCGCCGGGTCGCCGGGGAAGGCCGCCACCAGCGCGTCCTGGAAGTAGCGCACCAGCGCCTCCCGGCCGCGCAGGTCCTCCGCCGGCGTGTCGGCGATATGGATGAAATAGGAGCAGACCGCCCGGCGCGGCGGCCGCGCATGTTCGTCCTCGCAGGTCCGCCGGTAGATTTCGACGGCCTCGGCCAGCGAGCCGTAAACCATGGCGGCGGCGAAGGGCGCATAGACGACATGCCAGTCGCGCCGGGCCGCCAGCTCCATGCTCGGGCGGGAGAAGCAGGCGACATGGGGCCTCAGCGGCCGCTGCGCCGGCTTCGGGCGCACATCCACATTCTCGAAGCGCCAGAAGCGCCCCTCATGGGAGAACGGGCCGGTCTCCGTCCAGGCGCGCCAGACGATGTCCAGCCCTTCCGCGAAGGCCTCGGCCGAGTCCTCGAACGGCGCGCCGAAGGGGCCGTATTCCAGCCGGTCGTAGCCGCGCCCGGCGGCGAAATCCACCCGCCCGCCGGAGAGCAGGTCGAGCGTCGCCCAGTCCTCCGCCACCTGCAGCGGATGGTGGACCGGCAGCAACACCACCGCCGGCGCCAGCCTTATGCGCGAGGTGGCGCCGGCAAGCTGCGCCAGCAGCATGTGCGGCGAGGCGTTGACGCCCAAGAGGTTGAAATGGTGCTCGCCGATCCAAGCGGAATCGAGGCCGACGGCCTCGGCGTGGAGCGCCTGCTGGTAAATTTCGCGGACCAGCGTTTCGGCCGAGCGCGTATTGCCGGGATAGCGGTTGTCGGAAAGGGTGAAGTAGCCGAACTTCACGGGGGGAAGCCGCTAACCGCCGGTGCGGGCCCGGATGAAGGCCGCCGCCTCGTCGATGCCCTCGCCCGCGCGGTCGAGCAGGCGGTCGAACCAGTGCCAGACATGGATCATCTCGTCCGCCACGGTGAGCTGCACCTCGACGCCCGCCCGCCGGGCCGCTGCGGCCAGCGACACCGAATCGTCCAGCAGCACTTCCTCGCTGCCGACCTGGACCAGCAGCGGCGGCAGGCCCTCAAGATCGGCGTAGAGCGGCGACGCCCAAGGATGGCGGCGGTCCGTGTCGTCGCCGAGATAGACGCCCGTCCAGCGCTCGATCTGGTCCTTCTTCACCATCGGGTCCGAGTCGGCCTTGGTCGCGTAGGAGCCGGCTTCCAGCGTCATGTCGGTCCAGGGAGAGATGCAGAGCCCGCCGGCCGGCATGGGCAGCCCGTCGTCGCGCGCCTTTATGAGCGCGGCGACCGTCAGGCCGCCGCCCGCCGAGTCGCCGCCGATGACGGCGCGGGCCGGGTCGATGCCGCTCTCCAGCAGGCCCTGCCACGCGGCCGCGCCGTCCTCGACGGCGGCGGGAAAGGGATGCTCGGGCGCGAGGCGATAGTTCGCCGAAAAGGCATGCACGCCGGCGCCGGCCGCCAGCGCCGCGACCATGTGCCGGTGCGAGCGCGTGGAGCCCAGCACATAGCCGCCGCCGTGGAAGTAGAGCAGCGCCCGGGCCGGGTCCGCGCCCTCGGGCCGCAGCCATTCGCCCGGAACGCCGCCGAGGGAGCCGGGCTCGCGGGAAATGCCGTCCGGCAGCGGGAATATCTCGACCGCGCGGTCGTATTCCTCCCGGAGGTCGGCGATGGCGGCGGTCGCGCCGTCCGGCCGTTCGGCAAGCTTCACCCGCAAGGCGGAGATCGAACGGTCTTTCATGGGATGGCTCCCTTCCGGCCTTTCAGCCGCCTTCCAGCTTCGGGATGAAGAACACCTCGCCGCCCGGCGGCACGGGCTGGAAATAGGCGGTCTCGTGCATCATGCCGTCTATGGCGACGGTGGTCTCTTCCACCAGGCGTTCGCCGAGGCCCGGAAAGCGCTCGTTCATCGCGCGGATGACATCGCGCAGGAGGCGGGCCTCGACCTCGAATTCGCGCACGCCCCCGGTGAAGGCGCGCGCGAACCCTTCGGTGAACCGCACCTGGACGGTCGGACCCATGAAGCCCCCGCCCCGTCCTCAGTCGTCGCCGTCCGCCCCGTTCGCGTCGATGGCCGCAAGCAGCCTCGGCGGCGACATCGGCAGCTCGTACATCCGTGTGCCCACCGCCCCGTCGATGGCGTTGGCGATCGCGGCCATGGGCGGGCAGATATTCACCTCGCCCACGCCCTTGACGCCATAGGGGTGGCTCGGATTGGGGACCTCGACGAGCACCGCGTCGATCATCGGCAGGTCGGAGGCCACCGGCACGCGGTAGTCCAGGAAGCCCGGATTCTCCAGCCGGCCCTTGTCGTCGTAGATGTATTCCTCGTTCAGCGCCCAGCCGATGCCCTGCACGACGCCGCCCTGGATCTGGCCCTCGACATAGGAGGGATGGATCGCGCGGCCCACGTCCTGGGCCGCGATGAAGCGCAGCACCTGCACATGGCCGGTCTCGGGATCGACCTCGATATCGCAGAACTGGCTGGAGAAACCCGGAGCCTGCGCGCCGGCATTGACGGTGCCGGCCGCGCCGATGGGCCCGCCTGTCAGCGCCCGTTTGGCCGCGAGCTCGCCGATGGTGAGCGGCTCGAAATCGCCGACATTGGCGCCGGCGGGGTGGGCCGCGCCGTCCCGCCATTCCACGGCATCGACATCGACATCCCAGATCATCGCGGCGCGTTGGCGCAAATCGTCGATCACCTTGTTGCAGGCCTGGTGGACGGCGATGCCGGTGGCGAAGGTCACGCGGCTGCCGCCGGTGACATGCGTGTAGCCGACCGACGCCGTGTCGGAGACGACGCAACGCACCTTGTCGTAATCGACGCCGAAGGTCTCGGCCGCCATCAGCGCCATGCTGGCGCGCGAGCCGCCGACATCGACGCTGCCGCTGCCGACGATCACCGTGCCGTCGTCGTTCACATGGACGGTGGCGCTCGATTCGCCGCCGCCGTTGAACCAGAAGCCCGAGGCGACGCCGCGGCCCTGGTTCGGCCCGATGGGCTTCCTGTAGTCCGGGTGCGCCATGAGCGCTTCCAGCGTCTCGACATAGCCGTCATGGCTGAGCTTCGGCCCATAGACCATCTGGGTGCCCTGGCGGGCGGCGTTCTTCAGGCGGAATTCCACCGGGTCCATGCCGACCTTCTTGGCCAGCATGTCGAGCACGCTCTCGACCCCGAAGGCCGAGATCGGCGAGCCGGGCGCGCGGTAGGCCGCCGCCTTCGGGCGGTTGCACACCACGTCGTAGCCGACCGTGCGCGCATTCTCGATGTCGTAGGGCGCGAAGGCGCACATGCAGGCATTCATCACCGGCGAGCCGGGGAAGGCGCCCGCCTGGAAGTTGAAGGTGGCGTCGGCGGCTGTGATCTTCCCGTCGCCGGTGCAGCCGATCCTGACGGTCATCGACGCGCCGGAAGTCGGGCCCGTCGCCTTGAAGACCTCCTCGCGCGTCATCTGCATGCGCACCGGCTGGCTGCATTTCCGCGAGAGCGCGGCCGCCAGCGGCTCCAGATAGACGATGGTCTTGCCGCCGAAGCCGCCGCCGATCTCCAGCGCCGTTGCGCGAATATCGCCGGGGCTGACGCCGAGCAGCTTGGCGGTCATGGCGCGAACCACGAAATGGCCCTGGCTCGACGACCAGATCTCGCCCTGCCCGTCGGCATCGAAGCGCGCCATGCAGGCATGGGTCTCGATATAGCCCTGGTGGACGGGCGCGGTCCTGAAGCTCTTCTCGACGACGTGGTCGGCCGCGGCGAAGCCTGCCTCGAGGTCGCCGATGGCGAATTCGAGCCGCTTCGAGATGTTGGAGGGCTTGTCGGGCGCGGGCTCGACGCCGCGGGTAATCATGTCGTCGAACAAGAGCGGCGCGTCCGGCTTCATCGCCTCATCGACATCGATCACATGCGGCAGCACCTCGTAATCGACTTCGATGAGCGAAACGGCCTCCTCGGCGACGGCGGCGCTCGCCGCGGCGACGGCGGCCACGGCATGGCCCTCATAGAGCGCCTTCTCGCGCGCCATGATGTTGCGGGTGATGTGCCAGAAATTCTGCGCGACCCGCTCCGGGCCGATATAGGCGAACTCGTGGTCCGGGAAGTCGGCGGAGGTGACCACCGCCCGGACGCCCGGCAGCGCCTCGGCCTTCGAGGTGTCGATGCCCCGGATGCGCGCATGGGCGTGGGGGCTGCGCAGCACCTTGCCGATCAGCTCGCCGGGCAGCCGGTAATCGGCGCCGTACTGGGCGCGGCCGGTGACTTTCGGCACGCCGTCCGGACGGACGGGGCGGGTGCCAACCCACTTGAACTCTTTCGCTTCGGCGCTCATCCACAGGGTCTCCAGAATCGGGGCGTAACGGTCCCGCCTATGCAAGCCCATCCGGCAGCCGCGCGCAAGTGCGGCGGCGCGCGCGAAGGGTAAGGGACTTGCCCCGGCCGGCGGTTTCGGCAAGCTGGCGGAAGGTGACCGTTTTCCTGCACCGGGAGGCTGCCGGCGTTGCAGATCGTTCCGTTCGATGCCCCACTCGGGGCGGAGTTGCGCGGGCTGGACGCCGCGCTGCCGGTCGGCGCGGCGGGCGCGGAGGCGCTTTGCCGCGCGCTCGACGAACATCTCGTGCTGCTCGCGCGCGGCCAGCGGCTGGACGACCCGGCGCTGATGGCCTTCTCCCGCATCTTCGGCGAGTTGGACCCGCCGGGGCCGAACCCCTATGGCGCGCCGTTCCTGCCGGAGTTCCCGGAGATCAACGTCATCTCCAATGTGGTCGAGAACGGCCGCCCCATCGGCAATCTGGGCGCGGGCGAGGCGGTCTGGCATGCGGACATGACCTATGTCGAAAAGCCGCCCAGGGCCGCGCTCCTCTACGCGCTGGAGGTCCCGGAAGGCGAGGGCGACACATATTTCGCCAACCAGTTCGCCGCCTGGGATGCGCTTGCGGAAGTGGACAAGGCCCGGATCGAGGGGCTCCGCTCGGTCCATGACAGCGCGCATAACAGCGCCGGCATGCTGCGGCGGGGCTACCGCGAATCCAGCGACCCGCGCGAGACGCCGGGCGCGCGCCAGCCGCTGGTGCGCACCGACCCGGCGACGGGCAGGAGGGCGCTCTTCCTCGGCCGGCGGCCCCATGCCTGGGTCGTCGGGCTTGAGGTGGCGGAGAGCGATGCGCTGCTGGACCGCCTCTGGGCCCATGCCTCCGACCCGCGCTTCGTCTGGCGCCACCGCTGGCGGCCGGGCGACCTGCTGGTCTGGAACAATCTGGGCGTGCTGCATCGCCGCGACGCCTTCGACGCCAAGGCCCGCCGGATCATGCACCGCACCCAGATCCGGGGCGAGCGGGAGATCGCGTGAGGCCATGAAACGGTTCTACGAGCAGGCGGACGCCGTTCCGCTCGAATGCGGCGGCTACGGCGTGGCACTGGACGGCCGCCGGGTGCGCACGCCGGCGGGCCGCCCCCTCGTGCTGCCGAGCCGGGCGCTGGCGGCGGCGGTGGCGGGCGAATGGACCGCACAGGGTGAGACGGTACAGCCCCGGACCATGGCGATGATGACGCTGTCCGCAACCGCGCTCGACCGGGTCGCGCCGCGCGTGCGCGAGGTTGCGGCCGAGATCGCGCGCTATGGCGAGACCGACCTGCTCTGCTACCGCGACGCGGCCGGCGGCGAGCTCGCGCGGCGGCAGAACGCCGCCTGGCAGCCCGTGCTCGACTGGCTGGCGGCAACCCACGGCGCAAAGCTCGGCACGGTTGCGGGCGTGATGCCGGCCGCGCAGGAGAAGGGCGCGCTCGAAGCGCTCCGGCGCGCGGTGGACGCCCACGAGCCGTTCCGCCTGACGGCGCTGTACACGGCCGTCGCCGCCACCGGCTCCGCCGCGCTCGGCATGGCGCTCCTCGGCGGACGGCTGAACGCCTGCCAGGCATGGCGCTGCGCACGCCTCGACGACGAGTGGCAGGCGGAGCGCTGGGGCGAGGAAGAGGATGCGCGCAAGCGGGGCAGGGCGCTGAGGGACGAACTCGCCGCCGTCGAACGATTCGCGGCGTTGCTATAGCCGGGGCTGAACAAGGAGGCCGGAGGCCCATGACCGACATAGTGGACATGCTGGAAGCCAAGCGTACCCGGGCCCGCCTCGGCGGCGGGGAGAAGCGCATCGAGGCGCAGCACCGGCGCGGCAAGCTGACGGCGCGCGAACGGCTGGAGGTGCTGCTCGACGAAGGCTCCTTCGAGGAATACGACATGTTCGTGGAGCACCGCTGCGCCGATTTCGGCATGGAGGCGCAGCGCATTCCGGGCGACGGCGTGGTCACCGGCCACGGCACCGTGAACGGGCGGTTGGTCTTCGTCTTCAGTCAGGACTTCACCGTGTTCGGCGGTTCGCTCTCCGAGGCGCATGCGGAGAAGATCTGCAAGGTGATGGACCGGGCGATGAAGGTCGGCGCGCCGGTCGTCGGCCTCAACGATTCGGGCGGCGCGCGCATACAGGAGGGCGTCGCCTCGCTCGGCGGCTATGCCGAGGTGTTCCAGCGCAACGTGCTGGCCTCCGGCGTCGTGCCGCAGGTCTCGGTCATCATGGGGCCCTGCGCCGGCGGGGCGGTCTATTCGCCGGCGATGACCGACTTCATCTTCATGGTGGAGGATACCTCCTTCATGTATGTCACCGGCCCCGATGTGGTCAGGACCGTGACCCACGAGACGGTGACGCATGAGGAGCTCGGCGGGGCGCGCACCCACGCCAGGCGCTCCGGCGTCGCCGACCTTGCGCTCGACAACGACATCGAGGCGCTGCTGCAGGTCCGGCGCTTCCTGGGCTTCCTGCCGTCGTCCAACCGCGAGGCGCCGCCGCTGCGGCCCACGGAAGACCCGATAGACCGCCAGGAGCCCTCGCTCGACAGCCTGGTGCCCGCGAACCCGAACCAGCCCTACGACATCAAGGAGCTGATCCGGAAGACGGCGGACGAGGGCGTGTTCTTCGAGCTCCAGCCGGACTGGGCGGCCAATATCGTCATCGGCTTCGCCCGCTACGGAGGCCAGCCGGTCGGGGTCGTCGCCAACCAGCCGATGGTGCTGGCCGGCTGCCTCGACATAGACAGCGCGCGCAAGGGCGGGCGGTTCGTACGCTTCTGCGACGCCTTCAACCTGCCTATCGTCACCTTCGTCGATGTGCCGGGCTTCCTGCCGGGCACCGTCCAGGAATACGGCGGCATCATCAAGCACGGCGCGAAGCTCTTGTTCGCCTATGCCGAGGCGACGGTGCCGAAGGTCACGCTCATCACCCGCAAGGCCTATGGCGGGGCCTATGACGTGATGAGCTCGAAGCATCTGCGCGGCGACGTGAACTATGCCTGGCCGCAGGCGGAAATCGCCGTGATGGGGGCCAAGGGCGCGGTCGAGATCATCTTCCGGCAGGACATCGGCGACGAGGAGAAGATCGCGGAGCGTACGGCGGAGTATGCGGAGAAATTCGCCAACCCCTTCATCGCCTCGGCGCGCGGTTATATCGACGACGTGATCCACCCGCGCAACACCCGCTTCCGCATCTGCCGGTCGCTCGAGGTGCTGCGCAACAAGCGGTTGGAAAATCCCTGGAAGAAGCACGACAATATCCCGCTTTAGGGGGCTTGAGGGGGACGGCAAGGATGCAATTCGAGACCTTCGACTGGATTGCGCATAACGCCTCGCGACGGCCGGAAAAGACCGCGCTGGTCGATCTCGCAAGCGGGCGCGAAATCGACTATGCGGAGATGGACCGGCGGGTCGGGCGGCTGGCGGGCTTCCTGCGCGGCCGGCTGGGGATCGGATCGGGCGACCGCGTGGCGCTGCTGGCGGAGAACTCCACCGACTATCTGGAAATCCAGTTCGCCTGCTTCCGCGCCGGCGCGGTGTTCGTGCCGCTCAACTGGCGGCTCACCGTGCCGGAGCTCAACTATATCGTCGGCGACGCCGCGCCGAAGGCGATGATCCACGACCGGGCCTTCGCCGAAACGGCCGCGGCCGTGCAGGCGAAGACCGGCTTCGAGCACCGGCTGGAGACCGCGGCGGACGGCAGCCCTTCGGACTATGAGGCGGCGATAGAGGAGGGGCCTTACGAAGCCGAGATGGTCCCGCAGCAGATGTCGGACCTCTCGACCATCATGTACACCTCGGGCACGACCGGCCTGCCCAAGGGCGCGCGCATCACCCACGGCATGACCTTCATCAACACGGTGAATATCGGCATTCCGCACCGCATCTCCGCCGATTCGGTCACGCTCACCGTGCTGCCGCTGTTCCACACGGGCGGCCTCAACGCCTATGCCAATCCCGTGCTGCATGCGGGCGGCAAGGCGGTAGTCGCGCGGAGCTTCGACCCCGAGCAGTGCTTGCGCCTGCTGGCCGACCCGGAAGCCGGCATCACCAATTTCCTCGGCGTGCCGGCCAATTTCCAGTTCATGGCGCAGCTTCCGGCCTTCGAGCAGGCGGATTTCAGCCATGTCACTGTGTTCGGCGTCGGCGCCGCGCCTACGCCGCATGCGCTGATCGAGGTGTGGGCGGCGAGGGGCGGGCCGCTCGCCCAGGCCTATGGCATGACCGAGACCGCGCCGCTGGTCATGGCGCTCGATCCCGTGGACGCCACGCGCAAGATCGGCTCGGCCGGCAAGCCCGTGCTCTACACCCGCACGCGGGTGATGACCGAGGACGGCCGCCAGGCCGCGCCGGGCGAGAGGGGTGAGCTTCAGGTCGCCGGGCCGAATGTGACCCCCGGCTACTGGAACAAGCCGCAGGAAACGGCCGAGTCCTTCGACGGCGAATGGCTGAAGACGGGCGACGCCGTCTGGGTCGATGAGGAGGGCTACTACTACATCGTGGACCGCTGGAAGGACATGTACATCTCAGGCGGCGAGAACGTCTATCCGGCGGAGGTGGAGAACGTGCTCTACCGGCTGGACGGCATCGGGGAAGCCGCGGTGATCGGCATGCCGGACGAGCGCTGGGGCGAGGTCGGCTGCGCGGTCGTCGTCCGCCGCGAGGGCGCGGCGCTGGAGCCGCAGCAGATCCTCGACCATTGCGAGGGCCAGCTCGCCCGCTTCAAGCAGCCTCGCCGCATCCTGTTCATGGACGCGCTCCCCCGCAACGCCACCGGCAAGGTCCTCAAACACGAACTCCGCCGCATGCTGGCGGAGGGGGAATTGGGCGGGTAGAAAGCTGTTTGGCTCCTTTTGTTCTCTTTTTGCATTGACAGGCAGCAAACGTGAACAAACAATGGACTCCGGGTAACGGGGGTCTCCATCCATGACTGAGTTGAATCGCTGGCTTGCGGAATGGCAGCAGCCCGGCACCGTTTGGTATATCAAACGCCTTCCCGCGCATTGCATCCTTTCCAGCAGTGAAGGACGGAACGAATGGCTTATGCCGGCGCACATAATGGCGCGGGCATTTCCCGAACTGTATATGGTCAGAGCAGGCCATACCGACATTCGTTTCGACCTGTATGTCGATTCCCATGCGGAGCATCGTGTCGTTGGAATAGAAGGGATGAAGGGTAAGTTGCGTGGCTCGCCAAGCCGGCGGGTCTGCCTGATGGATTTGACCGGCACGCCTTCCGCGCTTCTGGACCCGGAGAATGTCGGTGCCATGACGCTGTTTGCGTTTCCGCCGGGCGGGCCGGAGAGCCCGAAATTCGGGACTAGGAGAAATGCGACGGAAGGCCGTGTCTGGATTACGCGCACTGGCGACGAGGAGGACATCGTGGAAAATTATGTCGGCCCGGTCGATGGTCGACCTCCGATGACTTGGCGCATCCGGGAGAAGGGCTACGAGAATATGGATGCCTTTCTGATGTCAATGGCCCGTTTGCACGCCGAGGAAAACGATGTCGAGAATGAGCTTCAGTTTGAATGAACTTTAGGCAGCGTGAGTCTTTACCCTTTGAACACATACTCGCGGTGGTATTGGAGAAATTGTCGGTGCGGTCGGTTTTGCGGCAAATTCGGGAGCAGAAGCTGTCGGTCATTATTGAACAATCGCAGCACATTTGTAGGGATTGATCTCTCGACAAGAAGCAGGCCGTAATCGTCGTCAACCGACATAAGACCCCGGTCGAACATCCAGTGCATCGTGCCGCTGAGCGCGAGGCCGTTGCGCAGACTGTCGGGGCCATTGTCTTTGACTGGACGAATATGCGCGGCTTGCACCTCGGACCGCCCGCCGCCGTTTATCAGCCGGATGCCGCTGAATGCGCAGGTATCGGCATACGCTGTCTTGACAGTCGATGAGAAGGCTCGGTCGCGAAAGGGCCGCTGTGACATCTGGGCGACAATTTCCCGGTGTATCTCGAACGGTTCCTGTTCCTCGTGAAACCCGTCGAAAGGAGATATTGAAGGAAGTTCGATAACACCGGAAAATCCGACGTTCAAAATTCGATAAAAGTCGTCGTCATCTATATTTCGTACAGACCGGCCGAATTGGCCTTTGTTCGTAGAACCATCAAGCTTCTGCAATGTGCGTTCATAGTAGAGACTTCCTTCACGAAATGGCACTGGACGATAAAATTCAAGGAATTTTTCAACATAGGCATAATAGTGGTACGGAAGTACATCATCTTCTTCGATATGGGACAGCTTTGCCACTGCAAAGTAGCATTGTCTTCCACCAGACCGGCGCGGTTCATAGTAAATGATCCAGTCCCCGATGGCGCTTTGCACAACCCTGAGGTAAGTCCGAGGAAAATGGTAACGAACTTCCAGCAAGTCGTCATAAACTGAGTCTATTCTTGTAGTTAGAACAACTTTGGGCCTTACAAAGATGAGTTGACGGCGTCATGCCGCCAGCATCCCTGCGTTTTCACGGATCGCAGGGGTCCGCAAGCCGGAACGCCCCTCCCCGTGCAGCAGCGCCAGTCCCCGACGCCGGATGTTGCTGCCGGCATTCGCGTCGGCATGGTCCGCATGGCCGCAGGCCGTGCACTGGAATTCGGCCCGCGAACGCCGCGAGCCGGCATCGACATGGCCGCAGGCGGCGCAGGTCCGGCTGGTATGGGCCGGGTCGACCGCGAGCAGCCGTCCCGCCTTGTAGCCGAACATGAAGCGCAGTTCCGCCCATCCCGTGGCCAGGATGACGCGGTTGAGCCCGGCCTTCTGCCGGACCCGGGCGCCCGGCTCCTCTGTCGTGCCCCGGGCGCTGCGCGTCATGTTCCGGACCCGGAGGTCCTCGACGGCGACGGTATGGGCGGCGTCGGCGACTGTCCGCGAGACATGGTGGCGCCAGTCGCACCGCATCCCGGAAAGGCGCCGCCTCGTCTTCGCCAGACGGGCGCGGGTGCGCTCCCGGCGCCCGGAGCCGCGCTTCTGGCGCGCCAGACGCCGGGCAAGGCGCTTCGCCCTCGCCTCCAGCCGCCGCGTATCCGGGGCATGGAACAGGCGGGCTTCCGGCCCCGGACCGCTCGCCGCCACCTGGCCAGCGTTCATGTCCACCCCGATGACGCTGTCGTCATCCTCGTGGACCGCCGGCGCCGGGACCCGGTAGCAGACCACGGCGTACCACTTGCCGGCCTCGCGCTTCAGCACCGCCGAGACCGGCTCGCCATCCCCATGCGGGTTGCCGCCCCGCCGGCGGACCGCAAGCGGGCCGAAACCCGGAAGGCGCAGGCAGGCCGCGCCGGACCCGCAGTCCGCGCCGGGCCGGGCCCGGTCCTCCAGCCTCACCCCCGAGACGAAGGAGAGGCTGTCGAACCGCCGGCGGGACCGGAACCGGGGAAAACCCGGCTTCTGGCCCGCCTTCACCCGCCGGAAGAAGCCCTTCATCGCCTCGTCCAGGCGCTTCAGCGTCCCGCGCTGCACGGCGACCGGAACGGCCGCCATCTCGGGGTCCTCCCGGCGGCACACCGTCAGGCTCTTCGCCTGGTCGATATAGGAGAGCGACCGCCCGGCCAGATGCCAGGCGTCGCAGCGTTCCTGAAGGGCGGCGTTGTACAACTGCCGCTGCGCCTCCAGAACCCGCTCCAGACGCCGCCAAACGGACCGGCGGCCCGGCAGAAGCCGGAATACCACCTGACGGTGCGTGAAGACCTCGCTCATGCGGCCGAACTGGATACGATACACGGCAATGTCAACTTACCTTTGTAAGCCCCACAACTTTCGGCACAGCGCAGGGCCTCTTGCCATATGATTTTGTTATTCAATTACAACAAAAAATCATATCAGACAACACAGGTCAGCTTTGGACCATGCGCCGGTAACCCGCCTTTCGGAGACGCATGACAATTTCCGTGGGCTTGAATCAATGATTTTCAACGGAGGCAAAGCGTCGGGTCGGTCCCGGACGGCAGGAGTATGCGCCGATTGCCGGTTATCCCTCCGGCGCCTTTTCCTGCGCCGTCGCATCCCATTCGAATTTCGACGCCCGGGCCAGCCGTTCGACGTCCACCACGCCGGTCAGGCGGCGGCCCTCGACGATCCAGGTCGGGTAGCGCCGGATGTCCTGGACCGTGCAGGCGGCGGTGAGGGGGCCGTTCGGGCCCGAGGGGGCGCATTCGGTATAGGGCAGCCGTTTGGCGGAGGCGGTGAAGAGCGCCTTCTGCTCCTGGCAGGCCCGGCACCAGTAGGCGCCGTAGAAGCGCGCGCCGCTTTCCTGCAAATGGGCCGCAAGCGCCTTGAGATAGGGGTCCTCCGGGCCGGCGGCGGGATCGAAGAGGCCGCTGAAATGCAGGTGAAGGCCGAGAACCAGCACGAGGGCGGCGCTGACCGGGAACAACAGGGTCCGGCGCCACCCCCGCTCCGGCGGTTGCGAGGGGCGGCGCAGGACCGCGAGCAGGAACAGCAGGTTCATCAGCGCGAAGGAGGCAAGGCAGTATTCGCAGACCGCCCCGATCTCGAAGACCGATACCAGGGTGAGGAACCAGCTCACCCCGAAGCCGACGCAGGCGACGAGAAACAGAGGCCCCCATGCCGACGGCCGGCTGCGCAGGCGCCACGCCAGACCGGCAAGAAGCGCGTAGGTAAGCAGGCCCCAGAGCGCCATCGGCAGGCCGAGCAGGGTGGACCACCGGCTCGACTGCACGATGTCGCACTCCGACTCCGCCCCGCACCAGGCCGGATGCTCGCCGAACCAGGCGACCAGAGTCAGATAGCCGGTGAGCAGGACGCCGGCTGCCGCCAGGACGAGAATCCCGTTGTCGAGGGACAGTATCGCGCGCGCCGGCGCCCGGGAGGCGGCTGCGGCCGGCTTCGGGGCAGCCGCGGCCCGGCCGCGGCGGGCGCTCGGTCGTTTGCGCTTTCTGGGCATCCTGAGCTTCCCGGCTGTGGTCCGTTCCGCCCTTCGGGAGGGCAATGGGTCCGGGTAGTGGTACGCGGTTGTCGGATGACCTTCAATTCCCCGTATTACCGCTTTGCAAGGCAACGCCGCCGGCGGGGATTGAATTTTCCTGTTTTTGTTCTTGATTTGAACTTGACATCTGGTGGAGTGTGCTACAATGGCCCCGAGGGAAGAGGCATCCGGAGCCGCTTCCCCGGGCGCCGCGCGGCCGAGCGGCGCCGTTTTTTGAAAACCCGTGAGAAGCCGACGGGAAAGGTGCGCCCTCCGCCTCGCGCGCGCAATCAGGCGCGCAAACCGCGCCGGCGCGAAACGCCCGCCCGCGGGCGCAGGCGCCCGCGCTCGGGGTACGCGCGAATCAGGGTCCCGCCGCTCCGGCAAACCGGGCGGCGGGGAGAACGGGATGGAGTGGAACGAAACGGGAGAAAGGAACGACATGCAGGAAGCCGACGGACACGACTTCGAGGAAGGACGAGCCTCATGCCTCAAACGGCTACAGCATATGCCTCGTTCGCATGCGGATCATGACATCGCATGACATGCCGTAACGACCCGGGATACAGGCGCGTCGCCCCTTTGTGTCGCCCCGGCCTCCGAGCCCACCGGATTCGCACATCGCCCCGGCCGTCCTCCGCGTCCATTTCCCCCTCATCCCGAGTAGCGGCGTCAGCCTCGTATCGAGGGACGGCGGCTTCCTCCGGAAACCCATCCCTTCGGCGGGCTCAGGACAGACCTATGCCCGAACCAGAGACTGCATATACGCCGCTCGCATGCGGAACATGACATCGCATGACACAACATGACATCGCATTGGAGTGGGCCCCATGGGCAGGACAGTTTCGAGCGGCGTTCAGCCTGTCCCCGGGGCCGAAGGGGCGCCCGCCCGCCGCCGGCGGCCGCCTTGCGCAAGCTGCTTCTCGCGCCAATAGACATAGATGCCGGAGCCGGCGATGAGCGTGCAGCCGAGCAGCACCCAGTGGTCGGGCAAGTGGTCGAACACCAGCCAGCCGAGCAGGATGGCGGAGGGGAGCGCCACATATTCGAAGGGCGCCAGCGTCGCTGCGTCGGCCAGCCTGTATGCCTGGGTCAGCGAATAGGCGATGAAGCCGGAGAGGCCGCCCAGCAGCACGAACAGCAGCCAGTGCTCCCATGTCGGCCAGACCCAGGCGCGGAACAGGAACAGCCAGGTCTTGTTCTCCATGCCCTCGGCGAAGCGGCCGTCGCCGGCGACGGCGAAGAAGCCGAGGCTGACGGTGATGAACATGACCTGGATATAGGCCGCCATGGCCGAGGCCGGCGCGCTCGCCCGGAGCTTCCGCGTCAGGATCTGCATGGTGGCGTAGGCGAGCGCCGCCGCCATCGGCAGCAGCAGGGTCCACCGGTCCGGGGCGTGTTCGAGCTCGCCCGTTCCGGGCCGGAGCATGACCAGCACGCCGAGGAACCCGACCGCGACGGCGGAAAACCGCCTGATGCCGACCTTCTCGCCGAGGAAGGGAATGGAAAGCAGCGTGATGAGCAGAGGGGCGACGAAGAAGAGCGCCGTCACGTCGGCCAGCGGCGCCGACGCCAGCGCGCCGAAGAAGGCGAGATTCGCCAGGACCATGCAGAGGCCGCGCGCGATATGGGCGGCGGGGCGCCCGGTGCGAAGCGCCCTCAAGCCCCCCTCGAATTGCAGCACGGCAAGGCTGAACAGCAGCGCCACGATTGCGCGCACGAACACGATCTCGTGCAGCGGGTAGCGGTCCGAGAGCGCCTTGACGATGGAATCGTTGATGGTGATGACCACCATGCCGAGGCAGATCATGGCGATGCCCAGGCGGGGATCGTTCGCCGGTCGAAACGCTCTGCCAGCCATAGGCGGGAAACCCTCGAACCCCGGACGGAACGCCGCCGCCCGGCGGCGGGAATCATAGGGACATCCGGCCGCGCCCGGCAACGGGGAAGTTGGGCGCGCCCGGTCCGCGCCGCCGGCGGCGCCGGGGGGCGTCCTTCAGTCGATATGCAGCACGGCCTTGCCGGGGAAGCGGCGCCCGATCAGGTCGTCGGCGGTGCGCGCGACCTCGCTCCAGGACGCCTCGCGCTCGATGGCGGTGTCGAGACGGCCCTGCGCCACGAGGCCGAGCAGGCGGGCGAGATGGTCGCGCGGCGGGGCGGTCTCGCTCTTGTAGTAGAGGTGGAAGCCGAGGATGCGTGCGAGGCCGCGGGTCATGAAATCCCCGATGGCGACGGAGATCGCGGGCGCGGCCGTGACGCCGTAGCAGACCGCGAGTCCTTCCCGGCCGAGCGCGCGCACGCCGGCTTCCAGGATCGGCCCGGCGACGCCGTCCACCACCAGCCGGTAGGGGCCCGCCGCCTCGATGCCGCTGCCGTCCGCGCTGACGATGACCGTGCCGAGGCCGATCCGGTCGGCGAAGGCGCGCTGGTCCTCGCGCCGGACCTGGCTCAACACCTCCGCCCCGCCGATGCGCGCGAGCTGGGCCGCGAACAGCCCGACGCCGCCCGTAGCCCCGGTGACCAGCACCCGCGCGCCGATCAGGCAGTCGCCCGCGTCGATGGAGTGCAGCGCCGTGAGGCCCGCGACGGGCAGCGTCGCCGCGGCGGCGTTGCTTACCCCGTCCGGTATGGGGCAGAGATAGGAGCCGGGGATCGGCGCGCGCTCTGCCCAGCCCTCCATGCGCGGCGAGAAGCCGACGACGCGCGCGCCCTCCGGCGGGCCGGAGCCGTCGGCCGCGGCCGTCTCGACGGTGCCCGCAATGTCCCAGCCGATGCGGATGGGCCGGTCCGCGCGCTCGGCGCGGCGCACCTCGCCGCGATTGAGCGAGAAGGCCGAGATGCGCACCAGCGCCTCGTTGGAAAAGGGCGGCCGCTCCTCGACCTCTGCGACTTCAAGCCGCTCCGGGCTTCCCGGAACGGTGCGGACGGCGCGGATCATGGCGATACCTCCAGTCGATTGCATCCATGGGTTGAACTCTCACGACCTTCGCAGACGACCGAATGCAAGGTCGGTCCCAGACTTTCCGGTCCGGCAAGTACAGCTTCCAGACGACTATCGCGCGCCGATCCGGACCAAGCGGCTACGGAACCAGCAGGCCAATTCCTCGTAGCCAATCATGCCAGATGCAGCATCGACGAAGGTGTCCGCAATAGCTTCGTCGCTCTCAACGAGCTCATAGCCGCTTCTCTGGACCATCAATTCCACCAGATAGAGTGCCGTCCGTTTGTTCCCATCCGCAAATCCATGATTGGACACGACTCCATGCACCAAGGCAGCGGCCTTCTGGTGAATCCGCCGGTGGTAACCGTGGTAGGGACGGGCGACAGCAGACCGAATCGCGTGCTCGTTGACGATTCCCGCAGCCCCACCGAATTTGAGCGCTTCCTCGTGGCCGCGAATGGCATCGGCCCAGGTAACGCGGTAGTGCCGTTTACCGATTTGCGAGAACCTGCATGGCTTTTCGGCGCTTTACCGAAGTTTGCTTGATGATTTTCTCGGAAGTAAGCGTCGCACGCTGCTTCGGACAGGCTGAAACACCCGAATGCGTTTGCGATTCCATTCGACTGGCTGTCGCGATTTGCTTGTTCTGACTGTTCTGCTTCTGAGCCATCGGAAAACCTTTCAAGCCTACAAATAGGGAGCTCAATATCCAATCATAACAGGATGAGTTCATACCTCCAGCAGGACCTTGCCCCAGGTGCGCCGGGAGGCGAGCGCGCGCAGCGCCGCCGGCAGGTCGTCGAATGCGTAGCGGGCGGAGATCACGGGGTCGATCTCGCCGCGCGCCAGCATGGCGTAGCAGTCCGCCACGACCTCATGGGTGTATTCGGGGTGGCTCCTGAAAAAGCCGCCCCAGATGGCGCCGACCGCTGAGGCGTTCTTGAGCAGCAGGCGGTTGGCGGCGATCTGCTGGATGGCGCCGCCGGCGAAGCCGATGATGAGCGCGCGGCCCTCGACCGCGATGACCTTGAGCGCAAGATTGAAGACCTCGCCCCCGACGGGGTCGAAGATGACGTCCGCGCCGCGCCCGCCGGTCGCCTCGCGCACGGCCTCGACCCAGCCCTCGTCGGTGTAGTCGAGCGCGAGTTCGGCCCCGTGGGCGCGGCAGACGGCGAGCTTCTCCTCACTGCCGGCAAGCGCGATGACATGCGCGCCCCAGGCCCTGCCGATCTGGATCGCGGCCAGCCCGGAGCCGCCCGCGCCCGCCGTCACCAGCAGCCACTCGCCGGCCTTCAGCCCGCCGCGCCGGCCGAGCGCGATATGGCCGGTCGGATAGACCACCGGCACGCAGGCGGCGCGGTCCATCGCCACGCCGTCCGGGATCGGGTTGATCTGCAGGTCGTCCACCACGGCATATTCGGCGAAGGCGCCCCAATAGGGCTGGGCGGCGACGCGCTGGCCGACCCTGCAGTTCGAGCCGGGGCCGACGGCCGCGACCTCGCCGGACAGCTCGCAGCCGGGCGTGAACGGGAAGTCCGGCTTCATCTGGTATTTGCCCTGGACCATCAGGATGTCGAGGAAGTTGAGCGCGGCGTGGCGGACCCTGACCAGCGCCTGGCCCGGCCCCGGCTCCGGGCGCGCCACGGTTTCGAACGCCATGTCCTCGGGCTCGCAGAATTCGCGCACCCGCCATGCCTGCATCTGGCTCATGCAACCGGCTCCCGACGGCTTCCGGAATAGTGGGGCAATCGATAGCGCCTTTGCCCCCGGCGCGCCAGTTCAGCCGAGCCAGGCGCGGCAGCCGGTCGCCTCCAGCACGGGATCGAGTGCGGCGCGGTCGGCCAGCGCGGCATATTTCTCCCTGAGCGCGCGGAGCGAGCGGGCATGGTAGCGCTGCGGCGCCTGCGTCCAGCGCCCGCCCGCGATATCGACGGCGAAGCTCTCCGCGCCGTCGGCGATGGCGCGGGCATTGGCGTCCGACCAGGGCAGGAACCGCGCGCCGACTTCCTCGGCAAGCAGCGGCTCGAGCGTCGGCGCGAGCGTATCCCAGGACTCGAACGGGCCCTCGTTCGCCGGGTCCTGCATCCGCCGGCACCAGTCTTGCGTGCGGGGCGGCACGAGGCGGCTGCCGGTCGGGTCGGTCCAGGCTTCCCAGATCTGGGCGGCGATGCCGAAATCCGCGAAAGCCGGCCGCGCGCCGAACAGGTAGCGGCGGCCCTCCAGATGGGCTTCCAGCAGTTCCAGCTGGCGGGCGAAGGAGGCCTCGATGATCGGCGCCGTCTCCGGCGAGGAGCCGACGAAGCTCACACGCGGCACCATGCGCTCCCGCACGGCCCGCGCGCGTTCGGCCACCGCCTCCTCGTCGGCGTCCGGCAGCATGGAGCGGGCGATGCGCTCCGCTGCCGAGACCCGGTCGGCCTCGTCGCGCCAGCGATAGTGGAACATGTGCTTGTTGCCCCACTCGTCGCCATATTCCTCCAGCAGCGCGGAGAGGAAGGCGAGCATCGGGTCCCCGGGCTGGGTCGCGGGCTCGGGGAAGGCCGCCTCGAACCGTTCCATGATGGGCGTCGAGTCCTGGATGCCCTCGCTCTCCGGCGTAATGACCAGCGGCACCAGCGGCAGCCGCGCATGGGCCTCGTATTCGGCCCGGTTTGCGGGCGTGCGCGTCAGCCAGTCATGCGCGATGCCCTTGTAGCGGAACCACGCGCGGACCTTGACCGAATAGGGCGAAAGCTCCGAACCGAAAATGCGATAGCGCGCCACGGAAGCGGCCTCCCTGCTGAGGTGCCGGACCATGCCAGCGAGTCCCGCTGCCGGGCAAGGCGCGCCGCAGGTTGTCCTTGTTGCTCACGAAGCGGCGAATTCGAGCAACAACCGCATTTGTCGCTCATAGATAAACGACAAACGGCTTTGTTGCTCACGAAACGGCGAATCCGAGCGACAAAGCGGGGCGACCGGTAGGGCGGCCCGTTACCGCTACGCGTCGTCCGCATAGGGGTTGGCGGCGGCGCGGAGCAGGATGCGGATGGGCACGCCCGGCAGGTCGAAATCGCGCCGGAGGCCGTTGGCGAGATAGCGGACATAGGACTCCGGCACCGCCGAGGGGCGCGACCCGAAAATCGCCACGGTCGGCGGCCGGCGCTTGATCTGGGCGGCATAGCGCAGCTTGAGGCGCCTGCCCTTGACGATGGGCGGCGGATGCGCCTCCAGCGCCTCCTGGAGCCAGCGGTTGAGGGCGCCCGTCGGGATGCGCCGGCTCCAGACCTCGCGGCTTTCGAACGCCGTGCGGACCAGCCGGTCGATGCCGCGCCCGGTGGCGGCGGAGACCGTGAGCAGCGGTACATTGCGCACCTGCGGCAGCGAGGTCTCGATCCGGTCCCGCAACGCGCCCAGCGCCTCCGGGGCATCGCGAACGAGGTCCCACTTGTTCGCCGCAAGCACCAGCGCCCGGCCTTCCTCGATCGTCCGGGCGGCGATGGCGAGGTCCTGGCGCTCCAGCCCGTCGGCGGCGTCCAGCATCAGCACGACCACTTCGGCGAAGCGGATGGCGCGGTCGGTATCCGCCGCCGAGAGCCGCTCGATCCGGTCCTGCACGCGGGCGCGGCGGCGCAGCCCGGCCGTATCCACCAGGCGCACGGGCCGGCCCTTCCAGGCCCAGTCCACGGCGATGGCGTCGCGCGTCACGCCGGCTCCGGCCCGGTCAGCAGGCGGTCCTCGCCGAGCAGCCGGTTGATGAGCGTCGATTTGCCCACATTCGGCCGGCCCACAATGGCGAGCCGGAGCGGGCCTTCGGTCTCGTCATCGTCGTCTTCGTCCTCTTCCGGGACGGGCGCTTCGATGAAGGGTGCGAGCGCCTCGTAAAGCCCCGCGAGCCCCTCGCCATGCTCAGCCGAAATCGCGACCGGCGCGCCGAAGCCGAGCTCATAGGCTTCGAAGGCGCCGTCCATGCCGCGCCCGGACTCCGCCTTGTTCGCCGCTAGCACGACCGGCGCGGGTCCCCGCCTGAGCCAGGCGGCGAAATGCCGGTCCAGCGCCGTCACCCCGGCGCGCGCATCGACCAGGAAGAGCGCGGCATCGGCATCGGCGAGCGCCGCCTCGGTCTGGCGGCGCATGGCGCCTTCGAGCGCGTCCGCCGGCGCGTCCTCCAGCCCGGCGGTGTCGATGACCGTGAACGCGACGCCGCCAAGCGAAGCTGCGCCCTCGCGGCGGTCGCGCGTCACGCCCGGCCGGTCGTCCACAATCGCCTCGCGCCGGCCGACGAGGCGGTTGAACAGCGTCGATTTGCCGACATTGGGCCGTCCGACAATGGCGATAACGGCGCCTGGCATGGCGGTCAGCGGTAAGCGGTCAACACACCGTCGTCGTCGAGCAGCAGCAATGTCCGGGCCGCGACGACGGGCGCCAGGCGGTGAGGCCGTCCGGTATCGAGCGTTAGGCCCTTCTTCCCCGTCTCCGGGTCGAGGAAGACGATCTCGCCATGCGAACCCGCCAGCACCAGCCGCCCGCCCGCCAGCACCGGGCCGGCCCATTCGATGCGGCCCGTGCGGTCCTCCTCGTCTTCGTAGCGCGCAAGCGGCATGACCCAGCGCAGCTTGCCTGTCTCGGCCTCCGCCGCCACGATCTCGCCCCGTTCCGTTACGGCGAACAGGTGGGAGCCGGCCAGCCACGGCATGTGCAGGCCGCCGAACTCCGCGCTCCAGACCCGGCGGCCGCTTCGCATGTCTATAGCGCCGGCGCGGCCGGTATTGCTGAGCGCGAAGAGCCGTCCGTCATGAACCACCGGCGCGGCCTGGACATCGGCCAGCGCCGCCACGAAATCCGCCCGGCGGGCCACGGTGAGATTGTCGGACCAGAGTTCGCGCCCGGTCTCGGTCTTCAGCGCCACGATCTCGCCCGAGGAATAAGCGGAAACGGCTGCGCCCTGTGCGACCGCCGGGCCCGCGCCGCCGAGGAGCGCCGTCTGCTCCGCCACGGAATCATGGGTCCAGAGAGTGCCGCCGTCGCCGGTGTCGAGGGCATGGGTCTTGTTGTCGAGTGTGGCGACGAAGAGCCGGTTGCCTTCTACCGCCGGCGCGCCGCGCGCCGGAGCCGACAGCGGCCGGCGCCATATAACGGCTCCGGAGGACGCGTCGATCGCCAGCGCTTCGCCGTAGCCTGTCGCTGCGAAAAGGCGGCCTCCGGCAAAGGCCACGCCGCCGCCTGTCGATTCTTCCTCGCTTTCGGGCCGGGTCCCGACCGACCAAAGCTCTCTGCCGTCCTGCAGGCCGAAAGCGCTGACCCTGCCGACGGCGTCCATGGCATAGACCCGGCCGTCGGCGACGACAGGCTGCGCCGTCACGCGGCGGCCCTCGCCGGAGCCGTCGCCGACGGAGCGGGACCACGCCGGACGGGAGACGGAACCGAGCGCCGGGTGGCCGATGGCGTGGAAAGGCGCGCCGCCGGCCTGGGGCCAGTCGGCATTGGCATCCTGCTCGGGCAGGTCCATGGGGCGCGCCGCCGCCTCGGGGTCGCCCCTGAGCGCGCGATCCAGCGAAAGCACGGCGATGCGGTCGCCGGGGAGCGGCGGGTCTTCGGAGGCGCCGAACCAGCTGTCCGACTCGCAGCCGGCGAGCAGGAATGCGCCCCCGATCGCCAGAAGCAGCGCCCGTCTCATGAGGGGTCTCCCAGTGCGGCGAGCATTTCCGCCGCGCGCCGGCGCACGCCGACAGGGGCCTCCGGGTCATCGGCCAGCGCCTTGAAACCCGCGACTGCCGCCGTCGTTTCGCCGAGCGCGGCGCGCGCCGCCGCTATCGTTTCGGCCGCGGAATGGCGCAGCGCGCCCGAGAGCCCTTCCACCGTCGCAATGGCCGCTTCCGGCCGGCCGGCATCCAGCTCGATCATGCTCTGGAACAGCCGCGCCAGATCGCGATAGACCGGAGCTGCGTCCTCGTCGGCCGCCAGCGCCTCGTAGCGGGCGAGCGCGGAGGCGGTGTCGCCCTGCCGGGCGAGTTCCGCCGCTTCGCCGAACCGCGCCAGAAGGCCGGCCCCGCCGCCCTCCGCGGCGAGCGCGGCGAAGGCCGCTATGGCGTCTCCCGGCTTGTCTTCCCCGGCCAGCGAAGCCGCCTGTTCCAGCCGTTGGCTCGCCTCGGCGGCGGCCTCCGCCTGCATATGTTTCCAGAGCTGGAAGCCGCCGACCGCCAGCACGGCCAGCACGGCCGCCCCGACCACGAGGACGCCGTATTTCCGCCAAAGCTCCTTGGCGCGCTCGGTGCGGACTTCCTCGTCCACCTCGCGAAAGATATCGGCCACTTCACCTCTCCCGGACGGCCGCCGCCTTATAGCTTTCACCGGCCCCTGTGCGCAAATGCCGGCCGCTGTCGCGGGTTCGGCATATTTCGTCTGGACGACGCCCGGAGATTCGGGGCAGCATAGCCGTTGCCGTCCAGCGAGGAGGACAGAGGAGGCCATGGGAGAGGTCGTCGCGCTCGAAAACCAATACCGCCCGGCGAAGCCGGTCTTTTTCGACAAGAGAGAGCTTCGCCACCTGATGAACGTTTATAGTCGGCGCGTGTCGGCAGGGGAGTGGCGGGATTACGCGATAGACTTCCAGCGAGGCGAGGCCGTGTTCTCGATTTTCCGGCACAGTTCCGAAGCGCCCCTCTACAGGGTGGCCAAGACCGGACACAGGGGCCGGTCCGCGGCGGAATACTCCGTGAGCGAAGGCCCCCGGCTGCTGAAGCGCGGGCAGAACATCCGCGACGTGCTTTCCGTGATCGAGCGACGGCTCGAATTGGTCACCTGACGGCGCGGTCCCCGGCCCCGTCTCAACCCGGCAAGGCTCCGCCAGGCGGTATGGCCGCCAGCCCCTTCTCGGCGTGACGGGGCCTTGCCGGGCGGCAAGGCCGCTGGGCCCCTCTCCCGCCTGCGGACTGTCGGTTTCACGCGTTACCGTCCGGTGGCGTGGCGCTGCATTACCCCAATCCGTCGCCTTGGCCCCGAGCTGGCGTCGCTCCGGCCGGACCGGACTCCGGCAGGCTTGCCAACTCGACCATTCCGGATCGTAGTCCCGAACAGCTTGACCAATTCGGAGCTGATACCAGCGGCGCCCGGTTGTGACTCATCGAGAAAGCCTGCCGGTTTTTCTTTTGCGTCGCCCCGGCTCGGGGGCCGAGGCGACGATAAGGGGGCGCCGTCGGTTCCAACCCACGACCGTTGGTATGACGGAGGAAAGACGGCCGGCGCCCGCCGTTTCGTTCCCGGAAGTTCAGCGCGGGAGTTCGGAGGGGCGGCCGGTCAGGTAGGCATCGACGGCATGGGCGCATTGCCGGCCCTCGCGGATCGCCCAGACGACCAGGGACTGGCCCCGGCGCATGTCGCCGGCCGCAAACACTTTGTCGCGCGAGGTCCGGTAGCTCTCCGTGTCGGCCTCGACATTGCCGCGCGCATCGAGCGCAATGCCCAGCCGGTCGATCATGCCGGCGCGCACCGGACCCGCGAAGCCCATGGCGAGCAGCACAAGGTCCGCCTCGATCTCGCCTTCGGAGCCCGGGACCGGCGCGAAGCCCTTGCCGGCCTCGAAACGCACCTGCCGCGTGGCGAGCGCCCGCACCCGACCCGCCGCGTCGCCGAGGAAAGCCGTGGTTTCGATCTCGTAGCGCTGCTCGGAGCCTTCCTTCTGCGAGGAGGAGATGCGCAGCCGGCGCGGCCAGTAGGGCCAGACCAGGCTGAGGTCCGGGTTCTCCTCGGGTTCGTCGAAGATTTCGAGCTGCACGATCCGCTCCGCGCCCTGGCGCGTCGAGGTGCCGATGCAGTCGGAGCCGGTGTCGCCGCCGCCGATCACGACAAGCTTGCGGCCGGCGGCGTCGATCCTGTCCGCAGGCGCGGGATCGCCGGCGTTGATACGGTTCTGCTGCGGCAGGAAGTCCATCGCGAAATGGATGCCGTCCAGATCGCGCCCCGGCGTGCCCGCAAGGTCGCGCGGCGCCTCAGCGCCGCTGGCCAGCACGACGGCATCATGCGCAGCGAGCAGCTCCTCGACATCGACATTGACGCCGACATGCGCGCCCGTCCGGAAGACCACGCCCTCCGCCGCCATCTGTTCCATGCGGCGGTCGATCAGGTGTTTCTCCATCTTGAAGTCCGGAATGCCGTAGCGCAGCAGGCCGCCGATGCGGTCTTCCTTCTCCATCAGCACGACGTCATGGCCGGCGCGGGCCAATTGCTGCGCCGCCGCCATGCCGGCCGGCCCCGAGCCGACGACGGCGACGCGCTTGCCGGTGCGCGCGGCCGCCGGCTGCGGCAGGACCCAGCCTTCCTCGAAGCCCTTGTCCACGATGGCGCATTCGATGGTCTTGATGGTGACCGGGTCGTCATTGATGTTGAGGACGCAGGCCTCCTCGCAGGGCGCGGGGCAGATGCGGCCCGTGAACTCCGGGAAATTGTTGGTGGAGTGCAGATTGACGAGGGCGTCCTGCCAGTCGTCCCGATAGACCAGGTCGTTCCAGTCCGGGATCTGGTTGTTGACCGGGCAGCCGTTGTGACAGAAGGGGATGCCGCAATCCATGCAGCGCGCCGCCTGCTTGCGGGTCGCCTCGTCGCCGAGCGGGACCACGAATTCCTGCCAGTGGCGGACGCGCTCCCCGACGGGCCGGTAGGGGCGTTCGCTGCGTCCGAATTCCAGGAATCCGGTGACCTTACCCATGCGCCGCGGCCCCCTGCGCGGCGGCCGCCAATTCCATCAGCGCACGGCGGTAATCCACCGGCATGACCTTGACGAATTTCGAGCGGGCGGCGTCCCAGTCCGCCAGCATGGCGGCGGCGACGGCGCTGCCGGTATAGCGGCGATGGCGATCCACCATGCGGTAAAGCCGTGCCTCGTCATGGTTCATCATGTCCTGGAGGTCGCCCGCGTCCCGTCCGGTGGCGGCGACCGCTTCCAGGGTGGCGGCGGCGAGGTTGCACCGTTCCTCGAAGCTGCCGTCGGGGTCGTAAACATAGGCGATGCCGCCGCTCATGCCGGCGGCGAAGTTCCGGCCCGTGGGGCCGAGCACCGCGACGCAGCCGCCGGTCATGTATTCGCAGCCGTGGTCGCCGACGCCCTCGACCACCGCCCAAGCCCCTGAATTGCGCACGGCGAAACGCTCCCCGGCGACGCCGGAGAAGTAGCACTCGCCCTCGATGGCCCCGTAGAGGACGGTATTGCCAACGACGATGTTCTCGCTCGGCAGATAGGGCGCGGCGGCGGGCGGGTAGATGACCAGCCGACCGCCGGAAAGGCCCTTGCCGACATAATCGTTGGCCACGCCTTCGAGGTGGATCGCCATACCGCGCGTGGACCAGGCGCCGAAGCTCTGCCCACCGGTGCCCTCCGCCTCGATCACGATGGTATCCTCGGGCAGGCCCGCATGGCCCCGCTGCTTGGCGACCTCGCCGGCCAGCATGGCGCCGACCGTGCGGTTCACATTGCGCACCTTCGTGCGGATCTTCACCGGACGGCCTTCGTCCAGCGCCGGTCTAGCTTCTGCTATTAGACGGTTGTCCAGCGCACGGTCGAGGCCGTGGTCCTGCACACCGCTGTTGTGGATATCGACGCCCGGCCCGACCTCCGGCTTGAACAGGAGCCGGTGGAGGTCCACGCCATGCGCCTTCCAGTGGTCTTGCGCGCGGCGCATGTCCAGCCGGTCGGAGCGGCCGATCATCTCGTGGAAGCGCCGGAAACCCAACCGCGCCATGATCTGCCGCACTTCCTCGGCGACGAAGAAGAAGAAGTTGATGACATGCTCGGGCGTGCCGGCGAAGCGTTGCCGGAGCTCCTCGTCCTGCGTGGCGATGCCGACCGGGCAGGTGTTCAGATGGCACTTGCGCATCATAATGCAGCCCATCGCGATCAGCGGCGCGGTCGAGAAGCCGAACTCGTCGGCGCCGAGCAGCGCGCCGATGGCGACATCGCGCCCGGTGCGCAGGCCGCCGTCCACCTGCACGGCGATGCGGGTGCGCAGATCGTTGAGCACGAGCGTCTGGTGCGTCTCGGAGAGGCCGATCTCCCAGGGCGAGCCGGCATGGGTGAGCGAGGTGACCGGCGAGGCGCCGGTGCCGCCCTCGAAGCCGGAGATCGTGACATGGTCGGCCTTGGCCTTGGAAACGCCGGCTGCAACCGTGCCGACGCCGACTTCCGAAACGAGCTTCACGCTGATCCGGGCCGCCGGGTTCACATTCTTCAGGTCGTGGATGAGCTGGGCCAGGTCCTCGATGGAATAGATGTCGTGATGCGGCGGCGGCGAGATGAGGCCGACGCCCGGCGTCGAGTGCCGGACCCGCGCAATGTTGCGGTCCACCTTGTGGCCCGGAAGCTGGCCGCCCTCGCCGGGCTTCGCGCCCTGCGCCATCTTGATCTGGATATCGCTGGAATTGGCGAGATATTCGGCCGTGACGCCGAACCGGCCGGACGCAACCTGCTTGATCGCCGAGCGCATGCTGTCGCCGTTCGCCATCGGCTGGAAGCGGTCGGCTTCTTCGCCGCCCTCGCCGGTGTTCGACTTGCCGCCGATGCGGTTCATGGCAATCGCGAGCGTGGTGTGCGCCTCGCGCGAGATCGAGCCGAAGGACATGGCGCCGGTCGCGAACCGCCTCACGATTTCGGCGGCCGGCTCCACCTCCTCCAGCGGCACGCCGTTGCCGTCCTCGCGGAACTCGAACAGCCCGCGCAAGGTCATCAGCCTGCGGCTCCGGTCATTCAGGATGGCGGCGTATTCCTCGTAGCTCGCCGCATTGTTGGCGCGCGAGGCATGCTGGAGCTTGGCGACCGAATCCGGCTCCCACTGGTGGTGCTCGCCGCGCAGCCGGTAGGTGTATTCGCCGCCGACATCGAGCATGTTGCGGTAGATCGGCGCGTCGCCCCAGGCGGCCCGGTGCCGGGCCACCGTCTCGGCCGCCACCTCGGCGAGCGAGGCGCCTTCCACGGTGGTGGCCGTGCCAGTGAAGTAGCGGTCCACAAATTCGCTGGCGAGGCCGACCGCGTCGAAGATCTGCGCGCCGCAATAGGACTGGTAGGTCGAAATACCCATTTTGGACATGACCTTCAGCAGGCCCTTGCTGACGGCCTTGACGTAGTTCTTTTGGACCTTTTCGCGGGTATAGCCGGCGGGAAACGCGCCTTCGTCGTGGAGCGCATCCAGCGTCTCGAAGGCGAGATAGGGGTTGACCGCCTCCGCCCCGTAGCCGGCCAGCACGCAGAAATGATGCACCTCGCGCGCCTCGCCGGTCTCCAGCACGAGGCCGACGCCGGTGCGCGAGCCCTCCAGGATCAGCCGGTGATGCACCGCCGAGCAGGCCAGCAGCGCCGGCAGCGCGATCCGGTCCGGTCCGACCGCGCGGTCGGAGAGGATAAGGATGTTGAAGCCCTGCTCGACCGCCCGCTTCGCCTCGTCGCAAAGCGCCTCCAGGGCGGGGCCCATGCCGTCGGCGCCCTCCGCGGCGTCCCAGGTGGTGTCCAGCGTCTCGGTCAGGAACGCCCCGCCCACCAGGTCGGCGACGTGGCGAATCTTGTCGAGGTCGGCGTCGGTCAGCACCGGCTGCGAGACCTCGAGGCGGCGATGCGCGCCGCCGCTGTCCAGGTCGAGCAGGTTCGGGCGCGGCCCCACCAGCGAGACCAGCGACATCACCAGTTCCTCGCGGATGGAGTCGATGGGCGGGTTAGTGACCTGCGCGAACAGCTGCTTGAAATAGGTGTAGAGCAGCTTCGGGCGCTCGGAGAGCACGGAGATCGGCGTGTCGGTGCCCATCGACCCGACCGGGTCGTCGCCGTCGGCGCCCATCGGCTGCAGGAAGACCTCAAGGTCCTCGTTCGTGTATCCGAAGGCCTGCTGGCGGTCGAGCAGGTCGCCCGCCGGCGGCCGGTTGCTGGCCGCGCGCGGCGGCGCCTCCAGGTCGTCGAGCCGGAAGCGGGTGCGCGCGAGCCACTGGCCGTAAGGCTGCGAGCGGGCGAGTTCCGCCTTGAGCTCACCGTCGTCCACGATGCGCTGCTGCTCCAGGTCGATCAGGAACATCCTGCCGGGCTGGAGCCGCCATTGCCGGGCGATGCGCTCCGGCGGGATGTCGAGCACACCGACTTCGGACGCCATCACCACGAGTCCGTCCGTCGTCACCAGGTAGCGGGCCGGGCGCAGGCCGTTGCGGTCCAGCGTGGCGCCGATCTGCCGCCCGTCCGTGAAAGCCACGGCCGCCGGCCCATCCCAAGGCTCCATCAGCGCGGCGTGATACTCGTAAAAGGCGCGGCGCTCCTCGTCCATCAACGGGTTGCCGGCCCAGGCCTCGGGAATGAGCAGCATCATCGCATGGGCGAGCGAGTAGCCGCCGCGCGTCAGCAGCTCCAGCGCATTGTCGAAGCAGGCGGTGTCGGACTGCCCGGCCGGGATCAGCGGCCAGAGCTTCTCCATGTCGTCGCCGAACAGCTTCGAGCTGGTCGCGTGCCGGCGCGCCGCCATCCAGTTGTAGTTGCCGCGCACCGTGTTGATCTCGCCATTGTGGCAGATCATCCGGTAGGGATGCGCCAGGCGCCAGGAGGGGAAGGTGTTGGTCGAGAACCGCTGGTGGACGAGCGCCAGCGCGGACTCGATCCGCTCGTCCTGGAGGTCGAGATAGTAGTCGGCCAATTGCGGCGCGAGCAGCATGCCCTTGTAAACGATGGTCCGGCAGGAGAGCGAGGCGATGTAGAAATCGTCGAGGCCGGGCGCGTCCTCGGCGGCGGCCTCGTTCTCGATCCGCTTGCGGATGACGAAGAGCTTGCGCTCGAAGGCGTCGCCCGCCCCGGTGCCGGCGCCGCGCGCGACGAAGATCTGGCGTACGACCGGCTCCGTGGCCGAGACCGTGGGGCCCAGGATTTCGCTCGCGACCGGCACCGTCCGCCAGCCGGCGACCTGCTGGCCTTCCTCGGCCACGATGCGCTCGACCAGCGCCTCATAGACGGCGCGCGGCGCCTCGGCCCGCGGCAGGAAGACGGAGCCCGCCGCATAGTCCGGCTCGTCCGGCAGGTCGATGCCGGCCTCCGGCGCGACCGCGCGGAAGAGCCCGTCGGGCTTTTGCAGCAATATGCCAGAGCCGTCCCCGGCCAGCGGGTCCGCGCCGACCGCGCCCCGGTGGTCCAGGTTCAGCAGGATCTCTAGGCCCTGCCGGACGATGCGGTGGGACTTGCGGTTCTTTATATCGACGACGAAGCCGACGCCGCAGCTGTCATGCTCGTTGCGGGGGTCGTAGAGTCCCTGCTTGGGTGGCAACGCAGACACGATATGTCACCTCCGCAGGTTTCGTTGGCAAAGAGCCGCAGCCTCTCGAGCCGGGCGGGTGTCGCCCAAAGGAAAGCCGATATAGAGCATTGCAGGGCCGGGTAGAAGACGGCGGGACGGTTGGTCGCAACGATTCTGCGGCCCGGAGCGCGGGCGCGGGCAAGAGGTTAAGATGGGCCGGGTTCGACCGGCCGGGGCAAGGGCATGGCGGAACGTATTCTGATTACCGGTGGCGCGCGGCGCCTGGGTCTGGCGCTTGCCCGCGCCATGCTGGCGGCAGGGCACCGGGTCGCCGTCCACACGCGCTCGACCGGGCCGCCGGCGGGTCTGGATGCGGTGGTCCTGCAGGGCGACCTGGACGACCCCTCCGTGCCGGTGCGGATCGTCAGGGAAGCGCATGAGCGGCTCGGCGGGCTTTCGGTGCTGGTCAACAATGCCGCGCGGTTCGAGCCGGACCGGATCGGCACGCTCGACGCCGCCTCCTTCGACGCCCATATGGCGACCAACCTGCGCGCGCCGCTGCTCGCGATCCAGGCCTTCGCCGCGGTGCTCGGGGAAGACGGGACGGGGCTTGCGGTCAATATCGTGGACCAGAAGATCCGCCATCCGGGTGCGGGCTACCTCTCCTACACGCTCAGCAAGATCGCGCTGGAAGGGGCGGTGCGCACGCTCGCGGCGGAGCTCGCCCCGCGGCTCCGGATCGCGGCGATTGCGCCCGGCATCGTCTATGAGAGCGCCGGCATGAAGCCCGGACGGCTGGAGGCGCTCGGCGCAAGACTGCCGCTCCGCCGCGCGGTGCGGCCGGAAGAAGTCGCCGCCGCGCTCGCCTATCTCATCGAAACGCCCTCGGTCACGGGCGAGACGCTTTTCGTCGATTCAGGCGAGGCCCTGCGGGCGCGTTCGGTTATTCTTGGAGCAAGCTGAAGGCGGGAGGCGCGCACATGGCGGCATACGATACGGTCATTCGCGGCGGCACGGTGGTCACGGCGTCGGACATGGTCCGGGCCGATATCGGCATCGCCGGAGGGCGCGTCGCGGCGCTCGGCGAGAACCTGGACGAGGGCGTGCATGAGATCGACGCCGGCGGCCGGCTGGTCATGCCGGGCGGGGTGGACAGCCATTGCCATATCGAGCAGCCGGGCTCCACCGGCGGCACCAATGCCGACACCTTCACCAGCGGCTCCATCTCGGCCGCCTGCGGCGGCACGACGACGACGATCAGCTTTTCGCCGCAGGTCCGGGGCCGGGGCGTGAAGGAGGCGATGGACGGCTATGCCGCGCTCGCGCGCAAGTCGGTCATCGACTACTGCTTCCACATCATCGTCAACGACCCCTCCGACGCGGTGATCGAGGAGGAGCTGCCGGAGCTGATCGCGGAAGGCCACCGCTCGATCAAGGTGTTCATGACCTATCCGTCGAACCGGATGGACGATGCGCAACTGCTGAAGGTGTTCGCCTGCGCGAAGAAGCACGGGGCGTTCGTCTGCGTCCACGCGGAGAACCATGACGCCATCATGTGGATGACGGACCGGCTGCTGGAAGCGGGGCTGACCTCGCCGCGCTACCACGCCTGGTCCAAGCCGCCGGTCGTCGAGCGCGAGGCCGTCCACCGCGTCATTGCGCTCGCCGAGCTGCTGGACCTGCCGATCCAGGTCTTCCATGTCACCTGCGCGGAAGCGGCCGAGGAAATCCGCCGGGCGCAGGCGCGCGGCATCAAGGTGTTCGGGGAGACCTGCCCGCAATATCTGACGCTCACCGCTGACGACATGGACCGGGACGGCTTCGAGGGCGCCAAGTTCATCTGCTCGCCGGCGCCCCGCACCGAAGCCGACCACGAGGCGATCTGGCGCGCGCTCACCGACGGCACGCTCGGCATTGTGAGTTCGGACCATGCGCCCTACAGCTTCGACGATCCGAGGGGCAAGGCGCTGCACGGCGCCAATGCGCGCTTCAGCGAAATCCCGAACGGCGTGCCGGGACTGGAGACGCGCCTGCCGCTCGTATTCTCCGAGGGCGTCGCCGCCGGCAGGATAGGCCCGTGCGAGTTCGTGGCGCTGACCTCCGCCAATCCGGCCCGGCTGTTCGGCCTCTATCCGAAGAAGGGCACGATTGCCGTCGGCTCGGACGCCGACATCGCGATCTGGGATGCAGAGCGGGAGGTCACCATCCGCAGCGACGACCTGCACACGCTGACCGACTACACGCCCTATGAAGGCATGACGGTGACCGGCTGGCCCGCGATGACGCTGTCGCGCGGCGAGGTGATCTGGAACGACAGCGAGGTGACGGCCGAGCCGGGGCGCGGCCGGTGGTTGAAGCGCGAGCCCTATGACTTCATCCGGCCCACCGGCCGCTTCACCGCCCCCTTCGACCCCATCGCGCTCCGGAAGCTGGAGGAGTGAGGCCGCCGCGCATGCCGTATGAAATCCGGCTGTTCGAAGATGTGCTGTTCGGCGGCGAGGAGGTCCGGCTCGGCGATCCCGCACCGAGGGCGCTCTATGTCTCGGCCGGCAGCATCTCGGTGAATGGGGAGGAGGTCCCGGCCGACGGAGGAGTCGTCCTTGCGGAGCCGGTGCGGCTGTGCGCCGGCGGCAGCGGCGCTGCGGTCTGGCGTTGGGAGGTCGCGGCCTGCGATGCCGACACCGCCGCATACGGCCATCGGGCAGCGCTTCGCCTCGCCGGCCGGATCGATCCGGCTGCAATCGCCGATGAACTGCTGATCCGGCTCGACAGCGTCGCCTTCCCGCCCGGCGGAACGGCTCTGCTTCACACCCATCGGGGCCCGGGAATCAGGTGCCTCCGGGAGGGGGAGATCAGGATCGACACGGAAGGCCGCTCCTCGTCCTACGGGCCCGGCGGCGCCTGGTTCGAAAGCGGGCCGGAGCCCGTCTTCGCGCAAGCCTCGCCCGATGTCCCGAGCCGCTTCATTCGCGCGATGGTCCTGCCCCTGTCCCTGCTCGGCGCGTCGTCCATTCGCTATGTCAGGGACGAAGACCGGGACAGGCCGAAGTCGCAAAGCTACCGGGTGTTCGCCGAGCTGCCCGTAAGCCCCGGTCCGCCATAGCCTGTTCGCGCACGCAGCCGTCGGTGTCCTTGACTTGGCTTACTGTTAAGACTAGGCTGAGACTGGTTGATTCGAAGCGGGAGCGCAGAGGAGGCGGGCGCAGTGTCGGAAATCGGGGCGTTCGAGGCAAAAACCCACTTGCCGCAACTACTTCGGCGGGTGGAAGCAGGCGAACGGTTCGTCATCACCAGGCACGGCCGGCCGCTGGCCGAACTGGTCCCGTTCCGCTCGCGGGATGCCAGCAAGGTGCAATCTGCGATCGATGCCTTGAAGGAGTTCCAGCGGACTCACTCCCTCGGCGGGACCCCGATCCGTCAGATGATCGAGGAAGCGCGCAAACACTGATGCCTTTCGTTCTCGATTGCTCGGTCGCCATGGCCTGGGTGTTCCCCGACGAGTCCTCGCAGGCGACCGACCGGCTGCGCGATTCGCTCGTCAGCGACCGCGCGTTCGTCCCGTCGCTTTGGCCCGTCGAAGTCGGCAGCGTGCTGCTTGCCGCGACCCGGCGCCGCCGCATCGGGGTCGGCGAGTGGCCGGCGATCTGCGCCAGCCTGGACGCGCTCCCCATCGAAATCGAGCAGGTGTCCACATCCTGTGTGTGGGGGCCGGCGCTGGCGCTTGCCGACCGCCATGACCTGTCCGTCTATGACGCCACTTATCTCGAACTCGCGTTGCGCATGCGGTTGCCGCTCGCCACGCTGGACCGAGCCCTGGCGGCCGGGGCGCGGGCGGCCGGGCTCGATGCGCCCGCGACCGCATAAGCAGGCGCGGCGCGCAGGCAAGCGGGAGGACAAGGAACATGCGTTGCAGCGGAAAGGTCGCAATCGTCACCGGCGGAGCCATGGGTATCGGCCGCGCCGTCGCGGAAGGGCTGCTCGCGGAAGGCGCGAATGTGGTCATTGCCGACCGCGCGGGCGCGGCGGAGGCCGCAAAGGCGCTCGACAACGCCGGGAACGCCGTCATCGGCGTCGCCTGCGACGTGTCGAGCCGGGACGACACCGAGGCCATGGCAGGGGCCGCGCTGGAGGCGTTCGGCCGCATCGACGTGCTGGTCAACAATGCCGGCATCTACTCCTCGCTCAAGACCGGGCCCTTCGAGGAACTGGATATCGAGGAGTGGCGGCGCGTGCTCGATGTGAATGTCATCGGGCAGGCGATGGCGACCCGCGCGGTCGTCCCGGCCATGCGCCGGCAGGGCGGGGGCTCGGTCGTCAATTTCTCGTCGGGCACGCCGTTCAAGGGCGTTCCGTTCCTGCTGCACTATGTGGCGAGCAAGGGCGCGGTCAACGCGATGACCAAGGCGCTGGCGAAGGAACTCGGCGGCGCGGGCATTCGGGTCAATGCGGTGGCGCCCGGCTTCACGCTCTCCGACGGCGTGCTGGCGAATCCCCACCAGCTTGAAACGCTCCGGGACATCTCGCTTCAGGCGCGCGTCATCCAGCGCGACCAGCACCCGGCGGACGTCGTGGGCGCGGTGGTCTTCTTCGCGTCCGGAGAGTCCGACTTCGTCACCGGGCAAACCCTCGTCGTGGACGGCGGCGCCTATTTCCACTGATCCGGATCGATTCTCGCGAAACAGCCGTTCCTGTCAGGGGTTCCAGATACTCCCATTAGCCGCCGGTTAGTCGGTTCCTTCCGGCGGGTCGGCGAACGCCCGGCGGTCTGGCGGGAGCGCCGCCGCGTGTGCTTGAATGACGCCTGTTTTCCCGGAACGAAAGCCCGAGCCGCCATGTCCGCCACCTTGCCTCTCGCCCATATCAGGGTCCTCGACCTTACCCGCGCCCGCGCGGGGCCGACGGCCGTGCGCCAGCTTGCCGACTGGGGCGCCGATGTGGTCAAGATCGAGGCGCCGCCCGGCGAGGACGCGCGCTCGGTGGTGTCCGGCGCCCGCCACGGTTTCGACTTCCAGAACCTCCATCGCAACAAGCGGTCGATGACGCTCAACCTCAAGGCTGACAAGGGCCGCGGGATTTTCCTTGAGATGGCGAAAGACGCCGATGTCGTGGTCGAGAACTACCGGGCGGGCGTGAAGCACCGGCTCGGCATCGACTACGAGGCCGTCAAGGCCGTCAATCCGCGCATCGTCTATGGTTCCATATCGGGCTTCGGCCAGTCCGGCCCCTACCGGGACCGGCCGGGCGTGGACCAGATCGCGCAGGGCATGGGCGGCCTCATGTCGATCACCGGCCTGCCGGGACAGGGGCCGGTCCGGGTCGGCATCCCGATCGCGGACCTGACGGCCGGGCTGCACCTGGCGCAGGGCATATTGCTGGCGCTCTACGAACGCGAACGCTCCGGCGAGGGGCAGTGGGTGCACACCTCCCTGCTCGAGGCGCAGATCATGATGCTGGACTTCCAGGCGGCGCGCTGGACGGTCTCCGGCGAGGTGGCGCCGCAGGCCGGCAACGACCATCCGACCTCGATCCCGACCGGCGTGTTCCCGACCTCGGACGGCCACATCAATATCGCGGCCTCAGGTAACACCATGTTCGAGCGGCTATGCGGCGCGCTTGGCTGCCCGGAGCTCGTCTCCCATCCCGACTATGCCGACGACGGCAGCCGCTCGAAGAACCGCGCCGCGCTCAATCGCGTGCTAGGCGAATACACGGCACGGCGCCCGAGCGAGGAGTGGGTGGTCGTGCTGAACGAGGCGCGCGTGCCCTGCGGGCCGATCAACAGCATCGACAGGACCATGACCGACCCGCAGGTGCGCCATCTCGGCATCGAGAAGACAATGGCGCATCCGAAGCTCGGCACGGTCGGCGTCGTCGGCCAGGCGGCCACCCTCTCGCGTAGCGGCGGCCGGCCCGATGTCCGCCTCCCCACCCCGGACCAGGGCGAGCACACGGCGGAAGTGCTGGCCGCGTTCGGCTATGACGATGCGGCGGTCGAGGCGCTCAGGGCGGAGGGGGTGGTGTAGGGCTTCCCCCGAATTAGGAAGAGGCACGGGGCGGCAGCAACGGAACGGGGCTTAAGCCAGGCGGTCCGGCGACAGGTTTGCGAGGCTTCGCGCCGTCTCTCCAGCGTCATACCCGGAACAAGTCCACGGCTGTCCGGTTTGGATTTTGTGGACAGAACGCATGGCTTGGATTCAACCGGGTTTCGAGGGGTCCGGCGGGATCGGGACTCGGATCGACGCCCGGCGTCCCAACCTTCACATCGTCATACCCGGACTTGTTCCGGGTATCCATGCGGCCGTCCGACGGAAGCTGTGGCGGGAGATACCCGGAACAAGTCCGGGTATGACGAAAGGGGGGCGTTCGGGCATGACGGACAGGAGGCCGACCGGGGACGCCGCGCGCGCCCGAAAACCCGATCGAAGCCCGCCCGGCTTTGCCCGACGGCTGAACCGGACAGCAATGGAACAAGTCCGGGCATGACGAAGGGGGGCGTTCGGGCATTACGGAACCGGACCGGACCCCGTATGAACGCCATTCTCGAACGGTCTCTCAGGCAATGGGGGCCGGGTCGTGCAGGTCGCGGGAATCCGAAGGCGCCTCAGCCCGGTCCTCCAGCCCGTAGTCGCGCACCACCGATGCCACCCGCAGGCGGTAGCCGGAAAACACCCCAGCGCGGCCGCGCGTCTGCGCGGCGCGGTGGCGCGGCCTGCAGCGCCAGGCGCGCACCGCCTCCTCGTCGCGCCAGAACGACAGCGACAGCAGCTTGCCGGGCCGGCTCAGGCTCTCGAACCGCTCAATGGAGATGAAGCCGTCCATCTCCATCAGCTCGTCGCGCAGCCCCGCAGCGATATCGAGATAGGCGTCCCGCTGGCCCTTGGCAGGCTCTACCTCGAATATGACGGCAATCATCGGGCTTTCTCCCTTGCTTGGGCGTTCCGGCAGTCCGGGTCAGCCGAATACCGGCATGCCCAGCACGCCCCGCACCCGGTCCACCTGCTCCAGCGCCCACCGGAATTGCCGCTGCCTCGGCGCGGACATTTCCTTCGGCGCGACCGAATTGCCGTGGGGAATGCCGCGGCCGATATCGCGAAGCTGCTGGGCGAGGAGTTCGTCGAGCAGGGTGCGGTGCGCTTCGACGAGATTGCCGACGGCTTCCCGGCTGTCCGCCGCCAGCGCGGCCGCCGCTTCCAGCCGCGCGGGCGTCGAACGCTCCCTTATGCCGTGCTGGATGGCGAGAATCCGCGCGGCCGAGAAGATCGGCATGATGCCGTGGCGCTTGGCATCGAGGCGGCCCTTCTTTAGCCGGAGGCGCCCGAACATGCCGAGCGGCGAGGTGAAATCGACGGCATTGGCGCGAAGCGCAACCTGGAAGGCGCGCGCCTTTGCCGCCATGTCCAGCGCCTCGGCATGCAACGCCTCGCCGAGCGCCGCATCGCCGTAAACCGGGACGCTGTCGAAGAAAATGTCGCAATTGAGGACATCCTCCGGCAGCGAGCGGCCGATCCATCCGCCTACCGTCCGGCGCCAGCCGTCGAGGTCCATGCGCCACTCGGCGTTGCGGGCCATGACCCCGCCCTTGCAATAGGCGACGCCCGCGCCGTCCAGAATGTCGGCGAGCCGGCGCCCCAGTTCCTCGAACCACCGGTCCTCCGGCCCGCCGGGAGCGCCTGAGGCGAACACGACGGCATTGTCCTGGTCCATGGCGAGCAGGCTTTCGCCGCGCCCGCCCGAGCCCAGCACCAGCAGGGCGAACGGCACGGGCGGCGGCCCGAAGCCCTCCGCCGCCATGTCGCGTTCGGCCAGTTCCGCGGCGCGCCGCGTGAGCGCGCGGAGCTCGCGCGAGACCACCGAGGCGACGATGCGCGCATCCACCTCCTCGGCCGCAAGCCCGCCCGCGACCCTGGTCAGGTTCGCCCAGACCCGGCCGAGCTCGGCCGGCGCTTCCGCATGGTCGATTTCCCGCGCGAGGAACACCGCATCGCCCGCGCGCTGCTTCAGCAGGTCGCGCGCGCTGACGGCGCCGGCGAGGCTGCCGTCTTCCGCCACGACGCCCAGATGCCGGAACCCGCCGACGATCATCAGCGTGTTCGCGCGGTAGAGGAACTCCGAGGCCGGGATCGTCACCAGCGGCCGGGCGGCGAAGCGGTCCACAGTTTCGTCCAGCGCGCCGGCCCCGAGCGAGTCGATGGCGCGGGCGATGTCCCGCTCGGTCAGGATGCCGATGCCGGCCTCCCCGCCGGAGGCGACGAACACCGAGCTGATTTTCCGCTCCGTAAGCTCCCGCAGAGCTTCGCGCAGGCTCATCGAAGGCGCCACGACGGCGGGCGGGGCGGACATGATGTCCTCCACGCGGTGCCGGAACGGGAAGCTGTCCACGCGGGCGAAGGCTCCCGGATCGACGCTTCGCGCCCGGTCCGCCGCAATGACGGGCTGCCAGCCCGCCTTCGCTTCCTCGTCCTGTTGCGGGGTGAGCGCGAGGCAGGCCCGCTCCGCCTGGGCAAGCGTCGCAATGCCTTTCTCCGCCAGCCGCGGCACCAGGGCGGCATAGACCGCCGCCGCGGCCCGCGCATCGCCGAGGGCGCTGTGCCGGCCGTCGATCCCGATGCCGAGCCGCTCGGCTGTAGCGTCGAGCGAGGGGGCGGGCAGGCGGAGCCCCGCCGCCGAGGCGAGCTGGCGAATGCAAAGCGAGCGATGGGGACGCCAGGGAAGCCCAAGCCGGTCGTGTTCGGCCTTGAGCATTGCGAGGTCGAAGCCGACCGCATAGCCGATCACGACGCGCGGTCCGATCCAGTCCGCGAGCGCCGGCAGGACCGTATCCGCCCTTTCCGCCCCCTGCACGTCCTCGTCCGCGATGCCGTGGACCGCCGTGGAGGATGGCGGGATGGGCATGTCCGGGTTGACCAGGCGGTCGAAGATGTCGTCGGCAAGCACGGCGCGGCCGTTCAGCGCCACGGCGCCCACCTGCAGCACCCGGTCCCTGCCGGTGTCGAGGCCGGTGGTTTCGGTGTCGAGCGCAACCGCCTCCAGCGACGCCAGCGGCACGGCGCCCGACCCCGCATCTTCCTTCCGGACGATCATCGCCGAACCCAGCCGCTCCTGCTCGGGGCATGCGAAACGAGAGAAGGCCTCGCGGGACCCGTTCCCGGCCAAGCTATCGCGCCCGCCGCAGGCCGCCAAGAGAGCAGGGCTTCGCGGCGGAGGCGGGACGTTCGGGCCGCCGCGAGCCGATAGCTCGAAAGGGCCCACCCCAGCGATGTGTCATGATATGTCATGTTTTGTATGCGCCGGGTTCATATGCTGTAGCCGTTTCGGGCATGAAGCCGTCCGCCGCTCGATCTCTTCCGCCTGTCCTCACCACCGCCCCGGACGCCCGCAGAGCCCCCGTCCGCTCCCTTTTCATCATACTTGAATGCCCCCTTCGACAGGCTCTTCCGTCATGCCCGGACTCGTTCCGGGCATCCCTCCACCGCTTCTCCCGGGGCGGCCGCATGGATGCCCGGAACAAGTCCGGGCATGACGATATGGGGGGCGGCCATGACGACTTGGGGACCGGGACACTACCGCCAGCCGGCATCCCCGCCTCCTTCTGCGGCTTCCCTTGCGGCGATTTCTGCGGCCTCGCGGCGTTCCTGGCGGGCGAGCCAGTCGTAGAACGCCGGTGTGGTCAGCTTGCCCACATACTGGCGTTCGCCGAAGTTGTAGTAGTCCTCGCTGCCGTCGTAACTGTCCTCGTCCGGCACCAGCGGCCCGAAGCGGCGCTCCTGCTCCGCATGCCAGGCCCGGAACTCCGGCGTCTGCTGGCTGCCGACATAGACCTCGTCGAAATAGTGGTATTCGTCCTCGCTGCCGTCATAGCCGGTCTCGGGCTCCGGCTCCGGAACCCAGTCGTCGAGGTCCTCCGCCGGTTCCCCGATGACTGCCGGCTCCGGCTCGGGCATGCGGGCGGCGGCCCAGTCGAGGAGGTTGAGGATCTGGCGCAGATGGGAGAGCGCGGCGCGCCCGGCGCGGTGACGGTCGGCCAGGGCGCGGTCGTCCTCCGGCGGCGGCGCTGCGTTCATGTCCTGGGCATAAGCTTCGGCAAGGGCTGCGGCGGCGGGCGCCAGCTTTTCGGCCAGCATCGCCGCCAGTGCGGGGCGGGGGTCGGTTGCGGTCATCGTCTCTCCTCCTCCGACGGGAAGCGGGTCCCTGTTTCGCGCGTCTCCCGCGCGGGCGCCTGTGCCGGCGCGGGCGGGCGTTACGCGGCGGCGCGGTTCGCGCGCCTGATTGCGCGCGCGAGGCGGAGGGCGCACCTCTCCCGTCGGCTTCTCACGGGTTTTCAGAAACGGCGCCGCTCGGCCGCGCAGCACCCGGGGAGGCGGCTCCGGAGTCCGCTTCCCTGGGGACCATCATACCACACTCCGCCAGATGTCAAGCCCATATAGGGAACATAATTCAAAAATATCGGAAATTGTTCATGTTTCAGCAAGGATGGAGAAGGGCGTCAACTCGGAAGCCTTTAGCGCCGCCGGTAGTCCAGGCGCGACATTGCCGCTGCGTGACGGCGGGGCGGGCGGGTGCTATCCGGGGCGGCGAAGCGTGAAGCCGGAGGGCCGCCCGTGACTGCCCGCGACCGCATACCCGTTCGCCGCGCCCTGATCTCCGTGTCCGACAAGACGGGACTGGAGGCGTTCGGGCGCTTTCTTGCAGCGCGCGGCGTCGAAATCCTCTCCACCGGCGGCACGGCCCGGCAGCTGGGCGCGGCCGGGGTTCCGGTCGTGGAGGTCTCGGAGCGGACGGGCTTCCCGGAAATGCTGGACGGGCGGGTCAAGACGCTGCATCCGGCGTTGCATGGCGGGCTGCTGGGGCTGCGCGACGACCCCGCGCATGTCGAGGCCATGGACGCGCACGGCATCCGGCCCATCGACCTGCTGGTCGTCAATCTCTACCCCTTCGCAGAGACGGTGGCCGCCGGCGCCGACGGAGAGGCCTGCATCGAGAATATCGACATAGGCGGGCCGGCGCTGATCCGCGCGGCCGCCAAGAACCACCGCTTCGTCGCGGTCGCCACGGCCCCGGAGCATCTGGACGCCATCCGCGCCGAAATGGATACGGACGGGGCGACGCCGCTGTCGCTCCGCCGCCGGCTCGCCGCCGAGGCTTACGGCCATACCGCAGCCTATGACGCGGCGGTTTCCAACTGGTTCGCCGGGCGGACGGGCGAGTCCTTCCCGCCCCGCATTTCGCTTTCGGGGGTCCGGCGCCAGACATTGCGCTATGGCGAGAACCCGCACCAGTCCGCCGCGTTCTACACGGACGGCAGCGGCCGGCCGGGCGTGGCCACGGCCGAGCAGGTGCAGGGCAAGGAGCTCAGCTACAACAATCTGAACGACGTGGATGCGGCCTTCGAACTCGCGGGCGAGTTCGAGCGCCCGGCGGTTGTCATCGTCAAGCACGCCAATCCCTGCGGCGTCGCCGTCTCGGAAAACCCGGTGGATGCCTGGGAGAAGGCGCTCGCCTGCGATCCCGTCAGCGCCTTCGGCGGCATCGTCGCCGTCAACCGTCCATTGGACGAGGCGCTGGCGGAGCGGCTGGCGGGGCTATTCCTCGAAGCCGTGATCGCGCCGGGCGCGGACGAGGCGGCCCGGACGCGGCTGGCCGGACGGACCAATCTCCGCCTGCTGCTGACCGGGGCGATGCCGGACCCGCTCGCGCCGGCCATGACCTTCCGTTCGCTCGCCGGCGGGTTCCTGTTGCAGAGCCGCGACAACGGCCGCGCGGGCGAGTTTCGCACCGTCACGAAGCGCGCGCCGGGCGAGGCCGAGATGGCGGATCTGAAGGTGGCGTTCACCGTCTGCAAGCATGTGAAGTCCAACGCCATCGTCTATGTGAAGGACGGGGCGACGGTGGGCGTAGGCGCCGGGCAGATGAGCCGGGTGGACAGCGCCCGGATTGCCGCGCGCAAGGCCGTGGATGCGGCCGAGGGCGGCGAACCGGCGACCGTCGGCTCGGTCGTGGCGTCGGACGCCTTCTTCCCCTTTGCGGACGGGCTGCTGGCGGCCGCGGAGGCGGGCGCCACCGCCGTCGTGCAGCCGGGCGGCTCCGTGCGCGACGAGGAGGTGATCCGGGCGGCCGACGAGCGGGGCCTTGCCATGGTATTCACCGGCATGCGCCATTTCCGCCACTGACGGGACCCCAGCCCCCATGCAAACCGGAAGGGCCTTGCCCCGCTCGGTCGCCGAGACCGGCGAACTCCTCGAAGCCGGCGACTATGTGTCGGACACGGCGCTTGCCACGGCCGTGTTCCTGTCGCTGAAACTCGGCAGGCCGCTCTTCCTGGAAGGCGAGGCGGGCACCGGCAAGACGGAGATCGCCAAGGTGCTGGCGAGCACGCTCGGCCGCCGGCTGATCCGCCTGCAATGCTATGAGGGCCTGGATGTGGCGTCGGCCGTCTATGAGTGGAACTACGCCCGCCAGATGATCGAGATCAGGCTGGCGGAGGCCGCGGGCGATGCGGACCGCGGGCGCCTCGGGCGGGACCTGTTCGGGCCGGATTTCCTGATCGAGCGCCCCTTGATGCAAGCCCTGCGCGCCGGCGAGGGCGGGGCGCCCGTGCTGCTGATCGACGAGCTCGACCGCACGGACGAGCCCTTCGAGGCCTATCTGCTGGAAGTGCTCTCGGACTTTCAGGTGACGGTGCCGGAAATCGGCCCGGTCCGCGCGGCGGTTCCGCCCGCCGTCGTCATCACCTCCAACCGCACGCGCGAAATCCACGACGCGCTCAAGCGGCGCTGCTTCTACCATTGGGTCGGCTATCCCGACGCCCGGCGCGAGCTGGACATCCTCGCCCGCAAGGCGCCGGCGGCCCCCGAGGCGCTGTCGCGCCAGGTCGTGGGCTATGTGCAGAAGGTGCGCGAACTCGACCTCTTCAAGCTGCCGGGCATCGCCGAGACCATCGACTGGGTGCATGCGCTGATGCAGCTCGACGCCGTCGCGCTCGACCCGGCGATGGTGAACGACACGCTCGGCGTGCTGCTCAAATACCAGGACGACATTGCGCGCCTGCAGGGCAGCGAGGCCGAGCGCATACTGACCGAGGTGCGGGCTGAGCTCGCAGCGGCGGGGGCGGCATGAATAGCGGGCGGCTGCCCGAGAACATCATGCATTTCGGCCGGGTGCTGCGCACCGCCGGCCTGCCGGTCGGCCCGGACCAGGTGCTGAAGGCCATCGAGGCGGTCTCGGCGGTCGATATGGCCGACCGGGCGCAATTCTACTGGGCCCTCCACGCCGCGCTGGTGAACCGGCGCGGCCAGCAGGAGCTGTTCGACCAGGCGTTCCACATTTTCTGGCGCAATCCCCGCCTGCTGGAGCGGATGATGTCGCTGGTGATCCCGACCTCCAGCGTCGATACGGGGCCGGAGGAGTCCGAGCCGTTGGCGCGCCGTCTGGCCGAGGCGCTGACGCCTCAGGAGACCGGGCTTCAGGAGAGAGAGGGCGATGAGGAGGTCGAAATCCGCGCCGAGCTCACCTGGTCGGACCGGGAAGTGCTGCGCGCGATGGATTTCGAGACGATGTCGCTGGCCGAGCAGGAGGCCGCGAAGCGCGCCATGGCGAAGATGCGCCTGCCGCTCCGGCCCGTGCCCGCACGGCGCTTCCGGCTGCATCCGAGGGGCCGGCGGCCGGACCTGCGCGCCACCCTGCGCGGCGCGATGCGCACCGGTGGGGATTTCGTGGCGCTCCGGCGGAGACGCCGCCTGCGCCGCCCGCCGCCGCTGGTGGTGATCTGCGACATTTCCGGGTCGATGGCGCGCTATTCCCGGATGCTGTTGCACTTCATGCACGCCGTCACCAACGACCGCGACCGGGTGCAGTGCTTCCTGTTCGGCACGCGGCTGACCAATGTCACCCGCCAGCTTCGCCAGAAGGACGTGGACACCGCGCTTGCGGGCGTGGCGGAGGCGGTCGAGGACTGGTCCGGCGGCACGCGGATCGGCGCCTCGCTCAGGAGCTTCAACCGGCTCTGGTCGCGCCGCGTGCTGGGGCAGGGCGCCGTGGTGCTGCTCATCAGCGACGGGCTCGACCGCGACTCCGGCGAGGGGCTGGCGGTGGAGGTCGAGCGCCTGCACAAGTCCTGCCGCCGGCTGGTCTGGCTCAACCCGCTGCTGCGCTACGACGGCTACGAACCGCGCACGCGCGGCGCGGCGGCGCTGATGCCGCATGTTGACGAATTCCGGCCGGCGCACAATCTGGATAGTCTTGAGGAGCTGGCCGCGGCGCTCGGGCGCGAGCCGGCCCGCCGGCAGGAGGGAGTGAGCGAATGGCTGACGCGGCTGTAAGCGAAGCGGACGCAATTCTGGACCGGGCGGCCGCATGGGCGGCGGCCGGCAGGGGCGTCGCGCTCGCCACCGTGGTCAAGACCTGGGGTTCGTCGCCGCGTGCGGTCGGCAGCCAGCTCGTGGTGGACGACGCGGGCGCCTTCGAGGGCTCGGTCTCGGGCGGCTGCATCGAGGGCGCGGTCGTGATCGAGGCCCGCCGCGCCATCGAGGACGGCGAGCCGCGCCTGCTCGATTTCGGCGTGAGCGACGAGGAGGCCTGGGAAGTCGGGCTCGCCTGCGGCGGTTCCATCGAGGTGTTCGTCGAGAAGCTGGCATGAAGGCAGAGACCCTCGCCCGCCTGCGCGCCGCCCGCGGCGAACGGCGCCCGGTTGCGCGCGTGGCGGCGCTCGACGGCAGCGTGGACGCCGTCGTGGAGGACGGCGAAGGCCCGCTGCCGGAGGCCGTGCTGGACGTCGCGCACGCCGCGCTCAGGCAGAACCGCAGCCACGATTTCGAGCATGAGGGCGGGCGCTGGTTCGTGCAGGTGTTCAACCCGCCGCTCCGGCTGATCGTCGTCGGCGCGGTGCATATCTCGCAGCCGCTGATCCTCATCGCCGGCAATCTCGGCTACGACGTCACGCTGGTCGATCCGAGGGGCGCCTTTGCGACGGCGGCGCGGTTTCCCGATGTCGAGATCTGCGACGAGTGGCCCGACGATGCGCTGGAAGCGCTCGGCGTGGACGGGCGCACGGCCGTGGTGACCCTGACCCACGACCCCAAGCTGGACGACCCGGCGCTCCATGTGGCGCTCCGCTCGGAGGCGTTCTATGTCGGCGCGCTCGGCAGCCGGCGCACGCACGCCAAGCGGGTCGAGCGGCTGGTCGAAGCCGGGTTCGACGAGGCCGCCATCGGCCGCATCCGCGCGCCCATCGGCCTCGATCTGGGCGGGCGGGCCCCGGCCGAGATTGCGCTCGCCATCGCGGCCGAGATGACGGAGGCGCTCTACCGATGAAGTTCGGGCCGGTCCCGCTCGAGGACGCCGAAGGCGCGCTGCTGGCCCACTCGATCCGGGTGGAGGGAGCGGTCTTCCGCAAGGGCCGGCTGCTGTCCGCGGCGGACGTGACCGCGCTCGCGGAGGCGGGCGTGAAGGAGGTGACGGCCGCCAGGTTCGAGCCGGGCGACATGGACGAGGACAGCGCGGCCGCGGCCATCGCGGCGGCGGTGGCCGGCGAGGGGCTGGAGGTCGCCGCGCCCTTTACCGGGCGCGTCAACCTGTTCGCCTCGGAACGCGGCGTGCTGACGGTCGAGGCCGGGCGGGTGGACCGGCTGAACCTGCTCGACGAGAGCATCACGCTCGCGACCCTGCCGCCCTGGAGCCTTGTCGAGCGCCGGCAGATGGTGGCGACGGTGAAGGTCATCCCCTTCGCCGCGCCGCAAGACGCGGTCCGGCGGATCGAGGGCCCTCTGCTGGCGCTGCACCCTCTGAGGCCGAGGCGCGTGGCGCTCATCCAGACCGAGCTGCCGAGCGTCAAGCCGAGCGTGCTCGACAAAACGGTCGGGATCACGCGCGCGCGGGTCGAGGCGCTGAACGGCGCACTGATCGGGGAGAGGCGCGCCGCGCATGAGGAGGCCGCGCTGGCCGAGGCGATAGGCGAGAGCCTGGGCGAGCGCCCGGATATCCTGCTGATTGCCGGCGCTTCGGCTATCGTGGACCGGCGCGACGTGCTGCCTGCAGCCATCGAGGCGGCCGGCGGCGCGGTCGAGCATTTCGGCATGCCTGTCGATCCCGGCAACCTGATCCTCCTCGGGCGTGTCGGGGCGGTGCCGGTCGTCGGCCTGCCGGGCTGCGCCCGCTCGCCCAAGGCGAACGGTTTCGACTGGGTGCTCCAGCGCCTCGCCGCCGGCCTCGAGGTCGGGCGGCGGGAGATCATGTCCATGGGCGTCGGCGGGCTGCTGGTCGACATTCCGGACCGGCCGCAGCCGAGGCAGCGCCGCCGCGCCCCGGCAGAGCCGGCGCGCCTGCCGCGCATCGCGGCCCTGGTGCTGGCCGCCGGCCAGTCGCGGCGTATGGGGCCGGCGAACAAGCTACTGGCGGAGGTGGACGGCGCCGCCATGCTCGGGCGCGCGCTGGAAGCCGCGCGCGCCTCGCAGGCGGCCTCGCTGCTGGTGGTGACGGGGCACGACCGGGAACGGATCGAAGCGGCGGTCGATGCGCCGACCGTCCACAACCCGGATTACGCCGAGGGCCTCTCGACCTCGCTCCGCGCCGGCATCGCGGCCCTGCCGGAGGACATCGACGGCGCGGTCGTGCTGCTGGGCGACATGCCCTTCGTCTCAGCCGCCCATATCGACCGGCTGATCGCGGCCTTCAACCCGCTGGAGGGCCGGTCGATCTGCGTGCCGACCTTCAACGGCAAGCGCGGCAACCCCGTGCTCTGGGGCCGGGAGCTGTTCGCGGAGATGGGCAGCGTTTCCGGCGATGTCGGCGCCAAGCACCTTATCGGCGCGAACGGAGACCTGCTGGTCGAGGTGCCCATGCCGGACGAAGGCGTGCTCCGCGACGTCGATACCCCCGCCTCCCTCGCCAAGGCCCGGTCGGGTTAGGCAGCGCGTGCCGGGCTACCGCCTGGGGGCATAGACGAAGCCGTCCATGAGGCGGCGCGCCGTGCGGTAAACCACGGCGCGTTCGGCATGGGGTTCGGCGTCGCTGCCCGAGACCTCGGCGGCGACGAGCGCGATGCCGGAGGGGTGGCCGATGCGGATGTCGCCGCCCCCGGCTGCGCCGCTCGCCTCATGCACCAGCGTGCCCGCCATGCGGGCCGCGACGCCGAGGCAGAGCGCGGCCGTCAGCGGCACGGCGCGGTGGGGGCGGCCGACGGAAATCATCCGCGCTGCGAGATCCATGTCCGCCGGGCGCAAGCGTTCGCCCGAGAGCGCCTCGAAGGCGGTTGGCGGCGCGACCGTGCCGACCTTGGGGATGCTGCCCGGCACCGGGTCGAGGCCGGCGGCGTCACCGGCGGCGCGGCGCACGGCGTCGAGCGCCGCCAGCGCATCCCCGCCGTCTTCGAGCGCGGCGGGCGTCTCGACGCCGGTAAGGCCGATATCCGCCGCGCGGACGAAGCAGCAGAGATTGGCGGCATCGACGATGGAGACATCGAGGGCGCCGAGGCCGGGAATGTCGAGCCGGTCCACCGGCCTCCCCGTCGGCAGGAGCCTGCCGGTGCTGGCGCCGCCCGGCTCTAGGAAGTCGAGCCGCACCGGGGCGCCGGTGCCCGCCACCCCCGGCAGGGAGAAATCGCCGTTGACGGCCGCGCGCCCGTCCTCGACCGGAAAGCGGGCATGGATCATCCGGGCGGTGTTGGTGTTGTGGATGCGGACCACGGCCTCGTCGCCGCCGGCGGAGACCAGCCCCTCGTCCACCGCGAACGGCCCCATGGCGGAAGACATGTTGCCGCAATTGCCCGAGATGTCGGCCTCCGCCCGGTCCACGGCGATCTGGAAGAAGGTGTAGTCGATATCGGCGTCCGGCCGGGTCGGCGGGCCGATGACGCAGACCTTGGAGAGCGAGGAGATGCCGCCGCCCATGCCGTCGAGCTGGCGGCCGTTCGGGTCCGGGCTGCCCATGGCCGTGCAGAAGAGCGCCGGCCACTCGGCCCGGTCCCCCGGCAGGTCCCGCGCATGGAAGACGAGGGCGTTGGAGGTGCCGCCGCGCATGAAGGCGGCCGGCAGGCGCGTCTGTGCGGTCATGGCCGCCATTCTAGCGCAATCGGGAGCGTCCGGCGTCCGCTTCCTCTTCTTCTTCTCCCGGGGGGCGACGGTCCGGGGCTCCGGTTGGGAGCGCCTCTACTTCTCTTCCCGATCCGCCGATGGCGGCGGCGGGGCACTGTCCAGTTCGGCGAGCAACGCTTCGACCGTCCGCCGCAGTTCGGGAAGGTGGTGAACGGCGGTGTATTCCACAATCGCCTCGGCCGACTCGTCGATGTCCCACAGCAGGGCCGACGGGTTACGCGACATAGACGGTCTCGCGGTCGCGCTCAATGGCCGCCAGGACGTACGGGTTGCGGATCGCCCCTATCTGGCTCATCTCGACCTTGCGCCCGAGGGCTTCGGCCAGGTCGCATTCCAGGCGGTAGAAGCGCCGCGCGACGCCCGGCAGGAGCGGGGGCTGGAACTCGACGAGGAAGTCGGCGTCGCTGGTCTCCGGGTCGAAATCGGTTCCCCTTGCGGCCGAGCCGAACAGGTCGAGCCGGCGCACGCCGTAGCGCCGGCAGATGCGCGCGATCTCATCCTTCCTGTCTGCGATCTCGGGGTGCATCGTCCCGGCTTTCCTGCCGCCGCCGCGCGGAACGCGGCGAACATTATCAGTGGCGGCGTTGGCGCCGCACTGGGAGCGCCGGCAGGTTAGCACGGATGGCCGGCCCTTTCCTCCCCCGCCTCGATCTTGCGGCATGCCTGCTCGATCCGATCTTCGAGGCAGGCCATGAAGGCGCGGCGGTCCATGCCGGGCGGGATCGGCTCCAGGAATTCGAGCCGGATGGTGCCGGGGCGCATCCGGAAGCCGCGCCGGCTCCAGTGGCGGCCCGAGTTGAGCGCGACCGGCACAACGGCGGCGCCCGTCTCCCGGTAGAGGGCGGCGACGCCCGGGTGGTAGGGGCGGCGCTCGCCCGGCGCAGTGCGCGTGCCTTCCGGGAACACCACGACCTGCGCGCCGTTCTCCAGCGCGGCCCCGGCCCCCTCGACCATGCGGCGCAGCGCGGCGGCGCCGCCCCGGCGGTCCACCGCGATCTGCCCGGCGCGGCGGAAATACCAGCCGACGCCGGGAATCGAGAGCAGTTCCCGTTTCACGACATAGACCGGGTCCGGCAACAGCGCCGCCAGCACGAATGTCTCCCAGGCGGACTGGTGCTTGGCGGCGACGATGGTTCCGGGCGGCGGCAGGGCCCCGCGAACCTCGTGCCGGATGCCGGCGAGCGCCCGCAGCAGGAAGATCGTGACGCGCCCCCAAACGGCGCCCGCCCGGCGCGCCGCCCGGCGCGAGGCGAAGAGCGCCGGCGACAGCAGGAAGACGAGCAAGGCGGTGGCGGCCACGAAACCGGCCGCGAAGAGCGCCGAGCGGAGCATCGTCACCCGCCGTCCCTCAAGGCGCCGTACCACCCGGCAAGGCGGTCCAGGGTCACGGCCAGCAGATATTTGTGGTAGGCGCGCAACAGCACCTCCCGCGTTCCCGGCCACCGCCACCAGCCGTCCAGCTTGAGCGTCTCCGGGATGACCGGATGGGCCAGCATCTCCACGCCCGGCGCGGCGCGGCGCAGCAGGTGGAGGGCGCGCGGCAGGTGGTAGGCGGCCGTCACGATGCGCAGGCTCCGGGCGCCTCGCTCCGCTGCCCAGACCGCGACCTCGGCGGCATTGCCGACGGTGTCCTGCGCCGTCCGGCCGAGTTCGATGCAGCAGGCAAGCGCCTCGTTCCCTTCATGGCCTGCAAGCTCCAGGAGGCGCTCCGCCGTCACGCCCGCGCCGACCCCGGAGACGAAGAGCACCGGCGCGAGGCCCTCGCCCAGAAGACGCACGCCTTCCTCGATGCGCTCGGCGCCGCCTGTCAGCACGACAATGGCGTCGGTCCTGCGGTCCGGAGCCTCGGGCCCCGTCGGCAGCACCGCCGCGAATCTCACCAGCCCGCCGATCCAGAGCGCGGCGAGCAGCAGCGCGAGAATGACGAGCCGCTTCGTCAAGGCCGGTCCGGCCGCCTTGCTGCGCCGTCCATCGGCAGGGCAGTCGCTTTCGGATTTGTCATGCGTGAGCACCCCCGTCATGCCCGAACGCCCCCTTTGACAGGCTCAGGACAGGCTCCTCCGTCATGTCCGAACGCCCCCCTTCGACAGGCTCAGGGCAGGCTCCTCCGTCATACCCGGACTTGTTCCGGGTATCCATGCGGCCGCCCCGGCGGAAGCGGTGGCGGGAGATGCCCGGAACAAGTCCACTGGTGTCCGGTTCCATCATTGGGCCGGTCCGGTCCGGAGTTTTTGGGCGCGCGTGGTGTCTCCGGTCCGCTTCCCTCCATCGTGTCCGAACAGCCTCCCTGCGCTGTGCCCGAACGCCCTCCTCCGTCATGCCCGGACTTGTTCCGGGCATCTCCGTCGGGGCCATCGCGGCGGCCGCATGGATGCCCGGAACAAGTCCGGGCATGACGATATGAGGGCATGACGATGAAGAGGGGCGGCGCGCCGGGCGTCGGTCCGAGTCCCGATCCCGCCGAACCCCTCGAAACCCGGTTGAATCCAGGCCATGCGCTCTGTCCCCCAAATCTAAACCGGACAGCAGTGGAACAAGTCCGGGCATGACGATATGGAGGCCGGGTATGACGGGAAGGGGATATGACCGGAAGAGCGTCGGGGCTTCGATTCGACCGGCCCCCTCGAAACCCGGTTGAACCCCGGTCATGCGCCCTGCTCGCAAATCTTCAAAAGCGATTGCCCTGAGGACCGGGCGGGCGGTATTCGCCAGTCGGCACGATTCGGTTACCTTGATTCGAGTCGCCGGGCAGCCTATACAAATTGCCCCTCTCGCAGGGGATTCAGAGGCACCTGCATGATCCTCGCTTGCCCAAACTGTATCGCACGATATCGAGTCGAGGTCGAGGCGCTGGGTGCGATGGGACGGCGGGTCAGGTGCCGGAAATGCAGCCATGTCTGGCACGCGGAGCCGCCGGGATACGTCGTCGAGGTCCTCCACGCGGTGCCCGAACCCGCCTTTCTGGCCGCCGATGCGGCAGCGAGGGACGGGCCCGCGAGACCCCAGCTTCCGGTGCCGGCGGGACAGGCGCTCCGACCCCGCTCGCCATCCCGCTGGACCTGGATCCTGAGCCTGCTGGTGCTGGCCGCCTGCGTCGTCGCATACGAGGCGAGGCAGCCCATCGTCGAGGAATGGCCCCGGCTCGCGCCCGTCTATGGCGCGCTCGGCATCGAGCTGGAAGAAGGGCAGGAAGCGAAGCCCGCCCGCCCGCAATAGGCGCGCATTGAGATACGCCATCTACTACACGCCGGCGCCGGAAAGCGCGCTGGCGCGCTTCGGCGAGGGCTGGTTCGCCCGGAAGGCGCCCTTTCTGGACGCCGCGCGCCGCTATGGATTCCACGGCACGCTCAAGGCGCCGTTCCGGCTGGCGACAGGAGCGAGCGAAGCCGGGCTGCTGCTCGCGGCGGCGCGTTTTGCAGGGGAACGCGGCGCTCTCCGGGGACCGCCGCTTCGCCCGGCGGTTCTGGCAGGCTTCCTCGCGCTCATGCCGTCGGAGCCGTTCGAAGAGCTCGACCGCCTCGCCGCCGACTGCGTCGCCGCCTTCGACCGGTTCCGGGCGCCGCCCGGCGAAGCCGAACTCGCGCGCCGGCGCCGGGCCGGCCTCAGCGCAGGCCAGGAGGCGCTGCTGCGGCGCTGGGGCTACCCCTATGTCATGGAGGCGTTCCGTTTTCACATGACACTGACCGACCGCCTGGACGAAGCGAGGCTGGCGAGCGAGCGCGCCCTCGCCGGGGCGATGCTGGGAGAGGCGCCGGCCCCGTTCGATGTCGATGCGGTGACGGTCATGGTCGAGCCGGCGGACGGTGCGGCGTTCCGAATTCTCCGGCGCCTCGCGTTGGGATAGCCGGGTTGGAGGCGAAGCGCCGAACGACAATCCGGGCAAACTGGCCGATCATCGGAACAGGTTATATGATTGTTCCGGGAAACCGACCGAGAGGGTGAGGAACATGAGAACGATCATTATGGCGGGCCTGCTCGCGATTTGCACCGTCGGTGCGGCGTTCGCCCAGGGGGCTCCGTCCAAACCGGGGGCCAAAGTGTACTTCGCCAACCTGGCCGACGGCGACACGGTGACCAGTCCGGTCAGGATTCTCTTCGGCCTGTCCGGTATGGGCATTGCGCCCGCAGGTGTGGAAATGGAGGGAACCGGCCACCACCATCTGCTGGTCGACCGTCCGCCATTGGGTCAGGGCGAGGACGGCGCCGAAGAACTGCTTTACAGCATTCCGACGGACGACAACCATCGGCATTTCGGCGGCGGTCAGACCGAGACGGTGCTGGAATTGGCGCCGGGCGCGCATACGCTCCAGCTTGTCCTGGGCGACTATGCGCATGTGCCGCACTCTCCACCCGTCATGTCCGAGGTCATCACCGTCACGGTGAAGTAATCCGGCCCGCCGGCGGAGACGTAGGCCAGCTGCGCCGCGACGATTCCCCCGGCGGCCGCTGAGCAGCGGGGAAGCATGACCGACGGCGAGGAAGGACGGGTTGAAGAGCCCCGGGAAGCGCGCATCTGGGACCGCGCGACCCGGATTTTCCACTGGGTCCTCGTGGCGCTGGTTGTCGTCTGCTATCTGAGCGGGCGAAACGGGCGGTTCGACATCCATATCCCGGCCGGACAGGCGCTGCTCGTGCTCATCGCGGCGCGGATATTGTGGGGCTTCGCGGGCAGCAGCTCGTCCCGCTTTCGCGCCTTCGTCCGCCCGCCGCGGGAGATCATGGCCTATCTGCCGACCATGATGCGGCGCGAGCCGGACGGGCGCGCCGGGCACAATCCGCTGGGCGGGCTGTCGGTGGTCGCGATGCTGCTGGTCCTCGCCGCGCAGGCAAGCCTCGGGCTCTTCGCGGTCGATGTGGACGGGCTGAATGACGGCCCGCTCAGTTTCCTCGTCAGCTACGACGCCGCGCGGGAAGCGGCCGAACTGCATGCGATGGTGGTGGACGGCCTGCTCATACTCGTCGGCCTCCACGTCCTCGCGGTGCTGTTCCACCTGCTCTACAAGCGCGAGAACCTCACCCGCGCGATGCTGACCGGGCGCGGACGGCTCGCAAAAGGGCAGGCGCCGCCGCACATGGTTTCCGAGTGGCGGGCGCTGCTCGCGCTCGCGCTGGCGGCTGTCGCCGTCCTCGGCGGAATCGAGATCGCGGCGCGCGTCTTCTAGACGGTGAGCGCGCGCCGCGCGGCCGGGCCAGAGCACGCTTCTTTCAGACTGAAACGAGGGTCCGGCTGTCCCTCGATACGCGGCTGGCGCCGCTACTCGGGATGAGGGAATGCTCCGAGTTCTGCCCTCCTGCCTTCCCTCACCCTGAGTAGCGCCCGCGCCGCTTCCTCCTGCCCCTCACCCTGAGTAGCGCCCGCGCTAGCGGGCGCGTATCGAAGGGCGGCTGCCGCTCCGGTTCAACATGAACGGATACCGCGCTAGTTCCGCTTTTCGCGGAAGACGCGGTGGCAGCCCCCGCAGCCGTTCTTGCCGAGGTCGCCGAACGCAGCGCCCACAGCGCCGGCATCGCCGGACGCAAGGGCGGTCTTGAGCGCTGCCGCCTTGTCGCCGAGCAGGCCCGCCGCCGCCGTGAAGTCATCCCACTTTTCCCAGACGACATCCTTCGTTTCGGACTTCGGGTCCGCGCCCATCCCGGTGCCGGGCGGGAAGACATCCGGAATCTTCGGCGCCGCCGCGGCGATGACCGCGGCCGCCTGAGACGCCTCCTCGGCGGAGTTGCGGCCTTCGACGAAGCCCTTGAGCGTGCGCATCGCGCCGCCCATGCCCTTCATGAGCTTGCTGCGCTCCTCCATGACCTTGCCGTGCTGGTCGGCGACCGCGACCTGCTCCGGACCGAAGGCCGCAAACGCCACAACAAGGGCAAAGGCCCAGACGGCTACCCATTTCGATTTACCGATTCGCATGGCTCCTCCGCGCTCTAAGCCTGTATTGACTTCTCAGAAAGCCAGCATAAGCCATGGTGTTGCGAAGGGCGAGCTACGCGTTGAGGTATCCGCCGCGCGTCTGCGGCAGCTTCTTGCCGAGGATGGCGCCGGCGACGACATTGCGCAGCACTTCGGCCGTGCCGCCGCCGATGGTGAACATGCGCACGTCCCGCGCCATGCGCTCCAGCGGGCGGTCGCGCGAATAGCCGCGCGCGCCGAAGAGCTGCAGGGCGTCATTGACCACCTGGATCGCGCTTTCCGAGGTCATGACCTTCGCCTGCGCGGCCAGCAGCATGTCGGGAAAGCCGCCTTCGCCGCTGCGCGCCGCGCCATAGACCAGCGCCCGGCTGGCGGCGAGCTTGATCGACATGTCGGCAAGCTTCCATTGCAGGCCCTGGAACTCGTTGATCGGCCGGCCGAACTGCTCGCGCTCCTCCGACCAGTCGAGCGCCAGCCGGTAGGCGCCCTCGGCGATGCCGAGCGCCACGGTGGCCGCGCCGACGCGCTGGCTGTTATAGGCGGTCATCAGGTCCGCGAAGCCCTTTTTCAGCCCGCGTGGCGGCATGAGCATCATGGAGGGCGGCACCTCCATCTCCTCGAAGGCGATCTCCGCCTCCGGTATGCCGCGCAGCCCCATGGTCGGCTCGCGGCGCAGGATGCGCAGCCCCTCGGTCTCGTCGCGAATGGCGAGGAAGCCGCCGATGCCCTGCTCGGCGCCGTCCTCGTCGAAGACGCGCGCGAAGATCAGATGCAGCCGCGAGACGCCGCCGCCGGTGATCCAGTGCTTGCCGCCGTTCACCACATAGCGGTTGCCGCGCCGGTCGGCCCTCGTGGTCATCTCGCCGGCGGAAGACCCGGCTTCCGGTTCCGTGATGCAGATTGCCGGCTTGTCGCCGGCCAGCACCATGTCGGCGGCCATGCGCTTCTGCTCTTCCGTGCCGTATGCCATGACCGCGCTGATGGCGCCCATATTGGTCTCGACCACGATCCGCCCGGTGACCGAACAGGCCTTCGACATCTCCTCGATGACCAGCACGGCATCCAGCCAGGACCGCCCCTGGCCGCCATAGGCTTCGGGAATCGTCATGCCGACGAAGCCGCCCTCGACCAGCCGGTCCACATGGTCCCAGGGATAGGATTCGGTGCGGTCCACTTCCGCGGCTCGCTCCCGCACCGGCCCTTTGGCCAGGTCCCGCGCCGCCGATTGCAAGGCGCGCTGGCGGTCCGTCAGTTCGAATGTCATGGGCTTGCGTCCCCGCCGCAGGTCCGTCAACACTAGCCCATCATGAACGAGGGGTCAGCAGAGCTGCCGCCGGAGACATGGCATCCGGTGCGCATTCATCCGAAACGCAGCCTGTGGCGCCGGCGGAGCGCGCCGCCGGTCCGCCGCGACCCCCGCCCGATGGTTGCGTGGTGCGAGAAGCGGGTGCGGCACCCGTGGAAGGCGGTGCTGGAGCCCGACCTCACCCAGGTCTTCTGGTTCGAGCACAATGACGACGCCCAGCGTTTCGCGCTCCGCTTCTTCCCGTTCAGATGCAGCTAGGGCATGGAAATTTGCCCTCTGGACCGGCTCGACTTCGCTCGGGTCATTCCTCCCGGCGCGCTCGTCACCTGGTCCGAGGGCGCGGGAGAGCCGACGGCGCTGACGACGCGGCTGGTTGCGCAGCAGGACCGGATCCAGGCTGAACTCTTCGTCGGCGTAACGCTGTCCGACACGCTGCGGGACATCGATCCCGCCCGCCTCGCCGTCTCCAGCTACTGCACGCTCTTCCGCTATTTCGACCTGTTCGAGCGCGGCGCCGTCGATATCCGGCCTTCGCACTATTCCCGAATGGCCGATCTCCGCCCCGATGTGCTGCTCATCCAGGTGACGCCGCCGGACGGGGCCGGCCGGCGGAGCCTCGGCACCGTTGTAGGCCACAACCCCGCCTATATGGCGGCCGGGGCGACGGTGGTGGCGCAGGAGAACCCGTACCTGCCCTGGACGGAGGGCGACGCGCTCATCGCGGACGCGCGCATCGACATACTGGTGCCGCAGGCCGCGTCTCTGGAACGGCTCATTCCGCGCCGGCCCGGCCCGGTCGAGCACGCCATCGGCGGCCATGTGGCGCGACTGGTGCCGGACCGCGCGACGCTGGAATTCGGCATCGGCTCGATCCCGGCGGCGGTCCAGCAGGCGCTTGCGGGCAAGCGCGACCTGGCGATCCACACCGGCCTGCTGGACGAGGCGGCGGTGGATTTCATCGAAAGCGGCGCCGTCACCAACCGCTACCGCGAGACCGATCCCGGCCTGGTGTCGGCGGGCTTCCTGTTCGGCACGCCCCGGCTCTACCGCTATGCGGACCGCAATCCCCTGTTCGGCATGCGCGGGTCCGACCATATCCACGGGGCGCGCGTGCTTGCGGCGCTCGACCGTTTTTTCGCCATCAACTCCGCCATAGAGGTCGATCTGACCGGGCAGGTGAACGCCGAGGCGCTGGGCGGGCGCTATATCGGCGCCATAGGCGGGCAGGGGGATTTCCAGCGCGCGGCCCTTCACAGCCCCGGAGGCCGGGGCGTCGTCGCCCTGCCGTCCACCGCCGGGCGGCATTCGCGCATCGTGGCGCGCCTGTCGGGGCCGGTGACGACGGCGCGCGCGGACGCCGATGTCGTGGTGACGGAGCACGGCATCGCGGAACTGGCCGGCCGCACCCTGCAGGAGCGGGCCCGCGCGACGATCGCGATTGCCGACCCGGCACACCGGCGACAATTGGAAGCCGCCCTCGACGCGCTCGCCTGACGGGTTCTATAAAGCGCGCGCCCGGGAAACCTTGCAGGAGTCGTCCATGGCGCACAGCCGGATCACCGAAGCGGATGTCGCAGAGCTTCGCGCCCGCATCGGCCAGCCCGTGCGCCGGGTCACCCCGCCGTTCTACACCGAGGTCAATGCCGACGCGGCGAGCCGCTTCGCCTGGGCTATCGGCGACGACAATCCGCTCTACCACGACGCCGGCTATGCGGCCCAAACGCGCTGGGGCCGGCAATTGGCGCCGCCTTCGATCCTTTACAGCCTGGAGAACACGGTGTCGGGCGCCGTCGAGGGCCTGCCGGGGGTCCATGCGATGTTCGCCGGCACGGATTTCCGCTGGAACCGGCCGGTAGAAGTCGGGATGAAGTGCCGCGCCGAGTCCTGCCTGCACGACATCGTCGAGCACCGCACGCGGTTCGCCGGCCTCGCCATCCAGCAGATTTACCGCATCCGCTTTTTCGACCAGCATGACCGCGAAGTCGCGGAAGCGGACTCCTGGTGTTTCCGCACCGAGCGCGACACGGCGCGCGAGGAAGGCTCCAAATACGAGTCCCCGTCGAAGCAGCCGCACCGCTACAGCGAGGAAGAGATCGCCGCCTTCCAGGCGCAATATCTTTCGGAAGCGCCGCGCGGGGCCGAAACGCGCTATTTCGAGGATGTCAGGGAAGGCGATGCGATCGGTCCGATCCTGAAGGGGCCCTATACGGTCACCGCGGCGGTCGCCTTCATGCAGGCCTGGGGCAATTACGCGGTCCGCAACCACCGCCAAGCCTGGCGGTATTACAACCGGCATCCGAAACTGGCCGCCCGCAACGGGAACAATGTTCCGGAGCCGCCCGTGCGCGTGCATTGGGACCGCGAGTTCGCCCAGGAGGTCGGCGTTCCCGGAGCCTATGATTTCGGGCCCGAACGGATCGCATGGCTCGGCCATCTGGTGACCGACTGGATGGGCGATGACGGCTTCCTGAAGCGGCTCAACGTCCAGGTCCGCGGCCACAATGTTGTGGGCGACGCCACATGGTGCCGGGGCGAGGTGGTGGGGACCGGGATCGTGGACGGCGAAGGCTGCGTCGAATGCGCGATCCGCTGCATCAACCAGAACGGGCAGACATCCGCGCTCGGCACGGCGACCGTCGTCCTGCCCGGAAAGTCAGCCTGAGAAACCGATACGGAAGCGAGACATGCCTGTCCTGTTCGACGAACATCGCGAAGTCGTCCAGCCCGAGTGGATCGACTATAACGGCCATATGAATGTGGCCTTTTATTTTCTCGCCTTCGACCATGCCACGGACGCATTTTACGATGCGGTCGGCTGCGGTGAGCACTACAAGGCGAACGGAAACTTCTCCACCTTCACGCTTGAGGGCCACATTACCTACGACCGGGAAGTGCTGGAAGGCGACCCGTTGCGATTCACGACGCAATTGCTCGATTTCGACGAGAAACGCCTTCACTATTTCCATGTCATGTACCATGCCGAGGAAGGCTATGCGGCGGCAACCAATGAGTTGATTGCCATGCATGTCGATATGGACCAGCGCAGGTCCGCGCCGTTTCCGCCTGAAATACTGGAAAAACTGGCGGAAGTAAGGGAGCGGCACAGCACCTTGCCGCGTCCGGACAAAGCCGGCCGCGTCATCGGCATCCGGCGAAAATCGGGCGCTTGATTGCGGCGCCGGCAAGGAGGATGATGGCGGGTCCATGTTGGTGCGGACCGTAATCCTTTTCCTTGTCGGTTTCGCCGGCCCGGCGGCGGCCTTCTGTACCGACGCTGCCGCGCCGGGCGTGGAGTGGGACCGCTGCCTGTTCGACGAGCGCAACATGCCCGAGGCCGGTCTGGCGGGGGCGAAAATCCGTTCCTCGTCGTTCAAGCGCGCCAATCTCGAAAAGGCGGACTTCACCGGCGCCATCGGGTCGCGGGCCAAGTTCATTTCCGCCCGGCTCGCGCAGGCGAAATTCGACGGCGCAAGGCTGAACGATGCGGACTTCACCAAGGCGGACCTGAGAGGCGCCGTCTTCAGGAATGCCGACCTGCGCCGGGCGCGGTTCTTCCGGGCCAGGCTGGAAGGTGCGGACTTCACCGGCGCGCGGCTTAGGCAGACGGACTTCTTCGACGCCGACCTTTCCGGGGCTGTATGGACCGACGGCAAGCATGTCTGCGCGCCCGGCTCCGTCGGACAATGCAGATAGGCGCCGCCCGGTGAACCCTGCCAGGGAAATCCGGCAGCGTGTCGCCGCCGGGCTCCGACAGGCTTTCGACGACGAACAATTGACCCTCCTGGGGGTGGCGCTCGTCGTCGGGCTGGCGGCGGGCTGCTGCGCCGTGCTGTTCCGGGAGGTGCTCGCGCTCTTCCAGTCGGTCTTCCTCGGCACGGGCGAGGAGAACCTGATCGATTTCATCGCCGGATTGCCGGCCTGGCAGGTGGTGCTGGCGCCCACGGTCGGCGGCCTGGCGGTCGGTATCTATCTCCGGGTCTTTCTGAACGGCCACCCCATGGGCGTGGCGCAGGTCATGGAAGCGAGCGCCGCCGGCGGACGCATGGAGTTGGCGCCGGCGCTGCACGGGGCCCTCGCCAACGCGCTGACGCTCGGCTGCGGCGGGTCATCGGGAAGGGAAGGGCCGGTGGTGCATCTGGGCGCAGCCGTGGCCTCCTGGCTGGCGCGGCGGTTCCACGACCGGCGGGGCGCGGCCCGGACCCTGCTGGCCTGCGGCGTGGCCGGCGCGGTGGCGGCTTCGTTCAACGCGCCCTTCGCGGGCATTTTCTTCGCTCAGGAGGTGGTCATCGGCCGCTACGCATTCGGCGCGCTCGTTCCGGTTGCCGTGTCCTCCGTGGTCGCCACCCTCATCTCGCATGCCGTATACGGGGCATACCCGGCCTTCATCGTACCCGAATTCAGCCTGGGCTCCTGGCTGGAATTTCCCGCGTTCGTGCTGCTCGGCGGCTTGACGGCTATGACGGCTGTAATCTTCATCCGGTCGATCCGTATCACGGCCCAGTTGGCCGAGGCTTCAACGGTGCCGACATGGATGCGACCCGCGCTTGCGGGTCTGGCAGTGGGACTGATCGCGGTGGTGTTCCCGCAGGTGCTGGGCGTCGGCTATGGCGCAACGGACGCCGCGCTCAACGCCGAATACGGCCTCTGGCTGCTTATCGGACTGATCGTGGCCAAGACGGCGGCGACGTCGCTCACCATAGGGGGCGGTATGGGCGGCGGCGTGTTCAGCCCTTCGCTGTTTCTGGGCGCCATGCTCGGCGGCGCGTTCGGCTCCGTTGCAGGTTCGGTTGCGCCGCATCTCTTCGCCGGCGTCGGCGCCTATGCAATGGTCGGCATGGGCGCGATGGCGGGCGCCGTTCTGGGCGCGCCGATCTCGACTATCCTCATCATGGTCGAGCTCACCGGGGACTATCAACTCACCATGGCCGTTACGCTCGCCACGGTAACGGCCGCCATGCTGACGCGCGCGCTGAACGGCGCCTCCTATTTCCGCACCGTCCTGGCGGAGAACGGCATCGACCTGGACGAGAGGCTGGAGACGGACGCCATGCGGCAGATGCGCGTGCGCGGCGTGATGAGCCGGTCATTCTCGTCCGTGCCGCGCACCATGAAGATGCGGGAACTGCGCGTGGCGTTGGCGACGGCCCCTTACGGCGAACTCTTCGTCGTCGATCCGTCCAACCGCCTGTTCGGCACGATCACGCTGGCGGACCTGGACGAAACGGCTTTCGATCCGGTGATTCAGGATCTGATCTGCGCCGGCGACGCCGCGAGGCTCAATCCGCCCATGCTGACCGTGGAAGACGATCTCGAAAGCGCCTTCAACCTGATGGAGACGCGGCATGAGGAGCACATCGCCGTCGTGGACAACCGGGTGGACCGGCACCTGGTCGGCTTCATCCACGAACGCGACGTGATGCTTGCCTACAACCGCGCCCTGGTCGATATGCACCGACGCGGGGGAACGGCTTACTGACTTCGGCTTATTCTTCGCCGTCGGGCGCGCGGCCGATATTGTGGCCGCGTAGGTCGCGCAGGTCGGGAGGCACGACGCTGGCCGCGATGGAGGCGTCGAGAGCCTCGAAATCGCTGTAGCCGATCGTTTCGTAGAGCTCCGCCCGGCTCTGCATCGAGTCCAGCAGGGCTTCCGTGCTGTCGGCGTCTGCCAGATGGGCATACATGTCGGCCATGGCCTTCGCGGCGATGCGCAGGGACGAGACCGGCCAGATCACCACCTTGCAGCCCATCGCCTCGAACTGCGCGCCGGTGAAATAGGGAGTGCGGCCGAACTCGGTCATGTTCGCCATGAGCGGCGCGTCCACCGAGGACGAGAACCGCCGGAACATGGCCTCGCTGGTGAGCGCGTCCGCGAAAACGATGTCGGCCCCGGCTTCGATATAAAGCCGGGCGCGCTCGATGCCGTCCTCCAGGCCCTCCTGGGCGACGGCGTCCGTCCGCGCAACGATGCGCAGATGCGTCCTCGCCCGGTGCGCGGCCTCCACCTTGCGCGCCATGTCCTCGGGGCTCGCCAGCTGCTTGTCGTTCAGATGGCCGCATTTCTTCGGCAACAACTGGTCCTCGATCTGCACGGCAGCGGCGCCGGCGGCCTCCAATTCGCGGACCGTGCGCATGACGTTCAGCACTTCGCCATAGCCGGTGTCGGCGTCCACGATGAGCGGCAATTGCGTCGCGCGGTAAATGCTGCGGACGTGGTGGCAGAGCTCGTCCAGGCCGATCACGCCCAGGTCCGGCAGGCCCATCGAGGCCGTGACCGCCGCGCCCGAGACATAGAGGCACTCGAAACCGGCCCGCTTGGCGAGCAGGCCGGCCATTGCATTGTGCGCGCCGGGCGCCCGCAGGATTCCGGGCCGCACCAACAGGGCGGCGAAACGCTCCCCGGCCGGCTGCTTGATCCACCGGTCATTGGTAAGCCAGGTCATCGAACCTCCTCCGTTGGCCGCCGTTGCAACCGGAGCCGCCAGTCGAGCCGTCCCGGGCTGCGCTGTCTCTCGCTAGCACTGCATGACCCGTATATGGCCTTCGTTCCCGTAAGCGAGCAGCTGGCGGTCGCGAGTCACCAGCGTATAGCCGAAAGCGCGTGCTGTGGCGGCCATAATTCGATCCACCGGATCGGCTGGCGGCGAGCCGGGAAGGGTGCATGACGCGATCAGTACCGCAGGCGGCATGTCTGCGAGATGCACTCCCGGCAAGTTGCAGAGACGGTGGAACCAGACCTCGGGATCGAGCGAAAACGCCAGTCTTCCCTTGGATGTCAGCATGGCGACCTCCCATGCAGTCATGGGCGACACCAGGAGCCTGTCTTCGTAACCGTCTATTGCAGGCAGCACCGAAGCCGCCGGCTCCAGAAGTGGGTCGCCGCCGGCAATCCAGATTGCGGCGCAACTGTCGAGCAGGAAGGCCGTCACCCGGGATTACCCTCCGGCCTTCCATTCCGTATCGACCGGGGCGGTCAGGTCCGTCCCCGGCCGGACGGTCACCGTCCCCTTCAGGGCGCCGAATATGCGCGAGAAGACCGGGAAGATGTTGTCGCCCGCGGCCTCGGCAAATCCGCTGGCCGCAGCTTCGTCCGGCGGCCCGAAATCCGGGTCCGGAGGCGGGCCGGCGCCCAATTTCGCCAAGGTGTCCATCCGCTCGAACCTCCGGAACATTAGCCTGCGGCCCGGAATGTCCACATTTGCGGACTTGTAGCCCGCGTCCAGCCAGGCATGGGTGATGACGCTGTTTGAAGGGTTGTTCGACCACCAACCCCTGTGTTTGAAAGCCGATGCAGGGAGTTCGGCCCCGATAACCTCCTCGATTTCCGAGAAAGTCATGGATACGATCTCCTGCCCCGACTGGCGCAAATGGGCCTCCAACGGCTGATATTTGGTCATGCTGCCTTCCTCCCGAAAGGTAGTGATTAACACAAAGTTACACATAACACTACCTATTGCAAGCGCGCCGCATGCAATGCGGCAGACGACCGCACCTGGTTCCACCGCCCCGGTGCGAGCTCAATCGTAGCTGCGCTGGTCGTCGATGACCTTGCCGTCGTTCGGCAGCGAATCGGCGAACTCGATGCGGCCGCGCATCTTGCATTCGGCGCGGAAGCTCTCGGCGACGGTATCGCGGAAGGCATCGTCCCGGGTCGGCGCCTCGACCATCAGGGTGGCGGTATCGAGATTGTTTTCGGAGCCGACCACCAGCCTGAGCCGCGCAATCTCCGGATGGCGGGCCAGCACGCGGTTCACCTGCTCCGGGCGGATGAACATGCCGCGCACCTTCGCCGTCTGGTCCGCCCGGCCCATCCAGCCCTTGATGCGGGTGTTGGTGCGCCCGCAGGAGCTTTGTCCCGCATCGACGGCGGACATGTCGCCGGTCGCGAAACGGAAGAGCGGATAATCGTCGGTCAGGGTCGTCACCACGACCTCGCCGACCTCGCCGTCCGGCACCGGGTCTCCGGAGCCCGGCCGGACGATTTCGACGATCACGCCCTCGGCAAGGACCATGCCTTCCAGCGCCGGCGTCTCATAGGCGACCAGCCCGACATCGGCCGTGCCGTAGTTCTGCATCACATTGACGCCCTTGCCCCGGATTTCCTCCCGGAGCGAAGGGAAGAGCGCGCCGCCGCCGACCAGCGCCTTGGCGAGCGAGGGCAGCGCCGTCCCCATCTCTTCGGCCTTGTCCAGCACGATCTTCAGGAAGTCCGGCGTGCCCATGAAGCCGACGGCGCCGAAGTGCCGGATCGCCTCGACCTGCTGTTCGGTCTGGCCGACGCCGCCGGGAAAGACGGTGCAGCCGAGCGCCTCGGCCGCGCTTTCCATCATGAAGGCGCCGGGCGTGAAGTGGTAGCTGAAGGTGTTGTGGACCACGTCGCCCTTGCGGAAGCCGGCGGCATAGAGGGAGCGCGCGCCGCGGAACCAGTCGGGCTTCGCGCCCATCGGCTCGCAGATCGGGCCCGGCGAGCGGAACACGCGCCGGAACGCGCCCACGGGCACGATCGTCATGCCGCCGAAGGGCGGGTCCGCCGCCTGCACTTCCATCAGGTCGGATTTCCGGGTGATCGGAAGGGCTGCCAGCGCGCCGCGGGAGTCGATGTCGCCGGCCTCGACTTCGGCAAGCGCCCGCCGCCAGTAAGGCGCCTTGTCCTTGGCAAGCGCAATCAGGCCGCGCAACTCGGCGAACTGTTCGGCCTCACGCTGCTCCGGGTCCCGGATCTCCAGCTTGTCGTAGAAGTCGCCGTTTGCGGTCATGGTCCCTCATACCCAGCGTTTGCGCCGACGATAGAATTTGATGTCCCGATAACTCCTGCGCCCGGTGGAGCTGATGCCGAGGTAGAACTCCTTGACATCCTCGTTCTCCCGAAGGTCCGCGGCCTCACCGTCCATGACGATGCGTCCGTTCTCCAGGATGTAGCCGTAATGGGCGTATTTGAGCGCCATGTTGGTGTTCTGCTCGGCCAGCAGGATCGAGCAGTTTTCCTCTTCGTTGATGCGCTTGACGATCTCGAAGATCTGCTCGACGAGCTGCGGGGCGAGCCCCATGGAGGGTTCGTCCAGCAGGATCATCTCGGGCCGGGACATGAGCGCGCGGCCGATGGCGCACATCTGCTGCTCGCCGCCGGAAATATAGCCGGCGAGGCTCTTGCGCCGGCTCTTGAGAGCCGGGAAATATCCGTAAACCGCGTCGAGGTCGTCGCTGAGCTCCGCACGGCGCGCGTGGCGCGTATAAGCGCCCGTCAACAGGTTTTCCTCGACGGTCAAATGTTCGAAACAATGGCGGCCTTCCATCACCTGGATGACGCCCCTGCGCACGAGGTCGGTCGGCGTCAGCGCGTCGATCTGCTCGCCGCGAAAGAGGATGGAACCCTTGGTGACCTCGCCGCGCTCGGCGCGCAGCAGGTTGGAAACGGCCTTGAGGGTCGTCGTCTTGCCGGCCCCGTTCGCGCCGAGGAGGGCGACGATGCCCCCCTTCGGCACGTGGAGGGAGACGCCCTTCAGCACGAGGATGACGTGGTCGTAAATGACCTCGACATTGTTCACTTCGAGTTCGTTGCGAACGGTCTCGTTCATGCTTCCGGGCCTCTCCCGCCGGTGGGGTCGAACCGCTCTACGCCGAGCAGTCGCGCGGGGTGATGTTGTTCTCCTGCGCGTATTGGGCTGCGTCCTTCTCGATCAGGGGACGGACGACATCGGTCATCGCCGGGATCCAGTCGGTGATGATCTCCCAGGCCGAACCGTTCCACTGCTGGACCAGGATCGCCGGGCTGGCGCCCTCGTGGTTCAGGCAGGTCACCTTGGTCGGCGGCATCAGGCCGGTCAGGCCCAGCGCCTCCACGTCCCCGGCGGAGAGGTCGAGGTTCTCCAGCGCCCAGCGCACCTGCTCGCCGGAGACATGCTTGCCCTTGCCGTATTTCTCCTGGGCCAGCCGCACCGCCTCGACGATATAGGCCGCATTGACCATGCCGCGGTTGTAGAGCACCGTGCCCATGTCGTCGCCGCCCTTGAGGCCGCTGACGCCCTTCATGTCGTCGAAGACCTTGTAGCCGGTGCCGGCGCCGTTGAAGGTCGCGCCCTTGTAGCCGACAGCGCCCTCGCCGGCGGGCAGCACATCGGGCTCGGCGGCGGACCACCAGTTGCCGATGAACCTGCTCATGTCGAACTTGATGTTCGCGGCTTCCTTGACGGCCGTCGAGTTCATCGCGCCCCAGCCCCACATGATGGCGTAGGCCGGCTTGGTGCGGCGGATCTGGAGCCAGATGGACTTCTGCTCCGTCATCGTGGCCGGCGGCACCGGATACTTGTCGTAGGTGAAGCCGAACTTCTCCGCCAGAATGTCGAAGGTCGGGATCGGCTCGCGTCCATAGGGATGGTCGAGATAGATGAACGCGAAGCGCTGGCCCTTCAACGCCTCGAGCCCGCCCATCTCGTTGGCGATGTACTGGATGACGGCGGTCGCCTGGCTCCAGTAGGTCGAGGGGAAGTTGAAGACATAGGGGAACACCCGCCCATCGGCGGCGCTGGTGCGGCCGTAGCCCATCGACAGGATCGGAATCTTGTCGTTGGTGGCCTTGTCGATCAGGGCGTAGGTGGTGCCCGTGGACCAGGGGCTGATGACGGTTGCGCCGCCGTTCTTGTCCTTCAGCCGGTCGTAGCACTCGACGCCGCGGTCGGTCTTGTAGCCGGTCTCGCACTCCTCGACGATGAACTTGACGCCGTTGACGCCGCCGTCGCGCTCGTTGATGAGCTGGAAGTAGTCGACATAGCCGTTGGCGAACGGGGTGCCGTTCGGGGCGTAGGCGCCCGTGCGGTAGGACAGCACCGGGATGTACTGGCCATCCTCGGCCTGGGCAACGCCGATGGCGCCGGCCGCAACGGCTGCGGCCAGCCCCGCTGTCGCCAGTTTCTTCATGAGCATGATGGGACCTCCCTTGGGTTTCTGCCTCATCGGGGTTGGGGCTGTTTCCGCCACAATCAATAGGGAAACGGCCAGAGACGCAGCTTTTCCTTGGCGATCTGCCAGAGCCGCGCCAGACCATGCGGTTCGACGATCAGGAAGAAGATGATGAGAACGCCGAACAGCATGAACTCGATATGGGTGACGATGTCGCCCGCGACGCTGTAGCCGAACCAGCCGGGCGCGCTGTTGAGGAAGATCGGCAGCAGGAAGATGAATGCCGCGCCGAGGAAGGAGCCCAGCACGCTGCCGAGACCCCCGACGATGACCATGAACAGCACCTGGAACGACCGGTTGATGTCGAAGGCGGTCGGCTCCACCGTGTTGATGAAGCACATGGCCCAGAGCGCGCCGGCGACGCCGCAATAGAAGCTGGAAATCGCGAAGGCGGAGAGTTTGGTCGGAAGCGGACGGATGCCGATCAGCTCGGCGGCGATGTCCATGTCCCGGATCGCCATCCAGGAGCGGCCGATGCGCGAGCGCGCCAGATTGCGCGCAATCCAGGCGAGCGCGACGACGAAGGCCAGCACGAACAGGTATTTCGCCTCGTTGCTTGCCGTGGCGCCCGTCACCTCGAAACCGAAGACGCTGCGCGGCGGCGCCGTCGGCACGCCGGAGATCGAATGGTTGACGAACCACGGCACCTTCACGAACAGCCAGAGCAGGAAAAACTGCGCGGCCAGCGTGGCGACCGCGAGATAGAAGCCCTTGATGCGCAGGCTCGGGAGGCCGAAGGCGATGCCGATGGCGGCCGCGCAAAGCCCGGCCAACGGGATCACCAGCCAGATCGGCATCCAGGTGATGTTGGTGGCGATCTTGTAGGCAAGATAGGCGCCGGCGGCCATGAAGGCGCCGGTGCCGAGCGAGAGCTGGCCGCAATATCCCGTCAGGATGTTCAGCCCCAGCGCGGCGATCGACAGGATCAGCACGGGGATCAGGATCGAGGCCATCAGGTATTCGCTGGCGAGCAGCGGCACCCCGACAATGGCGAAGGCCGTCAACGCAAACACGAACCAGCGGTCGAGCGGAATGGTCAGCATCGCCTGGTCGGCGGAGTAGCTGGTCTTGAACTGTCCGGCTTCGCGGTAAAGCATCAGGTCATACCCGTTCGATAATCTTCTCGCCGAACAGGCCCTGCGGCCTGAAGAACAGGAAGATCATGGCCACGATATAGGCGAACCATTCCTCGGTCGCGCCTTCGAGCAGGGGCACGCCCCAGTAGTTCTCGAACAGCTTCTCGCCCGCACCGACGATCAGCCCGCCGATGATGGCGCCCGGGATCGAGGTGAAGCCGCCGAGGATGAGGACCGGCAGCGCCTTGAGCGCGATGGTGGAAAGCGCGAACTGCACGCCGAGCTTGGCGCCCCACATGATGCCGGCGACCAGCGCCACGAAGCCGGCTACGGCCCAGACGATCACCCAGATATTGTTGAGCGGGATGCCGACCGAAAGCGCCGCCTGGTGGTCGTCGGCGACGGCGCGGAGCGCCCGCCCGACCGGCGTGAAGTGGAAGAAGAGCGCCAGCACCGTGACCAGGAAGGCTGCGATTACGCCGGCGAACAGGTCCGAGGACTGCACCAGGATTTCGCCGAAGCCCGCCTCCCAGAAGAGCGCCGCATCCGGGATACCGACCCGGACCGGGCGCACGTCGCCGCCCCAGATCGACTCGCCGAACCCTTCCAGGAAGAAGGCGATGCCGATGGTCGCCATGAACAGGATGATCGGGTCCTGGTTCACCAGCGGGCGGAGCACCAGACGGTCCACGGCGAACGCCAGCGCGGTCATGATGCCGAGCGTGATGACGAAGGCGAGGATCGGATGGACGCCGAGGTCCATCAGCCCGACGAAATTGAGCGCTGCGAACAGCACGAAGATGCCCTGGGCGAAGTTGAAGATGCCGGAGGCCTTGAAGATCAGCACGAAGCCGAGCGCCACCAGCGAATACATCACGCCCGACATCAGCCCGCCGATCAGCACTTCGGCGAGGAAGGCCGGCTCGACGACCATCTGGACGAACGGGTCGATGAAGATGAGGTAAAGGGTTTCCATCGTCGCGCCGTCCTAGTCGTGGCTCACGCCCAGATAGGCGTCGATGACTTCCTGGTTGCCGCGGATTTCGTCCGGCGTGCCCTCCGCGAGCTTCTTGCCGTAGTCGAGCACCACCACCCGGTCGGACAGGTCCATGACCACGCCCATGTCATGTTCGATCAGCGCGATCGTGGTTCCGAGTTCGTGGTTGGTGGAGAGCACGAAGCGGCACATGTCCTCCTTTTCCTCGACATTCATGCCGGCCATCGGCTCGTCCAGCAGCAGCAGTTCGGGTTCCGCCGCCAGCGCGCGCGCAAGCTCCACCCGCTTCTGCAGGCCGTAGGGCAGGCGCCCCACGGGCGTCTTGCGGATCGACTGGATTTCGAGGAAGTCGATCACCTCCTCGACCCTTTCGCGATGCTCGATTTCCTCGCGCCGGCCCCGGCCGATATAGAACGCCTGTTCCGCCAGGGAGGCCTGCATCTTGAGCATGCGCCCGGTCATGACGTTCTCGAGCGTCGTCATGCCCTTGAAGAGCGCGATGTTCTGGAAGGTGCGGCTGATGCCCTGGGCGGCGGCCTCGTGCGGGCGCATCTGCCGGCGTTCCGCGCCCTTGAAGGTAATGGTGCCTTCCTGCGGATTATAGAAGCCGTTGATGCAATTCAGCATCGACGATTTCCCGGCTCCGTTGGGGCCGATGATGGCGAAGATCTCGCCCTCGTGGATATCGAAGCTGACATCCGTCAGCGCGCGGACGCCGCCGAAGCGCAGCGAAATGTCCTTGACGCTGAGCAGGATGTCTCCCGGCCGGGTCATGCAGCGGTCCTTTCGCCGCCGGCCTCGGAGACGCGGGCGTCGCGAATGGCGAGGTCGCCGGTGATCGTGCCCGAACGCCCGTCCTCGAAGGTCACCGGCGTCTCCAGAACGATATTGCTCTCACCGCCGTAAAGCGCGTCGATGGCCGGGGCGTAGCGCTCGAAGATGAAGCGGCGGCGGACCTTCTGCGTGCGGGTGAGTTCGCCGTCGTCGGCGTCCAGCATCTTGTGCAGCACGATGAAGCGATGGATTTGCGAGCCGGCGAATTGCGGGTCGGTCGCGAGGCTTTCGTTGAACTCCGAAACATGGCCCTCGACGATGTCGAGCACCTCGGGCCGCGCGGCGAGCTCCTGGTAGCTCGAATAGGGGATGTTGCGTCTTTCGGCCCAGTTGCCGACCGCCTCCATGTCGATATTTATCATCGCGGTGACGAAGTCCCGCTCATGGCCGAAGGTCACCGCCTCGCGGATGTTCGGGTAGAACTTCAGCTTGTTTTCGAGGTATTTCGGCGCGAAGAGCGTGCCGTTGGCGAGCCGGCCGACATCCTTGGCGCGGTCGATGATCCGCAAATGGCCGTCATCGTCGATCACGCCTGCATCCCCGGTGTGCACCCAGCCGTCGCTCGTCTTGGTCTCCGAGGTGGCCTCGCTGTTCTTGTAATACTCCTGGAAGACGCCGGGGCTGCGGTAGAGCACCTCGCCTTCCTCCGTGAGGCGCAGCTCGACGCCCGGCGCTGGCGGACCGACGCTGTCGGGGCGCACATCGTCATTGGTCTGGATGGTCACGAACACGCTCGCCTCGGTCTGGCCGTAAAGCTGCTTCAGGTTGATGCCGAGGGAACGGAAGAAACGGAAGATTTCGGGGCCGATAGCCTCGCCCGCGGTATAGCCGACCCGGAGCCGGGAGAGGCCCAGCACGTTCTTCACGGGGCCATAGACGAAGATTTCGCCCAGCCGGTAGAGCAGGCGGTCTGCAAGGCCGACCTTCCGGCCCTCCAGAATGTCGGTCCCGGCCCGCTCGGCGACCTTCATGAAAAAGCGGAACAGGCGCTGCTTCAGCGGGGCCGCGTCTTCCATGCGGATCGTCACCTGGGTCAGCAGGTTCTCGAATACGCGGGGCGGCGCGAAGAAATAGGTGGGGCCGAGCTCGCGCAGATCGTGCGGCACGGTCTCCGGCGATTCCGGGCAGGCGAAGGAAAAGCCGACCAGATGCGCCTGGCAGTAGGAGAGCACGTTGTCGCCGACCCAGGCCATCGGCAGATAGGCCAGCACGACCTCGTCCTCGCGCAACTGCTCGAAGTCCGCGCCGATCTTCGCGCAGAGCAGGAGATTGTCGTAGGAGAGCACCACGCCCTTGGGCGTGCCGGTGGTGCCGGAGGTGTAGAGGATGATCGCGGTGTCGCTGCCCTTGCCGAGATCGACCTCTTCGTCCCAGCCGCCTTCTTCGCCCATGCCGGCGACATCGTCATAGGCGTGCAGGAACGGCTCGCTGTAGTCCCGCATGCCGCGCGGGTCGTCATAGACGATCATCCTAAGCGCGGGGAGATGTTCCTTTTGCGACAGGACCTTGTCGACCTGTTCCTGATCCTCGGCGACAATGAATGCGGCTTCGGCATGGTCCAGCACGAAGCGCATCTCCTCCGCCACCGCGTCCTGATAGACCGGCACCGGAATGGCGCCAAGGCTCTGCGCGGCGCTCATGGCGAAATAGAGCCGCGGCCGGTTGTCGCCGACAATGGCGACCTTCTCGCCCCGCTTGAGGCCGAGCGCCTTCATGCCGCCCGCGAGCTTGCGCACCGCGTCGCGGAAGTCGGCCCAGGTCCAGGTCTGCCAGATGCCGAGGTCCTTCTCGCGGACGGCGGCCAGCGATGCGCGGTGTTCGGCGTTGTAGCGGAGCAGCTTCGGGAAGGTATCGTGCTGCGCAACATCCGGTAGGGCGCCGGCCATGGCTTCGGTCTCCCCTGGGCGAGTGCGAACGCTCCGATCGGTCGATTACGGTCGCGATGTCTGAGGCGAGTGCGGAGAGGCTTGGTAGCCAAGCCGCGCGCCGAGTCCAAGCAAAAAATGATAGAGAAGGCCGCCTTTGGTGTCGCAGCGGGCGCGGCGGGGATATGGTGGCCGGCCGGTCGCCCGCGTGGGCGGCGGAAAAAAGGGAAGCGTGCGGCGATGGCCTGGGTGGCAAGGCGCAGGGGTCTTTGAAGGATGGCGAGTCCGGATTTCTCGGTCCTGCCGTCCGTGGACCGCCTGCTCGAAGACCCCGCGCTTGCCGGGGCGGCTGCGGAATACGGGCGGGCCGAAGCGCTGGCGGGCGCGCGGCAGGCGCTCGCGGATGCCCGGCGAACGCTCGGGGCGGGCGGCGCGCTCGATCCCTCGTCGCTCGGCCCGGCGGCGGCGGCGCATATTGCGGCGCGGGGGCGGCCTTCGCTCCGGCGGGTGTTCAACCTCACAGGCGTGGTGCTGCACACCAATCTCGGCAGGGCGCCGCTTCCGCGGGAGGCGATGGCTGCAATCGCGGAGGCCGCCGGCAACTGCAACCTCGAATACAACCTGGAAACCGGCCGGCGGGGCGACAGGGACTCCCATGTCGAGGCGCTGCTGACGGAACTGACCGGCGCGGAAGCCGCACTGGCGGTCAACAACAATGCCGCCGCCGTCCTGCTGGTGCTGAACAGCCTCTCGGCCGGGCGCGACGCGCTGGTTTCGCGCGGCGAGCTGGTCGAGATCGGCGGCTCCTTCCGCATGCCGGAGATCATGGCCCGCGCCGGCGCCCGCATGGTCGAGGTCGGCACGACCAACCGCACGCATGCCGGCGATTTCGAGGCCGCCGTCGGCCCGGACACGGGCTGCGTGATGAAGGTGCACACCTCCAATTATGAGGTCGTCGGCTTCACGGCGTCGGTGCCGGACGACCGCCTGGCCCGTATCGCGGAGGCTGCGGGCGCGCCCTATGCGGTCGATCTGGGCGCGGGCCAGCTTGTCGATCTCGCCCGCTACGGGCTGCCGCAGGAGCCGATGCCGGGCCAGGCGCTCGCCGCCGGGGCCGGGCTCGTCACCTTCAGCGGCGACAAGCTGCTGGGCGGCCCGCAGGCGGGCATCGTCGTCGGGCGCGCGGACCTCGTCGCTTTGCTCAAGCGAAACCCGATGCGCCGCGCCATGCGCCTCGGCAAGCTCTCCCTCGCGGCGCTGGAAGCTGTGTTGCGGCTTTACCGGGACCCGGACCGGCTGGCCGAACGCCTGCCTGCGCTCAGGGCGCTGACCCGCCCGGTGGCGGAGATCGAAGCCCAGGCGCACCGGCTCGCGCCGGCGATGGAGGGCGCGGAAGTCGTGGCCGTCGCAAGCCAAATCGGTTCCGGGTCGCTGCCGGTGGAGCGCCTCGAGAGCCGGGCGCTGGCGCTGTCCGCGCCGGGCGGCAAGGCGCTGGAGGCGCGCGCGGCGGCGTTCCGCCGGCTGCCCATTCCGGTCATCGGGCGCATCTCCGAGGGGCGGCTGCTCTTCGACCTGCGCACGCTTGACGACGAAGACGCCTTCCTGTCCCAACTGGCCTCATGATCGTCGCAACCGCCGGGCATATCGACCACGGCAAGACCTCGCTGGTGAAGGCGCTGACCGGCACGGACGCCGACCGGCTGCCGGAAGAGAAGGCGCGGGGCCTCACCATCGACCTCGGCTTCGCCTACTGGCAGGCCGGCCCCGGCCAGACGGTCGGCTTCATCGACGTGCCGGGGCATGAGCGCTTCATCAAGAACATGCTGGCGGGCGTCACCGGCATCGACGCGGCGCTGCTGATCGTGGCCGCCGATGACGGACCGATGCCGCAGACGCGCGAGCATCTGGCGATCCTCGACCTGCTGGGCGTGCAGCGCGGCATCATCGCCGTCACCAAGGCCGACCGCGCGGAGCCGGAGCGCGTGCAGGCCGTTGCCGAAGAGGCGCAGGCGCTTGCGGCCGATACGGGGCTTGCCGGGGCGCCGGTATTGCCCGTCTCCGCGATAACCGGCGAGGGCGTGCCGGAATTGCAGCGCCTGTTGCAACGGCTTGCGGGCGCGGTCGGGCGCCGGCGGGCCTCGGGGCGGTTCCGGCTCGCGGTGGACCGCAGCTTCACCCTGCGCGGCGCGGGCCTCGTGGTCACCGGCACGGCATTTTCGGGCGCGGTCAAGGTCGGCGACCGGCTGCTGGTCTCGCCCGGCGGCGTCGAGGCGCGGGTGCGCGCCATCCATGCCGAGAATGTCGAGGCCCATGCCGCCCAGGCCGGGCAGAGGGTGGCGCTCAATCTCGCCGGGGCCGGCCTCCGCCGCCACGCGGTCTCGCGCGGCGACTGGCTGCTGGCCCCGGAGGCCCACGGGCCGACGCGCCGGATCGATGTCAGGCTGAGAGTGCTCGGCAGCGAGGCGCGGCCGCTGCGCGACCGCACGCCCGTGCATGTCCATCTGGGCGCGGCGGATGTGACCGGCAGGGTCGCGGTGCTGGACGGGCCGTCCATCGCGCCGGGCGAAGCCGGCTGGGCGCAGTTGCTGCTGGACCGCGAGATCGGCGCGCTTGCGGGCGACGGCGTCGTGCTGCGCGACCAGTCGGCGATGCGCACCATGGCCGGCGGGCGCGTCGCCGATCCGTTCCCGCCGGCGCGCGGCCGGGCGCGGCCGGAGCGGCTGGCGGAACTTGCCGTGCGCGCCGGGGAGGACCCGTTCGGCGGGCTGGTGGAGGCGGCGCCGTTCGGGTTCGACTTCCCCCGGTTCGCGGTGGCGCACAACCTGAACGACGCCGAACAGGCGGCGCTCAGGCGGCGGCAGGGCGTGGTGTTTGCGGGTCCGGTGGCGGTCGATGCCGGGCGCTGGCAGGCGCTTTTGGACGCCTTCGAGCGCGAGGTGGACGCCTGGACGGCCGCGCATCCCGACAGCCCCGGTCTCGGCCCCGTCGCGCTTCGCCGCCGGCTCGACCCGGTGCCGCCGCGCGACATTGCCGAGGCGGCGCTGGCCGCGCTGGCGGGAGCGGGCCGGCTTGCGCGCTCCGGCGGCTTCGTCCACCGGCCGGGCCACCGCGCGGCGCTCGCCCCGGAAGAGGAGGCGCTCTGGCGGCGCATCGAGCCGCTGGTGACGGAAGGCGGCCTGCGCCCGCCGCGCGTGCGCGAGCTCGCCGAGATGCTCAAAGTCGATCATGTGCGGGTCGAGGGCGTGTTGCGACAGGCGGGCCGTTTCGGCTTGGTGCGGCGCGTCGCGGACAACCGCTGGTTCCCGCCCGCCGCGCTCAAGGGGTTGGCCGACATTGCCGAGGCCCTGGCGGCGGAGAGCGCCGACGGGCGCTTCACCGCGGCGGCCTACAAGGACCGCTCCGGCATCGGCCGCAACGTGACCATCGAATTGCTGGAATTCTTCGACAAGGAAGGCTTCACCCGCCGCGAGGGCGACGCAAGACGGATCGTCCGCGAGTGGCGGGGCTGACGATGGCGGGTGAAAGGGAGACCGCTTCGATGCGCATAGAAGACATCCGGGTTCATCTGCTGGTGCTGCCGTGGCGGGAGCAGCCGGCCTTCCAGCGCGGCTATGCGCGGGAGCGCAATGTGCTCGCGGTCGAGATCGAGACGCGCTCGGGTCATGTCGGGCTCGGCTACCAGCTCTATCTGCGCGAGGGCTTCCGCACGGTGAAGGCGTGCCTGGAAGAGACCATGGTTCCCCACCTGATCGGGCGCGACGCGAGCGAGGTCGAGGCGATCTGGCGCGAACTCTGGACCGCCTCCCTGGCGGACGGGCGCGGCGGGGCGCCGGTGCTGGCGCTTTCGGCCATCGACGTGGCGCTCTGGGACATTGTCGGCCAGGCGGCGGGGATGCCGCTGCACCGGCTCTGGGGCCACTACCGCGCCGAGGCGCCCGCTTACGGCTCGGGCGTCTGGCGGGGGCTCGAGCCCGACGCGATGGTGGAAAAGGCGCTGCGCTTCAAGGCGGAGGGCTACCCGGCGGTCAAGATGCAGGTCGGCCATGCCTGGACGGATGCGGAGGACCTTGAGCATGTCCGCCGGGTGCGCGAGGCCGTCGGGCCGGAGATCGATATCATGGTCGATGTCAACATGGCATGGACCGCCGACCATGCCATCCTGCAGGGCCGCAAGCTGGAGCAATACGACATCTACTGGCTGGAGGAGCCGGTGGTGCCGGACGATTTCGCCGGCTATTTCCGGATTGCGGACGCGCTCGACCTCCGGGTCGTCGGCGGCGAGAGCCACATGACGCGCTACGACCTCAAGCCCTTCTTCGAGAACCCGAAGCTGCCGATCCTGCAGCCGGACGTGGTGCGCGGCGGGCTGACGGACCTCCGCAAAACCGCGGCGATCGCCGACACCTGGGGCATGACCATCGCCCCGCATCTCTATCCCGAGCTGATGATCCAGCTCATGGCCTCGATCCCGAACGGTCTCATTCTGGAAGACATGGGGCTGATGCAGGACCTGTTCACCGACCCGCCGCTTGCGGAAAACGGCATCGTCCGCGCCCCGGAAACGCCCGGCCACGGCCTCGTCTTCACGGAAGAGGCGATGAAGGAAGGCCGGGTCGCCTGACGGCGAGGGCGTTCGGCCCCCGGCTTTCCCGCTCCGGGGGCGCGACGCGGCGTCACTCGTCGTTTGCGCCTCCGGCCTGCGGAACATGCAGGCTGCGGATGAAATCGACCAGTATGGCTACGGTCATTCCGAACAGGATCAGGCCGTTCGCCGCCAGCAGGCCCGACAGCAGGCGGTAGGGCTTCGCCAGCACGATGTCGCCGAATCCGAGGGTCGTGAAGGAGACCAGGGAGAAATACACGGCCGTCTCCAGATCGGGGAGCGCGCCTGCCCGCAGGAAATAGAAGGCCCAGAGCCAGACGGTTGCGCCCATGCCCGCCATGAGCCAGAGGGAGGCGAGACAGAGCGCGCCGGCCTGCTTCGCCAGAAAGGGCGGCCGGCGCAGCCACGCCTCGCGCCGGCGCAGCGTCCGGGCGGCGAACGCTATGAGCCCGGCCTGGACGGCTATGCTCAATACGATAAGGGCCGAGCCGACGACGAACTGTCCGGTCATCTCCGGGCTTTGTTCCCCCATGTCCGCCGGAAAGGGTGGCAGACGCCCCGCCCCGCCGCAATCCGCACGGCGGCGGCGCCCGCCTCGCAGGCGGCGCCCGGTTCGTGCTAACTGGAAGCCATGAGCGAGGGCGCGATCAGGAGCGAGGCGGTTGCAGGGGCGATTTCTACGGAAGCCCCGGACCCGATCCCGGTTTCGCCCATACCTGTGGTCAATGTCGCCTCGGTGCCGCAGCGCAGCCCGCTGCGCTATCCGGGCGGCAAGACATGGCTCATCCCGCATATCCGCCACTGGCTGAAGGGCATCGAGCCCCGGCCGAAGCTGCTCGTCGAGCCGTTCGCCGGCGGCGGCATCGTTTCCCTCACGGCTGTGATGGAAGAGCTCGTGGACCGCTGCCTGATGGTGGAGCTGGACCGCGATGTCGCCGCCTTCTGGCACGCTGCGCTCCGCCACGGGCCCGAACTCTGCGAAATGGTGCGGCATTTCCAGCCGACGCGGGAGGCGGTCGATGCGCTGTCGCGGCAGGCGCTGGCCAATGTGCTGGAGCACGGTTTCCGCACCCTCGTCCTGAACCGGACCAGGCGAGGGGGCATCCTCGCGCCGGGGGCGTCCTTAGTCCGGTCGGGAGAGTGCGGGATGGGCCTGGCCTCGCGGTGGTATCCGGAGACGCTTGTCCGGCGGCTTTTGGCTATTGCAGACAATGCGGATCACATTGAATTCAAAGAGAGCGACGGGATGGCGCTTCTGGAGGCCTTGCCTGCGGATGCCGTCTTGTTCGTGGACCCGCCCTACAGCGCCGGCGGGAAGCGGGCCGGCCAGCGCCTCTACGCCCACAACAAGATCGACCATGCGCGTCTGTTTGCCCTACTGGCGGAAACGAAGGCGAACTTCCTCATGACCTATGACAGGTCCGATGAAATTGAAGCCTTAGTCTGCAAGCACCGCTTCCACGCTGTTCGTGTGCTGATGGTGAATACGCATCATGCCCGCATACCGGAACTCGTGATTTCGGCGCGCCAGGTATTCCGTCGTGTAAGCACGGGCTGAGGCGCCTCCCTGCTCCACCGCCTACACCACCCTGTCGGTCTTGGGGTCGATCAGGTGCATGTTGTTCATGTCTATGGTGAACATCATGGTTTCGCCGGGCTCGCTGACCGATTTGGGCGCGGCGCGCGCCGTGACTTCCACGCCCTCGATATCCACGAACACCATGGTGTCCACGCCCATGGGCTCCAGCACCTCCACGGCGCAGCCGAAATCCAGTTGCTGGTCGTTCGTGTGCTGCCGGCGCTCGGTCACATGCTCCGGGCGAATGCCGAAGACCATCTCCTTGTCGAGATAATCCCGGTAGCGCTTCGACTGCGCGGCGGGCAGGTCCAGGGTGATGTCCTCCGACAGCCGGACCCCGAGCTCCGAGCCCCTCTGCACGACCCTGCAAGGCACGAAATTCATCGCCGGCGAGCCGATAAAGCCGGCCACAAAACGGGTTTTCGGCGCCTCGTACATCTCCTGCGGCGAGCCCACCTGCTCAATGACGCCGTGGTTCATCACCACGATCCGGTCCGCGAGCGTCATCGCCTCCACCTGATCGTGCGTCACATAAACGACCGTGGTCTGCACCCGCCGGTGGATCTTCTTGATTTCGGTGCGCATCTGCACCCTGAGCTTGGCGTCCAGGTTGGAGAGCGGCTCGTCGAACAGGAACGCCTCCGGATTGCGCACGATCGCCCTGCCCATGGCGACGCGCTGGCGCTGTCCGCCGGACAGCTGCTTCGGACGCCGTTCCAGCAGTTCGCCGATATTGAGGATGTCCGCGGCGTGCTTCACGCGCCGGCCGATCTCGGTTTTCGCCACCTTGCGCAGGCGCAGGCCGAAGGACATGTTCTGCTCGACCGTCATATGCGGGTAGAGGGCGTAGTTCTGGAAGACCATCGCGATGTCGCGGTCTTTCGGCGGCACGTTGTTTATCAGGCGCTCGCCGATGAATATCTCCCCGCCGGTGATTTCCTCGAGCCCGGCGATCATGCGCAGGGTCGTGGTCTTGCCGCAGCCGGACGGGCCGACCAGAACGACGAATTCGTTATGCGCGATGTCGAGGTTTATACCCCTGACCGCCTCGGTCTGGTCATATGTCTTGCGCAGGTTCTTGAGAAGGATCTGGGCCATTGTCGGCTATCCTTTCACGGCGCCGGTCATGCCGGACACATAATGTTCGACGAAGAACGAATAGACGATGGCGACGGGCACCGAGCCGAACAGGGCTCCCGCCATCAGGGCGCCCCAGAAGAACACGTCGCCCTTGATCAGCTCGCTCGTCACGCCGACCGGAATCGTCTTGGTCTCCGGCGAGTGGATGAAGACCAGCGCATAGAGGAACTCGTTCCAGGAGAGCGTGAAGGCGAAAATTCCGGCCGACAGGATTCCGGGCACCGCCAGCGGCAGGACGATCTTGAACATCGCCTGCAGGCGCGTTGCCCCGTCGATCCGGGCGCACTCCTCCAATTCCTTGGGAATGGTCTGGAAATAGCCCATCAGCAACCAGGTGCAGAACGGCACGAGGAAGGTCGGATAGGTGAAGATCAGCGACCATGTGGTGTCCTGCAGCCCCATCCATGTCACGACGCCGGTAAGCGGAATGAACAGCAGCGTCGGCGGCACCAGATAGGTGACGAAGATCATGATGCCGAACATGGTCGAGCCCCGGAACACGAGGCGGGAGAGCGCGTAGCCCGCGAGCACGCCGGCGAACAGGGAGACCGCCGTCGAAGCGATCGCGACCCAGAGCGTGTTGACGGCCCACTCGATGAAAAGCGTCGTCCCGAACAGGCTTTCCCAGTGCTCCAGCGTGGGCTCGCGCACGATGAAGGGCGAGATGCGCGGATTGTAGAGCTCGGCGTCCGGCTTGATGGATGTGATGAGCATCCAGGCGAACGGGAACAGCATCGCGAAGACGAACAGGAAGAGCGGGATGTAGAAGATCACCAGCCGCCGGAAATAGGTCTCGCCCACCATGGCGTTCATGGCTACCGCACTCCCTCGCGCCTGAGATACCAAAGCTGGAAGATGATGACGAACGCCAGTATGGGCAGCATGAACAGGGCCGTTGCCGCGCCCTGGCCGATATTTCCCGATCCCATGCCGAGCTGGTAGGCCAGCGTGGCCAGCAAGTGGGTTTCGTTGTTGGGGCCGCCCCGGGTCAGGATATAGACCAGCTGGAAGTCGGCGAAGGTCACCACGATGGAGAAAACGATCACCACGATCGCCACCGGCTTAATCAGCGGCAGCGTCACATGCCAGAATTTCTTCCAGCCGCTGGCGCCGTCGATGTCGGCGGCGTCGTAAAGATCCGGCGGAATCGTTTGCAGGCCGGCCAGGAAGGAAATCGCGAAAAACGGCAGGCCGCGCCAGACATTGACGAGAATCACCGAGGCCATGGCGAGGCTCGGGTCGCCCAGCCATAACGGGCCGCGGAAAAAGCCCCAATTCTCCTTCAGGACCAGCCCGAAAATGCCGATTTCCATCTGCCAGAGCCAGCGGAGCGTCCAGTTGAACACGCTGAACGTGGCGTCGAACATCCACAGCCAGGCCAGCGTGCTGAGCACGGTCGGCACGATGAAAGGCAGCAACACGGTGGCGCGGGTGATATTCGCAAAGCGGAATTTGCGGTTCAGCAGCACCGCCAGCCACATGCCGAGGACCGCCTTGAAAACCGTGGCGACCGTAGTGAAGAACACGGTATTCCAGGCGGCGGTGAGGAAGATGTCGCTGGCGAACAGCTTTTCGTAGTTGCCGAGTCCGATGAAGGTGCCCGATGTGCCAACGATCTTGTCGGTAAGCGACATCCACACCCCGAGCACGAAGGGGTAGGCGATGAAGATCAGGATCAGCAGCAGGGCCGGCGCCATCAGGACGTAGCCGAGCACGCGCTGGTCTTCCAGGGCGGTGACAAGCCTTTCCTTGAGGGAAGGCGCAGGCGCCGTTTGCTGCGTTTGCATGGCGGTTCGGACAGCCCGTTACGGGAAGCGGAGGACCTCGGTCGAGGCGAAGGAAGCCTGCGGCGGCCGGGGCCGCCGCAGGCCGGTCATGCCGACAACGCTCTAGTGTCCTGATTCTGAAGTTTTGATGATTTTCATCTGGCGTTCGGCAGTTTCCAGCGTCCGCAGACAGAAGCGCTTGATGGTGGCAAGGATGTCGTCGGCGGATTTGGTCCAGCGGAAGGGTCGCGGGTCGGCGTTGACGGTGTCGATGTAGTTCCGGATGGCCTGCTCGAGTTCCTGGGGCGAGCGATGAACCCCGCGCCTGAGCTGTTTCTCGGTCAAGAGTGCGAAGAAGCGCTCGACCTGGTTGAGCCAGGAGGCGCCGGTGGGCGTGAAGTGGACATGCCAGCGGGGATGCCGGGCCAGCCAACGCCGGACGGCGGGCGTCTTGTGGGTTGCGTAGTTGTCCATCACCAGATGGACGTCGAGTTCGCCGGGGACCTGGGCTTCGAGCGTGCGCAGGAACTTGAGGAACTCCCGGCTGCGGTGGCGCGGCAAGCACTGGCCGATGACCCGGCCGGTGGCGATGTCCAGCGCCGCGAACAGCGTGGTGGTGCCATGGCGCGTGTAGTCATGAGTACGCCGCTCGACCTGACCCGGCCGCATGGGAAGCAGCGGGCGGGAGCGGTCCAGAGCTTGGATCTGGCTCTTCTCATCGACGCAGAGCACCAGCGCGCGCTCGGGCGGGTCGAGATAGAGGCCGACAATGTCCCGCACCTTCTCCACAAACAGTGGGTCCGACGACAGCTTGAACGTCTCCGAGCGATGCGGCTGCAGGCCGAAAGCCTGCCAGATGCGATGGATCGTCGAGGGCGCATAGCCTGCAGCGCGCGCCATCGAGCGCAGGCTCCAATGCGTGCCGTCGGGGGGTGTTTCTTCCAGGGTGCGGGCAATGACCTCCGCAACCTCCTCGTCACCGATCTTGCGCGGAGCGCCCGGGCGCGGCTCGTCATAGAGCCCGTCAAGCCCGCGCTCGGCAAAACGCCGCCGCCATTTGCCGACCGTATTCGCATCCGCTCCCAAGCGCGCAACTATCGCCTTGTTCTCCAGACCCTCAGCAGCAGCCAGGACAATCCGAGCCCGACGCGCCAGTCCCTGCGCCGTCTTCCGACGCCGCGCCAAACCCTCCAACTCTCGTCGTTCTGCTGCCGACAAAGTAATCGCGACCGCTGCTCTCCCCACCGGTCAGCCCTCCATCAAAACCGATAATCTTATTCTAATAAACTTCTCGATCAGGATACTAGTTGTAGACGTTCTCCAGTTCCTTCTGCCCCCAGGCGGCGATCGCCTTGGGGTCCTCGCCCTGAACGGCGCGGGCGAACATGTCCACGACGATGTATTTTTCCGCCGCTTCGCCGGACGCGCGGTTCCACGGGCCGGCATGGCCGTAGCTGCGCCCGTATTTGGCGTTTGTGCTGAAGATGCCGAGCGCCGGGTCGGAGGTCCACACCGGGTGGTCCTCCCATTTCGGCGTCAGGCCCTGCACATAGCCGCTGTTCACCGAAATGAACTGGCTGAAATTCCTGACTTCGACGGTTGATTCGCATAAGTAGTTGATATTGCCTGGTTCTCATTTCGGCTAGGCACTACATCCGGCATTTCTTCGAGCCGTGCTTCGTCGACGGTCAGGCGAGTTGATACGGGGTGATCGTCAGGGGCAGCCCCATGGTTGCGTAAATCTGCTCCGCCGCCGGTGTCGGCTTCGAGGGGATGACGTAGCGGTTGCCCGATTGCCGACAGCGCAGCAGGGAGCACTGGCGGTGGACGAGGGCGGAGCGGATGACCTCCGGGGACATCCGCCGCTTCTGGATGGCGACGCGGTACGCAAGGTGTCGAACGCAGGCGAAGGCCAGGAAGGCGATGGCGATGTGAGCGCGGATCCGGTCCGGGTTCCAGTGCCAGATGGGACGTATCTTCAGGTCGTGTTTGGTGATCCGGAAGCTCTCCTCGACCTGCCAGAGCCCCTGGTAGTGAGCCATCACTTCGGTGACGCGCGCGTCGCGCAGATTGGTGATGACGCCGGTGAGCCCGTCCCATCGTGCGGCCTCGGCGATCTTCTCCGGGTTCACCGTGAGCCGTGCGTCGCCCTCGACGGCGATGAAGCGCTTCGCCCCGTGATTGGAGAGCAGTTCCCTGGGATTGTCGCTGCGGGCCAGCCTGTCGAGCAGGCGTTCCACCTGATGGCGGCGCTCGTGCGCGTCCTTGCGTGCGCGCTGGGGGCAGAAGACGACGATCAGGCGACGGCCCTTGTACTCCCACTCGCCGACCCGGCGGTCCTGTGAGCCCTCCAGCGGGGCATAGGTCCCGGGGTCGAGAACCTGCCCCAGCAGCGCGAGCGGCAGCTTGCGCAGCCGCGCGCCGACGACATACTCGCCGCCGATGGCGTCCATGGCGTCGAGGTTGTCGGCGCTCAGCATGCCCCGGTCGGCCACGCATACCGTGCGCTCCACCTGGTGGCGGCGCTGCATGTCCTGCAGGACCGGGACCATGCTGTGTCCCTCGTAGGTGGCGCCGGGGAAGACCTCGTAGCTGATCGGCAGCCCTTCGCGCGTCACCATCAGCGCCAGCAGAACCTGCGAGTCCTTGTGTTTGCCGTCCTTGCTGAAGCCGTGCTGGCGAAGCTCGTCCTCGGCGGCCGTCTCGAAGTAGAGCGTGGTGCAATCGAAGAAGAGGATCGCGACCGGCTCCGGCAGCAGCGACCGGCTCGCCTCGCCGACGCGCGTGCGCAGTCGCTCGATCACCGTCGCGTCGAGCTGATCCATCATCCGGTAGACCTTCTCGAGCGGAAGACTCACGCCGAAGTCCTCCTCGAGCCGGCGCACGCTGCCCCGCTTGCTGTCGGGGTTGGCTACCCGCGCCATCACCACATGGAACAGCGCGTCATGGGAGGCCCGGTAGCGCGAGCGCGGCAGCAGCGCGTCGAGGCCCAGCAGCCGGTAGATCTCGCCATAGACCTCGTGGATGCCTGTGATCAGGCGCTGCTCCTCTTCAAGCTGCTTGAGGTCGACCGGGAGTTCCTCCTTGCCGTCCCCCCGGCGGCCGACACGGATCGCCTGCTCAGCGATCTTCTCGGGCGCAAACAATGCCGGCTGACGCTCGTCCTCCAGCTTCGCCTTGACGTACTCGCCGAGCTGCCTCAGGCGCTCGAGCTCGTCCTCGTCCATGGCCACGCCGACATGGCGGACGATGCGCTGTCGGACCTTGCCGCCGTCGCGCACGGCCTCGACGATCTGGACCGAGCGTCGCGGGCTGTTGGGGGAGGTCTTGATGCGCACGAACATGGGGGGAGTGTAGCGCGTGGCGGAGGCATTGACAGTCTCAAAGATTTACTAGGCACTACAACGCAGCTTGACCGCACCGCAACTGCCAACTCATTGGCTTTACTGAAAACTCCAGACGCGAGATCGGTCAGAAGTCAGCCCAACCGTCGAAGTCAGGAGCCCGTCAAGCCCGCGCTCGGCAAAACGCCGCCGCCATTTGCCGACCGTATTCGCATCCGCTCCCAAGCGCGCAACTATCGCCTTGTTCTCCAGACCCTCAGCAGCAGCCAGGACAATCCGAGCCCGACGCGCCAGTCCCTGCGCCGTCTTCCGACGCCGCGCCAAACCCTCCAACTCTCGTCGTTCTGCTGCCGACAAAGTAATCGCGACCGCTGCTCTCCCCACCGGTCAGCCCTCCATCAAAACCGATAATCTTATTCTAATAAACTTCTCGATCAGGATACTAGTTGTAGACGTTCTCCAGTTCCTTCTGCCCCCAGGCGGCGATCGCCTTGGGGTCCTCGCCCTGAACGGCGCGGGCGAACATGTCCACGACGATGTATTTTTCCGCCGCTTCGCCGGACGCGCGGTTCCACGGGCCGGCATGGCCGTAGCTGCGCCCGTATTTGGCGTTTGTGCTGAAGATGCCGAGCGCCGGGTCGGAGGTCCACACCGGGTGGTCCTCCCATTTCGGCGTCAGGCCCTGCACATAGCCGCTGTTCACCGAAATGAACTGGCTGAAATTGTCGTCCTGGAACATGAAGCGGATGAAGTCCGCCGCCGCATCCTTTTCTTCGGAATAGCTCATGATCGCAGGACTGCGCGGACCGATGACGTGGTAGCGCCCGCCGGGGCCTTCCGGATTGTTGACGTGGGCCAGCTTGTCCGCGAGGTCCGGGAACTTGCGCCGGGCGACGAAGTAGATGCTGGCGCCGTTCAGGGTCGCGCCGATGGTCTGGCCGAGGAAGGCGCGGTTGTTGCTGGTGTCGTCCCAGGCAAGCCCGCCCGGATCGCAGGCCGCTTCCCAGAACTCCTTGCAGAAGGCGAGCGCCCGATGGGTCTCGGGCGAATCGACGACGACCTTGCCGGACTCGTCCACTTCCATGCCGCCGAAGCTCCACAGCAGCGGATAGGCGAAGGACGGGGCGTCGCCGAAGGTGTGGACGAGCGTCTGGCCGACCGGCAGGTTGGCGTTCTTCAGCGCCGTGCCGACGGCGAGATACTCGTCCCAGGTGTTGGGCGCGGCGAGGCCGAGTTCGTCGAACACGTCCTTGCGATAGACGATGGCGTTGCCGATGTTGAACAGCGGCACGGCGCGCGCCACGCCGTCCACCACGACCGCGCCGTTGGCCCAGTCGTAGATGTCGCCGCCGGCGAGTTCGCCCATCAGGGAGCCATGGTCGTCGAGGCCGTTGGCGAACAGATGCGGCTGGTTGTTGATGAGCAGCATGACATCCGCGCCCTTGCCGCTTTCGATGGCGGCCGTGATGCGCGGGGTCATGTCGTTCTGGTTAATCATCTCGACCGTGACTTCGACGCCCGTGGCCTTGGTGAACTCCTCGGCCTGGCGCCTGATCTCCGTGTCGGCGTCGGGAATGAAGCTGCTCCATTGCAGGTAGTGCAGCTTGCGGCTCTGCGCGTAGGCCGGCGGCTTGCCGCCGAGAAACGCCCCCGCGGCAACGACGGCGCCGACAGCGGTGGTCTTCTTCACGAAATCGCGGCGCGTCACGCTGGAGCGCTTTTGCGCAGGCTGAAGCTGGCCGGTCTTCTTCATGCGGTTTTCTCCCTACTCAAGGAAACGGAAGCATCGGCGCATGGGCGACACTTCGTGGAAACAGCGTATCCGCCGCAGTCGGAATGTCCACCGCCAATATGGACAAGGGACGAGCAAGCAGGAGAAGCGGAGTCAGGCGGAAGCCGCTGCGGCCTCGTTCATGAACGCCGCCAGCTTTACATCGAGCTCCGTCACGCCGCCGGCGCTGTGGGTGGCGAGGGTGACTTCGACGCGGTTATAGACGTTGAACCATTCGGGGTGGTGGTCCATGCGCTCGGCGGCCAGCGCGGAGCGCGTCATGAAGGCGAAGGCGGCGGTGAAGTCCCCGAACTGGAACGTGCGCTGGATGGCGTCCCGGCCCTCGACCTCGCTCCAGCCTTCAAGCGCCGCCAGCGCGTCCCGGCGCTCGCTACCGGTGAGCTTTTCGGCCATGATCCGCGCCTCCGAAACCGTGTGCCCTCTGCCGCCCGACGATGCCTGAGAGAACCGCGCCTGTCCATCCGCCGAGCCTCGACGACCTTGCCGCCTGGGCCGAGGCCGCCTATGCCGAACTGCCGGCGTCCTTCCAGCGCCTCACGGCCGACATCGTCTTCCGGGTGGACGAGTTCCCGGACGAGGAGACCGAGCGCGAGATGGAGCTGGAGAGCCCGTTCGACCTGATGGGCCTCTATCGCGGCGTCTCGCTCGACCGGAAAAGCGTGTCGGCGGGCGCAGACGATGTGGACTATGTGTTTCTCTATCGCCGCCCGATCCTCGACTACTGGTGCGAGACCGGCGAGGACCTGAAACATATCGTGCGCCATGTGCTGGTCCACGAGATCGGCCACCATTTCGGCCTTTCCGACGAGGACATGGAAGCCATCGAGGCGCAGGCCTGAGGGGAAAGCCATGAGCAACAAGGCCGCCGTCATCCACGAAAAGGGTCCGCCCGACGTCTTCCGCTGGGAGGACTGGCCGGTAGGCGAGCCGGGCCCGGGCGAGGCGCTGATCCGGCACGGCGCCATCGGGGTGAACTATATCGACACCTATAACCGGCGCGGCATGCCGCATCCCTGGCCGGCGCCGGCGCTGCCCTTCGTGCTGGGCATCGAAGGTGCGGGGACCGTGGAGGCGGTCGGAGAGGGCGTGACCGAATGCGCGGTCGGCGACCGGGTCTCCTACGCCAGCCCGCCGCACGGCGCCTATGCGCAGCGCCGGGTGATGCCGGCAAGGCGGCTGGTGAAGCTGCCGGACGGCGTCTCCGACGAGGACGCCGCCGGCATGACGCTCAAGGGCCTGACCGCCCAGTATCTGCTCCGCCGGACCTACCGTGTGCAGCCGGGCGACCCGGTGCTGATCCATGCGGCGGCCGGCGGCATGGGCCTCATCCTCTGCCAGTGGGCAAAGCATCTGGGTGCGACCGTGATCGGCACGGTCTCGACCGACGAGAAGGCCGAACTCGCCAGGGCCCACGGCGCCGACCATATCGCCGTCTATGCGCGCGAGGACTTCGTGCCGCTGGTGATGGAGGTGACGGAAGGCAAGGGCTGCCCGGTGGTCTATGAGAGCATCGGCAGGGACACCTTCACCCGCTCGCTCGACTGCCTGCGCCCGCTTGGCGTCATGGCGAGCTACGGCCACGCTTCCGGCGCGCCGGACCCGGTCGATGTGGTGGAGCTCGGCGCGCGTGGTTCGCTGTTCGTCACCCGCCCGGCGATCATGCACTACATGGAGAAACGCGAGGACCTGGTCGCTTCGGCGAAGGAGCTGTTCGAGGTCATGTCGTCGGGAGCGGTGCCGGCGACCGTCCGCCACCGCTATCCGCTGCGCGAGGCGGCCGAGGTCCATCGCGCTCTCGAAGAGCGGCGCACCACGGGCTCGATCGTGCTTCTGCCGTTTGCGTGAGGCATCCGGCGCCCCTTGACGCGGGAAGCGCCGGGTCGCAGCCTCGCGACGACGGCAATTCAAGCGGGAGAAGGAACCTATGGCCGACTATGCGGTCGTCTGGCCCCGGGGCGAGAAGGCGCAGGAGATGCAGGCGCTGGCGCCGCGCCTCGACAGCCTCGAGGGCAAGCGCGTCGCCTTCCTCTGGGACTATCTGTTCCGGGGCGACGAGATCTTCCCGATGCTGGCCGACGGGCTGGCGGAACGCTATCCGGGCGTCGATTTCATCGGCTACGACGTCTTCGGCTCCACGCATGGCGACGAGGAGCGCGAGATCGTCGCCTCCCTGCCGGACCGGCTGAAGGACCTCAGGGCCGACGCCGTCATCTCCGGGATGGGCTGCTGAGGCTCCTGCACTCCCGCCGTGTTGCGGGTGAGCGCAGTGGCAGAAGCGGCGGGCGTGCCGTCCTCATCGCTGGTCTGCGAAGGCTTTGTCGGGCAGGCGGGCACCACGGCTGTCGGGCTCGGCATGCCGAACCTGCCGCTGGCGCCGGTCGCCGGCCATGTCGATACGCAGACCGACAACGAGCTCCGCTCAAACGTGCTGGGCGAGACGCTGGACGCCGTGATCGCGAACCTGACGGAGCCGCCGGACGAGGCCGTCGAGACGGTCGAGCCCGAGCCGCGCGACATCGTGTTCGAGGGCAGCTTCGAGGAGGTGAACCGCCTCTTCTACGAGAACCGCTGGTCCGACGGGCTGCCGGTGGTGCCGCCTTCGGTGGAGAAGATCGAGCGCTTCCTCGCCTTCTGCGACCGGCCCGCGGACGCCGTGCTCGGCAAGCTCCCGCCCGACAACCGGGCGGCGACGGTCTGGAATGTGGCCGCGAACGGCGTCATGGCCGGCTGCCGGCCGGAATACATGCCGGTGCTGGTGGCGCTCGCCGAGGCGATGGCGAACCCGGAATACGGCGTCGAGCATTCCGGCAACACGCCGGGCGCGGAGACGCTGATTACCGTCAACGGCCCCATCGCGAAGGCGCTCGGCTTCAACTATGAGCAGGGTGCGCTCAGGGACGGCTTCCAGGCCAACACCTCGGTCGGGCGCTTCTGGCGGCTCTATCTGCGCAATGTCGCAGGCTTCATCCCGCACGAAACCGACAAGGGCACTTTCGGCAACACCTGGCGGGTGGCGCTGGCCGAGAACGAGGATGTGCTGAAGCGGATCGGCTGGCCCAACACGGCGACCGATATGGGCCTGCCGGAAGGCGCCAACGCCGTCACCGTCTCCCGCTATACCGGCGGCGACGTGGTGACCTCCGTTTTCGGGCGCCGGGCGGAGGAGATGCTGCCCTATCTGGCGGACGCGCTGGTCAAGCAGTCCGGCTGGGAGCTTGTGTTCACCGTCGGCATGGCGACCGGCACCTACCGCCCGCTGCTGGTGCTCTCGCCGATCCTGGCTGAGACCATCGCCGGTTCGGGGCTCTCCAAGGACGACATGCGGGACTGGCTCTACGAGCATGCGCGGATGCCGGCCCGGAAGTTCGAGCGATATATCTCGGGCTGGACCAACCTGGTGCCGGGCCACCGCTCGCTGACGGAACTCGTGGCGCTCGGCAAGGCGCCCGAGGTCTTCGCCGAGTCCGACGATCCGGACCGCATGGTGCCCATCGTCTGCGAGCCGGAGGATTTCGGCATTGCGGTCGCGGGCGACCCGCTGCGCACCAACGCCTATGTGTTCGCGCATAACGGCATACTCGGCTTCCCGGTGACCCGCGAGATCGAGCTGCCGGCGGACTGGCAGGCCCAGCTGGCGGCAGCTGGTTAACTGAGGAAAGAAGGCAGGCCGATGCAGGTCTCTGTCACCGAGGCAAGGAAGCATCTGGCTGCACTTATGCGCCGTGCAGAGGCAGGCGAAGAGGTTGTGCTGACCCGCAATGGCCGGGCGACCGTCAGGCTGGTGCCCGTGCCGCAGCAGCCCAAAGCCGAGATGCGTCGCGCTGCGATTGCCGATGCACAGGCCGCCGTTCGCAAGCGACTTGCCGAACTCGGTGAGGCAGGTGACCGGACGGCTGGCCCGAGCGCGGCCCGCAGCCAGGACTTCCTTTATGACGACGATGGTTTGCCGGCTTGAAGCTGACGCTGTCGCCACTGGCGAGCGTGTGAAGAAATCGGATTTGTCGGGTTTTACGCCGCCCGTCCGGCGGGAAACAGCCCTTGGTGTGCCCCAAACCGTCACCCCGGACTTGATCCGGGGTCCATCCCTGACCGGTTGCGCCAGCCGCAGCCGTTCGAGAGGAAACCGAACCGTCTGCGCCCGCCGAGAGAACCGGAGATGGACCCCGGATCAAGTCCGGGGTGACGATGTTTATCTGTCCTCGTCCCCTTTCGATACGGCCGACTGCCGCTCCGATTTCTTCACACGCTCAAGCGCGGAAACGACGACATGAGCAGAGCAACACTCTGGTTGCTGATTCCGGCGGGCCAGCGGGCGAACGGGGCGTGGATCGACGACACGCTCGTCCGCCGGGCGCGCGAGAAGGGCATGACCGCCCGGCTGACGGAGGCCGGGCGCTTTCCCCGGCAGCGTGTGGAGGTGCTGCGGGACGGGGACGCCGGCGCGCTCTACTACCGGCGGGGCTGGACCGACGGCCTGCCCATCCTGCCGCCGACGCTCGACCGGGTGGACGCCATGCTGCGCGGGTCGGCGCGCGGGCGGAACGAGAGCCTGGGCGAACTCGACCCGCTGAAAGGCGTGGCGACGGTTGAGCGCGTGGCCGCCAACGCCGTCATGGCGGGCTGCGCGCCGGAGCATTTCCCGGTCGTCCTTGCCGCCGTCGAGGCGCTGGCCGACCCCGCCTTCAACCTGCGCGGCGTGCAGACCACGGACGAGAATGTGGCGCCGCTCATCCTGCTGAGCGGGTCTGTGGTCGAGCGGCTGGAGGTGAATGCCGGCTTCGGCATGCTGGGGCCGGGCTGGCAGGCCAATGCCGCCATCGGCCGGGCGGTCCGGTTCGTCATGAACAATATCGGCGGCGGCTGGCCGGAGGCCGTTTCCTTCGCCGGGCTCGGCCAGCCGGGCCGCTACACCCTTGTGCTGGCGGAGAACGCCGCCGCCAACCCCTGGGAGCCGCTGCACGAGGAGCTGGGCGGCGAGAACGTGCTGGCGCTCATGCGGGCGGAGACCGCCATCAATGTGACCGGCGGGCTGGACGACCTTGCGAGCGTAATGGGTTCCGCCGCCTCGACCTTCAACATGGCCTGGGAAGGCAAGGCGGCGGTTGTGATAGCGCCCTTCGTGGCGCAGGAACTGGCGGGGCAGGGCTGGTCCAAGGCCGATGTGAAAGAAGCGCTCTGGCGGCGGGGGCGGATGCCGCGCGCCGAATTCGAGAAGCTCTGGCTGCGCACCCGCCTCATCGGCGGCGAACGCTGGCCGGAATGGACGGAGGGAGAAGCCGCCGTGCCGGCCGTCGCGCGGCCGGAGGACATCGTGCTGATCGTGGCCGGCGGCGACATCCCGATCCCGCAATGCGCCTGGTTCCCGTCCTGGGGCTTCCCGCCCTGCTGCATCGTGAAGGAGATCGCCGCGTGAGGCCGCTCGACCTTGCAGTCGTCGGCGGCGGCGTGGCGGGGCTTGCGGCTGCCGACGAAGCGGTTTCTCTGGGGCTTGAGGTGGCGCTGTTCGAGTCGGGGCTCTATGGCGGCCTCGTCGCCAATGTGGGCGCGCTCGACGGTTGGCCCGCCATCGTTAGCGGCTCCGAGCTGGCCTATGGCTGGAAGGAGCGGCTGACGGAAACCGGCGTTCGCTTCCACGAGGAGCATGTCGAGGCCGTCCGCGTTCAGGGCCGCCGCCGGATCGTCGAGACGGACCGCAGCCGCTATCGGGCGAAAGCGGTCGTCGCGGCGACCGGCGCGAGGCTCCGCCGTCTGGACGTGCCGGGCGAGGAGGAACTGACCGGGCGCGGCGTGTCGCAATGCGCCTTCTGCGACGCCGGCTTCTTCAGGGATGCCGACGTGGCCGTGGTGGGCGGCGGCGATGCGGCCTTGCAGGAAGCGCTGCACCTCGCCGGCTATGTGCGCTCTGTGTCGATGATCGTGCGCGGCGGGCGGCTGAGGGCCCGGCCGGGCTACGGGGCGCGGGCGGCGGCCGACCCGAAGTTCCGCTTCCACTGGAACAGCGAGGTCGCCTCCATCGACGGGGAAAGCGGCGTCGAGGGCGTGACGCTCGCAGACGGGCGGCGGCTGGAGGTCTCGGGCGTGTTCGTCTTCATCGGCCTTGAGCCGGTAACGGCGCTGGCGGGGGAGGGCGCTTTCGCCGCCGGCGCCGTTCGCACGGGCGGTTCGCTCGCCGAGGCCGTGGCCGACGGGCAGCGCGCCGCTAGGGAGGCCGCCGCGGCGCTCAGGCGATGAGCGGGCGCACTTCCTCGGCGAAGCGGTGCAGGCCCTCGATGCGCATGGGCTGGTCGCCGATGAAGTCGAGGTTGAAGTGGCGCACGCCGGCCTTGTGGAAGGCGGCGATCTTCTCGGCGATGTCGGCGGGCGTGCCGAGCGCGGCATAGCGTTCCGCCGGCCTGCGGAAGTCCATCGCATAGCGCTTCGACAGCAGCGCCGCCGCCCGGTCGAGCGCCTTCTCATAGGTCTCGTCGATGCAGCAGAAGAGCAGATGGGAGGTGCCGAAGGCTTCGATCTCGCGGCCAGCTTCCTCGGCCGCCGCGGCGATGGTGTCGAGCGCGCCTCCGAACATCTCCGGCGTGATGACATAGGACATGTAGCCGTCCGCCATGCGGCCCGCGCGCCGCAGAGCCGCCGGCTGGCGCCCGCCGCACCAGATCGGCGGTCCGCCGGAGGTGAAGGACGCCGGCTGCATATGCACTTCCGAAAAGGGGAAGAACCGGCCTTCATGCGAGACCGGCTCGCCGGTCCAGAGCTTCCGCAGCACCTCGATGGACTCGGTCATGCGCGCGCCGCGCTCGCTATGCGGTATGCCGGCAAGCTCCCATTCGGGCGGGAACTCGCCGCCGACGCCGATGCCGAAGATGAAGCGGCCTTCCGCCAGATGGTCCAGCGAGGCGGCCTGTTTCGCCACCCCCGCCGGATGGCGCATGGGCAGCAGATAGACGGCGGAGCCGACGGTAAGCCTGGAAGAAAGGGCGGCTGCATAGGAAAGCTGCACGAACGGGTCCAGGATCGGCGAGGTGAAGGCCAGATGGTCGCCAACCCAGATCGAATCGAACTCCAGCCGGTCCAGAAGCCCGACCGTCTTGCAGGCAAGCTCCGGCGTCGGCAGGCGGGTCATCAGGCCGAAGCGCGTCCGGTCGTCCAGCGGCAGGCTCATCGTCGGCATCCTTCCTGTTGCAGGGCCTCGCCACAAATAGCCGTTCGGGAAGCGGTTCGGCAGGGAAAATTGCGCTGGCTGCCGGTCGAGCGCCCCTTCGCATTGAAGCATGCGTAATGATGTGTATATTGCATACACATACGAGGAGACAGGAGCAGGCGCGGTGGCGAGGGTCCAGTTGCTCATCCCCGATGACGAGCGGGAGCGCTTCGCCGACCAGGCGCGCCGGGAGGGCATGACTTTCAGCGCATGGCTGAGGGCCGCCGCCCGCGCCCGGCTGGAGGACAGCCGAAAGACCCGCCGGTTCGCATCCGAGGAAGAGATGGAGGCGTTCTTCCGCGAGTGCGACCTCAACGACGGTCCGGAAAGCGAGCCGGACTGGCATGAGCATCTGGCCGTCATAGCCGCTTCGAGAGCCGGCGGAGAGAGCGGAACCTGATCTTCGTCGATACCAACGTCTTCATGTATGCGGTCGGGCGTCCCCACCCGCTGAAACCGGTTGCGCGAAGGTTCTTCATGGAAGCGCATCGCGACCGCGTGGCGTTGTGCGTCTCGGCGGAAGTCCTTCAGGAGCTTGCCCATGCCTATCTGCCCCGGGGACGGCGCGAGGCCTTCGACGCTGCCCTCGACCTTGCCTCGCGCGCGGATGTCGAGGTCTGGCCTCTGGAAGAAGCCGATATCGTGCTGGCCCGGCGCCTTCACGACGAGCATCCTGCCCTCCAGGCTAGGGACCTCTGCCATCTGGCCAGTTGCCGCAGGCGGGGCGTGCGGGACATTGCGACCTTCGACCGGGACCTTGCCGCCGCTGCCGGTTCCGCGCCTATTCCGGTGAGTGGCGGTCCGCGATTGGAACCTTCATGATCTACCTGCAGTTGCTCGGCGGCTTCGTGCTTCTTCTGGGCGGGGCGGAATTCCTGGTACGGGGCGCGGTGCAGCTTGCGGCGCGGCTCGGCGTTTCGCCGCTGATCGTCGGGCTCACCGTGGTGGCCTATTGCACCACCATGCCGGAGCTGTTCGTCAGCCTCGAGGCGGCGTTCCGGGGCGCGCCCGGCATCGCCATCGGCAATATCGTCGGCAGCAATATCTGCAACCTGCTCCTGATCCTGGGCGCGGCGGCCTGCGTGTATCCGCTGGCGGTCGAGCCGCGCGAGGTCCGTTTCGAGGGCTGCGCGGTCATGGGCGTGACGCTGCTGTTCCTCGCGCTGGCATTGACCGGCAGCCTGAGCCTGTTCGACGGCGTGCTGCTGCTGGTCTGCCTCGCCGCCTTCACCGTGATCTCCTACCGGCGTGCCCGGAGCGGCCACGGCGCCCCCGAGGTGGAGGAAACCGCGACGGACAAGCCGCTCTGGATGGTGCTCGGCACGCTCGCCATCGGCCTCGGCTGCGTCATCGCAGGTTCGAACCTGCTGGTCGGGGGCGCCATCGGCCTTGCCCGCGTGATCGGCGTTTCGGAAGCCGTGATCGGCGTAACCGTGGTCGCCGTCGGCACCTCGCTGCCGGAACTCGCCACGGCGGTGGTCTCGGCCTATCGCCGCCATCCCGAGGTCGCTGTCGGCAATGTGCTGGGGGCGAATATCTTCAACCTGCTGGCCATCGGCGGCGTGGTGGCGACCGTCCATCCGCTCGACATTCCGGGCCGTCTGCTGGACCTCGCCGTCTGGGTCATGCTGGCCGCAACGGTTGCGCTCGTCTCCTGGCTGATGTTCCGGGGGCGGTTCGGGCGTCCGGCGGGCCTGCTGTTCCTGGCGGTCTATGCCGCCTATGTTGTCGTCGAGTATGGACCGTCGGCCGGCGCGGGATAGGCGCATGGCGGAAGAGCAGACCGAACTGGAGGCCCCGCAGCGGCTGGCCGGAGGCGTCGAGGCGATCCGCCGGCATCTGCGCGTCATGCCGCTCACGCCCGGCGTCTATCGGATGATCGACCGGCGCGGGCAGGTGCTCTATGTCGGCAAGGCCCGCTCTTTGCGCCGGCGGGTCACGGCCTATGTCCGGCCCGACAACCAGCCCTACCGCATCCGCCGCATGATCTCCGAGACCGCCTCCATGGAGGTGGTGACGACCCACACCGAGGTCGAGGCGCTGCTGCTCGAAATCAACCTCATCAAGGAGTTGCGCCCCCGCTACAACGTGCTGCTGCGGGACGACAAGAGCTTCCCCCACATCCTGATCGCGCGCGACCACGAATGGCCGCGCATCCTCAAGCATCGCGGCGCGCGCTCGCGGACGGGGGAGTATTTCGGCCCCTTCGCCTCCGCCGGCGCGGTCAACCGGACCCTGACCGCCCTCCAGCGCGCCTTCCTGCTGAGGTCCTGTTCCGACGCCGTGTTCCGCAGCCGCACCCGGCCCTGCCTGCTCTACCAGATCAAGCGCTGCTCGGCGCCCTGCGTCGGCCGGGTGTCGCCGGAGGATTACGAGGCGGCCATAGGGGAAGCGCGCGCCTTCCTCTCCGGCCAGAGCCAGTCCGTCCAGCAGGCGTTTTCCGAGCGCATGCAGGCCGCGAGCGACGCGCTGGAATTCGAGACCGCCGCGCTCTACCGGGACCGCATCCGGGCGTTGACGCGGGTGCAGGCGCATCAGGACATCAATGTGGACGGCGTCGGCGATGCCGACGTGATCGCCGCCCATTTCGAAGGCGGGCAGGCCTGCATCCAGGTGTTCTTCTTCCGCGCCGGGCAGAATTTCGGCAACCGCGCCTATTTCCCGGCCGGCAGCCGGCACTACGACCCGGCGCAGTTCATCGCGGCGTTCGTCGGGCAGTTCTACTCCAACAAGCCGCCGCCGCGCCGCATCCTGCTGAGCGCGCGCCCGGCCGAAGACGCGCTGCTGGCCGAGGCGCTGAGCCTCAAGGCCGGCCGCCGCGTCGATCTGCGCTGGCCGATGCGCGGCGCCAAGCGCAAGCTGGTCGAGCATGCGCTCGCCAACGCCCGCGACGCGCTCTCCCGCCGCTCGGCGGAGAATGCGACCCAGCGCGAGCTGCTCGGGCGCGTGGCGGAGCTCTTCGACCTCGAAGGCCCGCCGGAGCGGATCGAGGTCTATGACAACAGCCATATCCAGGGCCGGAACGCCGTCGGCGGCATGATCGTCGCCGGGCCGGAAGGCCTGGTCCGCAACGCCTACCGCAAGTTCAACATCAAGGGCGACGCCGCGCCCGGCGACGATTTCGCCATGATGCGCGAGGTGCTCCGCCGGCGGTTCTCGCGCGCGCTCAAGGAGGACCCGGAGCGCGCCGGCGGCTCATGGCCGGACCTCGTGCTGATCGACGGCGGCGCGGGCCAGCTTTCCTCAGCGCAGGGCGTGCTTGCAGAGCTCGGCATCGAGGACATGCCGCTCGCCGCCATCGCCAAGGGGCCGGAGCGCAATGCCGGGCGCGAACGCTTCTTCACGACGGAGAAGCCGCCCTTCTCGCTGCCGGAGCACGACCCCGCGCTGCATTTCCTGCAACGCCTGCGCGACGAGGCGCACCGCTTCGCCATCGGCACCCACAGGGCGCGCCGCGCGAAGGCCGTGCGGCAATCGCCGCTGGACGAGGTGGCCGGCATCGGCGCGGCCCGCAAGCGCGCCCTGCTGCACCATTTCGGCTCCGCCCGCGGCGTGGAGGGCGCCGGCTTCGAGGACCTGCTGGCTGTCCCCGGCATCTCGAAAACGGTCGCAAAGCGCCTCTACGACCATTTCCACCCGGAGGGGTAGGGCTCCAGCCCTACCAGAGCGCCCGCGTAAGCTCGCTCAGCGACACCTTCTGCCGGCCGTCCGCGTCGAAATTCTTCGGGGCGAACCATTGGGCGTGGGCTTTGCGGACGGCGGGCCATTCTTCGTCCGTCAGGGAGAACCAGGCGGTGTCGCGGCTCCGGCCCTTCACGATCAGGTGGTTGAGGAAGAGGCCCTCATAGCGGAAGCCGAGGCGGAGCGCGGCCGAGCGCGAGCCGGCGTTCAGCGCGTTGCACTTCCATTCCAGCCGCCGGTAGCCGCGCGTCTCCAGCACATGGTGCATCATCATCGAGAGCACCTCGGTCGCGCGGATGTCGCGCTGCCAGGCGCGGCCGAACCAGATATTGCCGATCTCGCCCACCCCGGCAGCCTGCTTGATCTCCATGAAGCTGCCCATGCCGCCGGGAACGCCCGTCGCCCGGTCCCGATAGACCATGAAGAGCGGGTCCTTCGAGGCGGCGCAGCCGATGAGCCATTCATGCACGGCCGCCGCGCCGGCGAACGGGCCGTAGCCGAGATAGTCCCAGATGCGGTCCGGCTCCTCGCCCTCGATCCCGGCAGTGTAGAGGCCGGCGGCGTCCCGGTCCGGGTCCACCGGCTCCACGACCGTTCTCCGGCCGGTGAGGACGCTGCCTTCGAAGCCTTCCCAATGGCGCTGCGCCACCTCTGCGTTGCCGATGGGCCGCCGCCCGGCTGCGCTCGCCCGTTCCCTCTCGCTTGCCATGTCCCCGTCTCTGTTCCGGATGGGCCAAGGATAGCGGGGAAGGCGGTTTGCCGCTAAGGTCTGCGGCGACGATTTCGGGGGAGAAACGCGATGCGGCTCGGCATCACGCTCGGCTACAGCGGCGGCGACATGGCGGACAAGGTGGCGCTCGTGCAGGAGGCCGAGCGCCTCGGTTACGAGATGTGCTGGACCTCGGAGGCCTGGGGCACGGACGCGATCTCGCCCGCCGCCTGGCTGCTCGCGCAGACCTCACGCATCAAGGTCGGCACGACCATCATCCAGATGCAGTCACGCTCGCCGGCGCTGGCGGCCATGACCTCCATGACCCTGCAGGAGATGTCCGGTGGGCGCTTCGTGCTCGGCATCGGCCCGTCGGGCCCGCAGGTGATCGAGGGCTGGCACGGCGTGCCGTTCGGCAAGCCGCTGGCGCGCACCCGCGAATATATCTCGATCATCCGCCAGATCCTGCGCCGCGAGGGCGTGCTGGAGCATCACGGCGAGCATTACGACATTCCCTATCACGGGCCGGGTGCCACCGGCCTCGGCAAGCCGCTCAAGACCATCCTGCATCCCGACCCGGACCTGACGATCTACACCGCCGCGATCACGCCGGCGGGCGTGCGCACCGCGGCGGAGGTTGCGGACGGAGTGATCCCGGTCTTCATGGACCCTGAGAGCGATGTCTTCGCGGAGCCGATTGCGGAAGGCATCGCCAAGGCGGGCAACGGCAAGACGGCCGCCGATTTCGAGGTCGTGCCCTTCGTGCCCGTCCGCGTCGGCGACGACCTTGAGGCCTGCCGCGCCCCGGTGCGCGAGCATCTCGCCTTCTATGTCGGCGGCATGGGCGCGCGCGACAAGAACTTCTACAACGACTATGTCGGGCGCATGGGCTATGAGGACGCGGCGCGCAAGGTGCAGGATCTGTTCCTCTCCGGCCAGCGCAAGGAAGCGAGCGCCGCGCTGCCGGACGAGCTGGTGGACAGCGTGGCGCTGCTCGGCGACAAGGCCCGCATCCGCGACCGGCTGGGTGCGTGGAAGGACGCCATCGCCGCCGGCCGCGTCGCCGGCATCGCGCTGACCGGCGCCACGCCCGAGGCGGTCCGCACGGTGGCCGAGGCGGCGGCCTGAGCGGGCAGGGCGCACGACGCGGGGAGATAGCGAATGGCCCGTCGGCATATCGAAGTGGACAAGCCCTGGCACAGGAGCATTCCCTTTGCGCAGGGCGTCGTGGCGACGGGCTCGCTGCTGTTCACCTCCGGCATCACGGCGCGCACGCCCGACGGCAAGATCGACGGCGTGGGCGACATGCGCCGGCAAATGGAGGTCTGCTTCGCCAACATGGCGGCGGTGCTGGAGAATGCCGGTATCGGTTGGGGGGACATGGTGAAAATGACCATGTACACCACCGACATCGAAGGCTTCAGCGAACATGCGGATGTCTGGCGGCGGCACTTCACGGGACGTCCGGGCAGCACGCTCGTGGAAGTCAGCCGGCTCGCCCTGCCGGAGATGCTCGTCGAGATCGAGGCGGTGTTCGACATGGGCGAAGCCGGCGACGCCGCGTGAGGAGGCTTCGATGCCGGACGGTTCGCTGACATCCTTCATGGCTGCAAAGGCAGGGGATATCCTCTCCGCCTGCACAAGCTGCGGCGCCTGCGTCGAGGCCTGTCCCGTCGTGCCCCATGCGGGGATTTCGGATGTGGCGCCGGAGGCGGTTGCCGGCGGTGTGCTGCAGGTGTTGCGGGACGGCGGGCGGCTGGAGGGGCCGGCGGACGCCTGGGTGCATCAGTGCAATGGCTGCGGCGCGTGCATTCCCGCCTGCCCGGAGGGCGTCAATCCGCGCAACATGGTGATGCTCGCCGCTGCCAAATCCTCGGAAACGCACAGCGACACGCCGCAGCTCTTCCGCAAGATGGCCCGCGCCATTCGCCTGATGGCGGCGATGCAGCTTGCCCCGGCGGACCTGGCGCGGCTGCTGCAGCCGCCGAAGCCGCGGTCCGTGCCAGTGGTTTTCTATGTCGGCTGCAACGCCGTGCGCACGCCGCACCTGCTGTTCAACGCGATGTATGTGCTCGACGCCATCGAGGTCGATTACGAGGTGCTGGGCGGGCCGGCCGCCTGCTGCGGCATCATCCACACCAAGTGGGAAGGCGAGACGGAGGCCGGCGGGCGCGTGACCGACGGAACGCTCAAGCGTTTCGGCGACTTCCAGCCGGAGCGGGTGCTGAGCTGGTGTCCCTCCTGCCAGCTCCATATCGGGGAGACGGTGGAAGGCTATGGCGAGGCGGCCTTCGCCTTCGAGCATGTGACCGGCTATCTGGTCGAGAACGAGGAGCGGCTGCGCGGCCTCTATACGACGGAAGTGCCGATGCGGGTGCTGCTGCACGCGCATGAGGGCATGGCGGAGCTGGGCCGGAATGTCGCCCGGCTGCTGGGCGATGTGCCGGGGCTGGAAATCGCCGGCATCGCCTGGGAGTCCGGTTATACCTGCGGCGGCTCCGGCCAGGACCGCTCGCCCGGCCTCAAAGCGGAGCGCCGCAGGGCGACCTATGCGATGGCCGAGGAGACGGGCGCGGAGGCGCTGGTCTCGCTCTATCACGGCTGCCACGCGCAACTCTCCGCCGGAGCCGAGACGCAGGGCCCGCCGGTCGTCAATTTCACGGATTTCCTGGTGCGCGCGCTGGGCGGCGAGCCGCGCGAGGACCTGCTGTCCGGCTGGCGGATGGCCGGCGACTGGCAGGCGCTCGCGGCGCGCAGCATGCCGATGTTGGAGCGGAACGCGGTTTCGGTCGATCCGGACCGGTTCGCGTCCTTGCTCCCGGACATGCTGGCGAGCAAGGAGTTCACAGGCGGCCTCGACGAGCTTGTCCGGCCGCGGTGAACGCCTGCCGCGCTTTGTGAATGGGCAAAGTCGTTCTCGAGGTCAACGGCGCGGTCCGCGAGGTCGAGGCGGACCCTGCGACGCCGCTGATCTATGTGCTCCGCAACCGGCTGGGCCTTGTCGGCGCAAAGCTCGGCTGCGGGCTGGAGCAGTGCGGGGCCTGCGCCGTGATCGTCGATGGCGAGAAGGTGCTGAGCTGTGTGCGGGCCGTCTCCGAATTCGAGGGGTGCCGGATCGTGACGGTGGAGGGCCTTGCGGAGGGCGCGGACCTCAACCCGGTGCAGCGCGCCTTCCTGGAAACCGGCGCGGCCCAATGCGGCTATTGCACGGGCGGGCTGGTCGTGGCGCTGACCGCATATCTGGAAACGGCGGAGCGCCCGGACCGGAAGGGCGCGATCGCCGCGCTCGAAGGCCATCTCTGCCGCTGCGGCGCGCATGCCGACGTGCTGCGGGCGGTGGACCGGCTCGTCGCCGGGGCGGCCGATGGTGTTTAGAGCACGATCCTTTCAGACTGAAGCAGGCGGTATCCTGACCCTCTTTCCGTCATGCCCGCCCCCCATATCGTCATGCCCGGACTTGTTCCGGGCATCTCCCTCGGGACAGTCGCGGCGGCGGAAGTGGATGCCCGGAACAAGTCCGGGCATGACGGACAGGAGAGCGTCCGGGCATGACGGGACGGAAGACGCCGCGCTTCGCGCCTGGCCTGCGCCCGCGAAAGCGGGGACCGGGGCGGCCGATGGCGGTTAACCCGAGCCTTCTCGCCAATCCGGCGCTCGACGACTGGCTCTCCTTCGACGCCGGCGGGACCGTCACCGTGCGCAGCGGCAAGGTCGATATCGGCCAGCGCATCTCGACGGCGGTCGCCCTGCTGGTGGCGGACGAACTGCAAATCGACCCCGGCCGGGTGGAGGTCGCGCGGGTGGAGACCGGCCGCTCGCCGGACGAGGGTTTTACTTCGGGCAGCCAGTCGATGGCCCAGACGGGCAATGCGGTCCGGCTGGCGGCGGCAACGGCGCGGCGGCATCTGCTGGAGCGCGCCGCCTGGGCGCTGGAGGTCGATCCTGCCGAACTGGAGGTCGATGACGGCGCGATCCATTCCCGCGCTACCAACCGGAAGACGAGCTATTGGGAACTCGCCGCCGGCAGGCCGTTCGGCATCGCTGTCGATGCGGAGGCGCCGCTCAGGCCGCGCGCGGCCCTCGGCCATGTCGGCGGCGCGGCAAGGGCGCGGGGGCTGGAGGACATCCTTCGCGGCCGGCCTTGTTTCCTGCACGACATGAGCCGGCCCGGCATGCTGCATGCGCGCACGGTGCGCCCGCCGCACTACCATGCGCGGCTTACGGTCCTGGACGAAGCCGTAGTCGAACGCCTCGCGACGGAAGGCGTCGAGATCGTGCGCGACGGCAGCTTCCTCGCAGTTGCGGCGGCGGACGAATATGCGGCGGTCAGGGCGGCGGAGCGTCTCGCCGCTGCCGCGTCCTGGGACATGGGCGGCGGGCTTCCCTCCGGCGACATCCACGAGAGTCTGCGCGCCAATGAGAGGGTGAGCCTGCCGGTCATCGACGGTGCGCCGGTCGAGGCTCCGGTTCCGCCGCTCGACCCCCTGCCGGCCGGGGCGGTCGCCACGCTCGAAGCGCGCTACGAGCGGCCTTACCAGATGCACGGCTCGCTCGGCCCCTCGGCTGCAATGGCGGCGTTCGCCGAGGGCGTCCTGACCGTCCATACCCACAGCCAGGGCGTCTATTTCCTGCGGGCCGCGCTCGCAGAGGCGTTCGGCATGGAGCCCGACGCGGTCCGCGTCATCCACGCGCCGGGCGCCGGCTGCTACGGCCATAACGGCGCGGACGACGCCGCCTTCGACGCGGCCCTCATCGCCCGTGCGCTTCCCGGCAGGCCGGTGATGCTCAAATGGACGCGCGAGGAGGAGCATGCCTGGGAGCCCTACGGGTCCTGTGCCTCGATGGACCTCCGCGCGAGCCTCGACGGCGAGGGCCTGATCGCCGCCTGGTCTCATGAGACCTATAGCGATACCTATTCCATGCGGCCCCGGCCCGGTCCGAACCGGATGGGCGCGGCGCGGCTGCTCTCCGCCCGGTTCCTGGCCGAGCCGCTGGAGCCGCCCGTCATGGGCCCGGCGATGGCGCCCCATATGGGCATCCACCGCAATCTCGACCCGCTTTACGACCTGCCCGAGAAGCGCCTTGTGAAGCATCTGGTGCGCGGCATGCCGCTCCGGGTCTCGGCGCTGCGCTCGCTCGGCGCCTATGCCAATGTCTTCGCCATCGAGTCCTTCATGGACGAGCTCGCGGCGAAAGCGGGCTGCGACCCCGTGTCCTTCCGGCTCCGCCACCTTTCGGACCCGCGCGGGCGCGCCGTCGTCGAGGCGGCGGCGGCGCGCCTCGACCCCGCGGGCGCGGACTGCAGGCAAGGCCGGGGGCGCGGGCTCGGATTCGCGCAGTACAAGAACAGCGCCGCCTATGCCGCCGTCATCATGGAAGTTTCGGTCGGCGATGCGGGCGACATCCGGCTCGAACGCTGCGTCATCGCGGCCGATGCCGGCGAGATCGCGGACCGCGCCGGCCTTGCCGCGCAGCTGGAAGGGGGCGTCATCCAGGCGGCAAGCTGGACGCTGCACGAAGCGGTGGCGTTCGACCGGGACGGCATTACCAGCCAGGACTGGGACACCTATCCGATCCTGGGCTTCGACAATGCGCCCGCGTTCGAGACCGTGCTGATCGACCCCGGCCGGCAGCCGTTCCTCGGCGCGGGAGAAGCGACGGCCGGCCCCACTGCAGCCGCCATCGCCAATGCCGTTCATGCCGCGACGGGGCTGAGGCTCAGGCGAATTCCGTTCACGCCCGATACGGTGCGCGCCGCCGCCCTGGCGTAATCCCGCCGCCGGCGCACAACAACGCCAGGGCCGGGGAGGGCAATCGCGTTCGGATGTCGTGCGTGAACACCCTCGTCATGCCCGAACGCCCCCTCCGTCATACCCGGCCTTGTTCCGGGTATCCATGCGGCCGCGCCGGGAGAAGCGATAGAGGGATGCCCGGATCAAGTCCATTGCTGTCCGGTTCAGCCGTCGTGCGAGGCCGGTCTGGGGTTTGGGCGTGTGCGGCGTCTCCTGTCCGGCATGCCCGAATGCCCCCTTCGACAAGCTTGGAACAGGCTTCTCCGTCATACCCGGACTTGTTCCGGGTATCTCTCTCCACAGCTTCCGTCGGACGGCCGCATGGATACCCGGAACAAGTCCGGGTATGACGATGTGAGGGTTAGGACGCCGGGCGCCGATCCGAGTCCCGATTCAGCCGGACCCTTCAAAACCCGGTTGAATCCAAGCCATGCGCCCTGCCCGCAAATCCTAAACCGGACAGCAGTGGATCAAGTCCGGGCATGACGATATGGGGGCAGGCATGACGATATGAGGGTCGGGCGGTCACCTGTTGACATTGCAATGTTATATAGTATCGATATGTTATCGTATCTCATAAATGCAGCTCGGGTGGAGAAGCCGTGTTGCGAAGGAACGCGGGGGAGGAACACAAATGCGCGGACTCCTGAGGTTTGTGCGGGCGGCGGTCGTTGGATTGCCGGTCCTGTTTGCCGCTTCGGCGGCCGAGGCGCAGTCGGGGCCGCCGACGGCGGAAGAGTTGGCCGCGCAGATCGACGCGCTAAAGCAGGACTACGAAAAGCGCATTGCGGCGCTCGAAGCGCAGATTGCCGCGATGAAGGCCAGGCCCGCGGCCGCGGGTGGGAAGGCCGCTCCGGCGGCGCGGATCGCCAAGCGGACCGGCGACAACAGCTTCAACCCGGCCATCGGCGTCGTCCTCAATGCCATGTTCGTGGACCGCTCCGACGAGGAGGTGGGGCTTCCCGGCTTCCAGGTCGGCCATGAGTCCGAACGCCCGGCAAAGGGCTTCTCGCTCGGCCACAGCGAAGTGACGGCGTCGGGCAATATCGACGACAAGTTCCGGGGGTCTCTGACGCTCGGCCTCGGCGCCCATGGCAACGAGACGGAGGTCGAGCTTGAGGAGGCCTATATCCAGACCCTGGCCGGCTCCGGCCTGCCGGACGGGACGCGGATCAAGGCGGGCCGGGCGCTCTGGACCTTCGGCTACCTGAACGAGCAGCACGCCCATGGCGACGACTTCGCCGACCGCCCGCTGCCCTACCGCGCCTTCCTGGACGGCGCCTACAACGATGACGGCATCGAGCTTTCCGTGGTGCTTCCGGGCGATATCTACAAGGAGGTCGGCGGCGGCCTGTTCCGTGGCGGCGATACGCCCTTCGGCGGCTCCGAATCCGGCCGCGAAGCCTGGTCCGCCTATGCGCGCATCGGCGGCGATGTCGGCAGCAATTCGGCGCTGCGGCTCGGCGCCTACGTCCTCGACGGCACAGCCCACGGCCGGAGCGGCGTCGCGCATGCGCATGGGCATGACGACGAGCATGCGCATGAAGACGAGCATGAGCACGAGAACGGAGAGAATGGCCACCACGCGGATGAGAACGGAGAGGAAGAACACGAGGAGCATGCCCATTCCGAGTTCTTCTCCGACGGCATGTTCACGGGCGACACGCGGCTCTTCGGCGTCGATTTCCGCTACACTTGGGCGCCGACGGGCAATGCGCGAGACAGCGAGCTGATCCTCCAGGGCGAGTATTTCCGCCGCAGCGAGGACGGTGACTACACGCTGACGGAGAACGAATGCGCAGACCATATAGAGCAGGATGACGGCACAGAGGTGGATCATGACCACGAAGTCTGCGTAGCGCACACCGATACCGAGTCCTTCAGCGGCGACGCCAATGGCTGGTATGCGCAGGCGGTGTACAAGTTCCTGCCCCAATGGCGGGTCGGCGCCCGCTATGCGCGCCTCTCGCCGCCGAGCGCTGCGGAGGTGGACGATACGTCCACGATCAGCGCCATGCTCGACTGGACCAACAGCGAGTTCGGGCGGGTCCGGTTCCAGTACAACCGCGAATCCTCCGGCGACATGCGCGACAACCAGCTCATCCTGCAATATGTCATGAGCCTCGGCGCCCACGCCGCCCACAGCTTCTGAGCCCCGGAGACACGCCATGAAGGGGGCTCATGTTTCGGGGGCGGCCCGCCCCTTTTCGGGCGCCCTTTCCCGTCATACCCGCCTCTCATATCGTCATGCCCGGACTTGTTCCGGGCATCTCCCTCCACCGCTTCCGCCGGCCGACCGCATGGATACCCGGAACAAGTCCGGGTATGACGGAGAGGGGCGTTCGGACATGACGCAGGGGGCGTTCGGACATGACGGAGCCGGGGCAGAGCTTGCATCGATGCAATTCCCAAAGGGTCTCTAGGCCATGAAAATGAAACGAACGGCGCTGGCGGCCGCGCTCGCGGCCGCCCTGCTGTCGCCGGCGGCGGCGGACGCGGAGGTCCGGATCCTCGCCTGCGAGCCTGAATGGGCGGCGCTTGCGGAGGAAATCGGCGGCGGCGATGTCGTTGTCCACTCGGCGACCCACGGCCGGCAGGACGCGCACCACATACGCGCGCGGCCCAGCCTGATCGCCAAGGTGCGGCGCGCGAAAATACTGTTCTGCTCCGGCGCGGACCTGGAAGTCGGCTGGCTGCCCGTGCTTCTGGAACGGGGCGCGGGGCGAATCGTCCAGCCGGGCCAGCCTGGGCACATCATGGCGGCGGACCATGTCGAGGTGCTGGAGCGGCCGGCAGTCGTGGACCGCAGCCTGGGAGACATCCACCCGGGCGGGAATCCGCATGTCCATCTCGACCCGCGCAACATCGCTATTCTTGCCGGAGTGCTGACGGAACGGCTGGAGCGGATCGACCCGGAGCGCGCGGCGGCCTACCGGCAGCGGCTGGCGTCCTTCCAGGCCCGCTGGGCCGACGCCGCGGCCGGCTGGCGCGAGCGGGCGGAGAAGCTGGGCGGCATGAAGGTGTTCGTCCATCACAAGGCATGGCCCTATCTGCTGCACTGGACGGGGCTGGAACAGGTTGCGGCCCTGGAGAGGGTTTCGGGCGTTCCGCCGACCGCATCGCATCTGGCCGAGGTCCTCGAACTGGCGCGGGGCAGCGGCGCGAAGGCCATTCTCCGCGCGCCCTTCGACCCTGAGGACGCCTCTGAGTGGCTGTCCGGGAAAACCGGGCTTCCGGCCGTCGAGCTTCCGTTCACGGTAGGCGGCCGCCCGGAGGCGACGGACCTGTTCTCCCTGTTCGACAGCACGCTGGCCCTGCTCGAGGAGGCCAGAGATCGGTCTTGACCTGCTCGATATCCTGGCGCCGGGCCTTGTCGTCGGACTGCTGGTCGCGGCGGCCCATGCGCCGCTGGGTATCGAAGTCCTCAAACGCGGCATCGTGTTCATCGACCTTGCCACCGCCCAGGTCGTCGGGCTCGCCGTCATCCTGCTCGACCTCTGGCTGCACGAACCGTCCTGGACCGTGAAGCAGGGGTCGGCCTTCGCGGCCGGCATCGCCATCGCGCTGTTCTTCCGCTGGGTCGAGCGCAAGTCGCCGGACGAGCAGGAAGCGGTGATCGGCAGCAGCTTCATCGTCGCCGCCTCGGCGGCGCTGCTGGCGCTTGCCAACGACCCGCATGGCGGCGAGGCGCTGCGCCATGTGCTTTCCGGCCAGATCCTGTTCGCGTCCTGGCACGACATAGCGGCCTTCCTGCCGATCTACGGCCTCTTCGCCGTTCTCTGGCTCGCCGCGCCGCGTCTGCGCGCCGGCGCCGGCTTCTTCGTGTTGTTCGCCCTTGTCGTCACGGCGTCGATGCAGCTGGTCGGCGTTTATCTGGTGTTCGCAAGCCTCATCCTGCCGGCGCTCGCGGCCCGCGCTGGCAAGGGCTATATCCACTGGCGCGCCTTCGCCAGCGGCGCTCTGGCCGTCGTCGCGGGCATCGCCGTATCGGCGGCCTCCGACCTGCCCGCAGGCCCGCTCCTGGTCGTCTGCTTCGCCGTATCGGCAGCCGCAACGCGCCTGCTTTTCCGCAGCCGGCCGATATTGCGCGCTATGCGGTAGTGATGGACTGCAACGCGCGCTGTCTGCGGGCCAGGTCGCGAACGGTTTCGGCGAAATACCGGAAAGCGGAAAAGTCCCAGGCCGAAACGCGAGAGACCAGGCCGGCGCGAAATCGGGTCCTCCCGAACTCGAGCGGCAACGGCTTGAGGCGAAGTTCGGGAAGCCTGTCGAGAAAGGTGGTCGGAAGGCGGGACAGGTAGGGCCCCGCGCCCATCAGGGTCAGACCCGCAGGGCCGGCGCGGACGACTATACGTACATGTTTGCCGGTTCTGGCGAAGATTTCGTCGAGAAGTTCGGCAAGCGGCGAGCGGCCTTCGTCGTCCCGCGTCCTGGCCGGAGCGTCGCAGTCGATCCACGGCCACTCCACCAAGGCGCTGCAGGTCACCTCTCCGGCGTGAAGGGGATGGTCCGAGCGGGCGACGATGCGCGATGTCATGTCCAGAAAGCTGTCGCGCCGAAGGATTGCCGGAAGCTGGCGGTCGACATCGATGCGGCCGCAATGGAGGTCGGTTTCGCCGTTCACGAGCAACCGGATGCCCTCCAGGAATGTCATGGTGTGCAGCCTCAGCTCGACATCCGGAAAAGCATCGTGAAACCTGGCAACGGCCTCGGGCAATATGGCCTGCATCCAGATCGGGCCCGCCGTGACCCGCAGGCCGCTCGTACGGCCCGTCAGCGTCGATTTGATCGTTCCCTCGGCGGTCTCCATCTCGCGCAGGATGTAGCGGGCCTGCTCGGCGACCGTGGCGCCGAATTCGGTAAGGCGGACGCCTGTCGGGAGCCGTTCGAAGAGCTTCCCGCCGAATGAGGCCTCGAGCCGGGCGATGGCGCGCGACAGGGCCGGCTGCGTCATCGCCATCCGGTCTGCCGCGCCAAGGACGGTGCCGGTCTCCGCGACGGTGAGGAATTTCCTGAGATCGCTGCGCTTTTCGAACATGCGCACTTCACTCCTTGGGCAGTCTGCAGGAGGACTTGTGGCAGTTATATAGGCGATAACGCCTGAAAATTAAGGATTCAATTTTCCAATTCGATAAAAAATCACACAATTTATTATATCGAAGTTAGAGCCATAAGATTAACTTTCGGGCCCTATTAGTTTTTATCGTATCGGTAAAAACGCCAATATAGTATAATATCCAGTCGAATTTCGATTTTATGAAATTTCTGCGTGGAGAATCGCCCATCGGCATTCCCGGACAAAATATCGCTTTGCCGGTTCGATGACCTCAATTGCGGAAATTACGAAATCTTCCGATGAGCATTGCGGTTCGACTGTTGAAAAAGATTCGAGACGGGCGGCCCTGAAAAGGCCGTATTCCGGCCATGCCGCTGCCGCACAGGCCGTTTAGCCGGGGTCCATCGCAACCCGTATCCTGAGAGGAGGACCTCGGCATGCATCGTTTCGGTATCCTGTCGGCGGCCATTCTGCTTGCCGCCGCTGCAATGGGCCCGGCGACGGCGCCCGCATCGGACCGCGACTACCGCCTCACCGGGCCCTATACCCACGACGCCCTCGCGATCTATCTGATCCATCGCGAGGCGGAAAACCCCGGCCCCGTGCCGCTCACGCTTGCCGAGGCGATGGAGCAGGGCGTCGTGAAGGTTATGGAAACCGGCGATGTCGAGGAGTTGGTCGTCCGCAATCGAGGTGGCCGCGAGGTCTTCATCCAGGCAGGCGATATCGTCAAGGGCGGCAAGCAGGATCGCGTGCTGACCATCAGCATGGTCGTGCCGCCGCATTCCGGAGACATTCCCGTCGGCGCCTTCTGCGTGGAGCAGGGCCGATGGGAAGGGCGGGGCTCCGAGAAAGAGCGCGAGTTCTCGGCGTCCACGGCGCGCCTGCCGTCGAAGTCCGGCAGGGTGGCGCTCTACCGCCGGGCGCAGGAAAGCCTGAGTGCGACCGGCGGCAGACGGGCATGGACAAGGGACCGTTCGTCGGGCCGGGGCGACCTCCAGGGGCGGATATGGGCGTCGGTCACGGCGACGCAGTCGGGCCTGGGCGGGGCCGTGAGGCAGTCCGTGGCCGACGAGCGGTCGCGCTCAAGCCTGCAACTGTCTCTGGAGAACGCCGCTCTGGCGTCGGCGCTGGAAGGTTATGAGGAAGCGCTGGGGCGGCTGGCGCAGGACCATCCGGACGCGGTCGGCTATGTCTTCGCCATAGGCGGCAGGCTCGACGGCGGCGACGAGTTCGCGAGCACCGGCCTGTTCCGGAAGCTCTGGGCGCGGCAGTTGAAGGCGGCGGCGACGGAGGCCCTGGCGTCGGAGGACGAAACGGCGCGACCCGGCCCGACTCTGGCCGAGGTCGCAGTCTTCATCGACGCCGCGCGCACCGGCGAGGGCTCGAGCAGGGCCATGCCCGGACGGATAACCGTCGAAACCCGTGCGTCGGACGAAGCCTTCTACACCGAGATGCGCCGCTCGCAAGGCACCTGGGTCCACCGCAGCATCATCGCCCGGTAACGCAGGCCGGGCTGCCGACTACGGCGCATAACAGGCGGAATCGCCTGGGGTCACCGGATGGACAACCGTTGTTCGACCCATCGAACGACCGTTTCGGCGATTTCTGTAGCTTGCGAGTATTCTTCGGTGGTTACCGGGCGCACGACACCGGGGTAACGTGTGGCGGAGGCGTAGAGAGTCAGTTCGGCAGCAGCGCGTATCTCTTCCGGTACCTCTTCTCCTTCCTCTTCCAAAAGGAACAGCAGACGCCCCAGATCGTGCACGTAGGGGAAGTCGATGCGTCGTTCGATCAACAATGCCTTGACCGCCTTCTCCGCGGCCTGTTGAGCGAGAAAGCACAGGTCCTCCAGATAGGCTTCGGGAACCCGATTGCGGGCCAAGACCAGACTGCTTCTCGCCCGGTTCAGCCATTCGCGGGGATCGTCCGGAGAGAAACGCTCAGGAGGCGTCATAGAGCACCTGCCCTTCCAGAAGGGCGGATTTGAAGACCAGGGCATGACTGTCCCTGAACCGTTCCAGGTCCTTCGGCGCTGCAACGACCGCGTCCACTGCGGCGCCCGCTCCGTACAAACTCCGGTATATGCGCCCCAGCAGGCCGAGAGTATCGGGATCGTCCTTGACGACCAGAATGTCCAGATCGCTGTCGGCGCCCATATCTCCTCTGGCCGCCGATCCGAAAAGAATTATCTTTTCAGGGGCGGCGGCTTCGACGATGCGTCTGACAATATCGTCGATAGTTTCCCGACTGGTTGTCTGCTGCGCATTCATGGCAATCCAAGGGTCCCGGTTCGTGTCCGACGCCGCTTGGCTATCCGCTGCGGATGGCGGCGAGGATGGGCTGGATGGCGCGCTCGGCGATGTCCGTCAGCTCTTCCGGCGTGCGGTTCTGGATCGGGTGGTCCACGAACACCACGGCCGGGCGCACGCCCATGGCGTCCGCCTGCACGGCGGCGGCGTCGCGGAACTCCTCGGTCGCAATGGCGCAGCCGGGCATTCCCAGGCGGTCCAGCTCGATGATGTCATGCAAACTGCACGACGTGCACGAGCCTCAGTCCGCAAGCCCTTCGACAACGATGTCGCAGCGCTCCACGAGGTCCTGGATGACGCCGCGCGGGGCGGGCTTGGTGTGCGTCGGCTTGGCGAAGCGCATCACCTTCAGGCCCTGGGCGGCCAGCCGCTCCTCCACCGCGTCGAGGAACTCCACCGAACGCTCCTTGCCGATGGAGAGCAGGCCGATGGTGAGGCCGTCGAGGCTTGCCGGCGGCACGACGGGCTGCCGGTAGGCCGGCTCCGTCTCCGCCGTCGGGTCCCGCATCGTATAGGGTTCCGTCATGGTCCGATCTCCTTCGTTACAGGATCGACTTCTCCGGTCATCCGCATTCCGGTCCACCCCCCTATGACCGCCGAGAACAGGCCCGCCGGTCCGCCCGCGCGCGCAATCAGGAAGGTGGGTTCGCGGAACTTGTCGATGACTTCGTGCTCCCGGCCGGGCTCCAGTCCTTCGGCGAGGCCGCCGGCGCCGCGCACGACGTCGCGTCCCGGTCGTTTCAGCGCGGTCCAGAGGGCTTCATGGATTTCATCGCGGCCCCAGCCCTCGGACTTGTAGATAAGGTAATGCTCCGGCGAGAGCACCAGCAGCGCCCCGCCGAACTCGCAGAGCTTCGGATGGTTCACATGCCAGAGATAGTGGGCGAGCGAGGTCGTCAGCTCCTTCGCCGTGCGGCTCTTCTGGTCCACGAAGCCGCTCACCCCCTCGCCGTGGAAGAGGGTGACGGCGGACCTGCCCGGCGGGATGCCGCGCGCGACCGAGAGCGGCGTCCAGTCCGGGTCGGTTTCGTCCTCCGCGAAGCAGAAGGTGTATTTGCCGGGATTGCCGAGCGCCGCGCGGTCGATCTCGCCCGGCCGCCCGCCGCCGACATTGCGGACGATGAGCTGGAAGGCCCGGCCGATGGTGGCGTTGGCGCGGTTGCCCTGGCCGAGCGCGTTCAGGCCCCAGTTCATGCCGATGCGGCGCACGACGGGGCCGTTCACGACGATCACGGGCCCCGCGAAATGCGTCGTACAGAGCAGGCCGTGCATGGAGAACGCCGGGTCCAGTGCCGCTTCGACCGCTGCCAGCACGGTCGGGAAATATTCGGGCCGGCAGCCGGCCATGACGGCGTTGATGGCCGCCTTCTCCACCGTGCAGGGGATGAGGTTGGGCGGGATCGCCCCGATAACCTCGCCGGCCGCGCGCGTGGTGCCGGCCAGCATCCGCGCCACGCGCAGGTCGGTCGGCGGCACGATCGGCAGCCCGTCGGTCCAGCCCCGGTCGAAGGCCGCTTCCATCGGGTCGTCATGGTCCTCGACGGTGATCCGCCGCGCCTTGAGCGGGATATCGCCGAAGCGCACCGCCAGCCTCTCCGGCATCCCGAACTCGACCGACAGCGACCCGCATCCGGGCCGGTTCTCGGGCAGGTCCTCGCCGAGACCGTCGTTGCCGGTAAGGGCCCGCCATTCGGCCTTGTTCCATCCGATCGCGCGCGCGGCTTCCCTGCCGCCGCTGAAGCGGATCAAGGTCGGCACGGTCTCGATGTCAAGCCGGTATGAAAGCTCGAGATCGCCGTCGTGACGGGGCGCGGCGCCCTCGGGAAAGAAGGGATCGTCCTGCGTAACCGCAACGGCCCCTTTTGCCGCCAGTTCCGCGAGGACCGGCGCAACCAGGACGCAGGTCGGACAGTCCCGCTTGACCACCGCCAGCAGGCCGTCGGAAGGAAGGGCATCGCGCCAACCGGTCACTTGTCAGCCTCCGTTACTCAGCCGCTGAAGCACTTTGCACGGAAACCGTATCCGCTTCCATGGCCTCCGCCATGCGGCGGAGTTCTGCTTTCTGGATCTTGGTGCCGTTGGCGCTGTGGGTGACGGGGAAGGCGTCTATGGCGGCGGCCCGGACGGGCACCTTGTAGTTGGCCATGGTCTCGCGGCACCAGGCGAGGAGCGCCGTTTCGTCAAAGCGGCCTTCCGCCGGGCGCACGAAGGCGAAGGCGCGAGGCCCTCGCGGCGTGGCCACGCCGACGACCTGGCACCCGGCGACCGTGGGATGCGTCTCGATATGCGCCTCGATCTCGCTCGGGCTGGTGAGGAACCCGGCGAGGCGGAGCGTGTCGCCCATGCGCGCCTCATAGACGAAGCTGCCGTCGGCGCGCATGCGGCCGGCGTCTCCGGTGCGCAGGAACCCGTCCTCCGTCATCGCCGCGGCGGTGGCTTCCGGGTTGCCCTCATAGCGGAGGAAGAGGCTCGGGCAACGCATTTCGACCTCGCCCGAGACGCCGGGCGGACAGAGCGCGCCGGTCTCGACATCGCGCACCCGCACCGCGGCTTCCGGAGCCACGGGATAGCCGCCGCCTGCCAGCCGGTCCTCCAGCGGCGCGTCGATCTTCTGCACGGCCATCAGCGCGCCGACCTCGCTCATGCCGTAAAGCCCGATCAGCGGCACGCCGCGCGCCAGCGTCCGCGCCGCGAAATCCTCCAGCGTCGGATTGAACAGCGCATAGCCGCAGAGGCGCAGGCTCGGGAAGGGTTCCGGCTCTTCGCGCAGGGCCAGCATGCCCGCATACATATCGTCCGTGCCCATGAAATGCGTGACCTTGTGCCGGCGCACCGCTTCGGCGGCCTCGCCCGGCGTGAACAGCGGGGCCAGGACGTTGGGCGCGCCGGCGGCAACCGTCGCCATCATGGTCGAGAAGCCGAACACGCCGCAAAGCGGCGTCGCCTGGTAGCTGACCGCGCCCGGCCGGTCCCAGCCGAAGGCGGCGACGCAGTCGCGGGCATGGCGCGTCACCGGCTCCTGTCCGTGCAGCACGAATTTGGGCTTCGAGGTGGTGCCGGAGGTTGTGAAGATGTTGCAGGGGTCGTCCGGCGCCGCGCGGTCCTCGGCCAGCGGCGGAGCCCCGAACAGCGCCCGCACCGCCGTGACCGGCTTGCCGGCCACTCGCTCTGGCACCGGCGCTTCGCCCTCGTCATGGACCAGCACCCGCTCGAGACCGGCGAGCGCGTCGTCCCCGATCTCGACCAGCATCCCGGCGAAGTCGATGTCCTTGAAACCCGGCCACATGACAAGCGCCCGCGCCCCGGACCGCGAAAGGATGTCCGCGACTTCGAGCGCCCGGAAGCGGGTGTTGACCGCGACCGTCACCGCGCCGAGGCGGCCGAGCGCAAAATAGAGCGCGAGCCAGGCCGGTACGTTCGGCAGCCAGAGCGCGACCTTGTCGCCCCGCCCGATACCGAGTTCCGCCAGCGCCGCCGCCGCCCGGCGCGAGCGGTCCAGCAGGTCGGCATAGCTCCAGGTCTCTTCGCCGCAGATGAGCGCCGGCGCGTCCCCCGTTTCTTCTTCCGCGACGCGCTCCAGCAGGGCGGAGAGGGTCTCGCGCATGTCCCTCACGCCCGCACGAAACGCAAGACGCCGTCTGGCCCCTGCTCGCGCTCGGCGCGCCCCGCCTGCCAGAGATTGTGGAGATGGGCGATGGATTCGCCGATGGCGAAGGACTGCTGGTGCAGGTCCAGCGGACGGTGGAAGAAGACCGGCAGCAGGTCTATGGCGTGCCTCGGTTCCGCCAGGGCTTCGCAGCCGTCGTCGAGGCGGGCCCGGTGGTGGTCGCGCAACTGCGCGAGGCGCTCATGCAGGCCGTAGAACGGCCGGTCGTGGCTGCAAAGCGTGAAGGTGCCGTCCGGCAGGTGGGCGAAGGCGTGGGTGCTGTCGAGAAACTGCTGCAGCGGGTCGCCGTCCGGCTCCACGAAATGCACAGAGACATTGGTCGTGATGCGCGGCAGCACCTGGTCGCCCGAGATCAGCAGTTTCGACTCCGGGCAGGCGAGGCAGACATGCTCGGGCGAATGGCCGGAGCCGGTGATCGCCTGCCATTCGCGCCCGCCGATGCGGATGGTGTCGCCATGCCGGATGCGGCGATAGACGATGGGCGGCCGAACGACGTTCTGGGCGTAGAAATTGCCGCGCCCGCGCATGGCGTCCACGGTCGTCGTGGCCATGCCGTTGCGCCGCCAGAAGCGCAGCATCTCTTCCATGTTGCGTTCGCGGGCGTCGAAGGCGAAATGCGACCAGAGCCATTCCGCGAGGCTCATCCAGAGCTCCGCTTCGGGAAAGCGCGCAAGCAGCCATTGCGCGAGGCCCATATGGTCCGGGTGGAAATGGGTGACCAGAACGCGGCGGACCGGGCGCCCGGCAAGCAGCGTGCGGATCAGCGTCTCCCAGAGATCGCGCACGCCGTCCTTGTTCAGCCCGCAATCGACGACGGTCCAGCCGTCCCCGTCTTCCAGCAGGTAGAGGTTGATGTGGTCGAGCACGAAGGGCAGCGGCATCCGCACCCACCAGATTCCCTCGGCCACCTGCCGCGCCGCGCCCTCGGGCGGCGGCTCGTCATAAGGGTACTCGACGACGACGGCGTTCACTTGCCGGTTTCTGCCAGCCGGGCCTCCAGGGCGGCGACGCGCGCTTCCAGCCGCTCCTGCTCCATGCGCGCGTTCTGCGCCATCTCCTGCACGGCCTCGAAATCCTCGCGCCGCACAAGGTCCATCGAATCGAGCAATTGCTGCAGCCGGTCGCGGACCATCGACTCCATCTCGTCGCGAACGGCGCCCGCCGCGCCGGCGGCGCCTGAGGCCATGCGGGCCAGATCGTCCAGGACACGTTTTCCGGTTTGCATGGGTTCGACTCCGGGCATAGCTTCTCGACCGCGCCGACAGGATGGGCCATGAAATGATGCTTGTCACGGGAGATCGCGCCGGCCGGTCGGAGCCGGCGAAACCCCGGCCGTGATTCTGCCTGTCATCCCGTTCCCCGTCATCGATCCGGTGGCGATCGATCTCGGGCCGCTGGGCATACGCTGGTATGCGCTCGCCTATCTCGCGGGCCTCGTCGTCGGCTGGCGGCTGGCGCGCCGCCTCGCCGTGCTGCCGCCCTACCTCATGCGCGCCGAACGGGTGGACGACCTGCTCGCCTGGATGGTGCTGGGCGTCGTCGCCGGGGGGCGGCTCGGCTATGTGCTGTTCTACAAGCCGGGCTACTACCTCGCGAACCCGGAGGAGGTGCTGTTCCTCTGGCAGGGCGGCATGTCGTTCCATGGCGGGCTCGCCGGGGTCGTGCTGGCGGTCTTTCTGTTCGCGCGCCGCCGCGGGCTCCCCTTCCTGCGCGTGGGCGACATCGTGGCAGCGGTCGCCCCGGTCGGGCTGCTTCTCGGCCGGCTTGCCAATTTTGTGAACGGGGAACTTTACGGCCGGGCGACGGACGTTTCCTGGGCGATGGTATTCCCCTCGGACCCGGCCGGCCTGCCGCGCCATCCGAGCCAGCTTTACGAAGCGGCGCTGGAGGGCCTGGCGCTGGGCATCGTCATGCTGGCGCTGGCCTCCAGGGAGCGGGTGCGGGCGCGGCCCGGCCTGCTGGCGGGCGTCTTCTTTCTCGGCTACGGGCTGGCGCGCTGCTTCGCCGAACTGTTCCGGGAGCCGGACGCGCATCTGGGGTTCGTCCTGGGGCCCGTCACGATGGGGCAGCTTCTTTCCCTGCCGCTCATCGCCATCGGCCTGGCGCTCGCGGTCCGCCGCCCGTGACCGGCGGCCTGGCGGCAAGGCCGGTCCGGCGCATCGAGCGCGACGGGCCGATTTCGCTTGCGGAATTCATGGCGCTCAACAATGCCGCTTACTATGCCGGCCGCGACCCCTTCGGCCGGGGCGGGGACTTCATTACCGCGCCCGAGGTCAGCCAGATGTTCGGCGAGATCGTGGGGCTCTGGTGCGTGGATGCATGGGAGCGGTTGGGTCGGCCTGCGGATGTCCGGTTGATCGAGCTCGGGCCGGGGCGCGGGGTGCTGATGGCTGACGCCCTGCGCGCCGCCCGGCTGGAGCCGGCGTTCCGTCCCGAAGTGCATCTCGTGGAAACCTCGCCCGTGCTTCGCTCCCTCCAGCGCGCGCAAGGCTTCGGCGCCGTGTGGCACGACAGCCCGGACACGATACCGAACGGCCCCTCCATCTGGATCGCGAACGAGTTCTTCGACGCGCTGCCGATCCGCCAGTTCGTGCGGATCGGCGGAAACTGGCACGAGCGCTTGGTGGACTTCGAAGGGGACGGTTTCCGTTTCGTTGCAGGCCCCGCGCTCCGCCATGCCGGCGCGGGCGAAGACGGTGATATTTCCGAGGTCTGTCCGGCGGCGGGCGGCATCGCGGCGGCTCTGGCGGCGCGTCCGGGCTACGGCCTCGCCATCGACTACGGCTATGTCGAGCCGCCCGGAAGGCCGACCGTGCAAGCGGTGAGTGGGCATGAGCCTGTCGATCCGTTGTCGCGGCCCGGCGAAGCGGATATGAGCGCGCATGTGGATTTCGCAGCGCTGATGCGGGCAGGCCGCGAGGCCGGCGCGGCGGTCTGGGGGCCGGTGCTGCAGGGCGATTGGCTCCGCCGCCTCGGTATCGAGGCCCGCGCCGCCCGGCTCGGCGGCCAGAAGGAAGCGCTGGCGCGGCTGACCGGCGAGGATGCGATGGGCCGGCTGTTCCGGGTGCTGGCCTTCGGTCCGGCCGATGCACCCGCGCCCGCAGGGTTCCTGGAGGGAGAAGGGAGATGATGGAAGGGGACGCGCTATCGGGCCTTGCAGGCGTTGCGCATGCCTTCCTGGAGCGGGAAGGCGGCGTCAGCACCGGCCTCTATGCCGGCCTCAATTGCGGCTTCGGCTTCGGCGACGACCGGGATGCGGTAAGCGAAAACCGCCGCCGCGCGCTGGCCGCAGTCGGCGCGGACCGTCTGGCGACGCTCTACCAGGTCCACAGCGCCGAGGCCGCGATCCTGACGGAGCCGCCGAAGGGCCTGAGGGCCGACGGCATGGCGACCGACCGTCCGGGCCTGGCGCTCGGCATATTGACGGCGGATTGCGCGCCCGTGCTGCTTGCGGACGAGCGGGCGGGCGTCGTCGGCGCGGCCCATTGCGGCTGGCGCGGCGCGCTTGCCGGCATCGCCGAAGCTGTGCTGGAGCGCATGGAGGAACTGGGCGCGCGGGCGGGGCGGACGGTAGCGGCCGTCGGCCCCTGCATCGGGCAGGCGTCTTACGAAGTCGGCCCCGAGTTCCGCAAGGCGTTCGAGGCGGCCGATCCCGGCAACGGCCGCTGGTTCGTTGCTGCCGGGCGGCCCGGCCATTTCCGTTTCGACCTTTCCGGTTACGTCGCGGCGCGGTTGGAGCGCGTGGGCCTTGCGGCCGTCTCGTACGCCGGTGCGGATACCTGCGCCGAGGAGGAACGCTTCTTCAGCTACCGCCGCGCCTGCCTGCGGGGCGAAGCGGACTACGGCCGCCAATTGTCCCTGATCGCGCTGCGGCGCTGACCGCTAACCCGCCAGCCGTTCGGCCCGGCCGAGAGAGGCCGCCAGATACCGCGCCGTGTGGCTGTCCGGCGCGTCTGCCACTTCTTCCGGCGTGCCGGCGGCGACGATGCGCCCGCCCCCGGCGCCGCCCTCGGGGCCCAGATCGACGATCCAGTCCGCCGTTTTGATGACTTCGAGATTGTGTTCGATGACGATCACCGTATTGCCGGCATCGACCAGCGCATGCAGCACCTCCAGCAGCTTGCGCACATCCTCGAAATGCAGGCCCGTGGTCGGCTCGTCCAGAATGTAGAGCGTCCGCCCGGTCGAGCGCCGGGACAGCTCCTTGGCGAGCTTGACGCGCTGCGCCTCGCCGCCGGAAAGCGTCGTCGCCTGCTGGCCGATCTTGATATAGCCGAGGCCGACCCGGCGCAGCGTCTCCAGCTTGTTGTAGACCGCCGGCACCGCCCGGAAGAGCTCGACGCCTTCCTCGACCGTCAGGTCCAGCACGTCGGCGATGGACCGGCCGCGGAAGCGCACTTCCAGCGTCTCGCGGTTGTAGCGCCGGCCCCGGCATGTCTCGCACTCCACATAGACATCGGGCAGGAAGTGCATCTCGATCTTGATGACGCCGTCGCCCTGGCAGGTCTCGCAGCGCCCGCCCTTCACGTTGAAGGAGAAGCGCCCCGGCTTGTAGCCGCGCGCCTTCGCTTCCGGCAGGCCGGTGAACCAGTCGCGTATCGGCGTGAACGCGCCGGTATAGGTGGCCGGGTTCGAGCGCGGCGTGCGCCCGATGGGCGACTGGTCGATGTCGATCACCTTGTCGATGAGGTCGGCGCCCTCGATCCGCTCATGCGGGGCGGCCGCGCCGCGCGCGCCGTGGATTGCCCGCGCCAGCGCCTTGTAGAGCGTTTCCACGACCAGGGTGGACTTGCCGCCGCCCGAAACGCCGGTGACGCAGGCGAACACGCCGAGCGGGAAGGCGGCGTCGATATGCCGGAGGTTGTGGCCGCTCGCGCCCTGGACGACCAGCCGGTGCCCGTTGCCCGGCCGCCGCCGCTCCGGAATCGCGATCTGCCTGCGGCCGGTGAGGTATTGCGCCGTCAGCCCCTCTCCGCGCCCGACCACTTCCTCCGGCAGGCCCTCGGCCACGACACGGCCGCCATGCACGCCGGCGCCGGGGCCCATATCCACCAGGTAGTCGGCGCTGCGGATCGCCTCCTCGTCATGCTCGACGACGATGACCGTGTTGTCGAGGTCGCGCAGGCGCCTCAGGGTCGCCAGCAGGCGGGCATTGTCGCGCTGGTGGAGGCCGATCGAGGGCTCGTCCAGCACATAGAGCACGCCGGTCAGGCCCGAGCCGATCTGCGAGGCGAGCCTTATGCGCTGGCTCTCCCCGCCCGAGAGCGTGCCGGAGGACCGGTCCAGCGTCAGGTATTCGAGCCCGACATCGTTCAGGAAGCCCAGCCGGTCGTTGATTTCGCGGAGAATGCGGGCGCCGATTTCGCGCTGCTTGGGCGTCAGCGCCTTTTCCAGCCCGGCGAACCAACGCCCGGCACTGCCGATGGAGAGCGCGGCGACATCGGAAATGTCGCGCCCGTCGATCCTGACGGCGAGCGCTTCGGGCCGCAGCCGCTTGCCGGCGCAGGTCTCGCAGGGCCGGGATGCGAGATATTTCGACAGCTCCTCGCGGACCCAGGCGCTGTCCGTCTCCCTCAGGCGGCGCTCCAGATTGTTGACGACCCCCTCGAACGGCTTGGTGACGCGGTAGTTCCGGATGCCGTCATTGTAGGCCATGGTCACCGGCTCGTTGCCGGAGCCGTAGAGCACCGCGCGGCGGACCTCTTCCGGCAGGTCGCGCCAGGGCGTGTTGACATCCACCTCGTAGTGGCGCGCGAGGCTCCTGAGCGTCTGCTGGTAGTATTTCGCGGTGGTGTTCTTCCAGGGCGCGACGGCGCCCCGGCGCATGCTCAGCCCCTCGTCCGGCACCACGAGCGCCGCATCGACATGGCGCCGGCTGCCGAGGCCGTCGCAGGCCGGGCAGGCGCCCGCCGGGTTGTTGAAGGAGAACAGGCGCGGCTCGATCTCCTCGATGGTGAAGCCGGAGACGGGGCAGGCGAAGCGGGCGGAGAACAGGATGCTTTCGCCCGTGCGCACATCCTCGACCGATGCCAGCCCGTCGGAGAGTTCGAGCGCCGTTTCCAGGCTGTCCGCCAGCCGGTTGCCGAGCCCGGGGCGGACCGCGATCCGGTCCACGACGATGGAGATGTCGTGCTTGAAATTCTTGCCGAGCGCCGGCGCTTCCTCGATGTCGTAGAGTTCGCCGTCGATCTTGACCCTCTGGAAGCCGCGCCGCTGGTATTCCCGGAGCTCCTTGCGGTATTCGCCCTTGCGGCCCCGCACGACCGGCGCCATCAGCAGCAGCCGCGAGCCTTCCGGCAGGGCCTCGATCCGGTCCGCCATCTGGGCGACGCTCTGGCTCTCTATGGGCAGGCCCGTAGCGGGCGAGTAGGGGATGCCGACCCGCGCCCACAGGAGGCGCATGTAATCGTAGATCTCGGTAACGGTGGCCACGGTCGAGCGGGGATTGCGCGAGGTGGTCTTCTGCTCGATGGAGATCGCCGGCGAGAGGCCTTCTATCGAGTCGACATCGGGCTTGCGCATCAGCTCCAGGAATTGCCGCGCATAGGCGGAGAGGCTCTCCACATAGCGGCGCTGGCCTTCGGCATAGATCGTGTCGAAGGCCAGCGACGACTTGCCGGAGCCGGAAAGCCCGGTGACGACGACCAGGCTGCCGCGCGGCAGCGAGACATCGACGGATTTCAGATTGTGCTCCCGGGCGCCGCGAACGACGATCCGGCGGGGCTGGGACAAGGCTGTCATGACGGATGGGATTTTAGGGCGAACCGCCCCGGCATAGAAGCCGGGGCGTGTTTCCGCCGCATTGCCGCGGCGGCCCGGTCCTCGCCGGGCAGGGCGCCGAACGGGATGTCCGGAGAACGCGCTGTGTGACGCTGGAGTCCATCGCGCCGCTGTGCAACACTCGCTCCGTCAGTCCGCCCGACATGGCGGACTGAGTAACCCGGCTGTGCCTGTCAGGCGCCGCCAATGGGTTACGGATATGGGGGGAGAGATCGTTCCATGCGCCGTAGCCAAGAGGACTCCGTTTCCGGAACCGGGAGAAAGAAATGATAAAGAAAACGCTTCTGGCGGCGACCATGATGGCCGTTGTCACGGCAATGTCCACGGGTTCTTCGCTCGCCGCGACATTGATGAACATCGGCTATGCGACCGCCGAGTCGAATGCTTACGGCACGTTCATGAACACCTTCGCCGACCGTCTCAACAAGCTCACCGGCGGCGAAGTCCGGGTCAAGGTCCATTGCTGCTTCAAGATGGGCGGCGAGCAGGACATGTTCAAGAAGCTGCAGCTCGGCACGCTCGACGGCACGCTGATCGCGCAGAACAACGCCGGCCCGTTCTACCCCAAGATCGACCTGCTGGTCATGCCGTACATGCTCCAGAACCTCGAACATGCCCTCAAGGTGGTCGATGGCGATGTCGGCAAGCAGATCTGGGGCGCGATGCCGGAAGAAGCCGGCGTCCATCTGGTGAAGATCGTGCTGGTCTCGTTCCGGCACATCTACAACTCGAAGCAGGCGATCAACTCCATCGAGGATTTCAAGCCGCTGAAATACCGGGTTCCCAAGAATGTCGTGATGGTGGACACCTACAAGGCGTTCGGCTCCGACCCTGTCCCGATGGCCTGGTCGGAAACCCTGACCGCCGTGCAGACCGGAACCGTCGATGGCGGCGACCTCCCGCTCGACGTGATTTACACCCAGAAGTTCCACGAGGTCGCCAAGCATGTCGCATTGACGGGCCACTTCGCGCTGACGCCGCCGTTCTTCGTCAGCACCAAGTTCATGGACAAGCTGACCGACGAACAGAAGGACGCGCTCTACATGGCTGCCGATATCGCGGCGGAGGCAGCGCGGGCGCATCTCAGGATCGGTAACGAAGGGTTTACGCAAAAGCTCCTGGACTCCGGCGTGAAGATCACGACTCCGGACACCAAGCCCTTCATCGAGGCGGCCGCCAAGGTGCATGCGGCCTTCGCGGCCGACCGCGGCCCCGAATATGTCGAACTGATCGAGGCGATCAACGCCGTCGCCAACTAGAACGGCGCTTCGGCAGCGAGCGGCCGCGGCGGGGCAAAAGGACCACCGGCCCCGCCGCGGCCCTCGACTTCGGTCCGGATACCCGTTCTACTGCTGGCCTCATGCCCTCTTTCAGCACAGTCTTCGCGTTCCTTGAGCGGCGAGCCGAAGAAGTCATTGCGGGCGTCTGCGTCGTCGTCATGGCGGTGCTCGTCTTCTTCCAGGTCGTGATGCGTTACGTGTTCAGCGCGCCGACCTCCTGGTCGGACGAAATCGCCGTCTATGCGATGCTCTGGTCCGTCTATATTTCGGCCTCCTGGGCGGTGCGCGAACGCGCCCACATACGGGTGATGAACCTGATTAATCTTTTCCCGGGCTGGATTGGGCTCGGTATGGCCGTGCTTAGCGACTTCGTGTGGTTCGTGTTCGCGATATATCTGACCTGGCAGAGTTTCCTCTTGCATCTCTCGATGTGGGAGCTTCCCTTCGAATCGCCGGTGCTGGGCGTTGCCCAGAAGTGGCCGTATCTGTGTCTGGTCGTGGGCTTCGCCCTGATGACGGTCCGTCTCGTCCAGGTCTATTACCACTGGTACCGGGACGGCATTCTGCCGACGGCAGTCCCCGAGGGCGGGACGATCATCCATGATTGAAGCGCTCTACATGTTCGGGACGCTGGTCGTCACCATCGCCTTCGGCATTCCGATCCCGATTGCGGTGGCGATGGCGACGCTGGTCGGCTACTTCCTGATCGACATTCCGGCCGTGGCGCTGGCCCAGGCCATGTACACCGGGGTCGAGCCCTTTCCGCTTCTGACCGTGCCGCTCTTCGTATTCGCCGGCGCCCTGATGGAACGCGGCGGCCTCGCGCTCAGGATCGTGGCGATCGCCCAGTCGCTGATCGGCAACTACATGGGCAGTCTCGGCCTGGTGGCCGTGCTCGGATGCACCTTCTTCGCCGCCCTCTCGGGCTCCGGCCCTGCGACCACGGCGGCCATCGGCGCCGTCATGATTCCGGCGATGGTCCGCGAGCGTTACGACCCGGCTTTCGGCGGTGCGATCGCCGCCTCCGGCGGTGCGCTGGGAAGCCTTATTCCGCCGAGCAACCTGATGATCATCTACGGCGTGGTCTCGGACGTTTCGATCCCGCGCATGTTCCTCGCCGGCGTCGTGCCAGGGTTGCTCGCGAGCGCGCTGCTGCTGCTGGTCACCTGGCTGATCGCGCGCCGGCGCGGCTATGGCGGGCAGACCGACCACAGTTTTTCATGGGCGCGCGTCGGGCAGGCCTGCTGGGACGGCAAATGGGCTATCGGCGCTCCCGTCCTGATCCTCGGCGGCATCTACAGCGGGGCCTTCACACCTACCGAAGCAGCTTCGGTCGCGGTGGTTTACGCCTTTCTCGTCGGTCAATTCGTGCATCGCGAACTGACCTGGGAGGCGATCCTGTCCTGCCTGAAGACCACGGCGATGATCTCGGGCGCGGTCCTCATCATCGTCGGTCCGGCCAAGGCCTTCGGCGAGTTGCTGAGCCTGATGGACGTGCCGTTCCTGATCGGCGAATTCCTGACCGGCTTCACGGACAGCAGCTTTGTCCTGCTCCTGGTCATCTCCGCGATCCTCATCATCACCGGCATGTTCCTCGAGTCCATTGCCCAGATCATCCTGCTGACCCCGCTGATGCTTCCGATCGCGGTTTCGGTCGGCATCGATCCGGTAGTGTTCGGTGTCATCATGGTGATCGCCTGCGAGATCGGCTTCCTTACACCGCCAGTCGGGGCGAACCTGTTCGTTGCAACGCGATTAACGAATGTGGGTATCGACAAGATTTCGGTCGCCGTGATCCCGTTCCTGCTCACCTATGTCGTGGTGATCGTCCTGATCGCGCTCTTCCCGGACTTTGTATTGTGGCTGCCGGACCTCGCCTTCGGGCCGAGCGGATAGCCATGCAATCCCGATAGGGCGGTGCCGGCCGGCCCCTGCCCGGAGGGCAACGATCACGGCGCTTTCCTGCTCTTCCGGCTGCCCGGATATGAGGTGTCGGGAAGTGTGGGCCGGCGAGACAAAGTTACCGATTCGTTCCACAGGGTTTCGGGTCGATTCAGTCGCCGGCCGGGTGTATGTTTCAGGGGCGAATCGGGTGTAAGGGAACAGCGGTTATGGCAGGCAGCGTCAACAAGGTGATTCTGGTTGGGAATCTTGGCCGCGACCCCGAAATCCGGACCATGCAGTCGGGAGACAAGCTGGCGCAATTTTCGCTCGCGACCTCGGAGACCTGGAACGACCGGCAAAGCGGCGAGCGGCGCGAACGCACTGAGTGGCATCGGGTCGTCATATTCGGGCGTCTGGCGGAAATCGCCGAGCGGTTTCTTCGCAAGGGGTCGAAGGTGTATCTCGAAGGCAGCCTGCAAACGCGCAAATGGCAGGACCAGTCCGGTCAGGACCGCTATACGACCGAGGTCGTTTTGCAGCGGTTCCGGGGCGAACTCCAGATGCTCGACCGGGCCGGCGATAGCGAATCCCGCGACAGGGATTACGGCAGCTATGACGACCGGGATTCGGGCGGCGGCAGGTCCGCCGCGCCGGCGCCGGCATTGGGCTCCGACCTGGACGACGACATCCCCTTCTGATGAACCGCCCCCTGCACCACGCAGCTTCCGCCGGCGCGGCCCCCGACAACCTCCCGCAACCACCTAGCGTTCCGTGAACGACACGATAACCATAGAGCCGGACGACATCGCGCCGGTTGCGCTCGAAGACGAGATGCGCCGCTCATATCTCGATTACGCGATGAGCGTGATCGTGGCGCGCGCGCTGCCGGATGTGCGCGACGGGCTGAAGCCGGTCCACCGGCGCATCCTCTATGCCATGCGCGAGGGCGGCTACGGCTGGAACCAGCCCTTCCGCAAGTCGGCGCGCATCGTCGGCGACGTGATGGGCAAGTTCCACCCGCACGGCGACAGCGCGATCTACGACGCCATGGTGCGGATGGCGCAGCCCTTCTCCATGCGCCTGCCGCTGGTGGCGGGGCAGGGCAATTTCGGCTCGATGGACAACGACCCCCCTGCGGCGATGCGCTACACCGAAGCGCGGCTCGCGCGGGCGGCCGAAGCGCTGCTGACCGATATCGACAAGGACACGGTCGATTTCCAGCCGAACTACGATGACAGCGAGCAGGAGCCCGTCGTCCTGCCGGCGCAATATCCGAACCTGCTGGTCAACGGCGCGGGCGGCATCGCCGTCGGCATGGCGACCAACATCCCGACCCACAATCTGGGCGAGGTGATCGACGCCTGCTTCGCCTATCTCGACAATCCGGCGATCACCGTCGAAGAACTGATGGAATATGTGCCGGGGCCGGACTTCCCGACCGGCGGCGTGCTGCTGGGCCGGGAAGGCATCCGGCAGGCCTATCTGACCGGGCGCGGCACGGTCATCCTCCGGGCCCGCACCGAGATCGAGGAGCGGCAGGGCAACCGCGAGGCGATCATCGTCACGGAGGTGCCCTACCAGGTCAACAAGGCGCGGATGACCGAGCGCATCAGCGAGGTCGTGAACCTGAAGCTGATCGAGGGCATCCAGGCGCTCCGGGACGAAAGCGACCGGCGCGGCATCCGCATCGTCATCGAGCTCAAGCCGGGCGTGGAGCACCGCGTGCTGCTGAACCAGCTTTACCGGCACACGCAGATGCAGGTCAGCTTCGGCATCAACATGCTGGCGCTGAACGGCGGGCGACCCGAGACACTCTCGCTGGATCGCATCATCCGCGCCTTCGTGGCCTTCCGCGAAGAGGTCGTCGCGCGGCGCACCCGCCACGATCTCGGCAAGGCGCGGGAGCGCGCGCATGTGTTGGTCGGCCTCGCGGTCGCCGTCGCCAATATAGACGAGATCATCCGAGTCATCCGGCAGGCGGGCGATCCGGCGGAAGCACGCGCCGCCCTGCTGGCGCGGGCCTGGCCGGCGGCGGATACGGCGCCGCTGCTCGACCTTCTCGGCACGGCCGGCGGCGCGCTGGAGGACGGCGGCTACCGGCTGAGCGACGCGCAGGCGCGCGCGATCCTGGACCTGCGCCTGCACCGGCTGACCGGCCTCGAACGGCAGAAGATCGCCGAGGAGCTGGAGGAGGTGGCGGCGCGCATTCGCGGCTATCTGGAAATCCTGGGCTCGCGGGAGAAGCTGCTCGCCGTGATCCGCGAGGAGCTCCAGAGCGTGCGGGACCGCTTTGCGGACGAGCGCCGCTCCATCTTCACCGACGACGAGATCGACCCCGACGAAGAGGACCTGATCCAGCGCGAGGACATGGTCGTGACGGTGAGCCAGGGCGGCAATATCCGGCGCGTGCAGCTTTCCACCTACCGGGCGCAGAAGCGCGGCGGCAAGGGCAGGGCGGGCATGTCCACCCGCTACGAGGACGCGGTCTCGCAGGTCATCATCGCGCACACGCACACGCCGCTGCTGTTCTTCTCCGCCTCGGGCATCGTTTACAAGCTCAAGGTCCACCGGCTGCCGCGCACGGGCCCGCAGGGGCGCGGGGTCAAGATGCAGCAGGTCATCGAGGCGCTGCCGGCGGGCGAGCGCATCACCGCCGTCATGGCCATGCCGGACGACGAGGAAAGCTGGCAGGACCTCTCGGTCATGTTCGCGACCCAGAACGGCAATGTCCGGCGGAACACGCTTGCGGACTTCATCAACATTCCCCGGCGCGGCAAGATCGCGATGAAGCTGGACGAGGACGACGTGCTGGTGGGCGTGAAGCCCTGCGGGCCGGGCGACCATATCCTGCTGGCGACCCGGCAGGGCAAGGCGCTGCGTTTCCCGGCGGAGGATGTGCGGGAATTCGTCAGCCGCGCCTCCACCGGCGTGCGCGGCATAAACCTTCTTGAGGATGACCGCGTTATCTCCATGAGCGTCGTCGATGGGTTCATGATCGACAGCACAGAGGAGCGGGATACCTATCTGAGCCAGAACGGCATCGGGGACCTGATTCGCACGGCCGAACTCAAAGAGCACGAGCAGATGATCCTCTCGGTCGCTTCGGACGGCTACGGCAAGCGCACTTCCGCCTACGACTACCGCGTGACGAAGCGCGGCGGGCAGGGCATCGATCTGATGGCGCGCAGCAGCGAAGAGGTCGAGGTGGTCGCTGCCTTCCCCGTCGAGGACACGGACCAGCTTCTGCTGATGACCGATGGCGGCCAGTTGATCCGCTGCCCCGTAACCGATATTCGCAAGGCGCGCCGGGCGACGAGGGGCGTGCGGCTGTTCAACATCCCGGAAGGCGCACGGGTGGTGCAGGTTTCGCATCTCGCGGACGCCAACGGCGCGAACGGGGCGCATGACGACGAAACGGACGGTGAGGAAGGCGAAGCGCCGGAAGGCGGGGCGGAGGAAGCGGCCGCCGCCGGCGATGCAGGAGAGCAAGAGTGAACCACGAGAAGATCGGCCTTTACCCCGGCACGTTCGACCCGATCACCAACGGCCATATCGACATCATCTACCGGGGCGCGCGTCTGGTGGACCGGCTGATCGTCGGCGTGTTCAACAATGCCGGCAAGGGGCCGCTTTTCAGCCCGGAAGAACGCAAGGCGATGGTCGAGGACGAGATCGCCGCGCTGGGCGACCGGGCGGTTGCCGGGCGGATCGAGGTGCGGCTGATGGACGGCCTTCTGGTCGCCTATGCGCGCGAGCACCGGGTGAGCGTGATCTTCCGGGGGCTCCGGGCCGTCTCCGACTTCGAATACGAGATGCAGATGGCGAACCTCAACCGCACGATGGAGCCGGATGTCGAGACCGTCTTCCTCTCGGCCTCGGAGCACCACCAGTTCATCTCCTCGCGCTTCGTCAAGGAGATCGCGGCGCTGGGCGGGGACTCCTCGGCGTTCACCACGCCGCGGGTGATCGCGGCGCTGGAGGCGCGCTTCGGCGACGGGCGCAAGGTCGAGAGCGGCGCCGCCTCCAAGGTCTATTGACCGGCCCTTGACAGCGCCCGCGCCGCCGCACAGTTTCGCCGCCGTCCCGGTCGGGCGCGTAGCTCAGTTGGTAGAGCATCTGACTTTTAATCAGACGGTCCCAGGTTCGAATCCTGGCGCGCTCACCATATTTTCAATGACTTGGTGGCAGATCGCTGACTCGCGGAAATGGAGCGTGTCAGCACTTTGCAGGCAGTGGACGTGGTGAGGCGGTCGCGACCATCGTTAGAAAATGGGGTTACGAGGCCATGACCCGCAGTTTGCCGCTGCTGGTGGATTGCGGCTGGCGGATGACGATGTCGATGTCGCGGCCGAGCACGGTCAAGAGGCGAAGCAGACGCTCCAGCGAATATTCACGAAAATCGCCCCTGAGCAGCCGCGACACGTCGGGCTGGGACAGTCCGAGCAGGCGTCCGGCTTCGGTCTGGGTGATTCCGAGCTGCCGGACAATAGCGTCGATACGGGTGACCAGTTCGGCCTTTACAATATGCGCATCGGCGTCGGCAAGGCCAAGATCGGCGAAGACGTTGCCTGTGCCGGTTTCGACGGCGGCGTCGGATGTGGTCATGGTTTCAGCCTCCTCCTTGTGCGCTGCGATAATGCTGTTCCGCGACCCTCAACCTGCGCCGGACAAGGTCAAGTTCCTTCTTCGGCGTGGCAATCCCACGTTTGGCCTTTTTCTGGAAGGCGTGCAGGACATAGACTGCCGTTTCGAACCGGACCGTATAGATGGCCCTGAAAGTGTCTCCATCGTGGCGTGACGCCACCTCCAGCACGCCAGCGCCAAAGCCTCTGAGCGGCTTGGCGTCGCGATGCCGAAGTCCGGCCTGGGCTTGGTAAATTGCAAAGCCCATGTGGCGCCGCACGGGGTCCGGAAACCGTTTCAGGTCGGCATTGCTGGTTCCTGTCCATAGGACGGGCTTTAGCATCTTCGTTCATTCCAGATTATAGGGAGGCCACCATAAATCGACAAGTTAAGCGGTGCGAAATGCACCGACAAAGCATTGTTTGAGATCCTGCATGTCATCCGATCGACAGAGCAGAGCTTTTCTTCGCCGCTGGGTAGCCGTGGAAGCTTCGCGATGAAGGCGCTTCCCGAAGGCGTGGCGCGCTATGGCGGGACGCCGGAGTTTTCGGACGGGGCGATCCCGGCGAACCTGCTGCGCTCGCATCGCACGAAGGCCGGGACCTGGGCGAAGATCGTCGTGCTGGAGGGGCGGCTGCTCTACCGCATTCTCGAACCCGAACATGAGGAAATCGAGCTTTCGCCGGAGCGGCCCGGAATCGTGGAGCCTGATGTTCTGCACGAGGTCGAGGCGCGAGGCCGCGTCCGCTTCCGGGTGGACTTCTACCGCTGACCGTCAGCCCAGCGCCTGCTCCAGGTCCGCGATGAGCTCGTCGGCGCGCTCTATGCCGACGGAGAGGCGGAGCAGGTTGGCCGGCACGGCGCTATGCGGCCCTTCGACCGTTGCCCGGTGCTCGATCAGGCTTTCGACGCCGCCGAGCGAGCTCGCCGGCACGAAGAGCCTTGTGCGCGTCGCAATCCGCTTCGCGGCCTCCGCGCCGCCTTCGACCAGCAGCGAGAGCATGGCGCCGAAGCTGCCGCCCGTCTGGCGTTTCGCGATCTCGTGGCCGGCGTGGGACTCGAGCCCCGGATAGAGCACGGCCTCAATGCCGGCGCGGCCCTCGAAATGCCGGGCGATGGCGAGCGCGTTCGCAGCCTGGCGCTCATAGCGCAAATGCAGGGTGCGCATGCCGCGCAGCAGCAGCCAGGCCTCGAACGCGCCGAGCACGCCGCCCATGCGCGTGCGCGCCGCCCCGATCTCCTGCCAGCGCTCGTCCGCGGCCCTCGTTGCCAGCACGCCCGCCAGCAGGTCGCTGTGGCCGGCGAGGTATTTCGTGGCGGAGTGGAAAACGATGTCGGCCCCGAGTTCGAGCGCCCGCAGCGTCACCGGCGGCGTCGCGGTGGCGTCCACGCCCAGGACCGCGCCTGCGTCCCGCGCAACCCCGGCGGCGGCGCGCACGTCGATTACGTCCCAGGTCGGGTTCACGCAGGTCTCGATCCAGACGACCGAGGTCCGGCCGGGCCTGACCGCCGCTTCCAGCGCGCCCGGTTCGGACGCATCGAAGAAGTTGACCTCGACCCCGCGCCGTTCGGCGAGGCGGCGCAGCAGGTCCGCCGCGCCGTGATACATCACCCGCGGCGCAACCGCGTGGTCGCCCGCGCCCAGGCTGTCGAAGAAGGTCGCGACCGCCGCCATTCCCGAGGAGAAGACCAGCGCGTCCTCCGCGCCTTCCAGTTCCGCCAGCACCTCTTCCACATGCGCGACGGTCGGGTTGGCGTCGCGGCTGTAGGTGTAGCCGCTTGTCTCGTAGCGGTCGTCGCGCGCAAAGGTCGTGGCGGGATGGATCGGCGGCACCACGGCGCCGGTTTCCCGGTCGAGGAACCGTCCTCCCTGGGCGAGCAGGGTGTCGAGCGAACGCTCGTTGCGGGTCATGCGTTGCCGGGATCGTTCCGGCGCGCCCAGACGTCCTGCGGCGGCGTCTCGGCAGGCGCGCGGGCGCGGAGCGCGTAATAGGGCAGATATTTCCGGTATGCCTCCCAGAGGCGGCGAAGCTCGCCCACCGCGCCGTCGTGAAGGTCCACCCGGAGGTCGATATCCTCGACGATGTCCGCCCCGCGCACGATCAGCGCCGCCGAGCGCTCCGGCAGGTGCGTGCCGTCGGGCGAAGCCTGGCCGCCCGCATCGCGCCCCGCCTCGATTGCCTTGAGCAGCCGCTCCGGCAGGTCGTCCCCGGCGCGCTCACCCCATGCTGCGGCCATCGCCTGCACCGTCGCCTCCCCGGCCAGCACATTGCCGAAGACCGCGAAGCCCTCGCCGGTAATGTGGCCGGACCAGGGCCGGGTGCGGGGCCCGGTATGCGCCGCGACGCGGCCGTCGGCCGCCGCGATGACAACCTGACGCCATTCGAAGTCCGGGTCCTGCGCCGCCAGCAGCCGGAGCACCCCGTCGGGGTCGGGCGTCTCCCTGAGCGCGGCGGTGGCTAGCGGCCCGAGCGCGGGGTTGGCGAAGGCCTGGGTCGAGAGCGCCGCCACGCCGCGCTCGAAGAACGGGCAATAGCCGCCGACGCCGAGCGAATAGGTCGTGATGCCGATGCCGAGCCGTCCCGTCTCCGGGCAGGCGCCGAGCGCCGTGAAGGTCATCGCAGGTTCCTCCGCCGTCAGAACTGTTCGGCCGCCATCTCCAGCTCCGCCCCGCCGGCGGCCTTGACGGCGGCGAGGAGCCCGGCATGTTGCGGCAGCAGCGTGTCGGCATAGAAGCGGGCGGTCAGGCGCTTCGCCTCCAGGAACTCCCGGTCCTCCGCGCCTTCCGCCAGAAGCCGCGCGGCCGCCGCCGCGCCTCGGGCGAGCAGCCAGCCGCCGGTCGCCAGCCCGAGCAGGTGGCAGAACGGGACGGCTGCTGCGGCGGCCGCGCCGAACTCCCTGCCGAAGCGGCCGAGAATGAGCCCCGCCGCGCGCTCGACCGCGTCGATGGCGGCGGCGAGGTTCTCGCCCGGCCCGTCGGCGCGCATCAGGGCAAGCTGCGCGCGGAGCGCCTCGCCGCCGTCCCGGGCGAGCTTGCGCGCGACGAGGTCCATGGCCTGGATGCCGTTGGTGCCTTCGTAGATCGGCGCGATGCGGCTGTCTCGCATATGCTGGGCGGCGCCGGTTTCCTCGATGAAGCCCATCCCGCCATGCACCTGGACACCGAGCGAGGCGATCTCGACGCCGAGGTCGCTGCACCACGCCTTGACCACCGGGATCATGAGGTCCACCTGCGCCTGGGCCTCCGCGTCGCCGGTGCGCTGCGCCCGGTCGAGCGCGCCCGCCACCCAGTAACAGAGCGCGCGCATGGCCTCGATCTCGGCCTTCATGGTCATCAGCATCCGGCGCACGTCCGGATGGTGGAGGATCGGCACCGGAGCCTTCCCGCCGGTCGTCTCGTCATAGCCCTGGACGCGCTCCATGGCGAAGGCGCGGGCCTGCTGATAGGCCCGCTCCGCCACCGCAACGCCCTGCAGGCCGACGCCGAGGCGGGCATTGTTCATCATCGTGAACATGTACTGGATGCCGCAATTCTCTTCGCCGACCAGCATGCCGAGCGCGCCGTCGCCCTCGCCATAGGCCATCACGCAGGTCGGGCTGCCGTGAATGCCGAGCTTGTGTTCGAGCCCGACCGGGCGCAGGTCGTTGCGCGCGCCGAGGCTGCCGTCCTCGTTCACCAGCACCTTCGGCACGATGAACAGCGAGACGCCGCGAATGCCGCGCGGCGCATCCGGCGTGCGCGCCAGCACCATGTGGACGATGTTGTCGGTGAAGTCCTGGTCGCCGTAGCTGATGAAGATCTTCTGCCCGCTGATGCGGTATGTGCCGTCGCCCGCCGGCACGGCGCGTGTGGCGAGCGCGCCGACATCGGAGCCGGCCTGGGGCTCCGTCAGGTTCATCGTGCCGGCCCATTCGCCGGAGATCATCTTCTCCAGAAAGACATCCTTCTGCTCGTCCGAACCGTGGTTCGAGAGCAGGTCCACCGCGCCCTGAGTGAGCAGCGGCGCCAGCGAGAAGGAGAGGCAGGCCGACTGCCACATTTCCGTGAGCGCCGTGGACACGAGCCAGGGCAGGCCCTGGCCTCCGTATTCGGGGTCGAAGGGCGCACCGTTCCAGCCGCCCTCGCAGAACTGCCGATAGGTCTCCCGGAATCCGTCCGCCGTGCGCACGACGCCGTTTTCCAGCACCGCGCCCTGGATGTCGCCGACCCGGTTGAGGGGCGCCACCGCTTCGTCGGCGAACCGCCCCGCTTCGGTCAGCACGGCATCGACGAGATCGACCGAAATCTCCTCCATGCCGGGCAGGGCGATCACCCCGTCCAGCCCGGCGATCTCGGTCATGGCGAAGCGAATGTCGCGGAGGGGCGCGGCGTAATCGGACATTGGCGGCACACCGGAGGCATTGTCGGGAGGCTGGGAAATGTGGCTGGGCGACCTGGATTCGAACCAGGGCTACTGGGGCCAGAACCCAGCGTTCTGCCGCTAAACTATCGCCCAACGCACAGGCCCCAACATATCGTCCATCCGGCCCGGTTTGGCAAGAGCCTCCGGCCGGCCCCGGCGCCGCCCGCCGGAACCGCAGCAATGTCGGGCCATCCCGGCTATCATGGCCGGGGAGTTCGGCGATGCAACAGCAGCAGCGGCAGCCAGCGCAGCCCGGGACCGGAGCGCCGGTCTATGCGGCGCTCGATCTCGGCACCAACAACTGCCGGCTGCTCGTCGTGCGCCCCTCGGAGCGCGGCTTCGACGTGGTGGACAGCTTTTCGCGCATCGTCCGGCTCGGCGAGGGCCTGCAGATCACCGGCCGCCTCTCGGAAAAGGCCATCGAACGGACCATCCGGGCCCTGCATATCTGCGCCGGCAAGATCAGGCGGCGGCGGGTCACGCGGCTGCGCTCGGTAGCCACAGACGCCTGCCGCCGTGCCGCCAACTGCGCCGGCTTCGTGGAGCGGGTGAAGCGCGAGACGGGTGTGGGGCTGGAAATCATCGGCGCGCGCGAGGAAGCGGCGCTGGCGGCGGCGGGGTGCGCGCCCCTGCTCGACCCCGCCCGCGGGCGCGCCCTGGTGTTCGATATCGGCGGGGGCAGCACCGAACTCATGTGGCTGGCGGTCACGGGAGAGGGCCGCGCCTGCCTGCTCGATTCGACGTCCCTTCCCTGGGGCGTGGCCCGCATGGCGGAGACCTTCGGCTCGGACCGGATTTCCGCCCGCGCCTACAGGGCGATGACGGAGGCGGTGGCGCCCTGGCTGCGCCGCTTCGACGAGGCGAACGGCATCTCCGCGGCGGTGGCGGCGGACGGGGTGCAGATGCTCGGCACCTCGGGCCCGGTGACGATCGTTGCGGGGCTGCATCTCGGCCTGGCGCGCTATCGCCGCGATCTGGTGGACGGGTGCACGCTCGCTTTCGACGATCTCGACGCGGTCTCCGCCACGCTGCGCCGGCTGGACAGGAAGGCGAGGGCGCGGCTGCCCTGTATCGGGCGCGAGCGGGCGGACATGGCGGTCGGCGGCTGCGCCATACTGGAGGCGATCTGCCGGATGTGGCCCGTCGGCTCGGTCCGGGTTGCCGACCGGGGGGTGCGCGAGGGCATCCTGTTCCGCATGATCGCGAATGACGGCGGGGCGGCGTGAGCCGGCCTCCGCGCGCGCGGCCGGGGCGGCAGGCGGGGCTGAAACCCCGGCTCCGCACGGCGAAAGGACGCAAGACGGCGTCCACCCGCTGGTTGCAGCGCCAGCTCAGCGATTCCTACGTGGCGGAAGCCAAACGGCTGGGCCTGCGGTCCCGCGCGGCCTTCAAGCTGATGCAGCTCGATGACCGCTTCCGCCTGCTGAAACCGGGAAGCGCGGTGCTCGACCTCGGCGCGGCCCCGGGCGGCTGGACCCAGGTGGCGGTGGCGCGGGGCGCCGGGGCGGTGGTCGCGGCGGACCTCCAGGCGATGGAGCCGGTGCCGGGCGCTTGCTGCCTGCTGCTCGACCTGGAGGGCAGCGATGCTCCCGCGCGACTCGGCGCCGCCCTGCCGGACGGCGCCGACCTCGTACTGAGCGATATGGCGCCGCGCACCACCGGACATGCGGCGACCGACCGGTTGCGCATCGTCGCGCTGGCGGAGCTGGCATATGAGGCGGCGCGGGCGTTGCTGCGGCCTGGCGGCGCCCTGGTTGTCAAGGTTTTTCAAGGGGGTGTGCACCAGGACCTGCTGAATGCGTTGAAGCAGGATTTCGCCTTTGTGCGCCATGCGAAGCCGGATGCGAGCCGCAAGGAGTCCTCGGAACTCTACCTCGTGGCGACGGGTTTTCGCGCCTCGAATGCAGTGGCTTCACATTCCGGCTGAGGCGGGTATAAGAAGGCGTCAACCCCGATGACATGGGACGCCTGCCTTGCGCGACCTTGATGCCATCCCGTTGGCGTTGACTTTCGACGATGTGCTGCTGCAACCGGCCGGCTCGTCGATTCTGCCTGCGACGGCGAACACCCGCACCCGTCTTACCTCTGAAATCGAACTGGCATTGCCGGTCGTTTCCGCTGCGATGGACACGGTCACCGAAGCCGGCCTCGCCATCGCCATGGCGCAGGCGGGCGCACTCGGCTGTATCCACAAGAACCTGGATATCGAGCGCCAGGCGGCGGAGGTGCGCCGGGTCAAGAAATTCGAGTCCGGCATGGTGGTGGACCCGCTGACGATCGGCCCGGACCGCCCGTTGGCCGACGCGCTGGCGATAATGTCGGAGAACCGGATTTCCGGCGTTCCCGTGGTCGAGAACGGCGGCCGGTTGGTCGGCATACTCACCCACCGCGATGTCCGGTTCGCGAGCGACATGCGCCAGCCGGTCTCGGAGCTGATGACCCGCGACGTCGTCACCGTGCCGGAAGGGGTGGCCTCCGGCGAGGCCAAGCAACTCCTGCACCGGCACCGGATCGAGAAGCTGGTGGTCGTGGACGGCAAGGGCTTCTGCGTCGGCCTCATCACGGTCAAGGACATCGACAAGGCGGCGCAATTCCCGATGGCGACCAAGGACGAGCAGGGCCGGCTCAGGGTCGCCGCCGCGACGGGCGTCGGGCGCGACGGGTTCGCCCGGGCGGAAGCGCTCTTCGATGCCGATGTCGATGCCATCGTGGTGGACACTGCGCACGGCCATTCCGAAGGCGTGACCGCCGCCGTGGAGCGGATCCGCCGGCTCTCGAACTACACGCAGATCATCGCCGGCAATGTCGCCTCCGGCGACGGGGCGCGGGCGCTGATCGACGCGGGCGCGGATGCCGTCAAGATCGGCATCGGCCCGGGGTCCATCTGCACCACGCGCGTCGTCGCCGGAGTGGGCGTGCCGCAGCTGACGGCCATCGCCGAGGCGGCGGCGGTCTGCCGCGAGGCGGGCGTTCCGGCGATTGCCGACGGGGGCATCAAGTCTTCCGGCGACCTCGCCAAGGCCATCGCCGCAGGCGCCGACTGCGCGATGATCGGCTCGCTGTTCGCCGGGACGGAGGAGAGTCCGGGCGAGGTCTTCCTCTACCAGGGGCGGTCCTACAAGTCCTATCGCGGCATGGGCTCGGTCGGCGCCATGGCGCGCGGCTCGGCGGACCGCTACTTCCAGGAGGAGGTCAACGACGCCCTCAAGCTGGTGCCGGAGGGCGTGGAAGGCCGCGTGCCCTATAAGGGGCCGGTCTCGAACGTCGTCCAGCAGCTGGTCGGCGGCCTGCGCTCGGCGATGGGCTATACCGGCTCGGCGACCATCGCCGACCTACAGGAGCGCACCAGTTTCGTCCGGATCACCAATTCGGGCTTGCGGGAAAGCCATGTCCACGATGTCGCCATGACCCGCGAGCCGCCCAACTACCATCCCGGCCGCGAATGGGCGTAACCGTCCGCCCCGCGCGGGAGGACGATGCGGAAGCGATTGCCGTTGCGCATGTCGAAACCTGGCGGGACGCCTATGCCGGTCTGCTGCCGCAGGAGGTGCTGGACGGGCTCTCCCGCCGCCGGCAGATGCGCCGCTGGCGGCGCGCAATCCGCAACCCGGAAGCCGAGCTGGGGCAGGTGTTCGTAGCCGAAGCCGGCGCGGACGGCATTGCGGGCTTCGGCAGCGCAAATCGCGAGGCGGGCGAGATCACGACGCTCTATGTGCGCCCGGGCGCGCAGCGCCGGGGCATCGGGCGCATGCTCTTCCGCCGCATGGCGGAATTCCTGGAGGGGCCGGTTTCGCTCTGGGTGCTGGACGGCAATCCGGCGGCCGGCTTCTACGAGCGGCTCGGCGGCCGCCCCGGCGTCCATGCAACGGTCGAGCGCTGGGGCATAGAGCTCGGCCGGACCCGATATTGCTGGCCTGCCATGTCCGGGCGGGCTTAGAATTACCTTTTTATTCTGATTTTTAGAGATAATTCCTGAATATAATTGACATTGGAAAATTATATGATAGTATAGGGGTAGAAAGCAGCAAACGGCATCCTGGGAGCCGTGGCCTCTTCTGCTGCGCGCTGGCGCGAAAAGCCCCCGATTCGGCCAACAGGCGAAGTGCGCCCCGCGTCCGGCTCGCGCGCGCGGGCGCATCCGGGCAATCAGGCGCGCAAACCGCGCCGGCGCGAAACGCGCGCCCACGGGCGCGGGCGCCCGCGCAGGATACGCGCGAATCAGGGTCCGCCGCTTCGGGGAACCGGGCGATGGAGGGAATGGAACGAGGTGGAACGAAACGAGGTGAAGGAACGACATGCAGGATTGCGAAAACAGGGTTTCGGCGGAGCGGGCCTTTGTCCCCCTTTTGTCGTCCCCGCGAAGGCGGGGACCCGGCCCTGGCTCCCGATGCCGCCGCGGCCGATGGAGAGGAGACCGGGCTGCCGGGGCTGCCGCAAGAACCGGGGCTGGGTTCGGGGGCCGGGGCGACCCCCGCTCTCGCGAGGGCAGGCGGTTGGGGGCATGCAAGGCAACGCCACCGCAGGAGATGTTCGAATCCGGTAGCCCGCAGGCGGGGGAGGGCGGCAAGCTGAGCTTCATGCCTGAACCGGCTACAGGATATGAACTCTCGGCATGCAAAACATGACATCGCATGACACACCGCAGGGAGTCTCGCAGGTCCTCATGACGAAACATGACACCTCATGACGTTTCCGCAGCCCTTCCCGGGGGCCGGGCGGCGTCTGCGGCCGTTACAATCCCTGGCGCACCTTGGGGAACACGTCCTCGGCGAGGCGCTGCAGGGTCTCCAAAGTCAGGCTCTGCGGCACGCCCGACCACTGGACGCTCATCACGATGTGGTTGACGCCGGTGGCCCGTACCAGCGCGATCATCTGCTCTGCCACCTCGTCCGCCGAGCCGACGAGAAAACGGTCGCGGGCGAGGTCTTCGAAGGCGGCGGTGAGGTTCGCGTCGCCGGCCGGCATCGCCTTGTCCTGGCCCCAGGAGGCATAGACGGCGTATTTGCCGGCGAGATGCGGGCCGCAGAGCCGGATCGCCTCTTCGCGGCTGTCGGCGACGAACACCTCGCGGCGGATCGGCAATTCCTCCGGCATGGGCTTGCCCAGATCGTCCAGCGCCCGGCGATAGACCTCCAATTGCTCCAGGATCGTCGAAATCCGGTTATGGGGGTTGATGTACCAGCAGGTTCCAAGGCGTGCCGCCCGGCGGATTGCGGCGTCCGCATTGGCGCCGACCCAAATCGGCGGATGCGGCTTCTGCACCGGCTTGGTAGGGCAGGACGCCTCCCGGAGCGCGAAATGCGAGCCCTCCATGGAAACTTTCTCTTCCGTCCAGAGCCGCCGGATAGCTTCGAGGTTCTCTTCGAACCGGCGTATCCGCTCTGCCTGGACGGTGCCGAAGCCCGCCATTTCGACATCCCGGTAGCCGAGGCCCACGCCCACGATCATGCGCCCGCCCGACATGACATCCATGGTCGCCAATTGCTCGGCAAGGTCGAGCGGCTTGTGCAGCGGCAAGAGGATGATGCCGGCATTGAGGCGGAGATTGGGGGCCTCCGCCATCATCCGGGTGAGATAGGGCAGTTGCTGGAAGTCCTGGTAGGGGTATGCGCTGTAGTGCGAGCCCTTGGTGAGCGATGCGAAGCCGAGGCGGTCTGCCAGGCGCACCTGCTCTGCGAGTTCCGCAAAGCGCTGCTGCATGTCATCGCCCAGTTCGTACTGGCCGCGCGTCATCAACCCGAATTGCATGGCCTACAATCCCTGCTTCACAAGCGGAACGACTTCTTCCGCCATCACATGCATCTGCTCCAGAACGAGCTGCTGGGGCATTCCCGGCCACTGGATCGGCAGGGAAAGCTGGTTGGCCCCCGTCGCCTTCATCATGCCTACGATCTGTTCGGCGACCTCGTCGGCGGAGCCGAACAGGAAGCGGTCGCGGGCCAGTTCGTCGAATTCCTGGCCGAGGTCGTTGTCGCCCTCCGGCATCGTCTTGTCCTGGCCCCAGGCGTGATACGCCTTGTATTTGGCCTCGAGATAGGGCCGGGCGAGCCGGATCGCCTCGGCGCGGGTCCGGGCCACGAACATCTCCCGCGCCAGCGGCAGCGTTTCCGGCCAGGGCTTGCCCGCTTCGTCGAGGCCCCGCTTGTACACCTCGATCTGGCGCAGGATCGTGTCGATGCGGTTGTGCGGATTTATCATCCAGCTGTCGGCGATATGCGCGGCGCGGCGGATTGCCGGGTCGGCATTGGCACCGATCCAGATGGGCGGCGGCCTTTGCGGCTTCAGGGAGCAGACAGCGCCGTCGAGCTCAAAATGCGAGCCCTTCATCGTCACTTCGTCCTCGGTCCACAAGCGCCTGATCGCCTGGATATTCTCGACCATGCGCGGCACCCGCTCCCGGCGGGTGGTGCCGAAGGCCTTGAACTCGACATCGCGGTAGCCGATGCCGACGCCGAGGATGAAGCGCCCGCCGGTGAACAGGTCGAGCGCCGCCGCCTGCTCGGCAATCTCCAGCGGCTTGTGCAGGGGCAGCAGCACGATGGAGGTGATGAAGGTGAGGCCCGGCGCTTCCGCCGCCGCGCGGGCGAGGAAGGGGATCTGCTGGATTTCCTGCCAGGGCGAGGAGCTGTAATGGCAGGATTTCGCGATGCCGGTAAAGCCGAGTCGCTTCGCCAGGCGGACTTGCTCCATCAGTTCCTCGAAGCGCGCACCCATGTCGTCTCCGGGCGGAAACTGGCCCCGGATCGCCAGAACGAACTGCATGGAAAGCAATCCCCCGATTTGCGTCGCCGGCATTATGCACGAAATGCCCGCCACTGCCGGTATGGCGGGCTACAAATGGCGCGTGGCGCGCCGACGCTCCCGCCAGATTGCGAAGAGGCCGCTGGCAACCACGACACCCGCCCCGGCAATCGTCCAGGAATCGGGAAATGCGCCGAACCCGACCCAGCCCCAGAGCGTGGCCCAGACCAGCAGCGTGTAGTTGAACGGCTGCAGGACGGCGGCCGGCGCCTCCCGCGCTGCAAGGATCAGCAGGCCGTGCGTAACAATGCCGAGCACGCCGACCGCGCCGAGAAGCGTCCACCCATAAGCGTCCGGCGGATGCCAGGCGAAAGGCACGGAGGCGCTCCAGACCGCGAAGCCGATGATGGCCGTGTAGAGCAGGGTCGTCTCCGGCCGGTCTTCGCGCAGGCGGCGCAGCAGCAACTGGTAATACGCCCAACCGAACGCGGCCACGAGCGGCAGAACGGTCAGGGGATCGAAGACGCCGATGCCGGGCCGGATTACGACCAGCGTGCCGGCGAATCCCAGCATCACCGCAGTCCACCTCCAGGGGCCCACACGCTCGCCGAGCAGGGGCACGGCAAGGGCGGTGGCGATGAGAGGCGAGGCGGCAGCTACCGCATGGACGTCGGCGAGCGGCAATTTCGAGATCGCATAGACGAACAGCCACATTTCGAACGCCAGCACGAAGGAGCGAAACAGTTGAAGGCGCCAATTCGGCGTTCGCAGCATCGCGCCGACACCGCCGCGCCGGGCTGCCAGCGCCAGCGCAAAGGCAAGGAACAGCGCGAACCGCAGGAACAATACCTGCGAGACGGGGTAGGTCTGGGTTGCGAGCTTGCCGACGGCGTCGAGGCTCGCGAGCATCGCCATCGCCACGATCATCAACGCAATGCCGCGCGCCGGCCGGTCGGGCCTCATGGCAACAGGCAGGGTGCAGGGCGGGGGCGGGGCCGGCTCATGCGGCGGTTTCGCACGACCCGGCTCGGTTGTGTCGCCCGAAAGCAGCGGGCAATATCCGCCGCTCTCTATTCACCGGACAAGGCATGACCCCCGAACAATTGGAAAAGCTGGAGTCCATCGAGCGCGTCCGCGAAGGCTATGCGGAACTCGGCTATATCTGTTCGCGCCAGATTGCAACGGCGATCTATGTTGCGGGCCACCTGGGCAAGCCCGTTCTCGTCGAAGGCCCGGCCGGCGTCGGCAAGACCGAGCTCGCGAACACGACGGCGGCCTATCTCGACCTGCCGCTCATCCGGCTGCAATGCTACGAAGGCCTCGACGAGGCCAAGGCGCTCTACGAGTGGCGCTACGCCAAGCAGCTTCTCTACACGCAGATCCTGCGGGACAAGCTGGGCGAGGTGCTGGGCGAGGCCCAGGGACTCAAGGAATCCATGGACCGTCTGCATGCCCATGCGGATGTGTTCTTCTCCGAGCGCTTCCTTGCGCCGCGGCCCCTGCTCAAGGCGTTGCGCGAGCCCGGCGGCGCGGTTCTGCTGATCGACGAGGTGGACAAGTCGGACCACGAATTCGAGGCTTTCCTGCTGGAAATCCTGTCCGAGTTCCAGGTCTCGATTCCGGAGCTCGGGACGATCAAGGCGGGACGCCGCCCGGTCGTGTTCCTCACCTCCAACAACACCCGCGAGATGAGCGACGCGCTGAAGCGGCGCTGCCTGCATCTCTATGTGCCGTTTCCCGATGCGCCGCTCGAACGCGAGATCATCCAGGCCCGCATCCCGGAGATTCCGCGCAACCTGAAATACCAGCTCGTTTCCTTCGTACAGCAGGTGCGGGAGCTCGATCTGAAGAAGCAGCCCTCCGTCAGCGAGTCCATCGACTGGGCGCGCGTGCTGCTGCTGCTTCACGCAGATGAGCTCGACCCCGACATGGTGCGGCAGACGCTCAACGTCTTCCTCAAATTCGAGGAGGACATCCAGTCCGTCGACGGGGAGCTCTACGGATTTGCGCGCCAGGCGAAGAAGGCGGACAGCGTACGCGCCTGATGGAGCGCACCTTCACCAATTTCCTCTCTGCATTGCGGGGAGCCGAAATCAGGGTTTCGGTCGCCGAGACGCTCGATGCGATGGAGACGGCGCGGCTGATGGGCTGGTCGGACCGGCAGAGCCTGCACGACGCCCTTGCCATGGCGCTTGCCAAGACGCCCGAGGAAAAGACCGGGTTCACCCGCATCTTCGACGAATTCTTCGCGTTCGAGAGCTTCCACGACCGCCGGGACGAGGAGCCTCCCGAGGAGGGTGGGCAAGCCGACAGCGACGACCTGCTGGCCATGCTGGAAGCCGGCGACCGTGCGGCGCTAGCGCTCGCCATGCAGGAGGCGGCGGTGGAAGTCGGGGTGGAGAACATCCGCTTCTTTACCCAGCGCGGCCTCTATACCCAGCGCGTGCTCCAGCAAATGGGCGTCGAGGGCGTGGATGCGCAGATCCAGGCGATGGGCGGGCAGGGCGGCGGCGGCAGCGCCGGGCAGGCCCTGCAGGAAAGCCGGGCCTGGCTGTTCGAGCAGGTGCGGAACTATGTGGAACAGCAGCTTTCGCTCCAGGGCGCTGCGACCTCGCAGGAGCTTCGCGAAGACCGGCTGCGCCGCTCCCGCCTCGGCAATCTGGACCGCCGCGACCGGGAGCAGATGCGCCGCATCGTGGAGAAGATCTGCCGCCGGCTGGTGGCGCTGCATTCCCGCCGGCGCAAGATGAAGAACCGCGGCCAGCTCGACATCCGCCGCACCATGCGCCGCAATTACGGCAATGACGGCGTGCTGTTCGAGCTGGAGTGGAAGAAGCGCAAGCTCGACCGGCCCCGCGTCATGGCGATCTGCGATGTCAGCGGCTCCGTGGCGAGCGTCGCGCGGTTCCTGCTGCAGTTCCTCTATGAGCTGCACGAACTCCTGCACGACATTCGCAGCTTCGCCTTTTCCGGATACCTCATCGAGGTCTCGGAGCACTTCAAGGACAACATTGCGGACGCGGCCGCCGACAAGGTGATGCAGAAGGTCGGATATATGCCGACGGATTACGGCGAGTCGCTTACCAATTTCCGCGAGAGCTTCCTGGCCGATGTGGACCGCAACACGACGATCATCATTCTGGGCGACGCGCGGTCGAACAACACCGACCCGAAGGCGGAATACCTGAAGGAGATGCACGAACGCTGCAAGCGGCTCATCTGGCTCAACCCCGAACCGCCGCCGCTCTGGGGCACGGGAGACAGCGAGATGCGCCGCTACCGGCCCTATTGCGATCTCCTTCGTGAATGCAACACCCTCAATCATTTGGAGCGTGTTGTTAATGATTTGCTTGAGACAGCGCAAAGGGCCGCCTGAGGCTGGAACGGGTTAGCCGCTCTCCGCAGGTTCCTCGACCCAATGACGCCGGAAGACCGGTATCTGGGTCAGGGAAAACGCGAATGTGAGGCCGATCGTGCCGAACAGCTTGTAGTTGACCCAGAAGTCCGTGGACTGGGTGCGCCAGACGATTTCGTTCAGCGCCGCCATGGCGACGAAGAACAGCCCGAAACGCAAGGTCAGCTTGCGCCATCCGTCGTCGTCGATCTTCCAGACCGCGCCGAACAGCGGCTTCAGCAGCGGCTTCCCGAAGGCAAGCCCGCCAAGCAATATGGCAGCGATGAACGCCTTCACGATGGTCGGCTTCATCTTGATGAAGGTCTCGTCCGCAAGCAGCAGCGTGAGCCCGCCGAACACCGCGACCAGCCCCGCCGTCACCAGCGGCAGGGGCGCCAGGCGCCGCTCGAAATACCAGGAGACGGCCAGCATGACGGCGGTGGCCGCCATGATCGCCGCCGTCGCCCACATGATGCCGGCGGCGTAATAGGTGACGAAGAAGACCAGAAGCGGCCCGTAATCGACCGCGAAGCGAAGGCCCTTCGGCGCGGAGTTCGGTTCAGACATTGTAGATATCCAGGGCGACATCCACCCCGTCGTTCAGGAAAATGACCGTCTTGGCGGCAATCCGCCACTCGCCGTCCTCAAGGCGGAGCCGGTAGCGGTAGCGCCCGCCATGCACGCGCGCGCCCTTGAGCGTGGCATATTGATGCACAGTCCAGGACGCGACGGCCTCGACCTCGCCTTCCCCGGCGGAGAGGATCAGCACATTGCCGACCACATGGCAGGAGCGCGGCATCGGGAGCGAGGCGTAGCTGTCCCGCGTGCCGATGCGGAACACTCGGTCATCAAGGCCTTCCTTGCCCCGGATGTAGATCAGCGCGAGTTCGGTTTCGGGGTCTCGGGCAAGCGTTTCCTCGCCGGTCCAAGCGGGCACCCAGAAGGTCACATCTTCGGTGAACAGCGCCAGCCAGTCCTCGAAGCGTCGTTCGTCCAGAAGCCAGGCATCGAGATGGATAACGCGCTCGACGGCAAGCTGCAGGCCCGGATCGATCTTCACGCGGCAACCCCATCGGCGCGCGCCATAAGGCGACGCCATTGACGGTATTGCCCGTGATAGAGCGTTTCGTGGTCCCAGCGCGGGCTGGTGGAAACGGGCCGGATGCCGAGGTCGGTCGCAGCATCGTCGCCGCCTTCCTGCATGGCGGCAATGCCGCGCGAGAGGTCGTTCCAGCGGTCGAGGCGGCCTTCGCATCCCGCTTGCGTATCCTCCAGCGCAGCCGAGTCGTCCGGCGTGGCGAGCCCGCTCATCAGGAAGAAATCGCGGAACTTCGACAGCCTCGCCGTTCGCGCGGCGCGGCTCTCCCCCTTCGGCGCGATGCAATAGACCGTAACTTCCGTGCGGCTCGGTGAAATCGGCCGGATGACCCGGATCTGCGTCGACGACTGGTCCATCAGGAATACGTTCGGGAAGAGCAGCAGGTTGCGCCCCCGCGCGCACATCCAGGTCCATTTGCTCTCGCCGACAAGCGGCAGGATGCGGGCGCGCGCTTCCCAGAGCGGCGCCGACTCCGGCATGCCGCGCTCGGTCCAGATCAGGTTGTGGCCGTTGCCGAGGTCGTAGCAGCCGTTGCGGGTCTTGCCCATGAAACGGGTATTGTCGGTGCGCCCGGTCCCGGTTGCTTCGGACTTCAAGTCGCGGCGCTGGATGGTGGTGACGAAGTTCCGGTGGACGGTCGAGACATGGTAGCCGTCCACGCCGTTTTCGGTCTGGAGCTTCCAATTGCCGTCCACGACATAGCTCGCCTGGCCCGGAACGATTTCCATGCCGTCCGGCGACTGGTCGGCGACGAGATCGATGACGGGAAGAGCCTCGCCCAGATGCTCGGCGAGCGGCGGCGCATCGGGATTGAGCGAGCCGAAGACGAAGCCCTTGTAGCTTTCCACCAGCGGCACTGTCTTGAGGCCGAAATCGGCGCGCGATGCGCCGGGCGGCAATGCCGAACTGCGCTCGTCCTTGATTTTCGTGCAGGCGCCGAAGGTGTCGTAGCACCAGCCGTGATAGCGGCACACGAACGTGGTCGCCTTGCCCTGCCGGGTGGGCGTCAGACGGGCGCCGCGATGGGCGCAGGCGTTCAGCATGGCGCCGATGGTGCCGTCGGCCCGCCGGTTGACGATCACCGGCTGCCGGCCCATCCGGACGGCGAGGTAGTCGCCGGACTCCGGGATCTGGCTCTCATGCGCGAGATAGATCCAGTTGCCCTCGAAGATCGTCTCGATCTCGGCGGCGAAAACCTCGGGGTCCGTATAGATGGCCCGGTCCACCCTGAAGACGCCCTCGCCGGCGCGGTCGTCCACGAGCGATGCAAAGGCGCTCATCGCATTGCGCCTCCCCTGCGGAGGTTGTTGACTAATCCCGGATCGCCTCGGTGACGGAGAGGGTGCTGCCGAAGGACGGGATGACGCAGGAGTGGCGTCCCGCCCCGCCGGCGACCATGACCATGAGCTGGTCCCGCTCGCTCACGATGCGCACGCCGTCCCTGCCGTCCGGGCCGACGAAACGCTCCGGCACCTGTTGGCCGTAAAGCGCCATCTGCGCCTTGCCGATATGCCAGCGCGGGATGATCGCGCGCTCGATGATGAAGCGCTCGACATCCTCTTTCGACCAGCCCTCGCGCGCGATCACCTCGGCATGTTCCGGGCCGATCACCACGAGATATTCGCCGTGGAAATAGGAGTTGTTGCAGCCGGGCGTGGCCATGGTGCCGCAGATCGTCAGCAGAACGTCTTCGGCCGTTTCGCTGTAGTGGTCGTTGACATTGTGCGGGCCCTCGACGCCGCAGAGGGTGACCGCGTTCTCCTCCGCCCCGAAGCCCCGTTCGGCATGGAAGGGCGCCCAGGGATTGGCCTCGCCATTTTCCGCGAAGCAGTAGCTGTATTTGGCGGGTGTGCCCATCGTCGCGCGGTCGAGCACGCTGGGCTGCGCGCCGCCGATATTGGTCAGCACGAGGCGGACCGCGCGCCCGATCGCGGCATTGGCGTGGACGCCCTGGCCCATGCAATTGGTGCCCGATGCGATGTCGAGCTCGTCCGTGATCGGCCCGTGCACGACGGTCAAGAGGCCGCAGGGATGGGTCGTGGACTGGAGCGCCTTCAGGTTCAGCCGCTCGGCGGTCATGGCCCGGGTCGCGGCGAGGATGACCGGCATCATGGCCGGCGTCGCCCCGGCCATCACGGCATTGGCGGCAACCTTGCCGACCGTCGCGAGGCCGAGGCGCGGCTCGACCGGGCCGATTTCCTCGCCCGGGTCGCGCCCATCCAGCATGGCTTCCCAGCGGTCGGGCGTCGGCGGAACGAAGGGCAGGCCGTCGGTCCAGCCGCGCTGGTAGAAGACGCGGTTCAGTGCCTCGGGCGAGTCGGGGCCGGAAATCCGCTCCGGCGCGCCGGGCGCGTTGAAGTCGCCCTCGAACAGCGAGCGGTAGCGCATCCGGCCCCGCTTCGGCAGGGGACGGTTGCGGCATTCCTCCGCGAGCGCCGCCGCATCCGCCTCCAGCATGTGGACGATCTGGTCTATCGCCTCGTCGGCGATCTCCGAAACGCCGGGAGGCGGCAGTTTCGCCACCGGATGCGGTACGACTGCAATCGGCAGGCCGGCCATGCCGAGGCACTCGGCCTCCGCCTTGCCGAGAGCGAAGAACTCGTCCGTACAGGTAACGGCGACCGGAATGCCGCGCTCTTCGAGCTTGATCGCGTCATGGATACACCACGACGTGCAGGAGCCTCAGTCGCCGAAGGCGGCGGCAACGGCGTGGACGCGGTCGAGCCACTGCTGCGAGAAATTGGCGGGCTCGCTCGCGATCTTCTGGAAGAGCTCGAACTCCAGATGCGGGTAACGCGCCTTCAGCCGGTGCGACAGCTCTTCCAGGTAAAGGTCTGCATTCGCCTTGAGATTCGAGAACAGGCCAACGACCTCTACGTCTTCCAGGGACCGCCGCGGCGCCAGCGCGCCGCTATTGCGCTGGTAGATGCCGCAAGGATTGATAAGCTCCTGTGCCATGGGCGCGACCCTAGCGCCCGGATCGGGAGGAAAGCAAGAGATGGGACGCCTGGAAGGCAAGACCGCGATCATCACCGGCGCCGGGTCCGGGATCGCCAGGGCAGCCACCGGAATCTTCATTCGCGAGGGCGCGAAGGTGATGGTGGCGGAAATCGACGAGGCGGCGGGCGCCGCAGCGGCGGCGGAGACGGGCGCCGCGTTCCACCGCACCGATGTGACGGACGACGCCTCGGCGGCCGCCTGCGCGGCGGCGGCGATGGCCGAGTTCGGGCGCATCGACATCCTGTTCAACTGCGCCGGCGGGTCGGTGATCGAGGACACGAAAATCGACACGGTCGATCTCGGCGTCTGGGACCGCACCATCCCGCTCGACCTCAAGGGGCCCATGCTGATGTGCCGCCACGTCGTGCCGCACATGGTTGCGGGCGGCGGCGGCGCCGTCGTCAATGTCTCTTCCGTGGTGGCGCTCCGGGGCAACCATCCCGCGCACATCTATTCGGCGGCGAAAGGCGGGCTGATTTCCTTCACGCGCTCGCTCGCCGGCTCCTATTCGGACCAGGACGTACGCGCCAATGTCATCTGCCCCGGCCTCATCCTGACCGAGCGCGTCCGCGCCCGTTACCGCCAGCCGAACGAGGAGCGCCCGCGCGAAGGCTCGATCGGCACCTTCGAGCAATATCCGTTCGGCGTCGGCCAGCCGGAGGACATCGCCAATGTCGCGCTTTTCCTCGCTTCGGACGAGGCGCGCATGGTGAACGGCGCGGTCATCCCGGCAGAGGGCGGGATTTCCCACTATTGACGGACGGCGGCAGCGAGAGGAGTGCAGGATATGGGACGCTTGGAAGGCAAGATCGCGGTGATTACCGGCGCGGGAACCGGAATCGCCAAAGCGGCCACCGGACTCTTCATTCGCGAGGGCGCGAATGTGATGGTGGCGGAAATCGACGAGGCGGCCGGGTCCGCGACGGCGGCGGAGACCGGTGCTTCCTTCCACCGCACCGATGTCACCGACGACGCCTCGGCGGCGGCCTGCGCGGCAGCGGCGATGGCGGAGTTCGGGCGCATCGACATCCTGTTCAACTGCGCCGGCGGCTCGGTCCCGGAGGACGGCAAGATCGATGAAGTCGATCTCGCTGTCTGGGACCGCACGATCCCGCTCGATTTGAAGGGCCCGATGCTGATGTGCCGCCATGTCGTGCCGCAGATGATCGCGGGCGGCGGCGGCGCGGTCATCAACATTTCGTCCGTCGCGGCGCTGCGCGGCTTCGTTCCCAGCCACGTCTATTCGGCGGCGAAAGGCGGTCTGATTTCCTTCACCCGCTCGCTCGCCGGCTCCTATTCCGACCAGGGCGTGCGCGCCAATGTCATCTGTCCCGGCCTCATCCTGACCGGGCGGATACTGGCGCGCCTGCCGCCCGACCGGGAGCGCGTGAACGAAGGGCCGTTCGCCGTCTTCAACCGGTATCCCTTCAGCGTCGGGCAGCCGGAGGACATCGCCAATATCGGGCTCTTCCTGGCCTCGGACGAGTCCCGGATGGTCAACGGCGCGGTCATCCCGGCGGAAGGCGGCGTTTCCCACTACTGAGCCGCCCGGCCGGCCGTCATCGGCATCAGCAGCCGGAACGGAATCAGCATGGCGAGCGCGAAGGCGACCTTCCAAAGGAAGTCCCCGATCCCGAGCGTCACCCAGGGCACATCCGTGCCGTAGAAGGCAATCGAGAAGAAGAGCGCCGTATCGACGGCGGAGCCGAGCATCGAGGAGACCAGCGGCGCCTGCCACCAGGCCTGGCGCCGCATCCGGTCGAACACGAATACGTCCAGTAGCTGGGCGACCAGAAAGGCCAGGCCCGAGGCGACTGCGATGCGCGGCGTCGCGAGCACGATGGACAGCGCCACAGCCGCGGCGAACCCGACATAGACGACCCGCCGCGCCGTGGCCGCGCCGTGCATCCGGTTGGTGAGGTCTGTGACCAGGAAGCAGACAGGGTAGGTGAACGCGCCCCAAGTCAGCCAGTCATTGATCGGGTACTGGACGAGCACATTGGAGAGCGCGACCAGCCCGGCCATGGCGGCCAGCGGCAGGAGAAGGTGCATGGGCGAAGCGGCCTCAGTGCACGTCTTCGGGGCCGAGCATGGCGCGTTTCAGCTTCTCGAAGGTGAAGCCGGGGCCGCGGCAGACATCCAGCACGATTTTTTCCTTGGCCGCGACCTCGGCCGCCGCCTTCGGCACCTCGCGCGCCTGGTCGATGGGAATGACCGCTGCACCGTGCCGGTCCGCGTGAACGAGGTCGCCGCTGTTGACGATCATGCCGGCGACGCTCACCTGTCCGCCGAAATCCACTGCATGCACATGGGCATGCGCCGGCTTGATCGAACCCGCGATGGCCTGGAAGCCGTCCGCCCAGTCGGGAATGTCGCGGATGCAGCCGTCGGTGACGACGCCGAGACAGCCGAGCGCCTTGTGGATGTTGGAGTTCACCTCGCCCCAGAAGGCGCCGAAGCCGGCGCGCGGGCCATCCAGGTCCTGCAACACCACGATCTGCGGCGACGGGCCGCCATGGGCGACATAGTCGTAATAGGCCACGCGCAGCTTCGTCGCTTCGTCGCCGCCGACGGCGCTCGGGAATTGCGAGCGTATGGTGCCGGTGCGCGCATAGCCGACGATGGGCGGCAGGTCCGGGAACGGGCAGACCAGCGGCTCGACGGTGAAGCCGGTGTTCAGCCGGCTGCCGGCGACGACCTCCAGCGCGTTGCAGATCGTGGGCGTGTCGAGCGCGCGCAGCGCGGCGAGGTCCTCTTCGGTCAGCTTGGACAAGATTCTCTTCTCCTGACGGGATGAACAAGGGGAGCGGCCGCGCCGTCCGGCGGAGTGTCATGAAATGTCATGTTTTGTCATGAACCCCCATGCAGCGACCTTCGGCGAGCAGCTTACCATGCCGCTCACGGCATCGGGTGCGGACACGCCCGCTTATCGGCCGGTGAACATGGGCTTGCGCTTCTCGCGGAAGGCGCGCCCGCCTTCCTTCTGGTCTTCGCTGCGGCTGATCGAGAGCAGCTCGCGCCGGGCCAGCGCCTGAAGTTCGGAGGGTCCGCGCGCCACCACCGTATCGCGCACGAACCGCTTGACCGTTCGCAGCACGAGCGGCGCGCTGTCCCTGAGGATGGTCGCGTAGTCCCTCGCCGCGGCCATCAGCTCGCCTTTCGGCACGGCGCGGTTGACCATGCCGATCTCGGCGGCGCGTTCTCCGTCGAAATGCTTGCCGGTCATCATGAATTCCATCGCCAGCTTGTGCGGGATGCGCGCCGCCAGCCCGGCGATGAGCCCGCCGCAGAACCCGATCTGCGCCTCGGGATAGAAGAAGTCGGCGGTCTCGTCGGCCACCGCGAGGTCGCAGAATTCGACCAGGCAGAAGGCTCCGCCGACGCAGTAGCCGTGGACGGCGGCGACGATCGGCTTGTCCACCATCACGCCCACGCCCGGCATGCACTCCCAGAGTTCCGGGTCGCGGGGCGGGTCGCGCAGGTCCGCGCCGACCGAAAAGGCCCGCTCGCCGGCGCCGGTCAGGATCGCGACGCGGTCGTCGCCGTCCTGCAATCGTTCGAAGGCCTGGATGAGTTCGGCGACCAGCCCGTTCGAGAGCGCATTCATCTTGTCGGGCCGGTTGAGCGTAATCGTTGCGATGCCGTCTTCGGAGCGGTAGTCGATCAGCGGCGCATTCACGGATGCGTTCTCCCGTTTGCGAATCCGGTATAGGATAGCGCCTGGCCGCAGGGGAGGGCGACTCTTGGCCGACCGACCGCTGGTGGAGGCGCTGTTTCACGAGCCGAGTTCGACGGTAAGCTATATCGTGGCCTGCCCGGAGACCGGCCGGGCCGCGATCGTCGATCCGGTGCTCGACTACGACATCTATTCCGGGCGGACCGAAACGGCTTTCGCCGAACGGCTTGTCGAGCGGGTTCGCGAGCGCGGCCTCAGCGTCGAGTGGATCCTCGAAACCCATGTGCATGCCGACCATCTGAGCGCCGGCGCCTTCCTCAAGCAGACGCTCGGCGGCAGGACGGCCATCGGCGGCCACATCGTCGATGTGCAGGCGGTCTTCAAGGACATCTACAACCTGCCGCCGGAGTTCCTGACGGACGGCTCGCAGTTCGACCGGCTGTTCGGTGACGAGGAGCGGTTCCGGATCGGGGAGGTGGAAGCGCGGGTGCTGCACACGCCGGGCCACACGCCGGCCTGCGTCACCTATGTCATCGGCGATGCCGCCTTCACCGGCGACACGGTGTTCATGCCGGATTTCGGCACGGCGCGCTGCGATTTCCCCGGCGGCGACGCGGCGGCGCTCTACCGCTCCGCGCGGCGCATCCTCGCGCTGCCGCCCGAAACCCGCATCTTCGTCGGGCACGACTACGCGCCGGGCGGGCGGGAGGTCGCGTGGGAGACGACGGTGGAAGAGGAGCGCAGGGCGAACCGGCATGTGCGCGACGGCATCGACGAGCAGGCCTTCGTCGCCATGCGCACCGAGCGCGACAAGGTGCTGGATGTGCCGGCGCTGCTGTTGCCGTCGATCCAGGTGAACATGCGCGGCGGCGACCTGCCGGAGCCGGAAAGCAACGGCCGCGCCTATCTCAAGATTCCGCTCAACGCCTTCTGAACCATGACCGACCTGCTGGACGCCACGGGCCTGCGCTGTCCGATTCCCGTCCTGCGGGCCCGCAAGCGCCTCCGCACGATGGCGCCCGGCGCCCGGCTCGAGGTGCTGACCGACGACCCGGCCTCGCCCATCGACATGCGCCATTTCTGCGCCACGGAAGGCCATGACATCGTGGAAGCCCAGGAAGCGGACGCGCCCTACCGTTTCGTGATCGCCAGGGCCGGATAGGCCTCCGCCGGCGGAGACGCCGCGCGATGTGTCATGGGATGTCATGTTCTGCATGCGCCGGGTTCATATGCTGTAGCCGGTTCCGACATGAAGCTGTCCGCCCCTTGACCTCATCCACCTGCCCTCACCGTCGCTCCCGGACGCCCGCAGAGTTTCTCCCGGCCACTCGTCCCGTCATGCCCGGACTTGTTCCGGGCATCTCCATCAGGCGCCATTGCGGCGGCGAAATTGGATGCCCGGAACAAGTCCGGGCATGACGAAGGGGGGGCGTCCGGGCATGACGGCGGGGGTGCTGCGCTCATGTCCTCCGCATAGGCGGCGGCGAGGGCCGCGGCGGCCGGGGCCAGCTTTTCGGCCAGCATCGCCGCCAGTGCGGGTCGGGGGTCGGGTGCGGTCATCGTCTCTCCTCCTCCGATAGGGAGCGGGTCCCTTTTCCGCGCGTATCCCGCGCGGGCGCCTGTGCCGGCGCGGGCGGGCGTTTCGCGGCGGCGCGGTTCGCGCGCCTGATTGCGCGCGCGAGGCGGCGGGCGCACGTCTCCCGTCGGCTTCCCAGGGGTTTTCAGAAAGTGGCGCCGCTCGGCCGCGCGGCACCCGGGGAGGCGGCTCCGGAGTCCGCTTCCCTGGGAGCCATCATACCATACTCCGCCAGATGTCAAGACCATATAAGGAACAAAATTCAAAAATATCGGAAATTGTTCATTTCAAGCATTCTTCCGACAGCGCCTAAAGACGGGCGGCGGCCGACCGGATCGCCTCCCAGGCCTGTTCGACATGGATGCGTCCGGTGCCGGTCTGTCCGATGGAGACGCGAATCGCATAGGCTCCGTTCACGCTGCCTTGCGTCAGGTAGATGCGCCCTTCGTCGTTGATCGCGTGCAGCAGCCGCTCGTTCAGCTCGTCAAGCGCCTCGTTCCCTTGAGGAGCGTAGCGGAAATTCAGCAATGCCAGAGACCTGGGGGCCATAAGCTCGAAATCCGGATGCGCCGTGATCTCGCCTTCGAGCCATTCCGCCAGCGCGATATGCCGCCGGACCAGGTCGCGCAGGCCGGCGAGGCCGTAGCTGCGCAGAACGAACCAGAGCTTGAGCGCGCGGAAGCGCCGGCCGAGCGGCACGCTCCAGTCCCGGTAGTCGATAACGGCGTCTCCCTCCCGGCTTTGCAGATAGGCGGGGAGGATCGCGAACGTGCGGATCAGCGCGTCCGGATCGCGAACGAAATGTGCCGAGCAATCGAAGTTGGTGAGCAGCCATTTGTGCGGATTGAAGACGAGGCTGTCCACGGCCTCGATGCCCTGCAGCATCCAGCGGTGCTCCTCGCAGATGAGCGCGCTGCCCGCCCACGCGGCATCGACATGGAGGAAGATGTCATGCGCGCGGGCGACGGCGCCGATTTCGTCCAGCCGGTCGATGGCGCCGACGCCGGTCGTGCCGAGGCTCGCCACGATGCAGGCGGGCCTGAGGCCGGCCGCCCTGTCCGCGCGAATCGCCGCATCCAGCGCATTCGCCTTCATCGCGAAGTCGCCGCCGGTTTCGACCAGCTGGACATGGCGGCGCCCGTAGCCGGCGATCTTCGCGCCCTTCTCGGTGGCGGAATGGGCCTGGTCCGAGGTGTAAACCACGGGCGCAGCGCCGGCTTCGGCGAGGCCGTGCTTGTTAGCCGCGCCCCCGGTCGCGCGCTCGCGCGCCGTCAGGAGCGCGCACAATATGGCCGAGGAGGCCGAGTCCTGGATCGTGCCCGCAAAGCCTTCCGGCAGGCCGATGGCCTGCCTGAGCCAGTCCAGCATGCGGGTTTCCATCTCGGTGGCGGCGGGCGAGGTCTGCCACAGCATGCATTGCGCGCCGAGCGCCGCCGTCAGCATCTCCGCCAGCACCGAGGGCGGGCTCGAATTGGCCGGGAAATAGGCGAAGAAGCGCGGATGCTGCCAGTGGGTCATGCCCGGCATCACGATGCGCTCGAAATCCGCGAACACGGCGTCCATCGCCTCGCCCGCCTCGGGCGGCGCCGGGGGCAGGGCGGCGGCGATCTCGCCGGGACGGGTCTGCGCGCGGACGGGCAGGCGCTCCACCCCGGTCATGTAGTCGGCCATCCAGTCCACGAAGCGGTGGGCGTGGGCCCTGAATTCCTCAGGCGTCACGGGGCCGGGCGCTCCGGCGCCATTGATTCCGGGGGCAGCATCGGGGTTATAGTCTCCGGCAGCGAGATCGACCGGATGAGCATGGCATGACGACAGTTTCTCCAGAAGTCCTCGACAGCCCGGCAGCCTGGCGCGGCCCGGAGATGTGCGCCGAGAGCGGCTAGGAGCTGCGCCTTTCCGACGCCGAGATCGGGGAAATCGACCGCGCGGTTGCGGCCATCGACCGGCCCCTGATCGAGGTGGACCGGGAGGCGTTCCCGCTGCCGACCCTGGGTCCGAAGCTCGTCCGTCTCAGGCAGGAACTGTTGCAGGGCAGGGGGTTCTTCCTGCTGCGCGGGCTGCCGGTGGGGCGCATGAGCCGGGAAGAGGCCGTGGCCGCCTTCTGGGGCATCGGCGCGCATTTCGGCAGCGCGCGCTCGCAGAACGCCAGGGGCCACCTGATGGGCCATGTCAAGGATGTGGGCCTGCACAGCAGCGATCCCAATGTCCGCGTTTACCAGACCCGCGAACGCCAGCTTTTCCACACCGATTCCGTGGATATCGTCGCGCTGATGTGCCTGCAGCCGGCCAAGGCGGGCGGCCTGAGTTCCATCGTGAGCTCCGTGGCCGTCCATAACGAGATGGCGCAGCGACGACCGGATCTTGCGGCCGAGCTCTACGAGCCGTTCATTGTCGACCGGCGCGGCGAGGTGCCGGAAGGCATGAAGCCCTGGTTCGCCCTGCCGGTGTTCAACCGGATCGGCGACGAGCTGACCACGATCTACACACGGCGCTACATCGAGTCCGCGCGCCGCTTCCCGGAGGTTCCGGCGCTGACGCCGAAACAGGTAGAAGCCCTCGACCTGTTCGACTCGCTCTGCAACAGCGACGACTTCCGGCTCGACATGGCCTTCGAGTCCGGCGACATGCAGTTCCTTTGCAACCACGTCATCCTGCACGACCGGACCGCCTTCGAGGATTGGCCGGAGCCGGAGCGCCGCCGCCACTTGTTGCGGCTCTGGCTGTGCCCGCCCGAGGGACGCAGGCTTCCGGACGCCTTCGCCGCCCGCTACGGCAGCACCCGGCCGGGCGACCGGGGCGGCATCGTGGTCAAGGACGCGGTGCCGGCGGTGCCTCTGGAGGCGGCGTAGCCCGCGCCGAGGCGAGGAAGCGCTCCAGCGCGCCGTCCGGCAGGTCGCGCGGCAGCTCCGCCTCTGCCCCCAATGCGGCCTTGAGGCGGAGGCGATAGTCCGTGCGGCTGATTTCCACCGCGCCGAAGGTCGCCAGGTGGTGGGTGAAGAACTGCGTGTCCAGAAGGCGGTAGCCGCCGACTTTTAGGCGGGCCGCGAGGTGGACGAGCGCCACCTTGCTCGCGTCCCGGACCCGCGAGAACATGCTCTCCCCGAAGAAGGCGCCGTCGATGGCCACGCCGTAAAGGCCGCCCGCCAGCCGCCCCTCCAGCCGGCATTCCACGCTGTGCGCCGCCCCTTTCCGGTGGAGCTCCCGGTAGAGCCGCAGGATGTCGTCATTGATCCAGGTGTCGCCGTCATCCGCGCGCGGCTCGGCGCAGGCCGCGATCACCGCGTCGAAATCGCCATCGACCGCAACCTCGAACCGGCCCTGGCGGACGGTGCGCGCAAGGCGCCGCGGCACATGGAAGCCGTCCAGCGGGATGACGCCGCGCCGGCGCGGGTCCAGCCAGTAGAGCGTGTCGGAGCTGCGCCCGTCCGCCATGGGGAAGAGCCCCAGCCGGTAGGCGGTCAGCAGCATTTCCGCCGAAATCCGCTTCAAGCGCCGTCCATCCAGCGTTCCAGCCAGTGAATGTCGCAGGCCCCGTGGTTGAAGTCCCGGTTGGCGGCGATGCGCCGGTGCAGGTCGAGATTGGTGTCTATGCCCTCAATGACATATTCGCCGAGCGCGCGGGCAAGGCGGGCAACCGCCGTCTTGCGGTCCGGCCCGTGCACGACCAGCTTGGCGACCAGGCTGTCGTAATGCGGCGGCACGACGCAGCCGGCGAAGAGCGCGGAATCGACGCGGACCCCCGGCCCCCCCGGCGGGTGGTATTCGCGCACCCGTCCGGGCGAGGGCACGAAGGTGCGGGCGTCCTCCGCATTGACCCGGCATTCGATGGCATGGCCGTCGAAACGCACATCGTCCTGGCCGAAGGAGAGCCTGGTGCCGGCCGCGACCGCGAGCTGCTCGCGGACGATATCGACGCCCGTCACCATCTCCGTCACCGGATGCTCGACCTGGAGGCGCGTGTTCATCTCGATGAAGTGGAAGTCCCGGCCGTCGAACAGGAACTCCAGCGTCCCCGCGCCCAGATAGCCGAGCCGGGCGACCGCGCTTGCGGCCCGCTCGCCGATCGCGGTCCGCTGGGCATCGTCGAGGGCGGGGGAGGGCGCCTCCTCGATGACCTTCTGGTGACGGCGCTGGATGGAGCAGTCGCGCTCGCCGAGATGGACGGCGTTGCCGCGGGAGTCCGCCAGCACCTGGACCTCGATATGGCGCGGGTTCTCGATGAACTTCTCGATGAACACGCGCGAATCGCCGAAGGCGCCGGCGGCCTCGCGACGCGCCATGCCGAGCGCGGGGGCGAGGTTCGCCGGCGTGCGGGCGATCTGCATGCCGCGCCCGCCGCCGCCCGCCGCCGCCTTGACCAGCACCGGATAGCCGATCTCCCCGGCGATCCGCGCGGCTTCCGCGTCGTCCTCGACCGCGGCGTCACTGCCCGGCACGCCGGAAATGCCGACCTCCGCCATGGCCGCCTTGGCGGCGATCTTGTCGCCCATCGTCGCGATATGGTCGGGACTCGGACCGATGAAGGTGAAGCCGTGGTCGGTCACGACCTGGGCGAAGGTGGCGTTTTCCGCAAGGAAGCCGAGGCCCGGATGGATCGCATCGGCGCCGGCCACGCTCGCGGCCGAGACCAGGGCGGCCATGCTGAGATAGCTGTCGCGCGGCGCGGGCGGGCCGATGCACACGCTCTCGTCCGCAAGGCGCACATGCATGGCGTCGGAGTCGATGGTGGAATGGACCGCGACCGTGCGGATGCCGAGGTCCCGGCAGGCGCGGATGATGCGAAGCGCGATCTCGCCGCGATTGGCGATCAGGACCTTTTCGAACACCGGCTCAGCCGAGAATCATCAGGGTCTCGCCATATTCGACCGGGTCGCCGCTGGAGACGAGAATCTGCCGGACGACGCCAGCGCAAGGGGCGGGAATCTGGTTATAGACCTTCATCGCCTCGATAATCAGCAGGATCTGGCCCGCCTCGACCCGGTCGCCGACCTGGACGAATGCCGGCTGCCCCGGTTCCGGCTGAAGATAGACGGTCCCCACGATGGGCGCCGCGACGGGCGTGCCGTCCGCTCCGCCGGAAGGCTGCTGCGGCGGCGCGAGCGCATCTGTCGGCACGGGCTGCTCCGGCGCCGCGGCGGCTTGCGGGGGCGGCGCGGCGGCGCGGGCCGAAATCCGGAGGCTGCGCTCGCCGTCGCGATATTCGATTTCCGCAACGCCCGTTTCCTCCAGCAATCCCGCCAGGCGGCGAACCGCGTCTTCGTCGATTGCAAAACGGCTCATGGCACATTCCCGTCCGAGCGCCAGCGGTCTTCGAGCGCCAGCAGGGCCAGCCGGTAGCCGACCGGGCCGAAGCCCGCGATCATGCCAAGCGCCGCACCCGATATATAGGAACGATGCCGGAAGGCTTCACGCCGGTGAATGTTCGAAAGATGAACCTCGACCACCGGGCCCTCGAAGAGGGTGAGCGCATCGAGCAGCGCCACCGAGGTGTGGGTGTAGGCCGCCGCATTGATGACGATGGCGTCGAAATCCCCGCGCGCCTCCTGGATCCAGGTGACAAGCTCGCCCTCTTGGTTGCTCTGCCGGCAGACCGCCACCATGCCCAGCTCGCCCGCAGCTGCCTCGACGCCGGCGGAAATCTCGGCAAGCGTCGTGCGCCCGTAGATCTCGGGCTGGCGCTGGCCGAGCATGTTGAGGTTCGGCCCGTTCAGGACCAGCACGCGCTTCGCCATGCTCATCCTCGCTCGCTGCGGCGGCGCCTCAGAAGGATTCCGTCCACGGCCTGAGATCGACCTCATGCGCCCAGGCCGAGCGATGCTGGCGGTGGACGTGCAGATAGGTCTCCGCAATCGAGTCGGGAACCAGGAGGTGGTCTTCCGGCAGGCCGGGGTCGGGCGCGTGGTGCGGCCCCAGAATGCCGCCGTCTATGACAAAATGCGCAACATGGATGCCCTTCGGCCCGTAGTCGCGCGCCATGGACTGCGCCAGCGCGCGCAGGCCGAACTTGCCGACCGCGAAGCCCGCCGACATGGCATAGCCTTTGACCGAAGCCGTCGCCCCGGTGAAGAAGATGCTGCCGGAACCGCGCGGCAGCATGGCGCGGGCGGCCTCCCGGCCCACAATGAAGCCGCCGAGGCAGGCCTGCCGCCAGGCCTGTTCGAACGCCTCGGTCTCGATGTCCACGACGCTGGCGCGAACGCGGCCCGAAGCGTTGAAGACCACGATGTCCGGGTCCGGCGCCGCCGCGAACAGCGCCTTGACGCTCGCATCGTCCGTGGCGTCGCAGGCGTGAAGGCTCACGGCACCGCCCAGTTCGGCAGCGATCGGCTCCAGCTTCGCCGGCGTGCGCGCGGCCAGTGCAACCTTCATGCCGGCGCGAGAGAAAATGCGCCCAAGCGAAGCGCCGAGGCCGGGCCCCACCCCGACGACGATCGCGGTTTCCGTCCCGTTCATACTGGGAATGCTCCTATTCGGCGGCGGCTATCGTTTGTTTGCCGGGATTGCGCAGCGCTTCGAGATGCGCGTCGCGCTGCTTCTCCGCGGCTTCGAGATGGCGCAGCTTCACATGGCCGTAGCCCCGGATATGCTCCGGCACGCTCGCGAGCGCGACGGCGGCGGCGCATGTCTCCGGGGCGAAGCGGGCGAAGATTTCCTCCACATCGCCCTCATATTGCGCGATCAGCGCGCGCTCGCGGCGGCGCTCCTCCGTGCGCCCGAAGGGGTCGAAGGCCGTGCCGCGCAGGCCGCGCATCGCCGCCAGCAGCCGGAAGAGGTGCAGCATCCACGAGCCGAAGCGCATCTTGCGCGGTTCTCCGGTCACCGGGTCCTTCCGGGCGAAAAGCGGCGGGGCCAGGTTGAACTCCAGCCGGTAGCCGCCTTCGAACTGGCGCTCGATCTGCTTGCGCAGGTCCCCGGAGGCGTGAAGCCGGGCGACCTCGTATTCGTCCTTGTAGGCCAGCAGCTTGAAGTAATAGCGCGCGACCGCGTGGGAAAGCGGCCCGCCGCCCTCCACGCCCTCGGCCTTGCGCACCCGGTCCACCAGGGCCTTGTACCGCCCGGCATAGGCGGCGTTCTGGTAGCCGGTCAGGAACGCGGTCCTGCGGGCGACCATGTCGTCCAGGCTTTCGAGAACGGGACGCTCCTGCCTCGCGTCCGCTGGGTAGGCGATCCGCTCGACGAAAGCGAGGTCATGCGCCGCGCGCCGGCCCCAGTCGAACGCGGTCTTGTTCATCTCGACGGCGACGCCGTTGAGCTCGATGGCGCGCTCGATGGCTTCGGCGCCGACCGGGACCAGGCCCCTCTGATAGGCGAAGCCGGCCATGAACAGGTTGGCGCCGATGGCGTCGCCGAGCAGCGCCGTGGCGAGGCGCGTGGCGTCGATCATTTCCACGGCGTCGCCGCCGAGCGCCGCCTCGATCCGGGTCCGCAGTTCGTCCTCCGGGAAGGACATGTCCGGATTGCGGGCGAACTCGTTGGTGTAGGTGCGGTAGGTGTTGATGACCGCCCGGCTGGTGCCCCGGCCCAGCCTCGAGAGCGTGTCGATCTGGCTGGAGGTCACGAGATCGCAGCCGATGAGCGCGCGTGCGCCGCCGAGCCCGATCCGGACGCTGTGCAGGTCCTCCGGATTGTCGGCGATCCGCAGGTGGCTCCAGACGGCGCCGCCTTTCTGCGCGAGCCCCGTCATGTCCATCACGGTGGCGGCCTTGCCTTCCAGATGCGCCGCCATGGCGAGCAGCGCGCCCACGGTGATGACGCCGGTGCCGCCGATGCCGTCGATCATGATGGAGTAGGGCTCGCCGGTTGCCGGAATGGCGGGCTCCGGCAGGACTTCCAGCGGCCCCGGCGCCCGGCCGGCGGGCTTGCCCTTGCGCGGCTCGGCGTCATAGACCGTGACGAAGCTCGGACAGAAGCCGTTCAGGCAGGAATAATCCTTGTTGCAGGCGGACTGGTCGATCATCCGCTTGCGGCCGAACTCGGTCTCGACCGGGATGACGGAGACGCAATTCGACTTGACGCCGCAATCGCCGCAGCCTTCGCACACGGCCGGGTTGATGAACATGCGCTTCGGCGGGTTCGGGAAGGCGCCGCGCTTGCGCCGCCGGCGCTTCTCCGCCGCGCAGGTCTGCACATAGACGAGGCCCGAAACGCCCTCGATCTCCCGGAGCTCGATCTGGACCCGGTTCAACTCCGAGCGGTGCCTGACCACCGTGCCCGGCGCAAGATCCCGCGCCTTTTCATAGGCTTCCGGCGTGTCGGTGACGAGATAGATCGGCTTCACGCCCTCCGCGGCAAGCTGCTGCGTTACCATTGCGGGCGACAGCGGACCGTCCACCGGCTGCCCGCCGGTCATGGCGACGGCGTCGTTGTAGAGCACCTTGTAGGTCATGTTGGCGCCCGACGCGACGGCGGCCCGCACCGCCAGAATGCCGGAATGGTAGTAGGTGCCGTCGCCGATATTCTGGAAGATGTGCGGCGTCTCGACGAAGTGGTGCAGCCCGGCCCAGGTCGCGCCTTCGGCGCCCATATGCGTGTAGGTGGCGGTCTTGTCCGGATCGACCCACTGCGCCATGAAATGGCAGCCGATGCCCGAGAACGCCCGCGACCCGTCCGGCAGCCGCGTGCCGGAGTTATGCGGGCAGCCCGAGCAGAAGGACGGTGTGCGCACGAGGCTCGGCTGGTTGCCGCCCGACTGGCGGGTCGCATTCCGAATCGTCTCCAGCCGGGACTCGAAGCGCGAGATGTCGGCCATCCGGCCGAGCCGGGAGAGAATGGCTTCGGCCACTTCTTCGGGCTGCAATTCCCCGTGGGTCCGCAGCAGTTCCCGCCCGTCCTCGTCGGTCTTGCCGACAACGCGGGGCCGGCGGTCGGCCGGCGTGCTGTAAAGCAGGTCCTTGATCTGCGGCTCGATCAGCCCGCGCTTCTCTTCGACGACGACGACCTCTTCCAGCCCCTCGCAGAAGGCGCGCATGCCTTCCGGCTCTATCGGCCAGGAGAGCGCCACCTTGTAGACCGAGAGCCCGAGCTCGCGCGCGGTCGCATCGTCGATGCCGAGCGCCGAGAGGGCCTGGCGCACATCCAGATAGGACTTGCCGGTCGTGACGATCCCGATCCGCCGGCCCGGCCCGCCGACCGTGACACGGTCCAGCCGGTTGGCGCGCACGAAGGCAACGGCCGCCGGCAGCTTGACATTGTGCAGGCGGGGCTCCTGCTCCAGCCACATGTCGGGCCAGCGGATATTGGGGCCGCCCTCCGGCATCTCGAAATCGGTCGGAAGGCGGATCTGCACCCGGTCCGGGTCGATATCGACGGTCGCCGTGGAATCGACCGTGTCCGTGACGCAGATGAAGCCCGCCCAAAGGCCCGCATAGCGCGACATGGCGAAGCCGTAGAGGCCGAAATCGAGGAATTCCTGCACGCCCGACGGATTCAGGATCGGCACCATGGCGTCGACAAAGGCGAACTCGCTCTGGTGCGCCGTCGTAGAACTCTTGGCGACATGGTCGTCGCCGGCGAGCGCAATGACGCCGCCATGGGCATGCGTGCCGAACAGGTTGGCATGCTTCAGCGCGTCGCCGGTGCGGTCCACGCCCGGCCCCTTGCCGTACCAGATGCCGAACACGCCGTCATATTTGGCGTCGCCGAAGAAGCCGGACTGCTGGGTTCCCCAGACGGAGGTGGCGGCGAGGTCTTCGTTGACGCCGGCCTTGAAGACGATGCGGTGGTCCTGGAGATGCTTGCGCGCCGCCCACAGCTGCTGGTCGTAGCCTCCGAGGGGAGAGCCGCGGTAGCCCGAAATGAAGCCGGCGGTATTGAGGCCCGCCGCAAGGTCGCGGCGGCGCTGCACCAGAGGCAGCCGCACCAGAGCCTGGGCCCCGGTGAGCAGGACCCGTCCTTCGTCCAAGGTGTATTTGTCGTCGAGCTTGACTTGCGCAAGCGCCATATCCGGGCTCCTGGGGCCAGGGCCCGACCTCGCGGGCCCACGCCCCGATTATCTACGATGAGACGGCGTTTCGTCCATGGGGCACCCTATTCGGCGCCGGACCGGGTGCGGGCCCAGCTTTCCTTGATGACAGTCAGAAGATGGCGCTCGCGCACCGTGTCGATCGAAGCGGAAACGGTCATGCCCGCGCGCAGCGGCGGCGCGCCGGGCCGGTCCTGGAGTTTCAGGCGCACCGGAAGGCGCTGCACCACCTTGACCCAGTTGCCGGTTGCGTTCTGAGGCGGCAGCACGGCGAACTCCGCGCCGGTGGCCGGGCTGATGCTGTCCACCACCGCCTGCCACACGAAGTCCGGATAGGCATCGACCACAACCGTCGCCTTCTGGCCGACATGGACATGGGTGAGCTCGGTTTCCTTGAGATTGGCTTCGACCCAGGGCTGCTGCCCGGCGATGATGGAGAACACGGGCTTGCCCGAACTGACAAATTCTCCCGCCTGCAGTTTGACATTGCTGACGATGCCGCCGACCGCTGCGCGTACAACCGTGCGTTCGAGATCGAGCCGGGCCGCATCGCGCAGCGATTGCTTCTCCCGGTACATCGGGTGGCTCTCGACCGGCGTGTCGAGCGCCCCGCCCAATTCGACCAGCACCCGATTCATCCGCTTCCGGGCCACCTCGGCCTGCTTGCGAATCACCTCGGTCCGCTGACGGGCGACAGCCAGATCGTGCTCCGCCGCTTCCAGCTTGATCCGGGCCGCCGCGCCGCGCCGCTGAAGGCTGCGAAAGCGTTTCACCTGCGCCGTGTGGTAGCGAACGGCCTCAAGCGCCTCGTGCCGCTCGCCCTCCGTCACCTCCAATTCGCTCGCGGCGACGTCGTATTCGGCCCGCAGGCCGAGCAGTTCGTCGCGCACCATGCCCATTTCCGCCTCGGCGCGCGCCAGGCGAATTTCGACAGGGACCGGGTCGATGCGGAACAGCAGGTCTCCGGCGCGGACTTGCTCGTGGTCGCGCACGGCGATGTCCACCACCCGGCCCTCGATATCGGCGCTCACCTGGATGATATCGTTCTTCACATAGGCGTTCTCGGTCGTCACGTAACGCCCGCCGGTGAGATAGACATAGGATCCGACCGCTATCGCGGCGAGCGGCACCACGATCAGCAGGAACAGGCGGGTCAGGGCCCGGCTTACACGGCGCAGACTCATTGGGCTGCCATCTGTCTGTCGGCCGCACTGGCCGTCTGGCTGCTGTTCTGGAGCATTTCCTGCAAACGGGCCTTGACGGTAATCAGCACCTCAATCGCCTTGTCGTGTTCGGCCTCATCGAGGTCGCTCAGCGCTTCGTGAATTGTCTCCAGCGCGATCGTGCGCATCGAGCGTTCGATCGCTTCGGCTTTCCGCGTGAGATGGATGCGCTTGACGCGCCGGTCGGCGCGGTCGGCCACGCGCACGACGAAGCCGCTTTTCTCAAGCCGGTCGATCAGGCGGCCGGCGGACCCTTTCTCCATCTCCATGGTCTCCGCCAGCTCCGACTGCGTGCATCCGGACTGGCGGTAAATGCGGGTGAGCGCCAGCCACTGTGAGCGCGTGAGGCCGAAATCCCGCACCCGGCGGTCGAATTCCGTGCGCAGCAGGCGTGCAACATCGGAGACCAGAAAGCCGAAATAGCGTTCGTCTTCCATGCGTTTGGAGCCCGAATTTAGTTACCTAGGCGACTTTATGCAGAGATATGGTCGCGCAGGCAACAAAGTCAAGGCGCGAATTCGAAACGGCAGGGCAAAAACCGCGAAATCTCACGCGCCGCCGCAGGCGCCGCCGCCGAGCACGCAGAATCTGGCGCAGTGCACATGGTTGAGGGGCACGGACCCGGCGGCCTCGGACAGCGTTTCGCCGAGCTCGAAACGCGGGTCGTAGGGCAGGAGGGTACAGGCGACGACGACCGGTCGTGGCGCCCCCCGGCGTTTTACGACCATGCGGGAGGACGAGCACATGATGTCGGAGGGCGACTTGCCGAGCACTGCCCAGCAGGCGGCGCTGATTTCCGGCACGGGGGCGCCTTCGTCCATTTCGGGAAAAAGCGTCAAGGCAATCGGGTCGTCGGCATTGCAACCGAGGCCCAGCCCGGCGAACAGGCGCGCATAGCCGGCGCGGGCGGAGGCTTCGTCTTCTCCCCAGCAGGTGCGGCCTGCGACTTCCGGCGCAAAGCCGTTTTCGTCGAGCCAGGACAGTCCGGCGAGCGCGGGCTCCCAACTGCGTTCGCCGCGTTCCGTCTCATGCAACGCTTCGGTGTAATGGTCGAGCGAGACGCGGAGGCGAACCCTGCCGCCGTGGCGGGCCCGGAGTTCCAGCAGTGCCGCGTTGTGCTTCATCATCGGACGCATCGCATTGGTCAGCGTCAACGTCTCGAAGCCGCGTTCGAGCGCGTCCGCCAGCATGGTCGTGAAATGCGGATTCATGAACGGCTCGCCGCCCGTGAAACCGATCGTGCGGGTTCCGGCATCCGTTCGCGCGACCTCGTCCAGATATGCCGCGACTTCATCCGCCCGGATGTAGGCGAGACGGTCGTTGCGGGGGCTCGACTCGATGTAGCAATTGCGGCAGGCGAGATTGCACAGCGTCCCGGTATTGATCCAGAGCGTCTCCAGCTTGCGCAGCGCGACCCGCGCGCGGGGGCTGCCGTCGGCAGTCAGGTCGGGATCCTGGAATTTTCCGCGGTCAGCTACGCCCGCCGGCACCGAATCCGGCATCAGCGCCTCCGGCCAATTCGACCCCGCCGTTATAGAAGACAGGCTGTCGGACCGTCCAGTTCAACCTGCCCGCGATCCACCGCTTTGCACCGAGGGCAGAGGGTTTCTATGGTGCGGCCATTCAAAACGAGGAGTAGCAGGCATGACGATTGCCAAGGGAGACAAGGTCCCGGCCGCGACCTTGAAAGAGGTAACGGACGGCGGACCGCAGAGCGTCGAGACGGCGGACCTCTTCGCCGGCAGGAAGGTGGTCGCCTTCTGCGTGCCCGGGGCCTTCACGCCCACCTGTTCGGCAAAGCACCTGCCGGGCTTCGTCGAGAAGGCGGATGCGATCCGCGCCAGGGGGGTGGACGACATCGTCTGCCTTGCGGTCAACGACGCCTTCGTCATGAACGCCTGGGGAGAACGCGGCGGCGCGGCCGGCAAGATCCGTATGCTCGCCGACGGCAATGGCGACCTTGCCCGGGCGATGGGCGTCGAGATCGATCTGAGTTCCGTCGGGCTCGGTATGCGTTCGTGCCGCTACTCGATGATCGTCGAGGACGGGACGATCGAGCAATTGAACCTGGAGGACGGCACCTCCTACGAGGTTTCCAGCGCCGAGAAAATTCTCGACCAGCTCTAGCAGCGGCTGCCCTCGCGCTCGGCCTGTTGCCGCGCGAGGGCGTCCACGCGCTCGTTTTCGGCGTGGCCGGCATGGCCGCGGACCCAGAGCCATTCGATTTCGTGGCGGGCCGCCGCCGTGTCGAGCCGCCGCCACAGGTCGATGTTCTTCACGGGCTTTTTTGCCGCGGTGCGCCAGCCATTGCGCTTCCACACCGGCAGCCAGGACCGGACGCCGTCCATGACATAGCGGCTGTCGGTCACAAGGCGCACGGAGCAGGGCCGGGTGAGGGCTTCGAGGCCCGCAATGGCGGCCATCAGCTCCATGCGGTTATTGGTGGTATGCGGGGCGCCGCCGGCCAATTCCGATTCTTGCGCGCCATAGCGCAGCAGCGCCGCCCAGCCGCCGGGACCCGGATTTCCGAGACAGGCGCCGTCGGTGAAGATTTCGACGCCGGTCATGAGAGCCCGCCCAGCTTGCGCATGTATTCGAGCGGATCCTTGGGGGTCATCAGCGCGGCGGGGGCCGGATTGAGCCAGTCATGCAGCCGGGTCAGAAGGAAGCGGAGCGCCGCACCTCGCCTCAGTTTCGGCAAGGCACGGAGTTCGGCGGACACGAGCGGCCGGGCGGACTCGTAGCCCTGCTGCATCTCGGCCGCGGCATGGGCATCGAAGCGCCCCTGCGTATCCGCAGCCCATGCGACCTGGGTAATGGCAAGGTCGTAGGCGAGCGCATCGGTGCAGGCGAAATAGAAATCGTAAATGCCCGATACGGCGCTGTCCCGGAAGACCGCATTGTCCGGGAAGAGGTCGGCATGGATGGCGCCGCCGGGCAGGTCCGCCGGCCACGTCCCTGCCAGTTCGCCGAGGGCTTCGGCGATGTATTCGGCCAGGCCGGCGGCCACCTCGTCGGCGCGGCCGGATGTCAGGGCGGCGAGGCGGCGCCACCCTTCCGGGCCCAGGTCGTTGGGACGCCGCGAAGGAAACCCGGCGCCGGCCAGATGAAGCCGGGCGAGCGCTTCGCCGATGGCCCGGAACGCCGAGGGGTCGCGTTCGCCTTCCAGAAAGGTCACGATGAGCGCGGTGCGTCCGGCCAGCGGCGCCAGACACGCTCCGTCGAGGCGGCGCACCGGGGCAGGGCAGGGCACGCCGCGAACCGCAAGATAGTCCATCAGATCCACGAAGAACGGCAGGTCCCCGGGGTCGATCCTGTTCTCGAACAGGGTCAGCACATAGCGGCCCGAGGCGGTCTCGAGCAGATAGTTCGTGTTGTCGATTCCCTCGGGTATGGGCTCGAACCGCAGCAGGCGGCCCAGCCGGTATCCGGCCAGGAACCGCTCCAGCGCGGCCCCGCCGACCGGCGTATAGACCGCCATCCGGGGTCAGGCCACCAGTTCGCGCGGCAATTTGAACTTCACGGTTTCCAGAGTGTCGGTCCAGTCCTCGACCGTCACATCGAAGCGTTTGCGGCAGGCCTGCACGACCTCCTCGACCAGCACTTCGGGCGCCGATGCGCCTGCCGTGACCGCCAATACCCGGATGTCCATCAGCGCCGCCCAATCGACATGGTCCACGCCGTCCACGAGATAGGACCGCAGGCACCCGGCCGCCCGGGCGACCTCGACGAGGCGGTTGGAGTTCGATGAGTTCCGGGACCCGATCACGAGCACGGCGTCCGCGCCGGGCACGGCGGCCTTGACCGCGGCCTGGCGGTTGGTCGTGGCGTAGCAGATGTCTTCCCGTCTCGGTTCGTGCAGATCGGGAAAGCGCGTCCGCAGCGCCCCGATGATTTCCGCGGTATCGTCCACCGAAAGCGTCGTTTGCGTGACATAGGCAAGCTGGCGTCCGGCCGGCGGCTCGACCCGCTGCGCATCCTCGACGGTCTGGATCAGCTCGATGGCGCCCTTCGGCAGTTGGCCCATCGTGCCCACGACCTCCGGGTGGCCGGCATGGCCGATCAGAAAGATATGCCGGTCGGCTGCGAAATGCCGCTCGGCCTCCCGATGGATCTTGCTGACCAGCGGGCAGGTTGCGTCGATATAGTGCAGCTCGCGCCGCCCGGCTTCCGCGGGGACGGATTTCGGCACGCCATGCGCCGAAAAGACGACCGGCACATCGTCCGGAACCTCGTCCAGCTCCTCGACGAAGACCGCGCCCTTGTCCTCGAGCGTCTCGACGACGAAACGGTTATGCACGATTTCGTGGCGCACATAGACGGGCGCGCCGTAGCGTTCGAGAGCGGCTTCGATGATCTCGATGGCGCGAACGACGCCCGCGCAAAATCCGCGCGGACCGACCAGACGGATCGTGAGAGCCGGCTTCCTGCTTGTCATTGTGCCTACCTCCGGTCCGTTCTAAGGTCCGCAGCGCGCCTGGCGCACCGTCGAACCTAATCCAGAGGGCAGTCGATGGCGAGAGGATTCGCGGCCGGAGCCGCAGCGTCGGTCGCGGCGCTTTCGATACTGGCCGGGTGCTCGACCCTTGGCGGAGGCTCCGTCGCGTGCCCGACGGTCGATGCCCTCGACGGCGCAAGGCAACTGACGAGGTTCAAGGGCGCCGGGAGAGACCTGACGGACATAGAATTCCAGGCCCATGTCGGGAACCTCGCGGCGGACTGCAGCTTCGACGACGACACCGAGGTCGGCTCTGTCGATCTCGACATCGTATTCCGCACGCAGCGCGGCCCTGCAGGTTCTGCGGGCGAACACAAGTTCGGCTATTTCGTTGCGGTGATCGATCCGGACGGCGGCGTTGCGGCGCGGACGCCGTTTTCCGTGAAGGTTTCGTTCGCGGGCGGCGCGACGGAGACCGCCGAGTCGGAGCGTCTGGCCCTGGATATCCCGACGGCGGAAAATGCCGCTCTGGCCTCCTACCGCATCTATGTCGGGATGGAGCTGACGAAGGAACAGTTCGAGCGCAATCTCGGAGGCGGCCGCTAGAACGGAATTCCTTCGGGTTGAAACGGCCCTGTCCACAAAGCCTCAATTGTCGCCCCGGCCCCCGGGAGCCGGGGTCCAGAGCCGCCTTCGAAACCTGGCACGGTCCGGGCAGCCTGGACCCCGGATCTCCGCCTCGCTCCGTCCGGGGTGACAATCGGGGCTGCGCATGCGGCTCCGTTGCAACCCGAAAGGGGCTTATATGGACAGGTTGACGACAGGTTTGCGAGGCTTCGCGCCTTCTCTCCAGCGTCATACCCGGACTTGTTCCGGGTATGACGCTCCACCGTTGCTGCCGGACGGCCGCATGGATACCCGGAACAAGTCCATTGCTGTCCGGTTCAGCCATTGGGTGAGGCTGAACGGGAGTCCGCCGGGGGGTTCGGGGGCGCGCGGCGTCTGCGATCCGCCCCTTGCCCGTGAGGCTCGAACGCCCCTCTTCGGCAGGCTCAGGGCAGGTTCTTTCGTCATACCCGGACTTGTCCCGGGTATCCATACGGCCGCCCCGGGAGAAGCGGTGGAGGGAGATGCCCGGAACAAGTCCGGGCATGACGATATGGGGGTCGGGCATGACGACTTGAGGGCCGGGCCGCCGGGCGTCGATCCGGGTCCCGATCCCGCCGAACCCCTCGAAACCCGGTTGAATTCGAGCCATACGTCCTGTCCACAAAATCTAAACCGGACAGCAATGGAACAAGTCCGGGTATGACGGAGAGGACGCTAAGACATGACGGAAGAAATGTCGTTGGCCTCCCCGCCAACCTATCTTTGTAATCCCCACCCGAAAGGATCGTTCCCTAATCGGTAATCCCGAAGCGGCTTAGCGCGAAGGCGTAAAGCTCCGCGAGTTCGTTCAGGGTCTCGAACCGGCCGGACGCGCCGCCGTGCCCGGCGGTCATGTTCGTTCGCAGCAGCAGCAGGGGGCTGCCCTCGACGGTCTCCCTCAACGCGGCGATCCATTTCGCCGGCTCCCAATAGGTGACGCGCGGGTCGGAAACGCCGGCGGTGGCGAAAATGTCGGGATAGGGCGCGGCGGCGATGTTCTCGTAGGGACTGTAGGCGGCGATGCGCCGGAACGCCTCCTCGTCCTCTATCGGGTTGCCCCATTCCGGCCATTCCGGCGGCGTCAGCGGCAGGGCCGGATCGGACATGGTGTTGAGCACATCGACGAACGGCACTTCGGCCAGCACCGCCGTGAACAGCTCCGGCGCCCGATTGGCGGCAGCGCCGACGAGCAAGCCGCCGGCGCTGCCGCCATGGGCGACGATGCCGCCCGCACAGCCTTCGGCCATCAAGTGGCGCCCCGCTGCGGCGAAGTCGTCGAAACTGTTGGTCTTGCCGGCAAGCTTGCCGGTCCGGTACCAGCGGTAGCCGCGGTCCGTCCCGCCCCTGACATGGGCGATGGCATAGACGAATCCCCTGTCCACCAGGCTCAGCCGCGAGGTCGAGAACGCGGCGGGGATCGATATGCCGTAGGCGCCATAGCCGTAAAGAAGGCAGGGCGGCGGCGGCGAGAATTCGAGGTCGGCGCGATAGAGCAGGGTGACGGGCACCGCCTCGCTGTCGGGCGCGGTCGCCGTCAACCGGCGTGTGCGGTAATCCTCGGGGTCGTGGCCGCTCGGCACTTCCTGTTTGCGCAGCAGCCGGCGTGTCCGGCCGGCCATGTCGTAGTCATAGACATGCGTCGGCGTGGTCGGCGAGGCATAGGAGAAGCGCAGCGTGTCGGTCGCATATTCGAAGCCCGGCAGGATGCCGAGGGCATAGGCTTCCTCGTCGAAGGCGATGGCGTGTTCCTCGCCGGAGTCGAGGGCGCGCACGACGATCCGGGGCAGGCCGTCCTCGCGCTCCAGCCGCACGATCCAGTCCCGGAACAGCAGCAATTGGAGGATGAGGCATCCCGGCCTGTGGGGCACGAGGTCCTCCCACGCATCCGGCTCCGGGGCGTCGAGCGGGGCGGCGGCGATGCGGAAATCCTCGGCCTTGCGGTCATTGGTGAGGATCAGCAGCCGTTCCCCCCGATCTCCCAGCGAATATTCCACATCCGCGCGCCGGGCGGCGACGAGGCGCGGCGGGTCCTGCGGCCGGTCCGCATCGACCAGCCGGATTTCGCCGCTGGTGTGGTCGTGAGAATCCAGAAGGATGAACCGGCCGCTCTCGGTCTTGTCGACATCGAGGAAGAAACCGGGGTCGGGCTCCTCGTAAACGAGCTCGGGCTCCCCGCCGAGGCTGCAGCGGTAAACCCAGCGCGGCCGCGCATTCTCGTCGCGCACGGTGTAGAAGACGGTCCGGCTGTCATTCGCCCACACCACGCCGCCCGCCGTCCGCTCGACCCTGTCTTCGAGGTCCGCACCGCTCCCGGCGTCCCGGAAGGCGAGCGTGTAGTCCTCCGAGCCCGAGAGATCGACCGTATAGGCGATGAGCCTGTGGTCGGGGCTGTGGGCGCAGGCGGCAATGCGGCAATAGGGTTGGCCGTCCGCAAGCAGGTTGCCGTCGAGCAGGACCGCCTCTTCCCCGTCGGCGTCCCGGCGGCAGAAAAGCGGATGCTCGCCGCCGGTCACGAACCGGGTATAGTAGGCGAACGGACCGTCGGGCGCGGGCGCCGTCGTGTCGTCCTCCTTGATCCTGGCGCGCATCTCCTGCCTGAGCCGCTCCTGCAGGCCGCGCAGCGGCTCCATGACCGCCCTTGTGTATTCGTTCTCGGCTTCCAGATGTTCGCGGATATCGTCCGGCAGGACGGACGGGTCGCGCATCGCTTCCTGCCAGTTCTCCGCCCGGAGCCAGGCATAGGGGTCGATGCGCTCCTGCCCGTGCTGGGCGATGCTCAGCGGCCGCCGTTCCGCGCGCGGCGGGCTTGCGGCGTTCCCCGTCTCGCTGATCCGCGTGAACGCCCGCAAGGTTTCCTCGCTGACATGGTGCTCGATGCCTTCGGCGTCGCGCCGCGCTGTCTCGTCGCTGACCCCGATGGTCTTGAGGAAGTCGAGCACGATCTGGTGGCGCCGGCGCGAGCGCAGCGCCATCCGGCGGCCCTTGCCGGTAAGGAAGATCGAGCGGTAGGGCCGGGTCGTCACCAGGCCGTCGCGCTGCAGGCGGGCGACCGCCTTGCTGGCCGTCATGTGGGTGACGCCCATGCGCCGCGCGATTTCGACCAGGCGGGCCTCGCCGGTGGCCTCGATCAGGTCGTCGATCAGCTCGACATAGTCTTCCGCGAGTTCCTTGCGCCGCGCGCGGCGGGTATGGGTGAATACGGCCGCCTGCCGCTCGGCGTCCCCCAGCGCTTCGTCGCCATCGTCGCGGTCGTCGTCCCGGCGGTCGGTCATCACCCGCCACCTATGACGGAAGCGCACGCTCCGGGCAAGCGAATCGCCCGACTACCCGCCGGCAGCCCTCTTTCGGCAACTCAGTGCGAGTCGGCCCAGTTGTCGGCTGCTCCGGTCTCGACCACCAGCGGTATCGCAAGCTCCGCCGCGCTTTCCATTACCCCGGCGACGCAGGCGCGGGTCTCCTCGACCTCGTCTTCCGGCACCTCGAACAGCAGCTCGTCATGGACCTGGAGGATCATGCGCGCCTTCAGCCCCGCTTCGGCGAGCGCCGGCGGCACGCGCAGCATGGCGCGCTTGATGATATCCGCGGCCGAGCCCTGGAGCGGCGCATTGATTGCAGCCCGCTCGCCGAAGCTGCGCCGGGCGGGGTTCTTGTCGGCAATGTAGGGCGTCCGGCATTTTCGCCCGAATATGGTCGGCACATAGCCGTGTTTGCGCGCAAAGGCGCGCGCCCGGCCCATATAGTCGCGGATGCCGGGGTAACGCTCGAAATAGGCGTCGATATAGGCCCGCGCCTCGCCCTGCGGGATCGCAAGCTGGCGCGAGAGGCCGAAGGGCGAAATCCCGTAAATGATGCCGAAATTGATCGCCTTGGCCCGCCGGCGCGTCATCGGGTCCATGCCTTCCACCGGCTGCCCGAACACCTGCGAGGCGGTGAGCGCGTGGATGTCGAGGCCGGCATGGAAGGCCTCGCGCAACGGCTCGATCTCCGCGACATGGGCGAGCAGGCGAAGCTCGATCTGCGAATAGTCCGCGCTGACGAGCATATGGCCCGGTTCGGCCACGAAGGCGCGGCGGATCTTCCGGCCTTCTTCGGTGCGCACGGGAATGTTCTGGAGGTTGGGGTCGTTGGAGGAGAGGCGGCCGGTGCCGGCGACCGCCTGGGAGAAGGAGCTGTGGACGCGCTGCGTGCCGGGATGGGCCGCCGCGGCCAGCGCTTCCGTATAGGTGCTGCGCAGCTTCGAGAGCTGGCGCCAGTCGAGCACCCTGGCCGGCAGCTCGTGCCCCTGCGCGCGCAGGTCCTCCAGGATTTCGGCGCCGGTTGCATAGGCCCCGGTCTTGCCCTTCCTGCCGCCCGGAAGGCTCATCTCGTCGAACAGGATTTCGCCGAGTTGCTTGGGCGAACCGATATTGAAGGGGTGCCCGGCAAGACCGTGAATTTCCTGCTCGAGGTCGCCGATGCGGCGCGCAAAATCCTTCGAAAGGGCATTCAGCGCCGCCACATCGACCTTGATGCCGGCATTCTCCATGTCCGCAAGCACCGGGATCAGCGGACGCTCGATGGTCTCATAGACCGCCGCCATGCGCTCCTCGCGCAGCCGCGGACGCAGGATTCCGTGCAGTCTGAGCGTGATGTCGGCGTCTTCGGCCGCGTAGTCGAGCGCCTTGTCGAGCGCTACTTTGTCGAAGGTGATGGCGTTCCTGCCCTTGCCGCAGACGCTCTCATAGCTGATGCATTCATGGCCGAGATGCAGGCGCGCGAGCTCGTTCATGCCGTGGCCGTGGCTCGATCCGTCGAGCACATAGGACAGCACCATCGTGTCGTCGATGGGCGCCACGCGGATGCCATGCCTGGCGAGGACTTCCATGTCGTATTTGATGTTCTGCCCGACCTTCAGCACGGCGTCGGAGGAGAGCAGCGGCGCCAGTACCGCAAGCGCGGATTCGGCGGTGAGCTGCTGCGGCGCGTCCGCTTCCAGCAGTTCCGCCGCCAGGTCGTGCCCGACGGGGATGTAGCAGGCCCTGCCGGGCGCTACGGCGAGCGAGAGGCCCACAAGGCGCGCGCGCTGCGCATCCAGGCTGTCGGTCTCCGTGTCGATGGCGACGATGCCGGCCTCGAAACCCGCTTCGACCCAACGCTTCAGCGCTTCTTCTTCAGTGACGAGTTCGTATTCGGCTTCCACCGGGGCGGCCGGCCGCTCCTCCTCGCCCGCGCTGCCGAGGCGGGCGATAATCGAGGCGAAGCCCTGTTCTTCCAGGAAAGGCCTGAGCCGCGCCGGATCGAGGCCCGGCACGGCGAAGGCGTCCAGGTCTTCCGCGACCGGCGCATCGTCGCGCAGCAGCACCAGCTCCCGCGAGACGCGCGCCTGTTCCGCGAATTCGAGCAGGTTGGCGCGCCGCTTGGGCTGGCGGATCTCCTCCGCCCGCGCCAGCAGCGTGTCGAGGTCCCCGTATTCGCCGATCAGCTGCGCCGCCGTCTTGACCCCGATGCCGGGGACACCCGGCACATTGTCGCTGGAATCGCCGGCAAGCGCCTGCACGTCCACCACCTTTTCCGGCGGCACACCGAAGCGCTCGACCACTTCCGGCCCGCCGATCCGGCGCTGCTTCACCGGGTCGAAGAGCGATATGCGCTCGTCCACGAGTTGCATCAGGTCCTTGTCGGAGGACACGATGGTGACCTCGGCGCCCAGCGCCGCCGCGCGGCGGGCATAGGTTGCGATGATGTCGTCCGCCTCGTAGCCCGGAAGCTCGGCGACCTGCAGGTTCAACGCCTCGACGGCATCGCGGATCAGCGCGAATTGCGGCACGAGCTCGGGCGGCGGGTCGTCGCGGTTCGCCTTGTAGTCGGGGTAGATGTCGTTGCGGAAGGTCGTCCGCGCCACGTCGAACACGACCGCGATCCGGTCGGCGTCGGTGTCCTCGACCAGCCGCATCAGCATGGCCGTGAAGCCGTAAACGGCGTTGACGGGCGTGCCGTCCGGCCGTGTCATGGGCGGCAGGGCGTGGAAGGCGCGGAAAATGTAGCCGGAGCCGTCGACCAGGAAGACGTGGCGGGGCGCTTCTTCCGTCAATGCGCCGCGCGGAGACCCGCTCCGTCCTTCAGCACGAAACGCCGGCCGCAATAGGGGCAATCCACCCGGCCTTCGCTGTCCAGATGAAGCCAGACGCGCGGATGGCCGAGCGCGCCGCCGCCGCCGTCGCAGGCAATCGCGGCCTCCTCGACCTCAATCGTCTCCGGCGGTTCCATCGGCGTCTCCCCCATGCCGTCCGGGCCATGCGGGGATGATAGCGAAGCGGCCCCCGCACGCAACATGCAGGGCAGGGTTACACCTTCCGGCAAAGAACCTCGATCGGCAGGGTGCGGCGCTCCTTCGCGGCGCGGCCGTTGTTCGCCACCGCCTTGCGGGCGCGCTCGCCGAGCGCCAGCATGACGGCGCGGTGCGGCGGTTTTCCGCCGGCCTCGACGATGGCGCGCGAGCGGGCGGCGAAGTCGCGCGCTTCCTTGCTGGTATCGCGCAGGCTCTCGACCCTGAAACCTGCGGCTTCGAGTTCCGCACGGGTGTCCTCCGGCGTGGCGAGGAAGCTCGAGGCGGCGGTGGCCGCCCAGGGCAGGGGGTAGTCGGGGGCGCCGCCGGGGCCCTGGGCCACTTCCGACAGGGCGAGCCACCCGCCGGGCTTCAGCACGCGGCTGACCTCCCGGTAGAAAGCGCGCTTGCCGGCGATGTTCATGGAGACATTCATGGAATAGGCGCCGTCGAAGGCCGCGTCCCCGAACGGCATCGCCAGCGCATCGCCCTCCTCGAACGACATGCGGTCTTCGAGCCCGAGCCGCGCGGTCAGCAGCCGCGCGACCTCGCAGAACTCCGCCGTCAGGTCGATTCCGGCGACCCGGCAGCCGAACCGCCGCGCCATGTAGCGCGCCGGGCCGCCGAGGCCGCTGCCGATATCCAGAATCCGGTCCGCTGCGGAGACCGTCAGGCGGCTCGCCATGTCCTCGGTCGCCTCCAGCCCGCGGCCGTGGAAATGGTCGTAGGGCGCAAGCTCTTCCAGAGTCGGACTCGCCGGATCGACTCCGTCCTCGCGCAGGTTTACTTCCAGCCGCGCCAGGAGGCCGCCTTGCGAGTAATGGCCCGGAATTTCCGATGCCGCATTCATTGCCGGCCCTTTCCCCTTGAAATGCAGGACGATAGCAGGCCCTCTGGCGGGTGTCCGCGAAAGCGTTGTATCGAGAAAGGCGGCAACGAGGGAGCGCCGGCCATGAACGAGAAAACGACCCTGCTTGCGAATGTGCGCCTTGCCGACGGGAGCGCGGCGGACATCCGCATGGCCGGCGGCGCGATCGAAGAGGTCGGCCCCGGTCTCGGCCCGGCGAACGCCGAGCGCTTCGACGGCGGCGGCCTGCTTGCCCTTCCCGGCATGACGGACGGGCATGTGCATCTCGACAAGACGCTGACCGGCCTGCCCTGGATGCCCCATCCCGCCGAGCCGGGCCGGGCAAGCCGCATCGCGGTCGAGCGTGGCCTGCGAGCGACGCTTCCGCCGCCTGCGGAACGCGCGTCCAACCTGGTCCGCCAGGCTGTCGCGCTCGGCACGACCGCCTTCCGCAGCCATGCGGATATCGGCCCCGATATCGGCACAGGCCATGTCGAGGCGCTGCTCGAGGTGAAGGCCGCCTTCTCCCATGCCGCCGACTTCCAGATCGTCGCGTTTCCGCAATACGGCGTGCTCGCCGCACCCGGCAGTTACGAGCTTATGGACGAGGCGCTGGCGATGGGCGCGGACCTTGTGGGCGGCATCGACCCCATCGACCGGGACGGGGACCTGGACGGCCAGCTGGACCTGCTTTTCCGGCTGGCCGGGAAGCACGGCAAGGGCATCGACATCCATATCCACGACCCCGGGAAGGCAGGGTTGCAGGAAATCGCCGCTCTCGCCGAGCGCACCCGCGCGACCGGCATGGAGGGCCGTGTCACCGTCAGCCACGGCTTCTGCCTCGGGGCCTGCACGGAGGATGTCTTCGAGCGCCTGGCCGGCGCCATGGCCGGGGCGGGCATGTCGCTCGCCACCCACGGCGGCGGGGCCTCGCCTCTGCCGCCGGTGAAGAAGCTGCGCGAGCGCGGGGTCGAGGTGTTCGTCGGCAATGACGATGTGCGCGATACATGGGGACCCTACGGCAACGGGGACCTGCTGATCCGCGCCATGCTGCTGTCATGGCGCTCGGGTTACCGCACCGACAGCGACCTCGCCATCGCCTTCGACTGCGCCGCGGCCGCCCCGCGCCGGGTATTCGGGCAGGACGACCGCGGCATCGCCGCCGGCGCGCCTGCCGATCTGTTCACGGTCCACGCCGAAACGCTCGCCGAGGCGGTCGCCCAGCATCCGCCGCGCGGCCTGGTGTTCAAGGCCGGCCGGCCGGTCGCGCGCGACGGGTCGTATCTCGGTCGATGAGTTGAAAATCCCGGTCGGCATTGCACGGACAAGAGTCGCGCCGTGGGGGAAGCGATAGTGGCGAGCGACAGGGAGAACCGAAATCGATGAAATACGCCGATATCGATCCGAAGCATCTGGCCGAACTCGGCCGAACGCTTGGGGCCTGGCTCCGCGACGGCGACAAGGATGCGTATCTCGACGGCGAGGGTCCTCTGCCGGCCCACCCCGAACTCTACTACCGAAAGACGGGCGACGGGTGGCGGTGGACCTTGCTGGCCGATACCGAAGAAAACCGGCAACAGGATAGGCTGGACGAACAAGCGTGGCGAATATGGAAGGCGATGCATGAGTAGCGGGCCGCGCAGGCTTCCGCCCCGGCCCGGAGAATGGGCATTTGCAATTCAACTCGTACAAACCGGGATGCAGCCCGCATTCCGGTTGACAGCGAAGGCGGCGCATCTATGGTCTTCGGACTGAAGCGCCCGTAGCTCAGTGGATAGAGCGTCTGCCTCCGGAGCAGAAGGTCGCACGTTCGAATCGTGCCGGGCGCGCCAGAGTTCCGGGCGCGTGCTCCATGTCCAGATTCTCCAGGCCGGCAATGACGCGCCGCGCGTTTCTCGCTTCGGCGGCGGTGGCGCTTGCGCCGCTCGGCCGTGTCCGGGCGGCCGGAATGCCGGAGTTGCGCCTGCGGGCTGCGCCCGCATCCGTCCGCCTCGCGCCGGAACCCTATGGCGAAACGCCGGTCTGGTGCTATGGCGGCAACGTGCCGGGGCCGGAAATCCGGGTGCGCCAGGGGGACCGGCTGCGGGTCCTGCTCGACAACGGGCTCGGCGAGGACACCACGATCCACTGGCACGGCCTCCGGCTGCCCAACGCCATGGACGGCGTGCCGGACGTGACCCAGCCGCCCGTCCGCCCCGGCGGGACCTTCGCCTACGAGTTCGACGCCGTGGATGCCGGAACCTTCTGGTACCACCCCCATTCCAACAGTATGGAGCAGGTCGCGCGCGGCCTTTACGGAGTGCTGGTCGTCGAGGAGCGCGAACCGGCGCTGCGCGCGGACCGGGACGTGACCTGGGTGCTGGACGACTGGCGGATGACGGAGGAAGCCGCGCTTGCCGACGGCTTCGGGAACGCCCATGACATGAGCCATGCCGGGCGGCTTGGCAATTGGGCGACCGTCAACGGTTCAAGCCCGGGAGAGTTCGCCGTGCGCGGGGGCGAGCGCATCCGGCTCCGCCTCGTCAACACAGCCAACGCGCGGGTCTTCGGACTTGAGTTCCAGAACCACCGGCCGCAGGTCGTGGCGCTCGACGGCCACCCGGTCGCGCCCCATGCGCCGGAGGGCGGCCGGGTCGTGCTCGGCCCCGGCATGCGCGCCGACATCGTGCTCGACATGACCGGGGAGCCGGGGGCGAAGACGCCCGTGATCGACGCCTTCTACCGCAACCGGGAATACCGCCTGCTCGACCTCGCCTATGCGTCCGAACCTCTGCGCGGGGAGCCGCCCGACTGGCCGCTCGCCCTGCCGCCCAATCCGCTGCCGGAGCCGGAAGCCGGGGACGCCGTCCGCCATGAGATGATGTTCACCGGCGGCGCGATGGGCGGGGCGGTCATGGCCGAGATGGGCGGCCGCATGGGCCCGGTCGGGCCGCGCTCCTTCTGGTTCGTCGATGGCGAGGCCCCTTCGGGAGACCCGCCGGCGCCGATGTTGACGCTCGAGCGGGGCCGGAGCTGCGTCATCGCCATGACAAACGCCACCGCCTGGCACCACCCGATGCATCTCCACGGCCACGCCTTCCGCATCCTCTCCCGCAACGGCAGGCCGACGGAACGCCGGGAATGGCGGGACACCGTGCTGATGGAACCGCGCGAGCGGGTGGAAATCGCTTTCCTTGCTGACAATCCCGGCGACTGGCTGTTTCATTGCCATGTGCTGGGACACCAGGCGAGCGGCATGAAGAGCATGATCCGCGTGCTTTGAGGCGGGCAGGGAGGAAGGACGATGACCGGGACTTGTGCCATCGATGTCGAGGCCTTCGAGCGGAACGGTTTCGCCGGCCCGCTCTACGCCATGAGCGCCGAAGAGGCGCAGGATTACCGCCGCAAATTCGAGGCTTACGAGGCCGAGCTCGGCCACCGCGTCACCGAGGGCGATCCGGGGACCCGCTACAAGACGCATGTGCTGATGCCGTTTGCGGCGGACCTGGCGCGCCATCCGCGTATCCTCGACGCGGTCGAAGCCCTGCTCGGGCCGGACATTCTCTGCTGGACCAGCACATGGTTTGTGAAGGACGCGCATACCGAGGCGCAAACGATCTGGCACCAGGACGCCACCTATTTCGGCCTGCGCCCGCACCGCCATGTCACCGCCTGGCTGGCGCTGAGCGAGGCGTCGGAAGAGGCGGGCTGCATGCGCTTCGTTCCCGGCACCAACCGCGGCGGACTGCTGCGCCACATCGCCAATGCCGCGCCCAACAGCATCAACAGCGCCGGCCAGCGCACCGAGGCCGATTTCGAACCGGAAGACGCGGTGCCCGTGCCGCTGAAGCCCGGCGAATTCTCGATCCACCACACCCTTGCCGTCCATGCCTCCGGCCCCAACCGCGCGGACGACCGGCGCATCGGCATCGGCATTTCCTACATCCCGGCGAGCGTGCGCCATATCGGCACCGTCAGGGTGCCGGCGACGCTGGTGCGGGGCGAGGACCGCTACGGCCATTTCGAGCTCGAACAGCGCCCCGAGGGCGGGCTGGAGTGGAACAGCTACTACCGCCACCGCGCCGCCTATAGCGAGAGCTACGCCGAGCAGGTCGAGTGGCACGCGGAAGGGCGCTGGGAATAGTGGCCCGGCTCGCGGGCAAGGCCGCCATCGTCACGGGCGCGGCCGGCGGCATCGGCTACGCCATCGCCGCTGCTTTCCTGCGCGAAGGGGCGGAGGTCATCGTGGCGGACAATGCGGCCGACATAGCGGAGCGCGCGCCGGCGGGGGCGGTCGCGATGCGCTGCGATGTGTCCCGGTCGGCCGACGCAGAGGCTGCAACGGCGTTGGCCAGGGAGCGTTTCGGCAGGCTGCATGTCCTCATCAACAATGCCGCTCTTTTCGTGCCTTACGGCAGCGTTGTCGATGTTGCGGAGGAGGACTGGACGCGGTCGATGGCGGTCAATCTCACCGGCCCGTTCCTGATGAGCAAATACGCCGTTCCGCTGATCGCGGAGAGCGGCGGCGGCAGCATCATCCATGTGGCCTCGCAGCTGGGGCAGGTCGGCAAGCCGGGGCACTGCTGGTACAACGCCGCCAAGGGGGCGCTGATCCAGCTGGCGAAGGTCATGGCGATCGACCATGCGGGCGAGGGCATCCGCGTGAACAGCCTTTCGCCGGGCCCCATCGGCACGCCGCGCGTCCACGCCAAGCACGGAGGGCGGGAGGCGGCCGAGCGGGAGAACGGCGCGCTCACGATCCTCCACCGCATGGGCCGGCCGGAGGAGATCGCCGAAGCCGCGCTCTTCCTCGCCAGCGACGAGTCCAGCTACATGACCGGCGCCGACCTGCTGGTGGACGGCGGCTACAACGCATGGTGAGGCTGTTCGAATCGCTTCGGGCGGTCTTCTACGCACCCTTCTACCTCGCGCTCGAACTGGACGCCTACGGCAAGCGGGGGCTGGAGGTGGAATTCGGCCGGCCGGACAGTCCTGACGACGCGGCTTCGAGCCTGTTCGGCAGCGGCGCCGATGTCGTCTGGGGCGGCCCGATGCGCATGATGCAATACCAGGCCGCCCACGGCGACGGGACGGTCGTGGCGTTTGCCGAGGCCGTGATGCGCGACCCGTTTTATGTCGTCGGGCGGGAGCCCCGGCCGGACTTCCGCTTCGCCGACCTCATGGAAGCGCGCTTCGCCCGGGTTTCGGAAGTGCCGACGCCCTGGCTCTGCCTGCAGGACGATATCCGCCGCGCCGGCTTCGACCCGGACGCGCTGGAGCGCGCGCCCGACCGCGGCATGGCCGAGAATGCGGACGCGCTGCGCGAGGGCAGGGTGGATGCGATGCAGGTCTTCGAGCCGTTCGTCGAGGAACTGCTGCATGAGGGCGCGGGCCATATCTGGTACGCCGCCGCCCGGCGCGGCCCGACCTCCTACACGACGCTCTACACCTCGCGGCGTTTCGCCGAGGCCAATGACGATGCGCTCGCCGCCATGGCCGGCGGGGTGATGGAGGCGCTCGACTGGCTGCACGGGCACGGTGCCGAGGCGCTGGCGGACCGGGTGCAAGGCTATTTCCCCGCGCTCGACCCGGCCCGCCTCGCCGGCGCGCTCGCCCGCTACAAGGCGAGCGGCGTCTGGGGCCGGGACCCGGTTCTGCCGCTGGAAGGCTTCGTGCGGCTCAAGGGCGCGCTCATCTCCGGCGGCTTCATCGCCCGCGACATCCCCTTCGAAGCCTGCGTGGACAACCGCTACGCCGAGCGCGCGCGGGTGGGCCGCTGAGGGTAGAGCAACGCCCCGGTCTTCGCCCGGCTTTCTGCCCTTCTTCTCGTCATACCCGAACGCCCCCTCCGTCATGCCCGGACTTGTTCCGGGCATCCATGCGGCCGCCCGGCGGAAGCGCTTGAGGGAGATGCCCGGAACAAGTCCGGGCATGACGATATGAGGGCATGACGGCATGACGGAGGGGGCTGTGCGATGCTCAGCCAACGCAAGCAGATGTGTGAATCCGGCAGGCTCGGGGGCCGGCGCGACAAAACTCTACGCCTGCGGAAATTCCTCCAGATAGAGCTCCGTCGCTTCCCTGAGGTTGGCGAGAGCCTCGTCGAGAGTCTCGCCTTGGGTCGTCGTGCCGGTTTCCGGGTTCATGGCGGTAAAGCCGCCTTCCCGGTCGGGCAGCAACACTGCGGTCAATTGCATCTCTTTCCCCTTCACGCGGTAGGCAGGGTGTAGTCCTTGAAGTCGTCGCGCAGCTTGGTCTTCAGCAGCTTGCCGGTGGCTGTGTGCGGAAGTTCGTCCACGAACACCACGTCGTCCGGCTTCCACCATCGCGCGATCTTGCCGTCATACCAGTCGAGCAGGTCGGACTTTTCCAGCTTCGCGCCTTCTTCCCTGACGGCGATGAGCAGGGGCCGTTCGTCCCAGTGCGGATGGGCGACCGCGATGACGGCCGCCTCCACCACCTCGGGATGGTCCACGGCGATGTTCTCCAGGTCGATGGAGCTGATCCACTCGCCGCCCGACTTGATGACATCCTTGGTCCGGTCGGTGATGCGCATATAGCCGTCGCCGTCCAGCGTTGCGACATCGCCGGTGGAGAACCAGCCGTCGGCGGTGTGGGCATCCGAATCGTCCTGCCTGTGATAGGCGCTCGCGATCCAGTATCCCCTCACCTGCAGGTCTCCGAAGGCGACGCCGTCGCGCGGCAGCTCCCCGCCGCTGTCGTCCACGATGCGCATGTCCACGCCGAAGATCGGCCGGCCCTGCTTCTCGGAGAGATCGAGCCACGCCTCCTCGTCCATGCCGTCATGCTTGGCGAGCGGCGTGTTGACCGTGCCGAGCGGCGACATCTCGGTCATGCCCCAGGCATGGCGGACGATGGCGCCGTAGTCGCGCTTGAAGATCTCAATCATCGAGCGGGGGACGGCCGAGCCGCCGATCACGACATCGGCAAGCGGGCGCACGTCCTTGCCCGAACGCTTGAGATAATCGAGCAGCATCAGCCAGATGGTCGGCACGGCCGCCGTCATCGTCACGCCTTCGCCGGTAATCAGCGCCTGGAGGTTTTCGCCGTCGAGATGCGGGCCCGGCAATACCAGCTTGGCGCCGGCCATGGTTGCGGCGTAGGGAATGCCCCAGGCGTTGGCGTGGAACATCGGGACCACCGGCATAACCGTGGCGCGCGCCGAAAGATTCATGCAGTCCGGCGCGACGGAGGCATAGCTGTGCAGGATGTTGCCGCGATGGCTGTAAAGGACCCCCTTCGGGTTGCCGGTCGTGCCGGAGGTGTAGCAGAGCGAGGAAGCCGTCCGCTCGTCGAAGCTCGGCCAGGAGAACACCGGGTCCTGCGCAGCCACCAGCGTATCGTAGGAGAGGAGGTTGAAATGCTCGCTCTCGGGCAGGCTCGCCTCGTCGCAAAGCACGACGACCGTCCGCACGGTATCGGCGATTTCGGCTCCGAAGCTGTCCAGCAGCGGGACGAATCCGGGCTCAACGAAGAGAACGCGGTCGCCGGCATGGTTGACGATATAGGCAAGCTGCTCGACATAGAGGCGCGGATTTATGGTGTGGCATATCGCGCCGATCCCCGACACCGCATAGTAGATCTCGAAATGCCGCCTCGTGTTCCATGCCAGCGTGCCGACCGTGTCGCCGAAGCCGATGCCGAGTTCTGCGAGCGCATTGGCGAGCCGCTTGGCCTCGGCCTGGGCGTCGGCATAGCTGTAGCGGTGCAGGCCCCCCTCGACATTGTGGGTCACGATCTCCGTCCCGCCGTGATATTCGGCGGCGAAATCGATCAGGGACGAGATCAGCATCGGCCGGTCCATGATCAATCCGAGCATCGGTGTTATTCCTTCCGAAGACTTGCGCCGCCCGTATTTATAGCGGCAGCCGGCGGCGAACGGGAGCGATGCGATGCCCCTGCTTGAGGTGGAGAACCTGCGGGTCGAATTCCCGACCAGGCGCGGCGTGCTGGTTGCGGTGGACGGCATTTCCTTTGCGATAGAGGAGGGCGAGGTGCTGGGTGTGGTCGGCGAGTCGGGCGCGGGCAAGTCGCTGACCGGCATGTCGATCATCGGCCTTCTGGAGCCGCCGGGGCGCATCGCGGAAGGGCGCGTCCGCCTGGACGGCCGGCGCATCGACAATCTCGCGCCGGAGGCAATGCGCCGCATCCGCGGCAAGCAAATCGGCGCCGTCTTCCAGGACCCGCTGACCAGCCTCAACCCGCTCTACACCATCGGCCGGCAGCTTGTGGAAACCATCTCCACCCATCTCGACCTCGGCGACCGGGCGGCGCGCTCCCGGGCACTGGAGCTGCTTTCCGAGGTCGGCATTCCGGCTCCCGAGCGCCGTATCGACAGCTATCCGCACGAGTTTTCGGGCGGGATGCGCCAGCGCGTGGTGATTGCGCTCGCGCTTGCGGCCAATCCGCGCCTGCTGATCGCCGACGAGCCGACGACGGCGCTCGACGTGTCGATCCAGGCGCAGATCATCGCGCTGCTGAAACGCCTCTGCCGCGAGCACGGCACGGCGGTCATGCTGGTGACGCACGACATGGGCGTGATCGCGGAGACGGCTGACCGGGTGGCGGTGATGTATGCCGGACGGATCGCCGAGATCGGCCCGGTGCGCGATGTCATCCAGGTTCCGCGCCACCCCTATACCGAGGGACTGATGGGATCGATCCCGACCATGGCGGAGCGGCGCGACCGGCTGGTCCAGATCGAGGGCGCCATGCCGCGCCTCACCGAAATCCCGCCCGGCTGCGCCTTCGGTCCCCGCTGCCCGAAGGTCTTTGCCCGTTGCGGCGACGAGCGCCCCGAGCTGATGGCGACAGGAGGCTCCAGCCGCGCCGCCTGCTGGCTTTACGACGGCGTCCATGAAACCGAGGAAGGTCAATGAACACGAACGAAGACCCTGTAGCCCGCGATTTCGACCCGGACGCCGCGCCGGACCTGTCGCGGGACGGCTGGCCGGAGAAGTTTGCCGCTGCGAATGTCAGGTGGGAGGCAGCCGCCGGCAAACGCGGATCGACCGGGCGACGAGGGAGTGGATTGCGAGGTCCGCGACCTGCTTCCGATGCGTCCGGAAAGCGCGGCGCGGGACCATGACAATGGGGAGAAATCCGGGTTAGGTTCCCGCCCGCAAACAATCCCGAAAGGCTCCGAGGATGCGACTCCGAACTGCTGCTGCGGCGCTCGCCGCGACGATGGCCATGGCGATGCCCGCCGGCGCCAAGACCTTCACCTGGTCGTTCCAGGGCGACGCGCAGGCGCTCGACCCCTATGTGCTGAACGAGACCTTCACGCTGGGCCTGCTCGGCAATGTCTATGAAGGGCTGATCCGGCGCGGACCGGACCTGGACATCCAGCCGGCGCTCGCCGAGCGCTGGGAGATCGTCGAGCCCAACCGGTGGCGCTTCCATCTCCGGCAGGGCGTCGTCTTCCACAACGGCAACCCCTTCAACGCCGACGACGTGATCTTCTCCGCCGACCGCGTGCGCGCCGAGGGGTCGGACCTGACGACCCGCATCGCCAAGAGCGTCAAGGTCGAGAAGGTCGACGACTACACCGTCGATTTCGTGACCGACGGCCCCAACCCGATCCTGCATTCGGAATGGGCGACCTGGTACATCATGGACAAGGAGTGGTCGGAAGCGAACAACGCCGCAGCGCCGACCTCGCTCGCCGAAGGCACGGACAATTTCGCCGCCTTCAACGCCAACGGCACCGGCCCCTTCAAGGTCGTGAAGCGCGAAACCGATGTGGAAACGGTGCTGGAGCCGCATGAGGGCTGGTGGGACACGCCGAAGCACAACCTGACCCGCGTGGTGTTCAAGCCGATCGGCTCCGACGCGACCCGCGTCGCCGCGCTCCTCTCCGGCGAGATCGACATGGCCTATCCCGTGCCGGTGCAGGACATCAAGCGCGTGGACGGCAATGACGGCACCTCGGTGCTGATCGGCCCCGAACTGCGCACGATCTTCCTCGGCCTCGACATCGCCCGCGACGAGCTTCTCTATTCGAGCGTCAAGGGCGCCAATCCGTTCAAGGACGTGCGGGTGCGGCAGGCCTTCTATCACGCGATCAATATCGACGCGATCCGCAAGAAGGTGATGCGCCGCCTGTCCGACCCCTCGGCGCTGATGATCTCGCCGAAACTCTTTCCGCATGCTCCGGGAATCGAGCGGCTCGCCTATGACCCGGACAAGGCGAAATCGCTGCTGGCGGAAGCCGGTTACGGCGAGGGCTTCGAGGTCGGCATGAATTGCCCGAACAACCGCTATGTGAACGACGAGCAGATCTGCATCGCGATTTCCTCGATGCTCGCCAAGATCGGCATCAAGGTGAACCTCGTGGCCGAGCCGAAGGCGCTGTTCTTCAAGAAGATCCTGGGGCCGAACTACGACACCAGCTTCTTCCTGCTCGGCTGGACGCCGGGTTCGTTCGACAGCTGGAACGTGCTCTACAACCTGCTGAATTGCCGGGAGGATACCGGGCGCGGCAAGTTCAATGTCGGCGGCTACTGCAACAAGGACGTCGATGCGCTGACGGACAGGATCAAGGTCTCGACCGACGAGGCGGAACGCAACGCCATGATTGCGAAGGCCTATGAGATCGCCGCTGCCGAAGTCGGCACAATTCCGCTGCACCAGCAGGGACTGGCATGGGGCAAGAGCGACTCCGTCGAGCTCGCCCAGCGCGCCGACAACCAGTTCATGCTCTACTATGTCGTGAAGAAGTAGGCGCCGGCGGGGGAGGGCAGGGCCTTGCCGCCGGCCCTCCCCGGGCCCAGATGGCCTCTGCCATGACGGATGCCCTCTTCAAGCTCTACACGCGCGACATCCTCCGCCTTGCAGGCGGCATTTCCCGCGTGGGGCAGCTGGACGGGGCGGACGGGGCGGCGACGCGCACCAGCCGGCTTTGCGGCAGCGTGATGACGGTTGAGGTTGCGGTCGAGGACGGCCGCATCGCCGACTATGCGCAGCGCATCCAGGCCTGCGCCTTCGGCCAGGCGTCGGCGGCGCTGTTCGCGGAGACGGCGCCCGGACGCAGCGCCCGGGAGGTCGAGGAAGGGCGCGCCCAGGTCGAAGCGTTCCTGAAGGGCGGGGCGGCTCCGAACGGCGTGTGGAGCGCGTTCGGGCGCCTTGAGCCCGTGCGCGAGGTAACGGCGCGCCACGGCGCGGTATTGTTGCCTTTCGAGACGACGCTGGATGCGCTTCAGGCCGCGGCGTAGCGGTTCGTAGTCGTTTCGAAATGGGCCACGGCCGGCTCGTTCCGGCCGATGGTGACATGCGCGTTCACCCCGGCGGCGAACCCCGCCTGAATCGTCTCGCCGGTCGGGAAGTCCTCTTCGATCACCGTGCGCACCGCCAGATCGACATTCTTGTCCCAGTGGATGCGCGCCTTTTCGCCCCGCACCGGCTCCGGAATGTAGAAGTCGAACAGGACCGTGGAAGCGCCCGGCCCGCCGCCCTTTTTCGGGAAACAGCGCCAGACCTCCATATGGTCCTTCTGGACGATGAAGGCGGTGTTCGGGAAGAACACGTAAACGAGCGCCGAGTTGTCCACGAGGTCCCAGTCCTCGGGCGGCTTCTCGCGCATTTCGCGGAGGCCGTGACGCGGCAGCACCTCGCGAAGATGCGGCCCGAACCCGTCGTAAAGGCAGAGATTGCCGATGAAGATCGAGGCGACGGTGTTCTTGTGCAGGAACGGGAAGTGGTAGGGCTCCAGGAAGGTATCGACGGCGATCTTCCAGTTCATGGAGAAATCGAAGCGCCGGCTGGAGTAGGGCACCCAGCCTTCGAGCCGGTAGGGCGCAAACTCCGCGGCCATGCCTTCGAGCAGCGTATCGACTTCGAACGGCTCGCCCGGCGTCGCCTGCACGAAGACCATGCCGTGCTTCTCCGCCACCGGCACCGGCGCCAGGCGGTGGCCGTCTCGTTCGACGCCGGGGAAATTGCGTTCGTCGGGCAGGCCGATCAGCCGGCCTTCAAGGTCGTAGGTCCAGCCGTGGTAAGGGCAGGAGAAGGAGGCCGCGCCGCAGCCGCGGCCCTCGACGAGCCTCGCCCCGCGGTGGCGGCAGACATTCGCGAACGCCCGGAGTTCCCCGTCGCGGCCGCGGACGACCAAAAGCGGTATGCCGGTCTCGTCGCTGGCGATCCAGTCTCCGGGATCGGGCAACAGCCCCGAGAGCCCGACGAAGAGCGGGCGCCCGCGGAACAGCTTCCGGTTTTCCCGTTCGGCCCGCTCGGGGCAGGTGTAGGCGCTCACCGGCTGGCGGACGACCTCCGGCCAGACATCGGTCGTTCCCGCGTCGAGATGGGCGAACAGCCTGCGGGAGAGTTCCTGTTGAAGCTCAGCCTGCATCCTTTTCTTCCCGCTTTGCGAGGTCCCACAAGCGGTCCAGTTCCGCGAGCGGGGCCTCCGGAAGCGCCGTGCCTTCCTCCTGCGCGAGGGCCTCGACCCTGCGAAACCGCCTCTCGAACCGGGCGTTGGCGTCCCGCAGCGCCGTTTCCGGCTGGACGCCGAGCTTACGCGCGAGATTGACGGCGGAAAAGAGCAGGTCGCCGATCTCGGCCGGGATGTCGGCATCCAGCGCCACTATCTCGTCCAGCTCCTCGCGCACCTTATCGAAAACCAGCGCGGCGTTCGGCCAGTCGAAACCGGCCCGCGCCGCGCGGCGTTGCAGCTTCTCCGCGCGCATCAGCGCCGGCAGGGCGAGCGGCACATCGTCCAGCACGCTCGAACGCGGCGCGCCGGAGTCTTCGGCCTTGCGCTGGCGCTCGCGTTCCTTCTGCGCCTCCCAATTGGCGGTCTGCGCCTCGGCGTCGGCAACCGTGGCGCCGCCGAAGACGTGGGGGTGGCGCGCGACCATCTTGGCGGAAACCGCATTGACGACATCGCCAAAGGCGAATGCGCCGCGCTCCTCGGCCATTCTTGCGTGGAAGACGACCTGGAAGAGCAGGTCGCCCAACTCGTCGCGCAGCGCATCGAGGTCTCCGGAACGGATGGCCTCCGCGACTTCGTAGGCTTCCTCGACCGTGTATGGCGCGATGGTCTCGAAACTCTGCTCGATATCCCAGGGACAGCCGACAGAAGGCGTCCGCAGGGTGGCCATGATTTCCAGAAGCGAATCAACGGGTTGCGATCCTATTGTCGCATAATGTATATTATGGGAAATCAAAGCCGGTGAATTCGGGAGGACTTCGAAGGTCATGCCGTCGATGCCGGGTTCGACCCCCTCCGGCAGTTCGGCAACGAGCGTCCGGTAGTCCATATAATGATTGAGATGCGTCAGCACGACGCGCCGCGGCCCGAGGCGTTCCACCCACTCCAGCACGACCGGCAGGAAGGCGTGGTTGCCGCTCGGAAAATCGGCATGGCCAGCGCCAACGATCCAGGTCTCGATTCCCTCAAGCGCCTCGAACGCGGCTTCGTCGAGATGCGATACATCGGTGCTGTAGGCGAAATTCCCGATCCTGAGCCCGGTGGACCGTCCCTGCCCGTGCTGCTGCTCGAAGGCCCGGAACCCGATGCCTGAAATCTCGAAGCGGTCTTCGATCGGATACGGATTCACGGCGGGCCGGAAGTAAACCGGCCCATCGACGGGACCGGCAAAGGCATAGGGAAACCTCTGCCGGATGCGCTCCAGCACTTCCGCCCGTCCGTAAACATCGACCGGGCCGCCGCGCTCGGTGCAGAGCGACTTCAGGTCGTCGATGCCGTGAATATGGTCGGCATGAGCATGGGTGTAGATGACGGCGTCGAGCCGCCCGCCGCCCGCGGAAAGCCACTGCTCGCGGAAGTCCGGCCCGGTATCGACGACGATACGCGCGCCTTCCGCCTCGATCAGGATCGACGGCCGCCTGCGCCGGTTTCGCGGATCGTCGGGGTCGCAGGCGCCCCAGTCGCCGCTCGCGACCGGCACGCCGGCGGAGCCGCCGCAGCCGAGAACCGTTATGCGCAAGTCCGTGCTTTCCGGAACAGGCGGAAGAAGTTGTCCGTGGTTGCTGCTGCAAAGGCTTCGCCGGAAACGCCTTTCAGTTCGGCTGCGACCGCCGCCGTATGGACGACATAGGCCGGCTCGTTGCGCTTGCCCCGCATCGGCACCGGCGCCAGGAACGGCGCATCGGTCTCCACCAGCAATCGGTCGAGCGGCACGTCCGCCGCGATCTCGCGCAGGGCCGCTGAATTGCGGAAAGTCACGATGCCGGAAAGCGAAATATAAAGCCCCAATTCCAGGGCCTTGTCCGCCAATGCCCGTCCGCTGCTGAAACAATGCATGACGCCCGGGACCTGCCCCGCCGCCTCTTCTTCGAGGATCGCCGCGGTGTCCGTATCGGCGTTGCGGCTGTGCACGACGAACGGCACGTCCGCCTTTGCGGCGGCGCGGATATGGCGCCGGAAGCTCTCCTGCTGGAGCTCGCGGGGGCTGCGGTCGTAGTGGTAGTCGAGGCCGGTTTCGCCGAGCGCGACCACCTTGGGGTGTTCCGCCAGGCCGGCAAGATACCCCTCTTCCGACAGCCCTTCGGCGGCGACATGGTGCGGATGCAGCCCGACCGCGCAGAACACGCTCTCATGGCGCTCGGCAAGCGCAATCACGGCCTCGGCCTGTCGCGGGCGGGTGCAGATCGTCACCATGCAGCCGACCCCGGCCTCGCGCGCGCGTTCCACCAGCGCATCGACTTCCCCCTCGAAGTCCGGGAAATCGAGGTGGCAATGGCTGTCCACCAGCATCAGGCTTCCTCGCCGCTATAGCGCGGGAACACGCCTTCCGGCCTGGGCAGCGCCCTGCCGGGGCTGAGCGTCCCGGCCTCTCCGAACGCCGCGAAATCGCGGGCTTCGGGCTCGACGGCAAGCTGGTCGAGAATGCGGTGGGACGCATCCGGCATGAACGGCAGGGTCGCAAGGGCAAGGCCCCTGATGGCCTCGGCGGCAACGAACAGGACCGTGCCCATGCGTTCCGGGTCGCTCCTGCGCAGCGCCCAGGGCTCCTCGCCGGCGATATAGGCATTGGCCGCCCGGATGACGCGCCAGATGTCTTCCAGCGCCTCGTGGAAGGCCTGGCGGTCCATCGCCGAGCGAAGCGGCTCGAGCAGGCCGCCGGCTTCGCCGAGCAACCCGTTGTCTTCTGGCAAAAACTGTCCCGGCCCGGGCAGCTTGCCGCCGCAATTCCGGGCGATCATCGAGAGCGTCCGCTGCACCAGGTTGCCGTAGTCGTTGGCGAGCTCGCCGTTCATGCGCTGGACCATCGACCGGTGCGAGAAATCGCCGTCATTGCCGAACGGCACCTCGCGCAGCAGGAAATAGCGGAGCTGATCCAGCCCGTAGCGTTCGATCAGGTCGTAGGGGTCGATGACATTGCCGAGCGATTTGGAGATCTTCTCGCCCTCATTGGTCCACCAGCCATGCGCGAACACGCGCCTGGGCGGCGCCACGCCGGCGGCCATGAGGAAGGCCGGCCAATAGACCGCATGGAAGCGCACGATGTCCTTGCCGACCATGTGAAGGTCGGCGGGCCAGTAGCGGCCGAACGATTCGCAGCCGGTCTCGGGGTAGCCGACCGCGGTGATGTAGTTGGTGAGCGCGTCCAGCCATACATACATGACATGGGCGTCGTCGCCGGGAACCGGAATGCCCCAATTGAAGGTCGTCCGCGAGACCGACAGGTCCTGCAGGCCCCCCTTGACGAAGCTGATGACCTCGTTGCGCCGGCTTTGGGGCCCGATGAAATCGGGATTCGCCTCGTAGAAGGCCAGCAGACGGTCCTGCCACCCCGACAGCCGGAAGAAATAGCTCGGCTCCTCGACCCATTCGCACTCGGCCCCGGTCGGCGCGATGCGGGCGCCGTCCCCGCGCTTCGTCACCTCGGATTCGGTAAAGAACGCCTCGTCGCGCACCGAATACCAGCCGGCATAGGTTCCCTGGTAGATGTCCCCGGCAGCCACCAGCGCCTCCCAAATGCCCTGGCTTGCCAAAGTGTGGCGGTGTTCCGTCGTGCGGATGAAGTCGTCGTTCGACGTGCGCAGCGCCACCGCAAGCTTCCGGAAATTTTCCGACATCCGGTCGGTGAACGGTTGCGGCGCGTCGCCGGCGGCCGCTGCCGCCTTCTCGACCTTCTGCCCGTGCTCGTCCGTCCCGGTCAGGAACCGGACATCGTAGCCGTCGAGCCGCTTGAAGCGCGCCAGCACATCGCAGGCCAGCGTCGTGTATGCGTGGCCGATATGCGGCGCATCGTTGACGTAGTAGATCGGCGTGGTGATGTAGAACGGCGTGGCGTCGCTCATGGGAGGCGGACATCCGGGTCCGGGAACACGGGCGCGTTGTCCCACTTATAATTCGCGGAATCAAGCACGGGCGCCCTGCCCTCCGCCGGCGGCTGTCCTGGCGAGCCTGCCGAAAATCTCGAACACCGTCTGCCGCCGGTCGAGGGACAGCGTCATGCAGCGTTCCAGCAGGCGCGAGGCGCCCGCCTCGGCGTCCAGCCACGCGGCATCGGGGCCGATGGTCCGCAGGCGTTCGGCCAGGCTCATTGCAAGGATTCTTCCGAATGCCTGGAAATGCCCGGGCTCGCGGTTCTCCGTCACCGCGGCGGCGAGCGCCTCCAGGGCCTTGCGGTCGATAGCCGGCAGCGATTCGAGCAAGGCATCGACCGCCTGCTTGATTCCGCGTCCGCCGAGTCGCTCCAGTTCAAGCGCCGCGCCGGGGCTGCCGCCGGAAACCGCGAACAGGCGGGCGCATGCCTCCGCGTCCAGTTCCGGCGCGATATCGGAAAGGACATCGTCGAAATCCGGGCGGTCGAGAGGAACCATTCGCAGCAGGCGACAGCGGGAGCGCACCGTTGGGAGAAGCAGCGACGGGCGATGGGCGACCAATAAAATCAACACGTTGAGCGGTGGTTCTTCCAGAACTTTGAGGGCGGCGTTCTGCGCATTGGGATTCATCGAGTCGGCCCCGTCCACGATCAGGACGCGCCACGCCGACTCGCCGGGCGTGAGCTTCAGGAAGCGAATCGCGTCGCGTATCGCATCGACCCGGATTTCCCCACGCGCGCCTGCCGGCTCTACGGTCCGCAAGTCGGCATGGCCGCCCGACGCCACGCGGCGGAAGACAGGCTCGTCGGCCGACAGATGGAGCGGCGTGGCCTCTGCCTCTTCCGGAAGCAATCCGGGTTGTCCTGCAAGGAGATAGCGGGCGAACCTGAAGGCCAGCGTCGCCTTGCCGATTCCGCGCGGCCCGGCAAGAATCCAGGCATGATGCAGCCGGCCGGCGGCGTAATGGGCCGCAAGCATGCCCGCCGCGGCCAGGTGGCCGACCAGCCTCTCCCGTTTTCGCGGCTCCACTGCTTCCCCGCCGGTCATGACAGGCCGAAATGCGCTGCAACGACGGCCTGCACGGCTGCCGCCACACTGTCCGGGTCCTGAGCAGCATCGACGACCGCTACGCGCTGCGTTTCCCGGCGCGCGATTTCAAGAAATCCCGCGCGCACGCGCAGATGCAGCTCGTCGTTCATCTCCTCGTAACGGCTCTTCTGCCGCTCGCGCGCTCTGTCCCGGCCCGTCTCAACGGGCAAGTCCAGCAGCAGCGTCAGGTCGGGCCGCAAGCCGCCGATGGCAAGCCGGCGCAGGACCGCCTCGTCTTCCGGCGCAACGCCCTGGCCGTAGCACTGGTAGGCAACCGTCGAATCGAAGAACCGGTCCGACAGCACCCATGTCCCGGCCGCAAGCGCCGGGCGGATGCGCTTTTCCGCATGCTCGCGCCGCGCCGCGTAGTGCAGCATCGCTTCCGTTAGCGGGTCCCAGTCCCGCGCCCCGGCGACAAGCAGCCCGCGGATGGCTTCGGCTTCCGTCGTGCCGCCCGGTTCGCGTGTGCGGATCACCTGGATGCCGTGCTCCTCCAGCCAGTCGGCCAGACGGCCCGCCTGGGTCGATTTTCCGGCCCCGTCGCCGCCTTCGAAAGTTATCAGCCTGCCGGTCACGCCGCGGGGTCGAAGCCGAAGATCATGGCGCGCATCCGCTCGAAGATACGGCCGAAAAAGCCGACCCGCTCGACATCCGTTCCCGCGTAAAGCGGATGCTCCACCGGCTGGATGCCGGGCGCCTCCAGACGCAGAACTGCGAGCTGCTGGCCCTCCTTCACGGGAGCAACGACCGGCCCCGTCCATCTGACGGACGCCTTCAGGCCCGAGCGCGCCTGGCGCTTCAGCGAAAGCACCACATCGCTGCCCGGAACCAGCGGCACACGGTCCACGCTGCCGAGCCACACGGCCGCCTTCTCGACGGTCTCTCCCCTTTTCAGGAGGGGATAGGCTGCGAACTCGCGGAAGCCCCATTCGATCAGCCGTTCCGACTCCCGCGCGCGCGGCCGGGAGTTCTTCAGCCCGTTCAACACGAGGTAGAGCCGTCTCCCGTCGCGCTCGGCGGAGGCGGTCAGGCCGTAACCCGATGCGTTGGTATGGCCGGTCTTGAGGCCATCGGCGCCCGGAACGCGCCCCAACAGGGGATTGCGGTTGCGCTGCTTGATCTTGTTGAACTCGAACTCGCGCTCCGCAAACATCCCGTAATATTCGGGAAACCCGGTCACGAGAATCTGTGCAAGACGGGCAAGGTCCCGCGGCGAAATCTCATGTTGCGGATGCGGCCAGCCGGTCGCATTCGTGAAATTCGCGCTGGCAAGGCCCAGTTCCCGCGCGCGCGCCGTCATCGCTTCGGCGAAGGCTTCCTCGCTGCCGGAAATCCCCTCGGCAATGACGATGGAGGCATCGTTGCCCGACTGCACGATGACGCCGCGCAGCAGGTCGGCGACCGACACGCGCCTGTTGACGCGCACGAAGGTCTTGGAGCCGCCCATCTTCCACGCCTTGTGGCTGACCGGGAAGGTCTGGTCCATCGAAAGCACGCCGGCTTTCAGCCGTTCGAAGACCATGAGCACGGTCATGAGCTTGCTCATCGACGCCGGCGGGAGCGGCGTGTCGGCGTCCTTTTCCAGCAGCACGGTCCCGGTCGTTCCGTCGATCAGTATCGCGTGCGGCGCAATGGTCGTATCGGCGCGGGCGGCCGGGGCCAGAAGCAGAGCGGCCAGAATAGCGAAGACACTCAATCGCATGGGCGCGCCTCCTACCCTGTCGAGCGGACTACGAAGGCATCCCGCGGCCCGCGCGCCTTCACGCGGGCCTGCAGGGCGTCGGCCGACTGCCTGGTGTTTTCCGGCCCGATGCGGACGCGGTGCAGGACCCTGCCGTTTTTCGCCGTGCTCGTGTGAACCCGCACGCTGTCGAAGTGCCGCCTCAACCTGTTCGCCATGATCTCGGCATTCCTGCGGTCGCGAAACGTGCCAGCCTGCACATAATACACGCCGGTCCTGGGGCTGCCGCCCCCGACGAAATCGGCCACGAGGCGGTCCTGCTGCCGGGCCCCGCCGCCGGCCTTCGCAATTCGGGCGACCTTGCGGCTCAGCTCGGGCAGCAGTTCGACCCGCACCCCGGTGACGCCCTTGCGGCGAAAACCGATCTTCTCGGCCGCTGCGAGCGACAGGTCGATGATCCGCTCGCGCGCATAGGGGCCGCGGTCGTTGATACGCACGACCACGCTTCGTCCATTGCTGAGATTGGTGACGCGCACGACGCTCGGCATCGGCAGCACGCGATGCGCCGCCGTCATCGCGTACATGTTGAAGACTTCGCCATTAGCCGTCTGGCGGCTGTGGAATTTCCTTCCGTACCAGGACGCCATGCCGGTTTCGGAAAAGGTCTCGTATTCCTTCGGGCGATACCAGCGTTCGGCAATCTTGTAAGGCTCGCCGACCTTGTAGCTGCTGACATTGTAGGTCAGCGGGCGGTATGGCGAGGCCGAGACGCCGAGGCGCCTGTCCACGACCTTTCCGCCCCGCTCTCCCGTCTTCGCCGTCCGCTTAAACGTGTCGGGCGAACTGCAGGCGCAAACGGCGAACGCCAGCAGCAGCGCAAGGACGCGGTTCATCGGCACCCTCCGACGGCATCCGACAACAGCCCCACCGTCAACGCATAGAGATTGGAACAATTGTAGCGCAGCAGGCTTTCGTAGTTGCGATAGACGAGAAAGGCCTTGCCGTCGGCGTTGTCCGGCAGGAGCAGCCTGGCGTCGAGCGTGACGGCCGGCAACGCGGCGCCGGACAGGCGGCGCAGGCCCGCCGTCTGCCACGCCGCGAGGCTCTGCGCTTTTGTCGCCCGCCGGAGCGCGCGGCATCCCTTCGCCTTCCCGGCCACCATCGAATCGTAAGCCTGCCTCACTGTCTTCGGCACCCGCACCCCGCGCCCCCATGTGCGTGCATCCGACCAGCCGTGCCGGTGGAGATAGTTGGCAATTGAGGCGAAAACATCGCCGAGATTATTCCAGATGTCCCGTCGGCCGTCGCCGTCGAAATCTTGCGCGAATGCAAGGTAGCTGGACGGGATGAACTGGGGATGGCCCATCGCGCCCGCCCAGGAGCCCTTCATGTCGGCCAGCTCGATATAGCCCTTGTCCACCATGCGCAGCGCATCCAGCAGTTGCGCGCGGAAGAAACGGGACCGCCGCCGGTCGAACGCCAGCGTCGCGAGCGCCGGCACCACTTCCGTGCTGCCCCTGATGGCGCCGTAGCGGGTTTCGATGCCCCAGATTGCGACAATGAAGCGCGGTTGCACGCCGTAGCGCGCGGACACCCGCCGCAGCAGCCCGGCATGTTCCGCCATCATCGCCCTGCCCCGTTCGATATTGACGGGCTTGAGGAGGCGGTTGCTGTAGGTCTCGAAGGTCAACTTGAACTCCGGCTGCCTGCGGTCCCGGTTCAGGACCTTCTCCAGCGGCCTGAGCCCGGTGAGCGCAGCGTCCAGCGTGGCCGGCGAAATGCCCATGCCCGCGGCCTCGGCGCGAAATTCCGTCAGCCACCTGCCGAAATCGTCCGCCTGCCCGTCCCCGCCGGCGCAGCAGACCCCGGCCAGCACCGCAAGCGCGACAGCGCCTCGCCGCATCGCCTTCCCCTCGTTCGCGGGCCCGGCAACCGGAACCCCTGCAACCTCCGCGCCAACATATCGGACGATTCCGGGCCTGTCGCGCCGGCCGGTTCCCGCAATGCCTGTCTTTCGGGGCGTTTCCGGTTGGGCCATGATGGGCGCCGCTTTGCGCAAAACCTCGCTGCGGGAGAAGAAGAATGAAGCTTGCCGGCAAGACCGCGATCGTCACGGGAGGGGCCTGGGGCATGGGGGCGGTTACGGCCGAGCTCCTGGCGTCCGAGGGCGCGGATGTGGTCATCGCGGATATTCTGGAGGAAGAGGGGCGCTCCCGGGCAAAGAAGATTGCGGGTGACGGTGGAAAGGCCTCCTTCCACCGGCTGGATGTGACCGAGGATTCGGGATGGGCGGAACTGGCCGCCTCCCGGCCGGAAACCGACATCCTGGTCAACAATGCCGGCATCAGCGGCAGCGGCTACGCCGACCCGTTCGATCTCGACGCATGGAACAGCCTCATGGCCATCAATGTCACCGGGGCATTTCTCGGATGCCGGCATTTCGTGCCGAAGATGGCGGCCGCGGGCGGCGGCGTCATCGTCAATATCTCGTCCATTTCCGGCGTGGTCGGCCAGGACGTCGTCCATCACGGCTACAATGCCTCCAAGGGTGCCATCCGCGTATTGACGAAATCGCTGGCCGTGCGCCATGCGCCCGAGGGAATCAGGGCGAATTCGGTTCATCCGGGGTTGATGCCGCCGATGCGGACCTCCGGCGCCACTGCCGATCCCGCCGTGCGCGAGCGGATGCTGCGCCGGGTTCCGATGGGCCGCAACGGACGGGCGGACGAGGTGGCCAAGGCCGTGCTCTTCCTGGCGTCCGACGACAGCAGCTACTGCTCCGGCGTGGAGCTTTATGTGGACGGCGGTTATCTCGCGTCCTGACCTTTGCCTTCCGGACGGGACGGGGCCGCCCTTCCCGTCCGGCGCATCCAATCCGGCGCCCCGACCGGCGGTTTCCCGGCGAATGAAGGAATCGAACAGCCGATGTCATCCCCTTCCAATACGATCAGCGGCCGCAGCGCCTTCCTTGCCGTGCTCAAGGACGAAGGCGTCACGCATCTCTTCGGCAATCCGGGCACGACGGAGTTACCGATCATGCACGCGCTGACGGAGCAGACCGACCTCGGCTATGTGCTGGGACTGCAGGAGTCGGTGGTCGTCGCCATGGCCGACGGCTATGCGCGCGCGTCCGGCAAGCTGGCGGCCTGCAACGTTCATGTCGCGCCGGGATTGGGGAACGCCATCGGCGCGCTCTACACCGCCTCGCAAAGCGGCTCGCCGATCATCGTGACCGCCGGCCAGCAGGAGCAGGGCCACGGGCTGACGGAACCGCTCCTCTATGCCCCGCTCACCCCGATTGCCGAGCCGGTGGTCAAATGGGCGGTGGAAGTCTCCAGAATCGAGGATCTGCCCCGCATCTTGCGCCGCGCCGCCAAGGTTGCGACGACCCCGCCGACGGGGCCGGTGTTCATCTCCCTGCCCGGAGACATCCTGAACCGCCACGAGGCCATTGATCTCGGCCGGGCCACCCGGGTCGACGCCCGCGCCCGCCCTTCGGACGAGGCGCTGGCGGCGATGGCCGACCGGATCGCCGCCGCTGCAAATCCGGTCATCCTCGCCGGCCATGAGACGGCCACCGGCGGCGCGCTCGATGCCGCCGCCCGGTTCGCCGCATTGCTGGGCGCGCCCGTTTACCAGCAAAGCGTGCCCCAGGGCGCGCATTTTCCCTCGGAGCATCCCTGCTTCATGGGGGCGCTCACGCGCAGTCAGCCGCAGGTTCGCCGGACGCTGGCGCCCTACGACCTGATCGTCAGCCTCGGAGCCGACTTCCTGCGCATGTCGGTCTGGAGTGAAACGGACCCGCTGCCCGGGCATATGTCGGTCATCCAGATCGGCCTTCGGGACTGGGAACTCGCCAAGAACTATCCCGCCGAGATCGCCGCGCTGAGCGATGTAAGGGAGACCCTTGCCGCCCTGAATCCGCTGCTGGAGGACAGGCTGGGCGCCAGCCGGCAGCAGCGTGTCGCCGCGCTTGCCGAGAGCAATTGGACCGCGAACCGGCGCAACGCGGCGGACGCCCTGGCGGAGGTACCGGAAGAGTCCGGGCCCATCCCGCCGGCCTGGCTCTGCAGGTGCCTGGCCGAGGAACTGCCCGAAGACGGCATCGTCGTCGATGAGGGCATCACCACCGGCGCGCGCCTTCTGGACTTCCTGCCGTTCCGGGATGCGAACGGGTATTTCGGCAATGTCTCGGGCGGCATCGGATGGGGCATTGCGGCGGCGGTCGGCGTGCAGATCGCGCAGCCCGCGCGGCGCACGGTGGCGCTTATCGGCGACGGCAGCGCCATGTATTCGATCCAGGCGCTCTGGACCGCCGTCAATGCCCGGCTGCCGGTCGTTTTCGTCATCGCCAACAATGGCGGCTACCGCATTCTGAAGGACAGGATGAAGGCGTTTCACGACAATGACGCGCCGATAGGAATGGATTTTCGCGATCCGCCCATCGATGCGACACGACTTGCGGAAGGCTTCGGCATGGCCGCCTTGCGGGCCGAAACGCCGGCCGCCTTCCGCAAGGCATACCGGGATGCGCTCGCAGGCTCGGGGCCCGTCCTGATCGAGGCGATGGTCAGCGCCGGCGGGTGAACACGCCGACGGCCAGCAGCAGGGCCAGCAGCAGCGTCGTGGCCGCTATGCCGTAGCCGAGCAGCCGGCCCGCATGCTGCAGCCCGGCGAAAGCGACGATGCTGCCGGCAAGCAGGGGGCCGGCAATGCTGCCGGCGCGCTCCACCACCCGGAAGGCCGCCGTGACCGGGCCGGTGCCGAAGGCTTCGGTTTCGGACCTGAAATAAATCGGCAGCACGGCCACTTGCGGCGTCATCACGAAGGACTGGCCGAGCCCGATCAGCGCGACGCCGCAAGCCAGCAGCAAGGCGTCGGTCGTGGAAACGAACAGCAGGCAGCCCGCCGCCACCGAAATCCCGCCAACGACGATCAGCATGCCGTGGTTCTGGAACCTGTCGGCTATCAGCGCCGCCGCCTGGTTCATGACCAGCAACACCAGGAAATAGACCATCATGGTGCGCCCGATGGCCGCCCCGCCGAAATCGAGCGAATCCAGATAGAGCGGCACGAGGAAGAACAGGAAGCCGGTGAGCACGGTCCGCGACGGCAGGGCCGAGAGCGCCATGAATGTCATGAATCCCGGACTGCCGTAAATTCCGAACCGCCTACGATGGGCCTGTGCGCCCGCTCTGGTCCCGACTCCTTCCTCCGACGACAGGAAGCCGAAGGCGATCATCATGGCCACGAAGACGATGGTTGCCCCGACGATAAAGGTGTTCTCGTATCCCAGCCGTTCGGCGAGGATGCCGCCGATTGCGGTCGCGCAGATGCTGCCGCCGCCCGTGGCCGTGACGAACACGCCGATATTGAGCGCGCGCCGGCGTTCCGGCGCCGTTATGGCAAGCCGGACCAGAATTGCAGCGGTGACGAGGCCGAAGCCCGCCGCCGTTACGCAACGCCACGCAATGAGTTCGACGAACCCGGTCGCGAATGCCGTCGCGATGAGGCCGACGCTCGTGGGCGCCATGCCGAGCAACAGCGTGTTGCGCGTGCCGAGGCGGCGGATCAGCGTCGGCGCAAGCGGTGTCGTGAACAGCATTGCGACCACCCAGACCGACATCGGCATGGCGATCGCGATCGAGGCGTCGATGCCGAGCGAGGGATCGTAGAGGTCGCGCACGAAGAGGGGGAAGAAGGGACGAGAGAGTTCGACGCCGAAAATGAAGAAGAACAGTGGATACTGCACGTCTCCGGCGCGCAGCACCTGCACCGGCCGGTAGGCGCCCTCCTCGGCGAATACCCGCCCTTCCCGAAGCCTTTCGACGGCGCCGCCGGCGGTCACCAATGCGCGGAAACGCCGGTTGATCTCGGTATTGATGCTATTCATGGCGTCGATGACCCGGGCTAGGTCGTCGCGTCCGCGCGAGGCGATGGAGGCCGAGAAGTCCCCTTCGCTGACCGCATGCATCAACCGCCTCATCAGGCCGATGGACCGGGCGACCGTAAGCGACAGCACCAGCAGGGTGAGTTCGAGAACGATCAGGATGGCGACGCACAGCGAGATGCCGATATCGGTGAAGATGCCGGCCATGGTGTTGCGGACGTAACGCCGGTCTATTCCGACCATTGCGTGCCCGACCTGTTCGCCGCCATGAAGCAGGGGATGCGCGATATTGTAGTCGGAGCCGATCGAAACGAATGCGCCGGCATTCGCGGCAAAGGGATTGGAACTGGTATCGACTCCCTCGCCGGCCTCCGCCGAGAACAGCACCTTGCCCTCGGCATCGGTCACGGCGAGATAGGCAACCTCGGGGTGGTCGGTCAGCAAGTCGTCCAGATAGGCGTCCACACCCCTCAGGCCTTCGACCGGGATATCGAGGCGTACTGCCGTGTTGAGATCGTTGGCAATCGACCGGGCCAGGACATGCGCTTTGCCCTTGATGACGGGCTCCAGCCTCGTCTCCACCGCGCCGAGCGCAATCCAGGCAAGGAACGCATTTGCGGCAACGAGGGCCAGCACGGCGACGAAACCGATGCGGATGCCGATGCCCGCAAGGGTCGGAGCCCGTCGGTGGCCGCCGCGGTCGGGGCTCACCTCGCATTCCTTTCAGCGGCCGCGAGCGTCGCCGCCGTTTCGCGCACGGAGGCGCTGTAGCCGACGAATTCGGCGAGGTCGGTGTCCGCCGGCGTTTCACCCGATTCCGGCTTCAGAAGGCTTTCAACGCTTCGACGCAGATAACGGGCGGTTCTGGTCAGTTTCCATAGGGCAGCCGCAGTTCCCAGCACCGCCAGCAGCCCGCTGGCAAAAAAGATGAGAGCCGCAGCCTCCACAAGCTCCGTCGTCAGTCCTTCGACGATGCCGTTGAAACGCGCCTTGCTGTAGCGAACCGCGACCCCGCCTTCGAGCTTGCCGAAATTGTTGATGACGGGCGCGCCGACCACGAAGGATTCCGGGTCCTCGATGCGCCAGACATCCCCCGCCGCCTCCCGGTTGCCTGCGTTCCAGGCCCGGGGCGCCTGCGACCCTCCGCCATTCAACTCGTCGCCGCCATGTACGAGCAGCCTGCCTCCCGCATCGAAAATGCTGACGGACTGAAATTCCGGATATTCGGCGACCAGCGCCTCCACCATGGTCCGGCTTTCGGCGATGTCCTTGAGAGGCAGGCCGAGGTCCACGGCCTGCCGCAGCCGGCGGGAGGTGTCGAGTGTGACGACCGAGACACGCGAATCGTCGAGCCCGCGCAGGATATCGGCGAATTTCTGCTGGTTGAGCAGGATCATCAGCGCCATCGTCACGGCAAAGGCGCAAAGAAAGGCGGCGTTCAGGACAACCAGCAACCTCATGCCGCCAGCATCCCCTGGCGCTGCATGCTGTAGCAGAGGAAATGCTCGATCATGGCCGCATGCGACACGCCCGCGGCGCCCGCACCGATATTCATCGACATGACGGTCGCCAGGTTGCAGGTGACATTGAACTCGAGCAGGCGGAAGGACCGGTCCGGCGCGACCCGGAAATCGACCCTGAGATAGTCGCAGGGCTGCACCAGCTTCGCGAACGCAACCGCTGCTTCCCGGAGCTCCTCGCAAAGCATGGCGTCGTCGAAAGGTTCGCCCCGCTTCCCGGGCTCCAGAAAGCGCTTTTGCCCTTCGGTCTGCACACCTTCGCGCAACTCGGAATGATTGGCGACGGGATGAAGCGCAAGAGGTCCGCCCAGCACCGGCACGGTCACGTCGAGGCCGGGTGCCAGGGATTCGATCAGCGCCTCCTCGCCGGCGGCCAGCAAGGTCGATGCCCGCGAGCGCGCCTCTTCCCAGTCATCGCAGATCGATCCTTCATCGATGCCTTCCGAGTTGGCGCCGAAGCGGGGCTTGACGAAATAGGGCCCGTCGAAGCCGGGCGGCTCGTCAAGATCGGCCTCTGCGACCGCCGCGACTCCTTCGGGCACCGGCAGGCCCGCAGCCCGGGCCATCAGCTTGGCGATCCACTTGTCCTCGGCCATGGCGCGCACATTGGGCGGGCTGCCGAGATAGGGAACGCCCGTGCGCGCACAAAGCGAAGACACCAGTATTTCGGGGTTGCGGACAGGCTCCCGGTTGTAGATCTGGAAGATGTAATCGGGAGCCGGCCCGCGGCGCATACGTTCTTCGAAAGCTTCGAGGCTGGCGCAGGGCTCCACCGAGCGCGCCAGGCCCCGCAGTACTGAGAGCACCTCGAATTTGGTGTAGAGTTCGCGCCCGTATTGCGGATGGACCGTGGGTGGCGGTTCGGTCCAGTCCTCCGCATATTTGGCGAGAAACAGGATATCCAGCTCCTGACGGCGGTCCGGGCCGATTCGTAACAACTTTAGCATTTCAAATTGGCCGGATGTGTCGAAATTGCACGGAACAAGCGTATGATAGCCGTCAACCCTTCCACCGGCAACGCAGCGGACCCAGCCTCCCATGTTACGAGTGCTATTGCTGGCGCTCGCCATCTCGACCGTGGCGGCCCCGGCTTCCCAAGCCGATCCCTTCACTATCTATATGATCGTGCATCGCGCCGGGTCGGGCGCGGATGACGGTTTTCGCGATTACCTGACGGCGAACGGCGTCGATGCGAACTTCGTCTTCCGCGACATGGAGAACGACCGGTCCCGCCTCCCGGGATATGTCGAGGAAATCAAGGCGCTCAAGCCCGACCTCGTCTATACCCAGACGACTTCGGTGACGCGCGCCATCGTCGGGCGGCTCGAAGAGGCCGATCCGCAGAAGCATGTGCTCGACATTCCCGTCGTGTTTTCGATGGTTTCGTTTCCAGCCAGATCGAAACTTGTGCCCCAGCCTCCCGGTCCGGCGGCGCCGATGCTCTCGAAGCGCAACATTACCGGGGCAAGGCACGTCGTCTCGAACCTCGTGCGTCTCAATGCGATGCGCACCTACATGCCCTTCGAGAAGCTCGGCATGCTCTATGACAAGAGCTCGGGCGCGCAGCGCCGCACCGAGACCGCAATGCGGACCCTCGTGGAAGACGCCGGCATCGAATTCGTGTCCGACAGCCCGACGGAACCCGAGGCCGAACGGGACCCGGCCCAGATAGAGCCGACGCTGCGGCGCCTCAAACAGGCGGGAGTCGACTTCCTCTATATCCCGCCGTCCAACTTCTTCGGCACCCATGCCGAACTCGTGACCCGCACGGCAACGGAACTCGGCCTGCCGACCTTCTGCGGCGTGGAGACGCTGATCCGGCAACACTGCATGACGGGGCTCGTCAGCCCGCTCTACGCGGTCGGGCAATTCGCCGCCTTCAAGGCCGAGCAGATACTGACCGGCGGCAAGGACCCGGGCGAAATCCCCATCGAAACGCTCTCCCGGTTCTCCTTCGTGGTCAACATGGAGACGGCGCACAAGCTGAAAGTCTATCCGCCGATGGAAATCCTGCGCTTCGCGCAGTTCATCAAGACCGGAGCCGATTCTTGATCGCCCTGAAACGTCTGGACGACAAACGCCGCGCCGCGCTCAAAATCCTGTATCTGGTGCCCCATGCGCCTTCGCCCGACACACCCAGGCCTCCGGACATTCATCCGGATTACGGCGTGCAGCCCGCCTACCAGTACGAAATCTGGGATGTGCTGCGGAACGGTCTCGGCCTGGATGTCGACAGCAGTTCCGATCTCGGCGTCGTGCCCCAGGCCTTCGAAGGCCGGAATTACGTTTTCTCGCTCTACAACATTGCGCCGTTCCGAAATTCGGAAATTTACGTCTCCGCCCTGGCCGCGAAAGCCGGTATCGCCTGCCTGGGCGCCCCCCCGAACATTCGCGCGCTCGCTGAGGACAAGTGGCTAAGCAAGCTGGCGGCGCGGGCGCTCGGCCTGCCGGCGCCGGACGGGAAAGTGTTCGCAGGAAACGGTCCCGTGCGGAAGCCGGACTTCGACGGGCCCTATATCGCCAAGCCGCGGTTCGGCGCCGCATCGACGGGAATCGACGCTTCGAGCGCGCAAGAGGAATTCGGCGCTCTCGAAGCGCGGGTCGCGGCTCTCGGGGCAACAATCGACGAGTGCCTTGTCGAGCATGTCTTCGGTGACTTCGATGTGACGGTGCCGATACTGGTGGGCGAGGACGGGCCGGTGGCCCTGCCCCCTGCCACCCAGACCTGCGACAGCCCGTACGGGTTGTTTACCCACCGCCAGAAACGAAAGCTGGAACCCGGCCTCACACGCGAGTTCCCCGGCGATGAGCCCTGGCTCAAGCCCATTGTCGAAGATGCCCTGCGGTTCGCGAGGGCGGTGGAGCCGTACGACTATCTGCGCTGCGACTTCCGCTTCGGCGCCGCGGGGCACGCCTTCCTCGAATTCAATCTCGCCTGCTCGATCGGCGGCGCTATGGCCTTCGCGCAAAGCGCGGCGCGTGCAGGCATTTCCTCGGAGGCCCTGGTCGAGCACATTCTTGCTACAAGCCTCGACCGGCAGTGGGGTCAGGACGCTTCCGGACCGCCGCCCAGATAGCGCACCGCCACCGTGGTGATGTCGTCGCTCTGCTCGACTCCCGTCGAGAATTCCTCGACCGACGCGCGCATCGCATCGCAGATGACAGCCGGCGAGGCGTCCGCATGGGCCGCCAGTTCCGCTTCCAGGCGCGGCTCGCCGAATTGTTCGCCTGCTTCGTTGAAGGCCTCGTTCACACCGTCTGTGTAAAGGAACAGCGTTTCGCCCGGCGTCAGCGTGGTCTCTCCCTCCTCGAAATCGAACCCCGGCATGATGGCAAGCGCCAGGCCGGGACTCATCGGCAGGGTCGATAGCCGCCCCCCGCCGTCGATCCGGTAAGTCGGGTTGTGTCCGGCATTGGCGAAGGTCACATGGCCGGTTTCGGTATTCACGACCGCATAGAAGGCGGTCACGAACATCATCTGCTCGTTCTCGGCTTCCAGCATGTCGTTCAACGCGGTCAACACCCGGCCCGGCGATTCGCCGATCAGAGCGGTGGCCTTGAGCAGGGTGCGCGCAATCAGCATGAAGAAGGCAGCCGGGATGCCCTTGCCCGAGACATCCGCGATAACGAGCCCGATGCGTTGCTCGTCGATGGCGAAGTAGTCGTAGAAGTCGCCGCCGACCTCCTTGGCCGGAAGCATCTGCGCCGCGATCTCGACGGTGCGCTGCGGCGGCGTCTCGCGCGGCAGCACCGAGAGCTGCAGGTCGTGCGCGATGGACAGCTCGCGCTCGATCGCGACCAGGCGCTCCTTGTGCTTGAGCGCCTCGCGCAGTTCTTCAATCAACTCCGTCAGGCGTCCATGCTGTTCGCGGATGCGTTGCGCCATCTGTTCGAAAACGAGTGTGAGAGCCTCGAACTCGTCGCTGGCGCCTTCCCGTTCGAGCTCGGCGAGCTGGTCCGTAACGGCCTGGCGGGCTTCTGCGCCCACAGCCGAGGTCAGCCCGGCCATCTGCTGGCGCAGGAAACGTTCGCGCCGCCTTTGCGCCCGGCGGCGCTCGGCCGACAGGCGTTCGACCTCGCCCAGGGAACTTCGATACGCCTCGACCGCTCTGGCGATACGGGCAATTTCGTCCCTGCCGGCCTCCTGTTCGAGCCACACGCCGCGCCGGCCTTCGGAGAGCGCCTCCAGCACGCCTATCACCCGGTCGAGCGGTTGCAGGGAGCCGCTCAGATTCGCATAGAGCGCCCAAAGGGCAATGCAGGCGAAAACGGCCGCTGCTCCGAAAAAGGCAATACGCAGCGCCTGCTGCCGCGCGGCAAGCTCGCTGACATCGGCGACGACGTGCAGGCCGGCAAGACGCCCGCCGTTCAGGGCCGGGATGCTTGTTGTCGTCCTGGCATAGTCCGCGCTGTCCCGGTCCAGAGCTTGCCAGAGCAGCGGGTCGGTGCCGAAGATCAACCCGCCCTCGCTCCCGACCAGAAAGGCCTCTCCGCCGAGGACGGCCCCCGCCTCCTGAACCGCCGAGGCGAGCGGGAGGCTTGCGGCAACGATCAACACATCGCCCCGTTCCGGGTCTCCCAGCAATTCTGCAACCGTCCAGACCGGCTGCCCGTCAGCGTCGATGTCGCCGCCGCTTGCCCGCGTTCCGGTATCGACAATTCGCTTGGCCACGCGAGACGACAGGGGATTGCGGCCGACGAACAGGCGTCCACCGGCTCCTTCCGAGGGATCGAAGGTCACGAGCCGTTCGATTCCGCTGCCGGTCGAAAGATCCTCGATCAGGCGCGCGGCGAGCAGTGTATCGCGAGCAAGAAGCGCGGACCGGATGTCTTCGTTGGCGCGCAAGGGGGCCAGCAGGCGCGCAACCGTATCCGTTTCGCGCTGCGACAGGGTCTTCCAGACGGTCTTCAACGCTGTCTGGCGGTCTTCGTTATAGCTTTCGGCAAGAAGGCGCTCACGCACGATGCTGCCATAGCCGAGGCCTACCGCCAGCAGAAGCCCCGCAAGGCTGATGATCGCCGTCAGCCGCAGGCGTATCGAGACATTCCGGCCGAAACGGCCGACCGCGGTGGGCGGCGTCGGGGGAATATCGCGAAAGGCCGGCTCCAATCTCTGGACCAGCCCCCGGCGGATGCGTTCGAGCGAATCGCGCACCGTCCGGCCGACTGCGGCATCGCGCGCGTCCTCCGCGTGATCCAGGGTTTCGTCATATCGCGTGCGGAGGCCGTGCAGCACCGCATTGAATGCGCGGGCTGCATAGCCGATTTCGTCCCGCTGCCCCAGATCCGCGAGCAGCACCGGGTGGCCGCCGGCCGCTTGCGCAATTCCGTCGTCGAGCCGCTGCAGGCGCCGGCCGACGCGCAATGTCAGAACGAGCGCACACAGCAACCCGACAACGAGGCCGACAGCGCCCGCAATGGCGAAACCCGGCCAATTGCGGCGCAGCAGATGCGTCACGAAGTCCTTTTCGACCGCGACATGCAAGAGGGCCAATGGATAGTCTGCCGGGCCGATCGGACGGATATCGACAGAGAGGTCGCCGAAGGTATGGCGGCTCCGGGCCTCCGTCATCCCTCCCGCCAGGCGCCGCTCCTCGAATCTGGTGTCCGCCGACTCAAGCAGGTTTTCCAGCCGGCTGCGCGCGATGCCGCTGAAATAGACGGGTTCCTTGTCCGGCCTCGTCATCGCGATGAAGCGTATGTCCGGATTGTCGTCGAGGAAGCGCTGGAAGAACGGCTCTACGCCCCGGAGCTCCTCGAGCGGAATGCCGACCCGGGCGGCGCGCTCCATCTCGACCTTCATGGCCTGGCCGACCGCGAGCGCCTTGCGGTCGAGCTCGCCCGCCAGCGGTTCCTCGGCCCACCAGTGGAATGCTGCGGTCGTCAGCACCGCCTGCAACAGCGCAACGACGACGGCGGCAATGCAGGCCTTCAGGCAGATCGCTCGCGAGATCCGGCCCATGCCCGTCATCCGATCCGGTCCAGCCGATCGACCTCGCGGGCATCGTCGTCCATCGCGGCAAGCATTCTCGCCGCAGTATCGTGGAAGCCCGCAAGCGACGGCGGCGCACCCTCCAGGTCCGCTGCCTGGCCCTCCGCCATCGCCAGCAACGAGGCGTCGCTTCGCCTCAGCATGTCGAGAACCGGATGCAGCACCCAGCGGGCAAACAGGAAAACAAGCAGGAGGCAGACCGCGAACACGCCGGCGGCAATGCCGAAGACGGTAACGGCCGCGCGTTCGCGCAGCGGCGCACTGTGCCGGACTTCGCTCTCCAGCAGGACACCGCCGACGACCTTGCCGAAATTATTGATAAGCGGGCTCCCGACGGTCACCGCCCGCTCATCGGTCTCGATCCAGCGCCCGGTTCGGTCGCCGGCATCGACCGTGGTCCCGAGGTCCGTCTGGTCGGTGGAGAATACGACCCGGCCGTCCGGCCCGAAAACCAGCAGCCGGTCGATATCCGGGTCGGCCGCCTGGGTGCGGTCCAGCAATGCCGCGATTTCCGGGATGGTCTCGAGTCGAAGGCCCAAATCCGTGCGGACCGTAATCGCATGGGCGATTTCATCGACGGTGAAGCCGAAATGCGACGCCTTAACAGTTCGGAGTTCGCGGTCGAATGTGTCGAGTGCGGCATACACGACCAGCGCGAGAGAAAGGGCAACGCCGGCCAGGAACGCCAATCCCAACTTGATCCGCAGTCTCATGCTTACCGGCCAATCCCGCCCTTCGCGTTGCCGCAATCATAGCGCCCAATCGTTTCCGCGCCAGCGTTGCCTCTTTGCTTCTCAGGGCAATCGCTTTTGGATTTGTCATATGCGAACACCCCCGTCATGCCCGAACGCCCCCTCCGTCATACCCGGACTTGTTCCGGGTATCCATGCGGCCGTCCGGCGGAAGCGGTGGAAGGAGATACCCGGAACAAGTCCGGGTATGACGGGAAGGGGATATGACCGGAAGAGCGTCGGGGCTTCGATTCGACCGCCCCCCTCGAAACCCGGCTGAATCCCGGCCATGCGCCCTGCTCGCAAATCTTCAAAAGCGATTGCCCTGTTTGCTTCTTCGCCCTGGTTTCGTCCCGATGCAACGGAAACAACGCAGCGTCCCGGAAGAAGAGAACCGGAGGAAGAACCAGCGCCTGCAAGCAAACGAACTCACCGAAAGGGCACCAATTTACAGCCGGGTCGACCTCGGGCGGCAAGCCTTGAAGACCGGTTGGGCCCCGCCGTCAGGAGGCCGGCGCCATCGGCTCCGCCTCGGCATCCCAGCAAGCGCCGATTCCCCGCTCGCGCAACTCGTGACGCGCGATTTCGTTCTTGGTCATCGTGCGGGGGAACTCCTCCACGAATTCGACGTAGCGCGGCGCCTTGAAATAGGCGATGCGCTCGCGGCACCATGCCACCAGCGCGCCCGGCTCGACCGGCGCGGAAACCTGCACATAGGCCTTGATGTCCTCCTCTCCGAGATCGGAGGGCACGCCCACGCAGGCGCAGTCGATGACCGCGTCATGGGCCGTCATCGCCTTCTCCACCTCGAAGGCCGACACATTCTCGCCCCGACGCCGGATCCAGTGCGCCTCGCGCCCGACGAAATGGACATAGCCGTCCTCGTCGAGCCAGCCGAGGTCGCCGGAGTGGTACCAGAGGTTGCGCCAGGCGGCGAGGGTCGCCTGCGGCTTGTTGATGTATTCCATCATGCAGGTGTTCGGCACGCTGGGCCGCAGCAGCAAGTGGCCCGTCTCGCCGGCGGGCAGCGGGTTGTCGTCGGCATCGGCGACCATGATCTCGGCCCAGCCGTGCGGCCGGCCGCAGGTGCCGGCCTTGCGGTCGTGCAGGCGCTCGGAGCAGAGCAGCACGCCCATTTCCGTCATCGCATAGACCTCCAGCATCGGGATGCCGAACCGGGCCTCGAACTCGTCGCGGAGCTCGCGCCGCACCTGGCCGGACGCGATCCCCACCCCGACCTTTACCCGGTGCGAGCGGTCGAGCCCGCTTTCCGGCCGGCGGAGCAGCACGGACATCATCGTGCCCAACGGGTCGACGATCGTGGCGCCGTGGCGATGCACCGTCTCCCAGTAGCGCGAGGCGCTGAACCATTTGTGCATCACGCCGGTCATGCCGGTGTAGAGCGGACCGGTGACGCCGAATTGCTGGCCGCCGATATGGAAGAAATGCGAGTTCGCGAAATGCACGTCGTCGGGGCCGGCCTCGGCGATCTCCGCATAGCGAACGGCCGCGCCGATGTAATAGAGGTGCGAGACGAGCACGCCCTTGGGCATGGATGTGCTGCCGCCGGTATAGACGATGGCCGCCGGGTCGGTCGGCCGCACCTCCGCCTGGGGAAGCGCCTCCGAACTCGTCAGCAATTCCTCCCAGGCGCCGTATCCCGCGCGCGGCGCGCCGTGGACGAGCACCTTCGGGGGAGACGAAAACCGGTCCGCCGCCGCTTCGCAGACATCCATCAGCTCGTCGTCCGCGACCAGCAGTTTCGCGCCGGTGTCGTTCAGGCTGTAAGCAAGATCGTCCCGGGCGAGCGACACGTTGAGGGCCGCATAGACCGCGCCGATCTTGGCGCAGGCGAACCAGACGATCTCCTGCGCAAGCGAGTTGTACATGAAGGTCGCGACGACATCGCCCTTGCCTATCCCGCGTTCGAGAAGCGCGTTGGCGGCGCGGTTCGACAGCCGGTCGGCATCGGCGTAGGTCAGGGTCTCGTCCCGGCAGATGAGTAGCGGCTTGTCGCCGAGCCGGGCGCGCATCGTCACCAGGTCGCGGAGCGTGGTCGCGTGCGGCGTCTTGCCCATGATGCGGATCATATCCCGGCTCCCCGGTCGAGCATTGGTGCAGGCTTGCGAAAGGGCGGGCGCCGGCCGTTGGCGCGCCAGGGCGCGGCCACCAGCCGTTCCCTGCCGGTGACGGGATGGTGCGCCTCGATCCAGCCGGGACAGTCCGCGAAAACCGGCGAGGCGTCGCTGTCGTCGAGTTCAACCACCGGGACCGTCATCGGCCGCGGCGGCCCCAGGGCCGGCGTTTCGGCGAGCGCGGCGGCGGCCTCGATCTGCGACAGGTCGAGCGCCCGCCCCCCGCCGTCCCGATCTCTGGCGACCAGGGCAGCCAGAGCCGCGAACGCGCCGAAGCAGGCGGCATTCGGATCGCTGATCGAGAAGGTCGGCGAGCCGATGAAGGCGCCCTCATTGTCCCGGATCGGGATTTCCGCGCCTGCAAGCGCGCTCAGCACGAGGCCGTAGGACCGGAGCCGTTCCACCGACGAGCCCCGGCCCGGCCCGCTCATCGACAGGCTGACCAGACCCGGATTGGCCCGTTTCAGCACATCGCGCCCGAGGCCCATCCGCTCCATCGTCCCGACGGTGAAATTCTCGATCAGCAGATCGGCCCGCGCGACCAGCTCCAGCAGCCGCGCCCGGCCTTCCGCCGACTTCAGGTTGAGCGACAAGCCGGTCTTGTTCCGGTTCAGGCTGTGGAAATAAAGCGAGCTTTCCAGCCGGATATGCTCGTCCATCCCGCCCCGCAAATGCTCCAGTCCGCGCGTGCGGTAGAGATCGAAGCGGTCCGGCGACTCGACCTTGACGACTTCCGCGCCGAGATCGGCCAGGAGCTGGCCGACCATCGGCCCCGACCAGATCCAGCAAAGCTCCACGCAGACGAGGCCCTCGAGCGGCCCGGCCCCGCCGCCCCGCTTCCGGCGGACTTCGGCTTCCCTGTCCCCCAAGGGCTCCGCCAGGAAGGGCATGGCGGGCTCCTCGAAACCGGGCCGGAACACGCCGCGGGCCAGCGCCTCCGCGTAGCTGTAAACGGGGGCGATGACCGCGCCTTCCTCCAGCCCGCGCGCCAGAAGCTCGTCACGCTCCCGGTCCGCGAGGGTTTCTTCGAGCAGCGCATCCGCTTCCGCGCTTTGCCTGGCGAGAACGAAGGGATTGTCGAAGCCGGGCCGGCGCGTCCAGTCGGGGTCGCCCACGGCCTTCGCAATGCGCCGCCAGTCGCGCCGGGAGCGCCCGAGCAGCGCGACATGGCCGTCGCGGCAGGCGAAGAAGCCCATGGGGAAGATCAGGCCATGCTCGACGCAGATGCGCCCGTTGCGCTTCCAGAGGCGGCGGCGCTCCTCCGGCGTGCCCGAATTCTGGAGCGCGAAGGAGCGCATGATATCCGCCGCCGAGACATCGTATTCGGGCGCGTCGCCCTCCGACCCCCGCCAGGCTTCGGCAAGCGCGAGCACCGCGCCGACCAGCCCGCACCATTTCTCCGGCATGTCGGCCGGCAGGGGCACGCCCGGACCGTCCGCATGGCCGATGGCCGCGGCCGGCCCGGCGACGGCAGAGGCGTCCGCGCCGCTGCCTTCCATGCCGGTCTGGAAATCCCAGAGTCGGATTGCCGGGCCGCCGGACGCAGCCTCCGCGCCCGCCATGGCAAGCCAGTTCCCGGCATAGGCGGGCGCGCGGCCGGTCCCTCCGAAGGAGGCCGGGACCGGGCCGACCGGCAGCCGGCGCGCCTCCTTCACGACAGCGGCAGGGGCACCGGCCCCTTCTTCCGCGAGGGCAGCGCGACGGTGGCGGTCCCGAACGCGGAAACCGTGTCCACCTGGTTTCGCGCCTCGACATCGAGGTCCGCCAGCATGGCGCCGCCGGCCTCGCGCTTGCCCGTCACCCTGCCCCGCCACCGGATCGTGTCGCCGACGAGGTTCGGCCGGCGCACGGATACATTCAGCCGGTGCAGGAAGCCGTGGTCGCCGATCCAGTTCGTCAGCATGTGCTGCGCCCAGGCGATCCGTTGCGGGCCGACATCGTAGGCCCCGCCCATGCCGACATCGCGGCCGGTGGCGGCTTCGAGATGGCCGCGGCCGGCCGCGTCCTTGGCGCCCGTTTCCGGGTTGATGTGGTAGTCGTCGTGGCGCCGGCGGTAGCGCACCGCGTCCCCATGCGCCCCGCCATAGGGCATGGCCCCTTGCGTTGCGGAATACCAGGCGACGATATCGGTGATGGTGAGCGGCCCCTTGACGACCGGCGGCACCGCGTCGCCGACCGATACATCCTCCCAGTAGAGCGGCTCCGGCCCCCGCCGGGTTTCGGCAAGCACCTCGCGTTCGATCGCGTCCAGTTCCTCCGGCGTGTAGCGGTGCGCGGCGGCGCTTGCTGCCTCTCCGCCCCGCTCCGCCTTCAGCTGCTCGCCGCGCGGCGTGCGGGCCACCTGGCCGACGGCCTTTGCGACAAGCCGGCCATCGCTCCTGTCCCGGTAGTCCACCTCGCCGGTCTGCAGCACCCATCGGGCGAAGCGGCGGCCGGACTTCATCTCCTGGCGCACCAGCCGCGCCTCGACCTCGAAACGGGTATCGAGGCGGATGCGGTCGAACCAGGTGAACTCGGTCCCCGCATAGATCCACTGCACGCCGGAGAGCTTGGGCGCAACGATGGTCATGTCCACGGCGTAGAGGATGCAGGGCGGCGCGACAATGCCGCCCGCGGGCGATGCCCGGGCATAGTCTTCGTCGAGCCAGAGAGGGTTGTCGTCGCCCACGCCCCAGGCGAAATGGCGGATGGCGTCCCGCGTCGCGGTTTCGATCCATTGCAGCCGGGAGCGGCGCAAGGGCCTGCCGATCAGCGCGGCCGCCTCCGCCAGACGCTCCTCGGTAATCTCCCCCCAGGCCACCGGGGCGCTACCCGGCGGCGCGGAGCGGCTCGGCCCCCGTTTCCATCCGCTGCAGTTCCGGCAGCACCTCGGCGGCGAAGAGCCGCAGCATGTCGAGCGTGCGCTCGACGCCGTAATAGGGCGGATAGTGGATCATCAGCGAGGTCGTGCCGACATCGCGGAAGGCCTCGATCTTGCGCAGCACGGTGTCCGGCGAGCCGTGCAGGATGGTGTCCTTCACCAGATGTTCGTAGGCGAACTGGCTCTCGTCCGCCTTCTCGGTCACGTCACCCAGATAGCGCCCGACCGCGCCGCTGAGGAACGTCTTCATGTGGTGGGTGATGCCGGCCTCGCTCTCCTCGCGGGCCCTGGCGTCGGTCGGCGCCTCATAGGTCATGCGCACCACGTCCACCTCGCCGAAGGCCGGGTTGGCGTTGAGCGGGGCCGGCGCCTCGGCCATGTGTTCGCGATAGACGGCGATGTGCTCGCCGATGGTGGCGGCCGACGGCAGCGAGGACTGCATCAGGCCGAAGCCGTTCCGCGCCGCCATGCGGATCGAGCCCTCCGTGCCGGCGCCCATGTAAAACGGCGGGTGCGGCTTCTGGACGGGCTGCGGAAAGACCTCGTAGATGTCGTCCATCTCGATCCTGAAATACTTGCCGTCGGCGTTCACGCGCTTCTTGTGGAAGCCGTCGAGGATGAGCGGGATCGCCTCCGCCTGGATTTCGCGGCGCTCCTCGTAGCTGATGCCGAGGCCCTCGAACTCATAGGGCCGGTAGCCCGAGCCGAGGCCGAGCTGGAAGCGCCCGTTGCTCAGGATATCGACGAAGGCCGCATTCTCGACGATGCGCATGGGGTGGTGCAGCGGCACCACCATGACGGCGGCGCCCAGCTGGATTTTCGTCGTCTTCGCAGCCAGATAGGAGAGATAGCTGAACGGGTCCGGCAGGATGCCGTATTTGTTCGAGAAGTGGTGTTCGGCGATCCACACGCTGTCGAAGCCGAGCTCCTCGGCCTCCAGGATTTCGCGGGTGGTGCGTTCGTGAATGGCCTGGTGCGGATAGGGCTCGGACTTCGGGTCCGGATGCGAGGTGAAGAGAATGCCGACCTTCATGGGACGCAGCGCCTTTCGTGATCCGACTTGTTCGCGAGGCTCCAGCCTAGCAGGATGGCGCGGCTGCTGCACGGGGCCGGCGCACGCCCGGCCCGGCCTGCCGGATGGGTGGCAGAGCGGTTGAATGCACCGGTCTTGAAAACCGGCGTGGGCGCAAGTCCACCGAGGGTTCGAATCCCTCCCCATCCGCCACCGGGTTGTGCGCTTCGGTCACGTTTCGGGCGGGTCTATCCGGTTCCTGAAATTCCGCAGGCATTCCGGCAGGCGCTCTGCAAGGACGCGCGCGGACGCAACGGCGATTCCAGCCCCGTCGAGTCTGAAATCGTCGTAGCTCCGCGTTGCGACATTGCGAAAACGGCGGGTCTCGTCGGCGTGTTCGCAGATGTCCGGCGGCAGGATGGCTTCCCTCTCCCCGACTGGCCTGCATACCCGGCGCAGAAGGTCCCGGTGCCACGACTCGCCTTGCGGACGCTCTTCGCCGAGAAGGACCAGAATCCTTACGAGACCGGATTCCAGAGAGGTGTGGCCGGACTGCATGGCGTGCATCAATGCCATGGACGCCTTGTAGCCCTCGATTCCGCCATCGTCGAAGCCGCCGGCATCGAACAACCGGGCAGCGCCTGCAAAATGCGCGCAGGCCGTCTCGAAATCGCCTTCTATTTCAATCCAGCGCGCATCGCTCATGCGAGGACCTTCGCGCCGGGCAATACGCGCTGCAGGAACGTCTCGCTGCACCAGGCCTGATCGACGATGTCGCAGGCAAGGCCCAGTTCGTCGCAAGCATCCTCGGCCGCCCGGATCGCGGCGGAGATGCTGTGCCTCGGAAAATCCGCGAGAAGATCGACATCGCTGTCCGGACGCATGGCGCCGCGCGCCGCCGAACCGTACAGCCTGTAACAGCCGCCATGTTGCGCGGCGGTTGCCGCCAGGCAGAGTTCGAGTTGAGCCAGTGCCGCCTTGCGGCGGGCCAGAATGCGCGCCTTGCGTTCCTTCAGCGTGACGATGGAAGGCATGAGGCAACTTGTAGCATGGGAGCGCAGAGGCCGGGAGCGCGGAGATGAAGGCTCGTCCGCCCTCGTTAGCCGGTTTCACCGGCGTCACGCGGCGGGTGCCTAATCCTAAAGCCGCTCGGCAATCAGTGCATCGAGTTCCGGGAATTGACGCCGGATCGCCAAGGCGAGTGCCTCCAGTACGAAAGCAGGGGTCGCGCCGGGCAGCATGATGGAGCTTTCCAACTCCGCCGGACCGTCCGGGACTTGCAGGTCCAGCATGACCGCCTCGCGGACATTGCCCGATATGTCGATGCGCCACATTTCCGGCACGCCAAGGCGGCGATAGGCAAGCGGCTTGTCCCCGTCGCCGCTGCTGCGCTCGACCTCGATGACAAGGTCGGGCGGGTTCTCCAGCGCGAAGGCGTCGTGCTTGTCCTCGTCCAGCGGGTCGATCTCGTCCAGGCGCTCCGCCCTGTCGCCCAGATAGTAGCAGGCGTCGGGCTCGGCCCCTGTATTCGTAGGGTCTTCCGGCCTGCGCCAGCGCGTCGAGCCCAGCAGCGCAACAGGAACCCCGTTTCTGGCGATGGCGTCCATTACGCGGTCCGTGCCCCTCGAAAAACGCTCATGCGTCGAGGAGGGGGTCATGAGGTCCACGAAGCCGGTCACCGGATCGATGAATACCCGGCGCGCGAGCAGGTTCCAGTCGAATTTCTCCGTAAGCAGAGGCACGGCCTCCGGGTCGAGGCGGAACCGGACATATTCCGAGCCCATGCTGCCCGTCACCCGTTCCATGCCTTGCGTCCTCCGCTTGTCGGCGCCGGGGCAGTATAGCCGGACCGGGCGAAGCCGTCCCGCTCGGCGTCTCACGCATTCGACACGGAATGCCCGCCGTCCACGGCGAGGAGCTGGCCGGTGATGTAGGCCGAGGCGTCGGAGAGCAGGAAGAGCAGCGGCGCGGCAAGGTCTTCCGGCTGGCCGAGGCGGCCCATCGGCACGCGGCGCATCAGCGCCTGCCCCGGCGGCGAGGCGAAGAAGGCCTCGTTGAGGTCCGTCAGCACATAGCCGGGCGCCGGCGTGTTGACCCGTACATGCTCGCGCGCAAGCTCCGCGGCCAGGACGCGCGTCAGGTGATGGAGCCCGGCCTTGGACGCTGCATAGCCGACGGCGCCGCGCCCGGTGCGCAGGCCCAGCAGCGAGCCGATATTGACGATGCTGCCGCCCTCCCCACGCGCTACCATCCGCTTCGCGGCCTCCTGCGCCACGAACCAGGCGCCGGTGAGGTTGGTGTCGATGACGCGCCGCCAGTCGTCTTCCTCCGTCTCCAACAGCCGGCGCGTCACGGCGACGCCGGAATTGTTGACGACGGCGCGGACGGGCCCAAGCGCTTCCTCGGCGGCGTCGAAGCCGGCCGCCACCCGCTTGCGGTCGGTCACGTCCATGGAAATGACGGCGGCATTGCCGATGCCGGCGGCTGTTTCGGCGAGCGCCTCCATGTCCCGTGCCGCCAGCGCCACTTGCGCGCCCGCCGCAGCCGCAACCTCGGCGAATCCGCGTCCCAGACCGCGCGATGCGCCCGTCACCAGAACGGTCTTGCCGTCCAGCCGTAGAATTCCCGCCATCGACACGCTTTCCTCCCTTCGGGGCCGCTCCTATATTGCGGGTCCCATGCTGATCGAGATTTTCTCCGACGTCATCTGCCCCTGGTGCTTCATCGGGCGCCGGCGCCTCGCCCGCGCCCTGGAGTCCCGGCCCGGCCTGGACCCGGTCATCCGCTGGCGGGCATTTCAGTTAAATCCGGGCATGCCGCCGGAAGGCATGGCGCGCCAGGACTATCTCGCGCTCAAATTCGGTGCGGAGGGCGGCGGGCCCGCCTATGACCGCATCCGCGAGACCGGACGGTCGGAAGGCATCGATTTCCGCTTCGACAGCATAGAGCGCACGCCGAGCACGCTGGCCGCGCACAGGCTCATCCGGGAGTCGGGCGAGCGGCAGACGGCGGTGGTGGATGCGCTCTTCGACGCCTATTTCCTGAACGGCGAAGACATCGGGGACCCGGGGCAACTGGCGGATATCGCCTCGCGCGCCGGCTGGGACAGATGCGAGGCGGAAGCCTTTCTGGCCTCGGACGCCGCGAGCCAGGAAGTCCGGCAGGAGGACGCACGCGCGCGCTCGATGGGCATTCAGGGCGTGCCCTGCTTCGTGGTGGACCGCCGCTACGCCATTTCCGGCGCCCAGGAACCGGAATATTTCGCGCCCCTCTTCGACCTCGTGCAAAACGGCGAAGCCGCTGCCGAGTAGCCGCCCGGCGGGACTTTGCCCCGCGCCTGTCCTTACCCCCGAGTCTCTGTTCCCTCATCCCGAGTGGCGGCGTCAGCCGTGTGTCGAGGGACGGGCGGGACCGGCGTGAGCCATCCTTCGATACGCGCCCGCAGGGCGGACGCTACTTGGGATGAGGCGAGGTCCGGGACGCTGCACAGGGTAGTATTGAGACAATTTGTTCGTAAAATTAAGAATATTTCTCTATACTACTTGCATTATCAGAAAGTGTGCTATGATGGGTCCGAGGGAAGCGGCGTCCATGGACCGCTTCCCGCCCGCGCCGGTCCGGTGCGGCACGACCCCGATCCAGCCGACAGGTGAAGTGTGTCCTGTGCCCGCCTCGCGCGCGGGCAATCAGGCGCGCGAACCGCGCCGCCGCGAAACGCCCGCCCGCCCGCGCACAGGCGCCCGCGCAGGATGACGCGCGAATAAGGGTCGCTCCGGTGCCGGGGCGGTGTGCCGGATGAACATGAGACGAAACCAAGGAGCCGCACCCATGCCCGCGCTCGACCCGACCCTCTCCCTCTCCTCCCGCCAGGAAGCCTTCTGCCGCCACTACACAGCCTCCGGCAATGCCGCAGACGCCGCAAGGCGCGCCGGCTATGCCGAACGCTCCGCAAGGCAGACCGGCTCCGCTCTGCTGGAACGCCCCTGGATCGTCGAGCGGGTGCGGCGCATCCGCATGTCGTGGCGGCGCACCGAGCGGGACGAGGCGCAGATCGTGCTCGCCCGTCTGGAGCAGGCCTGGGATGCGGCGGTCGCCAGCGGGTCCGCCTACATGATGGTCCGGATCGTCCGCTTCCAGGCGGAGATTGCGGGGCTGACGCAGCCCGCCAACCGGGCGGCGCTCTGGTCGATGCCGGAGGAGGACGAGTTCGGGGAGATCGAGGCCGGCGAGGCGCAGGAGGCCGGCACCGTGCCGGGACCCCTCGCCGAAGCCGTGCGCAATGGCCGTGCCCGCGCCGAGCGCGCCCTTGCCCGCCATTGCGGGAACAGGGAGGCGATGGAGGCAGGGGAAGGCTTCGACAGAGCCGCCCATGCCATGACCGCCGAACGGCTCATGGCGGCCGTCGAGGAGCGCGAGAGCCTGCCCGTCTGCTTCGACCCGCCGCCGCCTCCGGCAAACGACCTGCCCCTCGCTGACGACCCGCCCGAAGACACCTACGACCCCGAGCGGTTCCCCGGCGAGTGGGCCGACGGCGACCGCCCGGGCGAGGAGGAGAGGGCCGAGGGCGCGGAGACCGACTGGCTCTACCAGCGCCGCAACGACTATGCCGAGATCCACGACCCCTGGTCGCCGGAAAACATCGAACGCCGCCAGGCCGACAGCCTCAACCGGCTCGAGAATGGGCCGCCCTTCAACCCGCCCCGCAACCCCGGTTTCTCACCCGACCATGACATTTCATGACATCCCATGACACGGCGCGAGAGGGGCGCCGTTGCCCCCATTCACCGCCCCGGCTCGCCTCCGGTTCAGGCGAAGGCCTCTTCCCAGCTGCCGCGGGTTGCGGCCTTGGCGTATTCGGTGGCGCGGTTCTCGAAGAAATTGGCGTGCTCGACGCCGTTCAACATTTCGTCCATCCAGGCGAGCGGGTTCTCCGCAACGCCGAACGCCGCCTCGAGGCCCAGCTGCTCCAGCCGCCGGTCTGCGATGAAGCGGATGTAGGACTTCACCTCCTCCGCCTCCAGGCCTTCGACGCCGCCCATTTCGAAAGCGAGGTCGATGAAGGCGTCCTCATGCCCGATCACCGTTCGGCAGGCGTCTGCCAGGTCCCGGCGGAGCTCATCGGTCCACACTTCGGGATATTCGCCGACAAAGGTTCGGAAGAGACGGATCGCATTCTCGGTATGCAGGGTCTCGTCGCGCGCCGACCAGGCCACGATCTGGCCCATCCCCTTCATTTTGCCGAAGCGCGGGAAGTTGAGCAGGATGGCGAAGCTCGCGAAAAGCTGGACCCCTTCGGTGAAGGCGCCGAACACGGCGAGGGTGCGCGCGATGTCTTCTTTCGAATCCGAGCCGAACTGCTTCATGTAGTCGTATTTGTCGCGCATCGCCTTGTAGCGCATGAAGGCCGAATACTCGACTTCCGGCATGCCGACCGTATCCAGCAAATGGCTGTAGGCGGCGATGTGCACCGTCTCGATATTGGAGAACGCCGCCAGCATCATCTGTATCTCGGTCGGCTCGAAGACGCGGGCGTAATGCTTCATGTAGCAGTTGTTCACCTCGACATCGGCCTGGGTGAAGAAGCGGAAGATCTGGGTGAGCAGGTTCCGTTCGGCCGGGGTGAGGATGCGCCGCCAGTCGGTCACGTCGTCGGAGAGCGGCACTTCCTCCGGCAGCCAGTGGATGCGCTGCTGTGTAAGCCAGGCATCGTAAGCCCACGGATAGCGGAAGGGCTTGTAGGTCGGGCTCGGGTCGAGAAGCGGCATGGGTGCGGCACCGATGTTTCAGCCGGACAGTGTATAGCCGGGGAGGCAGCCTTGCTATAACGGCGTCACCCGAAAGAGGCACTTGCCCGTCCCCATGACCCTCCCGATCCTCCTCCTCGAAGAGGCCCTCGACGCAGCCCGGTCCTATCTGGAAGAGGCGCGCGGCAGCGTGGCGGCGCGCGTGCAGGCCGGCGGCCGGACCGACCCCGCCGCGCTTGAGCGCGACCAGTTCGCGGCCCACGGTTTCGCCTGGACCGCGACCTATGTGGCGGGCCTGCGGGAAATGCTCGGCTGGGCGCGGCGGCTGGAAGCGGCGGACAGTCTCACCGGGCTCGACCGTCTTGTACTGCAAGCTGCCTTCGGGGAATATCTGGCCCAGCTAGCGGGCGGCATCGCCGTCTCGCAGGGGGAAGCGGTCCGGCCCGCGGACCTCGGCCTCGACGACGCGGCATTGCGGGTTCCCGCCGTCGAGCGCGTCGCAGCCGAGGGCAATTCCAATGCCGTGCGCATGGAAATCGCCGCCCTTCTCGCCGAAGGCCAGAGGCCGTCCGACGGGCTGGAAGACGAATCGCTCGCTCTCGTGCGCGGCCAGTTACGCCGATTCGCGGACGAACGCATCGTGGGCCCGGCGCATGGATGGCACAGCCGCGACGAGCTCATCCCGATGCCGGTCGTCGAGGACATGGCGGCAATGGGCGTGTTCGGGCTCACCGTGCCCGAGGAATGGGGCGGGCTCGGGATGGGCAAGGTGGCCATGTGCGTGGTCACGGAGGAGCTTTCGCGCGGCTATATCGGCGTGGGCTCGCTCGGCACCCGATCGGAGATCGCGGCCGAACTCATCCGGCTCGGCGGCACAGAGGAGCAGAAGGAACGCTGGCTGCCCGGCATTGCGAGCGGCGCCGTGCTGCCGACCGCCGTGTTCACCGAACCCGATGTCGGCTCGGACCTCGGCGGCGTGAAGACGCGGGCGGTGCGGAACGGCGGGACTTACCGGGTTTCCGGCGCCAAGACCTGGATCACCCATGCGGCGCGCGCCGACCTGATGACCCTGCTCGCCCGGACCGATCCCGACAAGCCCGGCTATCGCGGCCTCTCCATGTTCCTTGCGCCGAAAACGCGCGGAAGCGATGACGACCCCTTCCCCGACCCCGGCATCGACGGCGGTGAGATTCCCGTGCTCGGCTATCGCGGCATGAAGGAATACGAGATCGGCTTCGATGGCTTCGAGGTGGACGCGGGGGACCTTCTCGGGCGCGAGGAAGGCCAGGGCTTCAAGCAATTGATGGCGACCTTCGAAAGCGCGCGCATACAGACGGCGGCGCGCTCGGTGGGCGTGGCCGAGCGCGCGATGGAACTGGCGCTCGACTATGCCGCCGGACGCAGGCAGTTCGGTAAGGCGATCCTGGGCTTCCCGCGCGTTGCGGGCAAGATCGCCTGGATGGCGGTCGAGACCCAGATCGCCCGCCAACTCGCCTATTTCGCCGCCCGCGAGAAGGATGGCGGCCGGCGTTGCGATATCGAGGCCGGCATGGCGAAGCTGCTGGCCGCGCGCGCCGCCTGGGCCAATGCCGACAATGCCGTCCAGGTGCATGGCGGCAATGGATACGCACAGGAATACGAGGTCGGGCGCATCCTTTGCGATGCGCGCATCCTCAACATCTTCGAGGGCGCGGCGGAGATACAGGCCCATGTCATCGCGCGCGGCCTGCTCGAACGCCGGAACTGAACGCCCGGAGCATATTGCATGGCACGGATCGTCATCGTCGGCGCGGGCATAGGCGGCCTCGCCGCATCCCTCGCCCTGGCGAAGCGCGGCGTCGAGGCGCTGGTGCTGGAGCAGGCGCCGCGCATCGAGGCGGTGGGCGCCGGCATCCAGCTCAGCCCGAACGCCACGCGCATCCTGAACTGGCTCGGCCTGGAAGACGATATGGCCGGGTGGGGTGTCGAGCCGGTCGGGCTCGCGATCCGCAGCCATGAGGGCGAGATGCTGGTCGAGGCGCCGCTCGGCCGGGACGCCCGCGAGACCTTCGGCTACCCCTACTACCACGCGCATCGCGCGGACCTGCTGGACGGGCTGCTGAGCCGCCAGCCGCCGGGACGGGTGCGGCTGGGCGCGCAGGTCGTCTCGATGGAGGACGGACGGCTGACGCTTGCAGACGGCGAAACCGTTGAAGCCGATATCGTCGTCGGCGCGGACGGCATCCACAGCCCGGTGCGCCGGCATCTCTTCGGCACAGGCAATGCGCGTCAGTCGGGCTCGGTGGCATGGCGCGCGCTGGTCCCGGCCGAGCGGCTCGCCGATCTCGGCATTCCGCGCGAGTCCGGCGTCTGGTGGGGGCCGGACGCCTGCATGGTGCGCTACTGGGTTGCTGCCGGTCGGCTGATGAACTGGATCGCCATCGCGCGCACCGACCGGGAGACGCCGGAATCCTGGTCGCGCCTCGGCCGCGTAGAGGATGCCGCAGAGGCCATGGCACCTTTCCCGCCCACGGTCACGCGCATGGTCGAACGCACCGGGACCGTGCATGAATGGGCGCTGTTCGACCGGGAGGGCCTGCCGGCCTGGACGTGCGGGCGGGTAACGCTGCTGGGAGACGCCGCCCACGCCATGATGCCCTATCACGCGCAGGGCGCCGCCATGAGCCTGGAGGATGCCTGGGTGTTGGCCGGCTGCCTCGAAGAAGACATGGGAGAAGGCGGGCTTGCGCGTTATGAGGCGTTGCGGCGGGACCGCGCCAACCGGGTGCAGGCCTGGTCGCGCGCGGTCGAACGCCACTGCCTGCTGGCCGACCCTGCCGAAGTAGCGGTTCGCAACGCCAAGCTGGCGAAGGACCGCGCGGACTATCGCGGCGGCTTCCCGCCCGGACAGATCTGGCTCTACGGCTACGACGCCGAAGCCGCACTGTCGGAGGAATCCGCCATTGCCGGTTGATGCAAGCGGGACGAAGCCTGCCGGTTGGGTCGGCGGCGCAAATCGGGTGGAAACGCTCGAACGTCTCCGGCATTGTGCAAGATCGGCAGCGTGTCGAAAGGTCTGGGCCGCATGTCCTTCCTGATCCCGATTTTCCTCGCCGCAGTGGCGCTTGTCCTCTTCACCGGGATTTTCGGGATGATGCGGGGCGGCAGCTTCAACCGGAAATACGGCAACAAGCTGATGCAGCTTCGCGTCGGCCTGCAATTCCTCGCCATCATCCTGATCGTCGCGGCGGCGCTGCTGGCCGGCTCCTGATGGTCCGGCTCACGAAGATCTACACGAAAGGCGGCGACAGGGGGGAGACCTCGCTCGGCAACGGCGCGCGCGTCGCCAAGGACAGCATTCGCGTCGAGGCGTTCGGCGCGGTGGACGAGACCAATGCCTGCATCGGTCTCGCCCGCCTGCACGCATCGGGCGAGATGGACGACATGCTAGCGCGCATCCAGAATGACCTGTTCGACCTGGGCGCCGACCTCTGCACGCCGGAAGGCGGCGAACGGCGCACCGGGGCCTTGCGCGTCGTTCCGGAGCAGGTCCAGCGGCTGGAGGCCGAAATCGACGCGATGAACGCGGAGCTCGCGCCGCTCAACTCCTTCGTGCTGCCGGGCGGGTCGGCGGCGGCGGCGGCGCTGCATCTCGCGCGCACCACGGCCCGGCGGGCGGAGCGCGCCGTGACGGCGCTGGCCCGCGAGGAGCCCGTGGGCGAAGCCGCGCGGCACTACATGAACCGCCTCTCGGACCATCTCTTCGTCGCCGCCCGTCTGGCCAACGACAAGGGCGCCGCCGATATCCTCTGGGTGCCCGGCGCGAACCGGTGAGGCCGTCGCCGGACGGTCGGTCAGTTCCCCTGCTTCCGGACCATCACGCGCCTTAGCGCCTTCCTCGCATAGTCCCAGTCGGGGCGGATGGCGAGCGAGCGCTCGTAGTCGGCGAGCGCCTCATCCAGCTGCCCCATTTCGGCCTTGAGGTCGCCGCGCACCTTGTAGGCGCGCCAGAGCTCCACCTGGCCGAGCGCGATGCTCTCGTCGAAATCGGCGAGCGCGCTTTCCAGTTCCCCCATGCGCCACTTGGCGACGCCGCGATTGTGGAAGGCCTCGCCGTATTCCGGGCGCAATCCGATCGCCTCGTCGAAATCGGCGACCGCCTCCTTGTAGGCCCCGGTCTCGATCTGCGCCGTGCCGCGCTTGAAGAGCCCCCTTGCGCGGTCCTCCGGCGCTTCGAACAGGCCGCCTTCCAGCGCGCGCGTGCAATGCAGCACATTCGCCGAGGGCGCGCCGCCGCCCGCCATGCAGAGCATCTTGTCCCAGGAGTCCGCGGCCAGCGCCGGCCCCGCGGACAAGAGCAGCAAGAGCGCGAGTCCGGTCCTAGCGGCCATGGCGCATATGCCTTGCGATGATTGTGCGCTGGATCTGGCTGGTGCCGCCGCCGATGGTCGCCTGCATGCCTTCGCGGAAATAGCGCTCCATGTCGGCCTCCGGCGTGGTGCCGATGCCGCCCATGATCTGCACGCCCTGGCGAGAGACCTCCTGCAGGGTCTCGGATGCGAACAGCTTCGCCATCGCCGCTTCCTTCGGGCACGGACCTCCACCATTCGCCGCCGCAGCGGCGCGGTAGGTCAGAAGCCGCGCTGCATCGACCCTGGTCTGCATGTCGGCCAGCATATGCCGAATGACCTGGAAATCGAAGATCGGTTGGCCGAATTGCTCGCGCGCGCCGGCGTAGCCGCAGGCATCGTCCACGGCCTGCTGCGCGCAGCCGACATAGCCGGCCGCGATGGATATGCGCTCCAGCTCCAGATGTTCGGTCATGATATGCCAGCCTTGGCCTTCCCCGCCGAGCAGGGCATGGCCGGGCAGTCGGACATCGTCGAAGAAGATCGTGTTGGAGCCTGTGGCCCGGCGGGCGAGCGCCTCGACCTTGTGGACGGTCACACCCGGCGCATCGTTCGGGATCAGCAACACCGAGAGGCCGTCATGCCGGGCGGAGCCCGCCTCCGTGCGCACCAGCGCGCAGAGCACCGCGCCCTTCGCACCGCCGCCCGAGTTCCAGAGCTTCTGCCCGTTCACTACCCATTCGTTGCCGTCCAGCCGGGCGCGGGTGCGGGCATTGGCGGCGTCGGAACCCGCCTGCGGCTCCGAGAGGGAGATGACGAAGCGCATCTCGCCGGCCAGGAACGGCTCGATATAGCGCGCCACCTGCTCCGGCGTGCCGTGGTGGACGATATTCTGGGCGGTGAACATCGGCACCATCAGCGCCGTGGCGAAATCCGGGCCGTAGCGCGCCAGTGCTTCGCACATCAGCGCGTAGGAGAAGATGTCGCCGCCCTGCCCGCCCTGCTCTTCCGGCACCAGCAGGCCGATCCAGCCCTGCGAGACGATCTTCGCGTAACCCTCATAAGGATATTCGCGGTTGCGGTCCTTCTCGCGGACATAGTCGCGGCCGACCTCTTCCTCCATGAAGCGGAAGACGGTCTCGCGCCACATTTCCTGTTCGGGGGTCAGGAAATCCATCGGCGGGAGCTCCGGTCAAACCCTAATTGACGACGAGTTCGGTGGAAGCGTGGGTCATCGGCTCGTTGCCGGTTTCCGTCACGACGGTCGTGGTGCCGGTGGTCGCGGCGAGACCGGCCTGGCTGTCGAAAATGATGATGTGGATGAAGAACACCATGCCGGGCACAGCGAGTGTCGGATTGCCGCGATAGAACATCGGGCTGTCCATCCACACCGGCGCGAAGGTGGCGCCCAGCGAATAGCCGCAGGCGTTCATGCGGTGCCCGGCGAGGCCGTGCGCGTCCAGCACGCGGGCATGGGCGTCGAACACCTCGCCCACCGGCCGGCCGGGCTTCAGCGCCTCCCGGCAGGCGGCCAGCGCCTCGACCGCGGCATTGTGGAGGAAACGCTGGCGCTCCGGCGGCGGGCCGATGCGGATCGTGCGCATCAGGCACGCATGGTAGTGCCGCCAGGTGCCGGCGAACTCCAGCATCAGTTGATCGTCGGCATCCAGGTGCCGCCTGCCGCTGTAGTAGCGGCACATGAGCGCGCCGGGGCCGGAGCCGATGACCGTCTCGTTCGCCGGCTCGTCGCCGCCGGCCCGCCAGACCGCGCCCTGCATCGCCGCCAGGATGTCTCCCTCGAACGCGCCCGGCCGCGCGAGCCGCACGGCTTCGTCCCAGGCGCGGTCGGCAAGCTCCCCCGCCTTGCGCACATAGCCGAGCTCCGCCGGGCTCTTGACCATGCGCAGCCGGTCCACCAGCCCGGAAGCGTCCCCCAGCTCGACAAAGCCCTCCAGCGCATCGCGGAGCCGGAAGCCGAGGGCCGCCGGAAGCCCGTAGGCGAGCCACTCCACGCCAAGCCGCCCGCCGGCGACGCCGAACTCCGCCAGCATCGCCTTCAGGTCCGTCTCGGGCCGGGCGTCGGCCGCGTCCTCCCAGATGCGTATGTCTTCGAGCACCGAGGTGAACTCGGCCTGGCGAAGGTCCGGCGCGCGGGTCAGCAGCGCCGTCCGCCCATCGGCGCCGAGCCAGAGGCACTGGAAGAAGCAGAAGCCGAACGTGTCGTAGCCGGTCAGGTAGAACATGCTCTCCTGCTTGAAGATCAGCAGGCCGTCGAACCCGGCTGCCGCCGCCGCCTCGGCCGCGGCGCGCTGCCTGGCCGCGAATTCTTCCTCGCTGAAATGGATGTGCATGCCGCGTCCCTCGCTTTCCTGTCCGCCCTCGCGCATCATGGCATGAAGAGCTGCCCCGATGACAAGGCGGGCCGACAGGGGAGAGCAGGGACGATGGCGAGCGAACGGGCCGAAACGGTCGCAACCCGGGATATGGCCGTGGCCGGACACCAGCTTGCGGCGAGCGCGGCGTTCTCCGTGCTGGAGGCCGGCGGCAACGCCATCGACGCGGGCGTAGCCGGCGGGCTGGCGCTCGGCATTCTCGAGAGCGACCTCGTCAGTGTCGCGGGCGTTGCGCCGATCATGGTCTATAGCGCGGAAACGCAGCAGGTCGTTACCATCTCGGGTCTCGGCTGGTGGCCGAAAGCGGCGGATATCGAGCATTTCCGGCGCAAATACGGCGGCGCGATCCCGAACGGCGTGCTGAGGACGGTCGTGCCGGCTGCTCCGGACGCCTGGATCACAGCGCTGGGGCTCTGGGGCCGGATGAGCTTCGGCGAAGTGGCGAGCGCGGCGATCCGCTACGCCCGCGACGGCTTTCCTATGTATCCGCTGATGGAGCGCATCATCTCGGAGCATGAGGCCGAGTTCCGCGCCGCGCCGGACACCGCCGCGATCTTCCTGCCCGGCGGGCGGCCGCCCCGGACCGGCGAGCTTTTCTTCCAGAAGGAAGGGGCGGCCGCGCTGCAATACATGGCCGACGAGGAAGCCGCCGCGGCGCGGCGGGGCGGGCGCAAGGCCGGGCTCGCGGCCGCCCGGGACGCCTTCTACAAGGGCGACATCGCCCGGCGCATCGCCGAGTGGCAGGCTGCCGAAGGCGGCTGGATGACGCGCGAGGACCTCGCGTCCTTCCGCGTCGGCATAGAGGAGCCGGTGCGCGGCCGGTTCGGCAATGCGGATGTCTATGCCTGCGGGCCCTGGTGCCAGGGGCCCGCGCTGATCGAGGTGCTGAACATCCTCGGCGGCTACGACCTCCGCGAACTCGGCCACAACAGCGCCGATGCCGTGCATGTCTCGGTCGAGGCGGTGAAGCTCGCCATGGCGGACCGGGATGCGTGGCTCGGAGACCCGCGCTTCGTGGACGTGCCGACCGACACGCTCGCGTCGGAGGCTTACGCCGCGCTTCGCCGGGCGGAGATCGACATGGGCCGCGCCATGCCCGAAATGCCGCTTCCGGGCGATGCCGGCTCGCGCTTCAGGGTCCCCGCAGCGCCGGTGCCGACGCGGGAGCCCGAAGTCGCGCCGCTGGACACCTCCTATGTCTGCGTCGTGGACGAGGAAGGCAATGTGTTCTCGGCCACGCCCTCCGACGGTTCCTATGGCGGCACGGTGGCGCCGGGCGTCGGCCTCGCGGTCTCTTCGCGCGGCTGCCAGTCCTGGACCGACCCGGCGCATGCCTCGGCCCTCGCTCCCGGCAAGCGCCCGCGCCTGACGCCGAACCCGGCGCTCGCCGTGCTGGACGGCGGAACGCGCTTCGTGCCTTTCGGCACGCCCGGCGGCGATGTCCAGACGCAGGCGATGTCGCAATGCCTGATGAACCTCACGGTCCACGGCATGTCCGCCCAGGAAGCCGTCTCCGCGCCCCGCTATGCCAGCTACAGCTTCCCGTCTTCCTTCGAGCCGCACGCCTATTATCCGGGGTTGCTGAAGCTGGAAGGCGCCATCGCGGACGAGGCCGGCGACGAACTCGCGCGGCGGGGCCACGAGATCGAACGGTGGCCGGAGCGCATCTGGCTTGCGGGTTCGGTCTGCATGATCGACGCCGACAGCGAGCGCGGCGTGATGACCGGCGGCGCCGACCCCCGCCGCATGGCCTGCGCCGTCGGCGCGTGACCGGCGCGAACGGACACCGGGCCCCACCAATCCTGAACCGGCGAGCGACATCATGGCCTTAGCAACGCGGCAAGGCGCCAACGCGCCGCGCATCAATCTCTACAGCGACACACAGACCCTGCCGACGCCGGAAATGCGCCAGGCGATGGCCGAAGCGCCGGTGGGCGACGAACAATCCTTCGCCGACCCGAGCGTCAATGCCCTTTGCGAACGGGTGGCGGCGCTGCTCGACAAGGAAGCGGCCGTGTTCCTTCCTTCGGGCACGATGTGCAACGAAATTTCCGTCCGGGTCCATTGCCGGCCCGGCGACGAGGTGATCGCCGAAGCGTCCTGCCACATACTGAACTTCGAGGGCGGCGGGCCGGCGGCGCTTTCCGGCGTGCAGATCGCACCGATAGCGGGAGAGCGCGGCATCTACACGGCGGCGCAGGCCGAAGCCGCAATCCGTCCGGAGCACCGCTATGCGCCCCGGTCCGCGCTGCTGGAGGTCGAGAACACGGCCAATATGGGCGGCGGCTCCGTCTGGCCGCTCGAGGCCGTGCAGGCAGTGACGGATGTCGCCCGCGCGCACGGCCTTGCGACCCATCTGGACGGGGCGCGGCTGCCGAATGCGGTCGTGGCCTCCGGCACCGCCGCCGCCGACTACGCCGCCTGCTTCGACAGCGCATGGATCGACCTCAGCAAGGGGCTCGGCTGCCCCGTGGGTGCGGTGCTTGCCGGCTCGACCGCCTTCATCGACGAGGTCTGGCGCTGGAAGCAGCGCATGGGCGGCGCCATGCGGCAGGCCGGAATCGTCGCTGCCGCCGGCCTTCATGCGCTCGACCGGCATTGGGACCGGCTGGCCGAGGACCACGCCAATGCCGCCCTGCTGGCCGATGCGCTCGCGCGGATAGACGGGATCTCGGTCGAGCCCTGCGAGACCAACATCCTGTTCTTCGACGTGGGCGGCACCGGGCGGACCGCCGCCGACATTGCCGAGCGTGCAGGCGCGGCGGGCCTGCGCATCGGCGCGATGGGTCCGACACGGATGCGCGCCGTGACTCATCTGGATGTCAGCCGCACGGATTGCGAGGAAGCCGCCCGCATCCTCGCCGAGGCGGCGGCATGAGCTTCGATCCGGACGCCTTCAAGGCGTTCGAGCGCGCGGGCTGGAACCGGCAGGCCGCCGGCTATCGGGCCGTTTCCTGGGACTCGACGCGCCTCGGCCTCGGGCCTGTGCTCGACGCCGCCGGCGTCAGGGCCGGCATGGATGTATTGGACGTGGCGACGGGCCCCGGATACGGCGCGGCGCTGGCCGCCGGGCGCGGCGCGCGGGCGACCGGCGTGGATTTTGCCGCGGCCATGGTGGAAGAGGCGCAGCGCAACTTCCCCGAGGCCGGGTTCCGCGAGGGCGACGCCGAGGCCCTGCCCTTCGGGGACGGGAGCTTCGACGCCGTCACCTGCTCCTTCGGCATGCTGCATTTCGCCAGGCCGGAGCGCGCGGTCGCGGAGGCGTTCCGGGTATTGCGGCCGGGCGGGCGCTACGCGTTCTCCGCTTGGTGTACGGCGGACAGGGTGGCGCATTTCGGCATGTTCCGCCGCGCCGTCTCGGCCCACGGGGATCCTCATGCCGGCGGCATCCCCGAGGGGCCGGAGATGTTCCGCTTCGCGGATCCGGGGGAATGCGCCCGCGTCCTGGAAACGGCAGGCTTCCGGAAGACGAAGGTGGAGGAAATCGTCATTCGCCGCCGTGTTTCTCCGGAGGCGCTGGTCGAGGGGCTGCGGCACGCTACGGTGCGCTCCCGTGCGCTGCTCGACGCACAGACGCCCGAGGCCCGCGCCGCCATAGAAGCCTCCGTGCTGGCGGAAGCCCGCGCCATGGCCGGCCCCGACGGCATACTCGACCTCTCCCTTCCCGCCGTTCTCGCCTCGGGAACGAGGGCGGGCTAGGATGACGAGCCTGTAGAGTGCGCAAGGTACGGGAGGCAATACGCCTGATCGAACGAGACGGTTGGCGGTTGGTTCGGACCCGAGGCAGCCACCGCCAGTACCGGCACCCTGTCAAGCCGGGTACCGTCACGATTGCCGGAAAGCCCAGCGACGACCTGCCGCCGGGTACATGGGCCAGTATCTTGAAGCAATCGGGCACGAAGGAGTGAGAACCGGGATGCGGTACACCATCGTCATCGAGAAGGCGCCGGCCAACTATGCCGCCTTTGTCCCCGATTTGCCGGGCTGCGTTGCGACCGCACCCACGAGGCAAGAAGCGATAGTGGAAATACGCCAGGCGATTGCGTTCCATATACAGAGCCTGCGGGAACATGGGGAGCCGGTGCCCGAACCCCGCTGTACCGCGACAGTCGTTGATGTCGCGGCTGTCGCCTGACCGCTCCAGACCCGCCCAGAGGACATACATCCCGAGGAAGCCGTGGCCGGTTCGATACCCTATATCCGCACCGTCTCCGCCGTCGTCGTCATGCTGCTTCTGCCCGCTACGGCATTGCAGGCGGAAACGAAGTCCTGCCCGCCCGGTTTCGAGCGCTACGCAGAGTACCGGATGTTTTTCGGGCGCAGCAAGCCGGGGGTCGGGACGGTGTCCGACGGCGAATGGAGGGACTTCCTCGCCGTCGAGGTCACGCCGCGCTTCCCGGACGGCCTGACCGTCGTCGATGCCGGCGGGCAGTGGCGCGACAGCAAGGGCGCCATCGGCCGCGAGGGAGCCAAACTGCTGATCGTGCTCGCTGAGCCTGGCCCCGACGCTGTGCGGCGCACGGAGGAGATTGCCGAAGCCTACAAGCGTGCCTTCGACCAGCAATCCGTGCTGCGCACCGTCGAGACGGTTTGCGCCGCGTTTTAGAGGGCGGTTCGCTTCGGTCGGGCTGACGGTCGTCCGGGGAACGCCGTCCGTGTAGGGCTCCCGGCGGGGGCAGTGCAACCGAAGCCCTCGCGCCGCCGTGTCATGGAATGTCATGTTTGTCATGCGGGGCCGGCAGGACCTCGTGCGATGTGTCATGAGATGTCATGATTTGCATGTGCGCGGCGCATATGCTGTGACCTGTTCGGGCATGGGGGTCGGATATTCTCTCCGGTTCCGGTAACTTCTTATCTTCGACATGGGGCCCTTCTCCCGACCGGTCTTCGTTCGGTTCTTCCCGCCGCCCGGCTGTCCGGAGCGGCGGGACCCTGATTCGCGCGTAATGTGCGCGGACGCCTGTGCGCGCGGGGGCGTACGTTTCGCGGCGGCGCGAATCGCGCGCCTGATTGCCCGCGCCTGCCCGCGCGTGCGAGCCAGCGGCGGGACGCACTTCGCCCGTTGGCTGAATCAGGTTTTTTTCGCGCCGGCGCGAACGGCAAAACGAAGCGGACCCGCGGATGCCGCTTCCTTCCTCCTATCTCATACTAGCACAAGAATTGAATTTGTCAACGAATATGAACGAAATATTTCTGTATATTCATGAACAAAAATTCTTTCGATCCTGAGACAGCCTTCCAGAGCGCATTTCGGGGCAAACCCCAAAAAACGTCGCCCCGGACCGCAATCCGGGGCGATAATGTTTTCCTTTGGCTTCTCCCGATCCGCGAGACCGGGATTCCACTGCAGGGCGAGCGCCTAGAAGAAGACGTAGGAGCGGACGACGACGTTCTTGCGGCAGCGCGCATCGGCCGGCGCCGTCGGGTCGATGCAGGCCGAGTGGAACGACCAGCGCGACACCGAGCCGTCCGTGACCGAGTCGTAGCATTTCAGCATCGACACTTCCGTCGAAGTCTGCCGCGGGAACCAGTACCACTCATGGTCCGGGCGGTAGGTGAAGCGCGTCGTCTCCCCGACCCGGTCGTCATAGATGCGGTAGTTGTTGATGTAGGGCTGGTCGGCGAAAGACGGCCAGGCGCAGAGCACGAACGGGAACTGCTCCACCGTCTCCATCGGCTTGGCGAGATTGATCGACATGAACCGCCGCGACATCTTCGCGTCGGCCTCCGCCTCGGTGTAGTGCTGCGTGCGCCCGAAATTGCGCAGGTTCTTCGTCAGCAGCTCGCGGCAGCGCACCCGCCCGCTATTGTCGTTCAGGTCGTTGTGGACGAGATTGACATAGCGCGCGTTCACGCCGGGGTTCTTGGCGTCCTGGTCTTCCGTACGGTCGCCCTGGTAGTCCTTGTCGAACACATCGTGGTTATAGACCAGCGCGTCGGTGGCATCCGGGAAGAACTCGAGCAGCAGCTTCTCGATTTCCGGGTAGAACACCCGCTCCACTTCCGCGGAGTCGTAGAAGTTCTCGCACTTGGACTCGAGGTGCGCCAGCGAGACGCCGAGCCTGTCCATGCATTCGGGGCTGCCGGGAGAGAGGCCGGGATAGTACTCCCCGATCCGGCGCGCGTCGCGCAGCACCTGCGGGAAATAAAGGCTGCGGTCCCTGAGCTCGTCTTCGGCCTTGCGCAGCAAATCCGCCTCGGCCTTGCGCGCCGGGTCGCGCCAGAGCGCATTGGACGGCACGATGGAGTAAGAGGGATGCTCATAGACCGTGTAGCGCAAAGGAAGCGCCACGCCGCCCTCGGGGACTTCGAAATCGTTGGCGCGGATATAGTCCAGGCATTCCTCATATTCGCGGAAGCCCGGGCCCCACTTGGTCTCGATGGGTCCCGGAGGCGCACTGTTGAGCCGGTCCATCAACGCTTGGCTGTGCCCTTCGGCGATCTGCCGGAGCGCCGCCTCGATCGCCGCGGCGGTCCCGGCATCGCCATCCTTGTCGAACGACATGTAGGAGAGGCCGCCGTTTGCCGCGACGGGCGGCGGTTGTCCCTCCGTCAACTGGAGCGGCGGCACATAGGCCGGCGACTCCGCACCCGCCTCAACCCGGTTCCCGATGGCTTGCTGCCCGTCCATTACTCGTCCTCCTACTGGATAATTCCTATTATGAAGGAAGGGACTCCCGTTTTCCAAGGCTCCCGCCCTCGCACAGCATTTGTGTCACCGATGCACAAATGCCTGCGTTGCCCGGACGACTTCATATCGCAGCACACAGGAAACATCGCATGACTCATCCGGTTGTCTCGCGCGAAGCATGGCTCGATGCCCGCAAGGCGCTTCTCGAACGGGAAAAGGCACTGACCCGCGAACGCGATGCGCTGGCGGCTGCCAGAAGAGCGTTGCCCTGGGTGGAAGTGACGGAGGACTACCGCTTCGACAGCGAAACCGGCGAGACCGGCCTCGCCGACCTGTTCGGCGAAAGGGGCCAGCTCGTCGTCTCGCATTTCATGTTCGGGCCGGGCTGGGAGGCGGGCTGCCCGAGCTGTTCCTTCTGGGCCGACGGCTACGATCCGATGGTCGTTCATCTGGCGGCCCGGGACGTTGCCTTCGTCGCCGTGTCGCGCGCGCCGCTCGCCTCGCTCCTTGCCTATCGAGGCCGCATGGGCTGGCGCTTCCCGTGGGTTTCCTCGCTGCACAGCGCATTCAACCGGGATTTCGGCGTTTCCTTCGACGAGGAGGCCCTCGCGGCGGGGCCGGTCATGTACAACTACCGCGAAACCGCCATGCGCGGCAGCGAAGCGCCCGGACTCAGCGTGTTCTGCAAGGATGCGGCCGGGCGCATCTTTCACACCTACTTCTGCTATTCGCGCGGGCTGGACCCGATGAATGCCGCCTACCAGCTTCTCGACATCGTGCCGAAGGGCCGCGACGAGCAGGACCTGCCGTTCCCGATGACTTGGGTGCGCCGCCGCGACGAATATTGAACCGTTGCCGGCGGCACCCTCACGCCATAGCGGCGAGGCGGTATTTCATCCGCTCGGTCGCGGCGACGAGGGCCGCGCGGATGCCGAACTCCATCGCGGAATGGCCGGCTTCCGGCACCGGCACATATTCGGCAGCCGGCCAGGCGCGCGCCAGCTCGTCCGCGGTCGCAATCGGGCAGACGACATCGTAGCGGCCCTGGACGATGGCCGCCGGCAAGCCTTCGATGCGGTGGAGGTCGTTGAGGAGCTGGCCGTCCCGGAGGAACAGGCCGTTCATGAAGTAATGCGCTTCCAGACGCGCAAGGCCGAGGGCGGCGCGGTCCCCGGCTACCGCGACCGTGTCGGCAGGGCCGGGCCGGAGCGCCGAACAGGCGCTCTCATAGCGAGACCAGGCGCGCGCGGCCGGCAGGTGGACGCGGGGGTCCGGGTCCGTCAGCCGGCGGTGATAGGCGGCCAGCAGGCCGGCGCCGCGCTCCTCCCTCGGAATCGGCGCGACAAACGCCCGGTGCGCCTCCGGGAAGAAAGTGCCCATGCCGTGCAGGAACCAGTCGATTTCCGCCCGCCGTCCGAGAAACACGCCGCGCAGCACGAAGCCGAGGCAGTTTTCGGGGTGCGCCTGCCCGTAGGCGAGCGCGAGCGTGCTGCCCCAGGAGCCGCCGAAGACCAGCCACCGATCCACCGACAGATGCCGGCGCAGCGTTTCGATGTCGCGGATGAGGTGCTGTGTCGTGTTGGCGTGGGTCTCGGTGCCCGGCGTGGAACGGCCGGCGCCGCGCTGGTCGAACAGGAGAATCCGGTAGGCCGCAGGATCGAAGAAGCGCCGATAGGCCGGCGTGCAGCCGGCTCCGGGGCCTCCATGCAGGAACAGCACCGGCAGGCCGTCGGGGCTGCCGGCCTCCTCCCAATACATGACATGGCCGCCGTCCAGGGGCAGCATGCCGCTCTCAGCCGCTTCTATCGCCGGGAATAGATCTGTCCGCCCGCCCATCCCCAGAACCTTAGCGACCGCCTTGCAAGGCTTCCAGACGCCCATGCTGCGCCATTTGCCCGCCCTGCTGCTCATATTGCTTGCCGGCCCCGCCTTTGGGGATGCAGGCAAGCTGAAACCTGCCGATGTGCGGCTGCTGGAAGGCGGCGAAGCGTTCGTTGCCGCCTTTCTGGCCCGGCCCGACCTCCGCTACGAGCCGGAGCCGGCCCGCCTCGACCGGCACGGCCGGCGCCTCGCGCATGTGTTCTCGGGATCGCTCTGGCTGCAGCGGGAGCTGGTCGCGCGCGGCCTCGCCGCGGTGGCACCGCCGCTCGTCTCGCGCGACCGTGCGCTTGCCCTGCTTCGGCTGGAACGCCGGGCGCGCCTTTCCGAACCCGGCCTCTGGGCGGTGCGGCCGGAAGCGAAGCCCGTTCCTGCCGAGCGCGCGCGAACCGTTCTCGACCGCTTCGCCATAGTGGAGGGGCGCGTTCTGTCGGTTGCGCGCGGCTTCCGCAGCAATTTCGTCAATTTCGGCGACGACTGGCGCGAAGATTTCACCATTTACCTGAAGCGCGGGCGCATCTCGCGCGCCTTCCCGCCGGCATTGCTGGACGGGCAGCGCGTCCGCGTTCGCGGCTGGGTGTTCTACAGCAACGGCCCCGCCATAGACCTCGCCGACCCGCTCTATCTGGAAGTGCTGGGCCGTTAGAGCGGCGGTCAACCCGCCAGCCCCTGGCGGTAGCTCAGCGCCTCCGCGATATGCAGCCGGCCTACCCGGGCGCTCGCGTCCATGTCCGCCAGCGTCCGCGCCACGCGGAGCACGCGGTGGTAGCCGCGCGCCGAGAGCCTGAGCCGCTCCGTCGCGCTTTGCAGGAGGGACGCGCCCGCCTCGTCCGGGGCCGCCGCCTCGGCGAGCCGCGCGCCGTCGATGTCCCCATTGAGCGCAGGCTCCCCATAGCGCGCCGTCTGCCTTTTGCGCGCCTCTTCGACGCGGGCCGCGACATGGCGGCTGCTCTCTGCCGGCGGCGGCAGCGCCAGGTCCGCAGCCGCGACGCGCGGCACGTCCACGAAGAGGTCGAAACGGTCCAGCAGCGGGCCGGAAAGACGGCGGCGATAGTCCGCCGCGCAGCGCGGCGCGCGGTTGCAGGCGCGGTCCGGCTCGTCGATATGGCCGCAGCGGCAGGGGTTCATCGCCGCCACAAGCTGGAAGCGGGCCGGATATACGACATGCCGGTTGGCGCGCGCGATCGACACCCTGCCGACCTCCAGCGGCTGCCTGAGCGCCTCCAGCGCGGGCCGGACGAATTCGGGCAGTTCGTCCAGGAACAGCACGCCGCGATGCGCCAGCGAAATCTCGCCCGGCGCGGCGCGTTGCCCGCCGCCGACCAGCGCGGTCATCGACGAGGAATGGTGCGGATCGCGGAAGGGTCGCCGGCGTGGTATCCGCCCGGCTTCCAGAGCGCCGGCGGCGCTGTGAATCCGCGATACCTCCAGCGCCTCGGCCGGTTGGAGCGGAGGCAGCACGCCCGGCAGGCGGGCCGCCAGCATCGACTTGCCGGCGCCCGGCGGCCCCGAAAAGAGCAGGTTGTGGCCGCCGGCCGCCGCGATCTCCAGCGCCCGCTTGGCGGTCTCCTGCCCCTTGATGTCGTGGAGGTCGAGCGTGTCCGCCTCCGGGGCGATTTCGCCGGGCTCGGGCGGCGCCAGCACCTGCCGGCCGCGGAAATGATTGAGCAATGCGAGCAGCGTCTTCGGCGCCAGGACCTCGAGATCGCCCGCCCAGGCGGCTTCCGGACCGTTGCCGGCGGGGCAGATCAGGCCGCGGCGCGACCCCACCGCCGACATGGCGGCCGACAGAACGCCCGCAACTTCCGTCAGCGCGCCGTCGAGGCCGAGTTCGCCGAGCGCAATGCGGCCCGCGATATCCTCGACCTGCACGGCTCCCATCGCCGCCAACAGTCCGAGCGCGATGGGCAGGTCGAAATGGCTGCCTTCCTTCTGGAGGTCGGCCGGGGCGAGATTGACGGTGATGCGCTCCGCCGGCAGCCCGAGGCCGATGGCGGCGAGCGCCGCCCGCACCCGCTCGCGGCTTTCCGCGACCGCCTTGTCCGGCAGGCCGACGACGTTGAACGCGGCGAGCCCGCTGCCGAGATGCACCTGGACATCGACCTCGCGCACCTCGATGCCGTCGAAGGCGACCGTCGCGACATGCGCGACCGCCGGGCGGCCGCTCACCGCGCCGGCCCCGCGCCGCCCTGCCCCGCAAGGCGCCCCTCGATCGCGTCCCAGATGAGCGCGGCAATCCGCACGCCGTCGAAGCGCTCGATTTCCTGGATGCCGGTCGGCGAGGTGACATTGATCTCGGTGAGCCAGCCGCCGATGACATCGATGCCAACGAAGGTGAGCCCTCGTTCCCGCAGGGCCGGGCCGATGATCTCGCAGATCTCGGTCTCGCGCGGCGTCAGGGCGCTCTGCACCGGCCTGCCGCCGACATGCATGTTGGCGCGGGACTCGCCCGCTGCCGGAATGCGGTTGATGGCGCCGACGGCCTCGCCCTCGACAAGGATGATGCGCTTGTCGCCTTCGCGCACTTCCGGCAGGTAGCGCTGCGCGATGACGGGGTCCCGCGAAGACGTCAGGAACATCTCCAGCAGCGCATTCAGGTTCTCGTCGTCCTCGCGCAGGTGGAACACGCCGGCGCCGCCGTTTCCGAACAGCGGCTTCAGGATGATGTCGCGGTGTTCCTCGCGGAAGGCCGCGATCTCGGCCTCGTCACGGCTAATCATGGTCGGCGGCATCACACCTTCGAAATGGGTGACGAACAGCTTCTCGGGCGCGTTGCGCACGGAAGCCGGGTCGTTCACCACCAGCGTCCCGGGGTGGATGTGCTCCAGCAGATGGGTCGCGGTGATATAGGACATGTCGAAGGGCGGGTCCTGGCGCATCATCACGACATCGACGCCTGCCAGGTCCACCGTCTCCGGCGCGCCCAGCGTGGCGTGGCGGCCCTTCTCGCGCCGGAGCGTCATCGGCCGGCCGCGCGCCGTCAGGCGCCCGTCCCGGAAGACGAGCGCATCCGGCAGGTAGTGGAACAGCGAGTAGCCGCGCGCCTGGGCCTCCAGGCAGAGCGCAAAGGTGCTGTCGGCGTCGATATCGACACTCTCGATAGGGTCCATCTGGACGGCGATGGCGAGGCTCATGGGGCAGGAATCCGGTCGGGATATGCGGAACGCCCGCGCATCATATCGCGCCCCATTCCGCCGCGCACGGGGTTGCGCGCCGCCCCTTCAATTGAGGCGGGCGCGGAAGCGCTGGATCAGGGTTGCGGCTTCGAGGCGGGCCCCGTCGGCGGGCTCCATCGCGATGTAGCGCTCCAGGCTTTCGACCGCGCCCTTGAAGCGGCCGAGCGCGGCTTCCAGCATTGCCCGCTCGCGCACCAGCTCCGCGAGGTCGGGCGCAATCCAGGTCATGCGCTCGAGCACGGCGAGCGCAGCCTCGAATTGCCGGCGGCGCGCGAGGCGCAGGCGGATATTGTTCTGCAGCCTCAGCAGCACGCTGCGGTCCGCGGCCGTGCGGAAATGCGCCGTTTCGAGCTCCGCCGAGGCGCCGTAGGCCGCCTTTAGCAGCTGCCGCAAGGCGGGCGGGTCTCGCACGGCGCCGCGTTCGAACGGGTCGACGATCTCCGTCCTGTCCACCCGGATGAGGAAATGGCCGGGAAAGTCGAGGCCCTCGACATGCGCACCGAGACGCCGCCCGACCGCCATATAGAGGATGCCGAGCGCGACCGGCAGGCCCCTGCGACGGTCGATCACCCGCAGGAGATTGGCGTTCTGCAGGTCGTCATAGGTCGCCCGGTCGCCCGTATAGCCGAAGGCACAGCCGAGCGTGTCGGCAAGACGGTCCGGGCTTCCGGCCGCCTCCGCCAGTTCGTCGAAATGCGCGCGGTAGCGGTCCAGCGGCACGCCCGGCCGGTCGAACGAGCCGAGCAGCAGGGCCGCTTCGCCGATGTCGAACGGCTCTTCGCCGCATTCGCCGATCCGGCGGAGTTCGGCTTCCGCCGGGGTCATGCGACCCGCCTTGCGCGGCTGTCCCCGTCCCGCCAGGCGTCGGGGATCACGATGGGCAACCGCCCCGGCACCACGGCAATGACATCGAAGCGCACGGGCCAGTCGCGATAGCGGGGATTGGCCGCAAGAAAATGCCGCGCCGCCATTGCGATGCGGTCACGCTGGCGCTGGGGCACTGCCTGCCGCGCCAGCGCCTCGGTCGGGCGCGCCTTGACCTCGACCATGACCAACCGCCGGCCGCGCCGCGCGACCAGGTCGACCTCGCCGACCGGAGTCCGGTAGCGGCGCGCCAGAACGCGGTAGCCCGCGAGGCGCAGCCGCCAGGCGGCAACGCGCTCGGCCCGGCGGCCGCGGCTGTCACCCGTCGCGGGCAAGCAATTCGAGTCCGCGCCGGTAGAGGTCGCGCCGGGGCCGCCCCGAAACCGCCGCCAGCTCGCCCGCCGCGCGCGAAAGGCCAAGCGCGGCGATCCGTTCCGCAAGCAGTGCATCGGGAATCTCGGCCGGCGCCGCGTCCGGGGGCGGCCCGACGACGATGACGATTTCGCCTTTCGGCGGCCCGGCCTCCGCATAGCGCATCGCAAGCTCGTCGAGCGGACCGCGAACGACCTCTTCATGGCGTTTCGTGAGTTCGCGCGCGACTGCCGCTTCGCGCGCGAACTCACGAAACGCCATATCCGCGAGGCAGGCAACGAGCCGCGTTCCCGCTTCGTAGGCGAGCAGCGTTGCCGGCGTTTCGGCCCAAGGCGCGAGCGCGCGCCGGCGGGCCGGCCGTTTCGCCGGCAGGAAGCCCAGGAAGCCGAAGCGGTCCGGCGCCAGGCCCGAAAGCTGGAGGGCCGTCAACGCCGCATTCGCCCCCGGCGCCGACGTCACCGCGAAGCCCTCCGCCCGAATCGCGCGCACGAGGCCGAAACCGGGGTCCGAGACGAGCGGCATCCCCGCGTCGCTCGCCAGCGCCACGGCTTTTCCCGCCCGGATGGCGGCAACGAGTTTCGGCCGCACCCGCTCCGCATTGTGGTCGTGATAAGCGGTGAGGCGCGCCTTCAGCCCGTGAATCCGAAGGAGGCGGCGGGTTACGCGCGTGTCCTCGCAGGCAACGAGATCGGCGGCGGCCAGAATGTCGAGGGTGCGAAGCGTGATGTCGCGTGCATTGCCGATCGGCGTCGCCACAAGATACAGGCCCGCCGGCAGGCGCCCCTTCAGGTCGTCCGGTGCTTTACGCGCCGGGCCGGGAAGGTTAGCTTCGCGCCCGGCTGCACCGTCGGAGACGGGTCGTGAACACGGCATACTGGCGCTACGCCTCTTTCGCGCTGCTCGGCATGGCGGTTGCCGCCTGCCAGCAATCGGGAACGGACAAGCCTAGCCCGCCGAAGCCCCCTGCGAAAGCGCCGGCGGCGGCCGCCCCGCCCGCTCCGCAGCCGCAAGCGCCGGCATCGGCACCCTCTTCGCCGCCGGTATTCCGCGCGGCGCTGCTGGCGCCGTTCTCGGGCCGCCATGCGGAGTTCGGCGCGGCCATGCTGAATGCGGCCCAATTGGCGCTCTACGACGCCGCGGGAGAGGACTTTGTGCTGATGCCGCTGGACACCCGGGGGAACCCGGCCGGCGCAGCCGAGGCTGCCCGGCAGTCCGTGCAGCGCGGCGCCGGCGCAATGGTCGGCCCGATTTTCGGCTCGAATGTCTCGGCGGCGGCCGAGGCGGTGCGGGTGCGGTCCCTTCCCGTCTTCGCGTTCTCGAACGACCGCGCGGCGCTCAGGCCGGGTGTGTGGCTCTTCGGCCCTTTGCCGGAAGACGAGGTGGAGCGGCTGGTGGGCCATGCCGCCGCCGAAGGCCGGAAGCGGCTGGGCCTGTTGGGCTACGACACGGAGTTCGGGCGCTACGCGATGCAGGCCGCCGAGCGCGCCGCCCGCAGGCACGGCGTTACCGTGGTCCGCAGCGGCATCATCTCTCCCGGCCTCGACGCGAAGGCGCTGTCCGAGCGGGTGCGCGTGTTCGCCGGCGCTCCGGCCAGGCGCACGCCGGAGACGGAGGAACGGCCCCCGCCTTTCGATGCCGTGCTGATCGCCGCGGAGGGCGAGGCGTTGCGTTCGACGGCGGCGCTGCTCGCCTTTCACGGAATCGACCCGAAACTGGCGCGCTATCTGGCGACGGGCGTCAGGCCCGACCGGCTTCCGCTCGATGAACCGAGCCTCGCGGGCGCGTGGTATGCGGGACCGCCGCCGGAAGCGTTCGACCTCTTCTCCCGCCGCTACGAAGCCGTTTATGGGGCGCCGCCGCCCCGCCTGGCCGGGCTCGCCTACGATGCGACAGCCATAGCCGCCATGCTGGCGGAGGACCGGCGCGGCGGCGCGCTGGATGCCGCGGCGCTTACCGCTCCGGACGGCTTCTTCGGCGCGGGCGGCTTCTTCCGGTTCCGGCCGGACGGCGCGATCCAGCGGGCGCTCGCCATATTCGAGATCGCGCCCGGCGGCCCCCGCATCGTCGATCCCGCCCCGGAGCGCTTCGACGCCGGGGGCAGGCCGGTCGGCTAGACCCCGCGCCGCGCAAAGCCGGCTCGCCCGGACGCTACTCGTCAGGATTGAGGAATGCCGGAGCTTGGCGACATTGGCGAAGCGGCGATCCGGCTGGGGTTCTTCCTCGGCATTCTTGTCCTTGTGGCCTTGTGGGAGCTCGCTCGCCCGCGCAGGCGGCTGACCCATCCGCGCTGGCTGCGCTGGTATGCCAATCTGGGCCTGGCGGTGTTGAACACAGCGCTGGTGTGGCTTCTCGTCCCGCTGGTGCCGGTCGCATTGGCCGTCATTGCCGAAAGCCGGGGCTGGGGAATTCTCAATCTCGTCGAATTGCCGGTCTGGCTCGAAGTCCTGCTCGCGGTCGTCATTCTCGATTTCGCGATCTATCTCCAGCATGTGGTGTTCCATGCCGTGCCCGCGCTCTGGCGGCTGCACCGCATGCACCACGCCGATCTCGACTTCGATGTGACCACCGGGGCGCGGTTCCACCCGGTCGAGATCCTCGTCTCCGTGGCAATCAAGCTCGCCGTTGTCGCCCTTATCGGCGCGCCGGCGGCGGCGGTGCTGGTTTTCGAAATCCTGTTGAACGCGACCTCGATGTTCAATCACGGCAATCTGCGGATGCCGGCATGGCTGGACCGCATGTTGCGGTGGATCGTCGTAACGCCGGACATGCACCGGGTGCATCATTCCGATATTCCCGCCGAGACGGACAGCAATTTCGGCTTCAACCTGCCTTGGTGGGACCGCCTGTTCGGCACCTACCGGGCGCAGCCGCGCCTGGGCCATGAAAAGATGACAATCGGCCTTGCGGTATTTCGGCAGCGCGAAGACCTGCATCTGCACAGGATGTTGATCCAGCCGTTCCGGCAGGGCCAGGAAGGCGCATCGACCGACCGGCGCCCGGACCGCGACGGACCCGCCTGACCCGCCTGACCCGCTTCAGGAATCGCCGCCCGCCGCGCGCGCCTCCTCTATCAGCGCGAGCACCCGTTCGCCGTCGCCGACCTCGTTGGCGAGCAGCAGGATGAGGCGCGCATCGAGCCTCCGGCTTTCCGCTTCGTCCAGCCCCCGGTGGGCGTCCACCAGGGCCGCGTAAATGTCGTCAGCGCGTTTCATTGCCAACCCCGCGCCCGTTCCACCGCCGCGTCGATACGCGCGGGATCGAAGCGACGCCAGCGCGCGGCGACATGCTGGTCGGGGCGAAACAGCCAGGTCGTGCCGGGCCGCCCGTCATAGCGCGACGCCAGAAGACCCTCCGGCCGCGCGCAGTGGACAGGCAACCCCCGGTTCGCCGCCGCTGCTGCCCCGCCCGGCTCCGCGAAGTGCAGCAGGGAGAAACCGCCGTCCAGACGGTCCAGCCACCAGCCGTTCCCGAGGGGCGCATCGACGGCCGCCGCGCCGGGCTGCATCGTTCCCTCGAAACCGGCCCGTTCCGGCTCATCGGGCGTCGAGAGCGGAGACGCCGCCAGTATCGCCGGCGTCGAAAGCCGCCCGCTATTGACGAAGGCCCGCGCGAACTCGTGCCGGCGCGCGAGGGTCAGCGCCGCATCCCGGAACGCCTCGGCCGCCCCGCCGACCGGCGTCATGAAGTCGGTCGAGCGCGAGGAATTCAGGATGTTCTCGTCGGCGGCAGGGATGCGCTCCGCCTCGTAGCTGTCGAGCAGCGCCGGCCCGGCGCCGCCCCGGATCGTCTCGGCCAGCTTCCAGGCGAGGTTGTCGGCGTCCTGGATGCCGCCATTGCCGCCGCGCGCGCCGAAGGGCGAGACCTGGTGCGCGGCATCGCCGAGAAAGAAGACGCGCCCGTGGCGGAAGCGCTCCAGCCGCCGGCAGCGGAAGGTATAGACGGAGACCCATTCGAGATCGAAGGGCGTGTCGGGGCCGATCATGGCGCGGATACGCGGGAGCACCTTCTCCGGCCTCGCCTCTTCCTCCGGGTCGGCGTCGGGGCCGAGCTGGAGGTCGATCCGCCAGACATCGTCGGGCTGCTTGTGGAGCAGCGCCGAGCGGCCTGCGTGAAAGGGCGGGTCGAACCAGAAGCGCCGTTCCGCCGGGAACTCGGATTTCATCCGGACATCGGCGATCAGGAACCGGTCCGGAAAGGACTGCCCGCGAAAGGGAAGTCCCAGGCTGCCGCGCACGGCGGAGCGCACGCCGTCGCAGGCCAGCAGCCAGTCGCAGGTGAAGGCGTAGCCACCGGCCGGCGTCGAGACCCGGACGCGGACGCCGCCGCCCTGCTCTTCCGTCCCGGTGACCCGCGTCTTCCAGCGCAGATCGAGGCCGAGCGACCGGGCACGCTCCACCAGATATTCCTCGACATAATATTGCTGGATATTGATGAAGGCCGGCCAGCGGTGCCCTTCTTCGGGCAACAGGTCGAAGGCGTAGATGAGTTCGTCGCCGTGGAAGACCTTGCCGCGGTTCCAGACCACGCCCTTCGCGGCCAGTTCGGGGCCGATGCCGAGGCGCGCGAGTATCTCCAGCGTCCGCTTGGCGAGGCAAATGAGCCGCGAACCGGCGCTTACCGTATCGTCCTCGTCCACCAGCACGACATCGACGCCCCGCAGCTTCAGGTCGATGGCCGCGGCCAGCCCGACCGGCCCCGCCCCGACAACGCAGACGGGGTAATGCCGTTCGCGCCCGTCGAGGTCGGCGGGTTTGCGAAAGGGATAGACCGGGTTCGTCCGGCCCGGATTCAGGGCTGCCTGCATGGCCTCATTATCGCCGCCCTGCCGCAGCGGGGCCAGACATACGCGCTGTCCACCCGAGGCGCACTATACTCGCAGGAATGTCCGTATCATTGGGGGGCCGATCCGAAATGGCGCGCGTCCGCAATATCCTGTTCATCATGACGGACCAGCTCCGCTGGGATTATCTCTCCTGCTACGGGCATCCGGCGCTGGAGACGCCGCATCTGGACGGGCTGGCGGAGAAGGGAACGCGCTTCACCCGCGCCTATTGCCAGTCGCCGATCTGCGGGCCGTCGCGCATGTCCTTCTATACCGGCCGCTACATGTTCAGCCACGGCGCCACATGGAACAACGTCCCGCTGGCGGTGGGCGAACTCACGCTCGGCGACTGGCTGCGCCCGCTCGGGCTGCGCACGGCGCTGGTCGGCAAGACGCATATGGCCCCCGACCGGGAGGGCATGCAGCGACTCGGCATCGACCCGGTGAGCAATACCGGCGTGCTGCTTTCGGAATGCGGTTTCGAGCCCTGGGAGCGGGACGACGGGCTGCATCCCGACATCGGCGTCGATCCGGACCTCGCCTACAACCGCTGGCTGAGGGAGCGCGGCTATGACAGCCCGAACCCCTGGCACGATTTCGCCAACTCGGCCGAGGGGCCCGACGGCGAACAGCTCTCCGGCTGGTATCTGCGTTACGCCCCGTTGCCGGCGCGCGTGAAGGCCGAGCACTCCGAGACGGCCTACATGACCGGGCGGGCGATGGAGTTCATCCGCGAGCAGGGCGAGGAGCCCTGGTGCCTCCATCTTTCCTACATCAAGCCGCACTGGCCCTATATCGCGCCTGCGCCCTATCACGGCCTCTACGGGGCCAACTCCGTCATCGCCGCCAACCGGCACGAGGACGAACGCCGGGACCCGCATCCGGTCCACGCCGCCTTCATGGCCCATGAGGACAGCCGGAGCTTCGCCCGCGACGAAGTCCGGCGCGCGGTCATCCCCGCCTATATGGGGCTCGTCAAGGAGATCGACGACCATATGGGCCGCCTGTTTGCCTTTCTGGAGGAGCGGGGCCGGATGGAAGACACGATGATCGTCTTCACCAGCGACCACGGCGACTATCTGGGCGACCATTGGCTCGGCGAGAAGGAGTTGTTCCACGAAGAAAGCGTGCGCATTCCGCTGATCCTCTACGACCCGGCCGGGCGCCCCGGCGCGGTCGTGAACGACCTTGTGGAGTCGATAGACCTGGTGCCGACCTTCGTGGAGGCGGCGGGCGGCGAGGTCCAGCCGCACCGGGTGGAAGGGCGCTCCCTGCTGCCGCTGCTCCGGGACGGAAAGGCGGAGCGGCGAGAGGCGGTGTTCTCCGAAACCGATTACGCGCACCGCGCCGCCCGTCTCACGCTCGGGCGCGGCGTGGAGGAGTCCCGCGGCTACATGGTCCGCATGGAGCGCTGGAAATATGTGTTCTGGGAAGGGTACCGCCCGCAATTGTTCGATATGGCCGCAGACCCGCTGGAACTCGCCGACCTCGGGTGCGACCCTGCCCATGCCGGCATCCGCACGGACCTCCACGAGCGGCTGTTCGCCTGGCTCAGGGCGCGGCGCACCCGCACCACGCTTTCCGACGAAGAGGTGGCGCAGCGCACCGACGGGAGCCGCAAGCGCGGATTCATCATCGGCGTGTGGTAGCGCCCGGTTTTCGTTGCCTTTATGCTGCCCCCAGGCTCATGTCGGAAATGCAAACCCTCATCCTCACCGGCGCCAGCCGCGGTATCGGCCATGCCACGGCCATCAAATTCAAGGACGCCGGCTGGCGCGTCATCACCTGCTCGCGGCAGTCCTTTCCGGGCGGCATATGTCCGTGGGGCGCGGGGCCGGAGGACCATATCGAGGTGGACCTGTCGGACCCGGAAGGGCTCGCGGTCACGATAGAGGAAATGCGCAAGCGATTGACGGACGGGCGCGTCCACGCGCTGGTCAACAATGCCGCGGTTTCGCCCAAGGACGATGACGGCGGCAGGCTCGGCGTGCGCAACACGCGCCTCAGCGCCTGGCACCATGTCATGCAGGTCAATTTCTACGCCCCGCTGATGCTCGCGCGCGGCCTTGCGAGGGAGCTGGCCGCCGGCAACGGGTCGGTGGTGAATGTCACCTCGATTGCGGGGGGGCGGGTGCATCGCTTCGCCGGGCCCGCCTATGCCACGTCGAAAGCAGCGCTGGCGGCGCTCACCCGCGAGATGGCGGCGGAATTCGGGCCCGACGGCATTCGCGTCAACGCCATCGCGCCCGGCGAGATCGACACCCCGATGCTCTCCCCCGGCACGGACGAAATCGTCCGCGCCATCCCGGTCGGCCGCATGGGCGAGCCGGGGGAAGTCGCCGACACGATCTATTTCCTCTGCACGGACGCCTCGCGCTACATCAACGGTGCCGAAATCCACGTGAATGGCGGCCAGCACGTATAGGCGCGACGGGCCGCCGGGCGGTTGACCCGCGACGAGCGCCGAACCAGTTTCCGGCTACCTCTCCACAGACAGGGTTTCCCTTGCTCGATCTTCCCACACCCTCCCGCGTGGTCGTCGCCATGTCCGGCGGCGTGGACAGCTCGGTCACGGCGGCGCTGCTTGCGGAGGCGGGCCATGAGGTCGTCGGCGTCACCCTGCAGCTTTACGACCACGGCACGGCCACGCAGCGCAAGGGCGCCTGCTGCGCCGGCCAGGACATCCACGACGCCCGCGCGGTCGCGGACCGGATCGGCATCCCGCATTACGTGCTCGACTATGAGAGCCGCTTCCGGGCCGCTGTCATGGAAGACTTCGCCGACAGCTATCTCGCCGGCGAGACGCCGCTGCCCTGCGTGCAGTGCAACCGGACGGTGAAGTTCCGCGACCTGCTGGCGACGGCGCGGGACCTCGACGCGGCCGCGCTCGCCACCGGCCATTATGTGCAGCGCCTGCCGGGGCCGGAACTGCGCCGGGCCGCCGACAGCGGCAAGGACCAGAGCTATTTCCTGTTCGCGACCACCCGCGACCAGCTCGATTTCCTGCGTTTTCCGCTGGGCGGCATGCGCAAGGACCGCGTGCGGCGGGAAGCGGCGCGGCTCGCCCTGCCGGTGGCGGCGAAGCCGGACAGCCAGGACATCTGCTTCGTGCCGGACGGCCGCTACGCCGACATCGTCGCGCGGCTGCGCCCCGGCGCGCTGGAGCCGGGCGAGATCGTGGACCGGGACGGCCATGTGCTCGGCCGCCATGAGGGCATCGTCAACTTCACCGTCGGCCAGCGGCGCGGGCTGGACCTGGGCAACGCCGCCGACGGCGAGCGGCTTTACGTGCTGGCGCTCGACCCGGAGCGCCGCAGGGTCGTCGTCGGACCCCGCGAGGCGCTCGGACGCCGGCGCTTCCGGGTCCGCAAGGTGAATTGGCTCGGCGACGGCGATGCGCCGGCAGAGGGGCAGAAGGCCGAGGTGCGTATCCGGTCGAGCGCCCCGCCCCGGCCGGCAGTCCTCCATCCGCAGAACGACGGCGTGGAAATCCTTCTGGACGAGCCGGAATTCGGCATCGCCGCCGGGCAGGCCGCGGTTTTCTACGATGGCGACCGGGTTCTCGGCGGCGGCTGGATCGTCCGGGAGCAGGGGAATCCGACCGGCTAGAGCGGAATCCGATCATGTTGCGGAGTATCCTGCGGCGTTGAAGTAGTTTTTGCATTCTTGCGGTGAGAAGGTCTGGGAGATTTGTCCGATGGTGTTCCAGAGGCCGTCGACAGTTCTCTCGGCAGCTTTTCGTAGCCTTGCCTTGAGCTTTGCGAAGGCGAGTTCGATGGGATTGAAGTCAGGGCTGTAGGGCGGCAGGAAGAGGAGTTGCGCGCCGGCGTCCTCGATCATCTTGCAAACCCTGGGTCCCTTGTGGCTTGAGAGGTTGTCCATGACGACGATATCGCCGGGCCTCAGTTCGGGGACGAGGACCACTTTGACGTAGGCCTCGAAGGCATCGCGGTCGATGGCGCCGGAGAGCACGAAGGGGGCAATCATGCCGCGCGGCGTGAGCCCGGCGACGAAGGTGGTTGTGTTCCAGTGTCCGTGAGGGACGGCCATGCGCAGACGTTTGCCGCGCGGGGCCCAGCCGTGGGTGCGGGCCATGTTGGTCTTGGCCCCTGTCTCATCGATGAACACCAGCCGGTCGGGGTCGAGGCCGGGCTGGCTGTCGCGCCAGGTGCGCCGTCGGCTCAGCACGTCCGGGCGATCCTGCTCCGCCGCCTGGCCGGTCTTTTTTTGCGCGTGATGGCGTGGCGCACGAGGAAGCGCTGTATCGCCCCGTAGCTGAAGGCGAGGCCCCGGTCCCCGAGAGCCGCGCGCAACTCCTCGATGGTCATGTCCCGCTTCTCCTCAAGAAGACCCAGGATCACATCGCGCTGCGCTTCGATCCGCCCCGAGCGACGGTCCCCGCCAAGCGCCTTCGGGCGCGCGTCTCCCTGTTCGCGCGCCAGCGCACGCCAGCGGCTCACGCTCGCCGCACTCACCCCAAAACGCGCACCGGCCGCTCTATGGCTCATGCCCGCACATACCGCCGACAGAACCCGATTACGAAGATCAAGGGAAAGCGCTTTCGGCATCTCAGCCGGCCTCCTCATCCCGGCCGACAGCTTGAATCACAAATCAATCGCCCCGTGAATCCCCCTCGATTCAATCAGGTCAGATCATGCTCTAGCCCTTGCGCTTCGCCAGGCGCTCCAGCGTTTCGGCGATCATCCGTTTCGGTTCGTCGGTCTCCATGGCGCGCACGAGGCTGCGGATGCCGGCCTGGATCGCGTCGCCTACCGGCATCGCTTCCCATTCGCGAATCAGCTCTTTCTGCAGCCGGATGGCGCGCGGGCCGCCTTCCAGAATCCGTTCGACCCAATGCTCGACCGCATCGTCGAGTTCCCCGGCGGGCACGACTTTCTCCACCAGCCCCCAGGAGAGCGCTTCCGCCGCGTCGATATTCTCGCCCGTGTAGCAGAGCAGCTTCGCCCTGCCCCAGCCGATCAGTTGCGGAAAGAGCGCCGCCTCCACGACCGACGGCAGACCGACCCTGACCTCCGGCATGCCGAGCACGGCATTGTCCGACGCCACCCGCATATCGCAGGCCGCCGCCACCTCCAGCCCGGCGCCGAGGCAATAGCCGTTGATCCGCCCGATCACCGGCACGGGGCAGTCCCGCAGCGCCTTCGACATGAGGTGGATGCGGGTAATGAAGGCGCGGCCGGACACGGGGTCGAGGGTGCCGAGTTCGCGCAGGTCCGCCCCGCCCATGAACGCCTTGGGGCCGTTGCCGGTCACCACGACCGCTCGGAGGTCGCTCCGTTCCGAAAATGCATTGACCGCATCGGCGAATGCCTGCGCCGTCGCGCCGCTCAGGCAATTCAAGCGGCGCTCATTGTCGATGGCGACGCGGGCCACGCCGCGTTCGTCAATGCTGGCTTCGATCAATCCTTCAGGCATCCGCCGCAAGCCCCTCCAATGTCCTGGTTACAAAGGTCGTATGACTTCGGTTCAGCGACACCGCCGTCATGGCCGGACTTGTTCCGGCCATCCACTCCTCATACTGCATCCGCCCCCGAGAGAGATGCCCGGAACAAGTCCGGGCATGACGAGAGAGGACGCAGCACGAAGGCACCCGAACTTCTCCGTCACGGCACTAAAACAGCGAATAGGCGCCGTCGATGACGAAGGTGTCGCCGGAGTGGTAGCGGCTGGCGTCGGAGACGAGATAGACCGCGATGCCGCCGAAATCCTCCTTCTCCCCCCAGCGGCCCGCCGGCACCCGCGGCAGCACGGCGTCGCGGAAGCGGTCCCAGTTAAAGGCGGGCTCCGTCATCGGGGTCTCGATCCAGCCCGGCAGCACGCTGTTGGCGCGGATGCCGTTGCGCCCGTATTCGACCGCGAGCGCGCGCATCATGGCGATCAGTGCGCCCTTGCCGGCGCCGTAATGCTCGCCCCGCGCCTGGCCCATGATGGCGGCGAGGCTCGATGTCGCGGCCAGCGAACCGGCGATCCCCTGCTCAACCATGTGGCCCGCTGCCGCGCGGAGCGTGAAGAACACGCCGTCCAGATTGACGTCCAGCACCCGGCGCCATTCCGCCGTCGTCATGGTCGAGAAACCGCCCTTGAGCGCGCGGCGGTCCGAGGAGACGCCGGCATTGGCGAAGCAGGCGGTGACCTTGCCGAGTGCGGCCACCGTCTCCGCGAAGCGTTCGGCGACCTCTTCCTCGTCGGACACATCGCAGCGCAAGGCCAGCGATTTCACATCGTACTGCCGCAGCACTTCGAGCGCGGCGGCGTTCTTTTCCTCGTTCGTGCCCCAGATGCAGACATCGCCGCCCGCCTGCGCGATGGCTTCCGCGAAGCCGAGGCCGATGCCGCTGTTGCCGCCGGTAATCAGCGCCGCCTTGCCGGCGAGGTTGAAAGGCTCATAGGCCATGGATTGCGCTTCCTTTCACGGGCGCCGGGTTTACATGCCCGGAGGAGTCCCCAGGCGGCGGGAGGCAGGGCCGATAACGGATTCGACCGCGAGGCCGATGGAAATCAACCGCTCATCCATGCCGCGCCCGGCGAGGAGTTGCAGGCCGACCGGCATGCCGTTGCCGTCGAGGCCAGCCGGGATCGTAAGCCCGCAAAGCTCAAGCAGGTTGCCCGGCATGGTGTTGCGGAGCGCGGCCATGTTGTGCGTCCGGTAGCCTTCGCCCTCGGCTGCGTGCTGCAGCAGCGGGGCGGTAATCGGCGTCGTCGGCCCGACGATTGCGTCGATGCCGGCAAGCCGGGCGTTCGCTGCCGCGGCCGCGCGCGCGATCCGCATCTTCCGCCCCATATACTCCGTCGAGGTCAATGTCCCGAAGGCCTCGAAGCGGCTGCGGACATTCGGGTCGAGCGTCGCCTTGAATTCGGGCAGTTCGTTTTCGATGAAAGCAACGAACTCGGGCACTGCCAGCCCGCCTTCCGCGAAGATCGCCCTGGCGTCGGCCATTTCCGGCAAGTCGAAGGATTCCACGGTCACGCCGCGACTTTCCAGCTCGCCAAGGGCAGCGCGCACGATCTCCGCCACGCCCGGACCGCAGTCCTCGAACAGGCTCTTGATCACGCCGAGCCTGAGGTGGGCCGGGTCCGCGGGCTCCGGCGGCGTCCGGCAGATCGGGTCTATCGCCGCGAAGGCAAGAGCTGCGTCCGCGACCGAGCGGGTCAAGACACCGGCGGTATCGAGAGACGGGCTGAGCGGCACGATGCCCTGGAGCGACCAGCGTCCGTAGCTCGTCTTGAGGCCGACCGTGCCGGTGAAGCTCGCCGGAACGCGCACCGAACCCGCCGTGTCGGAGCCGAGCGCCGCGACTGCCGTGCCCTCCAGCAGCGAGACGCCGGCCCCGGCGCTGGAGCCGCCCGGCACGCGGTGCGACTCGCCGCCCCAGGGGTTGCGCGGCGTGCCCCAGTGCAGGTTCGACCCGATGCCGCCGAAAGCGAACTCGACCGTGTGCGTCTTGCCGGTAATGACGGCGAGGCCGTTTCGCACGGCCGCGACGACCGGCCCTTCTGCCTCCCAGGAGGCGGGCAGCGGCTTCGGGGCGCCGGCATGGGTTGGCGTTCCGGCAAGCCCGAACAGGTCCTTGACCGACACCGGCAGGCCCTGCAACGGCCCGAAATCGAGACCCTCGGCGAAGGCGGCATCGGCCAGATCGGCCGCGCGGGCAGCGTGGCCCGGCATCCACAGCTTGTAGGCGCCGAGCGCCTCGTTGCGGTTTTGAAGCGCCTGCTCCAGCAGGCCGCGCGCCGTCGCCCGGCCGGCCCGCAGCGCCTGGCCGAGTTCGGCAATGGTGGCAGAGTAAATGTCGGTCATCGCGCTCCGACTGTAGGACGCGGCCCGGCAAAATCCTAGCTGCGGCCGCCCCGGTTCGTGCTTAAATGCCCGCAGCCGCAGACGACGAGGAATGCCCGATGCCGAGCTTCACCGTGGAACTCGAAGCCCCCGATATATCGCCATACAAATCCGGCAATACCGGCATCGATTATGTCCACCGTTTCGACAGCGGCGCGCCGGGCCCGCATGTGCTCGTCAATGCCATCACCCACGGCAACGAGATTTGCGGAGCCATCGCGCTCGATTTCCTGTTCCGCGAGCGCATCCGGCCGCGGCGGGGCGTGCTGACGCTTTCCTTCGCCAATATTGCGGCCTATGAGCGTTTCAGCCCAAGGGATCCCGGCGCGTCGCGGTTCGTCGATGAGGACTTCAACCGGGTGTGGACGCTCGAAACCCTGGAGGGGCCGCGGCAGAGTGTCGAGCTTGCGCGCGCCCGCGAACTCCGCCCCACGTTCGAGCAGGCCGACTTCCTGCTGGATGTCCATTCCATGAGCACGGCGTCGGTCCCGCTCATGCTCTGCCACGGCCTGGAGAAAGAGCGCACCTTCGCCCTCAAGGTGGGCTATCCGGGAACGATCGTCTGCGGGCCGGGCCATGTGGAAGGTCTCAGGATGATCGAGCACAGGCCCTTCAACGACCCGGCGAACCCGCAGGTGGCGCTGCTCGTGGAGGCGGGCGAGCACTGGGCGTCTTCAACGGCCGTGCATGCGCTCGATACCGTGCTGCGCTTTCTCGCTGCCTCGGGAAGCCTCGACTTCGCCGATGTCCAAGCCCATATCGCCGACAGGGCGCCGCCCCGGCCGCGCCTGCTGGAGGTGACCGATGGCATCGTCGCTCGGACCGACCGGTTCCGCTTTATGGCGCCCTATGTCGGCTGCGAGGTGTTCGAGCGGGCCGGCACGGTCATCGCCCGCGACGGCGACCGGGACATCGCGACGCCCTATGACGGAGCGATCCTGATCATGCCGAACCACTCCGGCCCCGGGCCGGGACGCAAGGGGCGCATTTGCCGCCCGATCGGCGAAGGAAGCGCCGATGGCGCATAAGGCCCGGCGGAGCACCGCGCGGCGAACGCGCGTCCGGGCGGCCCGGTTCGGCCGCAGCCTGCCGCTTCGGTTCCGCAACTATGTGATTGCCGGCGTCCTCGTCACCGCTCCCATCGGCATTACCGCGTGGCTCGCGTGGCAGATCGTCCAGTTCTTCGATTCGAGAATCCGGGGAATCATCCCCGAAGGCTACAACCCGGAACAGTATCTGCCCTTCTCGATACCGGGCATCGGCTTGATTATCTTCGTAATTGCGCTTTCGTTGGTCGGCTACCTGGCTGCCGGCCTGATGGGCCGGACAATGATCCGGGCCGGCGAGCGCCTGTTGAACCGCATGCCGGTCGTGCGCACCGTCTATGGCGCGCTCAAGCAGATTTTCGAAACCGTGCTGGCGCACAAGTCCTCGGCCTTCCGGCAGGTGGTGCTTGTGGAATATCCGCGGCGCGGCCTCTGGTGCCTCGCCTTCGTTTCGGGCGTGACCGAGGGCGAAGTACAGAACCTGACGGAAGACGAGCTGGTGAACATCTTCCTGCCGACGACGCCCAACCCCACTTCCGGCTTCCTCCTGTTCGTGCCGAGGAGGGACCTGACGCCGCTTTCCATGACCGTCGAGGAGGGCATCAAGATGGTGGTCTCCGGCGGCATTGTGACGCCGCCCGACCGGCGTCCCGAGGAAGAGCGCAGCATCCCGAAAATTCCGGCCGAATCGACGTGAAGGTGGACCTCGAAAGGGTTGCGTCGGTCATCCGTGAGACCGCCGCAGCCGAGATGGTGCGGCAATTCACCGATCTCGACCCCGGCGATATCGGCGAAAAGTCCCCCAACGATTTCGTCACCGCCGTCGATCTGGCGATGGAGGCGCGCTTCGCAAAGCGGCTGCCGGACCTGCTGCCGGGCTCGGTGCTGGTCGGCGAGGAGGCCGCCGCGGCCGACCCGGGCGTGCTCGACCGCCTGGGCGAAGACCGGCCCGTCTGGGTCGTCGATCCGCTGGACGGAACGGCGAATTTCGCGTCCGGCTATCCGCTCTTCTGCACCATCGTGGCGCTTGTGTCCGGCGGCGAGACGGTAGCGGGCTGGATCTACGACCCGTTCTCCGAGCGCATGGCGGCGGCGGAGCGCGGCGGCGGCGCCTTCATGGGCGAACGCAGGCTCAACGTGATCCGGCCCGCCAGCCTGCGCGACATGAACGGCGCGATCTACGGGTACAAGTTCCGGTCGAGCGACGCCTATCGCGAGATCTGGGGGCGCGGGCGGGGGCAGCTCGGCCACTGTTTCAATACGCGCTGCGTCGGGCAGGAATATCTCGCGCGCCTCATCGGGCGGGCGCATTTCGGCCTTTATACCCGGCTCAATCCCTGGGACCATGCCGCCGGCTGCCTGCTGCACGAGGAAGCGGGCGGCGCGGCCGCCATGCATGACGGCGCGCCCTACCGGCCGCTGGGGCCGCGCCAGGGCCTGCTGGTGGCGCCGGACTGGGACATCTGGCGCCAGATCGAGACTGACCTGATCCGCCGCGTCCCGCTATGATGAGGGCGGTTCCCGGAATGCGGATTTCACCACCATGAACACAGCTTCGCTTGCATTCGTCGGCCTGGGCGTCATGGGCTTCCCGATGGCGGGGCACCTTGCCGCGGCCGGCCACAAGGTCACCGTCTATAACCGCACCCGCGAGAAGGCCGAGGCCTGGACCGCTGCCCACTCCGGCGATAGCGCCGCAACGCCCCGCGAGGCGGCGGCGGGCGCAGACATCGTGTTCTCCTGCGTGGGCAACGACGGCGACGTGCGCAGCGTCGTCTATGGCGAGGACGGCATCTTCGCCGGCATCCGGCCGGGCTCGGTGTTCGTGGACCACACCACCGCCTCGGCGGACCTGGCGCGCGAACTCTATGCGGAAGGCAAGGAACGCGGCATCGCCTGCATCGACGCGCCGGTGTCGGGCGGCCAGGCGGGCGCAGAGAACGGCGTGCTCACCGTCATGTGCGGCGGCGACAGCGAGCCCTTCGAGCGCGCCCGGCCGGCCATGACCTGCTACGGGCGGGCGGTGACGCTGCTGGGGGCGCCCGGCAACGGGCAACTCACCAAGATGGTGAACCAGATCGCGATAGCCGGCCTGCTGCAGGGGCTGTCCGAGGCGCTCAATATGGGCCTCAAGGCCGGACTCGACATGCCGCTCGTGCTGGAGGTCATTTCCAAGGGTGCCGCAGGCTCCTGGCAGATGGACAATCGCGGCCAGACCATGATCGACGACAAGTTCGACTTCGGCTTCGCCGTGGACTGGATGCGCAAGGACCTCGCGATCTGCCTGGCGGAAGCCGAGCGCAACGGCGCGCGCCTGCCGATGACCGCCGCCATCGACCAGTTCTACAAGCATGTCCAGCAGGAAGGCGGCGGGCGCTGGGACACCTCCGCCCTCATCCACCTGCTGCGCAATACCTGAGGCACGGTCAGGCGTTCGGAGGAAATCCACCGGCCGTCACCCGGTTCGTCGCTCCGGTCCCCGAGCCGGAGCCTATCCCCGACTGTTGCGTCCTGACCGAGGGGCGGGAGATGGACCCCGGCTCTCCGCTACGCTCCGGCCGGGGTGACGATCTTTGGATAGGCCCCACAGGCCTCCGCTTGAGTCAGGCGTTCGGCGACAGGCCCATCTGCCAGAAATCGATCTCGAGGCGCGTCGCGTCGCCGAAAATGCGTTCGAGTCCCGGGAGCCGCGCCGGTCCCCCGCGCCGGGCGAACAGGTCGTCGAGCTGGGCAATCGCTGCCGCCGCCGTCTCCTGGTACTCCCGGCCGGCATACATCTCGATCCATGCCCCGTAAGGGTTGCCCCTCGCGGAACTTGCGAGCGCGCGGCCGATTTCCGCATAGCCCACGATGCAGGGCGCGAGCGCGACATGCAGGTCGAGCAGGTCGCCGGCGAGCCCGCGCTCCAGCACATAGCGGGTATAGGCCATGGTCGCCGGCGCTTCTGGCAGGGCGGCCATGTCCGCCTCTTCCAGCCCCCAGCCCTTGCAGAAGGCGACGTGGAGGCGCATTTCCGTGTCGGCGATGGCAAGCGCGGTTTCCGCCCCGTGGCGGATGTCCGCAAGCGACTCGCCCTTGAACGCCGCCAGCGCATAGGCACGCGCGAAATGGACCAGGAAAAGGTAGTCCTGCTCCAGATAGCGGCGGAAACAGGCCTCCGGCAGGCTGCCGTCGCCGACGGCGCGCACGAAGGGGTGGTCGATATAGGCCTGCCAGTCCGCGGATGCGGCCGCTTTCAGCCGGTCGAACAGGGCCATCAGAGCAGCGACCGGGTTTCTTCGGGAAGCGAAACGCGAATTCCGTCGAGTTCGTCCGTCACTGCAATCTGGCACCCGAGCCGCGAGGTCGGCGTCAGGCCGAAGGCAAGGTCGAGCATGTCCTCCTCGTCCTCATCCGGCTCCGCCAGCCTCTCGTACCAGTCCTCATCGACGATCACATGGCAGGTCGAGCAGGCGAGCGAGCCTTCGCAGGCGCCTTCGATGTCGATGTCGTATTTGCGCGAGATTTCCAGAATCGTCATGCCCGCCGGCGGCTCGACTGTCTGCTCGCTTCCATCCGGGCTGACAAAGGTAATCTTCGGCATAACACCCATCCTGTAAGGCGCGCCTTCCTACCCCCTTCGCAACCTTGCCGCAAGGCGGTTCCAGGCCTCTGCAAAGGCGTCGATATCCGCTTCCGAGAGGCCCGGTCCGAGGCTGACCCGGATGGCCTCGCCCGCCGCCGGTTCACCCGTGCCCATCGCCAGCAGCACATGCGAGGCATCCACCTTTCCCGAGGAGCAGGCAGCGCCGGCGCTTACCGCGAATCCCTCAAGATCGAAGGCCATCACCTGGGTCTCCCCGGAGACGCCGGGCATACCGATACAGCTTGTGTTCCCGAGCCGGGGTCCGTCGCTTCCGTAGATGACAGCGCCTTCGAGCCGGGCCTCCAGCCGGTCGCGGAGCGCCGTCATGTCGGGGAGCGGATGCGCGACCGCGCCGAAGCCGGCAATGCCGACGACATTTTCCGTGCCGCCCCGCCGCCGGCGTTCCTGCGCGCCGCGGATCGCGCCGTCGAGCGCGCGCTCCGTGCGCAGCACCAGCGCGCCGACGCCCATCGGCCCGCCGAGCTTGTGCGCCGAGAGCGCCAGCGAATCCGCCTCGATGGCGGCAAGGTCGAGCCGCCCGGCCGCCTGCACCGCGTCGCAATGCCAGAGCCCGCCGGTCTCCCGCACCCGCCGTCCGGTTTCCTCAAGAGGATGGATGGCCCCGGTTTCGTTGTTGGCGGCCATCAGCGCGACGGCCGCGCCCGGCGGGATCGATTCGGGGCGAATGCGTCCGCCGCCGTCCACGGCGAGGCGCGGACCGGCGATATGGTCGAGCACGGATGCATGCTCGCTCGCCCCCGCCAGCCATTCGCGCCCGGCGAGCGCGAGCGCGTTCGCCTCGGTGCCGCCGGAGGTGAACACGACCTGCTCCGGCGCCGCGCAGGCAAAGGCCGCGACCCGCGCCCGCGCCTCCTCGACGAGGCGTCGTGCGGCGCGCCCCTCGCCATGCACGGAGGAAGGGTTGCCGAGCACGGCCATCGCGGCCGCCATGGCCTCCTGCGCAGCCGGAGCCAGCGGCGCGGTGGCGTTCCAGTCCATGTAAATGCGGCGTTTTGCCATGATGCGGCCTCTTGACGGCCCGAACCGACCGACCCAGTTAGATCGCGCTCATCCGATAAGGAAAGCCCCTCCGGCGGCAGGCCTGCCGCCCGGACCGAAGGAACGGGATTCCACGCCCATGCCCGACGTTATCGTGAACGGCCCCGAGGGCCGGCTCGAAGCGCGCTACCATCATGTCGACGACCAGGCGGCCCCGATTGCGCTGATGCTCCACCCGCATCCGCAGCATGGCGGCACGATGCACAACAAGGTGGTTTACAACCTGTTCCATTGCTTCGTCCGGCGCGGGTTCTCGGTCATGCGCTTCAACTTCCGCGGCGTCGGGCGCTCGCAGGGCGAATACGGGCGCGGAGAAGGCGAACTCGCCGACGCGGCGGCCATCCTCGACCACATGCAAAGCCTCAGGAAGGACCCCGTCAAGGTCTGGATCGCGGGCTTTTCCTTCGGCGCCTGGATCGGCATGCAGCTGCTGATGCGCCGGCCGGAGATTTCCGGCTTCATCTCCGTCGCCCCGCCGGCGAACATGTACGACTTCTCCTTCCTGGCGCCCTGCCCGTCCTCGGGCCTGATCGTCAACGGCACGAAGGACGAGATCGTGACGACCGATTCGGTCGAGAAGCTGGTCGAGAAGCTGCGCACCCAGCGCGGCATCGTCATCGACCACAAGGTCATCCCCGGCGCCAACCACCTCTTCACCCGGCATCTCGAACAGCTGAACGGCGCGGTCGAGAGCTATCTGGACAAGCGCCTAGCAGCAGACAGCGGCTGACCCGGGTTATCCTCCGGCGTCATGAGCCCGGCGGCGCAGGCCGTGACATCGGCGAGACTTCCGCGCTAGGCTCCCTCCCGACGGGAGGCGCGCGGCCCCGACGGAACGGAGGGCCGCAAGTCCGCAAGCCTCCGTATAAAGGGAGAGAAAAATGAAGAACGGAATCCGGTCGCTATGCAAGGCGGCCCTGCTGGCCGTTTCCGCCGCCGCGGTCGGCGCGGCGGCCCAGGCCGAAGAGATCAAGCTGCGCTGGGGCCACTACCTGCCGGACAGCGGTTTCGTGCAGGTGGAGAAGAACTTCGCCAAGAAGATCGAGGAGCGCACGAACGGCCGTGTGAAGATCGAGATCACCTTCGCCGGCGGCCTCGGCAAGGGGCCGGAAGTGGCCACGCTCGCAGGCCGCGGCGCCATCGACATGGCGTCGGTTGCGCCGGGCTACTACCCGGACCAGCTGCTGTTCTGGAAAGCCTGCCAGATCCCCTTCGTCTTCGACGAGCCAAAGGAAGCGATCGAGATCCTCTACAGGTCCTACCAGGAGTTCCCGATCTTCAAGGAGGAGCTCGACAGGATGAACGTCATGTACCTGTTCCAGCAGCCGCTGGGCTCCTACTACATGACGGGCCCGGATCCGAACTGCGACACCGTCGAGGGGCTGAAGGGCAAGAAGATCCGCAGTTTCGGCGCGGACCTGCCGAAGATGCACGCCGCCATCGGCGCGGTCCCGGTCACGGTCGCGCCTGTCGAGGTCTATGAAGCACTGCAGCGCGGGACCATCGACTACTCGTTCCTGAATGCCGGCAATGTCGAGAGCCTGCGCCTCTACGAGCCCGGCAAATACAGCTGCGGCACCGCCATGACGATTGCGGGCCACCTGATCGTCATCGGCAAGGGGAGCTGGGACAAGCTGCCGGCGGACGTGCAGGAAATTTTCGCCGACCAGGCGAGGAAGAGCCAGCAGGAATATCTCGACTGGCTGGAGACCGGCACGGCCTCGTCCATCGCCAACATCGAGAAGGCGGGCGGCGTCTTCAAGGAGTTCCCGGCCTCGGAGCTGGCCAAGTGGGTGGCCGCCACACCCGACCTGCTGAAGGGCTGGGAGGAGAGCATGGCCGAGCGCGGCCTGGGCGACCAGGCGAAGGAAGTCCGCGCGGCCTGGCGCGAGTGGGCGAAGTAGGGCCCGCAACCGTCCTTCCGCCTCTTCCGGGGGCAAACGACACCGCGGCTCCGGCGCATGCCGGGGCCGCGGTTGCGCTGCCTGAGGACATCGACCCGATATGACGATGAACAGGCTCACCCGCCTGCTGGAACCCGTCGCGCTGGGCATCCTCCTGGTCGGCGGGCTGGGCCTGATCGTCTCGACATTCCTCGGCACCGCCGATGTGGTCGGCACGCAGATGTTCGGCGTGCCGGTGCCGGGCGCTACAGAAATCACCGAGAGCACGATGGTGCTCATCGTCTTCGGCGCGCTGACCTACACCCAGATCCGCCGCAGCCACATCCGGGTCGAGCTGCTCTACATGCGGGCCGGGGCCCGCGGACAGGCGGCGATGGACGTGTTCGCGAGCCTGATGGCGCTTCTGTTCTTCTCGCTGCTGCTCTGGCAGGCGACCAACGAGGCGCTGTTCAGCATCCAGATCGACGAGGCGACATTCGGCCTCGTGCGGATGCCGCTCTGGCCGGCGCGCATCGTGCTCGCGGCCGGGACGGCGCTGCTCATCCTCCAGCTCCTGCTCGACCTGGCTGCGGACCTCGACCGCCTCATCAGGGGCGGCGAAGCGCTCTCGGTGGACGAGATCATCGAACGGGACATCGGCGGTCTCGGCAATATCCCGGCGGCGCCGGACGCGACCGGCTATTTCGACGACGGGGAGGACCGCTAGGCCGTGCTGGACCCCGCGACCGTCGGCGTCCTCGTCGCCATTGCGCTCGCCGCGATGCTTGGCGCGGGCGTGCATATCGGCGTGGCGCTCGGGCTTGCCGGCGTCTGGGGCACCTTCCTCGCCATCGGGCCGGACGCCGCCTGGGCGCAGCTTGCGACCATTCCCTTCAGCACCACGAACTCCTTCACGCTCGCGGTCATTCCGCTGTTCATCCTGATGGGCTCGCTGGCGACCCAGGCGGGGCTGACGACGGATCTCTACCGCGCGGCCTACAACTGGCTGGGACGCCTGCCCGGCGGGCTCGCCATGGCAACGACGCTCGCCTCGGCCGCCTTCGGCGCGGCGAGCGGCTCCACCGTGGTCAACGCCGCCGTGTTCACCAAGATGGCGCTGCCGCAGATGACCTCCTTCGGCTACGACCGGCGCCTCAGCGCCGGCTGCATCGCCGCCTCGGGCACGCTCGCCTCGCTCATTCCGCCGAGCATCCTGATGGTCATCTACGCCATCCTGACCGAGCAGTCGGTGGCGCTGCTGCTTGTGGCCGGGCTGGTGCCGGGCCTGTTGTCCGCGGCCCTCTATATGGGCGGCATCTACGCCATCGCGAAACGCTTCCCGAAGCTTGCGCCGCCCTCGGAGATCCGGGTTTCTTGGGCCCGGCGCTGGCGCTCTCTTTACGGCGTGTGGGGCATCGCCTTCCTGTTCCTGCTGGTGATCGGCGGCATCTATACCGGGTTCTTCGTGCCGACCTATGCCGGCGCCATCGGCGCTTTCGGGGCGTTCCTGATCGTGCTCTTCAAGCGCCGGCTGAACGCCCGCACCGCCGTCGATACCTTCAAGGACGCCGGCATCACCACCTCGTCGATCTTCATCATCGTGATCGGCGGCATCGTCTTCGCGCGCTACCTGACCTACACCGGCATCGTCAACGACATCACCGGCGCATTGCTGGCGCTGGAGCTCGGCAAATACACCTACCTGTTCGCCTTTGCCGCCATCTATCTCGTGCTCGGCATGCTGATCGACCCCATTGCGATCATGGTCATCACCCTGCCGGTCATGTATCCGATCCTCACCAAGGCCGGCTTCGACCCGATCTGGCTCGGAGTCATCGCGATCAAGCTCGCGGAGGTCTCGCTAATCACACCGCCCGTGGGCCTCAATGTCTATGTCGTGCGCAGCGCCTCGCCGATTCCGCTGAAGCTGGAGGAAGTCTTTGCGGGCGTGATGCCCTTCCTCGCCATCGACGTGCTGACGCTGCTGCTGCTGATCGCGATTCCCGAGATCAGCCTCTTCCTGCCGTCGCTGATGCGATGACGGCCGCCGCCTTCCGGTCAATAGGCGCGCTCGACGCAGAAATCGGCGATATCGGCCAGCACCGCACGCACCGGCCCGTCCGGAAAAGGCTCCAGCGCGCGCTTGGCGTCCTCGGCGCTGGACCGGGCCCGCTCCAGCGTCTCCGACAGGGAATCGTGGCGCCGCATGAGGGCGACGGCCCTGCCGAAATCCTCGACCTGCCGCCCTTCCCCGCAGAGGACCCGGCGCCAGAAGGCCCGCTCCTCCTCATTGCCCCGGCCGTAGGCGAGAATGACCGGCAGTGTCACCTTGCCCTCGGCGAAATCGTCGCCCACGGTCTTGCCCAGCTCGGCCTGCCGGGCGGAATAGTCGAGCACGTCATCGACAAGCTGGAAGGCAATGCCGAGGTTCAGGCCAAAGGCTTCCAGCGCCTCGGCCTCGGCGCGCGGCCGGTCCGCGATGACGGCGCCGATGCGGCACGCCGCAGCGAAAAGCGCGGCGGTCTTGCCTTCGACAACCTTCAGGTAGTCGGCAATCCCCGTCTCCGGCCGGCTGACGGTGGCGAGCTGGCGCACCTCGCCCTCGGCGATCGTCGCGGAGGCGTTGGCGAGAATCCCCAGCACCTCCAGCGAGCCGGCATCGACCATGAGCTGGAAGGACCGGCTGAACAGGAAGTCCCCGACAAGCACGCTCGCCTGGTTCCCCCAGACGGCATTGGCGGTCTCCGCGCCGCGCCGCAACATGCTTTCGTCCACGACATCGTCGTGCAGCAGCGTGGCCGTATGGATGAATTCGACACAGGCTGCGAGTTCGACATGGTGCCGTCCCTCGTAGCCGCAGAGGCGCGCCGACGCCAATGTGAGCATCGGGCGCAGGCGCTTGCCGCCGGATGCGACGATATGGCCGGCCAGTTGCGGGATCAGCGCGACCTCGTTCTGCATCCGCTCGAGGATCAGCGCGTTGACGCGCGCCATGTCCGCCCCGACGAGCGCGTGCAGCGCGGCCAGCGGCTCTGTCGGTGGCGGGGATGTCGCCGCTGCTAGTGTCACGGGGATACGATTGACCTTCAGGCGCGGGAGGGGCGAGCATAGGGCGGGCGGGAGGCCGGTCAAGCTTTGGGAACTGCGGATTGAAAGCTGTATTGAAAACTACCGATCCGGTTGCGATTTCCTGGCTGGTCGCCGAGCTCTCGGCGCGCGGCGTGGAAGCCGTTGTGCTCGACAGCCATGCCAGCATCGTCGAGGGCAGCATCGGCATCCTTCCCCGGCGGGTGATGGTGGCCGACAAGGACTATCTCGAAGCGCGCCGCCTGCTCGAATCCGCGCAACAGGACCTGGGCGGACTGTGAACGAAGCCGTCAGCGAAGACACCCTGCTGGGCGGCAGGGTCCGGCTGCGGCAGTCCGCAAAGGGCTACCGGGTCGCAATAGACCCCGTGCTGCTGGCTGCGGCGGTGCCCGCCCGGCCGGGAGAGCAGGTGCTGGAAATCGGCGCGGGCACCGGCGCTGCGGCCCTGTGTCTGGCAAGCCGCGTGGAAGGATGCATCGTCACCGGGCTCGAGCGCGACCGGGAGCTTGCCGGGCTCTGCCGGGAGAATGTCGAGGCGAACGGCTTCGAGCGCACCGTCGATGTCATGGTCGGCGACCTGCGCGCCCCGCCGGCCCGCCTCGGGCCCGCGAGCTTCGACCATGCGATGGCGAACCCGCCCTGGCTCTCGAAGACGGCCGGCCCTTCGCCCCGGAACCGGCAGCGCGCGCGGGCGCATGTCGAGCAGGGCGCGGACCTCATGCACTGGGTGCGCTTCGCGGCCACCATGCTGCGGCGGGGCGGCACGTTGACCACGATCCTGACCGCCGAGCGTCTGGACGAGCACCTTGCCGCCTACACCGCCTCCGGAATCGGGGAGACTGCGGTCGTCCCCCTCTGGTCGAAGAACGACGGCCGCCCGGCCCACCGCGTCATACTGCGTGGACGCAAGGACATCCGGGCGCCGGTTTCGCTGCTTCCCGGATTCGTCCTGCATGTCGGAAATGGCAGCTACTCACCTGAAATAGAACAAATATTGCGTAATGGCGGAGCGCTGGACTTTACATGGCGGCGCCGATAGTCGAAAGCTCTGCCGCCCCCTTTCCCAACTCGCAATCCAACACAGGAGAAAGACCCCCATGAGCATCGAACGATTCGACCGCACGAGCCCGCCCGGGCCCATGATGAGCCGCTGCGTCGTCCGGGGCGACACGGTGTATCTGGCCGGCCTCGTGGCGCGTGACACGAGCGGCGATGTCGAGGCGCAGACCGCGGATATCCTCGAGCAGATCGACGGCTATCTGGAGCGCGCCGGCACCTCGAAATCCAGCCTGCTGACGGCCAATCTCTGGATCACCGACATGGCCAATTTCGCGGCCATGAACAAGGTCTGGAACGGTTGGGTCGATCCCGAGAACCCGCCGGCCCGCGCCTGCGTGAAGGCGGATCTGGCGCGGCCCGAGATCCTCGTCGAGATCATGGTGACGGCAGCGCGCTGACGCTGGCGACGAAACGGGAGGCGGCCAGTGGCGGAAGCTGCTTCGACCGCCCCCGTCTGGGCCTTGACGACCGGCGAAGCCGGCGCGGCCGGGCAGGCCGAGGGGCTGGCGGCGGCGGTCGGGCGGCCTTTCGAGGTCAGGACCGTCCGCCTGCGCCGCCCCTGGTCGTGGCTGCCGGCGCACCGGCAGGCGCCGGGCCTGCTTCAAACCGGACTGGTGGAAAGCCTCGGGCCCCCCTGGCCGGAACTGCTGATTACCTGCGGCCGGCGAAGCGCCTCGGTCTCCATCGCTGTCCGCCGCGCTTCCGCCGGGCGGTGCTTCACCGTCCATATCCAGAATCCGCGCGTGCCGCTGCGCCATTTCGACTTGGTGGTGCCGCCCCGCCATGACGGCATCGGCGGCTCCAATGTGCTGGAGACGCGGGTTGCGCTCCACCGCCTGACGCCGGACGCGCTCGCTTCTGCCGGCGAGGCATGGCGGGAGAGGCTCGGCGATCTGAATGTCGCCGTGCTGCTCGGCGGCAGAAGCCGCTCCCACCGCTTCACGCCCGAAACCGTGAAGGCGCTGGCGGACGGGCTCGCAGGACTGGAGGGGCCGGTTGCCGTCACCGCCTCCCGGCGAACGGAGCCGGATGTCGTCGCCGCCCTCAAGGCGCGTTTGCCGGACGCCTGGTTCTGGGACGGGAGCGGCTGCAACCCCTATCCCGGCATGCTGGCGCTGGCCCGGCATATCGTAGTCACGGAAGACTCGGTCTCCATGACCAGCGAGGCCGTATCGACCGGCAGGCCCGTCTATGCGGCACGCATGGCGGGCGGCAACCGGCGGCTTGCGCGCTTTCAGGCGGCGCTGAGGGCGGAAGGCGTCGTCCGCCCGTTCCAAGGCCGTCTGGAGGAATGGCGGTACGAGCCGATCGACGAAACCCCGCGCGTCGCCGCCGAATTGCTCCGGCGCATGGACGCAAGGAATTTGCAGGCGGGGCGATTGCGGGGAGAATAGCAGCAGATTGTCTCGGGAGGCTTGCGATGACGGCAGACAACCCCGGTTTGGACATTCGTCCGAGCAGCGCGCCGGTCGGGGCCGAAGTGTTCGGCGTGGACCTGTCGGCGCCGTTGCCCGATGAGGTCTTCGAGGCGTGCGAGGCGGCGTTCGACCGCTACAGCGTGCTGTGCTTCCGGGGCCAGTCGCTGACGCCCGGGGCGCTGCTCGCCTTCTCCCGCCGGCTCGGGGAGATCAAGGTCAACGCCTTCCACCAGCATGCGCTGGAGGGCTTCCCGGAGGTGCTCAAGGTCTCGAACCTCCGGGACGGAGAGGGCCGTGCGCTCGGCTATGCCGACGCCGGCAGCCACTGGCACACCGACATGTCCTACACGGCCGAACCGCCGCGCCGGACCCTGCTCTACGCGCTGGAAGTCCCGCAGGACGACGCGGGCGAGCCGCTCGGCCCCACGTTCTTCGCCAGCGCCGCGGCGGCCTATGACGCGCTTGACGGGGAAACCCGCAACCGGATCGAGGGCCTCCAGGCAGTCCACCGCTTCGCCGCCAAGGAACGCGGCGTGAGGAAGCCCGTAGCCGTGACCCGGGCGCAGATCGAGGAGAACCCGGACGCCCGCCACCCGGTCGCCCGCCCGCACCCGAAAACGGGCCGCAAGGCGCTCTATGTGCGCAAGGGCGAGTGCATCGGCATAGACGGCATGGAGGAAGGCGAGGCGCTGGCGCTGATCGACCGGCTCTCCGACCTTATCGTCGAGGAGCGCTTCATCTACCGCCACCGCTGGGCTGTCGGCGACCTGCTGATGTGGGACAACCCGGCCGTCCAGCACATCGCCATCCGCGACTACGAATGGCCCCAGCGCCGCGCCATGTGGCGCACGACCGTGAGATAGCGCTCTTACCGACTCCCCTCAGAGCAGACCGGCCGCGCGCACTTGCGGAAGGTAGGTGCGGCTGACAGGGACCTTGTGGCCGCCGGTGAGGCGAAGTGTGGGGCGGCCCCCTGCGCGCTCCGCTCCCGTCACATGGGCCCGCGCCACCCAGTAGGAGCGGTGGACGCGCATGCCGTCGGCGCCCTCCAGTTCCGCTATGGCGTCGGCGAAGCGCATCAGCACGAGGTCCGAGCCCTCTGTGGTGAACGCCTCGACATAGTGGTCGGCCATCCGGAGATAGACGAGGTCGCGGCCGATCCCGTGCGGCAGGCGGTCGAGGAAACGGGGCGGCGCTGCGGCGGGCGCTTCCTGCACCTGCGGGGCGGGCCTGCTGCGGATAGCCAGGACCGCCGCACTGATGACCAGCCCTATGACCGCGACCCCCAGATAGATCTCCGGCAGCCGGTCCAGACCGACATAGCCCGGCCGGAACAGCGTTTCGGCAGCGAAGACGATTGCGGTTCCCGGCACGGCGGCCAATACCGCTGCCGCCGCCACCGCCAGGCCCCGGCGCGGGAGCGGCCAGTCATGCGCCAGGTGCAGCACCAGCAGCATCGAGCCGGCCCAGATGCTCCAATTGCCGCTCATCGCCAGCAGCCAGTAGCCGGCGCGCCCCAACGGACTCATCGAATCGTATGTCCCGAAGGGGCCGATGAAGGCGAACAGCGCGACGACCCCGGCAAGCGCCGCCGCATGGCCGGCGACCTGCCTCTGCAATCCGCGAAGCGTGAACTGCATTTGCTGCAATGCGCGAAATATCCGCTGCCTTTCCCGTATCGAAGCATGACTCCGGCGGCCCCGCCGTCAACATCCCCGGCGCGGCGCACCCGCCGCATGCAAACCGCTGCCGGAGAACGGAACGATGAATGCACCCCCCGCAAACAGGCTCGCAACGCTCGGAGCCGCCGCCCTCGCGCTGCTGGTCCCCGCCTTCGCCTCCGCCGCCGATCTGGTCGTGCGCGTCGAGGGCGTGCGCTCGGCCGAGGGCGACATCCGCGTCGCCCTCCACCGCCGCGCCGAGGGCGTGGACTTCCCCGACTCGGCCGGAGTCGTGAAGGCGGCCATGCGCCCGGCCGCGAAGGCCGGCGACCTGGTGTTCGCCGGCCTAGCGCCCGGCGAATACGCCATCGCCGCCTTTCACGACGAGGACCGGAACGGCGACCTCAACACCGGCCTGCTGGGCATCCCGACCGAGGGCTACGGCTTCTCCAACGAGGCGCGCGGCATGTTCGGGCCACCCGGCTTCGACGCGGCGGCCTTCACCATTGAGGCCGGCGAGGACCGCGCTGCCGTCACGGTCAGGCTCGGCTACCCGGAGTCCTGAGCCATGAAACCGCAGATTTCCCGCAGGGACGCGCTGCGCGCCGCCGGAAGCCTGCCGCTGCTGCTGGCCGCCGGGGCGGCGGGCGCATCCGGCGCTTCCGGCGGAGACGAGGCGCTCGCCTTCGCCACCGCAGAGGCGGAACGGCTCTCCGCGCCCTTGCAAACGCTGCGCGGCCGGCTCCCGCCGGACCTCGCCGGCACGCTCTGGCGCAACGGCCCGGCCGAGCATGACCGCTTCGGCCATCGCTACAGCCACTGGTTCGACGGCGACGGCATGGTGCAGGCCTTCCGCTTCGACGGCGCGGCCGTCACCCACCGGGCGCGCATCCTGGACACGCCCAAGCGCCGCCGGGAGACCGAAGCCGGGCGGCGCCTGCTGCCGGCCTTCGGCTCCATGCCGCCCGATCCGGCGGACACGCGGGGCCCCGACGACATGAACGCCGCCAACACCTCCGTGGTCGTCCATGCCGGGCGGCACATGGCGCTCTGGGAGGGCGGGTCGGCGCTGGCCTTCGACCCCGAAACGCTGGATGCCGGCGGTTTCGTGGCGTGGCGCAAGGACATTGCCGGCGCGCCCTTCTCCGCCCATCCCAAGGTCGAGGCCGACGGCACGATGTGGAACATCGGCTACCTGCCCGTTCCGCGCCCGATGCTGGTCTTCTACCGCATCGGTCCGCAAGGCCGGCTCGCAAAGGTGACTGTGCTGCCGATGGCGCCGCTCGGCCTCACCCACGATTTCGTGATGACGGAACGGCGGCTGGTGGTGCTGCTCGCGCCCTTCGTGCTGGACCCGGACAGGTTCGCTTCCGGCCATATGCCCATCCTCGACGCCCATGCCTGGCGGCCGGAGCTTGGCGTGCGCGTGCTGGTCGTGGACAAGGACAGCCTGGAAGTCGAGCGCCGCCACGAGCTTCCGCCGGGCTTCCATTTCCATCACGGCAACGGTTGGGAGGAGATGGACGGCACGATCCGTCTCGATCTCTGCCAGGCGCCGGACCCGTCCTTCGTCACCCGCGACTTCCGCGATGTCATGCGGGGCGACACCCGCTTCCGGTCGGCGCATCCGGTCTATCGCCGGGCCGTGCTTCGCCCGGACGGGCGCGCGGAATACGAGGAGGGCGGGACGGTCGCTGCGGACTTCCCGCGCATAGACCCGCGCCGCCTCGGCCGGCGGAACGACGTGACCTTCGCGCTGGCGGGCGCGGACGAGCCCGCGGGCTGGCCGCTCCGGCGCGTGGTCCGGTTTGCGCCGGGGGAGGCGGACGGCTGGCGCTGGCCCCGCCACCGGATACCGGAGGAGCATGTGTTCGTTCCCCGCGGCGCGGGAGAAGGCGAAGGCTGGCTGCTCGGCCCCTTCCTGGACCTGAGGCGGCGCGCCTCGGGCCTGGCGGTCTTCGAGGCGCAGCGCCTCGCCGACGGCCCGGTCTGGGAAGGCATCCTCCCCTACCCCTTGCCGCTCGGCCTGCACGGAACCTTCGCGCCGGCGTGAGGGCGGCCGCCCGGACGAAGGGAGACGGTGGAACGGAGGACCCCGGTGGATGTCATGGGATGTCATGTTCCGGGCTCCTTCGCCGCCTCGTTTCCACGTCGCCCCGGCGCCGCCGGGCCGATACCTCTCTCCGGCGTTCCTCCGGTTGCAGGAGGTCCCCGCTTTCGCGGGGACGACGAAGGGAAGTACGGGGACGACGAAGGGAATTACGGGGACGACGAAGGGAATTACGGGGACGACGAAAGGGAGCGTGGACGCGACGAACGGGGCGCGGGAAGGCCGGCCTCTCGACCGGGCGGCGGCCTCCGGCAAAGTGTCATGTTCTGTCATGCGCGCCCGGCGGGACGCCCTCCGATGTGTCATGCAATGTCATGATTCGCATGCACAGGGTGCATATGCTGTGGCCCGTTCGGGCATATGACCCCGCCCCTTTCTTCCTCCCCCGGCTTTCCCGCAAGCGGGGGAGGAGTTTTCCGGCGGCATGTCGTTCCTTCATCGCGTTTCGTTCCTCCCCGTTCCGTTCTCCCCGCCGCCGCGCCGAACGCGGCGAACGTTACCGATGCCGCCGCCGTCCGGCTCCCCGGAGCGACGGGACCCTGATTCGCGCGTATCCTGCGCGCCTGCGCCCGCGCCCGCCGGCGCGCGTTTCGCGGCGGCGCGAATCGCGCGCCTGATTGCCCGGATGCGCCCGCGCGCGCGAGGCCGACGCCGGGCGCACCCCTCCCGTCCGCCCGCGCCGGAGGTTTCGCCCCCAGCCACCGCTTCCCCGCCCGGAAACGCAAAAAGGCGGCCCCGGAAGCCGCCTTTCTATGCGCATTGTAACACAGTTTTTCTCAGGTCAAGCCCCTGGCGAACAAAATCGAAGATTAAATTCCAACAACGGACAGACGCATACCATCTCGGCCCGCCGGAACCCGCGTCGCTTCGGTGGCGCGGTTCCGACGGCCGGGCCCGGCGCGCGTTGACTTCCCACCCCGCTCGCCGCCATGCTCGTTTCCATGGCGCAGGCATTCGACAGGCTGGCGGCGGCCGTGCGCGAGGGACAGGGCGACCCTGTCACGAAGGCCGACCTTCGGGCGGAGCTTGCAGGGTTGGAGCGCCGGATGATCCTGTTTGCGCTCGCCCTTGTCGGCGTGTTGTTCGCGGCTATCAAACTCGTTCCGTAACACCTTCCGCCCGGAAACCTTCCCCGGCCCGCAGAGGCGAGGCTTGGCCCGGCGCTCGTTGACGCCCGGACGGGGTTGCCGTCATGCTCGCTTCCAGGGCGCAGGCATTCGACATATCGGCAGCCGGACGGCCGCGCCCGATTCGGCAGCCGCAGAAGTTGGGCTTCGGCAGGTCCGGTTGATTTCGGAGCCAGGAAAATTTCAATGATCCGGAGATCGATAAAATGGATCGCAGCGCTCGGTCTTGTCGCCATCATTGCGTTGACCCTCCTTGGCAAGAAGACATTTCATGTGGAAGCGACCATTCCCGCTCCGCCTGCCGCCGTGTGGGAAGTATTGATGGACACGACCGGATATCCGGAATGGAATCCTGTCTTTGTGAGCGTCAACGGCCCCTATGAACAAGGCGGCAGAATTCTGAACGAGGTGCGCGATCCGAAGGGTGAAATCCTGGAGATGACGGCAACGGTCGCTGAGCTCATCCCCGAACGGAAGCTGCGTCAGAAGGGCGGCGTGACCGGATTCATCACGTTCGATCATCAATGGCTTCTCGAACCCGTTGACGGTGGAACCAGGGTCACTCAGCACGAGGTGGATCGCGGTCTTTACCTGTGGTTCTGGGATTCGAGTTGGATCGAGCCCGCCTATGGCAGAACGAACGAAGCGCTCAAGGCCCGTGTCATGTCGCTCGGCGGCCGATAAATCGCCATGCAGCGCTGCGGGGAGTTTGGCAAGGCGACGGCGTGCAGCGGGCACCGGCCGTCTGCTATGGTGCCGGCAAAACTGCCCGGGGAGTTCGCCAGCCCATGCCGACCGCCGCTTCGCTCGCGCACGCAGACACCAACAATCTCGAACCGTTCTTCATGCCGTTCACGGCGAACCGGAGCTTCAAGGCGGACCCGCGCCTGATCGTCGGCGCCGAGGGCGTGCACTACATCGCCCGCGACGGCAGGCGGGTGTTCGACGCCTCCGCCGGGCTCTGGTGCGTGAATGCCGGCCATTGCCGCAAGCCCATCGTCGAGGCGGTGCAGCGGCAGGTGGAGACGATGGATTTCGCCCCTACCTTCCAGATGGGGCACCCGGCGGCCTTCGAGCTGGCGTCGCGCATCATGCAGATCGCGCCGCCGGACATGGACTCGGTGTTCTTCGCCAATTCCGGCTCCGAGGCGGTGGACACCGCCCTCAAAATCGCCATCGCCTGGCACCGGGCGCGCGGCGAGGGGCAGCGCACCCGCCTCATCGGGCGCGAGCGCGGCTATCACGGCGTCGGCTTCGGCGGCACCTCGGTCGGCGGCATCAAGAACAACCGCAAGGCGTTCGGCATGCTGCTGCCGGGCGTGGACCACCTGCCGCATACGCTGGACCTCGACGGCAACGCCTTCAGCCGGGGCGAACCGGAGCACGGCATCCACCTGGCGGACCGGCTCGAGCGGATCGTCGATCTGCACGACGCCTCCACCATCGCGGCCGTCATCGTCGAGCCGGTCGCCGGCTCCATCGGCGTCTATCCGCCGCCGAAGGGCTATCTGAAGCGGCTGCGCGAAATCTGCGACCGGCACGGCATCCTGCTGATCTTCGACGAGGTGATTACCGGCTTCGGGCGCGTGGGCGCGGCCTTCGCCTCGGAGCGCTTCGGCGTTACGCCCGACATGATGACGCTCGCCAAGGGCCTCACCAACGGCACGGTGCCGGCCTCGGCCGTCGTCATGAAGAAGGACATCTACGACACCTTCATGACCGGCCCGGACTGGATGGTGGAGCTGACCCACGGCTATACCTATTCCGCCCACCCGCTCGCGGTGGCAGCCGGCCTCGCGACCCTCGACCTCTACCGGGACGAGGGGCTGTTCGAGCGTTCGGCCGCGCTGTCGCCGGTCTTCGAGGATGCCGTCCATAGCCTGAAGGGGCTGCCCCATGTCATCGACGTGCGCAATATCGGCATGATGAGCGCGGTCGAATTCGCCCCGCGCGACGGCGAGCTTGGCCGGCGCGGCTACGATGTCTTCCTGGAATGCTGGCAATCGGGCGTCTATTGCCGCCAGGCGGGCGACACGCTCGCCTTCTCGCCGCCCTTCATCGTCGAGGAAGGCGAGATCGGGCAGATATTCGAAATCGTGGCCGACGCCATCCGCCGGACGGCCTAGTCGGGAGTCGTCGCCCCGGCCCCCGCGGGGCGATCCGGGGCGACGAGTGAGTGTCCGTTTGAGAACTGGCATCCGGGCGTATCGAGACAGGGCCGAAGGCGTTACCCCGACCCTTTTCCCGTCATGCCCGGACTTGTTCCACGGCTGTCCGGTTTGGATTTTGTGGACAGAGCGCACGGCCTGGATTCAACCGGGTTTCGAGGGGTTCAGCGGGATCGGGACCCGGATCGACGCCCGCCGGCCTGACCCTGTTCCCGTCATACCCGGACTTGTTCCGGGTATCCATACGGCCGCCCGGCAGAGCCGCTTGAGAGAGATACCCGGAACAAGTCCGGGTATGACGACAGGGGGCGTTCGGGCATGACGGGCAGGAGGCCGACCGGGGACGCCGCGCGCCTCCGAAAACCCGACCGAAGCCCGCCGGGCTTCGCCCGACGGCTGAACCGGACAGCAGTGGACTTGTTCCGGGCGTGACGGAGGGGACCTTCGGATATGGCGGAACCGGGCCGGTCCTTGCATGGACGCTATTCTCAAACGGTCTCTGAGAAGAGTTTAACCGCCCCGGGTCGGTAGTGGAGGCGTCAACCGCGGGACACGGCGGAGACGCGCTGCCCGATGCCGGCCCCGGCGGCGATCGGGGCCGGCGCCATACCATTGCCTCCGGCCGTGAACTGCAGCTCCGCAAGGCGGGCGTAGAGGCCGCCGGCCGCCAGCAACTGGTCGTGCGTTCCGGTCGCGACGGCGCGGCCCCGGTCCAGCACGACGATGCGGTCCGCATTCATCACCGTTGCGAGGCGGTGCGCGATGACGATGGTGGTCCGGCCGCGCGACAGGCGGTCGAGGGCGTCCTGGATCAGCCGCTCGTTCTCCGAGTCGAGCGCGCTCGTCGCTTCGTCCAGCAGCAGCACCGCCGGGTCGCGGAGGATGGCGCGGGCAATGGCGAGGCGCTGGCGCTGGCCGGCGGAGAGGCGTACGCCGCGTTCGCCGAGATAGCTGTCATAGCCCTCCGGAAGCGCGCGGAGGAACTCGTCCGCCGCCGCCGCTTTCGCCGCTTCGACGATCTCCGCATGGCTGGCGTCGGGCCGCCCGTAAGCGATGTTCTCGCGCGCCGTGGTCGAAAACACGACCGGTTCCTGCGGCACCAGGCCGAACTTGGCCCGCACCGCCGCCGGCGCAGCGCGGCAGATATCGACGCCGTCCAGCGTTATCCGCCCGCCCACCGGGTCGTAGAAGCGCAGCAGCAGGTTGAAGAGCGTCGATTTGCCGGCTCCCGACGGCCCGACCACGGCCACGGTCTCGCCCGGCGCGATGTCGAGGTCGAAGTCGCCGAGGACCGGCCTGTCGGGCGCGGAGGGATAGGCGAAGACCGTCCTCTCGAAGGCCACGGCACCGTGCGAGGGCTCGGGCAGCACGGCCGGATCGGCGGGCGCGGCGATCTCGGGCTGCGCGGCCAGCAGGTCCATCAGCCGCTCCGTCGCCCCGGCCGCGCGCTGGAGGTCGCCCACGACCTCGCTGAGCGCGCCCAGCGCCGCAGCCGCCACCACGGCGTAGAAGACGAAGGCCGAGAGGTCGCCCGCCGACATCGCGCCCGACATCACATCCCGGCCGCCGAGCCAGAGGATGGTGCAGACCGCCCCCAGCACCAGCACGATCACGATGACGGCGAGCGCCGAGCGCACGCGGGTGCGATGAATGGCGGTGCGGAACGCCTCCTCGACCCGCATGGAGAAATCGACGATATCCATGCCCTCATGGCCGAAGGCCTGCACGGTGCGCACGGCCGAGATCGACTCCTCGACATGCGCGCCGACATCCGCCACCCGGTCCTGCGAGGCGCGGGAGAGGCGGCGCAGCCGCCGGCCCAGCACCAGGATCGGCAGCAGCACCAGCGGGATCACCAGCACCACCAGCCCGGTGAGCCGCGGACTGGTGACGAGCAGCATGGCCGCGGCGCCGATGAACAGCAGCACGTTCCTGAGCGCCATCGAGACGGTCGAGCCGACGACGGTCTGGATCAGCGTGGTGTCCGTGGTCAGCCGCGAGAGGATCTCGCCCGTCTTGGTGACCTCGAAGAAGCTCGGGCTGAGCTTCAGGATATGGGCGAACACGTCGCGGCGCAGGTCCGCCACCACCCGCTCGCCCACCCAGGCGACCAGGTAGGAGCGGAAGAAGGTCGCTGCCGCCAGCACCACGATGACGCCGAGCAGGATGACCAGGGCCGCGTCCAGCACGGCGGGATCGTTGCCGGCAATGCCGTTATCGACGAGATGGCGCAGCCCGAGGCCGATGGCGAGCACCGTGCTCGCCGCCACGATGAGCGCGGCGGCCGCGCCGGCGGCCTGGCGCCAGTGGGGCGCGAGATAGCCCGCCAGCGCGCGGAGCGGGCGCAGGTTGCGCGAGGCCTCTCGGGCCGGGTTCGGTCGTCTCATGGTCTTTCTTCGATTGCCGCGCCGGAGGGGTAATAGCCGCCGCGCCGCCCCGCGTCTAATGCGACCGTGCTTGAGCGCCGCAGCGCGCTTCGCTATACAGGCCCGCCTTGCCTGTCCCGGAGCGCCCTGCCGATGAAGCCCGACATCCATCCCGAGTATCACGAAATCAACGTCGTGATGACCGACGGGACCGAGTTCAAGACGCGCTCGACCTGGGGCAGCGAGGGCGACACCTTGCGGCTCGACATCGACCCGCTCTCCCATCCCGCCTGGATCGGGGGCAACCAGCGGCTTGTCGATACGGGCGGGCAGGTGGCGCGCTTCAACAAGCGCTTCAAGAATTTCGGCGTCTAGCCGCCCTTCCGGCCGATGGACGGCGAGACGCTCTCGCCTGCCGCGCCCCTATCGGCTTCGGCTTGCGACTACGCGGCGCATGAGGTCCATCGCCCGGACCGGCAATTGCTGCCGGTTGTCGTGGCGAGCCCCCATAGCGGCTCGGTCTATCCCCGCGCCCTGCTGGAGGCATCTCCCCTCGATCTCGACCTGCTGCGCCGGTCCGAGGACTGCCATGTGGACCGGCTCGGGGCCGGTGCGGTGGAGGCAGGCGCGCCGCTGCTCCGCGCCCATGTCCCGCGCGTTTTCCTGGACGTGAACCGCGAGCCCTGGGAACTCGACCCGGCGATGTTCGCCGAGCCGCTGCCGCGCTATGTGAAGACCCGGACGCCGCGCATCGCATCCGGGCTCGGCACCATCCCGCGCCTCGTCGGCAACGGGCTCGAAATCTACCGCGCCAAGCTTACGTTCCGCGAGGCGCGGCAGCGGGTGGAGCGTTTCCACGCGCCCTATCACGCGGCGCTGGCGGCGCTGATCGAGGAGACCCGCCGGCGGTTCGGGCACGCGCTGCTGATCGACCTGCACTCGATGCCGTCCGCGAGCTGGGGCGGGCGCTGGCCCGAAGGCGCGAAAGGCGCCGACATCGTGCTGGGCGACTGCTACGGCAAGGCGTGCGCGCGCGCCGTTACCGCAGCCGCCCACGACCATCTCTCGGACCGGGGCTACACGGTGGTGCGCAACGACCCCTATTCCGGCGGCTACACGACGAGGCGCTACGGCCGCCCCCGCCAGGGCCGCCATGCGCTCCAGGTGGAGATCAACCGGTCGCTCTACATGGACGAGGCGACGCTTGCGCCCAGGGCCGGGTTCGCGCAGGTGGCCCGCGACCTGACGAGCCTGTTCGAGCGCCTGGCGGGCGCCCTGCAACACCGGCCGGCATGAACCCGCCCCGCATCTCTGCGGGCGACGCCCTCTTCTTGGACCTCGACGGCACGCTGGTGGGGATTGCGCCGACGCCGGACGCCGTGCGGCCCGCAAGCCATCTGGGAGCGCTTCTCGAAAGCGCATCCCGGCATGTCGGGTCGGCGCTGGCCATCGTCAGCGGGCGTTCCATCCGCCAGATAGACAGCCTGCTGGTGCCGCTCGCGCTGCCTGCCGCCGGTTTGCACGGCCTCGAACGGCGTTCCGCCGGCGGCGCATACAGCCCGCCGCCCGCCCTGCCCCGCTGCGACGAGCTGCGGGCGGCGCTCGGGCGCTTCGCGGCGGACCGTCCGGGCCTCCTGCTCGAAGACAAGGAGGCCGCGCTGGCCTTGCACTACCGCGCCCGGCCTGAATTGGAGGCGGAGGCCGTTGCCGCCGTCGAAGAAGCCCTTGGCGGTCTGCGCAGCGGCATCGCGGTCCAGCACGGCAAGGCGGTCATCGAGCTTCGCCCCGAGGGCGCGGACAAGGGCGCGGCGGTGGCGGCCTTCATGTCCGAGCCGCCCTTCGCCGGCCGGCGTCCGGTATTTACAGGCGACGACATAACGGACGAAGCTGCGTTCCGCGCCGTGCGTCGGCGAGGCGGCGTCGCGGTGCGTGTCGGCGATGAGGCCGCCACCGCCGCGGAATGGCGCCTTGCGGATGTGGCGGCCGTCCATGCCTGGCTGGCCGATTTGGAGGGATGAGATGCGCTCGCTCGAACTAAGCATGATCGGCAACAGCAGCTACGCCGCGCTGCTCGACCCGCGCGGGCGCATCGTCTGGGCCTGCATGCCGCGCTTCGACGGCAACCCGGTATTCTGCGACCTGCTGGAGCCCGAGACGGATATCGGCTTTTACGAGGTCGAGATCGAAGGCTTCCTGCGCAGCGAACAGACCTACCGGCCCAACTCCGCCATCGTGGAGACCTGCCTGTTCGCGGAGAACGGGGCGGCCATCGAGATCCTGGACTTCGCGCCCCGCTTCAAGCAGTTCGGGCGGCTGTTCCGGCCGTTGAGCCTTGTGCGCCGCATCCGCCGCCTGGGCGGCGCGCCGCGCATCCGCATAAGGCTGCGCCCCGCCGGAAATTACGGCGCCGAGCCCGCGGAAGTCACGCGCGGCAGCAACCATGTCCGCTACATATTGCCGGACCACGTGCTGCGCCTGACGACGGAGGCGCCGGTTTCCTACGTGCTCGACGAGACATCGTTCCTCCTGGACAAGCCTGTCGATCTCATCCTGGCGCAGGACGAGGCGCTGACGCGGCCGGTGCATGAGGTCGCGCGCGAATTCGAGGAACGGACGGATGAATACTGGCGCGAATGGGCGCGCTACCTTGCCGTGCCCTTCGAATGGCAGGACGCCGTCATACGCGCGGCGATCACGCTCAAGCTCTGCTCGGTCGAGGACAGCGGCGCCATCGTCGCGGCCGTCACCACCTCGGTGCCCGAAGCGGCGGGCACGGAGCGCAATTGGGACTACCGCTTCTGCTGGCTGCGCGACGCCTATTTCACCATACGCGCGCTCAACCGCCTCGGCGCCACGCGGACCATGGAGGAGTTCCTCCGCTATATCCTGAATATCGTCGCCGCGAGCCCCGACGGCCGCCTGCAGCCGGTGTTCGGCGTGCAGATGGAGACGACGCTCTCCGAGTCCGCCATCGAAAGCCTGGGCGGCTATCGGGGGCACCGGCCCGTGCGCGTCGGCAACCTCGCCTATGTGCAGACCCAGCACGATGTGTACGGCGCCGTGGTGCTCGCCTGCGCCCAGGCGTTTTTCGACCGGCGCATCGACCTGCATGGCGACGACCGGCTGTTCGAGACCCTGGAGCGCATCGGCGAGGTGGCGGCGCGCATGTACGACCAGCCCGATGCCGGCCTCTGGGAGCTGCGCGGGCGCCAGCGCCCCCACACTTTCTCCGCCCTGATGTGCTGGGCCGCCTGCGACCGCCTGGCCCGGATCGCCATGCAGCTCGACCATCCGGACCGCGCGTCCGTGTGGAACGGGCACGCCCGGACGATCCGGGCCCGGATAGAGCAGGACGGCTGGAACGAGGAGAAGCAGGCCTATGTCAGCGCATTCGGCGGCACGGAGGTGGATGCGGCGCTGCTGCTGATGCACGAGCTCTCCTTCTGCGAGGCCGACGATCCGCGCTTTCTCGGCACCGTCGCCGCCGTCGAGCGGGAGCTCCTCCGGGGCGACCATGTGTTCCGCTATGTCGAGGCCGACGACTTCGGGACGCCTCACAACGCGTTCAATGTCTGCACTTTCTGGTATATCGATGCCCTGGCGGCGATCGGCCGCCGGGACGAGGCGCGCCGGCTGTTCGAGAACATGCTGGCCTGCCGGAACCGGGCGGGTCTCCTCTCCGAGGACCTGAACACCGAGACGAACGAGCTATGGGGCAACATTCCGCAGACCTACAGCATGGTCGGCCTGATCGTGTCGGCATTGCGCCTCTCGAAGTCCTGGGAGGAAGCGTTCTGAGGGACCGTTCCGGAATGGCGTCCATGCAAGGGTCCGGTCCGCTTCCGCTACGTCCGAACGCCACCCTCCGACAGGCTCATGGCAGGCTTCTTCGTCATGCCCGGACTTGTTCCGGGCATCCATACGGCCGTCCGGTGGAAGCGGTGGAGAGAGATACCCGGAACAAGTCCGGGTATGACGGGAAAGGGCGCGGGAAGAGGATCTGGGCAACGCCTTCGGTCCTGTCTCGACACGCCCCGACGCTAATTCGCAAGCGGTCTCCGAGGAGGCCCGCGCCGTGAGCCGGCTCATTGTCGTCTCCAACCGCGTGGCTCCTGTCGATGAGACCAAGCCGACGTCCGGGGGGCTCGCGGTCGCCGTTCTGGCGGCGCTGAAGCGTTCCGGCGGCATATGGTTCGGATGGAGCGGGGACGTTTCCGAAGTGCCGGGCGAGGTCGTGCACAAGGTGCGCGCCGGCAGGCTGACCTATGCGACCTTCGACCTGTCCACCCGGGACCACGAGGAATACTACAACGGCTTCGCCAACAGCACGCTCTGGCCGCTTTTCCACTACCGGCTGGACCTCGCGAATTTCAGCCGCCGCAACTATGCCGGCTACCGGCGCGTCAATGCCTATTTCGCCCGCAAGCTGGTCGATCTCATCGAGCCCGGCGATCTCATCTGGGTTCACGACTACCACCTGATCCCCATGGCGGAGGAGCTTCGCCGCGCCGGGGTCTCCAACCCCATCGGCTTCTTCCTGCACACGCCGCTCCCGCCGCTGGAGCTGCTGCTCGCGCTGCCGGAGCATGAGGAGCTGATGCGTTCCTTCTTCGCCTACGACCTGGTCGGCTTCCAGACCGAGGCCGACCGCCGCAGCCTGCTGGACTACGCGATCCAGGAAGCCGGCGGCGGGATGGCGGGCGACACGGTCTTTCGCGCCCTTGGCCGGACGGCTTCGGCGGAGGTCCACCCCATCGGCGTCGATACCGACAATATCGAGCGCGCCGCCGCAAGCGCCGCCGCAGCCCGCTACGGCGCGCGCATGCGCACCAGCCTCGGCGGGCGCCGGCTGATCGTGGGCGTGGACCGGCTGGACTATTCCAAGGGCTTGCCGGAACGCTTCGCGGCGTTCGGCCATCTGCTGGGCGCCTATCCGGCCAACCGCAACCGGGTGAGCCTGATGCAGATTGCAACGCCCACCCGCGCGGGCGTTCCCGAATACGAGGAAATCAGGCGGACGCTGGAAACGCTCGCAGGACACATCAACGGGGAGTTCGCGGACTTCGACTGGGTGCCGATCCGGTATCTCAACAAGAGCTTCGCCCGGCGCACGCTCTTCGGCCTGCTACGCACCGCGCAGGTCGGGCTCATTACCCCGTTGCGCGACGGCATGAACCTGGTCGCGATGGAATATGTCGCGTCCCAGCCGCCGTCGGATCCCGGCGTGCTGGTGCTGTCGCGCTTCGCCGGGGCGGCCCGCTCCATCCCGGGCGCGGTGATCGTCAATCCCTACGACGCCGAAGGCATGGCGGAAGCCATTCAACTGGCCCTGGACATGCCGCGGGAGGAGCGGGTGGAACGCTGGCAGGCAGGCATGGAGGCGCTGCGCCGCAACGATGTCAGCCGCTGGCGGGAAATCTTCGTCTCCCGGCTGGCGGAGGCGCCGTTCGCGTGACCCTGGCGCTGCTCTCCGACCTCGGCGGCACCAATATCCGGTTCGCGCTCAGCCGGGACGGCGGACCGCCCGAGGCCCTGGCGGTGCTCGCAGCCGACGATTTCCCGTCCTTCGAGGACGCGGCACGGCATTATCTCGGCGAAACCGAGGTCGGTCTGGCTGCCGTGGCGGTGGCGGGCCCGGTATCCGAGGGCCGTGCGGCCATGACCAATCGCGACTGGCGCATCGACGCCGCAGCCATCGCCAAAGCCCTCGGCGCCGAACGGGCCTGCCTCCTCAACGACTTCGAGGCCCAGGCCCTGTCCCTGTCCTCTCTCGGGGCGCAAGACCTTGCGCCGGTCGGCGAGTCCTTCGCGCCCGATCTGCGCGCTCCGAAGGTCGTGCTCGGCCCCGGAACCGGATTCGGTGCTGCCGCCCTGCTTCCGGAGCCCGGCGGTGGCTGGCGGGCGGTCTGCGGCGAGGGCGGGCATATGACGCTGGCGGCCGCGAACGAAACCGAAGCCATGCTGCTGGCGGAAATCCGCGAGGAATTCGGCCATGTCTCGGTGGAGCGGGTGGTGTCCGGTGCCGGGCTGGCGCTGCTCTACCGTGTCCTTTCCGGGAACCGGGAACCGGCGCCGGAACCCCCGGAGGTCACGGCGCGCGCCGCTGCCGGCGAACCGCTGGCGGTAGCAGCCGTCGGGCATTTCATGCGCTTTCTGGCGACGGCGGCTTCCGACCTTGCGCTCGTCTTCGCCGCGAAGGGAGGCGTTTACCTTTCTGGCGGCATCCTGCCCCGCCTCGGCGCTTGCTTCGACCGCGCGGCCTATCTCGACCGCTTCGCCGACAAGGGGCGCTTCCGGGCGTTTCTCCAGTCCATCCCGAGCGCCGTCATCACCCACCCGGCGCCGGCCCTGGCGGGCCTCGCCGCAGCGGCTTTCCGGCTGCAGGGACTGGAGTAGCTGCGCGTTTTGGCGCCGTCAGGCCGGTCGCACAAGGACATGGCGTTTGCGGCCGGCGGAGAGCTTCAGCGCATCCAGACCTTCCATATCGGCGAGCCCCACAAGCTGTTCTTCCTTGCCGACAGGCTCGTCATTCAGCCGCGCGCCGCCGCCTCTAATCAGCCGCCGCGCCGCACCGCCGCTGTCGGCCAGTCCCGCCCGCCGGAACAGGGCAAAGGCCGGGATGCCCGCTTCCAGTTCCGAACGCGGCACTTCCATCTCCGGCAATCCCTCCGCCGCCTCGCCCTGCTCGAAGGTGCGGCGCGCCGTCTCCGCCGCCTGCGAAGCCGCATCGCCGCCGTGGCAGAGCGCCGTTGCGGCGTCGGCCAGCGCCTTCTTGGCGTCGTTCAACTCCTGCCCTTCAAGCGCCTCCAAGCGTGCAATTTCGCCCATCGGCAGCTCGGTGAAGAGGCGCAGGAAGCGGCCCACATCGCCGTCTTCGGTATTGCGCCAGAATTGCCAGTAGTCGTATGGCGACACGCGCTCTTCATTCAGCCAGACCGCGCCGCTTGCGGTCTTGCCCATCTTGGCGCCGCTTGCGGTCTCGATCAGCGGCGTCGTCAGGCCGAAAAGCTCCGCCCCCTCGACCCGGCGTCCGAGGTCGATGCCGCTCACGATATTGCCCCACTGGTCCGACCCGCCCATCTGCAGCCGGCAGCCGAAACGTCGCGCCAGTTCGACGAAGTCGTAGGATTGCAGGACGGCGTAGTTGAATTCGAGGAAGCTCAGCGGCTGCTGCCGGTCGAGGCGCAGGCGCACGCTGTCCATGGAAAGCATGCGGTTGACGGAGAAATGCCGCCCGTATTCGCGCAGGAACGGAATGTAGGAAAGGCCGTCCAGCCAGTCGGCATTGTTCGCCATGACGGCGTCCGACGGCCCGTCGCCGAAGGCCAGGAACTTTTCGAACACGCGCCTTATGCCCGCCATGTTCGCAGCGATTTGCCTGTCCGTGAGCAGCGGGCGCGCTTCCTCCTTGCCGGACGGATCGCCCACTTTCGTCGTCCCGCCGCCCATCAATACGATGGGTTTGTGGCCCGCCTGCTGGTAATGGCGCAGCAGCATGATGGACACCAGCGAACCGACATGCAGGCTGTCGGCCGTACAGTCGAATCCGATATAGGCCGGCACGGCCGGTCCGCCCAGCAGCGAGTCCAGCCCGCCGGCGTCGGTGCATTGGTGCAGGAAGCCGCGTTCGCGAATGGTCTCCAGAAAGGACGGCACGGTCGTCGGTCTCGCTGTTCGGGAGAGGCGGGGCCGTCTATCACGGCAGCCGGAGCCCCGCAACGGGAGGCGCTTTTGGAGCATCGGACATGGACCTGCTGATCGGCCTGATGAGCGGCACCTCGATGGACGGGGTGGACGCGGCCCTGCTGGAGACCGACGGCGAAGACGCGGTGCGGCCCCGGGGCTTCGTCTCCCTGCCCTATGAAGACCGGGAGAGGGAAGCGATCCGCTCGGCGCTGGGCGCCGGAGACGCGAAAAGGGTGCGCGCCGCCGAAACGGTAGTGACAGAGGTGCATATCCGCGCCGTCCGGTATCTTCTGGCCGGGACCGGCGCGCGGGATGCGCGGGCCATCGGCTTCCACGGCCACACGCTCGACCACCGCCCCGAAGACCGTTTCACCCTGCAGGTCGGGGACGCTGCGCGGCTCGCCCGGGAGACCGGTCTTCCGGTCGTCGCCGATTTTCGCAGCGCCGATATCGCCGCCGGCGGCCAGGGCGCGCCGCTGGCGCCGGTTTACCACCGCGCCCGCCTTGCCGGAGAGCCGGGACCGATAGCCGTGCTCAATATCGGCGGGGTCGCGAATGTCACCTGGATCGGGCGGGACGGCGGAATGCTCGCCTTCGATACCGGGCCCGGCAATGCGCTTCTCGACGACTGGTGCCGGCTGCATACCGGCCTGCCCATGGACCGGGACGGGCAGCTGGCGGCCCGGGGCCGGGTCGATAAAGCGATATTGGAGCAGCTTCTCGACGATCCGTATTTCGCCATGCCGCCGCCCAAGTCCCTGGACCGGATGAGTTTCTCTTCCGCGCCGCTGGAGGGTCTCTCGCCGGCCGACGGCGCGGCGACCTTGACGGCCTTCACGGCCGGAGCGGTGGCGCGCGCCCCGCTTCCCGAACCGCCGCGGCGGTGGATCGTTTCCGGCGGCGGGCGGCGTAATCCCGTTCTGATGGCTGCGCTCCCCGGCTCGGTGGAGCCGGCCGAGGCGCTTGGCTGGAACGGGGATGCGCTCGAAGCCGAAGCATTTGCCTATCTGGCCGCCCGACGCCTCAAGAACCTGCCGGCGAGCTTTCCCGGCACAACCGGCTGTCCCGCGCCAATGGCGGCGGGGCGGCTATTTCCGCCGTGACACGCTGGCTGCCGACACCGCGCCCATGATGGCGATGACGCCGGCCGAGGCGAAGGCGTATCCCCAGGCGTTCACGGACGCTGCGCCGCCTGTCGTCTCCAGCACGATCCCGAACAGCGCCGGTCCGACAAAACCGCCGGCCGCATTGGCGAAGGCGTGGAGGGCAAGCGCCCGCCCGCGCAGTTCGGGGTTGCTGACCTCGATAATGCCGCCCGCCAGCGTGCCGGCATCCATCAGCACGAACAGGTTGTGGAGCAGCACCGGCCCGAGCAGAAGCAGCCAGAACGGCCAGTCCGCTGCAAAACCTACGACGCAAGCTGCGGTGCCGGACAGCAGCAGCGACAATGCCGAGACCTGAGCCATTCCGAAGCGCGCGCCAAGCCAGGAGCCGACCATGCCCATGGGCGCTCCGATCAATGTGAGCGCCGTGGCGAGCAGCGGCCAGTTCCAATCGGGCGCGCCGCCGTCCGTCGTCGCGGCGAACACGAAAAAGGCGACCAGCCAACTGCGGAGCGCCAGCAATTCTATGGAATGGCCGAAATTCGCCAGAATCACCTTCATGGCATTCCGATTGGCGAATACCGGGCGAAGGTCGAGGGAAGCGCCGCCGCCTCCCGCCGCCGTTTTCGGTGGGATCAGGCTCCACACGAGAAGGGCCGCCACAACCGCCGCAATGCCGGGTATTGCGAAAGCCAGCCTCCAGCCTATGGCGGCGTCCAGCCAGTAGGTCGTGACGTAGGAGCAGCTCGCCGCGATCGGGAATGTCGATATGTAAAACGCGCCCGCCCGCGCCTCCCCGCCGGACGGTGTCCGGTCTGCGATGACCTTGACTCCCGGCATATAGATCCATGCGAACCCGATCCCCTGCAAAAGACGGAAGCCGAACCCCGACCAGAACCCGTCGGCGAGAAGCGCGAAGCCGAGGAACCCGGCGGCATTCGCCACGGAACCGGCGATTATCAACCGGCGGGCGTCGAAACGGTCGCTCCCGATGCTGACCAGAATGGCGAAGAGGGAGGAGAAATAGGGCGCCCCGGCGAGCCAGCCGGCCTCGCTTTCCGAAAGCGACCAACGCCCCATGAAATCCGGCAGCAATGCCGGCAGCCCGTGCAGGCCGATCAGGTTGAACCCCAGATGGCTGCACATGATCCAGAGCAAGGCACGGGACTTCAATCGCCTGCTCCCCTGCCCGGCTTGCGCAACAGCAGGACCAGCGGTGCGGCAAGGCCGATGGTGATTGCCAGCAGCGCAAAATCGTTGACGAAGGCGATGGTCTCGGCCTGAAGCAGCACTTCCCGCCGCAGCGCCGCCACCGCGGCCTCATTGCCGAGGTCCCAGGGCGAAAGGCTGAGCGCCTCGCTGTAGTCCGAAACGAAGTCCTTCAACGCCGTGTAATTCGCCTGGGCGCTGCGCGTCAGCACGGCGACGACGATGGAAGTGCCCATGGAAGCGCCGATCGAGCGGACCAGCGCGAAGAGCGCGGCGGCCTCCGTGCGGTAGCGCTGGGCGAGCGTCGAGAAGGTAACGGTCGTAAGCGACACCCACATCAGGCCCATTCCAGCGCCGTTCAGCACCGTCGCCCAGACGATTTCGGCCGCCTCGACCCGGTGGTTCCAACCCGTCATCCAGACATTGGAGATGCCGACGGCAGCCAGCCCGGCGAGGATCAGGTATTTGCCGGCGACGCGGTTCGCCAGCACGCCCGCGAGGAACATCGCAATGCCCGTGCCGACGCCCCGGGCCGACAACACCCAGCCCGCAGCCAGCACGGGATAGCCCTGGACGTTCTGCAGGAACAGCGGCAGCAGGAACATGCTGGCGAACACCGTGACGCCGAAGACGAAAATCAGCGCCAGCCCGACGGCGAAGTTCCGGTCGCGGAAAATGGCGAGGTCGATATAGGGAGACCGCGCAGTGAGCGAATGAGCGATGAAGAGATAGAGGCAAAGCCCGGCAATCACGGCCTCCGCGATGATTTCGGGAGAACTGAACCAGTCCTGCCGCTCGCCGCGGTCAAGGACAAGTTGGAGGCAGGCCACCCCGATTGCGAGCGTGATGAGTCCGATCCAGTCGAGGGAAATGCCGCGTTTCTCGGTCTCCGGCGTGGTCATCCAAATGCCGAGAAACGCGATGCAGCCGAGCGGCACATTGATGAAGAACACATAGCGCCAGCCGTAGAATTCGGTGAGCAGCGCTCCCACGGTCGGCCCCGCGACCGGCCCCAGAATCATGCCCATCGACCAGATCGACATGGCGAAGCCGTGCCGGCTGCGGGGGTAGGTGTCGAGCATGATCGCCTGGCTGATCGGCAGCAAAGGCGCGCTGCCGAAGCCCTGCAAGGCGCGGAACAGGATCAGCTCTTCCAGACTGTCCGCCGACGCGCAGAGCATCGCCGTAACGGTGAAAGCGGCAATCGACCAGAGGAATACCAGCCGCCGCCCGAACTTGACTGCGAGCCAGCCCGAAACGGTCGTGCCGAGAGCCGAGGCGACGATAAAGGCCGTCACCACCCAGCCGATCTGGTCCGGCGTTGCCGAGAGGTTGCCCTGCATGGAAGGCAGGGCGACATAGGCGGTGCTCATATTGGTGGAGTGCAGCAGCGAGGCTGCGAGCACCGGTATGGTTATCGTCGCGGTTTCCGCGCGCGTAAACGGCCCCGCCGCCGGGCGGTTGCGGGTCGAAAGCACGCGGCGGGGCCGTTCCCGACGACCGGCGGTCAGGCAGAGGATTCGGGGTCGAAATTCGGCGCCCGTTTCTCCAGATGCGCCGCCAGGCCTTCCTCGACTTCCGGGCCGGTAAAGCCCAGCATTTCAAGCGCGGTCGAGGCGTCGTAGGCCGGCCCCATCTGGCGGTACCAGTTGTTCAGCGCATATTTGGTCCAGCGGATGGCGCTCGGTGCTCCGTTGGCGAGCTTGCGCGCGACTTCGAGCGCCTTGTCCTGCAGTTCGTCATCCTCGACGCAGAGCGACACAAGCCCGATCCGCTCCGCCTCCTCGCCGTAAACCGACTCGCAGAGCATCAGGTAGTATTTGGCCTTCGCCATGCCGCAGAGCAGCGGCCAGTTGATGACCGAATGGTCGCCGGCGGCGACGCCGAGCCGTGTGTGGCCGTCGATGATGCGCGCCGACTTGCCGGCGATGGAAATGTCGCAGAGCAGCCCCGCGACCAGGCCGGCGCCGACGGCGACTCCGTTCAGCGCGGAAACGGTCGGCTTGCAGCAATCGATGATGTTGTAGACGAGGTCGCGGGCTTCCTTCCAGGCGCGCACGCGGTCGTCGTAATTGTCGATGTTCTTGCGGATCATCGAGAAGTCGCCGCCGGACGAGAAGGCCCTGCCCTTGCCGGTCAGGATCACCGCCGAGACATCGCGGTCCTGGTCGATCTCGCGCCAGATATAGGTCATGTCGCGATGGCCGTCGGAGTCGAGCGAGTTGTAGGTCTCGGGCTTGTTGAGGGTCAGGCGCAGAACGCGCTCCTCGGGCCAGTCGATCTCGAATGTCCGGCGGTAGTCGTCATAGCGGTCGCCCATCGGGGCTTTCCTCCTGCTGCGTCAGAGTTCCATTGCGGCTTCGCGGTTCTCGCCCGAAGCGGGTTGCGGGTCAATTGCGCGCGAGCGGCCTCAGAGGGCTTCGGCTTCCGCCGCCTCCCCCTCCATGGAAGCCAGTTCGCCGAGAGTAACCGGCCCGATCGGCGGGCGTATGCGGAAACTGCCGACCTCCTCCATCGCGACGCCCCGCTCATCGGCGATGATTTCGGCGGCGGCGAGCCCGCACATGCGCCCCTGGCAGGGGCCCATGCCGACGCGGGCGAAGGCCTTGAGCTGGTTGGGCCCCATCGCCCCGTCGCGCACCGCCCGGCGGATATCGCCGGCCGCGATGCTCTCGCAGCGGCAGACCAGCGCCTCGTCCGCAGGCAAGGCGGTGTGAGGCCGGAACAGGCGGTCGAGCAGCGGCCGCATGGCGCGCTCCCGGTCCAGCGCGGCGACCAGCCCTCCCGGATCCACGCCGGCCGCCAGCCTGGCCGCGATCCGGCCCGACAGGACAGCCGCCCGCGCGCCGGCAATGCCGCCGGCGTCTCCCGCGACCAGCAGGGTCTCCTCCGCCGTTCGGCCCAGGGAGTCCGCTACGGGCGCCCAATGGCGTTGTTCCGGGCGCCAGCCATGCGCAAGGCCGGCCTGCCGCGAAAGATGGGTCTGCGGCACGACGCCTTCATGCAGCAGCAGCAGGTCGCAGGCGATCTCGCCGCCGGCGAACCGCACCGACTCCCCCGTCGCCGCGAGGCCGCCGACGCCCGACCGGAACTCGACGCCGGCGCGTCTTAGCCTGCGTTTCATCGCCACACCCCTGGCGAGCTCGCGCCAGCCGGTCATGGCGCGCGGCAGGGCGGGCGCCGCGTCCAGATAGTCGGCGCTTTCCGTCGTCTCCAGCACCGCCGCCACCTCGGCTCCGGCATCCAGCAACTGGCAGCCGACGAGCAGCAGGAGCGGCCCCGATCCCGCAAGCACGATCCGCCCGGTCGGCACCAGCCCCGATGCCTTCAGCAACACCTGCGCGGCGCCCGCTCCCATCACGCCCGGCCGTTCGGCCCCGGGGATCGGCACCGGCCGTTCCATCGCTCCTGTTGCGATCAATACGCGGCGGGCCGATACCGTCGAAGCTGCGCCTTCCCGGCTGTAGGCGATCCGCGCGCCCGCATCGAGCCGCCAGACAGCACTGCCCGGCCGGTAGTCGATACGGGCTTGCCGGAAGTCCGCCGCGAGCGCCCGCCCGGCTTCGTACTCCTCGCCCAGTATCGCGCAGAGGCCCGGCTCTGCCCGCTCGATTCCGCGATAAATCTGCCCTCCCGGCTCGGGCTGGTCGTCCAGGACGGCAACGGAAAGGCCGTGCTCCGCCGCCTCCACCGCAGCCGCCATGCCAGCCGGGCCCGCGCCGACAATAGCCAGATCGACGCTCATGCCCCGGGTCCCGTTCCGTCCGTCCTGCGCGCGACGCGAAGGCCCTCGCGCACCGGCGTCATGCAGGCCTGGCGGTTCGGCTCGCCATCGATCTCGACGAGGCATTCGAAACAGACGCCCATGGCGCACCAGGGTCCGCGCGGCAAGCCATCGACCGGCGCATGGCGAAATACCGCAATGCCCGATGCCAGCAGCGCGGCCGCAACGCTGTCTCCAGGCGCGGCGGAGACCGGCTCGCCGTCTATCTCTATCGTGACCGTCGCCTTGCGCTCAGGCAGCCGCCGGAACATCGAACCTCCGCGCGCTGAAGGCCTCGAACCCGTCCGGCGCCCTGCCCTCGGCGATCCAGTCCGGCAGGCGGGCGGCGTGGACGGCGGCGAGCGTGACGCCGCTGTGCATGGTGGCGACGAAGGCTCCCGGATGGCTTTCGGACTCGTCGTAGATCGGGCAACGGTCAGGGGGAATGACCCTGAGCGCCGCCCAACTCCGCACCAGCCTCAGCCGTTCGAGCGCCGGAAGGGCGCGGATCGCCCGCCGGGCGAGCCCGCGCGCCGCTTCCAGCGTGGTGCCGGTGTCGAAGCCGACGCTCTCCTGCGTCGCGCCGATCATGACCGTCCCTTCCGCCGTCTGGCGGAGATTGCCCATCGGCATCGGCATGAACCGTTCCGTCCTCTCGGTCACCAGCACCTGGCCGCGTTCCGGCACGGTCGGCACATTCAGGCCGACCTGCGCCGCCAGAGGCGGAATGCCGTTGCCGGCCGCCAGCAGCAGTTTCGGGGCTTCGAATGCGCCGGCGTCCGTCTCCACCCGGAAGCCGCGCTCGATATGGCGCACCCGCGCGCCGGGCCGGTAGCGCCCGCCTCTCGCCCCGAAGCCGGCGTGGAGGGCGCGCAGCAGGTAGAGCGGCCCGCAATGGCCGTCCTTTTCCGAGAAGGACGCGCCCACGACCTCCTGCCCGAAACGGACGCCCGGGACCATCCGCTCCAGTTCGGCGCGTTCGACCATCCGGGCGTGGTAACCGCCGCCCTGGGCCGCCATGGCCTCGTTGAGCCGCCGCTGCGCCTCCCATTCCCCGTCGCCGAGGCACAGGATCGCGCCGCCCGGCCGCTCATGGTGGATGTCGATGCCCGTCAGGCCTGCGAGCTCCCCGGCGAAACCGGCATAGCGGTCCGCCGATTCCTGCGACCATTCCTGGTAGCGCTGGAGGCCGAAGCCCTTGGTCTGGACCCAGACGAGCCCGAAATTGCCCCGCGCCGCCCGGAAGGCGTCGTCGCCCTCGTCGAGCATGAGCACATCGAGCCCCTTGCCGGCGAGCCCATAGGCGGCCGCCGCGCCGACCATGCCGCCGCCGATGACGATGATGTCAGCCGTCCCCTCCAGCATGGCGGCAATGGTGGGGTAGCGGTGCGGCCTGCGCAAGCCGTCTGCCGGCGGAAAGCGCCCGCCGGACGGTTTCCCGGCGGGCGGGGCCGTGGCATGTTCCCGGCCCGCCATTACCTCGACGAAGCGCCGGACGATCCGCCATGAATGTTGCAACGCCCCCGTTTTTCGCTTGGAACACGCTGCCCAATGCGAGCGCCGCCGGTACGCCGCTGGCGCCCGATTGCCACGGGATGAACTTCTTCGACATCGACCGCAGCCTGCAGGACCTGCTGCCGCTCTACCTGCCGGACGAGTTGCGCGAACACATGCTCCCGCATTTCCGGCGCCTCGGCGAAATCGCCGGCGGACGGCTCGACGAACTGGCCCGTCTCTCCGACCGGCACGGACCTGTATTGCATTCGCGGGACGCTTTCGGGCGCGACGAGGAATGGATCGAATTCCACCCGGCCTACCGGGAGATGGAGCAGATCGGTTTCGGCGATTTCGGCATCCACGCCATGTCCCGCCGCCCCGGCGTGCTCGGCTGGAACGGCACGCCGATTACCGCGAAATACATCCTGCAATACCTGTTCGTGCAGTCCGAATTCGCTCTGATGTGCCCGATCTCGGTCACGGACACCTCGGCATATCTCATCGGGAAATACGGCGATGAGGCGGTCCGGCGGCGCTTCATGCCGGGGCTCACCAGCCAGGACATGGGCGCAATCTGCAAGGCCGCCCAGTTCATGACCGAGAAGACCGGCGGCTCCGATGTCGGCGGAATCGAGCTGGCGGCCCGGCTGGAGGAGGGGCCCGACGGCCCGGAATGGCGGCTCTACGGCGACAAGTGGTTCTGCTCCTGCGCCGATGCCGATGTCGCCCTTCTGCTGGCGAGGCCCGAAGGCGCGGTCGAGGGCACGGCCGGCCTCGGCCTCTTCGCCCTGCCGAAGCACCGGGACGACGGCAGCCGCAACAGCTACCGGATCGTGCGCCTCAAGGACAAGCTGGGCACGAGGTCCATGGCGTCGGGCGAGATCGTCTTCGACGGCGCCGTCGCCTATCCGCTCGGAGACGTGGGCCCCGGCCGCAACAACGGCCTCAAGCAGATGCTGGACCAGGTCAATCTGAGCCGCCTGTCCCACGGTGTGCGCGCCGCGGCGATGATGCGGCGTTGCCTTAACGAGGCATTGGCGGCGGCGCGCGGCCGCACAGCGTTCGGCAGCGTCGTTGCCGACAAGCCGCTGATGCGCCGGCAGTTGCTCAAGCTGATGGTGCCGACCGAACAAGCCCTCTCGATGGCGCTGTTCACCGCGGACAAACTGGAAAGGTCGGAAGCCGGCGACGAGGCGGCGACGGCGCTGGTAAGGCTGCTCACGCCGTTGCTGAAATTCCGCACCTGCCGCGACAATATCGCGGTCGCGACCGGCGCGATGGAAGCGCGCGGCGGTAACGGTTACATCGAGACCTTCGTCAACGCCCGGCTGGTGCGCGACGCCCATCTGGGCGTGCTGTGGGAAGGCACCTCCAACATCAACGCGCTCGACATTATCGGGCGCGCCGTCGGCAAGGCCGGCGCCCAGGAGGTGCTCGGCGACACCCTGGCAGACCTGCTGGACAGGGCGGAGGGCCTGCCCGGCCAGTTGAAGGGGGCGCTCGGCCACGCCGCCGCCCGAGCGGTCGCGCTCGCCGGGGAAGTCGCGGATGCCGGGGACGAGCCGCGCATGCGTCAGGCTTCCGATGCGCTCTACCATGCGGCGAGCGCCGTCGTCATGGCGCATGAAGGCGCCCGGATCGCGGCGGCCGGCGGCGGCCGGAAACGCCTGTTGCTGGCGCAAATGGTGCTCGACCGCCGGCTGAGCCCGCAGGACCCGCTCGCTCCGCGCGGCGACGACCCGGAGATTGCCGCGGAGCTGCTGGAGGCCGCGTAATCCTGCGTTGCGCATCGGACTGGACGAGGCTCTCCGCGACACCGGGTATCCTTGCCGGAGGGAACGGCCCCGCTTAGGGTCCGGGCCATGATCGAACGCTATTCCCGCCCCCAGATGGCGGCCATCTGGTCGCCGGAGACCAGGTTCCGCATCTGGTTCGAGATCGAGGCCCATGCGCTCGACGCCATGGCGGCGCTCGGCATGGCGCCCGCCTCTGCTGCGCGCGCGGTGTGGGAGCGGGGCGCGTTTGAGGTCGGGCGCATAGACGAAATCGAGGCCGAGACGAAGCACGACGTCATCGCCTTCCTCACCAATCTCGCCGAGCATGTCGGGCCGGAAGCGCGGTTCGTCCACCAGGGCATGACCTCATCCGATGTGCTCGACACCTGCCTGGCGGTGCAGCTCGCGCGCGCCAGCGACATTCTTCTGGCCGACCTCGACAGGCTCCTCTCCGCATTGAAAGCAAAGGCTTGTGAGCACAAATTCACGCTCTGCGTCGGCCGCAGCCACGCCATCCACGCGGAGCCCACCACCTTCGGCGTGAAGCTGGCAGGCCACTATGCCGAGTTCGCCCGCAACCGCGCCCGCCTGGAGGCGGTCCGGGCAGAGATTGCGACCTGCGCCATTTCCGGCCCCGTCGGCACATTCGCCAGCGTCGATCCGCGCGTCGAGGCCCATGTGGCGGAAAAGCTGGGCCTCGCGCCCGAGACCCATTCGACCCAGGTAATCCCGCGCGACCGGCACGCCATGTTCTTCGCCGTGCTGGGAGTCATCGCCAGCGGCGTCGAGCGGCTCGCGGTCGAAATCCGGCATTTGCAGCGCACCGAGCTGCGGGAGGCGGAAGAGTTCTTCTCCGCCGGGCAAAAAGGCTCCTCCGCAATGCCGCACAAGCGCAATCCGGTGCTGACGGAAAACCTGACCGGGCTTGCGCGCATGGTGCGCTCGGCCGTCATTCCCGCGCTTGAGAATGTCGCGCTCTGGCATGAGCGGGACATTTCCCATTCCTCCGTCGAGCGGATGATCGGCCCGGATGCGACAGTCACTCTCGATTTCGCGCTCCACCGGCTCGCGGGCGTGGTGGAGAAGCTGGTCGTCTATCCCGAAGCCATGCGGCGGAATTTCGACAGCCTGGGCGGCCTCGTGTTTTCGCAGCATGTCCTTCTGGAGCTCACGCAAGCGGGCATGAGCCGCGAAGACGCCTATGCGAAGGTGCAGGCGGCAGCGATGGCCGTCTGGCGGGAAGGCGGCTCCTTCCGCGCCGAGCTCGAGCGGGACCCGGAGATTGCCGCAGCCGTGCCGCCCGCGCGGCTCGACGAACTCTTCGATGCGGACCGCCAGCTGGTTCATGTCGATACGATCTTCGCGCGCGTCTTCGGAAGCTGAACCCTCTTCGCCCCGGCCTCATTGGAGATTTCGTAATGTCGGACCGCACAGTCGATGTCGTTGTTGTGGGCGCGGGAAACGCCGCCATGTGCGCGGCGCTCGCCGCGCGCGAGCAGGGGGCGGATGTGCTCGTGCTGGAGCGCGCGAACGAGGAAGAGCGCGGGGGCAATTCGGCCTTCACCGCCGGGAATATCCGCACGGTCTTCAACGGCGTCGAGGATATTAAGGCGCTTGTCCCGGACCTGACCGAGGACGAAATCGCAATCACCGATTTCGGCGTCTACAGCGAGGCCGACTTCTATGACGACATGGGCCGGATCACCGAATACCGGACCGACCCCGACATGTGCGAGCTTCTGGTCACGCGCTCGCTCGACACGATGAAGTGGATGCGGGACAAGGGCGTACGCTTCCTGCCGATCTACGGCAAACAGGCCTTCAAGATCGACGGGCGGTTCAAGTTCTGGGGCGGGCTCGTGCTGTCCGCCTGGGGCGGCGGGCCGGGGCTGGTGGACGCCCTGCACGAGTCCGGCGCGCGCGAGGGCGTGGAGGTGCTTTACGGCGCCCGCGCCACCGCCCTGCTGCACGATGACGACGGCGTGAAGGGCGTGCGCGTGCGCCAGGACCGCCGCAGCTTCGAAGTCCATGCCCGCGCCGTGGTCCTCGCTGCAGGCGGCTTCGAGGCGAATCCGGAGATGCGCACCCGCTATCTCGGCCCCGGCTGGGACGTGGCCAAGGTGCGCGGCACCCGGTTCAACACCGGCGACGGCATCCGCATGGCGCTGGATATCGGCGCCCGCGCCTATGGCAACTGGTCCGGCTGCCATGCCGTCGGCTGGGATTTCAACGCGCCCGAATTCGGCGATCTCGCCGTCGGCGACGATTTCCAGAAGCACAGCTATCCCTGGGGCATCATGGTGAATGCGGAAGGCCGGCGCTTCGTCGATGAAGGCGCTGACTTCCGCAACTACACCTATGCGAAATACGGTCGCGTGATCCTGGGCCAGCCGGGCCAGATGGCCTGGCAGGTGTTCGACAACAAGATCATCCCGAACCTGCGCGACGAATACCGCATCCGCGAGGTCACCAAGGTCCGGGCCGATACTATCGAGGAGCTTGCGGCGAAGCTCGAAGGCGTGAACGCCGAGAATTTCCTGGCGGAACTCCGCGCCTACAACGCCGCCGTTCGAACCGACATTCCCTACAACCCGAACGTCAAGGACGGGCGCCGGACCGAGGGCCTCGCGGTGGACAAGACGAACTGGGCCAACACCATCGACGAGCCGCCCTTCGAGGGCTACCAGACCACCTGCGGTATCACCTTCACCTTCGGCGGCCTTAGGGTGAACGACGACGCCCAAGTGATGGACACCGACGACATCGAGATTCCGGGCCTCTATGCCGCGGGCGAGCTGGTGGGCGGCCTGTTCTGGTTCAACTATCCGGGCGGCACCGGGCTGATGGCGGGCGCGGTCTTCGGCAAGATCGCCGGCGAGGCGGCCGGCCGGGCGGCCGTCGGCAACGAATAGACGCTCGTCCGACTACCGCTACCCCTTTTCGGAGGCTGACCCCGATGGCGCGAGCGCCCTACCCCGACATCGAGACCCTGCCGGACGAATTGCGCAGTTTCGTCCAGCGCTTCGACCCGCTGATGAACGTCTTCCACATGCTGGCCCACACCGGGCCGGCGCTGCCGCATTTCATGCGGCTCGGCAATGCGATCCTGTTCAAGGGCAGGCTCGACCCCGAGCTCAGGGAAATCGCCATCCTGCGCGTCGGCCACCTGCTCGGCGCCCCCTATGAGGTCCACCAGCACAGGATCGTTTCGCGCAATATCGGCATGGACGAGGCCCGGATCGCAGGCGTCGAGCACGGCGAGGACGAAACGGTGTTCTCGGAACTCGAAAACCTGGTCATCCGTTTCACCGACGAGGTCGTGTCGAGCGTCCGCGCCAGCGACGCGACCTGGAACGCGCTTTCCGTCCATCTCGATCCGGGGCAGATGGCCGAACTTACGCTCGCCGTCGGCTTCTATTCGATGATCGCCGTGTTCCTGGAGAATTTCGAGGTCGAAATCGAACCGGAAGGCGTCGTAGAAGACCCGATGAAGCGCCCGCGGAAACCGGGGGAAGCCCAACCGGCCTGAATTCGGGAGGCGGCTACAGTGCCTGAGTCACGAAGCTACTACGCGCCCAGCGGCGGCCTTCCGGGCCAGACGGAACTGCTGACCGGCCGCGCCGTCTTCACGGAGGCCTATGCCGTCATTCCGAAGGACGTGCTCCGGGACATCGTCACCAGCCTCCTCCCGCACTGGGACAAGACCCGCGCCTGGATACTCGCAAGGCCGCTCTCCGGCTTTGCGGAGACCTTTTCGCAATACATCGTCGAGGTGGCCCCCGGCGGCGGCAGCGACAATCCCGAGCCCGACGCCGGCGCAGAAGCCGGCCTCTTCGCGGTTTCCGGCTCCTTCGAACTCATGCTCGCCGGCCGGACCTGGCGGATCGAGGCCGGCGGTTTCGTCTATATCCCTCCGGGCGCGGCCTGGCAGCTGCGCAACCGGGGCGGCGAAAATGCGGTCTTCCACTGGATACGCAAGCGTTACGAGCCGGTCGAGGGCCTCGCCCTGCCCGACCCCATCGTGACCAGCGACCGGGAATGCCCGGCCGTCGCCATGCCGGACACGGACGGCCGTTGGGCGACCACGCGCTTCATCGACCCGGAGGACATGCGCCATGACATGCATGTCAACATCGTCTCCTTCGAGCCGGGCGCCGCCATCCCCTTCGCCGAGACGCACATCATGGAGCACGGGCTCTATGTGCTCGAAGGCAAGGGCGTCTATCGGCTCAACCGGGACTGGGTGGAAGTCGAGGCCGGGGACTTCATGTGGCTGCGGGCGTTCTGCCCCCAGGCCTGCTATGCGGGCGGTCCCGGCCCGTTCCGATACCTGCTCTACAAGGACGTGAACCGCCACCCGCGGCTGGCGCCGCTGCTGTAGCGCTGTCGGGGGCCGGCTTTACTCCCACCTCTCCTCGTACCAGGCGACGATCAGCCGGCGTTCGCTGTCTTCCATGCCGGCAAGATTGCCGGGAGGCATGGCGCGCGACCTGCCGGCCTGGAGATAGATGAGGCGGGCGTTCCGAAGAATCTGCTCCTCGGTTTCGAGCACGATGCCCTTGGGCGGCCGGCGAATCCCCTCCCAGGCCGGCTCTTCCGTATGGCAGACGAGGCAGCGGGTGAGGACGGCCTCCTGCACCGCTTCGAAATGGGGCGATGCGGCGAGGCGGCGTTCCGCCGGAGTCAGCGCCGCCGGGCCGTTGCCCGAGCCGGTCAGCACCGCCGGCATGGTGGAGAGCCAGACGATGACGAGGAACAGGACGGCAGCAACGAGCCACGGCCAAACCGTATGCCCCCGCTTGGAATGAAGGCGATTGAAATAGACGCGGATCAGCACGCCCATCAGGAAGATCAGCGACGCGATGACCCAGCTGTATTCCGTGGCGAAGGCCAGCGGATAGTGGTTCGAGAGCATCAGGAAGATGACGGGCAGCGTCAGGTAGTTGTTGTGCGTCGAACGCTGGTTCGCGATCCGACCGTATTTCGGGTCCGGAGTTCGTCCTGCTTTCAGGTCCTCGGTCACGATGCGCTGGTTGGGAATGATGACCAGGAACACATTGGCGCTCATGATCGTCGCCGTGATCGAGCCGAGATGCACGAAGGCCGCCCGCCCGGTGAAGACCTGCGAAAAGCCCCACGCCATAGCCACGAGGACGACATAGAGGAACAGCATCAGCCGCGTATTGTCGTCGCCGAAGCGGCTCTTGCAGATGAGGTCGTAGGCGAACCAGCCGATGACGATGGACGCGACGGAAATGGCGATCGCCGCCTCGTTCGACAGCTCCATGATCTCGTTGTCGACGAGGTAGAATTCGGGATGGGCGTAATAGAGCACGCATAACAGCGCAAAGCCGGTAACCCAGGTCGCGTAGCTTTCCCATTTGAACCAGGTCAGGTGTTCGGGCAGTTCCGCAGGCGCGACCATGTATTTGCGGACATGGTAGAAGCCGCCGCCATGCACCTGCCATTCCTCTCCGCTCACCCCTTCGGGAAGGCTCGGCGGGCGGCGAAGGCCAAGGTCCAGCGCAATGAAGTAGAACGAAGTGCCGATCCACACGATGGCGGTCGTCACATGCGCCCAACGCACGGCGAATTCGAGCCACTCGCCGAGGACAGGAAGCAGCCCTTCCACTATTCCGTCCTCTCCCGCTTCAGCCGTTCGATGGCAAGCAGCAGGCGTTCCGGCGTCGCCGGCGTGTCGAGCCTCGGGCAATGCCGATAGCCGGCGGTGCTGGCGACGGCCATCGACAGGGCCTCGACCACGGACGCGCACAGCAGCAGGGGCGGCTCGCCGATGGCCTTGGACCGGCCGATGGTGGGCTTGGCGTTCTCGGACCACTCGGCGAGATGCACGTTGAAGACGGGCGGGCAGTCCGAGGCGAGCGGTATCTTGTAAGTCGAGGGCGCATGGGTGCGCAGCCGGCCCTCGCCGTCCCACCAGAGCTCTTCCGTCGTCACCCACCCCATGCCCTGGATGAAGCCGCCTTCGACCTGGCCCAGATCGATGGCCGGATTGAGCGACCGGCCGGCATCGTGAAGGATATCGACCCTGAGCACGCGGTATTCCCCGGTCAAAGTATCGACCTCGACCTCGGTGGCCCCGGCGCTGTAGGCGAAATAGTAGAAGGGCTTGCCGCGTCCGGCCGCCCGGTCCCAGTGGATTTCCGGGGTGCGGTAGAAGCCGGTGGCCGAAAGCTGGACCCTGGCCATGTAGGCCGCCTCGATCAGATCGGCGAAGGCCATGTCCTGGTTGCCGATCCTGACCCTTCCGGCCTCGAAGACGACCTGGTCCGGTTCGACATTCCAGCGCCCGGCGGCGAACGCGACCAGCCGGCGCCTGATCTCGTCGGCGGCTTCGAACGCCGCCATACCGTTCAGGTCCGAACCGGTGGAGGCCGCGGTCGCCGAAGTGTTCGGCACCTTGCCGGTGCTGGTGGCGGTGATCCGCACTTGGTCGAGCTCGACCTGGAAACAATCCGCGACCACCGAGGCGACCTTGACGAAGAGCCCCTGCCCCATCTCCGTGCCGCCGTGGTTCAGGTGGATCGAGCCGTCGCGATAGACATGCACGAGCGCGCCGGCCTGGTTCATCCAGGTCGCCGTGAAGGACACGCCGAACTTGACCGGCGTGAGCGCGATGCCCCGGCGCAGGACGCCGCCCCTTGCGTTGAAATCCAGAACCGCCTGCCGCCGCGGCGCGTAGTCCGCCCGCTCTTCGATTTCCGCGACCAGGCGCGGGAGGATGTTGTCCTCGACCGGCTGGTGGTAAGGCGTCAGATCCCTGCCGGGGCCGCCGTAGAAATTGGCCTTGCGGATATCGAGCGGGGAACGGCCGGTGCTGTATGCAACCTCCTCGATAACCCGCTCGGCGGCTATGACGCCCTGCGGAGACCCGAAGCCCCGGAAGGCCGTGTTCGAGACGGTGTTGGTGCGCATCGGCCGCGAGCGCAGGCGCACGGCCGGGAAGAAATAGGCATTGTCCGCGTGGAACAGCGCCCGGTCCGAAACAGCGCCCGACAGATCGACGGAGAAGCCGCAGCGCGCCGTCAGCACGCTGTCCACGGCCAGGATACGCCCTTCATCGTCGAACCCGACATCGTAATCGACGCGGAAGTCGTGGCGCTTGCCGGTCGCGGTCATGTCGTCGTCCCGGTCCGGACGCAGCTTGACGGCGCGGCCGAATTTCCGGGCGGCGAGCGCGGCGACGGCGGCAAACAGGTTCGACTGGCTTTCCTTGCCGCCGAACGCCCCGCCCATGCGCCGCACATTCACCGTCACCGCACTCGACGGGACCCCGAGCACATGGGCCACGACATGCTGCACTTCGCTCGGATGCTGGGTCGACGAGACCACCCGGACCTCGTCGTCTTCTCCCGGCAGGGCAAAGGCAACATGGCTCTCCAGGTAGAAATGGTCCTGTCCTCCCACCCGGAGCGTGCCCTGCAGGCGGCGCGGCGCGGCCTCCAGCGCGGCCTCGACATCCCCCCGCGCGAGTGTCAGCGGCTCCGACACGGTTTCGAGGGCATCGTCGGCTTCGATCACGGCCGGCCTCGGCTCATAGACGACCCGTGCGCGGCGCGCGGCGCGCCGGGCCTCGGCCCGCGTTGCGGCCACGACCGCAAACACGGGCTGGCCGTAGAAGGAAACGACGCCGTCCGCGAAAACCGGGTCGTCGCCCGCTCCGACGGGACTGATGTCGTTCTCGCCCGGAATATCGGCCGCCGTCAGCACTCCGACCACGCCGGGCGCGCTCAGGACTTCCGCGATGTCCAGTTCCGATATGCCGGCATGGGCGGCCGTCGAGAGCCCGAGGCAGGCATGCAGCATGCCGGTCGGCTCCACCATGTCGTCGGCATAGGCGGCGCGGCCCGTCACGTGCCTGGCGGCGGAATCGTGCCGGTGCGCGCGGTGCATGATTTCGCGGCTTGCGGGGCCGGTCATGGCGAAACCGTCGGCGACCGGTCCAGATAGAAGCGCTTCAGCAGGTTCCGGGCGACGAGCGCCCGGTATTCCGCCGAGGCGCGCCAGTCGGAAATCGGCGTGAAGTCCCGCTCCAGCGCCTGCTCCGCAGCTTCGAAGGCTGGCTCCCCCCACGCCCGGCCGCGCAGCGCGGCTTCGGCCGCTTCGGCCCGTTTCGGCGTCGCCGCCATGCCGCCGAAAGCCAGCCGCGCCTCCTCTATGCAACCGTCCCGGACGCGGACCATGAAGCCGGCGCAGACCGACGAGATGTCCTCGTCGCGGCGCTTGGAGACCTTGTAGAAGCCGAGCCGGGCATCCTCTGCCGGAACCGGCACGCGCACCTTTTCCACGAACTCGCCGGGCGCCAGGTCCTGCCGGCCGTAGTCGAGGAAATAGGCTTCGAGCGGCATGGCGCGCCGCTCCCGGCCCTTTCGCAGAACCAGCTCGGCCCCGAGCGCGATCAATACCGGCGGCAGGTCGGCAATGGGCGAGCCGTTGGCGATATTGCCGCCGACCGTGCCCATATTGCGTATCTGCCAACCGCCGATCCGGCTCCAGTAGTCCGCAAGGCCCGGCACCGCCTCCGTCAGGGCCGCTTCCGCATCCGAATAGGACGCCGTCGCCCCGATGCATATTGTCCCGCCCTTCACGGCAATCCGGCCGAGCCCGTCCAAATGGCCGATGAACGCCGCCGGCGCAATGTCCCGCAAATCCTTGTTGATCCACACCCCGACATCGGTTGCGCCGGCAATCACGGTGGCCGCCGGCTCCGATTCCAGCGCGTCCGCCAGATCGTCTTCATCGGCCGGAACGACAACGCTGCCGCCGGCCAGTTCGACCCGCTTCCCGTCCGCCATTGCCGCCAGGCGCGCGGCAACCGCCTCGCGGCTGCGCACCAGTCGGTCGTCTTCGGGCAGGCCGTAGTCGGCCGCGACGGCGCCCGCGCGCAGGATCGGCGCATAGCCGGTGCAGCGGCAGAGATTGCCCTGGAGCGCCCGCCGGATCTCGGCTTCCGACGGCCGCGGCCGCTCCAGCCAGAGCGCATAGAGGACCATGACAATGCCAGGCGTGCAGAAACCGCACTGGCTGGCGTGGCAATCGACCATCGCCTGCTGGACCGGATGCAGGCCGCCATCCGCGCCGGCGAGATGTTCGACCGTCACGACATGGCAGCCGTCGAGGCTCGGCAGGAGCCGGATGCAGCTGTTGACCGCCTCGTAGCGCAGCTCCCCGTCGCGCAGCCGGCCCACCAGCACGGTGCAGGCGCCGCAGTCCCCTTCCGCACAGCCCTCCTTGGTGCCGCGCAGGCCGCAGCGAAGCCTCAGGAAGTCGAGCAGGCTGTCGCCGGCGCCGGCATCCGTGAGCGCGGCCTCCTCGTCATTCACCAGGAACCGGAGTTCGCGGCGTATCCCGGCCATGGCCTAGCTGCCCCGATAGGTCGAATAGCCGAAGGGCGAGAGCAGCAGCGGCACATGGCAGGCGGTCCCGGCTTTCGAAATGCCGAACCGCACCGGCACCGTGCCGAGGAACGGCCTGTCCGCACCCGCACCCGCCGCGCGATGATAGTCGCCCGCCTCGAATTCGATCTCGTAGGCGCCGACGCCGAACTCGTCGCCCTCGAGCAACGGCCGGTCCGTTCGCCCGTCGGCATTGGTGACGGCCGACGCCAGCAGGCGGCGGTCGTCCCCGTCCAGCCTGTAGAGCCGGAGCGCGAGGCCCGCAGCGGGACGGCCGAGAGCCGTATCCAGCACATGAGTGGTCAGCCGGCCGTCGGGCATGGCGCCCCCTCGGACTAGCAAAGGGCCTTCCCGTCGGGAGGCCGCGCGGTTGCACGCTAGCAATCCGCATTTTTACAATCAACAACACGGGGAGCCATGAAACCCGGACGGCCGGAGGGTGAAAACGGCATTGCGATATCCAAGAGACCTGCACGGTTACGGGCCCGAACCGCCCGATCCGAAATGGCCCGGCGGCGCCCGGATCGCCGTCCAGTTCGTCATCAACTACGAAGAGGGCGGCGAGAATTGCATTCTTCACGGCGACCCGGCCTCGGAAGCGTTCCTTTCCGAGATCGTGGGCGCCGCGCCCTGGCCGGGCCAGCGGCACTGGAACATGGAGTCGATCTACGAATACGGCGCGCGGGCCGGCTTCTGGCGCCTTCACCGGCTGTTCACCGGCTTCGACATTCCGGTCACGGTGTATGGCGTGGCGACGGCGCTGGCGCGCTCGCCGGCCCAGGTGGCGGCGATGCAGGCCGCCGATTGGGAGATTGCAAGCCACGGCCTCAAATGGATCGAATACCGGGACATGCCGCTCGAAGAGGAGCGCGAACATCTGGAAGAGGCCGTGCGCCTGCACGCGGAAGTCACGGGCGAGCGGCCGCGCGGCTGGTACACGGGGCGCTGCTCGGACAACACCGTCCGGCTCGCCGCCGAGGAAGGCGGGTTCGACTATGTGTCGGACGCCTATGCCGACGACCTGCCCTACTGGGTCCGTTTCGGCAAGCGCGACCAGCTGATCGTCCCCTATACGCTCGATGCGAACGACATGCGCTTCGCCGTGGCGCAGGGTTTCAATTCCGGCGACCAGTTCTTCGCCTATCTGCGCGACAGTTTCGATGCGCTCTATGCCGAGGGCGAGGCGGGCAGCGCGAAAATGCTCTCGGTCGGCCTGCATTGCCGGCTCGTCGGGCGGCCGGGGCGCATCGTGGCGCTGAGGCGCTTCATCGAACATGCGGCGGCGCACGAGGGGGTCTGGTTCGCGCGGCGCATCGACATCGCCCGCCACTGGCAGGCCCTGCACCCGCCGCCTGTCGCGCGGGAACGGCCGTCGGCCATGGACCGCGAAACCTTCGTCGCGCGGTTCGGAAGCATTTTCGAGCATTCGCCCTGGATTGCGGAGCGCGCCTGGGACGGTGAGCTGGGGCCTGCCCATGACACCGCGGTCGGCATGCTGAGCGCGCTTGCGCGGCAATTCCGGTCCGCCGGCGAGGATGAGCGGCTCGGCGTGCTGAAAGCCCATCCTGACCTCGCGGGACGGCTGGCCGCAGCCCGCCGGCTGACCGGGGCATCGGCGGCGGAACAGGCATCCGCCGGGCTCGATGCGCTGACCGACGCCGAGCGCGCCCGCTTCACCGAACTGAACCGGGCTTATGTAGAGAAGCACGGTTTTCCGTTCATCATTGCAGTGCGCGACCACGACAGGGCCGGCATCCTGCAAGCCTTCGAGCGGCGCCTTGCAAACGATTCCGGGACGGAATTCGCCGAAGCCTGCCGGCAGGTCGAACGTATCGCCGAATTGCGCCTCTCGGAGACGCTGGACTAGGGAGCGGCGCCTACGCGGCCGCCGGGCGGGCCGTATCGCGGACCTGGGTGCGGTGCATATGGCGCCGGCTGCCGGCGGGCAGCGTGTCGCGCCGGTGCAGGGTGCAGCGGTTGTCCCAGATCACGAGGTCTCCCGCCTGCCAGTCCTGCGTCCAGACGAAGCCGCAACGCTCGATATGCGCCCAGATTTCGTCGAGCAACGCATCGCTCTCATCGTCGGGCAGACCGACGATCCAGGCGTTCGGGCGGCGGCCTACGCAGAGAGCCTTGCGGCCCGTCCCGGGATGGACAAGGACCAGCGGATGGATGGCCCCCGGGCGGTCTTCATTCGAGTATTCTTCCTCGTAGCCGTGGCGAAGCCGGCCGTCGGACGAGCGCGTCGCGTCATGCTTGCAGGTCAGGCCTTCGATCCGTTGGCGCAGCGCATCGGGCAGTGCGTCGTAGGCCTTGTAAAGATTGTAGAATTGCGTGGCGCCGCCGACCTCCGGAACCTCGATGCCGTAGAGCAGGCTCGCCTTGGGCGGGATGTCGTTGTAGGTCATGTCCTGGTGCCAGACGAGCTCGGAATTGCCGAGCGCGCCGGCCGGCTTCCCGTCCACGACGATATTGGAGACCACGACGATCTCGGGCCGGTCGGGGTTGAAGGGTTTGCCGCCGCGCCCTGTCGGCGCCATGTCCAGCTCGCCGAAGCGGCGCGAGAAGGCGGCGAGAGCATCGTCATCGAGCGTCTGGCCCCGGAAACGCACCACCAGATGCTCGTGCCAGGCGTCCTCTATCCGGTGGAAATCGGCATCGCCGATATCCTGCGCGAGATCGACTCCGACGATGTCCGCGCCGAGCGCCGCGCCCGTCGGCACTACTCGGATGTCCGTCGCTGCCATCCCGGGCATGTCCGCCTCCCGATATTGCTGCGGGGACGGTAGCCGAAGCCGGCGGGCAGGAAAAGCGCCTGCCGCCTCCCCGGCCCTATTCCACGCCCTTTACATGAACGGTCACGATGTCCGTGTCGTGATACTGCTGGTGACGCACGGACGACGCAAGGTGCCGCAACAACCGGAGCGAGATCTCATGCTCTGCCGGCGTGCCGGCCGTATGTTCGCCCAACAGGGCGATGCGGTCCTCGAGGTTGCTGTCTTCGCCGGAGGCGACGACGAACTCCAGAACGGCTCCCCCGTCGTCGCGGGATGCCGAGACGCGAAGACGCGGGGGCCGCCGCACCTCCTTCCCGCCGTCCCGCTGCATGAGTGTCGCCAGAGCTTCTTCGCCGATGGCGTCGAGCCGCTGCGCCGTGTCCTTCGACCAGGCGTTGCGCGATGCGAATTGCCTGAGGAACTCGCTGACGGGCCGGAAGGCCGAATCGTCGAACGCGGTTTCCATGCGTCTTCGGCGGGGCTTGGCCGCTTCCAGGCATATCGTCAGGAAAATGGCGGCCGCGCCGCCGGCCGTCATGCCGTTCTGCAGCAGTCCGCCGGCGAACTCCGCGAAATATTCCGGGAAAATCACGCCGTTCTGGAAGCCGACGCCAATCCAGAAGGAAACGCCCACGACGATCCCCTTGCGGTAGTCGATGCCGTCCTGCACCACGATCCTCATGCCGACCACGAAGAGCATCGCCAGCAGCACGGTCGCATAGGCAGCGACAACCGGAGCGGGAACGGCCAGCACGATCGCAAGCGCCTTCGGCAACAGGGCCAGCACAAGGAAGATCAGGCCGACGGCGACCCCCACGCGGCGCGCGGCCACACCGGTCAGCTCGGTCACGGATATGCTGGTCGAATAGGTCGTATTCGGAATCGTTCCGAAGAGGCCCGACAGCAGGTTGCCCATCCCGTCCGCGGCGACCGCGCCTTCCACCGCCCGGTAGTCGACGGCCCGGCGCTCGCGCCAGGAAACATGCTGAATGGCGATGGAGTCTCCCACCGTCTCGATCGCGCCGACCAGAGTGACCAGCACGAAGGCCGGAAGCAGCGTCCAGAAGGCCGGCCCGAAATCGAGGTCGAATCCCGGCCACCCTCCTTCGGGAAACCCGATCCACGCCGCGTCGGCAACGCGCCCGAAGTCGTATATGCCGAACGCGCCGCCTACCGCCGATCCGACCACGACCCCTATAACCGGCGCCCAGAGCCGCCAGACCCCTGTCGCGGCCAGCGCAATCGCCACGATGACGGCGATGGTGACGCCGGCCGATAGAGGCGCGGCGAGCGCCGGCGCGCCCTCCGGCGCCTTGCCCAGCATGTCGAAGATGATCGGCATGACCGTTACCGCGATCAGCATGATGACGGTGCCTGCGACCGACGGCGTGAAGATGCGGCGGACCAGGGAAAGGCGCGCCGCCAGCGCGAACTGGAAGAAAGACGAAATGATAACGAGCGTGGCAAGCAGCGCCGGCCCGCCCTGCGCCATCGCCCCGATGCAGACGGCGATGAAGGCGCCGGAGGTGCCCATGAGCAGGACATAGCCGGCGCCGATGCGGCCAAGGCGCACCGCCTGCACAATGGTCGTTATGCCGCACACCGCAACCGCCGCGAAGGCAGCCCAGGAGAGATAGGTGTCGCTTCCGCCGGTTGCGCGGATCACGATGGAAGGGGTAAGGACAATTCCGGCGATGGTGAGCGCCGCGAGTTGCAGGCCGAGGCCGAAGGCCAGCGGCGCCGGCGGTTTCTCGTCGGCGGCATACCGCACATGCCGGCCTGCTTCGCCCGGTTCCATTCCCCTCTCCGGCGTTCCGGGCTACAGCGCTTCGGCTATGGCGCGGCCGAGTTCCCCGGTCGTGCCGTTGCCGCCCATGTCCGGGGTCAGCGGCCCGGCGCCTGTGAGAACCGTTTCGATGGCGCTCTCTATGGCCCTGGCCGCTTCCTCGTGGCCCAGATGCTCCAGCATCATGGCGCCCGACCAGATCTGGCCGATGGGATTCGCGATGCCCCGCCCGGCAATGTCCGGAGCAGAGCCATGCACAGGCTCGAACATGGACGGCATATCGCCGGCAGGATTGATGTTGGACGAAGGCGCGATGCCGATGGACCCCGCCACGGCCGGCCCGAGATCGGAAAGGATATCGCCGAACAGGTTCGAGCCGACGACGACATCGAACCAATCCGGATGCTGGACGAAATGGGCCGTCAGAATGTCGATATGGTACTGGTCCGTGGCCACATCGGGATATTCGCCCGCGATGGTCCGGAAGCGCTCGTCCCAATAGGGCATGGTGTGGATGATGCCGTTGGACTTCGTCGCCGAGGTGACTTTCCTGCGCGGCCGCGTCTTCGCCAGATCGAAGGCGTATCGCAGGATGCGGTCCACGCCGCGCCGGGTGAACACCGTTTCCTGAACCACCGTCTCCGCATCGGTGCCGGCATAGAGCCGGCCCCCGATTTCCGAATATTCGCCCTCGCAATTCTCCCGGATGACATAGAAGTCGATATCTTCCGGCCCCCTGCCCGCCAATGGCGAACGGATTCCCTTCAGAAGACGCACCGGACGCAGGTTCACATACTGGTCGAAGCGGCGGCGAATGGGGATCAGCAGGCCCCATAGCGATATGTGGTCCGGCACGGTCGGCCAGCCGACGGCGCCCAGAAAGATCGCGTCGAAGGGCGCCAGAAGGTCGAGCCCATCCTCGGGCATGAGGCGTCCGGTTTCGGCATAGCGTTCGCAGGACCAGTCGAAGGTCTCGAACTCGAAATCGATGCCGTAGCGACGCCCGGCCGCTTCCAGAACCTGGACTCCTTCCGGCACGACCTCCTTGCCGATGCCGTCTCCCGGAATGGAGGCGATGCGATAGCGGGACATGAGGCGCACTTTCCTGATCGGGACGCGCCGGTATCGATACGGCCCGCCGCATTGTCAACCCGCCCGCGCGGGTCTAAGAGGCGCGCCCATGAATGACAGCGCCGCCGAACGAGCACTCACCGCCTTCCGGCAACGGATCGACCGCTGCGACCTCGCGATTCTGGAAAGCCTGCGCGAGCGCGCGCGGGTGGTCGATCTCGTTGGGACGGACAAGCGCGCCCGCGGCCTGATCGATGTCTATCGTCCCGGACGCGAGGCCGCGCTGATGCGCCGGCTGGCGGCTACCGATAGTTCGCCCTTTCCGACCGCCTCATTGCTGAGCGTCTGGCGGGAGATAATCGGGGCGAGCTTTACGATAGAGGGCCATCCGCTGAATGTCGTGAGCGGCAGCGAGAATGCCTGGGAACGCGCCCGGAACCATTTCCGCGCGGCCCGACACTTCCGCGCGTCGAGCGCAAGCGCCGCCGTGCGCGCCGTCGCCGCCGGCGAGGCCGCTGTCGCCGTCGCGTCTCTCGACGACGACGAACCCTGGTGGCCGTTGCTGGCCGAGATCGATCCCCCGCTCCACATTGTCGCCCGCCTCCCGTTCGCGCCCGGTCTCTACCCGGTAGGCGCACCCAGCGCGCTCGTGATTGCGCGCAATCCGCCGGACCCGAGCGGCGACGACCTTGCCGTCGCTATCGCCGCCGAAGCCAAGGGCGAGATTCTCGCGGATTGCGGCGACCGGTTCCTGGTTGCCGTAAGGAAGGCTGACGCCGATATGATCCCCGTCGGCGGCTATGCCGTTCCGATCGTTCTCAAGGAGACCGCAGGATGACCTTGCCTGCCCCCCGCGCCGGCGTGCTGGAGATTTCGCCCTATGTCGGCGGCGAAAGCGATATCGAGGGCGTCGAAAATATCGTCAAGCTGTCCTCGAACGAAAATGCGCTCGGCCCCTCGCCGCGCGCGGCGGAAGCTTTCGGGCGCATGGCGTCCTCGCTGCACCTCTACCCGGATGGCGCTTCGGATGAGCTTCGCGCCGCCATCGGCGAGGTTCATGGCCTCGATCCGGACCGCATCGTCTGCGGCTCCGGCTCGGACGAGTTGCTGTCCCTGCTGGCCCATGCCTATGCGGGACCGGGAGACGAAGTGATCTATCCGGAGCATGGCTTCGCCATGTATCCGATTGCGACGCGCGCGGCGGGCGCCCATCCGGTCGTGGCGCCGGAAACCGATTTCACCACCGATGTCGATGCGATCCTTGCGGCGGTGACGACGCGCACCAGGCTGGTCTTCGTCGCCAACCCGAACAACCCGACCGGGACCTATATTTCCGGCGACGAACTCGTGCGGCTGCGCGAGGGGCTGCCGGAGAGCGTGCTGCTGGTTGTGGACGCCGCTTACGCGGAATATGTGGGCCGCAACGATTACGCCGACGGACGCGAACTGGTCGAGGCCGGCGGCAACACCGTCATGACGCGCACCTTTTCCAAGATTTACGGGCTCGCGGCGCTCAGGCTCGGCTGGGCCTATTGCCCGCCCAACGTGGTGGACGTGCTGCAACGGGTGCGCGGGCCGTTCAACGTCAATGCCGCAGCCCAGGCTGCCGGAGTGGCCGCGATACGGGACGCCGGATATGTCCAGGTCTCGCGCGCCCACAACGACAAGTGGCTTCCCTGGCTGACGGACGAGGTTCGTGCGCTGGGCTTCGAGGTGTTGCCGAGCGTCGGCAATTTCATCCTGATCCGGTTTCCGGATGTCGAGGCCGCCTTCGCCGCCTTGCAGGGCCACGGCGTGATACCGCGCCGCGTGGCCGGCTACGGCTTCCCGGACGGTCTGCGCATAACGGTGGGGCGGGAGGAGGACAACCGCGCCGTCGTCGCCGCCCTCAGGACCCTCGTCTCGTGACCGAGCCGATGTTCGAACGGGTTGCGCTGATCGGAATCGGCCTGATCGGCTCTTCCCTGGCCCGGGTGATGCAGCGGGACCGTCTGGCCGGCAGCATTACCGCCTGCGCCCGGCGCGCGGAGACGCTGGCAGCGGTGCGGCGGCTCGGAATTGCCGACGACACGACCCACGATCCGGCGGAAGCTGCCGACGGCGCCGACCTCGTGGTCGTCTGCACGCCCATCGGCGCCTATGCCGCCATCGGCGAGGCTATCGCGCCCCGGCTCCGGAGCGGAGCCATCGTCAGCGATGTGGGCTCGGTGAAGCAGACCGTGGTCCGCGACCTGGGTCCGCACATTCCGGAGGGCGTGCATTTCGTGCCGGCGCATCCGGTGGCGGGCACCGAGCATTCCGGGCCCGAAGCCGGGTTTGCCGAGCTCTTCCGGGGCCGCTGGTGCATTCTTACCCCGCCGCCCGGCACGGCGCCCGAGGCGGTCGAGAAGGTAGGCGAGCTCTGGCGCCGGGCCGGCATGATGCTGGAGCGCATGACCCCGGCCCATCACGACCATGTGCTCGCGATCACCTCCCACCTTCCCCATCTGGTCGCCTTCTCGATTGTCGGAACGGCCGCAGACCTGGAACAGGACCTTCGCCAGGAAGTCATCAAATTCGCTGCAAGCGGCTTCCGGGACTTCACCCGCATTGCCGCCAGCGACCCGACCATGTGGCGCGACATTTTCCTCAACAACCGCCATGCGCTGCTGGATGTCTGCGGGCGGCTGCTGGAGGACATTTCCCGTCTTCAGCGGGCCATTCGCTGGGGAGAGGGCGAGGAGATCGAGCGGCTGATCGAGGCCTCGCGCGAAATCCGGCGCAGCCTGATCGACGCGAAGCAGGCATGACGGCCATCGCCGAGCGCGCCTTCCGCGGCGAGCTTGTTGTGTTCCGGCAGCTCGGCGCGCTCGACGCATTGCTCGACCACGCGCGCGGGATCGCTTGCGCCGCCTTCGACGACCCGGTTGGGGACGAAGGCCGGCTCGACAGCGGGTTATGGTGTGAGAAAGCCGTGGCGGCGCGGCGCAGCTTCATGCGCTCCGAGGCGGTGCCGGGCCTGCTTTGCGCGCTCTTTACCGAGCTCGGTTTCAACCCGGAGACGACTTATCGGGACCGGGCGATCCTGCGCTTCCAGCCCGGTCGCGCGGCCTGCCGGACGCGCCGTTTGCGCGATCTGCCCCCTCACAGGGATACCTGGGGCTCGAACCTGATGAACCAGTTGAACTGGTGGGCGCCGCTGTTTCCCCTGGAGCCAGACGCAACGATGGAGATCTGGCCCGGCTATTTCGACCGGCCGGTTCCCAACAGCAGCGCCGAATGGGACATCGAGGCCCTGCGCGCCGCAGGGGGCGGCTATCCCCTGCTGCCGGAGGCCGCAAGGCCGGAGGAGCCCGGCGAGCTTGTATTGATCGAGCCGGGAGAGCTGCTCTGCTTCTCCGGCGCCCATCTCCACGCCAGCAGGCCGAACCGGACCGGGCGCACCCGCATCAGCATCGATCTGCGCACCGTGGATGTCATGGATAGCCGGGGCGCGCCGAATGTGGACGGGCGGACGCGCCGCACCGGCTATGACTGGTTCCACCGCCTTTCGGACGGGGCCTGCCTCGCCTCGGCCAGATAGGCGGCCGTCTCCGCAAAGCCCCCGAACGGGAAGAAATGCAGCCCCTCCACTGCCGGAGGCGCTTCTTCGAGGCCGGCAATGGGCACCGCCGGCGTCCAGCGCCCCGCCATCCTTAGCAGCCGGCCATCGCGCCACAGGCCCCGGAGCGAGCGCCCGACGCCGCACATCTTCGCGTATTTCAGCAGCGCGCCGGGGCTCGCCACGCCCGGCAGCCCCACGCGAACCGGAGCCGTGTTGCCGAGGGCGGCAATCCGTTCCACCCAGCTCAACACGGCTTCGGCCTCGAACACGAACTGCGTGACGACGGCAGCCTCGGCTCCGGCGGTGCGCGCCGCGGCGATCTTGGCTAGCAGCGCGGTGTCGCGGTCCTCCTCGGGATGGCCGGCGAAATAGAGACGTTCGAACCGCTCCGCCGCCGGTCCCGTCAGGTCTCCCGCCTCGGAGAACGGGCCGCGCGGCTCGCTGCGGTCTCCGCCGATCAACAGCGCTTCCCGCACGCCGAGCGATCGCAGGGCGTCCAGATGCCGTTCCAGAGCGGCCCGGCTTCCGAGGTGTTTCGCGCCGATATGCGGCACCGGCGCCATGCCCGCGCCCGCCAGCCGCGCCGCCGTCCTGACGATATCGTCGAGCGCGCCATCCGGCAGATGGGTGACGAAGACGCGCGTGCCCTGGGGCGCCAGCGCCGCGAAGGAGCCGACCTTCCGGGCGCCGCCCGGCGTCGTCTCGATTGAAAAGCCGTCGATCTTCATGCCCGCGAAGGTCCCGCGCCCCGGAGGCCGCTTGCGGTCCGCGCGCGACGAAGAGTTTCCCCTATGCGACAGCTTGTCGTGACAGGCATATTCGATGTCGCGAATGGAACGCTTGCCGCCGGCCGCTTGCGGCAGGGTCCCGATGCCAATGAGGGAAGGAGCCCCACCCATGCGCACTCACGCCCGGGCTGTGGTTGTCGGCGGCGGCTGCGTCGGCGTCTCGGTCGCTTACCACCTCGCAAAGCTGGGTTGGTCCGACACCGTGTTGCTGGAGAAGTCCGAATTGACGGCCGGCTCCACCTGGCACGCGGCGGGCCTGCTCCCGCTGTTCAACATGAGCTACAGCGTCGGCCAGATCCACAAATATTCGGTCGATCTCTACAAGACGCTCGAAGCCGAGACCGGGCAGGATGTGAGCTTCCACGTCACCGGCAATCTCAGGCTCGCGACCAATCGCGACCGTATGGACGAGTACCGCAAATATTGCGGCACGGCGAACACTATCGGCGTGCCGTTCGAGATGATCGGGCTCGACGAGATCCGCGCGCTCTGGCCGCTGGCGAACACGCAGGGCCTCGTGGGCGCCCTCTTCCACCCGCATGACGGCCATGTGGCCCCTGTCGATCTGACCAATGCGCTTGCGGCCGGCGCCCGCGCCGGCGGCGCGGAGATACACCGCCACACGAAGGTCGTGGACATCCACCCGGAACCGGACGGCGCCTGGCGGGTCGTCACGGACAAGGGCGAGATCGTCGCCGAGCATGTGGTAACGGCGACGGGCGCCTGGTGCCGCCAGACGCTGGCGACGGTCGGGATCGACGTGCCCGTCATCCCGGTCGAACACCAGTATATCGTCACCGACTCCCACCCCGCGCTGACGGCCCGCCACGTCGAGGGGCTGCCGGAGATGCCGGTGCTGCGGGAGAGCGACGCCTCCTACTATCTCCGCGAGGAGCGCGACGGGCTGATCCTCGGCCCCTATGAGGCGGGCGCGCCGGCCTGCTTCGTGGACGGCGTGCCGGACGATTTCGGCCAGGAGCTGTTCCCCGGCGATCTGGACCGGCTCGAACCCCATATCGAAGCCGCCATCGCCCGGGTGCCGATCTTCGGCGAAGCCGGCATCAAGGACGTGGTGAACGGCGCCATTCCCTACACCCCGGACGGCAACCCGCTGATCGGCCCGGCCTACGGCCTGAGGAACTTCTGGCTCGCCGAGGGATTCAGCTTCGGCGTGACGGCGGCGGGCGGCGCGGGGCGTTTCCTCGCGGAATGGATGGACGGCGAAGAGCCGCCCATAGACATGCTTGCGGTGGACCCCCGCCGCTTCGGCGCCTATGCGAACAAGAGCTACGCGGTCGAGAAGAACGAGGAAGCCTACCGCAACGTCTTCACCGTCCACTATCCGGACGAGGAGCGCCCCGCGGCCCGGCCGGCGAAGACGAGCCCCGTACACAGCCGCCACGAGGCGGCCGGCGCGGTTTTCGGGCAGCGCTACGGATGGGAGCGGCCCAACTGGTTTGCGCCCTCAGGCGTTCCCCGGCGCGACGAATGGAGCTTCCGGCGCACCAACTGGTTCGGCCCCGTCGGCGAGGAATGCCGGACCGCGCGCGAACGGGCCGGGCTCATCGACATCACCAGCTTCTCCAAGTTTCGGGTCTCGGGCCCCGGCGCGGAATCTTTCCTCGACGGCCTGCTCGCGAACCGGATGCCGAAGAGGACAGGCGCGCTCCGCCTCGGCCATGCGCTGACCTCGACCGGCGGCGTGCGGTCCGAGTTCTCGATCATGCGCGACGGGCCGGAGGAGTTCTATCTGGTATCCTCCGGCGCAGCCGAGCGTTTCGACCACGACTATCTCGCCAAGGCCCTGCCGGGCGATGGCTCGGTCGGTCTCGAAAACATCACCGAACGCCACGGCGTGCTGGTGCTGGTGGGGCCCTGTTCCCGCGACGTGTTGCAGAAGCTGACCGAGACGGACCTCTCCAACGAGGCGTTCCCCTGGCTTACCGGCCGGCATATCCGCGTTGGCATGGCGCCGGTGCGTGCGCTCAGGGTCAATTTCGTGGGCGAACTCGGGTGGGAGCTCCATCACCCGATCGAATACCAGACAGGACTCTATGACGCGCTCATGGCGGCCGGGGCGGAATACGGCATCGGCGGCGTCGGGATGCGGGCGATGGAGTCGCTGCGGGTCGAGAAGTCCTACCGCATGTGGGGCATGGACCTGACGACCGAATATTCCGCCTTCGAAGCCGGGCTGGACCGCTTCATCGCCTTGAACAAGCCGGACTTCATCGGCCGCGGCGCGCTCATCCGGCAGCGGGAGGAAGGCGTGCCGCAGGCGTTCGCGACCCTGGAGGTGGACGCGGAAGACGCCGACCCCTGGGGCAACGAGCCGCTGTATCTCGACGGCGAGATGGTCGGCCGGGCGACCTCCGGCGTTTACGGCCACACCGTCGGTCGAAGCCTGGCGCTCGCCTATCTGCGCCCCGAGGCGGCGGCGGTCGGCACCGGGCTTACCATCGACATCCTCGGCGCGCGGAGACCGGCCCGCGTCATTCCGGAGTCGCCGCACGATCCCGAAAACGAGCGGCTCAGGGCATAGGGACGCCGTCGCCGAGGGAGATGCCGAGCGAACGCGCGGTATGCACCAGCGGGCCGTCCAGATCGACGGCGGCGTAGGTCCTGATCGCGTCCTCCAGCGGCACGTCGATGACCGTCCGGTTGCGCCATGCCACCAGCCGGTCGTGGCGGCCTTCCGCCAGGACATCCACGGCGTGGACGCCGAAGGCGGATGCGATGAGCCGGTCCTGCGCAATCGGCTTGCCGCCGCGCTGGATGTGCCCCAGCACGGCGACGCGGGTCTCCGCGCCGGTCAGCTCCTCGAGCCGCGCCGCCACCCAATGCCCGATGCCCCCGTAACGGGCGCTCCCGCCGGCAGCCTGGCGCACGGCCTCGCCCGCCTCTGTGCGCACGGCCTCCGCAACGACCACCAGCGCGAAATTGCGCCCATGCGCCTTCAGCGCCTGTATCTTCGCGGCGACATGCGCGAGGTCGGCCGGAATCTCCGGTATCAGGATGGCGTCGGCTCCGCCGGCAATGCCCGCCGAGAGCGCGATATGGCCGGCGTCCCGGCCCATCACTTCCAGCACCATCACCCGGTCGTGGCTCGCCGCCGTCGGCTGGAGATGGTCGAGCGCCTCGGTGGCGGCTGCAACGGCGCTGGCATGGCCGACGGCCGACTCGGTCGAGCCCACGTCGTTGTCGATGGTCTTCGGAATGCCGACCAGGCGGATGCCGCCCTGCTGCGCCAGCCGGCGCAATATCGCGAAGCTTCCGTCGCCGCCAATGCCGATCAGCGCATCCAGCCTCAGTTGCCGGTAGCCCTCGACGATCTCCTCGGACCGGTCGATCCTGGAGCCGTCGGGCATGGGGTAGTCGAAGGCATCGCCCTTATTGGTGGTGCCCAGCACGGTGCCGCCCATACGAAGCAGCTGCCCGGTAAAGCGTTTCGGATCCATCACCTCGTATTGCAGAGGCCTGGACAGCAGGCCGAGCGTGCCCTTCTGGATGCCGACGACCGTCCACCCGAGGTTCCCGTGCGCATGCAGGGTCACGGCCCGGACGGCGGCGTTCAGCCCGGCGCAGTCGCCGCCGCTGGTCAGGATTCCAATGCGCCTTATCTCGCTCACCGTTCCGGCCTCTGCTATAGTGGATAGAGAGACGGAGCATAGGTGGAATGTCCAGTCTGACGGAAGACGACGCGAAGGCCGCGAGGCTCGCTGCGTTGCGTTCCGAACATGCCGATCTCGACTACGCCATCGCCGCGCTCACCGAGAAGGTTCCGTTCGACCAGTTGCAGGTGCAGCGGCTGAAGAAACGAAAGTTGTGGCTGCGGGACATGATTGCGAGACTGGAGGCGCAGGGCCATCCGGACCTGATCGCCTGAAGGGTATTTCCTGCGCCGGCCCGCCGCCGGCGGATTTCCAGCAGCGAGGGGGACGGGATCATGGACGAGGCCGCCGTTCACATCGGTATCGTCATAGGCAGCCAGTCGGATTGGGCCGTGATGAAGCGGGCCTCGGAAACCCTGGATGCGCTCGAAGTGGCGCATGAGTCGCGCATCGTCTCTGCGCACAGAACCCCCGACCGCCTCTACAGCTATGCCCGCTCGGCCCGCGACCGGGGCCTGATGGCGGTGATTGCCGGCGCGGGCGGTGCTGCGCACCTGCCCGGCATGGTGGCCTCCATGACGATCCTGCCCGTTTTCGGCGTGCCGATGCCGAGCCGCGCGCTCTCCGGCCTCGACAGCCTGCTTTCCATCGTGCAGATGCCTGCCGGGGTGCCGGTCGGCACGCTCGCCATAGGCGAAGCCGGCGCGGTCAATGCGGCGCTGCTCGCGGCCGGCGTCGTCGCGCTTGGCGACCCGGCGCTTGCCGAACGGCTTCGGGCCTGGCGCGACCGGCAGACCGCCGCGGTCGCCGAAACGCCTCGATGACACGGATAGCGCCGGGCGGCTCCATCGGCATTTTCGGCGGCGGCCAGCTCGGCCGCATGACAGCCCTTGCCGCGGCCCGCCTCGGCTATCGTTGCCATGTTTTCTGCCCCGAGGCGGACAGCCCCGCAGTCGAGGTCTCGGCGGCGGCAACGATTGCCGGATATGACGACGCGCAGGCGCTCGATGCCTTCTCCGCTTCCATAGACGTGGCCACCTTCGAGTTTGAAAACGTTCCCCATGAAGCGGTGGCCCGTGTCGCCGCGAAAGTGCCGGTGAGGCCCGGCTGGGAGGCGCTGCGGACCAGCCAGGATCGCGCCGTGGAAAAACGTTTCCTGGGCGGCATCGGGCTTGAAACGGCTTCCTGGGTCGAAGTCCGTTCGGCGGCCGACCTCAGCCGCGCGCCCTGCCCCGGCATCCTGAAGACCGCAAGGCTCGGCTATGACGGCAAGGGGCAGGTCCGGCTGGTTGAGGGCTTCGATGCCGATGCAGTTTGGGAAGCGTTCGGCGCCGGACGCGGCGTGGCCGAAGCGCTGGTCGATTTCTCGGCCGAGGTCTCGGCGATTGCAGCCCGGGGAGAGGACGGTCGCATTGCCGTGTTCGATGTCGCGCAGAACGACCACCGGGAGGGCATATTGCGGCGCTCGCTGGTGCCCGCGCCCGTCCCGTCGGCTGTTGCAGCCGAGGCGCAGGCGCAGGCGGCGCGGGCAGCGGAGGCGCTGGACCTTGTCGGGTTGCTTGCAGTCGAATTCTTTGTCACCCGGAGCGGCAGGCTGCTTGCAAACGAGATTGCGCCCCGGCCGCACAATTCCGGCCACTGGACCCAGGATGCCTGCGGGACCGACCAGTTCGAGCAATTCGTCCGCGCCGTCGCCGGCCTGCCGCTCGGCGACCCGGCGCGGCTGAGCGACGTCGAGATGGTCAACCTGCTCGGAGACGATATCCTTGCCTGGCAGGACGTGCTCGCCGAGCCGGGTGCCCGGCTGCACCTGTACGGGAAACGCGATATCCGCCCCGGCCGCAAGATGGGGCACGTGAACCGCCTCTTACCGAAATCGCGGTGAAAAGGCCCGGAAGCGCGGCAGCCTTGCGCCGCATCGCTGCAGTCGCGCCCGCGCTTTGCCGATGCGCGCAACATCCTCGAGCCGGCGGTCGAGGAACGCCCAGGTCGCCCCCAGATCCTCGGACCGGTCGTTCAACCAGATCTGGAGAACCGCTGCATAAATGCCCGCCAGGGTTGCGCGTTTCGTGTAGTAGCTGAAATCCGTGCTCCGGTCGTCGGCCAACAGCCAGACCGCGTCCACTGTGCGGTAGAGCGACCTCAACGCCAGCGGCGCGTTGTGCGGAAGGGCGAGCCGCGCCGCAGCCCGCCGGATGGCCTCGCGATGCGGCGCATTTCGCTCCAGCCGCGCGCGGAGCGCCGCCCGGACGGTCGCTGCCGCGCCCGCCGGCGGAGGATCGAGCGCCGATACCTCCTCGACCATATGCCGGTCGGCAAGCGCCATATGCACTTCGATGGCCTCCATCGGCCCCCGGGGGAACAGCACCGCGGCCTCGCCTTCGTCGAGATCGGCCGCCACGGCCCCGGCGCGAAGCGCAGCCATGGTCCAGCCGTCGAAAGCGATATGCGGCAGGGCCGCTTCCACCACGAGCTCGCGCAGGCGTTCCCTGCTCTCCTGTTCGACCATGATGCCCCTGTCCCGGCGGCCGGCACATGGCGCATGCCGGACCGGCCTTCTGCAATGCCATTGCCCGTGCTATAAAACCGCCCCTTCCAACCGAAGCCAAAGGAGCAGTGAGCACCCGTGCATGTTACCGTTCGTGACAACAATGTCGATCAGGCGCTAAGGGCGCTGAAGAAGAAAATGCAGCGCGAAGGCATTTTTCGGGAAATGAAACTCCGCCGCTCTTATGAAAAGCCTTCGGAAAAGCGCGCAAGGGAACAGGCGGAGGCCGTCCGCCGCCATCGCAAGATGATGCGCAAGCGTCTGGAGCGCGAGGGATACTAATTCTGCCATGAGCGCCTATGACCGGGGCCTCGACCGGCAGAACGCGAATTACGAGCCGCTGACGCCGCTTTCGTTCCTGCAACGGACTGCCTGGGTTTTCCCGGAGCATCCGTCGGTCGTGCATGGAAAGCGCCGGTTCACCTGGAAAGAGACGCGCGAACGCTGCCACAGGCTGGCGGGCGCGCTTGCCGGGCACGGCATCGGCAAGGGCGATACCGTGGCCGTTATGGCCGCGAACACGCCGGAGATGCTGGAATGCCATTTCGGCGTGCCGATGACGGGCGCCGTGCTGAACACGCTGAATATCCGCCTCGACGCGGCGTCCATCGCCTTCATGCTGGGACATGGCGAGGCGAAGGCCATTCTGGTTGACCGGGAATTCTCCGGGACAGTCCGGCAAGCGCTGGCCGGGATCGGGCGGGATATCCTGACCGTGGATATCGACGATCCGGAATATGACGGGCCGGGAGACCGGATCGGCAGCCTCGACTACGAAGCCTTTCTGGCCGAGGGCGACCCCGGTTTCACCTATGCGCCGCCGCCGGACGAATGGGACGCGATCTCGCTGAACTACACCTCCGGCACGACAGGCAATCCCAAGGGCGTGGTCTATCATCATCGCGGCGCCTGGCTGAACGCGACCGGCAACACGATGGCGTGGCAGATGCAGCTCCATCCGGTCTATCTCTGGACGCTGCCGATGTTCCACTGCAACGGCTGGTGCTTCCCCTGGACGATCACCGCCCAGGCCGGCACGCATGTCTGCCTCCGGCGCGTGGAGGCGAAGGGAATTTTCGACGCGATTGCGGTCGAAGGCGTGACGCATTTCTGCGGCGCGCCCATCGTGCTCAACATGCTGCTGCACGCCCCGGAGGACGAACGCCGGAGCTTCGCCCACCGCGTCCAGGTGATGACCGCGGCCGCCCCGCCGCCGCCCTCCACGCTCGAGGGCATGGAAGCTATGGGCTTCGACATCACCCACACCTACGGCCTGACGGAATGCTACGGCCCCGCCGTAGTCTCGGCCTGGAACAGGGACTGGGATGCGCTGCCGGGCGCCGAACGCGCGGCGATGAAGGCGCGGCAGGGCGTCCGCTATCCGGTTCTCGAAGGCCTGACGGTGATGGACCCCGGGACGATGGCGGAAACGCCCCGCGACGGCGAGACCATCGGCGAGGTGATGATGCGCGGCAATGTCGTGATGAAGGGCTATCTGAAGAACGAGGACGCGAGCGCGGAGGCATTCGCCGGCGGCTGGTTCCACACCGGCGATCTCGGCGTCATGCACGAGGACGGTTATATCGCACTCAAGGACCGGTCGAAGGACATCATCATTTCCGGCGGGGAGAACATCTCGTCCGTCGAGGTGGAACAGGTCCTCTACAGGCACCCGGCGGTGCTCGAAGCCGCGGTCGTGGCCAGGCCGGACGAAAAATGGGGCGAGACTCCCTGCGCCTTCGTCGAGACGCTTTCGGGCGCCGAGCCGACGGAAGCGGAGGTCATCGCCTTCTGCCGGGACAACATGGCCCGTTTCAAGGCCCCGCGCCATGTCGTGTTCGGCCCCCTGCCCAAGACCTCCACCGGAAAGGTGCAGAAGTTCGTCCTCCGCGAACGCGCGCGCGACCTGGACTGAACGGCGGCGCGCGACCGCTGTCCGCCCGGTTACAGGGACAAACCGGCAGTTGTTGATCACATTTTATTCTAAATTCCTGAAGTAATTCTCGAAAAGGAATTGACCTGAGAGAATTTGTGCTACAATAGGCAGCAGGAGGAAGGAAGCGGCATCCGCGGGTCCGCTTCGTTTCACCGTTCGCGCCGGCGCGAAAAAACCCCTGATTCAGCCAACGGGCGAAGTGCGTCCTGCCACCGGCTCGCACGCGCGGGCGGGCGCGGGCAATCAGGCGCGCAAACCGCGCCGCCGCGAAACGTGCGCCCCCGCGCGCACAGGCGCCCGCGCAGGATACGCGCGAATCAGGGTCCCGCCGCTCCGGGCAGCCGGGCGGCGGGGAGAACGGAACGAAGACCGACCGGGAGGAAGGCCCCATGCCGAAGATGAGAAGTTACCGAAACAGGCGGGAATATCCGATGCTTATGCCCGAACAGGCCACAGCATATGTGCCGCTCGCATGCAAATCATGACATCTCATGACACATCGCTGGAGTGGGCCCTGGCTCCGGGTGGTCGATAGCGGGCCGTTTGCGGTGGACCTATTGCGGGTCCGCATCCCGCAGCGCCCCCGCCAGCGCGCAGAAGTCCTCCACCGACAGGTCCTCGGGGCGCAGGGTGCCGTCGAGTCCTGCGCGGGCGGGCAGCTTACCGAGCGTGCGCCGGAGCATCTTCCGCCGCCCTCCGAAAGCGCGGGCCGTGACCGTCTCCAGATCGCCCGGATGCACAGGGACCGGCGAGGGGCGCGGCGTCATCGCAACCACGCTGGAAGAAACTTTCGGCGGCGGCGTGAAAGCGCCGGGAGGCAGGTCGAAACAGTGGCGGATTTCGGTGCGCCATTGCGCGAGAATCGAGAGCCGTCCGCGCGCCTTCCCGCCCGGTGGAGCCAGCAGCCGGTCGGCCACCTCCTTCTGGAACATCAGGATCATGGACTCGATGCCGTCCGGGCGCCGCAGCCAGCCGACCAGCAGGGGCGTTGCGATGTTGTATGGCAGATTGGCAACGATCTTGACCGGCGCAGGGCCGAGCGCGGTCACATCCACTTGCAGCGCGTCGGCAGTCAGCACCCGGAGACGCCCCGCGCTGGCCGCCGCCAGTTCCGCCAGCGCCTCTACGCAGCGGGCGTCGCGCTCAACCGCGACGATACGTGCGGCGCCGGCCTCCAGAAGCGCGCGCGTGAGACCGCCTGGCCCGGGCCCGATCTCGACCACCGTCCGGCCCGCCAAGGGCTCCGCCGCGCGGGCGATGCGGTCCGCAATTCCGGGGTCCAGAAGGAAATGCTGGCCGAGCGCGCGGCGGGCGCCCAATCCGTATCGGCGGATCAGGTCCTGCGGGCGCGGCAGTTTGCCGTCAGACACCTTGCCGGCGCTCTGCCATCTCGTGAGCCAGTTTCAGGGCCGCAATCAGGCTGTCGGGCCGCGCGCGGCCGGTGCCGGCGATGTCGAGCGCCGTTCCGTGGTCGGGCGAGGTCCGCACGATCGGCAGGCCGAGCGTGACATTCACCGCGTTATGGAAATCGAGCATCTTCACCGGAATCAGCGCCTGGTCGTGATAGGAGCACAGCGCGGCGTCGTAGCGGTCTCGCGCTTCGGCATGGAAGAGCGTGTCGGCGGACAGCGGCCCCCGAATGTCGATTCCCTCCCGGCGGAGCCTGGCCGCCGCCGGAGCCATGATCGCGTCCTCTTCCGGCCCCAACGCCCCGCCCTCCCCGGCATGGGGGTTCAGGCCGGCCAGCGCAAGGCGTGGCGCGGCGATGCCGAAATCGGCCCGCAGGGCATGCGCGACGATGCGCGCCGTATCTTCGACAAGGGATGCCGTCAGCCGGTCCGCAACCCCGGACAGCGGAATATGCACGGTCATCGGAACCGTTCGGAGGTGCTTGCCGACCAGCATCATGACCGGGCGCCGGGCGCCGGTCAGCGCCGCCAGGAACTCGGTGTGGCCCGGATGGGCGAAGCCGGCGCTCATCAGGCTTTCCTTCTGGACCGGAAGCGTGACAACCGCCGAAGCCTCGCCCGCACGAACGGCCGCCACCGCCCGCTCGATGGAAGCGACAACCGCCGGCGCATGCACGGGATCGGCCGTTCCCGGCTTGACCGGCGCCGTCAGCGGCAGGGGCAGCACCGGCAGGGCATCGGGAAATATCTGCGCGGCTTCGCCGGGGCGGCTTATCTCGCGGACGGGAGCGGCGGGATCGATCCCGGCCAGCCAGCCGGCGTCGCCTGCCAGAAAGAAGGCCGGAACGCCGGGCGCCGTCCAGGCCTTGAGCGCAAGCTCTCCGCCGACGCCGCCCGGTTCGCCCATGGTCAGCGCGAGCGGCTGCAAGGGGTCATCTCCGGCGAAATATCAATGCAGACCGGCGCAGGTCCTGCAAATAGCGGTCGGCCCGCCGGCCGATGCGCTCCACGCGCAACCGCCGTTCGATGCCGGCCCGTTCCGCGGCCTCATCGGCCGCCGCGCTCTCGACGACGCTCTGCTCGCGAAGCAGGAGGATGTAGAAGCCGTCTTCAAGGCGAACCGGAGCGGACACGCCATTGGGAGGCAGGGTTTCGAGCGCGGCCTCCAGACGGGCGTCGAGCTGCCCGGCCCGCACACGCCCGAGATCGCCGCCGATGGCTGCGGAAGAGGACTGCGAGAACTGTCTGGCCAGCCCGTCGAAGGAGGCGCCGGCGCGCAATTGCGCCACGATTCCCTCCGCAGCAGCACGGACCTCGCCTTCCCTTGCCGGGTCGTCCAGTTCGAGGAAGATTTCCGAAACGACATACTCTTTGGAGCCGACGGCAGCGCGCCGTTCCGCCAGGCGCGCGTCGATCTCCCCTGCTCCGACTTCGATGCGCGGCGCGATCCGCCGGGTCACCACCGTGTTCCAGGCGGCTTCCACCCGCAGATGCTCCTTCAACGCCTCGATATCGAGTCCGTTGTTGCGGAAGAACTGGACCAGCCCTCCGGAGGGCAGATTGTTGCGCTTTTCGATGTTCTCAATCTGCCGTTCGATCTCGCGTTCGCTCACGCGGACTCCGAGCCGGCGCGCTTCCTGGCTTTGCAGGCGTTCATCCATGAGGGTTCGCAGAAGCTGGGACCCGAGCCGGCGGCGGATCTCCGGAGTATCCCGGACATTGGAGGAAGACAGCGCAATGCCCAGCCGGGCAATCACATCGTACCGGGTGATGATATCGTCGTTGACGACCGCCACAATCCGGCCGGCCTGCTGGGCCTGGGCAACACCGCAGGCAGCCAGACCGCAGAACAAGAAAACAAACCGCAGGCACACGCTACGCATCTTCGCCGTTTCCGTCTGTCTCGGCAGCTGCAGTTATGCCGTTAGCCGTCCTCCAGATGCAAGAGCGCAGCGCAGCCCAGCATCACCGCCGCCGCCGCCGGCGTCCAGGCCGCCAGCACGACCGGCACCCGACCCGACAATCCGAGCGCGAAAACGACATCCGACAGGATATACAGCAGGAAACCGGCCATGACGCCGGCGGAGAGCATCACCGCCGTCCCGCCGCGCCGCCGCGACCGTATCGAGACCACGGCCCCGATCAACAGCATCGCCGCAGTCAGGACGACGGATGCCAGCAGCGCATGGAACCGGAGCCGATGCTTTCGCGCCTGAAAGCCGGCCTCCTCCAATGCCTCGATATATGCCGGCAATCTCCAGACCGACATGGCCGCCGGGCCGGTCAGACCGTCTTCAATATGCTCCCAGCTGAGCGTTGTAGGAATTCGCTCCGCAACCCGGCGGGCGGGCACGCCGCGGGAGTCGGCTTCCCAAACGCCTTCCAGAAACCAGTGACCGTCGCGCAGTTCCGCCGAAGCGGCGTCCAGGCGGTTGCGAAAGTGGCGCAATCCTTCGAAACGATACAGCACCACGTCATGCAGGATGCGTCCCCTGCCGACCCGGTCTGCAAACAGAACGGTCAGGTCCCCGTCGGCGACTTCCCGCAGCCACAGTCCGGATCGGGAAATCGACGATACCGGAGCCGCGCTGCCGAAATATCGCGCTTCGAGGCGTTCGAAGCGCCCCTGGGCGGCCGCTGCGAGCGGACCGTAAAACACCACCTTCCCGGCGCCCAGCGCGAATGCGACCGCCAGCGCCGGCAGCAACAGCTTCCAGACCGAGACGCCGGCCCCGTGTGCAGCTGTCAATTCGTTGTGCCGTCCGAGACGGTCGAAAGCGAACAAGCTGCCGAAGAGCACTGCGAACGGCAGCAGGAGCTCCAGCGTCGCCGGCAATTCCAGCGTCGCCATCTCAAGCACGATTGCAAATGTGGCCTCGTCTCTCGACCCGGACCGGCGCAACAGTTCGATCATGCCGACCAGCCAGACAAGACCTCCCAACACGACCAGCACAATGCAGACCCATACGAAAAACCGTCGGGCCAGATAGCGGGAGAGCACTCCGAATCGTTCCATCCGCGCCTCTTTTCAGACGGCCGACGGACGGCGGCGGCCGCCCATTGCCAGCAGCGCGAATCCGATCAGGATGGGCGCCGCCCCGATAGCATATTGAAGACCTGCAAGTGCCGGCAGCTTCGCCACTGCCGCCTTCACCGCAAAAGCTCCTACCAGAAGGCCGAACGCAAGCGCGCCTGCCAGGGCCGGCCTGAAGGAGTGGCCGCGACGGCTTACGCCCCCCAGGAGCAGGCATGCAAGCGCCACGGCGGTCACGGCGCCGGGCATAAGGCCGCTGGCCAGCCGGAAATGCGCCTCTGCCTTGTGCTTCGCCACATTCGCCTGTCCGACCTCTTCGACGGAAGGATTCAGCAATTCGCCCAATGTCCGTTCTCGCCGGCTGCGCGACCTCTTCGGAATGGCCGGCAAGTTCAGCTCAATCGTGTTGCTATCGAAATATACGAGGGTCAGGCGGCCGGTTTTCCGGTCGATTTCCTGCCGGCTTCCATTGAATGCGACCAGTCTTGGCACGCCGTCCGCTATCGTCACGGTCCCCCTCTCGGCCATGTAGGTAATGCGCCGGTCGGGATCCTTGTCGTCCTGCAGCAGAATTCCGGAATACTCGCTCGCGCCGACACCGTCCTGTACATACAACGTCATGTCCCGGCCGATCTGTCGGAAGACGCCCGGACGGACGAACAGCACCGAAAAATGGTCCTTCAAGCTCGACTGGAGGTCCCGAAGCTCCCTCTCCGAGGCGGGCGCCAATACGAGCGCGTTCCAGGTAACGGCTCCCATGACCGCCAGTCCCAGCAACAAGGCCGGCACCGCCAGACGCAGGTCGCTGACGCCGGCCGCGCGCATCACGATCACCTCGCTGTCGGAAGCCATCCGGACATAGACAAGCAAGACGGAAATCAGCAACGCCAGAGGCAGTCCCACCCCCGCCAGATACGGCAATGCCAGCATGACGAGCGCCGCGAACATTTCGATGGCAATGCCGCGTTCCACGATGTCATCGACGAAACGAAGCGCTGTCGCCAGCAACAGCAGAGGGGCCAGGGCACCGGCCGCGGCGCAGAGCGCGACAAGCAGACGCCGCAGCACGTAAAGATCGGTCTGGCGCATCGTGCGCCTGTATGCTGCTTTACCGAAAATCAGACAAGCCGCATGAGGGTCACGATGAAGGTTTCTTTCGCCGCTCCCGCCCTGCCCCGTTCCGGAGCCCTGGTGCTCACAGTCGCAAAAGGAGGGGCTCTGGAAGGCCTGGCGGCCGAAGCGGACGCCGCTGCATCGGGCGCCCTTTCGAAAGCGATGACGGCTTCCCGTTTCGATGGCGAAGCGAAGGCTGCGCTCGAAGTGATGGCGCCTTCCGGCCTGGATGCAGAACGGGTCCTGATTATCGGTGTCGGAGAGGAGCTGGATGGCCGGCTCGCCGAAGATGTGGGCGGCACCGTCTATTCTGCGCTCGCAAAGTCGGGATCCGGTTCGGCGACACTGGTCTGGCCGCAGACCGGCTCCGCCGCTGCCGCCGGTCTTGGCGCAGCCCTTGCCGCCTACCGGTTCGACAAATACCGCACGAAGCTGAAAGACAACGACAAGCCGGCGCTCACGGAACTTGTCATCGCGGCGCCCGACACCGACGCTGCCCGCCGGTCCTACGAGGAAGACGGCGCCAGGGTGGTCGAGGCCGTTGCCTTCGCGCGCGACTTCGTCTCGGAGCCGGGCAATGTCCTTTATCCCGAGAGCTATGCGGACGGGCTTCGCGAACTGGAAGCGCTCGGCGTTTCCGTGGAAGTGTTCGACCGGGCCGCGCTCGAAGAACTGAAGATGGCGACACTGCTGGGCGTAGCGCAGGGGAGCGCGCGGGAAGCCCGGGTGGTCGTCATGCACTGGCGGGGCGCAGAGGGACCGCCGATAGCTCTCGTCGGCAAGGGCGTCACTTTCGATACCGGCGGCATCTCCATAAAGCCGAGCGGCGGCATGGAAGAGATGAAATGGGACATGGGCGGGTCCGCCGCCGTCGCCGGGGCCATGAGGGCTGTTGCCGGGCGCAAGGCGGCCGCGAATGTCGTCGGTATCGTGGGCCTGGTGGAAAACATGCCTTCGGCGACGGCGCAGCGGCCCGGCGATGTCGTGACCAGCTACTCCGGACAGACGGTCGAGGTTATCAACACCGACGCCGAAGGCCGCCTCGTTCTGGCGGACCTGCTGGCCTATGTCATCGAGCGTTACGAACCGCACGCCGTGGTCGATCTGGCGACGCTGACCGGCGCCATGGTCATGGCGCTTGCCCACGAATATGCCGGCGTGTTCTCCAACGACGACACGCTTGCAGAGGCGCTGATATCGGCCGGCGCGGCCGTGGACGAGAAGCTGTGGCGGTTCCCGCTGCACGACGCCTACGACAAGATGCTGGAGTCGCCTATCGCCGACATGCGCAACATCGGCTCCGCGCGCGAGGCAGGCGCGATAACGGCGGCGCAGTTCCTGAAGCGCTTCGTCGGCGAGACTCCCTGGGCCCACCTCGACATCGCCGGCACGGCCTGGACGGACAAGGCGCGTCCGACCGTGCCGAAGGGGGCCACGGGATACGGCGTACGCCTGCTCGACCGGCTGGTTCGGGATGTCTGCGAAAGCTGACCCGCCGGTCTTCTACGACCTGGACGGCGCGCCGCTGGACCTCGGCCTGGGCCGGCTGCTGGAAGCAGCGCTGGCCGAGGGCCGGCGCGTATGCGTCCGCCTCGGCCAGGAAGAGCGGGTGGCGGCGCTGGACCAGGGGCTCTGGACCTACCGCAACGACAGCTTCCTGCCGCATGGATGCGAGGGCGACCCGGCCGAGCATCCGGTATGGCTGACGGTGGCAGCCGGAAACCCCAATGCGGCCGACCTGCTCGTCCTGGTGGACGATGCGCCGCTGGACGGACGCGAAGGATTCGCCGGCACCGCCTATCTGTTCGACCGGCGCGATCCCGCAATGCGGGACATTGCCCGCGACCGGTTTGCCGCATTCCGCGACGAGGGAAGCCGGCCCGTATATCTGCGGTTCGGGCCGCAGGGCTGGCCGCAGTCCGAATAGGGCCGTTGTGCGGGCAGGGCGGCATGGCTATAACGCCGCGCCCGCCGTGCTGGGGAGGAGACCTGAAGTGGCGACCGAACGCACATTATCCATCGTGAAGCCCGACGCGACCCGACGCCATCTGACGGGAGAGATCGTCGCCCGGCTGGAGAAGGCCGGACTCAGGGTCGTGGCCCAGAAACGCATTCGGCTGACGCGGGAGCAGGCGGAAGGCTTTTACGCCGAGCACGGCGAGCGGCCCTTTTTCGCCGATCTTTGCACATTCATGACCTCGGGCCCCGTCGTTGTGCAGGTGCTCGAATGCGAGGGCGCCATCGAACTCAATCGGGAGATCATGGGCGTCACCAACCCGGCCAACGCCGCCGAAGGCACAATCCGCAAGGATTACGGCGAGTCGATCGAGGCGAATTCCGTCCACGGCTCTGACTCTCCCGAGAGCGCGGCGCGCGAGATCGCCTACTTCTTCAGCGCCTGCGAAATCGTCGGCTAAACCCGGTCCGGGCTATCGACACGGGCTACAGTCAAGGCATCGACACGGGCCGCGCCGGCGCGCTTGAGAGTCCGCGCGCAGGCCTCGAGCGTCGCCCCGGTCGTCAACACGTCGTCCACGACAACGATTCGTGCGCCGCGAACCCGGTCCCGCCAGGCGGGCGCGACGCGGAAGGCACCGGCAACATTGCGTCCCCGTTCGTTGCGCCCGAGCTCCGTTTGCGGGCGCGTGCGCCTTATGCGCCGCAAGAGATCGGGAGCGAAGGCCCCCTCGCCTCCGGCGGCGAGCCGTCCCGCCAGCAGCGCGGCCTGGTTGTAGCGCCGCCGGTAGAGACGCATCCAGTGAAGCGGCACCGGCGCGATCCAGTCCGTGTCCTTCAGCAGCGCCGCGCCGGCTTCCCGCGCCCATGTTGACAGCAGCGGCGCCAGTCCGGTTTCGTCGCGAAATTTGAAGCTTTGGATTAGATTTCTGGCATTACCGCCATAAATCAACGCGCTTCTTGCCCGATCATAGGCGGGGTGTTTCGCCATGCACGCGCCGCAAAGCGAGCCGGCTTCCGCCTGGAAGGCGAAGGGCCGCCCGCAACTGTCGCACAGCGGCTCGGCAATGAATTCGAGGTCCGACCAGCAGGCCCCGCAGAGAGTCGCCGGGTCCGCCACCGGGCCCCGGCAAAAGGCGCAGCGCGGCGGCAGCGCGAGGTCCAGCAGCCGGCGCGCAAATGCCGCAGCCCCCGTTCCGGGAAACACCGGACCGGATCAGGCGGGACGGCTCCAGAACCGCGTCGTGCCGTCGCGGTCGAGCTGTTCGACCAGGCCGGTCTCCCAGTCGAGATAGGCCTGCATGTTCTCCTCGACGGTTCCGCCCTGCTCATAGGGCTTGAGCCACACATCGTCGGCCGTATCCGCCATGTGCAGAGCCCCGCTCTCCAGCGGCCCGGTCCATGCCGCCGTGCCGCCCTCCAGCACGGCGACCGGGCGGTCGAAATCGCCGGCGGCCAGATGCGCCAGCCGCCCGTCCGGTGAGGTGAAGACATAGCGGTCCGCGTCCGGCAGGCGCGCCGAGGCGAGCCGCGAGCGGATCGCAAACCAGGCGCCCGGTATATGGCCTTCGGCGTAGCTGCGGCTGTCGGCGAAATCGACCACGACCGCGCCCTCGACGGCCTCCGGGCCGACCGTCGGCACGTCGGCCAGGCCCGGAATGTCGGGATCGGCAGGCCCGGTCTCCAGCGCGCCGCCCTCCAGCGCGCCTTCCAGCACGGCCGCGTCCCAGTTCATCTGCCGGAGCCAGTGCGCGGTCATCGCGGCGCGGACACCGTTGTCGTCCACCAGGAAGATGCGCGCGCCCCGCACCGCCGCATAGCGGTCGGTCGCCTGCACCAGCTGCCCGCCGGGCGCCGAACGCGAGCCCTTCAAATGCCCCGCCTCGAATTCGTGCGGGTGACGGACATCGAAGATATAGGTGGTCCGGTCCGGCGCGGGCGGGATTGCGCCCACGACCGGCACCTCGAACCGCTCGGCGACCGCCCTGGCGCAGCCGCGCGCCGCCTGCAGCCCGGCCGGGCTCGGGTTCGGGGCGGGACGTTCATTGCCGCGCTCCAGTTCCAGGCCGGCCAGATGCCAGCCCATCGTGCCGTTACGGAGCGCCGCCACCCGGTTCGGGATGCCGGCATTGATGAGCGATTGCGCGCCGATGATGCTGCGCGTCCGCCCGGCGCAGTTGACGATGACCGTCGTCTCCGGCGACGGCGCGAGGTCGTGGACGCGATAGACCAGCTCCGCCCCCGGACAGCAGATCCCGGTGGGAATGTTCATATTGCGGAACTCGTCCATCGGCCGGCTGTCCAGCACGACAACCGGGTCCGGCCCCTCGAGCATGTCGCTCAGCTCCTCGGCCGAGACGGAGGGCGTGTCATAGGCGTGCTCGACATATTCGCCGAAGGCCTTGCTCGGCACATTGAAACCGGAGAACACCTCATAGCCTGCCCGCCGCCAGGCTTCGACGCCGTTCGCGAACAGGACGACATCCGTGTAGCCGAGTTCGCGAAGCCGCGCCGCGCCGCGCTCGGCCAGTCCCTCGCCATTGTCGGTGGCGACGATCCGGGTCGCCATGTGCGGCACGAGGGCGCGGATTTCGAGCTCCAGCCGGGAAAGCGGGACATTGCAGGCATGCAGCAGGTGCGCGGGCGCGAACGATCCTTCCTCGCGAAAGTCGATGACGGCCAGTTCGCCCTCTCCCTCCAGCGCCTCGCGCAACGCTTCGGCCGAGATCGCGCTATAGTTCTCGTTCATGGGGTTTCCTTCCGGCGCAGCGGGGCGTCGATGATACCGCAACTCTTCGACCGGGGCGCCCTTCGCCGCCACCGCGACCGCGCCGCCGCTGCGCCGCCCGGCGCGGATTTCCTGTTTCGCGAAGTGGCGGAGCGGCTGGCGGACCGCCTCGACGATGTGACCGTCAGCTTCCCGCTCGCGCTCGACATCGGCGCGCGCGACGGCGTGCTGGCGCGCGCGCTGCGCGGCCGGGGCGGCATCGAGGCCCTCATCCGCCTGGAGGCGTCGGAGGCGCTTTGCCGCGCAGGCGGCGGCACAGGCGCTGTCGGCGAGGAGGACAGCCTGCCCTTCGGGCCGCAGAGCTTCCACCTGATCGCAAGCAATCTCGCCCTGCACTGGACGCAGGACCTTCCGGGCGCGCTCGCCCAGATAAAGCGCGCGCTCAAGCCCGGCGGCCTCTTCCTCGCAAGCCTATTCGGCGGCGAAACGCTGACCGAGCTGCGCCAGGGCCTGCTCGCCGCCGATGCGGCCGCGTCCGGCGGCGCGGCGCCCAGGGTTTCCCCATTCGCGGACCTGCGCGACGCCGCGGGGCTGCTGCAGCGCGCCGGATTCGAACTGCCGGTCGCCGATCTGGACACCATCCGGGTCACTTACGAATCGCCCTTCAGGCTGATGGCCGACCTTCGCGCCATGGGCGAGACCAATGTGCTCGTGGCGCGGCCGCGCCACTTCGCGCGCCGCGCGCTGTTCGCCGAACTCGCCTCGCAATACACCGGCCGGCAGGCGGTGACATTCCAGGTCATTTATCTCTCCGGCTGGGCCCGATCCGCGTAGTCGCCCCGCACGAGGCGGGTTCCTGCGACCATCGCACGCAGCTTTTCCCGCGCCAGCCAGCGCGGCAGCGCCGAGAAGCCGCAATCGGCGGTAACCCAGAGGCGCTCCCGCGGCACCGCTTCCAGCACCCTCTCCAGCCGCGCGGCCACGTCTCCGGGCGTTTCGATGTGGAACGACTTCACATCGATCACGCCGGCCGCGATCCGGTAGCGCTCGGCCAAAGCCGGCAATGCGTCGAGGTCCGCCATTTCCCGGTTGGCGAATTCCAGCACCAGCATCGAGCAATCCAGCAAGCCCATGCCCGGCAGCAGGCGGGCGAAACCGCGCGGCGAATAGGGCCGGGACGCATTGTTGCCGAAGCAGATATGCACCGCGACGCGGTCCGCATGGCCGGCGATGGCGGCGTTGACCGCTTCGGCGCAGGCCCTGCTGTCCATGCCGTGCGAGAGGTCGGTGAAGCCCGGTTCGTCGATCTGGATGAGTTTGGCGTCTTCGTCGGCGAGCCTGTCGAGCTCATCCCTCACAATGCCGGCGATGTCGTCGAGCAGCGCCGCCCTGTCGCCGCCATAGGGGCCTTCGGGCGCGATCTTGGGCATGAAGGTCAGGGGGCCGGGAAATGCGACCTTGAGCCGCCTGCCGGGCGCCAGCTTCCTGAGGCGGCGGAATTCGTCCGCGATACCGAGCCCGTCGGGCGCCGCCACCCGTTCCCGGGCGACGAAGTTGGGCGCGCGGTCATAGCCCGGCACGCCGAGCCGCCGGCCGGCCGGAACCCGTTCGATCCCGGTCAACCGGTCATACATCTCATAGACGAAACGGCTCCGGCGGAGCTCGCCGTCGGACAGGATGTCCACGCCCGCTTCGATCTGGTCGGCGATTGCGATGCGGGTTGCGTCGTCGAAGGCTTCCTCGACATCCTCCGCGCCGGTCCGGCCCGCGCGCATGGCTTCCCGGAAGAGGAAGAGCCAGCCCGGCGCCGCGTAGGACCCCACCCCCATTGTCGGCAAATCCATTCCGTATCCTCCTTTTCGAGCCCAGGGGCCCACTCCACTGCAAGTGTCATGAAATGTCATGTTTGGAGCTTATATGGATAGGTCGACGGGGAAGCCGGCGACCCTTCTTTCGTCATGGCCGGACTTGTTCCGGCCATCCATGCGGCCGCCCGGCGGAAGCAGTGAGAGGGATGCCCGGATCAAGTCCATTGCTGTCCGGTTCAGCCATTGGGTGAGGCTGAACGGGGGTCCGCCGGGGGGTTCGGGGGCGCGCGGCGTCTGCGATCCGCCCCTTGCCCGTGAGGCTCGAACGCCCCCTTCGGCAGGCTCAGGGCAGGCTCTTTCGTCATGTCCGGACTTGTTCCGGGTATCCATACGGCCGCCCCGGGAGAAGCGGTGGAGGGAGATGCCCGGAACAAGTCCGGGCATAACGATATGGGGGTCGGGCATGACGACTTGGGGGCCGGGCCGCCAGGCGTCGATCCGGGTCCCGATCCCGCCGAACCCCTCGAAACCCGGTTGAATCCAAGCCATGCGCCCTGCCCGCAAATCCTGAACCGGACAGCAATGGATCAAGTCCGGGCATGACGGAGGAGGCGTCCGTGTAAAGCGCCGGAGAGAAGGCGCAAAGCCTCGCAAACCTGTCGTCAACCTGACCATATAGGCCTCTCATGTTTTGTCATGCAGGCCGGCGGGACCTTCTGCGATATGTCATGGGATGTCATGATCCGCATACGCAAGGCGCATATGCCATGGCCTGTCCTGGCATGACCTCCGGGTATTCCATCCCGTGTCCCGGGCTTCTCACCTTCGGCATCGGCTTGCTCTCCCAGTCCATCTTCGTTCCGTTTCTCCCGCCGCCGGCTGCACCGGGCGGCGGGACCCTGATTCGCGCGTAATGCGCGCGGGTGCCCGCGCCCGCGGGCGGGCGTTTCGCGCCGGCGCGGTTTGCGCGCCTGATTGCCCGCGCGCGAGGCCGGGCGCAGGGCGCACATCTCCCGTCCGTTCCAAGGGAGTTTTTTCGCGCCGGCGCGATACAGGAGCAAAGCCGCCTCCGGATGGCGCCTCTTCCTCCGGCCCGATCAAGCTATTGTATCCGGTATGTCAACCCTGTTACAGACATTGTTCAAGATAGGGAGAACAAAAATGCCTGTATCGGCCGCACGCAAGGCTTGTTCCGGTCATCCGCTTCCGCCGCCGTGCCGGCCGCCCGGGCCATGCCTGCGAGGAAACCGGCGAAATAGCCGGACGAGCGGTTCCGCAGCCGGCTCAAACGGGGTAGAAGCGGCGCGCAGTTCCCGGCCGAGCCGACAGGAGTCCGTTTCCATGGCCATCGTCGCACAACGCCTTTCCGTCATCCGCCCCTCCCCGACCGTGGCGCTCAACACCAAAGCGATGGAAATGAAGGCAGCCGGCCACGATGTGATCGCGCTGGCGGCGGGCGAGCCGGATTTCGACACGCCGGAGAACGTGGCGGATGCGGGCGTGGCCGCCATCCGGGCAGGAGACACGAAATACACCGCGCCCGACGGCCGCCCCGAACTGAAGGCGGCGGTCGTGCGCAAGCTGAAGCGCGAGAACGGCCTCGACTACGAGCCGGCGCAGGTCACGGTGGGCAATGGCGGCAAGCATGTGCTCTACAACGCCTTCGTCGCGAGCCTGGACCCCGGCGATGAGGTGGTGATTCCGGCGCCTTACTGGACCAGCTATCCCGACATGGTGCTGCTCTGCGGCGGCACGCCCGTCGTGGTGGAATGCAGGGCGGATGCGGGCTTCAAGATGACGGCGGCGCAGCTGGAGACGGCGATCACGTCGAAGACCAAATGGGTGCTGCTCAACAGCCCGAGCAACCCCTCGGGCGCTGCCTACACCCGTGAAGACATGAAGGCGCTAACCGACGTGCTGCTCGCCCATGAGCATGTCTGGGTGATGACCGACGACATGTACGAGCACATCGTCTATGACGGCTTCGAGTTCGTCACCCCGGCCCAGGTGGAGCCGAAGCTGATGGACCGCACCCTGACGGTGAACGGCGTCTCCAAGGCCTATGCGATGACGGGCTGGCGCATCGGCTACGCGGCAGGCCCGCTGGAGCTCATCAAGGCGATGGGCATGGTGCAGAGCCAGAGCACCACCAACCCCTCCTCGATCAGCCAGACGGCAGCCGTCAACGCCCTCGACGGCCCGCAGGACTTCATCCCCGAGCGCGCCGCCGCCTTCCAGAAGCGGCGGGACCTCGTCGTCTCGATGCTGAACCAGTCTCCGGGCATTACCTGCAACCGGCCGGAGGGCGCCTTTTATGTCTATCCCTCCTGCGAGGGCTGCATCGGCAAGAAGACGCCGGACGGAAAGGAGATCGGCAGCGACGACGAGTTCTGCGCCTATCTCATCGACGCCGAGGGCGTGGTCACGGTTCCGGGCTCGGCCTTCGGCCTGTCGCCGCATTTCCGCATCTCCTACGCGACCGATGATGCAACGCTGGAGGAGGCCTGCCGGCGCATCCAGCGGGCGGCGGCTGCGCTCTCGTGAAGATTGCGGTTGTCGGCGCGGGCGGGGTCGGCGGGGTCTTCGGCGCGCGCCTGGCGGCGGCGGGCCACGAAGTCGGGCTGGTCGCGCGCGGCGCGCATCTGGAGGCGATCCGGAGCGGCGGCCTCAGGATAAACGGCGGGCCGCAGGACCTGCATGTCCGGCCAGCCTTCGCGACCGACCGGCCCGAGGAAATCGGCGCCGCGGAGGCCGTGCTCGTCGCGGTCAAGCAATGGGACCTGGAGGCCGCCGGCGAAGCCGCCCGCCCGCTGGTCGGCCCCGAGACGACGGTCGTGCCGCTCCAGAACGGCATAGACGCCCGCGAGCGGCTCGGCGCGATTCTCGGCCTGGACAGGGTTATCGGCGGCACGGCCTTCATCAACGCCTTCATCGGCAAACCGGGCGCCATCGAGCAGCACACACCCTTCAACCGCCTGGTGTTCGGCGAGTGGAACGGACAGTCCTCGGCGCGCGTCGAAGCGTTGGCGGCGGCGTGCGGGCCGGCGGACATCGAGGCTGTCGCGAGCACGAATATCGAGCTCGATATCTGGAAGAAGTTTGTCTTCCTGGTGGCCGTAAGCTCGGTCAATGCCGTCGTGCGCGGCAATAACGGCGTCGTCCGGCGCTGTCCCGAGACGGAAGCGCTGATCGGCGTGTGCGCGGCCGAGGTTGCCGCTGTGGGCCGGGCGCGGGGCGTGCCGCTCGACGCCGATGCCGGCGAGCAGGCGGCCCGGCTTTCCGCGAGTTTCGGCGATGACGGCATCGCGTCGATGGCCGCCGACCTCATCAGGGGCACCCGCCTCGAACTGCCCTGGCTTGCCGGCAAGGCGGTGGCGCTCGCCCGCGAGGCCGGCGTTCCGGTCCCGGCACTGCAAACGATCCATGCCGCGCTGCTGCCCTGGCAGGACGGGGCGGCGGCAGTCGCGGGATAGCGGCCATGCACCGCCTCTCGGTCGCGCCGATGATGGACCGGACGGACCGGCATTGCCGCTTCTTCCACAGGCTGCTTTCCCGGCATACGCGCCTCTATACGGAGATGCTGACCGCCGGCGCCGTCATCCACGGCGACCGGGACCGGCTGCTGGGCTTCGATCCGGCCGAGCATCCCGTGGCGCTGCAACTGGGCGGGAGCGAGCCGGCGATGCTGGCGCAAGCCGCGCGCATCGGGGAGCGGCTCGGCTATGACGAGATCAACCTCAATTGCGGCTGCCCGAGCGACCGGGTGAAGAAGGGGCGCTTCGGCGCGAGCCTGATGGCCGAGCCGGAGCTGGTCGGCCGCTGCCTCGCCGCCATGCGCGAGGCGGTCTCGGTCCCTGTAACCGTCAAGTGCCGCGTCGGCATAGACGACCAGGACGACGATGCGCTCAACCGTTTCGCCCGGACCGTCCATGCGCTTTCGGGCGTCACCGTCTTCATCGTCCATGCGCGCAAGGCGTGGCTGAAGGGCCTGAGCCCGAAGCAGAACCGGGAGGTGCCGCCGCTGCGCTACGAGCTGGCGTTCCGCCTGAAGGCCGAGCGGCCGGACCTTTGCGTCGTGCTGAACGGTGGCATTGCCGGTCTCGATGAGGCCGAAGCCCTGCTGGCGGGCGGTGCCGTCGATGGCGTCATGCTCGGCCGCGCCGCCTATTCGGACCCCTGGCTGCTCGCCGATGCGGACCGGCGCCTGTTCGGGGCGGAGAACCCGTTGCAGGCGCGGCAGGAGGCGGTGGAAGCGCTGCTGCCCTATGCGGAGCGGCTTGCGGCTGAGGGCATCCGCCTGCACGCGCTCTCGCGGCATGTCCACGGGCTGTTCCAGGGCTGCCCCGGCGCCCGCGCCTTCCGCCGCCACCTGGCGGAGAACGCGCACCTGCCGGGCGCAGGCCCGGAGGTGCTGGCCGCAGCCGCAAGCCTCGCCGCCCCGCCGGACCGGCTGGCGGCCTGACCCCCGGCTCTACCGCGCGGTCCAGCCGCCGTCGATCACGAGCTCCGCGCCGGTCATGAAGGCGCTGTCGGGCGAGGCGAGGAAGAGGACGCCGGCGGCGATGTCCACCGGCCCGCCGAGGCGTTTGATCGGGTGCAGATCGGTGACGAATTGGCGCGCGGCATTGTCCGACATGCCGGTGCTGATCCAGCGGTCCAGCACCTGCGCCGCCATGTCGGTTTCGATCAGGCCCGGATGCACGGAGTTCACCCGGATGTTGTAGCCGAGCTGCGCGACTTCCAGCGCCGCCGACTTGGTCAGCAGGCGGACGGCGCCCTTGGACGCGCTGTAGATTCCCGAGAGCGGCGAGCCGACCAAGCCCGCAACCGAAGAGATGTTGACGATGCTGGCGGCGTCAGCCCCGGCGGGCGTGTTCTTCATCGAGCGGATGGCGTGCTTGACGCCGAGAAAGACGCCCATGACGTTCACGTCCATCAGCCGGCGGTAGTCCTCGACGGACATCTCCTCGAGCTTCGCGTAGCTGTAAACCCCGGCATTGTTGACGAGGATGTTGAGCGCTCCGAACCGCCTTTCGGCTTCGGCAACGGCGCTTTCCCAGCCGGCTTCGTCCGTCACGTCTTGCGCGATGAAATGCGCCTCGCCGCCCGCGGACCCGATTTCCTCCACCGTCCGGTGGCCGTTCTCCTCGATGAGGTCGGAGACGACGACCTTCGCCCCCGCCTCCGCCAGCCGCCGCGCGATTCCGGCGCCGATGCCGCGCCCCGCGCCCGTTACCAGCGCGACCTTTCCGTCCGCACGGTTCATTCGTCTTCACTCCTCCGGTTGGGACGGCAGCAGCTCCGCCAGTTCGTCGAGCCCCCGGATTTCCGCCACGGGCTGGAAGGGCAGCGTCTCGACCGGCGCGCCGGCGCGGTTGATCCACACGGCCCGGAAGCCGAAGGCGGCCGCCCCGGCGGCGTCCCAGCCATTGGCCGAAACGAAGCAGACCTGTGCCGGCTGCGCGTCCAGCTCGTCCACCGCAAGCTGGTATACGGACGGGTGCGGCTTGAACACGCCGCAGGCATCCACGGAGAGGACGCGGTCCAGAAGCGGCGTCAGCGTGTTGGCGTTGACCGCGGCCGTCAGCATGGTGGAGGTGCCGTTGGAGAGCACCGCCGTGCGCATCCGCCGGCCCTTCAACGCCTCCAGGCAGGGCCGGGCGTCCGGGAAGGCTTCAAGCGCAAGATAGAGTTGCATCAGTTCGGCCCGGAGCGCCGGGTCGTCCACCTCGCAGACCGCCATGGCGTAGTCCAGCGCCTCGCCCGTGACCTGCCAGAAGTCCGCATATTTGCCCATCAGCGAGCGCAGCCAGGTGTAGTCGATCTGCTTCTGCCGCCAGATTGCAGACAGACGGTCGGCCGCCGGCCCGATGCGCGCCCGCCTTGCGGCCAGCGGGGCGTTGAAATCGAACAGGGTGCCGTAGGCGTCGAAGACGCAGGCGCGGATGTCGTGGAGGTTGTTGTCGCCCAGCATGCGTTGCGGCTTCCGGTTGCGGTCGGTTGCGCTCCCAGACTAACTTGCCGCGCGCCGGGGGTGAAACTATGTTTCGCCGAGGCAAGCAGAGGAGGTCCGGCCATGTTCAAGGGGTCGCTGGTGGCGTTGATTACCCCGTTCCGCAACGGAGGGGTGGACGAGAAGGCGTTTCAGGACTTCGTCGAGTGGCAGATCGCCGAAGGCACGCACGGGCTGGTGCCCTGCGGCACGACGGGCGAATCGCCGACCTTGAGCCATGACGAGCACAAGCGCGTGACCGAGCTCTGCATCGAGGCGGCGGCAGGCCGCGTGCCGGTGGTCGCGGGCGCGGGCTCGAACTCGACGGCGGAGGCCATCGACCTCGCCGAGCACGCCAAGGCGGCCGGGGCCGACGGCATCCTCGTGGTGACGCCCTATTACAACAAGCCGAACCAGGACGGCCTCTACGAGCATTTCAAGGCGATCAACGACGCCGTCGAAATCCCGATGATCATCTACAACATCCCGCCGCGCTCCGTGGTGGACATGGCCGTCGAGACCATGGCGGAACTTGCCAGGCTGCCGAATGTCGTGGGCGTCAAGGACGCGACCACCGACCTCCAGCGCCCGCTGGAAACGCGCATCGCGGCCGGCCCCGACTTCTGCCAGCTCTCCGGCGAGGACGGCACCGCCCTTCCCTTCCTGATCCAGGGCGGTGTGGGCTGCATTTCGGTCAGCGCCAATGTCGCGCCGAAACTCTGCTCGATGATGCACGACGCCTGGCAGCAGGGCGCGCTGGAAACGGCGATGCAGATCAATGAGCGCCTGATGCCGCTGCACAAGGCGATGTTCTTCCAGCCGAGCCCGGCCGGCGCCAAATACGGCGCGCATCTTCTCGGGCATTGTGAACCGGACACGCGCCTGCCGCTGACCCCGGCCGCGCCCGCAACGCAGGCCCAGGTGCGCAGTGCCATGACGGGCCTCGAACTGATCGGCTGATCCCGGTCCGATGCCCGTCCGGCTGGTCGCCCAGAACCGCCGGGCGCGGCACGACTACTTCATCGAGGACGTGCTCGAGGCCGGGATGCAGCTTTCCGGCAGCGAGGTGAAGTCGCTGCGCGAGGGGCGCGGCTCCATCGTCGAGGCCTATGCGGTCGAGCGCGCGGGCGAGGTCTTCCTCGTCAACGCCCATATCCCGGAATACAAGCCGGCGCGCCATTTCGGCCACTCGGCGAAGCGCCCGCGCAAGCTGCTGCTGCACCGGCGCGAAATCGACCGGCTGGCCGGCGCCGTCCGGCGCGAGGGTGCGACCATCGTGCCGCTCAAGCTCTATTTCAACGAGCGCGGCCGCGCCAAGCTGGAACTCGGCCTCGCCCGCGGCAAGCGCAAGGTGGACAAGCGCCACGCCATCAAGGAACGCGACTGGAAACGCGACAAGCAGCGCCTGATGAAGATGCGGGACTGAGGGATTGACCCTGCTCGGGGCACCGGCATATGCTTGGCATATGCCAAGCGGTTGTGGAGTATGCGGTCGATGACGGCTACCCGCCATGCAAGATTGTTTCGCAACGGCCGGAACCAAGCCGTTCGGATTCCGCGCGAGTTCGAGTTAGCGGCCGACGAGGTGACGATCTGTCAGGAAGGTCGCCGCCTCATTATCGAACCTGTGGAGCGCACTCCAGGCCTGGCGGAAGTCTTGTCCCGGCTGGAACCGCTGGAAGAAGATTTCCCCGAGATTGCTGACCCGCCATCGCAGCCCGAAGACGTGATTTAGCGTGGCCGCTCTTTCCTATCTGCTCGATACCAATATCCTTTCGCAATTGGTAAGGCAGCCGGAGGGCGAAGCCGCCAAACGAATTGCCGAGCTCGAACCCGGAAGTTTCGCTACCAGCGTGATTGTGGCTGCCGAGCTTCGTTACGGCACTGAACGCCGTGGATCACAGCGACTGACCGACCAAGTGGAAGCAATCCTGGCTGCCATAGACGTGCTTCCTCTGGAGGAGACCGCTACCCGGCACTATGGTCAAATCCGTAATCAACTCGAACGAACCGGCCGCCCCATCGGCCTGAACGACCTGCTGATTGCCGCTCACGCCAAGGCGCTGGGTGTCACGCTTGTAACCAACAATACCCGCGAATTTTACCGCGTCCCCGGGTTAACAGTGGAAGACTGGTAACGAACCGGCGATACCGGACACCTGCACTATCTCCCTACCGGTTCAGCCGGGCGGCGTCGGCGATGACGCGGACGGCCTCCTCGTTGCGGGTGCGCACGGTGATGGCGGTGGCACCGCTGTCGGCCCAGGCGCGGAAGCGCTGCCTGATACGCGCCGGCGGGCCGATGAGCGCCTTCATGTCCACCCACTCGTCCGGCACGGCTGCGGCCGCCTCGTCCTTGCGGCCGTCGAGATAGAGCTCCTGGATGCGCTCGGCCGCGTCGGCGAAGCCCCGGCGGCACATCATGGCGTTGTGGAAGTTCTTGTCCCGGTGCCCCATGCCGCCGACATAGAGCGCCTCGCGCGGCTTCAGCTGCGCCAGCCCCGCCTTCACATCGTCGCCCAGGATGACATGCGGCGAGGCGACGATCTCGAAATTGTGGAAGCCCTTGCCGTTGCCGGCGCGCGCGAAGCCCTGCTCCAGCCAGGGCCGGTATTCGTCGAGCGATCCGGGCACGAAGCCGAGCGGCAGCCAGCCGTCGGCGATCTCGCCCGTCAGGCGCACCGTCGACTCGCTGCCGGTGCCGAGATAGATGGGGATGTCCGGATTGGGATGCAGGATCATCCTGAGCGCCTTGCCCATGTCCGCGGAACCCTCGCCCCTGTAGGGCAGGGAAATCTCGCGGCCTTCATGGGTCACCGGCTCCTCGCGCGCGAAGATCTTCCGCATGATCGCGACGTAATCCTTGATGCGCCAGTAGGGCCGCCCCCAGGGTTCCCCGTACCAGCCCTCGACGATCTGCGGCCCGGAAACGCCGATGCCGACGATCATCCGCCCGCCGCCCGCCAGCGCGTCGATGGTCTGGGCCTGCATCGCCGCATTGGCGGCCGTGCGCGCGGCAAGCTGGATGATGCCGGTGCCGAGCTTTATCCGCTCCGTGACGGCCGCCAGATAGGCGAGCGGCGTCATGGCGTCGGTGCCGTAGGACTCGGCCGTCCATACCGTGTCGTAGCCGATCCTGTCGGCGAGCTTCACCAGTTCCGTCGGGAAATCGAGGCGGGCGCCGGAATAACCGATCGACAGACCGAGCTTCATGGGGGAAAGCCTCCAGACTTCGGGGAAAGGGCGTCACGAGCCGGCCGCGACGGGAAGAGCGCGGCTACTCCGCCGCCGCGCTCCACGCCGGCGGCAGGTCGAAGGGGCGGTCGCCGGAAAGGGAGGGCACGCGGGCGCGGGCCTCCGCGACGCGCGCCGTGTCGATCCCGGCGGTCACGATACCGGGCCCCTCGCCGCCGTCCGCCAGCACTTCGCCCCAGGGCGCGACAATCAGCGAATGGCCGTATGTGCGCCGCCCTTCCGCATGCTCGCCCACCTGCGCCGGCGCCACGATGAAGCAGCCGGTCTCGATGGCGCGGGCGCGCAGCAGCACATGCCAGTGCGCGCGGCCCGTCGGCACGGTGAAGGCGGACGGCACGGTAATCACCTCCGCCCCGGCCTGCGCCAACGCCCGGTAAAGTGCGGGAAAGCGCATGTCGTAACAGATCGTGAGGCCCAGCACTGCGAGCGGCGTAGCGACGGTTACCGCGTTTTCGCCCGGCCGGTATGTCCGGCTTTCCCGGTAGCGGTCGCCCTCGCCGATGTCCACGTCGAACATATGGATCTTGTCATAGGTGGCCGCGACCTCGCCGGCCGGGTCGATCAGATACGACCGGTTGGCAAGCCGCTCCTCTTCGGTGCGCGTCACCATCGAGCCCGCCAGCAGCCAGGCCCCGGTCTCCCGGGCCCATTCCCGGAAAGCCGCGAGGCCCCGGTGGCTGTCCTGCGGCTCCGCCTTTTCCAGAACCAGGCGCCGGCGCGGCTCCAGATAGGAACAGACTTCCGGCGCGGCAATCAGGTCCGCGCCCATGTCCCGCGCGCGGCGGACCATGTCGCCGAGCGCGGCAAGCGTCGGCTCCGTGTCCCGTTCCGCCGTGTTCTGAAGACAGGCCACCGTGAAGACGCTCATGACGCGGCTCCCTCCAGCATGGCATCGAGCCGCCCTGCCCGCTCCAGCGCCGCCAGCTCGTCCGACCCGCCGACATGCGCGCCGGCGATGAAGATTTGCGGTACCGTGCGCCGGCCGCCGGACCGGCTCATCATCTCGCTGCGCAGGGCCGGCTCGGTATCCACATTGTATTCGGCGAACTCGACGCCCTTGCTCTTCAGCAACCGCTTCGCCCGGTAGCAGAAAGGGCACCACGAACTGGAGTACATCTCGACCCTGGTCATGGGTTCACCATATAGCCGCGCCCGCCTGCCCCGTCGAGACGGCGGCGCCCTTGACCCTTCGCCTTCCCGTGCGGATAAACCGCCCGCCGAATATGGAACGGTGGACCATGAAACGCATTTTCTCCGGCATCCAGCCGACCGGAAACCTGCATCTCGGGAACTATCTGGGCGCCATCCGCAACTGGGTGGGCATGCAACAGGACTTCGACTTCAACTGCATCTTCTGCATCGTCGATCTGCACGCCATCACCGTCCCGCAGGACCCGGCCGAACTGGCCGCCAATACCCGCGAGGTGACAGCGGCCTACATCGCGTCCGGGATCGATCCGGAGCGCTGCATCGTCTTCAACCAGAGCATGGTATCCGCCCATGCGGAGCTTGCCTGGGTGCTGAACTGCCATGCGCCGATGGGCTGGCTCAACCGCATGACCCAGTTCAAGGAAAAGGCCGGGAAGCGCCGCGACGCCGCTGCGGTCGGGCTTTTCGCCTATCCCGTGCTGATGGCCGCCGACATCCTGCTCTACCGCGCCAGCGACGTGCCGGTGGGCGAGGACCAGAAGCAGCACCTGGAACTTTCCCGCGATATCGCAGGCGCGTTCAACCGCCACTACGGCTGCGAGGCGTTCGTGCTGCCGGAGCCGCGCATCTTCGGCGCCGCGACCCGTGTGATGAGCCTGCGGGACGGCACCGCAAAGATGAGCAAGTCCGACCCCTCGGCCTGGTCCCGCATCAACCTTTCGGACGACGCCGACGCCATCGCGCAGAAAATCCGCCGGGCGAAGACCGACCCCGAGGCCCTGCCAAGCGAGCCGGCGGGGCTGGAAGGCCGGCCGGAAGCCGAAAATCTCGTCGGCATCCACGCCGCGCTTGCCGGAGTGGATGAAGCCGCGGTCTGCCGCGAATTCGGCGGGCGGGGCTTCGCCGACTTCAAGGCGGCCCTTTCCGAGCTTGCCGTGGAGGTGCTCTCGCCGGTCACGGCCGAAATGCGCCGCCTGACGGCCGATCCCGGCTATATCGACGGCGTGCTGGCCGACGGGGCAGCGCGGGCGGACGCCATTGCGTCTGGGACAATGAGTGAAATCAGGAAGGTCGTCGGCTTCCTCACACCCCGGCAAAGCTCATGAGAAAGGCAGATATCGGGACCTTCTTCGACCGCCTGGCGGCCGCCCTGCCGGAGCCGCAGGGGGAGTTGCATTACGTCAACCCCTATACGCTGCTGGTCGCGGTCGTGCTGTCCGCCCAGGCGACCGATGCGGGCGTCAACAAGGCGACGAAGACGCTATTTGCCGAAGCCGACACGCCGGACGCCATGCTGGCTCTCGGCGAGGACGGGGTGCGCCGCCATATCCGCACCATCGGCCTCTTCAACGCCAAGGCGCGCAACGTCATCGGCCTTTCCCGCATCCTGGTCGAGGAGCATGCCGGCTCCGTGCCCGAGAGCCGGGAGGCGCTGGAACGCCTGCCCGGCGTCGGCCGCAAGACGGCCAATGTCGTCCTCAACACGGCTTTCGGCCAGCCGACCATCGCGGTGGACACGCATATCTTCCGCGTCGGCAACCGCACGGGCCTCGCGCCCGGCAAGACGCCGCTGGAAGTGGAGAAGAAGCTCGAACGGCGCGTCCCGGCGCATCGCAAGCTGCACGCCCACCATTGGCTCATCCTGCACGGGCGCTATGTCTGCAAGGCGCGCAAGCCCGACTGCCCGGCCTGCACGGTCGCCGACCTCTGCGGCTTCAAGGGCAAGACGACGGTCTGAACGGCAAAGCCGCCTATTTCAGTTCCACAGCGTAGGTTTCCACCGGTGGGAGGGACTCCACGAGGCCGCGGTCCACAACGAAGTCGGCGAAGCGCTCGTAGCGCCGCCGGTCGAGCGCCGCCGGCCTGAGCGCGAAGCGCGGCAGCGTATCCCGCCAGGCGCGGCGGTTGAGTTCGTCGTCGAGGTCCTTGCGGTCGCCGGCGATGAACAGTTTCCAGGCTTCGTCGGGGTGGTTCACCATGTATTGGACGCCGCGCTCCACGGCATCGATGAAGGCGCGGTAGGCAGGCCGGTCGAGCGTGTCCTTGTGCGCCACGACGATCAGCTCGTCATAAGGCGGCACGCCCTCTTCCTCCAGATAGAAGGCGCGGCCCGGATGGCCCACGATATCCATCTGGTTCAGCTCGAAATTGCGGAAGGCGCCGATCACGGCATCCACCTTGCCGGCAATCAGCGAGGGCGAGAGGGACCAGTTCACATTTACCTTCTCGATGTCGTCCATCGTGAGGCCGTGGGGCTGCAGCACGCCTTCGAGGAGCGCGTCTTCCAGTCCCGCCACGGAAAAGCCGACCCGCTTGCCCTTGAGGTCCGCAATCGTGCGTATGGGGCTCTCGTCCAGCACCACGATGGTGTTCAGCGGCGTTGCGACCAGGGTGGCGATCCGCGCAAGCGGCAGGCCGGCGGCCGCCTGTATGTGCAGTTGCGGCTGATAGGAGACCGCGAGGTCGGCCTTGCCGGCCGCCACGATCTTCGGCGGATCGTTCGGGTCCGCAGGAGGCACGAATTCCACCGTCAGGCCGGCATCCGCGAAATAGCCCCGCTCCTGGGCCACATAGAGCGGCCCGTGGTCCGGATTGACGAACCAGTCGAGCAGCACGGTGAGTTTCTCCTCCGCCGCCGCCGGGAGAGCGGCGAGCAGGCACGCGGCGGCAAGCGCCGGCAGGCGGATTTTCATGGTTGAGCAGGCTCCTTTTCCCGATCTTGCCAGAGGGTGTCAGCCTGCCAGGGCACCGCGAGGCGGAGCAGGCGGTCGACAGTGAAGTAGAGAATGAGCGCCATCGCCGCGAGGACGACGAGCGCGGCGAACATGAGGTCCACCTGCATGCGCGCATTGGCGTGCAGCATGAGATAGCCGAGGCCCGCGGACGCTCCGACCCACTCGCCCACCACGGCGCCGATGGGCGCGACGGCCGTTGCAACCCGCAGGCCGGAGGCGCAGGCCGGCAGGGCCGCAGGGATGCGCAGATGGACAAGCTGTCGCCAGCGCGAGGCGCCCATGCTGCGCGCAAGGTCCAGCCAGCCGGGATCGGTGCGGGACAGGCCGTCATAGAATGCGGCTGTCACCGGAAAGAAAATGATGAGCACCGCCATCGCCACCTTGGAGGCCATGCCGTAACCGAGCCAGAGCACCAGCACCGGCGCGATAGCGAACACCGGAACGGCCTGGCTCGCCACCAGCACCGGCAGCAGCCAGAGCCGCGCCGGACGGACATGGGCGATCACCAGCGCCGAAAACGCGCCGAGCGCCGCGCCGAGACTGAGGCCGAGCAGGATTTCCGCCAGCGTCGTGCCGGCATGGGACAAGAGAAGCCCCGAATGACCGGCCAGCGCCGCCGCGACGGCCGGCGGTCCCGGAAGGATGAAGGGCTGCGCCCCGGTGACGGAAACGATCGCCTGCCAGACGACCAGCAGCCCCGCCGCCACGATTCCCATGCGCATGGCCGCCCTCATGCCGCGAGCCTCGCAAGCAGATCGCCCTGCGCGGCCAGAACCGCCGGGTCGCGCACGTCGCGCGGGGGCGCCAGGTCCGGCGCCGGCACCGCCTCCAGCGCCGCCGGCCGGCCGGTCAGGACATAGACGCGGTCCCCGAGACGGAGCGCCTCCAGCGGGTCGTGGGTGACGAGCAGCACGGTTCGCCCCGCCAGCATCCGCGCCGCGAGGTCCTGCGCCGCATGGCGGGTGATCGCATCGAGGCTGCCGAACGGCTCGTCCATCAGCACGACCGTGCGGTCCTCCATCAGCGTGCGGACCAGCGCGACCCGCTGGCGCTCTCCGCCGGAAAGGGTTGCCGGCATCGCCCGGGCGGAGTCCTCGAGACCGACGTCGGCCAGCAACCGGCGCGCACGGCGGAAGTCCGGGCGCTCGCCGCGCAGGCGCGCGCCCAGCACCGTGTTGTCGAGCGCACTGGCCCAGGGGAGCAGCAGGTCGTTCTGGCCCATATAGGCGACGGGGCCGGTGCGAACCCGACCCGCGGCCGCGCCGTCAAGGCCGGCGATCAGCCTGAGCAGACTCGTCTTGCCGACGCCGCTCGGCCCCAGCAGGCAGGTCCAGAGACCGGCTTCCAGGCGAATGTCGAGCCCGTCGAACAGCGGCGCTCCCCCATAGGAAAGCGCGGCGCCGCGAATATCGACGGCAAATTCTGTATCCGGTGCAGCCTTGCCCACACGCTCCCTCCGCCGGCATTAACCGGATCAGGTTCCTGGGGTCGTCCCGCAAGCAGGACCTCTCAGCCGCGTGAGGCGGCTCCCCCGAGTGGAGCGGTCAACATGGACGGCGCCTGGAACTTTGGCAAGGCCCCGCCCCCGCAAGGTTCGCTAAAGCACCGCCTCGTGGAGCGACTGGATGAACTGGATGCCTTGGATATGCTTGCGGGCCAGGCGCCTGTCATTGGTAAGAAACAGGTCCGTGCCCGCCGCCGCTGCGCAAGCCAGTTGGATAGCGTCTGGCGGCCGGATCGAACGGTCCCGGCGAATCTCCGCAAAGGCGAGGGCGGCGGCCTGGTCGAACGACAATATCGCAGCCGCCGTTTCCATCGCCTGCGTATAGCGGCGCGCCAGGTCCGTGCGCCCCGCATCGAGAGGTTTGACGAGAAGCTCGCCAAGCGTGAGTGTGGAAGTGAGTAATTGGTCTCGCCGCTCGATCATTCGCCTCCGAATCCTTGAAACGCGCTCGGCCTCTTCGTCTGCGCCTTCGAAGAGGTAGATGAACAGGTTGGTGTCCCAGAAGATCCGGCTCATTCCCAGCCCTCGCGAAGACGCCGGACATAGGCGTCGGCACCCTCATCCGCCCATATTTCCCTGCCGCTGCCTTCCAAGGCGAGAAGCGGGTCCGCAACCGGTCGCACGCTCGCAGCTTCTCGTAAGGACGTCCCCCGTTCGTCAGCGCCATAAGCTCCCTGCGTCAGGTAGTCGTCATGGTACCAATCGAGCAGTTCCCGATAGGCAGGCGGCAGCGCCTTCCGGTCGGGAAGCGAGGCCCCGGAAAGCCGGTCCGGATGACAGTCGTCTCCCGGCCGGTACAACCGCCGCCGCCCTCTCGACGTTTCCGTCAGCATGCGCAGCCGGGCGGGATTGGGCTTGCGGTTGGCGACGCAATGCAGATAGGCGTGAATCTGCACGCCGGGCCGCAGGGAACCGGCGCCGGTCGCGTTCTCGGCCTCCGCCTGCGCGACGATCTCCGAGACCGAATAATCTTCCCTTTCCGGATACCGGCGATGAAGCGAAGCCGTCGCCACCCAGACTTCGTCCGCAACCTTGATAATCGCCATGACGAACCTCCCTCACACTTCCATATGACGACTAGCAATTACATTTTTAACAAAAAAACAATGTTAATCTTGTATATTTGCGCACCTGCTCCCGACTTTCCGCGCTATCCCCCTTCCCGCGCCGGACGCGCCTGGACTTTGCGCTTGCGCCCGGCAGGATTTTGCCTATGTTGCGCAGCCTGACGCGGGAGTAGCTCAGAGGTAGAGCATCACGTTGCCAACGTGAGGGTCGCGAGTTCAAATCTCGTCTCCCGCTCCAGACCCTCCTCGAAATCGGCTCAATGCCGCTCGGGCAGAACCTCCCGGAGAGCCCGCTCGAACGCATCCGGCTGCTCGTACATCGCCCAGTGCCCGGCGCGCGGCACCATGGCGATGCGCGCGTCCGGCCGGATGGCGCGAATGGCGGCCACCCGCTCGCGGAAGAAAGGCCATGCAGTCCAGTCCCATTCGCCCCACATCGCAGCCAGCGGCGCCTCGATGAGCGGCAGGCGGCCCCGCAGCGCCGGCGTCGCGCTCACCCAGCGGCTCTTGGTGACGGCGCGCATGGTGTTGGTGACCTGCATGTGGACCGCGAAGTCATCCACGGCGCGCGGGTCGGCCAGCATCAGGATTTCGAGATTGCGCCGCGCGAGGCTCCTGAGCTGGGCCGGCGTCATGTCCCGCCGGAACCGCTCCAGCGCCGGCCCCCGCGCCCGGCGCAGCCCCATCGCGCCCACGCCCACCATGGTGAAGCTCTTCAGCAGGTCCGGCAGGTAGGGCGCGGCATGGCCGCCCACAATGCCGCCGAACGAGAATCCCACGAGATCGACCCGCTGGTCGCGCTCCTCAAGAACATGACGCAGGCCGTCGGCGACGATCCGCCCTATCGAGTCGATATCCCTCCGGTCGGGCGGCGGGGCCGATTCGCCAAGGCCGGGTGTGTCGCAAGCATAGACCCGGCGGCCCCGCGCGAGCGAGCGGACATTGCGAAACCAATGCCACCAGGAGCCGTAGCCGCCATGCATCAGCATGAGCGGCGGCGCGCCCGGCTCGCCGAAGACCCGCCAGACCACCTCACCGTCGCCGCATGGAGAGGTCCTGACCGCCGCTTCCGCTTCGACGGCGCGAATGGCGGCGGCCACCGCGGGCGGCGGGCTCACCGGCGCCTTGCTCCGGCGGGTCACGCGCGCGCCTTGCGTCCCGAGCGGTGAAGCAGGACCAGACAGTCGTGATTCTTGCGCCGGAGGTCGGCGCAGGCGCGTCTGGCGTCGTCTTCGGCGAAGCCGGCAAGGCGCGCCCGGTAAAGCTTGCGCCCGCTGGACGCCCTCATCGGCCAGGCGCCGGCATAGACTCCGCTCGGCAGGCCGCGCAGCAGGTCCGCAGCGGCGAGCGCCTGCCGGCGCGCCCTCTTCTGGCTCCGGTAGACTCCGACCTGCACGGCGTATCCTCCCGCGCTCGCCAGGTCTGCCGGCGGCAGTTTCGGCACCGCCGCCATGGCAGGCAGTCCGGATGCCGGCGCGGCTGGCGCGGCGGGCTTCGCCTTCGCCGGGGAGGGAGCGGCGGGAGCCGGGGCGGCCGCAGCCGCCGTCGAGGCAGGCGGCGGCGCGGCCCCGGGCGACGGCACCGGCACCGGCGCCATGACGGGAGCCGCACCATGGCGAACGACAAAGCAATCGGTGCGCCGCCTCTTGAGGTTGCGGCAGGCCTGCCGGGCATCGCGCTTGCTGTAGCCCACCAGACGGGCCTCGTAGATCGTGCCTCCCTTGCGGCGCGCCCTGGGCCAGGCTCCCCAGGCGCCGCCCTGCGGCGTGCCGACCTTCAGCGCCGCGGCGCGCGCCAGGCCGCGGGCGGCGGCTTTGTCCCGCACCGCACCCACCTGCACGGCCCAGACGAGGCCGCTTTCCTCGATCGCCGGGCGCGGCGTCAGCCGGGCGAAGATGCGGTCCGTCAGCTTCGCGACATGGCGGTCGCGCGAGCGGGCCGTGCGCCCCCCCATGACCACGGTAATCAGCCGGCGGCCGTTGCGGGCGGCGGAGAAGGCCAGGTTGAAACCGGATTTGGAGATGTAGCCGGTCTTCAGACCGTCAGCGCCGGAATAGCGGCGCAGCAGGCGGTTGTGCGAGCGGTAGGTACGCCCCCTGAACTTGAACGACTTCAGGGAGAAATAGTCGTAATATTGCGGGAAATTCCGCATGAGGGCGCGCGCCAGCCGGGCCATGTCGCGTGCCGTGGTCCATTGCTGGGAATGCCAGAGCCCCGAGGCGTTGCGGAACGAGGTGTGGCGCATGCCGAGCTGCTGCGCCTTGCGGTTCATCACCCTCGCGAATTTCCGCTCGCTGCCGGCGATGAAATAGGCGACGGTCGTCGCGACATCGTTCGCGGACTTGACGACCAGGGCCTTGATGGCGTCGCGGACGGTGATCGTCGATCCCCGCTTGAGGCCGAGCCGCGACGGCGGTTGCAGGGTCGCGCGGTGGGGCACCTTCATGCGGGTCGAGAGCTTGTATTTGCCGCTGCGAAGCCGCTCGAAAATTAGATAGACCGTCATCATCTTGGTAAGCGACGCCGGATAGCGGCGCGCCGTGGACCGTTGGCCGTGAAGCACGGCGCCGCTGTCGGCGTCGATGACGACTGCGGCATAGCGCGCCGCCGGTGCAGGACCGGCCGCCAGAATGGCCACCGCCAGAAGCAGAACAGAGAGAATCGCCTTCATGGGCCCTCCCTGGCCCACATAAAGTCAATCCGGGTTCGCCGCAATGCCGGATGGTATTTTTTTCCTTCACCGGAAACCTCGGGCGGGACCTTGAACGGATACGGCTTACTCCTACTTCGATAGCTGGGTTATGCTAGGTTCGCGGATGCGGCCTCCGGGCGGGAGTGGAAGGATGAGCGACGAACGGCGAGGCGGAGACGAGGGCCCGAATACGGGCGTGCTCGTCAGGACCAAGCCGGAGACGAAGAAGCCGTCGCTGTACAAGGTCATCATGCTCAATGACGACTACACGCCGATGGAGTTCGTCGTCCACGTCCTGCAAGCCTTCTTCAACAAGGGCCGCGAGGAAGCGACGAATATCATGCTGATGGTCCACCAGCGGGGAATCGGGGTCTGCGGCGTCTATACCTACGAAGTCGCCGAGACCAAGGTGACGCAGGTTGTGGACTTCGCGCGGCGGCACGAACACCCTCTGCAGCTGACGCTTGAGAAGGAGTAGCCGGGCGATGCTGTCGCGCACTCTCGAACAGACGCTTCACCGGGCGCTCTCCTACGCCAAGGAACGCCGGCACGAATATGCGACCCTGGAGCACCTGCTGCTGGCGCTCACCGAGGACCGGGACTGCATGGCGGTGCTGCGCGCCTGCTCGGTGGATGTGGACAATCTGCGCGCGGAGGTGACCGGCTATCTGGACGATGAGCTCGACAACCTCGTCGTGGACCGCGACGGGGACCCGAAGCCGACCGCCGGCTTCCAGCGGGTCCTGCAGCGCGCGGCGATCCATGTGCAGTCGTCCGGGCGCGAGGAGGTGACGGGCGCCAATGTCCTCGTGGCGATCTTCTCGGAGCGGGAGAGCCACGCCGTCTTCTTCCTGCAGGGGCAGGAAATGACGCGCCTCGACGCCGTCAACTATATCAGCCACGGCATCGCCAAGAGCGCCGGCCAGTCGGAGCCGAGGCGCGTGCGGGGCGCGGACGAGCGCCAGGAGAACGAGGGCGGCGAGCCGGGCAACCGCAAGCCCGCCGAGGCGCTGCAGGCCTATTGCGTCAACCTCAACGAGAAGGCCGATGCCGGCAAGATCGACCCGTTGATCGGGCGCGAGCTGGAAGTCGAGCGCACAATCCAGATCCTCTGCCGGCGGACCAAGAACAACCCGCTCTATGTGGGCGACCCCGGCGTCGGCAAGACCGCCATCGCCGAGGGCCTGGCGCGCAAGATCGTCGAGGGCGGCGTGCCGGAAGTCCTGGCGGAGGCCACGATCTACGCGCTCGACATGGGCTCGCTGCTCGCGGGCACGCGCTACCGGGGCGATTTCGAGGAGCGGCTGAAACAGGTGCTGGCGGAACTGGACGCGCTCGAAGGGGCGATCCTGTTCATCGACGAGATCCACACCGTCATCGGCGCCGGCGCCACCAGCGGCGGCTCGATGGACGCCTCCAACATCCTGAAGCCCGCGCTCGCCAGCGGCACGTTGCGTTGCATCGGCTCGACCACCTACAAGGAATACCGCAACTATTTCGAGAAGGACCGGGCGCTGGTCCGGCGCTTCCAGAAGATCGACGTGCACGAGCCGTCGGTCCCGGACGCCATCAAGATCATGATGGGCCTCAAGCCCTATTACGAAGAGCATCACGGCATCCGCTACACGACCGAGGCCATCCGCTCGGCGGTGAACCTCTCCGCGCGCTACATCAACGACCGCAAGCTGCCGGACAAGGCCATCGACGTCATCGACGAGGTCGGCGCCGCCCAGCTTCTGCTGCCGCCCAGCCGGCGCAAGAAGACCGTGGGCGTGCGCGATGTCGAGGGCATCGTCGCCAAGATCGCCCGCATCCCGCCGAAGAGCGTGAGCCGCGACGACCGCGAGTCGCTGCAGACGCTGGAGCGCGACTTGAAGACGGTCGTGTTCGGCCAGGACCCCGCCATCGAGGCGCTGGCGAGCGCGGTCAAGCTCGCCCGTGCCGGCTTGCGCGAGCCGGAGAAGCCCATCGGCAGCTACCTGTTCTCCGGCCCGACGGGCGTCGGCAAGACGGAGGCCGCCCGCCAGCTGGCGCGCTGCCTCGGCGTCGAACTCGTGCGCTTCGACATGTCGGAATACATGGAGCGGCACAGCGTTTCGCGGCTGATCGGCGCGCCGCCCGGCTATGTCGGCTTCGACCAGGGCGGGCTGCTGACGGATGCGGTGGACAAGAACCCGCATGTGGTGCTGCTGCTCGACGAGATCGAGAAAGCGCATCCCGACGTCTTCAACGTGCTGCTCCAGATCATGGATTACGGCAAGCTGACCGACCACAGCGGCAAACAGGTCGATTTCCGCAATGTCATCGTCATCATGACGACCAATGCCGGCGCGTCCGACCTCGCCAAGGCGGCAATCGGCTTCGGGCGCAATGTCCGCGAGGGCGATGACAAGGAGGCCATCGACAGGCTCTTCACGCCGGAGTTCCGCAACCGGCTGGATGCGATCATTTCCTTCGGCAACCTGCCGATGGAGGTCGTGCACCGGGTGGTGGACAAATTCGTGGCCGAGCTCGAAGGCCAGCTCGACGACCGCCAGGTCGAAATCCTGCTGACCGAGGCGGCCCGCGAATGGCTCGCCGGGAAAGGCTACAGCACGGAATACGGCGCCCGCCCGCTCGCCCGCATCATCCAGGAGCACATCAAGAAGCCGCTCGCCGAGGAATTGCTGTTCGGCCGCCTGGCCAAAGGCGGGACGGTGGAAGTGGATGCGGGCGAAGACGGCCTCACCTTCGCCTATCCCGAACCCGCCGCGCCGGCGAAACCCAGGAAGAAGGAGCCGGCAGCGCTGTAGCGCCGTGTTTGCGAAGTCCGCGCCGCTTCGTTCGGAGCGCCCGACCGCTCCCTTCTCCATCAGGCCCGGACGCCCTCTCCGTCATGCCCGGACTTGTTCCGGGCATCTTCCTCCACCGCTTCCGCCGGGCGACCGAATGGATGCCCGGAACAAGTCCGGGCATGACGATATGAGGCATGACAGGACGGTGTCAGCAAGGCAGGGCGCAGGATCTTCAAGAGATCGCGGAATAACCGGCAAGCCCCGACCCGGCCGCCGAATGCGGGCCGCCGCGATTGCTGTCCTGCTTTGCCTGGGCGGGGCGTCCGCCGGTTTTGCGGACGCCGCGGAGGCGCGCGAATACCGCTCTGAAAAGCATGCCTTCCGCCTCGTTCCGGTCGGCGGCCCGTTCGACCAGGCCTGGGGTATGGCGTTCCTGCCCGGCGGGCGCATGCTGGTAACGGAACTGGACGGCAATCTCCGCATTCTGGAGCCCGGAAAGAGACCGTCGGACCCGCTGGCGGGGCTGCCGCGCATCGAGGCCTACGGCCAGGGCGGGCTGATGGATGTCGCGCTCGACCCGGACTTCACGGCCAACGGGCGGATCTATCTCAGCCACATCGTTGAAGCCGCCGGAGGAAAGACGACGGCGGTCAGCAGGGCACGGCTGGACGGCGGCCGGCTCCGCGGCTTCGAGACCGTCTTCACCGGCCGCGCGGCGGGGCGCGGGGGCCGCCATTTCGGCTCGCGGATCAGGTTTGCGCCCGACGGCAAGCTGTTCGTCACCATCGGGGACCGCGGCTACAGGCCGGGAGCCCAGGACCTCGGCACCCACGCCGGCGCGATCCTCCGGCTCGATCCCGACGGCGCGGCGGCGCCCGGCAACCCCTTCGCCGGCAGGTCCGGGGCACTGCCGGAGATATGGTCCTGGGGGCACCGCAACCCGCAGGGCCTCGCCTTCGATCCGGAAACCGGCTGGCTCTGGTCGCAGGAACACGGGCCGCGCGGCGGCGACGAGGTCAACCTCGTGCGGCGCGGGCGGAATTACGGCTGGCCGGTCATCACCTATGGCCGCAACTACAGCGGCACGAAAATCACGGACGAGACGGCGCGGCCGGGCATGGAGCAGCCCGCGACATACTGGACGCCCTCCATCGCGCCGTCGGGGCTGACGGTCTATCGCGGCGACAGGTTCCCGCGCTGGGACGGCAACCTCTTCGTCGGCGCGCTGCGCGCCCAATTGCTCGTCAGGCTGGAGCTCGACGGGGACAGGATCGTCCATGAAGAGCGGCTGCTGACGGATTTCGGCAACAGGATACGCGACGTGCGCACCGGCCCGGACGGCCTGATCTACCTTCTGCTGGACGAAAACGACGCCCATATCTGGCGCCTGGAGCCGCTTTAGGCTGCGATCCGGTCCATATGGACCGACCCGTCTGGCGACAACCGGCCGCCTGCCTCACCTCCCGTTCGTCGCCCCGGCCCTCGAGCCTACCGCATGCACACATCTCATGTCGGCCCGTGTGCGGTGCGTGTGCCGGCCTTGCTCTTTTCCCCTTGCTCGCTCCTTTCTTCTCCTCCCCCGCTTGCGGGGGAGCCGGGTGGGGGCCCTCCCGGCGAGCCTGCCCCGGACCCCGATCCGGGGGGCGTTTCCCGGGCTTCGCCCGCCGCTTCCGCAGGCGGAAGCGGCCCCTCACCCTGCCCTCTCCCAGAGGGAGAGGGTCTTCCGGTGCGCGTTTCCCTCCTCTCCGTCATGGGAACCGGGGCGACCCCCGCTTTCGCGAGGGCAGGCGGTTGGAGGACAGGCAATGCTATGCGACCGGGCGGAGATGTGTGCATGCGGTAGGCCCCCGAGCCGGGGCCTCGCGCCGCAGAGGCAACGCCCGCATGGAGGCCCCGGCTCGGGGGTGGGGCGGCGATATGGGTCTGAAACAGCTTTTTTTCTCATTTTATCTTGAAATTAGAGCAGATTCGTTTCATTTGGGTTCATATCCGCATGCAGTGAAGAAGCTTCGGGCGTCCTGTGGAGTGACAGCATCGATGGCGTCGCGGATCGCATCCCAGAGCGTATGGACGGAGCGTGCTGCGGCCTTTTTCAGGAGAGCCTTGATTTTGGAGAAGGCCATCTCGATGGGGTTGAAGTCGGGGCTGTAGGGCGGCAGGAACAGGATGCCGGCGCCTGTGGCCTCGATAGCTTCTCGGATGGCGATGGGCTTGTGGGCCGGCAGATTGTCGAGGATGACGGTGTCGCCTGGCCTCAGGGTCGGGGCCAGGACCTGTTCGACATAGGCAAGGAAGGCTGCCCCGGTCATCGCCCCATCGATGGTCATGGGGGCGAGGATGCCGTCGAGCGTGAGGCCGGCGACCAAAGTGGTGGTCTTCCAGTGACCATGGGGGACGGGAGCGCGGCAACGCTCGCCCCTGGGAGCCCGGCCATACATGCGGGCCATCTTGGTCGAGGTCCCGCTTTCGTCGATGAAGATCAGGCGCTCGGGGTCGAGCCCGGGCTGGTCTTCGAACCAGGCCTGACGCCGGCGTGCGACGTCCGGTCGGTCCTGCTCGGCAGCGTGGGCCGTCTTTTTTTGCGCCGCAGGCCAGGAAGGCGATGGCTGCGGCGCGACAATCAGCTTGAGACGCTGGCGACAATCAGGATGAGACGGGGGAAGGCGGCGGCCCGGAACGGAGGGAGGGCGTAGCCCGACCGGAGTTCCGGGCCGCCGCCTCAAAAAATTTTTCCTGGACCTTCTGGCGGGGTCGGTCGGCTGGGCGAACGGTGACGTTTTTCCGAGTAGAGGAGCGCGTCATTGCCCGGGCGTTACGTAACCGATCGCCAGAAGAGGCTGTTCATGACCCACAAGAAGACCGACACCATCGAGGTGGCGGCCGCCAAGGCGGGGTTCGGCCGTGCCACCGGCTACCGTCTTGCCGCCGATCCGGAGCCATTCCGGGAGAAGAAGCCGCGGGGTCGGCGCCGCCCGGACCCGCTGGCCGATATCTTCGAGAAGGATGTCGTGCCGATCCTTGAGACCAGCCCGGCCATCCGTCCGGTTGGCGTGTTCGAGGAGTTGATGCGCCGTCATCCCGAACTGGACCCGGGGGTGCGGCGTACGCTGGAGCGGCGGATCCGCACCTGGCGCGCCCAGTATGGCGCGGAGAAGGACGTGATCTTCCGCCAGAAGCACGAGCCGGGCCGGCAGGGCCTGTCCGACTTCACTCGCATGGGCTCGCTCGGCGTGACCGTGGCGGGGCAGCCGCTGGATCACATGCTCTACCACTTCCGCCTCGCCTGGTCGGGCTTCACCCATGCCCATGTGGTGCTCGGCGGGGAGAGCTTCACGGCGCTGGCCGAAGGGCTGCAGGACGCGCTGTGGCACCTCGGGGGCGCGCCTCTCGATCACCGCACCGACAGCCTGTCGGCGGCGTTCCGCAACCTGAGCAAGGACGCCGTCGAGGACATCACCGGGCGCTACCGGGGGCTGTGCGAGCACTACGGCATGGAGGCCACCCGCAACAACCGCGGCGTGGCCCACGAGAATGGCTCGATCGAGGGGCCGCACGGCCACCTCAAGCGCCGGATCGCGGATGCGCTGGCCTTGCGCGGCTCGTCCGACTTCGAGACCCTCGAAGCCTATCGGCTCTTCGTCGCCGACGTGGTCGGCCGGGCCAATGCGCATCGCTCCAAGGCGATCGAGGCCGAGCGCGCGGTGCTGCGGGACCTGCCGGTCGAGCGGACCGTCGATTACGAGCAGATCAGCGTCAACATCGGCCAGTCCTCGGGCTTCGTTCTCCGCCGCGTGTTCTATACCGTGCCCTCGCGCCTGATCGGACACAGGCTCGGCGCGCGCGTCTGGGATGACCGGATCGACCTCTTCCTCTCGGGCGCTCACCTCCTCACCCTGCCGCGCGCGCGCGTCGGCGCGAGCGGTCCGGGCGCCCATGTCGTCAACTACCGGCACGTCATCCACTCCTTGAAGAAGAAGCCGATGGCGCTCCTGAACCTGGTCTACCGCGACGAGTTGTTCCCTCGCGAGCCCTACCGGCGCTGCTTCGAGAAGGCCCTGGAGCGGCTCGGCGAGCGCGAGGCCTGCCGCCTCGCCGTCGGCCTGCTGACGCTTGCACATGAGGACACCTGCGAGGCCGAACTGGCCGCGGAGATCGATCGTGCCCTCAAGACCGGCCGTCTTCCCGACCCCGACAAGCTCAAAGCCCGCTTCGCGCCGCAGCGCGGCAGCATGCCCGCCATCAAGGTCGCCAGGGCGCCACTCCTCGGCTACGGCGCGTTGCTGCAAGGAGACGCGGCATGACTGACAACCGGGACAGACCCGCCGCCGACCCCAACAAGGTCGACGCCATCAGGCTCTCCCTGATGCTCACCGAACTCCGCCTGCCGACCATCAACCGGCTCTGGCAGGGCTTCGCCAAGAGGGCCGACGCCGAGGGATGGACCGCAGCACGCTTCCTCGCAACCCTCGTCGAGCACGAACTCGCCGAGCGCGACCGCAGGCGCATCGAACGCCATCTCAGGGAGGCGAAGCTGCTCCCCGGCAAGAGCCTCGACAGCTTCGACTTCAACGCCGTGCCGATGATCTCGAAGGCCCAGGTCAACGCGCTGGCCGCCGGCGATGCCTGGCTGACCCAGGGCGCCAATTGCCTCATCTTCGGACCGCCAGGCGCCGGCAAGAGCCATCTCGCCTCCGCCATCGGCCTCGCCCTGGTCGAGAACGGATACCGCGTCCTCTTCACCAGGACCACCGATCTCGTCCAGCGCATGCAGGTCGCCCGCCGCGAACTCGCCCTCGAAGCCATGCTCGCAAGGCTCGACCGATACCACCTCCTCATCCTCGACGACATCGCCTATGTCCAGAAGGATCAGGCCGAGACCAGCGTCCTCTTCGAACTCATCTCCGCCCGCTACGAGCGCCGATCCCTGCTGATCACCGCCAACCAGCCCTTCGGTGAGTGGGGAAAGGTGTTCCCGGACGAAACAACCGCGGTGGCTGCCGTCGACCGGCTCGTCCACCACGCCACCATCCTCGAAATGAATGTCGAGAGCTACAGGCGCCGCGAAGCCCTCGACAGAGGCAAGCGAAAGGCTGGGCGCCCGGCAAGCTACGCCACCAAAAAAAACACCAAAAACTGAACCGCTGCCGCCAGATCGGCCCAGCGGCCACAACACTCACGGCCCGCGGGAATCGCCTCCGCGGGCCGTCTCTTCTCCGACCCGACGGCCCCCCCGCGACAATCAAAACGCTCTCCGAAAACCTTGTTTGTCGCGCCGCGACAATCAAAATCCGAAACCGCTTGCAATCCGCGCCCCGCGCGACAATCATCAACTCGCCGATGCCGCCGGGGAATCTCATCCTGATTGACGCGCGGCTCTCACCCAGATTGTCGCGCTATAGATGGCGATGTGAGCGCGGATCCGGTCCGGGTTCCAGTGCCAGATGGGACGTATCTTCAGGTCGTGTTTGGTGATCCGGAAGCTCTCCTCGACCTGCCAGAGCCCCTGGTAGTGAGCCATCACTTCGGTGACGCGCGCGTCGCGCAGATTGGTGATGACGCCGGTGAGCCCGTCCCATCGTGCGGCCTCGGCGATCTTCTCCGGGTTCACCGTGAGCCGTGCGTCGCCCTCGACGGCGATGAAGCGCTTCGCCCCGTGATTGGAGAGCAGTTCCCTGGGATTGTCGCTGCGGGCCAGCCTGTCGAGCAGGCGTTCCACCTGATGGCGGCGCTCGTGCGCGTCCTTGCGTGCGCGCTGGGGGCAGAAGACGACGATCAGGCGACGGCCCTTGTACTCCCACTCGCCGACCCGGCGGTCCTGTGAGCCCTCCAGCGGGGCATAGGTCCCGGGGTCGAGAACCTGCCCCAGCAGCGCGAGCGGCAGCTTGCGCAGCCGCGCGCCGACGACATACTCGCCGCCGATGGCGTCCATGGCGTCGAGGTTGTCGGCGCTCAGCATGCCCCGGTCGGCCACGCATACCGTGCGCTCCACCTGGTGGCGGCGCTGCATGTCCTGCAGGACCGGGACCATGCTGTGTCCCTCGTAGGTGGCGCCGGGGAAGACCTCGTAGCTGATCGGCAGCCCTTCGCGCGTCACCATCAGCGCCAGCAGAACCTGCGAGTCCTTGTGTTTGCCGTCCTTGCTGAAGCCGTGCTGGCGAAGCTCGTCCTCGGCGGCCGTCTCGAAGTAGAGCGTGGTGCAATCGAAGAAGAGGATCGCGACCGGCTCCGGCAGCAGCGACCGGCTCGCCTCGCCGACGCGCGTGCGCAGTCGCTCGATCACCGTCGCGTCGAGCTGATCCATCATCCGGTAGACCTTCTCGAGCGGAAGACTCACGCCGAAGTCCTCCTCGAGCCGGCGCACGCTGCCCCGCTTGCTGTCGGGGTTGGCTACCCGCGCCATCACCACATGGAACAGCGCGTCATGGGAGGCCCGGTAGCGCGAGCGCGGCAGCAGCGCGTCGAGGCCCAGCAGCCGGTAGATCTCGCCATAGACCTCGTGGATGCCTGTGATCAGGCGCTGCTCCTCTTCAAGCTGCTTGAGGTCGACCGGGAGTTCCTCCTTGCCGTCCCCCCGGCGGCCGACACGGATCGCCTGCTCAGCGATCTTCTCGGGCGCAAACAATGCCGGCTGACGCTCGTCCTCCAGCTTCGCCTTGACGTACTCGCCGAGCTGCCTCAGGCGCTCGAGCTCGTCCTCGTCCATGGCCACGCCGACATGGCGGACGATGCGCTGTCGGACCTTGCCGCCGTCGCGCACGGCCTCGACGATCTGGACCGAGCGTCGCGGGCTGTTGGGGGAGGTCTTGATGCGCACGAACATGGGGGGAGTGTAGCGCGTGGCGGAGGCATTGACAGTCTCAAAGATTTACTAGGCACTACAACGCAGCTTGACCGCACCGCAACTGCCAACTCATTGGCTTTACTGAAAACTCCAGACGCGAGATCGGTCAGAAGTCAGCCCAACCGTCGAAGTCAGGAAAGAGACTGCGCCATGCGAGCTGGCCTCCTTCACCAGCCCCCATCGTGAATCACATAATCCGCCAATTGGGAATCCCTCAACGATTCAATCGCCCGCGAATTCGCTCTAGCTCTATTGTTCTCTATATACCCCAAATCCATACCGGTCGGCAAGCGAGAGAAGCGATGACCTGAATGCGGCCCGGGGCGCGCGCCAGCGCCCGACGGGCACTCCACACCGACCCGGAGGGCGGAGGCGGCGGCCGCCCAACGGGACAAGTGCGCCCGGCGCAAGGCGCGGTCGGGCCGGAACGGCGCCGGGAAGTCGAAAACACCTGAAACGGCAGCCGCACTCGATATCGACCGGAGGAGGAATGACGAACATGGCGGCAAGCGGGCTCGGAGGGGCGCGGAAGGGCAAGGCGGTCAGCGAGGACCTGCGGCGCCGGGCGGTCGCGGCGGTGCTGGACGACGGGATGGGCGTCCGCGCCGCGGCGCGGAAGTTCGATGTCGCCGCGGCCAGCGTCCATCGGTGGCTCGGGCGCTTCCGGGCGCGCGGCGATGTCCGGGCGGACCCGCCCGGCGGCCGCCCGCCGCTCATCGCCCCGGAGCGCGCGCGGGTCCTCCGCCTGCTGGAAAAACACCCGGAGATCGGCGACCGGGGCCTCCGGGCCGCGCTGGCTGCCGAAGGCGTCGCCGTCGGCCTCTCCACGGTGAAGCGCTTCCTGAAACTCAACGGCCTGCAACGCAAGCAACGCCGCGCGCGGCGGCGGATACCGCAAGGAGCCAATTCTCAAACGGCCTCTTAGAAAGAAACCTGCGTTCCGCCAATCTTCGGCATGCACTCCTATTCCGACCAAATAAATTCCCTAGACCCGACCTCTTCGAGGACACAATCCCTACTCAGGTTCTGAATATACACAATAAGATTGTTGCAATCGTAGCGCGCCGAAGGAACGATCAGGACGTCGTATCCCAGATAATTCAAGCCATCCGAAATTTCCTGAGTGCGCAAATAATTCCAGCTTGGATAGTCCGTTTGTCTCACGTCGAGTTGTCCTAATTCCTCGAAACTCAATTCCACAACACGCCGGAACCGAACCCGCAACTTCCAGTTCAACGCCTGCCTGTCGGGTCTTTGCTCGAACAGCGACCAGAATGCTTCGAACTCCGCGCCCGCTCCTTCTGCTGCCAACGATGTATTCAAAATCTCGAATTGGCCTTCCGGATATTCCAACGTCCTCGGGCGCTGCTACTGCCATGGACCGGGCTTCCATCGGCCCATACGACCCTGTTCGCAATTCCATCGAATCGTCCTTGACGACGACCCTCAAGATACTCCAACAGCTCCGGGTCCCGTTCCAGCATCGGCGGCCGGCCCCGAACCTACGTATATGTAGGCGCGGTCATCGTCTGGATCGCCTCCAGGACCTCTTCGATTCGTCCCTCCCGGATCAAATCGGCGGGCCGGAGGCCGTCGAAATATTTATGTCTCGAATACAACCATGCCCGTGCGGTCGTCGGCTCGGTGTAGAATTCCGAAAGCCGCTCCACGATGTATTCGAGATCGACAAGCAGACTCTCCTTGCCCGGTCTCGGCCAGGCGCGCCCCTGGTTCCATCTGGATACCGTCTCAGGCGTGGTCCCCAGCATGTTCGCCACATCGACCGCCCTGATGGCGGCCCGCTGTTTCAAAAGCTCCAGCTTTTCCGCCACGGCGTTCTTTTCCGCTATCGCACTCGACATGCCCCGCCTCCCATGCTCCGGCGCATCCCGCAGAAAGACACGCCATAGATGAAATCATAGACAAAAATATTGATGTTGTTAATGACATTCATGGATCGAGCCACTTTTTGAGCGATGGCGCGAGTTCGAACACTCTCGGTTCGCGTGAGACACTCCAGAGGCGGGACAGCCGCCATTCCTCGCGCTTTGCCTTTGCCGCCATTTCGTCGCGCGAGATGCGGCCGGGCGTGCGCTCCCAGCCGTTCGCAGTCTTCGCCTGCGCCAGCCGGAGACTGCCCTATTCCGCCGGGGCGGGCGGAGGGGGCGGAATCGTCACTCGCGCTCGCTCCTGCCGCCGTCCTGTTTCATTTTCCTCAATAACGGCGCCCGCCTTTAATATTTTGCGCCGAAGTCTTAATTGCACCGGGCGGGTCGCCGGGTCGAGGCCACGCCGGCGCCGCTCGAATCCGCCCTACCCCGCGCCCGCCCGCTCCGCCAGTGCGAGGACGTGCCGGGCGGCCTTGAGGTGGGGCATGTCGAGCATTTTGCCGTCCAGCCCGACGGTCCCTGCCCCGCCGGCGTTCTCCATCGCCTCGACGACGCGGCGGGCGTGGGCGATCTCGTCTGCGGTGGGCGCGTAGGCGCTGTTGATGGGATCGACCTGTGCCGGGTGGATGGCCACCTTGCCGGTGAAGCCCGTCCTGCGGCCCTGCAGCGCCTCGGCGTGCAGGCCGTCGAGGTCGCGGAAATCGGGATAGACCGAGTCGACCGGCTCCGTGCCCGCCGCCTTGCACGCCGCCAGGCAGAGCGCGCGGGCCAGTCGGTACACATCCTCATACCGGCCGTCCGGCGCGCGGTTGGTCGAGGCGCCGAGCGCGGCCGAGAGGTCTTCCGCGCCCCAGGTCATGCCGTAAATGCGCGGACTTGCATCGACGAAACTGTCCATGGTGAACAGCGAGCGCGCGGTTTCGGTGGCGACAACCAGGATTTGCGTCGAACCCGGCTCCACCTCCTCGCGCGTCTCCAGCGCGGAGAGGTAGTTGTCGAGCCTGACCGCCTCGGCGGCGGAGAAGGTCTTGGGCAGCACGATGCCGTCCGGCGCGCCGGCCATCACGGCTGCGAGGTCCGGCAGCGCGAGGTCCGTGTCGAGTGGGTTGATCCTGACCCATAGCTGCTGGGCGCGGTCGTCCCGGCTGGCTTCGAGCCGTTCCCGCACCATTTGCCGCGCGAGAGACAGGTTGGCCTGCGCCACCGAGTCCTCAAGGTCGAGGATCAGGGCGTCCGCCGGCACGCCGCGCGCCTTCTCGAACTTGCGCGCGCTGTCGCCCGGCACGAACAGGAAGCATCTGAGTGCTGCGCTCATGACGGGCGCTTCTTCATCATGCCCTGGCGCTTGCAACGGGCGACCTCTTCGCCGCGCTGGTTCAAGGCCCAGTGCTCGAAGGTGACGATGCCGACCTCGGGCCGGGACCGGCTTTCGCGCTTCTCCAGCACCTTCGTGAAGGAGGTGATCGTGTCGCCGTGGAACACGGGGCTGCGGAAGACGCAGTCGGTCATGCCGAGATTGCCGACCGTGGTGCCGAGCGTGGTCTCCTCCACCGACACGCCGATCATCAGGCCCAGCGTGAAGATCGAGTTGACAATCCGTTGTCCGAACTGGGAATTCTCCCTGGCGAATTCCTCATCCAGATGCAGCGGCTGCGGGTTGTGGGTCAGCGCCGTGAACAGGATGTTGTCCATCTCCGTCACCGTGCGGGTGATCGGGTGCTTCCACTCCCTCCCGACTTCGAATTCCTCATACCAAAGGCCGGCCATCGCCGCGTTCCTTTCCTGTCGTGCCTGTCTCAACCGGCGCCCCGGCTCTTCCCCGTCATGCCCGAACGCCCCTCTCCGTCATGCCCGGACTTGTTCCGGGCATCCATTTCCGCCGCCGCGACGATCCCGAGGGAGATGCCCGGAACAAGTCCGGGCATGACGATATGAGGGCATGATCGGGAGCATTGCTGTCCGATTGACGCGCCTCCTCGGGGGCCGGGGCGACGATTTCCGCGGAAAGGGCCGGGACACCGGCGGGCTTCTCCGCCTCAGCGCTTTTGGTATTGCGTCGCGCCGAACATGATCTCGCGTTCCTCGTCGGTCATCGCGCCCTGCCGGCGGCGGTCGGCCAGCACGGCGCAGCCGCGCGCAGTCGCCGGGCGGGCCTCGATCTCCCTGAACCAGCGCGCGAGATTGGGATGCGCCTCGAGGTTCTGGCCCTGGTTCTCCCAGCTGCGCAGCCACGGATATGTCGCCATGTCGGCGATCGAATAGTCGGCCCCGCCGAGCCACTCGCTCTCGGCCAGCCGGCCGTCGAGCACGTTGTAGAGCCGCGTTCCCTCATTGACATAGCGGTTTATGGCGTAGGGGATCTTCTCGACCGCATAGTTCCGGAAATGGTTTATCTGGCCCAGCATCGGGCCCACATGGCCCATCTGGGTCATCAGCCATTGCAGGGTGCGGTAGCGTTCGGCGGGGTCGGTCGAGAGGAACCGGCCGGCCTTCTCCGCCAGATAGATCAGCATCGCGCCGGACTCCGCCAGCGCGAAGGGCTTGCCGCCCGGCCCTTCCGGATCGACCATGGCGGGCATCTTGTTGTTCGGGCTGATATTCAGGAAATCGGGCGCGAACTGCTCGCCCCTGCCGATATTGACCGGGATGACACTATATTCGAGGCCCGTTTCCTCCAGCATGATGTGGACCTTGTGGCCGTTCGGCGTCGGCCAGGTGTAGAGGTCGATGGCGGACATGGGCGCGCTCCTCGACTGGTCTTGGGGATGCGCCATTCTAACCCATCGCCGAGAGGCTGCCGGCCCCTGCGACATCGGCGCGTGCGGGCTTCGCAGGGCTTGTCCCGCCCTGCTTTCCTGCCTAATCATGCCGCTCTCCACACTATGGCGGAGAGGGATGGAATGGACGCCGGGATTCGCGAGGCGCTGGCCGGCTGCTCGACAGCCACGATCACGATGCAATTGCTCAAGCGCGGCCTGCGCGCAACGGCGATGCGCGGCGTGGCGCCGCTTGCTCCCGGACAGGGGCGCGTCGTCGGCGAGGCCTATACGGTGCGCTTCATCCCCATGCGCGAGGACCTGTCCGATCCCGCAATCCTGAGCGCCAGGGAAAATCCGCAGCGCCGCGCCATCGACGAATGCCCGGAAGGCGCGGTGCTCGTCATCGACGGGCTCGGAAACGGCCATGTCGGCACGCTCGGCGACATTCTGGCCGAGCGCCTCCGGGTGCGCGGCGTCGCCGGCTGCGTGACGGACAGTGCGGTCAGGGACGCCGAGGCCGTCATCGCGACCGGCCTGCCCGTCTGGAGCAACGGCAGGGCCGCCCCGCCCAATATCGCGGGCCTCGCCATGGGCGATCTCCAGACCCCCATCGGCTGCGGCGGCGTGGCGGTAATCCCCGGCGATGTCGTGGTCTGCGACGGCGACGGGGTCGTGGTGATACCGAGCGCGATGGCGGAAAGCGTCGCGGCCGACGGCGTGGAGCAGGAGCGGCTGGAGAGCTTCGTCCAGGAACGTATCCGTGCCGGCCATCCCGTCGCCGGCACATACCCGCCGGATGAAGAAGCGCTGGCGGCCTACGAGGCCTGGAAACGGTCCCGAAGCTGACCGGCGGCCCCACGAAAGCAGACAGGAGGCCGTTCATGGCCCTCAAGATCGACGCGCAATTACGCGGTTTCGACCTCTGCCAGGTTCCCGCGCAGGCGCAGCGCCTGGAGGAGCTCGGCTTCGACGCCGCCTGGACCTTCGAGGCGGCGCAGGACCCGTTCCTGCCGCTCGCGGTCGCGGCCACGGCCACCGAGAAGCTCGAACTCGGCACCAATATCGCCGTTGCCTTCGCGCGCAGCCCCTTCTCGATGGCCGGCACCGCCTGGGACATCCAGCGCGCGTCGCGCGGGCGGCTGCATCTCGGCCTCGGCACGCAGGTGCGCGCCCATGTGGAGCGGCGCTTCTCCATGCCGTTCGACCGGCCGGCGGCGCGCGTTACCGACTATATCCGCTGCATGCGCGCGATCTTCGACACCTTCCAGACGGATGCGCGGCCGAACTATGAAGGCCCCTTCTACCAATTCCGGCTGATGAACCCGTTCTTCAATCCGGGCCCCATCGACCATCCGCATATCCCGATCTACCTCGCCGGCGTCAACCCGCGCATGTGCCGGGCGGCGGGCGAAGCGGCGGACGGCTTCCATATCCATCCCATGCACTCGGTCTCCTATCTCAACGAAGTCGTCAAACCGGCCATCGACGAAGGCGCGAAGACCCGCGGGCTCGGCGTGGACGACCTCGACCTGCAAACGATGGTCTGGCTGGTTACCGGGGACAGCCAGGCGGAGATGGACGCGGCCTTCGAGCAGGTCCGGCGCGACATCTCTTTCTACGGCTCGACTCCCAACTACCGGCGCATGCTGGAGCATCACGGCCTCGCCGATCTCGGCAAGACGCTGAGCGGGCTGGTGCGCCAGGGCGCCTTCGACGAAATGGCGGCGCTGGTGCCCGACAGCCTGGTCGAGGACATCGCCATTATCGGCAAGCCGGGCGAGCTCGGCGACAGGCTCCGCAGCCGGTATGACGGCCTTGTGGACCGCGTGGCGCCCTACCGCCCGATTCCGGAAACCGACCAGGCCGAGCGCTGGCAGGCCTTTACATCTGCAGTTCGCGGCTGAGCGCGCGGGCTTCTTTCGCCTGCTCGCGCGCCATTGCCGGGGCCTCGCCGGTGTAGCGGGCCGGGTCAAGCAGGGCGGCGATGCGCGGCGCGTCGAGATGGGCGGCAATTTGCGGGTCGGCGGCCAGCAGGTCGCGGAACCGGCCCTCGCCGCGCGCCGCCGCCTGCGCGGCCTCGTAGACGACATCGTGCGCCTCCTGCCGGCCGAGCGTCTCGCCGAGCGCCAGCATCAGCGGCTCCGCCATGATGAGGCCGTCGGAGAGGTCGAGATTGGCGCGCATCCGCTCCGGCTTGACCGTCAGCCCTTCCATTATGGCAACCAGGCGCGAGAGCATGTCGCCCGCCCCGATGCAGGCCTGCTCCAGCCCGCGCCGGATGAGCATGGAGGTCGCGCGGTCGGCCTCGTGCTCGGTCTGCATGCCCTCCAGCACGAGCGGCAGGGCAGCGCGAACCTGGGCTGCCGCCGCAACGACATCCTGGCTGAGAATCGGATTGCGCTTCTGCGGCATGGTGGATGAGCCGACCGTGCCGCGCGGCACCGGCTCCTCCAGCTCGCCGAACTCCTGCTTCATGCCGGTATAGACTTCGCGCCCGATCTTGGCCGAGGTCGATGCCAGAAGGGCCAGCATCGCCACATACTCACCGAAATGGTCGCCCTGGGTGCGGGACGGCACCGGCATCGAGTTCATCCCCAGGTGCGCGGCCATATGCTCCTGCACCTTGAAACCGTGCTCGCCGAAGGAGGCCAGCGTGCCCGCAGCGCCGCCCAGCATGGCGACAAAGGTGCGCCCTTCGAGGCCGCGCAGCCGCTCGACATGCCGGGCCATCTCGTCGATCCAGACCGCAACCTTGGCGCCGAATGTGGTCGGCACGGCGTGCTGGCCGTGCGTGCGGCCCGGCAGGGCGGCATCGGCCCAGTCTTCCGCGAGACCCGCCATCGCCTCGAGCAGGCGTCCGATCAGGTCCAGCAGTAGCTCGTGCGCTTCGCGAAGCAGCAGCAGGTCGCCCGTCTGCACGATGTTTTGCGTCGTGGCGCCCCAGTGCACATAGTTGCCGGCGTCGCCCTCGCAGATCTCCGAAAGCTCCCAGACGAGCGGCACCAATTGATGGGCCGTTCGCCTGAACCCCTCGGCCAGCCGGTCCCGGTCGAACAGTTCCAGCTTCGCCTTGAACGCGATCTCATCGGCGGCCGCTTGCGGGATCATGCCGAGATCGGCCTCGGCGAGCGCCAGCGCCGCTTCCACATCGAGCCAGGCCTGCCATCGCGCCTCGATATGGAAGAGCGCGCGAATGCCCGGGTCCGGGATGCGCAGGTCTGTCGGGTTGACGGTGGCGGTCATCGCATGCCCCTTCGTTCAGCCGGGCCGGACGATGCGCTAGACTGTCCCGTGCGGCAAGCAGGGGAAGGCGGCGACGGCATGACGCTCAAGGTGGGTATAGGTGGCTTCGGCACGATCGGCCGGCAGGTCGCCGCTACCATCGACGCAGGCATCGAGGGACTGGTGCTCGCGGCGGTCTCGGCGCGGGACGAAGCGCGCGCCAGGGCGAGGCAGGCGGATTTCCGCTCGCCCGCGCCGGTCGTTCCGCTCGGAGACCTCGCGGCCTGCTCCGACCTCGTGCTCGAATGCGCGCCGGCCGCCGTCTTCGAAGAGGTTGCCTTGCCCGCCGTCGAACGGGGGCGGATTTTCATGCCGACCAGCGTCGGCGCCCTGCTGCCGCGGATGGATCTGGTAGAGCGGGCCAAGGAGACCGGCGCGCGGATCGTGGTGCCGACCGGCGCGCTTCTCGGCCTCGATGCCGTCCGCGCAGCGGCGGAGGGAACCATCCACCGCGTCACGATGGTCACGCGGAAACCGCCCGGCGGACTCGCCGGCGCGCCTCATCTGGTCGAGAACGGGATCGAAGTGGACGGCCTGACGGAGGCGAAATGCGTCTTCAAGGGCAGCGCCCGGGACGGCGCGCGGGGCTTTCCCGCCAACGTCAATGTGGCCGCTGCGCTGTCGCTCGCCGGCATCGGCCCCGACCGCACCGAGCTGGAAATCTGGGCGGACCCGGCCGTGGACCGCAATCAGCACAGGATCGAGGTCGAGGCCGAAGCGGTGCGCTTTACGCTGGAGATCGCAGGGGTTCCTTCGGAGGAAAATCCCCGAACGGGAAAAATAGTCGCCCCGAGCGTGATCGCCTGCCTGAAGAGCCTGACGCAAACGCTCAGGGTCGGGACCTGACGCCGAAGCGGCAGGCTATCGGTCGGGACTGCCGACAGGGTCCTCGTCCGGGTCCCAGTCGCGCCCTTCCGCACCGAGAAGAGGCCCGAACAGGCCGCGAAGGAAACCGGGAGCAAGAACCGAGAGCGGATTCACCGTGGTCTTCGGGTCGTCTGCGGGGCCCGTCATTTCGTAGTTCGCGGCGAACAGCCCTTCGCCGCCTCCCGTCAGGAGGTCCCCGAGCACGGGAATTTTTCTAAGCACCCGGCTCACGTAATAGACGGGCACCAGCACGCCGTTGAGAGCCACGGTCTCCCGGTCCCGGTCGAATTCGCCGCGAAATGTCACGCCGATGGAATTGCCGAAGGCTCGCCCCGGACCCAGACGGATCCGGTCGGTCCGTATCCTGAACGGCGTCTCCAGACGTTCGAACTGGAGGCCTGCATCGCTCGACAGGGCGTCGCCGATGCCGGTGAGCGACGCCGCTGCGAGGAGGCGGGTCAGAACCGGCGCATCCTTTATCCGGAAATGCTTGATGACCAGAGAGCCCCGATAGCGCTCCTCCGCCGCAGCGGAGCTCTCGGCAGTCAGGCGCAGCAGGCCGCCCCGCATATTGTCGTACCAGCCGAGCGCGGAGAGCAGCGCGCCCGTATCCTCCGCATCGATCCTCAATGCGGCCTTGTCTCCGTCCGGCTGAATGGAGAGCGACACCGCCCGCCCATCGGCCGTCCGGGCATTCGCCGCAGCGTCCGATATCCGCCCCCCTTCCAGCCCGATACCGGCGGCGAAGCCGTGCAGCGGCGCATCGCCCCCGAGCCAGGCGCGATCCGCATCCAGGCGGATGTCCAGGCGGTCGAGGCCCCCTTGCCCGGCCCGCTCGCCGCCCGCGCCGTCCAGAAAGGGCGACAGATCGACACTCGGTCCGTTCGCCCCGATCGAGACCGTGCCGTCCGGCCGCGGCTCGACGCGGACGGCGAGATCGGTTCGCTCTCCGATCCGCAGCCGGTCCAGCGAGCCTTCCAAGAGCCTCGCGCCTGCGAGATCGAAGAGGCCGCGGCCGACGAATTCGAGTCCCGGCCCGGCGGCGGCGATCGACGATGCTTCGAGCAGTCCGTCCGGCCTGGTGCGAACGCTTGCTTCCAGCCAGGCAGGCTCGCCGGTGGCCTTCGTCCAGCGGAGACGCTCCAGTTGAATTTCTGTGGCCCCGAGGCCCGCCTTCAGCTTGAGTTCGATTGCGTTGTCCCGGTTTTCCGTTGCCGTCAGATCGATCTCGACGGGTCCGCTCGCATAAGGAGCCAGGCGGATGCCGAGACGCGCCTGTCCGTCGTCATCGAACGTCGTGCGCAGCCTGTAGATGGCTTCAACCGGGTCTTTGACCGAAAACCGCTGCTCGAAATCGAATGTCGCCGGCTGCCCGCCGAGCAGGCCGCCTCCCGAAACGGCGAACTGCTTCTTGTCCGCCTTTACATCGATGCGGGCGTCTTCGAGGTTCGTCTTGAGCGCAGCGACCGGCAGACGCGCATCGACGACATCTCCTTCCGCTTCCAGCGCGACATCGTCGAGCGCCAGCGAGGCGAGCAGCGGCAGGCCGACCCGGAGGCGGAACGCCGCATGGCCGCCGAGCGCCGCGGGGTCCATTCCGAGATAGCGGGCGTATCCGAGCGGTTCGCGGTCGAGAACTTCCAGGATATGGCTCAACGGTCCCTCGAACCCGACATCCGCCGCCAGTCTGGAAGGCGGCGTCTCGCGGTCCAGCCCCAGAAAGTCCACCGCGGCGCCCGCAACCGCGATGTCCCGGTATTTGCCGCCGGACAATGCCAGCCTGAACGACTGCGAATCGAAAACCGCCTTGCCGCCAATGTCCTCGAACGGCGGCAGCGGATGCCAGTAGCGCGCCGTAACGCCGGAAAAGGACACGCTGCCCTCGATTGCCGGGGACCCGGACACGAGGCCGGATTCGGGGGCGATTTCGGCATCGACAACGATCCGGGCCTTGTCCACCAGGCCCTTGCTCAAATTGGAAAGCACCCACTGGCGGGGGCCGGGGGCTCCGGTATCCGGGGGCCACAGGAGCCGGAGATCGTCCACCGGAATCGCAACAGCCTCGCCCTCCAGATGCACTTGCCATCCGGTTTCGCCCCGCTTGCCGCTGCCGCTGGCCCCGATGCTGCCGCGGCCCAGCTCCAGGTTCAGCGATTCGACCAGTATCTGCCCCGCCGCCAGATCGGCCTGAACGAGGGCGCTGCCGCTCTCCAGGGCAACGGCTTCCGATTGCGGACCGGCGAGATGCAGTTTGCCGGCGCCGAGCGTCAGCCCCAGGTCCAGGGTCAGAGGCCGGAAGTCCGGGTCGAGCGTCCATGCCACGGTGCCTGAAACGGGCGCGTCCAATGCCGCCGCAGCGGCGAGGCGCGGCGGCAGCAGCGGCGCCAGCAGGGCGGGCGGCAGGTCCTCCAGATGCGTAAAGGCGGAAACCGCCCCGGCCTGCCGCGCGCCCCCGCCCGACAGGCGCGCCGTATGGCCGAGCGCCTCGATTTCGACAGTCTCGATCTCAAGCCGCGTGAGGCCGTCTATGGCGCGGGCCTGTATGACGAGCCCGTCCACCGGGACGCCGCGTCCGGCGTCCTGCGGGTCGGTGACGGCCCCGCCGGCTCCCTGCAGGTCCGCTTCGAGCGCGCTGACAGCGTAGTCCGGCGCAAGATGGACGCCGACGCTGCCGCTGAGCGGCGTGGACAGGTAGCCGAGCCATCCCAGCACGGGATGGAGTCCGGCGATGTCCCGAGGACGCAATCCGTGCAGCCGGGCCGAAAGCGACGGCCCGCCGGCGTTTCCCGACTGAGAAAGCGTGAACCCGATGTCCGTTTCCGCCTCCCCGAGGCGGAGGGACGCCGTGCCTTCCGCGACCGTTCCCTCATCGCCGCCGCGCAAGGCCAGATCGAGCTGCGGCACGCTCCACTCCATTCCCATGACGTCATCGACGACCGCCAGGGCCGCCCCGCGCACGCCGAAACCCGCAAAACCGGCTCCGCCGCCATTCGTGCTTGCGGCGAGCAGTCCGCCGAGATCGATTTCCTGCGGTCCGCCTTCCGTTCCCGCGTTCGCCGCGGCGAGGAGGCCGATCGTGCCGTCGGTCCGCCGGCGCACCGTGGCGCTGACGCCGAGCAGTTCGACTTCCCTCGGCACGACCCGGCCTCTCAGGACATCGCTTGCGCTCAGGGCGAATTCCAGCCCCTGCGTCTCGACCAACGGCCTGCCTTCGAGGGTCACCAGCCGCGCGTCCGAGACCTTGAAGCGCAGCTGCCGGTTCCAGCCTGCCCATGCGACCTCGACCGCTTCCATTTCCACCCTGTAACCGGCCTCGGGACGGGAAAGCGCCGCCTCGACGCGCGGCGCCAGCAAGGCGAGGTTCACCGGCCCCTGGGACAGCCGCCAGACGGCGACAGCCGCCAGCGCGGAAACGAAGACCGCGAGGACCGCCAATATCCGCAGGACATGCCGAGGCCTTACCCGCAATTATCCGCTCCGCTTGACCGTCCCTCACTATATGGGACCAATGGGAACGATGACGACAGCCGAGAACCGCCCTCTTCCGGCCGACCCCGAATTGGCCGCCCGCCGTCTGGAGGACTGGCAGGCGCAGATCGGGTCGCTGGACCGCGACAGCCCGCGAGGCCGCGCAATCCGGGCGGTGCTGGGGTCCAGCCCGTTCCTTGCCGATTGCCTGCTGAGGTTCCCCGATTTTTCCCGGGACCTTGCCGCCGAAGGGCCTGACGGGCCGCTGGAGGCGCTGTTTGCGCGACTCCGGGAGCTTCCGGCCGATTGCGACAGTGCCGGCTGGATGCGGATCTTCCGGGAGGAACGCGCCCGGCTTGCAGCGGCGGTCGCCATCGCCGATGTCGCCGGCGAATGGACGCTGGAACAAGTCACCGGAACGCTGAGCTCGTTTGCGGCTGCCGCCCTCGACGCGGCCGTTCGCCACCTGCTCGCCACCGGACGCGAATACACCGGCGCCGGGCCGGACGGTTCGGGCATAATCGTTCTCGGCATGGGCAAGCTCGGCGCCGCCGAGCTCAACTATTCGAGCGACATCGACATCGTGCTGATCTACGACGATGCGGCTCTGCCCGTGCGGCGGCGGGACCGGACCGGCCAGACGATGGTGCGGTTCGCCCGAGACCTCGTCCGCCTGCTGCAGGAGCGCACCGCCGACGGCTATGTGCAACGGGTCGATCTGCGGCTTCGCCCCGATCCGGCCTCGACGCCGCTGGCTGTGCCCCTTCGGGCCGCCGAGGCCTATTACGAGAGCATGGGGCAGAACTGGGAACGGGCCGCCATGCTGAAAGCCCGCCCTGTGGCCGGCGATCTCGCCGCCGGGCAGGCCTTCCTGGACTATATCCGCCCGTTTATCTGGCGGCGCAGCCTCGACTTCTGGGCCATACAGGACATCCATTCCATCAAGCGCCAGATCCACGCCCATCGCGGCCATGACCGGCTCGCGGTCGCCGGGCACAATGTAAAGCTCGGGCGCGGCGGCATCCGCGAGATCGAGTTCTATGTGCAGACGCAGCAATTGATCTGGGGCGGCCGCGATGTGAGCCTGCGCGCGCGCCCGACCTGCGCGGCGCTGGAGGCGCTGGTCGCGGCGGGCCATGTCGAGCGCGGCGCGGCCGACAGCCTGCGGGACGCCTACAGGTTCCTGCGCGGCGTCGAGCACCGCATCCAGATGATCGACGACCGGCAGACCCATGAACTGCCGGATGCGGGCGGCCTTGCCGGCTTCGCGCGCTTCATGGGTTACGGCGGGCAGGACGCCTTTGCGCCTGTGCTGCTGGGCCACCTGGACAAGGTCCGGCGGCTCTACGACAGCCTGTTCTCCGAGGCGGACACGCTGGCCGAGCCGGGCAATCTGGTGTTCACCGGCACCGACCCCGACCCGGGCACGACAACGACGCTTGCGGAACTGGGCTTTCGCAATCCGCAGCGGGTTTTCGAAATCGTCCGCGCCTGGCATTCCGGTTCGATACGGGCGACCCGAAGCGCCAGGGCGCGGGAAATCCTTACGGAACTGGTGCCGAGCCTGCTCAAGTCCCTTGCCGGCGCGCGCGAGCCGGACCGCGTGCTGGTGGATTTCGACCGCTTCCTGGCCCGTCTGCCGCTCGGCGTTCCCGTCTTCGCGATGTTCCAGACCAATCCGCAGCTCATCGACCTCGTTGCGGAAGTGCTCGGCAACTCGCCCTTCCTCGCGGAGCACATGACCCATCATCCGGGCGTGCTCGAAGGCATACTGGCGGGCGGCGCGGCACTGGACGGCCGGGTGCGCCAGGACCTTCACAGCGCGCTCCGGGTTGCCCGAACCTACCAGGATGTCCTCGACATCGTCCGGCGCTGGGCGAACGACGCCCGTTTCGATACGGGTCTCGGCCTGCTCCAGGGCCGGCGCAGTCCACGGCAGTCCGGGGCCAGCCTTTCCGAAATCGCGGATGCCACGGTGGAGGCGCTGCTGACGGCGACGCTGGAAGAGTTCAGGGAACGGCACGGCGGCTTCCCGGACAGCAGCTTCGCCATTCTGGCCTATGGCAAATGGGGAAGCGGAGACCTGACGCTCGGCTCCGACCTCGATATGGTCGCCGTCTATGACGCGCCTCAAAAGGTAACGCATTCGGATGGCCCGAAACCTTTATGGGCTTCGACTTATTTCAATCGCCTGATGCAACGCCTGCAAACGGCGATTACGGCCCAGACGGGAGAAGGGCGGCTCTTCGAGATCGATTTGCGTCTCCGTCCTTCCGGAAATGACGGGCCTCTGGCCATCCATATCGACGGGTTCGAGCGCTACCAGAAGGAGGATGCCTGGACCTGGGAGCACATGGCGCTGGTCCGGTCCCGCGTCGCCGTCGGACCGCCGGAATTGGCGGCGCGGCTGGACGCCATACGCATGGAAGTCCTGGCGCAGCCGCGCAGCGGCCTGCGCGAAGCCGTCCGCGACATGCGGGCGAAGATGGCGGCAGGGCGCAAGACCGGCGAGCCTTTCGACCTCAAGCACCGTCCCGGCGGCCTCATCGACCTGGAATTCCTGGCGCAATACCTGGTGCTGAACCATGCAGCCGCGCACCCGCCGATTGCGGAACGCTCCGCAGCGGCGGTCTTCCGCGCGGCACAAGCGGCCGGGCTGGCGAGCGGCCCCGCATCCTGGGAAGAACTGGCTGAAACGGCGGCGCGACTCGCGGACCTGCAGGCCCTTTTCCGGCTGTCGGGCGAAGCGCCGCCGGAGCACATGCCGGCACTGGCCCGCCTGGCGGCGGAACGATGCGGCTGTCCGGATTTCGCGGGCGTCTGCGAGCGGATCGAGCAGGACGGCGTCCTGACGCGCCGGTTCTTCGAACACCACCTAGCATGCTGACCGGGACGTTGGAGCGATGCACGCCATGTCCCTTTCCGCCATCTCCGTTCCTCTCATACCCGGCCCCTACCCGTCATGCCCGGACTTGTTCCATTGCTGTCCGGTTTAGCCATTGGGCGAGGCTGAACGGGAGTCCGCCTGGGGTTTCGGGGGCGCGCGGCGTCTGCGATCCGCCCCTTGCCCGTGAGGCCCGAATGCCCCCTTCGACAGGCTCAGGGCAGACTCTTTCGTCATACCCGGACTTGTTCCACTGCTGTCCGGTTCAGCCGTCGGGCAAAGCCGGGCGGGCCTCGGTCGGGTTTTCGGGGGCGCGCGGCGTCCCCGGTCGGCCTCCTGTCCGTCATGCCCGAACGCCCCCCTTCGACAGGCTCAGGGCAGGCTCTTTCGTCATACCCGGACTTGTTCCGGGTATCTCTCTCAAGCGGCTCTGCCGGGCGGCCGTATGGATGCCCGGAACAAGTCCGGGCATGACGATATGGGGGGCGGGCATGACGGGAACAGGGCTAGGCCGCCGGGCGTCGATCCGAGTCCCGATCCCGCCGAACCCCTCGAAACCCGGTTGAATCCAGGCCATGCGCTCTGTCCACAAAATCCAAACCGGACAGCAATGGACTTGTTCCGGGTATCTCTCTCAAGCGGCTCTGCCGGGCGGCCGTATGAATGCCCGGAACAAGTCCGGGCATGACGATATGGGGCGGGCATGACGGGGACAGGGCCGGGCCGCCGGGCGTCGATCCGAGTCCCGATCCTGCCGAACCCCTCGAAACCCGCTTGAATCCAAGCCATGCGTTCTGTCCACCAAATCTAAGCCGGACAGCAGTGGACTTGTTCCGGGCATCTTCCGCCACAGCTTCCGTCGGACGGCCGCATGGATACCCGGAACAAGTCCGGGTATGACGGAGAGGACGCTACAGGAAGGATGGAACGGAATGAGTTTGAACGAAGGCGACCCCGCCCCGGATTTCCAACTGCCTGCCGACGGCGGAAACACCGTCGCGCTTGGAGACTATCGCGGGCGCAGGCTCGTGCTCTATTTCTACCCCCGCGACGACACCCCCGGCTGCACGACCGAGGCGCAGGCCTTTCGGGACGCATCTGAGGAGTTCGACCGGGCCGGCGCCGCCATTCTCGGCATATCCCCCGACACGCCGGCGAAACACGACCGCTTCAAGGCAAAACACGGCCTGCCCTTCTCCCTCGGCTCGGACGAAGACAACGCCATGGCGGAAGCCTATGGCGTGTGGGTCGAGAAGCGGATGTACGGCCGCACCTATATGGGCATCGAGCGCTCGACCTTCCTGATCGACGAGGCGGGCCGGATTGCGCGCATCTGGCGCAAGGTGCGCGTCAAGGGTCACGCCCAGGCGGTGCTCGACGCGCTCAACGGCGGTTGAGGCCGCCGGCCAGCAACAGCAGCTTGGCACCGCCCATGACGGCGGCGCAGGCGAGGCCGATTTCGGCGAGTTCGGCGCCGGCATCCATCGCGCGGCCGAAGGCGGCCGGGGCAAGCGCGCTCGAAAACACCATCAGGACGAAATAGACCGAACGGATCGCGCCTAATTGCGCCACGCCGTAAACCTCCGCCCAGATCGCGCCCAGCAGGGTTTGCGTCAGGCCGCCCGAAATGCCGAGCAGCGCCATGAAGAGGAAGGCGATCCACACGGCCTTGCCCGCCGAGAGCGCGAGGCAGGCCGCCATGAGCGGCAGCAACAGGGCCGGCAGCAGGGCGCGCGCGCTGAACCTGTCGATCGCAGGCCCGATGGCAAGCGACATTGCGATCTTGGCGGCGGCGAAGGCGGTGAAGGCGGCGGCGACGAGCTTCATGCTCCATCCCTGCTCCCCGGCGAGCGGCACGATGTGGAAGGCAAAGCCAGTGGAAACGAACGCGGGCACCAGCACCGCCGGCAGGGTCAGCAGGAAACGCCGGTCGCGGAACAGCATGCTCCAGGCGCCGATGCGCGCGGCGGCGGGCCGGACCGGCGGGGGCATGCGCGGCAGCAGCAGCATGGCCGACGGCAGGATCGCCAGGACGAGCAGGGCGGAAGCGCCCCACCAGACCTCGCGCCAGCCGAGCCAGGCCGCGGCCGCAACCGCAATAGGCGGCAGCAGGGCCTCGCCAAGCGGATGGCCGAGCATGACGACGCTCAACGCTTTGCCGCGGCCCCGGTCGAAATGACGGGCGGTTGCGGTATGGGCGGTGTGGGTAACGAGTCCCTGCCCGAAAAAGCGCAGCGCACAGAGCGCCGCCGTCAGCAGAAACACACCCGCTGCGCTTGCCATGACGGCGCAGGCGGCAGCCAGGCCAACAAGGGCGAAAGCGGCGTAGCGGCGCAGCGTAATGCGGTCGATCGCGCGCCCGGCGAAGGCGAAGGCGAATCCGCTGACGAGCGTGCCCGCCATGTAGAGCGAGCCGAACCCGGCATGGTCGAGCGCGAATTCGGCCCGGATCGAGGCGCCGAACAGCCCGATATAGAAGGTCTGCCCGAAGCTCGAGAAACAGGCCAGCAGGACTCCGAACCCGAGGAACGGCGCGTTCGCGGCGATGAAGCGGAAATAGGCTTGCAAGGACCTGACCGGTTGTGTCGCGTGCTTCGACAAGCCATAACCGGCCCGCCGGCAAAAATTAACGAGGAAACGGACGCATCTCCATGTCGCACTCCGATTCGCTGTTCGATCTCTCGGGCGAGGTCGCCGTCGTCACCGGTTCCACCAAGGGCATCGGCAAGGCCATCGCCTGCCGCATGGCGGAGGCCGGCGCGCATGTCGTGGTCTCTTCGCGCAAGGCGGATGTTTGCGATGCAGTGGCCGCCGAAATCAATGAAAAGTGGGCGCGAAACGGGGCGGAAGCGGTCTCCTGCCCGGCCCATGTCGGCCATAAGGACCAATTGCAGAAGCTGGTCGATTGCGCGGTGGATCGTTGGGGCAAGCTCACCATCGCGGTGCCCAACGCAGCGGCCAACCCCTATTACGGGCCGATAGCGGGAATCCCGGATTCGGCGTTCGACAAGATCATGGAGACGAATATCCGCTCCACCCACTGGCTGTGCATGCTCGCCCTGCCCCATATGGAAGCCGCCGGCAGCGGATCGATCGTCATCATCGCCTCGATTGCCGGCCTGAAGGGCAACACCACGCTCGGCGCCTATGCGATCTCCAAGGTCGCCGAACACCAGATCGCGCGGAACATCGCCGTGGAATACGGCCCGAAGAACATCCGCGCCAACGCCATCGCGCCGGGCCTCATCAAGACCGATTTCGCCAGGGCGCTGTGGACGGACCCGGTGCGGCTGGAGGGCGTCAACAACGCGCTGCCGCTCAGGCGCATCGGCGATCCGGACGAAATCGGCTCGGTCGCCGTCTTCCTGGCCAGCCGGGCGGCATCCTATGTCACCGGGCAGGTCATCAATGTCTGCGGCGGCGCCGCCGTTGTCTGACCGGCCGATGAAAATCGCCATCGCCGGGCTCGGAGCCATGGGCGGCATGATCGCCGCCCTGCTTGCGCGCGGCGGCGCGGAGGTGTCGGGCCTCGCGCGCGGCGCAACCCTGGAGGCGGTCCGGTCGCGCGGCCTGATCCTCGACTTCAAGGGCGCGCGGCACGAGGCGCGGATCGCCGTCGATGACAATCCCGCGGCGCTCGGCGTCCAGGACGCGGTCGTCATCGCCGTCAAGGAACCGGCCCTTGCGGGACTGGCGCCGTCGCTGACGCCGATGATCGGCCCTGAAACCGCCATCGTCACCGCCATGAACGGCCTGTCCTGGTGGTTCTTTCAAGGCCTCGGCGGCCGGCGAATCGCCTGCCTGGACCCGAAGGGCGAGATCGAGGCGGCGCTGCCTTCGCGCCAGGCGGTCGGTGCCGTGCTGCATCTCTGGGCGACGGTGCCGGAGCCCGGCCGTATCGACGCCGGCCCCGGAGACCGGGTGATCCTCGGCAGTCCCGGCGCGATGGACCTGTCTGCGCTCGCCGCCGCCTTCGAGGCCGGCGGTTTCCAGGTGCAGCGCTCCGACGACATCCGCGCGGAGGTCTGGAGCAAGCTGCTCGGCAATCTCTCGGGCAATCCGATCAGCGCGGTCACGGGCGCGACGCTCGACCGGATTCTCTCGCCCGATGGCACGCTCGACGCCGCCATGGCGCTGATGGCGGAGACAACGGCCGTCGGCCGCGCCATCGGCATCGAGCCGGTCATCTCGCTCGAGGCCCGCGTCGAGCTGGGCCGCAGCCTCGGCGCCTTCAAGACCTCCATGCTCCAGGATTTCGAGAACGCCAAGCCGCCCGAGATTGCCGCATTGCTTACCTGCGTCAGCGAAATCGGCGCGGCGGAGGGCGTGCCGACGCCGCTGATCGACGCCATGAGGGCCATCGTGACGCTGCGGGCGGAAACCGCCGGCCTCCTCTGACCTGGAGACCCGCGCGGACTACGCATTTCCGCCGCTACAATCCCCGCCATGCCGCGACCTTCACCAGCCGAGCGACGCTGCCTGTTCTGGATGTGCGTGCTGATCGGCGTCAACCAGCTCGGCTTCGGAGCGATCGTGCCGGTGCTGCCGCTCTACGCGCAGGCGTTCGGCGTCACCGCGTCCGCAGTCGGCATGGCCGTCGCCATATACGGCCTGGCGCGCTTCCTCATTGCCATGCCCATCGGGCGATTGTCCGACATGCTCGGGCGCCGCACGGCGCTGGCGCTCGGCGGCCTCCTTTCTACGACCGGCAATCTGTGGTGCGCCTGGGCGGCCGACTTCCCGGAGTTCGTCGCCGCGCGCTTCATCGCCGGCGCGGGCGCGGGCGCGGTCATAACGACCGGCCATGTCGTGCTCGCCGACATCACCCGGCCCGAATGGCGCGGGCGCGCCCTCGGCATCTACCAGGGTACGTTCATCTTCGCCGTCGGCATCGGGCCGTTCCCCGGCGGTTGGCTGGCGGAGAACTGGGGCCTGGAAGCGCCTTTCGTCGCCTGCGGCCTCGCCAGCCTTGCGGCCGGCGCCATCGCCTGGTTCGCGGTCGGCGAAACCCGCGACATGGCAGGCAACGGACAGACGGCCGGACAGGACCCGGCCCCGGACTTCCTGCGGCAGTTGCGGCTCGTCTTCTCGAACCGCGCCTTCCTGCTCGTGAGCTGGGTCGGCTTCATCAATGCCTTTTCGCGGACCGGCGGGCTGTTCACCATCGTGCCGCTCTTGGGCGCTTCCAGCCTCGGCCTCGGCACTGTCGAGATCGGCTTCGGCATCGCACTCGGCAGCGTTCTCGGCCTGCTTGCCGCCTGGCCGGCAGGCATGGTTTCGGACCGGTTCGGGCGCAAGAACGTGATCGTGCCCGCAACCGCGATTTCCGGCGGCGCGATGCTGCTGTTCGCGCTGGCGCCCTCCTATTTCTGGTTCGCGTGCGCGTGCGCGCTCTGGAGCGTCGCCACGTCGGTCGGCGGCGCGGCTCCGGCCGCCTATGCAGCCGACAACGCGCCTCCCGGCATGAACGCCGCCGCCATGAGCAGCTACCGCATGCTGGGGGATGCGGGCTATGTGCTGGGTCCCGTCCTGCTCGGCCTTGCGGTGGATGCCGGCGGCGACCGCGTGGCGCTTTACCTCGCCTCCGGCCTGCTTGTCGCGGCGGCGCTCGCATTCGCGGGCTTTGCGCGCGAGAGCCACCGTTTGTGAACGCCGCCGCACCCGCGCGGATCACCGGCCGGCAGTGGCTGATCGTCGTGACGGTGCAATCCGTCACCCTGCTTTTCGGCATCACGCTCACCAGCGTCACCGTCATCCTGCCGCAGATGAAGGGCGCGCTGTCGGCAACGCAGGACCAGATTTCCTGGGTGCTCACCCTCAACCTTGTCGCGACCGCGGTCGCCACGCCGCTCACCGGCTGGCTGTCCGGCAAGCTCGGCCAGCGCAATCTGCTGCTCGCATCCGTGCTCGGTTTCACCGGCGCATCCGTACTTTGCGGCTTCGCCGACTCGCTGGAAACGCTGATTGCGCTACGCGTCGTCCAGGGCGCATGCGGCGCGCCGATCTTTCCGCTGGGCCAGGCGATCCTGCTCGGCAGCTTCAACCGGGAGCAGCAGCCCTTCGTCGTGATGATGTGGGGCGTCGGAGGCGTGTTCGGGCCCATACTAGGGCCCACCTTCGGCGGCATTGTCGGCGAGCTGCTGGACTGGCGCTGGGCCTTCTTCCTGATCCTGCCGCTGGGCCTTGCCGCCTGCATCCCGATCTTGCTGGCCATCGACCACAGGGAGCGCGGCACGGCGCGGCGTTTCGACGCCGCCGGCTTCGTCATGATCGCCGTCGCCATCGGCGCCACGCAGCTCTTCTTCGATCGCGGCCAGCGCAATGACTGGTTCGACTCGCTGGAAATCGCGGTCATGGCCGTTCTGGCAGTGGCGGGCTTCTATCTCTTCCTCGTCCACAGCTGGCTCGCGCGGGCGCCGTTGTTCGCCCCGGCGGCCTTCACCGACCGCAATTTCGTGCTGGGCCTCTTCTTCGCCTTCGTCATGGGCATGCTGCAGTTCACGCCCATGGTGCTGTTTCCGCCGCTGTTGCAGGAGTTGCGCGGCTATCCGGAGGCCGTTGTCGGCTACCTCATCGCGACCCGCGGCGTGGGCAACCTGCTGAGTTTCCTCATCGTGGCGCAATTCACCCGCCATGCCCCGCGCCTCTGCCTGGCGACCGGCATGGTCATACAGGCGGGCGCGGGCGTGTGGATGGGGTCGCTCGACATCAACCTCAGGAGCGAGGACGTGTTCTGGTCGAACCTGATGCACGGCTTCGGCTTCGGCCTGTCCTACACGCCGCTGGCGATCCTGACCTTCTCCACCCTGCCGCCGGCCTATCTGACGCAGGGCAATGCCGTGTTCAGCCTGCTCAGAATGCTGGGCAGCAGCATCTTCATCTCGCTCACCCTGCTGCTTTTCGCGCACACGGCCGCAGAGGCGCGGGTGGCGCTGACAAGCATCGTCAGCGTGTTCGACTTCGGCCTGGGCGCCCCCTGGCTCGCGCCGTTTGCGGATGCCGGCGGCAGCGCCGATATCGGCCGGCTGGACCGCGCGCTCTTTCTCCAGTCCAGCATGATCGGCTATCTCAACACCTTCCACCTGCTGACGCTCGCGCCGCTCGCCGCCGCGCCGCTGGCCTTCCTGTTCGCTTCGCGCCGCGCCAATCCGATTGCCGCAGGCAACCGGTCCTGATAGACCGGCAATCCCGTCATTCCGGAGCCCTGAATTCCATGGTTGAGCGAGTGCGAATCGGACAAAGCCAGGTCGCCGCCGAGCTGCACGCCTTTGTCGAGAACGAGGTTCTGCCGGGCCTTGGCCTCGAAGGCGATGCGTTCTGGCAGGGCTTCGACGCCCTGCTGCACGATCTCGCACCCGTCAACCGCGCTCTGCTGGCCCGCCGCGAGGCGCTGCAGGCGGAGATCGACGCCTGGCACAAGGCCCGGCGCGGCCAGCCTATCGACGCGGACGCCTACCGGGCTTTCCTCTCGGAAATCGGCTATCTCGTGCCCGAGGGGCCCGATTTCAGCATCGAGACCTCCCATATCGACGAGGAGATCGCGACCGTTGCCGGCCCGCAGCTTGTCGTTCCGGTAACGAACGCCCGCTACGCGCTCAACGCCGCCAATGCGCGCTGGGGCAGCCTCTACGACGCGCTCTACGGCACGGACGCGATCCCTGAAGACGGCGGCGCCGTGCGCGCCGGCGGCTACAACCCGGTACGCGGCGCGAAGGTTATCGCCTGGACGCGCGCCTTCCTCGACGAGACGGCCCCGCTCGCCGCCGGCTCGCACAGCGATGTCACCGCCTACCGGGTCGAGGGCGGCACTCTTGTCGCCGGCCTGCCGGGCGGCGGGTCGCCGCTTGCGGAACCCGGCCTGTTCGCCGGCTACCGGGGCGATCCGGCGGCGCCCGAAGCCGTGCTGCTCCGCCATAACGGGCTGCATGTCGAGATCGCGATAGACCGCAGCCACCCCGTCGGGCGGGACGACAAGGCCGGCGTTTCGGATGTGCTGCTGGAAGCGGCCGTCACCACCATCGTGGACTGCGAGGATTCCATCGCCGCCGTCGATGCCGGAGACAAGGTGCTCGCCTACCGGAACTGGCTCGGCCTCATCAAGGGCGACCTCGCGGCGAGCTTCGACAAGGAGGGCGGGGCGGTCGAACGCCGCCTCAATCTCGACCGCTGCTATACGGGCGCAGGCGGCGGCGAGATCGTGCTGCCCGGCCGCTCGCTGATGCTCTGCCGCAATGTCGGCCACCTGATGACCAACCCGGCCGTGCTGGACGGCGATGGCCGGGAGGCCCCGGAAGGCATACTCGATGCCGTGTTCACCTGCACGATCGGGCTGCACGACATCAAGGGCAACGGGGCTTACGGCAACAGCCGCGCCGGCTCGATATACATCGTCAAGCCGAAGATGCACGGGCCGGAGGAAGTCGCCTTCGCGGATACGCTCTTCGCCCGCGTCGAGGACCTTCTGGGGCTGGAGCGCAACCGCATCAAGATCGGCATCATGGACGAGGAGCGGCGCACCACCGTCAACCTCAAGGAGTGCATCCGCGCCGCGCGCCATCGGGTCGCCTTCATCAATACGGGCTTCCTCGACCGGACCGGCGACGAGATCCACACTTCGATGGAAGCGGGCCCCATGATCCGCAAGGCGGACATGAAGGCCGCGCCGTGGCTCAGCACCTATGAGGACTGGAATGTCGATATCGGCATCGCCTGCGGGCTGCGCGGCCGCGCCCAGATCGGCAAGGGCATGTGGGCCATGCCGGACCTGATGGCGGACATGCTGGAGCAGAAGATCGGCCACCCGATGGCCGGCGCCGACACCGCCTGGGTGCCTTCGCCCACCGCCGCCACGCTGCATGCGACGCACTACCACCGCGTCAGGGTGGAGGAGCGCCAGGAAGCGGCCGCGGGCCGCGCGCGGGCCGATCTCGGCGCCATCCTGTCGATCCCGGTGGCGCCGCGCCCCAACTGGTCGCCGGAGGACATCCGCGCCGAGCTGGAGAACAACGCCCAGGGCATACTCGGCTATGTCGTGCGTTGGGTGGACCAGGGCATCGGCTGCTCGAAGGTGCCGGACATCAACGATATCGGCCTGATGGAGGACCGCGCCACCTGCCGCATCTCCAGCCAGCACATGGCCAATTGGCTGCACCACGGTATCTGCACCGAGGAGCAGGTCCAGGCGGTCATGCGCAAGATGGCGGAGGTGGTGGACCGGCAGAACGCCGGCGATCCGGCCTACACGCCGATGGCGCCCGCCTTCGACGGTCCGGCCTTCAAGGCCGCCTGCGACCTTGTCTTCCAGGGCCGAGAACAGCCCTCCGGCTACACCGAACCGGTACTCCACCGCCGGCGTGCGGAGGCCAAGGCCGCCGGCTGACGCTTCAGCCTACATCCCCCGGCCGAGGGCGAGAAAGCGTTCGCGGCGGGTGCGGCGGAGCGTGCTGCCGTCCATGCCGTCCAAATCCCGGAAGGCGTCCTCCAGGGCCTCGCCGAGAGAGGATATCGCCGCTTCGGGATTGCGGTGCGCGCCGCCCAGCGGCTCCCCGATCACGCGGTCGATGACGCCGAGGCCGAGCAGGTCCGCCGCCGTCAGCTTGAGCGCTTCGGCCGCCTCGGGCCCGTGCTCGCTGCTTCGCCACAGGATCGAGGCGCAGCCTTCGGGGGAAATCACCGAATAGATCGCATGCTCCAGCATCAACACACGGTCTGCGGACGCCAGCGCCACGGCCCCGCCGGAGCCGCCCTCGCCGATGACGGAGGCAATGAAGGGAACGCGCAGTTCGAGGCCGATCTCGATGCAGCGCGCGATCGCTTCCGCCTGGCCGCGCTCCTCCGCCTCGACGCCCGGATAGGCCCCGGGCGTGTCCACGAAGGTCAGCACCGGAATGCCGAACCGGTCGGCAAGCCGCATCAGGCGTTGCGCCTTGCGGTAGCCTTCGGGATGCGCCATGCCGAAATTATGGCGCCGGCGGGATTCGAGGTCAGCGCCCTTCTCCTGCCCCAGCACGAGAACGGAGCGGCCGCGGAACCGTCCGATGCCGCCGACGACGGCCGCATCGTCGCGAAACGCCCGGTCGCCCGAGAGCGGCAGGAAACTCTCGATCAGCCCCTCCACAAAATGCGTGAGCCGCGGCCGCCCCGGATGGCGCGCCACCTGCACCCGCTGCCAGGGCGACAGCTTCGAATAGGTCTGGACCAGCAGCTTTTCGGCCTTGGAGCGCAGTTCGGCGATTTCTTCGGCGATGTTGAGGTCGTCGTTTCCCGTCAACTGGTTCAGCTCGTCGATCTTGGCTTCGAGCTCCAGGACCGGGCGTTCGAACTCCAGGGGCACCAGCATCAGGAACCGTTCCTCGCTGCCAGCGGGTGATGATCGAAGACCGCGCGGCGCAACTGGTCGTCCACGACATGGGTATAGATCTGCGTCGTCGCGATATCGGCGTGGCCGAGCAATTGCTGGAGGCTGCGCAGGTCGGCTCCGCCCTGCAGCAGATGCGAGGCGAAGGCATGGCGCATGACATGCGGGGATACCCGGCGGCGGTCCAGGCCTGCGCGAACCGCCAGCCCGTCCAGCAGCTGGCCGATGCGCCGCCGCGTCAGATGGCCTTCCCTGCTGGCGGACGGGAACAGCCAGCGCGACTGCCCGCCCCGGCCGACGTAATGCGGGCGGACCTTGGTCCAGGCATCGATGGCGGCGCGCGCCGGGCGGCCCAGGGGCACGACCCGCTCGCGCCCGCCCTTGCCGCGCACGGTCAGCCAGGCGCGTCCGGGCGGCACATCCGACATGGCGAGGCCGACAAGTTCCGACACGCGCAAGCCCGCGCCATAGAGCAGTTCCACGATGCAATAGAGCCTGAGTTGCGCGGGGCCGTCCTGGCTCTCAATGGCTCCGATCAGCCTGCTCACTTCCTCGACTCCGAGATGGCGCGGCAGCGGCCGGCCGGTCTTGGGCGCATCGAGCCGGTCGGCCGGATTGTCCTCCCGGTAGCCTTCCGCCGTGCAGAACAGGAAAAACTGGCGCAGCGCAGAGCGCCGCCGCGACACCGTCCGGGGTGACAATCCCGCTTGCAGCAGGTCGGCCAGGTAACGGCGCAGGTCCGCTTCCCCGGCTTCCTCCAGGCCGCCGCCGAACGAGGCTTCCGCATGTTCGAGGTCGCGGCGATAAGCGGCAACCGTGTTGGCCGCCGCCCCCCGTTCGACCGTCAGCGCCTCGAGGAAGGCGTTGAGAGCGCTGATGCTCACGGCGCCGCCGCCTCGACGAAGCACTCGAACGCATAGGCCCGCGCCTCCGCCGCCAGCCCGACGGCCGCGAGCGCGCGGACAATGGCAACCGCGGTCGGCATGTCGCTGCGGGCCCGGCCGCCCGACGCGATGACGGCGTAAAGAACGGCCTCGCCGATCCGCCCGCTCTTGCCGGCCGCATCGAGCCCCCGCCAGACGACCGGAGCCGGAAATTCGCCGGCTGTGCGCTGGAAGTCCGTCAGAAGGGCCGTCCAGTCCTGCTGGCGTACCGGCTCGCCCACGGCTTCCATCAGCGCAAACAGCATGGCGGCGCGCGAATAGGGAGGTTCGTCGCCGCCTGCTTCGAGCCAGCGCTGCAATCCGTCCTCGGCCCGGGACATCTTGTTTCCGGCATCGGCAAGCTTCATCGGCGCCCAGGCAAGCACCGCGCGATTGTTGTCCGTTTCGATCTCGGCGCCCCGCTCCGCTGCGGCGGCATACCACCGCTCGGCAATGTCGAAACGGCCTGCCGCGAGCGCGGCAAACACGGCGATCGAGGTATGCGGCGCCAGTTCCGGCGCCGGAACGATATCGGCCGCAAGTTCGATGGTGGCGCCCGCCACGGGCACCAGCAATCCCGCTGCAAGCGCATCCTGCCACAGCGGCGCCAGCGCCTGCATTCTCTGCTGCGGGTCCGTCGCCGCCATCGCCGCCTGCGCAAGCCGGGCGCGGGAATTATCGGTTTCGGCGGCCCGGAGATACCGGGCGAGCAGCGCCTTTGGCTCCAGCAGGCCGTCCCTGGCGGCTTGCTCGGCTTCGGCCTCCGTCCGGACCAGCCTCGCCCGCAGGCGCGCCGCCGCCGGGTCGCTGCGCAGCTTCCAGACTTCGGGCGGCGCTTCCCCGAGCCATGACAGCATTGCCACATTGAGCGCGGTAACCGGGCCGTCCTCCGGCAATGGCGGCGCATTCTCTCCGGCCGCATCCAGCGCGCGCAGCATCAGTCCTTCGAACAGCGGGTCTCCCCCTGCATCGACCTCGCGAAGGATGTCGAGAATGAGGTGCGCCCGGTCCGCTTCCCCGGCCATGGCGGCGCAGAACGCCGCTGCGCGCTGCACATAGGCCGAAGGCGCGCGTATCATCTCCGCGTTCGCAGCTTCGCAGGCGGTCTCGAGATCGCCCGATGCCAGATCGGGATCGACAGCCGCGGAACCGGCCGAAGGCGGCGGCGTCTCCAGCCCCGCCGCCTCGGCCAGCAACGCCGCTTCCCGGTCGCGGCCGAGACTCTGAAGCAACCCGACCCGCAAGGGCGCCAGCCGCGGCCCCTCGCCCTCGGGCGGCGCCGCACCGGCCGCCAGGACCCGGAACAGCACGTCCCTCAGCGAAGGCGAGGCGACGGCCTGCGGCAGGCCCTCGAGCAGGCGGGCGACCGCCATTCTCGAACTGCCCCGCCAGAGCGGCAGACCGAACCCGCCTTCGAAACCCGGCAGGCCGGCCGAATCGGGATCGCTCGGTTTGGCCGGCGCGACCAGGACCGTCGGCCCCTGCGCGGCCGGCGCTTCCTGCTGCTGCGATCGTTCCGCCGGCTCCTCATTCGTCTCGGCGCCGCGCGGAGGATCGGCCGGAAAGAGCCGGATCGGCGCGCGCCTGTCCTCGGCTGCGGCGGTTGCGGCCATGAAACCGGCAGCGAGCCCGCAGATCAGCGCCCTAGCGAGGGAAACGGTCATCCGGCAACACCTTTTCCACCGTTGTTTCCGGCGGGAGCGAATCCACGAGTCCGAAATAGAGCAGCGCCGCCGCAACCGCCGCGCCCAGGAGCCCGAGCAGCAGGTTCAGGAACAGTCTCCGAGCGTCCATAACCCTTCCTCGCTTTCGCCTCCGGGGTGGCGGTCCGGCGCTCATTCCCGATAATGCGATTCTAGCGAAAACCGTTCAAAGGCGCGAATGCGGCAAAAGCAAGGCTTTGCTTTCCGCCGCAAGCGCCCATATCCCGGGAATGCCGTCCATGAGCCTGACCAGAACCGTCGCACTGATCGGCATGATGGGCGCCGGCAAGACCAAGGTCGGCCGCCTGCTGGCCCAACGCCAGGGACTTGCCTTCATCGATGCCGACAACGAAATCCAGGAGGCGGCCGGCTGCTCCATCGAAGACATTTTCGAAACGCAGGGCGAGGACGCGTTCCGCGAAGGCGAACGCAAGGTGATTGCCCGGCTGCTGAGCGGCCCGTTGCATGTACTTGCCACCGGCGGCGGCGCGTTCCAGAACCCCTCCACGCGCGCCGTTATTGCGGAGCGCGCGGTTTCGGTCTGGCTTAAGGCGGACTTCGATGTGCTCTGGGAGCGCGTGTCCCGGCGCTCCAACCGCCCGATGCTCAAGACGGCAAACCCGCAGCGCACGCTCGCCGATCTCATCGAGCAGCGCTACCCGGTCTACGCGCTCGCCGAACTCACCGTGATGAGCCAGGCGGGGCCGGTCGAGGACACCGTTGAGCGAGTGGAAGATGCATTGCGCGGCGCAGGCTATCTGGCCAACGGGCGCGTGGAGAGCAGCCGATGAAGCCGGTGCGGAAGATCGAGGTCGGCCTCGGCGAACGCAGCTACGACATTCTGGCCGGACCCGGACTGATGGAGCGCGCTGGCGACTGGCTGCTGCCGGTGCTCAGGCGCCGCCGCGTCGCGGTCGTCACGGACGAGAATGTCGCCGCGCATCATCTTCCGCGGCTGGCGGCGGGGCTGGAGGCCGCCGGCATCGCGTTCGCGCCCGTCTCGTTGCCGCCCGGCGAGGCGACCAAGTCCTTCCGCCACCTGGAAGACCTGCTGAACCGGCTGCTCGATGCGGGGCTCGACCGGGGCGGCTGCATCCTCGCGCTCGGCGGCGGCGTGGTGGGAGATCTTGCAGGCTTCGCCGCCGCGATCCTGCTGCGCGGCATAGACTATGTGCAAATCCCCACGACCCTGCTTGCCCAGGTGGACAGCGCCGTCGGCGGCAAGACGGCCATCGATACGCCGCAGGGCAAAAATCTCGTCGGGGCCTTCCACCAGCCGCGTCTTGTGCTCGCGGATACGACCTCGCTTGCCACCCTGCCCGACCGCGAACTCCGGGCCGGCTATGCGGAAATCGTGAAATACGGCCTGATCGACCGGCCGGACTTCTTCGGCTGGCTGGAGGAGAACGGCGCGCGGGTGCTGGCGCGCGAGGACGACGCGCTCGCCCAGGCCATCGCCGTGAGTTGCGAGGCGAAGGCCGATGTCGTGGCGGCGGACGAGCGCGAGGCCGGACGCCGCGCCCTGCTCAATCTGGGCCACACTTTCGGCCATGCCTTCGAGGCGGAGGCCGGCTTCGGCGATGCGCTGCTGCACGGCGAGGCGGTTTCCCTCGGCATGGCGCTCGCCTTCCGGATGTCCGTGCGGCTGGGGCTCTGCCCGGCGGACGACCTCGCCCGTATACGGGCGCATCTCGCCGGCGCGGACCTGCCCGTGGACCCGCCGGGCGCCAATGCCTCGCCGGCGCGCCGGAATGAACTGGTCGAGCGGATGCGCCGCGACAAGAAAGCGGAAGCCGGCCGCATCGTGCTGGTGCTGGCCCGGGGCATCGGCCGCGCCTTCGTCCACCGCGATGTCGAGGAGGAGACGCTTGCCGCCCTGCTCGACGAGGCGCTGGCGGCATGACGCTGGAATTCTGGATTATCATCGGCGCCATACTGGCGCTGCTGGTGCTCTCGGCGTTCTTCTCCGGGTCCGAGACGGCGCTGACGGCCGTCAGCAGCGCGCGCATGCACCACCGCGCGCGGCGGGGCGATGCCGGCGCCGCGGCCGTGCGCCGCCTGCGCGCCGACCGGGAAGGGCTGATTGCGGCGATCCTGCTCGGCAACAACCTGGTCAACATTCTCGCGGCGTCGCTTGCGACAAGCCTCCTGATCGGCCTGTTCGGAGAGGCCGGGGTCGCCTATGCGACCGCGGTAATGACGCTGCTGATCCTGGTCTTCGCCGAGGTGCTGCCCAAGACCTACGCCTTCAACCGCGCCGACCGGGTGGCGCCTGCCGTCGCGCCGTGGATCGCCCGTCTTGTCCTGGTGTTCGGGCCGCCGGCGCGCGCCATCCAGTGGGTCGTGCGCAGCGTGCTCCGCCTGTTCGGCATCGCGGAGACGCCGGCGGCCGGGTCCGAGGAGCACGAGGAGGAACTCCGGGGCGCAATCGAGCTGCACCGCGGCGAGGGCGAGGAAATCCGCGACGAACGGCGGATGCTGCGCAGCGTGCTGGACCTCGGCGACGTCTCCGTCGGCGAAGTGATGACGCACCGGAGCAACATGACGATCGTGGACCTCTCGCTGCCGCCGGAGGAGGTCGTGGCCCAGGTGCTGGCCAGCCCCTATACCCGCCTGCCGCTCTGGCGCGACGACCCGGACAACATCGTCGGCGTGCTGCACGCCAAGGCCGTCCTGCGCTCCCTGCACGAAACGGGCGCGGCGGGCCTCGATGCGGCCGCGCTTGCTGCCAAGCCCTGGTTCATCCCGGAGCAGACCACCCTGCTCGACCAGCTGCACGCCTTCCGGCGCCGGCGGGAGCATTTTGCCCTCGTCGTGGACGAATACGGCGCGCTGATGGGGCTGGTGACGCTGGAGGACATTCTGGAGGAGATCGTCGGCGATATTGCCGACGAGCACGATGTCGCGGTGCCGGGCGTGCGCGCCCAGCCTGACGGCTCCTATATCTGCAGCGGCGGGGTGACCATCCGGGACCTTAACCGCGAGTTCGAATGGACGCTCCCGGACCAGGACGCCACGACCCTGGCCGGCCTGCTGCTACGCGAATCGCGGCGCATCCCCACGCCCGGCCAGGCCTTCGATGTCCACGGCTTCCGCTTCGAGGTGCTGCGCCGCAACCGCCAGCAGATTGCGACCATCCGCATCACGCCGCCCCGGCGGTGACGACAGGGCGCGGCCGGGGGCTATAATCCCCGCGACTTCGAGGGAGGGCCCCCATGGCCGAGCGCGAATTCTGCACCGTCGAACGCGACGGACGCCTGCTGATCGTTACCCTGAACCGCCCGGAGCGCTACAACGCGCTGCACTTCCCGGCGCATTTCGAGCTTGCGGAGGTCTGGGACGAATTCGCGGACGACCCCGAGCTCTGGGTCGCCATCGTCACCGGCGCGGGCGACAAGGCGTTCTGCGCCGGCAACGACTTGCGCTTCCAGGCGGAAGGCAATGTCCGCAAACGCTGCCCGACCGGCTTTGCAGGGCTCACCAACCGCTACGACCTCAACAAGCCCGTCATCGCCGCCGTCAACGGCTTTGCGATGGGCGGCGGCTTCGAGGTCGCGCTCGCCTGCGACCTGATTATTGCGGCCGAGAATGCGGTCTTCGCCCTGCCGGAGCCGCGCGTCGGCCTCATGGCGGGCGCCGGCGGCGTCCACCGTCTGCCCCGGATCATCGGCCAGAAGCGGGCGCTCGGCATGATCCTGACCGGGCGCCGCGTCGGCCCCGAGGAGGGCAAGGAACTCGGCTTCGTCAACGAGGTCGTCCCCGAAGGCGAGGCCGTGGCGGGGGCCCGTCGCTGGGCCGCGCAGATCCTCGAATGCGCGCCGATCTCGATCCGCGCCTCGAAGGAGGCGGTCTATGCCGGCTTGGACGAGGCAACCCTGGAGGCGGCCATCAACCGGACCTATGAGGAACAGCATGTCCTGATCGACAGCGCGGACTACATTGAGGGCCCGAAGGCGTTCGCCGAGAAGCGCCCGCCGGTCTGGCGGAACGAATGATGGAGCCGCAAACCTGGCTCGACGGGGTCTGGCACGCCGGCAACCCGCCGATCTTCGGGCCGATGACCCATGCGGCCTGGATGGCTTCGGTCGCCTTCGACGGCGCGCGGGCCTTCGAGGGCGTCATGCCGGACCTCGACCGCCACGCCGCCCGCGCCATCGATTCCGCGCGCGCGCTCGGCCTCGAGCCGAAAATCCCGGCCGAGGAAATCGCCGCGCTTGCGGTGGAGGGCGTGCGCCGCTTCCCGGAAGGCACGGAACTCTATATCCGCCCGCTGTTCTGGGCCGATGACGGCTTCGTGGAGCCGGAGGCGGAGTCCACGCGCTTCATGCTGACGCTGTTCGAACTGCCCTTGCCCACGCCCGACGACACCGTGACGGCGGCCGTCGCCGACGAGCGCCGCCCGCGGCCCGCCATGGCGCCGACCGACGCCAAGGCGTCGTGCCTCTATCCCAATGTGCAGCGGATGATGCGCAAGGCGCGCCAGCGCGGCTTCTCGACCGCCGTGGTGCTCGACCCCGACGACAAGGTGGCGGAATTCGCGACCGCCAACCTCTTCATGGTCCGGGACGGCAAGGTCGCCACGCCCGCCGACAACGGCACCTTCCTCAACGGCATCACCCGCCAGCGGATGATCCGGCTGTTGCGGGAAGACGGCCATGAGGTCGCGGAGCGGACCGTCGAACTGGAGGAACTGCTGGAGGCCGACGAGGTGTTCGCGACCGGCAATGCGCCCAAGGTCATCCCGGCGAGCCGGATCGAGGAGCGCGACTTCCAGCCGGGGCCGGTCGCGCGGCGGGCGCGGGAGCTCTACTGGGCCTTCGCCCACGCCCACGGAAAGCCGGCCGATTTCGGCCTCTGACCGGCGACGAAACGCTCCCTCTCAAGGAGGTATCCGCCCCATGGCTCTCACGCTTTACGGCATCGCGTTCAGCCGCGCCTTCCGCTCGCTCTGGGCGGCGAACGAACTCGGGCTCGACTACACCCATGTGCCGACGCATTTCATGAAGGAGTCGAAGCAGGCGGACTATCTCGCGGTCAATCCGAACGGGCGCGTGCCGGCGATGGTGGACGGCGACCTCGTGCTCTTCGAGTCCATGGCGATCAACCTCTATCTGGCCCGCGCCTACGGCGCGCCGCTCAGGGTGGACAATCCCGCAGACGAGGCGCGGGCTGTGCAGTGGAGCTTCTGGGGAATCACGGAGCTGGAGAGCACGCTGCTCCGGGCGATGTTCACCGCGCTCGGCCTGTTCGGCGAGGAGGCCGATCCTGCGAAGGCGAACGAGACGCTGAACAAAGGCTGCGGCCGCGCGCTCGGCGTGCTCGACCGGCATCTGGAAGGCCGCGACTGGCTGGTCGGCGAAAGCTTCAGCGTGGCCGATTTGAATGTCGCGGGCGTAATGAACCTCGCGCTCTCGGGGCGGCTCGACCTTTCCCGGTGGGGGAATGTCAAGGGATGGCTCGACTGCTGCTACGGCCGGCCGGGCGCAAAGAAGACGCTGGAGATGGCCCGCGCGGCGCGCGGCTGAGCGCTCCGGCGGCGGGAGGCGCCCATGAAGATCGCGGATGTCGAGGCCATTGCGCTCGCCGTCCCGATGAAGAGGGAAATCGCGGCGCCGATCAGCATGCCGCGGGCAGACGAGGTCGCCGGAGTCGTGTTCCGGGAATACCGTTCGGTCATCGTCCGCATCCGCACGGACAACGGCATTGAGGGCGTGGGCGAGTGCATGACGCGGCTGTCGGGAACGGCGCTGCGCGACATCGTCGACTATGTCGCCCCGCTGCTGGTCGGCAAGGACCCGCGCGATGTCGAATATCTCTGGGACCTGCTCTGGTCCGTGATGATGAACCGGGGCCACCAGAAGGGCTTCTACCTCGAGGCCATGGCCGGCATCGACACGGCGCTCTGGGACATCTGGGGCAAGTCCGCAGGCGTGCCGGTGTGGCGGCTGCTCGGCGGCAGGACCAATCCGAAGCTCTGGGCCTACGCCTCGTCGCTCAGGCTCCGCGACATCGGCATCCTCCGCGAGGAGATCGACGCGCACAAGGCCAGCGGCTTCAACGCCATGAAGATCAAGATCGGCCGGGACCCGATGGAATGGCGCCGCGAAATCCGGACCGTCGAGCAGATCAGGAGCCATGCCGGCGACGGCGTCACGCTCATGGCGGACGCGAATTGCGGCTACGGGCACGACCGCAAGACCGCGCTCCAGGTCGGGCAGGCGCTCGAAGCACTCGGCCTCTATTGGTTCGAGGAGCCGCTCGCGCCCGACGACATCGACGGCTACGCCTTCCTGCGGGACGGGCTGGGCATCCGGATCGCGACAGGCGAGGCGGATTTCAACCGCTTCAGCTTCGCCCGCTTCTTCAGGCGCGACGCCATAGACATCGTGCAGCATGACGCGGCGCGGGCGGGCGGCATCACCGAGGCGCGGAAGATCGCCGACATGGCCTCCGCCTTCCGGGTGCTTTACGCGCCGCATACGGGCAGCTCGTCCAACATCGTCATGGCCGCATCGCTGCATCTCGCCACCTACGCGCCCAACTTCCTGATCTACGAATACATGCGGAGCGACTGGAACCGGGAGGAGCCCAACCCGCTGCGCTCGGAGCTGTGCGACCTGCCGATCGGGTCCTTCGAGGACGGCTGTCTGGAGATGGAAGACCGCCCGGGCCTCGGCATCGCGCTCAACGAGGAAGTCATCGAGAAATACCGCCTGCCCTGATGCGGGAGCGCGCGCGGCCGGCGGGCCTCCTCGACTCCTGCCCCCGGCATGTGTCAGACTTTTCCTTTCAAATGCTTCCGGGGCTCCCGGATCGTACCGGGTGTATCAGAGCATTCTTCGTCCAGCCCCAACATGCAGAGGGATGACGAATGGCCGAAGACTCCACCACCGAGCAACGCCTCGATCACATCGAACAGGCGATGGTGTATTTCAATCGCCGCCAGAATGAGGACCTCGCCCTGTCGCAGGAGATGAGGCTGGACTTCCTGCAGGAGTTCAAGGCGGTCCAAGGCGGTCCGGAAGGCGATCTACATCATGGCGGCTGCGCTGGTTGTCACCACAGTCGCGATATCCTTTGTATGACGCGCCATAGTGCCCGGAAGCCGTCGAATTCCTTCGGGCTTGTCAGAAACAGTATCCCTTTTCAGGGCATCACGCCGTGGCGCAGGGTCGGGGCCGGGGCCTCTGTGCGGCGCAGTTCGGCGCGGTCGAGGGCTTCGATGAGGCGCGGGCGCGTTTCCGCCGGGTCGATCACATCGTCGATCTTCATGGCTTCCGCCGCCGGCCAGGCCCCGCAGAGGCGCCCGTATTCCCGGACCAGGCGCTCGTAGAGCGCGTCGGGGTCCTCCGCGCTTTCGAGTTCCGCCTTGTAGGCCGCCTTTATGCCGCTCTCCAGCGGAATGGCGTTGAAGTCCGCCGTCGGCCAGGCGAGCACTGCCGACTGCCCGGCGCCATAGCCGCCCATCGCCGCAGCCCCGTAGCCGAAGGCCTTATGCAGCACTACGGTCACCAGCGGCGTGTTGGCGAAGGCGAAGCTGCTGGCGACCGCCATGCCGACCCTGAGCGCCCCCTCGCGTTCCGACTTCGGCCCCGTCATCACGCCCGGCGTGTCGGTCAGGAAGACGACCGGCAGGTGGTAGGCCGCGGCGAGGTCGATGAAGCGGCGGAGCTTGTGCCCGGCCGCGGCCGTGATCGCGCCCGCCATCACCTTGGGCTGGTTCGCCGCAACCGCCACCGCCCGGCCCTCGAGGCGCGCGAAGCCGGTAATCATCATGCGGGCATAGTCCGGCTTCAGCTCGAAGAAGCTCTCCCGGTCGAAGATCGCCGCAATCGCCTTCTTCATGTCGTAAGGACGCCGCCGGTTCTCCGGGATGAGGTTACGCAGAACTTCCCCTGCCCCGTCGGGCGCCGGTTCCGCCTCCGCCCCCGGCGGCCAGGCCCAGGCATTCGCCGGCATGAAGGAGAGGTAGCGCTTCAGCTGCCGGACGGCGTCCGCCTCGTCCTCGGCGGCATTGTCGGCCACGCCCGAGACGCGGCAATGCACCTCCCAGCCGCCGAGTTCCTCCTTGGAGACGCGCTCGCCCGTGCCCATCGCCACCAGCGGCGGCCCGCCGGCGGCCAGCATGCCCTCCCCCTTCACCATGACGATGAATTCCATCATCGACGCCAGAAGGGAGCTGTCCCCGGCCGTCGGGCCCAGCACCGCCGCGATCGTCGGCGCCGTGCCGGAGAGCCGCGCCACATCCATGAAATGGTGCATCGGCGCGAGGCCCTCGCCGATATATTCGTCCGTGCGCGCGCCCGCCCCGTCGAACAGCCAGACCAGCGGCACCCGGTCGCGCAGCGCCAGCTCGATCATCCGGTGCTTCTTCGCGAAGTTCACCAGCCCGAGCGAGCCGCCGAGCACGGTGAAATCTTCGGCGACCACGCCGGCAATGCGCCCGTCGATCCGCCCGAAGCCGGTCACGACGCCGTCGGCCGGAGTGTGCTTGTCCTTCACCGGCGTCACGCGCGTCGGCGCGTGCCTCGCAAGCCCGCCGATCTCCGTGAAGCTGCCCGCATCCATGAGCATCGCGACCCGCTCGCGCGCCGTCTGCTTGCCGGCCCGGCGCTGGCGGGCGACCTTCGCCTCGCCGCCATGCCCTTCGGCTACGGCCCGGCGGCGCGCGAGTTCGCCCAGCGTCCCTTCCGCGAAGTCTCTGGTCATTCGCGTTGCCCCTTTTCCGTCATGCCCGGACTTGTTCCATTGCTGTCCGGTTTAGCCATTGGGCGAGGCTGAACGGGAGTCCGCCGGGGGTTTCGGGGGCGCGCGGCGTCTGCGATCCGCCCCTTGCCCGTGAGGCCCGAATGCCCCCTTCGACAGGCTCAGGGCAGGCTCTTTCGTCATACCCGGACTTGTTCCGGGTATCTCTCTCAAGCGGCTCCACCGGGCGGCCGTATGGATGCCCGGAACAAGTCCGGGCATGACGATATGGGGGGCGGGCATGACGGGAACAGGGCCGGGCCGCCGGGCGTCGATCCGAGTCCCGATCCCGCCGAACCCCTCGAAACCCAGTTGAATCCAAGCCATACGCTCTGTCCACCAAATCTAAGCCGGACAGCAGTGGACTTGTTCCGGGCATGACGATAGAGCGCGGCCGAGCCGGTGAGGTCGTGCGGCGGCCTCCGGACTCAGATGACGCCCCTCAGCTTGAGTTTGAGACCGACCACTGCGTAGCGGTCGAGGCCGGTGATCTCCGCAATCTCGGAGAACGGCAGGCGCGTTTCGTTGAGCAGCACGGTCGCATGCTGGACGGGCTCCAGCCGCCGCCGGCTTCGCCACACGAAACCCTGCCCCGCCCGTCTGGCAGGAGGTTCTTCCTCTCGATCCAACCCCCGCCGGAGCGCGTCTTCCCAGGCGGCCCGGAAGCGGGCGCGGTCCTCGTCCGCCCGCCTTTCGCTTTCCCGGAAGGCATGCGCCCGCGCCGCCGCGCGCGCCCTCCGCATCCGCTCGAACGGGCTTTCCTCCCGGACGGGTTCCGGCTCGCCGCCCCCCCGCGCCGCTTCGGCGAGCGACATGCCGTGGCGCGCCGCCAGCCGCCGGGCCGCCGCCAGCGCCGCCTCGCGCTCGCCGTCATAGGAACTGCCGGCCGCCAGCGCCAGCAGGCTCCTGAAACGCGTCCGCTCCGCCTCTGCAAACCCGGTCTGGATCGAACCTCTCCCAAGGCGCGAAAGCACAAGCCTACAATCCCGGCGCTGCGATGTTAAACCGGGAATCGGCGGCTATGGCATGCGGCGGATGGCGCTATGCTGGCGTTAATGGGAGGGAAGCGTCATGGCGGGCGAGACATTCGGCTTTATCGGCCTCGGAAACATGGGCGGCCCGATGGCGCGCCATGCCGCCGCGGACGATGCCCCCTGCCCGACAATCGTCCGCGCCTACGATACCGTCGCCGCCTTCGCGGACTCCGACCCGGCCCAGGACATGATCCGCATCTATCCCTTCGTGCGCGACGGGGCTTCCTGACCCATGCGCAATTTTGTGGCGCCGACCCTGCCCGTTCGCGGGTAAGGTCCAGCGTTTCCCCGTTCCGGCCGGCCCTGTGATGCTCAACGATCCCGTCAAGCGCAATGTGCTGCTGCTGGCCGTCTGCCAGGCGCTCTATATCTCCGGCACGACCCTGATGATCGTGACCGCGCCGCTGGTCGGCAAGATGCTGCTGCCCGAGGACCCCGGCTGGGCGACCGCGCCGCTCTTCTTCCACCATGGCGGCGTGATGAGCGCGACGATCCCGGCGTCGCTGCTCATGCGCCGGATCGGGCGGCGCGCCGGATTCATGCTGGGCGCCGTGATCGGGTGCATCGGGGCGCTGATCGCCGTCGAGGCCATCTATGAACTCAGCTATTGGGGCTTCTGCCTCGGCGTGTTCGTGATCGGCTGGTTCAACGGATTCGCGATCTTCTACCGCTTCGCCGCCGCCGACACCGCAACGCCGGAATTCCGGCCCAAGGCGATTTCGCTGGTATTGGCCGGCGGGCTGCTGGCTGCGATCATCGGCCCGGAGCTCGCCAAGCACACTCTGGACTGGCTGGCGCCGGGCTTCTACGCCGGCAGCTATCTCTCGCTGGTCGGGCTCTATGTGCTTTCCTTCTGCATTCTGGCCTTCGTGCAGATCCCCAGGCTGAGCGTGGAAGAGCGCCGGGACACGGGCCGCCCGCTGAAAGAGATCGTGCGCCAGCCCGCCTGCATCGTGGCCATGCTGGCGGCGGTCGCCAGCTATGCCACCATGTCGCTGGTGATGAGCCCGACGCCGCTGGCGATGGAAGCCTGCGGCTTCGATACGGACGACACCTTCACCGTCATGCAGGCGCATGTCGTCGGCATGTATCTGCCCACTTTCTTCACCGGCCATCTCGTGTCCCGGTTCGGGGCCCGGCCGATCATCCTCACGGGCATTGCGCTGATCGCCGTCTGCGCGGCCGTCAATCTGTCCGGCGTCGAGCTGATGCACTTCGCCGTGGCGCTGTTCCTGAACGGGGTTGGCTGGTGTTTCATGTTCGTCGGCGGCTCCGCCCTGCTGACCGAGGTTCACACGCCTGCCGAGCGCGCCAAGCTGCAGGGCGTCAACGATTTCGTCGTCTTCGGCTCGATCGCCGTCTCGTCGCTCTTCTCCGGCCACATTCACCACGATCTCGGCTGGGACTGGATCAATATCGGCATCCTGCCGATGATCGCCGTATCGCTGCTGGCGACATTGATTTTCGCAGGATCCCGAGGGCGGCGGGCCGCCTGAGCCCCGCTCATGCGACAAATCGGGGCTTGAGGGACACCCGCCCTTCCCTTACACGCGCCGGCGGCGCTTCCATCGACCCGAGGGGAACCGAGCCATGTCGCCTGTCCTGATTTTCGTCGTCGTCTGCGGCCTCGCCGCACTGGTCTATGGCGTCGCCGCCTCGCGCTCCGTGCTCGCGGCGAGCCCCGGAAATGCGCGTATGCAGGAAATCGCGGCGGCGATCCAGGAGGGCGCGCGCGCCTATCTCAACCGTCAGTACCGGGCCATCGCCATCGTCGGCGTCGTCATCTTCGTCGTTCTGCTGCTGCTGCTCGGCGTTTACGAGGCGATCGGGTTCCTGATCGGCGCGGTCCTCTCAGGCGCCGCCGGCTATATCGGCATGAATGTCTCGGTGAAGGCGAATGTGCGCACGGCCGAGGCGGCGCGGCAGGGACTCGCCCAGGGGTTGGCCGTCTCCTTCCGCTCGGGCGCGGTGACGGGGATGCTGGTGGCGGGCCTCGCTCTGCTCGGCGTCGGCGTCTATTACGCGATCCTCATTTCCGCGGGCGCGGAGGGGCGCGGACTGATCGACCCGCTGGTCGCACTCGGCTTCGGCGCGTCGCTCATTTCCATCTTCGCGCGCCTCGGCGGCGGCATCTTCACCAAGGGCGCGGATGTGGGCGCGGACCTCGTCGGCAAGGTCGAGGCCGGCATCCCGGAAGACGACCCCCGCAACCCTGCCGTGATCGCCGACAATGTGGGCGACAATGTGGGCGACTGCGCCGGCATGGCCGCCGACCTGTTCGAGACCTATGCGGTCACCGTCGTCGCCACCATGGTGCTGGCGTCCATCTTCTTCGCTGCCGACGCCGCGCTCGCGGGCACCGTCATGTCCTATCCGCTCGCCATCGGCGGCGTGTGCATCCTCGCTTCCATCGTCGGCACCTTCTTCGTCCGCCTCGGCGCCTCGCAGTCGATCATGGGCGCGCTCTACAAGGGCTTCATCGTCGCCGCGGTCATCTCGCTGGCCGGCATACTGGCGATGACCGCATGGACGGTCGGCATGGGGCCCGTCGGCGAAAGCGGCTTCACGGGCACGCAGCTTTTCGTCTGCGGAGCCATCGGCCTCGTCGTCACCGGCCTCATCATCTGGGTGACGGAATACTACACCGGCACCGAATACCGCCCGGTCCGCTCGGTCGCCCAGGCTTCGACCACCGGCCACGGCACCAATGTCATCCAGGGCCTGGCGGTCTCGATGGAAGCCTGCGCACTGCCCGCCGTCATCATCTGCGTCGCCATCATCGCCTGCTACCAGCTTGCGGGCCTGTTCGGCATCGCCATCGCGGTCACGGCCATGCTGGCGCTTGCCGGCATGGTGGTCGCGCTCGACGCCTACGGCCCCGTCACCGACAATGCCGGCGGCATCGCCGAAATGGCGGAGCTCGAGGAGGACGTGCGCGACACGACCGACCGGCTGGACGCGGTCGGCAACACCACCAAGGCGGTCACCAAGGGCTACGCCATCGGCTCGGCGGGGCTCGGCGCGCTGGTGCTGTTCGCGGCCTATACGGAGGACATCAAGTTCTTCAGCGCCGCCGGCGACGCCTACCCCTTCTTCGCCGGCATCGCGGACGAGGTGACCTTCTCGCTCTCCGACCCCTATGTCGTGATCGGGCTGTTCGTCGGCGGGCTCCTGCCCTTCCTGTTCGGCGCGATGGGCATGATGGCGGTCGGGCGCGCGGGCGGCGCCGTGGTCGAGGAGGTGCGCCGCCAGTTCCGGGAGATTCCGGGCATCATGGAAGGCACAGCAAAGCCCGAATACGGCCCCTGTGTGGACATGCTGACGCGCGCGGCGATCAAGGAGATGATCGTGCCGTCCATGCTGCCGGTGCTCTCGCCCATCGCGCTCTTCCTGCTGGTCTGGCTGGTCGCCGGCAAGGCGGCGGCGCTCACCTCCGTCGGCGCGATGCTGCTCGGCGTCATCGTCACCGGCATCTTCGTCGCCATCTCGATGACCGCCGGCGGCGGCGCCTGGGACAACGCCAAGAAATACATCGAGGACGGCCATCACGGCGGCAAGGGCTCGGAAGCCCACAAGGCGGCGGTGACGGGCGACACCGTCGGCGACCCCTACAAGGACACCGCCGGCCCCGCCGTCAACCCGATGATCAAGATCACCAACATCGTGGCGCTCCTGCTGCTGGCCGTACTCGCCCACTGACGGGCCGGCCCGGCAGGCCCCCATAATCGTCATGCCCGGACTTGTTCCGGGCATCCATTTCCGCCACCGCGATGGTCCCGAGAGATGCCCGGAACAAGTCCGGGCATGACGGGAAAGGAGTGAAGACGCCCGGTTTCGCCTCGGCCGAACACTTCAAAACCCGGTCGAATCCCGGCTAGGCTGACGGCCGCCCCCCCGACGGACCCGTCTTTCATGCAGGCCGATACGGTCGACGACCTTTTCCGCCGTTTCGGCCCGAATTACCGCTGGTTCGTGACCTTCTCGGGTCTGGTCGGCGGCTTTTCGATGGTACTGTCGGCCACCATCGTCAATGTCGCCGTGCCGGAGGTCATGGGCGCGTTCGGCGTCGGCCAGGACCGGGCGCAGTGGATGGCGACGGCCTTCCTCGCGACGATGACCGCAAGCCAGCTGCTCAACGCCTGGATCATGGACGCCTTCGGCCAGAGGCTCGGCTTCGCGCTGACGCTCGCGGTCTTCATGGCCGGCGCGCTGATGAGCGCGACCGCCACCTCGATGGACATGCTCATCCTCGGCCGCGTCCTGCAGGGCGTGGCGGCGGGCATCGTCATGCCGATGACGATGGTGACCATCTTCACCGTCTTCCCGCCGGAGCGCCGGGGCATGGCGATGGGCATATACGGCGCGGGCGTGGTGCTGGCGCCGGCGCTCGGACCCGCGGTCGGCGGCATCGCCATCGACACGCTTTCCTGGCGGGCCATGTTCCTGCTGCCGCTTCCCTTCTGCGGCCTCGCACTGGCCGCGGGCATGGTCTTCATGCCCTCCAAGGGGCGCATCGGCAGGCTGCCGCCCTTCGACTGGTTCGGCTTCGTGTTCCTGGGCGCGGCGCTCTTCCTGCTGATGACGGCCGCAGCGTCCGGGCCGCGCGAGGGCTGGCTCTCCGACCATATCCTGCTCTACGCCGTGCTCGGGACCGTCGCGGCGGCAGCCTTCGTCACCATCCAGATCAGGAGCCGGGCGCCACTGCTCGATGTGTCGCTCTTCCGCCACCGCGCCTTCACGGCGGCGGTCATCGTCGCCTTCGTGTTCGGCGTCGGGAATTTCGCGTCCAGCTATGTCATTCCGGTATTCGTCCAGCAGGTCCAGAGCTTTACGGCGACCAAGGCCGGCCTGCTGCTCATGCCCGCCGGGCTGCTCCTGTTCTTCGCGCTGCCGCTCACCGGGCGCGCGGCCGACCGCCTGCCCGACCACATCCCGATCCTGGCCGGGCTCGGCTGCTTCGCGTTCGGCACCTTCCTGATGGCGACGGCCGACGCCAATACCGGCTTCTGGGCCTTCGCCATATTCACCATGATCAGCCGGGTCGGCATGTCCTTCATCATGCCGGCGCTCTCGGCCTCGGCCCTTCGCGCGTTGCCCAACGACAAGCTGGCGCAGGGGTCGGGCGCGATGAATTTCATCCGCCAGCTCGGCGGCGCGTCGGGCACCAACCTGATCGTCGTCTGGCTGCAATTGCGCACGCACTGGCACGCGGAATCGCTCGCCGCCACCCAGACCGCGGCCAACACCGCGAGCCGGGGCTTCCTCGAAACCGTCGCCGACCGGCTCGGCATTGCGGGCCTGCCGGACCCCGCCCGGCTCGGCGCGGCGCTCGACTATCTGGGACAGGTCGTCCATGCGCAGGCGCTGGCCTTCGGCTTCCGGGACTGCTTCCTCGCGCTCGGCATCGTCTTCGTGCTGGCGATGCTGCCCGCCCTCAATCTGGCGCGCCTCCCCCGCAGGGAGTAGTCTCCGCCCCCGTGGCCGCTTGCTGGAATCGGTAGACAGACCGGACTTAAAATCCGTGGGGCGCATGCCCGTGAGGGTTCGAGTCCCTCAGCGGCCACCAGCCCCCGCCACAGCTCACGGATAGAAGACGATCAGCCCCTCGCCGACCATGGCCGGGCGGTCGGTTCCCTCGATCTCGATGGTGTTGTCCACCACGCAGCGCACGCCGCCGCCCTTGACCGGCTCCGTGGACGCCAGGCTCTGGCGCAGGCGGACCCGGGAGCCCGCCGGCACCGTGTTGGTGAAGCGCACCCGGTTGAGCCCGTAATTGATCGCGCGGCTGGCGCCCGGCACCGAGAACACCATCAGCCCGGCAGTGAGCGAGAGCGTGAGGAAGCCGTGGGCGATGGTCTTGCCGCCCGGCATGTCCGTCTTCGCGCGCTCCGTGTCGAGATGTATCCACTGGCGGTCCTCGGTCGCCTCGGCAAAGCCGTCGATCCGGCCCTGATCGACGGCGATCCAGTCGCTGACCCCGAGTTCCTTGCCGACCCAGCCCTCCAGCTCGGCGAGCGTTGCGATCTCCACCACGAGCACGGCCCTCCTCTCAAACCGGGCCGACCCTAGCCGATAAGCGCTCAGTTGGACAGTTCGGCCAGGATGCGCGGCCAGTGCCCGTCGGCGGATGCGATGTGGCCGGGAATGTCCTTCTCCCAGTTCTTCTGCACCGACTTGGAGTAGTTGAGGTAGAGCCTGCCGTCCACGACCTTCCACGCCTTGGGGTCGATGGGCGCGGTATAGCCCTGCGAGACGGCCCAGGCGCAGTAGCCTCCGTATTGCGGCGCATAGCGTTCCGGATCGGCCTCGAAGGCATCGCGGTTGGCCGCGTTTGCGAAGCGCCACTTGGCGCCGTTCCACTCCACTTCGTGGCGCGACTTGCCCTTCACCGGCTCGCCGGCCTCGAAATAGGCGACAGGGTCGTAGCCGTGGATGGCGGCGCCGCTGCGCTGGAACACGGGCTCCTTCGCCGCCGCAAAGCCGGCCAGCAGGACGATCAGCGAGGTTGCCGCAAGACGTGTGAAGACGGTTCGCATTGGATGGTCCTCCACATGGGTTTGCTGCCGGGAAAGATCGGTCCCGCCCCCGGCATCGGCGAATCACGATACGGTGAACGGCTCCTTGACGAAATGGAACTCCGTCGTGTTCGACAGGTCGCGCAGCTCGCGGGTCCTGCCGGTCCGCCGGTAGCCGAGCGCCTCGTAGAAGGCATGCGCCTCCAGGAAGCGCGTGTCGGACCAGAGCTCCACGAAGCGGCTGCCCCGCCGCCTTGCCGCCGCTTCGGTCATGCCGACCAGCCGCCGGGCAAGCCCCTGCCGGCGTATCTCGGCCAGAACGTAGAGCTTGTGCAGCTCGGTGCCCGCGGGGTCGGCCGCAGGCGCCCAGCCGCCGCCGGCCGCGATACGACCGCCGGCATCTTCCGCAACCCAGTATTCGCCGCCGAGCGCGTCGAAATGACTCCGCATGGCGCGCAGCTGCGGCTCCTCGGCATCCACGTCGAGGATGCAGCCCTCATAGGCGGACCAGCAGGCATCGATCAGGCGGATCAGCCCCTCCGCATCGCTGTCGCGGACCGGGCGGATGGTGGCGTTCACAGCAGCACCGCGGCGGCAAGGCCCAGAAAGGCGAAGAAGCCGACGACATCGGTCACGGTCGTCAGCACCACGGAAGACGCGATGGCCGGGTCGATCCGCATCCGGTCGAGCGCGAGCGGGATGGCGACGCCGGAAAGGCCTGCGACCAGCAGGTTGACCGCCATCGCCGCCGCAATCACCGCGCCCAGCTGCCAGTTGCCGAACCAGGCGAAAGTCAGCGCCGCCGCGATTGCCGCGAACAGCATGCCGCTGAACCCGCCGACCAGCACTTCCTTGAAGACGATGCGCATGGCGTTGGTGGCCGAGAGCTCCCTGGTCGCGAGCGCGCGGACGGCCACGGTCAATGTCTGCGTGCCGGCATTGCCGCCCATCGAGGCGACGATCGGCATCAGCACGGCCAGCGCGACAATGGCCTCGATGGTGGCCTCGAACTGCGCGATGACGACGGAGGCGAGCACCGCCGTGCCGAGATTGACAAGCAGCCAGGGAAAGCGCTTCGCCGTCGTGGCGGCCGCGGCGTGGTAGAGGTCGTCCTCATAGACGCCGCCGAGCTTCAGAATGTCGTCCTCGTGCTCCTCGTCCATGACATCGACCATGTCGTCGATGGTGAGCACGCCCGCGAGCCGGCCGGTATCATCGACCACCGGGGCGGAGGTCAGGTCCTGCTGGCGGAAGAGGAATGCCGCCTCCTCCTGGTCCATGCCGACCGGCAGCACCACCGGCTCGCCGTCCATGATCTCCGCCAGCCCGACCGGCCGGCGGTTGCGCAGGATGCGCGAGAGCGGGAGGCTTCCGACCGGGCGGTGGCGCGGGTCCACGACGAAGATGTCGAAGAAGGTGTCCGGCAGGGAGGCGTCCGCGCGCAGATAGTCTATGGTCTCGCCGACGGTCCAGTAGGCGGGCACGACGACCGTCGCCCGCTGCATGAGCCGCCCGACCGTGTCCTCTTCGAAGGTCAACGCCTGTTCGACCGCCAGGCGGTCCGCCTGCGGCAGGCGGGCCAGAATTTCCCGGCGGGTCTCCTCGTCGAGATCGGCGACGACTTCCACGGCGTCGTCGTCGTCGAGCCGGGCGACGGCCTGCGCAAGCTCCTGCGGCGCCATCTGCTCCACGACTTCGCCGCGCACCGTCTCGTCGAGCTCCGCAAGGATGTCGGGGTCGAGCGCGCCGCGCAGCGCTTCGAGCACAGCGGAGCGCTCGTCCGGCGCTATGCGCTCCAGAAGGTCCGCGACATCGGCGGCGTGGAGGGGAGCAAGCCGGACGCGGACAGTCTCGGCGTCGCCCGCCTCGAGGATATGCCGGACCAGATCCGGCGTCAGCGCCAGGGCCTCGTCCGCCCGGTCATCGGCGCGCGGGACCGTATGGGGCTCAGCCATCGTATCCCTCCGCGCATGTTGGGCTCATGGTGCGGTCGAGAAGACTCGAACTTCCACGGGGTTGCCCCCACAGCGACCTCAACGCTGCGCGTCTACCAATTCCGCCACGACCGCATCTTGGAGACGCGCTAGACTGCCCGTCTCAAGGCGGAGGCGGGATAGCAAATCGCGATGGCGCTTTCAAGACCGGTGGAATGGCGCATCGACGAGGGGCCCATCGGCTATGAGACGGCGGTCGCGGCCATGGAAGAGCGGGTCCGCGCCATCCGGCAGGACGGGTCGCCGGAGCTCGTCTGGCTGCTGGAGCATCCGCCGCTCTACACGGCCGGCACCTCAGCCGACCCGGCGGAACTGCTGGCGCCGGACCGTTTCCCGGTGTTCAGGACGGGCCGTGGCGGGCGCTACACCTATCACGGACCGGGCCAGCGCATCGCCTACGCCATGATCGACCTCCAGGCGCGCGGACTCGGCGTGCGCGACTATGTGTGCGGCCTGGAAGAGTGGCTGATCCGGACAGTGGCGCGCTTCGGCCTGGTCGGCGAGCGGCGCGAGGGGCGCATCGGCGTCTGGGTCCGCCGCGGCGGTGCGGAGCGCAAGATCGCGGCGCTCGGCGTGCGTGTGCGCCGCTGGGTCGCGTTCCACGGCGTCGCGCTCAATGTCGAGCCCGATCTCGGGCATTTCGACGGCATCGTGCCCTGCGGAATCGAGGGCTTCGACATCACCTCGCTCGCGGCCGAAGGCATCACCGCCTCCATGCCTGAGGTGGACTCGGCGCTCCGGGCCTGCTTCGAGGAGGTGTTCGGGGAGGCGCCCCACCCTCTTTAGGCGGTCAGCGCTTCTTCTCCAGCCGGAAGCGCGTGTGGCACTGCTTGCAGATGTCCGCAAGCTGCCTTGCCGCCTCGCGGGGCGCGTCCGCATTCGAGGCCAATCCGCGGGCGGCGAAGGCAAGCTTCGCCGCCAACGCATCGAATGCCGCCCGGTCGGCAGAGATCGCCGGCAGGGCTTCCGAGGGGTGGTGGAAGCTGCCGTCCGGAAACAGCTTCGGAATCTTCGCCGCATGCCCGGCAATCCGCATCGCGGCGTCCCGAACCGCATCGGGCTCGGAACGCCGGATCGCGTCCCGGATGGCCTTCGTCGCGCGTCCGATATCGACCATGGCGTCCATGCGCTGCTTGACGATGCCCGTGGCGCCGCCATGGGCGGTGAGCAGGAAACCGGCGAGCAGGAGGATGGCCGTTCGCTTCATTGCCGCAGCATCTGCCGGTCCCGTTGACGGCGCAAGCGTCCGGGCCTAAAAGGCCGCTCCTTCGGCGGGGTAGCTCAGCGGTAGAGCAGGGGAATCATAATCCCTTGGTCGGGGGTTCAAATCCCTCCCCCGCTACCAGTGAAATCCATGCGTTGGACATTGAACGGGCCGGCGGCAGCCGGTCCCTCAAAGCTCCTCCAGCCTCCTGATGAACCCCCACTTGCGGGAATGCCGCCGCCGCAGGTCATCGAGCCGGTGCGTGAAGGCCGCCGCCGCGCCGTCCTCTTCCGCCAGCGCCTTCAGGTCGGACAACAGCGCCGCGACCCGGTCGTAACCGCTGGCATGGCGCCTGTCGGCTTCGCTCTCGATCTCGTCCCACACCGCCCCGCCCCGCTGCCTGAGGGCGGCGATCCGCGCGCGCTGCGCCTCTTCCGCTTCCCGCTCCTGCCGTAAGAGTTCGGCCTCGCGCCGTTCGGCTTCCGCCGCCTCCCTCTCCTCGTGAATGGCCGCCGCGCGCCTTCGGAGATCGGACACGGTCCGGCGGGCCGTTCGCGCGGCGCTGTCCGACGCCGACGCGGCCTGTCTTGCGCGGCGCCGGACTTCCGCGCCCACATGCGGGTCGCCTTCGGCGGCGCGGCGAAGCAATTCCGTCTTCTCATCCTCGGACATGGCGGCGACAGCGGCTCCTATGGCGTCGGCCGACAGGTCGCCGTCCGCAACGCCCCCATGCGCCTCCGCCGCGGCCTCGACGAGGTCGGAGTCGATGCGGAAGAATTCGGCGAAGGCGGTGAGCGCGCCGGTCAGCGGGCCGATACCCGGCAGGGGCTCGATTTCGTCGTCTTTCCGGCCGCCGAATTCCACCTCCGACAGCCATACCAGGTAAAGCAGGCGCAGGTCTCCCGAAAGCAGGTCCGCGCGAAGCGGCGCCAGGGCAGCGAGCCAGCCGGAGCCGTCGTCCCCGTCATAGTCTTCCGGCTCGCCGTCCTCGCAAATGTCGAGGATCAGCCAGTCGCCCGACTCGAACACTTCCGCCCAATTGCAGTCATGGAGAAAGGAGTCGAGCCGGGAGCGGTCGACCAGCCGCTTCGGCAGCCGGATCATGAACTGGCGCGTTCCCCAGTTGGCGAGATAGAGATGCAGGTCGAACCAGCGCGCCATGAGCTTGCGCGGATCGCCTCCGAAATCGCCCCAATTGTAGTGGTTGGCGAAGCTCGTGGCCGTAATGCGCGCCCGCGACGACAAGGCCCGTAGCGCCTCCCTGTCCGCCTCGTCGAGCGGGCGGTCAACCGCCTGGAACTCCAGATACTGGTATTCGCTCAAGGCTCCCCCCTTGGCGACTTGCCCGATGTCCCGTGATATTGTGAACCCCGGCGTCCGAACGCCGCAAAGGCAGGGACAGATGGACAAGCCGAAAACGAGCGTTTCCGACACGGCACCGGGCGCCGGGCTGTTCGGACGCCTTTCCGGCAGGGCGAAAAGAAACAAATCCCTGACGGCCGTATCGGCGATAATAGTGGCCGTTGTGGGCTTGTCGTCCTTAATGGCATTGACCGATTCGGAAAATTCTCCAAGCCTTCTCGTAGTCCTGTTTGTGCTCGTAACAATTGGCCTCTTTTGCACTCTCGGCGTAATTTTCAATGCTCTGGATGACAAATAGGCTCGCCCCTTTCCGCCTTCGTCGAGAAGGCCTCCACGGGGGGCAATCGGAGTGGAAAGCCGGCGGCAGCGGAGGGCTCCGCCGCCGCCGGAATTTGCGTCAGGTCGTCAGCCAGCCGAACTGCTGCGGCTTGCGGCCGGCTTGCGGGTGCAGGCGGACATTGACGAGCGCCGGGCCGTCGAAGGCAGTCGCCGCGTCCAGCGTCGCCGGCAGGTCCGCCGGGTCTTCGACAAAAGCCCCGAAGCCGCCGAACGCCTCCATCATCTTGTCGTAGCGCGCGCCGTAGATGAGCACGCCGGCCGGGTTGTCGAACGGGTCCTCGGGATATTCCGGGATGCCCTGCCCGATGCCGCCATTGTTCAGCACCACGATCTTGATCGGCAGCTTGTAGCGGCAGGCCGTCTCGATCTCCATGCCGGAGAAGCCGATGGCGGAGTCGCCGGAAACCGAGATGATCGGGCGGTCCGGATGGACCACCGCCGCCGCGACGGCGAAGCCCATGCCGATGCCCATGGTGCCGTAGCTGCCGGCGTCGAGGCGCAGGCGCGGCGCAGCGTTGGACAGCTGGGTGCGCCCGATATCCATGGTGTTGGCGCCCTCGCCGACGATGACCGCGTCGTCGCCGGCCCAGGCGCTGATGTCCTTGAGCGCGCGGTAATAGTTGGTCGGCGTGGAATCGTCCTCCAGCATCGGGCGGATCTGCTCGGCATTGCCCGCCGCCTTCTCCGCAATCGCGCGGCGCCAGTCCGTATCGGCCGGGTAGAACCACTGCCGGCCCCCGAGCGCCGCGTTCAGCTGGCCGACAATCGCCTTGCCGTCGCCCACCAGCGCCACCTCCGTCGGCACATTGTTGCCGATGGCTTCCGGCGAGATGTCGAGCTGGACGACGCGCACCTTCTTGTTGAAGCGCGGCGGCTTGCCGAAATGCATGATCCAGTTGAACCGCGCGCCCATCAGGAAGACCACGTCCGCCTCGCGGAGCGCATGGCTGCGCGCGGCGCCCACGGACAGCGGATGGTTGTCGTCGATCACGCCCTTGCCGAGCGGGGACGCAAGGAACGGCACCTGGGTGCGCTCGATGAAGGCGCGGACCTCGTCCTCGGCGCGCGACCACGCCATGCCCTTGCCGACGATGACCAATGGACGCTCGGCGGATTCGAGCGCGTCCAGCGCCGCCTCGATGTCCTCACCCATCGCCTGCATCCGGGGCGGATCGGCCACCGGAGCCGCCTCGTAGATGTCGTCTTCCTCGACCGCCTCCTGGATGATGTCGTCCGGCATGTCGAGATAGACCGGGCCCGGCCGGCCGTAGATCGAGGTGCGCACGGCCTTCTCGACATAGAACGGGATGCGCCGGGCGTGCTCGACCGCATGTGCGAACTTGCAGTAAGGCGCGGCGAGCTGGACCTGGTTCTCCTCCTGGAACGCGCCCATGCCGTTCTGATAGACCGGCGAAGCGCCGCCGATCAGGATCATCGGCCAGCAGTTCTGCTCGGCATTGGCGAGGCCGGCGAGCGCGTGGATGACACCCGGTCCGGAGACCGTGAGGCACGCGCCGGGGCGCCCGGTCAGGTAACCGGCAGCCTGCGCGGCATAGGACGCCGCCTGCTCATTGCGCATGCCGACATATTTTATGCCGACCTCCTGCGCCGCCTTCGCGATCGGCTGCACCGGAAAGCCGACGATGCCGAACATGTATTCGACGCCGTGCTTCTTGAGTTCGCGCGCCATGATCTCCGCGCCGGTCGAAGTGCCCATCTTTCTCCATGTCCTTCTGAGGGGGTTCGGGCGAACCTAGCAGCGCGTGTCCCGCCATGTCATCCCGCTCATCGGCCTGCTCGGCCCGCTGCAAAGGCCGTAAGCCGCGCCGATACGGCTTCCGGCCGCTCCTGCTGGACCCAGTGGCCCGCCCCCTCGATCAGCCAGGTGCCCGCCCAGCGGGCCGCGCGTTCCTCCATTGCCTCGAGCGCGCCGGGGCTCTGGTAAACGCCCCAGTCGGCCGCACCCGAAATGAAGCAGGCCGGAACCTCGAAACGGCGCCCGGAATAGAGCTCGTGCTCGCGGTCGAACAGCCCGCTCGTCCGGCAGCGATACCAGTTCAGCCCGCCCTGGAAGCCGGTGCGCTCGTATTCCTGCGCATAGACCGCGAGTTCCGCGTCGGGCAGCCAGCGGCAGGCAGCGATTTGCTCCGCGTCCGGCATTTCCCCAGCCACCGTCTCCGCCATCGTCCGGTCGAGGTCCATGATGTAGTAGGTCGGCATCCGGGCCAGCTCCCCGGCGGTCCATCCCGCCAGCCGGAAGGGGCGGTTCCCGGCCCAGTCGGCGCTCTTGTGGTGGAAATAGGCCCTGAGGAAAGCATGGACGCCCTGCGGGCAATCCTGCATGTCGGCATTCGCCTGCCGGGTCGAGTAGTACCAGTGGTAGTGCTTGCGCGGCCGGTCCAGCGCCGACAGGTCGTCATGGATGGACCTTGCCGGCGGTGGTTGCGGCGAAATGTCCGGCGGTCCCGGAAACGGCGCGCTCATCAGCGCCAGCCTGCGGAAGATGTCGGGCCGGATCAGCGCCGCCCACGCCGCCACCGATGCGCCGTAGTCGTGCCCGGCCAACAGCGCCGCCTCCCGGTGGCCGATTGAGTCCAGCAGGCCCATGACATCGCGCACGAGGTTGAAGAGCCGGTAGGGTGCGAGGTCTCCGTCATAGTCCGCGTCCCAGCCGGTCGTGCGCCCGTAGCCGCGCTGGTCCGGCGCAACGACTTGGTAGCCCGCCTCCGCAAGCGCCGGCATGACGCGCCGCCAGCTATAGGCCAGCTCCGGGAAGCCGTGCAGCAGCAGGGCGCATGGCCGGCCGGGCTCCTCGAAGCCGGCTTCGAGGAAGTGCATGTCGAGCCCGTTGCCATTCGCCGCCATGCGCGAGCGAATGCCGGGCGGCAGGGGAACCCGTCCGTAGGCGGTGTCTCGGTCTTCAAGCATCCGGGCATCCTAGCCCGGTTCGCGCCCGCCCTTGCCAGCACGCAAGCCGTGGCGCAGACTTTCCGCCGGTTTCCATCCGACGGGAAATGCCGATGACCGCCTATCTGATCGTCCGCGCCGAGGTGCCCGAGAACGACCGGGACGCCTTCGACCGCTGGTATGCCGACGAGCACCTGCCGGATGCGAAGGCGGCGTTCAGCGTCGAAAAGGCGTTTCGCGGCTGGGGCGACGACGGCGCGCATGTCGCCTTCTACCGCTTCGCCGATCTCGCGGCCGCCGAGAAGGCCACGGGCTCGAAGGCGATCGGGGAGCTCATCGCGGAATTCGACCGGGTCTGGCAGGACCGCGTCACCCGCACGCGCCGGGTCGTCGATATCGCGCAGGTGCTGGACTGAGCGGCCGAAGGGGAGGAGTTCGATCATGGCCTATCGGCATATAGACGTAAGGACGCTCACGCCGGCCGTCGGGGCCGAGATTCGCGGCGTGGACCTTCGCGAGCCGCTGTCGGACGAAACATTCGGCGAAGTGCGGTCCGCGTTCCTCCGCCACCAGGTGGTGTTCTTCAAGGAGCAGAACGCGCTCACGCCCGACCAGCAGGTCGCCTTCGCCCGGCGCTTCGGCGGCCTTCACCTGCATCCGGCCGCGCCGCATCTGGAAGGCCGCCCGGAAATCTTCGTGATCCATACCCACAAGGACTCGAAGATCGCGAACGGCAACGATTGGCACACCGACGTTTCCTGCGACGAGGAACCGCCGCTCGGCACGATGCTGCAATTGCACAAACTGCCGAGCCAGGGAGGCGACACGCTGTTCGCCAGCATGTATGCGGCCTGGGACGCGCTCTCCGGGCCGATGCAGGCGTTTCTGGAGACCCTGACCGCCCGCCACGAGTCCGAGCACATTTATCGGGGCCGCTATTCGGACCGGAATGTGGACGACACCGGAAAGGTCTATCCGGAGACCACCCATCCGGTCGTTCGCACCCATCCGGAAACCGGACTCCGCGCGCTTTATGTCAACCGCGCCTTCACCACGCGTATCGAAGAACTGGGCGCGGCCGAGAGCAAAGCCCTGCTCAAGTTCCTGTTCGAACATATGGAGCAGGAGCGCTTCCAGGTCCGCTTCAAGTGGGAGGTCAACGACTTGGCCTTCTGGGACAATCGCTGCCTCCAGCACCATGCCATGTGGGATTACTGGCCGGAGGAGCGCAAGGGCCACCGCGTGACCGTACAGGGCGACCGCCCCTACCTCGCCCCGCTCGAGCTCCCGGCGGAGGCCGCCGAGTAAGGCCGCTTCCGCCGCGGACGAACGGCACCGCCCGTGCGTATCGGGACAGGACCGAAGGCATCGCCCCCCCTTTTCCCGTCATGCCCGACCCCCCTTATCGTCATGCCCGGATTTGTTCCATTGCTGTCCGGTTTAGCCATTGGGCGAGGCTGAACGGGAGTCCGCCGGGGGTTTCGGGCGCGCGCGGCGTCTGCGATCCGCCCCTTGCCCGTGAGGCCCGAATGCCCCCTTCGACAGGCTCAGGGCAGGCTCCTTCGACAGGCTCAGGGCAGACTCTTTGGTCATACCCGGACTTGTTCCGGGTATCTCTCTCAAGCGGCTCCACCGGGCGGCCGTATGGATGCCCGGAACAAGTCCGGGCATGACGATATGGGGGGCGGGCATGACGGGAACAGGGCCGGGCCGCCGGGCGTCGATCCGAGTCCCGATCCCGCCGAACCCCTCGAAACCCGCTTGAATCCAAGCCATGCGCTCTGTCCACCAAATCTAAGCCGGACAGCAGTGGACTTGTTCCGGGTATCTCCCGCCACAGCTTCCGTCGGACGGCCGCATGGATACCCGGAACAAGTCCGGGCATGACGGAAGAGCCTGTCGAAGGGGACGTTCAGGCATGATCGAAAGGGAGCGGATCGGAGACGCCGCGCGGTTTTCCCGCCCGCCGATTTCTGCGCTTTTGTGGGTAAATCGCTCGCTCCGGGCGGGCGAATCCGGTTAGGACCCGGCTGACCGACAGTCAGGGAGTCCGGGTTCGATGCCTCATGCCGATTTCGTGCATCTCAGGGTGCATTCCGCCTACTCGCTGTCGGAAGGGGCGGTTCGGATCGAGGACCTGGTTTCGCTCTGCAAACGGTCCCGCATGCCGGCGGTTGCGGTCACGGACAGCGGCAATCTTTTCGGCGCGATGGAATTCGCTGTCTATGCCTCGCAAGCCGGCGTCCAGCCTATCGTCGGCACGCTGCTTGCAGTCGGCGATACACCCCGTCGTCATACGCGGCACGACGACGAGCCGGCGCCGATCCTGCTGCTGGCGCAGAACGAAACCGGTTACCGCAACCTGCTGGAGCTCGTCACTGCCTCCTTCCTGGAAACGCCCGGAACGGAAGCGCCGCATGTCGAGTGGAGCCGCCTCGAAGGCCGCACGGACGGCGTGATCGCGCTGAGCGGCGGGCCGCGCGGGCCCGTCGGCCGCGCGCTTGCGGAAGGCCGGACGGAGCTTGCGCGCCAGCTGCTGGAACGCCTGTCCGGGCTGTTTCCGGGGCGCCTCTATGTCGAGCTGATGCGCCATGGCGATGGCGGGCGCCCGGAGGAAGAAGAAGCGTCGATAGAGCTCGCCTATGCGCTGGACCTGCCGCTGGTCGCCACCAACGATGTGCATTTCGGCGCGGAGGACGACTACGAGGCGCACGATGCGCTGCTCTGCATCGCGTCTGCGCGCCGGGTCGAGGAGGAAGACCGGCCGCGCCTGACGCCGGACCATCGCTTCAAGACCGCCGAAGAGATGCGCGCGCTCTTCGCCGACCTGCCCGAAGCCGCCGACAACACGCTGGCCATAGCGCGGCGCTGCGCCTTCATGCCGACCGAGTCGGAGCCGATCCTGCCGGCCTTCGATCCCGGTGTGGACGAAGCGGAGGAGTTGCGCCGCCTGGCGCGCGAGGGCCTGGAGGGGCGGCTGGCCGAGCATGTCTTCCCGCAGGGCGCCGGCGAGGAAGACGCAAAGCCCTATCGCGAACGGCTCGAATACGAACTCGGTGTCATCGTCGACATGAAGTTTCCGGGCTATTTCCTGATCGTTTCCGAGTTCATCCGCTGGGCGAAGAGTAAGGACATTCCGGTCGGACCGGGCCGCGGGTCCGGGGCGGGGTCGGTTGTCGCCTGGGCCCTGCAGATCACCGATCTGGACCCGCTGCGCTGGGGGCTCCTGTTCGAGCGCTTCCTCAATCCCGAACGCGTCTCGATGCCGGACTTCGATATCGACTTCTGCCAGGACCGGCGCGATGAGGTCATCGCCCATGTCCAGGACCGCTACGGCCACGACCGGGTGGCGCAGATCATCACCTTCGGCAAGCTGCAGGCGCGCGCCGCGCTCCGCGATGTCGGCCGCGTGCTCGGCATGCCGTTCGGGCAGGTGGACCGGATCAGCAAGCTGGTGCCGCACAACCCCGCGAACCCACCGAAGCTGGAAGACGCCGTCGCCAACGAGCCAGCCCTGCAGACCATGCGGGACGAGGACGAGACCGTCCGCCAGCTCATCCATCTGGCGCTCAAGCTCGAAGGGCTCTACCGGCACGCCTCGACCCATGCGGCGGGCGTGGTGATTGCGGACCGGCCGTTGCAGCATATCGCCCCGCTCTATCGGGACCGCGGCTCCTCCGACATTCCGGCGGTGCAATTCAGCATGAAATGGGCGGAAGCGTCCGGCCTTGTCAAATTCGATTTCCTCGGCCTCAAGACGCTAACGGTTCTCGAAGATGCCCGCAAAATGTTGGCGGAAAAGGGCCTTGAAATCGACCTTCTGAAACTGCCGCTCGACGACAAAAAAACCTTTGAAATGCTCTCGAGAGGGGAGACTGTCGGCGTGTTCCAGATGGAAGGAGCGGGCATGCGGGATACGCTGAAAAAACTGAAACCGACCCGGTTCGAGGACCTGATTGCCGTCGTTGCGCTTTACCGTCCCGGACCGATGGAGAATATCCCGACTTACATCAAGAGAAAGCATGGAAAGGAAGGCATAGACTACATGTATGAAACCCTCCAGCCGATATTGGAGGAAACATACGGCATTATAATTTACCAGGAACAGGTGATGCAAATTGCGCAGGTCCTGTCCGGTTACACGCTCGGAGGCGCGGATTTGCTGCGCCGCGCCATGGGCAAGAAAATCCAGTCGGAAATGGACGCCCAGAGAGAGACCTTCATCAATGGGGCGGTTTCGCGCGGCGTCGAGCCTAAATTGGCTGAAAAGATATTCAACCTGGTGGACAAGTTTGCAGGCTACGGCTTCAACAAATCCCATGCCGCCGCCTACGCGCTTATCGCCTACCAGACGGCCTGGCTCAAGGCCAACCATCCGGTCGAGTTCATGGCCGCGTCCATGACCCATGAGCTCGGCAATACGGACAAGCTCGCCCCCCTGCTTCGCGAGCTGGACAGGATGGACGTCGCGCTGCTGCCCCCGGACGTGCAGCATTCCGGCGCCCTCTTCCAGGTCGAGGCGGCGCCGGACGGCACGCCCGCCATCCGCTACGCCCTGGCCGCGGTCAAGTCCGTCGGCAGGGCCGCCATGGAGGCGGTGGAGAAGGAGCGCGGGTCCGGCGGCCCCTTCAAGAGCCCGTTCGACTTTGCCGGGCGGCTCGGCCCGAGAGCTTTGAACTCTCGGCTGCTGGAAAAGCTCGCGGAGGCCGGAGCCTTCGACTCGCTGGAGCCGGACCGGGCGCGCGTCTTCGCCGGCGCGGAAATGCTGATGCGCCACGCGGCCGTCGAGGAAGAGGAGCGGACGACCAACCAGACCAACCTCTTCGGCGCCGTCGAGGATTTCGTGCCGGACCCGAAACTGCCCAACGCTCCGAATTGGGAGCCGATGGAGCGCCTCCAGCATGAATTCGACGCCACCGGCTTCTACCTGTCCGCCCATCCGCTGGACGAGTACGAACGCTATTTCCCGCGCCTGCGCGTCGAACCGATCCGGGCCCTGCCGGGCCTGGTGAAGCGGGGGCGCAATGCGGTCAACATCGCAGGCACCGTGCTCTCGAAGCAGGAACGCACCTCGAGGCGCGGCAACCGTTTCGCTTTCGTTGCCGTTTCCGACAGTTCCGGCCAGTCGGAGATCACCCTGTTCTCGGAAGTGCTGGCTACGGCAAGGACGCTGCTCGATACCGGGAAACCGCTGCTGTTCGCCTGCGAGGCCGCCATGGACGGCGAGGATGTCCGCCTCACCGCGAAAAGCGTCGAGCCGCTGGACGCGGCGGTCGGCAAGACCGGCAACGGCGTCAGCATCTTCATCGACGACTACGAGGCCCTGCCCCGCATCCAGAGCGTGCTGCAACGGGAGCCGGCCGGCCGCGGCGAGGTCCGGATCCTGTTCGACATGGACAGGACGCATGAGGTCCAGATGTCGCTTGGCAGCCGCTTCACCGTCACGCCCGGCATGCTCTCCGAGTTGAAGGCGATGAAGAATATCGAGGAAATCCAGGAGATTTAGCCCGGAGGGCGCTACTCCCTCCGGCGGGCGGCGGGCCAGAGCATGCGGGCGAGCAGCGCCGCGCCGATCACCACGACGAAGAGGCGTCCGGTGTGGTGCGTCGCCACGAAGGCGACATCGATATCGAGCGAGAGCGCAATCAGGTTCATTTCAGCGAAGCCGCCGGGCGTATAGGCGAGGTGGACGGCCTTGAAGTCGAAGCCGCCCAGTGCCGCCACCAGCGCGGCGACGAGGAAGGCCACGGCCAGAAAGAAAGCGTAATACATGACCGAGACGGCCACCGTCCGCCCGAGCTCGCGCGGGCGGACGCCGACGAAGCGCGCCCCCGCCCCGCAGCCGATGAACACCTGGGCCATCGCCAGCAACTCCGTCGGCGGGCGGGAGGCCGTCAGGCCGCCGATATGGGCGGCGGCGCTCACCAGCATCGGCCCGACCATCTGCCAGGCCGGAATGCGCAGCAGCTTCGCCGCGCCGCCGCCGATGACCGCAGACGCCGTGAGCACGATCCAGTCCTCGAGGCTGAGGTCCGTCAGCCGCCACCCGCCGAGATCGGGCGGCGGCACATAGTCGGTGAGCAGCCGGTAGGCCGGCGGCACGATGAACATCACCATCAGGATGCGGGTCGAGTGGGACAGCAGAATGGCGCGCTCGTCCGCGCCCAGGGAAGGGCCGAGCAGCGCCATCTCCCCGAGGCCGCCCGGCGCGGCGCAGAAGAAGGCCGTGCGCCGGTCCATGCGCCCGACGCGGCGAAAGAACCACGCGCCGGCCGCCGCGCCGGAAATGGTGAAGGCGAGCATGCCGGCGAACACGCCGCCCCAGGTCACCAGCCGGTCCAGCACATCGGGTGCAAAGGCGGCGCCGAGCATGACGCCCAGCACGACCATCCACACGCGCCGCACGTCGTTCGGCATGTAAAGGCGCACGCCCGCCAGCGCTGCGACCGTGCAGGCGAACAGGCTGCCCATCATCCACGGCAGGGGGCTCTGGATCAGGGTGAACAGGTAGCCGCCGCTTGCGCCGATTGCGAGCGTCTTGAGAAGCAGGGGCCAGTTCCGCGCGAGCTCGCGCAATGCGCGCATCACGGTTGGAACTGCTCCTTCAGGATGCGCTCCTCCAGGCTCCGGTCGGGATCGAACAGCAGGTGCAGCTCCGTGCCCTCATCGCGATGCACCAGCACTTCGGCCGCGTCGCGCACTTCGGTAAAGTCGGCCACCGCGCTCACCGGCCGTTTGCGGGCCTCGAGAACGGTCAGCCGCACAGACACCGTGTCCGGCAGGATCGCGCCCGGCCAGCGCCGCGGCCGGAAGGCGCTGATCGGCGTGATGCAGAGCGACTGCCCCCGGAGCGGCAGGATGGGCCCGTGCGCGGAGAGGTTGTAGGCCGTGCTGCCGGCGGGCGTCGCCACGATGACGCCGTCGCACATCAGCTCCTCCATGCGCACGACGCCGTCCACCTCGACGCACAGCTTCGCCGTCTGCCGCGTCTCGCGCAGCAGCGAGACTTCGTTGATGGCGCGCGCCCGGCGCATCTGCCCGGCAAGCGTGCGCGCTTCCATCAGCAGCGGGTGGAGGCTGACCGTCTCGGCGGCCCCGATCCGTTCGGGCAGGTCGTCCACGCGAAAGCCGTTCATCAGGAAGCCGACGCTGCCGCGGTTCATGCCGTAAATGGGCGGCGGGCGGTCGCCGAAGCTGTGCAGGGTCTCCAGCATGAAGCCGTCGCCGCCGATCGCCACGACAATATCCGCCTCCGCCGGCGGCCTGTCGCCATAGGCGGCCACAAGCGCCCGGCGCGCCTCCTGCGCCGCAGGCGTCTCGGCGGCAACGAACGCCAGGCGCGGATCGGTCATCCCGAAGAAGCGGCCGCGTCAGCCGCCGGTCACGCTCATATGGCGCGGGACCGAGACCGCGCCCCGCCGCCGGTCGATGATGAAATCGTGGCCCTTCGGCTTGCGCGAGATCGCCTCGCGCACGGCCTCTTCCAGCGGAGCGTCTTCCGAAGCGGCCCTGAGCGGCGCACGGAGGTCGGCTGCATCCTCCTGGCCAAGGCACATATAGAGCGTGCCCGTGCAGGTCAGCCGCACCCGGTTGCAGCTTTCGCAGAAATTGTGCGTCAGCGGCGTGATGAAGCCGAGCCGCCTGCCGGTTTCCTCCACCACGGCGTATCGCGCCGGGCCGCCCGTCATGTAATCGGTCTCGGCCAGCGTCCAGTTGCGCTCGATCTTCGCGCGCACCATGGAGAGCGGCATGTACTGGTCGAGGCGGTCCTCGCCGATGTCCCCCATCGGCATGACCTCGATGATGACGAGGTCGAAGCCGCGCTCGCCGCACCATGCGATCATGGCGTCGAACTCGTCGTCATTGACGCCGCGCAGCGCGACCGTGTTGATCTTGACCGAGAGCCCCGCGGCCTGCGCCGCGTCCAGCCCGGCCATGACCTGCTCGAACCGGCCCCACCGGGTGATGTCCTTGAATTTGGCCGGGTCCAGCGTGTCGAGCGACACATTCACCCGGCGTACGCCGGCCTCGAAGAGCCCTTCCGAGAAGCGGCCGAGTTGGCTGCCGTTCGTGGTCAGCGTCAATTCTTCAAGCCCGCCCCCGTCGAGATGGCGGCCGAGCGAGTGGATGAGCTGCATCACATTGCGCCGCATCAGCGGCTCGCCGCCGGTGAGCCGCAGCTTGCGCACGCCCATGCGGACGAAGACGCTGCACAGGCGGTCGAGCTCCTCCAGCGTCAGCAGGTCGCGCTTCGGCAGGAACGTCATGTGTTCCGACATGCAATAGACGCAGCGGAAGTCGCAGCGGTCCGTCACCGATACGCGCAGATAGGTGATCGCGCGCCCGAACAGGTCGATAATCGGCGCCGCGCCGCCCCAGGGGCCGCCGTCCATCGTTTAGTGCCCTCCTCCACCCAGTGCGAAGCAATATAGACAGCGCGCGCGCGCCGTGCCAGCCCCGGCGCTTGCCGCCTGTCCCCTCCCGCTCGGCGGGAGGAGTTGGGGGAGGCCCTTCCGGCGACGGGGCGTTCGTCGGGGAGAGTTTCGGGCGGGGAATGGCGCTCCTAATCCAGACGGCGCATTCGCAACCCGTCGAACCGTTCGAAGTCGCGGTCGTTCGTCAGGACCTCATCCACGCCATGCTCGCGGCACAGGGCGACGATCTGCGCATCGAACATCAGGTTGCCGCGCGCATCGGCTTCGTGCGCCACCGCGAGAAGGCGGTCGATGAACGCCCCGCCCGGCCGCACGACCTCGCAAGTGGGAGCGGCAACGAGTCCTTCGATGAAAGCGGCCGCCTGCGCAATGCTCGACGGTGGGCTGAATACGCGCTTGTGCGTAACGACCCGCATAAACTCGGTGACGCAAAAGACCGGCAGCGCCCATCGTTCCGCGCCGGCGGCCAGAAAGCGGAGCTGCGAAACCGCTCTGTCGTGAAACTCGGTCTCGCCGCGGTGCGCGTAAATCAGGACGTTGGTGTCGACGGCGATCATACGCGGTCGATTACATCGTAAAGCGCGTCCCGGTCGGAGATGTCGATTTTCGGTGGGCTGTCCCCGGTCACGGTCTCCAGCCGCAGCTGGAACGGGCGCTCCGCTTCGCGCGTGGAGGACGCGGAGGCCAGCCGGGCGCGAAGCGCGTCCTCGACGAAGCTTGCTAGCGACACGCCGTCCCGCGCCGCGCAGGCCTTCGCCCGGCGCAGCACCTTTTCGTCCAGATTGAGCGTCGCTTTCATGGCCCGACCGTATCGCAGAAGAACGGCCAGCGAAAGCTCGCTACCGCTCCGTCCACCGCTTCCGCCGGCGGCGGGCGCGGGCGAGGCGGCGTTCGCGCTCGAGGCCGTGGCGCTTCAGGAAGTTCTGCACCGTGGCCGCATGGAACTCCAACCCCTCGGCGGCCAGCGCATCGCGCAGTCCGTACATGGAAAGCCCCGGGCGCTTCGCCAGGATGCGGACGATCCGCTCCCGCTCCGGCTCGATCCGCGAGGCGCTGCCGCCCATGCGCTCGCGCCGCACATGGCCGCGCTCGCGAAAGCGCTTCACCCAGCGGCCGATGCTGTCCCTCGACAACCCGAACCGCCGGGCCGCGGCGGAGATGCTCATGCCCTCTTCCAACACCGCCGCCACCGCCAGGCGCCGCAGCTCCTCGCCGACCGGGCGGCCCCGCACCCCCCGCTGCAGCAACCCACCCGTCGATTCGCCTTCACAACCTCGGATCGATTCCGCCATCGCCGTTCCTCCTCCGGCCGCGCCCGTGTGGCCTCCGTAAGCACCTCAACCCCAATGCAGCTTTCCGGTCCTCCGGCCGCCCAGGCAGACTTCGACAACCGGCAGCCGGGCCGAGCTCCCCTCTTGTTGCCGCGGAGCGGCGGGTTCGCAGCGGAGGTCCGGAAAAAGCGGCTGGCGCGGCTCCGGAAGCCCATCAGATCCAGATCATGGCCCTTTCGCTCTGTCAGGGATAACAACGGAACATATATAGAACTTACGGGAAGAATGTCAAGCGGTAGCTACAGGGCGCTTTCCAGGATTTCGAGAATATCCCCGATGCTGCGCACCGGGCGCGGATTGGCGTGGACGAAGGGTTCGCGCATGGCCTGCTCCGCGATCTCCGGAAAGCGGTCCCGCCCGACCCCGACATCGCCGAGGCGCGACGGCAGGCCGAGCAGCGAGACAAGCTCGGCCACGAGGTCGGCCGCCGGGCGGTCCGGCTGCCCCATCGCCTCCGACACGACTCGCTGGCGTTCCGCCACCGCCTGCCGGTTCCAGCGCAGCACCGGGGCCAGCATGATGCAGGAGGTATAGCCGTGCGGCACGTCGCAGGCGCCGCCGAGCACATGGCCTATGCCGTGGCTGGCGCCGACCGGCACCCCGGCGGTGACGCCGGCCATCGACATCCAGGCGCCGAGCTGGCTTTCGAGCCGCGCATCCACATCGCCGGGCGCCGCCTTCGATGCCGCGAGCGAGCGCGACAGAAGCCTGAGCGCCTGCAGATTCATGCCGTCGGTCCAGGCGTTGGCGCCCGGCGCGCAGAGGCCCTCTACCGCATGGTCCACCGCCCGGATGCCGGTAGAGAACCAGAGCCACTCCGGCGTATGCAGCGCGGCCCGGGGGTCGAGCACCACCGAAGTCGGGATCATATCCGGGTGCTCGTAGCCCTGCTTCTCCGGAATGCGCGTGTCGGTGCTGCCCTGGTAATGATAGTACTCGCCGCCGGAAAGCGTTGTCGGCACGGCGATCTGGCCGATATCGGGCCCCCGGAACTCCGGTTTCGTCTTCGTGCCGTCCGGCGCTACGACGGTGCGGAACGGTTCCATGTCGTCCACGGTTTCGAGCCCGTGCGCCAGCGCCAGCCGCGCCATCTTGCCGACGCCGGAAGCGGAACTGCCGCCGACGGTGACGATCAGGTCCGCCTTCGCCGCGCGGGCTTCGCGCGCCGCCGCGATCACGGTTTCCCGGTGGACATGGGCCGGAATGCCTTCGAACAGCCCGGCCGCGCGGTTTCCGAGGCCTCTGCGAATCTCCGAGACGACATCGCTCTCGCGGTTCAGCGTCCGGCTCACGATGAGGAAGACGCGCTCCGCCCCGAGCCGGCCCGCCTCCTCCGCCACGACCTCCGCCGCGGGCCGTCCCCACACGACCCTCTGCATCCGCGAGAACACGACCTGGCCTGCCTTCGCCATGCCTCAGCCCCTCCCAAGCGCAATGCGCCAGCCCCTGAACCGCAACGGCTCGGCGGCGCGCGAATCGGAGAGATCGTAGCCCAGCCGGTCGAGTTTTCGGATATAGCCGCGTGTCAGCGCCGCGAGCGCGCGCCCGTAGCTGTCGCGGGCGGGCGCCAGAAGCGCCGCGGCCCGTTCCGCAACGGCGCGCGGCTCGGCGCCTTCGGGCAATGTCCAGCCGAAGAAGGCGGCGGCGCGCAGCCAGCCGACAAGCGCCCAGGCCGTGCCGGTATCCTCGCTGCCTGCCCGTCCGCTGACGATCTGCCCGGCAAGCGCCGCGAGCGTTCCGCCCGTCTCCCGCGCATAAGCCGGCAGGTCCGCGGGCGGCGTGGTTTCGAGATCCAGTTCCCGCGCATCGATAAGGCGGCGGAAGCGGTCCTCCGGCAAATCGTGATCGCGGATGGCGGCGGCCAGCGGCTGAAGCACGGCGTGGCGGCGCTCCCGCCCCAGGGCAGCTTCGTCGAGCGCATCGCGCCACCATTGCAGCCGCATGGCGCCGAGAACCGGCTCGCCCGCGGTCTCGCGCAGCTGCGCCACTTCGAGATTGAAGGCGTGCAAGGCGTACAGGGCCGGGCGGGCCTCCGCCGGCTGGAAGGCAATGACGGCCGCGCGGTCCGGGTCGAAACGGCTGACCCGGTCCCGGCAATAGGCAGCGTCGTCATTCGATTCGGCCATAGTCCATTGTATTCGGGACGGGAAGTGTCGAAAGCCCGGACGGCTTTTCGCATTCGAGGCGGGCTTTGCAGCCGGGAAATCCCCAGCGGCAACGCAAACGCTGCTTGCTTTTCAAGGCGGCCCTGCTGATATAATCGCGCGAAAACCCGACGGGGAGGAGACTCGATGAAGAACCCTTTGGAATCGCTTCACATGACGGTCGGACTGGGGGTCGTGTTGACCGTCGTCCTGATTATTGTCGCCCAGGCAATCGGCAGCTAGGCGCGGAAGGGAGGACGATACGTCATGGAAAATGAATTCCTTCTCCATCTCGTTCGCTGGTTCCATGTGCTGAGCGGAGTAATGTGGATCGGCCTGCTCTGGTACCTGAACTTCGTGCAGGTGCCGACCATGCCGAAAATCCCCGATGAGATGAAACCCGCCATCGGCAAACACATCGCTCCGGCGGTGTTGTTCTGGTTCCGCTGGTCGGCGGCCTCGACGGTGCTCTGGGGCCTGTTGCTCGCGCTCATGCAGGGCACGTTCGGCGACTGGCTCGCCATCGGTCTCGCCGACGGCAGCAGCGTCAGCGCCTTTATCGGCATCGGCATGTGGCTCGGCCTCATCATGGCCTTCAATGTCTGGTTCGTGATCTGGCCCAGCCAGAAGATCGCGCTCGGCATCGTTGACGCGCCCGATGACCAGAAACCCCCGGCTGCGCGGCGTGCGCTCCTGTTCTCGCGCACCAACACCATGCTCTCGATCCCGATGCTCTACGGGATGCTTGCAGCGCAGAACCCGCCCTTCTGATGGCGGCTGCCGGGCCGGCGTCGCCAGCGCCGGCCGGCCCGGCAATCAGGGAATATGCGCTGGCGCTCGGCTTCGACGCCGTCGGCTTTGCGCCGGCGGCGTCGCGCCTCGAGGTCCGCCGGAACCTGCGCGAATTCCTGGCGGAAGGACGCTACGGCGACATGGGCTGGCTCGCCGCGTATGAAGGCCGGCGTTCGAGTCCCGACGGGCTTTGGCCCGAAGCACGGACAGTCATTGCGCTTGCCATGAGTTACGGTCCGGCGGCCGACCCGCTCGACCTGCTCTCGAAGAAGGAGCGGGGTACGGTCTCGGTCTATGCCCGCACCGCGCGCGACTACCACGATGTTATCAAGCGAAAGCTGAAACGGCTGGCCCGCTGGCTGGTCGAAAGCTATGGCGGGGCGGTCAAGGTCTTCGTCGATACCGCGCCGGTCATGGAGAAGCCCGCAGCCGAGGCTGCCGGTCTCGGCTGGCAGGGCAAGCACACCAATCTGGTATCGCGCCGCTACGGCTCCTGGCTCTTCCTCGGCGAGATATTCACGACGCTGGCGCTCAAGCCGGACGAGCCGCACGAGGACCGCTGCGGAAGCTGCCGCGCCTGCCTCGATGTCTGCCCGACCGACGCCTTCACCGCTCCCTACCGGCTGGACCCCCGGCGCTGCATTTCCTACCTCACCATCGAGCACAAGGCGCCCATTCCGCATGAGTTCCGCCGCGCGATGGGAAACCGGATTTACGGTTGCGACGACTGCCTCGCCGTCTGCCCCTGGAACAAGTTCGCCGCCCGCGCCAGCGAACCGGAGCTACTGCCGCGCATCGAGCTGACAGCCCCAAAGCTCGCCGATCTCGCGGGTCTCGACGACAAGGGCTTCCGGGAGGTGTTCGCCGGCTCGCCGATCAAGCGCACCGGCCGCAACCGCTTTTTGCGCAATGTGTTGATCGCGGTCGGAAACAGCGCCGATGAAAGGCTCGTTCCGACCGCAAGGCAGGCGCTCGACGATCCGGCGCCGCTTGTGCGCGGCGCGGCCGTCTGGGCGCTCGGGGAGCTGCTGCCGAAAGAGGAATTCGACGGGATCAGGCGCACGCGCCTGCCTGCGGAAACCGAGGCGTCGGTCCGCCGGGAGTGGACTTATGAGGAGCCGTCGGCGTCGAGCCGGCGATAGCCGCCCGCGAAAAAGATCAGCGGCCGACCCGCCCCATCCGTCGCCAGCGTCTTGGCGCGGCCGATGAGGATGTCGTGGTCGCCGCCGTCATGGATGGCTTCGGTCGCGCATTCGATCTGGGCGACGGCGCCCGCCATCAGCGGCGCGCCGCTCGCCTCACCGAGGGAATAGTCGAGGTCGTGCCAGGGCCGGGGCGCATTCTTGGTCGCGAAAATCGAGGAGAGCGAAGACTGGTCCTCCGCCAACACGTTGACGGCGAAATGCGTGCTGTCGAGAAACGCCTGGCGGCAATTCGCATCCTTGTCGAGGCAGAACAGCACCAGCGGCGGCTCCAGCGAAAGCGAACTGAAGGACCCGATGGTCACGCCGTGCATTTCGCCGTCCTGCGCCGTGGTGGTTATCACGGTCACGCCGGTCGGCATGCGTCCGAGCGTATCCCGGAAGGCGCGTGGCTCGACGGTCATCCCCGGTTCCCCTCCCATTCCGGCGCGAGGCCCGCCCCTTGCACCGGAACCGGCGACCGGAGCGTCATGCCGATCATCCTATTGGCCCCCGTGCCGGCGCGCAAACCGGGCATGGCGTCTGGGGACAACCGATACTTGCCGCGCCGGCAGAGGTTCGGCCATATAGAGGCCCGAAGGATCGGGAGAAAATCGAGTGGAATACCGGAATCTCGGGCGGAGCGGGCTCAAGGTCTCGAAACTGTGCCTGGGCGCCATGATGTTCGGAGGTCCGGCGGCGCCAGAGGACAGCGAGGCGATGATCGACGACGCGCGCGCCGCCGGCGTCAACTTCATCGACACGGCCGACGGCTACAACCGCGGGCGCTCGGAGGAGGTGGTCGGCCGGGCCGTGGCGCACGACCGGGACGACTGGGTCATCGCCACCAAGCTCTTCAACCGGATGGCCGAAGGGCCCAATGGCGGCGGCCTCTCGCGCAAGTGGATGAGGCGCGCCTGCGAGGCCAGCCTGAAACGCCTCGGCACCGACCGCATCGACCTCTACTACCTGCACAAGGAAGACCCGGACACGCCGCTCGAAGAAACCGTGCGGGCGATGGACGACCTGATTCGCGCCGGCAAGGTGCTCTATTACGGCGTCTCGAACTACCGGTCCTGGCGCGTCGCGGAAATCTGCCGCATCGCCGATGACCTCGGAGCGCCCCGCCCCATTGCCAGCCAGCCCTATTACAACGCGGTCAACCGCATGCCGGAGGCGGAGCATCTGCCGGCCTGCAACTGGTTCGGGCTTGGCGTCGTGCCCTACAGCCCGGTCGCGCGCGGCGTGCTGACCGGGAAATACCGCCCCGGCGCGGAGCCCGAGACCGGCAGCCGGGCGGCGCGCGGCGACCGGCGCATCCGTGAGACGGAATTGCGGGACGAATCGCTGGAAATCGCCGCGAAGGTGGTCGCCCACGCCGGGCGGCGCGGCATGTCGGCGGCGCAGTTCGCGACACTCTGGGTGCTGAACAACCGCTTCGTCACATCGGTCATCGCCGGCCCGCGAACCGGGGCGCAATGGCAGGACTATCTGGGCGCGATGGACCGCGCTTTCACCGGCGAAGACGAAGCGCTGATCGACGCCTTGGTGGCGCCCGGCCATCCATCCACGCCCGGCTACAACGATCCGCAATATCCCGTCGAGGGCCGGCCCGTCTGGACCGCCGCGCCGGAACAGGAGGCTCTGCAATGACGGCCGACCGCTCCGCCTATGCCGGGCTTCGCGTATGCGACCTGACGCAGGGCGTCGCCGGTCCGCATTGCGCCTTCCTGCTGGCCCAGCACGGCGCCGACGTCATCAAAATCGAGCCGCCGGGCGGAGACTGGGGACGGGGCATCGGCAAGCGCCACGGGCCCTATTCCGCCTTCTTCCTCCAGGTCAACCGGGGCAAGCGCTCGCTCGCGCTCGACCTCAAGCAAGGGGAAGCCAGGGACGCGGCGGCCAAAATCGCGGCAAAGGCGGATGTGGTGCTCGAAGCCTTCCGGCCCGGCGTCACCGCAAGGTTCGGCCTCGACTATGAGAGCGTCCGCGCCGTCAATCCCGATGTCATCTATCTCTCCGTCACGGGCTACGGCCAGCACGGCCCCTGGAGCGACCGGCCGCTGACGGACTCCATCGCCCAGGCGGTGACCGGCATGATGTCCATGAACCGCGACAAGGACGGGCTGCCGCAGCGGGTCGGCATGATCGCCATCGACGTGATGACGGGCCTCTACGCCTTCCAGGCCGTCTCGGCGGCGCTCTACGCCCGCGCGGTCCAGGGCGCTCCCGGCCGCTATATCGACATGAGCCTGCAACAGGCCGCCGGCGCGTTCATGGCCGCCAAGATGATCGAATACCACCTCGAAGGCCCGGTGCCGCAGGTTGTCGGCGTTCCCGTCGGCACCTTCGAGAGCGCGGACGGCTTCGTGACCGTCAATGCCCGCCGGGAGAAGCATTTCGAGGCGCTTTGCGGCCTGGTGGACCGGCCGGAACTCGCCACCGACCCGCGCTTTTCCACCTACGAGGCGCGGATCGAGAACGAAGCCGAGCTGCTGGCGCTTCTGCGCCCGCTCATCGAACAACGGCCCACGGCGGAGTGGGTCCGGCTGCTTGGCGAGGCGGACATCATCGCCGGGCCGGTGAACGATTTCGGCGACTATTTCCAGGAGCCGCAGGTCCTCCATAACGCTTCCGTCGCCTGGCAGGAGCATGACGCGGTCGGGCGCGTGCCGATGCATGCCGTGCCGGGGATCGAGACGGCGCCGGAAGGCAGCTTTCTTGCAACCGCGCCCGACCTGGGAGCTCACAGCCGCACCGTGCTCCGCGAATTCGGCTACACCGAGGCGCATATCGACAGGATGGCGGCCTCGGGCGCGGTCGTCGACGGCGCGCGCATGGACAGGGACGACGCGGGGGCGCAAGCTGCCGCGGATTAGAGTACCGGGGGGAGGCAAGGGCGGATGGACCGCTTCGACTATATCGTTATCGGGGCCGGATCCGCCGGCTGCGTCATGGCCAATCGCCTGAGCGAGAACCCGAATGCCAGCGTGCTGCTGCTGGAGGCGGGCGGGCGCGACCTCAACCCGTTCATCCATATCCCCGCCGGCTTCTTCAAGACGCTTTACGACACCTCCGTCAACTGGTGCTACGCCACGGAGAAGGAGGAGAACAGCGGCAACCGGGCCATCCATTGGCCGCGCGGCAAAGTGCTCGGCGGCTCATCCGCGATCAACGGCCATCTCATCGTGCGCGGCCAGCCCGAGGACTATGACGGCTGGGCGCAGCTGGGCAATCGCGGTTGGTCCTATGAGGAAGTTCTGCCCTATTTCAGGAAATTCGAGAACCGGCCGGGCGGCGACCCGGAGATTCGCGGCCGGGGTGGCCCGATCAACGTCATCGACCCCATAGAGCAGCACCCCCTGACGCAGCTCTTCATGGAGGCCTGCGTCGAGGCCGGCATCCCGCGCAACAACGACTACAATGACGGCGAGCAGGAAGGCGTCGGCTATTTCCAGCATGCCATCCGCAACGGCCGCCGGGAGAGCACCGCGCGAACCTATCTGCGCCAGACGGACGGCCGGACGAACCTGCGGGTGGAGACCCATGCGCTTGCCCAGCGCCTCGTCGTCGAGGAGGGGCGCGTCGTCGGCGTCGTGTTCCGGCAAGGCGATGTCGTCCGCGAGGCGCGCGCCAACGCCGAAATCATCCTCTCGTCCGGGTCCATCGCCTCGCCGCAACTTCTCGAATTATCGGGTATAGGCGACGCGGAACGGCTGAAACCGCTCGGCATCGAGCCCGTGCATCACCTGCCCGGCATCGGCGAGAACCTGCAGGACCACTATGTCGCCCGCATCTGCATGAAGGCGAAGGGCATCCGCACCTTCAACGAGCGCTCCCGCGGCCTGCCGCTGCTCTGGGAGACCGTGCGCTACGCGACGACGCGGACCGGGTTGCTCACCGCCGCGCCCGGCAATGTCAGCGCCTCGGTCAAGATCATGCCTGGCGTGGCGACGCCCGACGCGCAATACAGTTTCGCGCCGGCAAGCTACAAGGACGGCCTCATCGGCGTGCTCGACGACTATCCGGGCATGACGCTCGGTTTCTGGCAACACCGGCCGGAGAGCATCGGTTCCATCCATATCGACGCCGACGACCCGGACCGCCATCCGGTCATCCGCCCCAACTACCTTGCCACGCAGACCGATTGCGACACCATGACGGGGGCGCTGAAACTCGCGCGGAAGATATTCGGGCAGCCGGCCATTGCGCCTTATATCGAGTGCGAAACCATACCGGGCGCCGAGCGGGCGAGCGACGACGAACTGCTCGACTACTGCCGCAGCAACGGCGCGACGGTTTATCACCCCATCGGCACCTGCAAGATGGGAGACGACCCGATGGCCGTTGTCGATTCCTCGCTGCGGCTGCGCGGGCTGGACGGACTGCGGATCGTCGATGCTTCGGTGATGCCGCGCATGGTCTCGGCCAACACCAATGCGGCCGTGCTGATGATCGCCGAGAAGGCCGCGGACATGATCAAGGCGGGGACCTAAGGCCGCTTCGGCCCTCAACAAGGGGAGAAATCTCATGGTCGAATACGCACCCTACCCGGAGGGCACGCAACCGGCAGTCCAGTCCGAGCGCTATTTCCGGACGAGTCAGCTCGCGCCTTCACAGCCTTTCGTCGAGGCGCCGGTAACGCTTTCGGAGATCACCGGGCCGCTGTTCACGCGCGAGGGCGTGTCGCCGGAGGAGGCGGACCTGACAGCAGGCGGCAAGGCGCTCGGTCAGCTGATGGTCCTCGCAGGCCAGGTCCGCGACGAGGATGCGCGCCCGCTTCCGGGTGTCCTGGTGGAAGCCTGGCAGGCGAACGCCTCCGGCAAATACCGCCATCCGGTGGACGGGCGCGACGCGCCGCTCGACCCCAATTTCATCGGCTCCGGGCGTGCGGTCACCGATGCTGAGGGCCGCTACCGCTTCGTCACCGTCAAACCCGGTGCCTATCCGGTCCCGAATTCCGGCAATTGGTGGCGCCCACCGCATATCCACCTGTCCATCTACGGCTACGCCTTCATGAGCCGGATGATTACCCAGATGTATTTCCCGGGCGATCCGCTGAACGAACTCGACTCCATCTTCATGTCCGTGCCGGACGCTGCCGCGCGGGACCGGCTCGTCGCCCGGGCCGATGTGTCGCTGGGCCTGCACGAGCACGCACTCGGCTACGGCTTCGACATCGTGATGCGGGGCCGGGACCAGACGCCGATGGAAGAGGAAGGGCCCGCGGCATGAACCTTGCGCCGACGGCTTCGCAGACGCTCGGGCCGTTCTTCAACTATGCCCTGCCGTTCAATGCCGACCTGACCGGCGGCGGCAAGGCCGAGGGGCGCAGCATCGTCCTGCGGGGCCGGGTCCTGGACGTGAACGCGGCTCCCGTTCGCGACGCGCTTGTCGAGGTCTGGCAGGCCAATGCAGCGGGCAGCTATGCGCACCCGCTCGACAGGGACGAGGCGCGCCCGCGCGACCCCCACTTCAGCGGCTTCGGGCGGGTCCTGACGGACGCCGGGGGCGGCTTCTCCTTCACGACAGTGATACCGGGGCCGGTGCCCTTAGAGGGCAATCGCTGGCAGGCGCCGCATGTCTCGGTCGCGGTGTTCTCCGCCGGACTGCTGCGGCGGGTGCGGACCCGCGCCTATTTCCCCGGAGAGGAACTGAACGCGGACGACCCGGTGCTGGCCGCCGTGCCGAAAGGACGCCGGGCGCTACTGGTTGCGGTGGCCGAGGACGATGGCTACCGTTTCGACATTCGCCTGCGGGGCAAGAACGAAACGCCGTTCTTCGGCGACTGAGACGGCGCAGGTCAGAGACGCGGTCCGAGGCTTTCCACCAGGGCGTCGAGCTGCTTCAGGCTCTCGGCCTCATCCACCGACGGCAGCATGAAGACTGCCCGCGCGACGCTCGCGGCCTCGGCCCTGTCGAGTAGCGCTTCGTCGGGCGCCACGCCGAACAGCGTCACCGCGATCTCATCCGGGTTGCGGCCTGCTTCGGCGGCCATCTGCCGGAAGCGGGGCAGGACCTCCAGCACATCCTGGTTGCGCCCGCCTATGGGCATCCAGCCGTCGCCATAAGCGATCGCCCGGCGCGCGCCCCAGGGAAAAGCCCCGCCGACGATCACCGGCGGGTGCGGGCGCTGCACCGGTTTCGGCCACTGCGCCATGGAGTCGAAATCGACGAACTCGCCGTGGAACTCCGCCTTGGCCTCGGTCCAGATCGTCTTCATGGCGGCGACGCGCTCCTCCATCAGCGCAAAGCGCGTCGAGAAGTCGGTGCCGTGGTCGGCCATCTCCTCGGCATTCCAGCCGCCGCCGATCCCGAACAGGAAACGCCCGTTCGAGAGCCGGTCGAGCGTTGACACTTCTTTGGCCGTATAGATCGGGTCGCGCTGCACGACGAGGCATATGCCGGTACCGAGCTTGATCCGCGAAGTCGCCGTCGCCGCGCTGGCGAGCGCCAGGAACTGGTCCATTACGTCGTAATACTGCTTCGGCAAGTCGGCGCCGCCCGGCCAGGGGGACTGGCGCGACCAGGGAATATGCGAGTGCTCGGGAAGCCAGAAGGACTCGAAACCGCGCTCTTCGGCCGCGAGGGCCAGGGTAGCCGGCGCAATGGAATAGTCGGTCGGGAAATAGGCGATGCCGTAGTCCATGGCGTGTTCGTCCTTCTGCTGCAACTCCGGGAAGTGGGCGGCAGCGTAGCCCATTGCCGCAGCATCTACACGGATTTGCCCTTGAACTGCCACGGAATCGGACCGACTCTTTCCTCATGCGGGCAATCGACGAGCCCGCGCGGGTAACCGCGCTACTGGGGCCGACCAATACCGGCAAGACCTATGCCGCCGTGCAACGGATGCTCGCGCACGAGTCCGGCATGATCGGTTTCCCGCTCCGTCTGCTCGCGCGGGAGAACTACGACCGTGTCGTTGCCGTCAAGGGCCCCGGCGCGGTGGCGCTGGTAACAGGCGAAGAAAAGCTGATCCCGCCCAGGGCGCGCTATTTCGTCTGCACCACCGAGTCCATGCCGCTCGACCGGCCCGTCGCCTTCCTCGCCGTGGACGAGGTGCAGATGGCGGCGGATCCCGAGCGCGGCCATATCGTCACCAACCGCCTTTTGCATGCGCGGGGCAGGCACGAGACGATGTTCCTCGGCGCGGAGACGATCCGGCCTCTGTTGCGGCAATTGGCGCCGGAGGCGGTCGTCGAAGAACGGCCGCGCTTCTCGCGGCTCGATTACTCCGGCTACCGCAAGGTCACGCGCCTGCCGCCACGCTCCGCCGTGGTCGCCTTCTCCGCTGGCGAGGTTTACCGCCTGGCGGAGCTCGTCCGCCGGCAACGGGGCGGCACCGCCGTGGTGCTGGGCGCGCTCAGCCCGCGCGCGCGAAACGCCCAGGTCGGCATGTACCAGGCAGGAGAGGTGGACTACCTGGTCGCGACCGACGCCATCGGCATGGGCCTCAACATGGATGTGCGCCATGTCGCCTTCTCCGCGCTCAGCAAATTCGACGGGCGGCGGATGCGCAGGCTGGCGGCCGCAGAGGTCGGCCAGATCGCCGGCCGCGCCGGACGGCATGTCGCCGACGGCACATTCGGCGTCACCGCCGAGCAGCGTCCGATGGACGAGCGCATCGTCGCGAGGGTCGAGGAACACCGCTTCGAGCCCCTGCAAACCGTCTTCTGGCGCAATGACGATCTCGACTTCTCGAGCGTCGATGCGCTGCTGGCGAGCCTCGGGCGCCCGCCGCCCCTGCCCTTCCTCGTGCCGGGTCGGGACGGCGAGGACCAGCAGGCGCTCGCCGTGCTGGCGCGCGATGCGGGGGTCAGGGCGATGGCGGGCAGCCCCGAAAGGGTCGCCATGCTGTGGGAGGTCTGCCAGGTGCCGGACTTCCGCAAGACGTTGACCGACGCCCATGCCCATCTGCTCGGGCGCGTTTACCGTTATCTGGTCGATTGCAACGGCCGGCTGCCGGAGGACTGGGTCGCCCGGCAGGTCGGTCGGCTGGAGCGCACGGACGGCGACATCGACACGCTCATGGCGCGCATCGCCGGCGTGCGCACCTGGACCTATATCGCGTATCGCGCCGCATGGCTCGACGATGCGACCGGCTGGCAGGAGCGCACCCGGCGGTTGGAGGACCTGCTGTCGGACGCGTTGCACGAGCGGCTGACCCAGAGATTCGTGGACCGGCGCACGGCCGTGCTGGCCAAACGCCTCAGGGAAGGCGGCGACCTCATGGGGGCCGTGACCCGCGACGGCTCCGTATTCCTCGAAGGCGAGACGGTCGGGCGGCTGGACGGCTTTCGCTATACAGCTGCCCAGGCCGAACGCGGCGGCCGGCCGCTCGCGCTGGCAACCCAGCGCGTGCTGAGGCAGGAAGTGGCGCGGAGGGTGGATGCGCTGGCGGCGGCTTCGGATGACAGCTTCGCGCTGGATGCCGGGGGCCGGGTCCTCTGGAACGACGAACCGGTCGCCCGCCTGACGCCCGGCGCGACGGCGCTTTCGCCCGAAATGCGCATCCTGCCGTCGGACCTGCTGGAAACGGCCTCCCGGCGGCGCGTGGAAGTGCGCCTGCGGGAGTGGGTCTCGGGCCTGATCGCCCGCGACCTCGCTGCGCTCATGACGCTTGCCGAGGCAAAGGGCTTGTCCGGCCGCGCCCGGGGGATTGCATATCGGCTCGCCGAAGCGCTCGGAACGCTGAGGCGCAGCACCGTCGCAGACCTGACCGGCTCATTGTCGCGCGCAGACCGGCAGGCGCTGGGACGGCTGGGGGTGCGCATCGGCCGTGTAGCGCTGTTTGTCCCGGCTATGCAAAGGGCTCGTGCTGCCGGACTGCTGGACCTGCTCTGGCGGGTCCACCGGGGCAGCGACGGCGAGCCATTAGCGGCGGGCCCGCAGACACTGGCGCTGGACACGGCCATATCCGCTGACCGCTATGCCGCTTCCGGCTATCTCGTCGCAGGCCCGCTGGCGCTCCGCGCGCCTGCGCTGGAGCGGCTGGCGGACGCCGCAGCCGGCCTTGCAGAGCAGGGACCGTTCATACCCACGCTGCCTCTCGCCCGGCTGGCCGGCTGCCGTCTCGACGACCTGTCGGCCGTGCTCACGGACATCGGCTACGACGCTAGCGACACCGCAACCGGCATGCAGATGACACGCAGTCGTCCGAAACCGCTTCGCCGGGCGCGCGCCAGGCCCGGTTCGCCGTTCGCAAAACTCGCCATCCTCAAGGCCGGATTGTGAACGATTCGCCGGCAGGCCAGAGGCTCGACCGGTGGCTGTGGTGCGCCCGCTTTTTCAAGACGCGCGGGCTGGCCACCAAGCTCTGCCAGGCCGGCCGGGTGCGTGTGAATCGCCGACCGGTACAGAAGGCCCACCACATTCTCCGGGTGGGCGATATACTGACTTTCCCCCAGGCGGGCGGCATACGGGTTGTGCGGGTCGAAGCGCTGGCGGAACGGCGCGGACCGGCGCCCGAGGCGGCCCGTCTTTACGCCAGCCTCGACGGTTGACAGGCACGGCGCGGCTGCTAAATGGTGCCTTCCATTATGCCGCTTCGCTTGCGGCCCGGAGACATTGCCTATGACCTATATCGTCAATGACGCCTGTATCCGGTGCAAATACACCGATTGCGTCGAGGTATGCCCGGTCGATTGCTTCTATGAAGGCGAGAACATGCTGGTTATACATCCCGACGAATGCATCGATTGCGGCGTCTGCGAGCCCGAATGCCCGGTCGAGGCGATCAAACCGGACACCGACCCCGGCATGGAGGAATGGGTCGAATTCAACCGGCGCTACTCCGAAAGCTGGCCGAACATCACCTACCGCAAGGACGCGCCGCCCGACGCAGAGTCCTGGGAGGGCGTGGAAGGCAAGCTGGAAGCGCATTTCAGTCCCAATCCCGGCGGTTGAGGCCGTCGCGCGCTGGGTGTGCCGACACCGCAGGACGGGCCGCATTCCTCCCGCCTGTCTTCCGGCCTTTCGGAGCGAAACCGCCGCCAGCCGCTCCAATGGACAGGGGCAGGCGCCGCAAGGGTCGCCATTCGGTTGAATTTATGCTAAAGTCGCGCGTGGGTTTTGGAGGAGACCCGACCAGCGGCAACAGAGCGTCGGCGCATTCGCTCGCCGAAAGCGGCACAGCGAGCTGCGCTCCCGTTTGGTGCATCGTTACGGAATTCTGGGGGCCAACAGGACAGGATGACAAAACGCGCGAATTTCAAGGCAGGTAATCACGTGGTCTATCCGGCGCATGGCGTCGGCAAGGTCCTGGCTGTCGAGGAGCAGGCAATTTCCGGTTACGAGTTGGAGATGCTGGTCATCGAGTTCGAAAAGGAAAAGATGCTCCTGCGCATCCCGACGGCAAAGGTGCAAACGGCGGGCCTGAGGACACTATCCACAAAGAAGGAAATGCAGAACGCATTAAAAACCCTGAAGGGCAAGGTGCGTATCAAGCGAACGATGTGGAGCCGGCGCGCCCAGGAATACGAGGCGAAGATCAATTCCGGCGACCCGAACCTGATCGCCGAGGTGGTGCGGGACCTGCATCGCAACGCAGACCAGCCGGACCAGTCCTACAGCGAGCGCCAGATCTACCAGGCCGCGCTCGAACGGCTGAGCCGGGAACTTGCGGTGGTGGAGAGGATCGACGAGGACAAAGCCGTCAAGAGAGTGGAAATGGTCTTGCAGGCCGCTTGACCCGATAGCGACAAGATATCGCATCGAAAGGCGGTCTGCTCGGAGACGGGCAGACCGCCTTCGGCTTTTCGGGAGGACAGAGCCGAAAGACCGGTTGAATAACAACGCAATGCTGCCCACCTCTTGAAGAGCGGTGCGCCCGTCCGGGAACCGGAACGCGGCGCAGGAAGGAACGAGATGAGCTATCTGGACCGGTCGGCAAATAGCAGGGGGGCGCTGAATTTCGTCCGCCATGCGATGAGCACGCCGCTGCTCACTCGCGAGCGCGAACAGGAACTGGCGCTGCGCTGGCGCGACCTGAAGGACGAGGCGGCCCTGCACGAACTGGTCAACGCCTATGCGCGGCTGGTCGCAGCCACGGCCGCGAAATACCGGAATTACGGCCTGCCCATGGCGGACCTGATGCAGGAGGGATCCGTCGGCCTGATGCAGGCGGCGGCCCGCTTCGAGCCGGAGCGGGAGGTTCGTTTCTCGACCTACGCCTCCTGGTGGATCCGCTCGGCAATGCAGGACTATGTCCTGCGCAACTGGTCCATCGTCCGTACGGGTTCCACCTCGTCCCAGAAGTCGCTGTTCTTCAACCTGCGCCGGTTGCGCGCCCGCATCGAGGGGCGCACCGGCAAGCCTCTCGACGACCGGGGACGGGAACGCATTGCTGCCGAACTCAAGGTCGCAACCAGCGATGTGGAGTCCATGGAAAGCCGGCTTACCGGAGCCGATCGCTCGCTCGATGCGCCGGTCGGCGAGGACGGTGACGAAACCTGGGTACACTTCCTGGCGGACCAGCGCCCGTCTCCCGAAGATAACGCCATGGAGCATCTCGACGGCGACGAGCGCGCGCGCTGGATCAGGGAGGCCCTGGCCGAATTGCCGGCGCGCGAGGCAAAGATCATCCGCGAACGATTGCTGGAAGACGATGCCCGCACGCTGGAATCGCTCGGACGGGAGCTCGGCGTAAGCAAGGAGCGCGTCCGCCAGCTGGAGGCCCGCGCGCTGGCGAAGCTGCGCCGCAGCCTGGAAGCTCTCTGGCGCGCGGACGGCAACGCTCTCCCCGACGCATAGCCGCATAGCTGCGCTGCGCCTGCACGCTAAAATGGGACTCTGCGGCGAGCCGGCATAACGCCGGGCCGGAAGGGGCTATGCGAGCGTGTGAAGAGATCGGAGTGGATATCTGTCGTATCGAGACGGGGCGAAGACGGACAGGCACTGTCACCCTGGACCCCGCTATCGCCACCCCGGACTTGTTCCGGGGTCCATCCCTGACCGTTTGCGCCTGCCGCAGCCGTTTGAACGGGACCGGACCGCCTGCGTGTGCCGAGAAAGCCGGAGCTGGACCCCGGATCAAGTCCGGGGTGACAGAGGGGGCGTCTGGGATGACGGACGGGGCGTTCGGGGTGATGGTTTGGGGCAGGTCCTGCCGGCCGGCGGGGGCAGACCCGGACTGTTTCCCGCCGGACGGGCGATGCAGCGCCGGACAGATCCGATTCCTTCACACGCCCATGCTCGGGAAGACGGCGGCACTCAGATGAAGCATTACACCGACCGAGTGCTCGTCACCGGAGGAGCAGGATTTATCGGCTCGCATCTCTGCGAACGCCTGATGGCCGACGGCGCGGATGTCATCTGCCTCGACAACCTGTTCACCGGGGCCAAGGCAAATGTCGCCCATCTCCTGGGCGAGCCGAATTTCGAGTTCATTCGCCACGATGTAACGGAACCGCTGCGCCTGGAAGTGGACCGCATCTTCAACCTCGCCTGTCCCGCGAGCCCGGTGCACTACAAGCACGACCCCGTGCAGACCGTGAAAACCTCCGTGCATGGCGCGATCAACATGCTCGATCTCGCCAGACGTTGCGGTGCGCGCATTCTCCAGGCCTCGACCAGCGAGGTGTATGGCGACCCGCTGTCCCACCCGCAAAGGGAGGACGACTGGGGCAATGTGAACCCGGTCGGCCCCCGCGCCTGCTATGATGAAGGCAAGCGCTGCGCCGAGACGCTGTTTTTCGACTACCACCGCCAGCACGGCGTCGATATCCGGGTCGCACGCATCTTCAACACCTACGGCCCGCGCATGCACCCGTCGGACGGGCGCGTGGTCTCGAACTTCATCGTGCAGGCGCTGCTCGACCGCCCGCTGACGCTGGCCGGCGACGGCAGCCAGACCCGGTCCTTCTGCTATGTGGACGACCTCGTGGACGGGCTGCTGGCCTATATGGCGCTCGACGACGCGCCGCCCGGGCCCGTCAATCTCGGCAATCCCGACGAAACGACTATCGCGGCGCTCGCCGAGACGGTCGTGAGTCTTTGCGGGAGCGGGTCCCGGACCGTGCTCGTGCCGCTGGAAACGGACGACCCGTCGAGGCGCCGCCCCGACATATCGCGCGCTGCCGACCTGCTCGGCTGGACGCCGGCCACCGGGCTCGCAGACGGGCTCGACGCCACAATTGCGTGGTTCCGCGAGCTCCTCCGCACCATTCCGGAACACCGGATCGATGTTGCACGACCCTGAAACCGTCTGGGCCGTCGTTACCCCGGTGTACGAAGACGGCGATTCCTTTGCCTCGCTTTGCCGGGACCTCGCGCGTCTCGACGCCGGGGTTTCGCTGGAGGTCTTGGCGGTGGACGACGGAACGATCGGGGCGCCGCCGGCGGTCGATGCCATCCGGGGCGCCGGGCTGGCCGGCCGGATAGTCCGCCTGAAGCGCAACAGCGGCCACCAGACGGCGATCTGGGTGGGGCTGGCAGTAGCCGCTTCGGAGCCGCGCTATGCAGGCGCGATCGTCATGGACAGCGATGGCGAAGACCGGCCGGAAAACGTGCCGCAACTGGTCGCCGCAATGGGGGCGGACTGCAACGCGGTCGTGGCGCGTAGGGGACGGCGGACGGAATCCCTGCCCTTCCGGCTCTTCTATCGCCTCTACCGCCGTTTTTTCCGGCTGCTGACGGGCCGGCAGATCCGCTTCGGCAATTTCTGCGCCCTCGACCGCCGCGCCCTGCTGCGACTTAACGCCATGCAGGAGACGCGCATCCATCTCGCGGCAGCGATCATCAAATCACGGCTGCGGCGGGTGGAAATCTCCTGCGACCGGGGCAAGCGATACGATGGCCGGTCGCAGATGAATTTCTACGATCTGGCGCTGCACGGCATTCGCGCAGTTGCCGTGTTCGACGACGCCGTGCTGACGAGAATGGGCGCGGTTTGCGCCGGGGCGGCGGTCTCCGGCGTTCTTGTCTTTCTGGTCGGCCTTGCCCTGAAACTTGCGGGCCAGACGCCGCCGGGCTGGCTCACATTCGTGACCGGATTTCTGGTCCTTGTCTTCCTGCAAACCGCAGTCCTCAGCCTCGTCGCGCTCATCATGAATGCGCTCGGCTACCGCTCGCCGGCGGACCTCGAAGCGGCGGCGGCCTCGCTCATTCTGAAGACGGAAGCGACCGGGCCGGACGATCCCGCCGATGCGTGAGGAAGCGGGCCGGGTCCTGCGCTTCGTGCTCAACGGCCTGTTCGCGACTGCTGTGCATTTCGGGGTGCCCGCGGGACTGGTCGAGGGCGCCGGAATGGGATCGGCAGCGCTCGCCAATGCTCTCGCGGCGGTCTGCGGCATAACGGTCTCCTATGCCGGCAACCGCAGCTTCGTGCTGAGGAGCCGCGCGCCTCACCGGCGGGCCGGCGTCCGTTTCCTTGCCTGCTATGCAGCCGTCGTCTCGCTGCATGGCGGCGCTATGGCGCTATGGGCGGATATCGGCGGGCTGGACTACCGGATCGGCTTCCTGCTCTTCACGGGCGCAGCCGCCGTCCTTACCTATGCGCTGAACCGCTTCTTCGTCTTCAGGGAGCCCGGGGCGGAACTATCGTCCAGGTAATCCCGATGGGGCGGGCGGTGGCGGAGCCGCTCCACAGGAAAGCCTCCTGCCGCAACTCCCGCCCGGCGGCCAGCGCAACCAGGCCCGGCGCCGGCTTCGATCCCGTCCGCCATACGACCAGAGCACCCTCGCCGACAATGTCTTCAGCCGTGATCCACGGCGATTTGCGTTCATCCGCGTCGATGGACACGGAGGGCCTGCCGGGCGCCGCGAGCGCGATCAGCCCCGCCTCCCAGACCGGTCCGGCGACAATGCGCGGCATGGCGCCGGTTTCGCCTTCATAGGCGCGCAGCAGGCGGGCAGCGATCTCCTCTTGCGGCCAGACGACCCGCGAGGGCTTGTCCGACCGCTCGGCGCGCAGAAGAACCGACGTCGCATAGGCCGCGGGCACCAGCGCCAGCATCACGGCAGCGAACAGGGCGACCCGCGCGAGCCTCCGGCCCTCGAACCGCCCCGGCAGCAGCGCCATCAGCAGCAGGCCGGAGAGGTTGAACATCGGCATGCCCCACATGTCTTTCAGCCCCATGCCGGTTGCCCCGGCCATCAGCGCTGCCAGAAAGGCGGGCAGAAGGCCCATGACAAAGAGGAAGCGCCGGGCCCGCGCCTCCCCGGGGGGCAACCGTGCCGCGCCCCTGCCTATCAGGCCGGCCCCGAGCGCCATCAGCAGGAAAACGGCATGGTCCGCCGCCTGCGTCAGCAGGAACGAGAGCGGGCCTCCCGGCCTGCCCGAGCCAGCCCGCGCCAACGCATAGTCGAGCGGCAGGAAGCCGGTTTCGACCAGGTACTGCGCCTGCGGCGCGGCGACGGCGGCGAAGACCGCCAGCGCCGCCCAGGGGCCGATGCGGGCAAGCTGCGCGCGGGCCTGCGCATCCAGCAATATCCAGAGGCCCGCCGCCGCCAGAAGCAGGCCGGAGGAGTATTTCGCCCAGAGCGACAGGCCGGCGAAGACGCCCAGCAGCAGCCACCAGACGATCCGCCCGCCCGCCGCCGAACGCCAGAGCGCCAGGCATGTCCACGCCCATAACGGCATCTGCATCAGGTTGTGGTTCATCTCCGGCGTCGGCCAGGAATAGTAGAAGACGCCGGTCAGCAGCAGCGTACCGGCCGCCGCCCGGCCCGGCCCCAGGAGGTCGCGACCGAGCAGATAGACGGCGGCGAAGCTCGCGATGACGCAGGCCTGTGCGAGCAGGTAAGCCGGCCAGAGCGCGCCGGAGGAGAGGAGCCGCACGGCTTCGAGCAGCAATCCCGGCAGGTTGGGGTGCTTGTAGGTCGCAACGACGCCTTCCCGGCCCCAGACCAGCATCTCGACGACATCCAGCGGCGGCGCGCTGTGGGTCAATGCAGGCGCGAGGGTCCAGACAAGCGCCTGCGCGGCGCACAGCACGGCAACCGCGCGTCCGGGGCGCAACGGGAGTCTTTCGGAATGGATCATTGCGGCGAGAACTGCGGGCGCCCGGCTCAGCGCCCCTGGCTTCTATCCGGCTTGCGCTGGATCACCGGCATGAGCACGCCGGTCAGCATCGTTTCGTTGTACTGGTTCCTTGCGTGGAAGGACATGCGCATATTGCCCCGGTCCGGACGAGACGACGGCAGCAGTTCCAGCACCTGGCAGCTGACCCGGAGCGTGTCGCCCGGCCGCACGGCGCGCAGCCAGCGCAACTCGTCGATACCCTTTCCGCCCAGATTGCCCGAGCCGAACACCCGCGCCTGGACGAGCAGGCGAAAAACCACCGACAGGGTGTGGAACCCGCTCGCCACCAGGCCGCCGTAAATGCTTTCGACGGCGCGTTCCCGGTCCAGATGGAAGTATTGCGGGTCGTATTGCAGCGCGAAGTCGATAATGCTGCTTTCGGTAAAGGTGTAACCGTCCGTTTCGAAGCGCTGGCCGACCCTGAAGTCGTCGAACCAGCGCCCGGTTTCACCCGCCTCCATTACCAGGTTCCGGTGTTCTCCATCGACGCCCAGGGTTCGGCCGGGTCGCGCGGGCCGCCCGCCTGCAGCAGCTCGATGGAAATCCCGTCGGGGGAGCGGATGAAGGCCATATAGCCGTCCCGCGGCGGACGGTTGACGGTCACGCCGGCTTCGGAGAGGGATTGGCAGAGGCCGTAGATGTCATCGACCTCGAAGGCGAGATGGCCGAAATTCCGTCCCCCCTTGTAGTCCTCGGGGTCCCAGTTGTAGGTGAGTTCCAGAACCGGCGCCTTCGCATCGCGGGCCACCGCCTCGTCCGCCGATGCAGCGAGGAAGATGTTGGTGTAGCGGCCCTTTTCGCTTTCGGTGCGCCGGGTTTCGACCATACCCAGCAGGCCGCAATAGAAAGCGAGCGACTTGTCGAGGTCCGAAACGCGGACCATGGTGTGCAGGTAGCGCATGGCTGGATTTCTCCTGGATTGGAACGGGCCGGCGGCAGAATAGGCGCGGCCTAGCGCCCTTGGAAGACCGGCGCCCGTTTCTCCATGAAGGCCGTGCGGCCCTCGCGGTAGTCCTCGCTTTCCGAAGCCCGCATCTGGAGAGCGCGGTATCCCGCTTCGGTTTCCTCCATCCGGCCCGCTGCGATGGCGTTCAGGCCTATCTTGGCGCCCATGAGGGAGAGCGGCGCGTTGCCTGCAATGGACTCCGCGAATTCGATTGCCGCCTCCACCGGGTCCCAGTCCACCAGCATGTCCACCAGGCCCATCTGCGCCGCCTCTTCGGCCGTGAAACGTTTTGCGGTGTACATGATCTTCTTGGCGTTGGTCACGCCGACGATACTGGCAAGCTTCTGCAGCCCGTCCATGCCGTAAATGATGGAGAGCCGCGCCGCCGGGATGCCGAATTGCCCGCTGCGGTCCGAAACCCGAAAGTCCGCGCAGACGATGAGGCCGCATCCCCCGCCGACCGCATAGCCGCGAATTGCTGCGATGACGGGCTTGGAAAGTTCGGCGATAGAATGCTCGGCGAAGACCACCTGCCGTCCGTAATCCGCCGCCTGCTCCGCATCGCCGCGCACTTCGGCGAACTCCGAAATGTCAGCCCCGGTGCAGAAATTGTCGCCGGCCCCGGTGAGCACAACGGCGCGCACGTCCTTGTCCTCATCGAGTTCGGTGAACAGCCGGCCGAGTTCGGTCCACATAGCCTTGGTGCAGCAGTTCTTCTTCTCCGGCCGGTCGATCGTGACCACCGCGACCTGACCCCGCCGGCGAAGCTTGATCTCGTCCATGGACCTCTTTTCTCCCTGTCGTCCGCCCCCGTTATGCCGCGCCGGCGCCGCCCTTGCCAAGAGAAACCGGTTGGCGAGAATGGCCGCAGGTTTCCCAAGGGGAGGAAGAGCGCCATGGCCGGGGCACTGGAAGGGCTTAGAGTCATCGACTTTACCACCAATCTTTCGGGGCCCTATTGCGCGATGCTGCTCGCCGACCAGGGCGCCGATGTCATCAAGGTGGAGCGTCCCGAAGGCGAAGCGATGCGCCAGACGCCGCCCTTCGTAGCCGGCGAGAGCGCGCCCTTCATGCTCTGGAACCGCAACAAGCGCTCCGTCACGCTCGATCTCAAGACCGACGACGGATTCCAGGCCGCGTGGGACCTTTGCATCTCGGCCGATATCGTGGTCGAGAACTTCCGGCCCGGCGTCATGGCGCGGCTCGGCCTCGGCTATGAGGTGCTCGCCGCGGAGAACCCCGGCCTGGTGATGACCTCGATCTCCGGCTTCGGGCAGGACGGGCCCTATGGCACACGCGGCGGTTTCGACCTGATTACCCAGGCCATGTCCGGCCTCGCCGCGATCAACGGCCCGGAGGACGGTCCGCCCTTCCGCCTGCCGATCGCCATTTCCGATGTCGGCGCCGGCATGTTCGGGGCCTACGCCACCATGGTCGCCATTCACGGCCGCACGCAGACCGGCAAGGGCCAGCATGTCGATGTGTCGCTTTACGAGAGCGCCATGTCGTTCTGCGTCTATGAGGCGGCAGCCTATTTCGCGACCGGAAAGACGCCGGAGCGCATCGGGCAGCGCCACCGCGGCAGTTCCCCCTACCAGATCCTGAAGGCGAAAGACGGCTATCTCGCGGTCGGCGGCGCGCAGCAGAATCTCTGGTTCCGCATCTGCGACGTGCTCGGCCGCCCCGATCTGACGGACGATCCGCGCTTCCGGACGCGCGCCGACCGGGTGGCGAACAACGATGAACTGATCGAGATCTTCGAGAAAGTCATGCAGACCCGCACCCGCGACGAATGGCTGGCCGAGCTCGAGGAGGTGGGCGTGCCGGCAGGCCCGGTGATGGACCATGGCGAGGTGTTCACCGACCCGCACACGCTCGCCCGCGACATGGTCGTCGAACTGGACCATCCGACGGTGGGGAAAATGAACACCATCGGCACGCCGGTGAAGCTCGCCGCGACGCCCGGCGCCGTCGCCCGTCCGGCGCCGCTCCTGGGTGAACACACCGAGGAGGTCCTGGCCGAACTCGCCGCCCGCAAGCAGCCGCCGCTCGCCGCCGCGGAGGAATAGCCCTCCCGTTCTCGACAGGCAGCGCGGAAAGGGATAAATCTCGCATCCCGGTGGGGCGCATAGCTCAGTTGGTAGAGCAGCTGACTCTTAATCAGCGGGTCCTAGGTTCGAGTCCTAGTGCGCCCACCACCCATCGAAATCGGACCGGTCAGGCGGGAGGCACCCATGGCGCTCAAGGACAGTGTGGACGGAATCCTGGAGGCTGCGGTTTCGAGGGGCGATGTCCCCGGCGTCGTGGCTGCGGCGACGACGGCTGAGGGGACCGTCTATGAAGGCGGGTTCGGCGAACGGGCGGTCGGCAGCGGCGCGGCCATGACGCCCGACACGGTCGGCTGGATCGCCTCCATGACCAAGGCCGTGACCGGCGCGGCTGCCATGCAGCTGGTCGAGCAGGGAAAGCTGGAGCTCGACGGGCCGGCCAGCGCGGTCATCCCGTATCTCGGCGAAGTCGGGGTGCTGGAGGGCTTCGACGATGACGGCCAGCCGAAAATGCGCCCGCCCAAGCGGCCGATCACGCTGCGCCACCTGCTGACCCATACCTCCGGCTATGTGTACGAGATCTGGAATACGGACATCCTGGCCTACCAGGAGGCGAAGGGCATTCCGCAGATCACGAGCTGCGAGAACGCCGCGCTGACGACGCCGCTCTTGTTCGATCCGGGCGAGCGGTGGGACTACGGCATCGGCATCGACTGGGCCGGCAAGATGGTCGAGGCGGTGAGCGGACAGCGGCTCGGGCAATACATGAAGGAGAACATCTTCGACCCGCTCGGCATGGGCGACACCGCCTTCAGGGTCTCACCTGCGATGCAGGAGCGGCTGGCGACAGTCCATGTGCGCGGCGAGGACGGCGCCTGGGCTCCGATGGAGTTCATGGTCGAGCAGGACCCCGAGTTCGAGATGGGCGGCGGCGGCCTCTACTCCACCGTCGGGGACTATCTCAAATTCATCCGCATGATCCTGAGCAGGGGTGCGGCGAACGGCCACCGCGTGCTGAGGCCTGAGACCGTGGAGGCCATGTCCGTCAACAGCATCGGCGACAACCGCGTCGTCAATCTCGCGACCGCCATGCCGCCCTACTCCAACGATGCCGAGTTCTTCCCCGGCATGGAGAAGACCTGGGGCCTGACCTTCATGATCAACAATGAGGTGGCGCCGACCGGCCGGACGGCCGGCAGCCTCGCCTGGGCCGGCCTCGCCAACTCCTATTTCTGGATCGACCCGGCCAAAGGCATCGGCGGCGCCTACATCACCCAGGTCCTGCCCTTCGCCGACGAGAAGTCGCTCCCCCTCTACCTCGACTTCGAGACGGCGGTTTACCGGAGCCTGTAGCCGCGCAGCTACGCGGTCTCCGCCGCATAGTCCTCCACCAGCTGGAACTTCCGGATCTTTCCGGAGCCGGTCAGGGGGAAGGCGGGGACCTCGCGCCAGACGACGGGCGTTTTCTGCGGCGAGAGGCGGGCGCGGCAGTGGCGGCGGAGTTCCTGCGGGTCCATCTCCCGGCCGGGCTCCATGCGCACGAAGCAGGCGACGATCTCGCCCCATCTCTCGTCCGGCAGGCCGACCACGGCCACCTCCGCCACATCGGGATGCTCCAGCAGCGTGTTCTCGATCTCCGCCGGGAAGAGGTTCTCGCCGCCCCGGATAATCATCTCCTTCACCCGCCCGGTGATGCGCAGATAGCCCTGCCGGTCGAGCGTGCCGAGATCGCCGGTGTGCAGCCAGCCGTCCGCGTCGATGGCGTCCGCCGTGGCCGAAGGGTTGTCGTGGTAGCCGATCATCACGCAATAGCCGCGCGTGCATATTTCGCCGACCTCGCCGACCGGAACCACGCGGTTCTCGCCGTCCACGCTGCGGATCGAGACCTCCGTCTGCGGCATGGGGAGGCCGGTCGTATTGCAGACGATCTCCAGGCTCTCGCCCATATGATGCTGGGTGACGAGGGGCGAGGCCTCGGTCTGTCCATAGACTGTCTGGAAGGCGCAGCCGAACCGCCCGGTCACATTGCGCACCAGTTCCGGAGCGACCATCGATCCGCCCGAAATGGCGATTTCCACCGACGAGACATCGAACGGCTCCTGGTCCAGGCACTCCATCATCGCGACCAGCATGGTCGGCACGCCGAGAAGCGCCGTCACCTTCTCGCGCTCCATCAGGCGGAGGATGGCGGCCGGGTCGAACAGCTTGATGAGATACATCGCGCAGCCGGCCTGGAGCGCGCCGAGCGTAATCAGGCCGCAGCCGCTGGTGTGGAACATCGGCATGAAGTTCGCCCAGACCGAGTCCGGCCGGGTGCCCGCGCGGGCAGCACAGTAGCGCGCGTTGTTGGTGAGCGAACGGTGCGACAGCACGGCCCCCTTGGGAAAGCCGGTCGTGCCGGAGGTGTATTGAATTTGCGCCGCATCGTCCGGGGTGACCTCAGGCAGTTCCGCCGGCCGGTCTCCGATCCGGTAGAGCGCTCCACGGTCGTCCAGATCGACGATTTCCCGCACCGCCGCAAGGCCGTCGCAAGCGGCAACGGCGATCTCCGCCATCGGATTGCCCCGGTAGCTCTCCACCGAGAACAGCGCCGAGGCGCCCGACTGCTCCAGCACATAGCGCAGCTCAGCCGCCTGGTAGGAGGGGTTGGCCGTCACCAGGATGAGGCCGGCGAACCCGCAGGCATATTCCATCAGCACCCATTCCGGCACGTTCGGCGCCCAGACCACGAGGCGTTCGCCCGGCGCGAAGCGCGACGCCAGCGCCTTCCCGAGCCGTTCGCTGTCCGCCAGCAGTTCCGCATAGGTCCAGCGCCGCCCGTTCTCTCCGTCGAGGTTCACCTCCACCAGCGCCGTGCAGTCGCCGCGCCTGGCCGCCATGTCGCGCAGCTGGCCGCCAACCGTCGTCTCCAGCACCACATCGTCGGTCTGGGCGGGAATGTAGGATTCGGTAAGGTCGAAGCGGTACATGGCGGTCGTTCCCAGGAAAGGCGTTTATATCGTTGGCGTCCTCAAGCTGCGAAACCGGCTGTTCCGACCTCGCGTTCCAGCCGGCCTCCAAGCAGCCGGCGCGCTTCCTCCAGATCGTAGTCAGCCTGCAGGCCGAGCCAGAAGCGCTCCGAAGTGCCGAAATAACGGGCCAGCCGCAGCGCCGTATCGGCGGTGACGCGGCGTTTGCCATGCACGATTTCGTTCAGGCGGCGCGGCGGCACGCTCATTTCCCGCGCCGCCCGGTTCTGGCTGAGGCGCAACGGTTCGAGAAATTCCTTCAACAGGACTTCTCCGGGGTGGACGTTCGGAAGCCGCTTCATCGGAAGAAAGCCTCCCTCGAAACTTACTGGCGCATCAGCATTTTGCCATCCTTGCCTCCACCGTCACCAGACCCGCCGGGGGATCGACGATGACGCGGTCGCCGGTGGCGATCAGGCGGGTGATGTCGCCGTCCTCGAAGCGGTCGCAGAGCGCCATGCCGGCAAAGGCCGCGCCCTGCGCCAGTATGGTGTTGGCGGCATTGAACAGGATCGCCTTCGGCGCGAGCCCACGTTCCTTCATCTCGCGCAGCATCCAGGCGGACGCGACCCCGCCCTTGGCCGTGTTCAGCACCAGCACCCTGTCCACATAGGAGAGCCCGGCGAGCCTGTGCCCCGGCCGGGAGAAGGTGCCGGCGAGCCGGTCCAAGTCGTAGCGGGCGGAGAAATCGTCCGACGCGACCAGCGCTTCGCCTTCGACTTTCGGCCCGATGCCGGGATGGCAGCGCAGGCGGAGCGTCACGGGATGCGCCCCGTCTCGGCGGCCGTCACGCAGTCCTCCATGCCGACGAGCGCCGGCCGGTAGCCGTAGCCGCCCAGGATGTTGACGATCTTGACCGAATTGCTGAGCAGTCGGGTCCAACCGTTCGCCTCGCCGATCTCGCGCGCATACTGGTTGTAGAAGCATGTGCCGCGCAGCACGACCGCGCCCGAGGCCTCGATCCGCGCGACGATGCCGAGCCGTTCGCAATCGGCCGCCACCGTCGGCGAGGTGCACACGATCAGCGCCGTCCGCTCATGCACCCGGCGGCCCTCCAGCAGCTCCGCGACCCGCGCCATCTCCACATGGCTGAGCTGCGGCGCGGCGAAGACGACCACATCCACCTCGTCGCCGCTCGCGCCGAAATTGCCCCGTAGCCCCTCCAGGTCCTTCCTGCCGATCTCCACCGGCTCCGGCGGCGGACCGTCGCATACCGCTTCAAGGTCCGGCGCCTCCGGCGTCACGCCGACGATGTGGAACAGCGGAGTCGAGCCGAAGCTCGCCATGGCGGCGCCGAAATGCTTCATCTCGTCGGAGGTCGGCGCGCCCTCGATGCCTTCCAGCACCGGCACCTCCCAGTAGGAGCCGCAGAGCCGGCCGATCAACCCGCCGAGCACGCCCCAATCCGTCAGCCCCTCCGGTCGTTCCGAGACGATGAAGCGCCTCGTCGCGCGCCGGTTGCGGTCGAGATGCAGGCCGTAGCGCGGCGTCCGCCCGGTGAAGCCGGCCGCCAGGGCCGAGGGGCCGCCCTCGAAATTGGAGCGCGCGCCCAGCACGCTGTTGCAGTAGATCACCACGCCGGTGTCGCCATAGGCGACATGCTCGCCCCGCACAGGCGGCATGATCGTCTGGTAGGTGACGCAACTGTCGGTCATCAATATGCCGAGCGCCGTGCAGGCGGCGATCGTGCGGCGTTCGAGCGCCGCCATTTCTTCCGTCTGGCCGAGCGGGCGGTAATGGGAAAGGTCCACGCCGCGGGGGTCGGTCAGCATCGGCACGGCAACGCGGCGCTCCGCTTCGGGATGAGCCGCAAGCCCTTCCAGGAACGCCACGCCGGCCTCACCCAGCGATTCCGTGTCCGCCATCATGTGCGCCTGGGCGACGGGCACGAAGTCTTCCGCATCGAACATGCGGCCGACCTCGACCATGTGTTCCACCGCCCAGCGCCGGGGCTCGCCCATCTCTCCGGCCAGCATGGCCCTCTCTTCGTCGTTCAGCCTCACGGATCGAACAGCCCCCTTCCGACACGCGCCGACCTTACATGCCGGGCCCGCAAGGCACTACCGTTATCCGGACGCGGAACCGCTCGTCCGGCAGCGATTCCCGGCTCCCGAGCCTGCCCAATGCCCGGAACGGCGTCGCATCGCCTCCTGCGGCAGGGTGCTGGAAAAGAGGTTCCGCAACACACAGCTACTTCGCCCGGCCCCTCCGGTCCAGCGCGAATGCGGCGATCCAGGCCGGCAGGCTCAGCAGGGCCGCCGCAACCGCAATCGCCGGCAGGCCGAGCAGCCCTGCGAACAACGCCGCCACTGTTGTAGCTGCGCCCAGCGCTATCCCAGCTGCCGAAGCAGCGGCGCGATAGCCGAGACGCCAGAGACGCCGGCAGGCCAGAGCCAGAGGCAGGCCGCAAACCGTTACCGGTGCCAGAGACAACAGCGCGCCGCCGAGGCCGGCACCTGCCAGCAGCCCGTCCCCGAACCGAATTACGGCCGTCACCGCAATTCCCGCCGGCAACCAGAGCAGCGCCGGAACCCAGAAGCCGAACGGCACAATGCGTCTTCGGTCGTTCATGCGCTATTCGAGCGCGAAGGGCCGGACCAATGCCAGCGGCACCGGTATGCGACTCACGAAGAATGCCGCCCCGGCCCCGGCTTCCCCGCTGCCGGGAAAGGTTCCGGATCGCCCCGGATCGGGGTCCGTGACAAGCTGCTGGCGCGCCGTCCGGGACGATGGAAGAGGCTTATCGGTTCTTACCCGCAGCCGTCGGTGCAAGGCAGCGAATATTCCGCCTCCGAGACCGGCTTGCCCTCGGGATTGACGAGGCGCATGCGGCCGTTGCGGCGCTGGAGGCTCAGGCGGTCGTCCCAGAACATCGGGCGCAGGAAGCGTATGGCGAGGTCGAGGCGTCCGGGCATGATGTCCCCGGCAAGCGCGGCGACATAATAGTGGATGCCCATGAGGCCCGCGGCTATCGGGGCCCGGAAGCCGTAGCGCGCCGCGACCTCGGGATCGTTGTGGATCGCGTTCAGCGAATCGTCGCTGTAAGCCGCCACGCCCTCCGGCGTCAGCCGGTGTTCGGCGATCCGTTCGAAGGCGTCTTCGTCGGGAACGGGCGCGCCGCCCCCGCCGGGGCCCCGCTTGCGCGCCGGGTCGGGCCTGAGCCCGGAGCGTTCCGTCTCGCAAACCTCCCTGCCCTCGCGGTCGCGGTAGCTGAACCGGCACCACACCCGCCGCCCGCGCGGCACGGCCTCGATCCGCGTGACCTCGCCTGCGACGGTCAAGGGCTCTTCCACCCGCACGGCGCGATGCAGGCGGAAGCGCTGCGTCATATGCACCTGCCCCAGCAGAGAGATGCCGGACTCGTGCATCGCCTTGAGCGCGCCGTGCCCGAGGAAGGTCGGATCGGCCAGGTCTCCGTAACGCCCGGCATCGATGCCGGCCGCGCCGAGTTTCGCTTCCTGGAAGGCGCGTTCGACGGAAAACGCCACCGTCTCGAACGCGAACCCGGGCTCCAGCAGTTCATCCCCTTGCATCGGTCCCGACCCTCGTTTCGTCCCCATCCCGCCGCGGCGGGCGAGCGCGCCTGCGAACATCCGGCTCAACGCGGCCAGTCGTCCTCGCGGTAGAGGAACATCGGGCTGCTCCACGCCTGGAACCCGTCCTCCGTGAACACCGACACCCAGACCGGGTTGTCGCCCTTTGCCGAGAGCGGCACCTCCAACTCGGTCGAGAATTCCCGGCAGGAGAGTTCGTCGGGCAGCCGGAACACCCTGATCCGCCGCTCGAGGCCGCCCGCTTCCATGATCCAGTCCTCGAGGCCGATCTCGGAGAGCGGATGGTCGAGCGCGCCCAGATTGCTGGTCAGGTGGAACATGCTGTCCGACGTCTCGGCGAGCCAAGCATCGAAGCCCCCGAAATTGCCGGTGGTGATGGCGTCGAACACGACCGTGTCCCGCCCCCTCTGCTCCAGCAGCCGTTCCTTGTTCCAGGCATTGATGGGCTCCATGCGCAGGATCGACGCATGCTGGAAGCGCGCCCGGCCCTTCCAGTTGGTTTCGCGCCCGCGCCCCCTGTATTCCGCGCCGCTCCACAGCACGCGGATGCGGGAGCCGAGCGCGTCCGCGCCGTGGGGACGGAGCGTGCGGAACACCTGCGTGCCGTTGCGGACCTCGATCCGCTCGATGGGCGACTGCGTCACGACTTCGAGCGAGAGCGTGACCGCCGCATCGTCCGTCTGCGCGATGTCGCCCATCATGATCTCGCCGACCGGCTGCGGCGCCTCGCCCTCGAAAGCGTGCGGGTCGCGCTCGAAAAGCTTACCCCCGGCCCGGAACCGGGCGCGGACATCGAGATGCATCCGGGTGCCGGTGGTACCGTAGGTGTGACGGCGCTGGACCGCATCCATGATGCCGTCCCGGCTCAGCTCCGTCGCGTAGAAGCAGGTGAGCCCCCCATACGCCCCGAAGGTCGAGGCGCCGGGGTAACTTGCTCCCGGCCGGCCCTTGTGGCCATCGCTGTTGCAAACCACGCCCGAGCGGTGGCCGAGGGGGAAGCCGTCGGTCAGCAGCCACTCGAAGGTGCCCCAGGCCGAATGGATCTCCATTGCGGCTTCCCGGCACGGATCGTGGGCATAGCCGATGTCGGCGTAGCGGCCGCCCACATGCGCGTAGATGAAACAATCCTCGTCGGCCAGCATCTCGAACAGGCGGTTGGCGTTGGGCGCATCCGTGTCGAGATCGGAGCGGTCGGTCAGCAGGGCATGCGAGGAGCGGTGGATCGGCCGGCCCTCGCGGCGGAAATACACATTGCGGTCGCCGCCGACCGCCGTGTTGCCGGACCACTCGTAACCGGGAAAGGTGACGAAGCGGCCGTCCTGGTGGTGCTCCGCCGTCAACTGGTTCACATGCTCCCAGAAGGTGTTGTTGACCTGGAAGTCGTTGGCCTGGTGGGCGGTCGCATCGAGGAAGGACTTGTTGCGGGCGAAGTCGAAATACTGCCGCGCCGTGGTGATGCCGATGCTCTCGCCGCTCTGCCCGTGCAGGTCGCCCCAATAGCCGCCGAACGGCCCGTCCCGGACGACAAGCGGATGGGATTCCGCCGCAATCGTCCCGTCTTCGCCTCGCACAACGATGCGCAATATGCCCGGCTCGCTCACCGAGAGGCCCTCGAAACAGACCGATTTGCGGCCGAGCGGATAGTCCACTTCGGCCGGCAGCCCGGATACCGGCATGGTGCTGTCCAGCGTGAACCGCCCGCTCGCCCGGTCCGTCGGGTTGCCCCAGACATCCTCCGCCTTCAGGCCGAACTGGAACGTCTCGCCGGGCCGGCGGAGCGACGGCAGCACCGCGCGCCAGCAGACCGGCGGCCCGGGCACGACGGAAATGGCCGGCGACTCCGGAATGGGCACATGGTGGCCGACGGCGCAGACATCGGCGAGGACGCGGAACTGGAAGTCCATCTCCACCATGGTCTGCATCCGCATGCCGGGGGATCCGCCGGAGGTGTCCCCGAAGGTGATGTGGATGCTGTCGCCCTCGCGCAGGAAACCGCCCATGACATGCGCCGTCAGCGCCTTCCAGCGGGGCCTGGGCGCGCCGTGCGAAACATAGGACAGCCGGATCGGCACCCCCTTGCTGGAGCGCGCCGTGACATAGTTGTAGCCGGCGGGATCGTCCATCTGGAGCCCGCCCCAGTCCCCGAGGGAGCGGAACGAGACCCGGATGCTGCCGGTATCGTCGAGGCCGTAGCGCCCGACGGTATAGACCAGCTCGAATGTCTGGAGGCTGCGCACCTCGACCGGGTCGTTCGGGCGCAGTTCGGCATAGCCGTAGAGCACCGGGTCGGCGCCCGGCTGCACCGCCGGCCACGCCTCGCCCATCATCTCGTCCGCAAGCGGCCCGTCCCTGAATTCCTTCATCGTCGGCTCCTGGGTCTCCGGCGGCGCTCGGGCTGCCCTTCCGGTCCCGCCACGCTCCTCCGCCGGACTCATAAACGACCCGCGCGCCGGCGGCAAAGGCGGCAGGGACGGGGAAAAATCAGGTCAGCACATCGACCAGTTGCGCCTCGACGATTCTGCGGTCCTGGGTCAGAAGCGTCGCGCCGGTCACACGGGCGGTTGCGACCAGAATGCGGCCCGCCGGGTCACGATGAAAGAAGTCCGGCAACGAAGCCAGTTCGGCCGCCACCGCCGGCGAGATTCCGTGCCGCCGCACCAATGGGCGCGCGACCGCCTTTTCCAGCCACTCCCGCAGGGGAATCGCCAGACGAATGCGGCCCAGATCGTGCAGCATCGCCACTTCCCACAGCGAAATATCGGAGACCAGCAAGGGCGACTCCGCATTCGCGGACGCAATTGCCTCCCGCTGACGCCGGGACAGCCGGTCGCGGTCTCCATGCCACCAGAGCAATATATGCGTGTCCAGCAGCGCCTTCACCGCTTCAGGCTGTCCCAGCGCTCCTCCGGAAACACCGGCTCGACGATGTCTTCGAGAATGACGACCGTTCCCTCCAGCTCGGTCTGGGGGTATCCGTCGCTCTCCCCGGTCGCGCGCGTCAGCTCCGCAACCGGCCGCCCGCGCTTCAGGATCACCACCCGTTCGCCCGTCTCATGGACGCGGTCGAGAATGGCGAGGCACCGCGCCTTGAAATCGGATGCGTTGATCGTCACCATATGACCAGTATTCGTGACCGGTCATATGACGTCAAGATCGACAAACGGCCAATGGCGTTTCTTTTCCGCACGCCGCGCAATGCCTCTATAGTCGAGGATACGGCCGCTGGCGGACGGCGCGGCCGGTCCGCGGGAGGCTTCGGGACGATGATCCACTACACCTACTGGCGCAGCACGGCCGCCTACCGGGTGCGCATCGCGCTCAACCTCAAGGGCGTGCCCCATGAGTCCGCCTATGTGCATCTCTCGCGCGACGGCGGCGAGCACAAGCAACCGGCGTACCGGACCAAGAATCCTCAGGGCCTCATCCCGGCGCTCCAGGTCGGAGACACAGTCTTCGGCCAGTCGCTGGCGATCCTCGAATATCTGGAGGAGACGCACCCCGAGCCGCCGCTATTGCCGAAGGACCCGGTCGAACGGGGCCGCATTCGCGCGCTTGCCGGCCTGATCGCCTGCGACATGCACCCGGTGAACAATCTCCGCATCCAGATCTATCTGCGCCGGGAGATGGGATGCTCGCGGGAGCAGGTGCTCGCCTGGTACCGGCACTGGATCGCGGAAGGCTTCGGCGGCATCGAGCCGGAGCTCGCCCGGACGGCGGGCGACTGCTGCTTCGGCGACGAGATCACCATGGCGGATGTCTGCCTTGTCCCGCAGGTCTTCAACGCCCGGCGCTTCGATTGCGACCTCTCGCCCTATCCGAACATTACCGCCATCGACGCGCGCCTCTCCGCCCACCCGGCCTTCGCGGCGGCCGAACCGCTCGCGCAGGAAGATGCCGAACCGGACAACGACCCCGGCTGACGGCAACGACACCAATCGTTCATTACGGAACTTCCGGAGGCCCTGCCCCATGAACCGGCGACGCTTCGGCCGCACGAATATCGAGATTTCGGAACTCACGCTCGGCGGCGGCTTCGTCGGCGGCCTGCTGCTCCACGCACCGGACGAGGTGAAGCGCGAATGCATCGCGGCCTGCCTCGACGCGGGCATGAACTGGCTCGACACGGCCGCCGACTATGGCGGCGGCGAGTCCGAGAAGGCGATAAGCTGGCTGACCGCGGAACTGCCGGCGGAGAAGCGCCCGCATATCAGCACCAAGGTCCGGCTGGACGCGGCACGGCGCGACAATTTCCCGGACCAGGTGCGCGCGTCGATAGAGGGCAGCCTCGAGCGCCTCAAGGTGGACCGGGTGGACCTGCTGATCCTCCACAACCCGCTGGTGCCGGAACCCGACCGCGCGACGCTGACGCTGGACGAGGCGCTCGGCGTCATCGACTGTTTCGACCGGCTGCGCGAGGAAGGCCTGTTCGACCATGTAGGCTTTACCGCGCTCGGCGACGGCCCGACGGTCCGCGCCGCCATTGCGTCCGGCCGCTTCGACATGGCGCAGGTCTATTACAACATGCTGAACCCGACGGCCGGCTTCGCATTGGGCGGCGGAGCGGGCGCGAACTGGTCGAGCTCGGATTTCACCGGCCTGCTGGACGCCTGCCGGGAGCACGATGTGGGGGTGATGAACATCCGTATCTTCGCGGCCGGCGTGCTGGCGGCGGACGAGCGCCACGGGCGCGAAATCCCGATCACGGCAAACGCGGAAATGGCGGCCGAAGAGGCCCGTGCCCGGGCAGTGGTCGAAGCGCTCGGCGAACGCAACGAGACCCGCTCGCAGACCGCGATCCGTTTCGGCCTCAGCCACCCGGCCGTCTCGACCGTCGTGTTCGGCGTCGCCGAGATGTCTCATGTCCACCAGGCGCTCGCAGCCCCCGGCCTCGGGCCGCTGGAGGAAGACGCGCTCGCCGCGCTCAGGCGGGCATGGTCTTCCGATGCCTTCCGCGATTAGGACGCCCGTGACCGCCGGCCGGACACACTACGACGTCATCGTCGCCGGCGGCGGGTCGGCAGGCGTGGCCGCCGCCGTCGCCAGCGCGCGCATGGGCGCCAATACCCTCCTTCTCGAACGGTACAACTGCCTGGGCGGCGCCGCGACGATGCGCAATGTCGTCACCTATTGCGGCCTCTACACGCTTGGGGAGACGCCGCGCCGCGTCGTTGGCGGCATCGCCGAAGAGGTCATGCAGGGCCTCAGAAGGCAAGGCGCCGTCGATGGGCCGCACCGGCACCGGGGCGTATTCGTCACCTTCGAGCCGGAAGCGGTGAAACCCGTCCTCGACGACCTGGCCGCGGCGGCCGGCGTGACCGTGATGTTTTCCAGTTTCGTCGCAGCCGCGGAACGGCGGGACGGCCGGGTGCGGACCATCACCGTTGCCGGCCATTCGGGCCTGAAAAGCTTCACCGCCGGGGCCTTCGTGGATTGCACGGGCGAAGGCGACCTTGCGGCCTTCTCCGGCGCCGGCACCCGCTACGGCAATGGCGCGGATGTGAATCTCGGCACGCTCGGCACACGGTTCGGCGGCGTGCCCCGCGCCGTGCCGGTGACAGCCGAGCGCATTGCCGAGGCGGTCGCAGGACTGGGCGCGAGGGCGGAATCCGTCACCAAGGACCGCAGCGTCGTCGCGCGCCTGCCGATATCGGGCGATGTCGTCGTCTATCTCGCCTCGGAGGACTACGACCCGCGCGACAGCCTTTCCATGTCGGCCGCGGAGGCCCGCGGCCGGCGGCAGGCCTGGGTCTATCTGGACGCGCTCCGGACCATCGAAGGCTGCGAGAATGCTTACCTCGTCGCGACGGGCCCGGAATTCGGCACGCGCGAGTCGCGCCATCTCAACTGCCTGCGGCAACTCGCCTGGGCCGACATCGAAAACCGCGCGAGGTTCGACGACTGCATCGCGCTCGGCGGCTGGGGCGCGGAGTGGCACGACCGCGCCACATATTGGAGCACCTTCGACTACGCGCCGGACCGGGGGGCCTATGAGATACCGCTCGGCTGCCTGCGCAGCGCGGACACGGCGAACCTGTTCTGCGCCGGGCGCCTCGCCGACGGGGACCGGAAGGCCGGCGCCGCCATCCGGGTCATGGGCACCGCCTTCGCCACCGGCCAGGCTGCGGGCATCGCCGCCGCGCTCGAAGCCGACGGGCGCTTCGCGGTCTCCGCTGTGCAGGCCGCACTGAAGAAGCAGAACGCCATCCTAGACCCCGCCGATATCCCGGCGTGAAAGGGGTCGAAGGCGGGGCTATTCCTTCGGCGCGGCGATCAGGCCGTAATGCTGCGGCTGGCGATGCAAGGCGAAGTCGAAGATCTGGCGGCGGATTTCGTCGCAGCGGTCGAGGTCGCAGTCCGCAACGACCACCTCGTCGCCAACGCCCTGGGCCATGGCCACGATCTCGCCCGTGGGCGCGACGATGGCGCTCTGGCCGATCAGGTCGCAACCCTCCTCCCGGCCGGCCTTGGCCACGCCCACCACCCAATTGCCGTTCTGGTAGGCGCCGGCCTGCATGGAGAGGTGGTTGTGGAACCACATCAGATGGTCGTGCTCGGGCACGGGCGGGTTGTGGGTCGGGGTGTTGTAGCCGAGCATGACCAGTTCGACCCCTTGCAGGCCCATCACCCGGTAGGTCTCCGGCCAGCGGCGGTCGTTGCAGATGCACATGCCCATCTTGCCGCCGAAGGCCTCGAACACCGGAAAGCCCAGGTCGCCCGGCTCGAAATAGGCCTTCTCCAGGTGCTGGAACGGTCGCCAGGGCTCATGCTCGGCATGGCCCGGAAGGTGGATCTTGCGGTATTTGCCGACGATCTCGCCCTTGCCGTCCACCAGGATGGAGGTGTTGAAGCGCCGCTTGCCGCCGCCCGGCTCCCGGACCAGTTCCGCATAGCCGAGATAGAAGCCCACCCCGAGTTCCGCCGCCAGTTCGAACAGCGGGCGCACGGCCGCATTCGGCATCTCGGTTTCGTAGAAGGCGTCGAGTTCCGCCTCGTCCTCCAAATACCAGCGGGGGAAGAAGCTGGTGAGCGCAAGTTCGGGAAAAACCACGATCTTCGCGCCCTTGGCGTGAGCCTCGCGCATCATCTCGCACATGCGCGCAACGCAGGATTGCCGCGACTCCTCGCGGGCGATGGGGCCCATCTGGGCGGCGGCAACGCCTATCCGTCTGGCCATGGCGGTCTCCTCCCGGGTGTCACACCGCCGGTTGCTCGGCGCCGGGCACAAGATGGCAGGCGACCTGGTGGCCGGCTTCGACGAAGCGCATGGCCGGCTCCTCGACGCGGCAGCGCGCCTCGGCCAGCGGGCAGCGCGTGTGGAAGCGGCAGCCGGCCGGCGGGTTGATGGGGCTCGGAATGTCCCCCTTGAGGATGATGCGCTCGCGCTTGGCGCCGGGCTCCGGCACCGGCGCAGCGGAAAGAAGGGCGCGGGTATAGGGATGGCGGGGATCGGCAAACAGCGTTTCGCGGTCCGTCAGCTCGACGATCTTGCCGAGATACATGACCGCGACCCGGTGGCTGATATGCTCGACCACGGCAAGGTCGTGGCTGATGAAGAGATAGGCGAGGTCGAACTCGTCCTGCAGGTCCATCAGCAGGTTCAGCACCTGGGCCTGGACCGAGACATCGAGCGCCGAGACAGGCTCGTCCGCAACGATCAGGCCGGGCTCCAGCGCCAGCGCCCGCGCCACGCCGAGCCGCTGGCGCTGGCCGCCGGAGAATTCATGCGGGTACTTGGCCATCTGGTCCGGCCGGAGTCCTACCCGGCCGAACAGCGCGCGCACGCGCTCCTCGATCTCCATGCGCGGGATTTCGCTGTAGTTCTCCAGCGGTTCGGCCACGATGCGCCGCGCCGAGAGCCGGGGGTTGAGCGAAGCATAGGGGTCCTGGAACACCATCTGCATCTGTCGGCGCAGCGTCCGCATCCGGGCGGCGCCCGCATGGGTCACATCCTCTCCGCGCACCAGGATTTCGCCCGAGGTAGGGTCGATCAGGCGCAGCACCGTCTTGCCGACCGTGGACTTGCCCGAACCGCTCTCGCCGACAAGGCCCAGCGTCTCGCCCCGGCGGATGTCGAAGCTGACACCATCGACCGCCAGCACCGACCCTACCCTGCGCCTCAGAAGCCCCGCATGGACCGGGAAATGCTTCTTGAGATCGCGCACCTCAAGCACGATATCGGCCTCGCCGTTCATGCCGCCCGCTCCGCCACGCGTTCCCACTCCCAGCATGCCACCAAGCGCTCCCCGTCCCGGCTTTCGAGCCCCGGCGTCTCGACCCGGCAGCGCTCCTGCGCGAAGGGGCAGCGCGGCGCGAAGGTGCAGCCCGGCATCTCCTGCCGGAGCGACGGCACCACGCCCGGTATCTCGGCAAGGCGTCCCCGCCCGCCCGCGAGCGCCCGCGCGGCCAGCTTGGGGATCGAGCCCATGAGGCCGAGCGTGTAGGGATGCAGCGGCCGTGCGAAGAGGTCCGCCACCGCCGCCTCCTCCACCTTGCGCCCGGCATACATGACCACGACGCGCTGCGCGGTCTCGGCCACGACGCCTAGATCGTGGGTGATGAATACGATGGCGGCGCCGATCTGCTCTTTCAACTGGAGCATGAGGTCGAGGATCTGGGCCTGGATCGTGACATCGAGCGCGGTGGTCGGCTCGTCGGCAATCAGGATCGAGGGATTGCAGGCGAGCGCCATGGCGATCATCACCCGCTGGCGCATGCCGCCGGACAGCTGGTGGGGATATTCGCTGGCGCGGCGCCGGGGCTCCGGAATCTGCACGAGGTCCAGCATCTCCACCGCACGCTCGGCGGCGGCGCGGCGGCCGAGCCCCTGGTGCAGCTCCAGCGACTCCGCGATCTGGCGGCCCACCGGCATGACAGGATTGAGCGAGGTCATCGGCTCCTGGAAGATCATGGAGATCTCGTTGCCGCGGATATCCCGCATCCGCTCCTCGGTCGCCTGCAACAGGTCCTCGCCGTCGAACAGGATGCGCCCCGCCTCGATCTTTGCGGGCGGGATCGGCAGCAGCCGCAACACCGACATCGCCGTTACGCTCTTGCCGCACCCGGACTCGCCGACGATGGAAAGCGTCTCGCCCCGGTCCACCCGGATCGAGACGCCGTCCACGGCCCGCACGATGCCGTCGCGGGTGTGGAAATGCGTCTTGAGGCCGTCGATTTCGAGGATTGCGCCGTTCGCCATCGGATCACATCCGCCGGGCGATGCGGGGGTCGAGGGAGTCGCGCAACCCGTCCCCCAATATGTTCACCGCCAGCACGGTGACGGCGAGGAAGATGCCGGGGAAGAAGATCATCCAGGGCGCGAACTGGAAGTAGGTCCGCCCCTCGGCCATGATGTTGCCCCAGCTCGGGATTTCGGGCGGCGTGCCGGCCCCGAGGAAGGACAGGATCGCCTCGATCACCACCGCCGACGCGCAGACATAGGTCGCCTGCACGATCAGCGGCGCGAGCGTGTTCGGCAGGATGTGCTTCAGCAATATCTTGGGCAGCTTGGTCCCTACGGAGACGGCGGCCTCGACATAGGGCTGCTCGCGCACCGTCAGCACGACGGCGCGGACAAGGCGCACGACGCGCGGAATTTCGGGAATCGAGATCGCGATGATGACATTCACGATGCTGGCGCCGGCCAGGCTGATGAGCGCGATCGCGAGCAGCACGCCCGGTATGGCCATCAGGCCGTCCATGACCCGCATCACGACCGCATCGACCCAGCGGATATAGCCCGCAACCAGGCCGATGGAGAGCCCGATGACCGTGCTGATTACCGCCACGGCAAGCCCCACCATGAGCGAGATCTGGCCGCCATAGATGGTGCGCGCATAGACGTCGCGGCCGAGGAAGTCGGCGCCGAACCAGAAGGCTTCGCCCGGCGGCTTCAGCCGGTTGATCGGGTTCAGCCTGAGCGGGTCCGGGGCGATCAGGGGCGCCGCCACCGCCGCCAGTGCCATGAGGATCAGGATGCCCCCTCCGACGATTACCGTCGGGTGTCGGCGGGAATATTCCCGGAAGCGCGCCCAGGCGCCGGGGCGCGGACCCTCGTCCTCGACCTCGCCCGGAAACGCGGCGACCTGCGGCGCGTCGGCCATCAGTAGCGGATCCTCGGGTCGAGAATAGTGTATGAGAGGTCGATGATGAGGTTCACGATCACATAGGCGCCCGAGAAGATCAGGATGACGCCCTGGATGATCGGATAGTCGCGCCTGAGCACGGCGTCGATGGTGAGCCGCCCGAGGCCCGGAATGTTGAACACGCTCTCCGTGACCACCACGCCGCCGATCAGCAACGCAATGCCGATGCCGATGATGGTGACAATGGGCACGGAGGCGTTGCGGAGCGCGTGACGGATGAGGAGCGCGTTGTTGTCGAGGCCCTTGGCCCGCGCGGTGCGCATGTAGTCCTCGGTCAGCACCTCCAGCATGCTCGCGCGGGTGATGCGGGCGATGAGCGCCACATAGATGATGCCGAGCGCGACCGTGGGCAGCGCGATGGAGCGCAGGAACGGCCAGAAGCCCTCGCCGATGGGCTTGTAGCCCTGCACCGGGAACCAGCCGAGCGTGATCGAGAAGAGCCACATCATGGCGTAGCCGATGACGAAGACCGGCACAGAGAAGCCCAGCACGGCGAAGACCATGATGACCCGGTCCGTCATCGTGCCCGCGCGCCAGGCGGCGATCACGCCCATCGGCACGGCGACGAGGATGGCGAAGATGATGGTGGCGATGGCGAGCGCGAGCGTCGGCTCGAGCCGCTGGCCGATCAGCTTGGCGACCGGAAGGTTCGAGAAGATCGAGGTCCCAAGGTCGCCGGAGAGCAGCGCCCCTACCCAGCTGAAGAACTGGATGTGCAGCGGCTCGTTCAGTCCGAGGTTCTCCCGGATTTTTTCGATGTCCTCAGGCCGCGCGTAATCGCCGGCGATGACGACGGCCGGGTCGCCGGGCGTCAGGTGCAGCAGCAGGAAGACGGCAATGCCCACGACCGCCATGACAGGCAGGGTCGCCAGCAGGCGGCGGGCGATATAGGCGTACATTCAGAACCGGTCCGAAAGAGGCGCCGCCGGGCGGAAGGGACTCCGCCCGGCGGCTCCGGGACCCGTCATCCGGCGTCCTTGGAGATGTTCCAGAAGAACGGCACCGGCGAGACCAGCACGCCCTTCAGGCCCTTTCGCCAGGCAACCGGCTGGAACCACTGGCCGTAGTTCACATAGGGCACCAGATGGCTGAAGAGGCGGCCCTGCAGCTTGTCGATGATCGCCTTCTTGCCCATCGGATCCGCTTCCCGGGCGAACATGTCGCGCAGTTCCTCGGTCTCCGCATCCGTCGGCCAGCCGAACCAGGCCCTTTCGACGCCGCCGCCCGACACGCCGATATTGGCGATGGGCGAGGTGGCGTCAGCGCCGGTCGCATAGGTGTGGAAGATGTTCCAGCCGCCGTCGGCCGGGCTCTTCTTCTCTGCGCGCCGGGAGGTCAGCGTGGACCAGTCCATCGCCTGCACTTCCACATCCATGCCGATGTCGCGCAGCACCTGCGCCGTCACCAGCGCGGCGTTGTTCAGCACCGGAATGTCGGTGGACTGCATCAGGATGATCTTCTCGCCCTTGTAACCGGCCTCCGCCAGAAGCTGCTTGGCCTTCTCCGGGTCATGCGACTGGAGCGCCTCGACGCCGACATCGGACTCGTTCGGCGTGCCGCAGATGAAATAGGCGGCGCATTCCTTGTAGAGCTTCGGATCTCCGACGATGGCCTGCAGATACACCTCCTGATCGACGGCGTAGAGCAGCGCCTGGCGCGCCTTCGGGTTGTCGAAGGGTGGGTGCAGGTGGTTCGGCCGGAGCCAGCCCTGTGTGCCCAGCGGGTCGATCACGGCGAGCTCGATATTGTCGTTCTGCTCCAGCAGCGGCACCATATCGACGGCCGGCGTCTCCCAGAGATCGACCTCCCCGTTGATGAGCGCGTTCATCGCCGTCGCCGGATCGGGAATGTAGATCCACTCGACCCGGTCGAAATGCACGACCTTGCCGCCGGCGGCGCCCGAAGCGGGCTCGCTGCGCGGCACATAGTCCTCGTTCTTGACATAGACGACCTTGGCGCCCGGCACCCACTCCTCCTTCACGAACCGGAACGGGCCGGAGCCGACCACTTCCGGAACCTGCTGGTTCGGGTCGGTCTCGGCGTGCTCCTTCTTCATCATGAAGGGGGTGTTGGAGCTGATCTTGCCGATGGAATCGAGAACGAGGCCGTAAGGCTCGTTCAGCGTGAGCGTGAAGGTCTTGTCGTCGACCGCCTTCAACTCCTTGGTGAAGTCCATGAGCTTCTGGCCCATGCCGTCCTTCTGGCCCCAGCGCTTGATCGAAGCCACGCAGTCCTCGGCCTTCACCGGGTCGCCGTCATGCCATTTGAGGCCGTCGCGCAAGGTGAAGGTATAGACGAGGCCGTCATCGCTGACGGAATGCTCGCCCACCATCTGCGGGTGGATGTTCAGCTTGTCGTCCTGGGCGAAAAGCGTGTCATACACCATGTAGCCGTGGTTGCGGGTGATGTAGGCCGTGGTCCAGATCGGATCCAGGTTCTTCAGGTCGGCATGCGGCACGATGCGCAGCACCGACTCCGCCGATGCCGGCCCCATGCCGAGGCCGAGCGCCATCGGCGCCGCAGCCAGCGCGGCAAGCGCTGCGCGCCGCGTCGCGGTCAAAAATCGTGGCATGTTCGCTTGTCCTCCTCTTGACTCCCGAATCGGCCGCACAGCGTCGCTGCCGAGCCGGCCGATCGGCAATGCAAGCACGGTTGCGCGCGCTTGTCACCTTCGCCGGCGGACACCTCGTAGGCGCAATGTCGCGGGCGGGCGACATTGCGCGACGCGGCGGCTTCTTTATGGTCCCCCGTCCATGACCGACAGTTTCGACTATGTGATCGTCGGCTCGGGCACGGCCGGGTCCGTGCTGGCCGCGCGGCTGGCCGCAGGCGGCATCCATTCCGTCTGCGTGCTGGAGGCCGGGCCGCCGGACCGCCACCCTTTCATCCACATACCGGCCGGCTTCATGAAGACGCTGACCGACCCGGCCGTGAACTGGCTCTATTCCACCGAGCCGAGCGAATGGACTGGCGGCCGGCGCATCCTTGCCGCGCGCGGCAAGACGCTCGGCGGCTCCAGTTCGATCAACGGCCACATCTACAATCGCGGCCAGCGGCTCGACTATGACGGCTGGGCGCAACTCGGCAACCGCGGCTGGGGCTATGCCGACGTGCTGCCCTATTTCAAGCGTAGCGAAAGGCGTGTCGGCGAGGGCGACGACACCTTCCGCGGCCGCGAAGGCAGCCTGGTCGTGACCGACAACCCCTACCGCCACCCGCTCTGCGAGGCGTTCATCGAAGGCGCAGTCGGGCTCGGCATCCCCCGCAACCCGGACTACAACGGCGCCGACCAGGACGGCGTCGGCTATTTCCAGCGCGCGATCCACAACGGCCGGCGGGTGAGCGCGGCGCGGGGCTTCCTGCATCCGGCCATGCGCAAGCGCGGCAACCTGCTGGACGTGCGCACCCGCGCCCATGCAACGCGCATCCTGTTCGAGGGCAAGCGCGCAGTGGGCGTGCGCTACCGCACGGACGGCAACCCCTATGAGGTGCGCGCGCGCCGCGAGGTCATCCTCTGCGGCGGCACGGTCAATTCGCCCCAATTGCTGCAGGTCTCCGGCGTCGGCCCGCCCGAATTGCTGGGCCGCTTCGGCATACCCGTGCTCCATGCGCTGCCCGGCGTCGGCGAGAACCTGCACGACCACTACGCCGTTAGGATCGTCGCGCGGGTCAGGGACATGGAGACGATCAACCAGCGCGTCCGGGGGCCCGCCTTCCTGGCGGAAGCCGCCCGCTACTTCGCCGGCGGCCCGAGCGTGCTCGGACTCTCGCCGTCGCTCGTGCATGTGTTCTGGAAATCCGACCCGTCGCTCGACAAGGGCGACCTCCAGATGACCTTCACGCCCGCCAGCTACAAGGAAGGCGTGCAGGCCGCGCTCGACGACTATCCCGCCATGACGATCGCGCCCTGGCAGCAGCGGCCGGAAAGCCGGGGCCATATCCGCATTACCTCCGCCGACCCCCTGGCGCCGCCCGAAATCCAGCCCAACTACCTGGCGCACGAGATGGACCGGCAGGTGCTGCTGGCCGGCCTCCGCCTCGCGCGGCGCCTGCTGCGCACGCCGGAACTCGCGCCCTACAACGCCGGCGAGGAGTATCCGGGGGACGGGGTCGAGAGCGATGACGAGTGGCTCGATGTCGCCCGCCGGCGCGGCACGACCACCTTCCACCTGGTCGGGAGCTGCCATATGGGGCCGGAGGCGGACCCGCTCGCCGTCGTGGACGACCGGCTGCGGGTCCGCGGGCTGGACGGCCTCAGGGTCGCCGACGCCTCCATCGTCCCGCGCATGCCGTCGGCCAATACCAACGCCGCCGCCTTCATGATCGCGGAGAAGGCGGCCGACATGATCCTCGACCGGCCGGCCCCCGCGCCCGTCACCCTTCCCGACTAGACAGGACAAGCCCCGACCGTGGCCGCAGCCGACCTCCTGCCGCTGTTCATGTTTGCGGCGCTCGCCGCCTTCCTGTTCACCGGATTCCCCGTAGCCTTCGGGCTCGCCGGCCTGACGATCCTGTTCGGCATCGTCGGCAACCTGATGGGCGTGTTCCAGTACATCGAGTTCACCAACATGGTGTACCGCATCTGGGGCGGCGTCGCGGAGAACCTGGTGCTGACGGCCGTGCCGACCTTCGTCTTCATGGGCGTGATGATGGAGCGGAGCGGCATCGCGCAGGACCTGCTCTACTGCCTCCAGGTGCTGCTGAAGCGCGTTCCCGGCGGCCTCGCGCTCTCGGTCACCGTGATGGGCACCATCATGGCGGCGATGACCGGCATCATCGGCGCCTCCGTCACCTTGATGAGCGTGCTCGCCCTGCCCCACATGCTGAAGGCGAAATACGACCACGCGCTCGCCTGCGGCACGATCTGCGCCGCCGGCACGCTCGGCATCCTCATTCCACCTTCGATCCTGCTGGTCATCATGGGCGACCTGATGGCGGTCTCGGTCGGCAACCTCTTCCTGGCCGCCCTTTTCCCCGGCCTGCTGCTCTCCGGCCTCTATTTCGTCTATATCTCGTCCTATTCGGCTATCCGCCCGCAGGTGGCGCCGCCCCTGGACGACCTGGATACGCCGCAGACGGTCCCCGCCTATGCGGGCATGCTGCTCAAGGGCTTCATCCCGCCGGCGGTACTCATCCTGATGATAAAGGTCGCGATCTTCGGCGGCTGGGCGACGCCGACCGAGGGCGGCGCGGTCGGCGCTTTCGGCGCAACCCTGCTCGCGCTTGCCAACGGGCGCCTCACGCTCGACCTGATGAAGGACTGCTGCGACCGCACGGCGCTCACCGTCGCGATGATCTTCTTCGTCTTCGTCGGCGCCACCGGCTTCTCCTACGTCTTCCGCTCGCTCGGCGGCGACGAGGTGGTGGACCATCTCATCCTCTCGGTCGGGCTGGGGAACTGGGGCCTGCTGATCGTGCTCATGGCGATCGTGTTCGTGCTGGGCTTCTTCCTTGACTGGGTCGAGATCACGCTGATCGTGCTGCCGGTGTTCCTGCCCATCGTCGACATGCTGACCTTCGGCGCGCACGTGCCGGACCACGAGGTCGTTTACTGGTTCGCCATCCTGATTGCGGTCAATCTCCAGACCTCCTTCCTGACGCCCCCCTTCGGCTTTGCGCTCTTCTACATGAAGGGCGTGGCGCCGCCCGAGGTGAAGCTGACGGCGATCTACCGGGGCATCGTGCCCTTCGTGATCCTGCAGGTGATCGGCCTCGCGACCGTGATCGCATGGCCCGATATCGCGCTCTGGCTGCCCCGCCAATTGTTGGACTGACCGCTTGCCCCCGCCGGCCCGTTCGGGCGACACTGGAGCCATGAACGACGCTCCGGACTCCGGCGAACCCGGCGGCGGACCGGCGGTCCGCCCGGAATGGGAGGCCACGGCGCCGACCCGCCGGGAGACGGTGCCAGCGCTTGAGGAAATTCTGGGTAAAGAGTTCAAGGTGCTGGACCCCGGCCCCAAACACGGTCCCGGCCCCCACCCCAGCCCCGGCTTTGTGCGCGTCGTGGACTATATGGGGGGCGATGACGCCATCGTGCAGGCCGCGCGCGTCTCCTACGGCAAAGGAACCAAGCGCCGTTCGACCGACGCCGCGCTTATCCGCTACCTGCTGCGCCACCGGCACACTACGCCCTTCGAGATGTGCGAGATCAAGCTGCACATCAAGCTGCCGATCTTCGTCGCCCGGCAATGGATCCGCCACCGCACAGCAAATGTGAATGAATACTCAGCCAGATATTCGAAGATGGACCCGGAGTATTACATTCCGGAGCCCGAACGCCTGAAATCCGTGCTGGACGAGCAAAAGCGGAGCCGCCGTGAGCGAGAAGCTCAACTGGACCTGTTCGCGCCGCCGCGCCAACAGCCGGCCCTGTCGCTGACGGCCCAGTCAACTTCCAACAAGCAGGGCCGGGAAGGCCAGCTGACCGATGCCGAGGTCCACGATTCCCTTTCGCGGCTCAACTGGGTGTCCACCCGCGCCTACGGTGTTTACCGCAACTTGCTGAACGAAGACGAAGACGGCGCAAAGATACGGGAGGATCGGGCAGGCATCGCGCGCGAACTCGCCCGGTCCGTCCTGCCGGTCAACTATTACACCCAGTTCTACTGGAAGTGCGACCTTCACAACCTGATGCATTTCCTTTCGCTCCGCGCCGACAGCCACGCGCAATATGAAATCCGCGCCTATGCCGACCTCATTCTCGACGAGATCGTGAAGCGCTGGGTGCCGGTGACATACCAGGCCTTTCAGGACTATGTGCATCGTGCGGAGTTTCTTTCGGCCGGTGCTCTCGCAGTTGTGCGGCGCAAGTTGGCGGACGAACAGGTCACACAGGACAACAGCGGCCTCTCCCCGCGCGAGTGGGACGAACTGGAGGCCATTCTGAACAGGAAGCCGTAGCGTCCGGCCTCAACTCCTGGAGAAAGCAATGAAAATCGAGCTCCATCACATCAATGTCTGCACGAAGAACGTGCCCGGGCTGGACGAGTTCTACCGCTCGGTCTTCGGCATGGAGACCATGGAGGGCCGCGAGGGCAACCGGGACCTGAAAGGGGGCTATTCCGGCGGCGTCTCCTTCCTGACCGACGGGCGCACCGAATTCCACCTCGCCACGCAGGACCTGGGCGTCGGCCACCGCATGGGCCACGCCGTCAACCCGCTGGAGCGCGGCCACATCGCCTTCCGCACGGACGATATCGAGGCAGTCAAGCAGCGCCTGACCGACCTCGGCATTCCCTTCTCGGACTATGGCGCCTGGGCCATGGGCGGCTGGTACCAGATCTTCTTCCAGGACCCCGAAGGCACGATCATCGAGATCCATCAGCCCGGCTACGAATAACGGCCGCCGGGCTATACTGCCTCCGCCTTCACACGGGATATCCACATCATGCAGTTTCGCAATCTGGGCCGTTCCGGCCTGCAGGTTTCGCTCGTCGGCGTCGGCTGCAACAATTTCGGCCAACGCCTCGACCAGGCCGGCACCGACGCCGTCGTCCATGCCGCGCTCGACGCCGGCATCACGCTGTTCGACACCGCCGACATCTACGGAGGGCGGGGCAAGTCCGAAGAATTTCTCGGCAAGTCGCTCGGCGCGCGCCGCAAGGACATCGTGCTCGCCAGCAAATTCGGGATGCGCATGGCCGACGGGCCCTACGGCATCGGCGCGGCGCGCTTCTACATCATGCATGCGGTCGAGGCGAGCCTCAGGCGGCTCGGCACGGACTGGATCGACCTCTACCAACTCCACCAGCCCGACCCGCTGACTCCCATCGAGGAGACGCTGCGCGCACTCGACGACCTGATCCGCCAGGGCAAGGTGCGCTATATCGGCCACTCCAATTTCTCCGCCTGGCAGACGGTCGAGGCGGAGCTGACCGCGGAGATGCACGGCCTCAATGCCTTCGTCTCCGCGCAGGACGAATACAGCCTCGCCATGCGCGGCCTGGAAGATGACCGTCTGGCGATGATGGAGAAATACGACCTCGGGCTCCTGCCCTTCTTCCCGCTCGCGAGCGGCCTGTTGACCGGAAAGCATGGCGACAAGCCGCTCGCCGGCACGCGCATGGCCGACAGCAGCCGCTTCATCGACCGCTACTGGACCGACGCCAATCTCGCCATGGTGCGCGAACTCACCGCCTTCGCCCGGGAGCGCGGCCGGACCATGCTGGACCTCGCCATGTCGTGGCTGGCGGCCCGCCCGCAGGTCTCCAGCGTCATCGCCGGCGCCATGTCGCCCGAGCAGATCAGGTCCAATGCGGTCGCCTGCGACTGGACGATGAGCGCGGAAGAACTCGCGGCCATCGACGAAATCTGGACCCGCACCCACTCATGAACATGCCGCGCGCCGCCGGGCGCCCCTTCATGGCCCTGCCCGGACCGACCAACATCCCGGAGCCGATCCTCCGGGCGATGGACCGGCCGACCGAGGACTTCAACAGCCCGGCCTTCGAGGCGCTGGCGGCCGGCTGCTACCGGGACCTGAAACGGATCTTCAAGACGGACGGCACCATCCTCTGCTGGGCGTCCTCCGGACACGGCGCCTGGGAGAGCACCATCGTCAACCTCTTCCGGCCGGGCGACGCTATCGTCATCCCGGAGACGGGCGCGTTTTCGACATGGTGGGCGGAGATGGCCGGGCTCTTCGGGGCCGAGGTCGTCACGCTGCCGGGCGACTGGCGCGGCGCCGCCGATCCGGACGCCGTCGAAGACGCGCTGCGGAAGGACACGGAACGGCGCATCAAGGCGGTCGGCGTCGTCCACAGCGAGACCTCGACCGGCGTGCTGAGCGATGTGGCAGCCATCCGGCGCGCGATGGACGCGGCCGGCCACGACGCACTGCTGATGGTCGATACCATCTCCTCGCTCGCCTCGATGGACTACCGCATGGACGAATGGCGCGTGGATGTCACCGTCGGCGGCTCGCAGAAGGGGCTGATGCTGCCGACCGGGCTTGGAATCGTCGCCCTGAACGACCGGGCGCTCGCCATTGCCAGGGAAGGCGGCTCGCCGCGCCGCTACTGGAGCTGGCAGCGCATGCTGGACCAGGGCGGCGAGCTGCCGAAATTCCCCGGCACGGCGCCGACGCAGATTTTCTCCGGCATGCGGGTGGCCCTCGACCTCCTGTTCGAGGAGGGGCTCGACAATGTGTTCGCCCGCCACCGCCGGATGGCGGACCTTGTGCGGCTCGCCGTCGAGGAATGGGGCCTCGAACTGAATGCGCGCCGCCCGGAAGAGCGGTCGGATACGGTAACGGCCGTCCGCTGGCCCGAGGGCCACGACCCCAACGCCTTCCGCGACAGCCTGCGCGACCGCTTCAATGTCGCCGTCAGCCACGGCCTGCTCGACCTCGCCGGCAAGATCGTGCGCATCGGCCATCTGGGCGACCTGAACGAAACCATGATCCTCGGCCTGCTCGGCGCCATAGAGGCCAATCTTGCCATCGACGGCGTCCCCCACAGGCCGGGCGGCGTCCGGAAGGCCATCGAGCGCGTGGCGGCGGAGCGCGTCCTGGGCTCGCATGAGAGGATCATTCTTTCGGCGGAGGACTAGGAGGCCTTCCATGACGCGCTGCTCGCGCCTTCGGAACCGAACGCTGCGCTGAGGGAGGCTGTCCGCCGATATCGCGAGCGTTTCGGTGACTGAACCTCCGCTTGTTGCCGAGCCGCTCGGCCCCGTCGATGTGATTGGCCGCGCGTTCATTGCGGTATCCGACCGGTTTGAAACGGGCGGCGGCCCTTCGACAGGCTCCGCCGTCATGCCCGGACTTGTTCCACGGCTGTCCGGTTTAGATTTGGGGGACAGAGCGCATGGCTTGGATTCAAGCGGGTTTCCAAGGGTCTGGTCGAACCGGGACTCCGATCGACGCCCGGCGCGCCGCCCCTCTTCATCGTCATGCCCTCATATCGTCATGCCCGGACTTGTTCCGGGCATCCATGCGGCCGCCGCGATGGCCCCGACGGAGATGCCCGGAACAAGTCCGGGCATGACGGAGGAGGGCGTTCGGGCACAGCGCGCGGAGGCCGTTCGGACACGATGGAGGGAAGCGGACCGGAGACACCGCGCGCGCCCAAAAAACTCCGGACCGGCCCGGCCCAATGATGGAACCGGACAGCAATGGAACAAGTCCGGGTATGACGATGTGAGGGCGGGCATGACGGCGGCGCCTGTCCTGAGCCTGCCGAAGGTACCCGGGGCGGGGCTCCGGGACCTCCCTCATCCCGGGTAGCCGCGAAGCGGCGTGTCGAAGGAGCTTGCCGAACGGACGGCAGGACAACCCGGACGGCCGCTACGTCATCCCCAGCCGCCCGCTCGCGATGCGGGCGCCTTCGGCCATGCTGCGGAGCTTGGCCCAGACCACGTCTTCCGGCACCCGGCCCATGCCGGCGGAGGTGTCGAAGCCGCAGTCCGTGCCGGCCTGGATGCGCGCCGGATCGCCGACGGCGCGAGCCGCGCGCTCAAGCCTTTCGGCGATGGTTTCCGGGTGCTCGACATAGTTGGTCGTGGTGTCGATCACGCCCGCGACCAGATACTGGTCCGGGGCCAGCGGCGTGCGGCGCAGCTCCTCGACCTCGTGCTGATGGCGGGGATTGGCGAAGGGCAGCACCAGCCCGCCGACATCGGCCTCGAGCAGGATCGGCAGCACGTCGCGAAGCTCGACATCCATGTCGTGCGGCCCTTCGTAGTTCCCCCAGCAGACATGCAGCCGCACCCGCTCGCGCGGCACATTGGCGAGCGCGCCGTTCAGCGTCTCGACCACAAGCTCCACCCAATCCCGGAAGGCGCGGAGCGGTTCGTCGGCGAACAGAAAATGGCGCTCCATCGCAAGGTCCGGCGCATCGATCTGCAACAGCCATCCGTTCTCCACAATTGCTTCGTATTCGACCCTGAGCGCCTCCGCGACATCGGCCAGATAGGCATTCCGGTCGGCATAGTGCCCGCTCTTCATGGCCGAGACCACGATGCCCGGCGAGGCCGCCGTCATGAAGGGCTGCCCGAAGCCGCCTCCCGCCCTTTCCAGCGCCAGGCGGAAGGTCTCGCACTCGTCTTCGAGCGGCCCCCGGTCCACATAGCGGACGGCGCCGAGGTTCATCGGCGGCTCCATGTTGGAGACCGCTTCGGCGCGCACGCGCAGGAAGGTCTCGTATTCGCGCACCAGCCCCGGATAGCGGAACACATCCCGGCGGCCGGGGCGCTTCCAGCTTCCGCCGAAGCCGCTCATGCGGTGCTGGACATAGAGGAAGAAGCCTTCCCGCTGCTGCTCGCCATTGTTACCGACGGTGACGCCCGCCTCGATCTGCCGGGCGACAATGGCGTCGGTCGCCTTCCGTCCGGCCGCTGCCAGGGCGTCCGCGTCCACATGGCCGCCTTGCGCGCGGCGCGCATAGAGGCCGGTGAGTTCCAACGGCCGGGGCAGGCTGCCGGCATGCGTGGTGGGTATGCCCATGGATTTCCGGCTCCGGTTTCGGCGGATCGGCAAGGCGCCATGCGCATTCTTCCCGAACGCGGCGGCGCAAGAAAGGTCCCCTGCCCGCCCGGCCGCCATCCCGGCCGGGCTTGCGCGGGGCGCGGCTTGGGCATACCGTTTTGCCGCCCGCAACCGGTTGCGGGCGGAATACGAACGGCAGAACTCTCGACAGGCCGGCATCTTCGATGCGGCCGGTGGTGGACCCCATGACCGACATCCTCGACAGAGCGCCTCCCCGAACCGAACTCAGCGACGCCGAATGGCGCAGCCGGCTCACGCCCGAGCAGTACAAGGTGACACGCCGGCACGGCACCGAACGCCCCTTCGCCAACGAGTACCACGCCACCAAGACGCCCGGCACCTATCGCTGCATCTGTTGCGATATCCCGCTGTTCGAGAGCCACACCAAATTCGACAGCGGCACCGGCTGGCCGTCCTTCACAGCGCCCGTCTCGGCCGAAGCCGTGGCGGAGAAGGTGGATCGAAGCTGGTTCATGACCCGCACGGAGGTGCTTTGCGCCGGATGCGACGCACATCTGGGCCACGTCTTTCCGGACGGGCCGCCGCCGACGGGGCTCCGCTACTGCATGAACTCCGCCTCCCTGCGCCTGGAGCCTGAAGAGTAACCGCCTGCCCGACCCGACGACCGAACCCGAGGAAACGCGACCCCATGCTCTACGAACTGCGCACCTACAACGCCGCGCCCGGCAAGATCGATGCGCTCAATGCGCGCTTCCGGGACCACACATGCGGCCTCTTCGCCAAGCACGGCATCGGCGTCGCCGGCTTCTGGATCAACCGCGCGGACCCGAACCAGCTGATCTATATCTGCAGCTTCGAGGACGCGGCGCAGATGGAGAGCGCCTGGGCGTCCTTCCGCGACGATCCCGACTGGCAGAAGGCAAGGGCCGAGAGCGAGCGCGACGGCTCCCTCGTCAGCTCCATCGAAAGCGTGGTCATGGACCCGACCGACTACTCCCGGATGGCGTGAACGCCCGACCGCGGAGACAGCCCGGCAATGGCAGGCGCGGCCAAGGACGCGGCCGAACATCTGGCGAGCCTTGACGACGGACGCGCCGTCTGGCTGGACGGCGCCCGCGTCGAGAACCCCGCCCGCCATCCCGCCTTCCGCAACGCCGTGCGCTCCGCCGCCGGGCTTTACGGCTACCAGGCCGATCCCGCCAATCTGGAGGCAATGACCTTCCCTTCCCCGACCGGCGGCCGGCGGGTCAACCGCGCCTGGCAGATGCCGGCCTCGCTGGAGGAGCTCGTGCGCCGCCGCGAGGCCCTGACCGCCTGGGCCGAATGCCATGCCGGCTTCATGGGCCGGGCGCCGGACCATCTGGCGTCCGCGGTCACCGGGCAGATCATGGGGCTTGAGGTGTTCGAGGCGCACGACCCGGCCCGCGCGCGCGCCTTCCTCGACTATTTCGTCCATGCGCGCGACAACGACCTCTACCTCACCTATGTGATCGTCAACCCGCAGCTGGACCGCTCGAAGAGCACGGGCGAGCAGGGAAGCGACAGCCCGATGCTCCGCATTGTGGACGAGGACCCGGAAGGGGTGACGGTGCGCGGCGGCAAGATGCTCGGCACCGCCGCGGTGCTCGCAAACGAGCTGTTCGTGGCCCACCTCCAGCCGCTGAAGCCGGACGAGGAGGACTACGCGATCAGCTTCGCGGTCCCGATGGCGGCGAAGGGACTCCGGCTGCTGGCGCGCAAATCCTATGAGGGCCGCGCGCTCTCCACCTTCGACGACCCGCTCGCCTCGCGCTTCGACGAGAATGACGGGCTGGTCTGGTTCGACGATGTGAAGGTCCCGTGGGAGCGGGTCTTCGTCCATCGCAGCCCCGCCATGTGCGCGCGCCAGTTCCACGCCACGCCCGGCCATATCTACCAGAACTACCAGGCGCAGATCCGCCTCGCGGTGAAATTCCGGTTCCTCGTCGGCCTCGCGCGCCGCATCTGCGAGACCATCGGCACGGCGAAGATGCCGCCGGTCGCCGAAACCCTCGGAATGCTGGCCGCGCAGGCGACGGCGGTCGAGACCATGCTCCACGGCATGGAGGCGAAAGGCCGCCAAAGGGGCCGCTATTTCGTGCCGGACGCACATTCCGTCTATGCCGCCCAGGCCTACTGCCAGGCGCTCTATCCGCGCATGGTCGAGCGCGTGCGCGGCCTGGCGGGTGGCGCGCTCATCATGCTGCCCTCCTCCGAGCGCGACCTCGCCGACCCCGAGCTTGCCGGCATCCTGCAAAGCGTCCAGCAATCCGCCGACGGCGCGCCGCCGGTCGAGCGCGTGCGGCTGATGAAGCTCGCCTGGGACGCGCTCGGCTCCGAATTCGCGGGCCGACAGACGCAATACGAGATGTTCTATGCCGGCGCGCCCTTCGTCACGCGCGGGCACAGCTTCCGCACCTATGACTGGGAGGGGGCCGAAGCGCTGGTCGCGGCCGTCTCCGATTCCGCTGCCGAAACGAGGTCCGAACGGCCATGAAATTCAGTTTTTCCGAGGAGCAGACCGAGTTCCGGAACATGCTCCGCCGGTTCCTCAACGACCGCTCGCCGACGGCCGAAGTGCGCCGGGTCATGGAAACCGAGTCCGGCTACGATGCGGAGGTGTGGCGGGTGATGGCGGAGGAGCTGGGCGTCGCCGCAATCCATATCCCCGAGGCCTATGGCGGGGCCGGCTTCGGCGTCTCGGAGCTTGCCATCGCCGCCGAGGAAGCGGGCCGCGCGCTCCTGCCCTCGCCCTTTTTCGGATCGACCGTCATGGCCGCGACCGCCATTGCCGAGGCCGGGACCGACGCCCAGAAGCAGGCCCTCCTGCCCGGCATCGCCAGCGGCGCGACGATTGCCGCGCTCGCCGCCGCCGAACCCGGAACCGGCTGGAACGCCGACGCCTTCACGGCGGCCGCGCGCGCCGACAACGGCTCCTGGCGGCTTACCGGGCGCAAGAGCTATGTGCTGGACGGCATGGCCGCGGACCTTGTCGTGGCGGCGGCGCGGCTGCCGGAAGGCGGGCTCGGCCTGTTCAGCCTGCCGGCGGAGAGCGAGGGGCTTGCGCGCCGGCCGCTGCAATCCATGGACCCGACGCGCCGGCTCGCGCAGATGGACTTCGACGACGCCCCGGCGGAATTGCTCGGCGGGCCGGAGGCCGGCGGGCCCGCCTGGGCGCGGACGCTCGACATCGCCGCCGTCTGCCTCGCCGGCGAGATGGTCGGCGGCGCGGAGCGGCTGCGCGAGGACGCGCTCGAATATGTCTCCATGCGGATGCAGTTCGGCCGCTCCATCGCCTCCTTCCAGGTCACCAAGCACAAGGCGGCGGACATGTTGCTGGAGGTCGAGCTCGCCAAGGCCGCCGCCTACTATGCCGCCGCCGCGGCCGACGATGATGACGAGGTGGACCAGCCGCTTGCCGCGCTCGCCTCGCTCGCCAAGGCCGCCGCCTCCGACACCTACATGCAGACCGCCATCCACGCCGTGCAAATGCATGGCGGCATCGGCTTCACCCACGACAACGACACACAGCTCTGGTTCAAGCGCGCAAAGGCGAGCGAGGTCTTCCTCGGCAGCGCCGCCGACCACCGCGAACGCATGCTGCAGCACTGGAACGCCTGACATGACCGACATGACCGAAGACGAAATCCGCGCCGAAGTCCGCGAATGGCTCCTGGAGAACTGGGACCCGGACCGGGGCCTTGTCGAGTGGCGCAACATGCTCATCGAGTCCGGCTGGGGCGTGCCGCACTGGCCGCATGAATGGCACGGGCGCGGCCTGCCCGTCGGCATGACGCCGGTAGTCGAGGAGGAGTTCGACAGGCTGGGCGCGGTCGGAGTCGCCAAGATGGGCATCCGCACGCTCGCCGCCGCCACGATCCTCGAACACGGCACCGACCTGCACAAAGAGCGCTTCCTGCGCGGCATCCTCACCGGCGAGGAAACCTGGTGCCAGCTCTTCAGCGAGCCCGGCAGCGGCTCGGACCTCGCCGGCGCCGTGACGCGCGCCGATTTCCGGGACGGGAAGTGGGTCATCAACGGCCAGAAGGTCTGGAACACCAGCGCCCACCACGCCGATTTCGGCCTGCTGCTGGCGCGCACGGACTGGGACGCGGTCAAGCATCAGGGCCTCAGCTATTTCCTGCTCGACATGCGCCAGCCGGGCGTCCAGGTCCACCAGCTCAGGCAGATGAACGGCCATGCCTCCTTCAACCAGGTCTTCTTCACCGACGCCGTGGTGGAGCCGGAATACCGGATCGGCGGGCTCGGCGAAGGCTGGAAGGTCGCGACGACCACGCTCATGCACGAGCGGCGGGGCGCGGACGGCGTGCGCCGCTACGCCACCGGCAGCGACCGGCCGGGGCGCATCTACGAGGAGGAGCGCGCCGAGGTCGCGACCGTCATGGCGCCCTATGTCTGGTATCCGCAGCGCACCGGCCGCGCCGACCTGCTGATCAAGCGCGCGAAGGCGGCGGGGCGCTGGGACGACCGGGCGGTAAGGCAGGAGGTCGCGAAGGCGCTGACGCTCGCCCGGACCGCGGAATGGACCGCGCGGCGCGCCCGCGAGGCGCAGCAGCTAGGGCTGCCGCAGGGGCCCGAGGGGTCCATCGGCAAGCTCGCCGCCAGCATCGTCGCCCGCGCCTGCGCGAAGGCCCACACCATGATCGCCGGCCCCGACGCCATGCTGACCGGCGAGGACGACGGCACGGACGGCGTGGTGGCCGAAATCCTGGTCTCGACCCCGGCGATCTCGATTGCCGGCGGCACGGACGAGATCCAGCGCAACATCATCTCGGAGCGCATCCTCTCCATGCCAAAGGAGGCCCGCCACGACACCGACCGCCCCTTCCGCGACGTGCCGCGGAACCAGGTCGGCTGACGCGCGGCTCTTATCCCGGCTGCCGCCTGCGCTCGCGGAGGCGCCGGGTCGCGTCGGCATCGACGGTCATCGTCGCCCGGTCGATGACGACGCCGTAGTCCTGCTCGGCGCTTTCGATCGACACATAGCCCTGCTCGACATCGGCGAGCACCCGTTCGGGCTCGCGCTCGAACGGGTCGCCATAGCCGCCCCCGCCGCTCAGCACGAACCGCACGCGGTCGCCGGGGGCGAGACGCCGATAGACCCCGTGGTCCACCGCCCCGCCGTTGTGCCAGAGGCCGCTGCCGCGCCCGTTCCGGCCGCCGAGGCGGCCGAACACCGGGAAGGGGCCGTCCTCGGTGCGGCCGCTGAGGCGCACCGAGCTCTCGACATCCCGGGCGCGCTCGCTGCCGCCGTCGAGGATGGCGAACTCGATCTCCTGGCCGAGCCCGCCCCGGTTGCGGCCCGGCCCTCCCGAATCCGCGAGAAGCTCCTTGCGGACATAGTACATCCGCGCCTCGTTCTCGGTCACCTCGACGGGAATGTTGCGGGTGTTGTTGGGGAAGCAGAGGCAGGCATAGCCGTCATGGCGGGCGCTCGCGCCGAAACCGCCGCTGTGCTGCGCGATGGCGAGGAACGACCGGCCGTCCGCGTGGCGGCCGTGGAGATAGACCTCGTTGGCCGGTGAGCCGCCGTTCGAGGCGAGTACGGTCTCCGGCATGACGGCCTCCATCGTCGCGAAGACGATCTCGGGAAAGAGGTGCGAGATCATCGTCCGGCCCCAGGTGGCGGCGGGCGGGCGCGAATTGACGACGGTGCCCTCCGGGGCAATCACCTCGATGGGCCTGAGCCCGCCTTCATTGTTCGGCACATCGGGGTCGAGCGCGAGCTTGATCGGGTAGGCGGTGTAGGAGCGGGTCATGTTGTAGGAGCAGTTGATCGCCGCCCCGACCTCGCCCGACGAGCCCGAGTAATCGACGGCGATCCCGTCGCCCGCCACCGTAACCTCGATCTTCACCACGACCTCGTCGTCGCAGCCCGGAACCTTCGGAAGCACCGCCACATTGCGGTAGGACCCGTCGGGCAGCGCCGCAATCCTGCGCCGGAGGCTCGACTCGGTGCGGTGGATGACCTCGGCCCCGAGCGCCTCCAGCCCGTCCAGCCGGTATTCCTCGAGCAGCGCCTTCAGGCCCCGCGCGCAGACATTGTTGGCGACGAGCTGCGCGCGGACATCGCCCAGCACCTTGTCCGGCACCCGGATATTGGCCCGCATGAAGTCGAACACGGTCTCGTTCAGCCGCCCTTCGTCGAAGAGCTTGAGGATCGGGATTTTCAGCCCCTCCTCGTACATGTCCTTCGATTCGAGCGTGGACATCCGCCCGCCCATGTCGAGATGGTGGACGATGCACAGCGTGTAGCCCACGATCCGGCCGCGGTGAAAAATCGGGGCCGCGATCGAGATGTCGATGAGGTGGCCGCTCGCGATCCACGGGTCGTTGGTGATGATGGCGTCGCCGGGCCTGAGCGTCTCGGGAGGGTATTTCGCGATGAAATTGCGCAGCACTTCGGGAACGATGCCGAGGAACCCCGCCGTCGTGACCGTCGAGTGGGACAGCATCCGCGCGTCGGCGTCGAACAGCGCGCAGCAGAAGTCGTGATACTCCTTCACGGACGGGGTATAGGCGGTGCGCATCAGCCCGGTCGCCGCCTCATCCACGATGGTGATAAGGCGGTTCCAGAGAATCTGGATGGTGACGGGGTCGAGCTGCATCGGCTATCTCCGCCCGAACGCCGCCGGGTGAGGCGTCTCGTCGGCATCGTCGTCGGAGGCGGCAGGCCGCTGGATGACGAGGTCCACCACAAGGCACCCCAGCGGGCCCACGCGCAGCCGGTCGCCCGGACCGATGACGGTCGTCGATTCCGGCTCTTCGATGACCGCAGGCCCGGCGATCTCCTGCCCGACGCGCAGCGCCGCGCGCTCATACACCGGCGCCTGCTCCATGCCGGAGCCGGCCGGGACATGGATGTCCCGCCATGCCTTGGGCGCGGCGTCGGCCGGCGCCGGCGGCCGCGCGATGGCGAGCGCGGGCGGGGGCTGGCTCGCATGCACCCTTATGCTTGCGAGTTCGACGGGATTGTCGTCGTCCACCTTGCCGTAATGCGAACGATAAAGCGCCTCGAAGCGCGCCTCCCAGTCGCCTTTCGTCGAGGGGGCGTCGCACGGTCCGGAGACCTCAATCTCAAGCGGGTAGTCCTGGCCCGAATAGCGCAGATCGACGCTGCGGCGCAGAATGGCGGCGGCGCCGTCCGGCATCAGCTCTCCGGCCTCGGCTTCGAGCGCGCGGAAACCGGCTTCGAGCGCGGCCGGGTCCACCGCTTTCAGGATCCGCCTCACGGCGCGGCTCCGCTCGAACGCGACCGGGGCGGCAAGCAGTCCGAGCGACGACATGACGCCCGAATGGGGCGGCACGACGAGGCGCGGGCAGCCGAGCTTGCGGGCGAGCCCGGCCGCGTGAACGGGCCCGGCCCCGCCGAACGCGACCAGCGAGAGTTCGGGCGGCGCCTTGCCCTTCTCGGCGCAATAGATTCGGGCCGCCGCCGCCATGTTCTCGTTGACGATCTCGTGAATCCCCGCCGCCGCTTCGAGAGGCGTGAGGCCGGTCGCTTCCGCAAGATGCGTCCCGACGGCCCGCTCCGCCGCAGCCCGGTCGAGCGCCATGCGCCCGCCCAGGAAGTAGTCGGGGTTGAGGTAGCCGAGCGCGAGGTCCGCATCCGTCACCGTCGGCGCCGCGCCGCCCAGGCCGTAGCATGCGGGTCCGGGCGTCGAACCGGCGCTGTCGGGTCCGACCCGGATGAGGCCGAGATCGTCGACGCGGGCAATGCTGCCGCCTCCCGCCCCGATTTCGAGCAGGTCATAGACCGGCACCGCTGCGGGGAGGCCGCTCCCGGACTTGAACCGGTGCTGGCGGTCCACCTCGTAGCTACGGGTCCGCGCGGCCCGGCCGTCCTCGATGATGCAGAGCTTCGCCGTCGTTCCGCCCATGTCGAACGACAACAGGTTGTCGATCCCCGCGAGACGCCCGAAATAAGCCGCCGCCTCGACCCCGGCGGCCGGTCCCGATTCGACGATCTGGACCGGCACCCGTTTTGCCGTCTCGACCGTTGCGGTGCCGCCGTTCGACAGCATGACGAACAGCCGGTTCCGGTAGCCGCGCCCGGCCAGCCCTTCCGCCAGCCGCTCCAGATAGCCCTCCGCCACCGCCTTGACATAGGCGTCGAGCACGGTGGTCGAGGTGCGTTCGTATTCCTTGGGCTCGGGATGCACCTCATGCGACAGCGACAGGGTGGCGGCCGGAAGCTCCTCGCGCAGGATTGCCGCCGCGCGGCGCTCATGGACGCTGTTGCGGTAGGAATGGAGGAACGAGACCGCGACCGCCCCGACGCCCTCGCCGCGGAAGACGGCCGCCGCCCGGCGGACGGCCGCTTCGTCAAGCGGAAGGAGCACCCTGCCGTCCGCCAGCACCCGTTCCGGAACGCCGAGCCGCAGCCGGCGGGGAACCAGCGGCTCGGGCAGGCGGATGAACATGTCGTAAATGTCGTAGCGGACCTCCCGGGCCAGTTCGAGGATGTCGCGGAAGCCTTCGGTCGTGAGCAGTCCGGTCTTCGCCCCCTTGCGTTCGAGGATGGTGTTGGTGACGAGGGTCGTCGCGTGGATCGCCTCGGAAGTCCGGCCCAGCAGGCCGGGAATCGCGCCGGAGAGGTCGGCGATGCCGCGCATGACCGACTCCTCGGGCGCCTGTGCGGAGGTCAGGGTCTTCCCGACCCGGATAGTGCCGTCGGCGTCGTTGACCGCCGCGAAGTCGGAAAAGGTCCCGCCGATGTCGATGCCGAGGCGATAGCTGGCGGTCATGCGGCGAGTCCCGATGTTCGCGGCGTCCGGGGCGGTGCGCCGCCGCCGGCGATTTGCCCGGCATCCGACTGTAACAATGCAGCATTCGGCCGGGCAAGCAAGCGAATTGTTCCAAATATTCGAGTAATATTTCTCCATAGGGATTGCATTTTCAGAAAGTGTGCTATGATGGGTCCGAGGGAAGCGGCGTCCATGGACCGCTTCCCGCCCGCGCCGGTCCGGTGCGGCACGACCCCGATCCAGCCGACAGGTGAAGTGTGTCCTGTGCCCGCCTCGCGCGCGGGCAATCAGGCGCGCGAACCGCGCCGCCGCGAAACGCCCGCCCGCCCGCGCACAGGCGCCCGCGCAGGATGACGCGCGAATAAGGGTCGCTCCGGTGCCGGGGCGGTGTGCCGGATGAACATGAGACGAAACCAAGGAGCCGCACCCATGCCCGCGCTCGACCCGACCCTCTCCCTCTCCTCCCGCCAGGAAGCCTTCTGCCGCCACTACACAGCCTCCGGCAATGCCGCAGACGCCGCAAGGCGCGCCGGCTATGCCGAACGCTCCGCAAGGCAGACCGGCTCCGCTCTGCTGGAACGCCCCTGGATCGTCGAGCGGGTGCGGCGCATCCGCATGTCGTGGCGGCGCACCGAGCGGGACGAGGCGCAGATCGTGCTCGCCCGTCTGGAGCAGGCCTGGGATGCGGCGGTCGCCAGCGGGTCCGCCTACATGATGGTCCGGATCGTCCGCTTCCAGGCGGAGATTGCGGGGCTGACGCAGCCCGCCAACCGGGCGGCGCTCTGGTCGATGCCGGAGGAGGACGAGTTCGGGGAGATCGAGGCCGGCGAGGCGCAGGAGGCCGGCACCGTGCCGGGACCCCTCGCCGAAGCCGTGCGCAATGGCCGTGCCCGCGCCGAGCGCGCCCTTGCCCGCCATTGCGGGAACAGGGAGGCGATGGAGGCAGGGGAAGGCTTCGACAGAGCCGCCCATGCCATGACCGCCGAACGGCTCATGGCGGCCGTCGAGGAGCGCGAGAGCCTGCCCGTCTGCTTCGACCCGCCGCCGCCTCCGGCAAACGACCTGCCCCTCGCTGACGACCCGCCCGAAGACACCTACGACCCCGAGCGGTTCCCCGGCGAGTGGGCCGACGGCGACCGCCCGGGCGAGGAGGAGAGGGCCGAGGGCGCGGAGACCGACTGGCTCTACCAGCGCCGCAACGACTATGCCGAGATCCACGACCCCTGGTCGCCGGAAAACATCGAACGCCGCCAGGCCGACAGCCTCAACCGGCTCGAGAATGGGCCGCCCTTCAACCCGCCCGACAACGCCGGTTTCGCACCCGATCATGACAAAACATGACATCCCATGACACGGCGCCGGAAGGTCGTCCCGGCCTGCACCGCTTTCGCGAGGGCAGGCGAGTGGGGGCGCTGCGGGGAAGGCCGGGAGGGGGTCGGCGGCCGTGCGGCCTGGCTAATCCTGGCCGGGTCGGGCCAGGGCCCTGCAGTGAAAGCTCAGGGGTCGAGCGTAAGTGCGACGCGGAAACCGTTGATGTAATAGGCGCGCTCTTCCGAACTCGTCCTGAAGCGGGTGGCGGAGCGCAGCGATTCGGGGCCGTTCAGCCAGGAGCCGCCCCGCAGCACCCGCCAGTTGCAGTCGCCCGAAAGCCGCGCGCTCCCGTCCGCCGGCGCACCGGCATGGCCCGGGTTCCAGCAATCCTCGACCCACTCCCACACATTGCCGTGCATGTCGTGGAGGCCGAAGGCGTTGGGCGGATAGGACCCGGCGGGCTTCGTGCCGCCGCTGCTGTAATTCGCCCGGTCCGGGTCGAGCCGGCCGCCGGTGTGATACGGCCCCGCCGTGCCGGCGCGGGCGGCATATTCCCACTCCGCTTCCGTCGGCAGGCGGTAGTCCCGGCCCGTCCGGTGCGACAGCCATTCGGCATAGGCCTTCGCATCGAGCCACGACACATGGACGACGGGCTGCCGGCCCCGGCCCCAGGGCGCGGAGGGGCTGTAGCCGCCGCAGCCGCCGCCGGCGAGGCAGGCATCCCACTCCGCGAAGGTCACTTCACGAACGCCGACCGCCAGCCGGCGGGCGATCCCGATCCGGCGCGCCGGGGTTTCATGCTCGCGATGCGCGCCTTCCCATGCGGGCGAGCCCATGATGAAACTGCCTTCCGGCAGCACGACCATCTCCGGGCATTCCGGGCAGTCGCGGAACCGCTCTCCCGCTTGCTGGGCCAGCGCCGGTTGCGTTGTCCAGACCATAGCCGCAGCAGCGAATGCCAGGAGGAGGCGCCGTGTCATCGCCGCCCCTCCTCCCGCGCCGCAAGCAGGGCCAATGCTTCCGTTTCGGCAAGGCCGTCCTCTTCCACCGCGACCAGCACCGCCTCCGCCGACAGGTTTTCCGGGGCATCGTTGAGCGCCGCCCGCAGTCCTGGCGGCAATGCGTCGTAAGCCGCCATATCCGCCTTTGCCGCGGTCCGCCGGCCCGTCCTGTGGCGATTGGCGCTCACCCGGTCTCCATCGGCAGGGACGGGTCGCGCGCCCATGCCTGGAGGGAATCGTCATAGACGGCGACATTCTCCTGCCCGAGCAGGTGGAGCGCCATGGCGCCGAGGCTGGCCGCGATGCCGCCGCCGCAATAGGTCACCACGCGCTCCGCTTCCAGCGCGCCGGCCTCATCGAATTTCCGCCGCACCTGCGCCATCGGCAGCATCGCGCCGGTCGCCGGATCGACAAGGTCGCGGCTCGGCACATTGACCGTCCCGGCAATGCGCCCCGGCCTGCCGTAATGCTGCCCGCCGCCCGCATGCTGCTCGGCCGTCAGCGAGTTCAGCACCACGGCGCCCGGATCGGCAAGCGCCGCCTCGACCTCGCTTTGCCCCACGAAATAGCCCGGCCGCCGCCTCGCCTCGAAGACCGCCGGCGCCGGCGTCTCGTTCCCTGCGGCAGTCGGGCGTCCTTCGGCCTGCCACTTGGCCCAGCCGCCGTCGAGCACCGCTGCGCGGTCGTGGCCGAATGCCTTCAGCATCCACCAGAGGCGCGGCGCCCAATGCGGGGTCCCGCCGGAATAGACCACAACGGCGCTCTCGTTGGAAACGCCGAGCGCCCCCATCGCCCGGCCGAAGCGCGCCTCGCCGGGCAGGGTGAAGCGGAGCCGGCTCTCCGGGTCGGAGAGGTCGTCGATGAGATCCGCAAAGACAGCGCCCGGAATGTGGCCCGCGAGATAGTCTCCGCGCCCGCTCACGGCCCGCATGTTGCCGCCCGGCACGGGATGCAGATGGACGGTTGCGTCGAGGATGCGAAGCGCCGGATCGCCCAGGCGCGCCGCCAGCCATTCCGTGGAGACGAATGCTTCCATGAAGGCTACTCTAGCCCGGATTTCGGGCGGCAGGAACAGGCGGCAAGTGGACAGGGATGCGCGGCTGGGCGCGCTTTACATGGTGCTCAGCACCATCATCCTGACGGCGCAGGACGCCATCGCGAAATGGCTCACCGCCGACTACCATTCCGGCGAAATCCTGTTCTATCGCACGATTTCCGGCATGGCGGTCGTCGCCTGGCTGATGCGCAGGGACGGCGGTTGGCGGCTCGCCGTCCCGCGCGCCCCGACGCTCACCCTGCTGCGGGGCGTGCTCGCGGTCCTGTGCAGCCTCGTCATTGTCATGTCCTGGGCGGTGCTGCCGCTCGCGGACGCCATGGCCGTCGTGTTCGTCAGCCCCGTCATGCTGACGATCATGTCGGCGGTTTTGCTGAAGGAGCGCGTCGGCCCGCGCGGCTGGGCGGCGGTGCTGATCGGTTTCGCCGGCGTGCTGGTGATGATGCGCCCCGGCACTTCCGCGTTCCAGTGGGCGGTCATGGTGCCCATCGCGGCCGCCTTCATCTCGGCGGGCCGCGACGTCATTACCCGCAAGCTCGGGCCGCTGGAGGCCTCCACCACGATCTTCCTCTACAGCCAGGTCCTGACGCTGGCCGGGGGCGGCCTCAGCCTGTTCTGGGAGATGAACTGGCCCGGCTGGTTCGACTGGCTGCTGTTCGGCGCCGCGGGCGTGATGGCCGGCATCGCCCAATATCTCATCATCGCATCCTTCCGCCTCGCGCCGGCCTCGCTCGTCTCGCCGCTGCGCTATCTCAGCCTGGTCTGGGCGGTCGGCTTCGGCTGGTGGCTCTGGGGCGACCTGCCCGATGTGTGGATCGTCACGGGCGGCATCCTCGTCGTCATCGCCGCCATCCTGACAACGCGGCCCGGCCGGCCTTGATTGCCGCCTGCCGCGAGGCCACGATGCCCGTGCGTCTTTGAGAGGAGCATGCCGATGACTCTGCCCGAATTGCGCCGGTCCGGCCCGATCGCCTATCGCGAGGCAGGCGCGGGCCCCGCTCTCGTGCTGATGCACGGCATCGGCGGCAGCTCGAAGACCTGGGAGGAGCAATACCGGGCCTTCGCCGGCAACCACCGGGTCATCGGCTGGGACGCGCCCGGCTTCGGCGGCTCCGACCCGGCGCCGGAGGCGACCGCCGACTGCTGGGCCGACGAGGCGATGGACCTGATGGACCGGCTCGGCGTCGGGACGGCCGCCCTGGTCGGCCATTCCATGGGCGGGATCGTCGCGCCGCGCGTCGCCTCCCGCCATCCGGGCCGCATCGTCAGGCTCGTCCTGTCCGGGACGCGCGCCGGTTTCATTGGCGCCCTCGGGTTCGAAGAGCGCCTGCGCGAATTCGACACGCTCACGCCCGAGGAGCGGGGCAGGACGCGGGCCGCCACGATGGCTGCGCCGGGCGCTTCCCCGGAAGTCCTCGCGCGACTCGCCGGTATCGCGGGCGAAGTCACGCGGGAGGCGTTCGCCGGCGGCGTCGCCGTGCTGGAGGGGACGGACAATCGCGCCATCCTGCAAGGGCTCCGCATGCCGGCGCTCGTGCTTTGCGGCATGGAGGACGGCATCGCGCCGCCCGAACGCGGCGAGGAAATCGCGTCGCTGTTGCCGGATGTCCAGATGGCCTGTTTCGAGGGCGCCGGACACGCAGCCTATGTCGAGAAGCCGGACGAATACAATGCCCGGCTCGCGGAATTCCTGGCGGAGCAGCCCCATGCTTGAGACCCACGGACGCTACGACCATTCGAGCATCGTCTCGCGCCCGGTCTATGACTGGCCGGACGGAAACCGCCTCGCCGTCTATGTCGCGCTCAATGTCGAGGTGTTCGCCTGGGGGCGCGGCAAGGGCGCAGGCGTCGCGCCGCCGGACCAGGCGGTCAGCGCGTCGGTTTATTCCTGGCGCGACTACGGCAACCGCGTCGGCATCTGGCGGCTGTTCGAACTGTTCGATGCGCTCGACATTCCCTGCGAAGCGCAGATCAACACCGCCGTCTATGAGCATTGCCCGGACATAGCGGAGCGGCTTCGGGCGCGCGGCGACGAAATCCTGGGCCACGGCGTCACCAATTCGGACGAACAGGGCGGGCTGCCGGAGGACGAGGAGCGCGCGCATATCGAGGAGGTGACGCGCGCGATTGTCGAGAACGAAGGCGCGCCGCCCACCGGCTGGATGAGTCCCTGGCTCTCCAACAGTCCGGTCACGCTCGACCTGCTCCAGGAAGCCGGCTACCGCTACGTGATGGACTGGACGCATGACGACCAGCCGGTCTGGATGCGGACCCGCTCAGGCGGGCGCATCCTTTCCATGCCCTACCCCATCGAGACCAACGACAACCGCGCGCTCGTCTGGTTTCGATACTCGTCCGAAGAGTATGCCGGCATGCTGATCGACTGCTTCGACGAAATGCTGGACCAGTCCACCGCCATGCCGCTGGTCTTCCCGATCTCGCTGCATCCCTTCGTCGTCGGCCGGCCCTATCGCATGCGCGCGCTGCGCCGGGCGTTCGAGCATATCGCCCGCCACCGGGACCGCATCTGGCTCACCCGCCCGGGCGACATCTGCCGCCATGTCGAGAGCCTGCCTTCCGGCACCGTGCCGGGCGATCGTTGAACGGGTCCGCTACAGGCCGTAATAGAACGGGAGCATCAGGCTGGCCGTCGCCCAGACGAAGAGCAGCATCGGCAGGCCGGCGCGCACATAGTCCTGGAAGCGGTATCCTGCCGGGCCCATCACGAGCAGGTTGGTCTGGTAGCCCATCGGCGTCGCGAAGGCGCAATTGGCCGCGAACACCACGGCCACCGCGAAGGGCTCCACCGGCGCGCCGAGGCCCTGGGCCAGCGAAACGGCAATCGGCGTAAACAGCACCGCCACCGCCTTCGTGCCGACCAGGTTTGCGAGCCCCGCCACCAGCAGGAAGAAGGCGGACAGCACCACCGATACCGGCGCGCCGGCAAGCGCGCCCGCCAGCAGGTCGGAAAGGATCGCGGCCCCGCCGGTCTCCTGCAGCGCCTTGCCGAGCGCCAGCGCCGCGGCGATTGTCAGCACGAGATCGGCCCCGACGGCCCGTCCCGCCTGCCGCAGGGTCATCACGCCCGTCGCCAGCATGGCGGCCGCGCCGACCATCGCGCCGATCACGATGGGCAGGATGTCCAGGGCCGCCAGCCCGACCACGACGGCGAAGATCGCAAGCGCGCGCCTGGCCTCGGGAGCCGACGGCACCTCGCTTGCCGACCACTCGATCGGCAGGATGCCGGGGCGGCCCCGCAGCGCCGCTTTCGCCTCCGCCGTGCCCTGCACCAGGAGCACGTCGCCGGCGGCGAGCGGCAGGTCTGTGATCGGCCCGTGCCGGCGGGCCGCCCGGCGCTGCACGCCGACCACGACGCAGTTGTAGCGGTAGCGGAAGCCGATCTGCTCCAGCGTGCGGCCGATCAGCTCCGAGCCCGGCGTCACCAGCACCTCGCCGAGGAGCTGGCGCCCGCGCAGCCAGGGCGGCCTGCCATGCGTCTCGTCCTCGCGCGCCGCCCAGCTGTCGCCGAGCGAGGGATGCAGCAGGTCCATCTCGCCGCGAACGGCATCGGTCAGCGCCTGCCGCGTGGCGCTCACGATCAGGATGTCGCCCGGCCTGAGGGCCGCGTCGTCGCCGAAGGGCGGCAGCAGGCGCGCCTCGCCGCGCCGGATCGCATGGACCGTTACATCGGCAAGGTCCGGGAAGAAGCCGCCGACGGGCATCGACCCGTCGAGAGGCCGGCCCGCGACCACGTCGATCTGCGCGAGGAACTGCCGGCCGGTCGCAAGCCCCTGGCTTCCGGCAGTGCTGCGCTCCGGCAGCAGGCGGCGCACGACCAGAAGCGCGAACACCAGGCCGGGCAAGGCCACGGCGAGGCCCGGCAAGGTGAAATCGAAGAAGCCGAAGCCCGGTTGGCCGAGGTCGGTCAGCATGCCGGAAACCAGCAGATTGGTGCTGGAGCCGATCAGGGTCGTCATGCCGCCGAGGATCGAGGCGAAGCTGAGCACCATCATCGACCGGCTGGGCGGCGCGCCGCCGCGGCTCGCGAAGGTCTGGAGGATCGGGATGAAGATGACGACGACCGGCGTGTTGTTGAGCACGCCGCTGATGAGCAGCACCGCTAGCAGGGACGCGACCAGCGCGGTTTCCGACCGGCCGCCCGCGATCCTGAGAAGCGCCCGCGCTCCCTGGTCGAGCGCGCCCGTTTGCGCCAGCCCCTGCCCCATCACGATCAGTCCGAGCAGCGCCAGCAGGGCAGGATTGGCGAAGCCGGCAAGCAGGGATTCCGGCCCGAGGAGATTGCCGCCGTCCGGCCCCCTCTCCGGAAAGGCGTGGAATGCCAGCAGAAGCAGGCAAACCACGAAGAGCGAGGAGAATTCGAGCGGCAGCCTGGGCGTGGCATAGAGCGCCAGCGCCACCGCTATGGCCCCGAAGGCCAGAACCGGACCGAGTTCGCCTTCCATCTACAGAGGCGCCCCGTCCCGCCGGACTGTCAGCGCCGCGCCACCATGAGCTTCTTGATCTCGGCGATCGCCTTGGCCGGATTGAGGCCCTTGGGGCAGGTCTTGGTGCAGTTCATGATGGTATGGCAGCGGTAGAGCCGGAACGGGTCCTGCAGGTCGTCGAGGCGCTCGCCCGTCATCTCGTCGCGGCTGTCGGCGATCCAGCGATAGGCCTGGAGCAGCACCGCCGGCCCCAGATAGCGCTCGCCGCTCCACCAGTAGCTCGGGCAGCTCGTGGCACAGCAGAAGCAGAGGATGCATTCCCAGAGCCCGTCGAGCCGGGCGCGGTCCTCTTCGGACTGGAGGCGCTCACGCTCCGGCGGCGCGCTTACCGTCTTGAGCCAGGGCTCGACGGAAGCGAGCTGCGCATAGGCCTGGTTCAGGTCCGGCACGAGGTCCTTGACCACATGCAGATGCGGCAGCGGGTAGATCTTCACGTCGCCGCGGATATCGCCGATGGCCTGGGTGCAGGCGAGCGTGTTGGTCCCGTCGATGTTCATGGCGCAGGACCCGCAGATCCCCTCGCGGCAGGACCGGCGGAAGGTGAGCGTGGAATCGACCTCGTTCTTGATCTTGATGAGCGCGTCCAGGACCATCGGACCGCAGTCGTCCATGTCGAGGTCGTAGCTATCCATACGAGGGTTGCCGCCCTCGTCCGGAGACCAGCGATAGACCTTGAAGCGCCGCGTCTTCCCGGCGCCGGCGGGCGCAGGCCAGGTCTTGCCGGCGCCGACCCTGGAGTTCTTCGGCAGGGTGAGCTGGGCCATGGTCGTTGCCGTTCCTCGTCAGTAAACGCGCTCGACGGGCGGGATGTAGTCCACCTCGCCGGTCAGGGTGTAGTCATGCACGGGGCGGTAGGAGAGCGCTACTTTCAGATCGTCGTCGCACCGCGCGAGCGTGTGGACCATCCAGTTCTCGTCGTCGCGGTCCGGCAGGTCCTCGCGGGCATGGGCGCCGCGGCTTTCCTTGCGCGCTTCGGCGGAGAACATGGTGGACATGGAGCAGACCATCAGGTTCTCCAGCTCCAGCGCCTCGACGAGGTCCGAGTTCCAGATCATCGAGCGGTCGGAGAGCCCGATGTCGGCGAGGCTGGCGGCGGACTGGTCCATCTGGCGGCAGCCTTCCTCCAGCACCTCCGCGTCCCGGAACACGGCGGCGTTGTTCTGCATGATGCGCTGCATGCCGCTGCGGATTTCGCCGGTCATGAGCGAGCCCGAGGCATGGCGCAGGCGGTCGAGCCTGGCGAGCGGCCGGTCGGCCGCATCCGCGGGCGCGTCCGGCACCGCGCCCGGGCCGTCCACCGTCTCGGCCGCGCGCAGGCCCGCCGCGCGCCCGAACACGACCAGGTCGAGCAGCGAGTTGCAGCCGAGCCGGTTCGCGCCATGCACGGAGACGGACGCGCATTCGCCGACCGCCATCAGCCCCGGCACGACCCTGTCCGGCTCGTCGGCGGTCGGGCTCAGCACCTCGCCGTGATAGTTGGTGGGGATGCCGCCCATATTGTAGTGGACCGTCGGCAGCACCGGGATCGGCTCGCGGGAGGCATCGACGCCGGCGAAGATGCGCGCCGTCTCGGTGATGCCGGGCAGCCGGCGCTGGAGCACGTCTGCGCCCAGATGCTCCAGATGCAGGAAGATATGGTCGTTGCCCGCGCCCACGCCGCGGCCTTCCAGGATTTCGATGGTCATGGAGCGGGAGACGACATCGCGCGAGGCGAGGTCGCGCGCGGTCGGCGCATAGCGCTCCATGAAGCGCTCGCCCTCGGAATTGGTGAGATAGCCGCCCTCGCCGCGCGCGCCCTCGGTGATGAGGCAGCCGGCACCGTAAATTCCGGTCGGGTGGAACTGCACGAACTCCATGTCCTGGTTCGGCAGGCCCGCGCGGGCGATCATCCCGTTGCCGTCGCCGGTGCAGGTATGGGCCGAGGTGCAGGAGAAATAGGAGCGCCCGTAGCCGCCGGTCGCAAGGATGACAAGCTTCGCCCGGAAGCAGTGGATCGTGCCGTCGTCGAGGTTCCAGGCGATGACGCCCCGGCAGTCGCCCTCCGGCCCCATGACCAGATCGAGCGCGAAATACTCGACGAAGAACTCGGCCGCGTGCCGCAGGCTCTGCTGGTAAAGCGTGTGCAGCAGCGCATGGCCCGTCCGGTCGGCGGCCGCGCAGGCGCGCTGGGCCGGGCTCTCGCCCCAGTTTTTCATGTGCCCGCCGAAGGGCCGCTGGTAGATCCTGCCTTCCGGCGTGCGGGAGAAGGGCATGCCGAAATGTTCGAGCTCGATCACCGCCGGCACGGCGTTGCGGCACATATATTCGATGGCGTCCTGGTCGCCGAGCCAGTCCGCGCCCTTCACCGTGTCGTACATGTGCCAGCGCCAGTCGTCCTCGCTCATGTTCGCGAGGCTGGCGGCGATGCCGCCCTGCGCGGCGACGGTATGGCTGCGGGTCGGGAACACCTTGGTGACGCAGGCGGTCTTCAGCCCGGCCTGGACGCATCCGAGCGTCGCGCGCAGGCCCGAGCCGCCGCCGCCGACAACGACGACATCGTAGCTGTGGTCGGTCACCTCATATGCGGGTTTGCCGTTAGCGGTCATGGGGGCGCCTCAGCCTCCGAGAGCGATCTTGAGGGTGGCGAAGGCGCAAGCGGCGGCAAGCGCCCAGCATGCGCCCTTGACGGCCACGATGGCGGCGACCCGCCGGCCTTCCCTGGAAATGTAGTCTTCCAGCACAACCTGCAGGCCGAGCGCGGCGTGGTGGAAACCGGCGACCGTGAACAGCAGCATGGCGACGGCGTTGAAGGGCGAGGCGAGCCATTCCGCGAACGTGCCGTGTTCGGCGCCAGCGAGCCGGATGACCGAGACCGCGAACCAGACGCTGAGCGGCACCAGCGCCAGCGCCGTCATGCGCTGCGCCCACCAGTGGGCCGCGCCCTCCCGCGCGGCGCCCAGGCCGCGCACGGCCTTGGCGGATGTCCTGAATTCCATGGGCCCCGCCTCCCCGCTCAGCCCGCGCAGGCCCAGACCCAGGCGCCCGCCGTCAGCACGACCGCCGCCGCAACGACCGCCCAGCCGGAGCGATAGGCCTGGTCCAGCTCCAGCCCCATGCCCGCATCCCAAAACAAGTGCCTGATTCCGTTGCAGAGATGGTAGAAGAGCGCAAAGGAAAAGCCCGCCAGGACGATGATGCCCAGGGCTGAGCCGAAGAAGGCCTGCGCGGTGCCGTAGGCGTCCGGACCCGAGGCGGCGGCCAGCAGCCACCAGGCGAAGAACGCCGCGCCCACGCCCAGCGCAATCCCGGCGCCGCGATGGGCGATGGAAAGCACGGAGGTGAGTTGCGGGCGGTAAATCTGGAGATGCGGCGACAGCGGCCGGTTGTCGGATGCCATGGAAAAAGCCTGTCTCACGCGCAACGAAAGGCTCCGGTCTCCCTAGTCCCGGACAAGGGCGCTGTCAATCGGAGCGGCGCCGACCGTGTCGAAACAGGACGAGGACAGGCAAACATCCGGTTTGAGGCAGGCCCCCGAACACTCGGCGCCCTGTCCGTTGTATCCGGACCGGACGGCAACGGGTTCGGCGCACCTCCCGGCGCAGGCCGCGGCGTATGCTAGGCTGAGCGGGAGCCGGGAACGGCGGCGGTCGTCGAAGGAGGGTGGCGGACATTGGCGGAAAAGCCGTTCGAGCTTTACGACCTCAAGGTGGAGGTGGTTGCCGGCGACAGGCCGATGATCTGCAACCACCCCGAGGGAGCCTATTTCACGGTGGAGGGCGAGAACCTCGTCTTTCCCGGCACCGACCGGTTCCCGATGTTTCCGCTTGCTGCGATCCTGCCCCTGCTGCCTGCAAAGCAGCGGGTCACGGACGAAAACGACTGGATGACGACGGATTCCGAGGTCGCCTGCCCGGACCCGCATTGCGGCGGGCGCTTCCGCATAACGCGCCTGGGCAGGCGCCGCTTCGACCATGCGGAAACCACCGGCCTTCCGGAGGCGCGAGGCACGCCCTACTGGCGCAAGGGCGGGACTCGTGGTTAGGCCGGTATCGCTTCGGCCGGGCTACGAGTTCGCGCCCGTCATAAAAGGCGGCTGGCAACTGGCGGGCGACCACGGCCCCGTCGACCGCGCACGGGCGGTCGCCGACATGGAACGCTTCCTCGACGCCGGCATCACCGCCTTCGACTGCGCCGACATCTATGTCGGCGTGGAGGAGATGATCGGCGACTTCATCGAGCGCCTGCGCCGGAACCGCGGCCCGGAGGCGGCCGATGCAGTCAAGGTGCACACCAAGCTGGTGCCCGACTTCGACCGGCTGCAGACGATCTCGCCCGCCGGCATCGAGGCGATCGTCGACAGGTCGCTGAAACGGCTGCACCTGCAGCAATTGCCGCTGGTCCAGTTCTACTGGTGGGACCTGACGCGCGGCCGTCCCTACGAGGTCCTGTCCTACCTGAAGGACATTCAGCAAAAGGGAAAGATCGGACTGCTCGGCGTCAGCAACTGGAGCGAAGCGGCGATGCAGCCCTTCATCGATGCGGGTTTCGATCTCGTTTCGACGCAGGTCCAGTATTCCCTGCTCGACAACCGGCCGGCGGGCGCCTTCTCGCACTGGTGCGCCGGGAACCGCATGAAGATACTGTGTTACGGAACGCTTGCCGGCGGCTTCCTGACCGAGCGGTGGCTCGGCGCCGGCGATCCGGGGTACGAATTCGCCAACCGCTCGCTGGTCAAATACCGGCTCATCATCGACGAGTTCGGCGGTTGGGCGCTGTTCCAGCAGCTGATGCAGGCGCTCGCGGCGGTCGCCCGGAAGCACGGGGCGACCATCGGCGCAATTGCCGCCCGCTGGGTGCTGGACCGGCCGCAGGTCGGCGCCGTCATCATCGGCGCACGCACGGCCGGCCGCCTTGCAGAGACGGTATCCATCTTCGACCTGAAGCTCGACCGGGAAGACCGCCTCGCCATCGACGCCGTGCTTGCGCAGCGCCGCGGTCCGAACGGCAGGGTCTACGAACTCGAGGGCGACAGGACCGGCCGCCACGGCCGAATCATGAAATACAATCTCGGGCGCGCGCAGTAACCGCGCAGATCGCGCGTTACTCGCACCGGGCCCGGTTCGCCGTTCGGAGCAAAACCATGACCGACGCCGAGTTGCTGGCGCGAATCACGGTCCGCCCGGATGTCTTCGGCGGCAAACCCTTAGTCCGGGACATGCGGATTGCGGTCGAGCATGTGCTCGGAATGCTGGCTGCCGGCGACAGTGCGGAAAGGATCCTGGAGGAATATCCCGACCTGACGCCGGAGGATATCCAGGCGTGCCTCCTGTTTGCCCACCGCTCCATCGCCGGCGACCGGGTCCATGACCGCGTTCCCGTACGCGAAGCTTCGTGAGGTTCCTGCTCGACGTCTGCGCAGCTTCGCGAAGCTTGCAGGCAGCGCTGGCGGAACCCATACCAGCGGCGCCGGGTTGCGACACATGGAGAATGCGCCTCGTCGCCTGCCCTCGCGAAAGCGGGGGGCGCAACGATCCCTTTGTCGTCACCCCGGCCGGAACGGAGCGAAGCGGAGTGGAGAGCCGGGGTCTCCCTGTGGCGTCTCTCCGGCCGCGGGAGGTCCCGGATCGGCGCTGACGCGCCGTCCGGAACGACGGCAAAGGCTCATGGGTTCTTGCTTGTAGCCGCTGGTACCATAGCGCGGCACGGCGACACGATGATCGACGGCGCGATGATCGTCGTATCACGGGATCGGGTGCGGATACGATTCGAACGGGGAAGCGGTTAGGCCGGGTTTCTTCCCGAAGCGGCGGTTTAGAGCATGATCTGACCTGATTGAATCGAGGGGGATTCACGGGGCGGAGGATTTGTGATTCAAGATGTCGGCCGGGATGAGGAGGCCGGCTGAGATGTCGAAAGCGCTTTCCCTTGATCTTCGCAATCGGGTTCTGTCGGCGGTATGTGCGGGCATGAGCCATAGAGCGGCTGGTGCGCGTTTTGGGGTGAGTGCGGCGAGCGTGAGCCGCTGGCGTGCGCTGGCGCGCGAACAGGGAGACGCGCGCCCGAAGGCGCTTGGCGGGGACCGTCGCTCGGGGCGGATCGAAGCGCAGCGCGATGTGATCCTGGGTCTTCTTGAGGAGAAGCGGGACATGACCATCGAGGAGTTGCGCGCGGCTCTCGGGGACCGGGGCCTCGCCTTCAGCTACGGGGCGATACAGCGCTTCCTCGTGCGCCACGCCATCACGCGCAAAAAAAGACCGGCCAGGCGGCGGAGCAGGATCGCCCGGACGTGCTGAGCCGACGGCGCACCTGGCGCGACAGCCAGCCCGGCCTCGACCCCGACCGGCTGGTGTTCATCGATGAGACAGGGGCCAAGACCAACATGGCCCGCACCCACGGCTGGGCCCCGCGCGGCAAACGTCTGCGCATGGCCGTCCCTCACGGACACTGGAACACAACCACCTTCGTCGCCGGGCTCACGCCGCGCGGCATGATTGCCCCCTTCGTGCTCTCCGGCGCCATCGACCGCGATGCCTTCGAGGCCTACGTCAAAGTGGTCCTCGTCCCCGAACTGAGGCCCGGCGATATCGTCGTCATGGACAACCTCTCAAGCCACAAGGGACCCAGGGTCCGCAAGATGATCGAAGACGCCGGCGCGCAACTCCTCTTCCTGCCGCCCTATAGTCCTGACTTCAATCCCATCGAACTCGCCTTCGCAAAGCTCAAGGCAAGGCTACGAAAAGCTGCCGAGAGAACTGTCGACAGCCTCTGGAACACCATCGGACAAATCTCCCAGACCTTCTCACCGCAAGAATGCAAAAACTACTTCAATGCCGCAGGATACTCCGCAACATGATCGGATTCCGCTCTAAGCGACATTTTCGGGAACGCTTATCCCCCGTCATCGCGGTAGGGACGCCGGTTGCCCGGCGCCCCCCGCACAGATCCGGACGTGCCCGCTAAGGCATCCGGCTCCTCCCTCGGGTTGCGCTGTTCCCATACACGCTGACGGCAAGTCGTCGGTTCGGCCACGGGTGCCGGATTTCCACCTTGGGCCAGTACTTGGTCGTCAACTTGTCGACCTGTGCCCAGCCGAAGCGGTCCCGTTGCGATCTGCGGCGCGTGATCGCGATCCACATCCGCTTCAGGCGCGAGGCGAAGCGGCTCAGGTATCGGTGGCTCATCGGGACGGCAAAGTAGTTCAGCCATCCGTCAAGCACCTTGCCCAGCCACCTCGCCGTTTCTTCGGCGTTGTCATGCATTCGGCTGCATAGCGCTTCCTTTATCCGCTTCAGTGTGCGGGCCATCCGCTCCGCAACCGGCTTGCGCCCCAACTGGAAACGCCCGCCTCTGGTCTCCGTGCAGTAGTGCGTGAAGCCCAGAAAGTCGAAAGTCTCCGGTTTGCCCTGCCCTCGTCGCCGACGGTTTCTAGGGGCAAATCGCCCGAACTCGATGAGCCGGGTCTTGTCGGGATGCAGTTCCAGTTCGAAGCTTCCGAACCGCTCCTTCAGGGCATCCAGAAATCGCTCCGCGTCCTGCTTGTGCTGGAAACCAACCACGAAGTCGTCGGCGTACCGCACGATGATCGCGTCGCCGTAGACCTCGTGGCTGCGCCACTTCTTATGGAACCAGAGATCGAGGACGTAATGCAGGTAGACGTTCGCCAGGATCGGCGAAATCACCGATCCCTGCGGGGTCCCCCGCAGGTCGTCCCGCCTCTCTCCATCTTCCATGACGCCGGCGTTCAGCCACTTGATGATCAGCCTGATGACCCGCTTGTCCGCGATGCGGTGTTCAAGGAACCGGACCAGCCAGTCCCTCGACACCGTGTCGAAGAATTTGCGGATGTCGCAATCGACCACCCAGTTGATCTTGAACTTGTCGATGCCGACCGCGATCGCATCGAGCGCATTGTGCGCCCCACGACCGGGCCGGAACCCGTAGCTGAACCCCAGGAACTCCGCCTCGTAGATCGGCGTCAGGATTATCTCCGCCACGACCTTCTGGACGATCTTGTCCTCGATGGCCGCGACGCCGAGCGGTCGTGTACCGCCATCCGGCTTCGGGATGTTCACCCGTCGCGATGGCGTCGCCCGGTACGCTCCCGAATGCACGCGGTCGTGCAGGTCGGCCAAGCGGCCTTCCAGTTCCTTCCCGTACATCCGCCACGTCATGCCATCCGCGCCCGCCGCCGCGTTCTTCTTTAGCTCGAAGAACGCCCAGCGAAGCGCATCGACCGTGACATGGTGAAGGAGCGTCGTGAGACGCACCTTGCGTTCCCTTTGTACAAACTGCCGTATCCGGTCGGCCGCCTGTGACACGCTTTCCCGGTTCTGCGTCCGGCGCGTGCTTTGGCCTTCCGGATTCCCCTTGGGCTCGGCCCTTGGCTCCACCGGCTCCGCCGAGGCTGACGCCCCTTTGTTCGCCGGCTTCACGGCTACTATGGCCGAGTCTGACTTCTCCATGCCGTTCATCATCGGTTACGGACTACTCCTTTCCTTTGCGATCCTGCCACGACAGCGGGATGGCATGGAGACCTCCCAGGTCCCGGTGCAGTGCTTACGTACGTGCATGGGTTCTTGGACACCGCGGGACTCCGACCCCCCTCGCCATAACGGTGGGTCGGATGCTGCCTTCGACCGAGGAAAAGGTCTCGGCATCCCGGACTAAGGATCTTTCGGTGCTCGATAGCCCTGTCCGCACGCGCCCCTGTCAACGCTTGACCCCCGCCCTCGCGAGCGACGGCCCATGACTCGGGGTGGAAGTGGTGGCTCACCTTCTCCTTCCTGCCGGACTTTCACCGGCTACACTGGCACCAGTTAGCCTGGCGCACTCCCTCCTTCCTCCCCGCCAGCGCCGCCTGGGCGGCGGCGAGGCGGGCTATGGGGACGCGGTAGGGGGAGCAGGAGACGTAGTCCAGCCCGATTTCGTGGCAGAAGGCGACCGAGGCCGGGTCGCCGCCATGCTCGCCGCAAATGCCGAGCTTGAGGTCCGGGCGCGCGGCCCGGCCGCGTTCGGCGGCGATGCGCACCAGCTCGCCCACGCCCTCGATGTCCAGCGTCTCGAACGGGTCGCTCGCCAGGATGCCGCCGTCGCGGTAGGCGCCGAGGAAGGAGCCGGCGTCGTCGCGCGAAATGCCGAAGGCGGTCTGCGTCAGGTCGTTGGTGCCGAAGGAGAAGAACTCGGCGGCGGCGGCGATCTCGGCGGCCCTGAGCGCGGCGCGCGGCAGCTCGATCATCGTGCCGGTGCTCCAGACAAGCGCCTTGCCCGTCTCTTCCGCCACCGTCGCCGCCGTCCGGTCGATGACGGCCCTGATGCGCTCCAGCTCGCTGCCCGCTGCGACCAGCGGCACCATGACTTCGGGCTCGGCGCCGGTTTCGGCAGCGGCCTCGAAGATCGCGCGGGCCTGCATCTCGTAAATTTCGGGCCATGTGATGCCGAGCCGGCAGCCGCGGTGGCCGAGCATCGGGTTCGCTTCCTCCAACCGGAGCGCCCGGCGGCGCAGCTTGACCGCATCGACGCCGGCCGCCTCGGCCACCTCGGCGGTCTCCTCCTCGGTGCGCGGCAGGAATTCGTGCAGCGGCGGGTCCAGCAGCCGGATCGTCACCGGCAGGCCGTCCATGATCCGGAACAGCTCAACAAAATCCCGGCGCTGCATCGGCAGCAGCTTTGCGAGCGCGGCGCGGCGCCCGGCCTCGTCGTCGGCCAGGATCATCTCGCGCATGGCGAGGATGCGGCCCGCGTCGAAGAACATGTGCTCCGTGCGGCAGAGCCCGATGCCCTCGGCGCCGAAGGCGCGTGCGGCTTCGGCGTCGCGGGGCGTCTCGGCATTGGCGCGCACCCGGAGCCGCCGCACCCCGTCCGCCCATTCCATCAGCCGCGCGAACCCGCCGGTCACTTCCGGTTGGATGGTCGCGATCTCGCCCGCCATCACCTCGCCGGTGCCGCCGTCTATGGTGATCCGGTCTTCGGTCGTGAAGGTCCGCCCATTGGCGAGCATGACGCCGTCTTCGACATCGATCCGGACTGCGCCCGCGCCTGAAACGCAGGCCCGCCCCATGCCGCGCGCGACCACCGCCGCATGGCTCGTCATGCCGCCGCGCGAGGTCAGGATGCCGCGCGCGGCGTGCATGCCGTGGATATCCTCGGGGCTGGTCTCGCTGCGCACCAGGATGACCGCCTCGCCATTCGCCGCCGCCTGCTCGGCGGCGTCGGCGGTGAAGACGATCCGGCCGGACGCGGCGCCGGGCGAGGCCGGCAGGCCGCGCGCAATCACATCGCGCTCCGCCTCGGGGTCGAGTGTGGGATGCAGGAGTTGCTCCAGCGCCTGCGGCTCGATCCGCATGACCGCCTCTTCCGGCCCGATGGTCCCGTCCTCCACCAGATCGACGGCGATCTGCAGCGCGGCCTGGGCCGTGCGCTTGCCCGAGCGCGTCTGGAGCATCCAGAGCCGGCCGGTCTCGACCGTGAACTCGATGTCCTGCATATCGCGGAAATGACGCTCCAGCCGGTCGCGCATCTCCATGAGCCGGGCGAACGCTTCCGGCATGGCGCGCTCCATCGGCGGCAGGCTCGAGCCGCGCGCCTCCGCTTCCGCCGCCGTCAGGCTTTGCGGCGTGCGGATGCCGGCCACCACGTCCTCGCCCTGGGCGTTGACCAGGTATTCCCCGTAAAGCGCATTCTCGCCGGTGGAGGGGTTGCGGGTGAAGGCGACGCCGGTGGCACAGTCCGCGCCCATATTGCCGAACACCATGGCCTGCACATTGACGCCCGTGCCCCACTCCTCGGGGATGCCGTGCAGGCGGCGATAGGTCTGCGCGCGCGGCGTCTGCCAGCTTCGCATCACGGCGCCGATGGCCTCCCAAAGCTGGGCGCGCGGCTCCTGCGGGAAGGGCGCGCCGGTCTCCTCCAGCACGATCTCCTTGAAGCGGGCGACGAGGCCGCTCCAGTCATCGGCATCGAGATCGGCGTCGGCATCCACGCCTTTCTCGTCTTTCAGAATCTCGATTTCTTCCTCGAACAGCCCGCGGTCCACGCCGAGCGCCACATCGGCGAACATCTGCACGAAGCGGCGGTAACTGTCGAAAGCGAAGCGCCGGTCGCCGGAGCTCGCCGCCAGCGCCTCCACCGTCCGGTCGTTCAGGCCGAGATTGAGCACCGTGTCCATCATGCCGGGCATGGAGACCCTGGCGCCCGAGCGCACGGAAACCAGAAGCGGGTCCGCCTCGCCGCCGAAGCGCCTGCCGACGGCCGCTTCCACTTCCGCCAAAGCCGCCTCGACCTGCTCCTCCAGCCCCTCCGGATAGCGTTCGCCATCGGCATAGAAGCGGGTGCAAACCTCCGTGGTGACGGTGAAACCCGGCGGCACCGGCAGGCCGAGCCGCGCCATCTCCGCGAGATTGGCGCCCTTGCCGCCGAGCAGCGCGCTCATCTCCGCGCGCCCTTCGGTCCGCCCGCCCCCGAAGGCGTAAACCCAACGGGTCATCGATCAGCCCTCTATCCGGGAGAAGTCCGCAACGCCTGCGGTCGCAGCCCGGATGCCGGCGAGCAGCCGGAGCCGGTTGGCCCGAAGCGCGGCGTCCGCTGCATTGACCGTCACCTCGTCGAAGAACCGGTCCACCGGCGCGCGCAATGTCGCCAGCGCCCGGGTCGCGGCGGAGAAGTCCTCAGCCTCGACCGCGCGGGAGGCCGCCGCGCCTGCCCTGCCCAGCGCCTCATGCAGGGCGCGTTCCGCCTCGACGGCAAAGGCGGACGGGTCGGCGTCGACGCCGTAGGAGGTGCTGTCCTTCTTCTCCTCTATGGCGAGGATGCTGCCGGCGCGCTTGTAGGCGGTCAGCAGGTTCGCGCCGTCCTCTTCGTCCACGAAGCGTTCGAGAAAGGCGACGCGGGCCATCAGCCGTGTCAGGTCGTCCTCATTGCCGAGCGCGAAGACGGCGGATACAAGGTCTTGCCTTGCGCCGCGCTCGCGCAGATGCGCCTTCAACCGGTCCTCGAAAAAGGCGAACAGCGTCTCGCCGCCCTCATCCGTTCCGTAGCTTTCCAGCGCCGCCGCAATCGCGGGACGCAGCGGCAGGCGCAGGCCGTTTTCCAGCACGATGCGCACGATGCCGAGTGCGGCGCGGCGGAGCGCGAACGGGTCGCGCGATCCCGTCGGGCGCTCGTCGATAGAGAAGAAGCCGGCCAGCGTGTCGAACTTGTCGGCGAGGGCGGCGACGATTGACACCGGATCGGCCGGCACCGAATCGCTAGGCCCCTGTGGCCTGTAGTGTTCTGCCAGCGCGTTGGCTATGTCGGCGCCCTGCCCCTCCTCTAACGCATAGTAGCGGCCCATGACGCCCTGCAATTCGGGGAACTCGCCGACCATCCCGGTCACGAGGTCGGCCTTGGCAAGACGCACCGCCTGGCGGCAGCGCGCAGCGTCGGCGCCGGGAACGAAGGGCGCCAGCTTGTCCGCCAGACGCTCCAGCCGCCGGACCTTGTCGCCCACGCTTCCCAGCTTTGCGTGAAACACCACCTTGTCGAGCGCCGGCAGGCGGTCTTCCAGCCGGCGCATCCGGTCCTGATCCCAGAAGAACCGGGCGTCGGCGAGACGCGCGCGCAGCACGCGCTCATTGCCGGCGCGGACCGCCGCATTGCCGTCGGGCGCCTCAATATTGGCGACGAACAGGAAGCGCGGCGCGAGCCCGCCCGCCTCGTCCTCCACCGGGAAATAGCGCTGATGCGACTCCATGCTCGTCATCAGCACTTCGGGCGGCAGTTCCAGAAAGGCCGGGTCGAAATCTCCGACGCCGGGCACCGGCCATTCGGTGAGGCCCGCATTCTCGGACAGCAGGCGTTCCGAAAGGCGAACGCCCTCCGGCGCGCTCTCGCGGATACGCTGTACGCGTTCTTCTACATCGATCAGTACGAAGGCCGCCCGCAGCTTCGCCTCGTAATCCGCGAATCCGGTGACGGCGAACGGTTCCGGCGCCATGAAGCGATGGCCCTGCGTGCGATTCGAGAAATCGAGCCGCGCTTCCGTGCCGCCGATCTCGATGCCGCCGGGCAGCGCCTCGCCTCCGAAGACGGCCAGCACGTCCCGCAGCGGGCGCACATAGCGCATCGGCGCATCGCCCCAGCGCATGGATTTCGGCCAGGCAAGACCGCCCACCGCATCCGCCACGATCTCCGCCAGCACTTCGCGCGCCGGACGGCCGGGCACGCGGCGCACGGCGAACCAGAACTCGGCCTTGCCCTGCTGCCGGCGCTCGCAGTCCTCCAGGCTTGCGAGGCCGGCCGCCTTCAGGAAGCCCTCGACAGCCCGGTCCGGCGCGCCGACGCGCGGGCCCTTGCGCTCCTCGATGCGGTCGGGCTGGCGCTCCGGCAGGCCCTCGACGACCAGCGCGATCCGGCGCGGGGTGGCGAAGGCGCGCGAGGCTCCGTGCGCGAGCTCCGCCTGCTTCAGCCCCTCCAGCACGAGGCATTCGAAATCGCGCCGCGCGCGGTCCTGCATCCGCGCCGGGATTTCCTCCGACAGCAATTCGACGAGCAGTTCGCTCATAGCGCCGCCGCGTCCAGGTGGCCGCGCGAGCGGAGCCAGACGCCGGCCGAAGCGCGCGCGAGCGTCCTGACCCGCCCGATATAGGCCGCCCGCTCCGTCACGCTCACCACGCCGCGCGCATCCAGCATGTTGAAGGCGTGGCTCGCCAGGATGCACTGGTCATAGGCCGGCAGCGCCAGCCCCGCCTCCACCAGCGCCGCGCATTCGCGCTCGGCGTCGGAGAAATGGCGGAAGAGCACGTCCGTGTCCGCATGCTCGAAATTGTAGGCCGAGAACTCCCGCTCGGCCTGATGGAAGACATCGCCGTAGGAGAGGCCTGCGCCGTTGAAGTCGAGGTCGTACACATTCTCGACCCCCTGCACATACATGGCGAGGCGTTCCAGCCCATAGGTGATCTCGCCCGAGACCGGGTTGCAATCGTAGCCGCCCACCTGCTGGAAATAGGTGAACTGGCTCACCTCCATACCGTCGCACCAGATCTCCCAGCCGAGGCCCCAGGCGCCGAGCGTCGGGCTCTCCCAGTCGTCCTCGACGAGGCGCAGGTCGTGCTCGCGCGAATCGATGCCGATTTCCGCAAGCGAGGCGAAATAAAGGTCCAGTATGTCCGGCGGGCTCGGCTTCAGCAGCACCTGGAACTGGTAGTAGTGCTGGAGCCGGTTGGGGTTCTCGCCATAGCGCCCGTCGGTCGGGCGGCGCGACGGCTGCACATAGGCGGCGCGCCACGGCTCCGGCCCGAGCGAGCGCAAGGTCGTCGCCGGATGGAACGTGCCGGCCCCCACCTGCATGTCGTAGGGCTGCAGCACGGCGCAACCCTCGCCCGCCCAGAAGCGCTGGAGCGCCAGGATCAGTTCCTGGAAGCTCGGCGCGGCTGTCATGGCGCGGCCGCGGCCCGCCCGCGCCGGTCTGCATCGACGCGCATGCGCATCAGTCCCGGTCCCGACTCCGGTAGGCCCCGCTTTCCGGGTCGCGTTCGAGGTCGATGGGCTCCCCGTCCTGCTCGTCCCGCACCTTGTTCACGAGCTTGTTGGCCTTGCGGGCCATGCCCTCGATCCGCTTCCAGCCGAAGAACACCAGACCGATGACGGCGGCGAGAAGCAGCAATTTCCAGAGCATGGGCCGGTCCTCCCTTCGCTGCCCCCTTCATAGTCCGTAGCGCGACCAAAGCAACCGTTCCTCCACCGCATCGGCGAGGCCCGGCAGCGCCGGCAGCAGCGGGAAGCGCCGGCGGCGGCGCAGCGCCACCCGCAGCCGGACCCGCTTGCCGAACCGCTCGCGGACCACCTGGCGCATCTCGCCCAGGCCGTCGGCGAGGCCAAGCTCGACCGCCTGCCGGCCCGTCCACACCTTGCCGGAAAAGAGGTCGTTCCCCTCTTCCTTCAGGCGCACGCCCCGGCGCTCGCGCACCCATTCGATGAAGACGTCGTGGATGTCTTCCTGCATGGCGCGCAGCACCTCGACGTCTTCCGGCCTTTCGGGCCGGAAGGGGTCCAGCATCCCCTTGCGCTCGCCCAGCGCATGCACCCGGCGCTCGATGCCAAGCCGCGCAATCGCGCCGTCGAAGCCGAACCCGGCGAAGATGACGCCGATGGAGCCCAGGATGGACGCCGGATGCACGAAGATTTCCGATCCGGCGCAGGCGAGCCAGTAGCCGCCCGACGCGCCGACATCGTCCACGAAGCTCAGCACCGGCACACCCTTCTCCTCGCCGAGCCTGCGGATACGGTCGGCGATCCGGGCGGACTGGACGGCGCTGCCGCCAGGGCTGTTGATCGAGAGCGCAACCGCCTCCAGCCGCCGGTAGCGGAAGGCGCGCTCGATTCCGGGCGCCACGGCCTCGTAGGTGAGCGCCCGGCCGCTACCCCGGCCCGGCACGCCAATGACGCCCGCGAGCGGCAGGACGGCGACGGTCGGGCGGCGGCGGAGTTTCATCTCAATCCAAATCGAAGACGTTGAGGGGCTTCAGCTCGTCGTCGAGCTCATAGACGCGCGGGCGGCCGGTCGCGATCTCGAAGGACGGGATGTCCGCGTCCGAAATGCCCTCGAGATGCTTGATGAGCGCACGGAGCGAGTTGCCGTGCGCGGAGATCAGCACCCGCTCGCCGCGCCCGACCCTGGGCGCGATCTCGGCATCCCAGTAAGGCCGCACCCGCTCGATGGTGAGCTTCAGCGTCTCATAGGTCGGCACCCCGCCGGGCACCTCCGCATAGCGCCGGTCCGCCGCCTGCTCCCGCCAGCGCGGGTCGGAGCGCTCCAGCGCCGGCGGCGGCGTGTCGAAGCTGCGGCGCCAGACATGCACCTGCTCCTCGCCGTGAAGCTCGCGCATCTCCTGCTTGTTGAGGCCGGTGAGCCCGCCATAGTGGCGCTCGTTCAGCCGCCAGTCGCGGATGACCGGCAGCCACATCCGGTCCATGCGGTCGAGCGCGATCCAGAGCGTGCGCACGGCGCGCTTCAGCACCGAGGTGTAGCAGACATCGAAATCGAAGCCGCCCGCCTTGAGCGCATCGCCGGCGCGCTCGGCCTCTGCAACCCCCGCTTCGGTCAGGTCCACGTCCACCCAGCCGGTGAACCGGTCCTGGCGGTTCCACACACTCTGGCCGTGGCGGAGCAGGACGAGCGCCGTCACGGCAGGAGGTCCATGGCCTGTTCGAGCTGGGCGATCCGGGCCTTATGGTCGAGGCGCGAATCGAAGCGGAGGTTGAGCCCGTCAATGCCGCAGTCCCGGTAGGTCTCGAAGCGGGCGCGCACCATGTCCGGCGTGCCGATGGCACCGAAAGCGGTAATCATCTCGTCCGGCACGCGCCTCGCCGCCTCCTCGCGTTTGCCTTCGACCCAGAGCCGCTGGATAGCCCGCGCGTCGTCCTCGAAACCGGCCCGGCGGAAGGCGTCGTTGTAGAAATTGGTGCGCGCGGACCCCATGGCACCCATCTGGAAGGCAATGCCGGGGCGACGCTCCTCGATCATGCGTTCGACATCCTCGCCGATGGCGACGGTGCAAGCCGTCTCCAGATCGAGGTCCGAGAGCCTGCGCCCGGCCCGGTCGGCCCCCCTGCGTAGATAGTCGAGATGCGCGGCCGGATAGTCCGGCGAAAAGGAGGTGCCGAGCCAGCCGTCCGCCGCCTCGCCCGTGTATTCCAACGCCCGTGGCCCGAGCGTCGCCAGGTAGATGGGAATCTCCGTTGGCGGAAAATCCAACCGGAGCGCCTTGCCCTCGCCGCCGGGCCGCGGCAACCGGAACTCGGAGCCCTCGAATTGCAGCTTCTCGCCCGCAAAGGCCATGCGCACGATCGCGACCGTCTCCCTGAGCCGCGAGAGCGGGCGCGCATAGGCCGCGCCGTGCAGCCCTTCCACCACCTGCGGGCCGCTGACGCCGAGGCCGAGCGCAAAGCGACCGCCGGAGAGATGATGCAGCGACAGGGCCGTCATAGCGGTCATGGATGGCGCGCGGGCGCTGATCTGCATGATGCCCGTGCCGAGCCGGATGCGCGTCGTCCGCCCGGCAAGAAAGGCGAGCGAAGTCACCGCGTCCGCACCCCACGCCTCGGCGGACCATGCCGTGTCCACGCCCAGCCGCTCGGCCTCCTGCACGAACTCCGTGAGCTCCACGCCGCCGCTCCGGTCGTAGCCGCCGACGCCGATCGACGCCTTCATGCCTGTCCGTCCTCCTACGAGCTTCGGTTCAATCCCCGGCGAGCACCCGGCGATAGACCTCGATGTCGATATTGCCGCCGCTCGCCACCAGGCCGACCGCCTTTCCGGCCATACCCTCGCGCTCCTTCAACAGCGCCGCCAGGGGTGCTGCGCCCGCGCCCTCGATCACATTGTGGGTGTCGGTGAAATAATGGCGCATGGCTGCCTCGATTTCGTCGTCGTCCACGGTGACGATGCGCGCGGCGTGCTCCAGAATGATGGCAAGCGCCGCCTCATCCGGCGTGCGGCAGGCCATGCCGTCGGCCATGGTGTCGGCGCTGTTGGTCGAGACCGCCCGGCCCGCCTCGAAACTCAGCGCATAGCAAGGCGCCTTTTGGGCAACCACGCCGACGATCTCCGTCCTGAGCGCCAGCGTCTCGCGCGCGGCAATCGCCCCGCAAATGCCGGAGCCGAGCCCGATGGGCACATAGAGCGTGTCGAGATGCGGCGCGGCCCGCAGCAATTCGTAGCTGTAGGTCGCCACCCCGGCCGCGAGCGCCGGGTGGAAGGACGGCAGGAAATGCAGCCTTTCGTCCTCCGCGAGCGCCAGCGCATGTTCGAGCGCATCCTGGAAGTCGCGCCCATGCACGACGAGGTCTGCACCGAAGGCGCGCATCGCGGCATTTTTCTCGCGGCTGTTGCCCTCGGGCACGACGACGGTTACGCGCTTGCCCGCCTGCCGGGCGGCATAGGCGACGGACTGGCCGTGATTGCCCCGCGTCGCCGTCACCATGCCGTCGGCCTCGCACTGGGCCATGTAGGTCAACCCGCCGCGAATCTTGAACGCTCCGATAGGCGTGTGGTTCTCGTGCTTGACCCAGACCTCGGTGCCGGCGCGCTCGGCGAGCAGGGGCCAGACCCGCTGCGGAGTCGCGGGAAAGGCGCCATAGACCAGCTCGGCCGCCGCCTCGATTTCCGTCTTTCCAGGCAGTGTCATGGCAGTTCGATGGTCCCGCTGAGATAGGGCGCCGCGCGCCCGGAAATCACTACCCGGTTCCCCTGCATGGTGCAGGCGAGCCGCCCGCCGCGCTGCGACACCTGCCGGGCCGTTAGCGCCGTCTTGCCGAGCCGGTCCGCCCAATAGGGAGCCAGGGCACAATGCGCCGAACCGGTTACCGGGTCCTCGTCGATCCCCGCGCCTGGCGCGAAGCAGCGCGACACGAAATCCACCTCGCCGCCCGGCGCGGTGGCCGCGGTAATCCCGCCGTTCAGCGCCGCGAGCCGCCGGAAGTCCGGCCTGAGCGCCCGGACGGACGGTTCGTCGGGGAAGACCGCCACCCATATGAACGGGGCTTCCAGAACCGCTTCGGGAGCCGCCCCCAACGCATCCGACAGACCTTCCGGCTCTGCGGCCGCTTCGGGCGGATTGGCCGGAAACTCCATGCTCAGCACGGGCCCGTTGCGCCAGACGGTCAGCCTGCCGCTGCGCGTCTCGAACTCGACCTTCTGCGTCTCCCGGTGGACATGCTCGAAGACGACATGGGCGGAAGCGAGCGTCGCATGGCCGCAGAGATCGACCTCGACCCTGGGCGTGAACCAGCGCAGCCGCCACACCAGCCCCTCCGGCACCAGGAAGGCCGTCTCGGAGAGATTGTTCTCGAACGCGATGGACTGAAGAAGCGAATCCGCCGGCCACTCCTCCAGCAGGCAGACGGCGGCCGGATTGCCGGCGAACGCCCGGTCCGCAAAGGCGTCCACCTGGTAGAGCGGTATTCTCATGGGGCCGCGACCATAGCAGCGGCACGCCGAAAATCCAGCAGTCCGCAGCCCGCCTCAGGGCCAGAGCGCGTCCAGGGAAAAGGCTATGGCCTCGAAGGGCGGGAAGGAAACCGGCTCGTCGTTCCTGGCCGACCCGGAGGGCGCGCACCCGCCGTCCTCCAGCGCAAACGCCTCCAGCGTCCTTGCCAGCGGATCGACAAGCCACATATGGCCTACCCCCTCCCGCGCATAGGCCGGGCGCTTCTCCTCAAGGTCGAATTTCCGCGTCGAGGGGGAGTGGATCTCGCACACCCAGTCCGGCGCCAGCGCAAAATAAGCCGTGTCGGGAAGCCCGGGCATCCGGTCCCGCCGCCAGCCGGCAAGGTCCGGCACAAGGACATCGCCTCCGAGATGGAGTTCCGGCTCGTCGATGATCCACCAGCCGCCCGGCCCGCCCCGGCCCTTCTGGAACGGGCCGACAAGCTCATCGCCGAGCGACGAATAGGCCACCGCATGGAGGGGAGCCGGCCTCGGCTGCAAGTGCAGCGCGCCGTCAACGATCTCCGCCACCATATGCGGGGGCGCGTCGAGCACATCCTGGTATGTCGCCCGTCGAGCCGTTCGGCGCAATACTGCGCTTGCGCTCATGCCGTACTCCCCGCTTTCCCCGCTATGCTACGCTCGCCCGGTCTCCCTGTCACCGCCGGTCAGGACCCCGCGAAGCGCACACGGACAAGCCCGAGCGGTCCGAAATCGGAGACCGCCAGCGTGTCCGGGCCGGGCACGGGCAGCACGCCCGTGCAGGAGCCCGTGGTCACGAACTGCCCGGCGGTCATGCCGAGCCCGAGCCCGGAGAGATGGTTCGCGAGCCAGCGCACCGCTTCGACCGGATGGCCCATCATCGCCCGGCCCGTACCGCGTCCTGCCTCCACGCCGTTGAAGGTGAGGCTCACCTCCTGGTCCACGCAGTCGATGCCGCGCCAGTCCTCGAACTCGTAGGCGACGATGTAGCGCCCGGTGCCGCCATGATCGGCGATGGTGCCGAGCGGACCGAGCGGCTGGTCGTCCGCAAGCCGGCGCTCGGGAAGCTCGATGCCCGCAATCAGCGAACCGATGGCCGCCTCGACCTCCTCCCGGCTGTAGGGTTCGGCGCGCGCCGGCAGGTTGGCGGAGAGGCGGAAGCCGTATTCGCTCTCATAGATCGGCCCCAAAAGATCGGCGAGCCGGTATTCGATCTCCGCCCCCTGATCGACCATGCCCTCGCAGATATGCCCGGCGAACGGTCCGGACAGGCCCATCGCCTGCTGCGCGGCGGTCGCGGTCGCGCCGATCTTCCAACCGACGATCTTGCGGTCCTCCATCGCATGGAGCGCCTGCCATACGGCCTTGGCCTCATCCTCGTCGCGCGGTGCGCAGTTCTCGGGAATCGCCGGCTCGCGCCGTCCCGCCAGACGCGCCTCGCGCAGGAACGCTGCGGCCGTTTTCGCTCTCGACATCAATGCGCCTCCGCCTGCTTGCGCGCCTCGACGATGTCGTCGGCAAGCTTTCCGGACAGTTCCTGGAGATGGTCGAATTCCCAGTCGAACGTGCCCACGCCAAGCGTCAGCGAGCGCAGTTCGATGATCATGTCGGACATTTCCGATTGCGGCAGGAAGGCGTCCACCCGGTCCCATCCGGCCCAGCCTTCGCGGGCGTCGAAGCCCAGGATCTGGCCGCGCCGGCCCGCCAGCAGCCGCTGGATATTCGCCGTGTAGTCGGACGGGATATGCACCTGCACCTTCAAGATCGGCTCCAGCAGGATCGGGCTGCAATTCGGCAGCCCCTCGCTCATGGCGAGCCGTCCGGCGGTCTTGAACGCCTGCTCGGAACTGTCCACGGGATGGTGCTTGCCGTCCTTCAGCGTCACCACGAGGTCCACAACCGGGAAGCCCAGCGGCCCCCGTGCCAGGAACTCGCGCACGCCCGTCTCGACAGCCGGGATGAACTGGCGCGGCACCGAGCCGCCGACCACCTTCTCCTCGAAGGCGAAGCCCTCGCCCCGCGGCAGCGGCGCGATATCGACCACCACATCGCCGAACTGCCCGTGGCCGCCGGACTGGCGCTTGAAGCGCGAATGCTGCTCCGTCCCCTTGCGGATGGTCTCGCGATAGGGCGTCTGCGGGCGCTCGGTCTCCACGGCGATGTTGTATTTGCTCTGGAGCCGCGCGACGCCGACCTGGAGATGCTGGTCCCCCTGGCCCCAGAGCAGCAGTTGATGCGTCTCCGGATTGGGCTCTATGCGGTAGGAGCTGTCCTCCTCGGCCAGCCGCTGAAGGGCGCCGGAAAGCTTCACTTCGTCGCTGCGCTTCTCGGCATGGAGCGCAATGGCGTAGATCGCGCTGAGCTGCCCCGGCCAGGCGTCCGGCTTTTCCGCACCGCCGGCGGTCAGCATCTGTCCTGTCTCGAAGGCGTCGAGACGCCCGATGGCGACGACATCGCCGGCCTCGGCGGCGCTCACCTTGGTCAGGTTGGCGCCGTGCATGCTGGCCAGATTGCCGAGGCGCTCGCCGCCCAGGCTGTCGCCCTCGTTGAGCGTACCGGAGAGAACGCGGGCAAGATTCTGCTTGCCCTGATGCTGCGCATGGTAGGTCTTGAAGATCTGAACCGCCGTGCCCTCGCCGGCTTCGAACCGGGCGGCGGCGCGCGAGACGTCCGGCGTATCGTGGCGCAACGCCTTGAGCAGACGGACTATGCCGTGGTCCCGCTCCGCCGCGCCCAGCATCACCGGCACGATATGGCCTTCCGCCAGCGCGGCCTTGAAATAAGCGTAGATCTCGTCGCGCGCGGGAATGGCCTCTTCCAACAGCGCCTCGAGCAGCGTGTCATCGAAGTCCGCCAGCGCCTCCATGAGTTCCTGGCGCGCAAGCTCCGTGTCGTCCCCCACCGACTCCGGAACCTTGATGAGGTCCGAGGGCCCGCCTTCGTTGTAGCTGTAGGCGCGCTCGCTGATGAGATCGACGTAGCCCGACACGGCTTCGCCTTCGACCACAGGAATATGGCGTACCACGAGAGGCTTGCCTGAGACCCCCTGCAGGGCCTCCATGGTTTCCGCCAGGCCCTGGGCCACGGTGTCGATCTTGTTGATGAAGATGATGTGCGGAATGTTGCGCGCATCGAGGAAGCGCAGGATCGGCGCCAGCATGATGGCGCGCGCCGGGTCCGGCTCGCAGACCACCACCGCGATGTCCGCGACCACGGCGCCGTGCATCGCCTCCTGCAGGAACTCGACCGAGCCGGGGCAGTCCAGCACCGTCCAGTCGTCGCCCAGATAGTTGAAGCGCGCCGGCAGGATCTCCGTGCTCATGTTGCGGTCGCGCGACTCCGGCGAGGCGTCGCCGACCGTGTTGCCGTCCCTGACGCTGCCCTTGCGCGTCAATGCCCCGGCGGCGTGCAGCATGGCCTCCATCAGGCTCGTCTTGCCGCTGAGATAGGGGCCCACAAGGGCCACGCAGCGCGCGTTCGTGCTCATCGTCCCTCCCCACTTCCGGCCGTCCCGTCGGCCGGCGCCCAATGTTTCCATGCAGTGGCACGCTCGGCAACGAAAAAGGCGTCGCGCGTTCCTTGACTGCCTCCCGGCGGCGGGCAAGATGCGGCGCCACGCAAAGGAAGGAAGCGGCATCATGACCTATGCGGTTCCGGCTCCGGCCCGGACGGTCCTGCCGGTCAGGGGATCGGAAGCGGTGTTTCCCGTCGGGCGGATCTTCTGCGTCGGGCGCAACTACGCCGAGCATACGCGCGAGATGGGCCACGACCCGGACCGCGAGCCGCCCTTCTTCTTCATGAAGCCCGCAACCTCCATCGTCGCGGGCGGCGGCGACATGCCCTACCCGCCCGGCACGGCGGACCTGCACCACGAGATGGAACTGGTCGCCGCCATCGGGACCGGCGGGCGGGACATTGCCGAAGGGGACGCGCTCGGCCACGTCTTCGGCTACGCCGCCGGCCTCGACATGACGCGCCGCGACCTGCAGGGCGTCGCCAAGCAGCTCGGCCGGCCCTGGGAGGTCGGCAAGGCGTTCGACCATGCCGCGCCCTGTTCGCCCGTGGTCATGGCAAGCGAAATCGGCCACCCGGAGACGGGCGCCGTGCGTCTGCATGTCAATGGCGAGCTCCGGCAGGACGGCGACATCTCGGAGATGATCTGGAGCCTGCCGGAAGTGATCGCGCACATCTCGGCGCTGTTTGCGCTCATGCCGGGCGACCTCATCATGACCGGCACCCCCGCCGGCGTCGCCGCCGTCTCCCCCGGCGACCGCCTCAAGGGCGAGGTCGAGGGCGTCGGGCGGATCGAAGTGAAGGTGGTATGAGAGGATGGATTCCGCGAAACGAACCGTCACTTTGACCGTCGTCCCCAGGGACGAGCTTGCCGCGCGGATGGACGCGGTGCTGGCGGGCCGGCGGACCGAGCCCCGAATCGCCTTCGCGTCCATCGATCTGCTCCACAGGATTTGCGCGCCGAAGCGCCTGGCGATCCTGCGCATGATGGCCGGTGAAGGGCCCCTGCCCGTGCGCGAGGTCGCGCGGCGGGTGGGACGCGATGTGAAGGCCGTCCACCGGGACATGGCCGCGCTTGTCAATGCCGGGCTTCTCGACCGCGGCGAGGGCGGCCGCATGAGCTTCCCCTATGACGGCGTCCGTATGGAAGTGGACCTGATGCGCGCTGCCTGACGGGGGCAGCTTCCTGCGGCCTGGAACCGGGGCAGTAAAGAGGGGCTTGCAAAGCTTCGCATCCGGGCTAACCTTGCACTGGGTTCCGCGGGGAAGCTATTGCAGCGGAGCCGGAACGACGCGAATGAGAGCCGCTGGCCTCGCGTTGTTCGTCACCGCCTCTAGATACAGAGAGCACATGAAGCAAAACCTGCCACCGCGCCGCTCACGCGGCCGCAGCAACATGCGGAGCGGGCGTGCGCCTGCCCACCGCAACCAGGCCCTCGAAAGCAACGGACCGGAAGGACGGGTGCGCGGCACTGCGCAGCAGATCCTCGACCGCTATCTGGCAATGGCGCGCGACGCCCAGTCCAGCGGCGATTCGGTGCTGGCGGAAAACCTGTTCCAGCACGCCGAGCATTACCAGCGCCTGGTGGCGCAGTTTGCGCCGCCTCAGGCGCAACAGCAGCAGCAGCCGGCGCCGGCGGACGCTCAGCGCAACGCCGATGGCGCGCAGGCTTCCGAAGCCGAGGCCCGGCCCGACCGGGAAGCCGCCGACCGGCCCGAGGCCGAGGGAGGCGAATCGTCCAATCCCCGCCCGCGCCGCCGCCGCCGTCAGCGCAACGCTCCGGTCGAGGAGACCGCCGCTGAAACCGGCGAGGCGGTGCAGCCGCCGGACGGCGCCTCCGCCGAAGAAGCGACAGCCGAAGCGGTCTGACCTCCGGTTGCGCGAGGGCGCGCGCGGCGTCTTCTTGCATGCGCCGCCGCCGGTTCCCATATCCGTCTTCGAGCGGGAGCGGCGCGCAGGCTGCGGCCCTCCCGGCAAAGGCTCGCGTCTGAAGACGGAGACGGACATATGGATTTCGAGACTTACACCGAGCGCGCACGCGGATTCGTCCAGGCGGCGCAAAGCATGGCGCTAGCCGCCGGGCATCAGCGCTTCGTTCCCGAACACATTCTCAAGGTCATGCTCGACGATCCGGAGGGCATGGCCGCCGGCCTGATCGAGCGGGCGGGCGGCGACCTCGCGAAGGCCCGGGCAGCGGTCGAAAGGACGCTCGCAGCGCCGCCGGTCGTCAGCGGCTCGGGCGCAAGCGGGCTGCATCTGGCGCCCGAGACCGCGCGCCTGTTCGAGACGGCGCGCAAGGCGGCGCAAAAGGCCGGCGACAGTTTCGTCACCGTGGAGCGCCTGTTGCAGGCGATGGCGATGGGGCGCGGCCCGCTCGGTGAAGCGGGCGTGGACGCCAAGGGGCTGGAGCACGTCATCGCGGAGCTTCGCAAGGGACGCACGGCCGACAGCGCCAACGCCGAATCGGGGTTCGATGCACTCGCCAAATACGCCCAGGACCTGACCGAGGCCGCGCGTGACGGCAAGCTCGACCCCGTGATCGGGCGCGACGAGGAAATCCGGCGCGCGATCCAGGTGCTCTCCCGGCGTACCAAGAACAATCCCGTGCTGATCGGCGAGCCGGGCGTCGGCAAGACCGCCATCGCCGAGGGCCTCGCGCAACGGATCGTCAATGGCGACACGCCGGAGGGGCTCAGGGACAAGCGGCTGATCGCGCTCGACCTCGGCGCCATGATCGCCGGCGCCAAATACCGCGGCGAGTTCGAGGAGCGGCTGAAGGCCGTGCTGGCCGAAATCAAGGCGGCCGAGGGCGAGATCGTCGTGTTCATCGACGAGCTGCACACGCTGGTGGGCGCCGGCAAGGCCGATGGCGCGATGGACGCCTCGAACATGCTCAAGCCCGCGCTCTCGCGCGGCGAACTGCACTGCATCGGCGCGACCACGCTCGACGAATACCGCCAGCATATCGAGAAGGACGCAGCGCTTGCGCGGCGCTTCCAGCCGGTGTTCGTCGGCGAGCCGGACGTGGAGGACACGATCTCGATCCTGCGCGGGCTGAAGGAGAAATACGAGGTCCATCACGGCGTGCGCATCACCGACGGCGCGCTGGTGGCGGCGGCGACCTTGTCCAACCGCTACATCACGGACCGGTTCCTGCCCGACAAGGCCATCGACCTGGTGGACGAGGCGGCGAGCCGGCTGCGCATGCAGATCGACTCCAAGCCCGAGGCGATCGACGAACTCGACCGGCGGATTGTCCAGCTCAAGATCGAGCGGGAGGCGCTGAAGAAGGAAACCGACGACGCCTCGCGCGGCCGCCTCGACAGGCTGGAACAGGAACTGGCGGACCTCGAGGAGCGCTCCGGCGCGCTCACCCTGCAATGGCGGCAGGAGAAGGACGCCATCGACGGCGCCAAGGGCGTGAAGGAGGAGCTGGAGCGGGCCCGGCTGGAGCTCGAGGCGACGCAGCGGCGCGGAGAGCTGGAGCGCGCGAGCGAGCTGCGCTTCGCCGTCATCCCCGACCTGGAGAAGCGCCTCGCCGAGACCAACGGAGAGCGCGAAGGGCGCCTGCTCGACGAGGAGGTTTCCGGCGAGCATATCGCAGGCGTCGTCTCGCGCTGGACCGGCGTGCCCGTCGCGCGGATGCTCGAAGGCGAGCGCGAGAAGCTGCTCAGGATGGAAGAGCGCCTCCATGCCCGCATCGTCGGCCAGGACCGCGCGGTCAAGGCGGTCTCGGAAGCGGTGCGCCGCGCGCGGGCCGGCCTGCACGACCCGAGCCGCCCGGTCGGCTCCTTCCTGTTTCTCGGGCCGACCGGCGTCGGCAAGACCGAGCTTTGCAAGGCACTCGCCGAGTTCCTGTTCGATGACGACACCGCGATGCTGCGGCTCGACATGTCGGAATACATGGAGAAGCACGCCGTCTCCCGCCTGCTCGGCGCGCCGCCCGGCTATGTCGGCTACGAGGAAGGCGGGTCGCTGACCGAGTCCGTGCGCCGGCGGCCATACCAGGTCGTGCTGTTCGACGAGGTGGAGAAAGCGCATCCCGACATCTTCAACGTGCTGCTCCAGGTGCTCGACGACGGGCGGCTGACCGACGGGCACGGCCGGACGGTGGATTTCCGCAACACGATCCTGGTGATGACCTCCAATCTCGGCAGTGAGGTGTTTGCGGAAGCCAGCGAAGCCGCGATGCACGGGCCGCTGGTGGACCGGGTGATGAATGTCGTCCGCGCCCATTTCCGGCCCGAGTTCCTGAACCGGCTCGACGAGATGGTCGTCTTCCACCGGCTGGAGCGCGGGCATATGGCCGGGATCGTCTCGATCCGGCTCGAGGAACTGCGCAAGCTGCTGGCCGACCGCGACATCGAGCTCGACCTCGACCAGGCGGCGGTGGACTGGCTGGCGGAGACGGGCTTCGACCCGGTCTATGGCGCGCGCCCGCTTAAGCGCGTGATCCAGACCCACCTCCAGAACGCGCTTGCAAAGCGGATTCTCGAAGGCGAGGTAGAGGACGGCGACCGCGTGGAAGTCGGCGTCGAGGCCGGCGGGCTGGTGATCCGGGCCAGCCGCCCGGCGGCAGATGCGGCATGATGGACCATTGAACGATGTCAATTGCCGATGAATACTATTATCGGCAATTGACATAGTCTTTCCCCGATACTATACGGTTTCATCCATGACATGGTATCGGAGTAATTGACATGGTGTCCCATGCCGCCGGGATGAGCCGCATCGCCGAAGGCTTGCCGACCAAGTCCAGCAAGATCCGCGCGCTGGATGCAGCCGGCTACAAGCGCGCGGACATCGCGCGGTTCCTGGACATACGCTACCAGCATGTCCGCAACGTGCTCGTGCAGGGACCGCCGAAGTCCGAAAAGGATCGGTCGCCCCCCCAGCCCGATGGCCCCGGCAATGTCGAGTCGCAGAAATTGCGGATCGCCGAAGACGGGCGCGTCGTCATCCCGGCGGACATGCGCCGGGCGATGCTGGTCGATGAAACCGGTATGATCACCGCGCGGGTCGTGGACGGCGAGTTGCGGATACTGACGCCGGAAGCGGCGCTTCGCTCCCTGCAGCGGATGGTGCGAGAGGCTGTGCCGGAGGGCGTTTCCCTCGCCGATGAGTTGATAGCCGAGCGCCGCGCCGAAGCGCACCGCGAGGCCGGTGAGTGAAAATCGTTCTCGACGCCTCGGCGTTGCTGGCCCTGTTGCTCCGCGAGCCCGGCGCGGATTCAATCCGGGAGGTCCTTGCAGACGCAGCGATCAGCGCGGCCAATCTCGCCGAAGTGGTTGCGAAGCTGACGGATCTGGGATTCGACGACTCCAGGGTAATCGGCGCCGTGAGCGCCCTACCGCTGCAGGTCCACGCATTCGATGCAGCGCAGGCATGGCGCGCCGGGCTGCTCCGCCGCGAGACACGGGCGCGCGGCCTGTCGCTCGGCGACCGCGCCTGCCTCGCCCTGGCGGAGGCATTGGAAGCACCCGCAATGACAATGGATCGCGCTTGGGCCGCGCTGGACCTGGAAGTCGAAGTCGTCGTTCCCCGATGACCGGGCCGCCCGCTATTCGCCCCTGAAGTCCGGGCGGCGCTTCTCGACGAAGGAGGCGACGCCTTCGGCGAAATCGGCGCTCATGCGCAGCCGCCCGTAGGCCTGGCCCTCGATTTCCATGGCCTGTTCGAGCGGCGCGTTCTCGCCGGCGTTGAACACCTGCTTGAGCGTGCGCTGGGCGAGCGGGGAGAAACGCCGCAGCTCCTTCACCAGCGCATCCGTTGCCGCTTCGAGCGCCGTGTCCTCGACAAGCTCGCAGGCGAGGCCCCAGTCGAAGGCTTCCCGCCCCGTGATCCTGCGGGCGCGCATGGCCACGTTCTTCGCGCGCGAAATGCCGATCATGCGCTGCAGCCGGGCCGAGCCGCCGGAGCCCGGAATCATGCCGAGATTGATCTCGGGCAGCGCAAGCCGGGCCGTTTCGGTCACAATGCGGAAGTCGCAGGCGAGCGCCAGTTCGAAGCCCACGCCCATGCAGAAACCGCGAATGGCGGCGATCACCGGCTTCGAGCAGCGTTCGGCGGCGGCGATGTTCTTGTGAAGCTGCGAGACCGTCTCCGGGCTCGCTTCCATGAAGCCCGGAATATCGCCGCCGCTGGTGAAATGCTCGCCCTCCCCCCGGACCACGACCGCGCGCACGGCCGGGTCGCGGTCGAATGCCTCAAAGGCCGCGCGCAGCAGCGGGCGCTGCGCCATCCGCACGACATTGAGCGGCGGGCGGTCGAGCACGATGTCCGCGCGCTCGTTCTCCGGATCGGTCTCGATGCGGAATCCGTCGGTCTCCAGTGTCATGGCCGGTCGCCGTTCCTTGTCTCAAGTGTCTTCAATAGCCGAGCCGCCGGTCCCGGGCGGCGTCGCTCGGGTCGCGGTCTTCCGGCGCGCCGTGGCCGCCGCCGCCGGAGGTCTGGAGCAGGATGCGGTCTCCGCGGCGCACCGGCAGGTTCGAGACTTTGGAGCCGAGCTCTACCGCCTCGCCGGCGCGCGTCAGCACGGAGCGCCCCGGCGCGCCGGAACCGCCGCCGGCAAGCCCGTAGGGCGGAACCCAGAAGCGGTCGTAATTAGTGGACAGCATGCCCTCCCCGGCGTCCAGCCGGAACTCGCGCCGGAGGCCGAGACCGCCGCGCCGCCTGCCCTCGCCGCCGCTGCCGGGCGCAAGCCCGTATTCGGTGACGGTGAGCGGATAGAGGCTCTCCACCATTTCGATGGGCGTGTTGGCGAGATTGTGCAGGCAGGCCGAGAGCGCATTCGCCCCGTCGGCCTCGGGATGCGCGCCCCAGCCGCCAACCTCGATGTCGAAATAGACCTCGGGCCGGCCGGACCGCCCCTTGAGGCCCAGCGCATAGACATAGCTCACGCCGTAATAGGCGGCGGAAATGCGCTCCGGCGCCGCCTGGCCGAGCGCGCCCAGCACGGTGGTGACGATCCGGTGCGCCGTCGCCATGCGGTTGGCGACGGGCGCAGGCGGCAGCGCATTGCAGATCGTGCCCTCGCGCGCCGCGATCCCGACCGGCCGGTAGGCGCCGGAATTGGCGGGAACCTCCAGCCCGGCGGCGCACATGAAGGCGCAATAGACGGCCGATTTCGACATGTTGAGCGTGCAATTGACGGGCCCCGCGGCCTGCGGGCCCGAAGCGGAGAGATCGACCTGCGCCGTCTCGCCGTCGATCCGCACCTCGGCGGCGATCAGGCGCGGTTCGTCGGTGATGCCGTCGTCGTCCACGAAATCCTCGAAGCGGTAGGCGCCGTCCGGGATGCCGGCGATGGCCGCGCGCATCGCGGCTTCCGAGCGGTCGAGAATGCGGTCGGTCGCAGCCTGGAGCCGCTCCGGGCCGAAGCGTTCCGCCAGCCGCAGCACGCCGGCCGCGCCGATGTCGAGCGAGGCCAGCTGCGCCTCGAAATCGCCGCGCACCTTCTCCGGTTCGCGGGTATTGGCGTAGAAAACGCCGAGCAGCGCAGTGTTGACCCGGCCGGCCTCGACCACCTTGCAGGGCGGGATCCGCAGCCCCTCCTGGTAAATCTCCCGCGCCTTGGCGTCGTAGCTGCCGGGGGCGCCGCCGCCGACATCGGTGTGGTGCGTCAGCGTGCCGGTAATCGCGATCCGCCGGCCCCGGAAATAGACCGGCTTGAAAGTCAGCACATCGGGCAGGTGCTGGCCGCCGGCATAGGGGTCGTTGGTGACGATGACATCGCCCTCCCGCCAGTCCGCCAGTGGGATGGGCCCGGCGAGGATGCCCTCGAGGCAGGTCGCCATGGAATTCAGGTGGATGGCGATGCGCGCGGACTGCGCAACATTTCGTCCCTCCGCGTCGAACACGGCGGTCGAATAGTCGAGCGTTTCGCGCACGACGGTGGAGCGGGCCGTGCGCCAGATGGTGACATTCATGTCCTCCGCCGCCGCGACCAGCGCGTTGCGGATGATCTCGATGTCGATAGGGCTGAGATCGGTCATTTGCCTTCTCCCCCGCGCCGCGCAACCAGATGGCCTCCGGACGACATCGCAAGGCGCCATCCCGGCGGCACCAGCAGCGTCGCATGGGCTTCCTCGACGATGACAGGCCCCTCGACCGCCTCCGGCAGGCGGTCGCGGTCATAGATTGCAACAGGCCGCCAGCCTCCTCCGATCCAGACATGGCGTTCGCCCTTCGGCCCGGCGTCCATTGCGTCGGGCGGCCTTATGGCGGGCTTCGGCAGAAGGCCTCTGGCGGTCGCGCGCAAGGTGACGATCTCGACCGGCGCGCTCCGGTCGGAGTGCGCATAGCGCGCCTGGTGCAGGTCGTGGAAATCGGCGACCAGCCGGGCGAGGGAGCGCTTGTTCGGCCGCACATCGCCCCAGGGAACCAGCAGTTCGTATGCCTGGCCGCGATAGCGCATGTCGGCCGCGAGACGGATCCGGCGCGCGTCTTCGGCAATGCGGTCGGCGGCAAGCAGCGCATGGCCCTCCCCGGCCAGTTCCGCCGCCAGCTGCGCCAGCACCGGCAGCGCGCTCTCCTCCGCATCCAGCAGGCGCGAGCGCGCCACGTCATGGGCAATGTCGGCGGTCAGGATACCGCGCGCCGAGAAGGTGCCGGGGTCCCGCGGGAACACCACCTCCGCCATTTCCAGTTCCTCCGCAAGGCTCACGGCATGCAGGCCGCCCGCCCCGCCGAAGGCGGCGATGGCGAAGTCACGCGGGTCCGCGCCCTTCTCGAACAGGCTGAGTTTGATGGCGGACGCCATATGCGCGTTGACGACGGCGAGAATGCCCTCGGCGGCCTCCTCCACGCCGAGCCCGAGCGGCCCCGCCACCCGTTCCGCCACGGCGGCCCGCGCAAGGGCGGCGTCGAGCTTAAGCGCGCCGCCGAGGAAGAAGTCCGGGTCCAGCCGGCCGAGTACGATATTGGCGTCGGTGACGGTTGGCTCGGCGCCGCCCCTCCCGTAAGCCGCCGGGCCTGGATCGGCGCCCGCGCTTGCAGGCCCCACGCTAAGCGCCCCGCCTGGCGCCACGGAGGCGATGGAGCCGCCGCCCGCGCCGATGGTGCGCATCTCCACCATCGGCAGGCGCACCGGCAGGCCGTCGATCTCGCCTTCCGTCACCACCGACACATCGAAACTGGTGCCGCCCATATCGACCGCCACCAGGTTCGGCCGCTCAAGCACGCCCGAGAGGTCGGCCGCCGCCATCGCGCCGCCCGAGGGCCCGGAAAGCAGCAGGCGCACGGGCAGCCGCGCCGCCTGGGACGGCGTCGTCACCCCTCCGTTGGACTGCACGAGATAGAGCCGCGCCGAGAGTCTGGCATCCCGGAGCCGCGCTTCGAGCCGCGCCAGATAGTCGTTCACCACCGGCACGAGCAGGGCGTTGAGCACCGTGGTCGAAGCCCGCTCGAACTCGCGGATCTCGGGGCTCACATCGGAGGACAGCGACACCGGGATGCCGGGCGCTGCCCCGATCAGTATTTCCTCCACGCGGCGCTCATGCGAGGGGTCCCGATAGGCATGCAGGAACGCGACGGCGACGGCGCCGATGCCCGCCTCGGATATCTCGCGCGCAATGCCGGCGACGGCTTCCTCGTCGAGCGGCGTTTCCTCGCTGCCGTCCCAGCGTATCCGCCCCTCGACGCCGTAGCGCCGGTCGCGGGGCACCAGCACCGTCTGGGGCGTCGGCTTCAGTGTATAGGGCTCGCGGCGGACATGCCGGCCGATTTCCAGCACATCGGCAAAGCCCCTGTTGGCGATCAGTGCGCCTTCCGGCAGCTTGCGCTCCAGCACGGCATTGGTGGCGATGGTCGTGCCGTGCAGGATGAACCCGACCTCCCCCGGCCCGAAGCCGAGGCGTTCCTTCGCTTCGGCGATGCCTGCAAGCAGCCCCTCGGACGGGTCCGCCGGCGTGGTCGGAGTCTTGAGCGCATGGGCTTCGCCGGTTTCCGCGTCCAGCACCATCAGGTCCGTGAAGGTGCCTCCGACATCGACGCCGATGCGGTATTTCATATGCTCGGTCGCCCCTCAGATGTCGGACGGGAAACGGCGGTGGATTTCGGCCACCTGCTCCGGAGTCAACGGCCGGGTCTTCATGCCCTGCAGGGCGAGGAACAATTTGGCCGTCTCCTCCAGCTCCTCCGTGGCATAGACGGCGTCGGCTAGGGACCTGCCCGCCACCACAGGCCCGTGATTGGCCAGCAGCATGGCGTGATGGTCGGAGGCCATCTCGCGCACCGCCCTGGCAAGGTCGATATCGCCCGGCGGAAAATAGGGAATGAGCGGCAGCGTGCCCACGCGCATGACGTAATAGGCCGTCAGAGGCGGCAGCACATCCGCCTCGTCGATCTCCGCCAGGCAGCTCACCGCGACCGAATGCGTCGAATGCAGATGGACGACCGCCCCCGCCTTTGGCCGGCGCTCATACACGGCGATATGCAGGAAGGCTTCCTTAGTCGGCGCGTCGCCCGAGACATGGGTCCCGGCGGCGTCCAGCCGGGAAATCCGCGCCGGGTCCAGATCGCCCATGCTCGAGCCGGTCGGCGTCATCAGCCAACCGTCGTCCAGCCGGACGCTGATATTCCCCGTCGAGCCGAAGGTCAGGCCCCGGTCGAACAGCGACTTGGCCATGCCCGCGATCCGGTCTCGCAGCTTTGCCTCGCTCACGGCAGCATCCCGAAGGCGTCGGCGAAAAACGTCTCCGCGCCGAAGTTCCCGGATTTGAGCGCAAGCGCAAGGGGCCTGCCGCCGACGGCCTCCGTCCACGGAACGCCGGGCGCGATTTCGGGGCCGATGCGCAAGGCGGCCGCCCCAAGGGCCGAGACGACGGCGCCCGATGTTTCCCCCCCGGCGACGACAATGCGCGAGAAGCCGTTATCGGCAAGTGCACCGGCAATCCTCTCGAAGGCGGATTCGAACATGCGCCCTGCCCCTTCGACACCGTAGCGGGCCTGCACCGCCGAGACTTCCTCCGGCCCGGCGGACGCATAGACCAGTACCGGCTTGCCGGTCGGGCGGGTGAGCGCCCAGGCTATGGCGTCCTCAACCTCACCCGGCCCTGCGGCCAGCCCGTCGGGATCGATCTTGCGGGCGGGCCAGAGTCCCTCGACAGCCGCGATCTGCGCCCTGGTGGCGGCCGAGCAACTACCCGCCAGCACGACTTCCCGGCCCGCCGCCTCCGGCAGGACCGGCGCGGACCCGGCCGAAAGCAGGCCCGACCTGCGGAAATTCTCCGGCAGGCCCATGCCGATCCCCGAGCCTCCCGTGACCAGCCTGTGGTCCGCCGCCGCCTCACCGACCCGGCGCAAATCGGCGTCCGCAACGGCATCGACGACCCCGTATCGCACACCGTCGGCCTTCAGCGCCGCGATGCGCGATCGGATTGCGACGACGCCCGCGCTCACATCCTGCAGCGGCACCAGCCCCACCCGGCCCTGCGACTGCGCCGCCATCAGCCGGATCAGGCTGGAATCCCGCATCGGCGTCAGCGGGTGGTCCTTCATCGGCGACTCGGAAAGCAGCATGTCGCCGACATAGAGATAGCCCCGGTAGATCGTGCGCCCGTTGGTCGGAAAGGCGGGGCAGACCAGCGCGAAGTCCGCGTCGAGCGCATCCGCCAGCGCATCGGCGACGGGGCCGATATTGCCCTTCTCGGTGGAATCGAAGGTGGAGCAGTATTTGAAGACGATCTGCCGGGCGCCCGCCTCCCGCAGCCACCGGAGCGCCTCCAGCGAGCTCTCCACAGCTTCGTCCACCGGCGCGGTTCGCGACTTGAGCGCCACCACGACCGCCTCCGCATCGCCGATATCCGCGCCCGTGCCCGGCACGCCGACGGTCTGCACCGTCCTGACTTCGACGGTTGGGCTGACTTCTGACCGATCTCGCGTCTGGAGTTTTCAGTAAAGCCAATGAGTTGGCAGTTGCGGTGCGGTCAAGCTGCGTTGTAGTGCCTAGTAAATCTTTGAGACTGTCAATGCCTCCGCCACGCGCTACACTCCCCCCATGTTCGTGCGCATCAAGACCTCCCCCAACAGCCCGCGACGCTCGGTCCAGATCGTCGAGGCCGTGCGCGACGGCGGCAAGGTCCGACAGCGCATCGTCCGCCATGTCGGCGTGGCCATGGACGAGGACGAGCTCGAGCGCCTGAGGCAGCTCGGCGAGTACGTCAAGGCGAAGCTGGAGGACGAGCGTCAGCCGGCATTGTTTGCGCCCGAGAAGATCGCTGAGCAGGCGATCCGTGTCGGCCGCCGGGGGGACGGCAAGGAGGAACTCCCGGTCGACCTCAAGCAGCTTGAAGAGGAGCAGCGCCTGATCACAGGCATCCACGAGGTCTATGGCGAGATCTACCGGCTGCTGGGCCTCGACGCGCTGCTGCCGCGCTCGCGCTACCGGGCCTCCCATGACGCGCTGTTCCATGTGGTGATGGCGCGGGTAGCCAACCCCGACAGCAAGCGGGGCAGCGTGCGCCGGCTCGAGGAGGACTTCGGCGTGAGTCTTCCGCTCGAGAAGGTCTACCGGATGATGGATCAGCTCGACGCGACGGTGATCGAGCGACTGCGCACGCGCGTCGGCGAGGCGAGCCGGTCGCTGCTGCCGGAGCCGGTCGCGATCCTCTTCTTCGATTGCACCACGCTCTACTTCGAGACGGCCGCCGAGGACGAGCTTCGCCAGCACGGCTTCAGCAAGGACGGCAAACACAAGGACTCGCAGGTTCTGCTGGCGCTGATGGTGACGCGCGAAGGGCTGCCGATCAGCTACGAGGTCTTCCCCGGCGCCACCTACGAGGGACACAGCATGGTCCCGGTCCTGCAGGACATGCAGCGCCGCCACCAGGTGGAGCGCACGGTATGCGTGGCCGACCGGGGCATGCTGAGCGCCGACAACCTCGACGCCATGGACGCCATCGGCGGCGAGTATGTCGTCGGCGCGCGGCTGCGCAAGCTGCCGCTCGCGCTGCTGGGGCAGGTTCTCGACCCCGGGACCTATGCCCCGCTGGAGGGCTCACAGGACCGCCGGGTCGGCGAGTGGGAGTACAAGGGCCGTCGCCTGATCGTCGTCTTCTGCCCCCAGCGCGCACGCAAGGACGCGCACGAGCGCCGCCATCAGGTGGAACGCCTGCTCGACAGGCTGGCCCGCAGCGACAATCCCAGGGAACTGCTCTCCAATCACGGGGCGAAGCGCTTCATCGCCGTCGAGGGCGACGCACGGCTCACGGTGAACCCGGAGAAGATCGCCGAGGCCGCACGATGGGACGGGCTCACCGGCGTCATCACCAATCTGCGCGACGCGCGCGTCACCGAAGTGATGGCTCACTACCAGGGGCTCTGGCAGGTCGAGGAGAGCTTCCGGATCACCAAACACGACCTGAAGATACGTCCCATCTGGCACTGGAACCCGGACCGGATCCGCGCTCACATCGCCATCGCCTTCCTGGCCTTCGCCTGCGTTCGACACCTTGCGTACCGCGTCGCCATCCAGAAGCGGCGGATGTCCCCGGAGGTCATCCGCTCCGCCCTCGTCCACCGCCAGTGCTCCCTGCTGCGCTGTCGGCAATCGGGCAACCGCTACGTCATCCCCTCGAAGCCGACACCGGCGGCGGAGCAGATTTACGCAACCATGGGGCTGCCCCTGACGATCACCCCGTATCAACTCGCCTGACCGTCGACGAAGCACGGCTCGAAGAAATGCCGGATGTAGTGCCTAGCCGAAATGAGAACCAGGCAATATCAACTACTTATGCGAATCAACCGTCGAAGTCAGGAGCGCCACCACGACCGCCTCCGCATCGCCGATATCCGCGCCCGTGCCCGGCACGCCGACGGTCTGCACCGTCTTCACGCCCTCCCCGACCCAGGTGCCGGCAAGGTCCGTCGCCCCGGTGAAATCGTCGGCAATCGCGCCCAGCACGATACTCATGCAACGGCCTCCGTCCGGTATCGCCCAGGAAGCGCGCCGCCGTCAGTGCGAATAGCCCCTGAGCCGATGGTAGCTCTCGACCTGCTCCGGCGTGAGCTCGCGAGCGGCCTCGATATGCGCAAGCAGGTGGATCGCCCTGAGCTCGCCCTGCATGACCCCGAGATGCCCGGTCGCCTGCGTCACGTTTGCGGCCGTCGGCCCGCCCGAAGCGAACAGGCCCGCGAGGTGACGTTCCGCCGCCAGGATGGTCTCGCCCTTCGCGACCGCCTGCGCCTTCATCTTCTCGTAAATCGCCTCGATGCGGCGGAGCTGCCTGCCGGCAAGGCCGAGTTCCGCCTTGAGTTCGAGAAGGTGCCTCGGCCCCGGGAAGCGGTTGAGTTCCGCCGCCCGCGCAAGGCCCATGCCGTCGCCTTCCCGCAGCTCACGAACCTCCTCGGCCGTCAGGCTCGGGATTTCCGCGCTTTGCCCGTGCACATAGGGTGAGGCACCGTGCGAATGCTGCGCCGACGCCGACGCTGAAACCAGGGCGATGACGCAGACCGGGGCAAGAGATCTGAGCAGGCGGGTCGCAGTCTTCATCGGTTCCTCCGAATCCCGTGGCGGTTCGATTGACCGCGACTATGCCCGCCCCGGTGTCCCGGCGGCAACAGAGCGTCAGCCCCGCATCGCCGCGCCATTGGGGTCGAAGAGCGGATGGCTCTGGAGGCGGGCGGGGCGGCGGTCGCCGAGAATTTCGATTTCCCAGCCCTCCTCCTGACTTCGACGGTTGATTCGCATAAGTAGTTGATATTGCCTGGTTCTCATTTCGGCTAGGCACTACATCCGGCATTTCTTCGAGCCGTGCTTCGTCGACGGTCAGGCGAGTTGATACGGGGTGATCGTCAGGGGCAGCCCCATGGTTGCGTAAATCTGCTCCGCCGCCGGTGTCGGCTTCGAGGGGATGACGTAGCGGTTGCCCGATTGCCGACAGCGCAGCAGGGAGCACTGGCGGTGGACGAGGGCGGAGCGGATGACCTCCGGGGACATCCGCCGCTTCTGGATGGCGACGCGGTACGCAAGGTGTCGAACGCAGGCGAAGGCCAGGAAGGCGATGGCGATGTGAGCGCGGATCCGGTCCGGGTTCCAGTGCCAGATGGGACGTATCTTCAGGTCGTGTTTGGTGATCCGGAAGCTCTCCTCGACCTGCCAGAGCCCCTGGTAGTGAGCCATCACTTCGGTGACGCGCGCGTCGCGCAGATTGGTGATGACGCCGGTGAGCCCGTCCCATCGTGCGGCCTCGGCGATCTTCTCCGGGTTCACCGTGAGCCGTGCGTCGCCCTCGACGGCGATGAAGCGCTTCGCCCCGTGATTGGAGAGCAGTTCCCTGGGATTGTCGCTGCGGGCCAGCCTGTCGAGCAGGCGTTCCACCTGATGGCGGCGCTCGTGCGCGTCCTTGCGTGCGCGCTGGGGGCAGAAGACGACGATCAGGCGACGGCCCTTGTACTCCCACTCGCCGACCCGGCGGTCCTGTGAGCCCTCCAGCGGGGCATAGGTCCCGGGGTCGAGAACCTGCCCCAGCAGCGCGAGCGGCAGCTTGCGCAGCCGCGCGCCGACGACATACTCGCCGCCGATGGCGTCCATGGCGTCGAGGTTGTCGGCGCTCAGCATGCCCCGGTCGGCCACGCATACCGTGCGCTCCACCTGGTGGCGGCGCTGCATGTCCTGCAGGACCGGGACCATGCTGTGTCCCTCGTAGGTGGCGCCGGGGAAGACCTCGTAGCTGATCGGCAGCCCTTCGCGCGTCACCATCAGCGCCAGCAGAACCTGCGAGTCCTTGTGTTTGCCGTCCTTGCTGAAGCCGTGCTGGCGAAGCTCGTCCTCGGCGGCCGTCTCGAAGTAGAGCGTGGTGCAATCGAAGAAGAGGATCGCGACCGGCTCCGGCAGCAGCGACCGGCTCGCCTCGCCGACGCGCGTGCGCAGTCGCTCGATCACCGTCGCGTCGAGCTGATCCATCATCCGGTAGACCTTCTCGAGCGGAAGACTCACGCCGAAGTCCTCCTCGAGCCGGCGCACGCTGCCCCGCTTGCTGTCGGGGTTGGCTACCCGCGCCATCACCACATGGAACAGCGCGTCATGGGAGGCCCGGTAGCGCGAGCGCGGCAGCAGCGCGTCGAGGCCCAGCAGCCGGTAGATCTCGCCATAGACCTCGTGGATGCCTGTGATCAGGCGCTGCTCCTCTTCAAGCTGCTTGAGGTCGACCGGGAGTTCCTCCTTGCCGTCCCCCCGGCGGCCGACACGGATCGCCTGCTCAGCGATCTTCTCGGGCGCAAACAATGCCGGCTGACGCTCGTCCTCCAGCTTCGCCTTGACGTACTCGCCGAGCTGCCTCAGGCGCTCGAGCTCGTCCTCGTCCATGGCCACGCCGACATGGCGGACGATGCGCTGTCGGACCTTGCCGCCGTCGCGCACGGCCTCGACGATCTGGACCGAGCGTCGCGGGCTGTTGGGGGAGGTCTTGATGCGCACGAACATGGGGGGAGTGTAGCGCGTGGCGGAGGCATTGACAGTCTCAAAGATTTACTAGGCACTACAACGCAGCTTGACCGCACCGCAACTGCCAACTCATTGGCTTTACTGAAAACTCCAGACGCGAGATCGGTCAGAAGTCAGCCCAACCGTCGAAGTCAGGAGATCTGAGCAGGCGGGTCGCAGTCTTCATCGGTTCCTCCGAATCCCGTGGCGGTTCGATTGACCGCGACTATGCCCGCCCCGGTGTCCCGGCGGCAACAGAGCGTCAGCCCCGCATCGCCGCGCCATTGGGGTCGAAGAGCGGATGGCTCTGGAGGCGGGCGGGGCGGCGGTCGCCGAGAATTTCGATTTCCCAGCCCTCCTCTTCGGCCGCCAGCGCCTTAGGCACATAGCCGCAGGCGACGGAGACGCCGGACCAGTGGGCGTAACCGCCGGAGGTAATCGCGCCGACCACCTCGCCGCCGCGCCAGACCGGCTCGTCGCCCATGGCGTCGGCATCGTCGGCGTCCATCGAGAAGAAGCAGAGCCGGACATCGCCGCCGGTATCGCGCTCCTGCAATGCCGCCTCCTTGCCGATGAAGTCCGCAGCCTTGCCGTAGGCCACGAAGCGGTCGAGCCGCGCTTCCACCGGGCCGTAGAGCGGGCGGTATTCCCGCGCCCATGAGGCGTAATGCTTCTCGACCCGGAGCCCGTTCAGCGCCCGGCTGCCGAAGGGCCGGATGCCGTGCACCGCGCCTGCCTCCAGCAGCAGGGCGAGCAGCAGGCGGTGGTAGTCGGGCGCAACCCAGATCTCATAGCCGAGGCCGCCCGTATAGCTGACCCGGCCGACAAGCGCCGGCGCGGCGCCGAGCGTCATGCGGCGCACATCCATGAAACGGAACGCCTCGGCGGAGACATCCTCATCCTCGCCGACAAGCGCCGCCAGCACGTCGCGCGCCTTCGGCCCGGCTATCGTGAGCCCGTTCAGTCCGGACCCCAGCGGCGCGACCGACACCGACCCGTCCGCCGGCAGATGCCGGGTGAACCACCGCATGTGGTACTCCTCGGCAGGGCCGGAGCCGACCAGCCGCCAGAGCCCGCCGCCGAGATTGGCGAGCGTGAAGTCGCCGATGATCTTGCCGCCCTCGTTCAGCATTGGCGCCAGGCCCATGCGCCCCTCGCGCGGCAGCCGGCTTGCCAGTATCCGGTCGAGCCAGGCTTCCGCGCCCGGACCCATCGCATCGTAGGCGGCGAAGCCGCTGGTCTCCGCAACGCCGACGCCCTCCCGCACGGCCCGGCACTCCGCGCCCACATGCTCGAAGTCCGTGGAGCGGCGGAAGGAGAGCCTGTCCTCGACGCCGGGCGGAGCGAACCAGAGCGGCTGCTCCAGACCCCAGGCGTCGCCGAACACCGCACCCATCGCCGCCATCCGGTCGTGGACCGGCGTGGTGCGGAGCGGGCGCGCGGCGGGCAGTTCCTCGTTCGGGAAGCGGATCGAGAAGCGCCGGGAATAGTTCTCGCGGACCTTGGCGTCGGTATAGGCGGGCGTCGCCCAGGCGCCGTAGCGGGCGACGTCCATGGCGTGAATGTCGAAACCGGGGTCGCCGTCCACGATCCAGTTGGCGAGCGCGAGGCCGACGCCGCCGCCCTGGCTGAAGCCCGCCATGACCGCACAGGCGCACCAGAAGCCCGGCAGGCCGCGCACCGGCCCGACAAGCGGATTGCCGTCCGGCGCAAAGCTGAACGGACCGTTGATGACCCGCTTGATGCCGGCCTCCTGAAAGGCCGGGAAATGCTCGAACCCGACTTCCAGCGAGGGCGCGATGCGGTCGAGGTCCGGCTGGAGCAGCTCGTGGCCGAAATCCCAGGGCGTGTCCACGGGAGACCAGGGCTTGCAGGCCTTCTCATAGGTGCCCATGAGCATGCCGCGGCCTTCCTGGCGCAGATAGATTTCGCCCTCGAAATCCACGACATGCAGCATCTCGCCGCCCGTCTCGCGGTTGTATGCCTCCACCTCCGGCATGTCGTCGGTGATGAGATACATATGCTCCATGGCGAGGATCGGCAGTTCGAGGCCGACCATGCGCCCGACCTCGCGCGCCCAAAGCCCGCCGGCATTGACGACATGCGCCGCTCGGATTTCCCCCTTGTCCGTCGTCACCAGCCACTCGCCGCCCGGAAGCGGCTCAAGCGCCTCGACCTTGGTGAAGCGGTAAATCTCGGCTCCCTGCTTGCGGGCCGCTGCGGCATAGGCATGGGTCGTGCCGGACGGGTCCACATGGCCGTCATCGGCGTTCCAGAGCGCCCCCACGAAATGCCGGGGGTCGAGCAGCGGCATGTGCCTGTGCGCCTCCTCGGCGGAGACGATCTCGGTATCGAGCCCCAGATAGCGCCCGCGCGCATGGATCAGCTTCAGCCATTCCATGCGATCCGGCGTGCCGGCCAGCAGGTAGCCGCCCGTCACATGCAGCCCCGCCGACTGGCCCGATGCGGTCTCGATCTCCGGGTAGAGGTCGATGGTGTATTTCTGGAGCTTCGCGATATGCGGGTCGCCGTTGATGGTGTGCATGCCGCCGGCGGCGTGCCAGCTCGATCCCGAAGTGAGCTCGTCGCGCTCGACCAGCACGACATCCTTCCAGCCGCGCTTCGTGAGGTGGTAGAGCACCGAAGCGCCGATCACCCCGCCGCCGATAACGACGACTTCGGTATGGGTTTTCACGCCACGTTCCTCCCCGCCCCGTTTGCGCGCTCTTCGGCGTAGCCGGCAAGGCGGTCGATCAGTTGCGCGAGATCGGCCTGGACCGACGCGAAATCCGGGCGCGGACGGCGGGTCGCCTCGTCGATATAGAGGGCCTTGTTGATCTCGATCTGGAGGCTGTGGCGGCCGGCATCCGGGGCCGAGAAGGCGCGGACGAGCTCCACGCCCTTGAAGATGTGGTTGGTCCGCACCTTGTAGCCGAGCCCGCGCAGCACCTCGGCGGCGAAGGCGGTGAAACCCGCCTCGCAGGTCGTGCCGTCGCGGTCGCCGAGCACCATATCCGGCCGCAGGGTCGTGTCCTCGCGGCTCCGCGAGCCCATGGAATGGCAGTTCAGGTGATAGACCGCGCTGAAGCGCTCCATCAGCCTGTCCAGCGCCTTGCCGAGCGCGCGGTGGTAGGGCTCGTGGTAGCGGCGGATGCGCGCCTGCACCTCCTCGACGCCGAGCCGGCGGTCGTAAAGCGCCCTGTCGTCCTCGCCGATGGTGCGCCGGATGAGCCCGATGCCGCGCCGGGTCTTCTCGGTCGGCGCGAGCGGATCGGGCCAGTACCCGTCGATAAGCCGGGCGTCGAGGTCGTCCACGGCGCGGTTCGGGTCGATATAGGTGCGCGGGAAATGCGCCTTGAGCAGCGCCGCGCCCAGCCTCGGCCCGTCGCCGAACAGCTCGTCCACCGCCGTGTCCACGGCGTCGAGCAGGGTGGCCCGGTCCACCGCCGCATCGAAATCGGCGGGGTAATCGGTGCCGCTGTGGGGCGAGTCCAGCACCAGCGGCCTCACCGGGCCGGAGGGCCCTTGCATGGTCAGCACACCGGGCAGCGTGTAGGTCGGGATCAAGGGCCGGCGTTCCTTCGGCATGGCGGGGACAGGTCGGTCATGGCTCGGGTATGCCTTTCGTCGTCGAATATTCCCAGTGCAGCACCTCGTCCGGAAAGATCCGGGGATGGATGTCATGCGCCGCCGCCGCGGCCTCGGCGAAGCCGGTCAGGATGAGCTTGAGCTTGCCCTTGTAGGTCGCGATATCGCCTATGGCGTAGATGCCGCCGCGGTCCGTCATCGAGGTCGAGGGATCGATGGCGATATGGTTGCGGTCGAGCCCGAGGCCCCACTCCGCGATGGGGCCGAGATTCATCGCGAGCCCGTAGAAGGGCAGCAGCACATCGGCCTCCAGCCGGCGCGTCTTGCCCTTCAGCGTCTTCACCCTCACCGCCTCCAGCCGGCCGTCCTCACCCTCCAGCCCGTCGAGATGGTACGGGATGACGCATTCCACCTTCCCGTCCGCTTCCAGCGCCTTCATGCGCGCGACGCTTTCCGGCGCGGCGCGGAATTTCGGCCGCCGGTGGACGACCGCGACCGAGGCCGCGACTTCCGAGAGCGAGAGCGCCCAGTCCACCGCGCTGTCGCCGCCGCCGCCGATCACCACCCGCTTGCCCCGGAAGTCCTCGCGCCGGCGCACGGCGTAGAAGACGCTCCTGCCCTCATAGGCCGCCAGCCCATCGAGCGGCGGGCGGTTGGGGCCGAAGGCGCCGACACCGGCCGCCACGATGACGGCCTTGCAGCGGATCGATGCGCCTTTCGCGGTCTCGACCCGCCAGCCGTCGTCCAGAGGCGTCAGCGCCTCGACCCTCTGGTCGAGGTGATAGACGGGCGCAAACGGCGCTGCCTGTTCCTCCAGCCTCGCCACCAGGTCGCCGGCGTCCACTCTCGGAAAACCGGGAATGTCGTAGATCGGCTTTTCCGGATAGAGCGCCGTGCATTGCCCGCCGATCGCTTCCAGCGAGTCCACCACATGCGCGCGGATCCGGAGCATGCCGAGTTCGAATACGGCGAACAGGCCGACCGGCCCCGCCCCGACGATCACGACATCGGTCTCGTATTCCATGAATGCTCCGGGATTGGAGGGCGCCGCAGCGACCGCTATCATGGAAGCCGCATCCTGCCCGATCAAGTCCCGACGCCATGCTGCGTAGGCAGTTGGCGCAGACGGCGGACATGTTGCGGCGGCAACCCTTGCAGGCATGTGCGGTTCGGGGCACACTCCGCCCCGAAGAAAGGTCTTCGCGCCGATGGAACTGTCCGCCTGGCTTACACCCGCCATCCTCATCGCCTTTGCAGCGTTGATGTTGCGCAGCAACGCGCGGCTCGAAGAACGTCTCGGTGCGCGCATCGACGAGACCAACAGGCGTCTCGACGGGATCGACAACCGGCTGCGGGCGGTCGAGCACGGGCAAGCGCGGCTCGAGGGCCTTATGGACGGACTCCGCGAAGCAATTTCCGGCCGCCGTCCTGCCGCCTGACGACTCCGCACCGGACGGCCGGCGCAAAGCGGGCCCCGCCGCCATGCTGCCCGAAGCCGTCGATCTGCCCGATCTTGCCGCGACCGGACGGCTTGCCAGGCAGGTCGCGGCATTGCTCCGCCGGGGCGACGCGGTGGGGCTGATCGGGAGTATCGGCGCCGGCAAGACGGCCTTTGCGCGCGCACTGATCCAGGGCCGCCAGAGGGATGCCGGGCTCAGGCCCGAGACGGTGCCGAGCCCGACCTTCACCCTGGTGCAGGTCTATGAGCGCCCGGCCCCGCCGGTCTGGCATTTCGACTGCTACCGGCTCGCCGCGCCGGAGGAGGCGGTGGAGCTCGGGCTGGAACAGGCGCTCGGCGAGGGCGTGGCGCTGGTCGAGTGGCCGGAGCGCCTCGGCGGCTTCCTGCCCGGCCGGCGGCTCGACATCGCCTTCGAGATCGCCTGCGGGGACGCGCGCCGCGTGCGGATCGAGGACCGCCGTTGAGCCGCGAGGCCGCCATCGCCGCCTTTCTTGCCGGCGCCGGCTGGGGCGGGGCCCGGCGCGAGCCCCTGCCGGGCGATGCCTCATTCCGCCGCTATGTCCGGCTGAGGCGCGGCCGGGAGACGGTCATGCTGATGGACGCGCCGCCGCCCGAGGAGGAGGTGCGGCCCTTCGCGACGGTGGCCGCGCGGCTCCGGCACCTCGGCCTTTCCGCGCCGGAGGTCTATCGGGCCGACCCGGCGCACGGGCTGCTGCTGCTGGAGGATTTCGGCGACGACACCTTCACCCGGCTGCTGGACCGGGGCGAGAGCGAGCAGGAGCTCTACCTGCTGGCGACCGACGCGCTGGCCGCCCTGCAGGGCCAACCGGGCGCGGCGGACGGGTTTCCGTCCTTCGGCGCGGACCGGTTCGTTGCCGGGGCGGAACTCTTCCTCGACTGGTACCTGCCGGCCGCTGGAAGGCAGGCCACGGACCGGGACGGGTTCGCCGAGGCGATGCGACAGGTGCTCGCGCCCGCACTGGCCGGCCCCGAAACGCTGATGCTGCGCGATTTCCATGTGGACAACCTCGTGCGGCTGGACGGGCGGGAAGGCGCGGCCGCCTGCGGCCTGCTCGATTTCCAGGACGCCGCCGGCGGCCCCCCGGCCTACGACCTCGCCTCGCTGATCGAGGATGCGAGGCGCGATGTCGATGAGAGCGTGCGCCGGGCGGTGCTGGCCCGCTACCGCGCCGCCTTTCCGGACGCCCGGAACCTGGAGCGGGATGTCGCCGTCCTCGGCGCGCAGCGCCATATCCGCGTGCTCGGCACCTTCATGCGGCTCGCCCGGCGCGACGGCAAGCCCGGCTATCTGCGCTACCTGCCCCGTCTCCGGCGGATGCTGGAGCGCAATCTCGCCCATCCGGGCCTGGAGCCTCTGGCGATGTGGCTACGCCGCCATGTCGCCGCCGACCTCCGCATCCCGGCGGTCGAATGACGGGCGTCCTGCCGCATACCGCCATGGTGCTGGCCGCCGGGCTCGGCTCGCGTCTCGGCGACGGGCCGCCGAAGCCGCTCCGGCACGTCGGCGGCCGGGCGCTGATCGACCGCGCGCTCGACATGCTGAGCGAGGCCGGGGTCGCGCGCGCCGTGGTGAACACCTACCACCGCGCGGCGGAAATCGAACCGCATCTTGCCGGACGGAGGCAGCCGGAAATCGTGATTTCCCGCGAGGCGGAACGGCTGGAAACCGGCGGCGGCGTCGCCCATGCGCTGGCGCTTCTTGGCGGCGAGCCCTTCTTCGTCCTCAACTCGGACCTCGTCTGGGGGGCGGACGGCGCGGGCTGGCTGGGCCGGCTCGCCGCCGGTTTCGACCCCCGCCGGATGGATGCACGGCTGCTGCTTTACCCGACGGCGAAGGCGGTGCATTACGATGGAATGGGCGATTTCCACATGGCGTCGGACGGGCGGCTTTGCCGGCGGCAGGACCCCGATACCGCGCCCTTCCTGTTCACCGGCGCACAAATCCTTGTCCCCGGCCTGTTCGACGACCCGCCGCCCGGCGCCTGGCGGCTGACGCGCGCCTATGACAGGGCGGAAGCGGAGGGCCGGCTCTTCGGCCTCGTCTGCGAGGGCGCGTGGCTCGACGCCGGCACGCCGGAACGCCTCGCCCACGCGGAAGCCATGCTGGCAAGCGCATGAATGTCGTATCCATCCCCGCGGGCGCGCCCTTCCTGGAAACGCTGGCCGGCGCGCTCATCGACAGCCCGACGCTGGCCGACGACATCGTGCTGTTGCCGACACACCGGGCCGGGCGCGCGCTGGTCGAGGCATTCGCGGAGGCGGCGGACGGCGGCACGCTGCTGCTGCCGCGCATCCTTTCCCTCGGGGAGCTGGACGCCGACGAAATCGCCATCCGCGCCGAAGCGGAACCGGGTCTTGCGGACGACCTCAGCCTCAAGCCCGCAATCTCCACGCTCGCCCGCCGCCTGCTGCTCGCCCGGCTGGTCATGGGGCGCGACAGGCAGATCCCGCCGGACCGCGCGCTCCAACTCGCCGGCGCGCTCGCCCGGCTGATCGACGAGGCACAATTCAACCGGCTGGACTTCGACCGCCTCGACGCCCTGGTTTCGGAAGAATTTGCGGAGCACTGGCAGGAAACGCTGGACTTCCTCTCCATCGTCACGAAAGCCTGGCCGGACATTCTGGAAGAACGGGGCCGGCTCGACCCCATCGACCGGCGCAACCAGCTCTACGAGGCCCAGATCGCCCTTTGGCGGCGGTCGCCGCCCGAAGGGCGCGTCATTGCCGCCGGCTCCACCGGCATCATGCCGGCGACGGCCGACCTGCTGGCCTGCATCGCCGGCCTGCCGCGCGGGCTTGTCGTGCTGCCGGGGCTCGACCGCCATCTCGACGACAGGGGCTGGGAGGCGGTGGAGGAAGGGCATCCGCAATGGGCGCTGAAGCAGCTGCTCGAAAGGCTGGGCGTCGAGCGCGCCGCGGTGCCGGACTGGCCGGAAACCCGGCCCGTAGCCCGCAGCCGGCTGGTGGCCGAAGCCATGCGGCCGGCGGAGACGACCGAGGCCTGGCGGAGCCTTGCGCCCGGCATCGGCGACGGCGCGGAAGGGTTGACGGTCGCCCGCTTCGCCAATCCCGCGGCCGAGGCCGGCGCCGTCGCCCTCATGCTGCGCGACGCGGTGGAGCGCGGCGAGAGCGCCGCCCTGGTGACGCCCGACCGGGACCTCGCCCGGCGGGTCTCGGTGGAGCTCGGGCGCTGGGGCCTGCTGGCGGACGACAGCGCCGGCGCGCCGCTCGGCAGGACGCCCGCCGGCGCGTTCCTGCGCCTTGTCGCCCATGCGGCGGCGGTGGATTTTGCGCCCGCCGAACTGCTGGCCGCCCTCAAGCATCCGCTCGCAGCCTGCGGCATGGAGCCCACGCGCTTCCGCCGCGCCGTCCGCCGGCTGGAACGGGCGCTGCTGCGCGGCCCCCGCCCCGGCAACGGGCTGGACGGGCTTCTGCAGGCAGCGAAAAGAGCGAGGGACAAGCGTATCGGCAAGACGGCCCGCCGGATTGCCCGGGCTTTTCATCCGCTGCGGGCGCTCCACCGGCGGCAGGCGGCGCCGCTGGCCGACCTGCTGGCGGCGCATGTCGGGACGGCAGAGAAGCTCGCCGGCGAAACCGGCCTCTGGCGCGGCGCGGATGGCGAAGCGGCGGCGGCGCTTCTGGCGGACCTCAGTGAAACGGCCGGGGCCTGGCCGCCCATCCAGCCCGCCGACTATGCCGCGCTGTTCGACGAGCTTGCCGCCGGGCAGACGGTGCGCATGGCTCGCCCGCGCCATCCGGGCCTCACCATTCTGGGGCCGCTGGAAGCGCGGCTGCAACGCGCGGGCCGGCTGGTACTCGCCGGGCTGAACCAGGGCGCGTGGCCGGCCGATCCCGCGCCCGACCCGTGGATGAGCCGCGAGATGCGCATCCAGTTCGGCCTGCCGCCGGCGGAGGTCCGGCAGGGTCTTGCCGCGCACGATTTCGCCCAGGCGCTGAACTCCGGCGAGGTCATCCTGACGCGCTCCGAGCGGGTGGGCACGGACCCGACCGTGCCCTCCCCCTGGCTGCAACGCCTCGAAACCGTGGCCCGGGCGCTCGGACGCGATCTCGAGGACCGGCGCTGGGCCCATTGGCAGGAGGAGCTCGACCGGCCGGAAGAGGTGCGGCCCGCCGGTCCGCCGAAGCCCTGCCCGCCCGTGGCGGCGCGCCCTCGCAAGCTTTCGGCCACCCACGTCACAACCTGGCTCCAGGACCCTTACAGCATCTACGCCCGGCAGATTCTCGATCTGCGCCCGCTCGACCCCATCGACGCGGACCCGGAAGCGCGCGACTTCGGCTCCACGATCCACGAGGCGCTGGAGCGCTTCATGCGCGACTATCCGGGCCCCGACCTGCCGGACGAGGCCTGGGACCATCTGCTCGCCATCGGCGAGGAGGCGTTCGCGGCCTTTGCGGACCGGCCTCTGGCGGCGGTCTTCTGGAACCGGCGGTTCGAACGCGCGGCGCGGAATGTCTGGGCCATCGAGACGGAGCGCCGGCCGGGCATCGAGCGCATCCTGACCGAGATCCGGGGCGAGACGCGGCTCGACGGCCCGGCGGGGTCCTTCACCCTCACGGCCCGCGCGGACAGGGTGGAGCTGCGGGCCGGCGGCGGGCTTGTCATCGTCGATTACAAGTCCGGCAACCCGCCCTCGGCGACGGATGTCGTGCGGCGCACGGCGCGGCAATTGCCTATCGAAGCCATCATTGCAGAGGCGGGCGGATTCACCGACTGTCCCGCGGGCGCCGCCTCCGAGCTGGAATACTGGCGCACCGGCGGCGGGCGCGGCGACCGGCCGGCACCGCTGAGGGTAGCCCGCCAAGGCGAGAAGCCGGGCAAATTGCGCGGGCCCTACAATATCGGGGAGGTCGTCAAGGCCACGCGCGAGGGCCTTTTGCGCTTCGTTGCCGCCTTCGACGAGGAAGCCATGCCCTATCTCGCCGAGCCAAGGCCGGAATTCGCCGGCGGCTATAACGACTACCGGCATCTTTCGAGGAAGGACGAATGGTCGAGGCGGCTCTGAACCCCGCCGTCGAGGCCGCGACCGCGCAGCAGCGCCGCGCCGCCGACCCGGAGGCGTCCGCCTGGGTGGACGCCAATGCCGGCTCCGGCAAGACCAAGGTGCTCGCCGACCGCGTGCTGGCGCTGCTGCTTGGGGACGTGCCGCCGGAACGCATTCTCTGCCTGACCTACACCCGCGCGGCCGCGGCCGAAATGCGCATCCGCATAGAGCGTGAGCTGGCCGGCTGGGCCACCGCCCCGGACGAAGACCTCGACAAGGCCCTCGTCCGGCTGGGCGCCGAGGCTCCGGACGGAGACGGGCGGGATCGCGCGCGCCGCCTGTTCGCCCGCACGGTCGATGCGCCGGTCGGGCTCCGCATCGACACGATCCATGCCTTTTGCCAGAGCCTGCTCGGGCGCTTCCCCATCGAAGCCGGAGTCTCGCCCTGGTTCCAGCTTGCAGACGAACGCGAGGCGCTGACCCGGCAGGCGAACGCCCGCGACGCCGTGCTGGAGCGGCGCGAAGACGGACTCGACGGCGCTGTCGCCGAGGTCGCCGACAACCTCTCGGAATACAATATCCGCGCCTTCATCGCCGAACTGCTGCGCAATCGCAGCGCCTTCGGGCCACAGGCGCTCGCCGCGCTGGAGGCAGGGCTGGTCCTGCCCGAGGTCCCCGAACGCACGAAAAAGGGGATGAAAGCGCTGCAGGAGGCGGCGTCGATCCTGGCGGGAGGAACTGTAACCGACAAGCGGCACGCCGCGAGCCTGCAACGCTGGGCCGACACCGAGGCTCCCTCCGACGACGACATCGAGGAGGTGCGCAAGGTCTTCTACAAGTCGAACGGCGAGCCGCGCGAGGAAATCGGCACGAAGAACCTCGTCGGCGGAGAATGCCTGCCGGGCCTGCTGGACGAGGAATGCGAACGGATCGAGCGGATGCGCCAATACCGCCGGATCGAGGCCACGCTCAACGCCTCCAGGGCGGCGCTGGCGCTGGGAGAGGCCGTGGACGGCGAATACCGCCGGTCCAAGGGCCGGGCCGGGCTGCTCGACTATGACGACCTGATCGAGAGCGCGCTCGGCCTCTTGCAGAGCCGCTCCGCCGCCTGGGTGCATTACAAGCTCGACCGGGGCATCGACCATGTGCTGATCGACGAGGCGCAGGACACGAGTCCCTCGCAATGGGGGCTTGTCGAGGCGCTGACGCAGGAGTTCTTCGCCGGCGAGGGCGCGGGCGAAGAGACGCGCACGCTCTTCGCCGTGGGCGACCCCAAGCAGTCCATCTACCGCTTCCAGGGCGCGGAGCCGAAGAAATTCGGGGACATGCGCGAGACATTCCGGACGCGGGCGGAGGGGGCCGGCCGGCGCTGGGAGGACGTGCCGCTGGAGGTCTCCTTCCGCGCGGCTCCGGTGCTTCTGGAGGCGGTTGACGCGGTGTTCGCCGGCGGGGACGGGCCGGACCTCGGGATCGGCGGAGCGGCGCCCCGCCACCGGGCAAGCCGCGCCGGCGCGGGCGGGCGCGTCGAGATCTGGCCGCTCGAAATCGGCGAGAACCGGAAGCCGGGAGATCCGTTCGAGCCGCCCACTGAATATTTCCACGAGGATGCGGCCGAGACGGCGCTTGCTGACCGGGTCGCCCGGTGCATCGCAAGCTGGCTCGAACGCGGCGAGCCGGTAGCCCCCGGCGGGCGGCCCATGCGCGCGGGCGACATCATGATCCTGCTGCCGCGCCGCTCCGGCCGGGCCTTCATCCCGCGCGTCATTGCGGCGCTGAAGCAGGCGGGCGTGCCTGTCGCCGGCATCGACCGCATGACGCTCGCCGAGGAGCTTGCGGTCATGGACCTCGCGGCCATCGGCGATTTCGTCCTGCTGCCGGAGGACGACCTGACTCTCGCGACGGTTCTCAAGGGGCCGCTGTTCGGCTTCGACGACGCGGCGCTGTTCGAGCTTGCCCGCGGCCGTGAAGGCACGCTCTGGGCCGCGCTCGGCAAGCGCCGGGAGACGGAGCGGTTCGGCTCCTGCTTCGAGGCGCTGGGCGCGCTGCTCGGCAAGGCGGATTATGTCGGCGTCCACGCCTTCTTCGCGGACCTGCTGGCGGAAGGCGGGCTGCGCCGGAAGATCGCGGCCCGGCTCGGCGAAGAAGCGAACGACCCGATAGACGAGTTCCTGAACGCCGCGCTCGACTATGAGCGCCGCCATGCCTCCAGCCTGCAGGGCTTCCTGCAATGGCTCAGGAGCGGCGAGGCGGAGGTGAAGCGCCAACTCGACCAGCGGGACCGCAACGAGGTGCGGGTCAGCACCGTCCACGGCGCCAAGGGGCTGGAGGCGCCGGTGGTCATCCTGCCGGACACCGCCGCCGCTCCGGCCCATCCGAGCCGCCGCCAGGCGCTCTACCGCGACGGCGGCCTGCTGCTCTGGCCGCCCTCCACGAACAGGGACCGGATCGACCCGGTATCCGAAGCCTTGCTGGACAGGGCCGATCGGGAAGACGAAGAAGAACAACGCCGCCTGCTTTATGTGGCCATGACCCGCGCGGCCGACCGGCTGGTGGTCTGCGGGTGGAACAACAGCGGCAGGAAGCTGCCGGACGATTGTTGGTACAACGCCATCCGGGACAGGCTGGCGCCCTGCATGGCGGAGGAGGACGACCCGGATTTCGACGAACCGCTGCTGGCGATGGAGCGGCGCGGGGCGGAAGCGGAAGCGGCGCGCCCGGCGGCGGACCGGGAGACTGCCCCTCCCCTTCCGGGCTGGGCCCGCGCGCCGGTTGCGGCACAGCCGGTCCCGCCTCCCGGCGACGACGAGGGGGCGTCCGCTCCCACCTCCCCGCTTCGCGGCGGGTCGGCCGGGCGTTTCCGGCGGGGCCGGGCGGTCCACAAGCTGCTGGAACTGCTGCCGGAGATCGCGCCCGAACGGCGCCTCGATGCCGCGCTCGGGTTCCTCGCTGCCGATCCCGAACTGGCTGGCGACGCCGAAGCAACGGCCCGCGAGGCGCTGGCGGTGCTCGACGATCCCGCTTTCAGTCCCGTGTTCGGCCCCCACAGCCGGGCGGAAGCGCCGCTTGTCGGGCGAATCGGCGGCGAGGTCGTGAGCGCGCGCATCGACCGGCTGGCGCTTCTGCCGGAGGAAACGCTGATCGTCGATTTCAAGAGCGGGCGCGCCCCGCCTGCCGATCCGGCAGAGGCCCCGGCGGCCTATCTGCGGCAATTGGCGCGCTATGTCGCGCTCTTGCGGCAGATACGGCCGGAGCATCCAGTCCGCGCGGCGCTGCTCTGGACCGAGGCGCCCCTGCTGATGCCGATTCCCGAAAGCTGCCTTGCGCCATATATGCCTTGACGGCCGGGCGCTTTGCGGCCACTTGAAGGCGAATGGCGGATGACTTCTCGGGAGGGACCGGAATGGCCACGCGGCACACGACGGATGCGAGTTTCGATGAGGACGTAAGGCAGGCGGCCAAGCCCGTCGTGGTCGATTTCTGGGCCGAATGGTGCGGCCCCTGCAAGCAGATCGCGCCCTTCCTCGAGGACATCGCGTCCGAAATGGAAGAGCGTCTCGACGTCGTGAAGCTCGATATCGACGACAATCCGAAGACCCCCGGCGAACTCGGCGTGCGCGGCATCCCGACGCTCATGGTCTTCCGCGACGGCGAGATGGTCGCCCAGCGCGTCGGCGCCATGCCCAAAAGCGCGCTCAAGCAGTGGCTCGACTCGGTGGTGTGAGCGGGCGGCAGGGGTAAGACCGGCCGACTGCACCCCTTGCCACAATCTTGGACGGTCGGCAGAGTCTCGGGCATGACGTGGTGGCAGGTCATAACGCTTGCAGGCGCGTTCGTCGGCACGGCCGGCGTCGTTGCGACGTTGATCCTGCGGACGACCGCCCGCCTCGACAAGCGGATCGATGGCGTACATGAGGAAGCGGTCGCTGACAGGCGGCAATGGCAGGCGACAATGGATGCCTTCCGCCAGGAAATGCTCCGTCTGGCCGAGCGCCAGTCCCGAACCGAAGGCAGGCTTGAAGCCGGCGACGACTAGGACGCCCGGTTTCGCGACCTGCCGATGGAAGCGCCGTCCTTCGATACGCGGCTTCGCCGCTACTCAGGACGAGGGTTTGCCGAATTCAAACATCTGTCGCTCCACCGCCGTGACAGCCCGGCCGCACGGGGGTAGCTTGAGGCGGCGCCGGGAAGCGGAGCGGACAGCATGAACGCGAAGGCAGCCCCGGCCCGCAGGGCGAGCTACCGGGACGTGCTCGATGCGCCGCCGCATATGGTGGCGGAGATCGTGGACGGCGTACTGCACCTCCAGCGGAGGCCCGGTTCGCTGCCGGCTCTGGCGAAATCGGCCCTCGGCAGCGGGATCGGCGCTGCCTTCCACATAGGCCGGGACGGACCGGGCGGCTGGTGGATCGTCGATGAACCCGAACTTCATTTCGGCGAAGACATCCTGGTTCCCGACATTGCCGGGTGGCGGCGGGAGCGCATGCCCGCAATTCCCGACGTGGCCTATCTGACGCTTGCGCCGGACTGGGTGTGCGAGGTTCTTTCCCCCTCCACGCGGACACTGGACCTCGAAGGGAAGCGCCCGGTCTATGCGCGGGAGGGCGTCGGTCATCTCTGGCTCGTGGACCCGTCCGCCCGGACCCTGGAGGCGTTCGCGCTCGGGAACGGCGAGTGGACGACAACCGACGCGGCGCGCGGGGACGAGCCGGTGTCCCTCCCGCCCTTCGAGGCGGTGGCCTTCCCCCTCGGCGCCCTCTGGCCCTGACGCGGCCGGCGGCAGAGCCGGCGTCTTCACAATATTTCCTCTTTGTTCTATATCTTCCCGCCACGCGGTGAGAAGGACGGAACGGACATGGGCAAAGCGCTTCCCGTGGAATTGCGGGAGCGGGTGATAGCGGCGCTGGCGGACGGGATGACCCGCCGGGAAGCGGCCCGGCTGTTCCGTGTCGGCGTGGGCACCATCGCCGGCTGGCGGCGGCTGGAGCGCCGGCGCGGCCACCTGCGGCCGAAGACCGGGACCGGCAGGACCCGCGCCTGGCGCATCGAGGCGGAGCGGGACCGGATATTCGCTCTGCTGGAGGCGGACCCGGACCTGCCCGCGAACGCGCTGTGCGCGGCGCTTCGCGAGCAGGGCCTTGTCTTCAGCCTCAGCGCGATGAAGCGCTTTCTCCGGCGGCACGGCGTCGAGCGAAAGATCGGCCGGCCGCCCGGCCGGAGCTGCACCGCCCCGGCCCCCGACGCCGCAGAGGCCGCGGGGCCGTGACGCCGACGGCGGATTCGCGCTGGACCGGGTCTAACCCTTTCGGACCCTTTCCGCGCAAACCGGACGAACTTCGCCGATTGCGGGCCAGCAGACAGGCGCACCTATCCGGTTGTGCCCCCGCGCTCCTGTCTTGTCCGGCGCGGGAACCGGTTCGAAAGCTATGCCATGATGCAAGAGGCAATATAGTCCGGCCGCGACGGATCGCAAGCTTGTTCAGGAAATAAATCTTTATCGGGAACGGACGCCGCCGCGCCCGGCAAGCACCGCGCCGGCGAGGTAGAGGGAACCTGCGATCAGCACCGGCCTGACGCCGCCGAGGCGGTCCAGGGCAGCTTCCACATCCGTCGCCGCCGTCGCTTGCATGCCGGCGGCGCGCGCCGTTTCCGCCAGCGCTTCGGCGGGCACGGAGGCAGCGCTGCCGGGCACGGGCACCGTCACGGCCCGCTCGACATGCGGCGCCAGCGCGGCGAGGAAGCGGTCTCGGTCCTTGGTGTCCAGCATGCCGACGACGAGGTCGAAACGCTCCGCCCGCCCTGCCAGCCACGCGGCCAACACCTGCCCCGCCGCCGGGTTATGGCCGCCGTCGAGCCAGATTTCGGGCGTCTCCGAGAGCCGCTGGAGCCGGGCCGGCCAGTGCGCGTCCTCCAAGCCGCGAACCAATGCCTTCTCCGGCAGACCGAAGTCCTCCAGGCAGGCGAGCGCAAGGCCGGCATTGCCCGCCTGGTGCGCCCCCGCGAGGCCGAGCTTCGGCAGGGGAAGCGTCAGCCGGCGTCCGTAATACACGCCGTCTGTCACCCGCCAGTCGTCATGGACGGGCGCACCCGCTTGCGCCGCCTTCGCCAGAATGACGGCTCTGGCCTCCTCCTCCTGCGGGGCGAGCGCCAACGGGACGCCGGGCTTGACGATGCCGGCCTTCTCGGCGGCGATCTCCGCCAGCGTCTCGCCGAGGAACTGCGTGTGGTCGCGGGCGACCGGCGTTATCGCCGTCATGGCCGGGTGCTCGACGACATTGGTCGTGTCGAGCCCGCCTCCGAGCCCGACTTCCAGCAGCAGGACATCGGCGGGCGCGCGGGAGAAGGCAAGGAACGCTGCCGCCGTGGTGATCTCGAAAAAGGTGATCGGCCGGCCCTCATTGGCGCGTTCGCACTCTTCCAGCAGAGCCAGGAGTTCGCCGTCGGGCAGCATCTCGCCGGCCACGAGGATGCGCTCGTTGAACCGCACCAGATGCGGCGAGGTATAAGCATGCACCCGCCGGCCTGCAGCTTCGAGCATGGCGCGCATGAAGGCGACGGTCGAACCCTTGCCGTTGGTGCCGGCGACGTGGACGGTGGGCGGCAGCCGGCGTTCGGGGCTCCCCAGCCGCTCCAGCAGCCGCAGCACCCGGTCGAGCTTGAGGTCGATCAGTTTCGGATGCAGCGCCGTCAGCCGCGCCAGCACCGGGTCGAGCGCGCTCAACCCTCGATCCGCTCCCGGCCTGCCTCGTCGGAGTCGTTTGCCGCCGCCGTCTCGACGATCTCCGGATTGGGCAGCATGGCCGCGCCGTCGGCCTCGTCCGGCGGCGGTTTCGGCTGCATCAGCATGGAAAGCAGGCAGCCGAGCGTGCCGCGCAGCTCCCGGCGATGCACCACCATGTCGATGATGCCGTGGTCGTGCAGATATTCCGCGCGCTGGAAGTTCTCGGGCAGGGTCTCGCGGATCGTCTGCTGGATGACCCGCTGCCCGGCAAAGCCGATCGCCGCGCCCGGCTCCGCAATGGCGACGTCCCCCAGCATGGCGAAGGAGGCCGAGACGCCGCCGGTCGTCGGGTCGGTCAACAGCACGATATAAGGCAGCCCCGCCTCCTTGACCTCCGAGACCGCAATCGTCGTGCGCGGCATCTGCATGAGCGACAGGATGCCTTCCTGCATCCGGGCGCCGCCCGACGCCGTGACCGCGATCAGCGCGGCGCGCTGCACCACGGCGAGCCTCGCCGCCGCCAGGAAGGCCTCGCCCACGGCAATCCCCATCGAACCGCCCATGAAGGCGAAGTCGAGCAATGCTGCCACCGCAGGCTGGCCGTCGATGGTGCCGTGCGCCACGCGCATGGCGTCCTTGGTCTTCAGTTCCGTCTGGGCGTCCCGCAGCCGGTCGGTATAGCGCCGCCGGTCGCGGAACTTCAGCGGATCGACCGGCGCGTCCGGCAGCTCGATGGTTTCGTATATGCCGTGGTCGAACAGCATCGCCAGGCGTTCCGCCGCGGCGAGGCGCATATGGTGGTCGCAATGCGGGCAGACATTGATCCGCTCGCGCAGCTCGCGGTGGAAGATCATCTGGCCGCAATTGTCGCATTGCAGCCAGAGGTTCTCCGGCACGTCCGTCTTGCGGACGAGGCTGCGCAGGCGCGGCCGGACGAATTCGGTAAGCCAGTTCATGCGCGCGCTCCCGCCACGCCGCCGGCAAGCTCGCGGGCGAGCGCGTCCACGCGCTCCAGCATGTTCGGGCCGCCCGCGCCGATCTCGCGGACAAGGGCCGATCCGACGACCGCCCCGTCCGCGACGCGGGCGACGGCGCCCGCCTGCTCCGCGGTGTTGATGCCGAAGCCGACTGCGACAGGCAGGTCGGTGAAGCGGCGCAGGCGTCCGACGGCGAACTCCACATCCGCCATGGTGGGCGAGCGCGTGCCCGTGATGCCGGCTATCGAGACGTAATAGACAAAGCCGCTGGCGCGTTCGAGCACGACAGGCAGGCGTTCCTCATCCGTCGTCGGCGCGACGAGGCGGACGATGTCGAGGCCGGCCCGCTCGGCGGGGCCGCGCAACTCGTCCTCCTCCTCGGGCGGCAGATCGACGGTAATCAGCCCGTCCACGCCCGCCGCCTTCGCATCCGCCGCAAAGCGCTCCGCGCCATAGCGGTATATCGGGTTGAAATAGCCCATGAGCACGATCGGCGTGTCGTCGTCCCCGGCCCGGAAGGCGCGCACGAGGTCCAGAATCCGCCTCATGTTCATGCCGGCTGCAAGGGCGCGCGCGCCCCCAGCCTGGATCACCGGCCCGTCCGCCATCGGGTCGGTAAAGGAGACGCCGATCTCCAATATGTCAGCGCCGGCCTTCGCCAGGCGGTGCAACACGGTGAAGCTGGTGTCGAAATCCGGGTCGCCCCCGCTGACGAACGCCACGAAGGCGGCGCGGTCCGCCTGCCGCAACGCCTCGAAACGCGCCGCGATCCGGCTCACAGCTCGATTCCCAGCGCTTCGCCGACGCTGAAGACATCCTTGTCGCCGCGTCCGCACATGTTCATCACCAGGATATGGTCGCGCGGCAGGTCCGGCGCAGCGCGGACCACCCAGGCGAGCGCATGCGCCGGCTCCAGCGCGGGAATGATGCCCTCCAGCCGGGCGCAGAGCTGGAAGGCTTCCAGCGCTTCCGCATCCGTCGCCGACATGTATTCCGCCCGCCCGACATCCTTGAGCCAGGCGTGCTCGGGGCCGATTCCGGGGTAATCCAGGCCAGCCGAGATCGAATGCGCATCCGCGATCTGGCCGTCCTCGTTCTGGAGCAGATAGGTACGGTTGCCGTGCAGCACGCCCGGCGAGCCGCCGGTGAGCGAGGCGGCATGCTCCCCGCTCTCCAGCCCCCGCCCTGCCGCCTCCACGCCGACGATGCGCACATCCGGCTCGTCGAGGAAAGGGTGGAACAGACCTATGGCGTTGGACCCGCCGCCGATACAGGCGACCACCGTGTCCGGCAACCGCCCCTCGGTTTCCACGATCTGCGCGCGCACTTCGTCGCCGATGACGCACTGGAAGTCCCGCACCATCTCCGGATAGGGCGCGGGGCCTGCGGCGGTGCCGATGATGTAGAAGGTGTCGTGGACATTCGCGACCCAGTCGCGGAGCGCCTCGTTGAGAGCGTCCTTCAGGGTGCGCGAGCCGCTTTCGACCGCCCTCACTTCGGCGCCGAGCAGGCGCATGCGGAAAACATTGGGCGCCTGCCGGTCGATATCGACGGACCCCATATAGACCGTGCACGGCAGGTCGAACCGGGCGCAGACCGTTGCCGCCGCCACGCCGTGCTGCCCCGCCCCGGTTTCTGCGATGATCCGGGTCTTGCCCATGCGCCGGGCGAGAAGAATCTGGCCGAGGCAATTGTTGATCTTGTGCGAACCGGTGTGGTTCAACTCGTCGCGCTTGAAGTAGATCCTCGCGCCGCCCAGATGCGCGGTCAGCCGCTCGGCGAAATAGAGCGGGCTCGGCCGGCCGGTATAGTGCTTGTGGAACCGGCCCATCTCCTCGTGGAACGCCGGGTCGTTCTTCGCATCCTCATAGGCGGCGCCGACCTCGCTGATGAGCGGCATCAGCGTCTCGGCCACATACCGGCCCCCATACAGGCCGAAATGGCCTCGCTCATCGGGCCCCAGGCGGTAGCTGTTGGCGGCGGTATCGGGACTCATCGTCTTCGTTCCCCGGGTCGCGCAATCGCGCCGGACCATACGCGCGCCCGCTTCGAAATCAAAGCGTTGCCGCCTTCTCCAGGAAAGCGCGGACCAGGGCCGGGTCCTTGACGCCCCGGCTCCGCTCGACGCCGGAGGACACATCGACAACGCTGGCTCCGGACGCGCTCACCGCGTCGGCCAGATTGTCCGCTGTCAGCCCGCCGGACAGCAGCCAGGGCAGATCCGGCAACGGAGCGGCAAGCAGCGACCAGTCGAAGGCAAGGGCATTGCCGCCCGGCAGGCGCGCGCCCGCCGGCGGGCGCGAGTCGAACAGCAGGCGGTCAACCGCCTTCTCGTAGGCAAAGGTCGCCGAGACATCGGCCGGCCCGGAAACGGGCAGCGCCTTCCACACCTCCAGGCCGAAATGCCCTCGGATTTTCGTAGCGCGCTGCGGGGTCTCGCGACCGTGCAACTGCAGGACATCGAGTCCTGCCGCTTCGGCTGCTTGTGCGATTGCCTCGTCGTCCGGATCCACAAAAAGCCCGACCTTGAGCACGGCGGGCGGCACATGCGGGGCGAGGCGCGCCGCGTCATCGGGCGACAGTTCCCGCGGGCTGCCCGGAACGAAGGCGAAGCCCACCGCCGCAGCTCCGCCCTCCACGGCGCTTTCCAGAACCTCCCGGTCCCGGATACCGCAAATCTTGACCTGGACGGACATCAGGGAGCCGCAGGCAGCGCCGGGTTCTTGCCGCCGGCGCGCGTCGCGGCCGTTTCCTTCCGGCTGCCCGCCTCCGTTGCCTGCCGGCGAAGGCGGCGCCTGCGCGCCCGGCCGCCTGCAATCCCCGAAAACGCCCAGCCCGCAACCAGGCCGACCGCAAGCGGAACCAGAACAATAAGGTAAACCGGGAGCGATACGGTCGATCCAACCGGGAAGATACCGATCGCAACTTCGTGCATGTTTTCAACGGCGAAAAGGGCTGCGATCAGGGCAATCGCCAGGATGGAAGCTGCCCGGATGAGTGCCACGGCCGGTCCGCCTTTACTCCGTTTCCCCGTTCAAACGTTCGCGGAGGCGCTTTCCCGCCTTGAAGGCAGGCATGAATTTTGCCTCGACCAACACGGGCGCGCCGGTTGCCGGGTTGCGGCCCGTGCGCGCCTGCCGTTCCTTGGTCCAGAACGCGCCGAAACCCCGTAATTCCACGCGGTCGCCCCGCGCGAGCGCCTCGGAGATTTCTTCGAAAAAGGTAGCAACTAATTTCACAACATCGCTGTAGGATAATTCCGGGTTTCGTTCCGCAATTCTTTTGATGAGTTCAGAACGAGTCATGTATAATCCCCCAGCGTCCCCCAATACTAACGAAGCGCAGGATGCCAAACTGCCAATAGCCCGTCAAGCAAAAGCCGCTCCGCGGCGGTGTTTTTCCCGACTAAACGACCGACAATCCGGCCCAACCAGCCATTATCGCGCTCCGGGTCCCGGTCGATCGTTACGAGGTGGCGCCCGATACCGCGCTCCTCCGCCAGCCAGTCGCGCGCCGCACCCTCCCCGCCTATAGCATCGACGAGGCCGTTTCCGACGGCTGACCGCCCGGTGAAAACGCGCCCGTCGGCAAGGGCTATCACGTCCGCCCGGCCGAGCGGGCGGCGCTCGGCCACTGTATCGACGAACAGGGTATAGATTTCATCGACGAGCGCCTGGGCAGCGGCGCGGCCGGCGGGCGTCAACCGCTCCACCGGATTGGGCATCGTCTTCAACGGGCCGCTGCGCACGACATCGACGCCAACGCCAAGCTTTTCCAGAAGCCCGACGACCTGGGGCGCCTGCAGAATGACGCCGATCGAGCCGGTGATGGTGGCGTTGCGCGCGAAGATGCGGTCCGCACCCACGGCGACCAGATAGGCGCCCGACGCGCCCGTCGCGCCCATGACGGCGGCGACCGGCTTGGCTGCGCCGACCCGTCTCAGCGCGTCATGCAGCGCCTCGGACGCAGCCGCAGACCCTCCAGTGCTGTCGATGAAGACCAGAAGCGCGCGAGCGCGGTCGTCCGCGGCGATTTCATCCAGCCGGCGCCGGAGCGCGCGGTCGTCGCGAATGAAGCCTTCGACATGGACCCGCGCCACATGGTCGCCGCCCCCGGCATACGGTATCGCTGCCGAATACAACACCGCCGCAAGCGCCGCCGCCGCCGCGAACAGGGCCCCGAACCGCCAGAGCCGAAGCTGGCGTTTCAGCCGCGCATGGCGGATCGGAGCGAGCGCAGCCACTGTTCTGCGCCGCTCCGGCTACTTGTCCGGGTCGTCGTTTTCTTCTTCGTCCCGCTGAGCCCGGTCCCGGAGCGCCGCGCCCAGAATGTCGCCAAGGCTCGCGCCGCTGTCGGAAGAGCCGAACTGTTCCATCGCCGAGCGTTCCTCGTCGATTTCCAGCGCCTTGATCGAAAGCTGGATACGCCGGCCGGCCTTGTCCACCTGCGTGACCTTGGCATCGACGCGCTCGCCCACAGCGAAACGGTCCGGGCGCTGCTCCGAGCGGTCCCGCCCGAGTTCGCTGCGCCGGATGACGCCGGTGAGCTCGCCCGGCAGCGTCACCTCGAGGGCGTTGTCGAGCACGGCCGCCACCGTCACGGTCATCACCGAGCCCCGGCGCAGGGCGCCGCTGCGCGCGCCGCCGCGCGTCGCGCTCTCGAACGGGTCCTCGGTCAGCTGCTTGATGCCGAGACTGATGCGCTCTTTCTCAACGTCCACGTCCAGCACTTTCGCCTGGACCGTGTCGCCGCGGGAGAAGTCCTGCACAGCGTCGTCGCCCTGCCGGCCCCAGGCAAGGTCGGAGAGATGGACCATGCCGTCGATGTCGCCCGAAAGGCCCACGAACAGACCGAACTCGGTGATGTTCTTGACCTCGCCCTCGACCGTGCTGCCGAGCGGGAACTGCTCCAGGAAATTCTCCCACGGATTGGCCTGGGTCTGCTTGATGCCGAGGCTGATGCGGCGCTTCTCCAGATCCAGGTCGAGGATGCGCACATCCACTTCCTGGCTGGTGGAGACGATCTTGCCGGGATGGACGTTCTTCTTGGTCCAGCTCATCTCCGAGACATGGACAAGGCCTTCGACGCCCGGCTCCAGCTCGACGAAGGCGCCGTAGTCGGTGATGTTGGTGACGCGCCCGAGATAGTTGGCGCCCACGGGGTATTTGAGCGCCACGCCTTCCCACGGGTCCACCTGGAGCTGCTTCATGCCGAGCGAGATGCGCTGGGTGTCCAGGTTGAAACGGATGACCTGCACCTCGACCGTCTGGCCGATACTGAGGGCTTCGCTCGGGTGGTTGATGCGGTGCCAGGCGATGTCGGTGACATGCAGCAGCCCGTCCACGCCGCCGAGGTCGATAAAGGCGCCGTAATCGGTGATGTTCTTGACGACGCCGTTCAGCACCTGGCCCTCGCGCAGATTGGCGATGAGCTCGTTGCGCGCCTCGGCGCGGCTTTCCTCCAGCACCGCGCGCCGCGACACGACGATATTGCCGCGCGAGCGGTCCATCTTGAGGATCAGGAAGGGCTGAGGCGCCCCCATCAACGGCCCGATGTCGCGCACCGGGCGTATATCCACCTGGCTGCCGGGCAGGAACGCGACCGCACCGGACAGATCGACGGTGAACCCGCCCTTCACCTTGCCGAAAATGACGCCCGAGACCTTGTCGTTCGCCTTGAACGCGGTTTCCAGATGGCTCCACGCCTCTTCCCGCTTGGCCTTGTCGCGGCTGAGCACCGCCTCGCCGTTCTTGTCCTCGAGGCGTTCGACGTAGATCTCGACCTCGTCGCCTGTCGAGATTTCCGCCGGCCGGCCGGGCGTCGCGAATTCCTTGAGAGGCACGCGCCCCTCCGCCTTGAGCCCGACATCGATCAGCGCCATGTCGTTTTCGACCGCGATGACCCGGCCTTTGACGACCGTTCCTTCGAAGCCCTTCATCGCTTCCAGCGACTCTTCCAGAAGGGCTGCGAAATTTTCCTTTTCGGCGCCTGCCGCGCCGGTTTCGGCAAGAGAAGTAGCCATTCGGCTGCTGCGTTCCTTTCCAATTGCAAACCGGCTGGCCATTCGCCCTCATCGACGAAAGGCAGGCCGATCCTTCCTCATCGCCCGCCCGACCCGCGCTGCAACGCCGCGAGACGCTCCATCGCCAGCAGAAATGCCCTCTGGAAGACCGCATCCGGGGTCATCCCCGTGGTGTCGATCTCGACGGCATCGTCCGCCGGCTGCAATGGCGCGGTAAGCCGGGTGCGATCTCTCGAATCGCGCGCGGCAACCTCGGCCAGAACCTCCGGCAACATAAGCGTTTCCCCCTTTGACCGCAACTCTTCCAGACGGCGGCGTGCGCGCTCCTCCAGGCTGGCCGTGACGAACAGCTTGAGTTCTGCCTCCGGGCAGATGACGGTGCCGGTGTCGCGTCCGTCCAGCACGGCCCCCGGCGGCGTCGCCGCCACCCGCCTCTGGAACGCAAGCAGGGCGGTCCGCACGGCCGGCAGGGCAGCCACGCGGGAAGCCGCATCGCCCACCGCCTCGCCGCGCAGCCCGCGATCCTCGAGCATGGCCGGGTCCAGCGCTTCCGCGTGCGCGGCGGCCTCCCCGGGATCGTCGGGGTCGCCGCCAGCGTCCAACATGGATTTCGCGACCGCGCGGTAGATCGCGCCCGTGTCCAGATAGACATAGCCAAGCGCCGCCGCGAGCCGGCGCGCCAGCGTGCCCTTGCCGGCCGCGGCCGGCCCGTCAATGGTGACGATCACACCTCGACCGCCGCGCCGAGTTCGTTCATCAGCCCGACAAATCCGGGGAAGGAGGTCGCCACCGGCGCGATATCGTCTATCCGCACGGCCTCGCGCGCCCCCATGCCCAGCACCATGAACGCCATCGCGATGCGGTGGTCGAGCCGGCTTGCGATCTCGACGCCGCCGCGGGGCTGCCCGCCCGTGACCTCCAGCGTGTCGGCGCTTTCTCGCACCTCGACGCCGCAGGCCGCAAGCCCGGCCGCCATTGCGCCCAGGCGGTCGCTTTCCTTGACGCGCAGCTCGGCCAGCCCCGACATGCGGGTGGTTCCCTCCGCGAACGCCGCGGCGACTGCGAGGATGGGGAACTCGTCGATCATGCTCGGCACCCGCTCCGGCGGCACATCCACGGCGGCAAGGCGGTTCCGGGCGAGCGTGATGTCGCCCACCGGCTCGCCGCCCTCGACGCGCTCATCCGCCACGGAGATTTCGGCCCCCATCTCGCGGAGCGTCTCGATCAGCCCGATACGCCCCGGATTGAGGCCGACGCCGGCAACCGTCACGCGCGAGCCCGGCAATATGGCCGCAGCCGCGAGCGGAAAGGAGGCCGAGGAGATGTCTCCCGGAACCGACACGGGGCGCGCGACAAGCTCCGGCTCGCCGGTGAGCCGCACGACGCCGTCCTCCTCCTGCTGCACGGATGCTCCGAAATGCCGCAGCATGCGCTCCGTATGGTCGCGCGTCGGGGAGGGCTCCATCACCACCGTCTCGCCCGGGGTGTTGAGGCCGGCCAGCAGCACCGCCGACTTCACCTGCGCCGAGGCGACCGGCAGCTCGTAGCGCACCGGCACCGGGAAGCCCGCGCCGACGACCGTGAGCGGCAACATGCCGCCCGCCCGGCCGTGGAAGGCCGCGCCGAATCGGGACAGGGGTTCGCTCACCCGGCGCATCGGGCGGGACCGGAGCGAGGCATCGCCCGTCAGCGTCGCGGTCAGCCTGTGCGTCGCCAGCAGGCCGAGCAGAAGGCGCGCCGCCGTGCCGGAATTGCCCATGTCGAGCACGTCTTCCGGCTCGGTCAATCCTCCGACGCCGCGTCCGTTGACCTGCCAGCTTCCAAGCCCGGTGCGCTCCACCTCGATACCCAGCGCGCGCATGGCGGCCGCTGTCGCCAGCACGTCCTCGCCTTCGAGCAGCCCGTCGATCCTCGTTTCGCCAACAGCGACGCCGGCCAACATCAGCGCCCGGTGGGAAACCGACTTGTCGCCCGGTGCGCGCACCTCTCCCCGGAGCGCGCCGCAGGGATGCGAAACCGCCCTGCCTGTCCCGGTCACCGATCCGACCTCCCGATTCATTGCCTCGCCTTGTCGAATTCGTTTTGACACTACGCCGCCCTTCTGGCAAACGCTCGCCGCTTTCGTTTCATATAGTTGTCGGAGACCGCCCGTGGCCCGTCCGAATCTCGGCAGCAAGCGTGTCTGTCCCTCATGCAACGCCAAGTTCTACGACCTCGGAAAGGACCCCGCGACCTGCCCGGAATGCGGCGGGGCACATCCCCAGGCGAGCTTCCTGAAGCCGCGCCGCGCCAAACCGCCCGCCCCGCGCGCCGCGCCCAAGCAGCCCGCGCCGAAGGACGAGAGCGAGGACGATATCGCTCTTGACGACGAGGGCGAGGACGACGGGGACGTCGAGGACCTGGACGACGGCGAAGACCTCGGCGATGTCGTCGCCGGCGGCGCCAAGAAGGATGGGGAGGACGACAACTGAGCCGCTGACCCGCCCTTGTCGGCAATCGGCAGCAGAGACTATATTGAGGCTTCGCGACGCGCCGGCGAAGAGCTTGTGCATCGCGCGGACATGCCGGGGGGCCATAGCTCAGCTGGGAGAGCGCTTGAATGGCATTCAAGAGGTCAGGGGTTCGAATCCCCTTGGCTCCACCAATCCGCCCGAAAGGCCCGGCCGAGCGCCGGGCCTTTTGCCGATAGGCCGCGGGGCTTGAGGACGCCGCGATGCCCCGCCGGGCCGTAGCCGCCGCCCCGCTGCGGCTGCTGTCCCGCAAGCGCTTCCGCCGCGCCTGGGCCGCGGGCGCGCTGGCGGGCGGCGTGCGCTGGCTCGAGGTGCTGGCCGTGGGCTGGTATGTCGTCGAAGAAACCGGCTCGCCAATGGCGGTCGCTCTGGTGCTGTTTCTCCGCCAGGCGCCGATGTTCCTGCTCGGCGCGTTTGCCGGCGCCATTTCGGAGCGCGGCGACCGGCGCGCGATTCTCCTCATTGCCTTCGCCGCCCTGGCCGCCGTCATGGGCCTGCTGGCCCTTCTGGCGTTCCTGGACCTTCTGACCGTCCATCATGTGGCGGCCGGGGTCTTCTGCAGCGGGATCGTCTGGGCGCTCGACTTTCCCGTCAGGCGGACCATGCTGGGGGACCTCGCCGGGCCGTCGCGCTTCGGCACCGCCATGGCGCTCGACAGCTCCACCGCCAATTTCACCCGCATGCTGGGGCCGCTCGCGGGCGGCGTGCTGATGGATACCATCGGCATCGGCGGCGCTTATCTGGCCGGCGCGGCCTGTTTCGCCGGGGGCGCATCGCTGCTGCTTTTCACCTCCTACCGCCGGCCGCCGGCACCGCCTGCCGGCAGGGGCCTCTTCGCCGATATCCGCGATGCCTTTGCCTATCTGCCGCACGCGCCGGTCGTCCTCGGCACAGTCCTGCTGACCGTGATGATGAACGTCTTCGGCTTTCCCTATCTGAACATGATCCCGGTCATCGGACGGGAGACGCTTGAGTTGCAGGCGTTTGCGACCGGCTCGCTGATGTCCGCCGAGGCGGCGACCGCGTTCGCGACCGCGCTGGTCATCGCCGCGCTCGTCCGGCCGCGGCATTTCCTGCGCCTCTACGTCATCGCCGGGGCGGCGTTCCTCGCCTGCGTCGTGGGCTTTTCCTTCGCGCCCGGCTATCCCGAGGCCATGGTCGTGCTGCTGGCCAGCGGCATCGGCTTTGCCGGATTCGCGGCCATGCAGGGAGCGCTCATCCTGCACAGCGCCGCGCCGGCGATGCGCGCGCGGGTCATGGGTGTGATGACGGTCGCCATCGGCGCCGGCGGGCCGCTCGGCACGCTGCATGTCGGCTTCATGGCGGAACATTTCGGCCCCCAGACCGCCGTCGGCATCATGGCGGCGGAAGGGCTTGCCTGCATGGCGCTCGTGCTGCTGGCGATCCCCGCGCTCCGCCCCTGGCGCAGGCCCGCGCCGCCATGAGCGCGCGTCTTTCCTAATCCGGGCGCGAGGCCCATTATGGGCGGCGCCCTGCCAGAAGGACCTGCGTATCCATGCCCGCGCCGCTTCGCTTCGGAATCTTCCTCGCTCCGTTTCACCCGGTGAACGAGAACCCGACCGCCTGCCTCGACCGGGACATGGAACTGATCGAGCATCTCGACCGGCTGGGCTACCACGAGGTCTGGGTCGGCGAGCACCATTCCGGCGGGTTCGAGATCATCGCCTGTCCGGAGATGTTCATCGCCGCCGCCGCCGAGCGGACCCGCCATATCAGGCTCGGCACCGGCGTCGTCTCGCTGCCCTACCACCACCCCTTCGCGCTGGCGGACCGGATGGTGCAGCTGGACCATATGACGAAGGGGCGCGCCATGTTCGGCGTGGGGCCGGGCGCGCTCGCCGGCGACGCCTTCCGCATGGGGATCGACCCGCGCGAGCAGCGCCGCATGATGAACGAGGCCCTCGACGTGCTGATGGCGCTGCTGCGGGGCGAGCGCATCTCGATGAAGACGGACTGGTTCGAGCTCCGCGAGGCGCAGCTCCAGATGCCGAACTACAGCTGGCCGCATATGGAAATGGCGGTGGCCTGCGCGCGCTCGCCGGCGGGCGGGCTGGCGGCGGGCCGGCACGGGCTCGGCATGCTCTCCATCGGCGGCACCTCGCCCGAAGCCCTGGAGGCGCATGCGAACAACTGGAAGCTTTGCGAGCGGGCGGCGGCCGAGAACGGCAAGGCGGTGGACCGCCGGAACTGGCGCATCGTCACGCTCGCCCATATCGCCGAGACGCGCGAGCAGGCCTACCGGAATGTCGAATTCGGCCTGGAGCTCTGGGCGCAGTATTTCCGCGAGATCGCGACCTTCCCGATCGTGCCGCCGGAGATCGACGACCCGATCGCCTTTCTGACGGAGAACCGGATGGCGGTCATCGGCACGCCCGACGACATGATCGAGCATATCGAGCTCCTGCAGGAAGGCTCCGGCGGGTTCGGCGCCTTCCTGGAGCTCGCGCACAACTGGGCCGACTTCCCCGCGACCAGGCGCCATTTCGAGCTGGTGCAGCGCTATGTGATGCCGCATTTCCACGGCTCGAACGCGCTCCGGCGCGAGTCCTACGACTACAGTCACGAGAACCGGGACCTCTTCGTCGGCACGGCCGCCGAAGCCATCGCCGCCGAAATCGCAAAGGAAGAGGCCCGCAAAGCTGCAGCGGAGTGAGGCGCGGCGGATGGGCAGAAAGCACGAGAACTACAGGGAAGATGTGCCCGGCAGGGCGAATGTCGCGGACACGCCGGAACTGCTGGCCTATTACGACGAACTCGACAGGCTCGACGCCGGCGCGCTCTGGACGGTCGCCAACAGGATCGAGCCGTGGGAGCCCGTCTCGCAGTCCGTCCCGGTCGTCTGGCGTTACCGCGCGCTGCGCAGCCATGTCCTGCGCTCGCTCGACCTCGTGACGCCCGAAGAGGCGGGCCGGCGGGTCGTCTATCTCAACAATCCCGGCCGCCGGGACGTGGCGGCGGCGGTGGGCTGGATCTATGCCGGGCTGCAGGCGATGAAGCCGGGCGAAGCCGCGAGCGCGCACCGCCATTCGGCCTCCGCGATCCGCTTCATCATGGAGGGCGAGGGCGCCTACACGGTCGTGGACGGGCACAAGATGACGCTCGGCCGGAACGACTTCGTGCTGACCCCGAACGGCACCTGGCATGAGCACGGGGTCGAGGCGGCGGGAAGCACCTGCATCTGGCAGGACGGCCTGGACATCCCCTTCGTCAACGCCATGGAGGCGAATTTCTACGAGGTGCATCCGAACCTCGCCCAGGCCGTCGCCTTCGAGGTGGACGACGTGACCAGGTCCTGGGGCAATCCCGGGCTCACCCCGGCGGGCGGCGCCTGGACCGAGGGCTATTCGCCCCTGTTCAAATATGAGTGGTCGGCGACCTATGAGGCGCTCTGCAACTACGCCGGATGCACGGACGGCTCGCCACATGACGGCGTGCTGATGGAGTATGTCAACCCGGCGACCAACGGGCCCGTGATGCAGACGATGGGCGCCAGCATGCAGATGCTGCGGCCGGGCGAGCGCACGGAAGCGCACCGCCATACCGGCAGCTTCCTCTATCATGTCGCAAAGGGAAGCGGCCATTCGGTCATAGACGGCAGGCGCTACGACTGGTCCGAGCGCGACATCTTCTGCGTGCCGTCCTGGGCCTGGCACGAGCATGCCAACGCCTCCGAGACCGAAGACGCCTGCCTGTTCTGCCTCTCGGACCTGCCGGTCATGCGCGCCCTCGGCCTCTACCGCGAACAGGCCTTCGGCGACAATGGCGGCCGGCAGCCGCTGGTTTGAGATGTCGTCGATGAGGTTCATCTTCCCGGCCGGGCCCGAGAGGCGGTAACGGAATGAGGGGCCGCAGGGGAGGGGCGGGAGGATCGCGAAAAGGCGGCGTGAACGGCCCGATGGGGGTAACGACCCGAACCGCGGCGCTCGCCATGCTCCGGACTGCGCTGGACGATCCGGCGGCATCGTTTCGCCCCGGCCAGTGGGAAGCCATCGACGCATTGGCGAATCGTCGGGAACGTCTGCTGGTCGTGGAACGGACCGGCTGGGGCAAGAGCGCCGTCTATTTCGTGGCCACGCGGATTCTCCGGAACAGGGGCTACGGCCCGGCGCTCATCGTGTCGCCCTTGCTGGCGCTGATGCGGAACCAGATCGAGGCTGCCGAAAGGCTCGGTATCCGGGCAGAGACGATCAATTCCGCGAACAAGGATGAATGGCCGCAACTGCAACAGGCTGTGCGGAGCGGCGGAGTCGATGCGCTCCTGATCTCGCCGGAACGCCTTGCCAATGAAGATTTCGTCAACGATGTGCTGATGCCGATTGCCGGAAATATCGGGCTGCTGGTCGTTGACGAGGCCCACTGCATCTCGGACTGGGGACACGATTTCCGTCCCGACTACCGGCGCCTGGTCAACATTCTCCGGTCTATGCCCGACAATGTGCCCGTCGTCGGCACGACCGCCACGGCGAACGACCGGGTCATCGCGGATGTCCAGGCCCAACTCGGCAACGTAAACGTCCAGCGCGGTCCGTTGATGAGGCAGTCGCTCACCCTCCAGACGATGCGCGGCCATCCCAGTCCATCCGCCTTGCATGGCTGGCGGAGCATCTAAAGGACCTGCCCGGCACCGGGATCGTCTACACACTGACGAAGCGCGATGCGGACCGGGTCTCCGCCTGGCTGAACCGGAACGGCATAGCCGCCAAGCCGTATTACAGCGGCGTGACCGGCAACGGTTTCGCGGACAGCAATGCCTACAGACAGCACCTCGAAGACCTTCTGCTGGGGAACGGGATCAAGGCGCTGGTCGCGACGACGGCGCTCGGCATGGGCTACGACAAGCCCGATCTCGGTTTCGTCGTCCACTACCAGGCGCCCGGCTCGATCATCGCCTACTACCAGCAGGTAGGCCGCGCCGGGCGGGCAATCGACCATGCCGTTTGCGTCCTGATGTCCGGCCGGGAAGACGACGACATACATGACTGGTTCCGCAGCAGCGCCTTTCCCGACGAGCAATGGGTCGAGTCCATCCTGAAGGTTCTGGCACAGGGCGAGGGGATGTCCCTCAGCCAACTCGAAGAGGCGGTCAATCTGCGGCACGGGCAAATCGAGCAGGCGCTGAAGTTTCTTTCGATGGAGGCTCCGGCCCCGGTATTCCGCAACGGGGCGAAATGGCATCGAACACCTGTTCATTACCGCATGGACCTTGAGCGCATCCGGCGGTTGACGGCTCAGCGCAGGGTTGAATGGAACGAAGTGGGCTCCTTTCTGGACGAGTCCGGCTGCCTGATGGAATTCCTGGCCCGCGCTCTCGACGACAAAAATCCTCAGCCTTGCGGGAAATGCGCCAACTGCCTCGGCCGCCCCATCGTCAAACGCTCCTACAAGCCTCGCCTGGAAGAGGACGCAATACGTTTCCTGCGCCGGTCCGAAACCGATCTCAGATGCAAGAAACGGGTCGCGCCGGACGCCTTCGTCCAATACGGATTCGAAGGAAGGCTTACTGACGAACTGCAAGCCGAGAAGGGGCGCGCCCTGTCGCGCTGGAACGACACGGGCTGGGGAGAACTGGTCGCGGAAGGCAAGCGTCGGGGCAGGTTCGACGACGATCTGGTCGCTGCTACGGCCGAAATGGTCCGGGGCCGCTGGCGGCCGATGCCGGGGCCGGCATGGATAACCTGCGTGCCCTCCAGGAACCGGCCGGAACTGGTGCCGGATTTCGCCGCCCGGCTCGCGGAAAAGCTCGGGCTGCCATTTCTGCCGCTGGTCGAGAAGGCGGAGGACAACGAGCCGCAGAAGCTCCAGCAGAACAGGTTCCATCAGTGCCGCAATCTCGACGGCGTCTTCACGGTGGTCGGCAAGCCGTCTGCGGAACCGGTCCTGCTTGTAGACGATGTCGTGGATTCGGCGTGGACGATGACGGTCGTGGCGGCGCTGCTCCGACAGGCTGGCAGCGGCCCCGTGTGGCCGCTGGCCCTGGCAACGGCCCGGTAGGAGCGCGGCCATGCTGCTGACACCCCAATCCCAGGCAGTGCTGCTCCTCAACATCTCCCTCGGGAAGTCGGACTCCGGCGGCGGCAAGCCGCTCGCCCGGGGGGAGTGGGCGCGGTTTGCCGCCTGGCTGCACGACAACGGGCTGGAGCCGTCCGTCCTGCTCAAGGGAGACCTCGACGCGCTTCTCGAGGGCTGGGAGGACAGGACCGTAACGCGGGAGCGGCTGCGTGCGCTGTTGAACCGGGGCGCGGCGCTCGGCCTGTCGCTGGAACGATGGGAGCGCGCCGGGCTCTGGGTGCTGACCCGCTCCGATACCGACTATCCGGAGCGCCTGAAACGGCGTCTCGGCAGGTCGGCCCCCGCCGTTCTCTTCGGTTGCGGGAACAGGACGCTGCTCGGGCGCGGCGGCATCGCAGTCGTCGGCTCCCGGAATGCCGGCGAGGACGACCTCGCCTTCGCCCTCAAGCTCGGCGCCGACGCCGCCGCAGAGGGATATTCGCTGGTCTCGGGCGGCGCGCGCGGGGTCGACAGGCATGCGATGCAGGGCGCGCTGGAGCGGGAGGGTACGGCGCTCGGCGTTCTGGCGGACAGCCTTCTGCGCTCCGCCATGGCGGCCGATTACCGCCGATACATCCTCTCCGGCGATCTGGCGCTCGTCTCCCCCTTCAATCCGGAAGCGCGCTTCCATGTCGGCAATGCGATGGCGCGCAACGCCAGCATCTATTGCCTCGCCGATGCCGCAGTCGTGGTTTGCAGCGAAACCGGCAAGGGAGGCACCTGGACCGGCGCCGTCGAAAACCTGAAAAACGGCTGGGTTCCCCTCGGGGTAAAGCCCGATAGTCCGCCGGGTTCCGGCAATGTCGAACTCGTTGGGAAAGGCGCCAGGCGGTTCGAGCCCGGCCCGTTCTCGCAATTGATGGCCGACGCGCCTCCGGCCGGCCCCCTCTTCGGGAAAGAGCCGGAGCCTTTCGCGCCCGAGCCGCCCGGACACGGAACGCTTGCGGAGGCGGCGCCTCCGCCGTTCGGCGAACCGCTGCAGGCGGATGACGGCCTCTACGTGCTCTTCGTCGCCCGCACGGCCGCACTGACGGCGGAGAAGCCCGTCGGCATGCAACACATCGCGGAATGCCTCGGATTGAAGAAGCCGCAAGTGGAAGACTGGCTGCAACGCGCGTTGAACGAAGGCCGGGCCGGGAAAACGCGCAGGGGGCAATACAGCATGGCGCCATACGCACCCGGCAGCCCGGCGTGCGGAGACTTGTATGCGCTGTTCCTCGACAAGGCGGCAAGCATCGCTTCGCGCGCGGCCATGTCCATCGACCACATCTCCGGGCAGCTTGGATTGAAAAGGAGCCAGGCGGGAGAATGGCTGAAGCGCGCGGCGGCGGAGGGGCGCATGGTGCGCATGGAGAAGCCCGTCAGATACCGGGCCGCCGAAGCCACGCTGTTCGGAAACAACGCCTGACCGGCCTGCGCCTCACCGCAGCAGGCCGTAGAGCCCGACGCAGAGAAGGAGGCCGAGGGCGGTGCGGCGGTAGAGCGCCTCGCTCGACCGGCGGAAGAGCCGCGATCCGATCCAGGCTCCGGCCATGAACACGGGCAGCAGGACGGCCGCGGTCAGGAACGCCCTGCCGTCGATCAGCCCGGCCGCCGCCATCATGGCGATCAGCGCGACCAGCGTGACCGCGAAATAGCCGGTGAAATTCGCCCGGTTGGTCGCCGCCGCATCCCGGCTGGACAGCAGGTAGGCCATGACCGGCGGGTTGCCGAGGCTGGTGGACGCCATCAACACGCCCGACAACGCGCCCACGCCGAGCGTCGCCCAGAGCTTCTTCCCGCCCTCATAGCGCCACCCCGCCATCAGCAGGACCGAGAACGCCACCACGACCAGCGCGATCCCCCGCGCGATCAGGTCGGGGTCCAGCGAGACGAGGAGCCAGCTTCCGACGGGCATCAGGCAGGCGGCCGCGGCCCCCATCGGGGCGATGACCTTCCAGTCGATCTCGCGGCGCACGCCGGGGAGCAGCTGGCCGGTGACGACGATTTCCATGAGGACGATGACCGCAACGGTCTGCACCGGGCCGAACAGGATGGCGAAGACCGGCGCCATCAGCATGCCGGACCCCACGCCCGCAAAGCCCCGCATCAGCCCGGCCGCGGCCGCAACGCCCAGGGCAACGAACAACTCGGGAGACAGGAAGTCCATCGTTCAGCGCATCTCCGTCCGGACCCGTCCGCTCCTCGCTGCGGGGGCGGACCGCCGGCCGCCTTCCGCCGTCGTTATACCGGGCCGGCGGCGGCGCTTGCGATGCGCCTGCCGGCTTCAGGGTCGGCGATGTGCCAGACCTCCGCCCCCGACCGGTCCCGCGCCGCGTCGCATAATCGGCGGTCGGCCGTCACCAACGGCGCCTCCTCGACCTCCGCACAGGCGAGATAGAGGCAATCGTAAACCGGATGGTCGATCCGCATGGCAATAGCGGCGGCGTGGAAAACGAGTTCCGCAGCCGGGGTCAACGCCACGAAGTCGCCCAAGCGGTCGAGTTCCAGAAGGTAGGGTTGCGCGTCCGCCGCTTCCCGGCGCCGGGCCTTCTTCCAGATCACGTTGGCGGCTTCGATCAGTATGAAATCCGGGGCATGCAGCACGATCCCGTGGGCGAGCAGTTGCCGCGCCTCGACGGTTCCGTCCTCGGCAAACAACCATTTGACCGCGACGCTGGCGTCGACGACCGCCTTCAACGGTCCCGGTCCTCGCGCAGGAGGAGGGTGCTGTCCGTCTGGGGGCGGTCGGCGGTGAGGGCGGCGAGGCGCGCGGTGCGCTCACGGAAGTCTTCGAGGCGGGCGCGGCGCAACGCCTGTTGGGCGAGAAGGTGGCGCACTTCGCCTTCGAGCGAGCGCTGGTTCGCCTTCGCCTGGGCCTTCAGGGCGGCAACCAGCTTGTCATCGACATTGCGCACGGTGATGGTGGCCACGATTGGACCTCCCGCCTGTGAACGGCAATCTGCTAGCATAATGCTTGCAATCATGCAAGGTTAGCCGGACCGACGAGAGTTCCGAATGCAGCGCGGCGAACGAGCGGGCGGATCCGTTTCCCCTGCTCATACCGTCTCCCGCCGCCTACAGGCGCCGGCCGTCCCGCGGTGAAGAGGCCGCTCGGTAACCCATCAGCAGCCCCGCCGTCATCCGCGCCGGGCCGCCGAGCGTTTCCGGCGGAGTTGGGCGACGCGGCGGCCGGGGCGGCGTTCGCGCTCCAGGCCGTAGCGCTTCAGGAAGCGCTGTACCGTGGAGGTCCCGAACACGGCGCCCTCGGCGGCCAGCCGGTCGCGCAGCGCGCGGACGCTGAGCGAGGGCCGCCGCTCCAGAATGCGGAAAATCTGCTCCCGCTCCGCCTCGACCCGCCAGGACTGTAGATCGCCGCCCCTTGCATCGGCCCGCAGATCGCCGCGTTCGCGCCAGCGTTCCACCCAGCGGGCGACGCTGCTGCGGCTCACATCGAACTGCCGGCCAGCGGCCGCCAGGCTCATCCCCTTCTCCAGCACCGCCGTGACCGCCAGGCGGCGCAGGTCCTCGCCATACGCCTTCCCCCGCAGATACGCTTCCCTCGTGTCCGTCATCGCTCCTCCCCGGCCGCGCCGCGGCTCCGCTTCGTTTCCGCCCGCTTCGGTCGGCACAGGAACGCGGCTCCGGCCCCGGCTTCGCCGCCCCGCCGGCAGCGCCCCGCCGACAGCGCCGCGCGGGCGGAATTGCAGCAGGCCGCTCGGTATGCATGCGGCCGAGGCGCGCACCTCCCCTGTCCGGCCCCGAGGCCGATTTCGCCCTTCGAAATCCCGAGTAGCGCCACAATGCGGCCCATGCCGCAGGCGCTCAGCATCGTCAGGTCATTTGCCTGATTGTTCCTGTTTTATACATTTATGGGGCAAGTATAAGGATTTTATACCCTTATAAATCCCTATTCAGGAAAAAAGGGCTTATGCCAACGGTCGTTGATCGGAACCCATGTAGGCCGTTGCCGGAAACTCCTCTCCCGCTTGCGGGGGAGCCGGGTGGGGGGCCGCTTTCGCGCCAGCGGAAGCGGCGGGCGAAGCCCGGCAAAGGCCCGTCACGCCGGGAGGCCCTCCCCCAACCCCTCCCGCCAAGCGGGAGGGGAGCGCAACAAGCCGCCGCCGAGCATGAGTTCCGCTCAGCGCACCTTCGTATTATTCGGGAAAACATGGACGCAACCCGCTACAGCGGCAGCGCCACCCGCGCCCGCAGGCCGCCGCCGGGGCGGTCTTCCAGTGCGATCTCGCCGCCGTGGCGCTGGACGATGGCGCGGACCACGGCGAGGCCGAGGCCGCTGCCGCCCGTGTCGCGGCTCCGCGACGCCTCCACGCGGAAGAAGGGGTCGAACACCCGCTCCCGCAGCGCCTCGGGGATGCCGGGCCCGCGGTCCTCGATCCGCACTTCGGCCCGCCCGTCCGCCTGCCGCAGCGAGACGGCCGCCTCTCCGCCGTAGCGGAGCGCGTTGTCCAGCAGGTTCTGGAAGACGCGGCGCAGCGCAACCGGCCGGCCCCTGAGCGTCAGGCGGTCCGGGCCGTCATAGGAGGCCGCGCGCCCCGCATCGGCGAGGTCGGCCGCAAGGCTTTGCAGCATGGCCGCCAGATCGACGGCCACCGGGCGCTCGTCCGCCGCATCGTCGCGCGCGAAGGACAGCGTCGCCTCCAGCATGGCCTGCATCTCGTCGAGATCGGCCGCGGCCTTCTCCTTCTGCTCGCCGTCCTCGATGAATTCGGCCCGGAGGCGCAGGCGCGTCAGCATGGTCTTGAGGTCGTGCGAGACCGCCGCCAGCATCAATGTGCGGTCATCCACGAGGCGGCGGATGCGCGCGGTCATGCGGTTGAAGGCGCGTGTGGCGTTTCTGAGTTCGCGCGGGCCCCGCTCCGGCAGGGGCGGCGGGTTCGCATCCAGTCCCAGCCGGTCGGCGGCTTCCGCGAAGCGGCGCAGCGGGCGCGTCATGCGGTGCGCGCCCCAGACCAGCGCCCCGACCACAAGCAGCGCCGTCAACCCCAGCCAGATCAACGCCCCGGCGAGCCGCCAATAGGGAGGCCGGATAACGAATTCGGCCCATGCGCCGTCCTTCAGCCCGACCGCCACTGCAATGCGGGGCCCGTGGCGATGGTCGTCGCCGAAACGCACGAGAACCGGCCGCGGCCGGAGGCGCAGCAGGTGGTGGGCGGCGTCATGCTCCACAACTGTCGGCGGCAGCCATCCCGGCCCCTGCGGCGGCCCGGCCAGCAGCCGGACCGCCATGCGCCGGTCGGACAGCGCCGCCTGCAGGCGGGACCGCCCTTCCGGCGGGGCGCTCTCCAGAACGTCCACCATCGCGACCATGCGGACCGACAGCGCCCCCGCAAAATGCTCGACAGCGCGGTCGCGCCGCTCGTCCAGGTAAAACAGCGCCGCGACGATGCCGAAAACCGCCAGCCCGGCGAGCAGCAGCAGGCCCAGCCGGGCGGCGATGCCCTCCGGCCAAAGGCGGCGGAGCCAGCGGGTCATCGGCGCTCCTGCACTTTGCCTGCAAAGACGTAGCCGCCGCCGCGCACGGTCTTGATGAGCTCCGGCTGCTTCGGGTCGTCCTCGATCTTGCGGCGCAGGCGGCTCACCTGGACATCGACGCTGCGGTCGAACGGCCCGGCCTCGCGCCCGCGCGTCAGGTCCAGAAGCCGGTCCCGGTTCAGCACCCGGCCCGGATGCGCCGCCAGCGCCAGCAGCAGGTCGAACTCGCCGGCCGTCAGGTCCACCAGCGCGCCGTCCGGCGCGTGCAGGCTGCGCCGCCCGGCATCCAGCACCCAGCCCTGGAATTCGAAGCTCCGGGACGGGTCGGCCGCCGGCCGCCCCCGCATGTCCGGCGCGCGGCGCAGCACAGCGCGGATGCGGGCCAGCAGCTCGCGCGGGTTGAACGGCTTGGCGAGATAGTCGTCGGCGCCCATCTCCAGCCCGACGATCCGGTCCGTGTCCTCGCCGATGGCGGTCAGCATGACGATCGGCAGGTCGGACTCCGCGCGCACCCGCCGGCAGAGGCTGAGGCCGTCCTCGCCCGGCAGCATCAGGTCCAGCACCGCGAGGTCGAAACGTCCTGCCGACAAGGCGTGGAACATCGCCTTGCCGTCGGCGGCGGTCTCCACCCGGAAGCCGTGCTTGCGCAGGAAGCGCGCGAGCAGGTCGCGGATTTCGCGGTCGTCATCGACGACGAGGATATGCGGCCCGTCCTTCATCGCCCGCAGTTTAGGGGCCGGGAGCGTTCCCCCGGAGGTTTTGTTGTAACGAAGCGTAACGGAGCGCCCGCCAGCAACGAAGCGTTGCCGAATGGCGGCAGGCGGGACACGGCCCCGTTACACGGGAGACCCATACAGGATGCGATCCGGCCGCGGCGGCCGGCAGAACCGAAGGAGACGGATTCCATGAAACTCAAGATCATCGTCATCGCCGGCGGGCTGGGCCTGGCAAGCCTGGGCGCGGTCGGCGCCTATGCGCTGTCCAGCGACGTGCGCCAGGGCGTGAAAGCCGGCGAGGCCGCGATCACGCTGGTCGGCCACCGCCACGGCTGGGGGCATCGCGGCCACCGGGGCGGCATGGCGCAGAAGCTGTGCAGCGACGCCCGCACCGACCATATCGAGGCCGCAATCGCCTTCGCCGAGACCTTCATGGCGTTCACCCCGGAGCAGCGCGCGGCCTGGGACAAGCTGACCGGCGCTGTGCGGACCGGCGGCGAGAAGATCGGCGAGACCTGCGCGGAGACCGAAGCGCTCCGGGCCGAGAAGACGATGCCGGCGAAGCTCGCCCTGGCCGAAGCCGCCACCAAGACGGCGGCTACCGTGCTCGGCGATGTCCGGCCCGCCTTCGACGCCTGGTACGGCACGCTGAGCGACGAGCAGCGCAAAGCCCTCGACGACCTTCTGAAGCACCGGCGCGGAGGCCGCAAAGGGTAACGCCGGCTACAGGCTGAGCGGCTCCGGCTCGCCCTCCGGGAGTTCGACGCCGGAGACGTTCAGCGCCATGGAGACCAGGCAGTAATAGCCCATGACGCCGATGGTCTCGACGACGCCCTTCTCGCCTATGGCCGACACCGCGCGGCCATAGGTGGCGTCGCTCACGCGCTTTGTCGCATAGAGTTCGGTGGCGAGGTCGTGGACCGCGGCCTCGTCCGCCGCCATGCCTTCCGGCCGCCGGCGGGCCTCGACCGCTTCGATAATGCCCTCGTCCAGACCCGCCTCCCGGGCCAGCCGCGCGTGGGCATACCACTCATACTGGGCGGTCCACTCCCGCGCCGTCACCAGGATTGCGAGCTCCGAGAGGCGCGGCCCAAGGCTCGTGCCGAAGCGGCAGAAGGCGCCCAGCAATTGGGCGCGCTCGCACAGCTCCGGGCTGCGCAGCAGGGCCGCGAACGGCCCCCGCGCGCCGCCCCGCGGGCCGGCGGCGATGGCGTCGAGGACTTCCTGCTGGCGTTCGGTCAGGGTTTCGGGCATGGGCAGGCGCGCCATGGCGGTCTTCTCCTTTTCGGGATTCGGATCGTGCGGCGCCGGGCCTAGCTGGCGGCGCCGATTTGCGGCGGACGGTCCTCGCCGCGGCCTTCGCCGCCGCGCTCGCCCAGTTCGCGCTCCAGTTCGGCCACCCGCGCCTCCAGCCGCTTCACCGTCTCGGCAAGCGTGCGGATCGAGCGGCTGTCGGGGTTGGTCACGCCCTCCGGCGTGCCGTAGGCGACGAAGCTTTCCGGCTGCTTGCGGCTGCGCGGCTGCGCCATCTTCGCCGGAATGCCCGTCATGGTCGCGCCGGCGGGCACGGCCTTGAGAACCACCGCATTGGCGCCGATCCGGGCGCCCTCGCCCACCGTGAACGGCCCCAGGATTTGAGCCCCCGACCCGACGATCACGCTGTCGGCGAGCGTCGGATGGCGCTTGCCCTTCGCCGTCGAAGTGGTGCCCAGCGTAACCCCCTGGTAGAGCGTGACATCGTCGCCGATCTCGGCCGTCTCGCCGATGACGACGCCCATGCCGTGGTCGATGAAGAGCCGCTTGCCGATGGTCGCGCCCGGATGGATCTCGATGCCGCTGAACCCGCGGCCGAGATGGCTGACGAACCGGCCGACCAGATAGAGCCGCTTGCGCCAGAGCCAGTTGGCGATACGGTAGAAGACGAGCGCGTGGAAACCCGGATAGGCCAGAACCACTTCAAGGCGCGAGCGCAGCGCCGGGTCGCGGTCCATATAGCTGTCGATTTCCTTCAACAGGCCCATCCGCGCGCGCCCTTCCTCGCCGCCGATAATCCGCTTATATGACTTGCACTTGGCGCGCGGCAAGGGTTGGACGGTTATGAACATTCGCGACGGGTTTATCGATACCATCGGGAACACGCCGCTGGTGCGCCTCCGGAAGGCCTCCGAGCTGACGGGCTGCGATGTGCTCGTCAAGCTCGAGTTCCTCAATCCCGGCGGGTCGGTGAAGGACCGCGCGGCGCTTGGCATCATCCGCGACGCGGAGCACAAGGGACAGCTCGAGCCCGGCGGGGTCATCGTGGAAGGCACCGCCGGCAATACCGGCATCGGGCTCGCCCTGGTCGGCAATGCGCGCGGCTACAGGACCGTCATCGTGATCCCGGAAACGCAGTCGGAAGAGAAGAAGCAGATGCTGCGGCTCTGCGGGGCGGACCTGCGCGAGGTGCCGGCCGTGCCCTACCGGGACCCGAACAACTATGTGCGCGTCTCCGGCCGGCTGGCCGAGGAGCTGGCCGCAACGCACAAGCAGGGCGCCATCTGGGCCAACCAGTTCGACAATGTCGCAAACCGCGAGATTCACATCGCAACCACCGCGCCCGAAATCTGGTCCCAGACCGGCGGCAAGGTGGACGCCTTCGTTTCCGCCGTCGGCACCGGCGGCACGCTCGCCGGCACCGCCATGGGCCTCAGGGAGCGCAACCCGGACATCAAGATCGGCCTCGCCGACCCCGAGGGCGCCGCGCTCTACGAGTGGTATGCGAACGGCGAGCTCAAGTCCGAGGGCAGCTCGATCAGCGAGGGCATCGGGCAGGGGCGCGTGACGGCCAACCTGGAGGGCCTGGAGGTCGATTTCCCCTATCTGATACCCGATTCCGAGGCGCTCCCCATCGTGTTCGACCTGCTGAAGGAAGAGGGGTTCTGCGTAGGCCTCTCCAGCGGCATCAATGTGGCCGGCGCCATCCGCGCGGCGAAGGAGCTCGGCCCCGGCCACACCGTCGTCACCCTGCTCTGCGATCTCGGGCAGCGCTATGCCGCCAAGATCTGGAACCCGGCCTTCCTGAAGGAGGCCGGCCTGCCCGCCCCCGACTGGCTCTGACCGGCGGCGCGCATGGCTCAACCGCTTCAACTGCCGCTCGCCGCGCAGGCCGGCATACCGGCTCCGGAGCGGGCCGCGTTCCGCATCTCCTCGGATTTCGAGCCGGCGGGCGACCAGCCGGAGGCCATCGCCGAGCTCCTGGACGGGCTGCGCCGGGGCGAGCGCGAACAGGTGCTGCTGGGCGTCACCGGCTCCGGCAAGACCTTCACCGCCGCCCATGTCATCCGAGAGATGGGCCGCCCGACGCTCGTCATGGCGCCCAACAAGACGCTGGCGGCCCAGCTCTACGCCGAGATGAAGAGCCTCTTTCCGGAAAACGCCGTCGAGTATTTCGTCTCCTATTACGACTACTACCAGCCGGAAGCCTATGTCCCGCGCACCGACACCTATGTCGAGAAGGAAGCCTCGATCAACGAGGAGATCGACCGCATGCGCCACTCGGCGACGCGCGCCCTGCTGGAACGGCGCGATGTCGTCATCGTCGCCAGCGTCTCCTGCATCTACGGCATAGGCGCGGTCGAGACCTATGCCGAGATGACCGCGGTCGCGACCGCCGGCAAGCGGCTCGACCGGGATGCCTTCCTCAAGCGGCTGGTCGAACTGCAATATCGGCGCAACGACAACAACTTCCACCGCGGCGCGTTCCGGGTCCGGGGCGACAGCATCGAGATTTTCCCGGCTCATCTGGAGGACCGCGCCTGGCGGCTGACGCTCTGGGACGACGAGGTGGAGGCGATCCACGAATTCGACCCGCTGACCGGCGAGCGCGCCGCATCGCTCGGCGCCATCCGCGTCTTTCCCAACAGCCACTATGTCACGCCGAAGCCGACCCTGATGCAGGCGGCCCAGAACATCCGGATCGAACTGGACGAGCGCCTGGCGGAGCTGACGGCCCAGGGCAAGCTGCTGGAAGCCCAGCGCCTGGAGCAGCGCACGGTGTTCGACCTGGAGATGATCGTCTCCACCGGCTCCTGCGCCGGCATCGAGAACTACTCCCGCTACCTCACCGGCCGCGCGCCTGGCCAGCCGCCGCCCACCCTGTTCGAATATCTGCCGCCCGACGCGCTGCTGATCGTGGACGAGAGCCATGTGTCGGTGCCGCAAGTGGGCGGCATGTTCCGCGGCGACTACGCGCGCAAATCGACCCTTGCCGAGTTCGGCTTCCGCCTGCCGTCGTGCATCGACAACCGGCCGTTGAAATTCGAGGAATGGGACGAGATGCGCCCGCAGACGGTGTTCGTGTCGGCGACGCCGGGCCCCTGGGAACTGGAGCGCGTCGAGGGCGTCGTCGTCGAACAGGTGGTCCGGCCGACCGGCCTCATCGACCCCGTCTGCCTCGTCCGGCCGACGGAGCACCAGGTGGACGACCTGATGGCCGAATGCCGGGACGCCGCGCAAAAGGGACAGCGCGTGCTCGTCACCACGCTCACCAAGCGCATGGCGGAAGACCTGACCGAATACATGCACGAGGCCGGCATCCGGGTGCGCTACCTGCACTCCGATGTCGAGACGCTGGAGCGCATCGAGATCATCCGCGACCTGCGCCTCGGCGCCTTCGACGTGCTGATCGGCATCAACCTGCTGCGCGAGGGGCTGGACATCCCGGAATGCGCGCTGGTCGCCATTCTGGACGCGGACAAGGAAGGCTATCTGCGCTCCTACACATCGCTCATCCAGACCATCGGCCGCGCGGCGCGCAATGTGGACGGGCGCGTCATCCTCTATGCGGACCGGGAAACGCGGTCGCTGGGCTCGGCGCTGGAGGAGACCGACCGCCGGCGGGAGAAGCAGCACGCCTACAACGAGGCCAGGGGCATCACGCCGGAAAGCGTGCGCAAGGGCATCGCCGACATCCTCAAGAGCGTCTATGCGCGCGACAGCGTGACCGTCGAGGCGGGCTTCGCCGAGGAGCCGGCGGTCTTCGGCCACAATCTGGAAACCACCATCGCCGACCTCGAAAAGCAGATGCGCGCCGCCGCGGCGGACCTGGAATTCGAGGAGGCGGCGCGGCTCCGCGACGAGATCAAGCGGCTCAAATCCATGGACCTCGGCCTCGAAGCCGCCATGGCGAAGCCGATCGCCCGCATAGCCAGGAGCGCCGTCGCCGGCCGGAAGAAGCGCGGCCGCGCCCGGCGGCGGTAGCGAACCGCCGATGGGCGAGCTTCGACTCCGTCCCGCCGCCGCCGGGGACGCCGCGGGGATCGCCCGATGCGTGGAGGCCGCTTACTCCCGCTATATCGAGCGCATTGGCGAGCCGCCGGGGCCGATGCTGGACGACTACCCGCAGGTTGTCCGCGACCACCGGGTCTTCGTGGTCGAAGGCGGAGGCGAAATCGCCGGCGCGGTCGTCCTGATCGAAAAGGGAGGAACGATCCTGCTCGACAATGTCGCCGTCCTGCCGTCGCGCCAGGGCGAGGGCATCGGCCGCCGCCTCATGCTGCACGCCGAGGACGAGGCGCGCCGGCTGGGCTACGGCGTCATCGACCTCTACACGCATGAGCAGATGACCGAGAATTTCGCCCTGTATGCCCGCAACGGCTATGAGGAGGTCGAGCGCCGCACGGAGCGCGGTTTCCCGCGCATCTACATGAGAAAGCGCCTGTAATTACCTGTAACTATTGAGAGGGCCGGACAGGGCGTGCCGCCCTCAGGAAAACGCCTGCAGGCCCGTCTGGGCGCGGCCGAGGATGAGCGCGTGGACGTCGTGTGTGCCCTCATAGGTGTTGACGGCCTCGAGGTTCATGGAGTGGCGCACGACATGGTATTCGTCGCTCACGCCGTTGCCGCCATGCATGTCGCGGGCGGTGCGGGCGATGTCGAGCGCCTTGCCGCAATTGTTGCGCTTGACCAGCGAGATCATCTCCGGGGCGGCGCGGCCCTCGTCCATCAGCCGGCCGACGCGCAGCGCGCCTTGGAGCCCGAGCGCAATCTCGGTCTGCATGTCGGCGAGCTTCTTCTGGATGAGCTGCGTGTGCGCCAGCGGGCGGCCGAAGGCGTGCCGGTCGAGCGTGTATTGCCGGGCCGCGTGCCAGCAGAACTCTGCCGAGCCCATCGACCCCCAGGCGATGCCGTAGCGCGCCTTGTTGAGGCAGCCGAACGGGCCGCCGAGGCCGCGCGCATGCGGAAAGCGGTTCTCCTCCGGCACGAACACGTCGTCCATCGCGATCTCGCCCGTGGGCCAGGCGCGCAGCGAGAACTTGCCCTCGATCTTCGCGGTGGTGAGGCCTTCCATGCCGCGCTCCAGCACGAAGCCGCGAATGACATCCTCCTCGTCCTTGGCCCAGACGACGAAGACATCGGCGATATTGGCCTGCGTGATCCACATTTTTGCGCCGGTGAGGCGGTAGCCGCCGGGCACCTTGCGCGCCCGCGTGGTCAGCCCGCCGGCGTCGGAGCCGTGGTCCGGCTCCGTGAGGCCGAACGCGCCGACCCACTCCCCGGACGCCAGCTTCGGGAGATACTTCTCCTTCTGCGCTTCCGTGCCGTAGCTGTGGATCGGGAACATCACCAGCGAGGTCTGCACGCTCATCGCCGAGCGGTAGGAGCTGTCGCAGCGCTCCACCTCGCGCGCAATGAGCCCGTACATCACCGAACTGCCGCCGGGGCAGCCATAGCCGTCGAGGCCGACGCCGAGGAACCCGGCCTCTCCGTAAGCCCTCATCATGGCCGGGTCGTAGGTCTCGTGCCGGTGGGCGTCGCGCACGCCGGGAGCCAGCGCGTCGGCGACGAAGCGCCGGGCGGTCTCGCTCACCAGCCGCTCGTCCTCGTCCAGCTGGTCTGCGAGCAGGAACGGGTCCTCCCACACGAAGGCGGCGCGCTTCTGTTTCATGGAATCGGGCATCGGATGCTCTTCCGGTAAGGGGTTGGGACGGACGAGAGGCGCCAGCGGAACGCTACGGCGACGCCGCGCCGCCGGCATAGCCGACCTGCTTCAGCGCGGCCTCGATCTCGGCCATGATCTCCGGGTCGTCGATGGTCGCCGGCATGCGCCAGGTCTCCCGGTCGGCAACCTTCTGCATCGTGCCGCGCAGGATCTTGCCGGAGCGCGTCTTCGGCAGGCGCTCCACCACGACGGCAGTCTTGAACGCCGCGACCGGGCCGATCCGCCGGCGGACAAGGGCGACGACCTCCGACTCGATCTCGCCGAACGGCCGGTTGACGCCCGCCTTGAGCACGAGGAAGCCCACGGGAATCTGCCCCTTCAACTGGTCCGCGACGCCGATCACGGCGCATTCCGCGACATCGTGGTGGGCGGCCAGCACCTCTTCCATGGCACCGGTCGAAAGCCGGTGGCCGGCGACATTGATGATGTCGTCGGTCCGGGCCATGATGTAGGCGTAGCCGTCCTCGTCGATATAGCCGGCGTCAGCCGTCTTGTAGTAGCCGGGGAACTCGGTGAAGTAGGTGTCCAGATAGCGCTCATGCGCGTTCCAGAGCGTCGGGAAGGAACCCGGAGGCATGGGCGTCCTGACCACCAGCGCCCCGATGGTCCCGGCAGGCACTTCCTCGTTGCTGTCGTCCACCACGCGCAAGTCCCAGCCCGGCACGGGGCGCGTGGGCGAGCCGTGTTTCACGGGCAGAAGCTCGATACCGACGCAATTGGCGCACATCGGCCAGCCGGTCTCGGTCTGCCACCAGTGGTCGATCACCGGGCGGTCCAGCACGTCCTCCGCCCATTTCAGCGTGTCCGGGTCGCTGCGTTCGCCTGCCAGGAACAGCGTGCGGAAATGCGAGAGGTCGCGTCCTTTGAGCAATTTCGCCTCGGGATCGTCCCGGCGGATGGCCCGAAAGGCCGTGGGCGCGGTGAACAGCGCGGCCACCTTGTGCTGCTCGATGATGCGCCAATAGACGCCGGCGTCCGGGGTGCCCACGGGCTTGCCCTCGAACAGGATGGCCGTGTTGCCGGCCAGCAGCGGCGCATAGACGATGTAGGAATGGCCGACGACCCAGCCGACATCGGAGGCGGCCCAGAAGACCTCTCCCGGTTCCACGCCATAGACGTTTTTCATGGTCCAGTGCAGCACCACCATGTGGCCGCCATTGTCCCGCACCACGCCCTTCGGCTGGCCCGTCGTGCCGGAGGTGTAGAGGATGTAGAGGGGGTCGAGCGCGCTGACCGGGACGCACTCCGCCGGCTCCGCGCCGGCAACCGCCTCCAGCCAGTCGACATCGCGCCCTTCGACCATCGAGGCTTCGCATTCCGGCCGCTGAAAGACGACGCAGAACTCGGGCTTGTGCGCCGCCAGATCGATGGCCCCGTCGAGCAGCGGCTTGTATTCCACCACCCGTCCCGGCTCGATGCCGCAGGAGGCGGCGATGACGGCCTTGCAGGCGCTGTCGTCGATGCGCACCGCCAGCTCGTTGGAAGCGAACCCGCCGAAGACCACGGAATGCACCGCGCCGAGCCGGGCGCAGGCGAGCATAGCGATTGCCGTTTCCGGGATCATCGGCATGTAGATGACGACCCGGTCGCCCTTGCCGATGCCGCGGCTCTTGAGAGCGCCGGCAAAGACCGCCACGGCGTCCCGCAATTCGCGGTAGGTGAAGGAGCGGACCGTGTCGGTCACCGGGCTGTCGTAGATCATCGCGGCCTGCTCGCCCCGCCCCGCCTCGACATGCCGGTCGAGGGCGTTGAAGCAGGTGTTGGTCACGCCGTCCACGAACCAGCGCCCGGCAGGCGTGGACTCCGTTTCCAGGATTTGCGTCGGCGCCTTGTACCAGTGCAGGTCGGCGGCGGCTTCCGCCCAGAACGCCTCGCGCTCGTCGAGCGAGCGGCGGAACGCGGTCTCATATGCTCCGGCCATGACGGTCCCTCCCCTTCCGCTGGGGCCGGATGGATAGCACCTCGACGGCAGGGGAGGAAGCCGGCGCGGAACTGCCGGGATGAGGAAGACCCACCCCCAGCCCGCACCGCAAGCGGTATGACGGGCAAGAGCAAGGTGGCGCGGAAAATCTGTTTGTTCAAAAAAATCTGCTATTAATCCTAAATAAAACTTGAAATTCTTCGCGCCAGCTGTAATATGGAGCGGAGAAGGGAAGCGGCATCCGCGGGCTGTATCCCTTCTTCGCGCCGGCGCCGGCGCAAAAAAGCCCCTGATTCGGCCAACGGGCGAAGTGCGCCCCGCGTCTGGCTCGCGCGCACGGGCGCAGGCGCAATCAGGCGCGCAAACCGCGCCGCCGCGAAACGCGCGGGGGCGGGCGCGCGGGCGCCGGTGCGCATTACGCGCGAAAAAGGGTCCCGCCGCGTTCGGCGCGGCGGCGCGGAGAAGGGAACGAAGACGGATGGAAAGGAGAGACCTATGCCGAAGACACAAAGCAGGAAGAACCGGCCGGCATACCCGGAGCTCCCGCCCGAAACGACGGCTCCATGCCCGAAAAGAACAGTCCCTATGCGCCGTGCGCATACAAATCATGACATCGCATGACATGCCACAACGGCCCAGGATGCAGGCGCGTCGCCCCGGCCTGCCCTCGCGAAAGCGGGGGACCCCGATCCGGGGCCTCATGCAACAGGGTGGGCCTTCGTCCGGAGCCCCCGGCCCGGCGCTGGCGCGCCGTCCCCCGCTTTCGCGAGGGCAGGCCGGGGTGACGCAAGAGGGGGGCGGACATCCTGGGGAGTTACGACGAAACATGACATTCCATGACACTCGCAAGGGCGCTCCCGCGACAGCGCGGGCGAAGCCGGCTCCGGGAATTGAATTCCGGGCGGCAACCGCCTAGAGCGTATCCTTGCCGACGCGAAACGAAGAAGGAGCCGGCCCGATGGAACTCTGCGCTTTGGGCGAACAGCCGCCGCTCGGCGAGGTACCCGAGACGATGCACGCCTTCCTTGTGCGCCAGGACCGGTTCGGGGAACCGAAGGACGCCTGGCAGCATGAGGTCATTCCGGTTCCGGCCCTCAAGCCGGACGAGGTGCTCGTCTATGTCATGGCGACCGGCATCAACTACAACAATGTCTGGGCGGCGCTCGGCTACCCGATCGACGTGATCGGCGAGCGGATGCGCAAGGGCGAACCGGAGGACTTCCATGCCGGCGGCAGCGACTGTTCCGGCATCGTCCAGGCTGTCGGCTCGGAAGTCACGAATGTCAGGCCCGGCGACGAAGTGGTGATCCATTCCGGCTGGTGGGAGCCGGACGACCCCTGGGTGCTGTCGGGCAAGGACCCCATGCTGGCGACCTCGACCCGGATCTGGGGCTACCAGACCAATTACGGCTCCTATTGCCAGTTCGCGAAAGCTCAGGCGCACCAGTGCCAGCCGCGCCCGAAGCACCTGACCTGGGAGCAGTCGGGCTGCTACCTGCTCTGCGCCTCGACCGCCTACCGGATGCTGATGGGCTGGCCGCCGCACACGGTCGAGCCGGGCGATGCGGTGCTTGTCTGGGGCGCATCGGGCGGCCTCGGCGCGATGGCGCTGCAGATCACCGCCGCGCTCGGCGGCCGGCCGGTCGCCGTCATCTCCGACGACGCCAAGCGCGACTGGTGCATGGAGATGGGCGCAGTCGGCGTCATCAACCGCACCGCCTTCGACCATTGGGGGCCGATGCCCGACACGACCGACGGCGCCGCCTACGGCGCCTGGGCCAAGGGAGCCCGGGCCTTCGGCGGCGCGATCTGGGAAGCGCTCGGCGAACGGGCGAGCCCGAAGATCGTGTTCGAGCATCCGGGCGAAGCCACCCTGCCGACCTCGGAGTTCGTCTGCGACACCGGCGGCATGATCGTCATTTGCGCCGGCACCACCGGCTACAATGTGACCCTCGACCTGCGCTACCATTGGATGCGGCAGAAGCGCTTCCAGGGCAGCCACCTTTCCAATGACGAGCAGGCGGCGGCAGTGAACAGGCTGGTCATCGACGGCAAGATCGACCCCTGCCTTTCGGAGGTGTTCGATTTCGACGATCTCGGCCACGCCCACCAGCTGATGCACGAGAACCGCCACGCCGCCGGGCAGATGGCCGTGCTGGTCAACGCGACGGAACGCGGCCAAGGCGCTTCATGATAATCGAGGCGCTGGTCGTCTTCGGCGCGCTGGCGCTGGTCGCGGGCCTCAAGCTGTGGATGACATGGCGGCGCATCAAGGCGGCGAAGCCGATGAAGGAACTGCCGCCCGACGACGAGGAGGCCCCGCTTCAGCGCCGATAGACGAAGAATGTCGCTGCGTGCCGGATGGCTGCCTGCGGCAGGGCCGTAACAGGTCCCGCCGTGTCGGTCAGGGTCCAGAGGCCGGCCCCGGTCAAGGCGTCGATCTTCGCCTGGAAACCGCCTTCCGAAAGCGCGGCTTCCGTGCAGCAGAAGATCAGCGCGCCGCCCTTCGCCGTCACGCGAACGAGTTCGTCGAGCGATTCCGGCGGCGCATGGCCGGGAGTAAAGACGCCGGTGCAGACGACCGCCTGGAAGGCGCCGTCGTCGAAGTCGAGCGGTTCGCCCAGGACCCTCTGCCGCAGGTCGCGATAGACGCCCTTGCGCCCGGCGGCCCGCAGCATGCCGTCGGAAAGGTCTATGCCTGTGAGATTCGCGTAACCGAGGCGCGCCAGGGCCGCCCCGATGATGCCGCTGCCGCAGCCTGCGTCCAGCACCGGCATTTCGCCCGGCGCCACATGGCGCCCGAACAGGCCCGCCGCCATCGGCGCATAGGCGTAGCCGCCCGACGACACATCCGCGTCGTAGCTGTCCGCCCAGTCGTCGTAGATGCTCCGGTTCTCCTCCGTCGTTGCGGCGCCATAGACCCGTTCGAGCCACTGGTTGAGATCGCTCACTGTCTTTCCCTCTTCCGTTACCCGGGGGCCAGCATACACTGCGCCGCCGGAACAGGAACGAAGCCCGCATGGCCGATACAGACATCCTCCTCCAGGAAGACCGCGGCAGCACCCGCATTCTCACCCTCAACAGGCCGTGCCGCCTAAATGCGCTGAACGGCGCCCTGGTCGATGCAATCTGCGCCGCGGTCAGGCGCGCGCATGGCGATGAAACGGTGGCGTGCATCCTGCTGCAGGGCAATGAGCGCGCGTTTTCCGCCGGCGCCGACATGAAGGAAGCCGCGGACCATGCCGGCGAAGGCCTGCGCGCCGCCCGCAACCGGGCGGAGGCCGGGGCGACGATCTACGAGCTCGGCCGGCTGACCGACAAGCCGCTGATTGCGGCGGTGCGCGGCTACGCGCTCGGCGGCGGCTGCAATCTCGCCATCGCCTGCGACCTCGCGGTCGCGGGCGCAAGCGCCGTGTTCGGCTATCCGGAGGTCCGCCGCGGGCTGGCCGCGACCATGGTCACGCCCGGCCTCGCGCACCGCATCGGGCCGAAGGCGGCGTTCGAACTGCTGACCCTCGCAGAGGACGTGTCCGCCAACCGGGCGCTGGAACTCGGAATGGTCAACCGGGTCGTGCCGGACGACAAGGTTCTCGACGAAGCGCTCTCGATGGCGGAGGCCCTGGCGGCTTTCGACCGGGAAGCGGTGCGCGCGACCAAGCGGGTGCTCCAACGCTCCCTCGACCTCCCGGTCGCGGACGCGCTGTCCGCTGCCCGCGAAACCATGCTTTCCATGCGCCGGGGGATGGTGCCGCCGGAGTGATTTGAACACTCGACCCCACCCTTACCAAGGGTGTGCTCTACCCCTGAGCTACGGCGGCCCGCCGGGCGCGTCTATGCCACAGGGAACGACGGGAGGGCAAGCGGAGATGGCCGCCTCCGAAGACCGGGAGACGAAGGAACAGAAACAACGGCGTCTCGCCGAGGCGCTCCGGCAGAACCTGCGCCGCCGCAAGGCGCGCCAGCGCGGCGAAGGCGACGAGGATACCGAAGCGCCCGGCGACATTGCCGAACGGGACTGCTAAAGCTACAAGCCGGCCGCAAACGCCGCGCCGGCCGGGAGAACGGCCGCTATCGCGGCGCGATTCAGGATGAGGGCTCGACTCGTGCTCGAAACCGGTGCCAGAGCCTATCGCATTCGCGGCGGCAGGCCGTTGACCGGGGCGATCCGCGCCCAGACGGCCAAGAATGCCGTGAGCAAGCAGCTGGTCGCCTCCCTGCTGACCGCCGAGCCCTGCCGCCTGCTGGACGTGCCGGACATTTCAGAGATCGACCTCGCGCTCGGCATGCTGGCGGAGATCGGCGCGACCGTGTCCCGCGACAACTCCGGGGCGGTGAACATCCAAACCGCCGCCATCGCCTCGACTGCCGTCGGGCAGCGCTATTCCGGCGTCAACCGCCTGCCTGTGCTGCTGATCGCCCCGCTTCTGCACCGGGCGGGCATGGCGCGCGTTCCGGTCGTCGGCGGCGACCATATCGGCGAGCGCCCCATAGATTTCCACATCGCGCTGCTGGAGCAGATGGGCGCGCGCATCGATGCCGACCGGGACGGCTATACCGCCAAGGCGGACCGGCTGAAAGGCGCCGTCGTCCGCCTGCCCTATCCGAGTGTCGGAGCGACGGAAAACGCCATCCAGGCCGCCTGCCTGGCGGACGGCACCACCGTGATCCACAACGCGGCCATCGAGCCGGAGATCGTCGATACGGTCCTCTTTCTCCAGAAGATGGGGGCGCTCATCCAGATCGAGACCGACCGCAAGATCGTCGTCGAAGGCGTGGAACGGCTTTCCGGCGCAACCCACCGGCCGATGGCGGACCGCATAGAGGTCGCATCCTTCGCCATGGCAGCGGTCGCGACCGGCGGGCGCGTGCGCATTTCCGGAGCCGACCAGCGGGCCATGGTCACGTTCCTCAACGTGCTGCGGAAGGTCGGCGGCGGCTTCGAGATCGTGGACGACGCGATAACCTTCTTCCGCGCCCGCGACACATTGCGCCCGATCCACATCGAGACCGATGTGCATCCGGGGTTCATGACCGACTGGCAACAGCCGATGGCGACCCTGCTGACCCAGGCGGAAGGCGTCTCGGTCCTGCACGAAACGGTCTATGAGAACCGCTTCGGCTACACCGGCACCCTGAACGACATGGGCGCCAACATTACGCTCACCACCGCCTGCCTCGGCGGCAAGCCCTGCCGTTTCCTGGAACGCAACTTTCCCCACAGCGCCGTCGTGCAGGGCGCAACGCCGCTTGTCGGCCGGCGAATCGTGGTGCCGGATCTCAGGGCCGGCTTCGCCTATCTGCTCGCCGCGCTGATTGCCGAAGGGGAAAGCGAAGTCTTGGGAGCCGGCTTCATCGAGCGCGGCTACGCCGATGTTCCGGGACGGCTGGCGAGCATCGGCGCGGACATCGAGGTCGTTCCTGCATTCGGCGGCGATATGGCAGCTCAATGAGCCGGCAGCTCAAATTGCGCGCGACGTCCGTCGAGGAACTGCAGGTGATTGCGGCATGTATCCAGGACGCGATTGCACCCCTGGCGGACATGACCTGGATGCGGGACCAGAACCGGTTCGCCATCGTGTTCAACCGCTTCCGATGGGAGTGCGCCGGCAACAGGCCGCCTTTCGAGCGCACGCACGCCATGCTGTCTTTCCAGAATGTCCGCGCCGTGCAGACCCACAATGTCGACCGCGAGCGGCCGGACGGGCTGCTCAGCCTGCTGACCATAGCGCCGGGCGAAGACGCGGCGGTGGATCTGGCCTTTGCGGGCGGCGCCACAGTGCGGGTGGACAGCGAACCGCTCGACTGCGTCCTCGAAGACCTGGGCGAACCCTGGCCGACGGCGTGGCGGCCGGACCACGGGGCCGACGGGGGCGCGGCATGACCGGCCCGCTCGTTCTGGCGCTGCCGAAGGGGCGCATCCTCTCGGAAGCGATGCCCCTGGTCCGTGCTGCCGGTATCGAGCCGGAGCCCGGCTTCGACGATCCGGACGACCGGCGCCTGCACTTCCGGACCAACCTGCCGGACATGTCGATCGTCCGGGTCCGCTCCTTCGACGTCGCCACTTTCGTGGCATTCGGCGCCGCGGCGATCGGCATTGCGGGCCGGGACGTGATCATGGAGTTCGGGTATGACGAACTCTATGCGCCGCTCGATCTCGATATCGGCCACTGCCGCCTGGCCGTTGCGGAGCCAGCGGCCATGGTCGCCCATGACAATCCGCGGCGCTGGAGCCAGATCCGCATTGCGACGAAATATCCCGAAGTCACGAAACGGCATTTCGCCGCGCGCGGCGTGCAGGCGCAGTGCATCAGGCTCAACGGCGCGATGGAGCTCGCGCCTTCCCTCGGGCTCTGCCGCCGCATTGTGGACCTCGTTGCCTCCGGCGCGACCCTGAAGGCCAACGGCCTGGTCGAAGTCGAGCATATCGCGGACATCACGTCCTGTCTCATCGTCAACCGCACCCTGCTCAAGACGCGCACGGCGGAGCTTCAGGACTGGATCGAGCGCTTCCGGGAGGTCTCTCTTGCCGAGGCGGCTTGACACGACCGATCCGGATTTTGCCGGAGATTTCGACGCGCTGATACGGGCGGACCGGGCCGGGGCGGAAGATGTCGACGCCGCGGTCGCCGCCATTCTCGCCGATGTCCGGGCGCGCGGCGACGCAGCCGTTGCAGAATATACCGAACGCTTCGACGGCGTGACCGGCCCGCTGCGCATTCCGGTCGAAACGCTGGACCGGGCGCTTGCGGAAACACCGGCGCCGGCCCGGGACGCGCTCGAACTGGCGGCATCGCGGATCGAGGCATTCCATCGCGCGCAAATGCCGGCCGACCTCGATTACCGCGATGGGCTCGGCGTGCGGCTCGGCCTGCGCTGGACGCCGATAGAGGCGGTCGGCCTGTATGTGCCGGGAGGCTCCGCCGCCTATCCGAGTTCGGTGCTGATGAATGCCGTTCCCGCCCGGGTGGCCGGCGTCGGGCGGCTCGCGATGACAGTGCCGACTCCGGCGGGCGCGTTCGACCCGCTGGTGCTTGCCGCCGCGCGGCTTGCGGGCATCGAGGAAGTTTACAGGATCGGCGGGGCGCAGGCCGTAGGCGCGCTCGCATTCGGCACCGGGAGCGTCCCGCCGGTGGACAAGATTGTCGGCCCCGGAAATATCTGGGTCGTGACCGCCAAGCGGCAGGTTTTCGGGCATGTCGGCATCGACACGATTGCAGGACCGTCGGAGGTGCTCGTCGTCTGGGACGGCTGCTGCCTGCCGTCGTGGATCGCAGCCGATCTGCTGGCGCAGGCGGAGCACGACGAGGCCGCGCAGAGCGTTCTCATCGCGCTGTCGCACGAGCATGCCGACGCTGTCGAAGCGGAAATCGCCAACCATCTCGAAACCCTGCCGCGCGCCGCGACGGCACGCGCGAGCTGGGAGCGCCACGGCGCCTCCATCGTTGTCCGCAACCTGGAAGAAGCGCCGGCGTTGATCGACGCCATCGCGCCCGAGCACCTCCAGCTGGCAGTCGCCGATCCGGAACCACTGGCCGGGCGGGTGCGCCATGCCGGCGCCGTATTTCTCGGCGCCCTCACTCCCGAGGCCATCGGCGATTATGTCGGCGGGCCGAATCATGTGCTGCCGACGTCCCGCGCCGCCCGGTTTGCGTCCGGGCTCGGCGTCACGGACTTCATGAAACGCACAACCCTGCTGGGTTGCAGCGCAGATTCGCTGGCCGCCCTGGGCCCGGCCGCCACAGCACTCGCGGCAGCCGAGGGACTGGATGCTCACGGCCTGTCGGTTGCCCTCCGGCTCGATGGCTGACAAGGCGGACGAGAGCCGGTTCCGGATAGCCTCGGTCAGCCTCGACGAACGCCTTGTCCTGCGGCGCACGCCGGAGATCGAGCAGGAACGAGCCGTCGCGATCTTCGATCTGGTGGAAAGGAACCGGTTCCGCCTGCTGGAAGGCCCCGCAGGGCCCTATGCGCTGCATCTGGCCGTCGTCGAGCGAAGGCTGGCACTGCGGGTAGCGGCTCCGGACGATCCGCCTCCGATGGACATCAGCGTTTCGCTCGGCGGCTTCCGGCGGGTCGTGAAGGATTACTTCACCATCTGCGACAGCTATTACGAGGCGATCAAACGCCTGTCGCCCTCCCAGATCGAGGCCATCGACATGGGCCGGCGCGCCCTTCACGACGAAGGCGCGGACAAACTGCAACAGGCGCTGGCGGCCCATGTCGAGCTCGACCACGATACGGCCCGCCGCCTGTTCACCCTGCTTTGCGTCCTGCATTTCCGGGCCCGGTCCGAATGAGCCGCGCACCCCGCCGCCTGCTCTTTGCCTGCACCCGGAACGCGGTGCGTTCGCCCATGGCGGAGGCGCTGGCCGGACGCCGGCTGAGCCCGGGAACCTCCATCGACTCGGCAGGCGTGGAACCCGGTCTCGTCAATCCGTTCGCGGTTGCGGTCATGGACGAGATCGGCCTCGACATTCGCGGCCACCGGGCGCGGACATTCGAGGAGCTTTCGGATTGCTCTTTCGATCTCGTCGTCGCGCTATCGGAAAACGCCTTCCGGGCCGCGAAACTGTTCGCTGCGGGATTGGCAGCGACGGTCGAATATTGGGATGTCACGGATCCGACCCTGAACGAAGGATCGCGGGAACAGCGGCTCGCGGCATTCCGTTCGGTACGCGGCGATCTGGATGCCCGCATACGCGAACGCTTCCCCAACATGCCCCGCCTGGGCTAACACGCTCTCCATGGCTTCGCTTGTGCTTGCCTCCGCTTCGCCCCGCCGGCTCGAATTGCTCCGCCGTATCGGCATCGAACCGGATTGCGTCGCGCCGATGGAAATCGACGAAACGCCGCGGGCCGGGGAGTTGCCGCGGAACCTCGCCGCGCGGCTTGCCGGGGAGAAATGCGCGGCAGCGGCGGAACGCTTTCCCGAGAGCCATGTGCTTGCTGCGGATACGGTCGTGGCATGCGGGCGCCGGGTGCTCGGCAAGGCGCGGGATGCCGGGGAGGCGCGCCGTTTCCTCGCCCTGCTGTCGGGCCGCAGACACCGCGTCTGGGGAGGCATTTCGGTGCAGGCGCCCGACGGGCGGCGGGCAAGCCGGACGGTCCTGACCCATGTGGCGTTCAAGAGGCTGGAGGCGCGCGAGATCGAAAGCTATCTCGCTTGCGGCGAATGGCGGGACAAGGCCGGGGCTTACGGTATCCAGGGGCGGGCCGGCGCCTTCGTCAGGACGATCACGGGCTCTTACCCGAATGTCGTCGGCCTGGCCCTCTATGAAGCGCGGTCGCTGCTCGCCGGCCTCGGCTATCCCGCGCCGTGAACCGGGCCCTGCTGACGGAAGCGCCCTGGGGCCGGGCGGCGGCGCTGCTGGCGGATGACGGCCCATCGGAAATAAGGCTCGAACGGCCTGCCGACGAGATCGGTTCCCTATGGCGGGGCCGTGTGCTGCGCGTGGAGCCGGGACTGGGCGCCTTCGTCGATCTGGGAGGCGACGCGACGGGGTTGCTGGCCTCCGGCAAGCCGCCCCATGAAGGAGCAGCGGTGCTGGTGCAGGCGACCCGGCCCGCAACGGGAGGGAAAGGCCCGGCGCTCGGCGCGGTGCCGCGCCTTCCCGGCCGATATCTGGTCTATACGCCCCTGAGGGCGGATATTTCCGCGTCGAGGCGGCTGCCGGACGACGGGACACGAGCCCGGCTGCAAGGCTTTGCACGCCGCCTCCTTCAGCCAGGAGAAGGCGCGGTGGTGCGCGCGGCTGCAGCCGCCGCCGGCGACGCCGCCATTATCCGGGAGCTGGAGGTGCTGCGGTCCCGCTGGCAGCGCATCGACGCGGCCCGGGATGAAGCGCCGGCTCTCCTGTGGCGGGAACCCGACCCGCTTGCAGCCTTTCTGCGCGACCGGCTGGCCGCCGGCGGCACCGTTCTGGCGGACCGGTTGTTGCGCGGATATGCCGAACGCGCCGCACCGCCGGACGCGCGAATCGAACTGCTGGAAGAGCCCGGCTGGCGGGCCTTCGGCCTTGAGGACGCCATCGAACGGGCGCTGGAACCCGTCCTGCCGCTCGACGGCGGCGGCAGCATATCCCTGGAGGAAACGCGCGCAGGCATCGTCATCGATGTGGACGGCGGCGGGCGGAAGGGCGCGCTGGCGCTCAATCTGGAGGCCGCCGGGACCATCGCGCGGGAAATCCGGTTGCGAGGGCTTGGCGGGCTGATCCTGATCGATTTCGTCGATCTCGACAGGGCCGCCGAACGGCGCCGGGTCGAACGCCGCCTGGCCGACGGCTTCGCCGGCGATCCGGCGGCGCGGCGGCAATTGCCGTTCTCGCCGCTCGGGGTGATAGAAATGACCCGCCAGCGACTCGGAGTCCCGCTTGCCGAACAATGGGCGCTCCGCCGGAGGTAGCCATGGCCGACGACCCCGTGAAACTCCGCCCCTTCGGTTCCTGTCCGATCTGCGGCCGGCCCGCCGTGGAGGCGGTGCGGCCGTTCTGCTCGCCCGGCTGCCGCCACCGCGACCTCGGCCGCTGGCTGACCGAAGGCTATGTCATCCAGGCAGGCGGCGGCCTCGGAGAAGCCCCGGCGGAGGACCTTCCGCCCGACGAGGACGGATAGCCGCGCCCGGCAGCGAAATGCCGCAAAACCGTGCAAAGCATGGCGCTTGCCGCCTTCTTTCATCACCTCTCCTGGTCTAGAAAGCGTTTCCATGAGCGCTCCTCCCATCGGCCACAATGCGGCTATCGCCGCGCTGCGCGACGTGTTCGGCGACCGGCTGTCCACGTCCGATGCCGTTCGCGAGCAACACGGCCGGGGCGAGGACTACTTCCCGATGGCGCCGCCCGACGCGGTCGCGTTTGCGCTGACGACCGAGGAGGTCAGCGCCGCGCACCGCATCTGCGCCGAATTCGGCCTGCCGGTCATTCCCTTCGGAACCGGCACGTCCCTCGAAGGGCATGTCAGCGCGGTGCAGGGCGGCCTTTCCATAGACCTCAGCCGGATGAACGAGGTGCTCGAGGTCAATAGCGAGGACAGCGACTGCCGCGTGCAGGCGGGCGTCACGCGCAAGCAGCTGAACGAGTATCTGCGCGATACCGGCCTGTTCTTCCCCATCGACCCCGGCGCCGATGCCTCGCTCGGCGGCATGGCGGCCACCGGGGCCTCCGGCACCAACGCCGTGCGCTACGGCACGATGAGCGAAAACATCCTCGGGCTGACGGTCGTCATGCCCGATGGCGAGATCGTCGAAACCGGCGGCCGGGCGCGCAAGTCCTCCGCCGGCTACGACCTCACGCGCCTGTTCATCGGGTCCGAAGGCACGCTCTGCACCATCGCCGAAGTGCGCCTCAGGCTCTACGGCATCCCGGAGAGCATCGCGTCCGCGGTCTGCCAGTTCCCGGACCTGGAGGCGGCGGTCGATACCGTGACGCTCACCATGCAGTCCGGCGTTCCGGTTGCGCGCATCGAGCTTCTGGACGACACGCAGATGGACGCCTGCATCCGCTATTCGGACCTCGAGGACTTCGAGGTCAAGCCCACCCTGTTCTTCGAGTTCCACGGCTCCCCGGCCGGCACGGCGGAGCAGGCGGAGACGGTCGAAGCCATCGCCGGAGAGCTCGGCGGCAGCGCCTTCCGCTGGACGCGAAACCAGGAAGAGCGCAACAAGCTCTGGCAGGCCCGCCACGATGTCTATTACGCGTGCATGGCGCTGAGGCCCGGCTGCCGGGCCTGGTCCACGGATGTCTGCGTGCCGATCTCCCGGCTGGCGGAGTGCCTGATCGAGACCCGCCGCGATGTGGACGAGACCGGGCTGGTCGCCCCCATAGTCGGGCATGTCGGCGACGGCAATTTTCATTGCGGCATCGTCCTGGACCCGGACGACCCGGAGGAGATGGCGGCCGCGCAGGCTTTCAACAAGCGCCTCGTCGCCCGGGCGCTGGCCATGGGCGGCACCTGCACCGGCGAGCACGGCGTCGGCCAGGGCAAGATCGACTCGGTCGAGGCCGAGCGGGGCGAGGCCGTGGACGTGATGCGCGCCCTCAAGAGCGCGCTCGACCCGGAAAACAGGATGAACCCCGGCAAGGTGATACGGCTATGACGCAACTCGCCCATGCCGAAATGCGGGAAGACCTCGCCTGCGCGCTGCGCTGGGCCGTCAGGCTGGACCTGCATGAAGGCGTCGACAACCACTTCTCCGCAGCCGTGCCGAGCGAGGACGGCGAAATGCGGGGCGACCGCTTCCTCATCAACCCCTACGGGGTCCACTGGTCGGAAATGACCGCCTCCGCGCTCTGCCTCTGCAACGAGGAGGGCGAGGTGCTGGAAGGCGGCGAGAAGGTCGAGAACACGGCCTTCTACATCCACAGCCGCATCCATGTGAACGTCCCCTCGGCCAAGGTCGTGCTGCACACCCACCAGCCCTACTCCACGGCGATCACGCTGCTGGAGGGCGGGCGGCTGGAGATGTGCGAGCAGAACGCGCTGATGTTCGACGACCGCATCGCCTATGACGACGACTATGACGGCCTTGCCCTCGGCAATGACGAAGGCGACCGCCTGGCCCGCGCCATGGGCAACCGGTCCATCGCCTTTCTGGCAAGCCACGGCGTGATCGTTTCGGGCGAGACCGTGGGCGAGGCATTCACCGACCTCTTCTACCTGGAGCGCGCCGCCCAGTTCCAGATGATCGCCAGGGCGACCGGCGGGAAGCTGCGGGCGATTTCGGACGAGGTGCGCCAGTCCGTTCGCCAGCAATTCGCCGAGGAGCGGCCGAAGCTGGCGGAACGCCATTTCGCGGCGCTGAAGCGCATTCTCGACCGCGAAGAACCCGAATACCGGCTGTAAGACGCGGCCATGAGGATCGAACGGGTCGGCGACACCATCGACATGCTCGGCGAGGGGCCGCTCTGGGACGTGGCCGAGCAGGCGCTCTACTGGGTGGACAGCCGGGGATGCAGGATCCACCGGCTCGACTGGGCGAGCGGCGAACGCCGGGATTGGGACGTGCCGGCGATGATCGGCTCGATGGCGCTCCGCGAGTCCGGCGGCGCCGTCATCGCGCTCCAGACGGGCGTCCACACATTCGACTTCGAGACCGGCAAGGCGGTGCTGGTCGCCGACCCGGAGGCGGACGATCCCTCCACCCGCTTCAATGACGGCAAGGTGGACCGGCAGGGCCGTTTCCTCACCGGCACCATGGCGACCCGGATCGGCGAGGAGGCGCGCGGCTCGATCTACCGCTTGGACACCGACCTTTCCCTGCACCGGCTGAAGGGCGGCGTCATCGTCGCGAACGGCCCCTGCTTCAGCCCCGACGGCGAGACCTTCTACTTCGCCGACACGCGCCGAAATGCGATTTTCGCCTATGACTACGACACCGCGACCGGCGCTATCGGGCCGGAGCGCGTGGCCGTGGACACCGCGCCCCATGACAGCGGCCCGGACGGCGGCACCGTGGACAGCGAAGGCTATCTCTGGACCGCCCTCGTCCACGCAAGCCGGATTGCGCGCTTCGCGCCCGACGGCAGCCTCGACCGGCTGATCGACATGCCCTGCACCCGCCCCGCCAGCGTCATGTTCGGCGGACCGGACCTGGATATCGTCTTCGTGCCGTCGATCCGCGATTCCGGCAATGTGCGCGGCGACAAGGAAATCGACGGCGCCCTGTTCGCCGTTCACGGCCTCGGCGTTACCGGCCTGCCCGAGCCGCGCTTCGCCGGTTAGGGCCCGCATTCCGGCCTCGCGCCTGCTGCCTGGGCAGGAACGCTCATCGAACGTGTCATGGGATGTCATGATCCGCATGCGCACGGCGCATATGCTGTAACCTGTTCAGGCATGGGTTCCGGGTATTCCATCCGGTTCCGGCAGCTCCCGGTCCTCGGCATAGGTCCTTCCTTTCGATCCGTCCTCATTCCATTCGCCCGCCGCCGACTCGCTCCTGCGGCGGGACCCTGATTCGCGCGTAATGTGCGCGGGCGCCCCCGCGCCCGTGGGCGCGCGTTTCGCGGCGGCGCGGTTCGCGCGCCTGATTGCCCGCGCGCGAGGCGGGTGCAGGACGCACTTCGCCTGTCGGCTGAATCGGGGTCGTTCCGCATGCGGGCCGGCGCGGGCGGGAAGCGGCTCCGGATGCCACTTTCCTCAGACCCATCATAGCATACTTTTTGAAAATGCAAGCTTACAGAGAAATATTACATAAATTTTGTGAACAACTTGCTGTTCACACCAGCCGGCCGCCGGATTCGCATGTCTCCGTCCGGCGGCGCTGCAGTACCCGCCCCCTGTCCATCACCCCGGACGGAGCAAAGCGGAAATCCGGGGTCCAGTCCCGACTCTCGCGGCAGCCCCGGCAGCCCGGCCTCCTCTCCGCCGGCTGCGAGGGCATCGGAGCCATGGGCAGGCCCCGCCGGCATACCGGGCCTCAGGCGGTGAGCCTGCCTACGATCTCCTCGACGGCGGCATCGGCCAGCGCCTGGATTTCGGCGTCGGTGCGGTCCTGGATCGGATGGGGCACGAACACCATCGGCGGCTCGTAGCCGAGCGCAGCGGACTGCGCCTGCCACGCCTCCACGAACTCCGTGGTGGCGACGCCCACGCCAACGACGCCCCTCGCTTCGAGGTCTGCGATATCATGCGTACAGCACGATGTGCAGGAGCCTCAGTCGGCCAGCCCTTCGACGACGAGGGCGGCCTCCGACGCGATCTGCTGCTTGACGGCAATCGGCGCCGTGCGCGCAAAGGTCGGCTTCATGTAGCGCTTCACTTCGATGCCCCGCTTGCCCAGGCGCTCATGCAGGCGGTCCAGAAAGACATCGCCGCGCGCCTTGGAAATGTCGAGCAGGGCCACGGTCCTGCCGTCCAGCGAAGCCGGACGGGCCAGCGGCTCGCGCCGCGCCGGCTCGACTTCGCCGGTCGGATCGACCAGCACCGGGGTGTTTCTCACGTTCCTACCTCCTTCGTTACAGGAATGCTGCCGACCGGGCCGGTGGCGGCCCAACCGGGCAGAATGGCGGAGAACATGCCTGCGCCGCCGCCGGCGCGGACGATCAGCAGGCCGCCCTCGCGCAGCTTGGGCATGGCCTGTCCCGGCTCGTCGAGCGCGGTGCGCAGCGCGGCCTCAAGGTCCTCGCGCGACCAGCCGCCCTCCCGGAACACGCGGTCGTGCTCCGGCGAGACGACAACCACCGCGTCGATATTGCGCCGGTTGCGGTTCTCGAGGCCGCGGAACACATCGGCGAAGGTTTCCACAAGGGCCTCGGGCGTGCGCGAATCCTGGTCCACCACGCCCATCACGCCGTAGCCGGCAAAGAGCGTGACCGCCGAGGCCCCCGCGCCCGCGCCCCGGCTCTCGGAGAGCGGCGGCCAGGCGGAGCCTTCCTCGTCCTCGGGGAAGCAGAAAGTGTATTTGCCGGGATTGCCGAGCGCGGCCCGGTCCACGCCCTGCGGCTTGCCGCCGCCGACATTGCGCACAACGAGCTGGAGCGCGCGCCCGATGGTGGCGTTGGCGCGATTGCCCTGCCCGAGGACGTTGCCCTTCGCGTTCATGCCGATGGCGCGTCGCACCGGGCCGTTCACGATCGCGATGGGGCCGATGTAATAGGTCGTCGCCAGCACGCCGTGCATGCAGAAGGCCTCGTCCAGCGCCGCCTCGACCGCCGCCAGCACGACGGGCATGTATTCGGGCTTGCAGCCGGCCATCACGGCATTGACCGCGACCTTCTCCACCGTGCAGGGCTGGAGGTTGGGCGGCACGAGGCCCACCACCTCGCCCGGATCGCGCGTCGTGCCGTCCAGCATGGCGAGCACGCGCGCCTCGGTCGGCGGCACGACGGGCAGGCCATCCGACCAGCCGCGGTCGTAAGCCGCCTCGATCTCGTCTTCCAGCGGCGCCAGCGGCACCCGGCGGGAGCTGAGCTGCGCAGAACCGAAGCGCGCCGCCAACGTCTCCGGCATGCCCGGCTCGACATTCTTCGCCCCGCAACCCGGGCGGAAAGGCGGCAGGTCCGCGCCGAGACCGCCGAGGCCGGTCAGACGCTCCCACTCCGCCCGGTCCCAGCCCCAGGTCCGTTCGACCTCCTCGCCGTCTTCGCGCCGGATCAGGGTCGGCACGATCTCGACGCCGAGGCGGAAGGATCGCTCAAGCCCCTCGTCGAGTTCGCCGGACACGCTTTCCGGGAAGGCGGGATCGTCCTGCGTCCAGACATCCAGCGCGATCCCGGAGGCCGCAAGCTGGGCATAGACCGGCTCCAGCAGGGTGCAGGTCGGGCAGTCGCGCTTCACGACCAGGGTGAGCTGTTTCGTCATGGCAGGGTCACGCTAGCGCATCGTTCTGCGCCTGTCTCGCCGGAATCAGCCGGGAGCGCGGATGGCGGCTTCCCTGGCCCTTTCGGAAACATCCGGCTCGAAGCGCTCGAAGTTCTTCTCGAAGTCCCGCGCGAGAGCCGCGGCGCGCGCGTCGTATGCGTCCCTGTCCTGCCAGCTTGTGCAGGGGTCGAGGGCTTCGGGCGGCACACCGGGGCAGGCGGTCGGCCGGTGCAGGCCGAACACCGGATGCCGGGCGGTCTCCACCCCGTCCAGCGCGCCGCCCAGGGCGGCATTGACCATGGCGCGGGTGTACGCAATGGACATGCGCTCGCCCCTGCCGTTCCAGCCGGTGTTCACCAGCCAGCAATCGACCTTGCGCTCCGCGATCCGCTTGCCCAGCAGCGCCGCATAGACGGACGGCTTGCGGGCCATGAACGGGGCGCCGAAACAGGTCGAGAAGGTGGCGACCGGCTTGCTGCCGAGGCCACGTTCCGTGCCGGCGACCTTGGCGGTGTAGCCGGAGAGGAAATGATACATCGCCTGCCCGGTCGTCAGCCGGGAGATCGGCGGCAGGACGCCGAACGCATCCGCCGTCAGCATGACGATGTTCTTGGGCGGCGGCCCGAGCCCGTCCGGGCAGGCATTGGGGATGAACTCCAGCGGATAGCAGGACCGGGTGTTCTCCGTCACGCGGCGGTCGGCGAGGTCCAGCAGCCGGGTGTCGGGGTCGATGGCGACATTCTCCAGCACCGTTCCGAAGCGGTGGCTCGCGGCATGGATCTCCGGCTCGGCATTCCGGTCGAGGTCGATGACCTTGGCGTAGCAGCCGCCCTCGAAATTGAAGATGCCGCTGTCGGACCAGCCATGCTCGTCATCGCCGATCAACTGCCGGCCGGGGTCGGCGGACAGTGTGGTCTTGCCGGTGCCCGACAGGCCGAAAAACACCGCCGAGCCCTCGGGGCCGATATTGGCCGAGCAGTGCATCGGCATGACGCCGTCCGGCGGCAGCAGGTAGTTCAGCAGCGTGAAGACGGATTTCTTGATTTCGCCGGCATAGTAGGTCCCCCCGATCAGGATCAGCTTCTCCGAGAAGCCGATGGCGATGACGGTCGAGGACCGGCAGCCGTCGGTTTCGGGGTTTGCCCGGAAGCTCGGCGCATGGAGGATGGTCCATTCCGGATCGCCGCCGGACGGCCCGGAAGGCCGCAGGAAGATGTTGCGGGCGAACAGGCTGTGCCAGGCCTGCTCCGTCACCACGCGCACCGCGAGCCGGTGGGCGGGGTCCGCGCCCGCATCGCAGTCCTGCACGAAGAGCTCGCGGCCCTGCAGATGGTCCACGATACGGCGGCGGAGCGTCTCGAAGCTCTCCGGCGCCATCTCCCCGTTGACATCGCCCCAGTCGATGCCCTTGTCCGTCGCTGCATCGCGGACGAAGAACTTGTCGTCGGGCGACCGGCCCGTGAAGGCGCCCGTCTCGCAGACCAGGGCGCCGCCGGCCGCCAGCAGGCCCTCGCGACCGCGCACCGCCGACTCGACCAAGGACTCGCGGCCGGGGTTCCAGTGCAGCGTGCCGGGGTCCGTGATGCCGATTGCGGCCAGACGTTTGTCAGAGGACAATAAGGGCCTCGAGTCGCGGGTTCGGGGCTCTGGAACGGTTCGCTTGCCTTCTATGCAAGCGGCATGGCCCGCGCAATGCGCCGTCATGACGCGCCGAGGACAACATTACGCGGATTTCACGCGCCGTTCGCCGGAATTCCGCCATATTGCGACCGGAGGCTTTATACTTCGGAAAGCGCATGTTCGCGGGAGGGTCCGAAGGTCATGAAATACACGATCGCCCTCGTTGACGACGACCGGAATATCCTCACCTCCGTCACGATGGCCCTGGAGGCCGAAGGCTTCGACGTCCGGACCTATGTGGACGGCGAACAAGCCTGGCAGGCCTTGCGGAACAACGGCGTCGATCTCGCGGTTCTCGACATCAAGATGCCTCGCATGGACGGCATGGAACTGCTCCAGCGCCTGCGCGCGAAGTCCGTGCTCCCGGTGATCTTCCTCACCACCAAGGTCGAGGAGCGCGACGAGGAGCTCGGGCTGAACCTGGGGGCCGACGACTACATCAAGAAACCGTTCTCGCAGCGCCTGCTGATCGCCCGCATCCGCGCCCTGCTGCGCCGAAAGGACCTGGAGCGGGACGGCGGGGTCCGCGATGTGCTGGTGCGCGGCGACCTCGCCGTCGACCAGGACCGCTATCTCTGCACCTGGAGGGGCGAGGCGGTAAGGCTCACGGTCACCGAATTGCTGATCCTGCAATCGTTGGCCTACCGGGCGGGCTACGTGAAGACGCGGGACCAGTTGATGACCGCCGCCTATGGCGCCGACGCCATGGCCAACGACCGGGTCATCGACAGCCATATCAAGCGGATGCGGCGCAAATTCCGTGCTGTGGACCCGGATTTCTCGTCCATCGAGACGCTCTACGGCGGCGGATACCGCTACCGCCCGTCATAGCCCGGCGATGGCCCGGCGAGGCAGTCGTCAGGCGGTGCGGCGCGGCGCGCGGCGGTGGTACCGCTCGCCGCTGATGCGCCGCCTTCTGGCGGTGAACCTGCTGGCGCTCGTCATCCTGGCCGCAAGCCTGCTCTATCTCGGCGGCTACAAGCGCGAACTGATCGAAACCGAGCTGCGGCTGGTGGAAGCCAAGGGCCGGACCATCGCGGTCGCCCTCGGCCACGCTTCCATCGAACTTCTGGCCGACGGCGAGCCGGCCCTCGACGTGAAGAGCGCCGAACCCCTGCTGAGGCGGCTCATCGAAGAGTCCAGTCTCCGGGTGCAGATGCGGGTGCGGGTGTTCGGACCGGACGGAACCATCCGGCTGGACAGCCGGCGGTTTGCCGGCTTCGGGCCCGCGGTGGAGAGCGAACCGCTGCCCCCGGCGGGCGGATCGGACATGTTCCAGGCGGCCCTGCGCTGGCTGCTCGGGCTTTTCGACCTGGCTTTCCGGGAAATTGAGACCATCGAGCCCTATCGGGAAAGCGCGGAACAGAAGGCTTCCGACTATCGCGAGGTCGAAGGGGCGCTGCGCGGGGAAACGGAGCAGGTGGTCCGTTCGCTCGGCGCGAGAGGCCTGGTGCTGAGCGTCGCCCTGCCGATCCGGGACTTCAAGCGCGTGGTGGGCGCCGCCATGGTCTCAGCGGACGGCCGCGCCATCGACGAGGCCGTGAGCGAGATCCGCCTGCAGATCCTGTCGGCCGCCGGGGTGGCGCTGGTCGTGACCGTCCTGCTTACCCTCTACATGGCGCGCGCCATCGCAAGACCGCTCCGGGACCTGGCGGCGACAGCCGAGCGCGTCCGGCCCGGCTACGGACGGGTCGATATCCAGGACCTGAGCGGGCGCAACGATGAAATCGGCGACCTCTCCGCTGCGCTGCGCCGGATGACGGGCGCGCTGTGGGAAGGAATGGAGGAGACCGAGAAGTTCGCGGCCGATGTCAGCCATGAGCTCAGGACGCCGCTCGCTTCCACCTACAGCGCAGCCGAAACGGCGATACGCGAGGACGACCCGGCCAAGAGGCGCAAGCTGATGCGCATCGTCCTGGACGATGTCAGGCGGTTGAACCGGCTGATCGACAGCGTGGCCGACTTCTCCAGCCTCGGCGCCCAGTTTTCCCGCGCCGAATCGGACCCGGTTGACATGCGCCGCGCAGTGGAGGCCTGTATCGACGCCGAGTGCCCGCCGCGTCCGGCATTGACGGTTGAAGCGGAAGGTCCGTTCATCGTCCGCGGCCTAGAAGACCAGCTCGTGCGGGTCATCCGCAACCTGATCGACAACGCCCGGTCCTTCTCTCCGGCGGCAGGGGGTGTGAGGCTGTTTCTCGCGCGGCAGGGGGACGAGGTGGTTCTTCGGGTGGACGACGACGGCCCGGGCATCCAGGCGGGCAAGGAGGAGACGATCTTCGACCGCTTCTACACCGACCGGCCCGACGCCGGCGGACGCGGGGAAAGACATTCGGGCCTCGGCCTCGCCATTTCCCGCGATATCGCCAGGCTCCACGGCGGAAGCATTGCGGCGTCCAACCGGCCGGGCGCGGATGGCGGGATTCAGGGCGCGCGCTTCGAACTTCGCGTGCCGGCGGCGGAGGCCTGATGCAGGTTCACGCGAGCTGCATCGCCTTCGAGGGCCGGGGCGTGCTGCTGCGCGGGCCTTCCGGGTCGGGGAAATCCGACCTCGCGCTCCGGGCGGTGGAGGCCGGAGCGGAGCTCGTGGCCGACGATCTCGTCATGCTCGGACTGCGCGGCGGGCGCGTCTGGGCCAGTCCGTTGCCGCAGGCCGGCGGCAGGCTGGAAGTGCGCGGCGTCGGGATCGTCCGGCTGCCGGCGCTGGGCGGCGCGCCGCTTGTCCTGTTGGCGGACCTGGCCGCGCCGGAGCGGCTGCCCGAGCCCTGTTTCGAGCCGGTCCTGGGCTTGCCGGTGAGGCGTATCCGGTTGGCGCCGTTCGAGATTTCCGCGGCGATCAAACTGCGCCTTGCCGCGCATATGGCAACGGAGGATAAAGGCGCGGCATGACTGTCGGGCAAACATGACGACCAGCGACGAATCCATGCTCAGACGCCTTGTCCTGGTGACCGGCATGTCCGGAGCCGGGCGGTCCGTCGCCTTGAAAGAACTCGAGGATCTCGGGTTCGAGGCGATCGACAACATTCCGCTGGCGATGCTGGACGGTATGGACGCCGACCCGTCGGGCCGTGCGCTGGCGGTCGGGATCGACACCCGCGCCCGCGACTTCGCCGTCGAAGGCGTGCTGGAGCGCATGACGGATGCGGCGGCCCGCTTCGATATCGTGCCGGTATTCCTGCATGCCGACGAGGAGACGCTGACGCGGCGCTACCGCGAGACGCGCCGGCGCCACCCGATGGCGCCGGACGGCGCTCCCGTCGCCGGCATCGAGCGGGAGCGCCGGCTGCTGGAGCCGCTGCGCCGCGCAGCGGATATCGTCATCGACACCTCGCTGTTGACCGCCCACGACCTTCGCCGCCTGCTGCGGGCGCATTTCACGTCCGACCCGCAGGAAGGCATGTCGATCTTCGTCACCTCCTTTTCGTTCCGGTCGGGCCTGCCGCGCGAGGCGGATCTTGTGTTCGACATGCGTTTCCTGTCCAACCCCCACTACATAGAAGAGCTGCGGCCGTTGACCGGGTGCGACGAAGAAGTCGGCGCCCATATCGCGAAGGACCCGGACTTCACTTCATTTCTCGAAGGCGTCGGCACGCTGCTCGGGATGCTGCTGCCCCGCTATGCGAAGGAAGGCCGCGCCTATCTGACGATAGCGGTCGGCTGCACCGGCGGTCGCCACCGCTCGGTCTTCACCGCCGAGGAGCTTGCGCGGCTGTTGCGCGATCGGGGCTGGCGCGCCACGCTGGCCCACCGCGACCTCGAAGCGACGCCGGCATCCGGGCAGGACTATCTGGAGGGGGCGGCGGACCGGGTCGTCGCGTTGGAAACGGAGAACAGCCCATGATCGGCCTGGCGCTCGTTACGCATGGCCGCCTCGCCGCCGAACTGCTCGCGGCGCTCGAGCATGTCGTCGGGCCTCAGGAGCAGGTAGCGGCCGTGTGCATCGGCCCCGACGACGACATGGAGGACCGCCGCGCCGAAATCGCGCAGGTCGCAAAGACTCTCAATTCGGGAGAAGGCGTCGTTCTGCTGACGGACATGTTCGGCGGCACGCCTTCCAATCTCGCCATCTCCGTGCTGGGCGCGTCCAACAGGGGCGAGGTCGAAGTGGTCGCCGGCGTCAACCTGCCGATGCTGGTGAAGCTCGCGACCTGCCGCCAGCACAAGACGCTCGCCGAAGCTGTTGCGGATGCCGAAGAGGCCGGACGGAAATACATCCAGATCGCCTCGAAACTGCTCGCTGAGGCGCCCGGCTGACATGCCGTCGGCATCGTTGCGGATCGTCAATGAGCGCGGCCTGCATGCGCGCGCCGCGGCGAAGTTCGTAGCGCTTGCCGGGCGCTTCGATGCGGAGGTCCAGGTGACCCACCACGACATGACCGTGCCAGGCGTCTCGATCATGGGACTGCTGCTGCTGGGCGCCGGCAAGGGATGCGAAATCGAGGTCGTCTGCGAGGGCGCCGAGGCGGCCGCAGCGCTTGCCGCGCTCCAGGCGCTCGTGGCGGACGGCTTCAGCGAGACATAGGCGCTCCGGTTGAAGCGGGCGGAGCGGGTTGCTATACGCGGCAGGCTCCGGCCGGAGCTTCCGATAGCCAAGGATCCATCCTCCGATGCCCGATTACGAGGTTGCCGACATCTCGCTTGCCGACTGGGGCCGCAAGGAAATCGCCATCGCCGAAACCGAAATGCCGGGGCTGATGGCGATCCGCGAGGAATACGGCCCGGCCCGGCCGCTCGAAGGCGCGCGCATTGCGGGCTGCCTGCACATGACCATCCAGACCGCGGTGCTGATCGAGACGCTGCAAACCCTCGGCGCGGAGGTGCGCTGGTCGTCCTGCAACATTTTCTCGACGCAGGACCAGGCCGCCGCGGCCATGGCGGCGTCCGGCGTACCGGTGTTCGCCTGGAAGGGCGAGACGGAAGAGGAATACTGGCAGTGCGTGCGCCGCACGGTCGAGGGCCCGGGGGGCTGGCACCCCAACCTGCTGCTCGACGACGGCGGCGACCTGACCAAGCTCATGCATGACGACTATCCGGAACTCATGAAAGATGTGCGGGGCGTGTCGGAGGAAACGACGACCGGCGTGCTGCGTCTCTACGAAATGGCGAAGACCGGCTCGCTCGCCTGCCCGGCCTTCAATGTCAACGACTCGGTGACGAAGTCGAAATTCGACAACCTCTACGGCTGCCGCGAGAGCCTCGTGGACGGGATCAAGCGCGCCACCGACGTGATGATCGCCGGCAAGTCCGCTCTGGTCTGCGGCTATGGCGATGTCGGCAAGGGCTCGGCGGAAAGCCTGCGCAGCCAGGGCGCCAGGGTGATGGTCAGCGAGATCGACCCGATCTGCGCGCTGCAGGCCTGCATGGCCGGCTACGAGGTTGTCCGTCTGGACGATGTCGCCGGCCGCGTGGACATCGTGGTGACCGCAACCGGCAACACCGATGTCGTGACCATCGACCACATGCGCGCCATGAAGGACCGCACGATCGTCTGCAATATCGGCCATTTCGACAATGAGATTCAGGTGGACGCGCTCCGCAATCTCGCCTGGCATAATGTCAAGCCGCAGGTGGACGAGGTGGAGTTCCCGGACGGCAAGCGGCTGATCCTCCTGGCGGAAGGCCGGCTGGTGAACCTCGGCTGCGCGACGGGGCATCCGAGCTTCGTGATGTCGGCGAGCTTCTCGAACCAGGTGCTGGCGCAGATCGAGCTCTGGACCAATGGAGACCGGTACGACCGGCAGGTGCATGTGCTGCCGAAGCGTCTCGACGAGAAGGTGGCCATGCTGCACCTGGCGAGGCTCGGCGCCCGGCTGACCGACTTGCGCCCGGACCAGGCGGACTATATCGGCGTGCCGCAGGCCGGGCCGTTCAAGCCCGACTACTACCGCTACTGATCGTTGCCGGACGGGCGCAGCAGCCCCTCCAGAACGGTTGCGAGGAGCGCGAGGTCGGCGGGGCGGCTCAGGCGGTGGTCCCCGTCCTTCACGAAGACCGTGCGCACATCCTCGCTGTCGAGGCAGCCGGCCAGGCGCAGCGAGTCCCGCCAGGGGACGGCGTCGTCGCGCATGCCGTGAAGCAGGCGCACAGGCGCTCCTATCGGGATCGGGCCGTCCAGAAGGCAATGGCGCTTGCCGTCCTCGATCAGCGCCTTCGTGATCGTATAGGGCCCGTCCCCGTATTCGCTCGGACGCAGGAAGAAGCCCTGCCGGTCGAGGTCGCGCCGCTGGTCCGCGGTCAACGCCGTCTCCATGCGCCGCACGAAATCGGGCGCCGACGCAATGCCGATGAGCGCATGGACGCGTTCCGGACGGGCCAGCGCCGCCAGCAGCATCAGCCAGCCGCCCATGCTGGAGCCGACCAGCACCTGCGGCCCCTCTGTCAGCCGGTCGAGCGCGGCGAGCGTGTCGGCGAGCCAGTCCGAAATCGCGGCCTCCTCGAACCGCCCGCCGGAGGCGCCGTGGCCGCGATAGTCGAACCGCAGGAAGGCCCTGCCCCGCCGCCGGCAGAAGGCGTCGAGGGCGCTTGCCTTCTCGCCCGTCATGTCGGACATGAACCCGCCAAGGAACACCACGCCCGGCGCCTCCCCGGCCGCGCGCCGGTAAGCCAGCGGCGGCCCGTCAGGGCGTGCAAGCATGTCGGGTGCCGGGTCCGTTTCGTCCATCGCGGCCGCCTCCGCTCCACCGAAGAAATTCCGTTTGCAGCCTGCAACCGATCGATGGAAGACGCCAGTCTCAAGCGAACTTGGCCTTCACATTGCTGCCCAGATTGCCGAAGGTCGGATTTGCCATGTCATCACCTCACGCCGAGGCCCCGCTGAAGGGCAAGACGATCCTGCAGGTGCTGCCCGCGCTGGTGGCGGGGGGCGTCGAGCGGGGCGCGCTGGAGATCGCCGCCGCAATACGCGAGGCCGGGGCGCGGGCCCTCGTCGTTTCCTCCGGCGGACGGATGGCGGCGGGGCTCGGCGCGGACCACATCGCCCTGCCCGTCCACACAAAGAACCCCGTCGGCCTCTGGCGCAACGCGGCCTGCCTGCGGGAACTGATCGAACGCGAAGGCGTGGACCTTGTCCATGCCCGGTCGCGCGCGCCGGCCTGGAGCGCCCGGGCCGCGGCCCGGCGCGCGAGCGTTCCGTTCGTCACCACCTTCCACGGCGCCTACGGAGCCCGCAGCGCCGCCAAACGCGCCTGGAACCGGGTCATGATCCGGGGCGACCTCGTTATCGCCGTCTCGGATTTCATCGCGGCGCATATCAGAGAGACTTATCGCTGCCCCGAAGCGCGCATCCGGGTCGTGCATCGCGGCATCGACGCGGCGGCGTTCGATCCCGCCGCAATTCCGCTGCGCGAGAAGACGGCATTGCGCGCGGCCTGGGGCGTTCCGGAAAATGCGCATGTGGTGCTGCTGCCGGGGCGGCTCACCCGGCTCAAGGGCCATGCCGTGTTGATCGGGGCCATGCGCCTGCTCGCGGACCCGAACCTCGTCGCCGTGTTCGTGGGCTCGGACCGGGACAGGGACGCCTACCGGCGCGAACTGGAGGCGGAGGCGCGGGGCCTGGCGGTGCGCTTTGCCGGGCATACCGACGATGTGGCAACCGCCTATGCTGCGAGCGATGTGGTGATCTCTGCATCGGTTCATCCCGAATCCTTCGGGCGCGTACTGGCGGAGGCCGGCGCGATGGGAATTTCTGTCGTCGCCAGCGACCACGGGGGCGCACGCGAGATCGTGCGCCACGGCGAGACCGGGTGGCTGGTTGCGCCCGGCGACCCGGCCGCGCTCGCCGAGGGCATTCGCGATGCGCTTGCCGCTGCCGGACCGGCCCTCGCCGAACGCGCCCGCGCCCATGTGCTCGCCCACTTTACGCTCGCGCGCATGTGCGCCGGCACGCTCGCGGTTTACGAGGAATTACTGTGACGGATTCGCAAAAGCGCCCCCCGATCTCCTGCTATATCCGCACCCTCAACGAAGAGACCCGGATCGGCGCGGCGGTCAGCGCGGCGCTGGCGGTTGCGCGTGAAGTCGTGGTGGTCGATTCCGGGTCCACGGACGGCACGATTGCCGCGGCCGAAGCCGCCGGCGCGCGGGTGGTCGAACAGCCCTGGCTGGGCGGCGGCCACCAGAAGCGCGTCGGCGAGGACGCCTGCCGCCACGACTGGTTGCTCGACCTCGATGCCGACGAGGTCGTCAGCGATGAACTGGCAGGGGAAATCCTCGGCCTGTTCACCGGCGGCGAGCCGGATGCAGACGCGTTCCAGCTCCCTCTCGTGACCGTCGATCCGTCCGGGCGCATCTGGCGCCGGGCGCGGGCGCCCCGCCGCGCCAAGCTGTACGACCGGCGCAAGATCCGCATGCCCGCCCACGGCGCATGGGACCAGTTCCGCATCCCCGCCGCGCTCCGGGTGCGCCGCCTTGGCGGCGCACTGCTGCATCGCGCCTTCGACGATATCGGCCACCTTTCCCGCAAGCAGGGCAGCGCGATGGCGCGGCGCGTCGGCTTCCTCGACGAGGCCGGACGCTCCGGGACCGCATTGCGCGTCTGGTTCGGCCTGCCGGTCTTCTTCCTCCGGAACTACCTGCTGCGCGGCCAATGGCGGGAAGGCCGCTACGGCTTCCTCTTCGCACTGACCACCGCATACAACCACTGGCTGCGCTACGCGATGCTGTATGAGCGCCTGCGCGCAGGCGCAAACGGGGACGGCAGCGAGTAAATGTCGATTCTATTTCCTTGACGGCTGCGCCGTATGGACGCAGGCTTTCGCCTTCACGGCACTAAAAGCTCGTGCATACCGCCTTGTCAATACGGCGGTTCAGGGCCGATGCCGCAGTCAGGAGTGAGGAGGACTTTCGATGACAGGGTTGAAACGAATTACGGTCTGGTGCCTGGCGTTGGTTGCCGGTGCGCTGATCGCAATGGCGCCGGCGCGGGACGCCTCGGCGCAGGAAATCAAGCTGCAGTTCCAGACGGCGTTCCCGTCTTCGTTCTACACCCACAACAGCTTCCTGTATTTCGCAGACCGCGTGAACGCGCTGTCGAACGGCCGCGTCGAAATCACGGTGCAGCCGGGCGGCGCGATCGTGCCTTCGTTCGAACTTCTGGACGCCACCGCCCGCAAGGTGCTGGACGGCGGGTTCTCGGCGTCGGCCTATTATGTCGGCAAGAACCGCGCCGCGGCACTGTTCGGCCCGGCGCCGGGCGGACCGTGGGGCTTCGACTGGATCGACTATTGGGGCTGGGTCTATGACGGCGGCGGCCTCGAACTGCACAACCGGCTCTTCCAGGAGATCCTGGACCGCGATGTCGTGGTGTTCCCGATCTCGCCGGTGGGCAACCAGCCGCTCGGCTGGTTCAACCGCGAGGTGAAGGACTGGGAAGACCTCGCCACGATCAAGTGCCGGGCGACGGGCATCACCGGCGAAGTGATGTCGAAATCGGGTATGAAGACCGTCAACATGTCCGGCGGCGAAATCCTGCCTGCCGTCGAGCGCGGCATCATCGACTGCGCCGAATGGGCGGGTCCGGCAGCCGATATCGACATGGGCTTCTACCAGATCCTGAAGCACTACTACCTGCCGTCCGCGCACGAGCCTGCGACGCTGATCGAACTCATCATCAACGGCGAGGTGTGGCGCTCGCTGCCAAAGGACATCCAGGAGATCATGAAGTCGGTGAGCTGGGAGGCAACGCTCTGGCAGGTGATCCAGACGCACAGGCTGAATGCCATCGCGATCAAGAAGCTGAAGGAGGCCGGCGTCAAGTTCCACCGCACGCCGGACAGCATCCTCGACGGCCAGATGAAGGCCTGGGAGGAGATCCGCGACAAGGCGATCGAAGAAAATCCCTTCTTCGCCGAGGTGATCGAATCCCAGCGCGTCTATGCCGCGGAGATCGTGCCGGCACGGCAGTTCTCCCAGGTCGATTACGACTGGCTGGCGGACTACTACTGGAAAAAGTAGCGGCGACAGCCTGACAGGCCGCCTGTCTCCTGCTCCGGCGGGAGACAGGCGGCTTCTTCCGGTTCGGCCCGGATATGCGCAGAAGATCCTGCATGGAGGCATACCCATGAAGGCCGTGGTGTTTCTCGGCGACCGCCAGCTCGAATTCATGGAGTTTCCCGATCCGGTTCCCGGACCTGGCGAAGCGGTGATCGAAATCAAGGCTTCGGGCATGTGCGGCAGCGATCTCAAAATGTACCGCGCCAAGGGCGGAGCGGCGGCGCTCGGTCTAGGCGGTCCGGGCGGCCCGGTGATCGCCGGGCACGAGCCCTGCGGCGTGGTGGCGGCCGTCGGCGACGGCGTGCCCGAAGCGCTCGCCAGGGTCGGCGACCGCGTCATGGACCACCACTATGACGGCTGCGGCGTGTGCAAGCATTGCCGGCAGGGCTGGTCCCAGATGTGCCTCGAAGGCAGCACCGTATTCGGCGCGACCGGCCACGGCGCGCATGCCGCCTACATGAAGGTGCCGGCGCACACCCTGGTGAAGCTGCCGGACGAACTTTCCTACAAGACCGGCGCCGCGATCTCCTGCGGCACCGGAACCGCCTACGGCGCGCTGAAGCGCCTCGCGCTCGCAGGCGACGAAACGATTGCAATTTTCGGCCAAGGCCCGGTGGGCCTGAGCGCCACGCAGCTCGCCAAGGCGATGGGCGCGCGCGTGATCGCGCTCGACATCGGCGCGGAGCGGCGCGACCTTGCGCTCAGCTTCGGCGCCGACGAAGTTGTGGATCCGCGCTCCAACGATGTCGTCCAGGCGATTCGCGACCTGACGGACGGCGAAGGCGCGCAGAAATCCCTGGATTGCAGCTCCAGTCCCGAAGCGCGCCGGGACGCCGTGCGCTGCGTGAGGAGCTGGGGCACGGCCTGCTTCGTCGGCGAAGGCGGCGACGTCACCATAGACGTGTCGAACGACATGCTCAGGCGGCAGGTGACGGTGGCCGGCTCATGGACCTTTTCCAAGAACGGCCAGGCCGAATGCGCGCGCTTCGTCGCCGAGCGCAAGATCGACGTGGACGCGCTGTTCACGCACGAGTTCACGCTCGACCAGGCCGAGGAGGCCTACACGCTCTTCGATACCCAGACGACCGGCAAGGGCGTTTTCCTGATGTAGGGACAGGCGCCGGAGCAGCCGGCGCGGGTTCCGCCGATACGAGAGGGAACGAGGCTGCGATGAACGAAACGGTTGAAAAGTGGATGCGCCGCGTCGTCGGATTCATCGACGCCGTGAGCGACTGGATCGGCGGCTGGGTTCTGTGTCTCCTGGCGCTGCCGCTGCTGTATGTCGTCTGCCACGAGGTGATCTCGCGCTATGTGTTCAATGCGCCGACCAATTGGGCGTTCGAACTCACCTTCATGACTTACGGCGCCTTCTTCATGCTGGGCGCCGGCTACACCCTGCTCAAGGGCGGCCATGTCCGCACCGACATCTTCTACAACAACTGGTCGTTCCGCACCCGCGGCATCATCGACACGACGCTCTACATCATCGCCTTCTTCCCCGGCATGGTTTTCTTCTTCATCGTCGGCTGGGAAGAAATGCTCCACGCCTACAACACCGCCGAACGGTCGGACATGACACCGTGGGGGCCGTCTATCGTGCCGTTCAAGGCGACGATACCGGCCTCGGCGGCGCTGCTGTTGTTCCAGGGCGTCTCGGAACTCTGCAAGAGCTTCTACGCCATGGTGGAAAACAAGCCGCTCCTTGAGGATGCAGAGTTGATAGGGAGCGAAGTATGAGCACTGACATTCTCGGCCTGGTCCTGCTTTGCTCGCTCATCGCAGGCATCTTCGTCGGCTTCCCTATCGCCTTCACGCTGATCATCCTGGCGACCGGTTTCGGCTATGCCGTCTTCGGCGATTCGGTCTTCTACCAGATGTACTTCCAGACCCTGGGCATCATGAAGGCAAGCGAACTCGCCGCGGCTCCGCTGTTCATCTTCATGGGCCACATTCTGGAACGCGCCGGGTTGATGGCGCGGCTCTTCCGATCGTTCCAATTCATATTGGCCCCGGTGCGGGGCTCGCTCTATCTGGGCGTGCTCGGCACCGCGACGCTCTTCGCCACGGCGACCGGCATCATCGGCGCGTCGATCACCGTGATGGGCATGATGGCGGCGCCGGCCATGAGCCGCGCCGGCTACGATCCGCGCATGTCCGCGGGCGTCATCGCCGCGGGCGGCTGCCTCGGCATCCTCATCCCGCCGAGCGTCATGCTGCTGGTCATGGGCCCCATCATCGGCGTCTCGGTGATCGACCTGTTCGCCGCCGCGCTCATTCCGGGCCTGATCCTGGCCGGCCTCTATGTCGGCTACGCGATGATCCGCTCGTTCCTGAACCCGGAACTCGGGCCGCCGCTGCCGCCCGAGCTGCGGGCGAATTCATTCGGAGAGATCGTTCGCGAGTTCTTCTCCGGCATCGTGCCGCTTGCGGTCATCATGTTCTCGGCGCTCGGCAGCATCGTCGTCGGCATCGCGACGCCTACGGAGGCCGCCGGCATGGGCGCGCTCGGCGCAACGCTGCTGACGGTGGCCTACCGGCGGATCACCTGGCAGATTCTGCTGGACGCCTGCCGGCACACGCTCACCACTACGAGCCTGGTGCTGTTCCTCGCCGTCGCCTCCAACATCTACGGCGCGGTGTTCACCCGGCTCGGCACGGGCAACCTGCTCACCGACTTCATGCTCGGGCTGCCCGTGGACCCGCTCGTGCTGCTCGCCATCCTCATGGTGGTCATCTTCATTCTCGGGTGGCCGCTCGAATGGCCGGCGGTGGTGTTCATCTTCCTGCCGGTCTTCGTGCCGGTGGTACAGAAGCTCAACTTCGACCTGGTCTGGTTCAGCACGCTCGTGGCCGTCAACCTGCAAACGGCGTTCCTGTCGCCGCCCGTTGCGATGGCCGCATACTATTTACGCGCGGTGGCGCCACACTGGTCGCTGGGCGACATCTACCGGGGAATGGCGGCCTTCATGGGGTTGCAGGTGATCGGCCTGGCGATCGTGTTCTTCTTCCCCGGAACCGCGACCTGGCTGCCGAGCATCCTGTTCGATCGCTAGCGTCCTGACCTGTTGACCCTTCGTCCCGCCCCGCGCCGCTTGCGCCGGGGCGGGGTGGCGGCAATACTCGGCCGCAGACGAGAAGGAAGCGGGAAGGCCCCATATGAAGCATCTGTGGTTCCACCTCATGCCCTATACCGAGCTGCCGGACGATTTCCGGGAGCAGAACCCTTCGGTCTGGGTCGATATCCATTCGCGCCTCTTCGACCCCGAGCGCGCGCACTACATGTACAACGACTTCATGGACGAAATGGAGTTCGCGGCGGAGGTGGGCTTCGACGCGGTGTGCTGCAACGAGCACCACTCCAACGGCTACGGGCTCATGCCCTCGCCCAACCTGATCGCATCGGCTCTGGCGCGCCGCGCCAACCCCGACACCGCGCTCTGCGTCATAGGCAACAGCCTCGCGCTCTACAACCCGCCGACCCGCGTCGCGGAAGAATTCGCGATGATCGACTGCATCTCGGGCGGGCGGTTGATCGCGGGCTTCCCTGTGGGCTCGCCGATGGACACCTGCTACGCCTACGGCCAGAACCCGAGCCTGCTCCGCGAGCGCTATCTCGAGGCCCACGACCTGGTGATGCGCGCCTGGACGGAGCCCGACACCTTCGCCTTCAACGGCCGTTTCAACCAGCAGCGCTATGTCAACATCTGGCCGCGGCCGGTGCAGAAGCCGCATCCGCCGGTCTGGATTCCCGGCGGCGGCTCGGTCGAGACGTGGCGGTGGTGCGCCGAGATGGACTATGTGTACTGCTACCTTTCCTATTTCGGCTACAAGGCCGGCCTGCAAACCATGCAGGGCTTCTGGGAGGAGATGAAGCGGCTCGGCAAGGAGCCGAACCCCTACCGTGCCGGCTTCCTGCAGTTCGTGGGCGTCGCCGAGACCGAGGCCGAGGCCTATGAGCTTTACCGTGAGCCGGCGGAGTATTTCTACGGACGCTGCCTGCATATCGACCCGCGCTTCGCCGCCCCGCCCGGCTACACCACCGAGGCGACGCAGCGCGCCGGCATCCAGAGCCAGGTCGCCAGTGCGGCGCTGCAGAACCGCAAGGCGCTGCAGGTCAGCAAGTCCGCGCGCGAGTTCGACGCCATTCTGGACAACGGCTATGTCATCATCGGCACGCCGGACCAGGTGGCCGAGAAGCTGCGCCAGGTCATCCATGACCTGCGCTTCGGGCAGCTCATGCTGCTGCTGCAGTTCGGCAATATGGACAAGCAGCTGGCGAAGTACAACTCCCGGCTCTACGCCGAGCAGGTGATGCCGCAGCTTCAGGATGTCTGGAGCGAATGGGAGAACCACTGGTGGCCGACGCCGATGGCCGCTGCGGACCGGGCTGCGCCCGATCCCATCGCTTATTCTTCGCTCGCCGCGGAATAGGGGCTGCCGAGGCAATGGACTCCGTTTCCGTCCCGCCCGCCATCGACCATGTGGATGTCAATGGCGCCCCCTGCCGCGTCTGGCGCAAGGGGTCCGGCCGGCCGCTCGCCTTCCTCGCCGGTCATGGCGGCCTGCCGAAATGGCCGGCCTTCCTCGACCGGCTGGCGGAGACGCATGAGGTCGTCGTGCCCTCTATCCCCGGCTATCCGGGCGGCCTCGGGCACACAAAGCTCGTGAGCCACCTGGACTGGATACTGGCGGTTCGCGACCTGCTGAACGGCTGCGGGCTGGAGGATGGCGACACCCTTCTGGCCGGCTCCGGCCCCGGCGCCTCCTTCGCGCTGGAGGTCGCCGCGCTCTGGCCGCACAAGGTCGGCCGGCTCGCGCTCATCGCGCCATGGGGCCTGTTCGACGAAGCCGAGCCGATGACCGACCCCTGGGCGCAGCGCCAGCCGGAACTGCCGGGCATGCTCTGCGCCGATCCTGAGAACTGGAACGCGCTCAAGGCGGCGCCGGAGGGCGCGAATTCCATCGAATGGCCGATCGAGCAGACGCGCGCGCTGGAGGCGTCGGCGCGGGCTTTCTGGCCGCTCGGCAACAGCGGGCTGGAAAGGCGCCTCGGCCGGGTCCGCGCCCCTGCCCTGCTGCTCTGGGGCGCGGAGGACCGCATCCTGCCGCGTTCATACGGGGAGCGCATGGCGGCAGGGCTCGGCGGCCCGGCGCGGCTGGAAGTCATCGAGGGTGCGGGCCACCTTGCCGAGCTCGACAGGCCGGCCGAAGTGGCGCAGGCGGTCGAGGCGTTCTTCGCCTGAACCGCAGCATCCGGCGACAGGGAGGGCGCCCGTTTGGTCTTCCCCGAACTCCCGAAGCGGGTCTTCGAGATCGTCTATGCCGATCCGCCCTGGGACTACAAGGGCCAGTTGCAGCATGCGGGGCCCGGGTCCGGCGATTCCGGCGGCGCGGTCCGCCACTACCCGACCGTCACGCTGAAGGACCTGAAGACGTTGCCGGTCGCGCGCATCGCGGCGCAGGATTCGCTGCTGTTCCTCTGGGCCACCAATCCGCATCTGGACCAGGCCATCGAACTCGGCAAGGCATGGGGCTTCGGCTGGGCAACGGTCGCGTTCGTATGGGACAAGGGGAAGACCAATCCCGGCTTCTACACGCTCAGCCAGTGCGAGCTCTGCCTCGTCTTCAAGCGCGGCAGGATTCCGCAGCCCAGGGGTGCCAGGAACATCCGCCAGCTCGTGAGCGCGGAGCGCGGTCCGCACTCCGAAAAGCCGGCGGAAGTCCGGCGGCGCATCGAGGCGATGTTCCCCGGCCAATCGAAAATCGAGTTGTTCTCCCGCAGCCGGGTTCCGGGCTGGACGGCCTGGGGACTGGAGGCCCGGGGCGCCGGGCCGGATCGCACGGGACTCGAAGGAGCGGGCGATGGGTAGTGCGAATTTCAAGGTTCGGGCGCTTGGCGAGGTCGTGCTGCGGACGGCGCGGCTCGACGAGATGAGGTCCTTCTACCGGGACGCGATCGGTCTGGAGGTGATGCGGATTTTCGGAGGCGGCATGACCTTCTTCCGCCTGGCGCCCGGTTTCGAGGGACACACGGCCGTGCTCGCCCTCTTCCCTCTCGACCGGGGCGAGGGCTGGCAGGGACATGAACCCACGCGGTCCACCCTGCATCACTTCGCGCTAAGCATCCCGCATGCCGAACGCCCCGGCGCGCTGGCCGAACTCACCGCCCGGGGCCTCGAGCCCCGGACAGCCTTTCACGAGTGGGTCGGCTGGCATTCCATCTATGTCAAGGACCCCGACGGCAACACCGTGGAACTCGTCAGCGCCCCGGAACCGGCATGACGGACAGCAACCCCTCGGGGACAAGCCCGCCGCCGGCAGCGGCCAATTCACTCTAAAGGGGCAATACTCTAGACTGGCTGCGGCTTCGACCTAGCACGGTCTTAGCGAGTTGGCTTGGCTCTCCCGACAATCCGGCATCCGAATGGCGACGAATTTCAACACCAGCAACAGCACTTGGCGCCAGTTGATGGGGAACGGTCTGCTTTACCGGGTGCCGCCGTTCCAGCGGGACTACAGCTGGGGCGAGGAGGATTGGGACGATCTCTGGCATGACATCCGGGAGGTCGTGCGCCCGGAGGGCGAACCCGCCCATTACATGGGTTATCTCGTCCTGCGGTCGGAGGACGGCAAGCGGTTCGACATCATTGACGGGCAACAGCGCCTGACAACCCTGAGCATTATCGTGCTCGCCGCCTTGCGGCAATTACAAGCCATGCTGGACAAGGGGCAGGATACCGAAAATACCCGCATGAGGCTTGAAAGCCTGCGGCAGGCCTATATCGGATACCTCGATCCGGTGACTCTGGTTTCGCAGCCCAAGCTGAAATTGAACCGGAACAATGACGACTATTTCCAGACTTACCTGGTTCCGCTGGTGTCGCCCTTGCCGAGACGCGGATTCAGAAGGTCGGAACACGATATGCGCAAGGCATTCGAGTGGTTCGACCGCCGTTTTCGGGAATATCTGGAGGAAGAGGACGATCCCGGTTTGGCGGTAGTACGGCTGATCGACGGGATGAGCGACAAACTGCTCTTTACTGTCATCACGGTTACCGACGAACTGAACGCGTATCGCGTGTTCGAAACGCTGAACGCGCGGGGCGTGCGGCTCTCGGCGACCGACCTTCTGAAAAACCATTTGTTCTCGCTTCTTCACCGCGAAGGCGAGCATGAGCATGAGATCGAGACGCTGGAGGACCGCTGGAACGGGATTGTAAGGAGGCTCGGGGAGGAGAGCTTCCCCGACTTCCTCCGCGTTCACTGGATAGGCCGGAGAACGACCGTCCGGCTGTCCGACCTGTTCAAGACCGTTCGCACCCAGATCCGTGACCGAGGCAGCGCATTTTCGCTCCTACAGGATCTGGAGGCCGATATCGACGCCTATCTGTCGCTGACGCAACCGGACGGTTCCGACTGGCCTGCGGAGTGGAAGCGTCATGCCCGCACCCTTCGCATGTTCAGTGTCCGACAGCCATTCCCGCTGCTGCTTGCCGCGCGGCGGATTCTGGAAGATACCGACTTCGAGAGGCTGCTGCACTCGGTCGTGATTATCTCCTTTCGCTACAACGTCATTGGTAGTTTTCAAGCAAACGAGCAGGAGCGGGTTTACCACGCAGAAGCCCAGCGAATTTCAAAAGGCGAGCACTCCTCGATCCGGCAGATCATGGGCAGCCTGCGGCCGGTCTATCCGGACGACGAGCGGTTCCGGCTTAGCTTCAGGGAAAAATCCATCGGTGTTGCGCAGACGCGCAACAAGCGGGTGGTCCGCTATATCCTGTTCGAACTGGAGCGGCAGGCCTCCGGGAACAGTCACGATTTCGAGGACAGCCGGATCACCCTTGAGCATGTCTTGCCGTTGAATCCGGAAGACGGCTGGGACGGGTTTAGCGAGGGAGACCTGGACGCCCAAGTCATGCGCCTCGGAAATATCGCGTTGCTGGAAGCGGGCCCGAACCGGGATGCCGGCAATTCCGGTTACGAAGCGAAGCGAGCGGCGTTCGGTAAGAGCCGATTCCAGACGACCCGGGACATTGCCAGCAGGTACGAAAACTGGACGCCGGAGACGATCGATTCGCGCCAGGAAGCAATGGCAAGGAGCGCAGCCGCGATATGGCGGATCGATTTTCCCGGTTGAATCCCGATTTGCCGCGACCTTCTATCGGTTAAGGCCAAGACCTGTTCGGGATGGCAATCATACCGAAAGACACCCCGGCCGACCCGAGCCCGCCGCCTGCCGCACATCTCCATCATGTGCATCTTTTCGCGGCGGATATCGATGCGGCCGTGGCGTGGTGGCGGGAGAAGCTTGGGGGCGTTGTCGCCTTCGACGGCGAGTTCGGCGGGGCGCGCAATGTGTTCATGGAGGTCGGGCGCGGCCGCCTCCACCTTTACGACCAGCCGCCGCGCGGGGCGCCCGGCGGCGCGGTGCATCATGTCGGCATCCAGACCGACGACCTGCCCGCGCTTCACCGCCGGCTGGCCGCGCTCGGCGTGCCGTTCCGCTCCGGCATCCGCGAGTTCGGCTCGTGGCGCTACATCATGTGCGAGGCGCCGGACGGCGTGTTGCTGGAGCTGTTCCAGATCGATACGGACAATATGCCCCCTGTCCTCGCCCGCTATTTCTCGCTTTAGGCCCGCCTCCGTCACGGGCGGCGGTATCGGGCCCAGGAGCGCCTTATTCGAAGGCCTGGTCCCAGCTCTCCGGGAGCAGCCGGTAGTCGCTTCTGTCGCGCACCAGACGCGAGAAGGCGGGAAAGTGCAGATGCATCCCGGCGATGAGCAGCCGGTCGCTGGCGGCCATGTCGAAGAGCCGCAGGCGCGAGGCCGCGGCGCGCTCGGGGTCGGTGTCGAAGGCGATGGTGACCTCAGGATGCGCCACCTGGATGTCGGGCACATGCACCGTATCGCCCCAGATCAGCAGGCTGCGGTCTCCCGACGCGACCAGATAGGCCGTGTGGCCGGGCGTGTGCCCGTGGGCGGGCAAGGCGGTCACGCCGGGGAAGACCTCGCCGGCCCCGAAGAGCCGCATGGCGCTTTTGTAGGGTGCGATCTGGTCCCGGCCGGCCTGGAAATAGAGCAGCTGTTCGCGCTCGGTCGCGCGGCTCATCGCGGCGTCGTCCGCCCAGTGGCCGGGCTCGTTCTCATGCATGACGAGCTCGGCGTTGGGAAAGAGGCGCGCGCCCGTCTCCCGGTCCGAGAGGCCGGCCGAATGGTCCGGGTGCATGTGGGTCAGGAGGATCGTGTCGATGGCGGACGGCTCGATTCCCGCCGCCTTCAGATTGCTGCCGAGCCAGCCGGCCGTCGGGCCCAGATAGGTGCCGGAGCCGGTGTCGATCAGGGCGATGCGGCCGGCGGAATGGACGACGAAGGTGTTGACCGAAGTGCGCCGCGCCGGCTGGAACACGGCGGCCATCTCGGCCTCTCCGGCGGCGGGGTCGATCCCCTGCAGGACGGTGAGGTCGCCGTCGAGATAGCCGTCGCTGAGCGCGGTGACGGTGATGTCGCCGATGCGGCGGTGATAGACGCCGGGAATCTGGCCGGTCGGTGCGGACATGGGATTGCTGCTCTTTCTCGCTGCGAGCGGTCGGATACAATCATACCGAATGTGCGCATGAAGAGGGGGATGCCCGATGGCCACGCAGACACCGCCCGACCGCGATGCGGTCCGCAATTTCGTCCCGAAGATGATCGAGATGACCGAGGAGGTCGTTTATGGCGATGTCTGGGAACGCGAGGCGCTCTCCAAGCGCGACCGCAGCCTGATCACCGTGGCGACGCTGGTCGCGCTCGGCCGCGAGCGCCAGTTGAAGGGCCATGTCGGGCGGGCGCTGGACAATGGCGTGACGCCGGAGGAGCTCTCCGAACTCATCACCCACCTTGCGCTCTATGCCGGCTGGCCGGCGGCGATGACGGCCGCCCTGATCGCCAAGGACGTGGTTGCCGAGCGCGGGGCAGGATGAAGCCGCTGACGGGTCCGCATGTCTGGCGGGCCGCCGACCTCGCCGCCGACAGGTCCTGGCGCCTCGATCTCGCCCCGGCGGAGATCGCATCGCTGGAGGCGGGCCGCTTCGACCTGCCGCGCCTCGACCGGGTGCGCGCCGGGCTGGAGCGCGGACGCGGCCTCGCGCTGATCCGCGGCCTGCCGGTCGCACGCTATGGCGAAGAGACGGCTGCAGCCATTTTCAGCGGGCTCGGCGAGGCGCTCGGCGTCGCCGTCTCGCAGAGCTACAGGGGCGACCGGATCGGCCATGTCCGCGATATCGGGGAAGCCGGGCGCTATTATACGGTGGGCGGCGCGCTCGAAATGCACATGGACCCGGTCGATATCGTCGGCCTGCTTTGCCTGAAGAAGGCCGTCTGCGGCGGGGAAAGCCGCATCGCAAGCTCGGCCGCGGTGCATAACGCGGTGCTGGCGGAACGGCCGGACCTCGTTCCGGTGCTGCGCAGAGGCTTCCACTACACCAGCCGCGAGGAGGACAAGGCTGCCGGCGCGCCGCCGGTCACCGCGCACCGGGTGCCGGTGTTCGGCGAAATCGACGGCCGGTTCGCCGCATTCCTGCTGCCCATCGCCATCCGCAATGCCGAGAAGGCGGGGGCGCCGCTTTCGCCATTGGAGCGCGAGGCGCTGGAAGCGATCGCCCGGACAGCCGCGCGGCCCGACCTCGCCTTTGAGATGGACCTCGAACCGGGTGACATGCAGTTCCTCAACAACCGGCTCATTCTTCACGGCCGGGCCGACTACCGGGATTCGCCGGACCCGGAACGCAAGCGCCACATGCTGCGGCTCTGGCTGATGATGCCGGGCTGGCCGCCGCGCCCCGAAACCATGACCATGCACGCCCGGCACGACCGCGCCGGGGGCGGCATCGCGCCCAAGCCGTCCGTTGCAGCCGGAGACCGTCCATGACCGAGCGCCGTATAGCGCCGCTGTCCGTCGAGGAGGCCGTTGCGCGCGGCGGCGAAGTGCGCATCCATCCCGACCTTGCGCGCCTGGAGGTCATGCGCGCGCTGCTGCACCACCCGCCGCTCGCCAAGGCGATCCAGACGCTGCTCATCATGCTGCTCTACAAGGGCCACATCCTGGACGAGCGGCTGCGCGAACTCCTCATCATGCGCATCGCCTGGCGGACGGCCTCCCTCTACGAATGGACGCAGCATTGGCGCGTCGCCCGCGACCTCGGCATGGACGAGACCGACATTCTGGGCGTGCGCGACTGGCGCGGCTTCGCCGGCTACGGCCGGCCGGAACGGGCCGTGCTCGCCGCCGTGGACGAGACGCTCGACACCGGCGCCGTGTCGCCCGCAACGATGGCGGAATGTCTCGACCTTCTCGGCGGCCCGGCGGAGGCGATCGAACTTCTGGCGGCGATCGGCAATTGGCGCATGTTCTCGCAATTGCTGCGCACGCTCCGCGTTCCGCTGGAGGACGGCGTGGCCGCCTGGCCGCCGGACGGCGCGACGCCGCCCGAGCCCCGGATCGGCGTCGCGGGCGGCCTGGCGGGCCGGGAGGGCGTGGACGGCGCTTCCGTTCTGCCGCTGCTCCCGCCCGACGAGTCCGCCCGGCGCGGCAAGGAGCTCGGCCTCGACGACGGACAGGCCCGGCGCGCGCCCTATCGGTTGCTGCTCCAGCATCCGCCGCTCGCAAGGGCGTTGAACGGCCTGCTCTCGCGCCTTCTCTACAATGGCGTGCTGGATGCCCGCGTGCGCGAACTCGTCATCATGCGGACCGCATGGCGCACCGGCTCGGCGGTGGAATGGGCGCGTCATGTGCCCTTCTGCCGGCGGATCGGCGTCAGCGACGCAGACCTGCTCGCGGTCCGGGGACCTCTGGAGGACACGGACTTCAGCGCAGCCGAACGCGCGGCGCTCATGGCGACCGACGACACGCTGGAGACGGGCGCGGTCGGCGACGACGCCTGGGCGGCCTGCGAGGCGGCGTTCGGGACCCTGCCCGAGCTCCTGGAGCTGGTAGCGGCGATTTCCCACTGGCGCATGTATTCCCAGATCCTGCGCAGCAGCGGCGCGCCTCACGAGGAGGACGACACGGTCTGGGCGCCGGACGGCCGGTTTCCCGCTGACTGAAACGGAGGGTTGGCAGGCATATGCACCCATCGCCCCTGTTCCGGCAGGCCTCGCGGGAGGCCAATCTGGCCTTTGCGAGAGAGCGCGGCTTCGGCGTTCTCGCCGTCGGCGCGGGCGATGCCGGCGGGCCGTTGCTGAGCCACATTCCGTTCCTGCTGTCGGAGGACGGAAGCGCGGTCCATGCCCATCTCGCCCGGCCCAACCCGATCCTGCGCTGCCTGGAGGACGGGGAGCGGCCGGCCGTGCTGGCGGTCGGCGGCCCGGACGGCTATGTCTCGCCGGACTGGTACGAGGCCGACCCCGGCCTGGTGCCGACATGGAACTATGTGGCCGTGCATCTGCGCGGCGTGCTGCGGCTTCGCCCCGGAGAGGCGATCCGGGGCCATCTGGATGAGCTGGCGGCGCAATTCGAGGAACGGCTGTTGCCCAAGCGGCCCTGGCGGACGACCAAGGTTCCGGACCGCCAATTGCAGGCTCTGATGCGGGCGATCCTGCCGGTCGAGCTCGAGGTGGAACGGGTGGACGGCACCTGGAAGCCGAACCAGAACCGGCCCGATGAGGCGCGGCTGGCGGCGGCGGGCCACATGGAGGCCGGCGGCCTCGGCATGGAAACCGCCCTGCTTGCCGGGCTGATGCGGAACCTGCCGGAGGCGGACTGACCCATGCTGCGGTTCGACGGCCACAGGATATTGGTGACCGGCGGGTCGAGCGGCATTGGAAATGCCATTGCCACTGCGTTCCGCGATGCCGGCGCGGAGGTGGCGGCCACCGGCACGAAGCCGCGCGAGGCCTATGAGAGCGACCTCGAAGGCATCGAGTTCCACACCGTCGATGTCGGCGACGAAGAGCAGCGGCGCGCGCTGGCGGCGCGGTTCGACCGGCTGGACGTGCTGGTCAACAATGCCGGCACGGTCGCCTACCGGCGGGCGGAATACGAGCCCGAGACCTTCCGCCGGGTGCTGGAGGTCAATCTCGGCGCAGGGCTGCATCTGGCGACCCTGCTGCATGGCCGGCTCGCCGCGCGCCCGGGCTCCGTCGTCAACCTCTCCTCGATGACGGCCTTTTTCGGCAGCCAGGGCAACCCGGCCTACGGAGCGAGCAAGGCCGGCATCGTGCAGATGACGAAGACGCTGGCCGTGGCCTGGGGCGGCGACGGCATCCGCGTCAACGCCGTCGCGCCGGGCTATGTCCACACGCAGATGACCGACCGCTTCAAGCGCAGCGAAGAGGCCGACCGCGGGATCGTCGCGCGCACGCCGCTCGGCCGCTGGGGCCTGCCGGACGACATGGCGAAGGTCGCGCTCTTCCTCGCCTCCGACCTCGCCGGCTTCGTCACCGGCCAGACCATCTCCGTGGACGGCGGCTTCGGCTGCGCCATCGGGTAACGGCGTTCAGCCGCTCCGCTGCGCGTCCTGAATCGCCCGCCACACGCGCTCCGGCGTCAGCGGCATTTCGATGTGGCGGACGCCTAACTCCCGCAGCGCGTGGCAGACGGCGTTGACGACGAGTCCGAGCGCGGGCGTGGTGCCGCCTTCGCCGCCGGGGCGGATGCCGAAGGGATGCGAGCTTGCCGGCACCTCCGTTATCAGCGTGTGGACCGGCGGCACGGTGTCGGCGCGCGGCATGGCGTAGTCCATGAAGGAGCCGGTGAGAAGCTGGCCGTCCGCCGGCCTGTAGCGCACCGCCTCCATCAGCGCCTGGCCGAGCCCCTGCGCCACCGCGCCCTGCGCCTGCCCGTGCAGGATCAGCGGATTGACCGCGAGGCCGACATCGTCCAGCGCGGTCCAGGCGGCGACATGCACATGGCCCGTATCGGGATCGACCTCGACCTCGCAGACATGCGCGCCGTAGGGATAGCCGCCCGAGCGGTCGGTAATGTCGCCGATGCCTTCCAGCGGCCCGTCGGCAAGAGCGGCAGCTTCGGCCAAGCCGAGGCTGGCGCCGCTCGCAGCATGGAACGCGCCCTCACGCCAGGCGATGTCGTCGGGCGGGGCCTGCAGCGCATCGGCGGCTATCGCCCTGCCCCGCTCCAGCAGCGCCCCGACGGCCTTGTCGATGGCGATGCTGGCAAGCCGCATGGAGCGACCGGAATGCGAGCCGCCGCCGACCGACACGCGCTCCGTGTCGTTGCAGACATAGCGGATGCGCTCGAAAGGCACGCCCAGCCAGTCGGCGGCCAGCTGCGGGAAGCTGGTCTCGTGGCCCTGGCCGCTGCTCATCGTGCCGACGATGAGTTCTATCGTGCCGTCCGCGAGTGCCCGGAGTTCCGCCCGCTCGCGGGGTATGCCGCTCGTCACCTCGATATAGTTGGCGACCGCGATACCCCGGAGGAGCCCCCGCCGGCGGGATGCCGTGCGCCGCGCCTCGAACCCCGCCCAGCCGGCGGCCTCGAGCGCCCCGTCCATGCCGGCGGTATAGTCGCCGCTGTCATAGGTGACGCCGACGGCGTTGGTGAACGGCATGGCGTCGGCCGCGATCAGGTTCCGCCGGCGCAGTTCCACCCGGTCGAAGCCGTGCTCTTCGGCGGCGAGATCGATCAGCCGCTCGATCGTGTAGATGGCCTCGGGCCGCCCGGCGCTGCGATAGACGGCCGTGGGAGCCGTGTTGGTGAGCACCGCATGGCCCCGGAAATGAACGGCGGGTATCCGGTAGGTCCCCTGCATCATCGAGAGGCCCTTGCGCAGCGGCCAGAAATAGACCGTGCAGGCGCCGAGATTGAGCGTGTTCACCCCCCGGAGCGCCAGGAAATTGCCGTCCCCGTCGAGCGCCAGCGCCGCCTTGGACCGGAGGTCGCGGGCCTGGTAGTCGGTCAGGAAGCATTCGCGCCTGTCCGCCGTCCACTTCACCGGCCGCCCGATGCGCCGCGCCGCCCAGGGCATGAGCGCGAACTCCGGCGAGAAGGCGTTCCTGGTGCCGAAATTGCCGCCCATGTCGCCGAAGACGGCCCGGCAGTTCTCCGGCGGCACGCCGAGCGTGACCGCAAGCCGCTCGCGCGTCTGCACGGCGCCGCGCCCGGAGGCCGCGCGTAGCGTGTAGAAGTCGGTTTCAGCGTCGTATTCGCCGACCACGGCGCGCGGCTCCATGGGCACGCCGTTGACGCGGTGGATATGGCTGTCGAGCGTCACGACATGGGCAGCCTCGGCGAAGGCCGCATCCGCCGCCTCGCGGTCGCCGACCTCGCAGGTGAGCGCCAGGTTTTGCGGGCAATCGGGCCAGAGCTGCGGCGCGGCCTCGCTCATCGCCGCCCGCGCATCCGTCACGGCCGGCAGGGGCTCGTAGTCCACCGCGACCAGTTCCGCCGCATCGGCCGCGAGCGCCGCGGTTTCGGCCACGACCAGCGCCACGGCCTCGCCGCAATAGCGCACGGTATCGACCGGCAGGGGCGGGTTCGGGGTCAGCGCAACCTCGAACCCTTCCGGCAGGCGCAGTTCGACATCGGGCCCGCCCTGCCAGTCCGGGTTGTGCGGGATCGGCCCCATCCCGTCGGCGGCCGCGTCGGCTCCTGTCAGCACGGCGAGCACGCCCGGCAGGGCCGCAGCGCGCGAGGCGTCGATTCCGCCTATGCGGGCATGGGCATGGGGGCTCCGGACGAGAGCGGCATATGCCGCCCCTTCGGGCGTGAAATCGTCGGCGTAGCGGCCCCGGCCCGTCACCAGCCGCCGGTCTTCCACCCGTCTTCTCGGCTTGCCGATTTCGCCCAACGCCCCGCCTCCCCCGCGCATGGATGGGGCCATTCTTGGCATTGCGGGGCGCTCCGGCAATGATGCGCTTCGTCCCGATTCACGAACGGAGTGTCCCGGTGAAGGTCATCGACTCGCATGCCCATTACGTTCCCCAGACTGTGTTCGACAGGCTCGCAAGGGGTGCGGCCCGCTTCGACGGGGTCGAATGCCTGCATGAGGAGGGGCGCTTCCGCCTGGCCTTTGGGGGACGGGACCCGACCCGGCCGGTCAACCCGAAGCTGCGCGAAGCCGAAGAACGCCTTGCCTGGATGGACGAACAGGGCCTCGACCGGCAGGTGGTCGCGCCCTGGACCGACAGCTTCGGCTACGAACTGGAAGGCGGAACCGGGGCGGACTGGAACCGCTTCTGCAACGAGGCGCTATGGCGGGCCTGCGAGAGCGAGGAACGCCTGATCCCGCTGGCCGGCGTGCCGCTGCAGGACGGCGAGGCGGCTGCGGAGGTGCTCTGCGAGGCGCTCGACCACGGCTTTCGCGGCTTCATGATCGGCACGCAGCCCCATGGCGATTCGGGCGTGCTCGACGACCCGTCGCTCGAGCCCTTCTGGGCGGCGGCGCATGAGCGCGGGGCCGTGCTCTATGTCCACCCGATGTATGTAACCGGCGACCCGCGCGTCTTGGACTACGACATGGTCAACGCGGTCGGCAGGCTGGCGGACACCACGGTGGCCGTGGCGCGGATCCTGTTTTCGGGCCATGTGCTGAAATATTCCGGCGCGAAACTGATCCTGAGCCATGGCGGCGCGGCGCTGCCTTTCGCGCTCGGCCGGCTGGTGCGAAACGTCAAGGCCCATCCGGGGCAGTATGCCGACCCGGCGGAGGGCCTCTCGCGGCTCTATGCGGACAGCTGCGTGTTCCGGCCGGACGCGCTCCGTTTCCTGGTGGACCTGATGGGCGCGGAGCGCGTGATGCTCGGCTCCGACTATCCCTTCCCGATCGGCGACCCCGCGCCGCGCAAGGTCGTGGACGACACGCCCCTCACGGATGCCGAGCGGGCCGAAATCCTGTCCAATTCGACGGCGCGTCTGCTGGGGTTGTGAGGTGACATTCCGGCAAACCGCACTAATTTCGGGAAGACAGCCATCGGGGAGGCGCGGCGATGCAACAGGGCTGGGTCAGGGCCGTCGGCGTCGAGGAACTCCGGCGGAAGGGGCGCACGGTCTTCCGGCTCGACGGCCGCCAGATCGCTCTCTTCGACACGCCCAAAGGCATCCGCGCCTGCAACAACCGCTGCCCGCATGAGGGCTATCCGTTGCGCGAAGGCACGCTCGACGGCGACTGCCTGCTCACCTGCAACTGGCACAACTGGAAGTTCGACCTGGAAACGGGCGAGAACCAGCGCGACGGCGACAGGCTGCGCGTCTATCCGGTCGAGGTCCGCGACGGCGATGTGTGGGTCGAGATCGTCGATCCGCCCGTCGAGGAGCGGCTCGCGAAATCGCTCGACGACCTGAAGCAGGGATTCCGCGACCACGACTACGAACGGCTGGCGCGCGAGATCGCCCGGATCGCGCAGCTCGGCGTCGATCCCGCACGCGCCATCAGGGACGCGATCCATTGGTCGCATGACAGGCTGGAATTCGGCTGGACGCACGCCTATGCCGGCGCGGCGGACTGGCTGGCGCTTTACGACAGCCGCGCAGACAGGCCCGAGGACCGCCTCATCTGCCTTCTGGAGTCCCTCGGCCACATGGCCGAGGACACGCTGCGGGAGCGGCGCTACCCCTATGCAGAAGGCGTCGAGACATGGGACGAGGAGGCTTTCTACCGAGCGGTCGAGGAAGAAGACGAAGCGCGCGCCCTTCGCCTGACACGCGGCGCGGTCGCCACCGGCGATGCCTGGCGCGCGATGGAGCGCGGACTGGCCCGCGCCGCGTTGGCGCACTATTCGGATTTCGGCCACTCCGCCATCTATGTGACGAAGGCCGGCGCACTGATCCGCCGGCTTGGCGAGGACGTTGCCGAGCCGGTCCTGCTTTCGCTGGTAAGGGGGCTGGTGTCGGCCTTCCGCGAGGACCTGATCCCCGAATTCCGCAGCTACGGCGCGGCGCTGGAGACATTCGGAGCGGAACCGAACGGAGCGGCGCCCGCCGCGGCGGACTATGCCGGCCTGAACGCCAACAGCGCGATGGCTTTCACCGCCCGGCACGGCGCCGCGCCGGCGCTCGACCTGTTCCGCAGCCTGCTGGGGGCCAATGCGCTCAACATGGTGCGCTTCGACATCAGGCACCTGAACGACCTCGACCAGCCCTATGGAAGCGATTTCGGCTGGCTCGACCTGACCCACGGGCTGACCTTTGCCGAAGCGGTGCTGGGGCTCTGCTCCAGATTTCCGGAGCTGTGGCCGTCGGGACTGTTGCAGATGGCCTGTTTCTCCGGCCGCAATATCGGGCACCAGGACGGGAAGGTGGACCCGGACGACTGGACGGTTGCGGACCCGGACGCCTTTTTCGCCGAGGCCGAGCGCATGCTCCTCGACCACGGCCACGACCGCTACATCGTCTCCGTCCATCTGGTGAAAACGGCGTCATCGGTGCGCAGCCTGCTGGCTTCGGGCGAAGCGGGCCGGTCCGGCGAACTGGCGCTTGCGGCGCTCAACCGCCTGCTGCATTCGCCCGTGCGCCGCAAGATGGTGCGCCGCACGGCCCGCCAGGCCATGCGCTTCGTCGAGACCGACATTTAGGCGCTGCCGAACCGCTCCCCGCCGCGCAACCGACTCGGACGGATTGCGGATGCCCGGGTTCCGGCGTGTAATGCTCCGGGAGGATGCCGCGGCCGCGGCGATGGCCGAGCGGTGCGCGGCGGACTCCAGGCACAACCCGGAAGGAGACACGATCATGCCGAACCCACCTCGCAACTGGCTGGCCCGAAGGGCGCGGGGCATCGTGCCGGCGGCGGCGCTCAGCCTCGCTGTCGCCTTCCCGGCGGCGGGTCAGACCGAACTCAATGTGGCCATTCACGCGGACCTGAAGAACATCGACCCGATCTGGACCACCGCGCTCATCACCAGCAATCACGGCTATGCGATCTACGACACGCTGTTCGCCACGGATGCGGATTTCAACGTCCAGCCGCAGATGGCCGAAGGCTATACCCTGAGCGATGATGGGCTCGTTTACACCATCACGCTCCGCGACGGCCTCAACTGGCATGACGGGACGCCGGTGACCGCGAAGGACTGCGTGGCTTCCATCAAGCGCTGGGGCCAGCGCGACGTGTTCGGACAGCTCCTCATGGAGCGGGTCGATACCATGGTGGCGGCGGACGACCGCACCATCGTGATGACGCTCAAGAATCCCTGGGCCCTGGCCATCGCCGCGCTTGGCAAGAAGAACGCGAACGTTCCCTTCATGATGCCGGAGCGGGTCGCGATGACCGATCCGCACGAGCAGATCAAGGAGATGGTCGGCTCGGGGCCCTTCAGGATTCTGGAGGACGAATGGGTGCCCGGCAGCAAGGTCGTTTACGAGAAGAACGCGGACTATGTGCCGCGCGCGGAACCCGCAAGCGAGACGGCGGGCGGCAAGGTCGTCCATTTCGACCGCCTCGTCTGGCAGTACATTCCGGATTCGCAGACCACCGCGAACGCTCTCGTCGCGGGCGAGATCGACCTCATCGAGAACGTCCCGGCGGACCTCGTGCCGCAACTCAACGCCGCCGAGGGCGTCACCGTGGAGCCGACGGACGGGCTCGGCTGGCAGCCCTGGCTCGTCATCAACCACCTGCACCCGCCCTTCGACAATGTGAAGGCCCGCCAGGCCCTCCAGCTCATGGCGGACCAGGCCACCTACCAGCTGGCGAACAGCTCGCTGGAAGGCTCTTGGCGCACCTGTCCGGCGATGTTCATCTGCGACACGCCCCATGCCAGCGACCTCGGCTCGGAACGGCTCATGCAACAGGACATCGAGGCGGCGAAGAAGCTGCTCGCCGAGTCCGGTTACAACGGGGAGCCTGTCGTTCTCCTGCACCCGACAGACATCCCGCAGCTCCACTCGGCGAGCCTGGTGAGCGCCGCGCTGCTGCGCGAGATCGGCGTCAATGTGGACGACCAGGCGATGGACTGGTCCACCCTCACCTCGCGCCGGGCCGAGAAGAAGGCCCCGGCCGATGGCGGCTGGAACCTGTTCCACACGGCCTGGCCGGCGAACATGCTGCTCAACCCGATGATGCACAACGGCGTCTCGGGCGCCTGCGACGCGGCATGGTTCGGCTGGCCCTGCGACGAGGAACTCCAGGAGCTCAGGGCGAAATTCTCCAATGAAGCCGACCCGGAAACGCTGGTCACGCTCTCCCGGCGGATGCAGGAGCGGGCAATGGAATATGTCACCTACATTCCTCTGGGGCAGTATTTCTTCTACCGCGCCTACCGGAACGAGGTGAGCGGGGTCATCCCCTCCACCGACGCCTTCTTCTGGAACATCCGCAAGAACTAGGCAGCCGCTCAACCTGCCCGCCCGCCGCGCAAACCGGGCGGCGGGCGGGCGGCATACCGACCCGGGAGACCCGCGCCATGCAGGACGAGGACCTCTGTTTCCGCTCCGCGACCGATCTCGCCGCCGACATCCGCGCCCGCCGCCTCTCGCCCGTGGAGCTTGCCCGGGCGGTAATCGCGCGCATCGAGGCGCTCAATCCGGCCCTCAACTGCTTTTGCACGCCGACGCCGGAGATCGCGCTGGAGCAGGCGAAGGCGGCGGAAGAGGCGGTCATGCGCGGCCGGCCCCTCGGCCTGCTGCACGGCATGCCCTATTCGATCAAGGACCTTCAGCCGACCAGGGGCGTGCGCACCATGCGCGGCTCGAAGATCTTCGAGCACAACATCCCCGAAGACGACACGCCGCTTGAGCGGCGCCTCCGGGACGCCGGCGGTGTCTTCCTCGGCAAGACGACGAGTCCCGAGTTCGGCTGGAAGGGCGCGACCGACAGCCCCGTCACCGGCATTACCCGCAACCCCTGGAACCTGGAGCGCACGCCCGGCGGTTCGAGCGGCGGCGCTTCGGCCCAGGTCGCGGCGGGGCTCGGGCCGCTCGCCTAGGGCGGCGACGGCGGCGGCTCGATCCGCATACCGTCTTCCTTCGCGGGCATTTTCGGCATCAAGCCGACCATCGGCCTCGTGCCCTATGTGCCGATGCCGCATAACGGCCTCCTGTCCCATCTCGGGCCGATGACCCGCACCGTGTCCGACGCAGCCCTCATGCTGAGCGCGCTTTCCGGCTACGACCCGGCCGACCGCTTCAGCCAGCCGGGGTCGCCGCAGGACTTCCTTGCCGGCCTCCATGACGGGGTCGCCGGCCTCAGGGTGTTCTGGAGTCCGACCCTCGGCTATGCGGAGGTGGACCCGGAGGTCGCGGAAGCGACCGCGCGCGCGGCCGCCCGCTTTGCGGAACTCGGCGCCGAGGTGGAGGAAGGCGACCCCGGCCTCGGCAATGCGACGGACTTCTTCATCGTGCTCTACCAGAGCGCCGTCGCCGGCGGCCTGGTCCAGTATCTCGACGAATGGGAAACGGAGATGGACCCCGGCCTCGTGCATATGGTGCGCCGGGGCATGGAATACAGCGCGGTGGACTACGTGCAGGCCCGGATCGAGCGGCTCGCCTTTTGCGACCGGCTGGCCCGGTTCTTCGAGACCTACGACCTGCTGCTCACGCCTGCGACCGCCGTCCCGGCATTCCCGGTGGGCCGGGTGGCGCCGGAGCCCGGCCGGTTCGAGGCGGAGGACCTGTTTGCGTGGACGCCGTTCAGCTTCCCGTTCAACGCAAGCGGCAATCCGGCCGCGAGCGTGCCTTGCGGCTTCACCCGGGACGGTCTCCCCATCGGGCTCCAAATTGTGGGCCGGCTCCATGAGGACCGGCGGGTGCTGCAGGCCGCCGCCGCCTTCGAACGCATTGCACCCTGGGCCGACCGCCGCCCCAAACTACCGGCCTAGTAGATCGTCTTCTCCAGCTCGGCCGAATAGGCGCGGTCCCAGGATTTCGCCTCGAACTCGCCCTCGGTATCGAGCGCTTCCATGATCTCGCCGAGGGTCGGCAGGGAGTCGCGGGGCACGCGGGTTTCCGGGCGCCAGAGGCGGGAGCGGACGAGCGCCTTCGGGCACTGGATATAGACCCGGTCCACCGCGACCGAGAGCACGCTGCGCGGCAGCTGCCCCCTGATCTCGAAACGCGCCAGCAGGTCGGGGTCGGTGCCGATGCGCCCGCGCCCGTTGATACGCAGCGTCTCGCCGACGCCGGGAATGAGGAAGAGCAGCGAGAGGCGCGGGTCGCGAACGATGTTGCGCAGGCTGTCGAGCCGGTTGTTGCCGCGCCGGTCGGGCAGCAGCACGGTCTTCGGGTCCTGCACCTGCACGAACCCCGCCGGGTCGCCGCGCGGGCTGCAATCGAGCCCTTCCGGCCCGACCGTCGCGAGCACGACGAAGGGTGCTGCGTCGATGAAGGCGCGGTAGTGGTCGGAGATGTGGTCGATCTCCTTGAGGATCGCGCGCCGCCGGGGCGGCATCTCGTAGAGCGCCTCCAGCTCGGCTTCGCTCCCGATCCATCCGTTCGACTGCATGGCGTTTCCTCCTTTGTGCGGCGCGCCGGCGGTCACGCCATCGGCATTCCCGCATGGACGCTGCGGGAGTTCGCGATTTCGAAAAACTGGCCCGAAAGCGACGGCATGGCGACCTCGGCGATGCTCTCCGGCGTCCAGTTGCCGTTGCGGTGAACCGTGCGCACGGGGCGCGAATGGCCGTAAAGCGTAAGCTCGCCCGCGCGCTGGTGGAACACCTGGCCGCTGACATAGCCCGCCTCCTCCGAGGCGAGGAAGGTGCAGAGCGGGGCAATGGCGTCCGCCCGGCTGAGCCTCAGCCGCTCGTCCCGGATCGCCGCCGCCTTCGGGTCCTTGGGCGTTGGCACGCTGCGGGTCATGCGGGTGTCGGCCGAGGGCGCGATGACATTGGCGGTCACGTTCTTCGAGGCGTTCTCCATCGCCACGATGCGCGCCAGCGCCACGATGCCGAGCTTCGCCGCGCCGTAATTGGCCTGGCCGATATTGCCGAGCAGGCCGGAGGTCGAGGAGACCATGATGATGCGCCCGTATTCCTGCTCGCGGAACAGGTTGATCGCCGCGCGGTTGACGTTGAAATGCCCGGTCAGGTGGACGTCGATGACCGCCTGCCAGTCCTCCGGCGACATCTTGTGGAACATGCGGTCGCGCAGGATGCCGGCGGGGTTGAAGACGATATGCAGCCCGCCGAACTCGTCGCGGGCCTGCTGGACCATGTCGAGGCAGTCCTCGAAGCTGGCGACGGAGCCGAAATTCGCGGCCGCCTCGCCGCCCGCCGCCCTGATCTCATCGGCGATTTCCTGGGCCGGCGTCCGGTCGCCGCCCTCGCCGCCGCCGCCGACGCCGGGATCGTTGACCACCACGCGCGCGCCGTTCGCGGCCATCATCTTCGCCACTTCGGCGCCGACGCCGCGCCCCGAGCCGGTGCAGATCGCAACCCGTCCTTCCAGCATTCCCATCGAACCGTCTCCCCTCCTTGGTCCCGGCAGCCCAATGCCCCGCCGCGAATGTGCGGGCTATCGCGCCGCCTGTCAAAACCGGCTGCGCCCTACCGCAGCGAACTGCCGAACAGGTCGCGGGCGACGATGTGGCGCTGGACCTCGTTCGGGCCCTCGCCGATGCGGCGGATGCGCATTTCGCGGTACCAGCGCTCGAACGGCAGGTCCTTCGTGACGCCGTAGCCGCCATGGATTTGCATCGCGCGGTCCACCACCCGGCCGGACGCCTCCGTCGCCACGATCTTGGCGAGCGCGGAGTCGGTGCGGAACGGCTCGCCGCGCCGCGCCTTGTCGGCGGCCGCCATCGTGATCCAGTGGGCCTGGCGTATGTCGATCTCGTTCTCCACCACCATCCACTGGATGCCCTGGCGGTGCGCCAGCCTGTCGCCGAAGGTCTCCCTTATCTTCGCGTATTCGACCGCCAGTTCCTGCGCCTTGATGGCGACGCCGATGCAGGTGGCGGCATAGGGGATGCGCTGGCGCGACACGCGGTCGTTGGCGATGGCGAAACCGCCGTTCACCGCGCCCAGCACATTGGCGTGCGGCACGCGCATGTCCTCGAACTGCAGCTCGGTCGCGTAGCGGGCCGCGCGCAGCGTGTGGACGATGCGCCGCACATGGAAGCCCGGCGTGTCCGTCTCGACGATGAAGCAGGTGACGCCGGCCCGCCCCTTGCCCGGGTCGGTGCGGGCGAAGACGAGGCCGAAATCCGCCCGGTCGGCGCCGGAGATGAACATCTTGGCGCCGTTGATGACCCAGTCGTCGCCGTCGCGGACCGCGCGGGTCTGGATGGCGCGGGCCGGGTCCGAGCCGCCGGAGGGCTCCGTCAGGCCGAAGAAGGTCTTCTTCTCGCCCCTCAGCATCGGAAACAGGAAGCGCTGCTTCTGGTCGTCATTGGCCTCGAACATCTGCGCCAGGCCCGCGCCGCCGAACACGTTGTAGCAGGGCGCGTAGAGGCCCGCCCGGTGCTGCGACATCTCGATGGCGAGCAGGGTGCGGGTCACGATATCCACGTCCGGCCCGCCGAATTCGGGCGGGATGTCGAGGCCGTAGAGACCCATCTCGGCCACCCGGCCGGCAAGGCGCTCATGGTCTTCCGGCGGCAGGCTGTCGGCGTCGGGGTCGAGGCCGTCCTCCAGCGGCACGATCTCCTCGCGCACGAAGCGGCGCACCTGGTCCACGATCAGTTTCTGCTCGTCGGTAAGCGACAGGTCCATGAGCTCGATGCTCTCCTGATTCCGGGAATTCTCCGGCCGCAGCCCTTCAGGCCGGGCTGAGCCGCCCGAGGCCGCGCGCATCCTCCGGCGGGTTCCACGCCGGCAGCCCGCCATGGTCGGCGCGGTGGGCCATCATCAACTCCAGCCAGCGCGTGCGCGGCTGGTGGTTGACCTCCAGGCGGAAGAACAGCCCCTCGCCGCGCTCTTCCAGCTCGCGCCCGAGCTCGCCGCGCAGGCCGAACAGCGAGCGGGCATCGACCCTGACGATGGCCCGCACCGCAGCCCCGTCGTCGGAGAGCTGATAGACGCCGAGCTGGCCGCTGAGCCCGGCCACGGCCTCCGCATCCAGCCGCCGCCAGGGCTTGTCGAGTCTGACGGCCATCTATGCCCCCGTGAAGTTGGCCGGGCGCTTCTCCAGCCGCGCCGCGATGCCTTCCTGCGCGTCTCCGGAAAGGCGGGCGGCGCGCAGCATGGGCAGCAGGTCTTCATGCGGCGTCGCGTCGCGAAAGGCCATCTGCCGGAGCATGACGGCCTTCATCGCCTTCATCGCGAGCGGCGCATTGGCGGCGAGCCGCCGGGTGACGGCCTCGACCGCCGCTTCCAGCCCGGCGTCGGGCACGGCCTTGTAGATCATGCCGAGCGCGTGCATCCGCGCAGCCGGCAGCGGGTCGCCGAGCAGCAGCATTTCGCGCGCCGCGACGGGTCCGCCGGTCTCGACGATCTTCTTGGCGAGGAACCAGGTCGGCACCAGCCCGATCTGGGCGAGCGACATGCCGAAGCGCGCGCTCTCGGCCGCCACCACCAGGTCGCAATGCAGCGCCAGCTCGTTGCCGCCCGCAATCGCATCGCCGTGCACGACCCCGACCACGGGCAGGGGATAGTGCTGCACGGCGTCCAGAACCGCCTCGATCGGGCTTTCGGTATCGAGCGTGCCCGCCCGCTCGCGGAGGTCCATCCCGGCGCAGAAGGCCGGCCCCTCGGCGCGCAGCACGGTCAGCCGCTCCTCCCGGTCCGGCTCGCTCCGGAAGGCGGCGAGCAGCGCGTCGAGCATCTCGCGATTGAGCGCGTTGCGCTTTTCCGGGCGGTTCAGGCGCACGGTGCGCACCGGGCCCTCGCGTTCGATCGGGACAATCGCCATCGATTCCTCGAATTGTCATTTTTTCGGCGGGAAAGTCTTGCACGGGCGCGCGCGCTATCCAACCATGCCCGGCCTTGGGGAAACGCAGGGGAACATGGCATGCAACCATCGCTCGCGCCCGACCTGAAAAGCGTCCGCCGTTTCGATGTCACCGCGGACCAGACCATCGATTTCATGGGCGAGGACCTGCGGGTGCTGGCGACGCCGTTCATGCTGGCGCGGGTGGAGCAGACCTGCCGCGACCTTGTGGTGTCCCATCTCGACGACGGCGAGGACACGGTCGGCATGCGGGTGGAGATCGACCATCTGGGGCCGACGCTCGCCGGCATGTGGATCGAGGTTTCGGCCCGCGTGGTGTCTCTGGACGGCCAGCGCATCGAGCTGGCGGCGGACATTTGCGACGCGCTCGGCCAGGTGGGCCGCGCCCGCCATACCCGCTTCGTCATCGACAAGGTCCGCCAGCGCGAACGCCTCGCCGCGCGCCGGGCCAAGGCGGAGGCCGCCGGCGCGCTTTAGCGGTCGAGGACCGACTCGAACCCTTCGAATTGCGGGTGGCCGAGATAGAGGTCGCGCCGGCCGCCGGCGCCCGCATGCGCCTTCCGGAACGCTTCCGAGCGCGTCCAGTCAGCGAAGGCGTCCCGGTCGCGCCAGACCGAGTGGGAGGCGTAGAGCGTGTGGTCTTCCTCCTCCGGCCCCCTGAGGAGGCGGAATTCGACAAATCCCGGCACCCCGTCGAGATGGGAGTTGCGCTCCGACCAGAGCTGCTCGAAATCCGCCTCGCGCCCGCGCACGATGCGAAAGCGGTTCATTGCAATGAACATCGCCTGCCCGTCCTTCCCCGCCGCCATCGGCTTCGGGGCAAGAATACCCGGCCGCACCGGCAGGGGAAGCCGCGTTGCGGGCCTGTCGGCAGCTGCCTATGATGCGCAGCTTCCCGCTCAACGGCCCGTTCCCATGCTGACCTCGCTCCGAAAAGGCGCCGCTTCCTGGCTCGCCAAAATCCTTTTTGCCCTGCTCATCCTGAGCTTCGCCGCGTGGGGCGTCGGGGACTATCTTTCGCCGGAAGTGGACGACGCGGTGGCCCAGGTCGGCGAGTCCGAGATCGGCGCCGAGGAGTTCAGGCGCGAATACTCCCGCCAGTTCAATGAATGGCGCCGGCGCCTCGGCGGCAATATGACCCCGGAAATCGCCGCGCAGATCGGCCTGCCCCAGGAGGTGCTCCGGGCGGCGGTCCGCCGCCGGCTGGTGGAGCTCGAGGCGGGCCGGCTGGGCCTTGCAGTCGGAGACGGCCAGGTCCGCCGCGCCATCGAGGAGGACCCGAATTTCGGCGGCCGCCTCGGCGGCTTCGACCGCGCGCTGTTCGAGCGGGTCCTGCTCACCAACGGGCTGACCGAGGGCGAGTTCGTCGCCATGCTCCGCCGCGATATAACGAGGCGCCAGGTTGACCGGTCGGTCGAGCGCAATGTCCGCGCCTCGCGGAGCATGGCCGAAGCGGTGCACCGCTACCGGAACGAGACCCGCAAGGCCGTGCTGATCCGGGTGCCGGAGGCCGCGGCCTTTCCGGAAGACCCGGGCGAGGCGGAATTGCGCGCCTGGCACGAAGCCAACCGGGACGACTTCATGGCGCCCGCATATCGGGCCGTGACGGCGATCGTGCTCGACCCGGACCGATGGTTGGACCGGGTGGACGCCGATCCCGCCCTGGCGCGGGAGGCCTATGAGGCGCGCATGGCGGATTTCACCGTGCCGGCGACCCGGCGCGTCCGGCAGGTGCTCTTCGACGACGGGTCGAAGGCGCAGGAGTTCATGACGGCGCTGGCCGCCGGCGCGGAACTGGAACGGGCGGCCGGGACCGTCGGCGCCCCGGTCAGCGATCTCGGCCCCGTCTCCCGCAGCCAGCTGCCCCAGCCCGCCCTGGCCGAGGCGGTGTTCTCCCTCGGGGAAGCGGGCGTCACCGGCCCGGTGGAGACGCCGCTCGGCTGGCATGTGCTGGCCGTGGACCAGATCGCGGAGGAAAGCACGATCCCGTTCGAGGACGTGAAGGAAGGCCTGGAACGGGAGGTTGCGCGCGAGATCGCCATAGAACGGCTGGCGGACCTGGCGAACGACCTGGACGACCAGCTGGGCGGCGGCGCCACATTCGAAGACGCGGCGCGGGCGCTCGACCTGACGATGTTGACGATCGCGGCCGTGGATGCGTCCGGCCGCGACCGCGCGGGCGAACAGCCGGAGGGCCTGCCGGCGGAGCCGAACTTCCTGCAGACGGCCTTCTCCACGCCCGTGGGCGAGGACAGCCTGCTGGGCGAACTGGGCGACGGCGGCCATTTCGTGCTGCGGGTGGAAAGCGAGACGCCGCCGGCTGTGCGCCCGTTCGAGGAAGCGAAGCCGCTGGTGCTGTCGGCCTGGCGCAAGGCGCGGCTGGACGAAGCGGCGAAGGCGAAGGCGGAGGCGCTGGCGGACAGGCTGCGCGAGGGCCGCACGCCCGCATCGGTCGCGGGCGGGCTCGCGGTGACCGAAACCGGGCCGTTCGCGCGCTTGGAGGCCGAGCCGGAGTCCGGCCGGTCCCAAGAGGTCGTCGACGCGGTGTTCGCGGCGGAGCGCGGCGAGGTCGTCGTGGCGCGCGCCGGCGACGGCTATGCGGTCGCGGTGGTCGAGGGCATCGAGCCGCCGCCCTATTCCGAGCCGGAGATCGAGGCGATAAGGGAGCAGCTTTCGGCCGAAATGGTCGAGGATGTCCGGCGGCAATTCCATGCCGCGCTGGAGGACCGGTTCGGGGTCGCGGTCAACCGCGACCTGCTCGCCCAGTTCAACTGAGCGGAAGACCGGACAGCGCCAGCCATGCTCGAACCTGCCGACTTTCCCTCCTTCGAGGCCCGCTACCGGTCCGGCCGCGCGCAACTGGTCTGGACCGCCCTGGTCGCGGACCTCGAAACGCCGGTCTCGGCGATGCTCAAGCTGTCGGCCGGGCGGGCCAATTGTTTCCTGCTCGAATCGGTCGAGGGCGGCGCCACCCGCGGGCGCTACTCGTTCATCGGCCGGGACCCGGACATCGTCTGGCGCTGCCGGGGCGACAAGGCCGAAATCAACCGCGATGCGCTCGCCGACCCGGACCGGTTCGAGCCCTGCGGCAAGGGCGCCCTCGAGTCCCTGCGCGACCTGGTCGAGGAGTGCCGCATCGACGACCTGCCGGAAGACCTGCCGCCGATGGCGGCTGCGCTCGTCGGCTATATGGGATACGACATGGTGCGCCTCATGGAGCGCCTGCCGGACGAGCCGCCCGATCCCGTGGGCATTCCGGACGGGCTGTTCCTCCGCCCGACCGTCATGGCGGTGTTCGACCTGATCGAGGACCGCATTTCGCTGGTGACGCCGGTCTGGCCCCGGAACGGCACGACGGCCGAGACGGCATGGCTGCGCGCCGAGGAACGTCTGGCGGCGGCCCTGGCCGACCTGGAAGGAGCGGCGATAGACCGGCGCGAGAGCGCGCCGCCCGCGCTCCCCGATGCGACGCCGCGCTCCAACATGACGCGGGAACGGTTCCACGAGGTCGTGGAGATCGCGCGGGACTACGTCCATGCGGGCGACGCCTTCCAGATCGTGCCGGCGCAGCGCTTCTCCATGGACTTCACGCTCCCGCCTTTCGCGCTTTACCGCGCGCTCAGGCGGCTCAACCCCTCGCCCTTCCTGTTCCATCTCGATTTCGGCGCCTTCTCCATCGTCGGCTCCAGCCCGGAAATCCTGGTGCGGGTGCGCGACGGGCGCATCACCATCCGGCCGCTCGCCGGGACCCGGCCCCGCGGCCGCGACGCCGCCGAAGACCGCCGGCTCGCGGCCGAATTGCTGGACGACCCGAAGGAGGTCGCCGAGCACCTGATGCTGCTGGACCTCGCCCGCAACGATGTCGGGCGGGTGAGCCGCATCGGCAGCGTCGAGGTCACCGAGCAGTTCGAGATCGAATACTACTCGCACGTCATGCATATCGGCTCCGAGGTGCAGGGCGACCTGGACCCGCGCTACGACGCCATCGGCGCGCTGGTCGCGGGCTTCCCGGCGGGCACCGTCTCCGGCGCGCCGAAAGTCCGCGCCATGGAGATCATCGACGAGCTTGAGCCGGAGAAGCGCGGCATCTATGCCGGCTGCATCGGCTATTTCGCCGCCGACGGCTCCATGGACACCTGCATCGCGCTGCGCACGGCGCTGGTGAAGGACGATGTGCTCTATGTGCAGGCGGGCGTGGGCGTCGTCGCCGACAGCGACCCGGAGACGGAGTACAAGGAAAGCTGGGACAAGGCCCGGGCGCTGATGCGCGCGGCGGAGGAGGCGGTGCGCTTCGCGGCCCATGCGCGGCCCCCGGGAGCCAATCTTCCCGATTCGGCGTTGAACCCGGGCTAGAATCGGGAGTAACCGGAAGCGCAACCGTTTCGACCCGAACTGAGGCGCATGGCCAACCTCTTCCAGCAAGCCGCAGTCGAAAGCGACTACACCGCCGAACATGTGGAGGTGCTCGAGGGCCTCGAGCCCGTCCGGCGGCGGCCCGGCATGTATATCGGCTCGACCGACGAAACCGGGCTCCACCACCTCGCGGCCGAGCTGCTCGACAACGCCATGGACGAGGCGATCGCCGGCCATGCGGACCGCATCGAGTTCTCCCTGGACGGCGAGGGCTGGGTCGAGGTCCGCGACAACGGGCGCGGCATCCCGGTGGACCCCCACCCCAAGTTCAAGGGCCGCTCGGCGCTGGAAGTCATCCTGACGACGCTGCACTCCGGCGCCAAGTTCGACGACCGGGCCTACCGGGCGGCGGGCGGCCTGCACGGCGTCGGCGTGTCGGTCGTCAACGCGCTTGCCGCCGAGCTGGTGGTGGAGGTGGCGCGGGACCGCATATTGTGGCGGCAGAGCTATGCCAGGGGCGAGCCGGTCTCCAGGCTGGAGAAGGTGGGGATTTCCCGCAACCGGCGCGGCACGACGGTGCGCTTCCGGCCCGACCCGGAGATTTTCGGTAAGGCCGCCCGGTTCCGGCCCGAGCGGCTGTTCCGCATGGCGCGCTCCAAGGCCTGCCTGTTCGGCGGCGTGCGCATCGTCTGGCGCTGCGACGCCGGCCGCCTGCCGGCGGATTCCGAGGTGCCGGCGGAGGCCGAGCTGCATTTCCCGGGCGGGCTCGCGGACTTCCTCGACCTCTCGACCGGGGAGCGGCGGCGCATTGCCGACAGGGCCTTCACGGGTGCGGTGGAATTCCCGGGAGACGCCGGCAGGGTCGAATGGGCGATTGCCTGGCTCGCCGACAATGAAGGCTTTTCGCACACCTACTGCAACACCATCCCGACGCCGCTCGGCGGCAGCCACGAAGCGGGCCTGCGCCAGGCGTTGATGCGGGGCCTGCGCGCCCACGGGGAGCGCACCGGCAACCGCAAGGCCGTCAAGGTCAATGCGGACGATGCGATGGGCGGTGCGGGCGTCATGCTGTCCGTCTTCATCCGCAACCCGCAATTCCAGGGCCAGACCAAGGAAAAGCTGGAAAGCCCCGAGACGCAGCGCCTGGTCGAGCTCACGATCAAGGACCGCTTCGACCACTGGCTCGCCGCCGACACGGGAGCCGCCGATGCCATCGCCGCCTTCGCCGTCGAGCGCGCGGAGGACCGCCAGCGCCGGCGCGAGGAGCGCGACCGCAAGCGCAAGGCGAACGGCAACGGGCGGGTGCGCCTGCCCGGCAAGCTCACCGACTGCTCCCGGCGCGAGCGCGACGGCACGGAGATCTTCCTGGTCGAGGGCGATTCCGCCGGCGGCTCCGCGAAGCAGGCCCGGCAGCGGGAGACGCAGGCGATCCTGCCCCTGCGCGGCAAGATCCTGAATGTGGCGAGCGCCACGGACGACAAGCTGCGCGGCAACCGGGAGATCGCGGACCTGAAGCTCGCGCTCGGATGCGGCGCCGGCGAGGACTACCGCGACGAAGACCTGCGCTACGACCGCGTCATCATCATGACGGATGCGGATGTGGACGGCGCGCATATCGCGTCCCTGCTGATGACCTATTTCCTGCGCGAGATGCCGGCGCTGATCGGGAACGGCCGCCTCTATCTGGCGCGCCCGCCGCTCTACCGGCTGAGCGCCGGCGGCGTGACGGCCTATGCCCGCGACGACGCCCACCGGATCGAGCTGCTGGACTCGGTCTTCAAGGGCAAGCGCAAGGTCGAGGTGTCGCGCTTCAAGGGCCTCGGCGAAATGCCGCCCGGCCAGCTGCGCGAGACCACCATGGACCCCGACCGCCGCAGCCTGCTGCAGGTGGAGTTCGAGCCCGGGGAGTCGCTGGAGACCGTGGAGCGCCTGATGGGCCGCAACCCCCGCCACCGCCTCGCCTTCATCCAGGAAAACGCCGAGTTCGCGGGCGAGCTGGACGTCTGAGCGGCTTTCGGTCTTCGCGCGCCTCCACCGCCGAAGAAGAAATTAGAGCAGATTCGTTTCATTTGGGTTCATATCCGCATGCAGTGAAGAAGCTTCGGGCGTCCTGTGGAGTGACAGCATCGATGGCGTCGCGGATCGCATCCCAGAGCGTATGGACGGAGCGTGCTGCGGCCTTTTTCAGGAGAGCCTTGATTTTGGAGAAGGCCATCTCGATGGGGTTGAAGTCGGGGCTGTAGGGCGGCAGGAACAGGATGCCGGCGCCTGTGGCCTCGATAGCTTCTCGGATGGCGATGGGCTTGTGGGCCGGCAGATTGTCGAGGATGACGGTGTCGCCTGGCCTCAGGGTCGGGGCCAGGACCTGTTCGACATAGGCAAGGAAGGCTGCCCCGGTCATCGCCCCATCGATGGTCATGGGGGCGAGGATGCCGTCGAGCGTGAGGCCGGCGACCAAAGTGGTGGTCTTCCAGTGACCATGGGGGACGGGAGCGCGGCAACGCTCGCCCCTGGGAGCCCGGCCATACATGCGGGCCATCTTGGTCGAGGTCCCGCTTTCGTCGATGAAGATCAGGCGCTCGGGGTCGAGCCCGGGCTGGTCTTCGAACCAGGCCTGACGCCGGCGTGCGACGTCCGGTCGGTCCTGCTCGGCAGCATGGGCCGTCTTTTTTTGCGCGTGATGCCGCGACGCTTGAAGAACCCATGCACCACGCTGGGCGGCGGCCGGTAGCCGACCGCCTCCTCAAGCCTGGCCGCGATCTCCTGGAGGGTCAGGTCGGGCTCCACCTCAACCCACCCCATGATCAGATCGCCGTGACCCTCAATGCGCCCTGGACGGCTACCGCCGCGTGGCTTCGGCGAGAGGTCGCCTGTCAGGCGCGATTGGCTCACCCAGCGGATCGCAGACGACACCCCGACGCCAAAACGCGCCGCAGCCTGCCGACGCGACATCCCGGACTCAACCGCTGCAACCACGCGCCGACGAAGATCAACAGAAAGAGACTGCGCCATGCGAGCTGGCCTCCTTCACCAGCCCCCATCGTGAATCACATAATCCGCCAATTGGGAATCCCTCAACGATTCAATCGCCCGCGAATTCGCTCTAGGTCGCCAGCCGAAAAATTGCTTGCGCCGGATGTTTCTGTGGATATTTTGGAACAAATAAGGAATCGGCGGCGCAATCCGCAAGGGGGCGGCATGGCTGACAACTCGGCGATCGAGTGGACGGACGCGACATGGAACCCGGTGACGGGTTGCACGAAGATCACGCGCGGCTGCGACAATTGCTATGCGGCGCGATTCGCCGAGCGCTGGCGCGGCGTTCCCGGCCACCCTTACGAGCAGGGCTTCGACTTGAGGGAATGGCCGGAGCGGCTGGACCAGCCGGCGCGCTGGAAGCGGCGGCGCATGATCTTCGTCAACTCCATGAGCGACCTCTTCCACAAGAAGGTGCCAAAAGAGTTCATCGACGAGGTTTTCGACCGCATGGAAAAGGTGGATCGCCACACCTACCAGGTGCTGACAAAGCGCAGCTCGCTCATGCGCAACTACCTCAAGCGCCGCTACGCGAACGGCGCGGGGCCCGGCCATATCTGGTGCGGCGTGTCGGTGGAGGACAGCACGGCCACAGCCAGAATCCGACACTTGCAGGCCGCGCCGGCAAAGGTTCGTTTCCTCTCCATAGAGCCGCTGATCGGCCCAGTCGGGGAGATTGATCTCACGGGCATATCCTGGGTTATCGTCGGCGGCGAGAGCGGCCCCAACGCGCGCACGATGCAACTGGAATGGGTCCGCGAAATACGAGACCGGTGCTTGCAGGCGCAAGTGCCGTTCTTCTTCAAGCAATGGGGTGGAAAGACACCCAAGGCCGGCGGGCGGACGCTGGATTACAGGGAATGGAACGAAGTGCCCCGGATTGGTGCGCCAGACCCCGCAGTCGATACGATGCATAGGGCAGCCGCTTGATGCAGCCTCAGATCGAACACTATCGAGGGCGAGAGCAATCTTATATAAAGCATATTTTCCTCAACAGATATCTGGAAGCCGCCGCCTTCAAACTCCTCCAGCCAAGGCGGGGCACACCGGTTTTCAATTTCGTGGATGCATTTGCCGGCCCTTGGCGCGTGTCGGATAGCGATGACTTCTCGGATGCTTCCTTCTCGCAAGCACTGGCAACGCTGGAGACAGTTCGACAGCAGTTGGCGAAGACGGGGCGCGCTGGCCTTCAAGTGCGGTATCGGTTCTGCGAATGAAATCTGGCCTCTGCCGTCGAGCTCCGGAAATTCGCGGCGGCAAGGCAGGAGTTCGATATTCAGGTCTTCCAAGGGTCGTTCGAGGACAATATAGAGGGAATAGCTGCCGCTTGCCGCAACGGTTTCACTTTCACATTCATCGACCCCACAGGCTGGAATATAGATTCTGACAAGGTCTTTTCCTTTCTGAAACACCTTAACGGTGAGTTTCTTTTCAACTTCATGGCCGAGGACATCAATCGACATGCCGGCTGGGAAGGGGTATCAGATTCGGTCGGTCGTTTTCTGGCTAATCCGGCTTGGGAACATGAGTTTCGTAACCTGCCCGAAGATTGGTCCAACGAAAGAAAAGTTCTCCACTTACTGAAATTGAATATGAAGGAAGCCGGCATTGCAACTTATCTGCCAGAGGTAGCCATATTGAGGCCCAGAGACGATCGAGTGAAGATGCGTCTCCTACTTGGTACCCACCACATTCAAGGTGTGGAAGTGTTTCGCACCGTGCAGAAGAATGTGGAGGCTGAGGCTATTTCAGTCCGACACAATATTGGGATCGAGCGAAGCGGACAACCATATCTTTTCCCGAGCAACCAGCTTGCCGAAATCGAAGCGAAGCGCGAAGGGGTCAGTTGTCCGGCAAGTCTCGAACGCGCAACCGAAATGGTGCGGCATATTGTAGATGAAACGCCCGGCATCGAATTCGGAAATCTGACAGGTTCGGTGATGGAGTCAGTGCCGGTTCGGACTACTGACCTGAACAAGATTGCAGTCGCCCTTCGCAAAACCGGACAACTTAGGTTCGATTTGCCTCTTCGTAAGCGAACGCCACTTCCTACAACACGGGTATTCACCGCTTAGCGTTTCTGCCTTCGCCTTCCACCTTTCTCCGCATGCTTACTTCGAACAGGCGCGCATTTTCTCATACAGCAGGAACAGAAAATCGACCCGTGCTCGCTCGGAGGCAAAGGGGGTTTGGCGGTATAGGCGGTCCACGGCGCGATCGAGTTTGCGGTGGGCGCGGCGGACGTTGGGCGGCATGAGGCCGGGGTCGTCGAGGCCCGCCAGGGTCGCTTGCCCGTAGGCGGCGCGGGGTCAGTCGAGGTTTTTCAGCCGGTCGGCGATCCAGAGCTTGATGAGCGACTGCCGGGGGACGCCGTGCAGTCTCGCCTGCCGGTCGAGAGCGGCGACCACCCAGGCCGGGAAGTCCACATTGACCCGCCTGGTCCCCAGATTGACGCGCTCGGCGCCGGACCAGTCCACATGCGCGCTCACGTCCTCCCCGTCGTCGAATGCACGGTCGAACTCATGCGCTTTCATAGCGTTCCACCTCCTCCTTGCGGGCCCGGCGAACCGAGATAAGCCGTATGCGGTCGCCGCGGCGCGTGCAGATTGCCGACCAATGCCGTCCTCCGATCCTTCCGATGGCTATAAAGCGCGGTTCGTCGACCGTCCGCGCCGGCGCTTCGAGCAGCCAGGGATCGTCCCACAACGCCTGCGCATCTTCGAAGCCGATGCCGTGTTTCGCCTTGTTCCCCGCGCTCTTGTCCGGGTCGAATTCGAAATCCATGTACATAATTTATATCAAAAATATTCAGATTCAATGCATTATTGGCCCTGCCGGGAACGCCGCCTCCCCTTCCCCCGCATTCCCGCCTCCAGCGGCGCGCGCCGGTCGCCCATTGCGCGAACGTCCAACCGGACCGTGCGGCCGCCTCTCGGAGAAGCCGGTGAGTTTCCCTGCCTTGGCGCCATTTGGAAACAGTGTCATGTTCTATTTTCCTGAAATAATTCTGGAATATTGCTTGCATTATCAAAAATTGTGTTACAATGGGCGGCAGGAGGAAGGGAGCGGCGCTCGCGGGGCCGCTTCGTTCCGCCGTTCGCGCCGACGCGAAAAAAGCCCCCGATTCGGCCAACGGGTGAAGTGCGCCCTGCGTCCGGCCCGCGCGCGCGGGCGCACCCGGGCAATCAGGCGCGCGATTCGCGCCGCCGCGAAACGTGCGCCCACGGGCGCGGGCACCCACGCAGGATACGCGCGAATCAGGGTCCCGACGCTTCGGGTAGCCGGGCGGCGGAAGGAGAATTGGAACGGAATGGAACGAAACGCGATGGAGGAACGACATGCAGGATGCGGAGGGACGGGGCTTCGGCGAAACGGTCCCGATGCTCACATGCTCCTCTCCCGCTTGCGGGAGAGGAGCAAACAAGGAACAAACGAAGGAGAGGTAAAACTTCATACCCAAACAGGCCACAGCCTATGCGCCCCGCGCATGCAGATCATGACATCGCATGACACATCGCAGGGGGGGCCGCCGGGCGCGCATGACAAAACATGACATCCCATGACAGTCCCGCGAGAGGACGCCGGCCGGCAGCGCCGCTACCGCCCCGCGAGCCGCGTCATGAAGGCGAGCCCGGCCTGCATGCCGGCGGGGTCGATGCCGTGGCCGAGGCCCGGCCGGCCGTGGGTCTCGACCGCGAAACCGGCGCCCTCCAGCGCCGCCGCCGCCTCGGCCATGGAGGCATAGGGCACGAGCTCGTCCCTCTCGCCGTGGATGAGCGCCACCGGCGGCCGGCTCTGCGCTTCCCGCTCCAGCAGTTCCGGGGCCAGCAGGCGGCCGGAATAGCCGAGAATGCCCGCCAGCGGTTCCCTGCGCCGGGGCCCTGTATGCAGCGCCAGCATGGTCCCTTGGCTGAAGCCGGCGAGGGTGAGCGCCGCAGGCGGCAGGCCGGTTTCCTCCAGCAGGTCGTCGATGAAGCCATCGACCATCGCCGACGCGGCGCGCAGGCCGCCCAAGCGCAAGGCGTCGCCGCGCCCGTGGATGCCGAACCACTGGCGGCCGAACGGCGCGCCCTCGCAGGGAAACGGCGCATGCGGGGATACGAACAGCGTGTCGGACATGGCTGGCGCCCAAGCGGGCGCCAGGCCGATCAGGTCGTCGCCGTCCGCCCCGTAGCCGTGCAGCAGCAGCACGATGCGGGCGGGCGCCGCGCCCGTGGCGGGCGGATGCCGGGGGCCGTCGAGTCGCATGGCGTTGACGGCTAGCCCAAAGCCGGGGTCTTGTCACCCTTCCATGGCTACCGTCACCCGCTTCGCCCCGAGCCCGACGGGCCGGCTGCATCTGGGCCACGCCTATGCGGCGCTGTTCGCCGCCGACCGGGCGGCGCGCGCCGGCGGGCGGTTCCTCGTCCGGATCGAGGATATCGACCGGAGCCGCTGCCGCCCCGAATTCGAGGCCGGCATACTGGAGGACCTCGCCTGGCTCGGCCTCGAATGGGAAGAACCGGTGCGCCGGCAGTCGGACCATATGGACGACTACGCCCGCGCGCTGACCTCGCTCGACGAGCGCGGGCTGATCTACCCCTGCTTCTGCACCCGCCGGGAGATCGAGGCGGCGGCGACTGCGCCCCACGGCCCCGAGGGCCCACCCTATCCCGGCACCTGCCGGGCGCTGACCGAAGCCGAGCGCGAGGCGCGCATGGCGCGGGGCGACCCATATGCGCTCCGGCTGACGGAAGGCGACACGGTGGTCGCGCGCAAGGACATCCGCACGAGCTACCATCTGGCCGTCGTGGTGGACGACGCGCTCCAGGGCGTGACCTTGGTGACGCGCGGCGCGGACCTCGCCTTCGCCGTGCCGGTCCAGAACCGCCTGCAAAGGCTGCTCGGCCTGCCGGTGCCGGACTACGAACACCATCCTGTGCTGACCGACGCCGGCGGCCGCCGCCTCGCCAAGCGCGACCGCGCGCTGACCCTGCAAAGCCTGCGCGAGGCGGGCGTCACCCCCGGCGAAGTGCGGGCGCGGATCGGGCGGATGGGCGGGGTGTTCTGATGCCAACGGTCCCCTCCGTCATGCCCGAACGCCCCTCCTCCGTCATACCCGGACTTGTTCCACTGGTGTCCGGTTCAGACATTGAGGGGGAGCCGAACGGGATTTCGGGAGCGCGCGGCGTCCCCGGTCGGCCTCCTGTCCGTCATGCCCGAACGCCCCCCTTCGACAGGTTCAGGGCAGGCTCTTTCGTCATACCCGGACTTGTTCCGGGTATCTCTCTCAAGCGGCTCTGCCAGGCGGCCGTATGGATACCCGGAACAAGTCCGGGTATGACGGGAACAGGGCCGGGCCGCCGGGCGTCGATCCGGGTCCCGATCTCGCCGAACCCCTCGAAACCCGGTTGAATCCAGGCCATGCGCTCTGTCCCCCAAATCTAAACCGGACAACCGTGGACTTGTTCCGGGCATCCATGCGGCCGTCCGGCGGAAGCGGCCGAGGGAGATGCCCGGAACAAGTCCGGGAATGACGATATGGGGGCATGACGGGAAGAGGGGCGGGGCAACGCCTTCGGACACCAAGTGCCGCGCCCGGCTACATCTTCGCCGCGAACGCCTCGAAGGACCTGCCGCCCGCGCTGACGGCGTCGAAGAGCATCGAGAAGTGGTTCGCGCCCGGCACGGTGACGCGCTCGACCGCGCAACCCGCCGCTTCCGCAAGGTCGGCATAGCTTGCGCTCTGCGCCTGCCAGCCGGCCGGCTCTTCGCCGCCGACCGAGACGACCATCGGCACGGGCCGCGCCGGCGGACGGCTGAAGACGTCGTTGCGCGCCGCCATGGCCTCGTCGAGCCGCACCTCCTCGTTCACCGAAATGCGCCGCACGACCGGCGTCTCGTAGATGCCGCTCATGCAGTGCGCGCCGGCTATGAGCGCCGCCGAAGCCGGGTCCGCCAGCAGCATGGCGGTCAGATGCGCCCCCGCCGAATGGCCGCCGACGAAGAGCCGTGCCGGGTCGCAGCCCCACGCCCCGGCATGAGCATGGACGAAGGCGAGGCACGCCTTCATCTGCGCCACGATGTCGTCCAGGGTCACATCCGGGCAGAGGTCGTAATCGACATTGGCGACGGCCACGCCGCGCTCGACGAAGCCGCCGACGGCGAAGCTGTGGTCCGCCTTGGAGAAGCGCCGCCAGTAGCCGCCGTGGATGAACATGAACAGCGCGCCGTTTCCGCCCGAGGCCGGCCGGTGCAGGTCCAGCGCCTCGCGCGGGCCGGCTCCGTAGGCGATGTCGTAACTGCCGGGCCAGGATTCGCGCGCCGCTTCGGCGGCCGCCAGATATTCGCCCAGATGGGCCTCCACCGCCTCGTCGCCGACGGCGGCGCGCGGATTGAAATGCGCTTCCAGCGCCGCATCGTCCGCCGAACGCCAGTCGAATGTCACTTTGCCCCTCCCGCTTCGCGCCTGTTGGCTTTGGCCGCCGCCATTGTACCATGACCACATCCGGATACAGGGGAGGCCCCGCCATGCCGCTCACCTGCGCCCATCTCGTCGGCAGCCTGCCCTACCCCGACGCCGACACCGCCTTCATGGAAATCGGCAGCCGGCTGGGCGCGCATCTCAGGCGGATTCCGGACGGCGAGACCGGCGAACGGGCGCGCTGGATCTTCTGGCAGCGGGCCAAGGTCGCGGCGCATCCGGCCATGGAGGTCGCCGCCGACGAGGACAAGGCGCGCATCCACCAGTGGGACGGCAAGCTGATCCGCGAGTGGGAGTTGCTCCGTTTCCGGGAAGGCGTCGATCCGGCGGCGGTAGAGTTCGATCCGGGCTATGCGCCGGAGGCCGCCCGTTCCTGGGCCCGTTTCACCGCCATGCGCGAGGCCGGGACGCTGCCGGCCGGGGTGCGCTTCCAGGTGTGCCTGCCAACGCCGATGGCCGTCGGCTACTGGTTCGTCTCGCCCTCCTGCCGTCCGGAGTTCTTCGCGGCCTATGAGCGCGCCTTCAAGGCCGACCTCGCGAAGATCTGCGCCGCGATCCCCCCGGACGATCTGGCGATCCAGTGGGATGTCTGCCAGGAGGTGCTGGCCTGGGAAGGCTATTTCCCGAACCGGCCGGCGAGCTACAAGGAGGACATCACGGCCATGCTGGCGCGCCTCGGCAACGCCGTGCCGGAGCCGGCGGAGCTCGGCTACCACCTCTGCTACGGCACGCCGAATGACGAGCATGTGGTGATGCCGACCGACCTCGCCAACACGGTCGAGATTACCCACGGACTCCTCGCCGGGCTGGAGCGGTCTCTCCAGTTCGTCCATGTCCCGGCGCCGAAGCATCGCGACGACGCGGCCTATTACGCGCCGCTTGCAGACCTGCGCCTGCCCGAAGGCTGCGAGCTTTATCTCGGCATCATCCACCACGACGACCGGGAGGGCGACCGCCGCCGCATCGCCGCCGCTGCGGAGTTCGCGGCCTCCTTCGGCATCGCGACGGAATGCGGCTGGGGCCGCGGCGACCCGGCCCGCGCCCCCGGCCTGCTCGACAGCCACCGCATCGCGCTCGAAGCGGAATGAGCCTGTCTGTAAGTCAGGTAAGCGCGCGCAAAGCCGCTTCGGGCGCCTTGTCGAGGATTTTCAGCAAGGCCCTTGCGGCGCCCGTAGGACCGCGCTTGCCCTGCTCCCAGTTGCGGATCGTTTCCTGCGGCACGTCTATGCGGCGCGCGAACTCCACTTGCGTCAGCCCGAGGCGCCGGCGCACCCGCCGGGCGAAGCGCGCCATGTCCTGCATCGCCTCGGCATCGTCCTCGCGCGCCTGCCGCGCGATGTCCTCTTCGGTTGTCCCGTCCAACACCCCGTAATCGACCCGTCCCGAAGGAACGGTCTGCGGATCGTCCGGGTCAATCCGGACGCGCGTTCTGCTCATATTCCCGTACCTCCCGGGCATTGGCCTTGCCGGCCGACACGATGCGAACGACGGCACCGCGCATCGTGTAGATCACAACGAAGAGCCGACCCTCAATTGCGCCAAGCAACCTGTAACGGTCCTCGCCATAGTTCCAGCGGCGGTCCTGATCTACGATCCTGTCGCGATCCAGGAACGCGCGGACGACATAGGCGAAGTCGAAGCCGCGTTGCGCGAGACAAGCATCGCTCTTGGTGTTGTCCCACTCGAATTTCATTGAATCGTATAGTTCATTGGCCTACCTATGTCCAGCATCGGTGAGATGGTGCCGGCCCGGTTGACTGGATGCGGCGCTATCGACCGCCATCGTTCCCTGCCCGCCCGATTTCCTCCTTGAGGGCCCGGATTTCGCTGCGGAGGCCTTCCAGTTCCGTTGCGAGGAAGGAGGCTTCGGCCTCCGTCACCTGCCGGAGCACCGCCTCCGTCTCTTCCCGGTCCGCCGTGTGCAGGGTCTGCATGGCATCGACGATGACAGCGATGAAGAGGTTCAGCACCGCGAAGCTCGTCAGCAGGATGAAAGGCACGAAGAAGGCCCACGCCCAATCGAAGGTTTCCATCACCGGGCGCACGATGCCCATCGACCAGCTTTCCAGCGTCATGATCTGGAAGAGCGAATACATGGACGCGCCGACGCTGCCGAACCATTCCGGAAACGCCTCGCCGAACATGCGCGTCGCCATAACCGCGCCGACATAGAACACCAGCAGCAGCAGGCTGGAGATCGAGCCCAGGCCCGGTATGGCGTGCAGCAGCGCCTCCACCACCTTGCGCATCTGCGGCACGACCGAAACCAGCCTCAGCACCCGCAGGATGCGGAGCGCGCGCAGCACGGAGAGATTGCCGGTCGCCGGAATGAGCGTGATGGAGATGACGGCGAAGTCGAACAGGTTCCAGCCGCGCCTGAAGAAGGCCGGCCCCTCGGCCACCAGCCGGGCGGCGATCTCGACGACGAACACCGCCACGATCGCCTTGTCGAGCCAACCGAGCCAGGGCGAGAGCGCCTCGTTGATCGTCGCCGAGGTTTCCAGGCCGAGCGTCACCGCGTTGACGACGATCAGCACCGTCACCAGCCGTTCCGTCTTCGGCGCGCTCACCAGACCGTTCAACCGCTCGCGCCAGGCCGCCATTTCTTCCTCCCTCACCGGAATGGCGGCCAGATAGTCAAGACGCGCAGGCGCATGCAAGCGGTTGCGGCGGCGGCTCCTTGCGGCTATCCGGCGCGCTCATGGCCGCCGTCCTGCCCGCCCTGGTCGCAACCCTCGCGATGCAGGCCATCGTCGTCATCGCCTCGCTCATCGTGCCGATCACGGTGCAGGAGAGCGCGGACGCGCTCGGCTTCGACCCGGCCATGGTCGGCTATTACACGATGGCGATGTGGCTCGGCGGCATGGTCTCAACCCTCTATTCGGGCGGACTGATACGCCGCTTCGGCGCGCTGCGCGTTTGTCAGGCGACGATGGGGATCGCCGCGGCGGGCGCGCTCCTGACGGGCGTGGCGAGCATTGCCGCCTTCGGGCTTGCGGGCGTCCTGATCGGCATGGCTTACGGGCCCGCCAACCCCGCCGGCTCCCACCTGCTTGCACGCCTCTCCCCGCCGCATCTGCGCGGGCGGGTGTTCTCCGTCAAGCAGACCAGCGTGCCCGTAGGGGCCGCCATTGCCGGCCTGCTGGTGCCGGCGGTCGTGGACGACTGGGGTTGGCAGGCCGCAAGTCCGGTCATCGCTCTGCTTTGCATCGCGGCAATGGTGGCCGTCCAGCCCTGGCGCGCCGGCCTCGACAGCGACCGCGACCCCTCGGCGCCTGCGCTCGCGACCCGCCCCCTTGCCGCGATCCGGCAGGTCTGGGCGCTGCCTGCCCTGCGCCGCACAGTTCTTGCTTCCGCCGCGCTCTCCATGGGGCAGTTCTGCTTTACGGCATTCTTTGTCGTCTTCGCGATGCAGCGCGCCGGCTTCGACCTCGCCGGGGCGGGTTCGTTGTTCTCGGTCGGCTTCGTTGCTGCCATTGCAGGCCGCGTAGCCTGGGGCTGGGCAGCCGACGCGACCTCAAGCCGCGCCGCGCTCGCGACGCTCGGCACCGCCATGGCCGCAACGGCGCTGGTTGCCACGACCGTGGGCCCGGGCTGGTCCTGGCTCGGTGTCGCGGCACTGTCGGCGGCCTTCGGCGCAACGGCCGTCGGCTGGAACGGGGTCTATCTGGCGGAGGTCGCCCGGCTTGCGCCCGGCGGCGATGTCGGCGCGGCCACGGGCGGCGCGATGTTCTTCACGCTCGCCGGCTCCGCCTTCGGTCCGGCGCTGTTCGGAGCGGTTGCGGCGTCGCTGGGCTACAGCGCCGCGTTCGTCCTGATGGCCGCCGTCACGGGCGCCGCAGGCCTGTGGATTGCGTTCGGAAGAGACCCCGCGCCGGAACGCGCCTGATTTCGCTTGCGCAGCGTGGCAACCGGCGTATTTTGTCGCGCCTTGCCGCGCCCCGCGCCGCAATCCATCTCAAGCTTCGGGAGGACGCCTTTGGCCCAGTTGTCTGCCGCCATTCCGGACGAGGCGGTGACCGCCCGCCTGTTTCCCCGCGAACAGGCCGCGGCGAAGGATTACTATGTCGAGCGGGACGGCCTGCGCTATGCCGGCACGCACCTGCTGGTGGATTTGTGGGGCGCGCACGACCTCGACGACCCGGCCGCTATCGACCGCGCGCTGCGCGCCTGCGCCGAAGCCTCGGGCGCGACCGTTCTGGGAGGCGACCTGCACCGCTTCCAGCCGAACGGCGTTTCCGGCGTGTTGCTGCTCGCGGAGTCGCATATCTCGATCCACACATGGCCCGAGCGCGGGTTCGCCGCCCTCGACATTTTCATGTGCGGGGAGTGCGACCCCTATGCCGGCATCGAGGTGCTGAAACGCGCTTTCGAGCCGGAGCGGATCACGCTTGCCGAGCACAAGCGGGGCATGATTCCGTGACCGGCGGCGGCTGGTTCGAGGAAGCCATTCACGCCCACGCAACGCAAAAGCTCGAAGTCACGCAAGTTCTCTACAATTCCGATACGGAGCTGCAGAAGATCGTCATCTTCGAAAACCCGACCTTCGGGCGGGTGATGACGCTGGACGATGTGGTGCAGGTCACCGAGGGCGACGAATTCATCTACCACGAGATGATGGCGCATGTGCCGATCTTGGCGCATGGCGCGGTCCACGACGTGCTGATCGTCGGCGGCGGCGATGGCGGGCTCCTGGAGGAGGTGCTGAAACACCCGGTCGAGCGCGCCACCATGGTGGAGATCGACCGGGGCGTCGTGGACCTCGCCCGGCGCTACCTGCCGTCGATCTGCAAGGGCGCCTTCGACGACCCGCGCGCGGAGCTCGTCATCGCCGACGGCGCGCATTTCGTCGCCGAGACGGAGAGCCGCTACGACGTAATCCTGATCGATTCGACCGACCCCGTCGGCCCTGGCGAGATCCTGTTCCAACGCGAGTTCTACGCTGGCTGCAAGCGTTGCCTGAAGCCGGGCGGCATCCTGGTGACGCAGAACGGCGTGGCCTTCGTGCAGGGTGAGGAACTGACCTCCTCCTGGCGTCATTTCAACGCGCTGTTCGCGGATGCCTCCGCCTATGCCGTCGCGGTGCCGACCTATATCTGGGGTTTCATGGCGCTCGGCTGGGCGAGCGACGACCCGTCCCATCGCCGGAGGCCGCTCGCCACAATTGAGAAACGCCATGCTGCGGCCGGCCTCGACACACGTTATTACAATCCGGAAATTCATCTCGGCGCCTTCGCGCTGCCGACCTACATGAAGGAGCTGATGCGGTGACCGCCTCCGGCGCCGGGACAGTCTTGGTAGAAGTCGTTCCGACGGGCTTTGCGCTCGGCGCAGAAATACGCGGCATCGACGCCCGCGAGCCAGTGCCGGCGGAGACGGCCGAGACGCTGCGGGAGGCGTGGAAACAGCATCTGGTGCTGCTTTTCCGGGGCCAGGAGGGCCTGACGGACGAGCAGCTGATCGCCTTCACGCGGGTCTTCGGGCCGCTACAGGCAGCGCCCAACAGCGATGTGACAGCGGGCTTCGGGTCGTTCGCGGACGTGCCTCCGGAAGTGACGATCATCTCCAATATCGAGGTGGACGGCCGGCCCATCGGCGCGCTCGGTGCTGGCGAGGCGGACTGGCACACGGACATGTCGTTCATCGAGGAGCCGCCGGCCGGCTCCTGCCTCTACGCCATCGAGGTACCGCCTTCCGGAGGCAATACCGCGTTCACCAACATGCACCGCGCGCTCGACACGCTCGACGAGGAAACGACGGCCGCGGTGAAGAATGCCCGGTGCGTGCACGACCTGTCGCTGACCTCGACCGGCTCACGACGGCAGGGCATCCCGGAAGTCGCCGATGTGCGCGAGACGCCGGGCGCACGCCACCCCGTTCTGCGCACCCACCCCGATACGGGGCGCAAGGCGCTCTTCCTCGGACGGCGGCGCAATGCCTGGCTCGTCGGCTTCGAGATCAGGGAAAGCGAACGCCTGCTCGACCGCCTCTGGTCTCACGCGGCAGATGAGGCCCATGTCTGGGAGCACCGCTGGCGCGAGGGCGATATCGTGCTCTGGGACAACCGCGCCGTCATGCACAGGCGGGACCCCTTCGATCCGGCGACTCGCCGCCTGATGCACCGAACCCAGGTCAAGGGCGGGCGGCCTTTCTGACGACGTTTGCGTCCGCCGAAGCCGGGTCCGGGGCGGCTATTGCAACGCCGGTCGGAGAAACCGGCCCTCCCCTCCTTGCGCATAGGCGGCGGCGCGCCTAAGAGGGGCCGCCATGCAGATCTATCTGCCGGTTGCCGAACTTTCCGTCGATGTCTTCCTGTTGCTGGGGATGGGCGCCGGAGTGGGCGTGTTGTCCGGCCTGTTCGGCGTCGGCGGCGGCTTCCTGATGACGCCGCTCCTGATCTTCATCGGCATACCGCCCCCGGTTGCAGTCGCGAGCGAGGCGAATCAGCTCGTCGCGACCTCGGTTTCGGGCGTGCTCGCCCATTGGCGGCGCGGCGCGGTGGACTTCAAGATGGGGTTGGTGCTGCTGGCGGGCGGCGTGCTGGGCTCGGCAGGCGGCGTGTGGCTGTTCAAGCTGCTGCGCGGCCTCGGCCAGATCGATCTGGCGATCTCGCTTTGCTACGTCGTGTTCTTGGGAATCGTGGGCTCGCTGATGATGGCGGAGAGCCTCCGCGCCCTCCTGCGCCAGCGGAAGGGTGTGGCGCGGCGCGGCAAGCTGCACCGGCATATCTGGATCCACGGCCTGCCGCTGAAGATGCGGTTCCAGAAGTCGCGCCTCTATATCAGCGCCGTGCTGCCCTTCCTGATCGGCCTGCTGGTCGGCCTGCTGGCCGCCATCATGGGCGTGGGCGGCGGCTTCATCATGGTGCCGGCGATGATCTACCTGCTCGGGATGCCGACTTCCATGGTTGCAGGAACCTCGTTGTTCCAGATTCTGTTTGTCGTCTCGACTGTCACCCTGCTCCAGTCGGCCGCCAACCAGACCGTGGACGTGATTCTGGCGCTCCTGCTGCTGGCGGGTTCGGTAGTGGGCGTTCAGGTGGGCACCCGTCTCGGCGCAAGGCTGCCGAGCGAGCAGTTCCGCGTGCTCCTGGCCGCGCTCGTGCTCGCCGTTGGCCTCAAGCTGCTTTTCGATCTGGTGACCGCGCCCGACGACCTGTTCTCGCTTCAACCGGGCCTGCTCTGATGCGCTTGCTGGCCACGATATGTCTTCTCGCTGCGGCGGCGCCCGCATCGGCGGCTCAGTTCGTGGTCGATGTATCCGAACGGACCGTCGCCATTACGGCCGGCTTCACCGGGGCCGAACTCGTGGTTTTCGGAACCGCGGCGGAAGCGCAGAGGTCGGTCGGGGAAGAACACGGCGTGATCGTGGTGATTCGAGGGCCGGAACAGCCGACGGTGGTTCGCCGCAAGGAGCGCCAGTTCGGCATCTGGGCCAATCATGGCGGCGTGGCCTTTCCGGAAGCGCCGGCCTTCGTCTGGGTCGCCGCGAGCGAAGCCTTCGCCGACCGGCCGCTCGCGGAGGTTCTGACCAGATACAGGATCGGCCAGGACTTCCTCGCCCCCACGCCGGCCGGCAAGGATATCGAAGCTCTGGGCGCATTCCAGGCGGCGCTCGTGCGGCGCAAGCAGGTGAACGGGCTGTACTCGGCGGAGTTCGGCCGCGTCGAGTTTCTGGGGGAACACCTGTTCCGCACGCGCGTCGTCTTTCCCGCCAATGTTCCCGTCGGCAGCTACCGGATCGAGGTGTTCGAACTGCGGGGCCCCAATGTGGTGAACGTCACCGCGAGCGCACTCCATGTCCGGAAAGCCGGGCTCGAGGCGGCGGTTTTCCGCTTCGCGCACGACTTTCCCATCCTGCACGGCCTCGTTGCCATCGTCTTGGCCCTGGTGGCAGGATGGCTCGCTGGCGCCGTCGCGCGGAGAACCTGACCCCTTGACCGAGCTTCCTTCCCCCTCGACGCGGACCTTGCTCTGCGTGGTCGATGAGAGCGATGAACTGCCCGTGGCGTTGACCTTCGCCGCTCTCAGGTCCCGGCGCACGGGCAGCCATGTCGGGTTGTTGTACGTCATCGACACGCCGGCAGACTTTCAGCACTGGTCCGCCGTCGGCGAGTTGATGCGCGAGGAAGCGCGCGAACATGCCGAGACGGTCATTCTGCAAGCGGCGGCGCGGGTCCAGCGCCTGTCGGGCCGGGTGCCCTCGCTGGCGATCCGCGAAGGCGACAAGGTGGACGAGACGATACAGGCCTGCGAGGACGATCCGTCGGTGGCCTTCCTGATCCTGGCCTCCGACACGGGCCCCAAGGGGCCGGGCCCGCTGATCTCCTCGCTGACGGGCAAATCAGTCGGCCGCTTGCAGGTGCCGGTGGTCATCCTGCCGGGCAATCTCTCCGAAGAAGAAATTACCCGTTTTGCCTGAAGGAGACGGCGCTTCCATGCGGCTCGAAGACCTTGTCCAGGGCTCCGACCCGTATGCCTCACCGTGGTCGCAGCCCGCGTCGTGCCTGCCTTGACAACCGGGCCGGCAACTTGCTTGTATCCATCTTTGGGGGCAGACGGAATTTCGTTGCTCGGGGCGTTGAACGGAACAGGCTGAAATCGGGGCAATCGCGTGTTCACCACTAATCCCTTCGCTGTGCTTTCGGCATCCGTGCCGTCCGCCGTCATGCAGACATACGTGGTCATCATGATCCTGCTGGTCGTGGGTGGCACGCTGTTCGACATCTGGCACAAGGGAAGCGCCGCCTATTTCTTCCAGAGTTGGCGGAAATCGCGGGACACGGGAACGCGCCGCATCGGCGGCGGAGAAATGTCGGCGCTCGCGGTCCGGACCGCCCTGTTGGAGGGCCTGACATCCGCCGAATTCGGCCCAGGGCGCCGCCGGGTCGCCCACCTGCTGACGATGTACGGGTTCCTGGCATACGTCATCACCACCGTCATCATGGTGTTCTGGTATCCGACACCCGCCGCGGAGACGCCCGCTATCCTGCCCCTGCTCTGGGTCGTCGGGGCCCTGCTGGTTTGCGTGGGCGGCTACTGGTTCTGGTTCTTCATCCGGGTCGATGTGGCGGCCGAGGGCCACACACCGCTCCGGGCGATGCGCGCCGACCTGTTCATCCTCTCGCTCCTCGCCAGCACAACGCTCGGGCTGATCTGGGCCGGTTTGCAGGCGGCGGAGAGTTCGTGGACGACAGTGTTTCTGGGCCTCTACCTCATCGCCACGACGGTGCTGTTCGGGTCCGTTCCGTGGTCCAAGTTCTCGCACATGTTCTACAAGCCCGCGGCGGCGCTGGAGAAACGAGTGGGCGAAGCGACCGGGACGAGGCGCAACCTGCCGGCCCCCGCCGACAAGCCGGAAATGTTCGGCAGCGCGCGCGAAAGGCCCCGCCACTACTGATCGGCCCATATCGGTCGTTGACGGAGGAGATAACGGAATCCGATGCCGACATTCGTTTATATGACCAGTTGCGACGGCTGCGGATATTGCGTGGATATCTGCCCGTCCGACATCATGCACATCGATAGCACCACCCGGCGCGCCTACAACATCGAGCCCAACATGTGCTGGGAGTGCTACTCCTGCGTGAAGGCATGTCCGCAGAATGCCATCGACGCCCGCGGCTATGCCGACTTCGCCCCCCTGGGTCACAGCGTCCGGGTGCTGAGGGAAGAGGCCAAGGGCTCCATTTCCTGGAAGATCAAGTTCCGGAACGGCCAGGAAAAGGATTTCCTTTCCCCGATCCGGACCACGCCATGGGGATCGATCCCGCCGCCGGCCGACTACGAGGCGCCCACCCCCGAAGCAATGAAATCGCAGCAACTCGCGCACGAGCCTGACGCGCTCCACATCGAGGCGCTGCCCACCTTGACGCCGGACCGAACCAGTGAGGGAGGCCACTAGTGAGTTTGTTCGCCCGCCGCAAGACGGTTTTCGTGGACGCGGATATCCTGGTCATCGGCGGCGGCATGGCCGGCTGCGGGGCTACCTATGAAGCCGGCTATTGGGGACGCGACCTCAAGGTGGTCTGCGTCGAGAAAGCCAACATCGAGCGCAGCGGCGCCGTCGCCCAGGGCCTGTATGCGATCAACTGCTACATGGGCATGCAGTGGAACGAGAACCAGCCCGAGGACCATGTCCGCTACGCCCGGAACGACCTCATGGGTCTGGTGCGCGAGGACCTCGGCTTCGACATCGCCCGGCATGTCGACTCCACGGTGCACAAGTTCGAGGAGTGGGGCCTTCCCATAATGAAGGACCCGGAAACCGGACGGTATCTGCGCGAAGGCAAATGGCAGATCATGATCCACGGCGAGAGCTACAAGCCGATCGTCGCGGAGGCCGCCCGCAAGGCTGCCACCGAAGTCTACAACAGGATCATGGTGACACACCTGCTGACGGACACCGCGAATCCCAACCGCGTCGCCGGCGCCGTCGGGTTCAATGTCCGCAGCGGGGATTTCTACGTCTTCCGCGCAAAGGCCGTCATCGTGTCCGCCGGCGGCGCGTCGCACATCTTCAAGCCCCGGGCGGTAGGCGAAGGCATGGGGCGGACCTGGTACGCCCCCTGGAGCAGCGCCTCAGCCTATGCGCTGCCGATTCTCGTCGGCGCCAAGATGACCCAGATGGAGAACCGGGTTGTCCTCACCCGTTTCAAGGACGGCTACGGCCCGGTCGGCGCCTATTTCCTCCACCTCAAGACGTACACCGAGAACGCCTATGGGGAGGAGTACGAGTCCAGATGGTACGATCACACCAAGGAGCTGGTCGGGGACTATATCGACCGCCATCCGGTGCCCACCTGCCTGCGCAATCACGCCTTCCTGGAGGAGGTCAAGGCCGGCGGCGGCCCCATCCGCATGGTGACGAAGGAGGCCTTCGCCGACCCCCATCTGGAGCAGGTCGGCTGGGAGAACTTCCTCGGCATGACCATCGGGCAGGCGGTCGTCTGGGCGTCCCAGAACATCGATCCCAAGCACACCAATCCGGAGCTGACCACCTCTGAGCCCTATGTCATGGGCTCGCATGCCACCTGCTCGGGCGCCTGGGCGAGCGGACCGGAAGACTGCGCGCCGGCGGACTACCAGTGGGGATACAACCGGATGATGACCGTCGAGGGGCTGTTCGGCGCCGGCGACACCATCGGCGGCACCGCCCATAAATTCTCTTCGGGGTCCTTTACGGAAGGCCGCATCGCCGGAAAGGCGGCGGTCAACTATGTCAACGACATGAAAGGCGACCGGCCGCAGGTGAGCGAGCGGGAATACGAAGACCTCAAGCGGGTCGTCTTCCAGCCGCTGGAAACCTACCGGGTCGGCCGCAACGAGATCGTCGCGGGCAGCGTCTCGCCGAGCTACCTCCTGCCGATCCACGGCCTCCAGCGCCTCGAGAAGATCATGGACGACTATGTCGGCGGCATCAGCTCGAACTACCTGACCAATGAACCCATGCTCACCCGCGGGCTGGAGCTGCTGGGCATGCTGAAGGAAGACCTCGGCAGTATCGGGGCCGAAGACCTCCACCAGCTCCAGCGGACATGGGAGCTTCACCACCGGGTGCTCGCTTCGGAATCGGTGACGCACCACACCATGTTCAGGACCGAGACGCGGTGGCCGGGATATTACTACCGGGCCGACCATCCGAAGCTGGACGACACGGACTGGCACTGCTTCACCCTGTCCCGCTACGATCGGGAATCCGGGGAGTGGACCATGGAAAAGGCTCCCGTCCACCACATCATCGATTAGCCCCGGCTTCCTGCCCCGGTAACGTCCCGTGTCCACGTTGATCGCCCCGCACGGCGCCGCCGCGCTCAAGCCCCTGCTGCTGACCGGGGAAGAGCGGGCCGAGGGCCTGAAGCGGGCGCGCACCCTGAAACGGCTGCCCTTGTCGAGTCGCGAGGTCTCGGACCTCTTCATGCTCGCTATGGGCGCCTACACGCCGCTTGAGGGCTTCATGGGCGCAGCAGACTGGCGCGGCGCGTGCGTCGATATGCGGCTGGAGAACGGGCTCTTCTGGCCGCTGCCCATCACCCTTTCCTGCGACGGGGACTTCGCCGTCGCCACAGGCGACGAAGTGGCGTTGACGGACGAAGGAGGGGAGATCCTCGGCATCCTCTCGGTCACCGAGAAATACGCCATCGACAAGACCCTCGAATGCCGTGAGGTCTATCGCTCCGCCGACGAGGCCCACCCGGGCGTCGCCAAGGTGATGGCGCAGGGCTCCGTCAACCTGGCGGGCCCGGTTTCGGTCTTCTCCGAGGGGCATTTCCCCGAGACCTATCGCGGTCTTTACCTGCGCCCTGCCGAAACCCGGTCGCTGTTCGCCGAAAAGGGCTGGTCCACGGTCGCCGCCTTCCAGACCCGCAACCCCATGCACCGCAGCCACGAGTTTCTCGCCAAGGTCGCCATCGAGGTGTGCGACGGGCTGCTCATCCACCAGGTCCTGGGCGCGCTCAAGGAAGGCGACATCCCGGCCGAGGTCCGGGTCCGCGCCATCGACTGGCTGGTCGCCAACCACTTTGCGGACGGAAAGGTCGTGCAGGCCGGCTACCCCATCGAGATGCGCTATGCCGGCCCCCGGGAGGCGCTGCTGCATGCGCTGTTCCGCCAGAACTTCGGCTGCTCGCATCTGGTCGTCGGGCGCGACCATGCCGGTCTCGGGAGCTACTACGGACCGTATGACGCACACCGCATATTCGACGAGATCGGCGACGACAGCCTCGCCATCCGGCCGCTGAAGATCGACGACACGTTCCATTGCTTCGACTGCGGCGGCATGGCGACGGGCAATGTGTGCTTCGCTGCCGACGGCGGGACGGAACCGCCGGGTGAGGAGGAGCGCTATCGCATGGTGGCGGCGGTGGCGACGGGCAATGCCGCGGGCCGGCCCTGCGCGCAAGGGGACGGCGGCAAGCTCCGGATCTCGGGCACAAGGCTGCGCGAGATGTTCGCGAGCGGCGAGGCGGTCCCGCCCGAATACAGCCGCGACGGCGTGGTCGCCATCCTCCAGGCCCATTACGACGCCGCTTGATTTCGCGGCGGTTCCGGTCCATCTAGGCTGGCATATTGGGCCGGAGGACGCAGCCGATGTTCATTCAGACCGAACAGACCCCCAATCCTGCAACGCTGAAGTTCATTCCTGGCGTGCAGGTGATGGCGCGCGGCACGGCCGACTTCCCCTCGCCGGAAGGCTCCGAGCGCTCGCCGCTTGCCCAGGCGCTGTTCGACGTGGCCGGCGTGAGGGCGGTGTTTTTCGGCAGCGACTTCGTGACCGTCAGCAAGGACGATGCGCGCGACTGGCAAACGCTGAAGCCGATGATCCTCGGCGCGATCATGGACCACTTCATGGCCGGCCGCCCCGTCATTCTGGCCGGAGACGAGAGCGAGGCCGATGACGGCGCGGAAGACAGCGAGGTCGTCTCCCAGATCAAGGAGCTGCTGGAGACGAGGGTTCGCCCGGCGGTGGCGCAGGACGGCGGCGACATCGTCTTCCGCGCCTTCGAGGACGGCGTGGTCTATCTGAGCATGCAGGGCGCCTGCGCCGGCTGCCCGAGCTCGACGGCAACGCTCAAGATGGGCGTCGAGAACATGCTCCGCCACTACATCCCGGAAGTGGAAGCGGTTTACCCGGTCCCCTGAGGACGCCCGGGGCGGGGACTCCCGCCGGGCCTCCCTCGGCATCTCATGGTCGAACTCGCGCTCGATTGCGCGTCCGATGCCTGCTCCGTCGCCGTCGCGCGCAGCGGAAAGGCGATTGCGAGCCATTGGCGGCCCATGGCGCGCGGCCATGCGGAGGCGGCTCCGGTCATGGTGGAGCGCGCCATGGCGGACGCAGGTGCAGCCTTTTCAGAGCTTTCGCGAATAGTCGTCACACGGGGCCCCGGCTCCTTTACCGGCATCCGCATAGCGCTGGCGGCGGCGCGCGGCCTGGCGCTCGTCACCGGAGCGGACATTGTGGCCGTGCCGACCTTCGAGGCGCTGCGGCCGGCGGAGCCGCCCGAAGGCCGCCTGTTCGCCGTGCTCGATACCAAACGCGGCAGCCTTTACGCCGCTGAACTTTCCGGCGCCGCCGAGCCGTTTGTCACGACGGCCGAGGAGCTGGCCGCCGAAGCGCCGTTCTCCGTCACCGGCGATGCGGCGGCCGCGCTCGCGGCGCTGGCGCCGGGCGCGGTCCGGGCGCTCGCGCCCGCATTGCCGGACGCCGCCCGGCTTCTCGGCAGGACATTGCCGGCCGGTCCCGTCTCGCCGCTCTACCTCACCCCGCCGCATACGGGGCCCGTCGCGCAGTGATCGCGGCCGACCCCTCCCACGCCGAAGTCATCGCGGCCATCCACCGCGCGGCCATGCCGGAGTCCGCGTGGTCGGCGGACGCCTGGCGCAGCCTGCTCGCCGCACCCGGCGCGCGCGCCCGCATCGCCATGGACGGAACGGCGCCGGCCGGCTTCCTGCATCTGCGCTGCGCCGGCGACGAGGCGGAAGTGGTGATGATCGCGACCCATCCCTCCGCGCAGCGTCGGGGCATTGCGATGGCGCTGCTCGAAGACGCCGCCGCATCTCTGGGCGGTCGAACGCTGTTTCTGGAAGTGGCGGAAAGCAACGGCGCCGCACGCGCGCTCTATGCCCGCTCCGGGTTCGAGCCGGTCGGACGTATGCGGTGCGAGCGCCCCACCTTCATACAGGCCTGGTGATGTGGGAGTTAGGGTTCGGAATGAGACGAAGGGAATTTCTCATTGGAGCCCTCAGCAGAGCTTCTCACCAACGCCAGGGTTGAAGTGTTGCCGGCGCGTGGCGGCTTTCGCCGTCGCTGGCCGGCTTCGGTGAAAGCGCGGATTGTTGCCGAGACACTGGAGGAAGGCGCGACGGTCGCCGGGGTAGCGCGTCGCTACGAGATCAACTCGAACCAGCTGTCGGAATGGCGCCGCCAGGCACGGAAGGGCCTTCTGGTGTTGCCTGCGGAGGGCGAGATGGGTTTTGCTCCGGTGGTCTTGCGTCAGGATGAGCGCCGGGTTCCCGCTGCGGGCAGCGACCGCCTGGAAGTGATCCAGGACCGGGTGACGCTCCGTCTGGACGCCGCGACACCGGCTTGCCGGATCGCCGAGATCGTGTCGGCGTTGAACGCATCGGTATGATCTTCCCATCGAACCGGGTCCGGATCGTGGTTGCGACGAAGCCCGTGGACTTCAGGAAGCAGCACGACGGCCTTGTTGCGCATGTGAAGAGCGTATTGCGCAAGGACCCGTTCACGGGAACGGTCTCGAGAACGAAGTTCTGACGGACCGCAACGGGGCTCAGGCGGAGCGCATCCGCCGTCTCGAACATCTGAACCTCGAACTGATCCGCCTTCTGTATGGCAAGAGGTCGGAGAAGCTGTCGGCGGACGAGCGCCAGCTGGCGTTCGAGGACCTTGAGGGCGCGGCGGCGGAGATCGAAGCAGCGGCCGCGCCGGAAGATCCGACGCCGGCCCAATCGCCGAAGCGTCCTCGCCCGGCGCGCAATATCGGCCACTTGCCGGAGCATCTGGAGCGGATCGAGCAGGTGGTCGAGCCGGAGAGCACGCTCTGCCCCTGCGGCTGCGGGGAGATGGTGAAGATCGGCGAGGATCGCACGGAGCGCCTGGACATCGTGCCGGCGCAGCTTCGGGTGATCGTCACGGTGCGGCCGAAATACGCCTGCCGGGCCTGCGAACAGGGCGTCACCCAGGCGCCGGCGCCGGCCCGGCTGATCGAGGGCGGGTTGCCGACCGAAGGCGCGATCGCCCATGTGCTCGTCTCCAAATACCTGGACCATTGCCCGTTGCACCGGCAGGCGCAGGTCTATGCCCGTTCCGGCCTCGATCTGGACCGCTCGACGCTGGCCGGCTGGGTCGGCAGGGCGTCATTCCATCTGAAACCGGTGGCCGACCGGCTGGCGGAGCATCTCAAGCGCTCTTCGAAGCTGTTCATGGACGAGACGCGGGCGCCGGTGCTCGATCCGGGCCGCGGCAGGACCAAGACCGGCTGGCTGTGGGCGCTGGCCCGCGACGACCGTGCCTGGAGCGGACCCGACCCGCCGGGCGTTGTGTACTTCTATGCGCCCGGGCGCGGCGGTGAATATGCCGAGCGCTTCCTCGACGGCTTCGATGGTATCCTCCAGGTGGATGGCTATGCCGGCTACAACCGGCTGACTGGACCGAGCCGCAAGGGCGGCGCGCCGATACGGCTGGCTTACTGCTGGTCCCACGCGAGGCGCCGGCTCCGCGAGATCTACGACAGCAGCGGCTCCGAGATCGCGGCAGAGGGCCTGCGCCGGATCGCCGAGCTCTACGCCATCGAGGCCGACATCCGCGGCAGCCCGCCCGAGCAACGTCTCGCAGAACGACACGCGCGCTCCGCGCCCCTGGTCGAGGCCTTCGGCGACTGGCTGAAGCAGCAGCGCGCCCGCATCTCGCCCAAGTCCCGCCTCGGCGAGAAGCTCGCCTATATCGCCCGTCACTGGGACGGCCTCCGGCTGTTCCTCGCCGACGGCCGCGTCGAGATGGACAGCAATGCCGTCGAGAACCTCGCCCGGCCGATTGCCCTTACAAGGAAAAACGCGCTCTTCGCGGGTCACGACGAAGGCGCAGTCGCCTGGGGCCGGATCGCTTCACTCACCCAGACCGCCAGGTTGAACGGGGTCGAGCCCTACGCCTGGCTCAAGGCCACCCTCGAAGCCATCGCGGTCGGCCATCCCAACGACCGCATCGACGACCTGCTCCCGTGGAACTTCAAGCCGTCGTCAAGCTGAAATCCGGGTGACCCGCCCGCATCGCTTACGGTCGGACGCCGGCCGGGCTATTACCGCACCGCCTCCGGCCGGGAGGACGCCCTTGTCCTCCGCCTTCGTATCGACGCCGCCGGTCTGGTTCAGCGCCGGTAGTCGTCCATGCCCGCGCGTTCGAGCTGGCGCAGCAGGGCCGGCCATTCCTTGCCGACCTCGATGAAGCCGCCGGGGCCGTACATCGACTTTCCGGTCGCGATCGTCTTTTCCTGCGTCGCCGGCGAGATTTCGCGAAGCGGCCCGCCGCCGGTCTGGGCGTCGATCTGGTGGCGGCAGGCCGTCTCGATCCGGTACATCCACACGAACGCCTCGCCCATCGTCTCGCCCACCGTCAGCAGGCCGTGATTGCGCAACATGAGAATGCGCCGGTCGCCCAGGTCGCGCACGATCCGCGGCCGCTCGTCCGTGTCCGTCGCCGTGCCCTCGAAGTCGTGGTAGCCGAGCCAGCCCATGACGGTCAGCGCCTTCTGGCTCGCCGGCAGCAGGCCGTGCTCCTGCATGGCGACGGCGACCCCGTATCGCGAGTGGGTGTGCATGATGAAATGCAGGTGCGGCATGGCCGTGTGGATGGCGCCGTGGATGACGAAGCCGGCGAGGTTGGCGCCGTGGCCCGACTCGCTCTGAACATTGCCCTCCCGGTCCACCACGATCAGCGAGGAGGCCGTGATTTCCTCGAAGAACATGCCGAAGGGGTTCAGCAGGAAAGAATCGTCCGTGCCCGGCAGGCGCGCCGAAATGTGGGTGTTGTTGAGGTCCGTCCAGCCGTAGAGCGCGCAGAGGCGATAGGCCGCGGCAAGGTCGCACCGCGCCTCCCATTCCCCGGCGCTCATGCCGACGGGCCTTCCGTCCGCGAACGTATCCATATCCGCCGCCTCCTCGTCAGGACAGGCGGAGCATACCCCCTGCCCCGGCGTTCCGGCAAAGCGGAACGGACCGCTACAGGCAGCGAAGCCGGCTGTCGATATCCGTCCAGTCGATATAGAAGCCGCGCAGCCAGCGCTCGCCGGTCGAGGGGTCGAAGGCGTCGCGCCCGTGCAGCACACGGCGGTTGTCGAACGCGACCATGGACCCGGTCTCGAGCAGGGTGTGGACCGTGAGCGCCGGGCGGCGGGTGATGGCCATGAACCGCCGCCACGCCGCGTAATATGCGCGCGTTTCCGCAGGGTCGGCGTCGAGCTGCATTTCGTCCGCCGTGGCCGGGCTGACGGCGACCTCGACCAGCCGGCCCTCGCGGTCCACTGTCAGCGCCGGGCGGCTTCGGCGGATATCCGCCGCATCGTCGCTGAAGCGGAACGGCACCGGCCGGCGGGCAAGCAGGTCGAAATCGCCCGGGGCTTCCTCGCGCAGGATTTCCGCGGCGCGGAAACCGTCCACAAACAGGCTCGCGCCCCCCGTCGCAGCGTTGCGCACGCAATGCAGGCACTGGACGCCGGGCGGCGTTTCGAAATATGGCAGGTCGGTGTGCGGCGGCAGGGCGTAGGCCGTATAGGCGAGGCTGTTCGGCTTCGGGCGGGTGCGGACCTCGAAAATGCGCCCGAAATAGGTTTCCTGGATAGGCCCGATGCGCGCGCCGAAGGCGGGGCCTGCTTCCGGGTCCTCGCCCAGCCCTTCCACCAGCGCTAGGCCGTAGCGCTTCAGGTCCGTCAGGAACGCCCCGAGGTCGCCGTCCGTCTTGTGGCGGGGCAGCCGCCCTGCAAGCGAAGCGTCCCAGAGTTCCGGAGGAATCGCCGCCGCGTCGGGCCGGGTCGGCGCGCCCGGCCGGCGGGCGGCGAGCCAGTCCATCGGCACGATGCTCTCGCCTGCGCTGTCCGGCCAGCGCACGACCAGCGCATCGCCGTTGAGTTCGACGGCCTCGGGGCGAATATCGGGCGAGACCCCGACCAGGTCGAACAGCCGCTCGCGCGTGTCCGGGTCGAACGCGCCGGGCTCGTTGACACGCATCCAAATCCACGGAAACCGCGTCGACTCACCGCCGGGCCAGCGGACCTCCAGGTCCAGTTCGTCATGCGTGATCGCGTAGGCGTTCATCATCGGGCCTCCGTTCGCGCGGGCATCTTGCGGTCGGGACTTGCGATTGGCGCAGGCGGAAAAGGACAGGGCGAAGGGCGACGGGAACCGGAGAGCAGCGACATGGCGATCCCACCTCCCATAACAGCCCGGCCGCCTGCATGCGGCGCCGGTTGTCGGTGCTGGAGAAAGAATCGCCCGCGACAGCGGGTATTCACTTGTCGCGATGCGACCGCGCTTGAGCCCGGATGCGACTTCCGGACGGAAAAAATGCCAGAGAAGCCGCAGCGGCCCCAATCGCCTGCCCCCGCGAAAGCGGGGGCCGCCCCGGACGCCGGGAGCTTGCGGCGTGTCATGGGATGTCGCAACTGCCCAGGATGCCGGTCCTAGAGCACGATTCCGCGGCGTCGCTTTGCGGCCGGAGGCCGGCACCCCTCTTGCGTCACCCCGGACGGCGCGCCAGCGCCGAGCCGGGGTCTCCGCGCGAAGGGTTGCCCCTGTTGCACAAGGCCCCGGATCGGGGTCCGGGGCGACGCAAAAGGAGCACCGAGCCTGCACTGGGCAGTTACGGAATGTCATGTTTGGGGATTACAAAGATGACTTGACGCTTGCCGCAACTCCTGCCAGCGTCGCGGGATGGATACCATCGAAGAAGCTGTCGTACAGTTCATCGTCCGCGAAGCCACGTCCCATGGGTTCCGTCATCTGGCATGGCTCGGCTTCCTTGGAATATTGACCATGTTCTTTGGGCGACGATGGCGGCAAATGCGGCGCGACATAGAATGTTTGAAGAAGACGGTGGGGGCGCCTTCACCGCAAGTCGCTATGCCAGCCCTCGTCCAGACCTACATTTTCAATGCCGCCGATCCCGACCGCGAGCGCCAGCTTCGAGACGCGATAGAGTCAGAGACCGTTCGCGGCTTACAAGACACGGTCAGGCGTCTTCCTCAATTTCCGCTCGGCGACGGCCACAGTTACGCCCCGCTACCGGACGGCACGAACATTGTGACGATGGCTGACGGCACAATGCGGCTTGCGTTGCCTGCGGAGGTTTCGTTTGAGGCTTCTGCTGGACTCCCAGAGGTCAGATTTTCTCCGGTTGGGGAACACAGCGATGCGTAGCTTGCTTCCGCTGCCCCTCTGTGCCGGGGAGGCTCCCCGAGGGGGAGGAACAGGACCCTCGGGGAACCGGACCCGGCTATTGTCGAGTCAACGAAAACGCGCCTGCGATTCCGCTGCGCTCGAACACGCCGCCGGCCTCTTCGTGATTCGGGCCGTAGAACCGTCCCTCAAGCCCACCGCTGCCGCTGAACTCACCACCCCGCATCGAGATGCCTTGCCAGCTAATGTCGCTGCTGCGAGTGCCGGAAGTGTCGGCAATGTTCGTGAACGCGAGGTCGAGGGTCTCCGCCGCAAGGTTGGCGGTCATCGCTGCGTCGCCAGTGACTTCTCGGCCGAGACTCGAACTGCCGACCCTCACGCCGGCCATCGCGCCTGTCCATATCGCGCTGCCGGAGACCGGGTTCGACCCGCTGCCCATCCCGAGGGACGCGGGAAAGGCGAACTGGACGTCAACGCCTTGAATGGTCGTCGAGCCGCGAAGCGGCGTCCCGGCGTTGTAGTTTCCCCAAACGCCGAAGGTGTTGAAGTTGAAGCCATCACCGCTGGCGGTCGCCCGGCCTGTCTGTACACCGTTGCGAGTCTGCTGGCCGGTGATCGTCACGGCCGGCCCGTTCGGATCGACATCGCGCAGATCGAGCGTTGCGCTCTCGCCTTGGAATGTCACCGTGCAGGTCGAGCCGCTGCATGATGAGTTCGCCCGGAACAACGAGCCTTGCACGGCAATGAGTACATCGCCGACAACGACGGTGTCGGGCGCGGCGCCGGGGTCCGTAGGGGTCGTGGGGGCTGGCGGGTTGCCGGGGCCGGTCGGCCCTCCGTTCATGGCGGTTCCGCCGCCTCCCCCGCCTCCGCAGGATGCGAGAACGAAAACAGCGGCCAACGCCGCCAGAGTGCGAAAAGTCATGGACATTCCCTTCCTGTTACACCCAGCGGAGTCGCCGGGCTGTTGCAGACATTCCCAGGAATCTGGAAGGTCCCCGCCTATTCGCCGGGTGCAGGGGAGCTACCCCAACACCGGGTTCCGGCTGTTCTATTCAGCGGGCAACCCGGCACAGGCCGAGAGCCCTAGGAATGTCTGCGAGAGTCAGTTTGCGGGGGGAAAATCATGGATGCAAGCGGGGTATAGACAGGACCAAGAAGGAGTATCGGCCATGACCAGAGGCGTTCCGGTGCTGGACCCGAAGGTTCACCTTGTCGGCGCAACGCCGGTGGCGCTCGCGCAGGCGCTGTTCCGCAACAAGAACCCGGCGCTACGCCCGGCCCGCGTTCGACAGGCCGTTGTCAGCGACGAGGTCGCGATAGAGAAGCCGGCGGCCGACGAAGCGGGCGACAGTGTCCCGCATCTGGGCGAGGGTTCCTGAGTCCCTGATGTTGTGCTTGCCGGCAAACTCATCGGCATACCGATGCAGGTGCTTCGGGCTCATCTTGTGGAAGGTGCCCTTGTGAGCGCGCTTGAGCATCGACCAGAACGACTCCATGCCGTTGGTGTGGATCATGCCGTCCACATATTCACCGACGCGGTGGTTGACCGACTCATGGGCGAAATCCGTACCGAGACCGACATAGCTGCGGTGTTCGTCGGTATAGACGGCCGCGCCGGGCTCTGCGTGTTCGCGCACGAAGCCTTGCAAAGTCGGCTTCTTCGTATCCGGCACGACTTCGACGCGGACCTCATTACTGTCGCGGTCCTTCATGCCGACAACCGCCGTCATGTGGGCCGTGCCTCCGCTTGTGAGCGTCTTGCGCTTCGCCTTCGGCATATTGACCTGACGACCGCCGAAATACGACTCGTCCACTTCTACCGGGCCGTCAAACTGCTCGTCGTCATCTTCAGCCCATGCCTGCCGGATGCGGTGAAGCATGAACCATGCGGTCGGCTGCGAAACGCCGATGTCCCGCTGGAGTTTCATAGACGAAACCGACTTGAGCGAAGTCAGGACAAGGTAGATGGCAATCGCCCACTTGCGGAGCGAGACTTTCGACCGCTGCATGGGCGTCCCGGTGCGGACAGAGAAGTAAGACCGACAGCCGCCGCACCAGTAGGGCATCGGCTTGCGGTTCTTCGTCTCCGTCGTCTCGGCATTGCCGCAATGCGGGCAGTGCCGTCCCTTCGGCCAGATCGCTTCCTCGAACCATGCGGTCGCGGTCGCTTCATCGGGGAACATGTCAAACAGTTCAGGCAGCGTCAGCCCTTCGCGGTCGGCTCTTCCGGGGGCTTTCTTCGTCACGGGCGCGTCTCCCTTCAACACTCTGGAATATAGGGAGGATTGCAGCCCATGTCAAGTCATCTTTGTAATCCCCTCATGTTTTGTCATGGTCGGGTGCGAAACCGGGGTTTCGGGGCGGGTTGAAGGGGGCGGCCCATTCTCGAGCCGGTTGAGGCTGTCGGCCTGGCGGCGTTCGATGTTTTCCGGCGACCAGGGGTCGTGGATCTCGGCATAGCCGTTGCGGCGCTGGTAGAGCCAGTCGGTTTCCGCGCCCTCGGCCCTCTCCTCCTCGCCCGGGCGGTCGCCGTCGGCCCACTCGCCGGGGAACCGCTCCGGGTCGTAGGTGTCTTCGGGCGGGTCGTCAGCGAGGGGCAGGTCGTTTGCCGGAGGCGGCGGCGGGTCGAAGCGGACGGGCAGGCTCTCGCGCTCCTCGACGGCCGCCATGAGCCTTGCGGCAAGCTGCGCATGGGCGGCCCCGCCGAAGCCTTCCCCTGCCTCCATCGCCTCCCTGTTCCCGCAATGGCGGGCAAGGGCGCGCTCGGCGCGGGCACGGCCATTGCGCACGGCTTCGGCGAGGGGTCCCGGCACGGTGCCGGCCTCCTGCGCCTCGCCGGCCTCGATCTCCCCGAACTCGTCCTCCTCCGGCATCGACCAGAGCGCCGCCCGGTTGGCCGGCTGCGTCAGCCCCGCAATCTCCGCCTGGAAGCGGACGATCCGGACCATCATGTAGGCAGAGCCGCTCGCCACCGCCGCATCCCAGGCCTGCTCCAGGCGGGCGAGCACGATCTGCGCCTCGTCCCTCTCGGTGCGCCGCCACGACATGCGGATGCGCCGCACCCGCTCGACGATCCAGGGGCGTTCCAGCAGGGCGGAGCCGGTCTGCCTTGCGGAGCGTTCGGCATAGCCGGCGCGCCTTGCGGCGTCTGCGGCATTGCCGGAGGCTGTGTAGTGGCGGCAGAAGGCTTCCTGCCGTGAGGAAAGGGAGAGGGTCGGGTCGAGCACGGGCATGGGTGCGGCTCCTTCGTTCCGGTTCGCGTTCATCCGGCACACTGCCCCGGCGGGGAGCGACCCTTATTCGCGCGTCATCCTGCGCGGGCGCCTGTGCGCGGGCGGGCGCGTTTCGCGGCGGCGCGGTTCGCGCGCCTGATTGCCCGCGCGCGAGGCAGGCTGAGGACGCACTTCGCCTGTCGGCTGAATCGGGGTCGTTCCGCACCGGGCCGGCGCGGGCGGGAAGCGGTCCGCGCGGACTCCACTCCCTCGGACCATCATAGCACATTTTCTGAAAATGCAAGTCATATAGAGAAATATTACATAATTTTTACGAACAATTTGCTCCCTGTATCGACCGGCCGCCGGATTCATGCCGGATTGCGCCAGCGGCGCCCTGCTCCGGCCTAGTGCGGTATCCGCCCGGTGTGAAACGAGGAGCGCTTCCATCCGGGGGTCTATCCTTCGATACGCCTCCCTCCGGTCGGCTACTCAGGATGAGGGGAGGGGCGCGCAGGAGCGACCAGCCTTCATCTTCCCCTCATCCTGAGTAGCGCCGGCCTTCGCCCCGCGAAGGACGGCGCGTATCGAAGGGGGCTTATATGGATAGGTTGACAACAGGTTTGGGAGGCTTCGCACCTTCTCTCCGGCGTCCAACCCGCCCCCATATCGTCATACCCGGACTTGCTCCGGGTATCCATGCGGCCGTCCGGCGGCAGCGGTGGAGAGAGATACCCGGAACAAGTCCGGGTATGACGGAGGGGACGTGACGGAGGGGGCGTTGAGGTATGACGGAAGAAATGTCGTCGGTCTCCCCCGTCAACCTATCTTTGTAATCCTGACTTCGACGGTTGGGCTGACTTCTGACCGATCTCGCGTCTGGAGTTTTCAGTAAAGCCAATGAGTTGGCAGTTGCGGTGCGGTCAAGCTGCGTTGTAGTGCCTAGTAAATCTTTGAGACTGTCAATGCCTCCGCCACGCGCTACACTCCCCCCATGTTCGTGCGCATCAAGACCTCCCCCAACAGCCCGCGACGCTCGGTCCAGATCGTCGAGGCCGTGCGCGACGGCGGCAAGGTCCGACAGCGCATCGTCCGCCATGTCGGCGTGGCCATGGACGAGGACGAGCTCGAGCGCCTGAGGCAGCTCGGCGAGTACGTCAAGGCGAAGCTGGAGGACGAGCGTCAGCCGGCATTGTTTGCGCCCGAGAAGATCGCTGAGCAGGCGATCCGTGTCGGCCGCCGGGGGGACGGCAAGGAGGAACTCCCGGTCGACCTCAAGCAGCTTGAAGAGGAGCAGCGCCTGATCACAGGCATCCACGAGGTCTATGGCGAGATCTACCGGCTGCTGGGCCTCGACGCGCTGCTGCCGCGCTCGCGCTACCGGGCCTCCCATGACGCGCTGTTCCATGTGGTGATGGCGCGGGTAGCCAACCCCGACAGCAAGCGGGGCAGCGTGCGCCGGCTCGAGGAGGACTTCGGCGTGAGTCTTCCGCTCGAGAAGGTCTACCGGATGATGGATCAGCTCGACGCGACGGTGATCGAGCGACTGCGCACGCGCGTCGGCGAGGCGAGCCGGTCGCTGCTGCCGGAGCCGGTCGCGATCCTCTTCTTCGATTGCACCACGCTCTACTTCGAGACGGCCGCCGAGGACGAGCTTCGCCAGCACGGCTTCAGCAAGGACGGCAAACACAAGGACTCGCAGGTTCTGCTGGCGCTGATGGTGACGCGCGAAGGGCTGCCGATCAGCTACGAGGTCTTCCCCGGCGCCACCTACGAGGGACACAGCATGGTCCCGGTCCTGCAGGACATGCAGCGCCGCCACCAGGTGGAGCGCACGGTATGCGTGGCCGACCGGGGCATGCTGAGCGCCGACAACCTCGACGCCATGGACGCCATCGGCGGCGAGTATGTCGTCGGCGCGCGGCTGCGCAAGCTGCCGCTCGCGCTGCTGGGGCAGGTTCTCGACCCCGGGACCTATGCCCCGCTGGAGGGCTCACAGGACCGCCGGGTCGGCGAGTGGGAGTACAAGGGCCGTCGCCTGATCGTCGTCTTCTGCCCCCAGCGCGCACGCAAGGACGCGCACGAGCGCCGCCATCAGGTGGAACGCCTGCTCGACAGGCTGGCCCGCAGCGACAATCCCAGGGAACTGCTCTCCAATCACGGGGCGAAGCGCTTCATCGCCGTCGAGGGCGACGCACGGCTCACGGTGAACCCGGAGAAGATCGCCGAGGCCGCACGATGGGACGGGCTCACCGGCGTCATCACCAATCTGCGCGACGCGCGCGTCACCGAAGTGATGGCTCACTACCAGGGGCTCTGGCAGGTCGAGGAGAGCTTCCGGATCACCAAACACGACCTGAAGATACGTCCCATCTGGCACTGGAACCCGGACCGGATCCGCGCTCACATCGCCATCGCCTTCCTGGCCTTCGCCTGCGTTCGACACCTTGCGTACCGCGTCGCCATCCAGAAGCGGCGGATGTCCCCGGAGGTCATCCGCTCCGCCCTCGTCCACCGCCAGTGCTCCCTGCTGCGCTGTCGGCAATCGGGCAACCGCTACGTCATCCCCTCGAAGCCGACACCGGCGGCGGAGCAGATTTACGCAACCATGGGGCTGCCCCTGACGATCACCCCGTATCAACTCGCCTGACCGTCGACGAAGCACGGCTCGAAGAAATGCCGGATGTAGTGCCTAGCCGAAATGAGAACCAGGCAATATCAACTACTTATGCGAATCAACCGTCGAAGTCAGGACGGAGGGGACGTGACGGAGGGGGCGTTGAGGTATGACGGAAGAAATGTCGTCGGTCTCCCCCGTCAACCTATCTTTGTAATCTCCTATCGAAGGACGGCCGGACTTCCGGTTCAACATGAACGGGTCCTGCTCTAGCCGTTCGAGGGCGAGGACAGGCGGAGTCGGGGCGGCAGTCCTTGCGCCTCCTTTGTCACGATCCAACAAAGTCGGATGTCGCAATAATCCGGCCTATAGTTGTCGAACGGACAAGGACAAGGAGCGTGCGAAATGAGCGAAGAGACGCCAGGCCGCCGCGACCTTCTCGAACAGACTTCGAGAATCGTGTCGGCGCATGTCTCCAACAATACGGTCGCGGTCAGCGATCTTCCCGATCTCATCCGGCAGGTTTACGGTGCCCTTGCAGGCCTCGGCGAACGCCCTCAGGGACCCTCCGAACGCCCGATTCCCGCAGTTCCCATTCGCAGGTCCGTGATGCCGGACCACATCGTGTGCCTTGAAGACGGCAAGAAGCTCAAGATGCTCCGGCGCCATCTCAAGACCGCTTACAACATGACACCGGAAGAATACCGCGAACGCTGGAACCTGCCGGCCGACTACCCGATGGTTGCGCCCAATTATGCGGCCCAGCGGAGCGAGCTCGCCAGGAAAATCGGTCTCGGCCGCCGCACGACCCGCAGTTGACGGCGACTCGGCTCCGAAGCCGGAGAACGCGCGGCCGCACTAGGCGCGCCGCGCCGGGCCGGGTAAACTGACCCGGTCGGAGAAAGGCGCTGCGGTGGCTCTCAAGGTAAGGAAGGCGGTGAGTCGGGTGGTGCCGCGCAGACGGGTGACGCCGCCCGGCAAGCGCGGGCTCATCGTGCCGTTCTTCGGCCCGGCGGCGCGACGGCGGCGCGCAGCCCCCCTCGCCCAGCGCAGCCCGTTCATCGTCGAATCCGGCGATCTCGTCGTCCGACTGGCCCAGACGGATGCGGACATAGACGCTGCCCAGGCCCTGCGCTTCAAGGTCTTCTACGAAGAGATGACGGCGCAGCCGAGCCCGGCGATTGCGGCGGCCGAGCGCGATTTCGACCGGTTCGATCCCTATTGCGACCACCTCATCGTCCTGGACCGGCGCCTCGGCAGCGGCTCGTCCGCCATCGTCGGCACCTACCGGCTGATGCGGCGCGATGCGGCGGCCCGCATCGGGCGCTTCTACACCCAGGACGAGTACAATATCCGCAAGCTGCTGCGCGGCGGGCGGCAGATCCTGGAACTCGGACGCTCCTGCGTCCATCCGGACTATCGCCGCCACCACACCATGCAGATGCTCTGGCGCGGCATTGCGCGCTATGTGACGCACTACAATGTCAAGCTGTTGTTCGGCTGCGGCAGCTTTCCCGGCGCCGATCCGGAGGCGCATGCCCTGCCGCTCTCCTACCTGTATCACGAACATCTGGCTCCTCTTGCGGTTCGCCCGAAGGCGCTGCGCTCGCGCCATGTCGAGATGCGGCGCATAGCCCGCGAGGATATCGACGAAAGGAAGGCGCTCGCCGCCCTGCCGCCGCTCATCAAGGGCTATTTGCGCCTCGGGGGCGGAGTCGGCGACGGCGCGGTGATCGATGCCGAGTTCGATACCGTCGATGTCTGCATCGTCGTCCGCCCCGACGGCGTGACCGACCGCTATCTCAGGCGCTACAGCCGGGACGGCGAAGTCACGCGGGAGGCCCTGGCTTCGTGATCCGGCACTCGCCGCTGCGCGCGCTCGGGCGCCTTCTGGCCTATGTCCTCTACACATTGCCTCTAATGCCGGTGCAAGCCTTCGCCGTGCTCTTCAAACGGCCCCTCGCCGTGACCCTGCCGCTTGCCTACCATCGGCGCTGCGCCGGGCTTCTTGGCTTCGAACTCCGGACCCACGGGACGCTGAGCACGACCCGCCCGACCCTGTTCGTGTGCAACCATGTCACCTATCTCGACATCGTCACGCTGGGGGCGACGCTGCCGGCCTCTTTCGTCGCCAAGTCGGAGGTCGCGGGCTGGCCCTTTTTCGGGCTGCTTGCTAGGCTGCAAAGAAGCGTGTTCGTGGACCGGCGGCCGCGTTCGACCGCCGGCCAGCGCGACGCCATGCAGACGCGGCTCGAAAGCGGCGACAACCTGATTCTCTTCCCGGAGGGCACGTCCAGCAACGGAAGCCGGGTGCTGCCTTTCAAGAGCGCCCTGTTCAGCGTCGCAGAGCGCGAGGTCGGCGGCAAACCGCTGGTAGTGCAGCCGGTATCGGTCGCCTATTCCGCCATAGACGGCCTGCCGACCGGCCGGGCGCATATGCCGCGCATCGCCTGGTATGGCGATATGGGCATGGCGGGCCATATCTGGAACGTGTTGGGTTTGGGACGGATATCGGTGGACATCGTGTTGCACAGCCCTACCAGCTATGCCGAGTTCGCAAACAGGCGGGATATGGCGCGCGTCTGCCACGAAGCGGTGGCCGGCGGCATGGAGAAGGCCCTAGCCGGCCGACTCGCAGGCGGTTGACGCGCCCGCGCCGAATGCTAGCTTCACGCGCATCGATGCTCGAGACACCGACAAGGCAGGCAGTGCGAAAGAAGCTGTTTGTCAAAACATATGGCTGCCAGATGAACGTGTACGACTCCGAACGGATGTCGGAAATGCTGGCGGCCGTTGGCTACGAGGCCACCCGGACCGCCGACGACGCCGACCTCGTGGTGCTCAATACCTGCCATATCCGCGAGAAGGCTGCTGAAAAGGTCTATTCCGAGGTCGGCCGGCTGCGTGCGCTCAAGGCCCGCCGCCCGGACATGCTGATTGCCGTCGCCGGCTGCGTCGCCCAGGCCGAGGCCGGGGAAGTGGTGCGCCGCGCGCCTGCCGTCGATATCGTCGTCGGGCCGCAAGCCTATCATCGCCTGCCGGAAATGCTGGCCCGGGCCGAGCGGACGCGGGGCGGCGGAATCATAGACGTGGACTTCCGCCCGGAAACGAAATTCGACGAGCTTCCGGTTCCCGAAGGGCCGGCGGGGCCGAGCGCGTTCCTCACGATCCAGGAGGGCTGCGACAAATTCTGCACCTTCTGCGTCGTGCCCTATACGCGCGGCGCCGAGTATTCCCGACCGGCGGCGGCGGTGGTCGCCGAGGCGAAGGAACTCGCCAGGCGCGGCGCGCGCGAAATCGTGCTGCTCGGCCAGAACGTGAATGCATGGCGCGGCGAGGGCGCCGGCGGCCGCGACTGGACCCTGGCGCGCCTCATCCGGGCGCTGGCCGAAATCGAGGGCGTCGAGCGGCTGCGCTACACGACCTCGCATCCCCGCGACATGACCGACGACCTGATCGAGGCGCATGGCGCGGTGCCGGCGCTGATGCCCTTCCTGCATCTCCCGGTCCAGGCCGGCTCGGACCGGGTGCTGGAGCGGATGAACCGCAAGCACCGCGCTTCGGACTACAGGCGCATCGTCGAGCGGCTCCGCGCCGCCCGGCCCGACATTGCGCTCGCCTCGGACTTCATCGTCGGGTTCCCGGGAGAGAGCGAGCGTGACTTCGAGCAGACGCTGGGCCTCGTGAGGGATGTCGGCTACGCCCAGGCCTATTCGTTCAAGTTCAGCGCCCGGCCCGGCACGCCTGCCGCCGCCGACCCCCTGCAGGTGCCGGAAGCGGCCAAGGGCGAACGCCTGGCCCGGCTTCAACAGCTGCTGAACGGCCAGCAGCAGGCATTCAACCGGGGCTGCGTCGGGAAACGCCTTCCCGTGCTGTTCGAGCGGCCCGGCAAACGGGACGGCCAGCTCGTCGGGCGGTCTCCCTACATGCAGGCGGTCCATGCAGAAGCGGGCGCAGCCGGGATCGGCGACCTTGCCGAGGTCGAAATCCTGGCCGCCGGCCCGAACAGCCTCTCCGGCGGGAGCCTCGCAATTTGAGCGAAGCGCGTCTTCAGTTCGACGACAACAGCCTTCTGCCGGCCCTGTACGGCACGCACGACCGCAACCTGGCGCGTCTGGAACAGAAATTCGGCGTATCCATGCACGCGCGCGGCAACGAACTGGCCATCGCCGGACCGGAAAGCGCCGTGGCGGCGGCGCGCTCCGCGATGGACCTGCTTTACGACCGCGCAAGGCGGGGGCTCGAAATCGACCCGGGCGAAGTGGACGGCGCGGCGCGGCTCGCCGAGGTCGCCGGCATTGCCAGGCTGCCCGGCGCCGGCGGCGACCTGTTCGGCGCCGATAGCGAAACCGTGGAAACCCGGCGGCGCCTGATCGCCCCCCGTTCCCCCAACCAGGCGCTGTATCTCAAGACGATCCGCGAGCGCGACGTGGTCTTCGGGGAAGGCCCGGCAGGCACCGGCAAGACCTATCTTGCCGTGGCGGCGGCGGTTTCCATGCAGACGGCGGGAGAGGTGGACCGAATCGTGCTGTCGCGCCCGGCGGTCGAGGCCGGCGAGCGTCTCGGCTTCCTTCCGGGCGATCTTCGCGAAAAGGTCGATCCCTATCTTCGGCCCCTCTACGATGCTCTGCACGACATGGTCTCGGGCGACCGGGTGATGCGCCAGATCGGCAATGGGGAGATCGAGATTGCGCCGCTCGCCTTCATGCGGGGACGCACTCTTGCCAGGTCGTTCGTCATCCTGGACGAGGCGCAGAACACGACCCCCACCCAGATGAAGATGTTCCTGACCCGCCTGGGCGAAGGCTCGCGGATGGTGGTGACGGGCGACATGTCCCAGGTCGATCTGCCGGGAGGGGTGCGCTCGGGGCTGGCCGAGGCGCTCGACGTGCTGGGAGGTGTGGACGGTGTCGGCGTGGTGCGCTTCAACTCCCGCGATGTGGTCCGGCACCCGGTGGTGACGCGCATCGTCGATGCCTATGACGCGGCTGCCAAGGCGCGCCGCGATGGATAAGTGGACGGTCGAGGTCTCGCTCGGCGAGGGCGAATGGCCCGACGGCGAAGAGGCCGCCGACTGGTGCAGCCGCGCGGCATGCGCGGCGCTGGCCGGCGCCGGGCGAACCGAACCTGCGGAGCTTTCCGTTCTGCTCGGCAGCGATGCCGAGCTCCGCGCGTTGAACCGCCGCTACCGGGGCCGCGACAAGCCGACGAATGTGCTCTCCTTCCCTTCCGGCGCCGCGCCCTGGCCGGGCGGGCCGCCGCTGCTCGGCGAGATTGCGCTGGCGGGCGCAACGGTCCGGCGCGAGGCCGTCGAGCAGCGCAAGACGCTGCACGACCACCTGTGCCACCTCGTGGTCCACGGGACATTGCATCTCCTCGGGTTCGATCATGCAACCGAAGCGGCAGCCGTGCGTATGGAGCGGCTGGAGGCGCGTTGCCTCGAAACCCTGTCGGTAGCCGACCCCTATGAGGAGCGGGGCTGACCGGCCGTGGACACGACGCACCATACGCCGAACGGCAATGGCGGCCGCCTGAAAGGCATCTGGCGCCGTCTTTCGGGAAGGCGAAGCAATGAGGGCTCGATCAGCGAAACCCTGTCGGACCTTGCGGCTCAGCATACCGAGGACGTAACGCCCATCGACCCGCTCGAACGGGCCCTGCTGGAAAACACGCTCAAGCTTCGCCGCATGACGATCGAGGATGTGATGGTGCCGCGGGCGGACATCGTCGCCGTTTCCGCGGAGACGCCGCTCCATGAGGTCGTGGCTGCGGTCGAGCAGTCGCGCCACTCGCGCCTTCCGGTATTCGAGAAGGATCTCGACCGGATCGTCGGCATGATCCACGCGAAGGACGTGCTGGCTCATATCGGCAAGCCGGACCCGCCATCGCTCAAGGACCTCGCGCGCGAAGTCCTGTTCGTCTCGCCGGCGATGCTGGTTCTGGACCTGTTGCTCGACATGCGGCTCAAGCGCACGCATATGGCCCTGGTCGTGGACGAGTTCGGCGGCATAGACGGTCTCGCCACAATCGAGGACCTGGTGGAGGAAATCGTCGGCGACATCGAGGACGAGCACGACATCGCGGAATCGCCGCAACTGGAGACGCGGCCGGACGGCACGCTGGTGGCGGACGCCAGGGCGACGCTGGAGGATTTCGAGGCGGCTGTCGGCGAGGTCCTGACCGACGATGAGCGCGAGGACCTCGACACTCTGGGCGGGCTCGTTTTCAACCTGGTCGGGCGCGTTCCGAGCCGCGGGGAGCTGGTGTCGCATCCCTCGGGCCTGGAATTCGAGGTGCTGGACGGCGACCCGCGCCGGCTGAAGCGGCTCAGGGTCCGCAATCTGCCGGCGGACGAATGAGAACGCGGCTCGCCGGGCTGGCGGGCCGGAAACGGCTATTGGCCGCAGCGGCCGCAGGCATGGGCGCCACACTGGCCGTGCCGCCTCTGGGCGCAACGCCGGCCCTGGCCGCAGGCCTGGTGGCGCTTGCATGGCTGCTCGACGGCACGGCGCGGTTCAGGGACGCCTTCCTGACGGCCTTCGCCTTCGCCTTCGGGTTCTTCGCCGCCGGCCTCTACTGGGTGGCCGGCTCCTTCTTCGTCATCGGCGGCGCAACGGCGGCAGGCGGGCCGGCGGCCGTTCTGGGCCTGGCGGCGCTGCTTGCCTTCTTTCCGGCTTTTCCCGCTGCGCTGGCGCATCGCCTGACGCAACCGGGCACAGGACGGGCTCTGGCGCTGGCGGCCGCGCTCGGCCTCGGCGACTGGCTGCGCGGCCATCTGCTGACCGGCTTTCCCTGGAACCTGTTCGGCTATTCCTGGCTGCACGTACCGGCCGTCGAGCAGGCGGCCGCGGTCATCGGCATATACGGGGTCGGGCTGGCGACGCTTGCTGTCTGCCTTCTCCTGTCCGTGCCCGACCGGCGGGCATGGACGGCAGCCGCTCTCGCGGTTGCAGCGATGTTCGCTTACGGCGAGCTTCGCGTCGGCGGCGCGCCCCCGGTGGAGACGGCAGGCGGGCCGCTTCTGCGCCTCGTGCAGCCCAATATCCCGCAATCCGAGAAATGGCGCCGCGAGGATGCCGCCGCCCACCTGCAGCGCCTGGTGCGCCTTGCCTCCGCAGGCCCGGTGCCGGACGCCGCGATCTGGCCCGAAACGGCCGTCGCCCGGCTGCTGCATTCCAAGTCGCCGCTTGTCGAGGCGCTGGGAAAGAGCGTCGAGAGCCGCCGGGGGCTGATTTCCGGTGCGCCCTGGCGGGAGGACGGGCGTTACTACAACAGCATCCTCGCGATAGACCGCGAGGGCCGGATACAGGGGCGCCACGACAAGGCGCATCTCGTGCCCTTCGGCGAATATGTGCCGCTGCGCAGCCTGCTGGGCGCGGCGAAGCTGACGGTCGGGGGCAAGGACTTCGCCGCGGGGCCGGGCCCCTCGACGCTTGTCCTTCCGGGTATTCCGCCGTTCGGCGCGCTGATCTGCTTCGAGGCGATCTTTCCGGGCGAGGTCGTTGCAACCGATGACCCGCCGGAATGGCTGCTGAACCTGACCAACGACGCCTGGTTCGGCGAAACGGCGGGGCCGCACCAGCATTTCGAAATCGCGCGCATGCGCGCCATCGAGACCGGCCTGCCGGTCCTGCGCGTCGCCAATACCGGCATCACCGGCGCGGTGGACGGCTACGGGCGCCGCCTCGGCAGGCTCGAACTCGGAACCGCCGGCAGCCTCGACATCCGCCTGCCTGCTCCGCTTGCGGAAACGACCTACGGCCGCCTGGGCGACCTGCCGTTCTTCGCGGGGGTCTTGCTGCTCGCCGCCTTCGCCGCCTGGCGCGGCCGGCCCGGCGGCCGTCGATAGGAGCCGCCGCCCGCCGTCGGGTCGCGCCGCACATGGCCGCGCTCGCGAAAGCGCCGGACAACATCCGGGCTCTCATCGCACCGACCACCGGGATTACGATAGCCGAAGACGAATTTGGGGGTCTTGGGCCCCGCCGCCGACCAATCGCTTGAATTATTGGAGAAAAACCTGCGCAGCCGGCTCGATTTAGCGTAGCATTTCCGCACCATTTTCAAACTTGGCATCTGCTACAAGACTGGTGTTGAACGACAAGCCTTTCGGCCGCGCGTCATTCGGCATTGTTGTTCGTCTGCTGCCCGGCGTGGTTGTCGGTGTCAACGGCGGTCCTGCCGCAGAGACCATGCACGGCCGAAGCAGTTCCGGAACACGCCTTCGCAGGTCTGTCATTTACAGCCCGGGTCCCTGGCAGACTGCCGCCAGCACGACTCGTTCACGCGGCGAATGGCGCCTGCGGCAATCCGGATCGGGGCAGGGCCGGGCTCGGGTGAACGGTTTCGTCGTCTGCTCGTCCCACGCTCCCGCACGGGCGTTGCCAATAGGGGGCGTTCGGAGTCATGCTGGCGCCTGACCACACGCTCCGGCCGGTGCTCCGGCTTGAGGCCGACACTATCGAATCCGGCTGTAGCGGCGTGGCCGGCGCCTTCCGGTAGGAGGCAGCGATGGCGATAGGCGGGCTAAGTCTCCTGCGGGCGGTGGATCGGCACGCATTCATCGCCCCGGGCAGGCCGGGTTGCTGCCGCCGGATTGCCGGCGGACCGGGCCGACAGGCGGGGCACGCGGCGGACATGCTGGAACAGGCGCCCCCATGAACAGGTCCCGCCCGTTCCTGGCCGCTGTGTTCCTGGTGGCGCTGTCGCTGGCCTCTGCGGCTCACGGACAGTCAGGCGAGCATTCGGAAATCCCCGGCCATGTGCGTGCCTACGCCCTTTGGCAGCAAGGCTACATATTGCACCTCAACGGCCGATACCGGGCCGCGGTCGACAGCTTCCGCAAGTCCATCGAGATTCTGCCCACGGCCGAGGGGCACACATTTCTGGGCTGGTCGCTCAGCATGCTCGGGCATATCGAAGAAGCTATCGCCGAATGCCGGAAAGCCATCGCGCTCGATCCGGATTATGGCAATCCTTACAACGATATCGGGGCCTATCTGATCGAACTCGGTCGCCCGCACGAGGCGATCCCGTGGCTCGAGAAGGCGACCTCCGCCAAGCGGTACTGTTGCTATCAGTTCGCGCATTTCAATCTCGGCCGCGTGCATCTGGTGGAGGGGAATCCCGACGCGGCGAGGCGCTCCTTCGAACAAGCCTTGCAGCACGACCCCGACTATCTGCCCGCACGAAAGGCTCTCGATTATCTCGACGCCGAATTCGGAAAACCGCTGTAGTCGAGCGCCCGGTGGCGCCTCCCGGCGGACGCGCATTTGACGCGCCCGCCGGGAGGCGTCAGTCTCCTGAGTCTGAGGGAATCCCATGGCGGAACTCGACAAGAGGGTAGCTATCGTAACCGGCGGCGCCCGCGGCATCGGACGCGGCTGCGCACATGCGCTGGCCGAACGCGGCCTTGCCGTGGCGCTGGTGGACATCCTCACCGACGAGATGTCGGATACGAGGGCCGAGGTCGAGGCCCGGGGCGCCCCGTGCCTCGCCTTCGAGGCCGATGTCGCCGACCATGCCCGCGCGAGGGAGGTCGCCGGCAGCGTCCTCGACCGGTGGGGCCGGATCGATGTGCTCGTCAACAATGCCGGGCGGCCGATGCCGACCGGCATACTGGACCTCTCCGAGGAGCAGTGGGACACGACCATCGACGTCAACCTGAAGAGCTGCTTCAACTACATCCAGGCCGTGGCGCCCACCATGCTGGCGCGCGAATACGGGCGCATCGTCTCGATGTCCTCGCTCAACGCCCACTCCGGCGGCGTGACGGCCGCCGTCTCCAGGGTGGCCTACGCCGCCGCCAAGGCCGGCATCATCGGCCTGACGCGCTCGCTCGCCAAGGAGCTGGGGCCGCACATCGCCATCAATTGCGTGTGCCCCGGCCTCATCAAGACCGAGCTCGCGCAGAAGAACCCGGTCATCGCCACGCGCGAGCCGGAACTGATCCAGGGCATTGCGCTCAACCGGACCGGCAGCCCGCGCGACGTGGCCGAGCTCGTGGCCTTCCTCGCGACCGTGGAGCCCTGCTTCGTCACCGGCCAGGACATCACCATAGACGGCTTCCAATGGAACCGGTGAGGGCCGGGGGGACGGTTCGGGGACGGTCCCGGAATGGAAGGAGGCGGGCCTGCCCCGCCGCAATGGAACCGCAACAGGGAGACACACGAACGATGCTCATTCGCCAAGCATTCCGTCTTTGCCGCATCGCCGCCGCCGCGGCGGTCGCATTCGGCGCCGTGACGACAACCGCGGCGGCCGGCGGCAAGTTCGTATTCGCCAACTCATCCGCTTACGACACGCTCGATCCCCATGCCGTCTTCGATGTCGGGCGGGTCGCCTCGCGCATCAACCTCTATGACGGGCTGATGCGCTGGTTCGACAATCCCCCGCATCTGGAGCCGTGGCTGGCCGAGAAGGTCGATATTTCGAAAGACGGGCTGACCTACACCTTCACGCTCCGGGACGCGAAGTTCCATGACGGCTCGCCGGTGGAAGCCTCCGACGTGGTCTATTCCATCGACCGCATCCTGGCGATGAAGAAGGGCGCCTATTCGCTGTTCGAAGGCACGGTCGCGCCGGGCTCCACCCAGGCGCCCGACGCAAAGACGGTCGTCTTCAACCTCTCCAAGCCTTCGGCCATCTTCCTCGCCACGGTTCCGGAAATCCATGTCGTCAACGCCGAGCTGGTGAAGGCCAACGAGGCGGACGGCGACCTCGGCACCGCCTGGCTGTCGAAGAACGACGCCGGCTCCGGATCCTTCCGGCTCAAGCGCTACGACCCGGCAATCGGCTGGCAGGCGACGCGCTTCGAGGACCATTTCTTCGGATGGGACATGGTGGACAACCCGCTCGACGAGATCGAGTTCCGCACGGTCGTCGAGATCAACTCGCGCGTGCTCGGCCTGATGAACGGCGACTTCCACGGCACAGACGGCTACCTGCCGCAGGATCAGGTGAAGCGCCTGCGCACCAGCGACCATGTCGTGGTGCAGGAAGAAGAGTCCATGCGGATCTTCTATTCCATCATCCATAACGGCCGCCCGCCGATGAACGACATCAACTTCCGCAAGGCGTTGAGCTACGCCTTCGACTATGACGGGTTCATCGACAACATCCTGTCGGGGTCGGTCGCCCGCAACCCGGTGCCGCTGCCGAACAATATGTGGGGCTCGCCGTCGGGTCTGGCCGGCTATACGCTGGACCTTGAAAAGGCGAAGGAGCACCTCGCCAAGGTCGAGGGCGACATTCGGGAGATTTCGCTCGGGGCCCTTTCCGGCTACGGCCAGACGGAACAGGCCGCAGCGCTGTTGCAGAACGGCCTGAACAAGATCGGCGTCAAGACCAAGATCGTCACCGACACCTGGCCTGTGGCTTCCGGCAAGATGCGCGACGAGCAGCAGATGTACGACCTGCTGTTCCTGTGGAAATCCACTTACTACGCCGACCCGAACAACTGGCTCGGCGAGATGTATGCCTGCGAGCAGATCGGTGCCCGCAACAACTCCTGGTACTGCAACGAGGAGGTGGACAAGCTGCTTTCCGAGGCGCGCGTTTCGACCGACCAGGAGCTGCGCCGGGCCAATTACGAGAAGGCCAACCGCCTGCTGATGGAGGATGCTGCGGGCATCTTCGTGTACAACACCAAGTGGTTCGGCCCGTTCAACAAGAACGCCAAGGGTATCCGGTTCTCGCCAATCGGCAACGGCCAGGAGATGCGCTGGGTCTCGATGGAATAGCACGGCCCGGCAGGTTTGCGCGGCGGTTCCGGACCGGTTCCGGAGCCGCTGCGGTTCCTGCTCGGATCGAGATGCGGCAAGGACGGGGTCCGGCGGCAGCCGGGGCCTGACAGGATGGCCACATTCCGATGCGCGAACTCGTCCTCACCCTCAACCGCCTGCTCTGGCTGGCGCCGACGCTTCTCGGTCTGCTCGCGATCACCTTCACGATCAGCCACATCATCCCGGCCGATCCCATCGCCTTCATCGCGGGCGACAATGCCAGCGCCGAGCAGATCGCCGCGCTCAAGGCCAAGTTCGGGGTGGACAAGCCTATCCCGGTGCAGCTCTGGAACTATGTCGTCGGCGTCGTCCAGGGCGATTTCGGTGTCAGCCTCTATACCCAGCGGCCGATTGCGGACGACCTGGTCTCCCGCCTGCCGGCCACGCTGGAGCTCGCCTTCGTCAGCATCCTGCTGTCGGCCGTCATCGGCATCCCGCTCGGTGTGCTGGCTGCAGTTGACCGCAATTCCTGGCTCGACCATGCGCTGCGCGTCTTCACCGTCTCCGGCCTCGCGATCGCTGCCTTCTGGCTGGCGATCCTGTTCCAGCTCCTGTTCGCGATGGAATGGGGCGCGACGCCCCTCCAGGGCCGGATCGACGGGTGGGGGCCCGACCCCGTCACAGGCTTCTTCCTCATCGACTCGGCCTGGGCCGGCGACTGGGAGGCGTTCCGGTCGGCGGCCCACCACATGGTCCTGCCGGCGGTCACGCTCGCCTTCCCCGCCATGGCGACGGTGATGCGTTTCACGCGCGCGGGCGTGCTCGACGCCATAAACTCCAACTATGTCGATTACCAGAACGCCATGGGCGTGCCGCGCCGGGTCGTCATATGGCGCTATGTGCTGAGGAACGCGCTCATCGGCACGGTGACGCAGCTGGGCCTCATCTTCGGCAACCTGATAGCGAACGCCGTCGTCGTGGAGGCCGTGTTCGACTGGCCCGGCCTCGGCCTCTACGCCGTCAACTCGATCCTGCAGTCCGACTACAACGCGATCATGGGCTTCACCCTCATCATGGGCGCCGTGTTCATCGTCGCCAACCTGCTGGTCGATATCGCCCACGGTTTCATCGACCCGCGCGAAGCCGGCTGATGGAAACCGCCCGCTTCCTCCTGCGCAAGCTCGCTGCCGACAGGACGGCGGCGCTGGGCGCGCTCATCATCGTGCTGCTGATCGTCGTCGCCATCGCCGCGCCGGTGCTCTCCACGCATCCGCAGGACATCTCCGAGTTCAACCCGCCGGGCCGCCTTCAGCCGCCCTCGGCCGAGCATTTCTTCGGTACCGACCGCATGGGTTCGGATGTCTATTCGCGCATCCTGTTCGGCGCGCGGATCACCATCGCCATCGCCGTCATCGCCATCGGCGTCAGCGTGCTGATCGGCGTGCCGGTCGGCCTGGTCGCCGGCTATTACCGCAACTGGATCTCGGATGCGCTCATGCGCATATCCGACATTTTCCTGGCCGTGCCGCAGATCGTGCTCGCCATCGCCATCGCCCAGACGCTCGGCCCCTCCATCGAAAATGTCATCCTTGCGCTGTCTGCAACCTACTGGCCCTTCTGGGCGCGGCTCGTCTATGCGGAAACCCGCTCGGCGCTCAACGAAACCTATGTGGAAGCGTCCGTCGCGCTCGGCGCCTCGCCCGGACGGGTGATGCTTCTGCATGTCCTTCCCAACATCTCCTCGTCCCTCATCGTCCGCACCACGATCGGCATGGGCGGCACCATTCTGACCGCCGCGACGCTCGGCTTCCTCGGCCTCGGCCCCCCGGCGCCCTCGCCGGAATGGGGACGAACCATCGCCGAGTCCCGCGAATTCCTGCCCGAGGCCTGGTGGTACGCCACGGCGCCGGGCCTCGCCATTTTCCTTGTCGTCATGGGCTTCAACCTGTTCGGTGACGGGCTGCGCGACATTCTCGACCCCCGCACCCGGCGGTCCTCCGATGGATAACCTGCTGACCGTCGCGGACCTGGAAGTGGGCTTCCAGACCGACCGCGGCCTGGCCCGGGTGCTCGACCGGGTGAATTTCCATGTCGGCCGCGGCGAGATCGTGGGCCTGGTCGGCGAATCGGGCTGCGGGAAGACGACGCTCGCGCGCGCGATCCTGGGCGTGCTCCCGGCGAACTCGGCGCGGATCGGCTCGGGCGTCATAGACTTCGCCGGCCGCAACCTGCTGGCGGAAGACCCCCACGCGCTCGCCACGCAGGTTCGGGGACGGCAGATCACCTTCGTGCCGCAGGACCCGTTCTCGTCCTTCAACCCCGTTTTCACCATCGGCGCCCAGATCGACGAGCTCATGAAGTGGAAGTCGCCGGATTCCGAACCCGGTGCCGCCGGCCGTTCTTACTCTCGCGCGCGGCGCCGGTCGGACCGCGACCGCGTTCTCGAACTCCTGCGCATCGTCCAGCTGCCCGATCCCGAAGGCATACTGAAGAAATACCCGCATGAGGTTTCCGGCGGCCAGCGCCAGCGCCTCATGATCGCCATGGCGTTGCTGCCCGAGCCGCAACTCATCATCGCCGACGAGCCGACGACCGCGCTCGATGTCACCATCCAGGCCCAGATTCTCAAGCTGCTCAAACGCCTCGCCGCCGAGCGCCGGGTCTCGATCCTGTTCACGACCCACGATCTCGGTACGGCCTACGAGATTTGCGACCGGGTTACCGTCATGTATGCGGGCCAGGAGGTCGAAAGCGCGCCGTCGGACGACTTCTTTGCCGCTCCGCGCCACCCCTATACGAAGCGCCTGCTGGAATCCCTGCCCTCCCGCGAGCACGGTATCAGCGGCATTCCCGGCCAGATCCCGGCGCTGATCGATCCGCCGACGGGCTGCCGCTTCCATCCGCGCTGCACCCATGCGAGCGAGCGCTGCGCCGCCGCCCGTCCGGATGTGTCGGAGGCGGGGCCCGCCCACCTTGTCCGCTGCCACCACCCGGTAGGCGTCCTTCGGGAGGCCGTTCCGTGACGGCGCCCGGCCCGGACCTGCTGCAGCTTCAGGGGCTGCAGAAATATTTCCCGATCCGCGATGTCTGGAAGCGCCGCATCGGCTGGCTGAAGGCCGTGGACGACGTCTCGCTCACGGTCGAGAAGGGCGAGATCCTGGGCATTGTCGGCGAGTCGGGCTGCGGCAAGTCCACCCTAGGCAAGACGGTGATGGGGATCCACCGCCCGACCGGCGGCCGGATCGTCTTCGAAGGAAACGACATCACCGATCTCAAGCCGCACCAGTCGCGCGACCTGCGCCGCGACCTGCAATATACCTACCAGGACCCGGGCGCCTCGCTCGATCCGCGCTGGAAGATCGGCAAGGCGCTGGACGAGCCGCTGGTCATACACACCGGTCTCGACAGCGCCGCGCGCCGGGAGCGGGTGCGGGACATTCTCGAGGCTGTCGGCCTTCCGGAAAGCCATCTCGACCTCTACCCGCACGAAATATCCGGCGGACAGCAGCGCCGGGTGGGCCTTGCCCGCATCCTCACCCTGCAACCGACCCTTATCGTGTTGGACGAGCCCACTTCCGGGCTCGATGTTTCCGTGCAGGCGACCGTTCTGAACCTCTTCCTCGACCTGCAGAAGCAGTTCGACCTCACCTATGTCTTCATCTCGCACGACCTCAGCGTCATCCGGATGATCTGCGACCGCGTCGCCGTGATGTATCTCGGCAAGGTGGTGGAGCTGGGCGCGACGGAGCGGCTGTTCAGCGCCCCGCGCCACCCCTATACCCGCTCGTTGCTGTCGGCGATCCCCGAGATCGGCAAGCAGCGGATCACCGATACCTTCTGGCTGGAGGGTGAGCCGCCCGATCCGGGCAATCTTCCCTCGGGCTGCCGGTTCCGCACGCGTTGCCCGCTCGCCGGGCAGCAGTGCGCGGCCGAGGTTCCGCCCCTGGTCGAACACCTGCCCGGCCACGCTGACGCCTGCCTGTTTTCCGACCGCGCCGTTCCCGGAGCCTGAAAGACACCGCTCGACGGGCCGTCAGAGGCCGGCCTGCTCCTTGCAATAGCGGGCGACTTCGGCGTGGGTCGCGAACCAGACGCCCGGTTTCGTGCGGATATGCTGCACCAGTTCGTCCAGCACCTGGATGCGCGAGCGGTGGCCGATGAAGTGCGGGTGCATGGTCAGCAGGAACAGCCCCTCCTCCTCCCAGGCGCCGTCGAACTCGCGCCTGAACACCTCCAGCACGCCTCCGGGCGGCGTGTAGGGGCGCAGGCCCGAGAAGCGGTCCATCGACCAGTAGGGCGCGTCGTCGCGGATCCACTCCACGGGCAGCTCGACCACGCCGGTCGGCTCGTTGTCCTCCAGCAGCTCATAGGGCTCGTCGTCGGCCATGAGCGAGGAGTCGTAAAGCAGGCCCATCTCGCGCGTGATCGCGAGCGTGTGCTCGGAGAAGTCCCAGGACGGCGTGCGGATGCCGACCGGGCGGACGCCGCAAATTTCCTCCAGCTTGTCGGCGGCGCGCATCTGCAGGTCGCGCTCGTCCGCCGGCGGGAGCGCGGAGTTGAGCTCGTGAATCCAGGAATGGATGCCGATCTCATGCCCCTCCGCGACCACCCGGCGCTGCTCGTCGGGATGCAGCATGGCGACCACCGCCGGCACGAAGAAGGTCGCCGGCACGCCGTAGCGTTCCAGCAAATTGAGGATCCTGGGCACGCCGGCGCGCGCGCCGTATTGGCCCTGGCTCAGCTTGCCGGGCGAGCTCTGGGCCCAGCGCAGGGTCTGCGTCTCGTGGTCGGAGTCGAAGGAGAGCGCGACCGCGCAGCGCGCCCCGCCGGGCCATGACGCGGGCTTGAGCGAGCGGCCGGCCCGCACCTTCTCCACGATCGGCCGCCAGTCGGCCTCCTTCCATCTCCAGGCTTCCGGCTGGTCCGGCACACCGGTCCCTCTATGCTTGCTCACCGCGGGTCTCCTCCGCTTTCCTGCTTCGCGCCGGAGGAGCATAGCATCGCCGGCGCCGTCTCCTCATGCCGGCGCCGTTCGGGCAGGGTTTCCTCCTGGCGATCCTCGTCGGCGTCGTAGTAGCGCCCCCGGTGAAACATCTTGGCGGGTCTCGGCATGGCTGCGCGGCGGGCAAGGGTGGCTTCGAGGTTCACCCGGTCGCCGGCAAGGATCACGCCGTAGTCGCGGGCGGCGGCTTCCTCGGAGACGAAGCCGTCCAGAATGTCCGCCAGCACATCCTCGGCCGGCCTGTCGGCAGGGTTGCCCCAGCCTCCGCCGCCGGGAGTGATGATGCGGACCAGATCGCCTTTCCTCAGGCGAATGCCGTCGCCCATGGTCGGGATATCCCTCGCCTCGGGGCCGTCAGGGTTGACGACGACCCGGCCCGGCGATCCCGCCAGCCCGCCATGGACCCCGAACGCCGGCTGGCGGCAATTGTCGAGCCGGATGCCGAAACGGGCCTCGTCCGACAACACGCGGACATCCCGGACGATGCCGCAGCCGCCACGCCAGCGTCCGGCCCCGCCGCTGTCCCGGTGGATGCCGAATGCTTCGATTTCGACGCCGAACTCCATCTCTGCGAATTCGATGGGGTAGTTTTCCTGGGCCACGTAATAGACCGCGTCGATGCCGTCGGCGAAGGTGCGCGCGCCGAAACCGACAGAGAGTCCCTCGATGCATAGCGGCTCTGTGCCGTCGGCATTCCTGCCGCGCAGATAGTAGAGCACGTAAACGGAGGGCGCCGCCGAGGCCTGCCCGCCCGTCGCCTGTGCAAGCGTGCCGAACAGCGCGCTGGTGACGCGGATCATGGTGTGCGACCGCAGGCCCAGAGGGGCCGGGAACCGGGGCGCGACCAGCGTGCCCGGTTTCCTGACGACGCTCTCGACCGCGCGCTCGAAACCGCCGTTCATGCCGATGCCGGGCCGGTCCATGCACATCCAGAGGCCCAGCATGAATTTCGGCACCGAATCGTCCATAAGGAAGTTGATCGGCCCGTCGGCCTGGCGGTCGGACGCCGAGAAATCCATCTCGAGAGCGCCGTTCCTCTTCCGCAAGACCAGGTCGACAAAATAGGAGCGCTCGGTCACCGCGTCCGAGTCGATGCGGTCGCGAAAGGCATACTCGCCGTCGGGAATGCGGTCGGCGATCTCCCTGCGGAGCGCGCTTTCGTTCTCCGCCAGCATTGCCTCGAACGCGGCCTCGACCACCTCCACGCCGTGGCGCTCAACCGTCTCGGTCAGGCGGCGGGCGCCGAGGCGGCAGGCGGCCATGATGGCCTGGAGGTCGCCCCTCAGCATGTCCGGGAAGCGTGAATTGCGCATGAAAATGCGCACGACTTCACGGTTCTCGACGCCTTCGCGCACGACCCGCACCGGAGGTATCATGATGCCCTCCTGGAAGACGGACACCGCATGCGGGCTGATCGAGCCCGGGACCGAGCCGCCGATATCCCAGAGGTGGCCCCAGGCCTCCGCGAAGGCGAACAACCGGCCCTCATGGAAGACGGGCATGACGAAAACCATGTCGGGCAGATGGCTGACGGCGCCGCCCGTCCCGTAGGCGTCGTTGTACCAGTAGAGGTCGCCGGGCCGCATGGTCCGGGCCGGATATTCTTCCAGAATCGCATCGACGAGATTGCCGGCCAGCGTGAGCGAGGTGGAGACCACGAGCTCGCCGTCGCGGTTCAGGAAGGCGGTGAAGTAATCCTTCTTCTCGCGGATGAAGGGCGACATGGCGGAGCGCGCGATCAGGGCCTCCATTTCCGAGCGGGCCCCGTTGAGCGCGCCCTTGATGAGCTCCAGGGTGAAGCGGTTGGGCGCCGGAAGGGTATCGGACGTCACAAGCTGCCCTCCGAGACGACGAGATTGCCGAAGCGGTCGGTGAGCGCAATTTGACCGGGAAGAAGGACGGTCGTCGAATCGAGCTGTTCCACGATAGCCGGGCCCTCGATGCAGTGGCCGGCAAGCAGGCTCTCGCGGCGATAGATGGGCGTGGGCCGCAACATGTCGTCGCCGGCAACGCAGGCGGGGCGCTCGCTGGACGGCTCGGGGCGTTCGCCCGGGGCAGCAGGCAATTCCGGCAGGTCGAATTTGTCCGTGAGCCCTGTAGCCTCGACCCGCTGGTTGACGATCTCGACCGGCGCCTCGGGCTCGCAGAAGGTGTAGAGCCGCTCGTGGAGCGCATGGAAGTCGGCGATGAGCGCAGTCAGGGCGCCTTCCGTGACCGGGCTGCTGCACGGGACGGTCAACTCCACCCCCTGCTTTTCGTAGCGCATGTCGGCCGACCGGTGGAACCGGCGGCGCTCGGGTGGAATGCCGTTGGCTTCGAGGCGGCCTTCGGCCTCATGCGTCAGTTCCGCGAAAACCGCCTCGGTGGCGGCGGCATCGAAGGCGCCGGCGCGCTGCAGACGCGTGACGGCGAAATCGTACCGAAGGTCCGTCGCCAGCAGGCCGATGGCGCAGAGAATGCCGGGAAAGCGCGGCACAAGCAGGCTCGCCGCGTTCAGTTCGCGCATGAGTTCCGCGCCGTGGACGGGGCCCGCGCCGCCGAAGGCAGCGAGCGCAAAATCGCGGGGGTCGAGGCCTCGTTCGACCGACATGATCTTCAACGCCCCGGTCATGTTGGCGTTGACCAGATCGACGATTCCCCGCGCGGCCGGCAGGACATCCATGCCGAGCGGCTCCGCGGCATGCCTGCGTATGGCCGCCGCGGCGGCTTCGGGAGCCAGCGCGACCTCGCCGTCGAGCAGGGCGGACGGGATGCGGCCGAGTACGAGATTGGCGTCGGAAACGGTGGCCCGCTCGCCCCCCTTGCCGTAGCAGGCGGGCCCCGGATCGGCGCCGGCGCTTTCGGGGCCGACGCGAATCGCGCCCTGTTCGGTCACGGTCGCGACGGACCCGCCGCCAGCGCCGATGGTGTGGATATCGATCATCGGGAAGGCGAGCGGGTGGTCGCCGACCCGGCCCGCGGTCGAAAGGGCGGGTTGGCCGTTCCGGACAAGCGCGACATCGGCGCTGGTGCCGCCCATGTCGATGGTCAGGAGATCGTCGATCCCGGCGGCCCGCCCAAGCCAGGCTGCCCCCAGAGCGCCGGCGGCCGGTCCGGAAAGCGCAAGATGCACGGCGCCGCGCGCGGCTTCCCGGGGCAGGCAGGCGCCGCCGTTCGATTTCATCAGCAATAGCGGCGCTTCTATGGCGCGGCGGCCGAGCCCCTCGGAAAGCCGCCCGATATAATGCCGGACCACCGGTTGCACCGAAGCGTTCAAGGCTGTCGCCACGGTGCGTTCATATTCCCGGAAGACCGGAAGAACATCGGCCGACAGGGAGACTTCGACGTCCGGAAGGATTGAGCGAAGAATCTCGCCTGCCCGGCGCTCATGGGCCTGGTTGGCGTAAGAGTGAAGCAGCACTACCGCAACCGCCTCGAGGCGGGCGGCGCGAATGGCCTCCGCGGCAGCCTCGACCGCCGCCTCGTCCAGCGGCGCCGCTACGGTGCCGTCGATGCGGATCCGGCCCGGCACCTCGAAGATGAAACGGGGCTGGACCGGCCGTTTGGGCTTCACCCAGGAAAAGAGATTGGCCGCGCGCGGGATTTCCGCCCGCCCGATTTCCAGCACATGGCGGAACCCCTTCGTAGTGACAAGGCCGGTCCGGACGCCCTTTCCCTCCAGGATCGCGTTGGTGACGATGGTCGAGCCGTGCAGGACGGTCGCCACTTCCGCCGCGCCGACGCCGGACCGGTCGAGCATCCTGTCCACTCCGGCGAAGAAGCCGTCGGCAGGGGCGCTCGGCACGGAGGGCGACTTTGCGACATGAAGCGCGCCGCCGGCGCGGTCCGCCAGGATGACGTCCGTGAAAGTGCCTCCCACATCGAGGCTCAGCGCATAGCGTGCGGTCATGGGCCGCCCATCACCGGCAGCGTCTGGCCGGTGATCCAGCCGGCCCGGTCGGACGCCAGGAACAGCACGGCATGGGCGATGTCCTCCGGCCTTCCGAGCCGGCGCATGGCGATGCCCTCGACGATTGCCGCCTGCTCTTCCGGGCTGCGCGCTTCCCACTGCCGGACATAGTCGGGCGAGGTCTGGGGCATCAGGCCGGGCGCCACCGTGTTGACGGTAATTCCGAAGGGCCCGAGTTCGGAAGCGAGCTGGCGCGCCAGCCCGATCTGCGCCGTCTTCGCCGTGCCGTATGAGTGGATGCCGGTGCGCGAGACGCGGAGACCTGCCCCGGACGAGATCAGCACGATCCGGCCCTCGCCCTTCGCCTTCATGCCGGGCGCGACCGCGCGCGCCACATGGAAGGCGCCATCGACATTCACCGCCTGAATGGCGCGCCAATCTTCGTCGGTCACTTCCTCCAGCGGGCCGGCCGTGCGGCCGCGCACGCCGCCGGCGGCGTGGACGGCGATATCGACCGGGCCGATCCGGGCGATGAGCGCATCGACGGCTGCGGACTCGGTGACATCGAGGCCATGGGCCTCGACCGGGAACCCGGCCGTCGCGGCGGTCTCGCGCACCAGTTCGCTTTCGATGTCCGCGGCGTGAACCTCCGCCCGCTCGGCGGCGAAGGCGTGGGCGATAGCGCGGCCGATGCCACGCGCTGCGCCGGTCACGAGGACGCGCCTGCCAGGAAACGAAATCTCCATACGATCAGCCCCGCGCCGCCCCGATCTGCATTCCTGCAGGCTACGCCCGAATCCACGCTGCCCATTCTAACTATTTGAGCTAGCGTTGTTTTCCAGAAATTTACAACTGGGGAACCGGATTGTAACCGCTGGTTCCCTGGCTGCAACTGTAGCCGGGAGAAATCGCATGCCCGGAACCACCCTCACCGGGGCCCGGAGCCGAAGCGCCGATGGCGATCGGCACAGCGCCCCGGCCGACCCCCGTCCCGCCGGAAACCGAGGACGACACGTCTTCGATACCGCTCGGCCGCGAAGGCAAACTCAAACGCTTCCCGGCCGCCGGCAACTACACCGTCGGCGAAACCCAGGCCGTCATCGACAGCGCCCGCGCGATGATCGTGCCGCCCCCGCAGCTGCCAACCCGGCGGTGCGGCATAGTGTCATGCCTCTCCCCATTATCACGGCATCTTGCCCCTCTCCCTGACTGCCGCACTTTTGGAAGACAGGGAAATGCCCGTCCCCTGTAGAGCGCCCTTGCAAACCACTTCGGTCTGCTTTTGACGTTCTTCCGGTAGGGGATGACGGTCAGGGAGCCTTTTCCCGGACGCGTTGGCGGTTTCTGGCGCTGTCATAGGTCTTGTCTTCGACGATGACGCGGGGCCGGACATCGGGGCCGAGACCCATCGAGGTCTCGAAATGCGGGCTGTCCGCCGCTGGGCCGCCGGTCAGATCGAAAGCGACCGGCAAGCCGTCGAAATCCGTCTTCAGGTGGACCTTCGTGCTGAAACCGTCCCGCGAGCGTCCGAGCGCCCGGCCCCGTTGCCCCCTTTTGCGCCCGCCGCCGATGCATGTGCGCCGTACCGCTCGAACCCGCCAGCGTGGCGAAAAACTCCTCGAACACCCCAGACCGGCTCAGGCGGCGAAAGCGCCGCCAGAAACAGGCGGTTGCGCTTCGCCTTCGCTCCTCGCCGCGGAAGGCAAAGCCGGAATACCTCCAGCGTCACCTCCCAGTCCGCCTCCGTCATCCGCGTCGACATCGCCAAACTCGACGAAGCGTCGACGTCTCATGAATCATACAAATCCCCGGACGGGAATCCCAAATCGCATAGCTGAGCCAATCCGTCCACAGGACCCGGTAAAGTGGCGGACAGGGAGGGATTCGAACCCTCGGTACGCCTGTTGACGTACGACGGATTAGCAATCCGCTGGTTTAAGCCACTCACCCACCTGTCCCGAAAGCCGGCGAGACTTACAGAATCCGCGCCCCCGGCGTCAACGCCCAAGCGGGAATGAGAAACCGTCCGGGCGGTCTTCGAACCGGGTCGCGGGATATGCTACACTCAGTCTGGCGCCAACCCCGCGAGAAGCTTAATGATGCGTTCCTGTCTTATCGCCGCCGCCATCGCGGCGCTACTTGCCGGCTGCGGCGATAGCAAGATAGAGCACGACTATCCCGATCCGCTGTATCGGCACCTGCCGGGAAGCCAGGGCCAATCCTACCTCCCGAAGGAAGGCGCGCAGGGAATCTTCGGGGAAGGCGGCATCAATCTTCTTGGAGGAGAGGGGCAACAAGGCGGCGGTTCGGGGATCGGCGTCAACAGTTTCCTGTGGCGCGCTTCGCTCGACACGCTGTCCTTCATGCCGCTGGCCTCGGCGGACCCCTTTGGCGGCGTCATCATCACGGAGTGGTTCGCACCGCCCGAAACGCCGGACGAACGCTTCAAGGTCACGGTGTATATCCTCGACAGGCAGCTTCGGGCCCACGGCCTGAAGGTCGCGGTATTCCGCCAGGAAAGGAGCGGCGCCGGCTGGGTCGATGCGGCGGTGGACAGCGCCACGCACACTGAAATCGAGAACAACATCCTGGTCCGGGCGAGAGAACTGCGCATCGCCAGCCTGTAGCATCCGGGGATACGGAGCGCCTTCATGGCCCGATACGACCACCGCGAAGCCGAGCCTTACTGGCGCGGGCGATGGGAAGAAGCCGGCTGCTTCACGGCCCGCGAGGACGCTTCGCGCCCGAAATATTACGTGATGGAAATGTTCCCCTATCCCTCGGGGCGCATCCATATGGGCCATGTGCGCAATTTCACGCTGGGCGATGTCGTCGCCCGGTACAAGCGCGCGCAGGGCTTCAATGTGCTGCACCCGATGGGCTGGGACGCTTTCGGCCTGCCGGCGGAGAACGCCGCCTTCGAAGCCGGCGTCCATCCCGGCGTCTGGACGCGCCGGAACATCGCCACCATGAAGGCCCAGCTTTCGACCATGGGCCTCTCCTATGACTGGAGCCGGGAACTCTCGACCTGCGAGCCCGACTATTTCAAGCATGAGCAGGCGATGTTCCTCGACTTCCTGGAGAAAGGGCTCGCATACCGGCGCAAGTCCTGGGTCAACTGGGACCCCGTCGAGAACACCGTGCTCGCCAATGAGCAGGTGATCGACGGCCATGGCTGGCGCTCGGGCGCGCCGGTCGAGCGGCGCGAGCTCGCCCACTGGTTCCTCAGGATCACCGCCTATAGCGACGAACTGCTGGAGGCGCTGGACGGGCTCGACCGCTGGCCGGACCGCGTGCGGCTGATGCAGGCGAACTGGATCGGCCGCTCCGACGGCGCGCGGGTCAGCTTCCGGCTCAAGGGGCGCGCCGACACGCTCGAAGTCTTCACCACCCGGCACGATACGCTGTTCGGCGCCTCCTTCATGGCGATCTCGCCGGACCACCCGCTCGCGCAGGAAATCGCGGCGAAGGATCCGGACATGGAGGCCTTCATCGCCGAATGCCGCAGCCTCGGCACCAGCGAGGCGGCCATCGAGCAGGCGGAGAAGCGCGGACGGGATACCGGGCTGAGGGCGCTCCACCCCTTCGATAACGGGGTGGAACTGCCCGTCTATGTCGCGAATTTCGTGCTCATGGACTATGGCAGCGGCGCCATTTTCGGCTGCCCCGGCCATGACCAGCGCGACCTCGACTTCGCCCGCGCCTACGGCTTGCCGGTGCTCCCCGTGGTCTGCCCGCCCGATGCGGACCCCAGGCGTTTCGAGATCGGGGCGGAGGCCTATACCGGCGACGGCCGGCTCATCAACTCGTCCTTCCTGGACGGGCTCGACGTGCCCGACGCGAAGCGCTGCATGGGCGAGCGGCTGGAGGCGCTCGGCTTCGGCGAGCGCACGGTGCAGTACCGCCTCCGGGACTGGGGCGTTTCCCGCCAGCGCTACTGGGGCTGCCCGGTCCCGGTCATCCATTGCGGCGCCTGCGGCATCGTGCCCGTGCCGCGCGCCGACCTGCCGGTGACGCTGCCCGACGACGTGACCTTCGATACGCCCGGCAATCCGCTGGACCGGCACCCGGCCTGGAAGCATGTCCCCTGCCCGTCCTGCGGCGCCCCCGCCGAGCGCGAGACCGACACCTTCGACACGTTCTTCGAGTCCTCCTGGTATTTCGCCCGCTACTGCTCGCCGGGCGTCGAGGACCGGCCGTTCGACCGCGAGGCCGTGGATTACTGGATGCCGGTGGACCAGTATATCGGCGGCGTCGAGCACGCCGTGCTGCATCTGCTCTATTCCCGCTTCTTTAGCCGGGCCATGAAGGAATGCGGCTATATCGGGGTGGAGGAGCCGTTCGCCGGCCTCTTCACACAGGGCATGGTCTGCCACGAGACCTACCGCGCCCGGGACGGGGGCTGGCTGCAGCCGAACGAGGTGGAAGACGACGGCAAGGGCGGCAAGCGGCGGTTGTCGGACGGGATGCCGGTTTCGGTCGGCCGCTCTGAGAAGATGAGCAAGTCGAAAAAGAATGTCGTCGATCCCGAGGAGATCATCGAGCGCTACGGCGCCGATGTGGCCCGCCTGTTCATGCTGTCCGACAGCCCGCCGGCGCGCGACCTGGACTGGACAGAGGCGGGCGTGGAAGGCGCGTGGCGCTATCTCAACCGGCTCTGGCGGCTGGTGGACGAGGCGCCGGACGCGCCTGCCGGAGCCGGAACGAGCGATGCGGCGGAGGCGCTGAGAAACACCGCCCACAAGACCGTGGACGCGATGACCGGCGATCTCGAACGCTTCCACTTCAACCGGGCGGTGGCGCGGGTCCGCGAGCTTACCAACGCGCTGGCAGACGCCCTGCCGGCCACCGACCCGGCAATGGCGGCCGCATATCGCGAGAGCATAGAGACCGCCGTGCGACTGATCGCCCCGATGACGCCCCATCTGGCGGAAAGCTGCTGGCGAAGGCTCGGCGGGGAGGGCCTGCTTGCCGACCGACCCTGGCCGATCGCCGACCCCCTGCGGCTGACTGAAGACATTGTGGTGCTGCCCGTGCAGGTAAACGGCAAGCTGCGCGGCCAGCTGGAGGTGGCGCGCGGCCTGGAAGCGGCGGATGTCGAGGCGGCGGCACTCGCGCTTGCCGGCGTGCAACGGCAGCTCGAAGGCCGGCTACCCCGCCGCGTCGTCGTCGTGCCTGACAAGATCGTCAATGTTGTGGCCTGAGAGACTTGCGGCCGCTGTTGCCGGACTGCTGCTCGGCGCCACGCTCGCCGGCTGCACGCTCGAGCCCGTTCATGCGCGCCGGCCCCAGCAGGGACCCGACGTCACCGCGGCCATGGCGCAGGTCGAGGTCGAACCGATTCCGGACCGGGTCGGGATGTTGCTGCGCCGCCGGCTCGAGGAACGCCTGGCTCCGGGCGGACCCCGCCTTCCCGCGGAATACCGCCTCCGCGTTCAACTGCGTTCTTCTTCCGCCGGCTCGCTCATCGGCAAGAGCGAGAACGTAACCCGCACGGACCTCAGGCTCACCGCCGAGTTCGAGCTCACGAAGCGCGGCGGCGACCGGCCGGTGCTGCGCGGCTGGGCGCGCTCCGTGCATAGCCACGATGTCCTCCAGTCCGCCTTTGCGACGCGGGCGGCGGAACGCGCGGCGCGCGACCGCGGCGTCGATGCGTTGAGCGCCCAGATCGCGCGCCGCCTCGCACTCTTTTTCCGCAGCGGGGAACCGGCCGGATGAAGCTCGCCGGCCGGCAGGTTGCCGCGTTCCTGCGCGATGCGCCGCCGCCCGAACTGCTCGCCGTCCTTCTCTACGGACCCGACGAGGGGCTGGTACGGGAGCGCGCACGCCTGCTGGCCGGCAAGGTCGTCGAGGACATCCGGGACCCCTTCCGGGTCGCGACGGTCACCGGGCCGGACCTGAAGGCGGACCCGGCCCTGCTGGCCGACGAGGCGGCCGCCATTTCGCTTACCGGCGGCAAACGGCTGGTGAGGCTGCGCGCCGCCGGCGACGATTGCGCGAAGGCGCTGGAGGCCGTCCTGGACGGTCCCGCCGCCGAGGCGCTCATCGTCGTCGAAGCGGGCGATCTTCCGCCGCGCTCCAGGCTGCGCAAGCTGGCCGAGGCGCACGGCCGCGCCGCCGCCCTGCCCTGCTACGCCGATGACGACGACGCTGTCTCCCGGCTGGTGGAGCACGCCGTGCGAAGCACCGGCGCAAGAATCGATCCGGATGCGCTCGCCTTCGCCGTGGACCATCTCGGCAACGACCGGATGACGACCCGCATGGAGGCGGAAAAGCTCGCGCTCTACGCCGGCGAGGGCGGCACGGTCTCGCTCGAGGACGCCATGGCCTGCATCGGCGATGCCGCCGTGCTTTCCCTGGACGACATCGCCTTCGCCGTAGGCGCGGGCGACCTGCCGGCGCTCTCGACCGCACTCGACCGGGCAGCCGCCGAAACCGCGGCGCCCGTTTCGATCCTGCGCGCCGCGGGGCGCCACTTCCAGCGGCTGGATACGGCGCAGGCGCTCATCGCCGCCGGCGCGGATGAGCGAAGCGCCATGACGCGGTTGCGGCCTCCGGTCTTCTTCCGGCGCAGGGAAGCGTTTCGCCGCCAGCTCCGCCGATGGCCGCAAGGCCGCATCCTTGCCGCCCTGGCGCGGCTGAACCGGGCGGAAATCGACTGCAAGACCACCGGCCTCCCGGACCGGGCGATCGCCGAGCGCACCCTGTTCGAGCTGGCCCGCGCGGGCGCTCAGGCCGCCCCGGCAATGGCGAGGAAATCGGCAGCGGACAGGCTCGCGCCGCCGACCAGCGCGCCGTCCACATCGCAAGGCGCCAGCAGGGCCGCCGCGTTGTCGGGCTTGACCGAGCCTCCGTAGAGAATGCGGGTCCCTGCGCCCCGCTCGCCGAGCGCAGCGCGCAACGCGGCATGGACGGCAACGATCTCATCGACCGTCGGCGTGCGCCCTGTGCCGATGGCCCAGACCGGTTCGTAAGCGACGACCGTGTTCTCCGGCCGGGCGCCTTCCGGCAGGGAGCCCAGAAGGCTTGCCGCCACGACCGCCTCAGCCCGGCCGGCATCCCGCTCCCCGGCGGTCTCGCCGACGCAGACGATGGCGACAAGACCCGCCCGGTGCACCGCCGCCGCCTTCGCGCGCACGATGGCATCCGACTCGCCGTGGCCGGCGCGGCGCTCGGAATGGCCGGCGATGACATGAGAGCAGCCGGCATCGGCCAGCATCGCGGCCGAAATGTCGCCGGTATGCGCTCCGGCCTCCTCCGCGTGGCAGTCCTGCCCGCCGAGCGCCACCCGGCTGCCGGAGAGCACAGACGCGACCGGGGCCAGCAGGGTGGCCGGCGGACAGACCAGCAGCTCCGCCGCGCCTTCCGTCGCAGCGGCCAGCGACCGCGCGAGCGCAAGGCCGTCGGCGGCGAGGCCGTTCATCTTCCAGTTGCCCGCAATCAGCGGGCGGCGCGCGGCGGTCATCGGGCCTTCTTCTCCTGTTTGCCGGCGAGCGCGCGTACGGCCGACGACATGGCGATCCGTCCTTCGCCCTTGTAGGCCTCGTGGTTCGCCTCGATCATGTCGCTCCGGTAGAGATAGTTGATCATCACGCCGGCCGACTGCGCCCGCCCGGCGTCGGAGACATTCGCCATCCAGTTGAGCCGCTCCATGCGCGCCCCGTTCGAAAGGTGGAAATGCGCGACCGGATCGGCCGCCCTGCCCTTGCGCCGGGCGTGGACGAGATAGCGCGCAACCGCCCGCAGCACCGGCCCCTTCGCGGCCTCGGCGGCCTCCGGGTCCTCCCACCATCCCGGCTTTGCGAGAGCGGCCTGCACAGCATGGTCGGGATTGTCCTTCAACCAGCGCCCGAAGCCCGGAATCGGCGAAAGCGTGGCGAAGGTCTTCAGGTTGGGCAATTCCGCGCGCAGATCGTCCACCACGCGCTTGATGAGGAAATCGCCGAACGCAATGCCGGCAAGGCCGCGCTGGGCGTTGGAGATCGAATAGAAGACCGCCGTGTCCGCCCGCGATGCATCGCCGACCGGGCTCTCCTCGTCGAGCAAAGCGTGGACATTGTCCGCAAGCCCCGTCTCCAGCGCGACCTCGACGAAGATCAGCGGCTCGTCCGGCATGCTCGGGTGGAAGAAGGCGTAGCAGCGCCGGTCCGAGTCGAGCCGGTTTTTCAGGTCCTGCCAGCTCCGGATGGCATGCACCGCTTCGTAGTCGATCAGCTTTTCCAACAGCGAGGCCGGGGCGTTCCAGTCAATCCGCCTGAGCTCCAGGAAGCCCGCATCGAACCAGCTCGCAAGCAGGTGCTTCAGGTCCTTCTCCAGGCCCGAGAGCGCGGCATCGTCGCGTGCCAAGCGCATGAGGTCGTAGCGCAGGTCCACCAGGAACTTCACGCCATCGGTCAACGCATTGAACTGCCGCAGCAGGCGTTCGCGCGGCGCATTCAGGGCATCCCGGAGCGCCTCTTCCGCAGCCGTCCGGCCTTCAGGCGCCACTGCTTCCAGCGCCGCAACCGCCCGGCCGAGCGCCGCCGGGTCCCGGTCGAACTCGGTCGCCAGAATGGTGAGGTAGCGGCGGCGACCGGTCTCCGATAACTGCAGGTAGGCCCTGCCGAGCTCGGCCGCGCGGCCGCGCGCGGAGACCTCCCCGCCCCGGCCTTCCAGACAGGCCCGGAAACGCTCGCGTATGCGTTCCGCATCGCCCTTCGTCAGGTCCGGGTCGGGGTCGAGGCCGTCGCTGCCGATGAGCCCCCGCACGGCTTCCTTCAGGCCTGCGAGCGTGCGGTCGAACAGTCGGGAAACTTCTGCTTCTGACTGGCTCATGTCGCGTGCATCCTGCGGAGAACGGTCGGCAACATGTCCGGCAGGTCCTCCGCAATCAAGCCCGGCCCGAAGGCCGCCGCCGCCTCTCCATGCAGCCACGTTGCCGCAGCTCCCGCCTCGAAGGCGGACATGCCCTGCGCCATCAGGCCCAGCGCCATGCCGGCCAGCACGTCGCCGCTGCCGGCCGTCGCGAGCCAGGGCGGGCCATTCGTCGAAATCGCGGCCCGCCCGTCCGGCGCGGCAATCACGCTGTCCGCCCCCTTGAGCAGGACGGTCCAGCCGCTCGCCGCCGCGGCCGCGCGCGCCCTCGCGAGTCGGTCGCCGCCGAACCGGAAGAGGCGCGCGAACTCGCCGTCATGAGGCGTCAGCAACCCGGCGCCGCCCCTGCCTTCCGGCAGCCGTCCGGCCATCGCCGTCAACGCATCGGCATCGAGCACGACCGCTCCGGCGCGCGCGCAGGCCGCTTCCACGGCGTCTGCCGTTTCGGGGCCGAGGCCGGCGCCGGGCCCGACCAGCACGGCATTCTTGCGCCCGTCCTCCAGCAGGCGCCGGAAGTCCTCCGGCCCGCTGCGCCGCACGACCAGCGCGCCGGGCAGCGAAACCGCATAGACCGGCCAGGCCTTATCGGGCGCGGAAACCGTCACCAGGCCCGCGCCGGCGCGCATGGCGCCCCTTGCCGCCAGCCGGGCCGCGCCGGTCGTGTCCGCCCCGCCCCAGACGACCGCATGGCCGCGCGTGTATTTGTGGCTCTCCGGCCCTGGAACGGGCAGCCTCCACGAATCCGGGCCGTTCTCGAAGGCGGTAGGGCCGATATCGTCCAGCACCGCCTCCGGAATGCCGATATCGGCAACCTCGACCTCGCCGCAATGGAGCCGCCCCGGCAGCAGCAGATGGCCCGGCTTCTTGCGGAAGAAGGTGACCGTGAGCGCCGCGCGGGGCGCATGGCCCAGCACCGCGCCGCTATCTCCGGCAATGCCGCTCGGCAGGTCCACCGCCACCAGCGGCAGGCTCTCCGCCGCTTCCAGAACCTCCCTTGCGGCACCCGAAACCGGCCGTTTCAGCCCGGCCCCAAAGAGGGCGTCGATGACGAGTCTGGCATCGCCCAGCACTGCGGGATCGAGCGGTTCGACCGGACCGGGCCAGCTTCGCGCCGCCTCGGCCGCATCGCCGGACAACGCCTCGCGCCGGCCCAGCAGCGCCACGCGCACCGGCCAGCCGGCAGCCTGCAGCCGTTCCGCCGCGATGAAGCCGTCGCCGCCATTGTTGCCGGGCCCCGCCAGCACCAGCACGGGCCGCGGACTCCAGCGCCGGCGCACCGCGTCGGCGATGGCGACGCCGGCATTGCGCATCAGCTCGAAGCCCGGATGCCCGCGGTCTGCCGCCAGCCGGTCGGCCCGGCCCATCTCTTCGACCGTCAGCAGGGCCGGGCGGCCGCGCATTGCGGGAGCAGCCGGTTCGTTCAGTCCCATTCCATGACACGCCTGCCATGGAGCGTCTTCACGACCGGCACCGGGCGGCTCATGTCGTGCAGCCTGTCCTCGGCGAGGCGGGCCTCGATTTCCCTGAGCACGAGCGCGGTAATCGGCCGGAGCTTGAGGCGCTGCGCATCGGCAAGCCGGACCCAGTGCAGCTTCAGCAGCTCGCCCGAGCCCTCGCTCAGGTCGCCCCGCACATGCTCGGCGTCGATCACGAAAAACCTCGCGTTGAAACGACGCGGACGGCCGGGCGGCGTGACAGCCCGGTGGATGTAGGTCAGCCTGTCGAGCGCCGGGGCGTGGCCGCTGTCGTAGAAATGCCGCCAGTCATCCGAAAGGCCGGCGGGCCGCATGCCGTTGACGGGCTCGCCCACGATCAACCCCGCTTCCTCGAAGGTCTCGCGCACCGCCGCCAGCGCCAGCGCCCTCGCCCGACGCGCGGTCGCGGACGAACGCAGCCTTTGTTCGACCTCCGGGCGCAGTTCCCGGGCGGCAGGCGCATGGCCGTCCTGGCGATCCACCCTGCCGCCGGGAAAGACATAGTGCTCCGGGTAGAAGACGTGGCCCTGCGAGCGCTCGCCCATCACCACCTCGCCGGTTTCCCGGCGGAGGATGACAAGGGTGGCCGCGTCGCGGATCGGCGTTCTGGGCCGCCGGTCGCCGCCTGCCTTCATCCGCGCCCCGCCCCGGACGGGCCGTGGGGTGCCCAACCGGATTTGAACCGGTGACCTCCTGGACCACAACCAGGCGCTCTAACCGACTGAGCTATGGGCACCACGCGGAAAGCCTCGCAAGGAAGGACGCCATCTAGGCCGTCCACCCCCCGAAGGTCAAGACCGGGGGCGGTTTCGTCCATAGCCGCCGCAGCCCGGACCGGCTAACCTTTCGTCCACCGACCGGCGCCTGTCCCCATGCACACGCTCCTCTTTCTCGAGCCCGGCCACTTCCACGCCGCTCTCACCCTGCGCGCGGCGAACCCGCGGATCGACCCCACCGTCCACCTCTATGCCCGCCCCGGCCCGGAACGCGACGCCTTCATGGCCCTGGTCGGCTCGTTCAATGCGCGGGACGACCGGCCGACGGGCTGGAACATCCGGACCCACGAAGCGGCCGACCCGGAGCGGGCCCTGGTCGAGGAGCGGCGCGGAGACATCGTCGTCCTTGCCGGGCGCAACCGGCCGAAGCTCGGCGCCATCGCGCGCCTGCATGCGGCGGGCCTGCATGTGCTCGCCGACAAGCCCTGGCTGACCGAAAGCGCGGCGCTGCCGGATCTGGAACGGGCGACGGCGGGCTGGCCGCTCGCCATGGACATCATGACCTTTCGCCATGAGGCGGCGGCGCGTCTCACGCAGAAGATCGCGGCGGACCCGGACCTGTTAGGCGCCCTTGGCGGGCAGACGGACGAGCCCGCCATCGACATCCAGTCCGTTCACCATCTGCTCAAGATCGTGAACGGCGCGCCGCTCCGGCGGCCCTCCTGGTATTACGACACCCGCATCCAGGGGGACGGGCTCGTCGATATCCAGTCCCACATGGCCGACCAGGCGCAGTGGATACTCGGCGACGGTCCGGGCTTCCTGTTCGAACGGGACTACGAGCTGGAGGACGCGCGCCGCTGGAGCACCCCGGTGCCGCGCGAACTCTTCGAGGCCAGCACCGGCCTCGACGAATTCCCGCAGGCGCTGGAGCCGCATGCGGAGGCCGGGGTGTTGCAACTCGCCTGCAACGGCGAAATCCGCTACCGGCTGCGGGGCGCGCCCGTCCGCCAGCGGGCGGAGTGGGGGCAGCGCGAGCCGGAGGGAGGCGGCGACGCGCACCGGACGACCGTCCGGGGCGAGCGGGCGGCGGTCATTGCGCGCCGCGGGCCCGAGACCGGCTTCCGGGCCGAGGTGCATGTCGCGCCGCGCGACGCGGGGCCCGGCTTCGAGGCCCGCCTTTCGGAGAAGCTCGCCGCCTGGGAGGCCGATATGCCCGGCCTGTCGCACCGCCCGTCTTCCCTCGGGCGCGAGATCGTCATCCCGGCCGCTCTCCACACGCCGCATGAAGCCCATTTCCCGATGGTGCTCGACGGTTTCCTCGACCTTCTCGACGCGGGCGACTGGCCGGCTGCCCTCGCTGCCCGCATACGCGCACGCTACACGCTTCTCGCGCGGGCCCGAGAGCGATGCGCGCCGGCCGGCGGATAACTGCATCAGAGCCTGGCGCCGACCCCCGGGGCATTGCGGCGGATTTCGCTTTCGGACATAGTCCGGCGCCTTCCGAAAAAGACAGGATACGGGCCGCCATGCTTCGCCTTGCCGACAATCTGAACCGACTGGGGACCGAGACCGCCTTCGAGGTCCTGGCGCGGGCGGCGAAGCTGCAGGCGGAAGGCCGCGACATCATCAATCTCGGCATCGGGCAGCCGGACTTCAAAACGCCGCCCCATGTGGTCGAGGCGGCGGCGCAGGCGCTGCGCGACGGGCACCACGGCTACACGCCGGCCAACGGCATCCCGGCGCTGCGCGAGGCCGTGGCGGCGGATATCGCGCGCTTTCGCGGCGTCGAGGTCGATCCCGACCTGGTCATGATCATGCCCGGCGGCAAGCCGACCATGTTCTTCGCGATCATGATGTTCGGGGAGCCCGGCGCCGAGATCGTCTATCCGAACCCCGGCTTCCCGATCTACGAGTCGATGATCGAATATTCCGGCGCCACGCCCGTCGCGATGGCGCTGCATGAGGAGAACGGCTTCGCCTTCTCGGCCGACGAGGTGCTGGCGCAGATCGGCCCCGCGACGCGCCTCCTCATCCTGAACAGCCCCGCCAACCCGACCGGCGGCGTTGCGCCGAAGGCGGAGATTGACAAGCTGGTGGCCGGGCTCGAGGACCATCCGCACGTCGCGGTCCTCTCCGACGAGATCTACAGCCGGCTGCTCTACGAAGACAACGAGCATGTCTCGCTGCTCGGCTATGAGAGCCTGCGCGAGCGCACCATCCTCCTGGACGGCTGGAGCAAGACCTATGCGATGACGGGCTGGCGGCTCGGCTACAGCGTCTGGCCGAAGGCGCTCTTCCCGCTGGTGGAACGGCTCGCGGTCAACTGCCATTCCTGCGTCAATGCGGCCACGCAATATGCCGGCATCGCCGCACTGAACGGGCCGCAGGACGCCGTGGAGACCATGCGCCGGGCCTTCGATGCACGCCGGCGCATCATCGTGCGCGCGCTCAACCAGCTTCCGGGCTTCCGCTGCGTCGATCCGGGGGGCGCGTTCTACACCTTCCCCAATATCGAGGGCACCGGCATGAGCGCGCGCGAACTGCAGAGCCGGATGCTGGAGGAAGCGGGCGTCGCGACGGTGGCCGGCACCAGCTTCGGCGGGCATGGCGAGGGCTTCGTCCGGTTCTCCTACGCGGCGAGCGAGGAAGACATCGAACGCGCGGTCGAACGCATCCGCACCGTGCTCTGAGCGCCCGTTCGGCAGGCAGTCCAGGCGCCCAATGAATAGGCATATGGCGAAAACATGTGCGTATTCGGTTTCCACACCTGCGGAAATCCCTTGATTTACAAAGGATACCCGTGCCTTGCAGACTGGCATGGAGTGTGCTTTTCAACATACCGGCATCAAGCCAACCACCGGCGGGACGGCGATGAAGAAGATTGAAGCGATCATCAAGCCTTTCAAGCTCGACGAAGTGAAGGACGCGCTGCACGAGGTCGGCATCAAGGGCATCACCGTGCTGGAGGCGAAGGGGTTCGGGCGCCAGAAGGGCCATACCGAGCTCTATCGCGGGGCCGAATATGTCGTGGACTTCCTGCCCAAGGTGAAGATCGAGGTCGTCGTGGACGACAACGCGGTCGAACGGGCCGTCGAGGCGATCCAGCAGGCGGCCTATACCGCCCGCATCGGCGACGGCAAGATTTTCGTCTATCCCATCGAGGAAGCGATCCGAATCCGCACCGGCGAGACCGGCGCGGACGCAATCTAGACACCCGGCGCGAGCGCCTTCCGGAACAGAGAGGGAGCCCCTATCTCATGTCGCTCAACTGCAAGACGCCCGAGGATGTGCTCAAGGCAATCCAGGACAACGATGTCCGCCATGTGGACCTGCGCTTCACCGACCCGCGCGGCAAGTGGCAGCACACCGCCCAGTATGTGACGACCATGGACGAGGATGTCTTCGTGGACGGCATCTTCTTCGACGGCTCCTCCATCGCCGGCTGGAAGGACATCAACGAGTCCGACATGATCCTGATGCCGGACCCCACCACGGCCACCATGGACCCGTTCATGGCGGAGAACACCATGGTGCTGTTCTGCGACGTGCACGAGCCGTCCACCGGCATGTCCTATGAACGCTGCCCGCGCTCGGTCGCCAAGAAGGCCGAGGCCTATATCCAGGAAGCGGGCATCGGCGACACCGCCTATTTCGGCCCGGAAGCCGAGTTCTTCGTGTTCGACGACGTGCGTTTCGACGTGTCGATGAACCGGACCTTCTACATGCTCGACAGCGCGGAAGGGCCCTATAACTCCGGCACGGAGTTCGAGGAAGGCAATCCCGGCCACCGCCCGGACGTGAAGGGCGGCTACTTCCCGGTCCCGCCCGTGGACAGCGGCGCGGACATGCGCTCCGAAATGGTCTCGACCATGGCCGAGATGGGCCTCGAAATGGAGAAGCACCATCACGAGGTGGCGCCCTCCCAGCATGAGCTCGGCCTCAAGTTCGGCACCCTGGTCGGAGCCGCCGACGCGCTGCAGATCTACAAATACGTGACCCATATGGTCGCGCACAGCTACGGCAAGACGGCGACCTTCATGCCGAAGCCGGTGATCGACGACAACGGGTCCGGCATGCATGTCCACCAGTCGGTCTGGAAGGACGGCCAGCCGCTCTTCGCCGGCCACGGCTATGCCGACCTCTCGGAGTTCGCGCTGCACTATATCGGCGGCATCATCCGGCATGCGAAGGCCATCAACGCCTTCTCCAACCCGCTCACCAACTCCTACAAGCGTCTCATTCCGGGCTTCGAGGCGCCGGTGCTGCTGGCCTATTCGAGCCGCAACCGCTCGGCCTCCTGCCGCATCCCCTATGTGGCGAGCCCGAACGGCAAGCGCGTCGAGGTGCGCTTCCCCGATCCGGGGGCGAACCCCTATCTCGCCTTCGCGGCCATGCTGATGGCGGGCATCGACGGGGTCATCAACAAGATCCATCCGGGCGAGCCGATGGACAAGAACCTCTACGACCTGCCGCCGGAGGAGCTGGAAGGCGTGCCGACCGTCTGCGGATCGCTCCGCGAAGCGCTCGGGAGCCTGGACGCGGACCGCTCGTTCCTCACACGCGGCGACGTGTTCTCCGACGACCTGATCGACGGCTATATCGACCTTAAATGGGAAGAGGTTTACGCCTTCGAGCACACGCCGCACCCGATCGAGTTCAAGATGTATTACAGCGTCTGACCGGGCGGCAGGCGGAAAACAGCGCGAAGCCCCGCCCCGGCGGGGCTTCGTCGTTTGCGGGCCGGGGCCCTCCTCAGGGGTCCGGCTGCTCCGCCTCCAGATCGCGGAGTTCGGTTTTCACCACCTTGCCGTAATTGTTCTTCGGCAGCGCCTCGACGAAGCGGTAGGCCTTGGGCCGCTTGAAGCGGGCCATGCTGTCGAGGCAGTGGCGGTCGAGCGCGTCGGGCGCCGGGCTCTCGCCGGCGGCGACGACATAGGCGATGACATTCTCGCCCCATTCCGGGTCCGGCCGGCCGATCACCGCCACCTCGCTCACCCCCGCATGGGTCAGCAGCACCTCCTCGATCTCGCGCGGATAGATGTTGGTGCCGCCCGAGATAATCATGTCCTTCGAGCGGTCCTTGAGCGTCACATAGCCTTCCTCGTCGATGATTCCGACATCGCCGGTATGGAGCCAGCCACCCCTGAGCGCCTCCGCCGTGGCATCCGGGTTGTTCCAGTAGCCGTTCATCACGACCTCGCCGCGCACCTGTATCTCGCCGATCTCGCCCGGCGGCAGGGCGCGTTCGTCCCGGTCGGCGATGCGGACCTCGACATTGGAGAAGGCCCGCCCGGCAGACGCCAGCCGCTGCTCGTAGCGGGGATGGTCCACCTCCGCGATCTCCTCGCGGCGCAGGCTCGTGATCGTCATCGGGCACTCGCCCTGGCCGTAGATCTGGATAAGCTTCGGCCCCCAGAGCTCGAAGGCGCGCTTGGCGTCGGCCACATACATCGGCCCGCCGCCATATACGATCGAGCGCAGATTGGCGACATCCGCGCTCTCCGCCGCCGGGTGGTCGATCAGGCGCTTCACCATGGTCGGCGCCGCGAAGAAGCTGCTGCCCCTGTAATGCCGGATCAGCGCGAAGATCTCTTCCGGGTCGAACCCGCCCTCCGTCATCACCTGGGGGCTGGCGCGGACGACGTAGGGAATGCTGTAGCAGCCGGAAGCGTGGCTGAGCGGCGCGGGATGCAGCACCGCATCGCCCTCCGCGATCTCGTCCACATCCGAGAAGTAGCCGAGCGTGCAGTGCATCAGGTTCCGGTGCGAAAGCGCGGCGCCCTTGGGCCGGCCGGTCGTGCCGCTGGTGTAGAACAGCCAGGCGTTGTCCGTCGGCGCGACATCGGCGAGCCCGATCCGCTCGCCTTCGTAAAGCGCCCGAAAACCGGCGTCTCCGACCACGAGCATGCGTTCGACCTCGGGCAGGTCATCGCAGACCGGGGCCAGAGCGTCCGCCAGGTCCGGCGTGACGGCCACGGTCCGCGCGCCGGAGTTCCCGAAGATATAGGCGAACTCGACCGGATGCAGGCGGGCGTTGACGGGCACGGCGCAGAGGCCCGCATGCCATATGCCGTAGAGCAACTCGATATATTCCGGGCAATTCTTCATCGCGATGGCGACACGGTCGCCCGGCCGGAGGCCGGACGCCCGGAGCGAGCCCGCGATGGCAGCGGATCGGCCGGCAAGCGTGCGGTAGTCGGAATGGGGCTCGAAGGCATGCGCCAGCGCAAGGCTGTCGGGCCTGGCGCGGGCGGCGCGGATCAACAGGGCGGCCAGGTTCATCCTCGATCTCCGGAAAGAGTCTGCGGTAAGTCAAGCAAGCCTTGCCCTCCCGCCGCAAGCCCCGGCGCGGACACGCGGTTCAGCCGCGGCTCACCGCGACATGCGCATCCTTGCGGCGGTCGAGGTCCGGCAGCAGCTCCGTGCCGAGCCCCGGTCCCTCGGGCGGCAGGATCCAGCCGTTCTCCACGGTCGGGATCGTCGTGACCAGCTCCCGGTACCAGCCGGTGTAGAACGAACGCACGGACTCCTGCACCAGCGCGTTCGGCACACTGAGCGATAGGTGGACGCAGGCCATGAAGGCGACCGGGCCCGAGCAGTCGTGCGGGGCGACCGGGCGGTGATAGCTGTCCGCCAGCGCCGCGATCTTGCGGGCCTCGGTCAGCCCGCCGCACCAGGAAATGTCGGGCATGGCGATGCCGCAGGCCCCGGTCTCCAGCAGGTCGCGGAACTCCCACTTGCCGCCGAGCGTCTCGCTGACGCAGATCGGCACGCGGGTCTTGGCCGCGTAGTCCTTGAGCGCGGCGAGGCTGTCCATGCGGATCGGGTCCTCGTACCAGAAGGGGTCGAACGGCTCGATGGCGGCCGCGACCCGGACCGCCGCCGGGTGGCGCCAGAGCGAGTGCAGCTCCACCATGATGTCCATGGCGTCGCCCACCGCGCCGCGTATCTTGCGGAACGGCTCCAGCGCCCGGTCGAGGTCGCGCGCGGAGATGTAATAGCCGTCGGACTCGATCGCCGCATGGTCGAACGGCCAGATCTTCATGCCGGTGATGCCCTGCTCCAACAAGCTCAGCGCCAGCTCGTCGGCGCGGTGGAGGAAGGCGTCGAGGTCTTCGTAGGGGCCTTCGTCCGCGCCCTCCAGCCCCCAGTCGTCCGTGCCCCAGTCCGGGCGGCTGCGCACATAGCGGTAGCCGGCGCAGGTATTGTAGGTGCGGATGCGGTCCCGGCTGAGGCCGCCGAGAAGCCGGTGGACAGGCTGCCCGGTCGCCTTGCCGAGCAGGTCCCAGAGCGCGATGTCCACAGCCGACCGGCCCCGCGCCTCGGCCCCAGCGCCTGAGAAGCCGATATAGGGGGTAAGGTCCCGCCCGATGCGCTCGATGGCGCCCGGGTCGCGCCCGAGCAGCTTCGGCGCCGCGGACTCGTGCAGATAGGCCTCGACCGCGCGGGCCCCGAAAAAGGTCTCGCCGAGGCCCACCGGCCCCTCGTCGGTATGCACCCGCACCCAGAGCACATTGGGGAACTCGTCGAGCCTGATGGTTTCGAGCGCCGTGATCTTCATGCGTCGCGTCCTTCCCGTCCCTTCCGCTCTCCTCGCCGGGCACGATAGGGCTATGCTCGGGCCATGTCAGGGAAAACGCTCATTGTCGTCGATGTGCAGAGCGGCTTCGTCAACGGGCACACCCGCCATATCGTTCCCGCCGTCGAACGGCTGCAGGCGGGCTATGACCGCATTTACGCCACCCGCTTCGTCAACGCCCCGGCCTCGCCCTGGCGACGGTTCATGGACTGGCGGCGCTTCGCAGAAGGCTCGGCGGATGCGGAGCTTGCATTCCGGCCTGCGGCGCACGCCGTCATCGTCGAGAAGCATGTCTATAGCTGCGTGAACGACGCGCTCCTCCGCGACCTGCGGGACCGGGGAACGACCGAGGTTTCCCTCTGCGGCATCGACACCGACGCCTGCGTGCTGGTCTCGGCGGTCGATCTTTTCCAGAACGGCATCCGCCCGGTCATTCTCGCGGACGCCTGCGCCAGCCATGCCGGCCCCGAATATCACGAGGCCGGGCTCCGGCTGCTGGAGCGGCTCGTCGGGAAGCGCCAGATCGTTCGCTGACAGGAACGGACAGGCGCGTCAGACCCTGCCGGCGCTGGCGATGGCGGCCATGTTGAGCAAGCCGCGCACGGTGACGGCGGGCGTCACGATATGCGCCGCGCCGTCATAGCCGAGCAGCACCGGGCCGATAGGCTGGGCGTTGCCGAGCGTGGTCAGCGCATTGATGGCGGCATTGGCGGCGTCCATACCCGGAAAGACGAGGATGTTCGCGCGATCGGTGAGCCTGGCGCCCGGCAGGAAACGGTCCCGCGCCGCCTTGTCGAAGGCGAGATTCAACTGCATTTCGCCCTCGAATTCGAAATCCGCTGCCGTTTCCGCGAGGATCTCGGTCGCCCGGCGCATCCGGGCCGCGCTCGGGCTGGAATGGGCGCCGAAATTTGCATGGCTCACCAGCGCAACGCGCGGCGTCAGGCCGAAGGCGCGCACCTGCGCCGCCGCCATGCGGCAGATGCCGGCGATCTGCTCGGCGCCCGGCTCGTAATTCGCATAGCCGTCGGCGATGAAGACCGTGCCGGCGTCCATGATGAGCGGGACGAGGGTGGAAACCGTCTCCTCGCCGGCGCCGAAAATGCGCGCGATGCGCTCCAGATGGGTCGAGAACTCGCCGCCCGTGCCGCAGATCATACTGGCTGCGCGGCCCTCGCGGACGAACATCGCCGAGGCCAGCGTATCGCTCGTCCGGAACAGCTTGCGCGCGGCGTCGGGACCGATGCCGTCGCGCGCACGGAGGCTGTGGAGCAGCGCACCGTAGTACTCGACCGCCTCCTCGCTTTCATGGTCGAACACCTCGAAGTCGCGGCCGGGCGCGATCCCGAGGCCAAGCTCCGCGCAGCGCGCCGCCACCCGCTCGGGCCGCCCGGTCGCCACCGGGACCGCCACCCCTTCGTCCAGCACGTTCCGGATCGCCCGAAGCACGCGGTCGTCCTCGCCCTCGGCGAACACCACCCTGCGCGGCGCGGCGCGGGCGCTGTCGAAGAGAGGCCGCATCAGGAAGCCGGTGCGGTAAACGAAGCTGGTGAGCCTGGCGCGGTAAGCCCCGATATCGTCCAGCGGGCGCAAGGCGAGGCCGCTCTTCATCGCCGCCCCGGCGACTGCCGGGGCGATGGCGCCCAGCAGCCTCGGATCGAACGGCCGGGGCAGGAGGTAGTCGCGGCCGAATTGCAGCCGCCGGTCTCCGTAGGCGCGCGCTACCTCGTCGGTGACGCCCTCGCGCGCGAGCGCCGCCAGCGCGTGGACGCAGGCGAGTTCCATCCCCCGGTCGATCCCGGTTGCCCCCGCGTCGAGCGCGCCCCGGAAGATGAACGGGAAGCACAGCACATTGTTGACCTGGTTCGGATAGTCGCTCCGGCCCGTGCAGACGATGGCGTCCGGCCGCGCGGCGTGGACGTCCTCGGGCATGATCTCCGGCGCCGGGTTGGCCAGCGCCATGACCATCGGCTCGGGGCCCATGCGCCGGACCTGGTCGGCACTCAGCACACCGGGACCGGAGAGTCCGAGGAAGATCTCCGCGCCGTCGATGACTTCGTCCAGGGTCCGGGCACCGCTCTCCTGGGCGAAGGCGGCCTTGTGCGGCTCGGCGTCGCGGTCCCGGTGGACGAGGCCGTCGATATCGACCAGCCACACATTCTCCCGCCTGAGGCCGAGGTCGAGCAGCATGTTGAGGCAGGCGATGCCGGCCGCACCGCCGCCGGTGGAGACCAGCTTGACCCGCCCCAGCTCCTTGCCGAGCAGGTGCATGCCGTTGACGATGGCGGCGGCCACCACAATGGCGGTGCCGTGCTGGTCGTCGTGGAAGACGGGGATGTTCATCTCCGCCTTCAGCCGGTCCTCGACGAGGAAGCAGTCCGGCGCCTTGATATCCTCCAGGTTGATGGCGCCGAAGGTCGGCTCCAGCCGCCGGATCGTATCGGCCAGCGCGTCCGGATCGCTCTCGTCGATCTCGATGTCGAACACATCGATATCGGCGAACTTCTTGAACAGCACGGCCTTGCCTTCCATGACCGGCTTGGCGGCGAGCGCCCCGATGCCGCCGAGGCCCAGCACCGCCGAGCCGTTGGTCACCACCGCCACCAGGTTGGACCGCGCGGTATAACGCGCGGCGTCCTCCGGCCGCTCGGCGACCGCCCTGCTCGCCTCGGCGACGCCCGGCGTGTAGGCGAGCGCGAGATCGCGCTGGTTGGCGAGTGGCTTCCTGACTTCGACGGTTGATTCGCATAAGTAGTTGATATTGCCTGGTTCTCATTTCGGCTAGGCACTACATCCGGCATTTCTTCGAGCCGTGCTTCGTCGACGGTCAGGCGAGTTGATACGGGGTGATCGTCAGGGGCAGCCCCATGGTTGCGTAAATCTGCTCCGCCGCCGGTGTCGGCTTCGAGGGGATGACGTAGCGGTTGCCCGATTGCCGACAGCGCAGCAGGGAGCACTGGCGGTGGACGAGGGCGGAGCGGATGACCTCCGGGGACATCCGCCGCTTCTGGATGGCGACGCGGTACGCAAGGTGTCGAACGCAGGCGAAGGCCAGGAAGGCGATGGCGATGTGAGCGCGGATCCGGTCCGGGTTCCAGTGCCAGATGGGACGTATCTTCAGGTCGTGTTTGGTGATCCGGAAGCTCTCCTCGACCTGCCAGAGCCCCTGGTAGTGAGCCATCACTTCGGTGACGCGCGCGTCGCGCAGATTGGTGATGACGCCGGTGAGCCCGTCCCATCGTGCGGCCTCGGCGATCTTCTCCGGGTTCACCGTGAGCCGTGCGTCGCCCTCGACGGCGATGAAGCGCTTCGCCCCGTGATTGGAGAGCAGTTCCCTGGGATTGTCGCTGCGGGCCAGCCTGTCGAGCAGGCGTTCCACCTGATGGCGGCGCTCGTGCGCGTCCTTGCGTGCGCGCTGGGGGCAGAAGACGACGATCAGGCGACGGCCCTTGTACTCCCACTCGCCGACCCGGCGGTCCTGTGAGCCCTCCAGCGGGGCATAGGTCCCGGGGTCGAGAACCTGCCCCAGCAGCGCGAGCGGCAGCTTGCGCAGCCGCGCGCCGACGACATACTCGCCGCCGATGGCGTCCATGGCGTCGAGGTTGTCGGCGCTCAGCATGCCCCGGTCGGCCACGCATACCGTGCGCTCCACCTGGTGGCGGCGCTGCATGTCCTGCAGGACCGGGACCATGCTGTGTCCCTCGTAGGTGGCGCCGGGGAAGACCTCGTAGCTGATCGGCAGCCCTTCGCGCGTCACCATCAGCGCCAGCAGAACCTGCGAGTCCTTGTGTTTGCCGTCCTTGCTGAAGCCGTGCTGGCGAAGCTCGTCCTCGGCGGCCGTCTCGAAGTAGAGCGTGGTGCAATCGAAGAAGAGGATCGCGACCGGCTCCGGCAGCAGCGACCGGCTCGCCTCGCCGACGCGCGTGCGCAGTCGCTCGATCACCGTCGCGTCGAGCTGATCCATCATCCGGTAGACCTTCTCGAGCGGAAGACTCACGCCGAAGTCCTCCTCGAGCCGGCGCACGCTGCCCCGCTTGCTGTCGGGGTTGGCTACCCGCGCCATCACCACATGGAACAGCGCGTCATGGGAGGCCCGGTAGCGCGAGCGCGGCAGCAGCGCGTCGAGGCCCAGCAGCCGGTAGATCTCGCCATAGACCTCGTGGATGCCTGTGATCAGGCGCTGCTCCTCTTCAAGCTGCTTGAGGTCGACCGGGAGTTCCTCCTTGCCGTCCCCCCGGCGGCCGACACGGATCGCCTGCTCAGCGATCTTCTCGGGCGCAAACAATGCCGGCTGACGCTCGTCCTCCAGCTTCGCCTTGACGTACTCGCCGAGCTGCCTCAGGCGCTCGAGCTCGTCCTCGTCCATGGCCACGCCGACATGGCGGACGATGCGCTGTCGGACCTTGCCGCCGTCGCGCACGGCCTCGACGATCTGGACCGAGCGTCGCGGGCTGTTGGGGGAGGTCTTGATGCGCACGAACATGGGGGGAGTGTAGCGCGTGGCGGAGGCATTGACAGTCTCAAAGATTTACTAGGCACTACAACGCAGCTTGACCGCACCGCAACTGCCAACTCATTGGCTTTACTGAAAACTCCAGACGCGAGATCGGTCAGAAGTCAGCCCAACCGTCGAAGTCAGGTAGGCGAGCGCGAGATCGCGCTGGTTGGCGAGTGGCTTGGTCGCACGGATGGCGAGCTTGCCCGGCCTCCCCGCCTCGTGATAGCGCAGCGCATCCCCGTTCATCGCCTGCCTCCCCGCGCAACGGCCGGCCCCTGACAACGGGCAGTTTACATCCAACGACGCAGTCGGATGCCTGGCCCGTCAACCGATCCCGAAGCGCAGCAGCCGGCCTGCCGCAAGCGCGGCCGCCGGGCGGGGGACGGGGCCGGAGGGATCGACCAGCAGGATGTCCGCGCGCATGCCCTCGGCGAGCGCGCCCCGGTCGTCCAGCCCTGCCGCCCGGGCGGGATTGGCGGAGACCAGCGGCCAGGCCTCCTCCAGCGGCAGGACGCCCTCTTCCGCCAGCCGGAACGGAGCCAGCAGCAGGGCGGGGTAGTAGTAGTCCGAGGCGAGCACGGTGCAGAGGCCCTTGCGCACCATGTCGGCCGCCCCGGGCGAGCCGGTGTGGCTGCCGCCGCGCAGCACATTGGGCGCGCCGAACACGACCGCCTCGCCCGCCGCCGCCGCGTCCCGCGCCACCTCCTCCACTTCCGGGAACTCCGAGATGCGCACGCCCAGGCTGCGGTAGAGGCGGCGGTCCTCCAGCGTTTCCTCGTCATGGGCGAGCCGGACCACGCCCGCTTCTTCGGCCGCCGCCGCGATCCGGCGAAGGGCCGCCGGGACTTCGGGCGCGCCTTTCCGCACCTCTTCCAGCAGGCCGCGAAAGGCGTCATGCGAGACCCCCGCGCGGCCTGCATACTGCCCGATCTTCTGCTCGTCGCGGCAGCACTGCTCGTAGATTTCCTCGAAATGGTCGTTGAAGGCGAGCAGATCGACCTTCCCCGCCCTGAGCCACTGAGAGAGCTCGTCCATGGCGGCCAGGTTCCAGGTCTCGATGCGCAGATGCAGGCGGGTATCGACGACCAGCCGGCCCTCAAGCGCCTCCAGCGCCGCCATCAGCGCCACCAGCGTGCCGCGCCCGCGCAGGCCCGGCTCCCAGGACCAGGTGACCGCGTGGAAGGCCGTGGTGATGCCGTTGGCGGCCATCTGCCGGTCGGTGTCGAGCAGCGCCACATCCAACGGGAAATGCACGCCCGGGCGCGGCATGACCTGACGCTCGAAGGCGTCGCCGTGGATGTCCACGATGCCCGGCAACACCAGCAGCCCGCCGGCGTCCAGAACCTGCCCGCCCGCGCCGCCGGCGTCAGCGATCTGCCCGTCGGCGACGGCAAGGTCGCGCCGCTCGAAACCGCCTTCCGGCGCCAGCACCCGTCCGCCGGTAATCGTCAGCAAGCGCCTGCCGCCTCTTTGAAGCGCGCGAGCGCCTGTATGCGCTCCTCCACCGACTCGACCCGGTAGAGCGGGTAGAGCGTCAGCAGGGTCGCGCCGAGCGCCCGCCAGCCTTCCGCCGCGGCCGCCCATTGCTGCACATCCGGCGAGTCGGCGCGCATCCAGGCGTCGATGCCGAAGGAGGCGGGGTCCCGCCCTTCCGCTTCCAGCAGGCCGTGCAGGGTCTCGACCAGCCGCCTGCCGCCGTCGTCGGGCCGCGCGATGGGAATCCACCCGTCGCCGATCCGCGCCGCGCGGCGCAGCACGGCCGGATGCGTGCCGCCGAACCAGACCGGGATCGGGCGCTGCACCGGCAGGGGGTTGAGCCCGGCATCGGCGAAGCCATGCCAGCGGCCTTCGGCCGTCACCAGCTCCTCGGTCCAGAGCCGGCGCATCAGCGCCACCTGTTCCGCCTGCCGGGCGCCGCGCGTCTCCCAGTCCTCGTTCAGCGCCTCGTATTCGACGAAGTTCCAGCCCGTGCCGATGCCGAGCCGGAGCCGCCCGCCGGAGAGGATATCCACCTCCGCCGCCTGCTTGGCGACCAGCGCCGTCTGGCGCTGCGGCAGGATGAGCACGCCGGAGGCGAGCCCGATGCGCTCCGTGCAGGCGGCCAGATAGCCCATGGTGACGAAGGTCTCGTGGAACTGGTCCCGGTGGGTGTAGGGCGGCTTCCAGCCTTCGCGCGAGGTGGGGTCGGCGCCCAGCACATGGTCCGGCACAGTGATCCAGTCATAACCCAGCTCTTCGGCCGCCTGCGCCCAGTCGCGTATCGCGGCGAAGTCGGAGCCGAAATCCCTGGTCGGAAAAAAGGCGCAAAGCCCGGCCATCGTTCACTCCCGTCGCTTCGGAGCCGCCAGTATAGACCGGAGCCGCCGGCACGGCAGGCCGGATAATCCGCCCGACCGCCGTCAGCGCAGGTCCCGCTCCACCATGCGAACAATTTTGGAGATTACAAAGATAGGTTGACGGGGGAGACCGACGACATTTCTTCCGTCATACCTCAACGCCCCCTCCGTCACGTCCCCTCCGTCATACCCGGACTTGTTCCGGGTATCTCTCTCCACCGCTGCCACCGGACGGCCGCATGGATACCCGGAACAAGTCCGGGTATGACGATATGGGGGCGGGTTGGACGCCGGAGAGAAGGTGCGAAGCCTCCCAAACCTGTTGTCAACCTATCCATATAAGCCCCACAATTTTTGTGCTTTTCTGCCATCACGTTGATAATAAAGGAAAATTTTCTGGATTTCGTGCCACCCCTCATCCGTAGCCCCGGCCCGGGCGCGGCTTTCCGAGACCGGCTCCCCCCCGCCCGTTCGATTGCTGCCATAATGGCGGCGACGGGACGGGAGGGAGACCTGTGGGCGCACTCGACGGCAAGGCGATTCTGGTTACGGGGGCGGCTTCGGGCATCGGGCGGGCGACGGCGCTGGCCGCGGCCGCGGCCGGCGCTTCGGTGCTCGCGACCGACATCGACGAGGCGGGCGGGCGCGAGACCGCCGAGCGGGCCGGCGGGCGCTTCATGCAACAGGACGTGACCGACGAGGCGCGCTGGCGGGAGGTCGCCGCCGAAGCGGACCCCCTGCACGGGCTGGTCAACAATGCCGGCATCGCCATCCTGCGCCCGCTGCTGGAAACCAGCCTCGAGGACTGGCGCAGGCAGCAGGCGGTCAATGTCGAGGGCGTGTTCCTCGGCGTGAAACACATCCTGCCGGTCATCCGGGATTCGGGCGGCGGCTCCATCGTCAACCTCTCCTCGGTCGCCGGGCTGCGCGGCAACAGCGTCGGCCTTGCCTGCTACAGCGCCACCAAGGGCGCGGTCTGCCTGTTCACCAAATCGGCCGCGCTGGAGAGCGCCCGGCGCGGCTGGAACGTGCGGGTGAACTCGGTCCATCCCGGCATCATCGACACGCCGATCTGGGAGCGGATGGCCGAGAGCGGCCCCTCGCCCTTCAACGACCCGAACGCCTCGACCGACCCCGTGGAACGCGCCGCCAGCCGGGTTCCGGGCGGACAGCCCGGCAGCCCGGAGAACATCGCGGACGGCATCGTGTTCCTGCTTTCCGACGCCTCGACCCACATGACGGGCTCCGAACTCGTCATCGACCACGGCATGACTGCCGGCGTGTGACGCGCCCGACAGGACCGACGTGGAAGGCCCGACCCGCCCATGCGCATATTCACCACCCTGCCGCAGAACGACCTGAACGAAGTGTCCGCAGCGGCTGCCGAAGCCGAAGCCGCCGGGTTCGACGGCGTGCTGACGATGGAGAACCGCCACGACCCGTTCCTGGCGCACGCCGTCGCCGCGACCGCCACGAAGCGGATCGAGCTCGGCACCGCCGTCGCCATCGCCTTTCCGCGCAGCCCGATGGTGGTGGCGAACGCCTGCTGGGACCTGCAGACCGCCTCGAAGGGCCGTTTCGCGCTCGGCATCGGGCCGCAGATCCGCCCGCATAACGAGAAGCGCTTCTCGGTGCCCTGGACCGCGCCGGTGCCGCGGCTGCGCGAATATGTGCAGGCGCTCCGCGCGATCTGGCGAAGCTGGGAGACCGGCGAGCGGCTGCGCTTCGAGGGCGAGCACTACACCTTCACCCTGATGACGCCGAACTTCACTCCGGCATCGACGGGCCAGCCCATGGTGCCCGTCACCCTCGCGGCGGTCGGCGATTATTCGCTCCGCCTCTCGGGCGAGCTGGCGGACGGCGTGCGGCTCCACGGCTTCTGCACGAGGCGCTATCTGGAGGAAGCCTGCCTGCCGCGCATCGCCGAGGGCATGGCGCGGACGGGCCGCAGGCGCGAATGCTTCGAGGTGACCGGCGGCGGCTTCATCGCCACCGGCGCCGACGACGAGGAAGTGGCCAAGGCCGTCGAGTGGGTGCGCTACCGGGTCGCCTTCTACGGCTCGACGCCGAGCTACTGGCCGGTGCTGGACCTGCACGGCCTCGGCGACCTCGGACGCAAGCTCAACCGCATGACCAAGGACGGCGCCTGGGACAGGATCGCCGCCGAGGTCGATGACGACACGGTGCGCCTGTTCGCCGCCGTCGGCCGGCATGACGAGCTTGCCGGCGCCGTCGAGGAACGCTTCGGCGGGGCGGCGGACGCCATCTACGCCAGCCTCTCCATGGACATGCGCCCCGCGCTGCCGCCCGACCTGATCCAGGACATCCGCCGCCTGCCCACCGCCTTCAGGGGCTATGACACAGCCTGGTGACATCGGCGCAATTGCGGCTCACCCCGCCGCCGGGCAGGGCGGACGGAGCCGGCGGCTTTCGCTCTCCTGGCTGCTGGCGCTCAGCTTCGGCTCGCTGATCGCGGTCTCGATCCTGGTGGTGCTGGGCTTCGCCGTCTATGGCGGGGCGCGCAACACGGTGGACCTGCTGCGGGACCGGGCCGACCTCGGAATCGGGGTGCTGACGATGGAGGTCGAGGGCCTGCTGGAATCGGCGGCCTACCAGGCCGGCTTCGTGGCCCGGGCGCTGGAGACCGGCGAGGCCGACCCCGAGGATCCGGAGCAGGTGACCGCGCTCCTGTTCGGCGCGATGGCGGCCGACCCCGCCATCGGCGCCCTCGCCTTCATGAGGGCCGATGGACGCACGCTCATCGCCGAGAGAACGGAGACCCTGGCGAAGATACGGACCCCGGACTTCTCGAACGACGGGGCGGCGCAGGCCGCGCTCCGCTACGGCCGGGCGAACCGGGAGCCCGTCTGGATGCCGCCGATCTACCGGCCGGACTACGATTCCTCGATCCTCACCCTCCAGATTCCCATTTACAGGAACGACCGGTTCGAGGGCATGGTGGCGGCGGTGCTGGGCATGAAGGCGCTCTCCGAATTCCTTGAACGACTCGGCGACGACAGCGCGCCGAACACTTTCGTGCTCTACGGCAAGGAGAGGGTGCTGGCCCATCGGCTCATGGCGCCCGGCTATCCCGGCCTGTCGCTCAGCGCGCCCCTGCCGGCGCTCGCCGGCTTCGGGGACGCGGTCCTTGCGGATATGTGGAGGCCCGGGGCCATGCGCCCGGCCACGATAAGGGCCCGGCCGCCCCTGATGAGCCATCTCGTGGAGGCGGGCGGGAACGACTACCTGTTCCTCTACCGCGAGCTCGGCGCCTACACCGCGACCCCGCTCATCGTCGGGGCCTATTTCCACACCGAAGTCATAGGCGCCGAGATAAACCGCCTGCTCTACTCCATTGTCGTCGGCCTCGCGGCGCTCCTGCTTGCGGTCGGGCTCGCGCTGTTCATCGGCAGGCGGCTCGCGCGCCCCGTCCTGCGGCTTTCCTCGGTCGCGCGCCTCATCGGCGAATTGCGCCTGGAGGACATCCACAACCTGCCGGCGAGCCGGGTCCGCGAACTCGACGAGCAGTCGAACGCCTTCAATGCGATGGCGGGCGCGCTGCGCTGGTTCCAGGCCTATGTGCCACGCTCGCTGGTCCACCAGCTGATGCGCGAGGGCGACCTCGCCTCGCTGGCGTCGGACCGGCGCAATGTTACCGTGATGTTCAGCGACATCGCCGGCTATTCGACGATCTCCGAAGGCAAGAGCGCGGCCGAGGTCGCAGCCCTGCTCAACCGCCATTTCGGCATATTGACCGCCGCCATCGAGGCGGAGGGCGGCACGGTGGACAAGTTCATCGGCGACAGCGTGATGGCCTTCTGGGGGGCGCCGGAAAAGCAGAAGAACCGCGCCATCCGCGCCTGCCGGGCGGCGCTCGCTATCCGGGACGGCATCGCCGCCGACAACCGCGAGCGGGAGGCCCGCGGCGAGCCGCCCGTCCGCCTGCGCCTCGGCATCCATTCCGGGCAGGCCACGGCCGGCAATATCGGCGCGCCGAGCCGCGTCAACTACACCGTCATCGGCGACGATGTGAATATCGCGCAAAGGCTGGAACAGATCGGCAAGGAGGTTTCGCCCGACGCCGAGGTGGCGATCACCGTCAGCGCCTCGACGGTGGCCGATCTGGACGGGCTGTTCGAGGTAGAGCCGGTGGGCGAGATGGAGGTCAAGGGCCGCGCCGCGCCCGTCGCCGTCTATCGGCTTGTCGGGCCGGCCTGACGGCCGACGCTTCCCTCGCCCTGCAATCGCTGCGATAAAGTCTTGACGACGGACGAAGGACAGGGAACGGAACCCATGCCCGACGATCTTGCGGATATCCGCAGCCATATCGGCACGCGCCAGGCCGACAGCGATGTGGCGACGGCGGCCCCGGTGCTGCTGTTCCAGAAGACCCTTGGGCGCCAGGACCTGGAGCCGGAGGAGGGCGCCGCGATCCCGCCGGGCTGGCACATGTTGTATTTCCTCCCCCGCTTCGAGCAGGCGGAGCTTGGGCCGGACGGCGCGCCCGCCACCTCCGGCGTCATCCCGGAAATGCCCTTCCCGCGCCGCATGTATGCCGGCACGCGCCTCGCCTTCCACGAACCGATCCGTATCGGCGACCGGCTGCGCCGGGAGACGGAGCTTGTGGACCTGACCGTCAAGGACGGCAGCACCGGCCGGCTTGCTTTCGCGACGGTCGAAAGCCGCATCTCCACGCCGCGCGGCCTGGCCGTGGTCGAGCAGCGCGACACGGTCTATCGCGAGGAGACGCCCGCCGGCGCCGCCAACAGGGCGCCGAAGCGCGCTGCACCGCCGGCCGATACGGTCTGGGAGGCGGAGGAGCGCCCGGACGAGGTCACGCTGTTCCGCTTCTCGGCGCTCACCTTCAACGCCCACCGCATCCATTACGACGCCGTCTGGGCGAAGGAGGTGGAGGGCTATCCGGCGCTGGTGGTCCACGGGCCGCTCTCGCAGTCCTACCTGATGAACTTCGCCCGCGATTGCATGGCGCCGAAGCGCATGACCTCCTTCGACATGCGGGCGCGCGCGCCGCTCTTCATCGACGGGCCGGTGCGGCTCGTCGGCAAGCCGGTCGAAGACGGCTGCGAGGTCTGGGCGACGACGCCGGAGGGCACCATAGCGATGAGCGCAACCGCCGGCTTCGCCTGAGGCCCGGCGAGGGGAACGAGGAACGACCGGGAGAGAGCAACATGGCAGAGCAGCTTCAGACCCGTCCGCTCGGCGGCGCGCTGGGCCTCGAAGTGACCGGCGTCGATCTGTCGGGGCCGATCGGCGAGGACATGTTCGACGAGATCAAGGAGCATTTCTGGCAGAACCCGGTTCTCGTCTTCCGCGACCAGGATCTGGACGCGCACAGCCTCGCCGCGCTCGGCAAGCGCTTCGGGCCGCTCCAGCTCCATGTGCTGGTCGATTACCGCCATGAGGAGGTGCCGGAGGTCTCCTGGCTCACAAACGTGAAGAAGGACGGCTCGGTCGACGAGGTGGGCTACAAGCGCGCAACGAGTTGGCATTCGGACGGCACCTTCGAAGAACACCCTCCCGCCGTAGCAATCCTGCACGCCAAGGAGATCCCGTCCAAGGGCGGCGGCACCCTGTTCTGCAACATGATCCGGGCCTATGAGACGCTGCCCGACGAGACGCGGGCGCGCATCCAGGGCCTGACCGGGCGCCACCTCTACGCGGCCGGCCGCGGCGGCAACGAGACCGTCCCGCTCAAGGACTACCAGAAGGGGACGCTGCCCGAGGTCCATCACCCGGTCGTGCGCACGCACCCCGAGAGCGGCCGCAAAATGCTCTATGTGAACGACATCCACACATTCGGCTTCGTGGAAATCGACGGTGAGGAAGGCGAGACGCTGCTGAACGATCTGCTCGACCACGCCACGCGGGACGAGTTCGTCTATCACCACCGCTGGAGCCACGGCGATGTGGTGATGTGGGACGAACGCGCCACCATGCACCGGGGCGCCGGCGACTACGCACCGACGGAACGCCGGATCATGCTGCGCACGATCTCGTTCGGGGAGAGGCCTGAGTGAACGGGTCCTTCGCCAAGGCCGTCCTGCTGACCGGGGCGGCCGGCGGGCTCGGCACGGCGATGGCCGAGGCGCTCGCCGGCGATGGGCACAGGCTTGCGCTGGTGGACCGCGACGAAGAGCGCCTGCAGGCGCTGACGAACCGGCTCTGGCAACAATATGGCGACGGCGTGGTGCTGCCGCTGGCGCTCGATCTCACCGACGAGGAGGCCTGCGCGGAGGCCGTCGGGCGCGCGGCCGAACGCTTCGGGCGGCTCGACATATTGGTGAACAATGCCGGCATCGGCATGAGCACGCTGCGCGCCGACTACCATATCCGTCCGCTTGCGGCGCTCAGCGAGGTCTCGGTCGAAGACTGGCAACGCTTCCTCGCCGTCCACGCCACCGCGCCCTTCGTCTTCATGCGCGCCGCCGCCCCTTTCATGCAGGAGCGCGGCTGGGGCCGGATCGTCAATGTCACCACCTCGCTCTCAACCATGCTCCGGCCGCAGTTCTTCCCCTATGGCGCATCGAAGGCGGCGCTGGAAGCGATGTCATCCCAGTTCGCCGGCGAGCTGGAAGGCAGCGGCATCACCGTGAATGTACTCACGCCCGGCGGCCCAACCGACACGCCGATGGTGACGGAGGAGAGCGCGCCGGACAGGAGCGCCCTGCTCTCTCCCGCGGTGATGGCCCCGCCGATCCGCTTCCTCGCCTCCGAGATTTCCGACGGCTTCACCGGCCGGCGGATCATCGCCGCGCTTTGGGACAAGCGCATCGCGCCCGTGGACTCCGCCATGAACGCCGGCGGCCCGATCGGCTGGCCCGGCACGGGACCGCCCGCCATCTGGCCGGAGAGCCTGCCGGGGGCCGAGCGCGCCTGATCCGGCGCGGCGGAATGCTGCACCGCAAAAAGCCCCGCGCCGCTTGACTTGGCCGGCGCCCGAACCCTAAAAGCCGCCCTTGCCCGTCAACCCGAGCCTGCGGAGGTCCCCTTGAAGGTCCTCGTCCCCGTCAAGCGCGTCATCGACTACAATGTGAAGATCCGGGTGAAGCCGGACGGCACCGGCGTCGAGACCCGGAATGTGAAGATGTCGATGAACCCGTTCGACGAAATCTCCGTCGAACAGGCCATCCGGATGAAGGAAAACGGCTCGGCCGAGGAGATCGTGGCGGTTTCCATCGGCGTGCAGCAATGCCAGGAGACCATCCGCACCGCGCTCGCCATGGGCGCGGACCGGGGCATCCTGGTCGTCACCGAGGACGAGGTGGAGCCGCTCGCCGTCGCCAAGATGCTGAAGGCGATCTGCGAGAAGGAAGAGCCGGGCATGGTCATTCTCGGCAAGCAGGCCATCGACGACGACTGCAACCAGACGGGCCAGATGCTCTCCGCCCTGCTCGGCTGGTCTCAGGCGACCTTCGCCTCCGAGGTCGCGATAGACGGCGGCAAGGCCCGCGTCACCCGCGAGGTCGATGGCGGGCTGGAGACGGTCGAGGTCTCGCTGCCGACCGTGGTGACGGTGGACCTGCGCCTCAACGAGCCGCGTTACGCCTCGCTGCCGAACATCATGAAGGCGAAGCGCAAGCCCATCGACCGCATGGAGCCGGCGGACCTCGGCGTCGATACCGCGCCGCGCCTCACCGTGCTGCATGTCGGCGAGCCGGAGAAGCGGGCCGGCGGCGTCAAGGTCGAGACCGTCGAGGAGCTCGTGCAGAAGCTCTCGACCGAAGCGAAGGTGATCTGATCCCATGAGCGTTCTCGTCATCGCCGAACACGACAACGCCACCTTGAAGGCGGCCACGCGCAATGCCGTGGCCGCGGCGGCCGAGATCGACGCGGATGTGCATGTGCTGGTCGCGGGCCAGGGTTGCGCCCCGGCCGCCGAGGCCGCCGCGCAGGTTGCGGGCGTCGCGAAGGTGCTCGTCGCCGAGGATGTGTCCTACGAGCATGCACTCGCGGAGAATGTGGCGAAGCTGGTGGTCGATCTCTCCGGCGGCTACGGCCATGTGCTGGCGCCGGCCACCGCCAACGGCAAGAACATCCTGCCGCGCGCCGCAGCCCTGCTGGACGTGGCGCAGATTTCGGACATTACCGAGGTCGTCTCGGCGGACACCTTCGTGCGGCCCATCTATGCCGGCAACGCCATGGCGAAGGTGCAGTCCGCCGACCCGGTCAAGCTCATCACCGTGCGCATGACGGCGTTCGACGCGGCTGCGGCCGAGGGCGGCTCCGCCCCGGTCGAGGCGGTGTCCGGCGCGGGCAGCGTCGGGCTCTCCAGCTTCGTCGGGCGCGAGCTCACCAAATCCGAGCGCCCGGAACTCACCACCGCCGGCATCGTCGTCTCCGGCGGCCGCGGCATGGGCTCGGGCGAGAACTTCAACATTCTGGAGGCGCTCGCCGACCGGCTGGGCGCGGCGGTCGGCGCTTCGCGCGCGGCGGTGGACGCGGGCTATGTGCCGAACGACTACCAGGTGGGCCAGACCGGCAAGGTGGTCGCGCCCGAACTTTACATCGCGGTCGGCATTTCCGGCGCCATCCAGCATCTCGCCGGCATGAAGGACAGCCGGGTGATCGTCGCCATCAACAAGGACGAGGAAGCGCCGATCTTCCAGGTCGCCGATTACGGGCTGGTGGCGGACCTCTTCAAGGCCGTGCCGGAGCTGACCGACGCGCTCGACGAATACAAGGCGGAAAACGATTGACAGCCATGCCCAGGGATCTCGACAGCGGCATCCGCAAGGTCGGCGTCATCGGCGCCGGGCAGATGGGCAGCGGCATTGCGCATGTCGCCGCGCTTTCCGGCTTCGACGTGCGCCTTGTGGACATCGCCGACGCGGCGCTGGAGCGCAGCCTTGGCGTCATCGGCGGCAATATGGACCGGCAATTGCGGCGCGGCCTGTTCGACGAGGCGGCGAAGGCCGAGGCGCTGGCGCGGATCGGGACCGGCACCGACTATGCCGCCTTCCGGGATTGCGACATCGTGATCGAGGCCGCCACGGAGAACGAGGCGGTGAAGCGCGAGGTCTTCAAGGCGCTGCTGCCGCATCTCGCCGAGGGCGCCATCGTCGCCTCGAACACCTCCTCGATCTCAATCACGCGGCTCGCCTCCACCACCGACCGGCCGGAGCGCTTCATCGGCCTGCATTTCATGAACCCCGTGCCGATGATGACCCTGGTGGAGCTCATCCGCGGCATCGCCACGGAGGACCGGACCTTCGACGATGTGAAGCAGTTCGCCCTCTCGCTCGGCAAGACGCCGGTGGCGGCGGAGGACTTCCCGGCCTTCATCGTCAACCGCATCCTGCTGCCGATGATCAACGAGGCCGTCTATACGCTCTATGAGGGCGTGGGCTCCGTCGATGCCATCGACACCGGCATGCGGCTCGGCGCCAACCACCCGATGGGGCCGCTGGAGCTGGCGGACTTCATCGGGCTCGACACCTGCCTTGCGGTGATGCAGGTGCTCTATGACGGGCTGGCGGACAGCAAATACCGCCCCTGCCCGCTGCTGGTGAAATATGTCGAGGCGGGCTGGATCGGCCGCAAGGCCGGCCGCGGCTTCTACGATTATTCCGGCGACCACCCGGTCCCGACACGGTAGGGCGCCCGGCGACCCGACCCCTTTCCCGTCATACCCGGACTCGATCCACGGCTGTCCGGTTTAGGTCAGGGGCCATTGTATGGCGGTTTGTTCGTTGCATTCGGGGGGTGGAGGAGCAGCCAGGCGATCAGAGCGACGGCGACCTGGATGCGCACGGCATTCTCGCTGATGCCGGGGAAGCGTTTGCTCTTGAGGTTCTGCTCGATCCACCGGAAGAACAACTCGATGGCCCGGCGCCGGCATCGCAGATCGCATGCACCTTGGCCCCGCAGGCCTTGGCCGAAAAATGCGCCTACTCGGACCCCCGCCCGCTCAGGCGCATGCCGGTCGCGTCGATCAGGTAGACCGCCTCGCCGATCTTGCGCCGCAGGCCCCAATGGACATGACCGACCGTCTCGGCGAACAGCGCGGTGAACAACGCTGCCAGGCGCATGGCATTGAGGCTCCTCTGTGTCCAAAACGTCCGCAAACGCTTGGACGCCAGTAGAATCAATGCCATGCAACCCGTCCACAAAAATAAACCGGACAACCCTGGAACAAGGCCGGGCGCGACGGGAAAAGGATTCGGGGTAACGCCTTCAGTCCCGCCCCGAAGCCCCCGGACGCCGCAAACAGCCAATTCTCAAACGGTCTCTGAGAATGCCTGCCGCGGTCCCGGGCGCGGGGCGCCGGCGGTATCGAGCTGGAAATGACGGCGCCGGCCGGTGCAGTATCGGCCGCGCCAACCGAAGCCGGACCGCTGCCCATGCCCGACCGACTGCATGCCGCCCCCGACACCGTCCACTGGGGTTTCTTCGACGCCCGGCTCAAGCCCGCGCTCACCGTCGAGAGCGGCGCGGAGGTCGAGATCGAGACGGTTTCCGGCGCGCCGGACGCCCTTCCCGGCCCGGGTTTCGAGGTGCCGGAGGGATTGCGCCGCATCCATGCCGAGACGCCGCGGCCGCTCGGCTCCGGCCATATCCTGACCGGGCCGGTCGCCGTCGCGGGCGCCGTTCCGGGCGATGCGCTCCGGGTCGAGATTCTGGATGTCCAGCTCGGCACGGACTGGGGCTGGAACGCGATCCGGCCGCTCGGCGGCGCGCTGCCGGACCAATTCCCGGAAGGGCGGATGGTCACGATCCCGCTCGACCGCGACGCCGGCGAAGCCCGGATGCCCTGGGGCGGGGCGCTCGCCTGCCGGCCGTTTTTCGGCGTCATGGGCACGGCCCCGCCGGCGCATTGGGGCATGGTGAGCTCGGTCCAGCCGCGCGCCTTCGGCGGCAATATCGACTGCAAGGAACTGACTGCGGGCTCCGTGCTCTACCTGCCGGTGTTTGCGGACGGCGCGCTCTTCTCCTGCGGCGACGGCCATGCCGTGCAGGGCGACGGCGAAGTGTGCCTGACGGCCGTAGAAACGGGGCTAACCGGGCGGTTCCGCCTCACGCTCAGCAAGGACATGGGCCTGGAGGCGCCGATGGCCGAGACGGCGGAACACTGGATCCAGCTCGCCTTCGACGCCTCGCTCGACCGGGCCGCCCGCACGGCGCTCAGCCGGATGATCGACTTCATCTGCCTGCGCTCCAACCTGTCGCGGGAGGACGCCTACATGCTGTGCAGCCTGGCCTGCGACCTGCGCATCACCCAGCTGGTGAACCAGCAGCAGGGCGTCCACGCCATGCTGGACAAGGGGCTGATTCCCTGACGAAGCGGAGGGAGGACCGCCCCATGCTGTTCGGCGCGGCGATGTTCGTCACCGATTACTCCATGCGGCCTGCGGCGCTGGCGCGGGCGCTGGAGGAACGCGGCTTCGAGTCCTTCTGGGCCCCGGAGCATTCCCACATTCCGGTGGACCGCGCCTCGCCCTGGCCGCAGGGCGGGCCGCTGCCGGAGAAATACGCCGATGTGGCGGACCCGTTCGTCGTGCTCTCCATGGCCGCGGCCGCCACGGAGCGCCTGAAGGTCGCGACCGGCATCTGCCTCGCCGCCCAGCGCGACCCGATACAGCTGGCGAAGGAGACCGCGAGCCTGGACGCGCTATCGGAAGGGCGTTTCCTGTTCGGCGTCGGCGGCGGCTGGAACCGCGAGGAGATGGCGGGCCACGGCACGGCGTTCGAGGAGCGGTTCTCGATTCTGCGCGAGCGCATCGCCGCCATCCGCGCCATCTGGAGCGAGGAGGAAGCGGCGTTTTCCGGCCGGCATCTGTCCTTCCCGCCGATGCGCTCGCGCCCGAAGCCCGCGCAGCCCGGAGGACCGCCCGTGCTGGTCGGCGGCGAGTTCCCGCATGGCGCGCGCCGGGCGCTCGCCTGGGGCGACGGCTGGGTGCCGCATGCCGAGAGGCCGACCTACCACCTGCTGGACAGGCTGCCGGAATTCCGCGCCATGGAGGCGGAGGCCGGGCGCTCCGTGCCGATCACCGTCTTCGGCGCGGAGGACGAGCCCGCCCGGCTCGACGCCTGGCGCGAAGCCGGGATCGAGAGGGTCGTCTTCAACCTGCCGAGCGCCGGGGCCGATGAGGTCCTGCCGCTGCTCGACCGCTGGGCGGGCCGGTTGTGAGCGCGCTGATCGTCGGCGGCGGCCTCGGCGGCCTCGCGGCGGCGCTGGCGCTCGCGCGCCGCGGCATCGCCAGCCATGTGCTGGAGCAGTCGCCGTCCTTCGGGGAAATCGGCGCGGGCATCCAGCTCGGGCCGAACGTGTTCCGCATGTTCGACCGGCTGGGCGTCGCGGAGGCCATATCGCGCGATGCCGTGTTCGTGGACCGGCTGTTGATGATGGACGCGCTGACCGAAGAAGCGGTCGTGACGGGCGATCTGGGCGAGGCGTTCCGCAAGCGCTTCGGCGCGCCCTATGCCGTGACCCACCGCGCGGACTTCCACCGCACCCTGCTGGAAGCCTGCGAGGCGTCGGGGTCGGTCACATTCGAGACCGGCGCCGAGGTCGTCTCGGTGGAGGACCTGGGCGGGCGCGTCCGCGCCCGTCTGGCGGGCGGAGGCAGCCGGGAGGGTTCGTTCCTGGTCGGCGCGGACGGCCTCTGGTCGAAGGTGCGCGAGCATGTCGTCGGCGACGGGCCGCCCAAGGTCTCCGGCCATATCGCCTACCGGGCCGTGCTGCCGATCAGGGCGGTGCCCGAGGACATGCGCTGGAACGCGGCCGCGCTCTGGGCGGGGCCGCGCAACCACCTGGTCCACTACCCGCTCCGGCGCTCCACCCTGTTCAACCTGGTGGCCGTGTTCCACTCCGACCGCTATGTCGAAGGCTGGGACAGCGAAGGCGACCCGGAGGAGCTGATGGCGCGCTTCGCCGGCATCTCGCCTCGGCCGATGGCGCTGCTCGAAAAGATCGAGACCTGGCGGATGTGGGTGCTGTGCGACCGCGAGCCGGTGTCCGAGTGGTCGCGCGGGCGGGTCTGCCTGCTGGGCGATGCGGCGCACCCGATGCTGCAATATCTGGCCCAGGGCGCCTGCATGGCGGTCGAGGACGCGGTGGCGCTGGCCGATGCGCTCGCTGCGGAGGAGGATGTCGAGCGGGCCTTCCGCGCCTATGCGAAGGCGCGTTACCTCAGGACCGCCCGGGTGCAGCTCACGGCGCGGATGATGGGCGAGATCTACCACGCGGAAGGCGTGCGCCGCGAACTGCGCAACCATGTGCTTTCGACCGCGGACCTGCGCGAAGGAATGTCCTGGCTCTACGGCGGCCCTTAGCCCCGGAGGCCGGGTCCGTCAGTCGCCGCCCTTCCCTGCCAGCGCGTCCAGCCGCTCCTGCATCCGGGCGATCTCGCTGCGCATGGCCTGCAATTCGCCGCCTGCATCGGGCGCCGTTTCCTTCGGTTCCGGCGCCGCCGCCGCGAAGGGGTTCCAGAGCCGCATGGCCTGCTCGAACAGCGCAAGGTTGCGCTTGCCCAGATCGTCCAGCGGGCCGAATGCGGTGCCCGGTCCGTAGGCGCGCTCGACCTCGCGGCGCATGGCGTCGTGATTGGCGGTGAACCACTCCATCGACTGCTCGAGATAGGCCGGCAGCATCCAGCCGGCATTGTCGCGGTACATGGAGATGATCCGGCGCAGCAGCGAGACCGGCAGCAGGTTTGCGCCGTTCTGCTCTTCATCGACGATGATCTGGGTGAGCGTCGCCCGCGTCAGGTCCTCGCCGCTCTTGGCGTCCTCTACCGTGAACTCGACCCCGTCACGAACCAGCTGGGCCAGATCCGCAAGGGTCACATAGCTGCTCGTCGCAGTGTTGTAGAGGCGCCGGTTCGCATATTTCCGGATGCGGATTGGGGTCTCTTCCTCGCTCGCAGCCATGATGCCGCCGCCTCATCGGGTCCAGGTTGCGGTGCAGCATAGCACAGGAATGCGGGTCAGGCTCCCACCAGCCACTCATCGACCAGCGCAAGCTCTTCCGCGCTCAGCGGGCGCTGCGCCTGTTCGCACCTGACGACGATATAGTCCCGGAACGCCTTCGCCACCACGTCCGGATCGGAGGCGTCCGAAGCGACGTCGAAACCCGATTGCCAAAGCCCGGTGGTGACGAACTCCGCCGCTTCGCGCGGGAGCGACATGCCTTCCTCGCCGGCCCGCTCCTGGAGCAGCCGCGTCATGGCGGCCCGGTCGGTCACGCCTTCGTCGAACAGCTTCGCCATATGCTCGAAGAGGAGGTCGAACCCGTCGGGATCCAGTGCCGGAATCCCGACCAGGTGGTGGATCGTCTCGATCAGGGCCGGCAGCCCCTCGCTGCTTTCCCCGGCCTCCGCCGGCGCCTCGAACTCGAACGTCTCCGCGGGCGCGGGCTCCAGCGGCGCCTCGCGCAGCGCCATCTGCCATTCTTCGCCGGGCTCCCCGCATTCCAGCATGGGATCGACGGTCGTCAGCGCCTCGGCGAGGCGGCGCAGGGACCGGAAACCGAACCAGTCGCTGTTGCGGAAATTGGCGAAACGGAAGAAGAAGTGCGGCAGCTCGGCGGCCGGGATCGGCCCGTCCTGCTCGATCGATTCATGCAGGACCGCGGCAACCTCCGGAAGCACCGAGTAATCGCCCGTCAGGGATGGCCGGGGCGTGAAGGGGCGGGGCTGGAACGGCCGCGCGCCGTCCGCCGGGACCGCTGCGCCGGGAACGCTCGCGGATGCGTCTCCGAGCGCGCTCTCGATGAATACCGACTGCTCGATGGTGTAGCTGCAGGCAGCCGTCAGCGCCGGCGCCACCACGGCATTGGCGAGGATCGCCGTGCGCCGGTCGTGGGCGCGCAGGCGCAGCAGCACCGGCGTGAAGTCGGCATCGGCCGACAGGATGATGAACTCGTCGAAGGGCGTGGCATGGTCGAGGGCATCCATGATGTCGATCGCCATGTAGATGTCGGTGCCGCTCTTGCCGCCCCCGGTAAGCGGCGGGCAGTCGATGACGGAAAACGCGCTCCTGGTGAAGAAGCCGCGGAACCGGGAGAAGGTCGCGGGATTGAGATAGCACTTGCGCATGAGCAGCGCGCGGCGCGTGCGGCCTTCCCGGCCGCCGCCGGTGGTATGGTAGCCGCGCTCCAGCCAGTGCATCCAGCGCCCCGGCTGTTCGGCGAACCGCTTGGCGGCGCGCGCATCGACGGCTTCCAGGCTGAGGAATACATTGTCGAAGTCGACGAAGAGGGCAGCCCGAACCCGGCCCGGGCGGGAAGGCATCATGACAACCTCTATCCAATCAAAATCCGTTATCCAATCACGACGGGCGCAAACCCTTCTATCTAATGTAAAATCCTGTGCCGATGAGTCAAGAGCCGGACAAGGAGCAGGCGGACGAATTCCTGGACCTCTGGGAAAGGAACGTTCTCGCCTGGTGGCGCGAGACCGCGAGTCTGGCGTTCCCGCCGCTGCCGGATGAATCTCCCGGCCGGAAGGACGGGCCCAAGGCCGCTGGCGCTCCACATGGCGACGGCGGCGGCGGTCTGGGGCGGCGCAGCGGCAGCGGCAGCGGCGGGGCCCGCTAGCGCGTTCCTCTGGCACCGCGACCTTGCCGGCGACGTCGCCGGACTTGCCGTTGCCCCCGAAGCGGTCGGGCAGGCGGCGCTGCGGCGCCTTACGGATTTCGAGGCGGCCATCGCCCGCTATTGCGCCCACCCCTTCCGGCGCGCATCCGGGGCGGAAACGGTCGTCGCGCGAAGCGGCGCGGCACGGCTGCTCTCCTATGGCGAGGGCGAACGGGCGGCGCTGATCGTGCCCTCGCTCATCAATCGCTACCATGTCTGCGACCTGTCGGGACGGCACAGCTTCGCGCGGTGGCTTGCGGCCCGCGGCTGGCGCGTGCTGCTCGTCGATTGGGGTGCCCCCGGGGAGCGCGAGCGCGGCTTCGACTGCACGGGCTATATCCGGAACGTCCTGGAGCCTTTTGCCTGCGAGGCGGCGCGCCTGTCCGGGCGCCCGCCGGTTGTCATCGGATACTGCATGGGCGGGCTGCTGGCCCTTGCGACGGTGTTGCGGGCGTCCCTGCCGTTCGCCGGCCTGGCGCTTCTCGCCGTGCCCTGGGACTTCCACGGCGGCGGCGGCCCGGAAGCACGGCGGCTCGCCTTCGCCGGCGCCGCCTTTGCGGAGATGATGGCCGGTAGCGGCGAAATGCCGGTCGACGCGCTCCAGACCTGTTTCTACGCCCTCGACCCGATGCTAACGCCGAGGAAGTTCCTGGCCTTCGGAGCGCTTGAGCCCGGCTCGGAGGCGGAACGGGCCTTCGTGGAACTCGAGGACTGGGTGAATGACGGCGTGCCCCTGGCGGCGCCGGTCGCCCGGGAGTGCTTCACCGGCTGGTACGGCCGCAACGAGCCCGTGCGCGGCGAATGGCGCATCGACGGCGAGCCGGTCCGGCCCGAGGCCGCGGCGCTGCCGGCATGGGTCGTCGTTCCCGCGGGCGACCGGATCGTGCCCCCCGCTTCCGCGCTCGCGCTCGCACGCACCCTGCCCAACACCACCGTGCGCCGGCCGCGCCTCGGGCATATCGGGCTCATGGCGTCGAAAACGGCGCCCCGGCGTGTCTGGCGGCCCCTGCTTGCCTGGATGAACAGCCTTCCGTGACACGATGCCACGGACAGCAGTGATATGTTGCATTGCAGCATAAAACTGCCATCTTTTGTGCGTTGCAAAAAACAAGGAGCCGAGACAATGCCGAGAGTGGCCCTGATTACCGGCGGCACGAGAGGGATTGGCGCGGAAATTTCACGAGGCATGAAGGCTGACGGCTATGACGTGGTGGCCGGCTTCCATCTCAATGTCCAGCGCGCCGAGCGGTTCCGCGAGGAGACCGGCATCGACATCCAGCAGTTCGATGTCTCCGACTACGATGCCTGCGAGCGTGCGGTCCACAAGCTGGAGGAAAGCCACGGGCCGGTCGATATCCTCATCAACAATGCCGGCATCACGCACGATGTCTTCCTGCACCGTATGCCGCAGGAAGCCTGGCACGAGGTGATCGAGACCAACCTCACCTCCTGCTTCAACATGTGCCGCGTCGTTATCGGCAAGATGCGCGACCGGGGCTTCGGACGCATCGTCAATGTCTCGTCCGTCAACGGCCAGACGGGGCAGATCGGCCAGACCAACTATGCCGCCGCCAAGGCCGGCATTCTCGGCTTCACCAAGGCGCTGGCGCTGGAGAACGCATCCAAGGGCATCACGGTGAACGCCATCTGCCCCGGTTATGTCGATACCGAGATGGTCCGCGCGATTCCGGAGCGCGTGCAGGAGGTGATCAAGAGCCATATCCCGGTCGGGCGGTTCGGGGACCCGAAGGAAATTTGCCATGTCGTCCGGTTCCTGGTCGCGGACGACGCCTGTTTCGTTACCGGCTCGACAGTCTCGGTGAACGGCGGCCAGTATATGGCCTGACCTTCGAGAGGCGCGGCAATGGATGGCGCGGACAGGCCGGTCGTGGGAGTCGGAGTGGTCGTCCTGCGCGGGGACGATGTGCTGCTGGTCCGGCGGGGGGAGCCGCCGCGCAAGGACCAGTGGAGCATTCCGGGCGGCAAGCAGGAGCGGGGCGAAACCGTCCGCGACGCCGCCCGCCGCGAAATCCGCGAGGAGACCGGTGTCGAGATCGCGCTGATCGGCCTCGTCGATGTCGTGGACGGCATCCGCCGCGACGAGACCGGCGCCGCGGTCTCCCACTACACGCTGATCGACTTCGCCGCCGAGTGGGTCTCCGGCGAGGCGGTCGCGGGCGACGATGCGGCGGAGGCGCGCTGGACCCCGCTGGACGGCCTCGACGATTACCGGCTCTGGTCCGAGACGCGGCGGATTATCGCCGCCGCGGCCGCGATGCGTGATGATGCGCGGGATCGTAGAGGCGGCTCTCCCTGAACTCTCCGGCCTCGAGTGCCCTGCCGACCAGAATGAGCGCGCTGCGGGCAAGGCCCGCGGCCTTCACCCGCTCGCGGATCGTCGCAAGCGTGCCGGTCACGATTTTCTGGTCCGGCTGGCTCGCGCGATAGACGACGGCGACCGGGCAGTCTTCCCCCAGCTCCGGCTTGAGCGCGCGGACGACATTGGCGAGGTTGGCGGTCGAGAGGTGTATCGCAAGCGTTCCGCCGCTCCGCGCCTGGGCGGCGAGTTCTTCGCCGGGAGGCATGCCTGTTGCGCGCACGGCTGTCCGGGTGAGCGTGACCGTCTGGGCGATGTCCGGCACGGTGAGTTCGATGCCGAGCGCGGCGGCGGCGGCGGCGAAAGCCGGCACCCCCGGCGTGACCGTGTAGCCGATACCCAGCCGGTCCAGGCGGCGCATCTGCTCGGCAACCGCGCCATAGAGCGAGGGATCGCCCGAATGCACGCGCGCCACATCCTTGCCCGCAGCATCGGCCGCAACGAACTCGGCCTCGATTTCGTCCAGCGTCATCGCTGCCGTGTCGCACACCCTGGCGTCGGGCGAGGCCTCCGCGACCACTTCCGCCGGCACCAGCGAACCCGCATAGAGCACCACCGGCGACGAGCGGACCAGCGCCAGTCCGCGCACCGTTATCAGGTCCGGCGCGCCGGGGCCCGCGCCGATGAAATGCACCGTCACGGCGAATAGCCCCTCGGCGTCACGACCCGCCCTGCGACAACGGTCGTCTGGCTGTTGCCCACGATCAGCACGGTGGTCATGTCCACGGCCTCGCGGTCGAGGCCGGCCAGCGTCTCGACGGCCACCAGTTCGTCCCGGCGGCCGAGATTCCGGGCCCTGACGACCGGCGTTTCGGGGGCCCGGTAGCGCGCAAGCACGGCAAGCGCCTCTTCGAGCGGCCGGCGGCGTTCTTTCGAGGCCGGGTTGTAGAAGGCGATCACGAAATCCGCCGCAGCGGCCGCCTCGACCCGGGCGCGAATGGTCTCCAGCGGCGTCAGCAGGTCCGAGAGGGAGATGACGGAAAAATCGTGGCCGAGCGGCGCGCCCGCCTTCGCGCTCGCGGCCTGCATGGCCGAGACGCCGGGCAGTACCGTCACCGGCACGGCGCCGCCGCTGCGTTCCAGCGCCAGCCCGGCGAGCGCATAAATGCCGGCGTCGCCCGAGGCGAGCAGCACGACGGCCCTGCCTTCGCGCGCGAGCCGGAGAGCCAGGTCCGCCCGCTCGCTCTCCTCGCCGATCGCCAGCCTGTGGCGCCGCTTCGTCCCGGTAAGGTCGGCAACCAGGTCGAGATAAGGGCCGTAGCCGACGATATCGCTGGCATACGCAATGGCGGCCTCCACCTCGGCCGTTCGCATGGCGGGAGCGCCGGGGCCTATGCCCGCCACCGTCAGCCGGCCCTTCGGCGGCGCAATCCGGGCGACGGCGCAGGTGACGCGCCGCCCGATCCGTTTCGGCACGGCCAGAACCGCCCCCTCGCCGGCGGCGGCGAGCGCGGCGGCCTCCGCGACGCTCGCCGTGCCGACCGCGGCGGCAACTGCCGGGGACGGGTTCGGCGCCTCGATCCGGTCGAGCGCCGCCGCGTCGAAGAGGCGTATCGGCAGATCGAGCGCAGCGACTGCGGGCTCATCCCCCTTGAGGTCGAGCGTCGCCACGGCGGCGAGCGAGGCCCGCGCCAGCCCCTCGCTCTCCAGGGTTCGAGCGACATGGTCCAGCAGCAGGCCGGCAGGCGCCCCGCGTTCCAGCCCGACGCCGAGGATGAGGCTTGGCGGACGAAGGATCAGTTCGTCCCGTCCGGGAGAGAGAGACCGGTCGGTGACCCGCACCGCCAGCCGTCCCTCCTCCGACCAGGGCAGCGGCGCAAGCCACCCGGCATCGCCCGCCTCGACTTCCAGGCGCACCGGCTCTCCGGCGATCAGCGCCGCCATGACCGGTTTGGCCGTTTCGGGATTGGCGAAGGTCCAGCCCGGCGGCGGGTCGTCCAGCGCCACGCCGAACAGGACGTCGCTGGCCGTGGTCACGGCCGCCTGCACGCCGAGCGTCCGGGCGATCCGGCGGGCCAGCCGGTTGGCGCCCCGATGGCCGCCGAGCAGCGGCACTGCGGCGCTGCCGTCCTCCGCAACGACGACGACCGGCGGCTCTTCGCGCTTGTCGGCCAGAAGCGGCGCCAGCCGCCGGACGGCGATACCGGCAGCCATTATGGCGACGACAGGCTCGCCCGCGCGAAACCGACCCTCCATCTCGTCCAGCGGCACGGCTTCGAGGCCGAGCCGGCCCGCAAGGCTTGCGCCGCGCTCCGTCAGCACCACCGCGACCGTCACAGCCAGGCCCTGCCCCGCTTGTGGAGGAGGATCGTCGAGAAATAGGGCACGTCCGCCGGATCGACACGATCGAGCGGCAGGACGCGCTCGTCGGGGAGCCCGGCATGGATGACCAGCCGGGCGCGGTCCGCGAAGCCGAGGCGCATGAGCAGACCCCTCACGCGCTCGAAATGCCGCCCGACCTTGACGAGAGCAACCGCATCGCAGGCCGAGAGGCGGGCTTCCAGTTCAGCGTCGCCGAGCGGGGCCGGCAGCACCGAAAGCACATCGTTGCGCGCCGCAAGCGCCCTGCCCGCCGCCGCCGCACAGGCCGTGAGCGACGACACGCCAGGCACCACCTCGACCGGCCAGTCCGCCGACAGGCGGGCGAAGAGATAGAGGAAGGAGCCGTAGAAGAACGGGTCGCCCTGGCAAAGCACGGCGACGCCCCGCCCGGCTTCCAGATGCGCCTCGATATCCCTCAGCGCGCGGTCGTAAACGGCCTCGGCCGGAAAGCGCGCCGCCTGCATCGGCATGCGGATCGCCAGCTCTATCCGGCTGTCGTCCAGATGCGAAGCGACGATGGAGCGCGCGAAGCTGGGGCCTTCCAGCGGGGCCGGGAAGGCAATCACTTCGGCCTTGCGGATGATGCGCAGGCCCTTCAGCGTCAGGAGTTCGGGGTCGCCCGGGCCGACGCCGACGCCGCAGACCCAGCCGCTCACGAGGCAGCCCGCCACGGTTTGCGCGCGGCCCACTGCGTCACCGACATGGCGGGCCGGAAGGCGTTGAAGCGTCCGACCGGCCCGAGCACCTCCACCGTCTCGACCGAGATGCGGTAGAGGTCGCCGCCCAGTTCGGACCGTGCCCGGACCAGCCGCGCCTCGCCCTCCAGCGTGACCGCATTGGCCACGATGCGCCCGCCCGGCCGGAGCGCCTCCCACGCAGCCTCGATGACGCCCCCGGTGCTGAGGCCGCCGCCCACGAACACGGCGTCCGGTTCCGCCAACCCCTCTAGAGCCGCCGGCGCCTCTCCGGCATGGATTTCCAGCCCCGGCGCACCCAGTTCCTCCGCATTGCGCGCCATCGCCGCGCGCCGGGAGGCGAGAGGCTCGACCGCGTCCGCCGTTCCCCCGGCCCTCATCCACTCGATGCCGATTGCCCCCGACCCCGCCCCGACATCCCAGAGATGCGCGCCCGCCGTCGGCGCGAGCAGGGCGAGCGTCGCCGCGCGGATATGGACCTTGGTCAGCATGCCGTCATGCTCGAAGAACTCGTCCGGGAGGCCCGGCGCGCGGGAGAAGACATGCGCGCCGTCGCCGGCGACGCATTGGATGGCGAGCGTATTGAGGTCAGGGACCTCCGCGGCCCAGCGATCGGCCCGCCCTTCCGTGCTTGTCTCAAGAGGGCCGCCCATATGGGCCAGCGCCGTCATGCGGCTGGCGCCGTAGCCGCGGCGGGTGAGCCAGTCCGCGACGCGCGCGGGCGTGCCGTCGTCATGCGACAGCGCCAGCAGTCTTGCGCCGGGCGCGACATGCAGCGCGAGCAGGCCGAGGGGCCTGCCGTGCAGCGACAGCGCCGCCGCGCTCTCCAGCGGCCATGCAAGCCGCGCTGCGGCCAGCGAGAACGCGCCGACGGCGGGCAGGATGCGCATTTCCTCCGCCGGCACCCGCCGCGCCAGGGATTTGCCGATGCCGAACCACATCGGGTCGCCGGTCGCCAGCACGACGGTCGGGCGCGGGCGGCGCGCGAGGATGGCATCGAGGGTCCGGGACAGCGGACGCTGCCAGGTCATCCGCTCCGCCGGACCCGCCCCGGCAAGCGCCAGGTGACGTTTGCCGCCCACCAGGAACTCCGCGTTCTCGACGATGGCGCGGCGCGCCGGTTCGAGGCCGTCCTCGCCGATGCCGAGCACGGTGAGCCAGGGCGTCACGGCGCAGTCTCGGAGGGGTACAACAATGCGTTTACGGCTGCCGCCGCGAGCGCGCTGCCGCCGAAGCGGCCCCGGAGCGCGATATGCGGCAGGCCGCTTTCGACAAGCGCCGCCTTCGACTCGGCCGCGCCGACGAAGCCCACCGGAAACCCGAGGACCGCCAGCGGCGGCGGCGTGCCCGCGGCCACGAGCTCAAGCAGCCTGAAGAGCGCCGTCGGGGCATTGCCGACCGCTATAACGGCGCCGCCGAAGCGCTCCGCCAGCGCGTCCATCGCAGCCATGGCCCGCGTATTGCCGCCGGCGCGCGCCGCCTCCGCGACCGCAGCGTCGTCTATGGCGCAGACGGCGTCGCACCCGATTACGCCCTCGGCCGTCATGCGGGTGTCGGCGATGACGGGCGCTCCCGCCGCCAGCCCGGCTTCCGCGCGCTCGACAACGCCCGCGCTCAGGACAAGGTCCCTCACGATCTCCGGCCGGCCGCAGGCATGGACGAGCCGCAAGGCAAGCCCGGCGGCGCGCGGCGGCAGGCCCGACAGGTCGGTTTCCTCGCGCGCCATGCGGAAGGAAAGCCGGTAGATCGCCGCCGGATCGCGCAGATATGTGTGCATCGGTGTCAGTGGGAGTGGCCGTGCCCATGCTCGTGGGAATGGTCGTGCCCGTGCTCATGGGAATGCGAGTGTCCGCCGCCGCGCACATGGTGGTGATGGCCCGCCTGCGGTGTGCCGACCTCGTCCTCTCGCCCGACGATCTGCTCCCGGTATTTGCAGAGCGCGCAATTCATCAGGTTGTCACCCGTCAGCGCGCCCCGGACACGTTCGGCGAAGCTGTCCAGCACCAGGGGATGGTCGTTCAGATAGGGCGCCTTGACGAAGGATATTCCGGGGTGGGCCGCCGCAACCTTGTCGGTCTGGTCGTAGATGCGCCGCACCAGGACGCCGGTGAACAGGAAATAGGGGAAGACCACGATCCGCGGGAAGCCGAGCCGGGCGGCCCGCTCCAGCCCGGCATCGACGCGCGGGTGCGCAACCCCCGAATAGCAGGTCTCCGCCCAGCCGAAGCCCATGCCCTCCCAGAGCATCCGGGCGACCTTGCTGACATTGGAGTTGGCGTCCGGGTCGTTGGTTCCCCGCCCGACCACCATCAGCAGCGTCTCCGAGCGCGGCGTCTCCTCGCCGAGCACGCTCTCGATGCGCGCACGGGCGGCTTGTAGCAGCTTGGCGTCGATGGCGAGGTCGCGCCCGAGCCTTATGTCGATGTCGGGATGCGCATGCGCGAACTCGTTTATTTCCGAGGGCACGTCGTTCTTCACATGCCCGGCGGCGAACAGCATGCCGGGAACCGCCAGAATGCGCCGGTTGCCCCGCTGCACCAGCGCCTCCAGCCCCTCGCGGATCACCGGGCGGGCGAATTCGAGAAAGCCGATCTCCAGGTCGTAGTCCGGCAGGCGGGGTCGCAGCCCCTCGGCCAGGGACAGGAACTCCTGCACGGCATCGGCATCGCGGCTGCCGTGGCCGCAAACCATGACTCCGGTCTTGGGCATCGTGCCTCTCGTTTCGAGTAGAATCGCCGCCCATGATAGACGGAACGGCAAGCATCGTCCCGATCCTGCTCGGCGCCTTGCTGCTGGACGCGGTGCTTGGCGACCTGCCGGCCCTGTTTCGCCGCGTGCCGCACCCGGTTGCCTTGATCGGGCGCATGATCGAGCGCGTGGATACCCGCCTCAACCGGCCCGAACGCCCGGCTGCCGACCGGCGGATGCGCGGGGCCTTCGCCCTGTTGGCCGTGACCGCAGCCGCCGCGGCGGCCGGCTGGGCGCTCAGCCTGCTCGGATGGCTGCCGACCCTGTTGCTGGCCTTCCTGCTCGTCGCGCAGCGCGGGCTGTACGACCATGTCTCGGCAGTTGCCGCCGGCCTCGATGCCGGCCTGCAACAGGGGCGCGAGGCCGTCTCCCACGTCGCCGGACGCGATCCCGCCTCGCTCGACGCCCACGGCGTTGCGCGCGCCGGGATCGAGTCGTTGGCGGAAAACTTCTCCGATAGCGTGGTCGCGCCCGCTTTCTGGTTCCTGCTGCTCGGCCTGCCGGGGCTTTGCGCCTTCAAGGCGGTCAACACGCTCGACAGCATGATCGGCCACCGCACGCAGCGCCATGAGGCTTTCGGCGCCTGGTCGGCGCGGGCCGACGATATCGCCTGTTTCCTGCCGGCGCGGATTTCCGCACTCCTGCTCATGGGCGCGGCGTTCTGCTTCCGGCGGGCAAGCCCGCTCGGCGCATGGCGCGCCGTGATGAACGATGCGCACCGGCACCGCTCGCCGAACGCCGGCTGGCCCGAGGCGGCGATGGCGGGCGCGTTGGGGCTCGCGCTCGCCGGCCCCCGGCGCTATGGCGGCAGGGTGGTCGAGGACGCCTGGATGGGACGGGGGCGCAGCCGGGCCACGACAGAGGACATTCGCCGCGCCTTGCGCCTCTTCATTGCCGCATGCGCCCTGCACGCCTGCCTGCTGGCCGCATTATGGGCGACCGGTTAACCGCTGCCGCATGGAAAAGGTCAGCCCAGCAGGGGCGCCAGGATTTCGTCGAGTTCGTCCGCGGTCAGCGCGCCCGGATGCTTGCGCCCGTCGATAATGAAACTCGGCGTTGAATCGATCTGGTATTCCTCCTGGCCGGCCAGCCGTTCCTGAATAATTTTTTCCAGCCCCGTCTCGTCCTGAAGACACGCGCTTGCGCGCTCCTGGCTGAGGCCCGCGAGCTGGCCGAGACGCAGGAGTTCCGCCAGCGGGTTTTCGGAACGCGCCCAGCTTTTCTGGCCTTCGAAGAGCAATTGAAGGAAGGGGAAATAGCGTCCGGCCGGCACGCATTCGGCAAGCGCCGCCGCGCGCAATGCGAGGCCGTCGAGCGGGAAATCGCGAAAGACGAGCTTCACCTTCCCGGTATCGATATAGGCGCTCTTCAGGTGCCTGTAGCCCTCGGCATGGAATTGCGCGCAATGCGGGCAGGTGAGCGATGAATATTCGACGATTGCGACTCTGGCGCTTTCCTCGCCGAGCACTCGTTCTTCCGGCCCGATTTCCGGATTCGAAACGGCGTCCGCCGCATGGGCCGCCACGCTGTCCAGCGGACTCACGGCAAGTTGCGAACCGGTCCGTCCGGCGAAAAAGGAGTTGTAGGCGGCGCTGACGATGACTGCGACCGCCACGACTACAACGACGGTCCATATGTTCCGCATTGGCACAGCCTCACCACAAGATGTCGTAAGCTAACTCGAAATTGAGGTATAAACAAGGCACCCGGAGTCAAAAAAATATAAGCCCCCGAAAGACTCTTTATAGGGAGGTCTTGCGGGATGCGGCCAGCCGCTTCTGCCGCGCCTGCACGGCGCCGCCCAATCGCGCGAGCGTGATGCTGAGTTCGGGGTCGGATATGCCGGACACCGCAACCGGTTCGGGCGCCGGCTCCATTGCGGGCCTTGCCGCCGGCGGCGGGTCGATGCGGCCCTGCTTCAGGACGATGCGCGTCACCGCCTTGCGCCCCAGAAACAGGTTCACCCGGTCCCGGATCGACGGCCCCTGGTGCTGGATATAGGTCGCCCAAGCTGACGCGACCCGCAGATGAAGCACGCCGCGGACCAGCCGCAGCGGCCGCGTCCATGTCGCGATGTCCGTTCCGACGACGCTTTCCCATCGTAGCAGCAGCCGCGTTTCCGAAAAGCCGTGCTTCCGGGCGGTCGGCGCGAGCCCTCGTTCCACCGCCGCCCCGACGGCCACAAACCGGCCCGTTCTGCGCCTGCCTGGGTTTCTCCCGGTCATGCTTCCAGCATAACGGGACAAACCTCGATGACGGAGTCCCGGCGCTATGATGGCCGGGGCCGCTTCGAGGGCGGCAGGGAGAGGCCATGAAGGCGAAGGCGGAGGCGCTGCTTCGATGGTATGACGCGCATCGTCGCGAGCTCCCCTGGCGCGCGCCGCCGGGGGAGCGCGCCGAGCCTTACCGCGTCTGGCTGAGCGAGATCATGCTGCAGCAGACCGTGGCTGCCGCCGCCGGCCCTTATTTCCTCCGCTTCGTCGAGCGCTGGCCGGATGTCGGGGCGCTGGCCGCTGCCTCGCTGGACGAGGTGCTGCAGGCCTGGCAGGGGCTCGGCTACTACGCCCGGGCGCGCAATTTGCACGCCGCCGCCCGCATCGTCGCCGCGCGCCATGGCGGACACTTCCCCGACAGCGAGGCCGGGCTCCGCGCCCTGCCCGGCGTCGGCGCCTACACCGCCGCCGCCATTGCCGCCATCGCGTTCGAACGCAAGGCGACGGTCGTGGACGGCAATGTGGAGCGGGTGATGGCGCGGCTCTTCCGCGTCGAAACGCCGCTGCCCGCCGCGAAAAAAGCGATCCGCGATGCGGCAGCCCGGCTGACCCCGGACGAGCGTCCCGGCGATTATGCGCAGGCGGCGATGGACCTCGGCGCGACCGTGTGCCTGCCGCGCCGTCCCCGCTGCGGCGCCTGCCCCTGGTCGGGCGACTGCCTCGCCAGGGCGTCCGGGATTGCGGAGAGCCTGCCGGTCAAGGCTCCGAAGCGCGAGCGGCCGGTGCGGCGGGGCATCGCCTACTGGACCGAGGACGGCGCCGGGCGGGTCCTGCTCCGCCGCCGGCCGGAGAACGGCCTGCTCGGCGGCATGATGGAAGTGCCCTCGGGCCCCTGGGTCGAGGAGGGCCCGCCGCCGGAGGACCCGCCGGTCGAGGGCGCATGGGAGCCGCTTGGCGCGGTTGCCAGGCACGGCTTCACGCATTTCATCCTCGAACTGGACGTGCGGACCGGCAGGAGCGCTGCCGCCGCTCCCGAGGGCTGCGTCTGGGCCTCCCTCGACGCTCTCGACGGCTACGCCCTGCCCACGGCCATGAAGAAGGTCGTCCGGCTTGCGCTCGACGGGAAGGATCGGCTAATCTGAACATATGAAGAACGACGGTGTCCTTCTCGCGCGCGGCGTGTGCCGGTTCCTGCGCCACGCCGGCTATGCGGTGCTGACCGAGTTCACCCTGCGCAACCGCCGCCGCGTGGACGTGATCGCGCTCGCCGAGGACGGCCGGATTGCCGTTGTCGAGGTGAAATCCTCCGAAGCCGATTTTCGCGCGGACGCCAAGTGGCGGGACTATCTGGACTTCTGCGATGCGTTCTATTTCGCTGTTCCGGAAGGTTTTCCCAAACACCTGATCCCGGAAAGCTGCGGCCTGCTGGTCGCGGACGGCTTCGGCGCGGAACTGCTGCGCGAGCCGGAGGAAGGCCGGGTCAACCCGGCGCGGCGCAAGTCGCTCATCACCCGCTTCGCCCGCACGGCAGGCCTGCGCCTCCAGGCGCTGACGGACCCGGACAGCGCCTTCAGCGGTCGCTGAAGGCGGCGATCCGCTCGAAGGTCTCGGGGTCGTTGTAGGAGCGCGCCACCGCATCCACTTCACGCTCCAGCGCCTCCGCCACATCGCCGTATGCTGCGCGGTTGAGGGTCCGCTTCATGTCGCGGACGGCGCGCACCGGCAGCGCCGCCAGCCGCTCGGCCACGGCCTCGGCCTCGTCCAGCAGCGCATCGTCCGCCGCCACCCGCCAGGCGATGCCGAGTTCGTGGAGCGCGGCCGCGCCGTAACGCTCGCCCAGCATCAGCAGTTCCTTCGTCTTCTGGAGGCCGATCAGGTTCGGCAGGATGGCCGAGACGCCGCCGGTGACGAACAGGCCCCAGGACACTTCCGGGAAGAAGCCCCGCGCGCCCTCCGCCCAGATCGGGAAGTCGCAATTGAGCGCCCATTCGAAGCCGCCGCCGACCGCCCAGCCGTGGATCGCGCCGACCACCGGCACGTCTCCGAAGACGATGGCGCGCGTCACATCCTGAATGGCGTGCGCGCGCGCCCGTGCTGCGGCTTCGCTTCCCGCGATCTTCCGCGCCTTGAGGTCCGCGCCCGCGCAGAAGGCCCGTCCGGCTCCCCGAAAGACGATGGCGCGCGTGGCTTGGTTGGCGTTGGCGTCGCGGAACGCCTGCGTCAGCGCCGGAACCATCGCGTCGTCGATCGCGTTCAGCGCCTCGGGGCGGTTGAGCACGATATGGCGGACCGCGCCCCTTTGCTCGGTCAGAACGACGGACCCGGTTGCGGACATGGCTTAGACCTCCTCGGCTGGCCGGCTATTGTAGCGGCTTCCGCCCGGGAGAACGCGCACGCCATGACCAATCTCGTGCAACTGGAGATTCTCGACCGCCGGCCCTTCGCCGAGGGACAGCGGTTCGGGGAGAGCGGGGCCTATGAGCGCATTGCCGGCCGCGCGCGCTTCCGGGTCGATCCCCTGGCGCCGGCCCAGGCGGGCGTGACGGATATCGCGCTTGCGCCGAGGGACGGCGAGGGGCTGGTCTTGTTCAGCGCCGATGTCTTCATCCTGCAGCCGGCGGACCCGGCGCTCGGCAACCGGCGGCTGTTCTTCGACTGGGGCAACCGGGGCAACAAGCGCGCGCTCCAGTATTTCTGCGACGCTGAGCACAGCAACGACCCTGAGACCCCGGCCCATGCCGGCAACGGCTTCCTCTTCCGGCGCGGCTACACGGTCGTCTTCGGCGCCTGGCAGGGCGACCTCCTGCCGGGCGAGGGCCGGATGCTGCTCGACCTGCCGGTCGCGCGCCATGAGGACGGGCCGGTGACCGGGCCGGTGCGCACGGAGTTCATCGCCGACGAGCCGGGCGTTACCTGCCTGCCGCTCAGCGGCCGCGGCACGACGCGCTCCCATCCCGCCGTTTCCCTCGATACGGCGAAGGCGAGCCTCACCATGCGCCCCTATGCGGACGCGCCGCGCCGGCCGGTGCCGGCGGACGAGTGGTCCTTCGCGCGCATCGACGCGGGCGGCGGACTGGACGGGCTCGGCCCCGACTGGGGCGTGGCGCCGTCCGACAGCCACATCTTCCTGCCGGACGGCTTCCGGCCCGGCTGGATCTACGAACTGGTCTATGAAGGCCGCGACCCACTGGTGATGGGCCTCGGGCATGTCGCCGTGCGCGACCTTGTGAGCTGGCTGCGCTACGAGGAGGGCGTCGGCAACCCGCTCGGCGGCATCGACCGGGCTTACGGCTACGGGCGCTCGCAGACGGGCCGCGCGATCCGCGATTTCGTCTGGCGGGGCTTCAATGCCGACGCCGCCGGCCGGCGGGTCTTCGACGGGCTGATGCCGCATGTCTCCGGCGCCGGCGGCAAGTGGCTGAACCAGCGCTTCGCCAATGCCGTGGTCTCGGGCGGCCAGCAGCATGAGGACCGTTACGCGCCCGCCGACCGTTTCCCCTTCGCCTACAGCCCCTGCACGGACCCGCACAGCCGCCGCAGCGACGCGATCCTGAAGCGGCCCGACACGGACCCGCTCATCGTCCACACCCAGACCGCGACCGAATACTGGCAGCGGCGCGGCTCGCTGGTCCACACGGACTGCGACGGCAACGATCTCGCGGAGCCGGAGGGCGTGCGCATCTACCACTGGACGGGTACGCAGCATTCCGCCGACCCCAACCAGCGGGAGCCGCGCCGGGCGGTCTGCGAGAACTGGCTGAATGTCGCGCAGACCTCGATGCTGTTCCGCGCCATGCTCGACGCGCTCGACCGCTGGGCCGACGGCGGCCCGCCGCCCCCGCCGAGCCGCTATCCCCGCGTCACGGACGATACGCTCGTGCCATACGGCACCTGGCGGGAGCAATTCCCGGCGATCCCCGGCAGGGCCGTGCCGCAATCGCCTAACCTCATGCCGGCGCTCGATTTCGGCCCACGCACCGAGGAGGGGATTCTCGACAGGGAGCCGCCGGAAGTGCTGGCCGAGGAGGGCTATCCCGTGCTGGTGCCGGCGGTCGATGCCGACGGCAACGAGACCGCCGGCGTGCGCGCGCCGATGATCGCAGCACCCGTCGGCACCTTCGCCGGCTGGAATATCCGCCGTCGCGGCGTTGGCGGCGGCGCGATGCACGAGTTTTCGGGCAGCTACATCCCCTTTCCCGACACGCCGGAGGAACGCGCAGCGACGGGCGACCCCCGCCCTTCCCTGCTGGAGCGTTACGGCGACGCGGCCAGCTATCTGCGGGCCGTCGAGGCGGCGGCGCGGACGCTCATCGAGGAAGGGTTCATGCTGGAGGAGGACCTGCCGCGCGTTCTGGCCCGCGCGGAGGACTGGGGCCGGCCGCTGACCGATGTGCGGCTTCCCTGACCGGCGATGGCCTTTCCCCTCGACCATACCGGGCAGATGCGCGCCGATCTCGATGCGGGCGCCGCCGCCTGGGAGCGCCTGGGTTTCCTGCTCTCCCCGGAAACGCCGCAGCAGGGCGCCGTTCCGGGAACAGGCGGCATGCAGCCCTGGGCCACGGCCAACCGCTGCGCGCTGTTCCGCGAGGGCTATCTGGAGCTGATCGGCATTCGCGCGCCCGACAGGTTCAACCCCTGGGCGCATTTCATCGCCCGGCACGAGGGCATCCACATCGCGGCCTTCCGCTGCGCGTCGGCGGACGGGGCCTGGCCCGACATGGCGGCGCTGGGCTTCGCCCCGCCGGTGCAGCGCGCCCGCTCGACGCCGGCGGGAGAGATGCGCTTCCGCAATATCTTCTCCGAGGACGCAAGCTGGCCCGAGGGGCGCATCATCGTCATCGAGCACCAGACGCCGGACGTGCTGTGGCGGCCGGAACTGCTGGAGCATCCGAACGGCGCCCGCGCGCTCAGGCAATGCCTGTTCGTCTCGGACAGTCCCGACGAACTGGCGGCCCGGCTCGCCGGCTTCGGCGCGGACTCCGCCGGCTATGCGGTGCTGTCCGCCGCGGCGTATGCGGACCAGTTCCCCGGCGAGGCCGCGCCGCCCCTGCCCTGCATGGCCGGGCATGTCATCGCCTTCGCCGACCCCGAGCGGGCCATTCGCCTGATAGAAGGCAATGGTGTGCCCGTGAAGCGGGACAGCCTCGGGCGGGCCTTTGTCGGCCGGGCGCACAATAACGGCGCGGTCATGGTGCTGATTGAGGGCCGCCCCGCCTGACGGCATAATCGCGCCGCTCCAGCGAAGGGAGAGGCCATGACGGGGGAACGGTTCCGCTTCCCGAGGGTCGAGTTCGGCCCGGAGGAACGGGCGCTCAGGGAGGAAGTCCGCGACTTCATCCGTTCCGAGCGGGAGTCGGGCGGCTTCACGCCCATGGCGGACAGCTGGGGCTCCGGCTGGTCGCCCGAATGGTCGCGCAAGATGGGCGAACGCGGCTGGCTCGGCATGATGTGGCCGAAGCAATATGGCGGCGGCGAGCGCCCGGCGCTGCACCGCTATATCGTGACCGAGGAGATGGTGTCCGCCGGCGCGCCCTGCGCCGCGCACTGGGTCGCCGACCGCCAGTCCGGGCCGCTGCTGCTGCGCTACGGCACGGAGGAGCAGCGGCGCTCGATCCTGCCGCGCATCGCCGCCGGGGAATGCTATTTCGCCATCGGCATGAGCGAGCCGGACTCCGGCTCCGACCTCGCTTCGGTCCGCACCGCGGCCACAAAGGTCGATGGCGGTTGGACGATAAACGGGCGCAAGATCTGGTCTTCCGGCGCGCACCGCTCGCATTACATGATCGCACTGGTCCGCACCCGGCCCCGCGACATGAAGGCCCGCCATGCCGGCCTGACACAGTTCCTGATCGACCTCAAGTCGCCCGGCATCGAGATACGCGGCATCCGCAATATCGCCGGCGAGCGCCATTTCAACGAGACCGTGTTCGACGATGCGTTCGTGCCGGACGACATGGCGATCGGCGAGGTGGGCGACGGCTGGCGGCAGGTCACAAGCGAGCTCGCCATCGAACGCTCCGGGCCGGAACGGTTCCTCTCCACCTTCCCGGTGCTGACCGAGCTGGTGCGGGAACTCGGTCCCGAGCCCGGCGAGAGGGACGCGGAAACGGTCGGCGCGCTGGCGGCACGGACCATGGCGCTCCGGCGCATGTCGCTCGGCGTCTCGAAGCTGCTGGACGAAGGCGAGGCGCCGGAAGTCGCCGCCGCGCTCGTCAAGGACATGGGCACGCGCTTCGAGGGCGAACTGGTGCGCGAGGCCCGGAACCTCCTGCCGGCGCAGGCCGCGAGCCAGTCCCCGGACCTCTACGGCAAGGTGCTGGCGGACGGCGTGCTGCATGTGCCCTCCTCCACCATTCGCGGCGGCACCAACGAGGTGCTGAAGGGCATCGTCGCGCGGGAGCTGGGCCTTCGATGAGCGACCGTATCGTCCTCGACACGGCGGAGCGCATCCTCGCCGACCTCTGCCCGCCTGAGGTCGTCAACGACGCGGAGAACGGCGTCTGGCCGGCAGCGCTTTGGGAGGCGCTGGAGGAAAGCGGCCTCACCCTCGCCTGGGTTTGCGAAGAGCTCGGCGGCGGGGGAGCGGATGTCGGAGACGGCTTCGATATCCTGAAGGCAGCCGGCGCCTGGGCGGCTCCCGTTCCGTTGGCCGAAACGCTGCTGGCGGGCTGGCTTCTCGAACGGGTGGGCCTTGCCCCGGCGGTCGGCCCCATGACGGTGGCCCCGGTCGGCCCGGCCGACACCGTCGAGCTCTCAGGCGGCGTGCTCTCCGGCACGGCGCGGCAAGTGCCCTTCGCGCGCCAGGCCGGGCATGTCGCGCTGCTGGCGGCGGGCCGCATCCTTCTCGTCGAGCGGGAGGCCTGCGCGCTGGTGCCGGGAACGAGCCTTGCCGGCGAGGCGCGCGACGACATCGCGTTCGACGGCGTGCACCCGCTGCGCTCGGCCCCGGCGCCCGAGGGACTCGACCGGGACCGCCCGATGCTTGTCGGTGCGGCGATCCGCGCGGCGCAGATGGCAGGCGCGCTTTCCCGGCTGCTCGACCAGTCGGTGCAATACGCGCAGGAGCGCGAGCAGTTCGGCCGGCCCATCGGTCGCTTCCAGGCGGTGCAACATGCGCTGGCGGAGCTCGCCGGCGAGGCAGCCGCGGCCGAAGCGGCGGCGGACGCCGCGGGCGAGGCCGTCGCGGCCGGGGATTTCGGCCCTGCCGGCGTCGCGGCGATTGCGGCGGCCAAGGCGCGCGTCGGCGAGGCGGCGTCGAAGGGCGCCGCCATCGCGCACCAGGTCCACGGCGCGATGGGCTTCACTTACGAACATTCCCTGCACCACCGCACGAGGCGGCTCTGGTGCTGGCGGGACGAGTTCGGCAATGAGCGCTTTTGGTCGGTCCGGCTCGGCCGCCTGATTGCCGAGAAGGGAGCCGACGCGCTCTGGCCCTTCGTGACCGGGAGCCATGCGGCGTGAGCGACCGTCGGGAGGCGGCCGACTCGCTCCGGGCCGAACTGCGCCGGCGCGGCCTCGACGGCTTCGTGGTGCCGCGCGCGGATGAGCACCAGGGCGAATATGTGCCGCCGAGCGCGGCGCGGCTCGCCTGGCTGACCGGCTTTACCGGCTCGGCCGGGGTCGCCGTCCTGCTGCTCGAAAAGGCCGCGGTCTTCAGCGACGGCCGTTACACGCTGCAAATGCCGGAACAGGTCGATACCGAACTCTTCGAGTGCCGCCATATCGGCGACGATCCGCCGGCGGAGTGGATCGCGGCGAACCTGCCGGCGGAGGGCGCGCTCGGCTACGACCCCTGGCTGCATGTGGAGGGCGAGGTCCGCAAGTTCGAGGAGGCGGCCGGCAAGGCCGGCGGCCGGCTGGTCGCCTGCGAGGACAACCCGCTGGATGCGGTCTGGGCCGAACGGCCCGCCCCGCCGGCCGCGCCGGTCGTCGCGCATGACATCGCCCATGCCGGCCGGGACTCCGCCGACAAGCGCCGCGAACTGGCCGCCGCGCTTGCCGGGGCCGGCCGCGACGCCGCCGTGCTGACCCTGCCGGACTCCATCGCGTGGCTGTTGAATGTGCGCGGCGGCGATGTCTCCCACACGCCGCTGCCGCTCTCTTTCGCGCTGCTGGACCGCGAAGGCCGGGTGGAGCTGTTCGTCGATCCGGCCAAGCCCGCGCCGGGCCTTGGCGAGCATCTCGGCAACGAGGTGTCGCTGGCGCCGCCGGAGGCATTCGGGCCGGCGCTCGACGCGCTGGCGGCCAGGACGGTGCTGGTCGATGCCGCCAGCGCGCCGGCCTGGGTCCTCTCGCGGCTGGAAGCGGCGGGCGCGGCGATCGAACGCGGGCGCGACCCCTGCATCCTGCCCAAGGCCTGCAAGAACGAGGGCGAGATCGCGGGGACGCGGGCCGCGCACCGCCGCGACGCCGGGGCGATGGCGGACTTCCTCGCCTGGCTCGACCGCGAAGGCCCCTCGGGCCGGCAGACGGAGCTTTCCGCCGCCGCGCAGTTGCACGGCTGCCGCAAGAAGCTGCCGCTCTTCCGCGATCTCAGCTTCCCGACGATCTCCGGCGCGGGACCCAACGGCGCCATCGTCCATTACGGCGTGACCGAGGCCACCGACCGGGTGCTCGCGCCGGGCATGCTCTATCTGGTCGATTCCGGCGCGCAGTTCCTCGACGGCACGACCGACATCACCCGCACGGTCGCCATCGGGACCCCGACGGAGCACGAGCGCGCCTGCTTCACGCGCGTGCTGAAGGGGCATATTGCGCTCGCCACGGCGCGGTTTCCCGAGGGGACCACCGGCGCCCAGCTGGACGCGCTCGCCCGCGCGCCGCTCTGGCAGGGAGGGCTCGATTTCGACCACGGCACGGGCCACGGCGTCGGCAGCTACCTCTCCGTGCATGAGGGACCCCAGCGCGTCGCCCGCAGCGGCAACGAGCCCCTGCTTGCGGGCATGATCGTCTCAAACGAGCCCGGCTATTACGAAACGGGGGCGTTCGGCATCCGCATCGAGAACCTGTTGCTGGTGCGCGGGGACCCCGATTTCCCGGAGATGCTGAGTTTCGAGACGCTGACCTTCGCGCCCATCGACCGCCGCCTGATCGACATCGCGCTCCTCACGCCCGCCGAACGCGACTGGCTGAACGCCTACCACGCCCAGGTGCGCGAGATTGCCGCCTGCGAGGACCCGCTCTGGCTCGAAGCCGCCACCGCCCCGATCTGAGCCCTGCCGGGTTCGCACACATGCGGGTGCTGGCACACGATCCGTTCCGATAGAACCGCGTTTCGGTCCGAACCCGAACGGAACGTGCTCTACCGCAGCGCTCGCCGCACGCGGTATGCGGTGCGGAAAAGGGCGGACATGCCGTTTGCCAGGCTGAAGAACGGCCGGCGCGCCGGCAGGAATTCGGCGGCGGCGAGGTCCTCAATGGCGTTGAGGGTCCGCCGCACGCCCGTTTCCACCAGCCGGCGCTTGCGGTCATCGCCGAGGTCCAGCCCGCCGCATACCAGAACCGCGACCGTCAGGAGCGACAGCATGTTCCGCCGGTAAAGCTGCCAGCAGTCCTCGAAGGTGAAGTCTTCCGCGCCCATGCCGCAGACAATGTCCCGATACTCGCTCAGGGCGTCGCGCTCGATTTCGCGGCGCAGTTCGGTCGGGATGTTGCCGCCGAGGAAATAGGCGACATCGTAGAGGCCGCTGCCGACAGCGCTGACCTGCCAGTCGATCATGGCGACCTTGTCCCCGCCGCCTGCGTCGAAGAACAGGTTGTCGAGCCGGACATCGCCGTGTGTGAAGGTGAGCGGCGCTGCGGCGACCTCGCCCAGATAGTCGATCAAGCACAGGCCGTAGGCTTCGACAATCCGGCGCATTTCGCCCGTAAAGAGACCGTCGATGCGGTCGAGAGCCGGTGCGAGACTCGCCAGATAGACCAATTGCAGCACCCTGAGGCGTTTCGGGCTGAAGGCGTCGTGCAGCCCGGCCAGCGGCGGCCGGTCGGTCCTGTTCCAGTAGAAGCCGTGCATCCGCGCGAGCGCACGCACGACTGCCCTCGCCTGTTCGGCGGTCGCGCCGGCGATCTGGTCCCCTAGCGTCATTCCGCCCCCGCCCAGATCTTCGAGCACCAGGACGAAATCATGGCTCCGCGGCTCGAAGTCGCCGTACAGCAGGGCCGGCGAGCGGACCGGCGCCTGTGCGCCTATATGCCGGTAGAACTCGTATTCCCGCTTGTAGAGCGACAGGCGCCGGCACAGGCGCAGGCTTTTCGGGTCCGGGGAGGGCAGTTTGACGACGACGCTTCCGGGCGCCGCATCCGCCTCCCCTTCCCAGGCTATGCGGCAGCGCAGGATTTCCCCCAACAGGCCGAACCCGCCGCCGATCTCCTCGACCGCGACATCGCGGATCGCCGGAAGGTCCGGTGCGCCGGCGGCAGCCAGCGCCTGCTGCAGCCAGCGGGCATCCACCGCCTTCCCGCCCGCCGGAATTCCCGGATTTGCCGCCATGCCAACTCTTTCCCGCGGGCCGCTCCTTCTGGCGGCAGGACGCAGCCCTGCACGTCCGCCAGCCATCCGCCAGGCGCAGGAAACGCGCCGGCCGCGAGCCTAATGCAGAACCCGTTCCGACAGAACACATTTCCGGCCCGGCCCGGGACTGGAGCGGGCCCGGCGGGTCGGACAGTTTCGGGCGGCGGCCTTCTATCCCCCGACGGCGGGGGATAGACTGCACGGCCTGACAGCGGGGAGGGCACGCATCATGGACCGCATCGTTCTCGCCGGGGCCGCGCAGCCCGGCATGAAGCATCGCCAGGGGCTGTTCCGGCTGGCCGGCGGAGACACAGAGTGGCAACGCGTCAGCCGGGGCCTGCCGGAGGAGCCGGAAATCCGCGCGCTCGGCTTCGTGGGCGAGAAGGCCTATGCCGGCACGCAGGCCGGACCCTATGTCAGCGAGGACGGAGGCGAGAGCTGGCGCTCGCTCAACCTGCCGTCGGAGGACCGGACCACATGGTCGGTGATGGCGCGGCCGGGCGACCCGGACACGCTCTATGCCGGCACCACAGGCACCTCCATCTACCGCAGCACAAACGGCGGCGCGCGCTGGGAGCGGCTTCGGCCGCCCGTGCCGGAGGGGCATTGCGACATGGGCTTCCCGACGCGCGTCATCCGCATGACGGCGGACCCGAGCGCGCCCGACGAGATTTATGCAGGGTTGGAAGTCGGCGGCGTGCTGCGCTCGCTCGACGGCGGCGACACCTGGGAAAGCTGCAATGCGGACCTGCTGAGGCTCGCGGGCGAGGAGCACCTGAAGAGCGCCATCGGCTCCGACATGGACAGCGAAGGCATGATGGACACGCACTCGCTGGCGGTCAGCCCCGCCCTGCCCGGCACTGTGTTCCTGGCGACCCGCATGGGCCTGTTCCGCTCCGACGACCGGGGCGGGACCTGGCGCGAAATGGGCATCGGCGACTACTCGCCGCTCACCTACGCCCGCGACGTCACGGTCTCGCGGCATGACCCGAAGACGCTTTTCGGCGCGTTCAGCAAGGCCGCCACCAGCGACGCCGGCTCGCTCTGGCGCAGCACCGACCTCGGCGGGAGCTGGGAGCGGTTCGACAGGGGCGTCGATGTCAACTCCACCCTGATGATCGTGGCCGAAAGCGCTTCCGACCCGGACCGCGTCTGGTGCGGGGCGCGCGGCGGGCGCACCTTCGGCACGGAGGACGGCGGCGAAAGCTGGGCGCAGGTCGAGCTGCCGGACGAGGTCGGCGGCGTCTATGCAATGGCGGCCGCCTGAGGGACAGCGCCGCGCTCTTCCCGTCATGTCTGCGCGCTGTCCCTCCGTCATGCCCGGACTTGTTCCGGGCATCCACTTCCACCGCCGTAACGACCCCGACGGAGATGCCCGGAACAAGTCCGGGCATGACGGGAAGAGGGTCGGGACACCGGGCCCGCGCCTGTGAACGAGGCCGGAAATACGGACGCGCTCGCCGCTGCGCTTAGGCGCATGGGGTTGGTCGGGGCGGAGGAGCGGCCCCGCTTCGAGCCGCTGGAGGGCGGTGTCTCCTCGGACATCTACCGGGTGGAAACGGCGGCGGGGCCCGTCTGCGTCAAGCGTGCGCTGCCTCGCCTCAAGGTCGCGGCCGACTGGCGCGCCCCGGTGGAGCGCAATGGCTCGGAAGCAGGCTGGTTCGCGGCCGTGAACGCGCTCCTGCCGGACGCCGCGCCGCGCCTGCTGGGGCAGGACGAAGAGGCGGGCGCACTCGCCATGACATGGCTTGAGCCGGAGACGCATCCGGTCTGGAAGGCGGAGCTTGCCGCCGGACGGGCCGACGCCGCCTTCGCGCGCGAGGTCGGACGCCGGCTCGCCCTCATCCACCGGGCACATGCAGGCGACGGGGCGACCGCCGCCGCCTTCGCGACAGACCCGATCTTCCACGCGATCCGGCTGGAGCCCTACCTGCTGGCGACGGCGGAGCGGCACCCGGACCTCGCGCCCGCGCTCAACGACCTCGCCGAAGCGACGGCGGCAACGCGCGAAACGCTGGTCCACGGCGATGTCAGCCCGAAGAACATCCTCGCCGGACCCCGGGGTCCCGTTTTCCTCGACGCCGAATGCGCCTGGTACGGGGACCCCGCCTTCGACATCGCCTTCTGCCTGAACCACATGCTGCTGAAGAGCGTCTGGAAACCACGGCACGAGGCGGCCTATCTCGCCTGCTTCCGCGCGCTGGTCGAGGGCTACGGGCCGGAGGCGGCGCTGGAGGGGCGCGCGGCGCGGCTGCTGCCGGGCCTGCTGCTCGCGCGGCTCGACGGCAAGTCGCCGGTGGAATACCTCACCCGCGAGGACGAGAAGGCCCGCCCCCGCGCCTTCGCCCGCCGCCTGCTGCAACGCCCGCCCGCAAGCCTCGGCGAGATTGCGGCGGCCTGGGAGGAGGGGGCGGCGACGTGAACGCCTTCGAGATCGAGAGGGTGCGCGGAAGGCGGGTCTGGGACTCGCGCGGGCGGCCGACGGTGGAGGCCGAAGTGCATCTCGCGGGCGGCGCGGTCGGGCGGGCGATTGCGCCTGCCGGGGCCTCGACCGGCTCGGGCGAGGCGCTCGACCGGCGCGATGGCGGCGCGGCCTTCGGCGGGCTCGACGTGATGCAGGCGGTAGCCTCGGTCGAGGGCGAGATCGCGGCCGCGCTCCGGGGCGTCAGTGTCGAGGACCGGGAAGCGGCGGACCGGCGGCTGATCCGGCTGGACGGCACAGAAGACAAGAGACGCCTGGGCGCCAATGCCTGCGTCGCCGTGTCGATGGCGGCGGCCTGGGCGGGCGCGGCGGCGGCCGGCCTGCCGCTCTGGCGCTGGCTTGCGGGCGAGGGGGCCGTCTCGCTGCCGGCCCCGGAAATCCAGATCTTCGGCGGCGGCGCCCATGCGGGGCGGCGGGTCGATATCCAGGACTTCATGGTGACCGCGCCGGGCGCTGAGAGCTTCGCGCAAGCCTGCGCCTGGACCGCCGAGGTCTATCGCGCGGCCGGCCTCCTTATGGCGGAGGCCGGGCGGCTGCGGGGCGTGGCGGACGAGGGCGGCTTCTGGCCGGATTTCGACACCAATGAGGCCGCGCTCGACATGCTGGCCCGCGCCATCGAGCGCGCCGGCTTCCGGCCGGGCGAGCAGGTCGCCATCGCGCTGGATGTGGCGGCAAGCGAGTTCGGGCAGGGCGGGCGCTACCGGCTCGCGCTGGAGGACCGGGAACTCGACAGCGAGGGCATGGGCCGCCTCGTCGGCGGCTGGCTCGCGCGCTACCCGATCGTCTCGGTGGAGGACCCGCTCGGCGAGGACGACTGGGAGGGCTTCGCCGCCTTTACCTCCGCCCATGGCGAGCGCGTGCAGGTGGTCGGCGACGACCTGCTCGTGACCTCCGCCCGGCGGGTCGGGGAAGCGGCGCGGCGGGGTGCGGCCAACACGCTGCTCATCAAGCCCAACCAGCGCGGCACGCTCGCCGAGGCGAAGGCCGCCTGGGACGCCGCGCGCGAGGCGGGTTTCGGCGGCATCGTCTCGGCGCGCTCCGGCGAGACGGAGGATGTGACCATCGTCCATCTCGCCGTCGGCTGGGGCGCGCCCGGCCTCAAGGTCGGCTCCTTCGCGCGCTCCGAGCGCATGGCCAAGTGGAACGAGGCAATCCGCATAGAGGAAAGCCTCGCCCGTGCCTGATACCGCCCCGATTGCTGCCCGGACGCCGGTCCAAAGACCGTCTCCCGGACACTCCCTCCGTCATGGCCGGACTTGTTCCGGCCATCCATTTCCGCCGCCGTAATGGCCCCCAAGGGAGATGCCCGGAAAAAGTCCGGGCATGACGATATGGAGACATGGCGGGAAGACGGCCGAAAGGTGAAAGGGCCGCGTGCGGGGCGGGCGTCAGCCCTGTTCGAGCTCGCTGTCCCAGTAGAGGAAGTCGGACCAGCTCTCATGCAGGAAATTGGGCGGGAAGCTGCGCCCGTTCTCCTGGAGGCGCCAGACGCTCGGCCGGACGGGGAGCTTCTGGAGCCGCATGCCGGAATCGCGCAGCAGCCGGTCGCCCTTGGCGCGGTTGCAGCGCCCGCAGGCGGCGACGACATTGGTCCATGCCGTGCGCCCGCCGCGCGAGCGCGGCACCACATGGTCAAAGGTCAGCTCTTCCGGCGGCAGGCGCGCGCCGCAATACTGGCAGCCGAAGCGGTCGCGCAGGAAGACGTTGAAGCGCGTGAAGGCCGGGTGGCGCGCCGGCGCCACATAGTCCCGCAGCGCGATGACGGAGGGCAGCCGCATGGCCCAGGTCGGCGAGCGCACCTCACGGTCGTATTCGGCCAGCACCTGCACGCGGTTGAGGAACACGGCCTTGACGCTTTCCTGCCACGACCAGAGCGACAGCGGGAAATAGCTGAGCGGGCGGAAATCCGCATTCAGCACCAGCGTCGGCACGCTCTCCACAGGCGGCGTCACAGCACCCTCCAAACCCGGACCGCGAATCGGCCCGGCTCCCACCATAGGTGCGTCCAGCGCCGGCGCGCAAGGCTGGGGCGGCGCGAAAGCCGCGTCAGGCGGACGAAATTGCTGCGGCGGAAGGATGACGGGCGCGGCTCAGCCCCGTTCCATTCCGTCCTCCGCCCCGGCCAATTCCTGCGCAACCTTCGCCAGCAGCGCCCGAACGGCCTCGGCGGCGGCGTCGCGGTCTATGGCTTCGGTTTCGGGATCGACGCCGGTGCAGCGGAACTGGACGGCGTAGGGCGTGTAGCGTTCGGTTTCGCGCCAGGGTTCGACATCGGCGCCGCACTCGGCCAGGCGGTCCAGCAGCGTCTTGAGGCTATGGGTCAGCGGGTAAAGCTCGCCCAGCAGCGCCAGCCACGCCTTGAACGCTTTACTCTATGGCCTGCTGAACATGGAAGCCGAAGCCTTCCTCCGGTCCCTCCGCAGCCAGAATCTGAAGCGAGCGCATATCCTGTTCCGCCGAACGGAGCATCAGCCGGGCGCATTTAAGGTCGCTCATAGAGCACCCTGCCTTCCCGGAGCGCGCGGGCGAGGACGTGGTTCAGGGAATCGCGCTAGTATTCCCGTTCGGCGACCGTGAAGACGAGGATGTCTTTGTCCACGCCGAAGCCGGAGGCCGCCCTGTAGAGCCGCACCGACTCGTCCACGCGGCTCCGGCCCGCCCCGAAGGGCTCGGCCTCGATGACGATCAGGTCCACGTCGGAATGCTCATGCGCATCGCCGCGGGCGCGCGAGCCGAACAGGATCACCTGCTCGGGATCGACCTCCGCCACGATCGCGCGGACCATCCCGTCCAGCAACTCATCCGTAACCGGGACCATCGCCCCTCCCTGCCGGCGCGCGTTCCGGGCGGCGATGCCGATGGCGTCAGGCCGCCTGCGGCCTTGCGCGGGTTTCGTCACCCCGGCCCATCAGCAGGCCTTCGACAGAAATGTCCTCGTTGAGTTCGTCCCAATGAAGACCGTTCCCCGAATAGCCGATCCGGTAGTTTTCCCGCTGCGCCGCCGTTGCGCGTCTCAGCCGCGGAAACCAGACCAGGGGCACGCCGAGCGAGCGCCCGTCATCCAACTCGACCCACATGGTGTGCGGGTCGAAGGAGACCGCGCGGGCTCTAGTCGAAATGTTCATTCCAGGCTCTTTCGATTTCTTCCCGACGCCGCCGCACTATGTCGGCCAATTCCGAAAGCTGCTTGCGGCTGTAGCCGGCGCTCCTAGCAATTCCCACCTCCGGATACAACCAGAATTTCGCCTCGCCGTCACTGCTTTCCGCGTGGATATGCACCGGCTCCCGGGGGCGCGCCCTCATTCGAGAAGAAGTGGAAGCGAACATTCCGATGGCGAAAGACCACGGGCACAGGATTAATCCGCGGCGTCTCGGCATGAACGACCGGGACAGGCCGGCAATATCGATCGGACCATCCCGTCCAGAAGCTCGTCCGTAACCGGGACCATCGCCCCTCCCCGGTCGAGGATGATGCCGACAGGAGACAGGGTGGGCAAGCGGGCGCAGTTTCGTCTTTGTGCAGCGACAGGCATATTGCGCGCCGGTCCGGAGGGGATTCGAGCATGGCGCAAACGGCGGAGGCGGGCATAACGGCCGGGGAAAACCGGACGATCGCGCTGATCGGCGCCGGGCATTTCCTGAGCCATTTCTACGCGCTCACCCTGCCGCCGCTGTTCCTGTTCTTCCGGGAAGAGTTCGGCGTCAGCTATGCGCTGCTGGGCGCGCTGGTGACAGGCTATGCGATGGTGGGCGGCGTGCTCCAAGCGCCGGTCGGGCTCGCGGTGGACCGCTGGGGCGCCCGGCCGGTGCTGCTGGCGGGCCTTGCGCTCAACGCCGCCGCCATTGCCGCTATCGGATTCGTTTCCAGCTATTGGGCGCTGGCGCTGCTGGCGGTGGCGGCCGGCATCGGCAACAGCGTCTTCCATCCGGCCGACTATGCGGTGCTGGCGGCGCGCATTCGCGAACAGCGGCTGCCGCGCGCTTACAGCCTCCACACCTTCCTCGGCTTCTTCGGCACTGCGGTGGCGCCGCTGACGATGGCGGCGCTGGCGGCATTAATGGGTTGGCGAAACGCCGTCATGCTGGCCGGCGCGGCGGGCATCGCGACCGTGCTGGCGATGGCGATGAGCGGCGGCGCCGTCGCCTCCCCGCCGCGCAACGGGGACGCGGCAGCGGACGCTGCGCCCGCGCGGTGGCTCTCCCTGCCGATCCTGCTGTTCTTCGGCTTCTTCGCGGCCTACGGCATGGCAAGCGGCGGCATCATGTCCTTCACGGTCATCGGCCTCGGCAAGCTCTACGGCCTCGACCCGGCATCCGCCGGCGCGGTGCTGACGACGGCGCTGCTGGCGCTCGCGTTCGGCATACTGGCGGGCGGCGAACTGCCGGACCGCGAACGATGGCAGGTGTATGTCACCGGCGCGGCGCTCATCGGCGGCGGGGCGCTGACGGCGCTTGCCGGCTTCGCCGATATCGGCGTTGTCGGCCTCGCCGCGCTGCTGGGGGTTGCCGGGTTCGCAATGGGCGTCGTGCTGCCGGCGCGCGACCTGATCCTCCGGCGGATCACGCCGCCCGGCAGCACCGGCCGGGTGATCGGCTTCGTATTTGTCGGGCTGTCCGTCGGCGGCGGCCTCGCGCCGCTCCTGTTCGGCTGGACGATGGACCGCGAGTGGCCGGTCCTGCTGTTCCTCGGCTGCGGGGCCTTCCTCGTTCTCGCCTTTCTCTGCTCCTTCGGCGCGGTTCTCGCCGCCCGGCGCATGCCGCGCTGAGCCCGGTTCTTCCGGGCCGGCTAAGGCCCCGCATCCTCCAGCATCATGTAGGCTGCCTTTTCGGCGATCATCATGGTGGGAGCGTGCGTGTTGCCGTTGGTGAGGGTGGGCATGACCGAGGCGTCCGCGACGCGCAGGCCCGACACGCCATGCACGCAAAGGCGCGGATCGACCACCGCCATCGGGTCCGTGCCCATCTTGCAGGTGCCGACCGGGTGGTAGATCGCGAACCCCGCCTCGCGGGCGAAGTCCAGCCACTCCCCGTCGCTCCGCACCGCCGCGCCCGGCAGCTCCTCGAAGGCGACATGGCGGCTCATGGCCTCGGTCTCCATCAGGGCGCGGGCGATCTTCATGCCGCCCACCAGCGCCCGGCGGTCGAACTCCGCGGAAAGATAGTTGCCCCTGATCGCCGGCTGCTCGTCTGCGCAGGCCGAACGGATATGGATCGTCCCGACGCTTTCCGGCCGCGTCTGGTATGTGCCGACGGTCATGCCCGGCGTCCGCGCCAGCGCCTTGGTCCGGGGGTCGTCATAGCTCGCCGGAACGATGTGGTACTGAACGTCCGGGGCGGCGAGATCGTCCCGCGTGCGCACGAATCCCGCGACCACGCCGGGCGTGAGCGTCAACAGCCCGCGCCGCGTCACCGCATAGCGAAGAACCTCGCCGGCGAACGCCAGGCCGCGCGACTTCTCGTTGACGGTGACCGGACGCGCGATGCGCCAGGACTTCCGCACCATGTAATGGTCGCGGTAGTTCTCGCCGACGCCCGGCAGCGCCCTTTGCACCTCGATCCCCTGGGCCCGCAGCACATCGGGGTTGCCGATGCCCGACAATTCCAGCAATTGCGGCGACTGCACCGCGCCTGCCGACAGCGCAATGCCCCGCTCGGCCGCCGCCCGTTCCAGCCGGCCGGCCCGCCGGTATTCCACAGCAACGGCGCGCCCGTCCTCGATCACCACCCGCTCCGCCAGCGCGTGGGTGCGCAACTCGATATTGGGGCGCCTCAACGCGGGCTTCAGGAAGGCCCGGAAGGCGCTGTGCCGAAGGCCGTTCTTCTGGCAGACCTGGTAGTAGCCGAAGCCGTCGTGCGAGGCGCCGTTATAGTCGGGGTTGCGGGGATAGCCGAGTTCCTCGCCGGCGCGAATGACGTCGTCGGTGAGTTCGAAGCGGTCGCGCATGTCGGAGACCCGAAGCTCTCCGGACGTGCCGCGAAAGGCCGGGTCGCCGCCGTCGCGCCGCTCGGACTTCCTGAAGAAGGGCAGCACCTCCTCCCAGGACCAGCCGCGATTGCCCATCTGCGCCCAGTCGTCGAAGTCGCGCGCGTTGCCGCGCACATAGAGCATGCCGTTGATCGACGACGAGCCGCCTACGACCTTGCCGCGCGGCAGCGGCATGGCGCGGTTGTGGGTGTAGTCCTCCGGGTCGATCTCGAAGCGCCAGTTCACAGCGCTGCTGTTAAGGGTCCTGGTGTAGCCGGCGGGGATGTGGATGAAGGGGTTGCGGTCCATCCCGCCCGCCTCCAGCACCAGCACCCGGTGGCCGGCCCGCTCGGAAAGGCGCGCGGCCAGCACGGAGCCGGCCGAGCCGGTGCCGACGACGATCCAGTCGAAGCTGCCCGCGTCCTCTGCGCCGCCGTTCACAGGTCCACCGATTCCTTCACGCGCCGCATGGCCTCGATATGCGCATCCGCCCCGCGCAAGCCCGCATCCATCGTGTTCACCGTCAGGTGGGTCGCATCGACGCTCCGCCAGAAGTCGATATCGGCCTGCCAGGACTCCGAGCCTGCAACCTCGCCCCGTTTGGCGTAGCGCAGCCAGGACTCGATGCCGATGTCGGCCGGGTCGCGCCCGGCCGCGCGGGCATGGTCCCTGAGGCGCTCGACGCGCGCCGCCGTCTTGTCGGAAGGCGTGACCAGCGGAAACCAGCCGTCGCCGATGCGCCCGATGCGCTCGATGGTCGCCTCGGCATGGCCGCCGATCCAGATCGGGATCGGGCGCTGTACGGGCAGCGGGGCGATGCCGGCGTCCCGGAACCCGTGCCAGCGGCCCTCGAAGGTCACCAGCTCCTCGGTCCAGAGCCGGCGCAACAGCGCGATCTGCTCCTCCGAACGTTTGCCGCGATTGGTGAAGTCCTCGTTCAGCGCCTGGAATTCGACCTGGTTCCAGCCGACCCCGATGCCGAACCGGAGCCGCCCGCCGGACAGGATATCCACCTCCGCCGCCTGCTTGGCGACCAGCGCCGTCTGGCGCTGCGGCAGGATGAGGATGCCGGTGACGAACCCGATCCGCTCCGTCAGCGCCGCAAGCCAGCCGAACAGCACCATCGGCTCGTGGAACATCGACTTGTGCGTATAGGGGCCGGTCAGGGTGTGCGCCGCCGGGTCGGCCCCCAGCACATGGTCGAAGGCGAGCAGGTGCGCGTAGCCAAGCTCTTCCGCCGCCTGCGCGAAGTCGCGGCAGGCCGCCGGATCGGCCCCGATCTCCGTCTGCGGAAACACAACCCCGAGCTTCATGTCAGCCCCTCCCTCGCGGCGCTCTTGTTTTGCAAGCCGGAGCTGAGTTTATCCCTCGCAAGGTCCGCGGCACAGACCGGGATATGCCCAGTCGCGAGCCAAGACGGCTTTTGCCGAGGCGGTCGCCGAACCGGGTTCCATCGCCGGGTAGCTGGCCACGTTTGTAGCCGGTCAGTCTGACGCTTCGGTTCGCAATCCCGCATGGCGCGCAAGCACATCGAAGTCGGAGTCGTTGTGCAGAACGGCTGCATCCGCGCGAATTGCGATAGCGCCGATGAAGCAGTCGAGCAGCTTGCGAACGGTTTCTCCTTCGCGGCGGCATCGCCGGTAGAGGACGGCTGCTTCGTCGAAGTCGCCCGGCACCGTCGGGAGGATGATCGCTCTCGCAAGCAGCCGGCGCAGGCTCGACAAGTGGCGTTCGTCCCGCGCTCCGGCAAGCACTTCCATGCGAACTGCGTCGCACACCGCAATTTCTTCTCTGTCCAGCAAGGCATCGACGCGCTCGCAGATCGGCGAGCGGGTATTGCGAAGGAACTCGACCCATGCCGAGGTGTCGATCAGGATCACGTCAGACGACCGGTCCGCATTTCGTCCAGATCGCCTTCCCAGCCCGATCCGCGCATTTGTCGGGCCTCATCGAGGCTCAACGGTTCCGCCGCCACCAGGCGCAACGCAAAATTGACCGCTTCCCGCTTCGTGCTCAAGCTGTAACGGTGCATGACTTCAGCGCAGGCTCGGTCGTCGATGTCTATATTGGTGCGTGCCATGTGTAAAACATACACCAAACGATGGGGAGAACAAGTCCCTTAAGTCGCGAAGCGATCCGCCTCCCGTTCAGTAGCCCGGCGGGGGCCGGAAGCCGCCGAAATGGCGTTCGATCAGCCGCGCGGTGTGGATGCAGGCCCGGTCGCCGAGATAGGGGCCGACGATCTGGATGCCGCCGGGCAGGCCGTCGCGCGCAATCCCCGCCGGCGCCACGGCGCCCGGCAGGTAGCACACACCGTTGAAGCCCGCCCAGAACAGCTGGTCGGTCGTCGCCACCTCGCGATTGTTCACCCGGACCGTGCGCTGGTAGCGCTCGCCCTCATGGTCGTGCGGAAAGGCGGTGGAGGCCGCGACGGGGCAGAGCAGCACGTCCCAGTCCCGGAAGAAGCGGTGCCAGGCCCAGCGGAAATGCTCGCGCTGCTCCCGGAGCGCCAGCCACTCCCGGTGCCTCATCGTGTTGCCGCGCGCCATGCGGGCGTAGTAGCTCGGGTCGTCTGCGCCGAGCCGCTCCATGGCTTCCTCATGCTCGCGCAGCACGGCTTCCGGCTGGCGGGCGCTGGTCGCGGCCCGCAGCAGCAGGACGTAGTTCTCGTGGAGCGCCGCCATGTCGATCTCGGGCCGCGCCGCGTCGCTGACGACCGCTCCCGTCGCAGCGATGCGGTCCACAAGGTCCTGCAGCAGGTCGCCATAAACCGTATCGACCTCGGACGGCTCGGAGTCCAGCATGACGGCGACGCGCAGGCCTTCGAAGCCGGGAACGCGGGGGCCCGGCAGGTCGAGCTTGTAACCCGCCGCCTCCATTTCGTCGGGACCCGCCATGGCGTCCAGCGCGGCTTCCAGGTCGTCCGCCGAGCGCGCCAGCGGCCCGACCACGGAAATGTCCGACTGCGCCAGCACGCCCGGCAGAGCGTGGCCGCGCGGCGGGCAGAGGCCCCAGCTCGGCTTGTGGCCGAACACGCCGCAATAATGCGCCGGATTGCGGATCGAGGCGCCGATGTCGCTGCCGGCGTCGATGCCGGTCATGCCGGCCGCGAGCGCCGCGCCGGAGCCGCCCGAGGAGCCGCCCGGCGTCCTGCCCAGATCCCAGGGATTGTTGGTGACGCCGTAAATGTCGTTGTAGCTCTGCCAGTCGGCCAGCATCAGCGGCACGTTGGTCTTGCCGAACAGGTTGACGCCGGCGGCCTTCAGCCGCTGCACCGATACACAGTCCGTCCCGGCGATATTGTCGCGAAACTCGGGGTCGCCCCAGGTCGTCGGCGAGCCCGCCAGGTCGTAACTCTCCTTGATCGTCATCGGCACGCCGTGAAGCGGCGGCAGGTCCCCGCCGCGGGCGGTCGCGCTGTCGGCGGCCCGCGCCGTCTCGCGCGCCGTCTCGCGGTCCTGCCAGATGACTGCGTTGAGGGCCGGGTTGTGCCTGTCGATGCGCTCGAAATACAGGTCCAGTAATTCCTCCGCCCCGATCTCCCGCGTGCGAATCATGGCGGCCAGCTCGGTTGCGGATTTGAACGCGGTCTCGGTCATGGCGGCTCTCCCCCTATTCTCCCGATGCGCTATATTGCACGAAGAACGACGGAGGCGCGGCAATGGAATTCACACCGATCTCGGGCGCGTGCGGCGCGGAGGTCTCCGGCATCGACCTGGAGCGCGACCTGACGCCGGAGCGCATCGAGGCCCTGACGGCCGGACTCGGCGAATACGGCGTGCTGGTCTTTCGCGGGCAGACGCTCTCGCCGGAAGGCCACCTTGCGATGGGCGAGGCGTTCGGCGGCGTCAACATCAACCGCTTCTTCAAGGCGGTGGACGGCTGGCCGGGTATCGCCGAGGTGCGCAAGGAGCCCGAGCAGAAGGCGAATATCGGCGGCGAGTGGCACACCGACCATACCTACGACATCGAGCCGGCGCTGGGCTCGATCCTGGTCGCGCGCGAATTGCCGCCCTTCGGCGGCGACACGCAATTCTCCAGCATGTATGCCGCCTGGGACGCGCTCTCGGACGGGCTGAAGGCGATGCTCTCGGGCATGAAGGCCGTGCATTCGAGCCGCCATGTCTTCGGGACGGACGCCAGCTATGTGAGGGACGGCAGCGATATCGGGAACCGGCTCGGCAACAGGGAGGCCGCGACGCAGGACGCCGTGCATCCGGTCGTCATCCGCCATCCGGTGAGCGGCCGGCCGTCGCTTTATGTGAACCGCGGCTTCACGGTGCGGTTCGACGGATGGACGGTCGAAGAGAGCCGCCCGCTGCTGCAGACGCTCTACGAGCACGGGAGCCGGCCCGAATTCACCTGCCGGGTGCGGTTCGAGCCGGGCACGGTGGTCTTCTGGGACAACCGCGCCACCTGGCATTGCGCGCTCAACGACTATGCCGGCCACCGTCGCCTGATGCACCGCGTCACGGTGGAAGGCGCGCCGCTGCCGGCCTGGCGGCCCGAGGCGGAGCGCGCCGCCGCCTGACCCGCCCAAGCCCTGCTCAGCCGTAGAACAGCCGCGGCAGGGCGAGCGAAAGCGCGGGAAAGGCGACCAGGAGCGCGAGGCGCCCGATATCGGCGCACCAGAACGGCGTCACGCCCTTGAACACCGTGCTGGTCCTGACGTCCTTGAGCACGCCCGAGAGCACGAAGACATTGAGGCCGACCGGCGGCGTTATCAGGCTGATTTCGGTGACCACGACGGCAATGATGCCGAACCAGACCAGAATTGCCTCCTCGCCCAGCCCCGCATAGCCGAGCCCCTGCACGACCGGAAAGAAGATCGGGATCGTCAGCAGCAGCATCGACAGGCTCTCGAAGACGCAGCCGAGCACGAGATAGATTGCAAGGATGATCGCGATTACCGCGAGCGGCGGCAGGTCGTATCCCGCAACCAGCGAGAGCAGGCCGTCCGGCAGCCCGCCCCGGTTGACGAAGTTCGAGAAGATCAGCGCGCCGATCAGCACGGTGAACAGCATCGCCGTGGTGCGCGCGCTGTCGGTCAGCACTTCCAGCAGAGAGCGCCAGGTGAGCGCACCCCGGGCGAGCGCGATGAGGAAAGCGCCGCCGGCCCCGATGCCGGCGGCCTCCGTCGGGGTGAACAGCCCGCCGTAGATCCCGCCCATCACCAGCACGAACAGCAGCAGCGTGCCCCAGACGCCGCCGAGCGCGGCCAGGCGTTCCCGCCACGGGGTGCGCTCCGCCCTCGGCCCCTCCTCGGGGCGCCGCCAGACAACCCATTGCACGGCGCCGAGATAGAACAGCACTCCTATGAGGCCGGGAATGAAGCCAGCGGCGAACAGTTCGCGGATGCTGGTCTCCGTCATCAGCCCGTAGAGCACGAGAATGACGCTGGGCGGGATCAGGATGCCGAGCGTGCCCCCGGCGGCGATCGAGGCCGAGGCGAGGCTGTCCGAATATCCGTAGCGGCGCATCGGCGGCATGGCCACCCTGGACATCGTCGCCGCCGTCGCGAGGCTCGAGCCGCAGATCGCCGAGAAGCCGCCGCAGGCGACGATCGTCGCCATCGACAGCCCGCCCCGCCTGTGGCCGAGAAAGGCGTGGGAGGCGGAATAGAGTTCGCCGGACAGGCCGGCCCGGGAGACGAAGTTGCCCATCAGGATGAACAGCGGCACCACCGACAGGCCGTAGGAAAGGGCCGTTTCGGAGACCAGCGTGCCGACCATCGAGAGCGACGGCTTCCATCCCGTCAGATAGCCGAAGCCGGCGAAGCCCACGAGGCCCATCGCGAATGCGATCGGCATCCTGACGAATACCAGGACGAGAAGTGCTGCAAAGCCGATGAAAACGACGTCCATGGTCCCCGAACCGTTATCCGGTCAGGCGGTTCCGCGATCGCCCGGCGCATCCTTCGCGGGGGCCGTCGAAAGCGCCGCCCGCGCGTGGCGGACGGTATTGGCAACGAACGCCGCCGCGCCGCAGGCGCTGAGCGCGGCGATGAAGTAGTTGATCGGCGCCAGCCTGATTTCGAGGAATTCGGTCGCGTCTCCGTAGTCGGCAGTCAGGCCGGCGATGATCCAGACCCGCCAGGCCACGAAGCCGAGCGCGACCGCCATGACCGCGTTCAGAACCGCCTGGCGCAGCGGGACCAGCCGTTCGGGGTACCAGAGATCGAGGAGATCGACGGAGACATGCTCTTCGCGAAGACAGACCGAGGGAAGAATTGCGAACACGATGACGCCCAGCATAAGCTGCGTCAGCTCGGTCGCGCCGTCCAGAGGGGTCCCGAAGAGTTCGCGTCCGATGACGTCGACGCAGGTCATCACCATCAACGCGAACAACACGAGCGCGGACGCCCCTTCCGGAAGGGCGATCGGCCACCCGCCGCGGCGCGGTCCGGAAGGGGTCGTCTCTTCGGGTCGATCGGACTCGTTCACCTGGCCTTGTCGTATTCGCGGGCGATCCGGCGGAGGTCTTCGAGCGCGGCCCGGGCGTCGTAGCCGTCCTTGCTGGCACGCTCGATCCAGGCTTCCTCCACCGGCTTCATAAGGGCGAGATATTCCTCCTTCATGGCCGGGCTCGCCTCCTGGATTGCGGTTCCCGCTTCCTTCGCCGCCGCCAGGCCGGCCTTGTCGGCAGCATCCCACTGAGTGCCGGCGAACTGCGACAGCTTGAGGCCCGATACGCTCATCACCGCCTTCCGGTCGGCCTCCGACATCCCGTCCAGCGCGGCCGGGTTCATGATGAGCGCGAAGCTGCCGTAATAGAGCCCGCCCGGCATGACGGTCACATGCGGGACGACCTCTTTCAGGCGGAAGGATTTCTGGGTCTCTATCGGCATGAAGATGCCGTCCGCGACGCCGGACGACAAAGCCTCGTAGACCTTGGGAGCGGGCAGTTTCACCGCGGTGACGCCAAGCGCCTTGCCGGCCAGGCTGCCGACGCCGCCGGGCACCCGGATCTTCATGCCCTCGAGGTCCGAAAGCGCCGTCAGGGGCTTCTTCGTCTGAATGACCGCCGGACCGTGCGACATCAGCCCGATCAGCACGGTGCCGCGGTGTTCGTTGGCCTTGTGGAGGTATTTCTCGTGCACCTTCCAGTAGGCGACGCTGGCGGCCTCGGCGCTGGTGCCGAGGTTCGGCATCTCGACCACCTGCGAGGCCACATAGCGCGTATTGTAGCCGTGGAAGATCCAGGCGGCATCCGCAATGCCGTCGCGCACAAGGGCGAACTGGTTCAGCGGCGACGCCAGCTTGTATTCGATTTTGGTTGTCACCCGGCCCTCGGTCGCTTCGCTGACCCATTTCCCCCATGTCGGCCATACGACAGCGTTGATGGGATGGGTCGGCGGGGCCCAGCTCGAAATCCTGAGGACCGTTTCGGCCCCCGACGGCGCCGCTGCCAGGGCCCCTGCGAGGCAGGCGGTCAGCAAGGTCGCAATACGTTTCAGCATGGTGGTCTCCCTTTTCGTCAGCCGCGGGCGCGTGGGACGGGAGCGCACGGCGTTCGACTGGCGAAACCCTAACCCGGATTTCCCCCGAAGGTCACGGTCTGTATCCGGCTCAGTCCCAGGCGGCCAGCGGCGGAAGCGACATCAGGATGGCGTCGATATTGCCGCCGGTCATCAGGCCGAAGCGGGTGCCCCGGTCATGGAGCAGGTTGAACTCCACATAGCGCCCGCGCCGGCGGAGCTGGTGCATGCGGTCGGCCTCCGTCCAGGGCTCGTCCATCCGCATGCCCACGATCCGGGGATAAACCTCCAGCACCGCGCGCCCGACATCCTGCACGAAGGCGAAGTCCGCCTCCCAGTCGCCGCTCGCCAGATTGTCGAAGAAGATGCCGCCGAGCCCGCGCGGCTCGCCCCGGTGCGGCAGGTGGAAATACTCGTCGCACCAGGCCTTGAAGCGGGGATAGTAGCCCGCGTCGCGGCGGTTGCAGGCGTCTTCGAGCGCGGCGTGGAAGGCGCGCCCCTCCTCGGCCGCGCGCTCCGGGAACATCGGTGTGAGGTCCGCCCCGCCGCCGAACCAGGCCCGGGTCGTTTCGATATAACGGGTGTTCATGTGCATGGCCGGCACGAAGGGCGAGGCCATATGCGCGACCAGCGAGATGCCGGAAGCCCAGAAGCGCGGATCTTCCTCCGCGCCCGGTATCTGCGCCCGGAACTCTTCCGAGAAGGCGCCGTGCACGGTCGAGACATTGACGCCGACCTTCTCGAACACCTCGCCCTTCATCACGGACATGACGCCGCCGCCGCCGCCCGGCCGCTCCCAGCTTCGGCGTTCGAATCGCGCGCCGCCCGGCTCCAGCGCCTCGAAGGCGGCGCAGAAACCGTCGCGCAACTCCTCGAACCAGAGCCGCGCCCTTGTCCGGCGCGTCGCGGATGCGTCCGTCACCATCGGCTTTCCCTGCGGCGGAACCTGCCTGCAATGTGGGGCATATCCGCCTGCAAATGAACGATTGTGCGCCCGCAAGGGCATTTACGCGGCATCGGGTCGCATAGCGGCGCGGGGGCCGCAAGACATACTCGAATGGGCTATGCGGCGAGCGCCCGCTGTCCATAGGCGCGGGGAGTTTTTTTGGACATGGCGGCAACGGCGGACGGGGCGGGCGGCGACGGCGTCACGCGCCGCGACTTTCTGGAATATGCGGCGGGCGGCATGGGCGCTGTTGGCGCAGCCGCGACCGCCTGGGCGTTTATCGACAACATGAACCCCGCGGCCGACGTGCTTGCGCTCTCGACCACCGAGGTCGATCTGGAACCCATCGAGCCGGGACAGTCGATCACCGTCGTCTGGCAGAAGAAGCCGGTGTTCGTGCGCCGGCGCACCGAAGCCGAAATCCGCGAAGCCGAAGATACCCCGCTGGACGCGCTGCCGGACCCGATGGCCGATGCTGACAGGGTCCAGAAGGCGGAATGGCTGATCCTGGTGGGCGTGTGCACCCATCTCGGCTGCATTCCGCTCGGGCAGAAGGACACCGATGAGAAGGGCGAATACGGAGGCTGGTTCTGCCCCTGCCACGGCTCGCACTACGACACCTCAGGGCGCATCCGCAAGGGGCCGGCGCCGGAGAACCTGCCCGTGCCGCCATACCAATTCCTCGACGACACCCGCATCCTGATCGGTTGAGTTCGATGGCTGCGCCCAAATTCGACAATCCCATCGTCCGCTGGATCGACTACCGGCTGCCGGTCTTCACCTTCCTGCATCACGAGATGCATGAATACCCGACGCCGAAGAACCTCAACTACTGGTGGAATTTCGGCTCGCTCGCCGGCTTCATGCTGATCGTGATGATCGTCACCGGCATCATGCTGGCAATGCACTACACGCCGCATGTGGACCATGCGTTCGACAGCGTGGAGCGCATCCACCGGGACGTGCCCTTCGGGTGGCTGATCCAGTTCATCCACATGAACGGCGCGTCGTTCTTCTTCATCCTCGTTTATATCCACATCTTCCGCGGGCTCTATTACGGCTCCTACAAGTCGCCGCGGGAAATCCTGTGGATCCTCGGCGTCGTGATCCTGCTGCTGATGATGGCGACAGCCTTCATGGGCTATGTGCTGCCCTGGGGCCAGATGAGCTTCTGGGGTGCCACGGTCATCACCAACCTGTTCTCGGCGATCCCGCTGGTCGGGGACGCGATCGTGAGCTGGCTGTGGGGCGGCTTCGCCGTGGACAACCCGACCCTCAACCGCTTCTACTCGCTGCACTACCTGCTGCCGTTCGTCATCGTCGGCGTCGTCGTGCTGCATGTGGTGGCGCTGCACACGCACGGCTCCAACAACCCGCTCGGCATCGAGGCCCGCGGCAAGCAGGACAGCATCCCCTTCCACCCCTATTACACGATCAAGGACATGTTCGGCCTGGGCGCGTTCCTGACGATCTTCTGCCTGTTCGTGTTCTTCGCGCCGGACTATCTGGGCCACCCGGACAACTATGTGCCGGCGAACCCGCTGGTGACGCCGGCGCATATCGTGCCGGAATGGTATTTCCTGCCCTTCTACGCGATCCTGCGCGCGATCCCCGACAAGCTGCTCGGCGTCGTCGCCATGTTCGCGGCCATCGCCGTGCTCTTCATCCTGCCCTGGCTCGACCGCTCGCCGGTGCGCAGCGCCCGCTTCCGCCCGATCTACAAGCAGGTCTTCTGGCTGCTGGTGATCGACTGCCTTGTGCTCGGCTATATCGGGTCGCAGCCGGCCGAGGGCTGGTACATCCATATCGGGCGCCTCGCGACGATCTACTATTTCGCCCACTTCTTCGTGATCCTGCCGCTGCTCTCCGTGTTCGAACGGCCGCGGCCCCTGCCGCTCAGCATCGGCGAGCCGGTGCTCGGCGGAGGCGCACCGCCGCCCCAGGGGGCAGGCGGAACCGGCGCGATGGAGAGAGCGTGATGCGCAACCGTCTTCTCGGCGCCGCGCTGGCCGCCGCTCTCGGTCTCGCCGTCCTGCCCGGCGCCGCTTCGGCCGCCGGGGCAGGTCCGACGCCGCCGGAGCGGGAGTGGAGCTTCCACGGCATTTTCGGCACCTTCGACCGGGCGGCCCTCCAGCGCGGCTACCAGGTCTATCGCGAGGTCTGCTCCGCCTGCCACGGCATGCGGTTGATGTTCTACCGCAACCTCACGCAGATCGGCATGTCCGAAGCCGCGGCCAGGGCCGAGGCGGCGAACGCCTTCGTCGTGGACGGGCCGGACGACGAAGGCGAGATGTTCGAGCGCCCCGGCAAGCTTTCGGACCGCTTCGTCTCGCCCTTCCCGAACGACAATGCCGCCAAGGCCGCAAACGGCGGCGCCCTGCCGCCGGACCTCAGCCTGATCGCCAAGAACCAGGCCGCCGGGCCGGACTATATCGCCGCCGTGCTGACCGGCTATGCCGACCCGCCGGAAGGCATGGAGATGGGCGACAACCAGAACTACAACATGTACTTCTCCGGCCACCGGATCGCGATGGCGCCGCCGCTCTCCGACGAGCTGGTCGAATATGCGGACGGCACGCCCGCCACGGTCGAGCAGATGGCCGTCGATGTCTCGCATTTCCTCATGTTCGCCGCCGAGCCGCAGCTTGAGGACCGCCACCGGCTGGGCGTCAAGGTCATCATCTTCCTGCTGGTGCTGACCGGCCTCCTCTATGCCCTGAAGCGCAAGGTCTGGAGCGGCGTGCATTGACCGCGCCGCCCGTGATCGGGATCGTCGGGGGCAGCGGCCTCTACGATATCGACGGGCTGGACGACAGACGCTGGATCGCGGTCGGGAGTCCCTGGGGCCGGCCGTCCGACGAGATTCTCCATGCCCGGCTGGGCGAGGCCGAACTGCGCTTCCTGCCGCGCCACGGCCGCGGGCACCGGCTCGGCCCGACCGATCTGAATAACCGCGCCAATATCGACGCGCTCAAGCGGTCCGGCGCCACGGAGATCGTGTCGCTCTCGGCGGTGGGCTCGCTCAGGGAGGAGCACGCGCCCGGCGACTTCGTGCTGGTGGACCAGTTCATCGACCGCACCTTCGCGCGCGCCAAGAGCTTCTTCGGCGCGGGCTGCGCGGCGCATGTCTCCATGGCGGACCCGGTATGCCCCCGCCTGGGCGATGTCCTGTCGGAAGCCGCCGCGAGCGCCGGGGTTTCGATGCACCGCGGCGGGACATATCTCGCCATGGAAGGCCCGCAATTCTCGACGCGCGCGGAAAGCGCCCTCTACCGCAGCTGGGGCTGCGCCGTCATCGGCATGACCGCCATGCCGGAGGCCAAGCTCGCGCGCGAGGCCGAGCTCTGCTACGCGACCGTCGCCATGGTCACCGACTACGATTGCTGGCATGAGGAGCATGAGGATGTCTCCGTCGAGGCGGTCATCCGTGTGCTGCTCGACAATGCGGAGCGCGGCCGGGGCCTCGTCCGCCATGCCGCGCCGGCGCTGGCGAAGCGCCGCGGGGCCTGTTCCGCCGGCTGCCACACGGCGCTGGAGCATGCGCTGATTACCGCGCCGGAACAGCGCGATCCGGCGCTGCTGGCCAAGCTGGACGCCGTTGCGGGGCGGGTGCTAAACGGCGCTGCATGAAGGTTGACGGCGCCTCCTATCGCAGCATCCGGGCGGAAGCGGACGGCCGCGCCGTGCGCATCATCGACCAGACGCGCCTGCCCCACCGTTTCGAGACCGTGCGGCTGGAATCGCTTGAGGACGCCGCCCATGCGATCCGCGCGATGCTGGTGCGCGGCGCGCCGCTGATCGGCGCGACCGGCGCCTACGGGCTCGCGCTCGGGCTCTTCCGCGACCCTTCCGACGCCGGTCTTGAGGAGGCCCGGCTGACGCTGCGCGCCACCCGCCCGACCGGGGCGAACCTTGCCTGGGCGCTGGACGACGTGGCGGCGAAGGTGCGCCCCCTGCCGCCGGCCGAGCGCGCCGAAGCAGCTTTCCGGCGCGCGGGCGAAATCTGCGACGAGGATGTGGCCATCAACTACGCCATCGGCGAGCACGGGCTGGACCTCCTCCGCACAGCGGCCGCCGGCAAGCGGGACCGGCTGAATGTTCTGACCCACTGCAATGCCGGCTGGCTCGCCACGGTCGATTGGGGCACGGCGCTCGCGCCCATCTACCGCGCCCATGACGACGGCATCGAGGTGCATGTCTGGGTGGACGAGACCCGGCCGCGCAACCAGGGCGCGCATCTGACCGCCTGGGAGCTCGGCCGGCACGGCGTGCCGCACACGGTCATCGTGGACAATGCCGCCGGGCACCTGATGCAGCGCGGGCGGGTCGATCTCTGCATCGTCGGCACGGACCGCACGACGGCGACCGGCGATGTCTGCAACAAGATCGGCACCTACACCAAGGCGCTGGCCGCCCATGACAACGGCGTGCCGTTCCATGTCGCGCTGCCGGGCCCGACCATCGACTGGACGGTCTCGGACGGCCTCGCCTCGATCCCGATAGAGGAGCGCGACGCCGCCGAGGTGAGCCAAGTCTGGGGCCGGACGGAGGAAGGCGGCCTTGCGGCCGTCGCCGTGACGGCTCCGGGCTCGCCCGCCGCCAATTACGCCTTCGACGTGACGCCGGCGCGGCTCGTGACCGGTTTCATCACCGAACGCGGCCTCGCCGCCCCCGACGGCCTGGCGCAACTCTTCCCGGAACACCGCGCCGCCGCCGAATAGAAACGGACCCACCCCATGCCCACGATCCGCCATGAGAACCTGCGCGCCGTCGTGCGCGCCGTCTGCGCCGCCGCCGGAAGCAGCGGGGACGAACCGGCCGATGTCGCCGACAACCTCGTCTATGCCAACCTCACCGGCCATGACAGCCACGGCGTCGGCATGCTGCCGCGCTATATCAGGGCGGTGCAGGAGGGCGAGCTCCGGCCGAACGCGAAGATCGACCTGCTGGCGGATACGGGCGCCATGCTGGTGGTGGACGGCAAGGCGGGCTACGGCCAGTCGGTCGGCAGGCAGGCGATGGAACTCGCCATCGAGCGCGCGAAGCAGCATGGCGTGTGCGTCATGGCCGTGCGCCGGTCGTTCCATCTCTGCCGCATCGGCGCCTGGGGCGAGCAGTGCGCGCGGGCCGGGCTCATTTCCATCCACTATGTCAATGTCGTGGGCCATCCGGGCCTCGTGGCGCCCTGGCGCGGCTCGGATGCGCGCTTCGCCACCAATCCCTATTGCATCACCATGCCGGCAACGGGGGCGAACCCGGCAACCCAGCTCGACATGGCGACCAGCATCGTGGCCCACGGCAAGGTCCGCGTCGCGAAGAACAAGGACGAGCAAATGGCGCCCGGCACGCTGATCGACAACAGGGGGCAGCCGACCACGGACCCGAATGTGATGTTCGAGCGGCCGATGGGCGCGATCCTGCCGGTCGGCGGGCACAAGGGCTACGGCATGGCGCTGATGAGCGAGCTGATGGCGGGCGTGCTCTCCGGCGGCCAGACCTGCCGGCCGGAGACCGACCACGAGCAGGACACGATCCTGAACAACATGCTCTCCATCGTCTTCGACCCCACGCGGCTTGTGGACCCCGGCTTCTACAATGCCGAAATGGACGCCACCATCGCGCATGTAAAAGCCTCACCCCCCGCCGACCCCGCCCTGCCCGTCCTCGTCCCCGGAGACCCCGAACGCGCCACCCACGAAGAACGCAGCCAGGGCGGCATCCCCGTGGACGACGAAACCTGGCGGGAGCTGGAAGCGGCGGCGGTGTCGGTGGGGATCGAAGCGGCCGAATTCAGGCGGATGGCGGGGGTGAACTGAAGGGGCGTTATACCAACGGCCTCAATTCGGACTCATGGCGACGGTCATGGCTTTATTATCGTCGCCCCGGTTCTCGCAGCACCCCCCTTCGTCATACCCGGACTTGTTCCGGGCATCCATGCGGCCGTCCGACGGAAGCGGTGGCGGGAGATACCCGGAACAAGTCCACTGCTGTCCGGTTTAGGTTTTGCGGACAGGACGCATGGCCTGGATTCAAGCGGGTTTCCAAGGGTCCGGTCGAACCGGGACTCCGATCGACGCCCGGCGCGCCGCCCCTCTTCATCGTCATGCCCTCATATCGTCATGCCCGGACTTGTTCCGGGCATCCATGCGACCGCCGCGATGGCCCCGACGGAGATGCCCGGAACAAGTCCGGGCATGACGGAGGAGGGCGTTCGGGCACAGCGCAGGGAGGCTGTTCGGACACGATGGAGGGAAGCGGACCGGAGACACCGCGCGCGCCCAAAAACTCCGGACCGGACCGGCCCAATGATGGAACCGGACACCAGTGGAACAAGTCCGGGTATGACGGGCAGAGGGCGTGATGGGAAAGGGTCGGGCCGCCGGTTACGGACCGAAACGAGATGTGTGCATGCGGTGGGATCGCGTCCGGGGTGACGGCCGGAGCGGCTCCACCATCGGTTCCAATCGACGACCGTTGATATCAGCTGTCCGCGGCAAACGGATTCACGATAACGAGGCCGTCGATCCGCCGTCCGGCCTGCAGGTCTTCCGTAAGAAGCGTTTCGCAACCGGCCCGGAGAGCCGAAGCGATAATCAATGAGTCGTAAAAACTGAAGCCATGCGCCTCGGCCAGCGCGACGGCGGCTTCATGCGTCTCGATATCGAGAGGCCGAATCGAGTCGAACAACTCACGCACATCCGCGACCGCCGCCGCAACGATGTTCCACTCCAGCCGGAATTTCCGCCGCAAGACATTGGCGAACTCGTTCAGCACCTGCACACTGATGGTGCCGCCATCCATGAGCGCTCCGCGCGCGGCCTCGCCCTTTACGCCCGGCCCTTGGGCATAGACCAGGACATTCGTGTCGAAGAATGCCGTCATCGGGCGTTGGCTTCGTTCCGGTCGAAGATGTAGTCGTCAGGGATGGGCAGGGCGCGCGCGCGCATCCGTTCTATGGCGCGCAGCCTGCGTTCGTCTCTGGCAATGGCGAGGCGGCCGGGATTGGCCGACACGATCTCCAGACGATCTCCCGCCTTCAGGTCGAGAGCGTTCACCAGAGCTTTGGGCAGACGCACCGCCAAGCTGTTGCCCCATTTCGAGACCCGCATGGATATACTCCATGATAGACCACTACTTAAAGATATCTTAGGCGCTTTCCAACCGGCTTCAAGTCGAAATCGTCTCGGAGCCTGCATGGACCGCACGCATTCTTTCCGGCCCCGCCGGGTCGAACACTCCCCGCATCGCATCTGGAGATTGCGTCCGGCCCATGTCAGGCTGGGCGGCCATGACCTTCGTTTCCAACGCCCGCATGTATGCCGTCAGCCCGGAGGCCGAGGCGGAGTGGCAGGCGCTGATCGCCCATGTGGCGGCGGACGCCGGGGCGTCTTTCGAGTATCTGGCCTATGCCGCGCCGCAGCCGCTGGAGGAGTTGTGGCGCCGTCCCGATCTCGGCTGCGTGCAGATGTGCGGTTATCCGATTGCGCTCGGGATTGCCGAGGTCCTGCCGCTGGCCTCGCCCGTGCCCGCCGCGCCCTGGGCCGGGGGCAAGGCGGTTTACCGGACACCGACCTGATCGTGCGGAAGGACGCGCCCTACGCCGCGCTCGAAGACACGTTCGGCGGCGCGGTCGGCTGGACCGTCGAGCACTCGCATTCGGGCTTTAATGCGCTGCGCCATCATCTTCTGCCCCGGCGGGGCGAGGGCCGGGCAGAGCTTTACCGGAAATCCATCGGCCATCTCGTCACGGCCCGGCGCATCCTCGACAGCGTGCTGGACGCCAGCATCGACATCGGGCCGCTGGACGCCTACTGGCACATGCTCATGCGGAAATACGAGCCCGCGCTGACGGAGGGCGTCCGCATTCTGGACTCGACCGCGACCGCGCCGATGCCGGCCTTCGTCGCCGCGCCGGCCTTGCCTGCGGAAACGGCCGCCCGCCTGCGCGAGTCCTTTGCGGCGGCGCATACGCGGCCCTGGTTCGGGCGGTTCCGGGAGGCTCTGCTCGTCGAGGGGTTCGAGACCGTCACGCGGGAAACCTTCGCCCCGACGCTGGAATGGGACCGGGCCGCCCGCGCGGCGGGTTATACTGTGCCGGCGTGATGGCGGAAACCGGTATGAGCTACGATTTCGATCTCGGACCCTGGTCGCGCAGGGTCTCGACGACATCGGAGGCCGCGCAGCGCTGGTTCGACCGCGGGCTGAACTGGAACTTCGCCTTCAACCATGACGAGGCGGCCGCCTGCTACAGGCGGGCGGCGGAGGCGGACCCGGCCTGCGCCATGGCCCGCTGGGGCATCGCCCATGCGATGGGCCCCTTCTACAACCGGGCGTGGATCCGCTACTCGGACGCCGAGATCGCCGAGGTGCTGCCGGCCTGCCACGAAGCGGCGGCGGCCGCGCTGTCTCTCGCGGGCGATGCGGCGCCGGCCGAACGGGCCCTCATCCATGCGCTCGCGAAGCGCTACCGGAACGGCCATGAGCGGGACCGCGCGGTCCTGGACGCCTGGCACCGGGACTATGCCGACGCGATGCTGGAAGCCTGCCGGGCGCATCCCGACGACCCGGACATCGCCGCGCTCTATGCCGAGGCGGCAATCACCTGCACGCCCCGCCGGCTCTGGAACCCGAAGACCGGGGAGCCCGACCCGGATGCGCGCACGATGGAGGCGATGCCGGTGCTGGAGCGCTGGATGGACCGGATCGGGCGCGGCGGCCCCGCTCATCCGGGCATTCCCCACATGTATATCCACACCCTGGAAATGTCGCCCTTCCCCGAGCGCGCGCTCAAGGCCGCCGACATGCTGCGCGGTTACGCCCCCGATGCGGGCCATATGGAGCACATGCCGGCGCATATCTATGTGCTCTGCGGCGACTTTGCGCAGTCGGTCTCGCAGAGCGAACGCGCCGTGCGGGCGGACGACAAATATCTCGCCCATGCCGGGGACGGGAACTTCTACACGACCGTCCGCTGCCACGACCTCCACCTGTTCATGTATGCGGCCATGTTCCTCGGCCAGTTCGCCAAGGCCTCCCATGCCGCCGGGCGCATCCGCAGGGTGGCAAGATCTGAGCTGATCGCCTGGAGCGCGCCCTTCATGGCGTCCATCCTCGACGGCTATTCCGCCATGTGCACGCATGTCCGGGTCCGCTTCGGCCGCTGGCGCGAACTCGCCGAATCGCGCGGCCCCGACGACGCCTCGTTGCGCCCGATCGGCGCCGCCATGCACGCCTACGGGCAGGGGGTGGCGCATGCCGCGCTCGGCAATATCGGCGCGGCGGAAGCGGCGAGAGGGGCGTTCGACGAGGCTGCGGCGGCGATTCCGGAGGACGCGATCTTCCTCAGCAATACGGTCCGCGACATGCTCCGGGTCGGCGAAGCCATGCTGGCGGGCGAGCTGGAATACCGGAAGGGCAATCACGACCGCGCCTTCGAGAGCCTCCGCCTGGCGGTCGCGCGCGACGACTCGCTCAACTACACCGAGCCCTGGGCCTGGATGCACCCGCCGCGCCACGCTCTGGGTGCGTTGCTCGCGGAGCAGGGCCTGTTCGGGGAGGCCGAGGCCGTGTTCCGCGAAGACCTCGGCTACAGCGGCGGCCTGCCGCGCTGCTGCCAGCATCCCGACAATGTCTGGGCGCTGCAGGGGCTGGTCGAATGCGTGGAGCAGGCGGGAGACGCCAACGAACTCCGGCTGCTCCGCCAGAGGCTGGATTTCGCGAAGGCGCGCGCCGACATCCCGATAGACAGCGCCTGCTTCTGCCGCGCCGCCGCGTAGCGCGGATCGGGCCTACAGGCCGAAGAGCTCCCGTACCTCCGCCGCCATCGCTTCCGTCATCGCCGCGAGCGCCTTGCGGCCCTTCTCGGCCGTCGCGCGCGTCGGGCGGCCGACCGTGCCGGAGCGGCTGTAGGCGGCGAGGCCCCTGACAACCAGCAGCGGGCGTTCGGCGAGCTCATCGGCGGCCTCCTCCATGCGGACCAGTTGCGGCCGGCAATGGAGCAGGACCGAGGTTTCGTATTCGCCCGCATGCATGTCGTCATGCACGCTGGTCTCGATGCCGGCGGCGGCGAAGGCCGCTTCCTGGATATGCCGGCCGGGACCGAGCCAGACGCAAGGGCCGTCGAGATTGGCTTCCCGCGCGAGATGCGACAGCACCAGGTTGCCGCCATGCGCATTGACGATGGCGAGCCGGTCGATGCCGGCATGCGCAAGGCTCGCGCGCATGTCGCCGACGACCGCCGCAAGCGTATCCGCCGCCAGCCAGACCGTGCCGGGAAAGCCTGCATGCTCCTGCGAGCAGGAGACCGGCAGCACCGGCAGCAAAAGCGCGTCCGTCTTCTCCGCCAGCCCGGCGGCGAGCGCGCCTGCGATCAGGCTGTCGGTGGCGAGCGGCAGGTGGCTCCCATGCTGCTCGAACGCGCCGACGGGCAGCACGGCAAGCGCCGGCCGGCCGACATCGGCAGCGGTGCGGGCGAGGAAGGCTTCCGGTAGCATGGCCGCCATCCTATCAGGAGGCGGCAGGCGTGAAACCCGACTATGAGCGCATTGCCGGGGATTACCGGGAGGCCCGCCCCCACTATCCGGAGCGGCTGGTTGCGCCGATCGCCGGCTGGTTGCCGGAGGGGCCGCTGGAAGCGCTCGACGCGGGCGCAGGCACCGGCATCGGCACACGCGCACTCGCCGGCGTTCTGGGGCCGCGGGCGTCCATCCTGGCGGTGGAGCCGAGCCCGGCCATGCGGCGGGAGGCGGAGGCCGCGCCGGGCATACGCTGGCTCGACGGCAGGGCGGAGGCGCTGCCCGCGGGCGACGCCAGCATAGATCTCGTCTTCTCGGCCCAGGCGCTCCACTGGTTCGACCGCCCGGCCTTCTGGCGGGAATGCCGGCGGGTGCTGAAACCGGGCGGGACGGTCGCCATCCTCTACAACAACCGGGACTACAGGCGGGACGCCTTCGCCAGCGGCTATGAAGACCTGCTGGAGCGCTACAGCCCGGGCTACCGCCGCGACTACCGCGAGTTCGATATCCGGGGCGAGCTCGCCGCGCTCGACTGGACGGTTCGCACGCATGAGGAAGGCGAGGTCTGGACAAGGCCGATGCGCCCGGACGCCTTCATGGCGATGTCCCGTTCGTCCTCGCGGGCGCAGGCCGCGCGGGACGCCGCCGGGGCGGATGTCTTCGACCGCGAAGTGGAGGCGCTGATGGAACGGCACGCAAAGGCCGACGGATCGGTCGAAGTGCTCTACCGCTGCGTGCTGACCCTCGCCGCGAAGGCGGGCTGATGCGGGCTAAAGCACCGTCACCGCCCAGCCGGCGTCGGTCCGGTCGAAGCGGAGCGGCAGGGCGTTCGGCGCGTATTCGTCGAGGAACGCGACGCCGAGGGCGGCTGCGATGACGCGCAGATTGCCGCCATGCGCCACGATGCAGGGGACATCGCTGCCGTCGAGCGCGGCCGCCGCGGCGGATTTGGTGCGGGCGACGAAGGCTTCCAGCGTCTCGCCGCCTGCCGGCCGCGCGCGCCAGTCGAGTTCCAGCGCTGTCTGGCCGACGAGTTCCCCGAACAACCGCTCGCCGAGCCGGGGCGTGGCGTTCATCGGCACGGCGAGCCGGCGGGCGACGGCCTGGGCGGTCTCATAGGCGCGCGGATAGCTGCTGGCCTCGATGCGGGTAATGTCCCCGGCGCCGGCAAGCCGTCCGGCGGCGCGCTCCGCCTGTGCGCGCCCGGCCTCGTTCAGCGGAATGACCGGGCTCTGCACGATGAAGGTGGCATTGCCGGCGGTCTCGCCGTGCCTCAGGAAGTAGAACCGCCGCACCCCGGGCCTGAGCTCCGGCGGCGCGGCGGCAAGAGCCCTCAGCTCCTCGCCGCCCCGGATCATCGCGGCCGCGTCAAAGCGCGCCGGCCTGTTTCAGGTCCGCCACTTCCGCGGGCGGCATGTCCAGCAGCTCGCCCAGCACCGCCTCGTTGTGCTCGCCGAGCAGCGGCGCCCGCGCCACCTCCATCGCCTCGCCGCCGAAGCGCACCGGCCAGGCCGGCACCACCACCGCGCCCCGGTCCGGGTGCTCGACGGTCTGCATGATGCCCCGGCGGTGCATGTCCTCGTTCGAGATCAGGTCCTTGATGTCGAACACCGCGCCCGCCGGCACGCCCGCCCCGCCGATGGCCTCCATCACTTCCTGCTTGGTGCGCTCGCGCGTCCAGGCCGACACGTTCTCCTCGATCTCGGCCTTGTGCTCGATGCGCTTGTGGCCGTCGCAGAAGCGCGGGTCGGCCAGCATGTCCTCGCGCCCGATGGCCTTGCAGACCCGTTCCCAATGCGCCGTCAGGTCGCGGGCGACGAAGATGAAGCAATAGTCGTTCGGCCCGCCGCCCTTGCAGGGGAACAACCCGCCCGGCGCGCCCGAGGCGACCGAATTGCCGAGCCTGGGCGCCGCTTCCTGCATCATCGGCTGGCGCGAGAAGGTGACGCGGCAATAGTTCGTCATCGCGTCCTGCATCGCCACCTGGAGATGCTGGCCGCGCCCGGTGCGCTCGCGCTGGAAGAGCGCGGAGAGGATCGAGACGCACATATGCAGGCCGGTGCCCGTGTCGCCGATGGTGGCGCCGGGGCGGATCGGCACGCCGTCCGGCATGCCCGTGATGCTCATCACCCCGCCCGTGGCCTGGGCGATCATGTCGAAGGAAAGGTATTTCGCGTAGGGCCCGTCCGTGGCGAAGCCCTTCACCTGCGCGAAGACGAGGCGCGGGTTGAGCTTCTGCAGTTCGTCCCAGCCGAAGCCCAACCGCTCGATGGCGCCCGGCGCGAAATTCTCGATCAGCACGTCCGCCTTGGCGATCAGCCGGCGGAGGAGCTGCTTGCCGCTCTCTTCCTTGAGATTGCAGGTGATCGAGCGCTTGTTGCAGTTGAGCAGGATGAAATAGAGCGAATCCATGTCCGCGCGCTCGGAAATCGCGAGCCGGCCCTGGTCGCCGCGCCGGGGCTCCTCGACCTTGATGACATTGGCGCCGTGCCAGGCCAGCGCCTCGGTGCAGGACGGGCCGGCTTCGAATTGGGTCAGGTCGAGCACGGTAATGCCCGCCAGCGGCGCATCGCCCATCGGTTTCCTCCTTGCTATGCTTGCCGGATGATACAGCAGGCCATCCGCAATGTTCCACTGACCGGGGCCGACCCGGTCTTCCCGACTCCCTACCGTATCGGCGAGGCGGGCGCGGTCGCCATCGCCGCCTCCGCGCAGGCCGCCGCCGACTTCTGGGAGCTGCGCACGGGCGAACGCCAGTCTGTGACGGTGGACCGCCGCCATGCGGCCGCCGCCATGCGCTCCGCCACCTATCTGAAGATCGACGGCGCCGCGCCCGCCTCCTTGTGGGACCCCTTTTCAGGGACCTATCCGACCGGCGACGGGCGCCATGTCTTCCTGCACTGCAACTTCCCCCACCACCGCGACGGCATGCTGGCGCTGCTCGGCGCGAAGGCGGAGAAGGAGGCCTTCGCGCAAGCCGTCGCGGCGCGCGGCGGGCAGGAATTCGAAGACGCCATCGCCGCCGCCGGCCTCTGCGGCGCGATGACGCGCACACCGGAGGAATGGGCCGCTCACCCGCAGGGCCGGGCGCTTGCGGGCCTGCCGCCCGTTACCATCGGGCGCATCGGCGACGGGCCGAAGACCGCGCCGCGCGGCGGCGGCCGGCCGCTCGCGGGCATCCGCGTGCTGGACCTCACGCGCGTGCTGGCCGGGCCGACCTGCGGGCGCGCGCTCGCCGAGCACGGCGCGGACGTCATGCGCATCGCCGGGCCGCATCTGCCCTTCACGCCCGCACTCGTCATGGACACGGGCCACGGCAAGCTCTCCGCTTTCGTCGATCTCCGCGAGGAGCGCGGCCGGGCCCAGCTTCGCGCGCTCGCCGCCGAGGCCGATGTGTTCGTGCAGAGCTACCGGCCGGGCACCTTGGCGGCGCGCGGCTTCGGCCCCGGCGATATCGGCCCCGGCAAGGTCTATGTCTCGCTCTCGGCCTACGGCCATGAAGGGCCATTCGCCATGCGCCGGGGCTTCGACAGCATCGTGCAGAACGCCTCCGGCATGTCCACGGTGCAGGGCAGCAGGCAGGCGCCGCGCAACCTGCCCGTGCAGCCGCTCGACTATTGCGCCGGCTACCTCGCCGCCTGGGGCGTCGCGACGGCGCTGCTGCGCCGGGCGGAGGAAGGCGGGACCTGGCATGTGCAGCTTTCGCTCGCCGGCATGGCGGAATGGATCAAGGGCATGGGCCTCGTCGAGGACTGGCAGGACACGCCGGCGGACCTCGCGCCGGAGGAGCTTGCGGCGATCACGATGGAGAGCGACACCCCGCACGGCCGCCTCACCCATCTGGCTCCGATTGCGCAGATGTCGGCGACGCCGCCGCACTGGGCGCGGCCCTCCGTGCCGCTCGGCTCGCACGACCCCGTCTGGCCGGAGGCGCTCGCCGCATGAGCCGCCTGCCCCGCGGTCCCGGCGCCGCGATCCACTACGAGACGCACGGAGAGGGGCCGGCGGTCCTGCTCAGCCACGGCTTCGGGCTGACGGCGCGCATGTGGGCGGGCCAGGTGGAGGCGCTCGCGCCCGCCAACCGCCTCGTCCTCTGGGACCTGCGCGGGCACGGGCGCAGCGACTCGCCCGAAGACCCCGGCCTCTACGACCCGGAAGCCTGCGTGGCCGACATGGCCGCCCTGCTGGATGCGGAGGGAATCGAGCGGGCGGTCGTCGGCGGCCTCTCGCTCGGCGGCTACCTGTCGCTCGCCTTCCATCTCCGCCATCCCGAGCGCGTGCGGGCGCTGATGCTGTTCGACTGCGGCCCCGGCTTCCGCCGCGACGAGCCGCGCGAGGCCTGGAACGAGCGCACGCGCAAGCGAAGCGAGCGGATTGCGGCGGGCGATGCGCGGGCGCTCGCGGAGCTCGAGCCGGGCGGCCACCGCGACCTCGCCGGCGTCGCCCGCGCGGCGCGCTGGACGATGCTTCACCATGACGGCAGCGTGCTCGAATCCCTGCCTTCGATCCGGGTGCCGGCGCTGGTGCTGGTCGGCGAGGAGGACGCGCCCTTCCGCGGGGCCGCCGACTACATGGCCCGGAAGATCCCGAACGCCGAACGGGTGGTGCTGCCGGACGCCGGCCACACGGCGAATCTCGACAATCCCGCGGCGTTCAACGCCGCCGTCTCCGCCTTCCTGGCGGGATTGCCTTCGTGAGCGCGCCCGCCTACAGCCTTGCCCGCGATGCGCGGGTCATCGGCCTTGTGGCCGCCGGGCACACGATGAGCCACATGTTCGTCTTCCTGCTGCTGCCGCTCTCGGTGCGCATGCATGACGAACTCGGCTTCAGCTATCTCGAAGTCGGCATTCTGGCGGGCGCGTTCTCGGTCGGCGCCGCGGTCTGCCAGACGGGAATCGGCTTCGTCGTGGACCGCATCGGCGGGCGGACGCCGCTCATCCTGGGCGTCGCCGTGCTCTCCGGGGCCGTGATGGGCTTCGGGCTGGTGTCGTCCTTCTGGGCCATGCTGCCGCTCGCGGTCATCGGCGGCATCGCCAACTCCGTCTTCCACCCGGCCGACTACGCCATCCTCTCGGCCTCGGTCGCCGAGCACCGCATGGGGCGCGCCTTCTCCATCCACGCGGTCGCCGGCAATACCGGCTGGATCCTGGCGCTGCTCGGTCCCGACCTCGCCGATATCGTCGGCCTGAAGGGCGTCTTCCTCGTCGCGGGCGGCATCGGCATCGCCGTCTCCTTCGCGCTTCTGCTCCAGTCCCGGCATCTGGAGAGCGCCGACGGCAGGGCGCGGCGGCGCGAACAGGGCGGCTCGACCTCGGACGGCATCGCGCTTCTGCTGACCGTGCCGGTCATCCTGCTGTTCCTGTTCCAGATGTTCCACTCCATGTCGCTCGGCGGCATCCGCACCTTCGGGATTCCGGCGCTGCACGACCTGCGCGGCTTCGACGACACGGTCATCGCCAAGGCGCTGATCGCCTACATGGTGGCGGCCTCGGTCGGCAATCTCCTCGGTGGCTGGCTGGTGGACCGCACCGGCCGCCCGCAGCTCGTGTTCTTCGGCGCCATCGGCACGGTCTTCGTTGCGGTCAACATCATCGGCGCGGTTCCGCTGCCGCTCTACGGCATCGTTCCCCTGATGATGGTCTCGGGCGTCGCGCACGGCGCCATCATGCCGACCCGCGACCTGCTGGTGCGCCGCATCTCGCCGCCGGGGCAGATGGGCAAGGTGTTCGGCTTCACCTCCACCGGCCTCTCCATCGGCGGCTTCATGACGCCGATCCTGTTCGGCTGGGTGATGGACATGGGCGACCCGAGCTGGGTGTTCTTCGGCAGCGCGGCCGTCATGCTGCTCGCCGTCGCCACCTTCGTCGAAACCAACCGCAATGTCGGCCGAGCGAGGGCAACGGCATGAACATGAAACAACTTCCCGCAGGCAACGAACTCTTCCTCGACCACGTCGGCTATTTCCTCGCCGACCTCGAAGGCGCGGCGGCGCGCTTCGGGCGGCTCGGCTTCACCGTCTCGCCGGTCAATATCCACTACAACAGCGCCGACGGCGAACTCGTGCGCTCGGGCACCGCCAACCGGCTCATCACCTTCGAGGCGGGCTATATCGAGGCGCTCGGCCAGGTCGCGGACACGCCGCTCGGGGCGGAACTCGCCGCGGGCGTCGCACGATACGAGGGCCTCCACCTGCTCGCGCTTGCGCATGAGCGGGTCGAGGAGCACGACACCGGCGGCACGGAGATGCGCCCCACCGTCTTCCTGCGCCGCCCGCTGGAGGACGGGCGCATCGTCCGGGCCACCGTCCGCCGGGCAACGGCCGAAGCCATGCCGGAAGGCCGCGTGCAACTGCTCACCCACGAGACGCCGGACCTCATCTGGCTGCCGGGCATGGACCGCCACACCAACGCCGCCCGCGCGCTCACCGGCTACCTGCAGGTCGTCGCAGACCCGGAAGAGGCGGCCGAGCGCTACGCCCGCTTCGCAGGCCGCCCCGCGCGCAAGTCGGGACCGGTCTTCGAGATCGCGCTCGACCGCGGCCGCTTCGCGCTCGCGGGCCCGGATGCGCTCGGCGCGCTATTGCCGGACGAAACCCGTCCACCGCTGCCCTTCGCCGCCGCCGTCGGCATCGAGAGCGCAGACCTCGACCGCACGCGTTTCCTTCTTGCGAACGCGGGCATTACCATCCATGGGCGGCCGGACCGCCTGCTGGTCCCGCCTTCGGAGGGCCTGGGTGCCTGGATCGACTTCCACCGCCCCGGCGCCCCTCCGCTCTGGACCGCATGACGGGATGATCCTTCGAATTTCATGAAATGAACAATTTCCGATATTTGTAAATTTTGTTCCCTATATAGCCTTAATATCTGGCGGATTGCGGTATGACGGTCGCCAAGGAAGCGGACTCCGGAGCCGCCTTCCCGGGTGCTGCGCGGCCGGGCGGCGCCGATTTCTGAAAACCCATGAGAAGCCGAAGGGACGTGCGCCCTGTGCCTCGCGCGCGAAAACGCCGGCGGGGGACGATGCGCTCGAAGCCGGTCGGCGCGGCGCGCGGGCCGTTCGGTTCGTCGAATTCGTGGAACGGGAGCCCGCTGGCGCGGTCGGGCGCGATGGTCCCCCGGTTCCGTCGCCATATGCGGCGGCAACACACCGGGCCCCGATGACCCTGCGTTACCGCTTCGATGACAATGCGGTTTCACGGACGATCCGCCGCACGGTCTCGGCCGCGCGGAGGCTGGGCCGCCCGCCGCCGCCGAGTTCGCCGGCCAGCTCCCGGAAGGCTGCCAATTGCGCCGCGCGCGCCTCTTCATCGACGAGCAGCGGCCGGAGCGCCCTTGCAAGCGGGCCCGGCCGGCAGTCCCCCTGGATCAGTTCCGGCACGACGGGTCGGTCGAGCAGGATGTTGACGGGGCAGAACCGGCGGCGCCGGATCGCGAACCGGCCGATGAGCGCCGTGGCAGGGTTCAGCCGGTAGGCCGTCACCTGCGGCACGCCGGCGCGCGCGAGTTCGAGCGCAACCGTGCCGGACGCGCCCAGCGCCGCCCGGCTGGCCGCGAAGGCGCCCTGTTTTTCCTCCTCGCCGAGCGTGACCGCCGCCGGCCACGGCCAGCCCGCCACCGTGTCCCGCACCCGGTCTGCCACCGTGCCGACGGTCGGCACCGCCAGATGCAGGCCGGGAACATCCGCGGACAGGCGCTCCAGCACCTCCCGGAACACCGGCAGCAGCCGGCGCACCTCGCCCGCCCGGCTTCCCGGCAGCACCGCAAGCAGGGTGTCCTCCGGCGCAATGCCGTGCCGGGCCCGGAAGGCCGCGCCGTCGCCCGGCTCCGCCTCGACCAGCGAGTGGCCGACGAAGGTGGAGGCCAGGCCCTCGCGCTCGAACAGGGCGGGCTCGAACGGCCAGAGCGTCATCAGATGGTCGAAGAGCCCGGCCATGCGGCGCGCGCGGCCGGGCGCCCAGACCCAGACCATCGGCGCGACATAGTGGATGCGCGCGGCCGGGCAGCCTGCCGCGATCAGGCGCCTTGCAAGGCCCTTGTTGAATCCGCCCGAATCGATGGTGACGACGGCGTCCGGCCGGAAACGCAGGATGTCGGCGGCCGTCTCGTCCATCCGGCGCAGCAGCCTGCGGGCGCGCGGCAGCACCTCGAAGAGGCCCATCACGGCGGTCTCCGCCTGCGGGAACAGGCTGGCGACGCCTTCCCCCGCCATGAGTTCGCCGCCGACGCCGGCCGCCTCCACCGGCCCGCCCTCGCGCAAGGCGCTCAGCAGCCGCGCGCCCAGCGCATCGCCCGACGGCTCGCCCGCGACGATATAGACGCGCAGGGTCACGATGCCCGGCCGCCGGCGGAAGCGGGGGGCGCTTCCCGCGCCTCTTTCGTCACCCCGGCGGGAACGGAGCGAAGCGGAGCGGAGAGCCGGGGTCTCCTTCCGTCATGCCCGGAACGAGTCCACGGCTGTCCGGTTCCATCATTGGGCCGGGCCGGTCCGGAGTTTTTGGGCGCGCGCGGTGTCTCCGGTCCGCTTCCCTCCATCGTGTCCGAACAGCCTCCCCGCGCTGTGCCCGAACGCCCTCCTCCGTCATGCCCGGACTTGTTCCGGGCATCTCTCTCAACCGTCTCTGCTGGGCGGCCGCATGGATGCCCGGAACAAGTCCGGGCATGACGATATGAGGGCATGACGATGAAGAGGGGCGGCGCGCCGGGCGTCGATCGGAGTCCCGATTCGACCGGACCCTTGGAAACCCGCTTGAATCCAGGCCATGCGTCCTGTCCGCAAAACCCAAACCGGACAGCAGTGGAACGAGTCCGGGCATGACGAGAAGAGAATCCGGCCTCCTTCAAGCCCCTTTTCCCTGCCGGGCTGGACGAAGCGGCGGGGCCATGCCCTAATGCCGCGTCGGCGGCGGGGAGGAATATGTCGGGTCTGGCGCGCATGGTGGGGCAGCGGCTGGCGCTCGGCGCGTTTACGCTGCTCATCGTCAGCATGGTGATCTTCGCCGCCATCGAGGCGCTTCCCGGCGACTTCGCCCAGGCGATTCTGGGCCAGGGCGCAACGCCCGAGGCGGTCGCCGCCATCCGCGAGAGCCTCGGCATGGACCGCTCAGCGGTCGAACGCTATTTCGCATGGCTCGGCGGCGTGTTCAGCGGCGATTTCGGCGTCAGTTTCAGCCAGTTGAGCTTCCAGTCCCAATACGGGCGGACCGGCGAGCGCGATATCGTGACCGTCGCCGACCAGCTGGCGCCGCGCTTTGCGAACACCATCTTCCTTGCGGCCACGGCGGCGGCCGTGGCAGTGCCGCTGTCGCTTGCGCTCGGCATTCTGGCGGCGCTCTACCGGGGCTCGATCTTCGACCGGGCGGCGAATGTCGGCACGCTCACCTCCATCTCCAGCCCGGAATTCTTCGTCGCCTATATCCTGATCCTCTTCCTGGCGGCGGCGAACCCGATCTTCCCTTCGATCTCGAAGATCCATGCCGATCTGGACTTCTGGGAACGGCTCTACCGCACCGTGCTGCCGGCGCTCACGCTCACGCTCGTCGTCACCGCCCACATGATGCGCATGACGCGCGTCGCGATCATCAACCTCATGGCCTCGCAATATATCGAGATGGCGCGCCTCAAGGGAGTCCCGCGCTGGCGGGTGATCGTGCGCCATGCGCTGCCCAATGCGCTCGCCCCGATCATCAATGTCATCGCGCTCAACCTCGCCTACCTGGTTACCGGCGTGGTGGTGGTCGAGGTGGTGTTCGTCTATCCGGGCATCGGGCAGATGTTCGTCGATGCCGTGAAACTGCGCGACATGCCCACCGTGCAGGCCTGCTGCCTGGTCTTCGCCGCCGCCTATATCCTGCTCAACCTGCTGGCGGACGTGCTGTCGGTGCTGACCAATCCGCGCCTCAGGCACCCGAAATAGGCGGGCGCGATGGGGTTCCTCACCTATGTCGTCCTGCCGCTCGCGGTCCTGACCGGGCTCGCCTGGACGGCCCGCGCCGGCTTCCGCGCCATCGCCGGCCCGTTCGGCGCCGTCTTCCGCGCCATGCCGTTGACCGCGGCTTTCGGGCTGACCGTGGTGCTGCTCTACGTGCTGGCGGCGCTGGCGGCGCCGGCGATTGCGCCCTATGGCGAGTCCCAGGTCTTCGACGAGTTCAACCTCTTCCCCGGCGAGAACCCGGATTTCGTGCTCGGCACCGACCAGCTCGGCCGCGACCTGCTCACGCGCCTGCTTTACGGCGGGCGCAACACCATCGGCATCGCCTTCGTGACCACGGCGCTCGCCTTCCTCATCGGCGCGACCTTCGGTTTCGTCGCCGCCGTGCTCGGCGGCTGGCTGGACCAGGCGGTTTCGCGCACGGTGGATGTGCTGATGGCGATTCCGCAGCTCATCTTCGCGCTGCTGCTGCTCACCATTTTCGGGCAGTCCACGATCAACATGATCCTGGTGATCGCCGTGCTGGATTCGACGCGCGTCTTCCGCCTCGCCCGCGCGGTCGGCGGCAATATCGTGGTGATGGACTATATCGAGGCCGCGAAGCTGCGCGGCGAGGGGCTCGGATACCTGATCTTCAAGGAAATCCTGCCGAATGCCGCCGCGCCCCTGCTGGCGGAGTTCGGGCTGCGCTTCTGCTTCGTGTTCCTGCTGATTGCGGCGCTGAGTTTCCTCGGCATCGGCATCCAGCCGCCGCTCGCGGACTGGGGCACGATGGTGCGCGAGCTTTCCATCTATATCGGCTATGCGGAATACGGCGACTGGCAGGCGGCGTCCCTGCCGCTGCTGCCGGCGGCGGCCATCGCGCTGCTCACGGTCGCGATCAACTTCACCGTGGACTGGATGCTCGACCGCTATTCGGGCCTGAAGAACTGAGACCGAGGAGACTGGAGCGATGAACGGCGGCGGCCTGACGACCATCCGGAACCTCAGGATCGAAGGACTGGCGGGGGAAGACTGGCTGCCGATCGTGAACGGCATCGACCTCGATCTCGACCGCGGCGAAGTGCTCGGCCTCATCGGCGAGTCGGGCGCAGGAAAATCCACGGTCGGCCTGGCCGCCATGGGCTTCACGCGCGACGGCTGCCGCATCGCCGGCGGATCCATCGAGTTCGACGGCATCGACCTGGTGGCGGCATCGGAGGAAACCAGGCGCGGCCTGCTCGGCCGGCGCATCGCCTATGTCGCGCAGTCGGCGGCGGCAAGCTTCAACCCGGCGCACCGGCTCATCGACCAGCACACCGAGGGGCCGGTGCTGCACGGCGTCTCCTCGCAGCAGGAGAGCCAGGAAGACGCGATGGCGCTCTATGCCCGCCTCCGGCTGCCGGAGCCGGAAAGCATCGGCTTCCGCTATCCGCACCAGGTCTCCGGCGGGCAGTTGCAGCGCGCCATGACCGCGATGGCGATGTCATGCCGCCCGGACCTCATCGTCTTCGACGAGCCGACCACGGCGCTCGATGTCACCACGCAGATCGAGGTGCTGGCCGCGATCCGCGACATCGTCGAGCAGTTCGGCACCGCAGCCATCTACATCACCCACGACCTCGCCGTGGTGGCGCAGATGGCGGACCGGATCAAGGTGCTGCTGAAGGGCGACGAAGTGGAGGAGAACGACACGCGCTCCATGCTGTCGGACCCACAGGAGGACTACACGAAGTCGCTCTGGGCGGTGAGGAGCTTCCGGCGTCCGGAACAGCCGCCGGCCGGCGGAGGCGCGCAGCCCGTCATCGCCGTGTCGGGAGTGACGGCCGGCTACGGCGCTGCCGCCGATGTGCTGCACGAGGTGTCCTTCGACATCCATGCCGGGCGGACGGTTGCGGTGGTGGGCGAGTCGGGCTCCGGCAAATCGACCGTCGCGCGCTGCATCACGGGCCTGTTGCCGCCACGCAGCGGGGAGGTGCGGTTCAACGGCAACGCCCTGCCCGCCAGCTACCGGGACCGCAGCAAGGACCAGCTCCGGCAGGTCCAGATGATCTACCAGATGGCTGACACGGCGCTGAACCCGAAGCTCCGCATCCGGGACATCGTCGGGCGCCCGGTGCAGTTCTACCGGGGGCTCCGGGGCGCCGGATTGCGCCGGCGGGTGGAAGAGCTGCTGGAGCAGATCGAGATGGAGCCGGACCTCTACATAGACCGGCTGCCGTCCGAGCTTTCGGGCGGGCAGAAGCAGCGCATCGGCATAGCGCGCGCGCTCGCGGCGGATGCGCAGTTTATCATCTGCGACGAGGTGACCTCCGCGCTCGACCAGCTTGTCGCGGAGGGCATCCTGAAACTGCTCGACCGGCTCCAGAACGAGCTCGACCTCGCCTACATGTTCATCACCCACGACCTCGCCACGGTGCGCGCCATCGCCGACGAGGTGGTGGTGATGAAGGACGGCCATGTCGTGGAAGCAGGGCCGAAGACGGAAATGTTTACCCCGCCGCACCACGACTATACCGACCTGCTGCTGAGCTCCGTGCCGGAAATGGACCCGGACTGGCTCGACCGGCTGCTGGAGCAGCGCGGCGTGGACAATATCGGGGAGGCGGCGCGCGTTAGGCTCGACTAGAATACAGGGCAGATTTGCACAAATACCGAAACTCTCTCAGGGAGGCTTTCCTGACTTCGACGGTTGGGCTGACTTCTGACCGATCTCGCGTCTGGAGTTTTCAGTAAAGCCAATGAGTTGGCAGTTGCGGTGCGGTCAAGCTGCGTTGTAGTGCCTAGTAAATCTTTGAGACTGTCAATGCCTCCGCCACGCGCTACACTCCCCCCATGTTCGTGCGCATCAAGACCTCCCCCAACAGCCCGCGACGCTCGGTCCAGATCGTCGAGGCCGTGCGCGACGGCGGCAAGGTCCGACAGCGCATCGTCCGCCATGTCGGCGTGGCCATGGACGAGGACGAGCTCGAGCGCCTGAGGCAGCTCGGCGAGTACGTCAAGGCGAAGCTGGAGGACGAGCGTCAGCCGGCATTGTTTGCGCCCGAGAAGATCGCTGAGCAGGCGATCCGTGTCGGCCGCCGGGGGGACGGCAAGGAGGAACTCCCGGTCGACCTCAAGCAGCTTGAAGAGGAGCAGCGCCTGATCACAGGCATCCACGAGGTCTATGGCGAGATCTACCGGCTGCTGGGCCTCGACGCGCTGCTGCCGCGCTCGCGCTACCGGGCCTCCCATGACGCGCTGTTCCATGTGGTGATGGCGCGGGTAGCCAACCCCGACAGCAAGCGGGGCAGCGTGCGCCGGCTCGAGGAGGACTTCGGCGTGAGTCTTCCGCTCGAGAAGGTCTACCGGATGATGGATCAGCTCGACGCGACGGTGATCGAGCGACTGCGCACGCGCGTCGGCGAGGCGAGCCGGTCGCTGCTGCCGGAGCCGGTCGCGATCCTCTTCTTCGATTGCACCACGCTCTACTTCGAGACGGCCGCCGAGGACGAGCTTCGCCAGCACGGCTTCAGCAAGGACGGCAAACACAAGGACTCGCAGGTTCTGCTGGCGCTGATGGTGACGCGCGAAGGGCTGCCGATCAGCTACGAGGTCTTCCCCGGCGCCACCTACGAGGGACACAGCATGGTCCCGGTCCTGCAGGACATGCAGCGCCGCCACCAGGTGGAGCGCACGGTATGCGTGGCCGACCGGGGCATGCTGAGCGCCGACAACCTCGACGCCATGGACGCCATCGGCGGCGAGTATGTCGTCGGCGCGCGGCTGCGCAAGCTGCCGCTCGCGCTGCTGGGGCAGGTTCTCGACCCCGGGACCTATGCCCCGCTGGAGGGCTCACAGGACCGCCGGGTCGGCGAGTGGGAGTACAAGGGCCGTCGCCTGATCGTCGTCTTCTGCCCCCAGCGCGCACGCAAGGACGCGCACGAGCGCCGCCATCAGGTGGAACGCCTGCTCGACAGGCTGGCCCGCAGCGACAATCCCAGGGAACTGCTCTCCAATCACGGGGCGAAGCGCTTCATCGCCGTCGAGGGCGACGCACGGCTCACGGTGAACCCGGAGAAGATCGCCGAGGCCGCACGATGGGACGGGCTCACCGGCGTCATCACCAATCTGCGCGACGCGCGCGTCACCGAAGTGATGGCTCACTACCAGGGGCTCTGGCAGGTCGAGGAGAGCTTCCGGATCACCAAACACGACCTGAAGATACGTCCCATCTGGCACTGGAACCCGGACCGGATCCGCGCTCACATCGCCATCGCCTTCCTGGCCTTCGCCTGCGTTCGACACCTTGCGTACCGCGTCGCCATCCAGAAGCGGCGGATGTCCCCGGAGGTCATCCGCTCCGCCCTCGTCCACCGCCAGTGCTCCCTGCTGCGCTGTCGGCAATCGGGCAACCGCTACGTCATCCCCTCGAAGCCGACACCGGCGGCGGAGCAGATTTACGCAACCATGGGGCTGCCCCTGACGATCACCCCGTATCAACTCGCCTGACCGTCGACGAAGCACGGCTCGAAGAAATGCCGGATGTAGTGCCTAGCCGAAATGAGAACCAGGCAATATCAACTACTTATGCGAATCAACCGTCGAAGTCAGGAATACAGGGCAGATTTGCACAAATACCGAAACTCTCTCAGGGAGGCTTTGCCATGAACGTTAAACTGGACAGACGAACGCTGCTCAAGGCGAGCGCCGCAACGGCGCTTGCCGCCGGCGTGGGGACAGGGCCGGCAGCCGCTGCCGGGCCGAAGGTAGGCGGCAGGCTGCGGCTCGGCCTCTCCGGCGGCAACACCACGGACAGCTGGGACGGACGCACCCATTCCGATGTGTTCATGCAGGTCGCAGCCCAGGGCGGCGTGTTCGACTGCGTCACCGAGGTCGCCGCCGACGGCTCGCTGGTCGGCGAGCTTGCAGAAAGCTGGGAGCCCTCGGCCGACCTCGTGACCTGGACCTTCAACCTGCGCAAGGGAGTCGAGTTCCACAACGGCAAGAGCTTCGGCGCGGACGATGTGATCGAGTCGCTGCAGCTGCATGTGGCGAAGGGCGCCAAGTCGCCCGCCAAGCCGCTCGTCGAGCCCATTGTCGAAATGAAGAAGATGAACGACCACCAGGTCCAGTTCGTCCTCAATGCCGGCAATGCGGACTTCCCCTACCTGCTCGCCGACTACCACATCCTGATCCATCCGGCCGGCATGGTGGACGAGAGCATCCGCAAGGGTATCGGCACGGGCGCCTACCGCAATCTCGGCTTCGACCCGGGCGTGCGCCTGGAGCTGGAGCGCAATCCGAACGCCCACAAGCAGACCTGGTTCGACGAGGTCGAGGCGATCTCGATCACCGACCCGGCGGCGCGCGTCAGTGCGCTGATGACCGGCGAGGTGGACGCGATCAGCCGCATCGACGCCAAGTCGGTGCGCCTGCTGGACCGCAATCCGGGCGTGGAGGTGTCGGAGGTCACGGGCAATCAGCACTACACCTTCCCGATGATCACCACGGCCGCGCCCTTCGACAGCAACGATGTGCGCCTCGCGCTGAAATACCTGTTCGACCGCGAGGACCTGGTCCGCAAGATCCTGCTGGGCCACGGCAAGGTCGGCAACGACCACCCGATCGGGCCGGCGAACCGCTTCTATTATGCGGATCTGGAGCAGCGGGTTTACGACCCCGAGAAGGCGAAATTCCACCTGAAGAAGGCCGGGGTGGACAGCCTGCAGCTCGACCTCTCGGCCTCCGACGCCGCCTTCGCGGGCGCGGTGGACGCCGCGCAGCTCTTCCAGGAATCGGCGAAAGCCGGCGGCGTGAGCATCAATGTCATCAAGGAGCCGGCGGACGGCTACTGGTCCAATGTGTGGATGAAGAAGCCGTTCTGCGCCTGCTTCTGGTCCGGCCGCGCGACCGAGGACCTGATGTTCTCGACCGCCTATGCGGCCGGCCAGCCCTGGAACGACAGCTATTGGGAGCATGAGCGCTTCAACAAGCTGCTCGCCGAGGCGCGGACCGAAGTGGACGAGGCCAGGCGCCGGGAGCTCTATTACGAGATGCAGGTCATCACCCGCGACGAAGGCGGCGTGGCCGTGCCGATGTATGCGAACTGGATCGACGCCAAGTCCAAGAAGCTGGCCCATGGCGAGCATCTGGGCAATGTCTGGGCGCTCGATTCCGCGCGCATCATGGAGCGCTGGTGGTTCGCCTGACCGCGAGGCCGCATAGCAGCCGGTAATGGGGCCGCCGCGGCATCGCGCGGCGGCCCTTTCTTGTCAGCCGCGTTACTCCACCGGAGTGTCGATGCAGTCGAGCGCCCAGATGTCGTAGACCGGGTGCTCCAGCGCCGACATGGCGGGGCTCGACGCGAACATCCACCCCTGGAAGAGCCGGACCGGCGGGGCGTCCCGGCGGCGTTCGACGATGGTGAGGAAGACCGCGCTTTCCGGCGGCTCCTCGGGCGGGCGCTTCCGGCAGGCCCAGACGCTGACCTCCAACGTGCCGAAGCGCTCCGTGCGCTCCAGCGGGATCGTCAGGGTGGAAATCCGCGCGGTGACCTTGTCGAGCCCCTGCAGCACCGCCATCCCCATCTCGCGATAGGTGAATGTCGCCCCCTGCCCGGCCGCCGGGGCCGCCGCGGCCAGCAGCAGCGGAAGCGCCAGGGCCCCGCACAGGCGGGATCGCCACAGGAGGAAAGCCTTGCGGCGGCGGGCCCTAGCGTCCCCGGCTGCTTTCTCGTCATGCCCGGACTCGTTCCGGGCATGACGGAGAGCGCGCTCAGGCATGACGGAGAGAAACGGCGGCCGGCCGTCGGCCCCGGGCCTCAGCCCTTCTTGTCATCGGCGCCGCCGAAGATGAAGCGGCCGATCAGGTCCTCGAGGCTGACCGAGGACTGCGCGAAGCGGATGCTGCCGCCCGGCGGGATGGTGTCGTCCTCGGCGCCGGGCGTCAGCTGCGCATACTTGCCGCCGAGCAGGCTTTCGCTCGCGATCTTGACGGAGCTGTCGGTCGGCAGCTTGACGGAGGGGTCGATGGAAAAGGTGACCAGCGCGGTAAAGGTCTCCTTGTCGAGCCGCTGGCCGGACACCGTGCCGACCTTGATGCCGCTCATCCGCACGTCGTCGCCGACGGCGAGCCCGCCGATATTGTCGAACTCGGCCGTGATCTCGTAGCCGCCGCCGCGGCCGAGATCGGCGGTCGAATAGGCGAAGAACACGAAAGCCGCCGCGGCCAGCAGCACCGCCGCCCCCGTCAGTGTCTCCAGCACGCTGCGCCGCATCGTCAGGGCGTCCAGGCCTCGTAGTCGCCCGTCGCCGCCGCCCGGCGCCCGCCGGCGAAATCGTGTCCGGGCGGGCGGTAGGCTTCCGGCGTGCCGGTCATGTTCGGCTCGTGCGGGCGCTGCCAGGGATAGCGCGGCCGGTCGGCGGCCGGCGGCTCGTCCGCCATGCGGTGCAGCCAGGCATGCCATTCCGGCGGCACGCGCGAGGCCTCCACCGGCCCGTCATAGACGACCCAGCGCCGCTCGCGCCCGTGCAGGCGGCCCCGGCGGCTGCGGTAGTAGCGGTTGCCCTGCCCGTCCTCGCCGACGAACTCGCCCTGCATCCAGGTGTAAAGCCGCGTCCCGATGGAAGTCACGAGCCGGGTCCCTCCGGAATCTCCGGCCCTTATCGCACTACCCGGTTGGCCGGGTCAATGTCCTGTGAAAGCGCCGCTTTCTGCCCGGGGCGTCGCGAACGGCAGATACTGCCAATAGTGTTTTTCACAACATTCGCTACAAAATCTGGCAATTTTCGGTTAGGCTGAGGGTTCGTTGGCCGTTTAACCGATTCGAGGATGACTCGCTTGCATTTCCAGCGTCACCACACCGGCGGATGCGCCTCGGCCTATGACGGCGTTGCGTTCGTTCGCAGAAACAGCGAAATCCGTAATCCCGACGGCACCCCCGTTTTCATTGCCGACGACATCATGGCGCCGCAGGAGTGGTCGCAGGTCGCCGTCGATGTGCTGGCGCAGAAATACTTCCGGAAAGCCGGCGTCCCGGACCGGACCGAGCCCGTCGCCGAGGACGGCGTGCCGGAGTGGCTCCGGCGCCGCCGGCCGGCCGAGGGCGCCGCTCTCGGCGGGGAGCGCGACGCCCGCCAGGTCTTCCACCGGCTCGCCGGCGCCTGGACCTATTGGGGCTGGAAGGGCGGCTATTTCTCCGGCGAGGAGGACGCGCGCGCCTATTACGACGAGATGCGCGCCATGCTCGCCCGGCAGATGGCGGCGCCGAACTCGCCGCAATGGTTCAACACCGGCCTCCACTGGGCCTATGGCATAGACGGCCCGGCCCAGGGCCATTACTTCGTCGATCCCGCCACGGGCGAGTGCCGCGCGTCCGCGTCCGCCTATGAGCGGCCCCAGCCCCATGCCTGCTTCATCCAGTCCGTCTCCGACGACCTGGTGAACGAAGGCGGCATCATGGACCTCTGGCAGCGCGAGGCGCGGCTGTTCAAATACGGCTCCGGCACCGGCACCAATTTCTCGAAGCTGCGCGGCGAGGGCGAGCCGCTTTCCGGCGGCGGGCGCTCCTCCGGGCTGATGAGCTTCCTCAAGATCGGCGACCGCGCGGCGGGCGCCATCAAGTCAGGCGGCACCACGCGCCGGGCCGCCAAGATGGTCACGCTCGACATCGACCACCCCGACATCGAGGAATATATCGACTGGAAGGTCGTGGAGGAGCAGAAGGTCGCCGCGCTGGTGGCCGGCTCGAAGGCCTGCGAGAAGCACCTGGGCCGCGTGATCGCCGCCTGCGCTCCCGGTAACGGGGCCGGCGGGGCGGATGAGGCGGACCGCTTCGACCCGAAGCGCAACCGGGCACTGCGCAAGGCGGTGGTCGGCGCGCGCGAGGCCGCGATCCCGGAAAGCTATATCCAGCGGGTGATCCAGTTCGCCCGCCAGGGATTCACGGCCATCGACTTCCGCACCTACGACACCGACTGGGACAGCGAGGCCTACCGCACCGTCGCCGGCCAGAATTCCAACAACTCCGTGCGACTGACGGACGAGTTCCTCCGGACCGTCGAGGCGGACGGCGAGTGGGCGCTCACGCAGCGCACGGACGGCGCGGTGGCGAAGACCGTTTCCGCGCGCCGCCTGATGGACAAGGTGGCCCATGCCGCCTGGGCCTCGGCGGACCCCGGCGTCCAGTTCGACACGACCGTCAACGACTGGCACACCTGCCCGGCGGAAGGGCGCATCGACGCCTCCAACCCGTGCTCGGAATACATGTTCCTGGACGACACGGCCTGCAACCTGGCGTCGATCAACCTGATGGCGTTCCGGCAGGAGGACGGCGAATTCGACATCGAGGGCTTCCGGCACACCGTCCGGCTGTGGACGGTCGCGCTCGAAATCTCGGAGTCGATGGCGCAGTTCCCCTCGCGGCGCATCGCCGAGAGGTCCTACCGCTACCGCCCGCTCGGCCTCGGCTTCGCCAATGTCGGCGGGCTGCTGATGGCCTCCGGCATCGCCTACGACAGCGAGGAGGGCCGCGCGGCGGCCGGCGCCATCACCGCGCTGATGACCGGCACGGCCTATGCGACATCGGCGGAGATCGCGGGCGAGCTCGGCCCCTTCGACGGCTACCCCGCCAATGCCGAATCCATGCTGCGCGTGATCCGCAACCACCGCCGCGCCGCGCAGGGCTGCACGGAGGGCTATGAGGGGCTGAACACGAAGCCGCAGCCGCTCGACGCCGGGGCGTGCCCCTTCGACGGCCTCGCCGGCGCTGCGGGCGCCGCCTGGGACGACGCGCTCGCCGCCGGCGAACGGCACGGCTACCGCAATGCCCAGGCCACGGTCATCGCGCCCACCGGCACGATCGGCCTGGTGATGGACTGCGACACCACCGGCATCGAGCCGGATTTCGCGCTGGTGAAGTTCAAGAAGCTCGCCGGCGGCGGCTATTTCAAGATCATCAACAGCCTGGTGCCGGCGGCGCTGACCGCGCTCGGCTACGACTCCGGGCAGATCGAGGCCATCGAACGCCATGCGGTCGGCCGCGGCACGCTGAAGGATTCGCCCGCCATCGGCCATGAGGCGCTGGCTGCGAAGGGCTTCACGCCCCAGATGATCGATGCGCTGGAGGCCGCGCTGCCGGGCGCCTTCGACATCCGCTTCGTCTTCAACCGCTGGACGCTCGGCGAGGAGGCTTGCCGCGAGGCGCTCGGTCTGGACGGGGAGCAGCTGGAGAGCGCCGACCTGCTGGGCGCGCTCGGTTTCTCCAAAGAGGAGATCGAGGCCGCCAACCTCCATTGCGGCGGCGCGATGACCGTCGAGGGCGCGCCGGAGCTCCGCGACGAGCATCTGGCGGTGTTCGACTGCGCCAATCCCTGCGGCCGGAACGGCACCCGCCACCTCTCGACCGAGAGCCATATCCGGATGCTGGGCGCGGTGCAGCCTTTCATCTCGGGCGCGATTTCCAAGACCGTGAACATGGCGAACGGCGCAACCGTCGAGGACTGCATCGAGGCCTACCGCCTCTCCTGGAGCCTCGGCCTCAAGGCGAACGCGCTTTACCGCGACGGCTCGAAGCTCTCGCAGCCGCTCGCGGCGACGGCGCTCGGCGGCGACCTCGCCGAGGAGGTCGCCGAGATGCCGGCGGCGGCGCGCGCGCCCGTCCTGGCGGAGCGTATCGTCGAGCGCCGCCTGATCGAGCGCAAGCGCCTGCCGGACCGCCGCAAGGGCTACACGCAGAAGGCCACGGTCGGGAACCACAAGGTCTATCTGCGCACCGGCGAATACGATGACGGCAAGCTCGGCGAGATCTTCATCGACATGCACAAGGAGGGCGCGGCCTTCCGCAGCCTGATGAACAATTTCGCCATCGGCATCTCCATCGGCCTGCAATACGGCGTGCCGCTGGAGGAATATGTCGAGGCCTTCACCTTCACGCGCTTCGAGCCCTCCGGCCTGGTGGAGGGCAATGACGCGATCAAGATGTCCACCTCGATCCTGGATTATCTCTTCCGCGAGCTTGCGATCTCCTATCTCGGGCGCGGCGACCTCAGCCATGTCATGCCGGACGACGTCCGGCCGGACAGCCTGGGCGGCGGCGAGAACGAAGCGGCGCTGGCGGACCGCGAGATGGGCCAGCCGATCCCGACGGCGACCAGCCGCGGCTTCGTGCGCGACAACCTCTATGTGGTCTCGGAGTGGCAGAACGAGACCGCGCTCAGAGCGCAGGACGACGCCGAGGAAGATGTGATCGCCGAGCCGGTCCGGGCATCGGCCGCCGGCGGCAGCGCCACGGCGATCAGCCGGGCCCGGATGATGGGCTATGAGGGCGACGCTTGCGGCAGCTGCGGCAACTTCACCATGGTCCGCAACGGCACCTGCATGAAATGCATGACCTGCGGCCAGACGGACGGGTGCAGCTGACGGGTCCCGCCGGCAGCGTTTCGGAACGACAGGCCGTTCTCTACCGCCCCGAGAAGACGGGCTTGCGCTTTTCGACGAAGGCCCTGGCGGCTTCGAGATGGTCTTCCGTCAGGCCGGAGCGGGAGTGGTTGCGGGCTTCCATGTCGAGCGTCTCGGAGAGCGAGGCGGTGACGGCGCCGTTCAGCGTCTGCTTCATGTAGGCAAGCGTGATGCGCGGGCCGGCGGCGAGGCTCTCCGCGAGCTTCGCGGTCTCCGCTTCCAGCACATCGTCGGCAACGACCCGGTTGAGAATGCCCAGCGCCAGCGCCTCTTCCGCGCCGAGCCGCGCGGCCGTCATGTAGAGTTCCTTCGCCTTCGCCGGGCCGACCAGCCGCGTCAGGAACCAGGACCCGCCGAAATCGCCCGATAGCGCCACCTGCGCGAAGCCCGTGGTAATCAGCGCCGTCTCGCTGGCGATCCGCATGTCGCAGGCAAGCGCGACTGAGAGGCTGGCCCCGGCCGCCGGGCCGCGGATCATGGCGATGACCGGCTTCGGCATCTCGTGGATGACCCGGCTCACTTCCATGCGGCGGCGGAGCGACTGCGTGCGCCCTTCCAGCGTGTCGTCCTGGTGCGATCCCTGCGCCATGCCCTTCACATCGCCCCCGGCGGAGAAGCCGCGTCCGGCGCCCGACAGCACGATGCAGCCGATCTCCCGGTCCTCCGAGAGGCGCTGCATCGCCGCGAGCAGCCCGTCCAGCATCCCGTCGGTCAGCGCATTCAGCCGCTCCGGCCGGTTGAGCGTGAGCCAGGCGACGCCGTTCTCCCGGCGCTCCAGCAGATGGTCGGACATAGGCCGCCCTACTCCGCCGCCTCGGGGCGTGGCGGCGCGCCGAAACCGGCGAGCGGCCCGAGTTCCTTTTCCACCATGGGCCGAATGTCCGTCACCAGCTTCTCCATGCTGTCGAGCGCCGCGCGGTGCGAGGAGCCGCCGACCTGGAAATGGAACATGATGTGCGCCGGCCGCGCCGCGCGGATTTCGGCCGTCAGCCGCTCCGCGATGGTCTCGGGGTCGCCGACCAGCAGATTGTCCGCGATCTCCTCCAGCGTCAGCTCCTCCGGCATCGGCACCTCGGTCATCATCGCCCCGTCCATGACCTCGGCGCGCCGTCGGAGCGCCGAGGCGAGGCGCATCTGGTGGCGGGCATTGTCGACATAGGCGAGCGTCTCAGCCCGGCTTTCCGTCACGCAGAGGAAGCGCTGGAAGCCGAGCCGCATCGTCTCCGGGTCGCAGCCCTCCGCCCGGTAGGCCCCGGCGATGCGCTCGCGCATCCCGGCCAGGTAGTCTGCGCCGAGCCACCGGCCGGTGAACATGGGCGCATAGCCGCGCCGGGCGCAAAGGCGGTGCCCGATCTCGCCGTCGCCCGCAACCCAGATGTCCGGGCAGCCATCGACCGGACGGGCGCTGATATGGGTCTCGGGCATGGTGTAGTAGTCGCCCTCATAGCTGAAGGTCTCGTTGGCGAAGGCAAGCTCCAGAATGTCGAGAAACTCTTCCAGCCTGGGCCGCGCTTCGGCGAGGTCCTGGCCGAAGCGCTCGAACTCGTAGGGCTGGTAGCCGCTGCCGACGCCGAGCACGAGCCGGCCGCCGGAGAAGGCGTCCACCATGCCGATCTCGGCGAGCAGCCGCGCGGGCTGGTAGAGCGGCGTCACCACGACGGCGGGGGCGAGCTTGATGTTCCGGGTCTCGCCGGCGCAGCGCGCGGCCATCAGCAGCGGCGAGGGGCAGATGCAGTAGTTGGAGAAGTGGTGCTCCGCAAACCAGGCTGTGGCGAAGCCGAGCCGGTCCGCCTGGCGCACCTGCTCGATATGCTCCTCGAACACGCGCTGCGGCGGCGTGCCCCGCTCCCGGTAGCCCATCAGGCCGAAATAACCGAAGTCCATCGCTCGCCTCCCCTCGCCTGTCCGGCCGGGAGCATAGCAGCCGTCAGGCGAGGCGGAACCGCATGCCCCCGAGCGCGATAACCCCGTCATCGACCGGCAATCCCGCAGCCCGCGCATTGGCGAAGGCGGCGTCCGGGTCCTCGGCCTTGAGGTCGAGGCCCGCCAGCCCCTCGCCGCGCCCGTCCCTGGCCTCGACGAAGCGCAGCCGGGCATTGTCGAGCGGCAGCGCGAGGGCGCCCCTGCCGTCTGCCTCCAGCGGGATTTCGGCGATGCCGCTCCAGCGCCGGGCCAGCCGTTCCGGGTCCGGGCCCTGCAGCTCGGCCGCCAGGATCGCGGATACGACGCCCGTGCGGACATGCGGCTTCCAGTCCGGCCCGGCCGGGTGCCATGGCCCGTCCTCCGCCTCGCCGCCCTGCTGGCAGTCGATCTCGAAGAAGGCCCCGCCGGTGTCCTTCGGATGAAGCTGCATCCCCTGGAAACCGCCGTGCTCCAGCGGGTTGGCGATACGCACGCCGAGTTCGGCGGCGCGCCGGCGGCGCGCTTGCAGATCCGGGCATTGCGTGATGACCATGTAGCCGCCGTCGCCGCCGTGCCGGTCCAGATAGCGCCCCGCCGCCGTTCCCGGCCCGGTCGGCGCGACGACCTCAAGGAATTGGTTTCCGACCGGCAGCAGCGCATTCACCAGCCCGTAGGCCGCCACCGCCGGATCGACATAGCAGACCTCCAGCCCGAAGACGCGCTTCAGGCCGGCGACGACAGGCTCAAGGTCATGCGCGACGAGACAGATCTGCCTGAGGCGCAGGCGCATGGACGGTTCCTCCCCCTTCGACCGCCCCACTCTGCCGCGCCGGCGCGCCGCCCCGCAAGCGGATTGACTTCCCCGCCGCTGCCGCCCGATATTCCGCGAATCCGCTTTTCGCTGCACGCCCCCTGTATGCGGGCGAGGAGACAACCTGCCCATGCCGACCCCCCTGCCCCTGGAGGGCGTCAAGGTCTTCGACGCCACCCAGGGCGTCGCCGGCCCGCACAGCACCATGCTGCTGGCCCAGCACGGCGCGGAAGTCACCAAGCTGGAGCCGCTCGACGGCGACTGGGGGCGCACGCTCGGCAAGGCCTATGGCGACCAGTGCGCCCATTCCGTCGTGTTCAACCGCGGCAAGAAATCGCTCGCCATGGACATGAAGAACGAGGCCGCGCAGAAGGTCGCCTTCAAGCTCGCCTCCGAGGCCGACATCGTGGTGGAGAGCTTCCGCCCCGGCGTGATGGCGCGCTTCGGCATCGGCTACGAGCAGGTGAAGGCCGTCAATCCGGAGGTCATCTACCTCTCGGTCACGGGCTTCGGCCAGGACGGCCCCTATAACCGCCTGCCGGTGACGGACTCGGTGATCCAGGCGTTTTCGGGCTGGATGTCGATCAACCGCGACGCCGCCGGCACGCCGCAGCGCATCGGCATGATCGCCATCGACGTGATGACCGGCCTCTACGCCTACCAGGCCATATCGTCGGCGCTGCTCCGCAAGTTCCGGTTCGGCAAGGGCGGCTATATCGACTGCTCGCTGATGCAGGCGGCGGCGGCGTTCCAGTCCGCCAAGGTGATGGAGCATTACCTGGAAGGCGGCGCGCCGCAGGTGCTCTATGTGCCGGTCGGCACGATGCAGACCGCCGACGGCTACATCAACATCACCGCCATGCGCGAGCGCCACTACGTCTCGCTCTGCAAGGTGCTGGGGCGCGACGACCTCGCCGACGACCCGCGCTACAACAGCCGCGAGAAGCGCATCGAGCGCGAGGCGGAGCTGATGCCGGTCATCCGCGAGGCGTTCCTGAAGCGCACAACCGCCGAATGGGCCGAGGCGCTGACCGGGGAAGGCGTGATGAACGCGCCCGTCTCCACCTACAGCCATTTTCTCGACGACGAGCATGTGAAGGCGGTGGAGAGCGTCGCCTGGATGGAGCATCCCGGCATGCCGGGCGCGCTGCCGGTCACCAACATTCCGGGGCTTGCGAAGGCCGGGTCCGGCGGTGCGCTCGATCTGGCCCCGCATATCGGCGAGCACTCGCGCGAAATCCTGCTGCGCGAAGGCTGGACGCCGGCAGAGGTGGAAGAACTCGTGGCCGCCGGAGCGGTCGGCGAGATGACGGAAACAACGGCCGAAGCCGCGGAGTAGAAGATGAAATTGTTGCGTTACGGCCCGAGGGGCCAGGAGAAGCCGGGCCTGCTGGACGCGGGCGGCGCCATTCGCGACCTGTCCGGGGTCGTCTCCGACCTCGGCCCCGGGGAGATTTCGCCCGCGGGCCTCGAGCGCCTTGCAGGCCTCGACGCTGCGAGCCTGCCGGAAGTCTCCGGGTCGCCGCGCCTCGGCCTGCCGGTCGCCGGCACGGCCAAGGTGCTCTGCGTCGGCCTCAACTACATCGACCACGCCAATGAGGTGGGCGCATCGATCCCCGAGGACGCGATCTACTTCCAGAAGCCGGTCACGGCGCTGACGGGGCCGAACGACCCCATCGTCAAGCCGGTCGATTCGACCATGCTCGACTGGGAGGTCGAGCTGGTTGTCGTCATGGGCTCGAAGGCGCAATATATCGCCGAGAGCGAGGTCATGGACCATGTCGCCGGTTTCGCGCTCGGCAACGATGTCTCCGAGCGCGAGTTCCAGACCCGGCGGTCCGGCCAGTGGACCAAGGGCAAGAGCCATGACAGCTTCGCGCCCATCGGCCCCTGGCTGGTGACGAAGGACGAGATCGCCGACGTGCAGAACCTCGACATGTTCCTGAATGTGAACGGCGAGCGGATGCAGACCGGCAATACGGCCAAGATGATCTTCTCGGTCGTCGAGGCGGTCGCCTATGCGAGCCGCTTCATGACGTTGATGCCCGGCGACGTCGTCATGACCGGCACGCCGCCCGGCGTCGGCAGCGCCATGAAGCCGCCGCGCTTCCTCGATGTCGGCGACGAGGTCCATCTCGGCATAGAAGGCCTCGGCGAAGCCCGCCAGACGGTCGTCTCCTGGGAGGACAGGCCGCAGGACTAGGCCACGATCCGTTCCGGTTGGATCGGCCTCATTTACCGTCGGAACGGATTGCGCGTTATATGGCGTCGTGCGCCGACGGTCCGAGGCCGGCGGCGCGCATCGGCGCAAGAACGCCGAAAGCTGTTCCCGCCTTTACGGCGCGGCCCCGTCTTCCGCATCGAGCAGGGCGCGCAATTGCGGCAGCAGGGCGGGGATGTGTATGCAGACGATGTTCCACACAATGTCGCCGTCCACATCGTTATATTCGTGCACGATGACGTTCCGCGCGTCCCGGATGCGCTGCCATTCGATTTCCGGATGGGCGTCGCGGATGCCCTGCGGGATGCGGCCCGCCGCCTCGCCGATGCGCACGATATTGAATTGCGCCATATCGTATATGGGATTGCTCCCGAGAAATTGCTCCAGGCCCATCCCGGCGGTTTCCGCCAACACCCTCTCGCCGAACCCGATCATGTCGCGCACGGGGATGCGCCAGTCCTTTGCGGGCCGGTCGGAGTCGTCCATGGCGATGTCCTTCTCCACATAGGCGCGGTATTCGGGGCGCAGCCGCTCGGCGGGCACAAGATCGACCGGGCGGCCGAGCAGGCCCTCGAGATAGTCCTGCATCTCCGCTTTGCGGGAGAGACAGGCCGGCCCCTCGAAGCGCACCAGCAGGTCGATGTCGCTGTCCTCCCGCGCCTGCCCGCGGGCGAAGGAGCCGAACAGGTCCAGCGACACGACGCCGAAACGCCGCTCCAGCTCCGGCCGATGCGCCTCCAGCACGCTCAGCACATAGTCCCGGTCCATGCCCGCACTATCGCCCCCGCCGCGCCTGCCCGCAAGCCCGGCCGAAAACCCTTCCATGCGAATCTTTTGTGTCCTAATATATAGGCGATGAACTATGAGGATACGAACATGGAGGGCGCGGCGGGGCTGGAGAGCGATCATCGCTTCGGCCTGAAGCTTGCGGAGCTGTCGCGGCTCTGGCGCCAGGCGCTCGATGCGCGGCTCCGGCCGCTCGGCCTCTCGCAGGCGCGCTGGGCGGCGCTGATCCATCTCAGCGCCTATCCCGACGGGCTGACGCAGGGCCGCCTTGCGCTCAGGGTGGGCATCAGGGACTCGACGCTCGTGCCGCAACTCGACGCGCTCGCCCGCGACGGGCTGATCGAGCGGCGCGACTCCCCCGAAGACCGCCGCGCCAAGACGGTCCGGCTGACACCGGCCGCCCTGCCGTTGCTGGAGGAGATCGACCGGGTCGGCAGGGAGCTGCGCCAGGAACTCACGCAGGATATCGACCCGCAGCATCTCGACCTCTGCCTCCATGTCTTCAACGCGATACGGAACCGTCTCGAAGGGCTGAACGGGGACAGGAACAATGGCTGAAACGCCCGAGACCGCCGCCCCGGCCCCGCCGCCGGCGCGGCGCGGTGGCGCCATGCGGCGGCTTCGCTATCTCGCAATCGCCCTCATCGCCCTGGCGGCGCTGGCTTACGGCGCGCGCGAGGTGTGGGACCGCTTCACCCATGTCCACGAATACGACGCGCGCATCAAGGCGAACATGGTGACGCTGGCGAGCAAGGTGGACGGCGTGATCCTCGAACTCGCGGTCGAGGAGGGCGACCGCGTGGAGGCCGGACAGGTGCTGGCGCGGCTCGACGACCGCATTCCGAAACTCAGGGTGCAGGGCCTCGAGGCCCAACTCGCCGGGCTGGAGGCCGAGCGCCGGCGCCTGCTCGTCGAGCGCGGCGTGATGGACGCGCAGACTTCCACCAGGATGCGCACGCGCGAGAGCGGCGTGCAGGCAAGCCGGGCGGGCCGTTCGGTGCTGCTGGCGGACCTCGAACTCGCGCGCTCCGAACTCCGCCGGGCCCAGGCGCTCTACAAGCGCCGGGTGGTCTCCAGGCAGGCTCTCGACCAGGCGAGCGCCAGGGTCGATCGCATCCAGGCGGACCTGAAGAAGGTCGATGCCGAGACGCAGGCGGCGCGCGCCCAGATGGCCGAGGCCGAGGCCGAACGACAACGCCTCGACGTGATCGATTCCGAACTGGCCATGCTGGACCACCGCACCGCCAGATTGCAGGCTGAACTCGACCAGCAGCGGGTCGATGTCGATGACCGGCTGCTGCGCGCGCCCGGCGACGGCCTCATCGACCGCATCTTCGTCGAGACCGGCGAATTCGTGAACGACGGCCAGCGCATGCTGCTGCTCCACGACCCCGACGACCTCTGGATCGAGGCCAATATCAAGGAGACCGAGCTCAGCCGGCTCCGGGTCGGCCAGGCCGTGGCGGTCTCTGTGGACGCCTATCCGGAGACCGCGTTCACGGGCACGGTCGAGCGCATCGGCAGCACGACCACGGCCAATTTCGCCCTCCTCCCCACCCCGAACCCGAGCGGCAATTTCACCAAGATCACCCAGCGCGTGCCGGTGCGCATCGGTCTGGAGCGCAACGGCATGACGCTTCTGCCGGGCATGATGGTGGAAGTGAACATTGACGTCCGAGACCGTTGAGGTCCTGACGGAGCGCTTCGGCGCGCAATATCGCTGGTGGGCGAGCGGCACGGCGCTGATCGCCATGATCGCCATGGTGCTTTCGTCGACGAGCGTCACCGTGGCCGTACCGCACATCATGGGCGCGTTCGGCGTCGGGCAGGACCGGGCGCAATGGGTCGCGACCGGCTATTTCGCCGCCATGACGGCCGGCATGCTGCTCAATGCCTGGCTCGTCCGCCATTTCGGCGCGCGCATCGTGCTGACCGCAACCCTCGCCGCCTTCACCGTTGCGTCCTTTGCAGGCGCAGCGGCGCCCAGCCTCGATGTCGTCATCCTCTCGCGCGTCGTGCAGGGCGCCTGCGGCGGGCTGCTGCAACCGCTTTCCATGCAGATCCTGTTCCGCGTGTTCCCGCCGGACCGGCGCGGCACGGCAATGGGGCTGTTCGGCCTGGGCGTGGTGCTGGCGCCGGCGTTCGGCCCCGCGCTCGGCGGGCTCGCCATTGACGGCTTCGACTGGCGCTGGGTTTTCCTGATCCCGCTTCCGGGCGTGGCGGCGGCCCTGCCCCTCGGCCTCCTCTTCATGCCCGAGCGCGAAGACGCCGGGCCGCGCGCCGCTTTCGACTGGCCGGGTTTCGCGCTGCTGGTCACGGCAATCGTGGCGCTGCTCGACGGGCTTGCGAGCGGCCAGCGCATCGGGTGGCACTCGGACCGCATCGTGTTCGAGCTCGCCCTGGGCGCGGCCGCCACGGCAGGCTTCATATTCCGCCAGCTGACCGCGCGCGCCCCGCTGCTCGACCTCTCGCTGTTCCGCAACGGGCGCTTCGCCTCGGCTTTCGCGGTCGGCTTCATCTTCGGCTTCAGCATGTTCGGCTCGATCTACCTCATCGCCGTCTTCGTGCAGGAAGTGCAGGGCTACACGGCGACGCGGGCGGGGCTGCTGATGGTGCCGGCGGGCCTGTTGATGGCCGTCATGTTCCCGGTCGCCGGGCGGATCAGCGACATGGTGCCGGCGCACTGGCCGATCATGGCGGGGCTCGCGGTATTCGGGGCGGGCTTCCTGCTCATGTCCACGGCCGATGCCGACACGCCCTTCTGGACCTTCGCGCTCTTCATCATGATCAACCGGTTCGGGCTCTCCTTCGTCATTCCCTCGCTCAACACCGGCTCGCTGAGGGCGCTGCGCCCGGACCAGGTGCAGCAGGGCTCGGGCCTCGTGAACTTCACCCGCATGCTGGGCGGCGCCTGCGGCATCAACCTGCTGGTGGTTCTGCTGGAAATGCGCACCGGCGTCTTCGCCGAGGCCTTCACCGCGACGCAGACCGCCGCCAACGCCGCCAGCATGGCGATGCTGGAGGGCATCGGCCGGCTGGCGGCGGCCGGCGGCCTCGGGCCCGGAGAGGCGAGCGCAGCGGCGGAACGCTATCTCGGCGAGGTCATGCTGGCGCAGGCCGAGGCGCAGGCCTTCCAGGATGTGTTCGTGGCCGTCGGCCTGCTTGCATTTGCCGCGCTGCTGCCGGCTTTCGTCATGGCGCGCGCCGGCTTGCAGGAACCGGCCGCATCGGCGAGGCTGCAATCGGCATGACCGACCGTCTCGTCATCGGCATCAGCGGCGCCTCGGGCGTCGTTTACGGCGTCCGCCTGCTGGAGCTGCTGGCGGAGGCGCCCGTCGAAACGCATCTGGTGATGACCCCGTCCGCAGAGGTCACGCTCGCGCATGAAACCGACCGCAAGGCGGCGGATGTAAAGGCGCTCGCCGACCGGGTTTACAACCCGCGCGACATTGCGGGCGCCATAGCCTCCGGCTCCTTCCGCACGCGCGGCATGGCGGTTGCGCCCTGCTCGGTCCGCTCGCTCTCGGAGATCGCCTGGGGCACGACGACCAACCTGCTCACCCGCGCCGCCGACGTGACGCTCAAGGAACGCCGCCGGCTGGTGCTGCTCGTGCGCGAGACGCCGCTGCATACCGGCCATTTGCGCGCCATGGCGGCGGCGAGCGAGAACGGCGCCGTGGTGATGCCGCCGGTCCCGGCCTTCTATGCCCGCCCGCAGAGCCTGGACGAGATGATCGACCACACGCTCGGCCGCGCGCTGGACCTGTTCGACATCGACCTCGGCACCGTCCGCCGCTGGCGCGAGCCGGCTTCCGGCTCCTCAGACGCTTAGCACCATGCCTTCCCGCGCGGCCTGCGTGCCCGGCCGGCCTTCGGCCGCTTCCGCGGCAAGCCGGTCCATCGCCTCGTCGCCGCGGCGCGGATCGTGGTGGAACAGCACCAGCCTGTCCGCCCCCGCCGCCTCGCAGAGCCTTGCGCCCTCGTTCCAGGTCGAATGCCCCCAATGCGGATGGCGCGCGAACTCCTCCTCGGTGAACATCGCATCGTAGATGACGACATCCGCGCCTTCGATGAGACCGAGGATGTCCCGATTGGGCGCGCCGGGCCTGTGGCCGGTATCGCAGACATAACAGACGGACCGGCCCTCGAAGTCCACCCGGTAGCCTGTGGCGCCGCCCGGATGGTCGAGCGGCGCGGTGCGCACATGCACGCCGCCCGCAAGCGCGAAATCCTCCCCGGCGCGGAAGTCGATGCAGCGCAGCTCGGCCGCAAAGCCCTCCAGCGGCACCGGGAACAGCTCGGGCGAGAGCATCCGCTCCAGAACGGGGCGCAGGCCGCCGCGCCCGGCCAGATGGCCGGCGCGGAGCGCAATGCGGTTGCGCGCGTCGAAGAGCGGGGCGAAGAAGGGCAGGCCGACCACATGGTCGAGATGCGTGTGGCTCAGCAATATGTCGGCGTCGAGAGGCGCTTCGCCCGCGAGCGCCGCGCCCAGCCCCCGAAGCCCGGTCCCCGCATCGATAACGATGAGCCGGTCCCCGCAGCGCAGCTCGATGCAGGATGTATTGCCGCCGTAACCTGCCGTTGCCGGCCCCGGACAGGCGATGCTGCCGCGCACGCCGCGGAAGCGGACTTCGAAGGAGCCGGACAAGTCAGGACGCCAGCCGGTATCCGCCGGGCTCCGTCACCAGGAGCCGCGTGTGGGGCGGATCGCGCTCGATCTTCTGCCTCAGGCGGTAGATATGCGTTTCGAGCGTGTGCGTGGTTATGCCCGGCCGATAGCCCCAGACCTCCCGCAGCAGCGTCTCCCGGCTGACGGTCGCCCCGCCGGCGCGGTACAGATATTGCAGGATGGCCGTCTCCTTCTCGGTCAGGCGCACCGTCCTGCCGTCCTCTCCGTTGAGGAGCTGCTTGTACGCGGGCCGGAACTTGTAGCCGCCGATATCGAGGGCGGCGTCGTGGCTCCGCTCGTGCTGGCGCAGATGCGCCCGGAGCCGCGCCAGCAGCACCTCGAACCGGAACGGCTTGGAGACATAGTCGTTCGCACCCGCATCGAAGCCGCGAACCGTGTCTTCGTCCGTATCCACCCCGGTCAGCATGACGATGGGAACCTTCACCCCCCGGCTCCGCATCGTCCGGCACAACTCGCGGCCGTCCATGTCCGGCAGGCCGACATCGAGGATCACGGCGTCGAATTGCCTCGATTCCAACGCCTCCACCGCCTCTTCGGCGGTGCCGGCCTCGCCGGTATCGAATTCCTCGTGCAGCCGCAACTGCTCGGCGAGCACGCTGCGCAGCGTTTCGTCGTCGTCCACGAGCAGAATCGTCCGCGCCATCCGGTCGGTCTCCGGGAGCGAGAGTCCAAGCGGACGCTACCATAACTCCGGCGCCGGCGCGATTCCGGCGCGGACTCTCAGCCCCGGGCCCCGAAAACGGCGCTGCCCACCCGGACATGCGTCGCGCCGAAGCGGATCGCGGTCTCGAAATCGGCGCTCATGCCCATCGACAGCCCGGCCAGCCCGTGGCGCCGGGCGGCCTCGCGCAGGAAGGCGAAATGCGGGCCCGGCAGGTCCTCGGCCGGCGGAATGCACATCAGCCCGACCACATTGAGACCGTATTCCGCCCGGCACCGGTCGAGAAAGCCGCCCAGCGCGGCCGGCGCCACGCCGCCCTTTTGCGGTTCGTCGCCGGTATTGACCTGCACGAAGCACGGCAGCGTCCTGCCCGTCCGCTCGAACTCCCGCGCCAGCGCCGCGGCCAGACGGGGCCTGTCCACCGTTTCGATAACATCGAAGAGCCGCACGGCGGCCCGGACCTTGTTGGTCTGCAAGCCGCCGATCAGGTGCAGCGCGATGTCGGGAAACCGTTCCCTGAACGCCGGCCAGCGCGCCTCGGCTTCCTGTACGCGGTTCTCGCCGAAGAGCCGGTGACCGGCTTCCAGCGCGCCCTCGATCCTCCCTTCCGGCTGCAGCTTCGACACAGCCACCAGCCGGACGGAGGAGGCATCGCGCCCGGCAGCCTCCGCGGCTGCCCGGATGCGGTCCGTCACTGCCGCCAGGCGCCCGGCGGCCTCCCGATTTTCCGGACGTTCCATCCCGGAACGCTACCAGAGCACGCGGTCCGGGTTAAGCCGCGCCGGGGCGGACCGGTTCCGCTTTCGTGAAACCGCAATACCAGGGCGCTCTCCCGCCAGGGCAATCGCTTTTGAAGATTTGCGAGCAGGGCGCATGGGACGGACCGGGGCCCGGCGTCCCCGCCTCCTTCCCATCCCTCTTCCCGTCATGCCCTGAGCCGGTCGAAGGGGCCGTTCGGGCATGACGGGGGTGTTCACGCATGACAAATCCGAAAGCGATTGCCTTGGCCCTCCCGCCCGACAGGCCGCCGGCGCGTCGTCCGGAGTGGCGGCAAGGTCATGCAGAGTGCGGCGAGAGAAGCGAATTGTTCCTATATTCGAGTAATATTTCTCTATATGACTTGCATTTTCAGAAAATGTGCTATGATGGTCCGAGGGAGTGGAGTCCGCGCGGACCGCTTCCCGCCCGCGCCGGCCCGGTGCGGAACGACCCCGATTCAGCCGACAGGCGAAGTGCGTCCTGTGCCCGCCTCGCGCGCGGGCAATCAGGCGCGCGAACCGCGCCGCCGCGAAACGCGCCCGCCCGCGCACAGGCGCCCGCGCAGGATGACGCGCGAATAAGGGTCGCTCCGGTGCCGGGACGGTCTGTCTGCAAACCCGCGCCTGCGTCCGCGCCGGACGCAAGCCGAACCGAGGAGCCGCACCCATGCCCGTGCTCGACCCGACCCTCTCCCTCTCCTCCCGCCAGGAAGCCTTCTGCCGCCACTACACAGCCTCCGGCAATGCCGCAGACGCCGCAAGGCGCGCCGGCTATGCCGAACGCTCCGCAAGGCAGACCGGCTCCGCCCTGCTGGAACGCCCCTGGATCGTCGAGCGGGTGCGGCGCATCCGCATGTCGTGGCGGCGCACCGAGAGGGACGAGGCGCAGATCGTGCTCGCCCGCCTGGAGCAGGCCTGGGATGCGGCGGTGGCGAGCGGCTCTGCCTACATGATGGTCCGGATCGTCCGCTTCCAGGCGGAGATTGCGGGGCTGACGCAGCCGGCCAACCGGGCGGCGCTCTGGTCGATGCCGGAGGAGGACGAGTTCGGGGAGATCGAGGCCGGCGAGGCGCAGGAGGCCGGCACCGTGCCGGGACCCCTCGCCGAAGCCGTGCGCCACGGCCGTGCCCGCGCCGAACGCGCCCTTGCCCGCCATTGCGGGAACAGGGAGGCGATGGAGGCAGGGGAAGGCTTCGACGGGGCCGCCCATGCGCAGGTTGCCGCAAGGCTCATGGCGGCCGTCGAGGAGCGCGAGAGCCTGCCCGTCTGCTTCGACCCGCCGCCGCCCCCGGCAAACGACCTTCCCCTCGCTGACGACCCGCCCGAAGACACCTACGACCCCGAGCGGTTCCCCGGCGAGTGGGCCGACGGCGACCGCCCGGGCGAGGAGGAACGCGCCGAGGGCGCGGAAACCGACTGGCTCTACCAGCGCCGCAACGACTATGCCGAGATCCACGACCCCTGGTCGCCGGAGAACATCGAACGCCGCCAGGCCGACAGCCTCAACCGGCTCGAGAATGGGCCGCCCCCTTCGACCCGCCCGACAATGCCGGTTTCGCTCCCGACCATGACATTTCATGACATCCCATGACACGCAGAGGGTCGTCCCCGCCCGTCCCGACCTTGCCGGGACGACGCAAAAGGGCCAATTGGGCGGACCGCCTGTGTGCATGGACCGCCGGAAAACGCCGCCTTTGCCGTTCTTGCCCGCCCGCCGCCGCCCGATCGGGCTCGCCGCCGCCCTCGCCTTCGGCCTGGGGCTCGCCGCGCCCGGCTTCGGCGCGGACAGGATTACGGTGTTCGCCGCGGCCAGCCTGAAGAACGCGATGGACGAGATTGCCGCCGGCTTCGCGCGCGAGACCGGCCATGCCGCAACCGTCTCGCTCGCGGGCTCGTCCGCGCTTGCCCGCCAGATCCGGCACGGCGCGCCTGCGGACATCTTCATCTCAGCCAATCCGGACTGGATGGATGCGCTCAAGCGGGAGGGCCTCATCGATCCGGCGAGCCGTTTCGACCTCCTGACCAACAGCCTCGTGCTGGCGGCGCACGGGCGGCGTGCGCCGCCGGTCCGGATCGCGCCCGGTCTCGACCTTGCCGCCATGCTTGGCGACGGCCGCCTCGCCATGACGCTTGTCGATGCGGTACCCGCCGGCATTTACGGCAAGGCGGCGCTCGAATGGCTGGGCGCCTGGGAGGCCGCGGCGCCGCGGGTCGCGCAGGCGGACAATGTGCGCGCCGCGCTGGCGCTGGTCTCCTCCGGCGAGGCGCCGCTCGGCATCGTCTATGCGACCGATGCGGCAGCGGACGACAATGTGACGGTCATCGGCACCTTCCCCGCAGGCGCGCATCCGCCCATCGTCTATCCCGCCGCTGCGGTCGCCGCGAGCCGCAACCCGCACAATTCGCGCTTCCTCGCCTGGCTCCGGGGCCCGGCGGCGAGGAAAGCGTTCGAGCGGCAAGGCTTTGTCACCGCCTTCGAGTAGAATTGCGGCATGGACTGGCTGAGCCCCGAGGAATGGCAGGCGGTCGCGCTGTCGCTCCGCGTCGCGTTCTGGGCAACGCTCGCGAGCCTGCCGCTCGGCGTGCTGACCGCCTATGCGCTCGCCCGCTGGCGCTTTCCGGGCCGGCAGCTCCTGAACGGGCTGGTGCATCTGCCGCTCATCCTGCCCCCGGTGGCGACGGGCTACCTGCTGCTGCTGGCGTTCGGGACGCGCGGCCCCCTCGGCGGTCTTCTCCAGGAGGCAGGCATCGTCTTCGCCTTCCGCTGGACGGGCGCGGCGCTGGCAGCGGCGGTCATGGCGTTCCCGCTCATGGTCCGCGCCATCCGCCTTTCCATCGAGGCGGTGGACCCGAAACTCGAACAGGCGAGTGCGACGCTCGGCGCCTCCGGCCCCTGGGTCTTCGCGACCGTGACCCTGCCGCTGGTGCTGCCGGGTATCGTCGCAGGCGCGATTCTCGCCTTCGCCAAGGCAATGGGCGAGTTCGGCGCGACGATCACTTTCGTCTCGAACATTCCCGGCCAGACGCAGACCCTGCCGACGGCGATCTACGCCTTCCTCCAGGTGCCGGGCGGCGAGGCGTCCGCGCTCCGCCTTGTCGTCATCGCCGTCGCGGTCTCCATGGCCGCGCTGCTGCTGTCGGAGCTCGTTGCGCGGCGCGTGGCGAAAAGGGTGGCCGGCGCATGACACTCTCCGTCGCCATCCGCCACGCCTTCCCCGGCTTCGAGCTCGACATCGCCTTCGAGGCGCCGCCGGGCGTGACCGTGCTGTTCGGCCGCTCGGGCTCCGGCAAGACCACGACCGTCAATGCCGTTGCGGGGCTGCTGAGACCGGAGGCCGGGCGCGCGGTCGCGGACGGCTGGGTGCTGTTCGATACGGAGCGCGGCGCGTGGCTGCCGCCCCACCGCCGCCGGCTCGGCTACATCTTCCAGGAAGGGCGGCTCTTTCCGCATCTGACCGTGCGGCAGAACCTGCTCTACGGACGCTGGTTCGCGGCGAAGGGGGGGCCGGGCGAAGACATGGGGCGCATCGTCGAAATGCTCGGCATCGGGCATCTGCTGGGCCGCCGCCCCGGCGCGCTGTCGAGCGGGGAGAAGCAGCGGGTCGCCATCGGGCGCGCGCTGCTCGCGAGCCCCCGGCTCATCCTCGCCGACGAGCCGCTGGCCTCGCTGGACGAAGCCAGGAAGGCCGAAATCCTGCCCTATTTCGAACGGCTGAGGGACGAGGTGTCGGTGCCCGTGCTCTATGTCAGCCACTCGGCGGCCGAGGTGGCGCGGCTTGCGACCACGGTGATCGCGCTCCAGGACGGGCGCGTGCTGCGCCAGGGGCCGGCGGTCGAGGTGCTGGGCGATCCGACGGTCACGCCGCTCGGCGCGCGCGGCGCGGGCGCGGTGCTGGAAGCGGCGGTCCTGCGCCACCATGCCGACGGGCTGTCGGAAATCGAGGCGGGCGGCGTGCGCCTGTTCCTGCCGAGGGTGCCGCATGCGCCCGGCAGCCGGATCCGGGTCCGGATCGCGGCGCATGAGGTGCTGCTGTCCAGAAAGGAGCCGGAAGGCCTCTCGGCGCTGAACATCCTGCCGGGCACGGTCGAATCGGTCCGGGCGGGCGAAGGGCCGGGCGCCATCGTCTCCGTCCGCACGGCCGCCGGCACGATCCTCTCCCGTTCGACCCGCCGTTCGACCGAGGCGCTGGGGCTGGCGGAGGGCATGTCCTGCCATGCCGTCATCAAGACCGTCGCCATCGCCCCGGAAGGCGTGGGCGGCGCCTGAGCCGCAGCGCTCCTGCGGATTATCCGCCGCTATGCGTGGAACCGGGCCGATGCCTGCGCCGGATATAGACCCGCATTGCTTCCGCAGCCAGGCCCGTGAGCAGGCCCGCCAGCGCACCCAGGAATACCGTCGCCAGTGCAGCCGCGGCGATGACGGGGCGGCAGTCCGGGCGGGCGTCGAGCAGTCTCGGACTCAGGATCAGGTCGGCCGCCGCATAGATCAGCAGCGCACCGACGACGGCCGGCGGAATCGTCATGAGCAGCCCGACGGTCTCGGGCCCCATCGCCACGACGGCGCCGCAGGAGGCCGCCATGATCAACGGCGCGCCCATGCCGCGCGCGCCGAACCTTCTGTGCGCGGCAATACCGCCGGCCCCGTGGCACATCGGCATGGCGCCCAGCGGCGCAAGCAGGAGATTCATCAGTCCGTTCGTGGCTGCGAGCCTCCGCTCGTTCACGCGCGCGGCCCGGTCGGGATAGAGCGAACGGGCGACCGCAGCGGCAACCACCACGGCGTTGAGCAGGGTGAGCGGCAGCTGCGCCAGCACGCCCGAAAGCACCGCATGGACGGTGTCGATGCCGCCGGCGGGAGACGCCGGGGGAACCGGCGGCCCGGCATGGGGAACCAGAAGCACGGCGCCTATGACGACAAGCGGAACCCACGGGCCCCTCGGCAGGAGAAAGGCGAGCGAGAGCACGGCAAGCGAAGCCAGGGCCATAACCCAGTCATGGCTCAGCAGACCGAAGGCCACCGTTCCCAGCATCAGGCCGAGCCCCGCCTGGAGGCCCGTGACAACCGATTGCGGAATTGCGCGCGCAGCCCTCTCGAACGACGGTATGGCCGCGAGCAGCAGCAGGACCGCGCCGACGATGCCGCCTGCCCAGGCGGTTTCGACCGCGGTGAGGCCGCCCGCGATGATGACGGCGCCGAGAGCCTTCATCGGCTGGACGGATACGGGCATGCGATAGACGACGGCGACGAGGACATATCCGGCCGCAAAGCCGGCGAAGACCGGCGTCGGCGCCAGAATGCCCGCGCCCACCGCGGCCACGACATAAGGCAGGAAGGTGCCGAGATCGCCGAACGCGCCCGACAACTCCCCGCTGGCCGAGCGCAGGCGCTCCAGGCGCCCGGCGTCTTGTGCTCCGAATCCAGGCATTATCGTTATCTTGTTGTTTTTTGCGCCTGTCTTGCACCGAAGCCTACAGGCGCGGGACGCCCTGCGAAAGGCCGAGCGGACGCCATTGCGGAACCGGAAACTTCCTGCTGATTTTGTCGATTTAATGCTCTTTTTATGCAAATCTTCCGAATCGCGGAAGGAATTGCAGGGTGGAAAGCTTCTGGAGGATACTCGGAGAGGCGGTCGGCCTGATCCTTGCCTGGGACTCCGACCTCGTCGAAATCGTCGGCCTGTCGCTTCGCGTCACGCTGAGCGCCGTCGCCATTTCCTGCCTCATCGGCCTGCCGCTCGGCGCGGCGGTCGGCGCCTTCCGCTTCCCCGGGCGGACGGCGGTCATCGTCGTGCTGAATTCGCTGATGGGGCTGCCGCCCGTCGTGGTGGGGCTGATCGCCTATCTCATGCTCTCGGCCGCCGGCCCGCTCGGCCCGCTGGAGCTGCTCTACACGCCGGCGGCCATGATTATCGCCCAGACGATCCTCGTCACCCCCATCGTGGCGGCGTTGAGCCGGCAGGTGGTGGAGGACTGCTACCGCGAATATGCCGAGCAGTTCGACTCGCTCGGCGTCGGTCCGTTCGACCGGGTCGCCGCGCTCCTGTGGGACGCCCGCTACAGCCTGCTCACCGTGGCGCTCGCCGGCTTCGGCCGCGCGGTGGCGGAGGTGGGCGCCGTCATCATCGTCGGCGGCAACATCAACCATGTCACGCGCGTGATGACCACGACGATTGCGCTTGAGACCTCGAAAGGCAATCTCGAACTCGCGCTGGCGCTCGGCGTCGTGCTTCTCGCCATTGCCGTGGCGGTAAACGGGGCCGTCATGACGCTCCGGGCCTCGGCCGTCCGGATGGCCTATGTTTGAGGCGGCGTTCCATGCGGCTGCGCCGGGGACCCCGGCAGCAGCAGACGCCCCGGCCCTGCTGAGCGCGCGGGGCCTGTGTTTCGATACCGGCGGCAAGCGGCTGATCGACGGGGTCGATATCGACATCCGCCCCGGCAGGCGCACGGTGGTCATGGGCGCCAACGGCGCCGGCAAGAGCTTGCTGCTGCGCCTTCTGCACGGCCTGATCCGCCCGACCGCCGGCGAGGTGCTCTGGCGGGGGCGGCCCCTCGACCGCGAAGGCCGCCTCGCGCAGGCGATGGTGTTCCAGCGCCCGGTGCTGCTGCGCCGCTCGGTGCTCGCCAACCTCCGCTTCGCGCTTTCGGTGCGCGGGCTTTCGGGACCGGAACGCGCAGAACGGGAGGCCGAGGCTATGGAGCGGTCCCGCCTCGGCGGTCTGGCGAACCGGCCGGCGCGCGTGCTCTCGGGCGGCGAGCAGCAGCGGCTTGCGGTGGCGCGCGCGCTTGCCTGCCGGCCGCGCGTGCTCTTCCTCGACGAACCGACGGCCAGTTTGGACCCAGGTTCGACCCACGCCATCGAGCAACTGGTCCTCGAAGCGCATGAGAGCGGCGTCGCCATCGTGCTCGTCACGCACGACACCGGCCAGGCGCGGCGCCTCGGCGGCGACGCGGTCTTCCTGCATGGCGGGCGGGTGGTGGAGACGGGACACGCACCGGAGGTTCTGGATGCGCCGCGCTCCGAAGCCGCCCGCGCCTGGCTCGAGGGCCGGCTCTATCTCGACGCTCCCGCCGCGCCCCGGGCCTGAACCCGGATCGAAGCGCGACATGGCCGGACGCATCCTCCCTTCGCTCGCTGCCCTTGCATTCATCGCTCTGGGCGTTATCCATCCGGCGGCGGCGGACCGTTTCATCGTCGTCCAGTCCACCACTTCGACCCAGAACTCCGGCCTCTACGACCACATCCTGCCGCTGTTCCGGGAGCGGACCGGCATCGAGGTGCGGGTCGTCGCGGTCGGCACCGGCCAGGCGCTTCGGAACGCCGCCAATGGCGACGGCGACGTGCTCCTCGTCCACGCCCGGTCGGCCGAGGAGCGCTTCGTTTCCGACGGTCACGGCATCGGCCGGGCCGATGTCATGTACAACGATTTCGTCATCGTCGGACCTGCCGAAGACCCTGCCGGCGTGGCGGGCATGAACGACGCCGTGGCGGCGCTGGCCTTGATCGCCTGGGCCGAAGCGCCCTTCGTTTCGCGCGGCGACGACAGCGGCACGCACAAGACGGAACTCGCGCTCTGGAAGGCGGCGGGTGTCGATGTCGCGGCCGCTTCGGGCGGCTGGTATCGCGAGACCGGTTCGGGCATGGGCGCGGCGCTCAACACCGCCAGCGGCATGGGCGCCTATGCGATGACCGACCGCGCCACCTGGACGGGCTTCGCCAACAGGAACGGCCAGCGGATCCTGGTCGAGGGCGACCCGAGGCTCTTCAACCAGTACGGCATTGTGCTGGTGAATCCCGAACGGCACCCGAATGTGAAGGCCGGCCTCGGCCGGCTGTTCGTCGACTGGGTGCTCTCCGAGGAAGGACAGGCAGCTATTGCGTCCTACAGGGTGGATGGCCAGCAGGTCTTCTTTCCGAACGCCGGCGGCTGACGGATGCGAACCCGCCGGCATGAGGATTGCGGCATGACACGGCTCCTGCGGTCCCTGCTGGCGATTGCGCTGGTCGGCCTCGCCATGCCGGGCGAGGCGCGCAGCGTCCGCGACTCCGCCGGGAGGGTCGTCGAAATCCCGGACCGGGTGGAGCGCGTGTTTGCTGCCGGGCCGCCCGCCTCGATCCTCGTCTATGCGCTGAAGCCCGGCGCGCTGCTCGGATGGCCGCGCGCGCTGCGGGACTACGAGAAGCCCTACATCGCCCGACCCTGGCGCGACCTTCCCGAGACCGGGCGGCTCACCGGGCGCGGCGGCGACGCGAACCTCGAACGGGTGATCGCGCTGGAGCCCGACCTCATCGTCGATTTCGGCTCCGTGCGGGATACCTATATCGACCTCGCGAACCGCGTCCAGGACCGGACCGGCATCCCCTATGTCCTGGTCAACGGGCGCTTTTCCGAAGGGGATTATATACTTGACGGCGCAAACCGGAGCGCCTATATTCATCCTTACAGGGAGGATCCACTATGGCGAAAGCACCGGGTAAGGCACACCGCGAAGGCATCACGCTCTTGCAGGTTGTGGAGATGTTCCCGACCGAGGAAAGCGCCCATGACTGGTTCGCGGATATGCGCTGGGGCCGCACCGGCCGTTTCTGCCCGCGTTGCGGTAACACCGAGACGACGCAGAAGGGCTTGACCTTTTGGTGCGGCGGTTGCCGCCGTCGGTTCACGGTCCGCACCGGCACGGCGATGGAGCGGTCGAAGATTCCGCTGCGCAAGTGGGTCATCGCCATCTACTTGAGCGTGACAAGCCTCAAAGGCGTGTCGTCGATGAAGCTGCACCGCGACCTTGGCATTACGCAGAAGAGCGCATGGTTCATGGCGCACCGCATCCGGGAAGCCATGATGGGCGAGCCGGGCGGGTTCTTCGGCCCTGCCGAGGCGGACGAAACCTACTTTGGAGGCAAACGGAAGAACATGAGCAACCGGAAGCGGAAGGAGCTTGCCGGGACGGGCCGGGGCACGGTCGGCAAAGCCGCCGTGGCCGGTGTGAAGGACCGGGACAGCAACAAGGTCGCGGCCCGCGTCATGGAAGCGACGAAGGCGGACGACCTGCAACGCTTCGTCCGGGACAATGTGCAGCCCGGCGCCACCCTCTATACGGACGAAGCGGCCGCCTACAAGGGAATGCCCGAATTCGATCACGAGGCGGTCAATCACTCGGTTGCCGAGTATGTGCGCGGGCAGGCGCACACGAACGGGATGGAAAGCTTCTGGTCGATGTTGAAGCGGGCCTACGCCGGAACCTTTCACAAGTTTTCGCATAAGCACCTTCAGCGGTATGTCGATGAATTCTCGACGCGCCACAATCTCCGCGACATGGACACGGCGGACATGATGGCGGCGCTCGCCGCTGGCATGGTCGGCAAGCGCCTCCTTTACAGCGACTTGATTGCGGACAACGGCCTGTCCTCCGGCGCTCGAAGCTGACATGGCGCTGCAAACGGTCATTCCGCCGACCGACCTAAGCGCGGAAGCCCTCGCCCGCCGCCTGCTGAATGAGGGATGGATGGAGGACGGCCGCCATCCCCTGCACCTCCGCAAGGCGCGTTTCCTCGACCGGCTGCGCAGCACCGGCAAGCTGGACTACAAGCGGTATCTGGCCTCGCCGCTGCGCTACGCGGGCGGCAAGAGCCTCGCCGTCGGCATGGTCGTGGAACTCATGCCCGATGTCGTGGAGCGCGTCGCGTCGCCTTTCATGGGCGGCGGCTCCGTCGAGATCGCTCTTGCCCGCGAACTCGAACTGCCGGTCGCGGCCTACGATGTCTTCGACATTCTCTGCGCCTACTGGCAAGAGCAGTTGCAGCGCCCGGCCGCACTGGCGAAGCGGCTCCGGGCCTTCACGCCGGATCGGCCCACCTTCGCCGCCGTCAAAGCCCGGCTGGAAGCGCACTGGAAGCGCGGGGAGGCGTTGAACCGCTACGACCTCGCCGCTCACTACTACTTCAACTCGAACACCTCCTACGGGCCGCATTTCCTCGGCTGGCCGTCCGATGTGTATCTGGCACCGGATCGTTACGGGAAGACGGTGGAGAAGGTCGAGGCGTTTCGCGCGCCGGGGCTGACCGTGGAGTGCGCGGGCTTCGAGGAGTCGATACCGCATCACGCGGCGGACTTCCTCTACTGCGACCCGCCCTACTACCTCGAAGAGGGCAAGACTTTCGTGGGGATGTATCCGCACCGGAACTTCCCGATTCACCATGACGGCTTCCGGCATGAGGCGTTGCGCGATTTGCTCTTGCGCCACCGGGCCGGATTCATCCTGTCCTACAACGACTGCCCGACGATCCGCGACTGGTATTCCGACTGCAATATCGAGACGCCGGAATGGCAATACACCTTCGGGCAGGGCGATACGCGCATCGGCGAGAACCGGCGCGAGCGCAACGGCGGGTCGCATGTGAAGAAGTCGCACGAACTGCTTATCTGGCGGCATCCCCGGTGAACGCTCGCCGCGCAAGCACGACCGAGGCAGCCCGCGAATACCGGCAACGCGGCCATGACGACGCGCTGCTGTTCGCGCTCGCCATCGGGCTTGAGGATGACTACCGCCGCGACCAAGCGGCGAAGAAGGATGTCATCGACCCGGCCGGAGACGCGCACTCGGTCAAGTCCGGGCGCATCAAGTGGCAGGTCTTCCTCTACCGGCGAAACCGCTTCCTCGACGACGACGGGTTCCAGGCGCTCAATGGGGTCGGCTCGCTCCTGGTCCACTGCATTGACGCCTTCCCGCCGCGCTACAGCGACTATGAGGACAACAAGGAACCGGCCAAACTCCGCCTGCAAGCGCCCATGCGGGAGCTCAAAGACCGCTTCCAGCGCAAGGCTCTCCTGCGGGCCTTCCTGCGCAAGTCGCTCTTCAACGGCGCGGAGGTGCAATATCTGACGGTGCTGCGGGACGGCGTCTTCTGCGTCTATTGGAGCGACGATGTTGTCACGGCGATGGCGGACGGCTTCGAAGTCGTGAACTCGACGGCTCGTCGGCCCGGAGAATTCGACGCACAGAAGGTGCTCTTCCGGCATGAGGGCCGCAATGTCGGGGAACTCGAAATGCGGAACTCCAGCCCCGGCCATTACGGCGAGGTGCTGTTCAACATGAACCGGGAACCGTGCCTTGCGCTCTTGGACGCGGCCGGCTTGGAGACTGCCGAGTGGTCGTCCGAAGTCCGGCTATACGGACAGGCGCGGCGGACCTTCGGTCGCTGGTAGTTTGCGCAAGCATGTATATAATCCCCTTTCCGAAACGGCGGCCTCGCTCCGCCTTCTGGGCGAGGCGCTCGGCGCCCCGGACCGCGGAGAAGCGCTGGCGGCCGACGTGGAGGCGACCTTTGCGGAACTCCGGGCCGCTCTCGGCGCCGTACCCGTGAAAGACCGGCCGCGCGTCTATCTCGCCCGCGGCCCGGACGGGCTCGAGACCGGGCTGAAGGGCTCCATCAACACGGAGATCATCGAGCTCGCCGGCGGTCGAAACGTCGCCGACGCGCCCGGCCGCTACGGGCTCGTGCGGGCGTCGCCGGAGCAGGTGATTGTGGCCGATCCCGACACCATCGTCACCTGGGACCGGACCTTCTACGACCGCGTCTGGCGCGACCCGCTCTGGCAGGGGATAGCGGCGGTCCGCCGGGGCCGGGTCTATCTCTCGCCGACCGCGCCGTTCGGCTGGATCGACCGCCCGCCCTCGATCAACCGGATGATGGGCCTGAAATGGCTTGCCGGCCTCTTCTATCCCGATCTGTGGCCGGGCGAACTGCGCGCCGAGACGCGCGCCTTCTACAGGCTCTGGTATCATGTCGATCTCGACGGGCCGGACCTCGACCGGCTCCTCGAATGGACAAAGGGACGCGCGCCCTGAACTCCATCGGCAAGCGCGGGGAAACGGGGGCCGGAACGGCGCTCTGGCTCGCCGGCGCGCTGGTCCTCGGCAGCTTCGCCGCGCTCCTGATCGGGCCCTATCCGCTCGGGCTTGTCGAGGCGCTGTCGGTGCTGACGGGCGGCGAGACCGCCGCCCGGGCGGAAACCGTGCTGCTGGCGATCCGGCTTCCGAGGGTGGCGGCCTCGCTGCTGGTCGGCGCGGCGCTGGCGGCGGCGGGCGCATGCTACCAGACGATCTTCCGCAACCCGCTCGTCTCGCCCGACATTCTCGGCGTGTCCGCCGGGGCGGGTCTGGGCGCCGTGCTCGGGATCTTCCTGTCGCTTCCTGTCGCGGCGATCCAATTGCTGGGCTTCGCCGGCGGGCTCGGCGCGGTCGCTCTCGTCGGTTTCGTCGCCGCTGCGGTGAAGACGGGAGACCGCACCCTCATCCTCGTGCTGGCGGGCGTGGTGGTCGGGGCGCTCGCCGGCGCGGCGACCTCGCTGCTCAAGGTGCTGGCCGACCCGTACGACCAGCTTCCCGCCATCACTTTCTGGCTGCTCGGCAGCCTCGCCGGGGTGCAGGCGGCGGACCTCGTGCCCGCCGCGCCGGTCGTGGCCGCCGGGTTCCTGCCGCTGGTCCTGCTGCGCTGGCGAATCAACGTGCTGGCGCTCGGCGACGAGGAGGCGCGCGCGCTCGGCGTCGAGGCCGGGCGGCTCCGCCTTGTCGTCATCTTCTGCGCCACGCTCATCACGGCAAGCGTCGTGGCGGTGGCCGGCGTCGTCGGCTGGGTCGGGCTCGTCATCCCGCATATCGCCCGGATGCTCGTCGGGCCCGGCTTCGGGCGGCTCCTGCCGGCGGCGGCCCTGCTCGGCGCCGGATACATGCTGGCGGTCGATACGCTCGCGCGCACGATTTCGGCCGCCGAGGTGCCGCTCGGTATATTGACGGCCGTGGTGGGCGCGCCCTTCTTCCTCTGGCTGCTCGCACGGGGCCGGCGCGCATGGGCATGACCGTCGAGACCCGCGATCTGGCGATCGGCTATCCGGGCCATGAGGTCGGGTCCGGCATCACGCTCGCCGCCGGGCCGGGCGCGGTGCTCTGCCTGCTCGGCCCGAACGGGTCCGGCAAGACGACGCTGTTCAGGACGCAGCTCGGCCTCATTCCGGCGCGGGGCGGGCAGGTGCTCCTGGAAGGCCGGCCGCTCGACCGCCTCTCGCGCGCGGAGATCGCGCAGCGCGTCGCCTATGTGCCGCAGGCGCATGCGCCGCCCTTCGCCTGGTCCGCCTTCGAGGTCGTGCTGATGGGCCGGACGGCGCGGCTCGGGCTCTTTTCGCAGCCGGGCGAGGCCGACCGCGAGGCCGCGCGGGCCGCGCTGGAGCGCCTGCGCATCGGCGGTCTGGCGGAAGCGGACTACACCCGGCTTTCCGGCGGCCAGCGCCAGCTCGTGCTGGTTGCCCGGGCGCTCGCGCAGGAAACGCCGGCGCTCATCATGGACGAACCGACCGCCAGCCTCGATTTCGGCAATCAGGCGCTGGTGCTCCGCGAGATTGCCGGGCTTGCCGCAGACGGACTCACGGTCATTCTCTCGACCCAAGATCCCGACCACGCCTTCGCCGTCGGCACCGATGTCGCCCTGCTGCACGAGGGGCGCGTGAGGGCGGCCGGTCCACCCGCCGCGGCGCTCACCGAAGAGGCGCTGTCGGCCGTTTACGGGGTCGATGTCCGGGTGGAACGCCTCGCCGACGGCAGGACGGTCTGTGTGCCGTCACTCTCGCGTCAGGGCGAGAGCCAGCGCACCGACCCGGCTTCGGACAAATCGTAGCCGCCCATCGCGGCGGCCTTGCGCCGGAACGCGTCGCCGCCCGCGAAGACCAGGAGCGCCTGCACCCGGCCGGTGAAATAGGCCCGCCGGTCGATCAGCAGGTCGAACCGCTCGCTGACCAGCGGCAGGAAGGACAGATGGAACTGCCGCGCCATCGCCTCGATGCCGGGGGCCGCATCCGCTTCGCCCGCGGCGACCGCCGCCGCCGCATCGCTCTCGGTCCGCGCCAGCTCCGCGGAAGGAACGAGGTCCGACGCCGTCAGCCCTTCCTTCGCGAGCAGCGCCTCGAAGAGCGCCGCCGCGCCCGCGCCGGGCTGGCGCATGACGACCCGCCTGCCCCGGAGGTCGGACATGCAGCGCACCTGGCTGCGCATGGCCTCCGAGAGCACGAGCCCCCGCGCCCGGCCGGCCCAGGCGATCAGCACCGAGCCGCGCAGGCCGCGCGCGGCGACGGTGCGGAGATTCCAGTCCGCCTCTTCCGGAATATGAAGCCCGGCAAGCGCGGCGCGGCCGCCGGCGAAGGAGTCCAGGCCGTCGAGGCTGCCGTTCCAGAGCGTCGCCAGGCCCGAGCCGGATTCGCGCACGGCCCAGTCGAGCAGCGGGTCGTGCGAGCCGGTCAACACCTCGGGCCGCTCCGGGGACGCGGCCTCGCCGCCGCCCTCGATCCACGCCAGGATCTCCGCGCGCGGGAAGAGCAGCTTGCCGGTGATCCGCCGGTGCGGAATCCCGCCGGCGGCGGCGAGGTCGTACACCTTGCGTTCGCGCACGCGCAGCAGCGCCGCCACCTCCTTCGTCGTGAGGTAGGGCGGCTGCCCGCCGCCGGCTTCTTCGAGAGCGTCCTGAGCCATCGCCCATACCAATAACATGGCCCGCGGGACGATGCTTGCCGGTGGCGCTCCGGAGCGCGGTTGAGGACGGCCAGCGGCAGGGGCAAGATGGACGCCGTATCCGGAGCGGTCGGCGGGCGTGAACGATGAGGCTGAAGGACAAGGCGGCGCTGGTGGTCGGCGCCGGACAGCAGGAGGGCGATACCGTCGGCAACGGCCGCGCGGCGGCGATCCTGTTCGCGCGGGAGGGCGCGAAGGTGGTGGCGGTGGACAGCAACCTTTCGTCGGCCGAGGAGACCGCCGCCATGATCCGCGCCGAGGGCGGCGACTGCGTGGCGGTGCGGGGCGATGTGACCGACAACGAGGACTGCGCCGCCTTCGTCCGCGCCTGCACCGACCGGCACGGGCGCATCGATATCCTTCACTACAATGTCGGCATCACCGGAGACGGGCTGGACAACGACCCGATGACGCTGCCGGAAGAGGTCTGGGACCGGGTGATGGACGTCAACCTGAAGGGCCTCTACCGCACGGCCCGGCTGGTCGTGCCGATTATGCGCGAGCAGCGGTCCGGGGCGATTGTCGCGGTCTCCTCGATCATTGCGGTCTGTGCGGCGGACCGCGTGATCTACAAGGCGTCCAAGGCCGGCGTGAACGCCTTCTGCCACATGCTCGCCAGCACCAATTGGGACTACGGCATACGCTGCAATGTCATCATGCCCGGCCTGATGGACACGCCCATCTCCATCGGCTACCGGGTCCGCAGAAGCGGCGTCTCCGCCGAAGAGGTGCGCGCGTCCCGCGACGCCCAGATCCCGCTGAACCGGAAGATGGGGACGGGCTGGGACACGGCCCATGCCGCCCTGTTCCTCGCCTCGGACGAAGCCCGGTTCATCACCGGCGTCAACCTGCCGGTCGATGGCGGCATGACCGCCCGCATCGGCTGACCGGCGCCGGCCGGGCAACGCCATGACAGGCAAGGGAGCCCCCTACCGGATCGGCGTCGATGTAGGCGGCACTTTTACCGACTTCGTGCTCCGCGACGAGGAGACGGGACGGGTCGCGGTCCACAAGGTTCCCTCCACGCCCGCCGACCCCTCCGAAGCGGTCCGGAACGGCCTGCCGGCGCTGCTCGAAAAGGCGGGAGCGGGTCCGGGCGGCATAGGGCAGCTTCTCCACGCGACGACCGTTGCGACCAACGCGATCATCCAGCGGCGCGGGGCGAAGACGGCGCTGATTACCACGCGCGGCTTCCGCGATGTGCTCATCCTCGGCCGGCAGAAGCGCTACGAGACCTACGACCTGCACATGCTGAAGCCGGACCCGCTGATTCCCCGCGAGCGGATCTTCGAGGTGCCGGAGCGGGTGAGCTTCGAGGGCGAGGTGCTGGAGCCGCTCGATGAGGAAGAGCTTGCGCCGGTGCTGGAGCGCATCGCGGCGGGCGGCTACGAGGCGGTGGCGGTGGCCCTGCTCCACGCCTATGCCAACCCCGCGCATGAGCGGGCCGTGGGCAGGGCCGTTGCCGCGCGCCTGCCGGGCGCGGCGCTCAGCCTGTCGGTCGATGTCTCGCCGAAGCTCAGGGAATATGAGCGTACCAACACCACGGTGGCGAACAGCTTCGTGAAGCCCCTGGTCGGCGCCTATGTGCGGCGGCTGGCGGAGGATTTCGCGGCTGCCGGGGCAACGGCCGAGCTTTCCATCATGCAGTCGAACGGCGGGCTCGTCTCGCCCGCGCTGGCCGGCGACTATCCCGTCCGCATCGTCGAGAGCGGCCCGGCTGCGGGCGTGCTGCTTGCGGGGCGGATCGGCCGGGACATCGGCGCGGACCGCGTGCTCAGCTTCGACATGGGCGGCACCACGGCCAAACTCGGCGCCATCGACGGCGGCGAGCCGGCGATTGCGCCCGTCTTCGAGGTCGATCCGGTCAGATTCAAGAAGGGCTCCGGCCTGCCGATCAACGTGCCGGCGGTTGAGCTGATCGAGATCGGCGCGGGCGGCGGCTCCGTCGCCGCGGCCGTGGACGGCGCCATCCGGGTGGGGCCGGAAAGCGCGGGCGCGGACCCCGGCCCCGCCTGCTACGGCACCGGCGGCGAGCGGCCTACGGTGACGGACGCGAACCTCGCGCTCGGCTACCTCAACCCCGCCTATTTCAACGGCGGCGCGATGGCGCTCGACCCGGCCGCGGCTGAGGCGGCGCTCCAAGAGCATGTCGCCGGGCCGCTCGGCCTCTCCGCGGCGGAGGCCGCCTGGGGCATCCATCTGGTCGCGACCGGCAATATGGAGCACGCGCTGCGGGTCGTTTCGGTGGAGCGCGGCCGCGACCCCCGCAAATACGCGCTCGTGGCCTTCGGCGGGGCCGGGCCGATCCATGCGGCGAGGATCGCGCGCACGCTCGGCGTCCGGCAGGTCGTGGTGCCAAGGGCCGCGGGCGTCGGCTCGGCCATCGGAATGCTGGCCGCGGAGGGCCGGCTGGATGCCTCCGTCACCCGCCTGCTGCGCCTGGACGAGGCGGCGCCCGGAGACATCGCGGCCATCTATGCGGGGCTGGAGGCGCGGCTCAAGGAGGACCTCGCCCGCCTGCCCGGGGCCTCGGAGCCGGAGTTCCGGCGCTTCGCCTATATGCGCCACACCGGCCAGGGCTTCGAAATCCATGTGGACCTGCCGGCGGGCGAGATCGGCGAAGGCTATACCGCCGCCTGCGAGGCCGCGTTCCGCGCCGCCTACAGGGCCCGCTACCGCACGGAAGACCCGGCAAGCGCGGTCGAGGGCGTCGACTGGGCGCTGGCCGCCGTGGTTCCGGGCTCGCGGGACGTATCGGCCGGGGACGCCGGCGCAGCGCCGATCGGCGAGCCGCCGGGCCGGAGGCAGGCCTGGTTCCCGGAGGCGGGCGGCATGACCGAGACGGCGGTCTGGCGGCGCGAGGCTATCGGCCCGGACGCCGTGATCGAGGGACCGGCCATCGTGGAGGACGCCGAGGCGACGACCGTCATCCCGCCGGGCGACCGCGCGCGGCCCGGGCCGGGCGGCCACCTGCTGATCGACATCCAGCAGGCGGCACCCGGACAGGAAGCGGACGACCGGGCCGGGTCCGCCGGCCCCGGTCCGTGCGGCGGCGGCAGGACGGCAGAGGCGTCCATCGACCCCATCGCCTTCACCGTCATCTGGAACTCGGTCGTCTCCATCGCCGAGGAACTGGGCACCACCATGCGGCACACGGCCTTCAGCGAGGCGGTGCGCGAGGGCGACGACTTCTCCACCGCCGTGTTCGACGCGAAGGGCCGGATGATCGCCCAGGGCAATTTCTCGCCCGGCCATCTGGGCTCCATGCCCTTCGTCATCCGCCATGCGACGGAGGTTTATCCGCCCGAAACGCTGCGCCCCGGCGATAGCATCCTGATGAACGACAGCTGGATGGGCTCGGGCCACTTCCCCGACTTCTTCCAGGTCATGCCGGTGTTCGAGGGAGGGGAGCTGCTGGGCTATGTCGCGGCCTCGGCCCACCAGATGGACGTGGGCGGCGCGGCGCCCGGCTCGCAGAAGGTCCACGGCGTGACCGAATCCTTCCAGGAAGGATTCCGCATCCTGCCGGTGCGCTTCTGCCGGGAGGGCGAGATCGACCGCGACATCCTCTCCATGGTGCTCGCCAACACCCGCGTGCCGGACAAGGTGCGCGGCGACGTGATGGCCCAGCACACCGCCAACCTGACCGCCGCCGAGCGCTTCCGCCAGCTTTTCCGGGACCACGGCCGGGCCGTTGTCGAGCAGGCCTTCGACGACATTCTCGACCGCAGCGAAGCACGCATGCGCGCCGCGCTGGCGCGTGTGCCGCCGGGCACATACAGCTTCGACGACCGGATGGACGATTACGGGCCCGGCACGAGGCCGATCCATTTCGGCGTCGATATCACCTTCGCCGAGGGGCCGGAGGGCGCGCAGGTGACGGTCGATTTCTCCCGCTCCTCGGACCAGGTGCCGGCCGCCATCAACAGCTATATCAACTACACCCGCGCCTACACCTACTTCGCGGTCAAGGTGTTCTGCGACCCGTTCAGCCCGCAGAATGCGGGCGCGATGCGGCCGATAAGGCTGGTGGCGCGGGAGGGCAGCTTCTTCAACCCGAAGTTCCCGGCACCCTCGGGAGGCCGGGCCGCGCTGCAGGTCCGCATTTTCGACACGATCAACGGCGCGATGGCGCAGGCCATGCCAGAGCGCGCGATGGGCGCCTTCAGCCACTGGTCCAACCCCAATATCGGCGGGATCGACGACCGCACGGGCAAGCCCTATGTCTTTTACGACCTGATCCTGGCCGGCTATGGCGGCCGGGCGGACAGCGACGGGCCGGAGGGCCTGAGCCCCGTGATGAACTGCTCCAACATCCCGGTGGAAGTGCATGAGACCAATCTGCCGGTGCTGATACACCGGGTGGAACTGCTGGACGGCACCGGCGGCGCGGGCCGGCACAAGGGCGGTAGCGGCCTGCGCAAGGATATCGAACTGCTGGCCGGCGAAGGCGTGCTGACCTTGCTCGGCGACCGGCATGAGAGCCGGCCCTACGGCGTGTTCGGTGGCGAGCCCGGCGCGCTCGGGGAGACGGTGCTCAACCCCGACGGCAACGGCGAGCGGCTCGGCTCCAAGGAAATCCGCACGCTGAAGCGCGGCGACGTGCTGAGCATCCGCACCAGCGGCGCCGGCGGCTACGGAACGCCCGACGGATAAGCCCCGATCGGCGTTCAGGGCGCCAAGATCGCAAACCTCTCCCGGGACGCCGCTTCGTTCAAACGTGTATCGAAGCACACGAACCCGACACCGGAAGGATCCTCTTCCGCGCTTGCCAGCGCTGCCGCGAGCTGGAGGCTGTCGGCGGCCCGGAGCGGATGCACGCGGAGCAGACGCTGCGCCAGATCCTTGACGCGCCGGCCCGGCTGGACTTCGTACCACTGCTGCGAGAGAGCATGGAGGCGTTGGATAGCTCCGGACGCTTCGGCCGTCGTCAGGCTTCCTTCGCGTTCCCGGCGTGAGATCGCCCCGACATACTCAACCGTCGATCCCCACCAGACGGCCATGCGGTCATCCGCCTCCAGCAAGCGGACAGCGAACTGCCGGTGTCTTTCATCCACACCGAGAGCGACGAGGGCGGAGGTGTCCCAGAAGTTCAACGATTGCCTTCCCGATACTCTTCCTCACGTTCTTCGAGCAGTGCATCCAAAATCCTGGCGTCCGCCCGGAGGGGTGACCCCAGGACTGTCAAGGGACTCTCCGCCCTGCGTCGCAGTAGTATTCCGGCGCGCTCCAGCCGGGCAATCCTGGCATCGTCGTCTGCCTCGTTCGTCCCGCCCGTGCTGTCCGCGCCCCGTCCGACAGGGACGATACGCGCCACGGGGGTCGTGCGGTCGAGCACCAGCACCGTCTCACCCGCTCGAACCCGGCGGAGATAGGCGCTCAGGCCGTTCTTTGCTTCGGAAACCGTAACCCGGATCATGAGTTTATCCCCGGTTCCGTATCTATCCATGATAGCCAGATAAATCAGGCTATACAAGATACAATTGGCCGTTCAAGACCGGCAGGCTTCAACCTGTGTCTTTGCCCTCTATTAAGCGCGGCTGCCTTTTCGCTGATCGCCACCTCGATTCATGCTTTATACCCTTCCCCACCGGAACCGCGCAGGAAGGACCCGGAATGCCGTTGCAGAATCGCGTGACGCCTTTCGGAGACATCGTCGCCGCGCCGGAGCGGGGGACGATGATGGGCAATCGCGGCATCCTGCATGACGGGCACCGGGCGCTCGGCCGGCGGCGCTGGACGCACAAGGCCTGGATCTGCTGCGTCACCGAGTTCCGCGGCCGGAAGCGGCAGGTGATGGCGCCGGGGCGCTATACGGAGCTCTTCTTTCTCGACGAAGCGGTGGCGCTCGCCGCCGGGCACCGGCCCTGCTTCGAGTGCCGGCGCGAGGCCGCCAGGACCTATGCCGCCTGCTGGGGCGGCAGCCCGCGGGCCGGAGAGATGGATCGCGCGCTGCATGCCGAACGCCTCGACGGACGCCTCCGGCGCACCCACATCCGCGACTTCGCGGAACTTCCCGACGGTGCCTTCGTAAGCCGGGACGGGGCCGCCTGGCTGGTCAGGGGCCCGCTGCTGCTGCGCTACACGCCCGGCGGATACGATGCCGCGACCGAGCGCCCCGCCGGCGCAGTCGAGGTGCTGACGCCGCCCGCCACGCTCAGGGCGCTCAGGGCCGGCTACGCCCCGCAGATCCACCCGTCGGCCGAAGCTCCATCTGCGCCTTGAACACGAGGTCCGCAATGCCCGAGGCCGCGCCCTCGGCTGCCGCAGCGGCAAGCGATGTCCACGCGCCCTCCAGCCATGCGGCCGGCACGGCATTGGCCTGATCCACCCTGCCGACCTCGTTCCCGTCCGACCAGACGACGGACCAGCCGAGCCGCAGCTCCCGGAGGCCTGCAAGGGCCGGGCCGGCCTCCACGTCGCCGAAGACATGCAGGTGGCTCGGCGCGGCGGGCGGCACGACATCCAGCCCGCGGCCCGCAAGCGCCGCTTCGAGCGCGCGCAACAGCGGGTCCGTCGCTTCGGGGGCGGCGCCGGAAATCGGCGCGATGGAGATTTTGAGCCGGACAGAACCGCCTTCGCCCGGGCTTTCGGCGCGAACCCGCCGGGCGACCTCGTCCGCCAGCTCTTCGAGACGCGCGGCCAGCGCCTCCGGCCGGCCGGCCTCGACCTCCTGCTCGAAACGCCCGGCCAGCCGGCCGTCCCAGTCGCGGAGTTCCCAGACGAGGGCGGACGGAGCGAATCCGTCCGGCATTGCGGCAAGTTCGACGCGCCCGGTCACCCAATAGCTGAGTCGATTGCCCTCATGCCGGCTGGCCGGCAGTCCGCGTCGATGCAACGCTCCCTCGAGGTCCCGACGCAGCCGGTCCTCGAGTTCCGGCGGCGCCCCTTCGATTCGCCCCACCTGGACGCCGACGCTTTCCGGGAGCGCCAGAAGGGCGCTCGCCTTGTCGCGTTCCATGACCTGCGGCAGGGGCTGGCAGGCCACCGCGAACAGCGCCGCCGCGAGAAGGCCGGCCACCCTAGACAAGGATGCAGCCCACGAGAAGGCCAAGCAGGCAAAGCCCGAGGAAGATCACCAGATGCGGCATCTCCGCAGCGGCCCCGTTCTCACACAGAAAGAAGCCCGCGCCGGGACGACGCGGGCTTGCAATTCTCCGGCACGGCCGTTTCGGACCGTCCGGCAGGGACTACTTGTCGAGCCAGAAGGTGTCGAACCGTCCGACGTCGTAGAGGCCGAAATAGTTGTAAGGGTTGTGGCCCTTGACGTAGTTGTACCAGCCGTCGTTGATCTTCTCCCAGGAGATCGGCAGCACCGGCGGGTTCTCCTCCATCACCATCTCGGCCGCGGTAATCGCCTCCTGCCGCTTGACCGGATCGACCTCGCTGTGGATGGCCGCCAGCAGTTCAGTGAAGCGCGGGTCTTCCCACTGCGAGTAGTTCTGCGGGCCGTTCGGGCCGTACCAGGTGTTGAAGTAATCCGACGGATCGATCAGGGTCGAGACGATGGCACCGACCGACAGGTCGAACTTGCCGTTATTGGTGTCGTCGAACCAGACCGACTCCACGACCGTGCGCAGCTCGCACTCGATATTGAGCGCCTGCGCCAGCATGGCCTGGATCGCCTGCGACCAGATCTTGAAGGTCGCCACATCGCGCACCACGAAGTCGAGCCCCTTGATGCCGCCGCCGTGGCCTGCGGCCTCCAGCAGCGCCCTGGCTTCCTTGATGGAGGCCGTGGTATCCGGCTGGTAGCCGAGGCGCTTGGAGAGCTGGTCCGTCGGCGTCGCCACATCCGAGAACGGATAGATGAAGCCGCCGACCAGCATCGGCGCCACATCCTTGACGGCTTCCACCAGCACCGGCCGGTCGAAGACCAGATGCATGGCCCGGCGCACCCTCGGGTCGTTGAAGGGCTCGCGGTCGGCGTTGAGCCAGACCGCCTGGATGACGCTCTGGTAGTAGTCTGTCGCCGTCATGTCGTCGCGGCTGTCGGCTTCCTTGCGCGTCACCGGGTCGATCAGCCGGGCATAGTCCGTCCGCCCGGCCAGGAAGGCCGAGCCGAGCTCCGGCGAGAACGGCAGGCCGTGGTAGAACTCGATGCCGTCGAGATAGGGCAACCCTTCCATCCAGTAGTCCGGGTTCTTCTGCATCACCCAGATTTCCTGCTCGACGCGCCGCACGCTGCGGAACGGCCCGGTGCCGGGGACATCGAGGGTCTTGCGCAGGTTGTAGTTGTTGTCCTCAAGCGTCTTCTTGCGGACGATGCCGTTCCAGCCGCTGGCGATGGCACCCATGATGAAGGCCGGCGGCCGCGGCACGGCCAGCTTGAACTGGACGGTGTGCTTGTCGGGCGCGGTGACCTCCTCGACCGAGGTGAAGAGCGCGCTGCGCGGAATGTTGATGCCCTCCGGCGGCTTGGTGATGCGGTCGAAGGTCGCCTTCACGTCCGCAGAGGTGAGCTCGGCGCCGTCCGAGAAATGCACGCCCTTGCGCAGGAAGAAGGTGTAGGTCTTGCCGTCCGGGGCGATCTCCCAGCTATGGGCGAGGTCGGGAATGATCGTCTGGCCGCTGTCGCGCGGGTCGCGGCGGATCAGGTTGTCGTACATGCAGGCCTGACTGCCGAGATTGTTGATCGTGCCCGACTGGTGGAAGTCGAGATGCGGCGGGCGCATGGTGATGCCGTAGCGCAGCACGCCGCCCGATTTCGGGTTCGGCTCGGTCGCCGCAAGCTGGAACTTGGAGCCGTCATATTCCATCGGCACGGCCGCGGCAGCCTTGCGCGAAGACAAGCCATAGGCGCCCGCAGCTGCCAGCGCCGCGCTTCCCTGAAGGAAGTGCCGCCTGGACCAATGCGGGTTCAGAAATCCTTTTCGAGCCATAATGCTCCTCCCTGCCTGAATCCGGGGCCGTTGCGGCCCCTAATGCGATATGCTGTCGGCCGAGTGCCGCCCTCGCATAGGCTTACCGCATTCTTAAGGAGCTTCGATTATGGACCTAACCGAGCCGCTCGAACAAGAGGCCCCGGCGGTGTCGGCCGACAATGTGCTGGAAGTCGAAGACCTGCAGACGCACTTCTTCACCAATGACGGCGTGGTGCGCGCGGTGGACGGCGTCTCCTACAGCGTGCGCCGGGGCGAGACCCTTGGAGTGGTCGGGGAATCCGGCTGCGGCAAGAGCGTGACGGCGCTTTCGATCCTGCGCCTGGTGGCGAACCCGCCGGGGCGCATCGTCGGCGGCGCCGTCCGGCTGGAGGGACGGGACCTCCTCGAAGCGACCGAGACCGAAATGGAGGATGTCCGGGGCAACGAGATCTCCATGATCTTCCAGGAGCCGATGACCTCCCTCAATCCGCTGTTCACGGTCGGCAGGCAGATCGGGGAAGCCATCGCGCTCCACCAGGGCCTTTCGAAACGCGACGCGATGGACCGGGCCATCGAGATGCTGCGCGAGGTCCATATCCCCGAGCCCGAGCGCCGTGCGCACGAATATCCGCATCAGCTTTCCGGCGGCATGCGCCAGCGGGTGATGATCGCCATGGCGCTTTCCTGCAACCCGAAAGTGCTGATCGCCGACGAGCCGACGACCGCGCTCGACGTCACCATCCAGGCGCAAATTCTCGACCTGATGCGCGAGACGCAGCGCTCCCAGGGCCAGGCCGTCATCCTGATTACCCACGACATGGGCGTGGTCGCCGAAAACGCCGACCGGGTGGTGGTGATGTATGCGGGCCGCAAGGTCGAGGAGGCCGAAGTGGACGAGCTGTTCGACCATCCGGGCCATCCCTATACGGAGGGCCTGCTGGGCGCCATTCCGAGCCTGGAGACCGCGGCGCACACGGAGAGCGGCAGAGGACGCCTGAACGAGATCGAGGGCATGGTGCCCTCGCTTGCCAACCTGCCGCCGGGATGCACCTTCGCGCCGCGCTGCCGCTATGCGAGCGAGCAGTGCCGGCAGGAATTTCCGCCGCTCGAAAGCTACCGTCCGGGCCACTGGGTCGCCTGCTGGCACGCGGACCGCCTGCTGGGAGGAACGGCATGAGCGCCGCGACCGGCAAGGCCGCCGCGCCGCTGCTCGACGTGCAGGGCCTCAAGAAGCACTTCCCGATCTACAAGGGCGTTTTCTCGCGGGTGCGGGGGCATGTCTATGCCGTGGACGGCGTGAGCTTCCGGATCGGGCGCGGCGAAACGCTGGGGCTGGTCGGCGAATCCGGCTGCGGCAAGTCCACCGTCGGGCGCACCGTGCTGAAGCTGCTAGAGCCGACCGAGGGGCGCATCCGCCTGGACGATGAAGACATCACCGATCTCGGCGCCGCGGAAATGATGCCCTACCGCCAGCGCATGCAGATGATCTTCCAGGACCCCTACGCCTCGCTGAACCCGCGCATGCCGGCGCGTTCCATCGTCGGCGAGCCCATGACCATCCACGGCATGGCGGAGGGCGCGGAGCGCGAGGAGCGGGTGGAGGCGCTGTTCGAGCGCGTCGGCCTCGGCCGCCGGCACCTGGACTCCTATCCGCACGAGTTCTCCGGCGGCCAGCGCCAGCGCATCGGCATTGCCCGCGCGCTTGCGCTCAATCCGGACCTGATCGTCGGGGACGAGCCGGTTTCGGCGCTGGACGTGTCGATCCAGGCGCAGATCATCAACCTGCTGATGGACCTCCAGGACGAGCTGAAGCTCTCCTACCTGTTCGTGGCGCACGACCTTGCGGTGGTCGAGCATATCAGCCACCGGGTCGCGGTCATGTATCTCGGCCGCATTGTCGAGATCACCGACAAGACGAGCCTGTTCGATACGCCGCTGCATCCCTACACGGAGGCGCTGCTCTCCGCCGTGCCGGTGCCGAAGGCGCGGGCGCGGGGCCGGAAGCGGGTCATCCTGACAGGCGATGTGCCGAGCCCGATCAACCCGCCCTCGGGCTGCCATTTCCACTCGCGCTGCCCCTACGCCATGGCGCGCTGCCGCAGCGAGGTGCCCGAGCTGCGCGAGGTGCAGACCGGCCACTGGGCGGCCTGCCACCTGCATGACGGCAACGGCGCCGCGGCGGGACTGCCCGGCGCGGCAACCGCTTAGGACGAAGAGCCGGGCCGCGTCACACCGAGCCGCGCAGGCGCGGGTCGAGCACGTCGCGGATGCCGTCGCCGAACAGGTTGAAGGCGAGCACGGTGATGGTGATCGCCACGCCCGGGAACAGCACCAGCCACCAGGGCGGGACGATGCCGGCATTGAGCGCGTCCGCCAGCATGTTGCCCCAGGTCGGCGCTGGCGGCGGAATGCCGACGCCGAGGAAGCCGAGCGAGGCCTCGATGATGATCGCAACCCCGAGATGGGTCGTGGCGAGGATCAGGTAGGGCGCCACGCATTGCGGCAGGATGTGGAAGAGCATGATGCGCATGTCGGAGGCGCCGAGGCTGCGCGCCGCCTCCACGAAGGACATTTCCTTGAGCGACAGCACGACGGAGCGGATCACGCGCCCGCCGAACGGTATTCGCGTGATCGCAATGGCGATGATGACCGTCACCGTGCCGGAGCCGAGCGCCATGGCGATCGCCATGGCGAGTATCAGGTCCGGGAAGGATTGCAGGAACTCGATGATGCGCTGGCTGACAATATCGAACCGCCCTCCCAGAAAGCCGCAGGCCAGGCCCCAGAGCGAGCCGAGCGTAGTGCCGAGCAGCACTGCAGCGAAGGCGACGATGAGCGAGGTGCGGCTGCCGTGGATGACGCGGCTCAGCGTGTCGCGGCCGATCTGGTCCGTGCCGAACAGATGTTCGTCATAGGGCGCCTTCTGCATGCTCCGGAAGTCGGACTTGAGCGGCGGATAGGGCGAAATGACCGGCGCGGCCACCGCCATGGCCACGATCAGGAGCGCGACGCAGCCCCAGAATGCCGACAGCGGCGAGCGCCGCCCGAAATGCCTGAGGCCGCCCCACATGCGGGCAGGCAGCGACTGCGCAGGCCGGCGGGCCTCTTCCGCGGTCGGGGTTTCGGGCTGCGCGGTCATTGGTATCTGATCCTCGGGTCGATCCAGGCGATGATGATATCCACGGTGATATTCAGCATCACGAACACCACGGCATAGAGGAAAACGAGGTTCTGCATGACGAAGATGTCGCGCTCATTGACTGCCGTGAACATGGCGTAGCCGAGGCCCGGCGTGCCGAAGGCGCGCTCCACCGGGATCGAGCCCGCCAGCACGAAGCCGAGCAGGATGCCCGACAGCGTGATGACCGGGAGCAGCGCATTGGGCAGCGCGTGGAGGCTGACCACGAGCCGCCCGTTCAGCCCCTTGGCCCTGGCGGTGCGCACATAGTCCTCGCGGATCACCTCCAGCAGGCTGGAGCGGGCCATGCGCGCGATATAGGCGGCCTGGCCGAGCGCGAGCACGAAGGCGGGCCCGATAATGATCTGCAGCACGGTTCCGGGGTCCTCGAACAGGCCCGCCCCGCCGGCGGTCTGCGGCGCGCGGTAGCCGAAGCCGAACAGGAGGCCCAGCACGATCAGCATGCCGAGCCAGAACCCCGGCACGGCGAGGCAGGTGATCGAGATCACGCGGGCGGTGTTGTCGGCGGCGGTGTTGGGCCTGAGCGCGCTCACGATCGCCACCGGGATGCCGAGGATCCAGGAGAGGACGACCGACAGGATGGCGATCTGCGCCGTCAGCGGTCCGCGCCGCAGCACCATCTCGCCGACGCTCTCCGCGCGGAAGAAGGAGCGGCCGAGCTCGCCCCTCGCGATGTCCCAAAGCCAGTTGAGATACTGGACGATCAGCGGGTCGGCGAGGCCGAGCTCCTCCATGTAGCTCTGCCGCTGGGCCTCGGTGAGCTTGGTCATGCCCTCCGGGCCGAAGATCGCGGTCAGCGGATCGCCCGGCATGATCCGCATGATGAGGAACACGATGATCGACACGCCGAACACCGTGATCCCGCCGAACGCCAGCCGGCGCACGATATAGCTATACATCCGGTTCTCGCCGGCGGCTCATCGTCAAAGACGCCTTCCCCTCGCTCCGCCGGGCAGACTGCTTGCCGGGAGGCGGCGCTGTCAAGGCGCTGACGGCCCGGGCACCGCTCAGCGCAGGTGGCAGGCGACCGTGTGGCCGGGCGCGATTTCGCGCAGCGCCGGAGATTCGACCCGGCAACGTTCCTCCGCATAGGGGCAGCGCGTGTGGAAATGGCAGCCCGACGGCGGGCTGATCGGGCTCGGCACGTCGCCCTGGAGCACCATCTTCTTCCGGCGGAGCCGCGGGTCGGGCACCGGCACGGCCGACAGCAGCGCTTCGGTATAGGGATGCTGCGGGTCGGTGAAGAGGGTCCGCTTGTCGGTGTATTCCACAATGCGCCCGAGATACATGACCGCGATCCGGTGGCTGATATGCTCGACCACCGCCAGGTCGTGGGCGACGAACAGATAGGAGAGCCGGAACTCCTTCTGGAGGTCCATCAGCAGGTTGATGACCTGCGCCTGGATGGACACGTCGAGCGCCGAGACCGGCTCGTCCCCGACGATCAGCTTCGGATTGAGCGCGAGCGCGCGCGCAATGCCGATGCGCTGGCGCTGGCCGCCGGAGAACTCGTGCGGGAAGCTCTTCATCTGGGCGCGGCTGAGGCCCACCCGCTCGAACAGCTCCGCTACCCGTTCCTCCCGCTCGGCGGCGTTGCCGAGGCCGTGGACCCGCAGCAGCTCGCCCACGATATCGCCCGCCGACATGCGCGGATTGAGCGAGGAATAAGGGTCCTGGAAGATGATCTGCATCTCGCGGCGCACTGCGCGCATGTCGGTCTTGCCGAGATCGGTCACATCGCGACCGTTGAGGCGGATCGTGCCCTCGGTCGGGTCGATCAGGCGGAGCACGGTGCGCCCGACCGTGGACTTGCCGCAGCCGGATTCGCCGACCAGCCCGAGCGTCTCGCCGGGGCCGATATGGAAGCTCACGCCATCGACGGCATAGACCTTGCCGGCATGGCGGGAGAGCAGCCCCTTCTTGACCGGGAAGTGCTTTTTCAGCCCCTCCACTTCCAGCACCGGGGGCTGGACGGCATTCTCTGCAGGGGTGTTCACGAGGCGGCCCCGAACAGGCGCTCGGAATGCCAGCAGGCGGCCCAGTGGCCGGGCTGCTTCTCCTGGTAAGGCGGATATTCCGCGCGGCAGCGGTCGTCCGCAAAGCGGCAGCGGGGCGCGAAGGCGCAGCCGGGCGGCAGGTTGTTCAGCGGCGGCACGATGCCCGGAATTTCCTCGAGGCGTTCGGCGGCCGCGGTGTCCTCGCCGCTCATGATGGCGAGGCGCGGCACGGAAGCCATCAGGCCGTGGGTGTAGGGATGCATCGGGTTGGAGAAGAGCGGCACGACATCCGCCTCCTCCACCTTCCGGCCCGCATACATGACGATGATGCGCTGGGTCGTTTCCGCCACGACGCCAAGATCGTGGGTAATCAGGATGACGGCCGTGCCGAGCTCCTGCTGCAGGCGCACGATGAGGTCGAGTATCTGCGCTTGGATGGTGACATCGAGCGCGGTGGTCGGCTCGTCGGCGATCAGCACCTTCGGGTTGCAGGCGAGCGCCATCGCGATCATCGCCCGCTGGCGCATGCCGCCGGAAAGCTGGTGCGGATATTCCCTTGCGCGCTGCGCCGGCTCGGGAATGCGCATCATGTCGAGCATCTCGACCGCCCGCGACAGCGCCTCGGCCCGGCTCATGTCCCGGTGCAGGATCAGCGCCTCGGCGATCTGGTAGCCGATGGTCAGCACCGGGTTGAGCGAGGTCATCGGCTCCTGGAAGATCATGGAGATATCGTTGCCGCGCACGAGGCGCATCTCGGCCTCGTCGAGGTCCAGAAGGTCCCTTCCGTCGAGCGTCACCCGGCCGCCGATGATGCGCCCCGGCGGGTCCGGCACGAGGCGCATGACGGACAGCGCGGTGATGCTCTTGCCGCAGCCGGACTCGCCCACGATCCCGAGCGTCTCGCCCTTGCGCAGGTTGAAGGAGACCCCGTCCACGGCCTTGACGATTCCCTGGCGCGTGTAGAACCAGGTTTGCAGGTCCTTCACGTCCAGCGCGATGTCCCCGGCCGGCGCTTCCGCGGACGCGACCGCCCCGTCATCGAGGGCGGTCATCGTGTCGGAGGTCATGTCTCGCACCCCATGTTCCGGCTCAACTCCGCTGCCGCGGGTCGAGGATGTCGCGAACCGCATCCCCGAACAGGTTGGTACCGAACACGGCGAGGCTGATCGCAATGCCCGGGAAGATCACCAGCCAGGGCGCGACGCGCACATATTCCGCCGCCGATTCCGACAACATCCGCCCCCAGGAGGGGTGCGGCTCCGGCACGCCGAGGCCGAGGAAGGAGAGCGAGGCCTCGACCAGGATCGCGGAGCCCAGCTGCGCCGTGAACAGCACGATCAGCGGCGCCAGCGTATTCGGCAGCACATGGCGCACCGCGACCCGGAGCTCGCTCATGCCCGCCGCCCGCGCCGCCTCCACGAAAGGCATCTCCCGGAGCGACAATGTGCTTGACCGCACCACGCGCGCCACATTGGGCACGAGCGGTATCGAAATCGCGATGATGGTGTTCTCCAGCGACGGCCCGAGCGAGGCCGCCATGACGAGCGCCAGCACGAGCAGCGGCAGGGCCTGCATGATGTCGATCAGGCGCTGCATCAGCAGGTCGAACCAGCCCATCAGGTAGCCCGACATGAGGCCGATCACGATGCCGATCACGCCGCCAAGCAGGATCGAGGCGACGCCCACGGTCAGCGAGATGCGCGCGCCGTGGATGATGCGGCTCAGCACATCCCGGCCCATCATGTCGGCGCCCATGACGAATGTCGCATCGGGCGCCTTCAGGGAATCCGGCGCTGAGGTGTGCAGCGGATCGTGCGGCGCCAGCACGTTGGCGAACAACGCCGAGAACACGAAGACGACCACGATGGCAGCGCCGACCGCGCCGAGCGGATGCTGGCGCATGTAGAAGACCAGCCGACTCCAGTGGCCGGAGACATTCGCGCCGGCGCGCGAGAGTTCCGCCTGATGGTCGATTTCAGCCATCGTCTCGCTTTCCGGACTGCAGCACGGTGCGTCGGTCAGTCGGCATATTTGATCCTCGGGTCGAGCACCGCGTAGAGCATGTCCACCAGGAAATTGATGAGCACGGTGACAAGCGCGATCAGCATCACCAGGTTCTGCACGATCGGGTAGTCGCGCATCAGGATCGCCTCGACAAGGAAGTGGGCGACGCCGGGAATGTTGAAGACCGTCTCGGTGATGATGAGCCCGCCGATCAGGAAGGCGGCCTCGATGCCGATGATGGTCGTCACCGGCAGCACCGCGTTCTTGAGCGCGTGGTGGTAGTTGACGGAGTTGTCGGTCGCCCCCTTGGAGCGCGCCGTGCGGATATAGTCCTGGCGCATTACCTCCAGCATGGAAGAGCGCGTAAGCCGCATGATGAGGGCGGACGACCGGAAGCCGACGGCGGCGGCAGGAATGCTGTAGAGCAGCAGCTCGTCCCAGAGATTGTCCGGCGGGTTCATGTAGATCGGGATTGTCCCGGTGTATTGCACGAAGGCCATCAGGATCAGCAGGGCGAGCCAGAAGGACGGCAGCGAGAGGCCGCTCAACGAGATGCAGCGCAGCACGTAGTCCATGCCCGAGTTCTGGCGCACGGCGCTGATGACCCCGAGCGGCAGTCCGAACAGGACCGAGAAGAACAGCGAGAGCGCTGCCAGCTTGGCGGTAATCGGTATCCGGGGCTGGATTTCGTCCACCACCGGCATTTCGGACACATAGGAGAAGCCGAGGTCCCAGACGATCAATCCCCGGATCCACTCGTAGTACTGGACCGGTATCGGCTGGTCGAGGCCAAGTTCCCGTTCGATATTGGCCTTCTCCTCCGGGTCCACGAAGCCGGCGGAGTCGAACATGATGTCGGCGATATTGCCGGGCATCAGCCGCAGCAGCACGAAGATGATGATCGACATCCCGACCAGGGTCAGGATCATCAACAGGAAGCGCTTGACGATATAGGCGCTCAAGGCCCGATCCCTTCTTCCCGCGCCTCTCGCGGCGAGTTGCGTGCAGGGAAACCGGGGCGCCTCAGAAGACGCCCCGGCTCGTCATCGTCGAAAGGGTCCGGCTATTTGTCGAGCCAGACGTCTTCCAGGCGCCAGTTGTTGTAGAGGCTGTTCACATGCGTGACAAAGCCCTTGACATAAGGCTGCCAGCACTGGGCCGCCTTCGTGTGGTAGATCATCGGCCGGGCCGCGTCCTCCTGCAGCTTCTTGTCGATCTCCCAGACGAGCTTCTTGCGCTCTTCCTGGTCGGTCATCATCGACTGCTTTTCGAACAGCGCCTCCATCTCCTCCTTGCAGTAGCCCGTGTAGTTCCGCTGCGAGCCGCAGGAGTAGTTCTCGTAGAGGTTGGCGTCCGGATCGTCCACGCCGATGCCGGTCAGGTTCAGGCCGACCATGTAGTCCTTGCGGGCGACCTTGGCGTGCCAGTTGCTGGTCTCGACCGTGTCGAGCTCGGCATCGATATAGATGTGCTTCAGGTGGTCGATCAGGATGACCGCCGGGTCGCGATAGACGGCGATGTTCCGCGTCGAGACCTTAACTGCGAGCCGGTTGTCCGGCCCGTATCCGAGGCCCTCCATGATCTTCCGTGCTTCGGCCCGGTTCGCCTCGATATCGGGATTGTAGCCCGCGACCGTCTTCAGGAACTCCGGAGGCATGCCCCAGACGCCCGACGGCGGCGGCATCATCGCCCCGCCCTGCAGGGTTTCGCCATGGCCCAGGATATCGATGAAGGCCTGCCGGTCGATGGCGAACACCATGGCCTTGCGGATATCCGCATTGTCGAAGGGCGGATTGTCCTGGTTGACGATCAGGTTGACGCTGACATTGGTCGTGACCAGCTCGCAGACCGCGTCCGGCGCCTGAGACTTGACGTCCTTCAGCAGCGGAATGGTGACATCGACATTGAAGGTCATGTCGAACTCGCCGGCGATGAAGGCCAGCACGCGGGTCGAGCGGCTCTTGATGATCGTCCACTCATGCCCGTCGAGATGCGGCTTGCCTTCCTTCCAGTAGTTCTCGTTCTTCGTGAACTTCACATGCTCGTTCTGCTTGAGGCTGACGAACTTGAACGGGCCGGTGCCGATGGGCGCCGTGCGCATCTTCTTCGGCGGCACATGGCAAGGATAGACCGGTGAATAGCCCGAGGCGAGCAGCGCGATGAAGGCCGGCTGGCGGCGCTTCAGGTGGAAGGTGGCCTCGTGGTCGCCGTTCGTCGTCACTTCCTCGAGGTTCTTGTACCAGGCCTTGCGCGGGTTCTTGCGCAGCTTCGCCTTGCGCTTGCCGAGCAGAAGGTCCCAGGTGCATTTCACATCGGCGGAAGTGAACGGCTTGCCGTCGTGCCACTGCACGCCCTGGCGCAACTTGAAGGTGAGCTCGGTGCCGTCGCCGTTCCAGCTCCAGCTCTCCGCCAGATCCGGCACGATGGTCTCGAGGCTGTTCCTCGCGATGCCATGGTCGTACATGATGAGGTTGTTGAAGACGCCCATGTAAGGCGACAGCGTCGAGTTGGTCGCCTCCTCGTGGATCGAGCCGCTCGGCGGCGTGCCGCGGTGGTAGAATTTCAGGATGCCGCCGTCCTTCTGCGCGAGCGCCGTCCCGGCATAGCCCGCGAGCATTGCCACGCCGAGGCCGAGCGCCGCGGCGCGTGTGAGATTACCCATGCTTGTATCCCTCCCGGTTCGCATGACGCGGCAGGGATTATGTCGCCACCGTGCCGTTCTGCCAACCCGGCGCCGCAGAGGCGGCAGCGCAGGCGCCCGTCAGTTCTCCACCGCGTCCAGAGCTTCGCCTTCGGACCCGTGAATCTGGATGATCTTGTCGAAGCCGGAAAGCTGGACAATCTCCCGGACGGTGTCGGGCAACGCGCATAGCGAGAAGCTGGCATCGCGCCGCCACAGGCCCTTGGCGATCACCAGGACAGCCCGGAGGCCGGCGCTGCTGATATAGGACAACTGGGACAGATTCACGACAACGGCGCGGTCGTCGTCCTGGATCGCGGCCTTCATCTTGCTCTCGAAATCGCGAGCCGTGGCGCTGTCGATGCGGCCTTCCGGCACCGCGAGCAAGGCACCGCCGCGCCGTTCCATCCTCACTTCCATCCCAATTCCTCCTGACCTCGCTTGACGGATTCCGGCACTGCCCAAGCGCCCGTCCCATCGCATTATAGCGGCTGTTCCCTGCATTTTTGCACGATCCCGCCGCCGGACATAGCCTCCGTTGTAGGCAATTCGCAGAGACTGGAGGTTACAACGGTCCGGGAGAGCCTGACTTCGACAGTTGGGCTGACTTCTGACCGATCTCGCGTCTGGAGTTTTCAGTAAAGCCAATGAGTTGGCAGTTGCGGTGCGGTCAAGCTGCGTTGTAGTGCCTAGTAAATCTTTGAGACTGTCAATGCCTCCGCCACGCGCTACACTCCCCCCATGTTCGTGCGCATCAAGACCTCCCCCAACAGCCCGCGACGCTCGGTCCAGATCGTCGAGGCCGTGCGCGACGGCGGCAAGGTCCGACAGCGCATCGTCCGCCATGTCGGCGTGGCCATGGACGAGGACGAGCTCGAGCGCCTGAGGCAGCTCGGCGAGTACGTCAAGGCGAAGCTGGAGGACGAGCGTCAGCCGGCATTGTTTGCGCCCGAGAAGATCGCTGAGCAGGCGATCCGTGTCGGCCGCCGGGGGGACGGCAAGGAGGAACTCCCGGTCGACCTCAAGCAGCTTGAAGAGGAGCAGCGCCTGATCACAGGCATCCACGAGGTCTATGGCGAGATCTACCGGCTGCTGGGCCTCGACGCGCTGCTGCCGCGCTCGCGCTACCGGGCCTCCCATGACGCGCTGTTCCATGTGGTGATGGCGCGGGTAGCCAACCCCGACAGCAAGCGGGGCAGCGTGCGCCGGCTCGAGGAGGACTTCGGCGTGAGTCTTCCGCTCGAGAAGGTCTACCGGATGATGGATCAGCTCGACGCGACGGTGATCGAGCGACTGCGCACGCGCGTCGGCGAGGCGAGCCGGTCGCTGCTGCCGGAGCCGGTCGCGATCCTCTTCTTCGATTGCACCACGCTCTACTTCGAGACGGCCGCCGAGGACGAGCTTCGCCAGCACGGCTTCAGCAAGGACGGCAAACACAAGGACTCGCAGGTTCTGCTGGCGCTGATGGTGACGCGCGAAGGGCTGCCGATCAGCTACGAGGTCTTCCCCGGCGCCACCTACGAGGGACACAGCATGGTCCCGGTCCTGCAGGACATGCAGCGCCGCCACCAGGTGGAGCGCACGGTATGCGTGGCCGACCGGGGCATGCTGAGCGCCGACAACCTCGACGCCATGGACGCCATCGGCGGCGAGTATGTCGTCGGCGCGCGGCTGCGCAAGCTGCCGCTCGCGCTGCTGGGGCAGGTTCTCGACCCCGGGACCTATGCCCCGCTGGAGGGCTCACAGGACCGCCGGGTCGGCGAGTGGGAGTACAAGGGCCGTCGCCTGATCGTCGTCTTCTGCCCCCAGCGCGCACGCAAGGACGCGCACGAGCGCCGCCATCAGGTGGAACGCCTGCTCGACAGGCTGGCCCGCAGCGACAATCCCAGGGAACTGCTCTCCAATCACGGGGCGAAGCGCTTCATCGCCGTCGAGGGCGACGCACGGCTCACGGTGAACCCGGAGAAGATCGCCGAGGCCGCACGATGGGACGGGCTCACCGGCGTCATCACCAATCTGCGCGACGCGCGCGTCACCGAAGTGATGGCTCACTACCAGGGGCTCTGGCAGGTCGAGGAGAGCTTCCGGATCACCAAACACGACCTGAAGATACGTCCCATCTGGCACTGGAACCCGGACCGGATCCGCGCTCACATCGCCATCGCCTTCCTGGCCTTCGCCTGCGTTCGACACCTTGCGTACCGCGTCGCCATCCAGAAGCGGCGGATGTCCCCGGAGGTCATCCGCTCCGCCCTCGTCCACCGCCAGTGCTCCCTGCTGCGCTGTCGGCAATCGGGCAACCGCTACGTCATCCCCTCGAAGCCGACACCGGCGGCGGAGCAGATTTACGCAACCATGGGGCTGCCCCTGACGATCACCCCGTATCAACTCGCCTGACCGTCGACGAAGCACGGCTCGAAGAAATGCCGGATGTAGTGCCTAGCCGAAATGAGAACCAGGCAATATCAACTACTTATGCGAATCAACCGTCGAAGTCAGGAATTCCTCCTGACCTCGCTTGACGGATTCCGGCACTGCCCAAGCGCCCGTCCCATCGCATTATAGCGGCTGTTCCCTGCATTTTTGCACGATCCCGCCGCCGGACATAGCCTCCGTTGTAGGCAATTCGCAGAGACTGGAGGTTACAACGGTCCGGGAGAGCGCCGAAGCCGGCCTCCGTGCGATATCAGCGATCGCCCGCAAACAGCGCATCGACATGCCTCGCGGCGCGGGCGGAGACCTCCTCGACCGAGCGGGAGAGGGCTTCCAACACCAGTTTGCCGCCGGACCGGCCAATCGCGCCGGCCAGCGCCAACCCCGTCGCCTCTTCGGCAAGCTCTCCGTCCGCAGCCAATTGCGCGAGACCCCAGAGGTTGCGCCAGAGACGCGCGGCTTCCATGAGGTCTTCCGCCGCTGCTGCGCCGATGGACCCCAGGGCATGTGCGGTCTCGAAGACCTCCACCGCAGCGCCCTGCAGGATCGCCGGGCGCTCGGCAGCGTGGAGCAGCCGCAGGAAATCCGCCGCCGCGGCCACGTCCCGCAGGCCGCCCGGCCGGTGCTCGATGGCCCGGACGCCGTCGCCGGCGTCGGCTCCCCGGCCGCGCATGGCAGCCAGCCCGGCGGCCAGCGGGCCCGCCAGACGGGGCGCAGCCAGCGCGGCGCGCTGCGCTTCCTCGAACCGGTCTGCTAATCCACCCTCGGACCGCACGACCCGGGCGCGCCGCAGCGCCGCGAGTTCGGGGGCCCCGGCGCGTCCGTGCGGATAGTCCAGAAAGGCCCGCAGCGAACAGGCGAGCGGACCGCTGGTTCCCGTTTCCCGCGGGCGCATGTCGGTCCGGTAGAGACCGCCTTCCGCGGTTTCCGCGGTCAGCGCGGCCATCAGGCGGCGGCAGAGCCGCGCATAATAGGTGTCCGGGTCCAGGGGCCTCGGGCCGTCCGATGCCGCGCCCTCATGATCGTAAAGCAGCATGAGGTCGAGCTCGGAGCTGACTGTCATCTCGCGGCACCCGAGGTCGCCGAACGCGAGCACCGCCGCCCGTCCGCCCGGCACGCGCCCGTGGGCTGCCGCAAACGCTTCCTGCACGGCTGGCATCAGCGCGCCGACGCACGCATCGGCAATGTCGGCCAATGGCGGCGCGGCCTCTTCCGGAGAAAGCCGCCCGCGCAGCATATGGGCGCCGATCTGGAACAGGCGGTCGTTCGCCCAGCGCCGCACGGCATCGAGCAGGTCCGGAAGATCGCCGGCGCGGCCGGCCGCCTCCAGTTCCGCCTGCATTTCCGCCCGGCCGAACTCCCGCGCGTAGAAAAGCCGCACCAGCCCCCGCCGGGCGGCCTCCGCCATTTCCGGCTCCAGCCCCTCCTCGTCCGGCAGGTCGAGATCGGTGAAATCGCGGCTGAGCGCGCTTTCCAGCAGCAGTGGACGGCGCGTCATCCAGCCGGCAAGCAGGGGCGCGGACCCGACGACATCCGTGACGATGCCGAGCAGTTCGGGCCGTGCTGCCAGCAGGGAAAACAGCCGCCGGTCGGGCGGCAGCCCGGCCAGGAACCGGTCGAAGCGCGACAGGGCCGCATCGGGGTCGGGCGCCGCCGCAAAGGCCGCAAGGATATTCGGCAGCAGCCTCGCGAGCAGCGCGCGCGCCTCGTCGCTTCGCAGCACCGGCGCTCCGCCTGCGAGCCAGCGCCGCACCAGCGCCGCAGCCTCTCCGGCGTCGGCATAGCCCATGCCCGCCAGCGCCGTTTCCGCCGCGCCATCCGCGCGAAAGTCCACACCTTCGGCGTCAGCGGCATCCAGCGGGTCCTCGAACAGCGCACCGTAATGGCGTTCGACCGCCGCGATATGCGCGTTCAGCCGGTCTTCGAACGCGCCGGCGGAGGGAAAGGCCAGGAAGGCTGCGATTCCGGCGATGCCCGAGTCGCTGTCGGGCAGGCTGTGGGTCTGCCGGTCGTCCACCATCTGCAGCCGGTGCTCCACGCCGCGCTGGAAGCCGTAGGCGGCGCGCAGCTCCGCCGCCGCGCCGGGATCGACATGGCCCGCCGACACGAGCGCCGCCAGCGACTCAAGCGTGGCGCATCCGCGAAGGCCGGAATCCCGTCCGCCCCAAAGAAGCTGCTGCGCCTGCACGAAGAACTCGATCTCGCGGATACCGCCGCGGCCGAGCTTGACATTGTGTCCCTCGAGACCCCGGCCGCCCGCGCCGCGCGCGGCGTCGATCTGCTCCTTGATCGCCCTGATGTCCTGCGCCGCGTCGAAATCGAGATGGCGGCGCCAGATGAAGGGCTGCAGGGTCTCCAGAAACGCCTCGCCCGCCTCGATGTCGCCTGCGACCGGACGGGCCTTTATCATCGCCGCGCGCTCCCAGTTGCGCCCGGCCGTGCGGTAATAGACCTCCGCCGAGCGGACCGAGACGGCGGGCGGGGTGGAGCCCGGATCGGGGCGCAGCCGGAGGTCGGTGCGGAACACGTAACCCTGCGCGGTCTGCTGGCCCATGATGCGCACGAGCTCCTGCGCGAGCCGCGCAAAGACCCGCTGCACGCCGCGTCTGCCGACATAAGGCGTCCGGTCCTGGTCGTAGAACAGGATCAGGTCGATATCGCTCGAATAGTTGAGCTCCCGGGCCCCGAGCTTGCCCATGCCGAGCGCGAACAGGCCGGAATCGCGCTCCGGATCGCCGGGCTCCGGCAGCGCCAGCTCGCCCGCTTCGTGCAGGCCGCGCAGCAGGTGCCGCAGGGCCGCGCCGAGCGCCGCCGCCGCAAACCCGGAAAGCGCGTCCGTCACCTTCTCCAGCGGCCAGACGCCGGCGATGTCCCCGAGCGCAATGGCGAGCGCCGCGCGCCGCTTGGCCCGGCGCAGGCGAAGCATGATGTCGGCGAGCGATTCCTCCGCGAAGCCCGCGCGGTCGGCAGCCCCTTCCTGCGCCGCGCAGAAGGCCGCGTCCGGCCCGGCCTCCAGCGCCAGCCGCGCGAAGCCGGGATCGGAGATCAGGCTCTGGCTGAGATAAGGGCTGTTCGCAAACACCGAGGAGAGCAGCCGCCCGGCCGCCGCATCCCCCTCTGCCTCCAGCATGAAGGCGCGCAGCCCGTCGTCTACCGCCTCCTGCGCCGCTTCGCGCCAGCGCCGCCAGCAGGTTTCCGCCGCCTCGGCATCGGCTGCAATCGGCAGCCGCGCTTCACTGTCGAACCAGTCTCCCGCCAGACCCGCCATCCGGAGCCGCCTCGCGATCGGGGGTCCGGAAAGGCTGCGCTCATTTCCCCTGGATGTCGAGCGTGCGCGTCTCCTCCAGTACCCGATCCACCACGGCGCGGAGCGCCTCACGGTGGTCCGCGCCCTCCAACCGGCTGACTTCGTAGCATTCGAGCTGCCGGTCCGCCGACGCGCCGTCATACAGGATTGCCGAAATCCGGCGGAGGTCCTCCTCGCAGCCGAGCGCGCGGGCGTCCTCCGCAACATCCTCCACCAGCGCCTCGACACAGTCCGCGATATCGACGCGCCCGCCCCGCTCCGCGTCGCCGATGAATGCGAGCGTACCGTAGCGCTGGGCCAGCCAGCAGTTCTCGGCGATGATTTCCGTCGGCGGCTCGGGCGGCAGCCCCTCCGCTTTGTCCTGCCGCGACAACCGCCGCAGCAGCGCGGCGTAGAGAGCCGCCAGGGCTATCGACTCGTCCATGTGCGGGCAGATGTCGCAGCTCCTGAGCTCGATGGTCGGATAGGCGTGGGACGGGCGGATGTCCGGGCGCATCTCGCTGCTGTCCCGGAGCGCGCCGATGCGCCGGTAATCCTCAACGAGGCGGTCGAATTCGGCCTGCGACCGGAACGGACGGGGAAGCCCGGTGCGCGGCAGCGCCCCGATGATGATGGGCCTGTAGGACTTGTAGCCGGTGAAGCCGCCGTCGTTGAAAGGAGAGGACGCCGAGAGCGCGATGAACGCCGGCAGATGGCGCCGGATCGCCGTCATCACGCGTATGCGCGAATCCGGGTCGCCGAAACCGGCATGGATGTGCATGCCGCCGACCATGAAGCGGCGGACGGCCTCCTGCATCGCTATCTCGAATTCGCGGTAGCGCACCTTCGGCGTCACCTGCTGCTCGCGCCAGGCTGCGAAGGGATGCGTCGAGGCCGCCATCGCCCGCGCGCCGTAAGCCTCCGCCGATTCGACGACCAGGCGGCGGGTTTCGGCAAGCGCGGCGCGCAGGTCCGCTATGGAGGCGCACACCCGCGTGTTGGTCTCGACCTGGGAGCGCAGCAGTTCCGGCACCACCTTGTGCGGGCCGCTCTCCCGCTCGCAGCGCTCCATGATCCCCGGATCGGGATCGGCGATGATGTCGCGCGTTTCGGGATCGACCAGGAAGAACTCCTCCTCGATGCCGAAGGTGAATGTCAGGCCGGCTTCCGTCATCGCTTCGCTCCGCGCGACCGGTGTGGCGCATCGTCCGTCTTCTTAGGGCAGCGGCGGCTCCATTTGAAGCGTGAGGCACACCCGCCGCGCAGCGCTCCACTCTTCCTCGTCCATGGCCTGTCGAAGCCCCGGAAGTCCGGCAGCACGGATATGCGCCAGCCTTTCGGCAGTCGCCGGATGGGTGGAGAGCAACCCGAAGAGCGGCCCGTTCTCTTTCCCGTGCTCTTCCTCAAGACGGGCGAAGAAGTCCGCGAGCCCCTCTGTCCCGATACCCGCGGCCTTGAGCCGTTCGAGCGCGAAGGCGTCCGCGTCGCGCTCCGTGTCGCGCGAATAGCCGGTGTTGACCAGCCATTCGGCGAGCCCGCCGGCCAGGGTGCCGCCCGTCAGATCGCCGAACAGCACGCCGATCAGCAGCGCGACGGCGAAGGAGCGGTAGAGGGCGCGGGTGGAATCGTCGTGCGCGAGGTGGCCGAGTTCATGCGCGGCGACGCCCGCGACCTCCTCCGGGCTGCGGGCATGGACCAGCAGTCCCCGGGTGAAGACCATGATTCCTCCGGGCAGCGCAAAGGCGTTGACCAGAAGGGTATTCACCACGACCACCCGCACGGTCGGCGGGTCCGGTAGGTCCGCGGCGAGACGGTCCGCAAGGCGCTGCAGCGCAGCCCGACCGTTGCCGTAGGAACAGAAGCGGCGGCGGCTTGCCGGCCCGGCCGGCCCCGGCAGCAACTCGGCGACATGGACGAGAACCGTCCGGCCGAGCCGGTATTTGGCGGAGTCGGGAGTGACGGCCGCAAGCTGGGCCGACAGCAGCGGGATGAGCACCAGGACGATGCCGGCCAGCGACCCGGCGGCAAGCACGGCCCAGAGCGCGATTCGCGCAACCGTCCTTCGGGAAGTCCGGTGCCGCCGCAACAGATGCGGTGCCGCCTGCCGGAGCGGCGCGACGATTCCCGGATCGTCCACGATGAGCCGCGCCGTCGTGCCCGCGAGGCCCAGCCGCACCGGCTCCCCCTCGCGCGGCTTCTCCACCAGCCGCACAGCCTCGCCCGGCCAGGACCCGACAATGGGGCCCGCCTCTTCGAAGATCGCAAGCCCGGTCGCCGCAATCTCGACCTCGACCGGCCGGGAGCGCGCCGTCAGCCCGTCATAGTAGCGCGCCGGATACCGCGCCATGCCTCAGAACCCGCCGACATCCAGTGCCTCCGCCGTCCCCTCGCCGTAGCCCGGCACGACAGCGGAGGACTGCGCGACCTCGTCGAGCGCCCCCGCATTCGAGATTTCCAGCGTCTCGCAGGCGTGTCTCAGGAGAGGGATATCCAGCAGCAGGGTTCTGAGGATGCCCAGGAATAGCGTCAGCAGAATGGCCGGGATGAACAAGACGATTGCGGCTTCGGGCGAGGTGCCTGCGAAACCGAACCCTATCGACGCCATGGCGACCACTGAAAGCGCCAGGGCTGCGAATACGGCCAGAACGAAAATCAGGAGTCGCCAAAAAGCGTATTTCGGTCGAACGAGGGAGACAAACCCGGTGTCGCCAATGGCGAGGCAGCTGAGCATGTGCCGGAATTCGACCGCCCGATACCAGATCCAGGCAAGAATCGCGACCGGGCAGAAAGCGAGGGGCCAGAAGGCCACGCGGAGCATGGCATGGCCGGCACTCCTGTTATTTCCCTGGTCCATGAAGAACTGGATGTTTCCGAACTGCTCCAGATTAAGCGCGACAAAGAGACCGATTCCCGCGATCAGCGGCGCAACAACCGCCAGCCACCGCCGGAACAACCAGCGGGAATTCGGCGCAAGGGCGAGACCGGCCGTGCCGAAATGCGCGTGGCGGGCGAAATAGCCCAGCGTCGCGACGCGCATCCACGGATAGGCGAGACCGAAGGTTGCAGCCGTCAGCAGGCCGTAGCCGAACGCGATGCGGGCATAGACGAATGACGAGCCGTGGAGCCCGAAGCGGACGCCGCGCCAGGCCGTGCGCGTCAGCCGGTAGCGCCGCATGCGGTGGATCGCGATCTGGACCAGGAAGAACAGCACCAGATAGTAGAGCGCTTCGAGCGCGAGCAGCGCATGGTCCGACCCGTCCGCGAACAGGAATTGCAGTAGCGAGTAGGCGGCGAACACGGGGAGCAGCACGGCGACGGCGATCAGGAAACCGATGAACAGCTCCCCGCCGGTGCCGAGATATTCGAGCGAATCGTCCAGCACAGCGGTGTGCCGCCACACGAACCGCCGGACATGCGTGCGCCCCCAGAAGCGGTAGATGCCGAGCGTCAGGATCGAGAGCAGCAGATTGCGCAGCATCAGCGCGCCGAGGGCGTCGCGCCGGCCGTCGAACCGCGCTTGCCCGCCCGCTATGCCGTTCGCCATTCCTGCCTTCCCCGGCCTTCGAACCGCCCGAAAGAGGCTATAGCATGCGCCGTTGCGGCTCCGTAAGCTTGGCGGCGATTGGAGGACGGCTTCCCGATGAGTGCGGTCGCAACCGGCGGCAGGAGCTTCTACGGCGCCCGGCTCGGGCTGCTGGTGCGGCGGACGTGCTTTCCCCGCCTTCCCGGCGACCCGGCCAATGCCCGCAGTTTTCCCTTCAGCGTGCGCTACGCCGTGCTGGAAGAGGCCGACCGGACGACGGCGCTCGAAGCCGCCGAACGCCTGCTGGACGAGGGTGCGGAAGGCATTGGCCTTGCCTTCAATGCGGAGTTCGACCTTGCGGACGCGCTCGCTGCGCCCTTTGCCGGCGGGCTCGCGGCGCAGCGCAGCCTCGTCGAAGCCATGCTCCCGCCGGATGCCGAGGCCGGCGTGCTGGCCTTCTCCGAAGGCAATGACAGGATCGCGGCGCCCGGCTACCTCGCCGACGCCGTGGCAGCCGACGAGGACAGGCTCGATATGGAGCGCGCGCGGGACAGCCTGCTGGATGCCGCCATGCAGGCCGCCTCCGACCGTCCTGCCATCGCCGCCTGGCTGCTGGACGAGCCGGAGATGGGCCCCTTCGCATCCGATATCCACGCCGCGACCGGCCGGCCCGTCTATGACCGGACGCGTTTCCTCGCCTGGTTCCACGCCAGCCTTGCGCCCAGGGTGTTTCCGCGATGACGGTCGCGCTCGGAGGCGCGCCCATAGGCGGGGCGGCGCTCGGCATCCTCATGCTGGACGCCCGCTTTCCGCGCGTGCCGGGCGACATGGGCAATGGCGACACCTGGCCTTTCCCGGTGCTCTACGAGATCGTGCGCGGCGCCACGCCGGAGCGGGTGGTGCGCCGCCGGGCCGAAGGGCTGGACGGCGACTTTCTGGACGCCGCCCGGCGGCTGGTGGACCGCGGCGCCAGGGCCGTCACCACCGTTTGCGGGTTCCTGTCGCTCTTCCAGCCGGAGCTCGCCGCCCATGCCGGCGTGCCGGTCGCCTCATCGACCCTGATGCAGGTGGCGGCGCTGGACCGCATGCTGCCGCCCGGAAAGCGGACGGGCGTCATCACGGTCAGCCGCGAGAGCCTGTGGGACGACCATTTCACCGCTGTCGGCGCGCCTGCCGACACGCCGGTCGAAGGCACGGAGGGCGGGCTCGAGCTCACCCGCGTGCTGATCGGCAACGAGGCCTGGCTGGACATGGCGGCAGCCGAAGCCGATGTCACCGCCGCCGCCCGCCGCCTCACGGCGCGCTGCCCGGAGGTCGGCGCCATCGTGCTCGAATGCGCCAACATGGCCCCCTACGCCGCCGCCGTCCGCCGCGAAACCGGCCTGCCGGTCCACGACATCTACAGCTTCATAACCTGGGTGCATTCCGGCTTCGCCGACACACCCTGACGGCCAGCGGCTCCTATCCCCCGGAAATGCCCGCCACCACCCTGTCGGCGAAGGCGCGGGTGCCGAGCGGGCCGCCGAGGTCGGGCGTGCGCGTTTCGGGCGAGGCGAGCAGCGTCTCGACGGCGCGCTCCAGCACCTGCGAGGCTTCCATGAGCGTGTTGTTCTGCTCGCGCGCGCCCTTCCATGCCAGCAATTGGGCCGTCGAGAAGAGCAGCGCGCTCGGGTTGGCCTCGTCCCTGCCGGCGATGTCCGGCGCGCTGCCATGCGCAGCCTGCGCCACCGCCACCCGGTCGCCCGCATTGATCGAGCCGCCGAGGCCGAGCCCGCCCGATAGCTCCGCGGCGAGATTGGAAAGGATGTCGCCGAACATGTTGGTGCAGAGCAGCACGTCGAAGCGTTCCGGCTCCCGCACCAGCAGCGCGGCGGCCGCATCGACATGCACGTCGTCCGTCTCGACATCGGGCCATTCGGCGGCAATCTCGTAGGCGGTGCGCTCGAAGAGGCCGTCCGTGTGTTTCAGCACATTCGACTTGTGGACGATCGTGACCTTGCGCCGCCGGTCGCGCGCCGCGGCGAAGGCGGCGCGCGCGATGCGCTCCGAGCCCTTGCGGGTGATCTTGCGGACGGCGAGCCCGACATCCTCTGTCGCCATGAACTCGCCGGTGCCTGCGAACATGTTGCGGTCGGCGTAGAAGCCTTCCGTGTTCTCCCGCGCGACCAGCAGGTCCATGCCGGGCGCAAGCGCCGGCACGCCCTCGAGCGCCCGGCTCGGGCGCATGTTCGCGTAGAGCTCCAGCCGCGTGCGGACGGCGGCGCTCGGATTGACGCCGCCCTCCTCCGGCGGCGGATAGACGGCTGTATCGACCGGGCCGAGGATCGCGAGGTCGGCCGCGCGCACCGCCGCCTCTGCGGCATCCGGCCACGTCGTCCCGTCCCGCTCCAGCGCGGCGAGGCCGACGCGGCCTTCCGAAAGCTGCAATCCCAGCGCGAAGCGGGCGTCCAGCGCTTCCAGCGCGCGCCTCGCCGCCGCCGCGATCTCGGGACCGATGCCGTCGCCCGGAAGGATCAGAACCTGCATGGGAGCTTTGCCTCCTGCGCCATTTGATTTCCCTGGCCGCCCGCCTATGTTCGCGCCCCCGTTCAGGCAAGAGAGGAGTTCCCTGCCAGTGTCAAGCAACCGCAGCCCGCGTCCGGAGACCATCGTGCTCCATGCGGGCCACCGGGGCGACCCCAATACCGGTTCGGTCGCCGTCCCGATCCACCAGACCACGTCCTACCAGTTCCGGGATACCGAGCATGCCGCGAACCTGTTCGCGCTCTCCGAACTCGGCAACATCTACACCCGGATCATGAATCCGACCCAGGCCGTGTTCGAGGATCGAATGATGGCGCTGGAAGGCGGGGTTGCGGCGCTGGCGCTGGCCTCGGGCCAGGCGGCGACGGCGTTCTCGCTCCAGAACGTCGCCCATGCCGGCGACAATGTGGTGAGCTCGACCGACCTTTACGGCGGCACCTGGAACCTGTTCGCCAACACGCTGAAGGACCAGGGCATCGAGGTGCGGTTCGTCGATCCGGCGGACCCGGAGAACTTCCGCCGCGCCATCGACGACCGGACGCGCGCCTTCTACGCCGAGACGCTGCCGAACCCGAAGCTGCATGTCTTCCCGATCAAGGAAGTTGCCGATATCGGGCGCGAATACGGCATCCCGCTCATCATGGACAACACGGCCGCGCCGCTGATCTGCCGGCCCTTCGACCACGGGGCGGCGGTCGTCATGTATTCGACGACGAAATATATCGGCGGGCACGGCACCTCCATCGGCGGACTCCTGATCGACGGCGGCAATTTCGACTGGGAGGCCTTCCCCGAACGCCAGCCCTATCTGAACCGGCCGGACCCGAGCTATCACGGCGCGGTCTGGACCGAGGCGGTCAAGCCGCTCGGCCCCATCGCCTACATCATCAAGGCCCGGACGACGCTGTTGCGCGACCTCGGCGCGGCGACCACGCCGATGAACGCCTTCCTGTTCCTGCAGGGACTGGAGACCTTGCCGCTGCGCATGGAGCGCCATAACGCCAATGCCGCGGCCGTCGCCGACTTCCTGAACGGCCACCCGAAGGTCGCAAAGACGATCTATCCGGGCCTGATGGACGGCGAGGAGCGGCGCCGCGCCGACGCCTATCTGGAGGGCGGCTACGGCGCGCTGGTGGGCTTCGAGCTCGAAGGCGGCCGCGAGGCCGGGCGGAACTTCATCGACGCGCTGGAGCTGTTCTTCCATGTCGCCAATATCGGCGATGCGCGCAGCCTCGCCATCCACCCGGCGACCACCACCCACTCGCAGCTCTCGGAGGAGGAGCAGGCGGCCACCGGCGTCACGCCCGGCTATGTGCGCCTCTCCATCGGCCTGGAGCATATCGACGACATCCTCGCCGACCTCGACCGGGCGCTTGCCGCCGCGGGCTGAGACAGCCGCAATATCGGGGCCGCACCCGACAAGGGCGCGGCCCCTGTTGCGTCAAAACCCGTACATCTCGCCCGCCTTGGTGCGGGCACCGGAGTGTTCCATCAGGAAGGCGCGGAGCGCGGTGTTGAAACCGAGCGAGTCCTCGATATTGGAGAGGTGGCGCGCACGCGGCAGCACCAGCAGGTCCGCCGAGGGGATTTTGGCCGCGATCACCTCATGCGCGGAAACCGGCGTGCCGGGGTCGTTCTCGCCCACGATGGCGAGCGTCGGCACATGGATTTCGTGCAGCCGGTCGGTCAGGTCCAGCTGCGAGATGGCCGCCGCGCAGCCCTTGTAGCCGGCGAGCGGCGTCGCGCGGATCATGGCGCGCACCGCGTCCACCTCCTGCCCGTGATGCTCGCAGAATTCCGGCGAGAACCAGCGGTCGATGGTGGCCTCGACCATGGAGTCCATGCCGTTCTCCTCGGCCGCTGCAATGCGCTCCCGCCATTGCTGGCGGGCCTCGGCGTCGTAGCGGCTGGAGGTGTCGCAGAGGATGAGCCCGCGCAGCAGGTCCGGGCGCTTGAGGGCCAGCGTCTGCGCGGTCATGCCGCCCATCGACAGCCCGCAGAACACCGTCTTCCCGATGCCCAGCTCTTCCAGCAGCGCGATGGCGTCGTCGGCCAGCATCTCCAGCGTGTAGGGCCCTTCCGGGGCCGCCGAGGCGCCGTGGCCGCGCGTGTCGTAGCGCAGCACGCAATAGTCCCGGAGCGCCGGCATCTGCGCGTCCCACATGCGGTGGTTCGCCATCAGCGAGTGCGACAGCGTCACCACCGGGCGGGTTTGCGGGCCCTCGAGGGAATAGAAGATTTCGGTGCCGTTGATATGGGCGGTCGGCATGGTGCGCGTTCTCCTCCACGCGGAAACGGGGCGGCCGCCTCAGCGGCCTCCGGGAGCGGGGCCGGCCTGGTGGAGCGCCATCCGCCAGGCGCCGTCCTCCAGCACGAACCCGTTGGTTGCGACCAGCACGCCGCCGGACAGCCGCTCCACGCAGCTTACCAGAGCGAAACCGTCATAGCACAGCGCGTTGGGCGACAGGCACACGATGGCCGGCCGCGTCGGCGCGCCCAGGATCGCGTCCCAGCTGGCGAGCACGGCTTCGCGCCCGACGATCGCCGCGCCGCCCGGATGGACGCAGACGACAGGCGCACGCCGGGCCCAGAGCCGGCGCATCGCCTCCCGGTCGCCGTCGTCGAAGGCGCGGTAGAAGGCCTCGTTCGCGGCAAGCACCTCGTCTTCGTGCATGGCCGTCATGTCCTTCCCGGTCCGGGACGAATCGCCCGGTCGCCTGCAAGGTCCGCTGGCTTCAGGAACAGCAGGGCCAGCGGCCCGAGCGCCATCACCAGCGCTATATGCGCGAAACCGATGCCCCAGGCCAGCACGCTCTCGCCGCCCATGAGGTCGAGGATGCCGCCCAGCACCACCGCCCCGACGAAGCCCATCCCGTAGCCGGAGAGCGCGTGGACGGCGAGGGTGGCGCCGCGCCGTTCGGGCTCCGAGGCGCCGACCGTGCCGGCGGTCAGCGCTGACGAATCCGCGTAGATCGCCATGTTGTAGAGGATGCAGAGCACCGCCGCCGCCCAGTAGCCCCAGGCCGAGATAAAGCCCGTGGCGCAGGCGAGCGCCATGCACACGCTCATGGTAAGCAACACCCAGCGCTGGCGCCCGATGCGGATCGCGAACTCGTTGCCGGCGAGGCTGCTTGCGGTACCGAGAAGCTCCATCAGCATGGCGACCACGGTGGGCGCAAGCCAGTATTCCGGCCCGAGGCCGGAGCGCATCGCCGCGAACGTCAGGAAGGCGACCGCCCAGGAGCGCACCGCGAACATCTCCCAGGTATGCACGCCGTAGCAGGCGATATAGGCCATGGCGGAGCGGTTGCGGAACACATGCCCGAAATCGGCGAGCGGATTGGTGCCGGAGGGCGTCGGCTCGCGGCGCGGGAAGAGCAGCAGCGCGACCAGGAACGCGCCTCCCGTGCCGGCGGCGCTGACCAGGAAGGCCGCCTCCCAGCCGAGCCACCGGTCGATCTCGCCCGCAAGGAAGAAGGAGAGCGAGCCGCCCGTGCCCATCGCGGCCGCGTGGAAGGCCACGCCGCGCGAGCGTATCCGCCCCTCCAGCTCGTCGCTCAGCACCCGGAGCCCGACCATGTAGGTCCCGGCCCAGCCGAATCCGGCGATCGCGCGGAAGATCATGCCCGTTGCGAAATCGTGGGCCACATAGGCCATACCCAGATGGCTGACCGTGCTGGCGAAGACGCCGATCATGTAGATGCGGCGAGCCTGGAACCGGTCCGTCGCGGTCACCAGCACCAGCACCGAAAGCGCATAGACGCCGAAGATGATGCCGGACAGCAGGCCCCCCTGGGTGTTGGTCAGCCCCCACTCGTCCCTGAGCACCGGAAGCAGGCCGTTGAACGTGGTGGAGCCCATCTGCCCGATGAACTGGGCGAAGCAGACGGTGACGATGAGGGCGGTCGCATTCATCGGCGCAGAACGCCGGGCGCTGACCGTATTGCAGCCTTCCGCAGAGCGCTCACGCGAGGCCCGCCTTCTCGCGCTCCCGCTGGCGCAGGTCGCGGCGGCGGATCTTGCCGGTGGCGGTCATCGGCAGCTCGCGCACGAACTCCACCGCCCGGGGATATTCATGCGCGGACAGCCGCTCGCGGACATGGGCGCGGAGCGCGGCCTCCAGCGCCTCCGTCGGCGCCTCGCCCTCGCGCAGCACCACGAACGCCTTCACGATATCGCCGCGCACCGGGTCGGGCGCGCCGACCGCCGCGGCCATGGCGACCGCCGGATGGCCCATCAGGCATTCCTCGATCTCGCCGGGGCCGATGCGGTAGCCGGCCGAGGAGATCACGTCGTCCTCGCGCCCGACGAAGCGGAAGGCGCCGTCCCCGTCCTGCACGCCGAGGTCGCCGGTCAGCAGCCACTCGCCGTTGAACTTAGCGGCCGTCGCCTCGTCGTCGCGCCAGTAGCCGAGGAACATGACCGGGTCCGGGCGGCGGACGGCGATCTCGCCCGGTTCTCCCGGAGGCAACATCTCACCGGCGCCGTCCAGCACCGCGACCTCATGGCCCGGTATCGCCCGCCCGAGCCAGCCCGGCCGGACCGGGAACAGGCTCGCGCAATTGCCCACCACGAGATTGCATTCCGTCTGCCCGTAAAATTCGTTGATGGTGAGGCCGAACACCTCGCGGCCCCAGCCGAGCAGCTCTTCGCCAAGGCTCTCGCCGCCGCTGCCGATGCTGCGCATGGCAAGCCCGGGCGTGCGCTGCGCGGCCTCCGACGCCTGGCGCATCATCTTGAGCGCCGTCGGCGGCAGGAAGGCGTTGCGCACGCCGTGGCGCGCGATGAGCGCGAACGCCTCCTCCGGGTCGAACTTGCCGGCGCGGGACGCCAGCACCGGCACGCCCGCCGCCCAGGCCGGCAGCAGCACGTCCAGCAGGCCGCCGGCCCAGGCCCAGTCGGCCGGCGTCCAGAACAGGTCCCCCGGCTGCGGGAAAAAATCCTGCGGCAAGGCCACGCCCGGCAGGTGTCCCGGCAGGACCCGGTGGCCGTGCAGCGCGCCCTTGGGCGGTCCCGTGGTGCCGGAAGTGTAGATCAGCAGCGCCGGGTCGTCGGGCCCGGTATCGACCGCCTCGAAACGGTCCGAGGCCCGCTCCAGCACCTCCCAGAAATCCTCTGCAATCACCGTCGAGAGCGCCGGCAGGTCGAGCGCGGCAACCTTCCCGCGGCCTTCTGCGTCGGTGATGAGCGCCTTCGCGCCGGAATGGCCGAGCCGGTAGGCCAGCGCCTCCTCGCCGAACAGTGTGAAGAGCGGCAGCGCGACCGCGCCGAGCTTGTAAGCGGCCAGATGGGCAAGCCCGGTCTCGACGCCCTGCCCCAGCAGCACCGCCACCCGGTCGCCCCGCCCGACGCCTGCGGCGGCGAGCGCATTGGCAAGCCGGTTGGAGAGGCGGGAGAGCTCCCGGAACGACCAGAGGCGGGGCTCGCCGCCTGCCGGGTCCGGGCAGATCATCGCCGGGCGGCGGCTGCCGACATGCCGTTCGCAGGCATGTTCGGCGATGTTGTAGCGGGCCGGCACCTGCCAGCGGAACGCTGCCCGGACCGCCTCCCAGCTCTCGCGGCGCTCGACGATCATGACCGCGCGGGCTCCAGGTCGAAACGCAGGATTTCGCCCTCGAACTCCGGCCCGGCCGCCGGGAAGCGCCGCACGAGCTCCGGGTCGTGGCCGGGGATCAGGTGGTCGCGGGAGAGCATGCGCGCGCCGAGCGTCCGGTAGCCCTCGAACATCTCGCGCAGGTCGTAGAAGACGCGGAAGGGCCGCGCCCGCTCCATCTCCTCATAGAGATGCACGGCGTCCGAGGCGACGATCACCGGCCCGCGCCGCGTTTTCACCTCCAGCGCGATCTGGCCGCGCGAATGGCCGCCGACCAGGATCTGCGAGAGGCCGGGCGCAAGCGCGCCGCCGCCGTCATGGAACCGCACGCGCCCGTCATAGTTCAGCCCGACGAGGGTCAGCGTGTTGCGCTTGCCGTACATCTTGAGCGCCGGATGGGTCACGTCCCGGCCGGTGACGGTCAGCATCTCGCGGTCCTGGATATGGAACATGGCCTGCGGGAAGGCTTCGAGGTTGCCGACATGGTCGTAATGGCAATGGGTGACGATGACATCGGACACGGTGGCCGGGTCGATGCCGAGCCGGCGCAGGCCGTCGGCCGGGTCGTAGAGCGTGTCGTGGCCGAGCCGGTCGCCGACGCGCACCGCATAGCCGCAATCGACCACCCAGACCCGCCCGCCGCCGCGTATGACCCAGAAATAGAAGTCGAGGCCGGGCGCCTGCACCGCCGGGTCGCCGTCCAGATACATCTCGCTTTCCGGGCGGAAGTCCTCGCGCCCGTAGCGCAGGCCGTAAATCTCGTAGTCCGGAATCATGCGAGCCCCTCCCTCCCGCCAGCATAGCGCGCCCCGGGCACGAGGCGTATAAGCCGCCGGCGCGAAAGGAGGGGGACGCGCTATGGTTAGGATCGTCTGCTGGAATATCGCCAAAAGGAAGAAGCCTTGGACGTGTTTGAAGGAGATGGCGGAGCAGGAAGAGGCAGATGTCGCGCTCTTGCAGGAGGCGGGAAAACCGCCCGGCGAGCTCTCGCAGTTCTTCCGCTATGAGAACGATATTTTCTGGGACCGGTCCCTCCGCGACCCTCGGTCCCTGGTGGTGCCGCTGTCGGACCGGGTAGAGGTCGAATTGTTCCGGCAGGTGCCGCCGAGCATCGGAAAAGCCAAGGCGGACGAAATCGGCGTCAGCGGCGTCGGAACGATAAGCGCCGCCAGAGTGATCCCGCGCGACCGGCCGGAAGAAGTGTTCATCGCCATATCCATGTATGCGAGCTGGATGTCCGTTAGTCCTCTCGCAACACAGGGGAGCATCGCATCGGATGTCTCGGCGCACCGCCTGACTTCGACGGTTGATTCGCATAAGTAGTTGATATTGCCTGGTTCTCATTTCGGCTAGGCACTACATCCGGCATTTCTTCGAGCCGTGCTTCGTCGACGGTCAGGCGAGTTGATACGGGGTGATCGTCAGGGGCAGCCCCATGGTTGCGTAAATCTGCTCCGCCGCCGGTGTCGGCTTCGAGGGGATGACGTAGCGGTTGCCCGATTGCCGACAGCGCAGCAGGGAGCACTGGCGGTGGACGAGGGCGGAGCGGATGACCTCCGGGGACATCCGCCGCTTCTGGATGGCGACGCGGTACGCAAGGTGTCGAACGCAGGCGAAGGCCAGGAAGGCGATGGCGATGTGAGCGCGGATCCGGTCCGGGTTCCAGTGCCAGATGGGACGTATCTTCAGGTCGTGTTTGGTGATCCGGAAGCTCTCCTCGACCTGCCAGAGCCCCTGGTAGTGAGCCATCACTTCGGTGACGCGCGCGTCGCGCAGATTGGTGATGACGCCGGTGAGCCCGTCCCATCGTGCGGCCTCGGCGATCTTCTCCGGGTTCACCGTGAGCCGTGCGTCGCCCTCGACGGCGATGAAGCGCTTCGCCCCGTGATTGGAGAGCAGTTCCCTGGGATTGTCGCTGCGGGCCAGCCTGTCGAGCAGGCGTTCCACCTGATGGCGGCGCTCGTGCGCGTCCTTGCGTGCGCGCTGGGGGCAGAAGACGACGATCAGGCGACGGCCCTTGTACTCCCACTCGCCGACCCGGCGGTCCTGTGAGCCCTCCAGCGGGGCATAGGTCCCGGGGTCGAGAACCTGCCCCAGCAGCGCGAGCGGCAGCTTGCGCAGCCGCGCGCCGACGACATACTCGCCGCCGATGGCGTCCATGGCGTCGAGGTTGTCGGCGCTCAGCATGCCCCGGTCGGCCACGCATACCGTGCGCTCCACCTGGTGGCGGCGCTGCATGTCCTGCAGGACCGGGACCATGCTGTGTCCCTCGTAGGTGGCGCCGGGGAAGACCTCGTAGCTGATCGGCAGCCCTTCGCGCGTCACCATCAGCGCCAGCAGAACCTGCGAGTCCTTGTGTTTGCCGTCCTTGCTGAAGCCGTGCTGGCGAAGCTCGTCCTCGGCGGCCGTCTCGAAGTAGAGCGTGGTGCAATCGAAGAAGAGGATCGCGACCGGCTCCGGCAGCAGCGACCGGCTCGCCTCGCCGACGCGCGTGCGCAGTCGCTCGATCACCGTCGCGTCGAGCTGATCCATCATCCGGTAGACCTTCTCGAGCGGAAGACTCACGCCGAAGTCCTCCTCGAGCCGGCGCACGCTGCCCCGCTTGCTGTCGGGGTTGGCTACCCGCGCCATCACCACATGGAACAGCGCGTCATGGGAGGCCCGGTAGCGCGAGCGCGGCAGCAGCGCGTCGAGGCCCAGCAGCCGGTAGATCTCGCCATAGACCTCGTGGATGCCTGTGATCAGGCGCTGCTCCTCTTCAAGCTGCTTGAGGTCGACCGGGAGTTCCTCCTTGCCGTCCCCCCGGCGGCCGACACGGATCGCCTGCTCAGCGATCTTCTCGGGCGCAAACAATGCCGGCTGACGCTCGTCCTCCAGCTTCGCCTTGACGTACTCGCCGAGCTGCCTCAGGCGCTCGAGCTCGTCCTCGTCCATGGCCACGCCGACATGGCGGACGATGCGCTGTCGGACCTTGCCGCCGTCGCGCACGGCCTCGACGATCTGGACCGAGCGTCGCGGGCTGTTGGGGGAGGTCTTGATGCGCACGAACATGGGGGGAGTGTAGCGCGTGGCGGAGGCATTGACAGTCTCAAAGATTTACTAGGCACTACAACGCAGCTTGACCGCACCGCAACTGCCAACTCATTGGCTTTACTGAAAACTCCAGACGCGAGATCGGTCAGAAGTCAGCCCAACCGTCGAAGTCAGGAGTGTTCATCGCCATATCCATGTATGCGAGCTGGATGTCCGTTAGTCCTCTCGCAACACAGGGGAGCATCGCATCGGATGTCTCGGCGCACCGGATTCTGTCGGACCTGTCGGCATTTAGCGGTTGCCGCATTGTCGCCGCCGGGGACCTGAACATGTTCTACGGGGCGTGCGGAAAAAGGTTGTCCATGCCCTGTCGCGAGCGAACGGTCTGGGAGCGGTTTAAGGCCCTCGGGCTCGAACTCCTGGGGCCGCAACTTCCGAATGGCCGTCCATCGGCGAAGCCTCAGCCCGACGTTCCGGCGGATACCGGAAATGTCCCGACATACTATACCCCAAAGGAGAAATGTCCGGCGAACGCCCGCCGTCAACTTGACTACGCCTTCGCCTCGCGCGGCTTCCACAAACAGGTGAAGGTCCGCGCGCTCAACGGCATTGACGAGTGGGGTCCGAGCGACCATTGCCGGCTGCTGATCGAGGTCGCCGCGGGCTGAAGGCTTCCCTTCCGCCAGCATAGCGCGCGCAGGGCGCAGGGCGTATAGGCCGCCGGCGCGAAAGGAGGGGGGCTGAGATTGATCCGGGTCATAAGCTGGAATGTCGCCAAACGGGGCGCCCCATGGCGCTGGCTGGCGAAAATGGCGGAGCGCGGCGAGGCCGATGTCGCGCTGCTACAGGAAGCCAGGAGCCCGCCGGAAGGTCTACCGCACCCGGTTCGCTACGAGAACGAAATGCACTGGGACCGGTCCTTCTTCGACCGCTGGCCCTTGGTGGTCCAGTTGTCGGACCGGGTCGAGGTCGAATGGTTCCGGCAGGTTCCACCGTGGAGCGAACTGGGCGAGCGGGAGATCGGCTCCAGCGGCATTGGGATAATGGCTGCCGCGAGAGTGGCGCCGGTCGGAAGGCCGGAACAGGCATTCATCGCAATCTCGATGTATGCGCGATGGACGAGATCTCATCCGTCCGTCGGAAGGAACCCGATGATCCACGTCGATCTCTCGGCGCACCGTATCCTCTCGGACCTGTCGACCTTCATCAACTATGCGGACCCTTCCCGACACCGCATTCTCGCAGCGGGTGACCTCAATCTGGTCTACACCACAACGGGCGACGGCCCGTCGTTCAGGCGCTATCGCACTGTGTGGGACCGCTTCGAGGCGCTCGGCCTTGAGTTCCTCGGGCCGCAGGCCCCGAACGGACGCCAGCCGGGGCTGCCCCAGCCGGGTACGAGCGCCGATACGAAGAATGTTCCGACATACTACACCGCGCGCCAGAGACGCGCGGAGAACGCGGTCCGCCAACTGGACTATGTCTTCGCCTCGCGCGGCTTCCACGAACAGGTTGCGGTGCGGGCGCTCAATGGCGTGGAGGAGTGGGGTCCGAGCGACCATTGCCGGTTGTCGATCGAGATATCCGCGCCCAAGCCGCCGGTTCCGCGCCGCAGGCTCACTGTTGACGCGGTCCGCCACCGGGCTGTCGATGCGGGCGTAGGCGTGCAGTTCGACCGTTTCGTGGCGATGGCGGAGAAAGCCGGTCTGTGGGTTCGGCCGTGGGCCTTGTCCGTGACAATCGCGCCGCCGAACCAACGCAACCGGACCCTGATGTATGCGCGATCGGAGTCCGGCGACGAGGGCGGCAGGTTGCATATCTGGGTCGCACCGGGACCGCTTGTCGAGTTCTTTCCGCATCTGCGCGAACAGGAGATTATCGAGGCTCTGGCTATGAGCGAGTCGGACTGGCAGAGTTCGGGCGGCGAGAAACTCGACGAGCTCCTCGACCGAATCGAGCGTTTCCTGAAGGACGAGCTCCCGCAGCCGGACGCCGGCGGCGGGTAGCGCGCCCGCCATAGCGCGCGCCGGGCGCAGGGCGTATAAGCCGCCCGCACCCATGTCCGACACCGCCGCCCCCGCCGCGCCCGCCGCCGCGCAGCCCGAATACACCGAGCTGCAGCGCTGGCTGACGCTGATAACGGTCACGCTCGCCACCACGCTCTACGCGATGACGGTGACGATCGCCAATGTGGCCCTGCCCAAGATGCAGGGCACCTTCGGCGCGACCCAGGACGAGATCGCCTGGGTCGTCACCTTCAACATCATCGCCACGGCCGTGATGACGCCGGCCACCGGCTGGCTGGCGGAAAAGGTCGGGCGGCGCAATGTCATGGTCTGGGGCATCGCGGTCTTCACCCTGGTCTCCGCCGGCTGCGGCCTCGCCGAGAGCCTGGAGCAGCTGGTCTTCTTCCGCATCCTGCAGGGGCTTGCGGGCGCGCCGCTGGTGCCCGTCAGCCAGGCCATCGTGATGACGATCTTCCCGCGCGAGCGCCACGGCACCGCGCTCGCGGTCTGGGGCATCGGCGTCACCATCGGGCCGATCATCGCGCCGACGCTCGGCGGCTATGTCACCGAGCTCTACAACTGGCGCTGGATCTTCTTCCTGCTGGTGCCGGTGGGCATGGTCGCGTTCCTCTGCGCGGCCGCCTTTGTGCGCCGCCGCGCGCAGCGCCACCCGACGACGCTCGACTGGACGGGCTTCATCGCGCTCTCGCTCGCCATCGCCGCCCTGCAGCTCATGCTCGACCGGGGCGAGCGGCTCGGCTGGTTCAACTCCAACGAGATCGTCCTTGAGGCGTTCGTCGCCTGCCTCGCCTTCTATGTGTTCGTCGCCCACATCTTCACGACCGACCGCCCCTTCCTGCAGCCGCGCATCCTCACCAACCGCAATTTCGTCATCGGGCTGGCGCTCACCTTCGTGTTCGGCCTGCTCAATTTCACGCCCATGGTGCTGTTCCCCTCGCTGCTGCAGGGCCTGCGCGGCTATCCGGACAGCATCATCGGCTACCTGCTGGCGGTGCGGGGCCTCGGCACCTTCTGCGGCTTCCTGTTCATCATGTTCTACGGCCAGCGCATCGATCCGCGCCTGCTGCTGCTCGCGGGCTTCCTCACCCAGGGCATTTCCGGGCTCGCCATGGCACAGTTCGACATCAACCTCACCACCTTCGGCGTCGCCTGGACTTCCATGCTGCAGGGCTTCGGCGTCGGGCTGATCTGGGTGCCGCTCTCGATCGCGACCTTCTGGACGCTCGCGCCCCAGGACATGACCGAAGGCACGGCGGTCTTCCACCTCATGCGCAATATCGGCTCGTCCATCCACATCTCGCTGTCGGTGGCGCTGGTGATCCACACGGCCAAGATGAGCTATTCCGAGCTTTCCAGCTTCGCGACGCCTTACAACGACGCGCTCGGCCGGGCCGCGTCGGAGGGACCGTGGAGCCTGGAGGGCGGGGCCGGCATGGCGGCGCTGGTGCGCGAGATCGGCCGCCAGGCGCAGATGATCGGCTATGTGAACGCCTTCTACTTCTTCGCCGCCACGGCCTTCGTGTGCATCCCGCTCCTCTTCTTCGTCCGCAAGCCGACGGCGGCGACGGCGGGGTAATACGAAGCCCGTTCAGGCTGAAACGGAAGTCCGGCCGTCCCTCGATACGCGGCTGTGCCGCTACTCGGGATGAGGGAAGCCCAGGAGCTCTGCGTTCCTCCCTGTCCCTTACCCTGAGTAGCGCCCGCGCCGCGTCGTCCCATTCCTTACCCTGAGTAGCGTCTGCGTCAGCGGGCGCGTATCGAAGGGCCGCCGCGGCGCTTGAGGGCAGTCGATGGTTACCGCTACGGCCCGCCCGCCGCCGCGACGACCGCCGCCAGCCCCCGCCAGTCCGGCGGGCCGGCGGCGGCTATCGGCTGGATGCAGACCTGGTCGGCGCCGGCGTCGAAATGCGCGCGGAGCCGCGCGGCCACGTCCCCGGCGCTGCCCCATGCGACCATGGCGTCCATCAGCCGGTCGGAGCCGCCGTTCTCCATGTCCTCCGTCCCGAAGCCGCTGCGGAGCCAGTTGTTGCGGTAATTGTCGAGCGTCATGTAGCGCGCGAGTTCCTTGCGCGCCGCCGCCCGCGCCGCGCCGGCGTCTTCTGAGAGGCAGATTTTCTGCTCGACCGCGAGCCAGCGGCCGGGGCCGAGCATGGCGCGGGCGCGTTCCGTGTGCTCCGGCGTGACATTGTAGGGGATGGCCCCCCGGCAGAGTTCTGCGGCGAGTTCCAGCATGCGCGGCCCGAGCGCGGCGATCACGACGGGCCGGTCCGGATCGTCGAGCGGCGGCCCGTCGGCGGCAGCGATGCCCTCCAGGTAACGCCGCATGGTCGCCACGGGGCCGGCGTAGCGGTGGCCGCGCAGGCCCTCGACCAGCGGCGGGTGGCTGACGCCGAGGCCGAGCACGAAGCGCCCGCCGGAGAGGTCCGCCAGCGTGCGCCGCCCGTTGCGCGCCGTGACGGGATCGCGGGCGTAGATATTGGCGATGGAGCTGCCGACCGCGATCCGCGAGGACTGCGCCAGCAGGAAGCTCGCCAGCGCGAGGCTCTCGTAACCCGTCGATTCCGGATACCAGAGATGCGAGCAACCGAGCGCCTCCGCGCTCCGCACCAGATCACCGAGCCCCGCCCCGTCCAGCCGGTCGGTCGGATACCAGAAGCCGAAACGTCCGTAATGCATGTCGGGAATGTTCCTTTCCGTCGGGGCGCTGCGCCGTCTCCCGCAGCATAACGCATGGGAGAAGGCGCCAGAGAGGGGCTGCCCGGGCTTGAGTCATGAGGCTCCTTTACGCAAAACGTAACGGCGGCTAAGGTTCACGCAAATGATAAGGAGCTTCAGGGACAGGGAGACGAGGCGTTTCTTCGAAGGCCGGCGTGTCGCCGCTTTTCACGGCATCGCCGAGCGGGCAGCCCGCCGGCTGACCCTGTTGGACAGCGCGGAGACGCTACGCGACCTCGCTGCGCTGCCGAGCAACCGGCTGGAAACGCTGCGCGGCGACCGCGCCGGCCAGCACAGCATCCGGATTAACAGGCAATGGCGCATTTGTTTCCGCTGGACCGACGAAGGACCGTGCAACGTGGAAATCGTGGACTACCATTGAACACTGAAGGGGTGCGGGCATGAATGCGAGGAATGGCATGCGGCCGGTCCATCCGGGCGAAGTTCTGCGCGAGGAACTTGATGAACTCGGCCTCTCGGCCAATGCGCTGGCGAGGGCGCTCGGCGTACCGACTAATCGGGTGACGGCAATCCTGAACGGCCAGAGAGGCGTGAGCGCCGACACGGCGCTCAGGCTTGCGCGGTATTTCGGCACCACGCCGCAGCTTTGGATGAACCTGCAAAAGACCTGGGAGCTTCGCCGGGCGGAAATCGAGTTGGGCCGGGAGATCGCGGCATGCGTGACGCCCCGGCAATCGGCTGCGTAGCTTATATGCGACCGGTCGGGAGCGTGTCCCGCCCGACCTGGCAGGGAAACCGTCAGCCGGCCTTTTCGGTGGTCGGGTCGATGGTCTTGCCGATGGGCGTCACCTTCGTCGCGGGGAAGCCGCTCATCTCGGCATGCCTGTGGATGATGGCTTCGTCCTTGGCCAGATAGACGCAGAAGGTCTTGTCCGCGGCGACGAAGCTCTCCACCCACTGGATGTCCGGCCCGAGCGCCGTCAGCACCTCGTTCGACTTCGCCGCGGCCTCCGCCAACTGCCGGCGCTCCAGCGTCCCGACCTCGGGAATGTCGCGTTCGATGATGTATCTGTTGAGCGCCATGACGCCCTCCCGTCTTCCTGTTCGCGGGTGCCGCGGCCCAAGCGCGCGGCGGAGGCGCAGGTTAGCGCAATTCCGCTGGCGGCGGCTCGACGCCGCGTGCGGCGCCTGCGACAATACGCGGCTGAGGAGGAGCCGCACCCATGTCCGAAGCCATGACCGAAGCGAAGATCGTCCGCCTTTCCGAGACGGAGACCGTGCCGTTTGCGCCGGATTCCTTCTACAACCCCATCCTGCTCGGCGAGGAGGCCGGATTCCCGATCCGGGTCGGCATCCAGACAGCCGAGCCCGGCTACGAGCCGGGGCTGCATGCACACCCCTATGTCGAGATCCTGCACATCCTGGAAGGCAGCTGCGATGTCTGGCTGGAGGGCGCGGAGGAGGACCGGACTCGCCTCGAAGCCGGCGACACGGTCGCCCTGCCCCCGGAGCGCCGGCATAATTTCGCTGCCGTCGGCGACAGGCCGATGCGGCTCATGGGCATCCACCTCAGCCCGAAGCGGATCGTGAACTACCGCGACGGCGCGTCCGACGAGCACGGCTACCCGATCCACCGCCGGTGAGCGATGTCGCGGCGGCGGCCGCCCGCCTGATCCGCGGCCGGGACGACCTGCGCCGCCGCCGGGACTATCCGCCGGACCTCTGGCAGGGCCTCGCCGAAGCCGGCCTGCTCGGCCTCACCGTTCCCGGGGAATACGGGGGCCGGGGCCGGGACCTCGAACGGCTTGCCGACGATTGCCGGGACATGGTGCGCCACGGCCGCAGCCTCGGCGCCATGCTCGCCTGGAAGGTGCATTGCACGCTCTGCCTTTTCGCTATCGCCCGCCTCGGCGACGAGGCGCAGAAGCAGGCATGGCTGCCCCGCCTGGCGACGGGCGAAACCACGCTGGCGGCGGCGATCTCAGAGCCCGGCGCCGGCGCGCACCCCAAATATCTGAAGGCGCGGGCGGAGCAGCAGCCGGACGGCGGCTGGCGGCTCGACGGCGAGAAAGCCTGGATCACCAACGGCCCCGCGGCCGGCCTCTTCATCGTGGTGGCGGTCAAGGACGAGAGCGGCGGGCGCAAGCGTTTCGGCGCCTTCCTCGCGCCGGCGGACGCGCCGGGCCTTGCGCGCACGGAGGCCGGCGCGGTCGAGTTCCTGCGCCCGACCGGCCATTGCGGCCTCAGTCTCCACGATGTCCGCCTGCCCGCCTCGGCGGAGCTCGCCCCGGATACCGACATATGGAGCGCGTTTGCCCGGCCGCTGCGCAATGTCGAAGACCTGCTGAAGCTGGGTTCGCAGCGGGGCGCGATGGAGGCGCTGCTAGACGATGCGGCCGCGGCGGGCCTCGACGACGAAACCCTGGGCGGGCTTGCGGCGCGGCTGGTGTCCTTCGAGGCGCTGGCCGCGCTGCCCGGCAGGGACGAGGCCCGCCTGCTCGCGGCGCGCTACCAGCAGCGCGATTTCCTCCTCGCCTATGAGGCGCTGGAGCTGCCGGAAGACCCGGCGCGGGCGGCGCTGATCGCCGACATGAAGGCCTCCGGGAGCGTCGCCGGCAGGGTCCATGCCATCCGCCTCGCCGCGCTCGGCCGCGAGACGCGCGGGGCCGCCGCCGCCGATTCCCCCTGAAGCGCAAAGGCTATAGCTTGACCCGCATCCCGGCGCCGGAGAGGAAGCGCGGCATGAAGCTCGGCCTGTTCTCGATGCCCCTGCATCGACCCGAAAAGCCGTTTCTGCAGACCCTGGAGGAGGACCGCGAGGCGATCCTGCTGGCGGACCGGCTCGGCTATTCCGAGGCCTGGATCGGCGAGCATTTCACCTCCAAGGTCGAGCAGATCGCCTCGCCGCTGATCTTCCTCGCCACGCTGATCCACGAGACGCGCTCCATCCGCTTCGGCACCGGCGTCATCAACATCCCCCACCACCATCCGGTCACGGTCGCGAGCCATGTAGCGCTCTTCGACAATCTCAGCGAAGGCCGCTTCCTGTTCGGCATCGGGCCCGGCGGCCTCGTCAGCGACGCCGAAATGTACGGCCACCACGACCCGGCGGAGCGCCAGCGCATGATGCTCGCCGCCATCGACATCGTGCTGGAGCTCTGGCGCGGCGAACCGCCTTACCGTTTCGAGAACGAATGGTGGGACATCGCCATCGACGAGGCGGTGTTTCCCCGCCACGGCGTCGGCCTCATCTCCAAGCCCTACCAGGACCCGCACCCGCCCGTCGCCATGGCGATGGTCTCGGCCCATTCGGGCTCGGCCGGCGTCTGCGGCGGACGCGGCTGGATTCCCATCTCGGCGAACTTCATCCCTTCGCGCGACGTGGCGACCCACTGGCCGCTCTACGCCGAGGCGGCGGAGCAGGCCGGCCGCCCGGCGGACCCGTCGGTCTGGCGGGTGGCGCGCAACCTGCTGGTGACGGAAAGCGACGGGCAGGCGGACGACATTCTCGGCGACCCGGACGGGCTGTTCCACTTCTACTTCCGCTATCTGCGCAGCCTGCGCCGGCTGCCGGAGGTGAAGGCGGTTGCGGATGCGCCCGCGGAAGAGCTGAACGAGTTGCTCGACGTGGAGGAGGCCGTCGCCGAAATCCCGATCTGCGGCACGGCGGAAACCGTGCTCGACCGGCTGGTCGCGCTGCGCGAGGAGATCGGCCCCTTCGGCACGCTGCTCATCGGCATGCATGACTGGGAGGACCCCCACCTCTGCCGCGCTTCCATGCGCGCCCTCGCCGAGGATGTCCTGCCGGCCTTCTCGCAGCATTGCGGGGCGCTGGACGGGCGGACCTGACGCTGCCGCCCCGCCCGGTTGCCGCCGAACAGGCCGTTGCATAGGATTTCGCTGCCGACCGCGAACGCCGGAGACACGCCATGAACCGCGTTTCGACCCCGGAGACGGAACCGACCAGGGCCGAACATGCCGCGCGCACCGCGGCCTATCTCGGCGCCGGCGAGGCGCGCGCCCGCGGCCTCGCAAACCGCGGCCCCATGCGCTTCGGCCCCGACGGCAGGCTTCATCCCGATATTCTGGCGGCATACCGGAAGCACGGCTTCTACGTGTTCGAGGGCGTGATCGGCGAAGCGGAACTGGACGAGTTGCGCGCCGACGCCGACATGATGATCTCGCGCGCGCCGGTCCGTCCCGACGCCGATCTGGACGCGCAGGGCCGCCCCGCGCTCGGCCGGGACTATGCCCGCGAGCCCTATACGCTGGTGAAGCCGCTCTCCGACCCTTGGGGCGGCACCGGCAAGCTCAACGGCCGCCATCCCCACCGGATGACCCAGCCGACACCCGACGCCGATGCGCCGGACTATGTGGTGTTCCTGATGTACGGCATGTGCCAGGCCATGCCGGCGGCGCTGCGCGTCTATGGCCACCCCTGCCTGCTGGCGGTGGCGGAGGCGATCAACGGGACGGACTTCGTGCCCTATAACGACGCCGTCTTCGTCAAGCAGGCCGGCGTCGGCGGCTCCGTCGCCTGGCACCAGGACGGCGTGACCCACTGGGACTCGCCCGACTGGGACGAGGGCAGCCACGGCTTCAACTTCCAGGTGCAGCTCTACCCGACGACGCCCGCCAACTGCCTCTGGGTCGTGCCCGGCACCCACAAGGCGGGGCGGATCGACATTCCGCGCCGGGTCCGGGAAAACGGCGGCGACGAGAAGCTGCCGGACGCCGTGCCGCTCATCTGCGAGCCGGGCGACGTAACGGCCGTCAACCGCCAGATGCTGCACGGCTCCTTCGCCAACACATCGCCCGACAAGCGCATCTCGATCACCATGGGCTTCCATCGCCGCCGCTCGGTTCTGGGCCAGCGGGGCAAGCTCAGCATGGGCGCGGACCAGGTCTATGACGAGCAGCGCATCTTCGAGCGCTCGGCCGTCATCCAGGTCGCGATAGACGCGCGGCGGCAGCGCTTTCCCGAGGAGGCGCCCTTCCGCTACCGACCCTTCGAGGGGCTGGAAGAGCGGTTCCGCTACAATGACGAGACCTTCGAGCGGGTCATCCGCGACTACAACACGAAGGACCTGGCGATCTGACGCCGGCGGGCGCGGACAGGGAGGATACGGACATGGATGCGATGGGCAGTTTCCTCGATTCGACCGAGCTCATGGAGGACGGCCCGGCGCTCGCCGAACGGCTGGAGCGCGACGGCTACCTCTTCCTTCGCGGCCTGCTGCCGCGCGATGCCGTCATGGAGGTGCGCCGGCGGATGCTGGAGAAGGCGGCGGAAGGCGGCTGGCTCGACCCGGCGCATCCGGTGGAGAAGGGCGTCGCCGACAAGGCCGCCGCCTGCAAGGACCCCGAGGAACGCTACATGCAGGTGTTCCGGCGCATGTGGAAGGACGAGGAGCTGCACCGGCTCCGCATCCATCCGAACGTGCTGGCGCTGTTCGAGCGCATCTTCGGCGAGCCGGTGCTGGCGCACCCGATGTTCATCCAGCGCAACATCTTCCCGCAGACCGAGAGCTTCGATTTTACCACCGGCGCGCACCAGGACAAGGTGCATATCGGGGGCGCGACCAACCATGCGCTCTGGGCGCCGCTCGGCGACTGCCCGCTGGAGAAGGGGGCGCTCGCGGTGGCGGCCGGTTCTCACCGCGCCGGCGTGCTCGACACCAGGGTCGGCAACGGCGCGGGCGGCATGGACATCGCCGTGCCGATCCCCGGCGAGTGGGTCACGGGCGCCTTCGAGGCGGGCGATGCGCTCATCTTCGCGGACACCGTCGTGCATTGCGCGCTGCCCAACCGCACGGACGAGATCAGGCAATCCTTCGACGACCGCTACCAGCCGGCGAGCCAGCCGATCGCGGACACCAACATGGTGCCCTATTCCGGCTGCGGCACATGGGAGGAGGTCTATGCGGACTGGTCCTCCGACGACGGGCAGTATTTCTGGCGCACGCTCTCGCCGACCGTCGTGCCGCTGGACCGGCAATATTACGAACGCCGCGACCGGATGGCCTTCGATATGGCCGCGGAGGGCGACCCGGCAGCGCGCGACGCGCTGCTCCGCATCGCCCAGCGCGATCCCGACGAGGCGAAGCGCCGCCGCGCCGAAAAGGCGCTGCACGAACTCGCCGCCATGACAGGCCAACAGGAAAGCGGCGCCACGCACATTGCGTCGGCCTAGAGGCCGCTGGCGCAGGCTGAAACCCACGCTTCAGGCCACGCCCCTCACAGGCGGATATTGCGCGCCGCGTCCTCCGGGTCCCGGTGCAGGAATTCCGGGCCGAGCCGGTCGAGGGACGGGCAGCCGATCTGGGCCATGACCTTTCCTGACTTCGACGGTTGATTCGCATAAGTAGTTGATATTGCCTGGTTCTCATTTCGGCTAGGCACTACATCCGGCATTTCTTCGAGCCGTGCTTCGTCGACGGTCAGGCGAGTTGATACGGGGTGATCGTCAGGGGCAGCCCCATGGTTGCGTAAATCTGCTCCGCCGCCGGTGTCGGCTTCGAGGGGATGACGTAGCGGTTGCCCGATTGCCGACAGCGCAGCAGGGAGCACTGGCGGTGGACGAGGGCGGAGCGGATGACCTCCGGGGACATCCGCCGCTTCTGGATGGCGACGCGGTACGCAAGGTGTCGAACGCAGGCGAAGGCCAGTATAGCGCGACAATCTGGGTGAGAGCCGCGCGTCAATCAGGATGAGATTCCCCGGCGGCATCGGCGAGTTGATGATTGTCGCGCGGGGCGCGGATTGCAAGCGGTTTCGGATTTTGATTGTCGCGGCGCGACAAACAAGGTTTTCGGAGAGCGTTTTGATTGTCGCGGGGGGGCCGTCGGGTCGGAGAAGAGACGGCCCGCGGAGGCGATTCCCGCGGGCCGTGAGTGTTGTGGCCGCTGGGCCGATCTGGCGGCAGCGGTTCAGTTTTTGGTGTTTTTTTTGGTGGCGTAGCTTGCCGGGCGCCCAGCCTTTCGCTTGCCTCTGTCGAGGGCTTCGCGGCGCCTGTAGCTCTCGACATTCATTTCGAGGATGGTGGCGTGGTGGACGAGCCGGTCGACGGCAGCCACCGCGGTTGTTTCGTCCGGGAACACCTTTCCCCACTCACCGAAGGGCTGGTTGGCGGTGATCAGCAGGGATCGGCGCTCGTAGCGGGCGGAGATGAGTTCGAAGAGGACGCTGGTCTCGGCCTGATCCTTCTGGACATAGGCGATGTCGTCGAGGATGAGGAGGTGGTATCGGTCGAGCCTTGCGAGCATGGCTTCGAGGGCGAGTTCGCGGCGGGCGACCTGCATGCGCTGGACGAGATCGGTGGTCCTGGTGAAGAGGACGCGGTATCCGTTCTCGACCAGGGCGAGGCCGATGGCGGAGGCGAGATGGCTCTTGCCGGCGCCTGGCGGTCCGAAGATGAGGCAATTGGCGCCCTGGGTCAGCCAGGCATCGCCGGCGGCCAGCGCGTTGACCTGGGCCTTCGAGATCATCGGCACGGCGTTGAAGTCGAAGCTGTCGAGGCTCTTGCCGGGGAGCAGCTTCGCCTCCCTGAGATGGCGTTCGATGCGCCTGCGGTCGCGCTCGGCGAGTTCGTGCTCGACGAGGGTTGCGAGGAAGCGTGCTGCGGTCCATCCCTCGGCGTCGGCCCTCTTGGCGAAGCCCTGCCAGAGCCGGTTGATGGTCGGCAGGCGGAGTTCGGTGAGCATCAGGGAGAGCCTGATGGCGTCGACCTTGTTGGGGTCGGCGGCGGGTCTGTCCCGGTTGTCAGTCATGCCGCGTCTCCTTGCAGCAACGCGCCGTAGCCGAGGAGTGGCGCCCTGGCGACCTTGATGGCGGGCATGCTGCCGCGCTGCGGCGCGAAGCGGGCTTTGAGCTTGTCGGGGTCGGGAAGACGGCCGGTCTTGAGGGCACGATCGATCTCCGCGGCCAGTTCGGCCTCGCAGGTGTCCTCATGTGCAAGCGTCAGCAGGCCGACGGCGAGGCGGCAGGCCTCGCGCTCGCCGAGCCGCTCCAGGGCCTTCTCGAAGCAGCGCCGGTAGGGCTCGCGAGGGAACAACTCGTCGCGGTAGACCAGGTTCAGGAGCGCCATCGGCTTCTTCTTCAAGGAGTGGATGACGTGCCGGTAGTTGACGACATGGGCGCCCGGACCGCTCGCGCCGACGCGCGCGCGCGGCAGGGTGAGGAGGTGAGCGCCCGAGAGGAAGAGGTCGATCCGGTCATCCCAGACGCGCGCGCCGAGCCTGTGTCCGATCAGGCGCGAGGGCACGGTATAGAACACGCGGCGGAGAACGAAGCCCGAGGACTGGCCGATGTTGACGCTGATCTGCTCGTAATCGACGGTCCGCTCGACCGGCAGGTCCCGCAGCACCGCGCGCTCGGCCTCGATCGCCTTGGAGCGATGCGCATTGGCCCGGCCGACCACGTCGGCGACGAAGAGCCGATAGGCTTCGAGGGTCTCGAAGTCGGACGAGCCGCGCAAGGCCAGCGCATCCGCGATCCGGCGCTTGAGGTGGCCGTGCGGCCCCTCGATCGAGCCATTCTCGTGGGCCACGCCGCGGTTGTTGCGGGTGGCCTCCATGCCGTAGTGCTCGCACAGCCCCCGGTAGCGCCCGGTGATGTCCTCGACGGCGTCCTTGCTCAGGTTGCGGAACGCCGCCGACAGGCTGTCGGTGCGGTGATCGAGAGGCGCGCCCCCGAGGTGCCACAGCGCGTCCTGCAGCCCTTCGGCCAGCGCCGTGAAGCTCTCCCCGCCGAGCACCACATGGGCATGGGTGAAGCCCGACCAGGCGAGGCGGAAGTGGTAGAGCATGTGATCCAGCGGCTGCCCCGCCACGGTCACGCCGAGCGAGCCCATGCGAGTGAAGTCGGACAGGCCCTGCCGGCCCGGCTCGTGCTTCTGGCGGAAGATCACGTCCTTCTCCGCGCCATACTGGGCGCGCCAGGTGCGGATCCGCCGCTCCAGCGTACGCCGCACCCCCGGGTCCAGTTCGGGATGACGGCGCATCAACTCCTCGAACACGCCAACCGGACGGATGGCCGGGCTGGTCTCAAGGATCGGCACGACGTCCTTCTCGAAGATATCGGCCAGCGGGTCCGGGCGGCGCCGACCCCGCGGCTTCTTCTCCCGGAATGGCTCCGGATCGGCGGCAAGACGGTAGCCGGTGGCACGGCCGAACCCCGCCTTGGCGGCCGCCACCTCGATGGTGTCGGTCTTCTTGTGGGTCATGAACAGCCTCTTCTGGCGATCGGTTACGTAACGCCCGGGCAATGACGCGCTCCTCTACTCGGAAAAACGTCACCGTTCGCCCAGCCGACCGACCCCGCCAGAAGGTCCAGGAAAAATTTTTTGAGGCGGCGGCCCGGAACTCCGGTCGGGCTACGCCCTCCCTCCGTTCCGGGCCGCCGCCTTCCCCCGTCTCATCCTGATTGTCGCCAGCGTCTCAAGCTGATTGTCGCGCCGCAGGCCAGGAAGGCGATGGCGATGTGAGCGCGGATCCGGTCCGGGTTCCAGTGCCAGATGGGACGTATCTTCAGGTCGTGTTTGGTGATCCGGAAGCTCTCCTCGACCTGCCAGAGCCCCTGGTAGTGAGCCATCACTTCGGTGACGCGCGCGTCGCGCAGATTGGTGATGACGCCGGTGAGCCCGTCCCATCGTGCGGCCTCGGCGATCTTCTCCGGGTTCACCGTGAGCCGTGCGTCGCCCTCGACGGCGATGAAGCGCTTCGCCCCGTGATTGGAGAGCAGTTCCCTGGGATTGTCGCTGCGGGCCAGCCTGTCGAGCAGGCGTTCCACCTGATGGCGGCGCTCGTGCGCGTCCTTGCGTGCGCGCTGGGGGCAGAAGACGACGATCAGGCGACGGCCCTTGTACTCCCACTCGCCGACCCGGCGGTCCTGTGAGCCCTCCAGCGGGGCATAGGTCCCGGGGTCGAGAACCTGCCCCAGCAGCGCGAGCGGCAGCTTGCGCAGCCGCGCGCCGACGACATACTCGCCGCCGATGGCGTCCATGGCGTCGAGGTTGTCGGCGCTCAGCATGCCCCGGTCGGCCACGCATACCGTGCGCTCCACCTGGTGGCGGCGCTGCATGTCCTGCAGGACCGGGACCATGCTGTGTCCCTCGTAGGTGGCGCCGGGGAAGACCTCGTAGCTGATCGGCAGCCCTTCGCGCGTCACCATCAGCGCCAGCAGAACCTGCGAGTCCTTGTGTTTGCCGTCCTTGCTGAAGCCGTGCTGGCGAAGCTCGTCCTCGGCGGCCGTCTCGAAGTAGAGCGTGGTGCAATCGAAGAAGAGGATCGCGACCGGCTCCGGCAGCAGCGACCGGCTCGCCTCGCCGACGCGCGTGCGCAGTCGCTCGATCACCGTCGCGTCGAGCTGATCCATCATCCGGTAGACCTTCTCGAGCGGAAGACTCACGCCGAAGTCCTCCTCGAGCCGGCGCACGCTGCCCCGCTTGCTGTCGGGGTTGGCTACCCGCGCCATCACCACATGGAACAGCGCGTCATGGGAGGCCCGGTAGCGCGAGCGCGGCAGCAGCGCGTCGAGGCCCAGCAGCCGGTAGATCTCGCCATAGACCTCGTGGATGCCTGTGATCAGGCGCTGCTCCTCTTCAAGCTGCTTGAGGTCGACCGGGAGTTCCTCCTTGCCGTCCCCCCGGCGGCCGACACGGATCGCCTGCTCAGCGATCTTCTCGGGCGCAAACAATGCCGGCTGACGCTCGTCCTCCAGCTTCGCCTTGACGTACTCGCCGAGCTGCCTCAGGCGCTCGAGCTCGTCCTCGTCCATGGCCACGCCGACATGGCGGACGATGCGCTGTCGGACCTTGCCGCCGTCGCGCACGGCCTCGACGATCTGGACCGAGCGTCGCGGGCTGTTGGGGGAGGTCTTGATGCGCACGAACATGGGGGGAGTGTAGCGCGTGGCGGAGGCATTGACAGTCTCAAAGATTTACTAGGCACTACAACGCAGCTTGACCGCACCGCAACTGCCAACTCATTGGCTTTACTGAAAACTCCAGACGCGAGATCGGTCAGAAGTCAGCCCAACCGTCGAAGTCAGGAGGCCAACAGGAAAGCGGCGCCACGCACATTGCGTCGGCCTAGAGGCCGCTGGCGCAGGCTGAAACCCACGCTTCAGGCCACGCCCCTCACAGGCGGATATTGCGCGCCGCGTCCTCCGGGTCCCGGTGCAGGAATTCCGGGCCGAGCCGGTCGAGGGACGGGCAGCCGATCTGGGCCATGACCTTTTCGATCTCGTCGCGGAGGATGTCCACCGCCCTGGCGGCCCCGGCTGCGCCGCCCGCGACCGCGCCGTAGAGGGTCGGGCGGCCGAGGAAGACGAACTTCGCTCCGCTCGTGAGCGCGATCAGTATGTCCGCGCCCCGGCGGACGCCGCCGTCCAGCATCAGCGCCATGCGGTCGCCGACGGTCGCGTCGAGCGCCGGCAGCATATCCAGCGGGGAGGGCGCGCGGTCGAGTTGGCGGGCGCCGTGGTTGGACACGATCAGCCCGTCTGCGCCGGCCTCCGCTGCGCGCAGCGCGTCGTCCGCTCGCAGGACGCCCTTCAGGATCAGCGTGCGCGGCCAGAGCGCGCGGAACCGCTCGATATCGGGCCAGGTAAGGCCGGTCGGCCTCTGTCCGGCCACGAATTCATCGACCTCTTTGGCGCTGGCGCCCGCCGGCGCATAGGGCCGCCAGTTCTCCAACATGGCGGAACCGTGCCTGATGTAGTCTTTCAGCCAGAGCGGATGGCGGAGCGCATTCAGCTTCGTCGCGAGCGTGAGCCTGCCGCCGAGGCCGTTGCGCCGGTTGCGCTCCTTGTTGGAATCGACCGGCGCATCGACCGTGACCACCAGGGCGGGAATGCCGAGGTCGGCGGCGCGCCGGATCATGTCTTCGGAGATCGACCGGTCCTTCGCTGCGGACAACTGGTACCAGCCATGCTCGGGCGCCTCGCGCGCCATGTCCTCCATCGAGGCGGTGGCGACAATCGACATAACGAAGGGGATATTCGCGTCCCGCGCGGCCCGCCACAGCATCGCGTCGCCGCCGCGGCGGAAATTGCCGATGCCGCCCGTGGGCGCGATGCCGTAGGGGCTGGACCATCGGCGCCCGAACAGCTCCACCGACCGGTCCAGCGTCGAGACATCCACCATGTAGCGCGGCACGAGCGAGCGCCGCCGGAAGGCCTCCTCATTGCGCTGGAGCCCGCCCTCGTCGTCCACACCGCCCTCGATGTAGTCGTAAACCAGCTTCGGCACGCGCCTCTTCGCCAGCACGCGCAGATCGTCGAGATTGACGCACTTGTCGATCTTCACCCGGCCTTCTCCCGGCATCGCCTGCCGCAGTTCCGGCCGGCGCAACGCTCCCAAATGGGTTCGGTCCCGCCGGCCGGCAACCGTCCGGCCCGAACAGCCCCTTCGCTCTTAAGGTCGCGGCCGCAACCTTCACTTCTTGCTTCGGGCCGCGGCCGTCACAGCCGGATGTTGCGCGCCGCGTCTTCCGGGTCCCGGTGCAGGAATTCCGGCCCCAACCGGTCCAGCGACGGGCAGCCGATCTGGGCCATCACCTTGTCGATCTCGTCGCGGAGGATGTCCACCGCCCTGACGGCTCCGGCCGCGCCGCCCGCGACCGCGCCGTAGAGCGTCGGTCGGCCGAGGAACACAAACTTCGCCCCGCTCGCGAGCGCAATCAGGATGTCCGCGCCGCGCCGGACGCCGCCGTCCAGCATCAGCGCCATGCGGTCGCCCACTTCCGCATCCAGCGCCGGCAGCACATCCAGCGGCGACGGTGCCCGGTCGAGCTGGCGGGCGCCGTGGTTGGAGACCATCAGCCCGTCCACGCCGGCCTCCGCCGCCTGGAGCGCATCGTCGGTGCGCATCACCCCCTTCAGGATGAACGTGCGCGGCCAGAGCGCCCGGAACCGCTCGATATCGGCCCAGGTGAGGTTGGCCGGGACCTGTTCGGCCATGAATTCGCCGACCTCGAGCGCGCTCGCGCCCGCCGGCGCATAGGGTTGCCAGTTCTCCAGCATGGCGAAACCCTGTTTCATGTAGTCCCGGAGCCAGGCGGGATGGCGGAGCGTGTCCAGCTTCGTCCTGAGCGTCAGCCTGAGCGGGCGGCCGAAGCCGTTGCGCCGGTTGCGCTCGCGGTTGGAATGGACCGGCACATCGACCGTGACGACGAGCGCCGGAATCCCGAGATCCGCCGCGCGGCGGATCATATCTTCGGAGATCGAGCGGTCCTTCGCCGTGTACATCTGGTACCAGCCATGCTCCGGCGCCTCTCGCGCCATGTCCTCCATCGAAGCGTTGGCGGCCCCGGACATGATGAAGGGGATATTGGCGTCGCGCGCCGCCCGCGCCAGCATCATGTCGCCGCCGCAACGATAATTGCCGATGCCGCCGGTGGGCGCGATGCCGTAGGGGCTCGACCAGGTGCGGCCGAACAGCTCCACCGACTGGTCGAGCACCGAAACATCGACCATGTAGCGAGGCACGAGGGAACGCCGCTGAAAGGCGTCCTCATTGCGCTGGAGTCCCTCCTCGTCGTCCACGCCGCCCTCGATGAAATCATAGACCAGCTTCGGCACGCGCTTCTTCGCCAGCACGCGCAGATCGTCGAGATTGATGCACTTGTCGATATTCATCCGGCCCTCCCCCGGCGCCGGCCGCCGTTGCGTCGGGCAGAGTATTCCCAACCGGCCCCGTCCTGTCAGCCGCAAACTGTCCCACCCCATAATGGTCCGCTCCGGGGCGCGACAAATGACCCGGCGGGATCGGGTGTAGCATGATGTTCATTAAATATCGGTAATAATTCTAAAAAACATTTGACATATTAGAACAAGACTCCATATTTGGCCGGACGGGGCGGTGTCCGGAAGCCGCCTTGTCCTTCGCGTCCGCGCCGGCGCGAAAAAGCCTCGATTCAGCCGACAGGCGAAGTGCGCCCTGCGCCTGGCTCGCGCGCGCGGGCGCACCCGGGCAATCAGGCGCGCGATTCGCGCCGCCGCGAAACGCGCGCAGGCGGGCGCAGGCACGGGCGCGCAGGATACGCGCGAATCAGGGTCCCGCCGCGCCGGGCAGCCGGGTGGCGGGGAGAGTGGAACAAAACGGGATGAAAGAACGATATGCGGAAGATGAACAAACACAGCTTCGGCGAGGCACACATGCCGCCGGACAAGCTCCCCTCCTGCTCGCGGGAGAGGCCGGGAGAGGGGCGGAACCCATGCTCGAACAGCACACAGGTTATGCGCCTCGCGCATGCGGAACATGACATTTGTATGGACGCCTCCCGTTACGCAAGGGTTGATTTGGTGTGAGGGTTTTGGAGGTTGCAGTTTTGTATCCGGCCTTTTGTGTGGGGCGTGATGCCCGCTGGCCCTGATGGGATTTGCCGATCCGCGCCTCATTTCCATGACGGGCCTCTCGCCCTTCAATGTCATGCAGGCTTGGCGGATCGCGGTCTGCCCCGTTTGCCATCACTCCTTGTCGTGCCTTGCGCAATCTTCTGGCGGCTTCCTCCTGTGCCGGTTCGCCCTGTCGGTTTGTGTGCTGTTGTCGCTCTCACCCTATGTCGGCTGGCTGACGAAGTTCGCCTGGTATGCCCGGTCATGAGCCAGCAAGGCCCAGATCGTTCGCGCCGTCTTGTTGGCCAGCGCCACTGTGACCACGTTGGGCGGTCGCCGCGAAGCCAGGCGCAGGGCCCATTCGGGCGGTGTCTTGCTTCTGGCGAGCACCGTGCGCGCGCCGTGGATCAGCAGGGTCCGCAGATATTTGTCGCCGCGCTTGGAGATGCCGAGCATGCGCACCCGTCCCCCGGTGCCCGTGTGGCGCGGCGCCAGACCGAGCCAGGCGGCGAACTCGCGTCCGGAGCTGAAGGCGGCAGGATCGCCCATCACCGCCACGACAGCGGTCGCGGTGAGTATGCCGACGCCGGGGATCTCCGCGACCCGCTGGCTGCCGGGACTGCTGCGGTGCCACAGCGCGATCCGTCGTTCGATCACGGCGATGTCCCTGTCGAGCGTACCGACACGCTTCCACTGCTCGCGCAGGGTCTCGACGACCGGCGCCGGAAGACGCGCCGCGAGGCGGTCCAGGGCCGGAGCGATCCCACGACCGATGCCGGCCCGACCTTTCGCCATGACCTCGCCATACTCGGCCAGCAGGCCGCGCAGGGCGTTGATCTGCGCGGTGCGGAACTTCACCAACTGCTGGCGCATGCGATGCAGCGCCAGAACCGCCTGCTGCTCCTCGCTCTTGACCGCCACCGTCTTCACGCCCGGTTGCTGCGCGGCGGTCCAGATCGCCCGGGCGTCACGCGCGTCGTTCTTGTTGCCGACCGCGAAAGGCCGCACCGCCCGCGCCCAATGCTGCGAGCCCCCGCACGCCTCCATCGCCACCACGCAGGGCGAACGGGCGGCGAAATGCTTCAGGAACTTCGCCCGCACCAGCTGCAAATCGACAATCTCCCCCGTCTCCCAATCGACCCAGTGCAACTGGAACACGCGCTTGGCCGTATCCACACCGACCACCGTTCTGTTAGTCTCCATCTCGGACCCTCCGGTTTGCCTGTGAAGAGCTCGCTCTTCCCTCTGGGCACTCTAGATGCCGTCGGCCCGAGAGGGTCCAACTCAACCCCCACAACCAACAACATCAGGACAGGGAGGCGTCCATCCCATTTCTATGACACATAGCGCGGCGTCCCGCCGGGTCGCATGATGAAACATGAGGAGCTCATATGGATAGGTTGACGGGGAGGCCGGCGACACTTTTTCCGTCATGCCCGGACTTGTTCCGTATGCGGTGCGAGCGCCCCACCTTCATACAGGCCTGGTGATGTGGGAGTTAGGGTTCGGAATGAGACGAAGGGAATTTCTCATTGGAGCCCTCAGCAGAGCTTCTCACCAACGCCAGGGTTGAAGTGTTGCCGGCGCGTGGCGGCTTTCGCCGTCGCTGGCCGGCTTCGGTGAAAGCGCGGATTGTTGCCGAGACACTGGAGGAAGGCGCGACGGTCGCCGGGGTAGCGCGTCGCTACGAGATCAACTCGAACCAGCTGTCGGAATGGCGCCGCCAGGCACGGAAGGGCCTTCTGGTGTTGCCTGCGGAGGGCGAGATGGGTTTTGCTCCGGTGGTCTTGCGTCAGGATGAGCGCCGGGTTCCCGCTGCGGGCAGCGACCGCCTGGAAGTGATCCAGGACCGGGTGACGCTCCGTCTGGACGCCGCGACACCGGCTTGCCGGATCGCCGAGATCGTGTCGGCGTTGAACGCATCGGTATGATCTTCCCATCGAACCGGGTCCGGATCGTGGTTGCGACGAAGCCCGTGGACTTCAGGAAGCAGCACGACGGCCTTGTTGCGCATGTGAAGAGCGTATTGCGCAAGGACCCGTTCACGGGAACGGTCTTCGCGTTCCGTACGAAACGAGCTGACAGGCTGAAGCTGATCTACTGGGACGGGACCGGCCTGGTGATGGTCTACAAGCGTCTGGAGGACCAGGGCTTTGTCTGGCCGGCGATCCGCGACGGGGTGATGTCGCTGAGCCATGCGCAGTTCGAGGCGCTGTTCTCCGGGCTGGACTGGCGCCGTGTGCGAGCGCTGTCGGCACGGCGCCCGGCTGAGGCCGAATGACTCACTGGGCGGATCGGGGCGTGCCGCGTCCCGACACTGTGCTACCAGACTGGCCATGCCGGCCCTTGCGGAGATCGACCTCGGAACGCTGACGCCCGAACAGCGGGAAGCGGCGGTGCAGGCAATCGCGGCGCTGGAGGTGCTTCGCGCCGAGAACGAGACGCTGGCGGAAGAGAAGGCCTGTCTCGCGGGCGAGAACGAAGTTCTGACGGACCGCAACGGGGCTCAGGCGGAGCGCATCCGCCGTCTCGAACATCTGAACCTCGAACTGATCCGCCTTCTGTATGGCAAGAGGTCGGAGAAGCTGTCGGCGGACGAGCGCCAGCTGGCGTTCGAGGACCTTGAGGGCGCGGCGGCGGAGATCGAAGCAGCGGCCGCGCCGGAAGATCCGACGCCGGCCCAATCGCCGAAGCGTCCTCGCCCGGCGCGCAATATCGGCCACTTGCCGGAGCATCTGGAGCGGATCGAGCAGGTGGTCGAGCCGGAGAGCACGCTCTGCCCCTGCGGCTGCGGGGAGATGGTGAAGATCGGCGAGGATCGCACGGAGCGCCTGGACATCGTGCCGGCGCAGCTTCGGGTGATCGTCACGGTGCGGCCGAAATACGCCTGCCGGGCCTGCGAACAGGGCGTCACCCAGGCGCCGGCGCCGGCCCGGCTGATCGAGGGCGGGTTGCCGACCGAAGGCGCGATCGCCCATGTGCTCGTCTCCAAATACCTGGACCATTGCCCGTTGCACCGGCAGGCGCAGGTCTATGCCCGTTCCGGCCTCGATCTGGACCGCTCGACGCTGGCCGGCTGGGTCGGCAGGGCGTCATTCCATCTGAAACCGGTGGCCGACCGGCTGGCGGAGCATCTCAAGCGCTCTTCGAAGCTGTTCATGGACGAGACGCGGGCGCCGGTGCTCGATCCGGGCCGCGGCAGGACCAAGACCGGCTGGCTGTGGGCGCTGGCCCGCGACGACCGTGCCTGGAGCGGACCCGACCCGCCGGGCGTTGTGTACTTCTATGCGCCCGGGCGCGGCGGTGAATATGCCGAGCGCTTCCTCGACGGCTTCGATGGTATCCTCCAGGTGGATGGCTATGCCGGCTACAACCGGCTGACTGGACCGAGCCGCAAGGGCGGCGCGCCGATACGGCTGGCTTACTGCTGGTCCCACGCGAGGCGCCGGCTCCGCGAGATCTACGACAGCAGCGGCTCCGAGATCGCGGCAGAGGGCCTGCGCCGGATCGCCGAGCTCTACGCCATCGAGGCCGACATCCGCGGCAGCCCGCCCGAGCAACGTCTCGCAGAACGACACGCGCGCTCCGCGCCCCTGGTCGAGGCCTTCGGCGACTGGCTGAAGCAGCAGCGCGCCCGCATCTCGCCCAAGTCCCGCCTCGGCGAGAAGCTCGCCTATATCGCCCGTCACTGGGACGGCCTCCGGCTGTTCCTCGCCGACGGCCGCGTCGAGATGGACAGCAATGCCGTCGAGAACCTCGCCCGGCCGATTGCCCTTACAAGGAAAAACGCGCTCTTCGCGGGTCACGACGAAGGCGCAGTCGCCTGGGGCCGGATCGCTTCACTCACCCAGACCGCCAGGTTGAACGGGGTCGAGCCCTACGCCTGGCTCAAGGCCACCCTCGAAGCCATCGCGGTCGGCCATCCCAACGACCGCATCGACGACCTGCTCCCGTGGAACTTCAAGCCGTCGTCAAGCTGAAATCCGGGTGACCCGCCCGCATCGCTTACCTTGTTCCGGGCATCTCCCTCCACCGCTTCTCCCGGGGCGGCCGCATGGATGCCCGGAACAAGTCCGGGCATGACGATATGGGGGCGGGCATGACGCGGAAGAGAAGGCGCGAAGCCTCGCAAACCTGTTGTCACCCTATCCATATGAGCCCCAAACATGACATTTCATGACGCTTCCCTGGAATGGGCTCCCGGGTCCGGACAGTCGGGTTGAAGAGAATTGACAGCTGTGCGTGCAATGGAAGGATGGACGCTCATGAGGAAGCAGCGCAGGCGCAGCATCCGTAGCCTGGAGAGATTCGGAGACCGGGTTCGGATGGTTCGGTTCCGACCGGTTCTGGTCCTTGCGGCGGCCATTGCCGTCCATGCGGGGCCGCACCCGGCGGAGGCCGGCGATGCGGACGCCGGTCGTCAGGTGTTCGACCAGTGCAAGGCCTGCCATGAGGTCGGCGCCGGGGCCCGGCACGGCATCGGCCCGCATCTGAACGGCCTCTTCGGCCGGGTCGCGGCAAGCCATCCGGACTTCATCTATTCCGGGAGCTTCCTCCGGCTCAGGGACGACGGGCATGTCTGGAGCGCCGAGACGCTCGACGCCCTCATCGGGGAGCCGGCCGCCGTCGCCCCCGACTCCCGGATGACCTTCGACGGGATTGCGGATGCAGGCGCGCGGGCCGACCTGGTCGCCTTCCTGCAAAGCATCGGGGACGGGACCGGCGTGGCGCTGATTTCCGGCAGCGCCGAGGACCACGGCATCGATCCGGCCGTTCTGGCCATCGAGGGCGACCCCGAATACGGCGCCTGGCTCAGCGGCGAGTGCACGACCTGCCACCGGGCGGACGGAGGCGACAAGGGCATACCCTCCATCCTGCGCTGGCCGGTGGACCGGTTCGTCATCGCGATGCACGATTACAGGAACAAGCGCCGCGAGCACCCGGTCATGCAGATGATTGCGGCGCGGCTCGGCGACGAGGAAATCGCCGCGCTTGCCGCCTACTTCGCCAATCCCGCAGAATGAGGACCCAACCCGCCCGTCACGACGACAACGCAACGCACAAGGAGGAACCTGCTATGAAACTCGACAGGAGATCATTCGTCGGCTCGACGGCCGCTACCGCGGCCTTGCTTGCAGCGCCGGCAGCCATCGGCCAGGGCCGCCCTCGCGTGGTCGTCATCGGCGGCGGCGCCGGCGGCGCCACGGCGGCGCGCTACATCGCCAGGGACAGCAAGGGCGCCATAGACGTCACCCTCGTGGAGCCGACCCGCACCTACTACACCTGCTTCTTCTCGAACCTCTATATCGGAGGCTTCAAGGAAGTCGCGGATATCGGGCACACTTACGGCCGGCTCGCCAGCGCCCACGGCGTCAATGTCGTGCATGACTGGGCCGTCGGCGTGGACCGCACGGCCAAGACGGTGAGCCTCGCAGGGGGCGCCACGCTCTCCTATGACAGGCTTATCCTCTCGCCGGGCATCGACTTCGTCGAAGGGGCCGTGGAGGGCTGGGATGTCGGCGCGCAGAACGCAATGCCGCACGCCTACAAGGCCGGCTCGCAGAGCGAACTGTTACGGGCGCAGGTCCGCGCCATGCCGGAGGGCGGCGTTTACGCCATGGTCGCCCCGCCCAACCCGTTTCGGTGCCCGCCGGGACCCTATGAGCGCATCTGCATGGTGGCGCACCACCTCAAGGCCCACAATCCGACGGCGAAGATCATCATCGCCGATCCGAAGCCCAAATTCTCCAAGATGGGGCTCTTCCAGGAGGGCTGGGCCGACCACTATGGCGGCATGATCGACTGGATCGGGCCGGAGTTCGGCGGCGACAAGGTGTCGGTCGATCCCGCCGGCATGACCGTCATCATCGACGGCGAAGAGACGAAGGTAGATGTCTGCAACGTCATTCCGGCCATGAAGGCCGGGCGCATTGCCGAGCTTGCCCGCGTCACCGACGGCAACTGGGCCCCGGTCAGCGCCTACGACATGTCCTCGAAGGCGGACGCGGATGTCCATGTCCTCGGCGATGCCGCCCAGCAGGGCGACATGCCGAAATCGGGCTTCTCGGCCAACAGCCAGGCGAAGGTCTGCGCCAATGCCGTGCGCGGCGCGCTCACCGGGTCGAAGGTGTTCCCGGCCAGATACTCCAATACCTGCTGGTCGCTCATCTCGACGGAGAACGGCGTCAAGGTCGGCGCGTCCTACGAGGCGACCGACGAGAAGATCGCCAAGACGGACGGCTTCATCTCCAAGACCGGCGAAACTGCGGAGCTGCGCAAGGCCACCTACGAAGAGTCGGAAGGCTGGTATTCCGGCATCACGGCCGACATCTTCGGCTGACCGTGCAACGCCGCCGGCGCGGCGCAAGGGGAGCATGAGGCACCCGGTTGGCGCCTCCTCCCCGCCGCTTGCGCCGGCGCCTCGCCCCCGTTGCGTTGACGGTATTTCGGGGGGGGGGGGGGGGTACACTGGAAGGTAGCGATGTCTTGAAGAAGCGCACACGAACGACCGGGGAGGAAGACATGCCAAAGGATTCTCACGAAAACAAAGGACTTTACGCATATTTCGCGGAAAACCCGGAGGAGGCGCGCCGGCAGTTTTTCGAGCCGGCGCCGGGGTTGAGCCGGCGCGGTTTCTTCGCCGGCGCCGGGCTGGCGGCCGCGGGCGGCCTGCTCGGCATGACGATCCCCTTCTACGCCAACATGCCGCGCGGGCTGGTGCCGGCCGCCTTCGCTTCCGAGGACGTGCTGGTCGGCAAGGACGGGCTGACGCTCCTCAACGACCGGCCGATCAATGCCGAAACGCCGGCGCACCTGCTCGACGACGCGATCACGCCCACCGACCGGCACTTCATCCGCAATAACGGCCTGCCTCCGGAAGAGGCCGATGCCGCCGGCTGGACGCTCGCCGTGGACGGGCTGGTGGACAACCCGATGGAGCTGTCCATCGAGGACCTGAAGACCGGGTTCGAGGTGGTGACCATGGCGCTCACCATCGAGTGCGGCGGCAACGGACGGGCCTTTTTCGACCCGCCGGCGCGGGGCAACCAGTGGACGGTCGGCGCGGTCGGCTGCTCGGAGTGGACCGGCGTCAGGCTTGCCGATGTGCTGAAGAAGGCCGGGGTCAGGCCGGGCGCGGTCTATACCGCGCATTACGGCGCCGACACCCATCTCTCCGGCAAGGAGGGCAAGCTGCCGATCTCGCGCGGCGTGCCGATCGCCAAGGCCATGACCGACAATGTGCTGATCGCCTTTGCGATGAACGGCGGGCCGCTGCACAGGCAGAACGGCGCGCCGCTCCGCCTCGTCGTGCCGGGCTGGCCGGGCTCCTGCTCGCAGAAATGGCTGAAACGCATCCAGCTTCGCGACATCGTGCATGACGGGCCGAAGATGACGGGCACCTCCTACCGGGTGCCGCGCTATCCGGTCGCTCCCGGCGACAAGGTGCCGAAGGAGGACTTCGACATCATCGAGCGCATGCCGGTGAAGAGCCTCGTGACATCGCCGGAGAACGGCGGTGCGGCGGGCCGGGAGGTGGAGGTGCGCGGCCACGCCTGGTCGGGAGACCGCACGGTTTCCGCCGTCGATCTTTCGAACGATTTCGGCAAGAGCTGGATGGCGGCCGAGCTGGACGGGCCGGTCAATCCCGGCGCATGGCAGAACTGGCGGCGCACGGTCGCCTTCCCCGAGGCCGGTTATTACGAGGTCTGGGCGCGGGCGACCGACAGCGCCGGCGAGATGCAGCCCTTCGCCATCGACTGGAACCCGAAAGGCTATCTCAACAACACCATGCACCGGGTCGCGCTGCGCGTGGCCTGACCGCGCCGATGCGGACCGTCATGGCGGCGGCGCTGCTGCTTGCCTGCGCAGCGGCAGCGCCCGCCGGCGCGGCCGAACTGGAGGCCCGCCTCGCCGCGGCCGATCCCGCGCGCGGCAAGAAGGTGTTTCGCAAGTGCGCCGCCTGCCACACGGCCGAGAAGGGCGGCCGCAAGAAGATCGGGCCCAATCTCTGGGGCATTGTCGGCGCGCCGGTCGGGGCGAGGGAAGGATTCGGCTATTCCAGGGCGATGACGGCGTTCGGCGGCAGCTGGTCGCCGGAGCGCCTCGACGCCTATCTGGCGAAGCCGCGCGCGGTGGTGAAGGGCGGCTCGATGAGCTTCGCCGGGCTGAAACGCGGACGCGACCGCGCCGATGTCATCGCCTTCCTGAACGGGATGAGCGACAGCCCGGCCGATTTCGGGAGGGCGTCTGCGGCGCCGGCCGTTCCGCAGGCCCCGGAGCCGGAGGACTTCGGCCTGATGGTCAGCGCGCCCGGCGCCTCCGAGACCTTCGACGCCTGCACGCCCTGCCACTCGGAGCGGATCGTCGTGCAGCAGGGCCTGACGCGGGAGCAATGGGACGAGCTTATGGTGTGGATGGTCGAGGAGCAGGAGATGGAGCCGATAGAGGACAACGCGCTCGCGGTCATCCTCGACTATCTGGCGGAGCATTACGGCCCCGACCGCCCGAACTTCCCGCGCTGACAGGCGGCATCCGATACAGATTGCAGCGTCCGCCCCCAGCCCGGCCCTTCAGGATGGCTCCGCGAATGCCGCGATACACCTCTGCAATCAATTCTATTTTCAAAAGCTGTACCCCTTCGCCCCCTCCTGTTACCAACTTTCTTATATCTGACTCTTGACTATTCACGAGAATATAACTTCAGAAAAATCAATAATGAAGCGCTTGGATCTACTCCTGACTTCGACGGTTGGGCTGACTTCTGACCGATCTCGCGTCTGGAGTTTTCAGTAAAGCCAATGAGTTGGCAGTTGCGGTGCGGTCAAGCTGCGTTGTAGTGCCTAGTAAATCTTTGAGACTGTCAATGCCTCCGCCACGCGCTACACTCCCCCCATGTTCGTGCGCATCAAGACCTCCCCCAACAGCCCGCGACGCTCGGTCCAGATCGTCGAGGCCGTGCGCGACGGCGGCAAGGTCCGACAGCGCATCGTCCGCCATGTCGGCGTGGCCATGGACGAGGACGAGCTCGAGCGCCTGAGGCAGCTCGGCGAGTACGTCAAGGCGAAGCTGGAGGACGAGCGTCAGCCGGCATTGTTTGCGCCCGAGAAGATCGCTGAGCAGGCGATCCGTGTCGGCCGCCGGGGGGACGGCAAGGAGGAACTCCCGGTCGACCTCAAGCAGCTTGAAGAGGAGCAGCGCCTGATCACAGGCATCCACGAGGTCTATGGCGAGATCTACCGGCTGCTGGGCCTCGACGCGCTGCTGCCGCGCTCGCGCTACCGGGCCTCCCATGACGCGCTGTTCCATGTGGTGATGGCGCGGGTAGCCAACCCCGACAGCAAGCGGGGCAGCGTGCGCCGGCTCGAGGAGGACTTCGGCGTGAGTCTTCCGCTCGAGAAGGTCTACCGGATGATGGATCAGCTCGACGCGACGGTGATCGAGCGACTGCGCACGCGCGTCGGCGAGGCGAGCCGGTCGCTGCTGCCGGAGCCGGTCGCGATCCTCTTCTTCGATTGCACCACGCTCTACTTCGAGACGGCCGCCGAGGACGAGCTTCGCCAGCACGGCTTCAGCAAGGACGGCAAACACAAGGACTCGCAGGTTCTGCTGGCGCTGATGGTGACGCGCGAAGGGCTGCCGATCAGCTACGAGGTCTTCCCCGGCGCCACCTACGAGGGACACAGCATGGTCCCGGTCCTGCAGGACATGCAGCGCCGCCACCAGGTGGAGCGCACGGTATGCGTGGCCGACCGGGGCATGCTGAGCGCCGACAACCTCGACGCCATGGACGCCATCGGCGGCGAGTATGTCGTCGGCGCGCGGCTGCGCAAGCTGCCGCTCGCGCTGCTGGGGCAGGTTCTCGACCCCGGGACCTATGCCCCGCTGGAGGGCTCACAGGACCGCCGGGTCGGCGAGTGGGAGTACAAGGGCCGTCGCCTGATCGTCGTCTTCTGCCCCCAGCGCGCACGCAAGGACGCGCACGAGCGCCGCCATCAGGTGGAACGCCTGCTCGACAGGCTGGCCCGCAGCGACAATCCCAGGGAACTGCTCTCCAATCACGGGGCGAAGCGCTTCATCGCCGTCGAGGGCGACGCACGGCTCACGGTGAACCCGGAGAAGATCGCCGAGGCCGCACGATGGGACGGGCTCACCGGCGTCATCACCAATCTGCGCGACGCGCGCGTCACCGAAGTGATGGCTCACTACCAGGGGCTCTGGCAGGTCGAGGAGAGCTTCCGGATCACCAAACACGACCTGAAGATACGTCCCATCTGGCACTGGAACCCGGACCGGATCCGCGCTCACATCGCCATCGCCTTCCTGGCCTTCGCCTGCGTTCGACACCTTGCGTACCGCGTCGCCATCCAGAAGCGGCGGATGTCCCCGGAGGTCATCCGCTCCGCCCTCGTCCACCGCCAGTGCTCCCTGCTGCGCTGTCGGCAATCGGGCAACCGCTACGTCATCCCCTCGAAGCCGACACCGGCGGCGGAGCAGATTTACGCAACCATGGGGCTGCCCCTGACGATCACCCCGTATCAACTCGCCTGACCGTCGACGAAGCACGGCTCGAAGAAATGCCGGATGTAGTGCCTAGCCGAAATGAGAACCAGGCAATATCAACTACTTATGCGAATCAACCGTCGAAGTCAGGCGCTTGGATCTACTGTAATAGTCCTTAACTGTCCTGTATCCAGTCCCGTTTGGTTTTCCATGTGCAATTTGATCCCGTAAGGTCTTCAGGCTGTCAATCGCCGATATATTCTCAATAGCAGTATTTGCCTCAATGGTGGGCCACCAATCTTTGTCAAAATCCCGCAATACCCTTTCGATTTTTTCGCAGTTCAGTGAATTATTTCTACCTACCGACTTTTCTACAAATCGTGCCATCCTTAGATTTCCACGAGTTCGCCCGTATTCCGAAAGGATAGCCGCGACGCTATCTTCAACATATCCTGCTCCTGCCAATACGATATGATTAGCAAACACGTTTTGAATTATTGGCTCAACCTCGTCAATAGTTGTATCCAAGGTTAAAAGCAACGCATCTATCCGATTCTCATTTTGAGTTACTCTAAGCGGCAGCATTTATCTGACTTATTGCCATTGCAATCCGGCCATGGACGTTCGCCTCATCCGAGGTCGCATCGCTACTCATACGCATGAAATTATCATCCGATATCAACATCTCATACGCAGATCTCACACCTTCAATACTTACCTCGGGAGACTCCAGAATTGCCACCATTATAGCGTCGTAAACTGCTACATTCATGGCTCTTTGTGGTCTAAACGCTCGACTCCCAAGGGCCTCATGTACGCGACCAATTGTATTAACAAATTGCTTGGCGAGTGTATTAGCAACCTCTTCCTGCAGAAATCGATGTTTCTTCATGTAATCATTCAGAAACGCTTTCATTGGCTTTTCGTACGTGTTACGATTGTTGGCTAATGCTAAAAAACGCAAAATAAGTTCTTGGTCCTTTGCACGCCTATGTTTCGATCCAAAAATTTCCCGCCAATTGGATTCTTCGTTGAGCGTACCAAGTAATGATTGAAATGGCCCGTTATAAATCGCAGCACGTATCTCTTGTGGCTGGAGTGGTGTTCCATTTGAATTCAATCGATCAAAGATGTAAAAAACGGAGCTGTTATTGTCATCTGGTGCTGTCTGTTGAATTATCATTGCATGTATTACTGCATCTTCAAATCGACGGTAATCTTCTTCCTCAAGATCATCAATTGTACGCCCCTCAAATCGGGACTTCACGTCTTTCAAACGAAACACTCGGTCGTTATGCTGGAATCTTCCTTTGTGGAAGGCATGAAGAGTGGAAAGTCGTTGGAGTCCATCTACAATAAGATGTTTCTGAGTACTGTCCTCCCGATAAAGGAATATGCTTGGAATCGGAAGTCCAAGAAGAATCGATTCGATAAATTTTGATGCTTGAGGCAAAGTCCAAACGAAATTCCGTTGAAATTCTGGTCGAAAAATATCTCCTCTATCAAAACGTTTTACGAGACCATCTACAGTGTAATCAGCACCAAATGTATTTATCTGATAGACAATATCCTCGTCTTGGAGCTCTTCGTCAACGTCTTCGATCAACTGTTCATTCTCGACATTATTGTCTTCTTCGTGCATGGGTCTGCTCTACCAGTTAGCGAAAAGTTGGAGAAAAGCGCAAATCAACACGAGGTGCTAGAAGACGGTAGCTTGGTACGTTGACGCGAGTACCCATTCTATCATACTCTTCGAAAGAGTTGATCATGATCGATTCGCCGACTGTGCCCTGTATCGGGCGACTGCATCCTTATAACCTTAGGCGCGACGAGCCGCAATAGGCCGTGCATCCGCCCCTCACGACGGCTCGTAGGCGAGGTTGGGGGCCAGCCAGCGTTCGGCTTCGGCCGGCTCCATGCCCTTGCGCCGGGCATAGTCCTCGACCTGGTCACGGTCGATCCGGCCGACGCCGAAATAGCAGGCCTCGGGGTGGGCGAAATAGAGGCCGGCGACCGATGCCGCCGGCGTCATGGCGCAGCTTTCGGTGAGCTGCATCCCGACGTTCCGCTCCGCGTCGAGCAGGCGGAAGATCGTCCGCTTTTCCGTGTGGTCCGGGCAGGCGGGATAGCCGGGCGCGGGGCGGATGCCGCGATAGGCCTCGGCGATCAACTCCTCGTTGGTCAGCCGCTCTGCCGGCGCATAGCCCCAGAGCTCGCGGCGCACGCGCTCGTGCAGGCACTCGGCGAACGCCTCTGCCAGCCGGTCGCCGAGCGCCTTCGCCATGATGGCGCTGTAATCGTCGCGCCCGGCCTCGAAGGCGCGGGCGCGGTCCTCGATGCCGTCTCCGGCCGTCACCGCGAAGGCGCCGAGATAGTCCGGCGTGCCGGGCGGGGCCGTGAAATCGGCGAGCGCCAGGTTGGGCCGGTCCCGGCGGCCGCGCCGCATCTGCTGGCGAAGCGTGTGTAGGGTGGCGATCCGTTCCGAGCGGCCCTCGTCGGCGAAGAGCGCGATATCGTCCTCGCCGTCGCGGTTCGCCGGCCAGAAGCCGGCGACGCCGCGCGGCCGGGTCCAGCCCTCGCCGACAAGCCGGTCCAGCATCGCCAGCGCGTCGGCATGGAGGCTGCGCGCGGCCTCCCCGACCTCCGCATCCTCGAGAATGTCCGGGAAGCGCCCCGCGAGCTCCCAGGCGGCGAAGAAGGGCTGCCAGTCGATATAGCGCACGAGCTCCGCCAGGTCCCAGCCGTCGAATACCTGCAGGCCGAGGGCGGAGGGAACCGGCGGGGCGCAGGCCGTCCAGTCGGTCTCCATGCGGTTGGCGCGGGCCTCCTCCAGCGTCGCGCGCGGGCGCCGCCCGCCGGACCGGCCGTGGGCCTCGCGGAGTTTCCCGTATTCCGCGCTGACTTCCCCGGCGAAGGCGGCGCGGCGCTCCGGCGACATCAGCGTGCCGACCACGCTGACGGCGCGGGAAGCGTCCGTCACATGCACCAGCGGGCCGTCGTAATTGGGCGCGATGCGCACGGCCGTGTGCGCCTTGCTGGTCGTCGCGCCGCCGATCAGCAGCGGCAGTTCCAGGCCCTCCCGCGCCATCTCCGCGGCGACGAAGCACATCTCGTCGAGGCTGGGCGTTATCAGCCCGGAGAGGCCGATGATGTCCACCTCTTCCCGCCGCGCCGTTTCCAGGATGCGGGCGGAGGGCGTCATCACGCCGAGATCGACGATCTCGTAATTGTTGCACTGGAGCACGACGCCGACGATGTTCTTGCCGATATCGTGGACATCGCCCTTGACGGTGGCGAGCAGCACCTTGCCGGCGGAGGAGGGGGCCGTGTCGGCCTTTTCCGCTTCCAGGAAGGGAGTGAGCCAGGCGACGGCGCGCTTCATCACGCGTGCGCTCTTGACCACCTGCGGCAGGAACATCTTGCCCTCGGCGAACAGGTCGCCGACATGGTTCATGCCGGCCATCAGCGGCCCCTCGATCACCGCCAGCGGCCGGCCCAGCGCCAGCCGCGCCTCCTCGACATCCTCCTCGATCCACTCGGCGATGCCCTGGGTCAGCGCGTGCGAGAGGCGCTCGCCCACCGTGAGGCTCCGCCAGGAGAGGTCGGCGGCGATTTCCTTCGACCGGCCCCGGTAGCTCTCGGCGAGCTCGACCAGGCGCTCGGTCGCATCCGGCCGGCGGTTGAGCAGCACGTCCTCGACCGCCTCGCGCAACGGCTCCGGAATGTCCTCATAGACCGGCAGCCGCCCGGCATTGACGATGGCCATGTCGAGCCCTGCCGGAATGGCGTGGTAGAGGAACGCCGCGTGCATGGCCTCGCGCACGGTGTCGTTGCCGCGGAAGGCGAAGGAGACATTGGAGAGCCCGCCGGAGACCTTGGCGTGGGGCAGGTTCGCCTTGATCCGCCGGGTCGCCTCGATGAAGGCGACGGCGTAGTCGTCATGCTCCTCGATGCCGGTCGCCACGGCGAAGATGTTGGGGTCGAAGACGATGTCCTCCGGCGGGAACCCGGCCTCGTCCACCAGCAGGCGGTAGCTGCGCTTGCAGATCCCGAATTTGCGCTCGGCCGTTTCCGCCTGGCCCTCCTCGTCGAAGGCCATGACGACCGTGGCCGCGCCGTAGCGGCGGATGCGCCGCGCCTGGTCGAGGAACGACTCCTCGCCCTCCTTCAGGCTGATCGAGTTCACGATGGCCTTGCCCTGGACGCATTTCAGCCCCGCCTCGATCACCGACCATTTGGAGGAATCGATCATGATCGGCACGCGGGCGATGTCCGGCTCGCCGGCGATCATGTTGAGGAAGACGGTCATGGCGCGCTCGCTGTCGAGCATGCCCTCGTCCATGTTGACGTCGATGACCTGCGCGCCGTTCTCGACCTGTCGGCGCGCGACGTCGAGCGCGGCCTCGTAGTCTTCCGCCTCGATCAGGCGGCGGAAGACCGCCGAGCCGGTGACATTGGTGCGCTCCCCGATATTGACGAAGCGTGCGCTGGCGCGCGCGTCGCGTTCACTCATGCCGCAAGGACGAAGGGTTCGAGCCCTGCAAGGCGCATGCGCCGCTCTATCCGGGGCGGCTTGCGCGGCGTCACACCGGCGACCGCGTCCGCGACAGCCTCGATATGCGCGGGCGTGGTGCCACAGCAGCCGCCGACCAGGTTCACCAGCCCGTCCCGCGCCCAGGCGCCCAGATGGGCCGCGGTCGTCTCCGGCGTCTCGTCATAGCCGCCGAAGGCGTTGGGCAGGCCGGCATTGGGATAAGCGGAGATCAGCGTGTCCGCGACGCGCGCCATATCGGCGAGGAAACCGCGCATCTGCTCCGCGCCGAGCGCGCAGTTGAGGCCGGCGGCGAAGGGCCGCGCATGGCGCACGGAATACCAGAAGGCCTCCGGCGTCTGCCCGGAGAGCGTGCGGCCCGAAAGGTCCACTACCGTGCCGGAAACGATCACCGGCAGGCGGCGGCCGCGCGCCTCGAACACTTCCTCCACGGCATAGAGCGCAGCCTTGGCGTTCAGCGTGTCGAACACCGTCTCGATGACGATGAGGTCAGCGCCTCCGTCCATCAGGCCCTCGGCGTTCTCCCGGTAGGCGGCGCGGAGCGTGTCGAAATCGGCGTTGCGCGCCGCCGGGTCTTCGACATCGGGGGAGATGGAGGCTGTGCGGTTGGTCGGCCCGATAGCGCCCGCAACCCAGCGCGGCCTCCCGTCCCGGCGCCCGTCCACGGCGGCGCGGGCGATCCGAGCCGACGCCTCGGCGACCTCGCGGGCGAGGCCTTCCATGCCGTAATCGGCAAGGCTTATCCGGTTGGCGTTGAAGCTGTTGGTCTCGATTATGTCCGCGCCGGCGTCGAGGAAGATGTTGTGGATGTCGGCGATGGCGTCCGGCAGTGTCAGGCTCAACAGGTCGTTATTGCCCTTCACGTCCTGCGGCCAGTCGGCGAAGCGCGCGCCGCGGAAGTCGGCCTCCTCCAGGCCGAGCTGCTGGATCATGGTGCCCATCGCGCCGTCCAGCACGAGGATGCGTTCCGCGGCCGCTGCTTCCAGCGCCGCTCCCCTGTCTTCCGCCATAGCCTCCAAAGCCGCTTTCGGGCCGATCTCGAACCGCCCGGAGGTATAGCCGCTTCCTCCGCAGGCGCAAGCGGAGGGCAGATGCCGGCGGGCGGGAAACATGCTAAGCGGCCCGGACCATGGATATTCTCGCCGTCCTTGTCCGCGCCGCCTTCCGGCTCCTCAGGCAGCAGCGCCGGCGACAGCCCGGCCGCGCGCGGCATACGCCCGCACCCGAGGTCGGAGGCATCATCGCCGGCAAGGCCTGGGTGACGGATGGCGACGGGCTCCGGGTCTCCGGCCACAGGGTCCGCTTCTCCGGCCTCGACGCCCCGGAACTGGACCAGTGGGCGAAACACCGCGACGGCACTTGGTTCAAGCACGGCAAACGGGTCAAACGCGCGCTCATCCGCGCCGTGGGCGGCCGGCATGTCGAGGTATCCGTGGAAGGGATCGACCGGCATGGCCGCTTGCTGGGCTGCGTGACCTGCGACGGCAAGGATGTAGGCGCCTGGCTCGTCCGCAACGGCCACGCCATCGCCGCCTATGGAGATCGCTACAAGGGAGTCGAGCAGGAAGCCCGCCGGGAAGGGCGCGGCCTCTGGGGCCACGATGTCGCCTTCGACCCGCGATACTGGCGGCACAGGCAGGCGGGGCGGAGGTAAAGCCGCCGCGCGCCGGCTTGCGATGCGGGCCCGGCTGCCGGGCCCGCTCGACGTTGCGTCAGCCGCCCGCCTTCCTCCGCGACTCATATAGGTCGATCAGCTTCAGCACGTCGGCGGCGTCCATGCGGCCTAGCGGGCCGTCGCTGTAGCTGGACGCTTCAACTGTGCCATTCCCGTCGAGGATGAACTCGGAGGGCTGGACGATGCCGCGGCGCTCCTCCCACCACGCGCCGACCCGCTCCCCGTCCGCGCGCGTCATGCCGTATGCGAAGGGGAAGCTCTTGCCGTCCGCCAGTTTGCGGGCGTTGTCCTCATCGTCCACGCTGCCGGCGAGGATGGAGACGCCGCGCGCCTCGAACTCCGGCCACAATTCCTGGAAACCGTCCAACTGACGGCGGCAATAAGGTCACCAGTGGCCGCGGTAGAACAGCACCACCTTCCAGGCGCCCGGTATGTCGGCGGGCACTTCCGCCGGCCCCCGGTCCAGCAGGTTCAGCGAAAGGGCCGGAAATGCGGCGCCGATCCCCAGCTTCTCACCCATCGGTTGTCCCCCTCTCTATATCCGACGCCGCCATCCTGACACGCACGCGGCAGCGGGGCAATCGCCGCTACCCGGCCGCGTCGCAGGTCCTCGTCGGCAGGCCGGGCCCGCCGGTGCGGGCGCTGCGGCGTTCGAACAGCAGCACGTCGTGCCAGACGCCGTCCAGATGCCCGTAGCGCTCCCGGCAGCCGACCTCGCGGAAGCCGCATTTCCGGTGGAGCGCGATGCTGGGCTCGTTGGCGACCATGATCTGCGCCTGGAGCGTCCAATAGCCTTCCGCCTCGGAGGCCGCGATCAGGCCTTCCAGCAGGGCAGTTCCGGTCCCCGACCCTTGCGCGCTTTCGCCGACATAGACGCTGACCTCAGCGACACCGGCAGCGCCTCAGGTGTCGGGCGCGGGCGTCAGCGCCGCCCAGCCGACCGCGCGGCCGTCATCGCCGCGCACGACCAGCCTGCCGATAGCCAGATGGCCCTTGTTCCACGCCTTCCAGCTCGGCGGGTTCTTCATGAAAGCGGCGATGCCCGTCCTCAGGCCCGTGCGGTAGATGGCGCGGACCTCGGGCCAGTCGCTGTCCCGCATCGCGTCGATGACGATCATCGGCCGGGTTCCATCTGTTCCTTCTGCGGCATTGCCGGCAATTCTGTGCGCCCGCCGGTCCGGCCGGTCAAGAGGCTGTATTGGCTCTTGACTCGGCCGTGATTAGAACAAATATTGAACTAATGTTGCCTATATGCCCCCGAAAGAACCCCGCCGGCCTTGCCGTGCTGCGCCGGCGGATCGCGCTGCTGGAGCGCCGGACGGCGGTTGCGGAGCCGGTGGGAGGCGGGGCGGCGGAAGCCTGGCAGCTCGGCCCGGACGCCCTGGATGCGGCCCTGCCGGAAGGCGGGCTGGCGCCGGGCGGGCTGCACGAGGCGGCGGGCGCGGCGGCGGGGGACGGGCCGGCGGCCGGCGCCTTCCTCGCCGCCCTGCTCGCCCGGCTCCGGCGCCGGGACGAACGGCGCGCCGTGCTGGTCTGCCAGAGCCGGATGAGTCCCTTCGGCCGGCTTTACGGGCCGGGCTGGCGGGACCTCGGCCTCGAACCGGCTGACCTGCTGCTGCTCTCCGCCCGCCGCGACCGGGATGTCGCCTGGGCGATGGAGGAGGGATTGCGCAGCGCTTCCCTGGCAGCGGTGCTGGGCGAGGTCGAAAGCCTCGATTTCACCCTGAGCCGCCGGCTCGCGCTCGCCGCCCGCGAGAGCCTGACTCCCGCCCTGCTACTGCGCCGCGACGGCCTCGCGCCCGCAAGCGCCGCCTTCTCGCGCTGGCGGGTCGCGGCGCTGCCCCCGGATCGGGGTACGGGGCGGGCCGATCCATTCGACGCGGCCGCGCCCGGCCTGCCGCGCTGGCGTCTGGAACTGCTGCGCTGCCGGGGCGGGCGGCCTGCAACATGCGATGTGGAATGGAACCATGAGACGGCTGATTTCGGTGTGGCTGCCGCGCTGGCCGATCGACCGGCTGCGCCGCGCGCGGCGGCCCGCCGCCCTGCCCTCGCGCGCGCCGCCGGCTGAGCCGGTGCCGTTCGCGCTCACCGCGCCCGGCCGCCACGGCGCGGTGCTGGCGGCGGTCAACCGGCAGGCTGAGGCCGAGGGGCTCGCGCCCGGCATGCGGCTTGCCGACGCCCGCGCCCTGCTGCCCCGCCTCGCCGCCGCCGAAGCCCGGTCGGCGGAGGACCGGCGCGGGCTCGAACGCCTCGCGCTCTGGTGCAACCGCTTCACCCCCTGCTGCGCGGTGGACGGCGCGGACGGCCTGATGCTCGACATTGCGGGCGCCGACCATCTCTTCGGCGGCGAGACGGCGATGACGGCGGAGGTCGAGGCGCGCATCGTCGGCCTCGGCTTCGAAGCGTGGACCGGCCTTGCCGACACGCCGGGAGCCGCCTGGGCGCTCGCCCGCTTTGGCCGGGAAGGCAGCCGCATTGCCGCGCCCGGCGCCGCCCTTGCCGCGCTCAAGGCGCTGCCGGTCGAGGCGCTCCGGATCGCGCCGGAGGACGCCCGCCTGCTGCGCCGCCTCGGCCTCAAGACCGTCGGCGCGGTGGAGGTCCTGCCGCGCGCGGCCCTCGCGCGCCGGTTCCCCCGTGGGAAGTCGAGCGACACCGTTCTGGAACGCCTCGACCGCGCGCTCGGCCGCCGCCCCGATCCGGTCGCGTCCCTGCCGCCGCCGCCCGCCTGCCTCGCGCGCCTTGCCTTCCCGGAACCGCTGATCGACCTTGCCGGGCTGGAGTCGGCGCTCGCCCGGCTCGTGGAAGACCTTTCCGCCTCGCTGGAGCGGGACGGGCTCGGCGCGCGGGAACTCGCGCTGCTGTTCTGCCGGGTGGATGGCGACGCAGCGGAGCGCGGCGTTTCGACCGCGCGCGCCACTCGCGACGGGGCGCATCTCCAGCGCCTCTTCACCGGGAAGATCGAGACCGTGGACCCCGGCTTCGGGATCGACGCGATGGCGCTCCATGCCGTCCGCGCCGAGCCTCTTGCGCCCGAACAATTCCGGCTGGCGGAAGGCGGGCGCGGCAGCGGCGAGCTCGGCCTGCTGATCGACCGCTTGCAGGCCCGCCTGGGCGAAGGGGCGGTCTCCCGCCTCGCGCCGGTCGCAAGCCACCTGCCGGAACGCGCCGAACGGCGGATGGCGCCCGGCCGGGGAGGTGCGGCCTGGCCCGTGCGGCCGGGCCTGCCGCAACGCCCCTTCCGCCTGTTCGACCGGCCCGAACCGGTAGAGGCCGTGGCCGAGGTGCCGGACGGGCCGCCGGCGTTGTTCGCCTGGCGCCGGCTCCGCCGCCGCATCGCCCACGCCGAAGGTCCCGAGCGCATCGAGCCGGAATGGTGGGCCGGCGGCCCGGAGGATACGCCGCGCGACTATTTCCGCGCCGAGGACACGGAAGGCCGGCGCTACTGGCTCTTCCGCGCCGGGCTCTACCGGGACGCCGGCAGCAAGGGGCCACCCCGCTGGTATATCCACGGACTCTACGGATGAGCGGCGCCCCGGCCTCCGTTGCCTACGCGGAATTGCAGGCGGTCAGCAATTTCAGCTTCCTGCGCGGCGCCTCCCATGCAGAGGAACTCGTGGAGGAAGCCGCCCGCCTCGGCCTTTCGGCCATCGGCATCGCCGACCGCAACACGCTCGCCGGCGCGGTGCGCGCCCATATGGCGGCGAAACGGGTCGGCCTCCGCCTGCTGACCGGGGCGCGGCTCGACCTCGCGGACGGCGCCTCGCTGCTCTGCTACCCCCGCGACCGCGCCGCTTGGGGACGCCTCTGCCGGCTGCTTACCCTCGGCCAACGGCGCGCGGGCAAGAGCGAATGCGTGCTGCATCGGGAGGACCTGCTCGCCCATGCCGGGGGGCAGCTTCTGGTCGCGCTGCCGCCGGAGCCCTGGCACGAGGATTTCGAGGTGGAGCTTACCGGGCTTCGCCGCGCGCATGACGGCCCGCTCTACCTCGCCGCGCACATGCTCTACCGGGGCGGCGACCGCGCCCACCTCACCGGCCTGGCGGCGCTGGCGGCGCGCACCGGCGCGCCGCTCCTCGCCACCAACGACGTCCACTACCACCGCCCCGGACGCCGTCCCCTCCAGGATGTGCTGACGGCCATCCGCGAGCATGTGACCGTGGCGGAAGCCGGCTGGCGCCTCGCCGCCAATGCCGAGCGCCACCTCAAGGACGGAGACGAGATCGCGCGGCTGTTTCGCGGCCATGAAGAGGCGGTTGCGCGGAGCCTCGAGGCGGCTTCGCTCTGCAATTTCAGTCTGGATGAGCTCGCCTATGAATATCCCGACGAGCCCGTGCCGGCCGGCAGCACCCCGCAGCAGCATCTGGAGGCGCTTGCCTGGAAAGGCGCGGCCTGGCGCTATCCGGGCGGCATCCCGGAGAAGGTCGCCGCTGCGCTCCGGCACGAGCTCGGGTTGATCGGCGAGCTGGACTATGCCCCCTATTTCCTCACCGTTCACGACATCGTGCGCTTCGCCGACAGCAAGGGCATCCTCTGCCAGGGGCGGGGCTCGGCGGCGAACTCGGCGGTCTGCTACTGCCTCGGCATCACCGCCGTCGATCCGGCCCGGATCGACCTCCTGTTCGAGCGCTTCGTCTCCCGCGAGCGCCGCGAACCGCCCGACATCGATGTCGATTTCGAGCATGAACGGCGCGAGGAGGTGATCCAGTACATCTACGGGCGCTATGGCCGTGAGCGCGCCGGGATTGCCGCCACCGTCATCTCCTACCGCGCCCGGAGCGCCGTGCGGGACGTGGGCAAGGCAATGGGGCTGTCGGAGGATACGGCCGCCGCGCTCGCCGCAGCCGTCCGCGACATGCACCGCGAGGGGGTTCCCGAAAAGCGGCTCCGCGAGGCCGGGCTCGACCCCGCCGACCCGCTGCTTCGCCGGACCGTCGCGCTCGCAACCGAATTGCAGGGCTTCCCCCGCCACCTCTCGCAGCATGTGGGCGGCTTCGTGCTGACACGCGGCCCGCTCGACGAGACCGTGCCCATCGGCAATGCGGCGATGAAGGAACGCACCTTCGTCGAGTGGGACAAGGACGACCTGGAGGCGCTCGGCCTGATGAAGGTCGATGTGCTGGGCCTCGGCATGCTGACCTGCATCCGCAAGGCCTTCGAGCTGCTGGCGGCGCACAAGGGCCTGGAACTCACGCTCGCCACCGCGCCGGCGGAAGATGGGCAAGTCTGGGACATGATCTGCCGGGCCGACACCCTGGGCGTTTTCCAGATCGAGAGCCGGGCGCAGATGAACATGCTGCCGCGCCTGAAGCCGCGCTCCTTCTACGACCTGGTGATCGAGGTGGCGATCGTGCGGCCGGGCCCGATCCAGGGCGACATGGTGCATCCCTATCTACGCCGCCGCGACGGGCTGGAGGAGGTGGTCTATCCCGCGCCCGCCCCGGAACACGGGCCGCCGGACGAACTGCGCAAGGTGCTGGAAAAGACGCTCGGCGTGCCGCTCTTCCAGGAACAGGCGATGCGCGTCGCCATGGAAGCGGCCCGGTTCACGCCGGACGAAGCCGATGCGCTGCGCCACGCCATGGCGACCTTCCGCAAGCGCGGCACGCTCGGCCTGCTCCGGGACCGGATGGTGGGCCGGATGACCGCGCGCGGTTACGACCCGGAGCTTGCGGCGCGCTGCTTCCGCCAGATCGAGGGTTTCGGGGATTACGGCTTCCCCGAGTCCCACGCCGCGAGCTTCGCGCTGCTCGCCTATGTCTCCTCATGGCTCAAATGCCGCCATCCGGAGGTCTTCGCCTGCGCGCTCCTCAACGCCCAACCAATGGGCTTCTACGCGCCCGCCCAGATCGTGCGCGACGCCCGCGAGCACGGAGTGGAGGTGCGCCCGGCCGATGTCCATGCAAGCGGCTGGGACAACAGCCTGGAACGCATGGCGGACGGGCGCCATGCACTCCGCCTTGGCCTGCGCCAGATCGGCGGCCTGCGCGAAGAGGACGCCGAACGCATCCTTGACGCTCGCGATGAACCGCCCTGGCCCGATATTGCCGCCATGCAGCGCGGGACCGGGCTCGGAGCCGCCGCCATCGAGACGCTGGCCGCCGCCGACGCCTTCGGCTCCATGGGACTCGACCGGCGCGGGGCGCTCTGGCAGGCGGGCGCCCTGGAGAAATCAGCGCCGCTGCCCCTCTTCGAGGCGGCGGGCGGACCGGCCGGGGGCCCGGAGCCACCGGCCGCGCTGCCCGCCATGATGCCGGGCGAACAGGTGGTCGAGGACTACCGGACGCTCAGGCTCTCGCTCCGGGCGCATCCGCTCTCCTTCCTGCGGGCGCGCCTGGCAAAGCGGGGCGCGCTTGCGGCCGAGGCAATCGCCCGCTCCCGGGACGGGCAACGCGCCTCCGCCGCCGGGCTCGTGCTCGTCCGCCAGCGCCCCGGCAGCGCCAGCGGCGTCATCTTCATGACGCTGGAAGACGAAACCGGCGTCGTGAACGTCGTGGTCTGGCCGCGCGTGCTGGAAAGTTTCCGCAGAGCCGTGCTGGGCGCGCGGGTCGCGATGGTCCGGGGCCGCGTCCAGCGCACCGCCGATATTGTCCATCTCGTCGCCGACCGGCTGGAGGACCTGACCGGCTGGCTCGACCTGCTGACGCCGGATGAGGCGGGCAGCGCACCGTCACCCGGACCCGTCGCCTTCTCCTCGCGCCACCCGCGCAACCTCCGCACGATCCCCAAATCGCGCGACTTCCGGTAAGGCGGGCTGACGAAACCGCGTATGGCGGCGGAACCAACGATATGCGAGACTGTCCGGAGCCGGAGAGGAGAAAGCACGAAGCCATGACCCCGGAGATCATCGCAACGCTGGTCGCCGCCGTCGGCATGGTTGCGGCCCTTGGCGGACTGACGGTCAGCCTCTTTCTCTGGCTGCGCTCTGACATAAAGTCGATTGAGACGAGAGTAACCGACCTCGGTGAACGAATGGCGCGGGTCGAAGGTAAGCTCGAATTCCTCGAGCACTATATCACCCGGCAGAACGAGCCGCCGCCGGCACCGGCCGAATAGAGCATCAGTCCGGCTGCGAATTCCCCTGCCGCCCGAAACCGCCTACGCTCCCGCTTCCGGAATATGGCAGGGACGGAAGGAAGCGGCGCGATGGCGGAAGCTGAGTTCGATTATATCGTCGTGGGCGCGGGGTCTGCGGGGGCAGCGCTCGCCAGCCGGCTGACCGAGGACCCGAATTGCAAGGTGCTGCTGCTGGAGGCCGGCAAGGCGAGCCACCCCTACTCCCGCTTCCCGATCAGCTTCGGGCTCCTGATCGACAACCCGGCCGCCAACTGGTGCTTCATGTCCGACCCGGAGCCGACCACCGCAAACCGGGAAATCCCGGTGCCGCGCGGCAAGCTGCTCGGCGGGTCCAGCAGCATCAACGGCCTCGTCTATGTGCGTGGCCAGCCGCTCGACTACAACAGCTGGGCGCAGATGGGCAATCGCGGCTGGACCTGGGAGGACGTGGCGCCCGTCTTCAAGCGCATGGAGAGCTACGAGAAGGCCGGAGACGGCATCAGGGGCGAGGACGGCCCGCTCCAGGTCACCGAGGTTCCGGACCGGAACCCGCTCTACGATGCGTTGTTCGCCGCCGCCGAAGAGGTCGGCCACAAGATCAACCCGGACTACAACAGCCCCGACCAGGAAGGCGTGGTCAAGACGCAGGTGACGATCAAGAACGGGCGGCGCATGTCCACCGCCCATTGCTACCTGAAGCCTGCCGAGAACCGCCCGAACCTCCGGATCGTGACGGAAGCGCATACCCGCCGCGTGCTGCTGGAGGGCAAGCGCTGCGTCGGCGTCGCCTATGAGAAGGGCGGGCAAACGGTCGAGGCGCGGGCCGGGCGCGAGACGGTGCTCGCCGCAGGCGCCGTCTGCTCGCCGCAGATCCTGGAACTATCCGGCATCGGCCGCCCGGAGGTGCTGGGTGCGCACGGCATAGAGGTGCAGCACGAACTGGCCGGCGTCGGGGAGAACTTCCGCGACCACATCAACGCCCGCATCCAGTGGCGGGTGACGGCGAAGGGCGTGTCCTACAACGAGCGCATGGGCACGCTGTTCGGCAAGGCCGGCCAGGTGCTGCGCTACGCCTTCACGCGCGGCGGATTCATGAGCCTGCCCTCCGCGCCGCTGCTCGCCTTCCTGCGCACCCGGCCGGAGCTGGAGACGCCGGATGTGCAGATGCACCTGGTGCCCTATGCCGTGAAGGACCCGAAGCGCCGGCTGCTCCAGCCCTTCCCCAGCATGACCATCGCCTGCTACCAGCTGCGGCCCGAGAGCCTGGGCTCGATCCACATCCGCTCGGCCGACCCGGACGCGCAGCCGGCGATCCGGTTCAACTTCCTGGCCGACGAGATCGACCGGCGGGCTATGACCGGCGGCTTCCGCATGATGCGGGAACTCATGGCGGCCGAAGCGATGGCGCCCTTCCGGGGCGCGGAATTCGACCCCGGCGAGGACGTGGCGAGCGACGACGAGATCCTGGACTGGATCCGCAACAACTCGCAGACCGCCTACCACCCCATCGGCACCTGCCGCATGGGGCCCGGTCCGGAGGCCGTGGTCGATGACCGGCTCAGGGTGCATGGACTGGAGGGCCTGAGGATCGCGGACGCCTCGATCTTCCCGACCATGCCGTCGGGCAACACCAATGCGCCCTCGATCATGATCGGCGAACGCTGCGCCGACTTCCTGCGCGCCGGCGAATAGCCGGGCGCAGGCCCTATTTCGGCGGGTGGGCGCGGACGGCGTCCTCGTTCACCTCGGCGCCCCAGCCCGGCCCTGTCGGCAGGATGAGTTCGCCGTTCTCGATCCGGGGCGGCACCGTCACGAGGTCGTCCTTCCACGGCACGTCGTCGATGTCGATCTCCATGATGCGGAAATTCGGCACGGTCGCGCAGAGATGCGCGCTCATCAGCGTCGAGAGATGGCCGTAGAAATTGTGCGGTGCGATGTTGACCTCCCAGGCGTCGCACATGGCGGCGATCTTGAGGCTCTCGCTGAAGCCGTTCCAGGGCACGTCGATAATCGCCGCGTCCATGGAATAGCGTTCCAGGAAGGGCCGGAACTGGCGGCGCCCATATAGCGATTCGCAGGACGCGATGGGCGTTTCGACGGACCGGCGGATCATGGCCAGCCCCTCCGGGTCGTAATTGTCGATCTCGATCCAGTAGAGGCCCAGATCGTCGAGCGCGCGGGCGAGCGCCATGTAGCCGTCGGTGCGGAAGTTGAAATTGAGGTCCACGAGGATATCGACCCGGCCGCCGCTGCCCTCCTGGAAAGCCGAGATCTGGTTGCGGAGCGCGCGCACCGTCTCGCGCGAGAGGTTGAGCTCCGGCCGGTCGCCGGCCGCGCGCGCGAAGCCTGGCATGTAGACATAGGGCTCGGGGCCGTCGAATCGGTACATGTTGCACTTCAGCGCCGTAAAGCCGCGTTCCCGCACCCGTGCGCCCAGCGCCTCCACATCGTCGAGGCTCCGCAGCGGCTGCTCGCCGATCACGTCCGCATGGTTCACCAGATAGGTGCCGCAGTGGGACCAGTAGAGCCGGAACCGGTCGCGCACCGGCCCGCCGAACAGCTCATAGACCGGCACGCCGAGCGCCTTCGCCTTGATGTCGAGCAGCGCGTTCTCGATGGCGGCGATGGCCTGGGCGTTCATGCCGCCCGGCGCCTGGCGCGTCTGCGCGTAGAGCATGGCGCCGATCCGCTCGACCGGCCGGGGGTCGGCCCCGACAAGCGTCTCGCCGAGCGCGGCAATGACCGCGCTCAGGCCCCGGCTGCCATAGCTCTCATTGTATTCCGACCAGCCGACCAGCCCTTCGTCGGTGGTGATCTTCAGGAAGGAAATGTTCCGCCAGCCGGCGTCCGCATGCAGGTTCTCGAATCCCCGGATCTTCATCGGCCTTGCCCCCTTCTTTTCCCTCTACAGACCGCCCGGGCGACTATGGCACGGTTTGCGCGGGCGTTCGACGGCACGGCTCTTGCGCCCCCGGGATCATGAAACCGGGGCCTCGGGATCGAGCCTTTCCAGCCTGGCCGGATCGTAGGGACGCAGATCGACCCCGCCCTGCGCGTCGCCGGCGATCAGCGCCGCCATCGCCTCGCCTGTCGACGGGGCGTTGAGCATGCCCCAGACGCTGTGGCCGGTCGCCACAAACGCGCCGGCTATCCCCGGAACGGGGCCGATCAGGGGCAGCCCATCTGCGGTGACCGGCCGGAAGCAGGCCTGCTCGGCGAGGACCCTGGAGGCCGCGAGGCCGGGGGAGACGCTTGCCGTCATCCGCCGCAGCCGCTCTGAGGCCCCGGCCTCCGGCAGGACGTCGGCCGGATCGACGGGCAGGGCATGTTCGCCGGACAGGCCGCAGACATAGGTGGTGCCGTCCAGCCGCGGATTGATCTCGGGCGCGGCCACCTCTCCGTCCCCGGTTTCCAGTTCGACGAACAGCGAGACCGGAGAGGGCTCGTAGTCGAAGACGAGGCTGTGCCCCTTGATGCCGTAAACAGCGGGCAGCGGCAGCCAGCGGCAGGCCAGCAGCGACCACGGGCCCATGGCGATGACGACGGCGTCGGCGGCGACTTCCGTCCCGTCCACGACCGCGCCCGCCGCGCGCGCGCCGCCGGCCGCGAGCGCGATGCCCTCGACGCATCCCTCGATCAGCCGCGCGCCGCGCTCGGCGGCGGCCGCCATCATCGCTTCGGTGAAGGCCGCCGGATCGATCTGCGCCGTCGTTTCGGGGCTCCCCAGCTTTCCATGCACCGCGCAGTCGCCGGCCAGCCAGTCGGGCGAAGGCAGGCGCCTGAAACGGCCGACATCCTGCCGGGCGCTCGCGACGACGCCGAGGGTCTCGACCCGGCGATAGCCCCAGTCGCGGCCGAGGCTCCCGGCCAGTTCCGCATGCAGGTCGAAGCCCCGGCGCGCCAGCGCCTCAAGCGGCGAGCCGTCGCACCAATCGCGCGCGAGGAACCCGCCCGACTTGCCGGAGGCGGCGTTGGCGACGCCCGCACGCTCGACAACGAGCGCCTCCATGCCGCGAAGGCTCAGGAAATAGGCAAGCGACGTCCCGATGACGCCGCCGCCGCAGATCAAGACTTTCATGCCGCTCAGGCCAGTTCCGGCATGTTGGCGGCGCGGCTGGCTAGCGGGATTTCGGTCATGTCCGCGACATCCCTGGCGGCCCGGACCGCCTCGCCGGCGCCGACGCCGCAATCGACGCCCATGGCGTTCAGGAAGCTCACGATATCCTCCGTCGGCAGGTTGCCGACCGAGCCGTAATCGCCGGGGAAGGCGATGCCGCCGCCGATGCCGCAGATCGACCCCTCGACCATGGTCACACCGGCATCGAGCGCCGCCATCACATTGGCTTGCGCCCAGCCGCGCTTCTCGTGGACATGGAAGCCGAACTCGCAGTCGGGGAAGCGGTCGTGCGCCATGCGGAACAGCGTGTTCACCTGGCGCGGCTCCTCCATGCCCGTGCTGCCGGCCAGATAGAAGCGGCGCACGCCGAGGTTCCGCAGCCGGTCCACGCAATCCAGCGTGCGTTCGGGCTGGATGACGCCCTCATAGGGGCAGTAGAGCGACATGCCGAGCGCCATGATGAAGGCCCGGCCGGCCTCGTCCGCGACGCGGAAGCAGTCTCCGCCCGCCTGGATCGCCTCATCGACGGTCATGTTCTGGTTCTTGGCCATGTAGGTGCCGCTCACCGTCATGAGGCCGAGTATCTCGTCGATATCGGTCTCGACGGCGCGCAGCGCGCCGCGCTTGTTCGGCACCAGCGCGCGATAGACGGTGCCGTCCCGGCGTTTCACCCGCGAGACGACCTCCTCGGCGTCCGTCAGCATCGGCACATAGCGGGGGCTGGCGAAGCTGGTGATCTCGATGACGGGAAAACCCGCATCGGTCAGCCGGTCGATCATGGCGACCTTCACATCGGTCTCGATCCAGCGGCCGAGCGACTGCAGGCCGTCGCGCGGGCCCACCTCGACCACAGTCACCCGTTCCGGCAGCGCCAGCATGTCCTTCCTCCCCTGGTCCCTTTGCCGGCCGCCGGCTCAGTCGAGCGGCAGGCCGGCGGCGCGCAACTCCGCCTCGTCGAAGCCGAGCCGCTCCACCAGGACGGCCCGGTTGTCGGCGCCGAGCTTCGGCCCGGCATGGCGGATCCCGCCCGGCGTGCGCGAGAACTTGCCGACCACGTTCTGCATCCGGATCGGCCCGCCGAGCTCCTCGTCCTCGACCGCGACGATGTTCTCCCGCGCCTTGTAGTGCGGGTCCTCAAAAATCTCCGCGATGCTGTTGCAGGGCGCGGCGGCCGCGTCGAACCGGTCGAAGAGCGCCAGCAGGTCGTCGCGGTCGAAGCGCAGCATCGCCGCCTGGAGCGCCTCGTCGAGCGCCGGCGCGTTCTGGATGCGGAGCCGGTTGTCGAGGAACCGCTCGTCATGGACAAGCTCCGGCACCTCCAGCGCCTCGCACATGCGCTCGAAGGTGGACTGCGCGCTGCCCGAGATCGAGACCCACTTGTCGTCCTTCGTGCGGTAGGTGTTGCGCGGCGCGGTGAAGGGCAGACGGCTGCCGTTGCGCTCCTGCACGATGCCGAGCTGGTCGAAATCCACCACCTGCGGCCCGAGCAGGGTGAAGAGCGGCTCGTAGATGGCGAAGTCCACGACCTGTCCCCTGCCCGACCGCCGCTTCTCCTGCAGCGCCACCATGGCGAGGAACGCGCCCATCAGGCCCGAGCTCTCGTCGGCGAGGCCGAAGCCGGGCAGCAGCGGCGGCCGGTCGGCATAGCCGGTGATGTAGGCATAGCCCGAATAGCCCTCGGCGAGCGTGCCGAAGCCCGGCCGGTGGCTGTTGGGGCCGGTCTGCCCGAAGCCGGTCAGGCGCACCATGATGAGGCCGGGATTGATCTCGCTCAGCACGTCGTAGCCGAGGCCCCAGCGCTCCAGCGTCCCCTTGCGGTAGTTCTCGACCACGATGTCGGCGTCCGCAACGAGGCGCTTGACGATCTCGACGCCGAGCGGCGTGCGCAGGTCCGCGGTGACCGAGCGCTTGTTGCGGTTCACCAGCTTGAACATCAGGCCGACGCCGTCCTTGTCGTTGCCCCAGAAGCGCAGCTCGTCGCCGGTATCCGGGCGCTCGATCTTTACGACCTCGGCGCCGAAGTCCGCCAGGAACATCGTGGAAACGGGGCCGGCGAGGAAATTGGAGATATCGACGACCTTGACGCCGGCAAGCGGCGGAGCGGCTTCAGGCATGGCTGGAACCCATTGCAGCGGGGACGCGCGGGGCGCCCCACGGACCCCGGAACCGTGCCCCGAAACGACGGGCCGCGCAACCGCTGCCGGACGGGGAGCAGGAGGCGCCGCGGCCGCCTATTCCGCCGCCTCCAGCTTGTCCTGGGTGCGGAGCTCGAAGTCGGAGGCGTCGTGGCGCTCGTGGAGCTGGTCCTCCAGAGGGCCCCTGATCCGGTTGACCTTCCGCCCCCGGATGACGGCGCCGCGGGCCGCGATCTCCTCGTACCAGCGCACGACATTGCGGTAGTCCTGCGCGGCGAGGAATTCCGCCGCGCCGTAAAGCGCATCCGTGGTCAGCACGCCGTACCAGGGCCAGATCGCCATGTCAGCGACGGTGTAGTCCCCGCCCGCCACATAGCGCGTCTCGGCGAGCCGCCTGTCGAGCACGTCGAGCTGGCGCTTCACCTCCATGGTGTATCGGTCGATCGGGTATTGCTGCTTGCTCGGCGCATAGGCGTAGAAATGCCCGAAGCCGCCGCCGAGATAGGGCGCGGAACCCATCTGCCAGAACAGCCAGGAGAGGCATTCCGCCCGCGCCGAGGGGTCTTCGGGAAGGAAGGCGCCGAATTTTTCGGCGAGGTAGAGCAGGATCGCGCCGGACTCGAACACGCGCGTCGGTTCGGGCGTGGAGTAATCGACCAGCGCCGGGATTTTCGAGTTCGGGTTGATCGCCACGAAGCCGGAGCCGAATTGGTCGCCGTCGCCGATCCTGATGAGCCAGGCGTCGTATTCCGCGCCGCTGTGGCCTGCCGCCAGCAGCTCCTCCAGCATCACCGTCACCTTCACGCCGTTGGGCGTGCCCAGCGAGTAGAGCTGGAAGGGGTGCCTGCCGCGCGGCAGCTCCTTCTCATGCGTGGCGCCGGCGACGGGGCGGTTGATCGAGGCGAAGCGGCCGCCGCTCTCCTGCTCCCAGGTCCAGACTTTCGGCGGTTCGTAGGCGGAGGCGTCGGTCATGTCGTCGTCCTTCAAGCGGGCATCGTGTGTGCGGGAAAACCGGAGGCGGAGGGTTTACCACCCCCGGACGCGGATTGCATGCGCTCCCGTTTCCGGATCGCCGGGCTCCTCCTTTTCGTCGCCCCGGACGCCCGCAGAGCCTGCCCCGGACCCGATCCGGGGGCGAGCCGGGGCCTTGTGCGGCCGGGGCAGGCTGTTGCGGCGTGTCATGGAACGTCATGTTAACTCATCTTTTGTCATGGTAGTGATTGCGGAAGGCTTCCTGCCGGGAGGAGAGGGAGAGGGTCGGGTCGAGCACGGGCATGGGATGCGGTTCCTTCGTTCCGGTTCGCGTTCATCCGGCGCACCGGCCCGGCAGGGAGCGACCCTTATTCGCGCGTCATCCTGCGCGGGCGCCTGTGCGCGGGCGGGCGGGCGTTTCGCGGCGGCGCGGTTCGCGCGCCTGATTGCCCGCGCGCGAGGCAGGCGCAGGACGCACTTCGCCTGTCGGCTGAATCGGGGTCGTTCCGCACCGGGCCGGCACGGGCGGGAAGCGGTCCGCGCGGACTCCACTCCCTCGGACCCATCATAGCACAATTTCTGAGAATGCAAGCTCTATGGAGAAATATTACATAAATTTCATGAACAATTTATCATCACAGTGGCCTCGACTTCGAACTCATGCCTTCTTCTCGTCATGCCCGGACTTGTTCCGGGCATCCATACGGCCGCCCGGCGGAGCCGCTTGAGAGAGATACCCGGAACAAGTCCGGGTATGACGGGAACAGGGCCAGGGCACAGAGATGGCGGTCGGGGCGCGGGGCAATGGCGGGGCAGGCCTGCCGCCCGGATCGGACTGCATGCGCTCCCGCCTCAATCGGCGTAGCCGCCCATTACTTCCTCGACGAAGCGTTCGACCGTCGCCATCGCCGTATCGACGGTCGGCTCGTGGATGCGGCCGGGGATGGTGTACCAGGGATTGAGCGTGATGTGCTCCAGCCCCATGTCCCGCGCCATGTCGAGCTTGCGGCATATGTCGTCGCGGCTGCCGGTGAAGGCGTAGCCGTCGCCGAGGAAATCCGCCGTGTCGATGTCGAAGGCGAGCGTCGCATGGAGCGAGCGCGCGATGCCGGCGGGGTCGCGACCCGCCTCTTCGGCCATGCGGTCGAGCAGCTTCAGCCGGCGGCGGAGGTCATCGACGGTCCATTGCACGGAGCCCGGGCGCCGCGCCGAGGTGATCGGATGCCAGCCGTCCCCATAGCGCACGACCCGCTCAAGCGCGCGCTCGTTGTTGCCGCCGATCCAGATCGGCGGGCGCGGCTTCTGCACGGGCGGCGGGTCGAAGGCGAAATCCCCGAACTCGTAGAACTCGCCCCGGAAGTCGTTGGACCCCTCCGACCACAAACGGTCCAGGATGCGCAGCATCTCGTCCGCCCTTGCGCCCCGCCGGGCGAAGGGCACGCCGAGCGCCTCGTATTCCTCCCCGATCCAGCCGAAAGCGACGCCGTAAATCGTGCGCCCGCCGGAAAGGTCGTCGATGCTCGCCATTTCCTTGGCGAGCGTCACGGGATGGCGGTAGGGCAGCACGATCACCGTCGTTCCGAGCTTTACCCGGTCGGTGATGCCGGCGAGGAAGCCGAGCGTGCTGAACAGCCCGTAAACCCTGTCCGAGAAGCGCTCGACGAAGGGGCGCGGAATGATGATGTGGTCGATCGCCCAGATCGAGGCGAAGCCCATGTCCTCCCCCGCCCGGGCCATGCGTTCCAGGCTCGCCCGGTTGGCGAAGGCGCCGTGCTGCGGCATCACCAGTCCGAATTCCATGTCGCTTCCTCCCTCGATTCTCAGGCCCGGCGCTGCCAGAGCGCCCGCAGCACAGGAAATGCGAGCGCCAGCAGCACCAGGACCAGTATGCCGAGCGCAATCGGCCGGCCGAGGAAATAGCCCGCAAGGTCCGAGCTTGCCAGCGTCGCCGCGCGCCGGAGGTTCACTTCCACGATGGGGCCGAGCACGAAGCCGATCACCAAGGGCGCCAGCGGAAAGCCCGCCTTGCGCATGGCGTAGCCGACGACCCCGAACAGCCACATGATCCAGAGGTCGAGCGTCTGGCGCTGCACCGCGAACGTGCCGAATATCGCCAGCAGCAGCACGCCGGCGAGCATGTAGTCCAGCGGCACCCGGAGCACGCGCACGAACAGCGGCAGCAGCGCCAGGCCGAGCGGCAGCAGCAGCATCGCGCCGATCAGGAAGGTCGCGAAAATGCCGTTCAGCACGTCAAGATTGGTGAAGAACAGCATCGGGCCGGGCGTGACGCCGTGGATGAGCAGCCCGCCCATCATCACCGCCACGATGGGGTCGCCGGGGATGCCGAGCGCCAGCATCGGGATGAGCGCGCCGCCGGTCGTCGCGGAGTTGGCGGCCTCGCTCGCGATCACGCCTTCGGGCGCGCCCTTGCCGAAGCGCTCCGGCTCCTTGGAGAAGTCCCGCGCCAGCTTGTAGGCGAGGAAGGCGGAGGTGACGCCGCCGACGGCCGGGATGATGCCGATGCCGACGCCGACCATGCTCGCCCGGAGATAGCCGAAGAAGCGCGAGACGAGCGTCCTGAACATGGAGAAGGCGACGCCGATGCGCTCGCTCGCCTGCCAGCCGCGCAAGGTCCGCTCGATCTGCATCAGCACTTCGGAGATCGCGAACAGCCCGACCAGCAGCGCAACGAATGTGAGGCCCCCGGAGAACTCCGTGCGGTCGAAATTGAAGCGCGCGATGCCGGTGAACGGATCGGTGCCGATGGTGGCGCACATCAGGCCGAACAGCCCCGACAGCAGGCCCTTCAGGGTGCTGCCCTGGCTGAGGCTGGCGATGGCGGTGAGGCCCAAGGCCGCGAGCGCGAAGGTCTCCGCCGGGCCGAAGCGCACCGCGATCTTGGCAAGCGCAGGGGCGGTGAAGAGCAGGACCGTGCCGCCGATCAGCCCGCCGACCCACGATGCAAGCGTGGCCAAGGTCACGGCCTCCGAAGAGCGCCCGGCAAGCGCCATCGGATGCGCGTCGAGAAGGGTTGCGGCGGCGATGGGCGTGCCCGGTATGCCGAGCACGGTGGCTGTCACCGCGCCTCCGTATGACCCGCCCTGGTAGAAGCCGATGAGCAGCGCGATGGAGGACACCGGGTCCATGTGGAAGGTGAAGGGAATGGCGAGCGTGACGCCCAGCAGCGGCCCGAGGCCCGGCAGCACGCCCACGATGATGCCGAGCACGAGGCCGATCAGCAGCGCGCCCACCTGCGCCAGCCCGACAAGGCCGCCCAGCTCCGCCAGGAGCGCGCCGAACTCGGCCATCAGGGGCTGATTCCCCTGAGCAGCCCCTCCGGCAGCACGATGTTCACGCCATAGCGGAAGAAGACGAAAATGGCGGCCGTGAAGGCGACGGCCGCATGCAGGACCCCGCGTCCGCCGGTAATACGCAGCAGCACGCCGACGGCCAGCGGCGTTGCCAGCAGGAAACCCAGCGGTTCGAGCAGGAGCGTGTAGAGCAGGAGGACCGCGAAGGAGAGGGCGGCGCGGACCTTGCCGCCGCCCTGCCCCTCTGCGCCGGCGGCGGGCGGAGTCGCTGCCCGCGCCGCCCGCCATTTCCAGAGCGCGCGAGCGGCAAGCGCCAGGCCGAGCGCCATGGTGAGGCCCGCAAGCAGGCGCGGATAGCCGGCCGCGTCGATGCCGCCGCCGACCCGCTCCGACGCCGTGACGGAGAACGAGAAGGTCTCCCGGAAGAGCCAGGCGCCGAGGCCCACGCTCGCAAGGCTGGCGGCGAGATCGGTCCGCCAGCCGGGCTCCCGTTCCGGTTCCGCGCCGGAATGCGTATCGGACTGCGGTTCAGCCACCGGCTGCAGAGGCTCCCGGCGGAACCGGACCGGACCGCCCACCGTCGCCCCGGCCACGCCGCGCTCCCCGCTCCGTCATGCCGGAACGCCCCCCTTCGATTAGCTCAGGACAGGCTCTTCCGTCATGCCCGGACTTGTTCCGGGCATCTCTGTCCACTACCTCCGCCAAGCGCCCGCATGGATGCCCGGAACAAGTCCGGGCATGACGACGAAGAGGGCCGGGGTAACGGGGATAGCCCGGTTTGCAAGTCAACTCGGCCGGTCCCCCGCCCTACTCCTTCTTCTCTTTGAGCAGACGCTGGACGGCCGGCTCCAGAAGCTCCGCAGAACGGGTCCAGAGCGCCCGGAACTCGTCCGGTCCGCTATATTCTATCGGGATGAACTGCGCCGTCATCTTGTCGAGGAATGCCGGCGTCCGGACGTGCTTGCCGAGCACGGCCCGGAGCTTCTCCAGCGCCGCTTCCGGCGTTCCCGCGGGCGCCACGAGGCCGGCCCAGCCCTGCGAGGTCTTGCCCCAGCCGATATCCACGCCCTGCTCCTTCGCCGTCGGGAGATGGTCGGCGAAGGAGACCCGGTCGTCGGTCAGCACCGCCAGCGTCCTGATGGCGTCGCCGAAGATCTTCTCGGCGATCAGCACGCCCGTCGTCGCGTCCAGCGAGCCGTCGAGCAGCGCCTTCACATTGTCCGGCATGCAGCCGTTGAAGGGCACGGGCTTGTAGTTTTCGACCCCCGAGGTGCGCAGGAACTCCTCCATCACCATGCGCGGCACCGAAAGCGCGGCGCAAATGCCGACATTCACCGGCCGGTCCTGGGCGTTCGCCCATGCGACGAAGCTCGCCACGTCGGTCGCCGGGTGGTCGGCGCGCACGGCGAGCGTGAAGGGCAGCGCGATCAGGCCGAAGAGCGGCGCGAAGTCGTCGTCGTTGTAGCCGATCTCCGGGTTGAAGAGCCGGGCCACGACATGCGGGGCCACCCAGTTGTTGAGCAGCGTGTAGCCGTCTGCCGCCGCGTTCTTCACCGCCAGCGTGCCGACCGAGCCGGACCCGCCGACGATGTTCTGCACCACGATGGGCTGGCCGAGATCGTCGCTCGCCAGCGAGGCCAGGGTACGCATGGCGACGTCCGGGCTGGAGCCGGCCTGCCAGGGCACGACGATGGTGACCGGCTTTTCCGGGAACTCCGCCTGGGCGGGTCCGACGGCGAATGCGGCCAGAAATGCACAAGCGGCAATACCGAATCTCGCAATGGTCCTGTTCATCACATCTCCTCCCCTTGCCCCGGAACGGCAGGCGCGGACGGAGAGCCCAAGCCGCGCTCCGTCCCGGCGTCTTCCGGGGATGCTTGCCGAAGGGCGCCAAAGGCGGCCCGATGCGATTAACCGCCGCATGGCGGGCGGGAGTCAAGGCCGGCCGGCTACGGCGTCTCCCGCTCCAGGCGGTACCACGCGCCGGGATTGCTCCGCGCGAAGACCCCGATCCTCGTTTCCGGGTTCACGACCGCCCCGGACGCATGCGGAACCGGGACGTTACAGAGCGGCCTCGGCAGGGGCTGCGTCCGACACGACCAATTGGACCGCGCGCCCGCCGCGCCAGTCGTCGGCCCTGAGCGTCCCGGCCACATGCAGCGCGCGTCCGTCCGTCTCCAGCAGCGCCCGGCCGAGCGGCGTTTCCGCGGCGCGGAAGGCGATGGCCGCAAGCCGCCCGCCGCCGGCGTCGGCGAGGTCGGCGCGGACATGGTTCCTGCCGACGATGCGGGCATGGCGCGAGCGCACCGCCGGCAGCGCGAAGACGGGCTCCGGATTGCCGCGGCCGAAGGGCTCGACGGCCGCCAGATGCTCCAGCAGGGCGCCGGATGCCCCCGCAATGGAAAGGCCGGCGTCGATGTCGAGCGGCGGCGCATGCCCCTCAGCCGGCACCAGCGCGCCCAGCCGTTCGGCGAGGAACGCCTCGAAGGCCGCGCGCTTGCCGATGTCGAGCGTGAAGCCGGCCGCCATGTCGTGGCCGCCGCCCGCCTCCAGCAGGCCGGCGTCCCGGGCGGCCAGGATCGCCGGGCCTATGGGCGCGCCCGGCACCGAGCGCGCGGAGCCGCGTATCCGGGCACCTTCGAGCGCGCCGACCAGCGCCGGACGGCGGTAGCGCTCCACCAGGCGGCTCGCAACGATGCCGACGACGCCCGGATGCCAGCCCTCGCCGACCGCCAGCACGAAGGGCGCGCCTTCCTCCGGCTTCATGGCGAGGGCGGCGGCGAGGACATCCGCCTCGACTTGCCGACGTTCGCCGTTGAGCCGCTCCAGCACCTCCGCGATGCGGCGCGCTTCCTCCGCATCGCCGGAAGCCAGCAGCCGGGCCCCCAGCCCCGCCTCGCCGACGCGCCCGCCGGCATTGATCCGGGGACCGAGCACGAAGCCCAGATGGTAGGCGCCCGGCTGCCGCTCGACGCCGGCGGCCGCCAGCAGGGCCGCGATGCCGGGATTGCTCCTGCGCGCCAGCACTTCGAGGCCGCGCGCCACGAACGTCCTGTTGAGGCCGGTCAGCTCCATCACGTCGGCGACCGTGCCGAGCGCCACGAGGTCGAGCCACTCGCGCAGGTCCGGCTCCGGGCGGAAGCGGTAGTGGCCGCGCCGGCGGAGCGCGCGGTTCGCTGCCACGACCAGCAGGAAGACGACCCCGACCGCCGCCAGGCCGCCGAGCTCCCCCGTCTCATCCATGCGGTTGGGGTTCACCACGGCCAGCGCTTCCGGCAGCCGGGCTTCGGGCAAGTGATGGTCGAGCACGACGCATTCGAGGCCGAGGCCGGCGGCATGGGCGAGCGGCCCGAAGGCCGTGGTGCCGCAATCGACCAGCAGCACGAGCCGGCGGCCCTCCGCCGCAAACCGGTCGAACGCCGCTTCGTTCGGGCCGTAGCCCTCGGCGATGCGGTCCGGCACATGGACGCTCGCCTTGCCGCCCGCCGCCTCGAGGAACCGGGCGAGCAGGGCGGCCGAGGTCGCGCCGTCCACATCGTAGTCGGCGAACACGGCGACGGTCTCGCCGGCCTCGGCCGCGTCGGCGAGCCGCTCGGCCGCCATGTCCATGTCCTTGAGGCAGGAAGGGTCCGGCAGGGTGGTTCGGAGTTGCGGCCGGAGGAAGGCGGGCGCCGCCTCCGGCGTCACGCCCCGGTTGGCGAGCACGCGCGCGGCGATGTCCGGCAGCCCTTCCCTCTCGGCTATCGCCGCCGCGGCCCTGGCGTCGCCGGGCCGCTCGCGCCAGGCCCGCCCCCTGAGCGAGCGCGCAACGCCGAGGAAAGGCTCAGCCTCCATGTCCCCGTTGCAGCATAGGGGCGGGTATCGTTTTTCCGAAGTTCGTACCGCTTCGTCCGGAGCACCCGACTACTCCCGCGTCATGCCCGGACTTGTTCCGGGCATCCCTCTCAACCGTTTCTGCCGGGCGGCTGCATGGATGCCCGGAACAAGTCCGGGCATGACGGGATGGAGACACCGGAACGGTCACTTTGCAATGCAACGCATTTCAGTTTCAGGACGCTAGCTGTCCACGGCGTCGAAGCCGGTCTTGCGATCGAAATTGTGCCAGGCCTCGACGGTCCGCACCGTGCCGCTCTTGGAGCGCATGATCATGGAGTGCGTGTAGCCGCCGCCCGCGAAACGGCGCACGCCGCGCAGCATGGTGCCGGAGGTCACGCCCGTCGCCGCGAACATCACGTCGCCGCTCGCGAGCTCCAGCAGGTCGTATTTGCGGTTCAGGTCCTCGATGCCGATACGCTGCGCGCGGGCGCGCTCGTCGTCATTGCGGAACAGCAGCCGGCCCTGGAACTGGCCGCCGATGCAGCGCAGCGCCGCCGCCGCCAGCACGCCCTCCGGCGCACCGCCGGAGCCCATATAGATGTCGATGCCGCTGTCGGGCCGCGAGGTCGCGATGACGCCGGAGACATCGCCGTCCTGGATAAGCTGGATGCGCGAGCCGGCGTCGCGCACCGCGCCGATCAGGTCCTCGTGCCGCGGCCGGTCGAGGATGCAGACCACGAGGTCGGCGACCGCCACGCCCTTGGCGCCGGCCAGTGCGGCCAGATTGTCGGCCGGGTTGCGGTCGAGATCGACGACGCCCTCCGGCAGGTCCGCGCCCACGGCGATCTTGTCCATATAGACGTCCGGCGCATGCAGGAAGCCGCCCTCTTCCGCCATGGCGATGACGGCGAGCGCGTTCGATCCGCCCTTGGCGGTGATCGTCGTGCCTTCCAGCGGGTCCAGCGCGATGTCGATCTTGGGTCCGCCGGCACCGACCCGCTCGCCGATATAGAGCATCGGCGCCTCGTCGCGCTCGCCCTCGCCGATCACGACGGTGCCGTCGATGGTCAGGTCGTTCAGCGCGCGGCGCATGGCGTCCACCGCCGCCTGGTCGGCGGCCTTCTCGTCGCCGCGGCCCATCAGGCGCGAGGCCGCGAGCGCGGCGGCCTCGGTCACGCGCACCGCTTCCAGTGCAAGGTTGCGGTCCATGGCGGCCCTGGCGCTGTCGGTTGAGGACAATGTGTCTGACATCGGGCAGGCCTCCTCCCGGTTTCGCTACAGGGCCTCGATGCGGATCGAAAGCGGCGGCTCGGCCACCGCCTCCTGGCGCGCGATTTCGGCAAGCGCCGCCTTCAGTTCGCGCTCCCCGGTCTCATGGGTAACGATTACGACGGGGACGCGCTCCTCCGGCGCGCGGCCCCGCTGGAGCACGGATTCGATGGAAATGCCGTGCGCGCCGAGGCTGGCGGCGACCGACGCGAGCACGCGCGGCCGGTCCACCACCATGAGGCGGATGTAGTAGGCGCCGCGATGGGCGTCCATCGGCGCCGCCTGCAGGGGCCGGAGCGCCGCGGCCGGCACGCCGAAGGCCGGCGCCCTGTTGCCGCGCGCGATGTCGATGATGTCCGCGGCGACGGCCGAAGCGGTCGGGCCCGCTCCGGCGCCGGGGCCTTCGAGCACGGCGCGGCCGACCTGGCTGCCCTCGACGACAACGGCGTTGAGCACCCCGTCCACATGCGCGATCGGCGCCTCGACCGGCACCATGCAGGGATGGACGCGCTGCTCCAGCCCGGCCTCCGACTGCCGTGCGATACCCAGGAGCTTGATCCGGTAGCCCAGCTCCCCGGCGAAGGCGATGTCGAGCGCGGAGACGCTGCGGATGCCCTCGACATGCACGGCCGCCAGATCGACCTCCACGCCGAAGGCGAGGCTGGCGAGGATGGCGAGCTTGTGGGCCGCGTCCACGCCGTCGATGTCGAAGCCGGGGTCCGCCTCCGCATAACCCAGGTCCTGGGCTTCCTTCAGCACGGTCGCGAAGTCCCGCCCCGTGCGGCGCATGTCCGAGAGCATGTAATTGCAGGTGCCGTTAAGAATCCCCATCACGCGCTGGATGTCGTTGCCGGCGAAGCCCTCGCGCACCGCCTTGATCGCGGGGATGCCGCCCGCGACCGCGGCTTCCCAGCAGAGCGTCGCGCCGGCTGCCTCCGCCGCGCGGGCAAGGTCTGCGCCGTGATGGGCGAGCAGCGCCTTGTTGGCCGTGACCACATGCCGGCCGGCGCCGAGCGCTGCTTCGCAAACCGCCTTGGCCGGCCCGTCGGAGCCGCCGATCAGCTCGACCACGACATCGGCGTCGGCGCCGCGCGCCATGGCGATGGCATCGTCGTGCCAGCGATAGCGGTCCAGCGCCACGCCCCGGTCGCGGCCGCGCTCGCGCGCAGACACATCGACGATCTCTATCCGGCGCCCGGCCCTGAGCTCCAGCAGGTCCGCCTCGCGCTCGACGAGCCGGACGAGGCCGGCGCCGACCGTGCCGAGACCGGCGACCGCAATCCTGAGCGCCGTCATCGCGCGGCTCCGGCGGCGCGCCGTTCCGCCTCCCCGGCAAAGGCCTCGGCCTCCGTCAGGAACTGCCTGACGCCGCGCGCCGCCTGCCGGATGCGCTGCCGGTTCTCCACCAGCGCCAGGCGCACGAACCCCTCGCCATGCTCGCCGAAGCCCACGCCCGGCGAGACGGCCACCTTCGCCTCGCGCAGCAGCAGCTTGGAGAATTCCAGCGAACCCATGCCGGCCAGCGCCGGCGGCAGCGGCGCCCAGGCGAACATGGTCGCCGGCGGCGGCGGCACCTCCCAGCCGGCCTGCCCGAAGGCGTCCACCAGCGTGTCGCGCCGCTCCCGATAAAGCGCGCGGACCTCCTCCACGCAGTCCTGCGGACCGTTCAGCGCCGCGACCGCCGCGACCTGGATCGGCGTGAAGGCGCCGTAATCGAGATAGGACTTCACCCGCGTGAGCGCGCCGACGAGCCGCCGATTGCCCACACAGAAGCCGACCCTCCATCCCGGCATGGAGTAGGTCTTCGAGAGCGAGGTGAACTCGACGGCTATGTCGCGGGCCCCCGGCACCTGCAGCACGGAAGGCGGCGGCGCCCCGTCGAACCAGATTTCCGCATAGGCGAGGTCGGAGATGATCCAGATTCCGCGCCGGCGGCAGAAATCGACCACCTCGCCATAGAAGTCGAGATCGGCCACCTCGGCCGTCGGGTTGGACGGGTAGCTCAGCAGGAGCGCCGTCGGCGGCGGCACGGAATGGCGCGCCGCGCGCTCGAGCTCGGCCATGAAGTCGTGGTCCGGCCCTACGGGGATATGCCGGGCCGACGCGCCAGCGATGATGAAGCCGTAGGGGTGGATCGGGTAGGACGGATTGGGCACCAGCACGATGTCGCCCGGCGAGGAGATCGCCTGGGCGAGATTGGCGAGCCCTTCCTTGGAGCCGAGTGTGACGACCGCTTCCCTTTCGGGGTCGATGTCCACGCCGAAGCGCCGGCTGTAATAGGCCGAAATTGCCCGGCGCAGCCCCGGTATGCCCCGCGAGGTCGAGTAACGGTGGGCCCGGGGGTCGCGCGCCGTCTCGATCATCTTCTCGACGATATGGGGCGGCGTCGGCCGGTCGGGATTGCCCATGCCGAAGTCGATAATGTCTTCGCCGTCGGCGCGGGCGCGGGCCTTCATCTCGTTCACCTCGGCGAAAAGATAAGGCGGCAGGCGCCGGATTCGGTGGAAGTCGCGGTCCATGGCCTCCGGTCTCCGGAAAGGGGAAGGCGGCGCGTTTATAGCAAGTGCGCCGCGCTATTCCATGCACTTCCCGTCATCGCCGGCCCGGCCCTGCGGACAGGCGCGCCCGGCGTCATGCGCCTTGAGCGCCGCGATGGCGGCGCGGGACGAACCGGGGCGCGGTTCGGAGGGAACATCGGCGAGATTGGGCCAGGGACGCTCCTGCCGGATGCGTTCTTCGTCCGCCACGCGGCTTTCCCGCGGCGGCTCGCCCTCCAGCACCGCGCAGCCGGCGAGCAGCACGATCGTTCCGCACTGCGACAATTTTATGCTGCGATGCAACAAAGCGCTCGGCCTATAGTAGCGGCGGATCATTGCTGGAGGCGGACCCATGACCGGCACCCCCGACCAGGATGCGCTTGCCGAACGCTTCAGGGAAATCACGGAACGCAGCCAGCGCGTGGCGGCGGAGTTCGCCGCCCGGCACGGCGCGGAAGCGGGCGGAACCGACCCGGACCCGCTCGGCATCGGCAAGGCCTTTCTGGAAATGACCGCGCGGATGATGGCCGACCCGGCGCGCATGATGACGGCCCAGGCGGAGCTCGCCCAGCAATACGCCAGGCTCTGGCAGGACACGGCGCGCCGGATGATGGGCGGCGAACCCGTGCAGCCGGTTGCCGAGCCCGAGCCGGGAGACCGCCGGTTCAAGGACACGGCCTGGCGGGAGAATTTCGTCTTCGACTTCATCAAGCAGTCCTATCTGCTTTCGTCGCGCTTCCTGCTCGGCAGCCTGCCGGATGCGGAAGGTGCCGACCGGCACGAGGCCGACAAGGTTGCCTTCTACACGCGCCAGTTCGTCGATGCGATGGCGCCGACCAATTTCGCCGCCACCAACCCCAGGGTGCTGCGCGAGACGCTCGACAGCAATGGCGAGAACCTGCTGCGCGGCTTCGAGAACATGCTGCGCGACCTGGAGGCGGGCAAGGGGCAACTCCGCATCGCGCAGACCGACATGTCGGCCTTCGAGGTTGGGCGCAATGTCGCCGTAACGCCGGGCAAGGTGGTGCTGCGCAACGACCTCATGGAGCTCATCCAGTACGAGCCCGCGACGGAGACCGTCCACGAGGTGCCGCTGCTGATTGTCCCGCCCTGGATCAACAAATTCTACATCCTGGACCTGACGCCGGAAAATTCCTTCGTGCGCTGGGCGGTCGAGCAGGGCCACACCGTGTTCGTCATCTCCTGGGTCAATCCGGATTCGCGGCTCTCCGACAAGGCGTTCGAGGACTACATGGCCGAGGGCCCGCTGGCCGCGCTCGACGCCATCGAGCGGATCGCCGGGGCGCGGCGCGCGAACGCCATCGGCTATTGCCTCGGCGGCACGCTGCTGGCGGTGACGCTCGCCTGGCTGGCCGCGCGCGGCGAGGCGCCCGTCGAGAGCGCCACCTATTTCGCCTCGCTGGTCGATTTCAGCGAGGTGGGCGAGCTCGGCGTGTTCATCGACGAGGAGCAGGTGGCGGCGCTGGAAGCGCGCATGGACAAGGCCGGCGGCGTCCTCGAAGGCGCCGACATGGCGACGACCTTCAACATGCTGCGCGCGAACGACCTGATCTGGTCCTTCGTCATAAACAACTACCTGCTCGGCCGCGACCCGGTGCCGTTCGACCTCCTGTTCTGGAATGCCGATTCGACGCGGATGCCGAAGCGCATGCACAGCTTCTACCTGCGCCGCATGTATATGGACAATGCGCTGGCGGAGCCGGGCGCGCTGGAGATCGCCGGCGAACGGCTGGACCTCTCGGCGGTGAAGACCCGCACCTATGTCGTCGGCACCCGCGAAGACCACATCGCGCCCTGGCCGGGCGTCTATCGGGGCGCCAGGCACTATGGCGGGCCGGTGCGCTTCGTGCTGGCGGCGTCGGGCCATATCGCCGGCATCGTCAACCCGCCGGCGGCCGGCAAATACAGCCACTGGACCCATCGGCAGATGCTGAAGGACAGCGAGTCCTGGCTGGAGCGCGCGGCGGAGAAGCCGGGCTCCTGGTGGCCGGACTGGGCTGCGTGGGTGGCGCGTTCCGCCGGCGGCAAGGCGCCCGCGCGCGTCCCCGGCGAAGGCCCGCTGCCGGCGCTCTGCGACGCCCCCGGCACCTATGTTGCGGAGCGGGCCTGAGCGGGGCAGCTTCTTGCAGGCTGCGCTTGCCCGGCCGCCTCCCGCCGATATACTGGCGTTGTCGGCCATGAGCGGCGGGTTCGATGGAGCCATGGGTAAATGACGCCTGAGATGATCGCGATTCTGGCGGTTGGCGCGAGTCTGGCCGTGCTGATCTGGCAGGGGCAGCGCGCAGCGAAGGAAGACCGCGCGAGGCTGGAGACGAGTCTGCGGGGCGAGTTGCAAGCCGGGTTGCGCGAGGCAAAGGAAGACCGTGCGCGGCTGGAGACGAGTCTGCGAGGCGAGTTGCAGGCCGGGTTGCGCGAGGCGAAGGAAGACCGCGCCCGCCTCGAAATCCGATTGCAGGCGGTGGAGCACGGTATGGCCAAGCTCGAGGGCCTTCTGGAAGGATTGCGCGAAGCCATTGCGGGCCGCCGCGCCGCCTGATGCAGGTTGAGCGCGCGGGCCGGTCCTGCGACGCAATTGTTCCCTCTAGAGAGTCGCGCAGGGAATTTTTTTCTGTTATTGAGGCGCCGTTGCGCCTCCGCGCAGACGTGCGGGGGCACTTTAACTGGCACCAGGGAGGCATACACTTGTTCAAGAAACTCCTCACAGTAGCCGCGGCCGGACTTGTCGGCGCTGCGGCATTCGGCGTGGCGGGCGACGCCGAAGCGCAGAAAGTGCGCTGGAAAATGCAGAGCGCCTTCGCATCCAAGCTCTCGATCATCGGCGAGGTCGCGGCGCGTTACGAGGACATCGTCAAGGACATGTCCGCGGGCGATCTGAACATCAAGTTCTATGAGCCGGGCGCGCTTGTGCCGACGCTCCAGGGCTTCGACGCTGTCGAGGCGGGTTCCGTCGACGCCATGTGGGGCACCGCCGGCTACCACACCGGCAAATATCCCGCGCTCTCGTTCTTCACCGCAGTGCCGTTCGGGCCGCGCGCCGGCGAATTGCTGGCCTGGATGGGTTATGGCGGCGGCGACGAGCTCTACAACGAGCTGTATGCCAAGCACGACCTGATCGGCCTGCATTGCGCGGCAATCGCTCCGGAGACCTCCGGCTGGTTCCGCTCGAAGCTGAATTCGATCGACGACCTGAAGGGCAAGAAGATGCGCTTCTTCGGTCTCGGCGCGAAGGTGATGACCAAGCTCGGCGTCTCCACCCAGTTGCTGGCGGGCGCGGACATCTATCCGGCACTTGAGCGCGGCGTCATCGACGCAACCGAGTTCTCCATGCCGTCCATCGACCTCGACCTCGGCTTCTACCAGATCGCCAAGTTCAACTACTTCCCGGGCTGGCACCAGCAGTCGTCGATCGGCGAACTGTTGATGAGGAAGTCGGCCTTCGAGGGACTGTCCGGCCAGCACCAGGCGATCATTCGCCATGCGTGCGATGCGTCGATCACCTGGTCGTTCGTCCGGTCGGAGGCCAAGCAGTTCGAGGCTATGCTGGCGCTGAAAGAGAAGGGCGTCGAGAGCGTGCGCTGGAGCGATGACGACCTCGCCAAGCTCGCCAAGGCCTGGGACGAGGTGGTCGCCGAGGAAAACGCGGCCGATCCGCTCTTCGCCAAGTTCCATGCTTCCTACCAGGCCTTCCGCGACAAATACGCGATCTGGAAGGAACACGGCTATCTCGACTGACCGTCGGGCCAACTAGCTAACCGGCCCTGCGAGGGGCCGACTTGCCGCCGGGGCGGAGCCAAGTCCGCCCCGGCGGTTTCTCTTGCCTGCCGGCCCCGGTTCCGGCAGGCTGCCCGGCAGCCGATTTCGGCATTCGGGGATTTCCAGGGAGGTTGCGAGCGAATCCAATGGAAAAGCTCGTGCAGATCAGCGACCGGCTGAACAAGATCGTGTCCTTTGTCGGCAAGCTGGGCTCAATCGCCATCATCCCGTTGATCGTCGTGACGATGTGGGATGTCGTGACACGCAAGTTCACCACGTTCCAGATATGGATCATCGAAACGCTGGGCGACCAGCTGGAATCGACCGTGCTTCAGGAATGGGAGTGGCACTTCCATACTGCGCTGTTCGCTTCCGCGCTTGGATACGGCTATGTGGCGAACAGCCATGTCCGGGTGGACGTGATTCGCGAGCGCCTGCCGATCCGCAAGCAGGCCTGGATCGAGTGGATCGGCGTCACCATCGCGATGATCCCCTATTGCTGCGTGCTGATCTGGTTTTCCTGGGATTTCGCCTACAAATCCTATATCCAGAACGAGATTTCCTATTCCCTGGTCGGCCTCAGCAACCGCTGGATCATCAAGGGCATCCTGTTCCTCGGCTTCGTCTTCGCCCTGCTCGCAGGCATCAGCGTGTGGCTCCGCAAGACCGCCTACCTGTTCGGTCCGCCCGGTCTGAACGTGCCCCTGCTCACCGTGCAGGAACCGATGACCGAACGGGTCGTGATCGCTTCGGGCGGCGCGCAGGCGGAGGACCGCTGAACCATGTGGCAGGAAATCTACTGGCACCTCCAGGAATACATCGCGATCTACATGTTCATCGGGCTGGGCTGCCTGTTGTTCACGGGCTTCCCGGTCGCCTTCGCGCTCGGCGGCGCGTCGCTGGCATTCGGCCTGATCGGCACCGCTCTCGACGTCTTCGCGCCCATCGAGTTCTTCAACATCCTGCCGCGCGTCTGGGGCGGAGCGGCGGAGAACCTCGTGCTGGTCGCGGTGCCGCTCTTCGTCTTCATGGGCACCATGCTGGAGCGCTCCGGCGTCGCCCACGACCTGCTGCACTGCCTCCAGGTGCTACTGCGGCGGGTCCCGGGCGGGCTGGCGCTCGGCGTCACCGTCATGGGCACCATCATGGCGGCCAGCACCGGCATCATCGGCGCCTCGGTGGTGATGATCACGCTGATGGCGTTGCCGATCATGCTGGAGCGCAGATACAACCAGGAGCTCGCGACCGGCACCATCGCCGCCGCCAGCACGCTCGGCATCCTGATCCCGCCGAGCATCATGCTGGTCATCATGGCGGACCTGCTGTCGATCTCGGTCGGCAACCTGTTCGTTGCGGCGGTGTTCCCCGGCCTGCTGCTCTCCGGGCTCTACTTCGTTTACATCATGCTGCTAACGCTGATCTGGCCGCAATTGGGACCGCCGCTGCCGGACGAGCGCGGCCCCGGCAGCATGGCCGAACTGGGGACCATGGTGCTGCGCGGCTTCATCCCGCCGGTCTTCCTGATCGTGCTGGTGCTGGGGTCGATCATCGCCGGTTGGGCCACGCCCTCCGAGGCGGCGGCGGTGGGCGCGTTCGGGGCGACGCTGCTGGCGTTCATCAACCGCAACCTCACCATCGAGGCGCTGGGCGACGTGCTGAACCGCACATCGCTCACCGTTGCGATGATCTTCTTCGTCTTCATCGGCGCAACGGCCTTCTCCTACGTCTTCCGCTCGCTCGGCGGCGACGATGTGGTGGAAGAGCTGATCTTCTCGCTCGGGCTCGGCAATTGGGGCCTGCTGATCGTGCTGATGGCGACGGTCTTCTTCCTGGGTTTCTTCTTCGACTTCCTGGAGATCACGCTGATCGTGCTGCCGGTCTTCACGCCCATCGTGCAGGAGCTCGATTTCGGGGACCATGTGATCGATGCGGAAAAGATCTACTGGTTTGCGCTGCTGGTGGCGGTCAATCTCCAGACCTCCTTCCTGACGCCGCCTTTCGGCTTCGCGCTCTTCTACATGAAGGGCGTAGCCCCGCCGGAGGTGCAGCTTGTGTCGATCTATCGCGGCATCATCCCGTTCGTGTGCCTGCAGCTCATCGGCCTCGGCTTCGTGCTCGCCTGGCCCGATATCGCGCTCTGGCTGCCGAGAGTGCTGCTCGACTGACGCGGAACCCGTCTCCGCTGCGGAAGCGGTGGAGACGGGTCAGCCGATCCCGTAAGCCTTCGCCCAGCCGAGTCCTTCCACGGTGCCGGCGCGCGGGCGGTATTCGCAGCCGATCCAGCCTTCGTAGCCCAGTTCGTCGATCAGCCGGAACAGGTAGGGGTAGTGCATCTCACCGACGGAGGGCTCGTGGCGCTCCGGCACGCTGGCGATCTGCATGTGGCCTACCCCGCCGCCCGGCAGGAATTCGCGAAGCCGCATGGCGACATCGCCCTCGACGATCTGGCAGTGGTAGAGGTCCATCTGCACCTTGACGGTCTCCGCCCCGACCGCGGCGCGGATGCGGTGGGCATGGTCCTGGCGGTTGAGGAAGAAGCCCGGAATGTCCCGCCGGTTGATCGGTTCGATGGAGACATGGCGCGCGCCGAGCCGGGCGGCGGCGCGCTTCAGGTTCGCCACATAGACCGCCTCGGCCTCCGCTTCCGCCTCTTCGCCCGGAATGCCGGCCATGACATGCAGGCGGGGACTCTCCAGCACATCCGCCCATGCCGCCGCCATCTCCAGCGCGTCGGCGAACGCCGCCTCGCGCCCCGGCACCGCCGCCAGCCCGCGCTCGCCCGCCTCCCAGTCGCCCGCCGGCATGTTGAACAGCACGATCTCGACGCCGGCATCCGCCTTCGCCCTCGCCACCTCCTCCGGCGAAAAATCGTAGGGAAACAGGAACTCGACCGCCCGGAAGCCCGCCCTGGCGGCGGCGTCGAAGCGGTCCAGGAACTCGTGCTCGTTGAACATCATCGAGAGATTGGCGGCGAAACGCGGCATGGGCTGCGGCCTTTCCTGAGGTTGCGGAACGCGGGCAGGCTTCCATAGCATAGGTCATGGCCTCCACCCCGCTGCTCCTCGCGCTCGACCAGGGCACGACCTCGACCCGCGCGATCCTGTTCGACGCCGCCGGTACGCCGCTGCGCACGGCCCAGCGCGAGCTCCGCCAGATCTACCCGGCGGACGGCCGGGTGGAGCACGACCCGGAGGAAATCTGGCAGGCCAGCGTGGCCGTGCTGCGCGAGGCGGCCGCGGGCGAGGTTCCCGCCGCCATCGGCATCGCCAACCAGCGCGAGACGGTGCTGCTCTGGGACCGGGAGAGCGGCGCCTGCCTCCACAACGCCATCGTCTGGCAGGACCGGCGCACGGCCTCCGAATGCGAGCGGCTCCGCGCGGAAGGGGCGGAGGCGCTCGTCGCGGAGCAGAGCGGCCTCGTGATCGACCCCTATTTCTCCGCGACCAAGCTCGCCTGGCTGCTGGACGAACTGCCCGGTGCGCGCGGACGCCGCGACCTCGCCTTCGGCACGGTGGACAGCTTCCTCGCCTGGCGGCTGACCGGCGGGCGGGTCCACGCGACCGACGCCACCAACGCTTCCCGCACCAGCCTCTTCGACATCCGCGAACGCGCCTGGAGCCCGGACCTGCTGGAGCTCTTCCGGGTGCCTGAGTCCGTGCTGCCGGAGGTGAGCGGCAATGCCGACGGCTTCGGCGTGACGGACATTCTGGGCGCGCCAGTGCCGATTGCGGGCATGGCGGGAGACCAGCAGGCGGCGACCCTGGGACAGGGCTGCCTGGAAGCGGGCGACATCAAGAGCACCTACGGCACCGGCTGTTTCCTGCTGGCGCATACGGGCGCGGAGCCCGTGGCCTCCCGCCACCGGCTGCTCACCACCATCGCGCTCGAACTCGGCGGCCGGACGACCTATGCGCTCGAAGGCGCCGTGTTCGTCGCGGGCGCGGCGGTGCAATGGCTGCGCGACGGGCTGGGCGTCATCGCCGACGCAGCGGAAACGGAACGGCTGGCGCGCGATGCGGGCGAGAGCGGCGTCGTCATGGTGCCGGCATTCGTCGGCCTGGGCGCGCCCTGGTGGGATGCCGAGGCGCGCGGCGCGCTGTTCGGCTTGACGCGCGACACGGGGCCGGCCGAGCTTGCGCGCGCCGCGCTTGAAGCCGCCGCGCACCAGACCGCCGACCTGCTGGACGCGGCCGCCGCCGACGGCCTCGAACCCGCGCTGCTGCGCATAGACGGCGCGATGAGCGCCAATGACTGGTTCGCGCAGCGGCTCGCGGACATTGCCGGGCTCGCGGTAGAGCGGCCCGCCGTCACCGAGACGACGGCCTGGGGCGCGGCCGTGCTGGCGGGCCTGGGCGCGGGCGTGTTCTCCGACCCGCGCGAGGCTGCGCGCACACCCGGCCGGCGCTTCGAGCCGGGAGGCGACCCCGCGCCCGCCCGCGCCCGCTGGGCCGACGCCGTGGCGCGCACGCTTTCGCGGCCCGCCCGCAACGCAGAGGGGGAGCCCGGCCCATAGCCGGCGATGAAATCCTGATCGCCGGCGGCGGCATCGGAGGGCTGACGGCGGCGCTCTGCCTGGCCGCGAAGGGCTTGCCTGTGCGCGTGTTCGAGGCGGCGCCGGCATTCGGCGAGATCGGCGCGGGCATCCAGCTCAGCCCCAATTGCAACCGGGTGCTGCACCGGCTCGGCCTGGCGGAGGCGCTGGAGGCGGTCGCCTTCCTGCCCGCGAGCGGCCAGATGCGCGACTGGTCGAGCGGCGAGACCATTTTCGAGGCGGAACTGGGCGACGGGGTGCGGCGGCGCTACGGCTATCCCTACTACCATATCCACCGCGCGGACCTGATCGGCGCTCTGGCCGAGGCCGCTCGGGCAGAGCCGCGAATCGCGCTGCACACCGCGGCGGAAGTCCGCGGCATCGAACAGGCCGCCGGCGGGGTCTCGCTTTCGGCGGGCGGCAGGCGTTACCGGGGCCGGGCGCTGATCGGCGCGGACGGCATCCATTCGGCGGTCCGCGCCTTCCTGTTCGGCCCGGAGGCCCCGGCCTTCACCGGCACGGTCGCCTGGCGCGGCCTGGTGCCCGCAGACCGGCTGCCGGAGGGCTTCGTGCGCCCGGTGTCCTCCAACTGGCTCGGGCCCGGCGGGCATGTCGTCCACTACTATGTCCGCAGCGGCCGGCTGGTGAACTGCGTCTGCGTGGTCGAGAAGGAAGGCTGGGAGCGCGAATCCTGGACCGAGCGCGGCGATATCGGGGAACTGAAGCAGGACTTCGCCGGCTGGCATGACGGCGTGCGCCGCCTGATCGGGGCGATGGACCCGGAGGCCTGCTACAAGTGGGCGCTGTTCGACCGGCCGCCCATGGCTGAATGGGGCAAGGGCCGGGTGACGCTGCTGGGCGACGCCTGCCATGCGACGCTGCCCTTCATGGCCCAGGGCGCCGCCATGGCGATCGAGGACGGCGCCGTGCTGGCGGAATGCCTGGCGGCGGGCGGCGATGTGCCGGCAAGCCTGAAACGCTATGAGGACCTGCGCCGCGCCCGGACGGCCCGCATCCAGACCGGCTCGCGCCGCAATGCGGAACTCTTCCACATGCGCGGCGCGGCGGCGGCCCGGCGCAACCGGACGCTCGGCGCATCGCGCAGCCGCACGCTCGACTGGCTCTACCGCTACGACGCCTTCGACCTCGAAGCGGCGGAAGCGGCGGAAGCGGCGGCGGAAGCGGAGACGCCGGACCTCTGCTGACGGCGCGGCGCAGGATTCCGGGTTGGAAATCGCGCCGGGGCGGCCGATGTTATCCTCGAGCCATCCCCTCCCGGCGGGACACCGGCCGCCGCAACAGGAGAGACGCCATGAACAAGCTCGAAGGCCTGCACCACCTCGCCATTACCACTGCCGACATCAAGACCCAGATCGAGTTCTTCACCGACAAGCTCGGCATGGAGCTGGTCGCGCTCTACTGGATGCACGGGGTCGAGAACACCTTCCACGGCTTCCTGCGCCTGAATGACGAAAGCTGCATTGCGCTGGTGCAGAACGAGGCCATCGGGGACATCCCGGCCGAGATCGGGCGCACCCATGCCGGCAATCCGGGCGCCAACAGCGCCGCCGGGACCATGCAGCATGTGGCCTTCCGCGTGCGCGGCGAGGCGGAGCTGATGGCGATGAAGGACCGGCTGCGCGCCAAGGGCGTGCCGGTGATCGGGCCCAGGGACCACGGCTTCTGCAAGTCGATCTATTTCGCCGGGCCGGAGAACCTCGCGCTGGAGCTCTCCTGTTCCGAGGGGCCGATAGACGCCGAGGCGTGGATCGACCCGGAAGTGGTCGCGCTCGCCGGCATCGGCGCGGACGAGCTTGCGCGCTACAAGCGGTCCTCGGACTTCGCGGACAGCGGCGGCGCGATGCCGTAGCCCGGCCCCGACGCGCCCGGCCCGCACATGACCAACTATCCGCCGGGCCGCTACGAGACGATCCTCGCCATGACCGACGCGGAGATGCTGGCGACCAGCGAGACCGAACCGCCGGTTAGGGTCTGACGCTGGCCCGAACGCATAGAGGGAGGCAGAGATGGTTGCGCCCAGCAAGTTCGCCCACATCGTTTACAACACCCACCGCCACGCGGAGATGATCGATTGGTATGCTCGCGTCTTCGAGGCGCGCATCCAGCACCGGGACGAGAGGCTGGCCTTCCTCACCTATGACGACGAGCACCACCGCTTCGCCTTCATCAATCTCGGGCCCGCGCCGGAGGGCGCGGCGGAACGCCGGCCGGACGAGGCGGGCGTCCACCATGTCGCCTACACCTGGCGGGACCTCGGCGAACTGCTCGACACCTACAGGCGGCTGAAGGGCATGGGCATTCTGCCTTACCGGCCCATCCGCCACGGGCTCACGCTCTCGATGTATTACCGCGACCCGGACGGCAACGGGCTCGAATTCCAGATCGACGTGATGGACCTGGCCGCCGCCGGGGCGTTCATGCGCAGCGAAACCTTCGCGCGCGACCCCGTCGGCCAGCTCTTCGACCCGGACGAACTGCTGGCCCGCTACGAGTCGGGCGACCCCGTGGACGACCTCATCTTCCGCACCGACCAGCCCGAACACACCGGCCAAGCCTTCCGCCGCGAGGGGCAGGCGGCGTAGGGCCGAACCCGGTCCGTGCGGACCGGCTGCTTTCGCCGGGCCGCACCGCTCCGGGACGGGTTCAGTGGTGATACCGGTCCGCGAATTCCAGAAGCGCTTTTTCCGTTCGCCCGAAGACCGCATGGCTCTTGACGACCGCCTTGCGGGGGATCGCCATACAATGCCATCTGAGGCGATACCACCGGCGCGCCAGCCCCTCGGGCTGCATCGCTTTCTTCATCGCCTCGATATCGGAACCGGCTTCCTCCGCCCGCTGGCGCACCAGGCCCGGCAGAACCTGCACGGGGCGAAGCCTGCGCGCGAGCCGGGACACGCGGAGGTCGAATAGCACATGGTCTATGGGCATCGCCGCATTGCGGCACAGGTCCAGGATGTCGCGGGCGGCGGCCCGGTTGACCATGTAGCCCGCGCTGCCCGCCGTCCAGAGCGCGATGGGCCGCAATTGCCGCCCCCGGCGGCGCGGGGCGCATTCCCGGCCGAAAAACAGCTCCCTCCGCCCGAAGGCCTCGAACTTCACCAGCCCGAACGGCTCCGGCCACCAGTCCAGCGACCGGAGGAAATGGGGGAGGTCGCCTGCGGGCTCCGCATCGTCCTCCAGGATCAGGGCCGCCGGGCTGGAGGTGCCGAGGAAGGTTTCCAGCGCGCGGCAGTGGCTGAGCACATTCGCTTCCGAGCCCCGCCCCATCTTGCCGAGCTGGAAGTCGAGGTTCACCCGCTCGCGCAACTCCCCGTCCGTCACCGTTGCGGCGTCCACCGCCGGCGCCCGCTCGACCTCGAAGCCCAGCCTGCCGAAATCGCCGGCGACGATCCGGAGCCGGTCCGGGCGGCGGTCGAGGTTGATGACATAGATCGGCAGGGCCATGCGCCGCGCATCCGGCCTCGGGACGGGGGCGATTCGGCGAACTCGACCCGAAGCCGCCGCCCGCCGCCGGCTGCCCAGGCCGCCGTCTGCGCCAGCTTGCGCAGCGCCAACCCCAGCCGGCGGGCCCTGGCGCCGCCGGGACGGGCGGACGGTCCCTGCCGCGCGGCGCGCGCGGTGGGCTGGATGTCGGAGCCGAACTCCTCGTGCCGCTGCCGGATCATGGTTGGCGCGACCAGGAGGGGCCGGAGTTTTCGCGCCGCCCGCGATGCGCTTATGTCGAACAGAAAGCGGTCGATGGATATGTCCACCTCGACGCACAGGCCCAACGCGGCCTCGGCGGCTGCACGGTCGATCAGGTATCCCGCCGAGCCCCCGGCGAAGCGGAACAGCGGGTAGAGCCGGCGCCCGGCCGGCGTCCGGCCGCGCTCGGGCCCGAGCCAGCGCTTCTTGGCGCCGGCCGACTCCAGCTTCACCAGCCCGGCGCCGTCGGGCCGCCAGCCGTCGGGGTCGAGCACCGCCGCGATGTCGGCTGCGAAATGCGCATCGTCCTCCGCGACCAGAGCGGCCGGGTAGGGCGAGGCGAGCAGCGTTTCCCACGCCTTGCAGTGGCTCAGAATGTTCGCCTCCGAGCCCCGGCGCAGGGACTGGAACGGTCTGTCGAGCGCCACCCGCTTCCGGAGCTCGCGGTCGGGTACGATCCCAGCGTCTATCGCTGCGATCCGCTCAGGCGCCAGGCCGAGTCGGCCCAGGTTTTCCACTACCGCCTCCCACCGGTCCGGGCGGCGGTCGAGGTTGATGACATAGATCGGCAAGGTCACTGCCGGCCCTCGGCCTCCCTGCCGCATACCGACGCCGGTCCTGCCCGCCTCCGTTCGGTCACGGCGCGAAGCACGGCCATCGCCTCGTCGCAATTAGGATCGACAGCGCGGAAATCGGAGGGCCGGCCGAAGCCGGCGATGTCGAAATCGCCTATAGATCCCTGCGCATAGTGGCGCTTGTAATCCCGGTAGTCGGCCACGCCGGATTTGAGCCGGCGCCGGACTGCCCGGCGGAGCCGTTGGTAGAGGAAGCGCTCTTTGTAAAGCTCCGCCGGGTTCTTGCGGCCGAATTCACTGCCGGCGAGTTCTCCCGCTTCATCCATGGAGGAGCGGGGCATGAAGCAAAGATGGAGGCAACGGAAAACCGATTCGCTCCATGTCTCCTGCTTCCAAAGACTGAGTTCGGTTGCGTCGTATCCGGGCTTGAAGACAATTTTGCCGCCATGCAACCGCTCGTTCCTGCTCTGCCAGCTTTCGATGGCATAGAAATTGTACAGCCTGCAATCCCCGAGTGCCTCCGGTCTGGAATAGCCTGAAACAACGCCCTCTTCGGCGTGAAAACCCGTAACATTGACCATGTACCCGGTGACCTGCCAGTAGCGGTCGTAGCATCCCGCCAGAAGGCGCCGCCGCATTACCGCCAGCCCGGCCGGGTCGTGGATTTCGTCGCCGTCAATGGCGAATACCCATGTCGGCGTGCCGGCGAGCGGCTCCAGATATTTGTGCGTGCGGCGCGAATGGCGGACATCCATGATCTCGATATGGGGATGAACGCCGGCGACGGCCTCGACGATGCGCCGCGTCCGGTCCTGCGAACGGTTGTCCATGACGATGATGCGGTCGCAGAAAGCCGCCGCATTCATCAGCGCCCAGGCCGCGAAATACTCCTCCTGACTTCGACGGTTGATTCGCATAAGTAGTTGATATTGCCTGGTTCTCATTTCGGCTAGGCACTACATCCGGCATTTCTTCGAGCCGTGCTTCGTCGACGGTCAGGCGAGTTGATACGGGGTGATCGTCAGGGGCAGCCCCATGGTTGCGTAAATCTGCTCCGCCGCCGGTGTCGGCTTCGAGGGGATGACGTAGCGGTTGCCCGATTGCCGACAGCGCAGCAGGGAGCACTGGCGGTGGACGAGGGCGGAGCGGATGACCTCCGGGGACATCCGCCGCTTCTGGATGGCGACGCGGTACGCAAGGTGTCGAACGCAGGCGAAGGCCAGGAAGGCGATGGCGATGTGAGCGCGGATCCGGTCCGGGTTCCAGTGCCAGATGGGACGTATCTTCAGGTCGTGTTTGGTGATCCGGAAGCTCTCCTCGACCTGCCAGAGCCCCTGGTAGTGAGCCATCACTTCGGTGACGCGCGCGTCGCGCAGATTGGTGATGACGCCGGTGAGCCCGTCCCATCGTGCGGCCTCGGCGATCTTCTCCGGGTTCACCGTGAGCCGTGCGTCGCCCTCGACGGCGATGAAGCGCTTCGCCCCGTGATTGGAGAGCAGTTCCCTGGGATTGTCGCTGCGGGCCAGCCTGTCGAGCAGGCGTTCCACCTGATGGCGGCGCTCGTGCGCGTCCTTGCGTGCGCGCTGGGGGCAGAAGACGACGATCAGGCGACGGCCCTTGTACTCCCACTCGCCGACCCGGCGGTCCTGTGAGCCCTCCAGCGGGGCATAGGTCCCGGGGTCGAGAACCTGCCCCAGCAGCGCGAGCGGCAGCTTGCGCAGCCGCGCGCCGACGACATACTCGCCGCCGATGGCGTCCATGGCGTCGAGGTTGTCGGCGCTCAGCATGCCCCGGTCGGCCACGCATACCGTGCGCTCCACCTGGTGGCGGCGCTGCATGTCCTGCAGGACCGGGACCATGCTGTGTCCCTCGTAGGTGGCGCCGGGGAAGACCTCGTAGCTGATCGGCAGCCCTTCGCGCGTCACCATCAGCGCCAGCAGAACCTGCGAGTCCTTGTGTTTGCCGTCCTTGCTGAAGCCGTGCTGGCGAAGCTCGTCCTCGGCGGCCGTCTCGAAGTAGAGCGTGGTGCAATCGAAGAAGAGGATCGCGACCGGCTCCGGCAGCAGCGACCGGCTCGCCTCGCCGACGCGCGTGCGCAGTCGCTCGATCACCGTCGCGTCGAGCTGATCCATCATCCGGTAGACCTTCTCGAGCGGAAGACTCACGCCGAAGTCCTCCTCGAGCCGGCGCACGCTGCCCCGCTTGCTGTCGGGGTTGGCTACCCGCGCCATCACCACATGGAACAGCGCGTCATGGGAGGCCCGGTAGCGCGAGCGCGGCAGCAGCGCGTCGAGGCCCAGCAGCCGGTAGATCTCGCCATAGACCTCGTGGATGCCTGTGATCAGGCGCTGCTCCTCTTCAAGCTGCTTGAGGTCGACCGGGAGTTCCTCCTTGCCGTCCCCCCGGCGGCCGACACGGATCGCCTGCTCAGCGATCTTCTCGGGCGCAAACAATGCCGGCTGACGCTCGTCCTCCAGCTTCGCCTTGACGTACTCGCCGAGCTGCCTCAGGCGCTCGAGCTCGTCCTCGTCCATGGCCACGCCGACATGGCGGACGATGCGCTGTCGGACCTTGCCGCCGTCGCGCACGGCCTCGACGATCTGGACCGAGCGTCGCGGGCTGTTGGGGGAGGTCTTGATGCGCACGAACATGGGGGGAGTGTAGCGCGTGGCGGAGGCATTGACAGTCTCAAAGATTTACTAGGCACTACAACGCAGCTTGACCGCACCGCAACTGCCAACTCATTGGCTTTACTGAAAACTCCAGACGCGAGATCGGTCAGAAGTCAGCCCAACCGTCGAAGTCAGGTCCATGACGATGATGCGGTCGCAGAAAGCCGCCGCATTCATCAGCGCCCAGGCCGCGAAATACTCCTCGTTCCTGAGCAGGCTCACGCCGACAATGCGCACATTCTCTTCCAACGGCCCCCTCCCCCGGTCGCCGCGCCGTTATTCGCCGGCGTTTCGTTTCGGCTTGCCGCCGGAGCGGTAGCCGACCGCCGCCCGCTCCGACTCGCCTTTCACTGTGGCCCCGATCCATGCCGTCCTGAGCAACAGGCGGGTCATGCAGCCGGGCTTCCAGAGCTTCCGTCCGTCGATCCGGCTCTCTCCCGTGTCCGAGCCGAACTTCTCGTAGGGCAGATGGCGGATTGCGCCCGGCGTCATCTGCAGCGGAGCGAGGCTGTGCGCGAGATGCGAGTTGCCGAGATTGAACAGCAGATGGTCTATCGGCATGGGCGTCGCCGGGGCGGTCTCAAGCACCTCCAGGGCGGCATCGTGGTCGATCAGATATCCGTATGCGCCCAGGTGGTTGTGCATGATCGGCCTCAGCGCGCGGCCGCTCGGCGTGGCGCCGACGGCGGGGCCCAGCCATATCCGCCTGTCCGGCGCGATCGTGTTTTGCAGTTTCACCAGCCCGTGCCCGCCGGGCCACCATTCCGGCGACGCGATAAGCGCCGGGACTTCCTCGCCGACCTCGACATCGTCTTCGAGAATGAGCGCGGCGGGCGCGCCGCAATCGACGAGGGCCTGCATCGCCCTGTAGTGGCTGCGGGCGCAGGCGACATGGCCCGCCCCCATGCTGCGAAGCGCCGCGTCGCCCGCCAGGCTTTCCTTGTCGATTGCCGGGATGCGCACCGCCTCCATGCCGAGCCGGTCCAGTTGCGCGCGCATGGCCGTCCAGCGGTCCGCCCGGCGGTCGAGATTGATGACATAGACGGGCAGTTGGGCCATTCCCGCGCCTCGCTTCGACACAAAGACCCGAAGCTGGCGTCGGGCCGTTGCAAGCAACACGCGGATGCGTAAAGCCCCGCCTATTTGCCAAGCGCGGGGAGCTACCCCTTGCCGGGTATCAGGCTGTTCTATTCAGCGGGCGGCCCGACAGAGCGGGTGTCCGCGTATTGCTTGCGGGGAGCAGTCTGCGTTTTGAGAAAGCTCAATGCAAGGGCGGCATGGGTCGCGCGCTATGGCGGGCGCGGCGGGGATTTGGTATGGGCTGGGGGGTGGATACGGGAGCCCTTCCCTCATGGCCGATTTCTTCACCGCGCCGCTGGCCGACGCCGACCCGGACCTCGCCGCCGCCATCGGCGGGGAGCTGGCGCGCCAGCGCGACCAGATCGAGCTGATCGCGTCGGAGAACATCGTCTCGCGCGCCGTGCTGGAGGCGCAGGGCTCGGTGCTGACCAACAAATATGCCGAGGGCTACCCGGGCCGGCGCTATTACGGCGGCTGCGAATGGGTGGACCGCGCGGAGAAGCTCGCCATCGAGCGCGCGAAGCGGCTCTTCGGCGCGGCGCATGTCAATGTCCAACCGCATTCCGGCGCGCAGGCCAACCAGGCGGCCTTTATGGCGCTCTGCAAGCCGGGCGACACCGTGCTCGGCATGTCCCTTGCCGCCGGCGGCCACCTGACCCACGGCGCGGCGCCCAACCTCTCCGGCAAGTGGTTCGACGCCGTGCAATACGGCGTGCGCCGCCAGGACAGCCGGATCGACTTCGACGAGGTTGCCCGCCTGGCCGACGAGCGCCGGCCCGCGCTCATCATCGCCGGCGGCTCGGCCTATCCGCGCGAGATCGACTTCCGGCTCTTCCGCGAGATCGCGGACGCCTCGGGCGCGAGGTTCATGGTCGATATGGCGCATTTCGCCGGGCTGGTGGCGGCGGGCGTGCATCCGAGCCCGCTGCCCTGGGCCGACATCGTCACCACCACCACTCACAAGACCCTGCGCGGCCCGCGCGGCGGCATGATCCTCACCAATGACGAGAGCCTCGGCCGGCGGATCGACTCGGCGGTGTTCCCCGGCCTCCAGGGCGGACCGCTGATGCACGCCATCGCCGCCAAGGCGGTCGCCTTCGGCGAGGCGCTGCAGCCCGGATTCCGCGACTATGCCGAGGCCGTGGTCGCCAATGCCCGCGCCCTTGCGGAGACCTTGCAGGAAGGCGGGCTGGAGATCGTCTCGGGCGGCACGGACACCCATCTCCTGCTGGTGGACCTTCGCCCGCTCGGCCAGACCGGCAATGTCGCGGAGAAGGCGCTGGAGCGCGCGCGCATCACCTGCAACAAGAACGGCATCCCGTTCGACCCGGAGAAGCCGACCGTGACCTCCGGCCTGCGCCTCGGCTCGCCGGCCGCGACCACGCGGGGCTTCGACGAGGCGGCGTTCCGGGAGGTCGGGCGGCTCATCGTGGAGGTGCTGAAGGGCGGCGAGGCGGCGGAGGCGCGCGTGGCGGCGAAGGTCGAGGCGCTGCTGGCGCGCTTCCCGATCTACGGGCCGCGCACGGGGGAGGCAGCGCCATGAGGTGCCCGTTCTGCGCCCATGAAGACACGCAGGTGAAGGACAGCCGGCCGACAGAGGACAACACCGTCATCCGCCGCCGCCGCTCCTGCCCGGCCTGCAATGCGCGCTTCACCACCTTCGAGCGGGTGCAGCTGCGCGACCTCACCATCCTCAAGTCCAGCGGCAGGCGCGAGACTTTCGACCGCGACAAGCTGAAGCGCTCCGTGGCGATCGCGCTGCGCAAGCGGCCCGTGAACGACGACCGGCTGGAGCGCATGATCTCCAGCCTCGTGCGCCAGCTCGAAGCCTCGGGGCAGAGCGAGTTCCCCTCCGACCGGCTCGGCGAAATGGTGATGGAGATGCTCGCCGACCTCGACCAGGTCGCCTATGTCCGCTTCGCCTCCGTTTACCGCGATTTCCGGGAGGCCAGGGATTTCGAGGAATTTGTCGGACAGCTCGCCGAGCAGGATGACGACGGACGCTCGCAGCGTTGACGAGGCGCATATGGGCGCCGCGCTCGCGCTCGGCCGGCGGGGCCTGGGCAGGGTCTGGCCCAACCCTGCGGTCGGCTGCGTGATCGCGCACGGGCCCCGCGTCGCCGCGCGGGGCTGGACTCAGCCGGGCGGCCGGCCCCATGCCGAGGCCGAGGCGCTGGCCCGCGCGGGCGCGGCCGCCAGGGGGGCGGCCTGCTATGTGACGCTGGAGCCGTGCAGCCATCGCGGCCGCACGCCGCCCTGCGCCGACGCGCTCATCGAGGCCGGCGTCGCCCGCGTCGTCGCCGCAACCGGGGACCCGGACCCGCGCGTCGCCGGACAGGGTTTCGCGCGGCTGGAGGCGGCGGGCATTGCGGTGGAAACGGGCCTCGGCGAGGCGGAGGCGCGGTTCGACAATGAAGGCTTTCTCACCCGTGTCGGCTCGGGCCGGCCGCTGGTCGCGCTCAAGACCGCAACCACGCTGGACGGCCGGATCGCGGCGCCGGGCGGCGAGAGCCGCTGGATCACCGGCCCGGCGGCCCGCGCGGCCGCGCACCGGCTCAGGGCAAGCCACGACGCCATCATGGTCGGCGCCCGCACCGCGCTTCTCGACAATCCGCGCCTCGACTGCCGGCTGGACGGGCTGCGGGACCGCTCGCCGCTCCGCATCGTGGCGGACGGCAGCCTCGGCCTGCCGCCGACGCACCGTCTGGCCGCCGACGGCCGGCCCTGCTGGGCGCTCTGCCGGGAAGACGCGGACCGGGACCGGGCAAGCCGGCTGGAGGACGCCGGCGTCCGGCTCATCCGCGTGCCGGCGGGCGGGGACGGGCGGATGGACCTGGCGGCCGGCCTCCGGCGGCTCGGCGAGGCCGGGCTGACCCGCCTGCTGGTGGAGGGCGGCGGCCTGCTGGCGGCGGCGCTGCTGAAGGCGGACCTCGTGGACCGGATACACTGGTTCCGCGCGCCCGCCGTCATGGGCGGGGACGGCCTGCCGGCCGTGGCGGCGCTGGACGTGGAGCACCCCGGGGACGCCCCGCGCTTCAGCCTTCACGCCCGGCGCGAGGCCGGCGGCGACACATGGGAGGTCTGGCGGCGATGTTCACCGGAATAGTCACCGATATCGGGCGGGTCGAGACAATCGAGCAGCGCGGCGACACCCGCTTCGGGATTGCGACGGCCTGGGACACATCGGGCATTGCGCTCGGCGCGTCCATCGCGTGCTCCGGGGCCTGCCTCACGGTCGTCGCCGTCAAGCCGGGCGCCTTCGCCGTCGAGGCCTCGGCCGAAACGCTCGCCTGCACGACGCTCGGCGGCTGGCGGGAGGGAACCGCTGTCAATCTCGAACGCGCGCTTTGCGTCGGCGACGAGCTGGGCGGGCATATCGTCTCCGGGCATGTGGACGGCGTGGCCGGAACGGTGTCGCGCCGCCCGGAAGGGGACAGCGTGCGCTTCACCTTCGAGGCCCCCGACGCGCTCGCCCGCTTCGTCGCGTCGAAAGGCTCGGTCGCGCTCGACGGCGTGTCGCTCACGGTCAACGAGGTGGACGGCGCGCGCTTCGGCGTCAACATCATCCCGCACACGCTTTCGCACACGACGCTCGGCGCACTTCGGCCCGGCGATGCGGTCAACATGGAAATCGACATGCTGGCGCGCTACCTTGCCCGCCAATTGGAGGAACTGGGCCGTGGCTAGCAATCTCGACGGGCTCACGCGGGCGCCGGCGCCGCGCACGACGGACGACCTCGGTTATCTCTCGTCCATCGAGGAGATCATCGAGGAAGCCCGCAACGGGCGCATGTTCATCCTCGTCGATGACGAGGACCGCGAGAACGAGGGCGACCTCGTGATCCCGGCGCAGATGGCGACGCCGGACGCGATCAACTTCATGGCGAAATACGGGCGCGGGCTCATCTGCCTGGCGCTGACCCCGGCGCGCGTGAAGGAGCTGCGCCTGCCGCTGATGCCGCGCGAGAACGAGCAGCGCCAGTCCACCGCCTTCACCGTGTCCATCGAGGCGAAGGAGGGCGTGACTACCGGCATTTCCGCCCCGGACCGGGCGCGCACCATCGCGGTCGCCATCGACCCGGACCGGAACGGCAGCGACCTTTCCACGCCGGGCCATGTCTTCCCGCTGGAAGCGCGCGAGGGCGGCGTGCTGGTACGCGCCGGCCACACCGAGGCCGCGGTCGATATCGCGCGCCTTGCGGGACTGAATCCGTCCGGCGTGATCTGCGAGATCATGAACGATGACGGCACCATGGCGCGGCTGCCGGACCTCATCCCCTTCGCGCAGTTCCACAATCTCAGGATCGGCGCCATCGAGGACCTGATCGCCTGGCGCCGGCGGCAGGACATTCTGGTCGAGCAGGTTATCGAGTCGGAGTTCGAAAGCCGTTACGGAGGGCATTTCAGGCTCATCATCTACCGCAACAAGATCGACGGCGTGGAACACCAGGTGCTCGTGAAGGGCGAGCTTTCGGGCGACGAGCCGGTGCTCGTCCGCGCGCACGCCTTCAACATTCTCGAAGACGTGCTGGGCGACCAGCACCGGGGGCGCGGCGGCGAATTGCAACGCTCCATGATGGCCATCGGCCGGGAAGGCCGGGGCGTGGTGATGCTGCTGCGCGAACGCCACTCGGCGCTGCTCTCGGCGCGGATCAAGGCGGAGCTCGACAGCCGCGAGGCGCGCGGCCGGCCGCCGCTGCGCGATTACGGCGTCGGCGCGCAGATCCTGCGCGACCTCGGCGTCGTCAACATGATTCTTCTGTCCGACAGCGACCGGCATATCGTCGGCCTCGACGGCTACGACCTGCATATTGCCGGCCGGCGCCCGATTCCCAAGGAGGAGAGCCTGTGGCCCACATCATGATGGTCGTCGCGCCCTATTACGAGGACATCTGCGACGAGATGATTGCCGGGGCCGGCGCCGTTATCGAGGAAGCCGGCCACAGCTGGGACCGCTACGATGTCGCCGGCGCATTCGAGCTTCCGGTTGCGATCTCGATTGCGCTCGATTCGCCGAAGCGCTTCGACGGCTTCATCGCCATCGGCTGCGTCATCCGCGGCGAGACGACCCATTACGACCATCTCTGCGCGGAGGTGAGCCGCGCGCTGCAAACGCTGGCGGTGGAGCGCAAGCTGGCGCTCGGTTTCGGCCTGCTCACCTGCGAGAACGGCGACCAGGCGCGGGTCCGCGCCAGCGTCTCCGGCAAGAACAAGGGCGCCGAGGCGGCCCATGCCTGCCTCAAGACCATCGTGCTGAAGCAGGCGCTCGGGCGGGCGGATTGACCGCGGCCGACCGCGAGGCCGGACCCCGGGAGGCCGAAGACGCCGGGGAGGCGCCTCCGAGCCGGCGGCGGCTGGCGCGCCTCGCCGCCCTCCAGGCGCTCTACCAGGCGGAGATGAACCGCGAGACGGCCGAAGCGGTGTCCGCCCAGTTCCTGCGCCACCGCCTCGGCCGGGACATCGAGGGCATCAGGCTCGACGCCGACCGGCGCTTCTTCGACCGCCTGCTCCGCTCCGTGGCGGAGCATCGGCGCGACATCGACAACGCGGTCTCGGCGGCGCTCGCCCGGGGTGACGGGCTCGGGCGGCTGGAGCCGGTGTTGCGCGCCGCGCTCAGGCTGGGAGCGGCCGAACTGCTTTATCAGCCCGACGTGCCGCCGCGCGTCGCGATCCGCGAATATACGGACCTTGTGGGCGATTTCTTCGATGAGCCGCAGGCCCGGTTCGCGACCGCCGTGTTCGACCGGATCGCCCACAGCGCGCGGCCCGGCGAACTCGACGGCCCGGCGGCATGAGCCGGTCGGGCGAATTCGAGCTGATCCGCCGCTTCCTGGCGCCGCTCGCGACCGCCGCCGGCGCGGGCGGGCTGGAGGACGACGCCGCGCTCATCGACGCGCCCGAGGGCCGGCAACTGGTCGTCACCACGGACACGATGGTCGAGGGCGTGCATTTTCCCGGCGGCGGCCCGCCCGGCCCGATTGCGCGGCGGCTCCTGCGGAGCAACCTTTCCGACCTCGCCGCCACGGCCGCCAGGCCGGAAGGCTACCTGCTCAACCTCGCCCTTCCCGAACGGATCGACGACCTGTGGCTGGAAGGCTTCGCAGCCGGCCTCGCCGCGGACCAGGAGGAATTCGGCCTCTCGCTGCTCGGCGGCGACACGGTGGCGACGCCGGGCGCGCTCACGCTCACCGTTACCGCCTTCGGCTCGGCCGCCGCCCCGGTTCGCCGCTCCGGCGCAAGACCCGGCGAGCGCGTGTTCGTCACCGGGCCCGTCGGCGATGGCTGTTTCGGGCTGAAGGCCGTCCGGGGCGAACTCGACGCGCCGCGCCTCGCGGACCGCTACTGGCTGCCCACGCCGCGTTTCGGCGCGGCAGAGGACGCCACGGCGGCGGCCGACATCTCCGACGGGCTCATCGCCGATCTCGGCCATATCTGCCGGGCTTCCGGCGTCGGCGCCGTCATCGACCTCGAGGCGGTGCCGCTCTCGCCGGAGGTGGCCGCGCTCGGAGCGCAAGCCCGGCTGGAGGCGCTGACCGGCGGCGACGACTACGAGCTGGTGTTCACCGCGCGGGAGAGCGCGGCCATCCCCGTCGGGCGCATCGTTACGGGCGGGGGCGTAACCGTCCTCGACGCGGCGGGGGAACCCGTCCCGCTCGATCGGCAGGGCTACACGCATGATTGACGCAACGGCGCCGGAAACGCTCGCCGCCGTCGCTGCCGCTTTCCTCATCGCCGCTTTCGTCAAGGGGGCGACCGGGCTCGGCTTCTCGACCTGCGCGCTACCGCTGCTGGCGCTTTCCATCGGCATACGCGAAGCGCTGCCGCTGGTGCTGGCACCGTCCATTGCGAGCAACCTGCTGGTGATGCGCGGGGCGGGCCATTTCCGCGAGACGGTGCGGCGGTTCTGGCCGCTCTGCCTGGCGGTGCTGCCGGGCATTGCGCTCGGCGTCATGCTTCTGGTCCGGGTCGATCCGCTGGCCGCCGGGGCCGTTCTCGGGGCGGTGCTTGCGGGCTATGCCGCCTTTGCGCTCGGGCGCCCGGCGCTCATGCTCCCCGCCCGTCTGGAGCGTCCGCTGCAATGGCCCGTCGGGCTCATCAACGGCGCGGTGAACGGCCTCACCGGCTCGCAGGTGATGCCGCTGCTGCCCTATCTACTGGCGCTGCAGCTGGACCCGAACCGCTTCGTGCAGGCGATCAACTGCGTCTTCACCTTCTCCAGCCTCGCCATGGCGGCGGGGCTGTCGGAAGCGGGGCTGCTGACCGGCCCGGCGGCCATGGTCTCGGTGCTGGGCCTGCTGCCGGTCTGGGCGGGGGTGAAGCTCGGCGAGGCACTGCGCCGCCGCCTCCCGGCCGAGACCTTCCGCAAGGCCGTGCTGGCGTTCCTGATCCTGCTCGGCGCCATCCTCGCCGCCCGCTTCCTGCTCGGCTGAAATTGCTCAGTATCCGTTTGAGAATTGGCGCCGGGGCGTTTCGAGACAGGGCCGAAGGCGCTGCCCCGTCCCCTAATATCGTCATGCCCGCAAATCCTAAACCGGACAGCAATGGAACAAGTCCGGGTATGACGAAAGGGACGTTGAGATGTGACGGAAAAATACCGTTGATTTCCCTCGTCAACCTATCTTTGTCATCCCCCAATCTTGCCCTCGACTGCTTGCATTACGCACCCTCGCGAATGACAGTGCGGTAGATGTCGAGAGCCCGCTCGCGCGCTTGCCCGTGGTCCACGATGGGCCGCGGATACGTCTCGCCGAGCCTTACCCCGGCATCGGCGAGGACGGCCGCCGGCGCTTCCCAGGGGGCGTGTATCCATTTGTCGGGCAGCAGCCGCAGTTCCGGGAGCCACTTGCGGAGATAGCCGCCTCCGGCGTCGAAGCGCCTGGACTGCGCGACAGGGTTGAAGATGCGGAAATACGGCGCGGCGTCGGTGCCGCTGCCGGCGACCCATTGCCAGCCGGCGCTGTTGTTGGCGAGGTCGGCATCGACAAGCGTGTCGAGGAACCATCCGGCGCCGAGCCGCCAGTCGACCAGCAGGTGCTTGGTCAGGAAGGAGGCGGCGATCATCCGCACCCGGTTGTGCATCCAGCCCGTCGTCCAGAGCTCCCTCATGCCGGCATCGACCAGCGGATAGCCGGTACGGCCGCGCTGCCAGGCCTGCAAACCCTCGGGGTCGTCGCGCCAGGGCATGCGGTCGAAGGCGCGCTGGAGATTGGCCCTGTCCATGCCGGGATTGTGGAAGAGCAGGTGGTAGCTGAACTCGCGCCAGCCAAGTTGCCGGAGAAAGGCATGGGCGCCGCTGCCGGGTTCGGCCGGGCCGAGCGCGGCCGCGACCTGCCGGGGGCCGATCTCGCCGAAATGCAGATGCGGCGATAGCCTGCCCGTGCCCTGCTCCGCCGGGAACTCGCGCCCTTCCGCATAGCCCGAGACGCGCCTGCCCAGGAACTCTTCGAGCCGCGAGCGGGCGCCCGCTTCGCCCGGCCGCCACGCCTCGCGCAGGCCGGAAGCCCGGTCCGGGGCAGTCGGGCGGAGCCGCCAGCCGGCCAGCTCCTCGCTTGCAGGCCAACGGGCCGGCGGCAACAGGCGCCGCACTGCGCCCCAAGCCGGCTCGAAGCCCTGTTTCAGGCAGGCGTGCCAGAAGGGCGTGAACACACGGTAATGCCCGCCCGTCTGCGTGCGAACGGTCCAGGGCTCGAACAGCAGCGCCGCATTGAACGACCGGGGCGCCAGGCCCGCATCCCGGCACCGCGCCTCCACACCCTCGTCCCGTTCGACAAGGGCCGGTTCGTACAGCCTGTTCCAGACGATGTCCGCCGCGCCGGTTTCCTTCGCCAGCGCGGTAATCGCCTCACCGACAGGACCGCTGCGCAGGACCAGCCGGCTGCCGAGGCGCGCGAGGCTGCCGCCGAGCGCGCCCAGGCTTCCATGCAGCCACCATTGCGACGCCCCGCCCCTCCGGCGCTCCTTGTCGTCCAGCAGGAAGAAGGGAATGACCGGCCGGCCCGTCTGCGAGGCCCAGGCAAGCGCGGGATTGTCGGCAAGCCGGAGATCGCGCCGGAACCACATGAGCACCGGGCCGCTGCGGCGTTCATCGCGGTCCACCAAAGCCATTCTCCCTTCCGGCGCGCCTGTCCCCGGCGGCCGGGCGCGCGGCGGTCCATGCCGCCGCCGACCGGCTCTATAATGCTTTCGCAATTCGTAAGGACAGGGAAGAGACAGCCCGTCATGCCCGGACGCTTTCGCCCGCTCGCTTTTGCCGTTGCGCTTCTGGCTCTCATCCCGGCCGTCTGGACGCATGCGAGTGCCGAGCCGCTGTCCATAACGCTCGTGCATGTCAACGACTGGGACCGGATGGAGGGCGTGGACGGCCGGGGCGGCGCGGCGAAGATTGCGACGGTCGTTGCCGAAGAGCGCGCCCGCGCCGAAAAGGCGGGCGGGCTCGTCATCGCCACCTTCGGCGGCGATATGATCTCGCCCTCCCTGCTCTCCGGGCTGGATAGGGGCGAACACATGATCGAGCTTGCGAACGCCATCGGGTTCGATATCGCGGTGCTCGGCAACCACGAATTCGATTTCGGCCCGGAAGTCCTCAAGGAGCGGCTCGAACAGTCGGAGACGGCCTGGCTCGCCGGCAATGTCCGCTACCGCGGCGAGCCGGGCTTTCCCGGAGCCGGGACCGTGAAAGTCGTCGAGCATGGCGGATACCGGATCGGGTTTCTCGGCCTGGTCACGCCGGAAACCGCGAATATCTCGTCTCCGGGCAGGGATGTCGCCTTCGCCCCCTTCGTCGAAACGGGCGCCGCCCTTGCCGCCGAACTGAGAGAGGCCGGAGCCGACCTTGTGGTCGCGCTGACCCACAACAACATGGCACAGGATCTGGAGCTTCTGCGCGTGTCGAGCGGGATCGACGCCGTTCTCGGCGGCCACGACCATCTGGCCGTCGCCTGGTACGACGGGCGGCAAACGGTCCTGAAGGCCGGTTCGCAGGGCGTCCATGTCGGCGTGCTCAGGCTGACGCTCGACCGTGTCGAAGACCGGCGCGGCAATCTCCGGCCGGTCTGGACGCCGGATTACGAACTGCGTTCGACCGAAGGCGTGAAGGACCAGCCTGCGCTCGCCGCCGCTGTCGAGAAGCGCCGGAAGCAGCTCGACAGCAGCCTGGGCATTGCGGTCGGCAGGACGACGACCGAACTGGATACGCGCCGCGCGTCGGTGCGTTCGGGCGAGACCGCCTTCGGCAATCTGGTGGCGGACGCCATGCGCATCGCCGTCGGAGCGGACATCGCGCTGACCAATGGCGGCGGCATTCGCGGGGATACCGTCTATCCCGCGGGCTCCGACATCACGGGCAAGCTGGTGCTGACGGAACTGCCGTTCGGGAACAGGACCGTGAAGCTCGCCCTCACCGGCGCCGTGGTCCGCGAAGCCCTTGAGCACGGCGTCGCCGGGGTCGAAAACGCCAGCGGGCAGTTTCCGCATGTGTCGGGACTGAGGTTCTCGTTCGATGCGAGCCGGCCGAAGGGCGGGCGGGTCGTCGAGATACTCATCGGCGATGCGCCGCTGGAGCCGGAGAAGACCTATACGCTCGCGACCAACGACTTCCTCGCCGGGGGCGGGGACGGCTACGCCATGTTCGAGGAAGCCGAGCGGCGCATCGGCGCGAAGGACGGCTCCTTCATGGCGGCGCATGTGATGGAGTTCCTCGAGACCGTCGGCACGGTCTCCCCGGCCGTCGAGGGGCGAGTCACCCGGCTGGACTGAACGCGGGCCCGGCGCGGCGGCAAGGCCCGATTTTTCGCACGGATGCGATTTTCAGCTTCCGCCCTGCGCCCGAACGGAGGATGATGCGTCCGGCTGGACAAGGAAGCGCGGCGGGCCGACGGACGCCGGCGCGAGTCCTGCAATGTTCATTTGCGGCGCGCGGCGTCGAGGCGCCGCGCAGAGGTCCGCAGAACGGGAGAACGGAACCCATGATGTCACGCTGTCTTCGCCTTCTCCGACCGAGCCGCGGAGGCGCCGCGCTCTTCTCGGCCGCCGCACTTGCGCTCTCGGCCCATGCCGCAGCCGCGGAAACCGCGGTCAAGTTTGCGCTCGACTGGAAATTCGAAGGGCCGTCGGCCCCCTATTTCGTCGCCATAGACAATGGCTACTACGCCGATGCAGGGCTGGACGTCACCATCGACTCGGGCCCGGGCTCCGTGAAGGGCATCACGCGCATCGCCGCCGGGACCTATCCCATCGGCTTCATGGACATCAACTCGCTGGCGAAGTTCCTCGACCAGAACCCGGGCGCGCCCGTGACCGCCGTTCTGATGGTCTATAACCGCCCGCCCTTCGCCATCGTCTCGACGACCGAGCGCGGCGTGCTCAAGCCCAAGGACCTCGAAGGCCGCATCCTCGGTGCGCCGGCGCCGGACGGGGCCTACGCCCAGTGGAAAGCCTTCGTGAAGGAGAACGGCATCGACGCCTCCAAGGTGCAGATCGAGAATGTCGGCTTCCCGGTGCGCGAGCCGATGCTGGCCCGCGGCGAAGTCGATGCGATCACCGGCTATTCCTTCTCGTCCCACTTCAACCTGATCCGCAACGGCATCGCGCCCGAGGACGTGAAGGTCATGATGATGGCCGACTACGGGCTGCAGCTCTACGGGAATGCGATCATGGTCAACACGGACTACGCCGAGGCGAATCCGGATGTCATCAAGGGCTTCGTCGCCGCCACCATCAAGGGCGTGCAGGCCGCCGTTGCGGATCCCGAAACCGCGATCAAGTCGGTGATGAAGCGCAACGAGATCGCCGATGAGTCGCTTGAGCTGGCGCGGCTCAAGATGGCGATCCGCGACAATATCGTGACCGACGAGGTGAAGAAGAACGGCTTCGGCGGCGTGGACGCGGCGAGGCTGGCGATGTCGCTCGACCAGATCGGCGTCACCTACGAGTTCACCAACCGACCGGAGCCCTCGGCGGTCTTCGATTCGTCCTACCTGCCTCCCGCGGCGGACCGCCAGCTTTAGCGCCCGGCCGGACGCCCGCCAAAGGGGGAGGACGCGCCATCGTCATTGTCGAGGACGTGACCCTCACCTATGCGGGCGCTTCCGGCGGAGGCGTCACCGCGGTTCGGGGGCTGGACCTGAATGTCGAGCGGGGCGCCTTCGCCGCCGTGGTCGGCCCGTCGGGGTGCGGCAAGTCCACACTGATGAAGCTCGCCACCGGCCTCGTCCGGCCGACCGCCGGGCGCATAGCGGTGGACGGGGCCGCTGTGGAGGGGCCCGTCAAGATCGCCGGCATGGCCTTCCAGAACGCCAATCTGCTGCCCTGGCGGACCATCCGGGACAATGTCCTGCTGCCGCTGGAGATCGTCGAGCCGCACCGCCGGCGTTTCCGCAGAAACAAGGCCGAATACGCCGAGCGCGCGGACAGGCTGCTCGCCCTGGTCGGGCTCGACGGCTTCGCCGAACGCTTTCCCTGGGAACTTTCGGGCGGCATGCAGCAGCGGACCTCGCTCTGCCGGGCGCTCATCCACGAACCGGCGCTCCTGATGCTGGACGAGCCTTTCGCAGCCCTCGACGCCTTCACCCGCGAGGAGCTCTGGTGCGTGCTGCGCGACCTCTGGGCGCGAATCGGCTTCACCGTGATTCTCGTCACGCACGACCTCAGGGAAGCCGCGTTCCTCGCCGACACGGTCCATGTGATGAGCGCGCGGCCGGGCCGGATCGTGGCCTCCCGCGCCATCGACCTGCCGAGACCGCGCGAGCTCGATGTCTGCTTCGAGCCCGAGTTCGTGGATATCGTGCATGACCTGCGCAGCCGCATCTCCGAGGTCCGGCAATGACGCCGGTGTCGTTCTTCGAACGGACGGCCCCGTTCGCGTTCACGCTCGGCCTGTTCGTCTTCTGGGAGGCGGTCTGCCAGATCTTCGGCGTCAATCCGATCATCCTGCCCGCGCCTTCCGCCATAGTCGAGGCCACGGTAACGCATTGGAAACCGCTGCTCCGGCATTCGGGGGCGACCATGTGGACGACGCTTGCCGGTTTCGCGATCGCGGTCGCTTTCGGCGTCGTCCTCGGCATGATCGTCGGCTGGTCGCGGACGATCTACCGGGGGCTCTACCCGGTTATGGTCGGCTTCAACTCCATCCCCAAGGTCGCGGTGGTGCCGATCCTGGTCATCTGGTTCGGCATCGGCGAAATCCCGGCGATCCTGACCGCCTTCCTGATTTCCTTCTTTCCCATCGTGGTGAATGTCGCGACGGGGCTCGCCACCACGGAGCCCGAACTGGAAGACGTGCTGAGGGCGCTCGGGGCGCGCAAGCTGGACATCATCCTCAAGGTCGGCATCCCCCGCGCCCAGCCCTATTTCTACGGTTCGCTGAAGGTCGCGATCACGCTCGCTTTCGTCGGCTCGGTCGTCTCCGAGACCATCGCCGCGAATTCCGGCATCGGCTACCTGATGAGCGTCGCCGGCACCAACTTCCAGATGCCGCTCGTCTTCGCCGGGCTGATCGCGCTCGCCATAGAAGGCATCGCCATGTATGCGCTGTTCGCCTTCATCGAGATGCGCACCACCCGCTGGGCGTTCCGCTCCTCCTTCGCCGCCGGCGGCTGAGGGAACGCCCAAGGCTGTCTGCGGACTTTGGCGGATAATACCAGCGGCGGCATGTCACGACTCATCGCGAAAGCTGGGCGCGCCCGGTCCCCCTTCGGCATCACCCCGGCCGGAATGGAGCGAAGCGGAGTGGAGAGCCGGGGTCTTCCCGCGGTGCTACCCCAAATGCGGGAGGTCCCGGATCGACGCTGACGCGCCGTCCGGGACGACGACAGGGGCTTGTCGGTCCTTGCTTGCGGCGCTGGTATCGCCGACCGCCGGTATCGTGTTCCTCGGTACGGAAAGTGGGGTTTGCAATGATCGAGTCCGCCATAACCTCGAAAGGTCGGACGACTCTGCCAAAGGCCGTGCGCGAAGCGCTCGGGGTCTCGTCCGGGGACCGTTTACGCTATGTCATCATGGATAATGGCAACGTGCGCCTGTTGCCTGTCCAACGGCTTTCCGAACTTTTCGGCATGCTCGCATATGACGGTCCGCCGGTGACGCTTGAGGATATGGACCGGGCCGTCGCCGAAGGGGCATGCGACAACTGATCGGACACGCCGCGTTTTCCTCTCGACAAGGGCAGCGCCCGGTCCCAAATTGCGAGCCATGTACACGCAGGGATTGAACCAGTCGGTCGAGGAGGGCGGACCCGAGGATGCGGAACTGCTGGCCCGCTTCCAGGCGAAGATCGACCGCGAGGAGAAGATCGAGCCGAACGACTGGATGCCGGCGGCCTACCGGCAGACGCTGATCCGCCAGATCAGCCAGCACGCCCATTCCGAGATCGTCGGCATGCTGCCGGAGGGCAACTGGCTGACGCGCGCGCCGAGCCTGCGCCGCAAGGCGATCCTGCTCGCCAAGGTGCAGGACGAGGGCGGGCACGGCCTCTATCTCTACGCGGCGGCGGAAACGCTCGGCATTTCGCGGGCGGAAATGGTGGAACGCCTGCTGGACGGCCGGGCGCGCTACTCCTCGATCTTCAACTACCCGACGATCACCTGGGCGGATATCGGCGCGGTCGGCTGGTTGGTGGACGGGGCGGCGATCATGAACCAGATCCCGCTCTGCCGCTGCTCCTACGGCCCCTATGCGCGCGCGATGATCCGCATCTGCAAGGAGGAGAGCTTCCACCAGCGCCAGGGCTACGAGGCCATTTCCCGCCTCGCAGGGGGAACGGCGGCGCAGAAGCGCATGGCCCAGGACGCGCTCGACCGCTGGTGGTGGCCGTCGCTGATGATGTTCGGCCCCTCGGACGCCGACTCGCCGCACACCTCGCGCTCCATGCGCTGGAAAATCAAGCGCTTCACCAATGACGAGCTGCGGCAGAAATTCGTGGACGCCACGGTCCCGCAGGCGCGGCTGATCGGCCTGGAGCCGCCGGACCCCGAGCTCCGCTGGGACGAGGAGAGCGGCCACTGGCGCTTCGGCGAGATCGACTGGACCGAGTTCAACGAAGTGCTGGCGGGCAACGGGCCCTGCAACCGCGAGCGCATGGCCGCGCGCCGCAAGGCCCATGCCGACGGCGCCTGGGTGCGCGACGCCGCGACCGCCCACGCGCGCAGGAAGCAGGCGCGCGCCGCCGCGGCGGCGGAATAGCGCCCGGCGGACGGAGCGCATGTCGGACGGCGAGAGAAGAGGCGGGAACGAGCGGGACTGGCCGCTGTTCGAGGTGTTCATCCGCGCCCGCACCGGGCTGCACCACCGCCATTGCGGCTCGCTGCATGCGGCCGACCCCGAAATGGCGCTCGCCCGCGCGCGCGATGTCTATACAAGGCGCGGCGAGGGCACGAGCATCTGGGTCGTCCCGTCGGACCGCATCCACGCTTCCGACCCCGCCGACAAGGACATGCTGTTCGAGCCGGCGATGTCGAAGATCTACCGCCATCCGAGCTTTTACGACCTCCCCGACGACGTCGAGAACATGTAGATGGCGGATGCGCTGACTGCCGCCTATGCGCTGCGCCTCGGCGACGATGCGCTCATCCTGAGCCACCGCCTCTCCGAATGGGTCGGGCACGGGCCTGAGCTGGAAGAGGATATCGCGCTCGCCAACACCGCCCTCGACCTGCTCGGGCAGGCGCGGCTGCTGCTCGCCTGCGCCGGCGAGCGGGAAGGCCGGGGCCGGGACGAGGACGCGCTCGCCTACGAGCGCGACGTGCTGGACTTCTCCAACCTGCTGCTGGTCGAGCAGCCGAACGGCGACTTCGCGCAGACCATGGTGCGCCAGTTCCTGTTCGACGCCTATGCGGTCGAGCTCTGGCCGCGCCTTTCCGCCTCCCGCGACGAAGTGCTGGCCGGCATCGCCGGCAAGGCGGCGAAAGAGGCCGCGTACCATGTCGAGCAGAGCGCCGCCTGGGTGGTCCGCATGGGCGACGGCACGGAGGAAAGCCACGCCCGCGCCCAGGCCGGCCTCGACCTGCTCTGGCCCTATGCCGGCGAGATCTTCGAGGCGGACGGGGTGGAAGCGGCCCTGGCGGAGAAGGGCATCGCCGTTGCGCCCTGCGAATTGCATGCGCCCTGGCAGGCAAGGGTCGAGCCGGTGCTGGACGAAGCCGGGCTCGCGCCGCCGGAAGGCACCGGGGTCCGCAAGGGGGGCAGGCAGGGCCGGCACAGCGAGCATCTGGGGCATCTGCTGGCGGAGTTCCAGTTCATGCAGCGCGCCTATCCGGGAGCGGAATGGTGAGCCGCGCGGCGGAAGCGCGCCGGCTCGCAGAGGCGGTGCCGGACCCCGAAATCCCGGTGCTGACGGCCGGCGACCTCGGGCTGGTGCGCGCGGTGGAGGAAGACGGCGGCAGGCTGGTCGTGCGGCTGACGCCGACCTATAGCGGCTGCCCGGCAAGCGAGGCGATCCGCCGCGATGTCGAGGCGGCGCTCGCTTGCGCCGGGTTCGCCGACGCCGTCGTCGAGACCTGCCTTGCGCCCGCCTGGACGACGGACTGGATGTCGGAGGCCGGCAAGGCCAAGCTCGCCGCCTACGGCATTGCGCCGCCGGTGCGGGGGCCGGTCGCCTGCCCGCATTGCGGCGGCGGCTCGGTGGAGGAGCTCAGCCGGTTCGGCTCCACGCCCTGCAAGGCGCTCTGGCGCTGCCTCGGATGCCGCGAGCCGTTCGAGCGCTTCAAGTGCCTGTAAGGCCGCGTTTCCACGATCTCACCGTCGCTGAGGTCCGCCGGGAGACGGCCGGTTGCGTGTCGGTCGCCTTCGAGGTGCCTGAGGCGCTGGCCGGGGCCTACCGCTTCGTGCAGGGCCAGTTCCTGACGCTGCGCCGGGACTTCGACGGGGAAGAAGTCAGGCGGTCCTACTCGATCTGCTCCGGCCTGGAAGACGGCGAGCTTCGCATCGCCGTGAAGGAAGTGCCGGACGGGCGCTTCTCCGGCTGGATCAACAGGGAGCTCGAGGCCGGGGACACGCTCTCCGTCATGACGCCGGACGGCCGCTTCCACCGCCCGCTCGCGCCGGGGGGAAGGGGCCGCTATGCGCTGTTCGCGGCCGGCAGCGGCATCACGCCGGTCATCTCCGTCGCGCGCACCGTGCTCGCCTCGGAGCCGGAGAGCGAGCTGCTGCTGTTCTACGGCAACCGGAACGCCGGGGACGTAATCTTCCGGGACGAGCTGGACGACCTGAAGAGCCGGCATCTCGGCCGTTTCTCCGTGCTCCATGTCCTCTCCGGCGAGGACCAGGAGGTGCCGCTCTGCCACGGCCGCCTCGACGCGGGCAAGACGCAGGCGCTGATGGAGGCGTTCGGCCCGGCGGAAACCTTCGACGAGGCGCTGGTCTGCGGGCCGGGCGACATGGCCGAGGCCGTGCCCGGGGCGCTCACGGCTGCCGGCATGGCCGCGGCGCGCGTCCGCACCGAGCGCTTCACCGGCAATCCGGGCCAGGTCGTCGCGCCCCAGGCAGTCGGCCGGAAAGAGCGCGCCGCCGGCGCGGCCGAAGTCACCGTGGTACTGGACGGCGCCCGGCGCCGCTTCGCCATGGGCTTCGACGGCGAACGCATCATCGACGCCGGGCGCCGCCACGGCCTCGACCTGCCCTTCTCCTGCAAGGGCGGCATGTGCTGCACCTGCCGGGCCAGGCTCGTCTCCGGCCGGGTCGATATGCTGCAGAACTACTCGCTGGAGCCCTGGGAACTCGAAGCCGGCTTCGTCCTCACCTGCCAGTCCCGCCCGCTCACCCGCGAAGTGGTTCTCGACTACGACGCACTTTGAGGAAGACCGGGCTTGTTGCCCGGCCGGCGAGGATATACGGTCCATATCGAATTTGTAGATGGACAGGCGGAACGATGACGCCGGAGATGATTGCGATACTGGCCGTTGGGGCCAGTCTGGTCGGTATAGGCGTCACCCTGGGCGGCTTGGTCTGGCAGGGTCACCGTGCATTACGCGCCGATCTGGGCGGTCGGATGGACCGGATCGAAGGCGTAATGAAGGAACAAGGCGGTCGGATGGACCGGATCGAAGGCGTAATGAAGGAACAAGGCGAGCGTATCGCGCGGATCGAAGGGATGCTGCATCTGCATCTCGGCCGGAACGCGGACATCGCCCCGCCGGCGGCGCCGGCCGAATAGACTGCCCCGCCCGCCGTCACCCGAACACCGCCATCACCTCCTCGAAGGCCTTCATTTGGCCGCCGGCGGCCGACGACGGGACGAGAACGGGCGTGCGGACGCCGGCGGCGCGCAACTCCTCCACCCCCTCGCGAACCCTCGCCGGCGGACCGAACAGTGTGACATCGGCAAGCCAGCGGTCCGAGAGGCAGGCGGCGACCGCTGCGTCGCCCCCGGGCATGGCGCGTTCCACCGCCTCCATCTCCTCCCGGTAGCCCGCGTCCTTCCAGTAGTTCCGGTAATAGGGAAGCTGCGCATAGCGCGTGAGCGTCTTGCGGTTGACCGCTTTCGCGGCCTCCAGGTCGTCGGAAACGCAGGTAGGCGTCATACAGGCGATCTCGAAGCCAGCATCCGCGCGCTTCTTCGCCGGCAGCGCTTCCAGCGACGCCGGGATGTGGCGGCGCGCGGCATTGGCGAACACGATGCCGTCGGCGATCTCCCCGGCGAGCGCGATCATGCGCGGGCGCATCGCCGCCAGCACCACCGGCGGCAACCCGCCCGTGCGCGGGACGCCCCGGATTTCCTCGACGAAAGCGCGGATATCGCCGAGCGGCTTGCCGGGCCTGATTCCCATGCGCTCATGGGTCGGCTGGTGAGACACACCGATGCCGAAGCGGAACCGCCCGCCCGAGACCTCGTGGATAAAGGCCGCCGCCTGAGCGAATTCCTCGGCCTGCTGAAAGTAGATCGGCGCGATCGAGGTGGCGAAGACCGCGCGCTCTGTGACATGGGCGAGCGCATGGCAGAGCCCGAGGCCGCTGAACGGGCTCGGGACCCACATGCCGGCGAAGCCGCGGCGCTCGATCTCGCGGGCAAGCTCCAGCGTGGCAAGGCGGCGGCCGGGGACGGCGGTGAGGCTGAGGGCAGGCAAGTCCATCGGGTGGAATCCTTCCATTGCGAAGGGCGCAAGACTGGCACGGTTCCGCTTCCGGCGGGAAGCGTTCCCGCCTAGACTTTTCCCGTTATGGCCCCCCTCCCCTCCCACGCCTCCATCGTCATCGTCGGCGGCGGCATTGTCGGGCTGAGCCTCGCCTACCACCTGGCGAAGGCCGGGCGCGACGGCATATTGCTGCTGGAACGCAAGCAGTTCACCTGCGGCACCACCTGGCACGCGGCGGGCCTTGTGCGCTCCGCCGCGCCGCATCCGACGCTGGCCGCCATCCTCGCCGATTCGTCGCGGCTCTACGCCGAACTGGAGGCCGAGACCGGCCAGACCACCGGCTACCGGCGGACGGGCTCGATCTACACCGCCGGCAATGCAGAGCGCTGGGAGGAGCTCAAGCGCTCGGCAGCAAGCGCGCGGGCCTATGGCGCCGAGATCGAATTCTGCACGCCGGCGGACCTGAAGCGCCTCTGGCCGCTCCTGCATGTCGATGACCTGATCGGCGGCAGCTTCTATGCCGGCGACGGCCAGACCAACCCGGCGGACACCGCCGCTGCGCTCGCCAGGGGCGCGCGGCAGGCCGGCGCCGTGCTGCTGGAGAATGTGAAGGTCACGGGCATCCGTGCGGCAGGCGGGCGCATCACCGGCGTCGAGACCGAGGCCGGGCCGGTCGCGACGGAGTGCGTCGCCAACTGCGCCGGCATGTGGGCGCGCGAGGTCGGCCTGATGGCCGGAACGCCCGTGCCGCTCCACGCGGCGGAGCATTTCTACATCGTCACCGAGCCGATGGAGGGCGTCGAGGCCGGCCTTCCGGTCATGCGCGACCAGGACAGTTCCGCCTACTACAAGGAAGACGCCGGCAAGCTGCTCGTCGGCGCGTTCGAGCCGGTGGCGAAGCCCTGGGGCATGGACGGCATCCCGGAGGATTTCTGCTTCGACCAGCTACCCGACGACTGGGACCATTTCGAGCCGATACTGGAAGGCGCGCTGCACCGCGTGCCGGCACTGAGGGAGACGGGCATACGCCTCTTCTTCAACGGCCCGGAGAGCTTCACCCCGGACCAGGCGTTCCATCTGGGCCCCGCCGGCAATGTCGAGGGCTTCTGGATCGCGGCCGGTTTCAATTCCATCGGCATCCAGGCGGCGGGCGGCGTCGGCCAGCGGCTCGCGGCCTGGATCGAGGACGGCGCGCCGCCCTGCGACCTCTCGGCCTTCGACCCGCGCCGGATGCAGCCCTTCCAGAACGGCAGGACCTACCTCAAGGCGCGCGTCAGCGAGGCGCTGGGCCTCCTCTACGCCATGCACTGGCCCTACCGGCAATTCGAGACGGCGCGCGGCGAGCGGCGGTCCCCGGTGCATGGCGCGCTGGCGGAAGCGGGCGCCTGCTTCGGCGAGGTCGCCGGCTGGGAGCGCGCCAACTGGTTCGCGCGGCCGGGCGAAGAGCCCGTCTATGAATACAGCTACGGACGGCAGAACTGGTTCGGGGCGAGCGCCGCCGAGCACCGGAGCGTCCGCGAGGAAGCCGGCGTGTTCGACCTCACCTCCTTCGGCAAGATCCTGGTCGAGGGGCCGGACGCCGAGGCGCTGCTGCAATGGGTCTCGGCCAACGACATGAGCCGCCCGCCCGGAAGCGTGGTCTACACCCAATGGCTGAATGCGGCGGCCGGCATAGAGGCGGACCTGACCGTCACCCGGCTCGACGAGGCCCGCTACATGGTGGTGACGGCCGCGGCCGCCGCAGCGCGGGACCTGGCCCGGCTCCGCATGGAGGCTCGCGACCGGCGCGTGGACCTGGCGGACATAACGGACGAGCTGGCCGTGTTCGCCGTCATGGGGCCGAAGTCGCGCGCCCTGCTCGCGCCGCTGACATCGGCCGACCTTTCGGACAATGCCTTCCCGTTCGGAACCTCGCGGGAGATCGAGCTGGCGGGCGCGCCGCTCAGGGCGTCGCGCATCAGCTATGTCGGCGAGCTCGGCTGGGAGCTGTATGTGCCCTGGAGCGAGGCGAGAGGGGTGTTCGCGGCGCTGCGGGACGCAGGCGCTGCGCCCGTCGGGATGCACGCGCTGGACAGCCTGCGCATCGAGAAGGCCTACCGCCACTGGGGCCACGACATCGCGCCTTCGGACAACCCGGTCGAGGCCGGCCTCGCCTTCGCCGTGAAGCCCGACGCCAAGGACTTCCTCGGCCGCGAGGCCTATCTCCGCGCGCGCGACGCCGGCCCTTCGCGCCGCCTGATGCAGTTCCGCCTGCTCGACCCCGAACCGCTGCTCTACGGCCATGAGCCGATCCTGGCGGACGGGCGCATGGTCGATACGCTGACCTCCGCCAATTACGGGCACGCGCTGGGCGGGGCCGTAGGCCTCGGCTATGTGCCGGTGCAGGCGCTCGATGCCGGCGCATTCGCGATAAATGTGGCGGGCGTGGCCGTTCCGGCCGAGGCTTCGCTCAGGCCGCTCTACGACCCGGGGAACCGCAGGATGCGGGGTGTCTGACGGATCCGGCTTCCGGCAATCGTCGAAATCACGAGCTCCGGAACCGCGGAAAGCCCCAGTCCCCACAGTTTCCGGATCAGCTTCCCGATATGCCATTCGCGCATAAATGTTATCCGATTATGCACTTACCTTTCCGATTCCATGCTTCTAGAGACTATTTCCTGACTTCGACGGTTGATTCGCATAAGTAGTTGATATTGCCTGGTTCTCATTTCGGCTAGGCACTACATCCGGCATTTCTTCGAGCCGTGCTTCGTCGACGGTCAGGCGAGTTGATACGGGGTGATCGTCAGGGGCAGCCCCATGGTTGCGTAAATCTGCTCCGCCGCCGGTGTCGGCTTCGAGGGGATGACGTAGCGGTTGCCCGATTGCCGACAGCGCAGCAGGGAGCACTGGCGGTGGACGAGGGCGGAGCGGATGACCTCCGGGGACATCCGCCGCTTCTGGATGGCGACGCGGTACGCAAGGTGTCGAACGCAGGCGAAGGCCAGGAAGGCGATGGCGATGTGAGCGCGGATCCGGTCCGGGTTCCAGTGCCAGATGGGACGTATCTTCAGGTCGTGTTTGGTGATCCGGAAGCTCTCCTCGACCTGCCAGAGCCCCTGGTAGTGAGCCATCACTTCGGTGACGCGCGCGTCGCGCAGATTGGTGATGACGCCGGTGAGCCCGTCCCATCGTGCGGCCTCGGCGATCTTCTCCGGGTTCACCGTGAGCCGTGCGTCGCCCTCGACGGCGATGAAGCGCTTCGCCCCGTGATTGGAGAGCAGTTCCCTGGGATTGTCGCTGCGGGCCAGCCTGTCGAGCAGGCGTTCCACCTGATGGCGGCGCTCGTGCGCGTCCTTGCGTGCGCGCTGGGGGCAGAAGACGACGATCAGGCGACGGCCCTTGTACTCCCACTCGCCGACCCGGCGGTCCTGTGAGCCCTCCAGCGGGGCATAGGTCCCGGGGTCGAGAACCTGCCCCAGCAGCGCGAGCGGCAGCTTGCGCAGCCGCGCGCCGACGACATACTCGCCGCCGATGGCGTCCATGGCGTCGAGGTTGTCGGCGCTCAGCATGCCCCGGTCGGCCACGCATACCGTGCGCTCCACCTGGTGGCGGCGCTGCATGTCCTGCAGGACCGGGACCATGCTGTGTCCCTCGTAGGTGGCGCCGGGGAAGACCTCGTAGCTGATCGGCAGCCCTTCGCGCGTCACCATCAGCGCCAGCAGAACCTGCGAGTCCTTGTGTTTGCCGTCCTTGCTGAAGCCGTGCTGGCGAAGCTCGTCCTCGGCGGCCGTCTCGAAGTAGAGCGTGGTGCAATCGAAGAAGAGGATCGCGACCGGCTCCGGCAGCAGCGACCGGCTCGCCTCGCCGACGCGCGTGCGCAGTCGCTCGATCACCGTCGCGTCGAGCTGATCCATCATCCGGTAGACCTTCTCGAGCGGAAGACTCACGCCGAAGTCCTCCTCGAGCCGGCGCACGCTGCCCCGCTTGCTGTCGGGGTTGGCTACCCGCGCCATCACCACATGGAACAGCGCGTCATGGGAGGCCCGGTAGCGCGAGCGCGGCAGCAGCGCGTCGAGGCCCAGCAGCCGGTAGATATAGCGCGACAATCTGGGTGAGAGCCGCGCGTCAATCAGGATGAGATTCCCCGGCGGCATCGGCGAGTTGATGATTGTCGCGCGGGGCGCGGATTGCAAGCGGTTTCGGATTTTGATTGTCGCGGCGCGACAAACAGGGTTTTCGGAGAGCGTTTTGATTGTCGCGGGGGGGCCGTCGGGTCGGAGAAGAGACGGCCCGCGGAGGCGATTCCCGCGGGCTGTGAGTGTTGTGGCCGCTGGGCCGATCTGGCGGCAGCGGTTCAGTTTTTGGTGTTTTTTTCGGTGGCGTAGCTTGCCGGGCGCCCAGCCTTTCGCTTGCCTCTGTCGAGGGCTTCGCGGCGCCTGTAGCTCTCGACATTCATTTCGAGGATGGTGGCGTGGTGGACGAGCCGGTCGACGGCAGCCACCGCGGTTGTTTCGTCCGGGAACACCTTTCCCCACTCACCGAAGGGCTGGTTGGCGGTGATGAGCAGGGATCGGCGCTCGTAGCGGGCGGAGATGAGTTCGAAGAGGACGCTGGTCTCGGCCTGATCCTTCTGGACATAGGCGATGTCGTCGAGGATGAGGAGGTGGTATCGGTCGAGCCTTGCGAGCATGGCTTCGAGGGCGAGTTCGCGGCGGGCGACCTGCATGCGCTGGACGAGATCGGTGGTCCTGGTGAAGAGGACGCGGTATCCGTTCTCGACCAGGGCGAGGCCGATGGCGGAGGCGAGATGGCTCTTGCCGGCGCCTGGCGGTCCGAAGATGAGGCAATTGGCGCCCTGGGTCAGCCAGGCATCGCCGGCGGCCAGCGCGTTGACCTGGGCCTTCGAGATCATCGGCACGGCGTTGAAGTCGAAGCTGTCGAGGCTCTTGCCGGGGAGCAGCTTCGCCTCCCTGAGATGGCGTTCGATGCGCCTGCGGTCGCGCTCGGCGAGTTCGTGCTCGACGAGGGTTGCGAGGAAGCGTGCTGCGGTCCATCCCTCGGCGTCGGCCCTCTTGGCGAAGCCCTGCCAGAGCCGGTTGATGGTCGGCAGGCGGAGTTCGGTGAGCATCAGGGAGAGCCTGATGGCGTCGACCTTGTTGGGGTCGGCGGCGGGTCTGTCCCGGTTGTCAGTCATGCCGCGTCTCCTTGCAGCAACGCGCCGTAGCCGAGGAGTGGCGCCCTGGCGACCTTGATGGCGGGCATGCTGCCGCGCTGCGGCGCGAAGCGGGCTTTGAGCTTGTCGGGGTCGGGAAGACGGCCGGTCTTGAGGGCGCGATCGATCTCCGCGGCCAGTTCGGCCTCGCAGGTGTCCTCATGCGCCAGCGCCAGGAGGCCGACGGCGAGGCGGCAGGCCTCGCGCTCGCCGATCCGCTCCAGGGCCTTCTCGAAGCAGCGTCGGTAGGGCTCGCGAGGGAACAGCTCGTCGCGATAGACCAGGTTCATCAGCGCCATCGGCTTCTTCTTCAAGGAGTGGATGACGTGACGGTAGTTGACGACGTGACCGCCCGGACCGCTCGCGCCGACGCGCGCGCGCGGCAGGGTGAGGAGGTGAGTGCCCGAGAGGAAGAGGTCGATCCGGTCGTCGTAGACGCGCGCCCCGAGCCGGTGCCCGATCAGGCGTGAGGGCACGGTGTAGAACACGCGGCGGAGAACGAAGCCGGAGGACTGGCCGATGTTGACGCTGATCGTCTCGTAATCGACAGTCCGCTCGACCGGCAGGTCCCGCAGCACCGCGCGCTCGGCTTCGATCGCCTTGGAGCGGTGTGCGTTGGCGCGGCCGACCACCTCGGCGACAAAGCGCCGATAGGCGTCGAGGGTCTCGAAGTCCGACGAGCCGCGCAGCGCCAGCGCATCCGCGATCCGGCGCTTGAGGTGTCCGTGCGGCCCTTCGATCGAGCCGTTCTCATGCGCCACGCCGCGGTTGTTGCGGGTGGCTTCCATGCCGTAATGCTCGCACAGCGCCCGGTAGCGCCCGGTCATGTCCTCGACCGCGTCCTTGCCCAGGTTGCAGAACGCCGCCGACAGGCTGTCGGTGCGGTGATCGAGAGGCGCGCCGCCGAGATGCCACAGCGCGTCCTGCAGCCCTTCGGCCAGCGCCGTGAAGCTCTCCCCGCCGAGCACCACATGGGCATGGGTGAAGCCCGACCAGGCGAGGCGGAAGTGGTAGAGCATGTGATCCAGCGGCTGCCCCGCCACGGTCACGCCGAGCGAGCCCATGCGGGTGAAGTCGGACAGGCCCTGCCGGCCCGGCTCGTGCTTCTGGCGGAAGATCACGTCCTTCTCCGCGCCATACTGGGCGCGCCAGGTGCGGATCCGCCGCTCCAGCGTACGCCGCACCCCCGGGTCCAGTTCGGGATGACGGCGCATCAACTCCTCGAACACGCCAACCGGACGGATGGCCGGGCTGGTCTCAAGGATCGGCACGACGTCCTTCTCGAAGATATCGGCCAGCGGGTCCGGGCGGCGCCGGCCCCGCGGCTTCTTCTCCCGGAATGGCTCCGGATCGGCGGCAAGACGGTAGCCGGTGGCACGGCCGAACCCCGCCTTGGCGGCCGCCACCTCGATGGTGTCGGTCTTCTTGTGGGTCATGAACAGCCTCTTCTGGCGATCGGTTACGTAACGCCCGGGCAATGACGCGCTCCTCTACTCGGAAAAACGTCACCGTTCGCCCAGCCGACCGACCCCGCCAGAAGGTCCAGGAAAAATTTTTGAGGCGGCGGCCCGGAACTCCGGTCGGGCTACGCCCTCCCTCCGTTCCGGGCCGCCGCCTTCCCCCGTCTCATCCTGATTGTCGCCAGCGTCTCAAGCTGATTGTCGCGCCGCAGGTAGATCTCGCCATAGACCTCGTGGATGCCTGTGATCAGGCGCTGCTCCTCTTCAAGCTGCTTGAGGTCGACCGGGAGTTCCTCCTTGCCGTCCCCCCGGCGGCCGACACGGATCGCCTGCTCAGCGATCTTCTCGGGCGCAAACAATGCCGGCTGACGCTCGTCCTCCAGCTTCGCCTTGACGTACTCGCCGAGCTGCCTCAGGCGCTCGAGCTCGTCCTCGTCCATGGCCACGCCGACATGGCGGACGATGCGCTGTCGGACCTTGCCGCCGTCGCGCACGGCCTCGACGATCTGGACCGAGCGTCGCGGGCTGTTGGGGGAGGTCTTGATGCGCACGAACATGGGGGGAGTGTAGCGCGTGGCGGAGGCATTGACAGTCTCAAAGATTTACTAGGCACTACAACGCAGCTTGACCGCACCGCAACTGCCAACTCATTGGCTTTACTGAAAACTCCAGACGCGAGATCGGTCAGAAGTCAGCCCAACCGTCGAAGTCAGGACGGATCCGGCTTCCGGCAATCGTCGAAATCACGAGCTCCGGAACCGCGGAAAGCCCCAGTCCCCACAGTTTCCGGATCAGCTTCCCGATATGCCATTCGCGCATAAATGTTATCCGATTATGCACTTACCTTTCCGATTCCATGCTTCTAGAGACTATTTCTTGCGGTGAAGGAGGAGACTTCGCGTGCGGCGATGCTTGGGCAACCGGGCCTTGCCGGCAGGCAAATCGACACGGTTGTACCGGGACTGAACCCATGAAAAAATCGGATGTTGTCGGCCGGGTTGCCGACAGGACGGGTTTGAGCAGGGGCACGGCGGAAGAGGCGGTCAATGCCATGCTGGCTGCGATAGGAGAAGCGCTGGCCCGCGGCGAAGCCGTGCGCATATCGGGCTTCGGCAGGTTCTCCGTAAGGACCCGGCCGGCCCATACCGGGCGCAATCCGGGCACTGGCGAACCGATTCGGGTCGGCGTCTCGAAAACACCGCTCTTCAAGGCCGGCAAGCGTCTCAAGGAGGTTGTGAACTAATGGGTTCCCGGCGGCCGGGCCTTTCGGAGCCCCAGGGACGGAACCCGGAGCCGCCCCCGTCCCGCCGGCTTGCCTTGACCGCCGGCCCGGCCGTGCTATCCAGCGGCGGCGATGAGCGGGCTCGGCGAACTCTTCCATATGGGCGGCTATGCGGCCTATGTCTGGCCGGCCTATGGCGCGGCTGCGGCCGTGCTGGCCGGCCTGCTTGCCGAGAGCGTGCTGAGGCTGCGCCGCGCCCGGCGCCGTCTGGCGGCGCTGGAAGCCGTCGGCGGCGGAGTGGACAGTGCAGCTGCCGCCGGCGGCGGCGCGGACAATGCGGCCTAAGCGCCGGCGCCTTCTGCTGCTGGTCTCCGCGCTGGCGCTTCTCGGCGGGGCGGCCGCGCTGGCGCTCACGGCGCTCGACGACACGATGCGCTTTTTCCACTCGCCGAGCGAGGTCGCGGCAGGGGCCGTGGCGCCGGGCCGGGAGTTCCGCATCGGCGGGCTGGTGGAAGAAGGTTCGCTGACACGGTCCGGCACGACTGTCAGCTTCCGCATCGCGGACGGCGCGCACGCTGTCACCGTTCGCTATACGGGGCTGCTGCCGGACCTGTTCCGCGAAGGACAGGGCGTGGTGGCGACCGGCGCGCTCGACGGCGGGAGGACCTTCCAGGCGACGCAGATACTCGCCAAGCACGACGAGAACTACATGCCGCCGGAGGCTGCGGAGGCGCTGCGGCGCGCAGGCAAGGCGGACGGGTCGTGACGGCGGAACTCGGCAATTTCGCGCTCGCGCTGGCGCTGGGCCTCGCGTTGTTGCAGGCGGCATTGCCGCTCTACGGCGCCGCCAGGGAGAAGCCGGCGCTGATGGACCTCGCCCGGCATACGGCGCTCGGGCAATTCGTCCTCATCGCAATCGCGTTCGCTGCGCTCACGAGAGCCTATGTCGTCTCCGACTTCTCGGTCGCGGCGGTCGCGCAGAACTCGCATTCGCTGAAGCCGCTGCTCTACCGCCTGACCGGCGTGTGGGGGAATCACGAGGGCTCGCTGCTGCTGTGGCTGCTGATACTCACGCTGTTCGGCGCGATGGTGGCGGTGTTCGGCGGCAGCCTGCGGAAAACTTTCCAGGCCCGCGTGCTCGCCGTCCAGGCGATGATCGGGTCCGGTTTCCTCGCTTTCACCCTGTTCACCTCCAACCCGTTTCAGCGCGTCTGGCCGCCGCCGCTGGACGGCGCGGGCCTGAACCCGTTGCTGCAGGACCCCGGCCTCGCCTTCCATCCGCCGCTTCTCTATTTCGGCTATGTCGGCCTGTCGGTCGCCTTCTCCTTCGCCGTTGCCGCCCTTATCGAAGGGCGGGTGGACCGGGCCTGGGCGCGCTGGGTGCGGCCCTGGACGCTTGCGGCCTGGGCGGGGCTGACCGCCGGCATCGCACTGGGGAGCTGGTGGGCCTATTACGAGCTCGGATGGGGCGGCTTCTGGTTCTGGGACCCGGTGGAAAACGCCTCCTTCATGCCCTGGCTCGCAGCCACGGCGCTCCTGCATTCCGCCATCGCGGCCGAGCGGCGCGAGGCGCTCAGGTCCTGGACCGTCCTGCTCGCCATCCTCGCCTTTTCGCTGAGCCTGCTCGGCGCCTTCCTGGTGCGCTCGGGCGTGCTCACCTCCGTGCACGCCTTCGCCACCGACCCCGAGCGCGGCGTCTTCATCCTCCTGCTGCTCGGCGTCGCGACGGGCGGCGCGCTCGCGCTGTACGCATGGCGGGCGCCGGCGCTCGGAGCGGGCGCGCCGTTCCGTCCGGTGTCGCGGGAGGGCGCGCTGTTGCTGAACAATCTCGTGCTGGTCACCGCCTGCGCGACGGTGCTGCTCGGCACGCTCTACCCCCTGTTCCTCGATGCGCTCGACGCCGGCAAGGTCTCGGTCGGGCCGCCCTATTTCACCGCAACCTTCGTGCCGCTGGTCGCTCCGGCGCTGGTGGCGATGGCGGTAGGACCGATGCTTGCCTGGAAGCGCGGCGATGTCGCGGGCGCGCTCGGGCGGCTCTGGCTGGCGGCGCTCGGGGCCGCGCTCGCCGCCGGTGCGGCGCTTTCGTACGGAGAGACGCTGGCGGCGCTGGGGCTTGCCGCCGCCGCCTGGATCGGGCTCGGCGCGCTGGTCGAGTGGGGGGAGCGCCTGCGCCTCGGCCGCGCGCCGGCCGGCGAGGTCTGGCGGCGGGCCCGCACCATGCCCCGCGCCGCCTGGGGCGGCGGCCTTGCGCATCTGGGCGTGGCCGTCGTCGTCGCCGGCATCACCGCCTCGCAGTGCTTCCAGTCCGAACTCATCCTTGCGATGAAGCCGGGCGACAGCGCCCGCATCGCCGGCTACACGATCCGCTATGACGGGACCGCCCGCGTCGAGGGGCCGAACTACCGGGCGGACCGCGCCACGCTCTCCGTGCTGCGCGACGGCGCGCCGGCGGCCGTCCTCGCGCCCGAGCGGCGCTTCTATCCGGTCGAGCGCCAGCACACGACGGAGGCGGCGATCCGCACGACCGTCCTGGCCGACCTCTATGCGGTGATCGGCGAGGACGATCCGCAAGCGGGCCGCACGGTCCGCCTCTACCACAACCCGCTGGTGCCCTGGATCTGGATCGGCGCCATCGTCATGGCGCTCGGCGCGCTGGTCTCGCTGAGCGACCGCCGCCTGCGCCTCGCCGTTCCGGCCGGGCGCCGCCGGCAGCCGGCGGCCGCCTGATGCGCCGCCTGCTGTTCCTGGCGCCCCTGGCGGTCTTCGCCGCGCTCGCCGCCTGGCTGTATGCCGGCCTCGGCGGCGACCCGGCGCGCATTCCTTCGCCGCTGGTCGGGCGGCCTGCGCCGGCTTTCGCCGTGGACGGCCTCGCAACGGCCGACCTCGAAGGCCCGGCGCTCGTGAACATCTTCGCGTCCTGGTGCGTGCCCTGCCGCGCGGAGCATCCCCTGCTCACGCGCCTGGCGGAGGAGCGGGGAGTCGCGATTTACGGCATCGCCTACAAGGACAAGCCCGAGGCCGCGAACGCCTTTCTCGCCGAACTCGGCAACCCCTACCGCAAGGTCGGCTACGACGAGGACGGCCGGGCCGGAGTCGAGTGGGGCGTGACGGGCGTGCCTGAGACCTTCGTGCTCGACGCCGGGGGCGTGGTGGCGTTCAAGCATACCGGCCCGCTGACGCCCGACGCCGTGCGCCGCGACCTGCTGCCTGCGCTCGGGCGATGATGCGGCCTCTGGCGATACTGGCGTTTCTGCTGGCGTTGCTGTCCGCTCCGGCCCAGGCGGCGCTCGATGCGAGCGAGATGCTCGCGGACCCGGCGCTGGAGGCCCGCGCCCGCGCGCTCGCCAAGGGATTGCGCTGCGTGGTCTGCCAGAACCAGTCCATCGACGATTCGGGCGCCGACCTGGCAAGGGACCTCCGCCGGTCGCTGCGCGCAAGGCTGCTGGCCGGCGACAGCGACGAGGAGGCGATCGGCTATCTGACGAAGCGCTACGGCGACTATGTGTTGCTGGAGCCGCCGCTCAAGCCCGCGACCTGGGCGTTGTGGTTCGCGCCGGCCGGCTTCGCCATCGTCGCCCTGCTGCTGGCGCTGCGCTACTTCCGGCGGCGGGAGTGACCGGCGGCCTCTGGCTCTGGCTCGCGGTCGGCGCGCTGGCCGCGGCGGCGGCCCTGCTGGTGCTGCGGCCGCTGGCGCGGGCGGGCATGGGCGCGCTGCCGGCCGCCCTGCTTGCCGCCGCGCCCGTCGCGCTCGCCTTCGCGCTCTATCTCTGGATCGGCCGGCCGGGCCTGCCGGACATGCCCATCGGCGAGCGCGCCGAGGAAGCCGCGCAGCATGCGGAGCTGGTCGGCCTCGCCGCGCGTCTCGAGGACCATCTCGAAACCAATCCGGGCGATGCGCGCGGCTGGCGGGTGCTTGCGGGGGCCTGGCGCGGCCTCGGGCGAACGGAGGAAACCGCACATGCGCTAGGCCGCGCGGTGCAGGCGGAAGGCGGCCTGGGCGCCGCGCCGGCCGGCCTCCTCGCGGATTACGGCGAAGCGCGCGCCGCCGCGGCGGCCGGGATGGTCACGCCGGACGCGCTGGCCGCGTTCCGGGCCGCGCTCCTGCGGGAAGCCGGGCAACCCAAGGCCTGGCACTATCTCGCCGTCGAGCGCCTGCAGTCCGGCGACGAAGCCGGCGCGCTCGCGCTCTGGCGAGGCCTGGAGGCCGCCTCCGAACCCGGCGCCCCCTGGCTTGGCATTGTGCGGACCCGCATAGAAGGGCTGGCGCAGCGCCTCGGCCCCGCCGCAGCGGATGTCGCGCCTGCCGCCCCCGCGGGGGCGTCACCTGACGGATAGCCGCTTCGCCAGCGCCTGGATGTAGCGCCGGTCCATATCCGAAAGCCCCTCCTCGGAAGCCGCATCGCGGCGCATCTCCTGCAGCTCTTCCTTCAGCGCGCGCGACGCGCCCTTGCGCTCCAGCAGCTTCTGCAGGAGCTGGACCTCGGCCGAACCGTCGCCCTCGAGCGGCGGGCCGCCCTCGGCATCGTCTTCGCCCTCTTCTTCGAGGTCGAGGTCGGGCTCGGTGAAATCGCTTTCCGGCGGGTCTTCCGGCGCGATCAGCTCGTCCCAGTCCAGGCCGCCGTCGGAGACGCGCGCCGCGAGTTCCCGCGCCGCCTGCAGCGCCTCGGCATCGTCTTCCGCGCCCAGGCGCTCCAGGCGCTCCAGCAGGTACATGCGTTCGGATTCGTTCATCGCGGAAACCCGGTCAATGTCGGTTGGGTGTCTTCAGGAAGCTGCGGCGGTCGGCCGACCGGACGGCGACATGCACCAGTTCGCCGTCGCGATAGACATCCAGCGGCACTTCCACGCCGGCCGGCCCGAGCGACCACACGGCGCGGTAGAAGTCCGACAGGCCTCCCACCGGCTCGCCGGCAACGCCCAGCACAAGGTCGCCGACCTTGAGTCCGGCATCGTCGGCCGGTCCGTCGTCGGTCAGGCCGGCGATGACCACCCGGTCCTCGACCTCCGCGCCGAACATGCCGAGCCAGGGGCGCGGCGGGCGCGCGGCCCGGCCCGTGGCCGCCATGTCCTCGAAGATCGGGTGCAGCAATTCGACCGGCACGAACATGTTGCCGGGCCGCGTCTGCTCGCCGGGCAGGCTGTCCTGCACATAGAGCGAACCGACCGCCGCCAGCATCCCTTGCCGGGTTATCAGCGCCGCGCCGCTCCAGCGGGGATGCGGCGGCGAGGTGAACACCGCCTCGTCGAGGAGATATTCCCAGTAGCCGGCGAACTCGCGCTTCGAGACCACCGACACCACCATGGCGAAATCGCGGCCGCCGCCGGCCGCCGCGACCGCATTGTCGCCCACGCTGAGGTCGTCCACGCTGCCGAGCGTCAGCGGCCGGCAGTCCAGCGGCCGGTCGGCCCGCAGCAGGCCGAGGCCGGTCACCTGGTCGTATCCGACCACGCGCGCCGGGCATTGCGCGCCTTCGACATCGGTCAGCGTCACCTCGTCGGCCTCGGTCGCCAGGTAGCCGATGGTCAGCAGATGGCCCTTCTCGTCGATCAGGACCGCATTGCCCTCGCGTTCGTTCCCCAGGGTCGAGGCCGTGAAGGCGTCTTCCGGAATGTCGGCGTGGTAGCCGAACACCGCCCTCAGCGTCTCGTCGAGGTCGAAGGACCATTCGGCCGGGTCGGGCCGCAGCTTCTCCGGCACGCCGCTTTCGGCCGTCTGGAAGCCTTTGAAGCGGTGGCCGTTGGCCCGGGAAACACCAGCCATAATCATTCCCATCCGGATCGGAGCGCACAAGCTAGCCCGGATTTCTCGCCAATGTCACGGGCCCGCGTCGCCTCCGCGCGTAACGCCGCAGGAGTTGGTGTATAACTCCGCTGGAATTCCGGGTTGCCGGAGAGGCGGGGACGCTCGTTCGGGGCCGAAAGGAGCCGCAGAGGGCCATGCCGATAGACGGTGGCGCATTCGAGTGGTCGGATCTGGAGTCGCCGGCGCGGTTCATCAACCGCGAGGTGTCCTGGCTGGCCTTCAACGAGCGCGTGCTGGAAGAGGCGTCGAACCCGGTTCACCCGCTTCTGGAGCGGCTGCGCTTCCTGTCCATCTCCGCGCAGAATCTCGACGAGTTCTACATGGTCCGCGTGGCCGGCCTGAAGGGCCAGGAAGCCGCCGGCGTGCGCACGCCGAGCGCCGACGGGCTGACGCCGGCGCAGCAGCTCGAGGCCATCGACAGCCGCGCGCGCATCCTTGTGGAAGGCCAGCAGGCCTGCTGGCGGCGCCTGCAGCCGGAACTGCGCCGGGCCGGCATCGACCTCGTGGACGGCCGCACCCTTTCCGGCGAAGACCGCAGCTGGCTCGAAACCTATTTCATGAGCGACGTGTTTCCGGTGCTGACGCCGCTTACGGTCGATCCGGCGCATCCCTTCCCGTTCATTCCCAATTCGGGCTTCGGGCTGGCCGTGGACCTCCACAGCCCCTCGGACGGACGCGACTTCGAGGCGCTGGTGCCGATTCCCGGCAAGCTGGACCGCTTCGTCGCCCTGCCCGGGCCTGCGCGGCGCTATCTGGCCATCGAAGACCTGGTCGCGCTCTTCCTTGGGCATCTCTTCCCGAGATTCGAGCTGCGCGGCGCCGGCTCCTACCGCGTCATCCGCGACAGCGAGATGGAGATTGAGGAGGAGGCCGAGGACCTTGTCCGCCTGTTCGAGTCGGCGCTCAGGCGGCGCCGGCGCGGCAATGTGGTGCAGCTCTCCATCGATTCGAGGATGCCGCAGGCGCTCTCCGTCGCGCTGACAAGGCGGCTCGGCGCCGAGATTGGCGACGTGTTCACGCTCGAAGGCCCGGTCGGCCTCGGCGACATGGACCAGCTCATCGACGGGCGGCGGCCGGACCTTCTGTTCCAGCCCTTCGAGCCCCGCTTCCCGGAGCGCATCCGCGATTTCGGCGGCGACTGCTTCGCCGCCATCCGCGCCAAGGACATCGTCGTCCACCACCCCTACGAGAGCTTCGATGTCGTCGTGCGCTTCCTGCGCCAGGCGGCCCGCGACCCGGATGTGGTGGCGATCAAGCAGACGCTCTACCGGACCTCGGAGGACTCGCCCATTGTCGCCGCGCTGATCGAGGCCGCGGAGGCAGGCAAGTCGGTGACCGCGCTGGTGGAGCTCAAGGCGCGGTTCGACGAGGAGGCCAATATCCGCTGGGCCCGGAACCTGGAACGCGCCGGCGCGCTGGTGGTTTACGGCTTCATCGACCTCAAGACGCATTGCAAGCTTTCGCTGGTCGTGCGCCGCGAGGCCGACGGGCTGCGCAGCTACGCCCATTACGGCACCGGCAACTACCACCCGGTCAATGCGCGCATCTACACGGACCTGTCCTTCTTCACGACGGACCGGGCGCTCTGCAACGACGCAACCCTCCTCTTCAACTACACGACCGGCTATGCGGAACCGAAGCGCTTCGACAGGATCGCCGTCTCCCCGCTGTCTCTGGCGCCCCGGCTGCTGGAGCTGATCGAAGACGAGAGCGCCCACGCCCGGGCCGGACGCCCGGCGCAGATCTGGGCCAAGATGAATGCGCTGGTCGATCCCGAAGTCGTGGACGCGCTCTACCGCGCATCCGCCGCGGGCGTGGAGATCGACCTCGTCGTGCGCGGCATTTGCTGCCTCCGGCCGGGCGTTCCCGGCCTCTCGGACAATATCCGGGTGAAGAGCATCGTCGGGCGGTTCCTGGAGCATGCGCGCATCGCCTGCTTCGGGGCCGGCCACGGCCTGCCCTCCCCCCATGCCAGGGTGTTCATCGGGTCTGCCGACTGGATGCCGCGCAACCTCCACCGCCGCGTCGAGGCGTTCGTGCCGATCGACAACCCGACCGTCCACCGGCAGATACTGGACCAGATCATGGTCGCCAATCTGAACGACACGGAGCAGAGCTGGGTGCTGGGCCCGGACGGCAGCTATACCCGCACGGAGGCCGGCCAGGCGCCCTTCTCCGCGCACCAGTACTTCATGACGAACCCGAGCCTTTCCGGACGCGGCAGCGCCCTCGAACGCTCGGCCAAGAAGCCCGAACCCTTGCCTGCGCCCGTCTAGCCCGGATTTCGCGCCAGTGTCACAGCAGACGCGGGCCTCACGCCGGGTCGGCATTGTCGATATCGGCTCCAATTCCGTGCGGCTGGTTGTCTATGGCAACCGGCTGGACAGCTTCCGCCCGCTCTTCAACGACAAGGCGACCTGCCAACTCGGCGCAGACCTGAACCGCACCGGCAGGCTGAACCCGGCGGGCTGCGCGCTTGCCGAGCAGGCGTTCCTGCGGTTCGTCAATATCGCCGCGCTGCTGCGGGTGGACCGGTTCGAGGCCTATGCGACCGCCGCGATGCGCGACGCCAGCGACGGGGCCGAATTCGCCCGCCATCTGGAGGAAGTCAGCGGACGGGCGATCGAGGTACTGAGCGGCGCCGACGAAGCGATGGCGGGCGCGCGGGGGGTCCTCGGCGCCATACCCGATGCGGCCGGCGTGGTGGCCGACCTCGGCGGCGGCAGCCTCGAACTCGTGCGCGTCGGGGGCGGCCGGGCCGCCGACAACGACAGTTTCCCGCTGGGCGTGCTTCGCCTCGCCGACAATGGGAGCCGCGAGGAAGCCGCCCGGCATGTCGCCTCGAGCCTGGACCGAACCCGCTGGCTGCAGCCCTCCGACCCGCCGGGCAGCCTTTACTGCATCGGCGGGTCGTGGCGGGCCTGGGCGCGGCTTCACCTGACCCACAGCCGCCACCCGCTCGACATCATCCACCAATATGCGGTGGCGGCACCGGAGGCGCACGCATTCTGCGGCATGTTGACCCGGATGAGCCGCAACAGCCTGGCCGAGCTTACCCCGGTCTCCTCGCGCCGCCGGCCGCATCTGCCGGCAGCGGCCGAAATCATGCTGCAGTTGATCGACCGGACCGGAGCGGAGCGGGTTGTCTTTTCAAGCGCCGGCCTGCGCGAAGGCCTGATGCTGCACCGCCGGCGCAAGAAGCAGCGCAAGCGGGACCCCCTGCTGGCCGTCTGCACCCGCATCGGGCGCAGCGGCGCCCGCCAGCGCATGACTCCGGACACCCTCATGGCCTGGGTCTCCGCGCTGGGCCTGGGCCTCCCGCCGGCCGAGGAGCGCATCGCGGAAGCGGCCTGCCGCCTCGTCGATATTGCCGGCATGGAGCATCCGTCCTATCGCGCGGAGCACGCCTTCATGCGGGCCTTCCGCCTGCCCGCCGTCGCTATCGAGCACCCGGAACGCGCCTTTCTCGGCCTCGTCATGGCCGCGCGTTACGACGGGCGCATCGACCGGGACTGGACCGGGCCGGCGCGCATGCTGATAGCGGAGGACGCCCGCAACAGGGCGCTCGCGGTGGGCCTTGCGCTCCGGCTGGCCATGACGCTCGCGCCCGGCATCGAGGGCGCGCGGCTCAGGCGCCAGTCGAAAACGCTCACGCTTTCCGTACACCGGGACTTTATCAGCCCGGAAGTCGAACGCCGGCTGGCCACGCTCGCCGCCGTGCTCGACCTTTCCCCGGAGCTACGGGAGCTCTGACACCTCGACCCGGCCCCGCTTCAGGGTCAGCGCCAGTTCGCCCCGAAGCAGGCGCTGGGCGTCCGCGCCGAACAGCTCCCTGCGCCATCCCCTGAGCAGCGGCCCGTCCTCAGCGCCGCCCGCCAGGTCTTCCAGGTCCTCGCTGCTGGCGACCAGTTTCTGCGCCACGCCCTCATGCTCCACGCGCGCCTTGAGCAGCACGCGCAGCAGCTCCATCGCGGGGCCGACGCCCCGGGGCCGTTCCCGCTGCGGCGCCGGCTGCGGGCGGTCCTCCGGCGGCACGGCCTTGCCCTCGACCACCGCCGCCAGCAGGCCCGGACCGAGCCGCCCGTTCGCCATGCCGCGCGTCACGCCCCGGCAATGGGCCAGCGCGTCCGCGTCCGCCGGCGCCTGGGCCGCCACATCGAGCAGGGCGTCGTCGCGCAGCACGCGGTTGCGCGGCAGGTCGAGCCGCTGGGCCTCGCGCTCCCGCCAGGCCGCGACCGCGCGGACGACCGCAAGATAGGCCGGGTCTCCGCTGCGGGTCTTGAGGCGCTTCCAGGCATGCTCGGGATCGAGCCTGTAGGTCTTGGGGTTCAGCAGCACGGCCTCTTCCTCCTCCACCCAGTCGGCCCGGCCGTTGCGGCGCAGTTCCCCTGCGAGACCCTCATAAACGGCACGCAGCCAGACGACATCGGCGAGCGCATAGTCGATCTGCCGTTCGGGAAGGGGGCGGCGCGACCAGTCGGCGAAGCGCGCGCGCTTGTCGAGCCGCCGCCCGGCGAAGTGCTTTACCAGCGTGTCATAGGCCGCCTGGTCGCCGAAGCCGCAGACCATGGCGCCCACCTGCGTGTCGAGCAGCGGCTCGGGGATGACCCCGCCCATATGGAAGAAGATCTCGATGTCCTGGCGCGCGGCGTGCATGACCTTGGGCACGGGCGAGGCCAGCAGCCGCCATACGGGCCCCAGGTCGAGGCCGGGCACCAGCGTATCGACCGCCCGCGCGGTCTCCGCGTCCGCAAGCTGGATCAGGCAGAGCTGCGGCCAGTAGGTCGATTCCCGCATGAACTCGGTATCGACCGTCACATAGTCCGCATCCTGCAGCCGGGCGCAGAACGCCTCCAGCTCCGCCTGCGTGTCGATGAGGCGCGGGTCGGGGGTCGGCGATGTCGAAGAGGGCATGGGGCGGGCTCATAAGGTGCGCCACGCGGCTTGACAAGCCAGCCCGCTCATCCCATTCCCGCGCGACCTTCGCGAGACGAGCCCGAATCCCATGCACCCCTACCGCACACACGATTGCGGCGCGCTGCGCCGCGCCGATGTCGGCAGCACCGTCCGCCTCTCCGGCTGGGTCCACCGCAAGCGCGACCATGGCAGCCTCCTGTTCGTGGACCTGCGGGACCGCTACGGGCTGACGCAATGCGTGATCGATTCGAGCCGCGCGGAAACCTTTGCGGTGCTGGATACAGCGCGCAACGAGACGGTGCTCACCGTCACCGGCGAATGCGTGGAGCGGGACGCCGATACGGTCAATCCGGCGCTGCCGACGGGCGAGGTCGAGGTCTCCATTCGCGAAATCGCCGTGCAGGGCGCAGCCGAGCCGCTGCCGCTCCAGGTGAACAGCGAGGAGGATTACGGCGAGGAGGTGCGGCTGCGCTACCGCTTCCTCGATCTGCGCCGCGACAAGATGCAGCGCAACATCGCGCTGCGCTCGGACATCATCGCCTCGATCCGCCGCCGGATGATCGAACAGGGCTTCCGCGAGTTCCAGACGCCGATCCTGACGGCGGAGAGCCCGGAGGGCGCGCGCGACTTCCTGGTGCCCTCGCGGCTGCATCCGGGCAGGTTCTACGCCCTGCCGCAGGCGCCGCAGCAGTTCAAGCAATTGCTGATGGTCGCGGGCTTCGACCGCTACTTCCAGATCGCGCCCTGCTTCCGCGACGAGGACGCGCGCGCCGACCGCTCGCCCGGCGAGTTCTATCAGCTCGACTTCGAGATGGCGTTCGTGACGCAGGAGGACGTGTTCGACGCCATCGAGCCGGTTCTGGCCGGCGTGTTCGAGGAGTTCGCGGACGGGCGCGAGGTCACGCCGCCGCCCTTCCCGCGCATCGGCTTCGACGAGGCCATGCTGAAATACGGCAGCGACAAGCCGGACCTGCGCAACCCCATCGAGATCGCCGAAGCGACGGAGATATTCCGGGGCTCGGGCTTCTCCATCTTCGAGCGCGGCATCGCGGCGGGCGGCGCGGTGCGCGCCATTGCCGCGCCCGGCGGGGCGGCGCAGCCGCGCAGCTATTTCGACCGCATGCAGGACTGGGCAAAGGCGCAGGGCGCCGGGGGCCTCGCCTATGTCACGCTCGACGAGAGCGGGGCGCGGGGGCCCATCGCCCGCTTCCTGGACGAGCCGCGCGTCGAGGCCTTGCGCGCGGCGACCGGCGCCGGCCCCGGCGACGCCGTGTTCTTCGCCGCGGACAAGCCGGACAAGGCGGCGGACCTTGCGGGCGCGGCGCGCACGAAGCTCGGCGAGGACCTGGACCTGCTGGAGAAAGGCGCCTTCCGCTTCTGCTGGATCGTCGATTTCCCGATGTATGAGCGGGACGCGGCCACAGGGCGGGTCGGCTTCAGCCACAACCCCTTCTCCATGCCGCAGGGCGGGCTGGAAGCGCTCGAAAGCATGGACCCGCTGGCGGTCAAGGCGTTCCAGTACGATATCGTCTGCAACGGCGTGGAGCTTTCGTCCGGGGCGATCCGCAACCACGACCCGGCCATCATGTACAAGGCGTTCGAGATCGCCGGATACGGGCCGGAAGTGGTGGAGGCGCGCTTCGGCGGCATGCTCTCGGCGCTCAAATTCGGCGCGCCGCCGCATGGCGGCTCCGCCCCCGGCATAGACCGCATCGTCATGCTGCTCGCCGACGAGCCCAATATCCGCGAAGTGATCGCCTTCCCGATGAACCAGCAGGGCCAGGACCTGATGATGGGCGCTCCCGCCCCGGTCGAAGCCGCCCGGCTGAAGGAGCTCGCGGTCCGCCTCGACCTGCCGAAGAAGCGCTGAGGCGGGCTGAGCTATCGTCCGAGGACGATGTCGAGGCCGGCAAGCAGTAAATCGATCTTCGCCGGCGGGATCCGGCCTGTGCGTTCTTCGAGAAGCGTCCGGTCGAGAGCGACGACCTGCGATACGTTCGCGACAGAATCCTTCGGCAAACCCGTCATTCCCGCGGTCCTGACTTCGACGGTTGGGCTGACTTCTGACCGATCTCGCGTCTGGAGTTTTCAGTAAAGCCAATGAGTTGGCAGTTGCGGTGCGGTCAAGCTGCGTTGTAGTGCCTAGTAAATCTTTGAGACTGTCAATGCCTCCGCCACGCGCTACACTCCCCCCATGTTCGTGCGCATCAAGACCTCCCCCAACAGCCCGCGACGCTCGGTCCAGATCGTCGAGGCCGTGCGCGACGGCGGCAAGGTCCGACAGCGCATCGTCCGCCATGTCGGCGTGGCCATGGACGAGGACGAGCTCGAGCGCCTGAGGCAGCTCGGCGAGTACGTCAAGGCGAAGCTGGAGGACGAGCGTCAGCCGGCATTGTTTGCGCCCGAGAAGATCGCTGAGCAGGCGATCCGTGTCGGCCGCCGGGGGGACGGCAAGGAGGAACTCCCGGTCGACCTCAAGCAGCTTGAAGAGGAGCAGCGCCTGATCACAGGCATCCACGAGGTCTATGGCGAGATCTACCGGCTGCTGGGCCTCGACGCGCTGCTGCCGCGCTCGCGCTACCGGGCCTCCCATGACGCGCTGTTCCATGTGGTGATGGCGCGGGTAGCCAACCCCGACAGCAAGCGGGGCAGCGTGCGCCGGCTCGAGGAGGACTTCGGCGTGAGTCTTCCGCTCGAGAAGGTCTACCGGATGATGGATCAGCTCGACGCGACGGTGATCGAGCGACTGCGCACGCGCGTCGGCGAGGCGAGCCGGTCGCTGCTGCCGGAGCCGGTCGCGATCCTCTTCTTCGATTGCACCACGCTCTACTTCGAGACGGCCGCCGAGGACGAGCTTCGCCAGCACGGCTTCAGCAAGGACGGCAAACACAAGGACTCGCAGGTTCTGCTGGCGCTGATGGTGACGCGCGAAGGGCTGCCGATCAGCTACGAGGTCTTCCCCGGCGCCACCTACGAGGGACACAGCATGGTCCCGGTCCTGCAGGACATGCAGCGCCGCCACCAGGTGGAGCGCACGGTATGCGTGGCCGACCGGGGCATGCTGAGCGCCGACAACCTCGACGCCATGGACGCCATCGGCGGCGAGTATGTCGTCGGCGCGCGGCTGCGCAAGCTGCCGCTCGCGCTGCTGGGGCAGGTTCTCGACCCCGGGACCTATGCCCCGCTGGAGGGCTCACAGGACCGCCGGGTCGGCGAGTGGGAGTACAAGGGCCGTCGCCTGATCGTCGTCTTCTGCCCCCAGCGCGCACGCAAGGACGCGCACGAGCGCCGCCATCAGGTGGAACGCCTGCTCGACAGGCTGGCCCGCAGCGACAATCCCAGGGAACTGCTCTCCAATCACGGGGCGAAGCGCTTCATCGCCGTCGAGGGCGACGCACGGCTCACGGTGAACCCGGAGAAGATCGCCGAGGCCGCACGATGGGACGGGCTCACCGGCGTCATCACCAATCTGCGCGACGCGCGCGTCACCGAAGTGATGGCTCACTACCAGGGGCTCTGGCAGGTCGAGGAGAGCTTCCGGATCACCAAACACGACCTGAAGATACGTCCCATCTGGCACTGGAACCCGGACCGGATCCGCGCTCACATCGCCATCGCCTTCCTGGCCTTCGCCTGCGTTCGACACCTTGCGTACCGCGTCGCCATCCAGAAGCGGCGGATGTCCCCGGAGGTCATCCGCTCCGCCCTCGTCCACCGCCAGTGCTCCCTGCTGCGCTGTCGGCAATCGGGCAACCGCTACGTCATCCCCTCGAAGCCGACACCGGCGGCGGAGCAGATTTACGCAACCATGGGGCTGCCCCTGACGATCACCCCGTATCAACTCGCCTGACCGTCGACGAAGCACGGCTCGAAGAAATGCCGGATGTAGTGCCTAGCCGAAATGAGAACCAGGCAATATCAACTACTTATGCGAATCAACCGTCGAAGTCAGGATACGTTCGCGACAGAATCCTTCGGCAAACCCGTCATTCCCGCGGTCAACAGCACGTTCCCCGGCGCCTGACTTCGACGGTTGGGCTGACTTCTGACCGATCTCGCGTCTGGAGTTTTCAGTAAAGCCAATGAGTTGGCAGTTGCGGTGCGGTCAAGCTGCGTTGTAGTGCCTAGTAAATCTTTGAGACTGTCAATGCCTCCGCCACGCGCTACACTCCCCCCATGTTCGTGCGCATCAAGACCTCCCCCAACAGCCCGCGACGCTCGGTCCAGATCGTCGAGGCCGTGCGCGACGGCGGCAAGGTCCGACAGCGCATCGTCCGCCATGTCGGCGTGGCCATGGACGAGGACGAGCTCGAGCGCCTGAGGCAGCTCGGCGAGTACGTCAAGGCGAAGCTGGAGGACGAGCGTCAGCCGGCATTGTTTGCGCCCGAGAAGATCGCTGAGCAGGCGATCCGTGTCGGCCGCCGGGGGGACGGCAAGGAGGAACTCCCGGTCGACCTCAAGCAGCTTGAAGAGGAGCAGCGCCTGATCACAGGCATCCACGAGGTCTATGGCGAGATCTACCGGCTGCTGGGCCTCGACGCGCTGCTGCCGCGCTCGCGCTACCGGGCCTCCCATGACGCGCTGTTCCATGTGGTGATGGCGCGGGTAGCCAACCCCGACAGCAAGCGGGGCAGCGTGCGCCGGCTCGAGGAGGACTTCGGCGTGAGTCTTCCGCTCGAGAAGGTCTACCGGATGATGGATCAGCTCGACGCGACGGTGATCGAGCGACTGCGCACGCGCGTCGGCGAGGCGAGCCGGTCGCTGCTGCCGGAGCCGGTCGCGATCCTCTTCTTCGATTGCACCACGCTCTACTTCGAGACGGCCGCCGAGGACGAGCTTCGCCAGCACGGCTTCAGCAAGGACGGCAAACACAAGGACTCGCAGGTTCTGCTGGCGCTGATGGTGACGCGCGAAGGGCTGCCGATCAGCTACGAGGTCTTCCCCGGCGCCACCTACGAGGGACACAGCATGGTCCCGGTCCTGCAGGACATGCAGCGCCGCCACCAGGTGGAGCGCACGGTATGCGTGGCCGACCGGGGCATGCTGAGCGCCGACAACCTCGACGCCATGGACGCCATCGGCGGCGAGTATGTCGTCGGCGCGCGGCTGCGCAAGCTGCCGCTCGCGCTGCTGGGGCAGGTTCTCGACCCCGGGACCTATGCCCCGCTGGAGGGCTCACAGGACCGCCGGGTCGGCGAGTGGGAGTACAAGGGCCGTCGCCTGATCGTCGTCTTCTGCCCCCAGCGCGCACGCAAGGACGCGCACGAGCGCCGCCATCAGGTGGAACGCCTGCTCGACAGGCTGGCCCGCAGCGACAATCCCAGGGAACTGCTCTCCAATCACGGGGCGAAGCGCTTCATCGCCGTCGAGGGCGACGCACGGCTCACGGTGAACCCGGAGAAGATCGCCGAGGCCGCACGATGGGACGGGCTCACCGGCGTCATCACCAATCTGCGCGACGCGCGCGTCACCGAAGTGATGGCTCACTACCAGGGGCTCTGGCAGGTCGAGGAGAGCTTCCGGATCACCAAACACGACCTGAAGATACGTCCCATCTGGCACTGGAACCCGGACCGGATCCGCGCTCACATCGCCATCGCCTTCCTGGCCTTCGCCTGCGTTCGACACCTTGCGTACCGCGTCGCCATCCAGAAGCGGCGGATGTCCCCGGAGGTCATCCGCTCCGCCCTCGTCCACCGCCAGTGCTCCCTGCTGCGCTGTCGGCAATCGGGCAACCGCTACGTCATCCCCTCGAAGCCGACACCGGCGGCGGAGCAGATTTACGCAACCATGGGGCTGCCCCTGACGATCACCCCGTATCAACTCGCCTGACCGTCGACGAAGCACGGCTCGAAGAAATGCCGGATGTAGTGCCTAGCCGAAATGAGAACCAGGCAATATCAACTACTTATGCGAATCAACCGTCGAAGTCAGGAATCCTTCGGCAAACCCGTCATTCCCGCGGTCAACAGCACGTTCCCCGGCGCGTCGGCCCACCGCAGATTGCTTGTGAGCGGCACGCAGACTGCCGTGGCCAGCCGGCTTCGATTCAGGGCATCCCCCTGGACGATGACGACCGGCCGCCGGAATCCCGGTCCCGAACCTGCGGGCTCAGGCAATTCGGCCCAGCACACGTCACCCTGGGAGATCACCATTCGACGCGATCGAACACCTGCCGGCCCGCCGCGTTGAGGAAGGCGTCATCGGCCTCGCCAACCTCGTCGCATACGCGGTTCATCGTGTCGGTGATCTCCTCACGCGCATGGCGCGCAAGATATTCGTCGAGCGCCGCCGCATACACTTCGCTTCGCGATTTCCGCTCTTGCAAAACCAGGCGTTCGGCGCGTTCGAAAATGTCGTCGGGAATCGATACTGCTGTTTTCATACCGATAGTATAACCGCTTCATCCGGCCGGCGGTCAAATGGCTCCGCGCATGAAGTTCTCTTCGGCGAGCGGCTGCACTATCCTGCTCCCGGAGGGGCATCGGGGAAGAGAGGGAACGCGGTCCATGGAACTCGGATATGTCGGCCTCGGCAATATGGGCGGGGCGCTGGCGCGCCGGCTGCTGGTCGGCCGCGGGCTCAGGGCCTTCGACCTGCGCCCGGAGGCCGTGCAGGACATGGCGGCGGCGGGCGCGCAGCCGGCGCAGAGCCTGGACGCGCTCGGCCGGTCCTGCGATGCGGTGCTGCTCTGCCTGCCGACCTCGAACGAGGTGCGCGAGGCGATCTTCGGCGAGGGCGGGCTGGCCGCGGGCATGGCGCCGGGCGGCATCATCGTGGACCAGACGACCGGCGACCCGAGTGCCACCCGCGCCATGGCCGCGGAACTGGCGGAGCGCGGGCTGGAGCTGATCGACGCGCCGGTCTCCGGCGGCCCGCACGGCGCGCTCGCCGGCACCATCGCGATCATGGCCGGCGGCACGGAGGCACAATTCGCCCGCATGCGCGCCACTTTCGAGGCGATCAGCCCGAATGTCTTCCATTGCGGCGATGTCGGCGCGGGCCACGCGATGAAGCTCGTCAACAATGTCATCGCCGCGAGCGTGCGCGCCGCCACCTTCGAAGCGGTGGCGATGGGCGTGAAGAACGGCCTCAGCCTCGCCGCCTGCGCCGAGGTGCTGCACAAGGGCTCCGCGCGCAGCTACACGACGGAATTCACCCTGCCGCGCCTCGTGGACGGGTCCGGCAAGTCCAATTTCGCGCTGGAGCTCATGCTGAAGGACGTGCGCCTCGCCACCCAGCTCGGCGCGGACAGCGGCGCGCCGATGTTCATGGCCAATGTGGCGCGCAACCTGTTCCAGCAGGCCGTGAACGAGCATGGCGGCGCCGAAGACGTGAACGCGCTGATCCACACCGTGGAGCGCAACGCCGATGTAAAGGTCGTCGGCGGCTGACCCCGGACCGGACAAGGAGAGGAAAACGAGAATGGCTCTCTACGAATTACGGACCTACACGCTCTATGTCGGCAAGATGGGCGAGGCGGTGGAGGTCTATTCCCAATACGGATGGCCGGCGCTGGAGCCGCACAGCGACAAGCTGGTGGGCTATTTCCAGTCCGATGCGGGCGCGCTGAACCAGCTCGTCCATCTCTGGAAGTTCGACGACGACGCCGACCGCCGCCGGCACTGGGCGGCGCTCTATGCGGACGATGCCTTCAGGACTTTCGCCGGCAAGATCCGCCCGCTCATCATGTCGCAGCAGAACCAGCTCCTCCTCGCCGCCCCCTGGGGCCCACACCCCTGAGGATTGAGAGATAACAGGAGGGACCGTTGTGGCGAGCGGAGAACAGCTAAGCCAGCCTGAAATGACGGCTGCACTTGCCGATCTGGAAGCCCGGTTATCGAGGAGGCTCTATTCGGCCGCGGCGGTCTTCGCCGGACTGACGGTCGCACTGGAATTCTTTCCCTGACCAGTCCGGTGCTCTTCGCGAAAACGTCTTGTCTCCTCGACAGCGAGGTTCATCGCCTCAGCTTCACTCAAGCCGGACACTTTTCGCGCCCGAGCAGCGATTTCGCGGGAGGAGTTAATGTTGTCTCCGCTCACTTCTCATCCAACAGACGGCACGCCTCCATGGCCGCGTAGGTGAGGATGGCGTCGGCGCCGGCGCGCTTGAAGGCCATCAGGCTCTCCATGAGCACGAGGTCGTAGTCGAGCCAGCCGCGCTCGCCGGCCGCCTTCAGCATCGAATATTCGCCAGAGACATTGTAGGCCACGGTCGGCACGCCGAAGCGCTCCTTCACCCGGCGGATGACATCCAGATAGGGCAGGCCAGGCTTGACCATCACCATGTCGGCGCCTTCGGCGAGGTCGGCCGCGATTTCGCGGAGCGCTTCCTCGGTGTTCGCCGGGTCCATCTGGTAGGTCTTCTTGTCGGCCGCGCCGAGCGCGCCGGCGGAGCCGACCGCATCCCGGAAGGGCCCGTAAAAAGCCGAGGCGTATTTCGCCGAATAGGCGAGGATCGAGGCGTCCTCGCGCCCTGCCGCGTCGAGCGTGTCGCGGATGGCGCCCACGCGCCCGTCCATCATGTCGGAAGGCGCGATCATGTCGCAGCCAGCCTCGACCTGCACCCGCGCCTGCTCGCAGAGCGCATGCACCGTCTCGTCGTTCAGAATCTGCCCGTCGCGCACGATGCCGTCCTGGCCGTGGGTGGTGAACGGGTCGAGCGCCACATCGCACACCACGCCCATCTCCGGCACGGCCGCCTTCACCGCCCGGATCGCCCGGCAGACGATGTTCTCCGGGTCGAGCGCATGTTCGCCGTCATGCGTCTTCAGCGCCGGATCGACATAGGGGAAGAGCGCTACAGCCGGAATGCCGGCGTCCTGCGCTTCCCGGACCCGCTCGACCAGCAGCTCCACCGACCAGCGGCACACGCCCGGCATGGAGGGCACAGGCTGCGACACGCCCTCGCCGTCCACCACGAAGAGCGGCCAGATGAAATCCTGCGGGCCCAGGCGGCTCTCGGCGACCAGGGCGCGCGTCCAACCGGCGCGGCGGTTGCGCCTTGCGCGCAGGCGCGGATACGCCCCAAGCGGACGCCCCGGCGCGGCATAGCGCGGCAGTTCGGTTTCACGGTCCCTCGGCATGGTCTGCTCCCCCATGCGGCAAGAGCGCCAATACGCCATGCCCGCCGCCGCCGGTCAACGCTGCGAAAGCGCGCGGCCCGCAGCCGGCGGCTTGACCCCGGCCGGCCCTGCGTTTCATCTTGGCCGTTCCGGCCAGCATGGGAGGCGCGTCATGTCGGGGCTTCGGACCATCCCCGCGCGGAGCGGCAAGGCGGCGTTCGTGCGCAAGGGGCAGAAGGTGAAGGTCGTCAACACGCATGGCGAGCAGGTGGTGGACACCTGGGCCTTCGCGCGCCACGACCTGCGCGAGTTCATGTCGATGGAGCACACCCGCGCGACGCTCACCAAGATGCGCCCGGAGGTCGGCGACGCGCTCTACAGCAATCGCCGCCGGCCGATCCTCACCCTCGTCGAGGACACCTCGCCCGGCGTCCACGACACGCTGATGGCGGCCTGCGACAACTACCGCTACGGCCTGCTCGGCTGCACGGAATACCACGACAATTGCACGGACAACCTCGCCGCCGCCCTCTACGAACTCGGCCTGACGCCGCCGGAAACGCCCTCGCCGCTCAACCTCTTCATGAACATTCCCTGGGAGGAAGGCGGCGGCCTCGCCTTCGCCGCGCCGGTGACGAAACCGGGCGACCATGTGCTGTTCGAGGCCAATCTGGATGTCGTCGTCGCCTTCTCCGCCTGTCCGCAGGACATCCTGCCGATCAACGGCGTGGGACGCGAGCCGACGGAAGCTCATTTCGAGATTCTGGACTGACGCCTTTCAATCCAGCTGCAACACCATCGCCTTGAGATAGGCGGATTCGGGCAGCATGGGATGCACCGGATGGTCGGGGGCAGCCCCGGCCGTGCGCAGCACGCGGCCCGTCCGCCCGGCCTGCGCCAGTCCCCGCGCGACCTCCAGCGCGAACGCCTCCGGCGCCACATTGTGCGAGCAGGAGGCGGCGAGCAGGAAACCGCCCGGCGCCACCAGACACGCGGCGAGGCGGGCCAGCTTGCGGTAGCCGCGCAACCCCGCGCCCAGGTCCTTGCGCGAGCGCACGAAGGCCGGCGGGTCGGCGATGACGAGGCCGAAGCTCTCCGGCTCCGCCGCTTCCAGATAGGCAAAGGCATCGGCGCGCTCGGTCCGGACCCGTTCGCCGACGCCGTTCAGCTCCGCCGCGCGGGCGGCGAGCTCCAGCGCGGGCCGGGATCGGTCCACCATCACGACCTCACGCGCGCCCGCCAGCGCCGCCCTTGCGCCGAAGCCGCCGAGATAGGCGTAGAGGTCCAGCACCCGCGCGCCGTCGGCGAGGCCCGCCGCGAAGGCGCGGTTGTCGCGCTGGTCGTAGAACCAGCCGGTCTTCTGCCCGCCGAGCGGGTCGCAGAGGAAACGGCAGCCGCCCTCGACCAGATCGACCGGCCCGGAGACTTCGCCGAAGACGAGCCGGGTCTCCGTCTCCAGCCCCTCCAGGCCGCGCTGGGCGCTGTCATTGCGGAAGACCAGCGCCTCCGGTTGCAGTGTCTCGCGCAGCGCCTCGACCAGCGGCGCCTCGAGCCGGGCCATGCCGGCGCTGTTGAGCTGCGCCACCGCCACGGGGCCGAAGAGATCGACGATAAGGCCGGGCAGCCCGTCCGCCTCGGCATGGACGGCCCGGCACCAGGGCGCGAGGCCGAGCCGCTGCCTCAGCGCAAGCGCGGCCCGCAGCCGTTCCGCGAGCCACTCCGGACCGATCTCCCGTTCCGGATCCGGGTCGAGGCGGCGGACCGCTGCGAGCGCGCGGGGATTGAACACCGCCGCGCCTAGCGCCCGGCCGTCGGCGCTCTCCAAGCGTACCAGCGTTCCGGGCGGCAGTGCGCGCGCCTCCGCCGACATCGCGATTTCGTTGGCATAGGCCCAAGGGTGCCCCGCCCGGAGGCGCTTCTGCCGGCCGGGCAGGAGCCGGACGACGGGTCGCGGTTCCATAAGCGGCGAGAGTCCCACATCCCCGCTTGCCGGGCCAGACGCTTTGGGGAATCTTCCGGCGCCATGCTCACCGCCCGTACCCTCCCGGACCTGCGCCGCCTCGTCAGCGCCTGGCGCCGGGCGGGTTCCAGCATCGGCGTCGTGCCCACTATGGGCGCGCTTCATGCGGGTCATCTGAGCCTCGTTGCAGCAAGCCGGGAGCGCGCCGACCGCTCCATCGTCACGCTCTTCGTCAACCCGAAGCAGTTCAACGACGCGGCCGACCTCGCCCGCTATCCCCGCACCGAGGAGAGCGACCGCGAGAAGCTCGCGCCGCTCGGCATCGACCTCCTGTTCGCACCGCCGCCCGAGGCCATGTATCCGGCCGGCTTCGCGACGAACATCTCCGTCTCCGGCATCACCGACGGCCTTTGCGGGGTGGACCGGCCGGGCCATTTCGACGGCGTGGCGACGGTCGTATCCAAGCTCCTGATCCAGACGGGCGCGGATTTCGCCTTCTTCGGCGAGAAGGACTACCAGCAGCTCGCCGCGATCCGCCGCATGGTCCGGGACCTCGACCTTCCCGTCGAGATCGTCGGCTGCCCGACCGTGCGCGACCCGGACGGCCTCGCGCTCTCCTCCCGCAACGCCCTCCTCAACGCAGAGGAGCGCGCCTGCGCCCCGGCGCTCCACCGCGCGCTCGTCACGACCGCCGGGCGCTTGCGGAACGGCGAGGACGCAGCCTGCCTCGCCGATGCCGAGGTCGAAATCGCCGCTGCCGGCTTCTCCTCCATCGATTATGTCGAGCTGCGCGACGCGGAAGACCTGGCGCCCATGCAGCGCCTCGACCGCCCCGCAAGGCTTCTCGCCGCCGCCCATATCGGCCGCGCCAGGCTGATCGACAACATTCTTGTCGAGCCCGCTGCCTGAGACTGTCAGAACCGCCGAAATCATCGGGGCGATTGACAAGGTCGCTACAGGTTGCCACCATCCGGCGCATGAGATCGGTTGGCATCAAGGCGCTGAACAGTCGGCTGAGCGAATATGTGCGCTTGGCGGCTTCCGGCGAGACGGTGCTGGTGACGGACCGCGACCGGGTGGTTGCGGAACTCGGCCCGCCGAGGGAGACCCGCAGCCCGATCCTCGCCGACGCATTTCTGGCCGATGCGGTGCGCAAGGGCTGGCTGACGCCGCCTCTCACCGTCAATAGAGACGGGAAGCCGCCGCCGCGGCCGCCTCCCGTCGCCACGCTGGCTGAAATCCTCGACGAACTGGATGCCGACAGAAGCGACCGGTGATCTACCTCGATACGTCCGTGATACTGGCGCATCTCATGGCGGAGGATCGCAGCCCGCCGGAGTCGCTTTGGCGCGAGACGCTGACTTCCAGCAGATTGATGGAGGTCGAGACATGGAACCGGCTGCATGCGCGCGGGCTTGTCGACACACGCGGCGAACACGCCCGCGCATTGATCGCGCAGGTCGCAATGCTGGAACTCATCCAACCGGTAATATTGCGGGCGCTGGAGCCCTTCCCCGGTCCCCATTTCCCGCGCACGCTCGACGCGCTCCATCTGGCGTCATGCGCCTGGCTTCGCGACAACGGCCGGGCGGTCTTGCTCGCGAGCTACGACCGCCGGATGACCGCCACGGCCCGCGCGATGGATATCCCCGTTTTCGATCTGGATGCTTCGTGACCGCGCCGTCCGGCCGCTTCCCCTCCCCCGCCTTGTCAAGCTAGGCTGCGCTTCGTAGGAGACGGCCTGGGGGGCCGAAGTTCTGGAGGCGACAGGCAAGGATGAAGATTACCGGTATTCGCACGGCGACGGCCGACGTGCCGCTGGAGGAGCCCGTCGCCACCGCGATTCATGACGTTCGTTCCATCGGCTATGTGCTGGTCTTCGTCGATACCGATGCGGAGGTGACGGGAGAGGGCCACCTGTTCTCGATTTCCGCAAAGCATCTGGAGCCGCTGGAGGCGATGGTGGCAGGCCTCGGCGGCTTGCTTGTCGGCGAGGACGCGCACCGGGTCGAGGGCCTCTGGCACAGGCTCTGGAGCGAGGTGAATTTCTTCGGCCACAAGGGCATCTCGCTGTTCGCGCTCTCGGCGCTCGACATGGCGCTCTGGGATGCGCGCGGCAAGGCGCTCGGCCAGCCGGTCCATCGCCTGCTCGGCTCCTGCCGCGAGGCCGTGCCGGCCTATCACAGCGGCGGGCTCTGGCTCTCCCGCTCGCAGGACGAGCTGGTCGCCGAGGCGAAAAAGTTCCTCAGCCAGGGCTTCCGCGCCATGAAGATGCGGCTCGGCAAGCCGCGCTGGCAGGAGGATGTCGAGCGCGCCGAGGCGATCCGCGACGCCATCGGCCCCGATATCCGGCTGATGGCGGATGCCAATCAGGGCCTCGACGTCACCCATGCGCTCCGGCTCGGCCGCGCGCTGGAGCCGGTCGGCCTCGACTGGTTCGAAGAGCCCGTGCCGGCCTACGATATCGCCGGTCACGCCACGCTTGCGGCCGCACTCGACACGCCCATCGCCACCGGCGAGACCGAATACACCCGCTACGGCTTCCGCCCGCTGATCGAGGCGAAGGCGGCCGATGTGCTGATGCCGGACCTCGGACGCATCGGCGGCGTCACCGAGTTCATGCGCGTCGGGCATATGGCGCAGGCCTGGGACCTGCCGGTCTCGCCGCATCTCTATTCGGAGCCCTCGTTGCAGCTATGCGGCGCGCTCCAGAACTGCGCGCCGCTGGAATACATGCCCTGGTCCGCCCCGCTCTTCTCCGAGGCGATCGAATTCGAGGACGGCCGGGCCCGGATTCCCGAGAGGCCGGGCCTTGGCTTCTCCTTCGACCTCGACGCGCTGGAGCGCTACCGGGTCGGACCTGCCGCCGACAGCGCGGCAAAGCCGGCGCCGAAACGGCCCGCGCGCCGCGCGGCGGCGAAGAAGGACGAACCGCCCGCGCCGAAGACCGAGGCGAAGGCGGAGCCCAAGCCGCGCGCGGCGCCGAAGGTCGGGGCGAAGGCGAACGCGAAGGCCGCGCCCGAGCCGGCCCCGGAACCGCCGCCGAAACCGGTTCGCCGGCGGCGGCGCCAGCCGGGCAAGACGCCCTGGTACTTGCGCGGCGAAGCGGAAAGCGCATAACGGGCAGGCAGGAATTCAGGGAGCAACAGGCATGCAGGTGAAACCGCTTTCCGGGTCTTGCGGGGCCGAGGTGCGCGGCATCGATCTCGCGGCGCTCAACGACAAGGGCTTCGCAGCGGTCAACGAGGTCTTCCTTCACCACAAGGTGCTTTGCTTCCGTGACCAGGAGTTGGACGAGGAAGCGCTGATGGCGTTCGGCCTGCGCTTCGGCCCGCTGATCGTGCATCCCAACCTGCTGGCGGAGGGCAGGCATCCCGAGGTCATCGCGATCCGCAAGGAGCCGGAGGACAAGGCGGCGGTCGGCGAGAACTGGCACACCGACACGACCTGCCTGGAGCGGCCGCCGCTCGCTTCGGCGCTCTACGCCCTTGAGGTGCCGCCGGCGGGCGGCGACACGCTGTTCGCCGACCAGCAGGGCGCCTGGGAGCTCCTGTCGGACGGCATGAAGGAGACGCTGTCCGGCATGCGCGCCGTGCATAACGACACCCGCGTTGCCGGGCCGGCGACGAACTTCAACGCGCTTCGCTCGACCAGGAACCGCGAGGACGACGCCTGGCGGCCCACGGAGAGCGTGCATCCGGTGGTGCGCACCCATCCCGAGACCGGGCGCAAGGGCCTGTTCGTCAACCGCGCCTACACCATCCGCTTCGAAGGCATGACGGAAGCCGAGAGCACGCCGCTGCTGGACTATCTCTACGCGGCGGGCGAGCGCGTGGAGCTGACCTGCCGCGTCTCCTGGGAGCCGGGCACCCTGACCCTCTGGGACAATCGCTGCCTCAAGCACGCCGCCATCAACGACTATCCCGGCCACCGCCGCGACATGCGCCGCATCCAGATAGAGGGCGACCGGCCGGTATAGAGAGCGTATTCTTGGCGACGGAAGCAGGCGAAGACGCCATGCATACCGTCATCGCCGACAAGAAGGAGGAAGTGGCCGCGCTCTGCCGGCGTCACGGCGTTGCGCGGCCGGGGGAGTTCGGTTCGGCGGCGCGCGGCGCGGATTTCGACCCCGAGACGAGCGACGCCGATTTCCTCGTGGAATTCAGCCCTGCCGCCGGCCCCGGACGCTGTGGGGTGAGCCCCATGGTCCGGACAGTTTCAAGCAGCGTTTTTGACAGGAATGGGCTCTCCGGGCGAAAGGTTGCCCCTCTTGCGTGACGCCCCCCGGATCGGGTCCCCCGCTTTCGCGAGGGCATGCCGGGGCGGCACAAAGGGAAGGCCGCGGCTGCATCCCGGGCAGTTACGACATTCCATGACATGCAGGGGGCCGCCGGAACATGTGTAAATCCAACCGCCCGCTGGCCGGGGTTCGCCCCGTCCGGGGCCATGCGGCGGGTGCACGTCGCATTTGTGAGATTCATGGTATTGCGCCGGCTCGTCGTTCCCAGAAGTCGTCGAAGCGATTGCTCTCGACGGCGCAGCGCAGGGCGATGATGGCGTTGGCGCCGTTGACGGTCCAGCGCATGCCTCCCTGCTTGAGGCGGGCGCCGACGATGTTCTTGCAGCCGCCCTCGACCACGCCGCTGGCCACGCACAAGCCCATCGCGCGGAACTTCGGGTAGTTCATGCGCTCGCGGTTGTTGGTGAAATACTCGGCGTTCTTGCGGGCGTTCTCGCAAGTTTCGGCATGGCCCTTGAGGGCGGCGATCACCTCGTCGACGCGGCCCTCGTCGAGTTCCTCGCGCCGCTTCCCGGCCCATCGCTCACCGATCTCGCTGCCGGTCCCGTAGATCGCCTTGGCTGCGTCGAACAGGTGGCCCTTGGCATGGAAGATGTCGACGATCTGGATGGCGTCGGGGAAGTGCTCATCGGCGAAGTTCCAGATCCACGGCGCGCCGTCGCCGAGGATGACCCGGCGCTCGGCCGTGTCGAAGCCGCGGCGTTCGGCCTCGCGGATGACACGCCGGGCGAAGGGCGCGGGCTCGGGGTCGAACTCGCGGGTGGCGATGGATTCGATGGCGGCGTTGTAGGTGGCGGAGCCGGGGTCGCGCACCGGACGCCCCTCCCTGTCGACGGTCTCCGCCGACCACACGACGGCGAGCTTGGCCTCGCGGGTGCTGGCGGAGCCGTCGGGCTGCTTGCCCGCGCGGCCCTCGACCTCGGTCTTGCGCGCCGGCACGCCGGTGCCGTCGAGGCCGAGATAGAGGGTGGGGGCGTCGGACGGCTCGGGTTCGATCACGCGGCATTCGTCGCCTGCGATCTCTCGCCCGAGCGCCTCGGCATGGCGTTCGACCGTCTTCGGCGCGACAGCCAGGCCTGCCAGTTCGCGCAACAGGGCGCTGGAGCCCTCGAAGCTGGTACGGGCAGCAGCAACGCCGATCATGCGCAGCGCCGCCGGTGAGAGGAAAGTATCTTGCATGCCGAGGGTTCGATCACGCGGGCTGAAGCCGCGGTGGCAACGGTCGCAGTGATACCAGGCGCGCTCCAGCGTCAGAGGGCCGAGAGCGGTGGTGAAGGTCTTGGGCCGGCGGCCGGCGAAGCGCGCCTCGCCGCCGCACGCACACGACAGCCACGGTCCCCGGTTGTCGGAACGGTCGGCATTGAGCCTGTGGGCGACGGCCTGCCCCATGATCTGCAACGCAACCCGCCGCGCTTCGATCTCGATCGCCTGGAAGTCATCGACGACGCCCGCGCCGATCAGCCACTCGACCTCGGCCTCGACCTCCTCCGCGATCGCTGCGTCGAGACCCCCCTTTTTCCCGGCGCGGCCGGCTTGTCCGCGTCCAGCCTGGCATCGCATATCCGGCCGCTGACCTCGACAAGCGCGCGCACCAGACCGCGAAGCCGCTGGTATTCCGCGATCTGCGCCCGCGTTCCCTCAATGGCGTCGGCGGGAACGGTGCGGCCGCGGGACTTCCCTGTCTCCCTGTCCGGCCAAGTCAACAACCAGTAGGGGCCATGCCCCTGCGCCCCCTCGACCGCGCAATGGCAGTTCGGTTTGCCGCACTTGCGGTACTGTGCCCTGAGCGAACCCTGACGGAGGTCGCCGATGCCCGCAATCTCCCGCAGCAGCTCGCCACGCTGTTCGACGAGGCCGTCGTGATCGGTCCTGGCCATGTCCGCCTCCATCTGTCCCCAAATATAAGAAACAGATATCGTGGCGAAACCATGGCATTTCTCAACCTCGCAAAATCAGGACGTGCACCCCCATGCGGCGACCGGCTTGCAGTTGCGCACCCGGACTTGCTATGGTGGAAGGTCAGCGGGCAGGCCAACGGGGCGCAGCCCGCTTGAGGGGAAACACGACCAAGGGAGTGCAAACATGAAGATCGTGCGTCTGGCATGCGGCGTCGCCGCAGCGGCCATGGTGGGAGGCGTCGCCATGTCCGCTTCCGCCGCAGATGAGGTGCTCTGGAACTTCTCCGCCTGGGGCAAGCCGCGCGCCTTTACCAAGGGCATCGATGCGATGAGCGAGTACCTTGCCGAGAAATCGGGCGGCAATTTCAAGCTCAAGATTCACTATGGCGAGGCGATCTCGCCCTCGAAAGAGAACATCGACGGCATCAAGATCGGCAGCCACGAAGCTGCGATGATGTGCACCTCCTACCATCCCGGCAAGAACCCGGCCGGCACGGTGCTGGACCTGCCGTTCCTGCCCATCTCCGACCTGACGGTTCAGGCGAAGGTGCATGAGGACTTCATCCAGCATCCGGAGTTCAAGAAGGAGATGAAGCGCTGGAACGCCATTCCGGTCTTCTCCGGCATCCTGCCGCAATACGAGGCGATGGGCGTCGGCGAGCCGGCCAGGAGCGCGGCGGACTTCAAGGGCCTGCGGGTCCGCGGCCTCGGCGGCATCGGCCAGTTCTTCGACAAGCTGGGCGCGGTGCCGACCACGGTGACGGCGTCGGAAAGCTACACGGCGCTCGAGCGCGGCACCATCCAGGTCATGACCTTCCCCTACAGCTACGCCTTCGGCGCCTACAGGCATCACGAAGTCGCCAAGTGGTACACGGAAGGCATGGCGCTGGGTTCGGTCTTCTGCCCGCAGATCATGAGCGTCACCGCCTACAACGCCCTTCCGGACGAATACCGGGCGCTGTTCAACGACGAGATGAAGTGGAACTCGTACAACACGCTGATCGACGCCTACAAGGAAGCCGACAAGAAGTGGATTCCGATCTACGAAAAGGCCATGGAGCGGGTGGAATTCACCAAGGAACAACGCGACGAGTTCGTGAAGATCGGAGCGGAGCCGGTCTGGAACGAGTGGGTGGAAAACAACAAGGACAAGCTTCCTGCCCAGGAGCTCCTGGACTTCGTTCTCGAGCGCGCGGCGCACCACAACAAGGAAGCGTAGAGGCCTGAGTCCTCGTAAGTATGGGTGGGGCCGTTCCGTCGCGAACGGCCCCATTCTGTTGTTTGCCGTAAGGGGAGGAAGCGGATTCTATGGCTCAGGCTGAGACGCAAAACGGGCGCCGGAACAGCGCCTTGTCGGGTATAGATCGCTTTTTCGGCCGCATAGAGGATGCCGTCACGCTTTTCGCGTCGGGGGCCATCTTCATATTGATGCTGTTCGTGGTCTGCGAAGTCATAGGCAGATATGTCTTTAACAGGCCGATCCCCGGAGCGATCGACTGGATCGAGGTCTATATGGCGATCTTCGCCTTCCTCCCCGCGGCCTACGCGCAGCGGCTGGGCGTGCATGTCCGCATGGAACTCGTCGTCGCCAAGATGCGCGGCAGACTGTTGTGGGGCGTTGAATGTTTCGCCGTCTGCATCGGTGTCGTTTATTGCCTCATCATCATCGACAAGAGTTGGGAGCATTTTCTGAGGTCCATTATCGATGGAGACAGCACAATCGACGTGCAACTCCAGACCTGGCCCGGAAAATTGGTCGTTCCCGTCGCGCTCACACTGCTTTGCATACGGCTCATCATCCAGGTCTGGGGTTACGGCCGGCTGGCGCTCGATCCCGGCAAGGCTCCGCAGGCGGTGCCGATCATCATGGACGCCGCGGAGCATGCGAGGGCCGAGATCGAAGAGGTCATGGGACGAGAGAGCCAAGACCCGACGGACCCGCCCGACGGCGGCTCCAGGGCTTAAAGGGGGGCGGTTATTATGGATCCGTTCAATGCAGGTCTCGTATCGGTCGCGGTCATCATCGGGATGGTCGTGCTCGGCGTTCGCGTCGCCTACGCCTCCGGAATTGCCGGCGTTGTCGGGCTGATCATGCTGCGGGGTTACGACCCCGGCGCCGGCCTCGCGGGCCTGCTCGCCCATTCGCAGGTCAGCCATGTCACCCTCTCGGTGCTGCCGATGTTCATCCTCATCGGCTTCCTGGCCTTCTATGCCGGGCTGACCCGAAGCGCGTTCTACGCGGCGCGTTGCTGGCTCGGCACCCTGCCGGGCGGCCTCGCCGTCGCAACCGTTTTCGCGACCGCCGGCTTCGCTGCGGTGTCCGGCGCTTCGACGGCGACGGCCGCCGTGTTCAGCCGCGTCGCCATCCCCGAGATGCTGAAATACGGCTACGAGCGCAGCCTGGCTGCCGGCGTGGTCGCGGCGGGCGGCACGCTTGCATCGCTCATCCCGCCGAGCGCCATTCTGGTGATCTACGCCATCATCGTCGAGGAATCGGTCGGCGCCCTGCTGCTGGCGGGCTTCATACCGGGCGCGCTTTCGGCGGTCATCTATGCGGTGCTGATCGTCTTCCGCTGCAAGCTGAATCCCAAGCTGGGCGCGCCGGTCTCGGCGGTTCCGCTGGCCGAGAAGTTCCGCTCCCTGGCCGGCGCCTCGGGTATCTTCTTCGTGATCTTCATCATCCTGGGCGGCATCTACACGGGCGTGATGACCCCGACCGAGGTCGGCGGCGTCGCCGCATTCGTGATCTTCCTGATCGCGCTTGCGAAACGCAATATGAACCTCGCGAACCTGCGCGAATCGCTCATGGAGACCGCGAAGCTCACGGTCTTCATCTTCACGATCATCTGGTCGATCCTGATCTATGTGCGCTTCCTCGGCTTCTCGGGCCTGCCGGAGGCGTTCGCCAATTTCGTCGTCGGCCTCGACGTGCCGCCGCTCGTGGTGATGATCCTGATCCTGCTCGCCTATGTCGTGCTCGGCATGTTCATGGACGGCATCGGGATGCTGCTCTTGACCCTGCCGGTCGTCTATCCGGCGGTCACGGCGCTCGGCTACGACCCGGTCTGGTTCGGCATCATCATCGTGAAGATGGTGGAGGTGTGCCTGGTCACGCCGCCCATCGGCCTCAACTGTTTCGTGGTCAACGGCGTGCGCCCGGACATTCCGCTGGAGGAAGTCTTCAAGGGAATCTGGCCGTTCTTCGTGGCCGACATCATCACGGTCGCCGTGCTCGTCGCCTTCCCCGGCATCGTGCTCTGGCTGCCGCGATTGATGATCCAGAACATCACCGCATAGAGCGGGGCCGGCGCGGTTTTCCGTTCAGGAAAGCCGCGCCGCCAGCCCCATCGGCTCGTCGCGGAAGAGAGCCGCCGGCATTTCGTGAAGATCGTCGGCAATGCGGGGCCGGAAGGCCATTCGCGCCAGCACGTCGCGTTCGAGATCGACGCCCGGCGCAATTTCGACGACCACCGGCCCGGCCTCCCCGATGCGGAAGACGCAGCGCTCCGTCACCGCCATGATCGTTTGCCCGCGCGCAAGACCGGCGCGGGCGTTGAAGCTGATCTGCTCGACCGCTTCGACAAATTTAACCGGATCGCCATCCTGCCGGATGTCGAGACGACCGTCCGCGGCGCGGATATCGGATTCTCCCGCAGAGAACTGACCGCAGAAGACGACCCGCTTCGCGCCCTGCGTCACATTGAAGAAGCCGCCTATGCCGGGAATGCGCGTACTGAGCTTCGACACATTGACATTGCCGGCGGCATCGAGCTCCGCCATGCCGACGAAGGTTATGTCCAGCCCGCCGCCGTCGTAGAAGTCGAACTGGTAGGTGTTGTCGATGACCGAACTCGGATTGACCGCCGCGCCGAAGGAAAGCCCATAGGCCGGATAGCCGCCGGTTGCGCCCGACTCCACCGTGAGCGTGAAGGCGTCGCCGCAGCCCTCTTCGCCCGCCACCGTCGCCACATATTCGGGCGCGCCCACGCCGAGATTGACCACATCGCCCCGGCGGAGCTCCATCGCCGCGCGCCGCCCGATCACCTTCTTGACCGACAGCGGCTGCGGCGGACGCGCGCTCAGGTCCGCGCGCACCTCGCCGGAGAACACCGGGTCGTAGGCCGTTGCGAAGGTCTGCGGGTGGTTCTCCGGCCGCGCGACGACGACCCGGTCCACGAGATGGCCGGGAATCACGACCTTTCTCGGGTCGAGCGAGCCGCGCTCCGCAATGCGCTCGACCTGCGCCAGCACGGCGCCGCCGGAATTCCGCACCGCCTGCGCGAAGCTGGGCCCTTGGAAGGTTCCGATCTCGCGCTCCATGGTGATATTGCCGTCCGGGTCCGCGGTCGTGCCTCTCAGCAGGCCGGCATCGAGCCGCATGGAGGGATAGAACAACCAGTCCCGCCCGCTGAGCCGCACGCGCTCCACATAGTCCTCGACCGTGCGCGCGTTCACCTTGCTGCCGCCATGTTCGGGATCGACGAAGGTGCCGAGGCCGACATGGGTCACGAGGCCCGGCCGTCCCGCCGCAATCTCCCGGTAGAGCTGGACGATGACGCCGAGCGGCAGCAGGTAGCCTTCGATCTCGTTGTCGATCAGCCGGCGCTGGAGCATCCGGTTCAGGTTGAGATAGGAGGTCATGAGCCGGCGGATCATCCCGTCATGGCGCAGGCGGTCGAGGCCGCGCCCGCGCGTGTCTCCGGAGCCGGTGGAGGCGATGACGGTCAGCCCACCGGGCTCGCCCGTCTCCAGGAACCGCGCCTCCAGGGCCAGCAGCAGCTCTTCCGGGCAGACCGAGCCGACGAATCCGTCCACGCCCAGCACCGCCCCCGAAGGCACCAGCGCCGCCGCCTCGGCAGCCGTGACGATCTTGCTCATGGTTGCATCTGCATCGATTCAATCTTCCAGGGAGCCGGGGCGCTACTCCGGAGCGCAGTTCCCCGCTCAGTCACCATCGCGGAACGGGTTGACGATTTGCAAATCGTCGATCCGCTGGCCGTGCTGGAGGTCCTCCGTAAAGAGTACGCCCGCGCCAGCACTCAACGCCGCCTCGACGATCAGCGAGTCCCAATAGGACAGCCGCATCGAACGGCTCCGGCGGATGGCGGCGTTCACCGTCTCGGGATGGACCGGCTGGACGCGGAACCGGCTGAATGCATCGACGGCCTGCGCTGCCGTTTCCAAGCTCATCGATTCGGCAAATTTCCGTGTCACCGTCACATAGAACTCGCCGAGTACCTGTATGCTGAAAACGATGCAGTCCCTCTCTCTGCGCAGGAGTTCCTGCGCACGCGTTCGCTTTTCCGGCGCATCCGCATCGAACAGATAGACCAGTACATTCGTATCGACGAATTTCCATTCAACGCTCATGAAGATCGCTGCGCGTCCAGACCGCGCCACCACGCCGGGAATCGCTCGACCGCGACAAAGCCAGTAGCGAATCGCAGGCATCGGCGCGTCGGCGACCGATACCCGCATAAGCATGCAGATATTCCCGCACGACCGCATTCACGGACGTTCTTTCCCGAATTGCCCGAATCCGGGCGTGCTCGAGAACATCGTCGTCGATGGAGATCGTCAGATTCATCTTCGAGCTCCTTTTACACGGATTCTCAATTACACGGGATCCGTGTGCAAATCGACTGGAATAATTTCACTTGGCTGTATTCGGAAACCCCTGCGCGGACCCGGCGGTGAAGCCGACCCGGCCGAGCGGGCCGAAATCCGCGAGGACCTGCGCGCCGGGCCGGATGGCGGCGACGCCGGTGCAGGTGCCCGTGTTCACGCGGTCGCCGGCCCGGAGCCCGTCGCCGCGCTCGCGCAGATGGTTGGCGAGCCATAAGAGCACCAGCGCCGGGTCGCCGAGCGCGAGCGCCCCGGTTCCCTCGGCCAGCGCTTCGCCATCCACCGAGAGCGACACGCCGGCATCCCGCAGGTCCCGGTCCCGCCAGTCGGGCCGCAACTCGCCCTCGACGAAGGCGATATTGGCGCCGAAGTCGGCCGTCACGCCTTCCCGCCCGAGCCCGGCCAGACCGCCCTCGAAGCGCGATCCGACGACCTCTATGCCGCCGGCGACACCCATGACCGCCGCCATGACGTGTTCGCGTTCGAAGGGCGCCTCGCGCGGCGGCAGGCCCTCGCCCATCACGAAGACGAACTCGCGCTCCACGGCCGGCGCATGCGCCGCGAAGATGGGCACGTCCGCCCCGCTCTCGAAGCAGAAAGGTTCGAGCAGCGCACCGGCACCGGGCCGGTCGGTGCCGAGCTTGCGCCGTGCTTCGGCGCTGGTCGATCCGACCTTCCAGCCGGAGCGGGAACAACCCGACGCCCGCACCGCCCTTTCCTGGACCCGGTAGGCGTCGTCCAGACCGGAGAGGTCCTGCCTCGCTTCCGCCTCGACCAGGGTTCCGGCCCGCCGGGCCTCCCACAAGCGCCCTGCCAGATCGGCCATCCGGTGCCTGCCTTTCTTCCGCTTCGACGAATTTGGCAGCAACCCTATCCCGCCCGACTGCCGTGCGAAAGGATGTCCCCGTTCCGCCCGGGGTCTTTCCCCGCGCCTGAATCTCTTTAGGCTTCCCCGGCACGACGAAGGGGGACGGCGATGAAGCTCGGCATTTTCAGCTACAACACGGAATACGGGACCCGGCCCGACGAGCTGGCGAAGGCCGCCGAGGAGCGGGGCTTCGAATCCCTCTGGGTCGGCGAGCACACCCACATTCCGGCGAGCCGCGAGACGCCCTATCCGGGCGGCGATCCCCTGCCGAAACCCTACTACCACATGGCCGACCCGTTCGTGTCGCTGATGGCGGCGGCAGGCGCGACCTCCACCATCAAGGTCGGCACGGCCGTCTGCCTCGTCATCGAGCGCGACCCCATCGTGCTGGCGAAGGAGGCGGCGACGCTCGACTACCTCTCGGGCGGGCGCCTGCTGCTCGGCATAGGCGGCGGCTGGAACCGGGAGGAGATGGCCAATCACGGCACCGACTTCGCGCGCCGCTGGCAGGTGCTGCGGGAGCGCGTCGAGGCGATGAAGGCGATCTGGACGGAAGAGGAGGCGAGCTATGAAGGCGAGTTCGTCCGCTTCGAGCGCATCGTCTCCTATCCGAAGCCCGTCCAGCAGCCGCATCCGCCGGTCATCTATGGCGGCGCCACACCGCTCGGGCTGAAGCGCACCGTGCGCTATTGCGACGGCTGGATGCCGATCGACGTGCTGCTGGCCGACTTCCCCGCCGCCGTCGCCGAGCTCGACCGGCAGGCCGAGGAAGCCGGGCGCGACCCGGCGTCCATCTCCGTCTCGGTTTTCGCCTTCAACGGCGCCAATGAGGAGGCGCTCAGGCGGCTCGCGGAGAACCCGCGCATCGAACGCGCCGTGCTGGTGGCGCCCCGCTACACGGAGAAGGCGCTGCCGTTCCTCGACGCGTTCGGCGCGCTCATCCCCGCATTGGCCTGAGGCCGGCCGCGAGCTCGCGCAGGCGGTATTTCTGGATCTTCCCGGACGCCGTGCGCGGCATGGCGTCGATCAATTCCAAGCGTTCCGGCAGGTAAGGCTTCGCCAGCCGGCGCTCCAGCAGGAAGCCGCACATCGCCTCGAAGGTCAGCGCGTCCGCCTCCGGGTGGAGCGTGACGAAGGCGCAGGCGCGCTCGCCCAGGCGCTCGTCCGGCATGGCGACGATGGCGCAGTCCGCCACGCCCGGATGGCGGTAAAGCAGCTCCTCCACCTCGACCACGGGAATGTTCTCGCCGCCACGGATGATGATGTCCTTCGACCGTCCGGAGATCCGGATATAGCCGTCGGCGTCCATCCGGGCGTTGTCCCCGGTCTCGAACCAGCCGTCCTCGTCGGTGTCATAGCGCTCCGGGCGCTTCAGGTAGCCGACGAACTGGCCCGCGCCGCGCACCTGCAGGCGCCCTTCCTCCTCGTCCGGAACCGGCAATCCGTCCTCCCCGACCACGCGCACTTCCAGGCAGGAAACCGCGCATCCGTCCGTGCCGAACACGCGCTCCGGCGGGTCCGATTTCCGCGTGCCCGAGCCGAAGCCGTTCTCGGTCATGCCCCAGCCGGAATGGACGAAGCAGCCGAGGCGCTCGCTCGCCCGCTCCACCAGCACGCGCGGGATCGGCGCGCCGGCGGAGACGAAGGTTTCCAGCGTCGAGATGTCGTAGCGGTCCAGCACCGGGCTGTTCGTGAGATCGGCCAGGAAGGGCGTCGCCCCCATGGTGAAGGTCACCGCCTCGTCCCGGATCAGCCTCAGTGCCGCCTCCGGGTCCCAGATGTCGAGATAGCAGGTCTTGGCGCCGAGCACGGGCGAGAGAATAAGGCCGTACATGAAGCCCGTCTGGTGGGCGAGCGGCGAGCCCATCAGGATCGCCGTGTCCTCGCCGAGCCCGATGCGCTCCACATAGCTCATCACCATGGCGAGCAGCGTGTTGGAGGTGTGCATCACGCCTTTGGGCTCGCCGGTCGTGCCGGAGGTGTAGAGAAGCTGGATCACCTCGTCCGGCTCCGGCCTGCCGGCCGCGAACACCGCTCCGGCGTCCACGTCCCGCTCCAGCCCGGGGTCCAGCAGCGCCGCCTCGAAATTGTCGCCGATGACGAACAGGTGCTCCAGCTTCGGCAGGGACGGGCAGAGCTCCCGCGCCATCGCCGCATGGTCGTGCCCCCGGAAGACGCCCGGCGTCACCAGCGCCTTCGCGTCCGCGAAATCGAGCATGAAGGAGAGCTCGCGCTCGCGGAAGATCGGCATCAGCGGATTGGAGCAGACGCCGAGGCGCAGGCAGGCGATATGCAGGCAGTAGAACTGCCACCAGTTGGGAAGCTGGAAGGCGAGCACATCCCCGCGCCCGAGCCCGTGCGCATGGAGGCCGAGCGCCATCCTGTCGGACAGCCGCCTGAGCTGGCGCCAGGAGAGGGTCGTCTCGCCGCCGTCCCCCACCCGCCGGGCGACCACCGCGACGGCGTCCGGCTTGCGCGCGACCGCCTCGTCGAAATAGTCGAGCAGGGTGCGGTCGCGCCAGTGGCCTTCCGCGCGGTGCGTCTCGCCCCTCCAGACGGGCAGGATCGGATCGAAGATCATCGGCGCTCCCCGATAGCCGTGAATGGCATCCTTCGCATCGTCGAATCCTTCCCCGAATGCCGGGCCGCTCGCTTGACCCGCCGGCGCGGAGCGGCTAGAAGCCGCCCCTTGTCGCCCAGGTAGCTCAGCTGGTAGAGCAGCGGACTGAAAATCCGCGTGTCGGTGGTTCGAGTCCGCCCCTGGGCACCATTCCCTTCCCCGCTGTCGACCCGCCCTGTCAGGCGTCCGTCAGCACGTGGATCGTCCGGCTGGCGAGCAGGTCCTTCACCTTCGCCGCATAGGCGGCCATATGGGCGGACGCGCCATGCGCGCGGAGCGCCTCCAGGCTCGCCCATTTCTCCACCACGACGAAGGTGTCCTCGCCGTATTTCGTCTGGATCGCGCCCGCTTCGGCGTCCACGGCCGCGCCGTATTCGATGCAGCCGTCCTCCGCATGCACCGCCGGCACATTGGCGTTGAAGGCTTCCAGCACCTCGGCGCGGCAGCCGGGCTTGGCCTGGATGACGGCGATGACATGGACCCTGGACATTCGTCTTCTCCTCTCTCCGCCGCCCTCGCGGCAACGGTCGTCGGGGCGTTATTGACCGCTTTCGGCCGCCGGGGTCAAGATTGGGACAGTTCCCGGTTCCCGGAGGCCATGTCCGATGCCCGAAGCGCGCGCCCTCTGCTCTTCCTGCGACATCTACTGCCAGGTCACGGTCGAGACCGCAGGCGGAGAGGTCGCCCGGGTCAAGGCGATCGACCCGAGGCCGGGCCGGGCCAATATCTGCATGAAGGGCGTGCATGCGCCCGCCGGCTTCGCCCATCCCGACCGGGTGCTGCATCCGCTCCGCCGCAAGGGGCCGCGCGGGTCCGGGGAATGGGAACGGGTCGGCTGGGACGAGGCGCTGGACGACATCGCCGAACGCCTTCACCGGGTCGTGGACCGCTACGGGCCGGAAGGGTTCGCGGTCTCGACGAGCTCCTGGAACACGCAGACCGACCAGGGCATGTGCCGGCGCTTCATGAACCTTGTCGGCTCGCCGAACTGGATTTCCGGCGTGGCGCTCTGCGCCGGCAATACGGCCGCCGTCAACCGGCTGGTCTATGGCTGGTTCCCCTATCCGGATTTCACGAAAACGAACTGCATCGTGCTCTTCGGGCACAACCCGAAGCCGCATTCCTGGACGCCGGAATACAACGCCATCCGCCGCGCGCAGGAACGCGGGGCCAGGCTGATCGTGCTGGACCCGCGCCGGTCGGAAAACGCCGGGCTTGCCGACATCTGGCTGCCGCTCAAGGTCGGCACCGACGCCGCCATGTGTTTCGGCTGGCTCAAGGTCATCATGGACGAGGGCCTCTGGGACCGGGATTTCGTCAGGCGCTGGACGGCGGGGTTCGACGAGCTCCGGGCGCGCGTGGACGAGTTTCCGCTGGACCGGGTCGCGGAGATCACCGGCGTCGCGCCGGACCGGATCGCCGAGGCCGCGCGGCTCTATGCACAGTCAGGCCCGGCGGTCATCCCCTGGTCGCCGATCACCGACCAGCAGCGCAACTCGACCTCCGCCATCCGCCTGCAGGCGATCCTGCGCGCGATCTGCGGCAATCTCGACGTGCCGGGCGGCGAGGTGCTGCACGGCTTCCACCCGCGCATCGTGCCGGAGACGGACCTGGAGTTTCACGACGCGCTGCCCGAGGCGCAGAAGGCGAAGCAGCTCGGGTCCGATACGCACCCCGTTTTCACCTATCGCGGCGCGGCGCCGCTCGAAGAGCCGACCTTGCGCGTCTGGGGCCGGCGCTACGCCAACATCGTGTCGGGCTGCTACATGGCCACGCCCTCGGCCGTGTTCCGCGCCATGGCGGACGGCGAGCCCTATCCGGTCAAGGCCTTCTTCGCGCTCGGCAACAACACGCTGCTGAGCTTCGCCAACATGCAGCTGATTCACAGGGCGCTGCTGAACCAGGACCTGCTCGTCGCCTTCGAGCACATGAAGACGCCGACGGCCGCGCTCTCGGACTACATCCTGCCGGGCGATGCCTGGACGGAGCGCAAGGCGCTGGCGGACGGCTTCGGCTGGACCGCCATCTGCCGCACGTCGCAGCAGGCCGTCGAGCCGCCCGGCGAAGCGCGCAGCGTTTACGATTTCTGGCGCGGCCTCGCAGTCCGGTTCGGCCTCGGCAATCATTTCCCGTGGGAGACGGCCGACGCCCTGCTGGACCACCGCGTCGCGGGCCTCGGCATGGATTTCGACAGCTTCGCCCGGGAGCACGCCGCGCATACGGACGGCCTGCGGTTCCGGAAATACGAACGGACGGGTTTCGCGACGCCTTCCGGCAAGGTCGAGCTTTCCTCCTCTGTGCTCGCCGGGTTCGGCTTCGACCCCCTGCCCTACTGGCGCGAGGAGCCGGCGGGACCGGAGGACATGCCGCTTCGCCTCTTCACGGGGCTACGCGAGGACGCCTATTTCCAGACCGGCCACCGCCATATCGCGGCGCTCAGGGCGCGCGCGCCCGAGCCGCTGCTGTTCCTGCATCCCGAGGATGCGATGGAGGCCGGCATCGCCGACGGCGAGCCCGCGGTCGCCCGGACGGCTCAGGGGCAGGTCCGCATGAAGGCGGCGGTTCGCGACGACATGCAGAAGGGCCTGGTGCGGATACCGCATGGCTGGTGGCTGCCGGAAGTCGGGCTGGAGAGCGCCTGGGAGATGGCCGACGCCCAGCTCTGCCCCGACGACGAGGACTTCCTCGACCGCGAACAGGGCATCCCCCACTTCAAGGGCATCCCCTGCCGGGTCGCGCCGGCGGCTTAGGGCGCGGTCCGCTTCGGGCCAACCGACGGTCGTTCGGCGGGCGGCCGCCCGTCGCCCGTTTCGGGCCGAGGCGGCGCGGCAGAGCGGCAGGGTCCCCTGCGATGTGTCATGCGATGTCATGTTCTGTCATGCAGCGCGCTGCACCTTCCCCGCAATGTGTCATGCGATGTCATGATCTGCATGCGCAGGTCTTATGTCCTGTCGCCGTTTCGAGCATGAGGTTCATCCTTCCCTGCCCCCCTTCCGTCGCCTGCGAAGGAGAGCCTGCCCCGGACCACGATCCGGGGGTCGGGGCGGGAGGCTGTCTTTCGTCCTGCCAGGGCCTTGCCAAGCCGCACAGCCGCCGGGCCCTCTCCCGGCCTCTCCCGCGAGCGGGAGAGGGGATTTGCGGCGGCAAACCCTTCCTTCCGAAGCTCCGTCCCCCTGCATCCTGAATATCGTTCCGTCATCCCGTTTCGTTCCATTCTGTTCCGTCCGCCCCGCCGCCGGCCGGGCCGTGCAGCGGGACCCTAATTCGCGCGTATCCTGCGCGGGCGCCCGCGCCCGTGGGCGCACGTTTCGCGGCGGCGCGGTTCGCGCGCCCGATTGCCCGCGTGCGCATGCGCGCACGGGCCGAACGCAGGGTGCACCTCGCCCGTCTGTTTCTAGGGCATTTTTTCGCGCCGGCGCCGACGCGGGAGACGGCGCAACCTCCAGATCACTCCGCCCGACCCAATATAGCTTATGATTCCTATATATCAATTTATACTAAGAAATATTTCTAATTTCTTACGAACAAATATTTCTTTCGATCCTGTCACTGTGCGGACAGTCCGTTAAGCCGGGTCGAATCCCGCCCCGAGTACAGAACCCCCTTTTGATAGAGTTACATTCCCATCCGAGCCCGAAATCGCCGCCCCGGCCCGCGAGCCGGGTCCATCCACAACTGTTTCGGTCCGGTGGAAAGGCCGGGAGATGGACCCCGGATCGTCCTGACTTCGACGGTTGATTCGCATAAGTAGTTGATATTGCCTGGTTCTCATTTCGGCTAGGCACTACATCCGGCATTTCTTCGAGCCGTGCTTCGTCGACGGTCAGGCGAGTTGATACGGGGTGATCGTCAGGGGCAGCCCCATGGTTGCGTAAATCTGCTCCGCCGCCGGTGTCGGCTTCGAGGGGATGACGTAGCGGTTGCCCGATTGCCGACAGCGCAGCAGGGAGCACTGGCGGTGGACGAGGGCGGAGCGGATGACCTCCGGGGACATCCGCCGCTTCTGGATGGCGACGCGGTACGCAAGGTGTCGAACGCAGGCGAAGGCCAGGAAGGCGATGGCGATGTGAGCGCGGATCCGGTCCGGGTTCCAGTGCCAGATGGGACGTATCTTCAGGTCGTGTTTGGTGATCCGGAAGCTCTCCTCGACCTGCCAGAGCCCCTGGTAGTGAGCCATCACTTCGGTGACGCGCGCGTCGCGCAGATTGGTGATGACGCCGGTGAGCCCGTCCCATCGTGCGGCCTCGGCGATCTTCTCCGGGTTCACCGTGAGCCGTGCGTCGCCCTCGACGGCGATGAAGCGCTTCGCCCCGTGATTGGAGAGCAGTTCCCTGGGATTGTCGCTGCGGGCCAGCCTGTCGAGCAGGCGTTCCACCTGATGGCGGCGCTCGTGCGCGTCCTTGCGTGCGCGCTGGGGGCAGAAGACGACGATCAGGCGACGGCCCTTGTACTCCCACTCGCCGACCCGGCGGTCCTGTGAGCCCTCCAGCGGGGCATAGGTCCCGGGGTCGAGAACCTGCCCCAGCAGCGCGAGCGGCAGCTTGCGCAGCCGCGCGCCGACGACATACTCGCCGCCGATGGCGTCCATGGCGTCGAGGTTGTCGGCGCTCAGCATGCCCCGGTCGGCCACGCATACCGTGCGCTCCACCTGGTGGCGGCGCTGCATGTCCTGCAGGACCGGGACCATGCTGTGTCCCTCGTAGGTGGCGCCGGGGAAGACCTCGTAGCTGATCGGCAGCCCTTCGCGCGTCACCATCAGCGCCAGCAGAACCTGCGAGTCCTTGTGTTTGCCGTCCTTGCTGAAGCCGTGCTGGCGAAGCTCGTCCTCGGCGGCCGTCTCGAAGTAGAGCGTGGTGCAATCGAAGAAGAGGATCGCGACCGGCTCCGGCAGCAGCGACCGGCTCGCCTCGCCGACGCGCGTGCGCAGTCGCTCGATCACCGTCGCGTCGAGCTGATCCATCATCCGGTAGACCTTCTCGAGCGGAAGACTCACGCCGAAGTCCTCCTCGAGCCGGCGCACGCTGCCCCGCTTGCTGTCGGGGTTGGCTACCCGCGCCATCACCACATGGAACAGCGCGTCATGGGAGGCCCGGTAGCGCGAGCGCGGCAGCAGCGCGTCGAGGCCCAGCAGCCGGTAGATCTCGCCATAGACCTCGTGGATGCCTGTGATCAGGCGCTGCTCCTCTTCAAGCTGCTTGAGGTCGACCGGGAGTTCCTCCTTGCCGTCCCCCCGGCGGCCGACACGGATCGCCTGCTCAGCGATCTTCTCGGGCGCAAACAATGCCGGCTGACGCTCGTCCTCCAGCTTCGCCTTGACGTACTCGCCGAGCTGCCTCAGGCGCTCGAGCTCGTCCTCGTCCATGGCCACGCCGACATGGCGGACGATGCGCTGTCGGACCTTGCCGCCGTCGCGCACGGCCTCGACGATCTGGACCGAGCGTCGCGGGCTGTTGGGGGAGGTCTTGATGCGCACGAACATGGGGGGAGTGTAGCGCGTGGCGGAGGCATTGACAGTCTCAAAGATTTACTAGGCACTACAACGCAGCTTGACCGCACCGCAACTGCCAACTCATTGGCTTTACTGAAAACTCCAGACGCGAGATCGGTCAGAAGTCAGCCCAACCGTCGAAGTCAGGAGTTACATTCCCATCCGAGCCCGAAATCGCCGCCCCGGCCCGCGAGCCGGGTCCATCCACAACTGTTTCGGTCCGGTGGAAAGGCCGGGAGATGGACCCCGGATCGTCACTGGCGTGCCGTCCGGGGTGACGGCTAGGACTCTACCCTCCCTCCGCCGACCGGTCCGCCCCCACCCTTGCGGCCAGGGCGGCGCTCAGGAAGTCGTCGATATTGCCGTCGAGCACGCCCTGGGCGTTGCCCTTTTCGACGCCGGTGCGCAGGTCCTTCACCATCTGGTAGGGCTGGAGCACATAGGAGCGGATCTGGTTGCCCCAGCCGATGTCGGCCTTCGCCGCCTGCTCGGCCGCGGCTTCGGCCTCGCGCCGCTGGAGTTCGTGCTCATAGAGCCTGGCCTTCAGCATCGCCATGGCCGTTGCCCGGTTGCGGTGCTGCGAGCGGTCGTTCTGGCACTGGACGACGATGTTCGTCGGCAGATGCGTGATCCGGACGGCGCTCTCGGTCTTGTTGACATGCTGCCCGCCGGCGCCAGAGGCGCGATAGACATCCACCCGGAGCTCGCTCTCGTCGATCTCGACCTCGATCCGGTCGTCCACCACCGGATAGACCCAGGCCGAGGCGAAGCTGGTATGGCGGCGCGACTGGCTGTCGAAGGGCGAGATGCGCACCAGGCGATGGACGCCGCTCTCGGTCTTCAGCCAGCCGTATGCGTTCTCGCCCTTTATGCGCACGGAGGCGGACTTGATGCCAGCCTCCTCGCCCGGGCTTTCCTCCAGCCATTCCAGCTTGTAGCCGCCGGCGTCGGCCCAGCGGACATACATGCGCAGCAGCATCTCGGCCCAGTCCTGCGCCTCCGTGCCGCCCGCACCGGCATTGACCTCCAGATAGCAGTCATTGCCGTCGGCCTCGCCGGACAGCAGGCTTTCCAGCCTGCGGCGCGCGGCCCGGTCCCGAATCGATTCGAGTTCGGCTTCGGCTTCCGCTTGCGCGCCCTCGTCCTCTTCCGCCTCGCCGAGCTCGTAAAGCGTGACCGCGTCTTCCAGCGCGCCTTCGAGCGCGCGGTAGCCTTCCAGCCCGCCGGCCAGCCGCGTCCGTTCGCGCATCACCTCCTGGGCGCGCGCCGGGTCGTTCCAGAGTTCGGGCGCTTCGGCCTCGGCATTCAGCGCCTCAAGGCGCGCCGTGGATGCGTCCCAGTCAAAGATGCCTCCGGATGAGGGCAAGGCTGTCGCGAATATCGTCCACAAGGGCCTGCGCTTCGGCACGCATCGAACGGTCTCCAACGAATCCGGAAGTCGGGTCAGTATATACCGGAAACGCCTTCGCCGCTTCCCGCCGGCAGGCGGCCGGGCTCTCCGGGGCGGGGCTCGGTTCCGGGCTTGAAGGCCTCCAGGATGATATCGGCCTCGCCGGGCGCCGCGGGCTTGCCGCTGGTGCGCCCGACCCGCACGAAAGACATGCCGGGCGGAATCCGGAAGGGCGCCGCCGGGGCCTTGTCGAGGGCCTCGCGCATGAAGGCGCCGAACACGGGCGCCGCCACCGAGGAGCCCGTTTCCGCATGGCCGAGCGTGCGGGGCCGGTCGAAGCCGACATAGACGCCGACCACAAGGTCGGAGGCGAAACCGACGAACCAGGCATCGACATAATCGCTCGTCGTGCCCGTCTTTCCGGCAAGCGGCTTGCCGACTGCCCTGAGCCGGCGTCCGGTGCCGCGCAGCACCGCGCCTTCCAGCATGGACACCACCTGATAGACGCTTTGCGGGTCGGCAATCCGTTCGCGCGGGTCCGGCGGATAAGGCACTTCCGGCCTCAGCTCCTCAAGCGCATTGCAATCCGCGCAGACCCGGCGTTCATGGCGGAAGACGGTTAGCCCGTGGCGGTCCTGGACGCGGTCGATGAGCGTCGGCGAGATGCGCCGGCCGCCATTGGCGAGCATGGCGTAGGCGGCCGTCATCCGGGAGAGCGTCGTCTCGCCCGCGCCGAGCGACATCGACAGCACCTCGGGCATTTCGTCCTGGATGCCGAACCGGCCCGCAATGGCCGCGACATCGCCCATGCCGACGGCCTGCGCGAGGCGCACCGTCATCAGGTTGCGGGATTTCTCAATGCCGATCCGCATCGGGACGATGCCGTGGAAGGAGCCGGAGTAGTTTTGCGGCCGCCAGAGGCCGAGGCCGGCGCCCTGGTCGATGACAATGGGCATGTCGGCCAGCAAGGTCGCCGGCGTGTAGCCCTCCTGCAGCGCCGCCAGGTAAACGAACGGCTTGAAGGCGGACCCCGGCTGGCGCATTGCCTGGGTTGCGCGGTTGAACTCGCTGCGCTCCGCGTCATAGCCGCCCACCATGGCGAGCACATGCCCGGTATGCGGGTCCATCGCGATCAGCGCGCCCTCGATTTCGGGTATCTGGCGCAGCGCCCATCCGCCCCCGGAAGCCGCCGGCTCCACCGCCACCAGGTCGCCCGCCTCCAGGACCCGGTCCATGCGCTTCGGCTCCGCGCCGACCCTGCCGTTCGTGAGCGCGCGCCTGGCCCATCGGGCTTCCTCCAGCGGGATGCGCCCGGTGCTGCCGTCCTTCAGCAAGATATCGGCGGCCTTTGCCGAAACGCCGGTGACGGCGGCCAGGCGGTAGGGACTGAGCCCCGGCGGGCGGGGCGCGGATTTCAGCGCCGCTTCGAGGTTGTCCCCGTCCAGCCGGGCGAGGGGGCCGCGCCAGCCGTGGCGGCGGTCATAGGTCTGCAGGCCCGTGCGCAAGGCCCGTTCGCCTGCCCGCTGCAATCCCGGGTCGATGGTGGTGCGGACCGACAGCCCGCCGGAATAGAGCTTCTCCTGTCCGAAGACCTCCATGAGCTCCCGGCGGACTTCCTCCGAGAACCACTCCGCCTCGAAGAACTCCGTTGCGTCGCGGGAGCGGAGCTCCAGCGGCGCGGCGATGGCCTCCTCGGCCTCGACCGGCGATATGCGCCCGTCTTCCAGCATCCGGCGCACCACCCAGTTGCGGCGCGTGAGCGCCTGCGCCCGGCGGCGGACGGGGTGGTAGTTGTTGGGCGCCTTGGGCAGGGCGGCGAGAAAGGCCGCTTCGGCGATCGTGAGGTCGTCGAGCGAGCTGTTGAAATAGTTGAGCGCCGCCGCGGCGACGCCGTAGGAGCCGAAGCCCAGATAGATCTGGTTCAGGTAAAGCTCGAGTATGGCGTCCTTGGGCAGCGCCTTTTCAAGCCGGAGCGCCAGGATCGCCTCCCTGATCTTCCGCTCGACGGTGGCTTCCGGGCTCAGCAGGAAATTCTTGGCGACCTGCTGCGTGATCGTCGAGCCGCCTACCGGCCGGCGGGCGGATTCGGACAATTTGCTGCGCGCGAAGGTGTAGCCGGCGCGAAACAGGCCGGCGGGATCGAGGCCGGCATGGCGGTAGAAGCTCTTGTCCTCGGCGGCCAGGAACGCATCCACCACCCGCTTCGGGATGGCATCGACGGGCACGAACAGCCGGTGCTCGACGGCGAACTCCGCCAGCAGGCGGCCGTCGCCGGCATGCACGCGGGTGGCGACCGGCGGCTCGTAGTCCGCAAGCCAGCCATAGGCGGGAAGGCCGCGGGAGAAATGGTCGGCCGCGACGAGCGCGGCGCTTCCGGCCGCCACAACGCCCGCGGCGCCAAGCCAGAACAACCAGGAGAAGATGCGCCGCAGCCGCCTCATGAACCCCGGAAAAAGAACAACTTCATGGCAAAATCAAGGCCGGTTTCCCGCGCCGGGATTAGCGCCAGGATTAGCGATTGCCGCCAGGCGGTTACCGGGCTAATATAGGGAGTGCTTGCCGGCCTGCGTTCCTGTGCCGAGCGGCCCGTTCCTGTCGCCATCCGAATAGCTTTTTTCGTTTGCGCCGCCAGTGAAAATCCGGCCGGCCGGGGTCTGCGCGGAACGGCAATGCGCGTTCAATGTCCCATCCACGGCGCGCCCGGGCGGTCGAGCCCGCGCGATCAGAGGCCGGAATGAGTGTTACGAGCCTGCCGGATCGCCGCCCCCGCCCCTGCGCTGCCGCATACCCGGAGCCCTACCTTAATGACCAGGAGCATGCTCATCGACGCCGCGCATCCGGAAGAAACCCGGATCGCTGTCGTAAACCAACGCCGGCTTGAGGACTTTGACTACGAAGCCGCCGCCCGGACGACCCTGAAAGGCAATATCTATCTCGGCAAGATCGCCCGTGTCGAAGCGTCGCTGCAGGCGGCCTTCGTCGATTACGGCGGCAACCGGCACGGGTTCCTGCCCTTCGCGGACATCCACCCCGACTATTACCGGCTGCCGCAGGAAGACCGCCAGGCGCTGATCGAGGAGGAAGCGGCCGCGCGCCGCGAAAGCGACCTCGAAGGCGGCGATGTCGAGGATGACGACGCCGACGAGGCCGAGGCTCAGGCCAATGGCCGCGACGACGCGCAGGAGGACCGGCGCCGGGCCGGCAGGCTGCGCCGGCAATACAAGATCCAGGAGGTCATCAAGCGCCGCCAGATCGTGCTGGTGCAGGTCTCCAAGGAAGAGCGCGGCACCAAGGGCGCGGCGCTGACCACCTATCTCTCGCTCGCCGGACGGTATTGCGTGCTGATGCCGAACACCGGGCATGGCGGCGGCATATCGCGCAAGATCACCAATGCCACCGACCGGCGCAAGCTGAAGACCATCGTCGAGGGGCTGGAGGTGCCCGACGGCATGGCCGTCATCATGCGGACCGCCGGCGTGAAGCGCACCAAGACCGAGATCAAGCGCGACTACGACTTCCTGACGCGCACCTGGGAAGGCATCCGCGAGGACACGCTGTCGAGCACCGCGCCGGCCCTCATCTACGAGGAGGCCGACCTGGTGAAGCGGGCGATCCGCGACATCTACGGGCGGGATATCGACCAGGTGCTGGTCGAGGGCGACCGGGCCTATCGCAGCGCCAAGGATTTCATGAAGGCGCTGATGCCGAGCCATGCGAAACGGGTGCAACAGTACAAGGACCGGCCGGAGCCGCTGTTCGTCGCCCACGGCATCGAGGACCAGCTCTACGACCTGCACACGGCGCGGGTGGAGCTTCCGTCCGGCGGCTATCTGGTCATCGATTCGACCGAGGCGCTGGTCGCCATCGACGTGAATTCGGGCCGCGCGACGCGCGAGCGCAATATCGAGGAGACCGCCGTCAAGACCAACCTCGAAGCCGCGGACGAAGTGGCCCGCCAGCTTCGCCTGCGCGACCTCGCCGGCCTCATCGTGATCGACTTCATCGACATGGACGAAAGGCGCAACAACGCCCAGGTCGAACGCCGGCTCAAGGATGCGCTGAGCAGCGACCGGGCCCGCGTCCAGGTCGGGCGGATCAGCGCGCTCGGGCTGCTGGAGATGTCGCGCCAGCGGCTCAGGCCGAGCATTCACGAAAGCAGCACCGTCGCCTGCCCGCATTGCGACGGCAGCGGCTTCATGCGGTCCGTCGAATCGAGCGCGCTCCAGACCGCCCGCGCCATCGAGCAGGAGGCGCTGAGCGGCGGCCACGGCGTGCTGTCGGTGTATCTCTCCACCGACACCGCGCTCTATCTGCTCAACTACAAGCGGAACCTGCTGAACCGCCTTGCCGGCGACCATGGGGTCGAAGTCCTGCTTCAGCGCGACGATTCGCAGCCGCCCGGCACCTGGCGTTTCGAGAGCCTTGCGCCGAAACCCCGGGAGGAGGAGGACGCAGCCGGGCCGGCCCCCGCCGGCGCCGCCGCCGGAGAAACGGCGCCCGAGGCCGAAGACGACGACGAGGAAGGCGGGACGAAGCGCAGGCGCCGCAGCCGGCGGGGCGGCCGGCGGCGGCGGAACGGCGCGGCCGAGGAGGCTGCGGCCGTCGAAGCAGCCCCCGCTTCCGTGTCCGGCGAGGCCCAAGCCGCCGGCGAACCGGCCGCCGAGGAGACGCCGAAACCGCCGCGCCGGAGACGCCGCGCCGCTGCCGCGCCAGACGCGGCGAACGTTACGAATGGCGGCGCTCGCGCCGCTGCGAGCGCCGCGCCGGAGCCCGAAGCGCAGGAGGCCGAGGCCGTTCCCGCCGCCGGGGCGGAGGCCGTCGAGGAGGCGCCGAAGCCGAGGCGCCGCCGCACCCGCCGCAAGAAAGAGGAAGCGCCGGCCGAGGCTGCCGCGGAGCCTGCAGCGGAAGAGGCCGAGGCCGCTCCCCCGGCGGAAACGGACGGTGCGGAAGCGCCGGAGGAGGCCCCGAAGCCGAGGCGCCGCCGCACCCGCCGCAAGAAGGAAGACGCCCCCGAGGCCGCCGCTGCCGATGCGCAGCAGCCGGAGGCGCCCGCTGCCGAGCCTGCGGCGCAGGAACCGCCTTCGCAGGAACCGCCGCCGGAACCGGCCCCCGCTGCGGCCGGCGAGCCGGAGGCCCCCCGCCGGGCCGGATGGTGGCGCCGGCAGCTGAGCCGGGTCTGATACCAGTGGTCGTCGATTGGAACTTGCGCCGACGGCCGCCGGAAACCTCCTCCCCCGTTTCTGGGGCGGCCTTCTCTTTCCCCTCCCCCGCTTGCGGGGGAGGCCGGGTGGGGGGCCGCTTGCGCGCCAGCGTAAGCGGCGGGCGAAGCCCGATTAAGGACCCGTCACGCCGAGAGGCTCTCCCCCAACCCCTCCCGCCCAGCGGGAGGGGAGGCGGAACGAAAGGCCCCCGAAACATGGGGCCTGCTTTGAGCGCCTTGGTCTGAATCCCCAAGCGAAAGGACCCGACTGCGCCATGACGAGCAATGGCAAGATGGAACTGCGCTTCGACGGAAGCGTGGCAATCCTCGCCTTCAACGACCCGGCGGTGCTGAACGCGATAGGCCACCGCATGCGCGAGGATTTCTCCGCCGCGCTGGACCGCATCGAGGCGAGCGGCGCGCGCTGCATCCTGCTGACGGGCAATGGCCGCGCCTTCTGCTCGGGCGCGAACCTGAACGATCCCGACCGGCCGCCGCGCGACCGGAAGGCGGAGGCGCGCGGCGAGCAGAAGAGCGACCTGGAGGGCTGGTACAACCCGACCCTGGAGCGCCTGCGCGCGTCTCCCGTCCCGGTCGTCTCCGCCGTCAACGGCGCCGCCGCCGGCATCGGCATGAGCTTCGCGCTCTCGGCCGACATCCGCATCGCCGCGAGGTCCGGCTATTTCCTCCAGGCCTTCGCGCGCATCGGCCTCGTGCCCGACGGCGGGGCAACATGGATCCTGCCGCGCCTTGTCGGCATGGCCCGCGCGATGGAGCTCTCCATGCTGGCGGAACGGCTGCCGGCGGAGACGGCGCTCGAATGGGGCATGGTCAACCGTGTCGTGGACGACGAGACGCTGATGGACGAGGCGATGGCGATGGCGCGCCGGCTCGCCGACGGCCCGGCTTCGCTCGGCCTGATCCGCCGGCTCTACTGGCAGAGCCTGGAACAGGGCTACAGCGCGCAGCTCAAGGCGGAGGCCGACACCCAGACCGTCGCCGCCCGGACGCGGGATTACGAGGAGGGCGTGGCCGCTTTCCGCGAGAAGCGCCCGGCGGTTTTTGCGGGCCGCTGAGAGGGGCCGTTTGAGAATAGCGGCGGCGCCCCTGCTGCGTCGCCCCGGCCCGGTCGCCGTTCGCCCGAATACCGCGAGGCGCCCATTCTCAAACGGACTCTGGAGCAGGACCCGTTCAAGTTGAACCGGAAGTCCCGCCGTCCTTCGATACGCGCCGGCCTTCGCAGGACGAAGGCCGGCGCTACTCAGGATAAGGGGGGAGATGAAGGCCGGTCGCTCGTGCGCGCCGCTACTCGGGATGAGAGGAAAGCGGCGCTGAGAGGCGTCGGGGGCAATGTGTGAGTCCAGCAGCTCTATCCCGCCCGGCTCACAAACGAGGCGAGCCGGTCCATCGCCGCTTCGACATCCTCCGTCGCGGCGCAGTAGCTGAGGCGGACGGTGCGGCTGCCGCGCTCCCGGTCGAAATCGACGCCGGGAGTGATCGCCACGCCGGTTTCGTCCAGCAGCCGCCGGCAGAAGGCCATGCTGTCATTCGTCAGGCGGCCGATATCGGCATAGACGTAGAAGGCGCCGTCCGGCGTCGCGAAGTCGGAAATACCCATGGCCGGCAGGGCGGAGAGCAGGATCTCCCGATTGCGGGCATAGCGCCGGACATTGCCCTCCAGTTCCTCGCGGCAGTCGAAGGCGGCGAGCGCGGCGTATTGGGACACTGTCGGCGTGTTCAGGAACAGGTTCTGCCCCAGCCGCTCCACCGCAACCGTGAGGTCCTCCGGCAATATCAGCCAGCCGACCCGCCAGCCGGTCATGGAAAAGTATTTCGAGAAGCTGTTGACCGTGATGGCGGAGGGCGAGCCGGCCGCCGTCGCCTCCTCCATGCCGTATGCAATGCCGTGGTAGATCTCGTCCGAGACCAGGCGAACGCCGCGGTCGTGGCACCAGGCCGCCAGGCGGGCGAGCGCGTCCGGCGGCAGCATGGAGCCCGTCGGATTCGACGGGCTCGCCACCACCAGCCCGTCTATCGGCCCCTCGACCCGTTCCAGGAGTTCGGGCGTCGGCTGGAAGCGCGTATCCGGCCCCGTCGGCACCTGCACGGTCTCGATGCCGAGCGCCCCCAGCATGTTGCGGTAACAGGGATAGCTCGGGTCGGTGAGCACCACCCGCGCGCCGGCGTCGAAGGCGGCGAGAAAGGCGAGCACGAAACCGCCGGACGACCCCGTTGTGACGAACACCCGCTCCGGGGCGACCTCCTCGCCGTAATGCTCGCGGTAGTGAAGCGCGATACGCCGGCGCAGCGCATCGATGCCCGGCGCGTCCGTATAGCCGAGCACCCGGTCGTCGATCGCGGCCTTTGCCGCCTCCCGGGCGCCGGCCGGTGCGGGCGTGCTCGGCTGCCCGATCTGGAGGGGGAATACCGCCTTGCCGGCCGCCGCGCGCTCGCCGGCCGCGCGCAGCACCTGCAGGACGATGAACGGGTCGATTCCGCCCCGCCGGGACACGTGAAAGGGCATCGGCGTCTTACTCTTCGAAGACCTGGACCGCCAGTCCCGCGCCGCGCGGGTCCGCATGGGCCCGGCAAGCCGGTCCGGGATTGCCCGGGTCCCAGGCCTGGCAGAGAATCGCCGCGGCAATGCCGGTCCGCCCGGAGCCGATCCCCGACGCCGCGCCGGCAAGGCGGATGTCGCCGCCGGACTCCAGGGTCACCAGAAACGGCGCAATCGCGGGGCCGGCCCGTCCCGCGCGCGCCGGAGCCGCAATCGCCATGCCGGCGCCCGCAGCCGCGCGGCCCACCCCGAAGGGCGCGTTCATGGTCAATCCGCAGGCGACCGCAAGCCCGTCGGCGTCCACCACAGCAAAGCCGGTCCCGTCCTCCGGCATGTCCTGCGCCCCGCCGTCCGGCGCGGCCGGGCCGCCGTCATCCTTGAGGAGCCGGCGCCAGAAGGCGGCCCGCTCCGGCCCCGCGCTCGCTTCCTCTGTGGCGAACCAGGCCCGCCACGGATCGTCCGCGACGGGAACCGGCTCGCGCGCCGAGGGGACACCGCGTGCCAGCGCCGCCCCGTCGAGACGGTATCCGGCAGCCGTCGTGCCCCGCATCAGCCCTGCCGCTAGGGAGCCGGACCGGAGGGCAGCCGGACCGTCGAGGCGTATCCGTTGCAGCGCCCGCCCGAGTTCCGCCTGAACCAGCAGCGCCCCTTCCGCCAACGGCCGGCCGGGCAGCACCGCCCGCGCCCTGGCCGGGGCGGCCTCGATGTCCCGCGCGAAAGCCCGCGACACCCGGTGGCCGAGCAGCGCCAGCCGCTCCGCCGCCACCGGCACGGCACCCCAGCGCAGCTTGCCATGCGCGGCGTGCATGAGCGCCAGCCCTCTCACCAGCATGGGCGGCGGCGCCTCGCCCTCCCGGCTCTCGGGGTGAATGAAGGAATAGGCCCATCGATCGCCGTCTTCCGAATCGTTCACGAGGCAGACGCCGCCCGCCCACAGGCTGGCGCGGGACGGCAAGGTCACGGCAAGCGCCATGGCCAGCGCCGCCGCCGCATCGACGGCGGAACCGCCGGCTCTGAGAACGTCGCGCGCCGCGAGCGCGGCATTGGGCTCGCCGGCCGCGACGCTGCCGAGCCAGGTCTGGCGCGGCACGGCGGCCTGCTCGACGCCGGGCACGACCCCGCAGGCGCCCAGCAGAAGCGGGAACAGAAGCGCCGCCGCCGATTGACGACGGGGGAGCCGACGCCTAGCTTGCCCGCGACGCCTTGCGAGGTCGCCATCCATGAGGCCCATGCGATCCCTTCTCTGCGGCCTCTTCGCCGCTTTGCTTGCATTTTCGGCTGCTGCGCCTTCCGAAGCCCGGTCCGTCGAACTGGTCCGCGACGCGGAGATAGAGGAAACGCTTCGCGTCTTTGCGGGTCCGGTCTTCGAAGCCGCCGGTCTTTCGCCGGAAAGCATACGCCTGCATCTCGTGAATAGCGACCAGGTGAACGCCTTCGTTTCCAACGGGATGCGCATATTCCTGTACACGGGGCTGTTGCGGATCAGCGAGAGCCCCGGCCAGGTCATCGGCGTGATCGCGCATGAAACGGGCCATATCGTCGGCGGCCACCTGGCCCGGCTCAGGAAGGAGGCCGAGACGCGCACGACGCAGGCGATCCTCTCGACGGCGCTCGGCGCGGCTGCCGGCATCGCGACGGGGGACCCGCGCATCGCGCAGGCGCTGATATCGGGCGGCATCACGCTGGCCGAGCACGGCCTGCTGCGTCATTCCCGCACCGAGGAGTCGGCGGCCGACCAGGCGGCCTTGCAGTATCTCGACCGGGCGGAAGTCTCATCGCGGGGCTTCGCGGAATTCCTCGGGATTCTCGAGCACCGCGAAACGATCGCAGGAGGCGGCGGGGATATCTATCGACGCACCCACCCCCTCACCGAAGACCGTATCCGGATCGTGCGCGACCATGCGGCGCAATCCCGCTGGACCGGGAGGAAACTGCCGGACGACTTTCACCGCCGCCATGCCAGGATGGTCGCCAAGCTCGACGGATTTCTCAGTCCTCCCGAGGAGACGCTTGCGCGCTACGATGCCTCGGACAAGGGCGTTGCGGCGCGTTACGCCCGCGCCATCGCCTACTACCGCATCCCGAAGCTCCGCGAGGCGCTCGCCCTGATCGACGGGCTGATCGCCGAAGCGCCGAAAGACCCCTATTTTCGCGAACTCCGGGGCCAGATGCTGTTCGAGAACGGGCGCGGCGCAGAGGCGCTCGAAGCCTACCGGCAGGCGGTTCTGCTCTCTCCCCATGCAGGCCTCATCCGCGTCGAGCTGGGCCGGGCCGCCATCGAGGTCGGTACGCGGGAGACGCTCGGGGAGGCTGTCCGCAACCTGCGCGAGGTCGTCCGCCGCACGCCCCGAAGCGCCAGCGGCTGGTACTGGCTCGGCATCGCCGAGGGCCGTTCGGGCCGACCGGACTTCGCAGACCTTGCGCTGGCCGAACACGCCATTCTCACGGGCGATGTCCACCGCGCCGCTTCGCTTGCCGGCCGCGCGGTCCGCAAGCTCCCGGAAAACTCCGCCGACTGGCACCGGGCGCAGGACATTCTCAACCGCATCAGGCCCGGCAAGGCGAAGAATTAGTACTGGCGGCCCCCGCGTTCGCGGGGGCAGACGCACAAGACAAGGAGGGATGATGGGCAACTCCGGGAAGGCGATGGCGCGCGCTCGCGAGTTCGCCGATGCGCATGGCCTTCAGGCGCCGATATTGCTGGCGCCGATGGCCGGAGCCTGTCCGGCTTCATTGTCGATCGCCGTAGCGAACGGAGGCGGAATGGGCGCCTGCGGCGTGTTGATGATGAGCGCCGGGCAGATTGCCGACTGGGTCCGTGAAATGCGCTCGGGGTCGAACGGCGCCTTCCAGCTCAACACCTGGATTCCGGACCCCGATCCGGAGCGGGATCCAGACCATGAGCGCTCGGTCCGCGAGTTCCTGTCCTGCTGGGGTCCGGCGGCGCCGGAAGACGCGGCCGACACGCCGCCGCCCGACTTCGCCGGTCAGTGCGAGGCGATGCTCGACGCCGGGCCCGCCGCGATCTCGTCCATCATGGGCCTTTATCCTCCGGAATTCGTCTCCCGAATGAAGCAGCGCAAGATCCGCTGGTTCGCGACCGCCACCACCGTCGCCGAAGCGGTCATGGCCGAAGAGGCCGGCGCCGACGTCATCGTGGCGCAGGGCATGGAGGCGGGCGGTCATCGGGGCGCATTCGACGGAGCCGATGCCGGGCCGAACATGGTCGGCCTGTTTTCGCTCGTGCCGGCTGTTGTGGACGCCGTCCGGACGCCGGTTGTCGCCACCGGAGGCATCGCCGACGCCAGAGGGGTTTCCGCCGCGCTTCTTCTCGGCGCTTCCGCCGTCCAGATCGGCACGGGGTTTCTGCGTGCGCCGGAAGCGAAACTCCCGTCGGCATGGGCGGCTGCGCTCGGCGATGTCCGGCCTGAGGACACCATCGCCACCCGCGCGTTTTCGGGACGCCTCGGTCGAAGCATCCGTACCCGATACGCGATCGCAGCGGCGTCTCCGGAAGCGCCGGCGCCGGCGCCATATCCGATCCAGCGGCATCTCACACAGGCGATGCGAAGCGAAGCCGCCAGGACCGACGACCTTGCCGGCATGCAGGCCTGGGCCGGTCAGTCAGCCAGGCTTGCGCCCACAGCTTCAGCTACGGATACGACCATCGCTCTCTGGGAGGAGGTCCAGTCCATTCTCGATTGAGTGCGCCTGAACGGGGCGCGGGCCTTCGCAATGCCACAGCCGGCTTTCATCGCCGCCGCGGCTCCGCCGGGCGTCACCCGCGCGGCGCGCCCCCGAGCTGCCGGCCGCCGACTATGTGCGCGTGCAGATGCGGCACTTCCTGGTTGCCGTGGCGGCCGTTATTGACGGTCGCCCGGTAGCCGCCGTCGGTGACGCCCTCGGCCTCTGCGACCGCCGCCATGGCGCGCACCCAGTCGGCCAGTTCGGCGTCGCTGCCCTTCTCGGCGAACTCGTGCAGCGTCTCGTAGCGGCCCCTGGGGATCACCAGCACATGGGTCGGGGCCTTCGGCGCAATGTCGCGAAAGGCGAGCGCCCGGTCGTTCTCATACACCTTGTCGCAGGGAATCTCGCCCCGCAGGATACGCGCAAAGATATTGTCGTCGTCATAGCTCATGGGGATCGCTCGCTTGCATCGGGTTTGCCTTCTCGCCGGGCCAGCGCGGCGCGCACATCGTCCGGCGCGATGCCCGCATCGGCCCAGAGCACCAGCAGGTGGTAAAGCAGGTCGGCGCTTTCCTCGACCAGCCGGTCCCGGTCGCCGCGCACCGCTTCGATGACCGTCTCGACGGCTTCCTCGCCCACCTTCTGCGCAATCTTCCCGCGTCCCAGCAGGAAGTAGCGCGCGGTGCGCGAGGTTTCCGGGTCGGCGCCGCGCCGGCTTTCGATGACCGCGTAAAGCCGGTCGAGAATATCCGTCTCGTTCATGCGCGGGGCTCCGGGCGCACCGGGATGCCGGCCGCCGCCATGGACCGCTTGGCGTCCGCGATGCTGTAGATGCGGTCGTGGAAGATCGAGGCGGCAAGCACGGCCGAGGCGCGGCCGTCGGCCACGCCCTCCGCCAGATGGTCGAGCGAGCCGACCCCGCCCGACGCAATGACAGGCACCGGCACCGCATCGGCGACCGCGCGCGTGAGCTCCAGGTCGTAGCCGTCCTTCGTGCCGTCCCGGTCCATGGAGGTCAGCAGGATTTCCCCAGCGCCGAGCGAGACCATGCGCTCCGCCCAGCCGACCGCCTCTATGCCGGTCGGGCGGCGCCCGCCATGGGTGAAAACCTCCCACCGGCCGGGCCCTGTGCGCTTCGCATCGACCGCAACCGTAATGCACTGCGTGCCGAACTTGCGCGCGGCCTCCCGCACGAATTCCGGGCGGGCGACCGCGGCCGTGTTTATGGAGACCTTGTCCGCGCCGGCCAGCAGCAGGTTGCGGATGTTCTCCACCGTGCGGATTCCGCCGCCCACGGTCACCGGCATGAAGCAGCGGTCGGCGGTGCGGCGCACCACGTCGAGGATCGTGTCGCGCTGCTCGTGGCTTGCGGTGATGTCGAGGAAGCAGAGCTCGTCCGCGCCCGATGCGTCGTAGAACTGCGCCTGCTCCACGGGATCGCCCATATCGCGCAGGTCCACGAAATTGACGCCCTTCACCACCCTGCCGGCGTCCACGTCCAGGCACGGGATGACGCGCACGGTCAGCATTCGCCGCCCGCCGCAATGCGCAGCGCCGTCGCCGGGTCGATCCGCCCGTCATAGAGCGCGCGCCCGCAGATCACCCCTTCTATGCCCGAGTCCCGCTCGGCGTAGATCGCCCGGAGGTCGTCATGGTCCGCCACGCCGCCCGAGGCGATAACCGGGGTGGTCAGCGCCCAGGCCAGGTCCACCGTCGCGTCCATGTTGACGCCGCCGAGCGCGCCGTCGCGGGCGATATCGGTGAACACGATGGCCGCGACGCCGGCGTCCTCGAAGCGGAGCGCGAGATCGAGTGCGGGGGTTTCCGAGGTCTCCGTCCAGCCCCTGGTAGCGACCATGCCGTCGCGCGCATCGATGCCCACGACAATCCGGTCCGGGAACCGGCGGCAGGCGGTGCGGACGAGCTCCGGGTCGTTCAGCGCCACCGTGCCGAGCACGACCCGGCGCACGCCCTTGCCCAGCCACATCTCGACCGTCGCCATGTCGCGGATGCCGCCGCCGAGCTGGACCGGCAGATCGACGGCGCCGAGCACGGCCTCGACGGCCTCGGCATTGACCGGCTCGCCTTCGACTGCGCCGTTCAGGTCCACCAGATGCAGCCAGGCGAATCCCGCCGCCGCGAACCGTCCGGCCTGGTCGGCAGGATCGTCGTTGAACACCGTCACCCGGCCCATATCGCCCTGGACGAGGCGCACGCAGGAGCCGTCCTTGAGGTCGATGGCCGGGTAAACGATCATCAGTCGCGCCGTTTTCCCGGAGGCGGCACGTCCTTGTAGAAGTAGATGCCCGGCACCCATTCGCCGCGGACATGGGCGTATTTCGGGTGGACCCCCCAACGCCGGTAGCCGAGCGTTTCATACATGGCTATCGCCTGGGTCTGGGTTTCCCGCACATCGAGATTGATGACCCTGAAGCGGCGCCGCCGCGCCTCCTGTTCCACGGCGTTCATCAGCAGGCTGCCGACGCCCAGGCCGCGCGCCCAGGGGGCCACGAAAAGATGCTGCACGGCGGTAATGGACTTCTGGGCCTCGTTGTTGCGCGGCGGCGCCACCATCTGCACGGAGCCGCAGATCGCGCCCGACCGCCGGGCGACGAACAGGCTGCGTTCCGGCACCAGCAGCACGCCCTCCCAGTAGCGCTCGAGCCAGTCGCGTTTCGGCGGGGACACGAAGCCGAAGCCGCCGCCGTCCAGTATCGCCGCGTCGGTCGCCTCGCAGAGATCGAACAGGTCGGTCCCTTCGAGCGACTTGAGGAGTTCTACCCGAATGTCCTTCATCTCAGGGCCGCCAATCGAGGAAGTTCGCGATGAGACGCAATCCATATACCTGGCTCTTCTCGGGATGGAATTGCGTGCCGATCAAATTGCCGCAACCGACAACGGCGGCGAAGCGCCCGCCATGGTCGCTCTCGGCCAGCATGTGGTCCTGCTCTGCCGGCTCGAACCGGTAGGAATGCACGAAATAGACATGGCCGCCGTTTTCGAGGCCGGCCAGCACGGGATGGTCGGCCACCGCCGACAGGCCGTTCCAGCCCATATGCGGCACCTTGAGGGCCGGGTCGCCGGGCTCCAGCGCCACGACGCTGCCGGGCAGCCAGCCGAGGCCCTCATGCACGCCGTGCTCCAGCCCCCGCTCGGCCATCAGCTGCATGCCGACGCAGATGCCGAGGAAGGGCCGGCCGCGCGCGACCACAGCCTCCTCGAGCGCCTCCACCATGCCGTCGAGGCCGAACAGGCCCGCGCGGCAGTCGCCGAAGGCGCCGACGCCGGGCAGCACGATCCGGTCGGCGGCGGCCACCCTGTCGGGGTCGGCCGTCACCGCCACCGGGCCCCGGCCGCCGTTTTCGTCGAGCGCACGCGCAAACGCCTTTTCCGCCGAGCGGAGATTGCCGGACCCGTAATCGACAATGGCGGTGCTCACGGCGCCGACCGGGCGCGGAACCGCGCCTCGGCCTCGCCGGCATTCCGCCCGGCCGCGAGCGCGGTTTCGGCGAAGCCGCGCCTGGCGAGGCGCCGCCGCGCGAATTCGTTGCCCTCGAAACCGGCCGTCAGCGCAATGAGCAGCAGCAGCGGCAGCGACAGCCAGAAGGACGCGCCCGGAAGAAGGGCCGCAGCACCAAGCGCCGCCAGCAGCGCCGCCGCAACCGCCCAGTCGCCGCGCCAGGCCGCCCAGAGCGGCCCGAAGAGGAGCGCCGGCCAGCAGAAGCCCTCCTTGACGGCGCGAATTTCGGATTCCTCGAGGACGCCCCGGCTGCGGCGGTGGATCGTGTAGATGCGCATTGCGGCGCTCAGAGGCTGCCCTTGGTGGAGGGCACGGCGTCGCTCCGGCGCGGATCGATCTCCACGGCCGCCCTGAGCGCGCGGGCCAGCGCCTTGAAGCAGGCCTCGACGATATGGTGCGTATTGGCGCCGTAAAGGCACTCCACATGCAAGGTGGCGCCGGCATGCTGCGAAAAGGCCTGGAACCATTCCCGGAACAGCTCCGTGTCCATGATGCCGAGCTTCTCGGTCGGCATCTCCACATGCCAGATGAGGTAGGGCCGGTTGGACAGGTCGAGCGCGACCCGCACCAGGGCCTCGTCCATGGGCACATAGGCATGGCCGTAGCGCCTTATGCCCTTCCGGTCGCCGAGCGCGGCGGACACGGCCTGCCCGACGGCGATGCCGGTGTCTTCCGTGGTGTGGTGGGCGTCGATGTGCAGGTCGCCCTTCGCGGCGATGTCGAGATCGACAAGGCCGTGCCGGGCCAGCTGTTCCAGCATGTGGTCGAGGAAGCCGACGCCGGTCGAGACGCTGTAGCGGCCCTCGCCGTCCAGGCGGACCCGGACATCGATCTCGGTTTCGGTCGTTTTCCGCGCTATCGACGCTTCGCGCATGGGAGCCGGCCCTCGGGGATGTGCGTTGCCGCGTCCTTTTAGAGCATGGGCCCCGCGTTTTGAACCGGGGCCTCAGGCCATGCCGACGGGTTCGTCGAACGCTTCCAGAACCTCGCCCGGCCGCGCATGCAGCATCTCCTCCAGCTCGCCCCGGAGCGCGGCCGCGCCCGGATCGTCGAAGCGGTTGTCCATTTCATGCGGATCGCCCGAGAGGTCGTAAAGCTCGCCCGCGCCGGAACCCAGCTCCAGGGTCAGCTTCGCGGTCTTCGTGCGCACCGTGCGCAGTTCCAGCGGCACGCCGCAGCGGCTCGCATTCACACTCCACTCGCTGTAGGCCACCTCGCGCCCGGCGCCGGGCGCATCCTCGAACAAGCCGCGCAGGCTCTCGGACTGGGCGCGCTCGTCGAGCGCCGTGCCGCCGTAATCGCAGAAGGTGGCGGCGAGGTCGAGCGTCGAGACCGGATCCGCCGCCTTGCGCCCGGCGGGAATGCCGGGGCCGCGGGCGATGAGGCCGACGCGCAAGAGCGCTTCGTAGGGAGTCGGCCCCTTCAGGTAGAGGCCGTGGTCGCCCAGCAGGTCGCCGTGGTCGGTGGAATACACGACGACGGTATTGCCGCGCATGCCCAGCCGGTCGATCTCGATCAGGATGCGCCCGACGGAATGGTCGATCAGCGAGACCATGCCGTAATAATTCGCCGTCATCTCGCGCAGTTGCGCTTCGGTCTGGTCCGGCACGCGCGAGAGCTTGGCGCGGAAATCGCGGAGGCCGGGGTCAGCGAGCACGGGCTCGCTCTCCAGCGAGGCGCGGTGCCACCAGGGGCGGCGGTCGAGGTCCTTCCGGCCTTCCACCGGCAGCTCCACCTCGTCCGGATGGTGGAGCAGGCTCCAGGGTTCCGGGCAGTCGAACGGGTGGTGCGGGTCCGGGAAGGACACCCAGGCGCAAAAGGGCGTCTCCGGCTTGCGGTTCTGCAGCCATTCGATGGTGCGGTCGGCGCACCAGGCGCTGCTGTGCGCCGCGGCCGGCATGCCGGAGCTCCATGTCTGCGCCGCGCCCGCGCCCGGCCGGGTCTCGGCCGCCCAGAGGTCGAAGATGTCGGGATAGCCCGACTCCTCGAACGCCCAGCGCTCGAAATGCTGGCCGCTCGGCGGTGTCACCGCGGCCCTGCGGTGGTGGAACCAGTGCCCCAGCACCATCAGCTCGACATGGCTGAAACCCATATAGGGCCCGAACCAGGACGGGTCGAAATCCGCCGTGCTGTGGGCGCATTCCGGCGTGCCGGTCGGCGCGAAGGTGCTGCTGGTCGCGAAATGAGCCTTGCCGATGAAGGCCGTGTCGTAGCCTTGGGCGTTCAGCGCCGTCGCGAAGCCGCGCTCGCCCGTCTCCGGGCGCAGGTCGATGCCGTTGTCGGCGACGCCGTGGGTCAGCGGCAAAAGCCCCGTCAGCATGGAGGCCCGCGAGGGCTGGCACACCAGGTTCGGCGTGATGCAGGCGTCGAAATGCGTCCCTTCCGCCGCCAGCCGGTCCAGATGCGGCGTCTTCACGCGCCGCCCGGCAAAGCCGTAGCAGTCGGCGCGCTGCTGGTCGGAGGTGATGAAGAGGATGTTCGGCCGGTCGGACATGGCGCCTCGCCTCGGGGGAGTGGGATGGATCCTATATACACGACTCGGCCTATGGCTCCGTATTCGCTCTAACGCCGGGTCCGATGGCGTATCGCACCGCTGCAATCCGGACAGGCATTGACGAAACAGACGGTATAGACCAATATCGGAGTGGAGCTTCCTTGCCCTGGAGGACTGCCATGGCCCGGACCGGCAAAGAGAAGGTGCACGTGCTGGAGGGCGTGCTGCATGAGGCGGCAAGCCATCTGAGGCCCGCGCATGTGGCGGCGTTGGTCGCCCATCCCGATGCCGTGCGCTCGGCGCTGGCCGTTGCAGCCGACGTGCTGACGATGGACGACGAGGCGCGGTCCGGAGTCGAAACGATCGCGGGCGTCGAGCCTGTCCGCGTGGGAGCCGAAGAAGCGGCTTGGCGGATGGCGGAGCGCACGCGTGCGGGTGCGCCCGAGACGCTGCTGACCTCGGACGAGATGGCCGAGCGGGTCGGGCTCAAGACCCGCCAGTCGGTGCATGATTGGCTGAAGAAGGGCCGGATCGTGGGCTGGCGGCGCGCCAGGCGCGGCCATATCTTTCCGGCGAGGCAGCTCGATGAACGGGGCCGGCCGCTTGACGGCCTCGACCGCGTGATGGGGCTGTTCAACGACGGCTATGCCGCCTGGGTCTGGCTCACGACGGAACTCCCCTCGCTCGATGGCGCGACGCCGCTGGCGCTGCTGTCCGGGGGCGAGGTCGACCGTGTGGCAAAGGCTGCGGAGGGAGACCGGCAGGGCGACTTTGCGTGACCGGGGGCTACGATCTGGACCGGTTGCGCTCACGGCTGTCCGTCATCCGTCTCGGGCGTGTTTTCCGCGCGATCCATTGCGACCGCCGCTCGACCCCGTTGGGGGCGGCGCCTGCGCCGAGCCGGTTCAGCGACCCGCGGGGATGCTATGCGGTCATGTATGCGTCGGATGCGGTGTGGTGCGTGTTCTGGGAGACTCTGGGGCGCAACCGCTTCGCGCGCCGGCGGCGGCGCGAACTCCCGCGGGCCGAAGTCGAGGTCCGGCTGGTGGTGTCGATGTCCTCGACCGAACCGCTCGCCCTGGTTGACCTGCGCGGCGACGGGCCGGTGCGTATCGGGGCGCCAAGCGCGGTGGCGCATGACGGCAACCACGCGGCGGGCCGCGCCCTGTCGGCGGCCGTCTATGCAGGCGTGCCGGAAGCGGATGGATTGGTGTACCCGTCGCGATTCACCGGCGATACCTGTGTCGCTGTATTCGACCGGGCTTTCGGCAAATTGAGGCTGCTCGGCATCGACGAGCTTGTCCGCCACGCGGCGTTTCTGAATGCCCTCGAAGACTACGGTATCGTGCTGACGGAACCGCCGGGATAGCGGGGATAGGAGTGCCGATCAGTCGGATACCGCGTCGGTTTCCCTGGCGGCGGCGCGCTCGCGTTTCTGGCGGAGGGGCACGCGGACGCCGAAATGCCAGACGAAGAACAGCGTCAGCAGCAGGAAGGCGAGCGAAATCGGGTTCGTCAGCAGCACGGTCAAATCCGCCTTGTTGATGAGCACCGTCTGCCGGAGATAGATCTCGAAATTCTCGCCCAGCAGGAAGCCGATCACAAGGCAGACGATGGAGAAGCCCGCCTTGCGCATCAGGTAGCCGACGCCCGCGAACAGGAACAGCATGCCCACGTCGAACATGGAGTTGGTCGGGATATAGACCCCGACCACGCAGAGCAGCACCACCGTCGGCAGGACGATGTGCTTTGGGATCCTGACGAACTGGACCCAGATGCGGATGCCCACCCGCCCGATGATGAGATGGGCGAGATTGGCCATCAGCATGGACGCGAAGATGGAATAGATGAGCTCGGCGTGGTTCACCATCATCAGCGGCCCCGGCACGACGCCGTGGATCATGAACGCGCCGATGAGCAGCGCCGCCGCCACATTGCCCGGAATGCCGAGCGCGATGGTGGGAATGAGGTTGGAGCCGACCACGGCGCTGTTCGCGGCCTCGGTCGCCTGGATGCCTTCGAGCTCGCCCTTGCCGAAATTGTCGCCGCGCGGGGAGGCGCGGCGGGCGGCGCCGTAGCCGAGGAAGGCGGCCAGCGTAACGCCGAGGCCCGGCAGGATGCCGACGCCCGTGCCGATGCAGGCGGAGCGGATCAGCGTTTTCCAATTGCCCCAGAATTCCCGGGGCGCGATGCGGTTCTCGGCCCGGAACTGGGTGGCCGGCGGCAGGGGCGGCGGGGGCGGCTTGCCCCTGTCGCGGCGCATATCGTAGAGCTGCGAGAGGACGGAGCTCAGCGCCAGCGTGCCGATGGCGAAGGGCAGCAGCGGAATGCCGTCATAGAGGTAGATGGTGCCGAAGGTCATGCGCTCCGTGCTGTCCACCGGGTCGAGGCCCCAGGTGCTGAGGAACAGCCCGAGCGCCGCCGCGATCAGCCCCTTTACCAGCGAGCGGCCGGCCAGCGCCGCGATCATGGTGAAGGAGAAGAGGATGATGGTGGTGAGCTCGTTCGGCCCGAATGTCAGCGCGATGGCCGCGAAGGGCGCGGCGAGCAGGATGAGCACGATGTCGGAAAAGGTGTCGCCGAAGACGGAGGAGTAGAGCGCCGTCTTCATCGCCTTTTCCGGCCTGCCCTGCCTGGCGAGCGGATAGCCGTCGAGCGCGGTCGCCGCCGCTTCCGGCGTTCCGGGCGCATTGATGAGAATGGCCGGGATGGCGCCCCCCGAGGTGCCGCCCTTGTTGATGCCGACCAGGAAGGCGATGGCGGCGAGCGGCGTGAAGTAGAAGGTGATCGGGATCAGCATGGCGAGCGCGGTGACGCTGCCGAGCCCCGGCAGCACGCCGAAGATGATGCCGAGCACGATGCCGACGCAGATATAGGCGAGGTTGACGAGCGTGAAAGCGGCCTCGAAGCCGCCGAGCATGCTGTTGAGTATGTCCATGCGACGCGCCCGTTCCCGCCGCGCTCAGCGCCAGAAGGCCGGGAGTTCGGTGTTGAAGAACTGGTAGGCCGCCTGCGAAAGCACGATGGGCGTGGCAAGCGAGACCAGCGCGATGGTCCAGGGGTTGCGCGCGCCGACGAACAGCATGGTCGCCACCATGAAGAGCGCCATGGCCGGCTCGAAGCCCACATGCTCGATCAGGAACCAGGAGGCGCAGGCGACGGCGAACCAGATGAACAGGTTCAGCAGCACATGACGGCTCGCGCCCGTCGCGTCTTCGCCGAATTCTTCGTCCAGGTGGTCCTCGCCGGCCTCGACCTTCCTGCCGCCGAAAATGGCCTGCACCGCCATGACCGCCGCCAGGACCAGGCAGGCCCCGATGGCGATGGACGGCACCAGGGACGGCGCCAGGTCGAGTTCGCTGTCGGGCGGGTAGGTGTTGTCCGGAATGACCCAGAACAGGCACCAGACCGACGCCAGCACCAGCAGCACTCCCGCCCATATGTGGGTCGTTCTCACCGAAGCGGCCTCATGCGGCTGCGCTCCCCTCCGTTCGTGCCCGGAACGAGTCCATCGCCATCCGGTCGATGCTCCTTCTCGTCGCCCCGGCCCCCGAGCCGGGGCCTTGGGCGGCTTGCGGCGGTGTTGAAGGGCTGTGCGCCGGCGTCGCGAGGCCCCGGCTCGGGGTCCTACCGGATTCACACATTTCCGGCTCTTTCCAGAGCGAGGTTATAGCCGAGCTGTATGGCCCTGAACTCGTAGAGCCCTTTCAGCATGACCACGGGCCCGGGTTTGCCGTAGTAGCCGGTCCAGCCTCCCAGGCGTGCGCAGACCCAGGCGGCGAAGGCCAGCGAGCCCGGCGTATGTGGGTTCTTCTGCCTTTCGGTGCCACCCTCGAGCGTGGCCGAGACAGCTTCGAGGGCGGTCCTGTCGGCCTCGTCGAAGACGTCGCTGAGCGGGCGGGCGCCCTCGCCGTCCCTGTCCTGAACGAGTTGCAGGCAGGAGACGCCGGCGACGAGCGTCATGGCGCACAGGACCCGGAACGGGGCGGTCTCCATGGAGACGGCCTCGATGTCGAAGCCCTTGGTCTTGACGGTGCGGAACAGCTGCTCGATCGTCCAGCGCCTGCGGTAGAGCCGGGTGATCCACCGGGCCTGGTCGTGCGTTTCGACCCGGTGGCTGGTCAGCAGCCGCCAGTGCGCAGGCGGCACCCCCGCAGGCGGGTCGCGTTCGCGCGCCTCGACGAGGAAGACGGGCTGGGACTCCGGCGTGCCGGGCTCTGCGGCCCGGTGCCTCGGACGCCGGAGCGTGACCGCGCCGAAGCGCACCGAGATGCGGGCCGTGCGCGCCTTCTGGCCGGGCCGCGCCGGCAGGTCCACCGCATGCTCCTCCTCCGGCCTGCCTTCCAGGCCGTCGAAGAGCTTGCCCCCGCCGTCGGCGAGGACGCGGTCCTGCGCGGCCCGGACCAGGACATCCATGCCCTCGGGCCGGCAGGCGAACATCTCGTAGATGTCGCCTTCCCGGTCCGCCACCGCCGTCACGCGCGCCGCCCCCGCTTCCAGCAGGCGCGCGCTCTCCTGCATGCCGTCGAGCCAGCGCCGGCTCTGCTTGTCGCAGGGCGGCGCCGGCTTCGACGCCTTCTGGCCGCCGGACCGCGCGATCACCTGCGTGGCAACCAGGCCGAGAAGGGCCCCTGCCTCGGCCTCCACCGCGATCGTGGCGTGGCCGACCACACCCGTGCCGCCGCCGCTGTTGCGGAAGTTCGTCGTGTCCTGGATCGCCAGCACATGCAGGCCAGCGACACGGCCCGCCGTGCCCCGCGCGGCCTGCGCCACCACCTTCTCCACCGTGACCCTCCCGTTTCGCAGGAACCGCCCGATGCGTACCTCGCCCGCGCGGGTCCCGCCCACGCTGCGAACGGAGATGCCCCGGGGACCGCGCCTGACAAGCCGGTCGTGCAGGAACCGGCCCGCCTCGTCAATCCGGCGGTCCCCGAAATGCGAAGCCTCATTGTCCATGTCCGACCCTCCCGGTTCCCGTCAGCTCCGGAGAACCGGAGAATCACAGGACACCGACAAGGGAAACACCCCGTTCAACACTCTCCATGGCAGATGTGTGCATACGGTAGGCTCGGGGGCCGGGGCGACGGTTCTTGCAGAAAGAGGGCCGGAGCGCCCGGAGGCGCCCCGGCTCCCGGCCTTCCGGCCTACTGCGACGTCGCCTTTACGACGTCCTCAAGGCTCTTCGTGACCTTCGCCGCGAAGTCGGAGATTTCGGACGACGGGATGTAGCGCTTCGGGAACTGGATGTTCGCCAGCACCTGCGTGAAGTCCGGATCGTCCATCGCCGCCTTGGCCGCCGCCTCCAGCTTCATGGCGATCTCGTCGGAAATCCCCGCCGGGGCCGCCAGCACGGAATTGCCCGGCATGGCGATTCCGTAGAGGTCCTGGGTGGTGGGCGCGTCGGGGTCCTGCGCCAGGCCGCCCGCAAGGAACGACGCGAGCACGACCATCTTGTCGCCGTGCTTCTGGTGGATGCCGCCGCTGAAGGCGAAGTCGATCTTGCCGCCGAGCAGGAACGGCACCATCTCGCCGCCGCCGCGCGTCGGGATCGCCGTCCACTGAACGCCTTCCTTGGCCGCGATGTAGTTCAGGAACACTTTCGACATACCGCCCATGTCCGCGACATTGAGCGGATTGGTCTTCGTATATTCCAGCAGCTCCTTGAGCGTCTTGAACGGCTTGTCCGGCGTGGTGATGAGCGCCATCTGGTATTCGCTGATGCCGGCGATGAGGCGGATGTCGTCCACGCTGTAGGCGACATCCTTCTTGGTCATCGGGTTCCAGATCATGTTGCCGAGATCGGTATAGGCGATGGTGTGGCCGTCGGGCTTCGCCTTGGAAAGGAAGGTCACGCCCACGGCGCTGCCGGCCCCCGGACGGGTCTTGACCACGACCGTGCCGCCGAGCTCCTTGCCGAGCGCCTTGGAGAGCACCATGGACATGGTGTGCGTGGTGCCGCCGGCCTTGTAGGGCACGATCAGCGTGATCGGCTTGTCCGGATACGCGGCGGCCGTGCCGGCCGCGAACGACGCCGCCAGCGCGGCCAGTGCAACTCTCTTGAGCATGATGTCTCCCTTGCTTTTCAGGTTGCTCCCGTTACCGGCCGCCCTGCCCGCGTGTCAGGCATCGACGACCAGAATTTCCTCATTGTCGAAATAGTCGGAGCGCAGCACGGGACCGTTGTCGGTCACCTCGAGCAAATCCTCCATGTGGTAGCCGCACTTCCCGACCCAGCGCACGCGCGTCTCGATCGTGCTCATCATGCCCGGCTCAAAGGCCATGTCCTCATGCGGGCCGATGAGCGGGCGCTCATGCACCAGCAACCCGAGCCCGTGGCCGTTATGCGCGTAAGGGAAAGGAATGCCGTGGCGCTCATGCAGCGCGGTCGCCCGCTCGAACAACTGCCGCCCGGTGTTCCCCGGCCGGACCATGTCGATCAGTTCGTGGTGGATTTCGCGCAGCCGCGACCACCAGGACCGGTCCTCACCGTTGAGCGGCCCGAGCTTGGCCGTGCGCCCGACATTCGAGTAGTAGCGCCCGTAGCGCCCGCCTGCATCCGCCTTCAGGATGTCGCCGCGCTTCACGCGGTAGTCGGACGGGTCCTTGTGCGGAAAGCCGGTGTTGGGCCCGCCATTGATATGCGTGAACGCCACCGACTCCGCGCCGTGGCGCAGGATGCCGTCGGCGAGGCGGAAGCACATGTCGCGCTCCGTGTCGCCCGGCCGCGTCGCGAGAAAGGCCTCTTTCAACGCCCGCTCGGTGCCCCGGAAGCCTTCGGCGAGGCGGTCGCGCTCGCGCGGCGTCTTGATGACGCGCGCGCGGTCGAAGACGGGCTCCGCCCTTCCGAACCGCGCATTCGGCAGCAGCGCGCGCAGGCGTTCGTAGTAGATCGCCGGCAGGTAATCGAGCTCCAGCCCGACAAGCCCGCGCGACGCCCCCAGTTCGTCGACGACCTCCGCCAGCATGTCCACGGGCGAGGTGACGAACTCCTTGTAGGCGCGGATGTCAGTGATCCAGCCTTCCTCCCGCGCGAAGCCCTCCTCAACCCGGCAGAGGATGAAGACCGGCTCGCGCACCCCGTCCCAGACGACCAGCGCCAGCCGGTCGCGGATATCGACCTGCGTCGAGATGAACACGTCGCTGGTGTAGAGGACGTTCTCGGGCGATGCGGCGACGACGAGGTCGAACTCGCTCGCCTGGATAAGCCGCTTCAGCCTGGGCAGGTCGCCGAGCGCATCCTCGAAGCGTTTCGCCACCGCCCCCCTCCGGAAGGTCGAACCGAGCACGGACCTTAGCCCGGATGCCCCGCCGATGTCACGCCTGCGTCGGGACCATGAAAGTGCATTTCGGGCCGGGCGCGCGAGCGAGCTTCCCGTCCAGCGTCACGAGCGGGTAGTCCAGCGCTTCGGCCAGCGCCACATACCAGGCGTCGTAGCTCGTCAGATTGCTGCGGAGTTCCCAGACCCGGCGGGCGAACGGAGCGAAGGGAAACAGTTCGATGGCCATTCCAAGCAGGTCGGCCTGCGCGCCGTTCGCCTCGATCCGGGATACGATGTTCGCCCGCTCCATGCGGCGCAGGATATTGGTGGCTTCCGCCAGCACCAGTTCCGGCGCGGCCAGCGCATTCGCAGCCACAACCGATTCCGCCCATTCGCCGTGGGGCCCGGAGTCGACCAGCGCCGCGACCACCGCCGACGCATCGACGACAGCGTTCACTTACGGTCCGCGTCCCGGGCCCGCAGAATGTCCGAAGGCCGCACGCGGCTGCCGGCAGCATCCTTGCGCCGCCGCACGCCCCGGAGCCAGCTCTCGACGGACGGCCGGGACGCTATGCGCTCCAGTTCGCAGCGCAGGAATTCCTGCATGGACTGCCGACGCTCCGCCGCCCGCAGCGCGAGCTCGTCGCGAACCTCCTCGGCAACGCCCCTTATCGTGATCTGCACCGCCATGACCGCATTTTGCCATTGCAGACAGCATATTGCAAGCACGCGGCTCCGTGCGAGATTGCCGGATTCACGCACCTCTCTGCGGCCGGGACTTCCGGAGCAGGTTTGCGGCGGCGAGGCGTTTGCTGCGCTCCAGGCCGTGGCGCTTCAGGAAGCGTTGCACGGTCGCGAAGCTGAAGGCGAAGCCCTCCGCGGCGAGCGCCTTGCGCAGCCCGTGGATGGACAGCGCCGGCCGCGCCTCCAGAATGCGGAAAATCCGCTCCCGCTCCGGCTCGATCCGCGAGGTCCCGCCGCCACCCTGCCTGTCGGGCCGGACATGGCCGCGCTCGCGAAACCGCCGCACCCAGAGCCAGACGCTGCTCTCGCTCACCTCGTAGAGCTGCGCCGCCGCCCGCATGCTCATCCCCCTCTCCAGCACCGCCGCGACCGCGCGCCGCCTGAGATGCTCGCCGATCGCATGGCCCCGCCTGCTCACCACCGTCATGTCGCTCATGTCTCCCTTCCCGGATGCGGCCTGTCCGGCCGCGATGAAGATTGCGCCCGCCCGGCCCCGGCGGTACTCGAACCCGGATGAATAGCCGCGATCCGGTGCGCGCACCTCGCCTGTTGTGCAGCCGCTGCGCCGCCGCGCGGCCTGCCGGTTCGCGTGTCGAAGGAGCGGCATCGCCGCTTTTGCTGTCAGGTCATGGTCTCCCTCGCTCGCCCTGTTGAGAACTAATATAGAACATTATCGGCAGAACACAACCTTGTATAGGAAAAAATATCGAGAACGGCGGCGGCGCGCGGCCCGTGACCTCGGCGGAGAATGTGGGCTAGTATGCCGGAACCGAAGTGCGTATCGCATTGTCCGGAGCGTCCGGCCGCTCCCGCGTCATGCCCTCATATCGTCATGCCCGGACTTGTTCCGGGCATCTCCCTCGGGGTTATCGCGGCGGCCGAAACGGATGCCCGGAACAAGTCCGGGCATGACGGGACGGGAGCGCCGGGCGGACCGGGCGGCCGGGGGGAAATTGCATGAGCGGGGTCGGAGCGTGAATAGGCCTGGGGCCGGGTCCTGGATCGTCGGGGTGGATGTGGGCGGCACACATATAAAAGCAAAAAGGGCCACTCGGTACCGGTTAGTGCCACAGGGTGCCTAACCGGACCATAACGCTATATATTTTCTAGGATTTTTGCCTCCCCACGGGCTTGACCTAGTGTCAGTCGGGACCTATCCTGGGTCACCGAGTTACTCCCGGTTGCTTGCGCTACGCTTACGCTTATGGCACGCAGAATCGGTCGGGCTCGCCAAATCCGCCGGAGGCATCGCATGGCCAAGCTTCAATACCGCAACATCTCCAAGCGCACCGTCGACGGGCTCACCGTCGAGGACAAGGACGCCGTGTTCTGGGACCGCGAGCTGCCGGGCTTCGGGGTCAGGGTCTATCCCTCCGGCTCGAAGGTCTTCGTTGTTCAGACCCGGACTGGAGGCAAATCCAAACGGATCACGCTCGGACGCTACGGCGTGCTCACTGCCGACCAGGCCCGCAAGATGGCGATCAAGAGCCTGATGGCGCTCAAGAGCGGCCAGGACCCGCAGGCCAGGCCCGCGAGCACGGTCACTGTGAACGAACTCGTGGCGCTCTACTTCCGGGACCATGTCGCACATCACTGCAAGGCGAGCACGGCGAAGGCCTACCGGCGCCTCGTCGACCGCTTCATCCTGCCGGCCTACGGCCGCCTGCCCGTGGAGAAGGTTGACCGCGAACACATCGCCAAGCTCCACCGTAAACTCGGCGACCGGCCCTGCCAGGCCAACCGGGTGCTGGAGATCGCCGTCAAGCTGTTCAACCTTGCCGACGAATGGAAGCTGCGCACCGGCGGCAATCCGTGCCGGTTCGTTCGCAAATACCCGGAACAGCGGCGGGAGCGGTTCCTGACCGACGCGGAGTTCCGCCGGCTGGGCGACGTGCTGAACGAAATGGAGGCTGACGGCTCCCTGCCGACATATCCGGCAGCGGCGATCCGCCTGCTGATGCTGACCGGGTGCCGGCGCAACGAGATCGTGACGCTGGAATGGAAGAACGTGGATCTCGAAGCCGGCGAGCTCCGCTTGCCCGATTCGAAAACGGGGCCGCGCATGGTGCCCCTGTCGCCGGTGGCGGCGCAGCTGCTGAGAGAACTGCCGCGCGTCCAAGACAATCCCCATGTGATCCCGGGTTTCCGGCCCGGCAAGCACCTTGCCGACCTCAACCACTATTGGGACCGGGTGCGCGAGAAGGCCGATCTGGCGGAAGTCCGGCTGCATGACATCCGACACAGCTTTGCGTCACGGGCGCTCGCGCTCGGGGAGTCGCTGTCGATGATCGGCAAGCTACTCGGCCACAGCAAGATCGACACCACCTCGCGCTACGCGCATCTGGCCCGGGATTCGATCAAGGCCTCGTCCGCGCGAGTCGCCGACAGCATCGGAGCCGACATCCTCGACCGGCCATGCCCGCGCGAGACCGCCTCCGCCTGAGCGGTCGCGCCGCCGGCGCCGATTTCCCTGGACGGCCAAACGTTGGGCCGTCCATCCGGCATCGGGGGACCCTGGCCATCCACGCCATTCTTCCCTCCTTCGCCTCGCGGGCGCTCGCGCTCGGAGAGGGCTGCCGGTCACCCGCCGGCTGCTCGGTCGTCACCGCGGAGTCGAGACGACCGCGCCATATGAATCTCGCGCGCGACTCGGTGCGGAAATGCGCAAACAAGATGGCGGTCAGCATCGCAGCCGACATTCTGTTGGTTCCGCAGTTCAGGTCATGCCTCGTTCAGAGCCGCGGCAAGTTGGAAAGTGATATCTCCGGAAGCTCGTCCTCGGAAGTGAAACGTTTCTCCGCCATGCGACGGATCATTCTCTTCACCGCCCGTTCGAGAAATTGACGCTCATCGCTGCTCAATTCATTGCTTACGCCCTCTGCCTTCCGCGCATCCACGCCACCCGTCCGCCGCCGCCAGCGACACCGCGCTCCCGCCCACCGTCACCGTGAAGGCCGACGCCGCGGGCACGGCATTCCCGTCCAGGCCCCCGTCGAAGGCCACCGTCAGCGCCGCCTCGCGCGCGGGGCCCTCCCATGGACTATGGGGACAAGCGACTGCCGTGCCCGTGGTACATTTTTTGCACCGCCGCGCCGGTGCATTTTGCTCCGCCGTTGACACATCCTATCCTTGCTGAGCATCGAAACGCGCTAGCACACGGCGATCCATTTGATAAATTGCCCACGCGCGGGATGCTCGAACTGATCAGGGATCTCATGATTCTTGCTTATCGGCACTACATCGCCGAGGCCGAAAATCCTGTCCCAGCTCTGCCGGGAGACCCCCTGTACCTCCTCGTGAAAAGATAGAAACGCTGCATGGAGACTTTCACCCTAGACGCTCGCCAACTTGCTCGTATCGAATCGGTTCACCGCGGCTTTCTCTATCAGCACCTCTACGCTGCGGCGTGCTTGTTCCACGCCGCGAGCTCGGGCGTCACACACGTCATCGTCGAGAACGACGAAGACATTGAGCTAGTGCTCCCCGAACGGCGCATCTATGCGCAGATCAAGACGCGCGGATCGCGCCTTAGCTTCAGCGATATTGAAAGCGCCCTCACGAGGTTCGATCAGATTCGCACAGAGCACGTCGAAGGCCGACGAAACGGCGCCTGCCAATTCGTTGTCGTGTCGAGCGCGGCACCCGGTCCAGATCTCGCTGAACGAGCGGTAGGTGCGGACTGGCCGAACGACGTAACTCTCTTGCACCCCGGGTCTGCCTCTGCGGACGCTGCGCTCCCCGAGCCGTGGGAGACGGTTAGCGAGGCCTTCGAAGCATGCCGGGCGGCGGCGGAGACACTGCCGTTTTCCATCCTGGCGCCCGAAACACTCGTTTGGAAACTCGCGGGGCGAATATTCGCGGCGGCAGCGGGTATCGAACCCAACCCAAGCCACACTTTTGCTGCCGAGGATCTTCCAGACCTCTTTGAGCAACTGGTCGTTCAACTGCAGGACTTTCCCACGCCGCCGCTGCGATACCGGCCACAGGATAGGGAGCCGGCGCTCGTCAGCCCGCAACGCGTGCGGCTCGTCGTCGGCTTCTCGGGCGCTGGCAAGACCTCATGGGTTTCCCAAGCCGCTCTGCACGCGACCGACAGACTCGCCTATTACGACGTTGCAGACCTGTCTGGTCCCGCGCTGGCAAGCGCCGTCGCTCGTGAGCTTGCGGCTCGAATGTTCGGCTCACGCGGCGGCACCCTAGGGGAAATTCTGTTGCCCGGAGCGAACGGAGCCGAAATCCTCGTCGCGATCGGTCACCACCTTGCGAAAGATGGCCTCACTGCGACCGTGGTCTTGGACAACGCCCACCGCGTTGCCGCCGCCGACATTGCTTCCCTCATTGCCGCGTCCCCGCAATTGCGCTTCGTCCTGCTCGCTCAACCAAACGCTTCGATTGCCCGCCTCGAAGCCACTCTCGGGATTTCAGCCGAACCTCTTCTCGGTTGGTCGAACGAGACCGCCGCGGAGGAAGGGTCATCGCTTGGATGTCGCGGTGGCTATGCGGACTATGAGCGTTTGCTGACGCTCACAGGTGGCTTGCCGCTGTATGTTCAAAACGCTCTCAAGATTGCCGCCAAGTCTTATGGCGGTAGCGTCGGTCGTCTCTGCGTAGCGCTTGAGGAGCGGACGCACATCGTCGAAACGGCACAGGAACTCATCCTCGCGGATGTTTTCGATACCTACACTGACAATGAGCGCCGTACGGTCGCCGCACTCAGCCTGAGTGATGTTCCGCTCTCACAAGCCGAGGCCAGCACTGTACTGAAGCGGACGTTCGGCTTGGAGGCAGCCGACGCAGCCGCAGCGTATCGCCGTCTTCGATCAAGTGGCTCTATTCAGATCTTCGGCGTCGATCGCTTCAAGATTCACGATGCGATCCGTCCGATCGGGTGCGCGTACCTCAACGATTGTGGTGTCGCCACGCTAAAGACGGCGCAGCAGACAATTCGCGATCTCATGATGGTCGCGCTGCCGAAAGAGCATGATCGCCAACGGGTATTCCTTCTCCTTCGGATGTTCGTGACTCTCGGCAATGTGAAGCCTTTGGTCGAGATGGCTACCGACGAGCTGTTTCATGAACTTGGTTACATGGAAGAGATTTCTGCGTTCCTGTCCCAGGCCGCTGCGTCTGAACACATGCCCGCCGAAGACCGATTCTGGGCTCTCGACGGACTCGTCTTTGCTCACTTCAAGGCCGGTGACGATACTGACGTCCGAAGCAAGCTCGATCACATTGTTAGCGACGGTTAGGAAGGGCGTTTATTTGCTGGCGCGGAACGGCCGGTTTGTGCGGCTTGCGAGCAGCGTCGCATGGGTTAGGTGTTGCGTTCATCTGATTGGGCGGTCATCGGTTTCGAGCGGCTCGCCGTCGCGGTCACAGATGAGCATGTCGTTCCAGTCCTGGTTTTCGAGGGCCGGTCGCATTCGGACGATTCTTGTGTCGTTGTCTTGCATGCGGCGGGCGGCGTGATCGCCGTATCGTGTAGCGTCCCAGGCACAGAAGATACGGCGCGGGTTCCAGGCCTCGACCCATTTGGGGATTCTGGCCGTGATGGCGCCGGTGGAGACGACGGCGCATTTGCTGCGTTTTTCCGGGACGAGGTGGAGGGAGAGGATCGACAGGGCGTCGAGGGCGCTGCCGGTGAGGATGACGGTGCCGGGCCAGTCGGGCTCCCATGACATCCAGAAGCCGCCGTCTGCGGCCGGCTCCTGCGCTGCGGGGAGGGTCTCTATGCCGACCACCTTGCTGGCGGCGTTTCGGCGGAGGAACACGGGATTGCCGCGCCGGTCGGCACGGATCAGGCCGAGGCCTCGGCATAGCTCGACGAGCGCGTCGGCGAGGCCGCGCTGCTCGATGAGGTATTGCCGCAGCGCCGGCCAGCGAGGGTCCTGGCACGAGGGCTCCGCCTCACAGCGACTGTTCGGGAGCCGTGAGTGGCGCGGCAGTTGGGCGAGGAAGTCGAGGGCTTCGGTCGTTGGGCATCCGAGCGCATGAACCGCCAGCTGGATGGCCCCGGCGCCTCCCTCTCCGCGCAGATGGTCGTAGAACATGAAGCGGTTGATGGAGAGGACCGAACCGGCTCGTCTCCAGCGCGCGGCATCGGCGGGATCGCGGCGATAGCCGAGGGCGTGGACCACGTCTTCGAGGGGGCAGCTTCGCAGCCCCTCGGCCCGCAGGCGGCGATCCCATGGATGCAGATGCTGCACGGCTGGCTCAGGCATCCCCCGTGTCTTGCGCCGTGCTCTTGCCCGCTCCTTTTGCCGATCGCCGCCGGCGGCGATCGGCGCTGCGCTGCTTCTGGCGTTCCTCGGCCTCCTTGCGGCGGTATGAGTCGCCGTCGATGGCGAGGATCTCGGCATTGTGGACGAGCCGGTCGACAAGGGCCACGAGGCAGGCGGCGTTGGGGAAGGCCTCGCTCCACTCGGCGAAGGGGCGGTTTGTGGTGATGATGGTGGAGCGCTGCTGGCTGCGGCTTGAGACGATATTGAACAGCAGGTCGGCATGACGGTTGGAGTAGGAGAGATATCCGACTTCGTCGATGACCAGGAGGTGCTGGCGGGCGTAGAAGCGCAGCCTGCGCTGGAGCATTGTGTCGGAGTCGATGGCGGCGAGCTCGCCGAGCAGGCTGGCGGCGGTTGCGAAGCGCACGGTGTGGCCTTCGAGGACGGCGCGGTGTGCGATATTGGCGGCGATTGTGGACTTGCCGACGCCGTTGGGGCCGATGAGGACGACATTGGCGCCCTCGCGGAGGAAGTTGAGGGTCATGAGGTCCTCGACGGCCATGCGGTCGCATCGCCTTGGCCAGTCCCAGTCGAAGTCGGCGAGCGGCTTGAACTGTCCGAGGCGGGCGGCGGTGAGGCGTCGCCTGAGGCTTCGGCTTCGCCTCTCTTCCTCTTCCCATGCGATCAGGGGCGGGAGCCAGTCGCGCTCCGCAACCTCGCTCCAGTGGGCGAGGAGGCCGTGCAGTCCGAGCGCCGTGGCGCGGTCCTTGAGGGTCATTCTTCGCTGTCCTCCTCGTGGTGGCTTGCGAGCCCGTCGTATCCGCCGAGGTCGTGATCGCGGACCGCGATATCGCGCAGTCTTGGATCGCCGGGCAGGTCGATGGGGATGGGTGGTGGCTCGTTGCGCTGTTCGCGCCGCCGGTTCAGGCTGAAGCGCACCGCATTGGGATGGGGGACGCCGCGCTCAAGGGCTTCATCGATGGCGGCTTCGAGTTCGACGGCTCCGTAGTCGTCGAGCAGGCGCAGCAGGGAGGCGACGGTTGTGCCGATATTGCCGCCGCGCCTGGCGGTCTCGGCAAGCAGGCGCTCGCTGTCGGGGGCGGCCTGGAGAAGGCGGCTCTGCCCGCGCAGGCGGTGGGCGTGACGTTTGAGCCTGACCAGCTCCTCGATGTGCTCGGGGGTCTCGATGCGGGCCGCCTTGTCGAAGCTGCGCGGATGACGGGCGACGGTGTCGGCGCCGTCGAGGATGCGTACCTCCTCCAGTGTCGCGACCACGGTGAGGGTGCGCCGCGTATGGGTATGCGGGACGCTATAGTCATTGAGGTCGAACCTGGCGTAGGGGGTCTTGCCGATCCTGACCTCGACCCTCTCGTCGACGGGGGGCCGGTCGTCGGGCAGCGCCATCAGGGAGCCGCGCTCGCGCTCGAAGGCCTCGCGCACGGTGAGGGAGCGGTCGTCCGGCCAGCGACGGTCGGCGGCGACGCCGTCGCACCAGGCGCGGGCCCGGGCGTTCAGGTCGTCGAGGTCGCGCCAGGCGCGGGCGGCGAAGAAGTTGTCGCGCACATAGCGTATGGCGCGCTCCACGCGCCCCTTCTCGTTGCCGCGCGCGACCGCGACCGGCTTGGGCAGGAAGCGGTAGCGGGCGGCGAAGTCGAGGAGCCGGGGGTTGAACCGGATGGCGTCGCCCTGGCGCTCCAGCACGACGCTCTTCAGGTTGTCGTACCATAGCTCGCGGGGCACGCCCTGCCAGGCCTCGAAGGCCTCGACATGGCCGCGCAGGAAGTTGTCCATCGCGGCATTGAGGTAGAAGTGCAGGAAGATGCGGCGCGAGTAGCTCAGCACCATCACGAAGCCCATCAGCGGGCGCTCCGCGCGCCCGATCCTCACCTTGCCGAAGTGGGCCCAGTCCACCTGGGCCAGCTCGCCGGGCAGGGTCTTGAGGCGCAGATAGGCCTCGGCCACAGGCCGCGGGCGCTCCGGCGCGATCATGCGCCGGAAGTGGCTCTGGCTGCCCCGGTAGCCGCGCTCGACCGCCATCTGGTAGAGCCGGCTGGCTGGCAGCCTGGGCCAGACCGCCAGGGTCTGGCGGATGAAGGGCCGGAACGGATCGATCATCGAAGCCCTGCGCCGCCTCTCACGCGCGGGCGCCCCGGCGGCCGCTACCGCGCGCTCGACCGTGCCGTGGTGGACGCCGAGCTGGCGCGCGATCGTGCCGATCCTCCACTTCTCGGCAAAATACAGCCGCTGGATCTCGGCACGGGTCTGCTTGTCGATCGCCATCTCACTCCCTTCGCGCCTGGCGCAGGCCCGGATAGACCGCCAGGCCGCAGAACCGACCGCAGCGCTCGCAGCGGAACACCCGGGCGGGACGGTCGGGCCCGAAGGGCCGGGTTCCGGACCGCCCCGCCGGTATGCGCGCCACATCAGGACGCCGGCGCGCGACGGTCAAAGGGTGATGCGTCACTTTCTGCGCGATGGCCCGAACTGCCGGCTGCCGCACACGGCGCCGTTCGCGGTAGCGCCGCTGGCGCTCGGCATGCTTGTGACGGCCCCGGCGGCTGTTCTGGTAGCGCTGCCCCGCAAGGCGCACCGACCGACGCCGCGCCCGCCCGCTGCAACGCGGCGAACAGTAGATATGGCCAGAGTCGCAGCGCCGGCAGAGAACCACCTGGCGGCGGCACAGGGCGCAGGTGAACAGGCGGGCGGCGTTCCTCATCGCGACCGATGAGAACGGGGTGGACCCACGCCCGGACGCGCACGATACTGCGCTTCCGGGCCGCGCCTTGCATGGCTCGGGGGGTGCGGCGCCGGTCGTTGCCACCAAGCCAACGGGGCCGGCGCCGCATCGTTCTCAGAAGCCCCAGTCTACCCCCTGCCGCAGCCCGGGAACGGCCAACCCGGTCGCCAGGACGTCGCCGCCCTCCGGGAGGCGAAAATCTCAACGCGACGGGGGCCGAGGACTCCGGTCGGGCTACGCCCTCCTTCCGTCCTCGGCCCCCGTCATAAACCCGGCCGCGCCTGTCTCACGCTGTTTGTCGTGCGCACCACAAAAGCGCGCTACGCCAGCAAATATGCGCCCTTTATGATAATCACCGACAATCACATGGACGAACTTGTTCGTGAGAATGACCTAGGCCTGTCCGAGCGCCTAGCCGTTGGCATGAAGCGTATGCTCTTTGCCGCCCGAGAAAGGGACGTCGCGACCGTAAAGAATACAATGGCGGAATTGAGCCGGGTTCTCCCGCAGACGCCGCAACACCTTCGTGTAGCGAAGTACAACTATGCCCACGCACTGTTTGAACTGGGAATAATGGACGAGTGCACTTCTAGCACCCTTGACCTGATCGCTGAATATTACGACCTACTTGGCCTCAGGTTGGCCGATGTGATGGGCAACAATCCTGATCAGATATTTCCGCTGCTAAACGGCGATGACGATCAGACAACCAATCTCAAGCACCTGGCCGACGCCCTCGACCTTCAATCAAAGGCCGTCAGGGCATCCGGAAACAATCCTGGTTTGGCTCCTATCCACGCGATGAAGTTCTATTCGATGGCTCAAGCGCTCGATTCCTTCGTCAGAGTCGGACAAGAGCTCGTCGACGATTTCGTAGCCCGAAACGACTACATCGGCGCTCGTGATGTCATCGAGCGCAATTTGATGCCGACAATTGTGAGGTTGAAGTTTGCCGGACGCGTCATTCCGGTCCGCAGCCAGTACGCCGTCATCCTCGCCTATTGTGGAGCTTTCGACGAGGCCGACGCTGAAATGGCACGATTGGCGCCCTATCAGCAAGGATTGGACGCGCGGGGCCAGTTGGAGCTGCAGAACCAGCGAGCCTTGATAGAACATCTGAGGGCGAATCCGCCGCCGCCACAGAGGGAGATGCCTCCTCAACTTGGAGGCCCAAGAAAGTAGCGGGCGCGCCGTCTACATTCGCTAGGAAGCGATCCATCGACGCAAAAAGTAATCGGTCTCTTTTCGGCTTTTGCAATGGTAGGTCTTACGTATCATTTTTCGCAGCGTTTCGCCTCGTGGCCCATGTCGTTCTTCGCCCTGCAAGAGGTCAACGCTGGCCAACTCCTCGGCCGAGAAGCCGCCCATCGGCATAGGGTTGATGGTCCAGATCTCTCCCAAACTTGCGACAGCGCCGTTTGAAAACTCGATACGCTCGAGCACGCTAGGTAGATGGCTTTCGAGCCCGTAGTACCGGGCAGCGCCAACCTTCGTGCTCACTTTGACGTCTATGAACGGCTTTCGCCTGTAGAAGGTAACGTCTGTCGGCTGCCCAGATGTCGAAAGCATCGTCAGCGTGTGCATCAGCATCCCTTCACGAGAGCCGAAATGCTGCTTGAGCCGCTTGACCGCCTCTTGTGGGGTAATGTCCTGCGTCATCATATTTCTCGGTTCAGCCTAAAACGTATCCTCGTCACATAACTGCAAAGTCGAAGTGCGCGTCGAGATGGCGATCAAACGTACGGGCTACAGAGTCCGATCCACTTGATGGGGAATCCGGTCTGACTTGACGGGTGATCCAGCTGTCAATGGCAGCCGAAAATTGCGCATTTTTTGCAATCGGAAATTTCTCACTTCGACCATTGACCCCTTCGCCGATCCGTCGACGTTACCGCACTTCGCGCACTTTTCAGTTGATGCGACGCGAAATCCTGTTGCGCAAGTTGGGCGGCGAGGGCGCCGTGAGATAACGCCGCCCACTGGAGGTGAGGCTCCTGCCGCCGGGACCGACCTGGATCAGATCGAGACGGGTCAAGTATTCCGATAGGATCACGAAGTCCGCCCGGTTGGAGATTCCGAGCGCCCGGCGGATTTCCTCTTCCGCCGAAGCGCCGCGGGTTCTCAGCAGCTTGAGATATTCGATATGCCCAGTGGACAGGCCGTTCTGATCGACGCCTAGTGTCCTGATTCTGAAGTTTTGATGATTTTCATCTGGCGTTCGGCAGTTTCCAGCGTCCGCAGACAGAAGCGCTTGATGGTGGCAAGGATGTCGTCGGCGGATTTGGTCCAGCGGAAGGGTCGCGGGTCGGCGTTGACGGTGTCGATGTAGTTCCGGATGGCCTGCTCGAGTTCCTGGGGCGAGCGATGAACCCCGCGCCTGAGCTGTTTCTCGGTCAAGAGTGCGAAGAAGCGCTCGACCTGGTTGAGCCAGGAGGCGCCGGTGGGCGTGAAGTGGACATGCCAGCGGGGATGCCGGGCCAGCCAACGCCGGACGGCGGGCGTCTTGTGGGTTGCGTAGTTGTCCATCACCAGATGGACGTCGAGTTCGCCGGGGACCTGGGCTTCGAGCGTGCGCAGGAACTTGAGGAACTCCCGGCTGCGGTGGCGCGGCAAGCACTGGCCGATGACCCGGCCGGTGGCGATGTCCAGCGCCGCGAACAGCGTGGTGGTGCCATGGCGCGTGTAGTCATGAGTACGCCGCTCGACCTGACCCGGCCGCATGGGAAGCAGCGGGCGGGAGCGGTCCAGAGCTTGGATCTGGCTCTTCTCATCGACGCAGAGCACCAGCGCGCGCTCGGGCGGGTCGAGATAGAGGCCGACAATGTCCCGCACCTTCTCCACAAACAGTGGGTCCGACGACAGCTTGAACGTCTCCGAGCGATGCGGCTGCAGGCCGAAAGCCTGCCAGATGCGATGGATCGTCGAGGGCGCATAGCCTGCAGCGCGCGCCATCGAGCGCAGGCTCCAATGCGTGCCGTCGGGGGGTGTTTCTTCCAGGGTGCGGGCAATGACCTCCGCAACCTCCTCGTCACCGATCTTGCGCGGAGCGCCCGGGCGCGGCTCGTCATAGAGCCCGTCAAGCCCGCGCTCGGCAAAACGCCGCCGCCATTTGCCGACCGTATTCGCATCCGCTCCCAAGCGCGCAACTATCGCCTTGTTCTCCAGACCCTCAGCAGCAGCCAGGACAATCCGAGCCCGACGCGCCAGTCCCTGCGCCGTCTTCCGACGCCGCGCCAAACCCTCCAACTCTCGTCGTTCTGCTGCCGACAAAGTAATCGCGACCGCTGCTCTCCCCACCGGTCAGCCCTCCATCAAAACCGATAATCTTATTCTAATAAACTTCTCGATCAGGATACTAGCGTGTCTTCGAACCACCGCGCGACCGCGGTCACGTCCATCAGGTTCGCCACTTCCTCCCGCGTCGGAACCCGTCCCAGCGTCTCCTCGGCCCTGCCGTAGAAGCTTGCCACCAGCGGTTCGAGAATGTTGACGCTCGGTCGCGGGCTGCACTGCATGCGCGCGGCGATTTCCAGGCAGGTCTCGCGGCTCAGCCCTGATCGTCCAAGCTTGTCGACAGACCGGAGCCATACGATCCCGGCCATCTCGTCCAGCGTGTACGACCGCAGAACCGTCTTGTCCGGGCGGCTCTGAAACGCCTCCGAAAGCTTGCCCGGGTCCGTCGTCGCGAGAAGGAACACGACGCCCTCGAAACTGTAGACGACGTTGCCGATCGTCGTGCTGCGCCGCTCGTCCAGGGCGCTGAGCAACACCGTGGCGACCTGGCTTGCGACCGCGTGCACCTCGTCGATGAAGATCAGGCAGGGATCGACGTCCACGTCGCCAGCCGGATCGGCCGGCAGCTTTCCCGCCTCCACGAGACGCTCGACGATCATTTCCGGTCGGCGGAGGTCGGCACCGTTGAATATGATCGGTTCCAGTTGAAGCAGCCGCTCGGCGATCCTGCGGGCAAGCGTAGTCTTTCCGACACCGGCGGGCCCGACGAACAACTTGTCGAGGAACCTTTCGCCCCAGCCCTTGGCCTTCCGCGCTTGATTATCCAACTCTTGGGCGATTTCGTACTGGCCGACCATGCCAAGCGCATTCACCTGGGGCGGCCAGGTCGCCTCCCCTCCTGTGCTTCCCACGCCATCGGTTTCCATCACCTGGCCGACCGGTCTCCAATCGGCCGGCGCGCCGGTTCTGTTCGTATCGCCGCTATCAACCGCTGCGCCGGCTCTCGACGAAAACGCTTCACCTCCGCTCGACTCACTTGCCGCTCTCGTGCCCCTCCCATCTGTCGGCGATTCCGGTCCCGCTCCAGCCGCACGGTCGCCCGGGGCCGCGTCCTCGCCTGCAGGCGATGCCTGGCCTTCGCCGGGCGACCCGTCCGGATTCTCTTCGCTTCCGTCGGAATCGGCGCTCCCCGGCGGCGCCTCGCTCATGAAATCATTTCCGAATAACTCCTCGGCCGCCGTTTCGGTGATGGTCCGGACTGACATCCGGATCCGCCTACCTCGCATCGGCGTCACCTGGGACGGTTCCGTCGACCTCAGCTTTACGAGGACGACTTCGCCATCGACCCGCACGACTGGCGGTTCGGCGGCGCCGCCGAACAGGTCCTTGAGCAGCGGCCCCCAGATCTTACGTTGCTCGACATCGTCCTTCTCGGCGCCCCAGCGATTGGATGCCGCCCTGACCAGGACTTCCTTCAGCATCTCCGACCGCGGTGCCGCGAACGGCCCGGTTCCGCTGACCGCGTTCGAGAGCACGTCGGCCGTTCGCTCAATCTGATCGGCCCCGTGATCAACCACTGCGCTCTCGTCCGCCAACTCCGCTTCGCCGGTGGTCTTGACTTCGATACAGGTGATCCGGAACGAGCCGTCCGCCTCTCGACGCACCGCGATCAGGTCGCAGCGCTTGCCGCTGCCTGCCGGCCCCAGCTTCAGCCAGAGCCGCGCGATCGGCCCATCCACCGATGCGACCAGTGCATCCGGATCTTCGCTTCGCACATACCGAGCGGCGAGCAGCATGCCCACGAATCCGAGCACGGACGCCTTGTCGGGCTGTCCGGACTGCTTTTTGATCATCTCCAGCAGTCCGGCACCGACGAGGTTAACGCCCTGCCGCAGAACGTCGCGAAGGCCCTCGTTCGTGATCGTGAGGTTGCAGTTGCTGAACGCGGCGTACATCAACGTCGACAGCCGGCCGTAGTCCGCTGCGCTCAGCAGCACCTGGCGATGCCCGTCCTTTCGTTGCAGAAGCCGAATCGACTGCATGCCGCTTTCCGGCGGCAATGCACGGTCCGCCAGCAGTACCCAGTGCGCCGCCGGCCGCTCACCAAACAGTAGCCCGTCGATCGTTGAGCGCAGACGATCGGCGTCCGCGGACGCGACCATCGTGCTGTCCCGTTGCTCTTGCTCGAACTCGTGAATCATGAGCACAAAGTCCGAGAAGGGCGGCTCGCCCGGATGTGGGCTCAGGCTGATGTCGCCCAGCATGCTGTCCACGACGATCTCGTTGCGGACGCAGAACGGACTCATCGGAAGCAGCCGTTCGACCCGCCGGCGCCGAACCGAGATCGAGGATTCGTCGAAGATCGCCACCAAGTGCTGAGGACGCTTGCTCAGCACCTGCTGCACCAGCCGTTCCAAGTCCTCATGCGTGTCGGACTCGACACGGAGATCGAGCCGCCCCGCGGAAACCTTCTCGTAGACTAGGTCCTGCGCGCGCCCTTCCAGCGTGGACGCAGCCATCAGCCGGTCCCGATGTCCGGTCGTGGCTACCACGGTCACATCAAGCGCAGGGAGACGCCTCCGATTGTTCCCCCGCTCGTTCAGCAACTTCGTCAGGCGTTCCATCAGCCTCGCTGGTTCCGGCGGGTTGACCAGCGTCAGGCGAAGCGGCCGCGGATGGTTGGGATAGAGCATCACGAAGTGATCGAGCGCGAGCACCAGCGTCTCCATCCCGTCGGCGCTGCTCACCGCATTGTGCAGGTTCTCGAACGTGACCAGACCGCCGATGGTGCTGGCGACCGGCAGGAGCTGGTTGAGCCCTCGACCCTTCGGCGTCGCGCCGGTTCTGATCACGCCGAGGAAATGCTGCGGCCGGTTCAGCTCCTCGATGACGACCTTCCTGTCGCTTTCGGACATCGGGCCGGCCTGCGAGAGATCGCGGAGAATTTCACCAAGACGCTGATACCGCCATAAATGTAGGGGGTGCAGCGGCAGCATCACCGCCTTGGCGCTGACTTCCCCATCCGGTCCCGAGATACGGACTTGCACCAAGTCAAGCGCCAGGATCGCGTCCAGCGTCGCCTGGGCCCACTCGCGCGACTCGTCCCAGACGGCTCGATAGTGCTTTTGAACCGCCTTGTAGAGTTCGGTCGTTACCTCAAGGTAGCGCTTGCAGCTGGCCCGTGTTTCCGAATGGGTGTCGAGCCATTCGCGAGGGTGGACGAAAAGGGGCCGCACGTCCTTCACGAGCTGCTCGCGCGCAGCAATGAAATCGCGCCACATCGCAACGATCGGGCGCGGACAGGCTTCCGCAACTGCATCCACTCTGTCCCATCCCGCAAGCAGGGCCTCGATGGAGTATGGGACCCCGTTGTGTCTCCAGACCGCCTCCGGTTCTAGGAATACCGGATTGAACTCGGTATGGCGCGCCAGCGCCTGCCGCAGGTCGCCGACATCGGTCTCGATGACCCCGCCAAAGCGGTCCGCATCGCAAAACTCGGTAACCCACTCGATGACCTTGGGGTCCACCCGTTCGTCGAGCTTGGCCACGCCCCTGCTGGTATCCTGATTGGCCGCTAGCCGGTCGCCGTTCTGTCCGAACTCCTCCCATGCTTCCTCAAGCGCCTCGCCAATAGCCGCAAGGTCTTCGTCGCGCCCCTCCAGCAGCGCGTCCACGGCCATGTCACGCAGACCGGGATCGTCTTCCTCCTCCTCCGAATCGTCGTCATCGCCCGGTTCGTCGAAATCGTCCGGTTCGTCGGCCTGCCCGCCCCGCGTCGGTCCCGGGTCCGACGGCAAGGTGACGAGACGCTCCGCATCCGCCAGCGTCAAGCCCGCATCCGCCTCGCCCCGCCGATAGGCTCCCAGACGGTCGAGGGCCCCGGTCACCAGTTCCGCCGTCTTCGCGTCCTTGTAACCGGTCGCTCGCACACGCAGCTTCCTGATATCCCCCGGCGACATGATGGTCACGCGTTCCCCGACCCGCAGATTCTCTTCGAGCCGCTTCGCCAGATCCTTCGCCTCGAACAGTTTCGGATCGCGGAGCAGTCCCAGAGCGGGGAGCATGTCGCGCGGCGCTCCGATTGCGCCGTCGGGCGCTGTGTTCCAGTCGGCAAGAAACGCGGCCACGCCTTCCAGGGACCGAACCGCCGACAGCCCCCGTGCACGGCGCAAGGTCTCCAACAGGAGCCGGTGTGTTGGCGTCGTCGTGAACTCCGAGGCCTTCTCCGCCCATTCGAGCAGAATACCCGCGAGCTCGCTCGACGACGCGCGCGAGAAGAAGCGCAGGCCATGCACGCTCGGATTGTAGCCGCGCGCCAGCGCGATGATCCTCGGGTGCCCGTCACGATCGTTGCGCCACTCGGTTGCGACGTGCAGATCGATCGTCACGCCGGCCAGGCCCCCGAGACCGTTCGCATCCGCCGTCGCCCGTACATCCTCTTCCGTCCCCTCGAACCCGACCAGCGCCAGGGAGAAACTTCCGGCTGGCAAGCCTCCCTCCGACAGGGCCCGCAGCAGGCGCGGAATGTCAAACGCCGGAAGTCCCTCCCGCGCAAAATCGTTTTCGCGCTCCAGTCGCGACAGTATCCAGGCGGCCAATGCCTCGCTGACCAGAGACTCGGGTGTCCTCCGCATCTCAGATCAACTCTTCCGCATCGATGGCCACCAACGTCAGGCCGTCGGACGGCTCCACCGCCAGACCCAGCCTCACCAGCAGCGCCTGAAACTCGTCGGCATTTGGGCGCAAGTCTCCATCGTGATCGAGAGGCCCGAAGCGGTTCGAACGCAGGACTTCGCCGTCCGAAGCCTCGGCGCCCACCAGGATCGACCAAACGTTTCTCAACTGCTCGGCGAACTCGGGCAGCCTCAGCACCTCCCCTTCGTCGAGCAGACTGAAGGCGAGGACCCGAAGCGTGTCAGCCTGCAACTCAATATGCTTGTGCTTGGCCACCGCCGAGCGCGGCTGGACGATGCCGATGCGTACGCCGAGATCGCGGAAGTGCTCATCCAGAACCTGCCGCGCTTCTGCGGAACCGGCGAACACGTTCCAGTCCTCCTCGCGGACTCCCGACCCGCCATTCGCTGCAAATGCGCGGTCATAGCTCGAGGAAAAGTGATCCAGCGCCCGGGCATAGGTTGCGCGGCTCTGGGACCGAATTCTCGGATTGCGGCCCTGCAGCGCGTCGACGAGCAGCAGCGGCGACTCGCTACCCTGGCGCATCATGTAAGCGAACAGCCAGCAACAGAGGCCGAGCACCATGTACCGCATCGAGTAGTTGGATCGCAGTCTCACCAGATTTGCCGCCAACCGGCTCACCGCGCTCGTGCAGTCTTGCATCCTCGACGCGATCCGGGTCATCCGGTCTGGATCGATCGGCCCGTAGAGTTCCTCGTGCGGATCCGACCACTCTTCGTGCTCGTCGTCGAGCAGCGGCTCCCCCAAGACGGCCAGCGGCGGTGGCGGATGCTCCAGCAGCCGCCGGATTCTGCTGAGCGCTTCCCTTCCCTCGGTCGTCGTCTCGAAGACCGAGACGACGAAGCTTCCCGAGTGGCCGTGGTTCTTCGACCGATTCGAGATGTAGCGGGGCGAGGGGGCGCTGTAGTCGGTACCGAATGTCGAGTACGGCCGAAAGTCCGCGCCAAGCGCCGAGCCGTCATTGTTATAGGCGGCGTTCAGATGGGCGCGTAGCGAGCGGAACGCCTCCAGATCGACCGCCGGATCCAGTTTCCCGAGGTCGATCAGGCGCGCGCGAAGCCGGTCGGACGGATACTCGTCTTGACTGTTCCTCGGTGCCGTCTTCGGAACCGACGCCTTGTTCAGGTATTCCAACCGATAGTATCGACCTGTCAATGCTAGAGCGAATTCGCGGGCGATTGAATCGTTGAGGGATTCCCAATTGGCGGATTATGTGATTCACGATGGGGGCTGGTGAAGGAGGCCAGCTCGCATGGCGCAGTCTCTTTCTGTTGATCTTCGTCGGCGCGTGGTTGCAGCGGTTGAGTCCGGGATGTCGCGTCGGCAGGCTGCGGCGCGTTTTGGCGTCGGGGTGTCGTCTGCGATCCGCTGGGTGAGCCAATCGCGCCTGACAGGCGACCTCTCGCCGAAGCCACGCGGCGGTAGCCGTCCAGGGCGCATTGAGGGTCACGGCGATCTGATCATGGGGTGGGTTGAGGTGGAGCCCGACCTGACCCTCCAGGAGATCGCGGCCAGGCTTGAGGAGGCGGTCGGCTACCGGCCGCCGCCCAGCGTGGTGCATGGGTTCTTCAAGCGTCGCGGCATCACGCGCAAAAAAAGACGGCCCATGCTGCCGAGCAGGACCGACCGGACGTCGCACGCCGGCGTCAGGCCTGGTTCGAAGACCAGCCCGGGCTCGACCCCGAGCGCCTGATCTTCATCGACGAAAGCGGGACCTCGACCAAGATGGCCCGCATGTATGGCCGGGCTCCCAGGGGCGAGCGTTGCCGCGCTCCCGTCCCCCATGGTCACTGGAAGACCACCACTTTGGTCGCCGGCCTCACGCTCGACGGCATCCTCGCCCCCATGACCATCGATGGGGCGATGACCGGGGCAGCCTTCCTTGCCTATGTCGAACAGGTCCTGGCCCCGACCCTGAGGCCAGGCGACACCGTCATCCTCGACAATCTGCCGGCCCACAAGCCCATCGCCATCCGAGAAGCTATCGAGGCCACAGGCGCCGGCATCCTGTTCCTGCCGCCCTACAGCCCCGACTTCAACCCCATCGAGATGGCCTTCTCCAAAATCAAGGCTCTCCTGAAAAAGGCCGCAGCACGCTCCGTCCATACGCTCTGGGATGCGATCCGCGACGCCATCGATGCTGTCACTCCACAGGACGCCCGAAGCTTCTTCACTGCATGCGGATATGAACCCAAATGAAACGAATCTGCTCTAGGAGAAAACTCGTCGCAAAGTGAACGGGCTTCATGCGGTAGGGCTGGTAGCCGAGGATCGCGCCGTGCACACGGCGTTCTGCTGCCGTATCCGCCTCCTGCTCCGCCCGGGTCCGCCGTGCCCTAGCCATCCGTGCGAATCCGCTCGAAGCGATCCCTGTCAGCGCTCAGGCTCACCTGAATGAGCTCCAGGTGCTCCAGGTGAACCGACCAGATTCTGTTGCGCTCTCCGACCGGCCCTGCACCGAGCTTTTGCAGGAAGGCATCCAGGCGATGAATGTCGCGCTCCGGAATTAGCTTCCGCGGCAGACCGCGCGTCAGGCGACTCAGCGTCCTCCATAGCGGGAAGTCGATTCTCAATCGCGGCGTCCCGGGGAGCTTGTGCGCCGTCAGCGCGATATGGTCCGGGCGATAGTCGAAACACCTCTCCAGATACTCCGGCAGGCGGGGGATTTCCGTGACCAGGTCCTCCGTGGCAACGCGTTCGGCGGCGACGAAGGACCGTGACGGCTGCTCGTGAAAGCGATGGCCGTTCCACAGGTACAGATGCTGTTCCCGGGAATCGAAGTCGAGCGGGCAGTACGCCGCGTTGATGGAGTCCACCAGATCGGCGACCAGCGTCTGACCGGAACCCCTTCGCCCGCCCAGGAGATCTTCGAACTCCTTCTCGTCGGAATCGGCAAGCTCGAAGACTTCCTCGCCCTTCTCGTGCTCGAAATAGAACCTGCGCTTGAGCGCGGCGAAATCCTCCCAGTCGAGCGTCGGATGCGCCGCGACCACAGGCGGGCGCAGCATCCACCCTCCGCGCACCTCCGGCGCCCGGGCATCGAGTGCGGCATCCCATATCGGATGGCTGCATCCCGCAGGATCGACCGCTTGCAGGGCCTCCGTGAAATCGAAGCGATCGTCCCGATCGAACAACGCCTCCGAATACCAGTCCGCGCGCTGATAGTCGCCGCGCTCCCCGCTTCCGAACACCATTCGCGCGAAAAGGATCCACAGTTCGCGCACCGTGGCTCGATGGCCCAGGGCCACCAGGCGCCCGGCCAGCGCTCTCAGCCGCGCGCGCACCCGCGATTGCGCGAGAAGTTCGGCGTTCCGACGGACGACAGTCTCTTCCGGACGCGCCAGGGCGGCCTGCAATCCGGCATCGGCCAGCAGCTTGTCCAGCAATGCGTCGAAGAAATGGCCGCTCAGCGGGTTTCTCAGACTAAGGTCGATTACGACCAGCCCGCCGTCGGAGCCGACGCCAGGCCCGTCCCCGTAAGCGAGGCGATTCCTGAGTTGCCGCCCGACCTCCAACAGATGCGGAGCCGACCTGTCGGCCATCCGCAACTGATAGAGCGGGTATTCGTTTGCAGCCAGGCAGAAGGGGCGCCCGTCCTCGACCGCATCGTGCCACTTCTCCAGAAGCGGCTGCGGATCGCCGCCCCTCATCTCGGCAGTCGCGTCCTCAACGACGACGGCCCCGGCACTCTCCAGGTCGCGCTTCACCTGACGCAGCAGATGCGTCTTTCCATCGCCGGCGTTGCCGGTCACGACGATACTCCTCCCCGCCGCCACCTGTTCGGCGAGAAATCGCTCGATATCGCTTTTGATGTGCAACCGCTCGAAGTCGTCTTCCGTCAACGCTTCCGCGATCGCTTCACGGCCCGCCGCGGCAAGCGTGCGCCACAAGGCCGTGCCGTCCGGTACGACCGCCTGCGGCGCGTCGCCGTTTCCCCCCGTGCTCATTCCATGAGCGCTCCCGTCGCCTTACCCACAACTTCTCCCAGGGGCACAAAGATGTCCTCTGGCAAGGCGGCCATTGTGGACTCGTGACGAAGCCGGCTGGCGAGCCAGCGCCGGCGCCAAAAGGCCGCGATGTGTTCCGTGGCTTCCTCGTACTCATCAGGTGCCGCGACATAGCCCGGCAGATCCCCGACACGCTCTTGCAGCCACTCCCGCGCCTCCGGAAACAACGGGGCGCCGTAGATCAGGCGATGATGTCGATGCTGGATCAGCTTGTCGGGATCGAATCCCAGGCGCCGCAACCCCATTTTCACCTTGCGGAGCTTTGGACTCGTCCCCTCCCCGAAGACGCTGTTCACCTCCTTGAAGTCGCGTTGGTGGGCCAGATAGGCGTCGATCGCCCTGCTAGTATCCGGCGAGAACTCCTGACTTCGACGGTTGGGCTGACTTCTGACCGATCTCGCGTCTGGAGTTTTCAGTAAAGCCAATGAGTTGGCAGTTGCGGTGCGGTCAAGCTGCGTTGTAGTGCCTAGTAAATCTTTGAGACTGTCAATGCCTCCGCCACGCGCTACACTCCCCCCATGTTCGTGCGCATCAAGACCTCCCCCAACAGCCCGCGACGCTCGGTCCAGATCGTCGAGGCCGTGCGCGACGGCGGCAAGGTCCGACAGCGCATCGTCCGCCATGTCGGCGTGGCCATGGACGAGGACGAGCTCGAGCGCCTGAGGCAGCTCGGCGAGTACGTCAAGGCGAAGCTGGAGGACGAGCGTCAGCCGGCATTGTTTGCGCCCGAGAAGATCGCTGAGCAGGCGATCCGTGTCGGCCGCCGGGGGGACGGCAAGGAGGAACTCCCGGTCGACCTCAAGCAGCTTGAAGAGGAGCAGCGCCTGATCACAGGCATCCACGAGGTCTATGGCGAGATCTACCGGCTGCTGGGCCTCGACGCGCTGCTGCCGCGCTCGCGCTACCGGGCCTCCCATGACGCGCTGTTCCATGTGGTGATGGCGCGGGTAGCCAACCCCGACAGCAAGCGGGGCAGCGTGCGCCGGCTCGAGGAGGACTTCGGCGTGAGTCTTCCGCTCGAGAAGGTCTACCGGATGATGGATCAGCTCGACGCGACGGTGATCGAGCGACTGCGCACGCGCGTCGGCGAGGCGAGCCGGTCGCTGCTGCCGGAGCCGGTCGCGATCCTCTTCTTCGATTGCACCACGCTCTACTTCGAGACGGCCGCCGAGGACGAGCTTCGCCAGCACGGCTTCAGCAAGGACGGCAAACACAAGGACTCGCAGGTTCTGCTGGCGCTGATGGTGACGCGCGAAGGGCTGCCGATCAGCTACGAGGTCTTCCCCGGCGCCACCTACGAGGGACACAGCATGGTCCCGGTCCTGCAGGACATGCAGCGCCGCCACCAGGTGGAGCGCACGGTATGCGTGGCCGACCGGGGCATGCTGAGCGCCGACAACCTCGACGCCATGGACGCCATCGGCGGCGAGTATGTCGTCGGCGCGCGGCTGCGCAAGCTGCCGCTCGCGCTGCTGGGGCAGGTTCTCGACCCCGGGACCTATGCCCCGCTGGAGGGCTCACAGGACCGCCGGGTCGGCGAGTGGGAGTACAAGGGCCGTCGCCTGATCGTCGTCTTCTGCCCCCAGCGCGCACGCAAGGACGCGCACGAGCGCCGCCATCAGGTGGAACGCCTGCTCGACAGGCTGGCCCGCAGCGACAATCCCAGGGAACTGCTCTCCAATCACGGGGCGAAGCGCTTCATCGCCGTCGAGGGCGACGCACGGCTCACGGTGAACCCGGAGAAGATCGCCGAGGCCGCACGATGGGACGGGCTCACCGGCGTCATCACCAATCTGCGCGACGCGCGCGTCACCGAAGTGATGGCTCACTACCAGGGGCTCTGGCAGGTCGAGGAGAGCTTCCGGATCACCAAACACGACCTGAAGATACGTCCCATCTGGCACTGGAACCCGGACCGGATCCGCGCTCACATCGCCATCGCCTTCCTGGCCTTCGCCTGCGTTCGACACCTTGCGTACCGCGTCGCCATCCAGAAGCGGCGGATGTCCCCGGAGGTCATCCGCTCCGCCCTCGTCCACCGCCAGTGCTCCCTGCTGCGCTGTCGGCAATCGGGCAACCGCTACGTCATCCCCTCGAAGCCGACACCGGCGGCGGAGCAGATTTACGCAACCATGGGGCTGCCCCTGACGATCACCCCGTATCAACTCGCCTGACCGTCGACGAAGCACGGCTCGAAGAAATGCCGGATGTAGTGCCTAGCCGAAATGAGAACCAGGCAATATCAACTACTTATGCGAATCAACCGTCGAAGTCAGGAGTTGTTTGCGGATATCATGGATCGACAAGCCGTCGCGCCGCAGCTCGAGAATGCGACTGCGGAGGTCGTCGGTCTTGTTCGGCCTCTCTGTCGGCGGCGGCTTCGCTGTCTCGGGTGAAGGAAACAGGAAGTTGGGGTCGTCGGTGTTGAGGAACTGCGAGCGCAGATTGCGCAGGGATCCCTCCGCGTACCCGAAGCGCTGCGCGGCTTCGGCGGTCGAGCATCCCTCGACGAAACAGGCGCGCAGGGCTTCGTAGCGCCGTTGGTGTGCATTTGCCGGTTCAAGAAAGCGGCGGGCATGATCGTATGTCATATCTATAACTGAACATTGAATATTTTTACATACATGTGTGATGGGCGCCCGTTTGTCAAGAACTTACTTTACCGTCGTGCGTTTCCGGCCAGGAGGGTATCGTGAACGTCATGGAGATCAAGGCTATGGCAAGACACGTCCTGCCTGGTCGCGGCTATCCACATGTCGTTGTTTAAAAGTCAAAAAGAGGCTGTGCCTGGTAGCAACGTTGCTGCGCTCGGGAGTCTTGACAAGAGCCGTCATCGGGAGATTTCAGCATGCCATCAGACACCGGAACGGCGGTGGCTGTCGCTCGGTGAGCATGGGCGTCTCGGGGCTGAAACAATGTAACGGCTGTTTATTGTATTCAAATATAGGTAACGTGTATGATATTCTGTGCGCGGGATGTTCAGGACACACCGATGGTCTGGCAAAATTTCAAGGCCAGATTGTCATACCGGGTGCTATTCTTGGGAATTCAGGCTAGGGAACGCATGCGCTCGGGGCGGCCGGCGCGGGCCTGGGCGAGAGCCATCGCCATCATCACCGCCAGGGCGAGGGCGAGGCGGGTCTTCATCCTGGCGCGGCCTCGGATGTAGTGGGTCTCGAAGTTGAAGCTGTTGTCGAGGCGGCTGTTGATCCGCTCCATGGCCGAGCGGCGGTTATAGCCGCGCCGCCATGACGGGCTGCCCCAAGGCGTGGGGGTGAAGATGCGCCGGTCGTGGCTGTCGAGGTCGATGCGCAGGATGCGGCCATAGTCTCCGGGCTTGACCCCGCCGGCCCGGTGGCAGGCCCGGCTGCCGGCGCAGGCGAAGCCGAAGGCGGCTGCCGGGCAGCGGTATTTGAGCGTGCCGCAGCGGCCTCGATCAGCCTCGAACCCCTGAAACGCCATGGCGCGGACCTCGCCGGTCCCGGGACAGACGCAGGACACCCGGCCGCGCTCGTCGTGAACGATGACATCGGCGCGGTCGGGGAACAGCGGCCGCGTGATCGGCTGCGCCGGATCGTATCTCGGCTCCTGCTTCTCCACCCGCCACATCAGCCGTGTATCGATCAGCGGGCGGGCGGTCCACCGGTCCCACAGCCGCGCCTTCAGGCGGGCATCGTCGAGACCGCGGTCGGCGCTGAAGTCGGCGCAGCGCCCGGCCATCTCCGGCGCCCTTGCGAACAGCTCCTCCAGCATCCCGGACAGCACCTTGGGTTCCGAGGCCGAAGCGCGCGTCACCTCGAAGGCCACCGGAACCTCGTAATCGGTGTCGGCGATCAGGTGCAGCCCGTAGCCGAACCACGACTTCACCTTCTTCCACACCGCGCCGGTCCTGGCGTCCACCCCACCCGTCTCGTGCTTGCCCCAGTCGGCGTCGGGGTCCGAGGTCTTGTCCTCGTCCTTGCCGACCCGGCCCGTCGAGTGGCTCGCGATCGCCTTGCCGTCGTAGCCGAGATGACGCCCGAAGTCCGGCAACGCGGCGAACAGCGAAGCGCGCAGGCTCTCGATCATGGCGGACACCAGACCCTGCTCGTCCTCAAGCTGCACAACACGCCCCAGGAACCGCGAGAAGTTCCAGTGGCTCGGCGCCGTCGAACGAACCCGCGCCGGGCGCGTGACCGCATGCCCGTCGTGAAGCACCGTCACCGGCCCGCTCTGATACGGCAGAGGGTCGAACCCGCAGATCTCCAGCAACGCCGGGTTGCGCCCCAGCTCCCGCAACAGCGACTGCATCGAGGCGTGTTGCAACACCACCCCCGCGATCAGCGCCCGCCACATCGCCCGCACCGGGTAGTCGTTACGGCCCCGACCGCGACACACTTCAAGCGCCGTCACGATCTCCTCGTCGGGAAGCACCTCCAGAACCAGGCGCAGCCGTTCAAGGTCCGGCAGGACTTCGACATCGCGCCACAAAAAGGGGAGCTTCTCCGCCGTCGCCATCGCTGTTCTCCCGACCAGGGGGGGGGAACAAGGGCCCCAGGGCCCGATGGCGACACCTTCTATCTCATGCGCACAATCAGGGCGCGCGAGGCCGCCGCAGGCAAACCTCGCTGCCAAGACGCCGCGACCATCGGCGTGGGGTGAAAATCGCCAAAACGCCCGCCGCAGCGAAACTGAAACCCAGGATATCAACAACCACCACGGGGTATCAAAAATCTCGCGCCTCCGTGAACGCCTTGTAAATCAACCCGTCCCCGACAGCGCACACGCCTCAAACCGTGGGTGGATTCGGTGGTGACGGTCGCGCCGAAGTCTACACGGCTGTATGGTCGTGCCCCCAGGCGTGGTGTAGGAGCAGGAGCCACCATCGGTAGCTGTGGGTAAGTGGCCCGGCGCCGCGACCGTGTGGAGTCTGGCGGCGGCGGGCCACTTATCCATAGCGGATGGCCATCGCGGTGCCGGTTAGGGTTGGGCTTCTACAGTCCATCCGACCGGAGGAGTACCACGATGACCACCAAGGACATGATGACCCTGCGGGCGCTTTTGGAGAAGAGTTCGGACGCCGATCTGCTTCGCGAGATGATCGGGTTCACGGCCGAGCGTTTGATGGCGCTTGAGGTGGAGGGCCTTGCGGGAGCCGCACACGGCGAGCGTTCGCCGGACCGGCTCACCCATCGCAACGGCTACCGGGACCGGGTCTGGGAGACGCGCGCGGGCACGGTGGAGCTGAAGATCCCGAAGCTGCGCAAGGGGAGCTGCTTCCCGGGCTTCCTGGAGCCGCGTCGCATGGCGGAGAAGGCGCTGACGGCGGTGATCCAGGAGGCCTACATCAAGGGCGTGTCGACCCGCTCGGTGGACGACCTGGTGCAGGCCATGGGCATGTCGGGCATCTCGAAGAGCCAGGTGTCGCGGCTGTGCGGTGAGATCGACGGCAAGATCCGCGACTTCCTCGACCGCCCGCTGGAGGGCGACTGGCCGTATCTGTGGCTGGACGCGACCTATGTGAAGATGCGCGAGGCCGGGCGCGTCGTCTCGGTCGCGGTCACGATCGCGGTGGCGGTCAACGACCAGGGCCGCCGCGAGGTGCTCGGCATGGCGATCGGCGCGTCCGAGGCCGAGACCTTCTGGACCTCCTTCCTGCGCTCCCTGGCCCGCCGCGGCCTGCGCGGCGTCAAGCTGGTCGTCTCCGATGACCACAAGGGCCTGAAGGCGGCTGCAACGCGCGTCCTCGGCGCCACATGGCAGCGCTGCCGCGTCCACTTCATGCGCACCCTGCTCGCCCATGCCGGCAAGCAGGGCCGGCGCGTCGTGTCCGCCTTCGTCACCACCGCCTTCGCCCAGGAGGATGCAGACAGCGCCTCCGCCCAGTGGCGCCAGGTCGCCGACCAGCTCAGGGCCAAGGCGCCGAAGCTCGCCGCTCTCATGGACGAGGCCGAGCACGACGTTCTCGCCGACATGACCTTCCCGGCCGCGCATCGCCCCAAGCTGCACTCGACAAACCCGCTCGAACGACTCCATGGCGAGATCAAGCGGCGTACCAACACCGTCGGCATCTTCCCCAACGAGGACGCCATAACACGGCTGATCGGCGCCATCCTGCTCGAGCAGAACGACGAATGGGCCGTCCAGAGGGCCAGATACATGACGCTGGAATCGATCGCTCCCGTGAGCGACAATGCAACCGTCAAGCTGCCCGCCGTGGCAGCCTGAGCCTACCGGCCCTACCCGCCGGATACCGCGACGGCCGCCAGGCTCTTACACCACGGCTCGGGACACGATCCGGCTGTATGCGTGCGGAAGAACCATGGAACAGTCAGGCTGCGGCAAGCTCGGAAGCCCTCGGTAATCGGCATTCGGGCATTGTCGCTATTCATCTATCGCTCGCGGCAATCGTCATGACCTCGACTCCCCGGTACCGGATTGCGGTCGCACGACGGGCAGTAAACTGTCCAGACCCGTTGCATGGCAAAACGGAAGCCGAATGCAAGGCAACTTCCACCGTCATCCGTATCTCCGGTGACGACGGGGTTGCCGCATTGCCTTACCGGCATGGACCATCGCCTGCCTGACGAAACGGAGAAGCCATGGACCTTGATGTCGAACGCCTCCTCGGCGCCGTGGAGCGCACGGTGTCGTCCCTGGACCGCGACGGACAGGCCGCGCGCGCGGTCACCCTCGCCCGTGGCTACGCGACGACAGTGGAGGATCTCTGGGACGCCGTGACGAACACGGAACGAATCCGACGCTGGTTCCTGCCGGTCAGCGGCCGCCTCGAACCCGGCGGCCGCTTCCAGCTGGAGGGAAACGCAGGCGGCACGATCATGCACTGCAAGCCTCCCGCATATCTCGGCCTGACGTGGGAGCTCGGCGGTGACGTGGTGAGCTGGGTAAGCCTACGTCGTAGACCGCCTGTCGGTTTTGTCGTGTATTGGCGAGTTTTGGCGCTCAGGGATGGGCGCGCGTGGGTGTCCATCAGGGATAAGTGGACACTATGCGTATGTCGGACGCGGATCATTCGGGGGCGGGGGGCGAGGTTCGGTTTCGCCGCCGTCGCCGTCGCTGGAGCGAGGCGCGCAAGCGGCAGATCGTGACGGAGAGCTACCAGCCGGGGATTTCGGTTTCGGTGGTGGCGCGGCGTCATGACGTGAACGCGAACCTGGTCTTCAGCTGGCGCCGCCAGTATCGGGAACTGGCGAGAGTGGTGGGCGGCTTCGTCCCGGTGGTCGTCTCTTCGATGGAGGGGGCGGACCCGGCGAAGCTGCTGCCGGCGCCGCCGGCTATCGAGGCGTCTTCCTCCGGGCGTATGGAGATTGCCCTGGCGGACGGCTCGCGTGTGACGGTCGACCGGGATGTGGACGCGGCGGCTCTGTCGCGGGTTCTCGGGGTTCTGGAGCGGCGATGATCCCGGTTCCGAGCGGAGCGCGGGTGTGGCTGGCGACCGGCGTGACGGACATGCGGCGCGGGATGAACACGCTGGCGCTGCAGGTCCAGCAGGGTCTCGGGCGGGACCCGCATGCGGGCGATCTCTTCATATTCCGCGGACGCAAGGGCGACCTCGTGAAGATTCTCTGGACCGACGGGATCGGCACGTCGCTCTACGCCAAGCGCCTGGAGCGCGGCCGGTTCCCCTGGCCTTCGGCTTCGGGCGAGGCGGTGTCGATCAGCGCGGCGCAGCTCGGCTACCTGCTTGAGGGGATCGACTGGCGCAACCCGGTGCGGACCTGGCGTCCGTCGCGGGCCGGCTGACGGGCGGCAAATGGACTCACCGGACAGGATCGGCATGGCGGCGCAGCGGTTGTTGTGATTCGCTTCCGGGCATGCCGGACGGATCGGACATCGACGCGCTGAAGGCCGCGCTGGCGGCGGCCGAGACCCGGGCTACGAACGCCGAGGCGCAGATCGCCGCCCTGAAGCTGATGATCGAGAAGCTGCGCCGCGCGCTTTTCGGCCAGCGTTCGGAGCGCAAGCAGCGGCTTCTCGACCAGATGGAACTCCAGCTCGACGAGCTCGAGGCGAGCGCGACCGAGGACGAGCTGGCGGCCGAACAGGCGGCGGCCGGCGCGACCCGGGTCAAGGGCTTCACCCGCCGCCGCCGGTTCGGGCGCAAGCCGTTCCCCGCGCATCTGCCGCGCGAGCGCGTGGTGGTGACGCCGCCGGACGCCTGCGCATGCTGCGGCTCGCAGAAGCTCTCCAGGATCGGCGAGGACGTCACCGAGACGCTGGAGGTCATTCCGCGCCAGTGGAAGGTGATCCAGACGGTGCGCGAGAAGTTCACATGCCGCGATTGCGAGAAGATCAGCCAGCCGCCGGCGCCGTTCCACCCGACGCCGCGCGGCTGGGCGGGCCCCAACCTGCTCGCGACGATCGTCTTCGAGAAGTATGGGCAGCACCAGCCGCTGAACCGCCAGCGCGACCGCTTCGCGCGCGAAGGCGTCGACCTCAGCCTGTCGACCCTGGCCGACCAGGTCGGCGCCTGCACGGTGGCGCTGAGGCCGCTGCACGACCTGATCGCATCGCATGTCATGGCGGCCGAACGCCTGCATGGCGACGACACGCCGGTGCCGGTGCTGGCCAGGGGCAAGACCGACAAGGGCCGGGCCTGGGTCTATGTCCGCGACGACCGGCCGTTCGGCGGTCCGGACCCGCCGGCGGCCCTGTTCCGCTACTCGCGGAACCGCTCCGGCGATCATCCGGTCGAGCACCTGGAGAGCTTCGCCGGCATCCTCCAGGCCGACAGTTTCGCCGGCTACAACCGCCTCTACGCGGCCACGCGGCTGCCCGGGCCTGTCACCGAAGTTCCCTGTTGGGCGCATGGTCGACGCAAATTCTTCGAACTCGCCGACATTGCCGCCGGCAAGGGGCGCAGGAACGCGCCGCCGATCTCGCCGCTGGCGATGGAAGCCGTGAAGCGGATCGACCTGCTGTTCGACATCGAGCGCGACATCAACGGCAAGACCGTCGCGCGGCGCCATGCCGTCCGCCAGGAGCTGAGCGCGCCGCTCGTCGCCGAACTCGAGACCTGGATGAAGGCCGAACGCGCCAGGCTCTCCCGTCATGCCCCCGTCGCCAAGGCCATGGACTACATGCTCAGACGATGGGACCGCTTCGCCCGCTTCCTCGACGACGGGCGCATCTGCCTCTCGAACAATGCCGCTGAAAGGGCGCTCAGGGGTATTGCGACGATGGAGTCATTCTGCACCCCCTCTTCAACTATCTGAAAACATTGACATCTGATCCCGGCATGAAGTGCGACGCGGGCCTTTCCTTTGTGCCAGGGCGTGAGCAACGCTCTCTGAATGGAGGTCCGCGGCTCTGATCTGCCAAGGCGCTCGGGGAACGAGCTGCGTGGCGGGTAGCGTTCCATCCTCGATGAGGCGCCTGAGCGTATGGCTGGTGGTGCCCAACTCGTTCGCCGCCTCGGTCATGGTGTACCAATCGCCCTGCTTGTCCGCTGAGAGATAGCCGTCGATCCCGTTCACGCGACGGATCGATCCGACCCGCTTGCCGGTCCAGCTCTTGTGCTGGCCGGTCCGCATGCCCATCCGGTTGAGAGACGCAGCGATATGTTCGTCCGACCACCGCCCGGCCATGCTGCGTATCACCGCCAGCGCTTCCTCGGGCGTTCGGCAGCCATGTTCACCGGTTCTGGGCTTTCGAACCCGCAATCGGGAATGGCGGCCACCGACCCAGTGGATCGTCAGCAGGACTTCGCGCGCTTCCTCGTCGACATCGGCGACGATGCCGGCGATCAGGGTGCGTACGAGCCGCTGGCGGGCACGCATGCTCACCCCCGGCGCGTTCCAGGCTGCCTTCAGGTCATCGGCAAGCCCGGCCAGATCCGGTCCCGAGGGCTGCGGTGACGGCGACCGCATTGCCTCCAGCCGCGCTTCGCACACCTGGACGCGGCGAAGCGCCGCCTCCCAACTCTTCTCCAGCTCGGCGGCAATCAACCGGTTGTCCGGATCGCAGGCGGCATAGCGCCGCTCGGCGAGTGATGCTTCGTAGCGGGCTTGCTGCAGGTCCAGCTCGGCCACTCGCTGTTGTTCGCTCAGGCCCTCCACCTTCACCCGCTCGGCCTTCAAGGAGGCTTCCACGGCCAAGGGCTCGACGACCCCGATGATCTCATCGGCAATGGCGGCATCCACACGCGCGCCGCCGAACCTCAGACAGCGATCGAGCCCGAGCTGGAGGTGTTGCCGGTTGCAGAAATAAACAGGATTGCCCGGTGATTGCCCAGCATAGGCGACTGACATTGAGCGGCCGCAGCGCCCACAGCTGAGAAGTCCGCTCAGCAGCGCCCGTCCGCCGCGCCCGGACTTCGCGCCGCCGGACCAGCCGAAGGCGTTGGCGGCGAGTTGCGCCTGGTTGCGCTCGAACTCCGCCCAATCGATGTAGCCCTCGTGATGGTCCTTCAGCATGACCTCCCATTCCGCCATCGGTCTCCGGTGGCCATAGCTTTTGTGCACCCGCCCGTCGACGATCTCGGTTCGTTGTTCGCTTTTGCCGTAGGCATAGACACCAGCGTAGAAGGGGTTCTTCAATACCGAAATCACATTGCGATAGCGGATCGGCGTCCAGTCGAAGCTAACCGTTGTCCTGCCATCTGACGGGCGCGGGAAGCAATGCTGCTGCTCGACCAGCGTCAACAGGACCTGCCGCGCGCTGCCCAGCTCGCGAAATCGGGCGAATATCTGACGGATCGCTTCCTGAACCCGAATGTCAGGATCCAGCCCCAGCCCGCCTTGGGGATGCCACACGTAACCGATCGGGACGCTGATGCGAAGCTCGCCGCGCGCTGCCTTGGATCGGGCGGCGTCGAGCATCCGTGCGCGGAGAACGCCGAGTTCGAACTCACTGATCTGGCCCTTAAGTCCGAGCAGCAAGCGGTCGTTTGGGTGGCGAGGATCATAGATGCCATCCAGGTCGATGACGCGGGCCTCCACGAGACCGCAGAGCTCGAGCAGATGGTGCCAGTCCCGGCCGTTGCGGGAGATGCGAGACGCCTCGAAGCAAAGTACCGCTCCGACGTCCCCGGCACACAGCCAGGCGACGAGACGCTCGAAACCCGGCCGTGCGATGGCGCCACTCGCCGACAGGCCCAGATCTTCGTCGATGACCTCAACCCGGGCGAAACCGTGCCCGCGCGCCACGTTGACGAGATCGTATTGGCGGCGCTGGCTCTCGAGATTGTTCCGCATCTGCTGGGGCGTGGACTGACGGACATAAACCACGGCCTTGCGCGTCAACACCGATCGCGGCAACGCATCAGAGGTGCTCATCGTCATCCTCCTTCACCGCGAAATCCGCCGCTTCCAGAAGCAGCCCGGCCAGCGCGCCCACGACCGCGTCGCGTTCCTCCCGGTTCAGGCCACGCAGCGCCGGTGTGTCCAACAGCATGCTGAGCTGTCGGAACTCGCCCGGCGGCCTCGCCGGTACAGCCAAAGACTTCATTGAGCTCCTCCTCACTAACCGTCCCGTCAGCGGAGGAGCTTCGTCTAAAACCCTGGCCGACGAGAACCTCGTGAAGCGCGGCAAGAGCGGCCAGGGATACACGCGGCGCGCCGATCTCCATGCCGGCGCATGACGCAGGATCGAGCGACCAGGCGGGAATCTTGATGACCAGCCCGGGCTCTACCTCGACAGAGGCCATGAGGCCGTCGGCACGCTGTTCGATAACTTCAAGGCGGACACGGCGGCCGAAATGGGCATGCCACGGGTAATGGATGACGCAGTCCTGCCCGACATGGGCAGAATGAATGCACGATCGCCCTCGGCCGCAAATCCTGGCTGTTCGCCGGCTCCGACCGCGGCGGCAGGCGCGCCGCGGCCATGTATACCCTCATCGGAACCGCCAAGCTCAACAACGTCGATCCCCAGGCCTGGCTCGCCGATGTCCTGCGCCGGATCGCGGAGACGCCGCAGAGCCGGCTCGGCGAACTCCTTCCATGGAACCGGCAGGACAGCCAGCGGCACGATAACGCCGCATAGCCAGACAAGCCCGCCCGATCCGTCCCGATCAACAGCACCCCGCAGACAAACTCAAACCGACATACCCTGCGGTCCTTGTCGGACGCTTACAGTTTGGCGGTGCCGATGAGGGTATACATGGCCGCGGCGCGCCTGCCGCCGCGGTCGGAGCCGGCGAACAGCCAGGATTTGCGGCCGAGGGCGATCGTGCATTCATTCTGCCCATGTCGGGCAGGACTGCGTCATCCATTACCCGTGGCATGCCCATTTCGGCCGCCGTGTCCGCCTTGAAGTTATCGAACAGCGTGCCGACGGCCTCATGGCCTCTGTCGAGGTAGAGCCCGGGCTGGTCATCAAGATTCCCGCCTGGTCGCTCGATCCTGCGTCATGCGCCGGCATGGAGATCGGCGCGCCGCGTGTATCCCTGGCCGCTCTTGCCGCGCTTCACGAGGTTCTCGTCGGCCAGGGTTTTAGACGAAGCTCCTCCGCTGACGGGACGGTTAGTGAGGAGGAGCTCAATGAAGTCTTTGGCTGTACCGGCGAGGCCGCCGGGCGAGTTCCGACAGCTCAGCATGCTGTTGGACACACCGGCGCTGCGTGGCCTGAACCGGGAGGAACGCGACGCGGTCGTGGGCGCGCTGGCCGGGCTGCTTCTGGAAGCGGCGGATTTCGCGGTGAAGGAGGATGACGATGAGCACCTCTGATGCGTTGCCGCGATCGGTGTTGACGCGCAAGGCCGTGGTTTATGTCCGTCAGTCCACGCCCCAGCAGATGCGGAACAATCTCGAGAGCCAGCGCCGCCAATACGATCTCGTCAACGTGGCGCGCGGGCACGGTTTCGCCCGGGTTGAGGTCATCGACGAAGATCTGGGCCTGTCGGCGAGTGGCGCCATCGCACGGCCGGGTTTCGAGCGTCTCGTCGCCTGGCTGTGTGCCGGGGACGTCGGAGCGGTACTTTGCTTCGAGGCGTCTCGCATCTCCCGCAACGGCCGGGACTGGCACCATCTGCTCGAGCTCTGCGGTCTCGTGGAGGCCCGCGTCATCGACCTGGATGGCATCTATGATCCTCGCCACCCAAACGACCGCTTGCTGCTCGGACTTAAGGGCCAGATCAGTGAGTTCGAACTCGGCGTTCTCCGCGCACGGATGCTCGACGCCGCCCGATCCAAGGCAGCGCGCGGCGAGCTTCGCATCAGCGTCCCGATCGGTTACGTGTGGCATCCCCAAGGCGGGCTGGGGCTGGATCCTGACATTCGGGTTCAGGAAGCGATCCGTCAGATATTCGCCCGATTTCGCGAGCTGGGCAGCGCGCGGCAGGTCCTGTTGACGCTGGTCGAGCAGCAGCATTGCTTCCCGCGCCCGTCAGATGGCAGGACAACGGTTAGCTTCGACTGGACGCCGATCCGCTATCGCAATGTGATTTCGGTATTGAAGAACCCCTTCTACGCTGGTGTCTATGCCTACGGCAAAAGCGAACAACGAACCGAGATCGTCGACGGGCGGGTGCACAAAAGCTATGGCCACCGGAGACCGATGGCGGAATGGGAGGTCATGCTGAAGGACCATCACGAGGGCTACATCGATTGGGCGGAGTTCGAGCGCAACCAGGCGCAACTCGCCGCCAACGCCTTCGGCTGGTCCGGCGGCGCGAAGTCCGGGCGCGGCGGACGGGCGCTGCTGAGCGGACTTCTCAGCTGTGGGCGCTGCGGCCGCTCAATGTCAGTCGCCTATGCTGGGCAATCACCGGGCAATCCTGTTTATTTCTGCAACCGGCAACACCTCCAGCTCGGGCTCGATCGCTGTCTGAGGTTCGGCGGCGCGCGTGTGGATGCCGCCATTGCCGATGAGATCATCGGGGTCGTCGAGCCCTTGGCCGTGGAAGCCTCCTTGAAGGCCGAGCGGGTGAAGGTGGAGGGCCTGAGCGAACAACAGCGAGTGGCCGAGCTGGACCTGCAGCAAGCCCGCTACGAAGCATCACTCGCCGAGCGGCGCTATGCCGCCTGCGATCCGGACAACCGGTTGATTGCCGCCGAGCTGGAGAAGAGTTGGGAGGCGGCGCTTCGCCGCGTCCAGGTGTGCGAAGCGCGGCTGGAGGCAATGCGGTCGCCGTCACCGCAGCCCTCGGGACCGGATCTGGCCGGGCTTGCCGATGACCTGAAGGCAGCCTGGAACGCGCCGGGGGTGAGCATGCGTGCCCGCCAGCGGCTCGTACGCACCCTGATCGCCGGCATCGTCGCCGATGTCGACGAGGAAGCGCGCGAAGTCCTGCTGACGATCCACTGGGTCGGTGGCCGCCATTCCCGATTGCGGGTTCGAAAGCCCAGAACCGGTGAACATGGCTGCCGAACGCCCGAGGAAGCGCTGGCGGTGATACGCAGCATGGCCGGGCGGTGGTCGGACGAACATATCGCTGCGTCTCTCAACCGGATGGGCATGCGGACCGGCCAGCACAAGAGCTGGACCGGCAAGCGGGTCGGATCGATCCGTCGCGTGAACGGGATCGACGGCTATCTCTCAGCGGACAAGCAGGGCGATTGGTACACCATGACCGAGGCGGCGAACGAGTTGGGCACCACCAGCCATACGCTCAGGCGCCTCATCGAGGATGGAACGCTACCCGCCACGCAGCTCGTTCCCCGAGCGCCTTGGCAGATCAGAGCCGCGGACCTCCATTCAGAGAGCGTTGCTCACGCCCTGGCACAAAGGAAAGGCCCGCGTCGCACTTCATGCCGGGATCAGATGTCAATGTTTTCAGATAGTTGAAGAGGGGGTGCAGAATGACTCCATCGTCGCGATCGGCCTCATTGCGCGTTCGGCGGGGTTGTTGTCGATCTCGAGGAAGCCGTGCTCGAGATAGGGTCGAAGGCGCTTCATCCGGGTCAGGGCATGACGGATCGCCGCTGCCAGCGGGGTCTTGGCGGAGATTCTGGGCAGCTGCGATTGCAGCCACCGCTCCAGCTCGTCGAGGCACGGCGCGGCCTTGGCCTGGCGGATGGCCGCGCGGTTCTCGGGCGGCTGCCCGCGGGCCTCCTTCTCGATAGCGTAGAGGGCGGCGATCCGTTCCAGCGCCTCGGCGGCGATCGCCGAGCCCTGGGCGGCATGGACGTCGAAGAACTTGCGTCGCACATGCGCCAGACAGGCCACCTCGCGGACCGGCCCGGCGCGCGCCAGCGCACCGAACCCGGCATAGCCGTCCGAGTGCATCCAGCCGGCGAAGCCTTCAAGATGCGCCTTCGGATGCGCCGCCTTGCGGTCGGCCGAGAAGCGGTACCAGGCCGCCGGCGGCGCCTCGCCAGCCCAGGGCCGCTCGTCCCGCACGTAGGTCCAGGCCCGGCCGGTCGCCGTTTTGCCGGTTCCCGGCGCCAGCAGCTTGACCGGGGTGTCGTCGGCGAACAGGGCTTGTCCTTCCAGCACATGGCGCCCGATCGCATCGGCCAGGGGCTCCAGCAGCGCCGTCGCCTTGCCGACCCAGCCGGCGAGCGTCGAGCGGTCGAGCTCGACGCCGTCGCGGGCGAAGATGCGGGACTGGCGGTAGAGCGGCAGGTGATCGCAATACTTCGAGACCAGCACATGCGCCAGAAGGCCGGGGCCCGGTCGGCCGCGCTCGATCGGTCGCGGCGGCAGCGGCGCCTGGTGGAACTTCTCGCAGCCGCCGCAGGCCAGGCGCGGACGGACGATGCGCTTCACCACGAAGCGGCCGGGGATGTACTCCAGCTCCTCCGTCACATCCTCGCCGAGCCGCTTGAGACGGCCGCCGCAGTCCGCGCAGCGCTCGCCCGGCGCGAGAACCGTCTCCTCGCGCGGCAGGTGGTCCGGCAGGGGACGGCGCTTCGGCTGCTTCTTCGTGGCGGGCGTCGGCTCGGTCGGCGCCTCGGCCGCCCGCGCGATCTCCTCGTCCTCCAGCCCGAGCTCAAGCTGGTCGAGGGCCTCCGAGGTGACGCCGAAGCGCTGCCGCCGCAGACCCGCAAGCTGGTGCCTGAGCTTCTCGATCAACAGATCGCGGTTGCGCAGCTCGGCGTCCCGTGCCGCCAGTTCGGCCCGCGAGGCCAGCACCATCGCCTTCAACGCGGCGATGTCGTCGGGCAGGGAATGGGCCGCTTCGAGCATGGCCGCATCCTACCCGAAGGGGCCGACAAAGGGAAGCCCGAATGACAGTCAACCCATTGTTTATAAACGGTGAATCAGCCCGCGGCCAGCGGTCTCCAGGTGCGAACCGGCGCCCGCCAGTCGATCCCCTCAAGCAGCATCGACAGCTGCGCCGGCGTCACCGACACCTTCCCTTCCGATGCCGACGGCCACACGAAGCGGCCGCGCTCCAGACGCTTCGAGAACAGGCACGCACCCTGGCCGTCCCACCAGATCATCTTGATCAGGTCGCCCCGGCGGCCGCGGTAGATGAAGAGATGGCCGCAATGCGGATCCGCCTTCAATACCCGCTCCGCCTGCGCCGCGAGACCGGGGAACCCCTTGCGCATGTCGGTCACGCCGCAGGCCAGCCATACCCGGGTCGAGGAGGGAACCGGGATCATCCGCCAAGCGCCCGCACCACCCGGCACAGCGCGTCCGCGTCGAACGACCCGAACGCGCTCACCCGGTGGCCGTTCGACAACGCGATCTCGATCCGACCGTCCGATGCCGCGGCCGGCTCCAACGGCGGCGCATCGGGCACCACCTCCACCGGCAGGAAGGACGGCGCCTCCCCGGCATCGGCCGCCGGCCTGTAACGGGGATCGCGCCGCCAGGTGAAGATCAGGTTGGCGTTGACGTCTGCGGCGCGCCACAACCGACACCGAGACACCGGGAGCGTAGCTCTGCGCCACGATCCGGCGCTTCTCGTCGTCCGACCAGAACCGGCGTACCCGACGTGGCACCGCAGCCCCCTAAGATAGTGTCCATTAGCCGATAATGGACACTATCGACCTCCGGAACCTCACCAGAGACTGCGGCTCCAAGCCGTCTCGCCACAAGGGCGGTCACGCCAGACGCTTACGAGAAACCGGCAAGGACAGCGATGCGAAATCGTAAGCGATGGAGTGGACGCCCCTCCCGACGGCATCGCAATGTGCCAGGTTGACGGTGTTGTAAACGCCAAGAGAGGAAAGGGGCGTCCATGGAACAGGTTAGCATGATCGGGATCGATCTCGCGAAGAACAGCTTTCAGCTTCACGGTGCGCGACCCGAAGGATCGGTCGCGTTCCGGAAGAAGCTGAGCCGGGGTAAGGTGCTGGGGTTTCTGGCCTCGCAGCAGCCCTGCACAGTTGCGATGGAAGCCTGCGGCGGCGCGCATCATTGGGGTCGTGAGATTGGGCGTCTGGGCCATGCGGTGCGGTTGGTTCCGCCGGCCTACGTGAAGGCCTACGTCAAGCGACAGAAGAACGATGCGGCGGATGCGGAGGCGATCTGCGAGGCGGCATCGCGTCCGACGATGAGTTTTGTGGCGGTGAAGACGGTCGAGCAGCAGGCCCGTGGCATGCTGTTCCGCACGCGCGATCTGCTGGTGCGCCAGCGGACCCAGACGATCAACGCGCTTCGCGGCCACCTGGCGGAGTTCGGTGTCATTGCTCCCCAGGGCCCGGTTCATGTCGAGCGTCTGGCGTCGGCGCTTGAAGACCCGGACCTGGATCTGCCGGATGCGGTCCGCGAGCTGGCCGGCCTTCTGTTGAACCAGATTGGCGGGCTTGGCGAGAAGATCGATGGCCTTGACGGGGAAATCCGGGCGGCGGCTCGGCAGGACGACGAGGTACGTCGTCTGATGACGGTGCCGGGGATCGGCCCGATCACTGCGATGGCGGTTCAGGCCTTCGCGCCGCCGATGGAGACCTTCCGGCGCGGACGGGACTTCGCCGCCTGGCTCGGCCTGGTGCCGCGCCAGCACACGACCGGCGGCAAGCCGCGGCTGGGCAAGATATCGAAGATGGGCCAACGCGATCTGAGACGGCTGCTGATTACAGGCGCCATGGCGGTCGTTCGCTGGGCGGCTCGGCGCGGCAGGACGAACGATCCATGGCTTGCCAGGATGCTGGCGCGCAAGCCGCGTATGCTGGTCGCCGTGGCGCTGGCCAACCGGATGGCGCGCATCGTCTGGGCGCTGATGATGAAGAAGGAGAGTTACCGGGCTCCCGCCGCCGCCTGACAGGGCGGCCGGACGGGTAGCTGTCGGGGACGCGGGCAGGTCTGAGGAAAGGCAAGGGCAAACGGTCAATCGAGACGGGATCGGGAAAACCAGTTCAGCTCCGCAGGGCCGTTGAGCTCGCGTAAGCGATTTGGACCCGGTCCGCGCATCTCCATGAGGGCCCGCGGCGCGTGACCTGCCGCATTGAGAGGCCGGACACACGACAGCGCCTGACCGCGCGCCGAGCCGCCCGAAGAAAATGCTTGCGTCACCAGGGGCGTCCACACACGGGGCGAGCGGGGCACCTTCCAGGTTCGGTTCTGATTTGAGATTCACGCCTGCGAGTTGGGCAGGAGGTGAGTTTCACATTGTTGGGCTCAGTTGAGACACACAGGACGGTTGAAGTGCTTCCGGCGCGTGGCGGACGTCGTCGCTGGCCGGACGAAGTGAAGGCTCGGATTGTAGCGGAGACGCTGGAGCCTGGGGCGACGGTGCGCGCCGTTGCGCGGCGATACGATGTTCATTCGAACCAGCTGACGAGCTGGCGGCGTCTGGCGCGGGATGGGCGTCTTGTTTTGCCTGCGGCGGAAGCGGGCGTGGAGTTTGCGCCGCTTGTGGTGCGGGCTGAAGGGCGCGGCGGTGCCGAGGTGAGCGGCGCGCGTGTGGAAGTGGTCCTGGACCGGGTTACGGTCCGTCTGGACGCGGCGGTGCCGGCGGTCCGGCTGGCGGAGATCGTCTCTGCGCTGAACGCGTCGTCATGATCTTCCCCTCGAACCGGGTGCGGATCATGGTCGCGACGAAGCCCGTCGACTTCAGGAAGCAGCACGACGGTCTTGTGGCCTATGTGAAGAGCGCGCTGCGCCGTGACCCGTTCACGGGCACGGTGTTCGTGTTCCGGGCGAAGCGCAGCGACAGGCTGAAGCTGATCTACTGGGACGGGACCGGCCTGGTCATGGTCTACAAGCGCCTGGAGGAGCAAGGCTTTGTGTGGCCGGCGATCCGGGACGGGGCGATGACGTTGAACCATGCGCAGTTCGAGGCCTTGTTCGCGGGCCTGGACTGGCGTCGCGTGCGGGCGCTGTCGGTCAGGGCGCCGGCCGAGGCGGAATGACTCACCGCACGGATCGCGGCCTGCGGCTCCGCGACACTGTGCTATCGGGTGAGCCATGGCTGCGCTTGCGGAGATGGACCTCGACACGCTGACGCCCGAACAGGCGGCGGCCGCGAGGCAGGCGCTTGCGGCGCTGGAGACGCTGCGTGCCGAGAACGAGACGCTGGCGGAAGAGAAGGCCTGTCTGGCGGGTGAGAACGAGGCGCAGGCCGAACGCATCCGCCGTCTGGAACATCTGAACCTGGAACTGATCCGGCTTCTGTATGGCAAGAGGTCGGAGAAGCTGTCGGCGGACGAACGCCAGCTGGCGTTCGAGGAGCTTGAGGGCGCGTCTGCGGAGGTGGAGGCCGCGGCGCCGCCGGAAGACCCGTCGCCGGCGCGCTCGGCGAAGCGGCCTCGTCCGGCGCGCAATCTCGGCCATTTGCCGGAACACCTGCCCCGGATCGAGCAGGTGATCGAGCCGGAGAGCACGCTCTGCCCCTGCGGCTGCGGGGAGATGGTGCGGATCGGGGAAGATCGCGCCGAGAGGCTCGACATCGTGCCGGCGCAGTTGCGGGTGATCGTCACCGTGCGCCCGAAATACGCCTGCCGGACCTGCGAGGGAGGCGTCACCCAGGCGCCGGCGCCGGCCCGGCTGATCGAGGGCGCGCTGCCGACTGAAGGCGCCATCGCCCATGTTCTGATCTCGAAATACGCTGACCACACCCCGCTCTATCGTCAGAGCCGGATCTACGCCCGCTCGGGGCTGGAGCTGGACCGCTCGATCCTAGCCGGCTGGGTCGGCAAGGCGGCGTTCCACCTCGGGCCCGTGTATGACCGCCTGAAGGCGGCGCTGAAGACGTCGAACAATCTGGGTCTGGACGAGACCACGGTTCGGGTTCTCGACCCGGGCCGGGGCAAGACGAAGACCGGCTATCTGTGGACGATGGCGCGCGACGAGCGGGCCTGGTCCGGGGCGGACCCGCCGGGCGTGGCGTATGAGTATGCGCCCGGGCGTAGCGGCAAGCATGGCGAGAGGCTTCTCGAGGGCTTCAGGGGAACGGTGCAGATCGACGGCTACTCCGGCCACAACCGACTGGCTCGGCCGAACCGGGCGGGCGGGGCGCTGACGCGGGCTGCCTGTTGGGTCCATGCCAGGCGGGGCCCCAAGGAGGTGTTCGACAGTAGCGGCTCGCCGATCGCGAAAGAGGCTCTGAGGCGGATCGCGCAACTCTACGCGATCGAGGACAGGATCCGGGGTGAGCCGCCGGCGACGCGCCAGTTTGTCCGCTGGACCGAGGCCGCGCCGCTGGTGAACGCCTTCGGGGTGTGGCTCGACGAGCAACGCTCGCGCGTCTCGCCCAAGTCCCGGCTCGGTGAGAAGCTGTCCTATATCGCCAACCACTGGGAGAGGTTGCTGGTGTTCCTCTATGACGGCGCGTCGAGATGGACAGCAACTTCGTCGAAAACCGCATCCGGCCGCAGAAGCTCACCGCGAAAAACGCCCTGTTCGCCGGCCACGATGAGGGCGCGCGCTCATGGGGCCGCGTCGGTAGCCTGATCGAGACCTGCAAGATGAACGGCGTTGAGCCCTACGCCTGGCTCAAGGACACGCTGGAGAAAATCGCCGGAGCCTGCCCCTGCGAAGGCGGGGGGCCACCCCAACAGCCGCATCGACGACCTACTTCCCTGGAACTTCATCCCGCCGTCAAGCTGAAAGCCCGGTGCCTCTCCCGCACCGCTTACGCGAAATCGGCCGGCAAGGGCAATGGATTCGACCGCGGTAAGCGGGACGAGCGGGGCACCTTCCAGGTTCGGTTCTGATTTGAGATTCACGCCTGCGAGTTGGGCAGGAGGTGAGTTTCACATTGTTGGGCTCAGTTGAGACACACAGGACGGTAGAAGTGCTTCCGGCGCGTGGCGGTCGTCGTCGCTGGCCGGACGAAGTGAAGGCTCGGATTGTTGCGGAGACGCTGGAGCCTGGGGCGACGGTTCGCGCCGTTGCGCGGCGATACGATATTCATTCGAACCAGGTGACGGGGTGGCGGCGCCTGGCGCGGGATGGGCGTCTGGTATTGCCCGCGGCGGAGGCGGGCGTGGAGTTTGCACCGCTTGTGGTTCGGGCTGAAGGGCGCGGCGCTGCCGAGGCAAGCGGTGCGCGTGTGGAAGTGGTCCTGGACCGGGTTACGGTCCGTCTGGACGCGGCGGTGCCGGCGGTCCGGCTGGCGGAGATCGTCTCTGCGCTGAATGCGTCGTCAGTAAGCGGGGCGAGCGGGGCACCTTCCAGGTTCGGTTCTGATTTGAGATTCACGCCTGCGAGTTGGGCAGGAGGTGAGTTTCACATTGTTGGGCTCAGTTGAGACACACAGGACGGTTGAAGTGCTTCCGGCGCGTGGCGGTCGTCGTCGCTGGCCGGACGAAGTGAAGGCTCGGATTGTTGCGGAGACGCTGGAGCCTGGGGCGACGGTTCGCGCCGTTGCGCGGCGATACGATATTCATTCGAACCAGGTGACGGGGTGGCGGCGCCTGGCGCGGGATGGGCGTCTGGTATTGCCCGCGGCGGAGGCGGGCGTGGAGTTTGCACCGCTTGTGGTTCGGGCTGAAGGGCGCGGCGCTGCCGAGGCAAGCGGTGCGCGTGTGGAAGTGGTCCTGGACCGGGTTACGGTCCGTCTGGACGCGGCGGTGCCGGCGGTCCGGCTGGCGGAGATCGTCTCTGCGCTGAATGCGTCGTCATGATCTTCCCCTCGAACCGGGTGCGGATCATGGTCGCGACGAAGCCCGTCGACTTCCGCCGCCAACACGACGGCCTTGTGGCTTATGTGAAGAGCGCGCTGCGCCGTGACCCGTTCACGGGCACGGTGTTCGTGTTCCGGGCGAAGCGGGCCGACCGTCTGAAGCTGATCTACTGGGACGGGACAGGTCTGGTCATGGTCTACAAGCGCCTGGAGGAGCAGGGCTTTGTGTGGCCGGCGATCCGCGACGGGGCGATGACGCTGAACCATGCGCAGTTCGAGGCCTTATTCGCCGGCCTAGACTGGCGTCGCGTGCGGGCGCTGTCGGTCCGGGCGCCGGCTGAGGCGGAATGACTCACCGCACGGATCGCGGCCTCCGGCTCCGCAACACTGTGCTATCGGGTGAGCCATGGCTGCGCTTGCGGAGATGGACCTCGACACGCTGACGCCCGAACAGGCGGTGGCGGCGAGGCAGGCGCTTGCGGCGCTGGAGACGCTGCGCGCCGAGAACGAGACGCTGGCGGAAGAGAAGGCCTGTCTGGCGGGTGAGAACGAGGCGCAGGCCGACCGCATCCGCCGTCTGGAGCATCTGAACCTGGAACTGCTCCGCCTTTTGTATGGCAAGAGGTCGGAGAAGCTGTCGGCGGACGAGCGCCAGCTGGCGTTCGAGGAGCTTGAGGGCGCGTCTGCGGAGGTGGAGGCCGCGGCGGCGCCGGAAGATCCGACGCCGGCCCGCTCGCAGAAGCGTCCTCGCCCGGCGCGCAATATCGGCCACTTGCCGGAGCATCTGGAGCGCATCGAGCAGGTGATCAAGCCGGAAAGCACGCTCTGCCCCTGCGGCTGCGGAGAGATGGTGCGGATCGGCGAGGATCGCACGGAGCGGCTCGACATCGTGCCGGCGCAGTTGCGGGTGATCGTCACCGTGCGCCCGAAATACGCCTGCCGCATATGCGAGGAGGGCGTCACCCAGGCGCCGGCGCCGGCCTGTCGGTGATTATCATAAAGGGCGCATATTTGCTGGCGTAGCGCGCTTTTGTGGTGCGCACGACAAACAGCGTGAGACAGGCGCGGCCGGGTTTATGACGGGGGCCGAGGACGGAAGGAGGGCGTAGCCCGACCGGAGTCCTCGGCCCCCGTCGCGTTGAGATTTTCGCCTCCCGGAGGGCGGCGACGTCCTGGCGACCGGGTTGGCCGTTCCCGGGCTGCGGCAGGGGGTAGACTGGGGCTTCTGAGAACGATGCGGCGCCGGCCCCGTTGGCTTGGTGGCAACGACCGGCGCCGCACCCCCCGAGCCATGCAAGGCGCGGCCCGGAAGCGCAGTATCGTGCGCGTCCGGGCGTGGGTCCACCCCGTTCTCATCGGTCGCGATGAGGAACGCCGCCCGCCTGTTCACCTGCGCCCTGTGCCGCCGCCAGGTGGTTCTCTGCCGGCGCTGCGACTCTGGCCATATCTACTGTTCGCCGCGTTGCAGCGGGCGGGCGCGGCGTCGGTCGGTGCGCCTTGCGGGGCAGCGCTACCAGAACAGCCGCCGGGGCCGTCACAAGCATGCCGAGCGCCAGCGGCGCTACCGCGAACGGCGCCGTGTGCGGCAGCCGGCAGTTCGGGCCATCGCGCAGAAAGTGACGCATCACCCTTTGACCGTCGCGCGCCGGCGTCCTGATGTGGCGCGCATACCGGCGGGGCGGTCCGGAACCCGGCCCTTCGGGCCCGACCGTCCCGCCCGGGTGTTCCGCTGCGAGCGCTGCGGTCGGTTCTGCGGCCTGGCGGTCTATCCGGGCCTGCGCCAGGCGCGAAGGGAGTGAGATGGCGATCGACAAGCAGACCCGTGCCGAGATCCAGCGGCTGTATTTTGCCGAGAAGTGGAGGATCGGCACGATCGCGCGCCAGCTCGGCGTCCACCACGGCACGGTCGAGCGCGCGGTAGCGGCCGCCGGGGCGCCCGCGCGTGAGAGGCGGCGCAGGGCTTCGATGATCGATCCGTTCCGGCCCTTCATCCGCCAGACCCTGGCGGTCTGGCCCAGGCTGCCAGCCAGCCGGCTCTACCAGATGGCGGTCGAGCGCGGCTACCGGGGCAGCCAGAGCCACTTCCGGCGCATGATCGCGCCGGAGCGCCCGCGGCCTGTGGCCGAGGCCTATCTGCGCCTCAAGACCCTGCCCGGCGAGCTGGCCCAGGTGGACTGGGCCCACTTCGGCAAGGTGAGGATCGGGCGCGCGGAGCGCCCGCTGATGGGCTTCGTGATGGTGCTGAGCTACTCGCGCCGCATCTTCCTGCACTTCTACCTCAATGCCGCGATGGACAACTTCCTGCGCGGCCATGTCGAGGCCTTCGAGGCCTGGCAGGGCGTGCCCCGCGAGCTATGGTACGACAACCTGAAGAGCGTCGTGCTGGAGCGCCAGGGCGACGCCATCCGGTTCAACCCCCGGCTCCTCGACTTCGCCGCCCGCTACCGCTTCCTGCCCAAGCCGGTCGCGGTCGCGCGCGGCAACGAGAAGGGGCGCGTGGAGCGCGCCATACGCTATGTGCGCGACAACTTCTTCGCCGCCCGCGCCTGGCGCGACCTCGACGACCTGAACGCCCGGGCCCGCGCCTGGTGCGACGGCGTCGCCGCCGACCGTCGCTGGCCGGACGACCGCTCCCTCACCGTGCGCGAGGCCTTCGAGCGCGAGCGCGGCTCCCTGATGGCGCTGCCCGACGACCGGCCCCCCGTCGACGAGAGGGTCGAGGTCAGGATCGGCAAGACCCCCTACGCCAGGTTCGACCTCAATGACTATAGCGTCCCGCATACCCATACGCGGCGCACCCTCACCGTGGTCGCGACACTGGAGGAGGTACGCATCCTCGACGGCGCCGACACCGTCGCCCGTCATCCGCGCAGCTTCGACAAGGCGGCCCGCATCGAGACCCCCGAGCACATCGAGGAGCTGGTCAGGCTCAAACGTCACGCCCACCGCCTGCGCGGGCAGAGCCGCCTTCTCCAGGCCGCCCCCGACAGCGAGCGCCTGCTTGCCGAGACCGCCAGGCGCGGCGGCAATATCGGCACAACCGTCGCCTCCCTGCTGCGCCTGCTCGACGACTACGGAGCCGTCGAACTCGAAGCCGCCATCGATGAAGCCCTTGAGCGCGGCGTCCCCCATCCCAATGCGGTGCGCTTCAGCCTGAACCGGCGGCGCGAACAGCGCAACGAGCCACCACCCATCCCCATCGACCTGCCCGGCGATCCAAGACTGCGCGATATCGCGGTCCGCGATCACGACCTCGGCGGATACGACGGGCTCGCAAGCCACCACGAGGAGGACAGCGAAGAATGACCCTCAAGGACCGCGCCACGGCGCTCGGACTGCACGGCCTCCTCGCCCACTGGAGCGAGGTTGCGGAGCGCGACTGGCTCCCGCCCCTGATCGCATGGGAAGAGGAAGAGAGGCGAAGCCGAAGCCTCAGGCGACGCCTCACCGCCGCCCGCCTCGGACAGTTCAAGCCGCTCGCCGACTTCGACTGGGACTGGCCAAGGCGATGCGACCGCATGGCCGTCGAGGACCTCATGACCCTCAACTTCCTCCGCGAGGGCGCCAATGTCGTCCTCATCGGCCCCAACGGCGTCGGCAAGTCCACAATCGCCGCCAATATCGCACACCGCGCCGTCCTCGAAGGCCACACCGTGCGCTTCGCAACCGCCGCCAGCCTGCTCGGCGAGCTCGCCGCCATCGACTCCGACACAATGCTCCAGCGCAGGCTGCGCTTCTACGCCCGCCAGCACCTCCTGGTCATCGACGAAGTCGGATATCTCTCCTACTCCAACCGTCATGCCGACCTGCTGTTCAATATCGTCTCAAGCCGCAGCCAGCAGCGCTCCACCATCATCACCACAAACCGCCCCTTCGCCGAGTGGAGCGAGGCCTTCCCCAACGCCGCCTGCCTCGTGGCCCTTGTCGACCGGCTCGTCCACAATGCCGAGATCCTCGCCATCGACGGCGACTCATACCGCCGCAAGGAGGCCGAGGAACGCCAGAAGCAGCGCAGCGCCGATCGCCGCCGGCGGCGATCGGCAAAAGGAGCGGGCAAGAGCACGGCGCAAGACACGGGGGATGCCTGAGCCAGCCGTGCAGCATCTGCATCCATGGGATCGCCGCCTGCGGGCCGAGGGGCTGCGAAGCTGCCCCCTCGAAGACGTGGTCCACGCCCTCGGCTATCGCCGCGATCCCGCCGATGCCGCGCGCTGGAGACGAGCCGGTTCGGTCCTCTCCATCAACCGCTTCATGTTCTACGACCATCTGCGCGGAGAGGGAGGCGCCGGGGCCATCCAGCTGGCGGTTCATGCGCTCGGATGCCCAACGACCGAAGCCCTCGACTTCCTCGCCCAACTGCCGCGCCACTCACGGCTCCCGAACAGTCGCTGTGAGGCGGAGCCCTCGTGCCAGGACCCTCGCTGGCCGGCGCTGCGGCAATACCTCATCGAGCAGCGCGGCCTCGCCGACGCGCTCGTCGAGCTATGCCGAGGCCTCGGCCTGATCCGTGCCGACCGGCGCGGCAATCCCGTGTTCCTCCGCCGAAACGCCGCCAGCAAGGTGGTCGGCATAGAGACCCTCCCCGCAGCGCAGGAGCCGGCCGCAGACGGCGGCTTCTGGATGTCATGGGAGCCCGACTGGCCCGGCACCGTCATCCTCACCGGCAGCGCCCTCGACGCCCTGTCGATCCTCTCCCTCCACCTCGTCCCGGAAAAACGCAGCAAATGCGCCGTCGTCTCCACCGGCGCCATCACGGCCAGAATCCCCAAATGGGTCGAGGCCTGGAACCCGCGCCGTATCTTCTGTGCCTGGGACGCTACACGATACGGCGATCACGCCGCCCGCCGCATGCAAGACAACGACACAAGAATCGTCCGAATGCGACCGGCCCTCGAAAACCAGGACTGGAACGACATGCTCATCCGTGACCGCGACGGCGAGCCGCTCGAAACCGATGACCGCCCAATCAGATGAACGCAACACCTAACCCATGCGACGCTGCTCGCAAGCCGCACAAACCGGCCGTTCCGCGCCAGCAAATAAACGCCCTTCCTAACCGTCGCTAACACGGCCCGGCTGATCGAGGGCGCGCTGCCGACCGAAGGCGCCATCGCGCATGTCCTGATCTCGAAATACGCTGACCATACCCCTCTCTACCGCCAGGCGACCGTCTACGCCCGCTCGGGGATGAAGCTGGACCGCTCGACCCTCGCCGGCTGGGTCGGCAAGGCGGCGTTCCACCTCGGACCGGTGTATGAACGCCTGAAGGCGACGCTGAAGACGTCGAGCACTCTGGGTCTGGACGAGACCACGGTCCGGGTTCTCGACCCGGGCCGGGGCAAGACGAAGACCGGCTACCTTTGGACGATGGTGCGCGACGAGCGGTCATGGTCCGGGGCGGACCCGCCGGGCGTGGTCTATGAGTATGCGCCCGGGCGTGGCGGCAAGCATGGCGAGAAGTTGCTTGATGGCTTCAGGGGAACGGTGCAGATCGACGGCTATGCCGGCCACAACCGGCTGGCCCGGCGGGACCGACCGGGCGGGGCGCTGACGCTGGCTTCATGTTGGGCCCATGCCAGGCGTGGCCCCAAGGAGGTGTTCGACAGTAGCGGCTCGCCGATCGCGAAAGAGGCTCTGAGGCGGATCGCGCAACTCTACGCGATCGAGGACAGGATCCGGGGTGAGCCGCCGGCGACGCGCCAGTTTGTCCGCTGGACCGAGGCCGCGCCGCTGGTGAACGCCTTCGGGGTGTGGCTCGACGAGCAACGCTCGCGCGTCTCGCCCAAGTCCCGGCTCGGTGAGAAGCTGTCCTATATCGCCAACCACTGGGAGAGGTTGCTGGTGTTCCTCTATGACGGCGCGTCGAGATGGACAGCAACTTCGTCGAAAACCGCATCCGGCCGCAGAAGCTCACCGCGAAAAACGCCCTGTTCGCCGGCCACGATGAGGGCGCGCGCTCATGGGGCCGCGTCGGTAGCCTGATCGAGACCTGCAAGATGAACGGCGTCGAGCCTTACGCCTGGCTCAAGGACACTCTGGAGAAAATCGCCGGAGCCTGCCCCTGCGAAGGCGGGGGGCCACCCAAACAGCCGCATCGACGAGCTTCTCCCCTGGAACTTCGTCCCGCCGTCAAGCTGAAAGCCCGGTGCCTCTCCCGCACCGCTTACCGACCGCGGGCAGGGCCGCGCCAACGGTCCCGGCCGCGACGCCGGCCACGAAAAGGCCGCCGAACCGAAGCAGAAGACGCCCGACTTCGACCTCGGGATGTAGCCTCCCGGCTCCGCTTCCGGCCAGCCCGACGGCGGCGGCAACCCCGAAACGTCCGGCAAGGCGCGCGCGTTCAAGCCGCCGGTCTCTCCGGAATCGGGCGCCGGATCGCCAGCCGCCGCCACGCGGCGACAGGGACGCTCTGCCGTGTCCTGGAGCCGCCTGATGCCGCCTCCGGTATCTTGGGAAAGCGCGCAACCGATCGGGCGCGCTGTTGGAAATCCCCTGCCCGGAGAGTCCCGCAGGATTCGCACTGTGGGACGGAACAAACACAGGAATTGTCCCGCCGAATCAAGGGCGTCATACGGCGCAATGCGCCGGAGCACCGATCGGCATGCACGCTTTTCCATGATACGATTGGCGGCGTTTGGCGGCCCCAGCGCACCGCAGCGCACGTCAGTCCGCCCATGCCGCGTTTCGCACCATGGTGCGGCAGGTGTGTCCAGGCTCCCGCCCTCCGGGCGGTCGGACAAGGCAAGCTCTGCCGCAATGCCCTTTTGCCGCAACCCCGGCAACGGCAGGGAGTCCCAGCCGTCGCGGCGCTTGAGCGAGACGACCGGCCAACGATCCGTGAGCGCGTTCCGCGTCGCCTTCCTGACGGCAGAGGTAACAGAACGGCGGGCGACTGTCGCGGTCGGCGGGATGACGCCGGGCGCGTTCATCGCCAACGACTGCCGTCACTGCTACGCCTTGCGGACGCTGGCGCCGGGCGAGGGGCTGTCGACGACCGGGGCGCTGTTCGGCCACCGCAACCCGCCAGGATCGACGCGCCGTTTCGCATCGTCGGCCGCCGGGGGCGGAACCGCTGCGGACGCCTCCGGCAACTGGCACGGAAGTTTCACCCAGCAGGATGCCGGTCGTGACAGGAGCCTTCTCCCGAAGGTGATGACCGGGAACTTCTACTCCGAATACGACGGCGTGGGCAGGATGGTCGGCGGCTTCAGTGCCAATCTGAAGACGGAGTAGCGCAGCCGCAGGAATGCGTCTCCGCAGCGGCGCCGTCTCGCCATCGATGCAAACTCCAATGGGCGGCATGACTTCGGCGTCGCGAGGGGTGGAGGTCTTGCCGTTCCCTGACCCCTGATCGGGCGCCCGGTCTGGTATTGCCTTCTTCTTTCCAGGCTGGGCGTCCCCTTTCTCGCACCGCTTCGGAGTGCGGATGCCGCGCGGGCGGGTTGGCGTGCCGGAGCTTCCTGCCCGGCCGGGTTCCGCCGTCCCTCCTTCGACAATTGTCCGACCCGGCAACGGCGCATGTCCGGAATGAGCCGCAGCGCGCGATCTCATACTCATCGGCCATGGCTGCGGCGCGGGCGGGCATGGGAAGGCATCGGCGCCGTGTGAAGGTTCATCGCCTCGGCGATCAGTCTTCCAACCTCTTCGGCGGTCTCGACCAGATGGCCGTCGGCGAGGTGGGCGTAGTCGGCGGTGGCACGGTGCCGCCGGTGGCCGAGCAGCTTTTCGACCAAGGGCAGGGTCTCGCCGGACATGACGGCGTGGCTGGCCGCGGTGTTGCCATGGCGATCAGCACAAGCGCCCCTGTTTCATCCTACGGGGTGGCTCAGTACCGCGGCGACCATGACGGTTTCGTCCGCCGTCAGGAACCGCTCCTTCGGCTGCATGCGTAGCGAGAGGAGTTCTTGCAGGGGTTGGTTTTGTCGTTGGACCACCTCAGGTGAAGCTGCGCGGGTGCCTCAGGTCGATGCAGCCAAGGAGCGCAACTGTGTGAGCGTGTGTTATACAATTGAATTCACGCCCAAAGCCAATCCAAGTCGGAAAACGCAAGAGTGGCAACGGACCGCAACCGGCGCTGGTCACAAATTTTAGATAATCCCACCGCGGAGTTCTCTTCAAGGGGCGCTGGGTGAATTGGTTGCGCCAATAGTCTCGAAAATCGTTGTACAACGGTTCCGTCGACAGTTCGTGGTCGCGGTGAGGTCTATCGGTGACCCCAAGATGGCGCAACAGATCTTCGTCTGGTTCGTGAAATTCCGTATCGACGGTGGCGTCTTGGTCTCTACTCCCATCGCTTGGCACGATATCGCCCGGAAACAGAACAGAGTGAAGGGGTAACCAGTTACCTGCTTTCGTTCGTACCCGGAGCTTCGAACGCCAGCATTCCTGTCCATTCGGACTCATGGATCTTCGAAGATCAGCGAGGGCTACTTCGACCGGTAGCTTGCGGGAAGCGATCCAAAACTTCCGGCAAGTGTCATCAAGAGGCACCTGACTGCCGCTAGTTCCAAGAATGCGCTTTGCGGCGAGCCTGAAGCTACTCTCCGATGAAGGCGCTTTGATTCCAAGTTTTTTCAGCGCTGCAAGAGTATCTGGGTCGGAAGCCAATTTCGGATGGACACGCGACTCCCTGTTCGTGGGATCGTCACCGTTCAGGGAATCATCGGAAAGGAAGATGAAATCGGGTTCGGGCGATCTCCAGACACGATCTGCGGTTAGCACGATGCAGCCAAGTTCCTTGTTTGACTTTATTGCCTCGCGCGGAATGGATGCAGCCCTGAGGATTGCTGCCATAGAAGCCTGGATCGCTTCGTCTCCTTTCCTGCCTTCCACAAGCGCCTCAAGCCACTTCGCGATGGACTCCTGTGGCGCGCTCTGACGGTCGTAGCCTGCCCCGCGTGCCGGGAACAGCCGGTTGATGGCGGCAAGTCGGCTCACACGATTGCGTGTAACAGCCGAGCAGTGGAGCCAATTACGGGGGCGATCTGGGTATTTTTCCCATCGCTCCAAAGGCACGGTGTACGAACTGTCAGTGAGCTTCTTCGGGGGATACGAGAGATCTCGGACTTCTCGCAATCTGCCATCTTGATCAGGGACAATTGCACGTCCATCGAGACAAGAAAAGAGGCATTTGCGAAGAAGCTCGACTTGTTGGGAATCGCCTCCCTCGTGGCGACGCGGCAACGCATCAAGGTGCCTGGCGGGGTCTTCAGCGTCTGAGAGCTGCGGGAGTTTCTCAGCTATCATCCTTGCCGCTGCTTCGATTAGCTCGTCGTTATGCGGCCCCTGAAGCAGACTCTGCCGATCCTCGTTGGTTTTCCAAGGCGCGTTAAGGATGCCTGCCACGAGGCTCGCAGTATCGGTCGGGAAAAAGGCCCAGAAGTGACCCGGATCGGCTAAACGGTCGAGCGGCACGGCCCATTGGATCTGCGCGCACTCGTTTTCGTCATACAGGTGCCAATCGGCCCGAGCCTCAGGGGACAGATGGTGGGTCACGTCGAAGCGCATCCAGCGGGAGGTCCCCGCGTCGGTGTCCAGATGAAGCTCGCCGTCGTTGCGGCTCAATGTGATATTCCGAGAGTCGTCTCCATTCTCAAGGGTCAAATACCGGACATGATCGACGAAAAGCATGAATTCGGGCGGGAAATTCTGAATCTGCCGGGCAATCTCTGTTTGCACTCCTATACTGAGGGGAAGGCGAACAATATTCGTCGTCCAACTCATCAGCTCCTGCAAATCTTCATCCGTCTTCCTTGCCTCGTCGGGATCGATGGATTCGGGCAGACGCAGAACCGGATAGGGACCGGCAGACGCGGCTTCGGCTATGAGCTTTGCGGAGCGCTTCCTGTCGAAACGGAATGAACCGGAACGGCTGTAGAATTCAGGCGCATCGGTCACGCGCAGTACGGATTTGAAGCCGCGTCCAAATCTGCCGATTGCAGCGGTGTTCCTCTTGCTCGACATGCGGTCGAACATAAGCCCCTCGACACCTTTTTCGTCGATGGGAGTTCCGTCGTCAGCGCAGTAAAGGAATTCTCCCGTTAGCCGGATCAGGATGCTCTGACTTCTCGGCGATTCGAGCAGAGAATCAGCGCTGTTCTGAACGAGTTCAAATAGTTGACGATGAGCGTATCCGCCCTGAGCCGTGTCTTGCTCCAAGCGAGCATGTTCGGTTGCCAGTTTTGCTTGTGCACGATATGCGTTGAGACTCTTTTGGGCCTCCTGTTCGATGAAAACACCGATCCGGCCAGAGGGACCGGCCCAGATCGGTATCTCATCAGAGGAGGAGCCCGGGTCGCGATCACATGACATTTGAGCGGTGTGTGGTTCACTCATTCTCGACGTTTACCACAGTTTGGGGTTTGGGCAGTGTCGAGTGTCGAAAACCGTTCAACATCCATTTTCAGGTCCGTTTCTGCGACATGAGAAGTGCGTATTGGTTTTGCCGGCTTGTTCTTGAGCCATTACCGGGCCGGGAATCAGCAGCAGTTCCGTCCTGTATCCCATGACCTGCATCGTGGTGTCGCGCTGACGTGCGTTCCGCGTCACCACATTAAGGCACCGGTCGACAAGGAGGGTCGCACCTGTCGTACGATGGCGGTCGAAAGGATGGTGCGGACAGGTTCGTGCATCGGGCTTAGCGCCTAGGTCGAGTGACCATTACCTCGTCGAGGCTCGCCGCCGTCAGTACCGCCTCCGCCCAGGCTTCCAGCTCGGAAGCCGACGCGTCGCGAACCCGCTCGTGCACCGCATCCGGCACAATCCCGAAGCGCAGCTCCAGAAGACGAAGAACGGTCCTGGCTTGGCCCTCGATGCGGCCCTCGTTTCGTCCTTCCGCCCATCCCTCAGCCCGTCCTTCGACCCGTCCGGCAGTGCGGCCTTCTTCCCGCCCCTCTGCTCTTCCCTGTTCGATCCATGCTTCGGCGACGGTACCCATCAGCGCCTCCCATCGGTCCGGCTTCGTCCGGCGCAGCGACGCCTCCAGCATCACGGGCGTCAGGTTCATGCGCTCGGCGATGTAGCGCACAATATGACGCTCGAACGCGCTCCCGGCAACCGGCCCGCCGGTCATCAGGTCGAGAAGGTCAGCCGGAATGTCCGTGGCATGGACCACCCGGAGCGCCAGCAGCCCGGCCCTGACCTCCGGCGTCCGCGACAGATGCAGCGGCTCGATCCCGCCCAGGTCGTGCAGCACATAGGCGAACTCCCGGGCGAACCGCCCCAGTTCCTCGGGCGCGTCGATCATCTCGGCCACCGAGCGCGGCACGGTCCAGCGGCCCGGACCGTGGTAGAAGACGAGCGGGACGATCGCCGGCAGCCGGTCCCGGGCAGCGCCGCCCTCGATCTCGCGGAGCCAGATGCTGGCGAGGTATTTCAGGATCTGGAGCGGTGTGGCGGCGTCGATATGGCTCTTGTGCTCCAGGAGCGCGAATATGAAGGCATCCTCGCCGGTCCTGAGCCTGACCCTGAAGAGGGCGTCGCATTGGGTCCTCGCGGCGTCCTCATCGACGAAGCTGCCCTCGACCGCCTCCGGCGGGGTGTCGGGATCGAGCAGATCGGCGACCTCCGGCGGCAGGTATTCCGCAAGCAGCGCGCCGGCGCGGGCCGGGTCTGAGACCAGCGCCCGGAACAGCGCGTCGTGCGGCGTCGCGGGAAGGCTCACCGGGCGGGCGCTCGGCGGATGTCCCGCCCGCGGCCCGTGACAGGAACGGCATTCGTCATGGCGGCACCCTACGCCGACCGGTCCTTCCGGTCGACCGGGAACGGTCCCCTCGACGCCACCAGGCGGCCAGAATGCCGGCGGCGGAGCGACGCGTCTCGCTCGCCGGTTACGCAACTCCGGTATACACCCGCAGCGTGTGCGTTTGCGTTTTCCTGAACCCAGCCCGAATCTTTCAAGGTATCAGACAACCCTGTCCGGCGCGTGTCATCCCGCTGGCGGAACGTTTGCCGGGACGGCTTCTTGTGCCAGGGCGTCGATCCTGTCGGCGATCTTCTGCGCGGCGTCGCGGAGCTGGCCCATGGTCCAGTCGGCGGCGTAGCCCTCGGTCACGTCCTGGGGCCGGGCATGGTTGACCAGCCGCTTGGTCAGGCTGGCCGGCAGCATCAGGGCGCGGTCGGCGACGGTGATGAAGCAGTTGCGCAGGGCGTGGAACCAGAACCGCGCGCCGCCGGCCTCGCCGATGCGCGCGTTCAGGTGCTGCATGCCCTCGAGATGGCCGGACCCGCTGGTCTCCGACGGGAACACCCAGACCCGGGTCGTCTCGGCAAAGCCGTCCCGCCCTGCCATGCGCCTCTCAAGGATGGCCGCGAGTTGGCGGGTGACGGGAAGCTCCAGCGGCTCGCCGGTCTTGGTGTCCTCGACCCGGAACGTCATCGCCGCCATGTCGATGCGCGCCCATGCGAGGCCGAACACCTCGGCCCGGCGCATGCCGGTGTAGAGGCCGAAGCGGAAGGCGTCGCGCGCGACCGGGTTGCGCACCGCGGTCTCGATGCCCCGGCTCCAGCGCGGCAGCACCTCGGCCGGGGGCCGGATGGTGCGCCGCTTCTGGCGGTGCGGCCGCCCGCCCGCGGCGCGCCACTGCTCGACCGGATTGCGCAGCCCCTCATGGTCGATGCACTGGCGGCGGTAGAGGGCGCCCAGCATCTTCACCGCGTTGTTGGCCTGCACCCACCCGGCGTTGTCGGTCAGGCTGCGGAAGCGCTGTTCGACATCGCGGCGCTCGATGGTGTCGAGGGGACGGTCGAGCCAGTCGGCGAGGTCCCGGTGGACGGTGATGCGGTAGAGCGCGACCGTGCTGTCCCTGCGCGCCGGCCCGGCGGCGAGATAGTCCTCGAAGGCCTCGCGCAAGGTCGGCATGGCGCGGGCGCGGGTGCGGGTGCGCCCCGCCGCCGGATCCTCGCCGGCGGCGACGCGGCCCAGCGTTTCCTGGGCGAGGCGCCTGGCCTGTTCGGGGGTGATCCTGCCGTGGCGTCCGACGACCAGCCTGCGGTTGGCGGCCTTTCGCCCGCCGCCGCCGGCGCGGTAGTTGACGATGTAGGAGCGCACGCCCGAGGGCTGGACGCGGATGCCGAAGCCGGTGAGGCGGTCGTCCCATGCGATGAAGGGTTTCCCGCCCGGCTTCAGGGCCTCGACATTGCGCTTGTTGAGGGTGATCTTGAGGTTTGCGGTTCGCTTGCCGGGTTGTGTTGACATGGTGACATTCTCCCGAAACGGCCTCGAATATCACCATACAGGTCAACACATGAAAGTCAACGGGAGCTTACGAGAGCGCAGGTGAGTCGTCGCATGTCGCACAAGGCTAGACCCATCATATTGAAATAACAACGATTTACATGGACAATCACTGCCATACGCGGACAGGCGTATGATGAGACACTGAACCATTCGGTCTCAACCGCGCCGAACTGATCGGCCGCCTCGGCGCCGACGTCGCCGTCAATCACCTCCAGAGCGGCGGCCGCGTCGCCAATCTGAGCATCGCCACCGACGAGTCCTACATCGACGCCAAGACCGGCGAGCGGGTCGACCGCACCGAGTGGCACCGCATCGTCACCTTCCAGGACGGCCTGATCGACATGCTGGTCAGGCACGCGGTCAAGGGCCGTCTGGTCTACGTCGCCGGCAAGCTCCAGACCCGGCGCTGGAAGAAGGAGGGCGAGGACTCCGACCGCTTCTCCACCGAGATCCTGCTGGTCCCGGGCGGCCGCGTCCAGTTCCTCGACAAGGCCAACGGCTCCCGGCCGCAGCCCGACCCGGACATGGCGGGCGACGCCGCTCCGGTTGCGGCGCCCGCCGACATGGACGGCGACCGGATTCCGTTCTGATCGGCGTCATGCTTCCTCCCCGGCCTGGCCGGCGCTTCGGCGCCGGTCTTTTTTTGCTGCCGGTCCGGAGGCGTCCCCGGTTCCATGGCGCGTCCGCGCTTCGCGCGGCGCGCGCCTTCTCCGGCGCCGGCCGGAGGCGGAGGCCGGCCGGTATCGGGCGTTCCGTTCCCATGCAGGAGTCCCGCCATGCCCGATGACAGGTTCCGCCGCCGTCCCGCCGGGGGCCGGCCATGAACGCCGGCGCCCTCGCCGCCGCGCTCGCGGCGCGCGCCGAGGCGGTCTGCCGCCACTATTTGCCCCACGGCCGTCGCCAGGGCCGCTACTGGATCTGCGGCGATCTCGACGGCGCCCGCGGGCGCTCCCTCTTCGTCCGCCTTTCCGGCCCCGGCAAGCCGGGCGGCTGGACGGATGCCGCCACCGGCGAGCACGGCGACCTGCTCGACATCATCCGCCACCGCTCCCGCGCGCCGACGCTGCGCGCGGCGCTCGACGAGGCGCGGCGCTTCCTCGCCTTGCCGGCTGCGCCGGCAACGGCATCGGACGACCCCTGGGACGCCACCGAGGCGGCGCGCCGCCTGTGGCGCGGCTGCCGCGCCCTCGACGGCAGTCACGCCGAGCGCTATCTCCACGCCCGCGGGCTCGGCCGCTGCCGCTTCGCGGCGCTGCGCTTCCACCCGGCCCTTCGCTACCGCGAAGGCGCCTCGGTGCGCCGCCTCCCGGCGCTGGTCGCCGCCGTCACCGGCGGCGACGGCCGGCTCTTCGGCGTCCAGCGCACCTGGCTCGATCCGTTCCAACCCGCCAAGGCGGGGGTCGCGCATCCGCGCAAGGCGCTCGGCCGCATCCACGGCCTCGCGGTGCGCTTCGGCGTTCCCGCCGACGACGCTGCGCTCGTCGTCGGCGAGGGCATCGAGACCGTGCTCTCGCTGGTCGCCGCCGTGCCGGAAATCCGCGCCGCGGCAGCGCTCTCGGCCGGCAGCCTCGGCGCATTCGCGCCTCCGCCCGGCCTCGCCCGGCTGGTGATCGCGCGCGACAACGACGAGGAGGGCGCGCGCGCCGCCGAACGCCTCGCCCGGCGCTCCGCGCGGGCCGGCGTCGCCGCCACGGTGATCGTCCCTCAGGGCAACGACTTCAACGACGACCTGGTCGCGCTCGGCGCGGCGGCGCTGCGCGCCCGCCTCGCGCCCCTGTTCCGCGCCGGCGCCTGACCCAGTCCGGGGAGGGAGAGGAAAGCGGAGGCCGGGCAAGCCGCCCCGAAGAGAGGAGGAGGGAGATCATGAGTTCCGTCATCAACCTGAAGCACGCGCCCACGCTGCGCGCGCTGCTCGCCCGCCATCCGGTGCAGGACGCCGCCGTCCTGATCGACCGCCGCACGCCCTGGGGCAATCCGTTCCGGATCGGCCCCGGCCAGGACCGCGCCCGGGCGACCGCGCGCTACCGCGCCGATCTCTGGCGGCGCATCCGCGCCGGCGAGATCGATCTGGAGGCGCTGGCCGCGCTGCATGGCCGCCGCCTCGCCTGCTGGTGCGCGCCGCTGCCCTGTCACGGCCATGTGCTGGCCCGTGCCGCGGCCTGGGCGGCGCGGCAGCTGGCGGACGGGGGCGCGTCATGAGTGCCATCGCCTTCCGCCGTATCGCACCGGACGTGGCGCGCGTCTACTGCGACGGCGACCATGTCGGCGACGTCTGCGCCCGCGACGATCCGCTGCGCGAGGGCGCGCGGTATTACGTCATCCATCTCGACGAGGATCCGCGCGGTCCCTGCCGCGTCCATGACCGCGACCGCATCCGCGAGGTGGCCAGGCAGCGGATCCTCTCGCATCCGCTGTGGGGGTGAACCGCTGTCCATCGGCGCCCCATCGAACGGTGCGGGGATCGTCCGGGCGATGCCTCCGGTCGCTGGCGCTCCCTGCGCGCTTCGCTTGCACGGCCGGCCGCCAGGTCCGGGAGCACTCCCGGAGGCCGTGCCGGGCCGCACCGCCCAAGGGGTCCGTGCGTGTTGAAACAGATACGCACCCTGCTGTGATGTCCCATTGTGCCACACGTGCTCACTCCACCAACCCGCTGCGCGGGTCCTCCGCTCCGCTCCGGCCGGGACTCGCAATGAAACGGCGCTCGCGCGCCTAGGCCCGATGGCGCGCGCGACCGTGGCTCCGCGCTCGCTGCGCTCGCTTGTGCGCCCGCACCATCGCGCACCCCATCGGGCCATTCATTCCGGTCCCGGTGGTTCCGCTGCGCGCGCGTGACCCAACAGGACACCACACCGGGGATCGGCCCCGGACGTGAAACCGATCAAGGAGATCGACATGAACACCATCATCGACACCATCGAGAGCACCGCGCACTCCGTCACCGCAACCGTCTGCGAAAACGCGGCGCTCTACGGCGCCACCCCCGAGCGCGACGAGTTCGATACCCGCGCCATCTGGGACCAGGACGGCGCCATCGATGCCGTCGCCGACGCCTTCCGCGTCATCGCCAACGACGTCTGCCCCGACGGCACACAGCTCGCCGACGAACGCGAGAGCCTGCTCTGGGGCTTCGTCAACATGCTCCACGCCCAGACACAGCGCATCGAGCGCTCCGCCGACAGGCTCACCCCCGAACTCCGCGACCTCCAGCGCGAACAGGACGGCTCCGAGATCAAGTCCCGCGAACTCGAACTCGTCACCGACCGCGCACAGAACCTCGGAGACCGCCGCGACGCCTTCGAGACCCTGCGCGACGCCGCCGCCGACGCCTACCGCGACGCCACCGGCGAGGTCTGGCGCCCCCGGCGCGGCAGCCACATCTCCGAAACCGGCAGGCTGACCTCCGCCAGCATCGACGCCCGCGACTTCCTCCGCGCCCGCAAGGACCGCAAGACCGCCGCCCACCTGCCGCAGGGCACCCTCGTCGCCATCGCCGGCGGCAGGGACATCGCCGACCCGGCCGCCGTCATCGCACTGCGGCGCGACAATCAGCTTGAGACGCTGGCGACAATCAGGATGAGACGGGGGAAGGCGGCGGCCCGGAACGGAGGGAGGGCGTAGCCCGACCGGAGTTCCGGGCCGCCGCCTCAAAAAATTTTTCCTGGACCTTCTGGCGGGGTCGGTCGGCTGGGCGAACGGTGACGTTTTTCCGAGTAGAGGAGCGCGTCATTGCCCGGGCGTTACGTAACCGATCGCCAGAAGAGGCTGTTCATGACCCACAAGAAGACCGACACCATCGAGGTGGCGGCCGCCAAGGCGGGGTTCGGCCGTGCCACCGGCTACCGTCTTGCCGCCGATCCGGAGCCATTCCGGGAGAAGAAGCCGCGGGGTCGGCGCCGCCCGGACCCGCTGGCCGATATCTTCGAGAAGGACGTCGTGCCGATCCTTGAGACCAGCCCGGCCATCCGTCCGGTTGGCGTGTTCGAGGAGTTGATGCGCCGTCATCCCGAACTGGACCCGGGGGTGCGGCGTACGCTGGAGCGGCGGATCCGCACCTGGCGCGCCCAGTATGGCGCGGAGAAGGACGTGATCTTCCGCCAGAAGCACGAGCCGGGCCGGCAGGGCCTGTCCGACTTCACTCGCATGGGCTCGCTCGGCGTGACCGTGGCGGGGCAGCCGCTGGATCACATGCTCTACCACTTCCGCCTCGCCTGGTCGGGCTTCACCCATGCCCATGTGGTGCTCGGCGGGGAGAGCTTCACGGCGCTGGCCGAAGGGCTGCAGGACGCGCTGTGGCACCTCGGGGGCGCGCCTCTCGATCACCGCACCGACAGCCTGTCGGCGGCGTTCCGCAACCTGAGCAAGGACGCCGTCGAGGACATCACCGGGCGCTACCGGGGGCTGTGCGAGCACTACGGCATGGAGGCCACCCGCAACAACCGCGGCGTGGCCCACGAGAATGGCTCGATCGAGGGGCCGCACGGCCACCTCAAGCGCCGGATCGCGGATGCGCTGGCCTTGCGCGGCTCGTCCGACTTCGAGACCCTCGAAGCCTATCGGCTCTTCGTCGCCGACGTGGTCGGCCGGGCCAATGCGCATCGCTCCAAGGCGATCGAGGCCGAGCGCGCGGTGCTGCGGGACCTGCCGGTCGAGCGGACCGTCGATTACGAGCAGATCAGCGTCAACATCGGCCAGTCCTCGGGCTTCGTTCTCCGCCGCGTGTTCTATACCGTGCCCTCGCGCCTGATCGGACACAGGCTCGGCGCGCGCGTCTGGGATGACCGGATCGACCTCTTCCTCTCGGGCGCTCACCTCCTCACCCTGCCGCGCGCGCGCGTCGGCGCGAGCGGTCCGGGCGCCCATGTCGTCAACTACCGGCACGTCATCCACTCCTTGAAGAAGAAGCCGATGGCGCTCCTGAACCTGGTCTACCGCGACGAGTTGTTCCCTCGCGAGCCCTACCGGCGCTGCTTCGAGAAGGCCCTGGAGCGGCTCGGCGAGCGCGAGGCCTGCCGCCTCGCCGTCGGCCTGCTGACGCTTGCACATGAGGACACCTGCGAGGCCGAACTGGCCGCGGAGATCGATCGTGCCCTCAAGACCGGCCGTCTTCCCGACCCCGACAAGCTCAAAGCCCGCTTCGCGCCGCAGCGCGGCAGCATGCCCGCCATCAAGGTCGCCAGGGCGCCACTCCTCGGCTACGGCGCGTTGCTGCAAGGAGACGCGGCATGACTGACAACCGGGACAGACCCGCCGCCGACCCCAACAAGGTCGACGCCATCAGGCTCTCCCTGATGCTCACCGAACTCCGCCTGCCGACCATCAACCGGCTCTGGCAGGGCTTCGCCAAGAGGGCCGACGCCGAGGGATGGACCGCAGCACGCTTCCTCGCAACCCTCGTCGAGCACGAACTCGCCGAGCGCGACCGCAGGCGCATCGAACGCCATCTCAGGGAGGCGAAGCTGCTCCCCGGCAAGAGCCTCGACAGCTTCGACTTCAACGCCGTGCCGATGATCTCGAAGGCCCAGGTCAACGCGCTGGCCGCCGGCGATGCCTGGCTGACCCAGGGCGCCAATTGCCTCATCTTCGGACCGCCAGGCGCCGGCAAGAGCCATCTCGCCTCCGCCATCGGCCTCGCCCTGGTCGAGAACGGATACCGCGTCCTCTTCACCAGGACCACCGATCTCGTCCAGCGCATGCAGGTCGCCCGCCGCGAACTCGCCCTCGAAGCCATGCTCGCAAGGCTCGACCGATACCACCTCCTCATCCTCGACGACATCGCCTATGTCCAGAAGGATCAGGCCGAGACCAGCGTCCTCTTCGAACTCATCTCCGCCCGCTACGAGCGCCGATCCCTGCTGATCACCGCCAACCAGCCCTTCGGTGAGTGGGGAAAGGTGTTCCCGGACGAAACAACCGCGGTGGCTGCCGTCGACCGGCTCGTCCACCACGCCACCATCCTCGAAATGAATGTCGAGAGCTACAGGCGCCGCGAAGCCCTCGACAGAGGCAAGCGAAAGGCTGGGCGCCCGGCAAGCTACGCCACCAAAAAAAACACCAAAAACTGAACCGCTGCCGCCAGATCGGCCCAGCGGCCACAACACTCACGGCCCGCGGGAATCGCCTCCGCGGGCCGTCTCTTCTCCGACCCGACGGCCCCCCCGCGACAATCAAAACGCTCTCCGAAAACCTTGTTTGTCGCGCCGCGACAATCAAAATCCGAAACCGCTTGCAATCCGCGCCCCGCGCGACAATCATCAACTCGCCGATGCCGCCGGGGAATCTCATCCTGATTGACGCGCGGCTCTCACCCAGATTGTCGCGCTATAGTTTCGGGGCGGGTTGAAGGGGGCGGCCCATTCTCGAGCCGGTTGAGGCTGTCGGCCTGGCGGCGTTCGATGTTTTCCGGCGACCAGGGGTCGTGGATCTCGGCATAGCCGTTGCGGCGCTGGTAGAGCCAGTCGGTTTCCGCGCCCTCGGCGCGTTCCTCCTCGCCCGGGCGGTCGCCGTCGGCCCACTCGCCGGGGAACCGCTCGGGGTCGTAGGTGTCTTCGGGCGGGTCGTCAGCGAGGGGAAGGTCGTTGGCCGGAGGCGGCGGCGGGTCGAAGCAGACGGGCAGGCTCTCGCGCTCCTCGACGGCCGCCGTGAGCCTTGCGGCAAGCTGCGCATGGGCGGCCCCGTCGAAGCCTTCCCCTGCCTCCATCGCCTCCCTGTTCCCGCAATGGCGGGCAAGGGCGCGTTCGGCGCGGGCACGGCCGTGGCGCACGGCCTCGGCGAGGGGTCCCGGCACGGTGCCGGCCTCCTGCGCCTCGCCGGCCTCGATCTCCCCGAACTCGTCCTCCTCCGGCATCGCCCAGAGCGCCGCCCGGTTGGCCGGCTGCGTCAGCCCCGCAATCTCCGCCTGGAAGCGGACGATCCGGACCATCATGTAGGCGGACCCGCTGGCCACCGCCGCATCCCAGGCCTGCTCCAGACGGGCGAGCACGATCTGCGCCTCGTCCCGCTCGGTGCGCCGCCACGACATGCGGATGCGCCGCACCCGCTCCACGATCCAGGGGCGTTCCAGCAAAGCGGAGCCGGTCTGCCTTGCGGAGCGTTCGGCATAGCCGGCGCGCCTTGCGGCGTCTGCGGCATTGCCGGAGGCTGTGTAGTGGCGGCAGAAGGCTTCCTGGCGGGAGGAGAGGGAGAGGGTCGGGTCGAGCACGGGCATGGGTGCGGCTCCTCGGTTTCGTCTCATGTTCATCCGGCGCCCCGTCCCGGCATCGGAGCGACCCTTTACCGCGCGTATCCTGCGCGAGCGCCTGTGCGCGGGCGGGCGCACGTTTCGCGGCGGCGCGGTTCGCGCGCCTGATTGCCCGCGCGCGAGGCAGGCACAGGGCGCACTTCGCCTGTCGGCTGAATCGGGGTCGGTCCGCACCGGGCCGGCGCGGGCGGGACGCGGTCCATGGATGCCGCTTCCCTCGGACCCATCATAGCACATTTTCTGAGAATACAAGTCTTAGAGAGAAATATTACATGAATTTCATGAACAATTTATCATGCCAATGGCCTCGACTTCGGACTTATGTCTTCTTCTCGTCATGCCCGGACTTGTTCCACGGCTGTCCGGTTTGGGTTTTGCGGACAGGACGCATGGCCTGGATTCAAGCGGGTTTCCAAGGGTCCGGCCGAACCGGGACTCCGATCGACGCCCGGCGCGCCGCCCCTTTTCATCGTCATGCCCTCCTGACTTCGACGGTTGATTCGCATAAGTAGTTGATATTGCCTGGTTCTCATTTCGGCTAGGCACTACATCCGGCATTTCTTCGAGCCGTGCTTCGTCGACGGTCAGGCGAGTTGATACGGGGTGATCGTCAGGGGCAGCCCCATGGTTGCGTAAATCTGCTCCGCCGCCGGTGTCGGCTTCGAGGGGATGACGTAGCGGTTGCCCGATTGCCGACAGCGCAGCAGGGAGCACTGGCGGTGGACGAGGGCGGAGCGGATGACCTCCGGGGACATCCGCCGCTTCTGGATGGCGACGCGGTACGCAAGGTGTCGAACGCAGGCGAAGGCCAGGAAGGCGATGGCGATGTGAGCGCGGATCCGGTCCGGGTTCCAGTGCCAGATGGGACGTATCTTCAGGTCGTGTTTGGTGATCCGGAAGCTCTCCTCGACCTGCCAGAGCCCCTGGTAGTGAGCCATCACTTCGGTGACGCGCGCGTCGCGCAGATTGGTGATGACGCCGGTGAGCCCGTCCCATCGTGCGGCCTCGGCGATCTTCTCCGGGTTCACCGTGAGCCGTGCGTCGCCCTCGACGGCGATGAAGCGCTTCGCCCCGTGATTGGAGAGCAGTTCCCTGGGATTGTCGCTGCGGGCCAGCCTGTCGAGCAGGCGTTCCACCTGATGGCGGCGCTCGTGCGCGTCCTTGCGTGCGCGCTGGGGGCAGAAGACGACGATCAGGCGACGGCCCTTGTACTCCCACTCGCCGACCCGGCGGTCCTGTGAGCCCTCCAGCGGGGCATAGGTCCCGGGGTCGAGAACCTGCCCCAGCAGCGCGAGCGGCAGCTTGCGCAGCCGCGCGCCGACGACATACTCGCCGCCGATGGCGTCCATGGCGTCGAGGTTGTCGGCGCTCAGCATGCCCCGGTCGGCCACGCATACCGTGCGCTCCACCTGGTGGCGGCGCTGCATGTCCTGCAGGACCGGGACCATGCTGTGTCCCTCGTAGGTGGCGCCGGGGAAGACCTCGTAGCTGATCGGCAGCCCTTCGCGCGTCACCATCAGCGCCAGCAGAACCTGCGAGTCCTTGTGTTTGCCGTCCTTGCTGAAGCCGTGCTGGCGAAGCTCGTCCTCGGCGGCCGTCTCGAAGTAGAGCGTGGTGCAATCGAAGAAGAGGATCGCGACCGGCTCCGGCAGCAGCGACCGGCTCGCCTCGCCGACGCGCGTGCGCAGTCGCTCGATCACCGTCGCGTCGAGCTGATCCATCATCCGGTAGACCTTCTCGAGCGGAAGACTCACGCCGAAGTCCTCCTCGAGCCGGCGCACGCTGCCCCGCTTGCTGTCGGGGTTGGCTACCCGCGCCATCACCACATGGAACAGCGCGTCATGGGAGGCCCGGTAGCGCGAGCGCGGCAGCAGCGCGTCGAGGCCCAGCAGCCGGTAGATCTCGCCATAGACCTCGTGGATGCCTGTGATCAGGCGCTGCTCCTCTTCAAGCTGCTTGAGGTCGACCGGGAGTTCCTCCTTGCCGTCCCCCCGGCGGCCGACACGGATCGCCTGCTCAGCGATCTTCTCGGGCGCAAACAATGCCGGCTGACGCTCGTCCTCCAGCTTCGCCTTGACGTACTCGCCGAGCTGCCTCAGGCGCTCGAGCTCGTCCTCGTCCATGGCCACGCCGACATGGCGGACGATGCGCTGTCGGACCTTGCCGCCGTCGCGCACGGCCTCGACGATCTGGACCGAGCGTCGCGGGCTGTTGGGGGAGGTCTTGATGCGCACGAACATGGGGGGAGTGTAGCGCGTGGCGGAGGCATTGACAGTCTCAAAGATTTACTAGGCACTACAACGCAGCTTGACCGCACCGCAACTGCCAACTCATTGGCTTTACTGAAAACTCCAGACGCGAGATCGGTCAGAAGTCAGCCCAACCGTCGAAGTCAGGAATCGGGGTCGGTCCGCACCGGGCCGGCGCGGGCGGGACGCGGTCCATGGATGCCGCTTCCCTCGGACCCATCATAGCACATTTTCTGAGAATACAAGTCTTAGAGAGAAATATTACATGAATTTCATGAACAATTTATCATGCCAATGGCCTCGACTTCGGACTTATGTCTTCTTCTCGTCATGCCCGGACTTGTTCCACGGCTGTCCGGTTTGGGTTTTGCGGACAGGACGCATGGCCTGGATTCAAGCGGGTTTCCAAGGGTCCGGCCGAACCGGGACTCCGATCGACGCCCGGCGCGCCGCCCCTTTTCATCGTCATGCCCTCATATCGTCATGCCCGGAACAAGTCCATTCCTGTCCGGTTTAGATTTTGTGGACAGGACGTATGGCTCGAATTCAACCGGGTTTCGAGGGGTTCGGCGGGATCGGGACCCGGATCGACGCCCGGCGGCCCGGCCCCCAAGTCGTCATGCCCGACCCTCACATCGTCATACCCGCCCCATATCGTCATACCCGGACTTGTTCCGGGTATCTCTCTCAAGCGGCTCAGCCGGGCGGCCGTGTGGATACCCGGAACAAGTCCGGGTATGACGGAGAAGCCTGTCTTGAGCTTGTCGAAGGAGGGCGTTGGGGCCTCACGGGCAAGGGGCGGATCGCAGACGCAGTGCGCTCCCGACACCCCGTTCGGCTCCCCCCGATGACTAAACCGGACAGCCGTGGAACAAGTCCGGGTATGACGAAAGAGCCTGCCCTGAGCCTGCCGAAGGGGGGCGTTCGAGCCTCACGGGCAAGGGGCGGATCGCAGACGCCGCGCGCCCCCGAAACCCCCGGCGGACTCCCGTTCAGCCTCACCCAATGGCTGAACCGGACAGCAATGGAACAAGTCCGGGCATGACGGACGGTGGCAATCGGGGCGGCGGGTGTCGAAGCCGGAATGGGTTCCGGTCAACGGCCGCTGGTATCACACTGCTTCGTCACCCCGGCCCCCGCCTTCGCGGGGGAGACGAAAAGGGCGCGGGGGCAACGAAGGGAGCTTGCGGGATTGCCCGGCCGGGCCGGCGAACGCCCCCGGATACACGCCAGGCGGCCGGCTGCGTCAGCGGACCTCCACCTTCAGCACGAGGGCCGCCGCGCTGTCGCCGGCCGCGCAGCCGGTGAAGAGGCCGTAACCGCCGCCCATGAGCGCCAGTTCCTCGATCAGCTCCAGAACGAGGCGCATGCCCGTCGGGCCCTGCGGATGGCCGAAGATGAGAGACGAGCCGTAATTGTTCATGCTCCCGGCATCGAACCCCGTCGCCTCGGCGAAATAGAGGTCGTTCACCGCGAAGGGATTGTGCGTCTTGACCGCAGCGATCCGGTCGATCCCGAGCCCCGCATCGGCAAGCGCCGCTTTGGCCGCCGCCACCGGCGCCATGCCCATATAGGCCTTTTCCGCGCGCCCCTCGCCATAGGAGAGGAGCCGGACCGAAACCGCATCGTCGCGGCCGAGCTCCTTCGCCTGGCCCGCAGTCGTCAGCAGCAGGCCGGCATTGCCGTCGGCCGGATGGGTCTGCGCGGCGGCGGTGACGGTGCCGTTCCCGACGACGGGCGCGAGCGCCTGCACCCGCTCTTCGGTGCGCTCGCGTATACCCTCGTCGCCGGAGACGGTCTTCGCCCCGCGCGTCCCGCCCACCGGGACATCGACCATGTAGCGGCGCTGGAACGCGCGGTCGTCGGCGAGCGCCATGGCGTATTGCTCCTGCCGGAGGAGGGCCAGATCGTCCTGCGCGCGGCGCGAATATCCGAACCGCGCCGCAATGTTCTCGGCGGTCCGGATCATGGCGACATCGGCGTGCGGGTCCTCGTTGAAATTGTCCCACACCCAGTGCTCGGTGACACCGCGGCCGCCGGGCCCCGAGGGGTCGGGATAGTAGAGGGTGGGCCCGTTGGAGATGCGGTCCGCGGCAAGCGCCAGCATGCGCTCGCCGCCGCCGAGCTCCAGGGCCGAGGCGGCCGAGGCGACGACGCGCGCCGAGGTGGCGCAGGCCTGCGACAAGGTCGGCCCCGTCACGTGCTCCGCGCCGATCAGGCCGCCGATCCAGGGCGCGCCCCAGAAGCTCTTGTGCTGCGGCACCGTCATGCCGAAATGGATGCCGTCCAGGCTCTCGCGCTCGCAGCCGGCATCGTCGACGAACATGCCGGCGCAGGAGGCGGCGAGCCGTATCGGGTGCTCGCCGCTCAGGCTGCCCTGCCAGCGGCAGAAAGGCGTGCTCCAGTAGCCGCCGTAAGGGATATGGACCTTCTCGAACCGCATCGCCGCACCTCAGGGAATGTTGCGCTCCACGAGCTTCGCCTTCATCTCGGTGCGCGGCAGCACGCCGCGCGGCACGAGCTCGACCCTGGCCTGCACGATGAGCCTGGCGCGAATCGCCTGTTCGATCCGCGCCGCAAGGCCCTCGCCGGCCGCGCTGCCCGCCTCCACCCGGACCCGGAGCGGCGGATCGACCTTCGGCCCTTCGCCGTCCACCCGGATCGACATTTCGCCGGTCGCCTCCGGGCGGAACCCGGCGACCACGTCCCTCACCGCCGACGGCCACACATTGACGCCGCGCAGAATCAGCATGTCGTCCGTGCGCCCGACGCAGCGAAGCCGCGGCCCGGTGCGACCGCAAGCGCAGGGCCCGGTCTTCACGACGACCCGGTCGCGGGTGCGGAAGCGCAGCATCGGATTGCACTCGCGGTCGATATGGGTGAAGACCAGCTCGCCCTCGATTTCGGGCCGGTCCGGCGGGATGACGGCGCCCGTCTCAGGATCGACGATCTCCATGATGAGATAGTCCGGCACCATGAAATGGCACCCGTCCCGCGCTTCGCATTCGGCGCTGTGGATGGTGATGAGGTCTGCGATTCCGATGGCTTCCGTGCAGCGCGCGCCCCAGCTTTCCTCGATCTGCGCGCGTATTTCGGGAACGCCGCCGCCGGGCTCGGCGCCGACCATGACCCGCTTTACGCCGAGCGACGCCGGATCGACGCCCATCTCCTCCCGCGCCAGTTCGGCGAGGTAGAGGGCGTAGGAGGGCGTCGTCGCAAGCACGTCCGCCTTCATCGACCGGATGGAGGCGATGAGCCTGTCGGAGGCTCCGGTGCCGATGGGCAGCAGGGTTGCGCCGACGGCCTCGACAGCCGCGGCGACCGGCAGGCCGCCGACGAAGAAACCTATGCTGAGCCCCATCGCGAAGACGCTCTCCGGACGAAGCCCCTGGGCCCAGTAGCTGCGCGCGATGCATTCGGCCCAGCGGCTTGCGTCATAGGCGGTGAGGCCGATGAAGGAAGGGGTGCCGGTCGTGCCCGAGGAGGCATGGACGCGCACGACATTCCGCATGGGCGCCGCCGCGTGGCTTCCGAGCGGCGGCTCGCGCCTCTGGCTCTCCCTGAGCTCGGCCTTTTCGGTGAAGGGCAGCCGGGCGAGGTCCGCAAACGAGCGGATGTCGCCGGGCTCCGCGCCCGCTTCGGCGAGCTTCGCGGCATGGAAGGGCGAGTTCGCCGCCAGATAGCCGAGCTGGCGGGCGAGCTTCGCCTGCTGCATCGCAGCGGTCTCCTCGGCCGGCATCGTCTCGACCGCGGCGTTGAAATAGGCGCTCCCGCCTCATGCGCCCGCTCGTTACCGGCGCATTGCCCGCCGGAGAATAGTGAACTCCTCCCGCCCCGGAAACAGCGCCGCCCCGGGGCGTGGCCACCGGGCGGGCACGGCGATACAAATACCGGCGCGGGAAGGGGGCCGTTCCATGCGGCAGCGATACGGGTTCGGCGTGCTGGGGCTGCTGGCGGCGGTGTTCATGGCGGCGCCGGCGGCCTTCGCCGGGGACATCGCGTTCGGGCGCGCGGAGGTGCGGATCGGGACGGCCGCGGGCGTGCGCCTCTTCCATGTCGAGCTTGCCGAGACGCCGGACCAGCGGGCGCGCGGCCTCATGTTCCGCCGCTCGCTGGCGCCGGATGCCGGCATGCTGTTCCTTTTCCCGGAGCGCGAGCGGCCGACCATGTGGATGGCAAATACCTGGCTGCCGCTCGACATGCTGTTCATCGCCGCGGACGGGCGCATCGTGCACCTCTTCCCGAACGCCGTGCCGCGCTCCCGGCTCACCGTCTCCTCGCCGCGCCCGGCGCGCATGGTGCTCGAACTCGCCGGCGGGACGGCGCGCCGCCTCGGCATCGCGCCCGGCGACCGCCTCTCCTGGCGCCGCGTGGACCGTTAGCGCCGAGGCAGTCCCCGCCTACGGGAAGAAGACCAGCGTCACCACCAGGAAGATCGGCACCAGTATGCCGACCGACCAGACCATGTAGCCGAAGAAGCTCGGCATGGGGATGCCGCGCTCCTCGCAGATCGCCCGCACCATGAAATTCGGCGCATTGCCGATATAGGTGTTGGCGCCCATGAACACCGCGCCCGCCGAAATCGCGAGCAAGGTGCCGTAGAGCGGCCCCATCAGGGTTTCCGCGTCGCCGCCTGCGGTGTTGAAGAAGACGAGGTAGGTCGGCGCATTGTCGAGGAAGCTCGACAGGATGCCGGTCAGCCAGAAATACATCGCCTCGACCGGCTGGCCGTCCGCGCCCGTGACCAGCGAAACCACCGGCTCCAGCGCGCCCGAGGTGCCCGCGCGCAATATGGCGATGGCCGGCACGATGGTGAGGAAGATGCCGGCGAACAGCTTGCCCACTTCCAGGATCGGGAACCAGGAGAAGCCGTTGGCGTCCCGGTTGGCCCGGTCGGTGACGACCCATGACGCATAGGCGATGGCGAGCAGGGCCAGGTCGCGGCAGAGGTTCTGAAGCTCCACCGTCACATGGAAGACGTCGAAGGAGACGCCCGGCCGCCACACGCCCGACATCAGCACCGCGGCGACGACGCCGGCGAGCAGCAGGAAGTTGACCTTGCCGGTGACGCCGAGGCTCTCGCCGTCGCCTTCGTCCTCCTCCGAAGGGGCGCCCGTCTCGCGCCGGTAGAGGAAGCTGTCCACGCCGTAATAGAGCACCAGCAACAGGACGGAGACGAGCAGCATCGGCACCAGCATGGCCCCGGTCGGCCAGAAGAAATCGACGCCCTTCAGGAATCCCAGGAACAGCGGCGGGTCGCCGAGCGGCGTCAGCGAGCCGCCGATATTCGCCACCAGGAAGATGAAGAACACCATGGTGTGGACCTTGTAGCGCCGCCATTCATTGGCCCGGATGATCGGGCGGATGAGCAGCATCGCCGCGCCCGTGGTGCCCATCCAGCTCGCGAGCACCGTGCCGAGCAGCAGGATGCCGGTATTGACGACCGGCGTGCCGACCAGCCGGCCGGTGAGCCGGATGCCGCCGGCCACGGTAAAGAGCGAGAGCAGCAGGATGATGAAGGGAATGTATTCGAGCAGCGCCACATGCAGAATCTCGAACAGGGTGAGCTCCCAGCCGAACACCACGAGAAAGGGCAGCAGGAAGGCAAACGCCCAGAAGGCCGAGACCTTGCCGAAATGGTGGTGCCAGAAGGTCGGCGCCAGCAACGGGAAGAGCGCGATCGACAACAGGATACCGACGAAGGGCACGCACCAGACGAGCCCGAGCGTGCCGCCGTCCAGATGCGGCGCGCCCGCGCCGGCGGCCAGCGCCGGCCCCGCGCCGAGCAGCAAGGCCGAAATGGATGCGGCGAGCACGCGCATGGAACCCTCCCCGATAGCCCCCCGAAGCCGCCGGGTCCGCCGGCGCGCAGGACGGGCCAATATGCCCCAGCGCCGGCCCCCGGCCAAGACGGCGGGATTTGCGGCTTGCGGCGGGCGGGTTAGAGTGCGCGCTCCATCTATTCCCGCAGGCGCGGAGGCCGCCCTATCCATGGAACTCACCGGCGAACGGCGCATCGAGGCCCCGCGCGAGACGGTCTGGCAGGCGCTCAACGACCCCGAAGTGCTGAAGGCCGCGATTCCCGGCTGCCAGGAGCTGGAGAAAACTGCCGACAACGCCTTCGCCGCCACGGTGCAGGCGAAGGTCGGGCCGGTGAAGGCGGTCTTCGCCGGCGCGGTGGAGCTGACCGACATCGTGGCGCCGGAACGCTACCGCATCTCCGGCGAGGGCACGGGCGGCGCGGCCGGCTTCGCGCGCGGCGGGGCGTGGGTCCGGCTTGCCGAGGACGGCGATGCCACGGTGCTCAGCTACGAGGCGGACGCGCAGGTGGGCGGCAAGCTCGCCCAGATCGGCTCGCGCCTCATCCAGGGCACGGCGCGCAAGCTCGCCGGCCAGTTCTTCGACCGCTTCGCCGAAGCCGTCGGGCAGGACGGCGCCGGGGGCGAAGAGGAAGCGGAGACGAGCTGAACGCAGGCGCGGGCCACCCATGTTCGATCCTGAGTCGGCCGCGCTGATCGCGGCGGTCTTTCTGCTGGCGGGGGCGGTGAAGGGGGTGGTCGGGCTCGGGCTGCCGACGGTGAGCCTCGGCCTCCTGACGGCCGCCTTCGACCTCACCGCGGCCATGGCGCTGATGGTCGCGCCCTCCTTCGCCACCAACCTGCTGCAGGCGGTCGTAGGCGGCAACGGGCGGGCGCTCATCCGCCGGCTCTGGCCCTTCCTCGCTGCCGCCGCGCTCACCGTGTGGATCGGCGCGGCCGCGCTGGTCAGCATCGACCTCGCGCTGCTCTCCGGCCTGCTCGGCCTGCTGCTCGCCGCCTATGCCGCGCAGGGGCTGGCGGGCGCGGGCATCCGGGTGCCGGCCCGCTGGCAGGCTGTGGCCGGCCCCGTTTTCGGCACGGTGAACGGCGTGCTCACCGGCATGACCGGCTCCTTCGTCGTGCCGGGCGTGCTCTACCTCCAGGCCATCGGCCTCGGGCGCGACGCGCTCGTGCAGGCGATGGGCATGCTGTTCACCGTCTCGACGGTGGCGCTCGCCGTCTCGCTGGAACGCCACGGCCTGCTCGACGGACCGCTCGGGCTGGCCTCGGCCGCCGCGCTGGTGCCGGCCTTTCTCGGCATGGGGCTCGGGCTGCTGCTTAGGCGGCGGCTTTCCGAGGCGCGCTTCCGGCGGGTGTTCTTCCTCGCCGTGCTGGCGCTCGGCCTCTACATCATGGCCAACGCCGCCTTCGGGCTCAGATAGCGCTATCCGGCCCGTAGCGGCCCCTGCTACGCTCGGCGCCACCGCAGCCCAGGGAGCCGGAGCCCCCGTGTTCGACTATCTGGCGGAACGCGCCAACGCCAATCCGCATATCGCCCTGCAGCGCGGCTTCGGGCCGCTCGCGCTGGAGTTGCGCGCGGGCGGCGAGACGGCCTTCGTCACCATAGACGCAGGCGGTGTCCGCTTCGGGCCGCCTGCCTCCGGCGGCGCGGACCTCGTGATGAGCGCCGCCCCGGAAGCCTGGGCCGAGCTTCGCAAGGACGCGCCGGCTCCCGGCTTCCAGACCGTCGCCACCATGCGCCGCGCGCAGCATCTCATCGTGACGGGCGACATGGCGAAATTCCAGCGCCACCTGCTGCTGCTGGAAATGCTGTTCTCGCGCCTGGAGGACGGCAGGCCGGCGGCCCGTCCGCCTGCCGCATCGGCAGTGGAACCGGTGACCGGGCGCTATCTCCGGCTCGGCATCGGCGGGCGCGCGCACCGGCTCTATTTCGAGGAGGCGGGCGCGGGCGTGCCATTGCTCTGCCTGCACACCGCCGGCAGCGACGGGCGGCAATACCGCCATATCCTGAACGACCCGGAGGTGACGGCGCGCTTCCGCGTCATCGCCTTCGACCTGCCCTGGCACGGCAAGTCCTCGCCGCCCGAGGGCTTCGGCAAGGAGGTGTACCGGCTAACCACCGATTCCTATGTCGAGACGGTGATGGCCGTCGCGGACGCGCTCGAACTGGAGCGGCCCGTCGCGATGGGCTGCTCCATCGGCGGCCGCGCCGTGCTGCATCTGGCGCTCCGGCACGGGCCCCGCTTCCGGGCGGCGATCGGGCTGCAATCGGCGCTCTACGCCGAGGACCGGAGCCTGGGCGACCGCGTGCCGGACATGGCGCTCGCCCGCCCGGACATCCATGCGGGCATGGCGGCGGGCGCCTCGATGGCCGGCATGACCGCCCCCGGCTCGCCCGCCGCCGAGCGGTGGGAGACCATGTGGCACTACATGCAGGGCGGGCCGGGCGTCTTCGCCGGCGACCTGCACTACTATTTCGAGGACGGCGACCTCCGCAACGCCTGCGCGGCGGCGCTCGCGGCCTCGGACTGCCCGATCTACCTGCTGAGCGGCGAATACGACGTGTCGGCGACACCGGAGATGGGCCGCGAGCTTGCGGACCTCATCGGCGCGGCGCATTTCGAGGTGATGAAGGATGTCGGCCATTTCCCGATGTCCGAGAACCCGGAAGCCTTCCGCCGCTACCTCCTGCCCGTGCTCGACAGCATTCTCGCGCTGAAGCCGTGACCGAACGGCGGGTTCCGGGCTAAACTCCGGCCCGGAAGACATAATGGCGTGTCGGGGCATCCCGGCGAGGAGGAGTCATGAACGCATTCGCAACCGCTCTGGCCGAGGCCCCTCACGGGCTCGACCTCGCCTGGGACGCGACCGACCCGCGCGAAGTCCGGCGCCATATCCGCACCGGCGACTATCGCGGCCATACCGGCGCGCTCGCCAAGGGCTATGTGCAGGCCAATCTGGCGATCCTGCCGCAAGACTATGCCGACGAGTTCCTCCGGTTCTGCCACCGCAACCCCAAGCCCTGTCCGCTGCTGGCCGTGTCCGAGCCGGGCGACCCCCGCCTGCCGGAGCTGGCGCAGGACCTCGACATCAGGACCGACCTTTCGAGCTACCGGGTGTTCCGGGACGGCGAATACGACGGCGATGTGGTGAGCATCGAGGACCTCTGGCGGGACGATTTCGTGGTCTTCGCGCTCGGCTGCTCCTTCTCCTTCGAGGAGCCGCTGGTGGATGCGGGCCTCCGGCTCCGCCACTGGGAGGACGGGAGCGTGTGCCCGATGTTCCTGACCGACATCGACTGCGCGCCCGCCGGCCGGTTCTCCGGCAAGATGGTCGTGTCCATGCGGCCCTTCACGCCGGCGGATGCGATCAAGGCCGTGCAGATCACCAGCCGCTATCCGCGCGTGCATGGCGCGCCGGTGCATCTCGGCATGCCGGAGCTCATCGGCATCGAGGATATCGGCCGGGCCTGGCAGGGCGACGACCCCAGGCTTGCCCCGGACCAGATGCCGGTCTTCTGGGCCTGCGGGGTGACGCCGCAGGTCGCGGTGCGGTCGGCCCGCCCGCCGCTCGCCATCACCCATACGCCCGCGCACATGCTGGTGACGGACCGGCGCAACGCCTCGCTCGCCGTGGGCTGACCGCGCCGGAGAGCGTCCCATGCGCCCCAACGCGCTCCCGCCGTTCGATTTCGGCCTGGGCGAGGATGTCGATCTGCTGCGCGCCTCGGTGGAGACCTTCGCGGCGGACGAGATCGCGCCCCGCGCCGACGCCATCGACCGGTCCAACGAGTTCCCGCGCGAGCTCTGGCCGGAAATGGGCGCGCTCGGCCTGCACGGTATCACCGTGGAGGAGGAGTTCGGCGGCGCGGAGATGGGCTACACCGCCCATGTGGTGGCGATGGAGGAGGTCAGCCGCGCCTCCGGCGCGGTCGGCCTCTCTTACGGGGCGCATTCCAATCTCTGCGTCAACCAGATCCGCCGCAACGGCACCGAGGCGCAGAAGCGCCGCTACCTGCCGAAGCTGATCTCCGGCGAGCATGTCGGCGCGCTCTCCATGAGCGAGCCGGGCGCGGGCTCCGATGTGGTCGCCATGTCCTGCCGGGCGGACAGGCGCGGCTCCCGATATGTGCTGAACGGCACCAAGATGTGGTGCACCAACGGCCCGGACGCCGATGTGCTGGTCGTCTATGCCAGGACCGCGCCGGACGCCGGCCCGCACGGCATCTCCGCCTTCCTCGTCGAGAGCGGCTTCCGGGGCTTCCGGCCGGGGCAGAAGCTCGACAAGCTCGGCATGCGCGGCTCCGGCACCAGCGAGCTCGTCTTCGAGGATTGCGAGGTGCCGGAGGAGAACCTGCTCGGCCGCGAGAACGAGGGCGTGGCCGTGCTGATGAGCGGCCTCGACTACGAGCGCCTGGTGCTCGCCGGCGGGCCGCTCGGCCTCATGCAGGCGGCGATGGATGCGGCCGTGCCCTATCTGCACGAGCGCCGGCAGTTCGGCCAGCCCATCGGCTCCTTCCAGCTCATGCAGGGCAAGCTGGCCGACATGTATGTGACCATGAACGCCTGCCGGGCCTATGTGTATGCCGTGGCGCAGGCCTGCGACCGGGGCGACACGACCCGCAAGGACGCCGCCGGCGCCATCCTCTACGCCGCGGAGAAGGCGACCTGGCTGGCGCTTGAGGCGGTCCAGTGCCTGGGCGGCATGGGCTATGTCAACGAAAGCCCCGTCGGGCGCGTGGTCCGCGACGCCAAGCTCTACGAGATCGGTGCCGGCACCAGCGAAATCCGCCGCTGGCTCATCGGCCGCGAGCTCATGCAGGAGACGGGGTAGCCGCCCGCCATGCCCGCCATCCCGTCCGCGCTCGACATCGCCAGGGACCTTGTGCGTATGGACACGCGCAACCCGCCCGGACGGGAAGCCGAATGCGCGCATTATCTGGGCGACATGCTCGCCGGCGCGGGTCTCGACGTCTCCTATCACGACTTCGCTCCCGGGCGGACGAGCCTCGTCGCCGTGCTGCGGGGCGGGGACGGCGGACAGGCCGGGAAGAAGAAGCCGCTCTGCTTCGGCGGGCATATCGACGTGGTGCCGCTCGGCGCGAAGGAGTGGTCGGTCGATCCCTTCGGCGCCGAGATCGTGGACGGCAGGCTCTACGGACGCGGCTCGACCGACATGAAGTCCGGCGTCGCCGCCTTCGTCCACGCCGCGATGAAGCTCGCGGCCGACGAAAAGCAGGGAAATGCGGACATCGTGCTCGCGATCTGCGCCGGGGAGGAGACCGGCTGCGAAGGCTCCTCCCATCTCGGAAGGATCGGCGCGCTCGGCGGGATGGGCGCCATCGTCGTTGCGGAGCCGACGGCGAACTACCCGATCCTCGGCCACAAGGGTGCGCTCTGGCTCAGGGTGGAGACGGAAGGCGTCACCGCCCACGGCTCGATGCCGGAGCAGGGCGTAAACGCCATCTACAGGGCGGCGCGCGCGGTGACGAAGCTGGAGGATTTCGACTTCAATGCGAAGCCGCACGAACTGCTGGGCCGCGCGACCCTCAATGTCGGCACGATGGAGGGCGGGCAGAACCTCAACTCGGTGCCGGACCGCGCCGCCTTCACCGTCGATATCCGCACCCTGCCGGGCCAGGACCATGACAGGATCGTCTCCGGCCTGGAGGGCTATCTCGGCGGGGAGAGCCGGATCGCGCGGATCGTCGATGTGGGCGGCGTCCATACCCCGCACACCCACCCGTGGATCCGGGAGGTCTGGCGGCTGATGGCGCCGATGCTGGGCGAGAGCATCGAGCCGCGCGGCGCGCCCTATTTCACCGACGCCTCCGCGCTGACGCCGGCCTGCGGCGGCCCGCCGACCGTGATCCTCGGGCCGGGCGAGATGCACATGGCCCACCAGACCGACGAATACTGCCCCGTGGCGCATATCGCACAGGCGGCGGAAGCTTATGAGGCCCTGGCCCGCCGCTGGCGCGACTGCTGAGGGGGGCGCGCCCCTTTCGTCGCCCCGGCCTCCGGACCTACCGGATTCACACATCCCCGTGTGGTGACGTTGCCTTGCATATCCTAACCGTCGCCCCGGTTCTCGCAGCCCCCCCTTCGTCATACCCGGACTTGTTCCGGGTATCCATGCGGCCGTCCGGCGGCAGCGGTGGCGGGAGATACCCGGAACAAGTCCGGGTATGACGGGGAGAGGGCATGATGGGAAAGGGTCGGGCCGCCGGTTACGGACCGAAACGAGATGTGTGGTAAAAAACAGACGATTTTTCCGCTTTTACCATACCTGATATGGTTGCTATGGACTCCCATTTCTTCTCCATGGATACAATCGGTTATCATGCATGTCAAGCATAGATTCTATGGATATTTGACCATAGCATCGAGATTAGAGCTTCAAAGAAATGTTGCACCCGTGTGTTGAACCCGATGCACGAAATCGGGGACAAGGACAGGCTGAGTGGAATGAGCATGAAAGCAGCTTACGGTTGCCGATACAATCATGTTATATGGATAATGGTGTGGAATTGCCGGCGTCCAGGCGATTTCGATGGGGCATATGGGTGAAGCTACTCTGCTGGTGAAGCCAATGCCCCGTTCCATATGGACAGCGACGACCGGCGCAACCGCTAGGGAGGCGGAAGAATGGCAATAGGGCCCCGGGGAGAGAAGCGCAGACGGCGCTGCGTGATGGCGACCGATTCCGAGTGGACGATGATCGGCGAAGATGCCGAGGCGGAGGGGCTGTCGGTCTCCGAATATATCGTGCGGGCAGTGCTCGAATGGCGGGAGACGGTTGGCGCGATGCGCGCCGGGAGCGAATGGGGTTCAGCCGGATGAAGCTTTCGAAGCAGCGCTGCATCTACTGCCGGCCGGAGGTGTGGGAGCGCATCCGCAGGCGGGCCAGGAAGTGGAAGCTGCCGATCTCGCGCTTCGGCTATCTGTGCTGCCGGCGGGCGGCGGGGGAAGGCGAGGGTGAGGCCCCGAAGCCGTCCGGGTATACCCTTGTGCTGACGGAGGACCGGCAGCGCCGTCTTGGCGAGGACGCCCTGTCCGTCTCGCAGTCCAGCCGGTTCGTCTTTCGCGCCCCGGGAGGCGGAAAGGCGGTCGTCTCGGTCGGGGAGGCGGCCGGCATTCTGCTTTTCGCCGAAGAGGAACGGTTCTCGTGACCAAGCCGCGCAAGCGCAAGTCCGGCATGAACCATACGGTCTCCCTGACCGACCAGGATTGGGAGCACATCGGAGCCTGGGCCGCCGGGCGCGGCAAGCGGGCGGGACCCTGGTTCTGCGAATGCGCGCTCAATGTGGACCCGTTCCCGGAGCAGGTGTCCGCTCGGCCTCTGGTGCTGGACGCAGAGGGGCAGCGCGGCCTCTCCCGAGCCATGGCGGCTGCTGCCGGCGACATGCACGCCGGCGGCGAGGTGTCCGCCGATCTGGCCGGCGCGATGCGCGCGCTGCTGGAAATGCGCCTCAGGGCGATGGCAGGCGACGGTCGGCGCGGGCAGGCGGTCGAACTGCTTCGCCGGGTGCTTGGCGACGAACGCGCCGCCATCGTCGCGGCGGCGGTTCTGCCGGAGACGGAGGAAACGCCGGAATCGCCGGACAGGCCGGCGGGGCCGGAGTCCGGCAAAGGCCGTGCCGGGACGGGGGCGCCGCAAGCGGACCTGTTCAAGGAGAATGCGGACGATCCGGCCGGCGGCGCTTGACGCCGCGACCGTCGATGCGCGAAATGAATTGGTGCGCCCAAGGGGCCATTGCCCCAAGAATTGCAACATCCCAATGGATTGGAAACCGACATTGCGTATTCCCGAACCCTTCGATGCAGGTCCGTTGCGGCGTCACGGCGACCGGCAGGCCGGCCCCCGACCGGGATGAGGTCTAATGTGGCAGCCCTTCTGGCGGTAGGGGTAATCTCGCTCACAGGGTGCAAGACGGTTGTTCCCCTTGCGATTGTTGACCTTCAAACCGACAAGGTGGTCATTCAGGCGGGTGAAGACGAATCTGCCGCGGCGGTCGCCGACAAGGCCCGGGAAGGATGCTCTATTCACGGGCGAGTCCCTCTCTACCTGAGCGAGAGGAAACAGTGTGGCAGCACGATGTGCTTCACAGGCGCATCGTATGTGGTGGGGAACCAGGTTATGGGTGGGAATACGTTCTGCGGACCGGCAGACTGCGCAATGCACCACCTGTTCGCCTGCGTCCGATAACGACCGGTGGGATGGATAGCGGCGCTATACGCTTTCTTGGCCCGCCGGGAACTGAAGCGGACAAGAAAAGCGACTGAGGAGATCGTCGCTCGGCTGAGGCCGAAAGAGGAACCCAAGTCGCTCAAAGAGATGCTGCATGAGTTGCTGGCCGCTATCGTGGTCCTGCTCATCATTGTCGGCATCTTCTACTACTACGGCGATTTTTCGGACTGGTAGGGCCATGAAGCTACAGGAGAACGCCCGGCGAGGACGGCTTACAGGCACGCCGGACTGCGGCAACCCGGACATTCGGCGGGTCCACGACCATTTCAGCAAGCGCGGCTGCGAATTCGGCAGCAGCAAGCGCGGGGAAATTACCGTCCGCACCGAAGACGGCTGCTTCACCGTCTATGTCAGTCGACGGTCGAACGGGCGATGGCGTGTGAAACGGCGGGCTTCGAATCTGGACGAGGATTTCGCTTCTTTCGACGACATGGCAGCAGCGATGCACGGCTGGGGATTTTAGCGCGTCTCGGCACTTTCCTGCATAATCCCCAACGCATTCCGGAACTGCATTCGTTGAAGACCGGCCGAATCGCGGCGCGCTGTCTGTCCCCGGTTGCGGGATCGGGCCCGGCTCGCCCGTCATCGACAGGGTAGGCGGGCGGGATCATTCGCCGGCCGGCGGGCTCCAGCGCCAGACGAGGTCATTGGCGATGTCCTGCGCGATTCGTTCGCCCTGGCGCTCGATATCGTTGAAGCGCGAGTCGAACTCCGCCGCCTTCATGCGGAACACGCGCCCGATCCTGTGCATGCGGGTGTGCATCTTCGCCTTCCTGCCCTCGTATCCGGGGTCGCCCAACCCCATGACCTCGACGACGTAGCGCGCTGTGGCGCCGTCGTCCGGAACGCCGGGTTCGCCGTCGGCTGTTGCAGCCGGCAGGGTGACGGTGAGGACGAAGTCGGGCAGGCAGGGGCCGAGCGCCGTTTCGTAGTTCGTCAGCGGCTTCTCCAGCTGGAGCCGGACACCGGCCCCGAGCGCCCGGCGCAGCGCCATGTCGTCCTCCAGGCAGGCGGCCAGGCGGCGGAGCGTTTTGAAGGCGCGCCGTTCCTGCCCGGAGTCGACCGGGACCGGCCATTCCGGCGCCACGATCGGCTGGGCCCAGGCGGCGAGGCATTCCCACGGCCCGTCGTCCTCAGGCCGCGCCACGATGCCGAGGAACAGCCAGGGGCCCGGCACCCTGTTGAGGAACACCTTCGGGCTCATCACGCCCGCCGTGACCTCGACATGGCCCTCCTGCGGGTTCGCCGGGTTGATTTCGCCGTCGCTCAGGTCGTGGGCAAGCCAGCAGAGCATGGCGTAGGGCTTCCTGCCCTTCTGCCAGCCCGGTTCGGCCTCCTCCAGCCGTTCCGCGACCTCGCCGTCCGCCCAGCTTGCCGGGTCGGTGAACAGGAACTCGGAAGCCGGCACGTCGTCCGCGATGAAGAACTGCTCGGCCGCGCGCAGGATTTCCGGCAGCCACTCCGCAGGCGACGAAAACCGTCCGGCGCCGTCGAGCGTGTTCAGCCGCGCGGTCTGCATCAGCGTGCGCAGCATGTTGGCGGCGGTCCTGTGCCGCGAGCCTGCAGGCAGCCCTGTGAACGCGCGCGGCGTGACCGTCTCCATCGGTCCGTCGGCCCTGGATTTCTTCCGGGCTGGCGCGAACGGGTCGAAGGTATAGTCGTGGGCGGGCTGCGGCACCCAGCGGCGCGGGGCGGGGCTATCCTCCTCGTCCCCGGTGAGCGCGAAGACGCAGTCCCCGGCATGCGGCAGCGACGCGCCCGGGCGATTGCTGAGAAACATCCGCTCCGGCGTGTCCACGCGCGGAACGATCACGGGTCCCCTGCCGTCCTCGAACCGGCAGTCGCACATGAACCAGCAGCCGCTGTCGCGCGCGTGGCCGACGGTGTGCAGATAGAGGGCGCGCATGTCCTCATCGGCCTCGCCGCCGCCCTTTACCGCCCGGAGCGCGGCCTCCTCCTCCGGCTCCAGCGCCTGGACCCAGTCGTATTCGTCTTCCCCGTCCAGTTTCTCGACGATCCAGAGAACCACGGCCTCACCGCCGATCCATTCGAGGCCGCCGGGCGGATGGAAGCACCGTCATGCGGGTTGCCCGAACGGCGAGGGACGGCGCGGCAGGCCGTAACGGATGACCAGGCCGGGTCCCGCTCCGCCGGGCGGCGTATACAGGACCTCGCAGTCACCCTCGGTCGTCTCGACCCACATCACGCCCGAGCAGACGGGATGCCGGTTGCCGTCCGGGCTCACCCGGTCGTGCAGCTCTCCGCAGCGTATCTCGACCTCGGACCTGCCCGCTTCCGCTTCCCATTCGAAGCGCGCCAGCAAGGCGTCGCGGAACCGGCCCGTCCAAATGCCTGCCATCGGATCCCCTCTCCAATACCCAGGACAGACGAAGCTTATCCCCCGGGCATGCCGGGTCAATCGCATCGTCCTGCCAACGACGGATCCGACGTCGCCGTTGCCCGGTCCCTGCCTTCGCACAAGCCCGGTGCGAGGGGCGCGCCGCGACAACCGGGCCGGCTCATGCATGCTTTCCGCCGCCCGGCTCAATCGTCATGCATCGTCATGGCGAGATGCAGCGCGCGCACCTGCTCCAGCAGGATCCGCCGCTGCAGCTCGATCTCGCGGGTCTGGACGCGCGCCTGCACCCGGCGTTGCTCCTCCTGCTCGGGTTCGCGGAGAGGACGCCAGCAGCCGCGTCCGGTCAACTTGCCGAGAGAGAGCCGCCGCTCCCCGAGCGGGCCGTCGTCCGAGCGCCGCGTGACCTCGACCGTGCAGAGGTCGTGCATCCGGTTGCGTCTCGCCTCCCTGCCCATGAGCCGCCCCTCGAAATGCACGACTTGCGGCAGGCTGTCCGGCCGCCGGCGCGCCGCATCCGTTCCCTCGTCCCGCGCAGGAACGAGCTCCGCCCAGCGCAGGCGGTCGCCCTTGAAGACCTCGCCCTTGCAGTCGAACTCGAAGATCGCCGTGGGCTCGCCGCACTGCCGGTCGAGCTCCGCCTGCCTGAGACGCTCATGGCCCCAGTCTGCGATATGCACCCCGCAGTTCCTGAGCACCCGGACGGGGATCGTTTCCTGCGTTCCTGCGGCCCTGTGCCCCCGCACCGAGGCAAGCCAGCGGACCGTGACCGTGTCCGCCCGGTAGCGCCCGCCGCTCCAGCCGGAGTCGACCACCACGGCCTCGTTCTCGTCCCCGTCGCGCCAGCGCCGGAGGCGGAGGCGGTCGCCCTCGACCAGCGGCGTCCTGCCCCGCCAGCGGAGGCTGAAATCGTGTTCCGCGTCCGGGTCGCGAAGCCGCGCCGCCGCCGCGCGGGTCATCTCCGCGATGCGCTCGCGGTCGGCCTCGGGAACATGCCGGCGCTCGTTCGCGGTCTCCATGGCCGTCTCGATGCGTTCGAGGTCCCGGGGACGGCTTCGCCAGTGGCCCCGCGCGCGAAGGCTGCGGTCGGCGAGCGCCGAACGGGCCTCCTCGACGAACCGGCCGTTCGCATCGCGCCAGCCGGAGGCGCCGTCCAGCAGCGACAGGGGCACGCCCTCCTCCTTCGCCTGCTCCTCCAGCCCATGTCTCCGCCTCTCCAGCTTCTTCAGATCGCGCAGCAGCGCCCGGACCCTGGCCCACTCCGCGGCGCGGGCGGCCTGCTCGTCGACCGTCTCCTGGAGTCGGCGCCGGGCCGCCGCTTCCAATGCGCGCTCCTTCGCAAGCCGTCCGGCCTCCGCGACAACCCTGCCATGGCCGGGATCGTGGAACGGCAGCACGTCCCGCGCCTCGGCGGCGGCGCGCGCCTTCACCAGCCGGCTCTTCACCCCGACGAAGCGGTCGAGCGGATCGTGGGCCTCCAGGCGCTCCAGACCGGCCACGATCCTCGCCCTTGCATTCGGCACGCGGTCGAGATGGATGGCGTAGGTCTTCCGGTCGTCCCGGATCGCCTCGCCGGTCTTCCGGAGCGCGCGCGCTGTCTCCGACAGCGGGCCGTAGCCCGAGAGCTCGGCCATGGAGAGGTTCGGGTCGTCTTCCTCCCGCCGCCGGCGTTCCGCCTCGCGCCGGAGGCTATGCCACTGCCTGCCGTGCCGGCGCGCGTCCGCTAGGAACCCGTCCACCGTGCCGCGCGCCTCGCGGCATTCGCGGTCGTAGTTCAGGATGCGGTCCGCCAGCGCGGCGGCGGCCTCCGGCAGCTCCTTCCGTTCGGAGAATGCCTCGGCCTCTGCAACGAACGCGGCCCAGCCCTCCAGGTAGAACGGCGGAACGCCTTCGTCTTTGGCTTGCTTCAGAACCTCCAGGCGCGCCGCCGCCAGGGACGCCCAGGCTTCGTCCCGCTCCCTGAATGCCGCCAGTTCCTCGACGGCGCCCGCGATGGCGTCGTTTTCCTCCGTGAGCCGGTCGAGATGGGGGCGCCAGGCGCCGGCCTGCATGGCCTTCCAGCGTTCGCCCGCCGCCTGCGAGCGCTCCGCCCAGAACGGCCATTCCTCCAGCACGGTCGGCGGCTCGCCGCCGGCGCGCGCCTCCAGCTCGCCATGCTCTTCGACCAGCCCGGCCGTCTGCTCGCGGAAGGCGGAGATATCGGCCAGTCGCTGCTCGCAGGCTACGGCTGCGGCAATGACCTCCTCGACCGACGCCCGTATGCCGGTCGGCAGCAGGCGGTATTCCGAGAGCGCATGCGCGACCTTGACAAGCTCGCCATGGCCGTCGGCGTGGAACGGAATCGTGCCGGCCGCTTCCGCCCGGCGGTTCACCTCCGCGCGGACCGGCTCGAAGTTCAGGACGGCATCGTCGAGGTGGAGCAGCGCGTCGAGGTCCTCCAGGCGCCCACCGATCCGCTGCCCCGCCTCGCCCGCGCGTGCGCCCGCGTCTTCGAGCAGCGCCCTGCCGTTCGCGGTGAGCCGCCCGGTCCTCTCCCGCCAGGCCGGGTAGTCCTCCAGCTCGGCAAGCGGCCGATCCGTCGCCGCCGCCTCGCGCTCCAGCTCCGTCCGCCGTCCGGAATGGAGGTCCAGAAGGCCCAGGAACTCGGCCGCGCCGCCGTCGCCCTCGCGGCAGTTGCGGTCATAGGCAAGCAGCCCGTCCGCGACCTCCCGGATGGAAGCGGGAAGGTCCGGATGTTCTGCAACCAGCACCCGCGTCCGTTCGATCAGGCCGCCGTAGCCTTCCACCCGGAACAGGATCGTGCCTTCGCTTCGCGCCTTCTCTTCCAGCGCGGTCCACTCCTCGCGCGGCGACCAGGCCGGCAGCAGCCCGGGGATCGACAGGTCCTCCGCATCCGGGCCGATCTCCTCGCCCACCGCCTCCAGCGCCGTCGCCCGCTCGCCGGTATGCGCTTCCAGCACCTCCACCAGCTGCTCGCAATTATCGGTCAGCACCACCGCACTGTCCCGCGCCCGGCTGATCTCCACATAGAAGGTCGACTGGTCGGTCAATGCCCCGTGGCCCGAGTCCAGCACCGCGATCACGCCGTCCGCCGTGCTGCCCTGCGCGCCATGCACCGTCGAGCTCCAGGCATGGTCGAGATGCCGCAACTGCGGATCGCTGTGCCTGAGCGAGAGCTTCCGCCCGTCGTCCAGGGCGAACCGCACGCGATCCTTGGTTATCGCCATCACCTCCGCCTGTTCGCCGTTGACGAGCTCCCGCTTCCTGTCGTTGCGGGTCCAGCGGATGCGGTCGCCCGCCCTGATCCCGATCGGCCGCGTCTCGTACACCTCGATGCGGTAGCGGGTGCGGCCCCGCTCCGGCACGACATGGCGCGGCCTGCCGTCCGGGTGCAGAAGCAGCAGCCGGTCGCGGTCGATGCCGGTGACCGTCAGTATCTCGTCCTTCCTTACCCGGAAGTTCACCATGTCCTGGTTGAACAGCACGGTGTCGCCTTCGCGGTAGTTGCGCACGTCCGCCATCTCGGCGCGCGTCATGCCGAGCCCAACCAGGCGCTCGATGCGCAGCGTCCTTCCCCGGAGCGCGCCCTCCGCCGCCAGCGCCTCGCGCACAGCCGCGTTGATCTCCGCCCTGAGCTCGTGCGTCGGCGCCACCAGCAGGGTCTGCGTCCGCGTATCCGGGTCGAGCGAGAGCCAGGCCTCCGCCGCCTTCGCTCCCAGTTCGTCCCAGGGGACCTCATGCACGCTGCTACCGAGCAGTTCCATCGCCTCGCCCGGTTCTCCTTCCAGTACCGCATTCACGGCCCCCCGCAGCTTCGGCTCCCGCTGGCGGAGGATCTCGTTCATCTCCGCCGTCGCCATGCCCGCCTTCTGGAGCAGCCGGAAGGGCTGGCCCGCCTCCACCGCGCGCAGCTGGCCCCGGTCGCCCACCAGCACGAGGCGCGCGACTTCGAGTTCGTCGGCAATCCGCATAAGGCGCTTCATCTGGTCGGTCGAGACCATCGACGCCTCGTCCAGAACCAGCACCGCACCCCGGTACTGCTCCTTTAGCCGCTCGATCGCGGGACGGCTGCCTTGCCCGATTCCCGGCCTGTCCCCGCCACCGAGCGGGGAGTCGGTCTCCACGGACCGGCAGCGGGCGAGGAACCATTGCAGGGTCTCCGTCGCCATGCCCGTCTCGCGCCCCAGCACCCGCGCCGCGGCGGTCGAGGGCGCCAGGCCCATGACGAGCCGCTTGCCAGCGAGTTCGCGCACATGGCGCAGCATGGTCGTCTTGCCGGTCCCGGCGCGGCCCTGCACGCCGACGACCCTGTCCGGCGTCAGCAGGATCGTGCGTACCGCCTCCTCCTGCCCCTCCGTGAGGCCGGCGCCCGCCAGATGCGCCGCAACCGCCTTCCCGGCGGCAAGCGCCGTGCTCTCACGCAAGCCGGCCTTCATCATGGCGATCACCGCGCGTTCCGCCTTCAACGCCCGGTCGGTCACGAACGACCGGTCCGAATTGCGAAGCCGGGCCTCGACCAGATGCGCGTCCTTCACCAGGCACGAGATCGCCTCGCGCACCTCCTCCAGCGTGTGCCGCCCCGGCGAGTGGCCGAGCGCGAGGGCTTCCAGATGATGCGCGGCGAACACCGACTGCCGCTCCTCAAGATGCCGCATCGTCCGCCATGCAATCTTCAGCGCCGAGGGAACCGCCGGCAGCGAAACCCGGCCCCGCGAGCGGCGCACGACCGGAACCTCCCCGAGCTCCTCGGCCCGCGCCGCCCAGATCGTCCGCAGCATCGCGTGTAGCGGCTCCGCCTTGCGCTTCCGCGTCGCCAGCGCCGCAATATCTGCCGTCGCCTGGCTATGGTCCCAGCCCTGCTCGTCCATATACGCTTTCATCTCCTCGCTGCGGGACGAGAAGGCTGTCTGGATGCGCCGGTCGTAGCCCGCAATCTCGAAGCTCCGCATGCGCCCCGCCATCGCCGGCAGGACCGAATAGCCCTTCGCGATCAGCCGCCGCGCCAGCTGGTCACGGTAGTAGGCCCCGAACAATATGGCGTTCCGGTGCAGCTCGGTCGGCTCGACGCTCTTCCACCGGCCCTCGCCGTCGCGCGTCATGTTGGCGACCACCGCGTGCGTGTGCAGCTGCGGGTCGAGGTTCCGGCTCGCGATGTGCCGGAACAGCGCCGCCGCCATGCCGTGCCCCTTCACGCGCGGACGCCTGCCGGTCGCGGGATCGTAGCCCCGCGTCTGGAGCTTCGTCTCCTCGATCCAGTCGAGCGTCGCCTTCACCGCTTCGTCATGGCAGCGCAGCACGCCCCGGTCGCCGCGCGGATGCTTCCGCGTCGGTAGCAGCGCCGCCAGCGACACCGATTTCGGCGCGGAGAAGGTGATGTCGAAACCCGGACGGTGCTCGTGCTTGCCGTCGCGCTTTCGGCCGAGGCGGATGTTCGTGCCCAACACATGGCCTCGAAGGATCGTCTCGAACGTGGTCGCCGAGACCTTCTGCCCCTCCTTCAGCCCGAGCGCCGCCAGGGCCTGCCCGTGCCAGGCGCTCGCAAGCCGGTGCTCCGCCGCCTTCGCGCGCGCCGCCTCCCGGTCGCCGCCTGTCGCCGCGTAGTAGCCGCCCTCCTCGTGGAAATACTCCGCTGTGGAGGACGACGACGTCAGATTGCGGACCTTCGCGACCATGGGCCGGGATCATAGGGGGATTTCCCGCGGCCGGAGACGATGCAGACGGGTAGTGGGCCGATTACGACTTCGTGAACGGCCCGTTGTGGATAGCAGGGCGTCTGGCGGTGAATTCCGGTTGATGGCGAAATCCTCGCTCTCCAGAATCGGCCCTGCGAGGCGCAAGTCTGTCTCGCCTGTTTTTCATGGTCCTGTCCGAATTCCGGAGACAACCCGATGTCGAGGCGTGCCGTCACCGAGGCCCGGGTCAGGGCGCTCAGGCCCCGCAAGCGACCGTGCGATATCCGTGACTCGAGACTCACGGGCTTTGGCGTTCGGGTTCTGCCGTCGGGCCGGAAACGATACTTCATCCAGTGTCAGCATCGCGGAGACCGGATCTGGAAGATCATCGGCGGTCCGGAGACGATGACGGCCGGCGAGGCGCGTTTCCGCGCCGACGAAATGCTCGCCTCGGTCCGCAGAGGCGAGGGCCTGCCGTTCAGGCCCGAGGAGACCGTCTTCGAGGCGGTCGCGGAAACCGTGTTCGAGCGCTATTCGCGGGTCTGGAAGCCGGGAACCCTCGATGTGAACCGGGCCTATCTGAGAAAGCAGCTCCTGTCGCATTTCGCGGGGCGCCAGATCGCCGACATCGACCGGAAGGACGTCCGAAACTGGTTTGCATTGCTCCACGCAACCCCGGTCGCGGCGGACAGGTCGATGCCGGTGCTTTCCGTGATAATGACGGAAGCGGAGCGGATGGGCTTTCGTCCGGAGGGCTCCAACCCGTGCAGGGGAATCCGGCGCTACCGCAGGAAAGGCAGGGAGCGCTTCCTTAGCGACGAAGAGATCCTCCGTCTTTCGGCAAGGCTGGCGGCTCACGCCAACAAGCGGCCGATGGAGGTTGCCGCCGTCCGGCTTCTTCTCCTCACCGGCTGCCGCAAGAACGAAATCGTGACCCTGCGCTGGTCGGACTACCGCGACGGCCACCTGTTCCTGCGCGACAGCAAGACGGGGCCCAGAACGGTCTGGTTGTCGCAACCGGCGCGGGCCGTCCTCGATACTCTCGGGCGGACGCGAAGCTGGGTTTTTCCGTCGCCTCGAAAGAACCGGCATCAGGGGGAGGGCTGGTTGTTGTATTTCTGGCATCGGGTCCGCGCCGAGGCCGGCCTGGACGAAGTGCGGCTTCACGACCTGCGCCATACCCATGCCAGCTTTGCCCTCAGGCAGGGAGAAACCGTTCTGACCATAAGCAGGCTACTCGGACACCGCAGCGCCGTAACCACCATGAAATACACGCATCCGGCCGATGCGATGATCCGCGAAGCCGCCGAGACGGTCGGCGCCGTGCTGGAGGCTTGACCCTTGGCCGGCCGGAAACGCAAGCGGACCCGACTGACCGACAGCGGCATCGCCCGCCTGCGGCCCCGCGAGAGGGAATACACAGTCTGGGACAGCCGCTTGGAAGGACTTGGGGTAAGGGTCCGGCCTACGGGCGGGCGCAGCTACATCCTGTTCAGGAAGACGAGGGGCCTCTGGCGGCGCGTCTCGCTCGGGCCGGTCTCGGCCAGGAGCGTCGACGATGTGCGCCGCGAATACCGCATGGAAGGGCAGGAGACGGGGTCGCGCAAGAAAACGGCCGCGCCCAAGGTTCCGCTGTTCCGGGACTTTGTCTCGGGCGCGTGGAAGGAAGTCCATTTCGACAATTACAAGCCGTCGACCCGAAGACGCGCGCGAATCACGCTCGAACGGCATCTCGGGCCAGTTTTTGGATCGAAACGGCTCGACCGGATCACTCCGACCGCCGTGAGGCGCTGGTTCGACAGATACAGCAGAAAGGCGCCGGGCGGAGCCAATCACGTTCTGGGCACTCTTCGGCAAATCATGAATTTCGCCATTGCATGCGGCCATGTCGAAGCCAACCCAACGCGGCATATCAGGCTCAATCGCCGCCCCCGACTCACGCGGTTCCTGTCCCGGGAGGAGATCGGCCGCCTCCACAAGGCCCTGGACGAAAACGACCGCAAGTGCGGCGGCCCGCAGGCGGATATCATCCGGCTGCTGCTTCTGACCGGATGCCGCAAAAGCGAGATCGTCCAACTGCGCTGGTCGGAAATCGACGATGACATGCTGGTTCTGGCCGATAGCAAGACGGGGCCGCGAAAGGTTCCTCTCAACCGGCCGGCCCGGCTGATCCTGGAACGGCAGCCCTGGGATGGGAGCGGTTTCGTGTTTCCCTCTCCAGAGGACCCCGGCCGTCCGCGCGGCTCCGAACTCGGTCTTTGGTACCGGATCAGGCGCGAAGCTGGGATCGTGGATGTCCGTCTTCACGACCTGCGTCACACTTATGCGAGCCATGCGGTGATGAACGGCGTGCCGGTGCCGGTGGTCTCCCGCCTGCTCGGCCATTCCAATGTCAGCATGACGCTGCGCTATGCCCACCTCGCAGACCGCGAAGTGGAGGCTGCGGCGGAGCGGGTCGGACAAGCTCTCGGGACCGTCATGGGCCTCGATTGCCTGGGACCTTCCGGCCTGTCGGCTAACGACGTGCCTTGCGACGAAAGCACCGCCGCACTTCCCTCCGGCGAGACGGGATCGGCAGAGTTATCTGGCGGTCAACCGTCGCTATAGCCGGAGCCGGACTTCATCGCATGTCCGCACCTCGATCCCGGTCTCGCGTGACTACAGGCTTCGATGGGCGGCCGAATTTCGCCGCGCCGGATCGGCCGCCAACCGCCGCCAACGGCGCCGGTTCCCGAGCAGCCAGAGAAGCTTCCTGAAGGACCGGCCTCGACAAGGAGCCTCGCGGCCAGGCGGTGCAGGACAGGATCAGCCGGGCGAGTTGGGATAAAGTTGGTCGGGTTGCCCGGGTATCGGGAATCCCGGGTATTCGCCGGTATGGTCGCGGCGTGAGTGCCCATTCTTGTTGGGGTTGGTGAGAACGCCGTGCGCGGCGCTCTTGACGGAGCGGCGGACCTCCGTCTCGTGCCAGCGAATGTTGAACGCTGCGTAAGGGAAGCGGCGTAAGCGGTGCGCGAAGGGCACCCGGCTTTCAGCTTGACGGCGGGATGAAGTTCCAGGGAAGTAGGTCGTCGATGCGGCTGTTGGGGTGGCCCCCCGCCTTCGCAGGGGCAGGCTCCGGCGATTTTCTCCAGCGTGTCCTTGAGCCAGGCGTAGGGCTCAACGCCGTTCATCTTGCAGGTCTCGATGAGGCTGGCGATGCGGCCCCATGCGCGCGCGCCCTCGTCGTGGCCGGCGAACAGTGCGTTTTTCGCGGTGAGCTTGATCGGCCGGATGCGATTTTCGACGAAGTTGCTGTCCATCTCGACGCGCCCGTCGCGCAGGAAGACCAGCAGCCCGTCCCACTGGTTGGCGATATAGGACAGCTTCTCGCCGAGCCGGGACTTGAGCGAGACGAGCGAGCGCTGCTCGGCGAGCCACAGGCCGAAGGCATTCACCAGCGGCGCGGTCTCGGTCCAGCGGACGAACTGGCGCGTCGCCGGCGGCTTACCCCGGATCTTCTTCTCGATGGCATAGAGCTGCGCGATGCGGTCCAGTCCGGCCTTCGCGATCGGCGAGCCATTGCTGTCGAACACCGTCTCGAGGCCCCGCCTGGCATGGACCCAACAGGCAGCCCGCGTCAGCGCCCCGCCCGCCCGGTTCGGCCGAGCCAGTCGGTTGTGGCCGGAGTAGCCGTCGATCTGCACCGTTCCCCTGAAGCCCTCGAGAAGCCTCTCGCCATGCTTGCCGCTACGCCCGGGCGCATACTCATACGCCACGCCCGGCGGGTCCGCCCCGGACCAGGCCCGCTGGTCGCGCGCCATCGTCCACAGATAGCCGGTCTTCGTCTTGCCCCGGCCCGGGTCGAGAACCCGAACCGTGGTCTCGTCCAGACCCAGATTGTTCGACGTCTTCAGCGCCGCCTTCAGGCGGTCATACACGGGCCCGAGGTGGAACGCCGCCTTGCCGACCCAGCCGGCTAGGATCGAGCGGTCCAGCTCCAGCCCCGAGCGGGCGTAGATCCGGCTCTGACGATAGAGCGGGGTGTGGTCAGCGTATTTCGAGATCAGAACATGGGCGATGGCGCCTTCAGTCGGCAGCGCGCCCTCGATCAGCCGGGCCGGCGCCGGCGCCTGGGTGACGCCTCCCTCGCAGGTCCGGCAGGCGTATTTCGGGCGCACGGTGACGATCACCCGCAACTGCGCCGGCACGATGTCGAGCCTCTCGGCGCGATCTTCCCCGATCCGCACCATCTCCCCGCAGCCGCAGGGGCAGAGCGTGCTCTCCGGCTCGATCACCTGCTCGATCCGGGGCAGGTGTTCCGGCAAATGGCCGAGATTGCGCGCCGGACGAGGCCGCTTCGCCGAGCGCGCCGGCGACGGGTCTTCCGGCGGCGCCGCGGCCTCCACCTCCGCAGACGCGCCCTCAAGCTCCTCGAACGCCAGCTGGCGTTCGTCCGCCGACAGCTTCTCCGACCTCTTGCCATACAGAAGCCGGATCAGTTCCAGGTTCAGATGTTCCAGACGGCGGATGCGTTCGGCCTGCGCCTCGTTCTCACCCGCCAGACAGGCCTTCTCTTCCGCCAGCGTCTCGTTCTCGGCACGCAGCGTCTCCAGCGCCGCAAGCGCCTGCCTCGCGGCCGCCGCCTGTTCGGGCGTCAGCGTGTCGAGGTCCATCTCCGCAAGCGCAGCCATGGCTCACCCGATAGCACAGTGTCGCGGAGCCGCAGGCCGCGATCCGTGCGGTGAGTCATTCCGCCTCGGCCGGCGCCCTGACCGACAGCGCCCGCACGCGACGCCAGTCCAGGCCCGCGAACAAGGCCTCGAACTGCGCATGGTTCAACGTCATCGCCCCGTCCCGGATCGCCGGCCACACAAAGCCTTGCTCCTCCAGGCGCTTGTAGACCATGACCAGGCCGGTCCCGTCCCAGTAGATCAGCTTCAGCCCTGACTTCGACGGTTGATTCGCATAAGTAGTTGATATTGCCTGGTTCTCATTTCGGCTAGGCACTACATCCGGCATTTCTTCGAGCCGTGCTTCGTCGACGGTCAGGCGAGTTGATACGGGGTGATCGTCAGGGGCAGCCCCATGGTTGCGTAAATCTGCTCCGCCGCCGGTGTCGGCTTCGAGGGGATGACGTAGCGGTTGCCCGATTGCCGACAGCGCAGCAGGGAGCACTGGCGGTGGACGAGGGCGGAGCGGATGACCTCCGGGGACATCCGCCGCTTCTGGATGGCGACGCGGTACGCAAGGTGTCGAACGCAGGCGAAGGCCAGGAAGGCGATGGCGATGTGAGCGCGGATCCGGTCCGGGTTCCAGTGCCAGATGGGACGTATCTTCAGGTCGTGTTTGGTGATCCGGAAGCTCTCCTCGACCTGCCAGAGCCCCTGGTAGTGAGCCATCACTTCGGTGACGCGCGCGTCGCGCAGATTGGTGATGACGCCGGTGAGCCCGTCCCATCGTGCGGCCTCGGCGATCTTCTCCGGGTTCACCGTGAGCCGTGCGTCGCCCTCGACGGCGATGAAGCGCTTCGCCCCGTGATTGGAGAGCAGTTCCCTGGGATTGTCGCTGCGGGCCAGCCTGTCGAGCAGGCGTTCCACCTGATGGCGGCGCTCGTGCGCGTCCTTGCGTGCGCGCTGGGGGCAGAAGACGACGATCAGGCGACGGCCCTTGTACTCCCACTCGCCGACCCGGCGGTCCTGTGAGCCCTCCAGCGGGGCATAGGTCCCGGGGTCGAGAACCTGCCCCAGCAGCGCGAGCGGCAGCTTGCGCAGCCGCGCGCCGACGACATACTCGCCGCCGATGGCGTCCATGGCGTCGAGGTTGTCGGCGCTCAGCATGCCCCGGTCGGCCACGCATACCGTGCGCTCCACCTGGTGGCGGCGCTGCATGTCCTGCAGGACCGGGACCATGCTGTGTCCCTCGTAGGTGGCGCCGGGGAAGACCTCGTAGCTGATCGGCAGCCCTTCGCGCGTCACCATCAGCGCCAGCAGAACCTGCGAGTCCTTGTGTTTGCCGTCCTTGCTGAAGCCGTGCTGGCGAAGCTCGTCCTCGGCGGCCGTCTCGAAGTAGAGCGTGGTGCAATCGAAGAAGAGGATCGCGACCGGCTCCGGCAGCAGCGACCGGCTCGCCTCGCCGACGCGCGTGCGCAGTCGCTCGATCACCGTCGCGTCGAGCTGATCCATCATCCGGTAGACCTTCTCGAGCGGAAGACTCACGCCGAAGTCCTCCTCGAGCCGGCGCACGCTGCCCCGCTTGCTGTCGGGGTTGGCTACCCGCGCCATCACCACATGGAACAGCGCGTCATGGGAGGCCCGGTAGCGCGAGCGCGGCAGCAGCGCGTCGAGGCCCAGCAGCCGGTAGATCTCGCCATAGACCTCGTGGATGCCTGTGATCAGGCGCTGCTCCTCTTCAAGCTGCTTGAGGTCGACCGGGAGTTCCTCCTTGCCGTCCCCCCGGCGGCCGACACGGATCGCCTGCTCAGCGATCTTCTCGGGCGCAAACAATGCCGGCTGACGCTCGTCCTCCAGCTTCGCCTTGACGTACTCGCCGAGCTGCCTCAGGCGCTCGAGCTCGTCCTCGTCCATGGCCACGCCGACATGGCGGACGATGCGCTGTCGGACCTTGCCGCCGTCGCGCACGGCCTCGACGATCTGGACCGAGCGTCGCGGGCTGTTGGGGGAGGTCTTGATGCGCACGAACATGGGGGGAGTGTAGCGCGTGGCGGAGGCATTGACAGTCTCAAAGATTTACTAGGCACTACAACGCAGCTTGACCGCACCGCAACTGCCAACTCATTGGCTTTACTGAAAACTCCAGACGCGAGATCGGTCAGAAGTCAGCCCAACCGTCGAAGTCAGGAGTCATTCCGCCTCGGCCGGCGCCCTGACCGACAGCGCCCGCACGCGACGCCAGTCCAGGCCCGCGAACAAGGCCTCGAACTGCGCATGGTTCAACGTCATCGCCCCGTCCCGGATCGCCGGCCACACAAAGCCTTGCTCCTCCAGGCGCTTGTAGACCATGACCAGGCCGGTCCCGTCCCAGTAGATCAGCTTCAGCCTGTCGCTGCGCTTCGCCCGGAACACGAACACCGTGCCCGTGAACGGGTCACGGCGCAGCGCGCTCTTCACATAGGCCACAAGACCGTCGTGCTGCTTCCTGAAGTCGACGGGCTTCGTCGCGACCATGATCCGCACCCGGTTCGAGGGGAAGATCATGACGACGCGTTCAGCGCAGAGACGATCTCCGCCAGCCGGACCGCCGGCACCGCCGCGTCCAGACGGACCGTAACCCGGTCCAGGACCACTTCCACACGCGCGCCGCTCACCTCGGCACCGCCGCGCCCTTCAGCCCGCACCACAAGCGGCGCAAACTCCACGCCCGCTTCCGCCGCAGGCAAAACAAGACGCCCATCCCGCGCCAGACGCCCATCCCGCGCCAGGCGCCGCCACCCCGTCACCTGGTTCGAATGAATATCGTATCGCCGCGCAACGGCGCGAACCGTCGCCCCAGGCTCCAGCGTCTCCGCAACAATCCGAGCCTTCACTTCGTCCGGCCAGCGACGACGACCGCCACGCGCCGGAAGCACTTCTACCGTCCTGTGTGTCTCAACTGAGCCCAACAATGTGAAACTCACCTCCTGCCCAACTCGCAGGCGTGAATCTCAAATCAGAACCGAACCTGGAAGGTGCCCCGCTCGCCCCGCTTACGACGGGCAGCATCGACACGCTGCTGGTGCTGAGCGCGATGGTCGTGGCGGCGCTGATGGTGTTCGGCGCGCTGGACGCGTTGCGGGCGCGCGTGCTGGTCCGCGTGGGAGCGTGGCTGGATCGCGTCCTGAGCGGCGAGGTGCTGAGCGGTGCCGTGGCGGAGGCGCTGCGCTCCGGCGGGGCGGTGTCCGCGCAGGGGCTCCGTGATCTGGGGACGGTACGGGGCTATCTGGGTGCCGGCGCCGTGCTGCCATTGTTCGATGCCCCCTGGGCACCCGTGTTCCCGGGGATCGTGTTTCTGATCCATCCGGTCCTCGGCTGGATCGCTTTGGGGGGCGCGCTGGCACTGTTCGGTTGCGCGGTTCTGAACGATCTCGCCACCCGGAGGCGCATTTCGGCGGCGAATGCATCAGGGGCGTCGGCACTGAATGCGGCGGACGCGGCGGTGCGCAACGCAGACGCCATCATGGCGATGGGCATGCTCCCGGACGTGGCGCGCCGCTGGCAGGAGACGACTGCGCACGGGCTGGGCTTGCAGACCGCGGCCAGCAGCGCGTCCGGAAGCATTGCGGCACTGGCGAAGTTCCTGCGCCTCGGTCTCCAGGTCTCGATACTCGGGACGGGCGCGTATCTCGTGGTGCTGGGGCAGATGACAGCAGGCGGGATGATTGCGGCGTCGATCATCGGGGCGCGCGGCCTGGCGCCGATGGAGCAGCTCATCACCGCGTGGCGCGCGATGATCACGGCGCGGGCGGCGCACGGGCGGGTACGCGCCGTGATCTCGCAGGGCGAGCATGGGGCGGGGGGGACGTCATTGCCCCGACCGAAGGGGCGTGTGGACCTCGAAGGGGTGAGCTACGTGCCGCCGGGGATGCGCCGCCCGGTGGTGCGCTCAGCGAGCTTCCGGCTCGAGGCGGGTCAGGTCCTGGGGATTGTCGGGCCTTCGGGCGCAGGGAAGACGACGCTGGTGCGCCTCATCGTGGGCTCGCTGGCGCCGACGGCGGGGCATGTCCGCCTCGACGGTGCGGACGTGGCGGCATGGGGATCGGCGGACCGCGGCCGCCACGTGGGCTATCTCCCGCAGACCATCGAGCTGTTCGCAGGGACGGTCCGCGACAACATCGCCCGGCTGGGCCGCGCGTCCGACGATGCCGTGGTGGCCGCGGGACAGCTTGCCGAGGCGCACGAGACGATCCTCGGGCTTTCCGCAGGCTACGACACGCTGATCGGTGAAGGCGGGCTTCCCGTGTCGGGCGGGCAGCGCCAGCGCATCGGGCTGGCGCGGGCGGTGTACGGCGACCCGGCGCTGGTGGTGCTCGACGAACCAAATGCACATCTGGACGCGGAGGGGGAGCAGGCCCTGATCCGGACCATCGCACGGCTGCGCGAACGGGGGACGACCGTGGTGCTGATCGCGCAGCGCACGGGGACGATGGCGCAGGCGGATTGGATCCTGGTGCTGCAGGAGGGGAGGATTACGTCGTTCGGACAGCGCGAAACCGTGCTGGATGCCGTGGGTACTGCGCGCCGAGCGCCGCGGTCCGCGCCGGCGTCATGAGCCGGGAGCTCGCGCCGGCACGCAGCCCATTGCCCCTCCGGCTGCAGGAGAGCCCGACCCTTGAAGCGCCGTCCTTTGGCGAGCGCCGCCCGAATGTCGGCCGGCTCATGGCCTTTGGGGGAATGCTGATCGCAGTGTTCATCGGTGGCTTCGCGCTGTGGGCGGCCCTGGCGCCCCTGGAGAGCGCGGCGATCGCCGCCGGCGTGGTGGGCGTGAGCGGCGAGCGCAAGACGGTGCAGCACCTCGAAGGGGGGATCGTGGCCGCGATTCCCGTTTCTGAAGGCGACCAGGTCGCCGCCGGGGACATGGTGCTGCTGCTGGACGATACGAATCCGAGGACCTCGCTGTCTCTCCTTGAGATGCAATACCACTCGGCGCTGGCGCTGGAGGCGCGCCTGCAAGCGGAGCGGGACGGCTTGGCCGCGATTCGCTGGCCGGAGACCCTGCTGGCCGGCACGGCTTGGGAGGAGGTACTCGCGACCCAGGAGCGGATCTTCGAGGCGCGCAGGGGCTCGCTTGCGAACGAGACGGCGATCTACAAACAGCGGATTGGCCAGCTTCGTCGGCAGGCCGAAGGACTTGAGGACCACATCGAGTCCCAGGACCGCCAGCTTGCGCTGCTGGCCGAGGAGGAGGAAGCCGCGCGTACGCTGTTCGAGGAAGGCTACGAGCGGAAGCCGCGTCTGCTGGCCGTGCAGCGGCGGCTGGCGGAGGTTGCCGGGGAACGGGCCCGCAATGCTGCGGAAATTGCGCGGATCGACGAGCGCATCGGCGAAACCCGGCTCATGATGGCGCAGAGCGGGACGGAACGACACACCGAAGTGACGACGCAGTTGCGGGAGGTCGAGACTCGGCTCTCGGATGTACGAGAGCGATTGATCGCTGCCCGCGACGTGCTTGCCCGCACGCGGGTGGTTGCGCCGGTATCCGGGACGATCATGGGCCTCCAAGTGTTCACCGTGGGAGGGGTCATCGCACCGGGACAAGAGCTGATGGACATCGTCCCAGAGGACGATTCACTGGTCGTCGAGGCTCGGGTGGCGCCGACCGACATCGACTCGGTGGCGATTGGCCTGCCCGCACAGGTTCGCCTCACGGCGTTCTCGCTGCTTACCACACCGCCACTCGACGGTAAGGTGATTCGCATCTCGGCCGACCGGTTTACGGATCGGGAGAGCGGAGCCTCGTGGTACGAGGCGCGGGTCGCGCTCGATCCAGGCCAGCCGGAACTTGCGGATCTGGAGCTGCTGCCCGGTATGCCGGCGGAGGTGATGATCCTCACCGGCGCGAGCAGTCCGATCGAATACCTGCTCAAGCCAATCTTGGCCAGTTTCAGGCGCGCGCTCCGCGAGCAGTGAGGTTCCGCGTTCCTGCCGCCGCGCAGCGAATCTCGCTTGCACTCGTCGCCGCGAACGGGACAAGAAATGCGGGCAGACCCAGAGTGCTCGACGTCTTCAGCGCCGCCTTCAGGCAGTCATACACGGGGCGCAAGTGGAACGCCGCCTTGCCGACCCAGTCGGCCAGAGTCGAGCGGTCCAGCTCCAGTCCCGAACGCGCGTAGATCCGGCTCTGACGGTACAACGGACAATGGTCAGCGTATTTCGAGATTAGCACATGCGCAATGGCGCCTTCGGTCGGCAGCGCGCCCTCGATCAGCCGGGCCGGCGCCGGCGCCTGGGTGACGCCTCCCTCGCAGGTCCGGCAGGCGTATTTCGGGCGCACGGTCACGATCACCCGCAACTGCGCCGGCACGATGTCGAGCCTCTCGGCGCGATCCTCGCCGATCCGCACCATCTCCCCGCAGCCGCAGGGGCAGAGCGTACTCTCCGGCTCGATCACCTGCTCGATCCGGGGCAGGTGTGCCGGCTGGGCACCCGTACAGAAGCATGGCCCGGACCGCGATCGGCTTCTGTCACTGATGGCGCGGCTTGCCGACAAGCGCCAATGGGCGATCTGCGGCGCGTCGATCAAGGTCAGACTCGGCGACAATCAGGGTGAGACGGGAGCCGGCGACCGGGATCCGATATTCTCGCACAATGCCGATTACGGGCAAACGGTCCCAATGGCCACGCCCGCGAAGACGTGGGGTTGGCTATTGGTCCTGTCGCGGGGAGACTACCTTCCATTGCCGTCTATGTTCATGATGGCCTGGATAGCGTGCCCGATCCGTTCGGCGGCGGCTTCAATGTCGCGGTCCACAGGGTGTGCGTATCGGAGTGTCATCTGCACGTTCGAATGACCGAGCGGCCGGGAGACCACCGGCACCGGCACGCCATTCATGACCGCATGGCTCGCATAGGTCTTCCATCGCACCGCCGAGCGGGTCCGGGCCCATGTCCTAATCTGCATGCTGGCGTACTACGTCGAGTGGCATATGCGCCGGAAGCTCCGGGCGCTGCTGTTCGACGACGAGGAGCCTGAGGTCGCCGAGGCCCGGCGCCCATCCGTCGTCGCGCCGACCCGGCGCTCCCGCCGCGCAGAGCACAAGGCACGGACCCGGCGCACCGCCGACGGCGAGCCGGTGCACAGCTTCCGCACCCTGCTCCAGGACCTCGCCACCGTCTGCCGGAACACCATCGCGCCCCGGTTGCCGGGGGCCGAGCCCTTCGACGTCGTCACCCGGCCCATCCCGATCTAGGAGAAAGCCTTCAAGCTGCTCGGCGTGCGGTTGACGTGTAGCCAGTGGCGCGCGGTCGAAAAATCATGATTGCCCGCTGGATCAGGCACTTACCTCTTCCACTTTCTGGAACTTGAGGTTAATCGGAACTCGTAGGATACTTTTCTAACTGTGCCCGTCTTGTGATCTTCGATCAGTTGAGCCATGACGCATCTTGCTGCTTCAACACCATATTGCTCATTATATCGGTAAACTTGATTAAGCATAGTAAGCCAATCCCCGCCGGATACTCCATCTGGTCGAGCAAATCCCAACTCTCCTAATCTACGCAACGTTATTGCAAAGTCAGCACCTAATTGTGTACCTTCGTGGTGCTCCAGTTCATCTGGCGTATCCAGCTGTTCCAAAAGATGTTTTGTGCCAGTTCGTAACAACCTCAATATTAGATCTCGTACTTCGTTGGCTTGTCGGTACAAAAGTTCAGCTTTCTTATATCTGTGACGTTTCTTAATTTCAACACACCAAATAATGTATGGCCAATTGAAATACAGAAAACTACCAATTCCAACAATAATCAAACCCACATATATGGATTGAATGTCTATAATTGCCTCAAACAATTCTTTGGCTTTTTCCGAAGGACCGGAGAAAAACTGTTGGGTAACGGCTCCAACCCATCCCGCGCTCACTATACTGCCAGCCGCGCGAGCCGCATTCTTTCGCTTCGTGTCCATATATGAATATTACAGTTTTTGTCTGAAATTGCAACACATCCTTACTTCAGACTCTGTAGAAACTTTGGTACCATAATCATTAGCAGGCTGCGGAAGAACGTCCTGAGTGGGGGATTTTGTAGGCGCTTGTGGGCGTGATCGTGGTGATCGGCTCGATTTGTTCGAAGGGAAAAGTCGGCCGAGGCGGCGCAGCGGTGCAGCACTGCGGACCCCCGCCTTCGCGAGGGCAGACGGGAAGCCTTGTCGGGCGCGGCGTCGGCGTGACGGAGCGCGCAACGGCGGCCCTGCGCCGGGTCCCGGCGGTCATGGGGCAGCCTTTAAGAGCTTCGGCAGGCGGATCAGGTCGTAGGCTGCAAGCGCCAGGGTGAACTGCCAGTCCACCCGGGCCAGGCCGCGATGCCGGGTCTTCGAGAGGCGCGCCACCGTCTTCACCCAGACGAAGACCTCCTCGATCCGTTTGCGGTGAACCTGGCTCGCTTGATACCCCTCGCTCGCCGCCATCTCCTCGCCGATATTCGAGCGCCGGCCCGCGGTGTTGCGCGCCGCATGCGCCTCAGCGCCGAAGGCTTTGCAGGTCCTGACGAACTCCGCCGTGTCATAGGCATACAGGGGGGCTTCCGCTTCCCGGTCCCTGCGAGCAGGCTGGCGCCGGTCCCGAATGAGCGTCGACGAGAAACGGAGGACACGATGACCGAATCTGAAGACCGAACCGCGAATCGGCCAGGTTTCTGGAACAGGCTCCACAGGGCCGTCGTCGCGATTGAGCCTTGGAGCATCCTGGTGGCCGTTGTTGCGCTTCTCCTCACCGTCCTGCAGTTCTGGATCGAGTATCGGGATCGCGTGAACGAGCGGGTGGTGCGGGCTTGGACTCTTGTCACCACTGCTGCGCCCGGTAGCAGCGGCAAGAAGGAGGCGCTCGAATACCTGAACAGACAGGACGGATGGCTTTGCTTCGAGGAGCAGCCGTGGGAGGGCTGTGCCGTCCTCCTGAAGTCGCGCTCCCCACTCGTCGGGATCAATCTGTCCGAGAAGCACCTCGGGGAAGGCGGAGCATTTCTCGGCGAGATCAACCTTCCAGAGGCTAACCTATTCGAGACCAATTTCTCAGGAGCGAATCTTGTCAGGGCAAACTTCTCAGGAGCGAACCTCCTCAGGGCAAACTTCTCAGGAGCGAGCCTCATCGGGGCGAACTTGTCAGAGGCACGCCTCCGTTCGGCGATTCTCCTAGGGGCGAACCTCTCAGGGGCGAACCTCTCAGGGGCGAACCTCCTAGGGGCGATCTTCTCAGGGGCGGACCTCTCAGGGGCGAACCTCTCAAGGGCGAACCAACTTTCTCAGCGGCAAATTGCTGCGGCTTGCGCGTTGCCAGATAACCCTCCGTCCCTGCCTCTATCGTTGACTTGGAACGAACGCCCGTGTCGATGACACGAAATCCAAATAGTGTCTCAATCCGGGACGCACTCCAGTTCTTGGCGGGGCGTAATGGGTGTCGTTAAGCACCGAGCTCTGACCCTTCATGATCGAATGCGATCAATCGCTTATGGCGTTGATCGGCGTCCAAGCATAGCGCCGGGCAACACGTTATGGGCCATAGTTGGTGGTGTTGTGGGCGTGGTATGCGGTCATCTCACGGCGCTTCGTCGGCGCAGTCAGGATCGACCTCCGGCCATGACATCCGCGATTCTATCGCCGACCCTTTCGGCTGCCGCCTCTATGTCACGGTCTGCAAGGTGGGCATAGCGCAGCGTCATTTGCACATTGGAATGGCCGAGCAAACGGGAGACCACCGGGACCGGCACCCCGTTCATGACCGCATGGCTCGCCATCGTGTGCCGCAGGTCGTGAAGGCGCACATCCTCGATACCGGCTTCCCGCCGAGCGCGGTACCAGAGCGGGAGAGTGACGCCGCGATGCCGCGAGGGATCGAGCGGCGACGGAAAGACAAAGTCACTTTCTCCCCGAGGTTGGCGGTCGAGAATGCGCCGGGCTTGGCTGTTCAACGGAACCTGCCTCGGACCCGTCTTGCTGTCCGCAAGGACGAGCACGTCGGGATGAACCTCCGACCAGCGCAGGCAAACGATCTCGCCCTTGCGGCACCCGGTCAGAAGGAGAAGCCGGATGATGTCGGCCTGCTGGCGGCATTCCTTCCGAGTCTGCGCGTCGAGGACCCGGTGAAGACGACCGACCTCCTCAAGGGACAGGAACCGCGTCAGCGTGGCACGCCGGTTCTTTCTCACGTCGCGCGCCGGATTCGTGTCGATATGGCCGCTGGCAACGGCGAAATTCATGATTTGCTGCAACACCTCGAGAGCACGATTGGAGCCGCCTGGGGCCGTTCGGCTGTAACGTTCGAACCATTGCCTGACATGCGCTGGAGTTATGCGGTCCAGAGGTTTCGTTCCGAATGCCGGAAGCAACCGGGTGTTGAGACGATAGGAGTCGGAACGCTGGGTTGATTGCTTGTAGCGGTCGAAATGGGTTTTCTTCCAAGGCCCTGCAACGAAGTCCCGGAACTGGGGAACCGTGCGCTGTGGCTTCCCTGTCTTCTCCAACTCCGGATTCGCCTTGCGCGCGTGGCATTCCCGACGAGCCTCGACGACCGTCCTCGCCGAAACCAGACCGAGCGAGAGGCGTCGCGAACGGCCGCCAATCTCCAGCAGCAGGACGTAGCTCTTTCCACCGGAGGGCCGGACGCGGACCCCCAGGCCCGTCATGCGGCTGTCCCAGACCGTGAATTCCTGTTCGCGGGGACGGAGACGGGCAATGGCCGCCTCGGTCAATTTCATCCTCTCTCTTGCTGCCACCGCTCAGCCCTCCAGAACGGAGCCAACCGTTTCGACGGCGTCCCGAACCATCGCGTCGGCAAAATGGGTGTATTTGAGCGTCGTCTCCGCTTTGCGGTGGCCGAGGAGCCGTCCGATGGCGAGAACGGTCTCGCCCTGTTTCAGGGCAAGGGTCGCATGCGAGTGGCGCAGATCGTGAAGGCGCGCATCGCGCAATTCCGCTTCCTCGCGAACCTTCAGCCAGAACCGGTAGAGCCACTCGCCACGCCGCGGACCGCCCGAGCGCGCTGCCGGGAATATCCAGGGGCTCGTCCGTTTGAGTGAGTCGAAAATGTTCCGGGCCGGCTGCGATAGCCATACCGTTCGGGGACCGGTCTTGCTGTCGCGGAGAAAGAGATTGCCGTCCCGGTAGTCCGACCATCGCAGAGTAAGTACCTCGCTCTTCCGGCATCCCGTGAGCAAGAGGAGCCGGATGACGGCTACCTGAAGCGGATACCGCTTGGCGCGTGCCGACAACCTCACCGACAGGCGGCGGATTTCGTCCTCGGACAGGAACCGTTCGCGCCCTTTCCGGCGATACCGCTTGATACCCCGGCACGGGTTTGAGCCTTCCGGACGCAGACCCATCTTCTCCGCCTCCCTCATGATGACGGAAAGTATCGGCATGGACCTGTCGGCCGCGGATGGCGTGGCGCGCAGCGAGGCGAACCAGTTCTGGACGTCCCGCCGGGCGATGTCACCAATTTCGCAGGTCGCGAAATAGGGCATGATCTGATTCTTCAAATAGTGCCGGTTCGCATAAAGCGTTCCGGGCTTCCAGACCCGTTCGTAGCTCTGGAACACGGCCTCGGCGACGCTTTCGAAGAGCGACTCGTCGGGCCTGCCGGGTGCTTCCTCTCCGCGCCGAACTGCTGCGAGAACTTCGCTCGCCGAGGCCCGCGCCTCCTTCACGCTCATCGACCCGCCATCGCCGACGATCTTCCAGACGCGCTCTCCTCGATGCTGACACTGGATGAAGTAGCGTTTCCGGCCGGAGGGTAGCACCCGGACGCCGAAACCCCTGAGTTTGCCATCGCGGACGTCGCGGACCGTCTTGCGGGGTTGAAGCGCCTTGACGCGCGCTTCGGTGAGAGTGACATTCGCCATACGTTGTCTCCCGGCTCCTGTTGCAGCCGGGGAAGCGCCGGTGGCAGTATTCGTTCCCCAGTTGCAAATTTTTAGGAGAAAAAACGACGCTATTTCAGATAGTTAGCACCCGCCGGTGCGAGGCCGGTGTCTAGGCTCCGCGTCCTGATCCTGGGCGGGACCGGAGAAGGAGCCGCAATCGCGCGCGCCCTGGAGGGAAAGGCCTCGATCGTGAGTTCCCTTGCGGGCCGGACGCGGCGTCCGGCTGCGCTTGCGGGCGCAGTCAGGACCGGCGGCTTCGGCGGCGCCGAGGGCCTTGCGCGCTATCTCCGCGAGCAGCGCATCGACCGGCTGATAGACGCAACGCACCCCTTTGCCGCGCGCATCTCCGCCAATGCGCGCGAGGCGGCGGAGCGGGCGGGCGTGCCCCGGCTTGCAGTCGAGCGGCCGATGTGGCGGCGGCAGCCGGGAGACCGCTGGATCTGCGTGGCCGACGCGGCGGCGGCCGCCCGGGCGCTGGCGGACCTGCCGGACGCGGTGTTCCTGACGCTCGGCCCCGGCGACCTCGACGCCTTTGCGGGCCTGCGCGACCGGCAGTTCGTGCTGCGCCGCATCGACCCCGGCCCCTCGCCGCTCAAGGGTGCGGAGGTGGTGCTGGCGCGCGGCCCCTTCGGTCTCGCGGGGGAACGCAGGCTATTCGCGGACTACGGCGTGGGCGCGCTGGTGACGCGGGCTTCCGGCGGCCCGGCGACGGAAGCCAAGATCGCCGTGGCGCGCGAACGCGGCGTTCCGGTCGTGATGATTCGCCGCCCGCCGCCGGAACCGGGCCCGCGCGTTTCCGGTATCGAGGAGGCTGTCGCCTGGGCGCTTTCGGGGGCGCTCAGCAACGCCGGCAGCGGATCTTCCTGAACACCTGGTCGCGGTCGCCGTCCGCGGCCAGCCAGTCCAGCAGGCAGCGCAGCGCCTTGCCGCGGTCCGGCAGCCGGTAGTCCTTCACCACATCGTCGAGCAGCGCGAGCATGTCGGGGTTCAGCTCGACCTCGACCGTCACCTTGTCACCGGCCATCGCCTGTCCTCCCCGCTACAGAAGCGTTGCCGCCAGAATGACCAGCAGGAGGATCACCCCGCCGGTGGACCAGCCGAGGAACCTGCAGAAACCGACCCAGATATGCTGGTGGCGCGCCTCTTCGGCCGCTGCATTGTATTCCGCCATCGGACGCAAACCTCCCCCGCGAGACAAGCCGTCGGCACTATAGCCGCACGCCTGTTGCCCTCACTGCGACGGATTGACCGGCGAACGGTCCGGATCGACCGCCACGACCCGCTCGTTCTCCACTCTCACGCGGCCTTCCGCAATCCAGCCGACCGCCAGCGGCAGCACATGGTGCTCGCGCGCAAGCACGCGGGCGGCCAACGTTTCTTCCGTGTCGTCCGGGCGCACCGGCACCGCCGCCTGGAGGATAATCGGCCCGGCGTCCAGCTCCGCGCGGACGAAATGCACCGTGCAGCCATGCCAGCGCACACCGGCCTCCAGAGCGCGCCTGTGCGTATCGAGGCCCCGGAACGCCGGCAGCAGCGAGGGGTGGATATTGACGGACCGGTCGCGCCAGCGATCCACGAACCCCGCCCCGAGCACGCGCATGAAGCCCGCCAGCACGACGAGCTCCGCCCCCGCCGCCCGAAGCCCGGCATCCAGCGCATCCTCGAACGCCTCGCGGCCGGCGAAATCGCCGTGCGGCAGGGTCAATGCGGGCACGCCTGCCGCCTCAGCCCTCGCGAGGCCCTGTGCTCCTGCAACATTGGAAATCGCCACGGCGACCTTCCAGGAGGCCGCGCGCGCATCCAGCAGCGCCTGGAGGTTGCTGCCCCTGCCGGACAGCAGCACACCGACCTTCACCGCCGCCACCCTTCCAGGCCGTCGAGCGTGACGCCCTCGCCTTCCACGACCTCGCCGATGCGGAAGACCGTCTCGCCCGCCGCCTCGAAACATGCCGCCAGCGCGTCGGCCCGCTCCGCTTCGACCGCAACGGTCATGCCGATGCCGCAATTGAAGGTGCGGGCGAGCTCCGCCGGCGCGACACGGCCCGCAAGCCACGCGAAGACGGGCGGCAGGGGCCAGGCGGCGCCGTCGATCCGCATGGCGAGGCCCGGCGGCAGGCCGCGCGGCGGGTTCTCCACCAGGCCGCCGCCGGTGATATGCGCCAGCGCCCGGACCCCGCCTTCGGCGAGCGCCGCCAGCACGGGGCGGACATAGATGCGCGTCGGCCGGAGCAGCGCCTCGCCGAGCGGCGTGTCCTGGAAGGGCGACGGATCCCCGAGGTCGAGGCCTTCCCGCTCGACGATGCGGCGGACGAGCGAGAAGCCGTTGGCGTGCAGGCCGTCCGAGGCGAGGCCCAGAACGGCGTCTCCCGGCCGGGCCCCGGGCCGTTCCATCCGTTCGCGCTCGACCGCGCCGACGGCGAAACCCGCGAGGTCGTAGCGCCCGTCGGGATAGAAGCCCGGCATTTCCGCCGTCTCGCCGCCGATGAGCGCGCAGCCGGCGGCAATGCAGCCCTCCGCAATGCCTTCCACCACTGCCGCCGCCGCATCCGCGTCCAGCGCGCCGGTCGCGAAATAGTCGAGAAAAAACAGCGGCTCCGCCCCCTGCGCGGCGAGGTCGTTGACGCACATCGCCACGAGATCGATGCCGACGCCGCGATGGCGGCCGAGCGCCTGGGCGACCTCCAGCTTGGTGCCGACCCCGTCGGTTGCGGCCACCAGCACGGGATCGCGGAACCCGGCCGCGCGGAGGTCGAAGAAGCCGCCGAAACCGCCGAGCCGCGCATCCGCGCCCGGCCGCGCCGTTCGCGCCGCTGCTGGCGCGATGCGGCGCACCAGCGCTTCTCCGGCGTCGATATCGACGCCGGCCGTCTTGTAGGTCGTGCCTTCGCTGCTCGCCATGTTCCCTCGGGGGCGGTATAGTCCGGGCCGACAATATCCATCGGGCGAAGAGGCGCAATGCGAGCGTTGTTCGGGCCGGCGGCGGCGACGACGCCGCCATCCCTGAGATTCGCCGCGTTGCGCGCGGCGGCGGCGATGACGCCGCCATCCCTGCAAACTGCCGCGTTGCACGCGGCGGCGATCCTTGCATCGCTTGCGGTCCTGTTGCCGGGCGGGCCGGCCGCCGCGAAGGTCGATCTCTATACGGTGCAGGGTATTTCCGTGGATGAGTCGGCGCCCTCGACCGCCCAGGCGAAGCGGGCCGCCATGGCCGAGGCCCGCGCGGAAGCCTTCGACACCCTCCTGCGCCGCCTGACGCTTCGCAGCGACCATGACCGGCTGCCGAACGCGGACCCCGAAGCTGCAGCGGCGGCGATGCGCAGCGTGCAGGTTCTGGATGAGCGCCAGTCGCCAGTGCGCTATATCGCGCGCGTCTCCATCGGCTTCCACCCCGAGCCGGTGCGCGCGCTGCTGCGGGAGGCCGGCATCCCGTTTTCGGAGGCCGTAAGCGGTCCCGTGGCGGTCTTTCCCGTCTATGACTGGGGGCCGCTGCGCCTCCTGTTCGAGGACGCCAACCCCTGGCGCGCGGCCTGGGCGCAGCGCCCGGCGGCGAACGAGCCGGTGCCGCTGGCGCTGCCGGCGCCCGGCGACCCCGCCATGCCTGCGGCGGACAGCGCGGCAGAGGGCGACCGCGCCCGCCTGTTGCAGGCGGCCGTCCGCATGGGCGCCCGGCGCGCGCTGGTCGCCCATGCCGTTTATCGCCTGGACGGACAGAGCCCCCGCCCGGTGCTGGAGGTCGCGCTCAGGCGCTTCGGGGCGGGCGAGGCGGCGGCGGCCGGGATGCTGCGCATCGAAGGCCGGCCCGGGGAAACGGTGGAGAGCCTCTGCGCGCGCGCCGCGGCCGCGGCGGCGACGCAAATCCAGGAAAGCTGGAAGCGCGCCAATCTGGTCGCAGCCGACACGCCGGCGGAGCCGTTCGAGGCGACGGCATCGCTCGGCGGGCTCGGCGACCTCATCGCGGTGAAGGATGCGCTCAAGGCGGCCGGCGGCGTGCGGCAGGTCCGGCTCGTCGAACTCGCCCGCAGCCGGGCGGTCTTCCGGTTCCGCTTCGCGGGCGGTGCGGAGCGCCTCGGCGGCGTGCTGGAACGACAGGGCCTCGCGCTCGAACGGGGCGGCGGCAATGCCTGGACGCTCCGCCCGCTGGACCGCTGAGGCCGGCGCGACCGGGCGATGACCTGGCCGAACGCGATCACGCTTGCCCGCTTGCTGGCGGTGCCGCTGGCCGTCTGGCTGGTAGTGCGCGGCTGGTACGAGGCGGCGCTCTGGCTGTTCCTGCTCGCCGGCCTTTCCGACGCCGTGGACGGCTGGCTGGCGCGACGGCTCGGGCAGGTGTCCCGCCTCGGCAGCCTGCTCGACCCGGTCGCCGACAAGGCGCTGCTGGTCTCGGTCTTCATCTCCCTCGGCGTCCGCGACCTGCTGCCCGCCTGGCTCGTGATCCTGGTGGTGTTCCGCGACGCGCTGATCGTCTCCGGCTGGCTGCTCGGCCAGATGCTCATGCCGTCCGCCCAGCCGGTGCGGCCGCACTGGACGAGCAAGCTGAACACCTGCGTGCAGCTTGCCTTCGCCGCGGGCGTGCTCGCCATGCTGGCCTGGCAGTTCCATATCCCGGTCGCCCTGGAGGCCGCCTGCGCCGTCGTCGGCGTGACGACGGCCGTGTCCGGCGGGGTCTATGTCGTCACCTGGATGCGCGGCATGATGCGGCTCGAACGCGGAGGCGGTGCGGCGTGAGTCCTGCGAAGCAAACCGGAGTCTGGCTTCTTGTCGCGCTCGGGGCGGTGCTCTTCCTCGCGCTTTTCCAGGACATATTGCTGCCCTTCGTCGCCGGCATCGCCATCGCCTATTTCCTCGATCCGCTTGTTGACCGGCTGGAGCGGCGCGGCGTCGGGCGGACGGTCGGGGCCCTGCTCGTGCTCGCCGGCTTCGCAGTGGCGAGCTTCGGCATGCTGCTGCTGCTCGTGCCGGTGGTGAACGCCCAGCTCGGCGGTCTCGCCGCCGCGCTGCCCGGCTATATCGAGACCCTGGAGCAGGCCGTCTCGCGGGTGACGGCGCGGCTGCAGGCGGAGTTCTCGCCGGAGGACATGGAGGGCATCCGCCGGGCGCTGGCCGGCCATGTCGCCACCGCCGCCGGCTGGGCGGGCGAGATCGCCGGGCGCGTGCTGGGCAGCGGGCTCGCGATCGTCAACCTGCTCGGCCTCGCGATCGTCACGCCCGTCGTCGCCTTCTACCTGCTGCGCGACTGGGACCGGATCGTCTCCGCCATGGACGGCCTGCTGCCGCGCCGGAGCGCGCCCGTCATCCGCAAGCAGGCGGCGCTGATCGACGCCACGCTTGCCGGCTTCGTGCGCGGCCAGGCCACGGTCTGCATCCTGCTCGGCCTCGGCTACGGGTGCCTGCTGATGCTCGCCGGGCTCGATTTCGGCTTCATCGTCGGCATCTTCTCGGGCCTGGTTTCCTTCATCCCCTATGTCGGCAGCGTGCTGGGCGGGTTGATTTCCATCGGGCTCGCGCTCGATCAGTTCGAGTCGCTCTGGCGGGTGGCGCTGGTCGCCGCGATCTTCGTCGCCGGGCAGGCCGTCGAGGGCAACTATCTCACCCCGAAGCTGGTGGGAGACCGGGTGGGCCTGCATCCGGTCTGGGTGATCTTCGCGCTGTTTGCCGGCGGGTCGCTGCTGGGCTTCGTCGGCATGCTGGTCGCCCTGCCGGCGGCTGCGGCCATCGGGGTGCTGGCGCGCTTCGCCATCGAGCAATACCGGGAGAGCCGCCTTTATGGCTCCGATGACGCGCCTTAGCCCGCATTTCTCACCAGGGTCATGGTCTGCGCGGCGCTGTCGGGCCGGCAGGGTAGGAGAGCCGCGCCGCGCGATGCGGGGCATCGGGCAAGCGGCTCGACGCAGCCTGCCGGCCCGACAGCGCCGCCTTTCGGGTCGTGCCCAGGCGTCCGCCCGCGGCGTCGCGGCCCTCAAGCGTAGGCTCCGCTACGCTTTTCGGCCCACTCCTTGCGGAGCGAACGCCTGGACAGCGACGCAGGCCGTGACCCTGGTGAGAAATGCGGGCTAGTCGGCAATTCGTCCTGCATCTCGGCCACCGCGCGGCCATGGGCGCCGAGGACTTTCTGGTCGCCGACAGCAATGCCGAAGCGGTGTCCTGGATCGACCGCTGGCCGGACTGGCCGGCCCCGGCGCTGACGGTCTGGGGGCCGGCGGGTTCGGGCAAGACGCATCTCGCCCATGTCTGGCGCGCAAGGAGCGGCGCCGTCACGGTCCCGCCGGCGGCGCTGGCGGAGGCCAATCCGGTCAACCTGCTCGGCGGGCGCGAGCATCTCGTCATCGACGGGGCGGACGGCGCGGTGGACGAGCTTGCCCTGCTGCATCTCTACAACCTGCTGGCGGGACGGGGCGGCTCGCTGCTGTTGACGGCGGCCGCGCCGCCCTCGCGCTGGGAACTCAGGACCGCGGACCTCGCCTCGCGCCTCGCGGCCGGCCCGGCCGTCGCCATCCGCCCGCCCGACGACCGCCTGCTCGAAGCCGTGCTCGCCAAGCAATTCGCCGACCGGCAGATCGGGATCGGCCAGGAGGTGCTCGACCTGCTGCTTCGGCGCATCGAGCGCAGTTTCGCCGCGGCGCGTCGTGCGGTAGATATTCTGGACCGCGCCGCACTGGCCGGCCGGCGCCGCATCACCGCGGGCCTCGTGCGGGAACTGCTTGCCGAAGGGGCATTCGAACAGGGGGAGGACAGTCATGGATCTCGGAATCGCGGGTAAGCGGGCCATTGTCGGCGCCGCCAGCAAGGGGCTCGGCAAGGGCTGCGCCATGGCGCTCGCCGAGGAGGGCGTGCATCTGGTCATCAACGCCCGCACGGCCTCGGAACTCGAGGCGACGGCGGAGGAAATCCGCGCCGCCGCCGGCGTCGAGGTGAAGGCCGTCGCCGGCGACATCACGCAGCCCGAGGTCCGGCAGGCGATCCTCGCCGCTTGCCCCGAACCGGACATACTGGTGACCAATGCCGGCGGCCCGGCGCCCGGCAATTTCCGCACCGACACGCGCGAGCGCTGGCTCGCGGCGCTGGAGGCCCAGCTTCTCGGCCATGCCGAGATGATTACCGCTGTGGTGGACGGCATGGCCGAGCGCGGCTTCGGGCGGATCGTCAACATCACCTCGCAATCGACCAAGATGCCGGTGCCCAATCTCGGCCTCTCGACATCGGCGCGCCTGGCGCTCCAGGGCTTCTGCAACACCATCTGCCGCGAGGTCGTGGACCGCAATGTCGTCATCAACAACCTGCTGCCGGGGCCGTTCGACACCGACCGGCTGCAAAGCGGCATCGTCCATGCAGCAAAGCAGGCCGGCATCGACGTGGACGCAGCGCGCAAGCAGCGCATGGCCGCAACGCCGGCCGGGCGTTTCGGCACGGCCGAGGAGTTCGGCAAGGTCTGCGCCTTTCTCTGCAGCGAGCATGTCGGCTTCATGACCGCCAACAGCGTGCTGATGGACGGCGGGCTCTATCCGGGGACCTTCTGAGCCGTGCGCGGCGCGGCCATTCGCGCTCCGCAGCGCAGAGGCGGCGCGGCGGCGCGGGAAGCGGGACGGATATGCTGAGAGCGGGCGATCTCGACCATTTCGTGCACGCGCTCGGCCGTGCGGTGCGAGAGGCGGTGCCGCCGGGCGGGCCGGAAGCGGCGCTTGCGGCGCGCATATTCGATGCGCTGGAGACGCCGGGAGAACTGCCGCCCGACGGTCTGAAGCCGAGCCGCCCCGCCCCGGCCGAGGCGCTGGACGCGGCATTCGCGCTCGCGGCGCAGGGGCCGGAGCCGGTGCAGCATGCGGCGGGCGCGCTCCGGGCGATGGACCCCCGGCTGGCATGGGGGCCGAGGCTCGGCAGCGAGGACGACCCGGCCTTCCGCAAGGCCCATGCCAACGCCGTGCTGACGGGCGCGGACGGTCTCGAACGGCGCGAGGATGTCCGCGTCGGGGTAAGTCTTGTGGCGCCGCACACCGACTATCCGAGGCACAACCACCCGCCGGAGGAGCTCTATTTCGTGCTCGCGCCCGGCGACTGGTGGCGCGAGGACCTGGGCTGGCGGGCGCGGCCGGCGGGCAGCATCCAGCACAACCCGCCCCATGCCTGGCACGCCATGCGCACGGGCGAAACGCCGCTGCTCGCCGTCTGGTGCCTCTGGACGGCGGACGCCTGACGCCCGCGGCGAGAGGCGGGCATGGCGGTTCCGGCCATGACCGCTCAGTGAAATCCGGGCTAGAATGGCCGCAATGCAGCGTTATTCGATCTTTTCGCTTCTGAGGGGCGCGCTCTCCGGGCATCGGGACTGGAAGCCGGCCTGGCGCGCGCCGGCGCCGAAACCCTCCTACGACGTCGTCATCGTCGGCGGCGGGGGACACGGCCTCGCCACCGCCTACTACCTCGCCCGCAACCACGGCATCGCGAATGTCGCCGTGCTGGAGCGCGGCTGGATCGGCGGCGGCAATACCGGTCGCAACACCACCATCGTACGGTCCAACTACCTGCTGCCGGAAAACCAGCGTTTCTACGAACATTCGCTGAAGCTCTGGGAAGGGCTGAGCCGCGACCTCAACTACAATGTGATGTTCTCGCCACGCGGCGTCATCAACGTCTTCCACACCGACGCCCAGCGCGATTACTGGGTGCGCCGGCACAACGGCATGCGCTACGCCGGCATAGACGCGGAACTGCTGACCCGTGCCGACCTGGCGCGGCTCGTCCCGGCGCTCAACCTCTCGCCGGACATCCGCCATCCCATCGTCGGCGGCGTGATGCAGCCGCGCGGCGGCGTCGCCCGCCACGACGCCGTCGCGTGGGGCTATGCGCGCGCCGCAGACGCGCTCGGGGTGGACATCATCCAGGACTGCGAGGTGACCGGCATCGACATCCAGTCCGGCAGGGTGGCGGGGCTGCAGACCAGCCGCGGACCCATCGGGGCCGGCCGGGTCGGCCTTGCCGTCGCCGGGCATTCCTCGCGCCTTGCGGAAATGGCGGGCATCCGCCTGCCCATCGAGACGCATCTGCTGACCGCGACGGTCTCGGAGCCGGTCAAACCCTTTATCGACACCGTCGTCTCGATCGCCGCAACGCATGCCTATGTGAGCCAGACCGACAAGGGCGAAGTGCTGATCGGCGGCAGCCTGGACGGCTACAATTCCTGGTCGCAGCGCGGCAGCCCGGCGCGCCTGGAGGACATACTGGCGTCGGTCTCGGAATATTTCCCGCGCGTCTCGCGCCTGCGCCAGCTACGGCACTGGGCAGGCGTCATGGACATGAGCATGGACGGGAGTCCCATCATCGCCAAACTGCCGGTGGAGGGCCTCGCCATGACCGGCGGCTGGTGCTACGGCGGCTTCAAGGCCACGCCCGCCTCCGGCTGGTGCCTCGCCTGGACGCTCGCCAACGACGCCCCGCATGCGCTGAATGCGCCGTTCTCGCTCGAGCGCTTCCGCACCGGCGCCGTGCTGGACGAGAACGGCGCCGGACCCGTGGCGTGGGGACATTGAGGGGACGCGGACCATGCTTCTGATACCCTGCCCTTTCTGCGGTGCGCGCGACGAGACGGAGTTCGCCTATGGCGGCGAAGCCGGAATCGAGCGCCCGGCGGACCCCGAGGCCGCAACCGACGAGGCCTGGACGGACTATCTCTGCTTCCACGACAACCCGAAGGGTCCGCATCGCGAGCTCTGGTTCCACCGCGACGGCTGCCGGCGCTGGCTGGAGGTCGAACGCGACACCTACAGCTACGATCTGGGCGCGGTGCGGCTGAGCCGGCCATGAAGCGCCAGCCCTTCCGCGCGGCCGAGGGCGGTCATCTCATCGACCGCTCGGAACCGCTCAGATTCGACTTCGACGGCCACCGCCACGAGGGCTACCGGGGCGACAGCCTGGTCTCCGGCCTGCTGGCGGCGGGCGTGCGGATCGTGGCGCGGAGCTTCAAATACCACCGCCCGCGCGGCGTCTGGGGCTTCGGCCCGGAAGAGCCGAACGCCATGGTGACGACAGGCGTGCGCGGGGAGGCCCGGCCGAACCTGAAGGCGACCGAGGTCCCGCTCTCGGAGGGGCTGGAGGCCTTCGGGCAGAACGCCTGGCCCTCGGTTTCCTGGGACCTGGGCGGCGCGTTCGGCCTGGCCGGCGGGCTGATGCCGGCGGGCTTCTACTACAAGACTTTCATGGCGCCGGCGCGCTGGTGGCATGCGTTTTATGAGCCGCTGATCCGGCGCATGGCGGGCTTCGGGCCGGCGCCGCGCACACCGGATGACGCCTTCTACGCCAAGCGGCGCATCCACACCGACGTGCTGGTAGCGGGCGGCGGGCCGGCGGGCGTGGCGGCGGCGCTGGCGGCGGCGCGCGCCGGGGCCCGGGTGGTGCTCGCCGACGAGAATGTCCGCTTCGGCGGCGACCTGCTGCGCGCGCCCGGCGAGATCGGGGACAGCGACGGGCTTGCCTGGGTCGATGCCGCGACCGCCGAACTGGAGGCGATGAGTCATGTCCGCCTGCTGCGCCGCGCCACCGTCGCCGGCTATTACGACCACAACCTGCTGACGGTCGCCGAGCGGGCCGGACAGGAGGAGGGCGCGCCCGGCGCGCCGGCAATGCGGCTCTGGTTCGTGCGGGCCCGCGAGGTCGTGATTGCCGCCGGCGCGCATGAGCGTCCGCTGCTCTTCGACGGGAACGACCGGCCGGGCGTCATGTCGGCCTCAGCGGCCGGCGGCTATGCCCATGCCTATGGCGTGCTGGCCGGGCGGCAGGCTGTCGTCGCCGGCAACAATGACAGCATCTACAGAGTGGCGCGGCTGTTGCGGAGCGCGGGCGTCGGCATCGCCGCCGTGGCCGACACCCGGTCCGGCGGCGATGTGCGCGACCTGCCCTGCCGCGCGGGCGAAGCTGTCGATCGGGTTCTGGGCAGCCGCCGGGTGCGCGGCGTCCTGCTCCGCCGGGCCGACGGCAGGGCCGGAGGCAAGGGCGAGCGAATCGCCTGCGACCTGGTGGCCGTTTCCGGCGGCTGGAGCCCGGCGGTGCATCTGCACGCCCAGGCGCGCGGCAGCTTCTGCTACGACGAGGAACGGGGATTGATCCTGCCCGACCGGCCGGGCGGCGCAAACCGGAGCGCGGGCGCAGCCGCCGGGCGTTTCGACCTCGACGGCTGTCTTGAAGAAGGCTGGGCCGCAGGCGCCGCCGCTGCGGCCTCCTCGGGGCACGAACGGGCCGCCGGCGAGCCGCCGCGCTCGCCCGACCGCAACGCCGGCGAGGCGCCCGTCTTCTGGCAGCCGGGCGGCGGCAAGCGCTTCGTCGATCTGCAATACGACGTAACCGCAGCGGATGTGGACCTCGCCGCCCGCGAGGGCTACCGCTCGGTCGAGCATGTGAAGCGCTATACCGCGCTCGGCATGGGCACCGACCAGGGTAAGACCTCGGGCATGGCGGGCCTCGTTCTCCTCTCCGAAGCGCTCGGGCGGCCGGTGGCGCAAACCGGGACGACGACCTTCCGCCCGCCCTATACGCCCGTACCGATAGCGGCCATGGCGTCGGGCCTCATCGGCGAGGGACGGGACGCGCTGCGCCGCACGGCGGCCGATGACTGGCACGAGGCGCGCGGCGCTCCCTTCACCGCCGCCGGCCACTGGCGCCGGCCCCGCTATTATCCGCGCGAGGGCATGAGCGAGGAGGAAGCCATCGCCGCAGAAGTGCGCGAGACCCGCGCCGGCGTCGGCATCGTCGACGTCGGCACGCTCGGCAAGGTCGATATCCAGGGGCGGGACGCCGCGGCCTTCCTCGACCTCGTTTATGCGAACCGGATGTCGAGCCTGAAGACGGGGCGCGGCCGCTACGGGCTGATGCTGCGCGAGGACGGGCGGGTATTCGACGACGGCGTCTGCATGCGGCTTGGCGAAAACCACTTCTACCTGACGACTACGACCGCCCATCAGCACGAGGCGATGCAGCATATCGAACTGCTGCTTCAGACCGTCTGGCCGGAGCTGGAGGTCTATGCCACGGATGTCACCGAGCACTGGTTCGCGGCTGCGCTTGCCGGCCCCGGCTCGCGGGCGCTGCTGGAGCGGGCTGCGCCGGAGCTCGACCTTTCGGACGACGCCTTCCCGATGATGGCGGTGCGCGCGGCGACCGTCGCAGGCCTCTCGGCGCTCGTATTCCGGATGAGCTTCTCGGGCGAACTCTCCTATGAGATCGCCGTGCCCGCCGATCACGGGCTCGCGCTGTGGACGCGGCTCCTGACCGAGGGACGTGAGGACGGGCTCACGCCCTACGGCACCGAGGCGATGGGCGTCATGCGCATCGAGAAGGGCCATGTGACCCACGCCGAAGCGGATGGCCGCACGACGCCGGACGATCTGGGCCTCGGGCGCATGGTCAGGGCGGAAGGCCCCGGCATCGGCAAGCGCTCGCTCGACCTGCCCGCGCTCCGCCGGAACGGCCGCCAGCAGCTTGTCGGCCTCTCCGTCATCGACGCGCAAGCCCGCATCCCGCCCGGATGCCAGGTGGTGGAGAGCGACGACATGAAGCCCGCGCCGCCGCTCGGCCATGTCACCTCCTTCTGCTACAGCCCGACGCTCGGCCGGGCGCTGGCGCTCGCGCTGGTCGAGAACGGACGGGCGCGAACCGGCCAGACGGTCTATATCGCCTCGCCGGTCATCGACCTCTCCATGGCGGCGGAGATCGTCTCGCCGGTCTTCTACGACCCGCAAGGGACGCGGCTCAATGGCTGACGAACCCGCCGATATCCGGCGCAGCGCCCTTGCCGGGCTCGACCTCGGCTCGCGCGCCGGCGGGGCGGGCGGCGTGCTGCTGGCCGAGGGCGCGGCGCGCGAGGGTTTCGTGCTGCGCGGCCCGGCCGGCGACGCGGGGTTCGTGCAGGCCGTCGAGGCAGCTTTGGGAGCCGCCCTGCCGCTGGAGCCGGGCGAGGCGGCCGAGAACGGGGCCGGCGCCCTGCTCATCCGCCTCGGCCCGGACGAATGGCGGCTCATCGCGCCGCTCTCGGACGGTGGCCGGCTCGCGGCCCGCCTCGCCTCGGGGCTCGGCAGCGGTCCCGGCGCGCTGGTGAACGTCTCCTCCGCCGAGACCGTCATCGCCGTCGCCGGCGAGCGGGCGGCGGACCTGCTGGCGACCGGCACCGGCATCGACCTCGACCCGGCTGCCTTCCCTCCGGGGCGGGCCGTCCGCACCCGCATCGGCAACGCCCAGGCGCTTGTCCACCGCAAGGCGGAGGATGCGTTCGACCTCCATGTCCCGCGCAGCTACGCCCGCTCCTTCTGGGAATGGCTGGAAGAGCGCGGCCGCGAGTTCGACGCCGCCGTCGCGCTGTGACGCGGAAGGAAAGGAAAGCCTCGTGGCAGAAAGCATCCTCCGGGTCGAGCCGCTGACCCGCGTCGCGTTCGAGCCTTTCGGCGATGCGATCGAGGCGGACGGCGCACAGCATTTCAAGATCAACAACGGCTCGACGACCCGCTTCCACGACCTCGCCCGCGTCGATGTCGCGGCGGAAGGCGGGCATACGCTTGTCAACATCTTCCGCGCCCGTCCGCTGCCCATGCCGCTCACCATCGCCATGGTGGAGAAGCACCCGCTCGGCTCGCAGGCTTTCGTCCCGCTGGAGGCCGCACCCTTCCTGGTGGTCGTCGCGCCGCCCGGAGACACCGTTAGGCCGGCAGACCTCCGCGCCTTCCTCGCGCGCGGCGGCCAGGGCGTCAACTACGCGCCCGGCGTCTGGCACCATCCCGTCATCGCGCTCGGCCGCGAAACCGACTTCCTCGTCATCGACCGCGGCGGCCCCGGCGACAACCTCGCCGAGTTCTTCTTCGATGAGGGCGAACAGCGCGTCGTAGAGGTCATTCCACAGCCGGTGGCGGCAACGCCCTGAGCGCCTCCAGAAACGCATCCCCGTAGCTGTGGAGCTTTGCGGCGCCGACGCCGGGGACTTCGGCCATCTCCTCCAGCGTGGCCGGGCGACGGTCCAGCATGGCGATGAGCACGCTGTCGTGGAACACGACATAGGGCGGCTTGCCCTGCGCCAGTTCCCGCCGGAGCGCGCGGAGCGCCTCGAAGCCTTTCCTGTCGCCTGACGCGAGCGCGCGGGCTCCCTGTTCCTTTCGCTGCCGGGCCGGGCGGGGCTCCCGCTTCTCCAGCCGCAACTGCACCTTGCGCTCGCCGCGCAGCACGGCGCGCGCATCCGGCCCGAGGCGGAGCACGCTGAACCTGTCTAACGGTTCTGCGACCGCAAGCTCCGCCGCCATCAGTTGGCGGACGATCGAGCGCCATTCCGTCTCGCTGCGCGCCCTGCCGATGCCGAAGGTCGGCAGCCGGTCGTGCCGGAGCCTCTGGACCCGCTCGGTCTCGCGCCCAAGCAGCACATCGACGATATGCCCGCCGCCGAAGCGCTGGCCCGTCCGGTAGATCGCGGAGAGCGCCATCTGCGCCGCCTCCGTGCCGTCGAAGGTCTCCGGCGGGTCGAGGCAGATATCGCAATTGCCGCAGGGCTCGCACTCGTCGCCGAAATAACCCAGCAGTATCTGCCGCCGGCAGGTCCCCGCCTCCGCATAGCCGACAATTGCGTCCAGCTTGGCCCGCTCGACGCGCTTCTGCTCGTCGGAGGCCTCCGACCCTTCGATGAAGCGCCTCAATTGCGCCGCATCGCCCGGGCCGTAGAGCATCCAGGCTTCCGCCGGCAGGCCGTCGCGCCCGGTTCGGCCCGTCTCCTGGTAATAGGCTTCGAGGCTCTTCGGCAGATCGAGATGGGCAACGAAGCGCACATCCGGCTTGTCGATGCCCATGCCGAAGGCGATCGTCGCCACCATCACCGCGTCATCCGAGGCGACGAAGCGGGTCTGCCGCTCCGTCCGCTCGGCGGCTTCCAGTCCGGCATGGTAGGCGAGCGCCGGGACGCTGGCCCCGTTCAGCGCGGCAGCGACCTCCTCGACCCGCTTGCGCGTCATGCAATAGACGATGCCGGCCTCGCCCCGCCGTCCGGCGAGGAAGGCCAGCAATTGGCGGATGCGCTCGCGGCGCGGCTTGACCGTATAGCGGATGTTCGGCCGGTCGAAGCCGGAGACGAAACGCTGCGCCTCCTCCAGCCGGAGCTCGCGGGCGATGTCGGTGCGCGTCTCGGCGTCGGCCGTCGCCGTGAGCGCAATGCGGGGCACGCCCGGAAAGCGCTCTGCCAGCACGGCGAGGCGCCGGTAGTCCGGGCGGAAATCGTGACCCCACTGGCTGACGCAATGCGCCTCGTCTATGGCGAACAGCGCGAGCGGCACCTTGTCGAGAAAGTCCAGGAAGCCCGGTGCGGCGAAGCGCTCCGGCGAAACATAGACGAGGTCGAGCCGGCCCTCGCGCATCGTCCGCTCGACCTGCCCGCGCTCCCGCCCGTCCAACGCCGAGTTGAGGGCGGCCGCGCGGACGCCGTTCTGGACGAGCGCAGCCACCTGGTCCTGCATCAGCGCGATCAGCGGCGAGACGACGACGGCCGCGCCCGGCCGGACCAGCGCCGGCACCTGGTAGCAAAGCGACTTGCCCGCGCCTGTCGGCATCAGCACCAGCGCGTCCTCGCCCTGGACCACCGCGTCGATGGCCGCGCGCTGGTGGCCGCGGAACGCCTCGAAGCCGAAAACCCGCCGGAGAACCTCCAGCGGGTCCGGCACGGTCCGCGAGCTGTTTTTAGGGGGCGTCAGCCTTTCAGCGCCTTCTCGAACAACGCGGCCGTGCGCCCGTTGGCGAGCGCGGCGTTCTCCTCGTCATAGGGCTGGCCGCCGATGCGCGCGAAGGCGTGGTCCATGCCTGGATAGGAATGCACTTGCGTGTGGGCGTGGCCGGCAAGCCCTTCCCTGACCGCCGCCTGCGCCTCCTTCGGCACGAAGCCGTCCTCCTCCGCGATATGCAGCATCAGCGGGGCGGAGATGTTCGCCGCCTCGTCCAGCATCTCCTCGATGCCGACGCCGTAATAGCCGACATTGGCGTCGAGGTCCGCCCGGCAGGCCAGCATGTAGGCGAGCTTGCCGCCGAGGCAGAAGCCGACCGAGCCGATCTTGCCGGTGCAGCCCGCCATGGCGCGCATGTGAGCGGCCGTCGCCTTCAGGTCGTCGATGCCCTTGTCCACGTCGAAGCCCCCGTAAAGCTCGAACGCCTTCGCCCATTCCTCGTCGGTCCGGTCCGTGATATCGACACCCGGCTCCTGCCGCCAGAAGAGGTCGGGCGCCACGGCGATGTAGCCCTGGCCCGCCCAGTATTCGGCGATGTCGCGCATGGCGTGGTTCACACCGAAGACCTCCTGGATGCAAAGCACGCCGGGCCCGGAGCCCGAAGCCGGCATGGCGCAATAGGCGGTGAACTCTCCCGAGCCGTCGCTGGCCCGGATGGTGATGGTCTCGGCCATGTCCGGCCTCCCTCTCGAACTGCCGGGCCCGCCCGCCGGGCCCATGAACCGGTGCCGGCCGGCACTCTCCCAAGGGCTGCCGGACCGCATCCTCTCCGCCACCATAGCCGCGCGCTCCGCCGCCGCACAAGCCAAGCGGCGGCGGAAGCCGGGCCGCACACCTGCCGGGAGTGTCATGAAGGCAAATCATGCACTTTAAGCATCGTATCGATAGCAATTTCGGTATCATGCCGGAATGGTGGAGATGTTCTCTAAACGCGCGAGTTCCCGCTCGCTCGCGAACCTTGCCCCGGGCGAGGTAAAGTCCGTGGTCGAGGGATACAACGCGATTTACGACGCCGGCGAGCAGGGCAGGAGAGAGCAATACCGCTCGCTCGTAAATCACTACTATGACCTGGTTACCGACTTCTACGAGTTCGGCTGGGGCCAGTCTTTCCACTTCGCGCCCCGGCGGCGCGGCGAGAGCTTCAAGGCGTCGCTGCTCAGGCACCAGCATTTTCTCGCCGACCGGCTGGCCCTGAAGCCGGGGATGCAAGTGCTCGATGTAGGATGCGGGGTCGGCGGGCCGATGGGCAACCTGGCGCGCTATGCCGGCGCCGGCTTTGTCGGCATCAACAACAATACCTACCAGATCGAACGCGCGAAACATCATACCCGGGATGTGCGCTCGTTGTGCCGCTTCATCCACGGCGACTACATGCGGATTCCCGAAGGCGACGATCGCTACGATGCCGCGTTCGCCATCGAGTCCATGCCCCACGCGCCGGACAAGACGGGGGCGTTCCGCGAAATCCTGCGCGTCCTGCGCCCGGGCGCCTGTTTTGCGGGTTACGAGTGGTGCCTCACCGATGATTTCGACCCCGCAAACGCGGAGCACCAGTGGATCAAGAACGAAATCATGGTGGGGGATGCGCTACCGGAGATCGCGTCCATGCCGGAGATTTGCGACGCCTTGCGCACGGCCGGGTTCGAGCTTCTGGAAGCCGGGGACCGCGCGCCCGAATCGGATCCCGGGACGCCATGGTACCGCGCCCTGCAGGGCCGCGACCTCACTCTTTCGAGCATTCCGCGCACGCCTTTCGGTCGGGCTCTCACCAATCTGACGCTGCGGGCGGGGGAGAGGCTGCGGCTGTTCCCGAAAGGCTCCCGCGCAGTCAGCACGCTGCTGAACGCGGCGGCGGATGCGCTGGTCGAAGGCGGCAGGACGGGCATCTTCACGCCGATGTATTTCTTCCTGGCCCGCAAGCCTCAGCGCCCCGGCGGCTGAACGCGGCGCGTCCCCGGCCGCAGGGCCACCGGCGCTCAGGAAAGGGAACGGGCGGAAACCGCCTCCGGCAAGGGCGGCGCCGACCCGCCGGTGCAGGCAGCAGGAGCGGCGAGGTCCACCCGGTTCCGGCGGCGGCGCTCATAGAGGCCGAGCGCGTGCAGCGGGAAATACTGCCGGTAGAGCACGTAATCCAGAAGCGCCGTGCGGAAGAACACGCCGGCCATGTCCTGTTTGGGCCATGCCCCTTCGCCGTCCTGCGTGTCGAGCAGGAACCGGGCGCCCCGCGAAATCGCGGTCCAGTCCGGGTCTCCCGCCTCGAGGAGCGCGATCAGGGCCCAGGCGGTCTGGATGACCTGGCTCTCCTCGTGCGGGACATAGCGGCCGGTCAGGCAGCCGCTGTGGTGCTCGCCCCATCCTCCGTCTTCACGCTGGCGCTCCAGCAGCCAGCGGCAGGCCGAACGCAGCGCGGGATCGCCGGGACGGGCCCCGGCGGCAAGCAGGCCCCTGATGCCGAACAGGGTGCCGTAGATGAACTGGACGCCCCATACGCCGCGCCATGACCCATCGATCTCCTGGGCCCGGCGCAAACAGGTCTCGGCCCTCGAAACGGCCTCCGTCACCGCCCCATCCGCAATTTCGGGAAACCGCTCCCTGCAGGCGGCCAGCGCGGCGAGGCAGGAAGCGGTGCACTCCACGAAGGAATGCTCGGTCATCGAATCGCCGAACATCTCGGCCGGATTCAACCATTCCAGACCGAAAACCGAACGCTGCGCCTCATAGCTGCCGAATCCGCCGTCGCGGTTCTGGCCGCGCAGCATGAAGGCGACCGCATCGCCGAGCGCCGCCCAGTCCGCACCGCCGGCCGCGATGAGTCCGAGCACCGCTTCCGCCGTGCAGTCGCTCACCGGCCAGCCATGCCAGCCGCCCGCAAAGCACCAGCCGCCTCTGGGGTCGGTCCGGTAGGCCTCGCGAAACCCCTCGAAGCTCCTATCGATCTGCTCACCCAGCAGGAAACCGGCGCCGCGCCCGAGCGCCTCCTCGATCCCGGCGGGTTCGGGCAGCGCCGCCAGCGCCTGCAGCGCGAACCCCGTGTCCCAGGAGGCGCTTCTCGCGCCGGTGACGCGCGCGCCTTCGTCCTCGTCTTCCCAGATCCACCCGTCCAGCTGCTCGAGTGCCTGCTCGCAATCGGCATCATCCGGATCGTGCAGCCATAGCGCCAGAATGTTGAGGAGGCCGCTGACCGGGGAGATGCTCGTGTGGCTGGTGGTTTGCAGTTCCCATTTGATGCGCCCGACAAGCGCCTCCGTGCATCTTGCGCGAAGGCGCCTGGCGTGGAACCGCTCGAACAGCCGCGCCAGCCCGTATCCGGCCCTGAGCCAGAGGCTCGGCCACCGATAGAGGTCGGCCACCCGCAGGCGATTTCGGGCGGCAGAGAAATCGACACTGGCAAAGCCTTGCGGGAACAGCTCCTCCCGCAGCGACTCGGTCAGTGGCGTAACGGGCGCCTGGAACCGGCGCGCGTAAATCGCCGCCATCGCCATGTAGATGAGCCGGGTATGGCAGTACCAGTTCGAGGGGTGCAGCGGCAACCGGCGCGGCAGACTCCAGAGTTCCGGCAGAACCGCGTTCACCCCGCGCCAGTCATAGAGGTTGAGGAGCGCCAGCCAGAATTTTCCCCAGCTCGGAATGCCCAGAACCCCTTCGGCCTGAAGGAACCGCCGGGCCGGCTCGACCAGGGGATCGTCCCGCCCGACGCCCAGCAATCTCGCCGCGACATAGACGAGCGCGGTGACGAACAGGTGGGGCGGCGAGTGCTCGTGCAGGCCCCATGCGCCGCCTTCGAGACGGGTCCGCTCGAAGGAGCGCAGCACGCGCCGGCGGCGGCCCGGTTCCAGCGGCCGTCCGACAATGTGATGCAGCAGCGCATATTGCGCGGTGAGCATGGGGCACCAGACCATCTCGCCTTCCCAGGCGCCGTCCTCTCTCTGGAGGCTCAGCAGGCGCGCGGCCGCGCTTTTCAACGCCGGCCCGGCATCGGGCGGTTCGACCTCCCTTGAGCGCGCGGGCCTGGAGGGTTCGCCCCCGGAAGGCATGGAGTACAGGAAGGCGCGGGCAAGGGCGTCGCGGGTTTGCCTGTTTTCTTCCCGGCCCTCGCGACTCGCCTTCCGCAACTGCCGAACGCCGCGCTGGAGCCACCAGATGCGAACGGCGAGCGCACTGAAGACGGCCCGCGCCCGATGCGAGGCGAAGCGGCGGAACGAGAACGGATTCTCCCGGGTCAACGCCCGGGTCACCGTGCCGCAAAATGCGAGTGTCATGCCGATCGCGGACCGGTCCTCGCAGGCGAGTATCCGCGTGGTCCGGTCGCGGTAGGCCGAATTCGCCCGCCAGCCTCGGTAGATCGCGGATCTGAGGGCCATCGACTCGATGCGGTAATCGGCGAAGACCTCATAGAGCCCCATTGCCAGGAACTCGGGAATACGGGTCGCCCGGAAGCGTTCGGCGGTGAAGTCCCGGAAGCGCTCGTTCTCGGCGAGCGTCAGCGCATCGCCGAAACCGAGCGTCATGCCGACCGCCGTCATGGGATGGTAGTGCCCGGCCGCGTCGCCGATCAGCACCCGGCGCGGGCTGCCGTACGTGACGCGCGGCCTCAGCCGATTGGCCGCCGCATGGAATTGGCCCGCCCGCAGCGCCTCGACGAAGGCCGGCCCGAGAGCCCCCGGCAGCAGCCCGGCACAGGATTCCGACAGGAAGGCGACCCGGTCCCGGGGCGTCCAGCGGTCCAGCGGCAGATCGACGATGATCCGGACGCAACCGCCCGCCAGACCGTATATGAGGATCGGACCGGGCCCGCCCAGCACCACATGCCCGTAGCCTTCGAAGGGCAGGTCCGCCCCGCCTATCGTCACTCCCAGCATCCGCGAGCAGAGCATCGGGTCCGTGGAGAGCCCCCTGACTTCGACGGTTGATTCGCATAAGTAGTTGATATTGCCTGGTTCTCATTTCGGCTAGGCACTACATCCGGCATTTCTTCGAGCCGTGCTTCGTCGACGGTCAGGCGAGTTGATACGGGGTGATCGTCAGGGGCAGCCCCATGGTTGCGTAAATCTGCTCCGCCGCCGGTGTCGGCTTCGAGGGGATGACGTAGCGGTTGCCCGATTGCCGACAGCGCAGCAGGGAGCACTGGCGGTGGACGAGGGCGGAGCGGATGACCTCCGGGGACATCCGCCGCTTCTGGATGGCGACGCGGTACGCAAGGTGTCGAACGCAGGCGAAGGCCAGGAAGGCGATGGCGATGTGAGCGCGGATCCGGTCCGGGTTCCAGTGCCAGATGGGACGTATCTTCAGGTCGTGTTTGGTGATCCGGAAGCTCTCCTCGACCTGCCAGAGCCCCTGGTAGTGAGCCATCACTTCGGTGACGCGCGCGTCGCGCAGATTGGTGATGACGCCGGTGAGCCCGTCCCATCGTGCGGCCTCGGCGATCTTCTCCGGGTTCACCGTGAGCCGTGCGTCGCCCTCGACGGCGATGAAGCGCTTCGCCCCGTGATTGGAGAGCAGTTCCCTGGGATTGTCGCTGCGGGCCAGCCTGTCGAGCAGGCGTTCCACCTGATGGCGGCGCTCGTGCGCGTCCTTGCGTGCGCGCTGGGGGCAGAAGACGACGATCAGGCGACGGCCCTTGTACTCCCACTCGCCGACCCGGCGGTCCTGTGAGCCCTCCAGCGGGGCATAGGTCCCGGGGTCGAGAACCTGCCCCAGCAGCGCGAGCGGCAGCTTGCGCAGCCGCGCGCCGACGACATACTCGCCGCCGATGGCGTCCATGGCGTCGAGGTTGTCGGCGCTCAGCATGCCCCGGTCGGCCACGCATACCGTGCGCTCCACCTGGTGGCGGCGCTGCATGTCCTGCAGGACCGGGACCATGCTGTGTCCCTCGTAGGTGGCGCCGGGGAAGACCTCGTAGCTGATCGGCAGCCCTTCGCGCGTCACCATCAGCGCCAGCAGAACCTGCGAGTCCTTGTGTTTGCCGTCCTTGCTGAAGCCGTGCTGGCGAAGCTCGTCCTCGGCGGCCGTCTCGAAGTAGAGCGTGGTGCAATCGAAGAAGAGGATCGCGACCGGCTCCGGCAGCAGCGACCGGCTCGCCTCGCCGACGCGCGTGCGCAGTCGCTCGATCACCGTCGCGTCGAGCTGATCCATCATCCGGTAGACCTTCTCGAGCGGAAGACTCACGCCGAAGTCCTCCTCGAGCCGGCGCACGCTGCCCCGCTTGCTGTCGGGGTTGGCTACCCGCGCCATCACCACATGGAACAGCGCGTCATGGGAGGCCCGGTAGCGCGAGCGCGGCAGCAGCGCGTCGAGGCCCAGCAGCCGGTAGATCTCGCCATAGACCTCGTGGATGCCTGTGATCAGGCGCTGCTCCTCTTCAAGCTGCTTGAGGTCGACCGGGAGTTCCTCCTTGCCGTCCCCCCGGCGGCCGACACGGATCGCCTGCTCAGCGATCTTCTCGGGCGCAAACAATGCCGGCTGACGCTCGTCCTCCAGCTTCGCCTTGACGTACTCGCCGAGCTGCCTCAGGCGCTCGAGCTCGTCCTCGTCCATGGCCACGCCGACATGGCGGACGATGCGCTGTCGGACCTTGCCGCCGTCGCGCACGGCCTCGACGATCTGGACCGAGCGTCGCGGGCTGTTGGGGGAGGTCTTGATGCGCACGAACATGGGGGGAGTGTAGCGCGTGGCGGAGGCATTGACAGTCTCAAAGATTTACTAGGCACTACAACGCAGCTTGACCGCACCGCAACTGCCAACTCATTGGCTTTACTGAAAACTCCAGACGCGAGATCGGTCAGAAGTCAGCCCAACCGTCGAAGTCAGGAGGATCGGACCGGGCCCGCCCAGCACCACATGCCCGTAGCCTTCGAAGGGCAGGTCCGCCCCGCCTATCGTCACTCCCAGCATCCGCGAGCAGAGCATCGGGTCCGTGGAGAGCCCCAGCGACCGGCGCACGATCGAGGCCCGGCCGTCGGCGCCGACGATGCGCGCGGCGGTTACGGCGCGCTCGTCGCCGCCTACGGAAAAGGCGACCTGCCCGTCATCGACCGCCTTGACCCGTGCGTGGGAAATGAAATCGACACCGGCCTCCTCCTCGATCGCTTCGCGGAGGCTCGAGACAAGCAAGGCGTGGTCGCACGCCAGACCGCGGGACCCGTCCGGGTAAGGAAGCAGGATCGGCTCCGAGCCGTCCTCCGGAAACACCGCGAATCCGTTGCCCGGGGTGCTGCGGGGCAGCGCGTCGATGTCTATCCCGACCTCGCGCAATATCCTGACGGCCGGCGGATGCAGCCATTCGCCGGCCAGGCGCCCCGACGCCCTGGGATTGGCTTCCAGCAGGGCCACGCGGGCGCCCCGGCGCGCATGGGCGAGCGCGCACAGGCTCCCCACCGGGCCCGCGCCGACAATGGCTACGTCGTAAGGCCGCCCCGCGGCGGCGCTCATCGGAAAACGCTCGGCTCCGCGCGGCGGCGGTAGCGGACCCGGCACGGGGCCTCGGGCCCCGTCACCCAGCTGCCGTAATTCGGGCGCGGGAACCTCGAGTCGGCAGTGAAGTCGAAGCGGTCGAGCAGAACCGTCCAGATCGCCTTGAGCTGCATATAGGCGAAGTTCTTGCCCATGCATGCATGTTTGCCGCCGCCGAAGCCGATCAGGGCGTAATGGTGCTGCCTGTCCTCGCTGGCGGGGGGCGCGAAACGGTCGGGGAAGAACCGCTCCGGGTCGGCGAAGACATGGGGCAGGCGGTGGGAGACCGCCGGCGACACCATGGCCATGGTGCCGGCAGGCACGACACTGCCCCTGTAGCGGAGCGGTTCGAGCACCTTCCGGATCAGCAATATCAGCGGCGGGTGCAACCGCTCGCATTCTCGCACGGCGTTTTCCATCGCCGGCTGGCGCTGGAGGCTGTCGAGGCTTATGGACCCCGCTTCGCGGTAAACCTCCCGCATCTCCTCCCTCAATCGCGCCAGGTAGGAGGGCGCCCTGAAGAGCTCAAGGCCGGTCCAGGTCGCAAGCACCGCGCTGGTGTGCTGGCCCGCGAACAGCACCGTCAGCAGAATCCCCGTGATCTCGTCGTCGCTGAGAGCGCGGCCATCCTTGTAACGGGCATTCATGAGCGTCTGCATGAAGTCGTCGGGGCCGCCCCCTGCATGGCGGCGCGCCGCCATGATCCCGCCGAAGATCTCCGCCACCTTCCGCCGGGCCCGGTCACGGCTTCTGTGCGCGGGGGTGGGAAGTCTCGGAAGGAAGAACCCGAGCGTGTTAATACCCTTCTGCAGGTCGTGGTAGGCCTCGGCGAATCCGGTGTCCACCCGGTCGCGGACCTCCTGCCCGATCAGGCAGCGGCTGGCGATCCTGACGGTGAGCTCGTTCATCGCATGCGGCAGGTCGATGTTCCCCTCCTCGCCGAGGGCGTCGGCGAAAGCGCTCGCCTCCTCGAACATGATGAGGGCGAATTTCCGCATGGCGGCCTCGCGGAGCGCGGGAAACAGGAATCCCAGCTGCTCCGCCATGATTTCCGGCGAGGTGTCATAGGCCACGCCGCGCCCGAAGACGGGCACGGTGAAGCGGTAGACCGCCTTGGCGTTCAGCTGGGTCTCCGGCGCCCTGAAATAGAAGTCGTGGGCTTCGGGCCCGGCGAAGAGGACGAAATCGCGGACACCCAGCCTGAAGCGGAAGAGGTCGCCATGCTCGCGCCAGCCGCGGCTCAGCATGGCGACCGGGTCCCGCTGGAATTCCCTGAGATGGCCGATCAGCGGCCAGCTGCCCGCCAGTTCCGGAACGGGCTCTTCCGGCCGCGGCGGGGGGTCCGCGGCATGCAGGGTCGCCATGCTGTGAGACCGGTTCGCCATCCCCGCCCTCAATGGATGAACGGCAGCATCGAGAAACGCGCCTGCTGCGTGTAGCGTTCCCACAGCTCGCCGTATTTGGCCCGGCAGCGGCGCTCGTCGCGTATCGAGCGGTGCCACAGGAGACCCGCCAGCCATGCCGGCAGCAGGTAGGGGACCCAGGATGCGAACCCGGTCGTCAGCGCGAAAGCGAGATAGATGCAGATCTCGCCGGTATAGTTGAGATGCCGCCCGATTCCCCAGAATCCGGAGACCAGGAGTCGCCCGTCCAGGGTCCGGGCGGGCTGCCCCCAGATCGTGACATCGGGGTCGCGCTTGAAGCCGTGCTTCTGCTGGTTTGCTCCGCGGAAGAGCCAGAAGCCGAAGGCGAACAACAGGACGACGGCCATGGCGGCGGCCGGAGACAGCGGGTCCGGCGCGTGAACCAGCCACCAGCCGGGCAGGCAATAGAAGAACGGCACCAGCACATAGTCGCCCCAGACCAGCATCCATCCGAAGCGCTCGCTGATGATGTCCCAAGTGTGGATCATGCCGTGCTCGAACTGGAAGTAGTTGAGCACGTAGAGGAAGGTGAACGCCTGATAGAGCGCCATCGCCAGGGTAAGCTCGCCATAGGTTTCCCACTGCACGACGGCGAAGGAGGCGTTGAAGAGCGCCAGGCCGATGAGGGAGGGGCGGTAGCTGAACAGCTTCAGGTCCAGCCCGAACCGGACCGGGCCGGCATCGACGCCGCCGAAATAGCCCCGCCAGAATCCCGGCGGAGCGCCGGGCGCCCGCGCGCCCCGCAGATACAGCCAGCCCGCAAGCGCGAAGGCGAAGGCGTTCGCCGCCACGAACAGGGCGGCGAAGTGGGTGTAAAGCGCCGAAAGGGAGAACCAGCCGAAGAACTGGGCGAGGCCCGCCGCGAACGCGGCGATCAGGAAAAGCGCGAGGCCGTTCAGCTTGTAGATGCGCTCATTGCCCTCGGCGTCCGGCCCCGCGATGCGGCGGCCGGGAAGGACAATCGAACCCAGGAAGAGCAGCGCGACGAACACCAGCGCCATTGCCGCCGCTTCGAGCAACGCCCCGCCCGACAGCGCGGACGACAGGGGGGACGCTTCAGGCAGGGACACCGCCGTCCCCCGACCCGCGGGCCAGAGTTTCCCGCCATTTGCGCACCGTGACTTCCTGAAAGGCCTTGACCACCGGATTGAACTCGACGGGCCGCGCGTCCCAGTGTTTCTCGTAACCCTCCTGTTCCGCTTCGAGCGCAAACCGGTCCTGGTCGAGCAGGGGGGCGATGAGCGCGCGGTTGGAGATTTTCATCACCGCAGTCATGGCGAAACGCGGAATGCGCACCGGCAGGAACGGTATTTTCAGAGACTTGAAATAGAACAGGAAGAACACCCGGGTGGTGCGTTCGTCCATGGGCAGCACGAACAGCCAGTGCTTGATCTCGTCATCGGTGTTCGACCACTGGTAGGGATATTCGTAGCAGAGCTCCATACGGTTGGTGTTGAGCCGCTCATGGTCCACGAACAGCCCCGAGATGCGCCCGCGCCCGACGCGCGTGTCATAGGCGAGATGCACATTGTCGCCGACGGTTTCGCAGGAGGCGAGCTCGGCTCCGTCGAAGGGCCGGTAGCGGCGGTGCAGATGCGCATGGGTGAAGTCGCTCACATTGTCGATCACCATCGAGTGGTGCGCCGCCCATGTGAAGCGCAGCGGCACGCAGGTCCAGCGGCCGGGCCCCTCCAGCTCGGGAATCTCCGGGATCCCGCGCTGCTCCGCCTGCTCCGGGTCGCCCGGGAAGAGCCAGACCAAGCCGTAGCGGACCTTCACCGGATAGGTCTTGAGCGCAAGCCGCGGGAAGCTTCGCCCGTTGCCGTCATAAGGGACCCCGGCAGGACGCTCCCTGCCGCCATATTCCCAGCCGTGATAGGCGCACACCAGCCGGCATCCCTCCACATGACCGATGGAGAGCTTGAGCTGGCGGTGCGCGCAGCGGTTCTCGATCGCCTGGAAAGAACCGTCCGTTCCCCGGAACAGCGCAATCGAGTGCTTCCAGAAAACGACCTCGACCACCGTTCCCGGCTTGACCCGGCGCACTTCCTCCACCGCATACCAGTAATTCGGGTCCATGCCCGCGGCGCGCGCCTGCTGGCGGAGCGTGCCGGCCTCCTCGAAGCAGGGCGGCGGCCTCATGTCGCGCTCCCGCCCGGCATCGCCTGGAGGCCCGGGTGCGGCGCGGGATTTTCCGCCCCTCCCGCGGCGCGCTGATCCGGGACGTCGGCGCGCGGCGGTTTTGCGGACGGATTCACGATTGCGTTGCGGGCGAAGTGAAATGCGTAGGCTTCATGAACCGCGTCGCGGATGCCGGTCGGCCGGTAGCCGAGCTCGCGTTGCGCCTTGCCGGTGTCGGCATGGCGGCGCTTTTTCAGCAGGCGGATGGCGCCGGGCGTGAAGCGCTGGGGAAAGTCCGGATGGAACCGGCTCAGGTAAGAGCTCGCCACTTCCGAAAAGGCGAGCATCAGGGGGGCGGGAATCCGCCGGCGCGGCCTCGGGACGCCCGAGACCTCCTCATACAGACCCACGATCTCCGAGATGGTCTTGTACTCGCTGCTGAAGATGTATTTTTCGCCCGAGCGGCCGCGGCGCATGCACAGCAGGTGCCCCTCGACAATGTCGCGCGCCGCGACGAACTCGAACCCGCCGTCGATATAGGCATGAAGCTTGCCATTGGTGTAGTCGCAGAGCGTCCTTCCCAGCCGCGAGGGCAGATAGTCGGCGCCTCCCACCACTGCGCAACAGGTCGCGACCACGACATCCTGCCCTGTGGCCGCCGCGCGCCAGCATTCCTGCTCGACCAGCGACTTGCTGCGCTCATAGGGCATCGTGCGTTCCATGGGATAGAACGGCATTGTCTCGTCGCTGGGCGCGGACGGATCGTCCAGATCGTAGCCGACCGCGCTGAAGGAGCCGGTCACGACCACACGGCCGGCCTCGGCTTCCCGCGCCGCCTGCAGCACGTTGCGGGTGCCGCGAACATTGCACTCGAACACCTCCCGGCGATGGGCCCGGTTGCCCTCGATGGTCGATATCTTGGCCGCGACATGATAGACGCCCCGGCAGCCGGCGAGCGCCTGCCTCGTGGCATTCAAATCCCGGATGTCGCCGAACACGCGCTCCACATCGAGGCCTTCCAGCCCCTCATTGTTGTCCTCGCACCTCAGCAACACCCGGACCCGCACGCCGTCGCCGAGCAACCGGCGCACGAGATTGGCGCCGACATGCCCGGCCGAACCGGTAACGAAAACGGGCGGCGTCGGCGAACCCGCCGGCATGCTCGATGGAGACGTCATCGTAGCCGCTTTCCGCTAAAGGGAGCGGGGAGCCAATCCAGTTCCGTGAGATGGGGACAAAGTCTTGCCGACAACACCGTTCACTCACCGGCCGGCATCGCAACGGCAGGTGCATTGAAGCGAATCCACGCCTGTTTGCGCCATGAGATATCGCAAATTCTTCATGCCTGTGCCTCCATCTCCGGGAAGGCTGCGGTACCGGCGGGCCGGCATGAAACCGAACGGCATAGAGGGTATACAAAAAGGCTTATTTGTCAAATACAACACGCCCGTAGCGCTCTCGCTTCGTCCGGAAAGCGAATGCCCCACCCGGGAAAAAGACCCCTTGCGTCATCCCGGTTTTCTTCCGCCCCGGTGACGCCGCAGCCGGTGGAGAGGAGGCCGAAGCGGCGAGGTCGTCATGGCAGGCCGAAGACTTCGACCGCAGCCATGACGGCTCCGGCACTCGAGCCAAGAAGGGAACCTCTGTTGGACCGGTTGGACAAGACCGAATTTTCTTCTTTATTTTCAACGCCTCGGTTCGAGACGGTTGGACACTTTATGTCCTTGACCTTACTGCAAAAATAGATTTCCGTTGGGGTCACCACGCGGCACAGTCCCCGCCAGGAGGCGCAACCCCATGTCCGAGCGGACCCTGTCCATCGAATATTGCGTGGCTTGAAACTACGAGCCGCGCGCCCTCCGTGCGAGGGACATCCTGCAGGCGAATACCGGCCTTGCCGTGAACCTGGTCAAGGGCGGCGGCGGCGTCTTCGAAATCCGGCGGGACGGCGAGATGCTGTTCTCCAAGAAGGCGACGGGGCGCTTCCCGACCGACGAGGAATTGCACGCGCTGCAATAGCCCGCATGCGCCGCCCGACATTCCTTGCATGGCTTCTGGCGGCGCTGCTGCTGGCCTTCCAGCCGGCGCATGCCCATGAGCCCCGCGCGGCCGTTCCCGATTCGGCCGAGCAGCTGCGGCTCTCCTTCGCCCCTGTGGTGCGCGCCGTCCGGCCTGCCGTGGTCAATATCTTCACGACCGGGCGCAGGGTCGAGCGCCGGTCGCCCTTTTCCGGCTTCCCTTTCCTCGACGACCCCTTCTTCCGCCGTTTCTTCGATCCGGGCGACCGGCGGCGGCAACGGGCGCAGAATTCGCTCGGCTCCGGCGTGGTCGTCGGCGCGGACGGGCTGATCGTGACCAACCACCATGTCATCGAGAATGCCGGCGCCATCAAGGTGGTGCTCGCCGACCGGCGCGAGTTTCCGGCAAAGGTCGCAGCCTCCGACGAGCGCAGCGACCTCGCCCTGCTCCGGGCCGAGCTCGACGGCGCGACGCTCCAGCCAGCGGTGCTCGGCGACTCGGACGGCCTCGAAGTCGGCGACCTCGTGCTGGCGATCGGCAATCCCTTCGGCGTCGGCCAGACGGTGACCTCCGGCATCGTCTCGGCGCTGGCGCGCACCGGCCCTTCGGCCCGCGGCCCCGGCTATTTCATCCAGACCGACGCCGCCATCAATCCCGGCAATTCGGGCGGTGCCCTGGTCAATCTGGCCGGCGAGGTTATCGGCGTGAACACCGCGATCTTCTCCCGCAGCGGCGGCTCGCACGGCGTCGGCTTCGCCATCCCGTCCAACCTCGTGCGGGTCATGGTCGAGACCGCCCGGAGCGGCGGGCGCGTCGTGCGCCCCTGGCTCGGCGTCGAGAGCCAGCCGGTGACGCCGGACCTTGCGGACGCGCTCGGCCTTGCCCGGCCCGGCGGCCTTCTGGTGCGGGCCGTGCGCGACGACGGGCCGTTCGCGCGCGCCGGCGGGGCGCGGGGCGATGTCATCCTGTCCGTGAACGGGCATCCTGTGCTGGACCGGACGGCGCTGCGCTTCCGCATGACGACGCTCCGGCCGGGCGAGGAGGCCGAGTTAGGAATCCTCCGGCACGGCGAGGAGGCCATGCTCTTCGTTCCGGTAGAGCTGCCGCCGGAAGTGCCGCCGCGCGACCGCAGGCAGCTGCGGGGGTCGCATCCACTCGCCGGCGCCGAAATCGTCAATCTCTCGCCGGCGGTGATTGAGGAGTTCGCCTTCAGCGGGCGCGACACGGGCGTGCTGATCGCCGATGTGGCGCGCGGTTCGCCCGCCCGGCGTCACGGCTTCCGGCCGGGAGACCTGCTGCACAGCATAAACGGGCAGGAGATGGCCGACACGGCCGGGACCGAGGCCGTCCTCCGGGCCGGCGAGCGTCCATGGCGCATTTCCATCTGGCGCGGCGGGCGTTCGCTAACGACAATCTTCCGATGACCGACTCGCTGTTTCAGGCCGCAGGGCTCGCGGACGAAGCGCCGCGCCCGCTCGCCGACCGGCTGCGTCCGGCGTCGCTGGACGAGGTCGTCGGGCAGGACCATGTGCTCGGGCCGGACGGGCCGGTGGGGCGGATGCTGGCGGCCGGGCGGCTCGCCTCCATCGTCTTCTGGGGGCCGCCCGGCTGCGGCAAGACCACCATTGCGCGCCTGCTGGCGGGCGCGGCCAACCTGCATTTCACGGCGCTCTCGGCCGTCTTCTCGGGCGTGGCCGACCTGCGCAAGGTCTTCGCCGAGGCCGAAAGCCGGCGCGAGGCCGGCCGCGGCACCATGCTGTTCGTGGACGAGATCCACCGCTTCAACCGCGCCCAGCAGGACGGGTTCCTGCCCTGGGTCGAGAACGGCACGGTGGTGCTGGTCGGCGCGACGACGGAGAACCCCTCCTTCGAGCTGAACGCCGCCCTGCTCTCCCGCGCCCAGGTGCTGGTGCTGCGCAGGCTCGACGAGGACGGTCTGGAAACGCTGCTCAAGCGCGCCGAGGCGAGCCTGGGCGCGCCGCTGCCGCTCGACGAAGGCGCGCGCACGGCGCTCAAGGCGCTGGCGGACGGCGACGGGCGCTACCTGCTCAATCTCGCCGAGGAGATAACGGGCGGGCCGGTGCTCGACGCGGCCGGGCTCGCGCGCGTCGCGCAGCGCCGGGCACCGGTTTACGACAAGGACCGGGAGGGCCATTACAACCTCATCAGCGCACTGCACAAGTCGCTGCGCGGCTCGGACCCGGACGCCGCGCTCTACTGGCTCGCGCGGATGCTCGACGGCGGCGAGGACCCGCGCTACATCGCCCGCCGCCTGGTCCGTTTCGCTTCGGAGGATGTCGGGCTGGCGGACCCGGCGGCCCTGCCCGCCGCGCTCGCCGGCTGGGAGGCCTATGAGCGGCTCGGCAGCCCCGAGGGCGAACTCGCGCTTGCCCAGACCGTGCTGTATCTTGCCACCGCGCCCAAGTCCAACGCCGCCTATGCCGCCTTCGAAGAGGCCATACGCTCGGCGCGCGAGACCGGCTCGCTCATGCCCCCGATGCACAGCCTGAACGCGCCCACCCGGCTGATGAAGGACCTCGGCTACGGCGAGGGCTACGCCTATGACCACAACGCCCCCGACGCCTTCGCCGGCGTCAGCTACTTCCCGGACGGCATGGCGCGGCAGCAATTCTACCGGCCCGACGGGCGCGGCGCCGAGGCGGAGATCGCGGAGCGGCTGGCCGCCTGGGCCAGGCGGCGCAAGCCGTGAGCCTCTGGATCGCGGTCGCCGCCGGCGGGGCGCTCGGCGCGCTCGCGCGCTGGTTCATGGTCTTGCAGGCGACGCGGCTTCTGGGCCCGGAGTTTCCGGCGGGCACCATGGCCGTCAACGTGCTGGGCTCGCTGGCGATGGGGCTGGTGGCGGCCCTGCTGGCGCAGGGGCTTTCGCTCTCGGCCGAGCTCCGGACCTTCCTCACCGTCGGCTTCCTCGGCGGCTTCACCACCTTCTCCGCCTATTCGCTGGACGCAGTCGGGCTGGCCGAACGGGGCGCGTGGGCGGGTGCGGCCTTCTACACGGCAGGCTCGGTCGCGCTCGGCATCCTCGCCTTCCTCGCCGGGGCCCGATTGGCGCGGGTCCTGCTGTGAGCGGCGTTCGCCTGGAAGAGGTTGCCGCAGAGGAAGCCGGGCAGCGGCTGGACCGCTGGGTTGCGCGCCGGCGACCGGACCTGCCGCAGGGCCGGTTGCAGAAGCTGCTGCGCACGGGCCAGGTGCGCGTGGACGGACGGCGCGCGCGAGCCGGCGACCGGCTGGAAGCGGGCGCGATGGTGCGGCTGCCGCCTTCCGGTCCGGCTCCGGAGGCCCGGCCCGCGCCGCTGCCCGACCGGCTGGTGGAAGAAGTGCGCGGCTGGGTGCTGCATCTCGACGAGGCGGTGATCGCGCTCGACAAGCCGGCCGGTCTCGCCGTCCAGGGCGGCAAGGGCACGGCGCGTCATCTGGACGGGATGCTGGAAGCGCTGCGTTTCGATGCGCCGGAGCGCCCGCGCCTCGTCCACCGGCTCGACAAGGACACGAGCGGCGTGCTGCTGCTGGCCCGCAGCGCAGCCGACGCGGCGCGGCTGACGGCGGCTTTCCGGGCGCGCGAGGCGGAGAAGCTTTACTGGGCGGTGACGGCCGGCGCGCCGGAGCCGCCCGCCGGGCGCATCGCGCTTGCGCTGGCGAAGCGCGGGCGTCCGGGCGGCGAGCGGGTCGCAGCGGATGCAGGCGGCAAGCGCGCCGTCACTGACTACGAGACGCTCGCCCGCGCCGGAAAGCGCGCCGCCCGGCTGGCGCTCCGGCCGCTGACCGGGCGCACGCACCAGCTTCGCGCGCATCTGGCCGCGATCGGCTGCCCAATCCTGGGCGACGGCAAATATGGCGGCAGGGCGGCCTTTCTGGAGGGCATCGGCCTCGAGCCGCGCCTGCATCTCCACGCCCGCACCATCGCACTGGAGCATCCGCGCGGGCGCGGCCGGCTCGAAGTCGAGGCGCCGGCGCCGCCCCTGCTTGTAAACGCCTTCCGCCTGCTGGGCCTCGATGCATAGGCGATTCCGGGCCTCTCGAAAGGACCGCCTTCCTGTCGCACCGGCCGCAGCTATGCTATCTTCGCCGCCCCGGCCGCCGGGAGGTCCATGACATGAGCAGGCAGCAGGCCGCAACCGCCCGTTCCCGACGCCGTGCGACCTACCGCGACGTGCTGGAAGCCCCGCCGCACATGGTGGCCGAAATCGTCGCCGGTACGCTGCATACGCAACCGCGCCCGGCCCCGCGCCATGCGCGCGCCGGTTCCGCGCTCGGCGCCAAGATCGGCGACCCCTTCGACTATGGCGGCGGCCCGGGCGGCTGGTGGATACTGGACGAACCGGAACTCCACCTGGGCGAGGATGTCCTTGTGCCCGACCTGGCCGGCTGGCGACGGGAGCGGATGCCGGACCTGCCCGACACCGCCTATTTCACCCTCGCCCCCGACTGGGTCTGCGAGGTGCTCTCGCCCTCGACCCGTGACCTTGACCGCCACGGCAAGCGGCCCGTCTATACGCGCGAGGGCGTGCGCCATCTCTGGTTCGTCGATCCGGCCGCGCGGGACCTGGAAGCGTTCGAACTGCGCGACGGCGCGTGGGTGCTCATCGCCGCGTTGCGCGACGACGACGCGGTCTCCGTCCCTCCGTTCGAGGCGGTCTCCTTCCCCCTCGACACCCTCTGGCCCTGACGCCGCTCAGGCCGCCAACTCCTTCCGGTAAAGTGCCTCGGTCGCTTCGTCGAAGCAGGCGAAGACGATGCGCGCAAAGCCGGCGCCATGGGCCTGCGCCCCGGCGACGGCAATACCGGCAGCGCGGTCCGGCGGGAAGCCGTAAACGCCGGTGGAGATGGCCGGAAAGGCGATGGAATCGAGGCCGTGCTCGCGGGCGAGCGCGAAGCAATTGCGGTAGCAGGCGGCCAGTAGCACGTCTTCGGTTCCCGCGCCGCGCCAGACAGGCCCGACCGTGTGAATGACATGGCGGGCCGGCAGACGATAGCCGGCGGTGATGCGCGCCTCACCGGTCGGGCAGCCGCCGAGCGTGCGGCATTCGGCCAGCAATTCGGGTCCGGCGGCCCGGTGGATGGCTCCGTCCACCCCGCCGCCGCCGAGCAGCGTCTCGTTGGCGGCATTGACGATGGCATCCACCCCAAGCGTCGTGATGTCGCCCCGGAACAGTTTGATCATGGCCGTGTCTCCTCTTCCCTGTGCCTTCGCCAGAGCGGGCGCAGCAGCAGCAGGCCCGGCAGGCAGGCGAGCGCCGTCAGCGCGAAGAAGGCGTTCCAGTCCCCGCCCAGACTGTCCACGATCCAGCCCGACGGCGCGGAGAGCACGATCCGGGCGGACGCCATGAGCGAGGAGAGCAGCGCAAACTGCATCATCGTATAGGAGATGTTGCAGAGGCTCATGAGGTAAGCGAGAAAGGCCGTGGTGCCGAGCCCGGCAGTGAAGCCTTCCAGCGCGGCGACGCCGGCCAGCCACCCAATGTCGTGCCCCGCTTCGTTGAGCGGGATGAAGGCCAGGTTCGAGAGCGCCTGCAGGACGCCCGCCGCCAGCAGGCTCGGCAGCAGGCCCAACGCATGGACCGCGAGGCCGCCCGCGAGAATGCCAGCCAGCGAGGCGATGAAGCCGCCCGTCTCGACCGCCGCCGCAATCTCCGTCTTGGAGAAGCCGAGCTCGATATAGAACGGGATGGCCATGGCGGCGAGCGCGGCGTCGCCGAGCTTGTAGAACAGGATGAAGGCCAGCACTGCGCCCCATCCGGGCCGGGCGAAGAATTCGGCGAGCGGCGCTACGGCCGCGCCGGCGAACCGCGCGGCGGCGGCCCCGCCCCAGGCCGCCGCCCAGCCGGCCAGCCGGCGCTCCCGCGCCTCGGCCTCGGGATCGGCGCCGCGCGCCGGTTCGGGCGCAAGCAGGGTGACGGCGACGCCGACCAGCAGCAGCGCCGCCATGACGGCATGCGCGCCCGCCCAGCCGAGCGCGTCCGCGAGGAACAGCCCGCCCGCGCCGGAGACGAACATGCCGACCCGGAAGCCTTTCACGAAGACCGCCGCGCCGGGCCCGTACTGGCCTTCGTCCAGAATCTCGATGCGGTAGGCGTCCAGCACGACGTCCTGGCTCGCGGAGGAAAAGGCGACCAGGCAGGCGAACAACGCGACGACGCCGAGGTCGGCCGTCGGGTCGGAGAGCCCGAGCCCGGCAATTGCCGCCATGCAGGCGATATGGGTCGCCAGCATCCAGCCCCGCCGCCGGCCGAAGCGGCGCGTCAGCCAGGGCAGCCTCAGCCGGTCGATGCCCGGCGCCCAGAGGAATTTCAGGCCGTAGATCGCCGTGACGAGGGTGAACAGGCCGATGCTGGTCCGGTCCACGCCGGCCTCGGCGAGCCGGGCGCTCAGCACCTTCACGGTCAGCATCAGCGGCAGGCCGCTGGAGAAGCCGAGCGCCAGCATCATGGCGACGCGCCGGCTCCGGAAGGCGTCCGCCGGTCGGTGCAACCGGCCGGACCGAACAGGCGCGGGCGCTGTTTCCATTCGGACGCTTCGCCTCAGGCCGGCGGGGGGATGTCGCCGCCGTCGGCCACCGGATATACGCGGAGCGGGCGTTCGCGTCCGCGAATCTCCACCAGGCGCGACGGAATGGCGGAGAAGTCCGCCCCGGCGAGGCGCACGACGCGCTGCGAGATCACGGCCTGGCAGGCGAACTCCTTGGTCATCGGCTCCAGCCGGCTCGCGACATTGACGGCGTCCCCGATGGCGGTGACCGAGGTGGCACGGCTATAGCCCATCTCGCCGACGATGACGGCGCCGGCATGGAGGCCGACGCCGATGCGCAACGGCTCGGAAAGCTCCTCGCCGAGTGCGGTATTGAGCTCGCCGAGCGCCGCCGCCATGGCGCGCACCGCCTCCAGCGCGTTCCGGCAGCCCTCGCGGGGGTCGCCGTCGATGCCGAACAGCGCCATCACCCCGTCGCCGATGAACTTGTCCACATGGCCGCCCGCCTCCTCGACCGCGCGGCCCATGGCGAGAAAGTAGCGGTTCAGCAGAAAGACCACATCATAGGGCAGCTTGTCCTCGGACAGCTTGGTGAAGGCGCGCAGGTCCGCGAACAGGATGGCGATCTCGCGTTCCGCGCCCTGCTGGCTGCCGGTCCGCGCCCGCGCTTCCGCCGGCCCGGCCGAGGCCGGCAGCAGGGGCATGAGCGTCACGTCGCCCGCGGGAACCGTCTGGCAGGCGAGGCGCACCCGCTCCGGCGCGCCGATGCGGCCCAGCAGCGCGCGTTCGCCGTCGGCCGGCGGCGGCAGCGCGTCGAAGCCCCGTGACACATGCACCCGGCAGGTGGAGCAGCGCCCACGCCCGCCGCAGACCGAGGCATGGGGGATGCCGGCGGCGCGGCTCACCTCCAGCAGCGTCGCGCCGGGTTCGGCCCGCACCGTGCGCCCGTCGGGATAGGTGACGCGGACCGGCCGCTGGCGCCGCGCCCGGAGCGCGCGGACCAGCCGCCACGCCACCAGCGTGGCCACGCCCATGCCGGTCATGGCGCTCATGCGCGCCTCGATACCCTGCACCCATTCGACGCCCTCGCGGCCGGGGAAGCGGATTTCTTCGAGCATCGCGCCGACCCAGCCGGAGTCGGCCGCCGCCAGCGCCAATATGTCCCTGCCCCCGACCGCGAAGCCTGCCAGCGCCAGCGCCGGCAGCAGCAGGGCGGCGGCGAAGAAGAACGGCAGGCCGTTTCGGTACCAGGGCTGCAGCCTCAGCCAGAAATGGATGCCGATGCAGCCATGCGTCCAGGCCGCGGCCATGAGCGCGATCTGCTGCAACGGTTCGTTCCAGGTCGCCCAGAGGACGAAGGGATAGCTCGGGTCCATGCCGAACCGCAGCGAGAGCCCGAGCGTGCCCAGCATATGCAGGCAGAGCAGGAAGGGAATCGCCAGGCCCAGAAGCTGCTGCGCTGCTTCCCAGACCGGCATTCTGAGATCGCGCTTGCGGAAGAGCCGCGCGACCGAGAGCGCGCCGTGCATGGCGAAGCTGCCGACCAGCAGCACGATGCCGGGCGGGCTGCGCCAGATGGCGGCGAAGACGCGCCGCCCGGCCTCCATCGCCTCCACCGAAGCGAGGCCGAATGTATGGTTCAGCAGGTGGCCTGCGACATAGACGAACAGGACGACGCCGCTCCAGAGCCGGAGCTGCTGGATCAGGCGGCCGCGCATGGGTTCCCGATGCCCGGGGACGCGGCGGCGGCGTCAACGCCGCCATTCGCAACGTTCGCCGCGTTCAAAGCGGCGGCGGGCAGGCAGGCCAGCGGTTCGTCGGGCCGTGCTCCCATCTGCTCGATAATCCGCCCGGCCGCGAGGCTGCCCAGCCAGGCGCATTCGGCGAGTGGGCGGGACCGGGTATAGGCATGCAGGAAGCCGGCGGCGTAGAGGTCGCCGGCCCCGGTCGTGTCCGCGAGCCGGGCGACCCGCGCGGCCGGCACCTCCTCGCGCCCTGCACCCGACACGATGAGCGAACCTTGCGCACTCCGCGTAAGCGCCGCCGTTTCGACGATCCCCGAGACCATGTTCGCGGCGTCCCGGAGATCGGCGGCGCCGGTCAGCGAAACCGCCTCCTCCTCGTTCGCGAACAGGATGTCCACCCGCTCCGCGATCAGTTCCAGAAAGGTCTCCCGGTGCCGGTCCACGCAGAACGGGTCGGAGAGGGTGAGCGCGACCCGGCGCCCGGCGGCGCGGGCGGCATCGGCGAGCTTCACCATTGCCGCCTTGGCCGCGGGCGCATCCCACAGATAGCCTTCCAGGTAGGTGACGGCCGCCTCGGCCGCAGCGGCTTCGTCAATGTCCGCCGGCTCGATCTCGGCGGCGGCGCCCAGCATGGTGAGCATGCTGCGCTGGGCATCGGGCGTCACGAAAACCAGGCAGCGCCCCGTGGCGGCGCCGACGGTTGCGGCCGGCGTGTCGAACCGCACGCCCGCCTCGCGGATGTCGCGGCGAAAGGCGGCGCCGGCACCGTCGTCCCGCACCCGCCCGATATAGCCCGCCCGGGCACCGAGCGAGGCAATGCCCGCGGCCGTGTTGGCCGCCGAGCCGCCCGACCTCTCGGCGGCCGGAACGACCTTGCCGTGAAGCTCTGCGGCGCGGGCCTCGCCGATCAGGGTCATCACGCCCTTTCCGACGCCATGACCGGCGAGCCAGCCGTCATCGACACGAACCAGCACATCCAGCATGGCGTTTCCGACGGCAAGCACATCGAGGGAGGCGTCGCTCATGTCAGCTCCGGCGCGCGGGGAACGGCGGCGAGTATAAGGAGGTCGGCGCCGGAAAGCCCGCCGCGATATCGGTGTCCGGTTACAGGGCCGGGGCGCTCACGCGACCACCTTGCCGGGGTTCATCAGGCCGTCGGGATCGAGGGCGCGCTTGACGACCTGCATCATCTCGATCTCCGGACCGGGCTTGTAGTGGGTGATCTCATCCACCTTGAGCCGCCCGACGCCGTGCTCGGCAGAGACGGACCCGTCGAGCGCATTGACGATGTCGTGGACGGCGGCATTCAGCTCGTCCCAGCGCGCGAGATAGGCCTGCTTGTCGGCGCCGACCGGTTGCGAGACGTTGTAGTGGATATTGCCGTCGCCGACATGGCCGAAGGGGCAGGGCCGGGCGCCGGGAATGGTGCGCGCGACGGCTTCGTCAGCGGCTTCGATGAAGTCCGCGACCCGGCTCACCGGCACCGAGATGTCGTGCTTGATCGAGCCGCCTTCCGGAATCTGCGCCTCGACCACCGCTTCGCGGATGCGCCAGAGGGCGGTCGCCTGCGCGCCGCTGTCGGCGATGGTCGCGTCCAGCACCAGCCCGTCCTCGAAGGCCTGTCCCAGCGCCTCCTCGACGATCTCGCGCAGCCCCGAGCCTTCGCGGCCGGCATCGGCGCGCAGGAGCGCGTAGTGGGCGAAGGTCCGATCGAACGGGTCGCGCACGCCCGGCACATGCTTCAAGGCCAGATCGATGCCGAAGCGCCCGATATATTCGAAGGCGGAAACCTGGTCGCCCGTAGCGGCGCGCAGGCGCGAGAGCAGCTCGATCACATGCGGGATCGAGGGCAGCGCGGCGAAGGCCGTCACCTCCTCGCGGGGCCTGGGGAAGAGCTTGACGCAGGCCGCCGTCAAGATGCCGAGCGTGCCTTCGCCGCCGATGAAAAGCTGCTTCAGGTCGTAGCCGGTATTGTCCTTGCGCAGGCGCCTGAGGCCGTTCCAGATGCGCCCGTCCGGCAGCACTGCCTCCAGCCCCAGCACCAGCTCGCGCATATTGCCGTAGCGCAGCGTGTTGATGCCGCCGGCATTGGTCGAGATATTGCCGCCGACGGTGCAGCTTCCCTCGGCGCCGAGGCTGAGCGGGAACAGCCGGTCGGCTTCCTCGGCCGCCGCCTGGACATGCTGGAGGATGCAGCCGGCCTCGACCGTCATGGTGTAGTTGAGCGCGTCCAGTTCCCGGACGCGGTTCATGCGCCCGAGGCTTACCAGAAGCTGGCTGCCGTCCTCCGCCGGCACGGCTCCGCCGCAAAGCCCGGTATTGCCGCCCTGCGGCACGATGGCGACGCCCGCTTCGCGGCAGAGCCGGACGACGGCCGATACCTGCTCGGTCGTGGCCGGGCGGGCGACGAAGGGCGCGGCGCCGCGATAGAGGCCGCGCGGCTCGACCAGAAGCGGCGCCAGCTCATCCGGGTCGGCGGAGAGCCCGCGCTCGCCCAGAAGCGCCCTCAGCGGCTCCGCCAATGCCTCGGCCCTCGCCATCTCCCGATTTCCCTTCAAGCGAACGGGACGCGCTCACATAAGCGCCGCCTGCCGCCGCCGCAAGGGCAAGCCTTTGACATGACCGGAACCGACTGCTAGTGGACGGCGTATCGAACCGTCGAGTTTCCCCATGGCGAACACCTATACCGCTGTCGTGGAACGTTGCGCCGAAACTGGGCTCTATGTCGGCTACGTTCCCGGTTTTCCCGGCGCTTACAGCCAAGGCGAAACGATGGAAGAACTCAACGAAAATCTGATTGAGGTTATTTCAATGCTGCTGGCCGATGGCGAGCCTGAGATGGAAGGAGACTATATCGGCACCCAGACGGTTGTAGTCGCATAACCTGATGTTTTTCTTCTTTTCGGGCCGGGGAGAAGCATCCGATGTGCATTCGTCACCGTCACAATCCGGAAGTGGGAACAAAGAACCTGTTTCATCCACTACTCCAGAGGTGCTTTTCGTGAGTCTCCCGGTTCTCAAGCCGCGAGAGGTGATTTCTATTCTTGTTTCTCTCGGATTTCGAGAGATGCGCCAGCGAGGCTCCCACAAGCAATTCCGCCACGAAGACGGGCGAACAGCGACAGTACCGGTGCATGGCGGCAGGGATATTTCACCGATTCTGCTCCGGCAGATCGCACGTGGGGCGGGCCTGACCGTCCAGGAATTCGTCGCGCGGCGCAAATAGACGCCACTATCCCGAAGCTTCCGCCAGCTCCCAGGCGCGTTCGGCCATGAGCAGGCCGAGGCGGCCGACCTCCTCGGCATTGTCGGAGGCGGCGTTGCCGGCGAGGCCGCGGGCGCGCACGCCGTCCAGGATCGAGGCGAAGCGGAACATGGCGTGGACATTGTGGACCGGCGTCAGCCCGTCGGCGCGCCCGGCGGCGAGGCGGTAGGCCTCCACGAACTCGTCCTGCTCCGGAATGCCGAGCGCGCGCCGGTCGAGGTCGCGCACGCCCCAGTATTCGCCCGAGGTGGTGTTGAACAGGATGCAGAGATAGGCGAGGTCGGAGAGCGGGTGTCCGAGCGTCGCGAGCTCCCAGTCGAACACGGCGACGACGCGGGGCTCCGAGGCATGGAACATGACATTGCCGACCCGGAAATCGCCGTGCGCAACGCGCGTCTCGTCGCCATCGGGCATGCGCGCCGGCAGCCAGTCCATCAGCCGGTACATCTCCGGGATCTCGCGCGTCGCCGTCTCGCGGTAATTGCGCGCCCAGCGGTTGAACTGGCGCTCGAAATAATTGCCGGGACGCCCGAAACCGCCGAGCCCGACCGCGTTCGGATCGACCTTGTGCAGCGCCGCCAGCACCTCCGCCAGCGCGCGGTACATGACGCGCCGCTCCTCCGGCTCGACGCCGGGTATGGCGCTGTCGGTATAGACGCGGCCCCGCATCCGCTCCATGACATAGAAGGGCGTGCCGATCACGCTCTCGTCATCGCAATAGAGATACTGCGTTGCGACCGGCACGGGCGTGTCGGCCAGCGCCTTCTGCACCCGGTATTCCCGGTCCACGGCATGCGCCGAGGGCAGCAGCTCGCCGGGCGGCTTCTTGCGCAGCACATATTCGGCATTGGGCCAGGCGAGCACGAAGGTCGGGTTGGACTGGCCGTAACCGAACTGGCGCACCCGGAGCCGGCCTTCCGTGTCCGGCAGCCGGTCCTTGAGCCAGGCGTCCAGCGCTGCCTCGTCGAAGCGGTGCGCCTCGCGCACATCGGCAAGGCGCGTGCCCTCCCCCGGATCGATCGCCATGGCCGCCCGCTCCGTTCCGCTGCGCCGGCCACGATAGGCGGCGGCGGTCGCGCCCGCAACGCCGCCCCGCCCGGTCGCGCAGGCCGCGCGGATGGGGCATGATGGCGATTCGGGCAGGGAGGCAGAACCGATGAAGATTGCAGCGGCGCGCGACTTCCACGATCTGGTGGCGGAGAGGGCGGCGGCCATCCGCTCCGACATCGAATGGGCGCTCTCGGACGCGAGCGGCGGATGGACCGTTCCGCCCGAAGGCTCGGACGCCATCGTCTATGCGGGCACCGCCTACACGGACAGCTTCGTGGACGACATGCTCTCGATCACGCCGCCGAAATGGGCGCATACGGAAGACGCCGGCATAGACGGGCGCTTCTATGACGGCATGCGCGCCAGCGGCGTGCCCGTGACGCACAGCCCCGGCGCCAACGCGCCGGAAGTGGCCGAGCTTGCCTTCGCCGGCCTCATGTGGGGGGCGAAGCGGCTCGGCGAATTGCGCGGCCAGCAGGAGGCCCACAAATGGGGCAAGCTCATGCTGCCGGGCTTGAGCGCCACGACCGTGCTCATCGTCGGGCTCGGCAATATCGGCGGCCTCGTCGCGCAATACGCCAAGGCGTTCGGCATGACGGTCCACGGCATCAGGCGCTCGCCCGAGCCGGTCCCCGGCGTGGACCGCCAGGGGACTATGGGCGACCTCGCGGCCTTCCTGCCGGACGCGGATTTCGTCGTGCTCGCGCTCCCGATTTCGGACGACACGGCCGGCATGATCGACCGGGCGGCGCTTGCCGCCATGAAGGAGACGGCCGTGCTGGTCAATGTCGGCCGCGGCGCGCTGGTCGATATCGACGCGCTTCGCGACGCGCTCGGCTCGGGCGCCATCGCATCGGCCTTCCTGGACGTGCTGCCGGTCGAGCCCTGGCCCGCCGACAGCGACCTCTGGGACGTGCCGAACCTGTTCATCACGCCGCATAACGGCTCGCTCAGCCCCCTCTACGCCGTGCGCGTGGGCGAGATCTGGCTGGAGAACCTGAAGCGCTTCACCGCCGGCGAGCCGCTGCTGCACCGCGCGTTCTGAAGACGGGCGCCCTCGCTACCAGAAGGGCGTTTCGCTGACCGTGGAGACGTGGGCGGCCACGACCTTCCAGCCGAGGTCCGGGAAACGCGCCCAGGTCTGGCTCTGCCGCCCGACCAGGTCCCGGCCGCGCACCTTGAACTCGAGGTTGACCACGGCCCAGTCGCGCCCGAGGGTCAGGATTTCGAGCCGCCGGCGCGCCTCCTTGATGCCCGGCCCCGGCGGGCGGGCGACGCGGTGGGCGTGGATCTCGTCGAAGCCGTAGCCGTTCTCGTGCAGCGCGTAGCGGATCGTGTGCGGGCTCTCCCAGAAGGTTGCGTCCAGCACCGCGACATCCTTCGCCTCGAGCGCGGCCTCATAGGCTTCGAAGCGGGCGCGGACTTCGGCAACCACTTCCGGGATATTGGGCGTCATGTCCGTCATCCGGTTCGCTCCATTGCAAGCGCCAGCGCGACGAGGCCAGCATCGGTTCCATGCCCGCCGACTATCGAAAGCCCGACCGGCAGGCCGTTCACGGTAGCGCCCGGGAGGCTGACCTGCGGCACGCCGGTGAGGCCGCCATGGCTCGCGAGCACGGAAATGCGGGTCCTCAACACTTCCTGCTCCGAGATCGACAGGCCCTTCGGCGGGGCCGGGAACGGCGTAGTCGGCAGGCAGAGCACCGCGCCCGGCGGCAGCAGATGCACCAGCCGCGCCCGCGCCTCCGCCCGGACCATCGACGCCCAGAGCCGGTCGGCCTCCGCGATGTCCGCGCCGCGCACGAGATTGCGCGCGACCGAATACGCCATGCGCGGATTGCGCAGGTCCAGCCAGTCGCGGAAAGTGAGCCAAGCTTCCCATGGTTGCAGCGTGCGCTGCGCCTTCGCCCAGGCGGAGAGGCCAGGCGGCGCCATCGTCACCTCCTCCGGGGCGCCCACGATCCGGCCGAGCCGTTCGACCGTCGGCCGGAGCGCCTCCGCCACCTCGTCGTCCGCAAAGCCGAAGGCATCGACGGCGACCAGCAGCCGGCTCGGCAGCGCCTCCGGGATCGCCTCCTGCAGCAGCACGGCCGAGACGCGCGCGAAGGTCCCGGCGTCCCGGGCGAACCAGCCCGCCGTGTCCGAGCCGGGCGCTTGGGCCATCATGCCCCGCAGGTCGAGCCGGCCCCAGCTCGGGCGGATGCCGTAAAGCCCGCAGAAACTCGACGGCACGCGCACCGAGCCGCCCGTGTCGGTGCCGAGCGCGGTGTCGCATATGCCGGCGGCGACGGCCGAGGCAGAGCCGGACGAGGAGCCGCCCGGCACCCGGCCCGGCGCAGCGGGATTGACGGGCGTGCCGTGGAAGGCGCTCTCGCCGAGTATGCCGAGCGAGACTTCGTCGGTGACCGTCTTGCCGATGAAGGCCGCGCCGGCGTCCAGCAGCGCCTCCACGGCCCAGGCGTGGCGTCCGGCCGGAACGTCGTTGCCCGGCCAGTCGGGATTGCCGCCGCCGGTCGGCAGGCCGGCCACGTCGAACAGGTCCTTGGCCGCGAAGGTCAGCCCGTCGAGCGGCCCGCCGGCGCGGCCCTCGATCCGGCGCTCCGTGCCCGGAACGAAGGCGCCGCCTTCCTCCACCGCCTAGTCCCGCTCGATCAGCTGGTAGAGCACGCCGTGGCCGTCCGCCGGGTGGACGAAGACCATGCCGGTCGCTTCGATCAGCCGCGCGCCGTTCTCCGCCATCTGCGCCTTTGCAGCCTCGAGGTCGTCCACGGCGAGCGCGACCAGATGCAGTCCTTCGCCGTTCTTTTCGAGGCTGCGGGCGATCGCGCCCTCGCCGAGCGGCTCGGCGAGCTCGATGAAGCGCCCGGAGTCACCCAGCGGCAGGATCGCGCGCCGGAGCCCCAGATGCGGCTCATCCTCCGGCGGCGCTTCCGCCTTCAGGCCGAGCTTGGTTTCATAATCCTCGAGGCTCCGGTCCAGGTCCCTCACCCGGACGACGATATGGTCGATCCACTTGTGCATGGCTTGCGCTTTCCTTCCTTTTCGCGTCCCGCGCCTTCCCGGCGCGGGCAGGGAACAACCCTCCGTGTGTCACGAAATGCCGGTTTTGTCATGGCCGGCGATGCGACAATCGGCACAGACCGGCCGACTTGAAGCGCGGAGGGCGGGCGGCTATATGCAGGGCATAATTATCTTCCGCGCCCATGACTGCATGGCCCCGACGCCGTTTACGGCGGAACGGGACGGGAGACTTACAGTCGCGGACAGACGAATGGACCGCGAAATCGAGGGAAGGAGAACCGCCCCATGTCCGACCAGAAGCGCCTTTCCGGCATGACCGTCGCCGTGCTCGTCGCCAACGGCTTCGAGGAAATCGTCATGACCGACACCCAGAAGGCGCTGGCTGCCGAGGGCGCCGCGATCCGCATCGTCAGCCATGAAATCGGGCTGGCCAACGGCTGGCATGAGGGGACCTGGGGTCACAATTTCTACATCGACACCCGCATTACGGACGCGCTGCCGAGCGACTTCGACGGCCTGCTGGTGCCGGGCGGGGAGCGCAGCATCGCCGCGCTCAGGGAGAACGCCCATGCCCGCCGCGTGGTCAAGGGCATGATGGAAGCCGGCAAGCTCGTCGCCATTGTGGGCGATGCGGTGGAAATGCTGGTTGCGGCGGAAGCCGCGCGGTGCCGCAAGGTGACGGGGGTCGAAACGTCCCGTGCGCGCGTCGAGGCGATGGGCGCCGTCTGGTCCGAGGCGCCGCTCACCGTGGACGGCAATCTGGTCACCGCCGCGGGTTCGGACGAGCTGGAGGGCCTGATCGCCGCGGTGATCGACAGCCTCGTCGCCGCGCCGGAAGGCGAGCGCCAGCAGGCCGCCTGACCCCGCAACACAGGAAACGGAGCGCCGCCGACGGCGTTCAGAACACGCCCGCTTCGAGCCCGGCGGCGAGCGTCATGCCGAGCTCCTCGCAGTCGGCGGCGAACGCCTCCCGCCATTCCCCCCGGCATAGCACCGGCTCGGCCACAGCGCGCCAGCGCAGGCCCGTCGTGATCGTCTCGATGGCCCGCCTCGTGCCGGTGCCGTCATGGCCCGCGCGGATATAGAAGCCGAAGGGGCGGCCCTGGGTCTCCTCCAGGCAGGGATAGTAGATGCGGTCGAAGAAGTCCTTCAACGCGCCGCTCATATAGCCGAGGTTTTCCGTCGTCCCGAGCAGCAGCGCATGCGCCGCGAGCACATGGTCCGGCGTCGCGTCGAAGGGGCTCAGCACTTCCGTCTCGACGCCCTCGATATCGGGATGGCGCGCGCCGGCCACCGCGGCGTCCCGCAGCCGGAGCGTATTCGGCGAGGGCGCGTGGGCGACGATCAGCAGGCGGCGGCCGGACATGCCTGCTCCAGCAGGAAGGGCGCGCCCGAGCCGGCCGCGACGGCGCGGATTTCCTCGAACAATGTGTCGGTCATCGGGATGCCGGTCCCGAGCCGCTCGCGGCGCGCCTCATGCTCGGGGTCGCCCGGCACCAGCACCGGCCGGGCCGGGTCCGCCGGCGGCGTCGCCCGCAGCTCCGCCGTCAGCGCGCCCAGATCGTCGGGGAAACGGGCATTGAAGAAAGCGGGGTCGAGCGCAAGGAAGAAATGGCCAACCTCGATGAACCGGCCGGGCTCGCCCGTCGCGAGGTCGATTCCGCCCACATTCGCGCCGCCGAGCACGCTGGCGAGGATGTCCACCATCACCGCCAGGCCGTAGCCCTTGTGGCTGCCGAGCGTGCGGGTGCCGCCGAGCGGCGTCAGGCGCTTCGGCTTTGCATCGAAGGCGGCGGCCGCATCGGTCTCGGGCCGGCCGTCCGGGCGCACGGCCCAGCCTTCCGGCAAGGGTTTGCCCGCCCGGCGCGCGATGTTGACCTTGCCGACCGCAACGGTGCTGGTCGCCATGTCGAGCAAGAACGGGTCGCCCTCGGCCGGGCGCGCGGCAAACGCGATGGGATTGGTGGAGAAGCGCGGCTCGCGGGCGCCGGTCGGCACCACGGAACGCTGCGTCGTGCCGGTGCAGGCGAAGCCGATGAGGCCGCGCTCCGCAGCGATGGTGGAATAGACGCCGGCCGCGCCGAAATGGTTGGAGTGGACGACGACCGAGACGCCAAGACCGGCCAGGGCCGCCTTGTCGCAGGCCCGCTCCATGGCGAAGCGCGCGGGCGGATGGCCGATGCCGTGGCCCGCGTCTACAAGGGTCAGAACGGGCCCCTCGCGGAGCGTGCGGACCTCCGCCAGCGGGTCGATCCTGCCGTCGCGCCGGCGCTGGTCGTAGGTCGGCAGCATGCCGACGCCATGGCTGTCTATGCCGCGAAGATCGGCCTCGACCATCAGCGCCACGGCGGTCTCGACAGGCTCCGGGCGCATGCCCCAGGCGAGAAACACCGCCCGTATTTGCGCCGCCAGCAGGGTGTGCGGGACCGTAATCATGCGCGCTCCGGCAGCAACGGAGGGCCAAGGCGATGGCGTGGATGCAAGCCCGCCGCTACCGGGTCTGTTGCGCCAGAATCAAGTCAATCTTGCGGTGCAGTTCGGATTGGCCGGTCTCCAGCCTCGCCACGCCGTCCTCAAGCCTCTCCACACTGGCTTCCACTTTCTCCAGCCGCGCGTCCATGGCTGCCAAATTCGTCTGCAGCACCGCGATAGCGACGCCGTTTTCATGGATTGCCTCCCGGTTGGCCTGCGTCTCGAGCGCGATCCAGCCTACCAGCGCCAGAAAGGCCACGACGAGCGCGACGGCCATCGGGTTGCGGGTAAGGTCGCCGCCGCCCGACTTCGCCAGCAGCCGGCGAAGGGCCTGCCTTTCCTCAGCGGTAAAAGGGGCGCCGGTCGATTCCGCAGCCATCCGTTCCATCCTTGTCGATCCGTCGAGACTACAGGCCGGTCGCTTGCCTGTCAGCCCTCCAGCAGGAAGGGCGCGCCGGCGCGCCGGCAGACGTCGCGCAGCTCCTCGAAGAGCGTGTCCGTCATCGGGATGCCGTTCGCCTTGCGCGCGGCATGGGCGGCGTATTCCGGGTCGCCCGCCACCATGACCGGCTCTGCCGGGTCGGCGGGCGGCGTCGCGCGCAGCATGGCGAGCAGCCGGTCCATGTCGGTCTGGAACGCGCCCTCCTCCCGCAGATGCGAGGGATCGACGGCGAAGAAGAAATGCCCCGTCTCGCGACCGAGGCAGCCGGAGAGCGTCGCGCACAAGATCTCCACCATGGCGCCGAGCCCGTAGCCCTTGTGGCCGCCGAGTTCGCGCGTGCCGCCGAGCGGCGTCAACAGCCCGACATCGTGCCCGTGCGGGGCATCCGTAATCGGTGCGCCGGTCCGGTCCACCATCCAGCCTTCCGGGATCGCCTTGCCGGCGCGCCTCGCAATCGAGACCTTGCCGAAGGCGACTGTGCTGGTCGCCATGTCCAGCGCGAAGGGCCGGTTCGCCCGGGCCGGGGCGGCGAAGCCGATGGGGTTGGTGCCGAGCGCGGCGTCGGCGCCGAACATGGGCGCCACCTGCTTGGTCGGCGCATTGGTGAGCGAGAGGCCGACCAGCCCCTCTTCCGCCGCCATCCCGGAATAGTAGCCGGCCGCGCCGTAATGGTTGGAGTTGCGCACCGCGACCGCCGCCGCGCCGGCTTCGCGCGCCTTGTCCATCGCGGTCCGCATGGCGAGCACAGCGGGCGGGTGGCCGAGGCTCCGCCCGGCGTCGATGAGCGCCAGCGCGCCCGTCTCGCGCTCGATGCGGATGTCGGGCTTCGGCTCGATGCGGCCCTCCTCCTTCGCCTTCTGGTACCAGGGCAGCATGCCGACGCCGTGGCTGTCGATGCCGGCCAGGTCGGTCTCGACCATGACATGAACGGTCGTCTCGATATGGTCCGGCGCCATGCCCCAGGCCTCGAAGACCGCGGCGATCTGGCGGCGAAGCAAAGCGTCGTCGATGGTGTGCATGGCGTCTCCCCCCGCTCCGGCGCATGATAAGCCCGCCGGGGGAGGAAGCGCGATGGCCGATTTCGATATGCCCGCCGAGGATGTGGAGGCGATCCGGGCCTGGTTCGACGACTGGGGTGCGGAGGTGGCGCGGCGGGACTTCGCCTCCGCGCGGCGGCGCTTCGACCCGGATGTGCTCGGTTTCGGCACCTGGATGGACCATGTCGAGGGGCTGGAGGCGCTGGAGGCGCGCCAATGGCGCAGCATCTGGCCGGGTATCGAGGATTTCGAGCACCGGACGGAAGGCCTGCGCTGCATGGTGTCGCCGGACCGGACGATGGCCTTCGGAATGACGGTGTGGACCTCGACCGGCTTCCACGAAGACGGGACCGCCTACGACCGGCCGGGCCGGACGACGGCGGTCTTCACGCGCGAGAAGCCCGGCGACCCGTGGCGCTGCGTGCACACCCATGTTTCGCTGTTCCGGGATGTGCCGCAACGCTCCTGGGGCCGCCGGGGCTGAAGGCGGGCCGCGGCGGCAAGCGGGGTCCGGACGCCGCCGGGCGATGCCGCCCCCGGCATTGCGTATCCGTGGCCGGCGGCGGGTTCCAGACGCGGCCGAAAAGGGATGCGGCGACCCCGGCGCCGAAGCAGAACTGGCCGGCGGCGACACAGGCGAACAGGGCCGCCGGGCCGCTGCCGAACCACAGCACGGCAACCGCCCCGCCGCCTCCGGCAACGATCAGCCGAATCGCCCCGGCGGTCACCGGCAAAGCCATGCTGCCGGTGCCCTGGGAGGCGAAGTAGAGGGCCATGCCGAGGCCGAACAGGCCGTAGAAGGGTGCTGCAATCCGTAGATATTGCGCGCCGAATGCGATGATCGCAGCGTCCGAGGTGAACCGGTCGAGCCACAGGGACGGCCAGAGCGCCGCGGCCAGGCCGACCGCGCCGGCCGCGCCGCCGACGATCAGGCCGCCGGTCCAGGCGATGCGCCGCGCCCGGCCGATCTGCCGCGCGCCGAAATTCGCCCCGGTTGTGGCCGTCAACGCCATTCCCACGCCGGCGGACAGCGGGACGATCAGCAGTTCGAGCCGGCTGCCCAGCCCGTAACCGGCGAGAGCCCCGACGCCGAACTCGGCCGCCAGCCGGGTGACGATCAGGACGGTTCCGATGGTCATGACGGTGTTGCCGCAGGCCGGCAGGCCGACCTTCAGGATATCGCGAAACAGGTCGGCGCTCAGGCTCCAGCCGGTCCGCAGCTGCGCGCCGCGCCCGCCGCGGGCCAGGTTCAGGGCGAGCATGAGCGCGATCAGGCCGTAGATCGCGGTGACCGACACCGCCGGGCCGACCGTTCCGAGCCGGGGCAGCGGCCCCCAGCCCAAGGTAAGCCCGCCGCTGAGCCCGACATGGAGCAGCGCTCCGACGCCGATCCACCGCGCGGGGGTAGCCATGTCGCCCGTCGCCCGGATCGCTGCCGCGAACAGGTTGGCGAGCCACATGAAGATGCCGCCGGCAAACAGGATAACGGCATAATCGACGGCGCCGTCCAGCACGGCTCCCCGGCCGCCGAGGCCGGCGAAGACCGGCCCGGCGAACAGGCCGAATGCCGCGAAATAGATGAACGCCATGACGATGGCGATAACGATGCCGTGGCGGACCAGGGCGTCGGCCCGGGCGGCGTCCCCGGCGCCGAGCGCGCGGGCGACCGCGGAGGAAACCGCGCCGCCCATCGCGCCGGCCGACATCATCTGCATCATGGCCTGAACTGGGAAGACCAGGGCGATCGACGCCAATGGCAGGGCCCCGAGCCGGCCGATATACCAGGCGTCGGCGATCCAGATCGCGGTGAGGGAGAAGGCGGTTGCAACGTTGGGCGCCGACAGCTTCGCCAGCATCGGCGCGACCGGGCCGCCGAGCATGGCGGCGAAGCGGTTGTCGGGCTTCGTCATGGCGGACACACGGTTGTTACGGTGAGGGCGGTTGTCGGGCCGCCGGCAGGCGCGGCGCTCGGTCGGGGAGGGACGAGCGCCGCGCCGGGAAGGAGGGATACCGTCAGGCGCGCCGGGCGCCGCCATGCGCCGCCGGCTGGAGCAGACGGGCGAGGCCGGTGCGGATCGACCGTTCGAGCCGGGCGAAAGCGCCGGCGAAGGCCTCGGCGCGCAGCTGCCGGCCGCGGGCCACGGCCCGGTCGATTTCGGCCTGGGTGAGGGTGTAGGGTCTCTGGATCATCTGTCCTGTCTCCGGGTTCGGATTTCCGTTGACGCCCTATTTATTATCGCCCCTCTTATTTACAATAAGATGAAAAATGATATGATATTTGCAAATAAAGCAAAGATGAGTGCGCCATGAATTCGCTGAACGCCATCCGCCTTTTCACCGCCTCCGTCGATGCCGGCAGCTTCTCCGAGGTCGGGCGGCGGCTCGGCATGGCGCCGTCCTCGGTGTCGCGGCAGGTCGCGGCGCTGGAGGACAGCGTGGGCGCCCAGCTCATCCACCGCACCACCCGCAAGCTCAGCCTGACGGAGGCCGGGCGGCTCTATTTCGAGCGCGTCTCGCGCATCCTGGCGGCGCTCGACGAGGCGACCGCGGCCGTGTCGCATCTGGAGGAGTCGCCGCGCGGCGTACTGCATGTCAACGGACCGACGGCCTTCGGCGTCCGCCATGTCGCGCCGGCGCTGCCGGACTTCCTGGCGCGCTATCCGGAAGTGCGGATCGAACTCACGCTCACCGACAATTTCGTGGACCTGCTTGAGGTTGGCGCGGATGTCGCCGTGCGCGTCGGCGAGCTCGAGGATTCGAGCCTGATCGCGCGCCGGCTCGCGCCCAACCGGCGCGTCCTCTGCGCAAGCCCCGGCTATCTGGCGAAGGCCGGGGCGCCGGAGCGCCCGCAGGACCTCGCGGACCACAACTGCCTCGTCTATACGCGCCACCACGGCAATGTGAACTGGAACCTGGGCGGCCCGGACGGGCTCGCGGAAGTGCGCGTCGGCGGCAATATGCGCACCAACAACACCGAGGCGGTCCACGCCGCGGCGCTCGGCGGGCTCGGCATCGCGCTGCTCCCCTCATGGCTGGTGGGGCAGGAGGTGCAGTCCGGCCGGCTTGCGGAAGTGCTGCCCGGCTACCGCGCCGCGCCCGGAGCGCTCGACACCGGCATCCATGCCCTCTACCCCGCCGACCGGCATCTCTCCACCAAGGTCCGCGCCTTCGTCGATTTCCTGGTCGAACGCTTCGGCCCCCGCCCCTACTGGGAGGAGACGCCGGAGGGCGGGTCCGGAGCTCCTTGAACAGCAGCCGGGGAAGAAAAATGTCGGACCGCTTCCTGCCGGGCGTACACGGCCCGCAAGTCGAGGCGGCGTTCGGTGCTGCGCCGGGTAATGAAGTCGAGAGCGGAAAGTTCGACAGTCCGGAATCATCGGCCGCGCTTGCTGCCAATGCTCTCGGCTTCTTCCTGAACCGGGTGCAGGACTTGCCGCCGCTGCCGGGTTGCGAGGCGAAGATATGGCCGGCCCGGTCGCTGGCGCTTGAGGCGAGCGTGCGCTTTCCCTGGCGGGGTGGACGCCATCCGGTGCTGGACGGCCTCATCGCGACGTCTTCCGCACTTATAGGGATCGAATCCAAGCGGTACGAGCCGTTCCGGTCCAAGCGGAAATCATCCTTGAGCGGCGCCTATTGGCGGCCGTGCTGGGGAGACCGAATGGGCGGATACGAAAGCGTACGGGATACGCTGCGCAAAGATAACCGCTCCTATCTCCAGCTCGATGCGGCGCAACTGTTCAAGCACGCCTTCGCCCTGCGGACGGATGTTCACCGCGAAGGGCCGCACAAGGGCCTGCAACCGATCCTCTTCTATCTCTACGCCGAGCCGGATGCCTGGCCGCTCGACGGGAGAAAGGTGGATCGGAGCGCAAGGGCGCGGCACCGCGAGGAGATCGAGCAATTCGCCGCTGCCGTTGCAGGCGACGAAGTTGCGTTCGTCGCCTGCTCTTACAGGACGCTGCTCGGATGCTGGGCGTCCGGCGAGCAACCGGCCATCCGCGCCCACGCGCAGGCAGTCCTCGGACGCTATTCGCCCTGAGCGCCGCGCCGAAACTCCCCCGCCCGCATCCCGTATCTCAGCATCTCCAATCCGAAGGCGCGGACGAGGCCGGGGCTGCGTTTCATGCCGAGGCGCTCCAGCACGGCGATGGAGGCGGCGTTCTCCGGCAGGACGAAGGCCGCGACCTCCGGCAGGGCCAGCCGGTCGAAGCCGCAGGCCAGCGCGGCGTGCCCGCCCTCGGTCGCATAGCCCCGCCCCTGCGCACCGGGATCGATCAGGAACAGGAGCTCGGTCTCGCCCAGGTCCGGCAGCCGCCGGAGCCCCAGATGCCCGACAAGGCGGCCCGTGGCGCGTTCGACGACTGCCCAGGGACCGTAACCGTCCCGCACCCATGCCTCGCGGAAGGCTGCGACCGCCGCATCGGCACGGCGCGCGGCTTCCGCCGGGTCCTCCGTATGGCTCGGCAGAAAGCGCGTCACGCCGGGCTTCAGGCGGATCGCCCGATAGGCCGGCCCGTCGGCCTCCTGGAAGGGGCGCAGCAGCAGCCGGGCGGTCTCGATCCGGTCCATGCCGCCGCTCCGTCCCCGTTCAGCTCCGCCGCTTGGGCTTGCCGTGGACATGCGGGGCGAGCGGCTCGGGCGGGCCGCCGGGGCTGAGCGGGCGGGGGGCGAAGCGGCCGAGGGTCAGCGCGCGGTCGTACATCACGATGGCGCCCGCCATGGCGACATTGACGCAGAAGGATGTGGGGATACGGACGACATGCGCGCAGCGCTCCAGCACCGGGCCGGAGAGCGAGTCGCGCTCGGGGCCCAGGATATAGGCCGCGCGCGCCGGGTGGCGGAAGCTCGGCAGCGCCACCGCCTCGTCCAGAAGCTCCACGCCCACCAGCGCGCAGCCGCGCGGCAGCACCATGGCGCCCGCATCGGGAAAGGCGTAGAGCGGCACCTTGCCCGGCGCATGGGAAGTATCGCCGCCTCCCCGCCCGGCGCGCTCCGCATAGCTCGCACCCACGGTGAACAGGAAACTCGCGCCGAAGGCCTGCGCCGAGCGGAACAGGTTGCCGGCGTTGAGCGGCTTGCTCAGCCCCTCGACGCCGATGCCGAAATAGCCTTTCATGACGGCGCCGATTCTGGACTTGGGAGGCGGGGCTGTCCATGCGCGCGGTGGTCGTGGATGACTGGAAACCGTTCGACGAACTCGAAATCCGCGAGACGCCGCCGCCGGCGCTCGGGCCCCGCCATGTGCGCATAAGCGGGCGGGCCTGCGGCATATCCTTCGCCACCTCGCTGGTGGTCCGGGGCCGCTACCAGCGCAAGCCGCCGCGCCCCTTCGTTCCCGGCACCGAATATGCGGGCGTCGTCACCGAGGTCGGCGCGGAGGTCACGCGCTTCCGGCCGGGAGACCGGGTGCTGGCGGTGCTCGACTGGGGCGGCCTGGCGGAGGAAGCCGCCGCGCTGGAGGTCAACACCTTCGCCATCCCGGAAACCATGGAGTTCCGCCACGCCATCGCCTTCACCAACTCCTACCACACCTCCTACGCCGCGCTTTGCTGGCCGAACATGCTGCGGCTCGCCAGGGGCGAAACGCTGCTGGTCCACGGCGCGGCGGGCGGCGTCGGCATCGCGGCCGTTGAGATCGGCAAAATCCTGGGCGCGCGGGTGATCGCGACGGCGGGCTCGGCCGAGAAGCTGGCGGCCGCGCGCGAGCACGGCGCGGACCATGCGATCAACTACCGCGAGGCGGATTTCCGCGAGGAAGTGCTGGCGCTGACCGACGGACGCGGGGCGGATGTCATCTACGACCCGGTCGGCGGCGAGGTCTTCGACCGGTCGCTGCGCTGCATCGCCTTCGAGGGGCGCATCATGCCGGTGGGTTTCGCCGGGGGCGCGATCCAGCAGATCCCGGCCAACATCCTGCTGGTCAAGACGGTGAGCGTGGTAGGCATGAACTTCGGCACTTATGTCGGCTGGAGCCCGAAGGATATCCGCTACGAGATGGAGGACCGGCTGCGGGCCGGCATGGACAGGCTCTTCGCCTGGTTCGAGGAGGGCCGGCTCAAACCGCGCGTTGACATGACCTTCCCGCTGGAAGGCTTCAAGGACGCAATGGCGGCGGTGCTGTCGCGCCGTGCGATAGGCCGGGTCGCCGTGGTGATGGACGCATGACGATGGCGGGGCTGAGGGCAATCCCGGCCGCCTTGCTGGCGCTCTTGCTCACCGCCTGCTCCGGCGTGGACCGGCCCGGCGTGCCCGCAACCGGCGCCGAGAAGCTGGAGGCGCGCCGCCTGTTGCAGGCGGGCGCCATTTCCCGGCAGAGGCAACTCGACGAAGCGGCCCAGCATGCCTCGCTCGCGCGCGTCGTCCGCCATATCCGCCCGGCGGCGCATCGCGTCTGCCAGCGCATGCGGGGCGCGAATTGCAATGCGATCCTGACTCTCAGCCCGCTCCGCTCGCCTGACAGGGAGATCAACGCCCATGTCGATGGCAGCCACCGGGTGACGATGAATGCGGGCCTGCTGCACGCCTCCGGGTCGGACGAGGAAATCGCCGCCGTGCTGGCGCACGAATACGGCCATGTCATCGCCGACCATATCGACAAGCGCATGAAGGATGCCAGCGTCGGCGCGCTGGGCGGGCTTCTCGGCGGCGCGTTGATCGGGGCGGTTATCTGCGACCGTTCGAATGACGACTGCATGGGGGACATGGTGCGGACGGGCGGGCAATTCGGCCTCGGCATGGGCGCGCTCGCCTATTCGCAGCAGCACGAGCTGGAGGCGGACTATTACTCGGCGCTCATTCTGGCGGAAGCGGGCGTGCCGCTGGAGGCGGGGGAGCGGATGCTGATGCGGCTCGCGCGCACCAAGGAGGGCCGGGAGGGCGGTTACGGACAACTCGGCATGGCGATGGCGCGCTCCCATCCCGCCAATGACGAGCGCATCGCCCGCTGGATCGCGAACCGGCGCGCGCTCCAACACGCCCTTGCCACCGGGCTTTCCACCGACGCCGCGCTGGCTTCCGAAGCGCGGCGCCGGGTGCTCGAAAGGGGCCTCGCCGAAACGCGCTGGGCCAATCCCGGCACCGGGCATAGCGGCGTCATATCGGTGAAGAAGCGCTGGCGCTCCAGCGCTGGCGGGGCCTGCGTCCGCTACGGCTGGAAGAGCTGGCAGGCGGCGGGCCGCGCCGAAACCGGGGGCGAGGAAACGGCATGCAGACAGGCCGGCGGACCGTGGCGGGTCCGGTAGCGGCCGAACGCGGGTCCGGCGCCCGGGTCGGCGATCCCCGGCTGGCGGCGCGGCTTCGTGCGGAGATCGAGGGCGAGGTGCTGTTCGACCCGTTCGAGCGCGGGCGCTATGCCACCGACGCCTCCATCTACCAGATCGAGCCGATCGGCGCGGTCCGGCCGCGCTCGGTCGCGGATGTGGAGGCGGCACTCGCGATCGCGCGCGAGGAGGGCGCGCCGGTGCTGGCGCGCGGCGGCGGCACCTCCCAGGCCGGCCAGACCGTCGGCGAGGCGCTGGTGCTCGACTGCGCCGCGCATCTGGACCGCATCCTCGGGATCGATGTCGAAAACCGGCGCGCGCGCGTCGAACCGGGCGTCGTGCTCGGCCGGCTGAATGCGAAGCTGCGGCGGGACGGCCTCATGTTCCCGGTCGATATCTCGACGGCGAGCCGGGCCACGCTCGGCGGCATGGCGGCCAACAATTCCTGCGGCTCGCGCTCGATCCGCTACGGCAACATGGTCCACAACACCCATGCCGTCGAGGCGATCCTGGCCGACGGCAGCCGCCACCGCTTCGCGCGCGTGCCGGGCAATCTCGGCTCCGGCGGCGGCACGCCCGGCTATATCGACCTCGTGCGCCGGGTGCGGGCCATCGCCGAACGCGAACGCGACGCCATCGCGCGCGGTTTCCCGGACGTGCTGCGCAAGGTCGGCGGCTACAATCTCGAAAGCGTCGATGCCGCCGGGCACAATATGGCGCATCTGCTGGTCGGCTCCGAAGGCACGCTCGGTTTCTTCACCGCCATCGAGGTCGATCTCCAGCCCGTGCCGCCGCTGAGGGTGCTGGGCGTGTGCCACTTCCCGCGCTTCCGCGACGCCATGGACGCCGTGCCCCGGCTGGTGGCGCTCGGCCCCGATGCGGTCGAGCTGGTGGACCGCACCATCATCGAGCTCGGGCGCGGCATCCAGATGTTCCGCGAGACCGTCACCGAGGTGGTGCAGGGACAGCCGGACGCGCTGCTGCTGGTCGAGTTCGGCGGCGAGGACGGGGCGGCGCTGCTCTCCCGGCTGGAGGCGCTGGACGACGCGATGAGCGACCTCGGCCATCCGGGCGGGGTCGTCCGGGCCGTCGATCCGGCACTCCAGGCCCGCATCTGGGGCGTGCGCGAGGCGGGGCTCAATATCGTCATGTCGATGAAGACCGAGGGCAAGCCAGTCTCCTTCATCGAGGACTGCGCCGTGCCGCTGGAGGACCTGGGTGACTTCACCGACCGGCTGACGCGCGTTTTCGAGAAGCACGGCACGACCGGCACCTGGTACGCCCATGCCTCTGTCGGGCTCCTGCATGTGCGCCCGGTGCTGAACCTGAAGCAGCCGCAGGGCGCGGCCGCCATGCGCGCCATCGCGGAGGAAGCCTTCGCCATGGTGCGCGAATACAAGGGCAGCCATTCCGGCGAGCATGGCGACGGCATCATCCGCTCGGAGTTCCACGAGCGCATGTTCGGATCTTCGCTGGTGCGCGCCTTCGAGGAGGTGAAGGACGCCTTCGATCCGTCCGGGTTTTTCAATCCCGGCAAGATCGTCCGCGCGCCGCGGATGGACGACCGCTCGCTCTTCCGCTTCAAGCCGGGCTACGCGGCAACCCCGCTGGAGCCCGCCCTCGACTGGTCCGAGTGGCCCGGCGGCTTCCTCGGCGCGGCCGAGATGTGCAACAACAACGGCGCCTGCCGGAAGGCCGATCCCGGCGTGATGTGCCCCTCCTTCCGGGCGACCGGGCGCGAGCGGGACCTGACGCGCGGGCGTGCCAACACGCTCAGGCTCGCGCTCTCCGGCCAGCTCGGCCCGGAGGCGCTCGTCTCGGACGACATGGCCCGGACGATGGAGCTCTGCGTCGGCTGCAAGGGTTGCCGGCGCGAATGCCCGACCGGGGTCGATATGGCGCGGATGAAGGTCGAGTTCCTGCACCATTACAAGGCCCGGCAGGGCCTGACGCTGAGGGACCGGCTGGTCTCCTCCCTGCCCCGCTATGCGCCGTGGCTTGCGCCTTTCGCCCCGCTGCTCAACGCCGCCGAGCGCGCCCGGCCGCTCAGGACGCTGCGCGAGCGCGCCACCGGTTTCTCCCGGCACCGCCGGCTGCCGGCCTGGCGGCGGGACCGCTTCGACCCGGCCGATGGCGGGGAACCGGCGAACGGGGGGCGGCAGGCCCTGCTGTTCGCGGATTGCTTCAATACCGCCTTCGAGCCGGAGAATGCGCGCGCGGCCGCGGCTGTGCTGGAGGCAGCGGGCTTCCGCGTCCGCCATCCGCGCGGGGCCGGCAGTGTGCGGCCCCCCTGCTGCGGGCGGAGCTGGCTGGCGGCCGGGCGGATCGACCGGGCGCGGGCGGAAATGCGCCGCAGCCTCGCCATGCTGCTGCCGCACGCCGAGGCCGGCACGCCCATTGTCGGGCTGGAGCCGTCCTGCCTGTTCACCTTCCGCGACGAGCTGCAGGCCGTGCTGCCGGGGCCGGAAAGCGCGCGCGTCGGGGAAAGCGCCGTCATGCTGGAGAGCCTGGTGTCGGAAGGCGAGGCGGCGGAGCGGCTGGCTTCACGGCTGAAGGCCCTGCCGGAGGGCCGCGCACTGGTCCATGCCCATTGCCACCGCAAGAGCTTCGACGGGCCGGATGCAGTCCTGGCCGCGCTCTCCCTTGTGCCGGGCCTGAAGCCGGAGCCGGTCGAAAGCTCCTGCTGCGGCATGGCCGGCAGCTTCGGCTACGAGGCGGAGCATTACGAGGTTTCGATGAAGATGGCCGAGGCGGCGCTGCTGCCGGCCGTGCGCGCCGGGGGACGGGACGCGCTCATCGCCGCCGACGGCACAAGCTGCCGCCACCAGATCGCCGACGGCGCCGGCAGACGGGCCGAACATCCCGCACGCATTCTCGAAAGGGCGCTTGCATGACCGCCATCCATGTCTGGGGCATCGTCTCCATCCGCGCGCTCCGCGTCCACTGGACCCTGCAGGAGCTCGGCCTCGCCTACGGGACGACGCCGATCCGCACCCGCACGCCGGAGCAGACGGCGCCCGCCTACCGCGCCGTCAACGTGCTGCACAAGATCCCGACGATGGAGATCGACGGCGTGCGCTACACCGAATCCGGCGCCATCGCGCTGGAGCTCGCGGCGCGCTTCCGCGACCGGGTGGACCTCTGGCCGGAGGCCGAGCGCGCCCGGGTGCTGGAATGGTGTTTCTATGTGGCGATGGAGCTGGATGCGACCTCGCTCTACGTCATCCGCCGCCACGGCGACCTTTCGGGGATTTACGGCGAGGCGCCGGTCGCGGTGTCGGGCGCGCGCGAATACTGGCTGAAGCAGGCGGCAAAGGCCGAGGCGGCGCTGGCCGACGGCCGGCCGTGGCTGCTGGGCGAGACCTTCTCGGTCGCGGACATCATGCTCGGCTCCTGCCTCGGCTGGGCCGGTCGCCGCGACGTGGCCGTGCCGCAGGTCCTCCGGGACTACGACGCCCGCCTCCGGGCCCGCCCCGGCCGCCGGCGCGCCGAGGAAGCCAATGAAGGCCGGATGGATACGACGGCGGGCGGGGGATAAAGGCTATTGAAGCAGCAGCAGAATCGGGGTTTCATGTTTCTGTATTTGTTCGCAACGCTGCCGGACTCCCGGCGAAGGAGCGGCCGGGTGTGATGGCAAACCGGGAGACCATGCTGTTGCCTCTCGACGACCTGCAAAGCGATACGAAGGAGGGTAACGACACCCGGTCGGATTTTCGCGATCTTGCATTTTCCTCGAACCGCAGCGAACCCGTTCATCGGTGGGTTCCGTGGATCGCGGGCTATTCCCGCCAATTCGTAACGAGCGCCATCGACACTCATATGGACGGCCCCGGCGCCGTGCTCGACCCTTTTGCCGGTGTCGGGACGACGCTTGTAGAGGCCGACCGCAAGGGACACGAGTCGGTCGGCTTCGAGATCAACCCCTATGCGGCGTTCGCGGCGCGCACGAAACTTGCCGCTCACCTCGTCGATACCGAACGCCTGCGCGGGGCCATCGGCGCCTTCGAGCGCTTCGCCCGCGATGCCGAACGGAGTGGCAGGGAGCCTCATGCAACGCCGCCGTCCGGTTTCAGCACAAGGGCCGCCTTCTACAGTCCTGAAGTTCAGTGGAAAGTATTGACCGCGCAGGATTTCATTGCGGGCCTCCCGGATTATCTGGTGGCCGACTTTTTCCGTCTCGCATTTGCATCGACGATGGTGACCTATTCGAACTATTCCTACGAACCCAGCCTCGGGCGCAAGGCAACGGCCGGCCGGCCCGATGTCGATGACTATCCCGTATTCGCGGAATTAGCTGAAAAATTGACCGTTATGGCTGCCGACGCGGACTTCTGGAAACGAGATCGAGACAATCGGAAAGAAAGGTGCAGCAAAATACATGGCGTTTCCTTTTTCGAATTCTACAAGAAAGTAGAGCAGGGAAGCGTCGATCTCCTAATCACCTCACCGCCTTATCTGAACAATTATCACTATAACCGCAATACGCGGCCTCATCTGTATTGGCTGGGATTTTGCAACTCTCCCAAGGATTTCAAGAAATTGGAGCAAAGGAATTTTGGAACTTATTGGCAAACAGCCCGGGATATGGAACCTGTACCCCTAGATCCCGCGATTGAAATTGCTGAAATCGACTCTCTGATATCCGAACTGCGCGCCATAAATCCCGAAAAAGGAATATACGGGGGGAAGGGATGGGCCAATTACGCTGCGCTGTATTTCAACGACTGCCTGCGCTTTGCCGAAGGCATGAAATGGTGCCTCCGTCCCGGCGCTACCGCCCTGATTGTTATCGGCAACAGCATCCTGCAAGGGATACCGGTGCCGACCGACCGCTTCCTTTCGGAAATCGCCGAACGCGCCGGCATGGAGGCAGTCGGCATTCACACACCGCGCGATGCCCGCGTCGGCAACAGCATCGTCAATTCCAGCGTCCGGGTCGGCAAGGCCAATGGCAGCCGTCTGTACGAATCGGTGGTCGAATTGCGCCGGCCATGAGCGTAGAGCTGTACGACCCTCTGACTTACGAAAACCTTATGGCCGGTCTCGCGCTGCATTTCGGCGAGCAACCCAAAGTCCCTCTGGACAGCACCGATGACGTTGCAGGACCGGGAATTTACGCCTTGTTTTACGCCGGCCCATTCGATGCTTATCGCCCGATTTCCGGAACCGACGATCCCATCTATGTCGGCAAGGCCGTTCCGCCCGGATCGCGGCGAGGAGAGGATGTCGATGTCGGAAGGCCGGTCCTGCGCCAAAGACTGCGGGAGCACACACGATCTATTGAGGCCGCGAATAATCTCGATCTCCGGAACTTCACTTGCCGGCATCTGTCGGTGGTTCCCGTCTGGATTACCCTCGCGGAACGTTTCCTCGTCAATCATCATCGGCCGCTTTGGAATGTCTGCCTCGACGGCTTTGGGGACCACGATCCTGGACGGGGAAGAAGCGGAAGCGACAGAAGCTGGTGGGATACGCTCCATCCCGGACGACCTTGGGCGGACAAGCTCCAGGCCAACAAATCGGAGGTCGATGCGTTGACAATAGTCCGCGCGTTCTTCGATTCCGCAGACTGATACCAGCGGCTGCAAGCAGGAACCGGTGAGTCTTTGCCGTCGTCCCGGACGGCGCGTCAGCGCCGTTCCGGGCCTCCTGGGGCAGGGGCAATGCCGCAAGGAGATCCCGGCTCCCCACTCCGCTTCGCTCCGTTCCGGCCGGGGTGATGCCGAAGGGGGGACCAGTACGCCCCACACTTTCGCGAGGGTAGGCGGCGGGGCGCGTTCTCCATGAGCCGCAATCCGGCACCGCTGGTATGAAGCATCGCAAACCGACCCATATTCTGCGTTGGCGGCAATATGGAGCGGATTCCGCTCCATATTATATGCTGGCGATAACATAGGCCGCCCGCCGCCTCAGTCCGTCAGGTCGTCCCAGAGTTCGCGGACGCGGGAGAAGAAGCCTTCGGTCTCGGGGGTCCGGTTCTGGCCGCCGCCTTCCTTCTCGAATTCGCGCAGCAGCTCCGCCTGGCGGCGCGTGAGGTTGACCGGCGTCTCGACCCGGACCGTCACCAGCATGTCGCCGCGCTGACGGGTGTTCAGCACCGTCATGCCCTTGCCGCGCAGCCGGAAGCGGTTTCCTGACTGCGTGCCCGGCGGCAGGTCGATGCGCGCGCGCCGGCCTTCCACGGTCGGCACTTCGGCCATCCCGCCAAGCGCCGCCGCCGTCATCGACACCGGGACCTCGCAATGGATATGCGGCCCCTCCCGGTCGAATACCGGATGGTCCTCGACATCGAGGAAGATATAGAGGTCGCCGGGCGGGCCGCCGCGCTCGCCGGCCTCGCCCTCGCCGGCAAGCCGGATGCGGTTGCCGGCCTCGACGCCTGCGGGAATGGTGACGGTGAGGGTGCGCGTCCGCTGCACCCGGCCCCGGCCCGCACAGTTCCGGCAGGGGTCGCGCACCGTCTCTCCCGTGCCCTGGCAGGCCGCGCAGGTCCGCTCGACGGTGAAGAAGCCCTGGCTCGCCCTTATCCGCCCGGCGCCGTTGCAGGTCGTGCAGGCGACCGGCGGCGCGCCGCCTTCGGAGCCGGTGCCGGAACAGGCCTCGCAGGCTGCCGTGCCGGGCACCTCGATGGTCGCCTGCCTGCCCTGGAAGGCTTCCTCCAGCGTGATGCGCATGTTGTAGCGCATGTCCGCGCCCTGGCGCCGGCCGCCTCGCCCGCGCCGCCTGCCGGCGAGGTCGCCGAACATCTCGTCGAAAATGTCGCCGAAGCTAGAGCCGAAGCCGAAATCGAAGCCGGGGCTGGCGCCGCCTGCCTGGGCGCGCTGGGTGAACGCCTCATGGCCGACCCGGTCATAGACCTGGCGCTGCTCCGGGTCCTTCAGGACATCGTAGGCTTCGTTGATCTCCTTGAAGCGCGCCTCGGCGGCCTCGTCCTCCGGGTTCCGGTCCGGGTGGTATTCCTTCGCCAGCCTGCGATAGGCGCGCTTCAGGTCGTCCGCGCTCGCCGTCCGGGATGCGCCCAGGACTTCATAGAAGTCTCGCCCGGCCATCGGAGCCGCCGCCCGGCCGGATCAGGCCGAGCGCTTATGCTGGTCGTCGCTGTCGTCCACTTCCTCGAAATCGGCATCGACCACGCCGTCATCGCTTCCGCCCGCGCCGGCGTCCGGGCCGTCCGGACCGCCGCCCGCCTCCTCCTGCTGCGCGGCGTACATGGCCTCGCCGAGCTTCATCGCGGCGGCGGCAAGCGCGGCGGTCTTTTCCTGGATCCGGGCAGCGTCCTCGCCGTCCTTGACATCCTTCACCGCCTGGAGCGCCTCGTCGATCGCCGCCCTGTCGTCGGCGCCGATCTTGTCGCCATGCTCCTCGAGTTGCCGTTCTGTCGTGTGGATCAGGCCCTCGGCCTGGTTGCGCGCCTCGGCGAGTTCGCGGCGGTTGCGGTCTTCTTCCGCATTGGCCTCGGCCTCCTGCACCATCCGGTCGATCTCGGCGTCGGAAAGCCCGCCGGAGGCCTCAATGCGGATCGCCTGCTCCTTGCCGGTCGCCTTGTCCTTGGCGGACACATTGACGATGCCGTTGGCGTCGATGTCGAACGTCACCTCGATCTGCGGCAGGCCGCGCGGCGCGGGCGGAATGCCCACAAGGTCGAACTGGCCGAGCAGCTTGTTGTCCGCCGCCATTTCGCGCTCGCCCTGCGAGACGCGGATGGTCACCGCATTCTGGTTGTCCTCGGCCGTCGAGAAGGTCTGGCTCTTCTTGGTCGGGATGGTGGTGTTGCGGTCGATCAGCCGGGTGAACACGCCGCCCAGCGTCTCGATGCCGAGCGACAACGGCGTCACGTCGAGGAGCAGCACGTCCTTTACGTCGCCCCTCAGCACGCCCGCCTGAATCGCGGCGCCCAGCGCCACCACCTCGTCCGGATTGACGCCGCGATGCGGCTCCCGCCCGAAGAAGGTCTTCACCGTCTCGATCACCTTGGGCATCCGCGTCATGCCGCCCACCAGCACGACCTCGGAAATGTCGGAGGCGCGCAGACCCGCATCCTCGAGCGCCTTGCGGCAGGGCCCGACGGTGCGCTGGACAAGGTCGTCCACCAGCGCCTCCAGCTTGGCGCGCGAAAGCTTGATGTTCAGGTGCTTCGGCCCGGACTGGTCAGCCGTGATGAAGGGCAGGTTGATCTCGGTCTGCGCGGTGGAGCTCAGCTCGATCTTGGCCTTCTCCGCCGCCTCCTTGAGGCGCTGCAGGGCGAGCTTGTCGCCGCGCAGGTCGATTCCCTGCTCCTTGCGGAACTCTTCGGCCAGATATTCGATGATGCGGTTGTCGAAGTCCTCGCCGCCGAGATGGGTGTCGCCATTGGTGGACTTGACCTCGAAAACGCCGTCGCCGATCTCCAGCACGGAAACGTCGAAGGTGCCGCCGCCGAGGTCGTACACGGCGATGACGCCGCCTTCCTTCTTGTCGAGGCCGTAGGCAAGCGCGGCCGCGGTCGGCTCGTTGACGATGCGCAGCACCTCCAGGCCGGCGATGCGGCCGGCATCCTTGGTCGCCTGGCGCTGGGAATCGTTGAAATAGGCCGGCACGGTAATGACCGCGTCGGTCACCGCCTCGCCGAGAAACGCCTCCGCCGTCTCCTTCATCTTCTGGAGGATGAAGGCGCTGATCTGGCTGGGCGCATAGTTCTCCTCGCCGGCCTTGACCCAGGCGTCGCCATTGTCCGCCCTGACCAGCGCGAAGGGCAGGACGCCCTTCTCCTCCTGGATCACCGGATCCTGGTAGGTGCGGCCGATCAGCCGCTTGATGCCGAACAGCGTGTTGGCCGGGTTCGTCACCGCCTGGCGCTTGGCGGGCTGGCCGACCAGGCGTTCGCCGTCCCCGGTCACGGCCACCATGGAAGGCGTGGTCCTTGCGCCCTCGGTGTTCTCGATGACCCTGGGTTCGCTGCCGTCCATCACGGCGACGCAGGAATTGGTCGTGCCGAGATCGATTCCGATAACCTTGCTCATGAAGCCCGTCCCTACCCGTGAGGCGAACCCGGACCGCCTGCCGACGCAGCGCCTGTCCCGGCCCCCTTCGATGACAATGGAAAACCGGGCCCGCGCCCGACTTCCCGTTGCGCGGGTATATATGGACGCCCCTTTTGCCCTACAAGACCCGGCCGCCTTGCCCGAGGTGCGGCAAAAAATGCCAATTCAGGCGAAAAAATGACAAAGACCGTCGTTTCCGCAAGCTACCGCACGGACATCCCGGCCTTTTACGGCGACTGGTTCGCGCGCCGCCTCGCCGCCGGATATGCGCTGGTCCGCAACCCGTGGTCCGGCAGCGCCTACCGGGTGGATCTCGCGCCCGAAGCCGTCGCCGGCTATGTCTTCTGGACCCGCAACCCCGCCCCCTTCATGCCCGTCCTGGCGGGGCTGGAGCGCCCTTTCGCCGTCCAGTTCACGATCACCGGCTACGGACGCCGGCTCGAGCCCTCGGTGCCCGCCCCCGAACGCGCCGTCGAGGCCGCCCATGCGCTCGCCGCGCTCTACGGCCCCCGATGCGTGGTCTGGCGCTACGACCCGATCCTGTCGCCGACCCAGGACCATGTCGAGGCCGCCGGGCGGCTGGCCGAATCGCTGCGGGGCGTCACCGACGAATGCGTCGTCTCCTTCGCATCCTTCTACCGCAAGACGGCCCGCAACCTGGCGGCGGCCGGCTTCGCCTGGGAGGACCCGGAGCCCGACCGCCGCCTCCGGCTGATCGAAGCGCTGGCGGATGCCGTCTCCCCGCTCCGCCTCACGGTCTGCGCGCAACCGGAACTGACCGGCGGCGCGGCCGAGCCGGCGCGCTGCATCGACCCCGCCCGGCTCGGCCTGGGCACGCTTCCGGAAAAAGGCAACCGGCCCGGCTGCGCCTGCGCCGCCAGCCGGGACATCGGCGCCTACGACACCTGCCCGCACGGCTGCCTTTACTGCTACGCCAATGCCTCGCCGCACGCCGCCCGGCGCCGCTTCAAGGCGCACGACCCCGAAGCCGAAATGCTTTAGCCGACCGCCTTCAGCATGCCCCCGACGGCCGCTTCGAACATGGCCGGGGTCAGCCGCCCGGTATTGGTGTTGTAGCGCGAACAATGGTAGCTGTCCGCCAGCAGGCGGCCGCAGGCGAGCCGGTGCAGGGCGCCGTGGGCGAACGGCCGGGCGGCGCGTTTCTCGCCCAGCGCGGCAAGCACCGCATCGTGGGCGACGCGCCCGAGCGCCAGCACCGCACCGCCTTCCGGCAGGTCTTCGAGTTCGCCCGCGAGGAAGGGGCGGCAGGCGGCCACTTCCGCGCCGACGGGCCTGTTTTGCGGCGGGACGCAGCGCACCGCATTGACGATGCGGCAGCCGGCGGGCGCGAAGCCGTCTTCGGCATGGCCGCCATAGCACCCCCGCGCCAGGCCGAACTTGAGCAGCGTTGCGAACAGCAGGTCGCCGGCATAGTCGCCGGTAAAGGGCCTGCCGGTCCGGTTCGCGCCGCGCAGGCCGGGCGCGAGGCCGACGATCAGGACCTTCGCGCCGCGCGGCCCGAATCCCGGCACAGGAGCATTGAACCAGCCGGGCTCCGCTTCCCGCCAACGATGCCGGAACGCCCGCAGGCGCGGACAGAAGGGACAGTCCGGATCAGGCTCCATACCGCTCTTCGACACCGTCCTGCGCCCCCTCGAAACGCAGGCTCTCCCGCTGGGCGCGGCGCATCTGGGCCGCTTCCCGCTCGTCCTCGTCGCGCATGATCGACGGCGCCAGATCGAGCAGGTCCATGAAGAAATCGGCCTGCCGGCGCAGGTCGTCGGAGACCATGGGCGGCTGGCTCTTCATCGTGCTGACGACGGTCACGCGCACGCCGCGCCGCTGCAGCGCCTCCACGAGGCGGCGGAAATCGCCGTCGCCGGAGAACAGCACGATATGCTCCAGATGATCGGCCATCTCCATCGCATCGACGGCGAGCTCTATATCCATGTTTCCCTTGATTTTTCGCCGGCCCATGGCGTCTGTGAACTCGCGCGCCGGCTTGGTGACCATGGTGAAGCCGTTATAGTCGAGCCAGTCCACCAGCGGGCGGATCGGCGAATAGTCCTGATCCTCGATCAGCGCCGTGTAATAGAAGGCGCGGATGAGCCGCCCGCGCTTCGAGAAATAGTCGAGCATCCGCTTGTAATCGATATTGATGTTCAGGCCGCGCGCGGCTGCGTAAAGGTTCGCGCCGTCGATGAAAAGCGCGGTGCGTTCTTCCATATAGGTGCGCATGGGAAACTCCGAAAACGGCGGCAATCCGCTAAAGTGCTGCCGGCAAACTAGGCGAGACGCAGCCGCGCGACAAGAGGCCGCCGGGGATGATTCTGATCGGATTGGGGGCGAACCTGCCGTCGCCGGAGCACGGGCCGCCGCAGGCGACGCTGGCGGCGGCGCTGGAGGCGCTGGCGGCGCGCGGCGCAAGGGTGTTGCGCCGTTCGCCCTGGTATGAGAGCGCGCCGGTGCCGCCGAGCGGCCAGCCCTGGTACGTCAACGCCGTGGCGGAGGTGGAAAGCCGGCTCTCCCCGCCGGCGCTGCTCGACGCCCTTCTCGCCGTCGAGGCGGGTTTCGGCAGGACCCGCGGCGCCCGCAATGCGTCGCGCTCGGTCGATCTCGACCTCCTGGACTATGGCGGCCTGGTGACGGGGCCGGACGAGAAGCCCGAACTGCCCCATCCCCGCCTGCATGAGCGCGCCTTCGTGCTGCTGCCCTTGCGCGACATCGCGCCCGGCTGGCGCCATCCTGCCTCCGGCCGGACGGTGGAGGCGCTGATCGAAGCCCTCGGCCGGGCCGGTCCGGTCCGGCGGCTGCCCTAGCCCTTGCGGAAAGGCGTTGCCGCGCCTGCGGCATTGGGTTAGACTCGCGCCTTCTCCAGCCCTTGCCCGCCGCCCGGCGGGAGTTTCGGCCCCTTCCCCTCGCGTTCGAATCTTCCGCCTCCCGCGGGCGAGCCGGCTTTCAACATCAACGGATGGACGGTCCGAGGTCATGCTCGACGATATCGCGGCGCCCGAAAAGGTCGCGCATCTCCAGGAAATAAAGGAAAAGTCGGCGGCCGAGCTGCTCGCGCTCGCCGACGAGCTCGAGGTCGAGAACGCCTCCACCCTGCGCAAGCAGGACATGATGTTCGCGATCCTGAAGAGCCTGGCGGAGGACAATGTGGCCATTGTCGGCCGCGGCGTTCTGGAGGTGTTGGCGGACGGCTTCGGCTTCCTGCGTTCGCCGGAGGCCAACTACCTGCCCGGCCCCGACGACATCTATGTCTCGCCGCAATTGCTGCGCCGCTTCGGCCTGCGCACGGGCGACACGGTGGAGGGCGAGATCCGGGCGCCCAAGGCGGGCGAGCGCTATTTCGCGCTCACCAAGGTCACGCAGGCCAATTTCGCGGACCCGGAGGCCGTGCGCCACCGCATCAATTTCGACAATCTGACGCCGCTCTATCCCGACGAGCGCCTCCATCTGGAGATCGACCAGCGCGAGGGCAAGGACCAGAGCAAGGACTACACCACCCGCGTCGTCGAACTCGTCGCGCCGCTCGGCAAGGGCCAGCGCGCGCTCATCGTGGCCCCGCCCCGCACCGGCAAGACCATGATGCTGCAGAACGTGGCCCACGCGATCTCGCACAACCATCCGGAGGTCTATCTCATCGTGCTGCTCATCGACGAGCGGCCGGAGGAGGTGACGGACATGCAGCGCTCCGTGCGCGGCGAGGTCATCTCCTCCACCTTCGACGAGCCGGCGACCCGCCATGTGCAGGTGACCGAGATGGTGCTGGAGAAGGCCAAGCGCCTCGTCGAATACAAGCACGACGTGGTGATCCTGCTGGACTCGATCACGAGGCTCGCGCGCGCCTACAACACGGTCGTGCCGTCCTCCGGCAAGGTGCTGACCGGCGGCGTGGACGCCAATGCGCTCCAGCGCCCGAAGCGCTTCTTCGGCGCGGCGCGCAATATCGAGGAGGGCGGCTCGCTCTCGATCATCGCGACCGCGCTGGTCGAGACCGGCTCGCGCATGGACGAGGTGATCTTCGAGGAGTTCAAGGGCACCGGCAATTCCGAGATCGTGCTGGACCGCAAGCTCTCCGACCGCCGCGTCTGGCCGTCGATCGACATCGGCAAGTCCGGCACCCGCAAGGAAGAGCTGCTGGTGAACCGGGCCGCGCTTGCGAAGATGTGGATGCTGCGCCGCGTGCTGATGCCGATGGGCACCCAGGACGCGATGGAGTTCCTGATCGGCAAGCTGCGCGAGTCCAAGAACAACAACGACTTCTTCCAGGCGATGAACCAGTAGCGCCGGGAGGCCGCGATGGAGCCCGGACCGGCCGCAATCCGGGAGGAAGGCGAAAGCCGGACGGAGCGCACGCTGCTCCGTCTCGCGGACAGCTATATCTGGTGGAAGACGCCGGAAGAGGCCGTCCGCTATCCGGACCGCGTGCTGGCGCAGGTCATGGACATCGGCACGTTGGAAGACTGCCGCGCCATGAGGGCGGCCTTCGGCGACGAGCGCCTCCGCGGGGTGCTGCACCGCGCCGAGCCCGGCTGGTTCCGCGCGCGGAGCTGGGCTTTCTGGCAGGCGGCGCTCGGCATCGACGCCGGCCCCCGCCCCGTCCGCCGCAAACTGCCGCCCGCCCCTTGGGAACGCCCGGCATGACGGGCTTTACGCCGCGCACGGACATCCTGCCGCCGGCACAGGCGGCGCTCTGGCCGGCACTTGCGCCTGTGGCCAGCCTCGGCTTTACGCTTTACGGCGGAACCGCCATCGCGCTCCGGCTCGGGCACCGGGTATCGGAGGATTTCGACCTCTTCAGCGCCGCGCCGCTCGACAGCGACGCGATCCGCCGGGCCTGCCCCTTCCTGGCAAACAGGCCGGCGCTGCGCGAAGACGAGGACAGCTTCATCGTCAGGACGGCCGAGGACGTGCTGCTTTCCTTCTTCGGCGGCATCGACAACGGCACGGTCGCGCCGCCCGATACGGCTCCGGAGAACGGCCTGCCCGTCGCGTCCGCGCTGGACCTGCTGGCGACGAAGCTCAAGACGATCCTGCAGCGGGCCGCCGCCAAGGATTATGCGGATATCGCGGCGCTGCTCCGGTCCGGCATCGCGCTGGAACGAGGCCTCGGCGCGGCCCGTGCGCTTTACGGGCCGGGCTACCCGCCCATGGAATCGGTGCGCGCGCTCTGCTGGTTCGGCGACGGCGACCTCGGCACGCTTGCCGAGGAGGACCGCGGGCTGCTCGCCGATGCAGCGGCCGCAGCCGCAGGCCGGCCGGTCCCGGTCGTGCCGCTGCTCCGGTGATTTCCGGGCGGACGGGCGACGGCGTTCGGAATTCGGGATTTATTTCCGCAAAAAGCTTGCAAATTGCCGGCAGCCGCCCTATGTCCGGCAGCGTGGCAGGAGCCGAACGCGAGAGCATGACCTGGACCTGAGACCGGCGGCGGACCGTCCGCCCCGTGCGATGCTTGCAACCCGTAGTGGAGACAACCGCCCGGGCAGCGGACGGGACAGGTGCGGCCGCTCGCATGCTTCCGGGCGGAAAATGTCGAAACGGGTTGGATATGCTTGCACAGAGTTGCTCCGGTTTTCGTTTCACCGCCTGACGGAATTGGACGGGTCGCGCGCCGGCAGCTCAGGGTATCCGGACAGATTTGCATCGCGGCGGCCGGGCCGGCGTCCGCCGGGCGGGGCGGCGGCCGCGCCTGCGCTTGAAGCCGTGGCGCTTGAGGAACATGCGCACCGTGCCGTAGCCGAAGACGAGGCCCTGCTCGCGGAGCGCCGCCCGCAGGGCGTTTATGGGAAGTTCCGGGTCCTCCTCCAACAGGGCGAGGATCGCCCCGCTCGCGGCCTCGATGCGCCAGGAGCGGCGGTCGCCGCCCGTCTTCCGCGGCCGTGCATCGCCCCGCTCGCGCTCCAGCCGCCGCCAGCGCACGATGGTCGCCACGCCGACATCGAAGGTCTCCGCCGCCTCCACGAAGGTCATCCCCTCCGCAAGCGACGCAAGCACCCGGCTCCGCAATTCGATGGGCAGCGCTTTCGGCATCTTCCCCGGACCTCCTTGGCCGGTGGACACGAAATAGAACAAATGAGGAATATTGTAAAGACGACTCTGGCCAGACCCCGCAAGAGTTACCGGGCGCAGCGGAGCCCTTGACAACAATCTCGTTGCCAACAATATTGTTGCCAAGAAAATTGTTGGGAATTGCGCAATGCTGCAAAAAGGCGGAAGCAACTGGGTCGAGGGAGACCGCTTCTTCGACCGGGAGGTCGAGCTTGAGATCCTGACGGACCGCATGCGGGACGGAAATCACACCCTGGTGACCGCACAACGGCGCATGGGCAAGACGAGCCTCGTGCGGGAACTGCTGCGGCGCCTGGCGGAGGGCGGCGAATTCGAGACGGTCTTCGTCGATCTGGAAGCCGTCCTGGACCAGGCCGATACCATGGCCGAAATCACGGTTCGCGCCCGGCCTGTGAGCGGGGCATGGGGGCGGATCGAAGCCGGTTTCGTCAACATCCTGAAAGAAGTCGGCGGCCGAATCGAGGAACTGTCGGTCTCCGACCTGAAAGTGAAGCTGCGGGCCGGAATCGATGCCGGCAATTGGCCCCAGCGGGGCGATGCGGTCTTCGCCGCGCTCGCCGACAGCAACCGGCCGGTCGTGCTCGCCATCGACGAACTGCCGATTCTCGTCAACCGCCTGCTCAAGGACGACAGCGGGCGAATCACGCCGGAAGGCAGGAAGGAAGCGGATGTGTTTCTGAGCTGGCTGCGCCGGAACGGGCAGGCCCATCGGGGACAGGTAACCATGATGCTGTCCGGCAGCGTCGGCCTTGAGCCGCTTCTCGAACAGGCTGGGCTGAGCGCCCACGCCAACATCTTCTCTGCCTACGACCATGAAGCCCTGGGATGAAGAGACCGCGGTATCGTGCCTGTCGGAGCTTGCCGGGAGCTACGAGGTCGGCCTGCCGCACGGGATATGCCGGGACATGTGCCGGCGGCTCCGCTGCTGCATTCCCCACCATGTGCAGATGTATTTCGACAAGCTCCACGACCGTCTCAGGCACGCCGGTCGGCAGGCCGCAACGGAGGAGGATGCGGAAAGGGTCTATCTGCACGAGATGTTGAGCGTCCGGGGCCAGATGGACCTTCAACACTATGAAGACCGGTTGAGGACGATACTCGGAACGGCAGGCTATCCGGTCGCCATGGAGATACTGACCGCAACCGCTGTCGGCGGCCTTCTGGACGGCGATGCCGTTGGCCGTTACCGGGCGCATTTCGCGGCCGGGGCCGGGGATATCGAACCGGGCGGTCCGTCGGTCGGGGATGTGCTGCACGTCCTGCTCCATGACGGCTATCCGGAGCCGCAGGACGGCGGCTACCGGTTCAGGTCGGGTCTTCTCGAGGACTGGTGGCGGAACCGCTGGGGCGGAAGCTTCCGGCCCGTCATCGACGACGGGCGGCGGAGCGGGGGAGCGGGCCGATGACCGCCAGGAAATACAATCCGGGGTTCCTGTCCGACGACGAACTCGTCGCGACCTTCTGCGTGCGGACCCGGGAATTCGCCTCGATCGTCGAAACGCTCGGGGAATGCGACGGAAACTCGAACACGCACCAGATCGTCATCGGGCCGCGCGGCAGCGGCAAGACGAGCCTGCTGTTGCGGGTCGCGGCCGAGATAGACCGGGATGCCGGGCTCGCCTCGCGCTTCTTCCCGGTGGTCTTCGCGGAGGAGAGCTACGAAGTCTCGACTGTCGGGGAGTTCTGGCTCGAATGCCTATCGCGTCTGGCCGACCGGGCGCCGCAGCGCGAAGACGGTCCCGATCTGCGGCGCAGTTTCGAGGAACTGCGGGCCGTCCGGGACGACCGGGCGCTCGGGGACCGTTGCCTCGGCGCCCTGCAGGACTTCGCAGACCGTGAAGGCAAGCGCCTGGTGCTGTTCGTCGAGAACCTGAACATGATGTTCCGGGACATGGCGGACAAAGATGCCGGATGGAAGCTGCGCCACACGCTCCAGACCGAGCCGCGGATTGTCCTGCTGGCGAGCGCAACCAGCCGGTTCGACGAGATGGACAGCCCGGACAAGGCCTTCTACGACCTCTTCCGGGTGCTGTTCCTGCGTCCTCTGGATACCGGCGACTGCGCGACCCTCTGGCAGCAGGTCTCGGGCCAGAGCCGGGCGCCGCAGACAATCCAGGCGTTGCGGATTCTCACCGGCGGCAGCCCCCGGCTTCTGACCATCGTGGCCCGTTTCGGGGCGAAGCTCTCGTTCCGCGAACTGATGGCCGACCTCCTGAACCTCGTGGATGACCATACCGAGTATTTCAAGAGCCACCTCGATGCGCTTCCCGCCCAGGAACGCCGTGTCTATCTGGCCCTCGCTGCGTTATGGAAACCTGCGACTGCTCGCGAAATCGCTGACCGGGCGCGACTCGACACCAGCAAATGCAGCGCGCAACTCGCGCGACTGATCGATCGCGGCGCAGTCGAGACAACGGGCGGCAGCCCGCGGCGCAAGTTCTATTACCTCGCCGAGCGGCTCTACAACATCTACTACCTGATGCGCCGCGCCCGGGGACCCGCACCCCTGATCGAAGCGCTGGTCCGCTTCATGGAGGGATACTACTCGGCGGATGAGTTGAAGGAGTTCGGGGCCCGGATTGCGAGGGAGGCGCTGGAAACCGACGGCAAGGACCTGCCGCATTACCGGACCGCATTCCAGCAACTGGTCCGACTCCCGTCCCTGTCAGCGTACCGCGACGAATTGTTGTCGCTGACGCCGGCTGCGTTTGGCTTCGGCGAAGAGGGAAGCGGTTATTCCGCCGCGGACGGGCGTCCGGTATCGGCAAGGGAGCTTTTCGAGAACGGCCATGCCCTGGCCGAGGGCGGACGACTAAAGGAAGCTGTTGCGGCGTGGAAAGACCTCGTCCGCCGTTTCGGGGAAAGCGAAGCGGTGGACGACCGCAATCGGGTCTCGCTGGCGCTCGTAAATATGGGGACGGCGCTCGGGCGCCTGAACCGTTTCGAAGAGGCCCTTGCGGCCTGGGACGATGTTGTGCGGCGCTTCGGGGGAAACCGGGAACCTGCAATTCCTAATGCTGTCGCCACGGCCCTGCTAAAAACAGCGTTCCTGCACACCGAGGAGAACCGCCCGCTGGAAGCGCTGGCCGCATGCGACGAAGTCCTGCTGCGCTTTCGGGAGACGCGGATCGAGTCGCTTCAAAGTCTGCTCGCGAATGCGCTGATCGGCAAGACTGTTGCGCTTATGGCGTTGAACCGGCCGAACGAGGCTTTGGCCGCCTGCGACGAACTTTTGGGGCGTTTCGGCGCAAGCGCAGCGCCCGAATTCCTCGGCAGCATCGCCGCGGCCATGGCCGGTAGAGGCTCCGCCCTTCTCGCCCTTGGCCGTCTCGACGCAGCCGCGGCTGCATGGAGCCGGGTGGCGGAGCACTTCGGAAGCAGCGAGATTCCGGAAGCCATCGACCATGTTGCCATGGCGCTCGGCAACAAGGCGTCCGCTCTTGCCGGGCTCGGTCGCCCTGAAGAAGCGCTCGCCATATGCGAAGAGGTCCTGCACCGCTATACGGATGACCGTCGGCCGACACGGCGGGAACCGACCGCCGCCGCCTTGCTCCACAAGGGCAACGCCCTCGGTCTGTTGGGCCGCCAAGAGGAAGCGCTCGCCGCATGGAGTGAGTGCGCACAGCGCTTCGGTTCCGAACCGAACGAGCAAGTGCCGGTGGCATTGGCGCTGATGAGCACGGGCATGACGCTGCTTCAAACAGACCGACCGGAAGAAGCATTGCCTGTCTGGGGCGACATCGTCCAACGCTTCGGAACGAGCGATCAGCCCCAGATACGTGCGGTTATCGTCAAAGCTTTCACTCAAATGGGCACCTTGCTGGAGCACTTGGCCCGGCATGAGGAGGCTCTCGCCGTTTGGGAGGATGCCGAGCAGCGCTACGGAACCGGAGTAGAGCCGGAATTTCTGGAACTGGTTGCCGGCTCTCTAGTCAACAGGGGCGCCACCCTCATCGAACTGGGCCGACTGGAGGAGGCGCTGGCGGTATTCGACCGGGCGGTGCACCAATTCGAAACGAGCGAAGCGCCGGAGATCGTTTATTCCGTTGCAGCCGCTCTGCACAACAAGGGTTCTGTGCTCAACATGCTGAACCGGGCGGAAGAGGCGGTTGCGGTCTGGAATGAATTGATAAGCCGGTATGGCAACAGCAACGAGCCTTCAATCCTCAAGCAAGTTGCGGGTGCGGTTGTCGGCAAAGGTGCCGCGCTAGCCGGCATGGGTCGAATGGAAGAAGCGCTTACGGCCTGCGACGAGGTTCTCCATCGCTTCGGAGCGGACGCCGGACCGACATATATCGAGGAGATGTGGACGGCTCTTTCCAACAAGATTACCGTTCTCGCCTTCCTGAACCGTCCGGAGGAGGCGCTGGCAGTCTGCGAGGAAGGTGTCCGGCGCTTTGAGGCCGGCACCGACACCGCAGCAGCGAACGCAATCGCCGCTTGCTTCGCGAAGAAAGGCGACCTGCTTGCCCAATTGGACAGGACCGATGAGGCGGTCGCGGCCTGGAAGGAGGCGGTGCGGCGCTTTGGGGCCAGCGACGCGCCGGCGCTGCGCCAAACCGCCGATACGGCCCTGATCGGACTCGCCGGGCATGAGTTGAAGCAGGGGAACGCCGGGGCGGCCGTGGAGGCCGCAGACCGGGTTCTGCAACATGAGAAAGGAACGCCGGACAGCCGGTGGCGCGCCCTCTTCGTCCGCGCCTTGGCCCATCTTAAGGAAGGAGACAGAGCCGCATGCGCCCTCGACATCGAGGCGGGACTGGAGGTCCTTCCCGGCCTCGACATTCTCCCGAAGGATGCCCTGGACGCCCTGTCGGACATCGCTCTGGTATTCGGCCTGGCCGAAACGGGCGATCTCATCCGCAAGTCGCCAGCCTCCGACCTGCTGCTTCCCCTGACAACGGCCTTTGAGTTGGAACTGGGCCTGGAGCCGCGCGTGGCGAAGGAAGTCGAGGAAGTTGCCGAAGACATCCGGCGGGATTTGCGGGAGCGGCAAGGAAATTGAGTTGCTGTCCGGCGCCCTTTCCGTCGGCAACCCCGCTTTCCGTTGTTCTCCGGCGGTGCAACATTCTGCGGGTTGGGCGGGGCGCGGCCCCTGCCACCCGGCCCGCAGGCCTTGCCACCGCCCCGCGGCCGCTATAGGGTCCGCCGCCATGAGCCCACGGACCTGCATCTGCGTTTCCCGACGCCGCGCCTGCGTGTAGGCGGTCGCGGGCTCGTTCACTAAGCACCACAATCCAGACAGCCGCGACTGCCGCCGGGAGGCGGGGTCCCTTTTGCTGTCCTTGTCCTCGGCGCCCGAGCGGGAAGGACAGGACCATGACGACACTCGCAGAGCCGCAGGCGGAAAACGCGGCGCACGACCCCTATAGGGCCCTGATGGAAATCACCCGGCGGCCCGCCATCACCTTCACGCACGGGCGGGGCGGGCTGCTCTGGGACAGCGAGGGCAACCGCTATCTGGACTTCATCCAAGGCTGGGCGGTGAACTGCCTCGGGCATAGCCCCCCGGCCGTCGCCCGCGCGCTGGCGGAGCAGTCGGCCCGGCTGCTCAACTGCAGCCCCGCCTATTACAGCGAGCCGATGATGCGCTATGCGAATGCGCTGACGGCGGCGGCGGGCCTGGAGCGGGTCTTCTTCGCCAATAGCGGCGCGGAGGCGAATGAGGGCGCCATAAAGCTCGCGCGGAAATGGGGCGCGAAGCACCGCGGCGGCACCTATGAGATCGTCACCACCGTCGGCGGCTTCCACGGCCGGACGCTCGCCACCATGTCCGCATCGGGCAAGGCGGGCTGGGACGGGCTGTTCGAACCGAAGGTGGCCGGGTTCCCGAAAGTGCCGTTGAACGACCTGGCGGCCGTCGAGGCCGCGGTCGGGGACCGGACCGCCGCCGTCATGCTGGAGCCGATCCAGGGCGAGTCCGGCGTGTGGCCCGCGGATGACGGCTATCTGAGGTCCCTGCGCGCCCTGGCCGACCGGCGGGGCATCCTGCTGATCCTCGACGAGATCCAGACCGGCATGGGCCGGACCGGAAGCCTGTTCTGCTTCGAGCATGCCGGCGTCCGCCCGGACATCGTGACGCTCGGCAAGGGGATCGGGGCCGGAACTCCTCTCGCGGCGCTGCTCGCGCGCGAGGAAGTCTGCTGTTTCGAGCCGGGCGACCAGGGCGGCACCTATAACGGCAATGCGCTGATGGCCGCGGTCGGCCATGCGGTGCTCGAAGAGCTCACTGCGGACGGCTTCCTCGAGCGCGTCTGCGAGGCCGGGGCGGCGCTGCGGCGCGGCTTGGAGAGCCTCAGCGGGAAATACGGCCTCGGCGGCGTGCGCGGCAGGGGGCTGCTGCTTGCCCTCGACCTGACGCCGCGTTCCGACGGGTTCGCCCTCGTCGAGAAGGCGCTGGCGAAGGGACTGCTGCTCAACGCCCCCGCCCCCGACGCGCTCCGCTTCGTGCCGGCGCTCAACGTTACCGATGCGGAAATCGCCGAGATGCTGGATGTGCTGGACGGCTTGCTGGAAGGCCGGTAGCCGGCGGTGCGGCGGGTGCGGCGGCAGAGGCGGCAAGACAAACAGTTCGCTTATTCGCTTCACCGCTGCGATTGCCTTTGCTAACCTAGACTTCCTCTTAGCTGGGTGCTCTCGAATGACTCGACTTGAGGTCACTCTATGCCGGGTGTTTAGCCAGGCTGCATGCAATTGCGCGAGTTTGGGCGCCGACTTGGCCGAGCCAAGGCGCACCCGGCTCCGCTCGGGCCCGCCTTGGCTCGGCCAAGTCGGCTTCGCTAGGTAAGAGGCAGAGGAAGTGGACCATCCGCTTCTCAGCGCGGACCAAGCCGCGCTACGCCGGCGGTTGGTCCACTTCCTCAAAACTGCCCTTTCTGTCCAGCGCTCCAGCAATATCATATTTTTGTGTGGGGGCACCAACTCCAACGATTTGCGAATGACCTTTAAGGAGTACTGCCAAAACCATCTACAAGAATATCAAATTTTTCTGCCTGAGGCAGCTATGACGCCCCTCTTCTCTGACGACCTACAAGAACCTTTTGATCTCACAGATTTTGAGGTCCTTGTTGGCCGAATATCGCTAGCCATCGTTCTCTTTCCTGAAGCCGCTGGCTCCTATGCTGAAACCGGTTATTTTTCTGCAATTCCAGCTCTCGCTCAAAAATGCATCCTTGTTTTGGATCGAAAATACCAATCTGACGACAGCTTCTTGTCACTTGGCCCTGCAAAAAAAATCTCCGAACAGTCGATCTTTCATCCGAACATCACTCTCGATTACTGTCAACCAGACTTTGAAACAATAACCACCAGACTACGTTCTCGAAAACTTTCTAAGAAACGTAAATCTTTGCAAATTGACAAATTTTCTGATTTGTCCGAATACGAAATCATTGTTGTGTTAGATATGATTGTAAGGCTTTGTAAAATTGCAACTCTATCAGATATAAATTACTTGCTAGCCGCGATTTTCAAAAATAGATTTTCACAATCAAAAATTCAGAAACTTTTGTCGATTTTAGTTGGCTCAAATTATCTTCAAGAGATTGGTCCATATGGTCACTTTACCAGTGGTAACGACAAGCTATCTCTCGCGATTGTTCGGGAAGGTTTCAAAAATGACGAACAAGAATTGCGATTGTCATTAACAACAATTTGCCAAAAGGCAGAGCCGGATTTTGTGAATCTAATTAGGGCACCGACCTATGTTGATTGAAGATCTTCAAATTCAGTCAGGACTTTCACGCCAGCAATTACTCTATCTGTCCAACACGGCATCAAAGAGATATAAATCTTATACGATTCAGAAACGCAATGGAGGATCGCGAACGATTCACCATCCTAGTAGGACGCTAAAGGCAATTCAGCGATGGCTTAATTTGGTTCTAATTTCTAACCTGCCAGTACATGATAGCGCAACTGCATACAGGAAAGGACAAAGCATTCGATCGAATGCCATGATGCATGCGAAAACACGGTTCACATTGCGAATGGACTTCAGAGAATTTTTTCCATCCTTTTGCGTCCATCATGTCCGAGAATTTATCGAAAGGAAAGGATCGGAAATCGGTTGGGAATTAAGTGACGATGATTTAGAATTTGTAGCGAAAATAAGTACCAGATTTGATTTTTTAACTATAGGAGCCCCATCATCACCGACCTTGACTAATGCGATGATGTATGGATTTGATTATCGTGTGTCGGATTGGGCAGATGCAGAAGGATTGATTTATACTCGATACGCTGATGATCTGTTTATTTCGTCTCGAAGACCTAACAAATTAGCGGCAGCGCGGGATAGAATATTGGAAGAAAGTGCACAATTTAAATACGCAAAACTAATCATAAATGACAAGAAAACAGCATACTTGTCGCGGCGATATCGACGAACAATTACTGGCTTGGTTGTAACACCGGGGGAGCGAGTATCCATTGGACGGGGACGTAAGCGCGAAATAAAAAGTATGGTTCACAGGTTTATGGCAGGGTCGATGACAATCGGAGAAATAGACAAGTTGCGCGGACTAGTCGGGTATTCTAAGGGAGTGGAACCAAGCTTTTATGATTCTGTTTGTGTCAAGTATGGGAAATCGGTGTTAGAGAAGGTGCTCAAGGGAGATTTGGAGGCGAAGCGCGTTTAGCAGAGAAAACGAAAGACAAGCTCACTTTCGAGAATGCGGCGGTCTGCTCAGGACCGGCATGGCCGCCGACATCGTGGTGTTCGACGAGGCGGCGGTGAAGCCCTGCCTGCCGACGGTGGAACACGACCTGCCCGGCGGCGAGCACCGGCTGGTGCAGAAGGCCGAGGGCATCGACGCCACCATCGTCAACGGCGAGAGCACCGGTGCCGTTCCGGGCGGAGTCATAAGGGGCCCGCTCGCGGCTTAGCGGCGTCCCCTCCTCCGGCCTGTCCGAGCGGACTAACCGTCCCCCTCCGCGATATCCGTCTTCAGCGCCCGTTTCACGCCCTCGCTGCGGCTGTGGATCGGGGCGAACTGGCCGTTCAGGCGGAGGAACTGGTTCAGTTGGTTGCCGAAACCGAGCGCGCCGTGCAGCGCCATGTCCTCCGCCAGCCGGCAGGTGGTCCTGGTGCGCCGGACGGCCTAGGGCACGCGGCCGGTCAGCGTGCCGAAGAACACCGCCATCGCTTTGGAGAATCTGCTTAACCAAGCCTTGACCAAGGCTGTAATGGCGGTTATCTGCGGGCGGACACGGACATGCGGACAGGAACAGGGTCCATGCCTCCCACCTTCAATATCGGCGATGCCAAGACGCGGTTGTCGCATCTGATCGCCCAGGCCGAGGAAGGCCGGGATGTCGTCATCGCGCGCAACGGCGTGCCGGCAGCCCGCATTGTGCCGATACGGGAACCGGTCGCCCGCACCGTCGAACTGTTGAGGCAGGAACGGAAGGAGCGCCCCGCCGTCTCCGCCGAGGAGATTCGCGCCGCCAGGGACGAGGGCCGCGCCTGATGGCTGTCGTTATCGACGCCTCCATCGCGGCGGCATGGTGCTTCCCCGACGAGCGGGCGCAGGCGGCCGAGCAAGTTCTGGATATGCTGCCGCAAACCGGAGGCGTCGTTCCCGGACTCTTCCGGCATGAAATCCGCAATATACTGATCGTGAACGAACGCCGCGGCCGTATCGACCGCACCCAAAGCCTGCGGTTCCTGACACGTTTGCGGAGCCTGCAACTGGTGCAGGACGATTCTCATGACGAAGACACGGTCCTCGCGCTCGCCCGCAATCGCCGCCTGTCCGCCTACGACGCTTCCTATCTGGAGACCGCGTTGCGCCGGGGCGACAGCCTTGCGACGCTCGATCGCGCCCTTGCCCGCGCGGCCTCCGCCGAAGGTGTAACCGTCATCGCCTGAACGGGCCTCGCTCCGACACGGCGCCGGGCGGCCTCCTTCCTGCGGCGGCTTACCCGCCTTCCACCGCCTCCTCATCCGCAATATCCGTCTTGAGGGCCTGTTTCACGCCCTCGCTGCGGCTGTGGATCGGCGCGATCTGGCCGTTCAGGCGGAGGAGCTGGTTCAGCTGGTTGCCGAAATTGAGCGCGCCGTGCAGCGCCATGTCCTCGGCGAGGCGGTAGGTCGTCTTGGTGCGCCGGACCGCCCAGGGCGCGCGGTCCGCGAGCGTGCCGACGAAGGCGGCCACCGCCCCGGCCAGCCCGCCCGGCTCCGCCAGCCGGTTCACCAGGCCGAACTCGCGATACTGCTCGGCGGTGTAGAGGTCGCCGGTCATGGCGATCTCCAGCCCCCGGCGCCGCCCGATCTGGCGCGTGAGCAGCGCGATGTTCATGGCGGCCGGGAAGCCGTAGGCCATCTCCACATTGCCGAACCGCGCGCCGCGCTCGGCCACGACGAAATCGCAGGCGAGCGACATGGCCTGCCCGCCGCCGAGCGCCATGCCGTGCACAGCCGCAATCGTCGGCTTCGGCGATTCGATCAGCAGCGAGAGCGCCTCCAGGAAGATGTCCACCGCCGCGTCCACGGACATGTCCTGGAGAATGGCGGCCTCCTCGAATTCGGAGGCGTCGCGACCGGAGGTGAAGCAGTCGCCCGCGCCCCGGACGACGATGGCGCGCACCTCGTCATCCGCAATGGCGCTGCGCACGGCCGCTGCGAACGCTGCCAGCAGCGCGTCGTTCATCGCGTTCTTCTTCTCCGGGCGGTTGAGCGTCAGCACGGCGGCGCGGCCCTCTTGCGAGACGAGCACGAGCGGTCGGTCCGGCATGAAACAAGCTCCTCGGGTTCCGGGCAGTCCGGCGGGCGGTGGGCTTCGCTTTAACCCGACGCGCGCAGCCGGTCATCGGTATCGAGCGTAGGCAGGCGGGCAATCTCCACTCCGCTCTTTCGCTCCGCCAGCCGCAATTCGTAGAGCTTTTGAAGGTTCAGCCAGAACTCGCCGGACGTCCCAAAGAAACGGCCCAGGCGCAGCGCCGTGTCCCCGGTGACGGCGCGGCGCCCGTTCAGGATTTCGGTAATCCGGTTTACCGGAACCTCAATCCGCCGGGCCAGTTCGGCCGCGCTCATGCCCAGCGCATCGAGGTCCTCCCTCAGGGTCTCGCCCGGATGGATGGGGTCACGCATCGCGATGAGCCTCCTCGTCAGTGGTAATCGACAATTTCCACGTCTGTCGGGCCGGAGCTTCCATCCGGCCACCTAAAGCAAATCCGCCACTGGTCATTGATCCGTATACTCCATTGCCCCCGTCGCCGGCCTCTCAGGGCTTCGAGTCGATTGCCCGGCCGCGCCAGGTCGCGCAGACCGGTCGCTGCATCGAGTTGGTCCAGCTTGCGCGAGGCGGTGCGCGCAAAGCCGGAAAAGGCCGGAACCCTGCGGCCCCGGTAGAACGCTTCCGTCCTCTTGTCCCCGAAGCCAACGATCAATGCGCTTCCAGCCGGGCTACCGCCAACCCGACGACCTTAGGTGCTCGATCCGCATTACGTCAAGCGTAATGGCTTGTCATCCCGACTCGCGCTGCCCGGCGGCTGTAGCCCGAACCTTGCAGGCGTTCACGCCGTCCAAATGTCCCGGCTTCGGAACACCCGCTTCAGGAGCTCCGCCTCGTCGGTCATGATCCCGTCCACGCCGAGATCGAGCAGGCGGTTCATCTCCGCTTCCCCGTTGATGGTCCAGGCATGCACCGGCAGCCCGCGGGCGTGCGCGGCCGCCATGAACGCGCGGTCGATGACCGGAACGCCGTAGCGGTGCGTCGGGACCTGCACGCAATCGGCCGCAAAGCCGCCGGGAGGCAGGCCGCGGCCGGCCAGCCAGAGACGGACGGCTTCGGCCGTGCCCATGGACGTGCAGAGCCGGTCGCCGGCCGCCGCCCGGATGCGGCGAAGACGCCGGCTGGATGACGAGCCCACGCAAACCCGGTCCCACGCGCCGGTGTCCCGGAGAACATCGAGCAGGGGTCCGGCGGCGCTGTCCTGCTTCGGGTCTATGTTGACCCTGAGCCACTCCCAGGTCGTCAACAGCTCCTCGAGGCGCGGAATCGGTTCCCGTCCGCAGACGCGGACGCGGCGAAGCTCCGGCCAGTTCATCTCCGAGAGGGCGCCGCGCCTGTCCGTGAGGCGGTCCAGGCGGCTGTCGTGAAACACGACCGGGACGTTGTCGGCGGTGGCGTGAACGTCGGTCTCGACAATCCGGTAGCCGAGCTCGACCGCGGCGGCGAAGGCGGCCATCGTGTTTTCGGGATAGCGGGCGGAGTATCCGCGATGCGCGATGGCCGCCGGCAGCGGATGGCCGGGATGGCGGAGAAACGGATGCAGGTCGCGCGTCATGTCTTCACCCCCGGACGGTCGGAGCGGCTCCGGCAAGGATAAGGCCCGATCCGGGTCCGGCGGAAATCGCGTAAGCTGGCGCCGCCCGGCATTCGGGAATCGGGAGGGAACAGCATGGCGAGACCCTGGCGCGGCGTGTGGCCGGTCGTTCCGACCGTCTTCACCGAAACCGGAGACCTCGACCTCGATGGCCAGAGGCGGGTCATCGACTGCATGGTGGACCAGGGCTCGGACGGGCTCTGCATCCTCGCCAACTATTCCGAGCAGTTCCTGATCTCGGACGAGGAGCGCGAGACGCTTGCCCGGACCTGCCTGGAGCATGTCGCGGGCCGCCTGCCGGTCATTGTCGCCGCCTCGCATTTCTCGACCCGCATCGTGGTGGAGCGCTGCCGCCGGGCGGCGGAGCTCGGCGCAGCGATGGTCATGCTGATGCCGCCCTATCACGGGACCGGACTAAGAGGCACGGAGACGCAGACATACGAGCAGTTCGCACAGGCCGCCGGGGCGGGCCTGCCGATCATGGTGCAGGACGCGCCGCTCTCGGGCGTGACGCTCTCCGTGCCGTTCCTCGCCCGGCTCGCGAAGGAGATCGGCGGGGTCGCCTATTTCAAGATCGAGACGCCGCAGGCCGCGGCCAAGCTGCGCGCGCTCGTCCGCGCGGGCGGCGAGGTGATCGAGGGGCCGTTCGACGGCGAGGAGGCGATCGCCCTGATGGCCGACCTCGACGCCGGCGCCACCGGCACCATGCCGAGCGCGCTGCTGCCGGACCTGCTGAAGCCCGTGGTGGACGCCCACCGCGACGGCCGCCGCGAGGAAGCCGCCGCCGCCTATGCCCGCGTGCTGCCGCTCGTCAACTACGAGAACCGCCAGTGCGGCCTGCGCGCTTCGAAGGCCGCCATGAAGGCCGGCGGCGTCATCCGCTCCGACCATGTCCGCGCCCCGCTCGCGCCTCTGGAGCCGGAGGTTCTCTCCGGTCTCATGGAACTCGCCCGCCCGCTCGACCTGCTGGCGCTGCGCTGGGGGCTTTGAGGGGCGTTGGCCGGAACGCCCGGACTCTTGATTGATTGTAAACTGTAGTTTACATTTCGGGCATGATCGAAATCGTCGAAAGCTCTACCTTCAAGAGGTGGCTTCGCGATTTGCGGGACCGGGGCGCGGTCGCCCGAGTTAATGCAAGACTGCGGAACATATCGCTTGGAAATTTTGGCGATGCGAGGAACCTGGGCGGCGGCATATCCGAGATGCGCATTCACCACGGACCCGGCTACCGCCTCTATTTCATGCGCGACGGGACAACTGCAGTCATGCTTTGCGGTGGCGACAAGGACAGCCAGCAGCGAGACATCCCGCGCGCCAGACGCTTGGCAATGGGTTGGAGGCAGGCATGACCGAAACTTTCACGCGATGGGACGCCGCAGAGCATCTTCACGACAAGGAGGATGCGCGTCTTTATCTCGAAGCCTGCGCGGAGGAGGACCCCGGCGATGGCAGCCTGGTCCGCGCTGCGTTGAACGACATCGCCCGCGCACAGAACATGAGTCGTCTCGCGCGGGACGCCGGCATGACACGCGAGGGGCTCTACAAGGCGTTGTCGGAAAACGGAAACCCGACCTTCGCCACCGTCATGCGGATTACCCGCGCGCTGGGAATGCATCTGCGCTTCACGACATAGTGCAAGGCCGGGAGGCAACCGGCTATGAGCCCCCGCATTCAAGCGCATACGGCCGGCTCCATCCGCCCGGAGACCGCCGATGACCGGGAGGCGGTAAAGCAGCTCCTGCTGGCGGCGTTTCCGACCTCCGACGAGGCGAGGCTTGTGGAACGGCTTCGCGGGGACGGGGATGCGGTGCTGTCGCTGGTTGCCGTCGAGGCGGAGGCGGTCGTCGGCCATGTGCTGTTTTCGCGGCTGCGCGCGCCGGCCGCCGCCCTTGCCCTGGCGCCGCTCGCGGTTGCGGCGGGATGCCGGCGGCGGGGCATCGGCGCGCGGCTGGTCGAGGCGGGACTCGACCGGGCGAAGCGGGAGGGCTGGCGGGCCGTTATCGTGCTGGGCGATCCGGCCTATTACAGCCGCTTCGGCTTCCGGCCGGAAGCGGTGCGCGGCATGGCCTCCCCCTATGCCGGCCCCGCCTTGACGGGGCTTGCGCTCGCGGAAGGCGGCCTGAGCGGTCCCCGCATCGAGCACGCCCCGGCCTTCGCCTCCCTGTAGCGCCCGCCCCTCTGGTGCACGATTCTTTCAGGCTGAAACGAACGTCCGGCCGTCCCTCGATACGCGGCTGGCGCCGCTACTCGGGATGAGGAAATTCTTGGAACTCTGCCTTCCTGCCTTCCCTCACCCTGAGTAGTGCCCGCGCCAGCGGGTGCGTATCGAAGGGCGGCTGCCGCTCCGGTTCAACCTGAAAGGGTCCTGCTCTAGCCCGGCCGGTGGCCCGCCAGCGCCTCCCAGTCGAAGGCGATGCCGTGGCCGGGGCGGTCGGGGGCGCGGGCGTAGCCGTCTTCGACCGTCAGCGGGTCCGCCATGAACTGGTCGAGGCCGAAGGCGTGCCATTCCAGATAGGCCGCGTTCGGGGCCGCGGCGAGCAGGTGGATATGCAGGTCGTGCGCGCCGTGGCTCATCACCGGCAGGCCGTTCGCCTCGGCGAGCCGGGCCACCTTCATGAAGGGCGTGACGCCGCCGCATGTGGTGAGGTCGGGCTCGGGAAAATCGACCCCGCCCGCGCCGATGAGCGCGGCGAACTCCGCGAGCGTGTGGTGGTTCTCGCCCGCCGCCAGCGGCACCTTGCCCATCGCGCGCAGATGCGCGTAGCCGACGGTGTTGTCGGGCGCAATCGGCTCCTCCAGCCAGACGAGGTCGAAGGGCTGCAGCTGGGTCATGGCGCGCATCGCCTGCTCCACCCGCCAGGCCTCGTTCGCATCCGCCATCAGCTCGATCTCGTCCGGCAGGCGGTCGCGCATCGCCTCCACGCGCGCGATGTCCTCCCTGAGCGTCGGGCGGCCGAGCCGCATCTTGACCGACCGGAAGCCCGCCTCGACGCTCGCCATGCCGCCCGCCAGCAGCCTGTCCACCGGGAAGTTGAGGTCGATATTGCCGGCATAGGCGCGCACGCTCGGGTTCGCCCCGCCGAGCAGGCGCCAGAGCGGGGAGCCCAGCCTGTTGCCCTTCAGGTCCCAGAGCGCGACATCCACCGCCGCCATCGCGAAGCCTGTGGCCCCGCCGCGCCCGGCATAGTGGTGGCGCTTGTAGAGGTCCCGCCAGATCGCCTCGATCAGGTCCGGGTCCTTGCCCTCGATGCTGGAGCGGAAGGAGCCGTCGCACATCGCCGCGATCGGGCCGCCCTGCCCTTCATGCATCACGGTGTAGCCCACCCCCGACGCGCCGTCGCTGTCGGTAATCCGCGCCGTCACCATGTCGAAGGCGGTCATCACGCCCGCGGCCGAGGCCTCCATCACCACCGGCAGCGGCAGGCGGAACAGGTCGATGTCCAGCTTGTCGATTGTCGCCACGGTCCCGGTCCCCCCTCTGGCCTGCATGCGGCGGTCTTGTTGCCGGGATAATTCACCATGCGCTATAGGGAGGCAACCGGAGGCCAGCGGAGCCAGCGCCCATGCCCTACGATGCCGACCGCCTGCACGAGGTTCCCGACGACCCGCTCGCCGCCATCGACTATTGCTACGAGCAGGGTTGGACCGACGGCCTGCCCGTCGTGCCGCCGGCGCCCGGGCGCGTCGAAGAGATGCTGGGCTATGAGGGCCGCCCGCCCGAGACGCCCATCGCCCACCACCCGGCGACGGGGCTGGAATGCACTGTCCATGCCGCGGCGGTCAACGCCGTCATGGCCGGCTGCCGGCCCGAATATTTCCCGGTTCTGGTCGCGGCCTTCGAGGCCATGAACGAGCCCGGCTTCAACTTCCACGGCTCGACCGCCTCCACCGGCGGCTCGGCCCCGCTGCTGGTCGTCAGCGGCCCCGTCGCCGACGACATCGGCATGAACGCGGACGTGAACCTGTTCGGCCCCGGCAACCGCGCCAACGCCACCATCGGCCGCGCCGTGCGCCTCATCCTGATGAACGTCTTCCGGATGGTCCCCGGCATTTCCGACAAATCGACCCAGGGCCATCCGGGCAAGTTCAGCTTCTGCATCGCGGAGCGCAGCCGCGGCAATCCCTGGCCGCTCTTGTGCGAGGAGCAGGGCTATCCGGAAGGGGTGAGCAGCGTCACGGCGTTCGCCGGCGGCGGCTTCTGCAATATCGAGAATCACGGCGGCAACACGCCGGAGCACATCCTGGCGACGGTGGCCGACGCCATGGCGAATTACGGCTGCATCACGCTCGGCCAGTCCGTCGTGGTGCTGGCGCCGGAGCATATGCGCATCCTCGCCGGCGCCGGCTGGACGCGGAAAGAGGCGCAGGAATACCTGTTCGCCCATGCGAGCCGCCCGGTCGAGGGCATGAAGGCCGTCGGCAAGCACCGTGACGTCGAATACGGGAAGCAGCACGGCGAGGAGGGCGCGCACCCGCTGGCGGGCGACGGCAGGTTCCACCGCGGCCTCGGCCCCGACGACATCCTCATCCTGATGGGCGGCGGCGACGCCGGCGGCCATTCCAGCTTCATCCCCTCCTGGAGCCGCGGCCGCGGCTCGCTCATGCAGTCGAAACCCATCGGCGTGTGCATCGACTGCGAGTAGGCGGGGCACGCGGAAGACCATGAGCGACAACCGGCAGTTCGACGAGGATGAGGCGCGGAGCCTCAAGTCGGGCGTCGTGGACGATGACAAGCGCGAGGACGGCGCGGTCGAGGAAGACATGGACGCCAAGCGCGCCGCCTTCTGGGCCATGGTCGATCCCTTGCGGCGTGCGACGGAGGGGCGCGAACATACGCCTGCCGAGGAGTTGATCCGCGGAGACCGCGACCGCGGCCACCGCCCCCATCTCGGCTTCTGAAGGGTTCGACCGTGGGCGCCACATCCTCGCCCCGGCCCGGATCGCCGCGCTGCCAGGGGTGACAATCGGGGTTCCCGGCCGCAACATGCGGCCTCAATTGACGGGCGTGGATCGGGGCCCGGAACGACAACCGACTGGAGACGACAGGCATGCTTCTTTGCGACCCCACGGTTCCGGGGCCGGAGCGGAACCTCTCCCGCGCGGCGGCGCTGGCCGGGCTGGAGGGCCGGACCGTCGGCCTTCTGGAGAACGGCAAGCTCAACGCCGTTTCCATGCTCCGCGAGACCGCCCGGCTCTTCGAGCAACGGCACGGCTGCACGGTGGTGCCGATCTGGTCCAAGTGGAACGCCAGCGCGCCCGCGCCCGAGGAGACGCTGCGGGAGGCGGCGGACAAGGTCGATTTCCTGATAACGGGACTGGGCGACTGAGGCTCCTGTTCGACGTGCAGTTTGCATGACGGCATCAGCTTCGAGCAGCTCGGCAAGCGCGCGGCGGTCATCTGCACCGAACCCTTCGAGGTGACGGCGCGGAACATCGCCCGGACGCTGGGCCTCCCGGACTATCCCTTCATCACGGTCGAGCATCCCATCGGCAGCCGCCGGCCGGACGAGATCCGGGTCCTGGCCGAAGCGGCCTACCGGCAGGCCCTGCCGATCCTGACCGCGGCCGCCTGAGCGGCCCCGCAATCTCCGCCCCAGGGAGGCCAGAAGCGTGACCGCCACGATCTATTCCGCGCGCAAGATCGTCACCATGAACCCGGCCCGCCCGCACGCCAGCCATGTGGCGGTGCGGGAGGGACGCATCCTCGGCGCCGGGACGCTGGAGGAGCTGGCCGGCTGGGGCGACTACCGGCTGGACGACCGCTTCGCGGACAAGGTGCTGATGCCGGGCCTTGTGGAAGGCCACAGCCATGTCATGGAAGGCTCGCTCTGGGCCTATGTCTATTGCGGCTTCTTCGACCGCATGGACCCCGAAGGCAGGGTCTGGGCGGGCCTCAAGTCCATCGACGCCGTGGTCGAACGGCTCGCCGAGGCGGCGGGAGCGCTGGACGACCCGGCGGCGCCGCTCGCCGGCTGGTCGCTCGACGCGATCTACTATGGCGGCCGGCGCGTGAACCGCCACGACCTCGACCGGGTCTCGACGGAGCGCGCCGTCGGCGTGCTGAACGCCTCCGGCCATATCCTCAATGTCAACACGAAGGCGCTGGAGCGCGCCGGGCTGCTGCGCGCAGGCGTCAACCATCCCGGCATCCCGCTCGGCGCGGACGGCCTGCCGACCGGCGAGATGAAGGGGCCGGACGCGATGGCCCCGCTCGGCGTCCATACCGGCTTCGACCGCGACCTCCTGGCCTGCGACGAGCCGGGCCTGCGCCGCTTCGCGAAACTCTGCGTGCGCACCGGCGTCACCACCGCCGCCGACCTCGCCAACCTGCTGCCGGAAGACGCGGTCGAAATGATGCTGCGCGTGACAAGCGAGCCGGACTACCCGGCGCGCATCGTCTCGCTCCGGCGCTTCTACGGCCTGACTCCCGAAGAGCTGATCGACCGCGCGCTGGAACTGAAGGGCCGCAGCCGGGACAGGCTCCGCCTCGGCATCATCAAGGTGGTGGCGGACGGCTCGATCCAGGGCTTCTCCGCCCGGCTGCGCTGGCCCGGCTATTACAACGGCGCGCCGGAAGGGCTCTGGTACGTGCCGCCGGAGCACCTGCTGGAGATCTACGAGCGAGCGCTCGCCGCCGGCCTCCAGGTCCACACCCACACCAATGGCGACGAGGCGACCGACCTCGCGCTCGACTGCATGGAAACGGCGCTGCGCAAGCATCCCGCGCCCGACCACCGCTTCACCCTCCAGCACTGCCAGCTTGCCGACGCCGCGCAGTTCCGCCGTATCCGCGCCCTCGGCCTCTGCGTCAACCTCTTCCCCAACCACCATTTCTACTGGGGCGACCAGCATTACGCCGTCACGGTCGGGCCGGAGCGCGCCGAGCGGATGAACGCCGGCGCAACGGCGCTCCGCGAGGGCGTGCCGCTCGCCATCCACTCCGATGCGCCGGTGACGCCGCTGGGCCCGCTCTTCACCGCCTGGTGCGCCGTCAACCGCCGCACGGCCTCCGGGCGCACCCTCGGCGAACAGGAGCGGATCGGCGCCGGCGACGCACTCCGCACGATCACCCTGGGCGCGGCCTACACGCTCGGGCTCGACGGCGAGGTGGGCTCCATCGAGACCGGCAAGCGCGCCGATTTCGCCGTGCTGGAGAACGACCCGGAGACTATCGGCGGCGAGCGGCTGAAGGATGTGCGCGTCTGGGGCACCGTCCAAGGCGGCCGCATCTTCCCGGCCGCCGATCTTTGAGGCGGCCCCGAAGCGGCTTTCAACGGCGCCGCCGCGCGCCTATATTGGAAAACTACCGGCGACCGGCCGCTAGTCCCCTGCGGCGCCCGGTCGCTTCCGCAACACCGGATGCGCATTCATGTCCAGCCCGGTCGGCCGCCTGTCGGCGCTGCTGAAACACGAAGCCGCCGGCGGCGTGCTGTTGATGCTGGCCGCCGTCGCGGCGCTGGCGCTCGACAACTCGCCGCTCGCCCATCTCTACGACGCCCTGCTGACAATCCCGGTGGTGGTGCAGGTCGGCGCGCTGGCGCTGGAGAAGCCGCTGCTGCTCTGGATAAACGACGGGCTGATGGCGATGTTCTTCCTGCTGGTCGGGCTGGAGATAAAGCGCGAGTTCCTGGAAGGGAACCTGTCGTCCTGGCGCCAGGCCGCGCTGCCGGCGCTCGCCGCGCTCGGGGGCATGGCGGCGCCGGCGCTGATCTACGCGGCGCTCAATGCCGGCGATCCGGTGGCGCTGCGCGGCTGGGCGATCCCGGCCGCGACCGACATCGCCTTCGCCGTCGGCATACTGGCCCTGCTCGGCAGCCGGGCGCCGGTGGGGCTCAAGGTGTTCCTGCTGGCGCTGGCGGTGATAGACGACCTGGGCGCAATCCTCATCATCGCGGTCTTCTATACGGCCGACCTGTCGCTGGCCTCGCTCGCCATCGCCGCCGCCGGCGCGGCTGCGCTGCTGGCGCTGAACCTGGCCGGGGTGACGCGGCTGCTGCCTTACATCCTGGTCGGCCTCGTCATGTGGGTGGCGGTGCTGAAGTCCGGGGTCCATGCGACGCTTGCCGGCGTGGTCATTGCGCTGTTCATTCCGCTGCGCACAAAGGACGCCGCCTCGGCCCCGCCGCCGCTGGTGCGGGCGGAGCACGGCCTGCACGGGTTCGTGGCGCTGTTCGTCATGCCGGTCTTCGCCTTCGCCAATGCCGGCGTGAATCTGGGCGGCCTCTCGCTCGGCGATTTCCTCTCGCCGATCCCGCTCGGCATCGCCGCCGGGCTGGTGGCCGGCAAACAGGTCGGCATTTTCGGCCTGACATGGGCCGGCGTGCGGCTCGGCATCTGCCGGCTGCCCGAGGGGGTGACCTGGCTGCAGGTTTACGGCGCGTCGGCGCTGGCGGGCATCGGCTTCACCATGAGCCTCTTCATCGGCACGCTCGCTTTCGACGACCCGGCGCATCAGGCGGCGGTGCGGCTCGGCGTGCTGTCGGGCTCGCTGCTCTCGGGCATCGTCGGCTATGCGGTCCTGCGCCGGTTCGCCGGCGGCGGGCGCGCGGCATGACCGCCGCCGCCCCGCTGCCCGTCACCGTCGTCGGCGGCTATCTGGGCGCGGGCAAGACGACGCTCGTCAACAGCCTGCTCCGGCAGGCGGACGGCAGGCGGCTCGCCGTGATGGTGAACGAATTCGGCGCGCTTCCCATCGACGCAAGCCTCGTCGAGGCGGCGGACGACCGGATCGTCAGCCTCACCGGCGGCTGCGTCTGCTGCAGCTATGGCGAGGACCTCGTGTCGTCGCTGGTCATGCTGGCCGCGCTGGAGCCGAGGCCGGACCATGTGCTGCTGGAGGCGAGCGGCGTCGCCTTTCCGGGCGCCATTGCCGGCACGGTCGGCCTGCTGCGGGACTTCGCGCTGGACGGCGCGGTCGTGCTGGCCGACGCCGAGACCGTGCGCGGCCGGGCCGGGGACCGCTATCTCGGCAGCACTGTGCGCCGGCAGCTGGCGAAAGCGGACCTCATCCTGCTCAACAAGTGCGACCTCGCGGGCGACGCCGACGCCGTGGAAACCTGGCTCGGCGAGACGGCGCCGGAGGCGCGGGTCCTGCGTACGGTGCGCTCGGAGGCGCCCATCGACATCGTGCTGGGCGCCTGGACCGGCCGCGCCGCCCTGCCCGCAGCCGGCGGCCCGTTCGACCACACGCACGGCTACACGACGACCACGCTCGACCCGCCCCCCGGAGCCGAACCGGAAGCAGTCGCCCGCATCCTCGCCGACCCCGCCCGCGGCCTGCTGCGCGCCAAGGGCTTCATGCCTCGCCCCGGCGGCGGCATGGCCGCCATCCAGACCGTCGGCAACCGCTGGACGGTCTCGGACGCGCCCGCCGACGCGCCCGCGGGCCTCGTCTGCATCGGCCTCGAAGCCCGCACGGACTTCGCCGCGCTCCGGCGGGCAATCGGCTGCTCCTGATACCGAAGACCATCGATCGGAACCCGCACCCGTAGCTGCCCGAAAGCTCCTTTCCTGCCCGCGGAGAGATGCCGCACGAACTCTCCTCCCCGCTTGCGAGGGAGACCGGGTGGAGCGCGGGTCCGCTATTGCGCCCCCGCCGCGTGGCGGCCGGCGCGGCGGCCGAACACGGCGCCGCGCATGACGGAGGTGGCGCCCGTATAGTCGCCGTAGTAGAGCCCGGCGGTCTCGCCCGCCGCGTAGAGGCCGGGGATCGGGTCGCCGTCGAGGTCGATCACGCGCCCGTTCCTGTCGATGCGCAGGCCGCCGAAGGTGAAGCAGTTGGCGCAGATCACCGGCCAGACGCGGAAGGGCGGCCGGAGGAGCGGCCGGGCCCAGTTGCTCTTCGCCGGGCGGAGCCCCCGCGTGGCGAGGCCGTCCGGCCCGTCCGGGCGGAAGGCGGATGCATCCTCCGGGCAGGCGTCGTTATAGGCGGAAAGCGTCGCCGCGAGCGCCGCCGGGTCGAGGCCGGCCGCTTCGGCCAGCGCCCCGACCGTCGGCGCTTCCAGCGGCTTGCGGTCGCTGCGCACCGTCACCCGCCAGTGCGGCGCATCCTCGAGCCCGGCGTCGAACACCGCCCAGGCAAGGCCCTCCGGCTGCTCCAGCACGGCGCGCGCGACCCGCTCATAGCCGGCATCGACCGGCCCGGCCGCCTCGTCCGTGAAGCGCGCGCCCTCTCGGTTCACCAGCACGCCGTAGCCGTAATGCAGCACCACCGGCTCGATGGCCCCGGAGCGCGGATCGACCGGCTGCGCATGGAACGCGCCGAACTCGCCCGCCGGCGCGGCGCCCGCGGCAAGCCCCATCGCCACGCCCTCGCCCCGGTTGTAATAGCCGCCGCGCGCTACCGGCCGCGTCCATTGCGCCTTCGGCCCGATATAGCGCGCCAGCATTTCGGGATTGCCCTCGAAGCCGCCGCACGCCAGCACGACTCGGCCGAGGAAATGGCCGGGCCGGCCGCGCTGCACCGCCTCGATGCCGACGATCCCGCCCTCGTCGCTGAGCACAAGGCCCCGCGCGGCGGTTTCGTAGAAGAAGCGCACGCCGCGCCGCTCCGCCTCCGCCGCCAGCGCCTCCACCAGCGCCAGGCTCCCGCCGACCGGCGCAATCCTTGTGGTGGACTGGTAGGGGAAATATGTGGGCAGGAAGTCCCAGCGAACGCCGAACCCTTCCAGCCAGCGCAGCGTCGGGCCGGCGTCCTCGCCCCAGACGCGGATCAGCTCCGGGTCGGTGAAGCCGAAGGCGCGCAGCGGGCGCGGCCAGTCCTCGTAAGCGCGGCCCGCGTCCTTCACGAATTCCGGGTCGAAATGCCCGCCGGCGTTGCTTGCCAGCCTTTCGTCGAAATCGTGCGCGACCGTGTCGCGGTCCCGCATCCGCCAGAAGCTCTCCGTGTAGCGGGTGTTGCCGCCCCGCTCCTCTTCTGCCGCCCGTTCCAGCACCGCCACGGACGCGCCCGCCTCCAGCGCCGAGACGGCCGCCGACAGGCCCGCAATGCCCGATCCGACGACCACAACATCGAAAGATCCGCCCATGGGCCGCGACCATAGCCCGGACGGCGCCCGGCCGCACACCCGTCCTTGCCTCCGCCGCCCGCGGCGGCGAGAGTGCGGGCCATGACCGTGCGCGACCCCCTTGCCGCAACCGACATCCGCATCCGGGGCGCCTGGGAGCGGACGATCCCGCTTCGGTTCGTGCCCTATTCGCGGCTCGCGCGCTGGGACCGGCCCATCGGCGCCTGGCTGCTGCTGCTACCCTGCTGGTGGGGCGCGGCGCTGGCAGTGGCGGGCGCGCCCGGCTTCTCCGCGCCCGACACGCTTTGGCTGTTCGCGCTGTTCGCCGTCGGCGCCTTTGCGATGCGGGGGGCGGGCTGCACCTGGAACGACATCGTGGACCGGGACTTCGACGCCCGCGTCTCGCGCACCGCGATCCGCCCCCTGCCGGCCGGCCACACCACCGTCTTCCGCGCTTGGGCGTTCATCGTGCTGCAGTGTGCGGCCGGGCTCGCCGTGCTGCTGGCGCTGGAGCCGGGCGCGGTCCTGGTAGGGCTCGGCTCGATCCCGCTGGTGCTGGCCTATCCTTTCATGAAGCGGGTGAGCCACTGGCCGCAGGCCTGGCTCGGCCTCACCTTCAACTGGGGCGCGCTGGTCGGCTGGGCGGCGGTCCAGGGCGAGGTCTCGGGGCCGGCCTATGCGCTCTACGCCGCCGGCATCGCCTGGACGCTCGGCTACGACACCGTCTATGCCCACCAGGACAAGGAGGACGATGCGCTGGTGGGCGTGAAATCGACGGCGCTGCTGTTCGGCGCGCGCACCCGGCCCTGGGTCGCGGGCTTCTACGCCGCCGCGCTCGCCCTGCTGGCGCTCGCCGGCTGGCTGGCGGCGCTGGGCTGGCCGTTCTACGCGGGCCTCGGAGCCGTCGCGGTCCAGTTCGCCTGGCAGGTCCGCAGCCTCGACATCGACGACCCGGACCGCTGCCTCGCCATCTTCAAGTCGAACCGGCTCGGAGGTTTGCTAGTGCTCGCCAGCATCGCGCTCGGCATGACGGTTTAGCCCCAGCGCCGACGCCAGCGCGTCGCCGATGCGGCCGGCCCAGAGGGCGGCGCCGGCCTCGTCGCGGATGAGGTCGTTGCGGATCTCCAGGCCGAGATGCGGGATGCCGCGCGGCTCGGCATGACGGCGGGTGGTGTAGCCGCGCCGCGAGCGGCCGGAATAGGGAAGATTGTCGCCGACGAGGATGCCGGGCTCCGCCAGCGCCGCCATGAACGGCCGGGCGAGCTCCTCGCTCTCGTTCCAGAAGGTGCCGACATGCCAGGGCCGCAGGTCGCCGCCGGCCAGGCGCGGCGTGAAGCTGTGGACCGAGACGAAGGCCCGGAGCGCGCCGCAGCCGTCCAGCATGTCCTCGATCGCGGCGTGGTAGGGCTCGAACAGCGCGTCCCGGCGCCAGGCGCGCGCGGCGGCGTCGAGGCCCCGATTGCCGGGCACGGGCACGCCGTCGCTCTCCTCCAGAATCGAGGTCGGGTCGTCCGGGTCGCGGTTGCAGTCCATGGCGAGGCGCGAATAGCCGGAGAAGGCCGCCGGGGCCTCGAAGCGCGCCGCCAGCAGCGCCGCGACGGCAGCCGCGCCCGGGTCCCAGCCGATATGGTGGCGAAGCTCGGCCCCGGATACGCCGAGATCGCCGAGCCGGGCCGGCAGCACATGGCTCGCATGGTCGCAGACGAAGGCCACGGGCGAGTCCGTCCGCCCGGGCCTCACGCGGAACGGCGGCGGGTCTCCGGGGGCGAGCGTCATGCGAAGCGCCCGCCTTCCGGTCCGGGCTTCATCGCGGCAGGATGCAGGCGCCCCGCCGGGAGACCGCCATGCCCGATGCCGACCTGCCGATCGTCGATGCCCACCACCATCTCTGGGACCTGGGCGCGCTCCGCTATCCGTGGCTTCACGACCCGGAGCCGCATGGCGGGTTCTTCCTCGGCGACTATGCCCCGCTCCGCCGGAACTACCTGCCGGCGGACTACCGCCGCGACGCCGCCGGCCACAATGTCGTCGCGACCGTCCATGTCGAGGCGGAATGCGACCGGAGCCTCCAGGTCGAGGAGACCCTCTGGGTGGACGGCATCGCCGAGGAGCACGGCATGCCGGCCGCCATTGTCGGCCATGTCTGGTTCCACAGGGAGGACTGCGCGGAGGTGCTGGAGCGCCACATCGCCGCCTCCCCGCGCTTCCGGGGCGTGCGCTCCAAGCCGGCGACCGCGGCCCGGCCGGGCCTTTCGGTGCAGGGCCGGCCCGGCACGATGCAGGACGAAGCCTGGCTCCGGGGCTTCGCGCTGCTGGAGCGCTACGGCCTTTCCTGGGACCTGCGCGTGCCGGCCTGGCATCTGGAGGAGGCGGCCGACGTCGCCCGCGCTTTCCCCGCCATTCCCGTCGTGCTCAACCACACGGGCTTTCCCTGGGACCGCTCGCCGGAAGGGCTCGACCTCTGGCGGCGCGGCATGGCGGCGCTCGCGGCCTGCCCGAATGTCTCGGTCAAGCTCTCCTGCCTTTGCTTGCCGGACGGCCCCTGGCGCGAGGAGGAGAACGGCCCGCTCGTGCGCGAGACGATCCGCCTGTTCGGCGCGGACCGTTGCATGTTCGCGAGCAACTTCCCGGTGGACGGGCTGAGGACCGGTTTCAGCGCCATGATGAGCGCCTACAAGCGCATGGTCCGCGACCTGCCGGCTGCGGACCGGCGCGCCCTCTTCCACGACACGGCCGCCCGCTTCTACCGCCTCGACGCATGACGGCCGGCGGATTCGCGCATCGGTCTGGAGCTTTTCCATTGGCGGGACTGTATCCGGAGCCCGCCCGCAGGCCCCGCTGAGCCCCGACCGGCGCCCCGGCGGGCTACGATACGGCTGCGGATGTTACACCGGGTCGGTTGCAGGCCGCCAGAGCGGATAAAGTGCATGGGCGGCGCCGCGCGGTTGCGCCGCCCATGCAGCGGCGGGAAAGCCGGAGGAGGACCTTCCCGCCGTTCGGCTCAGCCGTCGTAGTCCACCCGGTCCACCATCCGGCCGGCTTCCCCGCGCAGTTCCGCCACGCGGGCGAGCGGCAGGTCGTCCGCCTTGAAGGCCGTGAGCCTTTCGGGGTCTGCGACACCGGGCTTCACCGGATATTCGCCGTTCACCCTGGCATAGATGTTCTGGCCTTCCTCGCCGGACGCGAATTCGAGCAGTGCTATCGCGTTGTCGCGATTGGGCGCGCCCTTCACCAGCGAGGCGCCGGAAATGTTGACATGCGCGCCGCGCCCGGCCTGGTTCGGGAAGACCACCCTGACCGACTCGGCCCAGTCCCTCTGCTTCGGGTCGTCCAGCATCTTGTGGTAGTAATAGTGGTTGCCGATGGAGACATCGCACTCGCCGGCATGGATGGCCTTGACCTGCGCGCGGTCATTGCCCTGAGGCCGGCGCGCCAGATTCGCCTTCAGGCCGGCCAGCCAGTCCTTCGCCTTTTCCTCGCCGTGATGCGCGATCATCGAGGCGGCCAGCGCAATCATATACGCATGCTTTCCGCTGCGCGTGCAGATGCGCCCCTTCCATTCCGGGTCCGTGAGTTGCTCATAGGTCCCGATGCCGCCTTCCGGCACGCGGTCCTTCGAGACGAAGAAGAGGCGCGCGCGGGTCGTCAGCCCGTACCAGTTGCCGTCCGGGTCGCGCAGGGAGGCGGGGATGTTGGCCGAGAGCGTACCGGTCTTGACGGGCTCCACGACGCCGGCCTTCACCGCGTCGTGGAGCCGGCCGATATCCACGGTGAAGATCAGGTCCGCCGGGCTTGCCGTTCCCTCGGTCCTGAGCCGTTCGACCAGACCCCTCTTCGCGAAGACGACATTGACCGCGATGCCGGTCTTGTCGGTGAACGCCTTGAACAACGGCTCGACGAGAAAGGGCTGGCGGTAGGAATAGACATTGACGTCGGTCGCCTGTGCCGACGCGGCCGCGATGGCTGCGATTCCGGCAGCCGCAGCGATTTCAACAATCCGGCTACGCATTGCTTCCTCCGCATACTGATATGCGATTGATAGTCATTCGCAAATATACAATGCTGCCAGGAACGCGCAAGATGCGAACACTTCTCATTATCGCGACAAAGCAGCACAGTTGCCGGACAGCCGGAGGCATGTCCCGGCCGAGCCCGCCCTTGTCGCCCTGCTAACGGTCAGGCGCGGTCGAACTCTTCGGCCGGATTGCAGGAGGCCGGCCGGCGGCTCACCGCCCGCCCGAAGGCCGGGGCTGGCTTTATGCTGCGGTGGCGGCCTCTGGCTTGAGGTGGCTCACCCGCGGCAGCACCTCGTTCATCAGCAGGCCCATGGAGGTGCGCCAGGCTTCCGGCTTGTCGGCGTAGTCGAAGCAGAACAGCAGCAGCTGCCCGAAGCCGCCAACATCGTCATAGACCGCCTCCAGCTTCTCGGCGACGGTCTCCGGCGAGCCGACCAGCCAGTTGTGCTTCGCGCAGTATTCCGGCGTCACGTCGCTGTCCGGCACGTCCCGGTCGTGCTTCAGGAACTCCAGGAAGCCGAAATTGGCGAGCAGCGGCAGGAAGTAGTCCCCCATCATCCGGCCCATCATGTCGCCGACCGAGAGCCGCCAAGCCTCCTCGTCCGTCTCGGCGACGAACACCTCGCGCACCATGCGCCACTCGCCGCGGTCGGCGGTGCGCCCGGCCCTCGCCGCGCCCTCCTCCACAGCGTCCCAGTGGCTGCCGACATAGGCCGGGTTCAGGTTCAGGCTCATCGGCAGGAAGCCGCGCTCGCCGGCGAGCTTGAGCGTGTCGGAGTTCTTGGAGAGGCCTGCGACGCCGATGGGCGGATGCGGCTTCTGCAGGGGAAACAGGTGCGGGCGCAGGAAGCCGAACATCTCCGCGCCCTTGGTCACATGCCAGAACCTGCCCTTGTAGTCGAACTCCGGCTCGTCCGACCAGAGCCGCAGGATGATGTCGAGCGCCTCGCGGGTCATGTCGCGGTTCTCGCCGGACATGCCGTCCACATTGAACATCTGCCAGTCGCTCGGCAGTCCGCTTGCGGCGACGCCGAAATTGAGCCGCCCCTGGCTCAGCCGGTCCATCATCGCAATCCGGTTGGCGAGCTCGGCCGGGTGGTGGTAGGGCAGCAGGAAGCCGCCGGGGCCGAGCCGGATGGTCTCCGTCTGCCGGAGGCCCTCGATCACCAGGAAATCGGGCGCGGGATGCGGCTCCCAGGGCGCGGTGTGGTGCTCGCCGATCCAGCCCTCGGTGAAGCCGAGTTCGTCCGCCCAGCGGATGTGCTGGAGGTCCCATTCGTGGCCCTCGCGCAGGTCGCGCTCGGGCGGGTGCGAGGGCATGCTGAAAAAGCCGATCTCCATCGGGGCGTATCCTCTCGTCGTCGCTGTGCCGGCGCCCGGCAGACGGATGAAACTTTCGGGGCGCGCGCGTGCGGAGTCAATCGGCCTCCGGCACCCGCACCAGCCAGCGATGGGCGGAGAAGGACACCAGCCCGCAGACCGCGACCGTGAGCGCGAGCGGCAGCGCCGTGCCGTCATGGAACTGGCCGACAGCGAGGCCGGACAGCGTGCCGAGCGCGAAATGCCCCGCGCCGATGAGCGCGATCGCGGTGCCGGCGAGCTCCGCCTTGTCGGCCGTCGCGATGACGATGGTGTTGGCGGCGATCAGGTTGAGCGCGAACATGAAACAGAGGAGCGCGGCGACAATGGCGGCGAGGCTCCCGGGAAGCAGCAGGACGACAAGGACCAGCGCAAGGCCGGCCGCCAGCAGCAGGCGCGTGCCTGCGGTCATCATGCCGGCGGGCCCGACGCGCGCGACCAGCCGGCGGTTGGTCCAGGCGCCGGCCATGATCGCCAGGATATGGACCGCGAACAGCAGCCCGTAGGTTTGCGGCGAGACGCCGAACACCTCCATGAACACGAAGGGCGTGCCGGAGATATAGGCGAACATGCCGGCGAAGGCGCCGCCGCTTGCGAGCGCGCAGCCGAGCGTCCGCCGCTCTGAGACGAGCCGGGCGTAGTTCACGAAGATCGAGCCGAGGCCCGCGCGGATGCGCGTCTCGGGAGGCCGCGTCTCCGGGAGCAGGAAGAGGACCGCCAGCAGCGCCAGCGCGCCCCAGCCGGCCAGGATCAGGAAGATCGCGCGCCAGTCGGCGAACAGCAGCACCTGCGCGCCGAGCGAGGGCGCCAGCAGGGGCGCGGCCGCCATGATGAGCATGAGCGTGGAGAGCATGCGCGCGGCTTCCGCGCCCGAATGGCGGTCGCGCACGCAGGCCCGCGCGATCACCGTCGCCGCCCCGCCGCCGAGCGCCTGGAGGAAGCGCGCCAGGGCGAGCGCGGCGATATCCGGCGCCAGGGCCGCGCCCGCGCTCGCCGCCAGATAGACCGAGACGCCGAAGAGCAGCATCGGCCGCCGCCCGTAGCGGTCCGACAGCGGCCCGTAGAGGAGCTGCCCGATGCCGAAGCCGACGAAGAAGGCCGAGAGCGTGAGCTGCACGTCGCCCGCGGACGCGCCCAGCTCCCGCCCGATGGCCGGCAGGCTCGGCAGATACATGTCGATGGAAAGCGGCCCGAACGCCGCCAGCATGGCAAGCACGGGCAGGAAGAAGATGGCCAAGGCTTTCCCGGGATGCTGCGGGAAACGGGGAAATTAGGCGGCGCTTGCGCGGCGGCAAGGCGGGGGTAGAGAGACGCTCAACGCCGCAATCGTCGCCTCCGGCTATTCTTTTCGGATGATGACCGAACCCGTCCGGCCGTCATAAGTCATCGTGAACGCCTGGAGGAAATGCCGGCCTATCAGTGCCAGATGCTGCTGTCCGCCAGCCTTCAGGTGAACGCCGGCGAATTCGCCGTAAACGACATGCTGCAAGGTTGGAATGTAGATCTGTGCCAAGTGCATGTTGACTTCTTGGGCTCCGTGAACGCCAGCCACAGGCTTCCGGTCCACTACAGGCAGATCGAGCAGCACCGCTAGATCGGAGTCGATGCAGCTTAGAGAAGCGCCGGTATCCACGAGCCCCGGATGAAGGCTGGATGGTAGCGCCGGCAAACGTCCTATCCCGGGTCGATATTGTTCATCGAACCCAATCTGGACTCCCAGCGTAGGACCGAGGATAAGAAGCAGATCGGATGCAGCCTCGACCGACATCTCCATCTGCGCCGTCCCGCATTGCACTTCAAGCATGCGTTGGAACGTACAAGACGGATGCAGGCAAGGCGACGGGCCCTTCCCCAACTTTTCTGATCAGGTAAGGCCCGCGCCCGAACTGTTCCACAGCGAACTCCGCAGCCGCCTCGAAGGTATCGAAGCTTCCGGTCAATTCCAGATTGTGGATAACCACCCACCGTCCTAGGTGCTCAGTCTCAAGCACACCGCGCATTCGATCATACGCTGCGATCTCGTCATTCAATGTCGCCATCGCCCGCCTCCGCACCAACCCATGCAAGAATGCCGGGGCTTCGTTAAGCCGTAAAGTCATAGTAATGGTGTGCATGTGCCTGTGGCGATACGAAATCCTGTTGTCGTTCGCTCGTCACCAACTATGGCATTCAAATTCCTGTCCGTCGGCCGACAGGCTCGGCAGACACGCGTCGATGGACAGCGGCCCGAACCCCTTACCTCTTGCAGAATCCAGAAGACTTCGCCATACCCAGCACATCGTGGCACAAAAAACAGATATTTTTGCCGATCGGTATGATTATTTAGTTGACAGTGCCGCACTGATAGGAATATTAGGTTGAAACGGCTGGTCGAGCACCATGTCGGCAGCCGGCTTCCAAGAGGGCGACGATGGGCGTCGCCCGCCTATAATGGAGTACCTGCCATGCTGCGTTTGCCTGCTGTCCGATGCGTGCAGAGCGTCCATGCCGACGCCTACCAGACAGCAATGACCGTCCATGATCTGGTTCCGTATCTCCTCAATAGTCGTGATCCTCGCAGACAGAATTGGAAGAACCTGCCTGCGCCGGTCCGGGAGATGTATGAGAAGTTGCAGCGCAAGACTTCCAAGGCGCGGCGCACCGAGATGCGCAACTACATCCTTCGCCGGATGGCGCCTGAATCATACTGGATCGGTGCCATCCCGCCGATTGTCGTCGGGATGCAACTTGGCCAGGTCTTTGAGCCGCAGGAGGAAGATGGCAATTTGGGCTACGTTCGCGTCAGCACCCGTCTCGACCGACCCAATATCTTGCTGGACGGCCTCGGCCGCATCACCGGCTTCCTTGATGTCATGTATGACGACAGCCTGGATGAAAAAGTTCGCCAGTGGGCAGGTGACGCTGTGATCCCGGTCATGCTGCTGACGCCGCCAAGCCGGGAGAACAGCCTTGACCTAGAGCAACTCGGACAGGTCTTTCACGACATGAACGTGCTCTCCACTCCTGTTGCCAAGGGCCAGGCGGTGGACCTCGACCGCAGCGACAGGTACATTCAGACGGTCAACCGGGTGGCAGCGCTTTTTGTCATTGCCGAGAATGGCGGGTGCGACCATCGGGCCGTCTCGATTTCCAAGAAGTCCGGCGCCTGGTGCACCAAGACCGTTCTCCTCAAAGCGGTTCGCGCTGCGTCGGAAGGTCCCGGATCGCATGTGGACCACATCCGGGATCAGCCCGAAACGCCGTTCCTGGTGGGCGATGCACAGATGAGCGAGATCGTGGACCGGTTCGACCACGGTCTTCTAACGGTGTCCTCGATGATGGCTGAAGGCAAGGTTCCGGCTAACGATACCCTGCTGCGAACGCCCTCTTGGTGGGTTGCCTTCGGACTTGTTCTGCATGACCTGCACAAGGTCTATGCAGGCCACCAAATTTCGCCCGAGCGTCGGGATGCACTTCTCAGGAAGATCGGCGCTTTGGACTGGGGCCTTGGCAACCCGGACTTCAGGTTCCTTGGAGACTCGGTGGAGGAAAAGGCGACTGGTGCGAGGCCGAAGGACGCCGAAGGTCGCGAGATGCTCAACCGCTTCTTCGGGGGACAGAAGGCATACTACAATCTGGCAGCCTACATCCGCGAGAAGATCGGACTGAAGGAGAACATCGACTACGGAGATGACTACGGCGCAACCCTGAGATTCGACGCTCCTGCTCATACACTATCTGAGGCTGCGGAATAGACCGGTTCCGGGCGTCGCCAAACAGATGGCGACGCCCGGATAAATTTCCAAATCCGCGTCAGAGACTAATGATCAGAACTCCGGGCGTCATATGTTTGGCAACGATAATGAATTCGACAGGTTGATTGAAAAGGTGTTCTTCGACAATTATCGTGAAGGAATGACCGAATTCGAATTTACTTTTGAAGATATTGAGAAAGCAGCAAATGACCTTGGAATTGTACTGCCTGAAAATTTTGAAGATGTTCTACTTTCCTTCGAGAATTATGGTAGTTCCCCTCGCGAACACGAGAGACTGCAATCAGAATCTCATCAGACAACAAGCAACAAGGCGCAACAGGGCCATTGCATGGTCAAAGCATCAAGTAACAACCATGTTGTACCGCGCAATGACATCGCTGTTACACAAATATTCGATTTGACGCCGAAACAACTCCATGCCTACGCGCTGGACGATGAACAGGCGCTTCTGGCCATCATCCGCTACAACCGCCTGATCGACACCTTTCTCGGGCTGACCGCCTACAGCCTGCAGAACCATCTTCGGACGACCGTCAAGGGCATGGGGCAGATCGAGATCGACGAACTCTATATCGGCCTCGACAGGAACGGCTGCCACCATGTCATTCCCGTCCAGGCGAAGGGCGGGAGAGACCGCATCGGCATCGTGCAGACCGCGCAGGACATTCGTTTCGCCGAACAGCGCTTCCCCGGCATGCGCTGCCGGGCCATCGCCGCCCAGTTCATGGAAGACGACATTATCGCGTTGTTCGAGCTGACCTTGCGGGACGACGACGTGAGGGTCATGGAAGAGCGGCACTACCGGCTCGTCCCGGCGGACAGGCTCGACCCGGCAGCGGTGCGGAATTACCGGGACTGACGGACGGCGCGGCGCCTACAGCTCGCCGTCGGCTTTCAGCATGTCGAGGGAGCGGGCGAAAGCGGCGACGGTGGCGTCGATCTCGGCTTCGCCGTGGGTGGCGGAGATCGTGCCGCCCGGCCAGCCGGTCAGGTCCACACCGTTCACATTCATCGCCAGCCTCAGCTTGTGCGCCGCGCCGGGCGCATTGCCCCGGAGCTCCTCATAGCCGCAGGCGAACGGGTCGAACGTGTCCGGCGAGACATCCTCCCGTCCGGCGGGGTTGGTGAAGATGTGGAAGACCGAGAAAGTGCCGTAGGCCGCCCAGGGGACGCCGGCGGCGCGGATGGCGTCGTTCAGGCCGGCGCGTATCCTGTCGCCCATGGCGTTGGCGCGCGCGCAGGCGCCCGTCGCCTCCAGTTTGGTCAGCGCCGCAAGGCCCGCGGCCGCGGCCACCGGGTTGGCGTTGTAGGTGCCCTGGTGGCCAACCTTCTCGATGCCCTTCTCTCGGGTGACGTCGAAGTCGAGCCGCTCGAAGAAGTCCGCGCGCCCGGCAAGCGCTCCGCCCGGCAGGCCGCCGGAGACGATCTTGGCGAAGGCCGTCAGGTCCGGGCGGATGCCGTAATGGCCCTGCGCGCCGCCCGGCGAGACGCGGAAGCCGGTCACCACCTCGTCGAAGATGAGCGCCGTCCCGGTCTCCGCCGTCGCCTCGCGCAGCCCTTCGAGAAATGCCGGGGAGGCCGGCACCATGCCGGTGGAGGAGCCCGTCGGCTCCAGGATGGCGGCGGCGACATCGCCGCCGGCGAGCCCGTCGCGCACGGCCTCCAGGTCCTCGGGATCGACCAGCACCGTGCTCTCGGCGATGCCGGGAACGAGGCCGATGGCCGAGGAGCCGTCGAAATGCGAGTTCTGGCCGGACGCCATATGGTCGTGCCAGCCGTGGAAGTGGGTGCGCACGCGCATGATCTTCGTGCGCCCGGTCGCCGTCCGCGCAAGGCGGAGCGCCAGCAGCGTCGCTTCCGTGCCGGAGGAGGTGAAGCGCACCTTCTCCGCCGAAGGCACCAGCGACTGGATCTTCTGCGCCCAGCGCAGCTCGCCCTGATGGCTTGCGCCGAAATGCGTGCCGCAGGCAAGCGCTTCCGAGATCGCCGCGTCCACATCGGGGTCGTTGTGGCCCAGCAGCAGCGCGCCGTGGCCGCCGAAATAGTCGATATATTCGTTGCCGTCGACATCCCATTTGCGCGGCCCCTGGGCGCGCTCGACATAGATGCCGTAGGGTTCGATCCGGCGGCTGTCATGCGTGATGCCGGAAGGGAAGGTGCGGCAGGCCTCCTCGAACAGTTTTGCGCTGGTCGGCGTCTTTTCCCGATAGGCGGCCAGAATGCCGGAATTGCTGAGCGGGGCTTGCGCCATGGGTTTCACTCTCCGTCGAGTTTGTAGAAGCGCCGCGCGGTGCCGGCGAACAGGTCGGCCTTCTCGCCCTCCGACGCGCCGGAGGCAAGCTTCTTGAAGGCGTTCCACATGACAGCATAGCTGCAGGACGCCTTGTCCACGGGAAAATTGCTCTCGAACATGCAGCGCGAAGGGCCGAACGCCTCGATACAGGTCTCGATATAGGGCCGCCAGACCGCGGCAAGCGTGTCGGAACCGGGCGCCCGGTCCTGCTTGTGGAAGTCGAACCCGTAAACCTTCATGCCGAGGCCGCCGAGCTTGACATGAACGTTTTCGCAGGCGGCGATGGCCCGGATGCCGTCCCGCCAGCCGGGGAAAATCTCCTCATGGCGCCCGGCATAGGGGCCGATGCCGAGCGGCCCGCCGACATGGTTCAGCACGATGCGCGCCTCCGGGAAGGCGCTGGCGAGGCCGACCGCATCCGCAAGCTGCGTGTGGTAGAGCCACGCCTCGAAAGTGAGGTCCAGCGCGGCGAGCCTGGCGAAGCCCTCGCGGAAGGCCGGATCGTCGAACAGGCCCGGCGGCGGGTTCGTGTGGCTGTTGCGCACGTCCGGACTCGGATCGTATCCGGCGGCGTGCCGGATGCCGCGAAAGCGCCCGTTGCCGGCGGCGATCTCGGCCAGCAGCACGTCTTCGGCCGCAGCGCCGAGCGTAAGGTCCGCAAAGCCGACAATGCCGGCGCAGGCCTGCGTCTCGCCGTAGCGCCCGGATGCGCTCATCGCGGCCGTGCCGTTGACGAATTCGACCTCGCCTATCGGCGCCTCCGCCTCCGGCCCGGCCGCCCGGTACATCGAGCCGCACTCGACGAACACCGTCGCGCGCACATTGTGGCCGCTGCCGGTGTCCTCCAGCAGCTCGTGCAGCAGGTAGCGGTGGAAGGGGAAATCCCAGAGATGGTGGTGCGGATCGACGATCGGCAGGTCCGGCTCCAGAATCTCCTCCTCTGTCGTGGCCAGCCAAGCGTCGTCGATGGCGGTCATCCGCGACTCGACGGAGTTTGCGGTCATTCCAGTCCGATCTCCTCTCTCTCCCCCGGCTCCAGCGCCGCATGGAGCTTCGCCAGCCGATCGTAGCACTTGGCCTGGTAGCGGAAATGCGGCTGACGGAAGCGGTGCCCCGCCAGCAGGGTATCGACATCGCCGGCCGCATTGGCCTTGAGGAACGGCCAGTAGATCTCGCGCGCCATCTCCGCGAGCGCGACGACGGCCGGCCCCGGCTCCTCCCAGTCGCCCTCGACGCCGGAAAGGTCGTCCGCGCGCCGGACCCAGGCGTCGGTGCGCGGGGCGCGGGCGCGCATGACCGCCATCGGCGTCGGGTCGGTGCCGAGCGTCTTCAACTGGCCGAACAGCGCGAGGTCGGCGACCGAGGGGCGCGTGCCGAACAGGAACCGTCCGTTTGCGACCGTGCTTTCCAGCGCGTCCAGAACGCGCAGATAGCTCGCCTCGAAGAGCGGCGCGGCGTCCGGTGTGGCGCCCACCAGGCTCATGCGTCCGGTCTGGCGTTCCACGAAGGGCGGAACGGCTGCGGCGTGTTCCTCTGCGGAGAGGTCGTCGCGCGCATCGTCCATCACCCAGCGCGCTGCGAATTCGCCGTCCTCCGGCGCGTTGAAGCGGTAGAAGAACAGGCATTTGGTCAGCCATTCGTCGGCCATGTCCTCGATCAACCGGGCGAGGAAGCGGTCGCGCGGGCGCTCCGGCAGCAGCGAGCGGTTCGGCCCGTGGCGCTTTTCCAGCTCCTCCAGTATGGGCGTGCTGTCGGTCCGGAGTTCGCCGTCGGGAAACCGGAGCACCGGCATCAATTGCGGGCGCACATGGGCGAGCGGCTCATACATCCGCACGGAGCGGCAGATCCAGCGATAGGGCAGCCGGCGGTAGCGCAGCGCCGCCCGGAGCTTGACGGTATAGGGGGAGGCCTCGACGCCGTAGAGGACATAGGGGCGTCCGCCCGGCTCGCCGTCCGTGCGGGTCAATGGGACAGGATCTGGCTGAGGAACAGTTTCGTCCGGTCCGACTGCGGATTGTTGAAGAAGGCTTCCGGCTCGTTCTGCTCCACGATCTGGCCTTCGTCCATGAAGATGATGCGGTGCGCGACCTGGCGCGCGAAGCCCATTTCGTGGGAGACGACCAGCATGGTCATGCCGCTTTCCGCGAGATCGACCATGACATCGAGCACTTCCTTGATCATTTCCGGGTCGAGGGCGGATGTCGGCTCGTCGAACAGCATGATGCGCGGCTGCATGCAGAGCGAGCGCGCAATCGCGACGCGCTGCTGCTGGCCGCCCGAAAGCTGGCCCGGATATTTCAGCGCCTGGTCGCCGATCTTCACGCGCTCCAGGAAATAGCGCGCGCGGTCCTCGGCCTCCTTTTTCGGCTCCCGGCGGACCCAGATGGGCGCGAGGGTGCAGTTTTCGATAACCGAGAGGTGGGGGAAGAGGTTGAAGTGCTGGAAGCACATGCCGACCTCGGAGCGGATGCGGTCGATATTCTTGATGTCGGAAGACAGCTCCGTGCCTTCGACGACGATCCTGCCGGCCTGGTGGTTCTCCAGCGCGTTAATGCAGCGGATAAGCGTGGACTTGCCGGACCCCGACGGCCCGCAGACGACGATCCGCTCGCCGCGATAGACGGTGAGGTTTATGTCCCGAAGCACATGGAACTCGCCGAACCACTTGTTCATGCCGGCGATCTCGATCGCAACCTCGCCGGACGCCGTCATCGCGCGGCGTTCCTCGTCCCGTTCGGTGGCGGCAGCGGTCATGGCGCCCTCCCTGCTATCGGTGTCCGACATCGAGGTTGCGTTCCAGATACATGGAATAGCGCGACATGGCGAAACAGAAGATGAAGAAGAACAGCGCGATGAAGCCGTAGAGCTCCCACACAATGCCGTTCCAGTTCTGGTCGGCGCGGATCGGCTGCAGCAGGCCCACCGGGTCCAGCAGCCCGATGATGATGACGAGGGTCGTGTCCTTGAACAGGCCGATGAAGGTGTTGACGATTCCCGGAATGGAAATCTTGAGCGCCTGCGGCAGGATTATGAGGCGCATCGATTTCCAGTAGTCGAGCCCGAGGGAATCGGCGGCCTCGTACTGCCCTGCGGGCAGCCCTGCGAGCCCGCCGCGGATGACCTCCGCCATATAGGCCGAGGCGAAGGCGGTCACCATGATGACCACGCGCAGGATCAGGTCGAATTCCGTGCCGGGCGGCAGGAAGTAGGAGAGCAGCAGCCAGGCGACGAACAGGAGCGTGATCAGCGGCACGCCGCGAATGAACTCGATGAACCCGACGCAGACTGCCTTGATGAGGATGAGGTTCGACTGCCGCCCGAGCGCCAGCACGATCCCGATGGGCAGCGAGCCTGCAATGCCGGAGACGCCGATGATGGTGGACAGGAGGAAACCGCCGAGCCTGGCGGACTCCACCGGCTCCAGGCCGATTGCCAGCACGGCGCTCAGCGCGTCCTCGAAGGCGACGACGCAGAACAGCCACCAGAGCGCCGCCCCGAGAATTCCCGCGCCGACCGCCGCCAGGAACGCGATCCCCTCATCCAGCCTTCCGCGCGCAAGCGGCGGCAGGAAGCGGATACAGGCCCAGCCGATGGCGATGCCGACGACGGCGCCCACGGGCCCCCAGAGCGAGCCGCCCCAGATGAGCCAGTAAGCGAGAAGCGGGTAGAGCGCGCTGAAGACGAGCAGCTTGCGCGGGGCGGAACTGAAGAGCGCGGGCCAGATCGCAACGAACAGCAGCACGAAGGCCAGGACCGGCCGCCAGCGCAGCTCTTCCGGATAGAACCCGAACACGAACTGCAGGAACCGTTCGTTGATGACGGCGAGACAGGCGCCGTCGTCCACTGCGCGGCACCCCTGCAGCGAAGAGGCGTTCCACACGGAATCGAGGAACAGCCAGGGCACCACCATGGCGAGGATATAGGCGACGAACGCCAGCGACAGCAGGGTCGCGACCGAGTTGAAGACGCCCGAGAACAGGTTGTCGCGCGCCCAGCCGAGCGCGCCGCCCGTCCTGACCGGCGGCGGCGACGGCGGGATCTGCCGCTCGGCAACGAATGCGACGGGCTTTTCGCCGGCCATCTCAGCGCTCCTTTAGCCTGACGCTTCTGTTGTAGGCGTTCATGCCTGCGGAGATCGTCAGCGAGGTCGCGAGGTAGAAGGCCATCAGGAGCAGGATGCACTCCATCTCGCGGCCCGTCTGGTTCAGCGTGATGCCGCCGAGCGTGCCCGTGGCGTCCATGTATCCCACCGCAATGGCGAGCGAGGAGTTCTTGGTGAGGTTGAGGAACTGGCTGATGAGCGGCGGCACGATGACGCGGAGCGCCTGGGGCAGCACGACGAGGCTCATGGTGCGCCCGGGCCTGAGGCCGAGCGCATAGGCCGCCTCCGTCTGGCCCTTGCTGATCGCGAGGATGCCGGCGCGCACGATCTCGGCGATGAAGGCGCCGGTATAGACCGAGAGCGCCAGCCACAGGCCGATCAGGCTGTCGCGCATGTAGATTCCGCCCTTGAAGTTGAAACCCTTGAGGGCGGGAATCTCCAGCGAGACCGGCGAGCCCGCGGCGAAGAACGCAAGCAGGACCGGGACCGCGAGAATGGCGAGCCGGCCCCAGAACACCGGCAGGATCTGCCCGGTCGCCGCCTGCCGGGCCCTGGCCCAGCGGCCGAAATACCAGGCTGCGGCTATCGACAGCAGCAGGACCGCCCCGACCGCGGCCGAACCCGCTTCGAAGACCGGCGCCGGAATGTAGAAGCCCCTGTTGGTGATGAACACGCTGTCGAACAGCAGGCCGCTCAGCGCATCCTCGCCCCGGAAAGACCTCACGCCCGGCAGGACTTCGTTGACGATGGCGACCGTGAACAGGATCCAGATAAGGACCGGAATGTTGCGGACCGTCTCGATATAGACCGTCATCAGCCGCGCGACGACCCAGTTGCGGGAAAGCCGGAGCACGCCGGCGAGAACGCCGATGACCGTGGCGGTGACACAGCCCATGACCGCGACGAGGATGGTGTTGATAATGCCGATGAGGGCGGCGCGCCCGTGTGTGGACGTCGAATCGTAGTCGAGCAGGTGCTGGTTGATGTCGTAGGCGGAGGTTTCGAAGATGAAGCCGAAGTCGATGTCCTTGCCGAGCGCCTCCAGGTTCCGCACGGCGTTGTCTATCGCCCAGGCGAAGGCCAGCATGATGACGGCCAGCGCAAAGATCTGAATCGTGTAGGAACGGTATCGGGTGTCGTAAAGAAGCTGGCTGACGCGGAACGGCTCCGGAGGCGGCTGTCCTGTGCTGGACATGCGTCACAGCTCCCCGTCAAACGCGGCCGAAGGCCTCGCCGTCACAAGGCCCCGGCCCGGACAAAGAAAGGGCGCTTCCCCACGGAAGCGCCCTTCGAGGTGTAGTGCTTACCGGAACGGCGGGGCGTAGAGGATGCCGCCCTCGGTCCAGAGCGCGTTCAGGCCCCGGGCGAGGCCGATCGCGGTGTTCTCGCCGATATGCTTCTCGAAGATCTCGCCGTAATTGCCGCCGGTCTTGATGGCGTTCACGGCCCAGTCGGAGGAGAGGCCGAGCATCTCGCCGTAATTGCCCTCGACGCCGAGCAGGCGCTTGACCTCGGGATCCTTGGTGTCGGCAGAGGCCATGCTGTCCACATTCGCCGCCGTGATGCCCTTCTCCTCGGCGATGATGAGCGCGTTCAGCACCCAGCGCACGATGTCGCCCCAGGCGTTGTCACCGTGGCGGACCAGCGGTCCGAGCGGCTCCTTGGAGATGATTTCCGGCAGGATGACATGGTCGCCCGGGTTCTCGAAGGTGGCGCGGGTCGCGGCCAGGCCGGAGGCGTCCGTGGTGTAGACGTCGCAGGCATTCGCGAGATATTTCTGCTGCGCCTCGGCGTTGGTCTCGATCGGCACCGGCTCGTAGCTCATGTTGTTGGCGCGGAAGAAGTCGGCCAGGTTGAGCTCGGTGGTGGTGCCGGTCTGGATGCACACGGTCGCGCCGTCGAGCTCGGAGGCCGACGAAACGCCCATGTCCTTGCGGATCATGAAGCCCTGGCCATCATAATAGTTGACGCCCAGGAACGAGAATTTCAGGTCCACGTCCCGGCTCAGCGTCCAGGTCGTGTTCCGGTACAGGATGTCGATTTCGCCCGAGGCGAGCGCCGTGAAGCGGGTCTTGCCGGTCGTCGGCGTGAACTTGATCGCATTCGGGTCGCCGAACACGGCCGCCGCCGTCGCGCGGCAGAAGACGACGTCGAACCCGTCCCAGTTGCCGTCGGAGTCCGTGAACGCGAAGCCGGCGAGGCCGGTGGAAACGCCGCACTGGATGAAGCCCTTGGCCTTCACGTCATCCAGCGTCGCCGCGTGGGCCCCGACGGAGAACGTCGCGGCCGCGGCAGCGGCAACCAATGTCGTTTTGAGTCTCATGGGTCTTTGATCTCCCGTTCGAGTGCTTTGCACAATTGCGCGGAATCGTGCTGCTTTACTGCTCGGTGGAATCGCCCCCAACTACCGAACGCGACCTCCGCGCTCATGTTACCAACCGGCGCGCCGCTCGGCAACCGGATGTCACCGGACGAGGCCAGGCTTTTCGGCGCAGCGGCGGCTCAGGCTGCGGCGAATTCCCGGAAGGCCAGCGCGCCCTCCGCCGCATGGCTGAGCGCGATTCCATGGCGGGCGCCGGGGAAGACCTGGAGCCGGGCGTCGGGCAGGACGTCCAGCAGCTCGGCGGCGACGGCCATCGGCAGGAACGGGCTCGAATCCGGGTGCAGCAGCAGCACCGGGCAGGCAATTTGCCGAAAGGTGTCGGAAAGCGCCGCGCCCATCAGCAGGTCGGCTGCATCCAGCAGCGACGACGGCGCCGTGCGGCTCTGCACCTCGTGCATCCATTCCCGCTCGGCCCGGCCCACCTTGCCGTCGGCGAAGCGGCGCGGGACCATCTCTTCCGACCAGCGCTCCATGCCACCCGCCTCCACCGCCGCGCGCCAGACAGCTACATTCCGGATCGCCGGCCCGTAATGCCCGGTCGAGCAGGCGCAGACGCTCGCGACCCGCTCCGGCTTCCTGGCGGCCGTAAACAGGCAGGCCGTGCCGCCGAGCGACTCGCCGACGAGGTGGAACCGCTCGAACCCGGCGGCGTCCGCGACCGCCAGTATGTCGTCCGCCAGCCCGTCGAAGGACCAGCGGTGGTCCGGCCCCGGCAGGGTCGAGCGCCCGAAGCCGCAAAGATCGAAGCGGGCGATGCGGAACCGGTCGATCAGGCCGGGCAACCAGCCGGACCAGATGTCGCAATCGACCGCGACGCCGTGGCAGAACAGCACCGCCTCGCCGGGCGCGTTCCAGGGCGGCACGAGGTCCACGGTCTCCATGTGTAGGGCGTGGCCGGGTCGCTGGAGCATGGTCATGGGAGCACATGAAACGCACTCGCCCCCGGCTTGTCAAAACCGGCCGCTATCGCTGTGCGACCGTCCTGCTCAGGAGCAACCAAACGCCTCGATTATCCTTGTATTTCTGGAACCGCATTCCACGATTGCAAGGATGACGCCGCACCGGCCGGGCAAGACCGCACCGGCCGAAATCATTGCCAAAGAGTAAACGAGTGCCGGCCTCGATCTTGAGGACAAGCCGGACCGGGGTGGCAGTGCTACATAAACGCGCCTGCTGCTTGCTTGCGAAAAGTGGGTAGGATGAAGTCGCCATGGCGATGCTCGAAGTGGAAATCTGGCGCGGAGAGGGCGGGGACGGCGCCTGGCGGCGTTACGCCGTGCCGCATGAGGCCAACCAGACTGTGCTCGATGTGGTGACGCATGTGCAGCGCTATCTGGACCCTTCGCTCGCCTACCGCTTCGCCTGCCGGGTCGGCATGTGCGGCTCCTGCGCGATGTCCGTAAACGGCCGCCCGCGCTGGACCTGCCGCACCCATGTCTCGCGCGCCGCCCGCAAGGGCCGGCTGCGCATCGGGCCGCTGCGCAACCTGCCGGTCATCAGGGACCTCGCGGTCGATATGGCGCCCTTCTTCGAGAAATGGCGCGACGCCGAGGCGCGGTTCGTCCCCTCCGCGGCGCCCCCGGACGAGCCGGTCCGGCCGGACGAGCCGGTCCGGCCGGACGAGCCGGAACGCATGGCCGCCGACGCCGGCATCGAGTGCATCAACTGCGCGGTCTGCTACGCCGCTTGCGACAGCGTGGCCTGGAATCCGGACTATCCGGGGCCGGCCGTGCTGAACCGCCTCTGGACGCTGGTGAACGACCGGCGCGACGGCGACCGCGACGGCCATCTGGACGCCGCCGGCGCGGGCTGCCACCTCTGCCGCAGCCACCAGGAATGCGCCGACGCCTGCCCGACCGGCCTCAACCCGACCGCCGCCATCGCCGGCCTCAAGCGCGAGGTCTTCCGCCGCACGCTCGGACGACCGGCGCGGGAGCCCCGGCAGTGAAGGAGGCCTGGCTGTTCGCGGCCCAGCGCATTTCGGCGATGGTGCTCGCGCCGCTGGTGCTGCTGCATCTGGGCGTCATCCTCTATGCGATCCGCGGCGGGCTCTCGGCCGAGGCAATCCTCGCGCGCACCGAGGGCAGCCTGTTCTGGGGCGCGGTTTACGGGCTGTTCGTGCTGGCCGCGGCCGTGCATGCGCCCATCGGCCTGCGCGCCGTGCTGAGCGAATGGTGCCGCTGGCGGGGCGCGGGTCTCGACATCGCCATGGGGCTGTTCGGCTTCGTCCTGCTGGCGCTCGGTTTGCGCGCCGTGGCGGCCGTGCTGTGAAACGCGGACCCTGGTGGGCGTTCCTGCTGCACCGGCTTTCCGGCGTGGCGCTCGCGGTCTTCCTGCCGTTCCATTTCCTCGTGCTCGGCCTCGCGGTGGAGCGCGCGGCGCTCGATCGCGTGCTCGACTGGACGGACAACCCCTGGGTCAAGCTCGCCGAGGCGGGGCTGGTCGTGCTGCTGGCGCTCCACCTGACGGGGGGGCTGCGCGTGCTGCTGCTCGAGTTCGGGCGCTGGTCCGACCGCCAGCAGTCGCGGATCGCGCTTGCCGGCGGCCTCGCGCTGCTGGCGGGTTTCGGCTTTCTGGCGGCGGCCTTCGCATGATCGAGCGGCTGGACAGGGACATACTGATCCTCGGCTCCGGGGGCGCGGGGCTGTTCGCCGCGCTCCACGCCTACCGCGCCGACCCCGCGCTCGACATCGCTATCGCGGCCAAGGGCCTGCTCGGCAAGAGCGGCTGCACCCGCATGGTGCAGGGCGGCTACAATGTGGCGCTCGCGCCCGGCGACAGCCTCGAACGCCATTTCATGGACACGATCGAGGGCGGGGCCTGGATCAACCACCAGGAGCTCGCCTGGACGCTGATCGAGGGGGCGGTCGAGCGCATCCGCGAGTTGGAAGACGAGATCGGCTGCTATTTCGACCGCAACCCCGACGGCAGCATCCACCAGAAGGCGTTCGCCGGGCAGACCTTCGACCGCACCGTCCACAAGGGGGACCTGACCGGCATCGAGATCGTCAACCGGCTGATGGAGCAGGTCTGGGCGCGGGCGGTGACGCGGCTGGAGGAGCACCGGGCGGCGGCGCTGATCCCGTCCCGCGACGGCTCGCGCCTCGCCGGCGTCCTCCTGATCGACATTCGCACGGGCGCGCTGCGCTTCGTGCGGGCCAAGGCCGTGCTGCTCGCGACCGGCGGCGGGCCGACCATGTACCGCTACCACACGCCGTCGGGCGACAAGACCTGCGACGGCATGGCGATGGCGCTCGAGGCGGGCCTCTCGCTGCGCGATATGGAGATGGTCCAGTTCCACCCGACCGGGCTCTATGCCGGCCCCGGCACGAGGATGACCGGCACCGTGCTGGAAGAGGGCCTGCGCGGCGCCGGCGGCTATCTGCTCGGCGGCGACGGGACGCGCTTCATGGAGCGCTACGACCCGCGTCTGGAGCGCGCCACCCGCGACATCGTGAGCCGCGCCATGGCGAGCGAGATGCGCGCCGGGAACGTGACCGAGAGCGGCGGGCTCTACATCTCCATGGCCCATCTGGGCCCGGAGTCGGTGGCGGCGCGCTTCAAGGGCATGGTCGAACGCTGCCGGGACTGCGGCTTCGACCTTGCCGGCGGGCTGGTCGAGGTCGTGCCGACCGCGCATTACATGATGGGCGGCGTCGCCTTCGAGCCCGACACGACAACGGCGCTGCCGGGGCTCTACGCCGCCGGCGAGGACACGGGCGGCGTCCACGGCGCGAACCGGCTCGGCGGCAACGGCGTCGCCAATTCCACCGTCTATGGCGGCATTGCCGGCGACCGGATGGCGGCGGATGCGGGCCGCGAGCGCGCCTTCCCCGACCCCGACGAAGCGGTTCTGGAGGAGGCCGCCGCGCGCTGCCTCGGGGTGTTCGACCGGCCGCCCGGCGATCTCGCCGGCGTCCGCGAGCGCCTCTCGGACCTGATGTGGGACGAGGTCGGCATATTGCGCTCGGCCGAAAGCCTCGACCGCGCGGAGGCCGGGCTTGCCGCGCTCGCGGCGGAGGTGGAGGCGGCCGGCGCGGCCGGCGGCGGGCGGGCCTTCAACCTCGCCTGGCAGGAACGCCTGAACATGGAGAGCCTCGTCACCGTCTCGCGCGCCATTGCGGCGGCGGCCCGCGCCCGCGAGGACTCGCGCGGCGCGCATTACCGCGAGGACTTCCCCGAGACGGGCGATCTCGCCGCCACGCGCTATACCGCCGTGCGCCTGGAGGACGGCGAATTCGTCTCCGCCTCCGAACCCGTCGCCTTCACCCGCGTCAGGCCCGGCGAGTCGCTGCTGGATCGAAGCCCGGATTCGGTGCGCGGCGGGAGGCTTTGAGCGGCAAGTTCCGGGCCGCGCTGCGGGCGGCCTTTCGCCTTCGGGAGCCAGCCATGAAGATTGTCCAGTTGACCGACCTCCACCTCACCCGGCCCGGAGAGACCGTCGGGGGGCGGGACCCGAATGCGAATCTGGACCGCGCGCTGGCCCATGCGCTCGAGCAGCATCCCGATGCGGAAGCCCTGGTCATCACCGGCGATTTGTCGGACCGGGGCGACCGCGGCGACTACGAGCGGCTGAAGGGCCGCCTCGCGGGGCTGCCGATCCCGGCCCGCCTCGCCATCGGCAACCATGACGACAGGACAGCGTTCCTCGAGGTCTTTCCGGAGCTCGCGGACGAGGACGGGCATGTGCAGCAGGCCTTCGAGCTCAGCCGGGGCACGGGACTCGTTCTCGACAGCTGGGGTCCGGACTCCCATGCCGGTTTCTATTGCGCGAGACGCTGCGCCTGGCTGCGCAGGGCGCTGGCGGCGGCCGGCGGACCGGCATACCTCTTCATCCACCACCACCCGATTCCCACGCATATCGTCCCGATGGACCGGGTGATGCTCCGGGACGCAGAGGCGTTCGGCGCCGTCGTGGCGGAACACCGGAGCAAGATCGCCCATATCTTCTTCGGGCACTGCCACCTGCCCCTTGCCGGATCGTTCCACGGCGTGCCCGTGAGCGCACCGCGCGGCACCAACCATGCGCTCTTCGCGGATTTCCTCGAAAAGGAGCGGCTTCTCTCATCCGACCTGCCCGAATCCTATGCGGTCATCACCGTCGAGGGGCCATCCGTCACCGTGCTGATGCAGGAATACGGATATCGGGGCGAGGTGCGCGCAGGCGGCGCCCCCTACAATCCCGCCCGCGACAGGGCTTCGTAAGCCGGCAACAGGCAGGCTAGGCGACAGGATATCGCACTCGAATCAGTAAACTTTCCAGCCTCCGAACGGAATAAGGCAATGTTGGAAGCAGGGGAGTTGCATCGATAACAGGCTCACGCAGAATGCCGGGGAAACGCAGTCGGTATTTGCAGGGCGCCGGAGCCGGCCGATGAGGCTCCGCATCCACAGGGGCGCCAAGGAGGTCGGTGGTACCTGCATCGAGGCGGAGGCAAGAGGCAGGCGCCTCGTGCTGGATGTCGGCCTACCGCGCGGCGCGCCGGACGAGGCGCAGGACCGGCTGCTTTCCGAGGTTCCGGGAGCACTGCCGGACGCTTTCCAGTTTTAAGCGCCTCAAATTCGATCAGGAGTGCGCTATTGTTACTTTCGTTGACCCTGCCCCTTTTTCTTGATGTCGAAGGAATACCTTGAAATGCTTCCCAAGCTAGTCACAATGTCTTGAGTTTTCGTCGGCCCCTTGACACGGGTTTTGACACAATCATATAGGGTTGAAATTGACCGCAAGCCTCCTCTCAGTACCAGGAACAAGTTTCATGCCATGACCTGATTTTACAGAACTAATCTTTGGATATGTTTTTCTGAGAGAATTTGAACAGAATTACGTCCCGGGTGGTCACTTCCCGAAAGCTCCTGATTTTCTTAGTCAGGTGATCGAAGCCACCCGAGGATACGATGTAGAAATTTCCTTAAGAGATACGGTGCCTGTATATTTGCAACTAAAGAGATCATATGTATTGGGGCTTATATGGATAGGTTGACAACAGGTTTGGGAGGCTTCGCACCTTCTCTCCGGCGTCCAACCCGCCTCCATATCGTCATACCCGGACTTGTTCCGGGTATCCATGCGGCCGTCCGGCGGCAGCGGTGGAGAGAGATACCCGGAACAAGTCCGGGTATGACGGAGGGGACGTGACGGAGGGGGCGTTGAGGTATGACGGAAGAAATGTCGTCGGTCTCCCCCGTCAACCTATCTTTGTAATCTCCTATGTATTAGAGCGAAGAAATGTCAAAGAGATACAAGATGGGATTTAAGACAACCTTCTTATTCACTGGATGCACCTGCGTAAGAATATAGGAGAGTGGGCTTACCTGTACTCTACAGAACTTAAACAGTTTCGTCGTAAATTCTCCAACACTGATGTCTGGATTTCACATTTGCATAGAAGGAGATTGAGGCTCGAAGATAATCGACGAATACTTTCCGAAATTGTAAAATTTCTTGTCACCAAGCTCCGCTCCAGTGACCCTTTGCAAAGCTTAGCCGCGGGGAAGATTATAGAACAACAAGCTTTCATCTTAGCTTATTTCCTTCTCGATGCTCAACTCACATTCGTTAAGGAAGAGGAAGCGTAGTCGTCGAGGACAGACGGAGGCCAAACCAGCCCTTGGATCAGTTACGTCTGCTCTACTCCAGCATCGCCGCCCTGAGCTGCGCCCGGTCCTCTGCACCGAAGCCCACCGCGCTGTCGAGCCAGCCTTCCAACCCGCCATGCTCCCTGTCCAGCGTGGCCCATGAAGCTGCCAGATACTCCTCCCGCGCCGAGAAGACGGGCTCGTAGATTTCGCGGTGCAGGCCCTGGGGTTCGCGGTTGCCGCGGTCCCAGTGGCGGTTGGTGAGCAGGTAGTCCTCCATGATCGTGGTGCGCGGCACGCCGAGCGCCTCCAGCACCACGGCGGCGGCGAAGCCGGTGCGGTCCTTGCCGGCGGTGCAGTGGAAGAGCAGCGGCGGCGCGTCTTCCGCGATCAGCCGGCGCAGGATGACCCCGCAGGCGCATGCGTATTTCTCCGGATAGCGGGCATAGCTGTCCCTGAGGCGCGTCCACGCCGCTTCGGCCGAGGACACGCCGCCCGCATGCATCGTCTCCAGCAGCGAGTTCGCCGGCTGGTCGGGAAGGCCGATATGCACGCTTGCGACCGACTCCGGCAGGCGGGCCGGCTCGCCCGCGCGCTCCGGCCCGTAGCGCAGGTCCAGCGCCTCCTCGAGGCCGAGCGCCGCCAGCGTCCCGCCGTCGCCGGAGGTCAGCCGGTGCAGCCCGTCGGCCCGGAACAGGCGCCGCCAGCGGACCCGGCGGCCGTCAAGGGCCTCGTAGCCGCCGAGGTCGCGGAAATTCGTGGCGCCCTCAAGCGCGATCAGCCGGTGCATGGCGGCGGTTATCCCCCCTTTCCAGAATATCCCCAGAGACTCGACTATAGTGCCCCGGTCTAATGGCGCTCCCATGACAGCACAAGCCGATCCCTGGTTCGCCGACCTGACTTCGACGGTTGGGCTGACTTCTGACCGATCTCGCGTCTGGAGTTTTCAGTAAAGCCAATGAGTTGGCAGTTGCGGTGCGGTCAAGCTGCGTTGTAGTGCCTAGTAAATCTTTGAGACTGTCAATGCCTCCGCCACGCGCTACACTCCCCCCATGTTCGTGCGCATCAAGACCTCCCCCAACAGCCCGCGACGCTCGGTCCAGATCGTCGAGGCCGTGCGCGACGGCGGCAAGGTCCGACAGCGCATCGTCCGCCATGTCGGCGTGGCCATGGACGAGGACGAGCTCGAGCGCCTGAGGCAGCTCGGCGAGTACGTCAAGGCGAAGCTGGAGGACGAGCGTCAGCCGGCATTGTTTGCGCCCGAGAAGATCGCTGAGCAGGCGATCCGTGTCGGCCGCCGGGGGGACGGCAAGGAGGAACTCCCGGTCGACCTCAAGCAGCTTGAAGAGGAGCAGCGCCTGATCACAGGCATCCACGAGGTCTATGGCGAGATCTACCGGCTGCTGGGCCTCGACGCGCTGCTGCCGCGCTCGCGCTACCGGGCCTCCCATGACGCGCTGTTCCATGTGGTGATGGCGCGGGTAGCCAACCCCGACAGCAAGCGGGGCAGCGTGCGCCGGCTCGAGGAGGACTTCGGCGTGAGTCTTCCGCTCGAGAAGGTCTACCGGATGATGGATCAGCTCGACGCGACGGTGATCGAGCGACTGCGCACGCGCGTCGGCGAGGCGAGCCGGTCGCTGCTGCCGGAGCCGGTCGCGATCCTCTTCTTCGATTGCACCACGCTCTACTTCGAGACGGCCGCCGAGGACGAGCTTCGCCAGCACGGCTTCAGCAAGGACGGCAAACACAAGGACTCGCAGGTTCTGCTGGCGCTGATGGTGACGCGCGAAGGGCTGCCGATCAGCTACGAGGTCTTCCCCGGCGCCACCTACGAGGGACACAGCATGGTCCCGGTCCTGCAGGACATGCAGCGCCGCCACCAGGTGGAGCGCACGGTATGCGTGGCCGACCGGGGCATGCTGAGCGCCGACAACCTCGACGCCATGGACGCCATCGGCGGCGAGTATGTCGTCGGCGCGCGGCTGCGCAAGCTGCCGCTCGCGCTGCTGGGGCAGGTTCTCGACCCCGGGACCTATGCCCCGCTGGAGGGCTCACAGGACCGCCGGGTCGGCGAGTGGGAGTACAAGGGCCGTCGCCTGATCGTCGTCTTCTGCCCCCAGCGCGCACGCAAGGACGCGCACGAGCGCCGCCATCAGGTGGAACGCCTGCTCGACAGGCTGGCCCGCAGCGACAATCCCAGGGAACTGCTCTCCAATCACGGGGCGAAGCGCTTCATCGCCGTCGAGGGCGACGCACGGCTCACGGTGAACCCGGAGAAGATCGCCGAGGCCGCACGATGGGACGGGCTCACCGGCGTCATCACCAATCTGCGCGACGCGCGCGTCACCGAAGTGATGGCTCACTACCAGGGGCTCTGGCAGGTCGAGGAGAGCTTCCGGATCACCAAACACGACCTGAAGATACGTCCCATCTGGCACTGGAACCCGGACCGGATCCGCGCTCACATCGCCATCGCCTTCCTGGCCTTCGCCTGCGTTCGACACCTTGCGTACCGCGTCGCCATCCAGAAGCGGCGGATGTCCCCGGAGGTCATCCGCTCCGCCCTCGTCCACCGCCAGTGCTCCCTGCTGCGCTGTCGGCAATCGGGCAACCGCTACGTCATCCCCTCGAAGCCGACACCGGCGGCGGAGCAGATTTACGCAACCATGGGGCTGCCCCTGACGATCACCCCGTATCAACTCGCCTGACCGTCGACGAAGCACGGCTCGAAGAAATGCCGGATGTAGTGCCTAGCCGAAATGAGAACCAGGCAATATCAACTACTTATGCGAATCAACCGTCGAAGTCAGGACTCGACTATAGTGCCCCGGTCTAATGGCGCTCCCATGACAGCACAAGCCGATCCCTGGTTCGCCGAAGAACCGCCCTTCGAGGCCCCGCCCGACGACGGCCCCGCTTACCGCGAGCTTCCGGCCAATCTGGAGGTCGAGATGGCGCTGCTCGGCGCGATCCTGGTGGACAACCGTCTTCTGGAGCAGGTTGGCGACTTCCTGGAGCCGGACCATTTCTTCGACCCGAGCCACCGGCGCATCTACGAGGCCGTCCAGCGGGTGACCGAGCGCGGCGGCCAGGCGAGCCCCGCAACGCTGAGGGACCATTTCCAGCAGCAGGACCGGCTGGCCGATGTCGGCGGGCCGCGCTACCTCGCCGAACTGGCCGCGAGCGCCATCGGCGTCATCGACGCGGTCTCCTTCGGACAGGCCATCCACGACCTGCATCTGCGCCGCGCGCTCATCTCCATCGGCGGCGAGGTGGTCAACGAGGCCTATGACAGCGACCTCGAACTGACCGCCGCCGGCCGGATCGAAAAGGCGGAGCACCGGCTGTTCGAGCTCGCCACGACCGGAGCCGAGCACACGGGCTTCCGCCCCTTCTACGGCACGCTCGCCTCCGCTATCGACATGGCCGAAAGCGCCTTCCGCCGGGAAGGCAGCCTGACGGGCGTGACCACCGGCTTCCGGGACATCGACGCAAAGCTGGGCGGCCTCCAGCGCTCCGACCTGCTCGTGCTGGCCGGGCGGCCCGGCATGGGCAAGACCGCGCTCGCGACCAATATCGCCTTCAACGCCGCGCGGGCGCGCGTCCGGGAACGCGGCGAGGACGACGAGGTCCACGAGATCGACGGCTACGCGGTCGCCTTCTTCTCGCTGGAGATGTCGGCCGAGCAGCTGGCGCTGCGCATCCTGTCCGAGCAGGCGCAGGTGTCCTCCGACGAGATCCGGCGCGGGCGCATCAGCCAGGCCGAGTTCGACGCGGTGTTCCGGGCAAGCCAGGACCTGGAAGACCTGAAGCTCTTTATCGACGACACGCCGGCGATCAGCGTTTCGCAGCTTCGCACCCGCGCCCGGCGCCTGCTGCGGAGCAACGGGCGCCTGGACCTGATCGTGGTGGACTATATCCAGCTCATGCAGCCGGGCGCCGGGCGGCGGCCGGAAAACCGCGTGCAGGAAGTCTCCGAGATCACCCGCGGCCTCAAGACCGTGGCCAAGGAGCTCGACCTGCCGATCCTCGCCCTCTCCCAGCTTTCCCGCGCCGTGGAGCAGCGCGAGGACAAGCGCCCCCACCTTGCGGACCTGCGCGAATCGGGCTCTATCGAGCAGGACTCCGACGTGGTGATGTTCATCTACCGCGAGGACTATTACCTCGCCCGCCAGGAGCCGCCGGCAGGCACCGACAAGCATATCGAGTGGCAAGAGCAGATGAACGAGGTCCACAATCTGGCCGATGTCATCGTCGCCAAGCAGCGCCACGGGCCGACCGGCAGGATCAAGCTCTTTTTCGAGGGCCAGTTCACCCGCTTCGCCGACCTCGAAAAGCATCGAGATGACGAACCGCCAAGCTGAGGCCCCGGCCTCGCCGGGCCGGCTCACCATCGACCTCGACGCCATCGCCGGCAATTGGCGCAAGCTTTGCGGTCCGGCGGCGCCGGCGGCCGTCGCCGGCGTCGTCAAGGCGGACGCCTACGGGCTCGGCATGGATCGGGTGGCGCCGGCGCTCCAGCGGGCCGGCTGCTCCCTGTTCTTCGTGGCCGGGCTGGAGGAGGGCGCGGCGCTCAGGGCGCTGCTGCCCGATGCGGAGATCGCCGTGCTGAGCGCGCCGGTGGATGGCTTCCAGGCGGCCTATCGCGACTGCCGCCTGCTGCCGGTCCTGAACCATGCGGGCGACCTCGCCGCCTGGCCGGGCGAGGACGCCGTGCTGCATATCGACACCGGCATGACCCGCCTCGGCCTCGACGCCGCCGATGCAGCCGCGCTCGACCGGCGCCGCTTCCGCCTGGTGATGAGCCATCTCGCCTGCGCCGACGAACCGGACCATCCACTGAACGACGCCCAGCGGCGCCTGTTCGCGGAGCTGGCCGCCCGGTTCGACGCCCCTGCGAGCCTCGCCAACTCCGCCGGCATCTTCCTCGGCCCCGGCTACCGGTTCGACACCGTCCGGCCGGGCATGGCGCTGTACGGCCTCAACCCGACGCCGGACCGGGCGAACCCGATGCAGCCGGTCGTCCGCCTGGAGGCCCGCGTGCTCCAGGTCCGCGAGGTGGACCGGCCGCTCACCGTCGGCTACGGCGCCACGGCCGAAGTCCGCGCCGGCCAGCGGCTGGCCACGGTTGCCGCCGGCTATGCAGACGGCTATCTACGCGCCGCAAGCCCGAGGGCCGGCGCGCTGCTGCACGGCCGGAGGGCGCCGTTGGTCGGGCGCGTGTCGATGGATTCGATCGTAGTGGATGTGACCGGGCTGCCGCCGGGCTCCGTGAAGCCCGGCGACTGGGCCGTGCTGCTCGGCGAGGGCATGGACGCCGACGAACTGGCGGCGGCCGCCGGCACCATCGGCTACGAAATCCTGACCTCGCTCGGCGCGCGCTATGCGCGGTCTTATACCGGCGGCGGGGGCTCCGGCGCTTGAACCCGCTGGCCGCCATCGGCCGGGCCTTTCTCGCCCTGCTGGAGGCGATGGGGTGCCTGGTGCTGTTCGCGGGCGCCGCGGTGTCGCACATCGTCCGCCCGCCCTTCTATCCGCGCGTGCTGCTGCGCCAGATGGTCGATATCGGCTACTACTCGCTGCCGGTGGTGGCGCTGACGACGCTGTTCAGCGGCATGGTGCTGGCGCTCCAGAGCCATACGGGCTTTGCGCGCTTTTCGGCCGAGGGCGCGGTCGCGGGCGTGGTCTCGCTCGCGATCACGCGCGAACTCGCGCCGGTGCTGGCGGGCCTCATGGTCGCCGGGCGGGTCGGCGCGTCCATGGCGGCGGAGCTCGGCACGATGCGCGTCACCGAGCAGATCGACGCGCTCTCCACCCTCTCGACCGACCCGATGAAATATCTGGTGGCGCCGCGCATCCTCGCGGGCTTCGCCATGCTGCCGCTGCTGGTGCTGGTCGGCGACATCATCGGCATATTCGGCGGCTATATCGTCGGCATCTACAAGCTCGATTTCGCGCCCGCCGCCTATATCGACCAGACATGGCGGTTCGTCGAAGTCCACGATGTCGCGACGGGGCTGGTCAAGGCCGCGGTCTTCGGTTTCCTCGTCTCGCTGATGGGCTGCTATCACGGCTACCGCTCGGAGGGCGGCGCGCAGGGCGTCGGGCGGGCGGCGACGGATGCGGTAGTCTCCTCAGCCATCCTCATCCTGGTGTTCAACTACATCATCACCGAACTGTTCTTCGCCAAATGAGCGGCGCGGGCGAACCGAAGATCCGCATCCGGGGCCTGCACAAGGCCTTCGGTGCGAAACGCGTGCTGCAGGGCGTCGATCTCGATGTCGGCGCGGGCGAGTCGGTGGTCGTCATCGGCGGGTCGGGCACCGGCAAGTCGGTCACGGTCAAATGCGCGCTCGGCCTGGTCGAGCCGGACAGCGGCAGCATCCTGATCGACGGGGTGGAGTCGGTCGGGCTGAAGGGCGCGGCGCGCGAGGCGGTCAATGCGCGCATGGGCATGCTGTTCCAGGGCGGCGCGTTGTTCGACAGCCTCTCCGTCTGGGAAAATGTGGCCTTCGGTCTGGTGGCGGCCGGAGAGAAGTCCCGCAGGGAGGCGAAGCCGGTCGCGCTGGACACGCTCGCCCAGGTCGGCCTCGGCCCCGAAGTCGGCGAGCTGATGCCGGCGGAGCTTTCCGGCGGGATGCAGAAGCGCGTGGCGCTCGCCCGCGCCATCGCCGCCCGGCCGGACATCGTCTTCTTCGACGAGCCGACCACGGGCCTCGACCCGATCATGGCCGATGTCATCAACGACCTGATCGTCGAATGCGTGCGCGAGCTGGGCGCGACGGCGCTCTCGATCACCCACGACATGGCCAGCGTGCGCAAGATCGCCGACCGCATCGCCATGCTGCATGACGGGCGGATTGTCTGGTCGGGGCCGGTCTCGGAGATCGACGAGAGCGGCGATCCTCATGTGGACCAGTTCATCCACGGCCGCGCGACCGGGCCGATCCGCATGGCGGTGCGCCGGTGAGCCGCAAGGACCGCAGCTATGTCTGCCAGACCTGCGGGGCGGCGGCTCCGCTCTGGTCGGGGCGCTGCGCAAGCTGCGGGGCGTGGAACAGCCTTGTCGAGGAAGCGGCGGCGCCGGCCGCCGCCGGGCGGGCCGGCCGGAAGCTCGACCTGGTGCCGCTCGACGCGGCGCCGCCTCCCGTCGAGCGCCGCGCCACCGGCATCGCCGAGTTCGACCGGGTGCTGGGCGGCGGGCTGGTGCCGGGAAGCTGCGTGCTCATCGGCGGCGACCCCGGCATCGGCAAATCCACGCTTTTGCTGCAGGCAGCTGCGAAGCTGGCCGTCCGCGGCCATGACTGCCTCTATGTCACCGGCGAGGAAGCGGTCTCGCAAATCGCCATGCGGGCGCGCCGCCTCGGCATGGCGGATGCGCCCGTTGCGCTTGCGGCCGCCACGGCGGCGGGCGACATCGCGGCCACCCTCTCCGAGCGGGGCGAGGTGGCGGTGGTCGATTCGATCCAGACCGTGCATCTCGACGGCCTCGAGTCGGCGGCCGGCTCGGTCGCCCAGGTGCGCGCCTCCGCCCAGGCGCTGATCGAGGTCGCCCGGCGGCGCGGGGCCGCGCTGCTGCTGGTCGGCCACGTCACCAAGGACGGCGCCATAGCGGGCCCGCGCGTGCTGGAGCACATGGTCGATACCGTGCTCTATTTCGAGGGCGAGCGCGGCCACCATTTCCGCATATTGCGCGCCGTGAAGAACCGCTACGGTGCGACCGACGAGATCGGCGTGTTCGAGATGACCGACCGGGGGCTCGGCGAGGTCGCCAATCCTTCTGCGCTGTTCCTCGGAGACCGGCAGGACGGCGCCGCGCTCGCCGGCACGGCGGTGTTTGCGGGTGTCGAGGGCGCGCGCCCGCTGCTGGTGGAAATCCAGGCGCTGGTCGGCCCGCCCGCCGCCGGCTCGCCGCGCCGGGCCGTCGTCGGCTGGGACGCGGGCCGGCTCGCCATGGTGCTGGCCGTGCTGGAGGCCCGCGCCGGGATCGCGCTCGGCGGGCGCGACATCTATCTCAATGTCGCGGGCGGGCTGCGCATTTCCGAGCCGGCGGCCGATCTCGCCGTGGCCGCCGCGCTCGTCTCCTCGCTCGAGGGCGCGGCCGCGCCGGCCGGGAGCGTGTGGTTCGGCGAAATCGGGCTCACCGGCGAGGTCCGCCCGGTCGCGCATGGCGACACGCGGCTCAGGGAAGCGCGGAAGCTCGGCTTCGAGACCGCCGTCATGCCCTCGGCAAGGAAGCCCGCCGGAAGCGGCGGGCTGCGCATCGAGACGATCGGCCATGTCGCGGAGGTCGCCGCCAGGCTCGGCGCGGGCCTCCCGGCCGAGAGGCGCGCGCGCGCATGACCGATATCTACACGCTCGACCTCGCGCTCTTCGCCGTCGTCGTCGGCTCGGCCATCATCGCCTATCTGCGCGGTTTCGTGCGCGAGGTGTTTTCGCTCGCAAGCTGGATCGGCGCGGCGGTCGTCGCCTGGCTGGCCTTCGCGCCGCTCACCGCCCTGTTGTCGCAATATCTGCAGCCTGCGGTGCTGGCGCGGATCGCGGCCGGCGCGGGCGGGTTCCTCGCCGCACTGGTGCTTCTGTCCCTCATTGCGGGACGGATAGCAGGGCGGGTGGAGCGGTCCAGCCACAGCGCGCTGGACCGCGCGCTCGGCTTCCTGTTCGGCATCGTCAGGGGTGCCGTCATCATCTGCGCGCTCTACCTCGTGGGCACGCGGCTCGTGCCGCCCGACCACCAGCCGGGCTGGGTGCAGGACGCGCGCAGCATCCCCCTGGTGGCAGCGGGCGCCCGGGAGATCCAACGGCTCCTGCCCTCCGGCATTGCCGATTACGGCACCACGAAGGCCGACCGCATCCAGCAGGAGATCGACCGGATCGAGGCAGGCAAGCGCCTCTACGAGAAGCTGGAACGGCCCGAGGCGGAGCCGGAAACGGCTGCAAAAACCCCGCCCAAGGGGTATAACGAACAGGAACGACGCGGCCTCGACCGCCTGATCGAGGGCAACTAGCGAGGGGAGGCCCGTTTGCGAGCCGTCCACCCCTTCGACGACGACAAGCTGCATGAGGAATGCGGGGTGTTCGGCATCGCCGGCCATGCCGATGCGGCCGCGCATACCGCGCTCGGCCTGCATGCCCTCCAGCATCGCGGCCAGCAGTCCGCCGGCATCGTCTCCTCGGACGGCGAGCAATTCTACAGCCTGCGCGGGCCGGGCCAGGTCAGCGAGACCTTCGGCAATGAGGAGGCGATCGAGCGCCTCCAGGGCGCCATCGCCATCGGCCACAACCGCTATTCGACCACGGGCGCGCCGGTGGCCCGCAACATCCAGCCGCTGTTTGCGGATTTCGCCTTCGGCGGCGTGGCGGTGGCGCATAACGGCAACCTCACCAACGCGCTCTCGATCCGGCGGAGGCTGGCGGGCATGGGCGCGCTGTTCCAGAGCACGACCGACACCGAGGTCATCATCCACCTCATCGCCCGCAGCCGGAAACAGATGCTGGCGGACCGGCTCGTCGAGGCGCTCGGCGAGGTCGAGGGCGCCTATTCGCTCGTCGCCATATCGCGCAGCAAGCTCTTCGGTGTCCGCGATCCCCACGGCGTGCGCCCGCTGGTCCTCGGGCAGCTCGGCAAGGCCTGGATCCTCACTTCCGAGACCTGCGCGCTCGACATCATCGGGGCCGACTATGTCCGCGATGTCGAGCCGGGCGAGATGGTGGTGGTGGACGGAGGTCGGGTCGAATCGCATTTCCCCTTCGCTCCGACCCGGCCCCGGCCCTGCATCTTCGAGCTCATCTATTTCGCCCGGCCCGACAGCGCCGTGTTCGGCCGCAGCGTCTATGAGGCGCGGATGGAAATCGGGCGCGAACTGGCCCGCGAGGCGCCGGCCCCGGCGGATGTGGTCGTGCCCGTGCCCGATTCCGGCGTGCCTGCCGGCCTCGGCTATGCCCAGCAGGCCGGCCTGCCGTTCAGCCTCGGCATCATCCGCAACCACTATGTCGGGCGCACCTTCATCGAGCCGACGCAGCAGATCCGCCATCTCGGCGTGCGCCTGAAGCACAATGCCAACAAGGCCGTTCTGTCCGGCAAGCGCGTCGTGCTGGTGGATGACAGCATCGTGCGCGGCACCACCTCCACCAAGATCGTCGAGATGGTGCGCAATGCCGGCGCGGCGGAAGTGCATATGCGGATTTCCAGCCCGCCCACGACCCATTCCTGCTTCTACGGCATCGACACGCCGCACCGCGACACGCTGCTCGCCGCCCGCTTCGACCTGGAGCGGATGCGGCAAGAGATCGGCGTCGATTCGCTGGCCTTCGTCAGCCTGGACGGCCTCTACCGCGCGCTCGGCGAGGACGGCGGGCGCGGCAGGGCGCCGGCCTTCTGCGACGCCTGCTTCACCGGCGACTACCCGATCGACCTGCTCGACCGGCGGGACGGATCCGCCGCCGGCCGGATGTCGCTCCTCGACGAACTCGCCTGAGCGCCGCGGGTGCCGGAATCGAAGCCGCTCGACGGCCGGGTCGCGCTCGTGACCGGCGCCTCCGGCGGGCTTGGCCGGGCGGTTGCGGTGCGGCTGGCGGCGGCGGGCGCGCATGCCGTGCTGCTTGCCCGCACGGTCGGCGGGCTGGAGGAGACCGACGACGCGGTGCGGGCCGTAGGCGGACAGGCAACCCTTTGTCCACTCGACCTCACCGCCCCCGGAGATCTGGAACGCGCGATTTCCGCCCTCGGCACACGGTTCGGGCGGCTGGACATCCTCGTGTCCTGCGCCGCCGCACTCGGCACGCTCGGGCCGGCGCACCAGATTGCCGACGAGGCCTGGCGCCGCGTGCTCGACACCAATCTTACCGCCGCCATGCGCCTCATCCGCGCCGTGGACCCGCTGCTTCGCAGCGCGTCGGCGGGCCGCGCCGTCTTCGCGACCGGCTACCCCGCCGCCCGCGCCTATTGGGGCGCTCACGCCGCCAGCAAGGCCGCGCTGGAGGCGCTGGTGCTGGCCTGGGCGGCGGAAACGGTGCGCACGGCGCTCCGGGTCAATCTCGTCGATCCGGGCCCGATGCGCACGCGGCTGCGCGCCGCCGCCTATCCGGGCGAGGACCCGGCCGCCCTGCCCCCGCCCGACGCGGCAGCGGACCTCATCCTCGGCCTCGCCTCGCCGGACTGCACGGCGCACGGGCAGGTCCTCAGCCCTTAGTGCGGTATCCGGCCGATATGAAACGGGCGGCGGCCCTTCGATACGCGCCCGCTGGCGCGGGCGCTACTCAGGGTAAGGGACAGGAGGGGGCGGCGCGGGCGCCAATCAGGTTGAGGGACAGGAGGAAGGCGGAACTCCGGGACCTCCCTCATCCCGAGTAGCGGCGCCAGCCGCGTATCGAGGGCCTGTCCTGAGCCTGTCGAAGGGGACGGCCGGACTTCCGTTTCAGCCTGAAAGAATCCCCGTGTTTATCGGCGTCCGGTGGCGTCGTCGCGCCGGGCAGCCTCCGGCAACCGGTCTTCGGGAGCCGGCGGCTGGCCGCCGTCACGGAACAGGATGCGCCGCGCTTCCTCGACATCCGCCCTGGCGCGGCGTTCGGCGAAGAACTCGGCAGTGCGCATTGCGGAGAGTTTTTCCGCAACGGCCAGCGCGATGAACTGGTTGATGCTGGTGCCGTCCTTGCGGCTGGCCTCTGCAACGGCGTTTTTCAAAGACACCGGCAGACGCAACGCGAAATTGGCGGTCCGTGACTTCATGGCGGCATCTTTCCCAATGCTTCCGCGGGGTTCGGCAGGTCAATGTCGAACTGCGCCGCGCCGTGCTGGAAGTGAAGCCGGTAGAACGTCATCAGCGCGCGCGGCCCAGGGCGTATTCGGCCCAGTCCGGCAGCCCGGCGCGGATATAGAGGCCGGCGGCGTCCCGGTAGAGCCGGCGCGCCCTTGCGGGGTCGGTCGCAAGGCTCGCCCGCGCGAGCGCGACATTGGCGCGGCCGCGCACCGAGACCGCCTTGAGGTAGATCGCATGCGCCTCGTCCAGAAGGCGCGCGGCCTCCTCGCGCGCGCCGCTCCCCGCCTTCACCGAGGCGAGGCCGACCAGCGCATTCGCCTCCCCGATCCTGTTGGCGAGGCCGGCAAACAGCCGCCGGGCGTCGAGATAGCGCCGTTCGGCGCGCACCAAATCCCTGCGGGCGAACGCCATGTCGCCGAGCCCGTGCAGCGCATCCGCCTCCCGCCGCGCGTCGCCCAGCATGGCGAAGGCGTCGCGGGCCTGCCCGTAGGCGCGCTCGGCATCCGCCGCCCGTCCCGCACCCCGGGCGGCAAGCGCCTCGTCGAACGCGGCGTCGGCTTCCGCAGCGGAGACGGCAGGGCGCATATCGGCTGTCGGGCTCTCCCCGGCAGGCTCCCGCCCGGTCCGGACCTCTTCGGCCGCCGGCGCGGCGGCGCCTTTCGTAATGTTCGCCGCGTTCGGCGCGGCGGCGCCAGCGCCGCCTTTCGTAATGTTCGCCGCGTTCGGCGCGGCGGCGCCAGCGCCGCCTTTCGTAATGTTCGCCGCGTTCGGCGCGGCGGCGCCAGCGCCGCCTTTCGTAATGTTCGCCGCGTTCGGCGCGGCGGCGATGGCCGGGGCGGTATCGGGGCGGCCGGAGAGGCCGCGATGCGCCACCACCTGCATCAGCGCCGCGCCGAGCAGCAGCACCAGGGCCGCGGTGAAGGACCGCCGGCCCACCCAATGGCTCCAGCCGCGCTCCCGCCTGGCGAGCAGCCCGGCATAGACCAGCAGCAGGTGGATGCAGCCGAGCGCGAGCAGGCCGAGGCCGCCCGCCACCGCCAGCCATGCGGCGTGCCGGAGCGTTTCAGCGGCTTCGAACACCGCGCTCTGCGCTTTCTGTTCTTGTCATGGGGCAGAGGGGCCTGTTTCCGCACAGGGGGCTGCGATTATGCCGTTCCGGCCCGGCCCGCCGCAACCGCACTGTCATGCAGGGCGCCCGGAACCGCCTGTCCCGCCCTTGCGCTCCGGCCCGCCCCGGACGAACATCGGCGCCGGAAAGAGGGAGGGCAAGGCCATGCCGCGCATCGGAGTCGCATTCTCGGGCGGGTTGACCGCAACGGAAATCGCCGACTGCGCCGAGCGGGCGGAGGCGCTGGGATACGAGTCGGTCTGGGTTGCGGAGGGGCATGGCGGCGACCAGTTCGCCATCCTCGCGGCCTGCGCGCTGCGCACGAAGCGCGTGCGCCTCGGCACCGCCATCACCAGCGTGTTCGTGCGCACCGCGCCGACGATCGCGATGGCCGCCGCGGCCGTGGACGAGCTTTCCGGCGGCCGGTTCGTGCTGGGGCTCGGGTCGAGCCACAGGGTCCAGGTCGAGCCCGAGCACGGGGTGGCGTATTCGAGGCCCCTCGGCCGCGTGCGGGACACGGCCGCGGTGGTGCGCGGACTGCTCCGCGACGGCGAGGTTGCCCATGAGGGCGAGACGATCCGGATCGAGCGCTTCGACCTCTGGTTCCGGCCGTTCCGGAACGACGTCCCGATCTACCTCTCCGCGCTTTTCCCGAAGATGCTGGAGCTTTGCGGCGAGGCGGCGGACGGGCTGATCCTGACCCGGAGCACACTGGAGACGGCGGAGCGGGCGCGCGCCCATGTGGCCGCCGGGGCCGCCCGCGCCGGGCGCGACCCCGCAGAGGTCGAGATGACCTCGCTGCTGCCGACGAGCGTGGCGGCCGACCGGCGCGAAGCCTTCGCCGCCGCCCGCCCCGGCCTTGCCTTCTATGCGGGCTTCTTCCCCCGCTACAACCGCCTGATTGCCGAAAGCGGCTTTGCCGAGGAAGCAGACGCCATCGCCGCGGCCTGGGCCGCGGGCGACCGGGCGGCAGCGGAGCGCGCCGTCACCGACGCGATGATTTCCGCGACCGGCGTCGCCGGCGAGCCGGGCGAGTGCCGGGAGCGGCTGGACGCCTACCGGGCCTCGGGCCTCGACCTGCCGATCATCAGCCCCTTCGCGCGGGGGCCCGGCGCGAAGGAGAAGTTCCTCGCCGCCATCGAGGCCTGCGCGCCCCGGTAGCGCGGCTGCCGGCCCGGACCCGATCCCGACGCAATACCTTGCTGTCCGGTTCAGCTATTGGGCGGGGCCGAACGGGAGTCCGCCGGGGGTTTCGGGGGCGCCCGGCGTCTGCGATCCGCCCCTTGCCCGTGAGGCCCGAACGCCCCCCTTCGACAGGCTCAGGGCAGGCTCTTCCGTCATGCCCGGAACAAGTCCATGGCTGTCCGGTTCAGCCATTGGGGGGAGCCGAACGGGGTGTCGGGAGCGCACTGCGTCTGCGATCCGCCCCTTGCCCGTGAGGCCCCAACGCCCTCCTTCGACAAGCTCAAGACAGGCTTCTCCGTCATACCCGGACTTGTTCCGGGTATCCATACGGCCGCCCCGGGAGAAGCGGTGGAGGGAGATGCCCGGAACAAGTCCGGGCATGACGATATGGGGGCGGGTATGACGGGAATAGGGTGGGCATGACGATATTGGAGGACAGGGCTCCTGGAAAAGTCCCTCATCCCGAGTCGCGGCGCAGCCGCGTATCGAGGGCCTGTCCTGAGCCTGTCGAAGGGGACGGCCGGACTTCCGTTCCGGCCTGAAGGGGGCGCCCTACCGCCCTTCGGCCCAGGGGTCGATGAGCGCCGCGCCCGTCGGCTCGAAATCGGCGCGGTTGCCGGTGACGACCGTCATCCCGTGCACGATGGCCGTGGCGGCGATCAGCGCATCGCGTTCGGCGCGCGGGTCGGGCACATGCAGCCGCGCGCATTGCAGCGCGACGGCGGCATCGACCGGCAGGGTGCGCCCCTCGAATTCGGGAAGCACATGGCGGTCCATCCAGCGCCGCAGCAATGTCCCCTGGCCGGCGTCGCGCCGCTCGACCCGCAATATGCCGATCTCCAGTTCCATGAGCGTCAGGGCCGAGATGTAGAAGCGCGCCGCATCCTGCGCGGCAATCCACGCCGTGACGCGCGCATCGGCCCTGCCGTCGCCGAGCTTGCGCAGTTCGGAGACGACATTCGTGTCCAGCAGGAACATCAGGAAAGGTCGGCCGCCCGGCGTTCGATGTCCGCGCGCGGCGGGTCGAACCCGATATCGGCCAGCCCCGGCATGGAGAGCGCGTCCAGCAGGCTGCGGGGCCTGCCGGCCAGACGCCGGTAGTCCTCGATGGAGAGCAGCACATGCGCGGGCCGGCCCCGGTCGGTGATGAAAACGGGCCCCGCCTGCGCGGCCCTCTTCGCGCGGGCGACGTCGCGGTTGAATTCGCGGCTGGTGACGGTCGCGATGGCCATGGCGGGCTCTCCGGTCGATGTAGCAACATAACTACATCTATGGGGCCCGCGCAAGCCGGCCATGCTCCCGCGCGGGCCCATGACATTGCCGGGAGGTGCGCGCTACCCTGCCGCCATGGCAAACGAAAAGATCGTCCTTTACGAGAACCTGCGCGCGTGCAGCTACACGCCGTTCTACCTGGCCGAGCTGGCGGGGCTGTTCGCGGCCGAGGGGCTGGCGGTGAAGCGGCGGCTCTCGCCCGCGCCGCCGGAGACGGCCGAGGGCCTGATCGAGGGGCGCGCGGACGTGTCCTTCGGCGGGCCGATGCGGGTGATGATGCACCATGACGCCGCCCGCGAGCGGGGCGGGGCGAGCCCGCTGGTCTGTTTCGCGCAGGTGGTGGCCCGCGACCCGTTCGTGCTGGTCGGGCGCGAGCCCAATCCCCGCTTCCGCCTGGAGGACCTGGTCGGCCCGCGCCTCGGCGTCGCGACCGACGTGCCGACGCCCTGGATGCTGCTCTATGACGACCTCGACCGCGCCGGCATCGACCCGGCCGCGCTCACCCGCGCCCCGGACGCCCCGATGGCGGAGAATGCCGGGGCGCTGAGGTGCGGCGAGATCGACGTCGTGCAGCTGTTCGAGCCCTATGCCGAGCGGCTCGTCTCCGGCGGGCACGGGCACATCTGGCACCGCTTCTCGGCGCGCGGCGACATCGCCTTCACCAGCTTCTACACGACCCGGCGTTTCGCCGCCGAACGCCGCAGCGCCTGCCTGGCGCTCACCCGCGCCATGCAGGCGGCGTTGACGCGTATCCACGAGCGGGAGCCCGCCGAGACCGCAGCCCTGGTGGGCCCGGCCTTCTTTCCCGACCTGCCGCCGGCGGCCTTCGCGCGCATCGTGGCCGGCTACCGCGACGCCCGCGTCTGGCCGCGCGGCACGGCGCTGCCGGCCGCCGCCTATGCCCGCCTCAAGGCCGCCCTGCTGGCGGGCGGGCTGATCGCCCATGACGTGCCTTACGAGGACGCGGTCGATGCCGCGCTCTCGGACCCGGAAGCGGCGTGACGGTCAGTCGGACTGGCGCAGCGTCCTGATTTCGCCCATCGCCACGGAGAGCATGGTGAAGTCCGTCCGGCCGGCGCTCATCAGGTCGGCGACGATCTGGCGGCAGCGGGCCGCGGGGATGCGGTTGCGCCGGAGCCAGACATCCACGCGCCCGGCCGGGTCCGCCCCGCCGCCGTCGAGCCTGAGCGTGTCCAGGGTCAGCGCGCTCAGCTGCGCGTAGAGGTCGTCGCGCAGCGCCGCGCGGGAAAGCGCCTGCCAGCGATTGTCCCTCGGCAGCGCCGCGATCCGGTCCCGCAGCCAGTGGAGGTCGAGCGTCTCGGCGAGCTCGAAATAGACCGAAGCCGCCGTCTCCACCGGGATCGCCGCGCCCGCGGCGACCTCCACCACCGCCAGCGCCGAGAGCAGGTCCTCGCAGTTCGCCACCTCCTGCGCGAGGTCTTCGGGGACCCCCTGCCCGGCAAGGCGGCTCCCGGTCTCGTCCATGGCGGCCCGGCTCGAAGCGGCGACGACCTCGCCGAGGCTCCCGCGCAGCGCCGCCACGCCGGCCGCGAAATGCTCTATGTCGCGGCCGATATCGAGCGGCCGCGGCCGGTTCCGGAGCAGCCAGCGCGCGGCCCGCTCCACCAGCTTGCGCGTTTCCTGGAGCATGGAAATCTGGACATCCGCGTCCACCCGGCCGTCCAGCGCCTCGATCACCGCCCAGGTCCCGCGCATGCCGTAAACGTCGCGCGCGACCAGGTAGGCCCGCGCGATATCGGCCTCGTCCGCCCCGGTTTCCTCGCCGAGCCGGAACGCGAAGGTGATCCCGCAGCGGTTCGCCATCTCGTTCGCGACCTGCGTGCTGACGATCTCGCGCGCGAGGCGGTGGGAGGGCATGAGCGGGCCGAAGCGCTCGCCGAGCGCGGCCGGGAAATAGGCCCGGAGCTCGTTCGCCGCAAAGGGCTCGGCCGGCAGGTCCGAGGCCAGAAGGCGCTGGAACAGGCCGATCTTCACATAGGCGATCAGCACGGCGAGCTCCGGAGTGAACAGCCGCCCCTTCGCCTCGAGGCGCTCGGCCAGCTCCTCGGCCCCGGGCAGGAACTCGATCTCGCGGTCGAGCGCGCCGTCCCGCTCCAGCCGGCGGATGAGCCGGGCGTGGACCTCCAGCATGGAGGGCGCGTGGGCCGCCGCCACGCTGAGCGCCTGGGTCTGGAGGTAGTTGCTGCGCAGCACCAGCGCGCCCACCTCATCGGTCATCTCCTCCAGCAGGCGGTTGCGCTGCTTGCCGGTCATGTCGCCGGCGGCCACCGCCTCGTTCAGCAGCACCTTGATGTTGACCTCGTGGTCGGAGCAGTCCACCCCGCCGGAATTGTCGATGGCGTCGGTGTTTATCCGCCCGCCCTTGGCCGCATATTCGATGCGCCCGAGCTGGGTGAAGCCGAGATTGCCGCCCTCGCCGACGACCCGGCAGCGCAGGTCCCCGCCATCGATGCGCACGGCGTCGTTTGCCCGGTCGCCGACATCGGCGTGGCTTTCGCGCCGCGACTTGACATAGGTGCCGATGCCGCCGTTCCAGAGCAGATCGACCGGCGCCTTGAGGATGAGCGCGATGAGCTCGGTCGGGGTCGGGGCCTCGGCGTCGGTGCCGAGCGCCGCCCGCGCCTCCGGGCTGAGCGGGACGGACTTGGCGCTTCTCGGATAGATGCCGGCGCCGGCGGACAGGACCGAGCGGTCGAAATCGTCCCAAGTGGAGCGGGGCAGGGCGAACAGCCTCCGGCGCTCCGCGAAGGCGGCTTCGGCGTCCGGGTCCGGGTCGATGAAGATATGCATGTGGTTGAAGGCGGCCACGAGCCGGATATGCGGGGAGAGCAGCATCGCGTTGCCGAACACGTCGCCGCCCATGTCGCCGATGCCGACCGCGGTGAAATCCGCCGCCTGGCAGTCCATGCCGAGCTCCCGGAAATGGCGCTTGACCGACTCCCACCCGCCGCGCGCGGTGATGCCCATGCCCTTGTGGTCGTAGCCCTGCGAGCCGCCCGACGCGAAGGCGTCGCCGAGCCAGAAGCCGTATTCCCCGGCCACGCCGTTGGCGATGTCGGAGAAGGTCGCCGTGCCCTTGTCGGCCGCCACCACCAGATAGGGGTCGTCGCCGTCATGGCGCACGACATGCGCCGGCGGGACCACCCGGCCGCCGGCGAGGTTGTCGGTAATGTCCAGCATGCCGCGCACGAAGGTCCGGTAGCAGGCGATGCCTTCCTCCTGGACGGCCTCGCGGCCTGCCCAGACCGGCAGCTTCTTGGGAAAGAAGCCCCCCTTGGAGCCGACCGGGACGATCACCGCATTCTTCACCATCTGCGCCTTGGCGAGCCCCAGCACCTCGGTGCGGAAATCCTCGCGCCGGTCCGACCAGCGTATGCCGCCGCGCGCCACCGCGCCGCCGCGCAGATGCACGGCCTCGACGCGCGGCGAATAGACGAAGATCTCGTATTGCGGCCGCGGCTCGGGCAGTTCCGGAATCCGCTGCGGGTCGAGCTTGAAGGAGAGGTAGGGCTTCGGCGCGCCGTCGGGGCCGGGCTGGAAGTAGTTGGTGCGCAGCGTGGCGCCGATCACGCCCAGATAGCTGCGCAGGATGCGGTCCTCGTCGAGGTTCGCCACCTGTTCCAGCGCGGCCTCGATCCGGGCCTGGACCTCGAGCGCGGCGTCGAGCCGGGCGACCGCCCCGTTCTTCCCCTCCTGGGAGCCCTCCTGCCGGGCGGGGTCGAGGCGGACCCCGAACAGCTCGACCAGCATGGCCGCGATCGCGGGGTTGGCGGCGAGCGCATCCTGGATATAGGCCTCGCTGAAGGCGGTCCCGGCCTGGCGCAGATATTTGCAATAGGCGCGCAGGATGACGATCTCGCGCCAGCCGATCCCGGCCCGCAGCACCAGCCGGTTGAAGCCGTCATTCTCGACCCCGCCGGCCCAAACCCGGGCGAAGGCCTCGCGGAAGATCTCCTCGATGCGGTCCGGTTCGAAATCGGGGCCTTCCCCGTGCAGCAGGCCGAAGTCGTGCAGCCACACCCTCGGCGCATCGGTCCGCTTGATCTTGCTGGGATGCTCGTCCTCGACCTTGAGGCCCATGTTTTCCAGCATCGGCAGCGCGTCGGAGAGCGCGACGGGCCTCTGCCCGAGCTGGAACAGCTTGAAGCGCAGCCGCCCTTCCTCGGCCTCGAGCGGGCGGTAGAGGCTCATTTCGATGCCGTTCTCCCGGATGCGCTCCATCTTCTCGACGTCGAGCACGGCGATCCGGGCGGAATAGGCCTCGCGGTAGTCCGCGCGGAAGGCCTCTCCATAGCGCCGGAACAGGCTCGTGCCCGCCTCCTCGCCGAAACGGTCGAGGAGCGCGTCGTGCAGATCGTCGGTCCAGGTGCGGCTGACGACACGGAGCCGCCGTTCGAGGTCGGCAAGGTCGTATTGCGGCGCGTGCCCGGCCTCGACGCGCATGACGAAGAAGAGCCGCGCCAGCACGGACTCCGAGAGCCGCACGGTGAACTCGGTGTCCGTCGCGCCGAGCGCCTCTTCGAGAATCCCCTGGATGACCTGCCGGCTTCCGGTGGTGAACCGGTCCCTGGGCACGAACACGATGCAGGAATAGAAGCGCCCGAAGCGGTCCGGATGGATGAAAAGGCGGATGCGCTGCCGTTCCTGGAGGTGCAGGATTCCGGTCGCGGTTTCGAACAGCTCCCCGGCCGGGATCTGTAACAGCAGCTCCCGCGGGAAGGTATCGACGATGTTCTCCAGCGCCTTGGCGGCGTGGCTGCCCGGCGGATAACCGGCGCGGCGCTGCAAGGCGTCCGCCTTCTGCCGCAGCAGCGGGATGTCGCGCGGCGCCCGGTTGAAGGCCTCGGAAGTGTAGAGGCCGAGGAAGCGGTGTTCGCCCGCGACATTGCCGTCGCCGTCGAACCGCCGGAGAGCGATGCAGTCCAGATGGCTCGGCCGGTGGACCCGCGAGCGCCGGTCCGCGCGCGTGATCGCCAGCAATTCGGCCGCGTCCATGCCGCTCGGGCCGGGCAGGTCCGGAACCGGCGGCGGTCCGCCTTCGCCGCGCAGGAGGCCGAGGCCGGTGTCAGGCTCGGGCGCGAACCGGCCCTCGCCGCCGGCTTCCTCCACGCGGCTTTCGCAGTAGCCGAGGAAGGTGAAATGGTTGTCCTCGATCCATTCGAGGAACGCCTTCACCTCCTCCCGTTCCTCGCCGCCGACGGACGGCGGCAGGGCGTCCAGTTCCTCGATGGCAAGGCGCATGCGCTCGCGCATGCCGCCCCAGTCCTCCACCGCGACCCGCACGTCGCCGAGAGCGGCAAGCATCTCGGCCGCGACGGCGTCGAGCACGTCCCGTTCCGTCTGCCGGTCGGTCTCGATATGGATAACCGCCTCGACGCCGGTTTCCCCGCCGCCGGCTTCCTCGACCGGGAGCACCGCCTCGATGCGCCCGTCCTCCCCCCGGCGGACGCGCAGGACCGGGTGGATGACGAGGTGGCTGGTATAGCCGCGCGCATTGAGGACCATGCGCACGGAATCGACCAGGAACGGCAGGTCGTCGGTGACGATCTCGACGATGGTGTGGGTGGACTGCCATCCGTGCTGCTCGATCTCCGGGTTGTAAACGCGGACCTTCGCCTCGCCGGGCGTCCGCCGGCGGGCGAGGTTGAGATGCGCCACCGCTGCGCCGTAGAGGTCGTCCGGCCGGCGTTCGGCCAGGTCCTCCTGCGAAACGCCCGCGTAATAGAGGGCGATGAAGGAGAGCGCGGCATCGAGCTCCCCGCCGCCCAGCCGCTCCTGCGCGAGCGCGGCGATTTCCTCGAACAGTTCCGTCTGTTGCGTATCGGGCTGTTGTGTATCGGGCGCCATGGGAGACATCCTTTCGCGTCGTCCGGGCCTGCTGCCGCGCAGCGCGCCGGAGCGTTGCCGCAGGCTGTCTCCCAGGGTCCCGGTCGCGGATCGGGCCGCGGGAGGGCCCGCGGTGCGGCGACTCCCTGCAATATAGGCGTTGCCGCTGTATTTCGGGACTCCGATTTGCGATTGCCGCATTGCGTCCATTGCTGTCCGGTTCAGGATTTGCGGGCAGGGCGCATGGCCTGGATTCAACCGGGTTTCGAGGGGTTCGGCGGGATCGGGACCCGGACCGACGTCCGGCGGCCCGGCCCTGTTCCCGTCATACCCGGACTTGTTCCGGGTATCTCTTTCAAGCGGCTCCGCCGGGCGGCCGTATGGATACCCGGAACAAGTCCGGGTATGACGAAAGAGCCTGCCCTGAGCCTGCCGAAGGGGGGCGTTCGGGCGTGACGGGGAAAGGGGCGGGAGCCCGCGCGCTCACGCGCCCGGCAGGGCGCGCCAGTCGTCGAAGGAGATCGCGCGGCCGGGCCAGGCGGGGCTGGCGAAGGGCCAGATGTCGGCGATCCAGGCGCGAACGGTCCGGTAGAGCTCCTCGTCGAGCCCGTCCGCGAGCGTATCGGCGCGCACCCACATCATGACCTTGCAGTCATGGCCGCGCTTGCGGGTGGGCTTGATATAGACGCAGCCGAGGCACCGGCTTTCATCGGGCGCCATCGCGGTGTAGGCGAAGGAGGAGCGGCGCCTGAACTCTTTCTGGTGCCAGCCGAGATCGACGAGGTCGTCCTCGATGGTCAGCCCCTCCGGCCACGAGCCGCCGCTTTCAGGGCTGTAGGTCGCCCGCAGGTGCTCGACGCTCGACATCACGGCGTCGTAGTCCTTGACGAGATCGTTGACCGACAGCATCCGCAGGCGGAACCGCGGATGCTCCAGGACTGCGGGAACCTCGAAACCGTCGGGGACGAGGCGGAAGCGGTCGTGCATGGGCGCGCTCCGGCAAAGCGTTTTCGTTGACGGCGACTCTACCAGCATCGGCGGCGCGCGTGTCGAAAGGCGGCGTCGGCGCCGCCGGTGCCGCGCACGTCGAAAGGAGCCTGTCCTGAGCCTGTCGAAGGGCGGCGATTGCCGCCGGTTCCGCGAGGCCCTACCGTCGGCGGCCCGTTTCCGGGAGTGCGCCTTGCCCGTCTTCCCCTTCCACGAATTGCGCCGCGCCGCCTGGAACCTGGCGGACGGCAATGTGCGCCCCGGCGAGGACGTGCTGGTGGTCGCGAGCTCGGACCAGGAGCCGGCGCTGGTCGATGCGCTTGTCGCCGCGGCCGACGCGGCCGGCGCGGGCACGGCGACGGCCGCCGCCATTGCCTGCCCCGCCGACATGGCCGATTACCGCCACCCCGCGCCCGTCATCGCCGCGGCCGAGCGCGCCGGGCTCACCGTGGTGGCGACCTCCATCCGCTTCCCGCGCGCCTATGACGACCTCAGCCGGGCGCTGTTCGCCGCCGGGCGCCGGCAGGTGCTCATCAACAACGCGCCGCTGGAGGATTTCGTGCGCGGCGCGGCGCTCGCCGACCCGGAGGCGCTGCTGGCGCGCACGCGCAGGCTCGCCGGCGCGGTCTCGGGCGCGCGCACCGTCCGGGTCGTCTCGCCGAACGGCACCGACCTCACCGTCCGCGTCTGCCGGCCCTGCCTGCCGCTCACCGGCTTCGCGGAGGAGGACACCGGCTTCGGCTCCTTCCCGAGCGGCGAGGCCATGCTGTCGCCGGAGGAGGGCAGCGCGGAGGGCGTGTTCGTGGCGGACGCCTTCGGGCAGGTGGTCTATCTGGCGGATGCCGGCCCGCAGCTCGGCCTGCTGGAAGACCCCGTCCGGCTGGAATTCGCCGCCGGCCGGCTGGCCCGCCTCTCCGGCGGCAGCGCCGCCAGGCGGCTGGAGGCGGTGCTGGCGGCGGCGGACGGCAATGCAAGGCTGCTCGCCGAGCTCGGCCTCGGCACCAACGGCCACGCCCGCGCCGTCGGCCATGTGGAAAACAAGTTCCGCCTCGGCACCGCCCACATCGCGCTCGGCGACAACCGCCTGATCGGCTGGCGCGCGGCGGACAAATACGGCGGCGCGATAAAGAGCAACCGCCACATAGACCTCGTCGCCGACAATATCCGCATCGAGATCGACGGGGAGCCGGTGACGCCGTGAGTGCGGCGACGGCGGGTCGGAATAAGGCGGACGGGGGACGCGCGCCTGGCCCCTTTCTTGCGCCGCATTCGAGATGCATGCGAGCGATCGGTGCTTACACGCTGAACTGACCGAATGGCCGATTGCCTATGAAATCTTCAGCAGCTTGTCTCGCAAGACAATCGCAAGGACATCGAGAACTTCATTTCGATCGAGGCCGTTGTCGTAGGCGCATTGCTTTATGCGTGCATCGAATTCCGGACTTGGCCGATATTCATCGCGAGCATACTCGAAGCACCGTTCCTGAATATCGTAAGGATGTTTCCCGTCGGTTTGCGTGCGCAGCATTGGCATGAGTTTTTCTGCTACAGAAGGAATGTCGAGAATATCGGAGACTTTCCGTCCGGTTTCCGTCAGACGCAAGGGACTTTCGGATTCTATCGTTTTGGAAGCCTGCCAATGGAGGATTTTTCTTATGTCTGCACGAACCTCGGCAAGTCCTTCCTGAAGCGTCTTTGCGAGTGAGTCGATCCTGTTGTTGACCGATCCGATGCTGGCATCCACACGCTGCGTCCATCGGGATATTTTTACGATTGTCATAACGAGCGTGATAACCAGCCCGACGACGACCCACCATGGCGTTTGCGCGGCCCATTCCGGCATCTCTTCGTTTCTCCCCGCTTCCGGTTCCCGGATAGGGTCGGCAAGAAATATTGGCCATCCTAAACCGCTTCGCAATATCGATCATAGTCGGAAAGGATGTCGCATCCGGTTTTCCGGTTATTTCTGGGCAAACGACCGGACTGTTTACAGACCCGCCCCGGCTCAGCCTGGGCGAGGCCTCCCCGAAACCCGTCGCTTCGGGTCAAGAATTCGGAAAAGCTAACACTGGCAAAGAGATAGCCAAAGGCCGGCCGGCCAGGCACACAGGTCCTTATCGAAAGCTCGCCTGGAAGGCCGTGGGCATGAGGGACACATGCGCGTCGAGGGGCGGGGGGAGTTCGAAGGCTTTCGGTTCGCGCGAGAAATTCCAGAGGCGGAACAGGCGCCATTCCTCGCGCCTCGCCTCGGCCACGGCGAGTTCGTTTCGCGAGATGTGGAAGGGCGTGCGCTCCCAGCCGTTGGTGGTCTTCACCTCCAGCAGCCGGCAGCGGCCGTCGGGCCGGAAGCTGGCGATGTCGTAGCCGGCTCCGTCGCCCTCCTCTTCCGACACCCAGCGCACCGCTTGCGCCAGGTCGCCGCGGCCGGCGCCCGCCAGCACGGCGCGTTCATGCGCCAGCGCAAGCTTTTCGCCGGCGCGGCCGAGCGCGCGGTTGCGCTCGTCCCGGCCCGCCGCATCGAACCGGCGGGCGATGCCCAGCATCTGTTCGAGCTCCTGCGGCGGCGGGCGGTTGCTAAGCGTCGGCGGCGGCCCGACCCAGAGTTGCGCCGCCTCCCGCATGCCGGTTGCGGCGGCACGGTCCTCGCCCGGCGCGCGATGCAGCCATGACGGGTGGGCCTCCAGCCACCGGGCCACCGCGTCCGCAAGCCTCGCCTGGAAATTGAAGGCGGGCCTGTAGCCCTCCAGCCAGTCCTCGCCCAGGCCCTTGAGCACGGCGCTGACATTGCGGCGCTTGAACTCGATCGACGCCTCCGAGCGGTTCCGAAGGCGGGGCATCAGCGCGCGCCGGTGCTGCGTCTTGCTGTAGGGCCGCCCGGCAAGCTCGTGGGCCAGCATCGCGAAATAGTCCGCGACGATCCGGTCGTTCTCCTCATCGGTCCAGGGCCCGCTCGACATTACCCGAAGTTATAGGCATGAGCACCTGTTGTCATTGCGGGCCGCGCCGGCGGATGCGACAGGATCGGAAATCATATCCTGTTCTGAAAAACTTCGGAATAATTCTCCTGAATGGGCTTGACATTTCCTCGTTTGTGCTATGATGGCGGGGAGGGAGGAACGCGGCATCCGCGCGGGGCCGCCTTGCTTCCCCGGTTCGCGCCGGCGCGAAAAAAGCCCCCGATTCGGCCAACAGGCGAGGTGCGTCCTGCGTCCGGTTCGCGCGCGGGGGCGCGCCCGGGCAATCAGGCGCGCAAACCGCGCCGCCGCGAAACGCGCGCCCACGGGCGCGGGGGCGCCGGCGCGCATTACGCGCGAAACAGGGTCCCGCCGCATGGCGGGGCGGGCGAGGGAGAAGCGGAACGAAACGGGATGGAGGAACGACATGCCGGAATGCGAGAACGGGGCCCGGGCGGAGCGGCCTCCCGAAATCTCCCGCCCGCTTCCGGGGGAGAGGACGGAAGTGGCGGCTGAAAAGCCCTCTCCCTCGGGGAGAGGGTTGGGTGAGGGCCCGCTTCCGCGCCAGCGGAAGCGGCGGGCGCAAGCCCGGCGAAGGTCCGTCACGCGAGAGGGCCCCCTCCCGGCCCGCGCAAGCGGGAGAGGAGTATTACGGCGGCCGTCGGCCGGCCGGGGCGGCCGCCTCCCGTCATTGACCGCCGTTCGCGGGTTTGCAGGGTTCCGGCCTGCACCGCAGCACGATGTGCCGGCGCTCGATTTCCCGGCGGAAGCGGTCGGGCAGACGGGCCCAGTCATGCGGCTGGACGAGGCGGGTTTCGCGGTCGAGGCCGTGGCGCCTCAGGAAGCGCTGCACCGTGGTCGGGTGGAACTCCAGCCCCTCGGCGGCGAGCGCGTCGCGCAGCCCGTACATGGAAAGCCCCGGCCGCCTCGCCAGGATGCGGAGGATGCGCTCCCGCTCCGGCTCGATCCGCGAGATGCTGCCGCCCTTCCTGTAGGGCCGCACATGGCCGCGCTCGCGAAGGCGCCGCACCCAATTGCCGACGCTTCTCCGCGTCAGGCCGAACCGCCGCGCCGCTGCGCGTATGCTCATGCCCTCGCGCAGCACGGCCGCCACCGCCGCCGCCCGCAGGTCCTCGCCCACCGCCCGGCCCCGCCGCCGCCCCGGCAATCCGTCCACGGGTCCGTCCATCGCCCTGTCTTTTCCTCTGGCGATTCCGCCGCCGCGAACCGCCCCTTTCCGGCCGAAATCGACCGCCACGCCCGGCCGTCCGGCCGCACCTCCCCTGTGGGTCGGCGGGGGCCCCGGTCAGCGGCCCTCACGCCTTCGGGTTCGGTGCTTCACAAGGGCGGCGCAAGCCGCCGCCGGTCGGTCAGGTCATGGCCTCTCTCGGCATGTTTTCTTGGTATAAGGGAATATATAGAGAACAAACAGCCCGGAGTCAAGCCATCCCTGTCGCCTCTTTCCGTTGTTGCGGCTGCCTGCCTTTGCTCCCCTCCCGCTGGGCGGGAGGGGTTGGGGGAGGGCCTCTCAACGTGACGGGGCTTCGCCCGCCGGCCTGACGGCCGGCCCCTCACCCGGCCTCTCTCCGCAAGCGGGGAGAGGGGAATTGTTGCGGCTGCCCACCGTGCGGCGTTGACGGCGGAAGGCGCACCGGTGCAGGGGCCTACCGCATGCACACATCTCGCCGCACCTTCGGTGCTAACCATCTGACATGATTGTGGATTTTTCCCGTTTCCGGTGCAACCGGGCGCGCGAAAGGCACCCCGGTTTCGCACCTACGTGCAAAGGATCGGGGAACCGCAGTCATGGCCGCCATTCGCCTCACCCAACGCCGGGTCGATACCCTCCGGCCGCACAAGACTGTCCGCACTGTCCGGGACGCAGAACTGAAGGGATACGGCGTCCGCATCACGCCCTCGGGCAGGAAGCGGTACTTCATTCACAGCCAGTACCGGGGCCACCGGGTCTGGAAGATCGTCGGCGATGCGGCGGTCATGACCGAGGCCGAGGCGCGCGCCCGCGCCAGATCCATACTGGCGGCACTGCACGACGACAGGGACATCGAGGTGGAGGCGTCCGGCGACGCGCTGTTCGAGACCGTCGCCGAGGAGGTCTTCTCCCGCTACGGCAGGCGCTGGAAGCCGCGCACGCTTGCGGTCAACCGCCGCTATCTCAGCAATCAGATCCTGCCCTTCTTCACGGGCCGGCCGGTTGCGGATATCACCCGCGAAGAGGTGCAGCGCTGGTTCCGCTCGCTCCATGCTACGCCCGCGGCGGCGAACCGTTCGGCGCCGATCCTCTCCGTCATCATGCAGCAGGCCGAAGCTTGGGGGTATCGTCCCGATGGCGGCAATCCCTGCAAGGGGATCAAGCGCTACCGGCAGAAGCGGTCCGAGCGTTTCCTGTCTCCGGAGGAATACCGCCGCCTCGGCATGGCGCTGGATCGGCATGAGGCCCGGCAGCCGTTCCGGGTTGCGGCCCTGCGCCTGCTTCTGCTGACCGGCTGCCGCAAGTCGGAGATCGTCACCCTGGAATGGCGCTTCTACCGCGACGGCAGGCTCTACCTGGCGGACAGCAAGACCGGTCCCCGCACGGTCTGGCTGTGCAGCGCGGCGCGGAAGGTCCTCGACGGGCTGCCGCGTTCGTCGCGCTTCGTGTTCCCCATCGCAGGCCGGACCACGCCGTGGAGCTGGCTGGACGCCTTCTGGATGCAGTTGCGCGTCGAGGCGGGTCTCGAGGACGTTCGCCTGCATGACACCCGCCACTCTTTCGCTAGCATGGCGCTGTCGAACGGCGAGACGATCCGCACGGTGGGCCGGCTGCTGGGTCATGACAATGCGGCGACCACGCTGAAATACGCGCATTTGTCCGACGCCACGGTCCGGGAGACGGTCGAAGCGCTGGCGCCGCTGCTCTCGGGGGCGCAGTCATGACCGGCAGGACGAGGAAAGTCCGTCTCACGAATGCCAGCGTCGCGAGACTGAAGCCGGGCGGCACCGAGTACATCGTGCGCGACATTCGTGTTGCCGGTCTGGGCGTGCGGGTTCGTCCGTCCGGGCATCGCAGTTTCGTGTGGCACGGGACCGTGAAGGGCGGGATTGTGCGCACGACCATCGGTTCGGCCACGCTGATGACGGTGGAGGAAGCCCGGAGCGCATGCCGGGCCTTTCTCGACGGCTCGCATCCCCTGTGTGCTGGAGACCTTGCCGATCAGGCTGCCGTTCCGTATTTCCGCGATTTCGTCATGGAAGACTGGCTCCCGGCATACCGGGGTCGATACAGCCCAGGCTGGGGAAAGCGCGTGGACCGCATGGTGAAACGACAACTTCTCCCTGCCTTCGGCGCGCTGCGTCTCGACCGCATCGGCAGACCCCATGTCGAGCGCTGGTTCGACGCCATGAGTCGCAAGACACCGGGCGCGGCCAACACGACACTCGCCGTGCTACGCCAGATCGTGGGCGCCGCGAAAGCCGCCGGCCATATCGGGACCGATCCGGTTGCGGGCGTCAGGCCGAACCCGGGCAGGAAGATGACCCGGTTCCTGTCCGCCGAGGAGATCGCCCGGCTTCACCGGACCCTGGACCGGCTTGTGGAGGAACGGCCCTCGCGCCGGCCGCAGGCCGACGTCATCTGCCTGCTGTTACTGACCGGTTGCCGGAAGAGCGAAATCCTGACGCTCAGATGGTCGGAGGTCGATGGCGACGTGCTCAGATTGGTGGAAGCCAAGACGGGGCCGCGCACGGTCTGGCTGAGCGAGGCGGCGCAGGCCGTTATCGCCCGACAGCCCCGCACGCACAGCGCCTTCGTCTTTCCCTCGCCCAAGGACCCGGCAAGGCCGCAGTCCCGCAATCTCGGTCTCTGGCGCCGGGCGCGGCGGGAAGCCGGGATCGAGGATGTGCGCCTGCATGACCTGCGCCATACGGTAGCGAGCCAGGCCGTGGCCCGGGGCGTCCCGCTGTCGACCGTCGCCCGAATGCTCGGTCATACGCAGCCGGTCATGACACTCAGATACGCCCATGTCGGGGACCACGAAGTCGAGGACGCGGCGGAGCGTGTAGGGTCAATCATCGCGGCCGCCATGACAAGCGCCTGAATGGCAACCGGGACATTGAGAGCTTGCCGGACAATGTCCGCGTTGTCTTCGGATTCAGGTGCGAAGAGCGATGATCGCAGCCCATCTTGCCTGCATTTCCGCATTCGACACAACGCCGGTCGTCACGCTTGAAGATACTCGACAGGTCGCTGCCCGGTATCGAGCATCAAGGCAGACACGATGGCGATTCATGCTATAGTTTCCATCCTGCTAAAGGCCCGATCTGGGCGAGACATGTAGGACGCGGCTTTTGGGATCAGGTCATCATCATGTTTGACTGGCAAATTGTAGCGACGATAGCGGCTCCGATAATCGCTCTCTTTGTGGGCATTTGGGTTAGTCGCCGGTTTGAGAGCCGCCCGATAGTGCTCTCCCACTGGGGGCATGTCTCTTCCTTCAATCACGAGAGTATTGATGGCACCATAACTACAATAAACACCCACTCTGTTGTTCTCAGGAATGTCGGACGCCGTGCAGCGACCAACGTACGAATGAGTCATTTTCGTCTGCCATCATTCAATATATGGCCTCCCGTCCAATATACAGTGGAGCAAGTGCCTAATGCAGGAGAGGAAATTGTTATCCCTATCATGGTTCCAGATCAGCATTTGACTGTTTCATATCTTTACTTTCCTCCAATTACTTACGCTGAAGTTAACAATGGTGTAAAATTCAATGAAGGATTTGCTACCCCTATACCAGTTCTACTGCAACGACAATATTCGCCTTGGTTTACAAAAATTGTTGGCGCAATTTTAATTTTAGGGATCGCCACTCTGTTGTTCGGTGTATTTGAAATTGGAATATTTGTCGCCGAATTAATTTACCAAGAGCCTGATTAATTTACTTGTCCTACCGGGTCTATATCATCTGCCCGAATGACCGAGCCATTATGGTAGCCTGCGAAACCTCACTCCCGGAGCACAACAGGATGGCGGAACCTCAACCGACCGTTCAGGATATTGAAGATCTGGTCGCCTTTCTACCCAAGCTCTACGGGCACGGCGCGCAGCCTGCCGGGAAGCTGATTACGGGCGAGGAGACAGCGGACGGGACGCCGACCCTGCCTCGGTATGAATATGGCGAAGCGGTCGAAAGCTTCTTCAACACGATTGTGAGGCAGGGCTGTTGGCTGGACCACGACTATGACCCGGAAGAGGCCGAAAGACTGCTCATGGACGAAGCGGCCGTCGCGTGTGCGACGGTTCCAGAGATTCGCCGCTTGCTGACCCTGGTTGTCCGGGGTGAGCGCTTTTGTGACGGCTGGTGGTCTTCGATGATCGAAGAAGGCCATGTCCGCCGATTGCTTGAGCGCCTCACCGAGATCAACCATGCCGAACAGGCGGCAATCCGCTCGGGAAACGCGGTATGACGCCCGACCGCCTCACCGCCCCCGCACCTTGCGGTGCTAACTATCTGATATAGCGTCGTTTTTCTCCCGAAAATTTGCAACTGGGGAACTGGACTGCAACTCCCGGTTCCCCGGCTGCAACCAGAACCGGGAGAAGGACATGCCCAGGACTACCCTGACTGCGGCCCGCATCGGGGCGCTCAGGCCCCGCAAGGCAAGCCGCGACATCCGCGATGCTGAACTGCGGGGTTTTGGCATCCGCGTGTCGCCTTCGGGCCGCAAGCAGTTCTTCGTCCAGTGCCAGCATCGCGGCGAGCGCGTCTGGAAGATCGTGGGCGACGCTGGGACCATGAACATTTGCGAGGCGCGAGCCCTGGCGATCGAAATGCTTGCCGCCATCCGGCGGGGCGGGGAGGCTCCGCGCCGTCCCGACGAGACCCTTTTTGAGGCCGTCGCCGCGACCGTGTTCGAGCGCCATGCGCGGCTCTGGAAGTCCGGAACGCTCAAGGTGAACCGGGGCTATCTTCGCAGCCAGCTCCTGCCGCATTTCGCCGGGCGGCAGATTGCCGACATCGACCGGCAGGAGGTGAGGAAGTGCGCCAGGCTAACTGGTGCCAGTGTAGCCGGTGAAAGTCCGGCAGGAAGGAGAAGGTGAGCCACCACTTCCACCCCGAGTCATGGGCCGTCGCTCGCGAGGGCGGGGGTCAAGCGTTGACAGGGGCGCGTGCGGACAGGGCTATCGAGCACCGAAAGATCCTTAGTCCGGGATGCCGAGACCTTTTCCTCGGTCGAAGGCAGCATCCGACCCACCGTTATGGCGAGGGGGGTCGGAGTCCCGCGGTGTCCAAGAACCCATGCACGTACGTAAGCACTGCACCGGGACCTGGGAGGTCTCCATGCCATCCCGCTGTCGTGGCAGGATCGCAAAGGAAAGGAGTAGTCCGTAACCGATGATGAACGGCATGGAGAAGTCAGACTCGGCCATAGTAGCCGTGAAGCCGGCGAACAAAGGGGCGTCAGCCTCGGCGGAGCCGGTGGAGCCAAGGGCCGAGCCCAAGGGGAATCCGGAAGGCCAAAGCACGCGCCGGACGCAGAACCGGGAAAGCGTGTCACAGGCGGCCGACCGGATACGGCAGTTTGTACAAAGGGAACGCAAGGTGCGTCTCACGACGCTCCTTCACCATGTCACGGTCGATGCGCTTCGCTGGGCGTTCTTCGAGCTAAAGAAGAACGCGGCGGCGGGCGCGGATGGCATGACGTGGCGGATGTACGGGAAGGAACTGGAAGGCCGCTTGGCCGACCTGCACGACCGCGTGCATTCGGGAGCGTACCGGGCGACGCCATCGCGACGGGTGAACATCCCGAAGCCGGATGGCGGTACACGACCGCTCGGCGTCGCGGCCATCGAGGACAAGATCGTCCAGAAGGTCGTGGCGGAGATAATCCTGACGCCGATCTACGAGGCGGAGTTCCTGGGGTTCAGCTACGGGTTCCGGCCCGGTCGTGGGGCGCACAATGCGCTCGATGCGATCGCGGTCGGCATCGACAAGTTCAAGATCAACTGGGTGGTCGATTGCGACATCCGCAAATTCTTCGACACGGTGTCGAGGGACTGGCTGGTCCGGTTCCTTGAACACCGCATCGCGGACAAGCGGGTCATCAGGCTGATCATCAAGTGGCTGAACGCCGGCGTCATGGAAGATGGAGAGAGGCGGGACGACCTGCGGGGGACCCCGCAGGGATCGGTGATTTCGCCGATCCTGGCGAACGTCTACCTGCATTACGTCCTCGATCTCTGGTTCCATAAGAAGTGGCGCAGCCACGAGGTCTACGGCGACGCGATCATCGTGCGGTACGCCGACGACTTCGTGGTTGGTTTCCAGCACAAGCAGGACGCGGAGCGATTTCTGGATGCCCTGAAGGAGCGGTTCGGAAGCTTCGAACTGGAACTGCATCCCGACAAGACCCGGCTCATCGAGTTCGGGCGATTTGCCCCTAGAAACCGTCGGCGACGAGGGCAGGGCAAACCGGAGACTTTCGACTTTCTGGGCTTCACGCACTACTGCACGGAGACCAGAGGCGGGCGTTTCCAGTTGGGGCGCAAGCCGGTTGCGGAGCGGATGGCCCGCACACTGAAGCGGATAAAGGAAGCGCTATGCAGCCGAATGCATGACAACGCCGCAGGCGAGGTGGCTGGGCAAGGTGCTTGACGGATGGCTGAACTACTTTGCCGTCCCGATGAGCCACCGATACCTGAGCCGCTTCGCCTCGCGCCTGAAGCGGATGTGGATCGCGATCACGCGCCGCAGATCGCAACGGGACCGCTTCGGCTGGGCACAGGTCGACAAGTTGACGACCAAGTACTGGCCCAAGGTGGAAATCCGGCACCCGTGGCCGAACCGACGACTTGCCGTCAGCGTGTATGGGAACAGCGCAACCCGAGGGAGGAGCCGGATGCCTTAGCGGGCACGTCCGGATCTGTGCGGGGGGCGCCGGGCAACCGGCGTCCCTACCGCGATGCGGTTTCCCCGCGCCGATGCCGGACCGGGCAACGGCACGAGGAGTTCCGCCCATGTTTCGTCCCGATACATCCCTCGACCTTCCGACCGGCTGCGACCTTCTCGCCGAGCTCGGGGTCGATCGCCGCACCGTCCGCGAAGTCGCCGAGCACGAGCGCGCCATCCGCTGTCCCGACCGGGGCGCGGTTTATCCGGAACACGGCTTCGCGAGCCTTTACCCCGAACCGGCGTTCGGGATGGCCCTCCAGGACGCGGCGCCAGCGGAGCCCTGGGACCCGGCGTCGTCGCTCTTCCCGGTCGATTAGAGGTGGAGGGGGGCTTGAAGAGATTGAACGGTCGGGGGTTCGGGGGAGTGAACCCGGCCTCCGGTCGTTCGGAACCCATCGTCATCAACCAGGAATCACAGGAGACCGTCATGGCCTTCGGAAAGAACTACGCGGAGATCGTCGGCCGCCTCGGCGCCGACGTCACCATCAACCACCTCGCCTCGGGCGGGCGCGTCGCCAACCTCTCGATCGCGACCGACGAGGGGTATCTCGATCGCAACTCGGGCCAGAAGGTCGACAAGACCGAGTGGCACCGGGTCGTGACCTTCCAGGACGGGCTGATCGACATGCTCGAGAAGCACGCCACGAAGGGCCGCCTGATCGCCGTCGAGGGCAAGATGCAGACCCGGCGCTGGCGCAAGGCGGGCGAGGACTCCGACCGCTTCTCGACCGAGATCCTCGTCGTGCCGGGCCACCGGGTGCAGTTCTACGACAAGCCCAACGGCAACGGCGCCCCGCCCGCGGACGCCCAGGCGCCGATGGACGAGACCGCCGCCCCGGCGAACGGCACCGGCGACATCGAGGACCCGCCGTTCTAGGCCGCCTCTCGTCGCTTCCTCCCTCCTGCCTCGGGAGCCGGCACGTCGTGCCGGCTCCCTTTCTTTTTGCAGCGGGCCTGGAGTCCGTCTTCTTCATCCCGGCGCCACGATGTTCCGGCGCCGGAGTCCGGGAGAAGCGCGGGAAGGGGCGTTCGCCTTTGCGAGGAGAGAGAGCATGCTCCGCGACACCGAGAGCGTCTTCGCCCACGGGGCGGTCATCGTTCCCGATTTCGTCACCCCGGCCGAGGAGGAGCGCATCCTGCTCCGCATCGCCCAGGCCCCCTGGATGACCGAGCTGCGCCGCCGGGTGCAGCACTACGGTTACCGCTACAGCTACACCGGCACGAGCCGCCCCGTCCCGGCTGCGCCGTTCCCGCGCTGGGCCGAGGTCATGGCGGATCGGCTGCTGCCGCACTTCGGCGGGGCGCTGCCGGTGCAGTGCATCGTCAACGAGTACCGGCCCGGCCAGGGCATCGGCATGCACGCCGACCACCGGGACTTCGGGCCGGTCGTGGCGTCCCTGTCGCTCGCCGCCGACTGGCCGATGCGCTTCCGCCCGCGCTCGATCCGCCCCTACGCCCGCGACGGGCTGCCGGGCGACGAGGTCGTCGTGCTCCCCCGCCGCTCGGTGCTCGTCCTCGCGGGCCGCGCGCGCTCGGCGTTCATGCACGGCATCGACCGCGCCGACACCGCCGGCGAGGCCGCGACGCGCCTCTCCGCCACCTTCCGCACCCTCGCGCAGTAGCGCTCCGGCGGCCTGCCGCCGGCCCGGCCTCGCGCCCGCGCTTCGCGCTGGCCGCGCGTCCTCCGGCGCCGGCCGGAGGCGGAGGTCGGCCGGTATCGGGCGTTCCGCATGGCTCGAAGGAGGTCCCACATGCAGCACGATCCGTCCCCCGCCGCCGCCATTGCCGCCGCGCTTGCCGCGCGCGCCGAGGAGGTGTGCCGGCGCTATCTCCCCAACGGCCGCCGGCTCGGCCGCTACTGGATCTGCGGCGACCTCGACGGCGCTCGCGGCCGCTCGCTCTTCGTCCGCCTCTCCGGCTCCGGCAAGCCGGGGAAGTGGACCGACGCCGCCACCGGCGAGCACGGCGACCTGCTCGACCTCATCCGCCATCGCACCAACGCGCCGACGCTGCGCGCGGCGCTCGACGAGGCGCGGCGCTTCCTCGCCTTGCCGCCTGGCCCCCCGGATCGGGGTCCAGGGCAGGCGGCCCGCGATCCGGGGGGTTCGGACGCGCCTTACGACGCGACCGAGGCGGCGCGCCGCCTGTGGCGGCGCTGCAGCGCGGTCGATGGCAGCCACGCCGAGCGCTATCTCCAGGCGCGGGGCCTGTCGCGCTGCCGCTTCGTGGCGCTGCGCTTCCATCCCGAGCTTCGCTACCGCGAAGGCTCTCAGGTGCGCCGCTTCCCGGCGCTGGTCGCCGCCGTCACCGCCGGCGACGGCGCGATTACCGGCGTCCAGCGCACCTGGCTCGATCCACGCCGGCCCGCCAAGGCGGGCGTCGCGGCGCCGCGCAAGGCGCTCGGCCGCGTCTACGGCCTCGCGGTGCGCTTCGGCGTGCCCGCCGACGATGCTGCGCTCGTCGTCGGGGAGGGCATCGAGACGGTGCTCTCGCTGGTCACCGCCGTGCCGGAGATCACGGCGGCCGCCGCGCTCTCCGCCGGCAGCCTCGGCGCCTTCGCGCCGCCGCCCGGCGTCGCGCGGCTGGTGATCGCGCGGGACAACGACGAGGACGGCGCGCTCGCCGCCGAGCGCCTCGCCCGGCGCTGCGGGCGGGCGGGCGTCGCCGCCACGGTGATCGTGCCTGCCGGCAACGACTTCAACGACGACCTGGTCGATTTCGGCGCAGCGGCGCTGCGCGCCCGCTTCGCGCCGCTGTTCCGTTCCGCGGGCTGCCCTCCCGGCCCGCCGGCCGGGCCCGGCCGCCTCCGCTGCGCGGGAGGAAGAGAGGAGCGGAGGGTCGGGCAAGCCGACCGGGAGAGAGGAGAGAGCACATGGACGCCGTCGTCAATCTGAGGACCGAACCCGCGCTGCGCGATGAGTTCGAACATGCGCAGGTCGTGGGCAACACCGTGCTGATCGACCGCCGCACCAGGTGGGGCAATCCGTTCAGGATCGGCAAGGGCCAGGACCGCGAGCAGGCGATCGCGCGCTACCGCGCCGATCTCTGGCGCCGCATCGGCGCGGGCGAGGTCTCGCTGGAAGAACTCGCCGAGCTGGATGGATGCTGGCTGGCCTGCTGGTGCGATCCGCTGCCCTGTCACGGCCATGTGCTCGCCCGCGCGGCGGCGTGGGCATCGCAGCAGCTGGCGGAGCGCGACGCGCCGCAGGCCGACGGGGGCGCATCATGAGCGGCGTCGTCTTCCGCCGCATCGCCCCGGACGAATCCCGCATCGTCCTCGACGGCGACCACGTGGGCGACGTCTATCGCCAGGACGATGTGCTCTCGCCAGGATCGCACTTCTACGTCGTGCATCTCGACGAGGACCCGCGTGGACCCTGCCGCGTCCATGATCGCAACCGGATCCGCGAGGTGGCCGAGCAACGGGTCCTCTCGCATCCGCTGTGGGGTTGAACGGCCATGGCTGTCAATCGGCAACGCATCCGATGCGGCGTGAGGATTTCGGGCGCGTCGCTTCGCGACCGGGCTATCCGCTCGAATCTCCGGTCGCTGGCGCTCCCTCCGATAACCGCTCCTATCCCTCGCGCCTTCCGCTCGCAAGCTCGCTCCGCGCTTCGCTTGGCAGGGACGGCTGTCAGGCCGGCGTTTCCTGTCAGACGCCGTGCCGGGCGGAACCGCCCATGAGGTCCGTGCGGGTGGAGAGAATTACGCCACCCCGCTGTGCTGTCCAATTGTGTCACACGTGCTCGGGCCAGCAACCCTGAAGGGTCCTCCGCTGCGCTCCGGCCTGGCCCAAGAAGCTCTAGGGCGGACCGTGAAAGTTGCCGACCGTGAAGATCGCGGGGCGATCTTCCGCACCAAGATCGGCAACTTTCCGCACCAGCTCCGCCCAAGAGCTTCTAGGGCCAGGTGCTTGCCCTGTGCGCGCGTGCCCCAACAGGACATCACAACGGGGATCGGCCCCGGACGTGAAACCGATCAGTAAGGAGATCGACATGAACACCATCGACAACATCCAGACCGCCTGCGACGACGAGCGCGAGCCGGAGCACGCCGCATCCGCTACCGCCATCGCCTGCGAAGCCGCCGCCCTCTACGGCGCCACCCCCGGTCCCGACGAGTTCGACAACCGGCCCCTCTGGGAAGCCCCGGACCGGATCGCGACCCGTCCCCACGGCAAGCTGACCTTCGCCGAGCGGCGCACCCGGCGCATCGAATACAAGGTGCGCAGCGATCAGGACCCGAACCTCCACCCCGGCGACCCGCTGGACCTGCCCGACCTGCGCGCCGCGTTCGAGGACTCGCACCTGCCCGCCATCGTGAACGAGATCGTCGACCTCGCCGCCGAGCGTCTGTGCGCCGACGGGACCAAGCTCGCCGACGAACGCGAGAACATGATCTGGGGACTGGTCAACTGCTTCCACGCCCAGACCCAGCGCCTCGACCGCGCGCTTGACCGGATCGAACCCGAGCTCCGCGACATGCAGCGCGAGCAGGACGGCTCCGAGGTCAAGTCGCGCAAGCTGGAGATGCTGACCGACCGGGCGCACAACATGGCCGACCGGCGCGACGCCTTCGAGATCTTCCGCGATTGCGCCGCCGACGCCTACCGCGAGCGCACCGGCGACATCTGGAGGCCGCGACACGGCTCGCACACCAGCAAGACCCGGCAGCTGACCTCCGCCGCCATCGACGCCCGCGACTACATCCGCGCGAGGAAGGACCGCCAGACCACGGCGCACCTGCCGCAGGGCACCCTCGTCGCCATCGCCGGCGGCAAGGACGTGCAGGACCCGGCGGCGGTGATCGCCCGGCTCGACAAGGCCCGCGAGAAGTACGCCGACATGGTGCTCGTGCATGGCGGCGGTCCCGGCGTCGAGCGGATCGCGGCAAGCTGGGCCGAGCGCAACGGCGTCCACCAGATCGTCTGCAAGCCGGACTGGGACCGCCACGGACGCGCCGCCCCGTTCCGCCGCAACGACGAACTGCTCAACCTCCTGCCGAAGGGCGTGATCGCGTTCCCCGGCTCCGGCATCACCGAGAACCTCGTCGACAAGGCGCGGCAGCTCGGCATCCCGGTTCAGCGGATCGCGGCCTGACCGCAGCGCATCGCGGGCCGCGGCGTCGCTCCGGCGGCGGCGCGGCCCGTTTCCGCGTGCGCACATCGGAGACGCCGCGACGCCTTCCTCGCGCGCGCTTCGCGCCGCGCTCGTGCTCCGGCTCGCTATCGCTCGCCGATCGCGCTTGCGTTCCGCATCCGCGTCACGCGCCGCTGCACCATGCTGCGCATGGGTGCATCGGCCGCCGCGCCGATCCCGGCGCTCCTGCGGAGCCCGCCCGCACGTCGCCCGACACTGCCTCGCGCAGTGCGCTCCGCAGCACCGCCGTCCGCTCAAACGCCGCGGCGGCTCCCCTCCGCCGGGTTCCCCGGCGTCGATTTCCCGACCTCCCGTTCAGCGCCAATCAGGCTTCCGACCCGCCGGGGCGGGCTTCGGGGTCACACCCCACGCATCGATGATGCAGGCGTGCCAGCGGGTTCCTTGCCGTGCTCTATCGGGTCCTTCCGGTGCCAACCGGTGCCACGGGGTTGTTGGAGCGAGCGAGTTTCGCGCGCAACTCGCGGATCGTCACCGCCCTGGTCCTGTCAGGCCCCGTCTGTCACCCGGCGAAACTCGCGCGCAACTCGTTGGGTTTCGGATCGTGTTCGGCGAGTTTCACCTGAAACTCGTGTGAGTTCCGCCCGCAGCGCCAGATCGCCCCGACAAGGTGGCAGCCCAGCTCACCGCTGAGCGTCCGGGCCGAGCGATTCCTGGAACGCAGGGGCTCGCCGACACGCCTTTCGAGTTCCCCTCCGCGTCCTTCGCGGTTCGTCTCGTCGCGAATCTAGATAGCCAGCCACCATGTGCTGCGGAACAACTGCTGGATCGGCCGCGCCGTAACGCCGTACCCGCGAACGCTCTCCGGGGCGCGGACGAGCGCCAGAATCCGCTCTCCGACCAACTCCGAGACCGGCAAATCGTGTGCCAGCGCGGCGCGCCTGACCTCATCCCGCTCGGATTCCGAGAAACGGATGCTCCGGGTCTTGCGATTGTCCTCCGCCTTGTCGGCTTCGTTCCCGCCGCCGCGGGCCCGGTTGCGATTGTCTTCGCTCATCGTGCAGCACCTCGCCGCCGTCCGTCCGATCCCTCGACCGGGCCTCGGCAAGGCTTCGCCACCGTCCCAAACGCCACCCGTGGCGACCGAGCCTTCACGATTCCAGCGCCGGCGGGACGTCCGGGCACGCCCGTCCGACCCGATGACGCAGCCCGAGCCCGTCACGATCCGAGGTCCATGCCTCCCTTGTCACGGTCGCGCACCGGAGGCTCGGGCGTCTTTTCCAGAAACTCAGCCTGGGATTCTCGGAACCGCACACACGCCACGCCCGGCGATACAGCCAGTCGTCCTGCGAATTCCTTACTGAACAGAGCTACTCAAGTCCAAGCAGTAGCTCGTCTTGATCCGGGACATTGCCCGAGTCCAGGCATCTGAGAATCCCTTCCCGGCAGATGGCCTGCCCGCGCCTGAAGATACGCTTCTGTTTCCCGTCGAGGGTCGTGACCTCTGCATGGACAGCCCTTGAAGCAAGGTCATATGCTTCGCCGATCCCCTTTCTGTATTCCTTTCGCGACTCGACGCTGTCACCCAAGTGACGCGCGCCGCAAAGCGACGTCCTGAATCTCAACTCGCCGCGTCCGCCCCAAAGGGCCTCCAATGCGATCCGAAGGTCTATGAGGCTGTCCGCGTCGACCGCCCGTTTCGATTTGACCCATCTCGACGTCGCGATCTTGAGTTTCGCATCTTCAACCTGCCCCAACTGCCCGTGGACGCGAACAACCTCCTGCAATTGGCATTGCTTGATCGGCGTTTCGCGCCCGGATCTTTCGATAGCCGGCATGTCGCCAGGATGGGCGAAACCGGAACCGCTCCCACCGAAGGAGGTCAAATGTGCCAACTCCCCGATGTCCATCGTTTCGAGCATCCACCTGACATGATCGTCGCACACCAGGGACAACGCATCGCAGAAGCGCTGGATATCGAATCCGTCCCTGAACTCCGGGCATACACTCTGCCCCGGCGTAGGCCACGCGTTCGAACTGCTTGGGACGTACAAGCCGGGTTGCTCGAATGCCAAGGAAACAAGGTATCGCCCGGCAAACACGTGGGGTGCGAAACCAGCCACGGTCAGGGAAGATGGGGCGATGGGCAAAGCCGCTCCATCGGGGACCTTCTCCATCCGAATACCCTCGATCCCAATGCTCGTCGGTTGGTCGTCCGGAACGCGGTTCGCGAGCACGAATTGACGGTTAACCCGCGCCGGTCTTCCTTCACGCCAGCCGCGCAGCAACTCGACTATGCGCGTATGACCCAAGATCGCCGCGCCATGCACCAACCGCTTCGCATAGGCATCCACGGTGGGAAGCAGTTCGCCGCCGCCAATTCCCACCAAACCGTCTCCGACCTGACCGTCCGTGACGTAGTTCTCCAGCCAGTCTTCGAGCGCTGCGGTCAGTTCCCCAAACAGCTCTTCGTTTGCAATCTCGTCCACTTCGACATAGCGCCCGCTCAGTGCACCAGCACCGTGAAGTTCGCGAAGTTGTAGTCCTGTCAGCTGCACCCCTTCTTTCGGAATACCGAAGCCAGAGAGGCTGAATTTGGTGGTGAGTTCGTGCCACTCAAGCAGCTTCCCTATCTCGTCAACCATTCGATGATCCCTGATTCCCGGATAACGCCGACCAGGACACAGCCGTAGTCGTGCAGGACGCGGCACATTGCGGACGAATGGGCAGCCGGTGTGGGATGGAACACGTCACAGGCGCGCGAATGGACAAGCTGCCTCGGAACATCGATCGTGATGGACTCATTGGCGTCGGAACTCCCGGCAGCGACCGGTCAGAACCGAACATCGCCGCCGCCTCCCGCGTTGTCGAGAACAGCCGGGACACGGCTGTGATGCTCGATCCATGCCCGGGTCGCCGGCGAGATCCACCCGGCAACCTCCAGAATCCGCTCATGGTCTTCAACGAGATTCCGCGCGAATATCGGTTCATGGTGAGCGATCCGGTTGCGCAATGTCCGCAAGGCGTTCAACGGCCGGTGAGCCTGCCTGCGGGTCAGCGGGGCGCGATGCGGGAAGGCGCCGCGCAGCGCCGGACGCCAGAGCGTCATCTCGTAGTTGGCCCTGCGCCCAGCGGCCGCACGGCCCCCGGGACCCAGCAACGAGACCCAAAATCCGAACGACAACGCCGCCACCACCCGGTGCGGATCATCGACATGCCCGTCTCGCGCCAATTCGGCCCTGGCGTTCGCGATCCGCTCCAGGGCGCCCCTGTCGAAACCCGCACGGCCGTTATCGTACCAGGCCACGCCGTATCGTTCGCCAAGCCTTCGGTTCATAGCGTTACGCAGGGCGACCTCCAGACCCTGCAGCGGTCCGTAGAAGGCGGCGCTGACCGCGGTGTTCCACACATGGAGACGGACCGCTCCTTCCCGGTCTTCCCGAGCAGCGTCGAGATAGGTGCCGAGGCGCTCGCGCGAGAGAAAGGCTTCGAGATCGTCGAGGATTTCGTCCGTGTAGCGGAAGTCATTGACGTCCGGCCCCCGGTCCGCCATATTCATGGCGTACACCCCGGACCCGCCTCTGCCATTCGGTATGCGCCCGGGGTTCTTGTTTGCATCCCGCACTCGGTCATGACCGCTTGGCCTCGCCGCCGGTTCGGTTTCGGCGATATCCCCGCTTGGAGACCGCCCTGCGGGCCGTCTTGGCGGCCTCGTCCACCTCGCGGAATTCCGGTTCGAGCTTTTTCAGCCGCGCCACCAGACCGCCGAGGTCGTACATGTTGGTCAGCTTTCCGCCATGGATGGCCCGACGCTCCACGCGCTTGACGAGGCCCGCCGTTTCCAGGTCAGCGATGTGGCGCTGCACCTGACGGGGACTGAGGCCCAACCGCTCAGCCAGGACTGCCTTGCCGGGATACGGCTTCCGGTCGCGTTCCCACCAGAAATCGCAGAGCTGCATCAGCACGGCAAGCTGCGTCGCATTGAGCCCCAGCCGGTTCTGCGCCCGCAGCAGCAGCGACGGGACGATGCAGAAGCCCAGCGCAATGACCTCCTTGCCCCACTTCTTCTCAGATGCCCGCCCGCTGTCCTTTTCCGGGAGCAACCGGACTACATTGCCCGCCGCAGCCTTTCCGTTCCCGCTCATGACCGATGCCTTTCTGCCGCCGGTTCACCCGGCTATATCGCCATAGTCACCGGGAACATCAAGGTGACCCCATCGGACGTTGCCGACCTCAGCCATCGGTCATGGACGTCCGCTCGCTACGGTCGCATCCGTCCACCGAAGAAGCACGCATGCAATCCATATTCCGTCCAAGCGCATGAACAAGATCCCGGGACCACCGGGCGCCAATGTCTCCAGGGCTCTTCGCCGCCACTCCTGAACCACCGGATCCTCGCACTCAGACACGAGCGATCACCAGAGGTAATCACCGGCAACACCGTACGATAAAGCGGCCGACGCTCAATCGACGTGCGGCCACCTCGGAGATGCCGCCCTCCAGCGTCTTGCGATCAACCGCCGCTCCTGAGAGACCGCATCCAGCCCTGTTTCCCACCAACACGACGCCCGCTGACGCTGTCGGCCCTGGCCGCCGCGCTTCCGCCCGACGCCATCGTCACAGTTCGAGTTCCATGTCCCGCGACCGGCCACGTTCCGGCGCGGGCATTTCGCGGCCGGAAACACCCGTTGCGCTCAGTCCGGGGCGCCCCTGCCGAGCGAGTCCTGGAACGCGCGGGCCTCGCCGACAAGCTTTTCCAGCTCCGCTTCGCGGCCCTCGCGGACCATCGCGTCGCGTTTCTCGGTCGCCAGGAACCAGGTGTAGCGGAACATCCGCTCGATCAGCGGCGCCAACGTCGGCGGAACGGAGGGTGTGCCGACCCGCCCGGTGCCCCGCGCGAGCGCCAGAATCTTCTCCCGGACGAACTCCGCGGCCGGCAGATCGTGCGCCAGCGCGGCGTTCCTGACCTCCTCCCATTCGGAGTCCGAGAAGCGGATGCTCCGGGTCTTGCGATTGTCGTCCGCCCTTTCGGCTGCCGCGCCGTCATCGACCGTGCCGTTTCGTGCGTCCTCGCTCATCGCACCAACTCCGGCCGCCGTCCGTTCGCTCCCTCGACCGGGCCTCCGCAAGGCTTCCCCGGCGGCCCCAATGCCACCGTCGGGTGGCCCGGACTCGCCTTCTCCGCGTCGCCCCGGACCGCCGGGCGTGCCCGTCCGACCCGTCTACCCATCCCGCGTCCGTCACAATCCAAGGTCCATGCCCCCCTTGCCCCGGTCGCGGACCGGCGGTTCCGGTGTCTTTGTCGGCGTCTTCGTGGCTTCCCCGCCCTTTCCGGCACCTTCGGCGGGGCCGCGTTCCCGCCCGGTCTCTGGCGTCCGCGCGGCCTCGGCCGCCTTCTCCGGCGCCGCGCGCTTCATCTCGCCGATGCCTTCGAGCGCCGCGATGCGCTCGCCGGTCGCGGCCTGAAGCTGGGCGCGGAGCTCGGCCGCGTCGTCGGTGACCAGCTCGGCACGGTCGCGGGCGCGGCTGATCTCGACGTAGAAGCTCTTCTGCGTGGTGAGGTGTGGGTGCCGGGCCTCCATCGCGGCGATCACGTTGTCGACTGTGCGGCCCTGGAAGGCGTGCACGGTGGACGCCCAGGCATGGTCGAGATGGCGCAGATGCGGGTCGCCCCTGCCCAGCTCCAGCGTCTTCCCGTCCTCCAGGCGGAACGTCACCCGCCCATTCGCGATGCGCAGGACCTCCGCCGTGCGGCTGTTGACCAAGCCGAGGCCGGCGTCGTTGCGGGTCCAGCGGATGCGGTCGCCGGCCCTGAGCTCGATATCTTCCGCGCGGTAGACCTCGCTGCCGCCCCTTCGCCCTCCGATCTCCTCGGGCTTCCAGGCGACCCGGCCGCCCTTGCCGTCGTCCAGCAGCACCGAGCCGGCCTTGTGATCGACGCCCATGACGGGGCGCTCGTCGCCCTTTTCGACGCCGATCCGCTTGTAGGGGCGGTGGAACGCCACCACGTCGCCCACCCCGTAGTTGGCGGCAAGCGCCTTCTCGGCATTGGTGTAGCCCATGGAGACCAGCCGTTCGGACTGCATTGCCGGTCCGTGGATGCGGCCCTCGCGGGCCAGCCGCTCGCGGATATGGCCGTTGATCGCCTGCCGGAGCTCGTGAGAGGGCGCCATCACGCCGGTGTTTGCCCGCGCGTCCTCGTCGAGCCGGAGCCATCGGGCCGCAACGGCGCCGGCGACGTTGTCGGGTTTGACCTCGGCGACGTTGCTTCCGAGCTTCTCGAAGGCGCGTTCGATGTCGCCCTTCAGGCTCGCCTCGACCGCTTCCTTCAGCACGGGATCGCGCTGGCGCATGATCTCGTCCATCGTCGCGGTCCGCATGCCGGCGGCCTGAAGCTGGGCGAACGGCTTGCCCGCGTCCACTGCGTCGAGCTGCTTCGCGTCGCCTACCAGCACGACCCGGGGAATGCGGAGTTCGTTCGCGATGCGCAGCAGGTCACGGGCCTGCACGGTGGACGCCAGCGAGCCCTCGTCGACCACGAGGATGGTCTTCGCGAAGGCGGCGCGCATCTCCCTGGCGCCCTTCCGCGTAAGCCTGCCTGCGGCAACGCCCGCGTTCCTGGCGAGGAAGCGCTGGAGGGTTTCGCTCTCGATGCCGGCCTCGGACGCCAGGGTCCGCGCCGCCGAGGCCGAGGGCGCGAGCCCCGCCATGCGCCAGCCCTTCTTCTCCGCGAGCGTCCGCGCCCGGTTGAGCATCGTCGTCTTGCCGGTGCCGGCATAGCCCTGGACGCCGACCGTGCGGTCCTTCGCCGACAGGATCAGCTTCACCGCGTCCTTCTGCCCGGCCGTGAGCGGCCCCTTGTTGAGGTGCCCCTGGACCTGCCAGCCGCGCATCGGCGCCCGGCCGCGGCCTTGGCCCGAGTGCATCAGCGCCATCGCCTCGCGCTCCTCGCCGACGGTGCGGTCGGTCGCGAGCGAATCCTCGGCGCCCGGCAGGTCGACGGCGTGCAGCGATCCGGCCTTTTCCAGCGCCGCCACCTCGCGCTCGACGTCCCCGATCGCGACGGCCCCCGGCGCGTGGGCGAGCGCGGCGGCGAAGAGATCGGTGCGGGAGAACACCGCCTCGCGCTCGGAGAGGTGCGCCATCGCCCAGGCGACCGCCTCCGCCGCGGGCGACGGCGGCGCCATATCCGGGGAGAACCCGCGCCCGGACGAGCGGTCCCGATCCCTGCCGGGCGGAGATTCCGGCCCCACCGCCATCCCCGCCGGGGCGTCCGCAGGCGCGGCGCCGCCAATATCCATGGACACGGGCGCCGCCGCATCCCGGATCGGTACGGCGGATTTCCCGTCGGCTTCGGCAACCAGCGCCCTTCCCGGATCGGGGTCCGGGACAGGCGCATCGAAGCCGAGATCGGACGCCTGGCGCTGCCAAACGCTCCGCAGCTCGCCGCGGTCGACCTCGCGCTTCTTCGCGCGCGTCATCAGCGCCGCGCGCTCGGCGAGGCGGGGATTGTCCGCCGAGCTGCCGAGATCGCGCGCTTCCATCGCCGCCTCGATCTCGGCGCGCCGGCTCGAGAAGGCCTCGACGACCTCGCGGGAGACCCCCGCGATCTCGAAGCGGCCGTCGGCATGGGTCTTCTCGATGCCGTAGCCGAGCTTGCCGAGGCCGGCCGCCAGCTCGTTGCGGTAGAGCATGCCGATCAGCTTCTGGCGCGCGTAGAGGCCCTCGTTGGCCATGGACCGCCACTTGCCCTCCTCGCCCTGCACCATGTTGGCGAGCACGGCGTGGGTGTGGAGCTGGGGGTCGAGATTGCGCGAAGTGTCGTGGCGGAAGGTGGCGGCGACGATCTTCTGGTTGCCGGCGCGAATCATGCGCCCGGTCTCGGGGACCTGCCCCGGACCCGATCCGGGGTCCTTCATACGGGTCTCGGCGGCGTTCTTCTCGATCCAGGCGAGCGCCGCCGCCACGGCGCGGTCGTGGACCTCGACGATGCGCCTGTCTCCGCCGACCAGCGCGGCGAGGGAAACGGACTTCGGGGCCGAGAAGGTGAGGTCGCGGCCGGGGCGGTGGAGGATCTCGCCGTTCTTGCCGCGCCGCCCGAGTTCGGTTCCCGAGCCGTCCGGCACCTTGCCTTCGAGCACCGCGCGGAAGGTGTCGGGATCGACCGGTCCCGTCAGCCCGAGCTCCTCGGCTCCCTTTCCTGCCCAACCACTGGCCTCGCGGTGTTCGGGATCGTCCTTCGCGTAATAGCCGTCGCGCTCGTAATAGGACGCGCCCTGGGCGGCCGAGGAAAGCGCGCCGATCGAGAGCATGTCACAGCCACTCCGGGGGCCGTTCGCCATGCGGCCCGGCCTCCGCCGGCGGGTCTCCCGCGTCCGAACCCTCTTCCGGAGGGCCGTCCTGCGGCGCGGGGCCGCCGGTTGCCGTTGCCGGGACCGGCGCCGGGGTATCGGTTTCCGGCGCCTGCCCGTCCGCCTCCCGCGCCGCACCGGCCTCTCCCGGCAGCGGCACGGGCGCCAGCTCGCCCTGGCGCGCGACCGCGTCCCGCGCGTCTTCCCGCGCCGACGGCGGGCGTTCCCGGCCGGGACCCGCTTCGCCCGGCAGCGCGGGGATCGCGACGACGTTACCGCCGCAGGGCGCAGCGTCCGGGGCCGACGGCGCGATACCGGCCTCTCCGCAGCCGCCGCCGGGGGCATCCGCGCTCCCTTCGGCGCGCCCCACGAATCGTTCCGCCGCCTTCGGCCGGGCGACGTATTTCAGGCGAATGGCGGCGACCGGGAAGGGGCCGGGGAACTTGAGATAGCCTTCGAGGTTGGGCAGGCGCATGATCTCGGAAGGGAGCGCCAGCGCCCGGAGCTCGCGGCGCGGCGTCAGGCTCACCCCGTCGCGGATGGTGTTGGCGCCGTAGCTGAACCCCTCGGAGACCTCCTCGATTTCGCTGCGGCCGAGGCTGTCCGCGGACCACTGCGCGGTGTCGCGATCGGGTGCGGCCAGCACGACGCGGGTGCCGCAGAGGCCGGAGATGGTCTCGGCGCCGTTGCGGCCGTAGAGGTCGCGCAAGGCCGAGGCGACCTGGACGCCGAGCACGAAGCAGCCGCCGAACTGGCGCGACTCGGCAAGTCCCGGCTGGAGCGACGGCACCTGGTGCAGGGTCGGCAACTCGTCGAGGATGATCCAGATCCGCCGTCCGTCGTCCTGGGAGAGCGACAGCATGGCGTTGACCGCAATCTCCAGCCAGGTCGAGATCAGGCCGCGCAGAGACGCGTGCTGGTCGCCGCGCGAGGTGAGGAACAGGAACCCGTCCCGCTCCTCGTCACCGATCCACTCGCGGATCGAGAACGGCTTGCCCTCGTCCGGCAGGAACTCCAATGCGGACAGGTTCGCGGTCAGCATGGCGCGCACGCTGAGCGCGGTCTTGGGATTGTCGGGATCGACGATCGACTGGGCGACCGTGCCCTCCATGGCCTCGGCGAGCGCGGTCAGGTCGGTCTTGAGCAGATGGTCGACCAGGACCCGGTTCTCCGTGATGCCCTTCTGGCGCAGCACGCCGGCGCCGTTGGAGAAGAGCTGGCGGGCGGCGGTGACCCAGAACGGGTCCACCGTGTCCTTCTGCTGCGGGATGAGCGCCGCGGCCATCATGTCGAAGTCGCGCGGGTTGCGCGCCTCCAGGAAGGGCGACCAGCGCGGCGCGCGGGCGTCCAGCGGGTTCAGCAGCACGTCCCGCTCAGCATCGAAGAAGGCGCGGGTGTAGGAGCCCATCTTGTCGTAGAGGACGCAGCGCTCGCCCCGGCTGCGGATCTGCGAGACCAGGTCGGAGATCAACACGGTCTTGCCCGAGCCCGTGGTGCCCGAGACGATGGTGTGCTGGGTCTCGGTGCGCTCGGGATACGGGATGCCGGCGATCGCGTAGGACCGGAGGCTCCTGCCGCCCGGGAGGGCGCCCAGGAACCGTTCATGGGGCGATTGCAGCCGCCTCCGGAGCTCTCCGGCGGTCACCATCTCGGCGCCCCGGATGCGCTTCTGGCGGCCGAGCTGGGCGCCCCGGACCCAGAACACGACGAGGAACAGCCCGATCAGCCCGGCGCCGGCCGCAGCCCCGAGCCCTGCGCTGGCGAACATCTCGTCCCTGATCCGCTCCCGCGCCTGCCGGGCCCGGATGGAGGCGGCGATATCGCGGATGCGCAATACGCGCCGCGTGCCGTCTTCGAACCGGACCTCCTGGCCCGAGTCCGGCTCGTAGCCGAGCGTCAGCTTGACCTCGGCCAGCGTCACCATGCCGGCGGCGTACCACTCCGCCCCCGTCGTGCGGTGCCACAGCGTCCAGGCCGGCACGGCGACGGTGGTGAAGGCGGCGAACAGCATCGCCGCGCGGAACAGCTGCCCCCACATGCGGATCGCGTGGAAGACGGTCTGGCCGCCCCGGAGCGTGCTGCCGCCGATGCCGCGCATCACGCTCTCCCCGTCATCGGCCGGATCGCCGCCCGGAGATCGAGGAGGGCCGGGTGCCGGGCGAAGGCGGCCGGGCCGGAGAGGGCCTGTCCCGGCCCCCGGATCGAGTCCGGGGCAGGCTCCCGAGCCGGGAAGGCCGGAGCCCGCAGGGGCGCCGGGGATACCAATCTCCCGGATCGCCGGTATGATCGGAGGCCATGAACATGACGAGAACAATCCCAGGCCCGGACTGCGATCCGGGCAACGACCGGTTCGCACCGCCGGCGCCGCACCGCGCGCCCCGGAGCACCCGGACCGAACGCGCCGTCGTGCTCGGCGGCTTCGCCGTGGCGGCGCTCTGGACCGCGGTTTCCGCCGCGCTCGGGTTCGGCGTGGAGACCGTGGGCGCCGCGTGGCTGGCCGCGGTCCTCTGGACGGTCCCCGCCAGCCTCGCCTGCGCACTCCGGCGCGGCATCCGCCGCCGCGACTGGTCCGCCTTCACCGGCTACACCCTTCCGGACGGCCGCGACGAGCGGATCGACTGGGCGACACGGACAGGTTCCTATGCCTGGGAGCCGATCGCCGAGGAGCACGAGCGGCTGATGCGCGGCGACTGAGCCCGGGACCGGTTTGCGGCCCGGCCTCACGGCGAAGCCTTTCCCCAGTCCCTCTCGTCCGCGGGCGGCGGCTCCGCCGCGCCGTCCGGCGCCGTGTTCTTCGCACTGCCGAACAGCTGCCCGGCGAGCCAGCCGCCGATGAAGGGCAGGTTCTCCGTCGCCTGTTGCTCGAACGGCTTGCTCCTCTCGGCGGCGACGCCGGCGCGGCCCTCCGCGGCCTCCTCCCGCGTCACGGTCTGCCGCGCCTCCCGGGCCGTGCCCGTCATGGTCATCTCGGTCTTCGTCTCGACCCGTTCCTCCATCGCCCCGGTCTCGACCGCGCCCGGGCGTGGCGCGCCCGACGCAGCCGCCCGGTCCCGCACGCCCGCCGACCAGCCGCCATACGCGGCCGCCGTCTCTCTTCCGTACGCATCGCGCAGCTCGCCCGTGGCGGCCTCGTACTCAGCCGCGCCGCCGACCGAAGCCGGGTCCGGCCCGGCGGGGGCCGGGAACTTCTCCGCGATGAAGGCGGCGGCGTGCTCCCGGAGCTGCTCGGCGCCCTCCGGGGTCTGGGGCGAGGCGATGCGCATGGCCCCGGCGGCGCCGATGGCGCGCCCGTCCGCGCCCGGCCGCTCCGAGAGCCAGGCGAAGAAGGGCTGGCCGAGCTCGCGCTCGATGGCCTGGGCGTCGGAGCGCACCTGCGCGGCCTGCTCCGACCAGCTCTCGGATTCCTGGCGCGCCAGCGAGGCCCGCTCCTGGAACGTCCGCATGCGCGTCAGGTTGGCCGAGAGGCTCTCGTCGAGCCCCGCCATTTCGCTCATCCCCGTCCGGGTCGAGTAGCGGCGCGAGGCCTCGGCCACTTGGGACCAGGTCTCGGTCACGCCATGCTGGCGGTCGTATTCCCTGATCCGGTTCCAGGCGTCGGACTCGATGGTCTGGCCGCGCCACATGGCGGCGCCGTCGGCGCCGATCTTGACGATCGCGTTCCAGCCGCCGCCCACCTTCGCCTCGGCGGTGAGGTTCATCGCCTGGTTCCTGGTCAGCCCGCCGATCTCGGCCAGTTTCTCGACATGGGAGTCGAGCTGCTGCGCCTGGCTCGACTCGCTCTCGGTGACGCCGCGCGCATAGGCTTCGCCCGTGCTGACGTCGTGGCTGTAGCGCTCGATCATCGCGGTCGCGTCGGTGACGGCGGCATTGCGCGCCATGCCGGCCTCCGCCGACCAGTGGCGCGAGAGGCCTCGGGCCTCCGCTGCGCGCTGTTCGTGCGAAGTCGCGAGGGATTCGGACAGCCGCACCCCGGCGGCGGGGATGCGGCTGGTGGCGGCGCCCATGTCGGCGATGGGCGTGCCTTCGCCGGCGACGGTGAACGCCGCGCCCGCCGGCGCGTAGCCGGTGTAGCGGTCGGTGTCGACGTGCATGGAGGTGCGGATCTGCCGGCCCTCCAGGGTCCCGAAGCGGTGGGTGTCGTAGCCGGTGTTGGCGAGGCTGAGGTTGCCGGTCGTGCCCTCGTGCGCGGCCGAGCTTGCCGCGTCCTGGCCGACCGCAAGCACGGACGTGGCCAGCACGGTCGCCTTCGACAGGCCGTAGGCGAGCGCGGCGGCGAGGAACGGCACCGACATCGAGAGGTAGCCCGACATCACCGCGACGTCCGACGCCACCGCCCTTATGCCGGCCTGCGCCACCAGCGAGATGCCGAAGTCGCCCCCCGGCATCGCCGCCGCCGCGGTCATGCGCTCGGCCGCCTCGCCCATCGAGATGCGGTGCAGGATGGCGTAGAGCGGCCCCCAGGACTGGAGCCAGATCAGTCCCGTCACGTAGGAGCGGAAGATCGGCAGCCCCGCCGGGGTCAGCATCAGCAGCACCGCCAGCGGGAAGGCGCCGACATAGAGGCACTCGAAGACGATCCTCAAGAGCGGCACCCAGGTCTCGGCCTGCCGCCCGATCGCCCGGTAGGCCGAGACGGTCTGGGCTTCCGCCCTTGCTTCCGTATAGGCCCGCAAGGCGGCCGCGTTGCCGGCCTCGGCCGCCCACTGCTCGCCGGCGGCATGCAGCGCGTTCAGCACCATCTGCTGGCGCATGATTTCCGCCGCCGTGCGGGCGGCGCCGATCAGGAAGGTGTGCGCGGCCGGCAGGGCGGCGGTGAGCTCGGCCCGGGCCACCGCGTCGGTGGCGGAGTCGGGGAACAGGCGCATGCCGAAGATGTCGCCGGCGCGCGTGAGCTCACCCGTCCACGCCGCATCCAGCCGCCCGGCCCCGTCGGCGCAGGTGACGATCTCGCGGGTGACGGAGGTCGCCCCGGTGCCGGTGGTGGTTGCCCGCGCCGAGAACTCGAACATGCGCGCGGGCGAGGCCCCGGCCGACGGCGTGCCCACCGCGGTCACCAGGCGCCACACGTCGACCGACTCGCGCAGGTCGTCCGCCGTGATGTGGCCGAGCAGCAGCGCGTGGAAGACGCACTGGCGGGCGTAATTGCGCAGGTTGCGCGCGAACACCGCGTCCGTGACCTCCAGCCGTGTCGCGGCCGCGGCGAGCCTCGCCCCGAAGATCAGGCCGTGGCGCTGGTAGCGCAGGTCGTCCGGCAGGGTGAAGGCCTGTTCGGTGAGCCGGGTCAGCCCGTCGCCCACCTGGGAGGTGAGAGAGGCAAAGAGCGCCAGCCCGATGGGGACGTTCGCCACCACGGCCGGAGCCAGCGTGGGATCGAGCCGGTCGACCACCCGGACCGTCGCCCGGGGCACGATCATCGCGCCCCAGACGGCGACGAAGAGCAGCACCCACTTCGCGTTGTCCTTCCACGACCCTCCGAAGGCGGTGCGGAACAGCACCCAGGCGAGCCCCGCCACGCCCGCGAGCTGGGCGAGCGTCACATAGGCGCCGCCGCCGGTGATCGCGGCGACGGCGTTCAGCAGATCGACCAGGTAGGCGCCGCCGCCTAGGGTGAAGAGCTCGAACACAGGGCTTTACTGTGCGCCCGCCGCGCCGGCGCCGCCGCGCGAGAAGGCCAATGCGGCACGAAGATCGGCGCTGAGCGCGCCCGCGAGCTCGGTCTCGATCAGGCGCAGCTTCTCGACCACGGCGAGCGCCGTGTTGAGGCGCTGGAGGCCCTGGTGGCGGTGACGCGCGAGCGCGATGCGGTTCGCCCTCAGCCCCTCGCGCCATCTTTGGAGCTGCTCCCCGTCGGCGATGTCCAGCGTGCCGGCGCGCTCCTCCACCGTGCGGTGGAGGTCCGTGATCCAGACCTGCATCACGTCGAGCGCCACCGCCTCGGCGAGCGCGTCCATCTCCTGGTCGATCACCGCGCCCCGGTAGGCGGCGGCCGCGTTGGCGACCCGGTAGACCGGCAATGTCGTGAGGTTGACCAGTCCCAGCGCCGCTGCGGGCGGCGCGGTATCTGTCCTGACCGCGTCGACCAGATCGCGCAGCAGCCCGGCGACCCGCGCCCGGAAGCCCCGGTCGGTCGGGATGGTGACGGTGCCGAGCGCGGGGTTGAGGCAGAGGTCCGCCGTGTCGCAGCGGTAGACCGGAAGGGCGCCGTCGCCCTCCATCAGCGCCGCGACGGTGCGCCGGTCGAGCGCCAGCGGCTCCAGGATGCGCACGCGGGGTCCCCCGGTGTCGCCGTCGGAGACCGGCGCGGTCACGATCAGCGTACCCGTAATCGCCATGGCGAACTCGGCGAGCTGGGCGTCCCCCGACAGGAAGGACGACGCCCGGATCGCCTTCCAGGCATAGTTGACGTTGACCGGCACCTGGTCGGCCATGGCCCCCGAAGCCGATGCGAGCGTGGAGTTGCGCTTGCCGTCGGCGCCGCAGCCGTGCTTCGCCGCAGCGTAGTCCGAGAAAATGCCCTGGGACGTGCCGATGGCGGCGCAGATCGCGGACGAGGCGCGGTCGTTCTTGGACCACAGCGCGCCGACCAGCGCCTGGGCGGTCTCGCAGGAGTTGAGGTTTTGGGAGTTCACCCACTGCGCCAGCGCCCGGAGCTTGGCCATGGTCTCGGCGATCACCGGCGAGATGGTCTCCAGCGCCAGCTCGAAGGCGAAGCCGGCGGCGTTCTGCGCCACCGCGCGGCCGAAGGCGATCAGCTGGTCGGAGTCGATGAAGGAGAAGGCGCCGGCGAAAGCGTCGATGCCGCCGCAGCCGGCCCGGAAGGAGGGCAGGTTGACGGTGGCGATCTGCTCCGAGCGCACCGGCGAGCGCAGATAGAGGTTGCCGAGCGTCCAGTGTCCGGAGGCCTGGCCCTGGAAGGCGGTCGGGCCGGTGGTGTTGACCGCGGCCCCCTGCCAGAACGTCTCCATCTCGCCCAGCACGTCGGCGCGGGCCGGCGCCGTCACTATGAGCAGAAGAGCGAACAGCAGCGCCGGGACGAGGGTCCCAGGGGTCCGGCCGGCCCCGGCGAACGAGATGCCCGCGACGGTCCGCGTGACGGCGATCCCTGTCCGGTGCGCGTCGGCCGCTCTTGCGGTGGCGGCCATCGGTTTCGCGCCTGCAATCCGGCCGAGACCGATTTCGTGGGGGTACGCGGGCTCAGTAGTCATGGCCGGACTCCAGGACGGTGAGGGCGTAGATCCGCTCGGCCATCTGGTCCTCGGCCATGACGCCGAAGCCGACCGGCAGGACCCGTTTCGTGGCGGTGTCGAACAGCACGAGCGCGGGGACGGGGGCGTTGCCGAGCCCGAGCCGGGCGGCGCGCCCGTTGTCGGCGACCGCCTCGGGCCAGCCCTCCAGCGCCTCGCCGGAGAGCGATACCGCGAGCACGTCGAGGCCGTGGCGCTGCGCGAAGGCGCGCAGCAGCGGGCCGAACACCCGACAGCCCGCGCAGCCGGCATGGCCGAGATAGATCAGCCCGTAGCGCTCCCCGAGCCGCGCCAGTGCGGCATCGCGGGTCTGTCGTCTCTCGTCCGACCAGACCTGCTTGGCGAGCGCGCCCACCGGGCGGCGCAGCGTGTAGTCGAGCTCCGGCGTCGCCCAGACCGTGCGCCGGAAGGCGTCGGAGAACGCCGCCGCCCGTTGCAGCGTCTCCTGCTGGAGGCGCAGATAGGCGGTGACGTTCTCCGTGGTGGGGTCGAGGATCGCCTCGGCCCGGGCCTCTTCCAGCGCCTTGCGCAGTTCAAGAATGCGTCGGGTCGCGCTTCCCGCTTCGGGAGCCGCGGGCGGCGGCGGAACGGGCTCGACCGCATTGTCCTCCGGCTCCTCCCGGTCGCAGTAGAAGTGCCACCCGAGCGAAGGACCGTATTCCGCCGCTTGCCCCGGACCCGATCCGGGGCACCAGGACCGCCATTCCCCGCCCGCCGCGGACGCGCCGAGCGCCGCCCAGACGCCGATCGCGGCAAGGACTCGTCCCACCGTGCGCCGGACGGCATGTTTCGCGGCGCGCGCCATCATTGGCCCCGCCGGTAGAAGTCGCGGATGCGGGTGCGCATCGCCTCGCCGGTGTCGCCGGCGTCGGGCAGCGACACCGACGGCTCCCGCGATCCATCCATCACGTCCTGGGTGAACTCGGACAAGTCGAGGCGGGCGAAGTCGATGCCCTCGATCTCCGCGATGGTGAGGCCGCGGCAGCTCGACCAGCCGATGCCGAGCTGGCGGCGGCCCTGCTGCTGCAGGATGCGGCCGAGCTTGGAGCCGAACACGCACCAGGCCCGCGAGCGGCGGATGCAGGCGCCGAAGAAGGTGCGCTTCGAGCAGTAGCGGCCGAGATAGTGCGTGTTGCCGGCGTGGCGCTCTTCCGCCAGCTCGCGCTCGGAGGCCGAGCAGTTGCCGAGCCCGATCAGCAGCCCGCTGTTCTTGCAGCAGTTGGCGAGCCCGAACAGCTTGATGTGGCAGGCCCGGCGCTGGCCGGTGAAGAAGCGCATGTCGTCGCGGTCGAACTCCTCGCCGCCGAGCTCCAGCGCCATGTTGAGCCGCGTCGTCGCGTTCACGAAGCCGGTGTTCGACTGCGGCGAGACCGTCTCGCAGCCGGCGCCGACGCAATACCGCACCGACCCGCAGGACCCGCCGTCCTCCGCGTCCTGAAGATCCGCGCGGCAGTCCGCCGTGCTGCCGGAGGCGAGCCCGTCCGCGCGGTGTGCCGCCGATTGCGGCGACGCCGCGATAGTCTCCGAGCGCTGCACCAGCGGATCGTCCGCCGGCACGCTCGCCGAGGGACGGCTCGTGGTGCCCCGGATCACCGCGCGCCCCGCGACGCCGCCCGGATCGTCCGGATCGGCCAGCCGCGCGCGCCCCTCGTCCTGGAGGCTGCCCGCGCCGATGTTCCGTTCCGGCACATCGGTCCCGGCGTAGCCCGGCACGTCGGCCGCGTTGGAGGCGTCCCGCGCGATGGTCCGCGCCGCCGCATTGCCCGCGTTGCCGATGTCGCGCGCCACTGCCCGGGGATCTCCTGCCCCGGACTCCGACCCGGGGTCGTCCGCCCTGGCCGCCATCCCCGACACCACCCACAGCATCAGGCAGACCAGCGCGAACATCGCGGTCCACGTCAGCAGCCGCATGACCCGCGTCCCGCGGTCCAGCGCAATCTCGACGCGATCGCGGAGAAGATCGGATCGTTCCGTCATGGCCGGTCTTCCCCTTCCAGTCGTTGCAGATGCCGGCGCGCCGCGTCGCGGGCGACGGCGCCCTCTTCGGCGACCGCCTCCAGCGCCGCCGCGAGGCCGATGTTGCCGCTCACCAGGTCATGCGGCGGCGCGGGATCGTCGGCGCAGCCCCGGCTCCGGCAGGCCGGCACGCCGCCCGGCGCGACGACCACGGCAGGCACCCGCTCGATGCCGAACAGGCGGAACAGGCGCGGGTCGATGGCGACCCCGGCCTCCGCCCCGCCGAGGCGGGCGCCGATCCGCTTCGCCGTCGCGGGCAGCCCGCCTTCGCCAACCCCGCGCAGCACCAGGGGCGCGCCGGTCCGGGCCGCCTCGCGCGCCCACTGCCGCCAGCTCTCGGGCAGCACCGACAGGCTGGTGAAGATCAGGATTTCCGCCGTGCCGGAACGCGGCCCTGCAAGTTCGCCGGCGCGACGCTCGGCAGGAAGGGGCGCGGGCGATCCCGGTATGGTCTGCCTTGCAGTCTCGCCTGCGCGTTCCAGCGCGCGGTCGAGGATCGAGCGCGTCCAGGCGCCGAGCGACTCCTCGTCATCGCCGCCCGCCCTGCGCAGGACCTCCTCGACCAGGCCAGCGGCAGCCGCATCGGTCGTGCCGGCGGGCGGCAATTCCTCTGCCCGCAGCGTTCCGAACCAGCCCGCCGCCAGCAATGTGCCGGTCAGGAACAGGACTCTCGAGGCTTGTCGGAAACGGCGCATCGGGCTATCCTCGGTGTGGAAATTATCATTGTGTTTCAATGGGTTCAGAGCAAACAACAGTTCCGTTTGCGCCACAGCAGGTAGCCGAAGTTCTCGCCCGCGACCGGCAATTCGCGCAGGGATTCCCAGAGCACCGAGGACCGCCCCGTGGGGTTGCAGCCGGTAAACGGATCGACGGCCGGCACCGGCTGGGTCATCTGCCAGCGGTACTGCGACTTCTTCATCACCGGCATCGGATAGCGTCCGCAGAGCGCGCCCGAGCCCATCGTCCCCCAGGCGACCCCGGCCCGGTGCAGCCGGTAGAGCAAGCGCTGGGAGGCGAGCAGCGAGGCCTGCACCCCGCCGACATGGGCGGCGACGTTGCCGGTGAGCGGATACATCCCGCCCTGGCAGCCCGCGCACCAGAACATGGGATCGAGCGGCAGGCCGGCCGAGGAAGCAGCGCAATCGGCGGCGCAGGCCGCCTGGGCAGGGAGGTTGGCGAACAGCGCCGCCTCCGGGTTGAGCAGGAAGGTCAGCTCGTCGTCGAGCCAGGCCGGGTCGAGCTCCGAGGCCCAGGCGATGTCGAGCCCGCCGCCCTCCAGGCAGCCGAGATCGAGCAGGACGCCGATCCAGCTCAGGAGCGGATACATGTAGTAGTGGGCATGCCAGACCGAGCCCTTGGCGCCGTCGCCGCCCGCCGCGCCGGTGCGCCCGCGCCCTGCGGGAAGGCCCGGATCGATGGTGAGGCCGCCGAGGTTGGGGAAGCACCAGGGCGCCCGCGTCGCGTCGACCAGCCGGGCCGGCTCCCAGACCCCGAGCGAGAGGCCGATGCGGGGGATCGGCGAGCCGCAGAGGCAGATCGGCGAGGACGGGTTCGGCGTGTCGAGCACGCCGGAGACGCTGCCGATCGTGATCGGCCCGATCGAGATCGGGAACAGGCACTCCCAGCAGACGTCCGAGATCGGGTTGACGAAGCGCCCGGTGCAGGACTGCGCCGAGGCCGGGGCGGCCCACAGCACGGCCAGCAGCGCCAGCGCGGCCGGAAGGGTTACGTGGCGGATCATGCCGGCGATTCCGGCGCGCCGCCGCCCGCCTCGGCGTCCGGCGTTTCTTCCGCCTGGCCCGGACCGCGATCCGGGCTCGCCCGGCGTCCACCCAAGATATTGACCATGCCGTGCCGGCCCGAGACGACGATCTCGGTGACCGCCCTTTCCTTCCCTTCCCGGTCGGTGAAGCCGCGCGTCGCGATCCGGCCCTCGACCATCACCCGGTCGCCCTTGCGCAGCATCTTTTCGACCGCCGCGACCGTGGGACCGTAGACGACGATGCGATGCCATTCGGTCGCCTCGGCCGGGCGGCCGTCCCCGTCCGTCCACTTCTCGGTGGTGGCGAGCGTGAACACCGCCGCCTTGCCGCCGTTCTTCAGGTCCCGGATCTCGGGATCGCGCCCGGCATGGCCGAGCAGGGTGGCGCGGTTCATGTTCAGCATCGTTCAGTCCTCCTCTTCGGGGCTTGTCCGCCCGGCTCCGGGGGAGCCTGCCCCGGCCTCCGAGCCGGGTGGCCAGGCTCCCACCGATCCGGGACCATTCCCCGGATCGGTGTCCCCCGGATCGGTGTCCGGGGCAGGCGGGGCAGGCCGGTCCTCGACCGGAATCTCCGTAATCCGCAGCCGCGATCCCGTCTGTTCGACCAGACTCGGCGTGAACCCGAGGCCGAAGCGCGCGGCGAGGCGCCCGCCCTGGTCGAAGAAGAAGGGCCGGCGGTGCCGCCGCATCAGGTCGAGCGGCCGCCCGGCGAGCAGCACGATCTTCGCAGGACGCCCGCTTTCCTCTTCCCGGGCGAGCGCCCAGGCGATCTCCGCCGCGCGCCGGCCGTCGACGAACAGCAGGTCGCGGGCGAGCGTGGTGCGCTCCAGCGGGTTGACCCGCGTGCCGGCAGCGGCGATGAGCGCGCCGTCGGCCGTCCGGATATCCCGCGCGACCGTGATGGCCGGATCGAACAGGCGGCTGCGTTCTTCCCTCGCCGGCGCGATGCCGGCCACCGGGTCCGGTTCTTCCAGCTTCCTCCGGGCATTGGCGCGGGCCTCTCGTTCCAGCCGCGCCAGCTCGCCGGAGCGTTCCATTTCGAGAAGGCGCGCCTCGATCTGCGCCAGCAGGTCGGGCTCGGCGACCGGCCAGGTCGCGCCGCGCACACCCAGGTCTTCCGCCGAGACCGGAAGCGGAGTTGCGGACGCCATCACCGCGCCGAGCGTCGTGGCGAGCAGCAAGGCAGCAGCGCGCTTCATGGTCTTGCCTCCGGCCCCTTGTCGTCGCCGGTGTCTTCCGGCCCGACCAACGGTCCGTTCAGTCCCAGCCAGGGAATGTCCGGCATGGCGACGGCGCGTCCGAGGATGCGGTCGCGCGGCACCAGCCCGATCTCGGCGTAGCGGCTGTCATGGCTGTCCGTGTGGTCGCCGTGCAGGTAGAAGTGTCCCGGCGGGACGATCCCGGGCGCGATCGCCGCGAGCGGCCGCCCGTCGAGCGCATGGGTCTTGGCCCGGCCCACCGGCTCGCCGTCCAGAAACACCGTTCCGTCCGTCCCGACCGCGACCGCCATGCCCGGCACGCCGCGCACTGTCTTCAGGTAGGGAACCCGGGAACCGACGGCCTCCGGCGGCTCGAACAGCACGCGGTCGCCGGGCTTCGGGTCCTCGCCGAACAGAGGGAAGGCGGCATAGCCCCAGGACCCGTCCGACCAGGAGGCGTTGACATGCACGCGCGACGCCGCGCCCAGCCAGACGGCCGCCAGCACGACCATGACGGCGAGGCCGATATGCCGGCCACGGCGCGAACGGCCTGCCCTCGGTGAGAGTTGCAGCCCCCGCGCGCTCATCGCTCCGCTCTCCGGTCCGCGAGGATCGCCGCGAGCGCGGCCTCGACCCGGGCCGTCGCGTCGGGCGCGCCGGCGGCTACGGCGCGGGCCGGCAGCAGCACCAGGCGATGGCGCGCCGCCACCCGGTCGAGCGCCGCTTCCAGCGCCGCGCCCCAGGCGCGCACGTCCTCCGCACCCGCGCCTTCGCTTGCGGCGCGGGTGGTGTAGGCCGCCGTGATCTCGGCAAGCCGGACGCCGGCGACGCGCGGCGGCTCTTCCACTCCGTATCGGAGCGTTGCCGCCGCGACCGCAGCCGCAATCGCGCCAGAGAGCAGAACCGCCGAGACCATGACCGGCCAGCTCCCAGGCCCGTCCCCCCGGCTCGGGGGCCGGGGCAGGCTCCCCCGATCCGGGATCCGGCCCATGTCAGCCTTCGCCGGCATCAGATCCGTCCGGTCGGGCAACCGCCGCGATGCGCCGCTGCCGCTCCTCGTCCGGCCCGGCGAGCGCCCGGAAGCGGGCGAGCCAGCCCTCGGCCGCCTTGTCCGGCGGGACCGAGCGGATGCGCCGCTTCAGCGGCGGGAAGGCGACTCCGGCGCCCGTGGGCGCGTTTCCGTCGAGCAGGTCGCGGCTCTCGGCCGCCGCCGCCATGCGGGCCACGAACCGCAACAGCTCGGCCGGCTCCTCGTCCAGCACCGCATCGAGGCCGGCGGCCTCGCGCACCGCCGACGCGATCGCCGTCGCGAACCGCCCGGCGCGTTCGGCGGCGCGCTGCGAGTCGGGCCAGCCGCCCCGCAGCCAGGCCGACGGCGCGTCCGCGACCAGCGCGTGCAGCGCCAGCCGCCGCCGGTCCTCGTCTTCGAGCCCGTCCAGCGCCTCGACTTCCTCCGACACAATCACCGCATGGGCCGCGACCGAGTGGTAGCCGCGCATGCAGCCGCCCCGGCGGCAGGTGTTGGCCAGCACATGGGCCAGCGCCTCGAAGTCGATATCGGCAGCCGTGACATTCTCCGGGTCTGCCAGCCAGGCGAGCGGGCGTTGCCCGCCTCCGGTTGGTTTCCGCGTCATACGGTGTCTCCAGGTTCGGTCGTTTCGGAATGGCCGGAAGCGGGAGGCGGTGCGGCTCCCGCGAGACGGGCGCCGTCCGCGAGGGGAGCGTCCCCCGCGAGCCGGTCGATGGCCTCGACCGTGGTGAGCCCCTCGGCCTTGAGCCGCTCGACCGCCGCGAAGGCGGGACCGCGCGACGAGAACAGCGCGACCGACCAGGCGTCGAGCACCAGGCGGGCGACCCGCCAGCCGTCGGGGCCGTGCAGCACCAGCTCGGCGTAGCGGCCATCGGCCGTGGTCAGGCTCTTCAAGGCCCGCTCCATGCCGGGATCGCAGTGGATGCGCTTCTCGGATTTCAGCAGCTCGACCGACTCGTCCTTCTGGGCGAGGAAGATCACCCAGTCCGAGTTCTCCCAGGCGGCCCTGGCGGCCGGGTTGGCGTAGTAGTCGTTGACCGACTGCGTGCCGGTGACGAGGGCGCCGCGGTATTTGCGGGCGCGCCGGGCGGCGCCTTCGAGGAACGCCTTCGAGTCCTCGCCGGAGAGCAGGTCCCAGGCCTCGTCGATGACGATCGCCTTCGCCCGCGTGCGCGGGCCGTGATACATGCGCTGGGTCGCCAGGAAGACCACCAGCATCAGCACCACCGCCTGGACGTCGCCCCTTCCCTTGAGCTCGGCGAGCTCGAACACGGTGAGCGCGTTCTCCAGGTCGGGCACGTTCGAGCCCGCGAACAGCCGGCCCATGGCGCCGCCGGGACACCAGGGGCCAAGCGAGGTCGCCATGTCGGCGGCGCGGCGGTCGTCGCGCTTCGAGAGGTGGCCCCGCACCGTGCCGAGGTCGGCGTCGTTGCCGGCCTCGTCCCAGGCCGCCGCGATCGCCTCGGCAATCAGCGCCGCCTCGATGTCGTCGATCGAGCCCCGCCGCCGCGCCATGCGGCCGATGACGCCGGCCAGCATGGCGAAGCACTCCTCGCGGTAGTCGCCGTCATGCGCCGCCGTGCCTGAGTCGATCATGGCGAAGGGGTTGAGGCAGGCCGGGTCCTTGCCGAAGGCGATGAACGCCCCCTCCAGCGCTTCGGCGGTGTGCTGGAAGGACCGCCCGTCGTCGATCACCACGGCCTCGCCGCCGGCGCCGATCAGCCCGGTCACCAGTTCCTGCATCAGCACCGACTTGCCCGAGCCGGACTTGCCGGTGACGGCGACGTTGTAGTTGCCGGCCTCGTTGGCGAAGGGCGACCAGCAGGCCGGCTGGCCCCGGCGCCCGATCAGGAACAGCGCCGGCGGGTTGTCCGGATTCGCCGGCTGCCCGCGCCACTCGCCATGCAGGGGGCTGAGGTTGACGGCCGAGGAGGTCAGCAGCGTCTTCATCCGGCCCATGCGTTCGAGGTCGGCGTCGAGACCGCCGGCCGAGGCCATCGGCAGGCAGGCCAGCCAGGAGGGCAGTTGCATGTAGCGCTCCGCGTTCACCCGCCAGCCCTGGCCGTGATAGATGGCGCGCACCGCCTGCTCGGCCTCGTCGAGCGCATCGAGCGGGGCGTAGACGGCGGCCATGTAGCAGGCGCGGACCAGCCGCTCGCCGTCCTTCAGCCGTTCGGTCACCGTCTGCCAGTCGCGCGCCTTCTCGGGCAGGCCCGGGAGATAGCGCGCGATGCCGGTGCCGGCCTGCTGGGTCGCGCGGGCGGACTTGAGGAACGCCTTCTCGCCCGCCGCTTCGTCGCCGGTCATGACGGTGAGGCAGGTCAGCACCGGGCAGCCGGGTTGCAGAAAATCGCGGTGGAAGTCGCCGATCAGCGCGTTGCCGCGCCAGCCCGGCCACACCTCCGGGAAGGCGATGGCCGAGAGCACGCGCACGGCGATATCCCCGGAGCCGCTGTCGCGGCCGCCGTCGGGGTGGTGGAAGGTGAGGCCGGTGGGATGGACGGTGAGCGCGCGGCCGGGCGCGGCGCATTGTTCGTGGAGGGGATCCCGCGGTGCCCAGCGCCGCGGCGGGCGCTCGGTGCCACCGTCGCGATACCCGGTAATATCCGGCGCGGCGAGCTCGGCCGCGAGCGAGAGCAGGCCGTCCGGCTCCAGCCGCCGGGTCCGCGCCCCGGCGGAAGCCAATGTTCCTTCGAGCGCGCGGCGGAAGGCGCCCAGCGCGGTCTCCGCGGCGGGGCCGGGCGGTCCCGCCAGGCAGGCGGTGACGAACACCCGGTAGTCCGACAGCGTGAAGGGCGGCCCGCCCGCATGCAGCCGGCGCCAGCCGCCGGGCGCCAGCAGGTCGCGGCGGCGCGAACCCATCCGGGCAAGCGCCCCGTCGGTCTCCCTGCGATCTGCCCTGGACCCGATCCGGGGTTCCGCCCAGCTCCTGGCCGCCGCGCCGAAGCGCGGGCTCGCCCAGTGGATCACCTGCGCCGTGCAGCGCTCGGGCGCGGCGTCCGCCAGCGTGCCGGCAAGCGCACCCAGGGTCTCGGCGTCGATCCCCGCGAAGGGCGGCAGCTCCACGACGAACCCGGTGCTGGCCGCGTTGACGTAGAGCTCGCTCGATTCGTCCCAGGCGCGCCAGGGCAGCAGCGCATGGAGTGCGGCCGGCACCGCCGGCGGCGTCCACGCGCCCGGCGCCTCCGGCCCCTCGAAGAGCTCCAGCAGCCGGCCGAGCGCGCCCGACGCCATCAGCGGAGCCTCCAGCCGGCGGGCTCCAGCACGACCCGGACGTGGCTGGCCTCGCGGTAGACGCCTTCGGCATCGACGAAGGGCGCGATCCAGATGCGCGCGACGATCTCGTCGGTGCGCAGATCGTCCTCGGCGAGGTCGCCCGCGACGGGATCGTCCTGCTCCGGGTCGGGATCGGCCGGGAGGGCGCCGGCCGGATTCTCGGACCGGGACTTCTGCTTCCCGGGGAACTGCATGGACGTCGCCGCATCGGCGTCTCGAACCGCACTCCCGGAGGCCGAACGGCGCTCCTCCGGGGAACCCGCCGGTGCCGCCGCGGTCGTGTCCGACCCGGCGCCGTCGTCGTCATCCGCGCCATCGGCTCCGCCGAACAGCCGTGCGAGCCAGCCGAAGGGATCGAACCCGGCGCCGCACGTCGCCGCGCAACCCGGCTCAGGTGGCGTCTCTGCCGCGGTGGCCCGCACCCGCCAGAGCGGCTCCTTCAGGACCGCGTTCCGGGCCGCGTCCGGGTCCGGCACCGCCGGATCGGCCGCCGCCACGCTGTCGCAGGTGCCGCCTTCTGCCAGCGGGCACTGCCAGGATTCGCCGACATGCCCCGACGAGCAGCCGGCCAGCAGGAGCGCGGCGAACATTGCAACCGGGAGCGGCGCAGTGCGCCGGGCGCGTTTCGTGTCATGCGTCATGTCACTGTCCTTTCTGCGCGGTGCGGACCGGCGCGCGACCGTCGATGCGGGCGCCTTCGAGGAACACCAGCGTCACCTTCGTGCCGGCCTGGAGCTGGATCACCGGCTGGTACTGCTCGGCCCGGCGGATCATGTAGTCGGCGACCTTCTGACCGGCGGTCGACGCACCCGCCCCGAGGCCGGCCCGGCCAATGTCGGAGAGCGCGGTGTTGGCGACCGCGGCGCCCGAACCGGTCGCGACCGCCTGGGGCTGGAACGCCTGCGCGACGCCCTGGCCGATGCCGGAGATCATGCCGGCGAGGAACGCCTTCTCGACCAGCGCGCCTTCGCGGCTCACCACCGGACCGCGCACGCCGGTCTTGCCGGAACCGGCGACGAAGCCCGCGACGTCGGTCTCGATCACCGTGCCGGACTCCGGTCCGGCGCAGGTCATGGTGCGGAAGCGGACATAGACCTTCTCCGAAGAGAGGTCGCCATGGGCGGCGCCCGTGACGGTGCAGCCGTCGACGTCGACAGCCAAGGCGGTCCCCTCCTCGGCCGCCGTCCAGGCGGGTCCCGTGATGCGCAGCAGCACCGGGCGGGGATCGCCCTGGGACGAGACCCCGGCCGAGGCGTCGACGCCCGCCAGCACCACGGCCTCGGCGTGGGCGCCCGCCGGCAGCCACACCGAGACCGGCTTGGCGACGGCGTCGGCGACCAGCTCCGGTCCGCTGCGGGGATCGGCCAACGACGATTGCGGCGCACCTTCCAGCTCGAAGGTCTCGATCATGCGTCCCGGCAGGGCCTGCCCCGGCCCCCGAGCCGGGGGCGCCTCCGGTTGCGCCTGTCCCCGGAACCAGGGGTCGTTCCCCGGCGCAGCGCCTGCCGCATTGCCCGGGGAGGCGGGCGGCTGGAGCCGGCGCTCCAGCTCGTCGATCACGGCCGCCTGGCGGTCGATCGTGCGGCGCGCGTCGACGCCGTCCTGCTCCAGCTTCGCGCGCAGCCGCTCGTTGTCGGCGCGCAGCGTCCGCGCGTCCTGCCGCAGCTCGCGAAGCTGCGTCTCGATCCCGCCGAGCCGGGCCTCGGAGCGCCGGGTCCAGACCTGCTCGGCGGCGTCCGGCCCGGCGATCTCCGCCTCGATGCCGCCCTGCGGCGCGCGCTCCTTGCCGCCGCCCATGCCGAGCCACGCGGCCACCGCGACCAGGAACACCGCCCCAATGACCGAAAACAGCAACAGCTGGCGCCGCCGCACCGCCCCGGCGTCGCCGCCCGCCCCGGCCCACGACCTGTCCGGGCCCCCGGGCCGGGAGCCGGAGGCGTCCGCACGGGCGCTCATCGCGGCTCTCCCGCGGCGCTTTCCACGACCGCCACCGCGAGCCGTCCGCCCGACGGGCCGGTGCCGGGCGGCGCCAGCCACAGGGCGGCGAGACGGGCGCCGTCTCCGATGCGCCCGGCGTCCAGGGTCTCTTCGATGGTCCCGGCGAGGCCCGCGGCTGTGTCCGCATCTTCCGATGCCGAACCGGCGGCCTCGAAGACGAGCGCCGCGAAGCGCGGGCCCCGCCAGGTCTCGATGAGTGTCAAGCCGCCGACGGACAGGCCGTGCCGGGCCTCGATGCCGTAGCCGGGCAGCGGCTCGCGCCGGGCGACGGCGCGCACCAGCCGCACCAGCGCCGCGACGTGAGGACTGCCGGCGGCGGACGGCGACCCGATGGCGCTGTCCGGCAGGGCCCCGGCGTTGCGGATCAGGATCTGCGCCGAGTCCCGGTCCGCCGGCGTCAGCGTCAGCCGGTAGGTGAACCCCTTCTCCGTGCCGATGAACAGGGTGACGGGATCCCCCGCCGCGTGTCCTGCCGCCGCCGGAACCGAGGGCCGCAGATAGAGGTCGCCCGACCGGGCGTCGTGCTCGACCGAGAAGCCGTCCGGCGCGCGAACCACCGTCGCGATCCGGTCGCCGGCCAGCGCGATGCGGTTCACATGCGTCGCGGAGATCTCCGCCGCGATCTCGCCATGGTCGGCCGCGTCGAGGATCTGCATCGCCAGCGCCGGAGCCGGCGCCGCGAGGCCGCCCAGGACCAGAATGTGCAGGGCAAGCAGCATCGCGCGCGGGCGCGATCCGATAATCGTCATTTTCCACTCTCCAGTTGTTCGAAGCGCAGGAGACCGATGCGCCCGGCGTCGATCCGGAAGACCAGCCGGTAGCGCCGGTCCTCGCGCGAGGACTCCTCGCGGCCGATCCAGGTCACGAGCTCACCCGCGATCTCGGCGCTGAGCCGCCCGGGGTCGGCCTCGATCTCCAGGGGGTAGAAGGCGCTCGCCATGTCGCGCCCGGCCAGGCGCGCGGCCTCGGCCTCGACCCAGGCGCCGATCGCGCCGCGCGCCGAGGCGTGGGCGAGACGCGCCGCCGCGAGGCGGACATGGGCCGCGTTCTCCGGGGTCAGCGTGAGCAGCGTCACCGCGACGGTGCGCGCCATGTCTTCGAGATACCGGGCGCCTGCCCGGTCGATGCCGACTCCGCCGGCGCCCACTTCCCAGGCCGGACCGGCCGCCGCCGGCACCAGCACGGTGACGGTCTCGCGCCCGGCGAAGCTCATGGTGAGCGCCAGGTTCGCGGTCATCGACAGCACCAGCAGCGCCGCCAGGGCGAGGCGGACGTCCCGCACCCGGCGGATGGCGGAGTCCAGTTCGATGCGCTTCATGCCACCCCCCTCAGCCGACGAAGCGCCGGAGGTGGCTCGGCGGCGTCGCCCTGAGCCGCAGCACGAAGTCCGGCAGGAACCAGTAGAGGGCGTAGCGCGCGATGTTGGCCCCGCCGCCGCGCTTGACCCGGCGCAGCAGCAGCCAGCCGCCGACGCCGGCAACGAGGCCGGGCACGAACTGGTTGGCCGCGAGTCCGAGCAGGGCCGGGCCCATCAACGCGGCCGCCTCGTCGACGGTCCAGAACATCCAGCGCTCCGGATCGTCGAGCCGGCGCGGGATGGTGTGGCGGGCGGTGTCGTTCATGGCTGCCGACCTTCGGCTCAGACGATCGCCGTGCCGACGAGGCCGGTGACGATGCCGGTGCCGGCGCCCGCCGCGATGCCGACGCCGACCGCGCCCATGAGCTGCATCGCATTGAAGCGCAGCACCGAGCCGACCAGTGCGGCGCCCACGGCGAGCGCGGCGGCGAGCTGGCCGCCGGTGCCGCCGACGATCCCTTCCACCGTGTCGAGCGGATCGTCGAACGTGGTGTCGGTGGTCGCGAACGCGGCGTCCGGTCCCGCGAGCAGCAGCGCGACGCCGAGCGCCGCCACCGCCGCGCAGCGCAGCGCGGGACCGAGGCCATCCCCCGGTCCGGGGCCTGCCCCGGATTCCGGCCCGGGGTCCACGGTCGAGTTGCGCTCGCGCTTCGCCGCCCACTCGTCGAGATGCTCGCGCCGGTAGCGCACCCGGCCGCCGAAGCGGTTGAACACCGGGCCCTCGCCGGTCACCCGGTAGCGTTTCAGGGTGCGGTGCGACAGCCGCAGATAGCGGGCCGCCTCGACCGTCGTGAAAAATATCTGTTCGTCGGCCACCGTCATTCTCCTTCGTCTCCGCCTGCCCCGGACGCCGATCCAGGACGCCGCGCTCTGCGGCCCGGTCCGCGATTGAAACGGCGCGCCCGGCCCGCCGTAAGGGTCGATTTGCGAGTCGCAAAACCGACCTCCCCAGGCGGTGCCTCACGGTGCCCTGCGGTGCCGGGAGGGCGATCGCCCGAGGACCGGCAGATCGCCCCGGACCGGTTCCGGGGACCGGGACAGGCGCGCCGGCACGCCGGCCGCAATGTTTCGGACGGGCGCGCGGGCAGCGGATTCGGGAACGGGGGAGCGGTTCGGGACCGCCTCGCGGAAACGCCGGACCGCGCTACGTCGCGGAGGGATCCGGCTTGCGCTGACGGCGGCGCTTGCGGCGCGGCTCGAGGAACGCCGCGCTGTAGCCGCCGTCCCTCAGCCCCTTCGCCTTCTCGATGCGGCGCCTCGACTTCGAGCGCGGTCCCCCGTTGGGGTCCCAGGGCTCCACCGCGTCGGCCTCGAGAACGTCCAGCGCAATGTCCCGCTGCGACTTCTCCGCGCCGAGCGCGTCCAGGACCTTCAGAAGCTCGTCGTGCTCCTTGCCCGGACCCGGCGCCTCCGAGGAGGGGGCGGGCGTCCCGTCACCCGCCACAGGTCCTCGATCCGCCCGACCGCCGCCTCCAGCGGCAGGCTCAGCCCGAGCTTCGCCATGATCCCGTCGCCGGGGCCGAACGCGCGGCCCGACGGCACCAGGATCTGCAGCAGCGCGTTGCCGAGCTCCGCCTTGAGAACGAACCGGCCGTCGAGCAGCCTCAGCCCCTCGACCCGCGCTCCTGCTTCCGTCAGAAGCCCCAGCAGCGGCGCCGGGTCGGGCCAGGGGTCCGGGTCGGGCTCGCCGACGAGCATCGGGATGCCGGACCAGAAGGGCGAGCGCCAGACCTCCGCTTCGGGGTCCTCCCAGGCGAGCAGCGCCCACTCCGCTTCCGCCCGCAGGTCGGCCTCGGTCTGCACCCGGAGCGGGAACCCCGCATCCTCGAAGCGGGGCGGGGCGGCATGCACCGCCCATGCCTCGCGGTAGTCGGGGTTGCGCCGCATGTAGGCCCAGGCATGGCCCCCGAGGACCGCGTCCCGGTCCGCGCCCCTGACGCGGCTCATCTCCCGGGTTGCCGCCGGGTGCCTACCAACGGGCGGTAAACCCGAAGCCTATCCTGTGCTCGGGCGGGGTGTTGTCGTTGACGCTCTCGTTGCGCAGCGCCTCGACCTTGAACTCGAAGGTCCGCGGACCCTGCCGCTCCGGCGTCAGACGCCAGCCGAGCGCGTAGTCGCGCCCCGTGTCCGACAGGCCCAGCGCGACCTCCGGCGTCCCCGTCAGCCGGCCGCCGAACGCCGGCACGCCGTAGCCCAGCCGCGCCTCGAAGCGCCGCCGGTCCCAACTATTGTCGTTGGCCGCAAGCCCCGCCAGATCGTCGCGCGCGAGCAGCGCGTCCACGCCGCCCGCATCGGTCGCCCCCAGGGTCTGGCTCAGCGTCAGCTTCGGCCCGCGCTCCGTGTCCGGCCGCGGGTCCCAGGTCAGCCCGCCCGAGACCCCGCGCTCGCTGAAGCCCGAGTCCTCGTGGGTCAGCAGGCCCCGCGCCTTGACCTCGGCCGACAGCCCGCGCTCCGGGTCGGACCACGCCACGCCGCCGCCGACCTCGGTGCCGAACCCGGTCTCGGCGTCGCCGCCGTCCACCCTGAGCCCGATCTCCGCGCTCGGCGTCAGCGTCGCGCCGCCGCCGACCGCGAAGGTCCGGCTGCCGTCCAGCACCAGCCGGAGCCGCGTCGCCTCGCCCTCGCTCGCCGCCATGCCCGGCACGGCATCGCTCTCCGTGCCGACCCACATCGCGTCGGACCGCACGTTGAGCGCGATGCCGTCCTCGCCGTCGAGCAGCCGCCCGGTGACGCCGACCGCGGCCATGCGCATCCGCACGTCGGTCTCCATGGCGCGCTCGCCCTCGGGCTTCAGCGTGAGCCTGCCCCAGCCCGCGCCGGCGAGGCCCGCCACCGACACCCGTTCGGTCAGGTCGAACTTGGCGTAGGGCCAGACCCCGGTCAGCGCGCTCTCGACGTCGCCCTTGCCGGCCGGGCCGCCGTATGTGCCCTCGCCCAGGCTGTGCGAGACCATCACGCCCGCCAGCAGCCGGTCCCACTCGGCGTCGGCGCCGAGGAAGCCGGTCGTGACCGTGCCGTCCAGGTCGAGCCCGCCGGCCTCGCCCTCGAAGGCGGTGGTCGCGAACCGGCCCCACGCGGCGAAGCCCGGACCGCCCGCCTCCTTGCGGCCGGAGGCCGCGAGGTGGAACGACGTGCCGAGCAGGAACTGCTCCAGCGTCATGGTCCGCAGCCCGGTCCCGCCGCCGTGCGGGTCGCTCCCGTGCAGGCCGCGGTCGCCGGTGTACTGCCACCACGGCCGTTCGGCCCCGGCGCCGAGCGCCATTCCCTGCGCCGTGCCGTCGGACGTCCCGTCCGACGCCGCGCCGCCGGTGACGGCCTGTCCGCCGAGCGTGCCGTGCGAGCCGCCGGTCTCGGCGAACCGGCTGCCGAGCGCGTCCAGCGCCTGGCTGCCGACGGTGCGGCCCATCCGCACCAGCCACGCCCCCGGCATCGGGTCCGTGTTGGTTATCGTGCCGACCGCGTCGCCGTCGACCTTGCGCAGGCCGGAGGGGTTCGACAGCACGAGCAGCAGCTCCTCCTCGCCCTCGTCATGCGCGTCGTCCAGCACCGGCACCGACACCGTCTTCTCCGTCTCGCCCGGCGCGAACAGCAGCGTGCCCGAGGTCGGCGTGTAGTCGTAGCGCGGATGCGCCGTCCGGGCGACGGTCCGGTAGTCCACCGACGCCAGCGCGTCCGGCGCACGGTCCAGCGTCACCCTAAACGCGAGCACCGCGCCCGGCGCCTCGCGCACCCGCGCATCGGCCACCGACACGCCCGGCAGGGATCCCGGCGCCGCCTGCGGCTCCCGCGCCTTCTGCGGCTCCGCGAGCTTCTTGCGCAGCCACTTCAGGCCGCCGTTGTTGACCTTCGCCCGCGCCGGACCCCAGCCCTCTTCCTCCGGGTCGCCCAGGAAGAAGCGCGGCAGCACCGAGTTCGAGACGCCCGCGAGTCCGTCCACCTTGTCGGAGCCCGTCACCGTGCGCACCGTGTACGAGGCCCACTCCGCGCCGTCGAGCAGCCCGACCGCCGTGTCGTAGCGGCCCGTCGCCGCGGTCCCGTCGTCCGGGTCGTGGTAGATCGTGAACGAGACCGGCTCGGGCTCCGGCTCCGGTTCCGGCTCGGCGGGGGCCTCGTCGTCGTCGCGCACCGTCACCGCCGCGCTCGACGCCGCGCCCAGGTTGTAGCCGTCGCCGTGGTCCAGCGTCACCGTCACGCTGCCGTCCGGCTCGTCCGCGTCGTCGCCCGCCGTCGGCACCTCGATCGTCGCGCTCGTGGCGCCCCCGTCGATGGCGAGCGTCTTCGCGCCCTCATCGTCCGCCGCCACGAACTCGCCGTCCTCCGACACGCCGTAGGCGAGCGTCAGCCCGCCTTCCGGCGCCGCCTCCGAGAGCGTCACCGTGAACGACGCCGCCGTGCCCTCGTCCACCGCCGGGCCGGCGGCAAGCGTGACATCCAGCGACCACGGCGAATGGCGCACCCGCACCGGCTCGCGCCCGTTGTAGTGCCGCCGGTCGAGCGCGTTCACCTCCACCAGCCAGTGCCGCGCCGCGTCGAAGTTCGGGATCTGCAGGCTGCAGCGGTCGTCCGCGCAGGTGCGGACGTCCACGATCTCGAAGCCCTTGTTCCGCGCGCCCCGCGACTTCCGCTTCGCCAGCCGCTTCGTGCCGCTCGCCCAGGCGACCGTGTAGTCGTCCCGCACCGACGGCACGCTCCAGGTCACCAGCCCGGTGTCCGAGACCGCCACGTTCTCCGGCACGCCGGTGAGGTTCAGCACCTCGCCCGGCGCCGGCGTGTGCCGCGCCGCCGCCGCCGGCAGGCCCTTGATCGGCCGCTCCGCATTGTTCACCTCGACGAGGTAGTGGTAGCGGGCGTCGAAGTCCTCGATCCGGGTCTCGCAGCGCCCCTCGGAGCACTGGAACTCGTGGACCGTCGCCTGGCCGGTATTCACGAAGCCCAGGTCCATGTACGACGGCGCCACCTCGTCCCAGTTCCATTCCACCCAGTACTTGATCCGGCCGTCGGGCGCCGTCGCCTTGTCCAGGGTCCAGGTCACCACCCCGGTGTCCGACACCGCGAGGTTGCGCGGCACGCGGTTCGGATCCCGCGGCGGCAGCGGCACGAATTCCGTCTTGTCGTCGTCGACGACGGTCAGCATGGCCCCCGCGCTCGGGAACCCGCCGACGCTGGCCCGGAAGTACACCCTCTCGTCGCCCTCCTCGGCCGTGTCGTTCGTCGGCGTCACGGTGAGGTCGATCGACCCGCTCGCAGCGCCGGCCGGGATGGCGAACTCGAAGGTGGTCGGACAGGACTTGCCGGCGGACGCAATGCCGAGGTCGGTGCCGTAGGTGGCGGTATCGCCCTCCCGGCCGCAGGCCAGGATCACGTCGGCCGCGGTCGCCAGCGTCCCGCCGACCAGGGTCGCGGTCGCCGTCACCGTCCGCGCGCCGCCGTCCTCGGCGATGCGCGACGGGCTGAGACTGAGCTCGATGCCGGTGACCACGGCCGGCGGCGTGACGGCGGGGCAGTTCTGCGTCGCGGCGACCACCGCCAGCTCGACCTTCTGGCCGTTGGTCCAGGTCAGGCCGGAGGGGTCCCAGTCGACTCTGCTGGCTGCCCCCGTAAAGGGGTTCCAGCCGGGCGTCTTCGTGAACGCCGTGCCGTCCACGCAGAACTTGTAGCTGCCCGTCGCGCTGCCCGTCAGATCCCCGTAGGCTATGCTCAGGCCGCTGCCGACGAGAAAGACGCCGGTGAGCGCCCGCGTCGCGCCCTGGTCCGTCATGCTGCTGCTGGTGATCGAGCCAATGCCCGTGTCAGCACTCCAGCCCCGTTGGAGCGTACCCCCCACCGTCAGCGTTGCCGACCAGACGGGCATGACGGACGCCGCGTCATCGTCGTCTTCCACCGCCACCGAGGTGCTTGTCGTCGCGCCCAGCGTGTAGCCCGTGCCGGCGTTCAGCGTCACCGTCACGGTGCCGTTGGCCTCGTCGTCCCCGTCGTCCACCGTGGGGACGTTGTAGGTCCCGGTCGTGGCGCCGCCGGCGATGTCCAGCGTCTTGGCGCCCTCGTTGCCCGAGGCCACGTAGTCGTCGTCCACCCCCTCCGACACCGTCAGGTCGATGGTGAGGCCGCTCGCCGGCGCCGCGCTCGACAGCGTCACCGTGAAGCTCGCGTCCGTGCCCTCCGTCACCGGAGAGGTGCCCGCCGCGATGGTGGCGGTCGGCAGCACGCCAGTCAGCGTCCCCGTGATCTCGCTCTGGGCCTGGGGCGCCTCCAACTGGTCGACGGCGCTCACCCGGACGTCATACGCCGTATCCGCCGTCAGGCCCGTCAGCTGCACCTCCGTGTCGGGGTCCGGACCCCTGTTGGTCGTCTGGCGGCTGCTGTCGTAGCTCTGCCCGGCGCTCTTCCACTCGATGATGTAGCTGTCGAAGGTGACGCCGGTCGGCGCGTCCCAGTCCACGTCGAGCTTGGTCGGCTCGCCGTCGACCGCGGCCACGGTCAGGTTCGGGATCGCCGGCAGGTCGTTGTCCTGCACCGTCACCGCCGCGCTCGACGGACTGCCCAGGGTGTAGCCCGGCGCCGACAGGAGCGTCACCGACACGGGGCCGTCCGTCTCGTCGTTGCCGTCGTCCACCGTGGCGACGCTGTAGTCCTTGGTCGTCTCGCCCGCGGCGAAGGACACCGTCTTCACGCCCTGGTCGGCCGCCGCCACGAAATCGCTGCCCGGCGCGTCCGCCACGCTGATGCTGAAGTTGAGGCCGGCAGCCGGCGCCGCCGTCGTCAGCGTCACCGTGAACACCGCCGCCGTCCCCTCCGTCACCGGCGAGGTCTTCGCCGCGATCGTCGCGGAGTTCGCCGCATGCGTCCGCGTTCCCGCGACCTCGCTCCGGGCCGAGACGGAATGATCACTGGCGACGACGGTGACCTGAACGTCATACGCGGTGTCGGCCGTCAGGCCCGTGATCTGCGCGCTCGTTTGAGGGTCGCCTGGTCTAGGGTTAGTTTGGATTTGACGGGTATTGACGTACGTCTGGCCGCCGGTCTTCCACCGGACGACGTAATTCAAGGTATCCGCCACCGCGTCCCACGACACGTCGAGCTTGTCCGTCGCGCCCATGACCGGGGTGACGACCAGGTTCGGCACCGCCGGCAGCGCCGCCGAGGTGGTGCCCGACGTCGAATCCGACCACGCCCCGTCGCCCTCGGCGTTCGTCGCCCGCACCTGCACCTGGTAGGACGTGCCCGCATCCAGGCTGCCGATCATCGCCGTCAGGCCCGTCTGGTCCTGCGGGCCGTCGTCCCAGGTCCCGCTCGTGCCCTCCCGGTAGCGCAGGTCGTAGCCCGTGATCGCCGGGCCGGCGTTCGACGGCGCGGTCCACTCCACGTCCAGGCTCGACGACGAACCCGTCGTCGGCCCCACCGTGGGCGCCGCGGGCTTGCCCGGCGCCTCGGTGTCCACGTCCGTCACCGCCACCGTCACGGTCGCCGTGTCGGTCGCCGTGCCGTCGCTCGCCCGCACCGTCAGGGTGAAGGCGGACGCCGGGTCGGCCGGGTCCGTGAAACTCTCGTAGTTCTCGCCGCTGCCGGTATAGGTGATCGCGCCTGTGGATGCGCCGATGGCGAACACGCTGCCGGTGTTGCCCGCCGTGATGCTGTAGGTGATCGAGTCGCCCGTGTCCGCATCCGTCGCCGTCACCGTGCCCACCGACACCGCCGTGGTGCTGCCGTCCGCGTTCTCCGCCAGGCTGAAGCTGTAGCTCGCCGCGTCGAACGCGGGCGCGGTGTTGGTCGTCGACGAGACCGTGATGTCGAACTCCAGCGTCGCGGTGTCGCCGTCCTCGTCGGTCGCCGTGTAGGTGTAGGTGGTCGCGCTCTGCGCCGCCGTCGGCGTGCCCGTGAGCATGCGCGTCCCGGCGTCGAAGCCCAGCCCCGCCGGCGGCGCCGGCGACAGGCTGTAGCGCACCGTCCCGTTGCCGCCCGTCGCCGCGGGCAGCGCCAGGTCCGATATCACCGAGTTCTGGGTGTAGGTCTGGTCGTCGATCGACACCGAGCTGCCGAACGCGGGCGACGAATTCGCCACCAGCGTCGCCGTCATCCAGACGTGGTCCGCGGTGTTTTCGGCCTGCAGCGCGTGCCGGAGCGAGGCCGTGTCCCCGGCCGCGGCGCCCGGCTGGGCAGTCACGGTGACCGTCTGGGCCACGTTCCAGTTCGTCGCGTCGTATTCGAGACGGCTCGGTGACACGCTGACCTTGTCGCTGAGCGTCGTGGACCCCTGGGACTGGAACGCAAAGACAGTGACATGTTCGTTTGTGTTTCCGCCCCCAGGAGCCCGTTTCAGCTTGACCGTATAGGTGATGGACTTGCCAACCGGCACGCTGAGCGCGGTCTTCGACAGGACGATCCCCTGCGCGGCGTCCGCCGTCGACGTCGTGCCCGTCCCGGAGTCCGACCACGAGCTGTCGCCCTCGTCGTTGGTCGCGCGCACCTGCACCTGGTAGGATGTGCCCGCCGTGAGGCTGGGGATCTTCGCCGTGAGGCCGGTCTGGTCCTGCGGGCCGTTCTCCCAGGTCCCGCTCGTGCCCTCCCGGTAGCGCAGGTCGTAGCTCGCGATCGCCGGGCCGGCGTTCGACGGCGCCGTCCAGGTCACGTCGAGGCTCGTCGTCGAACTCGCCGTCGGCGTCACCGTCGGCGCGGCCGGCTTGCCCGGCGCCTCGGTGTTGTCGTCTGTCACCGCCACCGTCACGGTCGCCGTGTCGGTCGCCGTGCCGTCGCTCGCCTGCACCGTCAGGGTGAAGGCCGAGGCCGGGTCGGCCGGGTCGGTGAAGCTCTCGTAGTTCTCGCCGCTGCCGGTATAGGTGATCGCGCCGGTGGAGGAGATCGCGAACACGCTGCCCGTGTTGCCCGCGGTGATGCTGTAGCTCACCGTGTCGCCGGTGTCGGCATCGGTCGCCGATACCGTGCCCACCGACACCGCGTTCGTGCTGCCGTCCGCGTTCTCCGCCAGGGTGAAGCTGTAGCTCGCCGAACCGAACGCGGGCGCCCGGTTCGACGGCGCCGCCACCGCGATGGTGAAGGTCAGCTCGGCCTTGTCGCCGTGGCTGTCCGTCGCCCGCCAGATGTAGCTCACCGCCGACTGCGTCGCCGTCGGCGTGCCGGTGATCTTGCGGTTCGTCGAGTCGTAGCTCAGCCCCGCCGGCAGCGTCCCCACCAGCGCATACTCCACCGTGCCGTCGCCGCCCGACGCCGTCGGCAGCGTCAGCTCCGCGATCTGCGCGTTCTGCGTATAGGACTGGTCGTCGATGGTGCTCCCGCCGAATGACGGCGCCGTCCCCTCGATGACCGTGATGCTGAAACTCACCGTCGCCTTCTCGCGGTCGGTGTCCTCGGCCTGCCAGGTTTCGCTCGTCGCCACCTGCCGCGCCGTCGGCGTGCCCTTCAGCGTGTAGGTGCCGCCCGACCGCTCGACCGTCAGCCCGGTCGGCAGCGGCAGCGTCGAGATGGCGTGACTGAGCGGCGCGTTGCCGCCCGTCGCCAGGGGCAGCGTCACCGGCGTCATCATGGAATCCTTGGTCAGCACCAGGTCGTCGATGCCCGTGCCGAAGGTCGGCGTCGCGTTCGCCACCACCTCCAGCGAGAAGGTCAGCTCGGCCTTGTCGCCGTTGTTGTCGGTCGCCACCAGCGTGTAGGTCGAGGCAGACTTCACCGCCGTCGGCGTGCCCACCACCCAGACGTTGCTGTTCTGGAACTGCAGGCCGGTCGGCAGGGTTTCCTTGACGCTGTAGGTCACCGGGCTGTCGCCGCCGGTCGCCAGGGGGAAGAAGGTCGACCGGTTGTACTTGTTGACCGCGAACACGAGGTCCGGGATCGACGCCCCGTCCGGGAAGGACGGCACCGCGTTGGCGGTCACCGCGATGGTGAAGGTCAGCGTGTCGGAATCCGGGTTGGTCGCGTCGCTGTCCGTCACCTTGTAGGTGTAGGTCGTGGCGTTCTGCGTCGTCGTCGGCTTGCCGGTGAGCTTGCGGGTCGCGGGATTGAAGCTCAGGCCCGCCGGCGGGTTCGGGGAGATGCTGTAGATCAGCGCGCCGTCGCCGCCGGTCGCCGCCGGCAGCGTCAGGTCCACCGCGCGGAGTTGCGGAAAGGACTGGGCCGCAACGGTCTCGGAGCCGAAGTCCGGCACCAGGTCGGTCACGCCGTCGTCATCGGTCAATGTCAGGGCGGCGCACACAAACTGCGTGTTGGCCACGCCATTGAAATTACCAATGTCGCACTTCCGCGTGAGCAGTCCGGAATTCGACACGTCACTCGGATACGCATGCACCACGAGCGTTTTGTTCACCCCGACACGGTCGTTGTTGCGCGCCGTGATCGTCACCGTGCCGGTGCTCGTGGTCGCGCCCGCCGCGATCGTCAGCGTCTTGTTCGTGCTGAAGGAGAAATCCGTGCCTTCGACCAGCTCAGTCCCCGCATGGTCTGGATCGGAAGCGGCCTTGACGGTTATCCGGACTTCCCGGGACACCGCAGCGCTGAGCGATGCAGTGACCGTGGCCGAGCCGCCGTTCTCGGAGATCGACGATGAACTCAACGCCAGCGTCAGGGTCGGCCGGGTCCCCGACACCGCGATGGTGAAGGTCAGCTCGTCCGAGTCCGGATCGCTGGCATCGCTGTCCGTCACCTTCCAGGTGTAGGTCACCGCCGACTGCGCCTCCGTCGGCGTGCCGGTGATCTGCCGGGTGTTGGCGTTGTAGCTCAGCCCCGCCGGCAGCGTCCCCACCAGCTCGTAGTTCAATGCACCGTCGCCGCCCGTCGCCGCCGGCAGGGTCAGCGGCGTGATCTGCGTGTTCCGGGTGTAGGACTGGTTGGAGATGGTGTTGGTGCCGAACGTCGGCACTTCGTCGATCACCGTCCCCTTCGCCGTGCCGTTGATGCGAAGCTTGAAGGAATTGGTCCACGTCAACCACGTTCCGGACGTCGCGCCCCGGTTTCGATACAGGTTGCCGTCGCCGAGGCTCCAGCCAGCCAAACCGGTCTCGGCGTCGCTCGCGGTGACATCTACGCCCAAAATTCCGGTGTCGATGTCAACAACCACAAAGTAGGGGGTGTTCGCGGTCAGATCGAGGCCCGGGTGGGTGTAGGTGCGCGCGCCTGCCGTCGACGACCCCGTCAACGTGCCCAACACGGCACCCGGCTGATCTCCCGTCGCGCTGTTGACTGTTACGGTAACGCTGGTGGCATTGGAGAACCCGGCGAATTCGACGCTGGTCAGCCTGTAGCCGTCCGGGTTGCTGCCGGTGGTGAATGCCAGAGCCTGATCGAATTGTGACAGATTAGCCGCGACATTGGCATTGGTCTCATCATGGTTGCTGACCAGCACGGAGTCGCTTGCGCCACTCGGCCCGGAGAAGGTTTGCGGCCCGGAGAAGACTTGCGGCGCGGCGCGGAATTGTGGCCTGTCGTCGTCTCTCACCGTCACCGACGCGCGCTTTGCCGTGCCGAGCGTGTAGCCGGTGCCGCCGGCCAGCGTCACCGTCACGCTGCCGTCGGGCTCGTCGTCCCCGTCGCCCGTCGTGACGACACGGTAGGTCCCGGTCGTGGCGCCCCCGGCGATGGCGAGCGTCTTCGCACCCTCGTCGGCCGAGGCCACGAAATCGCCGTTGGCGGACTCGCTCACGGTGAGGTTCACCGTCAGACCGGCGGCCGGCGCCACACTCGACAGCGTCACCGTGAACTGCGCCGCCGTCCCCTCCGTCACCGGGGAGGTCCCGGCCGCGATGGTGGCGGCCGGCTTGCCCGGCGCGTCGTCGTCCACGTCGGTCACGCCCACCGTCACGGTCGCCTCGGTGTAGGCCGCGCCGTCGCTCGCCCGCACGCGCAGGCTGTAGGCCCGCGCCGGGGTCGCGAAGCTCTCGAAATCCTCGCCGCGCCCGCGGTAGGTGATCGCCCCGCTCGAGGAGATGTCGAACACGTTGCCCGTGTTCCCGGACTCGATGCTGTAGGCGAGCGTGTCGCCGGCGTCCGCATCCGTCGCCGAGACCGTGCCCACCGACACCGGCGTCGCGCTGCCGTCCGCATTCTCCGCCAGCGTGAAGCGGTAGCTCGCTGCGCCGAAGGCGGGCGCGCTGTTCGGCGCGGACGCCGCCGCGCCGGTCCGCGTCCCGGTGACCTCGCCGTGGGCCAGCTTCCAGTAGCCGCTGTCGAACACCCGGACCTGGACGTCGTACACGGTGTCGGGATCGAGGCCGTTGATCCGCGCGCTCGTCGGATGCCTGCCTTCCTCGACCGTGACGACGACGCCGCGGCGATGGTGGTAGGCCTGGCTGCCGGTCTTGTACCAGACGGAATAGATGAAGGCGTCGTCGACCTCGTCCCAGGTGACGTCGAGCCTGTCTCCGGAGCCCGGGACCGCGCTCACCGTCAGGTTCGGCACCGCCGGAACGTCCCGGGCCTGCGCGGGAAGTGCGGCGAGCGCACCCAGCGACAGGAGGAGGAAGGCCCCGGCGAGGGCGCGCCGGGCTCCGGACCGGAGCCCGGCGAAGACGGGAAGGAGGAAGCGGGAAGCGGGCCCGCCGCGCGGCGGTCGGGACGAACCCGAAAGGGCTAGGTCAGAGGAGCAGTCCCGGCGTGGGGACGGATGAAGGCGAGAGGCAAGACACAGGAGCCCGCTCGGCGCTCGGCGCTCGGCGCTCGGCGCTCGGCGCTCGGCGCTAAATTATATACGAGGCAACGAAACACCGATGTCAAGCTCTTGTCCGGAAAACGCAAACGCTCCATGACCATACCCCGAATCCAATCCCCGCATGCGCGGGCACGATAGACCGGTGGAATGGAAAACGCCAGATGCGGCCGCTGTCAAGCGCCGCCATTCGCCGCCGGGTCCGCCACGCGGACAGTCGGTCGCAAGCCTGCGGACACTCCGGTCATCCATCGCGACATAACGCCGGCGCCGTGACGGTCCGCAAATTCGCTGATAGGGTGCCGCCGGGTATCGTGGTCGGCGTCGGGAGCGCTCGACGTGGGATCGTTCCTCGGGGGGTGTGCTGGCGGACTGCCAGATCGACAAGACCCCTCGTTGGGGTGAATCCTCTTACAGTATGCTTACGCTGGCCCGATTCCAACAGTAGCCGGTCGGGCCGCGAACATGTCACAAGATACTGAAAATACATCGAAAAAGTCCGTTTCCGGCGGTGGAATACGCATCGGAGTGGATGTCGGCGGCACCTTCACCGACTTCTCCGCCGTCAACGACCGGACCGGCGAAACCCATGTCTTCAAGCGCCCCTCGACGCCGGACGACCCGAGCCGCGCCATCCTGGAGGGCATCCGGGAGATGGCGGACGCCTGCGGGATCGCCCTCGACGAGGTTTCCCGGCTCGCCCACGGCACGACGGTCGCAACCAATGCGCTGCTCCAGGGCAAGGGCGGCCGGGTGGCGCTGGTCACCACCGAAGGCTTCCGGGACCTGCTGGAGATCGGCCGGCAGGTCCGCCCGCACATGTACGATTTCCGCCGCAGCTTTCCGGCCCCGCCCGTGCCGGCGGAGCGGCGCTTCGAGCTTGCCGAGCGCATGGATGCGGCGGGCGAGCCGGTGCGCGCGCCGACGGAGGCGGATATCGAGGCGGCCGTGGAGGCGGTGCGCGCGAGCGGCGCGGAGGCCTGCGCCGTCTGCTTCCTGTTCGCCTATCTGAACGGGGCGCATGAGCGGGCGCTGGCGGATGCGCTCAGCGCCGCGCTGCCGGCGCTGCATGTCTCGCTCTCCTCCGAAGTGCAGCCGGAGTTCCGGGAGTTCGAACGGTTCTCGACCACGGCCGTGAACGCCTATCTGCAATCGGTCATGGAGCGTTACCTCGGCCGGCTGGAAGAAGGCCTTTCAGCCGTAGCGCCCCGCGCCAGCCTGGGCATCAACCAGTCGAGCGGCGGGCTGATGTCGGCGGCGCGCGCCCGCGCCTTCCCCGTCCGCACCGCGCTTTCGGGGCCGGCGGCGGGCGTCGTCGGCGCGGTCCACGCCGCCCGCAGCGCCGGCTTCGGCGACCTCGTCACGCTCGACATGGGCGGCACCAGCGCGGATATGGCGCTCATCCGGGGCGGCGAGGCGGACATTGCCTATGAGCGCGCCGTGGCGGGCTTTCCCATCCGCCTGCCGCAGATCGACATTGCGACCATCGGGGCGGGCGGCGGCTCCATCGCCTGGTTCGACCGCGACGGGCTGATGAAGGTCGGCCCCGGGAGCGCCGGCGCCGACCCCGGCCCCGCCTGCTACGGGCGCGGCAACACGGAGCCGACCGTCACCGACGCGAACCTGCTGCTTGGGCGGCTCAGCCCGCGCGGCCTGCTGGACGGCGGCATGCGGCTCGACGAAGGCAGGGCCCGCGCCGCCTTCGAACCGGCGGCCCGGCGCCTCGGCCTTTCGGTCGAGCGCACGGCGGAAGGCGTGCTCGACATCGTGGCCGCCAACATGATCCGCGCGATCCGCACGGTCTCGGTGGAGCGCGGCCACGACCCGCGCGGCTACGTGCTGGCCGCCTTCGGCGGGGCCGGGCCGCTGCATGCGCGCGATGTGGCCGCCGGTCTCGGTATCGGCAAGATCCTGGTGCCGCCCGCGCCCGGCATCGTGTGCGCGGAGGGCCTGCTGGTCTCGGACCTCCGCGAGACCTTCACCCGCAGCGAGCGCATCGCCGTCTCGCGCAAGGCGTTTGACCGCATCGCGGCCATTCTGGAAGAGCTGGAAGAACAGGCCCGGCTCTGGTTCGCAGGCGAACCGGGCGCGGAAGGCCGGCGGACCGAAGCATCGCTCGACATGCGCCATGTCGGGCAGAATTTCGAGCTCGCCGTGGCGTTGCCGGACAGGCTGGACGAGCTCGGCGACCGGTTCCTCGATGCGCATGAGTCCGCCTACGGCTTCCGCAATCCGGAGGACCCGGTCGAAATCGTCAATCTGCGCCTGACGGCGAAGGCCCGCCTCTACCGGGCGCCCGAAACGGAATTGCCGCCTGCCGACGGGCCGCCCGCGCCGAGGGAGCGCCGGCCCGTCCGCTTCGCGGGACAGGAGTTCCCGGAGACACCCGTTTACGACCGCGCCCGGCTCGGGGCCGGCGCCCTTGTCGCCGGGCCGGCCGTCATCGAACAACTCGACGCCACCGCCGTCGTCTGGCCGGGCGACGCGGCCGCGGTGGACGCCCACGGCAACCTCACCGTCCGGATCGCACCATGACCGCACTCGACCCCATCGGCCTCGAAATCCTCGCCAACGCGCTGCGCTCCATAACCGACGAAACCTTCGCCGCGCTGATGAAGAGCGCCTACTCCACCAATATCAAGGAGCGGCACGACCACTCGACCGCCATCATGGACGCGAAGGGACGGCTGATCGCGCAGGCGGAGCAGTCCCTGCCGATCCACATCGCGTCCATGAGCGGGCTGATGGAGTGCCTGCTGGCTCGTTACGGCGACGATATCGAGGAAGGCGACATCGTCATCGCCAACGACCCGCACATAGCGGGCGGCACGCACCTTCCCGACATCAACATGGCCGCGCCGGTCTTCGCGGACGGGCGCATCGTCGCCTGGGTCTGCAATATCGCCCACCACGCCGATGTCGGCGGCATGGCGCCCGGATCCATGGCCGGCGGCATGTCGGAAATCTACCAGGAAGGCCTGCGCGTGCCGGTGGTCAAGCTCTTCCGCAGGGGCGAGTTGCAGAGCGAGCTGTTCGACCTCGTGCTGCTGAATGTGCGCCTGCCGAACGAGCGGCGGGGGGACTATTTCGCCCAGGTCGCCGCCTGCAATCTGGGGGTGAGGCGCATGGCGGAGACCATCGAGGCCTATGGCGCCGATACCGTCCTCGCCGCCTTCGAGGACATGCTGGCGCGCACTGCCGGACGCATGGCGGACGCCATCCGGGCCATCCCGGACGGCACCTACCGCTTCCAGGACGTCATGGACGATGACGGCATCGAGACCCGCGACATTCCCATCGTGCTCACCGTCGAGAAGAAGGGCGAACGCGCGCGCTTCGACTTTTCCGGCACTGCGCCGCAAGTGCCTGGCAATATCAACGTGACCATGAACGCGACCGTCGCCGCGGTCACCTACACGCTCAAGGCGCTACTCGACCCGGAGGTGCCGAACAACCAGGCGGTGATCGACTGCGTGGAGATATCCGCGCCGCGCGGCTCGCTGCTCAACGCCGTCTTCCCCGCCCCCGTGGCGGCGCGGGCGCATACCTGCCAGCGGATCATCGATGTCGTGTTCGGCGCGCTGGCGCCGGCCGTGCCGGACCGCGCGCCGGCGGCCGGCAACGGCGCCAACACCACCGCCGTCTTCTCCGGCATCGACCCTCGCACGGGCGAGGGCTACCTCTATCTGGAAACGCTGGGCGGCGGGGCCGGCGGCTGGCCGGGCGGCCACGGCAAGGACGGCGTGCAGGTCGGCATCACCAACACCTCCAACCTGCCGGTCGAGGCCATCGAGACCGAATATCCTCTCCGGGTCGAGCGTTACGGCCTGCTGGAGGGCTCCGGCGGCGCAGGGCGGTTCCGCGGCGGGCGTGGGCTCTACCGCGTCGTGCGCCCGGTCGGGCATGACTGCCTGTTCAACGGCGCGGGCGAGCGCTTCTCCAACGCCCCCTGGGGCCTCGCCGGCGGGAAGCCCGGCGGCCGGGGCCGCTTTGCGCTGCTGGACGGTGCCGGGGCCGAAACCCCGCTTGAGATCAAGCCGTCGGGCGTCATCGTGCGCGAGGGCGAAGGGCTGCGCGTCGAGACCCCCGGCGCGGGCGGGTTCGGGTCCCCGTCGTGAGCCCTGTCCGGGTGGAGCGGGAGGGGATCGCCCTTCACGTCCTGCTGACGCGGCCGGAACGCCGCAACGCGCTGACCCAGGAGACGATGGACGCGCTGCTTGTTGCGTTCCGGAATGCGAAGGAGTCGGACGCGCGCGCGGTCGTGCTGCGCGGCGAGGGCGGGCAGTTCTCGGCAGGCGGCGACATGTCCATGCTGGGCGACATCCCGCCGCCTGCGGACCCGGACCCGCTCTTTCCCGTCTATCGCAAGATGGGCCATGTGCTGGAACTGCTGAACGCGCTGCCGCAGGCTGTGATCGCGGTGGTCGAGGGAGCCTGCACGGGCGGCGGCCTCGGCATGGCCTGCTGCTCCGATGTCGTCATCGTCACCGAGGACGCAAAGATCGGCCTGCCCGAGGCGCGCGCCGGCTTCATCCCGGCGCAGGTGATCCCCCATATCGTGCGCCGCATGGGCGAAGGCTGGACCCGGCGGCTGGTCGCAACCGGCACGATACTGGACGGTCACGACGCGCTCCGCGACGGCCTCGCCCACATTCTCGTATCCGGACGCGAGGAAGCCGACAGGGCGCTGAGGGAGGTGCTGGAGCAGGTCTGCCGCTCGGAGCCGAACGCGGTCGCGGAGGCGAAGCGGCTGGTCATCTCCGCCTCCGACCGCCCGGTGGACGAAACCCTGGACGACGCCGCCCGCACCATAGCCGCCCTATTGCGCGCCCCCGCCGCCCGCGCCGGCATAGACGCCTTCCGCGCAAAGCGCCCGCCTCCCTGGGCGGAAGAGGACGGTGACACCGGATAGCAGCAGGAAGCTGCGCTCCGATTTCAAGGACCGAAAACTTATCGGCGGCGCGATCTACAAGGGCCATGGCGATGCCGGGCTGCTGACAGACAACGCCTGCGCCGGCGGCTGAAGCGCGGGCTTGGGCCGCCCAGCAGTAGGGCTGCGGCCGCACAGGACGTCGGCGCGCCGTCCGGAGAGGCGGCGAGAGCACGCAAATCGCGGCAAGAGAAGCGAATTGTTCGAAATAATTGAGTAATATTTCTCTATATGACTTGCGTTTTCAGAAAGTGTGCTATAATGGGTTCGAGGGAGTGGAGTCCGCGCGGACCGCTTCCCGCCCGCGCCGGCCCGGTGCGGAACGACCCCGATTCAGCCGACAGGCGAAGTGCGCCCTGTGCCTGCCTCGCGCACGCGCAATCAGGCGCGCGAACCGCGCCGCCGCGAAACGTGCGCCCGCCCGCGCACAGGCGCCCGCGCAGGATACGCGCGGTAAAGGGTCGCTCCGATGCCGGGACGGGGCGCCTGATGAACGCGAGACGAACGAAGGAGCCGCACCCATGCCCGTGCTCGACCCGACCCTCTCCCTCTCCTCGCGCCAGGAAGCCTTCCGCAACCACTATTATGAAAATACCAGAGTAAGCATGTCATTCCATGACACGCCGCAACAGCCCGCCCGTCCAGCCGGCGTCGTCCCCGACGGCGCGAAGCGTCGATCCGGGACCTCAGGCGGCCCGCCCGAAGATAACTACAACCCCGAACGATCCTCCCGCAAGCGGGCCGATGGCGAGCGCCCGAGCGAGGAGGAACGCGCCGAGGGCGCGGAAACCGACTGGCTCTACCAGCGCCGCAACAACTACACGGAACTCCACGACCCCTGGTCGCCGGAGAACATCGAACGCCGTCGCCGGGACAGCCTCAACCGGCTCGAAAGGGCCGGCCCCTTCAACCCGCCCCGAAACGCCGGTTCCGCCCCCGACCATGACATTTCATGACATTTCATGACATCCCATGACACTTCGCCAGGGAGCCCGCCATGTGCCGGTCCATGAACCTCAGCACATACCCGCCCTCAATCCCGTCCGGCGATGCGGTCTGCCAGCGCCAGAGTGCGGCGGGCCTTTTCGACGATGGGGTAATCGACGAAATAGCCGTCCACCTGGATGGAGGCGGAGCCGGCGGCCTCGGCTTCGTCGAAGGCGGCGACGATGCGCCGTGCGCGTGTCGTCTCCTTCTCTGTCGGCGAGAAGGCGTCGTTGACCGGGCCCACCTGGCTCGGGTGGATGCAGAGCTTGCCCTGGAAGCCGAGCGCCAGCGCGCGCCGCGCCGAGGCCGCGAAGGCCTCCGTCTCGCGCAGTTCGATGAACACCGTATCGACTGGCGGCTCCAGCCCGCCCGCCCGCGACTCCATCACCATCGCCGCGCGCGCATGCGCCAGTTCCGCCTCGTCCAGAGACCAGCGCATCCCCACATCGAGCGTGTAGTCGCCGGCGCCGAAAGAGAGCCGCCGGAGCCGCGAGCGGCAGGCGGCGATCTCCTTCAGGTTGGACATGCCGAGGCCGGTCTCCACGATAGGCATGAGGTCGATGCTGCCGACCTCCAGCCCCGCCTTGCGCTCGAGCTGGGCGAGTGTCCAGTCGATGGTCTGGAGCATGGCCGCGCTTTCGAGTTTCGGCAGCACGATGCCGTCGAGCCACGGCCCGACGACCGCTTCCATGTCCCCGAAGCACCACTCGGTCTCGGCGGCGTTGACGCGCACGAAGCCCTTGCAGGGCCGCGGCCGCCTGAGCGCGGCGACGGCGTCGGCGCGGGCGGCCGGTTTCTCTGCGACCGCAACCGCGTCCTCAAGGTCCAGGATCGCCGCGTCCGCGCCCGCCCGGAACACCTTCTTCGCCATGCGGGCATGGTTGGCCGGCGCGAACAGGAAGCTCCGCCAGGGTCCGGTCGAGGACAGGGCCATCTCGGCGCCTCACATCGCGGTCATGCCGCCGTCGATGGTCAGGTTCTTGCCGGTGATGTAGTTGGCCCCCGGCGCAAGCAGGAAGCAGACGCTGGGCGCCACGTCGCTGGTCTCGGCGTAGCGGCCGAGCGGTATGCGGGCCATGGTCTGGGCACCGAATTTCGGCCCCCGGATCACTTCCGTCATCGGCGTGACGACCGTGCCGAACGCCACCGAATTCACGCAGATGCCGTAGCGCGCCCATTCCCGCGCCGCGCTCATGGTGATGCCGAGCACGCCGGCCTTGGCGGCGCCGTAATTGATCTGGCCGATGGTGCCGGCCGTGCCTGCGATGGAGGACACATTGACGATCTGGCCGGGGCAGACGCCGAACTCGCCGGTCTCGGACTGTTTGATCATCTGCCTGCCGACCGACTGCAAGACCAGATAGACGGCCGTCAGGTTCACATTGATGACCTCGTCCCAGTATTCGCGGCTCATCTTGTGGATCATGGCGGCGCGGACGATACCGGCATTGTTGACGAGCCCGGTGATCGAACCCCACTCGCCGACCATCGCCTCGACGATGCCGTCCGCAAGGCCCTGGTCGGTGACCGAGCCGTGGAAGCCCATCGCCTTGTCGTCTCCGAGTTCGGCGACGAGGCTGTCTATGCCTTCCTTGTTGAGATCGACGACGGCGGCGCGGCCGCCCATGGAGACGACGGTGCGCGCGACCTCGCGGCCGACGCCCTGCGCGGCGCCCGTGACCAGGACATTGCGGCCTTCGAGACTGAAGGGATTGCTCATTTCGGCGTTTCCTTATGCATTCGGGTTCCGTTACCGTAGCCGCAACTGCGCCGGCGGCAAGCGGGAGAAAGGGACGCATGACGGAGAATCCGCGTTGGACGAGGCGGCCCGACGGGTCCACCTGGGGCGATTGGGGCCCAGACGACCAGCTCGGCCGGCTGAACCTGCTGACACCCGAACGGGTGCTGACCGCGCGCGAGGAAATCCGCCTGGGCGAAGTCTATTGCCTGTCCCTGCCGCTGGACTATCCGGGCCGCAATGTGCTCAATCCCCGTCGTCATCCGCCCGTACTGGAGCCGACCCGGGGACCGGACGGCGCGCCGCGCTACAACTTTCCGCTCCAGATCGAAGACCCCCGCCATATCGATGTCGGCTGCGACGACCGGGTGCAGATGACGCTGCAATATTCCTCGCAGTGGGACGCCTTCTGCCACATGGGGCAGATGTTCGATGCGGACGGCGACGGCATCCCGGAAATCCGCTTCTACAACGGCTTCAGGGGCGGCGAGGACATTATCGGTCCGGTGGACTACAACGCCGACGGCTCGCAGACGCCCCGCCCGGAAGCGATGGGCGCGCGCAAGCTCGGCATCGAAACCTTCGCCGAAAAGGGGATTGTGGGGCGCGGCGTGATGATCGACCTGGAGCGCTTCTTCGGGCGCGAGGGGCGCCATCTCGTCACATATGAAGAGCTGATGCGCGTGCTGGAGGAGACCGGCGCGACGGTCGAGGAAGGCGATCTCGCCTTCTTCTACACGGGCTTCGCCGACCTGCTGCTGGAGATGGAGAAGGAGCCGGACGGCCCCCGCCTCGCCAATAGCTGCGCTGCGCTCGACGGGCGCGACGACCGGCTGCTGCAATGGGTCACGGACTCGGGCGTCGCCGCGCTCTTCGCCGACAACTACGCCGTCGAGCAGTCGCCCGCCCGGCCCATGCCGGGAGAGCGCTACGCCAACTCGCCGCTGCACCAGCACTGCCTGTTCAAGCTCGGCGTGCCGCTGGGCGAACTCTGGTATCTGGGCGACCTCGCCCGGCGGCTCCGGGAGCTCGGCCGGACACGCTTCTTCACCACCTGCCAGCCGCTCCGCCTGCCGGGCGCGGTCGGCTCCCCCGCCAATCCCGTCGGCATCGTCTGACCCGCCAACCAGGAAAGCGACCGCATCCCATGGCCATCACCAAGGGCATCGACCGGCTCCTCGCCGCCGCCCGCGCGAAGATCGAGGAAATCCCCGCCGCAGACGCGCTGGCGCTCCGGGACGACGATTCCGTGCAGATCGTCGATATCCGCGATGTGCGCGAACTCGACCGCGACGGCATGATCCCGGGCGCGCTGCATGCGCCGCGCGGCATGCTGGAATTCTGGGTCGATCCGGCAAGCCCCTATCACCGCGATGTGTTCGCAAGCGGCAAGAAGTTCGTCTTCTACTGCGCGAGCGGCTGGCGTTCGGCTCTGGCAACGGAGACGCTGCAGGACATGGGCCTGGAACCCGTCGCCCATATCGAAGGCGGTTTCACGGCCTGGAAAGAGGCCGGCGGCCCGGTCGCCGAACGGCCGCGCAAGGGCGGATAGGCGGCGCTCCCGACATATTGCCTTCTTCCGGCACGCAGTTTGCTTCTTACTAGGGGAACGGTCGTCCTCTGCAGGAGTTCGGAAGCGGCAATGACTAAAATTTCAGCAAAAGCTGTCCTCGTGGCAGCCTCGACGCTCTTAACTTGTGCGTTCTCGGTGCCTGCGTTTGCAGCAGACGGTATCAGCGGCGGCGATACCGCCTGGATCATGATGGCGACGGCGCTCGTCCTGTTCATGACCCTGCCGGGCCTTGCGCTGTTCTACGCCGGCCTGGTGCGCGCGGTGAACGTGCTCTCGGTGATGATGCAGTGCTTCGCCATCGCCGGGCTGATGTCGATTCTCTGGATTCTGTTCGGGTACACGCTCGCTTTCGGCGAGGGCGGCCACCTCATCGGCGATTTCAGCCGCGTGCTCGCCTGGGGCATGGGCACGGAGGCGGCCTCCGGCACCATTCCGGAAAATGTCTTCCTCGCCTTCCAGATGACGTTCGCGATCATCACCCCGGCGCTGATCGTCGGCGCCTTCCCGGAACGGATGAAGTTCTCATCGATTCTGGTCTTCTCGGCCCTCTGGCTGCTGGCCGTCTATGTGCCGGTCTGCCACTGGGTCTGGGGCGGCGGCTGGCTCGCCGACATGGGCATCAAGGACTTCGCGGGCGGCCTGGTGGTCCATGCGACGGCGGGCGCGTCGGCGCTGGTGCTGGCATCGCTGCTCGGCCCCCGGCGCGGTTTCCCGCGCGAGCTGCGCCCGCCGCATAATCCCGGCATGACGGCCATGGGCGCGGCCATGCTCTGGGTCGGCTGGTTCGGCTTCAACGGCGGCTCGCAGCTTGCCGCGGACGGCGGCGCCGGCATGGCGATCCTCGTCACGCATCTCTCCGCCTCGACGGCCGCAGTCGTGTGGATGCTGATCGAGTGGGTGCGCTTCGGGCGGCCGAGCCTTGTCGGCTTCGTCACCGGCGTCATTGCGGGGCTCGCCACGATCACCCCGGCATCCGGTTTCGTCGGCCCGACCGGCGCGCTGATTATCGGCGCGGCGGCGGGCGCGCTCTGCTTCTTCGCGGTCGGCATGGTGAAGAACGCGCTCAAGATCGACGACTCGCTCGACGTTTTCGCCGTCCACGGCGTCGGCGGAATTCTCGGCACGCTTCTTCTCGCCGTGCTCATGTCGCCGGTCTTCGACGGTCCGGGCTACGACGAGGGCGTCACCATGGGCGGCCAGCTGGTCACGCAGGCGGTCGGCGTCGTGGCGACGGTCGTCTGGGCCGTCGTGCTGACATTCATCACCGTCAAGGTCGTGGGCGCGCTGACCGGAGGCATCCGCACCGGCGAGGACGAGGAGATCCAGGGGCTCGATCTCGTCTCGCACGGCGAAAGCGGCTACGATTTGCACTGAACCGGAAAGGAGACCCGGCATGAAGCTGCTCATGGCCATCATCAAGCCGCACAAGCTCGACGCCGTGCGCGAGGCCCTGATGAGCGACGGCATCGAGGGCCTGACGGTCAGCGAGGTCAAGGGCTTCGGCCGCCAGAAAGGCCACACCGAAATCTATCGCGGCGCCGAATACACCGTCAGCTTCGTGCCGAAGGTGAAGATCGAGGTCGTGGTGGACGACGGCACGGTGGAGCGTGCGCTGGAAACGGTGCGCGCGGCCGCCAATACCGGCCAGATCGGCGACGGCAAGATCTTCGTTTACGACGTGAGCCATGCCGTCCGCATCCGCACCGGCGAGAGCGGGCCGGAAGCCCTCTAGCGGAGACATTGCGTCCCTGAAGCAGTTCGGGCGGCGCTGTCAGTTTGGTAGCGCCGCTTGCGCTTGCCGACCGCGACACCTGGCGGGTAGCCTTCGCCCTCCCGGCCCGCAAACAAAGGAAGCCGCGCCCATGACGACGGTCCGAGCCATGACCTTCGGCGTGCAGACCGCGCCCTCCACCGATGTCCGCAAGTCCGACAAGATGCTCTATGACGAGGTGATCGAAGACGTGAAGCTCGCCGCGGCGCTCGGCTACGAATCGGTCTGGATGCTGGAGCACCATTTCTCGGACTACTACCCGACGCCGAGCCCACTGCTCTTCATGGCGCATGTCGCCGCGCTTTGTCCGGATATCGGGCTCGGCACCTCGGTGCTGGTGCTGCCCTGGTACCATCCGGTGCGCATCGCCGAAGAGGTCGCGATGCTGAACTCGCTGACGCGCGGCACCCTGCATCTGGGCCTCGGGCGCGGCACCGCGAAATCCGAATACGACGCCTATGGTGTGTCCATGCCGGAGGCGCGCGGCCGGTTCGCAGAGTCGCTGGACATCATCCGCAAGGGCCTCTCGGGGCAGGAATTCACCCATGACGGGACCTACTACAAGGTGCCGCGCCCGGTCCGCCTGCGCCCGGAGCCGGTGGACAAGCCGGTCAGGTTCTACGGCGCCATCGGCAGCCCGCAAAGCGCCGGCGTGATGGCCGGGCTCGAACTGCCACCGCTTTGCCTCTCCACCTTCCCGGCGCGGCTGCTGGAGCGGATCCTGGCGACCTGGGACGAGAGCGCGCCCGCAAGCGCGGACCGGACCAAGGCCATCTCGATCAAGATGCTGATCGCCGACAGCGACGAGGAGGCGCTCAAGCTCGCGCGGCGTTATTTCCCGCCTTATTTCTCGATCCAGGCGGACCACTACGAGGCGGACGCGAACCCCTGGGAGAATATCGAGGAATACCAGCAGTTCTCCCGCATGTTCGCCAATCTGCGCAAGATGGCGGACCCGGACGAGCTCGGCCCCTATTGCGAGATGAACCTTGTCGGCTCGCCGGAGACCGCCGTGGAGCGCCTCAAGGGCTATGCCGCGCTCGGTTTCGACTATGCGCTGGTTTCCGCCGCCACGCCCGGCATGCCCAAGGACCTGCAGCGCGAGGTCATGGCCCGCTTCGCCCGCGAAGTCGCCCCGCACTTCTCGCCGGCGTTCCGGGCGGAGGCGGCGGAGTAGCGCCGCGAAGCGGCCTCGGTGACGAGCGTCGGAGCGCGGCCCGATCCGGCTGCGTTTCGGCAGTCGGAACCGCCAACGATCCCGGCATCCCGATCCGTCACGACTCCTGATGACATAGCGGCGCGTCTCCGTGAATATAGGCGTCGATTGCCCGAACAGCGAACCGGAGGCGCCATGACCCTCAATGCCGAGCTCAGCCGCAGGATCTACACGGACATGTGGCGAATCCGCCTCTTCGAGGAAGAAGCGCTGCGCCAGACCAGCCTCGGCTCCGTCAAGGGCACGCTCCACACCTATTGCGGCGAGGAGGCCATCGCGGTCGCGGTCTGCGCGCATCTGCGCGACGACGACTATGTACTGGGAACCCACCGCAGCCACGGGCACTGCCTCGCCAAGGGCGCGCCGATGGACCGCATGATGGCGGAGCTGTTCGGGCGCGCGACCGGGAGCTGCCGCGCCAAGGGCGGTTCCATGCACATCGCCGACTTCTCGCGCAACATACTGGGCGCGAACGGTATCGTCGCCGGCGGCATCGGCCCCGGCACCGGCACGGCGCTTGCGAGCAAAATCCGCAAGAGCGACCAGGTGTCGGTCGTCTTCTTCGGCGACGGGGCGGCGGCGCGCGGGCCCTTCCATGAGGGCCTCCTGTTCGGCTCGCTCTGGAAGCTGCCGGTCATCTATGTCTGCGAGAACAACGGTTACCAGCAATGGGTGCCCCGGAAGAATGTGGCGGTGGTGGACTCGGTGGCCGACATGGCGGCCTCCTACGCCATCCCCGGCGTCTCGGTGGACGGGCAGAACCTGGAGGCGGTCTATGAGGCCGCCGGCGAGGCCGTCGCCCGCGCCCGCAATGGCGAGGGCCCGACCTTGATCGAGGCCCGCACATACCGTTTTTACGGCCACAGCCTGGGCGACATGGAGGAATACCGCTCGCGCGAGGAAGTCGATGACTGGCGCGAGAACCGCGACCCGATCAAGCTGTTCAGCGCGTGGATGAAGGAGCGCCAGTGGCTGGGCGACGATGAGGACGAGGCCATCCAGGGCGAGGTTGCGGCGGAGGTCTCGCGGTCCGTGGCGTATGCCGAGGAAAGCCCGTTGCCGGAGCCGGAGGACGTGCTGACCGACGTGCTGGATACGGAATGGAGGGTTTCGGCATGAGGACCATCGCGCTCCGCGATGCGCTCCGGGAAGCGCTGCATGAGGAAATGGCCCGCGACGAGAGCGTCTTCGTCATCGGCGAGGACGTGATCGCCCATGGCGGCCCCTATACCGTCACCCAGGGCATTGTGGACAAGTGGCCGGACCGCATTTTCGAGACGCCGATTGCGGAGGCGGGCATTGTCGGCCTCGGCGTGGGCGCGGCGCTGGCCGGCATGCGCCCGGTGGTCGAGATCATGTATGTCGATTTCATCACCTGCGCGATGGACGAGGTCGTCAACCAGGCCGCCAAGATGCGCTACATGACCGGCGGCCAGGCGAGCGTGCCCATCGTCATCCGCCTGCCCTGCGGCCCCGCCCGGCTGGTCGCGGCCCAGCATTCGCAGATCATGGAATCCTGGTTCATGCATGTGCCGGGCCTCCAGGTGGCGGCGCCGAGCACGCCCTATGACGCAAAGGGCCTGATGAAGACCGCGATCCGCAGCCCCGACCCCGTGGCGTTCTTCGAATACAAGGCGCTCTATGTGAGCGAGGGCGAGGTGCCGGAAGACGACTATGTCATCCCCTTCGGCAAGGCCGACATCAAGCGCGAGGGCGAGGACGCGACCGTGGTCGCCATCGGCGGCATGGTGCCGCGCGCGCTGGAGGCCGGCATTGCGCTCGAGGACGAGGGCTACGACATCGAGGTGGTGGACCCGAGGACGCTCGCCCCGCTCGACATGGAGACGATCCGCGAGTCCGTGCGCCGCACGGGCCGCGCCGTGGTTTGCGAGATGGATTCCTCCTTCGCCGGCACCGGCGCGGAGATCGCGGCTGCGCTCGCCGAGCAGTGCTTTCACGACCTGCGCGCGCCCATTGTGCGGGTCGGCAGCCCGCATGTGCCGATGCCCTTCGCCGAGGAGCTGGTCAACGTCACGGTTCCCGATGCCGGGGACGTCTCGGATGCCGTGCGCAGGGTCATGGCCTGATGGCGGTCCGCCTCAGGCTCGCCGCGCTCGGCCACACCATGGAGCGCGGCAGGATCGTGGAATGGTATGCGGCGGAAGGCGCGCCGGTCGAACAGGGCGCGCCGCTCTACTCCGTCGAGACCGACAAGGCGACCGTCGATGTCGAGGCGCCGGCCGGCGGCGTGCTGTTGCGCATCGACGCGGAGGCGGACCGGGAATATCCGGTGGGCGCAACGCTCGCCTGGATCGGCGAGAGCGGCGAGGACCTGCCGGACAGGACGGACGAGACCGCGGCCGCGCCGGCGGCCGTGTCGGACGAACAGCGCGTCACGCCCGTCGCCCGGCGCCTCGCGGAACGCCATGGCGTGGACGCCGACCGGCTGGAAGGCACCGGCCCCGGCGGGCGCGTCACCAAGGAGGACGTGCAGCGCGCCGTCGCCTCGGGCACGGCCCCGCCGCTGGAAGAGAAGCCGTCGGGCGAGCCCGCGCATGACGTGATTGCGCTGGAAGGCATCCGCCGGGTCACGGCCGAGCGCCTCAGCGCGCACTGGACCGGCACGCCGCAGGTGACCGAGGGCCTCGATATCGACATGACCGCCATGCGCGCCTTCCGCAACGCCAACCGCAGCGAATGGCGCGCGGCCTACGGCATCGTGCCGGCGCTGAACGACATCGTGCTCAAGGCCGCCGCGGCTGCGCTGGAAGCCAACCCGGCGCTCAACGCAGCCTTCGTGGACGGGGCGATCCATCGCTACCGGGAGATCAATCTCGGCATGGCCGTGGATGTCGAGGACGGGCTCGTCGTGCCTGTGCTGCGCGATGCCGGCAGGCTCGACCTCGGCGGCATCGCCTATGCCGCCGCCGACCTGACCGCCCGCGCGCGGTCCCGCAAGCTCGCGCCTGCGGATTTCGAGGGCGCCACCTTCACGGTCACAAATCTGGCCGCGCTCGGCGTGGACTGGTTCACGCCGGTGCTCAACCCGCCGCAATGCGCCATCCTCGGCGTCGGCCGGATGCGGCGCATGCCGGCCGTCGCCGGCAACGAGGTCGCGATCCGCGACATCGCCACCTTCGTCGTCACCTTCGACCACCGGGCCCTCGACGGCGCCCCGGCCGGGCGTTTCCTCTCCAGGCTGAAGCGCCTGCTCGAATCGCCCGACCCGGCGCTGTTCGCGGGCGCGGGCGGGTAGGCCGGCCGGGCCTCGCGCTGAGCCATGCGGACCACGCAGCTGATCCATGTCGTCGGCTGCCATGCCGAGGGCGAGGTGGGGGATGTGATCGTGGGCGGGGTCGCGCCGCCGCCGGGAGCGACGCTCTGGGAGCAGAGCCGCTTCATCGCCGGGGACGGCCGGCTGCGCGATGTGGTGCTGAACGAGCCGCGCGGCGGCGTCTTCCGCCATGTCAACCTGCTCGTGCCGCCGAAGGACCCGGCCGCGGCGATGGGCTTCATCATCATGGAGCCGGAGGACACCCCGCCTATGTCCGGCTCCAACGCGATGTGCGTCGCGACCGTTCTGCTGGAGACCGGCATCGTGGCGATGGAGGAGCCGGAAACCCGTTTCCTGCTGGAGGCGCCGGGCGGCCCGGTCGAGGTCATCGCCGCCTGCCGGGACGGCAAGGCCGAGCGGGTGCGCATCCGCAATGTCCCCTCCTTCGCCGACCGGCTCGACGCGCCGCTCGAGGTCGAGGGCATGGGCACGCTGCGGGCCGATACCGCCTATGGCGGCGACAGCTACGCCATCGTGGACGCGGCCGCGCTCGGCTTCTCGCTCCGCCCCGACGAGGCGCGCGACCTCGCCGTCGCCGGCATGCGCATCGTCAGCGCCGCGAACGAGCAGATCGGCTTCCGCCATCCCGAGCAGGCGGACTGGGCGCATCTCTCCTTCTGCCAGTTCGCCGCCCCGCTCGAATATCGCGGCGGCGTCCCTCACGGCCGCAATGCGGTCGCCATCCGCCCCGGCAAGATCGACCGCTCGCCCTGCGGCACCGGCTGCTCGGCCCGGCTGGCCGTGCTGCACGCGAAGGGCGTTCTCCGCGTGGGCGACAGCTTTGTGGGCGTCTCGCCGATCGACTCCCGCTTCGACTGCCGGATCGAGGGCGAGACCGCGGTGGGCGGCCGCCCGGCCATCCTGCCCTCGCTCGCCGGGCGGGCCTGGATCACCGGCACGCGCCAGGTCATGGTCGATCCCGACGACCCCTGGCCGCGCGGCTACCGCCTCGCCGACACCTGGCCCGACGACCGCTGAACAGGGCGGCAGGCCCGCGATCCCGCCGCACCGCGCCTTCCCGGCCGATGTCATGAGATGTCATGAGGCGCCGTGAGCCTTCCCCGCGATGTGTCATGAAATGTCATGATCTGCATGCCCGGAGTTCATATGCCGTAGCCGTTTCAGGCATGAAGCCGTCCACGCATTGACCTCCTTCCCGGCCTGTGGGCGAAGCCCGGCAAAGGCCCGTCGCGCTGAAAGACGGCCTCCCGTCCCCCTGCCCTCGCGAAAGCGGGGGCACCCCGGTTCCCCTTCAGCGTCACCCCGGCCGGAACGGAGCGAAGCGGAGTGGAGAGCCGGGGTCTCCCTGCGGCGTCGCCCCTGCCGCGGGAGGTCCCGGATCGGCGCTGACGCGCCGTCCGGGACGACGGCAAAAGCTCATGGGTTCTTGCATGTAGCCGCTGGTATAAGGCAAGCAGGATGGAGACGATCCCCGCCGCAAGCGGGAGGGCGGGCATGCTCTACCATCCACCGGCGCTCCCGCCCGCAGCGGCGGCCTCCCTTGCGGCGAGTTCTGCGGCCTCGCGGCGTTCCTGGCGGGCGAGCCAGTCGTAGAACGCGGGCGTGGTCAGCTTGCCCACATACTGGCGCTCGCCGAAGTTGTAGTAGTCCTCGCTGCCGTCGTAACTGTCCTCGTCGGGCACCAGCGGCCCGAAGCGGCGCTCCTGCTCCGCATGCCACGCCCGGAACTCCGGCGTCTGCTGGCTGCCGACATAGACCTCGTCGAAATAGTGGTATTCGTCCTCGCTGCCGTCATAGCCGGTCTCGGGCTCCGGCTCCGGAACCCAGTCGTCGAGGTCCTCCGCCGGTTCCCCGATGACTGCCGGCTCCGGCTCGGGCATGCGGGCGGCGGCCCAGTCGAGGAGGTTGAGGATCTGGCGCAGATGGGAGAGCGCGGCGCGCCCGGCGCGGTGACGGTCGGCCAGGGCGCGGTCGTCCTCCGGCGGCGGCGCTGCGTTCATGTCCTGGGCATAAGCTTCGGCAAGGGCTGCGGCGGCGGGCGCCAGCTTTTCGGCCAGCATCGCCGCCAGTGCGGGGCGGGGGTCGGTTGCGGTCATCGTCTCTCCTCCTCCGACGGGAAGCGGGTCCCTGTTTCGCGCGTCTCCCGCGCGGGCGCCTGTGCCGGCGCGGGCGGGCGTTACGCGGCGGCGCGGTTCGCGCGCCTGATTGCGCGCGCGAGGCGGCGGGCGCACGTCTCCCGTCGGCTTCCCAGGGGTTTTCAGAAAGTGGCGCCGCTCGGCCGCGCAGCACCCGGGGAGGCGGCTCCGGAGTCCGCTTCCCTGGGGGCCATCATACCATAATCCGCCAGATGTCAAGCCCATACAGGGAACATAATTCAAAAATATCGGAAATTGTTCATATTATCGAAGGCAGGAAAGGGCAGTTATTGCGGACCCGCCTCCCGGCCGAGCAGAAGCCGGAGGCCGAGGCCGCCGAGGATGAGGGCGGCGGCGCGGTCGATATGGCGCTTCGCCCGCAAGTAGCGTTTTGCGACCGCCTGCGTGCTCATGCAGAAGGCGAGCGTCGAATAGAAGGCGACCTCCACCAGGAAATGATTGGCGACAACCAATGCACTCTGTGCCGCATCGAGCCCGGCGGGAAACACGGTGACCAGAACCGCCGCCGCGAAGAGCACCGACTTGGGATTGAGCAGGTTCACCAGGAAGCCCTGCCGGAAGGCGCGCGCCGCCGCCGGCGCTCGCGCCTCCACGGGCGTGGACGAGTTCCGCCACATCCTCCAGGCGAGCCAGACGAGATAGGCCGCGCCCGCGATCTTCGCCGCCGTGTGGACCGCCGGGAACAGCCGGAAGACGGCGCCGAGGCCGAGCAGCGCCATCCCCGTCCAGGCAGCCGCCATGCAGCCGAGGCCCGCGCCCACCGCGATCCCCGCCCTTCTGCCGGCGCTGAGCGAGGTCTGCACGGCCATCAGCAGCGCCGGCCCGGGACTCGCAATCGCGGCCGCCAGCACGAGGTTGAAGGCAAGAAGCTGTTCGAGCGTCATGCGTCTTCCTCTTGCCGGCCCCGCTGCGCCGTACTCATCCAGCGGCTCATGACCGTGCGCTTCTCGACGCCGTAGCCGAGGGTTTCGTAGAACCGGCGCACCGCCTCGTTTTCCTCGCGGATCATCAGCATGACCTTGGGCGCGCCGGCTCTGGCGAGCCAGGCTTCGGCATGGCGCATCAGCGCCGCGCCCAGGCCTTGCGAACGGTGCTGCGGCGCGACAGCGACATAATAGACCCAGCCCCGATGGCCCTCATATCCGGCCATGACGCTGCCCGCGACGCCGCCTTCGGCGGCGACGGCGACGAGAATCTCCGAGGAAGCGTTGGCGCGCGCCCGGGCAATGTCGCGGAACGGGTCGTTCCAGGGCCGCACCAGCCCGCATGTCCGCCAGAGCGCCGCGACCGCTTCCTCCTCCCCGTCCCGGACCGGCCGGATCGCGAACCCGCCCCGGCCCCGTTCTACCCCGCCACCCTGCATCCCGCCCTCGCCTGCAAGCGTCATGGCTCAATAGTAGGCCACAGATTGCGCTCTGGCGCGGGCGCAGCGTTCGGGGCATCATCCGGGCGTTCCCCATCGTTCACCGGAGGTCGGTCCCATGGCTCGGCGCGGCATGAGTTTCGGCGTCTTCCTCGCTCCCTTCCACGCGCTCGGCGAAAACCCGACCGTCGCCATGAGCCGCGACATGGAGCTGATCGAGTGGCTCGACCATCTGGGCTATGACGAGGCCTGGATCGGCGAGCACCACTCCGCCGGCTGGGAGATCATCGCCGCCCCGGAGATCTTCATCGGCGCGGCGCTGGAGCGCACGAAGCACATAAAGCTCGGCTCGGGCGTCACCTCCCTTCCCTACCACCACCCGATGCTGGTGGCGCAACGCTTCGTGCAGCTCGACCATATGAGCCGGGGGCGGACCATGCTCGGCTGCGGGCCGGGCGCACTGGTGACCGACGCCTACATGATGGGCATCAAGCCGACCGACCAGCGCCGGCGGATGATCGAGTCCCTCGACGCCATCGTGGCGCTGCTGGAATGCGGCGAGCCGGTGACGATGGAGACCGACTGGTTCACGCTCCGCGAAGCGCGGCTGCATCTGGCGCCCTGGACCGAGGGGCGCTTCCCGATCGCGGTCGCCTCCACCATCACCCCCTTCGGCATGATGGCCGCCGGGCGCCACGGCATCGGCGTGCTGTCCATCGGGGCCGGCATTCCGGGCGGGCCGGAAATGCTGGCGAAGCAGTGGCGGATCGCCGAGGAGGAGGCCGAGAAGCACGGCAAGACCATGGACCGCAGGGACTGGCGCGTGGTCGTCAACATGCATCTGGCGGAGGACGACGAGGAGGCGCTCCGCCAGGTCCACGCCGGCGAACGGCTTGAAACCGTGACCTATTTCGAGGAGACGCTCGGCCGTCCGCCCGGCCGCGCCGACAACCCTGTCCGCGAAGGCGTGAAGATGGGCACGACCCTGATCGGCTCGCCGGAGACCGCCATCAGGGGCATCGAATATCTGCTGGAGCTCTCCAAGGGCGGCTTCGGCGGCATCCTCTTCCGCGCGAACGAGTGGGCGAACCGCGAGGACACGATGAAGAGCTACGAGCTGTTCGCCCGCTATGTGGCGCCCCGCTTCCAGGGCTCGATGGACACGCTCCACGGCTCCAACGCCTTCGTGCGCGAGAACCGGCTGCGCGTGCTGGAGGGCAATGTCGAGGCGGTCAGGCGCGCCTTTACTGACACCGGCCGCGAAGTCCCCGCCGGCTTCGAGGACCGCACGCTCGGCGCCGGCGATCTGCCGAAGGACGAAGACGCGGCGGAATAGCGGGGCAGAAGCCGCGCTCTTCCTGGCCGCAGACGACAGAGACACGGTACATGCCCCTGGCGCAGATCGACGGCGGCGACATCCGCTATGAGGAACGCGGCGGCGGGCCGCCGCTGGCGATGCTGCTGCCGCAGAGCGGCGGGCCGGTCGGCGTCGGCCCGTTCCTCGAGCGGCTGGCGGCGCGCTTCCGGGTCATCCGCTACGACCAGCGCGGCACCGGCCGGAGCGCGCCCGCGCCTGCGCCCGATGGCATGAGCATGGCGGGCCGCGCGGGGGAACTGGAAGGGCTGTTCGACGCGCTCGGGATCGACCGGGCGCACCTGTTCTGCCACTCCACCGGCTGCGGTATCGGCCTGGCGTTTGCCGCCGCCCGCCCGGACCGGGTGGCGGGTCTGGCGCTGGCCAATCCGTGGAGCCACGGCGACGCGCATCTGGCAACGATGCAACGCCTGCGCGTGGCGGCCGCGCGGGCGCTCGACCCGTACCGCTACGCCTGGTTCAATGCGAGCCTGCTGTTCCCGCCCGACTACCGGCGCGCGCATGCCCAGGCGTTCGAGCGGATGGCGAGGAACGCGTCCCCGCAGGACGCCGAGGGGATCGAGGCCCGGCTGGAAGCGATCCTGGCGTTCGACGCCCGCCCGCTCGCGCCGGGCCTCTCCTGCCCCGCCCTGATAGCCACCGCGGCCGACGACCAGCTGATGCCGCCCTGGTTCGGCGCGCAGCTGGCGGCCCTCATTCCCGGCGCGGTCCATCTGGCGCTGGACGGGGGCGGCCACATGCTGCCGGAAACGCGCGCCGACGCGCTGGCCGGCGCGGTGCTCGATTTCCTGGGTCCGGCCGCCTGAGCCCTCCGGAAGCGCCGGTCCCGCTCAGAACGCCGCCAGTTCCTCCCCGAGGCGGGTGAGGACGGAGTCGAGGCGGTCCACGGCCTCGTCGATCTCGTCCCGGTCGATGCAGAGCGGCGGGGCGACCGGGATGACATGGCCCGCGCGGCCGAGCATCCGGTGCCCGCGCATGAGCCGGACGGCGCGCCTGTCCAACTCCGCCTCCTTCGGGAACGGCTCGCGCGTCTCGCGGTCCTTCACAAGCTCCACGGCCGAGAGCAGCCCCATGCCGCCGCGCACATCGCCCACGATTTCGTGCTTGCGGAGGTTCTGCAGGCGCGCGAACAGGTAGTCGCCCATCTCGCGCGAGCGCGCCGCCATGTCCTCGCCCTCCATGATGTCGAGATTGGCGAGCGCCGCAGCGCAGGAGGCCGGATTGCCCCCGAAGGTAATGAGATGCTGGAACACATTGTCCTCGCCGGAGAAGGCGTCCGCGACCTTGCCCGTCGCGACGGCCGCGCCGATGGGCAGGTAGCCGCTGGTGAGCGCCTTGGCCACGGTGAAGATGTCGGGCTTCACCCCCCAATGCTCCATCGCGAACATGCGGCCCGTCCGGCAGAAGCCGGTGATGACCTCGTCGGCGATCAGCAGCACGCCGTAGCGGTCGCAGATCTCGCGCAGCTGCGGCCAGTAGTCCGGGTCGGGCACGTGGATGCCCGCCGCCGCCGAGACCGGCTCGGCGATGACGGCCGCCACCGTCGCCGGGCCCTCATGCAGGATCGCGCGCTCCACGTCGCGGGCGCATTCCAGGCTGCACGGCCCCGCCTCCGCGCACAGGTGGCAGCGATAGGCCCCCGGCTGGGCGACATGGATATTGCCCGGCACGAGCGGGCCGAAATGCATCGGCACGCTGCCGCCGCCCGGCCCGCCGCGCCCAAGGCTGGTGCAGGCCAGCGTGGCGCCGTGATAGGAGCCGCGCCGGGAGAGCACCTTCCAGCGCGTCGGCTCGCCGTTCAGGTGGTGGTAGTTCTTGGCAAGCTTGAGCGCGGTTTCGTTCGCCTCCGAGCCGCCGGACACGAAATAGACCCGCGCCGCCTCATCCTGGCTGAGCCGCGCGAGCCTGCCGGAAAGTGCGGCCGTCGCCGGGCTCACCGTGTCGCCCGGCGAGAAGGCGAGCTCCAGCATCTGGCGATAGACCGCATCCGCAATCTCCTGGCGCCCGTGGCCGATATTCACCAGCCAGAGGCCGGACATGGTGTCGAACCAGCGCTCGCCCTCGCCATCGATCACCCACACCCCCTTGCCGCGGGTGACAAGTTGCAGGCCCGTGGCGCCCGAAACGGTCCCCGCCGGGCGGGAATGCGGCCAGAAATGCGCCTCGGCATCGGCGCGCGCGCGTTCGAGATCCGGGGCGTTGGCGAAGTCGGGCATGAACCGGGTCTCCCTCCTGTCGGCGCCGGACCCTACCACCCCTCCCCCGCTTCATACAGCGCCCGCAGCCCTTCCCGGTAGCCCGGATAGCTGAGGCGGACGCCGAGTTCGGCCTTGATGCGGGCGTTGGAGACGCGCTTGCTGTCCCGGTAGAAGCTGGCGGCCATGGGCGAGAGGTCCGCGCTCTCGAAGGGCTCGGCCGGAGGCGGCTCCAGACCGAGCAGGCGGCAGGCGAATTCGGTGACTGCCGCGGGCGGGGCCGGCCTGTCGTCGGCGAGATTGTAGGCGCGGCCGGGATTCGGGCGCGCGATGGAGGCCGCCAGCACCGCCGCGATGTCGTCCACATGGATGCGGGAGAACACCTGGCCCGGCTTGACGATCCGCCGCGCCCGCCCGGCCCTCGCGGCCGCCAGCGCGTTGCGGCCGGGCCCGTAAATGCCCGCGATGCGAAACACATGCAGCGGCAGGCCGAACGCGCGCCACGCGGCTTCCGCCTGCACCCGCCGGCGGCCCCGTTCCCCCGTCGGCAGGAGCGGGCTTTCCTCATCGACCCAGCCGCCGCCCCGGTCCCCGTAAACGCCGGTGGTCGAGAGGTAGCCTGCCCAGAGGAGCCCCGGCGGCGCCTCGAAGCCTGGCAGGAAGGGGTCGCCCGCTTCGCCCGGCGGGGCGGAGACGAGGAGATGCGTCGCCCCGGCCCGCCCGAAGCGGTTCCAGCCGCGCGCGGCGAAGCGCTCCGCCTTGCCGGGATCGCGCGTCGTGCCCGCGATCTCCCAGCCCTCCGACGCCAGCCGGAGCGCCAGCCGCTCCGCCGAATAGCCGAGGCCGTGGACGAAAAGCCTCACCGGCTCAGAAGTCGAGGTCCGCGTAATGGGGGGCCGGCCGCCAGCCCGGCACCCGGTCCGACAGCAGCGGCCGGACCGACGGGCGCGACTTGAACCGCGCATACCATTCATACGCCGTCGGATGATCGGGCCAGGAAACCGCGCCCATATAGTCGAGCGAGGACAGATGTGCGCCGGCCGCAACATCGGCAAGCAAGAAATGGTCGCCTGCCAGCCAGTGCCGCTCCGACAGCAGCATGTCGATATAGCGCAGATGCTGCTCCAGATTGAGCACGCCGGCGCGCACGAATTCCGAATTCGGCGGCCCGTGCCCCGCCAACCGTTTCATGATGCGCTCGCGGTAGAGGTAGTCGGTCACTTCGGACGCGAATTTGGCGTCGAACCAGAGGGCGAGGCGGCGGATTTCCGCCCTTGCCACGGGCCCTGCGTCCAGCAACATCGGGGCTTCGGCCGTCTCCTCCAGATATTCGACGATGGCCTGGCTCTCCGCCAGCGCATGGCCGTCGTCCAGCAGCAGCACCGGCACCGTCCCCGCCGGATTGAGTGCGACGAAGGCCTCGCGCCGCTCCCAGACCGGTTCTTCCTCCAGCGCGAACGGGACCTTGAGCTCGCCCAGCACGACACGAACCTTGCGGCAATAGGGCGAGAGCGGCAGATGAAGCAGGGTCGTCATATACGCCACCGGATGCGGTGCCGCAGTTTAACCCGCAACGGCACGCCGGTGCTATATCCTCACGGCCTTCCGGGGTCGGGATCGCCCTTGCCGCTATACCTCATCGTCCTTCTCGCGCTCGTCCAGGGCGTAACCGAGTTCCTGCCGGTCAGCTCCTCGGCGCATCTGGTGCTCGTCCACGCCGCTTTCGGGGAGCACCGCCCGGAGGAGGCCGCCGCGCTTGTCCTCGATGTCGCAGTGCATCTCGGCACGCTCGGCGCGGTGCTGGTCTATTTCCGCCGCGATATCGCCCGGCTGGCCGCCGCGGGCCTCGCAGGCCTCGCCGGACCCCGGCCCGAGGGCTGGGCGCTCGGCTGGCAGGTGGCGGCGGCGGCGGTTCCGGTCGCGGGCGCGGGCGCGCTGCTCAAGGACACGGTCGCGGCGGACCTCCGCAGCATCGAGGTAATCGCCTGGGCCACGCTTCTGTTCGGCCTGGTCCTCTGGGCCGCCGACCGCTGGGGCCAGCGGACGAAACGGCTCGATTCGCTGCGCCTGCCCCATGCGCTCGCCATCGGCACGGCGCAGGTCCTGGCGCTGGCGCCGGGGGTCAGCCGCTCCGGCATCACCATGACGGCGGCGCTGGCGCTGGGCTTCGAGCGGGCGGAGGCGGCGCGCTTCTCCCTCCTGCTCTCGATCCCGGTCATTCTGGGCGCCGGGCTGTGGACCGCACGGGACCTGGCCCGCATGGGCGACCCCTCCATCGCGGCGGCCGCCGGGCTTGCCGCCCTTCTGGCCTTCCTGGCCGCGTTGGCAGCGATTGCCGCGATGATGCGCTGGCTCGCCCGCGCGAGCTTCGCGCCCTTCGTCGTCTATCGCCTCCTGCTCGGCGGGCTGCTGCTCGCCTGGGCCTATTCCTGACCTTCCGGCCCGCAGGAAGAAAGGACCGCCCCCGTGACCGCTCTCGAAGGCATTCGCGTCGTCGATCTCACCCGCGTGCTGTCCGGCCCCTGGTGCGCGATGCAGCTTGCCGATCTCGGCGCGGAGGTGCTCAAGATCGAGAACCCCGCCGGCGGCGACGACACGCGCAGCTTCCTCTCTCCCGCCCGGGACGGCCACTCGACCTATTTCCTGACCGTCAACCGCAACAAGAAGAGCGTTGCCGTCGACATCACCCGGCCGGAGGGCGCCGAAATCGTGCGGGAGCTTGCGCGCCGCTCCGACGTGCTGCTGGAGAACGCGCGCACCGGCACGCTTGACCGGCGGGGCCTCGGCCACGAAGCGCTGGCGGCGGAAAATCCGGGCCTCGTCTATTGCTCCGTCTCCGGCTACGGGCGCAGCGGCACGCTCGCCGACAGGCCCGGCTACGACCCCGTGGCGCAGGGCGAGAGCGGCTTCATGTCGCTGACCGGCGAGCCCGACGGCCCGCCCATGCGCACCGGCGTATCGCTGGTGGACATCATGGCCGGCATGTATGCGGCCCAGGCGGTGCTGGCGGCCCTGGTCGCGCGCGGGCGCACCGGCCGGGGCCAGCGCATCGACGTGCCGCTGTTCGACACCGCCGTCGCCATGACCTCCCACGCCGCGACCGCCTGGCTCGAAGGCAGGGTGGATATCGGCCGGCCGGGGAACTCGAACCTTGTTGCGATGCCCGCCGGCCTGTTCGAGGCCTCGGACGGGCCGGTGATGATTACGGTGACGACCGACCGGCTGTTCCGGCGCCTGGCTGCGGAAGTGTTCCGCCGCCCCGAACTCGCCGACGACCCGGCTTACGCGACCAATGCCGCGCGCATGGAAAACCGCGCGGCGCTGACCGGGGCGATGAACGACATATTGAAGGCCGACACGCGCAATGCGTGGATCGCCCGGATGCGGGCCGCCGGCATTCCCGGCGGGCCGGTGCGCAGCGTGCCGGAAGCCTTCGCGTCCGACGAGATGGCCGAGCGCGGCATGGTCGCGACGCAGACGCACAGCGCGCTCGGCGAGGTACGGGCCGTGCGCTCCCCGGTGTCGCTCTCCGGGACGCCGGTCCGGAAGCCCGCCGGCGCGCCGCTGCTCGGCGAGCACACCGAAGCCTGCCTTTCCGAACTGCTCGGATATTCGCCCGGAAGACTCGCCCGGCTCCGTCGCGAGGGCACGATTCTGCAGGCTTGAACAGAGCAAAACGCCCCGCCGTTTCCGACGGGGCGTTCGTTGCCGTTCGGCCGGTCCTGCCGGCCGGTTGCGGACCTATTTGGAGAGGCGGATAACGACCCGCCGGTTCAACACTTCGCGGGTGTTGTCCGGAGTCTTGATCGCAAGGTCGCCCTCACCCACCGCCGTCACGGCGACGCGGTCTTCCGGAACGAGCAGGTCGAGGGTGAAGACCTCATAGACCGCCTTGGCCCGCATCTCGGAAAGCTTCTGGTTGTATTTGGCCGAGCCGCTGGTGTCGGTATGGCCGGAGACGTTCACCATCGCGCCCTTGACCTTGCCGAAGGACGTGTAGGCCTTGTTGATCTCCTGCTGGGCCGCTGCGGTGATCGCGGCGCTATCCCAGGCGAAATAGATCTCCCACGGACCCATATCGACCGGCTTCTTCGGCTTCGGCGGCGGCGGTCGCAGCGCATCTTCCGCGGCGTCCGCGCCTTCCATGAACATTGCCTTGCAGCTGGCGATATCGCCGGGCTGGAAGTTCTCCTCCAGCTCCTGCAGCCAGCAATCGAAGCCGACCTGCGCCATGGCCGTGGCAGCGCCGGCCTTTTCGCGCCCGCCATCGTCCAGAATGGTCTCGAGACGCGCCTGGGCGATTTCCACTTCGAGCTTGGCGTCGGCCGGCAGCGCGCGTCCGGACGGCTGCTCCAGCATGACGTCGGCGCCGCCCGCAACCGCCAGCACGCGGTCGGCGAAGACCCGGGCGTCCTGCCAGTCGCCTTCGGCGGCTTCCATGTCCGCAAGCTTCTTGTAGCCCTCGATCAGCCCCATCTGGAAGTCGGACCCGGTCGCCTCGGCCATCTGCGCATCTTTCAGGCTCGATGCGCATCCCCCGAGCGCAAGCGCAGCGGCCCCGACCACAACATAGGCAGTGATCCGTGACAGCATGTTATTTCCTCGCGATTGGCGTTTGTTCAACTAGCGGGCGGCCCATCGGCCCAGCCGGCTGCCATGATAAAGACTTATGCCCGGTTCGCAAACATTAATCACGCGCCGGTCATGGCTTCCGTCAGCGGCGCGCCCTTCTCCGCGAGACGCCGCAGGAGGGGCGCCGGCGCCCAGCGTTCCCCGTAGCGCTGGTGCCATGCAGCGATCCGGCCATAGACCTCGCGCACGCCCACGGTGTCGGCCCAGTACATAAGCCCGCCGCGATAGCGCGGGAAGCCGAATCCGTAGAGCCACATCGTGTCCACCTCCACGGCGCGCCGGGCAATGCCCTCCTCGACGATCCGGCAGGCTTCGTTGACCGAGGAAAAGAGCAGGCGCTGGACAATTTCCTCGTCATCGAAATCCCGTCGTCCGGCGCCCGATTCGTCCGAGACCCGTCGAATCAGCGCCGCCACTTCCGGGTCCGGATGCGGCGTGCGGCTGCCCGGCTCGTAGCGATACCAGCCGGCGCCGGTCTTCATGCCGAGGCGGCCCATCTCGACCAGGGCATCGGCGATGGGCAGCGGACGGACGGACGGGTCTGCGGCCTCCCTGCGCTTGCGCCCCGCATGGCCGATGTCGAGCCCCGCGAGGTCGCCGACAGCGAACGGCCCCATCGGGTAGCCGAACGCCACCATCGCCTTGTCCACCTGCTCCGGCAGCGCCCCTTCCTCCAGCAGGAGGACCATCTCCGTGTTAAAGGGCGCACGCGAGCGATTGGCGACGAAACCGTCGCAATTGCCGCAGACGACGCCCACCTTGGCGAGCCTCTTGGCCAGGGCCTGGACAGAGGCCAGAACCTCCTCGGAGGTCCGCTTGCCGCGCACGATCTCCAGCAGCTTCATCACATTGGCCGGGCTGAAGAAGTGCGCGCCGGCCACATCTTCCGGCCGCCCGGTCGCGGCCGCGATTTCGTCGATATCGAGCGCGGAAGTGTTGGTGAGGAGCAGCGCGCCCGGCTTCATCACCCGGTCCAGCGTCTCGAAAACCTCCTGCTTGACGCCGGTTTCCTCGAACACCGCCTCGATTGCGACATCGGCGGCCGCAATGGCTTCGTAGGAATCGACCGGCTCGATGAGCGCGAGCCGCGCCGCCATGCCGGCCGCATCCAGCGAGCCCCGCTCGACGCTCGCCGCATAGGTTTTCCCGATTCGCTCCATCCCGCGCGCGAGCGTTTCCGGGTCCTTGTCCATGATCTTCACCGGCAGGCCGGCATCGGCGCAGGTCATGGCGATTCCGCCGCCCATCGTGCCGGCGCCGACCACGGCCGCGGCCGCGACCGGGCGCGCCGGCGTCCCGCGCGAAACATGGGGCGAGCGCTGCGCTTCCCGCTCACTGAAGAAGGCATAGCGCAGCGCCTTCGCCTCCTCCGAATTCTCCAGTTCCTCGAACAGCGCACGCTCCTGCCGGATGCCGTCCTCGAAGGGCGTGGAACACGCAATCTCCACGCAGCGGATGCAGTGCCACGGCGCCTTCTGGTTGCGCGCGCGCCGGGCGATCTTCCGGCGCATCGCGTCGAAAATGCCGGGGTCATGGTCCGGTATCCCGCGTTCCGAAATCCGGGGCAGGACCGGCTCGTTCATCACCCGCATGGCGAAGGCGACGGCCGCATCGCGCAGTTCCCCGCCTTCCACCAGCTCGTCCAGAATGCCGAGTTCGAGGGCTTCCGGCGCCGGCACATGGCGGCCGGAGACGATCATCTCGAGCGCCGCTTCCGGACCGATCAGCCGCGGCAGCCGCTGCGTGCCGCCGCCGCCCGGCAGAATGCCGATCAGGACTTCCGGCAGGCCCACCCTGGCGCCCGGCACCGCGATGCGGTAGTGGCAGCCGAGCGCATTTTCCAGGCCGCCGCCCAGCGCGTAGCCGTGAATGGCCGCGACGACCGGCTTCGGGCTCGCTTCCAGCACGTCGTGGGTGCGCCGGGCGACTGTCGGGCGCCCCTTGCCGAAACCGCGAATATCCGCGCCGGCGATGAAGGACCGCCCGGCGCCGATCAGCACCATTGCCCGCACCTGCCTGTCGGCGACGCCGCGGTCCACCGCCTCCAATATGCCCTCGCGCACGCCGGGCCCGAGCGCATTCACCGGCGGATAGTCCACCGTGATGATGCCTACCGGCCCCTGCCTGGTGAAATGAACGACCTCGGACATGCTGTCCCCTTTCCGCCGACAGTGCGGCGCCTTATGTCGGATAGGTGCCGGCCATGCGCGCCCTCAGGCGGATCAGCGCCAGCACCGTGTCGATGGCCGGCGTCGCGACGCCGGCGCGCCGCCCCAGTTCGCTGACCGCGCCCACCAGCGCGTCGATTTCCATCGGCCGGCCGCGCTCCAAGTCCTGCAGCATCGAGGTCTTGTGCGCGCCGACCGCGACCGCGCCTTCGAGGCGGCGTTCCAGCGGAATGCGGAAGCGCACGCCCAGCGCCTCGCCGACCGTCTGCCCCTCGCGCATCATCGCTTCGACGAGGCGGCGCACCTCATCGTCCGAGCCGATTTCGGCGAGCGTCGCATGGGTGAGCGCCGAGATCGGGTTGAAGCAGAGGTTCCCCCAGAGCTTCACCCAGATTTCGTCGCGGATTCGGGGCCGGACGGGTGCGCGGAAGCCTGCCGCGATGAGCAGCCGGGACAAGGCCGAGGCCCGCTCGCTGCGCGTGCCGTCGGGCTCGCCGAGCGTGTAGCCGTTGCCGTCGATATGCCGGCAGACGCCGGGCTCGACAATCTCCGCAGCCGGATAGACGACGCAGCCGATGGCGCGTTCCGGCCCGAGCCCATGCCATTGCACGCCGCCCGGATCGACCGCCTCCACCGGCCCCGCCGGGAAGCCCGTCTCGATGCCGTGGAAATACCACCAGGGAACGCCGTTCATCGCGGTGACGACCGCCGTGCCGGGTCCGAGCAGCGGGCGCATCGCCTCGACCACGCCCGGTGCCTGGTGCGCCTTGAGCGTCACGATCACGAAATCCTGCACGCCGAAAGCCGCCGGGTCGTCGCTGGCCGCGACCGGCAGCGTGAAGTCTTCTTCGTCGGAAACAAAGCGCAGCCCGTTCGCCTGCATGGCGGCCAGATGCGGCCCGCGCGCGATGAGGCCGATCCCGGCCTCTCCCTGCCGGCCGAGCAGGGCGGCCAGGTGGCACCCGATCGCGCCCGCCCCGAAGATCGCGATCTTCACGGAGCGAGGCCGAGTTTCGCGGCGAGCCCGATACGCTGGAGCTTGCCGGTCGCGCCCTTGGGAATCTCGTCCACGAAGACGATCCGGCGCGGCACCTTGAAGTCGGCGAGCCGCGCGCTGGCGAACGCCCTGAGCTCGCTGTCGCTCGCCTCCGCGCCCTCGGCTAGCACGATGGCGGCGGCCACTTCTTCCCCCAGCGTCCGGTGCGGCAGGGCGAAGGTCACCACCTGCTGGACGGCCGAATGGTCCATCAGCGCCTCGTCCACCTCGCGCGGCGATATCTTCTCGCCGCCCCGGTTGATGATCTCCTTGAGCCGACCGGTAATCGTCAGGTAGCCGGCCGCGTCCATCACGCCTTGGTCGCCGGTCCGGAACCACCCGTCCGCGAAGGCGTCTTCATTGGCGCCGGGATTGTTCTCGTAGGCGGCCATGACATTCGGCCCGCGGATGACCACCTCGCCCGTCGCCCCGGCGGGAAGGAGGCGGCCCGCCTCGTCCATGACGGCGATCTCCGGCCCGGCCGCCACGCCGACGGAACCCGCGCGGCGCTCCGCCGGCGGCAGCGGGTTGCTCGCCATCTGGTGCGCCGCCTCGGTCATGCCGTAGCTCTCGATCACCGGACAGCGGAAGAGCGCTTCCAGTTCCCGCATCACCTGCGGCGGCAGGGAAGACGAGGAGGAGCGCGCGAACCGCAGCTGCAGGGCATCGACGGTCCCGGCATTGCGCCTGGCCCGCGACAGAATCGCCTGGTGCATGGTCGGCACGGCGGAATACCAGGTCGGCCTGGCGTCGGCGAACCACTCGAACACCCTGAAGGCGTCGAAACCCGGTGTGCAATAGACGGAGCAGCCGGCGCGCATCGGCGCCAGCACATTGGCGATCAGCCCGTGGATGTGGAAGAGCGGCATGATGTTCATGCCCCGGTCCACAGGCTCAAGCCGAAGCGTCTCTGCGATATGCGCGGCCGAGGCGCAGACATTGGCCTGGCTGAGCGGCACGATCTTCGGCCGCGAGGTCGTGCCGGAGGTGTGCAACACAAGCGCGGTGTCGGCGGCGCCCGCATATCCCTTCACCGATGTGCTTTCCGCCCCTGCGCCCTCCGCCAGCAGCGAAAAGCCGCCGGCAGGCTCCTCCTCCTCCGTGACGAGGCGGAGCAGCGGAATGCCCAGACGCGCCGCAGCGTCCACCGAAGGCCCGCTCTCCTCCCCGGAGACGACCAGCGCTCTGGCGGAAAGGTCGTCGAGGTAGAAGTGGAATTCGTCCTCCCGATAGGCCGGATTGAGCGGCGCGACCGTGGCCCCGGCGCCGATGGCCAGGAAAGCCGCCGCCATTTCCGGACCGTTGGGCAGCACCACCGCCACCCTGTCGTTCCGGCCGATCCCGAAGGCGTTGAGCGAAGCGATGGTTTCGTCGGCCAGCTTCCCGAGCGCCCCGAAGGTCAACGGTGCGCGGCCGGGAGCGGCCAGCGCGACCCTGTCGCCCGGATGCGCGGCAATCAGTTCGACCAGTGTGCAGGGCAGGTCCATTTGCGCTCCCCGTTCGATCATGGCTCGACGACCACCGTGCCGAGCTTGCCCGGACTTTCCACCTGCTCGTGCGCGGCGACGATCTCATCCAATGAGAAACGGGCTGCGACCGGGAACGACCGCCCGGCCCCCGCCGCCCAGCGCGTCACATCGCGCTGCGCCTGCCTGCGGGCCTCGAGCGGGAGGCCGTTCAGCACCACGAAATGCAGGGTGGCATTCAGGCGCATCAGGGCGCGCGTGTCGATCTTCGGCGTCCTGTCGCCGTCGCTGGCGTAGATTGCAACGGTGCCGTTGCGTTTCAATGTGCCCATCGCGATTGCGAGATTGCCGCCGAAATCGACCTCGACAATCCGGTCCACGCCCTCGCCGCCGGTGAGTTCCCCGACCCGCGCCACAACGTCTTCCTGTCGGTAGTTGATAACCGCGTCCGCCCCGCCGGCGAGCGCATGCGCCGCCTTGGCCTCGCCGCTCACCGTCGCCAGCACGCGCGCGCCGCCCCATGTCGCAAGCTGCACGGCATAGTGGCCGACCGCGCCCGCGCCGCCCGCGACAAGCACCGTCTTGCCGGCGACCGACCCGTCCTGGAAGACGCAGCGATGCGCCGTCATGGCCGGAATGCCGAGCGTCGCCCCTTCCGCGAACCCGAGTTCGTCGGGAAGCGCATGGACGAGTCCGGCGTCGAGCGCGATATATTCCGCCGCCGTGCCGAACGCCCGGCCGAGCCGCTGGCCGTTATAGAGCCAGACCCGCCGGCCGACCCAGGCGGGATCGACGCCCGCGCCCACGCTGTCCACCGTGCCCGCACCGTCGCTGTTCGGGATCACGCGCTCGAAGCGGTAGCCGTAGTCGCTCGCGCCCGCGCGCAGCTTCACGTCCGCCGGGTTGACGCCCGACGCCGCCAGCCGCACGCGAAGCTCGCCCGGCCCTGCCTCCGGCGCCGGCATCTCGCCGACTTCCAGCACCTCCCGCGCCGGTCCCTTGCGCTCGTACCACGCCGCCCGCATGCAACCCCTCTCCCTCTCCCTGCATCGCATGATTTAATGCGCCCCGGCAAGAATTCGAGAGCCGTGCGACATCGGAGGCGACAGGGCCATGAAGCGGATCGTGTTTCTGGAGCGCAACTCCTTCCCGCCGGGCGTGCCGATTCGCCGCCCCGGTTTCCCGCATGAGTGGGTGGAGTTCGACGAGACGCATCCCGACCGGGCGGCGGAGCGGCTTCGGGGCGCCCAGGTCGCGGTGACGAACAAGTGCCGCATCGACGCCTCCGTGTTCGAGGCCGCGCCGACGCTGGAGCTGGTGGCGGTTTCGGCCACCGGCACCGACTGCGTGGACAAGGAGGCGGCGCGCGCGGCGGGCGTGCCGGTCACCAATGTCACCGGCTATGCCGCCGACAGCGTGGCGGAGCACGCGCTCGCCCTGCTGCTTGCGCTCGCGCGCGCCGTGCCGGCCTATGACCGCGCCGTGGCCGAAGGGCGCTGGGCGAAGGCGCGCCAGTTCTGCCTGTTCGACTACCCGATCCTGGACCTCGCCGGGCGGCGGCTCGGCATTGTCGGCGCAGGCGTCATCGGCTCCGCCGTCGCGCGGAAGGCCGCGGCGCTGGGCATGGAGGCGGTCACCGCCGCGCGCAAGGGTGCGGCGCCCGGCCCCGGCCGAATCGCCTTCGACGAGATGCTGGCGACCGCCGACGCCATTTCGGTCCACTGCCCGCTCAGCGACGAGACCCGGGGCCTGATCGGCCGGACCGAATTCGCCGCGATGCGCCACCGCCCCTTCCTCGTCAACACGGCGCGGGGCGGCATTGTGGACGAGGCCGCGCTGGCCGAGGCGCTGGACGGCGGCGCGATCCGGGGCGCGGCCTTCGACGTGGCGACCGTCGAGCCGCCGCCGGAGGGCCATATCCTGCCCGCGCTCGCCGGACGACCCAATGTCATCGTCACCCCGCATGTCGCCTGGGCGAGCGAAGCCGCCATGGCCGCCCTCGTCGAGGGCCTGGTTTCGGGCCTCGAAGCCTGGGCGCGCGGCGAGCTCCGCAACCGCGTCGCTTGACCCACCGGGCGGCGTCGGGCGAAAACGGCACCCGGTCCCGCAGATACGGCAAGGCAGGCCACGCAATGCCCATCGTCAACCGCATAGCCGAGTTCCACGAGGAAATGACCGCGTGGCGGCGCGAGCTCCACATGTATCCGGAAACGGCGTTCGAGGAGGTGCGCACCGCCGCCTTCGTCGCGGACAGGCTGAAGGAATTCGGCGTGGACGCCGTCCACACGGGCATCGCAAAGACCGGCGTCGTCGCCGTGCTGCGCGGACAGGGCGACAGCCAGCGCTCCGTCGCCATCCGGGCCGACATGGACGCGCTCGACATCGAGGAGGCGAACGGTTTCGAATACAGGTCCCGCAATCCCGGCAAGATGCACGCCTGCGGCCATGACGGGCATACGACCATGCTGCTCGGCGCCGCGAAATACCTCGCCGAGACGCGCAATTTCGACGGCACGGTCTATTTCGTCTTCCAGCCAGCGGAGGAGAACGAGGGCGGCGGGCGCGCCATGGTGGAGGACGGCCTGTTCGAGCGCTTCCCGGCGGACGCGGTTTACGGCATGCACAACGCGCCGGGCGTGCCGGTCGGGCGCTTCACCACCCGCGCCGGGCCGGCCATGGCGGGCTTCGACATTTTCGAGATCGAGATCGACGGCTACGGCACCCATGCCGCCCGGCCGCACCAGGGCGTCGACAGCGTCGTCATACAGGCGCAGATCGTCACGGCGCTCCAGACCGTTGCGAGCCGGTCGGTCAACGCCATCGATTCGGTCGTGCTCACCATCACCCAGGTGCATGGCGGCGACACCTGGAACGTCATCCCCCAGAAGGTCGTGCTGCGCGGCACGGTCCGGGCCTTCAAGCCGGAGGTGCAGGACCTGACGGAGGCGCGCATGCGGCGCATCTGCGAGAGCATCGCGGAGGCCTTCGGCGCCAGCGTTTCCGTGCGCTACGAGCGGCGCTACCCGCCGACGGTCAACGACGCGGCGCATGTCGATATCGCCGCCGGCGTCGCGGCCGATGTGTTCGGCGCGGCCAATGTGAGCACCGACGCGCCGCCCGGCATGGGCTCGGAGGACTTCTCCTTCATGCTGAACGCGAAGCCGGGCGCCTATGTCCGCATCGGCAACGGCGCGGAAGGCGAGCATGGCGGCGTGGTCGTCCACAACCCGCATTACGACTTCAACGACGAGGCCCTGCCCTGGGGCGCGACCTACTGGTCGCGCCTGGTCGAAACCGTGCTGGTGCGCGCATGAAACTGCGGGACTTCGACGCGCTCAGCTTCGACTGCTACGGCACGCTGATCGACTGGGAGGCCGGCATCCTCGCCGCCTGGTGCCCCTGGGCGAAGAGGGAAGGCGTGGAAGCCGAAGACGGGGCCGTGCTGGAGTGCTTCGCCGCCAACGAATCGCGCCAGCAGGCCGAGACGCCGGGCCTGCCCTATCCGGAGGTGCTCGCGCGGACCTTCATGGCGATGGGCGCGGCGTTCGGGCGCGCGCCTCTGGAGGGCGAGGCGGTTGCGTTCGGCCGGTCCGTGCCGGACTGGCCGGCCTTTCCCGACAGCGCCGAAGCGCTGGCCTATTTGGGCCGGCATTACGAGCTCATCGTGCTCTCGAACGTGGACCGGGAAAGCTTCGCCGGCTCCGCGAAGCGGCTCGACGCGCGGTTCGGCGCCGTCTTCACGGCCCAGGACATCGGCTCCTACAAGCCGGCGCCGGCGAATTTCGATGCGCTGACCGCCGGCCTCGAGGCGCGCGGGATTGCGAAGGCGCGCGTGCTGCACACGGCCCAATCGCTCTTCCACGACCACGTGCCGGCCGCCGCCGCCGGGTTCGCGACCTGCTGGATCGACCGGCGCCGGGGCCGGCCCGGCTGGGGCGCCACCATGCCGCCGCCCGCGGAGGTGGAGGTGGATTTCCATTTCGGCTCCATGGCGGCGCTTGTGGAGGCGCATCGCCGGGAAGGTTAACCTCGGTCCCGGCCGGGGCTACAATCCGGCGGGCGGCCAAGGGGGTGCGTGCGTCATGCTCAAGAGCATAGTGGTGGCGGTGGATGCGTCCCCGTCCAGCGTGGAAGCGGAGAAGCTGGCGCTCGCCATTGCCGGAAGCCACGGCTCGAAGCTCGTCGGGATCGGCGTACTCGATACGCCGTTCTTCACCGCGCCCATGGCGCGGCCGATAGGCGCCGGAGCCTACAAGGAGCACCGCGACGAGACGCTGGTCGAGGCTGCGCGCCAAAGGCTCGAAACGCGGATAAAGGAGTTCGAGGCGGCGTGCGCGTCCGCCGGCGCGGCTTACGGCGCCGTCGAGGCGGAAGGCGTGCCGCACAAGCTGATCGAAGCGGAGGCGGACCGTCACGACCTCATCGTGATCGGCCGCGAGACCAACTTCCACGGCGTGGAGAAGCACGACATCGCCGATGTCGTCCAGCGCCTGCTGCACGACAATCCGCGGCCGGTGGTCATGGTGCCGCCTGCGCCGCAAACGGGCGGACGGGTCGTGGTCGCCTTCGACGGCAGCCGCGAGTCCTCGCGCGCCATGCACATGTATATCCTGCTGGGCCTCGCCAGGGAGCAGGAGCCGCATGTCGTCAGCATCGCCGCGAACCGGGCGGAGGCCACTGCCATCGCCGCAAGGGGGGCGGACCTGTTCCGGTCCCATGGCTTCGCCGCCGAAGCGCACGGCGTCGCCGCGCATGGCAGTCCCGCCGACGCCATCCTTTCCCATGTCGAGTCCATGAACGCCGGCATGCTCGTCATGGGCGCCTTCGGGCGCCACAACCTCGTCCACAATATCCTGGTCGGCTCCGCCACCCGCCGCCTGCTGCACGACTGCCCGGCCCCGGTCTTCGTGCATCACTGACGGCAGGCCGGCGCCGGGCCCGCGAGGGCTACGCTCCCCAGTGTTCGCGCAGGTGGTTAGCCGCGTCGCGGACGGCGCGGGCGGCGACCTCCACTTCGGGGGCCATCTTCAGGAAGCCGTGCGGGGCGCCCGGATAGAGGATGTAGCGGTGCGGCACATGGGCGGCGGCCAGCTTCAGGCCCAGCGCCTCGGCGTCGTCGCGCAGCGGGTCCAGCGCCGCCGCCGTCAGCAGCACCGGCGGCAGGCCGCGGAAATCCATGTTCAGGGAACAGAACAGCGGGTCGCGTCCGTCCTCCTCCCGGCCCAGATAGTCGGCATAGAAGCGCCGCATGATGGCGAGGCCGAGGCCGTAGCGGCCGTCCCCATAGGCCTCAGCGGCCGGGCCGGGTTCGTAGCCGTATTCCGGCATATGGCCGTAACAGCCGTAGAAGAGCAGCGCGGTGCGGAGCGCCTCGCGCCGCCGGTCCAGCACGGCGAGCGCCAGGTTGGCGCCGGCCGAGTCGCCCCCGACCGCAAGCCGCGCGGCGTCCACCCCGATCTCCGCGCCGTGCTCCGCCAGCCAGTCGCAGGCGAAAATGCACTCCTCGACCGGAACCGGGAACCGGTGCTCCGGGGCGAGCCGGTAATCGACGGAGACAACGGCCGCCTCCGCTTCCCTCGCCAGCAGGCGGCAGAGCGTATCATGGGACTCGACGCTGCCCAGCATGAAACCGCCGCCATGCAGGTAAAGCAGCCCCGGCAGCGCCCCGTCGTCGCGCGGCCGATAGACCCGCACCCGGAGTTCGCCATGCGGGCCGGCGAGCGCCAGATTTACAACGGAGGCGAGCGGCGGCGGATCGGCGTTCCAGTAAACCGAGGAGGCGTCATAGGCGGCGCGAATGTCTTCCGCGGGCGCATCGACCAGGGCCTTCAGGTCGAGCGGCGGCGAGGCCTCGGCCGCGCGCTGGCCCGCCTCGACGATTGCAGGATCGATGGTCTCGACGCCGGTCATGGCCTCTCCCCCGGGGCGATCGGTCGATGCCGCGCATTACAGGGCGACGCCGCCCCCCGCAACCCCGCTGCGAGCGCCATCCTCCGGCCACCTCCTTCGGAGACGCTCGTCCGGCGTTGCCAAGGCCGCCCGATTCGGAATAGACAGGCGCATCCTTTCCCGATCCCGAGACGCCGCGCTCCCCATGACGGTCACCGCTGTCCCGACCGACGAAAGCCGCACGGAACGCTTCGACGCCGTCATCGTCGGAGCGGGCTTCGCCGGCATGTACATGCTGCATTGCCTGCGCAAGCTCGGCCTTTCGGCGCGGGTGTTCGAGGCGGGCAGCGATGTCGGCGGCACCTGGTACTGGAACCGCTATCCGGGCGCGCGCTGCGACATCGAAAGCCTGCAATACTCCTATTCCTTCTCCGAAGAGCTCGACCAAGACTGGGAGTGGACCGAGAAATACGCCCCGCAGCCGGAAATCCTCGCTTATGCCCGGCATGTGGCGGACCGGTTCGACCTCCGCCGGGACATATGCTTCGACACGCGCGTGACGGCGCTCACCTTCGACGAGGCCGCGAAGCGCTGGCACGTCGGGACGGACCGGGGCGGGCGATGCTCGGCGCAGTTCTGCATCATGGCGGTGGGCTGCCTCTCCGCCGCCAACCATCCGCATTTCGAGGGCTTCGAGGACTACCGGGGCGAGGTGCTGCATACCGGCGAGTGGCCGCATGAGCCGGTGGACTTCACCGGCAAGCGCGTCGCGGTCATCGGCACAGGCTCCTCGGCGATCCAGTCGATCCCGGTCATGGCCCCGGAGGCGGCGGCGCTCACCGTCTTCCAGCGCACGCCCAATTACGCCGTGCCGGCCTGGAACGCGCCGCTCGACCCCGACCTGGTCCGGGAGGTCAAGGCGGACTATCCGGGCTTCCGCGCCAGGGCCCGCTCGCGCCCGACCGGCTTCTACTTCCCCTACAACACCCGCCCGGCGCTCGCCTCGACGCCGGAGGAGCGCCGCCGGCAGTATGAGGAGTGCTGGGAGCGCGGCGGGCTGCCCTTCCTCGGCGCCTTCGGAGACCTGCTGTTCGACAAGGAAGCGAACGACACCGCGGCGGACTTCGCGCGCGAGAAGATCCGCGAGCGGGTGGACGACCCCGGGACGGCCGAACTGCTCTGCCCGGACAATGTGTTCGGCTGCAAGCGGCTCTGCGTCGATACCGGCTACTACGAGACCTACAATCTGGACCATGTGACGCTGGTCGATATCTCGACGCGGCCGATCGAGCGCTTCACCGCCGGCGGCGTCGTGGCGCACGGCGTCGAATATCCGGCGGATACGGTCGTCTTCGCCACCGGCTTCGCGGCGATGACGGGATCGTTCGACCGCATCCGCATCACCGGCCGGGACGGCCTCACCCTGGCCGAGAAATGGCGCGCCGGCCCGCAGAACTACCTCGGCCTCGCCGTGGCCGGCTTCCCCAATCTCTTCACCATCACCGGGCCCGGCAGCCCGTCCGTGCTCGCGAACATGCTTCCCTCCATCGAGCAGCATGTGGACTGGATCGCGGACTGCGTGGCGCATATGCGCGATATCGGCGCCCGGACCATCGAGGCGCAGGAAGGCGAGGAGGAAGCATGGGTCGCGCATGTCGCCGATGTCGCGTCGATCTCGCTGCGCTCAACCTGTTCGAGCTGGTATGTCGGCGCCAATATTCCGGGCCGCCCGCGCGTCTTCATGCCCTATATCGGCGGCTTCCCGGTCTATGTGCAGAAATGCAACGAGGTGCTGGCGGCTGGCTTCGCGGGCTTCGTGCTGGACGCGCCCGCCTCCGCGCCGCCGAGGGTGCGCTTCACGGAGCGCTGGCAGGAGGCGCTCGACCCGGACGTGCTCTCGCCCGCCGACATCGCCGCCGGCCGCATTCCCATCGTCTAGCGCGCCCGTGATCGCCGATATCGTCGATTTCTGGCTGGCCGACAGCCTGGACAGCCCGGAGCGCGCCACGGCGCGGCGCGACTGGTGGTACAGGGGCGGCCCGGAGGCGGATGACGAGATCCGCCGGCGCTTCGGCCATCTTGTGCCGCGCGCCTGCGACTGCGACCCGGAGATCATGGCCTGGCGGGAGACGCCCGACGGCGCGCTCGCCCTCATCCTGCTGCTCGACCAGTTCACGCGGAACATCCACCGCGGCACAGTCGAGGCCTATGCAGGCGACGCCCCGGCCTTCGAGATCGTGGAACATGCCACCGACCGCGGGCTGGACCGGGCGCTGCATCCGGTGGCCCGCATCTGGCTCTACCACCCCTTCCACCATTCAGAGGCGCTTGCCGAACAGGACCGGGGCCTCGACCTCCTGCGCGCCCTCAGGCAGGAGGCCGATCCGGCATGGCGGGCCTATGTGGACCGGAGCATCCAGGGCTGGACGCGCCACCGCGACATCGTCGCCCGCTTCGGCCGCTTCCCGCACCGCAACGCCGTGCTGGGCCGCCCGAGCACGCCCGAGGAAGAGGCGCATATGGCGGAGGGCGGGGAGAGCTTCGGCCAGGGGTTGCAGGCGGGCGGCGCAAGGACGTAACCCGAGCCGGGCGCCCGGCGCCGCCGGGATAACACCGGGCGGCTGTCAGGCCGGCTTCCGGAGCCCGAAGACCTCGATCAGCTTGTCGAGCCCCTTCACCGGATGGAAACCCAGGGACCGGACGGGCGTGCCGGCCCATTCGGCGACCGGCGCGGTAATCAGCACGGATTCGCCGAGCGGCCGGCACAGGTCCTGGACGCGGCTGGCGATATTGACGGTCGGCGCGATGACCGTGAAATCGAGCCGGTCCGGGCTTCCGACATTGCCATAGGTGACGGCGCCGATATGGAGTCCGATGCCGGTCTCCAACGCTTCGAGGCCGTCGCGCCGGCGTTCGGCGTTCAACGCGGCGAGGCCGGTATTCGCCCCGATAGCAGCCGCAAGCGCGGCGCGGCACCGATCCGCGCGGCTCTTGCCGCTTTCTACAGGAAAGATCGCGAGCACGCCGTCGCCGATGAACTTCAGCACGTCGCCGCCCTCGGCATGGACCGACCGGACGACGGCATCGAAATAGGCGTCCAGCGCATGCAGGAGCGCCGCCTCACTCCAGCTCTCGGACTTGGCCGTAAAGTCGCGCAGATCGGAAAACAGCACCACGGCTTCAATGACCCTGTGTTCGCCGCGCAGGATCGTCCCGTCGCCGACCGCCTTCGCCGGCCCGGCGCCGAGATATGTCCGCAGCAGGCTCTCGGACGAGCGGCGCATGGCGAGCGGCTCGAAGGCGGCGGCCAGGGCGTGGCGGGTATCGGCGATCAGGTCGAGATGCGCTTGCGCGAACCCGCCCGGATCGGCGGTCACGAAGCTGCAGGCCTGTGCGGAGCCGTCGCCATATTCGAGCGCCATGGCCAGAAAATCGGTGCCGCCGGCGGCCGCCAGTTCGCGATACGCGCTGTGGTCCGTCTCCGGATCCAGCCCGACCAGACGCTTGCGCAGGATCGACCGGTCGGCGATCACCCGCTGGAACGGGCTGCCCTCCCAGGCGCCGGTATCCAGCACCCCCCGCCGAATGGTGTATTCGGACGTTTCCTCAGGCGTCCAGATCACGCCCCAGGCCGATAGCAGCGGATTGGCCAGATGCTGGCCGATGCGCACCCGGGCAAGCGGCGCCCCGGCTGCTACAAGGCGGCGCGCATAGCCTTCACCGATAGCAACCCCATCGGACAGCAGCCGGCCTTCGCCGATGAGCCATTCGTTGAGTTCGTCAACGACCGTCGGCATCGCCCTTTCCGGCCTCCGCGTCTTCCGCCGGCCCCGCCAGCTCCGGCGCCTGAAGTGTTCGGGGCTCGGTCTCCAACTGCTCCAGCGGCGCAATGGTGTCGCTTGCCGAAACGACGCCCAGCCCCTCCAGCTTCCGCGCCGACGGCAATACCTGCCGCTCCAGCGTGCCGACGCCCCTGTTGTAGCGGTCCACCGCCTGCCGCAGGGACTTGCCGACATCCTCCATGCGGCCGCCGAACCGCTTCACGCGCTCATACAGCTCCCGCCCGGTTTCCGCGACCGCCCGGGCATTGTCGGCCAGCCTCTCCTGCTGCCATCCATAGGCGACCGCCTTCACCAGCGCGATCAGCGTTACAGGCGTCGCGATCAGCACCTTGTTCTTCACGGCCTCGTCGAAAAGCTCCGGGTCGCGCTCGAACGCAGCGGCGACAAACGCATCGCCGGGTATGAACATGACGACAAGGTCAGGCGATCCCGGCAGGGCGTTCCAGTATTCCTTCGATGACAGCGAACGGATGTGGCCGCGAACATGCTTCGCCAGCGAATCGAGGTCGGTAGCCCGCTTCTTCTCATCCTCCGTTGCGAAGGCGTCCAGATAGGCTTGCAACGGCGCCTTTGCGTCCACCGCGATGGATTTGCCGCCGGGCAGGCGTATCACGGCGTCGGGCCTGAGCACCCCGCCCTCGCCCTGCAAGCTGGCCTGCTCGTCGAAATCGACATGCTCCATCATGTCCGCCATTTCGAGCACATTCCGCAGTTGGCGCTCGCCCCACCTGCCCGCTCCCGCCGGTCTGCGCAGCGCCTGCACAAGGCGGCCGGTCTCGTCCCGCAACGCCGATTGGCCCGCAATAAGGGCCTTCACCTGCTCGGTAATCCCGCCATAGGCTTCCTTGCGCGACTTCTCCAGTTCCTGTGCGCGTTCCTCGACCTTCTTCAACTCCTCGCGGATCGGCTTGACCAGCGCGGCGACGGCCTCCTCGCGCGCCTTCAGGTCCTTGTCCGCCTCGACCTTGTGCGACTGGAACCGTTCGCTCACAAGGCGCAGGAAGGAGTCGCTGTTCCTGCCGAGCGCCTCGGCGGCGAGCGCCGTGAACCGCGTCTCGGCCTCGCCGCGCGCTTTCTCGATCTCCTCCAGACGCGCGGCATGGGCCTGGCGCTCGGCTTCGAGGCCCGCTTCCGCCTTTCCGGCGCGGCTGCGGGCCGGGGCGGCGAAGAGGAACCAGACGAGCGCGGCACCCCCGAGCGCGCACAGGACGGGCAGCCAGATTTCCATGCGTTCTCCTGTTTTTGCCGCAAGCGGGGATAGACGAAAGCCTTCCCGCCGGCAATGCGGAGCGCCTACACTGGCGCCTCGGCAATCGGGAGGCGGGCATGGCGGAACTGGACGCCGCTGAGCGGGACTTCTTCTGGGAGCATGGCTATGTCGTGGTGGAGGACGCGGTGGACGCCTCCCTGCTGGCCGAGCTCCGGCGCGATTTCGCCGGCTGGGTGGAGGAAAGCCGCCGGCATGGCGAGCCATACGGCGACACCGCCGACGGGCGGCCCCGATTCGACCTGGAGCCCGGCCATTCGGCGGACCGGCCGGGGCTCCGGCGCGTCAACGCGCCTATCGAGGTGTCGGACGCCTATTTCCGCGCGACCGCCGACAGCCGGATGACCGACTGCGTGGCGGACCTCATCGGCCCCGCCGTCAAGCTGCACCACACCAAGATCAACTCCAAGCTGCCCGGCGGGCACACGGAGGTGAAGTGGCACCAGGACTTCCCCTTCACGCCGCACAGCAATGCCGACATCGTGACGGCGCTGTTGATGGTGGACGAAGTGACGGAGGAGAACGGTCCGCTCAAGGTGCTGCCCGGCTCGCACCGGGGGCCGATCCACGGGCTCTGGCACGGCGGCGCATTCACCGGCGCGGTCGCCGACGAGGTGGCCGCCGAATCGGAGAAGGCGGCGGCGATCTGCACGGGGCCGGCGGGCGCCGTCTGCCTGATGCACACGCGCCTCCTGCACGGCTCCGAGCCCAACCGCTCCACCCGGCCGCGCACCTTGCATATCTCGGTCTATAGCGCGGAGGACGCCGTGCCGAGCTCGCCCAACCCGGTGCCCAACCGCTATGAGGGCCTGATGGTTCGGGGCGAGCGCAGCGGCCGCATCCGCTCCACCGCCTTCGAGCTGCAACTGCCCCAACTCCCGACCACGGCCTCTTTCTTCGACCAGCAGGCGAAACACGGGTAGCCCGCGATCCGTTCGGGTTGGAACGGACCGCGGTCAGCGTCGCCCCGGCTCCGAGCCGGGGCCTTCATGAAATGTAGCTCTTGCGGCGCGAGGCCCCGGCTCAGGGGCCGGGGCGACGATCTCGGGCCCGGATCGGGGCTACGCCCTAATTCCGCACAGCCGGCCCGGCGGTAGTCTCGGCGGTCGAGAAGCCGGAATAGTCGAGCGCCAGGTCGGCGGCCACGGCGATGACGGCCATGGCCAGGAAGGCAATCAGCATGGCTCTCATCTCTGGCGTCCTCCTTCCTTCGTCGCGTGCTTCAGGAACGCGATCAGGTCGTCGCGGTCCGCGGGCTTCGCGATCCGCTGCATCGGCATCTTGGTGCCGGGCACGAACCGGTCCGGGCCCTCGTCGAACAGCGCATCGATGGTGTCCTCGTTCCACACGAACTCCGCCTCGCGCAACGTCCGCGAATACTTATAGCCCGAAACGCCGCCGGCCGGGCGCCCGAAAATGCCGAACAGGGTCGGACCCGCCCGCCGGAGCCCTTCCGGGCCGAGCGTGTGGCAGATCGAGCATTTGCGCTGGAACTGGCGCTCGCCATTGCCCATGCTCGCCGGGTCGCGCAGGAAGCTGCGCTCCTTGCCGCCCATCAGCCCGCCCGAGCCCAGCGCCGCGACCGGCCAGCTGTAGAGCGCATCGTCTATGCCGGCGGCGAGGATGTCCTGCCCGTCGGCCGAGAACGCAAGCGCCCAGACCGGCCCGCGCAGCGCCGCGCGGAAGTCCCGGAGCACCGTCCAGGCCCGGCTGTCGATGACCTTGATGAAGCCCTCGCCGTCGCCGACCGCGAGCCTGTCGCTCTCGGCATCGAAGGCCATGGCCAGGATCGGCCGGCGCTGGAGGGTGAAATCGGCGATCTCGCGGGCGCTCTCCAGGTCGAGAACGCGGGTTGCGCCGTCCACCCCGCCATAGGCGAGCCAGCCGGCCTCCTCGTCGAGCGCCAGCGTGTTGATGCCGAAGCGCCCTTTCAGCATGTGCCGCATCTGGACGCCGCGCGCAACGTCCCAGACGCGGATCGTCCCGTCGGTCGAGCCCGAATAGAGCCGCGCGCCGTCGGCGGAGAACACGACATCGTTGACGCCGGCGCCATGGCCCTCCAGGAACCGCGCCGGGGCGCCCGACACGGGCCAGAGGCCGATGCGCCCGTCCCAGCTTGCGGAGGCGACCAGGCTCCGGTCCGGCGAGAGCGCGAGCGACACCACCTTCGCCCTGTGGCTGCCGAGGCGCTCGGAAACGCCGCGCTCCAGGTCCCAGAGCCGGACATGGTTGTCGTCGCCGGCTGACACGGCCGTCGAGCCGTCGATGAAGCGCACCGCGTTCACCGCCGCATCGTGCGCCTCCAGCCAGACCGGCGCGCCCGCCTGCCAGAGACCCACGGAATAGTCGAAGCTCGCGGTAAGCAGGCGGCTTCCGTCCGGCGAGACGGCGATGCCTCGCACCGGGCCGCCATGACCGGTCAGCTTGAAGAAATCCCCGGCCGGGGCGCCGGCCGAGGGCAGCAGAGCCAAGACCGCCAGAAGGAACCGGAGACGCATGGCCGGGCGCCCGGCGTCATTCCGCCGCCGGCGGCGCCTCATGGGCGGGATGGGCCGGCTCGCCCGTCTCCTCCTCGAACCAGAGCGAATGGTGCTCCCTCGCCCATTGCCGGTCCACCTCGCCCGATTCCATGGCGTCGAACGCGCCCTCCATCCCGATCGAGCCGAGATAGATATGCGCGATGATGATGGCGATGAAGACGAAGGCGACGATGGAGTGCCAGAGCTGGGCGTATTGCATCTCCTCATGCGGGGAGAGCTGCGCCGGCAGTTCGCCGAAGCCCAGCGCCTGCGAAATGCCGAGCGCGTTCAATATCTCGAAGGTCTTGGCGAACATCGGCAGCTCGAACGGGAACAGCAGCGACAGGCCGGAGGCCGAAATCGAGATACCGAGGATGACGACGACCCAGAAGACGATCTTCTGGCCGGCGTTGAATTTCCGCGCCGGCGGGTGGCTGCCGCGCATGAAGAGCCCGCCGCCCTTCGCCATCCAGACGAGGTCGGCGCGGTTCGGAATGTTGTGGACGATCCAGAACACGAACACCCAGACAACCGCCAGCATGAAGGCCCAGGCGACGTTGTTGTGGACCCATTTGGACGCGAGCGCGATGGGCGCGAAGGCGTCCTTGCCGAGCAGCGGGATCAGCAGCGGGCGCCCGAACAGCGTGATGAGCCCGCTGATCGCCAGCAGGATGAAGGAGCCCGCCAGCAGCCAGTGCCCGAACCGCTCGAGCGCGTTGAAACGAAGAATGGTCTCGCCCGTCCGGCCGCCGTCTATGCGGATCGGCCCGCGGAGCAGCAGGAACAGCGCCAGCAGGCCGACCATGCCGGCGAGCAGCCAGCCGCCCCACTCGCGCAGCGGCCCCTTGCGCCATTCGAGCCAGCGCATGCCGCCGTCCTGGATGATGATTTCGGCAGCAGGCCCCTTCGCCGAGACCGTCACATCGGCGCCGCCATAGCGCAGCGCCCGGAAGACTTCCGCATCGGAGGCGCCGCCGAGCGTGCCGAGCTGCATGCGGATGCCCGCGGCGCGCGCCGGGTCGCCCACGGCCTCGCGGCGGAAGCGGTCGTCGATGCGCTCGCCCCGCTGGCGGGCCCGGATGTCCTCCAGCGTTTGCGCGCCGCCGGTCGCGGCCCTCGGGTCGCTGTCGGCAGTTTGCTGCGCTGCGGACGGCGAAGCCGCCAGCAGCAGCGCGGCGAAGATCGTGAGCATCGGCAGGCGCAGCAGCGTCATCTTCCTGTACTCCCGATGAAACCGGCCGGAATCGGTGGCGGTGAGGGGCGCGGCCCCTCCCGCAAATTCAGCATGAGAACCGGCCGGCCCCGCAGAAGCTTGCGGGGCCGGCCGTTATCCAGGGCGTCAGGAGCCCTTCTGGCCGTAGGCGGTGCCCCAGCCCCAGGCGCCGGACCCGAAGCCCCGGGCCACCACGCGCTCGCGGTAGATGCCCGAGAGGACATCGCCGTCGCCCGCCAGCAACGCCTTGGTCGAGCACATCTCGGCGCAGATCGGCAGCTTGCCTTCCGCGATCCGGTTGCGCCCGTATTTGGCGAACTCGGCGGTGGAGTGAGTCTCTTCCGGACCGCCGGCGCAGAAGGTGCACTTGTCCATCTTGCCCCGGGACCCGAAATTGCCCGCCTGCGGGAACTGCGGCGCGCCGAACGGGCACGCATAGAAGCAGTAGCCGCAGCCGATGCAGAGGTCCTTGGAGTGGAGGACCACCCCTTCCTCGTTCTGGTAGAAGCAGTCCACCGGGCACACGGCCATGCAGGGCGCATCCGAACAGTGCATGCACGCCACGGAGATCGACCGCTCGCCCGGCTTGCCATCGTTGATGGTCACCACCCGGCGCCGATTGATCCCCCACGGCACCTCATGCTCGTTCTTGCATGCGGTGACGCAGGCGTTGCACTCGATGCAACGTTCGGCGTCGCAGAGAAACTTAGCTCTCGCTCCCATCTCCTTCTCCTCCCTCAGGCCACGTAGATCTTGCAGAGAGTGGTCTTGGTCTCCTGCATCTGCGTGACCGAGTCATAGCCGTAGGTCTGCGCCGTGTTGGAGCTCTCGCCCAGCACGTAAGGGTCGGCGCCTTCGGGATATTTGTGCCTCAGGTCCGCGCCCTCGAAATGCCCGCCGAAGTGGAAGGGCATGAAGGCGACCCCGACTCCGACACGCTCGGTGACCATCGCCATGACCTTGACCCTGGCGCCCTCGGGACCCTCGACCCAGCACTGCGCGCCGTTGCGCACGCCGAGATCGTTGGCGTCCTTCGGGTGGATCTCCACGAACATGTCCTGCTGGAGTTCGGCGAGCCACTTGTTCGACCGCGATTCCTCGCCGCCGCCCTCATATTCCACGAGGCGGCCCGAAGTCAGGATCATCGGGTAGTCCTTCGAGAAATCCTGCTTCTGGATCGAGGCATACATGGTCGGCAGGCGGTAGAACTTCCGGTCCTCATAGGTCGGATAGTCCGCCACCAGGTCCCGACGCGGGGTGTAGAGCGGCTCGCGGTGCAGCGGGATCGGGTCCGGGAAGTTCCACACCACGGTCCGCGCCTTGGCGTTGCCGAACGGCGCGCAGCCATGCTTGATCGCGACCCGCTGGATGCCGCCCGAAAGGTCGGTCTTCCAGTTGGTCTTCGGCCCGGCCACAGCGTCGATGGCCGCCCGTTCGGCGTCCGTCAGATCCTTGTCCCATCCCAGGTCCATCAGCATCTGCATGGTGAACTCGGGATAGCCGTCCTGGATCTCCGAACCGACCGAATAGACGCCCTCGGCCAGCAGGTTCTCGCCGTTCCGCTCCACGCCGAACCGGGCGCGGAAGGTCAGGCCGCCTTCGGCCACCGGCTTCGACATGTCGTAGAGGTTCGGCGTGCCGGGGTGGCCCATTTCCGGCGGGCCCCAGGAAGGCCAGGGCATGCCGTAATAGTCACCGTCGGCCGGGCCGCCGATCGCCTGCAACGTCGTGCGGTCGAAGGTGTGCTGGTTGGCCATGTGCAGCTTGATCCGCTCCGGCGACTGGCCGGTGTAGCCGATCGTCCACATGCCGCGGTTGATCTCGCCCGTGATGTCCTCGACGAGCGGTGCGTCGCCCTCTTCCACCTTGATGTTGCGGAAGAAGCGGTCCGCCCAACCGAACTTCTTGGCGAACTTCGCCATGATGACCTGGTCGGGCAGGCTCTCGAACACGGGCTCCACCACCTTCTCGCGCCACTGGATCGAGCGGTTCGACGCGGTGACGGACCCGTAGGTCTCGAACTGCGTCGAGGCCGGCAGCAGATAGACGCCGTCGGTGCGGTCGTGAAGCACGGCGGAGACGGTGGGATACGGGTCGATCACGACCAGCATGTCCAGCTTCTCCATCGCGGTCTTCATTTCCTTGCCGCGCGTCTGCGAGTTCGGCGCATGGCCCCAAAGCACCATGGCCCGGACATTGTCCGGCTGGTCCATGTTCGCCTTGTCCTCGAGCACGCCGTCGATCCAGCGGGACACCGGGATGCCCTTCAGGTTCATCAGCGGCTTCGACTTGCCGTCCGCGCCCTCGAGCATCGCGAACTGGCCCTTCAGCCAGTCGAGATCCTCTTCCCAGACACGCGCCCAGTGGGCCCAGGCGCCGCCCGAGAGGCCGTAATAGCCGGGCAGCGTATGCGACAGGATGCCGAGGTCGGTGGCGCCCTGCACATTATCGTGGCCGCGGAAGATGTTCGTGCCGCCGCCGGAGGTGCCCATGTTGCCCAGCGCGAGCTGCAACACGCAGTAGGCGCGCGTGTTGTTGTTGCCCTGGGTGTGCTGGGTGCCGCCCATGCACCAGATCACGGTGCCGGGGCGGTTGTTCGCCATGGTGCGGGCGACGCGGCGAAGCTGCGAGCCGGGCGTGCCGGTCACGCGCTCCACTTCCTCGGGCGTCCACTTCGCGACCTCTTCGCGAATCTGGTCCATGCCCCAGACGCGGGTGCGGATGAACTCCTTGTCTTCCCACCCGTTCTCGAAGATGTGCCAGAGGATGCCCCAGATGAGCGCCACATCGGTGCCGGGCCGGAAGCGGACATACTCGTCGGCGTGGGCGGCAGTGCGCGTGAAGCGCGGGTCGCACACGATCAACGGCGCGTTGTTCTGCTCCTTGGCCTTGAGCACATGCAGCAGCGATACCGGATGCGCTTCCGCCGGGTTGCCGCCGATGAGGAAGATCGCGCGGCTCTTGTGGATGTCGTTGTAGGAGTTGGTCATGGCGCCATAGCCCCATGTGTTCGCAACGCCTGCAACCGTGGTCGAGTGGCAGATGCGGGCCTGGTGGTCCACATTGTTCGTGCCCCAGTAGGCCGCGAACTTGCGGAACAGGTAGGCCTGCTCATTGCTGAACTTCGCCGATCCCAGCCAGTAAACGCTGTCCGGGCCGCTCTGTTCGCGAATGGACATCATGCCGTCGCCGATCTCGTCGATCGCCTGGTCCCAGCTGATGCGCTTCCACTCGCCGCCCTCTTTCTTCATGGGATATTTGAGGCGGCGTTCGCCGTTCGCGTGCTCGCGCACGGCGGCGCCCTTGGCGCAGTGCGCGCCGAGGTTGAACGGGCTGTCCCAGCCGGGCTCCTGTCCGACCCACACGCCGTTATCGACTTCGGCGATCACGGTGCAACCGACCGAGCAGTGCGTGCAGACCGACTTGGCGGTTGCAATCGCGCCCTGCGCGGCCTGTTGGGCTTCGGCCTTCGTCACCATGCCGCCGGCGGCGCCGATCGCAGCCAGACCTCCGATCGCGAGGCCCGAGCCCCGCAGGAAGGTCCGCCGGTCGACCGATGCCTCCGAAATGTTGGGCAGGATCGAAGTCCGCTGGGGGCGTCTCGCAACCCCGTTGGTCTTTTTCCTGAGCATCTTGTTCCTCCGTCAGGCGCCCCGGCCTCGGGCCGGTTCGCCGGGTTCGTCATGCCGATGGCCGCCGGGCGTCTCGCTACCGTTGGCCATGCGTCGGCGAGAGGCGTCCGTCAGAAACGGGCGCTTTCGTAATAGGCGCGCGTATGCGGGGTGTCCTGCATCCGCTCCCCATTGCTGTCCGGGACCGCCGCTTCGGCCGCCTTGCCCGCCACTGCCGCGACAGCGGCTGCGGGCACGGAAACCGATGCGAGCTTCAGAAAGTCCCGGCGATTGGTCTTCTCGCCGTCCGTCCTGCTGCTCATGCGCATGCTCCTCCTCTGCGTCTGGCCCGCCGCAGCGGACCGGTTCGATGCGGGCTAGCCCGCCGTCATCCGGAACGCCTCTTTCTCGATCTCCATGAACGCCCGTCCCGCAGAACCGACAGGCGCGTAGAAAACCGAATTCCGCGCGCTTTCCAAATCCGTGAAGAAATGCCCCGCCCAAGGGGCGATGTGCCTGTTGAAGAACCGCCTGGTCTCCTCCAGCGAGGCCGGCTCCCCGAAGCGTCCGAGGATCATGCCCGCCATCATCTCCATCAGGCTGGCGATATGGTCCTCGGGCTCGTAAACGGCGAAGGCGCGCTGCATGCCGAGTCCGGCCATGTCGTTGCGCAGCGCCGCCAGCGGCTTCTCGTTGAGGAAGCCCGTGAGGTAGTAGCTGGCATAGGGGAGCAGTTCGCCCCGCCCCACGCCGATGAACAGGGCGGTGTATTCGCTTTCCGCCGCTTTTTCGGTCGTCGCGCCCGCGACCCGCGAAAGCGCGTGGACGGCGCGGCCGAGCTCGCTGTCGTCGCCGGTGAGCGCCGCCGACCTGTCCAGCAGCGCTCGGTCCGGCGGCCGGGCCAGCAGCGCGGCCAGAAAATCGTAGAGGTCGGCCCGGAGCCGCTCCTCTTCCGCGATTTCCACGTCCTGCACCGCTTCCGCCGTCATCGCCTCTCCCATCGCCTCAGGCCGCCTGCCCCGGTTCGGCGTCGGCGAAGGCAAACCGCATCCGCGGCTTCGCCCGCGCTATCGGCGTCTCTTCCATCGCCGGGGCTTCGGACAGCGCAGCCAGCGGCTCGGGTTCCGCCGCCGCCGCCGGCTCCCCGGCTTCCGCTTCGGCAGCGCCGTCCTCGTCCTCCACCGTCCCGCCGACGGCCTTTTCCGCCTTTTCCGCCGCCTCAGCCATCGCCTCCAGGTGCTTCAGCATCCCCTTGCCGACCTGGTAGGCGCTCTGGAGGTTCTCCATGACCAGCGCCGCGTCGGTGTAGTCCTCGCCGTAGTCCACCAGATTGTCGAGATTGGCGAGCACCGGGTTGGACCGCCAGAGCTGCCGCAAGGCGCGGCGACGCAGCCGCTCCGGCACCGCGTCGGACATGAAGGCGGAGAAGTCGTCGCCCTGCTTCATGCTGTCGGGGTCGGGTAGCTCCAGCTCGGCCAGCACTTCTTCGTCCGGGCGTTCCTCCAGCGCCGCCTGCTCCTCTGCGGCGCGGACCTCGAGTTCCGCCTCCTCGCGGACGCGCTCTTCCGCCGCCACCGCCGCCTTGCGGCGCGACCAGAAATCGGCCTGCGCGCTCAAGGGAGCGCCTCCGCGCGCCTTGGCGCGCGATAGACATCCGACATCTGGCGAATGCGCGGATCGCCCTTGCCGTCCTCGGAGAGATCGACCCGCCGCCTGTCGCGCCGGCGCTTGACGAAGGGCTCCTCCTCGTGATGGCGCTCGATGAAGTCGCGCACTACCGCCACCAGGCCTTCCGGCATCGGCGCCTGGTCGACGATCTCCTCGCCGCTGTCCATATAGTCCTGCGCCTCGTAGGGAGACGCCGTGGCCAGCACGACTTCGAGTTCCTGCGGCGCATCCTCGCCGGTCGTCCGGCGCATGACCACATAGACCGCCGGCACGCGCGCCGCGAGGCCGGTCATATAGGCCTCGACATCGGCGGCCCAGAACTCCAGCGGCACGGTGGCCGCGTGGTATTCGACGGTCTCGCCCTCGCGCCTGATCTCGCGCCAGTCCGCCGGCGCGGCACCGGGCACGACATCCGCAACTGTCCACGACCACCGCGCCCAACGGCTCGCCGCCGGGCTGCGGCGGAGAATGATTCCGAGCGGCAATGACAACGCGCTCGCCGGCATAATGCCGATCTCCTCCGGGCAGACACCCCATCGTTTCCGCGCAAGACGGTACGCTGCCCTGCGACAATAATGTACCCCTTTCCGCCCCCTGCCAACAGAAAAAACCGTTTTCTCCGGCGCCGCTGCCGCCCGTGTTTCCGGCGGTCTGGACAGGCGGCCGGAAGGGACCATACTTATCCGGTGCGCGGCGGGGGCGACGCCCCCGGAAACCGCCGCCCGGCCCCCGGAGAAAGTTCGCTCCGACGGCCCCCCGGCGCGGCGGCGACATGACAAGCCTGCAGCCGGTCCGCAGCGGCTTGTCCGGAGGACAGGGACATGGCCGGTATCCTGCTCGTGTGCGATTGCGCCCACAGCCAGACCGTCGATTCGGACAGCATCGAGGCGGGCGCGGGCATCGCCTGCTCGCGCCTCCACAGCGCGCTCTGCACGACGGAAGCCGGCGCCGCCGCGAAAGCCATACAGGACGGCAATGCCGTCATCGCCTGCCAGCAGGAATGGGCGCGCTTCGAGGAGATCGCGGAGGAGCTTGAGGCTCCCGTCCCGCTGCTGGTCGATATCCGCGACCGCGCCGGGTGGTCCGACGAGGCCGCCGGGGCCGGCCCCAAACAGGCGGCGCTGGTGGCCCAGGCGCTGCTCGCCGCGCCGCAGACCCGGACCGTGGATGTGGTCTCCGAGGGGCGCTGCCTCGTGATCGGCGGCGAGGCCGCGGCGCTGGCGGCGGCGGAGCGCCTGGCCGAGCCGATGTCGGTCACCGTGCTGCTTGCCGAGCCGCCGGAAGACCTGCCGGTGGACCGCCGCTTCGAGGTCGTGGTCGGCAGGCTGCGGACGGCCGCAGGCGCGCTCGGCGGCTTCCGGCTGCGGATCGACGGCCTCCGGCAGATGGAGCCCGGCGGGCGCGGCGCCTTCGCCTTCTCCGAGCCCCGCGACGGCGCGGAGAGCGAGTGCGACTCGATTCTCGACATTTCCGGCGCGGCGCCGCTTTTCCCCGCCCACGAGAAGCGCGAGGGCTATTTCCGGGCCGACCCGGGCGATCCGAACGCCGTCGCCGCCGCCGTGTTCGAGGCCGGACAGACGGTCGGCACCTTCGAGAAACCCCTCTATGTGCGGCTGGAGGAAAGCCTCTGCGCCCACTCGCGCGCCAGCCAGCGCGGCTGCAACAAGTGCCTCGACATCTGCCCGACAGGCGCCATCGCGCCGGCGGGCGACCATGTGGCGGTCGATCCGATGGTCTGCGCCGGCTGCGGGTCCTGCTCGGCCGTCTGCCCGTCCGGCGCCATATCCTTCGATGCGCCGCCGGTGGCCTCGCTCTTCCGCCGCATGGAGGCGCTTTCCGGGGCCTACCGCAAGGCCGGGGGCGCGGCACCGCGCCTGCTGGTCACGGACCGCAGCTTCGGCGCGGAGATGGTGGCTCTCTCGGCGCGCTTCGGGCGGGGCCTTCCGGCCGATGTCATCCCCTTCGAGGTCGAGGCGATTGCGGGCTTCGGCCATGCCGAAATGCTGGCGGCGCTTGCGGGCGGATTCGCCTCGGTGGATCTGCTGCTGCCACCGCGGGTCGAGGACGAGGCGCCGCGCCGCGAGCTCGCGCTGGCGCAGGCGATGGGCGGCGAGGGGCGGCTCGGCCTGCTGGAGGTCGGCGACCCCGATGCGCTGTCGGAGGCGCTCTACGACCGCGAGGCTGCCGCAGAGCCGGCCGAGCCCGTGCTCGCGCTCGGCTCCCGCCGGCAGGTCGCACGGCTGGCGGCGCAGGCGCTGAACCCGGCCGGCGCCATGCTGCCCTTGCCCGAGGGCGCGCCCTACGGCTCGGTCAATGTGGATACCGACGCCTGCACGCTCTGCCTCGCCTGCGCCTCGCTCTGCCCCTCCGGCGCACTCGGCGACAATCCCGACCTGCCCCAGCTCCGGTTCCAGGAGGATGCCTGCCTGCAATGCGGGCTCTGCGTGCAGGTCTGCCCGGAGGACGCGGTTGCGCTGGAGCCCCGGCTGGACCTCTCCGACGCCGCGCTGGAACAGCGGGTTCTCAACGAGGAAGAGCCCTATGAATGCATCGAGTGCGGCAAGCCCTTCGGCGTGAAGTCCACGGTGGAGCGGATCGTGGCGCAGCTGGCCGGCAAGCACTCCATGTTCGCGGGTGCGGACGCCTCCCGGCTCATCCGCATGTGCGACGACTGCCGCATCAATGCGCAGTACCACGCCGCGGACAACCCCTTCGCCATGGGCGAGCGGCCCCGCGTGCGCACCACCGAGGACTATCTCCGCGACCGCAGCAAGGATCATTGAATTCCGGAGGGAGGACGCGATGAGCATCGCCGCGCAGACCCCGTTCGCGGCCCCGGTTGTGGAGCGCCTGTCGGTCCGGGTGGTCGTCGATTCGCATTACGAGCGCTTCCTGCCGCGCGCCGAGCACGAGCATGTGACGATCGAGCATGTGGGCCAGATCCCCGGCCGGCCGATGACGACGCTCGCCGGCGAATGGGGCCTGGCGCTCCATCTGGAATCGCGCGCCGGGGGCGCAACCGCGCAATACATGCTGGATTTCGGCTTCACGCCGGAGATCATCAACCGCAACACCTCGCTGCTGGACATCGACCCGGCGAAGCTGGACGGGCTGATCCTGAGCCACGGCCACCGCGACCACTATGGCGGGCTCGACGGCTTCGTGACGCAGCACCGCAAGGCGATGAAGTCCGACCTCTCGCTCTATGTTGGCGCGGAGGAGGCGTTCTCGGTGCGCTGGGTGCCGACCGGGCCGCCGCCGAAGCCGGGGGGCAAGCGGGAATATGTCTCGTGGGGCGCGCCCGACCGGACGAGCCTGGTGGCGCAGAACGTCATGCCCGTCTGCTGCCCGCATCCGCACGCGCTGCCGGGCCCCTTCACCACGGGCTACATCACCCGCGACACCTTCGAAGTCGTGACCGGCGGCTCGATGCTGGCCCCCTACGACCATTTCTCCGAGGCGGAACGGCGCGGCGAACTGGTGCGCGACAGCCACCCGGAGGAGCACGCGACCTGCTACATCGTCAGGGGGCGCGGCCTGGTGGTGATCTCGTCCTGCGGCCATGCCGGCATCGTCAACTCGGTGAAGACGGCAATGGCGGTCTCGGGCGTCGACAGGCTCCACGCGGTGATCGGCGGCTTCCACCTGGCGACCGCCAAGCCCGACTATATCGAGCACACCATCGACGAGCTGGAGCGCCTGGCTCCCGACGTGGTGGTCCCGATGCACTGCACCGGTCCGGCCTTCATCGAGGCCATGCGCCGCCGCATGCCGGAGCGGCTCGTCGCTTCCAATCTGGGCAGCCGGTTCATTTTCGGGGTGTAGGGCCGGAGAGAGTCAAAATCCCCGGTCTCCCGGTTGGGCGAGCGCGCGGCGGACCACGGCCCGCATGAGGTGGACGACGGCGGCATTGTCTTCCACTGGCACGCCATCGACGGCCGCGACCACCCTGCCGCTGCCGCCGTCCGTCAATCCGAGTTCGACGCCGTGTTCGACAATGGCGCGCTCCTCTTCCGGCGTGTGGCACAGTTCGGGGTCGCCCCGCCTGAGCGCGAGCGCCGCAACAACGCCGTAGCAGCCGATATTGGACGAGGTGCCGACGACCAGGACATCGGCCGGCATCACCGTGAAGATCCCGCCGCCGCAGGCGGTCTTCTCCTTCAGGTTGAACGCCGGCATCCGCGCGCAGAGCGCGTCGTAAATCTTTCCGAAGCCGACCTCGTTGCCGCCGTCGCCGACGCCGAGGGTGGGCTTGCCCGACTCCGTCATCGCCCGGAACAGGCGGTCCACGTTCGAGCGGAAGGGGTGGCGCGGCGTTCCGGTGACGCCGTAGAGATTGCCGTGCGGGTTGCCGCCGTGGCGCTCCACCGCCACCGCCATATCCAGCTCCGCCGCGATGGCTTCCTGCTGCGCGGTGTCGTGCAGGCCGAGATGGACGGTCGGCGCGTCGAGGCCGCAGCGCGCCGCGAGCGCCTCTATCGGCGGCGCGGCCGGCGGGTCGGTATAGAAGCCGATCCGGTGCCCCAGGGCGGCAAGCGCGCGGGCCAGCACGACCGCGCCCAGCGGGCCGTCATTCTCGCCGGCGGGCATGCGGTCGGGCACGGCCGCGCCGGTCACGATCCCGATATGCGCCGGCGGCCGCTCGAGCAGTTCGGCGGCAGCGAGGGTGAGTGGCCGGCCCTCGGCTTCCCGCGCCGCCTCGTAAAGGCCCGTCTTGACGCCATGCGGCAGGGCGGCACCCTGAAGCTCCAGGCATGAAAGCCGGTCTAGGTTCTCGTAGACTGCTTCGACATTCGCTTCCACGGCCGGTCCTCCTCTTTCCCGGTGCCGAGGCCGCCTGACGCCGCCAGTGCCCCGAACAAGGGCCTCGCAGCCATGCCGGGCGGAGGACCCGGTCGAGAGTCAGGCGGCCTTGGAGGACGGATCGGCAGGAGGCGGATCCGGCAGGGGCGTCAGGTCGCGGCGCATGAACACCGCCTCCAGCAGCCCTTCGATACGCGCCACCCGGTCGCGCAACTCGTTCATCTCGCTGCGTAGCCCGCCGATCTCGCGCGTATCTCGTTGCGGAACGCCTCGATCTCGCCGCGAAGTTCGTTGCGCAGCGCGCGTATGTCCTGACGCAACCATGCGAACAGGCCCAGGATCAGCGCCCCGAGCGCAACGAAACCGGCGAGATTGGCATCCATGCGGCGACTTTAGCGGCGGCGGCCCGCTCCGTCCACGCCCTTTCCGCTCTCGGGAAGTTCGAGCTTGCGCGGCAGTCTGCTGTAGCGGAGGCGTTCCAAGCACGGGCTCCGCGCCATCCTACGCCTCCCCCACCGGGGTCATGGTGACTTCGTGGCGGCTGGTCTGGCTGCCGGCGCTGCGGAGCACGCCCCTGACCGGGGCCACGTCGGAATAGTCGCGGCCCCGCGCAACCGCAACATGGCCGTCGCCGGCGAGGCAGGCATTGGTCGGGTCGTATTCCACCCAGCCGGCCCCCTGCCCGCACCAGGCCCGCACCCAGGCGTGCATCGCGTCCGCCCCCTGCAGGCGCGGCCTGCCCGGCGGCGGGTCGGTGCGCAGGAAGCCGCTCACATAGCCCGCCGGGATGCCGAGCGCGCGCAGGCACGCGATCATCGCATGGGTGAAGTCCTGGCAGACGCCGCGCCCGCGCCGGAAGGCCTCCAGTGCCGGCGTGTCCACTTCGGTCGCATCCGCGTCGAACGCCATGTCGCGGTGGAGCGCCAGCCCGACCGCCTCCACCGCTTCCGCCGCGCCTGCGCCCGCCGGCAGGGCCGCGCGCGCATAATCCGCGAATTCCGGCTCCTCCGGCAGGCGCGGCGAGGCGGCGAGGAAATGGTGCGGCGCGTCCGGCGCGAGCGAGCGGATGGCGGCCATGTCCTCCGCCAGCGCGGCCGGCGGCGGCGAGCCGGGCAGCGCGCTCCGCCCCGCCTCGCGGCGCACGCGCGCGGCCAGCGAATAGACGACCTCTTCATGCGCGCCGGCGAAGGCCAGGTCCGTCGCCATGTTCCCGAAGAAGTCCCTTCGGTCGCAGCGTTCGGCGGGCGGCGGCGAGACATTGACGACGGCCGCCACCACATGCTGCTCGCCGGCCAGGGTCGGCGGCAGCATGCGGAGCGTCTGGCGGCTGGCCGCCGCCGGGGCGTCGTAATGCTGGCGGATCGCCAGCGCGATGTCGTAGAGCACCGCCATGGCGCTCAGGTGAGATAGGCCCCGGAGACGAGGTCGGAGAGTTCCTCCAGCCGTTCCCCGAGAGCGGCCAGCGCCGCCCTGTCCACCGTCTCCGGCGTCTCGACCGCGATGGCGGCATGGGCGCGCAGCGCGGCGCGCGCAAGCGGCGACATCACCCCGTGCGTCTCCGCGCCGGGCAGCAGCGCGATCAGGTTTCGCATCCGGTCCAGCAGGAAGAGCACCGAGCGCGGGTTCATGGTGTCGAACACCATGAGGTCCACCACCATGTTGCGCTGCGTGCCGAGCGAATAGCGGCGCTGGTAGGTCATGGTGCAATCGCCGACCTCCATGGCGAGGTCGAGCGCGCCCTCCGGCGCGGCCGGGTCGGCGAAATGCGCCAGCGCCGAGGCCATGCCGGACGCCCGCTCCAGCTCCCGCCCGAGGATGAGGAAGCGCCAGCCGGTGAAGCGGTACATGTTCTCGTGGACGAGGCCGCTCAGGCCCGCAAGGCGGTGCAGCAGGGCGGTCATGATGCGCGCCGTGTCGTCGCCGGCCCGGGCGGTCCGGGCCATCTCCTCGGCGGCCTCCGTCAGGTTGCGCAGCGCCGTCCAGCCGTCGATGGAAAAGCGGTCATGCACGCGGCTCGCGCAAATGAGCGCGGAGTCGAGCGTCCCGAGCAGGCCCTGCGGCACGGCCTCGCCGGGGTCGAGCGGCAGGTCGTGGAGATAGCCCCGGAGGCTCGCGAGGAGCGGGCTGTCGCGCACGCCGGTCTCCGCCATGCGCAGGTGGAGCGCGCGCAGCAGCCGGATCGCCGCCTCGGCCCGCTCGACATAGCGGCCGAGCCAGAAGAGGTTGTCGGCCGCCCGGCTCGGCAGCGTGCCCGCCAGCGGGCGGACATAGGCGTCGGAGGGCCTGACGGCCATCGTATCGACCGGCACGGGCTCGTCGCTCACTACCCAGATGTCGGCGACGGCGCCCGGGTCCTGCGCCGGGACGCCGCCGAGCCGGGCATAGCCGCCGGGCATCGCCCGCCAGCCTTCCGGCGTGCGCGCGAGGAAGAGGCGCAGGCTCACCGGCCGGGCCCGGAGCGCGCCATCGGTCCAGGCCGGCGCGGTGGAGAGCGGCGCGGCCTCCGCTTCCGCCGCCCACCAGCCCTCCGGCGCGCCCGGCGGCGGGCCGCCCCGGCTCTCCGCGATCCCGGGCAGAAAGGACGCGAGCGCCGGGTCTTCGAGCACGCCGGAGCCGAGCGCATTGACCGCCGAGAGCGCGCCTTCCCGGATCGCCGAGACGAGGCCCGGCACGCCGGCGCCCGATGCCTCGTCGAACTCCAGCGGGTCCGCCCGCCCGGAGCGGAGCCGGCGCCAGACGACCCCGAGCGGGCGCGGGCCGGCCACGGTGCGGACGGTGGCCGCGCCGTTCTCCACCGCGATGTCCTCGCCCTCGAACAGCATGAAGCCCAGATAGCGCGCCAGATAGGCATGCTCGAAATAGTTCGGACCCCCGGGACCGGAGGTCAGCATGCCCACGCGCCCGCCGCCGACCCGGTCGAGCCCGGCGAGCGCATTGCGGAAGGCCCGGAAAAAGCCGGCCAGGCGATGCACATGCGAGTCCTGGAACAACTCCTGGAACACGCGCTGCGTGGCGAGCCGCGTTTCCAGCGCGGTGCCGGCGCCGGCGGGCGAGTCGGTGCGGTCGCGCAGCACCCGCCACCGGCCGTCCGGCCCGCGCGCGACATCGAAGGCGAGGAAATGCAGCCAGTGGCCGGAAGCCGGCCGGACGCCGACCAGCGGGCGCAGCCAGGCGGGACTGGCTGCGACCGGCCCGGCCGGCAGCAGGCCTTCGGCCACCAGCCGGTTCTCGCCATAGAGGTCGGCGGCGACCGCCTCCAGCAGCTCGGCGCGCCGCAGGAGGCCGCCGGCGAGGCTCTGCCATTCCCGCTCATGCAGAATGAGCGGCACCGGGCTGAACGGCCATGTCCGCTCGCCCGCGCCCTCCGCACCCTGCCGGCGGAAGAACACGCCGGCGTCGTGAAGATACTGCTCGCCGCGCGCCGTGCGCCGCGTCAGCTCCGCCTCGGAAAGCCCGGCGAATCCCTCCATGAACTGCCGCCAGACCGGCCTTACGCGGCCTTCTCCGTCGAGCACTTCGTCGAAACCGCCGGCCGGCGGCCGGTAGCCGGAGAGCCCCGCCCCTTGCTCCAACGCCTGCCGCCTCGCCGGATGCAGCAACGCCCGCGCTCCGAGCGCAGCTTCAGAGCCGGATCGGCAAGGACTCGACCGGTTTGCCGGTCAGGGCGAAGATCGCATTGGCCATCGCCGGGGCCAGCGGCGGCAGGCCCGGTTCGCCGACGCCCGTCGGCGGCGCGTCCGACGGCACGATATGCACATCGACCGGCGGTATGTCGGGCATTCTCGGCATGGTGTAGCTGTCGAAATTGCCCTGCTCGACCGCACCGTCCCGCAATGTGATCTCCGCGCCGTCCAGCGTCGTGCCGATCGCCATCGCGACGGCGCCCTCGATCTGGGCTTCGACCGAACGGGGATTGACTGCAAGATTGCAGTGGATCGCGCTGGTGACCCGATGCAGCTTCGGCGCGCCGTCCTCGATCGAAAGCTCCACGACATGGGCGACGACCGAGCGGAACGACTCATGCACCGCAACGCCCCAGGCGCGCCCGTCCGGCAGCGCTTTCGCGCCGTAGCCGGATTTCCGGAGCGCGAGGTCGAGCGCCGCCAGATGCCGCGGATGCTTGCCGAGCAGCTCGCGGCGCAGGTCCACAGGGTCGCGCCCGGCTTCGCCGGCGATCCGGTCGATGAGCGTCTCCATCACGAAGGCGGAGTGGGTATGCCCGACGGAGCGCCACCAGAGCATCGGCACGGCGACGGCGGGATGGTGGACCGAGACCGCAATCGGCAGGTCGTAGGCCGTGTCGGCCACGCCCTCCACCGCCGTCGCGTCCACGCCGTCCTTGACCAGGAAGGCCTCGAAAGCCGTTCCCTTGAGGATCGAAGGACTGACGATCGTGTGTTTCCAGGCCGCGATCCGCCCGTCTTCGCCGAGGCCGATCTCGGCCCGGTGCATGGTGAGCGGGCGGTAGTATCCGCCCCGGATATCGTCTTCCCGCGTCCAGATCACCTGGAGCGGTTCGCTCCGGCCGGCGGCAAGCCATGCCTTCATCACCCGCGCCGCATCGGCCAGGTAGTCGGCCGTCGGGGTGGCGCGCCGGCCGAAGCCGCCGCCGGCGAACATGGTGTGGATATGCACCTGCTCCGGTTTCAGCTCCAGGATCGACGCGACCGTCGCCTGGTCGATGGTCTGGAACTGGGTGCCAGTCCAGATGTCGCAGCGCCGGCCGCCGCCGGTTCCGGACATCTCGATCACCGCATTCAGCGGCTCCATCGGCGCGTGGGCGAGGAACGGAAAGCGGAAATCGGCGGTGATCGTCTTTGCCACGCCGGCCATGCCGGACAGGTCGCCGGGGCGCGCGGGCAGGCCGTCGCTGCCGAGCAGCGCCGCGAACTGCGCATCGAGCTTGCCGCTGTCGGGCAGCTCAGCCGGCGCCTTCCATTGGATCTCGAGCCGCTCCCGGCCCATATGCGCGGGCCAGAATCCGTCCGCTACCACGGCAACGCCGGTGGCGCCGCGATCCAGATCGACCTGCATCACGTGATCGACGCCCTTCACCGCCTGCGCCCCTGCGGTGTCGAAGCCGGCGACGGCGCCGCCGAATTGCGGCGGGCGCGCGATCAGCACGGTCTTCATGCCCGGCCGGCGCATATCCATGCCGAAGGCCTGCCGGCCGGTGGATTTGTCGGCTGCGTCGAGCCGGTTCGCCGGTTTGCCGATCAGCCGGAAATCGCTGCTCTGTTTCAACGTCACCGAGGCCGGCACCGGCAGCGCCATGGCGGCTTCGCTCATCTCGCCATAGCCTGCGCTTCGGCCGTCGGCGGCAATCAGCCGCCCGGCATCGGTCCGCACCGTCGCGGCATCGACCTGCCACTCGCGCGCGGCGGCCTCGACGAGCATCGCGCGCGCCCGCGCGCCGAGTTCCCGGTACTGGGTGAAGCTGTTCTGGATGGAGTTGGAGCCGCCCGTCATCTGGATGCCGAAAGCCGGGTCCTTGTAGGCCTCGCCCGCCGGCGCGAGTTCCGCGCGCACGCTGTTCCAGTCGGCGTCCAGTTCGTCGGCCAGAATGCGGGCCAGCCCGGTGTGGGAGCCCTGCCCGAACTCCAGGCGGTTGATCTGTATCGTGACAACGCCCTCCCGGTCGATGTGCAGGAAGGCGCCGGGCTGCTGGGCCGGCTTCAGCTCGCCCGCAGCGGCCTTCGGCGTTGCGGCCCCGGCGGCGGCGGGAAGCAGCCCGAGAGCGAGGCCGGAGGCGCCGGTCAGCTTGATGAAGCGGCGCCGGCTCATGTCCGTTCCGGCGGCAGCGCGCCAGGCGGGTCCGATCCGGTCCATGATGGAAGGATTGGTCATGATGCGCTCTCCCTCAGGCCAGGTTGGCCGCGGCGGCCTTGACGGCCGCCCGGATGCGCCCGTAGGTGCCGCAGCGGCAGATATTGCCGGCCATCGCGTCGTCGATGTCGGCGTCTCCGGGCGCGGTGTTGTCGCGCAACAGCGCGACCGCGCTCATCACCTGTCCGCTCTGGCAATAGCCGCATTGCGGCACGTCCTTTTCGACCCAGGCCTCCTGGACGGCGCGGCCGATGCGGTCGCTGCCGATCTGCTCGATAGTGACCACCGAAGCGCCTTCCACATCCGCAACCGGCGTCACGCAGCTGCGCACCGGCTCTCCGTCCAGGTGGACCGTGCACGCGCCGCACTGGGCGAGGCCGCAACCATATTTCGTGCCGGTCAAATCGAGCGAATCGCGAAGCACCCAGAGCAGCGGCGTCGAGTCATCGACATCCGCGGTCACGCTCCGGCCGTTGACATTGAAGCTTGCCATTGAATTTCCTCCTGTTCGAGCACCGCGCGCTTTGAACCAATCTAACCCCGAATCACGGATATGTCCGGTCCCGAAACCGGGAAAACGCACCTGCTGCCGGCGCTCCCGGCATGCGGCTCCGGGGCGGGCGGGTCAGGCGAAATCAGACAGCCTCCGCCTCCACGCTCCCGGTTTCCCGTCGCAGTTTCATCAGGTGAAGGGGGAGTTCCGTGCGCAGCTTGCCCGCATCGACATGCCAGGGGGCGCCCCAGCCCGCCTGGACCGGGTCCCGGAAAGGGCCCGCCGGCACTGCCGTTCCTTCGAGGCGTTCCCTGCAGAAGCGGGCGGCACGGCCGAGATTGCCGTCGGGGTCCTCGACCCGGCCGCGCGCCAGTTCGCAGGCATAACCCAACTGGCGCAGAGAAGCCTCATCCTCGCGGCCGTCGGGCATATGCCGGCCGGCCGCTACCTTCGCGAGGAGTTCCATCAGGTCGCGTTCCCTGCGCCGCGCGGCGCCGAAGACATTCTCACGACGGCCCGGAGACATCGCCTTCCCTCGCAACGATCTCTTTCGCTTCCTCGAAATTACGCCGGACAAACGTAGTATCCCCTACATAGTAGTCCAGAGCTTCTTCCATTCTTTCCGCGAAGAGCGACGGATCGACAAGGCCGTGCGCGGCAAGCTGGCGGATGTCTTCCCGGTCGCGATCAGAGAACCGTGCGACCTTCGATACCGCCAGATCGACGGGGTCCATTACGAGGATGACGATATTTCCCGCCCGGTGTACTTCCTGCGCCCGCTTCCCCCAATCCGGCGGAAACGACCCCATTGCGTCGGAAAAGCTGCCATCCATTGCAACCAGATGCCGGTCATGCGGATCGTCCGGGTTCGGCGCTTCGAAGACCTGCATGTCCGGCGGGATGGGAACGCGATGCGACCAGTCGATGTCCACATCGTCCGACATTCGGTGCCCCGTGTAGTAATTCACGGCGATACCGCCCGCGATCCTGGCCTCGACAGGTTCCCCGAGGTTCCCCAGGCGGTCCGAGAGAGATTCGAGATGCCGGCGCAGCGCGGGCAATAGCTGGCGATCCGTCATGCCGGGCGCTCCTGCTGCTTGGTCTGCCTTTCGCTTTGGCGAGAAGTATATTCATGTCCAGCCCGGACACCGAGCCGCAATACTCCTTACGCCGCCACGGCCTTGTTGCGCGCGGCCGGCTGCCATGCTTCCTTTCGCGCCGATGTTGAAGAACCTCTGGTACACGGGCGCGCCGCTCGACCGCGTCTCGCATCTGCGCGAGGACGCGGCCTGGGTCGCCGCGCGCCGGCGGGCGAAGGACACGCGGCTGGTGCCGGTCTGGCGCTCGCGCTCGCTGGTCCACACGGAGGACGACCGGGCGCTGATCCTGACCGTCGAGGAAGCCGGCGAGCTGCTCGATTCGGCCCAGCACGAGGTGGTGCTCGGGCTGGAGGGCGACACGCTCTATATCGGCCTCGACCTCTCCCATCTCGACGACCCCTACGGCCATCCGCGCATCGAGGCGGAAGGCGCGTTCGAGGACCTGCGCCAGATCGGCCCGGTCATTCCGGCGGACGAGGGCGCCATCCTCGCCCATGCTCGCGGCATGATGACCTGGCACCAGCGCCATCTCTTCTGCGGCGTGTGCGGCGCGCCGACGGAGGTGAGCCACGGCGGCTACCAGCGCAACTGCACCGGCTGCAGCGCGCAGCATTTCCCGCGTACCGACCCCGCCGTCATCATGCTGGTCCACAAGGACGACAACTGCCTCTTGGGGCGGACGCACCAGTTCCCGCGGCGCATCTATTCCACGCTTGCGGGCTTCGTGGAGCCCGGCGAAAGCCTTGAGGAGGCGGTCGCGCGCGAGGTGTTCGAGGAGGCGGGCGTCACGGTCGGCGAGGTGCGCTACATGGCCTCCCAGCCCTGGCCCTTCCCGTCGTCGCTGATGCTGGGATTTCATGCCGAGGCGGAGGCGATGGCGCTCGATATCGACCCGAAGGAGCTCGAGGACGCCCGCTGGATGACGCGCGAGCAGATCGGCCGGATCGAGGAGTTCGACATGGAGCTGCCGCGCCGCGACAGCATCGCCTGGCGGCTGGTCAAGGCGTGGATGGACGGCCTCTGACCCGCCCGCGCCAGCAGGAAGGAGCCCTGCCATGGTTTCGCGCCGCCGCTTTCTCGCAGGCTCGGCCGCCGCGGCGCTGCTGCCCCCGGCGGCCCGCGCCGCCGGTGCGCCGCTGCCGATCTTCGACGCCCATATCCATTTCAGCCACGATGCGGCCGCGCTCCTCTCCGCCGGCGAGGCTGCCGCCATTCTGGAGAAGGCGGGGCTGAAGCGGGCGCTGGTGTCGAGCTCGGGCGACGCCGGCACCCGCGCGCTCCACGCCGCCGCGCCGGACCTTGTGTTGCCCAGCCTGCGCCCCTACCGCCGGCGCGGCGAGACCGGCAGCTGGGTGGACGATCCGTCGGCGATCGACTTTCTGGAGGACCGTCTGAGGCGCTTCAGGTGGGTTGCGGTCGGCGAGTTCCACCTCTTCGCCCCGCAGACCGGCAAGGCCGTGCCGCGGCGCATGATCGAGCTGGCGCGCCAGCACAATCTCCTCCTGCACGCCCACTCGGACGCCGGCGCGGTGGACGCCATCTTCGCCCAATGGCCGGAAGCGCGGGTGCTCTGGGCCCATGCCGGCTTCGTCGGTCCGGATGTCGTCGGCCCCATGCTCGCGAAGCACGCGAAGCTCTGGACCGACCTGGCCTTCCGCAGCGAGCACGCCCATGACGGCCGGGTCGATGACGACTGGCGCGCCCTGTTCGCCGCCTTCCCGGACCGCGTCACGGTCGGCACCGACACCTTCACGCCGGAGCGGTGGCACTATGTCGCCGCGCACGCCGAGTGGACCCGGCAATGGCTGGCCGACCTGCCGCCCGACCTCGCCGAAAGGATCGCGTGGCGCAACGGCGAGGCGATGATCCGGCCGCATCTCGCAAACCTCCGCACCTGACCATGGCCCGGCGGCGCCTCGGCGGACCGGTTCTGGCGGCCGCGCTCGCGCTCGTTCTCGCAGCCGACCGGGCGGCGGCCTGTCCCCGTCCGGAGGGTTGGACCGGCGGCGCGAAAATCGCCGGAACGCTGTGGACGGCATGGTGGCGGGCGGAACCCGCTCCCGTTCCGGTCGGCGCGCATTTTTCCATCCGCTTCCATCTGTGCGGGCCGCCGGTCGAACGGGTCCGGGTGCGCGGCTGGATGCCTGACCACCGGCACGGCATGAACTACCGGCCCGCCGTGACCCTCAACGGCCTGTCCGGAAAGGCCGAGGGGCTGCTGTTCCACATGCCGGGCCGCTGGCGGTTGATGCTGGATGTCCGCGGCGCGGCGGGCGGGGAGACGCTGACCGCCGAAACGGTGCTGGAATGACGCCCCGGCGCTCCGGGACCCCGGTTGCCGCCCGGCTGGCCGGACTTGCGATCCTGTTCTGCATGGTTTCCGGCATCCCCACACCGGCGCCGGCGCTGGACTTCACCGCCGCGGAAAAGCGCCGCATCCTGCGCCACGGGCCGTGGCCGCCGGCCCCGGCGCCCGATCCGAGCAACCGGGTTTCCGGCAAACCCGCCGCCATCGCCTTCGGCCGGGCGCTGTTCTTCGATCCGCGCCTGTCGATCTCGGGCGCGGTCTCCTGCGCAAGCTGCCACCCGCCGGACCGGGCCTGGACCGACGGCCTGCCGCAGAGCCGCGGACAGCAGGTCGTGGACCGCAACGCGCTCAGCCTGTTCAACCTGCGGTTCAACCGCTGGTTCGGCTGGGACGGCGCGCAGGACACGCTTTGGGCGCAGAACCTCAGGCCGCTGCTCGACCGGCGCGAAATGGGCGTCGGCCCGGACGGCGCGGCGCGGCTGGTGCGCTCGGACAAGCAGCTTTCCTGCGGCTACCGGCGCGCGTTCGGCGCAGCGCCCGGCGCGGACGACGAACGGGTCTTCGTCGATCTCGGCAAGGCGCTGGCGGCGTTCCTGGAAACGCAGGTCACCGGCCGCACGCCGTTCGACGAGTTCCGCGACGCGCTCGCGCTGGGCGACGCTGCCGGCATGGCCCGCTATCCCGCCGCCGCCCGGCGCGGCCTCCGCCTGTTCGTCGGCCGGGGCAATTGCGCCGTCTGCCATTTCGGCCCGGCCTTCACCAATGGCGAGTTCGCCGACGCCGGCGTGCCGCATTTCGTCGAGCCCGGCCGGGTCGATCCGGGCCGGCTGGAGGGCATCCGCAAACTGCGCCGGAGCCCCTACACCCTGCTGGGCGCTTACAATGACGATGCTGAACGCTCCACCGCCGCCAAGACCCGCTATGTCCGTCTGCGCCAGAGCAATTTCGGCGAGTTCCGGGTGCCGGGCCTGCGCAATGCCGCACTCACCGCGCCCTATATGCATGCCGGCAGCCTCGGGACGCTCGCGGACGTGGTCCGCCACTATTCGACGCTCGACGAGGACCGGCTGCACGCCGGAGGCGAGCGGATTCTGCGCCGCCTGGACCTCGGCGCCCGCGAACAGGCCGATCTCGTCGCCTTTCTCGAAACGCTGACGGAAAAGCAGCCGCGCCGCGAAGCGATAGGGAAATCAGGCAACGCCATGTGCCGGTAGGGCGGCATCCGACCTTTCTGGAGCGGGGCAGCGGCGGACGGAGCGGATTTCAGCGTTGGGGGTCGATGAGGATCGCGTCCGTTACGGAGACCGCGCCGTCGCGCCCGATTTCGAGCAGAAGGACCTCGCCGGAGGCGGTGCCCCGGCCCGTGAGCGCCTGGATATTCACGTAATGGGTGACCAGGACGACGGTCTCCCCGGGGGGCAGGCCGAGCAGGAATTTCCGGAGTGCTGCCGTCTGAGCGCCGGCCCGGCCTCGATCCCGGAAGAAAGAGTTGAGCGCAGGCAGTTCCTCGACCGGGCCGAGGCCGAGGAGCCGGGCCGTATCGCGGCAGCGGCACCATTGGCTGGCGAGGACCCGGTCGATGTTCACGCCGGCAGCGCGGATCGCCGTCCCGATCTCCCGCGCCTGCGCCCTGCCCCGCGCATCGAGATTGCGCTGGGTGGCGCAGTCGTCGAGGTCGAACGATGCGGGATCGCTGAATCCCGGCGCGAGCGCGTGGCGCATGATGGCCACGATGCCGGGCCCGGACAGGCGGGCAAAGCGCGCGTCGCCGGCCGCCGGCATCGAAACGGGAAGGAGGAAGGCCAGCAGGGCGAGGACCGGAAGCAGGCGCGTCGAAAGCATCGGATTCAATCCCCCGCGAACGCGATCAGGCGCCCGCAGACAAGCGCGCCCGGCCAGCAGACCATCGAGAGGACGGCGTGGCCGGCCAGGCGGGCGCGCGGGGCATCCTTGAGCAGGAACCCGTGGGTCCGGCAGAGAGCGAGCGTGGACAGGACCCCGACGGCGATGAAGGCCAGTTTGAGCTGCAGGAATTCGACGCCGCTGTAGTCCCGCGCCCGGACCGAGAACAAGAGCGGCCCCGTAAGCAGGGCAAGGACGAGCCCCGTCGCCGCGACGGGCGCCAGCACCCGCACCGCGGCTTCGCGGGAGACGGCGCGCCACACGCCGAGAAGCCGCAGGTTGAGCGGGACGACGGCCCCGACCAGCAGGGCGACCCCGAAGATGTGCGCGGCGTTGACGCCGGCATAGCCCCAGCGCGAACGCCGCAGAAGCTGCGCGAGCGCCGTCGCCTCGAGCTCTGCGAACAGGGCCTCCAAGGCCTTAGTCGCGACCGGGGTAAAGGACGTATTCGCGCTTGCCGAGGAACAGCCGCTCCACCTTCACCCGCCTGTCCGCCATATCGGCGGCCGGCTCGCCGATCACCCGGATTTCGACCCCTTCGGCCAGGTCGCCCTCCTTGAGGCCGGCGCGTTCGTTGCGCCAGGGCTGGCCGACCTCGGCCGTCCACTCCTCGCCCTCCACATCGACCTTTAGAATGCCGTGGGGATTGCCCAGGCGGACGGTCCTGACGATGCCGGTCAGGTCGATATTGCCGCCGGTCGTCCACGACCAGCCGTGATGGGCCAGAGCCCCGACCGCCGGAGCCGTGAGCCCCAGGGCCAGGATCGCGATGAACAGGAGCCTCGCCATCATGCTTCTCCGCTGTCTCAAGCACTATCGGGAAAGTTGCGCCGCACGACCGGACATTCAAGCCGGCACACCCCGAAGCCGTATTTTCGCGAGGAAAGACGCGGCTGAATCCGACGTCCTGTCATCCGGCGCCCGCTCGACGTTGTGCGATCCGCTCGCGCCAGAATACGTAGAGCCCCGACGCGACGATCAGGCCGCCGCCGGCGAGCGTCGCGGCGTCCGGCAGGTCGCGGAAGGCGAACCAGCCGATCAGCAGGGCCCAGAAAATGCGCGAATAGTTGAAGGGCGCGAGCAGCGATGCCTCGGTGACGGCGAAGGCGTTTATCATCAGGAAATGCGCGCCCGCGCCGATGGCGCCCGACAAGGCCATCCAGGCCCATGTCTCCCAGGCGGGCCACTGCCAGAAGAACGGCATGGCGAACGTGAGCAACAGCGCGCCGCCGGCCGAGGTGTAGAACAGCGTCGCCAGATGGTCGTCGCGCGCCGTGATGATGCGCGTGACAAGCTGGAAGCCCGCAAAGAAGACCGCGCCGATGAGCGGCAGCACCGCTGCCCAGTGGACGACGCCGAGGCCCGGGCGGATGACGACCACCACGCCCGCCCAGCCGAGCAGCACCGCCGCCCAGCGATGCGGCCCGACCCGCTCTTTCAGCACCGGCCAGGACAACGCGGTCAGGAAGAGCGGCGCGGCGAAGCTGATGACCGTGGCGTCGGCGAGCTCCAGATATTGCAGGCTGACGAACAGCATGGAGAGCGAGCCCACCAGGCAGCCCGCCCGCAGCAACTGCAAGCCGGGATTGCGGGTGCGCAGCCAGCGCCGGGGTGGGATGCGGGCGATTATGAAGCCGGTCGCAAGCGTGACGGCGATGAAGGTGAAATAGCCCCAGGCGACTTGCACGCCGCTCAGGCTGGAGGCCACATGCTTGGCGATGGCATCGACGGCCGTGATGCCGACCATGGCGGCGAGCATGAGCGGGATGCCGAGTGAGGGGCGGTGGCGGGGCGGCAAGCGGGTTCCGTTCGGGCGAAGGGCGACCGCAGTGGAATAGCGGCAATTGCCCCGCCGGGCTATGATGGGCGTCGAATACAGGGGCATTTCGGGGAGGAAACCGCGATGGACGGGCTACAGACGGCAGTATCCGAGGGAACGGCAGCTGCCAACCGGCCGATAGCGGCCATGCTGGCGGAGTTCGCCTGCGGGCTCGACGACCGCGCGGTTCCCGACCGGGTGATGGAACGCGCGCGCCTGCATATCCTCGACTGCATCGGCATCGCGCTCGCCTCGACCGGCTACGAGTTCGGCCGGCGCACGATAGAGGCCATGCGCGGCCTCGCCGGCGAGGGGCCGTCGCCCGTCATCGGCACGAATATCCGCCTGCCGATGCGCGATGCGGCGCTGGTCAACGGCACGCTCGTCCACGGCCTCGACTACGATGACACCCATTCCGACGGCGTGGTCCACGCCTCGGCTTCCGCGTTCGTCGCCGCATTGGCGCAGGGCTTCGCGTCCGGGGCGAGCGGACGGGACCTGCTGGCCGCCTATCTGGTCGGCGTCGAGGCGTCGTCGCGGATCGGACAGGCGGCCCAGGGCGGCTTCCACCTGCGCGGGCACCATCCGACGGGACTCGTGGGCGCGTTCGGCGCGGCGCTGACGGCCGCCCGGCTCGCCGGCCTCTCGGAGCGCGAGGCGGCGATGGCGCAAGGCGTCGCGCTCTCCATGGCTGCCGGCAGCCTGGAGTTCCTCTCCGACGGCGCCTGGACCAAGCGCATCCATCCCGGCTGGGCGGCCGTGGCCGGCATCACCGCGGCCGCGCTCGCCGGCGGCGGCTTCCAGGGGCCGAGTGCGCCCTATGAGGGCCGCTACGGCCTCTACAACCTGCATCTGGGCGCGGACCACGACGCGCGCCTCGACATGGCGACGGCCGCGCTCGGCGAGGTCTGGGAGCTGGAGAACGTGGCCTTCAAGCCCTACCCCGCCTGCCACTTCAACCACGCCTTCGCCGATGCCGCGCTGGCGCTCCGGCGCGAGCACGGGCTCCGGCCGGAAGACGTGGACAGTATCACCGGCTATCTCGCCGACGCGCAGGCCAATGTCGTCTGCCGCCCGGAGGCGACCAAGAAGCGCCCGCAGAACAGCTACGACGCCCAGTTCTCGATGCACTACACCATCGCCGCGGCGCTCAAGCACGGCCGCTTCACGCTCGACGAGATCGACCCGGACGCGATCTCCGACCCCGAGGTGCTGGCGCTGGCGGAGCGGGTGGAGTTCGCCATCGACCCGGACTCGGCTTTCCCGCGCTACTATTCCGGCGAGATCAGGGTCCGCACCCGCGACGGGCGCGAGCTCCGCCACCGCGAGCCGGTCAACCGCGGCTCCGACGCCAACCCGCTCTCGGCCGAGGATATCTGCGCCAAGTTCCGCGACAATGCCGCGCGCGCCGTCGCTCCCGAGCGCGTGGAGCGCATCTTCGAGGCCGTCATGACCCTCGACCGCGCCCCCGACCTCAAGGAGCTCGACGCCGCGCTTTGCGCGGGCTGAAGCGCGCCTGCGCCCTCGCGCCGAGCGGAGGACCGGATGCCGTCCCTCTTCTCCTCCGTCGCCGCCGGGCTGGCCGTGGGCGCGGCGGCGCTCCTGCTTTCGGCTTGTGCGCTGCTCGCGCCCTTGCCGAAGCCGAAGGGCGTCGCCGAGCGCCTGAAGGCGTTCCCCACGCGCGGGCTGCCGCTAGAGGGACGCGCGACGGTCCGCTGGAACGAACGGCAGGTTCCCTTCATCGAGGCGGAGAGCGACGGCGATGCGGCGTTTGCGCTCGGCCTCGTGCATGCGCATCTGCGGCTCGGCCAGATGGCGATGGCGCGCATGCTGGCGCGGGGGCGGCTGTCCGAGATGATCGGCCCGTTCGGCGTCGATTTCGACCGCGGCCTGCGCACCCTCTCCTACGGCCGCGCCGCAGCGGAGATCGAGGGCGCCATGGACGAAGCCGCCCTCATCTGGGTCCGGCGCTTCGTGGACGGCATAAACCATTACCAGGACAACGCCGCCGAGCTGCCCCACGATTTCGCCATTCTGGGCCTCGAGCCCGAGCCCTGGACCGTCGCCGACGTCCTGGCCATCGGACGTCTAGGCGGCACCGACGTGAACTGGCTGGTCTGGGCCGATCTGCTGGCGCTCCGCACGCGGCCCGACTGGCCCGAACTCTGGACGCGCCTCGTGAAGGAGGGGAGCGCGTCGTTCGCCAGTTTCGGCGGGCCCGGCATGACCGCCGCGATGCGGGAATTGCTGGGCGGGCTTCCGAAATCGGGCTCCAACAGCGTCGCCGTGGCGGCCAGCCGCAGCGCCACCGGCGGCGCGCTGATCGCCAACGACCCCCATCTCGGCATCTTCATTCCCAATGTCTGGCTGATCGCCGGCCTGCGCTCGCCCTCCTATCGCGCCGTCGGGCTGATGGCGCCGGGCCTGCCGATCTTCGCCATCGGCCGCAATCCGCACATCGCCTGGGGCGGCACCAACATGCGCGCGGCCTCCAGCGACCTCTACGATGTCGGGGACATATCCGAGGCCGACATCGCGGAGCGGCGCGAGCGGATCGGCGTGCGCTGGTGGTTCGACGCGGAGGCGACCGTCCGCGAGACCGCCTGGGGCCCGGTCGTGACCGACACGCCGCTGCTAGCGAAGTTCGACCTGCCGGCGCTTGCGCTGAAATGGACGGGGCATGCTGCGAGCGACGAGATCGGCGCCATGCTCAGGGTCAGCCGGGCAGAGAGCTTTCCGGCGTTCCGCGCCGCCTTCAATCGCTTCGCCGTGCCGGGGCAGAACATGCTCTATGCGGACAGGGAGGGGAATATCGGCCAGGTCATGGCGGTATGGCTGCCCACGCGCCAAGGCGCGCCCGACGACATTGTCCTCGACAGGGCCGCGCACGACGCCTCCTGGGGCGCGATGCGCACCGGGGCGGACCTGCCCTGGAGCTTCAACCCGGAGCCCGGCTTCCTGGTCTCGGCCAACAACCGCCCCTCGGAGACGGACATCCCCGTCGGGTTCTTCTTCTCGCCCGACGACCGCGTCAAGCGCATGACCCGGCTGATCGGGGGCGGGGCGGAGGTGGGCGTCGAGACCCTCAAGGCGCTGCAACGGGACGTGTACATGCCGTCCTCGGTCGAACTGCGCGACCTCTTCCTTTCCGGGCTGGACGGGCTGGGGCTGGCCGCGGCGGCGGACGCCAAAGCCGCGGCCGCGATCGCCCGGCTGCGCGAGTGGGACGGCGCATACCGGCGGGAGTCCCTGGGCGCGGTCGCGTTCGAGCAGTTCCGCCACGGCTTCGTGCGGCGCTTCTACGTCCTGCGCTACGGCGAAACCGACGGCGCGGCGTTCGCGAAGCTGCGCCGGGGCGCGGCGCTGCTGGCCGACGATATCGCGGACGCGGACGAGGCGACCCTGCGCGCGGCGCTCGCCGCCGGCCTCAGCGCCGCCGCGGACGGCCTCGACGCCTTCTCCGGCTGGGGAGACATGCACCGCCTCCGCCTCGCTCATCCGCTCTCCCGCGTGCCGCTCATCGGCGGCAGGTACCGTTTCGTCGAAGAGGGCGTCGCCGGAAGCTCGGAAACGGTGATGAAGACGGCGCATAACGCCACGGCCGAGCGCCATACCGTCACTTACGGGTCCAACGCACGCCACATTTCGGACCTGTCCGACCCGGACGAGAATTACTTCGTCCTGCTCGGCGGGCAGGACGGCTGGTTCAACAGCACGACCATGCTCGACCAGTGGGAGCTGTGGCGCCGGGGCGAGTATATTCGCATGCCGCTGACGCCATCCGCGGTGCGCGCGGAATTCCCGCATGTGCTGACCTTGGAGAACTGACGCCGGCAACCGACCATGCACGACGCGACCTGGCTTCTCCGGCTCTATGCCCGCCACCGGCTTCGGCGTCTGGCGCATATGGACCCGAAGCAGGCGCAGCGCCGCGTCCTCACGTCCCTCATCCGGCGGGCGCGCGGCACGCAATTCGGTCGCGACCACGAATTCTCCCACTCCTGGTCCCTCGACGACTACCGTTCGCGCGTCCCGCTCAGGGACTACGACGCCTTCTGGGAAGCCTATTGGCGCAAGCCCTTCCCCCGCCTGACGGATTGCACCTGGCCGGGGCCGATCCCCTGGTTCGCGGTCTCGTCCGGCACGACCACCGGCACGACGAAATACATCCCCGTCAGCCGCGAGATGCGCCGGTCCAATGTGCGTGCGGGCGCGGAACTGATGGTCCACCATCTCGCCAACCGGCCGGAAAGCCGGCTGCTGGCGGGCCGCGTCTTCATGCTGGGCGGCTCGACCGGGCTGGTCCGCCAGGCGTCGGGTGTCTTCAGCGGAGACCTGAGCGGCATCGCGGCGGCGGAAATGCCAGGCTGGGCGCGGCTGCGCTACTTCCCGCCGCGCGAGCTGGAGACCATCGCCGACTGGGAGGAGAAGATCGACCGCTTCGCGGCGCGCTCCCTCGACGAAGAGATTTCGGCCGTGGCCGGCACGCCGAGCTGGCTGCTGATCTTCTTCGAGCGCCTGGCCGGGGTCGCCGGCAGCGGGCCCGGCCGCGTCGCCGACATCTGGCCCGGGCTCGAAATGCTGAGCCATGGCGGCGTCGCCTGGGCGCCCTACCGCGACCGCTTCGCCGCGCTGCTCGAAGGCAGCGGCGCCGAGACGCGCGAGGTCTATCCGGCGAGCGAGGGCTTCTTCGCCATCGCCGACCGCGGCGACGGCGACGGCCTCCGGCTGCAGCTCGATACCGGCATCTTCTACGAGTTCGTTCCTCTCGACGACCTCGACAGCCCGCAGCCGGACTGCCGCTGGGTCGGCGACGCGGAGCCCGGCGTCAACTACGCGCTCGCCGTCACCACCTGCGCCGGCCTCTGGCGCTACCTCGTCGGCGACACGGTGACCCTGGTCGAGCGCGACCCGCCGCGCGTCCTCGTCACCGGGCGGACGAGCTACATGCTGTCCGCCTTCGGCGAGCATGTGATCGGCGCCGAGGTCGAGCGCGCCGTGGCGGAAGCGGCAAGGGCCATCGGCGCGACGGTCACCGACTTCTCCGCCGGAAGCCTGTTCCCGGAGGAGGCCGGCCGGCGCGGCGGGCATCTCTACATCGTCGAGTTCGGCGCGGAACCGGGCGTGGGAGGCATCGACGCCAGGCGACAGGCGCGCTTCGCCGAGGTGCTGGACGCGGCGCTCTGCCGCCTCAACGACGACTACGACGCCCACCGCGCGGGCGGCTACGGCCTCGACGCCGCGCGCGTCTGCCTCATGCCTCCCGGCGGCTTCGCGGCATGGATGAAGAGCCGCGGCAAGCTCGGCGGCCAGAACAAGGTCCCCCGTATCCTCAACGACCGCGAGCTCTTCGCCGCATTGCAGTCCTTCGCCGATGCGTATGGAGAGGCGCCGCCAAATTGACGCGCTCCCCGTCCGCCGCCAGAATAGCGGGGGCGGCGGGGAGAGCAGTCGATGGAGACGGTGAGGGTCGGGTCGGTCGAAGAGTTCGCGCCGCTGCCCGCAAGGAAGGTGGTCGAGATCGGCGGCGAGGAGGTCGGCGTCTTCCGCCTCGAGGACGGCTTCTACGCCTGGCGCAACAACTGCCCGCACCAGGGCGGCCCTGTGTGCCAGGGCCGCATCTACAACCGGGTGCTGGAGACGCTGGACGCCGGGCGCCGCTCGCTCGGGCGGCGCTATGACGAGGAGCGGGTCAATATCGTCTGCCCTTGGCACGGGCTCGAATACGACATCCGCACCGGCCGCCATCCCGGCAATGATGGCATGGCACTGGAGCCCGTCGCCGTGCAGGTGCAGAACGGAGAGGTCTATGTCTCCCTCTGACCTGAGGGGCCATAACGACGCCTATGCCGGCTTCGACGAGGACGCGCGCCGCCTCTGGACGCGCGCCGCCGAGGCGGTGGAGCGCGGCGAGGCGGACCGCATTCCCGACAGTGCGGTCGCCGACCTGATGACCGCCGCCGTCAAGCTCTACGCCGCCAAGGCGGACGGCGAGAACCGCACCTTCCGCCCGCTGCACGGCCGCTATGACGAGGTGGTGACGCCGACCGAGGCGCTCACCGCCGTCACCGAATTGCTGCGGGCGCTCCGCCTCGGGCCGATGGAATTCGGCCTCTGGTCGCGCCGCCGCCCGGAGGACTATCATTTGAGCGAGGCCGCGCCGGCGGCCGCCGACAAGGAGGCCTGAACCCATGGATGCCGCGATCCGGACCGCCAGCGCGATGCCCGTGCAGGAAATGGGCACCGAAACCGACACGCGCGACTATCTGGCCCATGCCCGCGCCCATGCGCGCAAGGCCGGCTATGCCGACTGGACCATCGTCGATATCGACGCCCACCATGTCGAGACCGTCCACTGGCACGAGATCATCGACTATATCGAGGATCCGGTGCTGCGCCACCAGGCGACGATGTACCAGAAGGAGCGCATCGGCGCGCCGCCCTACGGGCTCAACGGCGATCTCGGCCTGCGCTACCAGGATGTCGGCGGGCGCATCCCGCACCAGTCCTCGCGGCGCGAGAAGGTGGACGAGCCGGGCGTGCATCTCGACGTGGCGCTGACGCGCCGGGCGATGGACGCGCTCTGCGTCGATTACATGGTGCTGTTCCCGACGCCGATGCTGTTCATCGGCATGCATCCGCAGGTGGAGATGGAGGCGGTGCTGTCGCACGCCTACAACCGCTGGCTGGCGGAGAACGTGCTTTCGGCCGAGGACGGCATCCTGTCGCTCGCCGTGCTGCCCTTCAACTCGCCGGACGCCGCCTGCCGCACGGTCGAGGAGTTCGGCGCCAACCCGAATGTGATCGGCTTCACCGTCACCTCGACCCGTTACAAGCCGGTCCATTCCAACGAGTATATGCGCCTCTACCGCATGATCGAGGAGACCGGAAAGCCCATCGCCTTCCATGCCGGCTACCACTGGCAGGACCCCTCGCTCGCCACCTGCAACAGCTTCCTCGGCATGCATGCGCTGGGCTTTGTGTGGTGCAATCTCGTCCACATGACCAACTGGGTGCTGAACGGCATTCCGGAGCGGTTCCCGAAGCTGAACAGCCTCTGGGTCGAGAGCGGGCTGTCCTGGGTCCCGTTCCTGATGCAGCGGCTCGACGACCAGTATCTGATGCGCCAGAGCGAGGCGCCGCTGCTGACGAAGATGCCGTCGGACTACATGCGCGAGAGCTGCTTCTACACCTGCCAGCCGCTGGAGAAGAGCAGCGAGGTCGGTCTGAAGGCAACCCTGGAGATGATCAACGCCGAAACGCAGCTCCTCTACGCCTCGGACTGGCCGCATTTCGACTTCGACGCCCCGCGCGCGATCTACGACATCCCGTTCCTCACCGAAGACCAGAAGCGCAACATCCTCGGCCGCAACGCCGCCCGCCTGTTCAACCTGCCGAGCAAGGCGGGAGCGCGGAAGGCGGTGTAGTTCAAAAGGGACCGCACCTTCCGACCTGACCGGGAAGCTTGCGCCTTTTTGCGCCGGGCCCTCTCGTCGTCATGCCCGGAGGGACCGTGCTGCGCAGGGTGTTCGGTTGGAGCGTCGCAGCCATCGGGGGGCTCGCAGCCGCAGCGGCCCTCTCCTGCCTGCTTGAAATACCGCTGTTGAGCCGGGGCGCCTGCCTGTCGGTCGGGCTTCTCATCGGCGCCTGGATCGGCTGAAGGCCGTCCGGGGAGGCGGGAGGGCTTACCGGCCCCTGCCCGCGGCCGTCGGCATGACCGCTCGTTCGATCAGGGCTTCGGCGAACTTTGCCGCCTCTTCGGGTTTCATCCTGTAGCAGTGGTCCTCGTCCGGGAACACTCCGGCGCGCACCTTTTCGGCATATTCGTCGAAGGCTTCGGTCGCGATTTCTCTGATATTGCCGTAGCGTTTGGCGAACTTCGGCTTGAACGTGTCGAAGGCGTCGATCAGGTCGTAGCCGGCGAGCGACTGGCAGGTGCCCGGCGAGCCGGCGCCGATCGAGAAAGTAAAGATGCTCACTGCCTCATCGACCGCCCTGCCGATCCCGTAGGGCACCGCCTCGATCTCGAGGCCGACGGCGCCGGCTTCGAGATACGGGACTATCGAGACCCGGTACAGTCCGGCTGCGACAGACAGAGGGCGAGCCGGACGTCCCGGCATCGGCATACTCCGGGAACGGCACTATTGACCTCGGTCAACGCCTGTATCGGCCTTGCCTGATATTCTTGCGGAAAGGGCCGAATACGCCGGTGTGAATTCGGGAGGCCTCCTGACTTCGACGGTTGGGCTGACTTCTGACCGATCTCGCGTCTGGAGTTTTCAGTAAAGCCAATGAGTTGGCAGTTGCGGTGCGGTCAAGCTGCGTTGTAGTGCCTAGTAAATCTTTGAGACTGTCAATGCCTCCGCCACGCGCTACACTCCCCCCATGTTCGTGCGCATCAAGACCTCCCCCAACAGCCCGCGACGCTCGGTCCAGATCGTCGAGGCCGTGCGCGACGGCGGCAAGGTCCGACAGCGCATCGTCCGCCATGTCGGCGTGGCCATGGACGAGGACGAGCTCGAGCGCCTGAGGCAGCTCGGCGAGTACGTCAAGGCGAAGCTGGAGGACGAGCGTCAGCCGGCATTGTTTGCGCCCGAGAAGATCGCTGAGCAGGCGATCCGTGTCGGCCGCCGGGGGGACGGCAAGGAGGAACTCCCGGTCGACCTCAAGCAGCTTGAAGAGGAGCAGCGCCTGATCACAGGCATCCACGAGGTCTATGGCGAGATCTACCGGCTGCTGGGCCTCGACGCGCTGCTGCCGCGCTCGCGCTACCGGGCCTCCCATGACGCGCTGTTCCATGTGGTGATGGCGCGGGTAGCCAACCCCGACAGCAAGCGGGGCAGCGTGCGCCGGCTCGAGGAGGACTTCGGCGTGAGTCTTCCGCTCGAGAAGGTCTACCGGATGATGGATCAGCTCGACGCGACGGTGATCGAGCGACTGCGCACGCGCGTCGGCGAGGCGAGCCGGTCGCTGCTGCCGGAGCCGGTCGCGATCCTCTTCTTCGATTGCACCACGCTCTACTTCGAGACGGCCGCCGAGGACGAGCTTCGCCAGCACGGCTTCAGCAAGGACGGCAAACACAAGGACTCGCAGGTTCTGCTGGCGCTGATGGTGACGCGCGAAGGGCTGCCGATCAGCTACGAGGTCTTCCCCGGCGCCACCTACGAGGGACACAGCATGGTCCCGGTCCTGCAGGACATGCAGCGCCGCCACCAGGTGGAGCGCACGGTATGCGTGGCCGACCGGGGCATGCTGAGCGCCGACAACCTCGACGCCATGGACGCCATCGGCGGCGAGTATGTCGTCGGCGCGCGGCTGCGCAAGCTGCCGCTCGCGCTGCTGGGGCAGGTTCTCGACCCCGGGACCTATGCCCCGCTGGAGGGCTCACAGGACCGCCGGGTCGGCGAGTGGGAGTACAAGGGCCGTCGCCTGATCGTCGTCTTCTGCCCCCAGCGCGCACGCAAGGACGCGCACGAGCGCCGCCATCAGGTGGAACGCCTGCTCGACAGGCTGGCCCGCAGCGACAATCCCAGGGAACTGCTCTCCAATCACGGGGCGAAGCGCTTCATCGCCGTCGAGGGCGACGCACGGCTCACGGTGAACCCGGAGAAGATCGCCGAGGCCGCACGATGGGACGGGCTCACCGGCGTCATCACCAATCTGCGCGACGCGCGCGTCACCGAAGTGATGGCTCACTACCAGGGGCTCTGGCAGGTCGAGGAGAGCTTCCGGATCACCAAACACGACCTGAAGATACGTCCCATCTGGCACTGGAACCCGGACCGGATCCGCGCTCACATCGCCATCGCCTTCCTGGCCTTCGCCTGCGTTCGACACCTTGCGTACCGCGTCGCCATCCAGAAGCGGCGGATGTCCCCGGAGGTCATCCGCTCCGCCCTCGTCCACCGCCAGTGCTCCCTGCTGCGCTGTCGGCAATCGGGCAACCGCTACGTCATCCCCTCGAAGCCGACACCGGCGGCGGAGCAGATTTACGCAACCATGGGGCTGCCCCTGACGATCACCCCGTATCAACTCGCCTGACCGTCGACGAAGCACGGCTCGAAGAAATGCCGGATGTAGTGCCTAGCCGAAATGAGAACCAGGCAATATCAACTACTTATGCGAATCAACCGTCGAAGTCAGGATATTCTTGCGGAAAGGGCCGAATACGCCGGTGTGAATTCGGGAGGCCTCATTCATGCATGACCTGGCGGAAGTCACCGACGGCAAACGCTATCGGGCTCTCGGCCTGAGCACCTTCGCTTTCACCGTATGTTTCGCCGTCTGGACGATCTTCTCGATCATCGGCGTGGATCTCCAGAAAAAGCTCGGATTCTCGGAAACGGAGTTCGGCATCCTGGTGGCCACGCCGGTGCTGACCGGCTCAATCAGCCGTATCTTCCTGGGCGTGTGGACCGAACAGTATGGCGGGCGCCTGGTCTTCACCGTGCAAATGCTGGCGACAGCGGTCGCCTGCTGGCTCCTGTCCGAAGTCGAGACCTACGAGGTGTTCCTGATCGCCGCGCTCGGCGTCGGGCTGGCCGGCGGTTCCTTCATCGTCGGCATCGCCTACACCTCGCAATGGTTCGACAAGGACCGCCAGGGCACGGCGCTCGGCATTTTCGGGGTCGGCAATGTCGGCGCGGCGGTCACCAATTTCGGTGCGCCGTTCCTGGTTCTCGCATTCGGCTGGGAGCAGACCGCGCAGATTTACGCCGTCGTTCTGGCGCTTACCGCGGTGGGTTTCTACGTGCTGGCGAGGCCGGACCCGTCCGAGGTGGCGCGCAAGCGCGAAGGGCGCAAGCCGGTATCGACCGGAGAACAGCTTGCGCCCCTCAGGAACATGCAGGTCTGGCGCTTCGCCACCTACTATTTCTTCGTGTTCGGCGGCTTCGTCGCGCTTGCCTCCTACCTGCCGCGCTTCTATGTCGGCGCTTACGACCTTTCACTCGCGACCGCAGGGATGCTGGCGGCGGCTTATTCGATGCCCGGTTCGGTCTTCCGCGCGCTCGGTGGCTGGATGTCGGACAAGTGGGGCGCGCGCTTCGTCATGTATCTGACCTTCATCGTGTCGCTCGCCTGCCTGTTCGCGATGAGCTACCCGCGCACCGACTACATCGTGCAGGGCATCGAAGGGCCGATCCGGTTCACCTTCGGGATCGGCCTGCCGCTCTTCGTTTTCCTCACCGTCCTGCTGGGCTTCGTGATGTCGCTCGGCAAGGCCGCCGTCTACAAGCATATCCCGGTCTACTACCCGCACCATGTCGGCTCGGTCGGCGGACTGGTCGGCATGATCGGCGGGCTCGGCGGGTTCGTGCTGCCGATCATGTTCGGCATCCTGAACGACTGGTTCGGCGTCTGGACGAGTTCCTTCATGCTGCTGTTCGCGATCGTATTGGTCAGCACCGTCTGGATGCATGTGGCGATCCGACTGATGGAGCGCCGCCGCCATCCGGCGCTGGCCGACGAACGCTACCTCAGCGATGTCCCGGAGGAGCCGCAGCCGCCGCCTGCCAGGGCGTAACGGGCCGCTTCCGCCAGCGGAGGCGCGGGGCCCGGTCGGAAAAGGGGAAGAGATGGCCAGAAACCTGACGAGATGGGACCCGGAAGACGAGACGTTCTGGAACGCGGAGGGCAAGCGCACCGCCACGCGCAATCTCTGGATCTCCATTCCCTGTCTGCTCTGCGGCTTCGCGGTCTGGCTCTACTGGGGGATCATCACCGTCCAGATGATCAACCTGAAGTTCCCCTTCAGCCAGGCGGAGCTCTTCACCCTTGCCGCCATCGCCGGGCTGAGCGGCGCGACCCTGCGCATCCCCTCTTCCTTCTTCATCCGCATCGCCGGCGGGCGCAACACGATCTTCCTGACGACAAGCCTGCTCATCATCCCCGCGGCGGGAACCGGCATCCTGCTGCAGGACCCGGAGACGCCGCTCTGGCAGTTCCAGATCATGGCGCTGCTCTCCGGGTTCGGGGGCGGCAATTTCGCCTCCTCGATGTCCAACATCTCCTTCTTCTTCCCGAAGAACGTGCAGGGCTATTCGCTCGGCATGAACGCCGGGCTCGGCAATTTCGGCGTCACCACCATGCAGATCCTGGTGCCGCTGGTGATGACGGTGGGCATCTTCGGCGGCTCGGCGCTCATTCTGGAAAACAGCTCCGGCACGCTGGTCGGCAAGATTCCGGCAGGCACGGAAACCTATATCCACAATGCCGGCTATATCTGGGTCGCCATCCTGGTGCCGCTCGTGATTGCCGCCTGGTTCGGCATGAACAACATCACCGCGGAGCATGTCTCGCCCGGCCTCGGCTCCACGGCCGGGGCCTTCGGCAAGGTCCTCGGCATGCTGGCCATCGGCCTCGTCACCGCGGCCATCGGGCTCTGGCTCCTGCTGCCGGAGAAGGCCGGCGGCTCCGGGCTGGAGCTCAGCAAGTGGATCGTGCTGCCGCTTGTCATCGCGGCCACGGTCTTCGCGCTCAGGCTCATCCCCGGGCCGATACGCCAGAGCCTCGACCAGCAATATGCGATCTTCAGGAACAAGCACACCTGGGCGATGACGGTCATCTACACCATGACCTTCGGCTCCTTCATCGGCTACGCCGCCGCCTTCGGCCTCGCGATCAAGGTCGTGTTCGGCTTCCAGCATATCGAGGTGGACGGCGTCATGACCCACACGACCGTCAACCCCAACGGGCCGAGCGCGCTGATGTATGCCTGGACCGGCCCCTTCATCGGCGCGCTGATCCGCCCCATCGGCGGCATGATCTCCGACCGCCTGGGCGGGGCCCTGGTGACGCAGATTATCTCGGTCGTCATGGTCGTCTGCGCGCTCGGCGTCGCCTATTTCCTGTCGCTCGCCTATGCGTCGGAAACGCCGGAAGACTATTTCCTGCCGTTCCTGCTCCTGTTCCTGGTGCTGTTCGCCGCCACCGGGATCGGCAACGGCTCGACCTTCCGCACGATCGCCATCGTCTTCGACAGGGTGCAGGCCGGCCCCGTTCTCGGCTGGACGTCGGCCGTCGCCGCCTACGGGGCCTTCATCATCCCCAAGGTGTTCGGCGAGCAGATCAAGGCGACGACGCCCGAATATGCGCTTTACGGATTCGCGGCCTTCTACATAGTCTGCATCGGCATCAATTGGTGGTTCTACCTGCGCAAGAACGCCTATGTGAAGAACCCGTGAGGAGACCGGACCGATGAGCCATTTCCTGGACCGGCTGACCTTCTTCCGCAAGACCGTGGACACCTTCGCGGACGGCCACGGCATCGTCACCAACGAGGACCGCGGCTGGGAGGACGCCTACCGGGCGCGCTGGCAGCACGACAAGGTGGTCCGCTCCACCCACGGCGTGAACTGCACGGGCTCTTGCAGCTGGCAGATCTATGTCAAGGGCGGGATCATCACCTGGGAGACGCAGCAGACCGATTATCCGCGCACCCGCCCGGACCTGCCGAATCACGAACCGCGCGGCTGCTCGCGCGGCGCCAGCTATTCCTGGTACATCTACAGCGCCAACCGGCTGAAATACCCGCTGGTGCGCAGCCGGCTCGTCCGCCACTGGCGCGAGGCGCGCAGGACCATGGCGCCCGTCGCCGCCTGGGCATCCATCGTCGAGGACGAGGCGAAGCGGCGGGACTACCAGCGGGTGCGGGGGCTCGGCGGCTTCGTGCGCTCCGACTGAGAGGAAGTGAACGAGATCGTCGCCGCGGCCAACGTCTATACCATCAAGACCCACGGGCCCGACCGCGTCATCGGCTTCTCGCCCATCCCGGCCATGTCGATGGTCTCCTACGCCGCGGGCTCGCGCTACCTGTCGCTGATCGGCGGCGTGTGCATGAGCTTCTACGATTGGTATTGCGACCTGCCGCCCTCCAGCCCGCAGACCTGGGGCGAACAGACCGACGTGCCGGAGAGCGCGGACTGGTACAACTCCACCTTCCTGATGATGTGGGGCTCGAACGTGCCGCAGACGCGCACGCCCGACGCCCATTTCATGACCGAGGTCCGCTACAAGGGCGCGACGACGGTGACGGTGACGCCCGACTACAGCGAGGCATCGAAATTCGCCGACATCTGGCTCAACCCCAAGCAAGGGACCGATGCCGCGCTCGCATTGGCGATGGGCCATGTGATCCTCAAGGAATGGCATCTCGCGGGCCGGAGCCCCTATTTCGAGGACTATTGCCGGCGCTATACCGACATGCCGTTCCTGGTGAGGCTGCGGGAGGCGGATGGCGGGTATGTGCCGGACAGGATGCTGCGCGCCTCCGACCTGCCCGGCGCTCTGGGCCAGGCCAACAACCCCAAATGGAAGACCGTCGCCATCGACGAGAGGCAGAACGACGCGCTTGTCTGCCCCGTCGGGTCCATCGGCTTCCGCTGGGGCGAGGCCGGCAAGTGGAACATCGAGGAGAAGGACGGCGGGGACGGCGCGGAGACCCGGCTCAGGCTCAGCCTCATCGACATAAGGGACGAAGCCGCACCGGTCGGCTTCCCCTATTTCGGCAATGCAAAGCACGACCATTTCACCGGCACCGACCATGACGACGTGCTGTGGCGCAACGTGCCGGTGAAGAAGGTCGACACCGCGGACGGCGAAGTGCCGGTCGCCACGGTCTACGACCTGTTCATCGCCAACTACGGGCTCGACCGCGGACTCGGCGGGGAAAACACGGCGGCGGGCTATGACGACGACGTGCCCTACACGCCGGCATGGCAGGAGCGCATCACCGGGGTCGCGCGCGACAAGGTCGTCGCGGTCGCGCGGCAGTTCGCGGACAATGCGCACAAGACCGAGGGCCGCTCGATTGTCATTGTCGGGGCCGCGCTCAACCACTGGTACCATATGGACATGATCTACCGCAGCATCATCAACATGCTGGTGATGTGCGGGTGCGTCGGCAAGTCGGGCGGCGGCTGGTCGCATTATGTCGGGCAGGAGAAGCTGCGCCCCCAGACCGGCTGGCTGCCGCTCGCCTTCGCGCTGGACTGGAACCGCCCGCCGCGGCAGATGAACAGCACCTCGTTCTGGTACAGCCACACCGACCAGTGGCGCTACGAGAAGCTCGCGGTGGACGAGATCGTCTCGCCGCTCGCACCCGAGGGCGACTGGGAATCCCTCAGCCTGATCGACTTCAATGTCCGCTCGGAGCGCATGGGCTGGCTGCCGTCGGCCCCGCAGCTCGCGACCAACCCGCTGGAGGTGACGCGGGCCGCCGGCGAGGGCGATCCGGTCGCGACGGCCGTCGCCGGGCTCCGGGACGGCTCGCTGCAAATGTCCTGCGAGGACCCCGACGACCCGAGGAACTGGCCGCGCAACCTGTTCGTCTGGCGTTCCAACCTGCTCGGCTCCAGCGGCAAGGGCCACGAATATTTCCTGAAACACCTGCTCGGCACCCAGCACGGCGTGCAGGGCAAGGAGCTCGGCGAGACAGGGGACAGGAAACCGGCCGAGGTCGCGTGGCGCGACGAGGCGCCGGAAGGCAAGCTCGACCTGCTGGTCACGCTCGACTTCCGCATGTCCACCACCTGCCTCTATTCCGACATCGTGCTGCCGACGGCGACCTGGTACGAGAAGAACGACCTCAACACCTCCGATATGCACCCCTTCATCCACCCGCTCTCGGCCGCGGTGGACCCGGTATGGGAGTCCCGGAGCGACTGGGAGATCTTCAAGGGAATCGCAAAGACGTTCTCGGAGGTTGCGGAAGGCGAGCTCGGCGTCGAGCGCGACCTCGTGCTGGCGCCGACGCTCCATGACACGCCGACGGAACTGGCGCAGCCGACGGAGGTCAGGGACTGGAAGAAGGGCGAGTGCGAGCCCGTCCCCGGCAGGACCATGCCGGGCATGGTCGTGGTCGAACGCGACTATCCGAGCACCTACAGGAAATTCACAGCCCTCGGCCCGCTCATGTCCAAAGCGGGCAACGGCGGCAAGGGTATCTCCTGGAACACGGAGGACGAGGTCGAGTTCCTCAAGCGGCTGAACGGCGAGGTGCGCGAAGAAGGCGTCTCGAAGGGCCTCCCGAAGATCGAGACCGACATCGACGCGACCGAGGTCGTGCTGGCGCTGGCGCCCGAAACCAACGGACATGTCGCCGTCAAGGCCTGGGCCGCGCTCGGCAAGGCCACCGGGCGCGACCACGAGCATCTGGCGGCGGCGCGCGAGGAGGACAAGCTGCGCTTCCGCGACCTGCAGGCGCAGCCGCGCAAGATCATCTCCTCGCCCACATGGTCCGGGGTCGAGGCGGAGCATGTCACCTACACCGCTGGCTACACCAATGTGCACGAGCTGATCCCCTGGCGCACGCTCAGCGGCCGCCAGCAGCTCTACCAGGACCACCTCTGGATGCGCGCCTTCGGCGAGCAGCTCTGCGTCTACAAGCCGCCCGTCGACACCAAAACCATCGAGCCGCTGATCGGCGAGAAGGACAATGGCAGCCCGCAGGTGGTGCTGAACTTCATCACCCCGCACCAGAAATGGGGCATCCACAGCACCTATACCGACAACCTGCTGATGCTCACCCTCTCGCGCGGCGGGCCGATCGTCTGGGTGAGCGAGACCGACGCCCGCAAGATCGGCGTCGAGGACAATGACTGGATCGAGGCCTACAACGCGAACGGCGCGCTCGTGGCCCGCGCGGTCGTCAGCCAGCGCGTGCCGGAGGGCATGACCCTGATGTACCACGCCCAGGAGAAGATCGTGAACGTGCCGGCAAGCGAAGTGACCGGCGCGCGCGGCGGCATCCACAACTCCGTCACCCGCGCAACGGTCAAGCCCACCCATATGGTCGGCGGCTACGCCCAGCAGTCCTACGGCTTCAACTATTACGGCACCGTCGGTTCGAACCGCGACGAATTCGTGATCGTGCGCAAGATGCAGACGGTGGACTGGAAGGAAGGGCCCTTACGGACCTCGGCGATGGAGGCAGCGGAATGAAGATACGCGCACAGATCGGCAAGGTGCTCAACCTCGACAAGTGCATCGGCTGCCACACCTGCTCGGTAACCTGCAAGAACGTCTGGACCAGCCGCGAGGGCATGGAATACGCCTGGTTCAACAATGTCGAGACCAAGCCCGGCGTCGGCTATCCCAAAGAGTGGGAGAACCAGGAGGTCTGGAACGGCGGCTGGGTGCGCAAGAAGAACGGCCGCATCGCGCCGAAGATGGGCGGCAAGCTGCGCATTCTGGCGAAGATTTTCGCCAACCCCGACATGCCGCAGATCGACGACTATTACGAGCCCTTCACCTTCGACTACGAACATCTGCACAACGCGCCGGAGTCCGAAACGGCACCGACGGCGCGCCCGCGTTCGCTCATCAGCGGCGAGCGCATGGAGAAGATCGAGTGGGGGCCGAACTGGGAGGAAATCCTGGGCGGCGAATTCTCCAAGCGCAGCAGGGACGTGAATTTCGAAGCGGTCGAGAAGGAGGTTTACGGCCAGTTCGAAAACACCTTCATGATGTATCTGCCGCGCCTTTGCGAGCACTGCCTGAACCCGACCTGCGTGGCGGCCTGCCCCTCGGGCGCGATCTACAAGCGGGAGGAGGACGGCATCGTCCTGATCGACCAGGACAAGTGCCGCGGCTGGCGCATGTGCGTCTCGGGCTGCCCCTACAAGAAGATCTATTACAACTGGCGGTCCGGAAAGTCGGAGAAGTGCATCTTCTGCTACCCGCGCATCGAGGCGGGCCAGCCGACCGTCTGTTCGGAGACCTGCGTCGGGCGTATCCGCTATCTCGGCGTGCTGCTCTACGACGCCGACCGGATCGAGTCCGCTGCCGCGGCGGAGGACCCCAAGGACCTCTACCAGGCGCAGCTCGACATCTTCCTCGATCCCTTCGATCCGGAGGTCATCCGCCAGGCGCGCGCCGACGGGGTGCCGCAATCCTGGCTGGACGCGGCGCAGCGCTCCCCCGTTTACCGCATGGCGATGGACTGGAAGGTCGCCTTCCCGCTGCACCCGGAGTACCGGACGCTGCCGATGGTCTGGTACGTGCCTCCGCTCTCGCCGATCCAGTCGGCGGCGGAAGCGGGCGCGCTCGGTTCCGAAGGGCTCATCCCGGACGTCTCGCAGCTGCGCATCCCGCTCCGTTACCTCGCCAACATGCTGACCGCGGGCGACGAGGCGCCGGTGAAGCTCGGCCTGGAGCGGATGCTGGCGATGCGCGTCTTCATGCGCGCCCGGCATGTCGAGGGCACGCGCGCGCTGGAGGCGCTGGAGCAGGTCGGGCTGACCGAGGCCGCCGTCGAGGACATGTACCGGACCATGGCGATCGCCAACTACGAAGACAGGTTCGTGATCCCGACCAGCCACCGCGAATATGCCGAGGAGGCGTTCGACCTCCGGGGCGAATGCGGCTTCAGCTTCGGCGACGGCTGCAGCGGCGGCGGCGGCAAGCTCGACCTGTTCAGCCACGATGTGCGCGTCGGCCCCTCCGCCGGCGGCAGGTCGGACAGGGCGGCCGCCGGGCGATGATGATCTACCGGGCCCTCGGCGCGCTGCTGCAATACCCGACCCCGGAGCTGGTCGGGGCGGCGGGCGACATCGCGGCGCTGGTCGAGTGCGAGCGGACGCTGTCGAAATCGACCCGCGCGGCGATAGGCCGGATGGCCGCGAAGCTGACGCTTGAGGAACCGCTGGCCGCCCAAGAGGCCTATGTCGGCCTGTTCGACCGGTCGCGCAGCCTGTCGCTACACCTGTTCGAGCATATCCACGGCGAGTCCCGCGACCGCGGCCAGGCGATGGTCAATCTCGCGGCCCATTACGAGGCGCATGGCTACAGCATCGGCGCCAACGAGTTGCCGGACTATCTGCCGCTCTTCCTGGAGTTTCTGTCCCTCGTCGAGCCGAAGGAGGCCGCCGGGCTGCTCGGGGATGTCGTCCACATCCTCGCCGCCATCCGCGTCCGGCTGGAGCGGCGGGACAGCGACTATGCCGGCGTCTTCAAGGCGCTGGAGGAATTGGCCGCCCGGAAACCCGACCGGGCTTCGGTGGACTCCCTGCTGCAGCACGACAAGTCCCGGGAAGAGGAAGCGGCGGCGCTCGACAGGGAATGGGAGGAGGCGCCGGCCTTCGGCGGCGCGCCGGACGGCGGCTGCGTTGCGGCCCGCGACGTCCTCAACCGCATGGCCGAACTGGCGGCCGCCCCGCGCCCGCCCGGACAAGACGGAGCATGACCCATGGCTGACTGGTTCCACATCCTCGTCTTCGGCTACTACCCCTATCTGGCGGCGACGGTGTTCCTGGCGGGCAGCCTGATCCGCTTCGACCGGGAGCAGTACACCTGGCGCAGCGGGTCGAGCCAATTGCTGCGCCGCCGCCAGCTCATCTGGGGCAGCGTGCTGTTCCATGTGGGCATCCTGCTGCTCTTCCTCGGCCATTTCGTCGGCCTGCTGACGCCCAAGGAGATCTACCACGCCCTCGGCATGAGCTCCGGCGTCAAGCAGGTGCTCGCCATCACCGCCGGCGGCATCTTCGGCATCGTGTGCTTCGTCGGCCTCACCATGCTGCTCCACCGCCGGATGTTCGACCCGCGCATCCGCGCCACCTCGAGCGCTATGGACATCGCGATCCTGATGCTGCTCTGGGTCCAGCTGGTGCTCGGCCTCGCGAGCCTGCCCTTCTCCTGGGCGCACAGGGAGGGCGGCGAGGTCATGGTCCAGCTCTCGCTCTGGGCGCAGAAGATCGTCACCTTCCAGGCCGATGCGGCGGCCTATGCGGCGGGCGTCCACTGGGTTTACAAGGCGCATATCTTCCTCGGCCTCACCATCTTCCTGGTCTTCCCGTTCAGCCGCCTCGTCCATATCTGGAGCGCGCCGGTCGGCTATCTGGGGCGGCGCGGCTACCAGGTGGTGCGCACCCGCGAAGGCCACCGCGCGGCTTGACCGGCCATGACCGAAATCCGCGTCAACGACCGGTGCATCGACGAGGACGCGATCCTGCGCGAGATGCAGTATCACCCGGCGGAGAACGCGGGCGCGGCGCGGCGCGCGGCGGCCGAATGGCTGGTGATCCGGGCGCTGCTTCTGGACCGCGCGGAGGTTATCGGCATAGACGCAGCGGACGAGGCGGCGGCCATCAAGGCCGTGATCGAACGCGAGGTGGACATTCCCGCGCCCGAAGAGGCGGAATGCAGGCGCTATTTCGACAACAACCCGTCCCGTTTCCGCAGCCCGGACCTGGTGGAGGCGGCGCATATCCTGCTGCCCGCAAGTCCGGATGATGGTGAGCAGCGCGCCCGGGCGGAGGCGCTTGCCGTGGAACTGATCGAGTTGCTGTCCGTTGCCCCCGAGCGCTTCGGCGAGATGGCGCGGGCGCAGTCCGCCTGCGACTCGAAGCACAATGACGGGCGCCTCGGCCAACTTTCGCGCGGCGACACGGTGCCGGAGATGGAGACCTTCCTCTTCAACCTCGAAGAGGGCCAGCTCTCGCCGGTCCCCGTGAAGACGCGCTACGGCGTCCATGTCGTGCGTGTGGACAAGCGCGTGCCGGGCCGCGCGCTGCCCTACGAGGCCGTCGCCGACAGGATTGCGGAATACCTGAAAGAGGCGTCCTGGCGCCGCGCGTTCGGGCAGTATGTCCGGCTGCTCGCCGGCGGCGCCCGGATCGCCGGTTTCGACATTGCCGCCGCCGAGTCGCCGCTGGTGCAGTAAAACCGAGCCACCCGGCCGGCAGCCGCAGGCTGGCGGATACCGCAACGACGGAACACGATCCGAAGGCATTCCACGATGCCCGCAGCCAGCCGGTATTCGTACCGTAGGCATACGGCAAGGACCGCAGGGTATGTCGAGGTGAGTTTGTCGGCGGTGTGCTGCCGATCGGGACGGATCGGGCAAGCGTGTCTGGCTATGCGGCTGTGACCGTGCCGCTGGCTCTCCTGCCCATCGGGCTCGCTCCACACCTGGAGCCGCTGCAATCCCTCTCCTCTCCTGCCTGCGGCAAAGGCCGGTGGCCCGTCTATACGCCGGAGCGAACCTTCGGGATCACCTCTTCGGCAAGCATCGCCATTTCGTCGAGCACCATGCTTTGCGGCATGCCCGGGAACTGGATGCCGAACACGAAATGATTGATGGCGAAGCGGCGGACATAGCCGATGATCTGCTCCGCCACCTCGTCCGGCGAGCCGAACAGGAACCGGTCCTTCAGCAGGTCTTCATAGTCCTGGCCGAAATCGCCGTCACCCTCCGGCATCACCTTGTCCTGGCCCCATTCCTTGTAGGCGCGGTATTTCGCCATCAGGTAGGGCTCGGCGGTGCGGATGGCCTCTGCCCGCGAGCGGCCCACCACCACCTCGCGCATCATCGGCAGCTCCGCCGGCATCGGTTTGCCCGCCTTGTCGAGCGCACGTTTGTACACTTCCATCTGCCGGGCGGTCGTGGCCACCGTGTTGTGCGGATTGATGAACCAGGCGTCCGTCAGCCGGGCGGCGCGCTCGATCGCCCGGTCGGCATTGGCCCCGACCCAGACGGGCGGCGTCGGCTTCTGGAGCGGCTTGACCGTGCAGGCGGCGTCGATGAGCTCGAAATGCGAGCCCTTCATCGTCACCCGCTCCTCGGTCCACAGCCGCCGGATCGCCTCGAGGTTCTCCACGAAGCGCGGCACAGCCTCCTTCTGCGTCGTGCCGAACGCCCTGAATTCCACCTCCCGATAGCCGAGCCCGATGCCGAAAATGAGCTTGCCGCCGCTCATTACGTCGATATTCGCGAAGATTTCCGCGACATCGAGCGGTTTGTGCAGCGGCAGCAGGCAGATGCCGCAAAGCAGCCGCAGGGACGGGCATTCCGCGGTCATGCGGGCCAGGAAGGGCACCTGCTGGAAGTCCATCAACGGCCAGGAACTGTAATGCGAGCCCTTCATAATGGAATCGAATTCGAGCCGCTCCGCCGCGCGCGCCTGCTCGACCATCTCGTCCCAGTGCAGTTTCGCGTCGTCGCCGACGGGGAACTGGCCCCGGTTCATGATTCCAAACTGAAGCGCCGTCATTTACCCCTCTCCTTCCGGCGGCGCATAACGCCGCCATTCGTATTGTTCGCCGCGTTCGGCGCGGCGGTGCCAACGCCGCCATCGGTAACGTTCGCCGGGTTCCGCGCGGCGGCGGCGAGGCGCGCCGGTATGTCCGTACCGCCCAGCCATGCGAGCGCCCGGCAGGCGCCGCCCTGCGCAAGCAGCATGCGCAAATCCTCGGGCTTGTCCACATCCAGCGCGATGCCGGAAAGCCCGGTGACGATGCGCGGCTCGATGCCGAGCGCGCGCGCTTCGGCCTTGTGCGGCCGGAAGCTGTCATGGCCGAAATGGAACGCGATCACGTCGGGCGGAGAGCTGGCCACGCAATTGGTGCCGCGGCCGTCTCCAGCAGGCACGAGCGTCACGGAGGGCGCGGCCCCGTGCGCCGCCAGGACCCGGTCGATCTCCGCCGGCGAAACGAGGGGCACATCGCCCGGCAAGGCCAGCGCGGCGCCGGCGCCGGCGCCGGCGAGCGCCGCGACGGCCTCGGCAACGGCGGGGCTCTGGCCGCGATTGGCCGGTTCTTCCAGCACTGCGGCGCCGTATCGTTCCGCAAGCGCCTGCGCCCAGGTGTCGCGGGTGACGACAACGGTTCCTTCCAGGCTGCCCGCGCCGGACAGCGCCGCGAGCACATCCTCCGCCATTGCGCGAAACAATTTTCGCCGCTCTTCGGCCGTCAATGCCGCTGCCAGGCGGGTTTTTGCATGTTCCGGGTTCTTGAGCGGCAGGACGCCCCAGGCAGATCCTGCCGTAACATTCCTTAACAGAGTGTGACTTGTGGGGCGGCGAATCACCTCGTTATTCTCTTCTTACGGACTCGCAAGTTTGGGTAGCCATAATACATAGCAATGGGCGCACGAGAGGGAAAAGCAGTCGAACGTCTTTCGAGACGGGTAGACGGCGGTGAGCGCACCTTGCGGTCATCTATTGCATGCGAAGGCATAGGCATCCATAGCGGCCGCAAGGTGCACTTGACGCTGGGGCCGGCTCCTGCGGGGCATGGATTTGTCTTCCGGCGTCTCGATGTTGCGGGCGATACCGGCGTTGTGCCGGCCAGATGGGATATGGTCTCCGATACCACCTTGTGCACCGTAATTTCAAATCGTGACGGCATTGGTATTCACACGCCCGAACATATCCTGGCGGCGCTTTCCGGCGCCGGGATCGACAATGCCACAATCGAGGTCGATGCGCCGGAATTGCCGATCATGGACGGCAGCGCGGACGACTTTACCTTCCTCATCGGTTGCGTTGGCGTCCGGCCGCAGCCCTCCCGGCCCCGGTGCCGGATCGAGGTCCTCAAGCCGGTCCAGGTGCAGGAGGGCGAAAGCTGGGCGCGGCTGCTGCCATCGGACAGCTTCAAGGTCTCCTGCACCATCGACTACGACCACCCTCATGTCGGCGTTCAGCGGTTCGATTTCGATTCGGCGCGGCAGACCTTCTCGGAGGCGGTGGGCCGGGCGCGCACCTTCGGGTTCCTGGACGAATTGGAATGGCTGCGCGCGCAAGGCTATGCCAGAGGGGCCTCGCTGGACAACGCCGTCGCGATTTCGCCGAACGGCGTGATGAACGACGGCGGTTTGCGCTATCCCGAGGAAATGGTGCGCCACAAGGTGCTCGATGTGATCGGCGACCTTGCATTGGCGGGCGCTCCAATTCTCGGCGCATTCCAGGGCTACAGGTCGGGCCACCGGCTCAACAACATGGTGCTGCGCGCGCTCTTCGCCGATGAATCGGCATGGAGGTGGGAAGGGGCCGGGACGGAGGCGCAGCGGGTCGTCGCCTGAACCTATGCTTCGGCGCAAGCATGGCATAAACTGAAGCCTGCCTTGTCCCGTTGCCACGAGGATGCCGTGAGTCGGGCATACGGTCGTTTTTGGCCAAACATCGCCGCTGCCCTGTTCGCAGCCGCCATGCTGTCCGCATGCAGTTCGGACGGCGGCGAGCAATATGTGGAGCGGTCGGTCGAGGCTCTCTACAACAGCTCGATGGATGCGCTGCTGGCGGGCAATTTCGAGCTCGCCGCCCAGCAGTTCGACGAAGTCGAGCGCCAGCATCCCTATTCGGTCTGGGCGACCAAGGCGCAATTGATGGGCGCCTACGCCCATTACCAAGCCGATGAGTATGACGAAGCGATCGCCGCGCTGGAGCGGTATATCCAGCTTCATCCGGGCAATCCGGATGTCAGCTATGCCTACTACCTGACGGCGGTTTCCTACTATGAGCAGATTTCGGATGTCGGACGCGATCAGGCCGTGACCCGCAAGGCCCGCGGGGCGTTGGAAGCGGTCGTGCGGCGCTTCCCCGGCACCGACTATGCGAACGACGCCCGCCTGAAACTCGACCTGACACGGGACCACCTGGCCGGAAAGGAAATGAGCGTAGGACGCTTCTATCTCCGCCAGGGCCATTTACTGGCTGCCATAAACCGGTTCCGCATCGTCGTGGAGGAATACCAGACCACATCCCATGTGCCCGAAGCCCTGCACCGCCTTGCAGAGGCCTACACCGCCATCGGGCTCGACGAGGAGGCGGTCCGGGTTGCCGCCGTGCTTCAGCACAACTATCCCGGCGATGAGTGGTATTCGGACAGTTACAACCTGGTCGAAAAGGGCGAAACCGCCCCGCAGGAGGACGCCGAAGACGGCTGGTTCTCGCGCAACTGGAACGCTTTGCTCGATCCGGCGGCGACGATCGGCGGCGGCGGCGGGCGGGCCGAGGAACTGGCGAAGGAACTGGCCGAAACCAGAGCGGCCGAGGATGCCGAACTCATGGAGCGCGCCCGGGCGATGGAGCGGGAACGCGGCGGAGGAAAGAGCGGAGCGCCGCCGGCCATTGCGCCTCCGGGAACTCCCAAGGGATAACGCCCGGCCGCCATGCTATGCGGGCTCGCTATCCGCAATGTGGTGCTGATCGAACGGTTGGACCTGTCCTTCGGGCCGGGGCTTTCCGTACTCACCGGCGAGACGGGCGCGGGCAAGTCGATCCTGCTCGATGCGCTCGGCCTGGCGCTCGGCGCGCGGGCCGATAGCGGGCTTGTCCGCGCCGGGGCGGAGCGGGCCGATGTGGTGGCCAGCTTCGAGGAGCCCCCGGAAGAAGCGGCGGCGGTGCTCCGGGACCTGGACATCGATGCAGCCGGGGAGTTGGTCCTGCGCCGGACGCTCAGCCCGGACGGACGGTCCCGCGCCTTTGTCAACGATATGCCCGTTGCGGCCGGCCTGCTGCGCCGGCTCGGCCAGGAGCTGGTCGAGATCCATGGACAATTCGAACAGCGCGGCCTGCTGGACGAAGGCTCCCATCGCGGTCTGCTCGACCGGTTCGCGGGCCATGACGATCTGGTCTGGACGGCGGCCGATGCATGGCGGGCGCGGGTCCGGGCGGAAGAAGCCGCCAATGCAGCGCGCGAAGCCCTGGCCCGGGATCTGGCCGCGAGGGAAGAGCTGGAAGCGGAACTGGAGACGCTCGAACGGCTGGCCCCGCGGCCCGGCGAAGAGGCCTGCCTCGCCGCCCGCCGGCGCCGGATTCTGGCGCACCGGAAAATTGTGGAGGCGGCCACCGAGGCCCGCGCCCTTCTGGGAGAGGACGCAGCGGGCATGCTGCGAGGCGCCGCCCGATCGCTGGCCCGTGCGGAACCGGAGGCGAAGGGCCTCTTCGACGAAGCGCTCTCGGCGCTCGACAGGGCAACCATAGAAGCGGAAGAAGCGGAGCGGCTGGTCCAGGCGCTCGGCAGCCGGATCGAGGATGACGAGGCGTCGGCCGATGCGGTTGAGGCCCGCCTGTTCGCGCTTCGCGATGCCGCCCGCAAGCACCGGGTCGATGCGGATTCGCTGCCGGAGCTTCTCGAGGACATGCGCCGGCGCGTCGAGGCGCTGCACGAAGACGGCGCCTATGCCGCCGGGCTGGAAGACGCCGCGGCCGATGCGCGGGCGGCGTTCGACCGGGCCGCTGCTGCGCTCACGGCCGGACGCCGGCAAGCAGCGACCGCGCTGGCGCGCGCCGTCGGGCGCGAGCTGCCGCCGCTGAAACTCGACAAGGCCTCGTTCCGCGTGGCGCTGGAGCCCGGCCAGCCGGGGCCGTCGGGCGCGGACCGTGTGCGCTTCGAGGTCCGCACCAATTCAGGCATGCCCTTCGGCGCGCTCGCCCGCATCGCCTCCGGCGGCGAACTCGCGCGCTTCGCGCTGGCGCTGAAGGCGGTGTTGGCGGCCGACAGCGGCCCGGCGATGATCTTCGACGAGGTGGATGCCGGAATCGGCGGCGCGACGGCGGCGGCGGTGGGCGTTCGCCTCGCCGCGCTCGGCAAGGCGGGGCAGGTGCTCGTCGTCACTCATGCGCCGCAGGTCGCGGCGCGCGCTTCCCGGCATTTCCGGGTCTCCAAGAACAGCACGCGCACCTTCGTGGCGGAACTCGATGAGAGCGGGCGCGAGGAAGAGATTGCCCGTATGCTGGCCGGTGCCGAGATAACCGGCGCGGCCCGCAGCGCCGCCCGCGCGCTGATCCTGGACGAAAGCGGATGACCGACGAACCCGACAGGATGGACGAAGAGGCGGCGGCCCGGGAACTGGCGCGCCTCGCCGCGGAGATCGCCGATCACGACCGCCGCTATCACCGCGAGGACGCGCCGGTCATTTCGGATGCCGAATACGATGCCCTGGTTCGCCGCTATACGGCGCTGGAGGCGCGTTTTCCGGACCGGGCGCCGGCGGACGGCCCGAGCCGCCGCGTCGGCTCCCGGCCGGCCCAGGGCTTCGAGAAGGTCGTCCATGCGCGCCCGATGCTCTCGCTGCGCAACGCCTTCGACGAGGAAGGCGTTGCCGAATTCGTCCAGGGTGTGCGCCGGTTCCTCAATCTGGCTCCCGAGACGCCGCTTGCCATGACGGCGGAAGCGAAGATCGACGGCCTCTCGATCGCGCTGCGCTACGAAGGCGGCTGGCTGGCGCAGGCGGCGACGCGCGGCGACGGGCGCGAAGGCGAGAACGTCACGCGCAATATCGAGACCGTCGAAAGCGTGCCGAAGCGGCTTTCAGGCACGGCGCCCGATATCCTGGAGGTGCGCGGCGAAATCTACATGGCGCATGGCGAGTTCCAACGGCTCAACGGCGAACGGGAGCGCGAAGGCCTGCCGCTATACGCCAATCCGCGCAATTCGGCCGCAGGATCGGTACGCCAGCTCGATCCGGCTGTGACGGCAGGCCGCCGCCTGCGGTTTTTCGCCTATGGCTGGGGCGAAGTCAGCGAGCGCCCGGCAAAGACCCATTCCGCCTGGCTCGAACGGCTGGCGGCCTGGGGTTTCGAGGTCGAGCCGAACGGCGCGCGCGCCGGGGATGCGGCGGAACTGATCGCGGCCCACCGGGCCATCGGCGAGGCGCGCTCGGCCCTCGACTACGATATCGACGGCGTCGTCTACAAGGTGGACCGGATCGACTGGCAGGAGCGGCTCGGTTTTGCCGGGCGGGCGCCGCGCTGGGCGATCGCGCATAAATTCCCGGCCGAACGCGCCGAGACCGTGCTGGAGGATATCCTCGTCCAGGTGGGCCGGACCGGTGCGCTCACGCCGGTTGCAGCGCTCCGGCCGGTCACTGTCGGCGGCGTCGTGGTCTCGCGCGCGACCCTGCACAATGAGGATGAGATCGAGCGCAAGGACATCCGCGTCGGAGACACCGTCGTCATCCAGCGCGCGGGCGATGTGATTCCCCAGATTCTGGAGGTCCGCTTCGACAGGCGCCCGGAGGGAGCCGAACCGTTCCGCCTGCCCGAAACCTGCCCCGTTTGCGGCTCGGAAGCGCGGCGCGACGGCGGCGATGTCGTGCGGCGCTGCACGGGCGGGCTCGTCTGCCGGGCGCAGGCGGTCGAGAGGCTCAAGCATTTCGTCTCTCGCGGCGGCCTCGACATCGAGGGCCTCGGGCGCAAGCATATCGAGGCGTTTTACGCCGATGGGCTGCTACAGACGCCGGCGGACATCTTCAGGCTCGGCGAACGGCGCGCGGACCTGCTGGAACGCGAAGGCTGGGGCGAGCAGTCGGTGGACAACCTGCTGACGGCCATCGAGGAACGGCGGCGGGTGCCGCTCGACCGCTTCCTCTATGCGCTCGGCATCCGCCATATCGGCGAGGGCAATGCCCGCTTGCTGGCGCGGCATTACGGCAGCCTCGATGCGCTGCGTGAGGCGGCAGCGTCCGCGGGTTCGCGCGAGGGCGAGGCATGGGAGGCGCTGACCGGCATAGACGGCATGGGGGCCGGGCGCGCGGAAGACCTGGTGGCGTTCCTTGCCGATCCCCGGAGCGTGCGGATCGTCGAGGCGCTGGCAGCGGAAGTGACGGTCGAGGAGACAGCCGCCGCGGCCGCCGGGGCCGAAGACGGCGCCGGGGGACTGGCAGGCAGGACGGTCGTCTTCACCGGCACGCTTGCCGCCCTCAGCAGGCGGGAGGCCAAGGCGCGGGCCGAGCGGCTCGGCATGCGGGTCGTGGGCAGCGTCTCGGCGAAGACCGACTTTGTCGTCGCAGGCGAGGCGGCGGGTTCCAAGAAACGCAAGGCGGAAGAACTCGGTATCAAGGTCCTGACCGAGGACGAGTGGCTGGAACTGGCCGGCCGGTGACGGGCGCTCCGGTCAGTCTCGAAACGGTCCGCGCTGCCGCCGGACGCATAGCGGGCGGCATCCGGCGCACGCCGGTCCTGGCGGCTTCGGTGCTGCGAGAATCGCCATCGCAGGGATCCTTGTTCCTGAAGCTGGAATGCCTCCAGGTCACCGGGTCGTTCAAGCCGCGCGGCGCGCTCAACAAGGCGCTTGGCCTCGGTGCTGCGCCAGGCGGGCTCACCACCGCCTCGGGCGGCAATCACGGTCTGGGCGTTGCCTATGCCGCATCCGTGCTGGGCGTGCCGGCGACCGTTTTTCTGCCGAACTCGACGCCGGAGGCGAAGGCGAGGAAGCTGCGCGGCTGGGGCGCTGCAGTCAGGATGGCGGGATCGGTATTCGACGAGGCGAACGAGGCTGCGCTCGCCCATGCCGAGACGGATGGCGCCGTCTATGTGCATCCGTTCGCCGATCCCGCCGTGGTTTCGGGCCAGGGCACGGTCGGGCTCGAACTGCTGGAAGATGTGCCCGATGCCGATACGGTCCTCGTCGCGATCGGCGGCGGCGGCCTGATTGCAGGGATAGCAACTGCGCTCAAGGCGCTCAGGCCTTCGATCCGCGTGGTCGGCGTGGAGCCGGTTGGCGCGCCGACGCTCCACGACAGCCTGGAGGCAGGCGCGCTGGTGACGCTTGAGCGGATCGGAACCGAGGCCGGCACGCTCGCGCCGCTCCGTTCGGCCCCGCTCAATCTCGAACTGATTGCTGCCGGCGTGGACCGCATAGTCCTGATCGATGACGAAGCGATGCGTCAGGCAGCGCGCTGGCTCTGGTTCGAGGTGGGCGTCGCAGCTGAGCTTTCCGGCGCGGCGGCGCTCGCTGCATTGACGACAGGCGCCTACCGGCCGATGCCGGACGAGCGCGTCATCGCCGTGGTTTGCGGGGCGGGCTCTGACGGTCTCGGTTGACGAGCCCGGCTGCAATCCTGAATAAAGGGCCCACAACAGGAAGAGGAGGGTGCCTGCCTTTGTCGAAAGAGGAAATGATGGTCTTCGGCGGAACCGTGACCGAAAAGCTGCCGAACGCGATGTTTCGGGTGAAACTCGAGAACGAGCACGAAATCATCGCCCATACCGCCGGGAAGATGCGGAAATTCCGTATCCGCGTCATGGTCGGAGACCGGGTGGACGTCGAAATGACGCCCTATGACCTGACCAAGGGCCGGATCACGTTTCGCCACAAGTAAGCCCGAGCGAGGCTGCGACAGCGCGTTCGAGCGCCGGCCAGTCCTCCGGGCGGCCGTCGGCTTCCAGCGGTTTCTCGACAAGCCGCGCCAGGCGTTCCGTGGCCACGAAATGCAGGCATGCTATTTCCGGCGCTGTCCGCTTGACCGAAACATGGTTGTTCGGCCCGTCATCGACGAAGACGGCGGGACCTCCGGCACGCGCGGCAAGCCAGGCTGCCGCCGGCCCCTTGTCTCCCGTATTCACGACCACGGGGTAGGGCATCCGGTTCCGGGCCAGCGCCAGTCGCCGGGCATCGCGCTGCGCCGGCGGGATGTTGGTCAGCACCACGATCTGAACGCCGGCCCGGGCAAGCCGCGCGAGCCCGTCGGCCGCTCCCGGCACCGGCGGAATGTCTTCGGCGTGCGTGGCAAAGAAGTCCTGCAACAGAGCGAAAACCTGCGGCTGGTCCAGCACCGTATCGTCGGAAACCCGGCGCACATTTCCCGCGAGGCGGAAGGACGACCAATCGAAGGAAAAGCCGCGCCCCTCGATATGGTCCGCAAAGGTCTCGACGAAGCGGAACAACACCTCGTCCGCATCCGAAATCAGCAGCGGCCGGCCGGGCTCGACGCCGGCCGCTTCCAGTTGCGCCAGCGTGGCGGCCGGCAGTGCGTTCATGTCGGTTTGCCCTTCAGGCGTTCGCCGATCCGGTCCGCCAGATCGCGGACCCCGTCGAGATAGGGATTGAGTTCTAGCGCGCGGCGCAGCCACGCCAGCGCGTCCTCCTCCCGGTCCAGCGCGACCAGGATCATGCCGAGGCCCGACAGGGCGCCGTAATGGCGCGGCTCCAGACTGAGCACATGCTGCACATCGGCCACGGACTCGCGGTGGCGGCCCATCATGTAGAGAACGGTGGCGCGCTTGTTCCAGCCTTCCGCGAATCCGGGCGCACGCTTGACGACTTCATCGAAGCGTTCGAGCGCCCGTTCGAGCGCTCCGCGCTGCATGGCGATCACACCCTGGGCCATTAGCCGGTTCACTGCCCGGTCTTCGGAATGCAGCCAGAGCAGCCAGATGCGCTGGTCCACCTCAAAGGCTTCCTGCGGCGTCAACTCCTGCTGAAGGCGATCGAACAGCGCCGGCAGTTCGGGATCGTTCTGGTCGGCGGCGGCAATGCCGCCCGAGAGCGCCAGAAGAACCGCGAACGCCAGCGCGCGCAGCAGTCTAGCCCTGCCGGGCCTTGAAGCGGCGGTTGGTCTTGTTGATGACGTAGATGCGGCCGCGCCGTCTCACGACCTGCGAGTCCTTGTGGCGCTTCTTCAACGTCTTCAGAGAGCGAACGACCTTCATCCTGTCCATCCCGGCCCGGAAGCCCCGGCTTCTACCCGCGCGCCCGGTTCACTGTCAACATGCAGGCCGCCGCAAGAACGGTTCATCCACCCGAAACGCTCATGGGCCTTACCCTGCAAGGCGGCACAAGGCTCAAGCGCGATCCGGCGGAATACTGGCCGCAGGCTGGTGTCCCCCGGGGGTTTTCAGGCTGACGGCCAGGCTTCGCCGAAATCCCCCGGCGAGAAGTCGGTGCCCGGATGGCGGTTCCGGCCGCGGACCAGCTCCACTGGCAAGTCTCCCCAGTCTGCCGCCGCATTCTCGATGCGCCGGTGGACACAGCTCGTCGCCGGCATGTAGCGCATGGCGAAGCCGGCCCGGCGGCGCCCGGAGCTGTTGGCGGCCGAGCCGTGGACGATCCCGATATCGTGTACAGACACCTGTCCCGGCTCCAGTTCGATGGTGCGCGCCGTGCTTTCGTTGAAATCCTGAAGCCCGATCTCGCGATTCAGGGTCGAATCGGGATCGTCCACAAGCTCGTGGCGGCGGAAGGGCTCACGGTGCGAGCCGGGAATGACGCGCATCGCGCCATTGCCGGCATCCACCTTGTCGAGGGCGAGCCAGACCGTGCAGGAGGCCATCGGCTCTATGGGCCAGAACGGCCCGTCCTGATGCCAGGGCACAGTGCGCTTGCTCCGGGGCGTCTTGCAGAAGAGATGGGTGAACAGCAGCACGAGGTCCGGCCCCATGACGGCCCCCGCCATGTCCAGAACGCGGCTGTCATGCGCGATGGCATGGAAGGTCCGGTTGCCGCGCAGTCGGTAGGGCCGGCCGCGGTTCAGATGCGGGTTGATGATCCGGTCCGGCTCGGCGTCCGGGTTGTCGCGGAGCACTTGCTCGACAGCGGATTGCAGGGTCCCGAGTTCGTTGTCGTCAAGGCGGAACCCCGACGGGACCACATAGCCGTCGCGTCGGTAGGTTGCGACCTCCGCTTCGGTCAGCATCCGCGCCTCCTTCCCCGCAAGCCTGTCCATTCCAGGCGCCTGCGGCAGTTGCGGTCCGGACGGCCCGCGCTATAAGTGCAGCGGTCCGGTGGGGCGTAGCCAAGCGGTCAAGGCAGCGGGTTTTGATCCCGCGATCCCTGGTTCGAATCCAGGCGCCCCAGCCATTGCCGGCCTCCTGCCGATCAGAACGGACGGTCGCCCTGGATTGTCACCCGGTTGCCCGACCGCACATTGGGATAGTAGTCCCACATCGCCAGATGCTGGACGCTGCGGTTGTCCCAGAAGGCCACCGAGTTCGCCCGCCAGTGGAACCGGGCCTGGAACTGCGGTTTGGCATTGTGCCGGTAGAGGAACTCCAGGATCGCATCCGACTCGTCGCGCGGCATGCCCTTCAGCCGCATCGTGAAGACCGGATTGACGAAGATCGCCTTCCTGCCGGTTACCGGATGGGTGCGGATCACGGGATGCTCGCTGCGCGGATAGACCTTGTTGTCTTCCCTGCCGTCGCGCCGGCTGCGGTCGCGATAGTTGCGCGTGCCGTCATGGATGGCGGTCAACCCGCCGAGGAACGCCTTCATCGGCTCCGAGAGCGCATCGTAGGCCGCCGTCATGCTGGCGAAGAGCGTGTCCCCGCCCTCTTCCGGCACGGTGTGCAGATGCAGGATCGAGCCCATCGGCGGTTCCGGGTCGCAGGAGACGTCCGAATGCCAGGCCTCGCCGGCGATCTGGGTCGAGTTTGCATCGGTGTGGATCCGGAGGATTTCCGGATGGCCCTCGGGACCCGGCCGGAAGGGATGGATATGCAGCTCCCCGAACCGCCGGCCGAAATTCTTGTGCTGGTCCAGCGTCATCTCCTGATCGCGGAAGAAGATCACCTGGTGGCGCATCAGCGCATCGTGGACTTCGGTGAACTGGTGGTTCCCCATCGGCTCAGCCAGGTTGACGCCGCGGATCTCGGCTCCGACGGTCGGCGTCAGCGGACGGACTTCGATGGTCTCGTAAGTCATGGACTTCCTGCCTCCCCAGCGTTGGTCCGAACGATAGCCGGTTGCGTCCAGTATAGCAGCTGCAGCAACCGGCGGCCTTCCGCGTTCAGACCACGCCCTTCCGGGCCAGTTCGGCGATCTCCTCCGGCGAAAGGCCGAGGGCGCCATAGACGGCCGCGTTGGCCTCGCCGAGCGCGGGGCCGAGCCGTTCCACCCGGCCCGGCGTGCGGGAGAGCTTCGGTACGACGCCGGGCACCGCGATTTCTCCCGTGTCCGCATCGTCGATCCGCAGGATCGCGTCGCGCGCAGCGAAATGCGGGTCGGCGAAGATTTCGTCCACGGCGTTGACGGGGCCGACCGGCACCTCCGCCGCAAGGCAGCGGTCCATCGCCTCGTCGCGGTCCATCGAGCCGAGCCAGGCCCCGACGGCCCCGTCCACAATCTCGCGCTCCGCCAGACGGGCAGGCGCCTCGCCGTAGCTCTGCTGCAGGTCGGGCCGCGCCATGGCGCCTGTCAGCCGCTCGAACATCTTGTCGCTGGTGCAGGCAATGGCGATCCAGCGCCCGTCTCCGCACTCGAAATGCCCGTGCGGGCAGGCATTGAGCGTGTTGGACCCCTCGCGGCCGCGTATCGTGCCCACGGCGTCATAGGCGGGCGCAAGCTCGTCGAGCACGCGGAACACCGGCTCGAAGAGCGCGAGGTCGATCACCTGGCCCCGGCCCGAGCGCTCCCGCTCGCGCAGCGCCATCAGCACGCCGAGCGCCCCGTACATGCCCGTCATGTAGTCGCCGAGCGAAGTCGAGCCCGGTGTCACGGGCGGGCCACCCGGAAAACCGGCGAGGTGGGTAAGCCCGCCGAAGGCATGAGCTATGCGGGCGAAGCCCGGCCGCTGGCGGTAGGGCCCGGTCTGGCCGTAGCCGGTGACCCGCAGCATTACAAGGCCCGGATTGGCGGCGGCCAGCTCCTCGTAGCCGAGGCCCCAGCGCTCCATCGTGCCGGGGCGGAAATTCTCGCACACCACATCGGCATCGGCCGCCAGCCGCCGGAACAGCTCCGCCCCCTCGGGCGCGCGCAGGTTGAGCGTGATCGAGCGCTTGTTGCGCGATTCGCTGAGCCAGGCGAGCGAGCTGTCGGCGCGGGCGCTCGGGGTGCCGTAGCGCCGCCAGGGATCGCCGGCGGGCTGCTCGATCTTGATGACCTCGGCGCCGAACTCGCCCAGAATGGTTGCCGCGTGAGGCCCCGCAATGAAGGTTGCCGCATCCAGAATCCGGATGCCGTCCATCGGCCGTCCGCTCATTCCCCTTTTACCTCCGCTTCCAACCGGCGCGGCTTTATAGCAGGCGCATGAGCGGATAGAGTGGCGCACCATGTTCACCACGCGCCCCGAACTGCTCGGCACCTTCGGCGTAACCGCCTCGACGCACTGGCTGGCGTCGGCTACCGCCATGGCCGTGCTGGAAGAAGGCGGCAACGCCTTCGATGCAGCGGTCGCAGCCGGCTTCGCGCTGCAGGTGGTCGAGCCGCATCTGAACGGCCCCGGGGGCGACATGCCGGCGCTCATCTGGAGCGCGGCCAAGCAGCGGTTGCGAGTCGTCTGCGGACAAGGACCGGCGCCCGCGGCCGCAACCATCGACGCCTTTCGCGGCCTCGGCCTCGACATCGTGCCGGGAACCGGCCTGCTTGCGACCTGTGTGCCGGGCGCTGTCGATGGCTGGCTGCTGATCGCGCGCGATTACGGAACGATGGAACTCTCGCGACTGCTGCGCCCGGCCATCGAATTCGCCGGCGGCGGCTATCCGCTTGTAGGCCATGCGGTGGCGACCATCGCTTCGGTGGAGGCGCTGTTCCGCGACGAGTGGCCGACCTCGGCCGCTGTCTATCTGCCGGGCGGCAGGCTGCCCGAGGCCGGGAAGCTGTTCCGCAACCCGGCGCTTGCCCGGACCTGGACGCGGCTTGTCGAAGAAGCGGAAGCCGCCGGAGGGTCGCGGGAGGACCGGATCGAGGCCGCGCGGCGCATCTTTCAGCAGGGCTTCGTAGCGGAAGCGATTGCCGATTTCGCGGCCGGCAACGAAGTCATGGACAGCTCGGGCCGGCGCCATCGCGGCCTGCTCGCCGGCGACGACATGGCGAACTGGCGGGCGAGTTACGAGAAGCCGCTGACCTACGACTACGGGCGCTACCGGGTCGCGAAGGCGGGGCCCTGGTCGCAGGCGCCGGTGTTCCTCCAGCAACTGGCGCTGCTCAAGGAATTCGACCTCGAGAGCATGGACCCACTCGGCGCCGATTTCGCCCATGTCGTCACCGAATGCGCGAAGCTTGCCTTCGCCGACCGCGAGGCCTTTTACGGCGACCCGGCCCATGTCGATGTGCCGATGGAGCGCCTCTTGTCCGACGACTACAATGACGCGCGCCGCGCGCTTGTCGGCGCGGAAGCCAGCCGGGAGCTCAAGCCGGGCGCGGTGGATGGTTTCGCTTCGACCGTGCGGGTCGGTGAGCGGCGCGGATCGACCGCGGGAGCGGGCGAGCCCACCATGGCGCTCGCCGAAGGCGACACCTGCCATCTCGACGTGATCGACCGCTGGGGCAATATGGTCTCCGCGACGCCTTCCGGCGGCTGGCTGCAAAGCTCGCCCGTCATCCCGGCGCTCGGCTTCTGTCTCGGTTCGCGGATGCAGATGTTCTGGCTCGAGGAAGGCCTGCCCGGCTCGCTCGCGCCGGGGAAGCGGCCCCGCACCACGCTCAGCCCTTCATTCGCCTTCCGCGACGGCGAGCCCTGGATGGCCTTCGGCACGCCGGGCGGCGACGGGCAGGACCAGTGGTCGCTGATCTTCTTCCTGCGCCATGTCCACCACGGCATGAACCTCCAGGCGGCGATCGACGCGCCGACCTTCCAGAGCCACCATTTCCCGTCGTCGTTCTATCCGCGCCAGGCCGATCCCGGTCGACTCGCCGTGGAGGAACGCCTGCCCGGGGAAACCGTCGCCGAACTGGCCCGGCGCGGCCACGATGTCGAAGTTATCGGCCCATGGAGCATCGGGCGGATCAGCGCCTGCGCGAGAGAGGACGGCCTGTTGAAGGCGGCAGCCAATCCCCGCCTTATGCAGGGCTACGCGGCCGGCCGGTGAAGGCGCTCCGGGCCCTTCTTCTGTTGAGCCTGGTCGCAGGCTCCGGCGCGGCGGCGGAGCCTGCCGCCAATACGGGGCGCGAACCCTTCGTCTTCCAGGCGGACCGGATCGATTTCGACCACGAGCGCAATCTCGTGGCGGCCACCGGCGATGTCGAACTCGCCCGCGAAGGACGCATTCTGCGCGCGGACCGGATCGTCCTCGACCGCAATGCCGGCATTGCGCGCGCGGACGGGAACGTCACCCTGATCGAACCGGACGGCGAGGTGCTGTTCGCCGATTCGGTGGAGCTTACGGACGATCTCAGGGACGGCTTCGTCGAGCAGTTCAAGGCCCGGCTCGGTACCGGTTCGCGGCTGGCGGCAAGCTCGGGCCAATTGCAGGACGGAACGCGCGCCGAGCTTAACCAGGCTGTGTATTCCGCCTGCGAGCCCTGCGCCGACGAGCCGTCCGAAGCGCCGGTCTGGCAGGTCAAGGCCCGCCGCGTCACCCATGACAGGGTCGAGCAGCAGGTGACCTACAGGGGCGCCGTGCTGGAGATGTGGGGCGTGCCGGTGCTCTACAGCCCCTATCTCAGCCATCCCGACCCGGACGTGACCCGCAAGAGCGGCTTCCTGACGCCGACGGTCGGGCATCGCAGCGATCTCGGCGCCCGCATCGAAACGCCCTGGTTCTGGAATATCGGGCCGGACCGGGACGCAACCTTCACCCCGATCGTCGCCAGCGAGCGCGGCTTCATAGGCGCGGGCGAATACCGGCAATTGTTCGACCGGGGGCGCCTCGAGCTTTCCGGCAGTCTTGCGACGCTCGACAAGGAACCGAAGGAACGGGCCGGAAGCGGGCCGCGCGGGCATGTCCGCCTCAAGGGCGAGTCGCATGCCGGCGACGACTGGCGGCTCCGGGGCGAGTTCTACCGCACCTCGGACGACGGCTATCTCGACCTGGTCGGGCTGGACAACAGCGAGACATTGCCCAGCTTCGCGGAAGCGGAGGGCTTCTTCGACCGGGCCTATGCGCGGGTCGGCATGTTCGATGTGCAGGAATTGCGCAGCGGCATTTCCGGGGACGAGTCCCCGTTGGCGGCGCCCGAGTTCCTCTATGAATGGCAGGACGCTCCCTCTCCGGACGGCGCCTGGTCGCTGCGCGCCGCCGGCGCCGCCCTGCACCGCCGCCGGGACGACGAGAACCAGCGCGTGACGCTCGAAGGCGGCTGGCGGCTGGAGCGCTTCACCGACGGCGGCCACCGGCTTGAAGTCGGCGCCGGCCTGCGGGGCGATTTCGCGCATGGGGACCTCGTGCGCGAAAACACGGCCGCCGACGACAACAATGCCCGCCTGTTGCCGCGGGCCTCGGCCGGCTGGAGCTACCTGCTGGCCGGCGGGATGGAAGACCTGCAGATGACGGTCGAGCCCAGGGCCCAGCTGGTGCTGGGCCGCAACAGCGCCGATGCCGACGAATTCCCCATGGAGGACCGCCAGGCCGTCGAGTTCGAATTCGACAACCTGTTCGCCCTCAACCGGTTTCCGGGACTGGACGGCGCGGAGACCGGCCAGCGCATCGATTACGGGGTGCAGACCAGCCTTCACGGCGCCGGCGACTGGCATGTGGATGCGGGCATAGGACAAAGCCGGCGCCGGAAGGCGAACCGGGATGCACCCGAGGATTCCGGGCTCGATACCGCCGTGTCCGATATCGTGGGCCGGGTCAGCCTGACGGCCGGGGAAATGACCGCGCTCGGCTACCGCTTCCGCCTCGACAAGGACGACCTCACCGCCCGGCAGACCGCGCTCGACCTGTCCGTGAACCTGGACCCGCTGTATTTCGATGCCCGCTACGCAAGGGCCGTCGGCGTGGCCGACCCTTTGGACGAGGAGGACGATGAGGAGGACAAGAAGGCCGGGGAGGAGCGCGAGCAGGTCGATATCGGCCTCCGCTCGAAACTGGACGCGAACTGGTCGGTCCTGAGCCGTTACAGGCGGGACCTCGATACCGGGCGCTCGCTGCTCGGCGGCCTCGGCCTGAAATACGAGGACGAGTGCCTGCTGTTCGAGGCCGCTTTCGAGCGCGAATACAAGGTTGCCGGCGGCGATCCGGACAACCGGGTCTCGGTCCGCCTCGTCTTCCGGGACCTCGGCAGCCTTCCCGGAACGCAGGGCGTGCTGCCCGGCGGCCGGTCATGACGATGCCTGCGCCGGGTGTGCTGGCGCATGATCTGTCCGGGCGGCGTCAGACAGCGCCGGCGTCGCGCAATTCGCGAATCTCTCCCGCTGAATAGCCGATTTCGGCGAGGATCTCGTCGCTGTCTGCGCCGTGCTCCGGCGGCGGGCGCGCCGTGCCGGGGCCGTCGGTATCGGCAAGGAAGGCCGGGTTGACGGTATAGACGTCGCGCCCGATGCCGGCCGGCCCCGGACGGCGTTCGACGAAGCGGCGCTCGGCCAGCGCCGGATGGGCGAGCGCCTGCGAAATATCGTTGATCGGCGCCGCGGGAACGCCCTCGGCCGCGAGGCGCTTCTCCCAGCCCTCCGGCGTGTCGTCCGCGAACGCCTCCTCCAGCGCCGCCCGCAGCGCGCCCTGGTTCGCCTTGCGCGCCTCGTTGTCGGCGAAGCGCGGGTCGGCGGCGAGGTCCGGCCGGTCCAGCGCCCGGCAGAGGCCCTGCCACTGGCGCTCGGTCAGGCAGGTCATCAGGATCGAGCCGTCGCGCACGCGGAAGGAGTCCGCCGTGGGAATGCGCGCCGGCGAGGAGTTGCCGACCGGCCGGGCCAGGCTTCCGGTGGTCAGGTAGTCGATCAGCAGCGGGGCGAGCATGGACAGCGACGACTCGAACATCGTCACGTCCAGGCGCTGGCCCTCGCCCGTCGCCTTCTGGCGGTAGAGCGCCGAGGCGCAGGCGAAGGCGGCGGTGATGCCGGTGGAGAGATCGACCGCGGTGAAGCCCGCCCTGACGGGCCCCGTCTCGGGATGGCCGGTAACCGACATCATGCCCGACGCCGCCTGGATGGCGCCGTCATAGGCGGGCGCCCCGGCATAGGCGCCGGTCTGCCCGTAGCCCGAGATCGAACAGAAGACGAGGCCCGGCCGGACCTCCTTCAACGCCTCGTAGCCGAAGCCCAGCCGGTCCATGGTGCCGGCCTTGAAATTCTCCACCACGATGTTCGCCCCGGCGACGAGGCGGTGCACCACCTCGCGGGCACGGGGATGCTTGAGGTCGAGCGTCAGCGCCCGCTTGCCGGCGTTGATCGACAGGAACATCGGCGACATGCCGACGCGCCCGAGATCGTTGTCGCCGATCAGGTAGCGGCCCTGGTCACCGCCCGACCGCTGCTCCAGCTTGATGACATCGGCGCCCATCATCGCCAGATGCTGGGTGCAGAACGGGCCGGCGATCACCTGCGTGAAGTCGATCACCCGCACCCCGTCGAATGCCTTCGCCATGGCCTGCCCTTCCCCCTCTTGCTGCGGCAATTCTAGCGGCTGACGGCCGGTTGCGGAATCCGGCAGACTTGGGGGCCCCGCAAGTCAGGAACGCCTCATGCGACCGCGCGACGCCGCCACGCTGATTCTCTACCGCCGCAGGGCGGAGGAAATCGAGGTGCTGATGGGGCGCCGGTCTCCCCGGCACGCCTTCATGCCCAACACCTTCGTGTTTCCCGGCGGCCGGGTCGATCCCGAGGACGGGCGCATAGCCCCGCTGGCGGACCTGCGCGAACCGGTGCTGGAACGCCTGCAGCGCAACGCCACGGCAAGGCGCTCCCGGGCGCTCGGCCTTGCGGCGGTCCGCGAGGCATTCGAGGAAACCGGCCTCGCCGTCGGCATGCCGCATGGCGGCGCGGCGGACATGGACCGCATCCCGGCTTCCTGGCATCCCTTCTACGAGACCGGCCTCGCGCCCAGGCTCGACGTGCTGGACTATGTGTTCCGGGCGATCACGCCGCGCGGCGACGTGCGGCGCTTCCATGCGCGCTTCTTCCTCGCCGACAGCCGCCATGCCCGGGGCGCGCTCGGCGGCAGCGGCGAGCTTCAGGACCTGCAATGGATCGCGATAGACCGCGCGGTCGCGATGCCCACCACGCCCGGCGTCACCGCGAGGGCGCTGGAGGAAGTGCGCAGCCGCACGGCCGGCGCCCTTGTCCCCGGCGCGGCCCCTCCCGTTCCCCTCTATCACGGCACCCGCTACGGCGACCGGGTGCGCCTCGACCCCTGACCCCCGCAAAGGAGCCCCGCCGGTCCCATGTTGATCGAACAGCGCAGCTACGACTTCCACCCCGGCCTCATGGACGCCTGGCTCGAGGTTTACGGCCGGCTCGGCATGCCCGCCTCGGACCGCCATATGGGCCCGAGCCTCGGCTGCTTCACCACCGTGATCGGGCCGGTCAACCGCTTCGTCTTCCTGCGCGGCTACGATGACATCGACGCCCGCGACACGGGCCAGGCGGCGCGGGCGAAGGACCCCGAGTGGCAGGAGTTCCTGAAGGAAGCGCGCGCGCTCGGGGCGCTGAAATACCAGGAGAGCAAGTTCCTCCGCCCGACCGCCTTCTCGCCCGTGCAAAGCGAGGCCGACCTGCCGTGGACGCGCACCCTTCCCGGCACGGGCATGATCGTCGATCACCGCACCTACGACATGCATCCCGGCAAGGGCGGCGCCTGGCTCGACGCCTACCGCGATGTCGGCCTCGCCGTGCAGCGCCGCCATCTGGGCCAGCTGCTCCTGTTCGCCACGACCGAGGTCGGCCCGATCAACCAGGCCGTCTTCATGTGGGCCTATGAGAGCATCGGCGACCGCGAACGCCGGCGGGCCGGCATGGAACAGGACCCGGGCTGGGCCGCCTTCCGCCTGCGCCACCAGCCGTTCCTCGCACTCAAGCAGCAGACGAACCAGCTCCTGGAGCCGGCGGCCTTCTCGCCCGTCCGCTGAACGGCGGGTCCCGGAGGCCTGCCCCGCGGATGTCATGAGATGTCATGGTCCACTCCAGCCATGCGTCATGAGATGTCATGGGGTGTCATGTTCTGCATGCGCATGGGGCATATGCCGCCGTCGGTCCGGGCATGAAGCCGTCCGCCCCTCGATCTCATCCGCCTGCCCTCACCGTCGCCCCGGACGCCCTCCTCCGTCATGCCCGAACACCGTCCCTGCGCCACGCCCGCACGCTCCCCTCCGTCATGCCCGGACTTGTTCCGGGCATCTCCCTCAAGCGCTTCCACCGGGCGGCCGCATGGATGCCCGGAACGAGTCCGGGCATGACGATATGAGGGCATGACGATGAAGAGGGACTGCGGCGCGTCAATCAAGCTGAGACGTTTGCGTCAATCAGGATGAGACGGGGGAAGGCGGCGGCCTGGAACGCAGGGAGGGCGTAGCCCGACCGGAGTTCCGGGCCGCCGGCTCGAAAAATTTCCCCCGGGCCTTCTGGCGGCCAGGGCCGGCCGGGCGAACGGTGAGGCTTTTCCGAGTGGGGGAGCGCGTCGTTGCCCGGGCGTCACATAACCGATCGCCAGAAGAGGCTGTTCATGACCCATAAGAAGACCGACACCATCGCGGTGGCGGCCGCCAAGGCGGGCTTCAGCCGTGCCACCGGCTACCGGCTCGCTGCCGATCCGCTTCCCGCTCGGGAGAAGAAGCCGCGAGGCCGGCGCCGCCCGGACCCGCTGGCCGATATCTTCGAGGAGGACGTCGTGCCGATCCTTGAGGCCAGCCCGCTGATCCGCCCGGTCGGCGTGTTCGAGGAGCTGAGGCGCCGCCATCCCGAACTGGACCCGGGGGTGCGGCGCACGCTGGAGCGGCGGATCCGCACTTGGCGCGCCGAGCACGGCGCGGAGAAGGACGTGATCTTCCGCCAGAAGCACGAGCCGGGCCGGCAGGGCCTGTCCGACTTCACCCGCATGGGTTCGCTCGGCGTGACCGTCGCGGGGCAGCCGTTGGACCATATGCTCTACCACTTCCGCCTCGCCTGGTCAGGCTTCACCCATGCCCGGGTGGTGCTGGGCGGCGAGAGCTTCACGGCGCTCGCCGAGGGGCTGCAGGACGCGCTGTGGCATCTCGGCGGCGCGCCTCTCGATCACCGCACCGACAGCCTGTCGGCGGCGTTCTGCAACCTGGGCAAGGACGCGGTCGAGGACATGACCGGGCGCTACCGGGCGCTGTGCGAGCATTACGGCATGGAAGCCACCCGCAACAACCGCGGCGTGGCGCATGAGAACGGCTCGATCGAAGGGCCGCACGGACACCTCAAGCGCCGGATCGCGGATGCGCTGGCGCTGCGCGGCTCGTCGGACTTCGAGACCCTCGACGCCTATCGGCGCTTTGTCGCCGAGGTGGTCGGCCGCGCCAACGCACACCGCTCCAAGGCGATCGAAGCCGAGCGCGCGGTGCTGCGGGACCTGCCGGTCGAGCGGACTGTCGATTACGAGACGATCAGCGTCAACATCGGCCAGTCCTCCGGCTTCGTTCTCCGCCGCGTGTTCTACACCGTGCCCTCACGCCTGATCGGGCACCGGCTCGGGGCGCGCGTCTACGACGACCGGATCGACCTCTTCCTCTCGGGCACTCACCTCCTCACCCTGCCGCGCGCGCGCGTCGGCGCGAGCGGTCCGGGCGGTCACGTCGTCAACTACCGTCACGTCATCCACTCCTTGAAGAAGAAGCCGATGGCGCTGATGAACCTGGTCTATCGCGACGAGCTGTTCCCTCGCGAGCCCTACCGACGCTGCTTCGAGAAGGCCCTGGAGCGGATCGGCGAGCGCGAGGCCTGCCGCCTCGCCGTCGGCCTCCTGGCGCTGGCGCATGAGGAGAGTTGCGAGGCCGAGCTGGCCGCGGCGATCAACCACGCGCTCGGGATCGGCCGTCTCCCCGACCCCGGCGAGCTCAAGGCGCGCTTCGCGCCGCGCCGCAGCAAGATGCCCAGCGTCGATGTCGTCAGGCCGCCGCTCGGCGGCTATGGCTCGTTGCTGAGCGCAGGAGAGGCGGCATGACCGACAAAGACGACAACAACACCGCGCTCGACCCCAACAAGATCGACGCCATGAAGCTCTCCTTGATGCTTGCCGAGCTCCGCCTGCCGACGATCAGACAACTCTGGCAGAGCTTCGCCAAGCGGGCCGACAAGGAAGGATGGACCGCGGCTCGCTTCCTCGCGGCCCTGGCTGAACACGAACTCGCCGAACGCGACCGGCGGCGCATCGAGCGCCACCTCAGGGAGGCCAAGCTGCTTCCGGGCAAGACGCTTGCCTCCTTCGACTTCAACGTCGTGCCGATGATCTCGAAGGCCCAGGTCAGCGCGCTGGCCGCCGGCGACGCCTGGCTCAGCCAGGGCGCCAACTGCCTGATCTTCGGACCGCCAGGGGCCGGCAAGAGCCATCTCGCCTCCGCCATTGGCCTGGCCCTGGTTGAGAGCGGATACCGTGTGCTGTTCACCAGGACCACCGATCTCGTGCAGCGCATGCAGGTTGCAAGGCGCGAGCTTGCACTGGAAAGCCTGTTGGCGCGGCTCGACCGCTTCAACCTCCTGATCCTCGACGACCTCGCCTATGTGCGGAAGGACCAGGCCGAGACCGGCGTGCTCTTCGAACTCATCTCGGCGCGCTACGAGCGGCGATCCCTGCTCATCACCGCAAACCAGCCCTTCGGCGAGTGGGGAAAGGTGTTCCCGGACGAAACAACCGCGGTGGCTGCCGTCGACCGCCTCGTCCACCACGCCACCATCCTCGAGATGAACGTCGAGAGCTACCGCCGCCGCGCCGCTCTCGACAGAGGCAAGCGAAAGGCCGGCCGGCCGCCAAGCTACGCAACCGAGAAAAACACCAAGGACTGAGCCGCCGCCTGCTCAGGTAGAGCGGCCACGACAATCAGGGCCCGCGGGGATCGTCTCCGCGCGCCGTCTCTTCTCCGACCCGACGGCCTGCCGCGACAATCAAAACCATTCCCGAAAACACTGTTTGTCGCGCCGCGACAATCAAAACCGGAAACCGCTTGCAATCCACCCCCCGCGCGGCAATCATCAACTCGCCGCTGCCGCCGGGAATCTCATCCTGATTGACGCGCAGCTCTCACCCAGATTGTCGCGCCATAAGGGACGGCGCGCCGGGCGGAAGAGGCTCCATACCCCGATCGAAGCCATGCGGGCTTCGAAACCGGGACACTACCGCCCGTCCGCACCCCCGCCCGCAGCGGCGGCTTCCCTTGCGGCGAGTTCTGCGGCCTCGCGGCGTTCCTGGCGGGCGAGCCAGTCGTAGAACGCGGGCGTGGTCAGCTTGCCCACATACTGGCGCTCGCCGAAGTTGTAGTAGTCCTCGCTGCCGTCGTAACTGTCCTCGTCCGGCACCAGCGGCCCGAAGCGGCGCTCCTGCTCCGCATGCCAGGCCCGGAACTCCGGCGTCTGCTGGCTGCCGACATAGACCTCGTCGAAATAGTGGTATTCGTCCTCGCTGCCGTCATAGCCGGTCTCCGGTTCCGGCTCCGGAACCCAGTCGTCGAGATCGTCCGCCGGCTCTTCGGCAGTCACCTGTTCCGGCTCGGGCATGCGGGCGGCGGCCCAGTCGAGGAGGTTGAGGAGCTGGCGCAGATGGGAGAGCGCGGCGCGTCCGGCGCGGTGACGGTCGGCAAGGGCGCGGTCGTCCTCCGGCGGCGGCGCTGCGCCCATGTCCTGGGCATAAGCTTCGGCAAGGGCTGCGGCGGCGGGCGCCAGCTTTTCGGCCAGCATCGCCGCCAGTTCGGGTCGGGGGTCGATTGCGGTCATCGTCTCTCCTCCTGCGACGGGGCGCGGGTCCCTGTTTCGCGCGTATCCCGCGCGGGCGCCTGTGCCGGCGCGGGCGGGCGTTACGCGGCGGCGCGGTTCGCGTGCCTGATTGCGCGCGCGAGGCGGAGGGCGCACCTCTCCCGTCGGCTTCTCACGGGTTTTCAGAAACTGGCGCCGCTCGGCCGCGCGGCACCCGGGGGAGGCGGCTCCGGAGTCCGCTTCCCTGGGGACCATCATACCACAATCCGCCAGATGTCAAGATCAAAATAAGAACAAAAAGCAAAAATAACAGAAATTATACCAGCGGCTACAAGCAAGAACCCACGAGCCTTTGCCGTCGTCCCGGACGGCGCGTCGACAGCCTGCCCCGGACCTCGATCCGGGACCACCCGCGGCAGGCGCAACGCCGAAGGAGGACCGGGGCGCCTCCCGCTTTCGCGAGGGCAGGCGGCGGGGCGCGGTCTCCATGGCCGCAACCCGGCACCGCCGGTATTATTCAGATATGCGAATGAAGCCCGGCCTCCTGCCTCAGAAGCGCATGTTGAGGGTGAGGAAGAAGGTGCGGCCCCAGCCGGCTGCCGTCGGCCCGTCCGTGCTGGAGGGGTCGGAAGTGTCCGTGGTGAGCTGCGTGTCGGTGAGGTTGAACACGCCGGCCGAGACCCGGGCGCCCTTGAGCCTCAGCGGGTCGGTCCAGTCCACCGACAGGTCGTGGCCGGTCCAGGACTTGAACGCCCCGGTATTGGTCTGGTTCCTGAAGCCGGCGCGGTAATTGGCGGTCCACACGGCGCTCAGATTACCGCGCCGCACCAGGAAGCCGACCCGGACGGCGTTCCGGGCGATGACGAACCGCTCCTTGCGGCCCGCGAAGCGGCGTTCCGCGTCCAGGACGTGCCTCCAGGCGCCCCGCATGCCGACGACGCCCCAACTCGTCCTCAAGCCACCGCCGAAGCGGGTATTGATGCCCGAGATCTCGGAATCGAGGATATTGTCGTAGCTCTGGTGGATGGTGATGTCGCCGCCATTGCGCTGGATGCAGTTGCTGCCGCCATCCGGGCATTCGGGCAGGTTCAGCATGGCCCAGGTGGCGGTGTTCAACGCCGGCTGGCCGGACACCGAGAGCCGGTACCATTCCGCGGCCAGGAAGAACGGCCCCCGGCGGGCCTCGGCGCCGACGGCGAGCCTCTCCGCTTCCGAAGGATCGAGCCGCGGGTTGCCGCTGGCCTCGCGCGTCACCTGCCGACGGTTCGGCGCGGCGCAGGCGCGGGGCGGGTCCCCGGTCCCCGGATCGCACAGGATATAGGGGTGGTCCTGGTCCTCGGTGCTGTAGAGGTCCGCCATCGAGGGCGAACCCTCTCCCGTGCTCCAGGAACCGCGCAGCGTGACGATGCCGGTCGGCCGGTATTCGGCCCCGACGCGCCAGGACCCGAGCCCGCCCACATCGTCATATTCGACGCCGCGCCCCGCGACCCTGAGGTCCAGCCTGTCGGCCAGCGGCAGGGACATTTCGGCGAAGGCTGCGGACGTGTTCCGGTCGCCGGCGAAACTGACCCCGCCGGAGCCGAGCACCTCCCTCACATCGCGGATTTCGCCTTCGTGCTTTCCGCCGACATGGCGAAAGCGCAGCAGGCTGTGCGCTTCGACCCGGCCCAGCTCGACCCCCGCCGTCCACGCCGCATCGCGGCCGCCGAGCGCGAAGCCGGACCCCTCCAGCGCAAACCGGGCCGAAAGGACCTCCGCGCCGGAATCCCGTTCTTGCCGCAGGCTGCTGTCCGTTATGGCCTGCAAGTGGTTCGCATCTTGGGAAAACGGGTCCGCGAGGTCGTAGTGTCCGGCCTGAACGGCGTCCTGGATCGTCCTGCCATGCACCAGGGTATTGCCGGTGACGGCGCTGTCCCAACGCCAGGCGTCGAGGCGCGCATCGTAGCCGAGGCCCTCCGCCAGCCGGCCGGTAACGCCCAGGGAGAGGTCGTACTCCTCGCTGTCCGTCACCCAGTCGCGGTTGCCATGCACCACGAAGCGGTGCCCCACGGCGAACAGGTCGTTGGCGTCCGCCGTAAAGTCCGAGCCGGCCGCTTCGTTGATTGCGTCGAGAAGCCCTTGGTTCGTCGTATTCCCGTCGTCGTCCGTCAGCCCGAAGGAAAACACATCGACCGACGGGGCGTAGCGGAATGCCGAATCGCTCTGCGTGAGGTTCACGTCCAGATGCAGTTCGGCATCGCCGCCGAGGGGGTGGTCCAGGTTCAGGATGGCGCTCCGCTGCTCGAAGCTCGGCGTGTCCCACCAGATATTGCCGAAGGCGAAGCCGCAGCCCTCGTCGCCGTTGCGGATGCCGGGCGGGTTGGTAAGCGGGCCGGTATAGCCCTGCGCCGGGTTGCACGCCCCCAGCGCGACCGATCTTACGCCTTGAAAATTCCCGCCATCGTCGAACCTGACGACATAGACGGTGTTGCCGCTGAGGCTGACATTCTTCGCGTCGCTGAACGAGCCGCCCTCGACCCATTCGGAGCGGCTGTGCTTGCGGGCCCTGCCGGGGATTTCCTGGCGGTCGAGCATGTCCACGCCGAGAGTCATGCGGCCCCCCTTGCCGACCGCGCCGCCCCAGAAGACGCTGCCCTGCCAGGCATCGCCGCCCTCCCGGCTCGGCGCCCGCGTTACCGTGCGCGTCTCGAAGCCGTCCAGATCCGTCCTGAGCACGATGTTGAGCGCGCCGCGCACCGTGCCGCCGATGGAGCCCAGGCCGTCGCCGCCGAGGACCTCGATGCGCTCCACGGCCGAGAGCGGCAAGGGCTCCAGATCGCCGTCGGTGGAGGCATAAGGCCTGCCATTGACCAGGACAAGCAGGTTCTGCCCCCCGGTGAGGAAGTAGCGGATGATGCCCGTGTCCAGCAGTTCCTGGAGCGTCTGGGCGCCGGAGCGCTCGATGAAGGCCCGGTCGTATTTGGCGACGACGCGCGGCTGCGGCGCCAGCGGGCCGGCATGGGCCGCGCCCGCCACCAGCATGGCGAGAGCGGCAAACAACACCAGCAAGGTCTTCGGGGAGATTTCACTTTTCATAGGGGATTATATACTTGACGGCGCAAACCGGAGCGCCTATATTCATCCTTACAGGGAGGATCCACTATGGCGAAAGCACCGGGTAAGGCACACCGCGAAGGCATCACGCTCTTGCAGGTTGTGGAGATGTTCCCGACCGAGGAAAGCGCCCATGACTGGTTCGCGGATATGCGCTGGGGCCGCACCGGCCGTTTCTGCCCGCGTTGCGGTAACACCGAGACGACGCAGAAGGGCTTGACCTTTTGGTGCGGCGGTTGCCGCCGTCGGTTCACGGTCCGCACCGGCACGGCGATGGAGCGGTCGAAGATTCCGCTGCGCAAGTGGGTCATCGCCATCTACTTGAGCGTGACAAGCCTCAAAGGCGTGTCGTCGATGAAGCTGCACCGCGACCTTGGCATTACGCAGAAGAGCGCATGGTTCATGGCGCACCGCATCCGGGAAGCCATGATGGGCGAGCCGGGCGGGTTCTTCGGCCCTGCCGAGGCGGACGAAACCTACTTTGGAGGCAAACGGAAGAACATGAGCAACCGGAAGCGGAAGGAGCTTGCCGGGACGGGCCGGGGCACGGTCGGCAAAGCCGCCGTGGCCGGTGTGAAGGACCGGGACAGCAACAAGGTCGCGGCCCGCGTCATGGAAGCGACGAAGGCGGACGACCTGCAACGCTTCGTCCGGGACAATGTGCAGCCCGGCGCCACCCTCTATACGGACGAAGCGGCCGCCTACAAGGGAATGCCCGAATTCGATCACGAGGCGGTCAATCACTCGGTTGCCGAGTATGTGCGCGGGCAGGCGCACACGAACGGGATGGAAAGCTTCTGGTCGATGTTGAAGCGGGCCTACGCCGGAACCTTTCACAAGTTTTCGCATAAGCACCTTCAGCGGTATGTCGATGAATTCTCGACGCGCCACAATCTCCGCGACATGGACACGGCGGACATGATGGCGGCGCTCGCCGCTGGCATGGTCGGCAAGCGCCTCCTTTACAGCGACTTGATTGCGGACAACGGCCTGTCCTCCGGCGCTCGAAGCTGACATGGCGCTGCAAACGGTCATTCCGCCGACCGACCTAAGCGCGGAAGCCCTCGCCCGCCGCCTGCTGAATGAGGGATGGATGGAGGACGGCCGCCATCCCCTGCACCTCCGCAAGGCGCGTTTCCTCGACCGGCTGCGCAGCACCGGCAAGCTGGACTACAAGCGGTATCTGGCCTCGCCGCTGCGCTACGCGGGCGGCAAGAGCCTCGCCGTCGGCATGGTCGTGGAACTCATGCCCGATGTCGTGGAGCGCGTCGCGTCGCCTTTCATGGGCGGCGGCTCCGTCGAGATCGCTCTTGCCCGCGAACTCGAACTGCCGGTCGCGGCCTACGATGTCTTCGACATTCTCTGCGCCTACTGGCAAGAGCAGTTGCAGCGCCCGGCCGCACTGGCGAAGCGGCTCCGGGCCTTCACGCCGGATCGGCCCACCTTCGCCGCCGTCAAAGCCCGGCTGGAAGCGCACTGGAAGCGCGGGGAGGCGTTGAACCGCTACGACCTCGCCGCTCACTACTACTTCAACTCGAACACCTCCTACGGGCCGCATTTCCTCGGCTGGCCGTCCGATGTGTATCTGGCACCGGATCGTTACGGGAAGACGGTGGAGAAGGTCGAGGCGTTTCGCGCGCCGGGGCTGACCGTGGAGTGCGCGGGCTTCGAGGAGTCGATACCGCATCACGCGGCGGACTTCCTCTACTGCGACCCGCCCTACTACCTCGAAGAGGGCAAGACTTTCGTGGGGATGTATCCGCACCGGAACTTCCCGATTCACCATGACGGCTTCCGGCATGAGGCGTTGCGCGATTTGCTCTTGCGCCACCGGGCCGGATTCATCCTGTCCTACAACGACTGCCCGACGATCCGCGACTGGTATTCCGACTGCAATATCGAGACGCCGGAATGGCAATACACCTTCGGGCAGGGCGATACGCGCATCGGCGAGAACCGGCGCGAGCGCAACGGCGGGTCGCATGTGAAGAAGTCGCACGAACTGCTTATCTGGCGGCATCCCCGGTGAACGCTCGCCGCGCAAGCACGACCGAGGCAGCCCGCGAATACCGGCAACGCGGCCATGACGACGCGCTGCTGTTCGCGCTCGCCATCGGGCTTGAGGATGACTACCGCCGCGACCAAGCGGCGAAGAAGGATGTCATCGACCCGGCCGGAGACGCGCACTCGGTCAAGTCCGGGCGCATCAAGTGGCAGGTCTTCCTCTACCGGCGAAACCGCTTCCTCGACGACGACGGGTTCCAGGCGCTCAATGGGGTCGGCTCGCTCCTGGTCCACTGCATTGACGCCTTCCCGCCGCGCTACAGCGACTATGAGGACAACAAGGAACCGGCCAAACTCCGCCTGCAAGCGCCCATGCGGGAGCTCAAAGACCGCTTCCAGCGCAAGGCTCTCCTGCGGGCCTTCCTGCGCAAGTCGCTCTTCAACGGCGCGGAGGTGCAATATCTGACGGTGCTGCGGGACGGCGTCTTCTGCGTCTATTGGAGCGACGATGTTGTCACGGCGATGGCGGACGGCTTCGAAGTCGTGAACTCGACGGCTCGTCGGCCCGGAGAATTCGACGCACAGAAGGTGCTCTTCCGGCATGAGGGCCGCAATGTCGGGGAACTCGAAATGCGGAACTCCAGCCCCGGCCATTACGGCGAGGTGCTGTTCAACATGAACCGGGAACCGTGCCTTGCGCTCTTGGACGCGGCCGGCTTGGAGACTGCCGAGTGGTCGTCCGAAGTCCGGCTATACGGACAGGCGCGGCGGACCTTCGGTCGCTGGTAGTTTGCGCAAGCATGTATATAATCCCCTTTTCATACATCCCTCCTGCGTGCGGCCCGGACATCGCAAAGGTGCACCGGCCGCTTTCCATGGCGCAATCCGGTCATTGCCGACCATTGAATATTTCGCAGCTATATCATTAGCTCAAATACTATTTTATGTTCGTTGCCTATAGTATTTTCAAATAACCGAGCGATTGGCCGCGCGGAATTCCGGTTGCCGGAGCCTTACAGCCTGCCGGCGGAGACGCCGCCATCGACCATATAGACGCCGCCGGTGCAGAAGCTCGACTCCTCGCTCGCCAGGAACAGCATCAGCCGCGCGACCTCTTCCGGCTCGCCATAGCGGCGCAGCGGCGTCGCGCCGGCGAGCGGCTGGTTGGCGCCGGCGCGGTCCACGCCGTGCATCCCTTCGAGGCTCTGGATCATGCGCGTGTCGATGGGCGAGGGATTGACCGTGTTCACACGGATGTTCGAGGCCGCCCCCTCGATGGCGGCCGAGCGCATCAGCCCGATCACCGCATGCTTGGAGGCGGTATAGGCGGACATGTCCGGAATGGCGCGGATGCCGGCGGTCGAGGAAGTCAGCACCAGCGAGCCGCCGCCGCGCCGCTCCAGATGCGGCATCAGCGCCTTGAGGCCGAGCCAGACCGCGCGCGTGTTGACCGCCATGACGCGGTCGAACATCTCCACCGTATAGTCGGCTATGGGCGCGAGCGTGCCCTCTATGCCGGCATTCAGCAGGCCGATGTCGATGCCGCCGAACCGCTCGGCCGCCGCAGCCGCAATCGCCTCGTTTGCGGCCGGCTCGGACACATCGCCCGCATGCCAGGCCGCGCCGGTTTCGCCCGCCAGCGCCTCCAGCCTGTCCGCATCCAGATCGACCAGCATCAGCGCCGCGCCCTCTGCCGCGAACAGTCTGGACGCCGCCGCCCCGATACCCCCGGTCGCCCCCGTAATCACCGCTACCTTGCCGGCCAGCCTTGCCATGCCCCGCTCTCCCCCGCGCCGTTCTACCCGCCCCCACGCTCCGGCGGCGCCGGATCGTGGACCGCGCCGGCGTATTCGACAAGCCCTTCCGCGCCAGGCAGGAAGACGACGCCCGCCCGCTTCCAGCCGGCGGCGATCCGGCGCGCCCGGACCGTGCAGCCGAGCCAGCGCGCGAGCGCCGCCAGCAGGCAGAGCGCCAGCCCGCCCGCATTGGCGTAGATCATCCACGCCGCCATGCCCGCCGGCTCGAAGAACAGCAGGAAGGCCAGCGCCAGCCCGCCGATCGCCGCCAGCCAGACCGCGCAGATCGAGCCGTCCGCCTCCCGCGCAAGCCCCGCCACCGCCCGCGCATCGCGCCCGATAGCCGGCTGGAACTCAGTGGGCAGCCCGGTCATGAACGGCTCCTCCGCAATTGCGACGGATGCGACGACCCGCCAGGTCAGCCCTGCCGGGCGCCGGCGCTCACTATAGGATATAAGCGAAGATTCCTGCACCGGACGACACCGGAACGCGCCATGCCGCAGCACGTCGACCGCGATGAGGACATCGAGGACCTGCTCGCCGCCATCGACAGGCTCCGCGACCCCGACGATCCGGTGTTGGCGTGGGACGAGGTCCGGTATGAACTTCTCGATAGGGACTAATACCAGCGGTCGTTGACCGGAACCCGTTCCGGCTTGGACGCCGCCGCCCTGATTGCCCGTCCGTCATGCCCGGACTTGTTCCGGGCATCCATGCGGCCGCCCGGCAGAAGCGGTGGAGGGAGATGCCCGGAACAAGTCCGGGCATGACGATATGGGGAACGGGCATCACGGGAAGAGGAGCGGGGCAGCGCCTTTGGCCCTGTCTCGAAACGCCCCGGCACCAGTTCCCAAACGGACACTCAGAATGAGGGGAACTGGCGCGCTGTCGCCGAGGGCTACTTGTCCTCGACGCCGAGCGCGGCGGTGCGGAAGCGGCGCTTGAGGTGCGGGCCGTCCTGCGGCGGCAGCGCGCCGGGTTCGCTCTCCGGCGCGACCTTGAGGATGGCGACCAGCGGCCCTACGCCCTGCCGGAGCGCAGCGACGGCCTCCGCCAGCTCGGCTTCCGTGCGGACCGTCCAAGATTGCCGGACGCCGCCCGCCGCCGCCATGGCGGCAAGGTCCGCGCCGCGCGCCGTGTGCGTCGCCTGCCCGCCGGTCTCGCCATAGCGCTCATTGTCGAGGATGCAGATCGCGAGGTTCTCCGGCGCCTCGGCCCCGACGGTCGCGAACGCGCCCGCGCTCATCAGCGCGTCGCCGTCGCCCGTCACCACCAGCACCCGGCGCTCCGGCTGCGCCAGCGCGATCCCGAGGCCCGCCGGTACGGCCCCGCCCATCGCGCCCCAGAGATAGAAATTGCGCGGGTCGTCGCCGGCCGCGAAACAGTCGAAGCAGGGCTGGCCGAGCCCCGCGACCACCAGCAGGCCGCCCCGGTCCGCCAGCAGCCGGCTGACGGCCTCCCTCCGGTTCAGCATGAGGCCGGCTCCTCGAACACCTTGGCGCCGATCAGCCGCTGCCCGAGCAGCACGGCGGCGATGGAGTTGGTGAAATAGGCGAAGCGGAAGGCCGACCCGACGGTCTCGCGCACGTCTTCCGGCCGGTCGCAGCGGTAGCAGGTCGCCCCACAGAGCTCCAGATGCGCCTGGGTCGTTGCGCCCATCGGCTTCTGCCAGCTATTGAACTCGCCCCATTCGCCGCGCATGGTCACCAGCATCACCAGCGGGAAGGCGCAGGTCCTGGCCAGGGAGAGCATGTTGACGCAGTTGCCGACGCCCGAGGATTGCAGCAGCAGCACGCCCTTCGCGCCGCCGAGCCAGGCGCCGGCGAGCAGCGCCACGCCCTCCTCCTCCGTGGTGAGCGACACCGCGCGCAGGTCGTTGTCCTCTATCGAGCGCTCGATCAGCCGGCTGTGCCCGGCGTCCGGCACATAGGCGACCTGCGTCACGCCCGCCGCCTTGATGGTCTCGAAAATCCCGTCCCGCCAGTCGTCCATGTCCGTTCCGGCCCCCCCTGTCGGCGCTTCCATATACCGGAGCCGGCGAGCATGAGCACCTCCCGGGTCCATTTGGCGGAGACCGCGCGCCCGGCGCTCCGCATCTCGCTCTTCTATACCGCCTATTTCACCATGGTCGGCGTCTATCAGCCCTTTTTCCCGCTCTGGCTGGAGTCGCGGGGCCTGGACGCCACCGACATCGCCTGGGTCATGGCCGCGAGCATATTCCTGCGCGTGGCCGTCAACCCCGGCGTCATGCTGTTCGCGGACTGGCGGGGCGAAAGGCGGCGCTATGCGTTCCGCTTTGCGCTCGCCTCGGTGGCGGTCGCCGCCTGTTTCCCGCTGGCGGAAGGCTTCTGGCCGGTGCTCGGCCTCGTGCTGCTGTTCGCGCTCGCCCACGGGCCGACCCTGCCGCTTTCGGACAATATCGCGCTGCTGACGGCGCGCGCCCGCCGGCTCGACTACGGCAGAATGCGCGTGTGGGGCTCGGTCGCCTTCATCATGGCCTCGACGGCCGGCGGATGGGCGCTGGCCGGGCGCGGCGACGAGGCCATCGTCGCGGCCATGGTCGCCGGGCTCCTGCTGGTGACGGCGGCGACGGCGACCCTTCCGGACGCCCGCCCGGAGACCCCGCCAGGGGCGCACCGGGCCATGCGCCGGGCGCTCGGGCGGCTGGTGCAGGACGGCGGCTTCCTGCTCTGCACCGGCGCCATCGCCTGCAACATGGCGAGCCATGCCGTGCTGATGGGCTACGGCACGATCCACTGGGAGAAGGCGGGCTACGACAAGGACATCACCGGGCCGCTATGGGCGGTGGGCGTCATCTCGGAAGTTGCGCTCTTCGCGCTCGGCAACCGGGTCGCGGACCGGCTCGGCATCGCCGGCCTGATTGCGCTCGGCGCCTCGGCCGCCATGCTGCGCTGGGCCGGCACGGCGCTGACGACCGAGCTCTGGCTGCTCGCGCCGGTGCAGATGCTGCACGGCTTCACCTTCGCCGCAACCCATCTCGGCGGCATGATCTACCTCCAGCGCCATGTGCCGCCGGAAATCTCGGCGACCGCGCAGGGCCTCTATTCGTCCATTGCGATGGGCGGAGCCCTCGGCTGCGCGCTGCTGGCGGCCGGGCCGCTCTACGAGAGCTTCGGCGGCGATGCGTTCTGGTTCATGTCGGCGCTTTCGGCGTGCAGCCTGCTGCTGGCGGGCGTCCTTGCGCGCCGGATGCGCCGCGGGCCGCGCCCGCCGGGTTAGTACGGTGTCTGTTCATGTTGAACCGGAGCGGCAGCCGCCCTTCGATACGCACCCGCTGGCGCGGGCGCTACTCAGGGTGAGGGACAGGAGGAAGCGGTGCGGGGCTGCTCAGGGTAAGGAAAGGCAGGAAGGCACAGCTCCGAAAATTCCCTCATCCCGAGTAGCGGCGGAGCCGCGTATCGAGGGACGGCTCGACTTCCGTTTCAGACTGAACGGGTCCCGCTCTAGCGTTCCTCCAGCGCGGCGCGCATGGCGGCGGCGCCGGCGGCCTCCCGGAGCGCCTTCACCGTATCCCGGTCGCGAAGCGCGCGCGAGACCCGCGCCAACGCCTTCAGATGCTCCGCGCCGGCGCTTTCGGGCGCGAGCAGCAGGAAGAAGAGATCGACCGGCTCGTCGTCCACCGCCTCGAAGGGCACGGCCTCCCGCGAGCGGATGAGGAAGCCGTGAATGCCCTCGAGGCCGGCCATCTTGGCGTGCGGAATGGCGATGCCGCGCCCGACGCCGGTGCTGCCGAGCTTCTCCCGGTCCACCAGCACGGTGAACACCGCCTTCGAGCTGAGCCCCAGGCTGTCGGCTGCGACCGACGCCATCTGCTCCAGCGCGTGTTTCTTGCTGGAGGCCTCCAGATCGGCGATCACGCCGCCGGGGCCCACCAGCTCGAGGACGCCCATCGCCGCGTCAGCCGCTGCGGCCGGGCTGGCCGTCGGGATCGACCCAGCCGACATTGCCGTCGGCGCGCCGGTAGATCATGTTCAGTCCCCCATGTGCGGCATTGCGGAAGAGCAGGGCCGGCCGGTCGCCGAAGTCCATGCGCATCACCGCCTCGCCGACGCTGAGCGTGAGCACGTCTTCGGTCATCTCCGCGATGATCGCCGGCGCGTCCTCGGCCGCCTCCTCGCCCGCGCCTTCCGGCTCGTCGAGGATGCGATGGGCGACCGGCCAGCGGTCCGGTTCGGCCTCTTCGCGGCGATGATGATTGCGCAGCCGGCGTTTGTGGCGGCGCAGGCGCTTGGCCACCTTGTCCTCGGCTTCGCCGAAGGCCTGCCACGGGTCGGCCGCCTGGCCGTGCGTCTGCACCGTGAGCCCGCGCCCGGCATGGACCGAGACATCGGCCCGGACGCCCGCACCCTGCTTCGAAAACGCGACCTGGGCGTCGATCGCCCGGTCGAAATAGCGGGCCACCGACTGCTCGAGCGACGCCTTGACCCTGTCGGCGAGCCTCTGGCTCACCTCCAATTGCTTACCGCTTACGGAAATCCGCACCTGCCGCTCCCACCTGTCTCCGGACCGGGCGGTTCTTCGGAACATTTACGAGCGCAGACCGTCCCCGGTCAATGGCCTTTTCCAACGGCGCCCGCCAATTTCCGCCGGCGGCGCTGCGCGGAGGACGGAATACCCATTGTCTCCCGGTATTTGGCGACCGTGCGGCGCGCAATTTCGATGCCCTCGACGCGCATCGCGTCCGCCAGCTTGTCGTCCGAAAGCGTCCTGCCGGGGTCCTCGGCATCGACCAGCGCCTTCAACCGGTGCCGGACCGCTTCGGCCGAATGGGCCTCGCCGCCGCCCGTCCCCGCTATGGCGGCGGTAAAGAAATATTTGAGTTCGAAGAGACCGAGCGGCGTGGCCATCGTCTTGTTGGCGGTCACGCGGCTCACCGTGCTCTCGTGGAGTCCCACCGCGGCTGCAATGTCCCTGAGCGTCAGCGGGCGCAGATGCCGGACTCCCCGGGCGAAGAAGTCATGCTGCCGGCGCACCAGCTCGGCGGCGACCTTGAGCATGGTTTCCGCCCGCTGGTGCAGCGCCTTCACCAGCCAGTTGGCGCTGCTCAGCCTGTCGGCGATGAACTCGCGATCGGCGTCCGAGGCCGCATCGCCGCGCACGCGCGCGTAATACTCGCGGTCCACCAGAACGCGCGGCAGCGCCTCGTCATTGAGTTCGACCGCCCAGCCGCCGCCGGCATGCGCGCGGACCAGGATATCCGGGACTGCCGGCATGATGGCCGCATCCCCGTCGAAGGCGGACGCCGGTTTCGGATCCAGAGACCGCAGCTCCCGCACCATTGCCGCGAGTTCGTCCCTGTCGACGCCGCAGGCCCTGGCGAGGACATCGAAGCGCCTCGCCGCCAGCAGGTCCAGATGGTCGAGCAGCGCCGCCATGGCCGGTCCGTAGCGGCCCCGGTCGCGCAATTGCAGGGCCAGGCATTCGGCGAGCGACCGGGCGAACAGGCCCGCCGGCTCGAACTGCTGCAGGCTTAGCAGCACCCGCTCGATATCCTCCGGCAACGCGCCGAGGCCGCGGGCGAAGTCCTCCGGATCGGCGGTGAACCAGCCGGAGGGGTCGAGCGCGTCGATGAGCGCCCGCCCGATCAGCCGGTCGCGGGGATCGGCGATGTCGAGCATCAACTGTCGCTCCAGGCGGTCGCGCAGGCTGGGCGCCGCCGCCACCCGCTCCTCGGGGCCGGGCAAATCGCCGTCGAAGCCTGCCGCAGAGCGGGGGACGGCGAACGCGTCCGCCGCAGGAATGCCCTCTCCTGTCGTTCCGGCAGGGAATTCGGGCCCGCCGGGCGCAGCGGCCGCGGCCTCGCCGTCGGTTTCGCTGCGCTTCAGCAGCGGGTTCTCCTCAAGCTGGGATTCGACGAATGCCTCCAGTTCGAGGCTGCCCATCTGCAGCAGCCTGATCGACTGCAGCAGCCTGGGCGTCATCGCCAGCCCCTGGGCCTGGCGTTGCCGCAGCCTCGGTCCGGGCGTCATCGTCCTCATGCAGCCGTTCGCCGCTCCCGTCCTCTCCCCCGGGGCGCGTTATAGCCCAAAACGGTGCTACAGGCTGAAGCTGTCGCCCAGATAGACGCGGCGGACATGCTCGTCGGCGATGATGTCGGCCGGAAGGCCTTCCTTGAGGATGGCCCCGCCCGCCAGGATATAGGCGCGATCCACGATCTCCAGCGTCTCGCGGACATTGTGGTCGGTAATCAGCACACCGATGCCGCGGTCCTTGAGATGCGAGACGAGGTCGCGGATCTCGCCGACGGCAATGGGGTCGATGCCGGCCAGCGGCTCATCCAGCAGCACGTAGTTCGGGCGCGCCGCCAGTGAGCGCGCGATCTCCACCCGCCGCCGCTCGCCGCCGGAAAGCGCCATCGCCGCCGAACGGCGCAAATGGCCGATGGCGAACTCCTGCAGCAGGTCTTCCAGCACCGCGGCGCGCATGTTCCGGTCCTTCTCGACGACTTCGAGCACGGCGCGGATGTTCGCCTCCACCGTCATGCCGCGGAAGATCGAGGGCTCCTGCGGCAGATAGCCGAGCCCGAGCCGCGCGCGGCGGTAGAGCGGAAGGCCGGTCACGTCCTGCCCGTCGATGCTGACATTTCCTCTGTCCGGCACGGTCAGGCCGGTCATGATGTAGAAGCAGGTGGTCTTGCCGGCGCCGTTGGGCCCGAGCAGGCCAACGGCCTCGCCCCGCCCGACGGAAAGCGAGACATCGCGCAGGACCGTGCGTCTGCGATAGCGTTTGGCGAGGCCGGATGCGGTGAGGCCGGACGCGGCGAGGCCGGGCTCCCTCATCGCGCCGGCGCGAGGTCCGTCGCTCCGGGCTCGAACAGGCCGCTCACCCGCCCGCCGGCGCCCGCCACAAGGCGGCTGCGGCCCTTTGCGATGTCCACCTCGGCGCATTCGCCGGCCATCCGGTTGGGGCCCTGCTGCAGGCGGACATTGCCGCAGACTTCGGCAGTCTGCGCCTCGGTGTCGTAGAAGCCGCGCTCGCCGGTAACCGAGTCCGGCCCGTTGCGGACCTCCACCTTGCCGAACGCTTCCAGGCGCCGCGCCGCCAGCTTGCCGTCTCCCACATCCTCGAACCGCAGCACCAGCGTTTCGGCCGAGACGGACTCCTCCGCCCGCACCGCCCGCACCGCGCCCCGCGCCACGGCGTAATTCTCGTCCCTGTGGAATTCGAGGCTGTCGTGCGCCGTGATCCGGTAGTCCGCGGTCCGGAGCGAAAGGTCGCCGCCGCGAAGCACGATGAGCGACCGGTCGAGGTCGTAGATCGCCTCGGCGCCGTTCGCCGTTCCGTCGGGCGAGTCGATCGTCACGCCGCCCCGCGCCTCGACCCGTTCGATTTGCGTTTTTCCCGCCTCGTCCGACCGGTAGTGGGCGGACAGGGTCTCCGCCTGCAGCACGAGTTCGCCCTGTGCGGCGCGGACATTCCCCTCCGCGATATAGACCTTCTCGTCCCGGCGCCACTCGATGCTCCGGCCGGCTTCGATCTGGAACGGCCCGCCCGTGCCGGCCGCGAGGTCGAGCTCGAAGCCCCACGCCGCCGCGGAGGCCAGAACCGGGAGGATGGCGAACGCGGCCCGCTTCATTGCCGGGGCGCCGCCGGGGCCGGGTCGAAGCTGACGGTGGAGCGGCCGAGCAGGCGGATCCTGTTGCCGCCGTCCAGTACCCGGAACCCCTCGGCCCGGAACCGGCCGGAATTGCCCGCGCCCTCCACCGGCCTGTCGCCGGACGCGGTTCTGTCGGCAATGTTGACGAATGCCGACTGGGTGAGGATCGCATAGCCGGCCTCGTGGCGGAGCTGGACCTCGCCCGACAGATGCACCGTCCGCTCCGTCCAGTCCACAATGCCGCTCTCGCCGCTGCCGGACAGCCATGCGCCGCCCGGGAGGACCATCCAGGCCCTCGGGCGTTCCATGTGGAAGCGCCGGCCCTCGCTGCCGAGCCGCCGGACCCCGGTGGACCGGATCGAGAAGGGCCGGTCGTCGTCCCAGCCGAATGCCTCCATATTGGTCATCGCGAGCTGCGCCGTCGCCTCGTCCTTCCATTCCGGCCCCAGAATCTCGTCGGTTTCCGGCCAGGTAAAGACCGCAAGCAGCAGGGCCCCCGCTGCAGCCGGCAAGGCGATTTTCGCCCACTGCACGAACGAAGAATAGGAGCGCGAATCGTGCGGCCTCCGGCCCCTGCCGGCGAAAGCGAAATATGCCCGGCCGCGAGGCGCCACCGCTCAGGCGACCCCGGCGCGCAGGCAGTCGTGGACATGGACGATGCCGACGGGCGCGTCGTCCTCGACCACAAAGAGGGCGGTAATCTGCGCCTCGTTCATGACCGCCAGCGCCTCGGCCACCAGCGCCCTCGGGCGGATGGTCTTGGGCGATGCGGTCATGATCGCCGAGACGGGGCGCTGCAACAGGTCCGTGCTCATCGAGCGCCGCAGGTCGCCGTCCGTCACGATGCCGAGAAGCGCGCCCGCATCGTCCGTCACGCCGACGCAGCCGAACGCCTTGGACGAAATCTCGAACAGGGCCTCGCCCATGACCGTGTCGGGCCCGACGAGCGGCATGGCGTCGCCCGCATGCATGATATCGGAGACGAGCTTGAGGCTCTGGCCGAGCGAGCCGCCGGGATGCAGGGTGCGGAAATCGTCCGCCGAGAAGCCCTTGCGCTCCAGCAGCGCCACCGCCAGGGCATCGCCGAGCGCCAGCATCATGGTGGTCGAGGTGGTGGGCGCAAGGCCCATCGGGCAGGCCTCGGACACCGGCGGCAGCACGACCGCCAGCGCCGCCGCTTCGGCGAGCGGACTGTCGGCATTCGCCGTTACCGCGATCAAGGGCACGGAGTAGCGCGCTGCATGGGCAATTACGGCGGCGAGCTCGGCCGTGCCGCCGGAGTTCGAAAGCGCCAGCAGAACATCGTCCCGCGCAATCATCCCGAGGTCGCCATGCGCCGCTTCGCCCGGATGGACGAAATGCGCGGGCGTGCCCGTCGAGGCCAGGGTGGAGGCGATCTTGACGGCGACATGGCCGCTCTTGCCCATCCCGCAAACGATCACCCGCCCGCTGGCCCCGGCCAGGATATCCACCGCTTCGTCGAAGGCCCCGTCCAGACTGTTGGCGAGCGACAGCAGCGCATCCGCTTCCATCGACAGCACCCGGCGTCCGGCCGCGCGCACTGCGTTATCCGGGGATTCAGTGAGCAAAGATGTCCTCCTCGGCCCAGCCTTCGAGGTCGAGCCGCGCGCGAACCGGCAGGAAATCGAAACAGGCCGCCGCCAGTTCCATCCGGCCCTCCCTGGCAAGCATCGAATCCAGCCGTTCCTTCAGGCGGTGAAGATACAACACATCGGCGGCGGCGTAGTCCCGCTGCGGCCCGGTGAGGTCCGATGCGCCCCAGTCGGACGATTGCTGGGTCTTGGAGATCTCGATGCCGAGCAATTCCTTGCAGAGGTCCTTCAGGCCGTGCCGGTCGGTGTAGGTGCGCACCAGCCGGGAGGCCGTGCGGGTGCAATATACGGGCCGGGCCGCCGCGCCGAGATAGCGGTCCAGCACCGCGAGGTCGAAGCGGGCGAAGTGGAACAATTTGGTGACGCCCGGGTCCGTCAGCAAGGCCTTGAGACGCGGGGCGGCATAATCGCCGTCGGGAAACTGGACCAGATGGGCGTTGCCGTCTCCCGCCGAGAGCTGGACCACGCAGAGCCGGTCCCGGAACGGCTTCAGCCCCATGGTTTCGGTATCGACCGCCGCCATGGCGCCGAAGGTCAGGCCTTCGGGAATATCTTTGCGGTGGAGGTGGACTGCCATTGCGCGGAGCCTAGCATACCCCCTCCGTTCGGGGGAGACGCGCGGGGACCGGGACCCGACCCGGCCGATATAGACCGGCATTTGACAGCCCAGGCCGGCTGCGCGAGTGTTCCGGCGGTGTGACAGGCAGGACTTGCGAGTCGCCGGCGGGCGCGGGCGAGTCCCGTCCTGCCCGCTGACGTTAGCAACCGGGAGGAGGAATTTTCATGACCGCAATGCGTCGAGTATTGCCCCTGACGGCCGCGGCTGCGCTGTTGTCGTTCGGCGCCACCGCGCTTTCGGCGGCGGAATGGGATCTGCCGCTGGCCTGGCCGGACGGCAATTTCCATGTCGAAAACGCCAAGGTGTTTGCCGCCGAGGTCGAGAAGGCGACCGAAGGCCGCGTCAAGATCAACATCCATCCCGGCGGCTCGCTCGGTTTCAAGGGCCCGGAGATGTTGACCGCGGTCCGCGACGGGCTCGTGCCCATCGGCGACGTGCTGCTGAACCAGCAGGTCGGCGAATCTGCGCTTGTGGGTATCGAGGCCCAGCCCTATCTGGTCTCCGGCTTCGATGAACTGCGGACCCTGCACGAGCATTTCCGCCCGGTGCTGAACGAGGTCGCGGCCCAGTTCAACCAGAAGGTGCTCTACATGGTGCCGTGGCCCCGGCAATATGTTTACACGAAGGTGCCGATCGGCAAGCTCGAGGATCTGGCGGGCATCAAGATCCGCACCTATGACAAGACGACCACCGCGCTGTTCAACGCCATCGGCATGACGGCGGTCCAGCTTCCCTGGGGCGAGGTCGTGCCGTCGCTCGCCGCCGGCACCATCGACGCCGTCACCACCTCCGCGAGTTCGGGCGTGGACGGCAAGTTCTGGGAGTTTCTCAAGTTCATGTATCCGACCGCCCATGTCTGGGGTTCGAACATGGTGAACGTCAATCTGGACGCCTGGGCGGCCATCGACGAGAAGGACCGGGCGGCCATCGAGGAGGTCGCCAAGCGGCTCGAGGCCCCGTTCTGGGATGTCAGCCGCATGGAGGACGAGGCCAAGTCCAAGATCCTGAACGACAACGGCGTCGCGATGGGCGTGGTCACGCCCGAGATGCTCTCGGGCATGCAGAACGCCACCAAGCCCATGGTCGCCGCCTACATGGAAGCCAATCCGAAGGCCAAGATGGTCATCGAGAACTTCTGGAAGGCTGTCGGACGCTGAACGACCGTTAGGCGGCGCGGCTCCCCGGTTCCGCCGGGGAGCCGCTCGCAGGGAGGGGCCGGTGCGGGCAGCGCTGAGTGCCGTGGACAGGGTGTCTCAAGCCGCCGGCGTCATTGCCGTGCTGCTCGTGGTCGGCATCGTGATCCTGATTATCGCGGAAGTGATCTGCCGCACGGTCTTCAACATCTCGCTCAGCTTCGCCTGGGAATACAGTTCCTATTTCCTGGGCACCGCGATCTTCCTCGGCGCCGCCTTCACGCTTCGAACCGGCGGCCAGGTCCGCGTTGCGTTCCTGATCACCAGCCGCAACGCCCGCGTGGCCTACATGTCCGAACTTCTGGCCACGGTCTTCGGCGTCGCCATCACCTGTTACTTGGCCTATTCCATGATCCTGTTCGCCTGGCAGACTTTCGTCGCCGGCAGCACCTCGTTCACCGTGGTCGCCGTACCCCTGATCTATCCGACCTCCGGCCTCGCGGTCGGCGCAACGCTCCTGGCCGTCCAGATGATCGTCCGCCTCATCCGGCTGCTTATCGACGATCCGCCGGACGACCGGGAAGCCATGCGCTCCTACAGCGTCGAGTAACAGGGCCGGGGCGTCCATGACAACCACCATTGTCTTCACGGTCCTCGGCCTTCTTGCAGTCACGCTTGCCGCGGGCGTGTGGGTCGCCGTCTCGCTGTTTTCCGTCGGGCTGATCTCGCTCGGCGTCTTCCGGTCCATGCCGGTGGAGAAGCTGCTCGCCCAGATGATCTGGAACGTCACGACGACGCCGGAACTGCTGGCGCTGCCGATGTTCATCCTGATGGCGGAAATCCTGTTCCGCACCAAGCTTTCCGAGACGCTGTTCGCCGGCATCACGCCCTGGACGACCCGCCTTCCGGGCCGCCTGCTGCATGTCAATGTGCTCGGCTGCACGCTCTTCGCCGCGATTTCGGGCTCGTCCGCCGCCACCACGGCCACGGTGGGGCGCATCACGCTCACCGAGCTGTTCCGGCGGGGCTACGACAAGGACCTGGCGATGGGGTCGCTGGCGGGCGCCGGCACGCTCGGCCTGCTGATCCCGCCGAGCCTGGTGCTGATCGTTTACGGCGTGCTCGCCGAGACCTCGATCCTGAAGCTCTTCATCGCCGGCGTCGTTCCGGGCCTGCTGCTGGCGCTCGGCTACATGCTCTACATCGCGGTCAGGACGCTCACCCGGCCTTCCATGGCGTCGAACGAGGACCTCCATGTCCCGATGGCCGAGCGGCTGGCCGGCCTTCGCCATCTCGGTCCGGTCGTCTTCCTGATCGTCCTCGTTCTGGGCTCCATGTACGGCGGTTACGCCAGCCCGTCTGAGGCCGCAGCCGTCGGCGTCGTCGGCGCGCTCATCGTGAGCGCGATGCAGGGCACGCTCACCTTCGGCAATCTGCGCCAGGCCTGTTTCGGCGCCGTGCGCACCATCTCGATGATCGGCCTGATCGTGGCAGGCGCCTATTTCCTGTCCATCGCCATCGGCTATCTGGGCGTGCCGCGCATCATCGCCGGCGAGATCGCCGGGCTCGGCCTCTCGCCTTTCGGGCTCATCCTGCTGCTGCTGGTGTTCTATGCCATTCTCGGCTGCGTGCTGGAGGGCATGTCGAGCATCGTCATGACCTTGCCGATCACCCTTGCGCTGGTCACGCAGGCGGGCTTCGACAAGGTGTGGTTCGGCATTTTCCTGGTGATCGTCGTCGAGATGGCGCAGATCACGCCGCCGGTCGGCTTCAACCTGTTCGTCATTCAGGGCATGACGGGCGAGAAGATCGGCCGCATCGCCATTGCGACGCTGCCCTTCTTCTTCATCATGGCAGGCATGGCGCTCCTGATTACGATCTTTCCCGAGATCGTCATGTTCCTGCCCGACAACATCAAGCTGAAGGGCTGAACCGCCGGTCTCCGGCGATCCCGCTTCACTCCGCCGCTGCGGGATGCGGCGCGGTGCGTTCGATCAGCGCCTTCAGCGCCGCCATCGATTCCTCATGCCGGCGCAAGGCCTCCTCGTCGCGCCGCTTAGCCTCCTCGTCGCGCCGCCGGGCGTCCTCGTCCGCCCTGGCGGCGTCGCGCGCAAAGGCCGTCATCACTTCCTCGTGGCGGCGCTCGTCGGCTTCGTAGCGCCGGCGCGATTCCTCCCTGGCGGCATCCCGCTCCGCCTTCCAGGCGGCGTGCTCCGCTTGCCGGGTAGCGATCTCGGCGTCCCGGTCCGCCTTGCGCTGGGCGGAACTCCGGTCCATCGCGCGGATGCCGACCCAGATCACCCCGATCTGGCCGGTGCCGACCAGCAGGCCGACCGCCACCAACGCCATCGCCGCCAGCGCCGTGGCCGCATTGGGGTGCGCGATTATCCAGTCCAGCATCCGCCATTCTCCGCCGCCATGCTGACCGGCAGGCTCCGTCCGGTCAAGCCGCCCGGCTTCATGCCGCCCCCTTCCAGCCATAGTCGCTGCGGGCCGCCGCCTCGCTGACGAGTCCGTCCTCCATATCCGCCGCCACGGCTTCGCGCGCGCGGCCCCCGGAGGGTCCGTGCCCGCCGCCGCCCGGCGTGTGGACGACGAGCCGTTCGCCGGCGGGAATCGTCTGCGTGCCCTTGCCCTTCAGCCGGGTTCCCGACGCCAGGAAGACCGCGCCCGGCTCGCCGCCGCCGCCGCCGGCCCGCCCCCGCGCCGGGTTCTCGATGCGCTCGAAGGCCGCCAGCAACTCCATGTCCCTGCCATTGGCGGCTTCGACCTCGATGGTCTGGCCCGCCCCGCCGCGCCAGGTTCCGGGGCCGGCCGAGTCGATGCGCAGCTCCTTCCTGCGGAACAGCACCGGCGTCATCGTCTCGACGATCTCCACCGGCGTGCCCTTCACCCCGCTCGGATAGGCCGTGCCGTTCAGGCCGTCCTTCACGCCGCGCGCGCCGGTGCCCCCGTTGGTGACGGCGGTGAAGGCGAACAGGCTGCGCTCGTTCGAGCCGCGTTCGGCCTCGCCCCGGAAGGTGAGGTTCCAGAGCGACGAGGCGCCCTCCGCCGGCACGCGCTCAGGCACCACTTTCTCCAGGCAGCCGAACACGACATCCGGCAGAAGCTGGCCGATGAGATGGCGGGCGCAAACGGCCGCCGGATAGGGCGCATTGAGGATGGAGCGTTCCGGGGCCGTCACCCGGAAGGCGGAGAGCGAGCCCGCATTGTTCGGCACGCCCGGCGCGATCGCGCAGCCGAGCCCGAAGCTGGTGTAGGCGGTGGTGTAGGCGCTCGGCACATTGACGCCGTAGCGCGACATGGGCGAGGTGCCGTCGTAATCGACATGGATGCCGTCGCCGCCGATCTCGAGCGTGGCGACCAGGTCTATCGGCCGGTCGTAGCCGTCCACGGTCATCGTGTTGCGATACTTGCCCTTCGGCAGTTCGGCGATTTCCGCAAGGACGGCGCGGCGGGAGCTGGAGACGATGTATTCGCCGAGCTCGTCCAGGTCCTCCAGGCCGAACTCGTCCATCATCTCGACCAGGCGCACGCAGCCCACCTCGTTGCAGGCGGCGAGCGAATAGACATCGCCCTCGCACTCCACCGGCTCGCGGGTGTTGCGCCGGACCATCGCCATGAGGGTGTTGTCGATCTTTCCCCGGTCGGCGAGCTTCAGCATCGGGATGTAGAGCCCCTCCATATGCACATCGGTCGCGTCCGGGCCGGTGCCGATGCCGCCTATGTCGGTCAGATGCGAGGTGCAGGAGAACATGCCGACGATCCGGCCCCGGCGGAAACAGGGCGTTGTCAGCACGAAGTCGTTGAGGTGTCCCGTGCCCAGCCAGGGATCGTTGGTGATGTAGATGTCGCCCTCGTTCATTTCCGCAATCGGGAAGTGGCGGATGAAGTGCTGCACGGACTCAGCCATCGAATTGACATGGCCCGGCGTGCCCGTCACCGCCTGGGCCAGCATCCGGCCCTTCAGGTCGAACACGCCGGCCGAAAGGTCTCCGCATTCGCGCACGATGGGGCTGAACGCCGTTCTCAGCAGCGTCTGCGCCTGCTCCTCGACCACCGAGATCAGGCGGTTCCACATCACCTGCCTGGTTATGACATCGAGTCCGTCTCTCTTCGCCATCGCCCGATCCCTCAAGCCTGTCTTTCCAGCACGATATTGCCCCCCGGCGCGAGCATGGCCCGGAATGTCCGGGAAACGAAGGTCGAAGTCTGCTCTTCGACGATCAGCGCCGGGCCGTCCAGCCCGTCGCCCGCGGCAAGGTCCGCGCGCCGGTAGAGCGGCACCCGCGCCGCCTCGCCGCTTTCCGTGTCGAACATGCTGCGCCAGGCGGCCGGTTCCGCCGAAGCCGGCGCAGGCGCCCGGCCGTCGGGGGCGGGCATCGCCTCCTCCGTGGAAACCGTCAGGCCCCAGGACAGCACCTCGACATCGGCGTCCGGAATGGTCCGCTTGAACAGCCGCTCGTATTCGCGGTCATAGGCCGCCTGCAGGACCCGCCCATCATCGGGCCCGAGATGCTCCGCTTCGACCGCCACGGCGATCTCGTGCCCCTGCCCGAGATAGCGCATATAGGCAACGCGGCGCTCGGCGAGCGCCGCGCCGAACGCCCCGGATTCCACGACGGTGCGGGCTTCGCGGCGCATGTCGGCCATGAGCTCGTTCACGGCGTCCGCATCGAGGGCCGAGAGGCGCATGTTGAGGCTGCGCACGACCTCATAGGCGACCGGGGCCCGGAGGAAGCCGATGGCGGACCCGACCCCGGCATCGACCGGCACGACGATCCGCCGGATGCCGAGCTTCTCCGCAATCCGGCAGGCATGGAGCGGTGCGGCGCCGCCGAAGGCGATGATCGTCTGCTCGGCCGCGACCTTGCCCTCCTCGACCGCCAGCACCCGCGCCGCGTTCGACATGTTCTCATCGACGATTTCGACGATGCCCTGCGCCGCCTGCGACCGGTCGAGCTCCAGCGGCGCGCCGACGCTGCGGCCCACCGCCGCGCCCGAAAGCTCGGGCCGGAGTTCGATGCGCCCGCCGGCGAAACCCGCCGGGTCGATGCGGCCGAGCACGATGTCGGCGTCGGTAACGGTCGCGTCGGTTCCGCTGCGGTTATATCCCGCCGGTCCGGGCTCCGCGCCGGCGCTCTCCGGCCCCACGGCAATCCGGCCGAGCCGGTCCACGCGGGCGATGGAGCCGCCGCCCGCGCCGATCTCCACCATCTCGATCACCGGGATGCGGAGCGGCAGGCCGCTGCCCTTCATGAAGCGGGCCTGGCGGTCGATCTCGAATTCGCGCGCGCGCCTCGGCTCCAGGTTCTCGATGAAGCAGATCTTCGCTGTGGTGCCGCCCATGTCGAAGGACATGACCTTGTCGAGGCCGGCGCGCGCGGCGATGTCGCGCGCCAGCAGCACCCCGCCGGCCGGCCCGGACTCGACCAGCCGGACCGGCTGGCGCCGCGCCGTCTCGACGGTCGTGAGGCCGCCGCCGGATGTCATGAGCAGCATCGGGCAGACGATGCCGATCCCGGCCAGCATCCCGTCCAGACGCGCGAGATAGCCTTCCATCAGCGGGCGGACATAGGCATTCACGCTCGCCGTGGTGAAGCGCTCATATTCCCTGACTTCCGGACATACCTCGGAGGCCAGCGTCACCGAAAGCTCCGGCAGGGCCTCGCGGAGAATCGTTTCCACCCGCCGCTCATGCACCGGATTGGCGTAGGCGTGGAGGAACCCGACCGCCACGCTCTCGATCCGCGCGGCGGAGAGCGCCGGGGCGAGCGCCTGCACGGCCTCCTCGTCGAGCGGCACGAGAACGCCGCCCCTGGCATCGACGCGCTCCGGCACGGTGAAGCGCAGCCGGCGCGGCACGATGGGCTGCACCTTCTCGATCATCAGGTCGTACTGGTCGTACCGGGTCTCGTAGCCGACCTCGAGAATGTCGCGGAAACCTTCCGTCGTGATGAGCGCGGTGCGCGCGCCGCGCCGTTCGAGCACGGCGTTGGTGGCGAGCGTCGTGCCGTGCAGCACGAGCCCGACATCGCCGGCCTCAAGGCCCGCCTTGCGCAGCACTTCCCGCAGGGCCTCGATGACGCCCGCTTCCGGCGCGCGCGGCGTGGTCAGCACCTTGGCCGAGGTCCGCATCCCGCCGGCTTCCAGCACGACATCCGTGAAGGTCCCGCCGACATCGATGCCGACCCTGCACCGGCTTTCCATCTCACTCATAAGGATATGCTTTCGCTGCCCGATCCTGCCCCGGACTGCGCCGCCCGGACCGCATGACGCCCGCCCAAGGATAGCGCAAGCGGCCCGCTTGCAAACCGCGTGCGCTCAGTGGTCGCTGAACAGGCTGCCGCAGCCGTATATCCGGTCGTCGAATCCGTTCGCGCGGTAGGCGTGCCAGGCGAGCGCGGCGTTGACCGCGACCACCGGCTTGCCGAGCCAGCCTTCCGCCTCCGCCGCGAGCCGCACCATGGAAAGGTTGGTGCCCACCTGCAGGATTGCATCCACGTCCGGTCCGTCGATCCCGCGCAGCGCGCCGCGCAACTCGTCCGGCGTCACCGCCGCGATGGCCGTGGCGCTCGGACATTCCAGATCGACGGAGCGGACCACCGGGAAGCCGGACTCCTCGAAATAGCGGACGATCTGTTCGCGCATGACCGGCTGGTAGGGAGAGAGCACGGCGATCCGCCGCGCGCCCAGCGCCTCGAGCGCCGCACTGCACGCCTCCCCGCCCGTGGTCACGCCGAGCCCGCAAAGCTTGCGGGCGCGTTCGAGGAACGCCGCGCCGCCCTCGCGCCCGCCCCAGAAGGTCGGCGCCGACATGCCCATCACCAGATAGTCCGGCTCGCAGGTCATCGCGTCGCGGACGGCCGTTTCGAAGGCCCGGTCCACCTGGCCGAGCAGCCGCTCGAAGGCGTCGTCCGAGTCGAGCGCCGGGTTCTCGAAATACATCCGCCCCGCCTGGAAAGTGACGCCCGGAATGCGGAAGAGATGGTTGAAATCGGCTTCCACCATTGCGTTGGTGGACGGCACGATGACCGCGATCTTGGCGCGGAATCCGGCGACATCGGGCATGGCGGTCGGGGCGCCTCCTCGGCGGGCGGTGCGGCGGTGCGGTTCCGGGCCGGACCATCGCAGGAAGGCCGGCCTTCCGCCAGCCCGGCGGCATGGCGGCACAATCGTCCATGTATTAAGGTTCCTGCGGAATCGCCGGTCCGGAACGGGGCGGCGCTTCCGTCAGCGGGAGGAGAGGCGATGTCCGACGGTATCGTTTTCATCGACGGCGAATACATGGCTCCGGAAGACGCCACGATGTCGGTTTTCGATGTCGGGTTCGTCTGGGGGGATTGTGTTTATGACGTGACCTCCACCTGGAACGGCTGGTTCTTCATGCTCGACGAGCATCTGGAGCGGTTCCAGCGTTCCTGCGAGGGCTTTCGTCTGGAGAATCCCTACTCCTTCGAGGAAATGCGCCGCATCTGCGCTGAGTGTGTGGAGCGCACGGGGCTCGCAAACACCTATGTGAAGATGCAGGTCTCGCGCGGCGTGCCGCCGCCCGGCGTCCGGGACCCTCGCGGGCTGAAGCCCATCGTCCTGGTGTACGCCGTGCCCTATGTGTGGATATGGGGCGAGGACAAGTGCCGCAACGGCGCGACCCTCTATGTAAGCGGCGTCGAGCGGGTGTCGTCGAAGGCCATCGACCAGCGCTTCAAGAACTACAACCGGGCCGACCTCGTACAGGCGCGCCTCGAGGCCTACGACAATGACTGCGACGACGCCATCCTCGCAGGCCCCGACGGCTTCCTCTCGGAGGGGCCGGGCTTCAACGTCTTCGTCGTGCAGGACGGCAGGGTGGCGAGCCCCGACTACAATGTGCTGGAAGGCATCACGCGGCGGTCGGTGCGGGAGATCTGCGAGCGCGAGGGCATCCCCTTCGAGCTGCGCAAGATCCGCCCCGAGGAGCTCGAAGAGGCAGGCGAGGTGTTCACCAGCACCACCGCGGGCGGGGTCATGCCGATTACCGGGGTCAACGGCAAGACGGTCGGCAACGGCCATGCCGGCATCGTCACCAGCCGCATCCAGTCGATCTACTGGAGCGAGCGCGCGGCGGGCTGGCACGGCGTCAGGCCGGGCGACATCCTCGCCGCCTGAACGGCATGGAGGGCGTTCCCCGCTCGGCAAGCGATTACGACGAGGCGTTCGATGTCGTCGTGGTCGGCTACGGTTTCGCCGGGTCCGTTTCGGCGCTGGAGGCGGCGCGCGCCGGCGCGCGGGTGCTGCTGATCGAGAAGACCGGCGTGCCGGGCGGCATCTCCATCTGCTCCTATGGGTCGGTGCGCTGCGCCCTCGACGCCGGGAAAGCCTACAGCTACCTGGCCGCGACCAATGGCGGGCGGACGCCTGACAATGTGAACCGCGTGCTCGCCGACGGCATGGCCGGGCTGGAGCCTTATGTGCGGGACCTTGCCAGGGTCAACGATGCGGAGATCGGCACCAGCGTCGAGGCCGGCAAGGCCGGCGGCAACTACCCGCTGCCGGGGTTCGACACCTTCTATCACACGACCGTTCACGCGGTGCCGAACTTCGACGCCCGCGCCGTCTATCCCTGGGCTAACGGGGCGCCGGGCGGGCCGATGCTGTTCAAGATACTCGACGACAATCTTGCGAACGAGGATGTCGCGATCCGGCTGAACACGCGCGGGCTGCGCCTGCTGACCTCGGAAGACGGGTCCGAAGTGCGCGGCATTACCGTCGAGGGACGGGACAGCATCCGCCATGTCAAGGCGCGGCGAGGCGTCATCCTCGCGTCGGGCGGGTTCGAGGGCAATGCCGAGAGGCAGGACCAGTTCTGGGAGGGCCGGCCCGTCCTGCCGGCCGCGGCCCGGCACAACACCGGCGACGGCATCGCCATGGCCCAGGACCTCGGCGCCGAGCTCTGGCACATGTGGCATTTCCACGGCGCCTACGGCTTCCGCAGCGCCGACCCGGACTACCCCTACGGCATAAGGGTCAAGCGCCTGCCGGACTGGCGCCCGGCCCAATCCGGCGAACATGACGACCCCGGCGTGAAGATGGCCTGGATCCTGCTGGACCGCGACGGGCGGCGCTACATGAACGAATACCTGCCCTACACCCACGACACCGGCCACCGGCAGATGCAGTTCTACGACACGGTGCGGCAGGACTATCCGCGCATCCCGAGCGCCATGATCTGCGACGAGAACGGCCGCCGGCTCTACCCGCTCGGCCAGCCCACCTCCAACGACGAGGGCATCCGGCTGGACTGGAGCGAGGACAATCTGGCGGAAGTGGAGTCGGGCGCGCTCAAGCGGGCGGGCACGGTGGGCGCGCTTGCCGCCGCGCTCGGCCTCGACCCCGCCGCCGCGGAGGCCAGCGTCGCGCGCTGGAACGAGCTCTGCGCGGCCGGGCGCGACGGGGATTTCGGCCGTCCGCCCGGAACCATGACGCCCATCGACACGCCGCCCTTCTACGGCGCGCCGATATGGCCGGTGGTGTCGAACACCCAGGGCGGGCCGGTCCACGATGCCGGCCAGCGGATCGTCAATGTGTTCGGCGCGCCGATCCCGAGGCTCTACGCAGCGGGCGAACTCGGCAGCGCCTTCGGCCACCTCTACCTCTCCGGCGGCAACATCGCCGAATGCTTCGTCTCCGGCCGCATCGCCGGCGCCGGCGCGGCGGCGCTTCCCGGCTGGGAATAGCCCGCCGCTCAACTCTCGAACGGCGCGGAGTCGGCGAAGCGGTCGAGGACGTTCTGTGTGATGCGCGAGATGTTGTTGTCGTAATTGTTGTGGGAGAGGCTGCCGCAATAGGTGATGGAGCCGACGGAGAAGACGGCCCCGCCCGCGGCGGTCTCGAAGAACGCCAGGTTCGAGCGGACCAGCGCCTCGGGCGGCTCGCCCGGCCAGGTGACGAGATGGGTCAGCAGCTCCTCCGGCACCACGACGAAGGTGTCGCCGTGCCGCTCGGAGGTCGCGAGCACGAGCGTGTTCGGCGGCGAGCCGAGGCGCGTGTCCACCCGGTCCAGCTCGAAGCCGGCCGCGCCCCCGCCAGAGAGGCCGAAATCGCCGAGTATGCGGTCCGGCACGCCCTCGAAGATCCAGGCCGCGCGCGGGTCGTCGGCGCCGGGGCCGCGCACATAGTATGAGCCGACGAACTGCCCCTGGGCGGAGAAGCCGACGCCTGCGAGCTTCTGCGGCGGGCGGTCGTTGCGCCGCCAGAGGCCGCCATATTCCCCGTCGAGCGCGTTGTAATACTCGCCGGGCTCCGCCGCCCAGGCGCGGATGCCGCCCTCGCCCCGCCGGATTTCCACGGCGCCGGGCGCGGCGTCGCTGACCGCCACCCGCCAGTAGAAGCCGTTGCCGCCGAGATACATGAGCCGCCCGCCCTTATCGAGATGGCGCTGGAGCGCGTCCAGCGTGTTGGCCGTGTGGTATTCGGGATGGGAGCCTGTCAGCACGACGCGGTAGGGCGAAATCAGGTCGTAGCCCTCGCGGTCCAGGTCGTGGTCGGTCACGAGGTCGAACTCGTAGCCCTTCTCCTCCAGCCAGTCGATGAGGTGGGTGTCGCCCGGATAGTGGCGCAGCCCCGAGCCCGCCTCGTCCAGATAGCTCATATAGCCGGAGCGCTGCGTCAGCACCGGGCGGCGCTGCGAGGCGAAGCAGATGCCGCTGCCGTCGGTGTGACGGTCATAGGTGGACAGGCCGTACTCCTTGTGGCGGTCGGCCGTAAGTTTGCGGGCGCCCCACTCCCGCGCCCGCGCCAGATACGCCTCGGTCGTCACGCCCCGCGCATAGTTGCCATACACCGTGTGCGCACCAATGGTGCTAACTATCTGAAATTACGTTGTTTTTTCTCCCGAACAACTGCCATCCGGGGAACTGAATTGCAACTGCCAGTTCCCCAGCTGCCACAGCAGGCGGGAGAGAAGGCATGCCTGGAACTATCCTTACCGACGCCCGTGTCAGGGCGCTCAAATCCCGCAAGACGGTCCGGGACGTCCGCGACGGCAAGCTCAGGGGCTTCGGCGTCCGCGTGTCGCCTTCGGGCCGCAAGCGGTTCTTCCTCCAGTGCCAGCACTGCGGCGAGCGCGTCTGGAAGATCGTCGGCGATGCCGGGGCCATTAGCGTCGCAGAGGCGCGGTCCGTTGCGGCTGAAATGCTCGCCGCCATCCGGCGCGGGGAGGAGACGCCTGCCTCGCCCGGCGAGGCGCTGTTCGAGGCTGTCGCCGAGACCGCATTCCGTCGTCGCGAGAGGGTCTGGAAACCGGGCACGCTCTATGTGAACCGCAGCTACCTGCGCAGCCAGCTCCTGCCGCATTTCGCCGGGCGTCCGATTGCTGACATCGACCGGCAGGAGGTGAGGAACTGGTTCGCCCGCCTGCGCGCGACGCCAGTGGCGGCGGACCGGTCGATGCCGGTGCTGTCCGTCATCATGAAGGAGGCGGAGGCCATGGGTATGCGCCCGGAAGGCTCCAATCCTTGCCGGGGCGTGCGGCGCTACCGCCGCAAGGGCCGCGAGCGGTTCCTGTCTGATGACGAGGTCCGCCGCCTGTCCGCGAGGCTCACCGCCCACGAAGTCCGGTTTCCGCAACAATCCGCCTTCATCCGCCTGCTGCTGCTCACCGGCTGCCGCAAGGGCGAGATGCTGACGCTGCAATGGTCCGACTACCGGGACGGCCACTTGCATCTCCGGGACAGCAAGACCGGTCCCAGAACCGTCTGGCTGTCCGGGGCGGCCCGGCGCGTTCTTGACAGCCTTGAGCGGCAGGGGCGCTGGGTGTTCCCGGCGGCGCGCGGTGATCGGCCGCGGAGCCTTCGCTGGCTGGACTATTTCTGGTCCAGGCTGCGCGCCGAGGCGGAACTTGACGACATGCATCTCCACGACCTGCGCCACTCGATGGCGACCATCGCTCTGAGGCAGGGCGAGACCGTACTGGCGATCAGCCGCCTGCTCGGTCACCGCAAGCCGGAGACGACGCTGAAATACCTCCACCTTCCCGACGCCGCGGTACACGAGGCCGCCGAGACGGTCGGCGCGGCGCTTGGGGGAGAATGAGCCATGGCCGCCACGGAACGGATGAAACTCACCGAGGCGACCATCGCCCGGCTCCGACCCCGCGAGCGCGAATACACGGTCTGGGACACGCGCGTCGCCGGGCTCGGCATCAGAGTGCGGCCCTCCGGGGGATGCAGCTATGTGCTGCTTCTCGACGCCGGCGGGCGCACGAAGCGCGTCTCGCTCGGGCGGGTCGGTGTCAAGAGCCTGGAAGAGGTCCGAAGGGAGTGCCATGCCCGCCGGGCAAACCCGGAGCCGGAGAGAGGGACCGCGCCGGCGTATGCCGTCCCGCTGTTCCGGGACTTCGTCGCCGGGCCGTGGAAGGAGGCGCATTTCGACCGCTTCAAGCCTTCGACGCAGCGGGCGGCCCGGTATCAGCTGGCGGCGCAACTCCTGCCGGCCTTCGGGGCGAAGGCGCTGGACCGCATCGGCGAGGGCGGCATCAGGCGCTGGTTCGAGCCCTACAGCCGCACCGCCCCCGGCAACGCCAATCACGCCCTCGGGCGTCTCAGGCAGATTTTGAACTTCGCCGTCGCCTGCGGCCATATTGAACGCAATCCGGCCGACGGCATCGCGTTCAACCGGCTGGCGAAGCTCACGCGCTTCCTGTCCCGCGAGGAGATTGCGCGCCTGCACGCCGTCCTAGACGCCCGGACCCGCGAGGGCGACCGCCAGCAGGCCGACATCATCCGTCTCTTGCTGCTCACCGGATGCCGCCGGGGCGAGATCGTCGGCCTCAGATGGTCGGAGGTCCGCGACGGGGCACTAGCGCTCGCCGACGCCAAGACGGGGCCGAGGACAGTTGCCCTCAATAGGCAGGCGAGAGCCATTCTCGACCGGCAGCCGCGCACGGGCAGCGCGTTCGTGTTTCCCTCGCCGCTCGATCCCGCCCGCCCGCGCGGCCCCGATCTCAGGCTGTGGCATCGTGTGCGCTGCGAAGCCGGCATCGAGGACTGCCGCCTTCACGACCTGCGGCACACGATGTCGAGTCATGCCGTGATGAACGGCGTGCCCGTGCCGGTGGTCTCCCGGCTGCTCGGGCATTCCAATGTGCAGATGACGATGCGCTATGCCCACCTCGCAGACCGCGACACCGAAGCGGCGGCGGAGCGTGTGGGGGAAGTCATCGACGCGCTCATGAACCAGCAGGGGACAGGAACGTTGGCGGCCGGCGACCCTACCGCCGCCCTGTCTCCCGCTGGCCGCGATCAATCCGGGACCGAGTCGCCCGGACGAGGCGGCAGCATTCCCCGACGCCGGCACGGATGAGCGTAAGCGCTGCATCATTGCCTGTCCCGGTCGCCGTGGGGAGCGTCCCCGCTTTCCCTCGTCTGCCAGTCCACCCTGTGGTTCGCGTCTGCGCCCCTAGGCCGGATCTTCCCGCCGTTGAGTTGCTGCGTGTTGGCGAGATGTTCCGCTCCCCTAAGGTGTTGACGACGGCACGGTTACTCGTGCCGGTGCCGCGCTCGTAGGCCGCCCACCTCTCGCCCCAGCGCGCCGAGTCCATATCGAACTTAACCCCCAGCGTGCCAGTGATGTCGACCGACCCGCCGATAAAGCCCTTCCTAGGGCCCTCCCTCCATTCACCTTCATCCCTCTTCAACCGTACTGGTCAGCCCTCTTGCTCTCACCCTTTTGACTGACCGTGCAAAACACCCTACCATTTCTTTAGCCTCGCGCCTCAGCCACCGTTACGACCTTCCACCCCTTCTGTTCTCCTAGCACCCACGAGCACTCCTTTCCTGCTCTTCGCCACCTTCCGCCTCCAGTGCGAGCACCTCAATGCCCGAGCGAACCTTTGTTGCATTCTCTTCGGCTGATACCGTCCTCGCCGAACTCATTGACACGGCCTGTGAACACGCTCAAACCTCGAAACGCATTCTTGAGCCTTGGAACCGATTCGACCCCTCTGGTACTCCGATAGATAAAACGGTCTATTCTTGGATTGAAGACGCAGACTCGCTTATAGCTGACGTCTCAGAGCCCAACGACAACGTCACCTATGAAATCGGCTTGGCCTTGGGCCTGCGGAAACCACTACGACTAATTCGTGCTTCGAATAAAGCCTTAAAGAACTTGGTATCAGTAGGCCTTCTGCACAATGTTGGACACGACGAATACACCAATACCGCCTCTTTGGCCGCTATACTGAAGAAACCCATCTCGCCAAACAACTGGCCCAAGTCAAGCCCAAATCGCGAACATCCAGTATATTTTCTTCAACTGACTGGGGACGAAGATATCTCTCGCCGCGTCGCAAGTCACATAAAGAAAATTATTAAATTGAAGTACCGGTCCATGAACCCCAATGAAGTGGATCGCCTGACGGCTTCCGAAGCATTCGAGCATATCTCTCAGTCCTTTGGCATTATTGCAGTTTGGGACAACTCCGAAGCAGGCTCTTCGACACGGCAAAATCAACGCACCTCTTTCGCGATTGGTGTTGCCCGGGGCCTAGACATTCCCTTTTTGCTTCTTGCCCACAAAGATGACAGGCTTCCACTCGACCTAGACGAAATAGCGACCCGATGGGAGCATATTGCTGGACTATCCTCCATTATGAGGAGATTTCGCGACGAGATATACGAATACCAGGAAGCCTTTGTTGAAATCAAGCCCAATACCGAGCGATTTCTTGACCAAGTGTATTGTGGAGATCCTGCGGCAGAAAATGAAGCATCCCAGCTGGAGACATACTTCCTTGAAACGGAGCAATTTCGACTAACATCATCCGGAGATCTGAACATCCTATTGGGGAGAAAGGGCAGCGGAAAAACAGCCATTTTTCTCCAAACACGAAATAGAACACGCTCAGAAAAATCGAATATAGTTGTTGATTTGCAGCCGGAAGGCTATCAGTTGATTCGGTTAAAGGAGTTTGTGCTAGAATATCTTTCTATCGGTGCTCGAAAAGAATTTATCGCCTCTTTCTGGGAATATATCGTATGGCTGGAAATTGCTTATAAAATTTTAGAAAAGGATCACCGCCGGGCCCGATATGATTTTGAGTTGATGGAAAGATATAGGCAGTTGGAGAAATTTTACCAAGAGCGGGCGGAAGGAGAGGGGGACTTTAGTGAACGACTTCAAGCCCTCGTCGAAAGAATTATTACCCGTTATGAAGGCCAAAGCGGATGGCAGGAGGGATCATTGGCGTCATCCCGCGTGCTGGAAATAGTTTATGGCAAGGAAATTACCCAAATACGAGAGGAGGTTTTGGGATACCTTTCGAGAAAGGGCGTGGTATTCTTTTTGTTTGATAACCTGGATCGATTTTGGACACCGCCTTCATTCACTGAGTTGGATGCTGAAATTATCTCGGGGTTAATTGAGTCGCTAAAGGATATACGACGAAGATTTTCGCGAAAACAGTTAGAGTTTAGCTGGGCAATTTTTCTTCGCAGTGATGTATTCGAGTTCGTCATTGGTGCTATGGCGGACTACGGGAAGCTTAGCGTGGCGAGTGTGGAATGGAATGACAGAGCCTTATTGGAGCAGCTGTTCAAGAATCGAATATTGAAAGGCTTGCGAGCTGGTAAACGGAGGTGGGGCGAAGTATGGGAACAGGTGTCCGTGCAACGGGTGGATGGTAAACGAACGTTGGAGTTTCTAGTCGAATCTTCGCTAATGCGCCCGAGATATCTCATTCGGCTGTTTGAAACCGCAAGGAGGAGGGCGGTAACGTTAGGTCGCAACACCGTGCAAGAAGAGGATTATCGCTTGGCTTTGGAGGAGCTGGGCTGGCAGGTATTGGAAGATTTTGACCGAGAGCTGAAGGATGTGGTTCCCGCCGCGGAGGACTTGATGTTTGATTTGCTTCAGTTGGGGACCGAGTTTTCGTTGAATCGTTTACGCCGAGCAGTCGAAGCTAGAGCGCGGGCGGGGGATGTGGTCGATATGGTTGTGGACGTGTTGATATGGACAGGCTGTATCGGCGTCAAAAACGGTAGTGGGGTCACTTACATTTCCGATTGCGGGTTTAGAAGGGCGTATATTCGATCATTGCTCCGCGACGAGGACGCGCAGGTTATAGTTTTTCATCCCACGTTGGCGGCCGTGATTGGGGGACCAACGACATAGAGAGAGTTCAAAGGAAGCGGACGGTCCCGCCGCGGGCCAGGGCCCTGGAGGGCCGCGAGCATTCGCTTCACTGAGGGGTCTGCGGGGCTCGTTCCAGTTCTCCCTTGCGCCGGTTCTGCGCCGGCAGCCATTGCGTCGTGCTTCGCCGTGCTGCGTCCGGCCGGTCGGTGGTCCGGCCAGAGGCGCAAGAGGGCGGCGAAACGCGCCCGTCCGGCCTTGAGGGCCGGCCGTAGGCGCTTCTCTAGGTCGGGGCAGCATGCCTCCGTCCCGGGATTCGATCGCCGCTCCGCCCGGTCCACGCCGCGCGTCCCGGTTTCCGCTGTGCCCACCGCCGCCTTCCCCGCCTCCGGTCGCCTCACCATCTTGCGGTGATACGTAGTCCGATCGTGTGCTCCGGCGCCGCCGCGCCTGCTTCGGGCCCGGCGGCCTCGCGCTGGTTGGCTTCGAGTGCGAGTGCGAGTTCGAGTGCACCGTAAGCGATGCGGCAGGGGCACCTTCCGCTCGGTCTCGGGATTTGAGACTCCGCTACGTTCGGGAGGACGTAGAGGAGTTTCTCCATGGAGCGCACTGCGGAGTTTCTCAGCCCGGTCGAGGTGATCGGTGGAGTGAAGGGTCGCCGTCGCTGGCCGGAAGAGTTGAAGGCGCGGATTGTAGCGGAGACGCTTGAGCCTGGCGCGAGGGTGGCCTCGGTAGCACGGCGTTACGATCTTCGCCCAAGCCATCTGTCGGACTGGCGTCGCAAGGCGCGGGAGGGTCGCCTGGTTTTGCCTGCAGCGGACGAGGCAGTGGAGTTTGCGCCGCTGGTGGTCCGGGCTGAAGGGCACGGCGCCGAGGCGAACGGTGGGTGTCTGGAAGTGGTTCTGGACCGGGTTACGGTCCGTCTGGATGCGGCGGTGCCGGCGGGCCGGCTGGCGGAGATCGTGTCTGCGCTGAATGCGCTGTCATGATCTTCCCGTCGAACCGGGTGCGGATCGTTGTCGCAACGAAGCCCGTCGACTTCCGCCGCCAGCACGACGGCCTTGTCGCGCATGTGAAGGGCGCGCTGCGGCGGGACCCGTTCACCGGCACGGTATACGTCTTTCGATCGAGGCGAGCTGACAGGCTGAAGCTGGTCTTCTGGGACGGGACCGGGCTGGTGCTGATCTACAAGCGTCTGGAGGACCAGGGCTTTGTATGGCCGGCGATCCGCGACGGGGTGATGTCGCTGAGCCATGCGCAGTTCGAGGCCTTGTTCGCGGGCCTGGACTGGCGTCGCGTGCGGGCGCTGTCGGCGCGGCGCCCGGCTGAGGCGGAGTGACTCAGCCGGTGGATCGGGGCGTCCGGCTCCGCGACACTGTGCTACCAAGCGAGCCATGGCTGCGCTTGCGGAGATCGACCTTGAAACGCTGACACCCGAACAGCGGGAAGCGGCGGTGCAGGCGATCATGGCGCTGGAGACGCTTCGCACCGAGAACGAGGTGTTGACGGACCGCAATGAGGCGCAGTCCGAGCGCATCCGCCGTCTCGAACACCTGGTGCGCGAGCTGCAGCGCGTTATCTACGGGAAAAGGTCGGAGAAGCTGACGGCGGACGAGCGCCAGCTGGCGTTCGAGGACCTTGTTGCGGCGGCGGAAGAGATCGAGGAAGCGATCACGCCGGCCGATCCGGCGCCGGCCCAATCGCCGAAGCGTCCTCGCCCGGCGCGCAATCTCGGCCATTTGCCGGACCACCTGGAGCGGATCGAGCAGGTGATCGAGCCGGAGAGCACGCTCTGCCCCTGCGGCTGCGGGGAAATGGCGAAGATCGGCGAGGATCGCACGGAGCGCCTGGACATCGTGCCGGCGCAGTTGCGGGTGATCGTCACGGTGCGCCCGAAATACGCCTGCCGCCGGTGTGAGGAAGGCGTGACCCAGGCGCCGGCGCCGGCCCGGCTGATCGAAGGGGCGCTGCCGACCGAAGGCGCTATCGCGCATGTGCTGGTCTCGAAATACGCCGATCATTGTCCGTTGCACCGTCAGACGCAGATCTATGCCCGCTCAGGCCTCGATCTGGACCGCTCGACGCTGGCCGGCTGGGTCGGCAAGGCCTCGTTCCACCTCAGGCCGGTGGTTGACCGCCTGGCACGGCACCTGAAACGGTCGTCCAAGCTCTTCATGGATGAGACGCGGGCGCCGGTGCTCGATCCGGGCCGCGGCAGGACGAAGACCGGCTGGTTATGGGCGCTGGCCCGCGACGACCGTTCCTGGGGCGGGCCCGATCCACCGGGCGTCGTCTACTTCTACGCCCCCGGGCGCGGCGGCGAACATGCGGAGCGCTTCCTTGATGGCTTCGACGGCATCCTGCAGGTCGATGGCTATGCCGGCTACAGCCGGCTGGCCGGACCGAGCCGCAAGGGCGGCGCGCCGCTGCGGCTGGCCTACTGTTGGGCCCATTGTCGGCGCCGGCTTCGCGAAATCCACGACAGCAGCGGCTCGGAAATCGCAGCCGAGGGCTTACGCCGGATCGCCGAACTCTACGCCATCGAGGCCGATATACGCGGCAGCCCGCCGGAGCTGCGCCTCGCCGAACGGCAAACGCGCTCCGCGCCCCTGGTGTTAGCGACGGTTAGGAAGGGCGTTTATTTGCTGGCGCGGAACGGCCGGTTTGTGCGGCTTGCGAGCAGCGTCGCATGGGTTAGGTGTTGCGTTCATCTGATTGGGCGGTCATCGGTTTCGAGCGGCTCGCCGTCGCGGTCACGGATGAGCATGTCGTTCCAGTCCTGGTTTTCGAGGGCCGGTCGCATTCGGACGATTCTTGTGTCGTTGTCTTGCATGCGGCGGGCGGCGTGATCGCCGTATCGTGTAGCGTCCCAGGCACAGAAGATACGGCGCGGGTTCCAGGCCTCGACCCATTTGGGGATTCTGGCCGTGATGGCGCCGGTGGAGACGACGGCGCATTTGCTGCGTTTTTCCGGGACGAGGTGGAGGGAGAGGATCGACAGGGCGTCGAGGGCGCTGCCGGTGAGGATGACGGTGCCGGGCCAGTCGGGCTCCCATGACATCCAGAAGCCGCCGTCTGCGGCCGGCTCCTGCGCTGCGGGGAGGGTCTCTATGCCGACCACCTTGCTGGCGGCGTTTCGGCGGAGGAACACGGGATTGCCGCGCCGGTCGGCACGGATCAGGCCGAGGCCTCGGCATAGCTCGACGAGCGCGTCGGCGAGGCCGCGCTGCTCGATGAGGTATTGCCGCAGCGCCGGCCAGCGAGGGTCCTGGCACGAGGGCTCCGCCTCACAGCGACTGTTCGGGAGCCGTGAGTGGCGCGGCAGTTGGGCGAGGAAGTCGAGGGCTTCGGTCGTTGGGCATCCGAGCGCATGAACCGCCAGCTGGATGGCCCCGGCGCCTCCCTCTCCGCGCAGATGGTCGTAGAACATGAAGCGGTTGATGGAGAGGACCGAACCGGCTCGTCTCCAGCGCGCGGCATCGGCGGGATCGCGGCGATAGCCGAGGGCGTGGACCACGTCTTCGAGGGGGCAGCTTCGCAGCCCCTCGGCCCGCAGGCGGCGATCCCATGGATGCAGATGCTGCACGGCTGGCTCAGGCATCCCCCGTGTCTTGCGCCGTGCTCTTGCCCGCTCCTTTTGCCGATCGCCGCCGGCGGCGATCGGCGCTGCGCTGCTTCTGGCGTTCCTCGGCCTCCTTGCGGCGGTATGAGTCGCCGTCGATGGCGAGGATCTCGGCATTGTGGACGAGCCGGTCGACAAGGGCCACGAGGCAGGCGGCGTTGGGGAAGGCCTCGCTCCACTCGGCGAAGGGGCGGTTTGTGGTGATGATGGTGGAGCGCTGCTGGCTGCGGCTTGAGACGATATTGAACAGCAGGTCGGCATGACGGTTGGAGTAGGAGAGATATCCGACTTCGTCGATGACCAGGAGGTGCTGGCGGGCGTAGAAGCGCAGCCTGCGCTGGAGCATTGTGTCGGAGTCGATGGCGGCGAGCTCGCCGAGCAGGCTGGCGGCGGTTGCGAAGCGCACGGTGTGGCCTTCGAGGACGGCGCGGTGTGCGATATTGGCGGCGATTGTGGACTTGCCGACGCCGTTGGGGCCGATGAGGACGACATTGGCGCCCTCGCGGAGGAAGTTGAGGGTCATGAGGTCCTCGACGGCCATGCGGTCGCATCGCCTTGGCCAGTCCCAGTCGAAGTCGGCGAGCGGCTTGAACTGTCCGAGGCGGGCGGCGGTGAGGCGTCGCCTGAGGCTTCGGCTTCGCCTCTCTTCCTCTTCCCATGCGATCAGGGGCGGGAGCCAGTCGCGCTCCGCAACCTCGCTCCAGTGGGCGAGGAGGCCGTGCAGTCCGAGCGCCGTGGCGCGGTCCTTGAGGGTCATTCTTCGCTGTCCTCCTCGTGGTGGCTTGCGAGCCCGTCGTATCCGCCGAGGTCGTGATCGCGGACCGCGATATCGCGCAGTCTTGGATCGCCGGGCAGGTCGATGGGGATGGGTGGTGGCTCGTTGCGCTGTTCGCGCCGCCGGTTCAGGCTGAAGCGCACCGCATTGGGATGGGGGACGCCGCGCTCAAGGGCTTCATCGATGGCGGCTTCGAGTTCGACGGCTCCGTAGTCGTCGAGCAGGCGCAGCAGGGAGGCGACGGTTGTGCCGATATTGCCGCCGCGCCTGGCGGTCTCGGCAAGCAGGCGCTCGCTGTCGGGGGCGGCCTGGAGAAGGCGGCTCTGCCCGCGCAGGCGGTGGGCGTGACGTTTGAGCCTGACCAGCTCCTCGATGTGCTCGGGGGTCTCGATGCGGGCCGCCTTGTCGAAGCTGCGCGGATGACGGGCGACGGTGTCGGCGCCGTCGAGGATGCGTACCTCCTCCAGTGTCGCGACCACGGTGAGGGTGCGCCGCGTATGGGTATGCGGGACGCTATAGTCATTGAGGTCGAACCTGGCGTAGGGGGTCTTGCCGATCCTGACCTCGACCCTCTCGTCGACGGGGGGCCGGTCGTCGGGCAGCGCCATCAGGGAGCCGCGCTCGCGCTCGAAGGCCTCGCGCACGGTGAGGGAGCGGTCGTCCGGCCAGCGACGGTCGGCGGCGACGCCGTCGCACCAGGCGCGGGCCCGGGCGTTCAGGTCGTCGAGGTCGCGCCAGGCGCGGGCGGCGAAGAAGTTGTCGCGCACATAGCGTATGGCGCGCTCCACGCGCCCCTTCTCGTTGCCGCGCGCGACCGCGACCGGCTTGGGCAGGAAGCGGTAGCGGGCGGCGAAGTCGAGGAGCCGGGGGTTGAACCGGATGGCGTCGCCCTGGCGCTCCAGCACGACGCTCTTCAGGTTGTCGTACCATAGCTCGCGGGGCACGCCCTGCCAGGCCTCGAAGGCCTCGACATGGCCGCGCAGGAAGTTGTCCATCGCGGCATTGAGGTAGAAGTGCAGGAAGATGCGGCGCGAGTAGCTCAGCACCATCACGAAGCCCATCAGCGGGCGCTCCGCGCGCCCGATCCTCACCTTGCCGAAGTGGGCCCAGTCCACCTGGGCCAGCTCGCCGGGCAGGGTCTTGAGGCGCAGATAGGCCTCGGCCACAGGCCGCGGGCGCTCCGGCGCGATCATGCGCCGGAAGTGGCTCTGGCTGCCCCGGTAGCCGCGCTCGACCGCCATCTGGTAGAGCCGGCTGGCTGGCAGCCTGGGCCAGACCGCCAGGGTCTGGCGGATGAAGGGCCGGAACGGATCGATCATCGAAGCCCTGCGCCGCCTCTCACGCGCGGGCGCCCCGGCGGCCGCTACCGCGCGCTCGACCGTGCCGTGGTGGACGCCGAGCTGGCGCGCGATCGTGCCGATCCTCCACTTCTCGGCAAAATACAGCCGCTGGATCTCGGCACGGGTCTGCTTGTCGATCGCCATCTCACTCCCTTCGCGCCTGGCGCAGGCCCGGATAGACCGCCAGGCCGCAGAACCGACCGCAGCGCTCGCAGCGGAACACCCGGGCGGGACGGTCGGGCCCGAAGGGCCGGGTTCCGGACCGCCCCGCCGGTATGCGCGCCACATCAGGACGCCGGCGCGCGACGGTCAAAGGGTGATGCGTCACTTTCTGCGCGATGGCCCGAACTGCCGGCTGCCGCACACGGCGCCGTTCGCGGTAGCGCCGCTGGCGCTCGGCATGCTTGTGACGGCCCCGGCGGCTGTTCTGGTAGCGCTGCCCCGCAAGGCGCACCGACCGACGCCGCGCCCGCCCGCTGCAACGCGGCGAACAGTAGATATGGCCAGAGTCGCAGCGCCGGCAGAGAACCACCTGGCGGCGGCACAGGGCGCAGGTGAACAGGCGGGCGGCGTTCCTCATCGCGACCGATGAGAACGGGGTGGACCCACGCCCGGACGCGCACGATACTGCGCTTCCGGGCCGCGCCTTGCATGGCTCGGGGGGTGCGGCGCCGGTCGTTGCCACCAAGCCAACGGGGCCGGCGCCGCATCGTTCTCAGAAGCCCCAGTCTACCCCCTGCCGCAGCCCGGGAACGGCCAACCCGGTCGCCAGGACGTCGCCGCCCTCCGGGAGGCGAAAATCTCAACGCGACGGGGGCCGAGGACTCCGGTCGGGCTACGCCCTCCTTCCGTCCTCGGCCCCCGTCATAAACCCGGCCGCGCCTGTCTCACGCTGTTTGTCGTGCGCACCACAAAAGCGCGCTACGCCAGCAAATATGCGCCCTTTATGATAATCACCGACACCTGGTCGAGGCCTTCGGCGAATGGCTGACGCAGCAGCGCGTCCGCGTCTCGCCCAAGTCCCGGCTCGGCGAAAAGCTCGCCTATATCGCCCGTCATTGGGACGGCCTCCGGATCTTCCTCGACGACGGCCGCGTCGAAATGGATAGCAATGCCGTCGAAAACAGCCTGCGGCCCGTGGTCCTTACACGGAAAAACGCCTTGTTCGCCGGTCACGACGACGGCGCCGCCGCCTGGGGACGCATAGCATCCCTCATCCAGACGGCGAAGTTGAACGAGGTCGAGCCACACGCCTGGCTCAAGGCCACACTCGAAGCCATCGCAGCCGGTCATCCCAATGACCGCCTCGATGAACTGCTTCCCTGGAACTTCAAGCCGTCGTCAAGCTGAAAGCCGGCTGCCTCGCCCGCACCGCATACAGTGCACCTGCAAAGCCGCGCATGTTGCGGTAGAGGCACCATGCGAGGCTGTGTTCGCGGTGGGCGTTTCGACATGTCGAAGCCGAGAGACAGGGGCCAAGACCAACATGGCCCGCACCCACGGCTGGGCCCCGCGCGGCAAACGTCTGCGCATGGCCGTCCCTCACGGACACTGGAACACAACCACCTTCGTCGCCGGGCTCACGCCGCGCGGCATGATTGCCCCCTTCGTGCTCTCCGGCGCCATCGACCGCGATGCCTTCGAGGCCTACGTCAAAGTGGTCCTCGTCCCCGAACTGAGGCCCGGCGATATCGTCGTCATGGACAACCTCTCAAGCCACAAGGGACCCAGGGTCCGCAAGATGATCGAAGACGCCGGCGCGCAACTCCTCTTCCTGCCGCCCTATAGTCCTGACTTCAATCCCATCGAACTCGCCTTCGCAAAGCTCAAGGCAAGGCTACGAAAAGCTGCCGAGAGAACTGTCGACAGCCTCTGGAACACCATCGGACAAATCTCCCAGACCTTCTCACCGCAAGAATGCAAAAACTACTTCAATGCCGCAGGATACTCCGCAACATGATCGGATTCCGCTCTAATTGACCAATATCGTCCCAAAACAGAAACTACGACCAGCACGCTTCCACATATGGACAACATTGCTCCAAATTGTGTTCCGTCGAATTCCGGTTGGAAAAAAAGAACGGACAGGAGAAAAAGCATGCCACAACAGCGCAAAGCTGTAATTCTATTTCTCTGACGCACATAAGAACTGTCTCGACCCATATCCTCGCTCCTGACATCTGGCAGGCTATCGTCTCACGATGCTCCGGAATTGCAACGACGTCAAAACCTGATCGTGTCCCGAAAGGAGCTAAGCGATTTCGGAAGATTGTAGTTCCGTTTAGTTTGCGGGGGAACGGAGCCGCTTACGGTCCTTCAGGAAACCGCTTGTCGAGAGTATCGGCGCAGCAGTTTGCGTTATACGTACGATTTGACCGAGGGGGAACAGGGCGCGGTGGCGGAGCCGTTCTCGCCGCCGCCACGGTGCAGGAGTTTGCCGGTCCTCCCCGGATCGATGTCCCGGTTCAAGACCGTGCGGAAGCAGGCCTTTCGTTCATCCGGCAACGGCTTTGCAATGGGAGAGCGAGTCCGTCGATCACGCGCGCAATATGTGCGGGGCGCGAGGGTGCCGGAGGGGCGTTGCAACCCGCCCCTCCGGCGGCCGGCCCGGACTGGAAGGAGGCACGGGGAGTGCCTGTTCTGTCCGGGCCGGCCATTCTGCGCCGCCGCTGCCCCTGTGTCAGAATTGCTTGACGAAAGAAAGTTCGGCGCGATTGCGGTCGTAGTCGAGGGCCTGGGCGTTGGTCTCGCGCTCCTCGCGGATGAGGGAGAGGCGGGGGCTGAAGCCCGCCAGGGTGAAGGCGCGGTTGTGGACCGAGACGGAGAGCGTCCGGGTCTCGTCCTCGCGCGGCTCGCGGTCGATCGTGTTGTGGGCGAAGCCCCGGCCCTGGTAATCGGTGCGCCGCAGGGAGGCGCGCAGGCCCACCGTGAAGCCGGCCGGCAGCGCCAGAGTGGCGCCCAGGCTCGCCTGCGGGCCGGCGCTGCGCCAGTGTTCGGAGTTGGCGCGGCTCCAGTTCCAGCCGGCATTGCCGCTGAGGCGCAGGATCGGCAGCGCGGCCCATACGGTCCCGAGCAGGACATCCCCTTCCGGGCCGTCGAGATGGTTGCAGTCGCGGCAGTTGCGCCGGGCGGCGTTCGCGCGCGCGAACAGGACGAGGCGCGGCGTCAGCCGGTGCTCGCCCTCCAGGCGCAGGCCGAAGCGGTCGGTCTCGGGCACGCCGGCGGTCCACTGCCGGTCCACCGTCGCCAGCAGGCTCGCTTCGGTGCGTGCGTCGATCAGCCGGCGCGGGCCGAGATGGGCGGCGAGGAAATGGCGGTCGAAGTCCCCGCCCTTGTATTGGCGGATGTTGGTGTTCGCCCCGGAGCGCAGCCGCCAGCGCGGCCCGAGCGGATACTGGTATTCGCCGCCGCCCCAGATCGAGACACCGAGGCCGGATTCGGGCTTCGCGGGGTCGTCGAGGGTGAAGGGCAGGCGGCCGAAGGGCGTGTCGAGGAAGACCGTGCGCTCGCCCGAGGCGGCGTTGAGGTTGCTGTCGGGCGCCAGCGCCGCGCCGAACTGCGCCTCCCAGCGCCGCCGCGCGCGCATGACGCGCAGGAAGCGCTGGATGTTGGCGGCCACAGCGGGGGGCACGTCGCCCGCCAGCACCTGCTCGAAGTGGCGGCGCGCGAGCGTGTCCTCCTCCTTCAGGAAGAAGGCGCGGGCGAGTTCGAGCCGCACGCGCACGAGCTCCGGGCTATTCACCAGGATGGCGCGGAAGGCGGCGATGGCCTCGTCCAGCTTTTCGTCGCGGGCCTCGCGGTCCGCGATGGCATGGGCGGCATTGAGGGCGTCCATGCCGGCGCGGAACAGCGTCCCGGTCCGGTCCTGGCCGTAGGCGACGGTGGCCGCGGCGAGCACTAGCAGGCCGGCGACGAAGGCGAATACGAGCATGCGCATGGAAACCACCAGCGGTGCGGGACAAGAAAACCCCCGGCCGCTCGGGGAGCAGCCGGGGGAAGGTCTTCAGGAAGGGGCTTTGACGCCCCCTCCTTTGTGTGGAGAAGCCCGGAGGCCGCTCCCTAGTCCTTCGTTGCGCCGAACGCGCCGGCCACCGAGCCGTTGCTGAAACCGGCGTTGAATTCGCCGACCACAGCAGCAGGCTGGGGAAAGATCCCGTCCGCACCCGCCGTCAAGTCGCCATAGAGAGTGGCGCTGAACGAGCCATCGCCATTGCCGCCCTTGGCCGCGCCTGTCTCACGCTGTTTGTCGTGCGCACCACAAAAGCGCGCTACGCCAGCAAATATGCGCCCTTTATGATAATCACCGACACTCCTTTCAGCCCGGGCCGGATCGGCCGGGCAAACCTTGGATTGTTCCTTTCGTGGCTGCCGCACGGATCAGAAGCCGACCGTGATGCCGGTGACGAAGCCGGCGCCCTCGATGCTGCTGCCGGCGTTGGCCGCAGGCATGCCTCTTTGCGCCCCAGGCACGCCGAAGTCGAACCGACCGGGCATCGCGCCGCGCTCCCTCTCGACCGCAAACAGCGAGCTCCTCCAGGCGACGCCCGGCGCCAGGCTGTAGCTCGCGGAGAGCATCGTGCCCGCCTGCTCGGTGCCGTCGTCGGCATCGGTCGCCGTGTGGCTGAGGCTGACCGCCATCGGGCCGTCCGAATACATTACGCCCGCGGCCACGATGTCGACGTCGGCCGAGGAGTTCGTATCCATGCCGTCATCCGCCGTCGCATAGGCGACATCGAAGCTGAACGCCCCCATGCCAACCTGAAGGCCGACATTCGTGTGATCGAAGTCGTCGGCACCGGTCTGGCTCATGTTGTAGTGGCCGAGCGAGAACGCGACATTGGCGCCGCCGAATTCGCCCTTGAAGTTGCCGCCGACCGCCCAGGCGTCATTGTCGGTATCTCTGGGGGCTCCGCCTCTGCCTTCCTGCGCCTCGTTCGGGATATAGGTCGCGCCGAACTGCACGCCGTTCACGCGCGGCGAGAAGTAGGTGATGTTGTTCCTGTCGCCGAAGCCATGGCCGGCAGTGCCCAAGCCGATGGGGCCGCACTCGTTGACGTTGCCGCCGGTCCATCTGCCCATATCGCCGCAGAGCATGCCGAAACCGGCATCGCGCACGCCGTGATGGGTCAGCACCGAAGCGCCGTCCTCGGCGCCGAGTGTGATCGAGCCGAAGTCGCCGCGAACCGTGAGCTGCGACTCGTCGATACCGGGGTCGTTGCCTTCGAGTTCGACCTTGATGGAGACGGTCAGGCCGTTGTCCGCTTCCAGCTTGCCCCGGAAATGGACTTCGGTATCGGAGTGCTGGGCCACGCCGCCCTCGATATCCGCATTTGCGGAATCCTCGACGCTGGTCATGCCGACCCACTGTTGCATGTAGCCGCTGATACCGACGGTCACCTTGTCCGCCGCCATAGCCGAGCCGGCAGCCATCACGCCCGCGAAGGCGAGCGCCGTCGTTCCCAAAAGGATGCGTTTCATCATCGTTGTCCCTGTTGCCAGTTACCGCTCCCTTGCGAGCAGCGCGACAATACTTTCCGAGGTTCACTCTATGCGCAATACACTTCAAGCAATTTATGGATTGTGTTGCAATATCGCAACAGTGCCCCGCCTGTATGCACCCGCCTGTATGCAATGGCACCCTGCCTGTATGTTGATGCCGCGCCAACTAGAGGCAAGGGTATCGGGAGCGCCATGCCGGACCTGAACATCAAGAACGTGCGGGCCTTCGTGGCCGTGGTGAGAGAGCGGAGCACGGCGAAGGCGGCGCATCGTTGCGGCATTTCGCGCGCGGGGATCGTCAGCCGACTGCAGGCGCTGGAAGGGGTGCTGGGCGTGAAGTTGCTGGAGCGGAACTTCCCTCCGAGCAAGGCGGAGACGGGCAGAACGCAATTGACCGAGGAGGGGATGGCTCTCCTGCCGAGGGCCGTGGAACTCCTTCGAGCGCACGACGCGCTGTTCGACGCTCCGACGGGTCCCGATCCGCGCGAGACGGATCGCATCCTGGCCGTCGGGCTGCTGGAGCTTGCGGTGACCGCGCTGCGGCAGGACCTGTCGGACGCCGACAGGATCCGGATTCACGAAATCCTGCTGGACTGAAGATCACTCATGATTCGGGCGTTCCGCAGCTGTCCATCGACAGCCGCGCAGTGCGGCTTTTCATCTTCGGCGCCTTGCGAAGCAGGCGAAGTTGAAATCGATTGCGATGGACCTTTCTTTATGGTCGGTGATCGCGCCCTGGCTTTCGAAAATGGCCGGCAGGAAGCGAGTTCAGGCGGGCGAGCCGACTCTTCGAAATGGAAGGAGCGTGCGCTTCCGTTGGTCGGCATGATTTACCACGCGTATGGCTGCTTGTCGGTCGGCGCCTGTATCTGGAGCCGGGAGTGAGGACAGCGCTTGCGCCATGTCTGCGCCGGAGCGCCTTCAGGCAGCGCTGACGGAGGCTGAGCCCCTGCATTCGGAATATACCAGTGATATGGAATGCGGGATCGGCCGCGCCTGGCCCGATGCTCCCTTCCGGCATGGCGGCTGGCCGCGTTGCGGCGAGGACGGGTGTATCAGCACCGGAGGCGGTAATGCAGATTGCCGAGCAGGCGGCGACGGCGGCGTTCGTGTTCGATGCCGTGTTGCTGGTCATGGCGAGCCGGGGTCTCAGGCAGGAGCGGGATGCGCTACTTGCTACACATTGCGGGAGTGAGTGCCGGATGGAGATCGCGGCCGGAGCCGGCCGCAGGGCGGCGGAGTGCGGCCTCACGCCCTGAGATTATGGCGGTCAGGCGCCCGGTTCCGTGAGACGGGTCAGCCCCAGCATTGCCGTTGCCGCAGCATCGCAGGTTGACAATGTCCGATCCGCCGTGTTTCGCTTTGAATAGAGAGGTGGACGCGTTGACTGCGTGCGAGTTCGGAGGGCGTCGTCGGACCATGGCGTTGACATTGTCGGCATTGTCCGCGCGTATAATTGAGCGCCGAGCGCCGAGCGCCGAGCGCCGAGCGCCGAGCGCCGAGCGCCGAGCGCCGAGCGCCGAGCGCCGAGCGCCGAGCGCCGAGCGCCGAGCGCCGAGCGCCGAGCGCCGAGCGCCGAGCGCCGAGCGCCGGATGTTGTCCGGAGCTATCTGGCTCCGCTGAGTTTCCGCCGCCCGCACAGGGCGGATTTGCTTCCACAACACTCTGTACCGCCGTCGGGCTACCGGCGTTGCGGGCGGTTTTGCGCGCCTGCCGCCAGCCTGGGACGTTGGATGCTTTGCGACCGGTCCCGTTGGTCTCGCAAAACCTCGACGCCGTTCCGCAATCGCCGATCGGGCAGATCGGCAATCCCCCGAATTGTCAACTCGGAAATGGAGACACGGTTATGAAATTCACAACGGTCCTGAGGACCTCGATGGTCCTTCCGCTCGTCGCCCTGCTGGCGCTTGCCGGCTGCGGGGGCGGAGGAGGCGGAGGCACCGCCATGAACACCGGCGGGCCCGAATCGCCCGGCACCGGCGGACAACCCGGAACGGGAACCGGAGGACAGCCGGGCACAGAGCCTCCGACGCTGCCGCCTGCCACGCCTCGGACGCCAACCCTAGCCGAACTGGTTCCGGATCCGGCGAACATGTTCGGGACCTTCTCGAAGGGGCTCCGTCTCGATAGCAGCGCCGGTCGGTCGTCTGTGAGCAATCGATTCTCGATCTCCTCTGTCGCGAGCGATGGCGATAGCGGGTTCCATGTGACCTATGTCGTCGACGGCACGGAAGAGACCGTTCATTTCTCCAAGGCCGACTTCGGAACCCGGGACTCAACCTCCTATACCAAGGATGTCGGCGGTCGACAGTACTGGCTCTGGGGCTATAGCGGCGGCTACGACGGTGTGGGCTACGGCATCGGGTCCGAGTTTCTCTACTTCGATCTTTTCGGCTCTCATCATCCGTCAGGAGGACGTATTCACACCATTTACGGGGTCCCGACCGGATCGAGCGGCATGCCCACAGGAACGGCAGCCTACTCGGGGCGGATGTTTGCCGATCAATACGACAACACTGTCGGCTCCACCTCCAGCCGTGTTGCCCGCGGTCGGGTTCAGGGCAATCTGGTCCTGACGGCGGACTTTGCGGACGCGACCCTGTCAGGGCGCATTTTCCGTCTCCGCATTCAACCACCGGGTGAATCGTCATACGAAAACATGCCCTCCACGACCCGGTTCGACATAGCCGATGGCGCGATTGCCGGCGACGGGTTCACGGCCACTCTGACGGGCGTGGACGACGATGCGAACGCTCCGTTGGAAGACAGTATGCGCGGATTCACAGGCGACATATCGGGCCGGTTCTACGGACCGAACGCGCATGAGTTCGGCGCGGTCTTCACCGCAGCCCGCGCCACGGACGCTACGGACGACTCGGCAATCCTAGGACATTTGGGCGGCAGGCGCACCGATGTCGTCGGCGAGCACATGGACAACGAACCGTTGCAGGCCGGCGTCAACCGCCTCGACTACAGCTCGGCATCGCCCCGCGTTGTGGCCCAGGACGCGAACAACCGGATTACATCGATCGAAGCGGACGATGCTGGCGGATACACGGTCTCCTATCTTGTCGACGGGACGCCGCAGACCGTGTCGCTGGGCGTCGATGACCTCGGTAGTTCAACTACTTCGCGCGACGCCTATCGCAAGAGAACTGGGACCCTCTCGGCGTGGCTCAGGCGTCCGGGGTGGTTAGTGCACAGGGTGCCGCAAGGGCTCCACTACAATGTGAAGGACTGGTCGCTCGTCGTTTATCCTGACGGGACTTCGACTTCGCTGGACTCTGGTGTCTGGGCGTCCGTTGTGCATGGCACCCGGACCGCCTCCACGAGCATGCCGCAGACGGGAATGGCGACCTATGCTGGCAGAGCGTCGGCCTATGTCTTCGAACCCAGCCCGGGAGAGGGGCGCGCCTCGTCCAACTATGCTGAAGGCTACAGCGGCTCGCTGACGTTGTCGGCGGACTTCGCGGCGGGCAGCGTCTCCGGCCGGATTTCCGACCTCGAGCATAGCCCGACATACTTCAACAGCGGCACCTACAGTGCGGCCGCTGGCGAGTTCACGATCTCCAACGGAGCCATCCAGGGGAACGCCCTGTCCGGCACCCTGACTTCGACGGTTGGGCTGACTTCTGACCGATCTCGCGTCTGGAGTTTTCAGTAAAGCCAATGAGTTGGCAGTTGCGGTGCGGTCAAGCTGCGTTGTAGTGCCTAGTAAATCTTTGAGACTGTCAATGCCTCCGCCACGCGCTACACTCCCCCCATGTTCGTGCGCATCAAGACCTCCCCCAACAGCCCGCGACGCTCGGTCCAGATCGTCGAGGCCGTGCGCGACGGCGGCAAGGTCCGACAGCGCATCGTCCGCCATGTCGGCGTGGCCATGGACGAGGACGAGCTCGAGCGCCTGAGGCAGCTCGGCGAGTACGTCAAGGCGAAGCTGGAGGACGAGCGTCAGCCGGCATTGTTTGCGCCCGAGAAGATCGCTGAGCAGGCGATCCGTGTCGGCCGCCGGGGGGACGGCAAGGAGGAACTCCCGGTCGACCTCAAGCAGCTTGAAGAGGAGCAGCGCCTGATCACAGGCATCCACGAGGTCTATGGCGAGATCTACCGGCTGCTGGGCCTCGACGCGCTGCTGCCGCGCTCGCGCTACCGGGCCTCCCATGACGCGCTGTTCCATGTGGTGATGGCGCGGGTAGCCAACCCCGACAGCAAGCGGGGCAGCGTGCGCCGGCTCGAGGAGGACTTCGGCGTGAGTCTTCCGCTCGAGAAGGTCTACCGGATGATGGATCAGCTCGACGCGACGGTGATCGAGCGACTGCGCACGCGCGTCGGCGAGGCGAGCCGGTCGCTGCTGCCGGAGCCGGTCGCGATCCTCTTCTTCGATTGCACCACGCTCTACTTCGAGACGGCCGCCGAGGACGAGCTTCGCCAGCACGGCTTCAGCAAGGACGGCAAACACAAGGACTCGCAGGTTCTGCTGGCGCTGATGGTGACGCGCGAAGGGCTGCCGATCAGCTACGAGGTCTTCCCCGGCGCCACCTACGAGGGACACAGCATGGTCCCGGTCCTGCAGGACATGCAGCGCCGCCACCAGGTGGAGCGCACGGTATGCGTGGCCGACCGGGGCATGCTGAGCGCCGACAACCTCGACGCCATGGACGCCATCGGCGGCGAGTATGTCGTCGGCGCGCGGCTGCGCAAGCTGCCGCTCGCGCTGCTGGGGCAGGTTCTCGACCCCGGGACCTATGCCCCGCTGGAGGGCTCACAGGACCGCCGGGTCGGCGAGTGGGAGTACAAGGGCCGTCGCCTGATCGTCGTCTTCTGCCCCCAGCGCGCACGCAAGGACGCGCACGAGCGCCGCCATCAGGTGGAACGCCTGCTCGACAGGCTGGCCCGCAGCGACAATCCCAGGGAACTGCTCTCCAATCACGGGGCGAAGCGCTTCATCGCCGTCGAGGGCGACGCACGGCTCACGGTGAACCCGGAGAAGATCGCCGAGGCCGCACGATGGGACGGGCTCACCGGCGTCATCACCAATCTGCGCGACGCGCGCGTCACCGAAGTGATGGCTCACTACCAGGGGCTCTGGCAGGTCGAGGAGAGCTTCCGGATCACCAAACACGACCTGAAGATACGTCCCATCTGGCACTGGAACCCGGACCGGATCCGCGCTCACATCGCCATCGCCTTCCTGGCCTTCGCCTGCGTTCGACACCTTGCGTACCGCGTCGCCATCCAGAAGCGGCGGATGTCCCCGGAGGTCATCCGCTCCGCCCTCGTCCACCGCCAGTGCTCCCTGCTGCGCTGTCGGCAATCGGGCAACCGCTACGTCATCCCCTCGAAGCCGACACCGGCGGCGGAGCAGATTTACGCAACCATGGGGCTGCCCCTGACGATCACCCCGTATCAACTCGCCTGACCGTCGACGAAGCACGGCTCGAAGAAATGCCGGATGTAGTGCCTAGCCGAAATGAGAACCAGGCAATATCAACTACTTATGCGAATCAACCGTCGAAGTCAGGAGAACTGGGACCCTCTCGGCGTGGCTCAGGCGTCCGGGGTGGTTAGTGCACAGGGTGCCGCAAGGGCTCCACTACAATGTGAAGGACTGGTCGCTCGTCGTTTATCCTGACGGGACTTCGACTTCGCTGGACTCTGGTGTCTGGGCGTCCGTTGTGCATGGCACCCGGACCGCCTCCACGAGCATGCCGCAGACGGGAATGGCGACCTATGCTGGCAGAGCGTCGGCCTATGTCTTCGAACCCAGCCCGGGAGAGGGGCGCGCCTCGTCCAACTATGCTGAAGGCTACAGCGGCTCGCTGACGTTGTCGGCGGACTTCGCGGCGGGCAGCGTCTCCGGCCGGATTTCCGACCTCGAGCATAGCCCGACATACTTCAACAGCGGCACCTACAGTGCGGCCGCTGGCGAGTTCACGATCTCCAACGGAGCCATCCAGGGGAACGCCCTGTCCGGCACCTTGTCAGGTCTAGGCTACAGCGGCACCGTCTCGGGCGCCTTCTACGGGCCGGCTGTCGACGAGGCCGCCGGCGTGATGCAGGCGGCGGGACCGGAAGGCAAGCTGCTTCACGGCTGGTTCGGCGGCGCCCGCCAGTAGCAACGCCCGCAGGTGCGCGCGGGCGCACTCCCGGCTGCGGTCGCGGCAGCGCTGCTGTTCGCCGCGACCGCGTTCGGTCAAACGGACGGTCCCCCGAACCGACCAGACGACATGCAGTTCGGCCGGCTTCTGTTCGAGGCCGGCCGTTTTCGTGACGCGCGCGCGTTCCTGGAGCAGGCCCGGCCGGGCGACGAAGAGGAGAAGGTCGAGCGGCTGTTCCTGTTGGGCCTCGTCGAGGCGCGGCTCGGCCACCTGCGGGAGGCCGCCGAGCGCTTCGAATCCATCCTCGCCCAGCGTCCCGAGCTGACGCGCGTCCGGCTGGAACTGGCCCGCGTCTATGGCCTGCTAGGACGCGACGAGAAGGCGCGCTTCCATTTCGAAGCGACGCTTGCTGACGAACTACCGTCCTCGGTCGAGGAGGCGGTCGAGGCCTGGCTCGATCGCATCGACGCACGCAAGCGCTGGTCGGTTTCCGTCTCCGCCGCGATCCTGCCGGAGAGCAACCCGGCGAAGCGCACGGATGACGACGAGGTGCGCATTGGCGGCGTGCCGTTCCGGCTCGACGAGGATGCCCGTGAGGCCTCGGGTACGGGTCTCCTGTTCAGCGCGGGCGCGCAGTATTCGCCCGTGCTGGCCCACGACTGGCGCGGCGTTCTCGCCGTCTCGGCGGCGGCGAAGCTCTACGAGCAATCCGACTGGAACGATATTTCGGTCCAAAGCGATATCGGGATCGCGCGATTGTTCGACCGGGGCAGCGCAAGCGGTGGCATACGCCTCGGCCGGCGGTGGCTGGACGCAGATCGTTACAGCGACGGCATCGGTCCCTGGATGCGCGGCCGTCTGCGGCTGTCTCCGGCGTTGCGGATGGACGCCACGCTAAATGCGGAGCGCCGCGACCATCCACAACATCCGGGCCTTGACGGCTGGACCGTTACATTCGGCCCCGGTCTGGACTACGCTCTCAGCTCCCGGACGACCCTCCGGGCCGAACTCGACCTCGAACATGTAGAGGCCCGTGAAGATCGCCACGGCAGCCGGCTCGTGGGTCTGACCTTCGGGGTCTCCCATGCCTTCGAAGGCGGCCTCTCCGTGTCGCCCAGGGGGGCCGTCCACTGGCGGCGCCATGCAGGCCGGGACCCTCTCTTCGGGACGACGCGCTCGGACCGGCAGACACGCCTCTCCGTGAACCTGCTCCACCGAGCGCTGCGATATCGCGGCTTTGCGCCCTATGTTGGCTTCTTCGTCGAGTGGAACCGGTCCAATATTCCGGTCAACAGCTACAGCAACCGGGGCGGCATTCTCGGGGTCTCCAGGTCCTTTTAGCGCCGCGCCCCGAAGACAAAAGAGAAGAGAAGCCCCGGATTTCGGTAAGGTCGCGTCATGGCCCCAGTTGTACCATGTATGGCTATGGGCAGAAACCGAAAATGCCAACTCGATCAGGGGAAGCGCTTTTGAAGATTCTGTAACGGCTTCGGCGTTTGGATTGTAAGCGATGGTGGGCCGCTTGGCTTTCGGCTTGACGGGGGACGAAATTCCAGGGAGCAAGTCGTCGATGCGGCTGTTTGGATGCAAGCCTCCGAGGTAACCCGCCCAGTGGGAGAGGACCCCAACGGCACGCTCCAAACATGAGCCTGTATTGGACGCCTTGGCATTACTGCCGTTTTGCGCCGAACGCGCCGACATAGGCCCCGGTGTCGAACACGCCCCAGGCCTCCTCGTGGGCGGGACCGTGGAAGTGCCCGTCGATGCGGTCGGTTCCGGCCGTGCCCTTGCCGAACCCGCCGTCGGACGGTGTCATGCCGATCCATCTGAGCGCCACGCCGGCGCCGCCGTCGTCGAGGTCAATGTCGACATCGACGAGGGGCCGCGACAGGTCTGCGATCCGCAGTTCCGCGGTCCCGGTAAGGCGCGCGAAGTCGGCGGTCCGGGCCGCCTCGGCGATACCTCGCCAGGTGGCGCTCCCTGTCCCGGCGGGGCTCGTCCCCGACGCCTCGCCGGCTGCCCAGGCATACGCCGCGTCGAAGCGGCCGCTCCACAGCTGCCCATCGGCCTCGGCCGCCAGCGTGCCCGCGCCGATCTCCACCGCCGCATAGCCGTGCTCGCCCCAGAAGCCGTAGCGCGTGAACGACGCATTGGAGACCGTCGCGGAGGCCCCGGAGAAGACCCTCGTGAGCGGCGGTCCGCCTGTCGTTCTCGTAACCGTCCCGAACCCGTCCCGCGTTCCGGCGCCGCCGGTGTCCGACAGATCCCGCAGGTCGCTCGCCGCGCACCCCGCGGCCGGGCAGGACAGAGGCACGGACCCGTCCTCTTCGATCGACAGTGCGCCGTCGCGCTCGAGCGTGTAGCCGAAGTGAAGCCACGAGACGACTTGTGCTGCGGAAGATCCGGCAGCAGGCGGCCGGGGCTCTGTCACAGGCGGTTGGGGCCCGGTGACAGGCGGCTGGGGACCGTCGCCGGAGGGGGAGCCGCCCCCGCCGCCGCAGGCAGCCAGCGCCAGCGCAGCCGCGAGCGCGGCGGCGCGCAGGGCCCGGTTCTTCATCGGGGTCTTCATTGCACCCGGCCTCCTTGCCGGCCGGCGGCCCGTCCGGATCGTCATGTCCGCCTCCCTCAGAACCGCAGCAGCAGGTCGAGCCGGAGCGCGTGCTCCGGCGTTGCCGCCGCGCGCTCGCGGCGCTCGCCCGCAAGTTCCAGGCGCAAGTCCGCGCGCGATGCGTCGAACCGGGTCCCGATCTTGAGACGCCCGCTGTCGCCCCCGGCAAGGCCCGCTTCCGCGAACGGCGTCAGCACGCCCGCCGCCGCCAGGCCGAACCCGTAGCCGAGCCGCGCATCCACAGCGCCGCTGTTGCCGGACGCCGACGGGTTCGGCATCTCATCGCTCCACAGCGCCCGCGCGCCGCCCGCATCCGCGCCCCAGCGCGGGCTGAGCGCGAAGAACAGGCCGCGCCCGTCCGCCCCCGGACCGGCCCGCGCGGTCAGGCTCACGCCCTTCTCTTCCGCACCCTCCTCGCTGTGCGCCGTGAGCCAGCGCCCGCGCAGCTCCACCGCGATCTCCGGCGCAACCCAACGCAGCCCGCCGGCAAGCTCGACGCCGCTGCCCTCGAGGCCATCGCCGCCGTCCTGCCGCATCGCCGCCTCCAGGAACGGCTCGAACGCGGCATCGCCTTCCAGAGCGAAGCGCCGCGAGGCCTCCATGCCGGCACGCAGCCGCCAGCTGTCGGCGGACAGCCCGTGAATGGCGTCCGGGCCCTCTTCGATCTCGACCCGCGTGATGCTCGCATCCGCCCGTACCGCCAGCGCGACGCCGGCGAGATCGGGAAGCGCCCGCCTGGCCCCCAACGACGCCATGCGCATCGTGAGGCCGCCGGTCTCCGTCGCCCCGTCCTCCGGCTTGTGGCGCGCCTCGCCCTCGCCCGCGCCCACCACGCCGCGCAACTCAAGCCCGTCGCCCAGCGTCCAGCGCCCGTAGGGGTAGGCCGCCGTCAGCGATGTCTCCAGCCGGCCCCGGCCCGACGGGTCGTCGCCGGCAAAGGCGTAATCCGCCTCGCCCTCGCCGTGCGAGACCGCAAGCCCCGCCACCCAGGGCCCGGCCCGTGCGTCAATCCCGAGCCAGCCCGTGCGCAACGCCCCGTCGTAGCTGAGCCCCGCCTCGCCGCGGCCCGCGAACGTCCCGAGATCGCCCCGGCCCCACACGGCCCATAGCGGCGTCGTCGGGCTGGAACCGCTGCCCTCCGACGCGCCCAGATGCAGCGAGAAGGCGCTCGCGCCGAACAGCCGGCCGGCTTCCATCGTCCGGCTCCCTGCCGCCGCGCAGCCGGGGAGGCCGCCATAGCCGCCGCCGAACCGTTCCGCCGCGCAGGGCCGCAACCCGTTGTTCTCCGCGGTAGCCGTCGCGGCGCCGCCCTCCAGCGGCAGCCACTCGCCCGCCAGAGACAGGCCGCTCGCGCCGATGTCGCCGAACCTGGCGCCGATATTGTCCAGCGCGCCCGCCGTCGCGCGCCGCGCCACTGCCGCAAGCGCCTGCTCCACCGCAGCCTGAACCCGCGCCCGGCGCGGGTCCTCCGCCACGATTATGGCGAACGCGAGCTCAGCCGCGTCCCCGTCCTCGTCGGTCGCCCTGTAGGTGTAGGTCGTCGCCGCCTGGGTCGTCGTGGGTGTGCCCGTCAGCCTGCGCGTCAAGGGGTCGAACGACAGTCCCGCCGGCAGCGTCCCCAGCAGATCGTAGGTCAGCGTGCCGTCGCCGCCACTCGCCGCCGGAAGCAACAAATCCGCCATCGTCCGGTCCTGCGTCCAGGTCCGGTCCGGGATCGATGCATCGGCGGCAAAGCTCGGCGCCAGGTCCGTCACTGTCGGCCTCGAACTCGAGCCCGGCGGCGAATTGGTCCTCGCGCGGCGTGTGCTCCGGGCCAGCCTGGGGGCGGGGTTGCCCGGACCGAGCGCGGTGACGGTAATGTCGTACTCGGTATTCGCCTCGAGGCCCGTGAATATGTGCGAAGTGGACGTGATGTCGTCTGACCCGGACAGGGTCGAGTTACTGACCTTCACGCTCCGGACCGCGTAACGCGTGGCGCCGTCCACCGTGTCCCAAGTCGCCCGAAGCCGGTCGGTGGCGCCGTCCACCGCGGCCACCGTCAGGTTCGGGACTGCCGCCAGCGCCTCCTCCACCTCGATGGTGAAGGTCAGGGTCGCTCTGTCGCTGTCGGCGTCCGCAACCCTGTACGCGTAGGTCGTCGGGCCCTGCAGCGCCGTCGGCGTGCCGGACAGCGTCCGCGTCTCCTCGTCGAAGCTCAGCCCATCCGGCAGGAACAAGTTCCCGGGAGGGCCCAGAACCGAGTAATGCAGCGTCCCGTTGCCACCCGTCGCCGCCGGCAGAACCAGTGGCTCGATCTGCACGTCCTTCGTGAAGGACCGGTTCGCGATCGACGTGCCGGGCCGGAATGACGGCATCAGATCCTCCGCCACCACCGTGATCGAGAACGTCAGCGATGCCGTGCGGTTCTTACGGTCCGTCGCCGTGTACGTGTAGGTCGTCTTGCCCTGCAGCGCCGTCGGCGTCCCGGTCAGAGCGCCGGGGTCCGGTCCGGCCGTTGACGCTCTGTTGGCTTCGAATGTCAGGCCCGCCGGCGGGGACGGACGCAGGGCGTAGGTCACCACGTCCCCGCTTCGCGCCCGCGGAAACTTCAGCAACTCGATGTCAAGGCCCAAGGAGTAGATCTGGTCGGCGATCGACGCATCGGATGCAAAGCTCGGCGCGGCGTTGCCGTCGTCGTCCGTCACCGTGACCCGCACGGAGGGCCCCCTGTTCACGTCGCCAAAGCCGGCGACCGCGTGGTCCACCTGCGCCCCGCGAGCCCTTTCGTTCACGAGGTTGTCGTTCACTCCGGTCACGGTCACCGACTGAGGCATGTGCCAGTTCGCGGCCGTGAACCGAAGCGGCGTCGTGTCCACGCGCGCGTTCCCGGCTTGATCGGTGTGGATGCTTGGCGTTACCGTCACCGTGCCCGTCGGCCGTCGGCCCAGAACCACCGTATAGCTCGCCTCGTTCTCCTTCGCTGACGTCGCCGGATCGTCAGCCTCCGCGACGACCAGATCCCGCGGCGTTACCGTCACGGCAGGGCCGTCATCGTCGAGCATTACCACTCGCACGACGTACTGCGAGCCCGGGCGGTAGCCTGCTCCGGACCTGACGATGAACTGCAGCCAGCCGTTCGGCTCATGGCTGTCGTCGCCGACAGTCCGGACGCGGATCGTCTTTTCGCTCTCTCCCCGATAGAAGGTGACGGTCCGTCTGCCGGTGTCCATCGGTTCGGCAATGTCGCTCCACTGGCTCTCGCCCACCGAGACGTTCACGGTCACGCCGCCCTGCGGCGCCGGGCTCGACAGCGTCACCGTGAAGGTCGCGTCCGTCCCCTCGAGTACCGGGCCTTCCCCTGCGACGCTGGCGCTCGGCACTGTCTGCGCGTGGGCCGGAAGCGACACGAGCGCGCCAAATGCAAACAGGAAGGCAAGGCGGCGGAAGTCACGGGACAACGCCAACGGAGCCCGGCGGGGCGCCCGCACCGTGCAAGGCACAAGCACGCCCGGCGCTCCGTTCCGCGCCGGATTGTTCTCGGGATCGTTCGACATACGCGCGCGCCTCATGGCAGGGGATCGCTCCAGCATCCTGTTTGAAATTGAGCCCGCGACCGATCCGGTCCGATGGCATGCGCCAGTCATGCAAACCGCTGCAGGTAAAGAAGTTGTGCTGCCTCGCCGACCCGCGCCAGGCGCGGGGCGAAGTGGGCACCGGCATGGCTCCGCTCACGCCAAGTGGACGAATGCTCCTACCAGGACGCGTGGAGCCCCGGACCGGAATCCGGCGAAGTTGGGAAGGAAGAAGCAGGACCGTCGCGTGGCGGGTGGTGCGAACCGGTTAGGGCTGGCTCAAAGGAGCGGTCCCGGTGTGCGGACAGAGAGGCCGCGGAAGACAAGGAACAGTACCGCAGCGCCCTCATGGATATTCACCCTTCAGCCTACACAGCGCCGCACGCGCTGCTGTCAACCTCTGGTTGTCCGACAAGATAGACCTCTCGCTGTCACGACCGCGTCCGGAAACTGCCCCAATATCCGAAGAGGCCCCACCCCGAAAGAAAAAAGTGAATAACCCTTCGGCATAGGCCGCCTGTCGCATTTCTCCGGGATCGGGGAGGATGCGCGCTCGGGGTGGCGCGCCGTAAGTGCCCATCGAGGATAAGTGGGCACTATGCGGATGTCGGACGCAGAGCGGACGGGTTCGGGGGTCGATGGCCTGGGGCGCCGCCGTTGGTGTCGGTGGAGCAAAGCGCAGAAGCGCCGGATCGTTGCGGAGAGTTGTCAGCCCGGGATTCCGGTTTCGGTCGTGGCGCGGCGGCATGACGTGATCGCGAACCCGGTTTTCAGCTGACGTCGCCAGTATCGGGACCCGGCGCGCGTAGTGGGCGGCTTCGTCCCGGTAGTTGTCTCTTCGACGAAAGGGGCGAAGTCGGCGAAGCTGTTGCCGGCGCCGAGGGATATCGAACCGACTGCCTCCGGACGGATCGGGATTGCCCTGGCGGATGGCTCGCGCGCAACGGGCGACCGGGATGTGGATGCGGTGGCGCTGTCGCGGGTGCTTGGGGTTCTGGGGTGGCGATGATCCCGGTTCCGAGCGGGGCGCGGGTGTGGCTTGCGACCGGCGTGACGGACATGCGGCGCGGGATGAACACCCTGGCGCTGCAAGTCCAGCGGGGTCTCGGGCGGGACCCGCATGCGGGCAATCTCTCCATCTTCCGTGGACGCAAAGGAGATGGGCCGTTGAACACGAAAGCCCTGTGGGGGGGTCTGGGTCAGGGCGCGCGATGCAGCGGGGATCGTCGTGGATGCACGGCTGTACGATCTGCGACATGCGCACGCATCGCACGCGGTCATGAACGGCGAGAGCCTGCATATCGCGGGACGCCTGCTTGGGCATCGTCGCGCGTCCACGACCAACCACTGCGTCCATCTCGACGATGCGACCCTGAGCGAAGCCTCCGAACGGGCGGCGATGGCGATTCAGGAGAAATTTGGCGGGAGTGTTGAAGACGAAAGCTTCGATGTCGGCAAAACCCGCGGCGAGCCGATGAACGCTCTGTGCAGCCAGCACTGGCGCGTGCCCTCGTATCCGCTCCGCCATCTGGCCCAGCACCGACCAGCCTCCGAAGCCGGTCAGCTGAGCGTCAGTGAATCCCATCTGGACTTTGGGGCGGCCGAGGAAATACCTTAGCTCATTGTAAGTCTGCCTTTACGCCCCGGCTAGGCGCTGGGCGGAGCAACATCCGGTGACCCCCCAGCGGGGCGAGCCGGTTCGGGACAAATGGCTCAGTCTGAGCAGGAGAAGCAAGCTGTGGCCGCACGACGTTTTGATCTTGCAAGCCCGGTCTGGCCGGTGAAATTGAGCGCCCCAGCGCCTCTAGGACGGCGCCGTGGCTAATAAGCGGGTCATCGTTATCGGAGGGGGGGCCGCAGGACTGAGCGCGGCCTACACGGCAAAGAAGCGCGGCCTCGCCCCCCTTTTGTTGGAGGCTACCGACCAGATTGGCGGGCGGATGGGCGGCGAGAGGATCGACGGCTTTTCGACGGACAAGGCCGCGGATTTTTTCCCGATTTCCTACGACACAACGTTCCGGCTATGCGAAGAGCTGGGTGTGCCGCTGACTAACCTTAGTATGGACATTGGCTGGTATAGGCACGGACGCTGGGTTGTCACGACGCCGATTACCTCTCTGGGGTCCTTGTTCAGGAACATAGGGCCGTTCCGGACCATCGAATTTCTATCGCTCCGAGGGATATGGCCGACTTTCAAGTTGGTCAGAAACCTCAAGGCCGATGCAAAGCACCTGAACTACGCGAGTACGCACCGCATCGCGAACATGGATACAGACGAGACCTATAGGGAGTACCTCGATAGGCTCGGCGTGCCCGAACCGGTGCGGGTGACGTTGGAGGGATTTCTGGGTTTAACCATGGGAAATCCCGAAGAATTTGGGGCGACCTGGATTCGGGCGTTCCTGGCCGAAGTTCTGCTGAAGCCGGAAAAGCTCTACACGCCGGTGGGTGGGTGCAGCCATCTGTCGGAAGTGCTGGGGGAGAAGCTGGGCAACGCTATTCGCGTCTCGACGCCGGTGAAGCGAGTGGTCATTGAGAACGGAAGGGCGGTGGGCGTCGTTACCGACGATGGCTTCATGGAGGCCGACGCGGTCATTTCCAGTGTACCGGCGACGAAGGCGCTGGAGATCATGCCGGACCTGCCGGAGAGGATTCGCGACGCGCTAGGCACGGTGCAGTATTCGTTCGGCATCCGTGTAGTACTGGGCCTCAACCATCGGCCCCTTCCTCCTGGGTGGAGCGTGGCACTATATCCCGAAGACGACACGCCGTCGCTGTTGGACCGCACCGTCAACCTGCCTGAATGCGCGCCGCCCGGCAAGGCTCTGCTCGACCTTTGGGTTGGGGAGAGCCGCGCCAAAGACTTGCTGGAATTCGACGACGAGCAGATTGCCCGTACGCTGCTGGCGGATGCTCATGGCAAGGCGCCTCCAGGCTCGATGCTTCCGCAGTACGAGGACGTGCTCTTTGCGCGTGTGTACCGCTGGCACGAGGCGGTTTGCAAGGGGCTGCCCGGCATGTTCACTGCGGTGAAGCAAATGCGGCTGGATTTGGCGGAAGATCTGCAGAACCTCCGCATCGTGGGCGATTTCATGCGGTCGCCGATTGTAAACGGCGCCATCACGAGCGGCGTCGAAACGGCGAACGAAGTTGCTGATTTGCTGGAGACCCCCCAACCGCCTAACAGGCTGTGGAAGAACGGCCTGAGTGGATTATTTTGTGGACGCCTGTGGGCGTGATCGTATCGGTCGGATGGATTTGTTCGGAGTGAACGAGGCGGGGAATTTCAGCGCAGCAGTACGGCCCTGCGGACGGGAAGCCTTGCCGGCGCCGGCGTGACGGAGCGCCCAACGGCGGCCCTACGCCGGGTCCCGGCGGTCATGCGGCAGCCTTCAAGAGCTTCGGCAGTCGGATCAGGTCGTAGGCGGCCAGCGCCGGGGTGAACTGCCAGTCAACCCGGGCCAGGCCGCGATGTCGGGTCTTCGAGAGGCACGCCCCGTCTTCAACCAGCCGAAGACCTCCTCGATCCGTTTGCGGTGAACCTGGCTCGCTCGATATCCCTCGCTCGCCGCCATCTCTTCGCCGATATTCGAGCGCCGGCCCGCGGTGTTGCGCGCCGCATGTGCCTCGGCGCCGAAGGCTTTGCAGGTCCTGACGAACTCCGCCGTGTCATAGGCCTTGTCCGCTCCCACCGACACAGCCCGGTCGGGCTCCTCCCGGCGCCCTTCGGCATGACCTCGCCGGCCAGGCATTTCGCTTGGCCGCAGCCCGACATCCGCGCGGCCTCGGTCAGAACCGCGAACGTCGCAGCTCCGGCTATTGCTGTGCAAGCCCCAGCAACATGGCGTCCGGCGTATAGCTCGCAACGCCTTAATGGTCGCCAACGCACTTGCCCATGTCGCACATCGCCGACGCGGCCGACGCCTGCGGCCCGATACGCTGGCCGTCTTCCGGCGTGCAGAGCTGCGGCTTCTCCATGCCGAGCCGCTCCGCGACCTTCGCGCCGAAAGCGAAGGCGGTCCCGAATTCGACCTCAACATCGGAAGTCCGCAGAAAAAGTAATCGGCCGTCCTACCGAACGAAGATGAACTTATGGACCTCATATTAATTCGGTATTTGCCGGCGCAGTTGGCCGGCTCCATCCTGCCGCGAGTGCAATAGCTGCGAAAGGAGCAGACAGATGCACGTCAGACGAATCGACGTACGGAGCCTGGCGGCCGCGGTCGCGGCGCTGGGCATCGTGGCGGCGCTGGCCGGTCCCGCGCTGGCTGGCGGGGACAGCGGTCCGCCCGCCCGTACGGGCAAGATCCACGACGACTGCGAACTGTTCAGCCTCACGGTGACGACCAGCAGCGTCACGATGAAGGCGGCCTGCAGGGTCAGCGATGAAAACACCAGCATGAAGTGGTCGACCGTCAACCTCAGCAACAATATCAAGGTCGACACGAAGGAGACGGGCCATCTGAGGTGGGGCGGCAGCAACTTCCAGGACCACTGCAGCGGCATCGCCGTCGAGCAGCAGGACAGCGGCGTGAAGCTGAAGGCCACATGCAACTACTACTGCAATTTCGACAGAGGCCGGTATTTCGGCTGCCCCTCGGGGAGCACGAATACGTCGCTGCAGTTGGCCGACTACTACGAGGCGAGTTCCAGCGGCACCCTGGCGGTCAAATGAGCCGGCGGCGGCTTGGGACCGGCAGGCTGGACAGGCGGCGTTCGCCGGAGAGGCGCCGAGGACAGGCTTAATCGGCGCGACAGGAATTCGGTATTGGCCTGCCGCAACCTGCCCGCCCCAGGCTTCGGGGCGTGCAACGACTGCGAAGAAAGGAGCAGACAGATGCGCACAAGACGAATCGGCATACGGAGCCTGGCGGTCGCGGTCGCGGCGCTGGGCGTCGCGGCGGTCCTGGCCGGCCCCGCATTGGCGGGGGGAGGCGGACCCTCCGCCCGGACCGGGAAGATCCACCAGGATTGCGACCAGTTCAGCACGCAGGCGTCGGGCGACAAGCTCCTGCTCAAGGCAAACTGCAGGACCAGCGACGACAACGAGAACAAGAAGCAGACGAGCGTGAACCTCGCGGCCAACATCGGCAACGCCGACGGCTATTTGACCTGGAACGGAAACAGCTTCCACAAGAGCTGCAACAAAATCGCCGCCGAGAAGCATAACGACGGCGTGAAGCTGAAGGCTTCATGCAGCTATCAGTATTGCAGGAAACCGAACCAGTTCCAGGACTTCGGCTGCCAGACCAAGAGACGGGATACGTCGCTGGAGCTGAACTCCTACTACGAGGTGAACTCGTCGGGCGACCTGACGGTCAAATAGGCCGGCGGCGGCTCGGGACCGGCAGGATCGGCAGGCGGCCTTCGCCGGAGAGGCGCCGAGGACAGGCTTAATCGGCGCGACAGGAACTCGGTATTGGCCTGCCGCAACCTGCCGGCCCCAGGCTTCGGGGCGTGCAACGACTGCGAAGAAAGGGGCAGACAGATGCGCGTAATGCGATTCAATGAACGGAGCCTGTTTGGCGCTATTGCCGCGCTGGGCGTCGCGGCAATGCTGGCCGGCCCTGCGCTGGCGGGGGGGTCGGGCCCCGACCCCCGGACTGGAAACATCCACGACGACTGCAACCAGTTCAGCCTGCAGGAGGACGGCGACAAGCTCCTGCTCAAGGCGAAGTGCAGGACGAGCGACAGCAACACCGACAAGAAGGAGACGAGCATCGACCTCGCCGCCAGTATCGGCAACGACAATGGCTACCTGAAATGGAACCAGAGCCTCTTCCACAAGAGCTGCGACACCCTCAGCCTCTCGCCCCACACCCAGGGAGTACTGCTGTGGGCCAGCTGCACCTACCTGCTGCAGCAGTACCACAAGCAGAAACGCAGAACGAAGATGGAGCTGGGTGACCGCTATCGGACCGACTCGTCGGGGGATCTGGCGATCCGGTAATGGCGCTTCGGGCCGGGCTCCGAAGACGGGCTTATGGGAGCGATAGGAATTCGGTATTTGCGTGGCGCAACCGCCGGTTCCACGCTTCGGGAAGTGCGGCAACCGCGAAGAAAGGAGCGGACAGATGCGCGTAATACGATTCCATGCACGGAGCTTGGTCGGCGCTATCGCCGCGCTGGGCATTGCGGCGGCGCTGGCCGGTCCCGCCCTAGCCGGCGGGGGCGGCGGTCCTCCCGCACGGACGGGGGCAATCCACGATGACTGCGAGGGGGTAAGCCTTCAGGAATCGGGCGGTAAGCTGGAACTTCGGGCCAACTGCAGAACCAGCGACGAAAATGAGGACAAGGCGCAGACAAGCATCGACCTTTCCGACATCAAGGCTGTCCCAAATCATCGAGTGGGCATCCTTCCGAACAGCGAGCGAATCAACCCCTTCCCCGGACTGGGATGGAGGGAATCGGGCTGGAGCCGCTTTTACGACGCCTGCCATAGCACCGAACTCCAAAAGCGTTCCGGCGGTGTCTGGGGAATAAAGACGCGGTGCAGAATTCAGATATGCGCTGCGGATTGGGGCGGCCGTATGACCAACTGCAGCGATTCCGAAACCTGGGGGTATTTCGATCTGCACAGCAAGTACTGGGTGAACTCGGCAGGCAAGCTGGCGATCAGGTAAGCCGCTCTGGACTGGGTCTCCGTTACCGGGTGGACCGGGGTTCGAAGACGGACTTATGGGAGCGATAGGAATTCGGTATTTGCGTGGCGCAACCGCCGGTTCCACGCTTCGGGAAGTGCAACAACCGCGAAGAAAGGAGCGGACAGATGCGCGTAATGCGATTCAATGCACGCAGCCTGGTCGGGGCTATCGCCGCGCTGGGCATTGCGGCGATGCTGGCCGGCCCCGCTGTGGCCGGAGGCGGATCGTCCGGCCGGACGGGGCATATCAACAAGGATTGCAGCGGGTTCAGCCTGCAGACCGACGGCGACAAGTGCCTGTTCAAGGCGAGCTGCAGGACGAACGACGACAACGAGGACAAGAAGGCGACCAGCATCGACATCGCGGCCAATATCGGCAACTACGGGGGCAACCTGACGTGGAACTACAGCCGCTTTCACAAGAGTTGCGGCCAGATCAGCCTCGATGACCTGAGTGTGAAGGCATACTGTCCGTATTCGGTCTGTCCCCGGAATACGGGAGGCGAATGCCAAACGAGGTGGAAGTGGTCATGGTTCAACCTGACTACGAAATACAAGGTGAACTCGTCGGGCGATCTGGCCTTGAAGTAAGCCGCCCGACGGCGGTGTCCCGTTCGGAAGGCGCGCGATAGCATGGAACGCATCCCGGGGGACGGATCCCCGGCAGCCCGAACCTGCCATACGGAGCTTCCGGCGTCGGCTCCGCTCTCCGATAGCCCGGAGAGTGGAGCCCTGCCGCGAAGCGCCTTCAGGCTGCGCATTGCCGGCGGATTCGCCTCGCTCCGGGGCTGGCGCCGTTGGTGCGCGGCGACGCTGTCGGGCCTGTTGGCCGCAACCGCGCAACCGCCGCTGCTGCTGCTCCCTGCGCTCTTCGCCGGCTTCGCCGGGCTGCTCTGGCTGCTGGCCGGCGCGTCCGGGGCCCGGCAGCGGTGGTTCGACGGGTGGCTGTTCGGGATCGGGTATTTCGGCGCCGGGCTTTACTGGATTGCGGCCGCATCCGAGAACGACGCCAACCGGCTCCCGTGGCTGGTTCCGGCCATCACGGTCGGCCTGGTGCTGGTGCTTGCGCTGTTTCCCGCCGCCGCCGCGCTGGCGGCGGGCCGGCGGCCGCTGCGCCCGGCCGGGATCCTGGCGTTCGCGGGCGCCTTCACCCTGTTCGAATGGGTGCGCGGCTGGATCTTATCGGGATTTGCGTGGAATCCGGTCGGCAATATCTGGATCGAGGTCCTCCCGGTGCTGCAGGCGGCGTCGTGGTTCGGCGTTTACGGCCTGACCTTCGCGACCGTCTATGCGGCCGCAGGCCTGGCCGCGCTCGCGTTGCGGGAACGCGGGGCAGGGGCGGCCGCGCTGTCGGGCGTCCTGCTTCTGGCCGGGTTAGCGGCGGCGGGCGCCGTCCGGCTGTCCGGAGCCCCGGCGGACTCTGGCGGCGGGGCGGCGCTGCGCATCGTGCAGCCGCATGTCGCCTCCCGCGGCAATTGGACTTCGAGCAGGCAGGCCGAGATCTTCCGGCGGTTGACCCGGATGACCGGACAAGACATGCCGGCGGGCGCCGTCGTCATCTGGCCGGAGGTGGCGATGCCCTATGTGGTGCAGATCGACGCGGAGAGCGACCCCCGGCTTGCCGGGCTGGCGCCGGAGGGCGGATACCTGATCACCGGCGCGGTCCGGTACCGGTATGAGAACGACCGGCAGGCGGAGGCCTGGAACGGCCTCATCGCGGTCGATGACGAAGCCCGCATCGTCGCCCAGTACCAGAAGCACCACCTTGTCCCGCTCGGCGAGTATGTTCCGTTTCCCGAACTGTTCGGCCTGCGGCGGGTCACCTGGGGCCGGCTGAACTTCTCGCCCGGCCCGGGGCTTGCCCTGCTCGACCTTCCGGGCCTGGTGCCGTTCGCGCCCCAGATCTGCTACGAGATCATCTTCCCGGACGCGGCGGTGGACCGGAGCGCTCCCCGTCCGGCCTGGCTGCTCTCGCTGACCAATGACGGGTGGTTCGGCGAGACCGCCGGCCCCTATCAGCATTTCGCATCGGCGCGGATGCGGGCGGTGGAGGAAGGCGCGCCGCTGGTGCGCGCGGCCAATACCGGCATCTCCGCGGTCACGGACGCATACGGGCGCGTGACGCACCGCCTGGAACCGGGAGCGCGCGGTGTCATCGATGCGCGGCTGCCGCCCCCGTCTCCGTCCCCGACGCTCTTTTCGCGGTACGGAAATGCCGCGGCGGCGATTCCTGTGCTCCTCGCCGGCCTGTTCCTGGCGGCGCGGAGGCTGCCGGCGATCTTCCGATACAGGCGGGCCATCGGATCGGGCAGAAAGGGGAACGGCGCGGACCCGGCCCTCGCCCGGGACAGGTGAGAGTCCCGGGTCCGATTGGCTATCCAACTCCGACGGGCTATTTTGAACGCCGAATGGGCACTTCAGCGAATGCCGTCCGAGGACCGGCCCGGCAATGTCATGAGGAAGGGAACGATCCTGGGTTTCGCCGCCGTGTGCCTCGTCGTTCTGGTGCAGGACAGGGAGGATGCGCTGGCCGCCGGGCAGCCGGAGACGGTCCGGCTCACTCTGGCCGAGGCGGTGGAACGGGCGTTGCGCCGCAACCCGAAGCTCGTGGAAGCCAGGCTCGACCGGACTCTAGAGAAGTTCGACCTCGAACAGGCCGAAGCCATGTTTGCGCCGGAGGTGAGTTTCGGCACAGCAGCTACCGGTTACAAGCTCGACCGGGGCGCGGACACAAGGAGCTACGAGTTCCGTGCAGGGCCCAGCGTGACTATGAAGCTGCCCACGGGCGGAGAGATCGGCGTCAAACCGGCCTGGACCGCGACGCTCGACCGTACCGGCGAACCCGGCCAAGTTTACGATGCGACGATGGAGTTGTCCTTCTCGCATCCGCTGCTGAAGGGCGCGGGGCTGGACGCCGGCCTGGCGCCGATCAGGCTCGCGCGCATAGCGGAGGAGAGCAATGTCCTGAAACTCAGGGCCGACGCGATGGATGTCGTCACCTCGGTGATCGAGGCCTACCGCGCGGCGATCCGGGCGGAGAAACAGGTCGAGATCGACGAGGGCGCGCTGCAGCGCGCAAAGGAAACGCTTGAGGTCAACCGGCTGCTCGTCGACACCGGCAGGATGGCGCGGGCGGATATCGTTCAGACCGAGGCCGACATCGCGAGGCGGGAACTGGACGTGGTCCGCAGCCGGGACCGCATGGACGACGCCGGGAGGAAGCTGAACGTCCTTCTCGATCTGGACAGCGGCATCCGGCTCGTGCCCGTCGATCCGCTGACCGTCGAACCGCACCGGCCCGACCTGGAGGCCATCCGGGCGCTGGGCCGGGAACGCAACCCCGGCTATCTCGGGGCGCGGCTGGCCCTGCGGGCCGCCGAGATCCGGCTGGAGCAGGCGGAGGACAACTCGCTCTGGGACCTGTCGTTCACGGCCAGGGCCGAGTTCGGGGGACAAGGCGGTTCGTTCGGTTCGGGGCTGGGAGACCTGGCCGGCGATAGCAGGAACGAGGGCGCCTATTCCCTCGGCCTCGCCCTGAGCGTACCGCTGGGCGACACGGCGGCGAAGGCCGCCAAACGGGCGCAACTGGCTGCGCGGCTGGACCGCCGGAAGGCGGAGCGCGCGCTGGCGACGGCCGCGCGCGAGTTGGACACCGGCCTGCTCAACGCGGTGCGCGCGGTGGAGCTGGGGCTGACGCAAATGGAGCTGGCGCGCCAGGCGCTGGCGCTCGCCGAGGAAAAACTCCGGATCGAACAGGGGAAGCTCCGGCTGGGCCTGACGTCGAATTACCGGCTGGCCTCCTTCCAGACCGATCTCGTCAATGCGCAGGTCAGCGAGCTCGATGCAAAGGTCGGGTATCTGAACGCGGTTGCGGCGCTCGACAGGGCGGCGGGCACGGTCCTCGATACCTGGAATATCGATATCCGCAGCCTGTCCGAGGACCGGAAATGAGCGCGCCGGTTCACGAGGCCATTCTGGATGACATGGACGACGGCGTCGTGTCGATCGCGAAGGACGGCAGCATCATATTCGTCAACGCGGCCGCCGCGCGCATTCTCGGACTGGAGGGCGCCCGGGTCGAGGGCCGCAAGTTCGGCGAGGTCTTTGCGGCGCTGGAAGGCCTGGACCCGTTCACCGAAACCGTTCTCGACGCGGTCGGCGAGGAGCAGGATATCGGCCGGAAGGCCATCGAGATCCACGCCGGGGGCGAACGGCGCCTGCTGAAGATCGGCACGTCCTGGCTGCATTCCGGCAAGGGGGCGGACAGCCGGCGCGCGGGCATCGTTGCGGTCTTCTCGGATATCACGGAAATCCAGGAGTTGCGCGAGACGGAAATCAGGCTGGGCGAGAGGATCAGGGAGCAGTACGGCGAGCTCCAGGACGCCTACCGCAAGATCGAGGAGAGCAACAGCGAACTGTCGTCGACGCTTCGGCGCGTGCAGGCGATAAAGGTCGTCGCCGCCGCGGTGGCCGCGATTATTCTCGGCGCCGGATACTACGCCTGGCGAACGACCCAGGGCCCCATTGCCGCCGAGGCGGCGGCGCCGGCGGGAGAAGGCGGGCAACCCGCCACCCTGGTCGTCCAGCCCCGGCAATTGCGCTCGACCGTGTCCTTCCCCGGTCGGCTTGGACCGCGGCGGCAAACGAATGTCGTCAGCCCGGTCCCCGGCGTTGTGAGCGCGCTGCATTTCCAGTACGGCGACAAGGTCGAGAAAGGGCAGGTTCTGCTTGAACTCGACATTTCGAAGATCGTTCGGGAACACCGGTCGGTGCGGGCGAAATACATCGAGACCGTCAAGCGCGCCAAGGAACTTGAGGACTGGGAGAGCGGCCCCGAAATGCTGGCCGCGCATCGCGCCCTGGACCGGTCCCGGCGCACCCTCGACAGGCAGAAGCGGAAGCTGGAGCAGACCGCCTTTCTGCTCGAAAGCGGCGTGATCCCCGCATCGGAACACGAAGCGGCCCTGGAGCAGTACGAAAGCCTCAAGGTCGAGCACCGGACGACGGAGGAGAAGCTCGAGGCGGTGCGGGAACGGGGCGGCGCTGCGGCCAGGGAGGTGTCGAAGCTGGAATTGCAGACGGTGGAGGAGCAGCTCCGCGAGTTGGAGGCTGCGATGGAGCTGTCTGCTGTGCGGGCGCCGATATCGGGCATCGTCGCGCAACCGGCTCAGGACCGCCTGGGCTTCCCGGGACAATCGGATGGGGGCAGGCTTCCCCTGAAGGGAACGCAGGTATCGCGCGGGCAACTTCTGCTGACCGTTGCGGATGTCGAATCCCTCTCCGTCAAGGGGTCCGTCGATGAAGTGGAGGTGACGAAGCTGCGTGTGGGGCAACCGGTCGCCGTCACCGGGGATGCGTTCGCCGGCGTTGCGCTCTCCGGCGCCCTCAGCAGCGTCTCTTCGCAGGCCGCCAATGCCGTGTCGCATGGCAACCAGCCCGCGCTTTTCAGCTTTGTCGCCGCGCTCGACGAATTGGGCCCGGGGGTCCGGCAACGGTTGCGGCTGGGCATGACGGTCGATGTCGAGGTCGTAATCGAGGACATGCCCGAAGCATTGCTCGTCCCGCTTCGGGCGGTGCAGCGGCGAGGCGATTCGCTGTCCGTCCGGGTCCTGGACCGGGCCACCGGCGAAATACGGGCCGTGGAGGTCGAAACCGGGACGACGACCCGCGACTCGGTGCATGTCAGGCGCGGGCTCTCCGCCGGCGATACGATCGTTCTCGACGACAGGGACAGCGGGCCCCGCGGATGATCCGGCTCGAAGGCATCCGCAAGAGCTATCGGGTCGGCCCGGTGATGGTGGACGTCCTCAACGGCGTCTCGCTCGAAGTGCGGGCAGGCGATCTGCTGTCCGTCATGGGTCCTTCGGGATGCGGCAAGTCAACGCTCATGAACATCATCGGGCTTCTGGACCGGCCGACGAGCGGCTCCTATTTCCTGAACGGGCGCGATGCGGCCGGCATGGGCGACGACGAAGTCTCGGCGGTGCGGAACGCCAATATCGGGTTCGTGTTCCAGTCCTTCCACCTGCTGCCCCGGCTGACGGCGGCGCAAAATGCGGGGCTTCCGCTCATATACAGGGGCGAGCCGGAGGACCGGATCAGGCGGCAGGCCGTCGAAGCGCTGGACCGGGTGGGCCTGGCGGACCGGGCCGGGCATCGGCCCAACCAGCTTTCCGGCGGCCAGCAGCAACGCGTCGCGGTGGCGCGCGCCCTCATCGGGAGCCCGTCCGTCATCCTCGCCGACGAGCCGACGGGCGCTCTCGATCCCGATACCGGCCGGGAAATCATGGACATGTTCGAACGGCTGAGCTCCGAGCAGCAGATGGCCGTGGTGATCGTCACCCACAGCCCGGAGGTTTCCGAGCGGTGCCGCCGGCGCGCCCGCGTCGAGGACGGACTCGTGCGGGAAGAGCGAGCCGACGGGGCTGCGGCGCAGCAGGACGGGCGCAGCGGCGGCGGTCGTGCTTTCCAGGGCTAACGTCAAGGAAGCCGTCGCCAGCCTTGCGGGCATTCGCGGCCGCAGCATTCTTGCGCTGTTCGGCATCGTGGTCGGCATCGGCTCGGTGATCGCGATGATCTCGACGGGCGAGATCGTGAAGGAACAGGCGCTGAAGCAGTTCGAGGGGCTCGGCACCGATATCCTGGCGATCCGCCGGGTGCATACCCGGGTTCGGGGGAAGACCCTGAAATTCTCCGAGGAGAACGTCCGCCGTCTCGTGCTGGACACGCCGGAAGTCTCGGCTGCCGCCACCTGGCTGGACGTGGGCGGGGACCCCCATTTCGCCGGAAAGAGGATACCGGGCGAAATCGTCGTGATGGGAGCGACGGAGTCCCTGGCCGCGATTAACAGGCTCAGGATGGCGGCAGGGCGTTTCGTCTCGCATCTCGACCTGCACCAGCACTATTGCGTGCTGGGCGACGCGGTGGCGCGCGCCTTGCGCCGCGCCGGAGCCGGCGACGTGCTCGGAGAGAAAATCCGTCTTCAGGGGCGCCTCTTCACCGTCGTCGGCGTGCTGGAGCCGACTCCCCCGCGGCGCTTCGGGCAGGACCTCCGGCCGGATAATACCGTGTTCCTGACCCTCGGCGCCGCACAGCGCCTCTCATCCCAGAATGTGCTCCGGCGCATCGTGGCCCGGATCTCGCCCGGCGTGCTTCCCGAAGCCGCGACGCCGGCCGTCCATTCCTTTTTCCAGCATCACGTGCCGGGCCTGCGCTTCGAAATAACGGCCGCCGAACAGCTTATCGAACGCATGCGCAACCAGGGCCGGCTGTTCACGCTTCTGCTCGCTGCGGTTGGCAGCATCTCGCTGATCGTCGGCGGCGTCGGGGTGATGAACCTGATGCTCATCTCGGTCAGCGAACGGCGCGCCGAGATCGGGCTTCGGCGCGCCGTGGGCGCGCGGCGGAGCGACATCCTCCAGCAATTCGTTACCGAGTCGGTAGTGCTGTGCCTTCTCGGCGGCGTGCTCGGCATTCTCCTGGGCGTCGGAGCCTCCTGGGGCATCTGCCAGTTCGCCGGCTGGCCGTTTTCGGTGTCGACGACATCCATGGTCCTGGGCGTGGGCGTATCCACGGGCGTCGGGGTCCTGTTCGGCCTCTACCCGGCGCACAAGGCGTCGCGGCTCGATCCGATTGCCGCGCTGCGCTCGTAGGCGCCTGTTGTCGGCCGGGAACAGGCGAGCGCATCCGGGATGCCCTCCCTGCCGGTGTCCGCCGTCGCATCGACACGCGGAACCCCCTGAATTGGCAGAATGTCACGGGTCCTTCGACTCCGTGAAGATAATCTCATGGGTGCCATAGGAAATCGGTATTTCCTTACGCAAACGGCTGGCTCCAGCATTCAGCGCGCCAATAACGGCAGCGAAAGGAACGGACGGATGCGTATGAGACGACCCGACATACGAAGCTTGATCGGCACCGTGGCCGTGTTGGGCATTGCGGCGATGCTGGCCGGTCCTGCATCGGCCCAGCAGACCGTCGAGGCCCGCACGGGAAAGATCCACGAGGACTGCAGCGGATTCGGCGTGAGCGAGGTCGACAGAGTGGTCAAGATGAACGCGCAGTGCCGGACCTCCGACGACAACAACGACAGGGCGAAGACGAGCATCAGTCTCACGAACGAGATCAGCGCGAACACCGAAACCGGCGAGCTGATTTTCGGCGGGACCGCCTTCAACTACAGTTGCAATAACATCGGGGTCGTGAAGCACCAAACCGGCGTGAGGCTGGAGGCCGGTTGCCTGTACATCGTCGAGTGCAAAAGGAGGAGCACCACGCAGGGGAACTGCCTGGTAGGGACCACCGGCAGGAAACAGGCCACCCTGGAGTTGGCGGGTTACCTGCAGGTGAACGATGAGGGCGAGATCGAGGTCAAGTAGCCTGCCCTCGGGCACGACGGCGGCAGGCGTGGGCGGTACGGAGCCTTCCCCCCGCCCCGCATGCCGCCGTCGAGAGAAAGGAGCAGACGGATGTACCCAAGACGCTTCGACATACGAAGCTTGATCGCCATCGTCGCCGTGTTGGGCATTGCGGCGATGGCGGCCGGCCCGGCATCGGCCCAGCAGACCGTCGAGTCCCGGACCGGGGAGATCCACCAGGACTGCGACCGGTTCGACTACAACCTGCCCACCGACCTCTCGAAGTTCCAGCTCCTGGCATACTGCAGGACCAGCGACGACAACTCCGACCGGAAGCAGACCAGCATCGACCTCGGCGCCAACATCGGCAATAGCAGCGGTCGCCTCGTGTGGGGCGGGAACAGCTTCCAGGAGAGCTGTACTACCTTCAAGGTCGAGCAGCATACCGGCGGCGTGAAGCTGACGACCGATTGTCCCGGCCGCAGGATATATGTGGGGACCAGCAAAGAGACCGTCGAGAGGGTCACGTCATCGCTGGAGCTGGCCACATACTACAAGGTGAACGCGGACGGCGAGTTCGAGGTCAAGTAGGCCGCCAACAGGGGGTGCACGTCCTGATTTTGCGAGGTTGAGAAATGCCATGGTTTCGCCACGATATCTGTTTCTTATATTTGGGGACAGATGGAGGCGGACATGGCCAGGACCGATCACGACGGCCTCGTCGAACAGCGTGGCGAGCTGCTGCGGGAGATTGCGGGCATCGGCGACCTCCGTCAGGGTTCGCTCAGGGCACAGTACCGCAAGTGCGGCAAACCGAACTGCCATTGCGCGGTCGAGGGGGCGCAGGGGCATGGCCCCTACTGGTTGTTGACTTGGCCGGACAGGGAGACAGGGAAGTCCCGCGGCCGCACCGTTCCCGCCGACGCCATTGAGGGAACGCGGGCGCAGATCGCGGAATACCAGCGGCTTCGCGGTCTGGTGCGCGCGCTTGTCGAGGTCAGCGGCCGGATATGCGATGCCAGGCTGGACGCGGACAAGCCGGCCGCGCCGGGAAAAAGGGGGGTCTCGACGCAGCGATCGCGGAGGAGGTCGAGGCCGAGGTCGAGTGGCTGATCGGCGCGGGCGTCGTCGATGACTTCCAGGCGATCGAGATCGAAGCGCGGCGGGTTGCGTTGCAGATCATGGGGCAGGCCGTCGCCCACAGGCTCAATGCCGACCGTTCCGACAACCGGGGACCGTGGCTGTCGTGTGCGTGCGGCGGCGAGGCGCGCTTCGCCGGCCGCCGGCCCAAGACCTTCACCACCGCTCTCGGCCCTCTGACGCTGGAGCGCGCCTGGTATCACTGCGACCGTTGCCACCGCGGCTTCAGCCCGCGTGATCGAACCCTCGGCATGCAAGATACTTTCCTCTCACCGGCGGCGCTGCGCATGATCGGCGTTGCTGCTGCCCGTACCAGCTTCGAGGGCTCCAGCGCCCTGTTGCGCGAACTGGCAGGCCTGGCTGTCGCGCCGAAGACGGTCGAACGCCATGCCGAGGCGCTCGGGCGAGAGATCGCAGGCGACGAATGCCGCGTGATCGAACCCGAGCCGTCCGACGCCCCCACCCTCTATCTCGGCCTCGACGGCACCGGCGTGCCGGCGCGCAAGACCGAGGTCGAGGGCCGCGCGGGCAAGCAGCCCGACGGCTCCGCCAGCACCCGCGAGGCCAAGCTCGCCGTCGTGTGGTCGGCGGAGACCGTCGACAGGGAGGGGCGTCCGGTGCGCGACCCCGGCTCCGCCACCTACAACGCCGCCATCGAATCCATCGCCACCCGCGAGTTCGACCCCGAGCCCGCGCCCTTCGCCCGGCGTGTCATCCGCGAGGCCGAACGCCGCGGCTTCGACACGGCCGAGCGCCGGGTCATCCTCGGCGACGGCGCGCCGTGGATCTGGAACTTCGCCGATGAGCACTTCCCCGACGCCATCCAGATCGTCGACATCTTCCATGCCAAGGGCCACCTGTTCGACGCAGCCAAGGCGATCTACGGGACCGGCAGCGAGATCGGTGAGCGATGGGCCGGGAAGCGGCGCGAGGAACTCGACGAGGGCCGCGTCGACGAGGTGATCGCCGCCCTCAAGGGCCATGCCGAAACTTGCGAGAACGCCCGCAAGAACGCCGAGTATTTCACCAACAACCGCGAGCGCATGAACTACCCGAAGTTCCGCGCGATGGGCTTGTGCGTGGCCAGCGGCGTGGTCGAGGGCGGCTGCAAGAACATCGTCGGCGCCCGCCTCAAGCAGGGAGGCATGCGCTGGACCGTCAACGGCGCCAACGCCATCATCGCCCTGCGCTGCGCCGTCGAGAGCAATCGCTTCGACGACTTCTGGGAACGACGAGCCGGCGCAATACCATGAATCTCACAAATGCGACGTGCACCCGCCAACAGGCCGCCCGGGCGCAACGATGGTTGTTGCGCCCGGTCATGCATGTGCGAGACTGTCTTTGTGTTCAACCCCCATCGCGGCGGCGGACCCGGCCCGGGTCGAACCAAAGCCGAGCGCGCCGGATTCATCCAGTAAATCTGTCCGAGGCGCCCGAGGACATGATTGGCATTGCCGGGGGCAGTTCGGCTGAATGCATTTCTCCCGGTTCCAGTGGCAATCGGGAAGCCGGAAGTTGCGACTCCGGCTCCAAGATCGCTATGTTTTCGGGAGATAAAACGTATGCATCCGGCGAGGATCGCAGGGATATGTGGCTCGGCTTTGGTCGGCGAGTTCAAGCAGGGCGGATTGGTTTTGAGCGGGAGCCGGCTTATGCGGCATGATCGGGCTTCTGCTCCGGAACCCAGTTCCATGGGAGGAGTTCGTCGAGCCGGTTGTGTGGCGTCCTGGCGATGCGGCCGAGCACGTCGGCGAGCCAGGCCTGGGGATCGACATCGTTGAGCTTGGCGGTGCCGATCAGGGTGTACATGGCGGCCGCGCGCACGCCGCCGCGGTCGGAACCGGCGAACAACCAACTGCGTCTTCCAAGGGCCAGAGGCCTGATTGCGCGCTCCGCGGCATTGTTTGACAGGCAGATACGTCCGTCGTCGAGGAAACGGGCGAGGCCGTCCCAGCGTTTCAGCATATAGTCCATGGCCCTGGCCACCGGGGGAATGGCGCGAAAGCCCGGCGCGCTCGGTGCGCATTATAGCGCGACAATCTGGGTGAGAGCCGCGCGTCAATCAGGATGAGATTCCCCGGCGGCATCGGCGAGTTGATGATTGTCGCGCGGGGCGCGGATTGCAAGCGGTTTCGGATTTTGATTGTCGCGGCGCGACAAACAAGGTTTTCGGAGAGCGTTTTGATTGTCGCGGGGGGGCCGTCGGGTCGGAGAAGAGACGGCCCGCGGAGGCGATTCCCGCGGGCCGTGAGTGTTGTGGCCGCTGGGCCGATCTGGCGGCAGCGGTTCAGTTTTTGGTGTTTTTTTCGGTGGCGTAGCTTGCCGGGCGCCCAGCCTTTCGCTTGCCTCTGTCGAGGGCTTTGCGGCGCCTGTAGCTCTCGACATTCATTTCGAGGATGGTGGCGTGGTGGACGAGCCGGTCGACGGCAGCCACCGCGGTTGTTTCGTCCGGGAACACCTTTCCCCACTCACCGAAGGGCTGGTTGGCGGTGATCAGCAGGGATCGGCGCTCGTAGCGGGCGGAGATGAGTTCGAAGAGGACGCTGGTCTCGGCCTGATCCTTCTGGACATAGGCGATGTCGTCGAGGATGAGGAGGTGGTATCGGTCGAGCCTTGCGAGCATGGCTTCGAGGGCGAGTTCGCGGCGGGCGACCTGCATGCGCTGGACGAGATCGGTGGTCCTGGTGAAGAGGACGCGGTATCCGTTCTCGACCAGGGCGAGGCCGATGGCGGAGGCGAGATGGCTCTTGCCGGCGCCTGGCGGTCCGAAGATGAGGCAATTGGCGCCCTGGGTCAGCCAGGCATCGCCGGCGGCCAGCGCGTTGACCTGGGCCTTCGAGATCATCGGCACGGCGTTGAAGTCGAAGCTGTCGAGGCTCTTGCCGGGGAGCAGCTTCGCCTCCCTGAGATGGCGTTCGATGCGCCTGCGGTCGCGCTCGGCGAGTTCGTGCTCGACGAGGGTTGCGAGGAAGCGTGCTGCGGTCCATCCCTCGGCGTCGGCCCTCTTGGCGAAGCCCTGCCAGAGCCGGTTGATGGTCGGCAGGCGGAGTTCGGTGAGCATCAGGGAGAGCCTGATGGCGTCGACCTTGTTGGGGTCGGCGGCGGGTCTGTCCCGGTTGTCAGTCATGCCGCGTCTCCTTGCAGCAACGCGCCGTAGCCGAGGAGTGGCGCCCTGGCGACCTTGATGGCGGGCATGCTGCCGCGCTGCGGCGCGAAGCGGGCTTTGAGCTTGTCGGGGTCGGGAAGACGGCCGGTCTTGAGGGCACGATCGATCTCCGCGGCCAGTTCGGCCTCGCAGGTGTCCTCATGTGCAAGCGTCAGCAGGCCGACGGCGAGGCGGCAGGCCTCGCGCTCGCCGAGCCGCTCCAGGGCCTTCTCGAAGCAGCGCCGGTAGGGCTCGCGAGGGAACAACTCGTCGCGGTAGACCAGGTTCAGGAGCGCCATCGGCTTCTTCTTCAAGGAGTGGATGACGTGCCGGTAGTTGACGACATGGGCGCCCGGACCGCTCGCGCCGACGCGCGCGCGCGGCAGGGTGAGGAGGTGAGCGCCCGAGAGGAAGAGGTCGATCCGGTCATCCCAGACGCGCGCGCCGAGCCTGTGTCCGATCAGGCGCGAGGGCACGGTATAGAACACGCGGCGGAGAACGAAGCCCGAGGACTGGCCGATGTTGACGCTGATCTGCTCGTAATCGACGGTCCGCTCGACCGGCAGGTCCCGCAGCACCGCGCGCTCGGCCTCGATCGCCTTGGAGCGATGCGCATTGGCCCGGCCGACCACGTCGGCGACGAAGAGCCGATAGGCTTCGAGGGTCTCGAAGTCGGACGAGCCGCGCAAGGCCAGCGCATCCGCGATCCGGCGCTTGAGGTGGCCGTGCGGCCCCTCGATCGAGCCATTCTCGTGGGCCACGCCGCGGTTGTTGCGGGTGGCCTCCATGCCGTAGTGCTCGCACAGCCCCCGGTAGCGCCCGGTGATGTCCTCGACGGCGTCCTTGCTCAGGTTGCGGAACGCCGCCGACAGGCTGTCGGTGCGGTGATCGAGAGGCGCGCCCCCGAGGTGCCACAGCGCGTCCTGCAGCCCTTCGGCCAGCGCCGTGAAGCTCTCCCCGCCGAGCACCACATGGGCATGGGTGAAGCCCGACCAGGCGAGGCGGAAGTGGTAGAGCATGTGATCCAGCGGCTGCCCCGCCACGGTCACGCCGAGCGAGCCCATGCGAGTGAAGTCGGACAGGCCCTGCCGGCCCGGCTCGTGCTTCTGGCGGAAGATCACGTCCTTCTCCGCGCCATACTGGGCGCGCCAGGTGCGGATCCGCCGCTCCAGCGTACGCCGCACCCCCGGGTCCAGTTCGGGATGACGGCGCATCAACTCCTCGAACACGCCAACCGGACGGATGGCCGGGCTGGTCTCAAGGATCGGCACGACGTCCTTCTCGAAGATATCGGCCAGCGGGTCCGGGCGGCGCCGACCCCGCGGCTTCTTCTCCCGGAATGGCTCCGGATCGGCGGCAAGACGGTAGCCGGTGGCACGGCCGAACCCCGCCTTGGCGGCCGCCACCTCGATGGTGTCGGTCTTCTTGTGGGTCATGAACAGCCTCTTCTGGCGATCGGTTACGTAACGCCCGGGCAATGACGCGCTCCTCTACTCGGAAAAACGTCACCGTTCGCCCAGCCGACCGACCCCGCCAGAAGGTCCAGGAAAAATTTTTTGAGGCGGCGGCCCGGAACTCCGGTCGGGCTACGCCCTCCCTCCGTTCCGGGCCGCCGCCTTCCCCCGTCTCATCCTGATTGTCGCCAGCGTCTCAAGCTGATTGTCGCGCCGCAGCGCATCCAGTTCTCGAGGTCGACGAGGAGCGGTGCGCTCTGCTCGCGGCGCATGGCGAGGGGGCGCTCGGCGGTCTCGCCGTCGATGGAGCGCTCGATGTCGAACAGCGCATCGATCCGCTTCACAGCCTCAATCGCCAACGGCGAGATCGGCGGCGCGTTCCTGCCGCGCCTCTTGCCGGCCGCGATGTCGGCGAGTTCGTAGAACTTGCGCCTGGAATGCGCGAAGCAGGCAGCTTCGGTCACGGGCCCCGGCGGTCGGCCGGGCTCGTAAAGCCGATTGTATCCGGCAAAGGCGTCGGCCTGCAGGATGCCGGCATAGCCGCGCAGATGATCGCCCGAGCGGTTCCGCGAGTAGCGGAACAGGGCCGCCGGCGGGTCCGGACCGCCGAACGGCCTGTCGTCGCGCACATAGACCCAGGCCCGCGCAGTGTCGGCCTTGCCCTTGGCTACCAGCACCGGCATAAGCGTGTCGTCACCGCGCAGGCGGGCCGCCGCCAGCACATGGGCCGCGATCAGGTCGTGCAGCGGGCGCATGCCACGGTGCGGGCGCCGACCTAATCAGCCAGGGCCGACAGGCTGAGATCGACGCTCTCGCGCGCGTAGCAGTCGCGCTGGCGGATCGCGCCGTGGCGCCCGCTCTAGACCCCATTCGCGTTCTCGTAGAAGAGCCCGTCATAGACAAAGGCGGACGCCACCGCGTGGCAGTCGTGCTCGCTCGCTCCATTGCGCTGCATCCTGGCATGCCACCCGTCGCGCACTGTGCTCACGATCCGCTCGAACATCGCCTCCGCCTCGTGTCGATCAAGCAGAAAACGCGCATGACCGCTCAGCAGGTTGGTTCTGTTCGCATAGCGCCCGAACGGACCACATGCCATCGCCAGATCGCGGCGCTCTCGGGCTACCGCTGGCAAGGGCGTCAGGTCGAAGGCCGGGCTCAACCTCCATTGACGCCCCCTCGCAAGCATCGCGTGATTGCGCGGGTGATCGTCGAGATTGGACACGGCCGCGTTGAAGCACATGCGTGCGAACAACTCCCGCAGATCGTCCACCGGCCGCGCGCTCGCGCGCCGTATCTCATCGGCGAGCAGCAGGTAGGACCAGCTTCCACGATCCGCCGGACCGTCTCCGGTGCGCAGCAGCGTCAGCGCGCTCACCATGCGATGCCGCCGGTAGTCGGCATCGGTCCGGTCGCGGTCGAATCGGCGCACCAGCAGCACGTCGCGCCCACCCACCGTTTCGATCCGGCTCTCGGCCACGTTCAGCCCGCACGCCCTGGCGAGCGCGAGCATGCCATGCTCGATGCGCGCATGGTTCCAGCGGTCGTTGCGGTGGGAAAACTTTGCAATCCAGAGCCCTTCCTCGGCCTCCACGACCGCCTTGGGGCGCGCACCCCCCATCGACGTCCCGAGCAGCAGCAACTCCTCGACCCGCTCGCCGGCGGGACCGGCCCGCTCCCGGTCATCTTGCAAGACCGCGTCTGCTGCTCGCTGAAGCTGCTCCAGATCCAGGGTCCGGTTGAACAGCTGCCGCGGACCCGGCGGCTCGACGCCGAGACCGAAGCCGAGCGCACCTGCTCGGTCGTCCGGTCCCTGCATCAGGTAGTCGAACTCGCCGAGCTCGGCGACGCCTGCGTTGCGCTCGATCACCCGCCTCCCCCAGAAGTCGGGCATGGAGTCCCTGATTGCGCCAAAGAACCCGTCCATGCGGGCCGTCTCCTGGACCCGGTCCGAGAGACGGAGCTCGATCGGGTCGAACTCCACCGCATCGGCCCGCTCTCGATATGCACGGCCATACACGAATCTGCCAACTCCTCCGTTTCCGTCGTCCGTCCACCGGAAGCGCCCGGCGGTTACGAACGCCGTTGCTCCCGGCAGCACGATGTAGACGAAGCACTCGCGCTCAGAAGTCATCGCTCAGCACCCGGCGGCCTCCCGCTCGCCTGGGGCTGCGCGCGCGCTCGAGCGTCTTTCCTTCCTCGTCACGATCCGGATCGGCCACCTCACGCATCTGATCCAGCAGGCCGAGCGCCCACAGCGCGCCCAGATAGACCGCGATGCCGGTCGTCGGCTTGCCCCTCTCGACGTCAGCTATCACGAACCGGGAGACGCCTATGCGCTCCGCCAGCTCTTCCTGCCGGAGCTTGCGGCGCAGTCGTGCCGTGCGGAGGTTGCGCCCCATCCGTGCCAGTGCTTCCTCGACCGCTGCCGGGGGCGACTCGGAGATTTTCGTCGGTCTTGGCATGTGTATTTCCATCTACCTAAACACGATTTATATTGCTTTCAAATAACATTTCCGATTTGTCGCGTCAACCGCTCAGCCCACAGCTATGTTGTCTAGCGTTTACTCAATTTACCGACATGTGGTCTATAATACACACAGCTGCACCACCGACAGATTCCAACCCTTGGGGCCCGGTCTTGCGCAGGTGACCCGCCAACCACCGGAAGCAACCCATGACACGCCCCGCCGGCGCCGACCTCTTCGACCTTCTCGACAGATGGCGGCATCTTTCCTCCTACCGGCTGGAGCTGCGCGCCAATCCTGTGTTTGCACCGTTCCTGCCGCGCGGGCTCAACCGCCACCTGGGGCCGCACGGCATGGCTATCGATCCCCGGATCATTCCTGACTCCCCACTCAAGCAGGCGAAGACCCGGCGTTCCAGCAAGGCCGACTTCTTCGCAGTCTCGACCGACCGCCGGCACGCGTTCCTCATCGAGCTCAAGACCGACAAGCGATTGCTCCGCGAGCGCCAGAAGGCCTACCTGCACCGGGCCAGCGTCGCCCCATCGTGCACAACCCGATCCGCCGCGCGACCGCCCGAAAAGCAACCCGCGAACCGGGCCACAGACCGATCGCGCGGTCGGTCGCGCCCAGCAGCAGCGCGCCGGCATCCGAGGCCATCGTCCCGCCCCAGAAATCCGCCACAACATCGCGGCCCTTCAGGCGTGCAAATCGCATTGAGGTAGGGTTACACTCTGCGGGCATCGGTGAGCTCCTCTGCAACCGGACAAGTCTTTGTTGTAAAAGAACTTTCCTACATGAAGAGCCCCGATGCACCCAACCTTGGTGAGAAATCCGGGTTAGCGTCGATTTCTGGACGGAGACTGCTCATGCGCCTGGAATCCATGTTCAAGGGCCGAAAGGACCGGCCCTGTCGTTGCCCCATCATTTCGCTTGCCGCGACGACGGCTGTTTTTGCTCTCGGCGCCTGCGGCGGCGGGGGCGGCGGTGGGGCAACTGGAGCCGGGCCGAGCGTGCCCCGCCCGGTTCCACCGGAGCTGCCGGCCCTGGCACGGCAGGGCCCGGCGATGGCCGGCAAGGCTCCTGTCCTCTACCGGGGGGCATCACTGCATGTCGGGGCCGATGTTGCGCCGGACCCGGACGCTCTTTCGCCAGTGGACGGCCATGGCGATGTCAGGGTTTTCCACGGCCGCGTTGCGGACGGGGAAGGCGCGGCGGAACTGATCGCCTATCTCGCCGCAGACGCCAGGAACAACATCCGCGACCTCTGGCCCGACGGTTTCGTCTATCGTTTCGGCGGCGCGCCACCGACCGTGCGGGTGGCGGAAGGAACCCCGGCCGGGCTTCTGGACGAGACGGTGCGGGCCGTCCAGCTCATCAATGCCGCCCTGCCGCTGACATGGCAGCTGGACTTCAGCGGCACTCCCCTGCCGGCATCGGTATTCCGTCCTTCGGACGGCGAAATCCTGGTGGAGTTCGTTCCCCGTGCGGACTGGTCCATTTCGCTTCCCGAAGAACACTATATCGGCTATGGGCGCCGGTGGCTGGAGAGCGTCCGGACGGACGACCCGCAGCGGCCACGGGTCCTCCAGGTGATGGCCGGGCGCGTGTGGCTCGACCACACCCGCGTGACCGGACAGGACAGGATGGAGGTTCTCGTCCACGAACTCCTTCACACCCTGGGCCGGCGTCATCCCGACCCCCGGCGCTTTCCGGACACGATCATGAACACGCCGGCATCGGGACCGGAAGGGCATGTGCTTCATCCACTCGACCGCGAAGCGCTCCTCGCGGTTTACGGATGGCTGGAGCCGGGAGCGACGCCGGCGGAACTGGCAATTGACCTAGGACCGTGGGAGGCCGGTTCGGTCCACATCCGGGGCGACCTCGCCACGGATGGCGGCGCCGTCTCCTTCGGCGTCGGCTTGCGGAACGGGCAGGGTCAGCCCTGGGCGACCGGTCCTGCGCCGAGGGCGACACTGCGGGACAACCGGCAACTGACCGGCAGCGCGACCTGGTCGGGCCGGCTGCTCGGGCTGACGCCGGCCGCGGAGGCGGTTGCGGGCAGCGCCGAACTGACCGTTCGCCTCTCGACTCTCGATGGCGCTCTCGGCTTCGCCAATCTGGAGTCCTGGGCAAGCGGCGCCGGACCGGGCGCGCCCGGGACCGGATCGACCTGGCGAACCGGCACCCTGGACTATTCGGTCTCGGTGCGGGGCAACAGGTTTGTCGGCGCCGGCGGCGACGATGGCGAGGTCACCGGCGCTTTCTTCGGCGCCGCCCATCAGGGCATGGGCGGCGTCCTGCGCCGGGCCGACCTCACCGCCGCATTCGGGGGTAAACGGTGAAGCTCTCCGGCAGGGCCGCGCCTCCCGGATGGTGGCAGCCTGGACGAGGCTGAAGGGTCAGTTCCGGTCGAAGCGGTCCCGAGAGCTGTCAGTCATGGGTGTGTCTTCCAGGTCGGGCCCGGGGACCCAAGGTCAGGCGCGCTCAGCGGGATACCAGCGTTCCTGGCATGCCCCGCCTTCGGGACGGTGTTGTGTAGTTGTTCGGCCTCACCTCTTGCCGCCGAAGCCTGCCAACAGTTGAACCTCCCGGTCATCGAGAACCCCGGCCATCTCTTCATGGTCGGGACCGAAGAACCTTCCCCTGACGGCGCCCCTGTCATCCGAGAACCCGTTTCCGCCCACCGTCACGCCATATTGCAGGTCCGGCTGCCTGAAATTGCGGGATACACCGTTTAGGTCGACCACGAGATTGTCGAAGCGGAAGTTACCTGAGAGGTCCGCGAGCGCGATCTTCAGTGTGGCGTCGCCGAAGACGGGCGGCAGAGCTGCGTGGCCCGTGTCGACGCCGAGCAGCGATCCGGTCCACGTGGCCTCGCCCCGAAGCACGGAAGAAGCCGCGAGAGGCGCGCCCGGCGCAACGCCGAACGCGTCCGCGCCGGCCCGCAGTTTGTCGCCATTCTCCAGAATGCGCTCAACGCCGGCGCCCCAGGCGCTGTAGCGGGCCCAGGCGCCGTAGCCGTAGAGTTCCGGTTCCGAGGCGGTCGCACGGTCAAGGATTTCGTATCCGATGTCATCGAGAAACGCGAAATCGAGTTCGCTCGGAGCCGCCACTTCCCCCCGGTCTCTGCAATATGCCATCAGCGAAGTGCAAACGCCCAGGTGCCCATAGTCGACAGTCGCTCCCGGCGTCCCGGGGGGTACAGGCTCGTTGTCGGCATTTATCCATTGGTACGGGACGGGGTTGCCGCCGTTGGCCGGCATGGCGTTCGGGCCCTCGAAGGTGCGGTCCTCGCGGTTCACGTAGCGCGCGCCGGACGGGAAGTTGGTAGCGGTGCCGATCCCCAGCACATGGCCGATCTCGTGCGCCATTACGCTTGTGTAGTCATGGTGCTTCGGGTTCAGCAGGATCGTGCCGAGCCAGGGCTCCACGTCGTCGGGCTCAATGCGAGCCTCCTGAAAGGTGGCCGAAGAGCTGTTGTCGGCAACGGGACCCTTGTCCAGCACGAAGACGATCACGCCATTCGTCGTCGTCTCCGCGGCAATCGTTTCCCGGACATCGCCATGGACGATGCTGGTTCCGCCCGGAGCCGTGTGCGTTCCGAAATCGTCCGCGATCCGGTAGGACCACGATTTCCCGGCGCGGTCCATCCGGGCGCGCGCCTCGGCATCGACATTTTGCGCGAACCGCCAGTCGAATTCGATATTGAGCGTGCCCGCCGGTCCGCCCTTCCATTGGCCGTAGGCGATTCCTCCCTGCTCGCCGACGATGCTTATGTCCTCGGCGCGCACATTCCGCAGTAGCGTCCCGGTTTCGGCCGTCTCGTGTTGGACGGTGTCCAGCAGGCCGGCGATCGCCGCGCGACTTTCGCCTGGGCTGAGGACTGGCGACAGGCCCAGCGCTGTGCTGAGACGTTGCGGATCATTCCAGTGGTCGAGCAGGTCCTGCGCCGTCGGATTGTCGCGCTCGTATGCTCCGACAGTGGGGGCAACGGGTCCCCGTTCCTCCCCGGCCCCGCCGCCTCCACCGCCGCAGGCTGCAAGTATCGAAATGGCCGTGGTTGCGGCCAGAATGCGCACTGTCATGGAAAGCCCCTCTCCAACCCAGCCTTTCGGCGCCGGCCGGGGCGCGGCAGGCGATGGCCGAAGCCATAACAAAGTCAGGTTCCGGACGCCGCCGTCACAGAGGCCGGAACGGCGGCAGCAAGCCCGCGTCGGGAGAGGGTGGAACTCGCCGCAGGCTGCGCCGCCGTTCGCGTCAGGGTTTCTCGCCGTAGAACACCAACCGGAGGTCGGGGCCCTTGGCGTGACCGACGACACCGGCCTGGTTGACGCCGCCGAACTGGCCGACAGCGTCGTATTTCTGCGAATTGGCCGTGGTGCCGCCCGAGAACCGTCCGTCGGTGACCGAGATGTCGTTCCATTGCAAGGTGGCGAGGACCGGAATGTTCTCCAGGGCGAGAGCCGCTTCGGTGGCGCCGGTGCCTGGCGTGACGGTGACGGTCGGTGCGCCGGTACTGACGGTCTACCCGCTTCCATAGACCCCGGCCCATTCGCCCGTCCATGTCGCGTTCCCCGTCGGCCGGTGTTCCGGCGCGGGATCCGGGGACAGCGGGCCGGACGTCCCGTTTTGCCGGAAGGTGTCGCTCAGGCCCGGGAACGACCCGAAGAATTCGCGTTCGCTGCCGTCGCCTTCCTTGAAATCGACGCCGTTTTCCGCAGGGCGACGGTCCAGCCGGTCACGCCGGTGCCCCGGATATGGTCGCCATGCTCCTCGGCCAGCAGGTCGATCCGGCCGGAGGTCTTGAGAGTGTGCAATTTGTCGCTCATCGCGCCTTCGCCGTAGAAAGGCCCGTTCAGGCCGATGACGAGCGGCGCGCCGGGCGCCAGAACCCGCAGGATCTCGTCCAGCGCGTCCGGCCGGATCAGGCTGAAGCTGAAGACGCCGACGGCGACCGCAGCGCCGTATGCTTCGTCGGTGGCATCGAGGGGCGGGGCGTTCAGGTCGGCCTCGAAAAGGCGGCGGTAAAGGCCGGTTTCGCGCGCCTTTGCCAGCATGCCGGAGGAGAAGTCGCAGCCGTCGATGACGCTGTACCCTTCCTTCAACAGCGCGACGCCGGCCAGGCCGGTGCCGCAGCCGATGTCGAGGATTTCCGCCCGTCGGTCGGTCAGGTGGTGCGACAGCATTTCCGCGCAGCGGCGCGGCTGGACGTAGTCGTTCTCGTCGATCAGTTCCGTGTCGTAGGTCTCCGCCCAGCGATCATACAGGTCACGGGTTTCGTCCGCGGTGCGCGCCTCGTAGGCGATCGTCAGGAAGCGGTGGTTATGCGATGGTCCGGCCATGCGGCGTTCTCCTCCGTTCGGGCAAGTCCGACCCGGTAATGCCCATGCCTAGCGGACGGCGACCGTCCCGCCTGCCATGCCGCCGCCGTCGACAGGCTCGCCATGCTCTTCCGGGAGCCGTTCGGTCCGGTTGGCGGGATCGGGAGCGGCGTACTTTTTGGCCGGCGGACCAGGGGTGCCTTTCAACAACTATCGTCATCTCAAGTTCTGCGCGCCGCTTCCGCGGCAGTCTCAGGGCGCCCCTGCCTCGCGTGGGTATCCTCGTCGCAGTCAACATCCGGCAGCCATGTCGGCATGGTACCGGTCGCCGGGGATTTCTTCAATTTCGTGAAAGCCCGGGACAAGAGCAGGCGGACATGCGGCTACGGCGGATATCTGCCCGATCCTGGTTTGAACAGGGTACTGGATTACGCCCTTTGCTTTGCCGGTCTCTTCCGCAAGGACCTCGGCCGGTAGGACGTTCAGATATCCAATCCATGGCGCATGAACGAGGAAAGGCAGGCAGGAGGGGGCGTGCAGACTGTCCGCTATCGGTCACCACAGGCCGCGCTCAGGCCGAGTTGCCCGGCGCCGATCCGCAGGGTCCGGCAGAGCGCAATGCTGACCTCCGCCTTGTTCAGGGTATGCACCGCTGCGAGGGAGGCGGGACGGGCGAGGAGATCGCAGTGGCTACAGGCAGAGCGGCCAGTTGGACGCTTGGAGCAAAATCACGTGCCTGTCGGCCTCAGCCAGGCTCGACGATTACGCGCCTGTGGCCCCGCCGAATGACATAACCGCCCCGCGGGATCGTTAGCTTGCCTTCCTGAACCAAGGCCCACAATGCATCGGCAATGACTTCTTCTCCTCGGTCGACCTCTGGCAACTCAGCCGGCTGGGAGAGCCATTTGGCAAATGCCTCGTCGGCAATTTCACGGCCTATCGACTTGCGCAATGCGTCGAGTTTTCGGAGTTGGCCCTTCGACAGGGCAGTTTCGTCCAACATCTGGAAGTCTCCTTTTGACGCTTTACGCTGAACAGGAACGTCAGCAGTGAGCATGGGGCAACGTATTGCCATCTTGGCGCCCGTTTTACAATCTCGGAAGTAGAGTCATGACAACTCTCCGATATGCTGCGATCGGACGCCAATACTGAAACGGATAACCACGTCTTCCGCTCTCGTCAAATCCCCAAACCGGTCTTTCGGCATGTCTCCGGCGCGATATGGGAGGCTGCCGTCCGATACCCCCTCCAAGCCGCAAGCTTGCGGTTTGCGGTCCCTTTCTCCCAAACCTCTCAAGCGGACGTTATACCATTGAATGAGTTCCTTGCACGGCACACTATTTGTCGGCAATGAAGGAGGCCGCCGAGACATCGCAAAGACGGGCATTGGGACGCTTGGCCAGGAGAGATGGCACCAGCGGGGCGGTCTTTTCCTCGGACGCAATGCCCCGTATTGCGCTCATCGACTTCCTTCGGGGTGTGGCCCTTCTGGGCATGACCGTCTTCCATTTCGTTTACGACCTTGAGTTTTTCGGCTCGAAAGAGCCCGGCTATTCGGATCGGCTCCACTGGTGGACGCTTGCTATCATCGTTGCCGGGAGCTTTCTCTTTCTCACAGGCGCCAGCCTTTATCTTGCGCACAGCGGCGGAATTCGGTGGAGACCGTGGAGGCTTTTTTGCTCTTGGGAGCGGCCGCGCCCCGGAGGGCGCGGCAGCAAGAGACGTGGCTGCCGGATACCCGGGACGGAATTGCGCCGACCCGAAAGCTGTCGCGGCAGGAGTTCGAAGAGCTCGCGGTGGAGGCATCGGTGGCGGTGCTGCCGGTCGAGGGTATGAGTACGCGCGGTCGCCGTGGCCATGGGGCGTGGGGAGAGCAGGGCCCGCGCGCATATGTCGCTGGAGAAATGCATATCTCCCCATAATTGGGAAAGCGTGAAAGCGGGAAGTCGGCCCACGATAAGCTGCTAGCCTGTGCGAGATGCAAGACAGCTTCAAAATGTGTGTTGCGTGATCCCGTAAGCATCCGCGAAGGACCGCAGGGTATGTCGGGGTGAGTTTAACGGCGGCGCGCTTGTGATCGGTACGGATCTGTAAGGGGCCACAACCGCTGAATTCCGTCGCTTCAATCAACATTCGGGATTGACATCGCACGGCCTCCCATGGTCAGATTCGAGGAGAGGGGCGAGCGGCGGAAGCCGCGCACGAGGGCTAGGGGGCGCCGTCGGGCCGTGACGTTGACATCGTTAGCTTGCTTGCGCCCAGAATTGAGCGCCATGCGCCGATTATTGCCCAGAGCTGGCTGGTTCCTTGAGGTTTCCATGCCGCAATCAAACACCTCATTGTTGATCGTAAAACGCTCTCGATTCACTCAATTGTCGTGTTGGAGGCACCGCATGCCGCATCGACCTCGATCCCCATAATCTTGAGATCGCAGGTTCGATCCCAACCTGGACCGGAAACCCTGACCTCAACTCGCACAACCGCGTCATCGTCGCGCAAGCATTCGCCTGGGGATCGAACGGAGCCATCGGGTTGCGGCGAAAAGTACAGAAGCCAAACGGTTACAAGATTGGAATCCCTGTTATGCATCGACTGCCAGTCCTTTGCGGTTCACGCCGACGGCTATATGACGGGCCGGGTTTCCGCTTCTCTTTCCGAGCTTTTCCAGGAATTCTGTCCGGGGCTGCATGGACCGTCGCCAGGGCGCTCTTCCCGATTCTCGCAAGTGCCCTTGTCTCGACGGCGCTGCTGTGCGGGACGGCTTCTGCAACGGACACTGCCGACGACCAGAACTACGGGTGCCCGGCGGGCACCGTGTTCGATGCCGATTGGCAGCCTCTCTGGAGAACGTATCCAGTCATATTCAAACCGTGCCGTCCCACCAATGGGCAGGATTCCCCACCAACAGGGTCGCCGTCGTCGTCCGGCTCCGAACCGGCACGGACGCCTGACCTTGGCACGAGGCAGACTATGCCGGACAAGCCGGCAGCGCCGAAGGTGACGGAAAGGGCGAACACGCAGACTGTGCCGGGCAAGCCGGCGGCGCCGAGGGTGACGGAAAGGGCGAACACGAAGTCGGGCCTGGACGTGAGTTGGGAGGCCCCGTCGAATGCGGGCCCGGCAATCGCAAGCTACGATCTGCGCTACCGGACGGGGTCGAGCGGCGACTGGACCGACGGCCCGCAGGACGTAAGCGGCCTTTCCACCTCTATCGGGGGTCTTCGGCCGGGTACGTCGTACCAGGTGCAAGTGCGTGCGTCCAATGCCGCGGGCGACGGGGCCTGGTCGGAGTCGGGGGAAGGGAGGACCCGGACGGATATCGGCTTCGACCGACGCCCGGTTCTCGAGGCATGGCAAGCCCGGTTCGGACGGACGATAGCAGGACAGGCCGTGGAAGCGGTGATCGGACGGCTCGACGGAACAGCCGGTCGGAAGCCGGCTCTGACGCTCGGCGGGCAGTCCGCTGCTGCCGGCGGATGGCTCGAGCCGGCGCTGGGTGCCGACAACAAACGAAACTGGCGGGAGCACGACCGCGAGGCGCAGACACAAACCATGACTGCCCGGGAGTTCCTGCTCGGCACCTCGTTCCATCTTTCCGCCGACCAGAGCGAGACCGGTGGCCCGGGCATGGTTGCGTGGAGCCGGTTCGCGAGCACCGCATTCGAGGGCGAGGCCGATGGCGCCGCCATCGACGGAACCGCCGCCACCGGATTCCTGGGGGCCGACGCCGAGTGGCACCGGGTGCTGGCGGGTTTCATGCTGTCGCACAGCCGGGGCGAGGGCACTTACGGCGGCTCTAAGGGCAGGGGCAAAGTCGAGAGCACGCTGACGGGGGTCCACCCCTACGCGAAGCTGGATGTGAGCAGACGGATGTCGGTCTGGGGTCTCGCCGGCATAGGCGAGGGCAATCTCGCGCTGAAGCCCGACGGACGGGATGCCATGGAGACCGATGTCAGCCTGCGCATGGGCGCGCTCGGCGTTACCGGCCGACTGCTCGACGACAAGGACAGTCTCGCGCTCGATGTCAGGTCCGACGCGATGTGGGTCGGCACCGGGAACGAGGCCGCGCCGGGCATGGCGGCGAGCCAGAGCGAGGTGACGCGGCTCCGGCTCGTGCTGGACGGCAGCCGGGCGTTCGACGTCGGCGACGGCGTCACCCTGACCCCGAGCGCGGATCTGGGCCTGCGGGTGGACGGCGGCGATGCCGAGACCGGGTTCGGCACCGAGGTCGGCGGCGGCGTGGCGTGGTCCGACCCGAAGCGCGGGCTCTCGGCCGAGGTGAAGGCGCGCGGTCTGCTGACCCACGAGGAGTCGGGCTTCAGCGAGCGTGGGGTCTCGGGCGGCCTGACCTGGGACCCGCAATTGTCCTCGGAGCGCGGGCCGAAGCTGTCGTTGAACCAGACCCTGGGGGCCTCCGATGCAAACGGCGTGGATGCGCTGCTCGCGCGCGATGACCTGGCGGGTCTGGCGGCCAACGACGACGAGTCGGGCCGACGGCGGTTCGAGGCGCGGCTGGGCTACGGCGTGCCGGCGTTCGGCGGCCACCTGACGGGGACGCCCGAGGTCGCAGTGGGAGTGTCGAACACGAGCCGCGACTACATGCTCGGCTGGTGGCTGACGTCGCAGTGGAGCGGCCCGCAGGCCTTCGAACTCCGGGTGGAAGGGCTGCGGCGTGAGAGCGCGAATGACGACGGCCCGCCCGAGCATCGGATAGGCTTCGACTTGACCGCCCGGTGGTAGCCGCCCGGCGGCAACCCGGGAGATGAGCCGCGTCAAGAGCACGGACCGGGAAGCGGGCTTCGGGGCCCATAACCGAGCCTGCATGCGGCGCAACCCGGTCTATTGCAAGCGCATGCCGCCCCGCCCCGATTTGAGTGCGGATTCCCAAATACTCGACGGCCGATACCGACAAGAAACGCGCCGGCGGCGTTTCCTCTCTCGGAACGGAAGCCGGCCGGGCTACCGCAGCCCTCCGGTGACGAAGATCGTGTCGGCGGTGAGGTAGCTGGCGCCGTCGGAGCAGGCGAACAGCACCGTCTCGGCGATCTCCTCGGGCTGAGCCATCCGGCCCATCGGCGTCTGCCCGGCATAGCCTTCGAGCACTTCGGGCGGCGTGTTGTCGTGGAAGGGCGTGTCCACGACGCCGGGCGAGATCGAAAGGCAGCGCACGCCCCGGCTCGCGAACTCCCGGCCGATGCCGAGCGTCATGGTATGCACCGCGCCCTTGGACGAGGCGTAATGCACGGAATTGCCGGCCCCGCCGATCCTCGCCGCCACGCTCGCGATGTTGACGATCACGCCGCCGCCCTTCTCCAGCATGTGCGGCAGGACGGCCTGCGCGCCGTTGAAAGTGCCGCGCACATTGAGGGCGTAGGTGCGCTCCCAGAGCTCCTCGGTTATCTCCAGGAACGGCTTCCGGGCAAGTGCGGCGCCGACCGCGTTCAACTCGAAATCCACCCGCCCGAAATCCGAGACGGCCCGGGCGACGGCCGCGTCCACCTCGGCCCGGACGGTCACGTCGCAGGCAACGAAGGTTGCGCGCGCACCGAGCTGGATCGCCTGGTTCGCCGTGCGCTCGGCGGCCTCCGGGTCGATGTCGGCAGAGACCACATTCGAGCCTTCGCGCGCGAACACCAGCGCCGTCGCGCGGCCGATTCCGCTGCCGGCGCCGGTAATCAGGATGGTCTTGCCCTTGAAGTAGTCCGGGTCTCTCGGCATGGCGTCCTCCTCCGCCGGGCGCGTGGCGAATCTGTGTCCAGTGTCCTGATCGAGAAGTTTGAGTGCTTATCCGCCGCGTCCTTTCCCGTCATGCCCGGACTTGTTCCATTGCTGTCCGGTTCAGCCATTGGGTGAGGCTGAACGGGAGTCCGCCGGGGGGTTCGGGGGCGCGCGGCGTCTGCGATCCGCCCCTTGCCCGTGAGGCTCGAACGCCCCCCTTCGGCAGGCTCAGGGCAGGCTCTTTCGTCATACCCGGACTTGTTCCGGGTATCTCTCTCAAGCGGCTCCACCGGGCGGCCGTATGGATGCCCGGAACAAGTCCGGGCATGACGATATGGGGGTCGGGCATGACGATATGGGGGTCGGGCCGCCGAGCGTCGATCCGGGTCCCGATCCCGCCGAACCCCTCGAAACCCGGTTGAATCCAGGCCATGCGCCCTGCCCGCAAATCCTGAACCGGACAGCAATGGACTTGTTCCGGGCATCCACGGGGCCACTCGGCGGGGTGGTTGAGAGAGATGCCCGGAACAAGTTCCGGGCATGACGATACGAGGGTCGGAACGCCGGGCCGAAGACGCCCCGCACCCCAATCGAAGTCATGAGAACTTCGAGACCGGAACACTAGTTGAGCCAGCGCTTGCGGCGGCGGTAGTGCTTCACGTCGCGGTAGGACCTCTTCTCGCCATGCTCGCTGATGCCGAGATAGAACTCCTTGATGTCGGCATTCTCGCCGAGCTCGGCGGCCGGGCCGTCCATCACGATGGCGCCGTTCTCCATCACATAGCCGTGGTCCGCGATGGCGAGCGCAAGCGCCGCGTTCTGCTCCACCAGCAGCACCGTCACGCCCTGCTCCTTGTTGAGCTGGCTGATGATGCCGAAAATCTCCTCGACGATCATCGGCGCCAGACCGAGAGACGGCTCGTCGAGCAGGACGATCTTGGGGTCCGACATCAGCGCGCGGCCGATCGCCAGCATCTGCTGCTCGCCGCCCGACAGGTAGCCGGCCTGCACATGCCGGCGCTCCGCGATGCGCGGGAAATAGCCATAGACCAGGTCCATGCGCTCCCGCATGACGGCGCCCGGCTGGGTGTGCCCGCCCGCGATCAGGTTCTCGTCGGTGGAAAGGTTGACGAAGACCCGCCGGCCTTCGAAGACCTGCACGATGCCCTTTTTCACGATGTCATGGGCTTCGAGCAGGTCTATGCGTTCGCCGTCGAGGTCGATGGAGCCGCGCGTGACTGCGCCCCGCTCCGGCTTCAGCAGGCCGGAAATGGCCTTGAGCGTGGTGGTCTTGCCGGCGCCGTTGGCCCCGAGCACGGTGGTGATCCGGCCTTCGGGCACCTCGATCGAGCAGCCCTTCAGCACCAGGATCACATTGTCGTAAACGACCTCGATATTGTTGAGATTCAGCATCGCCTCATATCCGGGCCGTCCGGTTGAAAATGGTCAAAGCGGCGGGGCCCTAAGGCCCCGCCAAAGTCTGTCTTGGAGCCGAGCCCTACTGCCGGCTCGCATCCGCTTTCAGAAGCTCCACGACAGCGTCGCGGTAGCCCTGGAACCAGTCGGTCACCGGCACGAACTTGCCGCCCTGGACCTGGAAGACGCGGACCCAGCCGCCGCCCTCATGGTCGAAGCCGGTGATCTCCAGCGGCGGAACCAGGCCGCCAAGGGTGAAGCCCTTGATCTGCTCGAAGCCGTTCTTCACGTCCTCGCCGGTGATGTCGCCCGAACCCTTGGCCTTGATCGCGTTCTCGATGGCCTTGAGATGGATGGCGGCGACGAAGACGCCGCGGTTGTAATAGACCGTCGAAGCCATCGCGTCCGGCGCGTCCTTGCCGTCGGCCTCGTACATGGCGCGGATGTCGTCGAGCACCGGGTAGTCGCTGCCGACGCCCGCGAACTGGAGCGCCGAATAGCCCTCGACACGGTCGAAACCGCCCGCCGCCGCGATATCCGCCTCGCCGCCGGCCCACACGAAGCCGAGCACCTTCTCCAGCGGATAGCCGGCGCGCTTGAACTCCTTCATCGACACCGACGGCGCCCGCCCGAACAGGTGCGAGAGCACGAAGTCGGCACGGTAGCGGCGGGTGATGTCGAGCACCTGCGCGGACATCTCGATGCCCGGAGGCGGCACGGCGAATTCCTTCAACTCGTAGCCGAGCTCGTCGCGCAGCTTGTGCAGCACCGGCAGCGGCTCGCGGCCGGCCGGGTTGTCGTAGTAGATGTAGGCGATCTTCTTGCCCTTGAGGTCTCCGCCGACCTGCGTGCGGACATATTCGAGACCCGCCGCCGCCTGGCTCCAGTAGGAGGCCGCGATCGGGAAGATGTAGGGGAAGTTCTCGCCATTGGCCGCGGCGGCGGTGCCGAAGCCCGGGGAGGTGCCGGGGATCTTGTCTTCGGTCAGCTTCTGCGTCAGCGCCTGGGTGTGCGGCGTGCCGTAGAGGGAGATCAGGACCGCGCCTTCCTTCTTGTGCAGCGCATAGGCCTCGACGCCCGCCGGGACCTTGTATTCGTGGTCGATCTCCATGGCCCGTATCGTGTGGCCCTCGATCCCGCCCCTGGAGTTCACGAGGCTGACATAGTCGTGGTAGCCGGGGCACAGGAAGGTGCCCACGGTCTGTGTCGGCCCGGTGCGGTCGCACTGCAGGCCGATGACGATCTCGGCCGCATTGGCCGAAGTCGCCGCCCCCGCCGCGGCCAGTGCGAGGCCTGCGCCGAAGAGCAGTTTGTCGAGACGTCTCATTCCACGTCCTCCCTTCGCGTTTCGAGGGCTAGTAGGAGAAAGGCCATACCCGGAAGTAGTTCCGGATATTGAGCCACAGGCGGTTGAGGCCCTCGGGCTCCACCACCAGGAAGAACATGATCAGCGCGCCGAACAGGATGAGGCGGAACTGCGCCGTCACCTGGGCGAGGATGACCGGGTCGAAGAAATATGCGCCGATATTGTCCATGAAGAGGCGGATCACGATCGGCAGCAGCTGGATGAATACGGCGCCGTAGATCGAGCCCATCACCGATCCCAGGCCGCCGATAATGACCATCGCCAGATAGTCGATGGAAACGACGAGCAGGAACTGCTCGTAGTTGGCGATGCTGAAATAGTAGGTGTAGAGCACGCCCGCCACCCCGGCGTAGAAGGACGAGATGGCGAAGGCGTAGAGCTTGTAGCGGAAGACGTTGATGCCGATGATCTCGGCTGCGATGTCATGGTCGCGGATGGCGATGAAGGCGCGCCCGACGCGCGAGCGCACGAGGTTCATCGTCGCGACGATGGCGATCGCCGCAAACGCCATCAGGAAGTAGTAGAGCTCGATCTCGGTATCCAGCTTTTCGCCGAAGAAGGTCGGGCGCGGCACTTCGATGGACGCCTGCACGCCGCCCGAGATCGCCGGCGTGTGGTTGATGACCCACTCGATGATGAACTGGGCTGCAAGCGTCGCGATGGCGAGATAGAGGCCCTTGATGCGCAGCGACGGGATGCCGACCAGCGCGCCTACCGCCGCCGCCATGATGCCGCCCGACGGCACCGCCAGCCAGAACGGCCAGTCCAGCTTGGTAATCAGGTTCGCCGCCGTATAGGCGCCCACCGACATGAACGCCGCATGGCCGATGGAGATCTGGCCCGTGTAGCCCAGCAGGATGTTCAGCCCGAGCGCGCCGACGATGGCGATGGCGATCAGGCAGAGGATCGAGAGGTAATAGGGGTCGAGGAACAGCGGCACCACGACCAGGAAGAGGATGCCGATCAGCGCGACCGACCACCGCCCCACGGGCAGCGGATAGAAGGCCATGTCCCCCTTGTAGGTCGTCTTGTAATAGCCGCTCTCGCGATGGAACATGGGAGATCAGATCCTCTCGATGATCGGCTTGCCGAAGAGCCCGTAGGGCTTGAACATCAGCATCAGGATCATGAGCACATAGGGCGTGAAGTCCTTGGTGCCGCCGCCCACCATCGGGTCGAGATAGCCGGCGGCGAGATTCTCCACGACGCCGACGATGATGCCGCCGACGATGACGCCGACGATCGAGTCGAGCCCGCCCAGGATGACCACCGGGAACACCTTGAGGCCGATGATCGCAAGCTGCGTGTCCACGCCGAGCAGGCTGCCCCAGATGACGCCGCCGAGCGCCGCCACCACGCCGGCCATCACCCAGGCGAGCGCGAAATAGCGCTGCACGTTGATGCCCATGGCCATCGAGACCTGGTGGCTGTCGGCCACGGCGCGCATGGCGACGCCCTTGCGGCTCTTGAGGAAGAACCAGCCAAAGCCCAGCAGGAAGATCACCGCGGCGGCGGCGCCCAGAAGGTGGATGGGATTCAGGTAGATGAAGTGGTCGCCGATGATGATCGGCGCATCGTCGATGGGCAGGTTGAGCGGACGGGTTTCCGCCCCGAAGAAGAAGGGTCCCGCGCCGCGCAGGAGCGCCGCAAGCCCGATGGTCGCCATGATGATCGCCACGATCGGCCGCCCGATCATCGGGCGCAGCACGGTCCGCTCCAGCCCGACATTGAAGAGCACCATGAAGCCGACCGAGAGCGAAATCGCCAGCCACAGCGGCAGCCCGTAGGAAGCCGAGCATGCGCCGACGATGATGCCTGCGATCATGACGAACTCGCCCTGGGCGAAGTTGATCGCGTCCGTGGCCTTGTAGATCAGCACGAAGCCGAGCGCGATCAGCGAATACATCAGGCCGATCAGGACGCCGGAGACCAGCAGCTCCAGAAAAAAGCCCCAGTGGAAATCTGCCATGGGAGATGCGCTCCTCTCAGGCCGCGTCTTGGATCTGCATGCGGTTGTCGATGAATGCCTCCCGCCCGTCCTCGAAGGTGACGGCGGTGCGCAGCTCGACGGAAGTCCCGCCGGAATAGAACGCCTCGATCACGTCGGCGTATTTGTCGGCGATGAACGACCGGCGCAGCTTGCGCGTTCGCGTGATCTCCGCATCGTCCGCATCGAGGTCCTTGCCGAGCAGCAGGAAGCGCTTCACACGGCTCGCTTCGGGAAGGCCGCGATTGATGCGCTCGATCTCGCTGCGGACGAGCTCGTAGGTCTCCGGCTTCTGGCTGAGGTCCATGTAGTTGGTGTAGGCGAGCGCCTGGCGCTCCGCCCAGTTGCCGACCGTGTTGAGGTCGATCGCCACCATCGCGCAGATGAAGGGGCGCTTGTCGCCGAACGACACCACCTCGCTGATATAGGGCGAGAATTTCAGCTTGTTCTCGATGAATTGCGGCGCATAGGCGGAGCCGTCCGAAAGCTGGCCGACATCCTTGGCCCGGTCGATCACGACGATATGGCCGCGCTCGTCCATGAGCCCGGCGTCTCCGGTGCGGAACCAGCCCTCCTCGTCGAACGCTTCCTCCGTCGCCTCCTCGGCCTTGTAGTAGCCGTTGAACACGCCGGGGCTCTTGACGAGGATCTCGCCGGTGTCGGCGATGCGCACCGTCACCCCGTCGCAGACGGGCCCGACCGTGTCCGGATTGGCCTGCCCGTCCGGCTGCACCGAGATCACGCCGGTGACCTCCGTCGAGCCGTAAACCTGCTTCAGGTTGACGCCGAAGGACCGGAAGAAGCGGAAGGTGTCGGGCCCGAGCGGCGCGCCGCCGGTCAGCGCCCAGCGCGTGCGGCGGAAGCCCAGCTGGTCGCGCACCGGCCCGTAAACCAGGAATTCGCCGAGCCGGTAGCGCATGTTGAGTCCTGGCGGGATCGGCTCCCCCTCCACCCGGCAGGTCTCCACCTGTTCGGCGACCTTGCGGAAATAGCCGAAGACCCGCCGCTTGAGCGCGGAGGAGTCGTTGGCGCGCACCAGGATGTCGGAGAGCATGGTCTCCCACATGCGCGGCGGCGCGATGATGCCCATGGGGCTGAGTTCGCGGAGGTCGCGGCGCAGGGTCTCCGGGCTCTCGGGACAGTTGATCGCCGAGCCGACCATCAGCGCAGCGCAGAGCCCGTAGAGCGAATCGCCGACCCAGGCCATCGGCAGATAGGCAAGGTAGTCGTCGCCCTCGCGCACGTCCTCGGCCTTGCAGTAGATCTCCGCCGTCCGGACGAGGTTCTCATGGCTCAGCATGACGCCCTTGGGGCGTCCGGTCGTGCCCGACGTGTAGCAGATGAGGCCGATATCCTCGGGCTTCACCTCCCTGCAGAGCGCCTCGAAATCGCCCTTCGCGCCCCGTCCTTCCTCCAGAAGGTCGGAAAACGAGGCCAGGATGTCCTCGTCGTAATCCGTCATGCCGCGCGGGTCGGAATAGACGAGCAGTTCGAGCGCCGGCAGCTCGTCGCGGATGGAGAGGATCTTGTCCGCCTGTTCCTGGTCCTCGGCGACGACGACCTTCGCCTCGGCATGGTTGAGCACGAAGGAGAGTTCGCGCGCGATCGAGTCCTGATAGACCGGCACGGCCGAGCCGCCGAGGCACATCGCCGCCAGCTGCGCCCAGTAGAGATGCGGGCGGTTGTCGCCGATCACGGCGAGCTTGTCGCCCTTGCCGAAACCGCGCGCGCTCAGGCCGAGCGCGCAGGCGCGCACATTGTCGGCATAGTCCCGCCAGTTCCATGTCTCCCAGATGCCGTAGAGCTTCTCGCGGATCGCCGGCCTGTCGGGCCGCGTCACGGTATTGGCGAGCAGCAGCGCGGGAACCGTCCTTGCCTCGGCCATCGCCTCGTCCTCCCTAATGCGCCGTGCCGAGATAGGCCTGGATCACCTTGGGATCGGCGCGCACGTCGTCCGGCGTGCCCTCGGCGATCTTCTCGCCCATGTCCAGCACCGCCACGCGGTCGGAAATGTCCATCACCACGCCCATGTCGTGCTCGATCAGCACGATGGTGGTGCCCCATTCGGCGGAGACGTCGAGGACATAGCGGACCATGTCCTCTTTCTCCTCCTGGTTCATGCCCGCCATCGGCTCGTCAAGCAGCAGCAGGGTCGGGTCCGAGGCAAGCGCGCGGCCGAGCTCGACGCGCTTCTGCAGGCCGTAGGCGAGCGCGCCGGCCGGCGTCTTGCGCAGGTCGGAGAGCTTCAGGAAGTCGATGATCTCCTCGCAGCGCCGGCGATGGCGGATTTCCTCCCTCTGCGCCGGCCCCCAGTAGAGCAGGGAGGAGAACACGCCGGACTTGAGCCGCACATGGCGGCCGAGCATCAGGTTGTCGAGGACCGTCAGGCCGCGAAAGAGGGCGATGTTCTGGAAGGTCCGCGCAATGCCGAGCTCGGCGATCTCGTTCGGCTTCAGCCGGCCGATGTCCCTCTCCCGGAACAGGATCGCGCCCTCGTCCGGCTTGTAGAAACCGGACACCATGTTGAGCAATGTGGTCTTGCCGGCGCCGTTGGGGCCGATAATGGCGAAGATCTCGCCCTTCCTGACGGCGGTGGAGACGCCTGCAACGGCGCGCACGCCGCCGAAGTTCTTGCTCACCCCTTCGACCGACAGGGCCGGGCCGTCGTTCGGCCCTCCATTCATGCCGTCTGGCATCCTCCCCCCTTGCCGACTCGTATCTGTCGCACTGACGCTAGACAGTTCCAGCGCAAACCGGAAGACAAAAATTCCCGGCCCGCTTCGGGAGAACGGCGGCCGTTCAGCCCAGACGGCGCCGGTAAAGGGCGAACAGGCGTTCCCAGTGCCGTTCCGCCGCCGGCAGGTCGTAGCACCAGCGTTCCGGGAAGGCGAAGCCGTGATGCACGCCCGGATAGATCTCCAGCTCGCCCGGATTGCCCGAAGCGTCGAACAGCCCCCTGAGCTCCGCCACCATGTCGGGCGGCGCCAGGTCGTCATGCTCTGCGCAGGCGATGTAGAGTTCGCCCTTCGCGCGGCCCAGAGACAGATGCGGGCTTTCCTCGGCGTCCGACACCAGCCAGGTGCCGTAGAAGGACGCAGCGGCCGCGACCCGGTCCGGATAGCGGGCCGCCGCCGCAAGCGCATAGGGCCCGCTCATGCAATAGCCGTGCGCGCCCGCGGGGCCGGGCGCGGCGTCCGCCTGCCCGTCGAGCCAGGCCAGCATGTCGCCCACATCCTCCATCGCCGGCGGGATGGTCATGCCCGTGCGGACCGCCCGCATGGCGGTGTGGTCGGCGCTGCCGGCCGTCAGCACGTCCGGTCCGTATTTCGTGTCCCGCCCGGCGCGGTAATAGAGGTTCGGCAGCAGCACGAAATAACCGACCGAGGCCAGCCGCCGGGCCATTCGATACAGCTCCTCGCGGATGCCCGGCGCATCCATCAGGAACAGCACGGGAGGGAACGGCCCGCCCCGCTCCGGGCGGCAAATGAAGGTTTCCATCGCGCCCGCGCGCGTCTCGATGTCTGCGATCGCCTCGATCATGGCGGTCCCTCTCCGTCCGATCCCGGTGCACTATACAGCGGCGGGGAAATGGGCCACCATTTTCACCGGAACCGGACCGGAGGAGCAAACGCATGCACGCCTCGGATATCGTCTTCGCCCTCAAGGAAGCCGCAGAAGGCCCGCATGCGCTCCAGAATGTCCGCCGCGTGCTGAACGGATGGCGGGAACGCATCGACGAGATTGCGGCGGCGCTCGACTTCATTCCCGGCACCGACGGCAACGCTAACCAGGCCTTCTACCGCACGCCGGAGCTCAGCGTTCTCAAGGTGCTGTTTCCGTCCGGACGGCGGACGCCGCCGCACGACCACGGCTCCTGGGCGGCGATCCTGGTGCTTTCGGGCTCGGAAAAGAACACGATCTACCGGCGCGGCGGCAGCGGCCTCGAATACGCCAATGAGGCCGTGCTGACGCCGGGCGCCATCCTGACCATGCCGGCCGACGCCGCGCATGTGGCCGAGTGCCTGGGCGAGGAACCGGCAATCGGCCTGCATGTCTATGGCGGCGACGTGCTGGGCGTCGAGCGCAGCATGTGGGACCCCGACACGCTCGAAGAGCATCCGCTTACGTGGGACCATTACGAAGTTCTGGCGCAGAAGGCGTCCGGAGCCGAAAAGCCGCCGCTGAGCTGACACGCGCTTCCTGCGTCTGTTCCGAATTTCCCTTTCCTGTGCAGAAGGAGAGCCATGCCCATGGCTGAAACCGGCAAACCCGCCCCGGCGTTCCGGGTCGTCAACCAGGACGGCGCGCCCGTCGGCCTCGAGGACTTCGCCGGGCGGAATGTGCTGATCTGGTGGTATCCGAAGGCCGACACGCGCGGTTGAACCGTCGAAGGCAACGGGTTCCGTGACCGAATCCAGGACTTCGAGGCAAAGAACACCGCAATCGTCGGGTGCAGTTTCGACACGCCCGAGGACAACAGGGCCTTCCGGGACAAATTCTCCTTCCCGTTCGACCTGCTGAGCGACGCCGACCGGGCGATGTCGATGGCTTACGGCGCGGCGGCGGACACGGGAGCCGAGCGGCCGAAGCGCATCTCCGTGCTGATCGGCCCGGACGGCACGGTCGTGAAGCGCTACGACGCGGTAACGCCCGCCGACCACCCGGACGAGGTGCTCGCCGACCTCGGCTGACCGGCCCCGCGCGCGTCAATCTAGGATGAAATGCGGGACGAAACAGGCGTCGTCGGTGGTGACGGCGCCTTCGTCCTCGCGGATGCACATGCCGGCCGGCTCGCTTGCCACCAGCCAGACGCCGCACATCGGCCGCCGCCCGTCGAAGGACGGCAGCGGCGCCACCGCCTGGCGCACGAACCCCTCGGCGCCATAGGGTCCGTCGAGGCCTGCCGCGGCCCGCCCGTTCTCGACGATGGTGATGTTCGCGCCTTCCCGGGAGAGCAGCGGCTTGCGGACATAGCGCCCGCCGAGGGACGCCGCTTTCGGGTCGTGCTCGAAAAAGGCCGGCAGCAAGTTCGGGTGGCCCTCGAACATTTCCCACAGCAGCGCCAGCAGGCCCTTGTTCGACAGCACCGCCTTCCAGCCGGGCTCGATGAACTGCGCGCCCGAGCCGGGAATGCGGCTGCCGAACTCCTCCTCCATCAGCCATTCCCAGGGATAGAGCTTGAAAAGCCAGCGGACCGGTTCGTCGTCGAGATCGGTGAAGCGGCCATTGTCGGCGAGGCCGATATCCTCGACGAACAGGCGCCGGGTCGCGAGGCCGGCCTGCCGCGCGCAGTCCTCCAGATATTCGACGGTGCCGAGGTCCTCGTCCGTGTCGCGCGCGCAGGCGAGATGCAGCGGGCCTTCGATGCCGAAACGCCCGAAAGCGTCGGTCAGCCGTTCGTGCAGCGAGTTGAACTGGTCCGCCCCTTCCGGGATCAGGCCCTGTTCCATCGCCTGTTCCAGCCAGACCCACTGGAAGACGGCGCTTTCGTAGAGGGCGGTGGGCGTGTCGGCATTGTATTCGTAAAGCTTCGCCGGGCCGTTCCCGTCATAGCGGAAGTCCATGCGCCCGTAGAGGTTCCGCTCCCGGTTCCGCCAGCTGTCGGCCACATAGCCCCGGAACATCTCCGGGATCGCGAGCCGCCTCAGCACCTCCTCGTCGGCCACGGCCCGCTCGACGACCTCGAAGCACATCTGCTCCAGTTCTTCCGCCGGGTCTTCCAGATCGTCCTCGATTTCCCGGAGCGTGAAGCGGTAGGCGTGCGTCTCGTCCCAGTAGCGCTCGCCATCGGGGGTGTGGAAGGTGAAGCCGTGCTCCTCCGCGACCTCGCGCCAGTTGTCGCGCGGCCGGACCCGCAGCCGCTCCATCAGGCGCCGGCGCGGAACCCGGTGGCGCGCGCCCGCGCGCCGAAGCCGCCCCGCTGTTGCGTGTAGAGCTTCTGGGCGGGACGCCCGGCGGCGCGCTCGGCCACCTGCGTGCGCCCGATCGCCCCGCCGACGGAGCGGTTGTTCGCGGTGCGGAAGTTCTTGCTGTCGTCTCCCGAGCGGTAGAGCGGCTGCGTATGCGCCCGGCCGCCCATCATCTGGCCCATCATGAAGCCCGCCATGAGCGGCATGAACACGCTGCCGCCGGCATTGGTCGTGTATGGCGAGACCTCGCAGCCCTCGGCGCCGAAATCGGCCTCGCAATCGGCGCGCGAGGCGTATTTGGGCGCGACCTCCGCATGCTGCGCCTTCGCCGCGTTGAACTCGCCGTAGCACTGCTCCGCCGTGATGCCCTGCTCGGCGACGCACTGCTCCACCGTCTCGAAGATCGCGGTGTCCGTCTTCGGCTCCTCGCAGGCAGTCAGGGTCAAAGCCGACGTGCCCATCATCACCAGGGCGATTCTGCCCGAACGTTTCATGGCAAGGCCCTCCTTTCGCGAGGGGGATTACAAAGACAGGTTGACGGGGGAGACCAATGACACTTCTCCCGTCATACCTCAATGCTCCCTCCGTCATACCCGGACTTGTTCCACTGCTGTCCGGCTTAGATTTGGTGGACAGAGCGCATGGCTTGGATTCAAGCGGGTTTCGAGGGGTTCGGCGAGATCGGGACTCGGATCGACGCCCGGCGGCCCGGCCCTGTTCCCGTCATGCCCGCCCCCCATATCGTCATGCCCGGACTTGTTCCGGGCATCCATACGGCCGCCCGGTGGAGCCGCTTGAGAGAGATACCCGGAACAAGTCCGGGTATGACGAAAGAGTCTGCCCTGAGCCTGTCGAAGGGGGCATTCGGGCCTCACGGGCAAGGGGCGGATCGCAGACGCCGCGCGCCCCCGAAACCCCAGGCGGACTCCCGTTCAGCCTCGCCCAATGGCTAAACCGGACAGCAATGGAACACGTCCGGGTATGACGCCGGAGAGAAGGTGCGAAGCCTCGCAAACCTGTCGTCAACCTGTCCATCCAAACCCTTTCGCGAAAGAGGTTCAGCGGGCGAGGCGCATCTCGACCAGATTGGCGAAATAGCTCGACCCGACGGGCAGCACCTCGTCGTTGAAGTCGTAGCGCGGGTGATGCAGGCCGGGATCGTTGCCCGTCACGCCGCCGCCGAGCCAGATATAGGCTCCCGGCCTTTCCAGCAGCATGTAGGAGAAGTCCTCGCCGCCCATCACCGGCGCGACAGTGCCGTCAACCCGGGACTCGCCGACCGTGGCGGCGGCGGCGGCGGCGGCGAAGCCGGTCTCGCGCTCGTGGTTGACGGTCGGCGGATAGCCGCGCTCATAGTCGAAGGCGGCGCTTCCGCCCATCGCCGCCGCGACGGCTTCGGCGATGCGGGTCATGCCGGCCTCCATGGCGTCGCGAACCTCCGGGTCGAAAGTCCGCACCGTGCCGCACAGCGAGGCGGTGTCCGGAATCACATTGAAGGCCGTGCCGGCATGGAACATGGTCGTGCTGATGACCGCCGACTTGATCGGGTCGGCGGTGCGCGACACCAGCGTCTGCCAGGTCGTGACGATCTGCGCCCCGATGGCGACCGGATCGACGGAAAGATGCGGCATGGCGGCATGCCCGCCCTTGCCCTGGACGGTCAGCTCGAACCGGTCGGCCGCGGCCATCATCGGCCCCGGCACGACGCCGATGGTGCCGGCCGGCAGCATGGGCGCATTGTGCAGGCCGTAAACCTCGTCGCAGGGGAAACAGTCGAACAACCCCTCCTCGACCATCTTGAGTCCGCCGGCGCCGCCTTCCTCCGCCGGTTGGAAGATGAGGTTCACGGTGCCGTCGAAGTTCCGTGTCTCGGCGAGATATTTGGCCGCGCCCAGCAGCATGGTCGTGTGGCCGTCATGCCCGCAGGCATGCATCCGTCCGGGATTGACCGACTTCCAGGGAGACTCGTTCTCCTCGTCCATCGGCAGGCAGTCCATGTCCGCGCGCAGCCCGATGGTGCGCCCGGAGGCGCCATTGCCCCGGATGACGCCGACCAGCCCGGTCCCGGCGATGTTCCGCGTCACCTCGACCCCCCAGCTTTCCAGCCGTTCGGCAACCAGGTCGGAGGTCCGGTGCTCCTCGTAGCCGAGCTCGGGATGCATGTGGAAGTCGCGCCGCCATTCGGTCAGTTGCTCGTGGTCGGCGGCGATGGAATTGACGATCGGCATGGCTTCTCAAGCCTCCCTGGCTGCTTCCGTCTTCGACGGCCCGGCGACGAGCGCCGCATTCTCCGTCTCGAGTTCCTGTTCGATCGCGGCGATCGCCGCCGCCTGGCCGGGCGCCGGCGGGGCCGGCGGCCGCCACTCCAGACTATCGAAAACCCCGCAATGGGGACAAGCGCCGTGCCAATCGGGCGACATGGCGCTGCACGCCCGGCAGAACCATGCCGGGTCCCCGGGCGCCAGCCGCGCCCGGGCGAGCCAGTTCCTGGCCGCGCCGGTATCGCCGTCCGCAACCGCAACGCTCGCCATCAACCGGCAGATGCGCGCCGGCGCGCCTTCACCCGCGAGCGGCTCGACCAGCTTGCGGGCTTCCGCCTGCTGCCCGGCCGCGAGAGCCAGATCGGCAAGCAGCGCGCGCGTCTCCGGCCGCGCGGCGTCGCCCTTCAACAGGCGTTGCCCCTGCGTGAAGCGCACGGCCGGCGCGAGCCGGCTCCACAACCCCTCCAGCGCCTCGCCCAGCATCGGGTGGGGAGCCTTCGTCCAGCCGTCGCGAAGCATCTTCTCCGCCCGGCTCCCGTGGCCGGCTGCGCCTTCCAGGCGCGCCGCGCGGGCCGTTGCAGCAGGCATGGCGGGGGCGAGCTTCCAGGCGGTGCGGGCGTGATTGAGGGCCGCGGCCCTGTCTTCGCGCTTCTCGGCGAGGCGGGACCGCTCCACGGCGACGATCGCGCGCCGGCGTCTCAGGTCTTCTCCCCGCACGAGCTTCCTGCCCGCCAGCGCCTCCAGCGCCGCCGACGCGCCGTCCCAGTCGCCATTCGCGGTGCGCAGGTCGAACAGCGCCTCGAGGACCCAGGGCGTGCCCGGCCGCTCCTTTTGCGCGCGGGCGGCGATCGCGAGCGCCCCGGCCCGGTCGCCGGCGCGGTCGGCCTGCGCCATCAGGCCGCGCAGGCCGAGCAGGCTGGTCTCCGGTTCGTCCACCATGGCCTCGAAGAACTTCCGCGCCGCGCTGTCGTCGCCGTTCAATTGCGCCGCCTGCGCTGCAAGCAGCAGGGTAAGCGGCGCGCCGTCGAGCAACCGGTCGGCCTCGCGCGCGCGGCGCCTGGCCTCGTCGGACGCGCCCGCCGCCACCGCCACCATGCCGAGGCTGAGCGCCCGGTATCCGCGCTCGCGGCGCCGCCCGGCGCGCCCGAAGCGCATCGCCTGCGGCGCGCGGCGAAGCGCCAGCCAGGACCGGTAAACGAATGCCGCCAGCAGCACGACAAAGAGGAGCGCCACCAGAGGCGCGCCCGCGGGAGCCTCGACAACCAGGTCTCCGAGGCGGAGTTCGACATCGCCCGGCAATTGCGCCAGCAAAACGGCCGCGGCCACGACCAGCCCGATCTTGAGCAGCGTCCAGAGCAGGCGGATCATCTGCCGTCCCGGGCGGTGAGCGCCTCCAGCTCGGCGTCGGCCGCCAGCCGGTCGCGGGCGACGAGGCGCCAGCCCTCGAAGGGCAGCGGCAGGTCGCCGCCGAGCTCGGCGAGCGCGCCCGCCAGATCGCCGTCCTCGATATGGGCCTCCGCGCGCCCGAGAGCCGCATCGGCGTCCTCGCCGGCCAGGTCCCTGGAGACCCGGCGAACGCTCACGACATCGGAGAGCCGCCCGATCACGTCGTCGAGCCAGGGCGCGCCGGTCGTCCCTTCGGGCCGGAGGGTGCGGGCGCGGGCCAGCGCCTTGAAGCGCCGCGCCAGCGCATTCGCCGTCGGCAGGCCCCGTTCGGCATGCGCCGTCCAGGCGCCGAAACCGGGGCCGCCGGCCGCCTCGACCGCGTCCAGCTCCTCTCTGAACGGCGCGCCGGACTCCACGGCGAATCTGAGGCGCGCGGCCGCCAGCCTGACCCCGCCGTCCGCCTCGCCCGAGGAGGCAAGCTTCGCGACCGCGTCGCGCAGCACGGCCAGTTCCGCAAGCGCCTTGTCCGCAGACGCGCCGGCCTCGACAGCCGCGCGGTCGCTCCCCTCGAGCCCCTCCAGCCGGCCTTCCAGCGCCGCGACCGCCGCTTTCAGGGGCGCCAGCCCCGGGTCCGCAGCCGTCGGGCCCTCGCCGGCAGGTCGCGCCTCCAGGGCAGCGAGCCCTTCCCTGAGACGGGCAATCTCGGCCACGACGGCCGGATCGACGGCCGGCTCCGCCCGTTCGAGCGCAGCGATGCGCGCCTCCAGCGCCTCCAGCCGGGCGTCCAGGCGCCGCTCGAACGCCGCGAGCGCCTCGCGCAGAGCGGCGGCTTCGCCGGCTGCCGCCTCAAGTTTCTCCCGGTTCGCGGCTGTGGCCGCCACCCCGGCCTCCGCTTTCCGCACCCGTTCGGTCAGGCGCTCGATGTCGGCTGTCGTCGCCATGTCGGGCGGCGGGCCGGCGAGGAAGGCGGCAAGGCGCTCCGGCTGGGCGGCGACCAGATAGCCGAGCGCCGCGATGAACACGACCGGCAGCAGCCAGAGCAGCAGGAACAGCCGCCCGCGGCGCCGGCGGCGGGCGGCGGCCCTCTCCTCCGGCGTCCCGGCGGCGTCCCCGGCCGGGCGGTCGTCCGCAACCGCCTCGACCTCTATCGGCTCCGCCTCGTCTCCGGGTCGATCCGTCATCGGCGTCCTTCGCCGGCAATGCCGGGCGTTTCCAGGATACGGTCCACTTCCGCCATCATCGCCTCGTGATCCGGCCGGCCGGCCACGCGGACCTCGCGCCAGGCAACGCCTTCCAGAGCCCGGCCCACGGCCTCGCTGAGGACACAGGCATGAACGCAGCGGCAGGACTCCCCAACGCCGCTCCGCCGCGCCAATCTAGCAAAGACCGCCGCCGACCGGGGAGAGAAAAACAGGGCGAGCTGTAGCCCACCGGCACTCAATTCCCCCATGAGCGCCGGGCTGAACGCCTCGGCGGCGCGGGCCCGGTAGAGCACCTCGCGCCGCACCCGGAACCCCGCCGGCGCCAGGGCGCCCGCCAGGTCTCCCGCAACGGCCTCTCCCGACGCATGGAGCAGCGGCCCCGCCGAGGCCTCGCAGCGCGCCGCCGCCAGCCGGGCCAGCGCCTCTCCGTCGCCCGCCGCGCTCTCGACCCGGCGGAACCCGGCGGCGCGCGCCGTCCGCGCCGTCGCGTCGCCCGCCGCAAGCGCCGGCAGGCCGCGCTCCGGCGAGGCCGCCGCGAAGGCGCGCACCCCGTTCGCGCTGGTGAACAGCAGCGCCTGCACGCCGGCAAGATCGAGGGCCGGCGCCGGCAGCAGCTCGATCCCGAGCATCGGCTCCACCAGTGCGGCCACGCCGCGCGCCGCCAGCGCGTCGGCCGTGCGGCCGGCATCCGGCAGCGGCCGGGTGACGAGCGCGCGGATCACGCCTCCAGCGCGCCCGGCGGCGCCTCCGCGCGGAGCGCTTCCCCCGCATCGAGCCCGATCGACTGCGCATCGCCGGCCGGGCCCGACCGGCACACTTCCCGCATCTCCGCCCCGTCCGGCGTCAGCAGCCGGCCCCGAAGCACGAGTTCGCCGTTCCGGAGGCGGGCATGGGCGGCAATCGGCGTCCGGCAGGAGCCGTCGAGCGCGGCGAGCAGGGCGCGCTCCGCCGCAACGCAGCAGGAGGTGGGTCCGTGGTCGATGGCGGCGAGGCGCTCGCGCAAGGCGTCGTCCCCCGCGCGGCATTCGATGCCGACCGCGCCCTGCCCCGCCGCCGGCAGCATCTCCTCCGGCGCAAGGGGCGCGGCGCGCGCCGCCAGGCCCAGCCGCACGAGCCCGGCCATGGCGAGGAAGGTCGCGTCGAACGCCCCGGCGCGCACCCGCTCCAGCCGCGTTTCGACATTGCCGCGGATGAGCGCCGGCACGAGGTCCGGGCGCCGGGCCAGCATCTGCGCCTGCCGGCGCAGCGAGGCCGTGCCGACGCGCGCGCCCGGCGCCAGATCGGCGAGCGTGCGCGCTCCGCCCGCCAGGCCGTCGCGGGGGTCTTCGCGCGCCAGCATGGCGGCCAGTACGAAGCCCTCCGGCAACGCCGTCTCCAGATCCTTCACCGAGTGGACCGCGGCGTCGATCCGCCCGTCCGCCAGCGCCGCCTCGATCTCCTTGGCGAACAGGCCCTTGCCGCCGATATCGGCCAGCCGCCGGTCGCGGATCCGGTCGCCGGTCGTGCGGATCGCGACGATCTCGACATCGAGGCCGGGGTCGTGCGCCCGCAGGGCGGCGGCGGCCTCTTCCGCCTGCTTGAGAGCGAGCGGGCTGCCGCGCGTGCCGAGACGGAGTTTCGCCATGCAAAGCGAGTTACCCGTTCCCGCCGACAGGCGCAATCGGCCGTTGCACAGGCCCCGTGTGCCTGTATCGTCCTGCCGCCATGCGGGTCCTCGGCATCGAGACGAGTTGCGACGAGACGGCGGCGGCCGTGGTGGACGCCGACCGGCGCATCCTCGCCGAGCGCCTGTTCTCCCAGACCCGCGAGCACGCGCCCTATGGCGGCGTCGTGCCCGAGATCGCGGCCCGCGCCCATCTCGACCGCCTGGACGCGCTGGTGGCCGAAACGATGGCGGAGGCCGGCCTCGGCTTCGCCGGGCTCGACGGCATCGCCGCCGCCGCCGGACCGGGCCTGATCGGCGGGCTGCTTGTGGGCGCGACCGCGGCGAAGGCGATGGCGCTCGCGAGCGGGCGGCCCTTCCTCGCGGTCAACCACCTGGAGGCGCACGCGCTCACCGCAAGGCTCACGGACGGGCTCGACTTCCCCTATCTGCTGCTGCTGGTCTCCGGTGGACACACCCAATTGCTGGCGGTGGAAGGCGTCGGCCGCTACCGGCTCTACGGCGAGACCGAGGACGACGCGCTGGGCGAGGCGTTCGACAAGGCCGCCCGCCTGCTCGGGCTGGGCTTTCCCGGCGGGCCGGCGGTCGAGAAGGCGGCGGAGGCAGGCGACCCGGCGCGGTTCCGCCTGCCGCGTCCGCTCGCGGGACGGCCGGGCGCCGGCTTCTCCTTCTCCGGCCTCAAGACCGCGCTCCGCCGCGCCGCGGAGGCGCTGCCCGCGCCGGACGAACGGGACATTGCGGACCTCGCCGCGTCCTTCCAGACCGCCACCGCCGATACGCTGGCCGACCGCACCGCCAATGCCGCCGCCATGTTCCGCCGCGACTGCCCGGCGGGCCGGGTGCTAGTGGCGGCCGGCGGCGTCGCCGCGAACCGCAGCCTGCGGGCGCGCCTCCGGGAAGTGGCGGCGGCGCACGGCCTCGCCTTCGCCGCCCCGCCGCCGCGCCTCTGCACCGACAATGCCGCGATGGTGGCCTGGGCGGGGCTGGAGCGGCTGAGGCTCGGCGCGCGCGACGGCCTCGACTTCCGCCCCCGGCCGCGCTGGCCGCTCGCGTCTGCGAACGGCGCGCCGTGAGGGTCGGCGTGCTGGGCGCGGGCGCATGGGGCCAAGCGCTCGCGAAAACGGCGGCGCGCGCCGGGCACGAAGCGATGCTCTGGGGCCGGGCAGACGGCGCGGACCACTTCGAGGCCGCCGCCTCGGCCGAGGTCGTGGTTCTGGCGGTCCCGGCCCAGGCCATGGCCGAAATCGCCGACCGGCTCGATCCCGAAACCGTGCGCGGCGTGCCGGTAATCGCCGCCAAGGGGCTGGAGCGCGGCACCGGCCGGCTGATGAGCGAGGTTCTGGGTCCGAGCTTCGCCGCGGGCGTGCTCTCCGGCCCCAATTTCGCCGCCGAGGTCGCCGCCGGGCTGCCGACGGCGGCCGTGCTGGCCGGCGCGCCGCAGGCGGCCTTCGCCGCGGCCGGCTTCCGCGTCTATGAAAGCCGCGATGTCGTCGGGGTGCAGCTTTGCGGGGCGCTCAAGAATGTCATCGCCATCGCGGCGGGCATCGCCGAAGGACGCCGGCTCGGCGAGAACGCCCGCGCCGCGCTGGTGACGCGGGGCCTCGCGGAAATCCGCCGCCTCGTCATCGCCGAGGGCGGCGAGGCGGAGACGGTCGCGGGGCTAGCCGGCCTCGGCGACCTGATGCTGACCGCGACCAGCCCGACCTCGCGCAATTACGCCTACGGGGCGGCGCTCGGCAGGGGCGAGCCGCCGCCGGCCGCGCTTGCCGAAGGCGCGACCACGGCCGCGCCCGCCCTGTTCCGCGCGGCGCGCGCCGGCGTGGCGTTGCCGATTGCCGCGGCCGTCGCCGATATTGTCGCGGGGCGCGTCGATATAGAAACCGCCATGAAGCGGCTGCTCGCCCGCCCCGCCGGCCGCGAATAGAGCGCGGCCCTGTCTCCCGCTCTCGACGGGTCCCACCCGTTCTGGCCAAAATCCGGGCGGCCATGTATATCGGCATACTGTTCCCGCACGGTCGGACGGCGCGCGAATGAGCACGATGAACAGCGAGGTCCATTCGGTCGCCCGCTACGACGGCGATATCGCCGAGATCAAGGCGAGCCTGTTGCTGCTCAGATGGATGGTCGGCTTCACCCTGGCGTTTGCGGTCGCGATTACCTGGCGCGTTTTCGGGTAAACCCGCGTCCCCAGGCTGCGTTTCACTCTCTACCGGTTCTCCCGGAAATACCGGCGTATAGTCGTTCCCTGCTGAGGAGGGAGTGCGCCCGATGAATTACTGGCTGTTCAAAAGCGAGCCCGGCGCGTGGTCCTGGCAGGACCAGCTGGATGCCGGCACGGCCGAATGGGACGGCGTGCGCAACTACCAGGCCGCCAACAACATGAAGGCGATGAAGGTCGGAGACCGGGGCTTCTTCTACCATTCGGTCGGCGAGCGCGCGATCGTCGGCACGGTCGAGGTGGTGAAGGAATACTACCCGGACCCGACCGACGCCTCGGGCCGCTTCGGCATGGTGGACGTGCGCGCCGTCGAGAGCGCGGCCCGCCCGGTGACGCTGGCGGAGATCAAGGCGGACCCCGACTTTTCGGAACTGCCGCTGGTGCGCCAGTCCAGGCTTTCCGTCTCGCCGGTGCCGGCCCCGCTCTGGGCGAAGCTCTGCGCGATGGCGGGCGTCTCCGGCTGACCCGCCGGGCGCCATGGGCTGGCTCGACCGCATCGCCGAGTGCAACCGGCACGACCTTTCCGGCTTCCTGCCCTTCGACGTCGGAGACAAGCGGATCGGCTGGGTCCGCCGCGGCCTGGCGGAGCGGCTCGCCGACCGGCCGGAGGTCTTTGCCGTCGGGGGCGGATCGGCCGGTTTCGCGCCCGCCCTCGGCGCGCCTGGACAGCGGAGCGCCGCGCTCGCCGGGATCGTCCGCGAATGGCACGGGAACGGCCTGCTGCGCCGGGTCAGCGGGGAGTTGCTCGCGGTCGGCGCGGGCATGGGTGAACCGCCGCTCTTCCTGATCGACCGTTCGGCCGTGCAGGCTTTCGGCTTCAGCGCGGTGGGCGTGCATGTCAACGGCTATGTGCGCCGCGACGACGGGCTGCATGTCTGGGTGGCGGAGCGTGCCGCCGGCCGCCACAGCTATCCGGGCATGCTGGACAACATGGTGGCCGGCGGGCAGCCGGCCGGCCTCTCGCTGATGGAGAATGTCGTCAAGGAAGCCGCCGAGGAGGCGGGCATCCCGGAGGCGCTTGCGGCGCACGCCCGGCCTGCCGGCGCCGTCACCTATTGCCTGGAGGCCGAAGCCGGCCTGCGCCCCGACATTCTCTATGTGTACGACCTCGAGCTTCCCGCCGGCTTCGAGCCGCGCAATGCCGACGGGGAGGTTGCGCATTTCGAGCTCTGGCCGGCCGCCCGCCTCGCCGAAACCGTGCGGGACACGAGGCGGTTCAAGTTCAACTGCAATCTCGTCATCATCGACTTCCTCATCCGCCGGGGCGTTCTCGGTCCGGAAGAGCCGGATTACGCGGCCATTCTCGCCGGCCTCCGCCCCCGGCTCCCCATCGACCCCTGGCGGTTGTGGTAGTCTCGCCGGGCGCGGGCGAGGCGGGAGGCTCCGATGGTCCACGATGTCCTGAATGACGGTTTCCTTGAAGTCATCGACCCCGATGCGGCGCCGGAAAAGATCGGCGGCGGCTTCGATTTCACCGAGGGGCCCGTCTGGCATCCGCGCGAGAAGACCGTGGTTTTCTCCGACATGCCGGGCAACCGCATGCGCGTGTGGACCGAGGCCGGCGGCGTCGCCACCTTCCGCAAGCCCAGCAACATGGCGAACGGCAATGCCTACGACCGCGAAGGCCGGCTCGTCACCTGCGAGCACGCCACCAGCCGGGTGACGCGCACCCGCCATGACGGCGGGGTCGAGGTGCTTGCCAGCCACTATGAGGGCAAGGAGCTCAACAGCCCGAACGACATCATCGTGGCGTCCGACGGCGCGATCCTCTTCACCGATCCGGGCTTCGGCCGCATGGCCTATTACGGCGTCGAGCGCGAGTCCGAGCTGGATTTCCGCGGCGTTTACCGGCTGGAGCCGGGCGGCGGCGGGCCGCGCCTGCTCGCCTCGGATTTCGACCAGCCGAACGGCCTCTGCCTCTCGCTCGACGAGAAGCGCCTCTGGATCAACGACACCATGCGCGGCCATATCAGGGTGTTCGATGTGGAAGCGGACGGCGCGCTCTCCTCCGGCCGCGTCTGGGCGGAGGTTGCGGGCGAGGGGCCGGGCCTGCCCGACGGCATGAAGATCGACGCGGAGGAGCGGATCTACTGCACCGGCCCCGGCCCCGGCATCCATGTCTTCGACCGCGATGCGACACCGCTCGGCATCGTCCGCCTCCCGGAAGGCTGCGCCAATTTCTGCTTCGGCGGCGAAGACATGCGCACCCTCTTCGCCACCGCCTCCACCTCCCTCTACCGCATTCCGATGCGCGCGGCAGGACCGTTGTTGCGGTTCTGAAGTTCCGGAGACCGGAAATGACGGCCTGGAAACTCGACCCCGCGATTGCTGAGCTCCGGGCCGTCAAGGACGCCTACGCGGCGGAATTCGACTTCGACATCGACGCGATTTGCGACCGCCTCATTGCCATGGAGAAGACTTCGGGCCGCGATTATGTCTCGCACCCTCCGCGCCGTGTCGCAGCGGAAGCGCCGGTGATTTGTACGCCAAGTGAACCACTGGGGAACGATGATGGCGACAACCCGACCTGACCCGATAATCGCAGAAGTCCGGGCGGTGCGTGACGCGCATGCAGCCCGTTTCAACCACGATGTGAAGGCAATCTTCGAGGATATCCGCGCAAAGCAGAAGGCTTCGGAACGAGATTATGTCTCCTGTCCTCCCCGTCGCGTCATGGCGGAAGCGCCGAACGGGGAGTAAGCGCGTCTGGAGGGCTGCCAGTGGGATCGAACAAAGCCCGCAATGCCCCCCAACCGCCTGCCCCCGCGAAGGCGGGGGTCGCCCCGGACCCCGATCCGGGGCCTCCGGAAGCATAGGCAACCCCTTCGACATCCCGCCAAGTGGCGCGAGGCCCCGGCTCGGAGGCGGGGCGACGGTGTTTTTACGTCTTCGACCCGGTCGCCGCTTGCCCGAATACCGCGAGGCACCCGTTCTCAAACGGTCTCTGACATCGCATATCAAGAAAAATTACCGATATTCTTGAATTTTGTTCCCTGTATGGGCTTGACATCTGGCGGATTGTGGTATGATGGTCCCCAAGGAAGCGGACTCCGGAGCCGCCTCCCCGGGTGCCGCGCGGCCGAGCGGCGCCAGTTTCTGAAAACCCGTGAGAAGCCGACGGGAGACGTGCGCCCTGTGCCTCGCGCGCGCAATCAGGCGCGCGAACCGCGCCGCCGCGTAACGCCCGCCCGCGCCGGCACAGGCGCACGCGCGGGAGACGCGCGAAACAGGGACCCGCTCCCCGTCGGAGGAGGAGAGACGATGACCGCAACCGACCCCCGCCCCGCACTGGCGGCGATGCTGGCCGAAAAGTTGGCCCCCGCCGCCGCAGCCCTTGCCGAAGCTTATGCCCAGGACATGGGCGCAGCGCCGCCGCCGGAGGACGACCGCGCCCTTGCCGACCGTCACCGCGCCGGACGCGCCGCGCTCTCCCATCTGCGCCAGCTCCTCAACCTCCTCGACTGGGCCGCCGCCCGCATGCCCGAACCGGAGCCGGCAGTCGTCGAAGAGCCGGCGGAGGACCTCGACGACTGGGTTCCGGAGCCGGAGCCCGAGACCGGCTATGACGGCAGCGAGGACGAATACCACTATTTCGACGAGGTCTATGTCGGCAGCCAGCAGACGCCGGAGTTCCGGGCCTGGCATGCGGAGCAGGAGCGTCGCTTCGGGCCGCTGGTGCCGGACGAGGACAGTTACGACGGCAGCGAGGACTACTACAACTTCGGCGAGCGCCAGTATGTGGGCAAGCTGACCACGCCCGCGTTCTACGACTGGCTCGCCCGCCAGGAACGCCGCGAGGCCGCAGAACTCGCCGCAACGGAGGCCGCAGAAGGAGGCGGGGGTGCGGGGTTCAATGGACGGGGAGAGTAGAAATCGGGCCGTATCGCCTGCCCGTCCCTCCCGCTTGCGGCGGAAATCGTCCTCACCCTGCCTGCCTTGCCCCCTCCCTCGCTTGCTCCTTTCTTCTCCTCCCCCGCTTGCGGGAGGCCGGGTGGGGCCCTCCCGGCGAGCCTGCCCCGGACCCCGATCCGGGGGGCACCTCCCGGGCTTCGCCCGCCGCTTGCGCTGGCGTGCAAGCGGCCCCTCACCCAACCCTCTCCCGGGGGGAGAGGGCTTTCCTGCGGAGGCGGCGTTCCATCTTGCCTGCCCCAATCCCTCCTTCGCTTGCGAGGGAAGGGTTGGGGCGGGAGGCCGTCTTTCCGCACGACGGCCTCTGCCGGGCTTCGCCCGCAGGCGGGGAGGGAAGTCAGCGCACGGATAGCTTCATGCCTGAAACGGCTACAGCATATGAACCTGGCGCATGCAAAACATGACATTTCATGACGCCGGCCGGAGAGGGCCATGACCGAACATGACATCCCATGACATCGGCCGGGAGGCGTCCCGGCAGCCGCTCTCCAGCGCCTTCGCCGGAACCCGGTCCGGTTCAGCCGCGCAGCGCCGGGAGGACCTCGGTCTCGATCAGCTGCTTTGCGACCGGCCCGGCCCCGCCTCCGGCGCTGCGCCAATTGCCGTTGACGACGATCTTGTCGAGCCCGAGCGCCCGCAGCCGGACGAGCCGTTCCAGCACCCGCTCCGGCGGCCCGACGGCGGCGTATTCCCGGATGAACGCCGGCGTCAGCACCGCCGCCTGCGCCGAATCGCCCTCCGTGTGCCTGTGCATGTCATAAGCCTGGCGCATCGCCTCCATCACCCGGCGGTTCTCTTCGGAGAGCGGGCCGCTCGCCCGGCCGTGCATGACGGCGAAGCGCGCGAAGACGGTCAGGTTGCCGCGCACCATGTCCTGGGCGGCTTCCATGTCGGGGTGGCAGCCGCAGGACACATAGGCGCCGAAACGCAGGCCTTCCGGGTCGAGGCCGGCCGCCTCGCGCGCCGCCCGGGCGGCGGCGATGCCCCAGGCGAGGCGCTCCGGCGAGGCGCCGAGCGCGAACATCACCCGGTCCGCCCGGCGCGCGGCGATGGCGATGACCTTCGGCCCCGTCGCCGCGACCTCGACAAGCGCCTTGCCGTCCCGCGCCGCAGCCCCGGCCATCCACCGGATGCGGCTCGCCGCCGGCGTCTCGGCGAGCGCCAGCGTCTCCACCGGCGGCGCGGATGCGGCCGGAATATCGACCAGCTCCTCGAACGCCACCTCGCCGCCCGACAGATAGGCCTGGAGGTGGGTGAGATAGCGCTCGAACTGCCCGAGCCGCGCCGGGGCGCGGCCGAGATGGGCGAGCGCGGAATCGCCCCGGCCGATGCCGAGCGTCATCCGCCCCCGCGACACGCTGTTGACCGTGGCCGCCGCCGAGGCCAGCACCGCGGCCGTCCGCGTGACCGGATTGGAGACGCCCGTGCCGAGCCCGAGGCGCCGGGTAACGGTGGCCGCCATGGCCAGCGCGACGAAGGAATCGGCCGCGAGGTTCTGGGAATCGACGACATTGACGCCGTCCCAGCCGCTTTCCTCCAGCGCCCGCGCCTCGTGCAGAATGCCGCGCGGCGCGGGCATGCAATTGGTCCAGATTTCCATGAGCCCCCGATTCCCTCCCTGCGGGCAAGACGCGCGGGCCGGATTATTCCCGCTTCCGCGCCGCCCGCAACCGCCGGCCGTTCCCTTGCGGCGGCCGGTCGTGGCAGTCTCCGCGCCCGGGCCCCTCCCCACCGGCGCCATGCAGGAGTTGGACCATGAACCGACTGTTCACCGAGGCCGAATCCGCGGAGATCGTCATCGAGCGGCTGGCCGGCTGCGACGATCCGCGGTTCCGCGCGGTCATGGAGGCCGCCATCCGGCACCTGCACGCCTTCGTGAAGGAGGTGGAGCCCACCGTCGGGGAATGGGCGCAGGCCATCCGGTTCCTGACCGCCACCGGGCAGATGTGCGACGACCGCCGCCAGGAATGGATTCTGGCCTCCGACGTGCTCGGCGTTTCCATGCTGGTGGAGACGCTGAACAACCGCTCCGAGGGCGGCGCCACGGAGGCGACGGTGCTCGGCCCCTTCCATGTCGAGGGCGCGCCGCAGCTCGAGCCCGGCAGCAATATCTGCCGGGACGGCAAGGGCGTGCCCTGCCTCGTCTCCGGGCGCGTCACCGATGTCGAAGGCAGGCCGCTGGCCGGCGCGGTCCTCGACATCTGGCAGACCGATGCGGACGGCTTCTACGACGTGCAGCAGCCGGAACTGCAGCCGGAGATGAACCTGCGCGGGCGGTTCCTCACGGGCGCGGACGGGCGCTATTCCTTCCGCACGGTGAGGCCCGTGTCATATCCGGTGCCGACCGACGGCCCGGTCGGGGACATATTGAGGCGCATGGGCCGGCACGCCTGGCGCCCGGCGCATATCCACTTTATCGCGAGCAAGCCCGGCTACCGGCGGCTCGTGACCCACATCTTCGCCCATGACGACCCCTATATCGATTCGGACGCGGTATTCGGGGTCAAGGAATCGCTGCTGGTCGAGTTCCGCGAACATGACGACGGCGAGCAGGCGCGCGAGCTCGGCGTGGAGGCGCCCTTCTGCACCGCGGAGTTCGACATCCGGCTCGCCCGGGAAGGCTGAGGCCGGGCGGGGCTACGGCGCGCGGACGAGCGCCGCGGCCTGCGCGGCGGAGAAGGCTTCCGCGCGGCCGCAGAACTGGCAGACCATCTCCAGCGAGCCGTCCTCCCGGCGCATGTCCTCCATCTCGCCGGCGGAAAGCGCGCGGAGCACGGTTTCCATCCGCGCCCGGCCGCCGCAGCGGCAGCCGTCGCGAAGCGGGCGCTGGGGATCGACGCGCAGCTCGTCGCGGTGGAAGAGGCGCAGCAGCAGCGCGTCGCCCGGCAGCGCGGGGTCGAGCAGTTCGTCCGGACCGACGGTGAGCATGTAGTGCCCGAGCCGGGTCCAGAGATCGCCGGTCTCCTCGGGCGGGTCCGGCTCGTCCGGGAGGCGCTGGAGCATCAGCGCCGCCGCGCGCCAGGCCCCGCCCCGCCGGCCGCAGGCGGCCGCAAGGCAGGTGTCGATCTGCTCCGACTGGCGGAAATAATGCAGCACGGACTGCGCGAGGCCGCCCCTGGCCAGTTCGACCACGCCCTGGTAGCGCTCGCCGCCGTCCGCCGGATCGAATGTGAACGCCAGATAGCCGGCGCCGAACGGGCCGCCGCCGGCCTCTGCCGGCCCGGCCTCGCCGTCGAAGCCGGCAAAGCCGCGCATGAGCCCCGCCGCGTCTATATCCGCCACCAGCCGGCGGATCGCGCCGTCGCCTTCGACCTGAAGCGTGAATATGCCGCCCGCCTTGAGCGACTGCGCGAGCGCGGCCGCGACCGCCAGCGATTCGCCCAGCACCGCCGCCGCTGCATCCGGATAGGCGTGCCGGTCGAGGATGCGCGCGACCTCCGGCCCGAGGCGCACGAGGCGGCCGCGCACCCTTGTGCCGGCCAGCCGGAAGGGTCTCACATAATCGTCGCGAAGCGCCGCGCGAGCCTCCATGCGCCGGCGCTACCGCCCGAGGCACCAGGCGAGAATGCCCTTCTGCGCATGCAGCCGGTTTTCCGCCTCGTCCCAGACGGCCGATTGCGGCCCGTCGATCACGGCGCCGGAAACCTCCTCGCCGCGGTGCGCCGGCAGGCAATGCAGGAAAATGGCGTCCGGCCGCGCCCCGGCCATCAGCCGCTCATCGACGCGGTACGGCGCCAGCAGGTTGTGGCGGCTGCTCTCGCTGCCGTCATTCATCGACACCCAGACGTCGGTGACGACCGCATGGGCGCCGGATACAGCCGCCGCCGGGTCGTCGTGGAGGCTCACCCGCGCGCCGTTCGCTTCCGCCCAGGCGAGCGCGTCGGCCGGCGGACGGCGCTCCGGCGGGCAGCCGACGGCGAGGTCGAAATCGAAGCGCGCCGCCGCGTGGATCCAGCTCGTGGCGACATTATTGCCGTCGCCGCTCCAGGCGATGCGCTTGCCGGCAATGGCGCCGCGCCGCTCTTCGAAGGTCATCACGTCCGCCATGAGCTGGCAGGGATGCGAGCGGTCGGTCAGCCCGTTGATGACCGGCACTTCGGCATTGGCGGCGAGCTCGGTCAGCTTGTCGTGGCTGTCGGTGCGGATCATGATCGCATCGACATAGCGCGACAGCACCCGTGCCGTATCGGCCCAGCTCTCGCCGCGCTTGACCTGGGTTTCCTGGCCGGAAAGCACGATGACATGGCCGCCGAGCTGGCGCATGGCGACCTCGAAGGACACGCGGGTGCGCGTCGAGGGCTGCTCGAAGATCATCGCGAGCGTCTTGCCCTCGAGCGGCCGGTCCGGGTCCCCCGCCTTGAAGGCGAGGGCCCGGTCGAGGATGCGGCGGAGCGCGGCCCCGTCGTAATCCTTGAGGTCGAGGAAGTGGCGCGGCGCGCTCATACGCTCTCACGCAGCGGCGGCGGCGAATTCCCGGCAAGCGCCTTCGACCATGCCGACCGCCTCGCCGATATGCGAGTCCTCGACGACGAGCGGCGGCAGCAGCCGCACGACATTCTCGCCCGCCGGCACCGCGAGCAGGCCCTGGCGGCGCAGTTCGCCCACAAATTCGCCGTTGGCGGGGCCGGTGCGCAGCCCGACCATCATGCCCGTGCCGCGCACTTCCAGGATCGTGTCCGGATAGCGCGCCGCGAGCGCCGCGAGGCGCCCGTGCAGATCCCTGGCACGCGCCTGCACGTTGTCGAGGAAACCCTCGGCCAGCAGCGCGTCGAGCACGGCGTTGACGACGGCCGTCGCCAGCGGGTTGCCGCCGAATGTGGAGCCATGCGTGCCGGCGACCATGCCCGACGCCGCCTCTTCCGTCGCGAGGCAGGCGCCGACCGGGAACCCGCCGCCAAGGCCCTTGGCGAGCGCCATCACGTCCGGGCGGATGCCCGACCATTCATAGGCGAACAGCTTGCCGGTGCGGCCCATGCCGCACTGCACCTCGTCGAGGAACATCAGGAGGCCGAACTCGTCGCAGATCTCGCGCACGCCCTTGAGGTAGTCGGCGGACATCGGGCGGATGCCGCCCTCGCCCTGCACCGGCTCGACCAGAATGGCGCAGGTCTCGCCGGTGACGGCCGCGCGCAGCTCGTTGAGATTGCCGAAGGCCACCTGATCGAAGCCCTCGGTAACCGGGCCGAAGCCCTTGTAGAGCTTCTCCTGGCCGGATGCGGCGATGGAGGCGAGCGAGCGGCCGTGGAAGCAGCCCTCGACCGTGATGATGCGGAAGCGCTCCGGCTCGCCCTTGTCCGCATAGTGCTTGCGGACGAGCTTGATGCCGCATTCGATGGCCTCGAGGCCGGAATTGCAGAAGAAGACCGTGTCCGCGAAGCTGTTCTCGGTCAGTCGTCGCCCGGCTCGCTCCTGATTGGGAATATTGTACAGGTTCGAGGTATGCCAGAGTCGGCCGGCCTGATCCTGGAGCGCGGCGACAAGGCCGGGATGGGCGTGGCCGAGAGCGGTCACGGCGATCCCGCCGCCGAAGTCCAGGAACCGCCGCCCGTCGGACGCGAAGAGGTAGGGGCCCTCGCCTTTCTCGAAAGCGATGTCCCGATCCCCGTAGGTCGGCATCAGGGGGGCGATCACGATCGGGTCTCCTTCGGATGGTGCTTCAAACGACATCCCCGCCGCAGGCCGGCGGGGAAGCGCGCAATAGTGGTTGCCGGGCGGCTTATGTCAATGCCCGGCTTGAGGCCTCAGTCCTCGCGCACGCCGGCGGCGAGATAGCCGCCGTCCACCGGCAGCACGACGCCGCTGACATAGGCCGCCGCCTCGCCGGCGAGGAACACCGCCGCATCCGCCATCTCCTCGGGGAAGCCGTAGCGCGCTGCCGGGATCATGCGATGGTAGTTGGCGCGGGCGGCCGGCGTGTGGTGGGCGCGGGTCAGCGCGGTATCGACCGGCCCCGGCGCAATCGCGTTCACCGTGACGCCGAAGGGCGCCAGTTCCATGGCCGCCTGTTGCGTGAGCGCGACAACGCCGGCCTTGGAGATGCCGTAGGCCATCCGTTCGGCCCCGACGCGCACGCCGGAGATGGAGGCGATATTCACGATGCGCCCGTAGCCGGCTTCGACCATGGGGCGCGCCGCTTCCTGCAGACAATAGAAGCTGCCGTAGAGGTTGATCCGGAGCACGCGGTCGAAATCTTCCGGCGTTACGTCGAAGATGGCATGGCGGACGCTGATGCCCGCGACATTGGCCAGAATGTCGATGCGGCCGTGGCGCGCGACCGTCTCCGCGACCAGCCGCCGGGCGTCCTCCGGCTTCGAGACGTCGATGGCGAGGCCGCCCGGCCCGAGCCCGTCCGCCTTCAGGTCGCTCTCCACCACTTCCGCCCCTTCGGCGCGAAAGGCTGCGGCAATCGCCCCGCCGATCCCGCCGCCGGCCCCCGTCACCGCCGCTACCCGCCCTTGCAACCGCATGGCTTTGTTTCCTTTCCGCGAAAGTCCAAACCCCGACAGCCCGGTCTCACGCCGGGAATCCGGACGAGGCTAGCACATGCCTGCGGCGCACCGGCATCGATAGCCTGCAAACGCGCGCGCGACGGGGTAGTATGCGCCGCACCGATATATCCGGCCGGAGGCAGGGCGTTTGCCCATTACGCTGCGCCAGTTGCGCTATTTTCAGGCTCTCGTCGCGCACGGCTCCTTCAGCCGCGCCGCGGAGAGCGTATTCGTGTCCCAGCCGGCGCTTTCGCTCCAGATTCGCGAGCTTGAGGCGACGCTCGGCGGGCCGCTGGTGGAGCGCGAGAGCCGCGGCGTTCATCTCACCCGCCTCGGCCGGGAGGCGCATGAGCAGACGCTCCAGATTCTGGACGAGACCAATTTCCTCGAGCTCATGGGGAAACAGTTCGATGACGGCCGGGCAACCGTCGCTGTCGGCATTATTTCCACCCTGTCGCCCTATCTGCTGCCGGGCCTTCTCGAGCGCTTGCAGGAAACGACGCCCCGCATCGAACCCAGCGTCGTCGAGGCGACCGGCAACGAGTTGATATCGGGCCTCCAGTCGGGCCGCCTGGATGCTGCGATCCTGTCCCTTCCGGTCGGCGTGATCGAGTTCCCGGAGCGGGAATTGTTCGAAGACCGGTTCCTGGTCGCGGGCCTCGCCGGCTTGCTGGACGCCGTCCGCTCGCATTCCGATTCCCCCCGGCCCGAGGATCTGGCGCGGGCCGATATCGGGCCGCTGCTTACCCTTGCGGACGGGCATTGCCTCGCCGACCAGGTTCTGGGGGCCTGCTCGATGTGGCGCCAGCAGGACGTCCACCGCGGCGCCGGCTCGCTGGCCACGCTTTCGCGTCTGGTCGCGGGCGGCGAAGGTATTGCGCTCATTCCGGAGACCGCCCTGTCCTGCGAAAGCGGGATGTCTCCCGGCCTTCGCTTCCTGCGCTTCGCCGCGCCGGAGCCGCTGCGCCGGATCGGCCTGATCCATCGCTTGGCTGCCCACGGCCAGCGCTGGATCGACCCCCTGGCCGAAGCGGTGGCGGATGCCGGCAGGGACCTGACCGGACAGGCGCGCCGGCTGGTGGCCGAGGCTCCAACGGCCGCCTGAGCCGGGCCGCCGCGGGTCCTTACCGCCCGCACTATCCGCCTGCCGCCTTCGCCATGAAGTCGAAATCGCAGCCCCGGTTCGCCTGGGTCACGGTCTCCAGATAGAGCTTGAGATAGCCGCGTTCGGAACCGGCATGGGCCGGCGGGCTCCAGCCGGCGCGCCGCCGGGCGAGCTCCACCTCGTCCACCAGCAGGTCGAGGCGCCGCCCCGGCGTGTCGAGGCGGATGCGGTCGCCCGTCCGGACGAGCGCGAGCGGCCCGCCGACCGCCGCCTCCGGGCAGCAATGCAGCACGATCGTGCCGAAGGCCGTGCCCGACATGCGCGCGTCGGAGATCCGCACCATGTCGCGGACGCCCTGTGCCGCGAGCTTTTTCGGGATGGGCATCGAGCCCGCCTCCGGCATGCCCGGCGCGCCCTTCGGTCCGGCATTGCGGAGCACCAGCACATCGTCCGCCGCCACATCGAGGCCGGGGTCGTCGATCCGCGCCGCGAGGTCCTCCAGCCCGTCGAACACCACCGCCCGGCCCTCATGCGCGAGCAGGTCCGGGCTCGCCGCCGACTGCTTGATGACCGCCGTGTCCGGCGCGAGCGTGCCGCGCAGCACGGCGACGCCCCCTTCCGGCCAGATCGGGTCCGCCAGCGGCCGCACGACCGCCTGGCCCGGATGCTCGTCGGCCGCCCCGTCGATCTCCTCGCCGAGCGTGCGCCCCGTCACCGTCAGCGCGTCGAGGTTCAGCAACGCCCTCAGCTCCTTTAGGATGGGCGCCGCGCCGCCCGCGCGGTGCAGGTCCTCCATGTAGTGTTGGCCAGAGGGCTTGAGATCCACCAGCACGGGCGTCTCCCGGCCCATCGCATCGATGGCGTCGAGGTCCACCTCGATCCCGAGCCGGCCGGCGACCGCCGCCATGTGGATCAGGCCGTTGGTCGAGCCGCCGACGGCAAGCAGCATGCGAAAGGCGTTCTCGAAGGCGGCCGGCGTCATGATGCGGTCGGGAGTCAGCCCCTCCCCGGCCAGCGCCACGGCACGGGCCCCGGTGGCCTCCGCATGGCGCAGGCGGTCGGCATGGACCGCCGGGATGGCCGCGCCGCCCGGCAGCATCATGCCGACGGTCTCCGTCATCAGCGCCATCGTGGAGGCGGTGCCCATCACCATGCAGGTGCCGGCCGTCGGCATCAGCCGTCCGCCCGCGAGCTCGATTTCGGCCTCGTCCATATCGCCGGCCCGATAGAGTCCCCAGAGCCGCCGGCAGTCCGTGCAGGCGCCGAGCCTCTCGCCCCGGAAATGGCCGGTCATCATCGGTCCCGTCACCTCCATGATGGCGGGAATGCCCGCGCTCGCCGCGCCCATCAGCAGCGCCGGCACCGTCTTGTCGCAGCCGCCGATCAGCACCACGGCGTCCATCGGCTGGGCGCGGACCATCTCTTCTGTGTCCATCGCCATGAGGTTGCGCAGGAACATCGAGGTCGGGTGCGAAAAGCTCTCGTGGATCGAAATCGTCGGGAAGCGGATCGGCAGCCCGCCCGCATGCATGACGCCGCGCTCGATGGCGGCGATCAGGTCCGGCACGGTGCGGTGGCAGCCATTGAAGCCGCTGAACGTGTCGGTGATGGCGACGATCGGGCGTTCGAGCGCCTCGTCGGAATAGCCCATCGCCTTGATGAACGCCTTGCGCAGGAAGAAGGAGAGCCCGGCGTCGCCGTATTGGGCGAGGCCGGAACGGATGCCATCGGTCACGGGTGGAGCGCCTTTCGATCGTTCGGGGCGGAAGGGTTCGAGTTTGCGGCCCCGGGAGCGGAGGGCCAAGCCCGATGTGTCATGGAGTGTCATGTTTTCCTGACTTCGACGGTTGGGCTGACTTCTGACCGATCTCGCGTCTGGAGTTTTCAGTAAAGCCAATGAGTTGGCAGTTGCGGTGCGGTCAAGCTGCGTTGTAGTGCCTAGTAAATCTTTGAGACTGTCAATGCCTCCGCCACGCGCTACACTCCCCCCATGTTCGTGCGCATCAAGACCTCCCCCAACAGCCCGCGACGCTCGGTCCAGATCGTCGAGGCCGTGCGCGACGGCGGCAAGGTCCGACAGCGCATCGTCCGCCATGTCGGCGTGGCCATGGACGAGGACGAGCTCGAGCGCCTGAGGCAGCTCGGCGAGTACGTCAAGGCGAAGCTGGAGGACGAGCGTCAGCCGGCATTGTTTGCGCCCGAGAAGATCGCTGAGCAGGCGATCCGTGTCGGCCGCCGGGGGGACGGCAAGGAGGAACTCCCGGTCGACCTCAAGCAGCTTGAAGAGGAGCAGCGCCTGATCACAGGCATCCACGAGGTCTATGGCGAGATCTACCGGCTGCTGGGCCTCGACGCGCTGCTGCCGCGCTCGCGCTACCGGGCCTCCCATGACGCGCTGTTCCATGTGGTGATGGCGCGGGTAGCCAACCCCGACAGCAAGCGGGGCAGCGTGCGCCGGCTCGAGGAGGACTTCGGCGTGAGTCTTCCGCTCGAGAAGGTCTACCGGATGATGGATCAGCTCGACGCGACGGTGATCGAGCGACTGCGCACGCGCGTCGGCGAGGCGAGCCGGTCGCTGCTGCCGGAGCCGGTCGCGATCCTCTTCTTCGATTGCACCACGCTCTACTTCGAGACGGCCGCCGAGGACGAGCTTCGCCAGCACGGCTTCAGCAAGGACGGCAAACACAAGGACTCGCAGGTTCTGCTGGCGCTGATGGTGACGCGCGAAGGGCTGCCGATCAGCTACGAGGTCTTCCCCGGCGCCACCTACGAGGGACACAGCATGGTCCCGGTCCTGCAGGACATGCAGCGCCGCCACCAGGTGGAGCGCACGGTATGCGTGGCCGACCGGGGCATGCTGAGCGCCGACAACCTCGACGCCATGGACGCCATCGGCGGCGAGTATGTCGTCGGCGCGCGGCTGCGCAAGCTGCCGCTCGCGCTGCTGGGGCAGGTTCTCGACCCCGGGACCTATGCCCCGCTGGAGGGCTCACAGGACCGCCGGGTCGGCGAGTGGGAGTACAAGGGCCGTCGCCTGATCGTCGTCTTCTGCCCCCAGCGCGCACGCAAGGACGCGCACGAGCGCCGCCATCAGGTGGAACGCCTGCTCGACAGGCTGGCCCGCAGCGACAATCCCAGGGAACTGCTCTCCAATCACGGGGCGAAGCGCTTCATCGCCGTCGAGGGCGACGCACGGCTCACGGTGAACCCGGAGAAGATCGCCGAGGCCGCACGATGGGACGGGCTCACCGGCGTCATCACCAATCTGCGCGACGCGCGCGTCACCGAAGTGATGGCTCACTACCAGGGGCTCTGGCAGGTCGAGGAGAGCTTCCGGATCACCAAACACGACCTGAAGATACGTCCCATCTGGCACTGGAACCCGGACCGGATCCGCGCTCACATCGCCATCGCCTTCCTGGCCTTCGCCTGCGTTCGACACCTTGCGTACCGCGTCGCCATCCAGAAGCGGCGGATGTCCCCGGAGGTCATCCGCTCCGCCCTCGTCCACCGCCAGTGCTCCCTGCTGCGCTGTCGGCAATCGGGCAACCGCTACGTCATCCCCTCGAAGCCGACACCGGCGGCGGAGCAGATTTACGCAACCATGGGGCTGCCCCTGACGATCACCCCGTATCAACTCGCCTGACCGTCGACGAAGCACGGCTCGAAGAAATGCCGGATGTAGTGCCTAGCCGAAATGAGAACCAGGCAATATCAACTACTTATGCGAATCAACCGTCGAAGTCAGGCGCCTTGCGCAGGAAGAAGGAGAGCCCGGCGTCGCCGTATTGGGCGAGGCCGGAACGGATGCCATCGGTCACGGGTGGAGCGCCTTTCGATCGTTCGGGGCGGAAGGGTTCGAGTTTGCGGCCCCGGGAGCGGAGGGCCAAGCCCGATGTGTCATGGAGTGTCATGTTTTGTCATGGGGACCGGCGGGACACTGTGCGATATGTCATGCGATGTCATGATCTGCATGCGTGCAGAGCATATGCTGTGGCCCGTCCGGGCATGGGCGCGACTATTCCATTCGGTTCCCAGGGCAATCGCTTTTGAAGATTTGCGAGCAGGGCGCATGGGATGGACCGAGGCCCGGCGTCCCCGCCTCCTTCCCATCCCTCTTCCCGTCATGCCCGGACTCGCTCCGGGCATCTCCCGCCGCTGCTTCCGCCGAACGGCCGCATGGATACCCGGAACGAGTCCGGGTATGACGGAGGGGGCGTTCGGACATGATGGAGGAGCCTGCCCTGAGCTTGTCGAAGGGGGCGTTCGGGCATGACGGGGGTGTTCACGCATAGCAAATCCGAAAGCGATAGCCCTGATTCGGTTCCGGTGACTGTTTGTCTTCGGCATAGGTTGTTCCTTTCACTCCTGTTTCGTTCCGTTCGTCCCGCCGTTGGCCGGCCGGCGGCGGGACCCTAATTCGCGCGTATCCCGAGCGCGGGCGCCCGCGCCCGTGGGCGGGCGTATCGCGCCGGCGCGGTTCGCGCGCCTGATTGCCCGCATGTGCTTGCGCGCGCGAGCCAGGCGCAGGGCGCACCTTGCCTGTTGGCCGAATCGGGGGCTTTTTTCGCGCCGGCGCCGACGCGGAAGAGGAAGCGGCCTCCGGATGCTGCTTCCTTCCTTTCGTCCCATTATAGCACATTTTTCTAAAAAACAAGATCATAACTGGAATTTATTCGATATTCATGAACAAAGGTCATATTCGCTCTCGCGGCCGGGTGCGGCTTCCGCCAGGAGTCGGGGAGGCGTAGGCTCGTTCCCGGCGCGATTCGGAGAGGAAACCGATGCCCGATACCCTGGCCGACCTGGTGAAGAAGCGTTACGGCCCCGAGACGCCCGGCGGCGCCGACCTGCCGGCGGAAGGCCCGCTCGCGGCGATCCTCGACCGGCGCACCCACCGCCGCTATACGGACCGGCCGGTGCCGGAGGACATGCTGGACCTGCTGTTCGCCTGCGCCTTCTCCGCAAGCGCCAAGTCCGACCTCCAGCAGGCCTCGGTCGTGCGCATCGCCGACCCGGCGCTCCGGGCAGAGATCGCGGCGCTCATCCCGGGCATGCCCTGGATCGGCACGGCGCCGGTGTTCATGGTGTGGTGCGGCGACGGGCGGCGCATCAGGCGAATCTGCACGTTGCGCGGCAGGCCCTTCGCCAACGACCATCTGGACGCCGCCTTCAACCCGACCGTCGATACCGCGCTCGCCATGCAGACCTTCATCCTGTCGGCGGAGGCGGCGGGCCTCGGCTGCTGCCCGATCAGCGTCGTGCGCAACCATGCCTTCCGGATCGGCGAGCTGCTGGGCCTGCCGGAATGGGTGTTCCCGGTCGCCGGGCTCTGCGTCGGCTGGCCGGCGGCACAGGGCTATATCTCCATGCGGGTGCCGCCCTCGGTCACGGTCCATACCGACCGCTATGACGACGACAGGCTGGCCGCCGGCATCGACGCCTATGACCGCCGGCGCGACGCGGTTTACAGCATTCCCCCGGACAAGCAGCGGGACCTCGACCTTTACGGCGAGGCTGCGTTCTACGGCTGGTCCGAGGACAAGGCCCGGCAGGTCTCGCATACCGAGCGCGAGGATTTCGGCGCCTTCCTCCGGCAACAGGGCTACCGGCTGGATTGATGGCCCCTCGCGCCGCGGGCGGCATCGGGCGGGTCTTCGCCAACCGCAACTACCGCCTCTATTTCACCGGCAATGCGGTCTCGCTGATCGGCACCTGGATGCAGCGCACCGGCGTCGGCGCGCTTGCCTGGGAACTGACGGAATCGGCGTTTTTTCTCGGGCTGATCGCCACGGCGGAATTCCTGCCTTCGATCCTGCTGGGCCCCTTCGCCGGCGCGGTCGCGGACCGGCTGAACCGGCTTGGCATCATCGCCGCCATGCAGGGCCTGCTCTGCCTCCAGGCCTTCACCCTCGGCCTGCTGACCGTCACCGGCCTCACAACGCCGGAATCGCTTTTCCTGCTCACCCTGCTGCTCGGCACCGCGACGGCCATCGCGCAGCCCGCGCGCCTGTCGCTGGTGCCCTCGCTGGTGGGCCGCGACGACATCCCGTCGGCCGTGGCGGTCAACTCCATCGGCTGGAACAGCGCGCGTTTCATCGGCCCGACGCTCGCCGGGCCGCTGCTCCTGCATTTCGGGCCGGTAAGCGGCGCCGGCTGGGCCTTCCTTTGCAATACGGCCACCTTTGCCGTCTTCCTCATCGTCCTGCCGATGCTGAGGCTCAGCCCCCGGTTGCAGGTGCGGCGCGAGCGCAGGAGCCTCTTTGCCGAGATCGGTGACGGCTTCCGCTATATCGGCCGCCATGCCGGCGTCGGCCCGCTGATCCTGCTCCTGCTGGCCGGGGCCCTGCTGGTCCGGCCCTATGTGGAACTGCTGCCCGCCTTTGCCGACGTGGTGTTCGAGCGCGGCGCGGAGGGCTTCTCCATGCTGATCGCGGTCAATGGCCTTGGCGCGCTTGCGGGCGGCCTCTGGCTTGCCTGGCGCGGCAACCGGCGGGGGCTTGCCCCCATCGTGTTCGCGGGCTCGGCGGTGCATGCGGCGATGGTGGCGCTGTTTTCGGTGCTCGGACATTTCGAATTCGCGCTGGCGGCGCTGGCGGTGGCGGGGTTCGCCATGCTGGTCATGGGCGTCGGCGCGCAGAGCCTGATCCAGATGGGCACGCCGTCCGACATGCTGGGCCGGGTGCTGAGCGTTTACGGCCTCACCTTCCGCGCCGGCCCGGCGCTCGGCGCGCTCGCGATGGGCGCGCTCGCGGACAGCATCGGCCTCACCTGGCCGGTGCTCGGCGGCGCCTGCTTATGCCTCGCCGCCATCGTCCTGCTCGCCCGCCGCCTGAGGACCGTCCGCGCCGCCCTGGAGCCGGAGCGGTAGGCGCTTGTCGAAGGCGCCGCCGGGAGCGATAATCCGAAGCTGGCGGCAAGTCGGGAGACGGTCCGATGTACGTGATTGCCATTCTCGCGATAGCCGTTCTGCTGTTTGTCCTCGCTTCGCGGGATTACAAGAGGATGCAACGCGGCGAGCTGTATCTGGCGTCCGCCGGCCTTGTCGCTACCCACGACCACCTCATCCACAACAACGCGTCCGAATCGTTTTTCGCAGGCCCGGCCTCCCACTCGGTCATGGACCATCACCATTTGGGCGATTCCGGCATCTATTAGTACTAGCGTTCCGACCCCTTCTCGTCATGCCCGGACTTGTTCCGGGCATCCATGCGGCCGCTCGGCGGAGGCGGTTGAGAGAGATGCCCGGAACAAGTCCGGGCATGACGGAGGGAGCGTTCGGGCATGACGAGAGAAGACGCAGCGCAACGACAACCGGGCCTTGCCGGGGGCGGGGCGATGGCGCACCATCGGCTGCGTTCCCGACGCGGATATACCCTCCCATGGACCTCGACTACCGGCCCGACGCCCCCTGCGCGCTCGAAGGCGTGCGCATTCTCGACATTTCCCGGCTGGTCGCCGGCAATGCGATCTCCCATGTGCTCGCCGACCACGGCGCGGAGGTCGTCAAGGTCGAGGACCCGGGCGAGGGCGACGCGCTCCGCCACTGGACCGCCGCCGGCGTCGCCTGCAACTGGAAGGTGTATGCGCGCAACAAGAAGAGCATCTCGCTGAACCTTCGCAGCGAGAAGGGCCGCGAAGTCCTGCTGGAACTCCTGCCCACGGCGCAGGTGCTGGTGGAGAACTTCAAGGCCGGCGCGCTGGAGCGGATGGGCCTCGGGCCCGACGTGCTGCTAGCGCGCAACCCGAAGCTGGTCGTCGCGCGGGTCAGCGGCTACGGCCAGACAGGCCCCTACGCCCACAAGCCGGGCTTCGGCACGCTGGTTGAGGCGATGTCGGGCTTCGCCTACAAGAACGGCTTTCCCGACAAGCCGCCGGCCCTGCCGCCGCTCGCGCTCGCCGACAATGTCGCCGGGCTCTACGGCGCGTTCGGCGTCATGGTGGCGCTCCGGGAAGTCGAGCTGAAGGGCGGCGAAGGCCAGGTGATCGACCTTTCCCTGCTTGAGCCGCTGGTGTCCATCCTGGGCCCGGACGCCGCAATCCACAGCGCGACCGGCGAGGCCCCGGCCCGGCTCGGCAACGCCTCCAACACCACCTCGCCGCGCAATGCCTACCGGACGAAGGACGGCGAGTGGATCGCCATGAGCGGGTCCATGCAGTCCATGGCGATGCGCATTTTCCGCACCATCGGCCGCGCCGACATGTGCGACGACCCGCGCTACAACACCCAGGCCGCGCGTTCCGCCAACCGCGAGGAGGTGGACGCCATCGTCGGCGGTTTCATCGCGGAACGCACGCTGGCGGAAGCGATGGAGGTGTTCGAGCGCGAGGGCGTGACGGCGGGGCCGATCTATTCCGCCGGGCAGTTGAAGGAAGACCGCCATGCGAAGGAGCGCGGCGTGATCGTCAACCTGCCGGACGACGAACTCGGCCGGCTGCCGATGCACAATGTCATCCCGCGCCTTTCGGGCACGCCGGGCGCCATCCGCACGCCCGCGCCCGAAATCGGCGCGCATAACGAGGAAATCCTGGGCGCTCTCGGCCTGGACCTCGACCGGCTCAAGGAGGAGGGCGCATTATGAGCCTGCCCGTCTGGCGCTCGCTGCTGTTCATCCCGGCGACGGCGCAGAAATTCATCGAGAAGGGCCCCGGCGTCGGGGCCGACGGGCTGATCCTCGACCTGGAGGACTCGGTCGCGGCCAATGCCAAGGAGGCCGCCCGCGCCGCCGCGCCGGACATCGTGCGCGGCTTCGCCTCGCAGGGCATCGACACGCTGGTGCGCATCAACCGGCCCTGGCGGCTCGCGGTGCGCGACCTGGAGGCCGTCGTCATCCCGGAGCTCACCGGCCTGCTCTGCCCGATGGTGGACAGCGCCGCGCATGTGATCGCGCTGAGCCAGACGGTGGCCGAGCTGGAGACCGAGCGCGGCATCCCGGCGGGGCAGGTCAGGCTCTGCATCGCCGTCGAGACGGCGAAGGGCTATCTCAACCTCCGCGAGATCGCCCATGCCGACCCGCGCAGCGTCTCGCTGTCGCTCGGCTCGGAGGATTTCGGCCTCTCCATGGGCATGACCGCCGACGAGGAGACGCTTTACGGCCTGAAGCAGCAGGTGGTCGCCTGCGCCAGGGAGGCCGGCATCCTGCCGATGGGCTTCGTCGGCTCCATCGCCGAGTTCCGCGACATAGAGGGTTTCCGGCGCATCGTCCGCCGGTCGAAGAAGATGGGCCTCCAGGGCGCGTCCTGCATCCACCCGAACCAGGTGCGGATCTGCAATGAGGAGTTCGGCCCGACCGGGGCGGAGGTCGATGAGGCCCGGCGCGTGATAGAGGCCTATGACGAGGCGCTGGCGCGCGGCGAGGGCGCCATCACCGTGGACGGCAAGATGGTGGACGTGCCGGTCGCCGAGCGCGCCAAGGCCGTGCTCCGCATCGCCGACGCAATCGCGGCCCGGCAGGCCCGCTGACGGTTCCCCCGTTCAGACTCCTGCCGCGAAGAGGGCGAGGCCGGCGAGCGCGGCCATGGCAAGGGTGCGGAATGCGCCCTGACGCAGCATGAAGAGCGCGGCGGCGGCGAGCGCGGCGAGCGCGAGCGCCTTCAGGTCGAGGCTCGCCGGGTCCGGCAGATAGACCGAGACCGGGCCCGCCTCGGCCCGCGCGCCTGCCGCGAACAGCACGTTGAGCGCGAACCAGGCCGAGAGGTTGGCGATCACGCCCACAACGGCGGCCGTCACGCCCGCCAGCGCAGCCTGCAGGCCGGGCCGGCCCCTGAGGCGCTCGACATGCGGGGCGCCGGCGAAGATGAACAGGAAGCAGGGCGCGAATGTGACCCAGAGCGTCAGCCCTGCGCCCAGCAGCCCCGCAACCAGCGGGTCGAGCCCGCCGGCCTCGCGCCATGCCGCGAGGAAGCCGACGAATTCCACCACCAGGATGAGCGGCCCCGGCGTCGTCTCCGCGAGCCCGAGCGCATCCAGCATCTCGCCGGGCGCCAGCCAGCCCCTTGCGGCCACGGCCTCCTGCGCCACCCAGGAGAGCACCGCATAGGCCCCGCCGAAGGTCAGCACCGCCATCTTGGAGAAGAAGACGGCGATGCCGGAGAACACATGCCCGCCGCCGAGCCAGGCCAGCAGGACCGCCGTCGGCAGCAGCCAGGCCGCGAGCAGGACGAGCGCCACCCTGCCGGTTCCGGACCGCCTGCCGGCTGGGCCGGGGGGACCGGCCGGCGCCTCCGCCGCCCCAGTCCCGCTTCCGCCGCCGAAGAACGCCCGCGCGCCGCCCAGCAGCGCCGCCGCGGCGATGACGGCCGGGAAGGGCGCATCGAACAGGAAGAGCGCCGCGAACGCTCCGCAGGCGAGCGCCCAGGCGAAGCCGTCCTTCAGCGCCCGCGCGCCGATCCTGAGCAGCGCCTCGACGACCAGCGCCAGCACCGCCGCCTTCACGCCGAGAAAGGCCGCCTCGACCGCCGGCAGCCGGCCGTAAAGCGCATAGACGGCGGCGAGCGCGGCGATGACGACCGCGCCGGGCAGGATGAACAGCAGCCCCGCCGCCAGGCCCCCGCGCATGCCGTGCAGCAGCCAGCCGGTATAGGTGGCGAGCTGCTGCGCTTCGGGGCCCGGCAGCAGCATGCAGAAATTGAGCGCATGCAGGAAACGCGGCTCGTCGAGCCAGCGCTTCTCCTCCACCGCGACGCGGTGCATGAGGGCGATCTGCGCCGCCGGCCCGCCGAAACTGGCGAACCCGATCCGCGTCCAGGCGGCCAGCGCCTCCCGGAACGGAACCGGCGCGTCCGGCGGCGTCTCCGCGCTCAGCCGTCCCAGACCTGTTCGGGAAGCGGCAGGCCGCGGAAGTCCTGGGCCCCGAGCGGGCCGTCCGTCTCGATGCCGAGCATCTCGTGGATCAGCATCAGCTGGCGGACATGCTGGGCCGGATGCCAGGTGGTGCGCTCGAACACCTCATGCAGCGGTTGCGCGCCGTAATAGGTGTCCACCGGGTCCGGCTTGCGTCCCGACTCCCACCAGCGGGCGACCCGCGCGCGCACATCTTCGCCATAAGCCACGATGTCCGCCACGGTCTGCATGTCGTCCGGCGGCGGCGCGGTCAGCGCCTCGTAGTTCACCGGTTCGCCGCGCTCCATCGCCGAGATCGTCGCGTCGGCGATGTTGAAGATGTGGTGGAACAGCACCCGGTAGGCGCGGTCGCGGCCGGGCAGCTTGTCGCCGAGCCGGTCGTCCGGCACCTGGGCCACATAGCGCGCGGCGGCCGCCAGCACCATGTCGAGCTTCGCCGCCAGCTCCGGCATGGTGAGCTCCGGCCCCACATCCTCGTCGAGGCCGAGAAACGCCACCACGTCCGAGATCGCCTGCGCGAAGACGAAATCCCTGCCGCGCGAGACGACGGGGATCGACCGAGCGCCGAGCTCGCGCAACAGGTCCATGCCCGTCGGATGGGTCGTCACGTCGATACTGTCGAACTCGATCCCACGGACCGAGAGGAACTCCTTGGTTCTCAGGCAGCTGGTTCAGCCGGGCCGCCAGAAAACCCTGATCGCCTCGCTCATGCGCACGCCTCCCCTGCCCTCGGATGACGCATCATAGGCCCATCGCCCGCTTCGGGCCACGGTTTCGACAAGCCGATTGCGGCCCGTGCCGCTCTGTCCTAACCTCGCCTTCGGAGCGGAGAGGGGGTTCCCAGCGCGATGTCCTTCCCGGCGATGCTCGAAGCGCTCGAGACCGGGCTCAAATGGGTGAACGACCATGTGATGGTGGGCCTCAAATGGCTCGCCATCGTCCTGCTCGCCCTCATGCTCATCATCGTCGATATCGCCGTGTTCATGCGCTACGTGATGAATGACGCGCTGGCCTGGTCGGAAGAGATCGCCAAGTTCGTCATGGTGTGGCTCACCTTCTTCGTGGCGCCCATCGGCCTGCGCATGGGCGCGCATGTCGGCATCGAGGTGCTGCTCGGCCAGCTGCGGGGCCGGGTCCGCCAGTTCCTCATCATGATGATCTTCGCCGGCATCATCGCGCTCATGATCGTGTTCATAAAGGAAGGGGCGTTCATGACCTGGAACGCCCGCATCCAGCGCGCCTCCACGATCGATATCTCGATCTTCTATGTCTATATCTGCATGCCGGTCGGCAGCTTCGCCGTCGCGATGGTGGCGCTGGAATACATGGTCAACGCGCTCCGGGGCGTCATAGACCCCGCCAATGCGCGGCCGACGCTCACGCAGCAGGACGCGGCCAGAGCGGAATAGCGGGGGCAGCAAGCGGAACCCATGGGCGTCACCTTCTTCTGGATATTCCTCGCTGCGATGTTCATCGGCATGCCGATCGTCTTCGCGCTCGGCTTCGCGCCGATGGTCGGCTTCCTGCTGGCGGAGAAGCCGATCTTCCTGAAGATGCTCTTCCAGCGCACCTTCGCGGGCATCCACCAGTTCCCGCTCTTGGCGATCCCGTTCTTCATCCTGACGGGCGAGGTGATGAACCGGGCCGGCATCACGATGAGCCTGGTCAATTTCGCCAACACGCTGGTCGGCCATCTGCGCGGCGGCCTCGCGCATGTGAACATCGTCACCAGCATGCTGTTCGCCGGCATCAGCGGCTCCGCCGTCGCCGACACCTCGGCGGTCGGCTCGATCCTGATCCCGGCGATGGAGAAGGACGGCTACAGCCGCAAATTCGCCGCCGCGATCACGGCCGCCTCCTCGGTGATCGGCCCGATCATCCCGCCGAGCCTCATCATGGTGGTCTATGCCTTCATCATGAATGTCTCGGTCGCCGGGCTGTTCGCCGCCGGGCTCATTCCGGGGTTGATGGTTGGCTTCATGCTGATGACGGTGACGGGCATCATCTCCAAGCGGCGCAACTACCCGAAGGCGCACAGCCGCGCGACCGTCAGGGAAGTCGGCTCCGCGGCCTGGGGCGCGGTGCTGCCGCTGATGACGCCGGTCATCATCCTGGGCGGCATCCTCGGCGGCATCTTCACGCCCACCGAATCGGCGGCGGCGGCGGCCTTCTACGCGCTGTTCATCAGCCTGATCGTGCTGCGCACCCTGAAGTTCCGCGACCTGCCGGACCTGTTCCTCCACGCGGCCGTCACTTCGGGGGCGATCCTGCTGATCATCGGCACGGCGACGGCCTTCGCCGCCATCGCCAGCCTCTCGCAGGTGCCGGTCCACCTCTCCAACTTCTTCTTCAGCATTACCAGCGACCCGCTGTTGCTGCTGTTCTTCATCAATGTGCTGCTGCTCATCGTCGGCATGTTCCTGGACGCCGGCCCGGCGATTCTGATCCTCGGCCCGATCCTGGCGCCGACCATGACGGGCCTCGGCGTCGATCCGCTCCATTTCGCCGTCATCATGTGCATCAACCTCACCATCGGCCTCGCGACGCCGCCCATGGGGCTCATCCTGTTCGTCGCCTCGGGGATATCGCGATTGCGCGTCGAGGTGATCGCGCTCGAAATGCTGCCGCTCCTGGCCGTGGAAATCCTGGCGATCTTCGTCGTCACCTATTTCCCGGTCATCTCCATGTCGCTGCCCTACTGGCTCGGCTTCACCAGAAACGCGCCGGGCTTCTTCGTGTGACGCGGCAAATGGAGGACATCCGGCCCGAAGGCATTCGGCCGGAACACCGCCGCAATCCCGCGGCCGTTACTGCTTCCGAAGGGAGGAGGAAGATGAAGAAACATCTGGAACTGTTAGGCTCGGTCGGCGTCGGCCTCGCCGTCGCGCTCGGCGGCGCCGGCGCGGCGGGCGCGGCGGACACGACCATCAAGATCTGCCATATCGGCTCGACCGACGACGAGGACCACAAGGGCTCGCTCGTCTTCGAGAATTTCGTCGAGTCCCAGACCAACGGCGCGGTCGAGGTCGAGATCTATCCCGCCGGCCAGCTCTGCGGCAATTTCCGCCAGTGTCTGGAATCGGTCCAGCTCGGCACCTGCGAGATCACGGGAACGACCGTCGGCGGCATCGCCAACATCTTCCCGGAAATCCAGGTCACCGACCTGCCCTACATCTTCCCGAACGACCGCGTCGCCGAGAAGGTGATGAAGAGCCCGTTCATGGACGAGGTTCGCAAGGCTGTGCTGGAGAAGACCGGCACGCTGCGCCTCATGGGCCTCAACAATACGGGCGGCTGGCGCGACTTCTTCACCATCGACGTCACCATCAGGACGCCGGCCGACCTCGCGGGCGTGAAGATGCGCACCATCGAGTCGCCGCTGCAGGTCGAGATGGTCAATCTGATGGGCGGCAATCCGACGCCGATTCCGTGGCAGGAGCTCTACACCTCGCTCGCCACCGGCGTCGTGATCGGCACCAAGAACGGCATCACCGACATCGTGAACATGAAGTTCCACGAGTTCCTGAACCGTGTGACGCTCGACCACCACGCCTACATGTTCCTGTTCTGGTGGATGAACGACGACTTCCTGCAGGGCCTCTCGCCCGAGCTGAAGCGGATCGTCGCCGCCGGCTTTCACCACATGACCTCGATGGCCTCGGACGACCCGAAGTTCACGGCGCTCGCCGGCTATGCGGCCTTCAAGGAGCGCGGCGGCCAGGTCTATGTGCCGACGCCGGAGGAGAAGGCGCAGTTCGTCGAGTCGGTCCAGCCGCTGAAGCAATGGTATGTGGAGCGCTTCGGCGACAAGTGGCTGAAGCTGCTTGAGGAATCCATCGCCCAGGCGGAGAAGGAAATCGAGGAAGAGGACGCAAGGCTGCTCAACTAGACAGCCCCTCTTCCGCCGACCTGCCCGCGGCCGGCCCCGCCCGGCCGCGGGCTTCCTTTATGCGCCGGCCAGCAGCGCCTCCACTTCGGCGCGGTCGGGCATGGAACTCGCCGTGCCTGCGCGCGTGACGGAGATGCCGGCGGCGGCGCAGCCGAAGTGGACGGCCGCGACCGGGTCCCGGCCCTCCGCCAGCGCGGTGGCGAAGGCGCCGTTGAAGGCGTCGCCCGCGCCGGTCGTCTCCACCACCGGCCCGGCATCGAAGGCGGGCACAAGCATCGCGCCCTCCGGGCCGTCGTAAAGCGCGCCGCGCGGGCCGAGCGTGATGACGGCCGCGCCGGCGCCGCGCTCCCGCAGCGCGGCCGCCGCCCGGCGCGCGCCCGCCTCGTCCTCTACGCACACGCCGGTGAGCGCCTCGGCTTCGGCCTCGTTCGGCGTCACATAGTCCGAGAGCCGGAGCATGTCGCCGGGCGCATCCGCCGCCGGCGCGGGATTGAGCACCGTCACCACGCCCGCCTCCCGCGCGATGGCGAGCGCGCGGGCCGCCGCCGGCAGGGGCTGCTCGAATTGCGTCACGAACACCGACGCGGAACGGATGGCGTCGGCCGCCGCATCGACATCCGCCTCGGAAATCTCGTTCGCAGCGCCCGTGCAGACGACGATGGCGTTCTCGCCCCAGGCTGCTTCCACCAGCACCGCCGCCGCGCCCGTCGCCGCCGTGTCGGAGCGCGCGACAAGCGGCTCGACGCCCGCCTCGGCCCAGGCCGCGAGCCCCATATCGGCGAAGGAATCGCGGCCGATCCGGGAAATGAACTGCACTTCCGCGCCGAGCCGGGCGGCCGCCACCGCCTGGTTCGAGCCCTTGCCGCCGGGGCTGAGCGCCACGCTCTCGCCGATGACGGTCTCGCCCATCCGGGGCAGGCGCGGTGTCCGGAAGGTCGCATCGACGACGAAGATGCCGAGAATTGCGATACGCGCGGTCATGGAAACGCGCTCAGGCCCCGGTCGGCAGCGAAAGCGGCGCGGCAGCCGCCGGCGGTTTTGCGCTCATTGACATGGACCGGGCCTCCGGGCTGTATTCGCCGCCAACCTAGCGGCTCGGGACGTCGGCGAGAACCGCCCCGGCCCTTCGCATACCGAAATGACGGAAACACGGGAGAGACGAGGCATGGCCTATCGCGTAATGCTGCAAATGCCCTACACGGCGGGGCTCAAATCGGTGCTCGAGGGGCGCGACGATATCGCGGTCGAGCGCTTCACCGAGCTCTCCGAGGACAACATCCTGCAGCATATCGCCAATTACGACGCGGCGATCCTGGGCGTGGCGCCCTTCACCCGCCGGATCGTCGGCAATGCCGAACGGCTGAAGATCGTCGCCCGCCACGGCGTCGGCTACGACGCGGTGGATGTGCCGGCGCTGACCGAGGCGGGTGTGCCGCTCGCCGTCGTCGGCACGGCCAACTCGATCACCGTCGCCGAGCACTCCCTGTTCTTCATGCTGGCGCTCGCCAAGCGCGCCCTCCTCTACGACCGCGAGCTGCGCAAGGGCAATTGGGACATCCGCTTCGAGACGCCGGCCTACGACATTGCCGGGCGCACGGTGCTGATCCTGGGCTTCGGGCGCATCGGCCGCCGGCTGGTGCCGCGCTGCGCCGCCATGGGCATGAATGTGCTGGTCCACGACCCCTATGTGATCCAGGACGCGATTACGACCGCAGGCGCGACGCCGGTGGAGGACTGGCGGGCCATGCTGCCGGAGATTGACTTCCTGTCCGTCAACTGCCCGAAGAACGAGGAAACGGACGGCATGGTGGGCGCGGCCGAACTCGCCGCCATGAAACCGACCGCCTTCGTCGTGAACACGGCGCGCGGCAATATCGTCGAGGAGAAGGCGCTTTACGACGCGCTCAAGAACCGGGCGATCGCGGGCGCCGGCATCGACCCGTTCGTCGTCGAACCGGCGACGGCGGACGAGCCGCTGTTCGAGCTCGACAACATCATCGTCTCGCCCCATTCGGCGGGCGTGAGCGAGGAGTCCATGTTCCGCATGGGCGCGGCCGCCGCGCAGAATGTCGTCGATTGCTTCGAAGGCAGGCTCGACCCGGACAACGTCATCAACCGGGAAGTCCTGGGCTAACCGGCTTCACTGCATCCGCTCTTCCGGCTGGATGAGGTAGAGGGGCGTCTCGCCGCGAACCGCGCGCAGGCAATTGGCGACGGCGCGTCCGAGGACGACCGGGCGCCGGCTGCCGCCGACCGAGGCCGAGTTGTGCGGCGAGCCGATGACATTCGGCAGGTCGAGCAGGGCTGTATCGACCCGGAAGCTGCCGTGGCGGACCGGCTCCACCCACCAGGCATCGAGGCATGCGGTGAAGGACGGCCGGGCGACAAGGTGGTCGTAGAGCGCGCGTTCGTCGATGATCTCGCCGCGCGCGAGGTTCACGAGGATGGCGTTGTCCTTCATGCGCCGGAGCGCGTCCGCATCGATAACCCCCTCGGTCGCGGTGCTGAGCGGCGCGGTGATGAACAGGATGTCGGCGGCCTCCAGCAGCTCGTCCAGCCTGTCCGGGGTGCCGATCCAGTCAGCCGGCTCTTCGCTGGCGCCGCGCCGGTTGACGGCGTGGATCCTCATGCCGAAGGCGCGCATCAGCCGGGCGACCGCCGCCCCGATGCCGCCGAAGCCCAATATGCCGCAGACGCCGCCCGCCAGCCGGATATTGGGCTGGAACTGGTTGAAGCGCCCGGCGCGGAGCTCCGCATGCTCGGCGAACAGCCGCTTGGCGGCGGCCAGCGCCAGGGCGGCGCCGTGCTCGGCCATCGGCTCCGCGGAGGCGCCGCCATTGCCGGCGACCGGAAGCTCCGGCGGCAGGTCCTTCAGCGGCATGAAGTCCACGCCGGCAGGCAGCATCTGCAGCAGCCCGGCTCCGGCCAGGAGCGGCCATTCCTCCCGCCGGAAGTCGTTGCCCGTATGCCGGGCGAGCAGGGCTGCCGCGCGTTGCAGCATGCGCGCGCGGGCTTGGGGCGACGCGGCGTCGGCGAGGTAAAGGAGGGGGCCCGCGCCGCCCCAGGCTTCGGCGATGAAGCCGCGGTCCCGCTCGTTGGCGTCGAAGGCGACGACAAGGGCGTCTCTGGTCAAGGTCTCCGTTCTCCCGCGCGTCTGGCCAGCACCGTCTCGCGATAGCCGATATAGAGGCCCGACGCCACAATCAGGCCGGCCCCGACCCAGGTCCAGAGGTCCGGGAAGTAGCCGAAGACGACGAAGCCGAGCAGCGCCGCGAAGATCAGGTGGCTGTAGTTGAAAGGCGCGATGACCGAGGCCGGGCCGCAGCCGAGCGCCACGGTGTAGAGATAGTGGCCGAGGCCGGAGAGCAGGCCGAGCGAGGCGATCATGGCGATCTCGACCGGGCTTGTCGGCACACGCCAGTCGCTCCAGACGACAAGGCTGAGTGCGACCGTTCCGACCACGGTGGCGATGGTCGCCGACGTCGCCGCGTCCTCGCCCGCGGAGAGCTTGCGCGTCAGCAAGGCGTAGAAGGCGCTGGAGACGGCGGAGCCGAGCGTGAAGACGATCTGCCAGGGCGTATCGCCGAAACCCGGCCTGATGATGACGAGCGCGCCGACGAAGCCGATTGCGACGGCCGACCAGCGCCTCGGCCCGACCCGCTCGCCGAGCACCGGGCCCGACAAAGCGGTGATGAACACGGGGCCGAGCATGGTGATGGCGGCGGCCGTGGCGAGCGGCACCCACTTGATCGCGAGGAAGAAGCAGAGCGAGGCCGCGAGCAGGCAGGCGCCGCGCAGGACCTGCGCCGCCGGGCGCGCCGTCCGCAACAGCAGGAAGCGCGGGCCGCGCATGGGCGTGAACACCGCGACCATGAACAGCAGCGCGCCGACATAGCGGGCCCAGACAAGCTGCACGGACCCGTAGTCGGCGCGCAGGATCTTCACCTCCGCATTGAGGATGGAGAAAAGCGCGACGGCGGACACCACGAGCAGGATCGCCAGTCCGATGCGGTCGCGGGGCCGGTTCATAGGGGGACGGCTGAGGCCAGGCTACTGGGCGGCGGCCGCGCTTGCGAGCTGGCGGTGGACGAGCGCGGCGTAGAGGCCCCGCCGCGCCAGCAATTCGCCATGCGTGCCGGTTTCGACCAGCCTGCCGCCGTCGAGCACCACGATCTTGTCCGCATCGCGCACGGTGGAGAGGCGGTGCGCGATCACCACGGTCGTCCTGTCGGCCTTCAGCACGTCGAGCGCGCGGCGCACGGCGAGTTCGTTGAGCGCGTCCAGATGGCTGGTGGCCTCGTCCAGGATCAGGATCGGCGCGTCCTTGAGGAAGGCACGAGCGATGGCGACCCGCTGGCGCTGGCCGCCGGAGAGGCTGGCGCCGCGCTCGCCGACCACGGTTTCGAGCCCTTCGGGGAGCGTGCGGATAAGCGGTCCGAGCGCGGCATGGTCCAGCGCTGCGGTCAGCTCCGCCTCGCTCGCGCCGGGCCGGGCGATGGTCACATTCGCGCGCAGCGTGTCGTTGAAAAGATATGTGTCCTGCGAGACCAGCGCGATGCGGCTGCGCAGCTCGTCCAGCCTGTAGTCGCGCAGGTCCACGCCATTGAGCGCGATACGGCCGGCATCCGGGTCCCAGAAGCGCATCAGCAATTGCGCCGTCGTGGTCTTGCCCGCCCCGGAGGCGCCGACCAGCGCCACCGTCTTCCCGGCCGGGATGGTCACCGTGACGTCGCCGAGCGCCCGCCGGGACTGGCCGGGATAGGCGAAGCTCACACCCTCCAGCGAGAGGCCCGCCTGCATGTCGCCGCCCTCTTCCGCGCCTGGCCCGTCCGCCACCGGCACCGGCTCGTTCTCCAGCGCGTAATAGCGCCGGGTCGCGCCCAGCGTGTCCGCCAGCCGCCGCCCGATCTGGGCGATCTCCGAGACCGGCAGGAAGGCCGACATGGCGAGCAGCGCCAGCAGCGGCAGGAGCCCGGCATCGACCGCGCCCGCCTGGACCAGCAGCGCGCCGCTCACCACCACCGCAAGGCCGCCGAGGCCGGTCAGCACTTCCAGCAGGCTTTCCTGCAGGGTCACCTCGCCGAAGAAGGGCAGGCGGAGCGCGATATGCCGGTCGGCCAGCCGGTCGAAGCCGTCCGCGCGGCGGCGTTCGTCCTGGAAGGAGACGATTTCGCCGAGCCCCTGGACGGAGTCGATGGCATAGGCGCCGAGCTCGCCCGCCGCCTCGCGCGCCCGGGAGCCGAGCCGGTCCACCCGGCCGCGCATCAGGAAGGGGCTGAGCCCGACGGCCGCCAGGAACGGAACCAGCGCGAGCGCAATCCACGGACTCGCCGAGCCCAGCACGACGATGACGAGGGCCGGCACCAGCACCGCAACGAAGGCGGGCGCGACGGTGTGGGCGAAAAAATACTCGATGAGCTCGATGTCGTGCGTGGCGAGGTTCATCAGGTCGCCTGTGCGCCGCCGCACCAGATAGGCGGGCGCCAGCTTGTCCAGCTTGCGGAAGGCATCGACGCGCATCTCCGCCAGCAGGCGGAACGCCATGTCGTGCGCCACCCAGGATTCGAGCCAGTGGACGATGCCGGCCAGGGGCGCCAGCACCCAGAGCCAGACGAGAAGATGATCGTAGGGCGCGCCGTTCTTCAGGCTGAAGACGATGAGCGCGCTCACCGCGCCGACGCCGATAAAGGCGAGCACGCGCACGACGCCGAACAGGAAGGTCAGCCCGAGGCGGCCCTTCCACGGCAGGATCACGCGCATCAGTGCGGCGACGACCTGGAACCAGGCGAGCCCTTCCGCCTTGATGACGCCTTCCGTCGGCGCCTGCTTCGCCCCGCCGGGCGTTGCGTCCAGGGTTTCCGTCGTCGGGCGTTCGGCGGCGTCGATGAGGAGGTCGTCTTCCCTTTCCTCGGACTCGCGCGCCTGCTCGCGCATGAGCGAGGCATAGACGCCGTCAGGCATCGTCATCAGCTCGCCATGCGGCCCGCTTTCCACGACCCGCCCCTCCTCCATCGCGAGGATGCGGTCGCAGTCGATCACACTGGAGAGCCGGTGGGCGAGGATCAGCGTGGTGCGGCCCTGCATCAGCCGGTCGAGCGCTTCCTGGATGACGGCCTCATTGTCGGCATCGACGGCCGAGAGCGCCTCGTCCAGCACCAGAATCGGCGTGTCGCGGAGCACCGCGCGGGCAATCGCAACGCGCTGGCGCTGCCCGCCGGACAGCTTGATCCCCTTCTCGCCGATGATCGTCTCGTAGCCGTCCGGCAGCGTGTCGATGAAGCCCTTGATGTTGGCGACCCGCGCCGCCTCCTCGACTTCCTGCACGCTCGCATCCGGGCGGCCCATGCGGATGTTCTCGCCGATGGTGCCGTGGAAGAGGAAGGTGTCCTGGTTGACAACCGAAATGTTGCGCCGGATCTGCGCGAAGCTCATCTGCCGGAGATCGATGCCGCCCAGGGTTACGCGCCCGGCGTCCGGGTCGAAGAAGCGCAGCAGCAGGCGCACGATGGATGTCTTGCCGCAGCCGCTCTGCCCGACCACGCCGATCCGCTCTCCCGGCGCGACCGAGAAGGAAAGGCCCCTGTGCGCCGGCCCGCGCGCGCCGGGATAGCCGAAGGTCACATTCTCGAACGCGATGGCCGGTGCCAGACGGTCCGCCTGCTCGTTCTCGGGGCCGTCGGCAACCTCCTGTCCGGCATCGAGGATGGCGTAGATGCCCTGGGCCGCCGACAGCCCGACCATGCCCTGGTGGAGCACGGCGCGGAGGTCCCGCATCGGGCGGAAGATCTCAACGCCCATCATCAGGATGACGAGCAGGCCCGCGAGCTCCATCTCGCCGGCGGAGACCCTGGACGCGCCGAGCGCCAGCGCCGCCGCCGCCCCGATGGCGATCATGCAGTCGGTAATGCCGCGCGAGAGCACATTCGTGCCGAGCACCCACATGGTGCGCCGGAAGAGTTCGCGCGCCTTGTACGCCAGCAGGTCGGCCCGGGCCGCGCTCTGCCCGAAGGCCTTGAGCGTGCCGAGGCCCTGGATGGAGTCGAGGAACTCGGCCGCGAAGTCGGCATAGGCCGTCTGGCGCTTGCGCGAACTCATCACGTCGAGGCTGTGCCAGGCGGCGGGCAGCAGCAGCGCGGCGAGCGCGAAGGCGCACAGGACCGCCGCAACGGGCAGGTCGATGAATGCAACGAAGGCGAAGATGAGCAGCGGCGTCAGGAACGACACCAGGAGTTGGGGCAGATACTGGCCGAAATAGGTTTCGAGCTGCTCGACGCCATCGACCAGCGAGAGCGTGAGCGCGCCGGAGCGCTGCCGCCCGGCATAGGAAGGCCCGAGCGCCGCGATGCGGTCGAACAGCATGCGCCGGAGCCGCTTCTGGACGAGCGCGGCCGTCTTGTGTGCGACGATGGTCCGCCAGTGCTCGCACGCCCCGCGCGCCACCATCACAACGGCGATGCCGAGTATGGGCCAGACCAGTTCGGCGGCGGTGGCGCCGGCGAAGACGCGCCCGATCAGCCAGCCGAGCAGCGCCAGCCGCGCGACGCCCAGCGCCGCCGCCAGCAGCCCGACCGCCATCGAGAAGAAGATGCGCCCGCGAACGCCCTCGGTGAAGCGCCAGAGGCGAAGTTCCAGATGCATGGGGCCCTTCCAGACGCGGCCGAAACCGGACCCGCGAAAGCCGGCCGCGGACCCGGCGGCCCGGTTTGGGCGGAAACCCGGCCCATGTCAACGACGCCCCGGAAGCCGGCTCCGGCTTCACCAGCGCCGCCACGCCTCCACGATCAGCGCCAAGGCGGCGGTCCAGACGAGGGCGGCGGCGGCGCGGAACGCCCATTGCGCCGGGCGCGGCCAGCGGCGGATGGCCCGCCGGCTCCAGTAAAGCAGGGGAATGCACCAGGGCGCCGCCCAGCTTACCGCAATGGCGGCCGGCCACCGGGCCTCCTGCGGCGCGGGCCCGCCGAAGAAGAACCGGGTCACGGCGTCCGAGACGACGGCGCCGGGGATGGAAAGCATGACGAGGCCGAACAGGAAGCCCAGGCCCAGAGCCGCCAGCAGCACATAGCAGCGCGGCGAGAAGACGAAGAGCAGAATGCGGAACCAGAGGTCGTTCATGCCGCCCTCTGCGCTTGCGGCGCGGCGCCGGCTGCTGCAAGAGTCGGGGCGATGGAACATCGGAGGCCCGCCCCATGACGCCCGAACGCATTCTGGCCGAACCGCCGCGCGTGCTGCCGCAGCAGGCGCGCATCGACTATTTCGAGAAGGGTTTCGCGCTGGTCGAGGATGCGGTGCCGGAGGCCTGGATCGACCGGCTGCTGGCAGTCACCGGGCGCATGGTGGAGGCGAGCCGCTCGGAGCGGGAATCGGGACATGTCTTCGACCTCGCCCCCGAACACAGCGCCGACCGCCCGCGCGTGCGCCGCATCAAGCGCCCGGACGAGCAGGACGGGGCCTATTGGGCCTTCGTGCAGGAGGTGCTGGCCGACATGGCGGCCGACCTGCTGGGCCCGGATGTCGTGTTCCACCATTCCAAGCTGAACTTCAAATGGTTCGAGGGCGGCGACGAGGTGCAGTGGCACCAGGACATCCAGTTCTATCCGCATACCAACTACGACCATCTGACCGTCGGCACCTACCTTTCGGACACGGGGCCCGAAAACGGCCCCATGTCCATGCTGCCCGGAAGCCACAGAGGACCGCTCTACGACCTCTACGCGCCGGACGGCAACTGGGCGGGCCACCTGCAGGCCGAAGACGCCGCCGCCCTGGCGACGGACGACGCCGAAACCCTCACCTGCCGGCGGGGCGCCGTCACGATCCACAATTGCCGCACGCTTCACTATTCCCGCCCGAGCCGGACCGACGCCGGGCGGCCGCTGCTGCTGAACGCCTTTGCCGCCGCCGACGCCCGGCCCTATACGCCGCATCCCGACCCGTCCCGCCACACCGGCGAGGTGGTCCGCGGCGCGCCCGCGCGGATCGCCCGCCACGATCCCCGGTCCTGCCCGATTCCGCCGGACTGGTCGGGCGGCTACAGCTCGATCTTCGCTGCGCAGTCCGGCGAAGACGCGGCGATGTAGCCCGGCCCGTCAGCGGTTGTTGTAGTTCCCAGCCCGCTTTTCGCGCCAGGCGGCGATGGCTTCCTTGTGGTCCTCGCTGGAGCGCGCCAGCACCATGTGCGACGACACCATGTCGAGAGCGCTGCGCAGGTCCATGTCCAGCCCGGCATACATGGCGCGCTTGATGAGCCGGATCGAGATCGGCGAGGAGTTCACCAGCTTCTCCACATAGGCGCGGGTGCCCGCCTGGAGTTCGTCATCGGGGAAGACCTTGTTGACCAAGCCGATCTCCAGCGCTTCCTGAGCCGAGAGGAAGTCCGCGCTCCAGAGCAGCTCCAGCGCCTTCGGCACGCCGACGATGCGCGGCAGGAACCACGCCCCGCCATTGCCCGGCACGAGGCCGACGCGCACATAGGTCTCCGCGAAGCGCGCACTCTCGGCAGCGAAGCGCAGGTCGGCATGCAGGCTCATATCCATGCCGGCGCCGACGGCGACGCCGTTCACGGCCGCGATCACCGGCTTGTCGATCTCGCGGATCTTGAGCGAGAGCTTCTGGATCAGGTCCCAGAGGCCCGACTTGATCTCCAGCGGCGTCGGCGGCGTGTCGCTGCCCATCTGCCGGGTGTCCCCGCCGGCGCAGAAGCCGCGTCCGGCTGCGGTGACGATCACCGCCCAGATATCCTCGCGCGTCCGGCACTCCTCCAGCCGGTCCAGGTATCCCGTCAGCATCTCATGCGTGAAGGCGTTCAGCCGGTCCGGGTTGTTGAAGGTGATGGTCGCGATTCTGTCGCTGACATCGAAAAGCAGTTTGTCGGTCACGCCGTTCCTCCGGTGGTCTCATCGACGGAGGCAGCCTAGCCCGATTTTCCATCCGCGGTCACGGCTGGCGAAGAAAAGGACGGGACTTCATACTGGAGCCGTTCTCCGGCGAACCGCCGACAAGGCCGGCGTCCATGCAGAGGAGGAGCCCGATGTCGACTCTCACCCAAAGCCCGGCTGCCGGCCTCGCGGAGCCCGGCGCGCCGCGGGACGGCCTGTCCCATGTCACCGGCGAACGGGCGCCGCCGCTCGGATACCAGACCATTCCGCAGGCGCTCGGCGAGGCGGTTTCCCGCCACGGCGCGCGCCGCGCGGTCGTGCTGCCGCAAGAGGGCCGGACGCTGACCTATGAGGAGCTCGACTGGCAGGTGGACGCGCTCGCCGCCGGGCTCCTCGCCCTGGGGCTCGGCAAGGGCGACCGCGTCGGCATCTGGTCGCCCAACCGGCTCGAATGGGTCCTGACCCAGTTCGCCACCGCCCGCTTCGGCGCGATCCTGGTCAACATCAACCCCGCCTACCGGCCGTTCGAGCTCGAATATGCGCTGAATGCGGTCGGCTGCAAGGCGATCGTCGCGGCGGAAGCCTTCAAGTCGTCGCGCTATATCGACATGCTGCGCGAGCTCGCCCCCGAGCTCGAAAGCTGCGAGCCGGGCCGGCTCAATTCGTCGAAACTGCCCCGCCTCGAAACCGTCATCGCGATGAGCGACGAGCCGGGCCCCGGGATCTTCCGCTTCGAGGACGCGATCCGGCTCGGCGGGCCGGAGCAGATGGCGCAGCTGGACGCGCTCACCGCGAGCCTCAGCCCCGACGACCCGATCAACATCCAGTTCACCTCCGGCACCACGGGGTCTCCCAAGGGCGCGACGCTCACCCACTACAACATCGTCAACAATGCGCGCTTCGTCACCGGCCGCATCCGGCTGGCCGAGGGGGAGGCGCTGTGCATCCCGGTGCCGCTCTACCACTGTTTCGGCATGGTGATGGGGGTGCTGGGCTGCGTCACGCAGGGCGCTGCGATGGTGTTTCCGGGCGAGGGCTTCGATGCGGCGGAAACGCTGTATGCGGTGTCGGAAGCCCGCTGCGCCGCGCTTTACGGCGTGCCGACCATGTTCGTCGCCATGCTGGAGGAGGCGGCGCGCGGCGGCTACGACCTGTCCTCGCTGCGAACGGGCGTCATGGCGGGCGCGAGTTGCCCCATCGAGGTGATGCAGCGGGTGATCGACGAGATGAACATGAAGGAAGTCACCATCTGTTACGGCATGACCGAGACCTCGCCCGTCTCGTTCCAGAGCTTCGTGGACGACCCGATCGACAAGCGCGTGACGACGGTGGGGCGCGTCCACCCGCATCTGGAGGTCAAGATCGTCGATGCCGAGGGCAAGATCGTCCCGGTCGGCGAGTCGGGGGAGCTATGCACGCGCGGCTATTCGGTGATGCGCGGCTACTGGGGCGACGAAGAGCGGACGAGCGAGAGCATCGTGGACGGCTGGATGCACTCGGGCGACCTGGCGACGCTCGACGAGGAGGGCTTCTGCTGCATCGTCGGGCGGGTGAAGGACATGATCATCCGCGGCGGCGAGAACGTCTATCCGCGCGAGATCGAGGACTATCTGTTCCGCCATCCCGATATCCGCGAGGCGCAGGTGTTCGGCATCCCGGACAGGCGGTTCGGCGAGCAGGTCTGCGCCTGGGTCGTGCCGCATGAGGGCGCGGCGCTCCAGCCCGAGGACGTGGTGGCGTTCTGCCGGGGCCGGATCGCGCACTTCAAGGTGCCGAAGCATGTGCGCATCGTCGAAGAACTGCCGATGACGGTCACGGGCAAGCCGCAGAAATTCGTCATGCGCGACTGGATGGTGGAGAACGGCTACGCCGACACCTGACCCGCTCTCCCGTCGCCCCGGACGGCGCGCCAGCGGCGATCCGGGGCCTCCATGCAGCGGTGTCCCGGCCCCGCAAATCAGCCGAGCTTGGCGAGCAGCTCCGCCGGGATGTGCGGCACCGGGTCCGAGTTCTGCCAGCAGGGCAGCGCTTCCACCCGGGCGATCCAGCCCCTTATGTTCGGGTAGTCGTCGAGCGGCAGCTTTTGCACGGCATGCAGGTGCATCGGCGCGGCGACCGCGATATCGGCGATGGTCGGGTTGTCGGCGCAGAGCCACTCGCGCCCTTCGAGCGCCGTTTCCAGGATCGAGGCGAGATTGCGGAACGCCGGCTCGTGCGCGTCCAGTACCGCCTGGTCCGGCGTCGAGTCGAGGATCGGGTTGACCACGTTCTGGACCAGATAGACATAGCAGGCGTCGAACCACTTGCTGCATTCCCAGAGCAGCCAGCGGGCGATGTCGGCGCGAATCTTCGCGTCGGCCGGATAGGCCGTCCTGTTGCCGGTCTTCTCCGCCCCATAGACGAGGATGGCGTTCGACTCCCACAGCACGAGGTCGCCGTCCACCAGCGCGGGCAGTTCCGCATTCGGGTTGACCGCCCGGAATTCGGGCTTCTTGTGATCCCCGCCGAAATAGCTGAGCAACTCGTCCTCGTAGCCGGCGCCGATGAGGTCGAGGCCGGCGACGACCTTGCGGCAATTCACGGTGATCGGGTCGTAGTAGAGCTTCATCTGGGCGGTCTCCCGGCTGGCTTCGATTGCCCTGTTTACCCCGTCGCTACCCTTCCGCCTAAAGGAATTTCGGCAGCACCTTATCGGTGAAACCGAGGAAGGAGGAATGGCTGAGCGGCGCGCACATCAGGTAGTGCAGGTCGATCTCTTCCCTCAAGCGGCAAAGCTGGTCGGCGACGCGGGCGGGCGAGCCCCAGATCGCCACATCGTCGAGATAGCGCTCCACCGGATCGACGGCTTCGACGGTGCCGTCCGCCAGCACCCGCTCGGTCGGGTTGGCGGTGCCCTTGGATTCGTTCTTGTAGGTCGCGACCATCCAGGCGGCGCCGCGCCGGACGATCTCCGCCGCCTCTTCGTCGCTGTCGGCAACCGCCAGAAGCCGCGCGGTCGGGATGTCCTGGCCGGACGCGGGATGGCCGGCGGCGTCGCGCGCGCGGCGCCATGTGTCGCGGATGCCGTTCAGGCCGTCGAAGGTCGCATGCGGGCCGAGCAGCGGCGCCAGCCCCGCCCTGCCGGCCCAGGCGGCGGCGTCGGGGGAGCCGCAGGCCGCCCAGACCGGCGGATGCGGCTGCTGGGCCGGTTTCGGCAGCACCTCGACATTCTCGAAGCGCCAGTATTCGCCCTGCCAGTCCAGCCGCTCGTTCCGCCATGCGGCCAGCACGATCTCGACCGCTTCCTGGAACCGCGCCCGGCTCTCCGCCATGGGCACGCCGAAGGTGCGGAACTCGTCCGGATCGAAGCCCCGGCCCGCGCCCCAGCTCACCCGCCCGCCGGAAAGCTGGTCCAGCAGCGCCACTTCCTCGGCGAGCCGCAGCGGGTGGTAGAAGGGGGCGAGCGACACCGCCGTGCCGATGCGCAGCCGGCTGGTGCGCTCCGCCACCTGCACGCCGATCATGTGGACCGACGGGCAAACGCTGTAATCCGTGAAATGGTGCTCCGCCAGCCAGACCGCGTCGTAGCCGGTCTCGTCCATGATGCGGATGCGGTCCATCGCCCGCCGGTACACCTCGGTCAGCGCGGCGCGCCGGCCGGGCCAGGAGAAGAACTGCAGGACGCCGAATTTCACGAACGCCGTTCCCAGGCCCGCGCGCCGGGAGCGGGCGGGTCGTTGGGCGGGCCGGCGAAGCATTGCGCGATCGCCATCCAGGCCCGCGCCGGTCCGCCCGTCACCTCCAGATCGACATCGGCGATATTGCGGCCCTGCGTCACGACGCGGCAGAAATCGAGCGCGGTGCCTTCCACTCGGTCCGTCGCGCTTTCCGCACCGCGCTGCCAGAGCGCGCCGGAGGGGAGCGTAAGCCGCACATGAGGGACGGGCGCCGGCGGCTCCAGGCCGCGATTGCGGAAGGTCCAGCCGAAGGTCTGGCAGCCGAGCACGCAGATATTCGCCAGCCGGTCGAAATGCGCGCGCGGCGCCTGCAGCAGGTCGTAGATGTCCTGCCCGTGCGCCCAGGTCTCCATCTGGCGGGCCGTGGCGAAGGAGCGCAGGCCCATATCGGGGCCGACCCAGGCGACGCGGCGGTCGGGGTCCTCCCCTTCCATCAGGTCGCAAAGACGCGAGAGGCAGGTCCACCACTGCTCCAGCAGCGCGGGGCCCTCGCGCATGTCAGGCGCGCCCTCCAAAGCATCCGGCGCGGGGTCGCCGCGCTCCCGCGCCGCCCGGCGCGCTTCGACGACCCGCGCGAAGCGGTCCGGGTCCTCAAGCGAGACCGACGCCATCCAGTCGCCGAAATGGAGATGCTGCATGACGGCGTTCACCGTCCAGTCCTTGAAGGGCGTCGGCCGTGCCCAGTCCGCATCCTCCAGCCCGGTCAGGAAGGCATGGAGTGCGACGCCCTCCTCGCGCAAGTCGATTGCCTGCTGAAACATTCCCGGTTCTCCCCCCGGCCAATTATGGCACGGTTCCCGCGCCCGGCGCGAGGCATAGGCCCGGGGCGCGCTTGCGGCTATGGTGCGCCATCGCGAAAACGGGGAATCGGTCTTGTTCCGGCAGGAATTCGAAACGCTTGAGCAGAACGGCATCACCGGGGTGGCGCTGCCCCGGATCAACGACCCGAATGTCATTCCGCTCTGGTTCGGCGAGGGCGACCTCGTCACGCCCGCCTTCATCCGCGAGGCGGCCAAGCAGGCCATCGACGACGGCCTGACCTTCTACAACCACCCGAGCGGCCGCGCGGAACTGCTGGCGGCAATCAAGGCGTATCTCGACCGGATTTACGACCTCGACCTCGACCCGGACCGGCTCGTCGTGCCCGGTTCGACCATGCTCGGCATCTTCATGGCGGCGCGCATGACCGCGGGCGCGGGCGACCATGCGCTGATCGTCAGCCCCAACTGGCCGAATATCGACCGCGCCTTCCAGATGACCGGGGCGGCGTTCGACTTCGTGCGCCAGCGGCTCGGCCCGGAGGGCTGGAAGCTGCATCTGGAGGATGTCTTCGAGGCGGCCCGGCCGAACACGCGCGCGCTGTTCATCAACACGCCCTGCAACCCGACCGGCTGGGTCATGCCGGCTTCGGAACAGCGCCGCCTGCTCGACTTCTGCCGCGAGCGCGGCATCGTCATCCTCGCGGACGAGGTCTATCACCGGAACATATTCGACGGCGACGCCGCGCCTTCCTTCCTGCAGGTCGCAGCCTCCGATGACCCTCTCATCGTCGTCAACGGCTTCTCGAAGGCGTTCGCGATGACCGGCTGGCGGCTCGGCTGGATGGTGGTGCCCTCGGGCTACCGCGAGCAGATGGCCGCCTATTCGGAATGCGCGAACACCGGCGCGCCGCCCATCGTGCAGAGCGCCGGCATCGCCGCGCTGGAGCAAGGCGAGCCGTTGGTGCGGGAGCTTCGCGAACGCTACCGGGCGGGGCGCGACTCGGTGATGAAGATCCTGGCCCCCCATCCGCGCATCGAGCTGCAAATGCCGGAGGGCGCGTTCTACGCCTTTCCGCGCGTCCGGGGGCTCAGGTCCAGCATGGATTTCTCGCAGGGCCTGCTGGCGGAAGAGGATGTCGGCACGGCGCCGGGCTTTACCTTCGGCCCCGGCAACGAGGAGAACTTCCGCCTCTGCTTCGCGCGGTCCGGGGAGCAGCTCGAAACGGCGCTCCACCGCATCGCCGGCTATCTGGACCGCCACGACAACGAATTCGGCTGAGCCTCCGCTTGGCGGAGGCATCCCGGAACGCGAACGGACAAGACATGCCAATGGCGCAAACGGGCGCGCCCCCGCTCCGGGGCATCAGGGTGGTGGACTTCTCGCGCGTCATCGCGGGCCCGCTCTGCACGCAGATCCTGGCCGACATGGGCGCGGAGGTCGTCAAGATCGAGAACCCGGAGACGGGCGACGACACCCGCCGGATGGCCGAGCCCGGCGCAGCGGGAGAGAGCCATTTCTTCCTCGCCTACAACCGCAACAAGAAGAGCCTCGCCCTCGATGTCCGCACGCCGGAGGGCAAGCAGGTCGTGCTCGACCTGCTGGCGGACGCCGATGTCGTCGTCGAGAATTTCCGCGTGGGCGTGATGAAGCGCTTCGGCCTCGACTACGCCTCGCTTGCCGAACGCTTCCCGCAACTCGTCTATCTCTCCGTCTCCGCCTACGGGCAGGACGGGCCGATGGCGGACCGGCCCGGCTTCGATCCCGTTCTGCAGGCCGAATTCGGCATGATGTCGCTGACGGGCGAACCCGACGGAAGGCCCATGCGCCACCCGCTCTCGCTCATCGACACGATGACGGCGCTCTATGCCGCCGCCTCCGTCAATGCGGCCCTGCTTGCCCGGCGCGATACGGGCCGGGGCCAGTATATCGAGCTTGCGCTCGCCGATGTGGCGGTGGCCGCGCTCGGCAATGCGGGCCTCTACTATCTTTGCAGCGGCGAGCCGCCGCCGCGCACGGGCAACAGCCATATCACCTCGACGCCGACCAACCTGTTCCAGGCGGCCGACGGCCCGCTCTACATGGCGCTCGGCACCGACCGGCTGTTCGGCCAGTTATGCCGCGACGTGCTGGACCGACCCGACCTGCCCGAGGACCCCCGCTTCGCCTCGCCGGCCGCGCGGCTCGCAAACCGGCCGGAACTGTTCGCCATCCTGAACGACATATTCGGCAGAGAGCCCCGCGCGCACTGGCTGGCGAAAATGCGCCACCTTCCGGCCGGGCCCGTGCGGAGCCTTGCGGAGGCGCTGGAATCGGAGGAGGTCGCCCATCGCGGCATGGTGCGCACCATCGACCACCCGGCTGCGGGACCGATCCGCATTCTCGGCTCGCCCATCCATTTCAGCGACACGCCGGTCCGGGTGGATGGCGCGCCGCCGCCGCTCCACGGCGGCGATACCGAAGCCGTGCTGCGGGGCCTCGGTTACGACGACGCCCGGATCGCCTCACTGCGCGCGAGCGGGACGCTCGGCCGGCACTGAGCTCCGGCCCGCAGCGCCCATGCAGCCGCAACGCAATCTCGGCGCCATCGCCTGGATGATCGGCGCCGCGGCGGCGTTCAGCCTGCTGGTCGTCTGCGTGCGGGAGCTGTCAGCAAGCCTGCCGACGCCGGAAATCCTGTTCTTCCGCTGCATCTTCACCATGGCGCTGCTGGTCCCCTGGGCGGTGCGGGCCGGCCGGGACGGGCTGCGCATCCGGCGTCCCTGGCCCAACCTGCTGCGCGGGGTCAGCACCTTCGCCGCCATGACGATGTGGTTCCACGCCATCGGCATCGTGCCGCTTGCCGATGCGGTGGCGATCCAGTCGGCCTATCCCCTGTTCACGATCCTGCTGGCGATGCTGCTGTTCGCCGAGCGCCCCGGAGTCCGCCGCTGGCTGGCGACGCTCGCGGGCTTCGCCGGCGTGCTGGTCATCGTGCGGCCCGGCTTCGTGGCGGTCGGCCTGCCCACGGCCATGCTGCTCGGCGCGGCGCTCTGCTACGCGGTCAGCAACATCTGCGTGAAGGCCATGGCGGACACGGAATCCCCGACCCGCATGGTGTTCACTGTGAACGCGCTGCTGCTCGCCTTCTCGGCCGTTCCGACGGCGCTCATGTGGGTGACGCCGTCGCTCGATGCGCTGCCCTGGATCGCGCTGCTCGCGGGCTCGGGCTTCGCCGCGCATATGTGCCTGACGCGCGCGCTCGCGACCGGGGAAGCCGGCACGGTCATGCCGTTCGACTTCCTCCGCCTGCCCTTCGCCGCGCTGGGCGGCCTCATGCTCTACGGCGAAGTCCCCGATGTGTGGACCGTCGCCGGCGGCATCCTCGTCTTTGCGAGCGCGACCTATATCGCCATGCGCGAAGCCCGCCCGGGGCGCTGAGCCCGCCCGGGCCGCTGCTGCAAGAAATGGTGGAAGGCCAATGAGTCTCAACTCTCAACCGTTGGCATAGAGTCACAGTCAGAATGGCTCTTGAGTGCAGAATTGTGGATCATTTGACTATGAAACAATTCCAGTTTTGTTAACAGATTCTATAAACCTAATCGCAAGCAAACATACTTCGTATACTACTGCCAAGAGAATAAACCCCAGAGCCGCTCCCGAAGCTGTTAGCAGAAGTCGTGGCGAACGTATTATCGATATCGCCACAATACAAACGATCAGAACAACCGATAAAACTGGCAAGAAACTATCAGAAATCACTGAAGCGGTTATACTCGCCAAAAGAAATACAATGGCGAACAGTGCCGCAGAGTATCGGTTTACTGTTCTAATTAACTTGTGCCACCTCTCGCCACGATAAACTCTCCTCAATGTAGCAAATACCACAGCAACAGAGATAACATAAATCATCAAAGCACCGATGCCTAATATTGAATTATTGAAGAAAAAAATAAACATATCCATGGTTTCTTTATGATACCACTCTAAGCCAGAAATGATAGTAGGAGTTGTACTATTGAACGCAAACATCACTACATCCCAGCATAGAATAATAAAAAATATTGCACCTAAGGCACCGGAAATGAACTGTATGGTTACACTATTTTGGTCATCGGGTGTTTTTGATGAAGATATCAATGAAGATATGCCAAGTGGTAGAAAAAATACCAACGCAGTTAGAGAATCTTTTTCAATTTGATTGAGTTTTGGTAAGTCCAAATACAAAAGTATATTGTCCCATAGCCATCTTGTAAATGGATACCATTGTTCAATTACCCATTTCGCAAAAGAACCAACTCCAATAGCAGTTCCCAATATAAATGCTAGCTTGACTCCTGCTGCCAAGTAAGCAAATGCCCGAGCCATCTCGCTCAGAGTCACTCTTATCGGTTCCATCATACTTCAATTTCCAAGTGTCTTGCTTATTAATTTAAACGCGCCCGCCTTTTCAACCTCCAGAAAGAGAAGGGCGCTCGAAAGGCAGCCTGAAACGCAAAGACCGTCACCCCGCCTCGCGCGCGCCGGCGACGAGCCTGGCAAGGTCCTCCTGCGAGGCGGCGCCGGGGACGATGGCGTTCTTCACCAGGAAGGCCGGGGTGCCGCGGATGCCGAGCGTTTGCGCAAGAGCGTGGTTGCGTTCGATGACTGCCGTGACGGCCTCGCTCTCCATGTCGGCGCGCAATTGCGCGATGTCGAGGCCGGTCTCCGCGGCGATGTCCATGATCCGGTCCTCGTCGAGCGCGCCGGAGGCGGACATGAGCGCGACATGGAACTCGGTCCATTTGCCCTGCCTGTCGGCGGCGAGCGAGGCGCGGGCGGCGACCACCGACGGCGGGCCCAGGATCGGGAACTCCTTGAAGACGATGCGCAGCCGGCCGTCCGCGGCCGCCAGCGCCATCACATCGTCCAGCACACGCTTGCAGAAGCCGCAGCGATAGTCGAAGAACTCGACCAGCACCGCGTCGGCGTCCTCCGGCCCGATGGCAGGGTCGCCTTCCGCACGCGCCAACGCCTCCCAATTGGCGGCGATGCGCCCGACCTGCTGCTGCCGCCGGTATTGCTCCTGCTCGTCCCACCAGGCCTGCACCGCCTTGAGAACGATTTCAGGGTCCTTCTGGCGCAGATATTCGATGACGGCGGACACCTCCTGCTCCGTGTCGGCCCGCGCCTCGCGGACGGTCCAGGGCAGGCAGGCGAGCGCGGCGAGGAGGACGGCGAGAACGGCGCGGGAAAGCAGGGTCATGGCGGCCGGACCCCTTTTGCGGTGGAAGCCCCCTTATGGCCCCGGCCGGCGCGTTCGGCAAGCCGCTCAGGCGGCCGCGTCGGCCTCCTTGCCGAACAGGCGGACCCGGGCGCCCGCGAGCAGGTCGGTGAGCCGGTTGCGGATTGCCCAGAGGCAGACCAGCGAGGGCAGGACCATGAGCGTGGTGATGACGAAGAAGGTCCCCCAGTCGCCTTCCAGCCAGTCAACCAGCTCCCCCGAGGAGGCGGCGAAGATCGTGCGCCCGGCCGTGCCGATGGAGGCGAGCAGCGCATACTGGGTCGCGGTGTAGGTCCGGTCCACCAGCATCGAGATGAAGGCGACGAAGGTGACGGTGGCGAATGCGCTGGTGAGGTCGTCCATGACGACGGCCGTCGCGAACAGCAGCTCCGACTTGCCGGACCATGCCATCAGCGCGAACAGGAGGTTCGTCGCCGCCATGGCAATGCCGGAGACGAACATCGCCTTGATAAGCCCGATGCGGATGGCGAAGAGGCCGCCCAGCACGGTGAAGACGAGCGTGGTGAGCCAGCCGAGCCCCTTGGAATAGACGGCGATGTCCGACTTCGAGAAGCCCACCTCCTTGTAGAAAATGAGCGACATGCGGCCCATGAAGGCCTCGCCGATCTTGAACAGGAAGATGAAGCCGAGCACGGCGGCGGCAATCGCGACGCCGTTCTGCCGGAAGAAGCTCATCAGCGGCCCGACCAGGGTTCCGGCGAGCCAGGAGGAGACGCGCCCGGCCGCGCCGGGAACGCCGAGGCGCGACGCGATGGCCCGCTCGTCCCGCTCCTGAGCGGCGGCGCGGGCGGCGGCGGAGGCCTCCGGCACGAAGGCAAGGCCGATATTGCAGAGCACGACCAATATGCCGAGCACGAGGAAGGTCGCCTGCCAGTAACGCTCGACGCCCGCCTGCTCGAAATACTGCGCCGCCTCCAGCGCGACGACGCCGCCGAGCTTGTAGCCGGTCCACCAGCCCACCACGGCGACGGCGGCGCCCGCGGCCATGGATTCGCCCTCGTCCCTGCCGATCTGCTCGATCCGGAGCGCGTCGACGGCGATGTCCTGGGTGGCCGACGCGACGGCGATGGCGAGCCCGATGGCGACTACGAGGCCGAGATCGGCCGACGGCTCGACTGTGCTCCACAGGATGAGGCAGACGAGGATGACCGCCTGCAGCGCCACGATCCACGACCGGCGGTGGCCGAGCCGGTCCGCGATCCAGGGCAGGCGGATGCGGTCGATCAGCGGCGCCCAGAGGAAGTTGAAGGCATAGACGCCGAAGATGAGCCCCGCCCAGCCGATGGCGCTGCGGCTCAGCCCGTCCTCCTTCAGCCAGAGGTTGAGGCTGCTGCCGATAAGCACCCAGGGAAAGCCGCTGACGATGCCCAGCAGCAGGATGCGCGCCATGCGCCGCTCGAGATAGGTCCCGAGCGTGCCCCGAAGTGCCGTCACGCTGCCCCTCTCCGCCCCCGGGCGCGGCGTGCGCTAGTTGTCGATCACGGCCATGGCGGCGATTTCGACCAGGAACTCGGGCCGGACGAGGCCGGCCTGCACGCAGGCGCGCGCCGGCGGGTTCTCGGGGAAGTAGGAGGCGTAAACCTCGTTCATCGCGGCGTAGTCGGCGAGGTCCTTGAGGTAGATCGTGTTGTACACGATGTCCTGCATGGAGCCGCCGGCCTCTTCGAGAATTTCCCTGATGTTCTCCAGCACCTGCCGGGTCTGCGCGCCGGCGTCTCCCTCGCCGATGAGGGTCCCGGAGGCATCGAGCGCCAGCATGCCCGCCGTGCAGACGAGCCCGCCGGAGCGGAAGCCCGGCGAATAGGGCGCGAGCGGGGGCGGAGAGCCCTTGGGCAGTATCGGTTGACCGGCCATGCGGAGGTTCCTTCCCTCGGTTGCGAACCCCGTCCGGACGGGCGCGGCGCGGATCGCAGTTTCCTTCGCGAGCGATAGCACTGCCGAAGCCTCTGCGGCAAGCGGCGGGGACACCGTGCCGCCGTCACCCCCGGGCTTCTGCCGGACGGAGGCCGGTAAGCGGTTTCTCGAGAAAAAACACGCCCTCCATCGGATTGTCGTAATAGGCCGGGATTTCGCGGAAGCCCATCGACCGGTAGAGCGCGACCGCTTCATGCAGGCGGGTCAGCGTGTCGAGGCGCATGAACGCGTAGCCGGCATCCGCGCCCGTCTGCACGACCGCCCCGGCCAGCCTTCGCCCGAGGCCGAGGCCGCGCCAGCGCGGGCGCACATAGAGGCGTTTCATCTCACAGATGCCGGGCTCCAGCCCCTTCATGCCGACACCGCCCGCAGCCGAACCGTCAGAGGCCCGCGCGAGCAGCAGCCGGCCTCCCGGCGGCGCATACAACTCTGCCAGCGCGTCCAGTTCCGCAGGGAAGTCCTGGAAGGAGAGGTCCTCGCCCAACCATTGCTGGTATTCGGCGAACAGCGCCCGCATTTCGGCGATTTCGGCCGGCGTCGAAGCTTCGACTATCGCAACCGGCTCCGCGGCGCACATGCTCCGGCCCTCCTAGCCGGCGAAGGCCCGGAGCCGCTCGACGATGGTCCCATCCGCCTCGAAGCCGCCCGAGGCTCTCGCCGCCTCGCGCACCGCCCAGGAACGGTCGAAGGGCATGCGGACGGGATGGGCCGGGTCCGCCGGCTTCGCGGTCCGGACGGTCTCGGCGTAGTCGGCGATGCGCTGCTTGAAGCCTTCCGTGTCGCCGAAAATGTCCGGACGGATAGCGACGATGAGCATGCCGAACCCGGCCAGGTCCGGCGTGATGCCCTCCGAGCCCGCGAGCACGCCCAGCATCTGCACCACGAGGCCGAGGCCGGAGCCCTTGTGCCCGCCCCAGGCGGCGAACGCGCCGGCGAGCGCCGCATCCGGGTCCGCGGTCGGGCGCCCGTCCGGGCCGAAGGCGCGTCCTTCCGGCAGCGGCCGGCCCGTGCGGCGGGCGAGCAGCACCTCGGCATGCATGATGGTGCTGGTGCCGATATCCCACACGACGGGGCGGTCGGCGGAAGGAAAGCCGAAGCAGATCGGGTTGGTGCCGAACCGGCCTTCGGCAGCGCCGTAGGGCGCGACCCAGGGCGTGGCGTTGGAGGCGATCATGGTCACGAGGTCGCGGGCCGCCGCCTGTTCGGCGAAGTAGCTCAGCATGCCCGTGTACCAGGTATCGACCGCGCCGACGGCGGAGAGGCCCATTGCGTTCGCCTTGTCGATGGCGATGTCGGTCGCGCGCTGCCCGACGATGTAGCCGACATGGTCCGCGCCGTCGATGCGGGCCGAGACCGGCGTTTCATGCGTGACCGCGATGGGCCGGGAGGGCTGCCCGGTGCGCCCGATCCGTTCGGTGATCGACACGGCCCGCGCAAGGCCGCCATAGGAAACGCCGCGCAACTCGCAGTCGATCAGATGGTTCACGATGGACGGGATGTCCTCCGCCGCGAAGCCGAGCTTCGCCATGACCCTGTCGAGCAGGGCACGGGCAGTCTCGATGGCAATGCGCATGGGCGCGTCCGCCCGGATTTACCGCGGCTTGCGCCGGCGGCCGCCCGTGCCTTCGAACAGGATGTTCTCGCGCCGGTCGGCGTCCCGGGCGACGGCCTCGAAATCCGCCCCGTCCATCCGCCGGGCCGGCGGCGACACGATGGCGAAGTGCCCGAAGCGGTCCTCTCCCGCCACCAGCGCGACCTCGGTTTCCGGGCCGGAACGCGCGCTCATGGCAGGCGCGATATAGCGGATGGCCGCGCCGATGCGCCGGTCGCCCGTGCCGTTCGGGCCGGAGGCGTGGAACAGGTGGCCGTGGTGCAGCGAGGCCTGCCCCGGCTTCAGCACCACATCCACGGCCGCGTCCTCGTCCACCTCGACCTGGATTTCCTGGCCGCGGGTCAGCAGGTTGTCGGCGGCGAAGCTGTCGGCATGCGGCACGATGCGCTCCCGGTGGCTGCCCGGGATGAAGCGCATGCAGCCGCTCTCCTCCGTCGCCGGCGAGAGCGCCACCCAGAGCGTCGTCTCCTCCGCCTTGTCGAGTCCCCAATAGGTCAGGTCCTGATGCCAGGAGACGTAGCTCGGCGTGTTCGCTTCCTTGATGAACAGCCCCGACCCCCAGACCATGACATCGGGCCCCAGCACCGCCTGCGCCGCCTCGACCATCTTCGGGTGGCGGACCAGCCGGTCGAAGGACGGCAGGAAGCGGGCCGGGAAGCCGCGCAGCAGGCCGAGCCGCTTCGGGTCGTCCGCAAGCTCGGCCTCGCCCCGCTCAAGGTCGGCGCGCAACTCCCCGGCTTCCGCCTCGGTCACGATGTCGAGCGGGAAGACGAACCCGTCGCGGGCATAGTCGAGCGCAATTCTCGATTCGGTCATGTTCATGGCTTGGCGGCGGAGCCTTGCGGCTCTTCTCCGATGCTGGGGGTTGCGGGCGGCCTATTCCCGGTAAGTCGGGTCGTCCCTGTCGAGCAGTTCCAGATAGGCGGACCAGTCGTCGTCCCGGCCGGGCCGGGCCAGGAACTCGTCGAACTGCCGGGCGGTCCTCTCGCAGACCTCGGCCGAGGGCATGTCGAGCCCGTTGCCGGAGGCATGGGCGGCGGCCATCGCGTCGAGCTGCGCGGCGCAGGCGCGCTCCAGCGCATGGAGCAGCATCCAGGTGCTCGGAATCGACGGGCCGGCGGCGAGCAGGCCGTGGTTCTTCAGCACCAGCGCGCGCCCTTTGGGGCCGATATCCCGCGCGATCCGCTCGCGCTCGTCCAGCTCCGTCTCACCGCTCTCCCAGTCGTGGTAGCCGACGCGCCCGTGGAAGGCGAGCGCCGTCTGCGAGGCGGGCAGCAGTTCGACGTCCAGCGAGGAAAGCGCCATGCCCTGCACGGTGTGGGTGTGCGCCGTGCAGGCCACGTCCGGGCGCGCGTCGAGCACGGCGGAATGCAGCATGATGCCGACCGCGTTGAGCGGGCTGCCTGTCTCCAGCGGATCGCCGCCCTCGCGGTCGGTCTTGACCAGCGAGGAAGCCGTCATCTCCTCGAACATGAGGCCGTAGGGATTGAGGAGGAAGCGGTCGGGCTCATCGGGAACGCGCGCCGAGAAGTGCGTCAGCGCGAGGTCGGAGAGGTCGTGCTTCGCCGCCAGCCGGAAGACGGCCGCCAGGTTGACGCGCGCCTCCCATTCGGCTTCGGAAACGCGGGAACGGATATCGGGCATGGATGCTCCCCGCTCAGTGCCGCCAGGAGGAATCGGCCCGGTCGAGCAGGCGCAGCTGCGACTCCCAGCCGTCATAGGGGTTGTAGCTGCGATTGGCCCGCGGGCGCCTCTCCTGCTCGTCCAGAAAGGCCTCTGAAAGCGTGGCGAGCGGCGCGCCCGTCGCTTCCGCAAGCATCTGCGTCTTCGCGGCCTTTTCGAGGTCGTAGAGCCGCGCCCAGGCCTCGCGCACGCTGCGCCCGCCGACGAGGAAGCCGTGATTCTTCAACACCATGACATCCGCATCGCCCATATCGGCGATCAGCCGTTCGCGCTCGTCCAGGTCGAAGGCGATGCCCTCATAGTCGTGATAGGCGATGCGCCCGTGGAACTGCATCGCCTTCTGGTTGAGCGGCCGAAGCCCCTGCGGCAGTGCGGCCAGAGCGATGCCGGTGCGGGTGTGCGTATGTGCGACGCAGGCGAGGTCGGGCCGCGCCATATGGACCGCCGAGTGGATGGTGAAGCCGGCGGCGTTGACCCCGTAGCGGCTCTCGCCGAGCAGATTGCCCTCCGTGTCCACCTTGACGAGGTTCGACGCCGTCACCTGCTCGAACAACAGGCCCCAGGGGTTGAGGAGGAAGGCGTCCTCGTCCCCCGGCACGCGCGCGGAGAGATGGGTGTAGGTAAGATCGGTCATGCCGTGCCGGGCGCAGAGGCGGTAGAGCGCGGCGAGATCGACCCGGATCGCCCACTCCTCCGGGCTGACGCGGTCCTGCAGCGACTGTTCGACGGCGTGGGAATCGGGCATGGGCTGAACTCCTCCGTCGCCCGCGGGCGGGCGCACAAATCGGTCGCAGTGCTTTCCGGCGTGAGAATTGAGCATAGGATAGCCCGAAATCCGCAAGCGAAGGAACCGCTTCCATGAGCATCGGCTATGTCGGCCTCGGCAATATGGGCGGCGCGCTGGCCCGCCGCCTCGCGCTTACGCATCCGCTGCGTGTCTTCGACCTCCGCCAGGAGGCGATGCAGGCTTTGGCGGATCGGAATTGCACGCCTGTCCAGTCCGCCGCGGCGCTGGGCGCGGAATGCGGCACGGTGCTGACCTGCCTGCCGACCTCGGACGATGTGCGCCGTGCGGTGTTCGGGCCGGGCGGGCTCGCCGAGGGCATGGCCCCGGGCGGCATCGTCCTCGACCAGACGACCGGCGACCCGAACGCGACGCGCGCCATGGCGGCGGAACTCGCCGAGCGCGGCATCCGGCTGATCGACGCACCGGTCTCCGGCGGCAGGCAGGGCGCGGACGCCGGCACCATCGCCATCATGGTCGGGGCCGAAGACGCGGACTACGCCGAAGCGCTGCCGCTGCTCCATGCCATCAGCCCCAATGTCTTCCATTGCGGCGGCGTCGGCGCAGGCCATGTCATGAAGCTCGTGAACAATGTGGTCGCCGCGTCGGTTGCGGCCGCGACCTGGGAAGCGGTCGCGGTGGGCGTCAAGAACGGCCTCGACTTCGCAAAGGCGGTCGAGGTGCTGAACAAGGCTTCGGGCCGCAGCTACATGTCGGAGATCGTGCTGGCGGCGCAGACCGGCGGGCCGCATCCCTTCGGCTTCGGGCTGGCCTTGATGCACAAGGATGTGCGCCTCGCCACCCAGCTCGGCGCGGACAGCGGCGCGCCGATGTTCCTCGCCAATGTCGCCCGCGAGTTCTACCAGGCTTCGCTCGCCCATCTCGGCCCCGAAGCCGACATGACCGAGCTCGTTCGCACCGTGGAGCGCAATGCAGACGTAAAGGTGGTGCCGTAAGGGGTACCGCCTCCAATGACCGCTTGGAGGACATTCGCCATCCTCGACCCTCGCCGCCGCCCGGGGCTCGAGACCCTCACCCGGAGCGCTTGAGGCATTCCACCAGACTGCCGACGATCGGCCAGCCCTTGATGGCGTGCGGATAGGCCACGGAATAGGGGCGGTCGATCTGCATTTCCGGCGCCTCGACGCGCCGAAGCCGTCCGGCTTCCAGATGGTGCTCCGCCGTCATCGCCGGTACCAGCGCGACGCCGAGCCCCGCGAGAGCGCACTGGATCGCCGCGCTGCTGGTCGTGACACGCAGCCCGGCGCCGGCGTCGATGACCCGCTCTCCGGAAAGAAAGTCGCTCCAGTCCGGACCCGTTGCGTAGTCGGTTCCCCAGTCCGTATGAATGAGTACCTTGTCCGGCAATGCCGGCGCCGACGCGCCGTGACAGGCGATGACGGCCGGGGTTGCGATGGCGATGATCCGGTCGCGGAACAGCACTTCCGTGCAATAGTCCGCATAGAGCGAATGACCGTGGAAAATCCGCATATGCACGCGGTCGCGGTTGAAGTCGACCGGATCGTCCTCAATCCTGATATCCACCTGCCGGTCGCCGCCGTCCGCGAGCCAGTCGGCCAGCCGCAGGGGGAGCCACGTCTCGGCCACGGACGGCAGCGCGCTGAGCACGAGGCGGGCGCGCCGGGCGATCCCCTGCATCCGCTCGGAAAGATCGCCTATCGCTGTGAGCGCATTGGCCAGCGGCGGATAGGCGGTCAGCCCCGCGTCGGTCAGCGACAGCCGGTTGCCCTGGCGCAGGAAAAGCGTGCGGCCCCAGAAACGCTCCAGGACCTTCACCTGCTGGCTGACCGCGGCCGAAGTGACCCCGAGCTCGCGGGCGGCGGCGGCGAAGGAGCCTGTTCGCGCTGCCGCCTCGAAGGCCGGAAGCGATTTGAGAGGAGGTCCCGCCATGCACCCTTCCGAAAGAATTTCTTTTGGCCTTTAAATAGATTATCTATTGCTTGGGGAAATGCAAGCCCATAGGACGCCGGAGGCGTAGCGCTGTGCCGAGGCCCGGGACATGGAAGACGTCATCGACCTGGCGAGAGGCCCGGTTGACCCTCCGGACGCAGCCTGTGCGCCCGGGGAACGCCGAGGCTTCTGCGATTGCCGGGCATGAAGCGCGCGCCTGTCTTCAAGGACGACCGAAAGGCGGCCTATCTGAACCCGGAGGGCGCCGGGAAGCCGCTGAAGAGCCCGGTGCCCCGCGAGGTGCTGGACCGCGCCCGCAGCTACCGCCTGCAGCGGCTTCGCGACAGGTGCGCCGCCGCCGATTGCGCCGCCTTGCTGCTCTACGATTCCACTAATATCCGATACGCCTTCGATTGCTCGAACATGCAGGTCTGGTGCCTGCACAGCCCGTTGCGCTACGCGCTGATATTCGCCGACGGCCCGGCCATCATGTTCGAACTCAGGGACGGCATGAGGCAGTCGGAGGGGCTGCCGGGCATCGACGAACTGCGCACGGCAAGGACATGGATGTTCATGGCGCGCGGCGACAAGTCCGAAGCCGCAATGGCCGCCTGGGCCGACGAGATCGCCGACCTGGTGCGCCTGCACGGCGGCGGCAATCGCCGAATCGCCTGCGACCGGCTGGACGGCGCCGGCGCGCACGCACTGGAGGCGCGCGGCCTGACCTATGTCGAGGGCACCCGCGTTACCGAGATCGCACGGTCGATCAAGTCCGGGGACGAGATCGAACTGATGCGTTGGACGATGCGCGTCTGCGAGGCCGGCATGGCCCGGGTTTACGACCATTCCTTGCCCGGCGCGACGGAGCGCGAGCTCTGGGCCCACCTTCATTTCGAGAATGCCCGCTCGGGCGGCGACTGGCTGGAGACCAAGCTTCTCACGGCGGGCCCGCGCACCAATCCCTGGTACCAGGAGTGCTCGGACAGGATGTGCCGGGCCGGTGAGATGATTTCGCTCGATACCGACATGATCGGACCCTACGGATACTGCGCCGATGTCTCGCGGTCCTGGACCTGCGGCTACACGCCCATGACCGACCGGCAGCGCCGGCTCTACGAGACTGCGCTCGACCAGATCCGGCACAATCTCGACCTCGTGCGCCCGGGCATGGAATTCGTCGAGTTCAACGAGAAGAGCTGGCGGATCCCGGAGCGGCATGTGCCCTATCGTTACACGCTGGCCGTCCACGGTGTCGGCATGGCCGATGAATGGCCGGCGGTGCCGCTGCATGTCGACTGGTCCGATCTTGCCATGTCCGGGCGGTTCGAGCCCGGAATGGCGGTCTGCGTCGAAAGCCTGGTGGGCGAACGGGGTTCGGAAAGCGTCAAGCTGGAAACCCAGGTGCTGGTGACCGAGTCCGGCTGCGAACGTCTGGACAGCTTTCCCTACGAGGGGGACTAGACCGCGGGCCGCGTATCTTTGCTTGACGCGGCGGAGCCTGTTTCTAGATTGCGGCCTTTCCTGGTCCCGGGACATTTGCGCATCCTATGAGCGACATCGCCCTGACAATGCCCGACGGCTCCGTGCGCCCTTTCGCGCGCGGCGGCACCGGCGCCGATCTGGCGGCGGACATTTCCCGAAGCCTCGCGAAACGCGCGGTCGCCATCCGCGTGGGCGGCGCGTTGCGCGACCTCGCCGAGCCGCTCACGGAGGACGGCGCCGTCGAGATCGTGACTCGCGACGACCCGGACGGCCTCGACCTCATCCGCCACGATGCCGCCCATGCGCTGGCCGAGGCGGCGAAGGAGCTCTACCCGGAGATCCAGATCACCATCGGCCCGGTGATCGAGAACGGCTTCTACTACGACTTCTCGCGCGCCGAGCCGTTCACGCCGGACGACCTGGCGTTGCTGGAAGAGCGGATGCGCGAAATCGTGGACCGCGACGAGCCGATCGCCCGCGAGGTCTGGGACCGCGACGAGGCGGCCCGCTTCTTCGAGGGCGAAGGCGAGCACTACAAGGCCGAGATCATCCGCTCGATCCCGTCGGAAGAGCCGATCACGCTCTACCGGCAGGGCGGCTTCCTGGACCTTTGCCGGGGGCCGCACCTGCCTTCCACGGGACGGCTCGGCAAGGCGTTCAAGCTGATGAGCGTGGCCGGCGCCTACTGGCGCGGCGACCACCGCAACGAGATGCTGCAGCGCATTTACGGCACGGCCTGGCGCACCGAGAAGGAGCTCAGGGCCTATCTGGAACGGCTCGAGGAGGCCGAACGGCGCGACCATCGCCGCCTCGGGCGCGAGATGGGGCTCTTCCACCTCCAGGAGGAGGCCGCGGGCTCCGTCTTCTGGATGCCCAAGGGCTGGACGCTGTTCCGCGTCTGCGAGGACTACATGCGCATGCGCCTCGACGCGAACGGCTATGTCGAGGTGAAGACGCCGCAGCTCCTCGACCGGGCGCTCTGGGAGGCGTCCGGCCACTGGGAGAAGTTCCGCGAGCACATGTTCGTGGCCGAGGCGGCGGAGGACCGGCTGTTCGCCCTCAAGCCGATGAACTGCCCCGGCCACGTGCAGATATTCAAGCAGGGCATCAAGAGCTACCGCGACCTGCCGCTGCGCATGGCGGAGTTCGGCGCCTGCCACCGCAACGAGCCCTCGGGCGCGCTGCACGGCATCATGCGGGTGCGCGCCTTCACCCAGGACGACGCCCATATCTTCGCCACCGAGGACCAGGTAACGGCGGAGACGGAGCGCTTCTGCGCGCTGCTCACCAGCATCTACGCGGATTTCGGCTTCGAGGACGTGCTGGTGAAATTCTCCGACCGCCCGGAGGTGCGCGCGGGCGAAGACGAGGTCTGGGACAAGGCCGAGACCGCGCTGCTGGACGCCGTCAATGCCGCCGGGCTCGAAGTCGAGCTCAATCCCGGCGAGGGCGCATTCTACGGCCCCAAGCTCGAATTCGTGCTGCGCGACGCCATCGGCCGGGACTGGCAGTGCGGCACCTTCCAGGTCGATTTCGTGCTGCCCGAGCGGCTGAACGCCACCTATGTGGACGAGAGCGGCGAGCGGCGCCGGCCGGTCATGCTGCACCGGGCCATTCTCGGCTCCTTCGAGCGCTTCATCGGCGTGCTCATCGAGCATTATGCCGGGCGGTTCCCGCTCTGGCTAGCGCCGGTGCAGGCGGTGGTGGCCACGATCACGAGCGACGCCGACGACTATGCGCGCGCAGTGTTCGCCCGGCTGAGGGAAGCCGGGCTTCGCGCCGAACTCGACCTGCGCAACGAAAAAATCGGCTACAAGGTCCGCGAACATTCGGTCGCGAAGGTGCCGGTCATGCTTGTCGTCGGGCGCCGCGAGGCCGAGCAGGGAACGGTCGCGCTGCGCCGGCTCGGTTCGCAGCAGCAAGAAATGCTTGCAGTCGGCGACTCGATACATACCCTGTCCGAAGAAGCGGCGGTCCCGAGCCGGGGCCGCTAGCGGGAACGAGCGAGAAGGAGACGGTCCATAGCTCGATACACGTCTACAGTGCCGCCCAAGAAGGAAGGGCCGCGCGTGAATGAGGACATCGAAGCGCGGTCGGTCCGCTTGGTCGGCGCCGACGGCAGCATGCTCGGTGTTGTGGAGATCGACGAAGCGCTGGGAGCGGCCGAGGCCGCGGGCCTCGATCTGGTGGAGTTCTCGCCCAATGCGGAGCCGCCGGTTTGCAAGGTCCTCGATTACGGGCGTTTCAAATACGAAGCGCAGAAAAAGAAGAACGAGGCGCGCAAGAAGCAGAAGACCATCGAGGTCAAGGAAATCAAGATGCGCCCCGGGATCGAGCAGCATGACTACGACACCAAGATGCGCTCGGTCCGGCGGTTCCTCGACGAAGGCGACAAGGTGAAGGTGACCCTGCGCTTCCGCGGACGGGAGCTGGCCCATCAGGAAGTCGGCCGCGCCGTCCTGCAACGGGTGCAGAACGAGCTCGGCGACCTGGTCAAGGTCGAGCAGTTCCCCAAGATGGAAGGGCGGCAGATGGTCATGGTGATGTCGCCGCGTTAACCCTTCGCCGGTATCGGCAATCGTCGGCGGGTGCGACGGCATAGCCGCCGCGCCGGCCTTGCGCCCCGCTTCGGGGCCGGCTATACCGCGCGCCTTCGGAACGGATGGTCCGGCGCGTATGAGGGCATGCCCGGCCGTCCTGAATCCGCCTTTGCTCCAGGGACAGGAAAATGCCCAAGCTCAAGACGAAGAGCAGCACGAAGGGCCGGTTCAAGAAAACCGGCTCCGGCAAGGTGCTGATGAACCACGCCTACAAGCGCCACTGCCTCGCCAACAAGTCGAAGCGGATGAAGCGCCAGGCGCGCGGAACCACGGCGATGTCGAAGCCGGACGCGAAGATCGTGCTCCGCTTCATGCCATACGCCTGAGCGGGGGGATCGCAAGCCATGTCCCGCATCAAGGGCGGCGCCGGTAACCGCCGCCGGCACAAGAAGGTTCTGGCCCAGGCGAAAGGCTATCGCGGCCGGGCAAAGAACAATTTCCGCATCGCTATCGAGCGCGTCGAGCGTGGGCTGCAATACGCCTACCGGGACCGGCGGACCCGCAAGCGCAACTTCCGCTCGCTCTGGATCCAGCGCATCAACGCCGCCGCCCGCGAGCACGGGCTCACCTATTCCGCCTTCATGGACGGCATCGCCAAGGCGGGCATCGAGGTGGACCGCAAGGTGCTCGCCGACCTCGCCGTTCGCGAACCGGAGTCCTTCAAGGCGCTTGTGGAGCAGGCGCGGGCCGCGCGCGCCTGAAGGCGTGTCCCGGGAAAGAGGGTCTTCCATGTCGGACGAATTGACGGCGCTCCGGGACGAGCTGGAGGGCGCCGTGCAGGCGGCCGACAGCCTGGAGGCGCTGGAGGATGTGCGGGTGCGCGCGCTCGGCCGGCGCGGCTCCGTCACCGGGCTGATGAAAAGCCTCGGCCGGGCCGCGCCCGAGGAACGGCGCGAGCGGGGCCAGGCCCTCAACCTGCTGAAACAGGCCGTCTCGGACGCCATCGACGCCCGCAAGGCGGCGCTGGCGGAGGCGGAGCTGGAGCGCCGCCTCGCGTCGGAGCGCATCGACATCACGCTCCCCGTCCGGCCCGCGCCGGAAGGCAGCCTGCACCCGATTTCGCAGACCATCGACGAGATCACCCAGATATTCGGCGAGATGGGCTTCCGCTGGGCCGAAGGGCCGGACATCGAGGACGACTGGTACAATTTCACCGCCCTCAACATTCCGCCCGAGCATCCCGCGCGCCAGGAAATGGACACCTTCTATCTCGCCGGCGAAGCCGGGTCGCGGCCGGTGCTGCGCACCCATACGAGCCCTGTGCAGATACGCACCATGCAGGCCGCGCCGCCGCCGCTCCGGGTCATCGTTCCCGGACGCACCTACCGCTCCGACCACGACGCCACCCACTCGCCCATGTTCCACCAGGTCGAGGGGCTGGCGATCGGCAGGTCGATCCATATGGGCCATCTCAAGGGCTGCCTGATCGAATTCTGCCGCGCCTTTTTCGGGGTGGCCGACCTGCCGGTGCGCTTCCGGCCGAGCCATTTCCCCTTCACGGAGCCCTCGGCGGAGGTCGATATCGGCTGCACGCGCGAGGGCGGGCAGCTGCGCATCGGCGCGGGCGGCGACTGGCTGGAGATCCTCGGCTCCGGCATGGTGCACCCGAAGGTGATCGCCAATTGCGGCCTCGACCCGGAAGAGTGGCAGGGCTTCGCCTTCGGCATGGGGATCGAGCGGATCGCCATGCTGAAATACGGTATCCCGGACCTGCGCACGATGTATGACTCGGACCTGCGGTGGCTGCGCCATTACGGCTTCCGGCCGCTGGACATGCCGGGCCTGATCGCGGAGGCGGCGGCGTGAAGTTCACCTTCTCCTGGCTGAAGGACCATCTCGACACCGAGGCCACGCTCGACGAGGTCTGCGAGGCGCTGACCATGCTGGGCCTCGAGGTGGACAGCGTCGAGGACCGCGCGCGCGACCTGGTTGCCTTCACGACGGCGCGCGTGCTCTCCGCCGAGCCGCATCCGCAGGCGGACCGCTTGCGGGTCTGCCTGGTGGATACGGGCACGGAGGAGGTGCAGGTCGTCTGCGGCGCGCCGAATGCGCATACCGGCATGATGGGCGTGTTCGCGCCCTCCGGAAGCTGGATTCCGGGCACCGGGATCAGGCTGAAGAAGACGGCGATTCGCGGCGTCGAGAGCAACGGCATGCTGCTTTCCGAGCGCGAGCTTGGCGTCTCGGACGAGCATGAGGGCATCGTCGAGCTGCCGGCCGACACCCTGCTCGGGGCGCCTTATGCGCGGGTTGCGGGGCTCGACGACCCGGTGATCGAAATCGGCCTCACCCCCAATCGCGGCGACTGCGCCGGCATTCGCGGCATCGCGCGCGACCTCGCCGCAAGGGGCCTCGGCGCGCTCAAGGGCGTGCCCGGCTGGGGCGAGACCGTGCCGGGCGCCTTCGAGAGCCCGGTCGCCGTGCGCCTCGAACTCGGCGACCGGGCCGAGGCCTGCCCGCTCTTCGCCGGGCGCTATGTCCGGGGGGTGAGCAACGGCCCGTCGCCGAAATGGGTCCAGGACCGGCTGCGCGCGGTGGGTCTTCGCCCGATCTCCGCGCTGGTCGATATCACCAACTATTTCACTCTGGACATGGGCCGCCCGCTGCATGTCTTCGATGCGGACAAGCTCGAGGGCGACGTGGTGGTGCGCATGGGCCGGGACGGCGAGGAGATCGACGCGCTGGACGGCCGACGCTACGCGGCCGACGCGGACATGACGCTCATATGCGACGAGGCGAAGGGCAACGCCTTTGGCGGCATCATGGGCGGCGAGGCGACGGGCTGCACGGAAGAGACGGTCAATGTCTTCCTCGAAAGCGCGCTGTTCGATCCCGTCCGCACCGCCGCCACGGGCCGCAGGATCGGCGTGCAGAGCGATGCGCGCTACCGCTTCGAGCGCGGCGTCGATCCGACTTCGGCCGTGGCCGGCATGGAAGCCGCCACGCGCATGATCCTCGACTTCTGCGGCGGCAAGGCGAGCCATCCGGTCGTGGCCGGCGGCGAGCCGGACTGGCGGCGGCGCTACCGCTTCCGCCCGGAGCGGGTCGAAAGCCTGGGCGGCGTTGCCGTGCCGGCGGCGCGGAGCGTCGAAATCCTGCGCGCGCTCGGCTTCGGGGTCGAGGAAGGGGACGGCGAAATGTCGGTCTCTCCGCCGCCCTGGCGGCCGGACATTCTGGGCGAGGCCGACCTTGTGGAGGAAGTGCTCCGGGTCCACGGCTTCGAGCACATCCCAGTGGCCGACTTCCCGGCCCCGACCGTGCTGCCGGCCCCGGCGCTCACCCGCGCGGCGGCGCGCGCGGCGAAGCTGCGCCGAGCGCTCGCGGCGGCCGGCATGGCGGAGGCTGTCACTTTCTCCTTCATGCCGGCAGGCCGGGCGGCGCTGTTCGGCGGCGGGGACGCCCGGCTCCGGCTCGACAACCCGATCAGCGCCGATCTCGACTGCATGCGTCCTTCCATCCTGCCGAACCTGGTCGACGCCGCCCGGCGCAACGCCGATGGCGGGCGGGCGGCAGGCGCGCTGTTCGAGGTAGGCCCTGTGTTCCGTCCCGAGGCCGCGGCCATCGAGCCCGAAGGGCAGCTCCAGGCCGCCGCCGGCGTCAGGTGGGGCGCCACGCCCCGCCACTGGAGCGAGCGCCCGCGCCCCGTGGACGCGCTCGACGCCAAGGCGGATACGCTCGCCGCGCTGGCGGCGCTCGAGGCGCCCATGGACAAGCTGCGCACGACCGCGGACGCGCCTGCCTGGTTTCATCCCGGCCGCTCGGGCGCGCTCAGGCTGGGTGCGGTTGCGCTGGCTTTTTTCGGCGAGCTGCATCCCCGCGTGCTGGCGGCCTTCGATGCCACCGGCCCTCTGGCAGCCTTCGAGGCCTTCCCGGATGCCGTACCTGTGCCGAGGGCAAGAGCCGGCGGCAAGCTCCGCCCGGCCCTCAACCGCTCGGCCTTCCAGCCGGTCGAGCGCGATTTCGCCTTCGTCGTCGCAGAGGAGGTCGAGGCCGACAGCGTGTTGCGCGCCGTGCGCAACGCCGACAAGGCGCTGATCGCGGACGCGGCGGTGTTCGACGTCTATCGCGGCAAGGGCATTGAGCAGGGGCGCAAGTCGCTCGCCGTCGCCGTCACCCTCCAGCCGCAGGACGCCACCCTGACCGACGCCGACCTCGAAGCCGCGTCCGCCCGCATCGTCGCCGCCGTCGCAAAGGCCACGGGGGCCATGCTGCGGGGTTGACGGGCTAACGTCCCGCGAGTTGGAGCCAGAACCAGAAAAGGGCGAAAAGCACCGGCTGGTGCAGCAAGTAGTAAACGAGGCTGTGGCGGCCGATGAAGCGAACGGCGCTTCCGGACCACCCCTCAAGTTTTGGCACTGCCAGAACTTGCAGCCAGCCAGCCCGATGGCACATCTTCGCGGCGCCAACGCCCAGAAGCGCCGGCGCGAGCCAGGGAAACACAGGGCGGAAATCGCTTGCCGCGGGCGCGACGCTCCCGAGGCCGAGCCAACTCAGCGCCGATGCGTTCAACCGCTCGATCGCTACAAGTTCATCGACCGCGAAGACCGCAGCCGCGCCTGCCACGGCCAACCACCACGGAGCCCGGAGAAAGGCGAGCCCGGCGATGCTGGCAATCGCGATCATGTGCAGGATGCCGAAGAAGATATAGGTCTCCGGCGTCACGAACCGGGTCACGGCGGTGATCGCCAGCGCAGCAAGCACGATGATGACGAGGCGCCGCCTCCACGGTCTCCACCGAATTCCGCCGCTATGCGCGAGATAAAGGCTGGCGCCGGTAAGAAAGAGAAAACTGCCGGCGACGATCGTGGCAAGCGCCCACCAATGGAGCTGCTCCGAGTAACCGCGTTCTTCCAAGCCGAAAAACTCGAGGTCGTAAGCGAAATGGAAGACCGTCATGCCGAGGAGAGCCGCGCCCCGGAGGAAATCCACGATTGCGATGCGGGGAACCGCGCCCGGCGGGGAGGCCGGCGGGTTCGCGGTTTTTCTTTCCGCCCGGTGCTTCCTCACCCGTCTTCGCGCCATGCGGGCAGGTTCCTTCGCTATCGGCAACGATAAGGTTCTACGAGAAGCCAATATACGATAATGCGACGTTTGACCGGATTGAACCGGACCCTCCAACCGCCTCCCTTAACCCGGACGGCCGCTTGAGCGCAATTTCGCCTTCGTCGCCGCCGAGGAGGTCGAGGCCGACAGCGTGTTGCGCGCCGTGCGCAATGCCGACAAGGCGCTGATCGCGGACGCAGCGGTGTTCGACGTCCATCGCGGCAAGGGCATCGAGCAGGGGCGCAAGTCGCTCGCCGTCGCCGTCACCCTCCAGCCGCAGGACGCCACCCTGACCGACGCCGACCTCGAAGCCGCGTCCGCCCGCATCGTCGCCGCCGTCGCAAAGGCGACCGGGGCTGTGCTCAGGGGGGCGAGCGGCCGATTCCGCCCGGCAGCGGCGGCGCGGTCAGGCGCCGAGTTCGCGCTTCAGGTTGCGGTCCACCGCGTCGAGGAAGCCCGTGGTGCTGAGCCAGCCCTGGTCCGGGCCGGCCAGCAGGGCCAGGTCCTTGGTCATCTCGCCGCCTTCCACCGTCCCGATGCAGACCCGCTCCAGGGTGCGGGCGAACGCCGAGACCTCGGGCGTTTCGTCGAACTGGCCGCGATAGTCGAGGCCGCGCGTCCAGGCGAAGATCGAGGCGATGGAGTTGGTCGAGGTCTCGTTGCCCTGCTGGTGCTGGCGATAGTGGCGGGTGACGGTGCCGTGCGCGGCCTCCGCCTCGATGGTCTTGCCGTCCGGCGTCATCAGCACGGAGGTCATGAGGCCGAGCGAGCCGAAGCCCTGGGCCACCGTGTCGGACTGCACATCGCCGTCATAGTTCTTGCACGCCCAGACATAGCCGCCCTCCAGCTTCATCGCCTGCGCCACCATGTCGTCGATCAGCCGGTGCTCGTACCAGAGCCCGGCGGCCTCGAAACGGACCTTGAACTCGTTCTCGAACACCTCCGCGAACAGATCCCGGAAGCGCCCGTCATAGGCCTTCAGGATCGTGTTCTTGGTGGACATGAAGCAGGGATAGTTACGCATCAGCGCATAGTTGAAGCAGGAGCGCGCAAAGCCCCGGATCGACTCGTCGAGATTGTACATCGACATGGCGATGCCGCCGCCGGGGAAGTCGAACACTTCGCGCTCGATGGCCTCGCCGCCGTCCTCCGGCTCGAAGCGGATGGTGAGCTTGCCCTTGCCCGGCACGACGAAATCGGTCGCGCGGTACTGGTCGCCGTAAGCATGGCGGCCGATGATGATCGGCTTCGCCCAGCCCGGTACCAGGCGCGGCACGTTCGAGCAGATGATCGGCTCGCGGAAGACGGTGCCGTTGATGATGTTCCGGATGGTGCCGTTGGGCGAGCGCCACATGGCCTTCAGGCCGAATTCCTCGACCCGGTCCTCGTCCGGCGTGATCGTCGCGCATTTGACGCCGACGCCGTATTTCTTGATCGCATTGGCGGAGTCGATCGTGATCTGGTCGTCGGTCTCGTCGCGCTTCTGGATCGACAGGTCGTAATATTTCAGGTCGATATCGAGATAGGGCAGGATCAGCTTTTCCTTGATGAACTCCCAGATGATCCGCGTCATCTCATCGCCGTCGAGCTCGACGACGGGGGTTGCAACCTTGATCTTGCTCATATGCGTGCCGCTCCCGGCGTGCTTGTCGGCCGCCGAAGGCTTGGCCGTACCGTGTTGAAAGGAAGGGCCGCAACATAGGCCCGCGCCAGCGGGCGCGCAAGCGGCGCGGCGGCCGGCGGCCCGTCCCTATGGTGTCGCAGCGGGGCGGAAGCGGATCGGCATGGAAACGGCGCCGCGCAGGCTGACGCCGTCGCGCCAGTCGAGCCGGTCCGCCGCGATTTCGACCTCCCGCATCGCCGCCAGCAGGCGCGGGAAGGCCAGCGCCGCCTCCAGCCTTGCCAGCGGCGCGCCGACACAGAAATGGATGCCGAAGCCGAACGCGATCTGCCGGCCGTGCCGGCGGGCGATATCGAAGCGGTCCGGGTCCGCGAACGCTTCCGGGTCGCGGTTGGCGGCGTTCAGCATCAGGAAGACGCGCGCGCCGGCCCGGATGTGCGCGCCCCGGATTTCCATGTCCTCCGTCGCGACCCGGGAGACGGCCGGGGCGGGCGAGTCGAAGCGCAGCATCTCCTCCACCGCCGCCTCCGCGCGCTCCGGCTCGCGGCGCAGCAGGTCCTGCTGGTCCGGATGGCGGATGAGGCGCATCAGGCCGTTGGCGAGCAGGCCGGTGGTCGTCTCGTGGCCGGCGAAGAGCAGCAGGATGCAGTTCGCCACAAGGTCGTCGTCGGAGAGGCCGGGGCTTGCGGCAAGCTCGGAAATGAGGTCGCCGGCCGGGCGGCGGCGGCGTTCGTTCAGCAGCTCGCGGAAGGTTCCGTCGAGGCCGGCGACGGCAGCCTCGGCGCGGCGATGCTTGTCGGAGGCGGTCTGCGAGGAGCCGACGAAGAGCGCCAGGTCGTGGCTCCAGCGCTGGAAGTCGTCGAGGCGCTCCAGCGGCGCGCCCAGAATCTCCATGATGACGCCGGCCGGCAGCGGATAGGCGAAGTCGGCGACGAAATCCATCGACCCGCCGTCCAGCGCCGGCGCCAGCAGGGCGTCGATCCGCCGCGCGATCCGGGGCGCCATCGCGCCGAGCGCGGCGGTGGTGAAGCGGCCGTTCAGATGGGCGCGGATGCGGGTGTGCTCGGGCGGGTCGAGGAAGACGGCCCAGCGTCCGAGCGCCCCTTCGCTCCGCTGCAACTGCCGCCGGCGCGCGGGATCGAGCCCCTGGAAATAGGCCGCCATGCGCTCGGCCGAGAGCCGCCGGTCGCGCTGCGCGGCCAGGCAGTCGTCATAGCGCGTCAGCAGCCAGGCCCGCAGCCGCCCGCTCCAGGCGACGGGAGCCTCGGCGCGCAGCCGCGCGAGCGCGGGATAGGGATCGGCGATGGTCGCCGGGTCGGTCGGGTCGTAAATCCCGTCGGTGGCCGTCATGAGCCGTCCATTCGATTCCGCCGGGCCGAACCGGGCTCCGGAGGGCCCGCCGGGCAGGGCTGGCGGAGGAGAGTGGGAGTCGAACCCACCTGGCAGCGATGCGCCGCCGCAGCGGTTTTGAAGACCGAGCCGGCCACCGGACCGGATTCCCCTCCGTGAGCGCGATTAGTGGCAAGTCCGGGCGGGGCCGGTCAAGCGGCGAAGAGCGGGCGCAGCCCCGCCTTCTCCTCCGGGCCGCACCAGGCGCCTTCCAGCGCGGCCGCGGCCAGCTTGCGAATCTCGGCGCGGCTGAAGCCGAACACGTCCATGAGCACGGCGTATTCCCCGGCGAGGCTGTTGTGGAACATGCCTGGGTCGTCGGTGTTGACCGTGATGTCGAGCCCGCGCTCCCAGTAGCGGCGCACCGGGTGGTCCTCGATCCGTCCGATGACGCCGGTGGCGAGATTGGAGAGCGGGCAGAGCTCCAGCACAACGCCCGTCTCGGCCAGCAGATCGACGACCGCCTCGTCCTCCTCGGCGCGCAGCGCATGGCCGACCCGGTCCACCCCGAGCGCCTCGACCGCGCCGCGAACGCTTTCCGCCCCGGCCGCCTCGCCCGCATGGGCGCTCGTTCGCAGACCCGCCTTGCGCGCCGCCGCATAGACCGGCGCGAAGGGTTCGGGCGGATGGAGATGCTCCGAGCCGCCGATGCCGATGCCGAGAATGCCGGCATCGTCCGCAACCTCGACGACCTCCGCCAGCGTGACGGCCGCATTGTCGGGCCCGAGGTCGCGGACGAGATCGGCAATCAGGTAGAGCGTTACGCCGGGAACCCGGTCGAAGCCGCTGCGGATGGCTTCCGCGAGGCGGGCGGGCGTCAGGCCCCGGTCCGCGAACCGGCCGGGGGAGAAGAACAACTCCGCATAGCGGATGTTCTGGCGCGCGAGGTCCGCCGCGACGGCTTCGGCAATGAAGGTGAAATCGTCATAGGTCCTGAGAAAGCCGTTCTTCCAGATCCAGCTGTCGATGAAGGCCGGGAAATCGGGATAGGTCAGGCGTTCCCTCAGCGCCTCCACGGTCGGCACGGCCGGGTCCCCGCCGGCGGCCCCGATCAGTTCGAACAGCGCCGGCAGCGGAATGGCGCCTTCCAGATGCAGGTGCAGTTCGGCTTTCGGCAGGCCGGCGAGCCAGTCGTCGCGTTCCGTCATTCAACCGCTCCCCCGGACGACTAGCCCGGACTGTCCGGGTTGATCGCCAGAAACGCTGCCGCCAGCGCCAGGAACGCCGCGAGCGCGAGCGCGAGCCGCTTGCGCTGCCATGCCGTGTCGGTGCCCGGGCGCTTCTTCGCGCGCACGAGCTTCACCGCGGCGTCCACCGCGATTCCGAGCGCAATCAGGACGGCGAGCGCGAGGATCTGGTGAAACGCCATCGCCCCGCTCAGCCATCGGCCCCGAACACATCGCGCGTATGCGCGCCGAGCGTCGGCGCCCGGCTGCGGACCGGCGGCCGCTCGCCGTCCAGGCTCACCGGCAGGCCGGGCAGCGGATAGCCGGTTTCCGGCTCGGTCAGCATGGCGCCGAGCGCCGCCGTCTGCGGGTCGTCGGCCGCCTCGCTCACCTTGTTGATCGGTGCATGGGGCACGCCCGCGGCCTCCAGCGCCGCCTGCCAGACGGCCCGCGGCCGGGTCAGCAGCGCGAGCTGGATGAGCGGGATCAGCGCCGCCCGGTTGGCCGTCCGGTCCCTCACCGTGGCGAAGCGGGCGTCCCTGCCCCATTCGGGCCGGCCCAGCACCGCGCAAAGCCGCCGGTAGAGCCGGTCGTTGCCGGCCGCGACCATGACCGGGTCGGTCGCCGTCTCGAACACCTGGTAGGGCGTCAGCATCGCGTTGCCATTGCCCTGGCGCTCCGGCTCGCGCCCGGTGAACAGATAGTCGGAAAGCGGCTGATAGACCCAGCCGAGCCCGGTTTCGAAGAGCGAGACATCGACCCGGCCGCCCCTGCCGGTCCGCTCCCGCCGGCGGAGCGCGGCAAGGATGCCGATAACGGCCCACATCGCGGTGCCCGGATCGACGATCGAGACGCCGGCGCGCATGGGCGGCCCCTCCACCGGCCCGTTCATAGCCATAACGCCGGCATAGGCATGCGCCAGCGGCTCGTAGCCGGGTTTCGAGGCGAGCGGCCCCGCCCGGCCGAACGCGCCGACCTCGCAATAGACGAGGCGCGGATTGCGCGCCTTCAGCGCCGCAAAGCCGATGCCGAGCGAGTCCGCGAGGCCGGGGCGCAGATTGTGGACGAGCACATCCGCCCGTTCGACAAGCGCGAGGAAACGCCGGAGCGCCGCTTCCTCCTTGAAGTCCACGACCGCGGAGCGCTTGTTGCGGTTGAGGATGTGGAAGGCGAGCGGATGGCGTTCGCCGTCCTTCTCGACGAACCAGAACCGGGCGTCGTCGCCGCCCGGCTTCTCGATCTTGATGACGTCGGCGCCGAGGTCGGCGAGGATCGCGCCCGCATAGGGGCCGGCAATGTTCTGGCCGATCTCGATGACGGTGAGGCCGGAAAGCGGCATGGGCGGCGGCGCTCCTGCTTGGGCCCGCCGGCGGACGGGGCGGAAAGCCTTGACCCCGGCGGCGGGTATCGATTCGATGGCGCGGAACTTAGCAGGGGCGCTACATGGAGCCTAGAAAACTGGCCGCAAGCCTTTTCGACCAGCTCGCCGAGGCCACCCATGACGGCGTCGGCATCACGCGGGCGAGCTATGGCGAGGGCGAGGCGTTCGCGCATGGCGCGGTGGCGCGCGCGGCCCGGTCGCTCGGCCTCGAAGTCGAGACCGATCCCGCCTGCAACACCTATATGACGCTGCCGGGGACCGACCGCGCCGCCGCGCCTGTCATCATCGGCTCGCATCTCGATTCGGTGGCCGAAGGCGGCAATTTCGACGGCGCCGCGGGCGTTGTCGCCGGGCTCGCGGCGATCGCCTCGCTGCAGCAAAGCAGGACCGCGCCCGGCCGCGATATCCGCGTCATGGGCATCCGCGCCGAGGAGAGCGCCTGGTTCGGCACCTCCTATATCGGCAGCCGCGCGGCGCTCGGCGCCCTGCCGCCGGGCGCGGTGGAGACCGCGCGGCGGGCCGACACCGGACGCACGCTCGCCGAGCACATGCGGGAAGCCGGCGGCGACCCGGAGGCGCTCGACCCGCCCTTCCTCGAGGCCGCCCGCCTGCATGCCTTCCTGGAGGTGCATATCGAGCAGGGGCCGGTGCTGGTCGAGCAGGGCCTGCCGGTCGGCGTCGTCACCGGCATACGCGGCAACCGCCGCCTGCCGGCCGCGCGCTGCCTCGGCGCCTACAGCCATTGCGGCGGCATGCCGAGGCGCTCGCGCCAGGATGCCGTAATGGCCGTCACGGACCTGATCGCCCGGCTCGACGGGCTCTGGGACGAGCGCGAGGCGGGCGGCGAGGACTTCGCCTTCACCGTCGGCAAGCTCTCCACCGACCCGGAGCGCCACGCCATGACCATCGTGCCGGGCGAATGCCGCTTCTCGCTGGACATGCGCTCGCTCGACGGCGCGTTCCTCGACGGCCTGGAAGGCTGGGTTGCAGAAGCGGCGCGGGAGATCGAAGCCCGCCGGGGCGTCACTTTCGAACTGGGCACGACCACGCGCGCCGCCCCCGGCGTACTGGACGAGTCCATCCGCGCCGGGCTGCTGGATTGCGCGCGGAGACTGGACATTCCGCACAACGAGATGGCGAGCGGGGCCAGCCACGACTCCGCCGCCTTCGCCGCCGCCGGGGTGCCGACCGCCATGCTGTTCGTGCGCAACCCGAACGGCAGCCACAATCCCGACGAGGCGATGGAGCTCGACGACTTCATGGCCGCCGTGAACATACTGACCCGCTGGCTCGCCACCGAAGGAACGCGCGCATGACCCGCATCGCCATTCTCGACGACTACCAGGGCATCGCCATGCAGATGGCCGACTGGGACAGCCTGCCGGACGGCTGCCGGGTCGAGGTCTTCCACGACCATGCGGCCGATGTCGCGGTGGTGGCCGACCGGCTCAGGGACTTCGAGGTCGTGTGCATCATGCGCGAGCGCACACCCTTCCGGCGCGACCTCATCTCCCGCCTGCCGAAGCTCAAGCTGCTGGTGACGACGGGCATGCGCAACGCCGCGGTCGATGTGGCGGCGGCGCAGGAGCAGGGCGTCACTGTCTGCGGCACCGCCGGCAGCGCGCACACCACGCCCGAGCTCACCTGGGGTCTGATCCTGGCGCTGCAGCGGCATATCCCGGCCGAGGACCGGGCGATGAAGGCGGGCGCCTGGCAGACGACCGTCGGGCGCGGGCTCGCGGGCTCCACGCTCGGCCTGCTGGGTCTCGGGCGGCTGGGTTCCGAGGTCGCGCAGGTCGGCCGGGCGTTCCGGATGAACCTGATCGCCTGGAGCGAGAACCTGACGGCGGAACGCGCGGCCGAGCACGGCGCGGCGCGCGTCGACAAGGACGAGCTCTTCCGGCAGTCGGACGTGCTGTCGATCCACACGCTGCTGAGCCAGCGCACGCGGGGGCTGGTCGGCGCGCGCGAGCTCGCCCTGATGAAGCCCTCGGCCGTGCTGGTGAACACCTCGCGCGGCCCCATCGTGGACGAAGCGGCGCTGGTGGACGCGCTCCGCAACCGCACCATCGCGGGCGCCGGCCTCGATGTGTACGACACCGAGCCGCTGCCGCGCGGCCACCCGCTGAGCAGCCTCGACAACGCCGTGCTGACGCCGCATCTGGGCTATGTGACCTGGGACACCTTCGCAGTCATGTATCCGCAGACGCTCGAATGCGTGCAGGCCTGGCTCGCCGGCAACCCGGTGCGCATCATCTCCGGCTGAGGGCGGCTTCGCCTCCGGGACGCCGTGGGTTGCAATCCCGGCTGCCGTGCTATGGTGCCGTCCCCGGCATGACAGCCGAAGCGCTATTGCAGCGATGACCGGCCGGCGGTCCGGCGCGGTCTCGCAGCGTTCAGGCGTTCATGTCCGGTCTCGAACCGGGAGGACAGTAATGAGATCGAAAATGCGACTTTCACTTCGCAACCTGGCGGTCGGAGCGGCGGCAGCCATATTGCTCGCCGGCACCGTCTCGGCCCCGGCGCGAGCTGGAGGCACGCTGCGGGTCGGCATGACCGCTGCGGACATTCCCCTCTCCTGGGGCCAGCCCGACCAGGGCTTCGAGGGCTTCCGCTTCATGGGGCTGATGCTCTATGACGGGCTCATCAACTGGGACATGAGTTCCGCCGACAAGGCATCCGGCCTCATTCCGGGGCTCGCGGAAAGCTGGGAGGTGAACGAGGCCGACAAGACCAAGTGGACCTTCAAGCTGCGCAAGGGCGTGAAGTTCCATGACGGCTCGGACTTCGACGCCGACGCGGTGCTCTGGAATTTCGACCGGCTGTTCGACAAGGACTCGCCGCAATACAGCGCGCGGATGGCGTCGCTGGTGAACTTCCGCATCCCGTCCCTCGTCTATGATGCTGACACCAACGCGAAGGGCTGGAAGAAGATCGACTCGCACACGGTCGAGTTCACCACCAAGTCGCCGGACAGCTTCTTCCCCTACCAGATCTGTTACATCCTGATATCGAGCCCGGCGCAGTTCGAGGCCACCGGCAGCGACTGGAACAAGTTCGCCCAGAACCCGTCCGGCACGGGCCCGTGGAAGCTGACCCAGATCGTGCCGCGCGAGCGCGCCGAGTTCGTGCCCTTCGAGGAGCACTGGGACGAGACGCGCCAGCCGAAGCTGGACAAAGTGGTCACGATCCCGATCCCGGACCCGAACGCGCGCACCGCCGCGCTGCTTTCGGGACAGGTGGACTGGATCGAGGCGCCGGCGCCGGATGCGATCCCGAGGCTGGAAGAACGCGGCATGGTGATCTCCTCCAACCTCTACCCGCATGTGTGGTCCTGGCATCTGAGCCGCGTCGAAGGCTCGCCCTGGAACGACATCCGGGTGCGCAAGGCGGCCAACCTCGCCATCGACCGCGACGGCATCGTCTCGCTGCTCGGCGGCTACGCCGTGAAGGCGAGCGGGCATGTGTCGCCGGCCGATCCCTGGTACGGCTCGCCCAGCTTCAAGCTCGAATACAACCCGGATGCGGCGAAGGCCCTGCTGGCGGAAGCCGGCTTCGGGCCCGACAATCCGGTCAAGGTGAAGATGATGATTTCGGCCAGCGGCTCCGGGCAAATGCTGCCCCTGCCGATGAACGAATACATGCAGCAGAACCTTGCGGAGGTCGGCATCGAGGTCGAGTTCGAGGTCATGGAGTGGCAGAGCCTGCTGGACCGCTGGCGCGCGGGCGCCAAGGCCGAGCAGGCCCAGGGCGCCAATGGCATCAATGTCAGCTACACCACGCAGGACCCCTATAGCAGCTTCACGCGCTTCCTGCGCTGCGACCTGCATGCGCCGGCCGGCGTGAACTGGGGCTACCACTGCGACGCGGAGATGGACGAGCTGCTGAAGAACGCCTCGCTCGCCTTCGACCCCGCGGAACGCGACGGCTGGCTCGCCAAGGTGCACACGCGCGAGGTGGACAACGCGCTCTTCCTCTGGGTGGTCCATGACGTGGCGCCGCGGGCGATGACGAAGCAGGTCAAGGGCTTCATCCAGGCCCGCAACTGGTTCCAGTCGCTCACCCCGGTCACCATGGAATAGGCCGGACCCGCGCGCGGAGCGGGCGGCCCGGAACGGCCGCCCGCTCCGGCGCCTGCCCGACCCCATGCTCGAATACATCATCCGCCGCGTCCTCTACGTCATCCCGATCGGGCTCGGGGTGACGGTGCTCGTCTTCGCCCTGGTGCACATGTCGCCGGGCGATCCGCTGAGCGCCGTCGTGCCGCCGGACGCGCCGGAAGAGATGGTGCAGGACCTGCGCAAGGCCTACGGCTTCGACAAGCCGCTGCCGATCCAGTACGTGACCTGGCTCGGACGGGTGGTGACGGGCGATCTCGGGGTCTCGGTCGCGCGCGGCCGCGAGGTCGTGGACGAGCTTCGCATCGCGGTGCCCAACACCTTCATCCTGGCGGCGGGGGGAACGCTGCTCGGATTCACCCTGGGCGCGATATTCGGCGGCATCGCCGGCTATTTCCAGGGACGCTGGATCGACAAGCTCGCCACCGCTATCGCCATCACGGGCGTCAGCGTGCCCCACTACTGGCTGGGCCTCGTCCTGGTCATCATCTTCTCGGTCGAGATGAACGTGCTGCCGTCCATCGGCATGGGGCCGGGAGGTTCCACCGCCTGGGCCTGGGACGCTGAGCATATGCGCCACCTGGTGCTGCCCGTCGTCACGCTCGCCGTCATCCCGATGGGCCTGATTACCCGGACGGTGCGCGCCACCGTCGCCGAAATCCTCAACCAGGAGTTCGTTCAGGCGCTGCACGCCAAGGGCCTGTTCCAGCGCCAGGTGCTCATGCATGTGGTGCGCAACGCCGCGCCGACGACGCTGGCGGTGATGGGCCTCCAGCTCGGCTACCTGCTCGGCGGCTCCATCCTGGTCGAGACCGTCTTCCAGTGGCCCGGAACCGGCTCGCTCCTCAACAGCGCGATCTTCGAGCGCGACCTGCCGCTGCTGCAGGGCACCATTCTCGTGCTGGCCATGTTCTTCGTTCTGCTGAACCTGCTGGTGGACATCCTGCAATCGGCCATCGACCCCCGGATGTCGCGCCAATGACGAACGCCCGGGCCCTCGACCGCAAGCAGCAGGCGGCCGTCGATGCAGCCCAGGTGGCGGTGCAGTCGCGCGGCTACTGGGCCACGGTGGGAGGGCGCATCCGCGACGACAAGGTGACGATGGTCTGCGGATTCGTCGTGCTGCTCATCATCTTCTCCGCGGTGTTCGCGGACCTGATCGCGCTCGCCGACCCCTACAAGGCGAGCATGCTCAAGCGCCTCGCCGAGATCGGCGCGCCCGGATACCCGCTGGGCGCGGACGAGATGGGCCGGGACATGATGACCCGCCTGCTCTACGGCGGGCGGCTCTCGCTGTTCATGGGCATCAGCCCCATCGTCATCGCGCTCGCCATCGGCGGCACGCTCGGCCTCGTCGCGGGCTTCCTCGGAGGCCGGGTGAACATGCTCATCATGCGCCTGATGGACGTGTTCTACGCCTTCCCCTCCGTGCTGCTGGCGGTCGCGATCTCGGGCGCGCTCGGCGCCGGCATCGGCAATGCCATCGTGTCGCTGACGCTCGTGTTCATCCCGCCCATCACGCGCGTGACGGAGAGCGTCACCACCCAGGTCCGCTCGCTGGACTATGTGGAGGCGGCGCGCGCCAGCGGCGCCGGCAGCCTCACCATCATCCGGGTGCATGTGCTGAGCAATGTGCTGGGCCCGGTGTTCATCTATGCGACAAGCCTCATCAGCGTCAGCATCATCCTCGCCTCGGGGCTCAGCTTCCTCGGCCTCGGCACCGAGCCGCCGGAGCCGGAATGGGGCCTCATGCTCAACACGCTCAGGCAGTCGATCTACGTCAATCCCTGGGTCGCGGCCCTGCCCGGCGTGATGATCTTCTTCACCTCGCTGTCCTTCAACCTGCTTAGCGACGGGCTCCGCAGCGCCATGGACGTAAGGCTGTGACGCAGGTTCCGGATGCGAATGGCGGCGCGCTGCTGGAGGTCCGGGAGCTGCGCAAATATTTCCCCGTCCGGGGCGGCATCCTCAACCGCGCCATCGGCTGGGTGCAGGCGGTGGACGATATCGGTTTCGACGTGCTGCCCGGCGAAGTGCTCGGCATCGTCGGCGAGTCGGGCTGCGGCAAGTCCACGACGGCCCGCCTGCTCATGCATCTCATCCGCGCCGATGCGGGCCGGATCGTCTTCGACGGCGAGCCCGTCCGTCCCGACGACGCGGCCGGGCTGCGCGAACTGCGCCGCCGGATGCAGATGGTGTTCCAGGACTCCTATTCCTCGCTCAACCCCCGGCTGCCGATCGAGGACACGATCATGTTCGGGCCGAAGGTCCACGGCGTGTCCGCCGGGGAGGCCCGCGAGCGGGCGCGCGAACTGTTCGCGCTGGTGGGGCTCGATCCGGCGCAGTTCATCCGCCGCTATCCGCACGAGCTGTCGGGCGGCCAGCGCCAGCGGGTCAATATCGCCCGCGCGCTTGCGCTCGAACCCCGGCTGCTCATCCTCGACGAGGCGGTCTCTGCGCTCGACAAGTCGGTGGAGGCGCAGGTGCTGAACCTGCTGCTGACGCTCCGGCGCGAGCTCGGCCTCACCTATATCTTCATCTCGCACGACCTCAATGTCGTGCAGTACATGAGCGACCGGGTGCTGGTGATGTATCTCGGCAAGGTGGTGGAGATCGGCCCGACGGCCGATATCTACGACCGCATGCAGCACCCCTATACGGAGGCGCTGCTCTCCGCCATGCCGTCGATGGACCCCGACCGGCGGACGGAGACGCCGCCGCTGGTCGGCGACCCGCCCAACCCCATCGACCCGCCGCCTGGATGCCGCTTCCATACGCGCTGCCGCTTCGCCGAGGATGTCTGCAGCCGCGCCGAACCCCGGCTCGGGCCGGCGGCCGGAAAGGACGCGGCGGGCGGTGCCGGCCATCTCGTCGCCTGCCACATGCGCAGCGCCGGCTCCGGCCACAGTCAGGCGCCGGCCTGAGCATGGCGGCTCCGGCAACGGCCCCGGTCCTCCGCGCGGAGGATGTCACGGTCCGCTTCACCGGGCGGGACGCCACGGTGAATGCGGTGAACGGCGTCTCCTTCACGCTCGACCCCGGCGAGGTGCTCTGCATTCTCGGCGAGTCCGGTTCCGGCAAGAGCGTCACCTTGCGCGCCCTGATGCGCCTGCTTCCACCCCGCCGGACCGCGCTTTCGGGCCGGATCGAGCTTGCGGGACAGGATGTGATGGCGATGAGCCACCGCGCGCTCGCAGACCTGCGCGGCACGGAGGTCGGCATGATCTTCCAGGAGCCGATGGTGGCCTTCGACCCCGTTTATACCGTCGGCAGGCAGATCACCGAGACGATCGTCCGCCATGAGGGGGCGAGCCGCGAGGAGGCCCGGCGGCGCGCGATCGACCTACTGGACCGGGTGCGCATCCCCTCGCCCGAGCGGCGGCTGCGCGCCTATCCGCACGAGCTGTCCGGCGGCATGCGCCAGCGGGCGATGATCGCGCTCGCGCTCTGCTGCAATCCGAGCCTGCTGCTGGCCGACGAGCCGACCACCGCGCTCGACGCGACGGTGCAGATCCAGATCCTGCTGCTGCTCCGGGAATTGCAGCGCGAACTCGGCATGGCCGTCATCTTCGTCACCCACGATGTGGGCGTGGCGGTCGAGATCGCGGACCGGATCGCGGTGATGTACGGCGGGAAGTTCATGGAGACGGGGCCGGTGCGCGAGATCATGGGCAATCCCCGCCACCCCTATACGCAGGGGCTGCTCTCCTCGACCGTCCACGGCTCGCTGCGCGGCCAGACGCTGGAGGCCATTCCGGGCTCGCCGCCGGACATGACGCGGCTGCCGCCCGGCTGCGCCTTCGCGCCCCGCTGCCGCTTCGCCGAGCCCGCCTGCGAGACCCCGCCGCCGGCGACCCAGCTCTCTCCCCAGCACATGGTCCGCTGCATCCGCGCGGCGTAAGCCCGCGGCCCGCCCCTCAACCCGCGTGTATCGGCGGGCGGCGGTGGGCCCAGGGGGCGGCCTCTTCCAGCGCCGAGGCGATGCGGAACAGCGCCGCCTCGCCGCCGTAAGGAGCGACGAACTGGACGCCGATGGGCAGGCCGTCCCGGTTCCAGTGCAGCGGAACGGAGGCGGCCGGATTGCCGGATGCGTTGAACACCGAGGTGAAGGCGATGGTGCGCATGACGTCCCGCCATTGCGCCCCGGCGTCTTCGCGCGAGGGCGAGAGCAGCCCGAGCGGCATGGGAGGGACGGGCATGGTCGGCGTGACGAGCAGGTCGAAATCGAGGAAGAAGCGCGCCACGAGGCGGCCCAGCGCATGGATGCCGTTCAGCGCGCGCACATAGTCGGCCCCCGTGCTACGGTCGCGCCGCGCCATGGCGAGGTTGTTCTTCTCCACATCCTCTTCGGTCGCCGGGCGGCCGAGAACCTGCTCGACCAGCTCCACCGTCTCGCGCGCATTGGCGTAGATGATCTGCATGTCGGCATCGAGCAGCTCGCGGGGAATGGGAAGGCTCGCCTCCTCCACCTCGAGGCCGAGGCCCCGGCAGAGTTCCGCCGCTCTATCGACGGCCTCCAGGCAGTCGGGATGCGTCTCGACGCCGAACCAGGCCTCGCGAAGGATGGCGGCCTTCATGCCGGCCACCTCCCTGCCCAGCTCCTCCGCGAACGGCCGCTCCGGCGGCTCGGCCCAGTAGGGCGCGCCGACATCGGGTCCTGCGGTGCAATCCAGAAGCAGGGCGCTGTCCCGCACGCTCCTCGAAATCGCATGCACGGTTGCAAGACCGGACCAGCCCTCGCCGACAAGCGGTCCCATGGGATTGCGCCCGCGCGTCGGCTTCAGCCCGAACAGCCCGGTGCAGGAGGCCGGCACGCGGATCGAGCCGCCGCCGTCGGAGGCGTTCGCCATCGGGAGGACGCCCGCCGCCACCATGCTGGAGGCGCCGCCCGACGAGCCGCCGGAGGTGAGCTCCGGGTTCCAGGGGTTGCGCGTCTGGCCGTGAAGCGCGGACTCCGTGGTCGTGGAGAGCCCGAATTCCGGCGAGGCCGTCCGCCCGAAAATGCTGAGGCCGGCCGCCTTGTAGCGGCTGACCATCTCGCCGTCCTGGCCGGCGACGGTTCCCGCGAGCGCGCGGCAGCCATTGCTCTGCTTCTGCCCCCCATAGTCCTGGTAAAGGTCCTTCAGGAGGAACGGGACGCCGTGAAACGGCCCTTGGGGCAGACCCTCGCGGACGCGCTGCCTCGCATGGTCGTACCAGGGATAGACGAGCGCGTTGAGCCGGGGATTGACGCGCTCCGCCCGCTCGACCGCCTCCTCCAGAACCTCCAGGGCGGAAAGCTCTCCCCGCCCGACCAGACGGGCGAGTTCGGTCGCATCGAGATCGGCATAACCCTGAATCGCCATCGAAACCTCCCGCGAAAGTCGGCGAGGACCGCACTATAGTGCTGTCGCCGTCGAAGGGAGGCAGGTCTTATGGGGCTCAGGGGGCAGGTCGTGCCGGTCACGCCGTTCCAGCAGAACTGCTCGATCGTATGGTCGGAGGCGACCATGACGGGCGCGGTGATCGACCCGGGCGGCGACCTGCCGCGCATCCGGGCCGCCGTCGAGCAGGCGGGAGTGGCGGTCGAGAAGATCCTGCTGACCCACGGTCATGTCGATCACGCCGCCGGCGCCGGAACGCTCGCCGCCGAGCTTGGCGTGCCCATCGAAGGCCCGCATGAGGCCGACCGCTTCCTGATCGAGGGCCTGCCGGAACAGGCGGAGCAGTTCGGCTTCGGGCCCGCCATCGCTTTCGAGCCCGCGCGCTGGCTCGACGAGGGCGACGAAGTGACGGTCTCCGACCTTGTGCTGGAGGTGCGCCACTGTCCCGGCCACACGCCGGGCCATGTGATCTTCTTCCACCGGCCGTCCAACCTCGCCGTGGTGGGCGACGTGCTGTTCCAGGGGTCCATCGGGCGGACCGACCTGCCGGGCGGCGACCATGCGGCGCTCATCCACTCGATCCGCACCAGGCTCTGGCCGCTCGGCTCCGACATAACCTTCCTGCCGGGCCACGGGCCCATGTCCACCTTCGCCGCCGAACGGGCCGCAAACCCCTTCGTCGGCGACGGCGTTTAGCGCCCCGTTCCGACGCTCACGCGCCGTTGTCCGAGTCTCTGCATCCCGTCATGGCCGGCCGTCCCAAGTCGTCATGGCCGGACTTGTTCCATTGCTGTCCGGTTTAGATTTTATGGACAGGACGTATGGCTCGAATTCAACCGGGTTTCGAGGGGTTCGGCGGGATCGGGACCCGGATCGACGCCCGGCGTCCCGACCCTCACATCGTCATACCCGCCCCATATCGTCATACCCGGACTTGTTCCGGGTATCTCTCTCAAGCGGCTCAGCCGGGCGGCCGTGTGGATACCCGGAACAAGTCCGGGTATGACGGAGAAGCCTGTCCTGAGCTTGTCGAAGGAGGGCGTTGGGGCCTCACGGGCAAGGGGCGGATCGCAGACGCAGTGCGCTCCCGACACCCCGTTCGGCTCCCCCCGATGGCTAAACCGGACAGCCGTGGACTTGTTCCGGCCATCCGCTTCCGCCGCCGCGAGCGCCCCGAGAGAGATGCCCGGAACAAGTCCGGGCATGACGGGGGGATGACGTTCGGGCGTGACGGAGGAGCAGCCGGGGCCTCGGGAAACGGGCTGCTACTCCTCCAGCTTGAGCCCCGGAATTCCGAGTTTTCCGGTGCGCTCGATCTTGGCCACGATGCGCGCATCGTGGCGGAACCACTGGCCGGACGGCTTGTCCGGATTGGCCTTGGCCCATTCCTTGACGAACCAGTTGCCGCGCGCCCATTTGCCGTCCGGGTCCGCCGATTTCTTGAACTGCACGGCGAACATCGGCAGCTTCGGGTTCTCGATCAGCAGCCCGTCCACGATGGTCTTCTTGCCGCAGAAGGGCACGAGGTCGGCCTGCGTGCCGGCGAAGGGATCGAAGTTCTTGGCCGCCGGGATGAGCCGGCCTTCCTCGGTGAGCAGGCCGAGCTGGCGCTTGCCGCCGCCGCAATTCTCCGGGCAGTCGCCGGTGAGCACGCAGGCGATATCGACGACGGTCACGGTCAGCCGCGCCTTCTCCTCATATTCGATGCCCCATTCCTCGGCGGCGAAGGCGGGCGCGGCGATCAGCAGAAGGCCGGCAAGAGCGGACAGGATACGCATGGCGCTCACTCCCCGAACGGCATGATGCCGTATTCTTCGTGGGTCAGGTTGACGACGCCGCCGTCTTCGGCGACCTCGGTCACGATCAGGTAGTTGACGCCGTCGCGCCTGTAGAGGTCGCCGTCCACCGTGACCCGGTGGGACTGGATGTCGATGACGCGCGGATTGTCCACCGGGTCCTCGTCCTCGATGCGGAGCACCATATAGACCGTCCCGTCATCGCCCTTGATGGAGACCGGGATGCCGCCCACCGCGCACCAGACGGCGCACTGATGATGCGCCGTGCCCTCGGCGAACATGATCTCGGTGACATAGCACCATGTGTCGATGACCTCGCCCGCGATGCGGACGCGCTCCGGCGCCGCCGCCTGCGCCCCGGAAACGCAGGCGAGCGCCAGAATTCCCGCCAGCAGTGCCCTCATTCAACCGCACTCCTCAGATAAGCGATAACGGCCGCGCGCTGCCCGGCTTTCCTGAAGCCCGGAAACGCCATGCGCGTGCCCTTTGCGAACGCTCTCGGCTTGGTCAGCCAGGCGTCCAGGTTTTCCTCGGTCCAGGTCTTGCCCTTGTGCCTGCTGAGCCCCTTGGAATATTTGAAGCCCGGCGCCGAGGCGATGGGCCGGCCGACCACGCCCCAGAGGTTCGGGCCGACCTTCTTCTTGCCGGTCTCGTCGAGGCGGTGGCAGGTCGTGCATTTCTTCTTGAAGAGCTTCGCCCCGTCGCTGGCGTCCGCAGCGGCCGGCGCAGCCATGCCGGCAAGCAGCCCCGCCGCCAGGACCAGTCCCAGAATTCGCATGAACCGGCCCCCTTTCCTCCCTCGGCGCCCGGCGTCAAATTACAGTCCGGAGAGGCCCGGCACCAGCATTCCGGCCGGCCGGCTCTTCACTTTTCCGTGTGCAACCGCGCCGCTTTTCCGTTACACTGAAATTTCGGTCATGGCGACCGTGACCTACAAGATGTTGTAGGTAATGGGGAAAAACTGCGTACCGGTTGTGTGTGGAGGCAAGGTATGGACGGCGCAGGCGCATTGGAGCTCCGAGACCGCGCGACGGACAACGCGGCGCCGCTGCTGCGCGGCCTCACCGCCCATGAGGTCTATCAGAACGAGCGCGGAATCCGCGTCGCGCTCGACCGCAGCCGCGACGGTCTGCTGACGAAATTCGGCAGGGAGACGCTGGAAGACCGCTACCTGATGCCGGGCGAATCCTACCAGGACCTGTTCGCCCGCGTCGCCGGGCATTTCGCCGACGACAGCGCGCATGCCCAGCGTCTCTACGACTACATTTCCCGGCTCTGGTTCATGCCGGCGACGCCCGTGCTGTCCAACGGCGGCACCAGGCGCGGCCTGCCGATCTCCTGCTTCCTGAACGAGGCCGACGACAGCCTGGAGGGCATTGTCGGGCTCTGGACGGAGAATGTGTGGCTGGCGGCGCGCGGCGGCGGCATCGGCAGCTATTGGGGGAACCTCCGCTCCATCGGCGAAAAGGTCGGGCAGAACGGGCGCACCTCCGGCGTCATCCCCTTCGTGCGCGTCATGGATTCGCTGACGCTGGCCATCAGCCAGGGCAGCCTCCGGCGCGGCTCGGCGGCGGTTTACATGCAGGCGAGCCACCCGGAGATCGAGGAGTTCGTGGAGCTGCGCCGGCCGACCGGCGGCGACCCCAACCGCAAGGCGCTCAACCTGCATCACGGCGTGCTGGTGCCCGACGCCTTCATGCGCGCCGTCGAGGCGGACGAGGAATGGGCGCTCATCAGCCCGCGCGACCACAGCGTGCAGAACCGCATCCGCGCCCGCGACCTCTGGATCCGCATCCTGACGGCGCGGATCGAGACCGGCGAGCCCTATCTCATCTTCATCGACCATGTGAACCGCGCCCGGCCGGAGCACCACAAGCTGGCGGGCCTCGAGGTGAAGACCTCGAACCTCTGTTCCGAAATCGTGCTGCCGACCGGCCCGGACCATCGTGGCGGCGAGCGCACGGCCGTGTGCTGCCTCTCCTCGCTCAACCTCGAGCGCTACCTCGAATGGGAGAAGGCGCCGGGTTTCATCGAGGACGTGATGCGCTTCCTCGACAATGTGCTTGAGGACTTCATCGAGAACGCGCCGGAGAGCATGAGCACGGCCGCTTATGCGGCGATGCGCGAGCGCTCGGTGGGGCTCGGCGTCATGGGCTTCCACAGCTTCCTGCAAAGCATGGACGTGCCGTTCGAATCCGTCATGGCGTCGGTCTGGAACCGGCGCATCTTCGCCCGCATCCGGGCGGATACCGGCGCGGCGTCGAAGCGGCTGGCGGACGAGCGCGGCCCCTGTCCGGACGCCGCCGATTTCGGCATGGCCGAGCGCTTCTCCAACAAGACCGCGATTGCGCCCACCGCCTCCATCTCGATTATCTGCGGCGGCGCCTCGCCCGGCATCGAGCCGCTGGCGGCCAACGCCTATACCCACAAGACGCTCTCCGGCTCCTTCGCCGTGCGCAACCGCTATCTGGAGGCGGTGCTGGAGGAAGCCGGCCGCAATGACGAGGAGACCTGGTCCTCGATCACGGTCAATGAGGGCTCGGTGCAGCATCTCGACTTCCTGACCGAAGACCAGAAGGCTGTGTTCAAGACGGCGTTCGAGCTCGACCAGCGCTGGATCGTGGACCTCGCCGCCGAGCGCGCGCCGATGGTGGACCAAGCCCAGTCGGTCAATCTCTTCCTGCCGGCGGACATCCACAAGCGCGACCTGCACGGCCTGCACCACATGGCATGGAAGCGCGGCCTGAAGAGCCTCTATTACTGCCGCTCGAAATCGCTCCAGCGCGCCGAGGCGGTGGGCGGCAAGCGCGTGGCGCGGCAGGACGAGGCGCCGCTCCGGGTCGATTACGAAGAGTGCCTCGCATGCCAGTGAGCGGCGGGCCGCTTTCCGGAAAGACCGCCCTCGTCACCGGCGCCAGCCGCAATATCGGACGCGAAATCTGCCTGCGGCTCGCGCGCGAGGGCGCGCATGTCTGCGTCAACACCCGCCGGGCGGCCGATGCCGCGCGCGCGGTGGTGGCGGAAGTCGAGGCGGCGGGCGGCTCCGCCTCGCTGCACATGGCGGACGTGACCGACGAGGCGGCGGTCACGGCGATGGCGGCGGCGGCGGGCCCGGTCGATATCCTGGTCAACAACGCCGCTATCCGCCGCCATGTCCCCTTCCTCGACTCGACGCTCGCCGACTGGCGCGAGGCGCAGGCGGTCGTCCTCGAAGGGGCCTATCTCTGCGCCCGCGCCGTGCTGGCGTCCATGCAGGCGAAGGGCTGGGGGCGGATCGTCAATATGGGCGGCGTCTCGGCGCATATGGGCATGGCGGAGCGCGCCCATGTCAGTGCCGCCAAGGCGGGACTGATCGGCTTCACCAAGGGGCTCGCCAAGGAGTTCGGCCTTGCCGGCATCACCGTCAATTGCGTGGTGCCGGGCGTGATCGACACGGTGCGCGACCCCGGCGGGCTCAGCCCCGGGCAGGCGAGCGCCGTGCCCATTGCCGTCGGCCGTCAGGGCCGCCCGGAGGAAGTCGCCGAAACGGTCGTGCATCTCTGCCGCCCGGAAAGCGCCTACATCACCGGCGCCACCATCCATGTGAACGGGGGCGCCTACCTGCCCTGAGCGCGTCCCGGCCGATGACAGCGGCGCATCGCAGGGGTAGCATGGCGGAAAGCCTGAGGGCGGGAGGCCGCGTCATGGCGTATCTCTTCGAGACCAGCACCGGCCGGATGGGGTCGCGCTTCATGAGCCTGCAGGTTCCTCCCGACTGCTTCCGGGACATGGCGCGGATCGACTGGAGCGAGTGTTTCAAGCGGGTCTTTATCGACCCCGTGACGGGATCGATTTCGTTCATGGCGCCCTCGGCGTCGCATGAGAACCGGTCATCCAGTTCGGACCTTGTCATGATGTCGCTCGACCGCAAGGGCTTTCCCGTCCACGGCTTGGGATCGACGCGCTTCCGCGGCCCCGGCGACAGGGAGGCCGAACCCGATGCGTGCTATTACGTCGGCATAAAGGTCGGGTGTTATCTCGCTGCGGTCGAGGAAGGCAATGAGGCGCTGGACCGGTTCGCCCGCGAAACGCCGCCCGACCTGGTGCTGGAAGTCGAGCGCAGCCATGCCGACCGCGGCAAGCCGTCCTTCTACCGGGATCTGGGCGTCACCGAAATGTGGCGGCTCGATATGTCCGAAAACGACCGCGACGAAGTGGCGTTTCTGGACCTGCAGGCGCCGGGCGGCCCCGCTCCGGCAGGCTCCAGCATCGTGCTTCCCGGCGCAACGCCGGCGTTCATTCTCGAAGCGCTCGGGCTTGCGGCGCGGCGGCGCTACGAAGAGCTGGACGCCCTGCTCGACCGGTTGCTGGCGGATATGAGGCAGGCGGGGCCGGCGAACCGCATTATCGAGTCGTAGGGCCGCGTCTCATCGAGTGAATTGAAGGCAACGCCGATGGCGAAGCGGCCGGACCTTCGCCCCGGCGAGTTCGTGCCGCTCATCGCGTTGCTGATGTCTCTCGTCGCGCTCGCGATAGATGCGATGCTGCCCGCTCTTCCCGCCATCGGCCGGGACCTCGGGGCGGCGTGCCCGAACGATGTCCAGTTCGTGGTAACGGCCTCCTTCCTGGGGCTCGGCCTCGGGCAGATGATCTTCGGCCCGCTCTCCGACAGCATGGGGCGCAGGCCGGCCATCAATGCCGGTCTCGCGCTGTTCGCGGTCGGATGCTTCATGAGCCTCTTCGCGCCGGACTTCGAGACGATGCTTGCGGGCCGCGTGCTGCAGGGCTTCGGGGCGGCGGGGCCGCGGGTCGTGGTCATGGCCCTGGTGCGCGACCGGTACGAGGGCGGCCCGATGGCGCGCATCCTTTCCTTCGCGATGGCCGTTTTCATACTCGTCCCGGCCCTCGCCCCGGCGCTCGGACAGGCGGTCCAGTGGCTCGGCGGCTGGCGCGCGATCTTCGCCGCCTTCCTCGCGGTCGCCGGGGTCGCCTTCGCATGGTTCTGGCTTCGCCAGCCGGAAACGCTGCCGCCCGCGCGCCGCCGGCCGTTTTCCCCGAGGGCCATCGGCGGGGGCGTGCTCGAAGTGCTGAGGATCCGGGCGTCTCTCGGCTATACGCTGGCCACCGGCTTCGTGTTCGCGGCGTTCGTCACCTATCTGAGCTCTGCCCAGCAAATCTTCCAGGAGGCCTACACGACCGGCGCGCTCTTCCCGCTCTATTTCGCCGTGCTCGCGCTCGCCATCGGGGCCGCCTCCCTCGCAAACGGCCGCCTCGTGATGACATACGGCATGCAGCGGCTCGTCAGGGCGGCGACGATGGCGATGGCGCTCGTCTCGGCAGCCGGGTGGGCGGCGGCGTTCGCCTTCGGGGGGCTTCCGCCGCTCTGGCTGTTCATCGCCTGCCTGTTCACCGTGTTTCTCTGCATCGGCCTTCTCTTCGGAAATCTCATTGCTCTTGCAATGGAGCCCCTCGGCCATATCGCCGGCGTCGGCTCGGCCGTGGTCACGTCCCTTTCCACCTTCATCTCGATACCGCTCGGCGCGGCGGTGGCGCTCGGTTTCGACGGCACGATCTATCCGCTGACCGCCGCCTTCGCCGTGTTCGGGGCGGCGGCCTGGACCGCAATCCGCTGGGCCGGGAGGACCTGAGCCAGAGGGCCTATCCCGGCCGCGACAGGCGGTACCAGGCCCAGGCGAGGAGCTGGAGGGCGAGCAGGCCGCCGAAAGCCGTCCGGTAGGCCTCTTCCGGATAGCGGCCCTCCTCCGCCTCCCAGAAGTCCAGCACGCCGCCGATGGCGTACTGGATGGCGAAGGCGCCGAGAAAGACCAGCAGGTTGAGCGCGGTATTAGCGCGGCCCGCCAGCACGGAGCCGAAATAGGCCGAGAGATAGGCATAGGAGAGAATGGTCATCTGGCCGGTCATGGCGAACACGGCCCAGAACGCCGTGGCGGGCGGCCAGAGGCCGAGCACGATGGCGAGCAGCGAGGCGAGGAAAACCGCCACGATAACCTCGACCACCGCCATCAGGGAGATGCCGCGCCGGTTCGCCCAGTCGCCGAGCGCGCCCGCAAGCAGGATGCCGGCGATGAAGGCGGCCGCCATCAGGAAGAGCGTCGCGGCGGTCTGCTCCGGGTCGAGGCCGCCCACATCGCGCAGCCAGGGCGCGGCCCAGAGCGTCTGGAGCGCGATATGCGCGCCGCAGGTCCCCGCGATGACGGGCGCGAGGCTCCAGAAGGTGCGGTCCCGATAGACATGCGCGATGCCGGCGATCTGCGCCCGGAAGCCGCCGGCGCTCAGCATGTCCGGCTTCTCGCGCGGCGCCAGCAGGAAGATCGCCGAGGCCGCAAGCGCGACCGCCCCGCCGAGCCCCGCGAACACCGCCCGCCAGCCCCAGGCCGCCACGGCCATATGCGCAGGCTCCGTCGCCGCCAGCACGCCGAAGCCGCCGAATACCATGACGAGCGCGTTGAACAGTGGCACGCGCTCAGGCGGCGCCCACAGCACCACCGCCTTGAAGGACGCCATCAGCCCGCCGGCGAAGCCGAGCCCGATCAGGAGGCGCGCGCCCACCAGCATGTCCGCCGACCCACCGGCCGCGAACAGGACGGAGCCGAGCGCCGAGACCATGAGCAGGCAGGCCTGCACCCGGCGCGGGCCGAAGCGGTCCAGCAGCACGCCGAGCGGCAGCTGGAAGGCGCCGAAACCGAACAGGTAGGCGGCGGTAATCAGCCCGAGCCCCTCGGCCGTCACGCCGACATCGCGCTCCAGGTCCGCCACCACCACGGCGTTCACCGCGCGCAGCAGGTAGGACATGAAGTAGCCGAGGCCGAAGGGGGCTACGACCGCGGCCCAGAGGCGCCAGGGGCTCATGGACGCTCCCTCACATCGCGGCGATGCCGCCGTCCACGAAGAGCTCCGAGCCGGTGGTGAAGCTGCTCTCGTCGGAGGCGAGGTAGAGGATGGCGTAGGCGACCTCCTCCGCCTGCCCGACGCGCCCGATGGGCACCTGGCGGGCGAGCTTCCTCAGCGCCTCTTCCGCCCCGAACCGCTCCTTGTGGCGGTCGAGGATCGGGGTGTCGATGAAGGTCGGATGCACGGAGTTGCAGCGGATCGGCAGGCCCTGCCGGGCGCAATGCAGCGCGACCGACTTGGAGAGGTGGCGCACGCCCGCCTTGGCGGAGTTGTAGGCGGCCATGTTGTGCCCGGCGATGACGCCCGCGATCGAGGAGATGTTGACGATGGCGCCCGCGCCGCCGGTCTCCCGGCAATGGTCTGCAATGGCGGGGATGGCGTGCTTGCAGCCGAGGAACACGCCGTCGAGGTCTATGGCGTGCACCAGCCGCCACTCCTCCAGCTCGATCTCGGTGACGGGCTTGGTGAGGCCGATGCCGGCGCTCTGCACCAGGATGTTGAGCCCGCCGAAGCGCTCGACGGTCTCCGCCACGGCCGCCTCCCAGGCCGCCTCGTCGGTCACGTCGTGGCGGATGAAGGCCGCATCGGCCCCGAGCTCCGCCGCGAGCGCGCGTCCCCTCGCCTCGTCGATATCGGTGATCGCAACCCGCCCGCCCTCGCGCAGGAACATCGCCGCCGTCGCCGCCCCCAGCCCCGAGGCGCCCCCGGTAATCAGCGCAATCTTGCCTTCGATCCGTCCGGTCATGCCGGGTCCTCCCCCTATTTCGCGCAGAAGCCGCCGTCCACGACGAGTTCGGTGCCGTTGACGAAGCTCGACTCCTCCGAGGCGAGAAACAGCACGCATTGCGCGACCTCCTCCGGCCGGCCGATGCGGCCGAGCGGGATCGCCTCGGCGCGGGCGTCGATGGCGCGCTGGCCGAAGCGCTCGCGGTCGGGGTCGAGGATCGGCGTGTCGATGGGCCCCGGATGCACCGAGTTCGCGCGGATGTTGTAGCCGCGCCGGCCGCAATGCAGCGCGATGGTCTTGGTGACCATGTGGACGCCCGCCTTGGCGGAGCAGTAGGCCGCATAGACCGCCACGCCCCGGAGCGCCGCCACCGAGGAGATGTTGACGATGGAGCCGCCGCCGCCCGCCGCCATGGCGGGCAGCGCGGCATGGCAGCCGAGATAGACGCTGTCCAGGCAGACCTCATGGACCCGCCGCCAGCCCTCCAGCGTCTCCTGCTCGATGGTCGCCTTGGGCGCGATGCCGGCATTGTTGACCAGCACGGAAAGCCCGCCATTCGCCCCGGCGGCCGCCGCGACGGCGCGCTCCCAGTCGCCGGCGTCGGTGACATCGTGGGCGAGCACGGTCATCTGCCCCCCGGCGCCGGCCGCGGTCTCCTCCGCGGCGCCTGCGTCTATGTCGGTCGCGACGACATGCGCGCCCTCCTGCGCCAGCAGCAGCGCCGTGGCGCGTCCGATGCCGGAGCCCGCCCCCGTCACCAGCGCGGTCCTGCCTTCGAGCCGTCCGCCCATCCCCCGTCTCCCTCCCGGTGAATCGCCGCCACTCTACCCTCTCGCATCCCCGCCGCGCATCCCCCGCATCCCGCCTTTCCGAAGCGCCGACAAATGGCTTTTGGGGCTGGCGGGCGCGGCGGAATCGGGCTACATATCCCTCCCGTCCGACATTCCGTTCGTTCTGGCGCCGGCCCGTCCGGCGCGCTGCCGTGAGGACCCCGTGCCGTGATCGAAGTGGCCCTTGTCGTCCATGTGCTGATCTGCATTGCGCTGGTCGCCGTCGTGCTGCTCCAGAGGAGCGAGGGCGGCGGGCTCGGCATAGGCGGCGGCGGCGGGGCCGGCGGCGGGCTGATGACCGGGCGCGGCGCCGGCAACATGCTCACCACCATCACCATGTGGCTGGCGGCGGGCTTCTTCGCGGTCAGCCTCTTCCTCGCGATCATGATGTCCACGACGCGCGAGCCGACCTCGATTCTGGACCGCCCGGCGCAAGAGGCTCCCTCCGGGCCCGCCGCGCCGCTCGGCCAGTGAGCGGGGAGCGGGCCCCGCGCTTCATATTCGTGACGGGCGGCGTGTCATCGTCGCTTGGCAAGGGTCTGGCCGCCGCATCGCTCGGCGCGCTGCTGCAGGCGCGCGGCTACCGGGTCCGGATGCGCAAGTTCGACCCCTATCTCAATGTCGATCCCGGCACGATGAGCCCCTACCAGCACGGCGAGGTGTTCGTGACCGCGGACGGCGCGGAAACCGACCTCGACCTCGGCCATTACGAGCGCTTCACCGGCAATGACGCCACGCGCGACGACAGCGTCACCACCGGCAAGGTTTACAAGCAGGTGCTCGACCGAGAGCGCGCCGGCGACTATCTGGGCGCGACGGTGCAGGTCATCCCGCATGTGACCGACGCCATCAAGGAGTTCATGCAGGCGGGGCTGGACGGCGAGGACTTCGTGCTGGTCGAGATCGGCGGCACGGTCGGAGATATCGAGGGCCTGCCCTATCTGGAGGCGATCCGCCAGTTGCGCCAGGAGCTCGGGCCGGAGCGCTCGATGTTCGTGCATCTCACCCTCGTGCCCTTCATCCGCTCCGCCGGCGAGATCAAGACCAAGCCGACCCAGCATTCGGTCAAGGAGCTGCTCGGCCTCGGCATCCAGCCGGACCTGCTGCTCTGCCGCTCGGAGGACCCGCTGCCCGAGGACGCGCGGCGCAAGATCGCGCTCTTCTGCAATATCGGCGTGAGCCGGGTCATTTCCGCTCACGACGCGGACCCGATCTACGCCGTGCCGGCCGCCTATCACGAGCAGGGCTTCGACAGCGAGGTGCTGGCCGGCTTCGGCCTGCCCCGGGATCCGGAGCCGGACCTTGCGCGCTGGCGCGAGATCACCCGGCGCATACGCTCGCCGGAAGGCAGCGTGCGCATCGCCATCGTCGGCAAATACACGGAGCTCAGGGACGCCTACAAGTCGCTCTCGGAAGCGCTCCGCCACGGCGGCATCGCCAATAATGTGCAGGTCGAGGAAGACTGGGTGGAGGCGGAGCGGTTCGACCGGGGAGACATTGTCGGGCGCCTCGACGGCGTCCACGGCATCCTGGTGCCGGGCGGCTTCGGAGAGCGCGGGACCGCCGGCAAGATCGGCGCCGCGCGCTTCGCCCGCGAGCGCAGAGTGCCCTATTTCGGCATCTGCTTCGGCATGCAGATGGCGGTGATCGAGGCGGCGCGCTCGCTGGCGGGGCTCGAAGAGGCGGGCTCGACCGAGTTCGGGCCGACGCCGGAGCCGGTGGTCGGGCTCCTGGAGGAGTGGATCGCCGACGGGCATGTCGAACACCGCTCCGAGGCGGACGACAAGGGCGGCACCATGCGCCTCGGCAACCACACCGCCGAACTCGCGGCAGGCAGCCAGGTCGCCGCAATCTACGAGGCGCTCCGGGTCGAGGAGCGCCACCGCCACCGCTATGAGGTGAATATCCGCTACCGGAACCTGCTGGAGGCCAAGGGGCTGCGCTTCTCCGGGCTCTCGCCGGACGGCGCCCTGCCGGAGATCGTCGAGATCGAGGACCATCCCTGGTTTATCGGGGTGCAGTTCCACCCGGAATTGCGCTCGCGCCCCTTCGAGCCGCACCCGCTTTTCAAGTCCTTCGTGGAGGCTGCCGTCGCGCAGTCGCGGCTGGTCTGATGCGCGAGGTTGCGGTCGGCCCCGTCCGGTTCGGCAACCGGCTGCCGCTCGCGCTCATCGCGGGCCCCTGCGCGATCGAGGGCCGGGCGCATGCGCTGGAAACGGCCGAGGCGCTGGCCGCCATGACCGCGCGCTTGCGTCTGCCCTTCGTTTACAAGTCCTCCTACGACAAGGCGAACCGCACCGGGGCGGGGAGCCCGCGCGGCGTCGGCATGGAGGCGGGCCTGGACATACTGGCGGAGCTTCGCGAGCGCTTCGGCTGTCCGGTGCTGACCGACGTGCACGAGCCGGGGCATTGCGCGCCGGCGGCCGAGGCGGTGGACATCCTGCAGATCCCGGCCTTCCTCTGCCGCCAGACCGACCTGCTGGTCGCGGCGGCGAAGACCGGCGCGGCGGTGAATGTGAAGAAGGGCCAGTTCCTCGCCCCCTGGGACATGGCGCATGTGGCGGACAAGGTTTCGGGCGCCGGCAATGAGCGCGTGCTGCTGACGGAGCGCGGCGCCTCCTTCGGCTACAACACGCTGGTTTCGGACATGCGCGCGCTGCCGGAGATGGCGCGGACCGGCTGGCCGGTCATTTTCGACGCCACCCATTCCGTGCAGCAGCCGGGCGGCCTCGGCGGCAGCAGCGGCGGGCAGCGGGAGTTCGCGCCGGTTCTGGCTCGCGCGGCCGTCGCCGTCGGCGTGGCCGGCGTGTTCATGGAGACGCACCGGGACCCCGACAAGGCCCCCAGCGACGGCCCCAACATGATCCCGCTGGACCGGCTCGCCGGCATTCTGGAAACGCTCATCGCCCACGATGTGATCGCCAAGAACGACCCCGAGAGGCCCGTATGACCGCCATCACCGACATCCATGCCCGCGAGGTGCTGGACAGCCGCGGCAACCCGACCGTCGAGGTCGAGGTGCATCTGGAGGACGGGTCCGTCGGCCTGGCGGCCGTGCCGTCCGGCGCCTCCACCGGCGCCCATGAGGCGCATGAGCGCCGCGACGGCGACCCGGCGCGCTATGGCGGCAAGGGCGTGCTCGGGGCCTGCGACGCGGTGGACGGCGAGATATTCGATGCGCTCGGCGGCATGGAGGCGGAGGAGCAGCGCCGGCTCGACCGCACGCTGATCGAACTCGACGGCACGGCCAGCAAGAGCCGGCTCGGCGCCAATGCCATTCTGGGCGTCAGCCTCGCCTCGGCGAAAGCCGCGGCCGCGGCGGCCGGCCAGCCGCTCTACCGTTATGTCGGCGGCCTCGGCGCGCATGTGCTGCCCGTGCCGATGATGAATGTGCTGAACGGCGGCGCGCATGCCGACAACCCCATCGACATCCAGGAATTCATGATCGTGCCGCTCGGCGCGGACAGCTTCGCCGAGGCGGTGCGCGCCGGAGCGGAAGTCTTCCACGCGCTCCGCGCGCTGCTGCTGGAGGCGGGCCAGAGCGTCAATGTGGGTGACGAGGGCGGCTTCGCGCCTTCGCTCTCCGGCGCCGACGAGGCGCTCGGCTTTGTCATGCGGGCCATCGAGAAGGCGGGCTACCGGCCGGGCGAGGACGTGGCGCTGGCGCTCGATGCGGCCGCCACCGAGTTCTGGCAGGACGGCCGCTACCGGCTGGAAGGCGAGGGCCGGACGCTCGATGCGGACGGCATGGCCGGCTATCTGGAAGAGCTTTGCGGGCGCTACCCCATCGTCTCGGTCGAGGACGGCATGGCCGAGGACGACTGGGCGGGCTGGAAGGCGCTGACGGAGCGCGTCGGCGACCGGGTGCAGCTTGTCGGCGACGACCTGTTCGCGACCAACCCCGAACGGCTGGCGCGGGGGCTTGGCGAGGGCGCCGGCAATGCGGTGCTGGTCAAGGTCAACCAGATCGGCACCCTGACCGAGGCGCTCGATGTCACGGCTCTTGCGATGAATGCCGGCTGGCGGGCGGTGGTGTCGCACCGCTCGGGCGAGACCGAGGATGCGACCATCGCCGACCTCGCCGTCGCGACCGGCTGCGGGCAGATCAAGACCGGCTCGCTCGCCCGCTCCGACCGGCTCGCGAAATACAACCGGCTGCTGCGCATCGAGGAGGAGCTGGACGACACGGCCGCCTGGCCCGGCAGGGCGGCGCTCGCGCGCGGGTAGGGTCTCACTTCGACTTTCGGGCGGCGCGCAGGTGGAGGCGGTCGGCCCAACGGTAGAATTTCGCCGCGATGTGCTCCACCGCGGTCCGCTCGACCTTCGGCCGCGTCCGGATGGTGGACGGCACCCCGGCGTGCCGGACGATGCCCGGATCGACGGCCCGGAAGGCCAGCCCGTTCTGCCACCATTCCGCATAGAGCCAGTCTATCGGCGCGCGGATGCGCCAGCAGTAGTGGAGCAGCGCCTCGGCCGCCTCCAGCCGGATGAGGTAGCCGTGGGCGCCGGCGTGGCGGCGGCGAAACCGGACGAGCCACCGGCAACCGTCCAGCACGGCGTAAACGCGGTCTATGGGGTATCGCTTCTTCGGCGCGAGGTGGACGATGTCCCATTCGTCTTCCGCCTTCATGATTTCCTCGACGATGACGGCGAACCCGTCCTCCAGCCGTGCATCGTCCTCCAGAATGAGGGCATGGGGCATCCGGTCCTCGACCATGCGTTGCCAGAGGGCGTAGTGCGACAGGAAGCAGCCGATCTCGCCGGGCGAGAGTTCGCGGCCCCGTATAGTGCGCCACCACGCGGCCTGCATACGGTGCCGGTACGCGCTCTCGTCCAGCCTGTCCCCGTCCACGGCGTCGAAGAATTCGAAGTCGAACCCGACGAGCTCTCTCTGCATTGCGGCGCGCCGCTCTGCCTCCCGTGCGAGAGAAATGACGAAGATCGGCGGGAAGGCGTTCGGCATGACGGACCCCACAAGGCCCGTCGCTGGTGCCGGGCCGTTGCAAACCGACATGGGAATCCATGAGGCCCCGCCTATTCACCCTGACTCGGGGAGCTACCCCTCGTCCGGAACAGGTTGTTCTATTCAGCGGGCGACCCGGCGTATGCCGAGAGCCCATGTCGGTTTGCGGAAGTCAGTCTGCGTTCTGAAAAAGATCGGTGCAAGACAGTCATGGCGGCGGACATCGACAGCCGGCCCGGAGGACATGGAGCGGGTCGTCGGCCCGACAGAGGCGCAGCGCGGCTTGACCCGCGGGCGCTCCGGGCGGATAAGGGCCCCCGTTGCAGCGAGGCGATGGAGCGCGAGCGAGGCCATGCGAGCATGCATCTTCAGCCCGACCCGCACGGCGATGCAGCAGGGCCGGGGGCGGACCGGCATGTGGGTGGTCGAATTCGAGCAGGAATCGGCCCGCCAGGTGGACCCGCTCATGGGCTGGACCGGCTCCCGCGATACCCGCCAGCAGGTGCGGCTGGAATTCGCGACGCAGGAGGCGGCAGTCGCCTATTGCAAGAAGCGCGGCCTCGAATACACCCTGCGCGCCCCGCAGCAGCGCCGCGTGAGACCGAAGGCCTATGCGGACAATTTCCGCTGGCACCGGGTCTCCGGGTAAGCGGACATGCGCGCCCTTAGCTCAGCTGGATAGAGCAGCGGACTTCTAATCCGCAGGTCGGAGGTTCGAGTCCTCCAGGGCGCGCCAGACCGCCCGTCGCGGCGGCGGGGCCGCGTTCCCGCTACGGCGCCACCACGATCTTGCCGAAGACCTCGCGGTCTTCCAGCATGCGCACGCCTTCGGCGGCGTCCTCCAGCGGCAGTTCGACATCGATGGGCGGATCGAGCCGGCCGGCGGCGATGTCCGCCATCATTTCCTTCAGGCCTTCCACAGTCCAGCTGTTGGAGCCGAGGATCTGGAGCTCGAAGGTCCAGATGTAGCGGATGTCGGTCTTGGGGTCGAAGCCCGCCGTCGCCCCGCAGGTCAGCATCCGGCCGCCGCGCTTGAGCGCCTTCATCGAGGGTACCCAGGTGTCGCCGCCGGTGAAATTGACCACCACATCGACGCCGCGCTCATAGGAGCGCCGGAAGGGCTTGCCGTAGCGCTTCCAGATCTCGCGCTCGAATTGGGTCTCGACATAGTTCAGCCCCTCGTCGGCGCCGAGCGCCAGCAGGCGGTCGATCTTCTCCTGGCTGCTGGCGGCGGCGATGACATGCGCGCCGACCGCCTTGGCGAGCAGCACGCAGGCATTGCCGACGCCGCCCGAGGCGCCGAGGATCAGCACCGTCTCGCCCGCCTTCACATGCCCGTTCTCGAACATCATCCGGTGCGCCGTGCCGTAAGCGACCGGCAGCGACGCCGCCTGGGCGAAGCTCACCCCTTCCGGAATCGGCACGAGCTGTCCTGCCGAGCAAAGCGTCTTCTCCGCAAGCCCGCCGTCGAGCATTTCGCCCATCAGGCCCCGCTCGGGCCAGATCGGGTCCACCAGCACCCGGTCGCCGACGGACCAGCCCTCGACACCGTCGCCGAGGGCCTCGATCTCGCCGGCGAGGTCGAGGCCGGGCACGACCGGAATCGGCACCTTGATGCCCGGCATGCCGCGCCGGGTGAAGACATCGTGGTAGTTGAGCGAGCAGGCCCCGACCCGGATGACGACCTCGCCCGGCCCCGGCTCCGGCTCCGGCCAGTCGCTCCGGAAGCGGAGCTTGTCCTGCCCGCCATGGCCTTCGAGAACGAGTGCGCGCATGTGGCCCCTCCCTGCTATTCGGCGGCGGCGGTATCGGTAACGTTCGCCGCGTTCGGCGCGGCGGCCGCTTCCTTGGCCGCCATCTTCGCCTTGAGCTGCTCGGGCGTGAGACGCACGATGTCCTCGTTCTGGTGCGCATAGCGCCGCGCGCCCTCGACCGAGAGCGCTTCCAGCTCGATCTCGCCGGCAAGCACACCCGCTTTCCAGGCGGCATGCTCCTCCTCCATCGCATGGAACTCCGGCATGACCTCGCGGGCGAACAGCTCCAGCGAGGCGCAGATGTCCTCATGCGTGTTCTGGCCGGCCTGGTTCAGCAGGATCACCTGGTCCACATTGGCGGCGGCGAAGGCGCGCAGCTTGCCCCGGATGGTTTCCGGGGAGCCGATCAGGCCCGCGGTCAGCGCCTGCTGCGCCTTCTCCGTGTGGCGCCAGTCCTGGTAGAGCTTCCAGAGGTCGGTCTCGCCGGGGGCGGAGATGCCGTGCCGCCCGTAGTGGCTCAGGCAGAAGATGAAGAAGGTCCACCCGGCGGCCTTCTCGACGGCTTCCTCGTCCGTCTCGCAGCACATGAAGCCCGAGACCATGGCGATGTTCGGATTGACCGGGTAGTCGCAGATCCGGTCGAGATGGCGGGTGAGGTTCGTGTAGTAGCGGTTGACCCACGCCTTCGCGGCCTCGGGCGAGACGAACTGGAAGCCGAGCGCCCCCATGCCCCAGCGGCCGGCGTCCTCTATGGTATCGATATTGGAGCAGGCGACCCAGAGCGGCGGGTGCGGCTTCTGCAGCGGCTTCGGCACGACATTGCGCTTCGGGTAGCTGTAGAACTCGCCGCTGAACTCGAAGGCGGTCTCGGTAAACAGCGGGATCGTCGCCTTCACGCCCTCGATCCAGCGGTCGCGCTTGGAGCGCACCTGCACGCCGAAGGGATGCAGCTCCACCGGCCCCTGCGCCTCGCCGAGGCCGAGCTCCACCCGCCCGCCGGAGAGCAGGTCGAGGGTCGAGACCTTCTCGGCCACGCGGACCGGGTGGTTGGTGGTAAGCTGGATGACGCCGTGGCCGAGGCGGATATTGCGGGTGCGCTGGCTGGCCGCGCCGAGGAAGACTTCCGGCGCGGAGGAGTGCGAATACTCCTCGAGGAAATGGTGCTCGACCTCCCACGCATAGTCGTAGCCGAGCCCGTCGGCGAGCTCGATCTGGGCCAGCGATTCCTCCAGCAGCAGCCGTTCGCTGTCCGGCCCCCAGGGCCGCGGAAGCTGGTGTTCGTAAAAAATGCCGAATTTCATGCGGTGGATTTCTCCGGAAACCGTCCCCGCCGAATCCTAGCACGAACCGGCCGCCGGGCGGGCCGGGTCACTCCGCCGCTGCGGGCGCGGGCGCTTCGAGGCGTGTGCGGCGGCGCTCCTCCAGCGGGGCGAGGATCAGGCCGAGCAGCGGCGGGATGATGGTCAAGGTCAGCACCGCCGAGAGCGACAGCCCGCCCAGCACCACCGAACCCAGCCCCCGGTAGAGCTCCGAGCCCGCGCCGGGGAACAGCACCAGCGGGGCCATGCCGAATATGCTCGTCAAGGTGGACATGTAGATCGGGCGCAGCCGGTCTTTCGTCGCCTCCCGGATCGCGTCGGACGGCGCCATGTTGCCCTCCCGGATATGGAACAGCGCCTGGTGGACCAGCAGGATGGCGTTGTTGACGACGATGCCGACCAGGATGATGAAGCCGAGCAATGTCAGCATGTCGAGCGGCTGGAAGGCGAACAGGTTCAGCACGGCCAGGCCGAGCACGCCGCCGGCCGTCGCCAGCGGCACCGAGATCATGATGACCAGCGGATAGACGAAGCTCTCGAACAGCACCGCCATGACCAGGAACACGATGGCGACCGCGATCAGCAGGTCGAGCACGATGTGGTTCCAGGTGATCGTGAGCTGGTCGGCCGCGCCGGAGAGCCGGAGCTTCACCCCGGGCGGCAGGCCGCCGTCCCGGAGCGGCGCGATCACCTCGGCGCGCACGAGGTCCATCGCCTCCTCCAGCGGCATTTGCGCACGCGGCCGGATCTGCAGCGTGACCGTGCGCACCCGCTCCTTGTGCCGGATTTCGGTCGGCCCGCTGGTCACTTCTATGTTGGCGAGCGAGGAGGCTGGCAGGATGACGCCGTTCCGCGTCACCACAGGCAGGAAGTCGATGCCCTGCGTGGAGGCGACATTGTCGGTCGGCCCCTTGAGGACGAGATTGGTGCGCCGCCCGTCTATGGTCACCCGCGCCACCCGGAGCCCGTCATTGAAGGCGTCGATGGTGTCCGCCAGTTCGCGCGCCGAGACGCCGTTGTCCGCGAGCCGGAGCCGGTCCGGCAGCACGCGCACTTCCGGCGCGCCGAGTTCGAGGCCGGGGATCGGGCGGAGCTGGTTGCCCTCGCCGCGCGGCAGCGCCTGCGCCGTCATGCCGGTCGCCCGTCCCGCCACCGCCATCACGGTTTCGAGGTCGGGTCCGGAAATGTCGAGGTCGATCGACCGCTTGCCGCCTATGCCGCGCCCGAAGATCGACGCCACGGTGAAGAAGCCGAAGGTGCCGGGCTCGCGCAGCGAGGCCCCTTGCAGCACCGGCACCAGTTCTTCCGGCCTTGTGGGGTCGGTGGAGGACGCGCCGACGAAGGTGTAGGACGGCAGCGCCACGAAGAAGAAATTGGCGATCTTGGGCGGCCCGCCGGGCTCGGACTCGGGGCCGGTTTCGCTTGCCCAGAGCGCGCGCGTGGAGTCTTCGATCTCCCGGGCGATTTCGCTGTTCGTCCTGAGGTTGTAGCCCGGCGGCGGCAGCACCCGGCCGAGCACGAAATTGCGGCTGCCGTCGGGCAGGTAGTCGAGCTTCGGCGTCAGCCACCAGGCCACCGCGACCGCAAGCCCGACAATGGCCGCGACGGAAACCAGGGCGGCCTTGCGGTTCCGCACCACCGCGCCGGCATAGGCGAGCGTCGCCCGGGCGTAGCGCCGGGCAAGACCGTCCAGCACCGGCACCTCGAAGCGCCCGCCGGTCCACACGCGCGTGGCCAGCAGGCGGCGCGAGAGCGCCGGGATGACCGTGATCGCGACGATGAGCGAGAGCATGACCGACACCGAGATCGCGACCGCGATGTCGCGGAACAGCTGCCCGACTTCGAGGTCCATGGCGAGGATCGGCACGAAGACCAGCACCGTCGTCAGCGCCGAGACAAGGATCGCCCCCCAGACCTGGCTGGCGCCGCGCAGCGCTGCCTCGCGCGGCGGCATGCCGCGCTCCCGCAGGCGGTAGATGTTCTCCAGCACCACGATGGCGGCGTCCACCACCATGCCGACCGCAAAGGCGATGCCGGCGAGCGACACGACGTTCAGCGAGCGGCCGAGCATGGCCATGGCGACGAAGGAGCCCACCACCGAGACCGGGATCGCCAGCGAGACGATCAGCGTCGGCCGCCAGGAGCGCAGGAACAGCAGCAGCATGATCGCGGCCAGCGCGCCGCCGACGACGATGTTCTGCCGCACCAGATCGATGGCGGAGACGATGTAGTCGGTCTCGTCATAGACCTGCTCCATGACGAGGCCCTCGCCGGGCAGCACGGTTTCGTTCAGTTCGGCGACGGCCGCGCGCACGCCTTCCATGGTCTCGATGACATTGGCGCCCGCCTCGCGCTTGGCGTTCATCACCACCGCGCTCTTGCCGAGGCGGCGGATGCGCGCGCGCGGCTCCGAATAGCCGTAGGAGACCTCGGCGATGTCGCCGACCGTCACGCGCCCGATCCGCCCGGTGGCGCTGTCGGCCGCCGTGCGCAGCACGACCGCGCGCACCGCTTCCGGCGTGTCCAGATCGCCCTCGGCGCGCACGAGGTAGCGCCGCTTGCCTTCCTCCACGTCGCCCGCGGAGACCGAGGCGTTGGCGGCGCGCAGCCTCCGGGTGATTTCCGTCACGGTCAGGCCGAATTGCGCCATCCGCTCCGGCTGCACGGTGATATGCAGCTCGCGCCGGACGCCGCCGAAGGCGTCGGTCCGGGAAACGCCCTCCACCCGCTCCACCCGGTCCTGGATCACCTCCTCGACGAAATCGCCATAGGTGTGGACCGGCCGCGAATTGCCCTCGACGGTCTGGATCGCGAACCAGGCGATGGCATTGTCTTCCGCGCTCGCCGTCCTGAGCGTCGGGCGGTCGGCTTCGTCCGGATAGCCGGACACGCGGTCGAGCCGGTTGGCGACCAGCAGCAGCGCGCGGTTCATATCGGTGCCGATGGCGAAGGTGAGCGTCACCCGCGCGCGCCCGTTTTCCGACCGGCTCTCCACCTCCTCCAGGCCCTCGACGCCTTTCAGCATCTCCTCCTGGCGGTTGACGATCTCGCGCTCGACCTCCGCCGGGGCGGCGCCCGGCCAGAGCGTCTGGACGGTGATGATCGGCTTGCGCACGTCCGGCGTCAGCTGGATCGGGATCGTCTCCAGCGCCACCAGCCCGAACAGCACAACCATCAGCACCGCCGCGATCACCGCGATGGGGCGGTCTATGGCGAAGCGGACGAGGTTCATCCCGCTTTCGCCTTCTGCGGACCCTCGCCGGGTGTGCCGGACTTGCCGGACTTGCCGGGCTCGGCGGTCTTCGCGCCGGGCACGAGCACCGGCTGGCCGGGGCGCAGCCGCTCATTGCCGCGCACGATGGCGAGGTCGCCCTCCGCCAGCCCGTCCAGAACCTCGAAACGCGTTCCCGAGGCGCGGCCGAGGCGCACCCGGCGCCGGTCCGCCTTGCCGCCCTTCGCGACGAACACAAACGCCTGCTGCCCCTGGCGCACGATGGCGTCCTTGTGGACCGTGAGCGCCGGAGCCGCCCCGCCGACCGGCAGCACCACCGTGGCGGCCGCATTGGCGGCCAGCGGCACCGCCGTCCGCCCGAATTCCGGCGTGAAGCGCACGAGACGGGTGCGCGTCATCGCGTTCTCGTCCGGCACCACGGCCCGCACCCGCGCGCGGTGCTTCGTGCCGTCGGGCAGCAGCACCGCAACCTCAACACCCGGCGCGAGCCCCCCTATGCGCGCCGCCGGCACGTCCGCCTCGATCTCCAGCTTGCGGTCATTGACCAGCACCAGCACCGCGCCGCCTTCCTTCAGATAGGAGCCGATCTCCGTGTGAAGCGCCGTCACCACGCCGTCATAGGGTGCGCGGACCGTGCCCCGCGCCAGGTTCATCTCCGCAAGCCCCAGACCGGCCCTCGCCTGCACAAGCTGCGCGCGCGCCGCATCCTGCTCCGAGCGCAGCCAGGCCCGCTCCTGCTCCTTGTCCTGCAGGCGCGCCTTGCTGAAGGCCGCCGAGCGGCGAAGCTTCTCATAGCGCGCAATCTCCTGCTCCACCCGCTCCAGACGGGCCCCGGCGGCAACGGCCCGCGCGGCAACGGCGTCCGCCGTGGCAGCGCGGGCGGCGCGCTCGGAGGCAAGTTTCTCGATGTCGAGCACCGCCAGAACATCGCCCGCCGCCACCCGGTCGCCCACCTGCACGCGCATCTCGGTCACCGCACCTTCGGTTTGCGCCGCGACAGCGCCCCGCATCCGCGACACAAGCCTGCCGAACACCGGCGCCGTCTCCGCCAGCGGTTGCAGGACCACCTTGTCCACCCGCACCGGCGAAGGCCGCTGGGCCTCCGCCCCGGCAGGCCACAGCGCCAAAAACGCCAACACCGCCAAACCGGCGAGCGAAAAAACAAAGTGCAGCAGGGGAAACCGCGCCGCGATGATTGCCATGGGCAGCTCTCTTGCCGCCGCAACACCGACGGACAGCGGCCCAAATTGGGGACGAGCCGGGCGGAAGTCAACGGGACGGGCCCCGCCGCCGGGCGATCCGGCTATGATGGCGGGATCGGGAACCGCGTGCCGCCGGGAGGCCGGATTCGACATGACCGCGCTGCTCTTCGTCCACGAGGCCGCCGCGGGCCATGACACCGGCCCCGGTCATCCCGAGCGCGCCGCGCGGGCCCGCGCGGTCGCCGCCGCGCTGGAGGCGCCGGATTTCAGCGGCCTCGAGCGCCGCGCGCCGCCGGAGGTCGGGCGGGAGGCTCTGGAGCGCGTCCATTCCCCGGATTATGTGGACCTCGTGCTCGGCAACATGCCGGAGCGCGGCCATGTGCGCTTCGATGCCGACACCGTCGCCTCGCCCGGAACGAAGGAGGCCGCGCTGAGGGCCGCGGGCGCCGCAATGGCCGCGGTGGATGCGCTCATGGCAGGCGAGGCGGAGACCGCCTTCTGCGCCATGCGCCCGCCCGGCCACCATGCCGAACCCGCCCGCGCCATGGGGTTCTGCTTCTTCAACAGCATCGCGGTCGGCGCCGCCCATGCCCGTGCGGTCCACAGCCTCGGCCGGGTCGCCGTGGTCGATTTCGACGTCCATCACGGCAACGGCACCCAGGCGGTCTTCTGGGACGAGCCGAATGTGCTGTTCGCCTCGACGCACCAGATGCCGCTCTATCCCGGCACGGGCGCGGAGCGGGAATGCGGCGCGCACGGCCAGGTCGTCAACGCGCCCCTGCCGCCGGGCGCGGACGGCAGGGCGTTCCGCCGGCGCTTCGAGGAGCGCGTGCTGCCGGCGGTGGAGGCGTTCCGCCCGGAATTGATCCTGGTCTCGGCCGGCTTCGACGCCCATCGCGCCGACCCGCTGGCGCAGCTCGAACTCGACGCCGCCGATTTCTCCTGGGCCACGAGACGGCTGCTCGCCGCCGCCCGGCGCCACGCCGGCGGCCGGCTCGCGGCCGTGCTCGAAGGCGGCTACGACCTGGATGCGCTGGAGGAGTGCGTCGGCGCGCATGTCAGGGCGCTTGCGGGAGCCTGATGCTCCGGGCCGACCGATAACGATAATATGTGGGGCTTATATGGATAGGTTGACAACAGGTTTGGGAGGCTTCGCACCTTCTCTCCGGCGTCCAACCCGCCCCCATATCGTCATACCCGGACTTGTTCCGGGTATCCATGCGGCCGTCCGGCGGCAGCGGTGGAGAGAGATACCCGGAACAAGTCCGGGTATGACGGAGGGGACGTGACGGAGGGGGCGTTGAGGTATGACGGAAGAAATGTCGTCGGTCTCCCCCGTCAACCTATCTTTGCAATCTCCTAATACGTTCATAAAATTCTGTTCTGATTCCTGAATATATATTGACAACTTGAAAATATATGCTATAACGGACTACAAGAAAGAAGCGGCATCCGCGGGTCCGCTTCGTTTTCGCCGTTCGCGCCGGCGCGAAAAAAGCCCCCGATTCGGCCAATGGGCGAAGTGCACCCTGCGTCCGTCTCGCGCACGCGGGCGCGCCCGGGCAATCAGGCGCGCGAACCGCGCCGCCGCGAAACGCGCGCCCACGGGCGCGGGCGCCGGCGCGCAGGATACGCGCGAATTAGGGTTCCGCCGCTCCGGCAAGCCGGGCGGCAGGAAGGACGGAACGAAATGGAACGAAACGGTATGGTGGAACGGCATGCAGGATGCGGAGGGACAGGGCCGGCGGCCGTGCGGCCCGAAAAGCCCTTGCCGGATCGAGAGAGGGCCCACCCCGGCTCTCCCTTGGCCAAGCGAAGGAGGGGGAGTCGCGGAAGGACCGGCCTCATGCCCGAACGGGCAATTGCTTATGCGTCATACGCATGCAAAACATGACATCCCATGACACGCTGCAAACTCCCGGCGTCGTCCCGGACGGCGCGGAGCGTCGATCCGGGACCTCGTGCAACAGGGCGATCCTTCGTCCGGAGACCCGGCTCGGCGCTGGCGCGCCGTCCCCCGCTTTCGCGAGGGCAAGCCGGGATGACGCAAGAGGGGTGCGGGCTTCCGGCTGCAAGACAACGCCGCGAAATCCCGCCCCATGCCCGAAAGGGCTGTCGCCTATGCATCGCCCGCATGGAGATCATGACATCGCATGACAGGCCCGGCATGTCCCGGCATCCGGCTGCGCGCTCGTCCGTTTCGGGCCGCGACTGGCCGTATCCGGCAGACATATCGACGGATAACCGTTGTTCCCCGATGCGTCCGTTATCCGTTATCGTAATGCCTATTCGATCCTAGGCCGGAGAGAACGATGCCGCAGGACACAGCAGGCCCCGGCGGACACGCCGAAAGGCCGAAATGGTTCGGTTATCTGCAACTTGCCGTCATTCTCGGCGCGATCGCCGTTGCGCTCTATTTCGCCCGGGCTCCGGAGCGGGTCGAGCGCATCGACAGGTCGGCGCTGGAGACGCAGGAAAGGCGGCCTGTCGTCAGCGTCGTCCGGCCGACGCCCACGGAGCAGGCGCTGACGCTTCGCCTGACCGGCTCCGTCGTGCTGAAGGAAAAGGCGACGGTGGTATCGGAGGTCGTCGGGCGCGTCGTCTGGGTCTCGCCGAAATTCGAGCCGGGCGGGTCTATAGAGGCCAATGAGGTGTTCATCCGGATCGACCCCGAGGAATACGAACTCAGGGTTGAAGAAGCGAGGCTGGCAGTAGCGGAACTCGAACATGACATGAGCGGGAAGGAAGCCCGGGGCGAAGACGCGGCGGGCCTGGCCCTGAAGCTGGAAAAGGCGCGCGTGGCGCTTCGGCTGGCGGAGTTGCAGCTTCGCAGGACGAACATTTCCTTTCCCTTCGATGCCCGCGTGATTTCATCGAGCGTCGAGGTCGGCGAGCTTGCCGGCCCGGCGGAGACGGTCGGCAAGACCGCATCGCTGGGCCGCGTCTATCGGCCCGGCTCCATCCGCGTGGCGGCCCCGATCGAGCAGCGGGACCTCAGGCATCTCGCCCCGGTGGTCGGGCGGACCGCCGAAGTCCGCACCAGGACGGGCATCTTCAGGGCGAAAGTCGCAGCCGTCTCCTCCGTCGTGGCGGCCAAAAGCCGGCTCGCCTCGCTTTTCCTCAATTTTTCGGACGACCTGCCTGCCAGTTCCCTGCCTCTCCCCCGCACCTTCGCCGAGATCGTCATTGCCGGGCCGGAACACAGCGGCGTCTATGTGTTGCCGGACGCGGCCGCGCAGGCCAGCGACCGGGTCTGGGTCGTCAGGAACGGCGCGCTCAACTCGGTCGAGCCGCGGATTCTGGGCAGGATCGACGGCGGATGGGTGGTGGAAGCCTTCGATGCGGGCGACGGCGTCGTTCTCGGCACCCTGCCGGGAGCCCGCGAGGGCCTTGCCGTGACCGCCGCGAAACCGCAGGCATAGGGGGCGCGGCATGAGCAACAACGACGCGGGCGGAGGCGCCGGCAGGACCGGAACGCCTGCGCCGCGCGGCCCGATCGCCTAGTTTGCGGCGAACCCCGTCGCCGCCAATCTTCTGATGGTCTTCCTGATCGCCGCCGGTGCGATCGCCGGCTCGCAGCTCGTGGTCCAGAACTACCCGGAATTCGACGCGCGCCGTATTGCCGTCAAGATCCCGTCGCCCGGCGCATCGCCGAGGGAAGTGCAGGAGGACGTGGTCCGCCGGGTCGAGGAAGCGATTGTCGGCATATCCGGCGTCAGCCGGGTGGTCAGCACGGCGAAGGAAGGCCTCGGCCTGATCGACGTGGAACTCGAGACCTTTGCCGATGACGAGGCGGTCCTGACCGATGTCGAAAGCGCCATCGACACCATAGAGAACTTTCCGCCTCCGACCGCGGAACGGCCGAAGGTCTCCCTTCTCAGATGGCGGAACGATGTCGTGACGGTTGCGGTTTCGTCCGCCTCGGCGACGGAAGCGGGCCTTCGGCTCGCGGCGGAGAATTTGCGCGACTCGCTGCTGGCCCTGCCCAAGGTCTCCCATATCGAGTTCCAGGGCGGGCGCGACCGGGAGATCGCGATAGAGCTGAGCGAGGAGGACCTGCGGCGAAACCGGCTCCAGATAGCCGACATCAGGCGGGCGATCCGGCGCGCTTCGCTCAATCTGACCTTCGGAGAGTTGCGGACCGATGCAGGCGGCGTCGTGCTCCAGGTCGTGGCGAAGCGGAAATACAGCAGGGAATTCAAGGACATACCGCTTATCACCCGACTCGATGGAACGGTGGTGACGCTGGGCGATGTCGCCAGGATTCGCGATGGATTCGTCGATGAAAATGTCCTGACCGAGCTTGACGGCACGCCGGCCGTATTTCTGCGGATAAGCGCCACGGGCAGGCAATCGACCAAGGAGGTCCGGAACATTGTCGTCGGGTTTCTCGAGAGCTACAGCCCGCCCGGGCATGTTTCGGTCGAAGTCTGGGACGACAAGGTCGATCTGACGGTCGAGCGGCTGACGCTGATTCTGGGGAACGCCGTGATCGGCGCGGTCCTGGTGTTCATCTGCCTGGTCGCGGTGTTCGACCTTCGGCTGGCGTTCTGGACCGCCTTCGGCATTCCCCTGGCCTTTGTCGGATCGCTGATTTTCTTCACGCCGGCCGACCTGACGCTGAACATGGGCACCCTGTTCGCGTTCTTCCTGATGGTCGGCATCGTGGTGGACGACGCCGTTGTCGTGGGCGAGAGCATCGCGACGGAAAGGAGCCGCGGCGGGACGGCGCTCGGCGCTGCGATTGCCGGGGCGCGGGCCGTTGCAGGGCCGCTGGTTGTCGGCGCGGCCACCACGATGATCGCGCTGGTCCCCCTGCTGTTCATCAACGAAGGCACCTGGCAGATGGTCCGGGTCATCCCCTGGGTGGCGCTGTTCGTGCTGGCGGTCTCGCTGGTGGAGGCGTTCTTCATCCTGCCGGCGCATCTCTCGCATGACAGGCCCTGGAGCGCGCCGCCGCTGAGCGGCTGGCAAGGGGCGGTGCGCGGCTGGCTCGACGGCGTTCGCGACAGCGTGGTGGCCGCCACCGTTTCCTGGTCGGTGCGCCATGTCTGGACGGCGCTCGGCATCGGCATCCTCATTGTGGTCTGCGCGGTGCTGCTTCTGCGCTACCACGAGGTGCGGGTCCTGTTCGCGGAGGCGCGGGCGAGCGTTTCCAACACGGTGCAGGTGGAGCTGCGCCTGCCGGCCGGCTCGCCCTTCGAGGCGACGCTTGCCGCCGCCGAGCGTTTCAGGGATGCCGCCGAGGGCGTGAACGAGGACCTGGAAGGCACGTCGGTCAAGTCGGTCAGCATCGCGGTCGGCAAGATCCTGTCCACCCGGCCCGGTGACGCCGAACTGTCGGGCGACCACCTGGCGACAGTAAGGGTCCACCTTTACCGCCGCCCGGTCCGCATAGCGCAGCCGAGCGAGGTGGAACGCGCCTTGCGGGCCCGCGTCGGCGACGTTTCGAGCCTCGAACATGTGGAATATGTGACCAGCAGGAGCAAGCTCAGGCCGAATCTCGCCTATTCGATACGCCATGACGACCCGGAGGTGCTGCAGGACGCAGCGCGGAAACTGCGTTCCGCCCTCGCCTCGATACACGGCGTTTACGGGGTTTACGACAATCTCTCGCCCGGCAAGCGGCAGCTCGAGATAGAACTGACGCCGGCCGGCAAGGCGGCCGGGCTGTCGCCGGCGCTGCTGGGCGCGCAATTGCGTGCCCGGCTTCACGGCGCCGAAGCGCAGCGCATCCAGCGCGGCCGCGAGGAAATCGAGGTCGTTGTCAGATATCCCGCGGAACGCCGCCGCAGCCTGAAGGAACTGGCCGGGATGCGCATAGACCGGCCCGGCGGGGGCGAGGTGCCGCTCTCCCTGGTCGCAACGCTCACCGAAAGGCAGGAACTGGCCGAGCTGACGCGGATCGACGGCAAGCCGGCCGTCATCGTGGAGGCGAAGGCGGACGCCGCGGTCATCACGCCGATCCAGGCCCGCCGGCTGATAGAGGAAGGCGTCGCGCAGGAGCTGCGCGCCGCGCATCCCGGCATCGCGGTAGAGCGGGACGGCGGGGCGCGGAACGAGCGGCGGGTGATGGAAACGCTGGCCATGCTGGTGCCGCTTGCGCTGATCGCGATGTATGCGGTCATGGCGGCGTTCCTGCGCAGCTACTGGAAGCCGCTGGTCGCCGCGGCAGGAATCCCGGCCGCCTTCGCCGGCGCGGTGCTGATGCATTGGATACTCGGCTGGGACTTCAGCTTCATGTCGGTGTTCGGGATCGTCGCCGTGTCGGGCGTGGTCGTGAACGATGCGCTGGTGCTGCTCGACCGCTACAACATCATCCGCCGGGAGAACGACGCCCTGCCGGCGATCGCCGCCGCGGCGGCCGCCACGCGCCACCGCTTCCGCGCCGTGCTGCTCACCAGCCTGACGACGGTGCTGGGCCTCTCGCCCCTGCTCTACGAGCGCAGCGACGCCCTGCTCTTCCTGGTGCCGTTCGTCGCCAGCATGTTGGGCGGGCTCGTGCTGGCGGGCATGTTCGTCCTGTTCCTCCTGCCGGCGATGGTGATGATCGCCGACGGCAGGCACGAATAGGCCGGCCGACGGCGAAACGCGGTTTGACAGCCGGCGGGCCGGGCCCTAGTTTGCCCGCCGTTCCAGTTTGCAGCGGAGGCGCATGCGATGGCCAAGCCGGCAACCGTCATGGTGAAGCTCGTCAGCACGGCCGACACGGGCTATTTCTACGTCACCAAGAAGAACCCGCGGACCAAGACCGAGAAACTCGAGATCCGCAAATTCGACCCCATCGCGCGCAAGCATGTCGTCTTCAAGGAACAGAAGATGAAATAGCGGCGGCAGCCGCTTCGCCTGCTGCGGGCGCGGGCCGGCTATCGGACGGGATTTCATGGAAACCGGCGAGGTCGCGGCCGTTTGCCGGAATTGCGGCCGTCCCGCCGCCGCCCCTGTTCCGACACGCTGCCCGTCCTGCCGTTCCCCCCGCTTCGCCGCCCATCCCGAGATCGCCCGCGTGGGCATCGCGCATCTCGACTGCGACGCCTTCTACGCCGCCATCGAGAAGCGGGACGACCCGGACCTCGCCGACCGCCCGGTGGTGATCGGCGGCGGGCGGCGCGGCGTCGTCGCCGCCGCCTGCTATGTCGCGCGGCGTTTCGGCGTGCGCTCGGCCATGGCCATGTACAAGGCGCTCGAAGCCTGCCCCCATGCGGTCGTGCTGAGGCCCGACATGGCGAAATACCGCAAGGTGGGGCGCGAGGTTCGGGGCCTGATGCGCGAAGCCACGCCGCTGGTCGAGCCGATCTCCATCGACGAGGCGTTTCTGGACCTCGGCGCGCATGCCCTGCCGGCCGCTGCCGCCGTCCGCCTTGTCCGGCGGATCGAGGACGAGATCGGCATCACGGTCTCGGTCGGACTCGCCGCCAACAAGTTCCTCGCCAAGATCGCCTCGGACCTCGACAAGCCGCGCGGCTTCGCCGTGATCGGTCCCGAGGAAGCGCCGGCGTTCCTGGCGGCGAAGCCGGTCACGATCATCCCGGGCGTCGGCGCCGCGATGGCCCGGCGGCTCCGGGCCGAGGGCGTGCTCGCGGTCGCCGACCTGCGCCGCTGGACGGAAGCGGAGATGACGGCCCGGTTCGGCACGTTCGGGCGCCGCCTCTACTCGTTCGCCCGCTGCCGCGACGACCGGCCCGTCCAGCCGGTGAGCGAGACCCGCAGCATTTCCGCCGAAACCACCTTCGAGAACGACCGCAGCGGCTATGACGACCTCGCCCGCGCCCTGCCGCCGCTGGCCCGGACCGTCGCGACCCGCCTCGACACCGCCGGCCTTGCCGCCGGCTCCGTCGTGCTGAAGCTCAAGACGGCAGACTTCCGCACCCATACCCGCAGCCATGCGCTCGCCTTCGCCACCCAGCGCGCGGACCGCCTGCTGGAAGAGGCGGAGCGGCTACTCCGGCCCGAAGCGGACGGCCGCGCCTTCCGCCTGATCGGGCTCGGCGCGGCCGACCTCGCGCCGCCGGATGCCGCCGACCCGCCGGAACTCTTCGCCGGCGCACGCTGATGGCGAATTGCGCCTTCCGGGCAACGGCCTTGCCGTCCGCGCCCATCCGGTGTTCCCTTGCCCGAAACCGACGATGACAAGGGAAGGGAACCCCGACCGATGGACCTGCGTCTGGCCGGAAAGACCGTGCTTATCACCGGCGCCTCGAAAGGCATCGGGCTCGCCTGCGCCGAACTCTTCGCGGAGGAAGGCTGCGACCTGCATCTGGTGGCGCGCACCGTCGCCGACCTCGAACGGGCGCGCGACGCCATCCGCGGCCGGCACAATGTCGCCGTCACGATCCATCCGCTCGACCTTTCCGACGGCGGCAATGTCAAGCGCCTGGTCGCGGAGACCGGCGAGGGGCTGGACATCGTCGTCAACAATGCAGGCGCCATTCCCGGCGGCCCGATCCACATGATCGACGAGGAGCGCTGGCGCGAGGCCTGGGACCTCAAGGTGTTCGGCTACATCAACATGTGCCGGGAGCTCTATCCGGTCTTCCAGGCGAAGGGAGCGGGCGTGATCGTCAATGTCGTGGGCACCGGCGGCGAGCGGCCGAGCGCGGGCTATATCGCGGGCGCAGGGGGCAATGCCGGCCTCATCGCGTTTACCCGCGCGCTCGGCGGCAAGAGCCCCGATGACGGTTTTCGCATTGTCGGCGTCAATCCGGGCCCGATCCTGACCGAGCGCCTGACCACCATCATGCGCGCGCAGGCGCTGGACAGGTTCGGCGACGAGGAGCGCTGGGAAGAATGCATGCCGACCGCCCCGCCGCCGGGCGAGCCGGAGGACTGCGCCGACCTCGTGGTCTTCCTCGCCTCGGAGCGAGCGAAGCATATTTCCGGTACTGTCGTCACCATCGACGGCGGCGCCGTCTCCCGCTAGGAGCCCCATGACGCCATGAGCAGCACTCTCGAGTTCTTCTTCGACGTCTCCAGTCCCTGGACCTATCTCGCCTTCCACCGTATCGAGGATTTTTGCGCCGAGCTCGGGCTGGACCTTGTCTGGAAGCCGTTCCTGGTGGGCGGCGTGTTCAACAAGGTCAATCCGAGCGTCTATCAGCGCCGCGAGAACCCCGTCCCGCCCAAGGACGCCTATTATCGCAAGGACATGGACGACTGGGCGCGCTACGAGGGCATCGTCATCGGCAAGCCGACGGTCTTCCCGGTCAACTCGGTCAAGGCCATGCGCGGCTGCTTCCACGCCATCGAAGAAGGCCGGGTGTCCGCCTTCGCGCGCGGCTGCTTCGAGGCCTATTGGCGCGACGACCGCGATATCGGCCAGGAGGACGTGCTGGCGGAAGTCGTGGAATCCTCCGGACTCGACAAGCAGCGCTTCTTCGCCGCCATCGCCGATCCGGGGATCAAGCAAAAGCTGTTCGACACGACCGACGAGCTGATCGAGCGGGGCGGTTTCGGCTCGCCCACTTTCTTCCTCGACGGCGACGACATGTATTTCGGCAATGACCGCTTGGAGCTGATCCGCGCGGCAGTGGAAAGGAAACGCAATGGCTGAACCTCTGGTCACCGCCGAGGAAACGGCGCTGCGCGAGACCGCGCGCCGCGTGCTGCCCGCCGGCAGCTTCGGCAATGTGCCGTTCGAGACCGTCATCCGCTCCGGGCAAGGCAGCCATGTCTGGGATGTCTCGGGCAATGAATATATCGACTACCTGCTCGGCTCCGGGCCGATGCTGGCGGGGCACTGCCATCCGGAGGTCGTCGAGGCGGTAATGGAGCAGGTCGGGCGCGGCACGACCTTCTTCGCCAACAACGAGCACGGCATCCGGCTTGCCGAGGCCGTGATCGAGCGCGTCGCCTGCGCTGAAAAGGTGCGCTTCGTCTCCAGCGGCACGGAAGCCACGTTCTACGCCATGCGGATCGCGCGCGCCTTTCGCGGCCGCGACAAGATCCTGAAATTCGAGGGCGGCTTCCACGGCATGAACGACTATGCGCTCATGTCGATGGCGCCGAAGCGGCCCGGCAACTTCCCGCAGGCGGCGCCGGACAGCGCCGGCATTCCCGCAGCCGTTCGCGACGAGGTGCTGATCGCGCCTTTCAACGACGCCGAAACGGCCGTGCAGCTTATCCGCGACCATGCCGACGAACTGGCCGCCGCCATCGTCGAGCCGTTCCAGCGGCTGATCCCGCCGAAGCCCGGCTTCCTCGAAGCGCTCCGCGAGGTCACGGAGGAAACCGGCGTCGTGCTGATCTTCGACGAGGTGGTGACCGGCTTCCGGTTCGCGCGGGGCGGGGCGCAGGAGCGCTACGGCGTCACGCCCGACATGTGCTCGCTCGGCAAGGTGGTGGGCGGCGGCTATCCGCTGGCGGCCGTCGCCGGGCGCGACGACATCATGGCGCATTTCGACGCCGGGCGCGTGGACGGCGACCGCTTTGCGCAGCAGATCGGCACGCTCAGCGGCAATCCGGTCGCGGCCGTCGCCGGCCTCAAGACGCTGGAGGTCCTGGGCCGGCCCGGGGTCTATGAGCGCCACGAGCAGATCGGCCGGGCCCTGATCGACGGGCTGGGAACGCTGCTCGAGGAGAGCGGCCACGAGGGGCAGGTGCTGGGCTCGCCGCCCATGTTCGATGTCATCTTCGCCGGCGGCGAGGTCGCCGACTACCGCGCCACCATGCGCGCCGACGCGGCCAGGACCAAGGCCTTCAACGCCGGGCTGCGCGCCAGGGGCATCTTCAAGGGCGAGAGCAAATTCTACCTCTCGGTGGTGCACAGCGACGAGGACATCGCCAACACGCTCGACGCCGCGCGCGAGTCGCTCAAGGAGCTGTCCTGACCTCCCGCGCCCTGATCCGGGCCCAGTCGTCGCGGAGCCCGATCGTGCGGTTGAAGCCGCCGTCGGGGTCGGCGGCGAAATAGCCGAGGCGCTCGAACTGCACCGGCCTGCCGGGCTCCAGGCCGGCCACGCCGGGCTCGAGGCGGCAATCCTCCAGCACCTCCAGCGAGTCGGGGTTCAGGTCTTCGAGGCCCGCCGGCTCGTCAGAGGCGAAGAGCGGACCGTAGAGCCGGACCGGGGCGCGCTCGGCATGGGCGGCGGAGACCCAGTGGATCGTCGCCTTCACCTTGCGCCCGTCCGGCGCGTTGCCGCCGCGCGTCTCCGGATCGTAGCGGCAGCGTAACTCGACGATCTCGCCGTCCTCGTCCTTCACCGCTTCCAGGCAGGTGAGGAAAAAGGCGTAGCGCAGCCGCACCTCCCGGCCGGGCGCGAGGCGGAAGAACTTCCGGGGCGGGTCTTCCATGAAGTCGTCGCGCTCGATCCAGAGCTCGCGCGAGAACGGGACCTTGCGGCTGCCCGCATCCGGGTCGCCCGGATTGTTGGCGGCCTCCAGCCACTCCGTCTCGCCCTCGGGGTAGTTTTCGATCGTGACCCTGAGCGGCCTCAGCACGGCCATGCGCCGCTCGGCGGTGCGGTTCAGCCGTTCGCGCACGCAATGGTCGAGCAGCGCCGCCTCCACGCGGCCGGCGCTCTTCGAGATCGCGAGCCGGGAGACGAAGTCGCGCACGGCCTCCGCCGGCACGCCCCGCCGGCGAAGGCCGCGCAGGGTCGGCATGCGCGGGTCGTCCCAGCCCGCCACATGGCCTTCTTCGACGAGGCGGGTCAGTACGCGCTTGGAGAGGATCGTCCCGGTCATGTCGAGCCGCGCGAACTCGTACTGGCGCGGGCGCGACGCGGCCGGCACGCGCTCCAGCAGCCAGTCGTAGAGCGGGCGGTGGTCGGCGAACTCCAGCGTGCAGAGCGAGTGCGTCACGCCCTCGATGGCGTCCGACTGGCCGTGCGCATAGTCGTAGGTCGGGTAGATGCGCCAGGCCTCGCCCGTGCGCGGATGCGCATGGTCTAGGATGCGGTAGAGCACCGGATCGCGCATATTGATATTGCCCGAGCCCATGTCGATGCGCGCGCGCAGCACACAGGCGCCGGGAGGAAACGCGCCGGCGCGCATCCGGCGCAGCAGGTCGAGGCTCTCGGCCGCCGGCCGGTCGCGCCAGGGGCCGGGCCGGCCAGGCTCCGTCAAGGTGCCGCGCGTCGCCCGGATTTCCTCCGCCGACTGCTCATCCACATAGGCATGGCCCGTCTCGACCAGATGCTCCGCCCACTCGTAGAGCGTCTCGAAATAGTCGGAGGCATGGACCGGCTCGCCCGCCCACTCGAAGCCGAGCCAGCGCACGTCCTCCTGGATGGCATCGATATAGGCCTGCTCCTCTTTCGCCGGGTTGGTGTCGTCGAAGCGCAGGTTGCAATGCCCGCCGAACTCCGCCGCCACGCCGAAATTGAGGCAGATCGACTTGGCGTGGCCGATATGCAGGAAGCCGTTGGGCTCCGGCGGGAAGCGGGTGACGACCGACGCGGCCCGGCCCTCCGCAAGGTCGGCGCGGATGCGGCTGCGGATGAAGTCCCCGCCCGTGGGCGCGTCCATGGAACCGGCGCTCCCTCTCAGAACGGCGATGTGCCGCGCGTCACGGTGCGGTGCAGCACCCGGGCTTCGCGGGCGCGCTCCTCGGCGCGGTGCAGCAGGCAGCGATTGTCCCACATCAGCAGGTCGCCCGGCTGCCACGGATGGCGATAGACGAAACGGTCCTCCGTGCTGTGCGCCTCGATCTCCTCCAGCAGCGCCTCGCCCTCCTTCCTGTCCATGCCGAGAATGTGCGAGGCGTGGTTGCCGATGAAGAACGCCTCCAAGCCGCTCTCGGGGTGGCGCCGCACCAGCGGGTGCGCGACCGGCGGATAAACCGACGCCTCCTCCGGACTCGCTTCGCGCTCGCCGGATTTCCGGCAGGAACGCACCCAGTCATGCACCACCTTCATCCCCCGGAACGCCTCCCGCCGTTCCGGCGAATACGCCTCGAAGGCGCGGTTCATGTTGGCGAACTCGGTCTGTCCGCCTTGCGCCGGCACCTTCACGGCATAGAGGAAGGTCGCGCAGGACGGCACCGTCCGGTAGGACTTGTCCGAGTGCCAGCGCAGGTTCCCCTTCGCCGCCGCCTCGGGTCTCGGCCGCCCGTCGGCATCCAGGTTCGAGACCGTGTGGACGAGCGAGACGTCACCGCCCTTGTTGCGCTGGATATGCACGTCGAGCGGGCCGAACTGGAGCGTCGCCGCCAATTGCGCCGGCTTGTCCAGCTCCTGGTCCCGGAAGCACAGGACATGGCGGTCCAGGAAGGCTTCGTTGAGCGCGGCCCGGTCGCCGTCGCCGAGAGGTTCGCGCAGATCGACGCCCCGGACCTCGGCTGCCAGCACATCGGAAAGCGGTTGGATGGCGACTGTCATGGGCTCCAATCTAGCCGAGCGCCGGGCAGAGCGGTAGCGCCCTGGATCGCCGCCTCGGCGCCGAAAGCAAAACGCCGGGCCCTGGGGCCCGGCGTCCGGTTGCGTGAATGTAGAGGGCGGTGTCGGCAATCAGGCCGCTTCGAGGGTCTGCGGCGCGCCGGAGCCGATCTCGATCCGGCGCGGCTTCAGCGCCTCGGGCACCTCACTCACCAGCTCGACGGCGAGCATGCCGTTCTCCAGCTTCGCGCCGGCGGCCTTCACATGCTCGGCGAGGCGGAAGGTGCGCCGGAACTGCCGGGTCGCGATGCCGCGATGCAGGAAGACGCGGCTGTCGTCCTGGCTCCGGACCTTGCCGGCGATCACGAGCTCGTCGCCCTTCGCCTCGATCGCAAGGTCCTCTTCGCCGAAGCCGGCCACCGCCATCTCGATGCGGTAGGTGTGCTCGCCGGTCTTGACGATGTTGCAGGGCGGATAGTGCTCCGCCGTCGCGTCGGCGTTCATGACGCGGTCGAAGTTCTTCATCAGCCGTTCGAAGCCGATGGTGGACCGCAGGAGAGGGGAGAAATCGAATGCCGTCATCGGTCATCCTCCTTGAGAAGCGATTGTCGATGTCTCTGGGCCCGCCGCTCATCGGCCGGACCCGCCGTCCTCCGCTCCCGTCATCCGGCGAGCCTCGGACAACCCCCAGATGGGGAGGCGCAGCGGCGATTCAAGACCCCGGAGCGATTCTTTCGACACCAGCCGCATGGCCGACGCCCGCAGCCCGTCTCTCCGGCGCGCGGAGACCGGCTTGGTTGTCATGGCGTGTCATGTTTTGTCATGCGGCGTCCCGCGTCTCCCCGCGATGCGTCATGAAATGTCATGATCCGCATGCCCATGACGCATAAGCGATGGTCGTTTCGGGCATGACGCCATCCTTTCGGGCAGGAACTGCGGGTATTCCGTCCGGTTTCCCCGGCTTCGCGTCGTCGGCATGGGCCTTTCCTTTCGATCCGTCTTCGTTCCAGCCTGTCCGCCGCCGGCCGGCCAGCGGCGGGACCCTGATTCGCGCGTATCCTGCGCGGGCGCCTGTGCGCGGGTAGGCGCGCGTTTCGCGGCGGCGCGAATCGTGCGCCTGATTGCCCGCGCGCGCCCGCGTGTGAGCCAACCGCAGGACGCACCTGTCCTGTCAGTTTCACAGGGGCTTTTTTTCGCGCCGGCGCGAAACGGGCAAGCAAACGGCTCCCAGGACGCCGCTTCCTTCCCTGCGCCCTATCTAGTGTCTGATTTTTATGATGTCAATCTACAATTAGAATTTTTTCTGATTTAATGAACAAACACCAAGCTTTCGCCGCTGGCGAGACCTGCTCCCTTCCGGCCTCGCATTGCCCTACTTCCCGATGCAGAACTCCCGGAAGATCGCGTCCAGCAGGTCTTCCACATCGACGCGGCCGGTGACGCGGCCAAGCGCGCGGACGGCGAGGCGGAGGTCTTCGGCGGCGAGGTCGGTCTGGGGCGCGGCGGCGAAGCGGTCGAGCGCCTCGGCTGACTGCCTGAGCGCGTGGACATGCCGGGCGCGGAGCGCGCCGGGCGGGCCGGCGACGCGCGAGCGCACGGCGTCCGCTATGGCGCCGCGCAGCGCCTCCAGCCCCTCTCCCGTCCGGGCGGAGACGGCGAGGCCGGGGCCCGGCGCCGCGCCGAGATCGGCCTTGGTGCGGACGGCGAGGCCCGGCATGTCCGGCGGCGGCGGGGCGTCGGGGGCGGTCAGCAGCAGGCAGAGATCGGCCGATTCCGCCTCGGCGCGCGCCCGGCGCATGCCCTCCCGCTCGATGGGGTCCTGGCTCTCATGCAGGCCCGCCATGTCGATCAGACGCACCAGATAGCCTTCCATGACCAGCCGCGCCTCCAGCACGTCGCGCGTCGTGCCGGCCGACGGCGAGGTAATGGCGACCTCGCGCGCGGCGAGCGCGTTCAGGAGGCTCGACTTGCCGGCATTGGGCGCGCCCGCCAGCGCCACCCGGAAGCCGTCGCGCACGACCTCGCCGCGCGCGCCGGCGGCCAGCGCCTCGGCCATTTCCGCGCGCGTCTCCGCTACCGTGTCCGCGACATGCGCCTCCAGCCCGTCCGGCAGCTCCTCGTCGCTGAAGTCGATGGCGGCCTCGATATGGGCAAGCGCCCCGACCAGCCGTTCCCGCCAGCCGTCGAACTGCCGCGCCAGCCCGCCGCCGAGTGCATGGAGCGCCTGCCGGCGCTGGCCCTCGGTCTCGGCGTCGATGAGCTCGGCAAGGCCCTCCACCGCCGTCAGGTCCATGCGCCCGGCCTCGAAGGCGCGCCGGGTGAATTCGCCGGGCTCCGCCGGGCGCAGGCCGTCCAGCCGCATCAGCGCCGCCTGCACCGCATCCATCACGACGGGCGCGCCGTGGAGATGCAATTCGGCGGCGTCCTCGCCGGTGAAGCTCGCCGGACCCGGAAACCAGAGCGCGAGGCCCCGGTCCAGCAGTTCGCCGGTCTCCGGGTCGCGGACGGCGCGCAGCACCGCCCGGCGCGGCTCCGGCAGCGGCCCCGCCAGCGCCGCGAGCGCCCGCCCCGCTTCCGGCCCGGAGAGGCGCAGCACGGCGATGCCGGCGCGGCCCGGCGCCGTCGCCTCGGCGAAGATCGTGTCCGGCAGGTCCCTCAGGCGTCGGGGTCGAGCATGAGCCGGGAGACCCGGCCGCCGCCCTTCAGGTGGGTTTCGAGGATCTCGTCGATATCCGCCTCGTTCTCGTAGCGGTACCAGATGCCCTCGGGATAGATGACCATGGTCGGCCCGAGCTCGCAGCGGTCGAGGCAGCCGGCAATGTTGATCCGCGTATTCGGCAGCGACCGGGCGCGCGCCTTCATGTAGGCGCGCAGCTTCTCCGAGCCCTTCTCACTGCAGCAGCCGCGCGGATGGCCGGGCGGACGGGTATTGGTGCAACAGAACACATGCGCGTCGTAATAGAGCGCGTCCGCCATGATTTCCTTCCTCGCATCCGGGAGAGCGCCAGTTTACCCTCGCTGCCCATGAGCGAAAACCTGCTTGGCCGCGAGACCAGCCCCTACCTGCTGCAGCATGCCGAAAACCCGGTCCACTGGCGGCCCTGGGGGGCCGGCGCGTTCGAGGAGGCGCGCCGGACCGGCAGGCCGGTGCTGCTCTCCGTCGGCTACGCCGCCTGCCACTGGTGCCATGTCATGGCGCATGAGAGCTTCGAGAACGAGGCCATCGCCGGGCTGATGAACGAGTTGTTCGTCAATGTGAAGGTGGACCGCGAGGAGCGCCCGGACGTGGACGCCGTCTATCAGCACGCGCTCCAGGGCATGGGCGAGCAGGGCGGCTGGCCGCTCACCATGTTCCTGAACGCCGAGGGCGAGCCCTTCTGGGGCGGCACCTATTTCCCGCCGGAGCCGCGCTGGGGCCGCGCCGGCTTCCCGCAATTGCTGCGCTCGCTCTCGGAGGCCTGGAGCAGGCAGCCGGACGCCCTGGCGGAGAATATCGCGCGCCTCAGAAAGGCCGCCGAAAGGCTGGCCGAGCCCGCCGCCGGGCCCGGCATCGACGCGCGGACGGATGCGCTGATCGCCATGCGGCTCGCCCGCGCCGTGGACCCGTTCTTCGGCGGCATAGACGGCGCGCCGAAGTTCCCGCAGACGGGCATCTTCACCCATCTCTGGCGGGTCCGGCGCCGGGACGGCGGCAAGGTCTATCGCAACCAGGTGCTGAACACGCTGACCCATATGTGCGAGGGCGGCATTTACGACCATCTGGGCGGCGGCTTCGCGCGCTATTCCACCGACGAGCGGTGGCTCGCGCCGCATTTCGAGAAGATGCTCTACGACAACGCCCAGCTCGTCGAGCTGCTCACCCTCGTCTGGCAGGAGACGCGCACGCCGCTCTTCGAGCAGCGGGTGCGGGAGACGGTGGGCTGGCTGGAGCGGGAGATGACGGCGCCTGCTGCCGAGGACGGCGCGGCCGGCTTCGCCGCGGCGCTCGACGCCGACAGCGAGGGCGAGGAAGGCCGCTTCTATGTCTGGAGCCGGGCCGAGATCGAGGCGGTACTGGGCGGCGGGGCGGCCCGCTTCTGCGAGGTTTACGACGTGACGGCGGCCGGCAATTGGGAAGGCCGCAACATCCTGAACCGGCTGCACTCCATGGACGTGCCGGACGACCCGGCGCTGGCGGAGGCCCGCGCGGCGCTGCTGGCCGAGCGCGAAAGGCGCGAGCGGCCGCTGCGCGACGACAAGGTGCTGGCGGACTGGAACGGCCTCACGATCGGCGCGCTCGCCCGCGCGGGCGCCGCCTTCGACCAGCCGGACTGGATCGCGCTCGCCGCGCGCGCCTTCGCCTTCGTCGAGACGCAGATGACCGGGCAGGACGGGCGGCTTCGGCACAGCTGGCGGCTGGGCCGAGCGCGCCATCCGGCAAGCCTCGACGACTACGCCGCGATGATGCGCGCCGCGCTGATGCTGGAGGAGGCGACCGGCGACCGGCGCTACCGCGAACGGACGCTCGGCTGGCTGGAGATCGTCGAACGCCATTACGGCGACGGGACGGGCGGCTGGTTCTTCGCCGCCGACGACACGGAGCGGCTGATCGTGCGCGCCAGGACCGCCGCCGACAATCCGACTCCCTCGGGCAACGGCGTGATGGTGGACGTGCTGGCACGGCTCTGGTGGCTGACGGGCGAGGCGCGCCACCGCCAGCGCGCGGAGGCGGCGGTGGCGGCCTTCGCCGGCGAGACGGCGCGCAACATCTTCCCGCTGTCCACGCTGCTGAACGCCAATGCGCTGCTGCAGGAGGCGGTGCAGGTGGTGCTGGCGGGCGATGACGGGCGGCTGCGCCGGGCGGTCGAGCGGGTCTCGCTGCCGAGCCGCGTGCTCGCGCTCATCGGCGCCGCCGAATCCCTGCCGGACGGCCATCCCGCGGCGGGCAAGGCGGCCGTGGAGGGACGCCCGACGGCCTATGTCTGCCGGGGCCCGGTCTGCTCGCTTCCCGTGACCGACCCGGACGAGCTGGAGGCGCTGCTCGGCGCCTGAGAGGAGGAGGCCATGCACGACCTGTTGTTGAAGGGCGGACGGGTGATCGATCCCGGCGGCGGGGTGGACCGCGTGGCCGACGTCGCTTTCGCCGAAGGCCGGGTCGCGGAGATCGGGCCCGATCTCCCGGCGGAGGAAGCCCGCGAGGTGCGCGATGTGAGCAGCCGCATCGTCACGCCCGGCCTCATCGACCTGCACACGCATGTCTATTGGGGCGGCACCTCCATCGGCGTCGATCCGGAGGCGATCGCCAGGCAGGGCGCCACGACGACGCTGGTCGATGCCGGGACCGCCGGGCCGGCCAATCTGGCGGGCTTCCGGCGCCATGTGATCGAGCCCGCAAGGCCGCGCGTGCTGCCGTTCCTAAACGTCTCCTTTCCGGGGATATTCGCCTTCAGCGAAGCGGTGATGGTCGGAGAATGCCAGGACATGCGCCTGCTCGATGCTCGCGAATGCGTGCGCGTGGCGCGCGAGCACGCGGACCTGGTGGTGGGCATCAAGGTGAGGGTCGGCCTCGGCGCCGGCGGGTCGAGCGGCATCGCCCCGCTCGACATCGCGCTCGAGGTGGCCGAGGAGCTCGGGCTGCCGGTCATGGCGCATCTGGACTTCCCGCCGCCCAGCCGCCGCGAGGTGATGGACCGGCTGCGCCCCGGCGACGTGCTGACGCACTGTTTCCGGTCCTTCCCGAACAGCCCGGCGGGGGCCGACGGACGGGTGCGCGAGGAAACGCTGGCGGCGCGCGAGCGCGGCGTCATCTTCGACATCGGCCACGGCAAGGGCTCTTTCGGCTTCGGCACCGGGCGCGCCATGCTGGCCGCGGGGTTCATGCCGGACTGCATCTCGAGCGACGTGCACACGCTTTCCATCGGCGGCCCCGCCTACGACCTGCTGGTCACCATGTCCAAGTTCCTCTGCCTCGGCATGCCGCTCATCGAGGTGCTGCGCGCGGCGACGAGCGCGCCCGCGGCGGCGCTCAGGCGGCCCGGTCTCGGCAGCCTGGAGCCGGGCGTGGCGGCCGATGCCTCCGTGCTGGAGCTGCGCGCCGGGCGCTTCGATTATGAGGACGCCGACGGTGTCGTGCTCGGCGGCAAGGAACGCCTGTTCCCCGCCGGAATGGTGATCGGCGGGCATTGGTGGGAAGACTGAATAGATATTGACTATGGTTTCAGACCATAGTAAGTTTGCGGAAATCGGGCTTGCAGGGAAGGACGGGGCCATGACGCGTCGGGGCGGCCGTTACACGGTGAAGGACCTGGCGGCGGCTCTGGATGCCGAGCCGGCTGTGGTGCGGCGGCATTTGCGCTCGCTCGGCGTCCATGGCGGCGCCGCCTGGCGCCATGAGTGGGAGGCCGGCCGTTACAACCGTTTGCTGGAGGTCGTCGGGCGGCGAATCGCCGAGGGCGTTCCGGCAGGCAGCATTGCATACGAAACCGGGCTTGGCCGGGATGAGGCGCACGGGGAATTGCAGGAAGCGCCTGCGGTATTCGCGGGGCTGGAGACGCCGGAGGCGCCGGCATCTCCGGAGGGGATGGAGGAAATGCAGATATCCCTCTTCAAGGCCAAATGCCTTGCGGTGCTCGAACGGGTGGGGAAGACCGGCAAGCCCGTTCTGGTGACGCGGTTCGGCCAGCCGGTGGCGCAGATCGTGCCGCCGCCTTCCGGCGACTGGCTGGGCGCCATGGCCGGCACGGGGCAGATCCTGGGCGACCTCACGGCGCCTGTGGCGGACCCGGAGGAATGGGAGGCGCTGGGCTAGACGGCGGTGCTGCTGGATACGCATATCTGGCTCTGGGCGCTGCTCGACCCCGCCCGGCTCTCCCGCGCCGTGCGCGCCCTGCTCGCCTCGCCGGCGGAGACGCTCAGGCTCTCCCCGATCAGCGTGTGGGAGGCCATGATGCTGGCGGAGCGCGGCAGGATTGCGCTCGAGCCGGACCCGCGAAGCTGGCTGGACAGGGCCCTGGCGACAGCCCCCGTCACCGAGGCGCCGCTCACCTTCGAGGTGGCCATGGCCAGCCGCAGCATCGCCCTTGAGCACCGGGACCCCGCGGACCGCTTCATCGCCGCGAGCGCACTGGTCTTCGACCTGACACTGGTGACGGCCGATGCGCGGCTGCTCGACTGTCCGGATATCGAGGTGCTGCCCAACCGCTGAGGCCGGCAGGGCCGGTTCCCCTAACCTTTCCCGGCCCCCGCGCCGAGATAGCGGGCGAGCGCGACGGCGAGCGCGGCGCCGACGAACTGGGCGAGGATGAAGGCGGGCGCATCCTCCGGCCGGATGCCGGAGAAGGTGTCTGTGAAGGCGCGCGCCACCGTCACCGCCGGGTTGGCGAAGGAAGTGGACGCCGTGAACCAGTAGCCGGCGGTGATGTAGAGCCCGACCGCCCAGGCCACGGCCTCCGATTTCGCCTTCAGGCAGAGCAGGATGGTGAACACCAGACCGAAGGCCGCTATCCCCTCCGAGAAGGCCTGCGCGAAGCCCGACCGCTCCTTGCCCGATGCGAAGAACAGCTCCGGCTGCTCGAACATGATGTGCGCGACCGCCACGCCCAGCAGGCCGCCCGCCACCTGCACGAGAATGTAGAGCGCCGCATCGCCCGGCCCGATCTCGCGCCGCATCAGGAAGGCGGCCGTCACCGCCGGGTTGAAATGCGCGCCCGAGACCGGGCCCAGGATCAGGATCAGCACCACGAGGATGGCGCCCGTCGCGATGGTGTTGCCGAGCAGCGCGATGGCCACATTTCCGCCGGCGAGCGTCTCGCCCATGATGCCGGAGCCCACCACCACGGCAAGTAGCATGGCGGTACCTGCGAATTCCGCAGTCAGTCGTCGGGAAAGGGTCATGCCGCGGCCTCCAGCGCCGCCACGCCGGGCAGCACCCGGCCTTCCAGCCATTCGAGGAACGCTCCGCCCGCGGTCGAGACGTAGCCGAACCGTTCGACCACGCCGGCCTGAGCGAGCGCGGCCACCGTGTCGCCGCCGCCCGCGACGGTCAGCAGGCCCTTCATGCCGGCAGCGGCCTGCGCCACCTCATTGGTGCCCCGGTCGAAGGGCGGCACCTCGAATGCGCCGAGCGGGCCGTTCCAGACCAGCGAGCGCAGCAGCTCCAGCCGGTCGATCAGGCCGGCGGCGCTCTCCGGGCCGATATCGAGGATCATGGCGTCGGGCGGCACCTCGTCCACCGTCACGACCTCTGCCGGCGCGCCGGCTTCGAGCGCGGGCGCCACGACCGCGTCCTCAGGCAGCACCACCGTGCAGCCGCACCGTTCCGCGTCGTCGAGGACGTGCCGCGCCATCTCCGCCATGTCGCGCTCGCAAAGGCTCCTGCCGACCTCGTATCCCTGGGCGTGGAGAAAGGTGTTCGCCATGCCGCCGCCGATGGCAAGCATATCGACCCGGGCAACCAGGTTGCCGAGCAGGTTGAGCTTGGTCGAGACCTTGGCGCCGCCGACGATCGCCCCCGACGGACGCTCGGGCGCATCGAGCGCCGCCTCCAGCGCCTCCAGCTCCTGCTGCATCAGTCGCCCCGCCGCGGCCGGAAGCAGCCGCGCCAGCGCCTCGGTGGAGGCGTGCGCCCGGTGCGCAGCGGAGAAGGCATCGTTCACATAGGCGTCGCCGAGCGCGGCCAGCCGGGCGGCGTAGTCCGGGTCGTTGGCCTCTTCGCCGGGGTCGAAGCGCAGGTTCTCCAGCAGCGCCACCCCGCCCGCCGGCAGGCCGGCGATTACCGCAGCCGGGTCCTCCGCCGCAAAGGCGACCGGCGCTTCCAGCGCATCGGCCAGCGCCGCCGCCACCGGGCGCAGCGAAAGCTCGGGCGCAGGCCTGCCCTTCGGCCTTCCGAGATGCGAGAGCACGACGACGCGCGCGCCCTGCCCCGCGAGTTCGCGGATCGTCGGCAGCGTCCGTTCGATGCGCGTGGCGTCGCCCACCCGGCCGTCGCGCATGGGCACGTTGAGGTCGGCGCGCAGCAGCACGGTCAGCCCGGCCGCGTCGAGCCCGTCCAGCGTCGGCACCGCCATCAGTTGTTGCCGACCGCGCCGCCCAGCGCGTCCCCGATCTCGTCATGCACGGTGAGGTCCGCGAAGCGGTCTAGGTCGGTCGGCTCGCGGTTGACGATGGCGAGGAAGGCGCCGTTGCGCTTCGCCGCGACGGGGAAGCCGGCCGCCGGATAGACCACCAGCGAGGAGCCGCAGACGATGAACAGGTCGGCGGCCATCGTCTCGAGCTCGGCCCGGCGCATGGCGTCTTCCGGCATGGCCTGGCCGAAGGAGATCGTCGCCGTCTTCACCATGCCGCCGCAGGAGCCGCAGACCGGCAGCGTCTCGTCCTTGCGGAACGCCGCCAGAATGTCGTCCAGCTCGTAGCGCAGTTTGCAATCGAGGCAGGCGGCATAGGTCGAGTTGCCGTGAAGCTCGATAACCTTGTCGTCCGGCACGCCGGATGCCTGGTGCAGACCGTCGATATTCTGCGTGATGACGGCCGCGACGATGCGGCGCTCGACCAGCGCCGCCACGGCCCGGTGGCCCCGGTTCGGCTGCGCGTTCGCCATCGTCTTGTCGGTCTCGATCTTGCGCCGCCAGGTCTCGCGCCGCATCTCCTCGGAGGAGACGAAGTCGTCGAACATGATCGGCTTGTAGCGGTCCCAGACGCCGCCGGGGCTGCGGAAATCCGGAATGCCGGACTCGGTGCTGATGCCCGCGCCCGTGAACACCACCGCGCGCCGCGCCTTGCCGATCGCCTCCCTCAGCCGTTCGATGCCGTCCGTCATCGCCGCCTCCGCCCTCTGTTCGCCGCCCAGTCTTAGGTCACGCCAGGGCATAGCGCGAGTCGGGGCCCGGCGGATCGTCGCCGCAGGCCGCGCGCCCGTCCTCGACCATATGCAGCAGATGCGAGAGCACGGAGCGCCCGGCGGCGCGGTGCAGGCCCGGATCGACATCGGTGTAGATGCGCCGGACCATCTCCGGAATCGCCGCCACGCCGGCTTCGAGGCAGGCCAGGATTTCCCGCTCGCGCTCCTGCCTGTGCGCGATGAAGGCGTCGACGAACGGCCCCGGCTCGGCGATCGGCGGGCCGTGCCCCGGCCACCAGGGGGTTTCCGTGCGCGCCCGCACCTTGCCGAGGCTCGCCATGTAGTGGGCCATGTCGCCGTCCGGCGGCGAGACGATGGAGGTGGACCAGCCCATCACATGGTCGCCGCTGAACAGCGAGCCTTCCTCAGTGAGCGCGAAGCAGAGATGGTTGGAGATATGCCCCGGCGTGAACAGGGCCTCCAGGGTCCAGCCCTTGCCCTCGATGCGCCCGCCGTCGGGCAGGCGGATGTCGGGGTTGAAGTTCGTGTCGCCGCCCTCGGGCGAGTCGAAAGGCCAGTTGCGCCGGGCGCCGATGCCGTGCGGGCCGTAGCCGCAAAGCGGCGCGCCGGTCGCCGACTTGAGCGCGGCGCAGCCGGGCGAGTGGTCGCGGTGGGTGTGGGTCGCGACGATATGGGTCACGGTCTCGCCGCTGAGCGCCTCCAGGATCGCCTGCGTATGGGCGGCGTCCTCCGGCCCGGGGTCGATCACCGCCACCTCGCCGCGTCCAACGATATAGGTGTTCGTGCCCTTGAAGGTGAACAGGCTCGGATTGGCGCTGGTGATGCGCCGCACCAGCGGCGTCAGCTCATAGACGCGCTCCGGCTCGATATCGAAGTCCCGGTAGAACGGAATCGGCGCGGCCATGGCTTTCTCGTCGGGGTTACGGTCGCGCACCGGATTGATGGTCCGCTGGCCTGCTGCTATCAATTGTGCATGCGCCGGTCAACGCGGATCGCCCCGTCGATACTCTCCGCCGACTTCGCGGAACTCGGGGCCGCCGTGGACGCTCTGGCTGCGGCCGGGGCCGACTATATTCATATCGATGTCATGGACGGCCATTTCGTCCCCAACCTCACCATCGGCCCGGCGGTGGTGAAAGCGCTCCGCAAGCGCACCGACCGGATTTTCGACACGCACCTGATGATCTCGCCGCTCGACCCGCTGCTGCCCGAATTCCTCGACGCGGGGGCAGACATCGTGACCGTCCATGCCGAGGCGGGGCCGCATCTCCACCGGAGCGTCCAGCGGATCAGGGAGGCGGGCCGTCGGGCGGGCGTGGCGCTCAATCCCGGCACGCCGGCCAGCGCCGTCGATGCCGTGCTCGGCGATATCGACCTCGTGCTGGCGATGACGGTCGATCCGGGTTTCGGCGGCCAGAGCTTCCTGTCGGCCCAATGCGCCAAGATCGCCCAGCTGCGCGCCCGCATCGACGAGTCGGGCCGGGAGATCGACCTGGAGGTGGACGGCGGCATCACGGACGAGACGGCGGCGCAAGTGCGGGCCGCCGGCGCCGATGTGCTGGTCGCGGGCAGCTTCGTCTTCGCCGACGGCCTCAAGGGCTGCGCCGGGCGCATCCGCCGGTTGCGCGAGGCCGCGCCTTGATCGGCCTGCCCGGCCGCCTGGCGGCGCGGCGCCTCTTTCCTGCGGGGCTTTCAAGACGGGCCGGCGGCGGCGCGCGCAGCCTCGCAAACGCGCCGCGCGACCTCTGGCCCGGCGTCTCGGACCGGGGGGCGGCGCTGCTGAACGACGGCGGACGGCAGGCGGCGGCGCTGGAAGCCCGGCCGGAGGACAATACCGCGCTGCTGCTGCACCGCTTCGACTGGCTGCGCCATCTGCGCGCCATCGGCGGCGACCAGGGCCGGCGCGAAGCGCGGCGGCTGGTGCTGCTCTGGCTCGAGGCGCACGGCTCGGGCCGCGGCGAGGTCTGGCGCGCAGACATCGCCGGCGCGCGGCTCTATTCCTGGCTCGGCAGTTTTGAGTTCTTCGCCGCAAGCGCGGGAGAGCTTTTCCGCGCCCGCGTCATCGAGAGCATAGGCATGCACGCCCGGCAGCTTGCGCGCGGCATCGAAACGGCCCCGGAGGGCGCGCCGCGCCTCGCCGCGCTCGCGGGCGCGCTTGCCGCCGCCATCGCCTTCGGGCAGCAGCCGGGGACGCTGTTGCGCCGGATCGAGCGCACGCTCGACGAGCAGTTCTTCGCCGACGGCTTCCACCGCTCGCGCAACCCGGTGGCGCAATTGTCGGCGCTGCGCCGGCTGATCGAGGTCCAGGGCCTCTTGCGCGCGGCCGGCATTGCGCCCCCGGAACGCCTGGCCGAGACCATCCGCGACGCCGGACCGCCGCTCACCTTCTTCCGCCACGGAGACAAGCGGCTCGCCTGCTTCCATGGCGGGCACGAGTCGGAGAGCGAACTAGTCGATCTGGCGCTGGCCCGGGTTGACCGCCATGCGCGCCCACCGACGCGCAGCATCGAGGCGGGCTTCGACCGGCTCCAGGCGGGGCGCACGCTGGTGCTGGTGGACAGCGGCCTGCCGACGGCCAAGGGTTTCGACCGGGGCGGCCATTCGAGCCCGCTTGCGATGGAATTCAGCGACGGGCCCCGGCGCATCGTGGTCAATTGCGGCGCGCCGGCCGACGGCTCCGAGCCGTGGAACGAGCTCGCGCGCGCCACCGCCGCCCATTCCACGCTGACGGTGAACGACGTGCATGCCGTCGAGATCGACGAGGGCGGCGGCGTGCGCGCGGGCGGCCTCCATGTCGAGGCGCGGCGCACGGAGGCCGAAGGCGGCTTCTGGCTCGACCTCAGCCATGACGGCTATGCCGCGCCCTTCGGCCTCATCCATCGCCGCCGGCTCTATCTCACGCGCCAGGGCGGCGACCTGCGCGGCGAGGATCTGCTGGAAGGCGGCGCCGGCTGGCCCTTCAGCCTGCGCTTCCACCTCCACCCCGACGTGGAGGCGAAGCTGGAAGCGGGCGCGGTGCAACTGACGCTGCCGAACGGCCAGCAATGGAGCTTCCGCGCCTCCGGCGGCCGGATCGGCCTCGCCAGCAGCATCTATCTCGGCGAAGGCCGCCCCCGAAACACCGACGCCATCCTCATCGAAGGCCGCACGGACGCGGACGGGGCGGCGGTGAAATGGGCGTTCCGGGCGGCGGGGCGCGGGGGGTAGAGAGACGTGAACGAAACGGGAGGCGCGCCGTGAACAGGCAACTGACCGCCATCGTCGAACGGGAAGGCGACGGCTATGTCGCCCTCTGTCCGGAAATGGATATCGCGAGCCAGGGCGACACCGTAGCCGAAGCCCGCGACAACCTCGCCGAAGCGCTGGCGCTGTTCTTCGAGACCGCGCCGGAAGAGGAAGTCTCGCGGCGGCTCAAGAGCGAAGTTTACGTGACCCAGGTCGAGGTGGCCGTTGGCTAGGCTGCGCATTCTGTCTGGCCGGGAGGCTTGCCGTATCCTGTCGGCACACGGTTTCGAAGAGGTAAGGAGGCGCGGCAGCCACGTCGTGATGCAAAAGGCGGACCCGGATGGAACAACCACAGTCCCGGTCCCGGATCACGCAGAACTGCGAATCGGCACATTGATGTCGATCATTCGCCAGTCCGGCGTGCCCCGTTCGGAATTCGAATAGAACAGCCAAGGCAGGGCTCGTTGCTCTACCGATATCGTTCAGGCTGAGTGCCGGGGCGCTGCCGCGAGCGGCATGGAGAGCGTTCCGCCCGAACCTTGTCAGTGCGCGTGTCTCTCGTGGCGCCAGGACAGGATTTCGGAGGTTGTCACGGGTTTCTGCTTCGCCCGTTCCCGGCGGAGGTCGGCGCAGAAGCGGCCGAGGCGCATGCGCTTCGATTCGGCGAAGGCGGCGGGGGCGAGATCGCAGAGGCTGAGGAGCTTTTCCCACGCCATGTCCTCGATCTCCGCCTTCGGGCCGGTTTCGTGGACGAGGCCGAGGCTCCGGCCCTCCTCGGCGTGGATGAGCCGGCCGGTATAGATCAGGTCCGAGGCGGCGAAATCGCCGGCGACGAAGCGCAGCAATTGGTCGCCGTAGTAAGGGTTGGGCACGCCCAGCAGGATTTCCGGCTTGCCGATGAGCACGCGGCCCGCGGCGGCGTAGCGGTAGTCGCAGGCGAGGAACATGGCGAGCCCCGCGCCGATCGCATGGCCCCGGATCGCGCCCACCACAGGCGCCGGCGCTTCCAGCAGCGCCAGGATGAGCCGGCCCAACTCCTGGAACATCTCGCGGATCGACTCGCGCGGCTCTCCCAGCGCCCAGTCGAGATCGACGCCGTTCGAAAAGAACCTCCCGCCGCCCGCCAGCAAGGTGCCGCGGGCGCCCTGCCCGGCTTCCTCCACCGCGTCCGCAGGCTCGCGGATGAACGATGTCGTGAGCGCATTGGCTTCGCCCCGGGCAAGACGGATGCAGACGCAGCCGTCGCGGCGTTCAAGCGAAATGTCGGTCGAGGCGTAATCCCTGCCCTCAGCCCGGCGCCCGCCGCTTCAGCCGCACCTTGAGCCCGGCGGGCAGCATGGTGAAGGCCAGATGCTCCTGGACCCGCTCGCGGGGCGTGACCGGCTCAAGGTCGAAATTGCGGCAGAGCATGGCGAGCACCGTGCGGATTTCCAGCAGCGCCAGCGCCCGGCCGGGGCAAAGGCGCGGGCCGCCGCCGAAGGGCAGGAAGACGCGCCGGTCATGCGGGCTCGGGCGCGTTTCGGGCGGGGCGATCCAGCGTTCCGGATCGAAGCGTTCGCCGTCCGCGAAATGCTCATCGCGCGTCGCCGCATGGCGGAGCAGCATCATGATCGGCGTGCCCTTCGGGATCAGGCAGCCGAGCATCTCCGTGTCCTCCAGCGGCTCCGCCACATGCATCGGCGCCACGGGCTTGAGGCGCATCACCTCGTTGCAGAAGGCATCGAGGAAGGGCAGCCGGTTCGCCTGTTCCAGGTCCTCCATGGCCGCCGCCGGCGCCAGGACCGAATCGACCTCGTCCCGGGCGCGCCCGAACAGGTCCGGATGGAGCGTGAAATAGTGCATCGCCCAGGCGATGCTGTTCGCGGTCGTGTCCTCGCCGGCGAGCAGCAGGGTGCCGGCATTGGCGAAGATGTCCGCATCCGAGATGCCGGACCCCTCGTCCGCCGCCGCCGCCAGTATCGCCTCCAGGAAGTCGGCGGGTTCGCGGTCCGGGTCCGCCGCCATGCGCTCCCTGGCGGCGCGCACCATCCCGCCCACCTCGCGCCTTATGGCATCGAGCGCCCGGTCGAGCGCCCGGTCGGACGGCAGGCGGAACCAGCGCCAGTACATGAAGGGCGCGTTGGTGCGCCGGTGTAGCACCGGGAACACCTTGTCCAGATGGCGCTGGATCACGGGGCCGGGCGTCTCCAGCGTGTTGGCATCGACGCCGAAGGCAAGCTGCATGGTGACATCGACGGTGAAGCGCATGAGGTCGCTGCAGACATCCACCGGCTCGCCCCGGTCCGCCGCATCCTCCCAGCGGTGCTGCAGGCGCGCTGCGATCGCGGCGAGTTTCGGGAAGAAGTCCCCGAGCTTGTGGCGGTTGAGCGCGGCGGTGACGATCCGGCGCTGGCGGCGCCAGTCCTCGCCCTCGGCGGCGAACACGCCTCTCAGCCCCATTTCCACCGCCACCGCCTCGAGCCGCCGCGTGCGCCGGAAACCCTGCGGGCGCTGCACCAGGATGCGCTGGATGGCCGCGCTGTCCGACACCACGGCGATCGGGTGCGGCCCCATGTCGATCCGGAAGAGCGGCCCGTAACGGTCCGCCCATTCCTCCAGCGTCAGGTGCAGCCGGTCGAAGCGGAGCCGGTGCAGCACGCCGATCAGGGGCAGGCCCCTGGGGCCGGGAAGGTCGTGAAGCCCGGTCAGGGCGCTGGCGGTCTCGGTCATGGCGCCATTCTACACCGCGCGAGCCCGCTGAACGGCGGCGCAGTATTATTTGAAAATATTATGAGGCAAAGAAGAAATCGGTATTTGTTCTTTGCATTGCGGCCCTGCGAGACTGCGGATGTCCGCTTCGGAAACCTTCCGCGCCGGGCGCTGGGACTCGAAAGAGACGGCACAGGCCGCAGAGACGAGAGATGAGTGTTCGGCAAAAGACGGCAGCTTGCGATGCAGGACGCAAACGGAGTGTCGAAGAGAGGCGCGGACAGCGCAGGACTCCGGTTACGGAGGTCCCGGCCCGGACTCGGGCCAACATCCTCGACAGTCCCTGCCGGTAGCGGTTTCCTCCACCGCAACCGGCAGCGCAGCCGGCGGGGCCCCCAACCCGCCGGCTGCATCCTTTTCCGGCCGGGCTAGCCCGCATTTTTCACCGGGGTCACGGCCTGCGTCGCTGTCCAGACGTTCGATCCGCAAGGAGCGGGCCGAAAAGCGTAGCGCTGCCTACGGTTGAGGCCCGCGACGCCGCGGGCGGGCGCCTGGACGCGACCCGAAGGGCGGCGCTGTCGGGCCGGCATGGTGCGTCGAGCCGCTTGCCCGATGCCCCGCATCGCGCGGCGCAGCTCTCCTGCCCTGCCGGCCCGACAGCGCCGCGCAGACCATGACCCCGGTGAAAAATGCGGGCTAGGTTCCCCTCACCCATTCCCTCAATTCGTGCTTCCGCGTCTTGCCCATCGCGTTCTTCGGCAGCGCATCGACGAACAGCACCTCCTTCGGGTGCTTGAAGCGGGCGAGCCGGCCCTCGAAGCGGGCGATAAAGTCCGATGCCGCGATCTTTGCGCCCGCAGCAGGCACGACGACGGCGACCGGCACCTCGCCCCAGCGCGCGTCCTCGCGCCCGACCACGGCTACATCGGCAATGTCGTCCATCCGGTGGACGAGCTGCTCGATCTCGGCCGGGTAGATGTTCTCCCCGCCCGAGATCACGATGTCCTTCTTGCGGTCGATGACGAACACGTCGCCGTCTTCGTCGCGGTAAGCCACGTCGCCGGTATGGAACCAGCCGTGCTTCAGCGCGCGGCGCGTCTCCTCCTCGTTGTTCCAGTATTCACGAAGGACGTTGCCGCCGCGGATGAGGATTTCCCCGGAGACGCCGACCGGGACCTCGTTGCCGTCGTCACCGGCGATCTTCATCTCGCAGTGGAGCCCGCATTTCCCGGTCGAGCGCGGCTTTCGCAACCCGTCGCCCGGCTTCTGGTAGATCGAGACCGGCGCCGTCTCCGTCAGCCCGTAGGTCTGGCATACGGGAATGCCGCGCGCCTGCACGGCGTCGATCAGGTGGAGCGGCACGACGGAAGAGCCCGTGGTGAGCAAACGCAGGCTGGAAAGGTCCGCCTCCGCCCAATCCGGATGGTCGATCGCCGCCTGGATGGTCGCCGGAACCAGGACGAGCTGCGTCGGGCGCTCCCCGACGATCGCGCGGAGCACCGCCCCGGGCTCGAAGCGGCGGTGCAGGACCACCGTCCCGCCGACATAGAAGGCGGGCGAGGTGAGGATGTTGAGCCCGCCGACATGGAACATCGGCAGCACCGTGAGCACGAGGTCGGCGTCCGTCAGCCCGGCATAGTGGACGCAGTTGAGAGCATTGACCTGGATCGCCCGCTGGTCGAGCACCGCGCCCTTGGGATGGCCCGTGGTGCCCGAGGTATAGACCAGCAGGCAGGGGGTCTCCGGCCCGGCCTCCGGGTCGAAGTCGTCGCCCTTCGCCGTTTCCGCGTCGCGGGCGATCCTGTCCACGGGGATGACGGCGGTCTCCGGGCAACCCGCCGCCGCCTCGCGTGCCAGCCCCGCATGGCCGGCGTCTGCGACCAGCATCCGGGGCGCGGAGTCGCCGAGGATCCAGGCAAGTTCCGGCGCCGCCAGGCGCCAGTTGAGCGGCGAGAACATCGCGCCGATCCGCGCGCAGGCGAAGAAGAGCGCCAGCATCGACGGGCTGTTGAAGCCGAGGAAGGCGACCCGGTCGCCGCGCTCGACCCCGTGGACGGATTTCAGCGCCCGCGCATGGCCGCGGATCGTTTCCGCGAAGCGGGTGTAGTCGATGTCCTCTCCCTCAAAGCGGATCGCGGTCTTCGACGGGGCGAATGCGGCGTTCTTCTCGACCCATGAGGACAGGTCGTTCATTCGTCCACCTCGCCGCGCTCGTAGAGCGCCTCGCGCCCGAGCTTGTCGATGCAGAGTTCCGCCGTCCAGGGCAGCATCAGCGAGCCGCAGCGGCTGTCGCGGTAGAGCCGTTCCAGCGGCAGGCTCTTCAGCATCGACTGCCCGCCGCAGGTGCGGATCGCCTTCTGGCAGAGGTCGTTGGCCGTCTCCATCACCGTGTACTGGGCGCAGTAGGCGCGCAGCACCGACGCCTTGGACGGGTTGGGGCGGGCCTCGCCCAGCATCTGGAACCAGAGCGCCTTGGCCTGCTCCAGCGCGACCAGCATCTCGGCGACGGCGTGCTGCTTGGTCGGGTACATGCGCCGCCTGACCGGCGGCATGCCGGGCACCTCGCCGCGCAGATAGCGCACGGTGAAATCATAGGCCGCCTGGGCGATTCCCATATAGGCCGGGGTCAAGGTGGTGAACATGTGCGGCCAGCGGGTCGCCGCCTCGAAATAGACCCCCTTGGGCATCAGCGCCGCGTCGTCGGACACGAACACGTTTTCGAACAGGAGGTCGCGCGACACCGTCCCGCGCATGCCGAGCGGGTCCCAGTCGCCGATCACGCTCACACCCTCCGCGTCGGCCGGGACGGCGAAATACATCGTGTCGCGGCGGCTGAGGTTCTCCTTCTTCTCGGTGCAGAGCACGCCGTAATAGTCCGCCGAGCCGGCGAGCGAGGCGAAGATCTTCTTGCCGTTGATGACCCAGCCGCCGTCCACCCGGTCGGCCAGCGTGCCGAACGGCCGGAAGCCCGCCGCCGCCGCGCCGCCTTCGGAGAACGGCTGGGCGTAGATCGCGCCCCGGTCCACGATCCGGTCGTAATGCAACGCGCGCCGCCGGTTGTGCCCGCGCCGCTGCGCCGCGGTCATCGGCAGGTCGTCGGCGAGCGTGCCGGTCCACAGGCACGAGCTTACATGCATGTTGAAGGTGAGCGCCGTCGAGCCGCAGTAGCGGCCGATCTCGGCTGCCATCAGCGCATAGGTCTTCAGGTCCGCGCCATGCCCGCCATGCTCCTTCGGAACGCAGACGGCGAGCAGGCCCGCCTTGTGCAGGTCCCTGTAATTCGCCATCGGGAAGACCGCGTCGCGGTCCCACTCTTCGGCGCGCGCCGCGAAGCTATCCTCGCCGAGCCGCCGGGCCGCCGTGCAGAGCGCGGCCTGTTCACCGGTGAGCCCGTAATAGTCCGGATCGAACATCGGCGCATCGCGTCGCTCATCCCTGGAAGCCATCGCCCTGCCCTCCCTCCGCTCAGGAATCGACCAGCCGTCCGGCCTCGACCACCTTCACCCCGTCGAGGCTCACCGTGCAGTTGCGCATCGGCAGGTCGAAATGACCGAGCGTGTGGCGGTTGGCGAACTCGTTGGCTCCGGTCGAGTAGAGGAAATTGCCCGCGAAGGCGCGGATCTCGGTGCCGTTGAAGTCGCGCTGGTCGTACATGGCGAGCGCCTCGTAGCGGGCCGCCTCGTTCAACCCCCACCCGACATGCGAGGTGGCGTAGGCCTCGCGGTCGCCCCAGGCGGCCCAGTAGCGCCGGAAAAGCTCGGCATCGGTGCCTTCGCCCTCGATTCCGGTGACGTAGTCGTCCTCGATGGTGAGCGCCACAGGCGCCTCGAGATAGCGCTTGAAGGTCAGGTTGACATCGCCGGTATCGAGCACCAGCCGGCCCCGGACGGAACCGGCGGCGGGAAAGGCGACGACGATCCCGCCCGGCCAGTGGGCAACCGTCTTCGGCCGGTCGCAATAGCCCCAGACCCCGGCGCTCGGCGCGCCCTCCAGCGCGACGGTGAGGTCGGAGCCGGCCTCGGAGGTTACCCGCATCTCCTTCGCCGCCCGGACCCGTTTCACCGCCGCCTTGACGCGCTCGGTGAGCGCGGGGTCGGGCAACAGGCGTTCGAGAGCGTCCGGGTGCTCGTTGGAGATCATCAGCAGCCGCGCGCCGTCGGCGATGATGTCCGGCAGTTCCGGCGCATGGAGCATTCCCTCCACCGTAACATCGACGACGAGGGAGCTGGCGGCGAGCGCCCTGATCGCCGGCCCCAGCCCCTGCAGGGCGGGCGACGAACCGGTGGAGCGCACCGGCACGGGAGCGGTCTGGGGCGGCGAGACAACCGTGACATGGAACGGCCGCGCGCCGCGCCGGAGCAGCGCAAGCTCGGCCAGCTCGACATTGAGCCGCCGCGACTGGGTCTCCGAAAGGATCGCGACTTCCTCGCCCTTCCCGACCTTGCACAGGCCGAAGACAGTGTCGAATGCCGCGATCCAGCGTTCCTCTATGCGATCGGTGAACACGTCCGGCTCCTCCTTCCCGTTACAGGCGTCGCCCGTCCGGCATTTGTAGCATCGCCGGCGCGTTCATGGTCTTCCATGAGCCGAGGAAAAGGGCGCGGCTCCGCGGGCGCCCGAAGGAACCGGAACCCGGCGCAATCCGGAAGGCGGCCGCCTACTCCGCTGCGCGGCTGTCCTGCATGGCGGCGTCAGCGCCGCCGGTCCTCATGGCGGCGCGGAGGCGCGCCGTGGCGGCCTCGTCGGCCGTGCGGCCGTCGGGGCCGAGCACGACGCCGTAATCGCGCTCCGCGCCCTCGGGCGAAAGCAGTTCGTTCAGCACGTCGCGGGCCACCGCCGCCGGTTCGCGGTCCAGCGGGTCGCCCCAGCCGCCGCCGCCCGCCAGCTCGTGCAGGAACACGTCGCCCTCATGGATGTTGCGCGTAATCTTGGAGGGAACCGGCTCGCCGTTCAGATAATTGGCCGCCGGCTCGCCCGGCTTGCCGCCGGAAAGGCCGTAGGGGCGGAAGGCCATGCGGTCGGCGCGCACCTGCAGCACCGCCTCATGCTCCAGGAAGCGGTATTCCCGCCGGTAGGGCGCGCCGCCGCGATAGGCGCCCGGCCCCATCCGGTCCGCCACCAGGTCGTAGCGCAACACCTGCACCGGCTGCTCCGCCTCCGTCACCTCGACCGAGTGCGAGGCCATGTTCGCGAACATGTTGGCATTGCCCTCGAGCCCGTCCGCCCAGGGCCGTCCGCCCCAGGTGCCGCAGGCGAAATCGACATAGATGAAGGGCCGGCGCTCCTTGTCGTAGCCGCCGATGGACACGCCCGTATTGCCGCCGTCGGAGCAGGCGAATACCCTGTCGGGCGCGCACTTGGCGAGCGCGCCGAAGGCGCAGTCCACCATGCGGAAGCCCGTCAGCCCGCGCGCGGCGCAGGCCGCCGGCAGCACCGCATTGGCGATGGTGCCCGGCGGGGCCGTCACCTCGATGGCGCGGAACACGCCCTCATTGTTCGGGATGCCGGACGGCAGGATCGAGCGCACTGCGCAATAGGTCGCGGCCTTGGTGAAGGACAGCGTGTTGTTGATCGCGCCCTTCACCTGCTCCGCCGAGCCGGTCCAGTCGGCCTTCATCGAATCGCCCGTCTTGGTGAAGGTCACGAACAGGCGGATCGGCTTGCCGACATCGATGCCGTCATCGTCGATCCAGTCCTCGAACGACCAGGTCCCGTCCGGCAGTTCGGAGAGCGCCGCGCGCGTCAGCCGCTCGGCATAGTCGATCACCGCCTCCATATAGACGCCGACGCGCGCCTCACCGTATTTCTCCACGAGGTCGAGGAAGGCCGCCTCCGCGATATGGCAGGCCGCGAGCTGGGCGCGCAGGTCGCCCGCAAGGCGCACCGGCACGCGGACATTGCTCTCGATCAGCGTCCAGAGCGTCTCGTTGCGCTTGCCGCGCTCGAACATCTTGAGCGGCGGGATGCGCAGCCCTTCCTGGTAGATTTCCGTGGAGTCGGAGGCGTTGGAGCCCGCCACGCGCCCGCCGACATCGGTGTGGTGGCAGATGGTGCAGGCGAAGGCCAGCCGGCGCCCCTCATGGAAGATCGGCTGGAAGACGAAGATGTCCGGCAGGTGCATGCCGCCGTCGAACGGGTCGTTCAGGCAGAACACGTCGCCCGGATGGATGTCGTCCCGGAACCGCTCGACCACCGTGGCGAGCGCGGTCGGGATCGAGCCCAGATGCCCCGGCAGGGTCAGCCCCTGGGCCACCAGCCGCCCCTCCGCATCCGCAAAGGCGGTGGAGAAGTCCATATTGTCGCGCAGCACGCCGGAATAGGTGGTCCGGCAGATGGTAAGCGCCATCTCGTCGGCGATCGAGAAGATGGCGTTCTTGAACAGCTCGAAGGCGATGGGATCGTCGATGTCGGTCATGGCGCGAGAGCAAACCACACCCTGGCCGCGGGGAACAGAAGGAAATACGCCCTGCCTCGTTCCCTGGCGCCGGAACCCGTGTTCCTCAGACCTTGCCGGCGGCTGCGGGATAGTCGTTTATGCCGAGCGCGCTCCGGAAATCCGCGCTCATCGCCGCCTTCTGCTCCTCCAGCGGAATGCCGGTCGCATCGGCGATTCGCACCACGGCATTGAAGATGGCGAGCACGCCGGCGGCATCGACCAGCGCCTCGCCGCCGATTTCCTCATGCAGCCGGTCCCGCGCCGCCGCAAAGCCTGCCCTGCCCTCCTCGTAGAAGCTGTCCGCATAGGCGGTCAGCGCCGCCCCGGCCGCGACGCCGCCGCCGGTCCCGCCCTCCGCGGCCATCGCCGCCAGGTCGTAGTCGTCGCCCGTGTGTTGGCCGCTCCCACGGAGCAGCACCGCATGGCTGGTGGTTCAATAGACGCACCGGTTTATGACCGATACCCGCCCGGCCAGGAACTCCGTCTGGGCGTGGGTGAGCGCGCGGTATTCGGTGCCGAAATCCCGGAGCTGCGCGTCGGGCAGGTAGTGCACCGAGTCCATGTCGAAGAACCCGGTGACTTCCGCCGGCACCAGCGAGAGCGCGCGGTGGATGTTCACGGCGGACAGGCCATCGTACATGCCGGCCTCGGCCTCCGTCAGGTCCTCCGGCGCCACGGTCGGCACCCAGGCGAGCCCCTCTTTCGCGCCGGCCGGGCGGCGGCGGCGCGGCTCCCCGGCAAGGGGCGCGGGCAGGCTGTGGCGCGGCAGCCCCATGGCGTCGCAGAAGCTGTCGATGGCGATGACCGTCGCCACGACGCCCACGGTCTCGACATATTCCGCGTCGCTCAGCCCGCCAGCCAGGGCCTCCTCGCAGAAGCGCCGGGTCAGCCGGCCGGGATCGGTGCGGATGCGGTGGACGACCTCCACCAGCACTTCGGGCAGGTCCGTCGCCGTCTCATGCGCGCCGGTCACGGCGTATGGCGAGAGCGCCGCCTTGCGTTCGCGGCAAAATCCGCACGCCTCGGCCGCGCGGGTCTCCTCCGCAATGGCGATGCGCACGGCGCCCGACCACCATTCCCCCGGCGCCGCCAGCCGGGCCCAGGCGCGCTTCTGGGCGGCGGCAAGATCGTCCCGCACCGGCAGGGGGCTCAGGCGGTAGTCGAGGCTCTCGACCGCTGCTGCATCGACGGACATGGGGCTGCCTCCCGCTTGCTGCAACCGGCAGTGTACCACGGCCGCCGCGCCGATGGCGTCGATTGCGGGCAGCGGGCTTGCGGAGTAGAAGACAGGCGCCCGGCGGGGCGTAGCGCAGCCTGGCAGCGCGCCTGCTTTGGGAGCAGGAGGCCGCGAGTTCGAATCTCGCCGCCCCGACCACCGGCCGCGCAAAGAAAAGGGGCGCCCCGCGGGGCGCCCCGATCCGTTTGCCGTCTCGGACGGCGCGGATCAGAAGTCCATGCCGCCCATGTCGGGCATGCCGCCGCCCGGCGCGCCCATGGGCTGCTTCGGCTCGGGCTTCTCGGCGACCATGGCCTCGGTGGTGATGAGCAGGCCGGCGACCGAGGCCGCGTCCTGCAGGGCCGTGCGCACGACCTTGGTCGGGTCGATGATGCCGGCCTTCACCAGGTCGGTATATTTGCCGGTCTGCGCGTCGAAGCCCCAGTTGACGTTGTCCTTGGTCTCCAGCAGCTTGCCGGCCACGACCGCGCCGTCCTCGCCGGCGTTCTCGGCGATCTGGCGCACGGGCGACTGGAGCGCCTTGCGGACGATGTCGATGCCGACGCGCTGGTCGTCATTCTCGCCCGTGAGGTCCTCAAGCGCGCTCGCCGCGTAGATCAGCGCCGAGCCGCCGCCGGCCACGATGCCTTCCTCGACCGCAGCCCGGGTGGAGTTGAGCGCATCGTCCACGCGGTCCTTGCGCTCCTTCACCTCGACCTCGGTGGCCCCGCCGACGCGGATCACCGCGACGCCGCCGGCGAGCTTCGCCAGCCGCTCCTGCAGCTTCTCGCGGTCATAGTCGGAGGTGGTCTCCTCGACCTGCTGGCGGATCTGGCCGCAGCGCGCCTGGATGTCGTCCTTCTCGCCGGCGCCGTCGACGATCGTGGTCTCGTCCTTGGTGATCGAGACCTTCTTCGCCGAGCCGAGCATCTCCAGGTTGACGCTCTCCAGCTTGATGCCGAGATCCTCGGAGATGACCTGGCCGCCGGTCAGGATGGCCATGTCCTCCAGCATCGCCTTGCGGCGGTCGCCGAAGCCCGGCGCCTTGACGGCCGCAACCTTGAGGCCGCCGCGCAGCTTGTTGACGACCAGGGTCGCCAGCGCCTCGCCCTCGATGTCCTCGGCGATGACCAGCAGCGGCTTGCCCGACTGCACCACCGCCTCGAGCACCGGCAGCATCGGCTGCAGCGAGGTCAGCTTCTTCTCGTGCAGCAGGATGTAGGGGCTCTCCAGCTCGCAGTTCATCTTGTCGGCATTGGTGATGAAATAGGGCGAGAGGTAGCCGCGGTCGAACTGCATGCCCTCGACCACGTCGAGCTCGGTGTCGAGGCTCTTGGCCTCCTCCACCGTGATGACGCCCTCATTGCCGACTTTCTGCATCGCCTGGGCGATCATGTTGCCGATCTCGGCCTCTCCGTTGGCGGAAATCGTGCCGACCTGCGCGACCTCCTCGGAGTCCTTGACCTTCTGCGAGCGCTCCCCGAGCTTCGCCACGACCTTGTCCACGGCGAGATCGACACCGCGCTTCAGGTCCATCGGGTTCATGCCGGCGGCGACCGCCTTGGCGCCCTCGCGGACGATGGCGTGGGCGAGCACGGTCGCCGTGGTGGTGCCGTCGCCGGCCTCGTCATTGGTCTTGGACGCGACCTCGCGCACCATCTGCGCGCCCATGTTTTCGAACTTGTCGGAAAGCTCGATTTCCTTCGCGACGGTCACGCCGTCCTTGGTGATGCGCGGCGCGCCGAAAGCCTTGTCGAGCACGACATTGCGGCCCTTGGGGCCGAGCGTGACCCTGACGGCATCCGCCAGCACATTGACGCCCCGCATCATGCGGTCGCGGGCGTCGGTGTTGAACTTGACGTCCTTGGCAGCCATGGTGGCTTCCCTCCTTGTCTGAATGCTTGTTGGCGGCGCCGGATCAGGCGGCGGCCTGCTCGATCACGCCCATGATGTCGGACTCCTTCATGATCAGCAGCTCTTCGCCGTCGATCTTGACCTCGGTGCCCGACCACTTGCCGAACAGCACCCGGTCGCCCGCCTTGACGTCGAGCGGCGCGAGCTCGCCCTTGTCGTTCTTGGCACCGGGGCCGGCGGAGATGATCTCGCCCTCCATCGGCTTTTCCTGGGCGGTATCGGGAATGATGATGCCGCCGGCGGTCTTCTCTTCCTGCTCGACGCGCCGAACGAGCACGCGGTCATGGAGCGGCCTGAATTGCATGCCTCGCCTCCTGCTGGACTCTTGTGAAACGACCCCCAAACAGGGGTTGGCGAGGCAGTTAAGGTCTCGGCGGCGAAAGTTCAAGCAGAATCTGGCACTCATGAGCATTGAGTGCTAGCAATTTCGGCGCGCGGCTGGCCCCGAACGGCCTCAGACGCCGATTATTCCCAATAACGGCAGGCTCTTACAGAGGTTTCGATTCGCGGCGCGGCGCGGTTGCGGGACGGGTTGTCGCAGAGGCCGGCCCGGCCCGCTTGGAGACCGTTTGGAAATCGGCCGTTTGCGGCGTCCGGGCGTTTCAACGCGGAACCGAAAGCGTTGCCCCGCCCTTCATCCCGTCATGCCCGGACTTGTTCCATTGCTGTCCGGTTTAGGATTTGCGGGCAGGGCGCATGGCTTGGATTCAACCGGGTTTCGAGGGGTTTGGCGGGATCGGGACTCGAATCGACGCCCGGCGTCCCAACCCTCACATCGTCATACCCGGACCTGTTCCGGGTATCCATGCGGCCGTCCGGCGACAGCGATGGAGAGAGATACCCGGAACAAGTCCGGGTATGACGGAGAAGCCTGTTCCAAGCTTGTCGAAGGAGGCATTCGGGCATGACGGACAGGAGACGCCGCACACGCCCAAACCCCGAACCGGCTTCGCCCGACAGCTGAACCGGACAGCAATGGACTTGTTCCGGGCATGACGAAGGACGGCGTCCGGGGCGTGACGGAACCGGCCTGCTCAGGCCTGGAGGCAATGCGCGATCCAGGCCGCCGTCAGCTTTTCCTGGACGCTGTTCTGCGAAAGCCGGCCTTTCAGCGTCGGGAAATCCACGAGGTCGAGCGGCTGGTCCTGGTTGAAGCAGGAATAGACCACGCGCTCCTCGCCCGAGTCCGGGTCCCGGTGAAGCTGGAGGCACTGGGCGCAGATCTCCTTCATCATGCATTGCATCGGCGAGTTGATCGACCCGACGGCCTTGTGCCCCGGCTTGAGCAGGTCCCGCAGCACACCGCGCCGCGCGGCATCGACCGCCGCCATCATGCCGTCCGAGCCGATGGCGAGAATGCGGTCCACCTCGGAGAGCGGGATCGGCGGCGCGCCCATCCGCCCTTCCCCGTAGGCCGCCATCGCCTCCACGATATTGCCGGTATGGGCGAAGTCCTGCGCGCGGCCCGGCCGGAAGCCCGGCGCCTCGTCGCAGCACCAGACCACGACATCGGCTGCCGCCTCGATCTCGGCGGTCTTGTAGCGGTCGCCCGCCTCCTTGTAGCCCGCGAAATAGAGCACGCGGCTGCCCGCCTCGCGGAGCGCCCGCCCGATGGAGAACAGCACCGCATTGCCGAGTCCGCCGCCGGCAAGCAGCACCGTCTCGTCTTCGGGAATTTCGGTCGGCGAGCCGGTCGGTCCCATCAGCACCACGGGTTCGCCCGGCCGGAGCGAGGCCGCGAGGTCCGACGAACCGCCCATTTCGAGGATGATCGTCGAGAGCAGGCCGCGCGCACGGTCCACCCAGGCTCCGGTCATCGCGAGGCCCTCCATGGCCAGCACCGTGCTGCGGCGGCGGAGCGCGTGGCTCTCGAAATTCTGGAGGCGGTAGAACTGGCCCGGACGGAAGGCCCGCGCCGCCGCCGGCGCCTCGACCACGACTTCGACAATTTTGGGCGTCAGCCGCACCACCTCGTGGACGCGCGCGCGGAACTCCCGGTTGGCGCGTTCGGCGAGGTCGGCCTCCGTTGCCGGCGGCCGCTCCGCCAGCAGCCGGCTCACCAGCGGATAGGCCTGCTTCACGCCGCCCATGGCCTTCACGACATTGCCGGCGAAGGAGGGATGCAGATCGCCGAAGAAGCTGACCGCGCGCCCGTCCCCGCGGCGCTGCATCGTCACCTCGGGCCGGGCGGGCTTCGCCGTCGGCTCGGGAACGACAGGGCTGCCCCCGCCGTCCACCGCCTGGAAATACCTGCCGTCGAGCGCAATGCCGGCGCTCTCGCGCGCCAGCACGGTATTGGGCTGGGTGCCCGCCGCCACCAGCACCGAGCGGGCCGGCAGCGAGACCGTCTCGCCGTCGCCGAGCGCGCGGCGCCGGCCGCGCTCGTCGATCTCCACCCGTTCGAGGCGCAGCGCGCTCGCCCGGCCGCGCCCGTCCACTTCCACGGCGAGCGGCGACAGGCACTCGGCGAAACGGATGCCCTCCTCCAGCGCCTTCGCCACCTCCTCATGGTTCAGCGTGTAGCTCGGCGCGTCGATCAGCCGGCGCCGGTAGGCGATGGTGACGCCGCCCCAGGCGCGCAGCAGCTCGCAGATGCGCGGCGCCTCGCCGGCCGCGGCCGCCCGCGCCCGCTCCGCCCGGATGGCACGGGCATGGGCGAGGAACTCTTCCGCCACCTCCGCCTCTTCCTCCGTCCAGGCGACCGCGCCGTCCAGCGCCTCGCAGCGCGCCAGGAACTTCTCGACCTGCACCGGGTAATAGGCGAGCGACTCGGTCGCGGTGTCGATGGCGGTCAAGCCCCCGCCCACCACGACGACCGGCAGGCGTATCTGGAGATTGGCGATGCTGTCGGTGCGCGCCGCGCCGGTAAGCTGGAGCGCCATCAGGAAGTCGGACGCCATGCGCACGCCGGGCGCCAGCGCATTCGGCATCGGCACATGGGTCGGCCGCCCGGCCCCGGCCGCCATCGCCACATGGTCGAAGCCCCATTCGAACGCCTCGTCGAGCCCGATCGTGCCGCCGAAGCGCACGCCGCCGACCATGGTGAAGGCCGCCCGCCGTTCCAGCAGCAGGCGCACGATCTTGAGGAAGTTCTTGTCCCAGCGCACGGTGATGCCGTATTCGGCGACGCCGCCGAAGCCGGCCATGACGCGCTCGGCAAGGTCCTCGCGGAGCTCCGCCATGTCCCGCACGGGCCGGAAGGGGTGCCGTGCGCCCGCCTCGTCCACGCCCGAGAGCGCGGAGGCAAGCGGCTCGATCTTGAGCCCGTCCACCGCCACCACCCTGTGCCCGTCATTCATCAGGTGGTGCGCGAGGCTGAAGCCGGCGGGGCCGAGCCCCACCACCAGCACCTGCCGGCCGCTGTCCGGCAGCGGCAGCGGGCGGGCGAAGTTGAGCGGGTTCCAGCGCGTCAGCAGGCTGTAGATCTCGAAGCCCCAGGGCAGGTCGAGCACGTCCTTCAGCACGCGCGTCTCGACCTGCGGAATATCGACCGGGTCCTGCTTCTGGTAGATGCAGGACTTCATGCAGTCGTTGCAGATGCGGTGGCCTGTGGCGGCGCAGAGCGGGTTGTCGATGCACACGGTCGCGAGCGCGCCCAGCGCCCAGCCCTCGGTCTTGAGGAGCTGCATTTCGGAAATCTTCTCTTCCAGCGGGCAGCCCGCGAGTTCGACGTCGAACACCGTCCTGGCGAATGCGCCCGTCTGGCGGTCGCGCAGCCCGCGCGCGCAGCTGTCCTTGCCCTGGTTGTGGCAGAAGATGCAGTAATGCGCCTGGTCGAGCGCCGCCTTGAGGTCCATGCCGCCGTCGGTGAGCGCGAAGCCCTCGCGCCGGCGCAGCCGGGCCTCCGGAAGTTCGTGGGCCTCCGCGCCGTTCTCCATGCGCTGCCCGGTGTCGATCAGACGCATGGGGTCTATGCGCCCCGGCTGCCTGAACAGCACGCCCTTGCCGTGGCGCGCCCGGCCCTCCGGGTGGTGGAGCGCCCAGGCCGCATAGCGCGCCGCCGCCTCCAGCGCCTCGCCCGCATTCGCCTCGTCCCCGAGCCAGCCCAGCACCGCTTCGGAGAAGGCCTCCTCCTCGACCGGAACCGGCATATGCGCCCCGAGCGCCGCCTCGACCGCCGCCCCGTCGAGCGCCGCCGCCTCCGCCGGCTTTACCGCCCGCGCGGCGCGGCGCTGCACGAACAGCCGCTTGCAGCGATAGACGGGGGCCAGCGCGGTGTGGCGCCCGGAGAGCGCGTCTGCCTCCGCCTCGATGCCGAACAGCCGGGCGAGGCAGGCTTCCAGCTTCGGCGCCAACGCCAGCACCAGCGCCGATTCCGCCTTCGGCTCCAGTGCGCCGGGCGCCGTGCGGGCGGCCTCCAGCTCTGCGCGCAGGGGCTCGTCGAGGCTCTCCAGGAACAGCGCGTCCAGCCGGACCAGCCCGTCGCGGCTGTACAGGTCCTCGAAGAGAAAACCGTCGGCAAGGGTAAGTTCGGTCATGGAATGTAAGGTTCACCTGGCGCGGCGGAGCCTGCCCGGTATTGCCGGGCCGAGCGAGGCTCTCTAACTAGGCGTTCCATGTCCGAGCGACAAGCGACCCCGTGCCGCGCCGTGACCGTCTGGCTCCTCTTGATGGCGTGCGCCGTGGCCGCGACGGTCTCGATCGGCGGCATCACGCGGCTCACCGGGTCGGGCCTGTCGATGGTGGAATGGCGCCCGCTGGTCGGCTGGCTGCCGCCCCTCTCCGAGGCCGAGTGGCAACGGGTCTTCGCCCTCTATCGGGAGACGCCGGAGTTCCGGCAGATCAATTTCGCCATCGACCTCGACGGCTTCCGCGCGATTTTCTGGTGGGAGTATGTCCACCGCCTCTGGGGACGGCTGCTGGGGGTGTTCTTCATCCTCCCGCTCGCCTGGTTCTGGCTCCGGGGCCGGATCGACCGGCCGCTCCGCCTCCGCCTGGCCCTGCTGCTGGCGCTCGGCGCGCTGCAGGGGCTGATCGGCTGGTGGATGGTGCAGAGCGGCCTCGCCGACCGGCCCGATGTGAGCGCGGCGCGGCTCGCGGTCCATCTCGGCATGGCGCTCCTCATCTTCGCGCTCCTCGTCTGGACGGCCCTCGACCGCATCCGCCCGCGGGCCGGCCCGCGCCCGCTGTCCGCCTGGCTGCTGCTCGGCCTCATCGCCGCCGCCATCGCAAGCGGCGCGCTGGTCGCCGGCAATAGCGGCGGCCTGATCTACAACAGTTTCCCGCTTATGGGCGGCGAGCTCGTTCCGCCGGACTACCGCAGCGAGCGGAGCTGGGTCGCCGATGCGCTGGAAAACCCGGTCGCGGCCCAGCTCCATCACCGGCTGCTGGCGATGGCGGCGCTTCTGGCGGTTTTCGCGGCCTGGCTCCGGGCCGGCGGCCGGCGGGCCGCGATGGACGAACACTTCCTGCTTGCGGCGGTCCTGTTACAGGCCGGCCTCGGCCTGGCGGCGCTGCTCGCCGTCGTGCCGCTCGGCCTCGCCGCGCTGCACCAATTCGGCGCCGTGCTGCTATTGGCCGCCGCCCTGTTGCGCACCCATGGCGCGATTGTTCCCGCAAGTATAGAATTCGGAAATACAGACAATCGTTCAACAATACAGTAAAGAAGTGTCGATGTTCGTAAACAGAGCGTAAATAGGACAATATAAATGCAAGTATAGTCATCATTGAAAATTCATCGCGTCCATGCAAGTTTATGCGCTCTCAACACTTATCTGGATTTGAGGAGTTCTTTCGCATGGCGGAACGACTGGCCGAAACAGCCGAAGACATCTCGCGGCTGGCTTTCGGTTTCATGGCTTCCAAGGCGTTGTTCGCCGGCTTGCATGTCGATGTCTTCAGCCAGCTCGCGGACGGCCCGAAAACCTCGGGCGCGATCGCGGCGGCGACGGGCGTTCCCGTCAACCGGATCACGACCCTGATGACGGCGTTGACGGCGGTCGGCCTCGTGGACCGGGAGGAGGAGAGCTATTTCAACGCGCCCGCCGCCTCGTCTTTCCTGGTGCGCGGCGCGCGCCACGATTTCGGCGACTATCTGCGCTACCAGATCGACCGGCAGATGTATCCGTTCCTGACCCAGTTGAACGAGGTGATGGACGGCTCGCTAAACCCCGAGGCCGTGGACAGCTACCAGCACTGGATGTCGGACCCGGAGCAGGCCACACTCTACAGCGAGGCGCAGCATGCGGGCTCGCTCGGGCCCGGCCGCACGCTCGCGCGGCTGGTCGATCTCTCGGACTGCCACAACCTGCTCGATGTCGGCGGCGGCACCGGCGCCATGACCATCCGGCTTCTGGAGACCTTTCCCGACCTGGTCTCGACGATCATCGACTTCCCCAATGTCGCCGAGATCGGCTGGCGGTTCATCACCGAGGCCGGGATGGTGGACCGCGTGCGCTATATCCCCGCCGATGCGCTGGCCGCCGACTGGCCGACCGAGCAGGACGCGATCCTGATGTCCTACCTGTTCAGCGGCGTTCCGGGCACCGAACTGCCGCGGCTGGTGCAGCAGGCCTATGACTGCCTGGCGCCGGGCGGGCACTTCATCGTCCACGACTTCATGGTGGAGGACGACCGCACCGGCCCACCGATGGCGGCGCTCTGGCAATTGCAGCACATGGCCTTCACGCCGGAGGCGCGCTCGGTCACGCCCGGCTGGCTGAAGGGCCGGATGCTGGAAGTCGGCTTCGCCGTGCCCCGCGACGAGGAAATGGTGCCGGGCATGACCCGGCTGATCCACGCTCGCCGGCTGGCGTAGGGGCGGTAAGGCGTCTGCTCCGCACTGCTCAGTCGAGCGGGAAGGCGTCGAGCCAGGGCCGGTAGTCCGGCTCGACATCCACCTCCAGCGTCTCCAGGAGGCGCACCACGCCGCAATAGAACGCCACCACGAGCACGAGATCGACGGTGCGCGCCGTGCCGAGCTCCCGCTCCAGGAAGGCGAAGGTCTCCCCCGACATGGCGGGGCCTTCGGTCATCTCGCGCGCGCCTTTCAGCACCGCCGTCTCGACCGGTCCGAGGCCGCCCGGCTCGCCCCGCGTCTCCGCCCGGACGGCGCGGATATCGTCGTCGCTCAGGCCGAAATCCTTCCCGATCTTGATGTGGTGGCTGTACTCGTACTCGGACCTCGCCAGGCAACCGACCTGCAGGATGGCGAGTTCGCGCAGGCGCGGATCGAGCTTGCACTGCCAGCGGATCCAGCTTCCCAGGCTCCCGAACGCCCTCGCGCCTTCCGGGCTGTGGGCGAGCGCCTTGTTGAGGTTGATCGGCCGCGCGAGCACATCGCGGTCTTCCGGCGCGAGGTCGGCTTCTTCCAGCAGGGGAATGCGGGCCATCAGACGGTATCCCTTTCCGGACCGCGCACGGAAGCGCCGCCATCCACCACGAGCGTGTGCCCGGTGATCCACCGGGAGCGGTCCGAGAGCAGGAAGCGCACCGCCTCGCCGATGTCCCAGCCGGTGCCCTCGGTCTTGAGCAGCGAGGCGTCGGCGCGCGCCCGGCGGGCGGTCCTGCTCATGCCCGGCCCGCGTCGATAGACCATCGGCGTATAGACCGGCCCCGGCGCCACGCAATTGACCCGCACCCCCTCGCCGCCGTGGTCCACCGCCATCGCGCGCGTCAGCGCAATCACGGCGCCCTTCGAGGCCGAGTAGGCGGTAAGGCCGCGCGGCCGCAGCGCCGAGATCGAGGACACATTGACCACCGCTCCCCCGCCCGCCGTGCGGACCATCGCCGGAATGGCGTGTTTGGCGGCGAGGAACATGCCCTTCACATTCACCTCCATCACCCGCTCCCAGGCTTCCTCGGTCTCCTCGACCACGGAGCCGCGCGAGGAGATGCCGACATTGTTGTCGAGCCCGTCGAGCCGCCCGAACCGTTCCAGCGTCGCGGCCACCATGGCGGCGCAGTCCTCGTCGCGGGTGATGTCTGCGGCGCAGGCCGCCGCCTCGCCGCCGCGTTCGGTAATCATCTCGACCGTGCGCTGGGCCAGGGCGAGGTCCCGGTCCGCGCACATGATGCGCGCGCCCGCCTCCGCCATCAGGATCGCCGCCGCGCGGCCGTTGCCGATGCCGTCGGGATCGACGGCCCCCGCCCCCGCCACGAGAACGACCTTTCCCTCCATCTCCGCCATGAGAGCCCCTCTCCCGATTCGCCCCGTTGTTCGCCGCCTTTACTTGTAGGGATCGGCGGCGTCGCGCAAGCCGTCGCCGAGGAAGTTGAAGGCGAGCACCGTCACCACGACCGGCACGACCGGCAGCATAAGCCACGGATACAGCACCACGACATTCATGTTCTGCGCCTCCGTCAGCAGCACCCCCCAGCTCGTGACCGGCGGCCGGAGGCCGAGCCCGAGATAGCTGAGCGCCGTTTCGCCGAGGATCATGGACGGGATCGAGAGAGTTGCGGACGCGATGATGTGGCTCGCGAAGCCGGGCAGGAGGTGGCGCGCGATGATGCGGCCGGGCCTGGCGCCCATAAGCTGCGCGGCGGTGCAGAAATCCTCCTCGCGGAGCGCCAGCAGCTTGGAGCGCACGGCGCGCGCAAGCCCGGTCCAGTCGAGCAGGCCCAGAATCACGGTGATGCCGAAAAAGACCAGCACCGGCGACCAGGTGACCGGGAGCGCGGCCGAGAGCGCCATCCAGAGCGGCAGCTCCGGGAAGGAGCGCACGATCTCGATGATCCGCTGCGAGAGGCTGTCCACCCAGCCGCCGTAATAGCCGGCGAGCCCGCCTATGACGATGCCGAGCGCAAAGGAAATGAAGATGCCGAACAGGCCCACGGTGAGCGAGATGCGCGCGCCGTAGACGATGCGCGAGAGCACGTCCCGCCCGAGCCGGTCGGTGCCGAGCAGGAACAGCGTCGCGCCGTCCCGGTCCGCGGCGCAGACGAGATGCAGGTCCGCCTCGAACAGGCCCCAGAAGCGGTAGTCGTCGCCGCGGCAGAAGAAGCGCAGCGGATAGACCTTTTCCGGGTCCTCGACATAGACGCGCTTCAGCTGCGCGAGGTCGAGCGAGCGGGAATAGCCATAGACGAACGGCCCGATGAACTCGCCCTCATGGAAGAGGTGGACCGCCTGGGGCGGCGCATGGATATGGCGGATGTCGCGGCTGTGCAGGTTGTAGGGCGCAAGAAATTCGGAGATGAGGACCGAGGCGTAGAGCAGGAGCAGCACGATGCCGGAGGCGACGGCGAGCTTGTGGCGTTTCAGCTTCCACCACATCAACTGCCATTGCGTCGCGAGGTAATAGCGCTCCTGTTCGGGCGTCAGCGCCTCGACCGCGTGCGGGTCCCAGGGCGCGGTATCGACGAAATGTTCGGGCCGGTCGTTCATCGCTGGGCGCGGCCCCCGAGCCGGATGCGCGGGTCGAGCAGGGCAAGCGCCAGGTCGGAGAGCAGCATGCCAACGATGGTGAGCACGGAGAGGAACATCAGGAACGAGCCGGCGAGATACATGTCCTGGCTGCGCAGCGCGTCGATCAGCATCGGCCCCGTGGTCGGCAGGCTCATCACCATCGCCACGACCGCAGACCCGGAGACGATCTGCGGCAGCATGTTGCCGATGTCGGCCACGAAGGGGTTGAGCGACATCCGCACCGGGTATTTCAGCAGGAGGCGCAGATTGGGCAGCCCTTTGGCGCGGCCGGTCACCACATACTGCTTCTGCAGCTCGTCCAGCAGGTTGGCGCGGAGGCGGCGGATCATGCCGGCCGTGCCGGCCGTGCCGATCACCACCACCGGCACGATCAGGTGCTCCGCTATCGAGACCGTCTTCGCCCAGGACATGGGTTGCTCGGCATATTGCGGGTCCATCATCCCGCCGATGGAGATGCCGAACTCGATCCGCAGGAAATACATGAGCACGAGCGCGAGGAGGAAATTCGGCGTGGCGAGGCCGATAAAGCCGAGAAATGTGAGGCCGTGGTCGCCCCAGGAATACTGGTGCGTCGCGGAGTAGAAGCCGATCGGGAAGGCGACGACCCAGATGAAGATGACGGTCGAGAAGTTGAGCAGCAGCGAGAGCCAGAGCCGGTCCCCCACCACGTCGGAGACCGGCAGGTCGTATTCGAAGGAATAGCCGAAATCGCCCTGGAACATGCCGAGGACCCAGAAGACATATTGCTTCCAGAGCGGCTGATCGAGGCCGTATTGCTTGCGCAGGAACTCGATCTTGCCGCTGTCCGCCGCCTCGCCCTGGGACTGCAGCTCGGCGATGTAGGTGGTGAGGTAGTCGCCCGGCGGAAGCTGGATGATGACGAAGATGATGGCGCTCACGACCGCGAGCGTCGGGACCGCGATGAACAGGCGCCGGAAGATGTAGGTGAGCATCCTTCCCGTCCCGCCGTCAGTTCGCCAGCCAGAACCGGTCGGGGCGGAATATGCCGAAATGCGCCCCCGGCTCCCAGTTGTAATAGCCTTCTTCCGGCACGCCCCTCAGGCGGTCGGACACGACCACGGGCTGGCGGATCCCGCCGACGATTCCCAGCATGAACACTTCCTCGGCGTGAATCTCCAGCATCTCGCGCCAGATGCGCCGGCGCTCCTGCGAATCGCGGGCATGGCGCCAGGCCTCGTTCAGCGCGTAGAGCCGCTGCGGCGCTTCCATATCGACCGGTTCGCCCGCCGCGCCCCGGGTCTCGTGATACTGGCCCCATTTCGGCCATTGCAGTTGTTGCTGGCTGGTGGGGGCGAGCTCGGCCGGGCTCATATCGGCCGAGGCGAGCCCGTTTTCCCAGCCCGACCAGACCGACATGAGCGCCTGGCCGGAGAAGATGCGGTTGCGCAGCAGTTCGCGCTGGAGCGGCTTGGTGTGCAGCGCGATCCCCAGCTTCCGCCAGCTGTCGCGGACGAGTTCGAGTATGTCCGTCTCTTCCGTGCTCTCGCCGGCAGTCTCGACGATCAGTTCCGCCGGGCGGCCGTCGGGCAGCAGGCGGAGCCCGTCCTCGCCCCATCGGAGCCCCGCCTCGTCCAGCAGGACGTTCGCCGCATCGGGATCGTGGGCCGCCCAGCGCTGGCGGACCGCCTCGTCGTAGAGCGGGCTTCCCGGAAGCAGGCTGTTGTTGCCGGTGAGCGCGAGCCCGAAATAGATGACCTCGTTGACCTCCTCCCGGTAGAGGCCGAGCGACAGCGCCCGGCGCACCCGGCGGTCCCGGAACAGGGACCGCCAGACGGGGTCGGCGGCGTTCAGGTTGGGATAGAGCGCCGCATGCGCGCCCTTGCCCGTGCGCCAGAGGCGGACCTTGTAGCCGCCCGGCTCCTCGCCGCGCTTCAGGAAGGTCACATTGTCGAACCTGAGATAGCGCGCCTGGAGGTCGCTGGCGCCGGCGGCGGTCTTCGCCGGGATAAGCCCGCTCGCGGCAATGTTCATCACCACGCGGTCGATATAGGGAAGCTGGCGGCCGCCGGCGTCCACGCGATGGTAAAAGGGGTTGCGGGCAAAGAGGAAGCGGTCCGACGGCGGGCGGGTCAACGGAACCCAGGGCTGCAGGGTCGGCAGGTCCGGATTGTCGTTCTTGTACTGGCTGTCGAGCTTGTTATGCAGCGCGGCCCAGCTTCGCCGGCGCGCCTCCTCCACGGCCCGGGCCAGCGCTTCGGGCAGCGCATGGGCGGCGTGGAAGCGCTTCAGGTAGTGCGCCGGGCGGTAGATATAGAGCGGCCGCGCCCCAGCAAGTGCGGGCAGGAAACCCGGATTCGGCGCCTCCCAGCTGTAGCGGACCGTCGTTTCGCCCAGCACTTCGAAGAGAGGCGGTTCGCCTTCGACAAGCATCGCCGCCGGCGGTCCCGTCGGCGAGAGTTCCTCGTTGTTGGCGACATCCTCCCACCAGTAGCGGAAGTCCTCGGCGGTGAAGGGATGGCCGTCCGACCATTTGTGGCCCGGCCGGAGATGCAGCGTGAAGATGCGGCCGTCCCGGACTTCCACACGCTCCAGAATGTCCGGCTCCAGCACGAGCTCCGGCGTGTAGCACAGGAGCCGCGCATAGCCGTAAACAACCAGCTGGCGCGTGTCCTTGGCCTTGGCCATCAGCACGCGCAGGTCTCCGCCATGCCGGCCGGGCCCGGCTTTCCCGTCGAGATGCGGGACGGCCGGCAGGCGCTGCTCGACTGGAGGCAGCATCCCGGCGCGGACACGCTCGGCGAGAGACGGCGTTTCGACAGGAGCGGCCAGGGACGCGCCCGCAAACAGGGCGAGCGGCGCCAACAGGACCGCCAGCGGCCTCACGCGGCGAGCCCGCCGGGCGCGGCGTCTTCCCGGAGGCGGACGAAATGCCCGTCCTCGATCTCCTCGAACACGCCTCTGGCGCCGCCGGCAAGCCGATAGGGGCCGGGCCAGAGTTCCGGCTTCGAGGCGCGCTCGTCGGCGAGCGCCTTGAAGTCCAGCGGATAGTCGAGGTCGGGCTCCGGCACGGCGGACAGCAGCGCCTCGGTATAGGGGTGGCGCGGATTGCGGAACAGCACCTCGCGCGGCGCAAGCTCCACCAGCCTGCCGGCGCACATCACGGCGATGCGCTCCGCCATGTAATCGACCACCGCCAGATTGTGCGACACGAACAGATAGGTGAGGCCGAGCGCCTTCTGCAGGTCCTTCAGCAGGTTGAGAATCTGCGCCTGCACCGAGACGTCGAGCGCCGAGACCGGCTCGTCGCAGAGCAGCAGCTCCGGCTTGAGCGCTAGGGCGCGGGCGATGCCGAGACGCTGGCGCTGGCCGCCCGAAAAGCTGTGCGGATAGCGGTTGAGATGGCGTTCGTCGAGGCCGACCAGGCGCATCAACTCGCGCACGATCTCGCGCCGCTCCTCCGGCCCCGCCAGGCGATGCACGACCAGCGGCTCGGACACGATGTCGAACGCCGTCATGCGCGGGTTGAGCGCGCTGAACGGGTCCTGGAACACATACTGGATGCGCCGGCGGTAAGGCAGCAGGCTCTTCTGCGGCAGCCGCAGCAGATCGACCGCGGCGCCGTTGTCGTCGAACAGCACTTCGCCCCGGTCGGGCGTCAGCGCGCGCATGACGATCTTGCTGAGCGTGCTCTTGCCGCAGCCGCTCTCGCCGACCAGGCCCAGGCATTCGCCGCGCTCGATGCGGAAGCTCACATCGTCCACCGCCAGCACGCCTTCCTCGGCCCCGCCGCCGAAGAGGCCGGCCTTGCGGCTGCCGTAGCGCTTGGTGAGGCTGCGGACTTCCAGCAGCGGGCGGTCGGCGGGCGCCTGCGGCTCCTGCTCCGCGCGGCTTTCCCCGGCGAGCAGCCGGCCGGTTTCGGGGCGGACCTCGCGGATCGGGGTCAGCCGCTCGCCCGCGGCCATGTGGAAGCGGGGGACGGCGCGCAGCAGCGCCTTCAGATAGGGGTGCCCGGCGCGCCGGAAGACATCCTCGGCGCTGCCGGCCTCGACGATGCGGCCGTGATACATCACCACCAGCTCGTCGGCCATGTTGGCGACCACGCCGAGATCGTGGGTAATCATCAGCACCGCCATGCCGAGCTCGCGCTGGAGGTCCTTGACGAGTTTCAGGATCTGCGCCTGGACGGTCACGTCGAGCGCGGTGGTCGGCTCGTCGGCGATCAGCAGCGCCGGGCGGCAGATCAGCGCCATGGCAATCATCGCCCGCTGGCGCAGGCCGCCCGAGAGTTCGAAGGGATAGGTGTCGAGCGCGCGTTCCGGGTCCGGGAAGCCGACCAGGCGCAGCATATCGGCCGTCTCGGCGCGCAGCCGTTTCGCGGTCGTTTCGCTGTGCAGCCGGAGCGCCTCGGAGACCTGGTCGCCCACGGTGTGCAGCGGCGAGAGCGAGGTCATCGGCTCCTGGAAGATGATCGAGACCGCGCCGCCGCGCAGCCGGCGCATCCGGCGGCCGTCCGGGTCGAGCGCGGCGATGTCCACCTCGGGCTGGCCTTCGCGCCGCAGGCGGATCGAGCCCGAGCGGATCGCGGCGGCGCGCGGCAGGATGCCCATGACCGCCTGTGCGGTCACCGATTTGCCGGACCCCGATTCCCCGACCAGCGCGACCGTCCGGCCGTGCGGGATGGAGAACGACACGCCGTCCACGGCCGTGACCGCCCCGCCCGGCGTGCTGAACTCGACCGCGAGGTTTTCGATTTCCAACAGCGCGCTCAACGCGCGGTCTCCACAACGCGCGCGCTCAACGCCCCGCCTCGAGATCGACCGGCCAGACGCCGATCGCCTCCAGATTGGCGAGTGTCGTGGGGTCGAGCGCCAGCGCATTTTCCGCCGCCGCCCGCGCCGCCCGCGCGGCCACAAGGTTGAAGCGGTCGAGATTGGAGTCGATGGTGATCGTCGTCCCGCCGCCCGAGAGCTTCAATTGCATCCAGCCGTGGCCGCGCTCCTTGCGGGTCGAATAGAAGCGCAGCGCCAGCCGGTCGAGCCCGTCCCAGGCGATCGTGCGGCCAACGGGACCGAGAATCCGTATGCCCGCCGGGTTCATCTGCACCGTCGAGCGGTGTTTCACCCAGGTCATCACGGCGAAGCCGCCGAACAGCAGCGCCAGCAGACCGAGCAGCCAATTGCCGAAACTGCCGGGCGGCACCCACGGCATGGGCAGCAGCGCAATCGCCAGGCCGATGCCCGCGCGCGTATAGTCCGGCCAGAGTGTGCGGGCCGGATAACCCAGGGCCATGCCTCCGCCTGGCGCCCCTGCTTCCGCCGTCGTCGAGATGGCGCGATCCCCTTCTGCCCCGGACCTTTTCGAGTCTGCGCGATTCCGCCCGCCGCCGCAATTCCGCCTTCCGACGGGCGCCGGTTCCTGCCCGATCGCCGGCGGAAGGTTGGGCGCCATGTCCTCCGTGAGCCCCATCGTGACGGCGTCCGCCGGCAGCGCCGCGGTCGAGGCCGGCCTCGACAGCCTGCCCCGAGGCGGTCTTCCGGCGACCCGGTAGCGGAAACGGCAGGGAAGGCGCTCCTCCAGCCCACCCTGCCGTTGCTTGGACGGCGCAACCGCGCAGCGCCGCCCATGCACACTCTACCAGTGGAGCAGCGAGCCTGTCACCAGCGGCTTCCAAGAAAGCCGACAAGCCGGGGGCCACAGCGTTCCCGACCCCGATCTGCAATCTGGCCCCGGTGCTTCAGCCCGGCCAGAGCGTCGCGGGGTCCCGCCAGCCGGCGCGGGGATGGGCCGCGACGAAGCGGGCGAGGTCGCGGAAGAAGGCGAGACCCGGTTCGTCGGCGGCGAGATGGTGGGAGAGGATGCCGGTGGGCTCGTCCCGGTCGGCCGTTCCCAAGCGGCGGGCGCGGAGATGGGCGGCGATATCGTTCAGCACCTCCGCCTCGCCGCGAAAGCCGCGATGGGTGCGCCAGGCGACCGGATCGACATGGGCGTTGGTCTCGAACGGGCCCCGGCGCGGACGGAAAACGGAGAGGCCCCGCCAGCCCGCCGCCGGCAGCCGTGCGGCCAGCGCCGGGTCGATCCGGTTCCAGGGCGGCACGACGACCGGCAGGAAGCGCCGGCCGTAAAGCGCCCGCAGCCGCTCGCGGCCGCTCTCCAGCTCGGCCAGCATGGTTTCCTGCGGCCTGTGGGGACCGAATTCGGCCTTCTTCTCCGCCGGGCCCGCATGGTTTTCGTGCCGCCATCCATGCTGGAGGATCGCGCCCGGCAGGTCGGCGGCGGCTTCCGCCGGGACGACCGCGAGCGCAAAAGGAACGCCGTCCAGCGCGTCGACCAGCCGTTCCAGCGCGGGCGACCGGGCGGTGGCATCGTCATCGCGCCACCAGAAGTCCGCCGGTTCCGGCCAGAGGTCGAGCTCGCTTGCCAGCGCCTGCCAGGGGTCAGCGGCCATCGAGGTCCCGCAACAGCGCGATTGTCGCCGGGATGCCGCCGAGATCGATGCCGGCCGCGGACAAGGGCGGGCCGGCGAGCGCCCGGTCGATGGCGGCGGCCAGGCGCTCCGGCGAAAGCTCGTCCTCGGCCACGACCTGCAGGGCGCCGCGTTCGGCGAGCGCGCCGGCGCGCAGCGTCTGTTCGCTCTCATGCCCGCCCGCATAGGGCGCGACGACGGCGCGGAGGCCGGCGGCCAACACCTCCATGACCGTGTTGTAGCCGCCCTGCGAGACGGAAAGATGCGCGCGGCTGAGCAAGGCCTGGAAATCGGGCCGGGCGCGCTCGACGATGACGCCGGACGATGCAGCGCGCGCCAGCTCGGAAAACACGGCCTCCGGCAGCCCCTCGCCGACCAGGAAGCGCCAGCGGCGGTCATGCGCGGCCGAGAGCGGGCGGGCGGCGAGCGCGGCGCGCAGCAGCGGCTCGCCAACCGCCCCGCCGCCGGCGGAGACCAGAACCTCGCCCTCGCCGTCACCGCAAGGCGGGGCCTCTACCGGGTCCACCGTGTAGCCGGTATAGCGCACGAGCGGCGCAATCCCGTCGAGGCCCGGAAAGGTCGCATCGAACGGCACGAAGGCCGGGTCGCCGTGGACCAGCACCAGATCGTACCAGCGTTCCACCCGCTCCAGCATCTCGCCGATGCGCTCGGGCTTGTCCGGCTCGACCAGAATGTCGCGCACCGAGGAAACAGTCGTGCAGCCGTCGGCCTTCGCCCGCGTCAGCAGCGGCTCCAGCTCGAAGCGCAATTGCCGGCGGCCGAAGGGGAAAAGCTCCGTAACCAGGGCGTCCGGCCGGGCCGCCTCATAGGCCTCGAACAGCGCCGCCCGCCGCCTGTTGCGCCAGGCATCGTCGATGGGCCGGTCCCGCTCGTCCGCCAATTGCTTGAAATAGCGGTCCACGGCGCGCACCGGCGGAAGCTGCACCAGCTTCGCCGCGCCGGGGTCGGCGCCGGGCACCGGCAGGCCGCCCGTGGCGACGACCGTTTCGATGCCGGCTGCAGCGGCGGCCCTCGCCAGCGACAGCGTGCGGCGCAGATGGCCGATGCCGAGCAGGTGCTGAACCCAGAAGAAGACCTTCATCGGAAGGCCTGCACATCGAGACAGCGGAGCCGCAGCCGCCCGCCCGGCGCGACTTCGAACAGATGCGCCGCCGGCGAGGAGAGCGCGCGGGGCGGCCGCTCCCGCATGTCCCATCCGGCGGCGGCGGCGTAGAGCGCGCGAATCACGCCGCGATGCGCGACCGCGACCGTCGGCCGGCCGCGCCGCGCGACCTCTTCGAGCCAGGGCCCGAGCCGGCGCTGGACCATGCGCGGGCTCTCGCCGCCGGGCGGCAGGAAGTCGAGCCCGCGCGCCTCGTTCGCCGCCATTGCGGGCCCGAGTTCGGCGCGAAGCTCCGCCAGCCGCCGCCCCTCCCATTCGCCCCAGTCCATCTCGATGAGCGCCGGCGCGCATGGAACCGCGCCGCCGGCCAGCACCGCCGCCGTGCGCCGCGCGCGGGCAAGCGGGCTCGCCGCCCAGTCGAAGGAGGAGAAGGCCGGCGGCAGCCTCCAGCCCGCAACCTCCGCCACGCCCTCGGCGTCGAGGGGAATGTCGCGCCGCCCCTGAACCCGCCTTTGCCGGTTCCAGGCGGTGGGGCCGTGCCGGATGAGGGCGAGCAGCGTCATGCCAGCGCCGCCGCGGCCTGGGGGATGTCGTGGCGCGCGAGCACGCGCTTCCTGGCCGCCCTGCCCATTTCGCGGCGCCGGGCCGGGTCCGTCAGCAGCGCCCGCAGGCCGGCGGCGAAGGCAGCCGCATCGCCCGGCGGCGCCAGCAGCCCCGTTTCCCCATGCGCCACCACGGCCGGCACGCCGTCGGTCGCCGCCGCCACGACCGGCAGGCCGGCGGCTGAGGCTTCCAGCAGCGCCATGCCGATGGCCTCGCGTTCCGCCGGCCAGACGAAGAGGTCCGCATTGGCCAGGATGGCGGACAATTCGGCCTCGCTCCGCCGGCCGAGCCAACAGGTGCGCCCGGCCGGCAATGCCGCCTCGACCTGCCCGCGCGCCGGCCCGTCGCCCACCACGAGCAGCCGCCAGGGCAGGTCGTCCAGCGCCGCCAGCGCCGCGCCCAGCCTGCGGTAGGAGGCGAGCTTGGCGCCCTCGCGCATCATCGCGACCGTCACCAGCAGAGGCGGGTCGCCCCGGCAGGAGGCCGCCCGCCAGGCCGAGGCATCCAGAAACGGCGCCAGGTCGATGAGGCGGTGCGGCGAGGTGAGCGGCGCGAGGCAGGTGCGGTCGTTCGGGTTGAGGCAGAAGAGGCGGTCGGCGCGGGCAATCGCGTCCGCCACCGCGCGATGCCCGATGTCCCAGGGGCTGCCGGCGCGCTTCGGCGCGTGCGAAGCTTCGGCCACCCAGTAGGCCGCGCCGCGCGCCGCCGCCAAGCGGGGGCCAAGCCAGTCCGGCGCCTTGTAGTAGAGGTGGTAGGTGAACCAGACGTCAAAGGCGGGCAGGCGCGCCTCCAGACGCTCGGCGAGCCTGCCGCCGAGCGCCCGGATACGTCGCTGGCGGCAGGGGTCGCCCCGCTTGTCCAGCGGGCGGAAGCGCGAGGCGAGGAAAGGGTCGTGGCCCGCCGCCTCCAGCGCGCGCAGGAAGAGGCGCGCGATCTGCCTTTCGCCCGAAGGGACGGGATGGTCGGGCGGCTTCAGCGGCGCATGGAACGCAATGCGCATGTCGGCGACTCGAAGCGCTCTGCCAGCCGGTCGATACCGGCCTCGAAGGAAAAGGCCGTGCGGACGCGCGCATGGGCCGCCCGGCCCATGGCGGCCCTCTCCGCCGGGTTGCGGATGAGCGCGGCGAGCGCCGCCGCAAGGGCCTGCGGGTCCTCCGGCTCGACCAGCAGGCCGGTCTCGCCGGCGCGTACGAATTCCGGCACCGCCGAGACCCGCGTGGAAACCGCCGGCAGGCCCTGTGAGGCCGCCTCCATCAACACATTGGGCAGGCCGTCGCGGTCGCCGTCGGGGGCAACCCGGCAGGCGAGCGCGAAGAGGTCCGCCTTGCGGAGCTCCTCCACCACCCTGTCCTGCGGCTGCGCGCCGAGGAACCGGGCCGGCAGGCCGGCCGCTGCCCGCTCCAGCCGCCCGGCGAGCTTGCCGCCGCCGATATGCACGAAGCGCCAGTGCAGCTCCGGCGGCAGCAGGCCGAGCGCCGCGAGCAGCGTGTCGTAGCCCTTCTTCTCCACCGCGCGGCCGACCGACGCGATGACCACGGGCCGGGCCGGGTCGCTGCCGTCGGGCGCGTCGCGCTCCGGCGGCGGGGGGAAACGGCCGGGATCGAGGCCGTGATAGACCAGCATCACCCGCTCCGGCACCGCCGCGAGCGCCCTGAGATGCTCCGCGCCTGCGCTCGTGCAGGTCGTGAGCCATTCGCACCCGGCGAGCTTCTCGCGCTTCTCCCATTCGGGCGTGGTCCAGATGTCCTTGGCATGGGCCGAGCAGGACCAGGGCAGGCCGGTCATCAGGCTCGCATAGCGGGCGACCGAGGCGGGCGTGTGCAGGAAATGCACATGGAAGCGCTCGACATCCTCCGGCAGTTCCGCCGCCAGCACCGCTGCCTGGGCGAAGCGCCGGCCCCGGTTCGGCGTCGGGTCGCGCCGCCAGTCGCGGAGCCAGGCGGCGCGCGCAGCCCGGTAGCCCGGCAGGCGGCGCGCGCGGCGCCATCCTAGCCAGACGCGGCGCGGCTCTTCATGGACATATTCCGGCAGGTAGTGGACCGGCGCCGCGATCCGCTCGTGCATCGGGTGGTGCGCCGGATCGGTCGGGCGGCGCAGCGAGACGATGCGCTGCGCGACCCCGCGTTCCTCGAGGCCCAGGATTTCCTGCGCGATGAAGGTCTCGGAGAGGCGCGGCCAGCCTTTGACGACGGTTGCGACGGTCAAGGCTGCACGAGCCTGAGCGGCTCCACCGCCGGCCGCTCCAGCGCCCGGTCGGTGAGCCGCGCAATGCTCTCCACGCCGTCCATGAGGCCCGGCACGACCACCTCGGACGGCCGGTTCTGGAGGGCGAGGCCGCGGATCGCGCCCGCCATGGCGCGGGTGTCGGCAAGGCAGTCGGGGTCGAGCATCCGCACGAGGCCGAGTTCCTGCGCGCGTTCGGCGCGGATGCGCTGCTCCAGCCGGGGCCGGGTGCGCGGCACGATGACGGCCGGCTTGTCGAGCGAGAGGATCTCGCAAAACGTGTTGTAGCCGCCCATCGCGACCACGCCGGAGGCCCGCTCCATCAGGGCTTCCAGATGCGCATCGAAGACGAGTGTCGAGACCTGCGGCAGCGCCGCCGCCCGCCGGCGGAACTCCGCCTGGCGCTCCGAGGGCATGAACGGCCCGAACACCAGCACGGCCCGCCACGGCATCGGGCCGGCATGCTCATAGGCGCGCAGAACCCAGTCGATCAGCTCGTCGCCGTCGCCGCCGCCGCCGGCCGTCACCAGCACGAAGGGCTCTTCCGCCGCGCATTCGGCCTCCGGAGACAGCGGCGCGTCCGGCACGCCGCGCGGCAGATAGCCGGTATAGACCGCCTTGCGCTGCACCGCTTCCGGCAGGCCGAGCCCCTCCAGCGGGTCGCAGATCTGCGGCAGGCCGTATATCCAGATTTCGTCGTAGAGCCGGGAGAGCGCCGGAGCGACATTCTTGCGCTCCCATTCCGGCGCCAGCATTTCCGGCTCGTCCATCACGTCGCGCAGGCCGAGTATGAGGCGCGTGCCCCGCTGGCGCAGGATGTCCAGCGTCTCGGCCACCTCGCCGCGCAGGCCGAGCGGCTCCTTGTCCACCAGGAACAGGTCCGGGTCGAAGATCTCCGCCGTGTGGCGGATGATCGAGGCGCGCATGGCCAGCGTTTCTTCGGGCGCCATGTTGAGGTTGAGCGGCGTGTAGTCGCCGTTGCGCAGCTTGATCATGCCCGGCACGCGGACGAAATCGACGCGGGTGCGGAAGTCGAAGCTGCCGATGATCGGCGAGCCCGACAGGATCAGCACCGACAGGTCCCGGCGCCGGCCGACCAGCGCATGCGCGATCGTCCGGCAGCGGCGCAGATGGCCGAGCCCGAAGCTGTCATGGCTGTAGATGAGGATACGCTTGCCTCTCATGGGATCGACTATTGCACAACTCCCGTTCGGCGCGGAAGCGGAGGATTTGCCGCTTCGCCGATATGTCGTGACGGCGCGCGGCACTTTCAATTGCGTCGGATAGGCCCATGATGCGCGCCTCCGGTCGAGGCGCGGGAGCAGCCGGCATGGAAAAGACGATCTACGGCTTCGTGTTCCGCCACAGCCTGGCGCAGCAGCTCTTCCTGCTCGCGCTCACCGTCGCGTCTTTCCCGGTGCTCTACGTTTCGCTCGAACTGCCCAAGCAGATCATCAACGACGCCATCGGCGGCTCGGGCTTCCCCCGGTCGCTGCTGGGGCTGGAGCTCGGGCAGATCGAGTATCTGATGGTGCTGAGCTTCGCCTTCCTCGGCCTCGTGCTGCTGAACGGCGCGTTCAAATTCGCCATCAACACCGGCAAGGGCCGCCTCGGCGAACGGCTGCTGCGCCGGCTGCGCTACGACCTCTATTCGCGCCTGCTGCGCTTCCCGCTGCCGGTCTTCAAGCGGATGGGCCAGGGCGAGATCATCCCGATGGTGACGCAGGAGGTGGAGCCGCTCGGCGGATTCATGGGCGATGCGCTGGCGCAGCCGGTCTATCAGCTCGGAATCCTGGTCACCATCGGCGCCTTCATGCTGATCCAGGAGCCGATCCTGGGCCTGGCGGCGCTCGCGCTCTACCCCTTCCAGATGTATGCAATCCCGAAGCTCCAGCGCCGGGTGACCGCACTGGCGAAGGAGCGGGTGCAGCATGTGCGGCGGCTCTCCGACCGGATCGGCGAATCGATCTCCACCATCGAGGCCGTCCACGCCGATGACGGCTCCAACCGGTTGCGCGCCGACATCGCCAACCGCCTCGGCGGCATATACGACATCCGCTTCGAGATCTTCCGCCGCAAGTTCTTCATCAAGTTCCTCAACAACTTCCTGGCGCAGCTCACCCCCTTCTTCTTCTATTCCATCGGCGGCTACCTGATTATCGAGGGCCGGCTCAGCTTCGGCGCCATGGTCGCCGTGCTCGCCGCCTACAAGGACATGTCCGCGCCCTGGAAAGAGCTGCTGGCCTACTACCAGCAGCAGGCCGACGCGCGCATCAAATACGACCAGGTGGTCCAGCAGTTCGACCCGCCCGGCATGATCGACGAGGCGCTGCAGGTGGAGGAGGCCGACGCCCTGCCGGAGATCGGGCCGGACAGCCGGCTTGCCTTCGAAAACGCCGCCTATGCCGAGGACGAGATTTCCCAGCCCGTGCGCAGCGCCACGCTCTCCCTCGGCCTTGACGAGCATGTCGCCATCGTCGGCCCGAGCGGCGGCGGCAAGGAGGAGCTCGGCCTGCTGGCCGCCCGGCTGGCGGTCGTCACCGGCGGGCGGGCGCATCTGGACGGAACCGCGCTCGCCGAGCTGCCGCAGGCCGTGTTCGGGCGCCGGGCGGCCTATGTCGGGCCGAATGCCAGCCTCTTCAACGCGAGCCTGCGCGAAAACCTGCTGTTCGGCCTGCGCCACCGGCCGCTGCGCCCCGCCGACCTCGAACCCGGGGAAGCGGCGCGCCGCGAGGCCCGCGCGGCCGAGGCCCGCCGCTCCGGCAACAGCGAGGAGGACATCGGCGCGGACTGGGTGGACTACGAGGCCGCCGGCGCCGCCCCCGGCGCGGAGATGGCGCGCCGGATGGTGGAGGTGCTGACGGCCGTCGGCCTCGACGACGACCTCTATGCGCTCGGCCTGCGCGGCGTGCTGGACGGGGACGCCCATGCGGGCCTCGCCGCGCGCGTGCTGCAAGCGCGGAGGGCGCTCCGCTCCCGCCTCGATGCGCCGGGTGCGGCCGCGCCCATCGAGCCCTTCGACGCCGGCGCCTACAATGTCAACGCCACGCTCGCGGAGAACCTGCTGTTCGGCGCGCCCATCGGGCCGGCCTTCCAGGTGGAGAACCTTGCGGGCCACCCCTTCGTGCGCAGCGTGCTGGAGGAAGCGGGGCTGCTGGACCGGCTGGAGGGCATCGGCCTCCAGGTGGCGAAGATCATGGTGGAGCTGTTCGCCGACATCGACCCCGGCCACGAGCTCTTCCAGCAGTTCTCCTTCATCGACGCCGACGACCTGCCCGACTTCCGGGCGATCGCCGCGCGCGCCGACCGGCTGGGTCTGGAGGGGCTGGAGGGGGAGGAGCGGCAAAGGCTGCTCGGCCTGCCCTTCCTGCTGATCCCGGAGCGCCACCGCCTCGGGCTCATCGACGACGCCATCCGCGCCGACCTGCTGACGGCGCGGCGCCTCTTCCGCGAGCGCCTGCCGGAGGCGGACCGCGCCTCGGTCGAGTTCTTCGACGCGGACCGCTACACGGCGCGCGCCAGCCTCCAGGACAACATCCTGTTCGGGCGCATCCGCCACGGCCAGGCGCATGGCGCGGCGCGGGTGAGCGCGCTGCTCGGCGAGGTCGTGGACGAGGTCGGCATCCGCGATGCCGTGATGGAGGCGGGGCTCGCCTTCCAGGTCGGCATCGGCGGCAGCCGCCTGACGCAGACCCAGCGCCAGAAGCTCGCCTTCGCCCGCGCGCTGCTGAAGCGCCCGGCGCTGCTGGTGGTCAACATGGCGACCGCGGGCGTCGAGCGCGTGGCGCGCGAGATGCTGTTCCTCGCCGCCCGCACGGCGATGGAGGGGCGCGGCATCGTCTGGGTGCTGGAGGCGCCGGAGCTGGCGGAGAGCTTCCCGCGCATCGTCGCGGTCGAGGAGGGCCGCACGGTGGAGGACGGGACTTACGAGGCGCTGAGGGAGGCCGGCGGCCCGTTCGCCCGGCTCCTCAGGCAGTAACGAGGAGGAAGGGACCCATGGCGCTCAACGAGGAAGTCGAGGCGCTCCGCGCCATCCCGCTGTTCCAGCGCATCGAGGCGTCCAAGCTGCGCCTGCTCGCCTTCACCAGCGAGCGGGTGCGCTTCGAGCCGGGCGACCTCGTGGTGAGGCAGGGCGATATCGGCGACGCCGCCTATATCGTGCTGGAGGGGGCGGCCGAAGTGCTGGTGGACACGCCCCAGGGCCCGCTCAAGGTCGCCGATGTCGGCCGCAACGACATTGTCGGCGAGATCGCGATCCTGATCGACGTGCCGCGCACCGCCACCGTGCGCGCGACCGACGCGGTGACGGCGCTGCGCATCTCGAAGGAGCTGTTCTTCCGGCTGGTGGCGGAGTTCCCGCAAATGGCGGTCGAGATCATGCGCGAGCTCGCCCAGCGCCTCGACAGAACCACCAACGACCTCCGCGAAGCCCGCGCACAGCTGGCCGCCGGGTGAGCGGGAGGATGGCGCGGGAGCTCTCCTCGCCCGCTCGCGGGCGAAGCCCGGCGGAAGCCCGCCGCGCCGGGAGGCCCTCCCCCAACCCCTCCCGCAAGCGGGAGGGGAGAACAGGGGCCGTCCGCCGCCGGGCGGGAAGAAGCACGGGAAGAAGCCGGACAAACACCGTCATTCCGGCTCCCACTGTCGTCACCCCGGACTTGATCCGGGGTCCAGCTCCGGCTCTCTCGGCAGCCTCAGGCGGTTCGTCCTGCTCTCCACCGGCTGCGGCGGCATCGGGAGCCATGGATGGACCCCGGCTCGGGGGCCGGGGTGCCCCCCGCTTTCGCGGGGGCAGGCGGGGCGTTCGGGGCAACCCCCGCTTCCACGGGGGCAGGCGGGGCGCGGCGGCCGAAGGGGCGCGGAGCGCCGCGGCATGACCCGCCTCGACAGCGCCATCCGCCGCCTTGAGGCCCAGCGCGCCTGCCTCGACCGGGCGGCGGCGCTCATCCGGGGCGTGCCCGGCCCGGTGCTGGAGCTCGGCCTCGGCAACGGGCGCACCTACGACCATCTCCGCGCCCGCCTGCCGGACCGCGACATCTTCGTGTTCGAGCGTGCGCCCGCCGCCCACCCCGACTGCACCCCGCCCGAAGACCGCCTCATAATCGGCGACTTCCTCGACACCCTGCCGAATGTCCGCCTGCCCGCCCCCGCCGCCCTCGTCCACGCCGACATCGGCACCGGCGACAAGGCCGCCTCGCTGGCGCTGGCAAAGGCCCTCGCCCCCCTCCTCCCCCGCCTGACAACCCCCGGCGCCGTCCTCGCCGCCGACCAGCCCATGCCGCTCCCCGGCTGGACGGAGGAGCCGCTGCCGGAGGGCGTCGCCCCGGGCCGCTACCGCCTCTACCGGCGGCCGGCGGGAGGCTGAGCGGCGGGCAGGCACCCTCGCCCCGGCCCCCGCCTGTCCCTGCCCCTGAGCGGGGAAGCCGGGGCAGGCTCCTCCGCCATATCCGAACGCCCGCTCCGCCGTGCCCGCCCCCCATATCGTCATGCCCGTCCCCCCATATCGTCATGCCCGGACTTGTTCCGGGCATCTCCCTCGGGACCCTCGCGGCAGCGGCCGTATGGATGGCCGGAACAAGTCCGGCCATGACGGGAAAAAGGCATGACGATGGGGAACGAGTGGAGCCTCGCACCGCGAGTTTCGGCATAGTTTCCTCAAATAACTTGCATCCCGCCCATTTGTTCCCTATATACCCCAGAAACCCGCGCCAACAGCGAGGAAGCGAGGCGATGACGTGGATTTGAACCGGGGCGCCGGTCGGCGCTTCATGAGGGATGCGGGAGCTGTGTCGAGGGGCGGACGCCCAACCGGACAGCTGCGCGCGTCCGCCGGCCGGCAGGAAGCCCCGGCGCATTAAACCCGGAATGCCGGCCGCACCGGCCGGCGCGGTAATCTGGAACGAAACGGAACGGGCGCGAGCCGCCCGGAAGGAAAGACAGTGGAGAGGGCGATGGAAAACATGGCGGACGCGATGACGGGCGGCATGGCGGGGCCGAGGCCGGGCAAGGCGGTGGGCGAGGACCTGCGCCGCCGGGCGGTGGCGGCGGTGCTGGAGCGGGGGATGAGCTTCGAGGCGGCGGGCCGGCAGTTCGAGGTGGCGGCGAGCAGCGTTTTCCGCTGGGTCCGGCGCTTTCGCGAGCAGGGCAATTTCAAGCCGGGCCGGCCCCGCGGCCGCCCCTCGCGGATCGAGCCGGAGCGCGCCCGGATCCTCCGCATCCTGGAGGAGCGCCCGGACATCAGCGGCCGGGCGCTGCGGGGCGTGCTTGCCGAGGAAGGCGCGGTCTTCAGCGCGGCCGCGGTGCAGCGCTTCCTTTTGCAAAACGGCCTCGACCGCAAGACGCGCCGCGCGCGGCGGCAGGGCCGCGCGGACCGGGCGTAGCGGCCAGGAGCGGGAGCCGGTGCATATGCCACCGCCGGGGCGGGCATCGGCTTCTAGCTTCGCATATGATGCGCTCGCCGGTGAGGGCATTGCACGGGAGGAGGAGAGCCGATGACCGACTGGACGACATGCCCGGCTGTGGAACGCACGCCGGGAAAGGTCAGCGGCGCATGGGTCTTCGCCGGCACGCGGATTCCCCTGTTCGCGCTTTACGAAAACCTGGCCGCCGGCGCTACGGTGTATGCGGTGCGAGCGCCCCACCTTCATACAGGCCTGGTGATGTGGGAGTTAGGGTTCGGAATGAGACGAAGGGAATTTCTCATTGGAGCCCTCAGCAGAGCTTCTCACCAACGCCAGGGTTGAAGTGTTGCCGGCGCGTGGCGGCTTTCGCCGTCGCTGGCCGGCTTCGGTGAAAGCGCGGATTGTTGCCGAGACACTGGAGGAAGGCGCGACGGTCGCCGGGGTAGCGCGTCGCTACGAGATCAACTCGAACCAGCTGTCGGAATGGCGCCGCCAGGCACGGAAGGGCCTTCTGGTGTTGCCTGCGGAGGGCGAGATGGGTTTTGCTCCGGTGGTCTTGCGTCAGGATGAGCGCCGGGTTCCCGCTGCGGGCAGCGACCGCCTGGAAGTGATCCAGGACCGGGTGACGCTCCGTCTGGACGCCGCGACACCGGCTTGCCGGATCGCCGAGATCGTGTCGGCGTTGAACGCATCGGTATGATCTTCCCATCGAACCGGGTCCGGATCGTGGTTGCGACGAAGCCCGTGGACTTCAGGAAGCAGCACGACGGCCTTGTTGCGCATGTGAAGAGCGTATTGCGCAAGGACCCGTTCACGGGAACGGTCTTCGCGTTCCGTACGAAACGAGCTGACAGGCTGAAGCTGATCTACTGGGACGGGACCGGCCTGGTGATGGTCTACAAGCGTCTGGAGGACCAGGGCTTTGTCTGGCCGGCGATCCGCGACGGGGTGATGTCGCTGAGCCATGCGCAGTTCGAGGCGCTGTTCTCCGGGCTGGACTGGCGCCGTGTGCGAGCGCTGTCGGCACGGCGCCCGGCTGAGGCCGAATGACTCACTGGGCGGATCGGGGCGTGCCGCGTCCCGACACTGTGCTACCAGACTGGCCATGCCGGCCCTTGCGGAGATCGACCTCGGAACGCTGACGCCCGAACAGCGGGAAGCGGCGGTGCAGGCAATCGCGGCGCTGGAGGTGCTTCGCGCCGAGAACGAGACGCTGGCGGAAGAGAAGGCCTGTCTCGCGGGCGAGAACGAAGTTCTGACGGACCGCAACGGGGCTCAGGCGGAGCGCATCCGCCGTCTCGAACATCTGAACCTCGAACTGATCCGCCTTCTGTATGGCAAGAGGTCGGAGAAGCTGTCGGCGGACGAGCGCCAGCTGGCGTTCGAGGACCTTGAGGGCGCGGCGGCGGAGATCGAAGCAGCGGCCGCGCCGGAAGATCCGACGCCGGCCCAATCGCCGAAGCGTCCTCGCCCGGCGCGCAATATCGGCCACTTGCCGGAGCATCTGGAGCGGATCGAGCAGGTGGTCGAGCCGGAGAGCACGCTCTGCCCCTGCGGCTGCGGGGAGATGGTGAAGATTGGCGAGGATCGCACGGAGCGCCTGGACATCGTGCCGGCGCAGCTTCGGGTGATCGTCACGGTGCGGCCGAAATACGCCTGCCGGGCCTGCGAACAGGGCGTCACCCAGGCGCCGGCGCCGGCCCGGCTGATCGAGGGCGGGTTGCCGACCGAAGGCGCGATCGCCCATGTGCTCGTCTCCAAATACCTGGACCATTGCCCGTTGCACCGGCAGGCGCAGGTCTATGCCCGTTCCGGCCTCGATCTGGACCGCTCGACGCTGGCCGGCTGGGTCGGCAGGGCGTCATTCCATCTGAAACCGGTGGCCGACCGGCTGGCGGAGCATCTCAAGCGCTCTTCGAAGCTGTTCATGGACGAGACGCGGGCGCCGGTGCTCGATCCGGGCCGCGGCAGGACCAAGACCGGCTGGCTGTGGGCGCTGGCCCGCGACGACCGTGCCTGGAGCGGACCCGACCCGCCGGGCGTTGTGTACTTCTATGCGCCCGGGCGCGGCGGTGAATATGCCGAGCGCTTCCTCGACGGCTTCGATGGTATCCTCCAGGTGGATGGCTATGCCGGCTACAACCGGCTGACTGGACCGAGCCGCAAGGGCGGCGCGCCGATACGGCTGGCTTACTGCTGGTCCCACGCGAGGCGCCGGCTCCGCGAGATCTACGACAGCAGCGGCTCCGAGATCGCGGCAGAGGGCCTGCGCCGGATCGCCGAGCTCTACGCCATCGAGGCCGACATCCGCGGCAGCCCGCCCGAGCAACGTCTCGCAGAACGACACGCGCGCTCCGCGCCCCTGGTCGAGGCCTTCGGCGACTGGCTGAAGCAGCAGCGCGCCCGCATCTCGCCCAAGTCCCGCCTCGGCGAGAAGCTCGCCTATATCGCCCGTCACTGGGACGGCCTCCGGCTGTTCCTCGCCGACGGCCGCGTCGAGATGGACAGCAATGCCGTCGAGAACCTCGCCCGGCCGATTGCCCTTACAAGGAAAAACGCGCTCTTCGCGGGTCACGACGAAGGCGCAGTCGCCTGGGGCCGGATCGCTTCACTCACCCAGACCGCCAGGTTGAACGGGGTCGAGCCCTACGCCTGGCTCAAGGCCACCCTCGAAGCCATCGCGGTCGGCCATATGGCGCGACAATCTGGGTGAGAGCTGCGCGTCAATCAGGATGAGATTCCCGGCGGCAGCGGCGAGTTGATGATTGCCGCGCGGGGGGTGGATTGCAAGCGGTTTCCGGTTTTGATTGTCGCGGCGCGACAAACAGTGTTTTCGGGAATGGTTTTGATTGTCGCGGCAGGCCGTCGGGTCGGAGAAGAGACGGCGCGCGGAGACGATCCCCGCGGGCCCTGATTGTCGTGGCCGCTCTACCTGAGCAGGCGGCGGCTCAGTCCTTGGTGTTTTTCTCGGTTGCGTAGCTTGGCGGCCGGCCGGCCTTTCGCTTGCCTCTGTCGAGAGCGGCGCGGCGGCGGTAGCTCTCGACGTTCATCTCGAGGATGGTGGCGTGGTGGACGAGGCGGTCGACGGCAGCCACCGCGGTTGTTTCGTCCGGGAACACCTTTCCCCACTCGCCGAAGGGCTGGTTTGCGGTGATGAGCAGGGATCGCCGCTCGTAGCGCGCCGAGATGAGTTCGAAGAGCACGCCGGTCTCGGCCTGGTCCTTCCGCACATAGGCGAGGTCGTCGAGGATCAGGAGGTTGAAGCGGTCGAGCCGCGCCAACAGGCTTTCCAGTGCAAGCTCGCGCCTTGCAACCTGCATGCGCTGCACGAGATCGGTGGTCCTGGTGAACAGCACACGGTATCCGCTCTCAACCAGGGCCAGGCCAATGGCGGAGGCGAGATGGCTCTTGCCGGCCCCTGGCGGTCCGAAGATCAGGCAGTTGGCGCCCTGGCTGAGCCAGGCGTCGCCGGCGGCCAGCGCGCTGACCTGGGCCTTCGAGATCATCGGCACGACGTTGAAGTCGAAGGAGGCAAGCGTCTTGCCCGGAAGCAGCTTGGCCTCCCTGAGGTGGCGCTCGATGCGCCGCCGGTCGCGTTCGGCGAGTTCGTGTTCAGCCAGGGCCGCGAGGAAGCGAGCCGCGGTCCATCCTTCCTTGTCGGCCCGCTTGGCGAAGCTCTGCCAGAGTTGTCTGATCGTCGGCAGGCGGAGCTCGGCAAGCATCAAGGAGAGCTTCATGGCGTCGATCTTGTTGGGGTCGAGCGCGGTGTTGTTGTCGTCTTTGTCGGTCATGCCGCCTCTCCTGCGCTCAGCAACGAGCCATAGCCGCCGAGCGGCGGCCTGACGACATCGACGCTGGGCATCTTGCTGCGGCGCGGCGCGAAGCGCGCCTTGAGCTCGCCGGGGTCGGGGAGACGGCCGATCCCGAGCGCGTGGTTGATCGCCGCGGCCAGCTCGGCCTCGCAACTCTCCTCATGCGCCAGCGCCAGGAGGCCGACGGCGAGGCGGCAGGCCTCGCGCTCGCCGATCCGCTCCAGGGCCTTCTCGAAGCAGCGTCGGTAGGGCTCGCGAGGGAACAGCTCGTCGCGATAGACCAGGTTCATCAGCGCCATCGGCTTCTTCTTCAAGGAGTGGATGACGTGACGGTAGTTGACGACGTGACCGCCCGGACCGCTCGCGCCGACGCGCGCGCGCGGCAGGGTGAGGAGGTGAGTGCCCGAGAGGAAGAGGTCGATCCGGTCGTCGTAGACGCGCGCCCCGAGCCGGTGCCCGATCAGGCGTGAGGGCACGGTGTAGAACACGCGGCGGAGAACGAAGCCGGAGGACTGGCCGATGTTGACGCTGATCGTCTCGTAATCGACAGTCCGCTCGACCGGCAGGTCCCGCAGCACCGCGCGCTCGGCTTCGATCGCCTTGGAGCGGTGTGCGTTGGCGCGGCCGACCACCTCGGCGACAAAGCGCCGATAGGCGTCGAGGGTCTCGAAGTCCGACGAGCCGCGCAGCGCCAGCGCATCCGCGATCCGGCGCTTGAGGTGTCCGTGCGGCCCTTCGATCGAGCCGTTCTCATGCGCCACGCCGCGGTTGTTGCGGGTGGCTTCCATGCCGTAATGCTCGCACAGCGCCCGGTAGCGCCCGGTCATGTCCTCGACCGCGTCCTTGCCCAGGTTGCAGAACGCCGCCGACAGGCTGTCGGTGCGGTGCTCGCCAGGCGCGCCGCCGAGATGCCACAGCGCGTCCTGCAGCCCCTCGGCGAGCGCCGTGAAGCTCTCGCCGCCCAGCACCACCCGGGCATGGGTGAAGCCTGACCAGGCGAGGCGGAAGTGGTAGAGCATATGGTCCAACGGCTGCCCCGCGACGGTCACGCCGAGCGAACCCATGCGGGTGAAGTCGGACAGGCCCTGCCGGCCCGGCTCGTGCTTCTGGCGGAAGATCACGTCCTTCTCCGCGCCGTGCTCGGCGCGCCAAGTGCGGATCCGCCGCTCCAGCGTGCGCCGCACCCCCGGGTCCAGTTCGGGATGGCGGCGCCTCAGCTCCTCGAACACGCCGACCGGGCGGATCAGCGGGCTGGCCTCAAGGATCGGCACGACGTCCTCCTCGAAGATATCGGCCAGCGGGTCCGGGCGGCGCCGGCCTCGCGGCTTCTTCTCCCGAGCGGGAAGCGGATCGGCAGCGAGCCGGTAGCCGGTGGCACGGCTGAAGCCCGCCTTGGCGGCCGCCACCGCGATGGTGTCGGTCTTCTTATGGGTCATGAACAGCCTCTTCTGGCGATCGGTTATGTGACGCCCGGGCAACGACGCGCTCCCCCACTCGGAAAAGCCTCACCGTTCGCCCGGCCGGCCCTGGCCGCCAGAAGGCCCGGGGGAAATTTTTCGAGCCGGCGGCCCGGAACTCCGGTCGGGCTACGCCCTCCCTGCGTTCCAGGCCGCCGCCTTCCCCCGTCTCATCCTGATTGACGCAAACGTCTCAGCTTGATTGACGCGCCGCACGGCCATCCCAACGACCGCATCGACGACCTGCTCCCGTGGAACTTCAAGCCGTCGTCAAGCTGAAATCCGGGTGACCCGCCCGCATCGCTTACCGATGAGCAGCAGGTTCGCGCCGTGCTCGAACACGAAGCCCGGGCGCTCAGGACGGACTTGGTTCGGTGAAGCCGCTGCTCGCCAGGGACGCCCGCCCGTTACGGAACCGCCTCACTGCTGGCCGTGCCTGCGGCGGCAGGGGTTCACCATCCGCCAATGCACAGTGCTACCAACACCACTACTTTGAGAATGTCATGATATGCTCAGTCTTCATTCTTCTAAACAAATTTGTTTCCTCCGATCTAAGTAGTGGCATATACCGGCTTCGCTCTGGAATTTCTCGCGTGAAGTGATCTATAATTTTGAAGCCACTCTGCTCGGCAGATAGCTTCAGCAACTCACTATTCCTCACCTCGTGTCCTTTCACACGAGAATTTCCAACAACATAAGTTGCCTGCCGGTTTGGTGCCAGTACTCGATGTGCTTCGCGCAGAATCGAGCACAAATCACCATAGTAGCGCCGAAGCATATTCCTCTTTTTCTCCCCTACATCCGGGTGTAAATTTTCGAAAAACTCCTGCGCTCGTCCATTCACCCGTCGCACCCGAACGATTTCCGCTCCAACAAACCGCGCACGCAGCTTCCTCAATTTGGTGATCGAGTACCCAAGCCAGATCAGGGACATTCTGTGCCCCCGCATATAATCTATTGCATTCAAATACGGAGGGGAAGTCACTATTCGATCAACAGAACCTGACCTAACACGCCCCATTCTCCGCGCATCGCCTCTATATGCAGACACATCCTTTTGAATTTTCCCGGACGACAACGCCTTTAGCACATGGTCCAACGATCCCGGAAGGGCGTCAAAGAGATCGAACTCATTCTCAATGATTGTGCGATGTGGACGGCTATGAGCAGTGTCCCTCGCTCGAGAAGCCTTCGGCTCTTTCGTCACAATCAAGCGGGAGACCGAAACCTTCAGCGCATTCATGACGGGACCACTTGAGAGCATCGGCTCCTGTACCATTACAAATGCCAACTTACGCAACTGTTCCGTAAGCGATGCGGGCGGGTCACCCGGATTTCAGCTTGACGACGGCTTGAAGTTCCACGGGAGCAGGTCGTCGATGCGGTCGTTGGGATGGCCGACCGCGATGGCTTCGAGGGTGGCCTTGAGCCAGGCGTAGGGCTCGACCCCGTTCAACCTGGCGGTCTGGGTGAGTGAAGCGATCCGGCCCCAGGCGACCGCGCCTTCGTCGTGACCCGCGAAGAGCGCGTTTTTCCTTGTAAGGGCAATCGGCCGGGCGAGGTTCTCGACGGCATTGCTGTCCATCTCGACGCGGCCGTCGGCGAGGAACAGCCGGAGGCCGTCCCAGTGACGGGCGATATAGGCGAGCTTCTCGCCGAGGCGGGACTTGGGCGAGATGCGGGCGCGCTGCTGCTTCAGCCAGTCGCCGAAGGCCTCGACCAGGGGCGCGGAGCGCGCGTGTCGTTCTGCGAGACGTTGCTCGGGCGGGCTGCCGCGGATGTCGGCCTCGATGGCGTAGAGCTCGGCGATCCGGCGCAGGCCCTCTGCCGCGATCTCGGAGCCGCTGCTGTCGTAGATCTCGCGGAGCCGGCGCCTCGCGTGGGACCAGCAGTAAGCCAGCCGTATCGGCGCGCCGCCCTTGCGGCTCGGTCCAGTCAGCCGGTTGTAGCCGGCATAGCCATCCACCTGGAGGATACCATCGAAGCCGTCGAGGAAGCGCTCGGCATATTCACCGCCGCGCCCGGGCGCATAGAAGTACACAACGCCCGGCGGGTCGGGTCCGCTCCAGGCACGGTCGTCGCGGGCCAGCGCCCACAGCCAGCCGGTCTTGGTCCTGCCGCGGCCCGGATCGAGCACCGGCGCCCGCGTCTCGTCCATGAACAGCTTCGAAGAGCGCTTGAGATGCTCCGCCAGCCGGTCGGCCACCGGTTTCAGATGGAATGACGCCCTGCCGACCCAGCCGGCCAGCGTCGAGCGGTCCAGATCGAGGCCGGAACGGGCATAGACCTGCGCCTGCCGGTGCAACGGGCAATGGTCCAGGTATTTGGAGACGAGCACATGGGCGATCGCGCCTTCGGTCGGCAACCCGCCCTCGATCAGCCGGGCCGGCGCCGGCGCCTGGGTGACGCCCTGTTCGCAGGCCCGGCAGGCGTATTTCGGCCGCACCGTGACGATCACCCGAAGCTGCGCCGGCACGATGTCCAGGCGCTCCGTGCGATCCTCGCCAATCTTCACCATCTCCCCGCAGCCGCAGGGGCAGAGCGTGCTCTCCGGCTCGACCACCTGCTCGATCCGCTCCAGATGCTCCGGCAAGTGGCCGATATTGCGCGCCGGGCGAGGACGCTTCGGCGATTGGGCCGGCGTCGGATCTTCCGGCGCGGCCGCTGCTTCGATCTCCGCCGCCGCGCCCTCAAGGTCCTCGAACGCCAGCTGGCGCTCGTCCGCCGACAGCTTCTCCGACCTCTTGCCATACAGAAGGCGGATCAGTTCGAGGTTCAGATGTTCGAGACGGCGGATGCGCTCCGCCTGAGCCCCGTTGCGGTCCGTCAGAACTTCGTTCTCGCCCGCGAGACAGGCCTTCTCTTCCGCCAGCGTCTCGTTCTCGGCGCGAAGCACCTCCAGCGCCGCGATTGCCTGCACCGCCGCTTCCCGCTGTTCGGGCGTCAGCGTTCCGAGGTCGATCTCCGCAAGGGCCGGCATGGCCAGTCTGGTAGCACAGTGTCGGGACGCGGCACGCCCCGATCCGCCCAGTGAGTCATTCGGCCTCAGCCGGGCGCCGTGCCGACAGCGCTCGCACACGGCGCCAGTCCAGCCCGGAGAACAGCGCCTCGAACTGCGCATGGCTCAGCGACATCACCCCGTCGCGGATCGCCGGCCAGACAAAGCCCTGGTCCTCCAGACGCTTGTAGACCATCACCAGGCCGGTCCCGTCCCAGTAGATCAGCTTCAGCCTGTCAGCTCGTTTCGTACGGAACGCTGCGGCGCGACAATCAGCTTGAGACGCTGGCGACAATCAGGATGAGACGGGGGAAGGCGGCGGCCCGGAACGGAGGGAGGGCGTAGCCCGACCGGAGTTCCGGGCCGCCGCCTCAAAAATTTTTCCTGGACCTTCTGGCGGGGTCGGTCGGCTGGGCGAACGGTGACGTTTTTCCGAGTAGAGGAGCGCGTCATTGCCCGGGCGTTACGTAACCGATCGCCAGAAGAGGCTGTTCATGACCCACAAGAAGACCGACACCATCGAGGTGGCGGCCGCCAAGGCGGGGTTCGGCCGTGCCACCGGCTACCGTCTTGCCGCCGATCCGGAGCCATTCCGGGAGAAGAAGCCGCGGGGCCGGCGCCGCCCGGACCCGCTGGCCGATATCTTCGAGAAGGACGTCGTGCCGATCCTTGAGACCAGCCCGGCCATCCGTCCGGTTGGCGTGTTCGAGGAGTTGATGCGCCGTCATCCCGAACTGGACCCGGGGGTGCGGCGTACGCTGGAGCGGCGGATCCGCACCTGGCGCGCCCAGTATGGCGCGGAGAAGGACGTGATCTTCCGCCAGAAGCACGAGCCGGGCCGGCAGGGCCTGTCCGACTTCACCCGCATGGGCTCGCTCGGCGTGACCGTGGCGGGGCAGCCGCTGGATCACATGCTCTACCACTTCCGCCTCGCCTGGTCGGGCTTCACCCATGCCCATGTGGTGCTCGGCGGGGAGAGCTTCACGGCGCTGGCCGAAGGGCTGCAGGACGCGCTGTGGCATCTCGGCGGCGCGCCTCTCGATCACCGCACCGACAGCCTGTCGGCGGCGTTCTGCAACCTGGGCAAGGACGCGGTCGAGGACATGACCGGGCGCTACCGGGCGCTGTGCGAGCATTACGGCATGGAAGCCACCCGCAACAACCGCGGCGTGGCGCATGAGAACGGCTCGATCGAAGGGCCGCACGGACACCTCAAGCGCCGGATCGCGGATGCGCTGGCGCTGCGCGGCTCGTCGGACTTCGAGACCCTCGACGCCTATCGGCGCTTTGTCGCCGAGGTGGTCGGCCGCGCCAACGCACACCGCTCCAAGGCGATCGAAGCCGAGCGCGCGGTGCTGCGGGACCTGCCGGTCGAGCGGACTGTCGATTACGAGACGATCAGCGTCAACATCGGCCAGTCCTCCGGCTTCGTTCTCCGCCGCGTGTTCTACACCGTGCCCTCACGCCTGATCGGGCACCGGCTCGGGGCGCGCGTCTACGACGACCGGATCGACCTCTTCCTCTCGGGCACTCACCTCCTCACCCTGCCGCGCGCGCGCGTCGGCGCGAGCGGTCCGGGCGGTCACGTCGTCAACTACCGTCACGTCATCCACTCCTTGAAGAAGAAGCCGATGGCGCTGATGAACCTGGTCTATCGCGACGAGCTGTTCCCTCGCGAGCCCTACCGACGCTGCTTCGAGAAGGCCCTGGAGCGGATCGGCGAGCGCGAGGCCTGCCGCCTCGCCGTCGGCCTCCTGGCGCTGGCGCATGAGGACACCTGCGAGGCCGAACTGGCCGCGGAGATCGATCGCGCCCTCAAGACCGGCCGTCTTCCCGACCCCGACAAGCTCAAAGCCCGCTTCGCGCCGCAGCGCGGCAGCATGCCCGCCATCAAGGTCGCCAGGGCGCCACTCCTCGGCTACGGCGCGTTGCTGCAAGGAGACGCGGCATGACTGACAACCGGGACAGACCCGCCGCCGACCCCAACAAGGTCGACGCCATCAGGCTCTCCCTGATGCTCACCGAACTCCGCCTGCCGACCATCAACCGGCTCTGGCAGGGCTTCGCCAAGAGGGCCGACGCCGAGGGATGGACCGCAGCACGCTTCCTCGCAACCCTCGTCGAGCACGAACTCGCCGAGCGCGACCGCAGGCGCATCGAACGCCATCTCAGGGAGGCGAAGCTGCTCCCCGGCAAGAGCCTCGACAGCTTCGACTTCAACGCCGTGCCGATGATCTCGAAGGCCCAGGTCAACGCGCTGGCCGCCGGCGATGCCTGGCTGACCCAGGGCGCCAATTGCCTCATCTTCGGACCGCCAGGCGCCGGCAAGAGCCATCTCGCCTCCGCCATCGGCCTCGCCCTGGTCGAGAACGGATACCGCGTCCTCTTCACCAGGACCACCGATCTCGTCCAGCGCATGCAGGTCGCCCGCCGCGAACTCGCCCTCGAAGCCATGCTCGCAAGGCTCGACCGATACCACCTCCTCATCCTCGACGACATCGCCTATGTCCAGAAGGATCAGGCCGAGACCAGCGTCCTCTTCGAACTCATCTCCGCCCGCTACGAGCGCCGATCCCTGCTCATCACCGCCAACCAGCCCTTCGGTGAGTGGGGAAAGGTGTTCCCGGACGAAACAACCGCGGTGGCTGCCGTCGACCGGCTCGTCCACCACGCCACCATCCTCGAAATGAATGTCGAGAGCTACAGGCGCCGCGAAGCCCTCGACAGAGGCAAGCGAAAGGCTGGGCGCCCGGCAAGCTACGCCACCGAAAAAAACACCAAAAACTGAACCGCTGCCGCCAGATCGGCCCAGCGGCCACAACACTCACAGCCCGCGGGAATCGCCTCCGCGGGCCGTCTCTTCTCCGACCCGACGGCCCCCCCGCGACAATCAAAACGCTCTCCGAAAACCCTGTTTGTCGCGCCGCGACAATCAAAATCCGAAACCGCTTGCAATCCGCGCCCCGCGCGACAATCATCAACTCGCCGATGCCGCCGGGGAATCTCATCCTGATTGACGCGCGGCTCTCACCCAGATTGTCGCGCTATAGAACGCGAAGACCGTTCCCGTGAACGGGTCCTTGCGCAATACGCTCTTCACATGCGCAACAAGGCCGTCGTGCTGCTTCCTGAAGTCCACGGGCTTCGTCGCAACCACGATCCGGACCCGGTTCGATGGGAAGATCATACCGATGCGTTCAACGCCGACACGATCTCGGCGATCCGGCAAGCCGGTGTCGCGGCGTCCAGACGGAGCGTCACCCGGTCCTGGATCACTTCCAGGCGGTCGCTGCCCGCAGCGGGAACCCGGCGCTCATCCTGACGCAAGACCACCGGAGCAAAACCCATCTCGCCCTCCGCAGGCAACACCAGAAGGCCCTTCCGTGCCTGGCGGCGCCATTCCGACAGCTGGTTCGAGTTGATCTCGTAGCGACGCGCTACCCCGGCGACCGTCGCGCCTTCCTCCAGTGTCTCGGCAACAATCCGCGCTTTCACCGAAGCCGGCCAGCGACGGCGAAAGCCGCCACGCGCCGGCAACACTTCAACCCTGGCGTTGGTGAGAAGCTCTGCTGAGGGCTCCAATGAGAAATTCCCTTCGTCTCATTCCGAACCCTAACTCCCACATCACCAGGCCTGTATGAAGGTGGGGCGCTCGCACCGCATACACTGTTCCTTCTGCTTTGGTGCAAACCAATAATCAATATAGGTGCCAGTTTCTTCACAATCATCAATCCATGGCAACGTGACCGTCTTAGCGTCAAGCGTTTTCGCCCTTGCCACCAACTCCTCGCAAGCCGATCTTACCCGCGCCTCATCGACTTGGGTTCCGTTTACCTTGGATATCAAGCACGCCAACGGGTCCAAATCATACCCGATTGCCTTCAGCCCGAGCTTCGCCGCCGTCCCCAATACCATCCCCGAACCGGTCATGGGGTCCAGCACAACAAAATCTGCTGGTAAATCTCGAAGTCCTTCCAACGCAATCTCAGGAGCCATACGGGCAGGAAACGGATGTACGTGGATCATTTCATATCTCTCGAACCATTGACTCTCGTATCTTGTCAAAGATAGATTGACGGCTTACTCGCCTATCCAACACTCCACCTCTACCAGAAACCTGATACATAGTCTTGAGCCTTCGCCGCACGACCACACTCCCCTGGCGCTTAAACCCGTCGTCCAAAACTAACCCAAGCTCCTGCATACTAAGTCCTACAATACCATCCCGCCCACATATCAAGCACACATAAAAATCTCCATACCGTTGAAGTAATTCTCGGTACGTCTCCCGATGAGCTCTCGCAAAATTAAATATCCATGGCCCTTTTCTCCTTGACGACATCTTCAACCCTATCGGCGTGACGTTGTTCACTAGATAGCAGCCACTACCGCTCTCTCTCAATCTCTGTAACGTCACGGGCTCCTCAAAATACTCAAGAAGCAACGCAAAAAATGAACCATGATATCGGGCTCCTGACTTCGACGGTTGATTCGCATAAGTAGTTGATATTGCCTGGTTCTCATTTCGGCTAGGCACTACATCCGGCATTTCTTCGAGCCGTGCTTCGTCGACGGTCAGGCGAGTTGATACGGGGTGATCGTCAGGGGCAGCCCCATGGTTGCGTAAATCTGCTCCGCCGCCGGTGTCGGCTTCGAGGGGATGACGTAGCGGTTGCCCGATTGCCGACAGCGCAGCAGGGAGCACTGGCGGTGGACGAGGGCGGAGCGGATGACCTCCGGGGACATCCGCCGCTTCTGGATGGCGACGCGGTACGCAAGGTGTCGAACGCAGGCGAAGGCCAGGAAGGCGATGGCGATGTGAGCGCGGATCCGGTCCGGGTTCCAGTGCCAGATGGGACGTATCTTCAGGTCGTGTTTGGTGATCCGGAAGCTCTCCTCGACCTGCCAGAGCCCCTGGTAGTGAGCCATCACTTCGGTGACGCGCGCGTCGCGCAGATTGGTGATGACGCCGGTGAGCCCGTCCCATCGTGCGGCCTCGGCGATCTTCTCCGGGTTCACCGTGAGCCGTGCGTCGCCCTCGACGGCGATGAAGCGCTTCGCCCCGTGATTGGAGAGCAGTTCCCTGGGATTGTCGCTGCGGGCCAGCCTGTCGAGCAGGCGTTCCACCTGATGGCGGCGCTCGTGCGCGTCCTTGCGTGCGCGCTGGGGGCAGAAGACGACGATCAGGCGACGGCCCTTGTACTCCCACTCGCCGACCCGGCGGTCCTGTGAGCCCTCCAGCGGGGCATAGGTCCCGGGGTCGAGAACCTGCCCCAGCAGCGCGAGCGGCAGCTTGCGCAGCCGCGCGCCGACGACATACTCGCCGCCGATGGCGTCCATGGCGTCGAGGTTGTCGGCGCTCAGCATGCCCCGGTCGGCCACGCATACCGTGCGCTCCACCTGGTGGCGGCGCTGCATGTCCTGCAGGACCGGGACCATGCTGTGTCCCTCGTAGGTGGCGCCGGGGAAGACCTCGTAGCTGATCGGCAGCCCTTCGCGCGTCACCATCAGCGCCAGCAGAACCTGCGAGTCCTTGTGTTTGCCGTCCTTGCTGAAGCCGTGCTGGCGAAGCTCGTCCTCGGCGGCCGTCTCGAAGTAGAGCGTGGTGCAATCGAAGAAGAGGATCGCGACCGGCTCCGGCAGCAGCGACCGGCTCGCCTCGCCGACGCGCGTGCGCAGTCGCTCGATCACCGTCGCGTCGAGCTGATCCATCATCCGGTAGACCTTCTCGAGCGGAAGACTCACGCCGAAGTCCTCCTCGAGCCGGCGCACGCTGCCCCGCTTGCTGTCGGGGTTGGCTACCCGCGCCATCACCACATGGAACAGCGCGTCATGGGAGGCCCGGTAGCGCGAGCGCGGCAGCAGCGCGTCGAGGCCCAGCAGCCGGTAGATCTCGCCATAGACCTCGTGGATGCCTGTGATCAGGCGCTGCTCCTCTTCAAGCTGCTTGAGGTCGACCGGGAGTTCCTCCTTGCCGTCCCCCCGGCGGCCGACACGGATCGCCTGCTCAGCGATCTTCTCGGGCGCAAACAATGCCGGCTGACGCTCGTCCTCCAGCTTCGCCTTGACGTACTCGCCGAGCTGCCTCAGGCGCTCGAGCTCGTCCTCGTCCATGGCCACGCCGACATGGCGGACGATGCGCTGTCGGACCTTGCCGCCGTCGCGCACGGCCTCGACGATCTGGACCGAGCGTCGCGGGCTGTTGGGGGAGGTCTTGATGCGCACGAACATGGGGGGAGTGTAGCGCGTGGCGGAGGCATTGACAGTCTCAAAGATTTACTAGGCACTACAACGCAGCTTGACCGCACCGCAACTGCCAACTCATTGGCTTTACTGAAAACTCCAGACGCGAGATCGGTCAGAAGTCAGCCCAACCGTCGAAGTCAGGAATTCTCGGTACGTCTCCCGATGAGCTCTCGCAAAATTAAATATCCATGGCCCTTTTCTCCTTGACGACATCTTCAACCCTATCGGCGTGACGTTGTTCACTAGATAGCAGCCACTACCGCTCTCTCTCAATCTCTGTAACGTCACGGGCTCCTCAAAATACTCAAGAAGCAACGCAAAAAATGAACCATGATATCGGGCTGTGTCAGCTATCATCGGCGATTTTGGACAAATCTCACTGCCCCACCGTTAATCTTGTAGAACAATCGTGCCTTCCCCTTTCCGTTGTGAAATATTTTTAAATGATGGCGCGCATCCGGTATCTCGCTTCGACGATACTCATTCGTCGCAAAAATTCCCTTTGTCCTACGTATAGTATTCTTCTCGTGGTCAGTGTATCGGCTTGCGGCTGTTCCAAACCCACTCGGTCTATGAAACGAAACGCGGTGATTTCCATTCGCGATCTCCTGCTCCAGATATCGAACGACGTATGGTGGAAACTCCTCATCGCTGAACCTAGCACGCAACGCTTTGAGCATATCCACATCGCTTCTACCATTACGTACAAATAACGCCGACAGCTCAGAGTCGCGGTAATCGAATCGCCGAACGACATCTCTCCGCCTTCAAAATCAACACTTGATCTATCGATTGACCCCGCCGCGGTGGGTGTCGTCTTGTGATCTGCTAGCCACACAGGCGCCCCAGCACCACTTCGTTGAGCCTCAAGTGCCAGCTTGTGGAAAGCAAAACATTTGCTCCAATTACCCATAAGTGTCTCCGGTATCCAGAGCTGAAAGTGCTCTTTGTAATCCTTCCTTGTGCCAAACATGCGCGCCCTCTGAATATAAGTATCTTGCGAAAATTTTCCCTTGACGGTTCGGGTGAAGTACATTGACAATAAATTCTCAAACGTTACACCACGGGATATAATATTTCCACCTACGCCGAACGAAAATAGGCTAGTTGGTGTCGAAATCTCTGCCACTTTACCTGGATTGGGCCTACTGGAGTTGATCTCCACTACAACATTACGATTAATGTTACGAAGCACAAACTCTCCCAGCTTGGTCGCATGTGCGGAAGAAAAAAGTCTGGCGGTGTCGTAGAGTCTTCTGCGCAAGGGCTCAAAGCGTGCCGACGACGGGGTCGAAAGCGTGGCTAAGGTGGATTGGATCAGGTCGACGTCTTCAGCATGCTCATCGCGCTTTCCGCTTGTATGAACAAGCATTGTGAAATTTGATGTTTTCCCCAAATGATGAAGATATGCTACCCCACACAGGAAATGGAGTATGGCATTTTGTATTTCTCCTTTCTCATCTCCTTGGTCCGCGCTGAAGGTATGCAACCTATACTGGCAAACATTATTTTCTGGGAAGAAGAACTCTTGACCAACATATTCTGGATGGGGCGAAAAATCTACCCACTTCTCGCTATCATTTTGGAAAGTGTTATTTAGGTTTAGCCTCGCCGGTGTAGCCGTGACACCAATATACTTTCCATCGGAGCCCAAAAGTCGGGAGATTAGTGAATTGATTTTGGTTTTGTCATGATCTGGCCTGTTCACGTTGCCATCTGGCGAAGCATAATCTGCTTCATCATCGATCACAATTAATCCATGTTCCAGACGCAAAAATTCTATCAATTTTTCAAGATCTCTTGCGTTCTTCTTACAGAAAATTACCCAACTTCGGCCTTTCAACTGTCTAGGATCGCTTGGTAGATCACTAAATTGCTTCGGTGATGGATTAAGTCCGGAAAGTCGAAATCGGGACAAATTTTGGCTCAACAAATCTACACTATCAGTCATCAGATTAATAATAATTGGATATCCTTCGTCTAGTAATCTTGCATTCAAAGCTATCATCATTTCAGTTTTGCCGCTTTGAGGTTCCCCAAAAATCACAAGGGAACGCGACCCATCCTGATGTACGTTCTGGAATGTTGATCGTATAGCTTCTTCTATTGACGTAGTGTCTATACCCTCTTGCTGCAATTGCTCGATTCGTGTTTCGTATTGCTGAGTACCCGCGTTTCCAACGATTTTTGACCAATCAACAGTGTTCATAATGCAATCCTTGCTGCTTCTAGTTGTTACCCATCCGCCCACTCATCGAATCGGGCTCGAAGGAGTGGGCGTAGGTTTACGATTGATTCGGCCTATGTCAAATCCGCCCGTCATAAGCCCGCCAGCCGATCTCCGCGGCGATGATCGTGAAGCGGTCGCGCGCCAGCGCCGCCTCCAGTTCCCGCGCAAGCCCCGCCCGGTCGCGGACGGCGACGCCTTCGCCGCCGAGGGCGCGGGCGACGGCGGGGAAGTCTGTGGCGCCGAAGTCCACGGCGAGGTTGGGGAGCTGGGACGAGCGCTGCTTCAGTTCGATCAGGCCGAGCTGCGCGTCCGCGAAGACGAGGATGGGCAGGGGGAGGCGCAGGTCGCGCAAGGTGGCGAGCTCGCCGAGGACCATCTCCAGGCCGCCGTCGCCCACCGTCGCCACCACCGCGCGCTCCGGCTCCGCCAGCTTGCGCCCGATGGCGAGCGGCACCGCGCCGCCCATGGTGCAGAGCCCGGTGGACTGGAGCAGGCCGCGCGGGCGGTGGCACGCGAAGAGCTGGCTCAGCACGATCCGGTGCGCGCCGCTGTCGGTCGTCACCACGGCGTCGTGGGGCAGCGCCCGGCGGAGCGCATCGACCACCGCCGCCGGGCCCCATTCCTCGTCGAGCCGGCTTTCCGCATGCAGCGCCGCCTTCGCCGCCGCCGGCTCGCCCTCCGGCCAGGTGTCCTGCGGCGCCACACCCCGGCCGAGCGCCTCCAGCCCCGCGCCGACATCGCCCGGGAACAGGAGCCGCGCCCGGTGCATAAAGTGGCCGCCCGTGACGGCCGGCAGGTCGATGACGCGCGCGCCCTCAGGCCAGGGATCGCGCCAGCCGATACGCATCTCTATCGGGTCGTAGCCGGCGAGCACCACGCAGTCCGACGCCGCCACCAGCGGCAGCAGGCGGCGGTCCGCGCGCGGGCTGAGGCCGGCGCCGCCGAGCGCCAGCGGGTCGTCCTCCGGCAGCGCGCCCTTCGCCTTGTAGCTCGTTATGAGCGGCGCGCGGAACCGCCGGCAGAAACCCGCGACGGCCGCCTCCGCGCCCTGGTTCGGCACGTCGAGGCCGGCGATGACGAGCGGGCGGCGGGCCTCCGCCAGCCAGGACCGGGCCTCCTCCAGCGCCGGGCCCTCCGCCGGGCCGGTCGAGGCGGGCGCGGGCGCCGGGGCCGACGCGGCCTGCGGGGCGGGCTGCTCGCGGGTCTGCACGTCGATGGGGATGTCGAGCAGCACCGGGCCGGGCCGGCCTTCCGTGGCGATGGCGACCGCCCGGTCGGCCAGCATGGCGGCCATGCCGTCCCCGACGCGGAAGGCGGCCTTGGCGACCGGCTCCACCAGCCTCGCATGGTCGAGCACCTGGTGGGTGTAGGCGTGTTGCTCGTCGGTGGCGACGCAGCCGGTCAGCACCACCATCGGCACGCGGTCCTGCCAGGCGTTGGCGATGACGTTCACCGCATTGGCGAGGCCGGGGCCGATGGTGACGACCAGGATGGCCGGCGCGCCGTCATGGTGGTGGACGCCCTCGCCCATGAAGCCCGCGGCCGTCTCGTGCCGGGCGAGCAGGACGCGGATGCCGGCGCGGTCGAGCGCGTCCATGACCGCCAGAACCTCGCCGCCCGGAATGCCGAAGGCGTAACGGCAGCCGGCCGCCGCCAGCCGCCGCGCAATCAGGTCCGCCGAATGGGCCATGCCGCCCTCCCCCTCCACGCTTCCGCGCCGCCAGTCTAGGCGGATTCCTTGCGCGGCGGGGAGCGGCGCCCGGCATCCCGCCTCTTTTGCCGTCATACCCGCCCCAAATCGTCATGCCCGGACTTGTTCCGGGCATCTCCCGCCACCGCTTACGCCGGACGGCCGCATGGATGCCCGGAACAAGTCCGGGCATGACGGAGGGGGTGTCCGTTGTATGACGGAGGGGGCGTTCGGACATGATGGAGGGGGAGTGTCCGGGGTCCGGCCCCGGCCTTGAAAAAATTTCTTGCTTTGTTCCCGGTTCGTAGTAATCTTCCAGCCATGCAGGCGGTGCGGAAGGGACGCGGGGCGGCGAGCAACCGGAGCGGGCGCTATGAGCGCGCGCGGGCCGAGGCGTTCGACGACGGCTGGGGCACGGCGGCGGAGGAGCCGGCGCCGCTGCGCACCACCGTCACCGAGGAAGCGCCGCGCAAGATCATCTCCCGCAACGACTCGCCGGATATCGGCTTCGACCGCTCGATCAACCCCTACCGGGGCTGCGAGCACGGTTGCATCTACTGCTATGCGCGGCCGACCCATGCCTGGCTCGGGCTCTCGCCGGGGCTCGATTTCGAGAGCCGGCTCTACGCCAAGCCGACCGCGCCCGCGCTGCTGGAGAAGGAGCTGGCGCGGCCGGGCTACCGCTGCGCCGTGCTCGCCATCGGCACCAATACCGACGCCTACCAGCCGGTCGAGAAGCGCTACGCCATCATGCGCGCCATCCTCGAAGTGCTGGCCCGCTGCCGCCACCCGGTCTCGATCACCACCAAGTCCGCCCTCGTGCTGCGGGACCGCGACCTGCTGGCGGAGATGGCGGCGGAGAACCTCGCCCATGTCACCATGTCGGTCACGACGCTCGACGGGCGGCTCGCGCGCAGCATGGAGCCGCGGGCGTCCTCGCCGGCGCGGCGGCTGGAGGCGGTGGCCGGGCTGCGCGAGGCGGGCATTCCGGTCTCGGTCAATTTCGCGCCCATCATCCCGGCGCTGAACGACCACGAGATGGAGGCCGTGCTGGAAGCCGCCGCTGCAGCCGGGGCGCGCAGCGCCGGCTACACGCTGCTGCGCCTGCCGATGGAGATCGCGGACCTCTTCCGCGAATGGCTGGAGGCGCATGCGCCGGACCGCGCGGCGCGGGTGCTCTCGCGGGTGCGCGACATGCGCGGCGGGCCGCTCTACAAGAGCGCCTTCCATGTGCGCATGAAGGGCGAGGGCGCCTGGGCGGAGACGGTCTCGAAGCGCTTCGCCATCGCCTGCCGCCGCCTCGGCCTCGCACGCGGCTACGGCCGGCTGGACGACACCCGCTTCCGCCCGCCCGGCGCGCAATTGCAACTGGAGCTCTGAGATGCCGGACTTCTCTCTGGAGCGGGCCTGGCGGGGGCCGGTGGCGGGGGTGGACGAGGTCGGGCGCGGCGCGCTCGCCGGGCCGGTCATGGCGGCGGCGGTCATCGTGCCGGAGGCGAGCCTGCGCGCCGTCGCGGAACTCGGCCTCGACGATTCCAAGAAGCTCGGGCCGAAGCGCTGCCGGGAGCTCTATTGCCGGCTGGTGCGGCTGGTGAAGGTCGGCTTCGGCGAGGCGTCGGTCGAGGAGATCGACCGGCTGAACATATTGCAGGCGGCCCTGCTCGCCATGCAGCGCGCGGCGGCCGCCCTGCCCGTCCGGCCGGAGGCGGCGCTGGTGGACGGGGCCCACGCGCCCGCGCTCGACTGCCCGGTGCGCACCGTCGCCGGCGGGGACGCGGCCTCGCTGTCCATCGCGGCCGCCTCCGTGCTCGCCAAGACCGCGCGCGACCGGCGCATGGCGGCGCTCGACCGCGACTGGCCGGGCTATGGCTGGGCGCGCAATGCCGGCTACGGCGTGCCGGCGCATCTGGCCGCGCTCGCCCGCCTCGGACCCACACCCTGTCACCGCCGCACTTTCAGACCCGTTTCCAAGCTGCTGATTCCGAAAGATTCTTGACGCGCCGCCCGGCGGGACTCAAACTCGCCGCCGGCAGGAGAGGGCGGCGTTTCTTGAAAACCGACTATATCGAGCGCGGCGATTGCGTCGCCGCCATGGAGGCATTGCCGGAGGCGTCGGTCGATCTCGTCTTCGCCGACCCGCCCTACAATCTCCAACTCAAGGGCGAGCTGCACCGCCCGAACAACAGCCGCGTGGACGGCGTCGAGGAGGACTGGGACCGCTTCGCCAGCCTCGCCGAATACGACGAGTTCACCCGCGCCTGGCTCACCGCCGCAAGGCGGGTGCTGAAGCCCGACGGTGCGCTCTGGACCATCGGCAGCTACCATAATGTCTATCGGCTCGGCGCGGCCTTGCAGGATCTCGGCTTCTGGCTGCTGAACGAGGTCGTCTGGCGCAAGTCCAACCCGATGCCGAACTTCCGCGGCCGGCGCTTCACCAACGCGCATGAGACGCTCATCTGGGCCGCCCGCAGCGAGACGTCGCGCTACGTCTTCAACTACGACGCGCTCAAGGCGCTGAACGACGGCCTCCAGATGCGCAGCGACTGGCTGCTGCCGGTCTGCGGCGGCGCGGAGCGGCTGCGGGAAGGCCAGCGCAAGCTGCATCCGACGCAGAAGCCGGAAGCCCTGCTCCACCGGGTCATCCTGGCGTCGAGCCGGCCGGGGGACATCGTGCTCGACCCGTTCTTCGGCACCGGCACCACCGGCGCGGTCGCGAGGCGGCTCCGCCGGCGCTGGATCGGCATCGAGCGCGACGAAGCCTATGTCGCGGCGGCCGAAGAGCGCATCCGCCGGATCGAGCCGGCCGCCGATCCCGAAACGGTGGCGCTTGCCGAGAAGCGCGCCGAGCCGCGCATTCCCTTCGGCGCACTGGTGGAGCTCGGGCTGCTGGATGTCGGCCAGGTGCTGACCGACCGCAGCGGGCGGCTGAGCGCCAAGGTGCGCGCCGACGGCACGCTGATCGCCGCCGACCATCGCGGCTCGATCCACAGCGTCGGCGCGGCGCTCCAGGGCGCGCCCTCCTGCAACGGATGGACCTTCTGGCATGTGCCGAGCGACGGGGAGCCGATGCCGATAGACGTGCTGCGCCAGGAACTGCGCGCGCGGAACAGGGAACAGGGAGCCTGACGGGATGGCGAGCGACAATGCGGACTGGCTGGCGCTGACCGAGGAGGAGGCGCTGGAGCCGGACCTGCCGATCTGCGATCCGCACCACCATCTCTGGGATGCTCGCGCGGGCTATGTGCAGCCGCGCTACCTGCTGGACGAGTTCCTGGAGGACCTGGGCAGCGGGCACAATGTCGTCAGCACCGTCTTCATCGAGTGCGGCGCCATGTTCCGGGCCGACGGGCCGGAGGAGATGCGCCCGGTCGGCGAGACGGAGTTCGTGAACGGCATCGCCGCCATGTCCGCCTCCGGCGGCTACGGCCCGGCGCGGATCGCCGCCGGCATCGTCGGCACGGCTTATCTGCACCGGGGCGACAGCGCGGCGGCCGTGCTGGACGCGCAGATCGAGGCCGGGAAGGGGCGGTTCCGCGGCATCCGGCAGGGCGCCACCTGGCATGAGAGCCCGCAAGTCCCCAACCACCGCACGGAGCCGCCGGCGGGCCTCTACGACAGCGCGGGCTTCCGCGCCGGCCTCGCCCATCTCGCGCCGAGGGGGCTCACCTTCGAGCTCTGGTGCTACCACACGCAACTCGACGAAGCCGCCCGGCTGGTCCGCGACTTCCCGGACCAGACCTTCATCCTCGACCATTTCGGCGGGCCCGTCGGCATCGGCCCCTATGAGGGACGCGCCGACGAGGTGTTCGCCGACTGGCGCCGTGCCGTGGCGCCCGTCGCCGCCTGCCCGAATGCGATGGCCAAGCTCGGCGGGCTCGCGATGGAGGTCAACGGCTTCGGCTGGCACGAACGGCCCCGCCCGCCGACCAGCGCGGAACTGATGGACGCCTCCCGGCGCTACTACGAGGCGGTGCTGGAGCTGTTCGGCACGGAGCGCTGCCTGTTCGAATCGAACTTCCCGGTCGAGAAAGTGAGCTGCAGCTACACGGTGCTCTGGAACGCCTTCAAGCGCCTGACCGCCGGCTACTCGGCACACGAAAAGGCGGCGCTCTACCACGACAACGCCGCCCGCATCTACCGCCTCTGACGGGGCGCTGAACCGTTCGTCAGGACTGCGGCTCGTTCCGCCAGGGCAGGAAGGCGCGGATACGCTCCCGGTTTGCGCGAACGCCGTCCGGGCCGCTCGAGAGCAGGCCGCGGCGCACCAGGGCCTCGACATCGCGCAGCAGCGTCCGGTTCGACACCGTGGCGTAGTCCCGCGCCACCGTTGCGTCCAGGGACGGCAGGCGATTCACCGGAACCGCCTCGGGCTGCCGCGACAGGGCAAGCACCAGGGACCGGCGCCGCCGTTCCGTGGCGCCGCCGCCTTGCCCGAATTGCTCGTGGACGAAATTGGTCCAGGCGACCGCCTCCTGATGCTCCCGGATGACTTCGACCTGTTCCCGCAGCCCGTCCGCAAATCCCCGGATCGCATAGCTGGCGAAGCCGTATATGCCGTCTTCCTGCCCGCTGGCCCTTGCAAGCTGACGGTAATATTCCGTTCGCGTGAGGTTGTAGTGATTGCTCGGCAGATGGCAGGCGGGCTGCGGCAGGCCCGCTTCCAGCAGGATGGCCAGTTCGATCAGCCGCGCCGTGCGCCCGTTGCCGTCGCCGAAGGGATGGATCCAGACGAAATAGAGGTGCGCGAAGACCGCCTTGAGGATCGAGAAGGCGCAGCGGTTTTCGTCCGGCAGCGGAAACCCGTTCAGTACCTCGCAAAGCCGGGCCAGCAGGAATCCGGCGTCGCGCCGGTCCGGGCAGCGATAGCCGCCGACCGACACATTCACCTTGCGGACTTTCCCGGGTTCGACATGGTCGTCAACCTCAAGGCCCTGCAGCACCATCGCGTTCAGGCGCTCGACGCCCGCTACGTCCAGGGGGAAGCGGCCCTGCCCGGCGATTTCTCCGGCCACCATGTTGCAGGCCTCGACGATGTTCCTGACTTCCTGGCCGAGATAGGCCCGCGACGGCGGGAGCGTTGCCCTGTCGTCGATCACGGCGCGCGCTTCCGCCTCCGAGAGCGTGTTGCCCTCGATGGCGGTGGTAGCGAGGGCGCCTCTCGCGAGATAGAGCCGGTGGACCTCCTCGGCGACATCCGGGTCCAGCGGCGCGCCGGCGATCCGGTCGATCATCGCGGCCACCTCGCCGAGGGCGAGCCAGTCCGTATGTTGCAGCCGCCCAAGGTCGAAGGCGAAAGTCAGCCAGGGATGGGTTCGCTCATATGGCCGCTGGTTTGTCACCGTCCTTGTCACAGAAAAATCCAGGAGAAGGCGATTATATTCAATCTGTTATGATATTTCAATGGAAGATTTGGCAGATCTGTTGACAACATTTTTGTCACAGACTGGCAACAGCGATGCCGCCGCCCTCACCCCACCCGCACCAAGCGGGCGGCGTAGAAGCCGTCCATGCCGCCGCGTTCGGCCAGCATGGAGGGCAGAGTGCGCAGCGCGCCGTCGGGCGCCGCGGCTTCCGGCAGCGCCGGGAAGGCGACCGGCTCCAGCGCGAAGTCCGGGCGCTCCGCCAGGAAGGCGGCGATGCGCTCCGGCCCTTCCTCCGGCTCCAGCGAGCAGCAGGCATAGACCAGCCGCCCGCCGGGCGCCGTGGCGCGGGCGGCGCCGGCGAGCAGGCGGTCCTGGAGCGCGGTCAGCCGGTCGAGCCGCCGCCCGGCCCGACGGTGGAGGATGTCGGGGTGCCGGCGGATCGTGCCGGTGGCGCTGCAGGGCGCGTCCAGCAGCACGGCCAGGAACGGCCTCTCAGGCCGCCACTCGGCGGCGTCCGCCTCGACCCACTCGGCTTCCAGGCGCAAGCGGGCGAGATTGGCGCGGGCCGCGTCCAGCCGGTCCGGCGCGCGGTCCAGCGCCGTCACCCGCGCCCCGGCCGCGGCGAGTTGCGCCGTCTTGCCGCCCGGCGCGGCGCAGAGGTCCAGCACCCGCTCGCCGGCGACCGGGCCCAGCATCCGCGCCGGCAGGGCGGCCGCCATGTCCTGCACCCACCAGCCGCCTTCCTCGTAGCCGGGCATGCGGCTGACGGCCCCCGGCCGCTGGATGCGCAGCGAGCCGGTCGGCATGGTCTCGCCCTCCGGCAGCGGCCCCGGCGCATCCGGGCGGAGAAGGGTGAGGTCGAGCGGCGCTTCCCGGAGATGCGCTTCGGCGACGGCGCGGGCGGCGGCCTCGCCATAGGCCGCCTCCCAGCCCGCCATCAGGCGCGGCGGCGTGTTCAGCCGGGCGGCGTCCTGGGCTTCGACCAGGGCCGGTCCCTCGCGCGCGCAGCGGCGCAGAACGGCGTTGACCAGCCCCTTCATGCGAGGCTCCGCCAGGCCGACGGCGGTATCGACCGCCGCATGGGCCGGCACCTCGCCGAACAATATCTGCGCCATGCCGAGCATCAGCAGCAGCCGGGTCCGCTCCGCCCGTTTGGGCAGGGGACGCGCGAGAAAGCGCGCCATCAGCGCCTCGATCTGGCCCGCGCGCCTGAGCGCCGTCGCGGCCAGCCGGCGCGCAAAGGCGCGCGTCTCCGGGCTTTCCCTCTCCGGCGGCGCGTCTTCGAGCGGGCGACCCTCCAACAGAACGGAAGCAAGCAGGTCGAGGGCGAGCGCGCGCGCCGCGCCGCCGTTCACGCCCAGGGGCCTTTCCGGCGGGGCCCCTGCATCCAGGAGGCCCCGGTCGGCGCGCCGCCCGGCCGCCCGGCGGGGCGCGGCCGCCGCGCGCGGGCCATGTCCCGGAGCGCCCGGACCCGGTTCGCCGTCGAGGGATGCGTCGAGAACAGCCTGTCGGCCTTGTGCGCATGCAACGGGTTCACGATGAACATATGGGCCGTGGCGGGGTTGCGCTCGGCCGCATGGTTGTCGATGCGCGCCGCGCCCCGCTCCAGGCGCTCGAGCGCGGAGGCGAGCGCCAGCGGGTCGCCGCAGATGTCCGCGCCAAGCCGGTCGGCCTCGTATTCGCGCGCCCGGCTGATCGCCATCTGCACCAGCATGGCCGCCATGGGCGCCAGAATCGCGACAAGCAGCGCGCCGGCGAAACCGAGCGGGCTGTTGCGCCCGCCGCCGAAGAAGAGGCCGAAATTCGCGAGCATCGACACCGCGCCCGCAACCGTCGCGGTGATCGTCATGATGAGCGTGTCGCGGTTCTTCACATGCGCGAGCTCATGCGCCATCACGCCTTCGACCTCCTTTTGCGAAAGAGTCCCGAGCAGGCCCGTCGTGGCCGCCACGGCGGCGTTCTCCGGGTTGCGGCCGGTGGCGAAGGCGTTGGGCTGGTCGTTCCGGACGACATAGACGCGCGGCATCGGCAGGTCCGCCCGCTGCGACAGGCGCCGGACCGCGGCGTAAAGCTCCGGCGCGCGCCGTTCGTCCACCTCCTCGGCGCCGTACATGGACAGCAGCATCCGGTCCGAGTTCCACCAGGCGAAGGCGTTCATGCCGAGCGCCGCGACAAGCGCCAGCCCCATGCCGGCAGGGCCGCCCAGCAGGTAGCCGACGGCGAGGAACAGGCCGGTCAGACCGGCGAGCAGGATCGCGGTGCGGGCGAAGTTCGGCATGGGGTATCGCGGCTCCGCTTGGCAAGGGGCTCCAGCATGCCATATGTAGGAACCATGTCGCGCAAATCACGCCCCGACGAGCCGAAGACGCGAGACCCGGCGCCCGGCAATGAGCGCCTGCCGCTGCCGGAAGCCCCTGCCGGCGATGCGCAGGACAAGCCCGAAAGGCCCGACCCGACGCGCTACGGCGATTGGGAGATAGACGGGCGCTGCATCGACTTTTGAGCCCGGCGATCGTTGAGCGGAGCCGATGGCGGCGTCCCCCATTGTCGCCCCGGCCTTGAGCCGGGGCCCAGCACTGCCGGTGCAACATGGCGGAGACTTCGACTGCCTGGACCCCGGCTCTACGCTTCGCTCCGGCCGGGGTGACAAGTGGGAACGGCATTCTCCATGAGTCGCAGACCGGCGTCGCTGGTATGAGCCCGCTCTGGCGGGTCTGGCTCACCGTCCCGGAAGACCGGACGGCGGCGGCCGAGCGCGTGCTCGAAGGCTGGGCCGACGCCGTTTCCGTGTTCGAACTCACCTCGGCGGACAGGCCGCGGCCCGGCAGCCGCTTCCGGACCGGGGGATGGGCGGACGAGATCTGGCTGGCGGAGGTGTGCGTGGTGGAAGGCCTTGCCGCCGCGCCGCTCGACATGGCCGCGCTTGCGCGCCGCGCGGCCGCGGAAGGCCTGCCGGCGCCCGGGGCGGCGCCGCTCGCCGAGCGCGACTGGACGGCGGAAAGCCAGGCGGGCCTGCCGGTGCGGCGCATCGGCCGCATCGCCGTCGGCGACCCCGGCGCGCGGCTGCCGCCCGCGCCGGTGCGTCTGCACATCGCCGCGGCGACCGCCTTCGGCACAGGCGCGCACCCCACCACGGAAGGATGCCTTGCCGCGCTCGACTGGCTCCGATGCCGGACGAAGCCCGGACGGCGGCCGCGCGCCGTGCTCGATCTCGGCACGGGCACCGGCGTGCTTGCCTTCGCGGCGGCGCGCCTCTGGCCGGGCGTCCGCGTCGCGGCAAGCGATATCGACCCCGCCGCCGGCGCGCCCTTCGCCCGCAATGCCCGCGCGAACGGGCTCCGCCTCCGCATGCTGCAGGCGGACGGGCCGGCGCATCCCGCGCTCCGCGCCGGTGCGCCCTATGACGCGGTCCTCGCCAATCTCCTCTACCGGCCCCTGCTGCGCCTTGCGCCCGGGATCGCCCGCCTGGCTGCGCCGGGAGGTCTGGTCGTGCTGTCCGGCATTCTCGAACGCCAGGAACTGCCGCTGCGGCTCGCGCTGCGCCGCCAGGGCCTGCGTTTCCTCCGCTCGCGCCGCCGCGGCGGCTGGTCCACCGTCGAGGTGGAGCGCCCGCCGGACAGGCGGGCAAAGCGCCGGAACGGTTGCCGGCAACGGCCGTTCCGCCTATAACGCGCCCGACTATCGTTCAAATTCGCAGCGAGTGAAGCCCATGGCGCGCGTCACCGTCGAGGACTGCGTCCTCAAGGTCCCGAACCGTTTCGATCTTGTCATGCTTGCGGCGCAGCGCTCGCGCGACATCTCCGAGGGCGCGGAGATTACCCTGGACCGCGACAGGGACAAGAATCCTGTGGTGTCGCTCAGGGAGATCGCCGAAGAGACGGTTCCCCTCGACGAGCTCGAGGAAGGCCAGATCCGGCGGCTTCTGCGCCACCGCGAGGAAGAGGAAGAGCCGGGCGACGGGCTCGACATGCTGCCGGCCCCCGATGTTCCGGACAGGAGCCCGGCGGAGCAGGATCTCGACATCGGCTCGCTCATGCGCGAGGTGGCCCAGCAGGACGGCGAACTGCAGCCCCGCGACAACAGCTAGTGTGCTGAAACCGAAGTGCGCAGCTTTGCAAAGTGACCGTCCCGGTGCCTCCACCCCGTCATGCCCGGACCCGTTCCGGGCATCCATGCGGCCGCCCGGCGGACGCGGTTGAGGGAGATGCCCGGAACAGGTCCACTGCTGTCCGGTTCAGCCGTCGGGCAAAGCCGGGCGGGCCGCGGTCGGGTTTTCGGGGGCGCGCGGCGTCCCCGGTCGGCCTCCTGTCCGTCATGCCCGAACGCCCCCCTTTCGTCATACCCGGACTTGTTCCGGGTATCCATACGGCCGCCCGGCAGAGCCGCTTGAGAGAGATACCCGGAACAAGTCCGGGTATGACGGGAACAGGGCTAGGCCGCCGGGCGTCGATCCGAGTCCCGATCCCGCCGACCCCCTCGAAACCCGGTTGAATCCAAGCCATGCGTTCTGTCCACAAAATCCAAACCGGACAGCCGTGGAACAAGTCCGGGCATGACGCAGGAGCGCGCGGGCGCCGGAGGATTCCCTGCCGCCGGGCGCGGTAGGCGCGTTCGGGTTCGCGGGATGCTTCGGCAGTACGAGCTGATCGAACGCATCAGGGCATACGACCCCGATGCCGACGAACTGCTGATAAACCGCGCTTATGTCTATGCGATGGCCCAGCACGGCCACCAGGTCCGCGCCTCGGGCGACCCCTATTTCTCCCATCCGGTCGAAGTCGCCGGGATCCTGGCCGACATCAGGCTCGACAGCGCCTCGATCATCACCGCGCTGCTGCACGACACGGTCGAGGATACCGACGCCACGCTCGCCGACATCCGCCGGATGTTCGGCAGCGAGGTGGCCCGCCTCGTGGACGGCGTCACCAAGCTCTCCAAGATCGAGTCCCAGTCCGCGCACACCCGGCAGGCCGAAAACCTGGGCAAGCTGGTGCTCGCGATGTCGCAGGACATCCGGGTGCTGCTGGTCAAGCTCGCGGACCGGCTGCACAATATGCGCACGCTGCATTTCGTCGCCGGCGAAGAGAAAAGGCGCCGGATCGCGGCCGAGACGCTGGAAATCTACGTGCCGCTCGCCGAGCGGATCGGGATGCAGGACTGGAAGGAAGACCTGGCGGACCGGGCCTTCGCCGTACTCCAGCCCGAGACCCACAAGAATATCGCAGAGGGATTCGAGCTGCTCGAACGGGAGGGCGGCGGCCAGGTCGAAGGGATCATGGAAGCGCTGTCGCAGTCGCTCGAGGAGGCCGGCCTCAAGGCCGAGATCACGGGCCGGCGCAAGCGCCCGCATTCCATCTGGACCAAGATGCAGCGCAAGAAGGCCGTGTCCCTGGAACAGGTCTCGGACATCATGGCGTTTCGCGTCGTCGTGGACTCGACGATGCATTGCTACGAGGCGCTCGGGCATCTGCACGCCGCCTACCGCGCGGTGCCGGAGCGGTTCAAGGACTACATCTCGCTTCCCAAGGACAACGGCTACCGCGCCCTGCACACGGTGCTGACCGGCCCCGACGGGCACCCGATCGAGGTGCAGATCCGCTCTCGCGAGATGCATGAATTCGCCGAAAACGGCGCCGCCGCCCACTGGCTCTACAAGCAGGAAGGCGGCGGCGTGGACGGGCGGCAGTATGAGTGGGTGCAGCAGTTCCTCGACATCCTCGAAAGCGCGTCGAGCCCGGAGGAGTTCCTGTCGCACACCAAGATGCAGCTCTTCCCGGACCAGGTGTTCTGCTTTACGCCCAAGGGCGACCTGAAGGCCCTGCCCGCCGGGGCAACGCTGGTCGATTTCGCCTATGCGATCCACTCCGAGGTCGGCGACCGCTGCGCCGGCGGCCGGGTCAACGGCCGGCAGGTGCCGCTGCGCACCGAACTCAGCAACGGGGACCGGGTCGAAATCGTCACGGCGAAGAACCTGCGCGTCACCCCGGAATGGGACCGGTTCGTCGTCACCGGCAAGGCGAAGGCGCATATCCGCCGCCATGAGCGCCTGCAGCGGCGCGAAGAGTTCATCAGGCTCGGCCGCCAGCTTCTCGATTCCGAGATGCGCGACGCCGGGCACCCCTGGCGCGAGCGCCAGCTTGCGCCCGTTGCGCGCGCCCGCAAGCTGGAGTCGCCCGAGGACCTGCTCGCCGCAATCGGCGAGGGGCGCGTCGCGACGCGGGATGTCCTGAAGGCGCTTTATCCCGAGGCGCCGGTCGATCCGGACACCGAAACCGTGGTCTCGATCGAGCGCGCCCGGCGGCGGCGGGAGGGACGCGCCGGGCCGCTGCTGGTCCGCGGCGTGATGCCGGGGCTCGCCACGCATTTCGCCCGCTGCTGCCACCCGATTCCGGGCGACCGGATCGTCGGCATCATCACCACGGGCAAGGGCGTGACCGTCCATACCGAGGAATGCCTGACGCTCGAGAGTTTCTCCCACACGCCGGAGCGCTGGATCGAACTCGCCTGGGAGAACGAACCGGGCGAGGAGCAGCCGCGCCATGTCGGGCGGATGCGCCTGACGGTGGCCAACAAGCCCGGCACGCTGGCGAATGTGGCGTCGCTGATCGCAAGCAACCGGGCGAACATTTCGAACCTGAAATTCGTCAACCGCCAGACGGATTTCTTCGACATACTGGTCGATGTCGAGGTCCTCGATACAAGGCAGCTCAACGACATCATGGCCGCGCTGAGCGCCCGGCCCGAGATCGCTTCCGTGAAGCGGGCGAAGCGCTGACGGCCATGGCGATCCTGGGGCGCAAACAACGGCGCGGCCTGCCGTCCCGGATCGGGGCCTGGGTCTGGCCGTCCGGCGGCTGGCGGCGCGCGTCCCGCTATCTCGCCATGCGCCTCAGCCGCATTCCGGGCACGCCCTATTCGCTCGCCGCGGGCTTCTCCTGGGGCGCGTTCACCTCCTTCCTGCCGTTTCCGGGGCTGCATTTCGTCATGGCGGCGATCTTCGCGCTCGCGACCCGCGCGAATGTGCTCGCGGCCGCCATCGGCACGGTGGTGGGCAATCCCTGGACCTTCCCCTTCATCTGGGTCGGCACCTACGAACTCGGCGCCTGGCTCGGCTTCGGCGCGGAGGGCGTCAATTTCGCCGACACCTGGGGGCGCGCCTTCGAGGCCGGCATTGACGGCCGGTTCGCCACCTTCCTGGAGACAGCGCAGCCCCTGCTGCTCGCCATGACGGTCGGCGGCGCCGTGCTGGGCGCGGTCGCCTGGGGGGCGTTCTTCATCATGCTGGCGCCGCTGGTGCGCGCCTATCAGAGGCGAAGGCGCGGCCGCATCGCCCGCGCCCGGGCCGGAGACGTGGAAGCATGACAAACCGACCGAGACTCGGCGTGAACGTCGATCATGTCGCGACCGTCCGCAATGCGCGCGGGACAGCATATCCCGACCCGGTGCGCGCGGCGCTGCTCGCCTGCGAAGCGGGCGCGGACGGGATCACCGCGCATTTGCGCGAGGACCGCCGCCACATTCGCGACGAGGACATGCGCCGGCTGAAGGAAGCGCTGCCGGCGCCGCTCAACTTCGAGATGGCGCCGACCGACGCCATGGTGGAGATCGCCTCGGCCGTCGCGCCTCACGCGGTCTGCCTCGTGCCGGAGCGTCGCGAGGAGCTGACCACCGAAGGCGGCCTCGACGCGGCGGGCCTCGGCAACCTGCTCGCCGACAAGGTGCGCACGCTCGCGGCGGCGGGCATCCGGGTCTCGCTGTTCATCGAGCCCGATCCGAAGCAGCTTCGCGCCGCGGTGGCGCTCCGCGCGCCGGTGGTCGAGTTGCACACCGGGCGCTATTGCGAACTGGCGGGGGAGGCGCAGCAGGCGGAGCTGGAGCGCATCCGCTCGGCCGCGGCGCTGGCGGCGGAGCTCGGCCTCGAATGCCATGCCGGCCACGGCCTGACCTGCGACAATGTCGGCCCCGTCGCGGCGATCCCGACGGTCGCGGAACTCAATATCGGCCATTTCCTGGTCGGCGAGGCGATCTTCACCGGCCTGGCGGAAGCGGTCCGACAAATGCGGGCGGCCATGGACCGCGCGCGATGATCGTCGGGCTCGGCAGCGACCTGATCGACATCACGCGGATCGAGCGCACGCTGGAGCGGTTCGGCGAGCGCTTCACCCGGCGCGTGTTCACCGAGGCGGAGCGCAAGCGGTCCGAGCGCCGGCGGCTGCGCGCGGCAAGCTACGCCCGGCGCTTCGCCGCCAAGGAAGCCTGCTCCAAGGCGCTCGGCACGGGTCTTCGCCAGGGCGTCTTCTGGCGCGACATGGGCGTGGTCAACCTGCCGGGCGGACGCCCGACGCTCGAATTGACCGGCGGCGCGGCCCGGCGGCTCGCAAGCCTGCTGCCGCCCGGCACGCGCCCGCGCATCGACCTCACCATCACCGACGAGCCGCCGCTGGCCCATGCGCTGGTCATCATCACCGCAGTGCCGGAAGATGCGGCGAATGGCTGCGCTTGACAGGCGGCCGCCCGGCGGCGTTCTATCCGGCCCCGGTCCGCGCCGGCGGAAATCCGGCTTTTCCCTGTCCAGGTCGCTGCTCCCGTGAAAGAAACCGTCAAGACCATCGTCTATGCCGGTCTGATCGCGCTTGGCATCCGCAGCTTCCTTTTCGAGCCTTTCACCATCCCCTCCGGCTCGATGCTGCAGACCCTGCTGATCGGGGATTTCCTGTTCGTCTCCAAATATTCCTACGGTTACAGCCGCTACTCCCTGCCCTTCGGCCTGCCGCTGATTCCGGGGCCGGGCCGGCTGTTCGGGGAAGGGCCGGAGCGCGGCGACGTGGCGGTGTTCAAGAACCCGATGGCGCCGAAGATCGATTTCGTGAAGCGCGTGGTGGGCCTTCCGGGCGACACGGTCCAGCTGCGCAGCGGGCGCCTGTTCATCAACGGGACGCCGGTGGCGCGCGGCCGCATCGGCCCCGCGAACTACCGCGACAAATACGGCATCGTGAAGCGGGCGATCCGCTACCGCGAAACCCTGCCGAACGGCCGGACCTACGAGATCCTGGAGGAAAGCGACTCCGGCCCCGCCGACAACACCCCGGTTTTCGAGGTGCCGGACGGCCACTATTTCGCGCTCGGCGACAATCGCGACAACTCCACCGACAGCCGGTTCCTCAGCCATGTGGGCTACATCCCGGCGGAGAATTTCGTCGGGCGCGCGGAAATCCTGTTCTTCTCCCTCGACCACGACACCAGCTTCTGGGAGTTCTGGAGATATCCGGGCGGGGTTCGCTGGGAGCGCATTTTCGACGCGATCGGCCCGTGAACGCCCGGTTCCGCGCAGCCCTCGGCCACGAATTCGCCGATCCCCGCCTGCTCCGGCAGGCGCTGACCCACCCGAGCGCGCCGGGGCGCGAGGACGATGCGTTCCAGAGGCTGGAATTCCTGGGCGACCGCGTGCTCGGCCTCATCGTGGCCGAAATGCTGCTCGAACGCTTCCCGGACGTCGATGAGGGCGGGCTCGGGCGGCGCCTGTCCGTGCTGGTGAGCCGGGAGGCGCTGGTGGAGATTGCCGGGGAAACGGGCCTCGACGAGGCGGTTGCGCGGGCGCGGGACCCCGGGGCCGGCGGCGGGCGCATGGCGGCAACCGCGGCGGCCGACGCCTGCGAGGCGGTCATTGCCGCGCTTTTCCTCGACGGCGGGCTCGACGCCGCGCGGCAGTTCATCCGCCGTCACTGGCAGGCGCCGGTCGAGCGCCATGCGGAGGTGGAGCGCGATGCCCGCAGCCGCCTGCAGGAGTGGAGCCACGCCCGCGCGCTCGGCCAGCCGGTCTATACCGTCTCTGCCCGGCGCGGCCCCGCGCACCGCCCCGAATTCGAGGTCGAGGCCGCGCTTTCCAGCGGCGAGCGGGCAAGGGGCTCGGGCGGCTCCAAGCGCGCGGCGGCCGCGGCGGCCGCCGCCGCCCTGCTCGAACGGCTGGAATGACCGCGCGCCGGGCCGGTTTCGTCGCTCTGCTCGGCGCGCCCAATGCCGGCAAGTCCACCCTGCTCAACCGGCTGGTCGGCGCGAAGGTCTCCATCGTCACGCCCAAGGCGCAGACCACGCGCTCGCGCATTCTCGGCATCCGCAACCATGGCGCGGCCCAGGCCGTGTTCGTCGATACGCCCGGCATATTCGAGCCGCGCCGGCGGCTGGAGCGCGCGATGGTGCGCCGGGCCTGGCGCGCCGCGGGCGATGCCGACATGACCGTGCTGCTCGTCGATGCCGCGCGCCGGGCGGGCGCCCGCGAGGAGGCTATCGTCAGCAGCCTCAAGGCGGGCGGCAGGCAGGCGGTGCTGGCGCTCAACAAGATCGACCTGATCGCGCGCGAGCGGCTGCTGGCGCGCGCCGACCGGCTTTACGGCACGGGCTGCTTCAGCGATGTCTTCATGGTCTCGGCGCTGACCGGCGACGGCGTGGACGACCTGCTGGAGCATCTGGCGGCGCGCCTGCCGGAAGGCCCTTGGCTCTATCCCGAGGACGACCTCTCCGATGTGCCGCTGCGCTTCCTCGCCGCTGAGATCACGCGCGAGAAGCTGTTCCTGCGCCTGCATGACGAGATTCCCTACGACGTCGCGACGGAAACGGCGGACTGGCAGGAGTTCGACAATGGCGGCGTGCGCATCGACCAGACGGTCTATGTGCGCCGGACGAGCCAGCGCGCGATCGTGCTCGGCAAGGGCGGCGCGCGCATCAAGGCCGTCCGCGAGGCCGCGCAGGCGGAGCTGGCCGACGCGCTCGACCGGCCGGTCCACCTGTTCCTGACGGTAAGGGTGCGCGAGGGCTGGCCCGACGACCCCGAGCGCTTCCGCGACCTCGGCCTCGACTACAATGTCTGAACCGGACGGCGGGAGCCGTTCGGGACTTCCGCATGCAATCCCCGATGCATTAATATCAAAACCGGACCGGCCGCCGGGGCCGGTCGCCTGCCCGTCCGCATCGGGCGCGGCTTGAGGACTCCCGAACTCGCACCGGAGGGAACATCATGGCCAGATTCGTCATGCTCGGAAAATACACGCAGGGGTCGATGGAGGGGATCAGCGCGTCGCGCACCGACCGGGCGGCGGAGGCGGTCCGCGAGAGCGGCGGCGAGGTGATCGGCATATACGCGCTGCTCGGGGCCTACGACCTCATCCTCCTGGTGGACCTGCCGGATGTCGAGACCGCGATGCAGGTCTCGCTGAAACTGACCCGGCTGACCGGGGTCGGGTTCCTGACCTCGCCCGCCGTCGATGTGGAGACATTCGACGCCCTCGCTTCGGACTAGGGTGCGGCCCGCCGCGCAGGCGGAGGCCTGTCTTTGCCGGAGGTTGCGGTGACGCCGGGGGCGTTCATCGCCAAGTGGCGCGCGTCGGCGCTGAAGGAGCGCTCGGCCGCGCAGGAGCATTTCATCGACCTCTGCCGGCTGCTGGGCGAGCCGACGCCGGCCGAAGCGGACCCTGCCGGGGCGCATTACTGCTTCGAGCGCGGCGCGCGCAAGGACACCGGCGGCGAGGGCTGGGCGGATGTGTGGAAGCGCGGCTGCTTCGCCTGGGAATACAAGGGCAAGCACGCGGACCTCGACGCGGCTTTCGACCAGCTCCGGCAATATGCGCTGGCGCTGGAGAACCCGCCGCTGCTGGTCGTCTCCGACATGGCGCGCTTCCGCATCCGCACCGCCTGGACCAACAGCGTGAGCGAGACGCACGAATTCGCGCTGGAGGACCTTGCCGACGCCGCGTGGCGCGACAGGCTGAAATGGGCGATGTCGGACCCGGAGCGCCTCAGGCCGGGGACAAGCCGGCAGGCGCTGACCGAGCGCGCGGCGGCCGCCTTCGCGGCGCTGGCGGCGCGCCTCAGGGCGCAGGGCCATGACCCGCAGGCGGTGGCCCATTTCGTCAACCGGCTGGTGTTCTGCATGTTCGCCGAGGATGCGGGCCTGCTGCCGGACAGCATGTTCACGCGGATGCTGGAGCATGCGCGGCGGCGGCCGGAGGAGTTCCGCGACCTTGCGCGGGACCTGTTCGGCGCGATGGCGGCCGGCGGGCGCGTCGGCTTCGAGGCGGTGGCGCGGTTCAATGGCGGGCTGTTCGACGACGATGCCGCCCTGCCGCTCGACCGGGCGGGAATAGAGACGGCGCTGGAGGCGGCGGCGCTCGACTGGTCGGAGATCGACCCTTCCATCCTCGGCACGCTGTTCGAACGCGGGCTGGACCCGGACAAGCGCTCGCAGCTCGGCGCACATTACACGGACCGCGACAAGATCATGGCCATTGTGGAGCCGGTGGTCGTCCGCCCGCTGCTGGCCGAATGGGAGGCGGCGAAGGCGGAGGTGGCGGCGGCGCTGGACCGCGCGGCGGCCGCCCGCTCCGCGCGGACGCGCAACCGGGAACGCGGCCGGGCGGAGCGGTCGTTCGGGGCGTTCCTGGCGCGGCTCAGGGCGTTCACTGTGCTCGACCCGGCCTGCGGCTCCGGCAATTTCCTCTATCTGGCGCTGCACGCGCTCAAGGACATCGAGCACCGCGTGCAGCTGGAGGCGGAGGCGCTGGGCCTCCAGCGCGGCTTCCCGGAAATCGGCCCGGCGAGCGTGAAGGGCATCGAGGTCAACGCTTACGCGGCGGAACTGGCGCGCGTCTCGGTCTGGATCGGGGAAATCCAGTGGATGCGCCGCAACGGCTTCGCCGTGTCGCTCGACCCCGTGCTGAAGCCGCTGGAAACCGTCGAATGCCGCGACGCCATCCTCGCGCCCGACGGCTCCGAGCCGGACTGGCCGGAAGCCGATGTCGTGATCGGCAACCCGCCGTTTCTGGGCGACCGCGTCATGCGGGACGGGCTCGGCCACGAATACACGGAGCGTTTGCGCCGCAGATACCGGGGCAAGGTGCCGGCGTCGGGCGATCTTGTCTGCTACTGGTTTCACAAGGCGGGCCAACTGGTCGCGGAAGGCAGGCTCGTCCGCGCCGGCCTTGTCGCGACGAATTCGATCCGGGGCGGAAACAACCGGAAGGTCCTCGACCGGATTGTCGATGGAGGCTCCATTTTCGACGCTCGGCCCGACGAACCCTGGGTGATCGACGGCGCGGCCGTGCGGGTGTCGCTGGTCTGCTTCGCGGCGAAGGACGCCGGCCTTCCGGTTTTCCTGAATGGGGAGAAAACGGCGCATATCCACGCCGACCTTACGGCAGGCGGCATCGACCTGACGCGGGCGGTACGACTGAACCGGAACCGGGCGGTCGCTTTCCTGGGCGTTTACAAGAACGGTCCGTTCGACATGCCGGGCGACTTGGCGCGAGAGTGGCTGAGCCTCCCGGCGAACCCGAACGGGCGGCCCAATGCCGATGTTCTCAAGCCGAGGTTCAATGGCATGGACCTGACTCGCCGCCCGGCGGGCAACTGGATTGTGGATTTCGGCGAAGACATGGGTGAAGCCGATGCGGCGCTCTACGAAGCTCCGTTCGCCCATGTCGTGGAACATGTGAAGCCGGTGCGCCTCCGCAGACGGCGGGAGAGGCATCGCAAATACTGGTGGCGGCACGGCGAAACCCGTCCGGGCATGTGGCGGGCGCTTGAGGGCCTGCCGCGCTTCATCGCCACCCCGACGGTTTCCAAGCACCGGTTGTTCGTCTGGCTGGATGCAGGCGTCTGCCCCGACCATCAGCTTATCGTCATCGCCCGCGACGACGACACGGCTTTCGGCATCCTGCACAGCCGCTTCCACGAGGCATGGTCGCTTCGGCTCGGCACCAGCCTCGAAGACCGCCCGCGCTATACGCCGACCACGACCTTCGAGACCTTCCCCTTCCCGGAGGGCCTTTCGCCGGACATTCCCGCCGCCGAATACGCCGAAGACCCGCGCGCCCAAGCCATCGCCGAAGCCGCCCGCCGCCTCGTCGAACTGCGCGACCGCTGGCTCAACCCTCCCGAATGGGTCGAATGGCTGGAGGAGCCCGCCCCCGGCTACCCGCCCCGCCCCGTCCCCCGCAACGAGGAAGCGGCAAAGGAACTCCGCAAGCGCACCCTCACAAACCTCTACAACGCCCGCCCCCAATGGCTCGCCGACGCCCACACCGCACTGGACGCCGCCGTTGCTGCGGCCTATGGCTGGGATGCGAACATTGAGGAGGAGGAGGCGCTGGGGGAATTGCTGGCGTTGAACTTGTCCATGAGTGCTTGATTAGGGCGCTTGCATCGACAATAACGGAAGTCGTAGGAAGAATAGTAATGTCAACTCCCAAACGTCATCATACTACCCCGATTATGTTGATAAAGAACTTCGTCGATTCGGACGGGTTTCTCCATGTCGGGTGGCCCAATCATATTGACCGAAGCGTTGTGCCAATGAAGCCCAGTCAAGCTTTGGTGAGAACGCACTTTCATACCCTTACGAAGCGAGATGGATCTCGCGACACATATGTCGAAGCGCGGCTCTCCGATCAGGAAAGTCTATGGAGTCCGATTGTGGATAAAATCATTGGACAAATAGATGCAAGCCAAGACCGATCTGGACAACATATATCACTGGAACGAGATGAAATAAAACTAATGAAGCAGCTTGTATTTATACAATTTTGGAGATCTTCAGATAACTACAAAGACGAGAAAATGGGCGAATTATTGAAAGATGCGTTGTCTTTGTTTGAAACAGAGTTCGGTATATCCGTGTCAAGATTAGCTAAATTAAACCCTAAACAAAAGCTGTCTGACGAGGATTTATCGAGAATCAAGGATAATTCCAGGGTATCGGCAATTAATAGTGCTTTGGACGGTGAACCTTCTTCCTTGAAAATGGTTATGGGCAAGAATCTTGCTGTATGCGTGATTCGAAATCCCAACAAAAGCTTCATATCTGGCAGTAGCCCTGTAGCGAATAATTCGACTGAACAAAAGCCACTATACCATCCGGAATCGTGCTTATTTTTGCCGATTGCGAGTCATGTTGCGCTACAGCTCATGAACACTGAAGCTATAGAACCAACCATGCGTGATGGTGCCGTTGTATATCCTCCCAATAATCAATGGATTCGTTTTTTAAATTTAAGTATTGCTCGCCAAAGCGAAACAATTGTGGGGCGGAGCGGACAATTGATCGAGTCTCTTTGCCGAGACAGGAGATGACAGACGGTTTAACTGTATCGGTAATCCAGGGTTTTGGAGGAGGCGAAGCGGCGCGACGAAGACGTTTGAATTCCTGACTTCGACGGTTGATTCGCATAAGTAGTTGATATTGCCTGGTTCTCATTTCGGCTAGGCACTACATCCGGCATTTCTTCGAGCCGTGCTTCGTCGACGGTCAGGCGAGTTGATACGGGGTGATCGTCAGGGGCAGCCCCATGGTTGCGTAAATCTGCTCCGCCGCCGGTGTCGGCTTCGAGGGGATGACGTAGCGGTTGCCCGATTGCCGACAGCGCAGCAGGGAGCACTGGCGGTGGACGAGGGCGGAGCGGATGACCTCCGGGGACATCCGCCGCTTCTGGATGGCGACGCGGTACGCAAGGTGTCGAACGCAGGCGAAGGCCAGGAAGGCGATGGCGATGTGAGCGCGGATCCGGTCCGGGTTCCAGTGCCAGATGGGACGTATCTTCAGGTCGTGTTTGGTGATCCGGAAGCTCTCCTCGACCTGCCAGAGCCCCTGGTAGTGAGCCATCACTTCGGTGACGCGCGCGTCGCGCAGATTGGTGATGACGCCGGTGAGCCCGTCCCATCGTGCGGCCTCGGCGATCTTCTCCGGGTTCACCGTGAGCCGTGCGTCGCCCTCGACGGCGATGAAGCGCTTTGCCCCGTGATTGGAGAGCAGTTCCCTGGGATTGTCGCTGCGGGCCAGCCTGTCGAGCAGGCGTTCCACCTGATGGCGGCGCTCGTGCGCGTCCTTGCGTGCGCGCTGGGGGCAGAAGACGACGATCAGGCGACGGCCCTTGTACTCCCACTCGCCGACCCGGCGGTCCTGTGAGCCCTCCAGCGGGGCATAGGTCCCGGGGTCGAGAACCTGCCCCAGCAGCGCGAGCGGCAGCTTGCGCAGCCGCGCGCCGACGACATACTCGCCGCCGATGGCGTCCATGGCGTCGAGGTTGTCGGCGCTCAGCATGCCCCGGTCGGCCACGCATACCGTGCGCTCCACCTGGTGGCGGCGCTGCATGTCCTGCAGGACCGGGACCATGCTGTGTCCCTCGTAGGTGGCGCCGGGGAAGACCTCGTAGCTGATCGGCAGCCCTTCGCGCGTCACCATCAGCGCCAGCAGAACCTGCGAGTCCTTGTGTTTGCCGTCCTTGCTGAAGCCGTGCTGGCGAAGCTCGTCCTCGGCGGCCGTCTCGAAGTAGAGCGTGGTGCAATCGAAGAAGAGGATCGCGACCGGCTCCGGCAGCAGCGACCGGCTCGCCTCGCCGACGCGCGTGCGCAGTCGCTCGATCACCGTCGCGTCGAGCTGATCCATCATCCGGTAGACCTTCTCGAGCGGAAGACTCACGCCGAAGTCCTCCTCGAGCCGGCGCACGCTGCCCCGCTTGCTGTCGGGGTTGGCTACCCGCGCCATCACCACATGGAACAGCGCGTCATGGGAGGCCCGGTAGCGCGAGCGCGGCAGCAGCGCGTCGAGGCCCAGCAGCCGGTAGATCTCGCCATAGACCTCGTGGATGCCTGTGATCAGGCGCTGCTCCTCTTCAAGCTGCTTGAGGTCGACCGGGAGTTCCTCCTTGCCGTCCCCCCGGCGGCCGACACGGATCGCCTGCTCAGCGATCTTCTCGGGCGCAAACAATGCCGGCTGACGCTCGTCCTCCAGCTTCGCCTTGACGTACTCGCCGAGCTGCCTCAGGCGCTCGAGCTCGTCCTCGTCCATGGCCACGCCGACATGGCGGACGATGCGCTGTCGGACCTTGCCGCCGTCGCGCACGGCCTCGACGATCTGGACCGAGCGTCGCGGGCTGTTGGGGGAGGTCTTGATGCGCACGAACATGGGGGGAGTGTAGCGCGTGGCGGAGGCATTGACAGTCTCAAAGATTTACTAGGCACTACAACGCAGCTTGACCGCACCGCAACTGCCAACTCATTGGCTTTACTGAAAACTCCAGACGCGAGATCGGTCAGAAGTCAGCCCAACCGTCGAAGTCAGGACGTTTGAATTGCTGCGTTCCCGTCACCCGTCGGCGGCCAACGCGCGCCGGACGGCTTCGGGTTCCTTCTGCATCACCCGCAGGAGCGCCGCCGCCGGGCCGCTGACGCGCCGCGTTCCCTGTTCCCACTTGCGGTAGCCGGAAAGGCTCATGCCATCGGGGACGCCATCCGGGTCTGCGTGGGCTTCGCCTGCCGCCGCTACGCCGCCGGCGCTTCCCCGCCGACCGGTTCGTTGCGGCGCAGGATGTAATTTTCGACAAAGGTGAGCTTGCCCTTCACCTCCGCCAGCCCCTGCTCCACAGCCCGCAGCCGCGCGTCGATACCGTCCAGACGACCGTCGATGCGCTTTTCGACGCCGTCGATGCGCCTGTCGATGCCGTCCAGGCGTTGCCCGAGGTCCCGGCGCAGCGATGTAATCATGCCGATGATCAGCGCGGCCAGGGCGGCGGCTGCGCCGAGAACCGCAATGAGAACCGGGTCCATGGCGGCGCGAACTCCGAACGGCTTCAACGCCCGCGCGCTTCCGGCGTAAGCGGGAGCGCGCACGATAGCAAACCGCCCCGCTTTCTGTCCACGCCGCCGAGGGACGGGAACGAAGCTTTGCATCCTGCGCGCTTGCGGCAGCCGGAAAGGCTCATGCCCATCGGCGGCCCGTCCAGGCCTGCGCGGGCTTCGAGGGGTCCGGTGGAATCGGGACCCGGACCGACGCCCGGCAGCCTGGTCCCCAAGTCGTCATGCCCGTCCCCAATATCGTCATGCCCGGACTTGTTCCGGGCATCCATGCGGCCGCCCCGAGGGAGAAGCGATGGAGGGAGATGCCCGGAACAAGTCCGGGCATGACGGAGGAGGGCGCTCGGGCATGACGGAAGAACCTGTTCTGAGCCTGTCGAAGGGGAAGACGGGCGCCGGGCGGGCCGCAACCCCCGCGCTCGCCCGAAGGCATGAGGCTATTGCGAATGTCTCCGGCGCCCGCGCGCAGGATGGAGCCCGGCGCGGCGGCGGGCAAGCTCGAAAGCGGGCGGCGGGAAGCCGGCCGGCAGGGCAGGATCGGAAGCAATGCCTTGTTCATGAATTATTCGTTATAATTCCTACTTAATCATTGACACCGGCAGGCCCTCCCCCTATATGGGCCGGGAGGAGGCGGTATCCGGAGGCCGCATCCGTTCGCGCCGGCGCGAAAAACGCCCGGGAAGGCGGTGGGAGAGCTGCGCCCTGCGTCCGGCTCGCGCGCGCGGGCGCACCCGGGCAATCAGGCGCGCGATTCGCGCCGCCGCGAAACGTGCGCCTGCGGGCGCAGGCGCGGGCGGGCATTACGCGCGAATCAGGGTCCCGCCGCCGGGGAAACCGGGAGCGGGACCGACGGAACGAAGAGGGTTCGAAAGGAGGCACCCATGCCGAAGACGGCAAGCCGGGGAAACCGGAGGACGACTGCGCCCGCAAGCCCCCACCCGTCGTCCCGGCCGGAGCGCAGCGCCTGCCCCGGCCTGCCCTCGCGGAAGCGGGGGGCCCCGATCCGGGGGAGAGCCGGGACCTCATGCAGCGTTGCCCCGGCCACGCGAGGCCCCGGCTCGCCCTGCGGGCGTCCGGGGCGACGGTGGGCGCCCGCGCGGGAGGAGCGTTATGCCCGGATGGATCATGGAACATGCATCACACGCATGAAGAACATGACATCTCATGACACCTCCGCCGGTTCCGCCGCTTGGGGAAACCGGAGGACATACCGGGGGGCCCGCCCCGGACGAGGCCCCTATGCCCGGATCGAACGCACGACATGATCCCGGCGCATGGCGAACATGACATTCCATGACACCGCACAGCCCCCTCACGACGAAACATGACATTCCATGACACGCCCGCCGGTGCCGCCGCGGCGCCTTCGGAGGCGGCCCGGCCGAAAGCGCATGCGCGCCGGGCCGTGAACGGTGCTATGACGCCCGGCGATGATCGACTGGACCGACCGCGCCGTCATGCTGTCCGCCCGCCCCTTCGGGGAAGGCAAGGCCATTGCCCACGCGCTGACCGAGACGCATGGCCGCCATGCCGGGCTGGTGCAGGGCGCGCGCCGCCACGCCGGGGCGCTCCAGCCCGGCACGCTCGCCACGGTGCGCTGGCGGGCGCGGCTCTCCGACCAGCTCGGCACGTTTTCCTGCGAGATCGAGACGGCCCATGCCGCGCTCTGGCTGGACGACCCGGCGCGGCTGGCGGCGCTCCAGAGCGCCTGCGCGGTGGCGGAGCTGGGCCTGCCGGAGCGCGAGCCGCACCCCGCCGCGTTCCTCGGGCTCGCGGCCCTCCTGGAGACGCTCGCGGGCGAGGCCTGGCCGGCGGCCTATGTCGGCTACGAGGTGGCGCTGCTGGCGGAGCTCGGCTTCGGCCTCGACCTGGAGCGCTGCGCGGTCACGGGGGGCCGGACCGGGCTTGCCTGGGTCTCGCCCCGGTCCGGCCGGGCGGTCACGGCCGAGGCGGGCGAGCCCTGGAAGGACCGGCTGCTGGCCCTGCCGGGCTTCCTCTCCGGCGCGCCCGGCTTCACCCCCGGCGACATAAGCGACGGCCTGGCGCTCACCGGCCATTTCCTCGCCCGCCATATCGCCGGGCCCGCGGACCGCCCCCTGCCCGCCGCGCGCCTGCGCCTGGCGGATTGTTTCGCGGGCTGAGGACGCCTATGCTCGAAGCGATCCCGATTCGGAGCATTCGCAGCGCGCCGTGTCCGACGAGACTGCCGGAACCGTTGAGCCCGTCCCCTTCAGCACGGCGCTGGGCGAGCGGTATCTTGCCTATGCGCTCTCGACGATTACCGCGCGCTCGCTCCCGGATGTGCGCGACGGGCTGAAGCCGGTCCACCGCCGCCTCGTCCACGCCATGCGCGAACTGGGGCTCGACCCCGCCGCCGGTTTCAAGAAATGCGCGCGCGTCGTCGGCGACGTCATGGGCAAATACCACCCCCATGGCGACGCCGCGATCTACGACGCGATGGTGCGCCTCGCGCAGGAATTCGCCGTCCGCTACCCGCTGGTCGAGGGCCACGGCAATTTCGGCAATATCGACGGCGACAACGCCGCCGCCATGCGCTACACCGAGGCGCGCCTGACGGCCGTGGCCGAAGCGCTGCTGGAGGGCATCGACGAGGACGCCGTCGATTTCCGCGAGACATACGACGGCGAGGGCCGCGAGCCGGAAGTGCTGCCGGCGGCCTTCCCCAACCTGCTGGCCAACGGCGCGCAGGGCATCGCGGTCGGCATGGCGACCAATATCCCGCCGCACAATGCCGGCGAGCTCGCCGCCGCCCTGCTCCACCTGATCCGCTGGCCGACCGCGAAGGACGAGAAGATCGCCGAGCATGTGCCGGGGCCGGACTTCCCGACCGGCGGCTGCCTGACCGAGGACCCCGCCGCCATCGCGGAGGCCTACCGCACCGGGCGCGGCAGCATGCGGGTGCGCGCGCGCTGGGAGGTGGAAAAGCTCGAACGCGGCCACTGGCGCGCCGTCGTCACCGAGATTCCCTACCAGGTGCAGAAAGCGCGGCTGCTGGAACGGCTCGACGCCGCCATCGAGGCGCGCAAGCTGCCGGCGGTCGAGCAGGTCATCGACGAATCCGCCGAGGATGTGCGCATCCTGCTGGTGCCGCGCAACCGCAGCATCGACCCGGCCGCGATGATGGAGCAGGCGTTCCGGCTCTCGGAGCTGGAAATCCGCTTCGGCCTCAACCTGAACGTGCTGGACGCCGAGGGGCGGCCGCGCGTCATGTCGCTGCGCGAATGCCTGCTGGCCTTCATCGAGCACCGCATGGAGGTGCTGGAGCGGCGCACGCGCTACCGCCTGGAGCGGATCGCCCGGCGCCTGGAAGTGCTGGAAGCCTATCTCGCCGTCTATCTCAATCTCGACGAGGTGATCCGCATCGTCCGCGAGGAGGACGATCCGCGCGCCGAACTCTGCGCGTGCCTCGGCGTGAACGAGGCGCAGGCCGACGCCATCCTCGCCATGCGGCTCCGGGCGTTGCGCCGGCTGGAAGAGGCCGCCATCCGCGAGGAGCATGCGAAGCTGACGGCCGAGCAGGCGGAATGCCGCGCGCTGCTGGCGGACGAGAAGCTCCGGCGCCGGCGGCTCTCCGACGAGGTCAGGGAGATGCGCAGGCGCTTCGGCTCGGGCGAGGCCGGGGCGCGGCGGACCCTGCTGGCCGAGGCGCCGGCCGCAAACGGCGCGGCGGCGGCGTTCTCCATGCCGGGCGAGCCGGCGACCGTGCTGGTGTCCGAGATGGGCTGGGTGCGCGTGCTGAAAGGCCATATCGGCGCCGATACCGCGCCCCGCTACAAGGAGGGCGACAGCGAGGCTTGGCGGCTGGCCGTCGAGACCTCGGACAAGCTGCTGCTGTTCGCCGCGTCGGGCCGGGTCTTCACCGTCGCGGTGGACCGGCTGCCGGACGGCAGGGGCATGGGCCGGCCGCTGCGCATGCATGCGGACATGGCCCAGGAGGACCGCATCGTGTCGATCCGCGCCGCGCGGCCGGACGGCCGCCTGCTGCTGGCGGCCGAGGACGGGCGCGGCTTCGTCGTGCGCGAGGAGAGCGCGATCGCCCAGACGCGGACGGGCAGGCAGGTGATGACCGGCACGCTCAAGGCGGTCGCGGAAATCCGCCCGGACGACGACTCGATCGCCGTTATCGGCCGGAACCGGCGCCTGCTGGTCTTCCCGCTGGAGCAGGCGCCGGAACTCACGCGCGGGCGCGGCGTGCGCCTGCAGCGCTACGAGCGCGGCGGGCTGGCCGATGTCACGGCGCTCCGCATGGAGGAAGGGCTCGTCTGGCGCATCGGCGGGCGCACCAGGCGGGAGGGCGACCTGCGCACATGGCTCGGGCGGCGCGGCGGCGTCGGCCGCCTGCCGCCGCACGGCTTCCCGCGCAACAACCGCTTCACGCCCCGCGACCCGCCTGAGGAAGAGGCGTAGCGCCCCTCAGAGCTGCGGGCGCTTGTCGGCCCAGGGGCGCGCGGCCTCGAAGGCGGCGGCGGCCTGGAGCACGCCCGCATCGTCCAGCCGGCGCCCGACCACCTGGAGGCCGACCGGCAGCCCCGCCTCCGTGAACCCGCAGGGAATCGAGGCCGCCGGGTTGTGGGAAAGGTTGAAGGGGTAGCTGAACTGCGCCCATTGCAGCCAGTTCCACGGGTGGTCCGGCCAGTGGGCGGGCGAGAGGCGCTCGGCCGGGAAGGCGGCGACCGAGACCGACGGCGTGAGCAGGAAGTCGTACTCCTCGAAGAAGCGGTGGATCGCCTCGATATAGGCGAGCTTCCGCGCCCGCATGGCGAGATAGTCTTCCGCCCGGTAGCCCAGGCCGTCGCGGATGCAGGCGACGAGGCCGGGGTCCATCCGGTCCTCGAACTCCTCCAGCAGGCCGGCATAGGACAGCTCGTGGACCGGCCAGAAGAAGTGCTCGATCTCCGGGCCGTCCGGCCCCCAGGCAGGCGAAACCTCCTCGACCTCGGCCCCGAGCTCCGCGAAGGCCCGGACCGCGTCCGCCACCAGCGCCGCCACCTCGCCGTCCACGCGCGCATGGCCGAGATCGGGGCTCCAGGCGACCCGCGCGCCGCGGAGCCGCTCGTCCTCGCCCAGCAGCGCGGGATAGTCCGCCGGCGGCGCTTCGAGGCTGTAATGGTCGCGCGGATGCGGCCCCGCCACGACCCTCAGCATCAGCGCGGCGTCGGCGACCGTGCGGGTCATCGGCCCGACATGGGCCACCTGGTCCGTATTGCCGACCGGGAGATGCGCCACCCGCCCGTAGCTCGGCTTGATGCCGAACACGCCGCAGAAATGGCTCGGCATGCGGATCGAGCCTGCGCCGTCGGAGCCCTGGTGGAGCGGGCCGTAACCCGCCGCCGCGCCCGCCCCGGCGCCGGCCGAGGAGGCGCCCGCATTCATGCCATGCGCCCAGGGATTGTGCGTAATGCCGGTGAGCGGGCTCTGGCTCACGCCCTTCCATCCGAATTCCGAGGTCGTCGTCTTGCCGAGGGAGATCGCCCCGGCGGCCGCCAGCCGGTCCACACAGGGCGCGCTCTCGGCCGGGACGTTGCCCTTCTCGGCGTGCGAGCCGCGTTCGGTCGGGACGCCGGCCGTGTTGGTCAGGTCCTTGATGGTGACCGGCACACCGTGCAGGGCCCCGAGCGCACCGCCCGCCATGACCTTCGCCTCGGCCGCCTTCGCCGCGTCTCGCGCGCGGTCGGCCGTCAGGGTGGCGAAGGCATTGATCCGGGGCTCCAGCCGCTCGATGCGCGCCAGCACGGTCTCGACGATCTCGACCGGCGAAAGCTCGCGCGCGGCCACCATCGCCGCCAGCCGGGTCGCCGGCGTGAAACACAGGTCTTCTTCGTTCATCGGCCCTCTCCGGTCCCCGCTCTCGTTCCGGGGCAGCCTAGAATCTTTGGCGGCAGGGGCAAAGCGGCGACGGGCCGTGGCTGTGCTATCCTTCCGCCCGGCGCATCGGAGACGAGGAACATGGCAGAGGTCGCGACATTCGCACCCGGCGGATACCGCTATATCCGGGGGCGGTTCCAGTATTCCGGCGGGGTGGCGGCGGAGCCCGGCTACCGGATCGAGCGGGTGCGCTTCCGCCGCCTCGTGCCGCTGGAGGCGGGTTTCCGGCGAATCGAGGCCCATATGGAGGCCGCCGGCCGGCCGATGACGGCCTTTTGCGCCTGCGAGCTGCGCTCGCCCGGACAGTTCTCGGAAGAGGGGTTCGTCGCCTTCAACCGGGCCTACGTACAGACGCTGGAGCGCTGGGGCATCTTCCGCGACGAGGAGAACCCGGTCGCGCGCTCCAATGTCTGCCCGGAGGCGGACCCGCCCGCCGAACCGGGCTTCCACGCCTTCTGCTACACGGTTCCGGACGATGGCGCGGGGGCCGGAACCTTCGTCATCGCGGGCTCCGGGGAGGCGCCGGAAGGGCCGGGGCAATACCGGGACCGGATCATCCGCCTCGGCGACACTTCGCCGGACGCGATGCGGGAGAAGGCGCGCTATGTGCTGGGCGCCATGGAGAGCCGCATGGCCGCGCTCGGCTTCGGCTGGCCGGACGCGACCGCCGCCCAGGTCTATACCGTCCACGACATCCACGGCCTGCTCGGCCCGGAGATCGTCGCGCGCGGCGCCGCCCCGGACGGCATCCAGTGGACCTTCGCCCGCCCCCCGGTCGAGGGCCTCGCCTTCGAAATGGACGTGCGCGGCCTGCCGGTGGAGCGCGTGATCGCCTGACGCGGCGCCAGGCGATTAATTGTGCGAAAGCATATTTTTTGCTACATATTCACACATGAGGACCACCATAGATGTCAATGATGAGTTGCTGCGGGCCGTCAAGGTCTATGCAGCGGGCGAGCGCATGACGCTGAAGGCCGCGTTCGAGCGGGCGCTTCGGGAACTTCTTGCCGGGCGCGACGCTACCAATGCCGATGCGCCGCCGATCCCGGTGTTCGGCGGGCAGGGCGCACAGCCGGGCGTGGACCTGACGGACAATGCGGCGCTTCGGGACATCATGGATGCAGAGCCCTGACGTCAATGTGCTCGTGTCCGCCTTCCGGGCGGACTCCGAGCATCACGCACTATGCCGCGAGTGGCTGACCGGGGCGGCAGCGAGCCGGGACCGGCTCGGCCTTTCGGAGTTGGTACTGAGCGGCGCTCTTCGCGTTTTGACGCATCCGCGCATTTTCCATCCGCCGACGCCGGGCGACCGGGCGCTGGATTTTGTCGACAGCCTGCTTGCGCAGCCAGCGGCGGAAAGGCTGCGTCCGGGCGGAGGGCACTGGCGGTTGTTCCGGGACCTTGCGGGGAGACTCCGGCTGAGGGGGAACAGGCTGCCGGACGCCTATCACGCGGCGCTTGCGATGGAGCACGGTTGCGAATGGGTGACTCTCGACCGGGGCTTCTCGATTTATCCCGGTCTCAGCGTGCGAAACCTTCTCGACGAGTGATCGGAACGGCCGGCCTTCCGCTCGGCTGCGCAGGCCGGACCCTCAATAGACGCCGGGGAAAATGCGGTATCTCACCCGCGCCCGGTATTCGGCCCATTTTTCGGGGCCGTATTTCCGGGCACAATGGCGGTCGTCGGCCCGCTCGCGCCAGAGGAACAGCGAGACGATGAAGACGAAATAAGTCCAGGCCCAGGGGTTGCCCGGATATCCGAAGACGAGCGCGATCGACAGCGCAAGGAAGCCCTCGCCCAGATAGTTGAAATGGCGCGCGGCGCCCCACAGGCCGCTGCACAGGATCCTGCGCCCGCCCGCCTCGATATATTCGGGCTCGACGAGGCCCAGGAACCTGCGCCCGGGCCATCGCTTGAAGGTGTATTTCTGCAGGTTGGCGCCGCGCGAGATGCTCCAGCCGAACAGGAACAGCGCGGCCGTTCCGATGAGCCAGGCATTCGTCCATGCCGGCGGGAAGCCGGGGTCCGGCAGGGCGGCCATGCCCCAGAGCGGCAGGGCGAACAGCCACCCATAGACGATGAGCCCGCCCCAGAGCAGCTTGAAGCCGAGCTTCTCGTGGATCGGGTCGTAGGTGTAGAGCTGGACGCGCTCGAAGACGAAGTAGTCGAGCACGTAGAATGTAAACAGCGCCGCATACAGGAAGACGCCGGGATTGGAGTCCGCGCCGAAGCGTTCGTAGTGGTAGGCGGCGCCGGAAAGCGCGTTGAGCGCGAACATCGTCCCGCCGACGACATAGAGATACATCTTCACGTCGAAGCGGCCGTTGAAGAGCGCGATCTCCAGCGCCCGCCCGTGCCAGATGTCCGCAGCGAGGCTTCCCGTCTTCTCCCGGCCGCGCAGGGCGAGCACGGTGAAGACCGCGGAGAACACCGTCCCGCCGATCACCGCCGGGACCGCAGACCTGTAGAACCAGTCGAGCGGCAGGCCGGTGATCCCGGACGCCCACACCGCCACCGCGAGCGCAAACACCAAGATGCCGTTCAGGCGGTAGGGGCGGGGTGCGCCCGTTTCCGGGTCGATGACGTAGCCCGGCACCCGCCTCGCCGGAAGGATGAGCTGCGCCGCGAGAAACACGGCGAAGACCGCGAGCGGGGTGAGGAAGCCGGCAATCGCCTCCGTCCGCGAAAGCGCGAAGAGATGGCCGATGCCGAGCACCTCGATCATGACCGGATACCCCTGCCTCCGGCGGCGCCCCGAGAGCGGTCGAATGCGCCCGGCGCAACAGTTCGGTCATGCTCCCCGCAGCGGCCGCTCCGCGACGCCGAGGGGACACGACAAAAGGCCGGGCAAATCGGCCCGGGGCCCTTCCTGTCGGCGCGGAGCGTCCTCCGGGAGCGCGCCGCCGGCGACGGCTACGAAGTGACGGTGAGGTCCTCGGCCGAGGACTTGCCGTTGCGTCCGGGCTGGAGCTGATAGCTGACCTTCTGCCCTTCGCTGAGCGTGGACAGCCCGGCCCTCTCGACGGCCGAGATGTGGACGAAGGCGTCGCTCGAGCCGTCTTCCGGCTCGATAAAGCCGTAACCCTTGGCGGCGTTGAACCACTTGACGGTACCGGTAGGCATGTTCGATTTCTCCAGACGATGGAATTCCACGCATCGCAGCGCGCGACAGCGTTGTTGTTTAACGGTCACATTGTTGGGGGGATGTCGGTCGGCCCGGCGAACCGGGTCCACAGAGAGCACCAGACGAATGTAACGTGCCCGTGCGGTGTGCAACCTCCGGGCTGCAAAGTCAAGCCGTCTGCAGGCTACCTCCCGGCGCGCATCCCGCTAAGCGCCGCCTCCACATCGAAGGACGGGGTGCGCCCTTCCTGGGGCCGTGTGCCCTCGACCGCGATTTCGGGCGCGGTCGGGCGCATCGCGTCGTTCTTCAGCCAGAGCCTGAGCAGATGGCGGCGCCACTCCGGCTCCTCCCAGTCCTCGAAGGCCGTGCGGGCGTGCAGATGGGTGAAATTGTTGAACCAGAGGATCTCCCCCGGCCCGAGCGTGAACCGCAATTGCAGCTCATCGCTGCGCGCCGCCGCCAGGAAGGCCTCGACGGCCTCTTCCGCAAACCCTTCGAGCGATTCCCCTTTCGCCTCCTGGCCGAGAACCGCGTAGGTCCTGACCCAACGGCAGCTGACCTTGCCTTCGATGGACGAGAAGACCGGCACCTTCCAGGGCGTGACGGGGTCCTCGCCGGGCGCCTCCTCGCCGCGCCGGTGCATGTAGAAGCCTTCGTAAAGCCGTTCCAGATAGTCCGGCCTCCCGGCGAACAGCCGGTTGTGGACGGCGAGCGCGCTGGTGAGGTGCGACACGCCGCCCTTCCTTGCGACGCGCAGGCTGAACAGGCCGACGACATGCGCGCGGTCCGTATGCGGGTCGAGCTCCCGGCGGTTGCGGTAGGCGCGCGCATGCGGGTCTTCGCGTGTCACGTCCCGGACATGGCCCAGCCGGTCGCCGAGGACGCTTTGCGACATGCCGGTCCCGAGCCGCGTGCCCATCGCCCAATAGACCCGCTCCGCGTCTTCCTGCCGCCAGCGTTCGACCGGCAGGCCCGCCATCACCGCGAAGCCGCGCCCGTCCCGCAGCTCGTCGTAGAGGGCGGCGAGCCGCGCCTCGACCGACGGGCAACGGAAATCGTCCCTGCCGATGTCGTCGAGCGCCTTGCCCGCCCGGTCCATCTCCCGGATGAACCCGTCAAGCTCCGCGATCTCAGCCGCCGTCAGCCGGACCGTGTAGTCCTCCGGGCCGGCGAAATCCCCGACGGTCCAGATACCCGGGTCGTCAACGGCCTGCATCGGTCTCTCCCGCGATTTGCGCCCTGCATTCCACGGTCCGCCACCATACAGCAACAGACTGCGGGACGAAGCGCGGCTTGCTCCGCCGCGCCTGGCGCAGCACATGACGCGGCGCGAATTCGTCCATGAACACGAATGGCGGCGCGGCGATATCGCGCTCTGGGACAATGCCCGCGTGCTGCACCGCCGCGAGCCGTTCGATCCCGCCCCGCCGCGCGCAGCGGGCCCACGCTCCTCAGCCTTCCGACGGCCCCCACCAGGCGGCGCCCACGATTTCTGCGTCGGGATCGTCCCTCCCGGTCTCGAACGTAAGCCGGACCCGGCATCCGGACCTGCCGACGACCAGACGCGGCCGGTTCTCCGGACCGATCAGAAGGCCCCGCTCGGGGTCATAGGAAAAGCCCGTTTCCGGTTCGACGCCGCCCCATCGCATCAGGGCCGCGAAGCCGCCTCCCGCATAGCCGTCGATCAGCAGATAGAGCGACTCTTCTGCAGGGCTGCCGTAGCCGAGCACAACGGTGCTTCCATCCGACACGCGCACGGCGACGATCTCATCGAGTGCCACCGTGCCGCGCGACTCCGGACCCGCATACACGCTTTTGCGGGAAAGGACCGTCACTACCGGCAGAAGCGGAGTCCTGTTCCCGGAACGCCGCTCAACTTCCGCGGAGCGTTCGGGAACCGGTCGCCTACATCCTTGCCGGATCAAGCGGATCTCTCCTATTCTCCTGCCGCCGAACCGCGAGGCGTGTCCTCGCGGGATGCCCGGCAGGCTGACGGAGCTGCACCGCCGACCGCCTCTTCAGGCGGGACAACGGGAGTGAGGATCATGCAGCTCCGCCAGCCATGCGGGCCAATATGGGCCGGCGAATTCCGGATGGCCATAAAGTTTGCTTCAGTTCAGGAATTTATTTTTGGCGAAATATAAAGTTTTCTTCACTTTCAATTTGTGCAGTCTATTTCCCGACCCCATTCGCACGGTCATTTCCCGATCCGATCAACGGGCGCTATGTCCGCGAGGCCCGCTGCGAGACGATATGCATGCCATAAAGCGGTGAGCACATGATGCTCAACCTTCTTCCTCTTGCCCTGTCACTGAGTAAACATAGGCCTGTTTAGCCGCTCTCTCATTTCTCTCCTTCAGGTATTCAAGCCGTATGCGGGTTCCGGAAGCCACGACCAAAAGCTGTGTCTGCCCCTCGGGGCCGATTCGCAGTCCCACCCCGGGCTGGTAAACGATCCTCGCTGTCTTCGCATCGACTTTGCCCCACTTCAACAGCTTGTGTATGTCGCCCCCGAGCCACCTTTCAGCCAGCCTGATGAGCGCGTATTCCTCTACTGGCGAATAACCGATGGGAATGTTCTCGCCGTCCGAAAGACGGACTGCCATGATTTCATCCATCTCTACCGAATCCAATTCTCTAGGTCCGTCGATCAGAAGGTCAACCGTAATTACAACCGGAACGCCGACATATCGGTCCTCTTCGTATTCACCTTCGTTCGCTTCTCCGGGAACGTCTTCCAGAAGATCGCTGACCTCCACTCCCATGCCGACGGCAATGAAGCGAGCGGTTTTCGGGTCTACGTTTCCACCGTTGTTCTCGATCTTGCTGAGCGTAGCCATTGAAATCGGGTCGGGGTTGCCGTGTTTCATTCGGTCCCTGACCCATTCGATCATGGGCTTGTCATCCGAGTTCAGGACGTTGTCGATCAACTCCTTTATGAATTGCGGTTGGGTCAGGGCCATGGATTTTCGACGTTCGCGTACCATGTTCCCGCGTAGCATAAAGGACCTGGACATTTCTCTTCCTCCTCGAAGTGAGTGGCGTTACCGTCCTATATGTTGACCGGCAGTCCCTATGGCGGGCGAGACAGCCGGAAGAGGCCCGACCCGCTGTCCGGCGTCACCGGCCGGAGGCAGGGCCGTTGGGTTCGCACGAGGCAGCCTCCTTCCTTCCGATGGTGCGCAGTACGACGCGGAATCGTCGTTTTACGGCACCGGTCCGGGCAAGCTACCCAAATCGCCGGTCGTGACAAAGGGACGATTCTGGTCACAACTGCGTGAGTAAATTTGCAGACAATTGACGGTTTCTTGAATGCCCCGCTCGGGGATCGTACGAAAATCCCGTTTCCGGCTCGACGCCGCCCCGGCGCATCAATGCCGCGAACCCGCCGCCCGCATAGCCGTCGATCAGGCAGATAGAACGCCTCTTCTTCAACGCCCCCGTAGCCGAGTATCGGCGCGCTCCCGTCCGACTGGCGGACGGCGACCATCTCGTCGAGCGCGACCGTGGCGCGCTCGCCGGGGCCGCCATGGATGAATTTGCAGGAAAGCACTATCGCCACCGGCAGAAGTGCAACTCCCTCCTTTGGCGCAATCGGCGCTTCTTCGGAACGCCGCAGCCGTCCCCTTGAGCTTCCGGGAAAGCGGCGCGGAGTCCGCTGCCGTAACGGGCGAGTCTCCTGCGTTCCCTCGCTGTCCGACCGCATGGCGCGCCCTTCGTGCATTGTTTCCGGGCTGGAGGAGCGGCCCGAACAACCGGCTCATCACGTCCGGCGGTCGGGGGAGGGCCGTGCGCTCCTCCAGCTATGGACTCAATTCTATCAACAACTCCCATGCAGCGAGCAAGCTGCCATAATCCCTTATATTTCTTGGAAATTATGGTTCCCAGCAGCGATAGCCCGGACGCCTCGCGCACAATTTCCCCGGTCCGGGAGACCATTCTCCGGGTATCGGAAAAGTAAACCTACTTCCAAAAAGTTCGGACCGGAGGGAGCCTGTCGCAAAACTACCGCTGCCGGGAACGACGATTACGTCAATCGGGAATTTTTGGTGGCGCGAAACGGTTTTCCGCATGGCCATTTGTCGCGCGGGTCGAAATATGTGTCAGGGAAATACGGCCGAGCGTCCTTCCTGCGGCGGACGCAAGAGAGGTCCCGCAGGCGCTTGTGGGAGGGGCCAGACGGTGTAGGATTCCTGCCGTCATGCGCAGCGATGTGGCCGAGCTTCACGCCTTCTATGACGGGCCGCTCGGGCGGGCGGCGGGGCTTGTGCTGGCTGAGCGCGTGCGACGGCGCTGGCCTTCGCTCGGCGGGATGCAGGTGCTGGGCCTCGGCTATGCGCCGCCCCTGCTCGACGGGCTCGGCGACGGGAGCGCGCATGTGCTGGCGGCCATGCCGGCGGGACAGGGCGCGCTTCGCTGGCCGGCGGAGGGCCGGTGCCGGACGGTGCTGACGGAAGAGGACGCACTGCCCTTCCCCGACCTCGCCTTCGACCGCGTGCTGCTCGCCCACGATGTCGAGACCTCGGACCATCTGGCGGGGCGGCTCCGCGAGGTCTGGCGCATCCTGGCGGCGGAGGGCCGGCTGATGGTCATCGCGCCGAGCCGCCGCGGCCTCTGGGCGCGCTTCGAACACACGCCCTTCGGCCACGGCCGGCCCTGGTCCCGCTCGCAACTGGAGCGGCTGCTGCGCGAGGCGATGTTCGAGCCGCTCGGCAGCGAGGAGGCGCTGTTCGCCCCGCCGCTCCGCCGGCTGGTGCGGCCGGGCGCGGCGGAGGCGTGGGAGCGGTTCGGGCGGCGCTGCCTGCCGGTATTCGGCGGGGTGGTAATTGCCGAGGCGGCGAAGCGGCTCGCGGGGGTCACGCCGCTTCCCGTGCGGTCGCGCCGGTCGTTGCTCCAGGGGGTGCTGAGTCCGCAGGCTACGCCGCAGCCGAGCGGCGCTCCTCGCTGCGGGCCGCCTCCCAGCCGATCAGCGCCGCCTTGCGGGCCAGCCCCCACTCGTAATTGTGGAGATAGCCGTTCGCGAGGATGACCCGGTGGCAGGGCACGAGCCAGGAGACCGGGTTGCGGCCGATGGCGGCGCCGACCGCCCGCGCCGCGCGCGGCGCGCCGACCGCCGCCGCCACATCGCCATAGGTCGCGAGCGCGCCCGGCGGAATGCGCAAGAGCGCGTCCCAGACGCGGATCTGGAAGTTGGTGCCGTGCAGGGTGAGCGGCAGCGGCGGCGCGGCGGCCTTGGGCTCGAATATGCGCCCGGCGAGCGCGGCGGTCTCGTCCGGCGCCTCCGTGAAGGCCGCGGCCGGCCAGCGCCGGCGCATGTTGTCGAGCCCCGCCCGCTCTTCTCCCTCGGCGGCGAAGGCGAGCCCGCAGATGCCCCGGTCGGTCGCCATCAGCAGGCAGCGGCCGAAGGGGGAATCGTGGATGCCGTAGCGGATGGCGAGGCCCGCGCCGCGCCGCTTGTAGTCGCCGGGGGTGACGGCCTCGTGGGTGACGAACAAATCGTGCAGCCGGCCGGGGCCGGAGAGGCCGGCGTCCCAGGAGGCCTCCAGCACGCTGGCGTTCTCCGCCAGGCTGGCCTTGGCGCGCTCCAGGGTCAGATATTGCAGGAACTTCGTCGGGCTGATACCGACCCAGCGGCGGAAGGTGCGCTGGAAATGGTGCGGGCTCATGCAGGCGGCGGCAGCCATCTCGTCGAGCCCCGGCTGGTCGGCCTGGTTCTCGGCGATCATGACGAGCGCGGCTTCGATGCGGGAATAGAGGCTCATGGGCTTGGGTCTCCTTGCCGGGTCTCGGAGGCAAAGCTAGGATCGCCCGCGCGCGTCCGCCACCCGATGCTTGCGCATTTTGGCCCGCGCCTCCAGCGGCGGCAAAGGCTGCCCCACCCGCTTGATTGCATCGCAATCGACCCTAGAATGGTCTTCACCGGCGAACGGAGCACGGGACCTGTGGCCAGCATCACGATCCGCAACCTCGACGACGATGTGAAGACCCGCCTGCGGGTGCGCGCGGCGGACAACGGGCGGTCCATGGAAGAGGAGGCGCGGCTCATCCTGCGCGACGCCGTCGGGCGCAAGACCCCTCCCCGGAATCTCGCGAGCGCGATTCGCGCGCGGATCGCGCCTCTCGGCGGCGTGGACCTGGAATTGCCGCCGCGCGGGCCCGGGCGCGAACCGCCGTCCTTCGATTGAGGCGGCGGCGGTGTTCCTGCTGGACACGAACATAATATCCGAACTCCTGCGTCCGTCGCCCGACCCGGCTGTCGAAACCTGGGTCGGTGACCACCGGGCAACGGACCTGTATTTCTCGGCAATCGGCGAGGCGGAGTTGCGTTACGGCGTTGCCGTTCTGCCGGCCGGGCAGCGGCAGGCCGCGCTTGCCTCCGCCATCGAGGCAATCCTGCAAGAGGACTTTATAGACCGGGTTCTCCCGTTCGACCGCGAGGCGGCGCGGGACTATGCGGACATAGCCGCCATGCGCCGCGCCGCCGGCCGCACCGTGCTGCCGGCCGACAGCCAGATCGCGGCGATCGCGCGTTCCCGCGGGATGGCCGTGGCGACGCGCAACGTCCGGGACTTCGAGCACATCGGCATCGAGGTCATCGACCCCTGGACGGCGGCATGAGCGGCGCGCCGTCGAAGGGCGCGGGCTGACATGCGCCTCACTCTGCTCGGCACCGGCACGCCGGCGCCCTCGCTGAGGCGCATGGGCTCGGGCTATCTGGTCGAGACCGGCGGCGACACCATCGTCTTCGACCACGGGCCCGGCGCGCATCACCGGCTGCTGGAGGCGGGCCGGCGCGCGGTCGATGTCACCCACTGCTTCCTCACCCACCTGCATTACGACCACTGCATGGACTATGCGCGGCTCGTGATGAACCGCTGGGACCAGGGCGCGGGCGAGCTCGGCGAGCTGCAGGTGTTCGGACCGCCGCCGACGGCGCGTATGACCGGTCTCCTGTTCTCGCCGGAGGGGGTTTACGGCCCCGATATCGAGGCGCGCACCCGCCATCGCTGCAGCCTCGACGTGTACGAAGCGCGCGGCGGTGCCGGCGAGCGCGCCCGGCCCGACCCGCAGGTGCGCGAGGTCGGCCCGGGCGATGTCGTGGAGGGGAAGGACTGGCGCGTCACGGTGGGCGAGGGCTGGCATTTCCAGCCATACCTGCAATGCCTCGCCTACCGCATCGACACGGATGCGGGCTCGATCTGCTATTCCGGCGACAGCGGCGGCGTGTGCCCCGACATTATCGAATTGGCGCGGGGCGCGGATGTGCTGATCCACATGAACCATTTCTTCACCGGCACCGAGCCGTCGCCGGAATACCGCCGCGCCTGCGGCAACCATAGGGACACGGCCGAGGTGGCGGCCGAGGCGGGCGTGGCGACCCTGGTGCTGACGCATATCACGAGCCAGATCGACACGCCCGTCATGCGCTCGCGCATCTTGCGCGAGATGGCGCCGGTTTTCGGCGGCGACATCGTCTGGGGCGAGGACCTGATGGAGGTCCCGGTCCGGCAGGCAGACATCGGGCGGATCGACTGACGGGTCGGGAAGGCGGAACGATGAACGATATCCTGAATGCCGGGCCGGCTCCGGTGGAGACGCCGCAATGCTGGCGCGGCCCCGACATGGCGCGGCGGCCGGAACTCTGGACGCATGAGCTCGCGCCGGAAGAGGTCGCGGAGATCGAAGCGGCGGCCGCGCGCCTCGACGAGGTGCCCATTCTGGAGATCGTCCGCGACCCCCTGCCGAAACTGTCCGGGCGGCTGGGCCGCATCCGCGAGGAGGTGCTGCACGGCATCGGCTTCCAGGTGATCCGGGGGCTGCCGGTCGGGCGCTGGCCGCTCAGGCGCGCGGCGGCAGCCTTCTGGCTCATCGGCCTGCATCTGGGCGAGGCGGTCTCGCAGAACGGCAAGGGCCATGTGCTGGGCCATGTCCGCGACCTCGGCCTCGACTACAGCCTGGCGGAGACGCGCGGATACCAGACGAATGCGCGCCTGCCCTACCACACCGACCAGTCGGACCTCGCCTGCCTGCTCTGCCTGCGCACCGCGCGCGAAGGGGGGCTGTCCTCGCTGGTGAGCTCGGTCACAGTCTGGAACGAGATGGTCCGCCGCCGCCCGGACCTGGCGGACGCGCTCTGCCGGCCCGTCGCCCGCACGCGCTGGGGCGAGGTGCCGGAAGGCAGGAAGCCCTGGGCGGATGTTCCGGTGTTCGTGCCCTGGCGGGGCAATGTGGTCACGACCTACACGCGCAGCGCCGTGGAGAAGGCCCGCGCCATGCCCGGCCCGCCGGAGCCGGACGCGCTCCAGGCGCAAGCGATGGACATGATCGACGCGCTCGCCGCCGACCCGGCGTTGCATCTCGACATGGCGCTGGAGGAAGGCGACATCCAGATCGTCTCCAACCACCGCATCCTGCATTCGCGCACCTCCTATGTGGACTGGGAGGACCCGGCCAGGAAGCGCCACATGCTGCGCCTCTGGCTCGCCTGCGCGGACGGGCCGGACCTGCCGCCGCTGATGACGGAGGAATACCAGGAGGCGACCGCGTCCGGCCGGCCGAACGGCATTCGCGTGCCGGGCGTGCCGCTGTCGGCGCCTCTTTCTGCCAATTAGATTCGGGCGAAGCCCGGTGCTATTGTCCGCCCCCCGCGCCGGGGAGACCGTCCCCCGCGCCCGTTTCCGCGCCGTGCGTGGGTTGGGACGATCCTGATATGACCGCGAAGACCGTCAAGTTCCTGCTGTCGGACGGCAGCACGATCCATGTCGAAACCCTTGCCGGCGAGGCGGAACCGCCTGAAGACGCGGCCGCAGGCAGCATGGAGATCGTGCCGCGGTTCGAGCGCGCCGCCTCGCGCCTGCAACCGCTGGCCGGAACCCTGCTGGAGCAGGTGAAGGCGGCGGAACCGGGAAAGGTGGCGATTGCGTTCGCGCTGAAGTTCGACGCCGCCGGCGAGCCGGTGGTGGCGGCCGGAGACGAAGGCGCGGCCTTCCGCATCACGCTGGAATGGCAGCGCGGCGCGCGGCCCCCCGACCGGCAGGGCGACAACCGCAGGGGCCGGCCCTTCGAGGACAGGCGGGGCGACGACCGCCGCGGCGGCTATGACGACCGGCGGGGCCCGCCGAGGGGCGGCGGACCGAGGCGGCCCGGCTTCCGCAAGGACCGGGACCGCGACCGGGACTGATCCGCCCTACTGGGCCCCGGCCGGCTGGCTGAAGCGGCCGACATTGCCGAGGATCTGTTCCAGAATGGTGATCGAATGGCCGGCCGTTGGCGTCTCGCGGCTGATCAGCACGACCTCGCGGCCGCTTTTTGCGTCCTTCGTCCCGATCTCGGACAGCAGGCCGCCGTCGTCGAAGCGCAGAATGAGGATATGGCGCTCGATCAGCTCGGGGTCAAAGAACGCCTCGCGCCAGGTCGTCTCGCCGATATAGTACCAGGTGTTGTCGTCCAGGGCGGCCGTGCTGGAGGGCGACCCGAGCGCCTGCAGCACCTCGTCGCGGGTCGCCGTGCCCGAGGCGAGCTTCTCCACCGCCTGTTTCGGCACCACATAGCCGCGATGGTCTATCGCGGGCGTGCAGCCGGCAAGCACGAGGCCAAGCGCGACAAGCATGGCGGCAATCCGTATCATGGGCAGCGCTTTCCCGCTCCGGAGTTCCGCTTCTTGATGGCGAGACGAGGCCCCGCTGTCAATCTCGGCGCGCTGAAACGCCTGTTTTTCAGGCCGCAGCCCGCGGATGCAGCGTGGCAACTCTACCGCGCGGCCGTCGATGCGGCGCGCCGGCCGGCGGTCATGCTGGCGCTCGGCGTGCCGGACACGCTGGACGGGCGGTTCGAGCTGGTGACCCTGCATGCCGCGCTGCTGCTCAGGCGCCTGCAGCGGGCCCCGGCGCTGGCGGGGCTGGGCCAGGGGCTGGTCGATCTCTTCGTTGCGGACATGGACCAAAGCCTGCGGGAGATGGGCGCGGGCGACCTCTCGGTCGGCCGCAAGGTGAAGCGGATGGCGTCGGCCTTTTACGGCCGGCTGGACGCCTATAGCGACGGGCTCGACCGGGGCGGCGACCTCGCGGCCGCGGCGGAGCGCAACCTCTACGGCACCTTGGAGGCCGCGCCCGGCCAGGCGGAGCGCGCGGCGGCCTATATCCGCGCGGTCGAGGCGGCGCTGGCCGCTGAGGAGGACGCCCGGCTTGCCGCCGGCGAGGTTTCGTTCCCGGACACCCCGCCATGCTGACCTTGCGCATCCTCCGCCCCGAGACCGAGACACGTATCGAGGCGCGCGCGACGGAGGCGGAATGCCGGGCGCTCGCGGGGCTGTTCGACCTGCCGGCGGTGCATGCCGTCGAGGCGGTCTTTGCCGTCCGGCCGCTGCCCGGGGGCGGGCTCGAACTGGAAGGCCGGGTGGCGGCCCGGCTGCGGCGGCTCTGCGTGGTGACGGCGGAGCTCTTCGACGAGGACTTCGCCGAGCCGGAAACGCGGCGCTACCTGCCGGGGCCGGTCGAGGCGGAGGAGGGCGAGATCGAGGTCGCCGCGCTGGAGGAGGACGCGCCCGAGCCGCTGCCGCCGGAGGGCGTCGATCTGATGGAGCTGGTGTCGGAGGTGCTGGCGCTCGGCCTCGACCCGCATCCCCGCGCCCCCGGCGCCGACATCGCCGAGCTCGAATACGACCCGGAGGCAGACGAGGAGCCGGCAGGCCCCTTCGCCGCGCTAGCCGCGATAAGGGAACGGGACGGATGAGGACGCAGCAATGCTGACGAAACTCACGGTCCGCAATTTCAAGCGGTTCGAGGACGTCGAGATCGAGCTCGGCAATCCGGTGGTGTTCGTCGGCCCGAACAATTCCGGCAAGACGACGGCGATGCAGGCGCTCGCGCTCTGGGATGCGGGTTTGAAGCAGTGGCTGGCCAAGCGCTCCGGACGGACGGCGCCCGAGAAACGCCCCGGCGTCACGGTCAACCGCCGCGACCTGACGGCCATCCCGGTCCCCAGGGCCAACATGCTCTGGCACGGGCTGCATACACGGCGCGTCGAGCGCGGCGAGGACGGTAATCAGCGCACCGACAATATCCGCATCGACGCGATCGTCGAGGGCGTTACCGAGGACCGGCATTGGGCCTGCGGCCTCGAATTCGACTATGCCAATGAGGAATCCTTCTATTGCCGCCCGCTGCGGACCGGCGGGGGCGGGCGGATGCCTGTGCCCTCAGAGGCCGGAAAGACGCAGATCGCCTTCCTGCCACCGATGTCCGGGCTTTCCGCAACGGAAATCCTTCTGCCCGACGGCGCGGTCAAGGTGCGCATCGGCGAGGGGCGCACCGCCGAAGTGCTGCGGAACCTCTGCTACGCCATTTCCAGCGACACGGACCGGCCCGGACTTTGGGAAGGGCTGGTCGCGCAGATCGACCGGCTGTTCGGCGTCCGGCTCGAAGAGCCTCGCCACGCGCCGCAGCGGGGCGAGATTGAGATGGCCTACAGGGAAAACGGCGTTCTGCTCGACCTCTCCTCCAGCGGGCGGGGTTTGCAGCAGACGCTGCTGATCATGGCCTATCTCTGCGCCAATCCCGGCAATGTGCTGCTGCTGGACGAACCGGACGCGCATCTGGAGATACTTCGCCAGCGCGAGATCTACCGCCTGCTCTCGGAGACGGCCGCGCAGAGCGGCAGCCAGGTCATCGCCGCAAGCCATTCGGAAGTGCTGCTCAACGAAGCCGCCGGGCGGGACCTGGTTGTCGCCTTTGTCCGTCGGCCGCGAACGATCGGGGACAGGGGGAGCCAACTCTACAAGGCGCTCGCCGAAATCGGATGGGATCACTATTCGCAGGCGGACCAAAAGGGCTGGGTGCTTTATCTGGAAGGCTCCACCGATCTGGCGGTTCTCCAAGCCGTTGCAATGCGTCTGGGCCATGAAGGCGCCATAGAAGCGCTGCAGCGGCCGTTCGTCCATTATTGCGGCAACGAGCTACGCAGGGTGCGCGAACATTTCTACGGCCTTGCCGACGCCGTGCCGAAACTGCAGGGCCTCGCCCTGTTCGACCGGCTGGAGAGCGCACAATCCGGCGAAGGCAGCCTTCGCATCGTCGATTGGCGTAAACGGGAAATTGAAAATTATCTCTGCACGCCGACGACCCTGGAGGCATGGGCAGCTGCGTCCGCACCGAACGAATGGAGCGGGCCGTTATTCACCGCAGCGCAGGCTGAAAGACGGGTGCAGGCGATGCGCGAGGCTATCGAAGAAACCTCCGATGCATTGCGAAGGTTGAACAGGGGGTCGCCCTGGGATGGAGATATGAAGGTGAGCGACGAGTTTTTGCCACCGCTTTTCGGCAGCTATTTCGAGAAATTAAACCTGCCCAACCTGATGCGGAAGAAGAATTTCCACGAGCTTGCCGACCATGTCCCCGACAGCGAGATCGACCCGGAAATCCGGGAGAAACTGGACGCCATCGCGCAGGTGGCGGAAAGCGCCGGGCAGTCATGAAGGCCGAAGAAGTGGTCCGGCGGCTTCGGCTGGAGCCGCATCCGGAGGGAGGCTTCTACCGGGAGATTTACCGCGCGCCCGGGGAGGGGCGGACGGCCGTCACCTCCATCTACTTCCTGCTGGAGGGCGGGCCGTCGCGCTGGCACCGGGTCGATGCGCCGGAAATCTGGGCCTGGCACGGGGGCGCGCCGCTGGTGCTGGAGACGGAATCGGGCCGCGTGACGCTCGGGCCGCTGGAAGAGGGTCACGAACTCCAGGCGGTCGTGCCGGCGCATGAATGGCAGCGCTGCCGGTCCTTCGGCGCCTGGAGCCTCGCCGGCTGCATCGTCGCGCCTGCCTTCACCTTCGAGGGCTTCGAAATCGCCCCGCCCGGCTGGGAGCCGCCGGGCTCAGGCCTCTGAGTCGGTCAGCAGCATGAGGCCGCCGGCGCCGACCACGATCATCGCGATCAGGCCCGCCTTCAGGAGGCTCATCTTCTCGCCGAACAGGACGACGCCCGCCAGCACGACCAGCGCCGTGCCGACGCCCGACCAGATAGCGTAGGCGGCGCCGACCGGAATCGCCCGGAGCGCGAGCGCCAGGAAGAAGAAGCACACGCCGTAGGCGAGCATGGAAAGACCGCCGATCCCGACCCGCTCGAAGCCGTGGGAAAGCTTCAGCAGGCCGGTGCCGACGGTCTCCAGCAGGATGGCGAGCGCCAGATACGCCCAGGCCATCCCCTTTGTCTCCTTATCCGCAGGCGGTTACGGCCCGGCGGGCCATGACGCCGACCAGATGCGCGCGGTATTCCGCCGAGGCGTGGATGTCCTCGTTCAGGTCGTCGGCCGAGGCGGTCATGCCATCGAGCGCGGAGGCTGAGAAGTTCCCTTCCAGCGCCGCTTCCATCGCCGTCTCGCGATAGACGCTTGCGGCCGCGCCGGTGACAGCGACGCGCACGCCGCCGCCGGTCGTCCGGGCGACGAACACGCCGACGATGGCGTAGCGCGAGGCCGGGTTCGGGAACTTCATGTAGGCCGCCGTCTCCGGCGCCGGGAAGCGCACGGAGGTCACGATCTCGCCGTCTTCCAGCGCGGTCTCGAACATACCGGTGAAGAAGTCGTCGGCCGCGATCTCGCGCCGGTCGGTGCAGACGGTCGCGCCGAGGCCGACCAGGGCTGCCGGATAGTCGGCGGCGGGGTCGTTGTTGGCGATCGAGCCGCCGATGGTGCCGCGGTTGCGGACCTGCGGGTCGCCGATATGGCCGGCAACGGCCGCCAGCGCCGGGATCGCCGCCGCCACCTCGGAGGAGTTGGCGACCGTATCGTGCGTGGTCATCGCGCCCACCGTAACCGCGCCGCCGGACACCTGGATGCCGCTCAGCCCGGCGATGCCGCCGAGATCGACCACGTCGGAGGGCTGCGCGAGACGCTGCTTCAGGGTCGGCAGCAGGGTCATGCCGCCGGCCATCAGCACCGCGTCCTCTCCGGCGGCGGCTTTGGCGGCGGCGTCCGCAACCGAACTCGCCGCGTGATAGGTGAAGTCATGCATGGGAAGGAGACTCCTTTGGCTCAGGCGTCGGCGCCTGCAGAGGACTCAGGCGTTCAACGCCTGCCAGACACGGGCCGGGGTCGCCGGCATGTCGATTCGGGAAACGCCGCGCGAACCGAGCGCATGGTGCACGGCGTTCATCACCGCCGCCGGGGCGGCAATGGCGCCGGCCTCGCCGCAGCCCTTCACGCCCAGCGGGTTGTGCGGGCAGGGCGTGGTCCGGGTCGAGACGGTGAAGGACGGCACATCGTCCGCGCGCGGCATGGTGTAGTCCATGTAGGAGCCCGTCGCGAGCTGGCCGTCATCGCCATAGACGCAGCCTTCCAGCAGCGCCTGGCCGACGCCCTGCACGATGCCGCCATGCACCTGCCCCTCGACGATCATCGGGTTGACGACATTGCCGAAATCGTCGGACGCCGCGAAATTCACGATCTCCACCGCGCCCGTGTCGGGGTCGATCTCGACCTCGCAGACATGGCAGCCAGCCGGGAAGGTGAAGTTGGCCGGGTCGTAATAGGCCGTCTCGTCAAGACCCGGCTCCAGCTCCTCGATGGGATAGTTGTGCGGCACATAGGCGGTGAGCGCCACGTCGCCGAAGCCGACCGAGCGATCGGTGCCGGCCACGGTGAACTGGCCGTCCGCGAACTCGATATCGGCCTCCGAGGCCTCCATCAGATGCGCGGCGATGCGCTTCGCCTTGGTCTCGACCTTGTCGAGCGCCCGGGCGAGCGCCGAGCCGCCGACGGCGAGCGAGCGCGACCCGTAAGTGCCCATGCCGAACGGGATCTTCGAGGTGTCGCCATGGACGACCTCGACCGCGTCGATATCGACGCCGAGCCGATCCGCGATGATCTGCGCGAAGGTGGTCTCATGCCCCTGGCCGTGGGAATGGGTACCGGTGAAGAAGGTCACCGAGCCGGTCGGATGCACCCGGACCTCGCCGCACTCATAGAGCCCGGCGCGGGCGCCGAGCGAGCCCACCACCGCCGAGGGCGCGATGCCGCAGGCCTCGATATAGGCCGAGAGGCCGATGCCGCGCAGCTTGCCGCGCGACTCCGCCTCCGCCCGCCGGGCCTCGAACCCGCCATAGTCGGCATCGGCAAGCGCGGCCGCCAGCGTGCCCTCATAGTCGCCGCTGTCATAGACCAGCGCGACGGGGGTCTGGTAGGGGAAGGCGTCCGGCGGCACGAAATTGCGCCGGCGAAGCTCCGCCGGGTCGATGCCCATTTCGCGCGCCGCGGTCTCGACGATCCGCTCGACGACGAAGGTCGCCTCCGGCCGCCCGGCGCCGCGATAGGCGTCCACCGGAACGGTGTGGGTGAACACCGCCTGCACACCGCACCAGATCTTCGGCGTGGTGTACTGGCCGGCGAGCAGCGTCGCATAGAGATATGTCGGCACGCAGGGCGCGAAGGTGGACAGGTAGGCGCCCATATTGGCCCTGGTGTCCACCTTGAGGCCGAGGAAACGCCCGTCCGCGTCCAGCGCGAGCTCCGCGACCGTCACATGGTCGCGTCCGTGCGCGTCGGTGACGAAGCTCTCGGCGCGCTCGGCCGTCCACTTGATCGGCCGCGCGACCTTGCCTGCCGCCCAGGTCAGGATCGCCTCTTCGGCATAGTGGAAGATCTTGGAGCCGAAGCCGCCGCCCACATCCGGGGCCACCACCCTGAGCCGGTGCTCCGGAAGCTGGAGCACGAAGGCGCCCATCAGGAGGCGGATGACATGCGGGTTCTGGCTGGTGGTGTAGAGCGTGTATTCGCGCGTCGCCCGGTCGTATTCGGCGACCGCCGCGCGCGGCTCCATCGCGTTCGGCACCAGCCGGTTGTTCACGAGTTCGATGCGGGTGACGTGGTGCGCGCCGGCGAAGGCGGCATCCACATCGGCCTTGTCGCCGAGCTCCCAGTCGTAGCAGAGATTGCCGGGCGCCTCGTCATGCACCTGCGGCGCACCGGGGCTGAGCGCGGCATCGATGGAGGCGGCGGCCGGCAGCGGCTCGTATTCGACCGCGACCGCCTCGGCCGCATCGCGCGCCTCGGCCGCGCTGCCCGCGATAACCACGGCCACCTGGTCGCCGACATGGCGGACGCGGTCGGCCGCCAGCGGCGGATGCGGCGGTTCGACCATCGGGCCGTCCTTGCCCGTCACCTGCCAGCCGCAGGGCAAGCCGCCCAGCCCGTCCGCGGCATAGTCGGCGCCGGTCAGTATCTTCACGACGCCCGGCATGGCGGCCGCGGCGCTCGTGTCCACGGATGCGATGCGCGCATGGGCGTGCGGCGAGCGCACGAACACGGCATAGGTCTGGCCCGGCCGGTCGATGTCGTCGGTATAGGCGCCCTGGCCCGTGATGAAGCGGTAGTCTTCCTTGCGCTTTACGGATGCGCCGATCCCGTCCTTCGGCATGGGTCAGCCTCCCTGGCCTGCGGCCATGGCCCGGGCGCCGGCCATGATCGATTTCACGATGTTGTGGTAGCCGGTGCAGCGGCAGATATTGCCTTCCAGCCAGTCCCGCACTTCCTGCTCGCTCGGCGCGCCGTTGCGGTTCGCGAGGTCGAGCGCGCTCATGATCATACCGGGCGTGCAGAAGCCGCATTGCAGGCCGTGATTGTCGCGGAACGCTTCCTGCATCGGATGCAGGTTGTCGCCGTCGGCAAGGCCCTCGATGGTTGTGACATCGGCGCCCGCGCACTGCACCGCCAGCATGGTGCAGCTCTTCGCCGAGACGCCGTTCACATGGACCACGCAGGCGCCGCACTGGCTGGTGTCGCAGCCGACATGCGTGCCGGTCAGCCGCAGAGTCTCGCGCAGGAATTGCACCAGCAGCGTGCGCGACTCGACTTCGCCGGAAACGGCCTCGCCATTGACGTTCATGTTGACGGTGGGCATGGGAACGCATCCTCCTGGAGTTCCTGAGCGCGAGTGTTGTCCCGACATGGCGGCCGGGTCAAGCAGCATTAGCGCGCGGGCGCGGGGCGGGCGCAGTTTCCCGGACCTCACAATCCGGCTTTGATTTCCGCGCCGCCCCCGGATAAGCCGGGAGCCGCTATGCGATGCTTTTACATGCAGGCTTTCGGCGCGTTGCTTGCGCTCGCTGCGGGCGTCGCAATGCCGCCCGGCTCGGCCGCCGACGCCAACCGGACCGAGGCCGAATGGCTGCGGCTTGCCGTCGAGCGGCTGTGTCCGGAGCCGGGACTCACCGGCCTCGACGCGCAGGACGCCTTGTCCGGCAGCTGGCTGCTGAACGAGACCCGACGGCCCGAGAGCGGGAACCCCCGGCGAATTGTGGTGCGCCTGCTGCTGCCGGGGGCGGGTGAACTCACTGTCGAGCGGCGGCAATTCGGCGGCAGGCTGCGCCAATTCCTGGTTTCCTATGCCGCGCATGACGGCGAAGACGCTCGGCCATCCCTCCAGGCTATCGCCGACGGGAGCTGCGCGATCCGGTCCGGGCGCGCGATCCGGCGGGAGGACGGTGGCCGGCACTATCTCGACCAGCTGGAAAGCGACCTCCGGACGCTGAAATGGACCGAGACCCTGCAGGCCCCGTGGCCCGCAGGCGAAGACCCCGGCGGCGTCCGGGTCGCACTCGTGGACTCGGGGCTGGCCTACGACCTGCCGCTGTTCCGCGACCGGCTGGCCCGTGACGGCGAGGGCATGCCGCTCGGCTACGACTTCTGGGACCTCGATCCCTGGCCCTATGACGGGGACACCGCGCGCGGCCCCTTCCTCCCGATCCGCCACGGCACGGCGGTCGCATCGGTGCTCGCGCGGGAGGCGCCGGACGCAGCCCTCATTCCGTTCCGCTATCCCCGCCCCGACATGACCCGCATGGCCGCGCTGGTCCGCCGCGCGGCCGAGGCGGGCGCCCGCATCCTCGCCATGCCGCTCGGCAGCCGCAATCCGGAGGACTGGCGCGGGTTCGAAAATGCGCTCGCCAGGCACGATATTCTGGCCGTCGTCTCGGCGGGGAATAACGGCCGCGACATCGACAGGGACCCGGTCTATCCGGCCTCATCCGCGCTCGAAAACATCCTCGTCGTCACATCGGCGGACGGCTTCGGGCGCCTCGCCGGGGGTCGAACTGGGGCCGGGAGAGCGTGGATGTCATGCTGCCGGCGGAGAATGTCGGGATCGTCGATTTTCGCGGCGCTTCGGGGACGGCTTCCGGCTCCAGCTACGCGGTTCCGCGCCTTGCCGCCCTTGCCGCGAGGCTGCTGGCGCGGGAGCCGGGACTGACTGCGGCCCGGCTCAAGGCGCGCATCCTGACGCGCGCAACGCCGTCTCCCTATGAACGGGAGGGCGTCGTGGCCGCCGGCTGGATTCCGGACCCGCTCGCGGATTGACCCGCGCTGGCTACCGGCGCCCCGGCGCGGGCGGGGCCGCGTCGATGAAGCGCCGGGCGGCCTCGGCCTGGCGCGGATCGGCCTTCCTGAGCGCCCGGTAAGCTTCCTCGGCCAGTTCCGGCGCACCGCCCCAGACACCGGACTGTATGGCGAACCGCAGGGCCTGCGGGTCCTCGGGCGCCATGCCCATCAGCCGGCGCGCATGGCCCGTCATCTCCTCGAAGCGCCCGCCGAGCTGCAGCGACACCAGCAGCGAAATCCGCGCATTGATCGAGTTCGGAACCTGCCGGGCTGCCTGGCCGTGCAAAGCGATGGCGCGGTCGAAATCGCCGGCCCGCGCCAGCAGCCGGCCGGCTTCCAGCAACTGGCCATGGTTCCGCGCCGCAGCGCAGGCCCCGGCCAGCCCGTCGCGGCCGGCCTCGGTTGCCGCACGGCCCCGGAATGCGTCCAATCCGGCCGCGCAGGCCGAAAAGACCGCCCCCAGCCGGCGCGTGACCTCGGCGGCCGCAGGGTGCGCGCGCAAGGCAAGGAGCGCGCGAATGCTTTCCACCGGCATCGCCTCGAACCGCCCGTCGCCGCCGCCGACGGCAATCCCCGCCAACCGGCCGGCCGCGTCCACCAGCGCGCCGCCGCTGACGCCGGGCTGCATGCGCGCGCGAATGTGCAGCCGCCCGAGCGCCGCGCCCTTGGCAGGCCCTGCGATCAGCCCGCCGGGCTCGAAGACGCGCACCTCCTTCCGGGCTATATCGACGCCGACGGCGTAGAACTCGCCGCCGCCCGGGACTTCGCCTTCGAGGCCGGGGATGAACCCGTCCGACGGCAGCCCCGGGACTTCCAGCAACGCGAGGTCGCCGGCATAGGCCGAGGGGACCACCCTCGCCTCCCTCGGCCCGCCCGGTGTGTGGACGACCGCGTCCGGCCGGTCCGCCAGCACATGCCGGTTGGTGACGAGCAGCGCCGGTCCGATCCGCGTTGCGCTTGCGGCCGGATCGAAGCCCGAGACCGGGAAGACCGCCTGCCGGACGCGGCAGACCGGCGCCGGATGGGGGCAGTCCGCCAGCGCTTCGGACGTCTCTGGCGCGGCGGCCGCCTCTGGCGCGGCATCGAAGGAGAACGGGACGACGTGCCCCTGCCCGCCGCGCAGCAATGCGATGTCCACCGGCGTGGCGGGATCGCGGAGGACGGCGAAGGCGGCAATGGCGTCGCGCGGCGTGCGCACCCGGCGCGCGCCGATTTTCACGATCCTGTCGCCGGGCCGGATGCCCGCCCTGTCTGCCGGGCCGCCCTCGCCGACCGCATCGACCACCGGGGCGGCCACCTCGGCCAGCCGGTCGCGCCCGGCGGCCTCCAGCCTCCAGCCCGGTGAGGGGTACGCAACCTTGCCATCGGCAAGCAGCGCCTCGACGACGCGCAGGAGCAGGTCGGTCGAAACGGCGAAGTTGATGCCGATATCGGTGTCGCCGGCAGAGGCGAAGATCGCCGACATCATGCCGACAAGGCGGCCCTGCCGGTCCACCAGCGCGCCGCCGGAACTGCCCGGATTGGCGGCCGCGTCCGTCTGGACGAAGTCCTCCACGGGGTTGAAGCCTGCATCCGTCACATTCAGTGCGGAGACCACGCCGCATGTCACCGAAAGGCCGAGGCCGTAAGCATTGGCGATGGCGCATACCGGCTGCGCAAGCTGCGGGGCGGGCGCGATGGCGACGGGCGGCAGGCGGGCATCGACGCGCAGGAGCGCGATGTCGCTCGCGGCGTCCTTCGCGGCCAACTGCGCCGGCAGGATGCGGCCGTCGGAGAGCCGGACATCGATCCGCCGGGCCGGCTCCACTACATGCCAGGCCGTCGCGATCGTCCCGGGCCGCAGCACCACGCCGCTGCCTTCCGGCGCCACCCCCGGACGCCGGCCCGCACCGCCCTGCGGCCGCCCCGGCCACACGGGCAGCACGGAGACGACCGACTCCAGCACCTCTGCCGGCAGCGCACCTGCCGGGACCGGTTGTGCGCCGGCGAACGCCAGCAGCAGCACCGTCGCCAGGAGGCATTTTCGGAAGGACATCAGGCGTCTCCGCCGGCCGGCCCGCCCTCGAACCTGCGGCGCCATTCCTCGAAGCGGCCCTGCTCGATGGCGGTGCGGATTTCGGCCATCAGGGCCTGGTAGAAGGCGGTGTTGTGCCAGCTCAGCAGGGTCGCGCCCAGCATTTCGCGCGACTTGACGAGATGGTGCAGATAGGCGCGGCTGAACTCGCGGCTCGCCGGGCAATCGACGCGCGCATCCAGCGGCGCGGGATCCTCGGCATGACAGGCATTGCGCAGGTTGAGCGGCCCCTCCCAAGTCCAGGCCTGCGCCGTGCGGCCGGACCGGGTCGGCAGCACGCAGTCGAACAGGTCTATGCCGCGCGCCACCGCGCCCACGATGTCCGCCGGCTTGCCCACGCCCATCAGGTAGCGCGGCCGGTCCGCCGGCAGGGCATCGGGGACGGTGTCGAGGACGGAGAACATCGCCGCCTGTCCCTCCCCGACCGCGAGGCCGCCGACCGCATAGCCGTCGAAGCCCATGCCCACGAGAGTCCCGGCCGACTCCGCGCGCAGGTCGTCATGCACGCCGCCCTGCACGATGCCGAACAGGCCGTAGCCGGGCCGGTCCCGGAAGGCGGCCCGGCAGCGTTCGGCCCAGCGCATCGACCGGCGCATGGACGCGGCGGCACCGTCCTTGTCGATAGGCCAGGGCGTGCATTCGTCGAGCGCCATGGTCACATCGGCGTCGAGCAGGTATTGCGCCTCGACCGCGCGCTCGGGCGTGAGTTCGAGGCGCGCGCCGTCGATATGGCTGCGGAAGCGCACCCCGTCCTCCCCGACCCTGGCGAGGCCGCCGAGCGACATGGCCTGGTAGCCGCCGGAATCGGTCAGGATCGGCCCCGGCCAGCGCATGAAGGCGTGCAGGCCGCCGAGGCGCGCCACCCGTTCCGCGCCGGGGCGGAGCACGAGGTGGTAGGTGTTGGCAAGCACCATCTGGGCGCCGGTTTCCGCCACCATGGCCGGGGTGAGCGCCTTGACGGTGGCGGCCGTGCCGACCGGCATGAAGGCGGGCGTCTCGACCGGGCCGTGCGCCGTCTGGAGCCGCCCGCGCCGCGCGCGCCCGTCAGTGCCCGTCAGCGCGAAGCCGAGCGCCATCTTACCCTTCGGCCTCGGCTTCCTCTTCCGCCTCCGCTTCGGCTTCCGCGCGGGCCCGGCGGCGCTCGATGCCGCGCGCGAGCGCGATCGAGATTTCGTAGAGCACGAGGCCCGGGAGCGCGAGGCCGACCTGGCTGATGATATCGGGCGGCGTCAGCACCGCCGCCGTCAGGAACACGACCACGATGGCGTATTTGCGCCCGCGGGCCAGCTGGTCGGCGGTGACGATGCCCGCGCGCGCGACCAGGGTGAGCCCGACAGGCATCTGGAAGAACAGCCCGAAGGCGAACATGAGCTTGATGACCAGCGAGAGATACTCCGAGACCTTGGCCTCGAGCTGGATCGGCAGCGTGCCGGCCTCGCCCTCCGCCCCCGGCGCGCCGGGCGTCTCGAAGGTCAGGAAGAACTCCCAGGCAAGCGGCATAACCGCGTAATAGACCATCGCCCCGCCGGCGAAGAACAGCACCGGCGTCGCCACGAGATAGGGCAGGAAAGCCTGTTTCTCGCGGCGGTAGAGGCCCGGCGCGACAAAGCGCCAGAGCTGGTTCGAGATCACCGGGAAGGAGATGAACAGCCCGGCATAGATGCCGATCTTGATATAGACGAAGAAGGGCTCGTAGAGGGCGGTGAAGATCATCCGCCGCCCGGCCTCGTCGCCGAGCGCGCGGGCGAGCGGCGCGGTCAGGAACTCGAAGATATAGCTTGCGACCGAGACGCAGACGATGAACCCCACCAGGAGGGCGATAACGGAATAGACCAGCCGGTTGCGCAGCTCGATGATGTGGTCGAGCAGCGGGGCTTCTTTGTCTTCTTCCGCCCCCTGGTTCACCAGAGTTTCGCCGGCTTGCCGGACTCGGCGGCGGCGGCCTGCGCCGTCGCGGAAGGCTGTGGCGAGGCTGCGGCGGGCGGAGACTGGCTGGCCGGCGGCTTGACGACGGCCTTGTCGTCAAGCCAGTTGTCCACGCGGGTTGCGCTCTCGACGGATTTCTTGACCTCGTCGAGCTCGGCCTCGCGCGCCATGTCCTCGATGCCGGTCTGGAGCTCGCGCACCGTGGCCCGCGCCTTGCGCACCCAGCCGCCCACGGTCTTCAGCATTTTCGGCAGGTCGCGCGGGCCTATGACGACGATCGCGATAACCGCGATCACGAGCATCTCCGTCCAGCCGATATCGAGCATGGCGCGTTGCCGGCCCTCCCGGCCGTCAGGTGCGGGCTGCGGTGTCTTTTTCGCTTTCGGCGGCGGCGACGGTCTCCGCCGGCTTGGACTCGATGGCCGTCTCGCGGTCTTCCTCGTTCAAGCCTTTCTTGAAGTTCTTCACGCCCTTGGCGAGATCGCCCATCACGCGCGGGAGTTTCCCGGCGCCGAAGAGGATCAGGATTATCACCAGGACGATGATGACTTGCCAGGGACCGATGCTCATATGCTGTGCCTCCTGCTGCTGGGCGCCCTTATCGCAGAAGCGCGCGCCGCCCGCAACGCGGCTCAATCGCGAGGAAAGACGAAGACCTGCTCGCCGTCCAGCGAAAGCTGGCGCACTTCGCCCTCGCCGGCGGGAACGCGGCCGGGGGACCGGACGTGGAGATGGACGCCTTCCGGGGCGTCGGGACCGTAAACGCCCCGGGCGGCGGCGGCGAGCGTGAGATGGACGAGCGTGCTGCGGCCGACCATGCGCACGGCATCGACCCGGGCTTCCGCGCCGGCGCCGTCCGGTTCGCCGATGCGGATCGCCTCCGGCCGGACCAGCACCTGCACGGCCGATCCGTCCGCGAAACCGGGAGCGGCAACGGATCCGAGCGGCGTTTCCACCCGTTCTCCCGCCACCAGCCCGTCGAACCGGTTCACCTCGCCGAGGAACGTGGCGACGAAGGGGCAGGTCGGCTCGCAATAGATTTCTTCCGGCGTGCCGTTCTGGACCACCCGGCCGTCCTGCATCACCACCACCCGGTCGGCCATCATCATGGCTTCCTCGGCATTGTGGGTGACAAACAGGGTCGCGGCGCCGCTCGTCTTCAGGAGGTGCATGGAATCGTCGCGCACCCGGCCGCCCAACTCGGGGTCGAGGCCGGAGAACGGCTCGTCCAGCAGCACCAGATAGGGCTCCGGCGCGAGCGCGCGGGCGAGCGCGACGCGCTGCTGCTGGCCGCCGGAAAGGACGTGGGGATAGGCGCCGGCATAGGCGGACATGCCGACCTTGTCGAGCAGCTCGTCCGCCCGGCGGCGTTGCTCCCGCGCCGCGAGGCGGCTCAGGCCGAAGGTGACGTTGTCGCGCACCCGGAGATGCGGGAAAAGGGCATAGTCCTGAAACATCATCGAGACGCGCCGCTGCTCGGGCGGCACGGTCAGGCCCGGGCCGGTCACGGTCTCGCCGGCGATGGCGACCCGCCCATCCGCTGGACGTTCGAGGCCCGCGACGAGGCGCAATGTGGTGGTCTTGCCGCAGCCGGACGGCCCGAGCAGGCACACGATCTCGCCGGCATCCACCGCGAAGCTCACGCCGTCGAGCACGGTCTCGCCGTCATAGCCGTGCTCCAGGCCTTCCACTTCCAGAAGAATGGGTGCGCTCATTCCCGCCGTTCCGCTCAGATGACCGTTATGAGCCCCTCGATGATCCACTCGACCGGCCGCCAGAGCAGCCAGTCCAGCGGGTCGAACCCGATGCCCGCCCTGGACAGCAGCCAGGGCAGCACAAACAGCACGAGCAGGATAAGCACGATCCCGCCGCGCTCAAAGGGCAGGAGCAAGCTGCCGATGCGGCCCGGCAGCAGTGCCGTCAGGATGCGCCCGCCGTCGAGCGGCGGCACCGGCAGCATGTTGAAGACCGCAAGCACTGCATTGAGGATCACGCTCTTCCTTGCGGTCTCGACAAGCCATTCCCGCCCCGGCATGTCGGGCGTCCAGCCCAATACCTGAAGGACGACGAGCGACAGGACGCAAAGCGCGATATTGGCCGCCGGACCGGCCACCGCCACCAGCGCCATGCCGAGCCTGATGGGCTGGAGCCGGCTGAAATCGACCGGCACCGGCTTCGCGTAGCCGATGAGGAAGGGCGCGCCGGAGAGCAGCAACAGTCCCGGCAACAGCAGCGTCCCTAAGGGGTCGATATGGCGGACGGGATTGAGCGTGACCCTGCCGAGGCGCCGGGCGGTGTCGTCGCCGAGCTTCGAGGCGGCCCAGCCATGCGCCGCCTCGTGGCAGCCCACGGCCAGCAGCAGGGGCAGCGCCCAGACCGACAACTGGTAGAGGAATTCCTCCAGCGAAACGCCGCTCACGATGCCCCCAGCCAGTTCCGGGCGCGCCGCCAGCGCGCAGCCGCCGCCGCCGTCATGCGGCCGGCCGCGGCGGCGACCTCGGCCATCTCGGCGGCGTCCGCGTTGCAGTGGAGCGCGATGTCGCAGCCGGCGTCGAGCGCCCGGCGGGTCCTCGCGCCGAACGGGCCGTCAAGCGCGTGCATGGAGAGGTCGTCGGTAAGCAGCAGCCCGTCGAAGCCGATGCGCCCGCGCACGATCTCCCCGATCACCGCGGGCGAGAGCGTTGCCGGCAGCCGGGCGTCCCAGTCGCGGTAGAGCACATGGGCGGTCATGCCGACCGGCAGGTCGGCGAGCGCGGAGAAGGCCGCAACGGAAGGCTCGTCGGCATCCGTCTCCGGCAGGATTTCGTGGCTGTCGCCAACCGCACGCCCGTGGCCCGGCAGGTGCTTGAGCACCGGCAGCACGCCCGCCTCTCGCAGGCCCTCGGCATAGGAGCGGGCATGCACCGACACGATGGCGGGGTCGCTGGAGAAGGCGCGCTCGCCGATCACCTCGTGGGTGAGTCCGGGCGCGTGGACATCCGCGACCGGAGCGCAGTTCACATCGATGCCGAGCCCGGCCAGCATCTCGCCGATGGCGCGCGCCGTCGCCCGCGTCTCCCCGGCAGACCCCTCGGCCAACCGGGCGGCGGAAGGAAAGGCCGGCCATTCGGGCGGGCCGAGCCGGGCCACGCGCCCGCCTTCCTGGTCGATCAGCACAGGCGCGGCGGCATCGCCCACCGCCTCGCGCAGCTCGCAAGCGAGCCGGCGAATGGCCGCAGCGTCGCCGAGATTGCGCTCGAACAGGATGAAGCCCAGCGGATCCGCGTCGCGGAAGAAGTCGCGCTCCCGGGCCGTGAGCACAGGGCCCGAGCAGCCGAAAACGGCCGCTAGCGGCGCCTCGCGCACAACGGTCCGCTCAGCGGACGAGGGAACAATCGACATTGCGCGCCTTGAGCTGTTCGCAGACGAGTTGCGCCAGCGCCGCGTTCGAGACGGGGCCGGCGCGGACCCGGACGACCCCCTCGCCATGGACGAATTGCGCATCCATGCGCCCCAACAGGTCGTCATGCCGCTTCCTGAGTCCCTCCCAGGCCTCGCGGGCGGCGGCCTCTGTGCCGAATGCGCCGAGCTGCACGGAAAGGGGAGCCGCGGCTTGCTGCTGCGGCCTTGCAGGGGGCGCGGGCGGGGCGGCGGCGGTCGCGCTGCCGCCCCGAGGGGCCGGCACCGGCATGGGCGCGGCCTTCGGCCCGGTTTCCGCCGGTTCGGAGGATGGTGCCGGCGTCGGAGGCGGGATCACCGGCCGGGGCGCCTCCGGCAGCGGGCCGATGGTTTCGGGCACCGCGCCCGGCCGGCCGCGCACCAGCGCCTCGTAGATGCTCGCATCCTGATGGTCCACTTCGAGTCCCCCCCGGTCCTTCGGCACCACCTTGTAATCCCCCTCCGGAGCCTTGACGACAGGCAGGTCCGCATCGCTCGACCCCTGCAGCGCCCAGTAGCCGAACCATAGCAGCCCGCCCACCGCGACGACCGACAACACGCCCAGGCCCGCAAGCCGGAACGTATGGCGTCGGTTGTCGGGCGCCGCCGCCACGGCCCTACATCCGTTCCACCGGCTCGACGCCGAGCGTCCGGAGCCCCCCGGCGATGACGATGGCGGTCGCGCGGACCAGCGCCAGCCGGGCGCGGGTGCCGGCCGGGTCGTCCTCCTGGATGAATCTCAGCCGGGCGTTCTCCCGGCCCTTCGTCCAGAGCGCGTGGAAATCGGTCGCAGCGTCCATGAGGTAGAAGGCCGCGCGGTGCGGCTCATGCGCGGCCGCCGCCGTCTCGACGGTGTGCGGCCAGGCCGCCAGCCTGCGGATCAGCGCCAGTTCCTCGGGCGCTTCGAGATGCGCCAGGTCTTCCGCGTCCGCCTCGCCGATCCCCTCGCCGTGGCGCAGCACGGAGCAGCAGCGGGCATGGGCGTACTGGACATAGAACACGGGATTGTCGCGCGACTGGGCCACCGCCTGGGCGAGGTCGAAATCGAGCGGCGCATCGTTGCGGCGGGTGAGCATCAGGAAGCGCAGCGCATCGCGCCCGACCTCGTCCACGACTTCGCTGAGGGTGACGAAATCGCCGCTGCGCTTGGACATGCGCACCAGTTCGCCGCCGCGCAGCACGCGCACCAGCTGGCAGATCTTCACATCCAGCCTGGCGTCGGTCGCGGCCGATACCGCCGCCTGCATCCGCTTGACATAGCCGCCATGGTCGGCGCCCCAGACATCTATGAGTTCCTCGAAGCCGCGCGCCGCCTTGTCCATGTGGTAGGCGATGTCGGAGGCGAAATAGGTCCAGCCGCCGTCCGACTTCTTCAGCGGCCGGTCCACATCGTCGCCCGCCTCGGTCGAGCGGAACAGCATCTGCCGGCGGCCGGGCTCCCAGTCGTCCGGTTTCCTGCCTTTGGGCGGGTCCAGCACGCCCCAATAGACCAGCCCCTTTTGCTCCAGGCCGGCAATCGCGCGCTCAACGCCGCCGGACTCGACCAGTGCGCGCTCGGAGGCGAACACCTGCTGCTCGATGCCGGCGGCGGCCAGGTCCTCGCGGATCGCCGCCATCATCGCGGCGACGGCCCGGTCGCGGAAGGGCGCCAGCCACTCGGATTCGCCGGCGTCCCGGTAGCGGGGGCCGAACTCCTCCGCAAGCGCGGCGCCCACCGGCTTCAGGTAGTCGCCGGGATACATGTCTTCCGCCATCGGCCCCGGCGCTTCTCCCAGCGCCTCCAGATAGCGGTGGTGGACGGAACGGCCGAGCGCATCCACCTGGGCGCCGGCATCGTTGATGTAATACTCGGTGGTGACGTCGTAACCGGCCTTTGCAAGCAGGCGGGCGAGCGCATCGCCGAACACGGCGCCCCGCGCATGGCCGACATGCAGCGGTCCCGTCGGGTTGGTGGAGACATATTCGACATTCACCCGCCGGCCTGCGCCCCCGTCCGAGTCCCCGTAGGCCGGGCCCGCCGCGAGGATCGCCGGAATCTGCCCCCGCCAGAACCCCGGAGCCATGCGCAGATTGACGAAGCCGGGGCCGGCGACCCCGGCGCTCGCGACCCTCCCGTCGGCGCGGAGGCGCCCGGCAAGCGCGTCCGCCAGGTCGCGGGGTTTCTTTCCGGCGGCGCGGGCCGACGTCATCGCCGCATTGGTGGCGAAATCCCCATGCGCCGGGTCGCGCGGCAACTCCACTCCGGCGGCGGGCGCGTCCAGCCCGTCCGCGACATCGCGGAGGGCGGCGCGCACGGCCTGTCCGAGTTCGCGAAAGACATTCATCCGGACGGGTTGTCTCCCCTGCAGAGGCGGGCGTGTTCGCTGTCGGCGAAGCGGTCGGTCATGCCGGCAATATAGTCCGCAACGACGCGCGCCGCCCGGCAGGCGTCCGCGCCCTCCGCGCGCCGGCGCCATTCCGGGGGCAGCGCTTCGGGCCGGGCCGAAAGCGCGCCGAACAGGTCCGTCACCACGGTCCGGGCCCTCCCGGTCTCCGCCTCGATACGGGGATGGCGGAAGACCCGCTCGCGCATGAAGGCCTTGAGCGCCCGGTCCGTGTCCGCCATGCCTTCCGAGAAGGCGACCAGCGGCCGGCCCGCCCGGCGGACATCGTCGGCGGTCTCCGGCCGGACCAGGGCCAGCCGCCGGCGCGTCTCCGCCACCGTATCCGCCACCATCGCGCGCACGCCCCGGCGCACGGTCTCGTGAATGAGGCGCGCCGGCGCCAGCTTGCCGTAGCGCGCTTCCACCTCGGCCATGGCCCCGCCGAAAAGCGGCAGGCCGCGCAGGTCGTCGGGGCGCAGCAGGCCGGAACGAACGCCGTCGTCGATATCGTGGTTGTTGTAGGCGATGTCGTCGGCGAGCGCGGCGGCCTGCGCTTCGAGGCCCGGCCACTCTTCGAGCCGGAGGTCCAGTTCGCGGTCCAGTTCCGCGACGGGGACGGGAACGGCGCCGGGAACGGCGGGCCCGTTATGCTTGGCGAGCCCTTCCAGCGTTTCCCAGGTCAGGTTCAGGCCGTCGAAGGCGGCGTAGCGGGCCTCCAGCCGGGTGACGATGCGCAGGGTCTGCACATTGTGGTCGAAGCCGCCGCAGCCGGCGAGCGCGCGATCGAGCGCGGCTTCGCCCGCATGGCCGAAAGGCGTGTGGCCGAGATCGTGCGCCAGCGCCAGCGTCTCCGCCAGGGTTTCCTCGAGCGCGAGGCTGCGGCAGATGCTGCGCGCGATCTGCCCGACTTCGAGCGAGTGGGTCAGCCGGCTGCGGTAGTGGTCGCCCTCATGCGAGACGAACACTTGGGTCTTGTATTGCAGCCGGCGGAAGGCGGCGGAATGGAGGATGCGGTCGCGGTCGCGCTGGAAGGGCGTGCGGTCGGCGGCCTCCGGCTCCGGATGGCGCCGGCCCCGACCGGCCGAGGGCGAGGCGGCATAGGGCGCGAGCGGCGCGTTCATCGCCGCCGGCCGGCCGCGCCGCCGCCTTCGCCCATCCTGTCGGTCATGCGCTGTCCTTTTCGGGGCTTCCGCTCTGACATCCCGCCCGGCGGCGGCCCGCAACATAGCATTGCGGGGCTCCCGAGGGCCAGCGGTCCGTTTTCGTTCTTGCACGCTGCGGCAGGCCATGCTTATGTTTCGGGAATGAACGAGACCGGTCCCCGCGACGGGCCGGAGAGACAGGAAGGCCGTGGCGACCGTATCGCAGGACCGCATCCGCAGCGAACTCGAACGGCAGGGCATCCAGTCCGATGTCGCCGCTGCCCTTGCGGGGGCCGCTGCAACGCGCGCCGCCGCGCCATCTTATAGGGACTGGTTGCTGCCCATTCTGGCTGCGGGCCTGCTGGCGCTGCTCGGCTGGATCGCGCTCTCCATCCACGACATGAACGCCCGCATCGGTGTCGTCGAAACCCGCCTGATCGGGCTGGAAGAGGGACAGGCATCGATCAGGAAGGAACTCCAGACCCTCAATAGCAGGGTGGACGACATCTACCGGCGCGTGCCTCCCGAGAGGTAGCGCCGCGCTTCGAGACCCCCGCTCACGCGCCCCGGAAATTCGCCGGGCGCGACTCGCGGAAGGCGGCGACGCCTTCGGCGAAATCCTCCGTGAGCTCCGTCAGCATGACCTCCTCCGTGTCCATGTGGATGGCGGCCCCGGCGAGCGCGCCGGCGATGGCGTTCACGGTGGTCTTGGTCATGCGCAGCGGCACGGGCGGCATGGCGGCGGCGCGGGCGGCGAGTTCGAGCGCGCGGGCCGCCGCCCTGCCGTCCTCCACCACCTCCTGCGCCAGCCCCCAGGCGAGCGCGTCGGCGGCCCCGATGCGGTCATTGCCGAGGCAGAGGATCTGCTTGGCGCGGGCCGGGCCCACAAGCGCCACGAGGCGCGGGATCGTGCCCCAGCTCATGGAGAGGCCGAGCGCCACTTCCGGCGCACGGAAATGCGCCCCCCGGCCCATCACGCGAAGGTCGAAGGCGGCCGCGAGCGCGAGCCCGCCGCCGATGGCGAACCGCTCTATCGCGGCAACGGTGAATTGCTCCAGCCCCTCCCAGGCCGCGCAGAGGCGCTTGCCGGCCCCGGCCGCATGGCGCCGCGCGAGCATCGGCTTGTCGCGGCGCAGCGCCATCGCCGGGTCCGCGAGGTCGCGCCCGGCGGAAAAGCCGCTGCCCTCCGGCATGCGCAGCACGATGGCGGAGGTTTCGAGGTCGTCCCGGAAGCCGAGCGCCGCGTCGGTCAGCTCCTCGACCGCCTGGAGCGACAGCGGGTTCAGCCGGTTGCCCCGGTCGAAGGTGACGGTTGCGACGCGGCCCTCGCGCCGGACGGAGACATAATCGTAAGCCATGAGGGAGCGGTCCTTGTCGGGTGGCGGGAAGGGGGTCAGAAGCCGAGCGCCCGGGGAATGTCGGCGAAGCAGTTCAGCAGGGGCGCCGGGCCGCAGGGCCGGCCGTAACCGTAGCCGACGCCGACGAACAGCGCCCCCGCGCCCCGCGCCGCCTCCTCGTCATTGCGGGAATCGCCGACCAGCGCCGCAGAGGCGGGCCGGCTGCCGAGCGGCTCCAGGCAGGCGAGCAGATGGCGCGGGTCGGGCTTGCGGAACGGCGTGCGATCGCCGCCGACCAGCACCCGGAACCGCTCCCGGACGCCGAGCGCGGAAAGCGTGCGGTCGGCGGCCGCCTGCGGCTTGTTGGTGCACACGCCGAGCCTGAGGCCTGCCGCGGCCAGCCGCGCCAGCGTTTCCTCGACGCCCGGATACAGCCGCCCGAGGACCGGCTGGGCCGGATCGACATAGGCGTCGGCGAAGGCGCGCGCGCCGCGGTCGAGCGAATCCCCATCCATCGGTCCGCCCCGCAGCGCAAAGGCGCGCTCGACGGCCTTGCGGGCGCCGTCGCCGACGATACGCGCGGCTTCCTCGCTGGTGACCGGGTCGAGGCCCTCGCCCGCCAGCGCCGCATTCGCCGCAAACGCGATGTCGGCGGCGCTGTCCACCAGCGTGCCGTCGAGATCGAAGATGACGGTGTCGATTGTCATAACCCGCAACAAAGCTTGAACCGCCGCCGATTGCGCCGCAACGAATTTCGCATAGGTTTCGGGCGGGGTCCCGGACAGGAGGCGAGGACATGGCGCGGCGGGCGCTGGCGGCGGTGGTGCTGGCGGCAGGCAGGGGCGAACGGATGCGCTCGTCGATGCCGAAGGCGCTGCATGAGGTCGCGGGCCGGGCCATGGTCGCCCATGTGATCGACACGCTGGGCGGTCTTGCGCCGGAGCGGATCGTCTGCGTGACGGGGCCCGGCATGGACGGGGTGGCCGCGGCGGCCGCACCGGCGGAGGCGGTCCTGCAGGCGGAGCAGCTCGGCACCGCCCATGCCGTGATGGCGGCGCGCGGGGCGCTTGGCGGTTTCGAGGGCGCGGTGCTGGTGCTGTTCGCGGACACGCCGCTCATCCGGGCGGAGACGATGCAGGCGCTCGCCGATGCGGTGGACGGGGGCGCGGCCGTCGCCGTGCTGGGGATGCGTCCCGCCGGCGCCAACGAATACGGGCGGGTGGCGCTCGACGGGGCGGGCCGGCCGGAAGCGGTTGTGGAGTGGCGCGACGCCGGGCCGGAGGCGCGCGTCCTGCCGGTCTGCAATGCGGGCGTCATGGCAGTGGACGGCCGCCGGCTCTTCGCGCTGCTCGACCGGGTCGGCAGCGACAATGCCAAGGGCGAGTTCTACCTGACCGACATCGTGGCGCTCGCGCGGGCGGACGGGCTGGAGACCGCGCTGGTCGAGGTGCGGGAGGAAGAGGCGCTCGGCGTCAACTCGCGCGCCGAGCTCGCCCGCGCCGAGGCCGTCATGCAGCGCCGGCTGAGAGAGCGCGCCTTCGATGCCGGGGTCACGATGGCGATGCCGGAGACCGTCTATCTCAGCTACGATACGAGTTTCGGCAGGGACGTGACCGTCGGCCCGCACACCGTGTTCCTGACCGGTGTGACGGTCGGGGACAATGTCGATATCCGGGCGTTCTGCCATCTGAAGGGCGCGGTGCTGAGAAGCGGCGCGCGCATCGGCCCCTATGCGCGGCTCCGGCCGGGCGCCGATGTCGGGCCGGGCGCCGGGGTCGGCAATTTCGTCGAGGTCAAGAACGCCGTGCTGGAGGCGGGCGCGAGGGCGAACCACCTCGCCTATATCGGCGATGCGCATGTCGGCGCACACGCCAATATCGGCGCGGGCACGATCACCTGCAACTATGACGGCTTCCGCAAGCACCGGACCGAAATCGGCGCGGGCGCCTTCATCGGCTCCAACACCGCGCTCGTCGCGCCCGTCTCGGTCGGCCCCGGCGCGGTGGTGGGCGCGGGCTCGACCGTCAGCCGCAATGTCGAGGCGGACGCGCTGGTGGTGGAGCGCGCCGAGCAGACCGAGCGCAAGGGCTGGGCGGCGCGGCTGCGCATGCGCCGCAACCGCCAGTCCGCCGGCGACTGACAGGGCCCGGCGCCCGTGTGCGGCATTATCGGCATTCTCGGCAGCGGCCCGGTCGCCTGGCCGCTGATCGACGGGCTGAAGCGGCTGGAATATCGCGGCTACGACTCCGCCGGCATTGCGGTGCTGGACAACGGCGCCATCCGCCGCCGGCGCGCGGAAGGCAAGATCGACCGGCTGCGCGACCTGGTGGCGGCGAAGCCGGTGGCGGGCGAGTCGGGCATCGGCCACACCCGCTGGGCGACCCACGGCGCGGCCAACGAGACCAATGCGCATCCCCATGCGACCGGCCGCGTGGCGGTGGTCCATAACGGCATCGTCGAGAACTTCCTGGCCCTGCGCAGCGAGCTTGAGGCGGAGGGCTGCGCCTTCGTCACCGAGACCGACACGGAGGCCGTGGCGCAGCTCATCACGCGCAATCTTGAGCGCGGAATGGACCCGGTTTCCGCCACCGATGCGGCGCTGGCGCGGCTCGAGGGGGCGTTTGCGCTCGCCATCCTGTTCGCGGGCGAGCAGGACCTGATGATCGGCGCGCGGCGGGGCAGCCCGCTCGCCTTCGGGCCGGGCGAGGGCGAGATGTTCCTCGGCTCCGACGCGCTGGCGCTCGCGCCCTTCACGGACCGGATCGCCTTCCTCGAAGAGGGCGACCGGGCGGTGTTCACGCGCCGCGGCGCGGCGGTGCGCGACACGCATGGCCGCGCGGTCGAGCGGCCCGTGCGCCGCAACCGGCTGGCGGGCGCGATGATCGGCAAGGGCAATTACCGCCACTACATGCAGAAGGAGATCCACGAGCAGCCGGCCGTGATCGGGGACACGCTGCGCGCGCTGTTCAACCCGCTGACGCGCGCGGTCGCGCTGCCGGCGCTCGGCATCGACCTCGCCTCCGTTCCCCGGGTGACCGCCTCGGCATGCGGCACGGCCTATTATGCCGGCCTCGTCGGCAAATACTGGCTGGAGAGCCTGGCCCGGCTGCCGGTCGATCTCGATATCGCTTCCGAACTGCGCTACCGCGAGCCGCCGCTGGAGCCGGGGGCCATGGCGCTCCAGATCTCGCAGTCGGGCGAGACCATCGACACGCTGGAGGCGCTGCGCTATGCGCGCCGGCAGGGGCTGCATTCGGTCTCCATCGTCAATGTCTGGGAGAGCGCGATCGCGCGCGAGAGCGACGCCGTGATCCACACGCTCGCCGGCCCGGAGATCGGTGTCGCCTCCACCAAGGCCTTCACGACCCAGCTCGTGGTGCTGGCGGCGCTCGCCATCGCGGCCGCGCTCGCCCGGGGCGCGATCGACGGGAAGGAAGCCGGACGGCTGACCGAGGCGCTGCTGGAGGCGCCGTCGCGCACGGCGGACATACTGGAGCAGGATGACGGCATCGAGGCGCTGGCGCACCGCCTCGCGACCGCCCGCGACGTGCTCTATATCGGGCGCGGCACGAGCTACGCCATCGCGCTCGAAGGGGCGCTGAAGCTCAAGGAGCTCTCCTATATCCATGCCGCCGGACATGCCGCCGGAGAGTTGAAGCACGGGCCCATTGCGCTGATCGACGAGGAGGTGCCGGTGGTCGCCATCGCGCCTTCGGACCGGCTGTTCGACAAGACCGCCTCCAATGTCCGCCAGGTGGCGGCGCGCGGCGGGCGGGTGATCCTGGTGAGCGACGCGGCCGGCATAGAGGCGGTGGGCGGCGACGCCGAGGCGGCGGTGGAGATGCCGGCGGTCGATCCTTTCGTCGCGCCGATCCTCTACGCCGTCCCGGTGCAGCTTCTCGCCTACCACACGGCCGTGGCCAAGGGCACGGATGTGGACCAGCCCCGCAATCTCGCCAAGGCGGTCACCGTCGAATAGGCCGGACCGTCCTGCCGATCAGCAGGCAGACGGGCAGCATCGGCAGGATGCAGAACACCGCCATGGCGATGAAGCCGTCCTGGAAGCCCAGCATGTTCGCCTGCGCGGCCACGACATGGCCCAGATAGTCGAGCGCGGCCTGCTCGCGCACGCCGTCGGGCAGGCCGGCGCGCCCCAGCAGCCCGCCCACCCGGCCTAGAAGTTCGCGGGTGGCGTCGTTGGCGGCGGTCTGCGTCGCGGCGAAGGCGTCGCTGTGGTGGCCGATGCGCCGCTCCAGCACCACGACCAGGATGTTGATGCCGCAGGACCCGCCCAGCATCAGCAGCAGGTTGACCACGCCCGCGCCGCTGTCGAGCTGGCGGGGCTCCAGCGCGGCGAGCGCGGTGTTGTTGATCGCGGGCGTGACGAAGGCGACGCCGATACGGTTCACCAGCAGGTAGCCCGCAATGGTCCAGAAAGCGGTGTCGCTGTCCGCGCCCGCCATCAACACCGCGCTCACCAGGGCCGCCAGCATCCCGCCGATGACGATCGTCGGGGCCGGGAAATGGTCCGAAAGCCGCCCGGCGAGCGGCAGCAGCAGCGCCGCGACGACGCAGCCCGGCAGCAGCAGCGAGCCCGCCTCGGTCGCCGTCATGCCCGGCACGATCTGGCCGAAGACGGGGAAGATATAGACCGTGCCGAAGGAGGCGAAGGCGAAGACGAAGCTGGTCGTGCCCGCCGCGGCGAAGCGCAGGTTCCGGAAGAGGCCGAGATCGAGCAGGCTCGCGTTCGGCCGCAATTGCGAGAGCACGAAGCCCGCCCCGGTCGCGACGAACCCGCCCCAGACCGCCAGCATGTAATCCGAAAACCAGCCTTCGCGCTGGCCGGAGGCGATGCCGGTGGTGAGCAGGAAGATGGCGGCGGCGACGAGCGCGAAGCCCAGCGCGTCGAAGGGCTCCGGCGGCGCGCGCTGCTCGCGTTCCGGAATGAAGACCAGGCCCAGGAAAAACGCCAGCGCGGCCGCCGGCAGCGGCACCAGGAAGATGTAGCGCCATTCCAGCAGGTCGATGGCGAGGCCGCCTATGGCGGGGCCGAGGCCGAGCGCGAACACCACGCCCATGCTGAACAGGCCCATGGCGAGGCCGCGCCTGTCCGGCGGGAAGACCTGGAACAGCACCACCATGATGAGCGGCTGCACGATGCCGGAGGAGAGGCCTTGGACGATGCGCCCGAAGACGATCAGGCCGAAATTGGGCGCCCACCAGCAGATCATGCTGCCGACGCCGAACAGCACGAGCGAGAGCGCGAAGGCGTTGCGCTGGCCGATGCGCGCCACCAGCCAGCGGTTGAGCAGCAGGCTCGCCGTGTTGGTGGCGAGGAAGGCCGTGGCGAGGAACTGCGCCCGGTCCTGCCCGATGCCGTATGCGCCCATCACATGCGGGATCGCGACATTCGCCATGGTGCTGGAGAACACCATGGTGAAGAACGCCAGCAGCCCCGTCACGGTGACGAGCCAGATATAGAGCGGGCTGCGGTCCAACGGGCGCTCCTGCCGGAAGCCGGAAGAGGAGGATAATAGGCCGCCCGAACCCGGTGGAAAGGCCGGGCCGGTCCCGTGGAGCCTGTCGCTCAGAACTGCCTGACGAAGGAGAGCTCGGCGCGGTTGCGGTCGTAGTCGAGGGCCTGGGCGTTGGTCTCGCGCTCCTCGCGGATGAGCGAGAGGCGCGGGCTGAAGCCGGCGAGCGTGAAGGCGCGGTTGTGCACCGAGAGCGAGAGCGTCCGGGTCTCGTCCTCGCGCGGCTCGCGGTCGATGGTGCGGTGGGCGAAGCCGCGGCCCCGGTATTCGGTGCGCTGCAGGGAGGCGCGCAGGCCCAGGGTGAAGCCGGCTGGCAGCGCCAGCGTTGCGCCCAGGCTCGCCTGCGGGCCGCTATTGCGCCAGTGCTCCAGATTGGCGCGGGCCCAGCTCCAGCCGGCATTGCCGCCGAAGCGCAGGATCGGCAGCGCGGCCCAGCTTGCCCCCAGCGAGACATCGCCCACCGGGCCGTCGAGCCAGTTGCAGTCGCGGCAGTTGCGCCGGGCGGCGCTCACCCTGCCGAACAGGCCGAGGCGCGGCGTCAGCACATGCTCGCCTTCCAGCCGGATGCCGAAGCGGTCGGTCTCGGGCATGCCGGCGGTCCATTGCCGCTCTACGGTCGCGAGCAGGCTGGCCTCGGTGCGGGCGTCGATCAGCCGGCGCGGGCCGAGATGGGCGGCGAGGAAATGCCGGTCGAAATCCCCGCCCTTGTATTCGCGGATGCTGGCATTGGCCCCGGAGCGCAGCCGGAGATTGTGGGAGAGTGGATACTGGTATTCGCCCCCGCCCCAGATCGAGACGCCGACGCCGGATTCGGGCTTCGCGGGGTCGTCGAGGGTGAAGGGCAGGCGGCCGAAGGGCGTGTCGAGGAAGACCGTGCGCTCGCCCGAGGCGGCGTTGAGGTTGCTGTCGGGGGCCAGCGCCGCGCCGAACTGCGCCTCCCAGCGCCGCCGCGCGCGCATGACGCGCAGGAAGCGGACGATGTTGACCGCCACGGCCTCGGGCGGCTTGCCGGCCAGCACCTGCTCGAAATGCCGCCTTGCCAGCGTGTCCTCCTCCTTCAGGAAGAAGGCGCGGGCGAGTTCGAGCCGCACACGCACGAGCTCCGGGCGGTCCACCAGGATGGCGCGGAAGGCGGCGATGGCCTCGTCCAGCTTCCCGTCGCGGGCCTCCCGGTCCGCGATGGCATGGGCGGCGGTCAGCGCCTCCATGCCGGCACGGAAACGCGCTTCGGTGGCGTCCCCCTGGCCGTAGGCGAGCGCGCCCCAGCCGACCGACGCGAAAACCAGGATCGACAGGCCGAGGACGAGGACGAGGACGAGGGTAAGGAACCGTGTCATGGCGTTACCCGTCTTTCGATTTGCCCGGACAGGAGGCCGGAAAATTTCATCGGCGGCCCCAATGCGGGCGGCAAAGAAAACCCCCGGCGCGAAAAGGGGACGCGCCGGGGGAAAGAGGCGGGAGCAGAGAAGCCCGGACGGGCCGGCTCCCCTCCCGAGGTTATCGACTACCGGCGGGCGCCGAACCCTCCGGCGATGTTGGCGCCGGCTCCGTCGGCAAAGAACTCGCCGGCTACTGCAAGCGGCGCGGCATTGTCCGTGTTGGCGACCGTGCCATCCGCGGCGCGAGCTTCCTTCGCATTCTCGAAGAATGAACCCGACCACCTGCCGTATACTGTCGCATCACCGAGCGTTGCGACCGTACCATTGAAGTTGGTACCAGCCGTGTTAGCTCCGGCACCTGTGGTGGCGCTCGTGAACGCCGCGGTCAAGTCAGTCAAGGTGATCTTCTTGAGTGCGACGCTCCAGCCCGCCATGGCGCCGGCAGCACCCTGGAAGTTGCTTACACTTCCGGAGATCGAGCCGACTTCCGTTGCATTACCGAACTTTGCCGTCAGCGTGGCATCGGCTGTGAAGGCTCCAGCCTCCTCGCCGACGACGTACCGCCCGGCAGCATTACCGGTATAGACAGCGTCGCCCGTCACGGCGGCACCGGTAGCATCGCCAGCCGGGGCTGCTACGTAGGCCGTGGTGCCGGTACCAATGAGATCGAAGGAATAAGTCCCCGTCGACTTGGCCGGCTCCCTCATCCACCAGCCGAAGGTCAGGTAACTGCCGTCCTCGCGGTAGGCTGTCTGACCTGCGTTCGGAGCGAAGGTCCATGCGTCGGCAGTGGTGTACGTTCCCGCAGGCGAGACCGAAACCGAGCACGACGTTGCACCACCAGCTGGAACATTTATGCCGAATTCGGCATAAATGTTCTAATGCCGCAAAAATTTTAATGCCGCGTTTCCGGTATCAGCCCCTTGCTGCACTTGGGTTTCGGGTCCGGAAAACGCGGCATTAATCGGTGGCTTCACAGGGTACCCGTTCCGCTTGATCGCACCCGGCTGGCTGCGACTGTGCTCTCCATGGGTCAACAGGCACATGGAGAGTTATCATGCCATCAAAGACCAATCACGATGCTGCCGCCCGCCTTGGCGTGAGTTGGCTGACGCCGTTGCGGGCGTCGTTTCTGGCCGACCTGAAACGGCAGGGCTATGCGCCGGCGACCGTTCGGGATTACGCGACGTCGCTCAAACGGTTTCAGGAGGAGATCGAGGCCCGCTGGCTGGGTGCCAACGACCTGGACGCCGGAACCCTGAGGGATGTGGAGGACGCCATTCTGGCCTGTTCTTCTGCGGCTCCCCGGCGCCATCGACGTTTCCATCTCCGCCGATTCGTCACCCACTTGGCGGCCGAGGGGGTGATCGCCGCACCGCCGGTTCCGGAACCGCCTCCCGGTTGGCTTGAGGAACTGGGCCGGACCTACGGTGACTGGCTGTGCCGGCACCGGGGCCTGGTACCGTCCACGATCCGGTATCGCCGGTGGTTCCTGAAGCGGTTCCTGACGTTCTGCTTCGGGGGAAAATCCGGTGATCTCAATGGTATCGGCGCTGCCGACATCCGGGCGTTTCTTGACCTGCCGCCGGGTCGGCCCTCGACCGGACCGGGCCTTGCCAGTCGGGCAGACAGCCTGCGCTGTCTGTTCCGGTTCCTGTTCGCCACCGGCCGGACTCACGCCGACCTGAACCTGTGCGTACCGAAGGTCGCAGCGCCGAGCATGCATGGAGCCGCCGTCGGCCATCTCTCGGCAGAAGACATTGCGGCCCTGGCCGAAGCCGTCCGTGGCGACACCGTGCGCGCACGCCGCGACCTCGCGGTGCTGCTGCTGCTGGCCCGGCTCGGGCTGCGGTCGCAGGAGGTCACGGCGATCCGGCTGGCCGACATCAACTGGCCATCCGGAACCCTTCTGGTGCGCGGCAAGGGCGACCAGCATGCCGTCATGCCGTTGCCCGTCGATGTCGGCGAGGCAGTTGTGGACTACCTCCTGAACGGCCGGGCCGGATCGGAACAGCGTCTGTTTGTTTCGGTACGGGCGCCGTACCGGCCGTTCCGAGGTTCGAGCTTCATTCGCAGGATGCTCCAAGAGGCGTTCGCCAAGGCCGGCCTGGCGGTGCCGGAGGGCGGGGTTCGCTGCCATCTGCTGCGCCACAGTCTCGCCGCCCAGCTGCTGGACCGCGGTGCGTCGCTGGAGGAGACCGGCGACGTGCTGCGCCACCGACTGGCGCGGACCACGACAATCTATGCCCGCTACGGCATCGGAGCCCTGCGGCCGTTGGCCCGGCCCTGGCCGGCACCGGGGGAGGACGACTGATGACCAGCTTCACGGATCGTCTCGACCAGTGCCTGGCGGAACGCCGCCGCTACGGTGGTAACTGGCTGTCCCAGGCCCGATCGGTCCGACCGTTCGCCGCCTTCGCCGACCGCCAGCGCGCGGACCGGATCACGACCGAGCTGTTCCTGCGCTGGAAGGAGGGGTACGGATCCGCCGGCCGGTCGACCTGGACGGTGCGGCTGGCGGCCGTGCGCGTCTTCGCCACCTGGCTGAAGGGCATCGACCCGCGCACGGAAGTTCCGCCCCTGGGACTGGTCCCGGGCAGCTCCCGCCGGGCGCGGCCCTACATCTTCTCCGACACCGAGATCCGCAGCATCGTGGCCGAGGCGGATCGGCTGCCTTCCTGTACGGGACTGCGCGGACTGACGTATTCCACGCTGTTCGGGTTGCTGGCCGTCACCGGCATGCGTATCGGCGAGGCCGTCGCGCTGGACGGGCGTATAGCGCGACAATCTGGGTGAGAGCCGCGCGTCAATCAGGATGAGATTCCCCGGCGGCATCGGCGAGTTGATGATTGTCGCGCGGGGCGCGGATTGCAAGCGGTTTCGGATTTTGATTGTCGCGGCGCGACAAACAGGGTTTTCGGAGAGCGTTTTGATTGTCGCGGGGGGGCCGTCGGGTCGGAGAAGAGACGGCCCGCGGAGGCGATTCCCGCGGGCTGTGAGTGTTGTGGCCGCTGGGCCGATCTGGCGGCAGCGGTTCAGTTTTTGGTGTTTTTTTCGGTGGCGTAGCTTGCCGGGCGCCCAGCCTTTCGCTTGCCTCTGTCGAGGGCTTCGCGGCGCCTGTAGCTCTCGACATTCATTTCGAGGATGGTGGCGTGGTGGACGAGCCGGTCGACGGCAGCCACCGCGGTTGTTTCGTCCGGGAACACCTTTCCCCACTCACCGAAGGGCTGGTTGGCGGTGATGAGCAGGGATCGGCGCTCGTAGCGGGCGGAGATGAGTTCGAAGAGGACGCTGGTCTCGGCCTGATCCTTCTGGACATAGGCGATGTCGTCGAGGATGAGGAGGTGGTATCGGTCGAGCCTTGCGAGCATGGCTTCGAGGGCGAGTTCGCGGCGGGCGACCTGCATGCGCTGGACGAGATCGGTGGTCCTGGTGAAGAGGACGCGGTATCCGTTCTCGACCAGGGCGAGGCCGATGGCGGAGGCGAGATGGCTCTTGCCGGCGCCTGGCGGTCCGAAGATGAGGCAATTGGCGCCCTGGGTCAGCCAGGCATCGCCGGCGGCCAGCGCGTTGACCTGGGCCTTCGAGATCATCGGCACGGCGTTGAAGTCGAAGCTGTCGAGGCTCTTGCCGGGGAGCAGCTTCGCCTCCCTGAGATGGCGTTCGATGCGCCTGCGGTCGCGCTCGGCGAGTTCGTGCTCGACGAGGGTTGCGAGGAAGCGTGCTGCGGTCCATCCCTCGGCGTCGGCCCTCTTGGCGAAGCCCTGCCAGAGCCGGTTGATGGTCGGCAGGCGGAGTTCGGTGAGCATCAGGGAGAGCCTGATGGCGTCGACCTTGTTGGGGTCGGCGGCGGGTCTGTCCCGGTTGTCAGTCATGCCGCGTCTCCTTGCAGCAACGCGCCGTAGCCGAGGAGTGGCGCCCTGGCGACCTTGATGGCGGGCATGCTGCCGCGCTGCGGCGCGAAGCGGGCTTTGAGCTTGTCGGGGTCGGGAAGACGGCCGGTCTTGAGGGCGCGATCGATCTCCGCGGCCAGTTCGGCCTCGCAGGTGTCCTCATGCGCCAGCGCCAGGAGGCCGACGGCGAGGCGGCAGGCCTCGCGCTCGCCGATCCGCTCCAGGGCCTTCTCGAAGCAGCGTCGGTAGGGCTCGCGAGGGAACAGCTCGTCGCGATAGACCAGGTTCATCAGCGCCATCGGCTTCTTCTTCAAGGAGTGGATGACGTGACGGTAGTTGACGACGTGACCGCCCGGACCGCTCGCGCCGACGCGCGCGCGCGGCAGGGTGAGGAGGTGAGTGCCCGAGAGGAAGAGGTCGATCCGGTCGTCGTAGACGCGCGCCCCGAGCCGGTGCCCGATCAGGCGTGAGGGCACGGTGTAGAACACGCGGCGGAGAACGAAGCCGGAGGACTGGCCGATGTTGACGCTGATCGTCTCGTAATCGACAGTCCGCTCGACCGGCAGGTCCCGCAGCACCGCGCGCTCGGCTTCGATCGCCTTGGAGCGGTGTGCGTTGGCGCGGCCGACCACCTCGGCGACAAAGCGCCGATAGGCGTCGAGGGTCTCGAAGTCCGACGAGCCGCGCAGCGCCAGCGCATCCGCGATCCGGCGCTTGAGGTGTCCGTGCGGCCCTTCGATCGAGCCGTTCTCATGCGCCACGCCGCGGTTGTTGCGGGTGGCTTCCATGCCGTAATGCTCGCACAGCGCCCGGTAGCGCCCGGTCATGTCCTCGACCGCGTCCTTGCCCAGGTTGCAGAACGCCGCCGACAGGCTGTCGGTGCGGTGATCGAGAGGCGCGCCGCCGAGATGCCACAGCGCGTCCTGCAGCCCTTCGGCCAGCGCCGTGAAGCTCTCCCCGCCGAGCACCACATGGGCATGGGTGAAGCCCGACCAGGCGAGGCGGAAGTGGTAGAGCATGTGATCCAGCGGCTGCCCCGCCACGGTCACGCCGAGCGAGCCCATGCGGGTGAAGTCGGACAGGCCCTGCCGGCCCGGCTCGTGCTTCTGGCGGAAGATCACGTCCTTCTCCGCGCCATACTGGGCGCGCCAGGTGCGGATCCGCCGCTCCAGCGTACGCCGCACCCCCGGGTCCAGTTCGGGATGACGGCGCATCAACTCCTCGAACACGCCAACCGGACGGATGGCCGGGCTGGTCTCAAGGATCGGCACGACGTCCTTCTCGAAGATATCGGCCAGCGGGTCCGGGCGGCGCCGGCCCCGCGGCTTCTTCTCCCGGAATGGCTCCGGATCGGCGGCAAGACGGTAGCCGGTGGCACGGCCGAACCCCGCCTTGGCGGCCGCCACCTCGATGGTGTCGGTCTTCTTGTGGGTCATGAACAGCCTCTTCTGGCGATCGGTTACGTAACGCCCGGGCAATGACGCGCTCCTCTACTCGGAAAAACGTCACCGTTCGCCCAGCCGACCGACCCCGCCAGAAGGTCCAGGAAAAATTTTTGAGGCGGCGGCCCGGAACTCCGGTCGGGCTACGCCCTCCCTCCGTTCCGGGCCGCCGCCTTCCCCCGTCTCATCCTGATTGTCGCCAGCGTCTCAAGCTGATTGTCGCGCCGCACGGGCGGGACATCGGTCTCGATGCGGGCCTGATCCGGGTTCGCCATGCCAAGGGCGGCCGCAGCCGCACGGTACCGATCACCGGATGTACGGCCGAGCGCCTGCGGGAGTACCGCGTCAGGATGACGGCCGTCCTCGGCCGCACCCCGGACGCCTGGTTCTGCGGCAGCATGGCCGGGAACCGGATGCTCCGGGGTACCGCGCAGCAGAACTTCGCCAAGGTCGGCCGCAGGCTCGGACTGCGGCCGCCGCAGGTGAAGGGCCGCACCGTGCGCGGTCCGCACCTGCATGACCTGAGACACACCTATGCCACGAGGACGCTGCTCGACTGGTTTCGGCGGGGCCAGGACGTCGACGCCGAGATGTACAAGCTCAGCACCGTACTCGGCCACACGTGTCCCGGCGGCACCTACTGGTACATCGAGGCCGTACCGGAACTGCTGGCCCTGGCCAGCGAACGCTCGGGAACCGCACCCGACCGGAGGGCCGGATCATGAGCGGGCACCCATTGGCCCCGCATCTGGCAGACTTCTTCCATCATCGCCTGAACGGGCAACTCAACGCCAGCGAACATACGGTGAAGAGCTACCGGGACGCCATGAAGCTACTGCTGACCTTCGCTCAGAAGCAGCTGGGCCGCGAGCCGATGCGGCTGGAAGTCGAGGACATCGATGCCGATCTCGTCTGCCGGTTTCTGGACCATCTCGAGACGGACCGGAAGAACAGCATCGCCAGCCGAAACATCCGGTTGGCCGCCATCCGCTCCTTTTTCACGCATGTCTCCCGCTGCGAGCCAGCCCTGCTCGATCACTGTCGGAAGGTGGGCTTGCTGCCCGGCAAGCGGCAGCGCAAGCCGACGGTCCAGCATCTCGACGAGGCCGAGATCCAGGCCCTGCTCGATGCCCCGAACCTCGATACCCGCACGGGCCGGCGGGACCGGGCGATCCTGCTGCTGCTGGTACAGACCGGACTGCGGGTCGGTGAGCTGATCAATCTTGACCTCGGCAACATCAGCCTCCAGGGTCAGGCCAGTGTCTTCTGCCTCGGCAAGGGACGCAGGGAACGCTCGACCCCGCTCCGGCAGGATACCGTGCAGGTGCTCAGCGAGTGGATGGAGGAACGGGCCGCCGGCGCCGGCGACCCGCTGTTCGTGAGCAACCGGAATCGGCGACTCAGCCCCGACAGTGTCCAGCAACTGGTGCGCCGGCATGTCGAACGGGCGGCCCGACAGTGCCCGTCACTATCGGCCAGGCGGATCACTCCGCACAGCTTGCGACACACCGCAGCCATGCAGCTTCTGCGTCATGGCCGGTCAATCACCGTTATCGCCTTGTGGTTGGGACACGAATCGACCATGACGACGATGAAATACCTGCATGCGGATCAGAGGATCAAGCAGGAGGCCATGGAACTGACGCGGCCAGCGGACGTCCCACCGGGGTGCTACCAGCCAACTGACGAGGTGATGGCCATGCTTAACGCCCTGTGAAGCCACCGATTAATGCCGCGTTTTCCGGACCCGAAACCCAAGTGCAGCAAGAGGGCGACACGCGGACGCCAAAGCCCCTGAGCTTGCTGTCGCGAACCTCGCGGACGGACTTGCGGGACCTGAGCGTCCAGACTCGGGTCTCGGTGAGATTGGTTCTCGGCAACGGATTTCTCCCGGCTCCGGTTGCAGCCAGGGAACAAAGGAATTGCACCCTACTTCCCCAGTTGCAGATTTTCGGGAGAAAAAACGATTCTATATCAGATAGTTAGCACCCACCGGTGTGCATATTGGTGTTCGGTATTGTCTCAGTCTGAAATCGGGAAAGTCGGGCGAGGAGCGACCCCGCCCGACATGGTGCTACTGCCGGGTCCCAGCCCAAGCACCGACCATGACTCCCCGACCCCCGCCGGCTTCCGTCCATTCGGCACCGGCCGTGCCCGCCGCCAAACGCGGACCGCCTGCCCGGCTCGGGACATTCGAGAACCGGCCGCCCCATGAACCGCTTGTCTGCGTCACGGTCGCGTCGTCGCGTTCCACGACTACATCCCGATTCCTGAAAGCGCCGTCCGATCCGAAGGACGCCGCGCCCAGACGCAGCCGCGCCGGAACATGGACACTCTCGAATGCCTGCGTTTGCCCGTTCGCATCGGTGGCAACCCCGGTCACGTACACGCCGCCATTGCATCCGATACAGCCGGAGATGGTGTTCGTGGCGAAATTGGCCGTGAGAGTTGTGGCGCCCTCGAACTCGCCGATCTCCACGACTCCCGAAGATCCGTAGCCATAGCCGTAAAGACCGGCACCCTGCCCTGAGTAGGTGGCCGTGCCGAGGTTCGGCAGCGTCGGCGCGCCTGAGATTTCCGGGCCGTCCACAAAGGCTCCGATTTCTGCGCCGGTAATCTGCAGGGGGGCTGTGCGTCCCTCAAGGTGCATCCAGTAGCCGCCGGCCATGTAGTCGGTCGGGTTGGCGTTGTTCCAGTTGGTATAGACCGCCGCGACCGAGACGCTGGTGCCGGTATGGGTCAGAAGCGCATCGCCGCGATAGGAGTAGCCCGACAAAATCGGTACGTAGTCTTCGCTGCCGATCCGGTCGGTCGCCGCATCGAAAACGAGACGGCTTCCGTCATTTCGCCGGACTGTCAGCCGCACATCGCGGCCATCGAATGAGGCGGAGGCCGCATCGCCTGTAATGCCCGCAACCGAACCGGCGTTCGACGACTGGGTAACACTGCCGAAGTTCGGGAGATTGCCCGCCGCTTGTGCGCCGGCGCTGCGGGTCGCATCGGGATTGGCGGCCCGAACATCGCCAAGGCTGGGAGCCGCGCCGGGATTGGGGTTAGGGGGCGCACCGGGACCGGACGGCCCTCCGTTCGAGGCGGTTCCTCCGCCTCCGCATGCTGCAAGGACGAAAACAGCGGTCAACGCCGCCAAAGTGCGAAAAGTCATGTACATTCCCTTCCTGTTGCACCCGGCGGGGTCGCCGGGCTGTTGCAAACGTTCCCAGGATTCAGGAAGGTCCCCGCCTATTCGCCAAGCGCGGGGGAGCTACCCCTTTGCCGGGTTCGGCTGTTCTATTCAGCGGGCAACCCGGCACATGCCGAGAGCCCTGGGAACGTTTGCGAGAACCAGTCTGCTTTGTGAAAATCGTCGATGCAAGCGAGGCATGATCACGGCAATACCGCGTGCCGGTTGCCGCCCATGTCGATCGGCGCGCCGTCAGGCGCATTGCGGGTGGGCCGGACCGCGCATACCCCTCGGACGCGACTCGACTCTCGCCGGACCGAAGATACCGATGACAGACGAGCCGAAGCGACCGCGTGGACGGCCCGTCGAGAAGCGGATGCCGGAACTGGTCCCGGGCGCGCCGGAGAGCAGTACCCGCGTGATTGTGGCCGGGCCGCCGAAGATGGAGTGGGACTACCTCAAGCGCGAGGGCGAATAGGTTTTGCCAGTGCGAATGAAGGACCGTCAGCTCAGATAATGGCTTGGGTCATGGCCCACTCGTTCATCGGAGGCGGAATTTGGCTTTCCCTTGAGATGAGGAATCCTGCACTAGCCATAGTCCCGGCCATACCGGACTTCTTCGTCATTCGCTGGTTCGGATGAACCGGACGGTCCCGTTCGGGATCGCGTGAGGCATGTGAGTAATCTGGCATGCGATCCCCATCAACACGCATATGAATTCACTATAAAAAGTTCTATAATCTGTGAATTATTACTTTTTTACAGCATTTTATAACTCTCCAATCGTTATATAATTCCACAGCATCACATAATCCGGAGACCGGCTTCGGCAAACGCCCGGCGCTCAGGATGCAAGACCGCGTTCCGCCGCTCTGCGGTCCGCTCCGGCCGCTATCTCCGCCCCGCGCGCACTGCCGAAATGGGCAGCCAGAAGCGCGTCCCGCTCCTGCCTGAGACCCCGCCCGGCCATGTCCAGCAGCACCGCATCGAAGAGGAACGCCGCCATCGCCGCCTGCTCCGCAATCTGTCCGCTGCCCGGCATACGCCCCGCCAGGTCCCTCACGCCGTCGAGCAGGGCCTGCTGCTGCGCCGCGTCCAGCACAAGGCCCTCCGCGCCCGGCGGCGGCCAGTCAACGCCCTTGTCGATGAGAGCCGCCGCCTCCATGGCGCAGTCGATCAGGTAGCGCGAGATCGTCTTGCCCGCTGCATCGGCAAGCCGGCGGATACGGGCCCACTCCGCGTCCGTGCAGGAAATCGACAGATGGACCCCCGAAATCCTGTCCTTCGGACCGGGGCGCTTGCGGCCGGTCGCGCCTCTCCCCGTGGCCGCCCGCCTCACCGCATCGCCTCCGCCGTGAGCGCACGATAGACGAAGGCGAGCGCCTCCAGTGCCGTCGCCTCGATGCCCGACAACGGCTCCCGCAGCGCCGCGTCCAGCGCCGTCAGACGCTCAACGCCCTCGACAAGCCCCCGTTGCTCCTCATCGCTCAAGACAAGAGCCTCACCGGTCGGACCCTCGCCAAGGGCCGCAGCATTGCGCAGGCCGCTGGCAATCACGAACCGCGAGACCGGGTCCCCCAGCTTCGCCGCCGCCGCCTGGATCGTCGCCTTCTCCAACGGCGTGCAGTAGAGCGTCCGCTGCCGCGCCTTCCTCATCCCAGGCCCTCCTCCGCCGCCAGCTGCGCATCGACCTCGGCGGCCACCCGTTCCCAGGTCTCTTCCTCGCCCTCCCGGCCCGCCATGCGCTGCTGTTCGATCCGCGACAGGATCATGACCTCCCGCAGCACCCGGCGCAGCAGTTCCGGCGAGGGGTCCGCCGCCGCCGCCGGCGTCTCCGCCGGGCCTGCCAGCCGGTGCGCGATATAACGCGAGAACGGCATGCCGGCCGTCTTCGCGCGCGCACCGATGCGGTCCCTCTCACGGTCGGTCAGCAACACGGCGCGCTGCCTGCGTTTTCCCTCGGGTCCCCTCATTGGCCTCTGTTCCTTTCCCGTCGATAGCGATACAATGGGCCTGTCACAGCGCACTCATAGGTCCACTATCCTATATGCATCTCCGTAGCACTATCCCGATATCCCCGACGTCATGCCCGGCAAAAGAAGCTCCAATGCCTGCCCATCATCGAATCCTTCAATCCAGTTCCCGAATTTCCACAGAAATCACCCATCGCTGTCACCCATTGTCATAGCTATACAAGATTACCACCCTTGACTGGCTCCCGAATGCATTGCAGGATAAGCCTTCCATGGGAGACAGGCAACGCTATACAAATAGTTAACAGGCTCTAACGGAATATTCGTTCGGTTACACCGAGCCCGGCCGAAGACAGGTCCGCCTTCTTCCTGAGCGCGCCGGGGTCTTTGCGCCAGACGCGGCCGACATCGTAGAACCCGTATATCTGGTAGCCCTGCAGAGCCCCGGCGCCGAGATTGTGGCCGTAGCGCACTTCCGCCAGCAGGCAGGCCCCGTCGTCGCCCGTCACCTCCGCGGGGTCGAAAGCCCGGCCGCAGCCCTCGCCCCCAAGGCCGAATTCCTCCGACGCCAGCAGCTTGGATGCGGCAAGCTGGGACCTGAAATCGGCAAGCAGCGACCAGCGGTCGCCGAGCCGCTGCAGACGCGATACGTTCAGCCGGAGCCTGGTGAAGTCCGCGCGCCCCTTCTCGCGCGACAGGTCCTTCGAGCCTCTCCGCGACTCGCCCATTACATTCAACCCCCGGTCGAGGCCCAGTCCGAGCATGTTGACGCCGCCGAGCCCGTCGGCGCTGTCGTAGTGCGCGCCCAGGCTGACGAACCGGACCCGGTCCCTCGAAAGCCGGTTGTCGAAAATCTTCGTCTCGCTGTTGCGGACGGTAAAGTCGGCGCGCAGCGACAGGTTTTCGGCCCGCGAGCGAATCAACGGGCTCACGAAGCCTGCACTGAAAGACCGGGATTTGCTTTCGATGTCCAGCTTCCGGAGAAAGTGGCCGGGCTCCGAATCCGTATGGGTGAATTGCAGCTGCAGCTTGTTGCCGTCGGTGCCGATCTGGCGCTCATGGCCGACCTCCAGATAGGTCAATTCCCGCCTGAGCCGGTCGGCGGTGACGAATCTCGCAGCCGTTCTCTCATGGGCCCCGGCAAAGGAGTTCAGGCCGGCTCCGAGCCAGAGCTGGGCGGGGCCGTTGAACCTCGTGCCGCGGTTGTCGAGGCGGACGAAGCCGTCCTCCGCATCCTCCTCGACGAGAATGACCACGTCCGCAGCGCCCGGCGTATCCTCCGCCGGGTTCAGAACCGCCTTCGACGAGATTCCGGGCAGATCCTCGATAAGCAGCAGGTAACGCTCCAGGTCTGCGATGGACAGCGGCCGCGAATTCACGATCCTCGCCGCATAGGCGTCCAGCAGCGCCTGCTCTCCGCGCAGCTCGCCCTCGATCCGTACTTCGTGGATATAGCCCTCGACGATCCGGATCCTGACCGCGCCGTCCTCGATCGTCTGCGGCGGCAGGATCGCGCGCGACAGGATATAGCCGTCATTGCGGTATCTGGCCGTGATCGCGTCGGCGATCGCGAACACCTCGGCAAACGCGATTTTCCGTCCGAGCCGGTCTTCGTACAGGGACGCCAGATCCTCGTCCGAATACACCGTCGAGCCCTCGACAACCACGCTCTCCAGCACCAGGCTCAACTCTCCCGCCTCGTCCGGCGGCACACGGAAGTCCTTGTCGAAGACCGGGCCGCGGCGAGGAATTCGCGGTGCCGCCGGCGCCCGCAGGTACCGCTCGATCTGCCCGGGGTCCACCCTCGGGGCCACCTCCGGAGGAATGGCGGGCGACGATTGCGCAATTGCCGTTCCGGCAACCGCCGAAAACGCGCAGGCGAACAGCGCCGCCCGCAGAGGGCAATAACCGAAGAGGTCGGCAGGGTTGGAAATCCGGAAAAGCAATTTGAACCTTGGATACAATCACTGCAATTTAGTGCGCACAGTTAAGATTTCTTTCAGGACATCGTCCACAATATCTTGCCGCAGCTCGAGATGCGCGCCCCGCCTCCTGAAGGATCCGGAGCCCGGGCATTGTGTCTTCCGTCCGCACGGGCTTCGGGTCGCGGAGCCGGAGCCGGTCCGGGCAAGCGGCACGCCAGCCATCCCTCCCGAACGCTGCCGGTCCAGTCTTCGGGAAAAGCCGGCGCGATAACCGACGCGGCCTCCGCCACGCGGCGTCACGCCGTCCGTCTGCATCCCGTGCGGTCCATGCGCTGTCATGATGCTGCTTCCCCCAACAGTCCCCCGAGCCGACGCAATTAGCAGCGGGCAGACCCGGAACAAAATGCTTTTTCAGGACGAATCCATGCCTCAAGCTTATATGGCCGACTCGCAGCCGGACCTCGGCCCGGGAACGGCCTCCCGGCAGCTCAAGCTCAGGTGGACCGCGGGAGCTGCTTGAGCCATAGTTATGGAGTCCGGCTCGCCAGCCTCCTGCCGAATGCACTCTCCAGCGAAGGGCGGCAAAGGCGTTCGGCGCGCCGTCCGGATGAACGGGAGCTCAAACATGGCGGCGGTGTCACTGGCCGATATCCGGGTTCGGCCCATCCGGTCGGACAATGTCTGGCGCTGGCTTTCCGCAGGATGGAGCGACATGTGGCGGCGCCCGGCGATCAGCCTGGGCTACGGGCTGTTCGTCGCCGTGCTGAGCTATCTCGTATTCGCCTGCCTTTACTTCTTCGATGCGGTCTATCTGTTCCTGCCGCTGGCGGCCGGCTTCATGTTCGGCGGCCCCCTCATCGCCGTCGGCCTCTACGAGATGAGCCGGCGGTACAAGGAGGGCGCGGCGTTCGGCCTGCCGGACGTTCTGGGCGCGGTTCGGCACGCGCCCCTGCAGCTCGCCTATATGGGGATGGTCCTGCTGCTGTTCGCGCTCCTGTGGATACGGATCGCGACGCTGCTGTTCGCTCTCTTCTTCGGCTCTTCGACGCCGCCGCTCGACGGCCTGTTCGAGTCGCTGTTCCTCTCCATGCAGGGCGCGGCCTTCCTCGCGGTCGGCACCGCGACCGGGGCGGTGCTCGCCTTCGCGGCCTACGCGATTTCGGCGGTTTCCATCCCGTTGATCGTGGACAAGGAGGTGGATGCGATGACGGCGACCATCGCAAGCCTCGCTTCCGTTCGCGACAATTTCGTGCCCATGATGCTGTGGGCGTGGCTGATCGCGATCTTCACCGCCGTTGGCATCGCGACGCTGTTTCTGGGGCTGATCCTGTTCTTCCCGCTATTGGGCCATGCAAGCTGGCACTGCTACCGGGACGTGCTCGGCATGGCGGACGGGGAACCCGCATAGACGGACCGGCGGCTCAACTGTCGCGGTCGCGTTCCTCCTCGTCGATCAGGATGCGCTCCGAGGCGCCGTCGAGATCGTCGAACTGGCCGCTCTTCAAGGCCCAGAGGAACGCGGCGAGACCGACCAGCCCCAGCAGCAGGGCGGCCGGAATGAGGATCAGCAGCATGTTCATGCGAAGGGGCTCCGGCCGGCGCGTCCCAGGCGCAGCGCATTGAGCGTGACCGCGATGGACGAGGCCGACATGGCGGCGGCTGCAATCAGCGGCGTGACATGGCCCGCGACCGCGAGCGGCACTGCGAGCGCATTGTAGGCCGCCGCCAGCGCGAAGTTCTGAAACACGAGCCGCCGCGCCCGGCGCGCGGTCCGGATGGCGAGCGCAACGCTCTCCAGCCTTTCGCCCTGGAAGACGATATCCGCCGCCGTCTGGGCGAGATCGGCGCCCGCCGCGGGCGAAATCGAGGCGTCGGCGCCGGCGAGCGAGGGCGCATCGTTCAGCCCGTCGCCCACCATCAGCACGCGGCGGCCCGCCTGTTTCAGCGCATCCAGCCGGGCGAGCTTGTCGGCAGGGCGGGCCCCGGCCTTCCAGGCGTCGATACCAAGGCTTTCGGCGGCGCTTCGGACCGCAGGCGCCCGGTCGCCCGAGAACAGCTCGACGGCGAAGCCCTGCCGCTTCAGCCATTTTACGAAGGCCGCTGCATCGGGGCGGAGGCGGTCGGCGAAGCAGAACCGCACCGGCTCCCGGCCCGGGCGGCGAAGCCACAATTCCGGCCCGTCCGCACTGTCGCCGCCCGAGCCGGAAACCCCGCACCAGGCGCGGTTGCCGAGCCGGACCTCGTTCTCCCCGGACCCGGCGGCGAGGCCCATCGCCACCTCCTCGCGCACATCCTCGCGGACCGGCGCGGGGCCGGCGGCCCTGAGCACCGAGCGGCAGAGCGGATGCCGGCTTGCGCCCGCCAGCGACGCCGCCAGCGACAGGTCCTCGTCCCGCAGCGCGTCCCGGCCGGTGATTTCGGGGCGCCCGAAGGTGAGCGTGCCCGTCTTGTCGAGAAGAACGGTATCGACCGCGGCGAGGCGCTCCAGCGCGTCGCCGGCCTTGACCAGGACACCGTCTCTCAGCAGCCGGTTGCAGGCGACGACCTGCACGGCCGGCACGGCGAGCCCGAGCGCGCAAGGACAGGTGATGATGAGCACGGCGACGCCGATCAGCAGCGCATCGCGAAACGGCAGCCCGCCGAAGCCCCACCAGCCGGCAAAGGCAAGCAGCGCCAGCCCATGCACGACGGGCGCGTAAAGCCGGGCCGCCCTGTCGGCGAGGCGCACATAGGCCGCCCGCCCCTGCTCGGCGGCTTCCGCGAGCCGCACGATCTCGTTGAGCAGCGTGCCGTCGCCGGCGGCTGTGGCGGCGAGCGTCACGGGATCGCCTGCATTGACCGTCCCGGCATAGACCCTGTCTCCCGGCATGGCGGCCTCGGGCACCGCCTCGCCGGTCAGCAGGCTGCGGTCGATGACCGTCCGGCCCGAAAGGATGTCGCCGTCCACCGGAATCCGCTCTCCGGCCGCGACCAGCACCCTGGCTCCGGGCCGGACCGCATGGGCCGGAACGAATTCGCGCACCCCGTCCGGGCGCAGCACAGTCGCCGGCTGCGCGGCGAGCGCCGCGAGGTTCTCCGCCGTGGAGCGCATCGCGCCGCGCGTCCTCAGGTCGAGATAGCGGCCGACCAGCAGGAAGAACAGCAGCATGAGCGCGGCGTCGAAATACACGTCCGGCCGCGCGGCCAGCAGCTCGGCGAGGCTGATCGCGGCGGTGACGCAGACCGCCACCGAAATCGGCAGGTCCATATTGACGCGCCGCGCGGCCAGCGCCCCGGCCGCGGAGCGGAAGAACGGCAGGCCCGCATAGGCGATCGCCGGCAGCGCGACGAGCGCCGATATCCAGTGCATGAGCGCCCGCGTGCTCTCCGCCATGCCGGAAGGGCCGCCGGCCCAGACCGCGATGGAGAGCAGCATCACGTTTCCCGCGGCGAAACCGGCGACCGCAAGCGCGCGCAGCAGGCCGGCCTCTTCCTGCCGGCCCGCGCTGGAAAACGCCGCCGGGCTGTAGGGCACCGCCGGATAGCCTAGCCGGTCGAGGGACTCCACCAGAGCTCCGGGATCGGCCGCGCCGTCGCGCCAGGCAAGGCGCAGCCTGCGGGCCGTGAGGTTCACCCGCGCATCGACGACGCCCGGCTCGGCGCGCATGGCGCTCTCGACGGTGGCGATGCACTGCGCGCAATGCACGCCGTTCACCAGCAGGTTGAGCGACGCCGTGCCATTCCCGTCCCGCTCGACGAAGGCCGACAGGTCGTCGGCCGGGGCGGCGGGCGTTTCGGCGGTCACGCTCACCGCGTCACCAGGATTTCGTCTTCGGCCCGGAAGCGGCGCCCGGCCCCGTCCCGCAGCTCGATGACGACCCTCCAGCGGCCCGCCGCGAGAGGCGGGCCCGCGGCCTCGTAGAGTCCGGGCGCGGTCTCGACGATGTCCAGAGTGCGGTCCTCGGAATCGCTGGCCGGACGCCCGATCTGCGCCGCGCCGGAGAGCCCGGCCACGGCCGCGCCGGCGGCGTCGCGCAGATGCAGCCGGACGGTTCCGCTCTCCTCCCGGACTTCGGCGCGCCAACCGAGCGCCTGCTGGCGTTCGGCGCGCTCCAGCACCCGGTTGTACTCGAGCCCCTCGCGATAGGCGTCGCGCGCGGTCGTGCCGGGGTGGGAGGTCAGCGAGAAATAGATGAACGCGCCGTTGACGGCGAAGACCAGGAAGAAGAACCCGAGCAGCATCGCCAATACGCGCCGGCCCGTAAGTGCACCGGGCTGCCGGCCGGGCGCATCGCTCCTCTTTGCCGACCGGACGCTCACTCGGCCCGCCGGAATGTCGTGGCATGCGCGAAGCGCTCGCCCGTCGCCAGGTCGGCAGCCACGATGTCGAACGGCGTCACCGCCTCCGGCGTCGCCGAGAGCGGCGCGGCCACATAGAGGCGCAGCGTGCGGAGCCGGTCGGGCCCGACGGGAACATCGTCGCTGCTGCCGCCCACCGCGGAAAGAACGGCACCGGGCAATCCTTCCGCCAGGATGCGGAAACGGCGCGTCTCATGCCGTTTGTTCTGGAGCTTGACCGTGTAGCCGTTGCGGAAGCTGCCGTCGGAAAGCTGCACGAACAGCGGGTTGCGGTCCCGCAACACGGCGATGTCCGTATCGCCGCGCGAGAGCAGGGTTGCCAGCATGACGGCGCCGACCAGCACTATCGACACGCCATAGAGCAGGGTGCGCGGGCGCAACAGGCGCAGGCGCCGCCAGGTAGGCCGCACGGCGCCGTCCGCCGACGGGCCGGCGAGCCCTGCCACGGTGTCGTAGGCGATCAGGCCGCGCGGCCGGCCGACCCGGTCCATGATGTCGTTGCACGCATCGACGCAGAGCGCGCAGTTGATGCATTCGAGCTGGTTGCCGTCGCGGATGTCGATTCCCATCGGGCAGACGGCGACGCAGGTCCTGCAGTCCACGCAGTCGCCGCGGCCCTCCCAGCTCTGGCCCCTCTTGTGGGAACCGCGCGGCTCGCCCCGCTCGCGGCGATAGGTCACCAGCATGGAATGCTCGTCCAGCATCGCGCCCTGTATGCGCGGCCAGGGGCACATGAAGGTGCAGACCTGCTCCCGCGCATGGCCGGCCAGCAGGTAGGTGGTGCCGGTCAGGAGCCCGATGAACAGGTAGGACACCGTCGGCGCTTCGAACCGGGCGAGGTCGGCGGCAAGCGTCGGCGCGTCCGCGAAGTAGAACACCCACGCGCCCCCGGTGGCGACCGCGATCAGCAGCCAGGCCCCGTGTTTGGCCGCGCGTCTGGCCAGCTTTCTCCCGGTCCAGGGCGCCCGGTCGAGGCGCATCTGGGCGTTGCGGTCGCCGTCTATGCGCCGCTCGACCCACATGAACAGGTCTGTCCAGACCGTCTGGGGACAAGCGTATCCGCACCAGACGCGGCCGGCGATGCCGCTCACCAGGAACAGGATAAGCGCGGCCAGGACGAGCAGGCCGGAAATGAAATAGACCTCCTGCGGCCAGATCTCGATGAAGAAGAAGTAGAAGCGCCGGCCGGGGAAGTCGATCAGCACCGCCTGGTCGGGCGCGTTCGGGCCGCGGTCCCATCTGAGCCAGGGCAGGACGTAGTAGAGGCCGAGAATGGCGGCGAGCGCGGCCCACTTCACCGTCCGGTAGCGCCCGGAGACCGCGCGCGGGAAAATCTTTGCCCGTTTTTCGTAGAGCGGGCGGCGCTCTGCAGCGTTTACCGGCTCGGCGTCGATCCTGCCGACATCGGCGGTCTCAGGCTGGGCTGGCGCTGCATTCATCGCTGCATACCCGATTCGGAGAGCAACTCCCCATGCGCCGGCATGGAGCCGGCGCCGCCGGAAGGCGGCTAGGTGCCGCCGCCCAGCGAATGGACGTAGATCGCAAGCTGCTTGATGGTCTCGGGCGGCAGCCGGCCGCCCCAGTTCGGCATCACGCCGCCGCGCGAGTTCTCGACCTGTGCCCGGACCGCCTCGTAACTGCCGCCATAGAGCCAGATCGCGTCGGTCAGATCGGGACCGCCCAGCTCCACGATGCCCTTGCCGTCTTCGCCGTGGCAGGTGGCGCATTCCTCGGCGAAGAGCTCGGCGCCTTCGCCCTCCGCCGCCGCGCCTTCAACGGAAGACAGCGACATCGTATAGCGGACCACCGCCTCTATCTGTTCGGGTTCGAGAAGCTCGTCGCGGCCATAGGCCGGCATTTCGTTGAATCTCGCGTCCTCGTCGCTTTCGTTGCGAATTCCATGCCGGATCGTGAAGGCGATCTCCTCCAGACTGCCGCCCCAAAGCCAGTCGTCGTCGTTGAGGTTGGGATATCCGACAGAGCCCTCCGCACCCGAGCCATGGCACTGGGAACAGTTGACGGCGAATGCCGACCGACCGCCGGCAAGCGCAAAGGACAGGAGTTCGGGATCGGCCCGGATCTCCTCGAGAGACGCCTCGGCAATCCGCTCCAGATGTTGCGCCTGCATCGCGCGGCTGTCGGCGATCCGCTCCGCCAGGACGGCGCGCTGCGAATAGCCGAGCAGGCCCCGCGTATGGTCCTCGATCAGAGGCCAGGCCGGCATGGCGATCCAGTAGCCTATGGACCAGATCACGGTGGCGTAGAAGGTCCAGAGCCACCAGCGCGGCAGCGGCTTGTTGAACTCGGTGATGCCGTCCCATTCATGCCCGGTGGTCGGGACGTCATCGGAGGGGCCGCCGCTCCCGACCATGGTCAGTCCTCCTTGAGCGGAATGCGCGCCGCATCCCGGAACTTGGCGCGGTTGCGCGGCCAGAGCGCATAGGCGACGGCGGCAAGGAACAAGATGACGAGCGCCACCAGCCCCCAGGTGGCGGCGAAGGTGCGAACCGATTCGTAATCCATGATCCGGTCCTCCTCAGCGGAGCGCTTCGCCCTCGGCGCGGTAGGCGTCGAAATCCACCAGCGTGCCGAGCATTTGCAGATAGGCGATCAGCGCGTCCATTTCGGAAACCATGTCGGGATTGCCGTCGAAATCGCGGACCTGGGCCTTGGGATAGCGCTCCATGACGGCCTCCGCCCCGTCCGACTCCGGGTCCGCCTGCGCTTCGGCATCCGCGCGCGCATTCGCGAGCATCTCTTCCGTATAGGGCACGCCCAGCGCGGCATTGGCGCGGAGGTCGGCCTCGATGGCGTCGAGGTCGGCCGCGCGTTCCATCAGGAAAGCGTAGCCCGGCATGATCGATTCCGGCACCACGCTCTTCGGGCGGATCAGATGTTCGCGGTGCCAGTCGTCGGAATAGCGCCCGCCGACGCGGGCGAGGTCCGGCCCGGTCCGCTTCGACCCCCACTGGAACGGGCGGTCGTACATGCTCTCCGCCGCCAGGCTGTAATGCCCGTAGCGGTCCACCTCGTCGCGCAGCGAGCGCACCATCTGCGAGTGGCAGTTGTAGCAGCCCTCGCGGACATAGATGTTGCGCCCGGCCAGTTCGAGCGGAGAGTAGGGCCGCATGCCGCGGACCTTCTCTATCGTGCTGTCGAGATAGTAGAGCGGCACGATTTCCACGAGCCCGCCGATCGACACGACGACCAGCGTCAGAACCAGCATGAGGATCGAGTTTCTCTCGATGGTCCGGTGGCCGAATTTCGCCATCGCCGGGCCTCCCTATGCGGTCGCCGGGGCCATTGCGCCCGGCGCCTGCAAAGGTTCCGTTTCGCGGATGTCCCCGCGCGCGGTCCGCCAGAGATTGTAGGCCATGATGAAGGCACCGGCGACGAACAGCGCGCCGCCGAGCGCGCGGATCACATAGAAGGGATGCATCGCCTCGACGGTCTCGACGAAGGAGTATTCCAGGAAGCCCAGCGAATCGTAGGCGCGCCACATCAGCCCCTGCATGATGCCGGAAACCCACATCGCGGTGATGTAGAGGACGATGCCGAGAGACGAGATCCAGAAATGCCACTCGACCAACCGGAGCGAATAGAGCCGCTCCCGCCGCCAGACCGCCGGAGCCAGGACATAGAGCGCGCCGAAGCTGACGAAGCCGACCCAACCGAGCGCGCCCGAATGCACATGGCCCACCGTCCAGTCCGTGTAGTGGCTGAGCGCGTTCACTGCCTTGATCGACATCAGCGGCCCCTCGAAGGTGCTCATGCCGTAGAACGCGACCGAGACGACCAGCATCCTGAGCACGGGATCGGTGCGCAGCTTGTCCCAGGCGCCCGAGAGCGTCATCAGCCCGTTGATCATCCCGCCCCAGGACGGCATCCACAGCATGATCGAGAAGGTCATGCCGAGCGTCTGCGCCCAGTCCGGCAGCGCGGTGTAGTGCAGATGGTGCGGACCGGCCCAGATATAGAGGAAGATCAGTGCCCAGAAATGCACGATGGACAGCCGGTAGGAATAGATGGGCCGCTCGGCCTGTTTCGGAATGAAGTAGTACATGATGCCGAGGAAGCCGGCGGTCAGGAAGAAGCCGACGGCGTTGTGGCCGTACCACCATTGCGTCAGCGCATCCTGCACACCGGCCCAGGCGATGTAGCTCTTCGGCCCGAAGAACGAGACCGGAAGCGCTGCATTGTTGACCAGATGCAGCATCGCGATGGTGACGATGAACGCGAGATAGAACCAATTCGCCACGAAGATATGCGGTTCGCGGCGCCGTGCGAGCGTCGCCATGAAAACCAGCAGGTAAGCCACCCAGACCAGCGTCAGCCACAGATCGACATACCACTCGGGCTCGGCATATTCCTTCGACTGGGTGATCCCGAGCACATAGCCCGACGCCGCCAGAACGATAAACAGCTGGTAGCCCCAGAAGACGAACCAGGGCGCGATATGGCCGGCGAGCCGGGTGCGGCAGGTCCTCTGGACGACATGGAACGAGGTCGCGATCAGCACATTGCCGCCGAAGGCGAAGATCACGGCCGAGGTGTGTACGGGGCGCAACCGGCCGAAATTCGTCCAGGGCAGGTCGAAATTGAGCGCCGGAAAGGCAAGCTGCAAGGCGATCCACAGGCCGGCGGCAAAGCCGACCAGCCCCCAGAATGTCGATGCGATAACGCCGGCGCGGACGATGGCTTCGTTGTAGTTCGGCCGGTCGCCGGACAGCATGAGAGCGGGCGCCGGGGCGAGCGCCGCCCGGACTGTCAGCACGACAGCAACGATGCAGAAGGCAAGGAACAGAACGCCATGGAATACGAAGCCGGGATCGGCGGCCTGTAACAGGATCAGAACGCCATAGAGCGCTCCGGCCGCGAACAGGCCGGCCCAAAGCCAGTTGGTTGCCACTCGCACGCCGCACTCCCAACAGATCCGGGAATCCCGGTGGCGGCATGATATCCGGCAGGTGGAACCGGCTGTCAATGGACCGCGTGGACGCAGGACTTGCCGTCCGGCGACCCGTCTCGCGCGCACCGCCCGCCCGCCGACGCGGGCGCTGCTCAGGGTGAGGGAAAACAGGAAGGCGGAGTTGCGGGAACTCCCTCATCCCGAATAGCGGCAGAGCTGCGTATCGAGGACTTGTCCTGAGCTTGCCGAAGGGGACGGCCGGACTGCCGTTTCAGCAGGAACGGGTTCCGCACCGGCGTCCGGTCAGCGCCCCATGGCCCGACCGGACCGGCGCGGGTCGGCGCCGCCGCAGATCAGTCCGGTTTCGAGATTCGCGCTGATCGCGCAGACGCCGGCAACGGCATCCGAACGGGCGCCGTGCCATTCCACATCGTGGCCCCGCCGGGCGAGATCGGCGCCGGCCTCGGACGCGATCCCCTCCTCGACGACCAGGCGTCCCGGCTTCGCTTCGTGGGGCTCGAAGGAATTCGGGTGGCTGTGCGTCGAAAAGCGCGGCGCCTCGACCGCCGGCTGAATGTCCATGCCGAAGACCAGATGGTTCAGCAGCACCTGCAGCATGCCTTGCGGCTGCGCATCGCCGCCGGGCGCGCCGAACGGCATGGCGAGCCGGCCCGGCGCCAGCGCGAGAGCCGGGTTCGGCGTCAGGCGCGGCCGCTTGCCCGGCGCCACGGCCGAGGCGTGCCCGGCCATAGCGAAGGACTGCGAGCCGCGCGAGGACGGGCAGAAGCCGAGGCCGGGAATGGCCGGCCCCTCGAATGAGACGTCGCTCGGCGTGGCCGAACAGACATTGCCGGCGCTGTCCACCGCGCAGGCATAGGACGTGTCGGCCGCGGCAATCGAGGCCGAACGCTCGACGGGCGGGATGAAGCAGCCCCCTCCATATCCCTCGATGTCGCCGGGCGGCGGCATTCCGGGCCAGGCGCGGGCCGGGTCTATGTCCATCCGGCGCACGGCCGCATAGTCCTGCGAGAGCAGGATGTCCGTCGGCACGTCGATGACGTCGGGGTCGCCGAAATACTTTTCGCGGTCGGCGAAGACGAGCTTGATCGTCTCCGCCAGCGCATGGATGTAGTCGGCCGAGTTATGCCCGAGGGCGGCAAGGTCGAGCCCTTCCAGAATCCGCAGCATCTGCAGCAGGGCCGGGCCCTGGCACCAGGGCCGGCAGCTATAGACCCGGGCACCTGCGAATTCGACGCTGACCGGCGCTTCCACCGGCGTGCGGTAGCCGGCGAGGTCGGCGGCGGAGAGCAGTCCGCCGTTCTCTTCGTGATAGGCGGTGATTTTCTTCGCGATGTCCCCGACATAGAAGGCGTCGCGGGCCGCCCGGAGCCCGGCCCGGCGCCCGCCGGAAGCCGCTCCTTCCTCGTCCGCCATGTATTGCAGCGTGGCGGCGAGGTCGCTCTGCACGAGCAGGTCGCCCACCGCCGGCGGCTCGCCGTCCTTCAGCCAGATCGCCGCATTGCCCGGCCACATCCGGTAGCGGTTCCGGTAGCGCTCGATGAACGCCGCCATCACCGGGTGAACGGCGAACCCCTCGCGGGCATACCGGATGGCGGGCGCGGCGACTTCGGCGAAGGACATCGTGCCGAACCGCGCCAGCGCGGTAATCCAGGCATCGGGAGCGGCCGGCACCACGGTTCGCAGAAGCCCGACGGGAATTCTTCCGCCGTGGCGGTCGCGAAACAACTCGAGGCTCGCCGCCCGCGGCCAGTATCCGAGACCGGCAATGCTGAACACTTCATCGCGCTCGGCGGAATAGACGAGCATCGGGGCCACGCCGGAGAACTGGACCTGGTCGCTGTGGACCACGCCAAGCGCAATCCCCGCCGCGACGCCGGCATCGACCGCATTGCCGCCGGCCTCCAGCATGGCCGCGCCGGCTTCGGTCGCCAGATAGTGACCCGCAACGCACATATGGCGCCGCGCCATGACCATGGGCTGTTGCGGCAGAACCGGCATGGCGGTCCCCTCTTGTCGGTGTTGCTGTCGTCCATCGGAGCGGAAACCCGCCGACGCGCGACTGGGCGGGCTTGCCGGGGCCGGAAGATGGTGCCGCAGGAGAGACTTGAACTCCCGACCCGCGCATTACGAATGCGCTGCTCTACCGGCTGAGCTACTGCGGCACGGGCGCGCAAGATAGGCAAGGCGCCCAAGGCTGGCAAGGCGCTGTCAGGGCTCCAGCTTGCGGCGCAGCGCCTCGACTTCCTCTTCCAGCGCCTTGTCGTCTTCCATCAGCTTTTCGATCTTGCGCACGCCGTAGAGGACCGTGGAATGATCGCGCCCGAACTTGCGGCCGATATCCGGCAGCGAGAGCGAGGTGAGCTGCTTGGCGAGATACATCGCCACCTGGCGCGGCCGCGCGACGGCCCGGGCGCGCCTCGGCGAATCCATTTCCGCGGGACGGACATTGTACCGCTCGCAGACGAGCTTCTTGATCGCCTCGACGGTCGGCGTGCGGTCGTTGACCGGCAGCAGGTCCACCAGCACCTTCTCCGCGCGGTCCACGGAAATCTCTCCGCCGAACTGCCGGTAATGCGACTCCAGCCGGTTCATGGCGCCCTGCAGCACACGCATGTTGGAGGCGATCCGCTCCGCCAGGAAGACCAGCACCTCCTGCGGCGCCGGCAGCGTCGTTTCGAACGCCTTGCGCTCGAGGAAGGCGAGGCGCAGCGGATAGTCCGTCTCAAGCGGCAGGATCGGCGCCGACACGCCGGTGCTCAGCCGCGAGCGGATCCGCTCGTCGATTCCCTCCAGGCCGACAGGCGAGGCGTTGCCCGAGATCACCATCAGGCGGCCCCGGCTTGCGAACGCATTGATGATGTGCAGCAGCTCGACCTGGGTGCCGGAATTCTGGCTCAGAAGATGCACATCGTCGATCATCAGCACGTCGAAGGACCGGACCCTGCTCTTGAACTCCGCGACCCTCTTGGCAGTCGCCGCATCGATGTAGTGCTGGCGAAAATCGTCCGAACTGAAATAGAGGACCGGGCGGTCCGGGCGGTCCCGGCGCAGCCTCAGCGCAAGCGCCTGCATCAGATGGGTCTTGCCGAGGCCGACGCCGCCGAACAGGTAGAGCGGGCCGGACGGCCGCACATTGCCGTCCGCGATGCCGAGGCAGAGGCCGTGCGCGAGCGCGTTCGACTCGCCGGCGATGAAGTTCTCGAAGGTGAGGAAGGACTGGAACGGCGTGGCGAAGTCGTCGAGGCTTCCATTGCCGGCCGGCGCCGGGCGCTGCGCCGGCTGGGCGGGCGCTCCCTGCAGCAGCGGCTTCACCTCGAAGCCGACTTCGGAGAGCGCCGGGTCCGCCTCGAACCAGAGCATGCGGATGCGCTCGCCGTAGCTGCCCTGCACCCGGTCGCGCATGAAGCGCGTCGGAAGCTGGATCGCGATGCCCTGCGCCCCCTTGTCCACCAGGGACATCGGCTTCAGCCAGCTCTTGAAAATCCCGTCCCCGTATTCGGCCTGGAGCTGGCCGCGGATTCGCATCCATTCGACCTGACGGTCGGGTTTCGCGCCCGCCATGCCGGCTACTCCTGCTTCCAGGGCAGGCCGGCGGCCTTCCAGCCCCAGGCCCGGCCGCGATGGCCTTCCCCGTCCCGATCGCCTTCGAACCCTTCCGAGACGTTGTAGCAGGGGCCGAGGCCGCGCGCCGTCGCCGCCGTCGCCGCATGGGCCGACCGGACGCCCGACCGGCAGATGAACAGGAGCGGACCGCCCCGCGCGGCGGCCGCCACCTCATCCACGAAATTCGGGTTTATCCCCATGCCCGGCCAGACCTGCCAGGAAACCAGCGATGTTTCGCGCCCGAGCGGCGCCAGGTCCGGCAAGCCGACATACTGCCATTCCGGCAAGGTGCGGACGTCCACGAGGATGGCGTCCTCGGTCGACTCCAGCATCTCCCAGGCTTCTCGAGGCGAGACGTCCCCCGCATAGGTCATCGGCGCTGTTCCTCCTCCCGACGCCCCGCCCGACAACCGGCCGTCCGGACCCTTGGGCGAAGGCGGTGCGGCCGCTCCCGACAGCCGCTTCCGTTCGCCCCGATCCGGCCGGCGGCCGACTTGGTGGGACGAAAAAAAGCTACCCGCCTCCAGCCCCGCCGCAAAGGGGGCCAAGCAGCGAACCCCGCCTCCGGACTCCCTAAGGCCTTAGCGAGGCGTAACAATTTTGTCGCAAAAAAATCCGCCGCTCGAAAGCGGCGGCGGAAGGTGCCCGTGCAGGTCTTGCGTCAGGCGTTCATGTCCTTGATTTTCTTGGACAATCGCGAAAGTTTTCGCTGCATGTATTGCGATGAAATTTTCCCTTCTGGGCGCCGCGCGCCATCTCCGGTTCGGCATTCCTGAGCGCGGCGCGCGCCCCTTCCCTGTTGCCGCCTTCTATCGCGGCCTCGACCTTCTTTATGAAGGTTCGCACGCGGCTGGCGCGGGCGCGGTTGCGGTCGGCGCGTCGCAGGTTCTGGCGAACCCGCTTTCTGGCTTGAATCGAATGGGCCATGGTGTCGGTGGGTTTCCGTTCCGGTCGAGTTTGCGCTGGCTTATAGGACCGCCGTCCGGTTCCCGTCAAGCGGGCTCCGGCGCGCCGAAGCGACCCGCCGCCCATCTGTGGAACGCGTGGCTCGGTCCGTCCATGACCGGCGAGAAGCAGCCGCCGTCGAAAGCGGGCGAGCGGCGCCCCTGCTGCATCCGCTCGACGACGCCCACATCCTCTGCGAACACCTCTTGCCAGCGGTCGCGAAGCCGGTCCCGCGCCCCGCCATAAGCGGACGCCGCCGCCGCCGCCTCCAGGCACCAGAGCCGCGCATCCTCCGCCGTCAGGTCCGGGGCCAGCGGGTCGAGGCGCATGGCGAAGAAATGGTCCATATGCGCGCCCAGCAGCAGGTTGGGATAGAGGGCCACATATTCGGCGATCGGGCGGTCTTCGGCTGCGGGCAGTTCGCTGCGGGCCGCATAGCAATGCGACCCCTGGCCGGAGAAGGACGCCTCGACGATGGGATAGTGGTCGGCCAGCGGGGAAATGCGGTTCAGCTCCGGATGGATCCAGGGCAGGTGGTAGGCCTCGCAATAGTTCTCGACCGCAAGCTTCCAGTTGGCGCCGAGCCGCAGGCGGATCGGCTCGACGTCCGCCGGTCGGTAGCGCGCCAGCGGGAAGTGCCGCCACCGCGCCAGCAGCGGCGCGAGCCAGTCCTCCAGCGCAGGCGCGGCGCCGGACAGGTCCGCGAACACCATGTCGAGCCACACGGCCGCGCGCACCGGCACGAGCCCGCGTTCGCTCTTGCGGAAGCCCGGCGCCTCATGGCGGCCGACGCCGCCGATATGCGGCGTGGCGCGCAGCCGGCCTTCCAGGTCGTAGGTCCAGCTGTGGTAGGGGCAGCGCACGGCGGTCCTGCCGCGTTCCGGCTTGTCCACAAGGCGGACGCCGCGATGGCGGCAGACATTGTGGAAGCAGCGGATTTCACCCTCGTCTGTCCGCACCAGCAACAGCGCCATACCCATCGCGTCCACCGGCATGAGGTCGCCGGGCGCGGCGAGGTCGCTCGCAAAGCCGATGCAGAACCAGCCCCGGCCGAAGAGGCGCCGGCGCTCGTCGTCGAAGGCGGAGGCTTCGGTGTAGCAGCGCCCGGGCAGGCCGCGCGCCGTCTCGATGGGCCTGAGGACACTCGCCAGGTCGTTCATCTCGGGATCGCTCCGCCAGATTCGGGCAGGCTCGAGTCTGCCGCGTTGCGGGGGAAGTCCCGCGCCCGGATGCGACGCCGAACGGGCGGGAATGCGACCGCGAAGCCCGGTCGTCGTTCAGATGTCCCCCTCCGCCCCGGCGAGGACCACGACATAGCCGTCCGGGTCGCCGAGCCAGCATTCGCGGTGGCGGGCATTCGGATTGACATGCGGCTCCTCGAGAATGTCCGCGCCGAGCGCACGCGCGCGGGCGACCGCGGCGTCGAAAGCATCCGTGCGGAACCAGAGCAGCACGCCGTTGCCGTATGGCTTCGACGCCGGGTCGCCCATATGGGGATGGTCGTGCGCGTCCCAGCGGTGAAGCTGGAGGATGAGCCGGCCGCCGGAAAGCAGCCGCTCGTAGTCCGGCCCGCCATGCCCGCTCTCGCATCCGAGCAGTGCCCGGTACCAGAGGCTGCTCGCCTCCACATCGGCCACGGCGATCGGAGGCTGCGGTTCCATGCGTCCTCCCTGCCCTCGCCCGGTAGCCCTCACACCCCTGTCAGGATCATCTCGGCGGCCTTCTCCCCGATCATGATGGAGGGGGCGTTGGTGTTGCCGGAGGTGAGGGTGGGCATGATCGAGGCGTCGGCGACGCGCAGCCCCTCCATGCCGCGGACCCGCAGCCGGTCGTCCACGACAGCCATCGGGTCCGAGCCCATCTTGCAGGTGCCGACCGGATGGTAGGTGGTCTCCGCGTTCTCCTTTACCCAGGCGATCAGGTCGTCGTCGCTCTCCAGCTTTTCACCGGGCGCCATTTCCTCGCCGACGATGCCTTCCAGCGCCGCCGCGCCCATCATACGGCGCGTCATGCGCATGCCGCCGAGCGTGACGGTGCGGTCGAGCTCGGCGGAGAGGAAGTTGAAGCGGATTTCCGGCGGCGCGGCCGGGTCGGCGGAGGCCGCATGGATGCTGCCGGTGCTCTCCGAGCGCAGCGGATGGGTGATGACCGTGATCCCCGATTCCTTCGCCAGCTTGAAATTCGGCGTGGCGAGGAAAGGAATGAAAGACATCATGGCGTCGGGGCTCGCCAGCCCCGGCCGGGTGCGGATATAGGCGCGGACCGGCGAGGCCGGCAGGCTGAGCAGGCCGGTCCGGGCGCCCGCGAATTTCAGCGCCTGCCAGACGAGGCCGAGACCGCGGGCCCTGTCATTGTAGGTCAGGCCCCTGGCGGGGATGCGCCATTTCATGCGCGGCGCGTAATGGTCGCGCAGGTTCTCGCCGACGCCCGGCAGGTCGTGGACGACGGGGATGCCGAGCGCCTTCAGCCGCTCCGCCTGGCCGATGCCGGAGACTTCCAGCAATTGCGGCGAGGCGACGGCACCTGCGCTTACGACCACCTCGGCCCCGGCGCGGGCCTCGTGGACCTCGCCGCCGCGCCGGTAGCGCACGCCCGTGCAGCGCCGGCCTTCGAACAGCAGCGCCTCCGTCGCGGCATTGGCGCGGATGTCGAGATTGGGCCGCGAGCGCACCGGGTCCAGATAGCAATGCGCCGTGCTCATGCGCCGCCCGCCGGAGATCGACGCCTGCGTCATGGAGATGCCGTCCTGCGAGGCGCCGTTATAGTCGGGATTGTAATCGAGGCCGATTTCCTGCCCCGCCCGGATGATGGCGTCGTAAAGCGGGCCGCTTTCGGCAAGGTCGGAGACGCGGAGCGGGCCGTCCCGGCCCCGGTATTCGTCCTCGCCGCCGGCATAGCTCTCCATCTTGCGGAACAGCGGCAGCACGTCGCGGTAGGACCAGCCGCGATTGCCGAGCTGCGCCCAGCCGTCGAAATCCTCCGCCTGGCCGCGCACGAACACCATGCCGTTGATGGCCGACGAGCCGCCGAGCAGCCGCCCGCGCGGCACGGGGATGCGCCGGCCGCCCGTGCTCTCCTCGGGCTCGGAGGAGTAGAGCCAATTGGCGGCGGGGTTGTCGATCAGGCGGGCGAAGCCGATGGGGACGGGCGACCAGGGATGGCTCGGCCGGCCCGCCTCCAGCAGCAGCACACGACGGGCCGGGTCCGCCGAAAGCCGGTTCGCCAGCGCCGAGCCCGCAGACCCCGCCCCCACGACGATATAGTCGAAACGCTCTTCCGCCATGCCGCTTTCCTCCCCCGGCACCCGTCCGTCCTTCGATTGTTGCCCCGGAGGCGGCCCGGGGTCCAGCCTTGCCGATCCGCTCTAACCGGCCCGGTCGCGGTGCTTCGCGAGGAAGGCAAGGAGTGCTGTATTGAACGCTTCGGGGCGCTCGATGTTGGTGAGGTGGCCGGCGCCTTCGATCTCCACGAATTCCGAGCCGGGGATGCGTTCGTGCAGCGCCCTGCCGATGGCGGGCGGGGTGAGCGTGTCGTGCTCGCCGTAGATGAGGAGCGTCGGGACCCGGATGCGCTCGATTTCGGCGGATCGGTCGAAGGTGAGCGAGGCTTCGATGGTCTTCAGGTAGGAGTCCTTGTGAAGGGCGGCGATGCTCTCCCACAGCTTCCGGCGCGCCGCACCGTCTGCGCCGGGCGCGACCAGGCTCTCCACCAGCGCATCCGCGATGTCGCGCGGCTCCCTGCCCGCCTTGAGCGGCGCCTGGCGCAGCCGGATGAATTCGGCGCGCTGTTCCGGCGTCATGGACTCCTGGAAGTCCGCCCTCGTGTCGCACAGCACCAGGGTGGCGACCCGTTCCGGGAAGCGCGCATGGAAGTCCTGCGCGATCCGTCCGCCCATGGAGAGGCCGACGAAATGCGCCCGTTCCGCCCCGAACCGGTCGAGCACCCGAAGCGCGTCCTCGGTGAAATCGCCGAAATCGAGCGGGCCTTCATAGTCGTCCGAGCCGCCATAGCCGCGCGCATCCCAGGCGACGGCGTGGTAGCTGCCGCTGAGCGCTTCGATCTGCGCCGTCCAGTTCCTCCGGTTGCCGCCGATACCATGGAGGAAGAACACCAGCGGGCCGGACCCCGCCCGGTCGAGGGCGAGCCGGGGCGTCCCCTCGACGAAGACCGTCTCGATGTCCGTCATGCCCGAACGCCTCCCTTCGTCGTGCCCGAACGCCTTTCCGGCAGGCTCAGGGGCAGTCCCCCCTCCGCCATGCCCCAACGTCCCCCTTCGTCATACCCGGACTTGTTCCGGGTATCCATGCGGCCCTCCGGCGGAAGGGGCGGCAGGAGATGCCCGGAACAAGTCCGGGCATGACGAATAGGGGCCCGATATGGCTGGAAGTAAGCCGGACGACGATGCTCTCCGGCCGCCTTCAGACCGAGAAGCCGCCGAGCTTGGTTTCCAGATATTCGGCGATGCCCTCATGGCCGCCCTCGCGGCCGAGGCCGCTTTCCTTGGAGCCGCCGAAGGGGGCGGCCGCGGCCGTCGGGTTGATGTCGTTGATGCCGACAATGCCGAATTTCAGGCCCTCGAACATGCGGAAGCCCTTGGCCATGTCGCGGGTATAGACATAGGAGGCGAGGCCGTAATGGGTGTCGTTGGCCATGGCGAGCGCCTCCTCCTCGTCCCGGAAGGCGATGATCGGCGCGACCGGCCCGAAGGTCTCCTCGCGGTAGATCTGCATGTCGGGCGCAACGCCGGAGAGCACAGTCGGCGCATAGAAGGTGCCCTTCGCGAGCGCACCGTCGGTCATGCGGTGGCCGCCGCAGAGTACCTCCGCCCCGCGTCCGGCGGCGTCCGCAACCTGGCGCTCGACCTTCTCTATCGCCGCCTCATCGACCAGCGGGCCGATCTGCACGCCGTCCTCCAGCCCGTTGCCGGCGCGCATGCGCCCGACGCGCGAGACGAACTCGTCCGTGAAGGCCTCGACCGCATTCTCATGCACGAAGATGCGGTTCGGGCAGATGCAGGCCTGGCCCGTATTCAGGAACTTGACCAGCGCAGCACCCTTGGCCGCGTGGACGGGGTCCGCATCCTCCAGCACCAGGAAAGGCGCATGGCCGCCGAGCTCCAGCGAAACGCGCTTCATGCTCGCAGCGGCGCGCGCGGCGATCGTCTTGCCGACCTCGGTCGAGCCGGTGAAGGTGATCTTGCGGACCCTCGGGTCGGTCAGGAACACGTCGCCGATGGGCGCGGGGTCCTCCGCCGTCACGAGATTGACGACGCCCGCCGGGACGCCCGCCGCCTCCAGGCACTCGAACACCTTGACCGCCGAGAGCGGCGTCGCCTCGGCGGGCTTCAGCACGATGGTGCAGCCGGCGGCGATGGCGGGCGCCACCTTCCGCGTCACCATCGAAACCGGATAATTCCATGGCGTGACCGCAGCGACGACGCCCACCGGCTGGCGCAGCACCATGAAGCGCTGGTCGCCGCGCGGGGCCGGGATGGTCTCGCCATAGACGCGCTTCGCCTCCTCGGCATACCAGAGCAGGAAGTCCGCGCCGTAGCGCACCTCGTTGCGGGCCGCGCGCAGCGGCTTGCCCTGTTCGAGCGTCATGGTGCGGGCGAGATCCTCCGCCCGCTCGGTCATGATCTCCCAGGCGCGGTAGAGGATGCGCGAGCGCTCATAGGCCGTCCGGCCCGCCCAGCCGGGAAAGGCGCGCTCCGCCGCCTCGATGGCGCGTGCTGCATCCGCGCCGCCGCCGTCCGGCGCCTCGCCGATGACATCGCCGTTTGCCGGGTTCGTCACCCGGAAGCGCCCGCCGCCCGCCGCCTCGCACCACACGCCGTCGATGAACATGGCCCCGTTCCCCTCCGCTTTCCGTCGGCAAAAGAGGCCCTTACCCCGCCAGCGCCGCAGGCTCAAGGTTTCCGCCGCCGCTTGCGCCGGGCCGTTTCCCGCAACACCATGGAGGAAGAGGACCGGAAAGGGGATGGACCGATGAAATTCGCGCTGCGCTATTGCAACACCGGACGCTACACCGACCCGGCGGAGGCGGTGGCCCTGCTGCAGGCCGGCGAGGCGGCGGGGTTCGAATCCGCCTGGACCATCGAGCACACCGTGGTGCCGAAGGGATACCGGTCCTCCTACCCTTATGCGGCCGGCGGCAGGATGCCCGGCGACGAGGCGGAGTTCGTAATGCCGGACCCGCTGATCTGGATGTCCTGGGCGGCGGCGCATACGGAGCGCATCCGCCTCGGCACCGCCATCCTGATCCTGCCGCAGCACAATCCCGTCGTCACCGCCAAGCAGGTGGCCACGCTGGACGCCATGTCGGGCGGGCGGATCGAGCTCGGCATCGGCGTCGGCTGGCTGCGCGAAGAGTTCGATGCACTCGGCGTGCCCTTCGAGGACCGGGGCGCGCGCACGGACGACTATGTGCATGCCATGCGCGAGCTCTGGCGGTCTCCCGCGCCGACCTACAGGGGCCGCTTCGTCTCCTTCGAGAACGCCTTCATGCGCCCGAAACCGGCGAACGGCACGGTGCCGATCACGGTGGGCGGCCACTCGAAGGCCGCAGCCCGGCGGGCCGGGCGGCTCGGCGACGGCTTCTTCCCGGCGCGCGGCGCACCCGAGGAGCTGTTCGACCTCGTGCGCGCGACGGCGCGCGAGCATGGGCGCGACCCCGACTCGATCACGCTCACCTGCTCGATCCCGGACGATCTGGACGAACTGCCGCGCCTGACCGCGATGGGCGTCGGGCGCGTCACCGTGCCGGTGACCGGGGTTGCGGGCCTCGCCATGCGGGTGGACGGACCGGAAGACGTGATGGCGTGGAAGGAAACCATCGAGCGCTACGCCGACCTCTGAGCAGGCGCGGGCCCGGGTCACGCCCGGACGGCGGCGATCAGGTATTCGACATTGCCTTCCGGGCCGCGCACCGGGCTTTCCTCCAGACCGAGCACGGACCAGCCGTCCAGGCCGTCGAGCCAGGCGCGGACGGCCTCGCAGACCTCCCGGCGCACCTCCGGGTCGCGCACGACGCCGCCCTTGCCGACGCGCGCCCGCCCGGCTTCGAATTGCGGCTTGACGAGCGCCACCAGATGCGCGCCGGGGCGGGTGAGCGCGAGCGGCGCGGGCAGCACCGTCCCGAGCGGGATGAAGGAGGCGTCGCAGACGACCAGATCGATGAGGTCCGGGACTTCGGCCGCCGTCAGGTAGCGGGCATTGGTGCGCTCCAGCACGCGCACGCGGGCATCGTTGCGCAGCTTCCAGGCGAGCTGCCCGCGCCCGACATCGACGGCCCACACGCAGGCCGCGCCGTTGGCCAGCAGAACATCCGTGAAGCCGCCCGTGGAAGCCCCGACATCCAGGCATATCCGTTCCCGGACGGGAATCGCGAAGGCGTCGAGGCCGTGCGCCAGCTTCAGCCCGCCGCGCGAGACCCAGGGATGCGCCCGCCCGCGCACCTCCAGCGGCGTGTCCGGGCCGATGGCATGGCCCGCCTTGTCGAGCCTTCGCGCGCCGGAATAGACCTTGCCCCCGAGGACAAGCGCCTGCGCCTGCGTCCGGTTTTCCGCGAGGCCGCGCGCGACCAGAATCCGGTCGAGGCGGTCCTTCACCCCACTGCCGCGACCGGCGCAGGGCCGAAGGCGGCGAACACCGTCCGGAAAATGGCGTCCGTGTCCAGCCCCGCCTGGGCCACCTGCGCTTCCGGCTTGTCATGGTCGATGAAGACATCCGGCATGACCAGCGAGCGGACCTTCAGGCTGCCGTCCAGAAGGCCGCGGCCGGCCAGGAACTGGAGCACGAAGGCCCCGAAACCGCCGACCGAGCCCTCCTCGACCGTGACCAGCAGTTCGTGGTTCTCCGCCAGCCGGCGCACAAGGTCCTCGTCGAGCGGCTTGGCGAAACGCGCATCGGCGACCGTGGTCGAAATTCCCTCGGTCTCCAGCCGTTCCGCCGCCGCCAGCGCATCGTGGAGCCGCGCACCGTAGGAGAGGATGGCCGCCTTCGAGCCTTCGCGCATAATCCGGCCCCTGCCGATTTCCAGCGCCTCGCCGCGTTCCGGCAGGGGCACCCCGACGCCCTCGCCGCGCGCATAGCGCAGCGCCGAGGGTCCCTCGTCGATGCCCACGGCCGTTGCGACCATATGCACGAGGTCTGCTTCATCGGCGGCCGCCATCAGCACGAAATTCGGCAGGCAGCCGAGATAGGCGATATCGAAGGCGCCGCAATGGGTCGCGCCGTCGGCGCCGACATAGCCCGCCCGGTCGATGGCGAAACGCACCGGCAGCGACTGGATCGCGACATCGTGGACGACCTGGTCGTAGCCGCGCTGCAGGAAGGTCGAATAGATCGCCGCAAAGGGCTTCATGCCCTCGCAGGCGAGCCCCGCAGCGAAGGTCACCGCATGCTGCTCGGCGATGCCGACATCGAAAGCGCGGTCCGGGAAGCGCGCGCCGAACGCGTCCACGCCCGTGCCGGACGGCATGGCCGCGGTAATGGCGCAGACCGCCGGGTCGCGCTCCGCTTCGGCGATCAGGCTCTTCGCGAAAACCGAGGTGTAGGACGGCGCGGCGGGCTTCGACTTGGCCTGCACACCGGTGTCGAGGTCGAACTTGGAAACGCCGTGATACTTGTCGCCGGAGGTTTCCGCCGGCTCGTAGCCCTTGCCCTTCTGCGTGACCGCATGGATCAGCACCGGCCCGCGCCCGTCCGTGTCGCGGACATTGCGCAGGATGGGCAGCAGATGGTCGAGATTGTGGCCGTCGATCGGGCCCACATAGTAGAAGCCCATCTCCTCGAACAGCGTGCCCCCGGTGACGAGGCCGCGCGCATATTCCTCCGCTCTCAGCGCCGCGGTCTCGAACGGCTTCGGGAAGCGCCGCGCCACTTCCTTGGCAACCTGCCTGAGCGAGCGGTAGGAACGCGACGAAATCAGCCGCGCGAGATAGTTGCTCATCGCCCCGACATTGGGCGCGATCGACATGTCGTTGTCGTTCAGCACCACGACAAGCGGCAGTTCCATCGCGCCGGCATTGTTCATCGCCTCATAAGCCATGCCGGCCGTCATGGCGCCGTCGCCGATCACGGCGATGCACCGCCTGCTCTCGCCGCGAAGCTGGGCCCCCGCCGCCATGCCGAGCGCCGCCGAGATCGAGGTCGAGCTGTGCGCGGCGCCGAAGGGGTCGTAGGGGCTCTCCACGCGGCGGGTGAAGCCGGACAGGCCGCCGCCCTGGCGCAAGGTGCGCATCCCGGACCGCCGCCCGGTCAGGATCTTGTGCGGATAGGCCTGATGGCTCACATCCCAGATCAGCCGGTCATGCGGGGTTTCGAACACCGCATGCAGCGCCACGGTCAGTTCGATCACGCCGAGGCTGGCGCCCAGATGGCCGCCCGTCTGGGAAACCGTGTCCACGGTCTCGAAACGCAGTTCGGCTGCCAGCTGCTTCAACTCGTTGTCGGAGAGTTCCCGGAGGTCCGCGGGAGAGTCGATGCGGTCCAGCAACGGGGTCGTTCGGTTGGACAGGTACATGGGATACCTCTCAACTGCTGCGTTCGACAGCGAACCGGGCGGCGTCCCGCAGCGGGTCCGCGCGGGCGCCGAAACAATCCAGATGCGCGGCCGCCTGTTCGCTCAGAATCTTCGCCCGCGCCCGCGCCGCCTCAATGCCGAGAAGCGAGACGACCGTGGCCTTGCCCTGCCCGGCGTCCTTGCGCAGGCGCTTGCCCGCCTCTTCTTCGGAGCCGTCGGCGTCGATCAGGTCGTCTGCGATCTGGAAGGCGAAACCCAGGTCCTGGGCATAGGCGGTGAGCGCCCGCTCCGCATCGGCCGCCGCCCCGCCCAGCAGCGCGCCCGCCCGGCAGCAGAAGGCAATGAGCGCGCCGGTCTTCATGCGCTCCAGACGGGCGATCTCGCCATATTCGAAATCGGTCCGCTCGGCGAGCATGTCGAGCATCTGGCCGCCGCACATGCCCTCGGCGCCGGCGGCGCGCGCCAGCCCGGCGACCAGCCTCAGGCGAACGGTCGGGCTCGGATGCGTTTCGGCATCGGCCAGCACTTCGAAGGCCAGCGTCAGCAGGGCGTCGCCCGCCAGAATGGCGGTCGCCTCGTCCCAGGCGGCGTGGACTGTCGGCCGGCCGCGCCGGAGGTCGTCATCGTCCATGGCCGGCAAGTCGTCATGGACCAGCGAATAGCAATGCACCAGCTCGACCGCCGCGCCGCAGCGCAGCGCAAAGCGTTCCTCCACGCCGAACAGGTCCGCCGAGGCGACCGCCAGAAACGGCCTGAGACGCTTGCCGGGGCCGAGCGCGGCATAGCGCATGGCATCGAAGAGCCGCCTCTCCGCGCGCCCCGTTTCCGGCAGCAGGCCGGCCAGTATCCGGTCAACCCTGGCGCGAACCCGGCCGAGACGGTCGGAAAAGCCCGTCACCCGCCGGCTTCCGGGTCGAGCGGTTCGGCAGCGGGAACGCCATTGCGGTCGAGCGCGATTTTCTCGACCTTCTCCTGCGCCAGACGCAGCTTGTCCTCGCAATGGCGTTTGAGCGCCGCGCCCCGCTCATAGGCAGCGATCGCCTCTTCGAGCGGCGTCCGGCCCTGCTCCAGCCGCTGGACGATCTGCTCCAGTTCCGCCATGGCGTCCTCGAAGCTCATCGCCGAAATTTCGGTCGTTCCGGCCGTCAAAAGCCAACCTCCGCACCAAGCCAGAAAGCTCGTCTATCCTACTATGTTTACTGCGCATATTCAATTCGCAGGGGCCGGAGTCCGCCTCGCCAACTCAGGTCAGCGCCTCCGACAACCGCCGCGAACGCCCGCAATCAGCTGCCCGCAACCAACCGAATTCCGGGCTATCGGTCAGCCTGCGGTTTCGCCTGTCGTGAGCACAATCTTGCCGGCGACCTTGCGGGAGAGAAGGCGGCGCAAGGCGTCGGCCGCCCCTTCGAGCGGCCAGGTCTCGGCAATGCGCGGCTTCAGCGCGCCGTCCTCGTAAAGCCTGAAGAGACCGGCGAAGCTCTGTTGCAGCCGCTCGGGCTCGCGTTCCCGGTGCGAGCTCCAGTAAACGCCGATGGCGGCTATGTTCTTGACCAGCAGCAGGTTGGCCGGGGCCTGCGGAATGCGCCCGGCCGCAAAGCCGACCACCAGCAGCCGCCCGCCCCAGGCGATGCAGCGCATGGAAGCATCGAAGACATCGCCGCCCACGGGATCGTAGATCACATCCGCGCCGCGGCCCTCCGTCAGGTCCCTCACCCGCGCGCGGATATCCTCGCTCCTGTAGTCGATGCCGTGGTCCGCGCCGTGTTCGAGGGCGACGGCCAGCTTTTCCGGCCCGCCGGCGGTCGCGATGACGGTCGCGCCCATGGCCTTGCCGATCTCGACCGCGGTGAGCCCGACGCCTCCGGCCGCGCCGTGCACCAGCAGGGTCTCGCCGGCCTTGAGGCCGCCGCGATGGTCGAGGCCGATATGGCTCGTGCCATAGGTCACGGGAAAGCCTGCCGCGGTGACGAAGTCCATGCTCTCCGGCAGGCGGTAAACATGAACGGCGGGCACGCAGACCTGCTCGCGATAAGCGCCGTAGTCCATCACCGCCATCACGCGCTCGCCGATCTCCCGGCCCTCGACGCCGGGCCCGAGCGCATCGATATGCCCCGCGCATTCGAAGCCGGGGCTGAAGGGAAAGTCGGGCCTCGTCTGGTATTGGCCGGCGGCCACAAGGGAGTCCGCGAAATTGACGCCGATGGCCGCGGCGCGCACCCGCACCTCGCCGGGGCCGGGCTCGTCCGGGGCGATGTCCTCGACGGTGACCGCGTCGATCCCGTCGAAGGACCGGCAAAGCACTGCGCGCATCAGCGCAGCACCCGGCCCAGCATCGCCTCGGAGCGCCCGTTGGCGAGTTCCTTCATGGCCCTGACCTCGGTGACCGCGCCTTCGCGCGCGAAAGCATGGTCGGTTTCCGGATATGTATAGATTTCGGCGCCTTCATGGCCGGCCAGCGCCGCCGCGGTGGCATCGCGGACCGGCGCGGGCGTCCAGGGGTCCGCCTCGCCGATATGCAGCATGACGGGCCGCGCGATCCGCGCCGCCTCGTCCAGATAGTCCTCTATGCCGACGCCGTAATAGGAGATGTCGCAATCCGCCTCGCCGCGCGCGGCATGCAGGAAGGCGAGCAGCCCGCCAAGGCAGTAGCCCTGCGTCGCGACCCTGCCGTTGCATTCGGGCATGTCCCTGAGTCGCGCAACCGCCGCCGCCGTGTCCGAGACCGCGAGATCGACATCGAAGTCCGAGCGCGTCGCGAGCGCCCGGTCCCGGTGGCCCGGGGTTTCCGGGTCGAGCTCGAATTCCGGGTCGATGCGCCAGTAAAGCTTCGGGCAGACGGCGAGGAAGCCCCTGCCGGCCCAGTAGTCGGCAATCGCGCGCATGAAGCGGTTGACGCCGAACACCTCGTTCAGCAGCAGGAGGCCGGGCGCGGGCCCGCCGGCGTCGGGGAAGGCCGCATAGGCGCCGAAGGTCTCGCCGGCGCTGGTGGTGATCGTAAGCTCGGACATGGAGTGAAGGGCCTCGTTGCGGGGAGCGGCGCGCATTGTAGCAGGCGGTTTCGGCACGGCGGACATCCGGGTCGTTTTGCGTGACAATGGGCAGGCTGGTAGAGACAGGGGGAGCCGAAGGCATGGCCGAGCTCGAAGGGAAGACCGCCGTCATCACGGGGGGTGCCAGCGGGATCGGCGAGGCGACGGCGCGGCTGTTCACCGCCGAGGGCGCGCGGGTCGTGATCGCCGACATGCAGCGCGAGCGGGGCGAGGCGCTGGCGGAAGAGCTCGGCGAGGCGGCGCTGTTCGCACCCTGCGAGGTCCGCGACGAGGCGGAGGTGAAGGCGGCCGTCGATCTGGCGCTCGACCGCTGGGGGCGGCTCGACTGCATGTTCAACAATGCCGGCTTCGGCGGCGCCCTCGGGCCGCTGGAGGCGATTCCGGCGGAGGAGTTCGACCTGTCCTTCGATGTGCTGGTGCGCGGCGTCTTCCTCGGCATGAAGCACGCCATCCCGGCGATGAAGGCGCAGGGCTCGGGCAGCATCGTCAACACGGGCAGCATCGCCGGCATCACGGCCGGGCGGGGCCCGCAGGTCTATTCGGCCGCCAAGGCGGCCGTGGTGCATCTTTCCAGGGTCTCCGCGATGGAACTCGGCGAGCACTCGGTCCGGGTGAATTGCGTCTGCCCCGGCTATATCGCGACACCGCTTTCGGCCAACACGGTCGGCAGGCCGGACAGCCTGATCGAGGAGCGGCTCGACGACTACGCCCTGCAGCAGCCGATCCCGCGCGTCGGCCGGCCGCGCGACATTGCCGAAACCGTGCTGTTCCTGGCGAGCGACCGGTCGAGCTTCGTCACCGGCCAGGCGATCACCGTGGATGGTGGCGCGGCCACAGGCGTGCTCTGGCGCGACCAGAAACCCTTCTACAAGCAATACCGCCCCATCCGCGTCTATCATCCCGACCGCCGCTAGGGCCGGTGCCGCTCTTCGACACTCACATCGTCGTGGACTGGTCGGCGCGCTCGAAGCCGAGTCCGGCCCGGCCGAGCCGCGACTCGATCTGGTGGGCCGCAGTACGAGACGGGCGGGCGCTCAAGCCCGAATATATGCGCACGCGCCACGATGCCGTCGAACGCCTTGCCGTCTTCGTCGCCGGGGAACTGGATGCCGGGCGCCGCGTTCTGGCCGGCTTCGATTTCCCGTTCGGCTATCCGGCGGGCGTTGCCGAACGCCTGACGGGCCGGGCCTCTGCCTGTGCGCTTTGGGACTGGCTTGCGGAGCGGGTGGAGGACAAGCCGGACAATGGTAACAACCGCTTTGCCGTAGCCGAGGAGATGAACCGATGCTGGCCGGGCGTCGGGCCGTTCTGGGGCCGCCCGCCGGCATGGCGTTACCCGCAAATCCCGGTCCGGGCGCGCGACCGCACCTGCCGGGAAGGGCGCCCGGCGGAGCGCCGTATCGCCGACAGGCGGGCAAAGGAGGCCAAAACCGTCTGGCAATTGGCCTATTCCGGCTCCGTCGGCTCGCAGGTGCTTGTGGGCCTGCCGGCCTTGAAACGGCTGCTGGCGGACCCGCGCATCGGCGGGCGCGGCGGGGTCTGGCCCTTCGATACCGGGCTGAGGCCGCCGGATACCTGCAAAGCGCCGCTCGTGCTCGCGGAAATCTACCCCTCGCTTCTCCGGAAAGAGGTTGCCGAACGCCGGGGCGACGGCGAAATCCTCGACTGCGCCCAGGTCCGCGTCAACGCAGCGGCATTTGCGCGGCTGGACAGGCGGGGCGGCCTTGCGCCACTGTTCGGGGGCGCGCCCGATCTTGGGCCGAATGAACGCCGCCTGATCGAACGAGAAGAGGCATGGATACTCGGCCTCGGCCATGAGGACGGGATTCGCGACGCTGCGAGAACGGATTGCCATGAACAGGGATAACCCCGCCTGCCGCATCGGCGTCGATGTCGGCGGGACCTTTACCGATGTCGTCATCGACCATGCCGGCGCGCGCACCTCCGCCAAGGTGCCGACGACGGCCGATGCACCCGAAACCGGGGTGATCGAGGGCATCGGCGCAGCGCTCGAACGCGCCGGCATTGCGCCGGAAGCGGTCGATCTCGTCATCCACGGCACGACGCTCGCCACCAATGCGCTGATCGAGCGCAAGGGGGCGAGGACCGCGCTGCTGACCACCGAGGGGTTCCGCGACTCCATCGAGATGGCCTATGAGCACCGGTTCGAGCAATACGACCTCTATATGGAGCGCCCGGAGCCGCTGGTGCCGCGCGAACTCCGTCTCGGCGTGCCGGAGCGGCTGGCGGCCGACGGCGCCCTGCTCATGGCGCTCGACGAGGCGGCGGTCGCCGCCCATGCCGCGTTTTTCCGCGAGGAGGGCGTCGAGGCGGTCGCCGTCGGCTTCCTGCATTCCTATGTGGACGATTCCCACGAGCGCCGCGCGGCCGCCATCCTGAGCCGGGAACTGCCGGGGGCGACGATCTGCCTGTCGTCAGAAGTGTCGCCGGAGATCCGCGAATACGACCGCCTTTCGACCACGGTCGCCAATGCCTATGTCCGCCCGCTGATCGCGGGCTATGTCGGCCGGCTGGAAGCCGCGCTGCGGGAACGCGGGCTCGCCTGCCCGCTGCTGCTCACCATGTCGAGCGGCGCGGTGACGACGGTGGAGACGGCGCAGCGCTTCCCGATCCGGCTGGTGGAGTCCGGCCCGGCCGGCGGCGCCGTGCTCGCCCGCAATGTCGCCGCCGAGCACGGCCTCGACAAGGCGCTCTCCTTCGACATGGGCGGCACCACGGCGAAAATCTGCCTGATCGACGACTACCGCCCGCAACTGTCGCGCAATTTCGAGGTGGCGCGGCAATACCGGTTCCTGAAGGGCAGCGGACTGCCGCTGCGCATCCCGGCCATCGAGATGGTCGAGATCGGCGCGGGCGGCGGCTCCATCGCGCGCACCGATGCGCTCCGGCGGATCGTCGTCGGCCCCGACAGCGCGGGCGCCGCCCCGGGCCCGGCCTGCTACGGGCGCGGCGGCGAGGCGCCGACCGTGACCGACGCGGACCTGATGCTGGGGCGCATCGACCCGGCCCGGTTCGCCGGCGGGACCATGGCGCTGGACAGGGATGCCGCCCTCCATGCCGTCCGGCGCGATGTGGGCGGCCCGCTGGGCATGACGGACGAGGTGGCCGCAGCCGGCGTCAGTGAGATCGTGGACGAGGCCATGGCCAATGCCGCCCGCGTCCACGCGATCGAGAGCGGCAAGCCGCTGGGCGGGCGGGCGCTCATCGCATTCGGCGGCGCCGCCCCGCTCCACGCCGCGCGCCTCGCCGTCAAGCTCGGGATCGGCACGGTGGTCGTGCCGCCGGGGGCGGGTGTGGGCTCGGCCATCGGCTTCCTGTCCGCGCCCATCGCCTATGAGGTCGTGCGCTCGCGCTTCATGGCGCTCGACAATTTCGCGCCGGCGGTCGTGGATGCGCTGTTCGACGAGATGCGCGTGGAAGCGGAAGCCGTGGTGCGGCTCGGCGCGCCCGACGCCGAACTGGAGGAGGTGCGGACCGGCTACATGCGCTATCGCGGCCAGGGCCATGAGATTGCGGTCGAGCTGCCGGAACGCGCCGACGCGGAAGAATACCGCCGCCGCTTCGACGACGCCTATCGCCGTCTCTACGGCCGCACCATCCCGGCGCTGGAGGTGGAGGCGATGTCCTGGAGCCTGGCGCTCGGGGCTGCGGACCGGTTGCCGGCCCGCCTGCCTGCGGCGGCTCCTACGGACGCCGGCCCGCCTTCCGGCCGGCGGATGCTTTACAACACGGAGTCGGGCGGGCCGGTAAAGGCGGTCGTCCACGCGCGCGCCGACCTCGCGCCCGGCGTCCGGCTTGCCGGCCCGGCGGTCGTGGTAGAGGATGAAACCGCCACCGTCGCGCCGGAAGGCTTCGACCTCACGGTCGCCGCTTCCGGCGCCCTGGTGCTGACGCGGAGGACGCCTGCGTGAACCCGGATTCCCTGAGGCTCGACGATGCCGAACTCGCCCGCCTCGCGGCTGGCGGGGAGAGCGCGCGGGTCGAGTTCAAGGAACGGCTTTCAGGCAGCGCAACCAGGCAGATCGAAGAGGCGATCTGCGCTTTCGCAAATGATTTAGGAGGTAGCGGCAAGCCCGGCATTGTAATAGTCGGCCTTCGGGACGATGGTACGCCGGCCCATACCGCAATTACGGACGAACTGCTTCTTACGCTTACGAATATTCGTAGCAACGGCGATGTATTGCCGCCGCCGATGCTGCTAGTGGAGAGACGCCACATGATTGGTGTCGAGGTCGCAGTCGTAGCTGTCGCGCCCTCCAGACTCTCCTCCCGTGCGCTGCCGTGGCCGCATCCATGTCCGCAGCGGCCCGAGACGCGGCATCGCCACGGCACAGGAAGAGCGTGTGCTGAATGAGCGTCGGCGTTTCGCAGACCGGCCGTTCGATCTTCGACCGATTGCGAGTGCCGATCTCTCTGATTTGAACCGGCGACAATTCGAAGACGAATATTTGCCCGCCGCTGTTGCCCCTGACGTGCTTGAGATGAATGACCGCAGTTACCAGCAACAGCTTGAGGCCACGAAGATGGTCACAGTAATTGAAGACCCACAGCCAACGCTGGTCGGTCTTCTTGTATTAGGGATCAGTCCGCGTGATTTTATAGATGGCGCTCGAGTTCAATTTCTTCGCATAGATGGCAAAGAATTCGGTGACGAAATTATCGACACCATGACGATAGATGGCACCGTTTTGGATATGGTGAGGCAGCTTGAGGACAAGCTGCGTTCTCACAACTACCATAGTGTAGATTTCATGGGTGCCGATCGTGAACATCGTCAGGAATTTTACCCACTCCCTGCATTACAACAATTATTCCGAAACGCCTTGATACACCGTAGCTACGAAGGCACCAAAGCGCCGGTCCAAGTAACCTGGTTCAATGACCGAATTGAGATTCAGAGTCCTGGCGGCCCATATGGTCAAGTCACTATAGACAATTTTGGTGATCCTGGTAAGGTCGATTACAGGAACCCGAATCTTGCGGAGGCTATGCGAAATCTTGGATATGTTCAGCGGTTCGGTGCTGGAATTGGCACGGCTCAACGTCTCCTGCGCCAATCAGGTCACATGGAGGCGCAATTCGATGTCAATCAAACACATGTTCTTGTTACGGTAATGTCAGCCACCAGCACGACGGGAGAAGAGAAATGAGCGTGCCCGTCCTTACCTTTTTCAACAACAAGGGAGGTGTGGGAAAGACCTCGTTGGTCTATCACCTTGCATGGATGCTTTCTGAGCAAGCAAAGCGAATTCTGGCTGGCGATTTGGACCCGCAGGCGAATCTCACGGCGTCCTTTGTGGATGATGAGTCTCTAGAGCCTCTGTGGATCGGTAGTTCCGACGACTCGAACGCCACAATTTATCAATGCGTACAGCCGTTGGCGGCGGTTGGCGATCTGAAACGGCCTGCAATCCATATGATTTCAAACGCGCTTGGCGTCATCCCCGGGGATTTGGCGCTGTCCAGCTTCGAGGAACGGCTGTCTGTAGAATGGCCTAACGCGCTCGGTTCAAGCAGCTTGTTTCGACCGTTCAGGGTGCTGACCGCGTTTTGGCAGGTGATGCAGATGGGCGCGGAGCAGATGCAGGCCGACATGATCCTGGTGGATGTCGGGCCCAATCTCGGCGCCATCAACCGCTCGGCATTGATTGCGACGGACTATGTTGTCGTGCCTGTCGCTGCCGACATGTTTTCCCTTCAGGGGTTGCGCAATCTTGTGCCGACCCTGAGAGGATGGCGGGAAGAATGGCGCCGGCGTAAGGAAAATTGGCCGTCCCCCGACTTTCCCTTGCCGAGTGGCGGGATGCGGCCGATTGGGTATGTGGTGCAGCAGCATGGCGAACGCCAGGGCAGGCCCGTGAAGGCATATGGAAAATGGGTCGAGAGAATCCCCAGGGAATACGCCCGTATCGTGGACGGCGAAGAAGGCCGGAGCATAGCCGACCTGCCGGAGGGCGACGCCAATTGTCTGGCGACAGTCCGACACTACCGCAGCCTGGTGCCTATGGCCCAAGAGGCGCGAAAGCCGATCTTTGCGTTGAAACCTGCCGATGGCGCCATTGGTAGCCATGCTGCTGCGACCATCAAGGCTTACGGTGACTTTCGTGACCTGGCCGGACGCATCGCGGATCAGGTGGAACGGATGGAACTGGAACAGAGGGAAAGGGCAGACGGATGACCGCGACATTCGATGACGTGCGCCATCAGGTGATGTGGAACCGGCTGCTTTCGGTGGTCGAGGAGCAGGCGCAGACGCTCGTGCGCACGGCGTTTTCCACGTCCGCGCGGGAGGCCGGCGACATTTCCGCGGGCGTCTTCGACCTTACAGGGCGGATGCTGGCCCAGGCGGTCACCGGCACGCCCGGCCATGTGAACTCCATGGCGCTCTCGGTGGAGCATTTCGTTGCGAAATTCCCGCCGGAGACCATGCGCGAGGGCGATGTCTTCATCACCAACGACCCGTGGAAGGGCACCGGCCACCTGAACGACTTCACCGTCGTGTCGCCGACCTTCCGCGACGGGCGGATCGTGGCGCTGTTCGCGTCCACCAGCCATGTCGTCGACGTCGGCGGCCTCGGACAAGGCCCCGACGCCCGCCAGGTCTATCAGGAGGGCCTGTTCGTGCCCCTCATGCCGTTCGCCGAAGCCGGGCGGGTGAACGAGTGGTTCCTCGAGATGGTGCGCGCCAATGTGCGCGAGCCGCGCATGGTGATCGGCGACCTCTACGCGCTTGCCGCCTGCAACGACACGGGCAGCGAGCGGCTGCTGGCGATGATGGACGAATACGGCCTCGAGGACCTTTCCGCGCTGGCGGACTTCATCGTGGACAGCAGCCGGCAGGCGATGGCCGATGCGATAGGCGCCCTGCCGCAGGGAAGCTGGAGCCACTCGATGACAATCGACGGCTTCGACCGCGAGGTCGAACTGGTCGCGCGGCTGACGGTCGGCAACGGCGTCATCGACGTCGATTTCGACGGAACCTCCGGGCTCTCCGACTTCGGCATCAACTGCCCGCTCTGCTACACCATCGCCTATACGAGCTTCGGCGTGAAATGCATCGTGGCGCCGGAGCTTCCCAACAATGCGGGCGCGCTCGACGCCATCCGCGTGACGGCGCCCGAGAACTGCATCCTCAACCCGCCGCATCCCTGCGCCGTCTATGCGCGCTCCAATATCGGCCACATGCTGCCGGACGTGGTGTTCGGCTGCCTGCACCAGTCGATTCCGGACCGGGTGCCGGCGGAGGGCTGCTCGGCGCTCTGGACGCTCAGGCTCGGCGCCGGCCAGGGGATTACGGCGCGCGCCGGCTCGCAGTCCACGCCGTTCCAGATCATGAGCTTCCATTCCGGCGGCGCGGGCGCGCGGCCGGGGCTGGACGGCCTCTCGGCGACGCCCTTCCCCTCCGGCGTGCGCAACGTGCCCGTCGAGGCGACCGAGGCGATCACGCCGCTGGTGTTCTGGAAGAAGGAGCTGCGCCCCGACAGCGGCGGCGCGGGCCGGACGCGCGGCGGCCTCGGCCAGACCATCGAGGTGGAGAACCGGGAAGGCGCGCCCTTCGGCATCTACGCCACCTTCGAGCGCACCGTGCATGCCGCGCGGGGGCGGGGCGGCGGGGGGCCCGGCGCGCTCGGGCGCCTCAGCCTCGCCTCGGGCCGGAAGCTGCGCAACAAGGGCTTCCAGGTCATCCCCGAAGGGGAGCGGCTGGTCGTCGAGATGCCGGGCGGCGGCGGGCTCGGGGACGCCGGCTCGCGGGACCCGGCGGCGGTGGAACGGGACGTGCGGCGCGGCCTGGTCAGCCCCGAAGCGGCCCGGCGGGACTACGGGTTCGATCCAGGCTCCAGCCGGACTTCGCCCAGCCGCTGACCGGAGCGCCGGTCGAAGGTCCAGAACAGCACCGCGCCGCCCTGCTCCAGCCGGATGACCAGCTCGTCGCCGGCCACGCGCCAGTCCGTGACCTCGGCATCCTGCGGCAATTGCCAGCGGACCTCGCCGACGCCGGCAGGGGGTGCCAGGGACCGGTTGACGATCGTGACCAGGACGACCGCAACGCCGGCGACGATCGCCACGCCCATGCCTATGACCAGGGCCTTCAGACCCATGAATTGCTCTCCGCCGCTCGTCCCGGCCGCGGATTTGCCATAGTTGTGCGCACAAGTCATCGCCATGGAGCGGGTTCTGTGACAACGGGCGAGGAAAGCACCGTCTTCGAGGCCGTCGCGCCGCCGGAGGCCGACGGCGAGCGGCTGGACCGCATGCTGGCCCGCGCGATCCCCGAGCTCTCGCGTTCGCGCATCCAGGCGCTGATGGCGGAGGGGCGGGTGACGCCCGCGGCCCGCAAGGCGGTCGCGGGGCAGCGCTACCGGGTGAGCGTTCCGCCGGCCCGGCCCGCCGAGCCCGCGGCCGAAGCGATTCCGCTGGCGGTGGTCCATGAGGACGCGCATCTGGTCGTCGTGGACAAGCCGGCGGGCATGGTGGTGCATCCCGGCCCCGGCCATGACGGCGGCACGCTCGTGAACGCGCTCCTGGACCGTTGCGGCCCGGAGCTGACGGGCGTGGGAGGCGTTGCCCGGCCGGGCATCGTCCACCGGCTGGACAAGGACACCTCCGGCCTCATCGTGGCCGCCAAGACCGAAGCGGCCCATGCGGGACTCCGCCGGCTGTTCGAGACGCATAACATCGACCGGGGCTATCTCGCGCTGGCGCAGGGCCTGCCTTCCCCCGTTGCAGGGAGGATCGAGGCGCCCATCGGCCGCGACCCGCGCCATCGCAAGCGCATGGCGGTGGTCGAGCGGGGGCGCGCAGCCGTCACCCGCTACCGGGTCGAGCAGGCGTACGGCACGCGGGCCTCGCTGGTCGCCTGCCGGCTGGAGACCGGCCGCACCCACCAGGTGCGGGTCCATATGGCCCATATCGGCCATGCGCTCATCGGGGACCCGCTCTATGGCGGGCGGCGGCGCGGCATGCCGGCCTTTCCCCGCCAGGCGCTGCATGCCGCGCGGCTCGGCTTCCGCCATCCGGCGACCGGGGAAGAGATGCTGTTCGAAAGTCGGCCTCCGGCGGACTTTCATGAACTCGCGGTAATGTTGGAAGACTTGAATTTATAGGCTGTTCTTCCTATATTCAGGGCGTGTCGAGAGGGTTCGGACCATGGCCGAAAACATCGCAGCCAGCCGCAATATCCCCGCGCTCAACGGCGAGAGCAATCTCTCCCGCTACCTGCATGAAATCCGCCAGTTCCCGATGCTGGAGCAGGAAGAGGAATACATGCTGGCGAAGCGCTGGGTCGAGCATCAGGACGTGGATGCGGCGCACCAGCTGGTGACCAGCCATCTGCGGCTGGTCGCGCGTATCGCCATGGGCTATCGCGGCTACGGGCTTCCGGTGAGCGAACTGATCTCCGAAGGCAATGTGGGCATGATGCAGGCGGTCAAGCGCTTCGACCCGGAAAGGGGTTTCCGCCTCGCGACTTATGCCATGTGGTGGATCAGGGCCTCGATCCAGGAATATATCCTGCACTCCTGGTCGCTAGTGAAGATGGGCACGACCGCAGCCCAGAAGAAGCTGTTCTTCAACCTGCGCCGGATGAAGCAAAGGATCCAGGCCATCGAGGATGGCGACCTGTCGCCCGAGCATGTCACGAAGATCGCCGACGAGCTCAGGGTATCCGAGGACGAGGTCGTGCAGATGAACCGCCGCCTCGCCGCGCCGGACCGCTCGCTGAACGCGCCGATGCGCATCGAGGGCGAGGGCGAGTGGCAGGACTGGCTGGCCGACGAAAGCGAGAGCCAGGAGGTGCTTTACGGCGAACGCGAGGAGCTTGAGCGCCGCCGGCGGATGCTCGCCGGCGCGATGGAGGCGCTGAACGAGCGCGAGCGGCGCATCCTGCAGGAACGCCGCCTGCGCGAGGACCCGGCGACGCTTGAGGACCTCAGCGGCGAATTCGGCGTGAGCCGCGAGCGCATCCGCCAGATCGAGGTGCGCGCCTTCGAGAAGCTCCAGCGCGCCGTCCGCGATGCGGTCGTGCAGGACCGGTTGCACGCCGAGCGGGCGATAGACGCAGGCGTGGGCGCCGCTACAGGGGCGTAAGCGCCGCCGCGGCTCTACCCCGCCTTCGAGAAGTCTCCGGTCTCCGGGTCCATCGTCCAGAGGTCCCCTTCGGCGATGTCGAACCAGGCGCCGTGCAGGCTGAGGCCGCCGCGCCCCTCTAGGATCGAGACGAAGGGGAAGGTCCGGAGATTCGCGACCGACTGGCGGATCGAGGCGCGTTCGAGCGCGGTCTGCCGCTCCGCATCGCTCAGCTCCCCGCGGCCCGTTACCGCCTCGGCGGCGGGGCCGAGCCGGTTCATCCACCTGCCGATGAAGTCATCCGGGGACAACGGGTCCTCCGGCGGCTGGAGCGCCGCGCCGATGCCGCCGCAGCGTGCATGTCCGAGCACGACGATATGCCGGACCTTCAGGCCCTGCACCGCGAATTCGAGCGCGGCGGAAGTCGAACGGCAGCCATCGTCCGACCCGCAGGGCGGCACCAGATTGGCGACATTGCGGAGGACGAAGAGCGCGCCCGGCCCGGCATCGAAGATCGTCTCCGGGGCCGCCCGCGAGTCGCAGCAGGCGATGACCATGACCTCTGGCGCCTGCCCCTGCTCGGCAAGCCGGCGGTAGCGGTCCTGTTCCCTGGCGTAGCGGCCGTCCCTGAACGAGCGGTAGCCCTCGAGGAGCGGTTCCGGGAAACCTGTCATGGCGGATAACCTTCCTGGGCGCCGGCTTGAAGCGGATGCAAGGCGCTCCATATCGCCTGCGAGCGACAACGACAACCGACGGACCCGGGAGCGCCCCATGCCATTCCACACAGGCTTCCTGCTCTTTCCCGACATCACCCAGCTCGACATGACGGGCCCGTATGAGGTCTTCGCCAAGTTCCCGGATTCGCGGGTCCACCTTCTCTGGAAGACCCTCGACCCCGTAACGGCCGCGGGCGGCATGCAGCTGCTGCCCAGCACGACCTTCGCCGAGTGCCCGCAGCTCGATCTCGTCTGCGTGCCGGGCGGCGCGGGCATGAACGCGCTCCTCAACGACGAAGAGGTGCTGGACTTCCTGCGCCGCCAGGCGCCGGGCGCGCGCTATGTCACCTCCGTGTGCACGGGCTCGCTGGTGCTGGGCGCGGCGGGGCTGCTGCGCGGCAGGCGGGCCACGACGCACTGGATGTCGCTGCCGATGCTGGCCGCCTTCGGCTGCGAGCCGGTGGCCGAGCGCGTGGTCGTCGATGGCAATATCGTCACGGGCGGCGGCGTGACGGCCGGCATCGATTTCGCCCTGACCGTGGCGGGTGAGCTGCTCGGCGCCGAGGCGGCGCAGCAGATCCAGCTCGGCATCGAGTACAACCCGGACCCGCCCTTCGACGCCGGCAGCCCGGAACGGGCCGCGCCTTCGGTCGTGGCGGCGGCGCGCGCAGCGGCGGCAATGCGGCAGACGGAGCGCGAGGTCGAGGTCGAACGGGCGGTCGCGCGGCTCCAGGCCGGCTAATCGCGTATCCAGCCGGGGCCCCAGAGGTTCAGCGTGCGCTCCTCCGCCGGCCAGAGGCGGGGCGCCATCTCGCGCGGCATACGCTCGATCTCGGCCGAGAGCTCGACCGGGTCGCCATGCGGGTCCCGGATCATGAAGAACAGGTTGTTGCCGGGGCCGTGGCGGCCGGGGCCCCACCAGATTTTCGCGCCGCTATTGGAGAGGTGGTCTGCCCAGTCGCGGATATCGGTCCAGCCGCCGGTCTCATAGGCGTGGTGGTCCGCCTTGGTCTCCGAGGCGGCGAAGACGGCGAAGCTGTGATGCTCCTCGTCCGAGCGGTAGAAGGCCACCCGGCGCGACGAAGGGTCGCCCATGTCCGAGAGCACATAGTCCGAAGGGGCGAAGCCCAGCACGTCCTCGTACCAGCGCATCATCGGGCCGAGGTCCCGGCTCGCCACCACGACATGCTGCAGGCGTGCGGTGAAGCTGCGGCCCGGCACGCCGTTCACCGTCCGGATCGCCGGCAGGTCCCCGCGCGGCAGGCCGAAGACCGAAAGCCAGCCGTCCGGGTCGCGTACCGCCACCGCATCCGGTTCGAACGCTTCCGACGGCGACGGTTCCATATTGATTCCCTGCGCCGCGATGAAGGCGCGCACGGCATCCAGCTGCGCGCGGTCCCGGAGCCGGAAGCCGTGATAGGGCCGGGCGCCGGGCTCGCCGCGACCGATCACGAGGCGCCGGCCGGGCCCCTGCAGCAGCCGGCCGCCATCCGGCAGGTCGAAGCTGTCGAAGCCGAGAAGGCCGGCATAGAAATCCGCGAGCCGGTCCGGGGCATCGCTGTCGAGGCGCAGATGGTCCAGCGGCGCGGGCCAGATGGGCGAGTCTGTCGGCATGCCTTGCCTCGCTTTCTTGCCTTCGGGCCCGGGGAGGAGGAAGATGGCGCCGGAAACCCTGAACGTTCGGGAGGATAGGCGAAAATGGGCGCGGCACCTATTCCGGTCATCGATATCGGCCCCGTTCTGGCGGGCGAAGCCGGCGCGGCAGAGAAAGCGGCGGCCGAACTGTCCCATGCCTGCCGCAATGTCGGCTTCTACTATCTCGGCGGGCATGGCGTGCCGCGCGCGCTCGTCGATGCGGTGTTCGGGGAGGCGCGGCGCTTCCATGCGCAGCCGCTGGACGACAAGCTGGCGCTCCGGGCCGGGGCCGACAATGTCGGCTACATGCCCTATGAGGGCAGCGTTTCCAGGGCGTCGCGCATCTATCACGGCGACCGGCCGAACAAGAACGAGGCCTTCTTCCTCAAGCGGGACCTGCCGCCCGACCATCCGGACGTGTTGGCCGGCAAGCGCTTTCGTCCGCTGAACCGCTGGCCGGAAGAAGCGGCGCTGCCGGGCTTCCGTTCAACCGTGCTCGCCTATGCGGGGGCGATGGAGGGCGTCGCGATGGCGTTGATGCCGCTCTATGCCCGGGCGCTCGACCTCGCGCCGGACTTCTTCGACCAGGCTTTCGCCGACCCGCAATTCACGCTGCGGCTCACCCGCTACGCCGCGCATGAGCGTTTCGAGGAAGACGAATTCAGCCTGGCCCCGCATACCGACAGTTCGTTCATGACCCTGCTCGCGACGACCGATGTGCCCGGCCTTTCGATCCGGCTGCCCTCGGGCGAGTGGGTCGAGGCACCGTCGGAGCCCGACTGTTTCATCGTCAATATCGGCGACCTGGGCCACCGCTGGACCAACGGGCGCTTCCTTTCAACGCCGCACCGGGTTCTCAACCGGTCGGGCCGGGAGCGCTACGCCATTCCGTTTTTCTTCGACTGCAATATCGATTACGAGATGGTCTGCCTGCCGACCTGCTGCGGCCCCGACGACCCTCCAAAATTTCCGCCGACCACCTATATGGACTACATGCTTTGGTTCACCGGCGTGAACTACGCCCATGCGCGGGAAAACGCCGCCTGAACCGGCGCCCGCCCGGTAACACGAAGACAACGGTCCAACGCCATGCGCCTTGCCATCGCCCTGATCCTGTTTGCAGCCATGGCGGCCGCCGCGCCGCCGCTTCGCGCCCACGGCACGCCGGAGAGCTTCGCCGAACTCGCCGAAAAGGCGCTGCCGGCCGTCGTCAATATCTCCACCCGGCAAACCGTGGAGCAGCGGCAGGTGCCGGACCTGCCGCAATTCCCGCCCGGTTCGCCCTTCGAGGAGTTCTTCAAGAAGTTCTTCGGCGACCGCGACGACCGCGAGGGCCGGCCGCCGCGCCGGGCAACATCGCTCGGTTCGGGCTTCGTCATCGATCCCTCCGGCATCATCGTCACCAACAACCATGTCATCGAAGAAGCGGACGAAATCCATATCCGCCTTCACGACGACAGGGAGTTCAAGGCGGAAGTCGTGGGCCGCGACCCCAAGACCGATCTGGCGGTGCTCAAGGTCGAGGCGGACGGCCCGCTGCCCTTCCTGGAGTTCGGAAACTCGGACGAGACCCGGGTCGGCGACTGGGTTATCGCCATCGGCAATCCCTTCGGCTTCAGCAGCACGGTGACGGCCGGCATCGTCTCGGCGCGCAAGCGCGATATCCGCGCCGGGCCCTATGACGACTTCATCCAGACCGATGCGGCGATCAACAAGGGCAATTCCGGCGGTCCGATGCTGAATCTCGACGGCAAGGTGATCGGGGTGAACACCGCGATAACGTCGCCGTCGGGCGGCAGCGTCGGCATCGGCTTCGCCGTGCCGGCCTCGCTCGCCGCTCCCGTCATCGACCAGCTTCGCCGCTTCCGCGAGACCCGGCGCGGCTGGCTCGGCGTGCGCATCCAGAGCGTCACCGACGAAATCGCCGCAACATTCGAGGGATTCGGCGAGGCGCGCGGCGCGCTGGTCGCCGCCGTGATGCCGGACAGCCCCGCCGACAAGGGCGGCATGCAGGCGGGCGACATCGTGCTGTCCTTCGACAGCAGGCCGGTGCCGAAAATGCGCGCCCTGCCGCGTATCGTCTCCGATGCCGAAGTGGGCACGGCGGTGCCGGTCGAGGTATGGCGAAACGGCAGGGTCGAGCGCCTGGAGATCGTCGTGGGGCGCCTGGAGGAGAACGATCCGGCCAGCGCCCCGGCGGGGGGCGAAGCGAAGGAACACCCGATCGAGCTGCTGGGCCTCGTGGTCGCGCAGCCGAACGACGAACTCCGCAAGGAATACGAACTGGACGAGGAAACCCTCGAACGGGGCGGCGTGGTCGTTGTCGGGGTGGCGCCGGGCAGCGATGCGGAAGAAAAGGGCCTCGAACCCGGCGACCTCATCCTCGAAGCCGACCACAATCTGGTGCGGAGCGCGAAGGAACTGGAGGAGCGCGTCGCCGCCGTCGGCGAGGTGGGACGCAATTCCGTCCTGCTGCTGTTGAACCGCGGCGGCGACGACCGGTTCGTGGCGCTGCTGCTGAAGGCCGAAGCGGAGTAGCGGTCTTGAACGGGCAGGCTGCCGGCCCGATCCGGGTCGCGCGTATCCGGATCGAGGTCTTCCGCGCGCCGATGCCGAGCCCCGTGGTGGTGTCGTTCGGTTCCATCGCCGAGCGGGCCGTCGCGATGGTGGCGCTTGAGGACGGCGACGGCGTCGTCGGCCGGGGCGACATCTGGGGCAATTTCCCCTCGATCACCACCGAATACCGCGCGCGCCTCGCAGGCCGGCTGCTGCCGGACCTGCTTCTGGGCCGGACCGTGGACGACATTCCGGCGCATTACGCCCGGACGATGCGGCAATTGCGCGTGCTGGCGATCCAGTCGGGAGAATATGGGCCTGTGGCGGCGGTGGTCGCGGCGGCGGACCAGGCGCTCTGGGACCTTGCGGCCAGGCGCCGGGGCGTGTCCCTGCGCCGCCTGCTCGACGCCGCCGCGCCGAACGCGGCGAATATTACGGATGGCGGCGTTGGCGCCGCCGCGCCGAACGCGGCGAATATCACGGATGGCGGCGTTGGCGCCGCCGCGCCGAACGCGGCGAATATTGCGAATGGCGGCGTTGGCGCCGCCGCGCGGGACCGCATCCCCGCCTATGCAAGCGGCCTCAACCCCGATGACGGGCCGGAAATGGCGGGACGGGCGCGGGAGGCGGGCCACCGCAATTTCAAGCTCAAGGTCGGGTTCGGCGAGAAGACCGACCGGGGCAATGTCGAGGCGATCCGCCGGGACATGGGCGAAGGCGAGCGCCTGTTCGTGGACGCGAACCAGAGATGGGACCTGGAAACGGCGGAGGAGGCCGCCGGCTGGCTGGCGGATGCGGGCGTCGGCTGGCTGGAGGAGCCGATGCAGGCCGATGCGCCGGACGAACACTGGCAGCGGCTCCGCGCCGCCATGCGCCTGCCGCTCGCCGGCGGCGAGAACCTGCCCGACCACGGGCTCATCGACCGGGCGCTCGGCTGGCTGGACATCATGCAGCCCGATGTCGGCAAGTGGGGCGGCGTTTCCGACAATGCCGCCATTGCGCGCCGGGCGCTCGCCCGCGGCAGGACCTACTGCCCGCACTGGCTGGCCGGCGGGTTGGGGCTGCTCCACTCGGCCCATATCCTGGCGGCGGTCGGCGGCGACGGGCTGCTGGAGATGGATGTCAACGCCAACCCGCTCCGCGACGCCGTGATCGGGGACGCGCTCAAGGTGGAGGACGGCCATGTCCGCCTGCCGGACGGGCCGGGCCTCGGCGTCGAAATCGACCCGGAGGCGATGGCCCGCTGGCGGACCGCTTCGGAAGAGTTCGCCTGAAGCCGGGCCGGGGTCCCGTTTGCGAGGGCCGGATGCTTCAGGGCCGGACCGGCGGCCGCCTCGGGCCCCGGACACCCCTCCGCGTCCATTTCGCCCTCATTCCGAGCAGCGGCGCCGGCCGCGTATCGAAGGAAGTCCGCGCCCTCTTCCACCTGGAACGGCCTTCGAAGACATTCCGGACACTTACGGCGCGCTGTTCCGAGGAACGCTCCCTGGCGGCGAACAAACGTCAGGGAAGCCCCGCCGCCTTTCGGAGCGCGTCGTTAATGCGGGTTTGCCACCCGGGCCCGCCGGAGCGGAAGGCGGCAAGGATATCGGGATCGAGACGGAGCGTGGTCCGAACCTTCCTCACATCGGATTTCGGCCGCCCGCGGCGCAGCGGGGCCCTGGCGAACTTCGCTTGCCATTCGAGGGTGCTGAAATCCGGCAGGTCATCGTCGGAATCGGAGGGCATAGAGCTCTTGTTCACGGGCATTGGCCTTTCTCATGCTGATGATACGGCGAGCGCCGCCACGCGGAGTCCACGCGACGAACACCATGCGGCCGGCCTGGAATCCGACTGTGATGTACCGGGTCTCGCCATAATCCCTGCGGTCGTCCTCGACCGTGATGGTATCGCCTTCGAACACGTCGCCTGCATCGGCCATGTCCAGACCGCGATCGCGAAGCGTGGCGCTGCGCTTGGCGGGATCGTATTCGATCCTCATCATTTATGTCACTACAAAAAACAGGCGCCGTCAAGAGAGTCCATGCCGCTGGGAACCGTACAGACCGGGTGATCGTCCGCAAGTTACCGGTAACTGCCTTGAGTGCGCGTGCCTCGCGTTCTACGTTGCGCAGAAAGTCGACTGTCCCGGGCTGGACCTGCACAACATCAATGAATGGGGGCGGGCGGCAAGCGGGGCTAACATGAAATACGATGTCATCGTCATCGGCGGCGGGCTGCACGGGTGCAGCACCGCATACCACCTGATCCGGCGGGAGCCCGGGCTCCGCATCGCGGTGGTGGAGCGCGACCCGGCCTATGAGCATGCCGCCTCCATCCGCTCCACCGCCGGCGTCCGCGTCATGTTCTCGCAGGAAGAGAATGTGCGCATGTCGCAATACGGCCATGAGTTCTACGGCAGCTACGAAGAGGCGATGGCGGTGGATGGCGAGCCGGCGACCGTCTCCTTCCGCCGCCAGGGCTACCTCTTCATCGCGACCTCCGCCCGGGCCGCCGCCGACATGCGGGAGAACCATGCGCTCCAGACGGGCCTCGGCTGCCATGTCGATCTCCTCGACGCGGGCGGGCTGGCGGCACGCTTCCCCTCGCTGCGCACGGACGACGCGGTCTGCGCCGCCCATTCGCCGGGCGACGGCTGGATCGATTCCCACGCCGCGCTCATGGGGCTGCGCCGCAAGATGCGGGCGCTCGGCGTTGCCTATGTCGATGGCGCCGTCGCCGGGTTGAATGCCGCCTCCGGCCTGGTCCGCTCCGTGGCGCTCGAAAGCGGCGAGGTTCTGGAGGGCGGCTGGATCGTCAACAATGCCGGCGGCTGGGCGCATGAAATCTGCGCGACGATCGGCCTCGACATTCCGGTCCGCCCGATGCCGCGCACGACCTGGTATTTCGAGTGCCGGGCGGAGATCGAGCCGATGCCGCTCACCATCGATGCGGAATCGATCAGCTTTCGGCCGGAAGGTGCGGGCTTCATCGCCGGCATGTCCGATTATGAGCGCGCCGGCGACTTCGACTGGGAGCCGGACCTGGAGGCGTTCGAAAGCACGGCATGGCCGCGCCTCGCGCACCGCCTGCCGGCCTTCGAGGCAATCCGGCTCCGGAACGCCTGGGCCTGCCACTATGCTTACAACATCTTCGACGGCAACATGATTATCGGCGCATGGCCGGGCGCGCCGGAGAACTTTCTGATGGCGACCGGATTTTCCGGCCACGGCCTCCAGCATGCGCCGGCGGCGGGCCGGGCGCTCTCGGAACTGATCCTGGACGGGCGCTTCACGACCATCGACCTCGACCGTTTCCATTGCCGCCGCGTCCCCGAAGGCAGGCGAGAGCCGGAGCGCGGCGTGACCGCCTGAAGCGCTCGCCCGGCGGCAGGCACAAAGCTGGATTCTTTCAATCGGTCACTCATTGACTTTCAATTGGTCAACCGATGCAAGGGTTACGCCGCGCCATGTTCAGAACAGCGGATGGCCGAGGGCGGCTTGCAGATCGGCCAGCGCCTGCGCCTCGGTCTCGACCTTGATGGTCGCCATGCCCATGGCGCGGGCCGGCTTGAGGTTGATGCCGAGATCGTCGAGGAAGACGCAGGCCGACGGTTCCACGCCAAGGCGCTCGCAGGCGATGCGGTAGAAGGCCGGCTCCGGCTTGCGCACACCCGCCTCGCGCGACTCGACCACCGTGTCGAACAGCGCCATCGCGTCCGCGATCTGCCGGGCGCGGGGGCCGTCTTCGCCCGGCGCGCGCATATTGTTGGTGAGGCAGGCCGTCCGGTAGCGGGCCGCGACCGCCCGGAGCGCCGCCACCATGCGCGGCCGCACCGGGCCCTGTATGAGGTCCAGGATTTCGCCGGCGTCGAGCCTGTAGCCGAGCGCCGCCGCCTCGGCCTCGAAGCGCCCGCAGAACGCCGCCCGGTCGATGTCGCTGCGCTCGAACAGCGCCCAGGCATTGCCGTCCGGATTGCGGCTGTTGATGCGCCGGATCGCCCCTTCCGGCAGGCCGTTGGCGCGCTCGTAGCGGGCGAAGGCGTCGAAGGGGCTCTCCGTCAGCACGCCGCCGAAATCCCAGAGCACCGCCCCGACGGTCACGACGCGCCTTCCTGGCAGCGGGCCGGGCTGAGCGCCGCCTCCTCCAGGCCAAGCTCCCGGACCTCCGGCGGCAGGCCCTCGCCGGCCGCCAGCGAAGCCACCGCCATGCCCATGGCGGGCGCGGTCTGGATGCCGTAGCCGCCCTGTCCCGCGCACCAGAAAAAGCCCGGCGCCCCGGAGTCGAAGCCCACGACCGGCGTCTTGTCGGCAACGAAGCTGCGCAGCCCCGCCCAGCGGCGTTCTATGCGGCGAATCCGGAATGTCGTCGCATGCTCGATCCGGTCCACCGCCATCGCCACGTCGATCTCCTCCGGCTGCGCATCGCAGGGCGGCGACGGCGTCTCGTCGGCGAGCGAGCCGAGCGCGCGGCCCGATTCCGGCTTGAAGTAGAACTGCTCATCGACATCGACCGCCATCGGCCAATCCCCGGTCTCGGCCGGGAAGGTGAAGGCGGTCCGCCGCTTCGGCACAAGGCCGACAGGTGCTGCGCCGGCAAGCGCCGCCATTTCGTCCGCCCAGGCCCCGGCGGCGTTCACCACGATGGGGGCCTCCAATGCGTCCCCGCCCCGGAGCGCCACCCGCCAGCCGCTTCCGCGCCGTTCAAGCCCTTCCACCTCCGCATTGCGCCGGAGCGGCACGCCGCGAAGGAAGCCCCGGTGCATGGCATGCACGTCGATATCCGCCGCCTCCGGCTCGAATACCGCGCCCGCCACATAGTCCGGCCGGAGCGCCGGAATGAGTTCGCAAACGCCTGCGCTGTCCAGCATCCGGATTTCCGGCACGAACCGCCGGCCGTCTTGGAATGCGCCTTCCAGCGAGTCCGCCTGGTCGCGGCGTCCGAACAGCGCCAGCCCCCGCGGCAGGAGCAGCGGCACCTCGGAAAAGCCGCCAGGAGGCGCGTCGAAAAACGGCTTCGAGGCAACCGTCAGCGCCCGGATCGCAGCGTTGCCATAGGCCTGGGTATAGAGCGCCGCCGAACGCCCGGTGGTGTGGTAGCCCGGCTGGTCTTCCCGCTCCAGCAACAGCACGTCGAAACGCCGGGCGAGGAAGTGCGCAGCGGACGCCCCGGCCATGCCGGCGCCGATGACCGCGATGTCAGGCATTCTCTTCCTTTCCGGGCGCGTCGAGGCGCATGGCCACACGCGGCGCCCAGTTTCGGGGCAGGCCCTCCAGGGGCCCGCGGACAACCCGGAAGCCGGCCCGGCGGAACAGCGGCTCGGTGCCGAAATATGCGTTGTCGGCGCCGGTGCGCGCCTCGCCGGCGCGGGGATAGGCCTCGACCGCCGGCGCGCCGCACTCGAAGGCGAATGCCGCCGCCGCCCGGACCGACGCCACCGCGACGCCGCGCCCGCGGGCCGTTTTCCGCACGGTAACGCAGGGTATCGCCCAGACCGGGACCGCATCGACCGCCGGCGTCGCCCTGGAGGCGCAGATCCGGGCGAACGCCGGGCGCGGCGCGACGGCCGCCCACCCGACCGCTTCCTCCCCTTCGAAGGCGACCAGTCCGGGCGCCGGCGCGGCCCGCGCAAGTTCGGTCATGGCCGCACGGCGGCGCGCACCCGGGGGGCCGCTGCCCGGCAAAGCATCGAACTCCTTTGCCGGCAGCCTCGGATGCATGCACCAGCAGGTCCTGCCCCAGCTTCCCCGAAAGACGCTTCCGAGCGCATCCACCAGCGCCGGCTCCAGCGGGCGGAAAGTCAGCGGCGGGCGGTCGTCCTGCGGCATTGATGGTTCTCCGGCCTGTGGTTGCTGCAACGGCCTTTGCTGTCGCGTCGGGCGGTTTTGCCCTATATAGTGCAAACTGTTCGTCACCTCCCGTGGATTGGCGCTGCGCTTTCATGCTTTCCCGCTTGCTCGGCCTGTGTTCCGCCAATATGGCAATCGACCTCGGCACCGCGAACACGCTCGTCTATGTCGAAGGGCGCGGCATCGTGCTCGACCAGCCCTCGGTCGTCGCGATAGGCCAGTTCAAGGGCCGCAAGAAGGTGATTGCGGTCGGCGACCAGGCGAAACAGATGATGGGCCGCACGCCGGGTTCGATCGAGACCATCCGGCCGCTTCGCGACGGCGTCATCGCCGATTTCGAGGTCGCGGAGGAAATGATCAAGCACTTCATCCGGCAGGTGCACAACCGGCGGGGCTTTGCGAGTCCGCAGATCGTCATTTGCGTGCCGTTCGGATCGACCGCCGTCGAGCGCCGCGCGATCCAGGAATCGGCGGAAAGCGCCGGCGCCAGGCGCGTGTTCCTGATCGAGGAGCCGATGGCGGCGGCAATCGGCGCCGGTCTCCCGGTCACCGAGCCCACCGGCTCGATGGTGGTCGATATCGGCGGCGGCACCACGGAGGTCGCCGTGCTGTCGCTCGGCGACATCGCCTATGCGAGTTCGGTGCGTATCGGCGGCGACAAGATGGACGACGCGATCATCGCCTATATCCGCCGCCACCATAACCTCCTGATCGGCGAGGCCTCGGCGGAGGGGATCAAGAAGGAGCTCGGCTCCGCCACCATGCCGACGGGGCCCGAGGAAAGGCAGATGCCGATCAAGGGGCGCGACCTCCTGAACGGTGCGCCGAAGGAGATCCTGATTACCGAGAGCCAGATCGCCGAGGCGCTGGCCGACCCCGTGGCCCAGATCGTCGAGGCGGTGAAGGCGGCGCTGGAGAACACCGCGCCCGAACTCGCTGCGGACATCGTGGACCGCGGCATCGTGCTGACCGGCGGCGGCGGGCTGCTCGCCAATATCGACAGGGAGATCCGCAACGCGACCGACCTGCCGGTCTCGGTGGCCGAGGAACCCCTGTATTGCGTCGCACTCGGCACCGGGCGCTGCCTGGAGCATATGGGAGCCCTGGAGCGCGTCCTCATCAGCTAGGGGAGCCGCCTTTTGCAGGAACACCGCGCAGGGCCGGAGGTAAAGGCCGAAACGCCGGTTCAGGCGACCCTGCGCCGGGCCGTGTTCGCCCTGCTCGTTACCGTGTCCCTGGTCGCGCTGGTCGTCGGCAAGGCGGAAGTCTATGTCTTCGACTGGGTCAAGAGCGGTGTGGGGGACCTGCTGGCTCCCGTTCTGCAGACGGTGACCCTGCCGGTGCGGGCCGCGCGCGATATCGGCAGCAATCTCGGCCGGGTGGCGGCGCTTACCGAGGAAAATACCCGGCTCCGGGAGGAGAATGCGCGCCTGCGCCAATGGCAGTCGCTCGCACTCAGGCTGGATGGGCAGAACCGCGAACTGCGCCGCCTGCTGCGCTTCGATCCGGGCGAGGAGGTTCACACAGTGGCCGCGCGGGTCATCGCCGACACGGGCGGCCCCTACGCCCGCAGCATGCTGATGGACGCCGGCAGCCGCCAGGGCGTTCGCGCCGACCAGGCGGTGATCTCCGGCGAGGGACTGGTCGGACGGGTGATGTCGGCGGGCGCGCGCAGCGCGCGCGTGCTGCTGATTACCGACCGGCGCTCGCATGTTCCGGTGCTGGCGGGTCCGGACCGGGTCCATGCCATTCTGGTCGGCAATAACAGCGCCCGGCCCAATCTGCGCTTCCTGCCGCGGAATGCCGCTCTGGCAGCCGGAGATGTCATCGTCACTTCCGGTCGCGGCGGGCTATTTCCTCCCGGCCTTCCCGTCGGCGATGTCAGCGCTGCCGCGCGCTCGGGCGGCGGCGTGGAAGTGGTGCCGCATGTGGACTGGACGCGGCTGGAGTTCGTTCGGGTCATTGACCGGGACGCGCCGGACGTCGCCGCGCTTGCCGGGGAATAATGCTGGCGCATCTCGACCGGGCGGCGCGCGCGGCGGTTCCCGCAGCAAGCATTATCGTGTTGCTGCTCATCTCGCTCGTGCCCTGGATCGGCGACCGCGCCGCGCCCGCCCTTGCCGTTGCGGCAGTGCATTACTGGGCCGGGCGGCGCCCGGACCTCGTGCCGGCCCCCTTCGTCTTCGCTGTCGGCCTCACACATGACAGCGTCGCGGACGCGCCGTTCGGCCTCATGGCGCTCGTCTATCTGTTCGTGCTCGGGGCCGCGCGCAGCCAGCGCTTCCTGGTGGTCGGCCAACCCTTTGTCTCCGGCTGGGCGGTGTTCACCGTCGTGGCGTGCGCGGCAAGCGCGATCGCATGGCTCGGGGCTTCCCTCTATTACGGCGCGGCGCTCTCGGTCGGAGCGCCCCTGGCCGTGCTCCTGCTTACCGTGCTGACCTTCCCGGCCGTTGCGGGCGCGCTGGCCGTTCTGGATTCCGCGGCGTTGAAACGGAGCGCCTGATGACGGGCGTTCGCAGCAGGACCCAGTCGATCCGCCGCCGCGCCCTGCTCGTCGGCGGCGTCCAGGTCGGCCTGATCGGGCTGCTGGCGGGGCGCCTGGTGCAGCTGCAGGTGGTGGAGGGCGAGCGCTATTCGCGCCGCGCCGAGGACAACCGCACCACCGAACGCCCGCTGGTGCCCGAACGCGGCGAGATTCTGGATCGCCGGGGCCGGCCGCTGGCCCGCAACCGGGAGACCTACCGCCTGCTGCTGGTCCCGGAAAAGGCCGGCCCGATCGATGTCGCGCTGGATGAAATCGGGCGTCTCGCGACACTCGGCCCGGCGGCGCGCGAGCGGGTCCGAAGACTGGTGCGAAAGCAGCCGGGCTTCGAGCCGGTCGTCGTTCTCGACGACATGTCATGGGAGGAAATGGCCCGTCTTTCGCTGGCAATTGCAGAACGCGAGGGCATTTTCACGAATGCCGCGCAGCGCCGGATCTATCCGCTCGGACCGGCGGCCGCCCACGCCATCGGCTATGTCGGCCGTGTGTCGCAAAAGGATCTGGAACGGTCCGACTCAGCCTCCCTGCTGCGCATGCCCGATTTCCGTATCGGGAAAACAGGCGTCGAGCGCACCCAGGACGATACATTGCGGGGCGCGGCCGGCACACGCCTGATGGAGATTACCTCCACCGGCCGCCAGCGGCGGGAGTTGGGGCGGCAGGAAGGCCTGTCCGGCGAAACGCTTCGCCTCACGCTCGACGCCGAGCTCCAGCGTTTCGCAGCCGGCCTGTTCGGGGAGGAGACGGGCGCGGCCGTATTGATGGATGTGCACAGCGGCGCCCTGCTGGCCACCGTGTCGGCGCCCAGTTTCGACCCCGGCGCCTTCCACGACGGCATCGCAGACCGGCAGGAGTGGCTGTCTCTCGCCGGCGACCCCCTGCATCCGCTCAGCAACCGCGCCGTTTCCGGCCAGTATGCGCCCGGATCGACCTTCAAGATCGCCGTCGCGCTGGCGGCGCTCGAAGCGCGGGTGGTGTCGGCGGACCAGCGCTTTTTCTGCAACGGCGTCCACGAGCTCGGCACCGGGCGGTTCCACTGCTGGCGCCGCGGCGGACACGGGCATGTCGATCTCTTCAAGGCGCTCCAGCAGTCCTGCGACATCTACTTTTACGAAATCGCGCGCCGGACGGGCATCGACCGGATCGCGGCAATGGCGAGGAAGCTGGGCCTCGGGGCGGCAACCGGCGTCGAACTTCCCGGAGAGCATGACGGGCTCATTCCCACCAAGGCGTGGAAGCGCCAGGCGCGCAACGAATCCTGGCAGGTAGGAGAGACGCTGCTCGCCGGGATCGGCCAGGGCTACGTGCTCGCCACGCCGCTCCAGCTGGCGACCATGACCGCCCGGCTCGCCAATGGCGCCCATGCAGTCCTCCCCAGGCTGATCGGCGGCGGGAACGCCCCCGAGCTCAAAATCGACAGACGATTTCTGAGGGTTGTGCGCAAGGGCCTGACCGCCGTCACCGGCTCGCGGCGGGGCACCGCCTGGAATGCCCGCATCGAGGAAGCCGGGTTCGAGATGGCAGGCAAGACCGGCACCTCCCAGGTCAGGCGCATCTCCAGGCTCGAGCGCCGGCTCGGCGTTCGCAAGAACGAGGACCTGCCGCGGGAACAGCGCGACCATGCGCTCTTCGTCGGCTACGCGCCTGCCGACAAGCCGCGCTACGCCGCCGCCGTCGTCGTTGAGCATGGCGGCAGCGGGTCCAAGGCAGCCGCGCCCATCGCGCGCGACCTGCTGCTGGCCGCCCAGAAGGCGGAGACCGTCGCATCATGAAAGCCTGGGAAGTGCGCGAGCCGGGCCTCGGCGTCGGCGGACTGCTGCTGCGGATAGACTGGGTGCTGGTCATTCTCCTGGCGCTCACGACCGCAGTCGGGTTCGCCATGCTGTATTCGGCCGCCGGGGGCGACATCCGGCCCTGGGCCGGCCCGCATGCCCTGCGTTTCGGCGCCGGCCTGGCGGTCATGATGGCCGTTGCGCTGATCGATATCCGGTTCTGGCTGCGTTGCGCCTATCCGATCTATGCCGCCTCCCTCCTGCTCATTGTCGGGGTGGAGTTCCTGGGCGAGGTCGGCATGGGGGCCCAGCGCTGGCTGAAGCTCGGCCCGCTGTCGGTCCAGCCGTCCGAATTCATGAAGATCGCGCTGGTGCTCGCACTCGCCCGCCATTTCCACGCCCTCGACGAAAGGGAGGCGAACGGCTGGCCCCGGCTGCTGCTGGCGCTGGCGCTGATTGCGGTCCCGGCGATGCTGGTGGCGCGGCAACCGGATCTCGGCACGGCGGCCATGATCGGGGCCGGCGGCATGGCGCTGCTCTTCCTAGGCGGCATCTCCTGGCGGCTGTTCGCGCTTTTCGCCGTCGCGGCGGGGGCGCTGGTGCCGGCGGTCTGGTACGGGCTGAAGGACTATCAGCGCGACAGGGTGCTCACCTTCCTCGATCCCGGGCGCGACCTCACCGGCGCCGGCTATCACGGCTTTCAGTCGAAAATCGGCATCGGTTCGGGCGGCGAATTCGGAAAGGGTTATCTGGAGGGCACGCAAAGCCATCTGGGCTTCCTGCCGGAAAGCCACACGGACTTTATCTTCACCGTCATTTCCGAGGAATTCGGCCTTGCCGGCGGCCTGTTCGTGCTCGCGCTCTATCTGGCCATCATGGGCTACGGCTTCGCCATCGGCTTCATGGCGCGCAACGATTTCGCCCGGCTGCTGGCTTTCGGCGTCACCTTCACCTTCTTCCTGTTCGTGTTCGCCAATGTCGCCATGGTCGCCGGCCTGATCCCGGTGGTCGGCGTGCCGCTGCCGTTCATTTCCTATGGCGGCACGGCGATGCTGACGCTCCAGATCGGCTTCGGCCTCGTGCTCTCGGCCAAGGTTTACCGGGATGTCGAAATGGAGGAGGACGCCTCCGGCCGACCGGCGGGTCCGGGGTCGATCGCCGCGATGCGCTGAACCATCCTCGGGCCTTCCACCCTCCCGTGCTCATAGGCCAGCACGACAAGGCGGCCAGCGACCGCCCGGAGCAGTTCGCCCGGCCGCAAAAGGAAGTCCGGATTGCGCGGACGCCCGAAGGCCTCCTGACCCCGGGCGAATGTTTCGTAGAGCAGGAGGCCGCCCGGCGCGACAAGCGAAACCGCGGCGGGAAGCGTCGGGCGGTGGAGGTAGTTGACCACCACCACGGCCCCGAACCGCCGGTCGGCGAAAGGCCAGGGGCTGCCGTCCTCGAGGTCCCAGGCAAGGCCGCCCGGCAGCCGGGAGACGTCCCTGTCCACGGCGAGCACCGGATGGCCGCGGGCGGCGAAGAACCGCGTATGCCGGCCTCCGCCGGCGGCAAGGTCGAGCACGGGCGCGGCGGGCGGCACGAGATGGGCGAACCGCGCGATCCAGTCCGAGACTGGCGTCGGTCCCTTCATGACACTATATGTGAAGCATGATCGTTTACCGGCTCACCTGCACGAACGAACACGAGTTCGAAGCCTGGTTCCGCGACAGCGCCGCCTGCGACGCGCAGATTGCGGAGGGCAAGGTGATGTGCCCGCATTGCGGCGACAGCTCGGCGCGCAAAAGCCTGATGACGCCCAATGTCGCGCCCAAGGGAACGGACAACGCCGCCGACGAGTCCTCGGCGCGACGGGCCGCCATGATGCGGGAGCTCCGGGAGCTGCGCCGCAAGGTCGAGGAAAACTGCGATTATGTCGGCCCCCGCTTCGCGGAAGAGGCGCGCCGCATCCATTACGGCGAGACCGACAGCCATGCGATCTACGGCGAAACGACGCCTGACGAGGCGAAGTCGCTGACCGAGGAAGGCATCGAATTCGGCCGCATCCCCTGGGCGCCCAGGCTGGACAGCTGAGCGGCCGGACCACCCCTTCCTCATCGCCCCCCGACCGTCATGGCCTCGACCCGCAGGGTGGGGGCATTCACCGTGCCGCGGAATACCAGATCGTCGGCGGCGTCGAGGCCGAGCAGCATGTCGCGCAGCTCCCCGGCTATGGTGATCTCGCTCACCGGCTCGGCGAGCTCGCCGCCCCGAATCGCGAAACCCGCCGCGCCCTGGCTGTAGCGCCCGGCGACGAGATCGACGCCGTGCCCCATCAGCGCGGTCACGAACAGGCCGTTTTCTATCTCCCCGATCAGCTCTTCCGGCGAAAGGCGGCCCGGTTCGAGGTAGAGATTGGACGATGCGGGGCCGGGCGCAGACCCGGCGCCGCGGGAGGCATGGCCGGTCGGCTCAAGGCCCAGCTGACGGGCGGAGCGCAGGTCCAGCAGCCATGAACGAAGCACGCCGCCCTCGACCAGCGCCCGGCGCTTGCAGGGCAGGCCTTCGGCGTCGAACGGGCGCGAGCCGAGGCCCCGCCCCCGGCCCGGATCGTCGATCAGGTTCATGCCGTCCTTCAGCACCGCCTCGCCCATGGCGTCCTTGAGGAAGCTGGTGCCGCGCGCAACGGCCGCGCCGTTGATGGCGCCGGCAATCGCGCCGACCAGGCCCCCGGCCAGCCGCTGCTCGAAGACCACCGGCATTAAGGCCGTGTCGGGCTTGACCGGCCCGAGCCGCTTCACCGCGCGCTCGCCCGCGCTGCGGCCCACCGCCACCGGCTCCGCGAGGTCCGAAGCATGGACGGCGCGGGACCAGTCATATCCGCTTTCCATCGCCGTGCCCTCGCCCGCCAGGACGGACACCGACAGCCCGCATCCCGACCTCCGGTAGCCGCCCGAGAACCCGTTGCTCGAGACGAGCGCGATACGGGTCTCGCTGCGGCTGGCGCCGGCGCCCTCGGAATTGGTGACGCCCGCGACATCGAGCGCCGCCGCCTCGGCTTCCAGGGCGTTGCGGACAAGGTCTTCCGAAGCCGTTTCGGCGCCGTCGTAAAGGTCGAGTTCCGGCCACTGCTGCGCCAGAAGCGCCGGCTCCGCCAGCCCGGCATGGGGGTCTTCGGGCGCGGCCCGCGCCATGGCGACCGCCCGCTCGACCAGCGCGGACGCGGTTTCCGCCTGCCGGTCGGCGGTGGCGACGATCGCCTGGCGGCGCCCGACCAGCACGCGCAGCCCGGTCTTGCGCAGCTCGGAGCGCTCCATATGTTCGATCTTGCCGAGCCGCACCGCCGCATCCAGCGAGCGGCTGTCGATATCGACGGCATCGGCCTCGTCGGCGCCCCGGGCGCGGGCTTCGCGCACAAGGCCGCCCAGGAAGTTCAGGACATCGTTTTCCATGGCGCGCCGAACATAGCCCACGGAACCGCCGCCGTCTTCCGACGGAACGTCATTCCGCAACGCAACAAAAAAGGGCCGCCCCCTTTCGGGAGCGGCCCGGCGCGAAGGGGAGGAACAACGCGCCTATGATTTTGCAGGTGCGGCCTTCTCTGCGGGCTTGGGGGCCGGCGGGACGACCATGGCGGCCGTCTCGTCCATGGCCTCGCGGACGCGCTTGTCGATCAGGCCGAACACCTCGCGGCCGGTCCTGGCCGACATGTCCGCAAGTTCCCCGGCGCCCGCGACCGCGGAGTCCCAGGCGCCCCTGGCGAAGGCTGCGCCGCGCTCCGCCTTGTCCTCGAAGCTCGCATCGCCGGAGAACAGGTTCATGTTGGCGGCGGAGGCCTCGACCGCCTCGCGCGCCAGTTCGCCCTGCCGGCGCATGAAGGCGCCCGCGCCCTCGAAGGCCGTCTGGCCGGCGGCCGTCATGGCCTCGACATTCTTGCGGTGCAGCGCCATGGCGCCTTCGGCGTCGAAGGCCGGGATCTTGAAATCGGCCATGAACCGGGCCGGATCGAAGTCGGCGAAGGGCATCTTGTACATCGGTCTCTTGGTCTCCGTTCCAGTCTCGCAAGCCGCCCGCCGCTAAAGGCATGCGACCGTCTTCTCGCAGCGCAATATGATTATGCTGCGATGCAGCGTCAAGTCTTTTTTTGTGCGCCGCACAAATTTTTCAGCAGCGCCGCCCTTCCAGCATGGGCGCCCAGCGCTTCAGGGCCTTGTCGAGACTGGCCATGGTGCGCCCGAGGTCCTCGCTGTCGTCCCGCAGCCAGACCCGCAAGACGGAGAGGTGGATGCCGGCCAGCAGCTTCACGCGCAGGAGGTCGATGGGCCTCTGCGCCGGCGCGCCGGCGGCTTCCAGCATCCAGGCCATGGACCGGGCGAGCGCCGGCGCCAGCGGCGCGCCGGACAACGGGTCGCGCCGCAGGTCGCGCCAGCACGCCCGGACAAGCTCGCGATGCGGCTTGAGCGCGTCATAACGGCGCATCAAAAGGTCGAAGAGCCGGTCGCGAAAGGACTCCTCCCCGCCCCCCGCCCCGGCTTCCGACAACACCGCCGCGTCGATGCGCGCGACCGACGCCCGCATGACTGCGCCCTTCGACGGGAAGTGGCGATAGACCTCCGCGAGCCCGCATCCGGCCTGCGCCGCAATATCGGAGAGCGTCGCATGGCGCCAGCCGCGTTCGGCGGCGACCGCGAGCGCCGCGTCGAGAATGGTATCGGCATCCATGACATATCCTCCTTCAGGCCCCAATATGGGGCGCAGCAGCGACCGAGGGGAGGGTTGCCCCGTGAGTTTTCGCATCCGTCATCTGGACCATGTCGTGCTCCGGGTCCGCGACATGGACGCGGCGATAGCCTTCTATACCGGCGTGCTCGGCTGCCGGGAGGAGCGCCGCCTGGAGGAAATCGGCCTGGTGCAGTTGCGCGCCGGCGCCAGCCTGATCGACCTCGTGCCGGGCGAACCGGACGCCTCCGGCGCCAATATGGACCACTTCGCGGTCCGCATTGCGCCCTTCGACGAAGCAAGCCTCCGCGCCTGGCTGGCGGAGCACGGCATTGAGACGGAAGCGGCGCTCCCGCGCTACGGCGCCGAGGGCACGGGCCCGTCGATCTATATCCGCGACCCGGACGGCAACACCGTGGAACTGAAGGGCCCGCCCACGGGCCTGGGCGCCGCATAGGGGCCGCTGTCCCGGGCCGGCTGCGCCTCGGCGGCGGCGCTACACGCCGAGCCAGCGTTCGAGGTCGGCACCGCCGCCGGTCAGTTCCCCGCTGGTGCCGGTCCACACGATCCGGCCCTTTTCGACGATATAGTGGCGGTCTGCGAGGCGGGCGAGATCCGCCACATTCCGGTCGATGACGAGGATCGCCTGTCCTTCTTCCTTCAGGCTGGCAAGGCACTCCCAGATGCGCCGGCGGACCAGGGGCGCCAGCCCTTCGGTCGCCTCGTCCAGCACAAGCAGCCTGGGGTTGGTCATGAGCGCGCGGCCGATCGCCAGCATCTGCTGCTCGCCGCCGGAAAGCAGATTGCCCATATTGCGCCGGCGCGCTTCCAGCTCCGGGAACATCTCGAAAATGCGCGGGGCCGTCCATGGATTGGCGCGCCCGCCGCGGTTGGCGGCCGCCGCGACCAGATTCTCCTCCGCCGTCAGGTTGGGGAACACCTGCCGGCCCTCGGGCACAAGCCCGAGCCCGAGGCGGCCGATGCGATGGGAGGGCATGTCGCGCAGCTCGCGGCCCTCGAACAGGACCCTGCCCGCCGCGGACGGCACGATGCCGAACAGCGAGTTCACGGTGGTCGTCTTGCCCATGCCGTTGCGGCCCATGAAGCCGACCGCCTCGCCCTCGCCCACCTCCAGCGAAATGCCGAACAGCGCCTGGCTGCGCCCGTAAAACGTCTCAAGCCCTTCGATCCGCAGCATGTCAGGCGGCCTCGTCGCCGAGATAGGCGCGGCGCACGGCCTCGTCCGCCCGCACCGCCTCCGGGGCCCCCGACGCCGCGATGCGCCCGCCCACGAGCACGCTGATCCGGTCGGCGAGTGCGAACACGACATCCATGTCATGCTCGACCAGCAGCATGGTCTTCTCGCCCTTCAGGCCTTCGAGAATGCCGGTCATGCGCCGGCTTTCCTCCGCGCTCATGCCCGCCATCGGCTCGTCCAGCAGCAGCAGTTCCGGCTCCGCCGCCAGCGTCATCGCGATTTCGAGCTGGCGGTGCTCGCCATGGCTGACGGCGCCCGCCCGCTCTTCGGCCACCCCGGCGAGACCCACCCGCTCGAGCGCCGCCATTGCCGGCCGGATGAGCGCCGGGTCGTTTCTCGCCGGGCGCCAGAAGCGGAAACTGCGGGCGTCGCGCGCCAGCACCGCCAGCATCACATTGTCCACCACCCGCATTCCCGGCACGACGCTGGTGATCTGGAACGAGCGCGCGAAACCCAGCCTGGCCCGGGCATGAGCCGGGCGGCGGGCGATGTCGCGCCCGCCGAACAGCACGCGGCCCCGGTCCGGCTTGAGCTCCCCGGCGAGCAGGGAGATCAGGGTTGTCTTGCCGGCCCCGTTCGGCCCGATCACGGCATGGACCTCGCCGCGCTCAACTTCCATCGACACGCCATCGACGGCGGCGACGCCGCCGAAGCTTTTTTGCAGGTCCTCGACCCGGAGCAGCGGTTCGTCAGCCACGGCGCCCCTCCAGCAGCCCCGCGAGCCCGCCGCGCGCGAACAGCACAACCAGGATGAGCAGCAGGCCGAAGGGAAGCTGCCAGTAGATCGTCCAGCCGGACAGCAGCTCCTCCAGCAGCAGGAAGGCGGCCGCGCCCATCAACGGCCCGAACAGCGCGCCCGTCCCGCCCAGCACCACCATGAAGATCAGCTCGCCCGAGCGCGTCCAGTCCATCATTTCGGGGCTGATGAAATTGGTGAAATTGCCGAGCATGGCGCCGCTGAGGCCGCAGAGCGCCCCGGCGAGCGTATAGGCGGCGAGGCGGTGGCGGTAAAACGCGAAGCCGAGCGCGGCCATCCGGCGTTCATTGCCCCTGGCACCCTCGATCACCATGCCGAAGCGCGAGCGCACCAGCCGGTGCACCAGGTAGAGCGTGCCGAGCAGGACCGCGAAACAGGCATAGTAGAGGGTAAGGCTGTCCTCGAGATCGACCAGCGGGAACTCCGAGCGGATGTCGATCACGAGCCCGTCATCGCCTCCGTATTCCTCGATGCTGACGACGGCGAAGAACACCATCTGCGCGAACGCCATCGTGATCATGATGAAATAGACGCCGCGCGTGCGCAGCGCGATGGCGCCCGTGGCGAGCGCGAAGAGCGCGGAGCAGGCCACCGCGATCAGGATATGCAGCCAGCCGTCGTAAATTTCGTAATAGGCCGGGATGCCGACCGCATAGGCGCCGATGCCGATATAGGCCGCATGGCCGAAGCTGATCATGCCGCCATGGCCGAGGATGAGATTGAGCGAAGTGGCGGCTGCGGCGAGGCAGACGAGGCGCGTCAGGATATCGACATAGAAGGGCTGGCCGGCGGCGAGCGCCAGCGGCGGCGCGGCGGCGAGCGCGGCCAGCAGCGCCCAGCCGACCGCCCGGCTCATCGCGCCTTCGGCGGGAAGAGGCCCTGCGGACGGAACGCCAGCACGGCCGCCATCAGGATGTAGATCAGCATCGCCGAGAGCGCCGGCGCGGAGGTCTCGGCGGCCTGGACGTCGATGATGAGCTTGAGACCCATGTCGAGGAAGGACCGGCCCATCGTGTCGATGAGCCCGATCAGCAGCGCTGCGACGAAGGCGCCCCGGATCGACCCGATGCCGCCGACGATGACGACGACGAAGGCGGTGATGATGATCTCGTTGCCCATGCCGATGGAGGCTTCGGTGATGGGCGCGATCATCATGCCGGCGAGTCCTGCCATGACGGCGCCGAGCGCGAACACCAGGGTGAACAGGAGGCCGATATCGATGCCGAGCGCGCCGGCCATGGCCGGGTTGGAGGCGCCGGCGCGGATGCGCATACCGAGCTTCGTCTTCACCACCAGCACATAGAGCCCGGCGGCCACCGCAAGCCCGGCCCCGATAATCAGCAGCCGGTAGGTCGGGAAAACCAGCCCGCCCGGCAGGTGCTGCTGCCCGTCCGCCCAGGCTGGCAGGCGGATCGCCATGCCCTCCGGACCCCACAATATCTGCACCAGGGTGTCGAAGCAGAGGATGAGCCCGAAGGTCGCCAGCACATGGTCCAGATGGTCCCGCCGGTAGAGCCGGCGCACCACGAGAAGCTCGACCGCAGCCCCGACCAGCGCCGTGGCCGGCAGCGCCAGCGCCACCGCCAGCAGGAAGGAGCCGGTCGCGTCCGTCAAGGTGGCGCAGAAATAGGCGCCCACCATGTAGAGCGAACCGTGCGCCAGATTGACGAAGTCCATGATGCCGAAGATGAGCGTCAGCCCGGAGGCGAGCAGGAACAGCAGCACTCCGAGCTGAAGCCCGTTCAGCAATTGCGCGGCGACGAGACCCGCATCCATGGGAGCGGGCCGGCTCCCCGGTTACATCTTGCACTCGGCGGCGTACACGTCCTTGTGGTCCTCCAGCACGGTATCGACCACCGTCGTCGTCCACACGCCGTCCGCATCCTCGACCACCTTGCGGAGGTAGAAGTTCTGGATCGGGAAGTGGTTGTTGCCGTAGCGGAACGGCCCGCGCACGGAGGGGAAGTCGGCCTTCTTCATGGCCGCGCGCATGCCGTCCATGTCGTCGAGGTTCCCGCCGACGGCCTCGACCGCGCTCTTGATGAGGAAGATCGTGTCGTAGGACTGCGCGGCGTAGAAGGACGGATAGCGCCCATAGGCCTTCTTGAAGCCGGAGACGAATTTCCTGTTCTGCGGCGTGTCGAGGTCGGGGCCCCAGAACTGCGTGTTGAGCGAGCCGAGCACGCCCGACATGCCGGCCTTCTGGAGGTTCGGCAGCGCGATCGAATCGACGGTGAACACCGTGTAGAGCGCGATTTCGCCCTGCAGGCCGGCCTGCTGGTACTGCTTGATGAAGGCGCCGCCCGCCTTGCCGGGATAGAACACGAAGATCCCGTCCGCGCCGGAGGCCTTGGCCTTGGCGAGCTCGGCCGAGAAGTCGAGCTGGGCGTCCTTGCCCCACTTGGTCATGTCCTTGCCGAGGATCTCGCCCTTGAAGGTGCGCTCGACGCCGGAGACCATGTTCTTGCCGGCGGCGTAGTTGGGCGCCATCACATAGAGCGACTTCACGCCCTGCCGGTTCAGCACCTCGCCCATCGCCATCGGCGTCTGGTCGTTCTGCCAGGAAGTCGAGAAGAAGTTCTCGTGGCAGAGCTTGCCGGCGATCTGCGAGGGGCCGGCATTGGAGCTGATGAGGAATTTGCCGCCGTCCAGCGCCGACTTGCGCGAGGCGAGCAGCACATGCGACCAGATGAACCCGGCGACGAAATGCACATCGTCCTGCTTGACGAGCTTGTCGGTCTTCTGCTTGCCGATCTCCGGCTTGAAGCCGTCGTCCTCGACGATGAGCTCGACTTCGAGGCCGCCCATCATGCCGCCGATGTCCTGCATGGCGAGATTGACAGCATCGACCATGTCGCGCCCGATGACGCCCGCAGGCGTGGTGACCGTGGTGACGAAGCCGATCTTCACCTTGTCGGCCCCGAAGGACGGCGATGCAAGCAGCGCGGCGGCAGCCGCCAGCGCAAGCGCGGTTTTTCTCATGTCATGAACCCTCCCCGGTTTGGCGGCAGGCCGCCGGACCGCCCCAATCTACCGCCTTTCCCCCCCGGACGGAAACCGTTGCGACGGTGGCGTTCGGGGCGGGCGTGCGGCGCCATGTGACGCGGCTGCGGCGCTGGAGGCCGTGGCGTTTCAGGAAGCGCTGCAGCGAGGCCGCGTCGATAGACCAAGCCCTCGGCGACGAGCGCCCGTTGCAGCGCGCATACGGAAAGGTCCGGCCAGCTCTCCAATAGGCGGAAAATCCACTTCCGCTCCGGCCCTGTATTTCTCCAATGGAACATTGCACGCTCCTGTCCGGCCGGCGCGCGCCGCTCTTCCGTTTATACCCTCGGCGCATTCCGCTCCCCACATCCCGTCGCGTGGCCGTAATGCAGTGCATTTCGTCAGATCATCATTCCTGCTTCATCCCAATTCAGGCGAGAATTTAGTGTTCATTTTAGGAAATATATCTATTAGTCACATCGTTGCTGTTTCGAGTGGTTATGACGGGGGCAGTCACATATCGGTAAAAGTCCTCCTTTTCCCGGGACCTTATCCGCCTCCCCTGACGAACACCAAGGTACGAAAAGAAACAATGACATGAACAATGACCGTAGCCGCCCGACGCCAGCGCCAAAGCGAGAGCCGCGCGGCAGAAAGAAATTCGTCAAGACTTATGCTTGTCTGCTGTAGGGGTATTTTCCTAAAGAGCGGGAAACGCGTCTTTGGCGTTCTGAGTTTACTCTTACCTTTTCCAAGGAAGCCGCCGCATGGTCAGGTCGTCCGTTAGACGAATTAATTGTCACTTTGGTTGAGCGCGCTGAGAAGTTGCTGGGCCGCTCCAGTCGCACCTTTTCTTCTCAGGACCCTTTGAAGGACGTCCTTCGGATCACGCACCCCCTTGGTCTCCGACGATAGTTCATTCACGAATTCCAGCAATATTTCTTGGAGATAATCCGTTTCCCGTTGATACTTCTCTTCCAAATCTCGCCCTAGACTAAGGGTATTGACATCCTGACCCTCTTCTCGAAGCATTTTGCTAATACCATCCCGGCATATGTCTCTGCCTTTCGAATGCAATTCATGTATTTCTGCTTCTGATGGTACTTCCCCTCTCCCGTGAATAACACTTGATGCGCCGTCATATATGTGTTGTAGCAATTTCCTATATTTTTGCCTTTCAGCAAAAGTTTCTCCCAAATGCCATGCGCCATTTGTAGAGACCCGGAACCTATATTCCATTCTTCCTTCCGTCACATATAGAGCTTCCATTGCCATACGCAGGTCTGGGAGCCCATCTGCTGCCCAGTTGCGTCGGCTGTTTCTCCACCCTACTGCGGCTCTTGTCAGTCTGTGCCGCCTATTCGTGAACTTCTGCATTGCAGTATTAAGATCGTTTGCATATCTTGGACTAAGGAGTTGTACGGGACTGTCCGGGATACGGTGCAAGTGCTGTCGTGCGCTTCCATGCCCGGAGAAATCGAAGAACTTGCTGTTGTCTTCTTTCCACCATGACAAATCCCAATATGCATTGGTATCCAAGTAGACCGATACTGCCAGCAGCAAGGCATCTACTTCTTTTTCGGTCATAGCTTGTTTGGCGTCTGCCACCAGATCTAGTTTTTGCGTCTCTTTAGACATAATCCGGTTGGGATGAAAGAATGACGGGTCAAATGTAGTGTCAACACACAACACGGTCTTATTTGGAAAGTCGAAATACGATGTTGCCTCGTCGTTCGGCTTGACATAAGATATTTCGTTTCTATCCCTCTCTACAAACATCTGCTCGACTAGAGCTTGATCAACATGGTCGAACAGTAATCCATCATCGTCGGGAAGCCGGATAAACCGAACACCGTCGCGAAGACAAAAGGGTTCCTCAATGGAAACACCTCTGAGCATATAGTATCGAGTGATAGTGATTGGATTCCCATCGCGCCAGGAAAATAATTGTGCGCTAGCTGCATCGGATGTGGTTGCAGCGGCCATACGCAAAATGCAAAGTGCAAGCTGCTCGATTGATATCAAGCTATCTTCGCTAAAGGTTCTGGGGCCAAAGCCAATCTTGGGCGGATTACCAAGCCTTACATTCTCGGACATGATGTCGTTCACGGCATCAATAAGTGCTCTCTTCGGTTCTTCCAACGAGAAATGAGTGTTAGCTATTTCCAAGTAATATCGGGAATGGTAAGGATTGGGAATGGCATCTTGATATAGACTACGATAGACGTTGTGCCGAAAGTTACCTACTTCGGATAAACGCGGGGAGAAAGTTGCAAAAGGCAACACGCTGTCGAGCAGGCGCGCGAAGGCGGCATTGTCCATGGTATCCTCGCGATGGTTGCGAGGCTACGGTAGTGCTTTCGGGCACTCCTGACTACCCCTGCCGCTTTCAGCTAGAAGGGCATATAAATCGCCTTATTTTCTTTAATTGCAGTCCCGGAAAGGGAAAATATCCATAAGACTTGGCGTTCCTATGACGGCGCCGGGCCCTCAGCCGGAATAGCGCTGCCCGATGTGGCGGATGAAGGCGCCGGTGTCGAGCGGGCGGCCCGTGGCCTGCTCCGCGAGATCGTCCGAGGACGCATCGAGGCAGCCCCGGCTGTGGACATGCTCCCTCAGCCAGCCGGTAAGCGGCTCGAAATTGCCGCGCTCGATCTCCCGGTCGAGATCGGGGACGGCCGCGCGTATGGCTTCGGCAAGCTGGGCCGCCATGAGCGCGCCGAGCGTGTATGTGGGGAAATAGCCGAAGGAGCCGCCCGACCAGTGGATGTCCTGCATGCAGCCTTCGCCCGGCCCCGGCGGGCGGATGCCGAGCAGCGATTCCATAGCGTCGTCGAAGGCGCCGGGCAGGTCCGCCGGGTCGAGCGCGCCGGAGATCAGGGCGGTCTCGCAGCGGTGGCGGACGACGATGTGCAGCGGATAGCTGACCTCGTCCGCCTCGACGCGGACGAGCCCCGGCTCGACATGGTTGAGCACACGGTAGAGCCCGGCCGGCGCCCACTCGTCCGCCGGCGCCAGCTCCTCGTTGAGCAGCCGCGCATAGGGGACGGCGAAGGCTTCCGAGCGGCAGGCCTGCATTTCGATGGACAGCGACTGGCTTTCATGCGCGGTCATGCCCCGGTTGCGGCCGACCGGCTGCCGGCGCCAGTCCTCCGGCAGCCCGCGCGTGTAGAGCGCATGGCCGCTCTCGTGCAGCACCGCCATCAGCGCCTCGCCCGGCGGCCCCGAATAGCGGGTGGTGATGCGCACGTCGTCCCGTTCGCCGGTCGAGAACGGGTGCGCCGATTCGTCGAGCCGTACATGCCGCTCCTCCAGGCCCAGCATGGCCATCAGCCGCCGGGCGAGGCGCTCCAGGTCCTCCCGCGACCCCTCGGGCCCCGGCGGTTTCGGGCCGCCCCGCACGCGGTCGAGGACGCCGGGCAGGAACGCCTCCAGCTCCGCGAACATGGCGGCGACGCCTTCGCCCCGCCGGCCGGGGTCGTAGCTGTCCAGCAGCGCGTCGTAAGGTGCCAGGCCCAGCGCCTCGCCCCTGATCCCGGCTTCCTCCCGGACGCGCTCCACGACGTCGCGAAGCGCCGGCAGGAAGGCCGCGAAATCGCCGTCATGCCGCGTCCTGTGCCAGACCCCTTGCGCCCTGGAGACGGCCCGCGCCTTCGCCTCCACCAGATCGGTCGGCAGGGCGGCGGCGGCCCCGTGCAGGCGGCGCATCTCGCGCAGATTGGCCGCCTGCCAGGGCTCGTCCGCCCGGGCGGCCGCCAGCGCCTCGGCGCATTCCGGCGCGGTGAACAGCTCATGCGCGAGGCCGCCCAGCGTCGCCTGCTGGTGGCCCCGCGCGGCCTCGCCGCCGGGCGGCCCGTAAGTGAGCGAATACCACCGCACGGTCCGCGACGCCGCATTGAGATCCGCAATGCGCGCGAACCGGCGCTCCAGCCGCTCATAGCTCCTATTGCCCATCCAGTGCCCCCCTTCGCGCATGCCCGTTTCCGGGCTGGACCCCGGCACCGTAGCCGGTCCATGCTCGGAAGTCGCGACATGAGAGGGAGGAATCGCACCGATGCCGAAAATCGCCGCCGGGAAACTGGAAGACACCATCCGCCGCCTGCTGGCGGCCTGCGGCACGCCGGCCGGGGAGGCGGAGACCGTCGCCCGGCATGTCGTGGACGCCAATCTCTGCGGCCATGACAGCCACGGCGCGATCCAGATCCCGATCTATATCGACCGGGTCGAGAAGGGGCATATCGTGCCCGGCGCGCCTTTCGAGATCGTCCGCGAGAGCCCGACGACCACGGTGGTGGACGGCCATTGGGGCTTCGGCTATGCGATTGCCGAGCGGGCGCTGAAGCTGACGATGGAAAAGGCCGAGGCGCAGAACGTCGCCGCCTGCACGATCTTCCGCCAGAGCCATGTCGGGCGTCTCGGCGCCTATCCGACCATGGCCGCGAAGGCAGGCTTCATCGCCATGATGACCGCCGACTCCGGCCGCTCGGCCAAGAGCGTGGCGCCGTTCGGCGGCACCGAGGCGCGGCTCGGGACCAACCCGATCGCCATGGCGGTGCCGTCCGCGCGCGGCGAGCCGGTGCTGATCGACATGGCGACCTCGGCCGTCGCGGCCGGCAAGATCAAGCTCGCCCAGGCGCGCGGCAAGGACATTCCCGAAGGCTGGATCGTGCGCGCGGACGGCGGGGCCTCGACGGACCCGAACGATTTCGGCAAGGGCGCGGTGCTGCTGCCGCTCGGCGGGAGCGAGGGCCACAAAGGCTACGGCCTCTCCGCGATGGTCGAGATCCTCTCAGGCCTGCTGACCGGTCTCGGTTTCGGCGTCGAGCCGACGGGCCGGCACAATGACGGCTGCTTCCTCGCGCTCTTCAAGGCCGCCGCCTTCCGGGACCCCGGCGAGTTCGGGCGCGAGGTGGACGAGTTCGTGGACTATCTGAAGGACACGCGCGCGGCCGCCGGCTTCGGGGAAGTGCTGGCGCCCGGCGAGATCGAGCGGCGCACCGCCGAAGCCCGCCGGGCGGACGGCATCGACATCGAGGACGCCACCTGGAACCAGTTCAGGGCGCTCGGCGAGAAATACGGCGTGGCGGTGGACTGAGGCCTGGCTACTCCCACTCGATGGTGCCGGGCGGCTTGGAGGTTATGTCGTAAACCACGCGGTTGATGCCGGGCACCTCATTGACAATGCGCACGGCGACCCGGCCGAGGAAGCCCGCGTCGAAGGGGTAGAAGTCCGCCGTCATGCCGTCGGCGGAGGTGACGGCGCGGAGCGCGCAGGCCTGCTCATAGGTGCGGTCGTCGCCCATGACGCCCACCGTGCGCACCGGCAGCAGCACCGCGAAGGCCTGCCAGATGTCGTCATAGAGCCCCGCGCGGCGGATCTCCTCCAGGAAGACAGCGTCGGCCCGCCGGAGCGCCTCCAGCTTGTCCGGCTCCACCGCGCCCGGCATCCGGATCGCCAGCCCCGGCCCCGGAAAGGGATGGCGGCCGACGAACCGGTCCGGCAGGCCGAGCTCCCGGCCGAGCGCGCGCACCTCGTCCTTGAACAGCATCCTGAGCGGCTCGACCAGCCTGAGGCCCATGCGCTCGGGCAGGCCGCCGACATTGTGGTGCGACTTGATCGTGACCGACGGGCCGCCGTCGAAGGCGACCGACTCGATGACGTCCGGATAGAGCGTTCCCTGGGCGAGAAAGTCCGCGCCGCCGAGCTTCGCGGCCTCTTCCTCGAACACCTCGATGAAGGCGGCGCCGATGATCTTGCGCTTGCTCTCCGGGTCCTCGACGCCGGCCAGCCGCCCCAGGAACAGCGGGCCCGCCTCGGCATGCACGAGCGGGATGTTGAAATGGCCGCGGAACAGGCCCACCACTTCATCCGCCTCGCCGGCGCGCATCAGGCCGGTATCCACGAAGATGCAGCTGAGCCGGTCCCCGACCGCTTCATGCAGCAGCAGCGCGGCGACGGTGCTGTCCACGCCGCCGGAGAGCCCGCACACGACCCGTCCGCCGCCGACCGCCGCCCGGATTTGCGCCACGGCCGTTTCCCGGAAGGCCGCCATCGACCAGTCGCCCTTCGCCCCGGCGATACGGCGCACGAAGTTGCGGATCAGCCCGGCGCCGTCGGGGGTATGCACGACCTCGGGGTGGAACTGCACGCCGTAGAGCCGCCGGCTCTCATCTGCGATGGCGGCATAGGGCGCGGCTTCGCTGCGCGCGGCGACCCGGAACCCCTCCGGCAGCGTCTCGACCCGGTCGCCGTGGCTCATCCATACCGGGTAGCGCCCGCCCGGCTCCCAGACGCCCTCGAACAGCGCGCTCTCGGCGACCGCTTCCACCGTTGCGCGCCCGAACTCCCGGTGGTCGGCGGACCGGACGCGGGCGCCCATCTGCGCCGCCATGACCTGCTGCCCGTAACAGATTCCCAGCACCGGCGCGCCCGCCTCGAACAGCGCCGGATGGGCCGACGGCGCCGAGGATGAGAGCACCGAGGCCGGCCCGCCCGAAAGAATGACCGCGACCGGCGCGAAGTCGGCAAGGAAGGCGCCGTCCACCCTGTTGAAGGGATGGACCTCCGAATAGACGCCCGCCTCGCGAACCCGGCGGGCGATGAGTTGCGTAACCTGACTGCCGAAATCGACGATCAGGACCCGTTCGCTCACCGGCGGTCCTCCAGGCGGGCGGACACGGTGCGGGCCAGCAGCTTGATCTCGGTGCGCAGATCCTCCGTCAGTTCGCTGCGCCCCGCCCGCAGCTCATCGCGCATCTGCAGGAGCGCCGAATCCAGGCTCGCGATATGCCGGCGGGTGGTCTCGTCCATGCCGCCGCGCTGCCCGGTTTCCAGCAGCCGGCGCAACAGCGTCTGGGTCTCGATCTGCTCTTCCGCGAGCCGGGCATGGGCAGCCTGGCTGGTACTCAGCTGTTCGGCGAGGCCGGCCAGCGTCTCCGACAGGGCCTCGAGATTGCGGTTCACCGAATGGCGGCCCTCTTCCGCCCTGCCGACGATGCGGCGCAGGTCCTCCAGGTTCTCCGCCGTGGTTTCGAGCAGCGCCTGGATGTAGGTCGGCACCGAATGGTCGCCGTCCACGAAGCCCGGGCCGCTGGTGCCGAGGCGGGTGAGCGAGGACAGCCACTCCTCCAGTTCGTTCACGAACCGGCTCGACGCCTGCGACGCCTGGAGGTCGAGGAATCCGAGCACCAGCGCCCCGGACAGCCCGAACAGCGAGGAGCTGAACGCCGTGCCCATGCCCGCCAGCGGCGCATCGAGGCCGGATTTGAGTTCTTCGAAGACGCCGGTGAGGCTGCCCGCGGCAATCTCCAGCCCGCCTATGACATCGCCTATGGCGGAGACCGTCTGGATGAGGCCCCAGAAGGTGCCGATGAGGCCGAGGAAGATGAGCAGCCCGGCAAGGTAGCGCGCCGTCTCGCTCGCCTCGTCGACGCGCGAGGCCACGCCGTCGAGGATCGAGCGCATGGAGACGGCCGAGAACCGCACCGGGGCTTCCGAGGAAAAGGCCGTGGCGAGCGTCGCCAGCAATTGCGGCCGCGCGGGTTCCGGCGCACCGCGGCCGGGCGCGGGGCCCTGGATCGAGCGTATCCACGCGATTTCCCGGAACAGCCGCAGCACATGGCGGAAATTATAGGCGATGCCGATCGACAGCACGCCGAGGATCAGGCCGTTCAGGGCCGGATTGGCCATGAATGCGTCCGCGACCGGGCCGAACAGCAGCGCCGTCGCCGCAACGACCACCGCGACGAACACGGCCATCCGTATCAGATACTGGGTCGGACGGGTCATGGTTCCCGGTCGATCCCTGCCGGGCGGCCCGCTTTTTCAGCCCGGTTCTTCAACTTCGCCCGACCGGGACGACATCGACGCGCGCCCCGGCCTCCCCGCCGGCGCCTGCCGCCCGCGCCACGATGCGGGCCTCCGGCACGCCGGCAGCGATCAGCAGGCGGCGGACTTCCATGGCGCGCGACAACGCTTCGCGCCGGGCCTCGACGCCGTCGCGTTCGGCGGAGCCGGAATAAGCGCGGATCTCGACACCGGTCCCGCTGCTTCGGACGAGCCTTGCGGCAAGGCTGCCGAGCCGTGCGCGGTCCTCCGCGCCGAGAACCGTTCCGCCCGCTTCGTAGAAGAACGTCTCGGACGGCATACCCGTCCCGACCGGCGCGGCGATCGCCGCGAGGCCGGGCGCATCGAGCACCAGCGCCCGGCGCCGCGTTTCGGGCGCGCCGGCCCCGGACTCGGCGGGAGGCGGCAGGACACCGGCCCCGGACGCTCCGGTCGCCGGGGGCGGCGGCGGCAACCCGCCTGCAGGCGCCGGTGAAGCGGTGGCGCTGCGGGGCGCATCCGTCGCCGGAGCCGGGGGCGGCAGGCGGAACCGCATTTCGAACCCGGCGGACATTGCGGCGCCGCTTTCCGTTCGGCGCGGCTGGATCGGCCGGGGCGTCGGCAGTTTCGCCCGAAGCGGTTGCTCCGGGCGAGCCGCGCCGTTCGTCTCGTTGGCGCGGTTCAGGAACGCCTGGAGCGTCGGGGTTGCCTCTGTCTTCCCGGCAGGCGTGCGGCGCACGGGCAAGGCGGCGACCCGCGCCGGCTCGGCCGATGCGGCCGGCGCGGGCGCTGCCGGCTTCGACAAGGGTGGGGTCGATGGTCCGGCGGCCGTTTCGGGCTGTAAGTCAGCAGCGGGCGCGACCGGCGGGTCGGCGCGCCGGGCCGATGGCGGCGTTTGCGCTTCCGGCTCCAAGTCCCCAGCAGACACGGCCGCCAGTTCCGGCGTATCCGGCAGCGCCGGAGGCTGCGCCTCGGGCGGCGGGGCAACGCGCTCGGGCGAAGGCAGCGTTGGCGCTTCCGGCTGCAAGTCCGCAGCAGGGGCGGCCGCCAGTTCCGGCGTGTCCGGCAGCGCCGGAGGCTGCGCCTCGGGCAGCGGGGCGACGCGCTCGGGCCGAGGCGGCGTTTGCGTCTCCGGATGCAAAGCCTCGGCGGGAACGGCTGCCAGTTCCGTCGAGTCCGGCGGCACCGGAGGCTGTGTTTCGGATGCCGGGTCCGGAACAGGCGCAGCCGGCGGCTCGGGACGCGCTTCCGCCATGGGCGGGGCCGGCGGGTCGTAGCGCTCGGGCAAGGCCGGCGGCTCCGGCTGCGGAACGCTGAGGGTCAGATATCGCCGGGCCCGGCGGTCCTGCCTGCGCAACGCGCTCCGCCGGCGGTCCGCCGACAGGTTGTCGATCACGCCGAAATCGACGGTCACGGACGGCTTCCTGCTTTCGCCGCTCTTCCAGCGCGCCCCGCCGCTGTCGATTACCAGCATGTCCTGCGCATCGGCGCGCCAGGCGGCCGTGAGGAGCAGAACCAGCGCCACTGCCGCTCGTGGAATGCCTCGGTAGCGCGCCATCTCCCCTTCCGCTGCAGCGTCGGCAGCATGGCCCGCACTCTATGCCGCCCGCCCTGACGGCGCAACCGGAGCGGGCCCCGCCGCCTTCTCCATGAGGCGGAGCAAAGGGCCGTGCAGGCGGTCGTTGGCGGCAAGGATGTCGCCTGTCTCCAGCATGGTTCCGGACCCGTCGGTATGGGACACCGCGCCGCCGGCTTCGCGCACCAGCAGCACGCCTGCCGCGATGTCCCACCGGTTGAGGCCCGAATGCCAGAAGCCGTCGAGGCGCCCGTCCGCGACCCAGGCGAGGTCGAGCGCCGCCGCGCCGAGCCGGCGCAGGCTCGCGCCCGCGCCCTTCAGCGCCGCATGCTGGCGGAGGTAGCGGGCCCTCGCCTCGGCCCCGCCGCCCGCCTCTTCGCCGCTGGCCAGGATGCAATGCGTCAGGCGCGTCCGCGCCGAGACGCGCAGCCGCCGGTTGTTCGCATAGGCGCCGACGCCCCGCGCGGCCCAGTAGGTGTCGTCGGTGAGCGGGTTATAGACGAGCGCGGCAACCGGCTCGCCGTCGCGTTCGAGCGCGATGGATATGCAGAAATGCGGGATGCCGTGCAGGAAATTCCCCGTCCCGTCGAGCGGATCGACGACCCACCGGTTGCTGGTGTCGGCGCCCGCGACGGCGCCGCTTTCCTCGAGCAGGAAGCCGTATCGCGGCCGCGCGCGCTCCAGCTCCTCGACGATCCGGCGTTCGGCCTGCCGGTCCGCGACCGAGACGAAATCGCCCGGCCCCTTCTCCGAAACCTGGAGGTTCTCGACCTCGCCGAAATCGCGCGCGAGCCCGCGTCCGGCGGCATGCGCCGCCCGCAGCATGACGTTGATTTCGGCCGGGCGGCGCATTCAGGGTCAGTCCTTGGCCCGCTCGACATAGCTGAGGTCGTTCGGGTTCACGACGATGCGCGCGCCGACCTTGATATGCGGCGGCACCATCACCTTCACGCCGTTCTCCAGCAGTGCCGGCTTGTAGGAGGAAGACGCCGTCTGCCCCTTCACCACGGGCTCCGCCTCCACGACCTCGAGCGAAATCCGCGTCGGCAGTTCGAGGCCGACCGGGCTGCCGTCCACCGTCATCACCTTGACCTCCAGCCCGTCCTGGAGGAACGGCGCGCCGTCGCCGACCGTGCCGGCGTCGAGCGAGAACTGGTCGTAGGTCTCGTTATCCATGAAGGTGTAGCCGTCGGCCTCGGCATAGAGGAACTGGCAGGGCCGCTCTTCCGTCGTCAGCCGCTCCACGCTGTCGGCCGTGCGCCAGCGTTCCTGGGTCTTCACGCCGGTCTTCAGGTCGCGCATTTCGACGGCGATGAAGGCATTGCCCTTGCCGGGCAGGATCAGGTCGATCTTGATGACGACGCACTGCTTGCCGTCATGCTCGATCACATTGCCGGGACGGATGGTGTTCGCCTGGATTCGCATGCGTGCCCTCGGGCCGGGAAAATCGAGCGCCCTTCTAGCAAGCCGGGCCCGCGCCGACAAATGCGGCCGGCTTGCCGAGGGCGGGACGACGGGCGGCTGCGGGACGGTGGCAGATCGGCGGAGTCTGCGCTAACCTTCCGGCTGCGGCGCATGCCGGCGCCTACCGGCCGCGGAACATCCCATGAAACTGACGGATACGCAGCTCGCGCGGTTCCGGGAGGACGGGTTCCTCATTCTCCCGTCGCTGTTCTCGCCCGGGGAGGTCGAGGTGCTGAAGGCGGAACTGCCGCGCCTGTTCGCCGAGCGCCGGCCGGAGAACTTCCGGGAGAAGCGGAGCGATGCCGTGCGCACGGCCATGGCCCTGCACCGGCGCAGCGAGGTCTATGCCCGCCTCGTCCGCCATCCGCGGCTCGTGGAGCCCGCCCGGCAAATCCTGGGCGACGATCTCTACATCCAGCAGGTCAAGGTGAATGCCAAGGAGGCGTTCTCGGGCGATGTCTGGCAATGGCACTACGATTTCGCCACCCATCGCGGCGAGGACGGCGTGCCGGAGCCGCTCGCGCTCAACCTTCACGTGCTGCTCGACGAAGCGACGGAGTTCAACGGGCCGATCGTCTTCATCCGCGGCTCGCACAGGCGCGGGGCCGCGCCGGCGGTGCTGGATACCGAGACGACGAGCTATCCGCTCTGGGTGGTCGATAACGAGACCGTGGCCGGCCTGGCGGCCGAAGGCGGCCTGGTCGCCGCCAAGGGGCCGCCCGGCACGGTGCTGATCTTCGGCGACGCGCTGGTGCACGGCTCATCCATCAACATGTCGCCCTGGCCGCGCACGATCTTCTCGCTGATCCTGAACCCGGTCTCCAACGCACTGACCCGCCACAAACGGCCGGAGCACCAGCATCACCGCGACCTGACCCCGGTCGCGCCGCTCGACGACGCCTGCCTGCTCGCAGACGCGACCGGGTAAGACGGCCCGGTCCGGCTGTTTCCGGCGCCGGGGCGCCGCCGTCCGGGAACGGCGGCGCCCCGCCCGTTTCGAGCGGTCAGGCCTGCGCCGGTTGCGCTTCGGCTTCCGCCGGTACGGCCGAGCTGTCCTCCTGCAGCGACTTGACGAGGCCGTAGGTCATGAACAGCATGATGACCGAGATCGGCAACGCCGCCGCGATCGAGGCCGTTTGCAGCGCCTTCAGGCCGCCGGCCGCCAGCAGCGCCGCGGCAACGCAGCCTTCTCCCATGCCCCAGACGATGCGGAAGCGCTGCGGCGGGTTGTCGTCGCCCATGGACAGCATCGTCGTGATGACCAGCGTGCCCGAGTCCGACGAGGTGATGAACCAGGTCGCCAGCAACAGCGTCGCCAGCGCCGAGACGATCCACTGCAACATCGAAATGTCGGTCAGGCGCTCGATGGTGCCGTAGAGCGCCGCCGGCAGGTTCCATGCACGCACCAGGTCGACGATGCCGGCCGTGCCCGCGCCGCCCTCGGCCATGAGCTCCATATAGATGGCGTTGCCGCCGAACATGCACAGCCAGAAGAACGAGATCGAGGTCGGAACGAACAGCACGCCCACCATGAACTGGCGGATCGTGCGGCCGCGGCTGATGCGGGCGATGAACATGCCGACGAAGGGCGCCCAGGAAATCCACCAGCCCCAGTAGAAGATGGTCCAGCCGCCCTGCCAGGCGATTTCCTTGTCGGTTCCGGCGGTCCAGAAACCCACCGGCACGAAGTTCCAGAGGTAGTCGCCGATGGAAGTGACGAAGAAGCCCATCAGCCACTTGAACGGGCCGAAGAACAGGAAGAAGGCCAGCAGCACGATCGAGAGCCAGATATTCCACTCCGAGATGATGCGGATGCCGTTGCCGACGCCCGAGACCGCCGACAGCGTGGCGACGATCGAGATGACCAGGATAAGCACCAGCTGAGTCGCCAGTCCGGGGTCGATCCCGAACAGCACATTCAGGCCGGTCGCCATCTGCTGCACGCCGAGGCCGAGCGAGGTGGCGACGCCGAACACCGTGCCGAACACGGCCAGCAGATCGACGCCGTGGCCGATCGGACCGTAGATCTTGTCGCCGATGACGGGATAAAGCGCCGAACGCAGGGTGAGCGGCAGCTTCTTGCGGAACCCGAAATAGGCCAAGCACAGCCCGATCATCACGTACATCGCCCAGGCGTGGAAACCCCAGTGGAAGTAGGTGACGCGCATGGCGTGGACCGCACGGTTCACGTCCATGTCGGTCGCGCCGGCGGCATCGGCATGGGGATTGTTCGGGTATCCCCAGGGCGCGCTGTTGTCGAAGTAGAACATCGGCTCGGCGACGCCGAAGAACAGGATGCCGATGCCGACGCCGGCGGAGAACAGCATGGCGAACCAGGAAAAATTGCTGAACTCCGGTCGCGACTCGTCGCCCCCGAGACGGATCGAGCCGTGGCGCGAGAACATCAGGAAGATGCAGACGGTCAGAAATACCACGCCGATCAGGATGTAGTACCAGGCCAGCGAAGCCTCGACCCAGCCGCGGACCGCCTGGTAGATGCTGCTGGCGAAGTCCACGTTCAGGATCGTGAACACGACGAAGGCGACGACCATGCCTTTCGCCGCGAATCCCATGCCGCTGTGCAGGCCCTTCATCAGCCCTGCATCGGCCACGAGCGCTTCCCGCCTGTTCTCCGCCATGACGCCGTCTCCTCTTTCGCTGTCGCGAGGTCCTCCATGAAGCCCTGCCGGTTCGTCGGCAGGCATAACAAACGCGCTCCCTCCCCATGCTTCGGGAGCGCGGCGACGCCGGTGAATCGACGACTCGAATGCAAGCCTGCACCGGATGGCAGCCGGTCTGCAAGCAAAAATGTCGCACCCGCCGCATGCCGCCGGGGACAGCGCGGGCCGGGCGCGACCTAACCCGGCCGCGGCCGGCGATAGGTCGTGGAAGACCGCCGGGAGATGTTTGCGATGGTCACCCGCCTGGAGTCACCGTCAATTTCAAAAAGGATTCTCCACGATCCGACGCGCCGCCGGAACGCGCCGTGGAGCCCTTTCAATTTGCGCACATCGCCGGCAAGCGGATCGCTCGACATTTCTTCCAGGGCCCGGCGAATTCGCAGGAGATCGGGTCCCGCAATCGAACGAAAGTCTCGTTCAGCCCGCCGCCCTACGACGACCGTCCAAGTCATTCAAAAGATCGTCCAAAAGAACATAGTCTCCGCTTTGCACGTCTTCTCGCGCCTGCCGCAGGGCCTGCCGGTCCCCCTCGTCCGGTTCCTCTTCGGGGAACGGCTTCACGCGATTCAGGGCGCTTTCGACATCTTCCGGCAATCCGGTCGAACGATGCGCCGCGTGGGTTTTCGGATTCCTGCCCGCCAAGATGAGATTCCATGTCGCGAGTATTGAACATTAGAACATGGGGAGTCGTCCGTTCAAATGAAAATTCCGCCGTGACCCGGCCCCGCCGCCGCCAGGGCCGCGCACTGGCGGGCCGGAAGATGCCGGTTTCGAAGCAAGCGGCCCACTCGACCGGAAGCGGAGTGTCGCGAGGCAGCCTAGCCAACCGCGGCAGCGCGGGTGGGAAGTTCGCGAATCGCCGCCCCTGTCTCCCTGTCGGCCTGCGCCAGATCGTATTGGGCCTGAAGGTTCAACCAGAATTGCGGCTCCGACCCGAACCAGTGGCCCAGGCGCAATGCGGTATCGCCGGTGATCGAGCGCTTGCCGGCGATGATCTGGCCGATCCGGTTCGGGGGCACGCCGATCTGGCGGGCGAGCCCGGTGGGAGTAACAGCCAGTTCTTCCAACTCGTCCCTGAGGACCTCGCCCGGGTGGACTGCGTTCCCGAACATCGGCGTGTCCTTTCACTCGTGGTAATCGACAATCTCGACATTGTACGGTCCCGGCCGGCCCAGGCTCCAGCCCCCGCCCCCACTGCGCCGGCCCGGATTCGATGCGGCGCGGTGCAACGGGAAAGCCGGGCGTCTCCTTCCACCGCTACCGCCCGTCCGCGCGATGGCGGCGGAGGCGGGCGAGGCGGCTGTTGCGCTCCAGGCCGTGGCGCTGCAGGAAGCACTGCACCGTGGAGGCGTTGAACGCCACGCCTTCGGCGGCCAGCGCAGCGCGCAGCGCCCGCCCGGAAATCGCCGGACGCTCCTCCAGGATGCGGAACATGCGCTCCCGCTCGCGCTCGATCAGCGACGGACGATAGACCCCGGATCAAGTCCAGGGTGACGGCTAGGGGAAGGCGGGAACGCGTGCGGGGGGGGGGGGGAACAGCACAGCCGAACAGGGCCCGGCCTTACTCCAGCCCCGCCGCCTCCAGGGCTGCGGCCTGGCGGGCTGCGAGAGCGTCCGCGTCGAAGCCGTCGATGAGGCCGTGGAAGAGGCGGTGCCAGTTCACCTCCGCCCTGAGCCGCATGAAGACCGAGCCGAGGCCGATGGCGGCGCGGTCCATGAGCACGAATTCGCGCGGCGGGCGCACCCCGCCGACCCGCCTCAACTCCCGGTGCACCCGGGCCGCGACGGTTGCGCCGTACAGGCCGCTCTCGCTCTCCTGGATGCGCTGGACGCGGTCCTGAAGCAAGGGCGCGTAAAGGAACTCCGCCCAGATGTTCAGCACCTCGATCAGTTCGCGCGACGGGTTCTCGAAGCCCCAGGTCTCATAGGCCGAGACCGCCAGCGCTTCGTCGCCGTCCCGGAGCGCCCGGTAGAGGTCGATCACGCCCTTGACGAAGGAGGGCGGGAACACCCGGATGCAGCCGAAGTCCAGCAGGTTGATGGCGAAATCCTCCCGCATCGAGTAGTTGCCGAGATGCGGGTCGCCGTGGATGACGCCGCAATCGTAGAAGGGCACATACCAGGCGCGGAACATGTTCTCGGCCAGCCGGTTGCGTGCCTCCACGGCCAGGTCCACCGCCTCCAGCAGCGGGCGGCCGTCGATCCAGGTCATGGTGAGCAGGCGGCCGGTCGAAAGCGCCTCCACCGGCTCCGGCACGGTCACGCCGGCCTCGCCGGCCAGCATTGCCCCGTAGAGGCGCATATGCTTCGCCTCGCGGTGGTAGTCGAGCTCCTCCCTGAGCCGCTCCGAAAGCTCCTGGAAGATGCTTTCCGTGCGCACCGCCCGGTCGCGGCGCTCATAGATGGACAGCACCACCCGCAACTGCCGGAGGTCCGCTTCCACGGCCGCGGCCATGTCGGGATATTGCAGCTTGCAGGCAAGGCGCGCGCCGTCGGGCGCGGTCGCGCGGTGGACCTGGCCGAGCGAGGCCGCATGGGCGGCGCTGCGCTCGAACTCGCGGAAGCGCTTCGGCCATTCCGGGCCGAGCTCGCCCGCCATCCGCCGGCGCACGAACGGCCAGCCCATCGACGGCGCGTCGGCCTGCAATTGCCGCAATTCCTCCGCATAGGCCGACGGCAGCGCATCGGGAATGGTGGCGAGGATCTGCGCCACCTTCATCAGCGGCCCCTTGAGGCCGCCCACCGCAGCCGCAAGCTCGCGCGCATGGGCGTCATGCTCGATCTTTCGCCCGAGAAGCCGCCGCCCGGCATAGTTCGCCGCGAGGCCGCCGACCGCGCCGCCGACCCGCGCATAGCGGCGCAACTGGCCGCCGAGGCCGCCCGAATCGTCGCTCATGCGGCCTCCAGCTCGTCCACGAAGCCGGCAATGCGCGCCAGGCCCCGGTCCCAGAACGCCGGGTCGCGGGCGTCGAGGCCGAAGGGGGCCAGCAACGCGCCGTGATGCTTCGACCCGCCGGCGGCGAGCATGTCGAGATATTTGCCCTCGAAGCCCTCGCTCCCGTCCTCATAGGCCGCGTAGAGCGCGTTCACCAGGCAGTCGCCGAAGGCATAGGCATAGACATAGAAGGGCGCATGGATGAAATGGCCGATATAGGTCCACATCGCCCGGTAGGACTCGTCGAAGGCGAAGGCGTCGCCCAGGCTCTCGCGCTGCGTGTCCATCCAGATGTCGCCGATATCGCCCACTGTCAGCTCGCTCCCGGCGCGCGCCTCGTGGAGCCGGCGCTCGAACTCGTAGAAGGCGATCTGGCGCACCACCGTGTTCAGCATGTCCTCGACCTTGCCGGCGAGCAGCGCGCGGCGGCCCTCGGGCGGGGCCGTCTTCAGCATCGCCTGGAAGGTCAGCATCTCGCCGAAGACGGACGCCGTCTCGGCAAGGGTGAGCGGCGTGGCGGCCAGGAAATGGCCCTGCCCCGCCGCCAGCGACTGGTGCACGCCGTGGCCGAGCTCATGCGCGAGCGTCGCCACGTCCCGCGTCCGGCCCTGGTAGTTGAGCAGCACATAGGGGTGCGCGCCCGGCACCGTCGGATGCGAGAACGCGCCGGGCGCCTTTCCCGGCCGCGGCGGCGCGTCGATCCAGGCATTGTCGAAGAAGTGCTGCGCGACCTCCGCCATGCGCGGCGAGAAGGCGGCGTAGGAGTCCAGCACGAGGCGCTTCGCCTCGGCCCAGGAATAGTCGCGCCGGTCCGCCTCCGGCAGCGGCGCATTGCGGTCCCACCAGGCGAGCCTTTCCACGCCCAGCCACCCGGCCTTCAGGCGGTAATAGCGGTGGGAGAGCGCGGGATAGGCCCGCTTGACCGCGCCGACCAGCGCATCGACCACCTCGTCCTCGACCCGGTTCTGCAGGTTGCGCGCGGAGACGGAGCGGGAGAAGCCGCGCCAGCGGTCGTCGATCTCCTTGTCCTTGAGGAGCGTGTTGAGGATATGCGCGAAGAGCCGCTCGTTTTCCCCGAGCACCGTGGAGAGCGACGAGGCCGCCGCCCTGCGCACGCCCGCATCGGCATGCGCGAGGCGGTCGAGCGCCTCCTCCATGGTGAGCCGGCGGTCGCGGAACGGGAAGCGCAGCGCGGCCAGCGTCTCGTCGAAAAGCCGCGTCCAGGCCGACGAGCCGGCCGTTTCGCGGTCGAGCAGCAGGCGCTCCATGTCCTCGGCAAGCTGGTGGGGGCGGAAGGACCGGCTCTGCTCCAGCCAGGGGCGGTAGCGGGCCAGCCGCCCGCTCTCCTCCAGCCGGCGCGCGAGAATGTCGTCGTCGATCTCGTTGAGTTCGAGCTGGAAGAAGACCGTGTGCGCGGCAATCTCCGCAAAGCGCTCCTGGATGGACTGGTGGAAGCGCCCGGTCTCCGGGCACGCCATGTCGCCCGCGCGCAGCAGGCCCGCATAGCTGAGCAGCCGGGCTAGGCGCTCATGGAGCCGCTCATAGGCCTCGACCGCCTCCGCCAGCTCTTCGCCGTCGATCTCCGCGAGCCGGCCCTTCCAGCGCTCCTCTATGGCGCGGGCCTCGGCATGGGCGGTTTCGAGGTCGCGGGCGACATCGGGTCCGTCGGGCGCGCTGTAGAGGTCGGTCAGGTCCCAGACCGGCAGCGTGGCGCTCTCGCGCTCGGTATCGGGCATTGCTAAACCTTGTCCCACGGGCGGTTCATCATACAGGGGCTCGGCATGAATGCGGATAGCGGGTCCGGCGGATGACGCCCGTCCGGCGGGGATACCTGTTCGCGGTCGCGTCCTCGCTCGGCCTCGGGCTCGCGATCGCGGCCTCGCGCGCGGCCTATGAGGGGGGTGCCACGCCCATCGCGATCTCACCCGTGCGCGCCGTGCTGCTGGCGTCGATGCTCTGGCTCATCTGCCTCGCCACCCGGCGCAGCCTGCTGCTGCCGCGGCGCGACATGCTCTCCTGCCTCGGCCTCGGCGTGCTGGCGGCCCACATGTTCTACGGCAATATCGCGGCGGTGGAGACGATCCCGGTCGGCCTCGCCGCCCTCTGTTTCTTCGTCTATCCGCCGCTGGTGGGCGCGTTCTCCGCCGCGCTCGACCGGCGCTGGCCGAGCGCGGCGGTCATGGGCGCGCTGGCGCTCGCCTTCGCGGGCGTCGGGCTCGCGCTCGGCGTCGGCTTCGACGGCCTCGACCCGTTCGGCGTGTTCCTCGGGGTCTCGGCCGGCGTCGCCTGCTCGGTCAGCGTGCTCTGGCTCGCGCGCGGCATGGCGCATGCCGACCCGCTGCCGGTGATGTTCTGGTTCTCGGCGGTGGCGGCGGCGATCCTGGTGCCGATCGCGCTCTTCTCCGGGGAGGCGCGGCTGCCGGTGACCGCGGCGGGCTGGGCCGGGTGCCTCGCCGTGATCGTCTGCCAGGTCTCCTCGATCCCGCTCTACTACGCCGCCGTGCGCCTTGCCGGGGCCGAGAACACCTCCATGCTGAACAACCTCCAGCCGCTCACCAGCATCTTCGCCGCCTGGGCGCTCTACGGCGAGCGGCTCGGCCCCTGGCAATGGCTGGGCACCCTCATGGTGCTGGGCGGCATCCTCTGGATGCAGACGGCGCTGCGCCGCCGCTCTGAGGACAATTGAGACGGGATCAGATCGGGTTCGCGTCAGGAAGAACCGCAAAGCCGAGTTCCTCCGCAACGGAGCCTTGCCGGCCATCGAGCGTCGCGAAGGAAAGAGCGGATGGCTGTGGAAACACATAGAGGGCCGTCGCGACGTGCCAGAGGTCCGCGCCCCTGAGGCGGCCCGTCCCGAGGATCTTTGCGAACTCGGGCGCAAGCGGCCTGTCGGGTAGAATCCACTCGATCCCCGCAGTCGTGCTCTCCTGAAAGACCAGGTTCTCGCGCGCGAAGGCCGCCCTGAGCTCGGCTTCAAGCAGGTTGGACGAGATCAGGCGGTCGAATTCATCCAGCCGCCGGGCGCATGCCGCCGCGCCCGGTTCATCGAAAGCAATAGCCGCCAATACCGAGGTATCGACGTAAGCGATGCTCATTCCTCACGCTCGGCCAAGAACCTCGACAGGGCGCCCGGCCGCCGCTCCACCGGTCGGAGCGTCTGTCTCGGGACGGACGAACGAACGAGGGAACCGCTGCGTTCAAGGTCCGAAAGCCGCTCATCCAGCGTCGGTGTCCGCTCTATCGACCGGATTTCGGCCACCGGCTGACCCCGATAGGAGACGGTGACGACACGACCGTCCCGCACCTGCCTGATGACCTCGGAAAACCGGGCCTTGGCCTCGTAGATCGAATAGTTGAGCGCCATGCATCGATATTATCTAGTCAGACTGGTTATGTCAACTGCCCATGCCCGGAAATCCGTCAGAGGCAGTAGATGCTGCCGAACGACTATCCGCTTACCAGCGGCATGACCTCCTCGGCGAAGCGGGAGAGGCGCTCTTCGGTGCGCTCGACGGAGCGGGCGGCGAAGTTCAGGAAGACGCAGCCGACGCCGAGCTCGCCGAGCGCGCGGAGGTCGCCGGCGCGCTCCTCCGCGCTGCCGGTGAGGAAGCGCCGGCCGCCCCCGCCGTCCTCCGCGGCCTCCTCGAAATGCCAGGGGGCGGAATAGGCGAGCCCGATCGAGGCGGGGTCGCGCCCGGCTTCTTCGGCGATCCGGAACAACAGGTCGCGCCGGTCCCGGTAGCGCTCCAGGCTGTCGAGCATGGCGCGCGGATTGTTGCCGATGGGATACCAGGCGTCGCCGAGGGCCGCGACGCGGCGGAGCGCCGGCCGGCTCTCGCCGCCGATCCAGAGCGGCGGATGCGGCTTCTGCACCGGATGCGGCAGGGTCGAGACATTGGAGAAACCCGCATAGTCCCCGGCGAAGCTTGCGGGGTCCTCTGTCCAGACCGCCTTGAAGACGCGGAGATATTCGTCCGCGACCCGGCCGCGCTCGTCGAAGGGCGGCAGCCCCACCGCCTCGAACTCCTCGCGCATCCACCCCACCCCGCAGCCGACCGTGACGCGCCCGCCGCTCAGCAGGTCGGCCGTCGCAAGCTGCTTCGCCGCCAGCACCGGATTGCGGTGGGGCAGCACCATGACGGAGGTGATGAGCCGCGCCTTCTCCGTGACGCCGCAGAGGAAGGCGAGCAGCGCGATCATCTCCAGCGCCTCGCCAGACCGGCTGCCGGGGAAGTCGCCCGTCTCCGAATAGGGGTATTTCGACCCGATGTCGCGCGGGATCACGATGTGGTCCGAAACCGTGAGCGCCGCATAGCCGAGCCGCTCGCCGGTCTGCGCGAGCCGCTTCTGGTCCGCCGGATTGGCGAGTGGGCCCCTGTGCGGAATGCTGAAACCGAAATCCATCCTGTCCCCCCTCGGGCCTCCGGGTCCGGCGCCGCGCCGGAAATCGGCCGCCAGCATAGCTCATCCGTTTCGCTGTGCATTTCCCCCGCGCATCGCCATTGGCGAAACGGGCGGGATGCGGAATGCTGGCGGCCTCTTTGCCGGAAGACCGCCGAGCGCCGATGAAAGCCGCCCGACCCGCCAGCAGCACGCCGATGATGGCGCAGTATCTCGCCATTCGCGAGGCGCATCCGGGCTATCTCCTGTTCTACCGGATGGGGGATTTCTACGAGCTGTTCTTCGAGGACGCGGTGGCGGCCGCGGCCGCGCTCGACATCGCGCTCACAAAGCGCGGGCGCCATGACGGCGACGACATCCCGATGGCGGGCGTGCCGGTCCGCGCGCATGAGGCCTATCTGGAGCGGCTGATTCGCAAGGGCTTCAAGGTCGCCATCTGCGAGCAGACGGAGGACCCGGCCGAGACCCGCAAGCGCGGCGGCGGCGCGGTGGTGGCGCGCGAGGTCGTCCGGCTCGTCACGCCGGGCACGCTCACCGAAGACTCGCTGCTGGACGCGCGCCGGCACAACTATCTGGCCGTGCTGGCCGAAGCGGGCGGCGGGGCGGCGCTCGCCTGGGCCGACATGTCCACCGGCGAATTCCGGGTCGAGAGCGTGACGCAGGAAAGCCTGCCGGCGCTGCTCGCACGCATCGAACCCTCCGAACTGGTCCTGCCCGAGAGGCTGCTGGACGCGACCGCCTTCGACGGCGCGGCGACGCCGCTGCCGGCCGCACGCTTCGACAGCGAGAATGCGCGCCGCCGCCTGCTGGAGGCGTTCGGGGTGGCGACGCTTGAGGGTTTCGGGCGCTTCGGGCGCGCCGAGACCGCCGCCTGCGGGGTGCTGGTGGACTATCTGGAACTGACGCAGAAGGGCCGCCTGCCGCGCCTGGAGCCGCCCCGGCCCGCGGGCCCCGGACAGGTGCTGGAGATCGACCCCGCGACCCGGCGGAACCTGGAGCTGACCGCAACGCTCGCCGGCGAGCGCCGGGGCAGCCTGCTCGCAACCATCGACCGGACACGGAGCGCGGCCGGCGGGCGCCTGCTGGCGGCGTGGCTCGCGGCGCCGCTGACCGACCCGGCCGCCATCGCCGCGCGCCACGATGCCGTGGACCGGCTCTGCCGCGAGGACCGCCTCCGCCGGGAGCTTGCCGGCCGGCTCGCGCGCGCCCCGGACATCGAGCGCGCCCTCTCGCGGCTCGGGCTCGGGCGCGGCGGCCCGCGCGACCTTGCGGCCATTCGCGACGCGCTCGTTCTGGCGGGCGAGATCGCGGACCTGTTCGACGCCCCGCCGCCGCTGCTGGCGGAGGCCTGCACGGCGCTCCGGGGCCACGGGGAGACGGCGGCGGCGCTGGCGGCGGCGCTCGGCCCCGACCTTCCCCTCGCCGCGCGCGACGGCGGATTCGTGGCCGCCGGCCATGACGGCGAACTCGACCGGCTGCGCACGCTCCGCGACGACAGCCGCAAGACGGTGGCCGGTCTGCAGGCGCGCTATGCGGCCGAGACGGGCGCGGCCTCGCTCAAGATCCGCCACAACAACATCCTGGGATATTTCGTCGAGGTGACGCAGGCCGCCTCCGAGCGCCTCGTGGCCGACGACGCCTTCATCCACCGCCAGACCATGGCCAACTCCATGCGCTTCACCACGGTCGAGCTCGGCCGGCTGGAAGCGCAGATCGCGGGCGCTGCCGACCGGGCGCTGGCGGCTGAGCTCGCCATATTCGAGCGCCTGGCGGCCGAAGTGCTGGAACGGGGCGGCGGGATTGCGGCGGCCGCAGCCGCGCTCGCCCTGCTGGACACGGCCGCAGGACTGGCGGCGCTCGCCGTCGAATGCAACTGGAGCCGCCCGCTGGTGGACGACAGCCTCGCCTTCGAAATCGAGGGCGGGCGCCATCCGGTCGTCGAGGCGGCGCTGGACGAGCCCTTCGTCGCGAACGGTTGCGACCTCTCGCCGGGGCAGCGGCTCTGGCTCGTGACGGGGCCGAACATGGCCGGCAAGAGCACCTTCCTGCGCCAGAACGCGCTCATCGCCATCCTGGCCCAGATGGGCGGGTTCGTGCCGGCGGACCGCGCGCATATCGGGGCGGTGGACCGGCTGTTCAGCCGCGTCGGCGCCTCGGACGACCTCGCGCGCGGGCGGTCCACCTTCATGGTCGAGATGGTCGAGACGGCGGCGATCCTGAACCGGGCGGGCGAACGCTCGCTGGTGATCCTCGACGAGATCGGGCGCGGCACGGCGACCTTCGACGGCCTCTCCATCGCCTGGGCGGTGGTGGAGCAGCTTCACGAAGCCTGCCGCTGCCGGGCGCTGTTCGCCACGCACTACCACGAACTCACCCTGCTCGCCGGCAAGCTGGAGCGGCTCGCGCTGCGCACCATGCGGGTCAAGGAATGGCAGGGCTCCGTCGTGTTCCTGCACGAGGTCGCGCCCGGCGCGGCGGACCGCTCCTACGGCATCCATGTGGCGCGGCTCGCCGGCCTGCCGCGCGCCGTGGTCGAGCGGGCCGAAGAGGTATTGCGCCTCCTGGAGACCGGCGAACAGGGAAGCGCCATCGCGCGGCTCGCCGAAGACCTGCCGCTCTTCGCCGCCGCCCGCAATCCCGGGGCCGCGCCGGAGCCGTCCGAAGCCGAAAAGGCCCTCGCCGCCCTCGACCCCGACGCCCTCACCCCGAGGGACGCGCTGGACCGGCTCTACGAACTGAAGCGGCTGCTGGGCTAGACGGCGGCCCACCGCCTGCCCTCGCGAAAGCGGGGGTCGCCCCGGCCGGAGCGAAGCGCCTGCCCCGGACCCCGGTTCGCGGCGAACATTACAGAATGTTCATATGTTCAGGAAAATTTCTCTGATATACTTGATTTTTCATAAATTCGTGCGAATATGAAACCGGACGGCGGAAGCGGCGTTCGCAGAGCCGCTTCGTTTCGCCGTTCGCGCCGGCGCGAAAAAAGCCCCCGATTCGGCCAACAGGTGGGGTGCGCTCTGCGCTTGGCTCGCGCGCGCAAGCGCAGGCGGGCAATCAGGCGCGCGAACCGCGCCGGCGCGAAACGCCCGCCCGCGGGCGCGGGCGCCGGCGCGCATGACGCGCGAATCAGGGTCCCGCCGCCCGGACGAACCGGCGGCGGGGAGAACGGAACGAAGATGGGTCGAAAGGAGAGATACATGCCGAAGACCGAAGCCGGGAAACCGGATGGAAACCCCGGAGCGTCCGTCCGAAACGGCGGCGTCATGCCTGAAACGGCTATCGCATATGCACTCACAGCATGCAAAACATGACATTTCATGACGCGCCGCCGGGTCCCGCCGGCTCCGGACCGTTGACAGGCCGGCCGGCGCTCGCCTATAAGCCGGGCCATGTTCGAACGCAGCGGCATTCTGCTTCTCGGCCTTACCGGCGCTCGCCGGGCCTGAACGGCTGCCCGGCGGGTGTAGCCCCTACCGCCGTCGAACTATCCCGACATCGCCAGAATTCTAAGCCGCGCCGCCTGTCCGATTCGGGCCCCGCGCGGAAACCGAGGACCGCTCAGCAGCCATGCCCAGCACCGATCCGACCGACAAATACATCCCCTTCCAGCCCGTCGACCTGCCCGACCGCAGCTGGCCGGGCGCCGTCATCACCCGTCCGCCCGTCTGGTGCTCCGTCGATCTGCGCGACGGCAACCAGGCGCTCGTGGAGCCGATGGGCCTCCGCCGGAAGCTGCGCATGTTCGAGGAGCTCGTGCGCCTCGGCTTCAAGGAGATCGAGGTTGGCTTCCCCTCCGCCAGCCAGACCGATTTCGACTTCTGCCGCCATATCATCGACGAGGGCCTGGTCCCGGACGACGTCACCATCCAGGTGCTCACCCAGTCGCGCGACGAGCTGATCCGGCGCACCTTTGAGGCCATCGCCGGGTCGCGCCGGGCCATCGTCCATCTCTACAACTCGACCTCGACGCTGCAGCGCCGCGTCGTCTTCGGCCAGGACCGGGCCGGCATCACCAAGATCGCCGTGGACGGCGCGACGCTGATCCGCGAGCTCACGCCGACCGTGCCGGAGACGGAGGTCATCTACCAGTATTCGCCGGAGAGCTTCACCGGCACCGAGCTCGACTACGCCAAGGAAATCTGCGACGCGGTCTCGGAGGTCTGGCAGCCGACGCCGGAGCGCAGGATGATCGTCAACCTGCCGGCCACGGTGGAGATGGCGACGCCCAATATCTACGCCGACCAGATCGAGTGGATGCACCGCAACCTCGCCCGGCGCGACAGCATCGTGCTGAGCCTGCACCCGCACAACGACCGGGGCACGGGCGTGGCCGCCGCCGAGCTCGCCTTCATGGCGGGCGCCGAGCGCATCGAGGGCACGCTGTTCGGCAATGGCGAGCGCACCGGCAATGTCGATATCGTGACGCTCGCGATCAACATGTACACCCAGGGCGTCGATCCCGGTCTCGACTTCTCCGACATCAACCGCACCATCGAGGTGGCGGAGCACTGCAACCGGCTGCCGGTCCATCCCCGCCATCCCTGGGCGGGCGAGCTGGTCTATACCGCCTTCTCGGGCTCCCACCAGGACGCGATCAAGAAGGGCTTCACGGCGCTGGAGCAGGCGAACAGCCCGGTCTGGGAGGTTCCCTACCTGCCTATCGACCCGGCCGACCTCGGCCGCACCTACGAGACGGTCGTCAGGATCAACAGCCAGTCCGGCAAGGGCGGCATCGCCTATATCCTGGAGCGTTCATTCGGCGTCTCGCTGCCGCGCTCGGTGCAGATCGAGTTCAGCCAGCAGGTGCAGCAGATCGCCGACGAGACCGAGGAGGAGCTGGCCCCGGCGCGCATCTGGGAGGCATTCGAGAAGGCGTATCTGAAGGCCAGTTCGCCGCTGGAGTTCGTCTCGGACGCAACCCGCCCGGACCCCCACGCCTCGGAAATGCGGATCATCACCGCCACCTTGCGCGAGAACGGCGTCGAGCGGTCGATCACGGGCCGCGGCAACGGGCCGATCGACGCCTATATGGACGCGCTGCGCACCGCCTACGGCCTCGACCTCACGCTGACCGACTTCCACGAGCATGCGGTCGGCAAGGGCGCCGGCGCGACGGCGGCGGCCTTCGTGCAGATGACGCGGCCGGACGGCGGCACCGTCCACGGCGCCGGCATGGACCCGGACATCGTCTCCGCCTCCCTCAAAGCCGTCACCAGCGCCGTCAACCGCGCCGGCAGCCTCGTGCTTTCGTGAGGGCGGACGGAGAAGGCCGGAAGCCGCGCCGCCCGCTTTGCCATGCCTGACCGCTTTCGACAGAATGGGCGCCCATGAGCCGCAAACGCTTCGTCGCGGCGCTGATGCGCCACGAGACCAACACCTTCTCGCCCGTGCCGACCCCGGTGTCCGCCTTCGGGCGCGTCGGGCCGACGGACAGGCCGGCGCGGGACGGGGAGGCGGTGCGCGTCTATCGCGGCACCAACAATCCGCTCGCCGCCTATATCGACATCGCCGAGCGCGAAGGCGCGGCGCTGGCCGTGCCGATTGCGGCCAACGCGCATCCGAGCGCGCCGGCGCCGGACGCGATCCTCGACCTCGTCGCCGACGCCGTGCTGGAAGCGGTCGGGCAGGGCTGCGACGCGCTCTTCCTCGACCTGCACGGCGCGATGGTGACGGAGGGCTTCGACGACGGCGAGGGCGAGCTGCTGCGCCGCATCCGGGCCGCGGCGCCGGACCTGCCGGTTGCGGTCGCGCTCGATTTCCACACCAACCTGACGCGCGACCTGGCGCTGCTGCCGACGGTGCTCGCCGGCTACCGCACCTATCCGCATATCGACATGTACGAGACCGGCATGCGGGCGGGCGAGGCGCTGCTCAAGGCCATGAACGGCGCGGCCGCGGCGACCGCCTGGCATTCCCTGCCGCTGATGCCGCACATGAACGTGCATTCGCCCTCGCGCCCGCCCATGCAAGCGATCATGGACCGCGCCAGCGCGGCCGAAGACAGCGGCGAGGTGCTGCTGGCCTCGGTGTTCGGCTGCTTCCCGCTCGCCGATATCGAGCATGTCGGCATTTCCGCCGTGGTGCAGGGGCCGGCGGACAGGGCGGAGCGGCTGGTGCTCGACCTGATGGGCGAGGCCTGGGAGAAGCGCGCCGACTTCCTGTTCGAAATCGAGGACATGGCGGGGTCCATATCCCGCGCCGCTGCGATGAAGGACGGAGCCGGGCCCGTGCTGCTGGTCGATCACGGCGACAATACCGGGTCCGGCGGCAACCAGGATGTGATGGCGGCGCTCCGGGAATGCCTCCGGCAGGGCCTGACCGGCATGGCGGCGGGACCGTTCGCCGACCCGGAGGCCGTGGCGGAGATGATCGCCGCCGGCGTCGGCGCGGAGGTCGAGGTCGAGATCGGCGGCAAGACCGACATGCCCGCCATGGGGCTCGAGGGCGAGCCGCTCCGGCTTCGCGGCCGGGTGCGCCGGATCACGGACGGCGAGTTCACCGTCACCGGGCCGATGTTCACCGGCGTCAGGCTTTCCATCGGGCGCACCGCCGTGCTCGACACGGGCGCGGCCGAGGTCGTCGTCTCGGAAGAGCGCTACGAGCCCTTCGATACGGGCTGCTTCACCCATTGCGGCATCGACCCGGCCGCCAAGCGCTATGTCCTCATCAAGTCGCGCCAGCATTTCCGCGCCGGCTTCGAGCCGATCGCGCGCGAAATCGTGATGCTGGCCGGGCCGGGAACGACCACCTCCGACTACAGCCTCTTTCCCTGGAAGAAGCTGCGCCGGCCGATCTACCCGCTCGATCCCGACATTCCCTCGAACCTGCCGAGCCAAGCCTGAAGGAGGCAGCAGCCATGACGCTCACCATGCTCCAGCACGTCAACATCATGACGGACAAGCTCGACGAGACCGTCGCCTTCTACGAGGACATTCTGGGTTTCGAGAACGGCGAGCGCCCGAATTTCGCCTTCCCCGGCGCCTGGCTCTATTGCGGCGAGGAGGCGGTCATCCACCTGATCGGCGTGGACGAGCAGGACAAGTCCGGGTCGGGCTGCATCGACCATGTCGCCTTCGCGGCCGAAGGCTTCGAGCGCTACACCGCCTTTCTCGGCGACAAGGGCTATGAGCACGAGACCCGCGTGGTGCCGGGCGGCAGGCTCCGCCAGATCTTCGTCCGCGACCCCAACGACGTGCTGATCGAGCTGAACTTCCGCGCGGACGAGTAGCGCGGGCGCCCGCCTACCAGCGGAGCGCGGTCGTCGCCCAGGTCGGGCGGACGCCGAGTTCGGCGGAGCGTTGCGCGAGGCGCGCCGGGTCGGGCGGCGTGCCCACTTCCTCGGCATGGATGCCGCCGGAGAGGAAGAGCGTGTCGATGCCCCAGGCGTTGCCGCCGGCGATGTCGGTCCTGAGCCCGTCGCCGACCATCAGCGCGCGCGCCGGGTCGGGGCTGCCGAGGGCCTCCAGCGCACGCGCGAACACCGCGCCGTCCGGCTTGCCGTGCCAGGCGACATCGCCGCCGAGCTCGACATAGCGGACGGCCAGCGAGCCCGCGCAGAGCGAGAGCCTGTCGCCGATATGCACGACAAGGTCCGGATTGGCGCAGACCATCGGCAGGCCCCGCGCCGCGCCCGCCGCCAGCAGCGGCTCGTAGTCCGCAACCGTCTCGTCCCAGCCGTCGATGCCGGTGCAGAGGATGAAATCGGCGTCCTCCACCCGCTCCACGATGTCGAGGCCGTTGCCCTCTCGCACATCGTTGTCGCGCTCCGGCCCGACATGCAGGCAGCGCCGCCCGAGCCGCGCATGCCAGGGATCGCTGCGGTGCCGGAGCGCGGCCCAGGCCGACTCGCCCGACGACATGACCGCGTCGTAGAGGCTCCGGGGCACGCCCATATCGTCGAGGCGGCGGATGAGCGAGGCGATCCGGCGCGGGCCGTTGGAGAGGAAGCAGACCCGCTTGCCGCCGCCCGCCCGGAGCCGCTCCAACGCATCCAGCGCCGCCGGGAAGGGCCGGACGCCATCATGCAGGCAGCCCCAGAGATCGACGAGATAGGAGTCGTAACGATCCGCCAGCGGCGCAAGGCCGGGCACGATTCCGGTGGCGCTCACAGCCTGCAGCCGATGCTATTGCGGCGCGGCGGAAGAGTAGGCCGGCACCGGCGCCCCGGCTTCCGGCCGGGCGCTGCGGGCGGGTTCCATGCTGCGGGCGAGATCGCGCGCCATGCGGTAGGGCAGCAGGCTTCCGCCGTAGATGAGCGCGGTGTTGAACTGCACCAGGGACGCGCCGGCCTCAAGCCTTTCGCGCGCGTCTTCCGCGTTCTCGATGCCGCCCACGCCGATCAGATCGACCTTGCCTTCGCTCGCGGCCCGGATATCGCGCAGGGCCTCGGTGGCAAGGGCCTTGATCGGCCGGCCGCTCAAGCCGCCCTGCTCGCCCCGCTCCGGCGAGCGCAGGCCGGCGGGCCGGGAAACGGTCGTGTTGGAGACCACCACGCCGTCCACCGGCATCGTCGCAAGGGCCCGGCCGAGCGCTGCCCGCTCCGCCTTGCCGAGATCGGGGCAGAGCTTGACCCAGAGCGCCGCGCCCGAAGGCGATACGCTGCGCACGCGCTCCACGATCCGGCGAAGCTCGCCTTCCGTCTGCAGCGCGCGCAGGCCCGGCGTGTTGGGAGACGACACATTGACGGTGACGAAATCCGCGAGGCCGGCGACCGACCGTGCGACTGCCGCATAGTCGGCGGCGGCATCCTCGCTCGTCCTGTTCTTGGCGAGGTTGACGCCGACCGTGCCCCGTCCGCCCCAGTTGCGGTAGCGTTCCAGCCGCCGCGCAACGGCGTCCGCGCCGTGGCTGTAGAAGCCCATGCGGTTGATGACCGCCCGGTCGGCGGCAAGGCGGAACAGCCTCGGCTGCGGATTGCCGGGCTGCGGCCTCGGCGTGACCCCGCCGATCTCGACAAAGCCGAATCCGAGGCCGAGCAGGCTGCGGACAACTTCTCCATGCCTGTCGAAGCCGGCTGCGAGGCCTACCGGATTATCCGCTTCGATTCCCGCCCTGCGCACGGGCAGCGCCGGAGGCCGCAGGCGGAGAGGAGAAAATTGGAGGAGCCGAAGCGCCATATTGTGCGCTTTTTCAGGCGGCAGCAGATGAAGCACCCTGCTGGGCGGCCACAGATGGTACACCGCGTTTCCACACTCCAGTCAGAAGCGCGTCAGGACGCAAGGAACGTCAACCTGTAGCGCCCAACGCTTCGGCGTACACTATATGTAGCCAAGGCCCCAATGTAAACGAGATTGTCCCCAATCTCATCAAGCGGATTGTCGCAAGCGCCTGCCTAAACCGCGGACAGGTCGAAGTCGGCGATGACGGGGGCGTGGTCGGAGGGGCGTTCCCAGCCGCGCGCGTCGCGCAGCACCTCCGCCCCGGCGAGCGCGCCCGACAGCGCGGGCGTCGCCCAGATATGGTCGAGCCGCCGCCCCCGGTCGGAGGCCGACCAGTCGCGCGCCCGGTAGCTCCACCAGCTGTAGAGTTTCTGCTCCGGCGGGATGAAACGGCGCACGACATCGGTCCAGCCATGTGAGTCCTGCACCGCCGCCAGGTGCTCCACCTCGACGGGCGTGTGGCTCACCACCTTGAGGAGCTGGCGGTGCGACCAGACATCGGTTTCCAGCGGCGCGATATTGAGATCGCCGACCATCACCCGGCGCGCGCCGTCGTCCCGCCGGTCCCGCCACCAGCCGGTCATCTCCTGAAGGAACTGCAGCTTGTGCGCGAACTTGTCGTTGATGTCCGGGTCCGGCTCGTCGCCGCCCGCCGGCACGTAGAAATTGTGGATTTCGATGCCCGCGACGGTGGCGAAGGCGTGGCGCCCGTCCGAACGCCCGCACCAGTCGCGCGTGCCGCCGTTCTCGATGGGGAGCCGCGAAAACACCGCGACGCCGTGATAGCCCTTGATGCCGTAGAGCACCGAGTGGCGGTAGCCGAGCGCATGGAACGGCTCGACGGGGAAATGGCGGCTCTCGACCTTGACCTCCTGGAGGCAGAGCACATCGGGCGCGCGCTCCGCCGCCAGCCGCTCGACGCTGTCGATGCGCAGCCGGACCGAGTTCACATTCCAGCTGGCGATCCTGAGCCGGTCAGCCATTGAGCGCGGCCTTCTCCGCCTCGGTATAGAAGGCGTCGGCGTGGATGTCCTCGGGGCGCATGTCGCGGATTTCCAGCATTTCGGTCGCCGCCTCGACCATCACTGGCGGGCCGGCGAGATAGGCCTTGCAGCCGTCGAGATCGTCGAAATCGGCCGCCACGGCGTCATGCACGAAGCCCGTGCGCCGGTCCGTGCCGCCCTCCGGCTCCGACAGCACGATCTGGACGCTGAGCCGCTCGTGCTTCGACGCCAGGCCGGCGAGTTCCTCTTCGAGATAGACGTCGCATTCGCCGCGCACCCCGAAGTAGAAATAGATAGGCTGCGGCATGTCCTTTGCGAGCGCCGTTTCCACGATCGCCTTGATCGGCGCGAGGCCCGACCCGCCCGCTATGGCGAGGATCGGGCCGCGATGGGCGTCCCTCAGATAGGCGGCGCCGTACGGCCCCTCGACCGCGACGGCGTCGCCTTCCTTCACCCCGCCCTGGACGAAGTTGGACACCTCCCCGTCGTCCATCGCGCGGATGTGGAATTCGAGCATGCCGCCGGGACCGGTCGCCATCGAATAATCGCGCGCCGGCCGGCCGGCGAAGCCGAGCGAGGCGTACTGGCCCGCCGTATAGGCGAACTCGACGCCTTCCGGCACGGCAAGGCGCAGGCGCACGATGTCATGCGTCATCTCGGTGCGCTCGGCCACCACCGCCTCGAAGCGGCGCAGCGGATGGGCGACCATCTCCTCGTCGTCATTGAGCCACGCGACCTCGAGGTTCTCCTGCGGGTGCGAGCGGCAGGCGAGCACGAAGCCGCTTTCCTTCTCCTCGTCCGTCAGCGCAAAGTCGGAATAGGGCTCCATCTCCACGCTGCCCGCATAGAGGCGGCTCTTGCAGGCGCCGCAATTGCCCGACCGGCAGCCATGCGGATAGGGCACGCCCAGTTCCAGCGCCGCTTCCAGCAGCGTCTGGTCCTCGTCCACCTCGACCGCCTCGCCCCACTGGGCAATCTTCACGACATGGGTCATGGAATGCGCGCCCTCTATTCCAGGGACTTGATGATGCCTTCGCACATCGCCTTGGCGTCGCCGAACAGCATCATCGTATTCTCGTTGAAGAAAAGCGGGTTATCGACGCCGGCATAGCCGCTCGCCATCGACCGCTTGACGAACATGACCATCCGCGACCGGTCCACCTCCAGCACCGGCATGCCGTAGATCGGGCTGGACGTATCGTTGCGCGCGGACGGGTTGGTGATGTCGTTGGCGCCGATCACGAAGGCGATGTCGGTGGAGGGGAAATCGCGGTTGATGGCCTCCATCTCGACCACCTTGTCGTAAGGCACGTTGGCCTCCGCCAGCAGCACATTCATGTGCCCCGGCATCCGCCCTGCGACCGGATGGATGGCGAAGCGCACCCGCACGCCCTCCCCTTCCAGCATGTCGACCATTTCGCGCAGCGCATGCTGGGCCTGGGCCACCGCCATGCCGTAGCCCGGCACCACCACCACGGAGCCGGCATTGCGCAGCATGAAGGCCGCGTCGTCGGCATTGCCGGCCTTGACCGGCCCCCGGTCGGCAGCCTCTCCCGTCGGTCCCTCGGTCTCGCCGCCGAAGCCGCCCAGCAGCACATGGGCGAGCGAGCGGTTCATGCCCTTGCACATGATGTATGAGAGGATCGCCCCGGACGCGCCGACCAGCGCCCCCGTGATAATCATCAGCGGGTTGTCGAGCGTGAAGCCGATGCCGCAGGAGGCCCAGCCCGAGGCCGAGTTCAGCACCGAGATCACGACCGGCATGTCCGCCCCGCCGATGGGGATGACCACCAGCACGCCCCAGACCAGCGCCGCGAGCGCAAGCGCCCAGAACAGCCCCGCCGTGCCCCAGCCGGCGAAGGCGAGCGCGGCCATCAGCACGATGAGGCCGACGAAGGCGTTGACCGCACGCTGGCCGGTGAAGGTGATGGGCGCGCTTTGCATCAACCCGTGCAGCTTGGCGAAGGCAACGACCGAGCCGGTGAAGGTGACGGCGCCGATGGCGGTCGAGGCCATGATCTCGACCAGGCTGTGGGTCGCGAGCCCGCCTTCCAGCGGAATGCCGTAGAGGCTCGGGCTCTCCAGGGCGGCGGCGGCGATCAGCACCGCCGCGAGGCCGACCAGGCTGTTGAAGATCGCGACCAGCTGCGGCAGGTCCGTGATCTTGACCCTGAGCGCGATCACCGTGCCGATGGCGCCGCCGATGACAATGCCGCCCAGCACCAGCTCGAAGGTAACGATCTGCGGGCGGAGCAGCGTTGCGCCGATGGCGATCGCCATGCCGGCTATGGCGATCCAGTTCCCCCGGCGCGCGGTTTCCGGGGAGGCGAGGCCCCGGATTCCCAGGATGAAGCAGATGGCCGCCACAAGGTAGGCGAAGGATGCAATCGAGGCTTCCATCCCCTCAGCCGCCCTTCTTGCGGTACATCTGGAGCATTCTCTGGGTGATGATGAAGCCGCCGAAGATATTGACGGAGGCAACCACGACGGCGACGAAGCCCAGCAGCTTGGAGACGCCGAAAATGGCGGGTCCGGCGGCGATCATCGCCCCCAGCACGACCACGCCGGAAATCGCGTTGGCGACCGACATGAGGGGCGCATGCAGCGCCGGCGTCACCTTCCAGACCACGTAATAGCCGACGAAACAGGCAAGCGCGAAGACGGTGAGGCCGAACAGCACAGGGTCGGTTGCAGGCGCATCCGCCTGGGCGGCCCGGTGGGCGAGGTCGGCCGCCTCCGTTGCCAGCCGCTGCGCCTCGTCGGCGAGCTGGCTGGCGCGGTCGGCAATCGCCGCCGCATCCCGGTTCAGGGGTTCAGCCATCGGAAGCGTCCTTCGGGTTCAGCGCCGTCGCGGAAACGATCGGATCGTCGTAGTCGGGCGCGAGCGCGCCCCGCTCCTTGTCCACCAGCAGTTCCGCAAAATTGACGAGGTTGCGCGCATAGAGGGCGCTGGCGTCCTGCGCCACACGGGACGGCAGGTCGCTGTCGCCCACGATGAACACCCCCTGTTCCTCCACGATGCGGTCCGCGCGGCTCAGCTCGCAATTGCCGCCCTGGGCGACGGCGATATCGACGACCACGGAGCCGGGCGGCATGGCGCGCACCATGTCCGCCGAAAGCAGGCGCGGCGCGGGCCGGCCGGGAATCTGCGCGGTCGTGATGACGATATTCGTGCGCGCGAGCGTCTCGGCCAGCTTGTCGGCCTGCTCGCGCCTGTAGTCCTCGCCCATCTCCCGGGCGTAACCGCCTTCGTCCTCGGCGAGGCTGGGCTGCCTGTGGTCCACCTCGATGAAGCTGGCGCCGAGGCTCTCCACCTGCTCGCGCGCCGCCGGGCGCACATCCATCGCCGACACGACGGCCCCGAGGCGCCGCGCCGTCGCGATCGCCTGGAGGCCGGCCACGCCGGCGCCCAGGATGAGAACCCGCGCCGGCGCGATGGTGCCGGCGGCCGTCACCATCATCGGGAAGGCGCGGCCGAAGAGGTCGGCGGCGCGGACCACCGCCGCATAGCCCGCGAGATTGGACTGGCTCGAAAGCGCATCCATGGCCTGCGCGCGGGTGATGCGCGGCATGAGTTCCATCGCGAACGCCTCGACGCCCGCCGCGGCCAGCGCGGCCGGGCCGCCGTCGTCGCCGAAGGGCGCAAGCAGGCCCGCCAGCATGGCCCCCCGCTTCAACCGCCCGACCGCCGGCATCTGCACCGCAAGCACGAGATCCGCCGCTTCAAGCGCCTCGGGATCCGTTGCCGCGCCGGCCTCTGCATAGGCGGCGTCCGTGTAGCCGGCGGCCGTCCCGGCATCGGGCTCCACGCGCACCTCGAAGCCCATCGCCAGCAGCCGCTTCACGCTGTCCGGCGTTGCAGCGACGCGGCGCTCGCGCGGCGCGGTTTCCTTCGGTATCCCAGCAAGCATGCCACCTCTCCGAGCGCGGGGTTGTTGCATTGCACAACGGGTTTGGCAAGCGCACGCATTGTCGCTAGGCTGACCCTTCGGAGGGGTCCATTGTTTGTCTGTCGTCTCGTAGCCCTGCTGTTCGCGTGTGGCGCGATGATCGCGCTTGGCGGCGACATCTGGCAGGCGGCGGCCGAAGGGGAATGGCAACCGCAGGCGCTGGGCCAACTCTGGTTCGCGCTGGACAGCGGAAGCCTCAATCTCACGCAGGCCATCGTCCAGCGTTACCTGCATCCCTGGCTCTGGGACCCGGCCTTCGTGCAACTGCTGCTCTGGCCGGCCTGGGTGCTTCCGGGCGGCCTTGCGATCGTCCTGTTCCTGCTCTGCCGCCGCCGGCGCCGTGCGGCGGGAACGTTCGACTGACGCCACCGGCACCCGTCCTTGCCATGCGCGGACCGGGCCTCCGTGCCATACTGGCGCGGCGGGAGCGGGAGGGAGAGCCATGGACGGGCGTCTGGCGGGCAAGGCGGCGCTGGTTGCCGGGGCGGGGTCGATCGCCGAGGGCTGGTCCAACGGCAAGGCAAGCGCGGTGCTGATGGCGCGCGAGGGCGCGCGGGTTTTCTGTGTGGACCGGGACGCGGCCGCCGCCGAGGAAACCGCGGCGGAGATCCATGCCGAGGGCGGCGAGGCGCGGGCCTGGCAGGCCGACATGTCGGTCGCGGCCGAAGTCGAGGCGGCGGTGGCCTCCTGCCTCGACGCCTGGGGCCGGATCGACATCCTCTTCAACAATATCGGCCTCCAGGCCCTCGGCGGCCCGGTGGAGCTGGATGAGGCGGACTGGGACCGGCTGATGACGGTCAACGTCAAACCGATGTTCCTCGCCTGCAAGCATGTGCTGCCGGTCATGGTCGAACAGGGGCGCGGCTCTATCGTCAACAACTCGTCGCTGGCGAGCCTGCGCTTCGCCTATCCCGCAGTTGCCTACTCGGCGTCCAAGGGCGCGGTCAACGAACTCACCCGCAACATCGCCGGGCAATACGCGCCGCAGGGCATACGCTGCAATGCGGTGCTGCCGGGGATGATGGCGACGCCGCGCATTACCCGGCGGCTGAAGGAGGTCCACGGCGACGGTTTCGAGAGCGTGCTGGAGGAACGCGCCGGCATCGTGCCGATGGGCCGCGCGGGTACGGCCTGGGATGTGGCCTATGCCGTGCTCTTCCTCGCTTCGGACGAGTCGGCCTACATTACCGGAATGGAACTGGTCGTCGATGGCGGCCTTGCCGCATCGGTGCGCGGCCGGCCCTGGTCCGGGGAGATGGGCGGATGACGGCCAGCCTTGCGGCGCTCACTTTCGATTTCGACGGCATGTCCGGCTTCATCGCCCGGGGCAGAACCTCGCCGACCGTGCTTTCGCGCGGCGAGTTCGGGGCGGTCGGCGTCGAGCGTATATTGCGGCTTCTGGACCGCTACGGCATCGCGGCATCCTTTTTCATTCCGGGCATCACCATCGGCACATGGCCGGACCATTGCCGGCGCATCCACGAGGCCGGCCACGAGATCGGCCATCACGGCTGGCGCCATATCCCGCCGGTGCAGCTCGCGCGCGAGGAAGAGGCGGACGAGCTCGACCTGGGCATCGCCGCCATAGAGGCGCTGACGGACCGGCGGCCGCGCGGCTACCGCTCCCCCGCCTGGGACCTTTCGGAAAACACCGTCGAGCTGCTGCTGGAGCGCGGCTTCGTCTATGACAGCTCGATGATGGGGCACGACACGCAGCCCTACCGGGTGCGCCGGGGCGATGTCATACATGAGGACAAAGCCTCGACCTTCGGCGAGGAAACCGACCTGCTGGAGCTGCCGGTCTCCTGGAGCGCGGACGACTGGCCGCATTTCGAATTCATGCCGCCCGGCATGCCCGGCCTCAGAGGCACGAACTCGGTGCTGGAGAACTGGCTGGACGATTTCCGCTACATGGTCCGCCATGAGGGAGGAGGGCTGATGACCTACACCTTCCAGGCAGCCCAACGCAGGAAATTCGATCTGGAAAATCCCCGGAACCAGCTCTTCACCAAGACCGATCTCGCCAAGTACCTGAATGTCTGGGAACAACGGCCGCAGGAAGTGAGCCTGGGTGCGCAGAAGAACTTCGCGGCGTTCGCGCGGCGCATCGGCCAAGCCTGGAGAAAATCTCGCGACGACTTCAACGAGGCCTGGTATCGTGCGGCGGTCGCGATGGCAATCGTCTTCAGGTCCAGCGAACGCGTCGTGTCCGCCCAACCCTGGTATCAGGGTGGGTATCGCGCGAACATCGTCGCCTGCACGATCGCGAAGCTTGCCCACGATGTCGCCGATCGGGACCGCGCGGTGGACCTCGAAGCCATCTGGCGGCGGCAGTCGGCGGGCGGCAACCTCGACGACGCCATTGCGACCGCTGCCGCGGAAGTCCACGCGGTCCTCGTTCAGCCGCCGGACGGCATCAGCAACGTAACCGAATGGGCAAAGAAGCAGGCATGCCGGGACCGTGTGCGAAACCTCCACATCGATTGGCCGGACGCATTCGTTCAGGAACTGATTTCATCCGGGGAACTGAGCGATGCGGCCCGGACGGCCCGGCGTGAACAACGCGAACTCGACGGGATCGAGGCGCAGATTGCGGTCGTCAACGCCGGCGGTCGGTTCTGGTCGGACGCTCTCGCATGGGGAAAGGCCCGGCGGCTCCTCACGCCGGTCGAAACGGGAATCCTGGAGGTGGCGGCGCGTGTTCCCGAACGCACGCCGACGGAGAGGCAGTCGTCCAGGGCTGTCGAGGCGTTGCGCAAGCTGCAACGAGAGGGATACGCGGAGAAACTCCCCGAGACTTCCTGAGCATTCGTCATGGTCGAACAGGACGAACGCCTTCCCTGTCATGCGACCTCTTCATCTGCATCGCCGGGCAATTTCGGCGCGACCTCGGAGATGGCGCGTCTGATCTGCTCGATCTCCTCGTCGCGCCCGGCCTTCTCCATGTCGAGAGCGATGGCCTGGGCGGCGAACAGCGCGGAACGAAGGAGATGAATTTCGGCTGCCGTCCCGGGCCATCGGCGCCGGTCGAGGGCCTCGATGGCGAGTTCGACCACGAGTTGATTGGCCGAGACCTTGCGGTCTCCGACGGCTTCCTCGATGCGCGCCCACTCTTGCGGGGTGACCCGTATGTGCTTTTCCATCGTCTTTGCCATGGGCTTCTTCTCTTTTTCGTTTCGGTCCCGGAGCGTTGCGCTGTCGAAATTTCTATTGTGAATTTTGGAACGAAACAAGACCACCTGTGGCGGCAGCCGGTATGGAACACGCCGGCCCGTCGCGGGTGCTGGAGGAATCCATACGCCCGTCGTGGGCGTAAACCTGCCAATGCATTGAAAAACAACGATGATTCATGGGCTTGCAGTGGGCGTACTTTTCCCGGCGCGCCAGGGACGCGCAGGGCTGCGATGGATCGTGACGCAGCGCAGCCCATCGCGCGCCTTCGCAGCCTTTGCAAGGCTGCACCATCGGTGCGTTAGGTGTGTGGACCGAGACGGGCGCGGCCCGTCGGAGCACGATTTGCGATGCATGAGCGATGGGGGAATCGACGCCGGCGAGAGCGGCGGAGGGGAGCCGCCGCGGCGTGTGTGAGCGGCGGCGTCGGGCGCGGCGTCCGAGGCATTCATGCGCAGCATGATGCGAGGGCGCGCGACGGAAGCGCAGGCGGCGGTGCGCCGGGTTCGGCGCAGTGGCCGGTGCACTTATGGGCGGCATGGTGCAGCGGCGCGTGACGCGGCAGCGGACCGCAGACGCGATCGGCGAGGGCAGCGAGCCCCCGGGTCGTGGTCCGGGGCAGGACGAAGCGCGCGCGAGGATGGCGTTGCCGCGCGAAGTGTGTGCGCAAGAGGAAACGGGCCGCGCCGCCGTCCCGCTGCCGGGATGACGACGCGGCCCGCGATGTGCTGCGGTCAGGCTGGGCAGCGCATGACCGGGATGCCGAGCTGCTTCGCCTTGTCGACGAGGTTCTCTGTGATGCCGGAGCCGGGGAAGGCGATGACGCCCCTGGGCAGGAGGTTGAGGAGTTCGTCGTTGCGGCGGAAGGGCGCGGCGCGTCCGTGGCGGTCCCAGTCGGGCTTGCAGACGATCTGGTGGACGCCGTTCCGCTCGGCCCAGCGTGCGGCGATCTTCTCGACGCCGGGGCCGCCGCCGTGCACGAGGACCATGTCGGCGTACTTGGTGCGGGCCTGGTCGAGGCGGGCGATGACGGCGGCGGGGTCTGCGATGTCCCTGCCGCCTGCGATGGCGACGAGGGTGCCTTGCGGCAGGTGGGCCATGGTCTCGCGGTCCTTCCGTGCGCGGATGAAGTCGCGGGCCTCGATGGCGGCGGAGGTGAGCTTGCCGGTCCGGGATGCGTGCGAGCCGTGGCGCGGGCGCCAGACCTCTCCGGTTTCCTCGCGGTAGGCATCGGCGCAGGCGTCGCGCATTTTCTCGAAGGCGTCGCGGCGGTCTCCGAGGTTCTGCGCGCGGTGGGTGGTCATCTCCAGCTCGAACGACCTGATCTCGGTTCCGTCCTGGTCGCGCTGGAGGTCTCGGAGTTCGGGGGTGAGCCTGTCGACGCTGCGGTCGATGCGCTGTGTCTGGGCGTGGAGCATGTTGACGAACCCCCAGAGCAGGTGTTCGCGCTCGTCGGCGAGCTGTGTGCCGTCGGGGCAGACGCCGTCGCTGAGAATGCGGAAGGCTTCCTCGACGGCGGTCAGCGCATCGTCCTTGTCCCAGACGACGCGGGGATCGAACTCGTCGCGCTCGGGTGTTGCGCCGAAGAGGGCGGCGTTGTCGCAGACGGTTGCGGTGACGGAGTGCTCGGTGCTCTCGACGGTGTCGATGTTCTCGATGATGGTGTTCATGACGATCTCCTTGACGATCGGGTTGCAGCTATCGGAGCGTTGCGCCCCGAAGTGATGTCCTGTTGGGTCACGCGCGCGCAGCGGAAGCACCGGGTCCGGAATGAATGGCCCGGCGGGATGCGCGAGTGGTGCGGGCGCACAAGCGAGCGGAGCGAGTGCGGAGCCACGGTCGCGCATTCCGCCGGGCCTAGGCGCTTCAGCGCCGTTTCATTCCGAGTCCCGGCCGGAACGGAGCGCGAGCGGAGTGGAGGACCCCGCCGCCGGCGGGGTTGGTGCAGTGAGCACGTGTGGCACAATGGGACAGCACGCACGCAGGCAAATTCTTTCCCCTTGCACGGACCCGATGGGCGCTGCCGCCCGGCACGGCCTTCGGGAGCATCCCCGGACCTGTCGGTCAGCCTTGCAAGCGGAGCGCGCAGCTTGACAGTCATGGCGGGTCACCCCCACAGCGGATGCGAGAGGATCCGCTGCCTGGCCACCTCGCGGATGCGGTTGCGGTCATGGACGCGGCAGGGACCGCGCGGATCCTCGTGGAGATGCACCACGAAATACCGCGCACCCTCGCGCAGCGGATCGTCGAGGGCACAGACGTCGCCGACATGGTCGCCGTCGCAGTAGATGCGGGACTGGTCCGGGGCGATGCGGCGGAAGGCGATGGCGCTCATGACGCGCCCCCCTCCGCCTGGCGGGCGCTGCGTTCCGCCAGCACCTGCGCCGCCCAGGCCGCCGCGCGGGCCAGCACGTCGCCATGACACGGCTCCGGCTCGCACCAGCATGCAAGCCAGCAGCCGTCGAGCGCGGCGAGTTCTTGCAGTGACACCTCGCCCGCGCGGATGCGGCGCCAGAGATCGGCGCGGTAGCGGGCGACCGCCTGTTCCCTCGAACAGGCCGGTGCGATCCGGAACGGGTTTCCCCACTTCGTGCGGCGGTCGATCAGCACGGTGTTGTTGACTACCTGTGCATGGTCGAACGCTTCCCGCAGTCTCGGTTCGGTCTTCAGATTGATGACGGCGTCCATCGGCTCCCTCCTCTCCCCGGGTCGGCTTGCCCGACCCTCGCTTTCCTCTTTCTCCTGCCACGCCGGGTCAGGCGCCGGGGCGGAACAGGGGCGCGAGGCGGGCGCGCAGCGCCGCCGCGCCGAGCGCGACCAGGTCGTCGTTGAAGTCGTTGCCCTGGGGCACGATCGCCGTGGCGGCGACGCCCGCCCGCGCGCAGCGCCGGGCGAGGCGTTCGGCGGCGCGTGCGCCGTCCTCGTCGTTGTCCCGCGCGATCACGAGGCGGGCGACGCCGGCAGGCGGAGAGAAGGCGCCGAGGCTGCCGGCCGAGAGCGCCGCCGCGGCGCGGATCTCGGGCAGGGCGGCGACCAGCGAGAGCACGGTCTCGATGCCCTCGCCGACGACCAGCGCAGCGCCGTCGCCGGGCTGGCCGAAGCGCACGGCGAGGCCATGGATGCGTCCGAGCGCCTTGCGCGGATGGGCGACATCCGCCTTGGCGGGCGAGCGGGGATCGAGCCAGGTGCGCTGGACGCCGAAGAGCCGGCCGCCTGCCCCGGACTGCGATCCGGAGTCGCCGCCGGTGACGGCGGCGACCAGCGCCGGGAGACGGCGCACCGAGGGGCCTTCGCGGTAGCGAAGCGCCGGGTGGAAGCGCAGCGCCGCGAAGCGGCAGCGCGCGAGCCCGCGGGCGTGGAGATAGCGCTCGGCATGGCTGCCGTCGAGGGCGCGGCAGCCGCGCCACAGGCGGCGCGCCGCCTCGGTGGCGTCATACCGCTCGCTGGATACAGGGACGGGGTCCGCCGGCACGGCGAGGAAACGCCGCGCCTCGTCGAGCGCCGCGCGCAGCGTCGGCGCGCGGGAGCGGTGGCGGATCAGGTCGAGCAGGTCGCCATGCTCGCCCGAGGCCGCGTCGGTGAACTTGCCGGGCGTTCCGGGGCCGGAGAGGCGGACGAAGAGGGAGCGGCCGCGGGCGCCGTCGATATCGCCGCAGATCCAGTAGCGGCCCTGCCGCCGTCCGTTGGGCAGGTAGTGGCGGCAGACTTCCTCGGCGCGCTCCGCGAGCGCGGCGGCGAGGGCGCCGGCATTCATGGCCGGCCCCCGCCCGGGCAGGCGGGACGGCAATGGATTGCGGGACATGGCGGGACTCCTCCATCGGGACGGAACGCTCGATACCGGCCGGTCTCCGCCCCCGCCTGGCGCCGGAGAAGGCGCGCGCCGCGCGAAACGCGGACGCGCCATGGGGGCCGGGGACGCCTCCGGATCGGCAGCAAAAAAGAGGCCGGCGCCGAAGCGCCGGCCCGAGTTGGGAGGGAGGAAGCGTGATGCCGATCAGAACGGAATCCGGTCGGCGTCCATGTCCGAGGGCGCCGGGGCGGGAGCCGTGCCGGCGTCGCCCGCCATGTCGGGGCCGGGCTGGCTCCGGGCGCCGTTGCCCTTGTCCAGGAACTGCACGCGCCCGCCCGGGACCAGCAGGATCTCGGTCGAGAAGCGGTCGGAGTCCTCGCCCTCCTTCTTCCAGCGCCGGGTCTGGAGCTTGCCCGCGACATAGACCAGACGACCCTTCACCGCGTTCTTGACCAGCATGTCGATGAGGCCGTCCTGGAAGGTCACGACCCGGTGCCACTCGGTGCGGTCGATCCGCTCGCCGTTCTTGTCGATATAGGATTCGTCGGTGGCGATGCTCATGTTGGCGACGCGGCCGCCGCTCTGGAGGTGGTTGACGGTGACGTCGGCGCCGAGGCGGCCGATCAGTTCCGCGCGATTGAGACCGAATGCCATGGAGAATCTCCTTGAATGGCTGGTTGCTGACGATGGGTTGCGAACGGGGGAAGCCGGGTCGATCCCTCTCCCCGGCCCCCTGCCGCTCACCTTCTTCCCGCTTTCCTTCACTCTGCGTCGCGGCCGGCGAGGACCTCGCGGATGGCCCGGCTGTCGAGACCGGCCTCGGCCAGCAGTTCGTCGCAGGCCGGCGCGTCGTGTTCGGTGCCGGTTGCCGCATCGGCGTCGTGGAAGAACTCGGACATGGGCATCTCCCCTGGACGGCGCCCGGACATCCAGCGGAAGGGCCGCTCCCTTCCACCCCGCCGGGCGCTCGCCCCCGCCAAAGCCCTTCTCCAACTCCGGGACGACAGCCCGGCGGAAGCAGGACGGGCAGGCGAACGCCGATCCGGGGCCGCGCCGGCTCACCAGGGTGGCGCCGTCAGCAAAGCCATGGGGCTGGCATCGCACAGCACCTCGACCTCGTCGCGCGAGAGCTTCTCGAAGACGAGGCAGAGCGCGACATCGGCCTCGCTGTCGAACGGCCCGTGCTCGCGCCCGGTGGCGATCTCGATCACCGTATACTGCGGGTCCCAGAACGGGATGCCGCGGAACGCGCCCGAACTCTCGCGGTGCCTGCGCGAACAGGGCTCGCAACGCGCCACGCCCGGCGAGGGCGCGTTGCAGGCGACACAGCGGCCCCGGGCCCTCCGACCGGCATAGCGGTCGCGGCGGGCGGCGTGTTCGGCCTCGCGGTCGCGGCGCTCGGCCCTGACGACGGCGCAGGGCGCGCAGTAAGCGGCGCCATCGAAGGTGGGTGCCTGACACTTGACGCAGACCCCGGCGGTTCTGCGGGCGTCGTAGCGGTCGCGGGCGGCGTCGCGACAGTCCTGGCACTCGGCCGCCCCGTTGGCCGGCTTGCCGCAACTGGTGCAATCGCCCCGGGCCTTGCGTTCGGCATAACGCCGGCGGTCGGCCTCCCGCTTCGCCTTCCGGTCCCGCCGCCGGCTCCGGGTCCCGGCGCAAGGCGGGCAATACGCCCTGCCGTCCGGCGCGGGCGCCGCGCACCGGACGCACAATCCGGCGGCGCGGCGATCATGATGGCGGGCGCGTTTCGCCTGCCGCCTGTCCGCGCGGCACGGCCCGCACATGGTCCGGCCCTCTTCGGGCGGGGTGTTGCCGCAGCGGGTGCAGAGGCCGGCGGCCTGGCGGGCCTCGCTGCGCCGGCGGCTGCGCTCCCGTCCGGCCCGGCGCCGGGCTTCCGGGTCGCGCCCGCCATAGGGTATCCCCTGGGCCCTGGCCCGGGCGTCACGCTTGCGGTCGCGCGCGCGATGCTTTTCCGCGCAAGGCCCGCAGGTCGTGCGGTCCGGGCGCGCCGGGGCCCGGCCGCACCTGGTGCAGATGCCGGCGGCCGCGCGCTCGGCATAGAGCTTGCGGTCGCGCTTGCGCCCCTGGCGCCTTGCCCGTTCGGGGTCGCGCCGGGGTTTCCTGCCGGCCCGCAGGCGGGCGTCCCGCGCCCGGCTCGCGCGGTTCCGTTTCTCGTTGCAGGGCGCGCACAGGCGGCGTTCCGGCACAGGGCCGGTCCGGCCGCATCCCGGGCACAGGCCGGCCTCGGTCCGTGCGGCGGTGCGTCTGGCGATGCGCGCGCGGTCGCGCTGACGGATCTCCGGATCGGCACAGGCCATGCCGTCCTCCTCGGTTCGTGGGGGAAAGGAAAGGCGGACGCCCCGCCGGCGGCCCCAGTCCCCGAGTCGGGGGCGGCGGGTCGGCAGGACGTCCGGGAAGGGGGCGATCAGCCCTTCTGGCGGCGGTCGATACCGATGCCCATGGCGTAGGTGCCCCAGTACTGGACCCCGCCCCGGCTGCCGAGGCCGGTGCAGATGATGATCTCGTTGCGTTCGGGCCGCATCTCCTTCACCGCCTTCAAGGTCGCGGTGGCATGGCCCGCCTTGCGTCGGCCCTTGCCGGACGCCGGGTCGGGGCAGCGGCGAATGTCGCCATTCACCATCGCGCGGAAGCGCTCTACGGCGTAACGGTCGTCGGAAAGCCCGCTGCCGAAGAAATGGGTCAGGAAGGTGTTCGCTGTGTTGCCGGGCATCGCCATCGCTGCGCTCATGGTGCCGTCTCCTTCGTGCCGATGAGGGGAAACGGACGAACGCCCTCTCCCGGACATCCGACCGCCGCCCTGCTCACGGCCAACGCTCCCCTCTTGATGGAGCGAGGCGCGGACACGGAGACGACGGCCGGCCGGCGGCGCGGCACGCGGGGGCCGGAAGGCCAACTCAGGGTGGTGAGAGAAGACCGGACGCGGGCACGAGCGGCCGACGAATACAGCGGGCCATGGCGCGCGTCGGACCCCGAGCGCGACTTGCGCGCATGCGGGTCGGGCTACTCGGACTGATGGACGCGGATATAGACGCGCTGTTCGGCCCGGCGCAATCGGGGTCCCCTGCCGACCCGCGAACGCGGTAGAGCAGTGCTGTGGAAATTCGGAACCACCCAGGGCCGGGGGGCTACGATCGGGACAAACTCTTCGACAAGCCCCGCGAGGACGTCTGGCTTCGACCTCTCCGGCTCCGGAACGAGTTCGTCGCCCGCTACCACTATCTCGGATACAAGACCCTGGTCGGCGCCCAGATGCGCTACGCCGTCCATGACCGCAACGGCTGGCCGCTCGCCATGCTCGGCTTCTCCACCGCCGCCTGGAAGCTCGCTCCGCGCGACAACTTCATCGGGTGGACGCCCGAGAAGCGCGAGAAGAACCTGCCGCTCGTGGTCGACAACCCGCGCTTCCTGATATTGCCCCCGCAACCACCTCAAGCCCCTGAAAACACTGGAGTTTTCGGGGGCTTTGTCGTTTCCGGGAGGCGGCCAAATAGTCCTCCGTCAACACATGGTCAACACGGGCGCGCATCGTGACCGCGGACACGCCAAGATGCCGGCGGCATTTGTTCGGGCGGGCTGTGGAGCATCCGGGCAGATCAGGGACGATGAGTAGCGACAATCCCCGGATGCCGATTACCCAGAGATTCCGAGCTTGTCGCAGCCTGACTGTTCCATGGTTCTTCCGCACGCATACGGCCGTGTACGCCTCGACCGAAAGACCGAAATCGGCGGTTTGAGGCGTGTGCGCTGTCGGGGACGGGCTGATTTACAAGGCGTTCACGGAGGCGCGAGATTTTTGATACCCCGTGGTGGTCGTTGATATCCGGGGTTTCAGTTTCGCTGCGGCGGTCGTTTTGGCGATTTTCACCCCACGCCGATGGTCGCGGCGTAAGCGTCCGACAAGGACCGCAGGGTATGTCGGTTTGAGTTTGTCTGCGGGGTGCTGTTGATCGGGACGGATCGGGCGGGCTTGTCTGGCTATGCGGCGTTATCGTGCCGCTGGCTGTCCTGCCGGTTCCATGGAAGGAGTTCGCCGAGCCGGCTCTGCGGCGTCTCCGCGATCCGGCGCAGGACATCGGCGAGCCAGGCCTGGGGATCGACGTTGTTGAGCTTGGCGGTTCCGATGAGGGTATACATGGCCGCGGCGCGCCTGCCGCCGCGGTCGGAGCCGGCGAACAGCCAGGATTTGCGGCCGAGGGCGATCGTGCATTCATTCTGCCCATGTCGGGCAGGACTGCGTCATCCATTACCCGTGGCATGCCCATTTCGGCCGCCGTGTCCGCCTTGAAGTTATCGAACAGCGTGCCGACGGCCTCATGGCCTCTGTCGAGGTAGAGCCCGGGCTGGTCATCAAGATTCCCGCCTGGTCGCTCGATCCTGCGTCATGCGCCGGCATGGAGATCGGCGCGCCGCGTGTATCCCTGGCCGCTCTTGCCGCGCTTCACGAGGTTCTCGTCGGCCAGGGTTTTAGACGAAGCTCCTCCGCTGACGGGACGGTTAGTGAGGAGGAGCTCAATGAAGTCTTTGGCTGTACCGGCGAGGCCGCCGGGCGAGTTCCGACAGCTCAGCATGCTGTTGGACACACCGGCGCTGCGTGGCCTGAACCGGGAGGAACGCGACGCGGTCGTGGGCGCGCTGGCCGGGCTGCTTCTGGAAGCGGCGGATTTCGCGGTGAAGGAGGATGACGATGAGCACCTCTGATGCGTTGCCGCGATCGGTGTTGACGCGCAAGGCCGTGGTTTATGTCCGTCAGTCCACGCCCCAGCAGATGCGGAACAATCTCGAGAGCCAGCGCCGCCAATACGATCTCGTCAACGTGGCGCGCGGGCACGGTTTCGCCCGGGTTGAGGTCATCGACGAAGATCTGGGCCTGTCGGCGAGTGGCGCCATCGCACGGCCGGGTTTCGAGCGTCTCGTCGCCTGGCTGTGTGCCGGGGACGTCGGAGCGGTACTTTGCTTCGAGGCGTCTCGCATCTCCCGCAACGGCCGGGACTGGCACCATCTGCTCGAGCTCTGCGGTCTCGTGGAGGCCCGCGTCATCGACCTGGATGGCATCTATGATCCTCGCCACCCAAACGACCGCTTGCTGCTCGGACTTAAGGGCCAGATCAGTGAGTTCGAACTCGGCGTTCTCCGCGCACGGATGCTCGACGCCGCCCGATCCAAGGCAGCGCGCGGCGAGCTTCGCATCAGCGTCCCGATCGGTTACGTGTGGCATCCCCAAGGCGGGCTGGGGCTGGATCCTGACATTCGGGTTCAGGAAGCGATCCGTCAGATATTCGCCCGATTTCGCGAGCTGGGCAGCGCGCGGCAGGTCCTGTTGACGCTGGTCGAGCAGCAGCATTGCTTCCCGCGCCCGTCAGATGGCAGGACAACGGTTAGCTTCGACTGGACGCCGATCCGCTATCGCAATGTGATTTCGGTATTGAAGAACCCCTTCTACGCTGGTGTCTATGCCTACGGCAAAAGCGAACAACGAACCGAGATCGTCGACGGGCGGGTGCACAAAAGCTATGGCCACCGGAGACCGATGGCGGAATGGGAGGTCATGCTGAAGGACCATCACGAGGGCTACATCGATTGGGCGGAGTTCGAGCGCAACCAGGCGCAACTCGCCGCCAACGCCTTCGGCTGGTCCGGCGGCGCGAAGTCCGGGCGCGGCGGACGGGCGCTGCTGAGCGGACTTCTCAGCTGTGGGCGCTGCGGCCGCTCAATGTCAGTCGCCTATGCTGGGCAATCACCGGGCAATCCTGTTTATTTCTGCAACCGGCAACACCTCCAGCTCGGGCTCGATCGCTGTCTGAGGTTCGGCGGCGCGCGTGTGGATGCCGCCATTGCCGATGAGATCATCGGGGTCGTCGAGCCCTTGGCCGTGGAAGCCTCCTTGAAGGCCGAGCGGGTGAAGGTGGAGGGCCTGAGCGAACAACAGCGAGTGGCCGAGCTGGACCTGCAGCAAGCCCGCTACGAAGCATCACTCGCCGAGCGGCGCTATGCCGCCTGCGATCCGGACAACCGGTTGATTGCCGCCGAGCTGGAGAAGAGTTGGGAGGCGGCGCTTCGCCGCGTCCAGGTGTGCGAAGCGCGGCTGGAGGCAATGCGGTCGCCGTCACCGCAGCCCTCGGGACCGGATCTGGCCGGGCTTGCCGATGACCTGAAGGCAGCCTGGAACGCGCCGGGGGTGAGCATGCGTGCCCGCCAGCGGCTCGTACGCACCCTGATCGCCGGCATCGTCGCCGATGTCGACGAGGAAGCGCGCGAAGTCCTGCTGACGATCCACTGGGTCGGTGGCCGCCATTCCCGATTGCGGGTTCGAAAGCCCAGAACCGGTGAACATGGCTGCCGAACGCCCGAGGAAGCGCTGGCGGTGATACGCAGCATGGCCGGGCGGTGGTCGGACGAACATATCGCTGCGTCTCTCAACCGGATGGGCATGCGGACCGGCCAGCACAAGAGCTGGACCGGCAAGCGGGTCGGATCGATCCGTCGCGTGAACGGGATCGACGGCTATCTCTCAGCGGACAAGCAGGGCGATTGGTACACCATGACCGAGGCGGCGAACGAGTTGGGCACCACCAGCCATACGCTCAGGCGCCTCATCGAGGATGGAACGCTACCCGCCACGCAGCTCGTTCCCCGAGCGCCTTGGCAGATCAGAGCCGCGGACCTCCATTCAGAGAGCGTTGCTCACGCCCTGGCACAAAGGAAAGGCCCGCGTCGCACTTCATGCCGGGATCAGATGTCAATGTTTTCAGATAGTTGAAGAGGGGGTGCAGAATGACTCCATCGTCGCAATACCGCGCAGACAGCGCTCGGCGGCATTGTTCGAGAGGCAGATGCGCCCGTCGTCGAGGAAGCGGGCGAAGCGGTCCCATCGTCTGAGCATGTAGTCCATGGCCTTGGCGACGGGGGCATGGCGGGAGAGCCTGGCGCGTTCGGTCTTCATCCAGGTCTTGAGATCGGCGACGAGCGGCGCGCTCAGCTCCTGGCGGACGGCATGGCGCCGCGCGACGGTCTTGCCGTTGATGTCGCGCTTGATGTCGAACAGCAGGTCGATCCGCTTCACGGCTTCCATCGCCAGCGGCGAGATCGGCGGCGCGTTCCTGCGCCCCTTGCCGGCGGCAATGTCGGCGCGTTCGAAGAATTTGCGTCGACCATGCGCCCAACAGGGAACTTCGGTGACAGGCCCGGGCAGCCGCGTGGCCGCGTAGAGGCGGTTGTAGCCGGCGAAACTGTCGGCCTGGAGGATGCCGGCGAAGCTCTCCAGGTGCTCGACCGGATGATCGCCGGACCGGTTCCGCGAGTAGCGGAACAGGGCCGCCGGCGGGTCCGGACCGCCGAACGGCCGGTCGTCGCGGACATAGACCCAGGCCCGGCCCTTGTCGGTCTTGCCCCTGGCCAGCACCGGCACCGGCGTGTCGTCGCCATGCAGGCGTTCGGCCGCCATGACATGCGATGCGATCAGGTCGTGCAGCGGCCTCAGCGCCACCGTGCAGGCGCCGACCTGGTCGGCCAGGGTCGACAGGCTGAGGTCGACGCCTTCGCGCGCGAAGCGGTCGCGCTGGCGGTTCAGCGGCTGGTGCTGCCCATACTTCTCGAAGACGATCGTCGCGAGCAGGTTGGGGCCCGCCCAGCCGCGCGGCGTCGGGTGGAACGGCGCCGGCGGCTGGCTGATCTTCTCGCAATCGCGGCATGTGAACTTCTCGCGCACCGTCTGGATCACCTTCCACTGGCGCGGAATGACCTCCAGCGTCTCGGTGACGTCCTCGCCGATCTTGGAGAGCTTCTGCGAGCCGCAGCATGCGCAGGCGTCCGGCGGCGTCACCACCACGCGCTCGCGCGGCAGATGCGCGGGGAACGGCTTGCGCCCGAACCGGCGGCGGCGGGTGAAGCCCTTGACCCGGGTCGCGCCGGCCGCCGCCTGTTCGGCCGCCAACTCGTCCTCGGTCGCGCTCGCCTCGAGCTCGTCTAGCTGGAGTTCCATCTGGTCGAGAAGCCGCTGCTTGCGCTCCGAACGCTGGCCGAAAAGCGCGCGGCGGAGCTTCTCGATCATCAGCTTCAGGGCGGCGATCTGCGCTTCGGCGTCGGATACCTGCGCCGCCGCGTTCGCGGCCCGCGCCTCGGCCTCGCTGGCCTTGGCTTCCGACGCCGCCAGCGCCGCCTTCAGCGCGTCGATCTCCGATCCGTCCGGCATGAACGGAAGCGAATCACAACAGCCGCTGCGCCGCCATGCCAATCCTGTCCGGTGAGTCCATTTGCCGCCCGTCAGCCGGCCCGCGACGGACGCCAGGTCCGCACCGGGTTGCGCCAGTCGATCCCCTCAAGCAGGTAGCCGAGCTGCGCCGCGCTGATCGACACCGCCTCGCCCGAAGCCGAAGGCCAGGGGAACCGGCCGCGCTCCAGGCGCTTGGCGTAGAGCGACGTGCCGATCCCGTCGGTCCAGAGAATCTTCACGAGGTCGCCCTTGCGTCCGCGGAATATGAAGAGATCGCCCGCATGCGGGTCCCGCCCGAGACCCTGCTGGACCTGCAGCGCCAGCGTGTTCATCCCGCGCCGCATGTCCGTCACGCCGGTCGCCAGCCACACCCGCGCTCCGCTCGGAACCGGGATCATCGCCGCTCCAGAACCCCGAGAACCCGCGACAGAGCCGCCGCGTCCACATCCCGGTCGACCGTCACACGCGAGCCGTCCGCCAGGGCAATCTCCATACGCCCGGAGGAAGACGCCTCGATAGCCGGCGGCGCCGGCAGCAGCTTCGCCGGGTCCGCCCCCTCCATCGAAGAGACGACTACCGGGACGAAGCCGCCCGCCATACGCGCCAGCTCCCGATACTGGCGGCGCCAGCTGAAGACCAGGTTCGCGTTCACGTCATGACGCCGCGCCACCACCGAAACCGAAATCCCCGGCTGGTAGCTCTCCGTCACGACCTGCCGCTTGCGCGCCTCGCTCCAGCGACGGCGGCGGCGGCGAACCCGAACCTCGCCCCCGGCCCCCGAATGCTCCGCGTCGTCCGACATACGCATAGTGTCCACTTGTCCTTGATGGACACCCAAGCGCGCCCATCCCCGAGCGCGAACCCTCGCCGATCCACGACAAAGCCGACAGGCGGTCTACGACGTAGGCTTACGGTAACGCGCCCGGCGCGGGTTCGTTCGACGGCGCCGAGCCACTGGAACTTCTCGCGGTTTCTGGGGCGTGTTGTGCAGCTTGAGGACGAGCAGGGGCTGGTGTCCGCCATGATCGAGAGCCTGCGGGCGGCGCTGTTCGCCGCGTTGCCGGACTTCGGGCGTCACCTCGGCTACGACGGCAAGGCGCTCGCGAGCCACTCGACGGGCCGGGTCGGCAAGGACAAGGGCAAGACCTCGGACCCCGACGCCGACTGGGGCAAGCACGAGACGGGCGGGGTGGACGCCAGGACCGGCGCGGTGTGGAAGAAGGTGAAGTCGTGGTTCGGCTACGGGCTGCACCTGATCGCCGACACCGATTACGAGGTTCCGGTGGCCTTCGAGGTGACGCGCGCTTCGGCCTCGGAACCCAGGGTGCTGTCCGGGATGCTGGAGGAGCTGTTCGCAAGGGCGCCGGAGATCGCCGGGCGCTGCGCCGACTTCAGCGCCGACCGCGGTCTCGACGATGCCCGCCTGAAGGCGCGGCTGTGGGACCGGTGGACCGCCCGCCCGCAGATCGATACACGGCTGATGTGGCGGGTGGAGAAGCAGGAGCCGAGATACGATCCGGCGCAGCCGATCACGCGGCCGCTGTTCCCCGACCGCGCCGATGTCATCGTTCACGACGAGCGCGGCCGGGTGTCCTGCGTCTGTCCCGGGACCGGCGAGGTCCGCGCCATGGCGTTTCAGGGGTTCGAGGCTGATCGAGGCCGCTGCGGCACGCTCAAATACCGCTGCCCGGCAGCCGCCTTCGGCTTCGCCTGCGCCGGCAGCCGGGCCTGCCACCGGGCCGGCGGGGTCAAGCCCGGAGACCATGGCCGCATCCTGCGCATCGACCTCGACAGCCACGACCGGCGCATCTTCACCCCCACGCCTTGGGGCAGTCCGTCATGGCGGCGCGGCTATAACCGCCGCTCGGCCATGGAGCGGATCAACAGCCGCCTCGACAACAGCTTCAACTTCGAGACCCACTACATCCGAGGCCGCGCCAGGATGAAGACCCGCCTCGCCCTCGCCCTGGCGGTGATGATGGCGATGGCTCTCGCCCAGGCCCGCGCCGGCCGCCCCGAGCGCATGCGTTCCCTGGTCGGCGCCGTGCCGTATCTCGACACCGGATGACCGCTCATCCGCCTCCCGACAATCCTGCCCGACCCCGCCGCCCGACGGCAGAGGGGAAGACACGCCCGCACGCCAGACAATCTTCCGGTAATCGTACTTGTCAGGCCCCGGAAGCCCGTATCCTGCCCGGTGGGGAAGCGGGCCGGACGATATTCGACCGCCAAAATCGAACCGGCGACAGCCAAAAATCACCACAGCGCACATTTCTCGGTGGGTGCACGTCGCATTTGTGAGATTCATGGTATTGCGCCGGCTCGTCGTTCCCAGAAGTCGTCGAAGCGATTGCTCTCGACGGCGCAGCGCAGGGCGATGATGGCGTTGGCGCCGTTGACGGTCCAGCGCATGCCTCCCTGCTTGAGGCGGGCGCCGACGATGTTCTTGCAGCCGCCCTCGACCACGCCGCTGGCCACGCACAAGCCCATCGCGCGGAACTTCGGGTAGTTCATGCGCTCGCGGTTGTTGGTGAAATACTCGGCGTTCTTGCGGGCGTTCTCGCAAGTTTCGGCATGGCCCTTGAGGGCGGCGATCACCTCGTCGACGCGGCCCTCGTCGAGTTCCTCGCGCCGCTTCCCGGCCCATCGCTCACCGATCTCGCTGCCGGTCCCGTAGATCGCCTTGGCTGCGTCGAACAGGTGGCCCTTGGCATGGAAGATGTCGACGATCTGGATGGCGTCGGGGAAGTGCTCATCGGCGAAGTTCCAGATCCACGGCGCGCCGTCGCCGAGGATGACCCGGCGCTCGGCCGTGTCGAAGCCGCGGCGTTCGGCCTCGCGGATGACACGCCGGGCGAAGGGCGCGGGCTCGGGGTCGAACTCGCGGGTGGCGATGGATTCGATGGCGGCGTTGTAGGTGGCGGAGCCGGGGTCGCGCACCGGACGCCCCTCCCTGTCGACGGTCTCCGCCGACCACACGACGGCGAGCTTGGCCTCGCGGGTGCTGGCGGAGCCGTCGGGCTGCTTGCCCGCGCGGCCCTCGACCTCGGTCTTGCGCGCCGGCACGCCGGTGCCGTCGAGGCCGAGATAGAGGGTGGGGGCGTCGGACGGCTCGGGTTCGATCACGCGGCATTCGTCGCCTGCGATCTCTCGCCCGAGCGCCTCGGCATGGCGTTCGACCGTCTTCGGCGCGACAGCCAGGCCTGCCAGTTCGCGCAACAGGGCGCTGGAGCCCTCGAAGCTGGTACGGGCAGCAGCAACGCCGATCATGCGCAGCGCCGCCGGTGAGAGGAAAGTATCTTGCATGCCGAGGGTTCGATCACGCGGGCTGAAGCCGCGGTGGCAACGGTCGCAGTGATACCAGGCGCGCTCCAGCGTCAGAGGGCCGAGAGCGGTGGTGAAGGTCTTGGGCCGGCGGCCGGCGAAGCGCGCCTCGCCGCCGCACGCACACGACAGCCACGGTCCCCGGTTGTCGGAACGGTCGGCATTGAGCCTGTGGGCGACGGCCTGCCCCATGATCTGCAACGCAACCCGCCGCGCTTCGATCTCGATCGCCTGGAAGTCATCGACGACGCCCGCGCCGATCAGCCACTCGACCTCGGCCTCGACCTCCTCCGCGATCGCTGCGTCGAGACCCCCCTTTTTCCCGGCGCGGCCGGCTTGTCCGCGTCCAGCCTGGCATCGCATATCCGGCCGCTGACCTCGACAAGCGCGCGCACCAGACCGCGAAGCCGCTGGTATTCCGCGATCTGCGCCCGCGTTCCCTCAATGGCGTCGGCGGGAACGGTGCGGCCGCGGGACTTCCCTGTCTCCCTGTCCGGCCAAGTCAACAACCAGTAGGGGCCATGCCCCTGCGCCCCCTCGACCGCGCAATGGCAGTTCGGTTTGCCGCACTTGCGGTACTGTGCCCTGAGCGAACCCTGACGGAGGTCGCCGATGCCCGCAATCTCCCGCAGCAGCTCGCCACGCTGTTCGACGAGGCCGTCGTGATCGGTCCTGGCCATGTCCGCCTCCATCTGTCCCCAAATATAAGAAACAGATATCGTGGCGAAACCATGGCATTTCTCAACCTCGCAAAATCAGGACGTGCACCCTTTCTCGGTTTGGAAGTTGACTTGCATTCGGCTTCCGGTTATACTATGCAACAAGTCTGGACTGTTCGCTGGCCGTTGTGCGGTCGCAAACCGGTCCAGAATTGCGGAGGCCGAGGTCATGACGAATACTGCAAGCGTCATTGCGATGCGCGACCTTCGTACCCCCCCCCCCCCCCGCAAGGGAAGCACCTGCGCCTCTGTCCCTGAGCGGCGCCCAGCCGGACGCAAGCGTCCCGACGCCTTCCTGCCCGCTTCGCAGTGCCGACGGCGGGACGGTCGTGGCCGGCAAGGAGACATCGGCTGCGCGCGCCGTTTCGGAAGGCCCGCGGCGAGGAAATCGGCGGCAAGCCCGGTCCTGGCCGTCCACTCCGGCCTGGCTGTGGGTTGGCAGGTGTGCCGGGAGCGCAGGAAGCTGGCGAGACCCGCCATCTGCGAACCCGGCGGCGCCCTGCAGGAGGGCGAATTGATGCCAGCCGCCGGTCGCGCACGGCCACCATGCAGGACGCACGTTCCTGCAACGGTCCCCAATCCTGAAAACTGACAAGGAGTCCATGACATCATGAGCGCACGACAGGAATTCAAGGTCTCCGGCGAGGTCGTCGACCATTCGGGCCAGGGTGGAGACCGCAGCTACACGGTTGCGGAAGGTTACTCCGGACTGGCGAAAGTCATCGGCGGCGCCGGCAACAACTGGTTCACCGGGGGCCACAGGCCCGACTGGTACCAGGGCGGCGCCAACCGCGACGGCGCCGACACGGCCAAGGGCGGCGCCGGCGACGACTTCCTCGCCGGCGGCAAGGGCGCGAACCTCCTCCGGGGCGAAGGGTGGGGCGACATCCTCGTCGGCAATCGCGACGATGCGTTCTTCGACCGGATGTACGGCGACAACGGCGACGACATGCTGGTCGCGGGCCGCGTGAAGGCGGCGAGCCGCACCGAAGAGGGGCCCAATGGCAACAGCGTGCGGGTCGGCCCGCAGCCCGACAACCCCGAGTGGTGGTCCCCGTCGCTGACGCGGGGCAACTTCATGACGGGCGGCGACGGCTTCGACCAGTTCGTGCTGGACCGCGAGAGCTACGTCCACATCACCGACTTCAGCCCCGACGAGGACATGATCGTCGTCTCGGGCCTGGGCGACCACACCCTGACGGAGTCCGTCCGGGTGGTGCACCACCCCGAGGGCTACTTCGGGAACACCCACTTCCGGATCGTCCTCGACGGCAACATCGTGCTCGCGGAGATCGACGGCTACCGCTCCCTCGGGCGCTCCGCCGCCGACTTCGACCCCGATGACGCCAATCACGTCGCCCAGGCGATCACCCGGATCTGGAGCGGGATCGAAGGCATGGACGGCGCGTTCCGGTTCGGGGGCACGGGGGCCGACGAGATGACGGGCACCGCCTTCGACGACCAGATGTGGGGCTGGGGCGGCGACGACGTCATCGACGCCGGCGCGGGCGACGACGAGGTCTGGGGTGGACACGGCAACGACACGATCCGCGGCGGCGCCGGCGAAGACGAGATCTTCGGCGAGCACGGCAACGACACGCTCTGGGGCGGCGCCGGCCGGGACATCGTCGGCGGCGGGCAGGGCAACGACGTGCTCTACGGCGGCGGCGGCCAGGACCAACTCTCGGGCAACGGCGGCAACGACCGGCTCGATGGCGGCAAGGGCCGCGACTGGCTCCACGGCGGCGACGGTCGTGACATCTTCGTCATCGACCCGAGCGGCGCGACGCCCGACGTCATCGTCGACTTCAACGTCGCCGAGGACTACGTGCGCCTTCCTCTCGGTCTCGCCCAGGCCGACGTGCAGTTCGAGCAGGTGGAGGGGGGGTTCACGAGAGATCGGGGCGACCGCTTCGGCTTCGACAATCCGGTGGCGGCGTACAGGCTCGTCACCGGAGAAGGGGACAGCAAGAAGACGCTCGCCATCTTCCTCAGCAAGGACGGACAGGACTTCTCGAACGTGGAGTTCATCTGGGACTTCGACCCGAACAAGGAGTATCCGCCGCCGCCCACGGGCAAGACCATCGACGGGACGGCAAAGAAGGACTTGCTGCTCGGCACCCGGGGTGACGACACCCTCAACGGCAAGGCCGGCAAGGACGACCTCTACGGACGTGATGGCGACGACACGCTCAACGGCGATGAAGGCCATGACCGCCTCTACGGCGAGAACGGCAATGACACGCTCAACGGCGGCGACGGCAACGACATCCTGGAGGGCGGCAAGGGCGACGACGAGCTCTACGGCAATGACGGCGATGACGTTCTCAGGGGCGGTTCCGGCAACGACACTCTCGAAGGCAACGAGGGGGACGACCGCCTCTTCGGCGGAGCCGGCAACGACACCATGTCCGGCGGCGACGGCAATGACCGGCTCTATGGCGGCAGCGGCGCCGACACGCTCGACGGGGATGACGGCGCCGACCGGCTCGAGGGCGGCGAGGGCAACGACATCCTCTCCGGCGGCAGGCACGACGACCGGCTCATCGGCGACGGCGGCAACGACCGGCTGGAAGGCGGCAAGGACGCCGACTACCTCACCGGAGGCGAGGGAGCCGACGAGTTCCTGTTCAGGAAGGGCGACGGCGTCGACGTCATCACCGACTTCGAGGACGGGACCGACACCATCGTGTTCCTCGCCGAGAAGGAGAAAAAGCTGGGGTCGAAGTTCATCGGGTTCGGTGACCTGGTCATCGAGGAAACCGACTACGGCGTTCGCATCACGTCGAAGAAGTTCGCCGAAGGGCAGGAGATCCTCCTGCAGGGCGTGACCGCCGACCAGATCGACGAGGACGACTTCAACTTCGTCACCATTCAGGAGTACGAGGACCTGCTCATCAACGCCTGAGCGCGACGCAACGGCAGAAGACACGAGGCAGGCGGCCGGGCGACCGGCCGCCTTGCCGTTTCCGGCGGCGGCTTGCAGGGCCGATCCGGCAGGGTGTTGCGTCCGGGACGGGGAGACGGGGTCATGACGACGGCCACGGGCAAGGCCGGGCTGCGGGACCGCCTTGCTGGCTGAGTCCTCTTCCTCCGGTGATCTGCACCCGCGCGCGGTCCTGGCCCGGCATCGCGGCGCGCTGATCGTGGTCGGCGCGCTGAGCGCGGCGGTGAACCTGCTGATGCTCGCCGGGCCGCTGTTCATGCTGCAGATCTACGACCGGGTGCTGACCAGCCGCTCGGAGGCGACGCTGGTCATGTTGTTAGCCATCGTGGTCTATCTCTACGGGCTGATGGGGCTGCTGGACGGCCTGCGCGGACGCATCCTGTCGCGGGTGGGCGCGGGGTTCCAGGACGCGCTGGACGAGCGGGTGTTCGACGCCGCCCACCGCGCCGGGCGGGATCCGTCGCGGCGCGGCAACCCGGGCCAGGCGTTGCAGAACCTGGAGTCGGTGCGCGGGTTTCTGGCCTCGCCGGCGCCGGGGGCGCTGCTGGACCTGCCCTGGACGCCGTTCTTCGTGGCGGTGATCTTCATCTTCCATCCGCTGCTGGGGTGGCTGGCGGTTGCGGGCGCCACGGTGCTGGTGGCGCTGGCGCTCGTCAACCGGTGGGCGACGCGCCGACCGCGGGAAGGGGCGGCGCGCCTGTCGGCCGAAGCCGCGATCCGGGCGGAAGATGTGCGCCGCGAGGCGGAGACGGTGACCGGCCTCGGCATGACGGGACCGCTGCGGGCGCGCTGGAAGTCGGTGCGCGAGGCGGCGCTGGAGCGGTCGATGCAGGCAGCGGACGCGGGCGGCGGCTATGCGTCGGCGAGCAAGGCGTTCCGTCTTCTTTTGCAGTCGGCGATGCTGGCGCTCGGGGCGTGGCTGGTGCTGGGGGGCGAACTGACGGCAGGGGCTATGATCGCGGCGTCGATCCTGCTGGGCCGGGCGTTGCAGCCGCTGGAGCAGACGGTCGCGCAGTCGGCGGCGATCCAGCGGGCGCGGTCGGGCTGGCTGGCGGTGTCGCGGCTGCTGGCGGAGATTCCTCCGGAGGTCCTGCCGATGGCGCTACCGCGTCCGGCGGCGCATCTTCGGGTGCGCGACCTGACGGTGCTGTCGCCGGATCGCCGGGAGGTTCTGCTGCGGGGCGTGACGTTCGATGTTGCGCCGGGCGAGGCGGTTGCGGTGGTCGGTCCGAGCGGGGCCGGCAAGTCGACGCTGGCGAAGGCGCTGGCCGGGCTGTGGCTGGCGGCGCAGGGCGACATTCGCCTGGGCGGGGCGGAGCTGCCGGCCTGGGGCGAGGCGCTGTGGCGGGAGCATCTGGGCTACCTGCCGCAGGAGGTGGCGCTGCTGACGGGCAGCGTGGCGGAGAACATCGCCCGCTTTGACGCGCAGGCGGACGAGGAGGCGGTGGTACGGGCGGCGACGGCTGCGGGTGCGCACGAGATGATCCTGTCGCTGCCGGCCGCCTACGACACGATGCTGGCGGGCGGCGGCGGGGTGTCGGGCGGGCAGCGCCAGCGCATCGGCCTGGCGCGGGCGCTCTACGGCGACCCGGCGCTGCTGGTTCTGGACGAGCCGGATGCGAGCCTCGACGATGCCGGGGTGGCGGCGCTGAACCGGGCGGTCGCGGGGGCGAAGGCGGCGGGCCGGGCGGTGGTGCTGATGGCGCACCGGCGGGCGATGCTGGCCGAATGCGCGCGGATCGCGGTGCTGGAGGGCGGGCGGCTGAAGATGTTCGGACCGGCCGGGGAGGTGCTGGCGCGGCTGCCGGGACCGCGCCCGCGGCTGACAACGGTGCGCCGGGACGGGGAACGCCGGGCGGCAGCGGACGCCGCCGGCCGTCAAGAGGCGGACGGCGATGGCTGAGCCGGCGCGCGGACGCTGGCCAACGGGCGGTCCGGTCCAGTTCGGACTGCTGGCGCTCGGCGTCGGGTTTGCCGGCGCGCTGGCCTGGGCCGCGACGGCGGAGATCCACGGCGCGGTGATCGCGCCGGGCAGCGTGGAACTGGAGTCGCGGCGCCAGGCGATCCAGCATCCCGACGGCGGCGTCGTGGCGGCGCTGCCGGTGCGCGACGGGGCGCGGGTCGAGGCCGGCGCGGCGATCCTGGAGCTGGACGCCACCGAGCTTTCCGCCGAGAGGGCGCTGCTGGCGCGGCAGTTGCAGGAGGCGCGGGCGCGCATCGACCGTCTGGCCGCCGAGGCCCGGTCCGGGGACAGTGTCGCGTTCCGCGATGCCGGCGCGGCGGCGGCCGACCCGGTGCTGGCGGCGCTGCTGGCGGCCGAACGGGTTTTGTTCGAGACCGGGCGCGAGTTGCTGATGCAGACGGTGGCGCAGATCGGGGAGCGCAAGACGCAGACCGCGGCCTTCATCGAGGGGCTGCGGCTGCAGGGGAAGGCGATCGGCGACCAGCTGGCCCTGATCGGGGCGGAGGCCCGCGACAAGAAGGAACTGCTGGAGAAGGACCTGATCCCGAAGCCGCAGGTCGCGCGGCTGCTGCGGGAGGAGGCGCGGCTCACGGGCGAGCTCGGCCGGCTGGAGGCGGAGGCCGCGCGGGGCCGGAGCACGCTGGCGTCCTACGAGATCGAGCGGCTGCGCCTGCTGGCGGAACGGCGCGAGACGGCGCAGGCCGAAATGCGCACGCTGCAGCCGCGCGAGGCGGAACTCGCCGAGCGCCTGCGGGTGGTGGAGACCCGTCTCGCGCGGCGCGTGCTGCGCGCGCCGATGGCCGGCGTGGTCCACGGGCTGCAGGTGTTCACCGTCGGCGGGGTGATCCCGGCCGGCGCCGAGGTGGCGACCATCGTGCCCGAGGGCGTGCCGCTGGCGCCCCGGGTCCGGGTCGAGGCGGGCCAGATCGACGAGGTCCGGCCCGGCCAGGAGGTGACGGTCATGTTCCCCGCCTTCAACCTGCGCAGCGCGCCGGAGTTCACCGGCCGGGTGCGCACCGTCTCGGCCGATGCGCTGGTCGACGAAGCCACCGGCGCGCGCTACTACACCGCCGAGATCGCTTTGAGCGCGGAGTCCGAGACGCAGGCCCTGGCGCGCGGCATCGTCCCCGGCATGCCGGTCGAGGCCTTCATCCAGACCCGCGCCCGCACCCCAATCGCCTTCCTGCTCGACCCCTTCACCGACTACATCCGCCACGCCTTCCGAGAGGAGTGACGCCATCGGTCGGGTCCAGTCAGAGCGGAGAGACCGGAATAGGCCCGGACGGTCTTCTGCAAGGCGGTGCGGCGCGACAATCAGCTTGAGACGCTGGCGACAATCAGGATGAGACGGGGGAAGGCGGCGGCCCGGAACGGAGGGAGGGCGTAGCCCGACCGGAGTTCCGGGCCGCCGCCTCAAAAAATTTTTCCTGGACCTTCTGGCGGGGTCGGTCGGCTGGGCGAACGGTGACGTTTTTCCGAGTAGAGGAGCGCGTCATTGCCCGGGCGTTACGTAACCGATCGCCAGAAGAGGCTGTTCATGACCCACAAGAAGACCGACACCATCGAGGTGGCGGCCGCCAAGGCGGGGTTCGGCCGTGCCACCGGCTACCGTCTTGCCGCCGATCCGGAGCCATTCCGGGAGAAGAAGCCGCGGGGTCGGCGCCGCCCGGACCCGCTGGCCGATATCTTCGAGAAGGATGTCGTGCCGATCCTTGAGACCAGCCCGGCCATCCGTCCGGTTGGCGTGTTCGAGGAGTTGATGCGCCGTCATCCCGAACTGGACCCGGGGGTGCGGCGTACGCTGGAGCGGCGGATCCGCACCTGGCGCGCCCAGTATGGCGCGGAGAAGGACGTGATCTTCCGCCAGAAGCACGAGCCGGGCCGGCAGGGCCTGTCCGACTTCACTCGCATGGGCTCGCTCGGCGTGACCGTGGCGGGGCAGCCGCTGGATCACATGCTCTACCACTTCCGCCTCGCCTGGTCGGGCTTCACCCATGCCCATGTGGTGCTCGGCGGGGAGAGCTTCACGGCGCTGGCCGAAGGGCTGCAGGACGCGCTGTGGCACCTCGGGGGCGCGCCTCTCGATCACCGCACCGACAGCCTGTCGGCGGCGTTCCGCAACCTGAGCAAGGACGCCGTCGAGGACATCACCGGGCGCTACCGGGGGCTGTGCGAGCACTACGGCATGGAGGCCACCCGCAACAACCGCGGCGTGGCCCACGAGAATGGCTCGATCGAGGGGCCGCACGGCCACCTCAAGCGCCGGATCGCGGATGCGCTGGCCTTGCGCGGCTCGTCCGACTTCGAGACCCTCGAAGCCTATCGGCTCTTCGTCGCCGACGTGGTCGGCCGGGCCAATGCGCATCGCTCCAAGGCGATCGAGGCCGAGCGCGCGGTGCTGCGGGACCTGCCGGTCGAGCGGACCGTCGATTACGAGCAGATCAGCGTCAACATCGGCCAGTCCTCGGGCTTCGTTCTCCGCCGCGTGTTCTATACCGTGCCCTCGCGCCTGATCGGACACAGGCTCGGCGCGCGCGTCTGGGATGACCGGATCGACCTCTTCCTCTCGGGCGCTCACCTCCTCACCCTGCCGCGCGCGCGCGTCGGCGCGAGCGGTCCGGGCGCCCATGTCGTCAACTACCGGCACGTCATCCACTCCTTGAAGAAGAAGCCGATGGCGCTCCTGAACCTGGTCTACCGCGACGAGTTGTTCCCTCGCGAGCCCTACCGGCGCTGCTTCGAGAAGGCCCTGGAGCGGCTCGGCGAGCGCGAGGCCTGCCGCCTCGCCGTCGGCCTGCTGACGCTTGCACATGAGGACACCTGCGAGGCCGAACTGGCCGCGGAGATCGATCGCGCCCTCAAGACCGGCCGTCTTCCCGACCCCGACAAGCTCAAAGCCCGCTTCGCGCCGCAGCGCGGCAGCATGCCCGCCATCAAGGTCGCCAGGGCGCCACTCCTCGGCTACGGCGCGTTGCTGCAAGGAGACGCGGCATGACTGACAACCGGGACAGACCCGCCGCCGACCCCAACAAGGTCGACGCCATCAGGCTCTCCCTGATGCTCACCGAACTCCGCCTGCCGACCATCAACCGGCTCTGGCAGGGCTTCGCCAAGAGGGCCGACGCCGAGGGATGGACCGCAGCACGCTTCCTCGCAACCCTCGTCGAGCACGAACTCGCCGAGCGCGACCGCAGGCGCATCGAACGCCATCTCAGGGAGGCGAAGCTGCTCCCCGGCAAGAGCCTCGACAGCTTCGACTTCAACGCCGTGCCGATGATCTCGAAGGCCCAGGTCAACGCGCTGGCCGCCGGCGATGCCTGGCTGACCCAGGGCGCCAATTGCCTCATCTTCGGACCGCCAGGCGCCGGCAAGAGCCATCTCGCCTCCGCCATCGGCCTCGCCCTGGTCGAGAACGGATACCGCGTCCTCTTCACCAGGACCACCGATCTCGTCCAGCGCATGCAGGTCGCCCGCCGCGAACTCGCCCTCGAAGCCATGCTCGCAAGGCTCGACCGATACCACCTCCTCATCCTCGACGACATCGCCTATGTCCAGAAGGATCAGGCCGAGACCAGCGTCCTCTTCGAACTCATCTCCGCGCGCTACGAGCGCCGATCCCTGCTGATCACCGCCAACCAGCCCTTCGGTGAGTGGGGAAAGGTGTTCCCGGACGAAACAACCGCGGTGGCTGCCGTCGACCGGCTCGTCCACCACGCCACCATCCTCGAAATGAATGTCGAGAGCTACAGGCGCCGCAAAGCCCTCGACAGAGGCAAGCGAAAGGCTGGGCGCCCGGCAAGCTACGCCACCGAAAAAAACACCAAAAACTGAACCGCTGCCGCCAGATCGGCCCAGCGGCCACAACACTCACGGCCCGCGGGAATCGCCTCCGCGGGCCGTCTCTTCTCCGACCCGACGGCCCCCCCGCGACAATCAAAACGCTCTCCGAAAACCCTGTTTGTCGCGCCGCGACAATCAAAATCCGAAACCGCTTGCAATCCGCGCCCCGCGCGACAATCATCAACTCGCCGATGCCGCCGGGGAATCTCATCCTGATTGACGCGCGGCTCTCACCCAGATTGTCGCGCTATAAGGCGGCCCGAACGCGCCGGATCGAAATGCGGTGCATGCCGGGTGCCGGGCTCAGATATCGACAACAAGCAAGTGTCGGTCTCGGTGGTAGCGTGCCCTGGGTCCGGATCCCGAACCTCGGCTCGCACATCCTCGCCATCGTGCGCCGACGCCTGCCAGAGGACTGGACCGCGCGCTACAACATCACCCCCGTGCTCATCGAGACCTTCGTCGAGACCCCGCGCTACACCGGCACCGTCCACAAGGCGTCGGGCTGGACCCGCGTCGGCGCCACCCAGGGGGCGCGGGCGATACGACCGGCATACCAAACGAGCCCAGCCGAAAAAGGACATCTGGCTCCGATCCCTCCGAAAAGATTGGCGGCGCACCCTCAATCGGTCGAAACGAGTCCGGGCGCGGTCGGACGGGTGTGCACATGCCAAGGGGCGGATAACTGTCTTCTCATCCCCCAGGATACGAAGGGTTACCCGCTGTTTCTGCCGACAGCGCCGCGCCGGACTGCGCAGACATTCAATCCAATCCGCTTCCGGATCGCTTACGGATAAGGCAGTGAAAATAAAATTATGTTTCAATACAACAGGTTACATCGGTAGGATTCAACAAAATACGTTTGTGTCGAGCACGAACATCCGGTGTGCGGCCTACGCGAAGTCTGGAGGCTCGCGCATGGGGCCGCGCGGCGGCAGTTCGAGTTCGACCCCGCCAAGGGGCGCAAAGCACTCGCGGGTGAACGCCGCCAGGTTCCGGGGGCCGGCCTCTCTCCGGTTCACAGCGTCGCGCAGGATGGTCCGCGCCTCCTCTTCCATGGAACGGCCACGCCCGGCGGCGCGCACGCGAAGGCGCGTCTTCACATCGTCATCGAGGTTGCGGATCGTGATGCTCGCCATGCCCGTCCCGGACCGTCTTCATGGAAGCGCCAGACTGCCGCACAATTGCGATGCCGGCAAGATTACCCCGCCCGGCCGCCGTCAACCGGGGGCGGCGGCCTTCCGGGCGGGCTTGCGGCGCCTGCGCCAGAGGCCGTAGCGCTTCAGGAAGCGGTACAGCGAGGTTGTGGTGACGACCGGGCCCTCGGCGGCGAGCGCCCGTTGCAGCGCGCCGACGGTGAGGTCCGGCCGTTGCTCCACAAGGCGGAAAATCCGCTCCCGCTCCGGCTCGGTGCTCGACGGGCGGCCGCTCTTCGGGTCGTCGCGCATGTGGCCGCGCTCCAGGTAGCGCGCGATCCACCGCCGGACGCTCCTTTCGCTCACCTCGAACTGCCGGGCGGCGGCATTGCCGCTCATCCCCCTCTCCAGCACCGCAGCGACTACCCGGCGCCTGAGCTCCTCGCCGACGGGCCGGCCCCGTTTCCGCTCTGTCAATTCATTCGTCATCCGCGCCCCCCGGCCGTCCCGGCCTTGCGTCCTGTTTTGCGTCTTCTCTAACGGAGGATTGCGTGCCGGCGCGCGCAGCTCCCCCGTCTGCCGCCCCCGGCGCTTTCAGCTCCCCACATCCCGTCGCATGGCCGCAATGCGGCGCGGTTCGTCAGGTCATTGTTCGCTCTTCATACCTGTATGGGCAGGGATTTAGGGCTTATTTTCCCGAATTGCAACCCATGGGGAGAAAAATATCCACAGGCGCGGAACGAAACCGCAGGACAGCGCCGCGCCGCCGACGCGCAACGACCGCCCCTCTCCGCCATTGCCCGAACTCTCCGTCATGCCCGCCCCCCATATCGTCATGCCCGGACTTGTTCCGGGCATGACGGAAGAGCCTGTCGAAGGGGCGTTCAAGCATGATGGAAAGGGAGCGGACGGAGGGGCCGTGGGCACCGTTCGGCTTCGCCCGATGGCCAGGTTGCACGGGCCTTTGCCCCCTTCTCGTCGTCCCCGCGTCCCCGCCTGTCCCCGCGAAAGCGGAGGTCACCCCGGACTCGATCCGGGGTCCAGCCTCGGTTCTCGCGGCAGCCCCGGATCGCGGTCCGGGGCAGGCCCCGGCGGTCGATCCTGTTCTTCACCGGCTGCGGCGGCATCGGGAGTCATGGATGGACCCCGGCTTCCCCGCTCGGGGGCGGGGACAGGCGGTTGGGGTAATGCAACGCCGCGCCCGCCGCGCCGGGTCTTCCCTCTACACCGTGCCCGTCGAGCCGAAGCCGCCTTCGCCGCGCTCGGTCGCGTCCAGTTCCGCGCATTCGCGCCAGGCGACGCGGGGAACGGGGTGGAGGACGAGCTGGGCGATCTTCATGCCGCGTTCTATGCGGATGGGCTCCGAGCCGGCGTTCAGCACGATGATCTGGAGTTCGCCGCGATAGTCGGAATCGATGGTGCCGGGGCTGTTGGGCAGCATCAGCCCGCGGCGCAGCGCCAGGCCGGAGCGGGGCCGTATCTGCGCCTCCCAGCCCTCCGGCACGGCGAGGCGGAGCCCCGTCGGCACCAGCGCGCGCGCGCCGGGGGCAAGCTCCAGCGGCTCGTCCTCCGCCACCGCCGCCGCGATGTCGAGGCCGGCGCTGCCGGGCGTGGCGTATGCCGGCAGGCCCGGCGCATGGGGCAGGCGCTGGATGCGGACCTCGACCGGCTCCGTCATGCGCCGGCGGCGCCAACGCCGCCAATCGTAACGTCCGCCGCGTCCGGCGCGGCGGCGAACCGGTCGGCAATGCGGAGCGCCAGGCGTTCGGCCACTTCGGTCTTGCTCGCCGGCGGCCAGTCCTCCACGCGATCCTCCTCGTCGATGAGGTGGATCGTGTTGCGCTCGCCGCCGAAAACGCCCGTGCCCGGCGACACGTCATTAGCGAGGATCCAGTCGCAGCCCTTGCGCCGGCGCTTGGCGCGGGCGTGCGCGACCGCATTCCCGGTCTCGGCGGCGAAGCCGACCACGAGCGGCGGGCGGCGGTTCTCCAGACGGGCGAGCCGGTGGAGGATGTCCGGATTCTCGGCGAGCGCCAGCGCGGGCAGGCCGCCGTTTTCCTTCTTGAGCTTCTCGCCGGCGGCCTCGCGCACCCGCCAGTCGGCGACCGCCGCCGCGCAGACCGCGATGTCCGCCGGCAGCGCCGCCATGCAGGCGTCCAGCATCTCCCGCGCCGTCTCGATCCGGCGGATTTGCACATGCGCGGGGTCGGGCTCGTGCGTCGGGCCGGTGACGAGCACCACTTCCGCGCCGTGGCGGGCGAGCGCGCCGGCGATCGCATGGCCCTGCTTGCCGGAGGAGCGGTTGGCGATGTAGCGCACCGGGTCTATCGGCTCCCAGGTGGGGCCGCTGGTGACCACCGCGCGCCTGCCCGCGAGCACGCCCGAGGCGCGGCCGGCCAGCGCGTTCTCTATGGCGGCGACGATCTCCTCGGGCTCCGCCATGCGTCCCGCGCCCGTCTCGCCGCAGGCGAGGTCGCCCGCCCCCGGCCCGACCCGCAGCACGCCGCGCCGCTCCAGCAGCGCCATGTTCGCCTGCGTCGCGGCATGGCTCCACATCTCGACATTCATCGCGGGCGCGACCAGCACCGGCTTGTCGGTGGCGAGCAGGGCGGTCGAGGCGAGGTCGTCGGCGAGCCCGGCCGCCATCTTCGCCATGAGGTCGGCGGTGGCCGGGGCGACCGCGACAAGGTCCGCCTCGCGCGAGAGCCGGATATGGCCCATCTCGCTCTCGTCGGTGAGCGAGAACAGGTCCCGGTACACCTTGTCCTCGGTGAGCGCGGCGAGCGAAAGGGGGGTGACGAACTCGGCCCCGCCGGCGGTCAGCACCGCGCGCACCGCCGCGCCCCGCTCGCGCAGCCGGCGCACGAGGATCAGGCTCTTGTAAGCGGCGACGCCGCCCGAGACGATCAGCAGAATGCGTTTGCCGTCCAGCATGGAACCCGGTTTTAGTCCTCTTGGGCGCGGGGGGGAAGCATTCGCGTCCCGGCCTGCATTCCGGTCGAAGCCGGAATTCGTCGCCCCGGACACCGCCCGGCCTCCATGTCGTCATGCCCGGACGCCCCCCGCCCGTCATGGCCGGACTTGTTCCGGGCATCCATTTCCGCCACCGCAACAGTCCCGAACGAGATGCCCGGAACAAGTCCACTGCTGTCCCGTTCAGCCATTGGGCGAGGCTGAACGGGAGTCCGCCGGGGGTTTCGGGGGTGCGCGGCGTCTGCGATCCGCCCCTTGCCCGTGAGGCCCGAACGCCCCCCTTCGACAGGCTCAGGGCAGGCTCTTTCGTCATACCCGGACTTGTTCCACGGCTGTCCGGTTTAGCCATCGGGGGGAGCCGAACGGGGTGTCGGGAGGCACCGCGTCTGCGATCCGCCCCTTGCCCGTGAGGCCCCAACGCCCTCCTTCGACAAGCTCAGGACAGGCTTCTCCGTCATACCCGGACTTGTTCCGGGTATCCACACGGCCGCCCGGCTGAGCCGCTTGAGAGAGATACCCGGAACAAGTCCGGGTATGACGATATGGGGCGGGTATGACGATATGGGGCGGGTATGACGATATGGGGCGGGTATGACGATGTGAGGGTCGGGCATGACGATATGGGGGCCGGGCATGACGACTTGGGGGCCGGGCCGCCGGGCGTCGATCCGGGTCCCGATCCCGCCGAACCCCTCGAAACCCGGTTGAATCCAAGCCATGCGCCCTGCCCGCAAATCCTGAACCGGACAGCAATGGACTTGTTCCGGCCATCCATTTCCACCACCGCAACAGTCCCGAACGAGATGCCCGGAACAAGTCCGGCCATGACGGTGTGAGGTCATTACGAGAGAGGACGCCGGGTCAGTCGAACAGGATCGCCGCCAGCAGGATCAGCAGGGCGAGGCCGCCGAGAAGGCCCTGGATCTGGACCGGAATGCCCCGCCGGCGCGTGCTCTCGCTCTCCGCGATGCGCTCCAGCGCCCGGTCGATCCGGTCCATGGTGACGAAGAAGCGGTCCATGCGCCCGCGCAGCTCGGACGCCGCATGCCGGGCGCGGGTGACCGGGTGGAGCCGGTCCAGCATCCAGTCCTCGATCAGCGGGCGCGCCATCTCCCATATGTTCACATCCGGGTTGAGCCGCCGGCCCATGCCTTCCGCCATCAGCATGGTCTTCTGGAGCAGCAGCAATTGCGGTTGGGTCTCCATGCGGAACTGCGCCGTCACGCGGAACAACTGACGAAGCAGGCGGGCGACGGAAATCTCGTTCAGCGGCCGTTCGAGGATCGGCTCGCCGATGGACCGCGCCGCCTGGGCGAACAGCGCCTCAGACTGGTCGGCGGGGACGTAGCCGGCGCGGAAATGCACCGCCGCCACGCGGTCGTAGTCGCGCGAGAGGAAGCCCAGCAGCATTTCCGCCAGATATTCCCGCGTCGGGCGGTCGAGCCGGCCCATAATGCCGAAATCCACCGGCACGATGGCGCCGTCGGGAGCCACGAAGATATTGCCCGCATGCATGTCGGCGTGGAAGAAGCCGTCCCGGAACACCTGCTTGAAGAAGACCTCGGCCGCGGTCGCCATGATGGCGTCCGGGTCGTGCCCGGCGGCCCTGAGCGCGTCCACTTCGTCCACCGGCAGGCCCTCCACCCGCTCCAGGGTCAGCACCCGCCGCGAGGTGCGCCGCCAGTCCACCGACGGGACCCGGAAATGCTCCTCCTCGCTGAAATTCGCTGCGAGCTCGGTGGCGGCGGCGGCCTCCAGGCGCAGGTCCATCTCGATGCGAACGCTCTCCGCGAAGGTCTGCACGACATCGACCGGGTGCAGCCGCCTCGAAAACGGCGCCAGGCGCTCCAGCCAGCGCGCCACCCAGAGGAACAGGCGGAGGTCGTTCCCTATGGCCTGCTCTATGCCCGGCCGCAATATCTTGACCGCCACCGCGGCGCCCTCCGGCGTCCTCGCCAGATGGACCTGCGCGATGGAGGCGGCCGCCACGGCTTCGGTCTCGAACTCCGGAAACAGCTTTTCCAGCTTCTGCTCGAACTCCGCCTCGATGCGCTTGCGCATGGTCTCGAAGGGCAGGGCCGGCAGATGGTCCTGCAGGTCGGCGAGGTCGTCCGCCACGTCCTCGCCCAGGAGGTCGGCGCGGGTCGAAAGCGCCTGTCCGAACTTGACGAAGGTCGGCCCCAGGTCCCGCAGGGCGGCGGCAAGCCGCTCCCCCCGGCGGCGGCCCGGGCGCTTGCGGCTGACCAGGCGCGCCAGCATGGCCGGGGTCTCCAGCCCCTGGGCGAGCTCCAGCGGCCAGAGCGCATCGTGCCGGGCGAGCGTCCAGCCGATGCGTCCGAGACGCAGGACGTGGCGCGCGAAATCCAGCACGTCAGAGGCGCCAGCCGCGATGCAGGGCGACAATCCCGCCCGAGAGGATGCTCCAGCGCACCCGGCCGAAGCCGGCCGCGCGCATGGACGCCGCCAGCGCTTCGCGGTCGGGGAAGCGCGCGATGCTCTCGGCGAGGTAGCGGTAGGCGTCCGCGTCGCCGGCCACCAGCGCGCCGAGCCTGGGCAGCACGCCGAAGGCGTAGCGCTCGTAGAGGGCCCGGAGCGCCGGCGCCTCGACATGCGAGAACTCCAGGCAGAAGAAGCGCCCGCCCGGCTTCAGCACCCGGCGCATCTCGGCAAGCGCCCTTTCGCGGCCGGTGACGTTGCGCAGGCCGAAGGCGACGGTCACCGCGTCCTGGCTCATGTCGGCGAAGGGCAGGGCCTCGGCGTCGGCCACGGCCCAGCCGACATCGAGGCAGCCCCGGTCGAGCGCCCGGTCGCGCCCGGCCACGGCCATGTCCTCGTTGATATCGACGACGACGGCCTGCGCGCCCTCCGCGGCGGCGGCGGCGGCAATGTCCCCGGTGCCGCCGGCGACGTCCAGGAGCGCCATGCCGGGGCGCGGCCGCAGCGCGCGGACCAGCGCCGCCTTCCAGAGCCGGTGGACGCCGAGACTCATCAGGTCGTTCATCAGGTCGTAGCGGGGCGCCACGCTGTCGAACACCCCGCGCACAAGCCGGGCCTTGTCCCCCCTCGGCACGTCCCGAAAGCCGAAATCCACCGAATCGTCCGCTGGCCCGCTCATGCCCGGAAAGATAATCCACCCCCGCCGCCGCCGATAGGCTGCGCTCCCCTGCCGTTCCTCCCGCAGCCGAAACGCATTAGCCTCGCCCTCATGCCCGAACTTCCGGAAGTCGAGACGGTGATGCGGGGGCTGGCGGGGGCGCTGGCGGGCCGGCGGCTCCGGCGCGTCGAGCAGCGCCGGGCGGAGCTGCGCTTTCCGCTGCCGGAGCGCTTCGCGGCGCGGTTGGAGGGCCGGCGCATCGAGGGCTTCGACCGGCGCGCGAAATATATCCTGGCGGCGCTCGACGACGGCGCGACATGGCTCTCCCATCTCGGCATGTCCGGGCGGATGATGCTGGGCGAAGGCCCCGCGCCCGAGCCGGACCGCCACGACCACCTGATCTTCGAGACCGATGACGGGCAGCACCTGATCTACCGCGACGCGCGGCGCTTCGGCTTCATGGACCTGATCGCGCCCGGCGCGCTCGAAGACCATCCCCGCCTTGCCGGCCTCGGCATCGAGCCGCTCGGGCCGGAGCTGACCGGCCGGCGGCTGCGCGCCCTGTTCGCCGGCCGGCGCGCGCCGCTCAAGGCGGCCCTGCTCGACCAGCGGCGCATCGCCGGGCTCGGCAACATCTATGTCTGCGAGGCGCTGAACCGCGCCCGGCTCCACCCCGACCGGCCTTCCGGCGAGCTGTCCGCGGCTGAGGCGCGCGCGCTGGCCGGGGCCGTCCGGGGGACGCTGGAAGAGGCGGTCGCGGCCGGCGGCTCCTCGCTGCGCGACTATGTGCAGGCCTCGGGCGAGCTCGGCTATTTCCAGCACAGCTGGCGGGTTTACGGGCGCGAGGGCAGCCCGTGCCCCTGCGGGCGCAAGGGTGCCGTCGTGCAGCGCAGCGCCCGGTCGGGCCGGTCCACCTTCTTCTGCCCGGTCTGCCAGAAATAGCCCGGCGGGCCCGTGACCGATCTTCCTTCCCACGCCTCCGTCGTCGTCATCGGCGGCGGCATCATGGGCTGCTCTACCCTCTACCATCTCGCGGAGATGGGCGTCGGCGACGCGATCCTGCTGGAGCGGGACAAGATCGCCTCCGGCACGACCTGGCACTCGGCGGCGCAGGTCCGGGCGCTGCGCCATTCGCGCAACCTCACCCGCATGATCCGCTACTCCATCGACCTCTATTCGCGGCTCGAGCATGAGACCGGCCAGAGCGCCGGCTGGATCGGGACGGGCTCGCTGTCCATCGCCACCACGCCGGACCGGCTGGTCCATATCCGCCGCCAGGAGGCGATCGCCCGCGCCTTCGGCGTGGAGGCGACGTCGATAAGCCCCGGCGAGGCGAAGGAGCGCTGGCCGCCGATGAACGCCGGGGACGTGCTGGGCGCGGTCTGGTCGCCGGGCGACGGGCGCGTCGGGCCGTCGGATGTCTCGGCGGCGCTCGTCAGGGCGGCGCGGGGGCGGGGCGCCCGGCTGTTCGAGGATGTGCGGGTGACGGGCATCCTCACCGGAAACGGGCGGGTGCGCGGCGTCGAGACGGGCGCGGGCACGGTGATGTGCGATGCGGTGGCGGTCTGCGCGGGGCTCTGGTCGCGCGAGGTCGCGGCCATGGCCGGCGCGCGGGCGCCGCTGCTCGCCTGCGAGCATTTCTACCTGCTGACCGGGCCGGTGGAGGGGATTGTCGGCAATGTGCCCACGCTCTCCGACCATGACGGCCGCCTCTATATCCGCGACGACAGCGGCGGCCTGCTGATCGGCTGCTTCGAGCCGATGGGAAAGCCGATACCGCCCGGCGCGCTCGGGGAGGACTTCGCCTTTAGCCTCCTGCCCGAGGACTGGGACCATTTCGAGCCCATGATGGCGAATGCGCTGCACCGCCTGCCGGTTCTGGAAACCGCCGAGGCGCGGATGCTGCTCAACGGGCCGGAGAGCTTCACCCCGGACGGCATGTTCATGCTGGGCGAGACGGCGGAGACGCGCGGCCTCTTCCTTGGCTGCGGCATGAATTCGGTCGGCGTCGCGTCGGCCGGCGGCGCGGGCATGAACCTCGCCCATTGCATCCTCCACGGCCGCACTGCCTACGACCTCTCGGAAGCCGACGCCATGCGCTTCGCGCCGGCATTCGATTCGGTCGAGCAGCTGATAGCCCGTGCGCCGGAAATCCTCGGCACCCACTACGAGATCGCTTATCCCGGCCGGCAGCCCGCCACCGCGCGGGACCTGCGCCGTCTGGCGCTCGACGCCGAACACCGCGCCGCCGGGGCGCATATGGGCCAGTTCTACGGCTGGGAACGTCCGCTTTATTTCGGCAAGGCCGCCGAACCTGTGCTCCGCTTCGACCGGCCGGACTGGTTCGAGGCGGTGGGGCGCGAGGTCGCGGCCGCCCATGAGCGCGCCGCGGTCTTCGACCTCAGCCCCTTCGGCAAGATCGAGGTCGAGGGACCCGGAGCGGAGGCCTTCCTGCAGCATGTCTCGGCCTCGAACATGGCGCGGGAACCCGGCGCGGCGATCTACACGGCGGTCCTGAACGAGCGCGGCACCTATGAGAGCGACCTCACCGCGCTGCGCCTGGCCGCCGACCGCTACCGGCTCTATACCGGCGCTGCGGCCATCGCGCGGGACCTCGCCCGGTTCCGCCGCCATGCCGGCGGTTTCGACATCGCGCTCCGGGATGTGACGGAAGACTTTGCGGTGCTCGGCCTGATGGGCCCCGACAGCGCCCGGATCGCGGAGGCGCTGGGTGCGCCGGAGTTGAACGCGCTCGGCTATTTCAGGCACATGGGCGCGGCGCTCGCCGGGCGGCGGGTGCGGGCCGCGCGCCTCTCCTATGTCGGCGAGGCGGGCTGGGAGCTGACCTGCCGGGCCGAAGAGGCGCCCGCCATCCATGCCGCGCTCATGGAGGCGGGCGCCGTTCCGGCGGGCCTCCATGCGCAGGCCTCAATGCGGATCGAGAAGGGCTTCGCGGCGATGGGCCACGAGCTCGACGGCGATATCGGCCCGGTGGAGGCGGGACTGGACCGGCTGTGCTCCCGGGAAAAGAGCTTCATCGGCTCCGCCGCGCTCGCCGAGCGGCGCAGGACGGGCCGGCGCAGCCTCGCAACCATCGTGCTGGACGACCAGGACGCCCAGCCGCTCGGCCATGAGCCGGTCCTGCTGGACGGCCGCATTGCGGGCCTCACGACCTCGGCGGCCTTCGGCTACCGCATCGGCCGGCCGGTGGTGCTGGCCCATGTCGCGGACGTGCCGGAAGGCGCGGCCGTCGAGGTCGATATTGCCGGGGAACGCCATTCCGGCCGCCTCGGCTTCGCGCCCGCCTTCGACCCCGGGGGCCGCCGCATGCGCAGCGCCGGGGCATGATCCTGCGAGGCTTGCGCCGGGGGCCGGGCGGGCATACCGTTTCGCTTCGGCGGTCCGCTCCAGCGGCTGTTCGCGGTGAGGAGGCGGCTATCGGAGCCATGATCTTGTCGAAGACCGGAGTCGGGGAGCGTCGGCGTTGAGGGCGGCGCTCGCGCTCGTCCTTTGCCTGCTGGCTTCGGGCGTCCAGGCCGGCGAGCGCTTCGTGCCGGGATTCGAGGCTCTGCCGTTGATGAAGGGACTGGAGGTCGAGCCGGGTTCGGCGGTGGCGTTCGACAAGCCCGGCGGGCGCATTGTCGAGGCGGCGGCCACCGGGACTGTGCCGGCGGCGCGCATCCGCAACTGGTACCGCGAGGCCCTGCCGCAGCTCGGCTGGCAGCCGGCGGGAGAGGGCCTGTTCCGCCGCGAGGGCGAGACGCTGTCGCTCACCGTCAGCCGGGAAGGGACCGGCGCGCGCGTCGCCTTCCGCCTCTATCCGCAGTAACGCCTGCCCCGCTTATCGCGGCCAGTCGCGGATGGCGAGGAGGCCGGCATCCACGGGCAGCAGCACGCCGGTGATCCAGCGCGCCTCGTCGCTGGTGAGATAGACGGCGGCCCAGCCGATGTCCCAGCCCGTGCCCTCCGTGGCGAGCGGCACCATCGCCGCCCGCCGCGCCCGCGCTTCCGGGCCCTGATGCGCGACCATCGGCGTGAAGATCGTGCCGACGATAATGCAATTGCAGCGGATGGCGTCCTTCGCATAGTCGGTGGCAAGCGACAGGGTGAGGCCGTGCAGGCCCGCCTTGGCGGAGGCGTAGGCGACGGAGCCGGTCTGGCTCAGCAGGCCGCGCGCGCCGACCACGGAGGAGATGTTGAGGATCGACCCGCCGCCGGCGCGCTGCATGGCGGGAATGCAGGCCCGCGCGCAGAGCATGGCGGAGGTGAGGTTGACGGCGATGGTCGCGTCCCACCCCTCGCGGCCGATTTCCATGACCGCGCCCTGCTGGCGCGAGCCGCCGACATTGTTGACCAGCGCGTCTATGCGCCCGAAATGCGCCTCTGCCGCCGCCGCCATGGCGTTTGCGTCGGCTTCCTCGGTCACGTCGCCCGCAAAGACGAACGCCTCGCCGCCCCCGGCGCGGATTTCCTCGGCCAGGCCTTCCGCGCGTTCGGCGGAGCGGTTGACCAGAACGACCTTCGCCCCCTCGCGCGCCGAGAGCAGCGCAATCGCCTTGCCGGTGCCTACGCCCTCGCCGCGCGAGGCCGCTCCGGTCACCACAACGGTCTTGCCGTCCAGCCGTCCGCCCATGCAAGTCCCCTCCCGGTTCAGTATCCGAGCGCGAGGCCATCTTTGCGCGGGTCGGAGCCCGCCACCAGCGTGCCCGAGTCGCGGTCGATCCAGATCGCCTGGCCGCCTCCGTGCGGGCGGTCCGCCGGCGCGAGATCGTGGCCCCGGCGGCGGAGTTCGGCGCAGGCCGCTTCCGGGATGCCGCGCTCGACCTCCACCCGGCCGTCATAGGCAAACAGGCGCGGCAGGTCGAGCGCCGCCTGCGGGTCCAGGCCGTGGTCCAGCATGGAGGACAGCGCCCAGGACTGCCCGACCGGCTGGTAATGCCCGCCCATGACGCCGAACGGCATGACCGCGCGCCCCGCCTTCGCCAGCATCGCCGGGATGATGGTGTGCATCGGGCGCCGGTTCGGGCGGACGGCGTTCGGGTGGCCGGGTTCGAGCGAGAAGCCGAGCCCGCGATTGTGCAGCATCACGCCCGATGCCGGCGTCAGGATCGCGCTGCCGAAGGACTTGAAGAGCGAGTTGATGAAAGAGCAGGCATTGCCGTCCCGGTCCACGACCGAGAGATAGACCGTGTCCTCATGCCGGGGCCAGCCGGCAGGCGGCAGCGCGGGCAAAGCCCGGTCTTTGCAGATCGTCCCGCCGAGCGCGGCCGCATAGTCCTTCGAGAGCAGCATATCCAGCGGCATGTCGGCATCGGCCGGGTCGGCGACGAAGGCGTTGCGGTCGCGGTAGGCGAGCCGCGTCGTCTCGACGAGCCGGTGCATGCGGTCCGCCGAAAGCGGGTCGTCGGCCGGTTCGAAGCCCTCCAGCATGTTGAGCATCAGCAGGGCTATGACGCCGACGCCGTTGGGCGGGCATTCGAAGACCGTGTAGCCGCGATAGTCCGTCGAGATCGGCTCGACATATTCCGCCTTGCGCGCCGCGAAGTCCTCTTCCGTGTGCAGCCCGCCGAGCGCGCGCAGCTTGCCCACCATGTCGGCGGCGACTTCGCCCTCGTAGAACGCCGAGCGGCCTTCGCGCGCAATGCGCTTCAGCGTCTTCGCAAGCTCGGGCTGGCGGAACGTGCGGCCTTCCCCGACAGCCTCGCCGCCCGGCAGGAACCGCGCCGCCGTGTCGGCGTCGCCGGCAAGGCGGCCCGCAGAATCGCTCCAGTCCGCAGCCGTGCGGGCATGGACGACGAAACCGTCCTCGGCATAGCGGATTGCCGGCTGCAACAGCTCGTCGAGGCCCATGCTGCCGTGATCCTCCAGAAGCCGCTCCCAGGCATCGACGGCGCCCGGCACGGTCACTGCATGGGGGCTGGAATCGTCGAGCGCATTGACGCCGCGTTCCGCCAGCCACTCCGCCGAGAGCGCGGCCGGCGCATGGCCCGACCCGTTGAGCGCAATCGGTGCTTCCGCGCCCGCCGGCGCATAGAGGCAGAAGCAGTCCCCTCCGATTCCGGTCGATTGCGGTTCGGTCACGCACATCACCGCGCAGGCGGCGACCGCGGCATCGACGGCGTTGCCGCCCGCCCGCAGCACCTCCACTCCGGCAAGCGTCGCGGAAGGCTGGCTGGTGGCGACCATCGCGTTGGCGGCGCGGGCGGGAGACCGGCCCGGAAGGTGGAAATCGCGCATTGCAGGGGTGACCTCGCATCGAATCGTCATATATTTCATGCACTTTAGGGCCGCATGAACAATCTAGCCACAGACATTCTCGATTCCCTGCCCGATCCGGTGCTGCTGCTGGATGCCGGGCGGGTGGTCACGCGGATCAATCCCGCGGCGCGGGCGGTGCTCGGCGAACGCGCGCTCGGCCGGGATCTCAGCCACAGCCTGCGCCACCCGGACGCCCTTGGCGCCGTGGACGCTGTGCTGACGGGCGGCGGTTACCGGGGCGTCGAGGTCGCGCTGCCGGTGCCGACCGCGCGCGCCTACGACCTCCAGGCCGTTGCGGCCCCCGGCGAGGAGCCCGGAGCGCTCCTCATCATGCGGGATGTCACCGCGGTCCGGCAGAACGAGCGTATGCGCGCCGACTTCGTCTCCAATGTGAGCCACGAACTCCGCTCGCCGCTGGCGACCCTGATCGGCTTCATCGAAACCCTGCGCGGTCCGGCGGCCGACGATCCCGATGCGCGGACCCGATTCCTCAAGATCATGGACGCCGAGGCCGCGCGCATGTCGCGGCTCGTGGACGACCTGCTGTCGCTGGCGCGCGTCGAGGCGCGCGAGCACATCCGGCCGGAGACCGCGCTCGAGCTCGGACCGCTGTTGAAGGGCGTAGCGGACGCGCTGGCGGCGCGCTCGGACGTTCCGGTGACGCTCAACATCGCGGACGGGCTGCCGCCCGTGCTCGGCGACCGGGACGAACTCACGCAGGTGTTCGAGAACCTGCTGGACAACGCCATCAAGTATGGCGGCGAGAATGTCCGGCTGGAGGCGGCGGCCGTCTTGCGGATTCCCGACATCGGACTTCCCGGCGCATGCATTGCGGTAACCGACTCCGGCCCCGGCATCGACCGGGCCGACCTGCCCCGTCTGACAGAGCGTTTCTACCGCACCGACAAGGCTCGCTCCCGGAGCCTTGGCGGCACGGGGCTCGGCCTCGCCATCGTGAAGCATATCGTGAACCGGCACCGCGGGCGGCTGGGAGCGACCAGCACAGTCGGACAGGGCAGCCGTTTCACCGTGCACCTGCCCTCGGCAGGCGGCCCGCCCGCAGCTTAGGCCGCTGTCATATATCCGTAACGAAACTGCAATAGACGGATAACCGCCGCGCGCGAAGGTCAGATCGTGCGGCGAGGCATGGCGTGCCCGGCGCCATGACAAGGTCAACAAGGGATGGTCCCCGAATGAGAAACGCGCTTATCGCCGCGCTGCTCGCCGGCGTCGCCGTTGCGGGTACAGCGGAGGCCCGCGACCGGATCCGTATTGTCGGGTCCTCCACCGTTTTCCCGTTCTCGACAACGGTGGCCGAACGGTTCGGCAAGACGACTTCCTTCAAGACCCCGATCGTCGAGGCGACGGGCTCCGGCGGCGGGCTCAAGCTGTTCTGCGCCGGGGCCGGCGAAGGCCATCCCGATATCGCCAACGCCTCGCGCCGCATCAAGGCGAAGGAGGTGGAGACCTGCGCGAAGAACGGCGTCGCCGGCGTGATCGAGGTCAAGATCGGCTATGACGGCATCGTGTTCGCCAATTCCCGCGACACGGCGCCGATGTCGCTGACCCTCAGGGACGTCTTCCTGGCACTCGCGCATCACGTGCCGGCCGGGGCCTGCGAGAAGGCGGACGCCTGCGAGCTGAAGGCGAACCCCTACGAGACCTGGAAGGAGGTCAATCCGGAGCTGCCGGATGTGCGCATCGAAGTGCTCGGCCCGCCCGCGACCTCCGGCACGCGCGACGCCTTCGTCGAACTCGCCATGGAAGGCGGCTGCAAGACATTTCCGGGCATCGAGGCCATGAAGAAGGCCGACAAGGGGGCCTACAAGAAGCTCTGCCACACGATCCGCGAGGACGGCGCCTATATCGAGGCGGGCGAGAACGACAATCTGATCGTCCAGAAGCTCACGACCAATCCGCGCGCGCTCGGCATCTTCGGCTTCAGCTTCCTCGACCAGAACGACGACAAGCTGCAAGGCAGCGCGGTCGATGGCGTGGCGCCGGAATTCGAGGAGATCGCCGACGGCAACTACCCGGTCTCGCGCGCGCTCTTCTTCTATGCGAAGAAGGCGCATATCGGCGAGGTGCCCGGCATCGCCGAGTTCATCGCCGAGTTCACGAACGAGGCGACCTGGGGCCCCGACGGCTATCTGGCCGACAAGGGCCTGATCCCGATGTCCGACGCCGAGCGCAAGGAGTGGAGCGCGTCGGCCAACGGCCTTCAGAACCTGTCGATGTAAGCAAGGCAGGCGGTGGAGCCCGGCATGGCGCAAGCAGCGGCGGCGAAGGGAGAAAGCCGCTCTTCGCTGCTCGCTGCGCCGGAAGGACGGCGCGCGCGCCAGATTCTGGGCGAGCGCCTCCTGCTCGGGCTGCTGGCCGCCAGCTCCCTCGTCGCAATCCTGACGACGGTCGGAATCGCGCTGTCGCTGCTGTTCGAAACTCTCCGCTTTCTCGACGCGGTCCCGCTCTTCGATTTCCTGTTCGGGCTGAACTGGAGCCCGCAGATCGCCATACGCGAGGACCAGGTGGGGTCGAGCGGTGCGTTCGGCGTCGTGCCGCTATTGGTCGGCACCGGGCTGATCGCCGCCGTGGCGATGACGGTCGCGGGTCCGCTCGGCCTCCTGTCCGCGATCTATCTTGCCGAATATGCGACACCCAGGGCCCGCTCCTACGCCAAGCCGATCCTGGAGATTCTGGCAGGCATTCCGACCGTGGTTTACGGCTTTTTCGCCGTGCTGGTCGTCGCGCCTTTCGTGCGGGACTCCTCCGAGTCCATCGGCTTCGAGGTGTCGTCCGAGAGCGCGCTTGCCGCCGGCGTGGTGATGGGCGTGATGATCTTGCCCATCGTCTCCTCCGTCGCCGACGATATCATTTCCGCAGTGCCCCAATCCTTGCGCGAAGGCGCCTACGGGCTCGGCGCAACCAAGTCCGAGACCGTCCGCCAGATCGTGCTCCCGGCAGCGCTCCCCGGTATCGGCGGCGCGCTCCTGCTCGGCGTCTCGCGCGCCATCGGCGAGACCATGATCGTGGTCATGGCGGCAGGCCTGTCCGCTCACCTGACGGTCAATCCGCTGCAGGCCGTGACGACCGTTACGGTGCAGATGGTGGCGCTGCTGACCGGCGACCAGGAATTCGACAGCCCCAAGACGCTGGCGGCCTTCGCGCTCGGCCTCCTGCTGTTCATCGCAACGCTGATCCTGAACCTCATCGCGCTCATGCTCGTGCGCCGCTACCGGGAACGCTATGACTGACCTGCGGCAGAGCCCGTCCGCGGCGATCCTGGCGTCGCTGCCGCGGCGGCGGCGGGCGGAGGCGCGCTTCCGCCTTTACGGCATCGCTGCCATCGGCATTGCGCTCGCCTTCCTGGTCCTGCTGATCGGTGCGATCGGGGCCCAGGGCATCGGCGCGTTCACCCAGGCCGAGATCGCGCTCGATGCGACCTTCGAAGAGAGCGTCCTCGATCCCTCCGGCGGGCGCGACCCCGAAACCCTTTCGACCGCGAACTACCGGGCCGTCGTCCGCGCGGCGCTCGGCGACATCTTTCCGGAAGCGTCGCGCAAGCGCCGGGACCGGCGCAGGCTGATGGAGCTGGTGAGCGTCGGGGCCGCCTTCGAGTTGCGCAAGCTCGTCCTCGAGGACCCCGGTCTGATCGGCAAGACGATGCGCGTCTGGGTGCCGGCAGACGACGAAGTGGACATGCTGCTCAAGGGCGCGACCGCCCACGACTCCGGACGCTTCACCGACAAGCAGCTCTCCTGGCTCGACCGGCTGGAGGCGGAAGGCCGTATCCGCAGCACATTCAACTGGCGCTTCTTCTCGAACGGCGACAGCCGGGAGCCGGAGCTTGCCGGCATATTGGGGGCGATCTCCGGCTCGTTCTTCGCGCTCATGACCTGCCTCGTGCTGAGCTTTCCGCTCGGGGTGATGGCGGCGATCTATCTGGAGGAATTCGCACCCCGCAACCGGTGGACGGACCTCATCGAGATCAATATCAACAACCTTGCGGCGGTTCCCTCCATTGTCTTCGGGTTGCTGGGCCTTGCGGTCTTTCTGGGCCTCATGGGCCTGGCGCGCTCCGCGCCGCTGGTCGGCGGCATGGTGCTCGCCCTCATGACCCTGCCGACGATCATCATCGTCACGCGGGCCTCGCTCGGCGCCGTGCCACCCTCGATCCGCGAGGCCGCCATCGGCCTGGGCGCGAGCCGGATGCAGGCCATGCTGCACCACACATTGCCGCTCGCCATGCCCGGCATCATGACCGGCACGATCATCGGTATGGCCCGGGCGCTCGGCGAACTCGCGCCGCTTATCATGATCGGCATGGTCGCCTTCATCGTGGACGTGCCCCAGGGCCCGCTCGATCCCGCCTCCGCCCTGCCGGTGCAGGTCTATATCTGGGCGGACAGCCCGGAACGCGCCTTCGCCGAGAAGACCGCCGCAGCTATCATCGTCCTCTTGGCGTTCCTGATCGCCATGAACCTGACGGCCGTCATTCTGCGCCGGCGCTTCGAACGCCGCTGGTAGGAGGCCCGACCCTGTTGAACACGACCTCCGGCAACCTTGTGCCCAAGCTGACGGCGCGCGGCGTCAACGTCTTCTACGACGATGCGCATGCCCTGAAGCAGGTCGATCTCGACATCCGCGCCCATGAGGTCACGGCGCTGATCGGCCCGTCCGGTTGCGGCAAGTCCACCTTCCTGCGTTGCCTCAACCGGATGAACGACCTGATCGGGATCTGCCGGGTGGAGGGCGACATCCGCCTGGACGGCGAGGACATCTACGACCCGGCTGTGGACCTCGTCTATCTCCGCGCCCGCATCGGCATGGTGTTCCAGAAGCCCAACCCGTTCCCGAAGTCGATCTACGACAATGTCGCCTACGGGCCGAAAATCCACGGGCTGGCGCGCTCGCGCGGCGACATGGACGAGACCGTCGCGTCGAGCCTGGAGCGCGCCGGCCTTTGGGAAGAGGTGAAGGACCGGCTGGAGGCGCCGGCGACAGGGCTCTCGGGCGGGCAGCAGCAGCGCCTCTGCATCGCGCGGGCCATTGCGGTGAGGCCGGAAGTCATCCTGATGGACGAGCCTTGCTCCTCCCTCGACCCCATCGCCACCGCGCGCATCGAGGCGCTGATCGACGAGCTCAAGCAGAACTTCACCATCGTGGTCGTGACCCACTCCATGCAGCAGGCGGCGCGCGTCTCTCAGCGCACGGCCTTCTTCCATCTGGGCGACCTGGTCGAGGTCGGCGACACCGACACCGTGTTCACCCAACCTGTCGATCCGCGCACGGAAGCCTATATTTCAGGCCGTATCGGCTGACGGAGGACGGGAGGGAGCGTCCCATGAACGACCGCGCCGAGCATATCTCCAAGGCCTTCGACGAAGAATTGCGCCAGCTCGACAACCGGCTGGCCGAAATGGGCGGCATGGTGGAGGCGCAGCTGGCCGGCGCCGTGGAAGCCCTCAGGCGCGGCAATACCGAACTCGCCGAGCAGGTCGTCGCCCGCGACAGGGATATCGACGCCCTCGACATCGAAATCGACCTGTTCAGCGTGCGCCTCGTGGCGTTGCGCCAGCCGGTCGCCGCGGACCTCAGGACGATCTTCGCCGCCATCCGGATCTCTTCCGATCTGGAGCGGATCGGCGACATGGCCAAAAACATCGCCAAGCGGACGCATGCGGTAAGCCGTTTTCCGCCGCTCGCGACGACGGCCTCCATCGCCTCCATGGCGCGCGTGGTGCAGACGATGATCAAGCAGGTCCTGGATGCCTGGACCGCCCGCGACACCGAGGCCGCAGCGGATGTGTTCGCCCGCGATACCGAGGTGGACCAGCACTATGCGAGCCTGTTCCGCGAACTCCTGACCTACATGATGGAAGACCCGCGCAATATCGGGCCCTGCACCCATCTGCTGTTCGTCGCCAAGAACCTGGAGCGCGTCGGCGACCACACGACCAATATCGCCGAGCAGATCGGCTATGCCGTGCTCGGCACACGGCCGTCGGACCGCGAAACGCACGATCCGACCAACACCCTCGTCCCGGAGGCGGAGGGCCGATGAGCGCGGAGCGTCCGCATATCCTTGTCGTTGAGGACGAGGCGCCCATCGTCGAACTGCTGCGCTACAACCTCGAGGCGTCCGGCTATTCGGTGTCGGTGGCGACGGACGGCGACGAAGCCCTGGAGCGGGTGGCCGAAGACCGGCCGGACGCCGTGTTGCTGGACTGGATGCTGCCCCGCAAGTCGGGACTCGAGGTCTGCCGGCAGCTGCGCGCGAAGGCGGGAACGCGGATGCTGCCGATCATCCTGCTGACGGCGCGCGGCGAGGAGGCCGACCGGGTGCATGGCCTCGACACCGGCGCCGACGACTATATCGTCAAGCCGTTCTCGCCGAAGGAGCTGGAGGCGCGCCTCAAGGCGGTGCTGCGCCGGGCGCATCCCGCACTGGTGGAGGAGAGGCTCGAATATCGGGGCATCGTCATCGACCTCATGCGCCATCGCGTGTCCCGCAACGGGCGCAAGGTGCATCTCGGACCCAGGGAATACCGCCTGCTGCGCACCTTCATGGAACGGCCGACGCGGGTGCTGACGCGCGGCCAACTGCTCGACATGGTGTGGGGCCGGGACGTCTATGTCGAGGAGCGCACGGTGGATGTCCACATCCGTCGGCTGCGCAAGGCGCTGAACGGCGAAGGCGAGCCCGACGCGATCCGCACCGTGCGCTCCGGCGGCTACGCGCTCGACCTCGACCGCTGATCCGGTTCGCCGCCATCATGGCGGGGCGCCGGAGCCCCGCGCTATAGTGGCGGACCGCCGGAGGAGCGCCTTCGTATGATCGACGCCTATTACTGGCCGACCCCGAACGGCTGGAAGATTTCCATCGCGCTTGAGGAGATGGAGCTGGACTACCGCATCGTGCCGGTGAATATCGGCCGCGGCGGCCAGTTCGAACCGGATTTCCTGAAGATCAGCCCCAACAACCGCATGCCCGCCATCGTGGACCACGACCCGCCGGGCGGCGGCGCGCCGGTCTCCGTGTTCGAGAGCGGGGCGATCCTGCTCTACCTGGCGGAGAAGACGGGCCGGTTCCTGCCGACCGGCCTGCGCGGCCGCATGGAGGTGATCGAGTGGGTGATGTGGCAGATGGGCGGCCTCGGGCCGATGCTGGGGCAGTCCGGCCATTTCCGCTTCTACGCGCCCGAGACCATCCCCTATGCGGTCGAGCGCTACACCAACGAGATGCTGCGGCTCTACGGCGTGCTGGACCGGCGGCTGGAGGGGCGGGAGTTCATCGCCGGCGACTATTCCATCGCCGACATGGCCTGCTGGCCCTGGGTCATCACCTACAAGCGCCAGGAGGTCGATCTCGACAGCTTCCCGAATGTTAAGCGCTGGTACAAGGGCCTCCAGCAGCGCCCGGCGCTCCGGCGCGGCTATGAGGTCGGGCGCGAGTTCGGCAGGCCGACCGGCCAGTGGGACGAAGAGGCCCGCAAGCATCTCTACGCCCATCCCAATCCCGGAGCGGCGCAATGATCGAGATCAACGGCATGGCGCATGTCATCCTGACCGTGAGCCGGTTCGAGGAGGCGCGCGAATTCTACTGCGGGCTCCTGCCCTTCCTCGGCCTGCAGAAGGTCTATGACGGCAACAACTTCGTCTATCACGTAGGCGGGCGCACCGCGCTCGGCATCCAGCGCCCGGCGCCGGAATATGAGGGCGAACGCTTCGAGCAGAACCGGGTCGGGCTCCACCATCTCTGCTTCCGGGCGCGCTCGCGCGAGGATGTGGACGAGGCGGCGGCGAGGGTCCGCGAGCTCGGCGGGAAGATCGACCGCGGCCCTCTGGAGGGCGATTTCGCGCCCGGCTATTACTATTTCGTCTTCGAGGACCCGGACGGTATCCGGCTGGAAATCAACTATGTCCCCGGCAAGGGCCTGCTCGCCACGGAGACGCCCATGTCCCCGAGCGACGACCCCGACTGGGACCAGAACCCGTAAGGCGAAACCGCCTTGCCGGCAACCGGACAGGGATATCGAACCATGCGTTTCTGGATCGTTTCGGCCTTTGCGCTCCTGTTTGCCACCGGGGCGGCGGCGGCTCCGCCGGTCGAGTGGACCTCGGAGGAAAGCGCGGCGCGCTTCGCAAGTTCGTCGCACAAGGCGGACTTCTTCCCCCTCAGCAACCACTTCGTCAGCCAGGACAACAGGATCTATTGCGGCCCGGCCTCGTCGGCGATCGTGCTGAACGCGCTCCGGCTGGGCAAGCGCGAGGGGCTGCCGCAGGACCGCCGCCCCATTGCCGCCGAGGACATGGCATGGCTGCCCGACGGCTTCGACCCGTTCCTCGGCAAATACACGCCGAACAACGTGCTGATCGCGGGCACGAAGAGCGTGGTCGAGGTTCTCGGCAAGCCCATCGAAATCGAGGGGGAGTGGAAGAAGGATTTCGGCCTGCAACTGCATCAGCTCGCGCAGGTGCTCCGCGCGCACGGGCTCACCGTGACGATACGGGTCGTGGACGACGGCGCGGCGGCGGCGCCGCTCGTCGAAGAACTTGCCCGGAACCTCGCAACCCGCGACGACTATGTGCTCGTCAACTACGCCCGCAAGGCGCTCGGCCAGACGGGCGGCGGGCACATCTCGCCGCTCGCCGCCTATGACCGCGCCAGCGATTCCTTCCTCATCATGGATGTGAACCCGAACCGGGCGCCCTGGGTCTGGGTCGGCGCGGCCGACCTTATCGCCGCCATGCGCACCTTCGACACCGTCGAGAACCGGGGCTACCTGCTCATATCCGATCCCTGACGCGCGCAGTCCCTTACCCGGGCAGCGAGTCGAGGAAGCCCTGGAGGATATAGACTGCCGCCAGCGTGTCCTTGGCGGCGCGGCGGCGGCGGCGGGTTGCGTCGTCGGCCAGCATGGCGCGCTCGACCGCGTTGGTGGAGAAGCGCTCGTCCCACATCAGCGCCGGCAGGTCGCGGTGCGCCATCAGGTTCACCGCGAACTGGCGCACCTGCCGGGCGCGCCTGCCTTCGCGGCCGTCGAGGTCGAGCGGCAACCCGACCACCAGCGCCGCGGCGCCGCGCTCGTCGAGCGCCGCCAGCAGCATCGCCGCCGTGTCCGCAAACCGCTTCGCGCGGCGCACGGTCCCCGCCGGGGAGGCCACGCGCCGGTCCGGGTCCGAGACCGCAAGCCCGACCGTCCGGTCCCCCACATCCAGCGCCAGCAGCCGCCCGGCAGCCGGCAGGTCCTCAGCTTCGACGAAGGGCATGGGCCGTGCCGTTCCCCTTCCCTTACTTCCGGCCGTCGTGGCGACGCCGGTTTCCGACGGGGCTTGCCAGACCGGTCAGGGGATCAGTTTGACGGCGGCGAGCAGGACGGCATTGGCGGCGATCACAATGCCGACGAGCCGCCAGCCGAGAGAGGACATGCGCTCCATCAGGTCCGTCTTGAGAACGGCGAGCGCGGCTTCCAGTTCCGGGCGCGTAACCGGATCGCCGGCGTCGGAGGCGATCCTGAGCTGGGCGGCGAGAACCTTGGCGGCTTTGCGGTCGATGCCGGCGTTCTCGATCGCCTCTGCGGCGGCGAGCGTGTCGAACTGTGCGGCCATGAAGGTATCCTGTCCTGTGGGATGAGTCGGTGTCAAGCTGCCGGCAGGTCCTCAGCTTCGACGAAGGGCATCGCTTCAGTTCGCAACGCCCTTGCTGGCATGGAGCCGGTCTCGCAACTCATGGCAGTCAACGATGACGCGCTTGCAGCGATAAAGGAGACGATGCTCTTGTTGATCGGAGTAACCCGTCGGTCTTCCGTCTTTCTTTCTCACTACCCAAGATGCTTGCGGTCGAATGTTTCCTAGATACTTACCAACGCTCTGTGCTGGGACGCCGATCACACCACCGACTGCACCATATGTTGCCCGAATGCAGTTGGCGTTCAGGTAGCAAAGAACTTCGTCGGCCGTGCACTGTTTATCGGAAGACATCAATCCTCCTGTGCCAGCAATTCGCGCTGCGTCCTGCCTTTGTATTCGGTGCGGAAGCGGCCGCGGCGCTGGAGGATGGGCACCACCCGGTCCACGAACTCCTCAATGGCGCCCGGGCTGTAGATCGAGGAGAGCATGAAGCCGTCGCCGCCGGCCCGGTCGAAAAACGCCTCCATCTGGTCCGCGACGCTCTCCGGCGTGCCGACGAATTGCGGCAGGCTCACGCTCTGCCCGTGGCGGCGCGCGACCTCCGCCAGGGTCATCGGCGTGCCGTCCTTCTTGCGGAAGCGCGTGCGCATGCGCACCAGCTCCGGCTCCGGGCGCTCCAGCATGATGTCGTCGTCGCCGATCCCGGCGAGGTCCATGTTGAGATGGGCGGAGAGGATGGCCTTCCCCCCCTCGACCGGCACCAGCTCGTTGTGTTCCTCCTGCTTCTCGCGCGCATGCGCCTCGCTCCTGACTTCGACGGTTGGGCTGACTTCTGACCGATCTCGCGTCTGGAGTTTTCAGTAAAGCCAATGAGTTGGCAGTTGCGGTGCGGTCAAGCTGCGTTGTAGTGCCTAGTAAATCTTTGAGACTGTCAATGCCTCCGCCACGCGCTACACTCCCCCCATGTTCGTGCGCATCAAGACCTCCCCCAACAGCCCGCGACGCTCGGTCCAGATCGTCGAGGCCGTGCGCGACGGCGGCAAGGTCCGACAGCGCATCGTCCGCCATGTCGGCGTGGCCATGGACGAGGACGAGCTCGAGCGCCTGAGGCAGCTCGGCGAGTACGTCAAGGCGAAGCTGGAGGACGAGCGTCAGCCGGCATTGTTTGCGCCCGAGAAGATCGCTGAGCAGGCGATCCGTGTCGGCCGCCGGGGGGACGGCAAGGAGGAACTCCCGGTCGACCTCAAGCAGCTTGAAGAGGAGCAGCGCCTGATCACAGGCATCCACGAGGTCTATGGCGAGATCTACCGGCTGCTGGGCCTCGACGCGCTGCTGCCGCGCTCGCGCTACCGGGCCTCCCATGACGCGCTGTTCCATGTGGTGATGGCGCGGGTAGCCAACCCCGACAGCAAGCGGGGCAGCGTGCGCCGGCTCGAGGAGGACTTCGGCGTGAGTCTTCCGCTCGAGAAGGTCTACCGGATGATGGATCAGCTCGACGCGACGGTGATCGAGCGACTGCGCACGCGCGTCGGCGAGGCGAGCCGGTCGCTGCTGCCGGAGCCGGTCGCGATCCTCTTCTTCGATTGCACCACGCTCTACTTCGAGACGGCCGCCGAGGACGAGCTTCGCCAGCACGGCTTCAGCAAGGACGGCAAACACAAGGACTCGCAGGTTCTGCTGGCGCTGATGGTGACGCGCGAAGGGCTGCCGATCAGCTACGAGGTCTTCCCCGGCGCCACCTACGAGGGACACAGCATGGTCCCGGTCCTGCAGGACATGCAGCGCCGCCACCAGGTGGAGCGCACGGTATGCGTGGCCGACCGGGGCATGCTGAGCGCCGACAACCTCGACGCCATGGACGCCATCGGCGGCGAGTATGTCGTCGGCGCGCGGCTGCGCAAGCTGCCGCTCGCGCTGCTGGGGCAGGTTCTCGACCCCGGGACCTATGCCCCGCTGGAGGGCTCACAGGACCGCCGGGTCGGCGAGTGGGAGTACAAGGGCCGTCGCCTGATCGTCGTCTTCTGCCCCCAGCGCGCACGCAAGGACGCGCACGAGCGCCGCCATCAGGTGGAACGCCTGCTCGACAGGCTGGCCCGCAGCGACAATCCCAGGGAACTGCTCTCCAATCACGGGGCGAAGCGCTTCATCGCCGTCGAGGGCGACGCACGGCTCACGGTGAACCCGGAGAAGATCGCCGAGGCCGCACGATGGGACGGGCTCACCGGCGTCATCACCAATCTGCGCGACGCGCGCGTCACCGAAGTGATGGCTCACTACCAGGGGCTCTGGCAGGTCGAGGAGAGCTTCCGGATCACCAAACACGACCTGAAGATACGTCCCATCTGGCACTGGAACCCGGACCGGATCCGCGCTCACATCGCCATCGCCTTCCTGGCCTTCGCCTGCGTTCGACACCTTGCGTACCGCGTCGCCATCCAGAAGCGGCGGATGTCCCCGGAGGTCATCCGCTCCGCCCTCGTCCACCGCCAGTGCTCCCTGCTGCGCTGTCGGCAATCGGGCAACCGCTACGTCATCCCCTCGAAGCCGACACCGGCGGCGGAGCAGATTTACGCAACCATGGGGCTGCCCCTGACGATCACCCCGTATCAACTCGCCTGACCGTCGACGAAGCACGGCTCGAAGAAATGCCGGATGTAGTGCCTAGCCGAAATGAGAACCAGGCAATATCAACTACTTATGCGAATCAACCGTCGAAGTCAGGAATCCTCCTGTGCCAGCAATTCGCGCTGCGTCCTGCCTTTGTATTCGGTGCGGAAGCGGCCGCGGCGCTGGAGGATGGGCACCACCCGGTCCACGAACTCCTCAATGGCGCCCGGGCTGTAGATCGAGGAGAGCATGAAGCCGTCGCCGCCGGCCCGGTCGAAAAACGCCTCCATCTGGTCCGCGACGCTCTCCGGCGTGCCGACGAATTGCGGCAGGCTCACGCTCTGCCCGTGGCGGCGCGCGACCTCCGCCAGGGTCATCGGCGTGCCGTCCTTCTTGCGGAAGCGCGTGCGCATGCGCACCAGCTCCGGCTCCGGGCGCTCCAGCATGATGTCGTCGTCGCCGATCCCGGCGAGGTCCATGTTGAGATGGGCGGAGAGGATGGCCTTCCCCCCCTCGACCGGCACCAGCTCGTTGTGTTCCTCCTGCTTCTCGCGCGCATGCGCCTCGCTCTCGCCCAGGATGGGCTGCATGCCGAACAGGATGCGGCAGGCCTCCGGCGGGCGGCCGAAGGACGCCATGCGCTCCTTGATGTCGGAAAGATAGGCGCCTGCGTCCTCGGCCCGCGGCTGGATGGCGAACACGGCGTCGGCGTAGCGCGCGGCGAAGTCGCGCCCGCCGGGCGAGGTGCCGGCCTGGAGGATCGCCGGGCCGTTCTGCGGCGAGCGCACCACGTTGAGCGGCCCGCGCGAGCGGAAGAACTCGCCCTCATGCTCGATCCGGCGCACCTTCGAGGCATCGGCGAAGCGCGCGCCCTCGCGGTCCAGCAGCACGGCGTCCTCGTCCCAGCTGTTCCAGAGCTTGCGGCAGACCTGCATGTATTCGTGCGCGCGCTCGTAGCGGCGCTCCGTCGCCTCGCGCTCGACGCCGTAATTGGCGGCCTGGTTGCTGTTGATGGAGGTCACCACATTCCAGCCGGCGCGGCCGGAGGTCATGTGGTCGAGCGTCGCCCAGAGGCGCGCGGCGTAGAAGGGATGCTGGTTCGAGACCGAGAAAGTCGCCGCGAGCCCGATGCGCTCCGTCACCGCGCCGAGCCAGCCGAGCAGCGGCACCGGGTCGTGCTCGGGCGCCTGCACGGCGTAGCGCAGCGAGGGCTCCAGCGAGCCCTGGTAGGTGTCCGAGATGTAGTTGAGGTCGGCGAAGAACACCATGTCGAACAGGCCGCGCTCGCAGGTGCGCGCGATATGCTCGTAGAGGCCCGGCCGGGCCCAGTCCCAGGAGGGGTCGGTCTTCGGGTGCCGCCACATGGCGAGGCTGTGATAGGTCGGCCCGTGCGTCAGGAACTGGGCCAGGTGCATTTTCCCGCCGCGCGCCACCGGGCCCCCCTAGCCGTCCGCCAGCGGCGCAACCGCCGTCCGGCGTTCCGGCCCTCTTCCCGTCATGCCCGGACTTGTTCCGGGCATCCACTTCCACCGCTGCGATGGCCCCCGAGGGAGATGCCCGGAACAAGTCCGGGCGTGACGGAGAAGGGAACGCGGCAACAACACACAAACCTCCCGTTCGGGGCTTCTAGCCGTCCGTCAGCGCGTCGCCGCCGAAGCGCTCGCGGGTCGCGATCTCGGCGACGCTCAGGCGGCGGAGCTTCGTCAACTGGCGCACCGGCCTGCCGAGCGGCACGACGGCCGCCACGGCGAATTCCTCCGGGATGCCGAGCAGGCGCTTCACCTCCGGCTCCTCCGCGACCGCAAGCGTGGTGATGGTGCCGCCGAGCCCCGCCTGCCGCGCCGCCAGCAGCGTGTTCCAGACGAAGGGGTAGATCGACGCGCCGGAAATGACGCCGACGCGGTCCAGATAGCGGTCCATCGAGGCGACGGCGCCGAGATCGACGATGAACACCAGCACCACCGGCGCTTCCCGGAACGGCTCGGTGAGCCGCGAAGGCGGCCGGGTGGCGGCGGCCTCCTCGTCCGTCACTGCGGAGGGATGCACCGTGTTCCAGGGGCTCTCGCCGCGCTTGACCTGAGCCGCATAGCGTTTCGCGGCGGGGACGGCCAGTTCCGCCAGCCGGCCCTTCGTCTCCGGGTCGCGCACCACGATCACCCGGTTGCCCTGCCGGTTGCCGCCGCTCGGCGCGAAGCGGGCCGCTTCCAGCAGCCCGTATATCGTCTCGTCCGACACCGGGTCTTCCGTGAAGTCCCGGCAGGCGAAGGTGGTCCGCATCGCCTCGTCGAGTTCCATGGCCCTCCGTCTCCCCCGATTGCCTGACCCGAGCGGGACTCTCGCAGCATCCGCGCCCACCGGCAAGGGAGCGCCGGCCTCTCCGGGGGAGGACTTTCTTTCCGCGCGACCGTTTCCGTCTCCCCTCGCTCCCCAGCTGCCGCCCCCTTTTTCGTCGCCCCGGACGCCCGCGGGACGAACCGGGGCCTGTCCCCGCCGCTTCGACCCCGACGGACCGTGTTCTAGCCGCGGCTGCGCCCGCGCATTCTTTGCCTTGCGTCGCTGAGCAGCGCGCCGGCGCCCCAACCCGCCGGGCCGCTGCGCTCCAGCGCTTCCAGAATCCCGATCAGGTTGTCGTCGCGGACCCGCTCCAGCTCGCGGATCGACAATCCGGCGGCCTGGCGGTCCGACTGCTCGGCGATGGCGTCGGTCAGGGCGCCGTCAAGCTCGGGAACGTCGGTCAGCTTCGTCCAGGGCAGGGCGAGGCACGGCCCGAACTGCTCCATGAAGTGGCGCATGCCGGCCTCGCCCCCGGCCAGCCGGTAGGTCTGGAACACGCCCATCTGCGCCCAGCGCAGGCCGAAGGAATAGCGCATGGCGTCGTCGATTTCCCCGACCGTCGCAACGCCGTCATGCGCCAGCCAGAGCGCCTCGCGCCAGAGTGCTTCCTGCAGGCGGTCGGCGATGAAGGCGTCGATCTCCTTGCGCAGCACGAGCGGCTTCATGCCAAGGCCCGCATAGACGGCGCATGCGCGTTCGACCGCTTCCGGCGCGGTCCGGCGCCCGGCGACGACCTCCACCAGCGGCAGCAGATAAACGGGGTTGAACGGATGGCCGACCAGCATCCGTTCCGGGTGCCGCATATCCTCCTGCATGGCGCTCGGCAGCAAGCCGGAGGTCGATGACGCGACGACGGCTCCGGCCGGGGCGGCCGCGTCGATTTCCGCAAGGACCCGGCGCTTCAAGTCGAGCCGCTCGGGTACGCTCTCCTGCACGAAGCCCGCGCCGTCAACGGCTTCCGCGACGCTCCGGGCGACCCGCAGCAGGCCGGGTTCCGGGCGCATGTCCCCGAACAGGCGGCTATAGGCGCGCTCGGCATTGGCCAGAACCGCCTTTGCGCGCAGGCCGGCCTCCGGGTCCGGGTCGCAGAGCGAAACGTCGATGCCGTTCAGCACGAAGCGGGCCGCCCAGCCGCTGCCGATGACGCCGCCGCCGACGCAGGCCGCGCGCTGGACGCCGTCCGTCATGCTGCGCGCCCGGCTGCGCCTTGCTCAGCGCCTGCGCAATGCCAGCCTGTCGCGCACCGCTTCCGGACCCAGCACCCGCACGCCCATGTTCCCCATTATGGCGACCGCCCGGCGGACAAGGTCGGCATTGGTCGCGAGCACGCCCCGGTCGAGCCAGATATTGTCCTCCAGCCCGACCCTGACATTGCCGCCGGCAAGCACGGCGAGCGCGGCGTAGGGAAGCTGGTTGCGGCCGAGCGAAAAGGCCGAGAAGGTCCAGCCGGCCGGCAGGTTGTTCACGAGCGACATGAGCGTGCCGATATCGTCCGGGGCGCCCCAGGGAACGCCCATGCAGAACTGCACCATGACCGGGTCGTCGATCAGGCCCTGTCCGGCCAGCCGCTTGGCGAACGCCAGATGGCCGGTGTCGAAGACCTCGATCTCGGGCCTGACGCCGAGCGCCTGCACGCGCTTCGCCATGTCCGCCAGCATGGCCGGCGTGTTGGTCATGATGTAGTCGCCTTCGCCGAAATTCATCGTGCCGCAATCGAGCGTGCAGATTTCCGGCAGCAACTCCGCGACATGGGCGAGCCGCTCCCCGGCGCCCGCCATGTCGGTGCCCGCCTGCAAAGGCGGCAGCGGCCGGTCGGTCGGCCCGAGCGTGAGGTCGCCGCCCATGCCGGCGGTCAGATTGAGCACGACATCGGTGCCCGATTCCCGCACCCGTTCCACAACCTCGCGGTAGAGTGCCGGGTCGCGTGCCGGCCGGCCGGTTTCCGGGTCGCGCACATGGACATGGATAACCGCCGCCCCGGCGCGCGCAGCCTCGATTCCGGCCTCGGCGATTTCCGCCGGTGTCACCGGCACCCTGTCGGAGCGGCCGGTCGTGTCGCCGGCGCCGGTCAGCGCACAGGTGATGAAGGCTTCGCGGCTGGGATTGAGCGCCATGATCCGGTCCTCCCTGTCCGTCTTGCGCGCGCTCCTTCGGTGATGCGGCGCGGCAGGGAGTCCGTAGCCCTTTCAGGACGCGCCGAAACGCCCGGCTGCGTCATCGAGGCGCACGAATTCCGCACCGAGGCGGCGAAGGCCCTGGATCAGCCTTTCGAGGAACAGCATCCGGTGGCCCCGGCCGATCACGAGCGGGTGGAAGGTGTGACGATTTGGAATAGAGTCTCCCCAATCTACGGAGAGAATTTGCCCCACTACGCACATAGCAGCGATCGGGACGAGTCGGAGTGGCATTCGCTGCGCGAGCATCTGATCGAAACCGGCGCACGAGCGTCCGGATTTCTCGAACCTGTGGGCTGTGGAGAGCTGGCGCAAACAGCCGGGCTCTTGCACGACCTCGGGAAATACAGCCGAGAATTTCAAGCACGACTGCGCGGCGGCCCTCCTTGCGACCATTCGACCGCGGGCGCCAGGGTTGCAATCGAAAGATACGGAAATAGCGACGCGCGCAGAGCATCGCCCGGAAAGATGCTCGCCTTTGCAATTGCGGGTCACCATGCAGGCTTAGCCGATGGCGTAAACGGAACGGAGCCTCGGGCGCTGGCCGACCGACTGCAAGCCGTCATTCCGGAAATAGCCCCGGTATGGCAGCAGGACCTGAGCCTTCCCCAGCTTGCGCCGCCTCCGTTGAAACCGCGCGACAGGGAAATGGCCGGTTTCTGTGCGGCTTTCGCGACCCGCATGCTCTTCTCGGCGCTCGTGGACGCCGACTTTCTCGACACCGAAGCCTGGTATGCCGGTTGCGAAGGCCATCCGGCTTTACGTGGACATCATCCTCCGCTTGCCGGGCTTCTGGATCGTCTGGATGCCTATCTCAATGCGTTGATGGCGAGTGCTGACGATACCGAAGTTAACCGGGTGCGCTGTAGGGTTCTGGAGCGGGCCCGTGCGAAGGCGGCCGAAGCGCCGGGACTGTTCACCTTCACTGTGCCCACGGGCGGAGGAAAGACGCTTTCGTCGCTGGCCTTCGCCCTTGAGCATGCTGTGCGCCATGATCTGGCGCGTGTGATCTACGTCATTCCCTATACGAGCATCATCGACCAGACAACCCGCGTGTTCCGAGAAGCACTCGGAGCGGGAGACGGGGACCTGGCCGATTTTGTCGTCGAACATCACAGTGCTTTCGACGAAGAACGGGCCCGGAACCGGGAGGCCCGGGACAAGCTGCGGCTCGCCATGGAAAATTGGGATGCGCCGATAGTTGTCACCACCGCAGTCCAGTTCTTCGAGAGCCTGTTCTCCAACAGACCTTCCCGCTGCCGCAAGCTGCACAACATTGCGAACAGCATCGTCATCCTCGACGAAGCGCAGACTCTGCCCTTGGCATTGCTGCGGCCTTGCGTTGCCGCGCTCGATGAGCTTGTCCGGAACTGGAAGGCGAGCATCGTGCTGTGTACGGCCACCCAGCCGGCGCTCGCGGCGACGGACGGTTTCGTTGGTGGATTGACGGGATTGAGGGAGATTGCACCTGAACCGGCCGATCTGCATCGGCGTCTGCAACGCACCCGGATACGCCAGGAGGGAATGGTAACGGACGTGGAACTGGGCGAAAGGTTGTGCGCCGTGCCGCAATCGCTTTGCATCCTGAACACGCGCCGGCATGCGCGCGAACTCTTCGAAATGATCCGTCAGGCAACCGGAAGTGTTCATCTGAGCACCTTGATGTGCGCGGCGCACCGGGGCGAGGTGCTGCAAACAGTCCGCCACCGCCTTGCCGAAGGCGAAGCGGTGCGCCTGGTCGCCACGTCCCTGATCGAGGCGGGCGTCGATGTGGATTTTCCGGTTGTCTGGCGTGCAGAAGCCGGCCTCGAATCGATCGTGCAGGCTGCGGGTCGATGCAATCGGGAAGGCAAGGCGGCGCTGGGCGATGTCTTCGTGTTCGAGCCTGCAGAATCCGAGGGGCGGCGGCCTCCCGGCGACGTGTCCAAGCGAGCCGATGCCGCACGCCGTGTCATGCGGCATCGCGACGACCCGGCGATGCCGGAGGCGGTCCGCTCGTATTTTCAGGACGTGTACTGGATCGAAGGCGGTGGACTGGATCGGAAAGACATTCTCCGCGCTTTTCGTGAGCGCGCGAGGAGTTTCGATTTTCCCTTCGCAACCGTGGCCAGGGACTTCCGCATGATCGAAACGGGTATGGTCCCGATCATCGTTCCTTGGCAAGGTACGGATGGCAGCGACGATATGGCTGACCGGTGTCTTCGGGAGCTGGATTTCGTCGAGCGTCCCGGCCGCGTCGCCCGCAGTCTTCAGCCATACACAGTCCAGGTGCCGCCGCAGGTGCGTCGCAGACTGCTTGACGCGCGCGCTGTACGATTTGTCCGCGAAGATGCTTTCGGCGAGCAGTTTGCCTTGCTGGAGAATCTGGACCTGTATCGGCCGGATATCGGGTTGACATGGGACGATCCGGCCTTCCGGATAGCGGAAGGACTTGTATTCTGACGGATGCCGCGACGACAAAGAGCTATATTTGGTTCGATTTTCGCGACGATCCGGGTTTCGGGAGAGCTTGGGCGATGCCGTACGGGATAAGGCTGCACGTCTGGGGCGAGTATGCGTGCTTCACGCGGCCCGAGATGAAGGTCGAGCGCGTGAGCTACGACGCCATGACGCCGTCAGCCGCTCGCGGCATCCTGGAGGCGATCCACTGGAAGCCTGCGATTCGCTGGGAAGTCGACCGCATTCACGTCCTGAGGCCGATCCGGTTCGAGACGCTGCGGAGGAACGAACTGGGCAACAAGATTCCGGCAGGCAACGTTACGAAGGCGATGCGGGCCGGATCGACCGAGGGCTTGCGGACCGTTGTCGAAGACGACCGCCAACAGCGGGCCGCCACATTGCTGCGAGACGTGGGATATGTGATCGAGGCGCATTTCGTGTTGACTGCGGCGGCGGGTCCCGACGATTCGGAGGTGAAGCACCTGGCCATGTTCAACCGGCGCGCCGCGAGAGGGCAATGTTTCCATCGGCCCTATCTCGGAACCCGCGAGTTCGCGGCGGACTTTGAGCTGGTTGACGATACGATGCCCATGTCGTCCCTGCCCGAAACCGATCGGGACCGGGATCTGGGCTGGATGTTGTTCGACATTGACTATGCCGACGGTTCCTCGCCCCGTTTCTTCCGCGCCCGGCTCAGCGGTGGCGTGATCGAAGTGCCGGCATGGAATTCGCCGGAGGTCCGAGCATGACGATTCTTCAGGCCCTCGCCGGTCACTATGACCGTATCGCGTCCAGAGGCGCGGCGCCGCCCTACGGTTTTTCTAATGAGAAGATTTCGTATGCCATTCTGTTGTCGCAGGACGGACGGGCGGTAGATGTCCAATCCCTTCAGGACATGTCGGGAAAGAAACCGCGGCCGGGCATCCAGGCTGTTCCCCGGCCTGTGAAACGGACTTCCGGGATCGCATCCAACTTCCTCTGGGACAAGACCGCCTACGCTCTTGGCGTGAAGGCCGGTGCCGACGCCGGAGACTTTGTGCTTGCTGAACGTGAGTTCGCGGCCTTCAAGAATCTGCATGAGGATCTGCTGGCCGGTTCCGAAGACGAAGGATTGTCGGCGTTTTTGGCTTTCTTGAGATCATGGGAACCGGCGTCGTATGGGATTCTGCGGCATGCCAAGGACATGCTCGGCACAAACGTGGTTTTCTGCTTGGACGACGGAGAACGCCGGTTTCTGCATGAACGGCCAGCGGCGCGGGCCGTATGGGCGAACCATCTCGATCGGGGCGGCTCCGAAGGCTTGTGTCTGGTTACCGGCGACCGAGGGCCGGTCGCACGCCTGCATCCGGCAGTGAAGGGTGTGCGAGGTGCTCAATCCGGGGGCGCCTCGATCGTATCCTTCAATCTTGACGCGTCCGAATCCTTCGACAAACGCCAGGGAGCCAATGCGCCGGTCTCTGAACGGGCCGCATTTGCCTATACAACAGCGTTGAACGCCTTGCTTGCACCCGACAGCGGTCAGCGCATCCAGATCGGCGATACGACGACGGTCTTCTGGGCAGAGGCAGCGGATCCGAAACAGTCGGAGGCTGCGGAAGGCCTGTTTTCAATGTTGGCTGAACCGCCAACGAACGAGCAGGCGGCTGCAAGGGTTCGGGACAAGCTCCAGGCGATTGCCGAAGGGCGCCCCCTTGCCGAAGCCGCACCCGATGTCCGGGAGGACACTCGGTTCTACGTGCTCGGTCTGGCGCCGAATGCCGCGCGGCTGTCCATCAGGTTCTGGTATGCGGAGACTATCGGCGCATTTGCCGAGCGGATCGTCCAGCATTGGCGTGATCTGCAGCTGGAGCCGGTACCGTGGACATCGCCGCCGCCTGTCTGGCGTTTGCTTTACGAGACCGCACCGCAGCGCAAGGCTGACAATATCCCGCCGACGCTCGGTGGGGCCTTGATGCGCGCCATACTGACCGATATGCCTTATCCGCGCTCGCTGCTGGCGGCCGTGGTGACGCGCATGCGCGCCGACAAGGATATCAATGGAACGCGCGCAGCTATCTGCAAGGCCGTTATGGCGCGCAATCACCGCCTAGGCTTCGAAGAGGAGACTGCCCCAGTGAGCCTGAATCCCGAGGAGAGAAACCCGGCCTACCGGCTCGGGCGCTTGTTTGCCGTTTACGAAGGGCTGCAGCGCTCAGCCCCTGACTTCGACGGTTGATTCGCATAAGTAGTTGATATTGCCTGGTTCTCATTTCGGCTAGGCACTACATCCGGCATTTCTTCGAGCCGTGCTTCGTCGACGGTCAGGCGAGTTGATACGGGGTGATCGTCAGGGGCAGCCCCATGGTTGCGTAAATCTGCTCCGCCGCCGGTGTCGGCTTCGAGGGGATGACGTAGCGGTTGCCCGATTGCCGACAGCGCAGCAGGGAGCACTGGCGGTGGACGAGGGCGGAGCGGATGACCTCCGGGGACATCCGCCGCTTCTGGATGGCGACGCGGTACGCAAGGTGTCGAACGCAGGCGAAGGCCAGGAAGGCGATGGCGATGTGAGCGCGGATCCGGTCCGGGTTCCAGTGCCAGATGGGACGTATCTTCAGGTCGTGTTTGGTGATCCGGAAGCTCTCCTCGACCTGCCAGAGCCCCTGGTAGTGAGCCATCACTTCGGTGACGCGCGCGTCGCGCAGATTGGTGATGACGCCGGTGAGCCCGTCCCATCGTGCGGCCTCGGCGATCTTCTCCGGGTTCACCGTGAGCCGTGCGTCGCCCTCGACGGCGATGAAGCGCTTCGCCCCGTGATTGGAGAGCAGTTCCCTGGGATTGTCGCTGCGGGCCAGCCTGTCGAGCAGGCGTTCCACCTGATGGCGGCGCTCGTGCGCGTCCTTGCGTGCGCGCTGGGGGCAGAAGACGACGATCAGGCGACGGCCCTTGTACTCCCACTCGCCGACCCGGCGGTCCTGTGAGCCCTCCAGCGGGGCATAGGTCCCGGGGTCGAGAACCTGCCCCAGCAGCGCGAGCGGCAGCTTGCGCAGCCGCGCGCCGACGACATACTCGCCGCCGATGGCGTCCATGGCGTCGAGGTTGTCGGCGCTCAGCATGCCCCGGTCGGCCACGCATACCGTGCGCTCCACCTGGTGGCGGCGCTGCATGTCCTGCAGGACCGGGACCATGCTGTGTCCCTCGTAGGTGGCGCCGGGGAAGACCTCGTAGCTGATCGGCAGCCCTTCGCGCGTCACCATCAGCGCCAGCAGAACCTGCGAGTCCTTGTGTTTGCCGTCCTTGCTGAAGCCGTGCTGGCGAAGCTCGTCCTCGGCGGCCGTCTCGAAGTAGAGCGTGGTGCAATCGAAGAAGAGGATCGCGACCGGCTCCGGCAGCAGCGACCGGCTCGCCTCGCCGACGCGCGTGCGCAGTCGCTCGATCACCGTCGCGTCGAGCTGATCCATCATCCGGTAGACCTTCTCGAGCGGAAGACTCACGCCGAAGTCCTCCTCGAGCCGGCGCACGCTGCCCCGCTTGCTGTCGGGGTTGGCTACCCGCGCCATCACCACATGGAACAGCGCGTCATGGGAGGCCCGGTAGCGCGAGCGCGGCAGCAGCGCGTCGAGGCCCAGCAGCCGGTAGATCTCGCCATAGACCTCGTGGATGCCTGTGATCAGGCGCTGCTCCTCTTCAAGCTGCTTGAGGTCGACCGGGAGTTCCTCCTTGCCGTCCCCCCGGCGGCCGACACGGATCGCCTGCTCAGCGATCTTCTCGGGCGCAAACAATGCCGGCTGACGCTCGTCCTCCAGCTTCGCCTTGACGTACTCGCCGAGCTGCCTCAGGCGCTCGAGCTCGTCCTCGTCCATGGCCACGCCGACATGGCGGACGATGCGCTGTCGGACCTTGCCGCCGTCGCGCACGGCCTCGACGATCTGGACCGAGCGTCGCGGGCTGTTGGGGGAGGTCTTGATGCGCACGAACATGGGGGGAGTGTAGCGCGTGGCGGAGGCATTGACAGTCTCAAAGATTTACTAGGCACTACAACGCAGCTTGACCGCACCGCAACTGCCAACTCATTGGCTTTACTGAAAACTCCAGACGCGAGATCGGTCAGAAGTCAGCCCAACCGTCGAAGTCAGGAGCAGGGTCGCCCCCCGCGCGGGGGGCGCGGATTGAAACTGGCGCGGCACGGCGGTCTTCGGCGCGCTCGACAGTCGCCCCCCGCGCGGGGGGCGCGGATTGAAACCGCACCGACTGCGCGCGCGTGAGGCGGATGTGGCGTCGCCCCCCGCGCGGGGGGCGCGGATTGAAACGCAATCATTCGACCGAGGCCGTCGAGCGGGCGCAAGTCGCCCCCCGCGCGGGGGGCGCGGATTGAAACATTGTCATCGGTCACAGGCCAGTAATCCAGCGCGAGTCGCCCCCCGCGCGGGGGGCGCGGATTGAAACAACGATCAAGAATGCCAGATCCTTCTGCACGCCCGTCGCCCCCCGCGCGGGGGGCGCGGATTGAAACATTGTCGTCGGTCACGGGCCAGTAATCCAGCGCGAGTCGCCCCCCGCGCGGGGGGCGCGGATTGAAACCGAGCTCGCCTGGGACACGGGCTTCGTGCCGGGCGTCGCCCCCCGCGCGGGGGGCGCGGATTGAAACAACTTTTTCCCGCGCGGCTTCCGGATCGGCGCGAGTCGCCCCCCGCGCGGGGGGCGCGGATTGAAACCCCCACTGATTTTGCTGATGATCCTGCTGATCTGGTCGCCCCCCGCGCGGGGGGCGCGGATTGAAACCCCATGGCCAAGCGGCAGGAAACCCTCCTCATGAGGTCGCCCCCCGCGCGGGGGGCGCGGATTGAAACATTTATACGCGCGATGGCGGGCGGTCGTGGAACCGGTCGCCCCCCGCGCGGGGGGCGCGGATTGAAACTGGTGCTGGAAACCGGCATCGATCCTGAGGCGCGTCGCCCCCCGCGCGGGGGGCGCGGATTGAAACGAGCGGATCGTCGAGAAGCTTGTCCGCGTGCGTCGTCGCCCCCCGCGCGGGGGGCGCGGATTGAAACCTTCACGGCCTCGTTGACAGAAAATCTTCCGGAAGGTCGCCCCCCGCGCGGGGGGCGCGGATTGAAACGCTTTGCGTCCGGCGACGAATGCGGCGAATGGGAAAGTCGCCCCCCGCGCGGGGGGCGCGGATTGAAACGACACGACCATCTACGCCCGCCATCCGCTGTTTGGTCGCCCCCCGCGCGGGGGGCGCGGATTGAAACAGCCTCGATCAGCGCCGGGTGCTGGCGCAGGGGGTCGCCCCCCGCGCGGGGGGCGCGGATTGAAACATTGCCCAGCAGTGATCGGTGTGCGGAAAACACCGGTCGCCCCCCGCGCGGGGGGCGCGGATTGAAACCTCCTTCCACGGGATATCCTCCCTGGAAGCTTTCGTCGCCCCCCGCGCGGGGGGCGCGGATTGAAACATTGCCCAGCAGTGATCGGTGTGCGGAAAACACCGGTCGCCCCCCGCGCGGGGGGCGCGGATTGAAACCTCCTTCCACGGGATATCCTCCCTGGAAGCTTTCGTCGCCCCCCGCGCGGGGGGCGCGGATTGAAACCTCCTTCCACGGGATATCCTCCCTGGAAGCTTTCGTCGCCCCCCGCGCGGGGGGCGCGGATTGAACCTAAATCCGGCGGTTGGAGGGCGTGATCGCCCTCTCGGCGCGGTTGGAATGGTCGATTTCGGGTTCGATTTCAGCACGCTGGCGCGGCCCGAGGGGGCGGCAGCCAGGGCTGACGGCCCGGCTCGCGGCCGTGGAGGTATTTTTTGAGCGCTTCGGCGAGGATCCGGCGCCAGCGATCCTCGGCGCTCAACTGCTCCGCACTTTGCCTCACGGTCCGGAAGAAGCCGGCGATCCGCCGCAGGGCAGCAGCCACCGCCTCGCGCCGCCCGTGGTGGGAGGTCACCGTCAGCCGGGGCTGGCCGGCGTGCCAGGTCTGGCGGGCGACGCCGTGCAGCAGCAGCGGCCGGCTGGTGATCGCCTCGCGGTGGCGCTCGGGACCGGCGAGGCGGACGAAGAGGCTCCACCAGTCGTAGATGAGCGCGATCAGCCGGGCCATGTGGCGGCAGCGCGTCAGGTCGTGCGTGGTGAAGCCTCCCCAGCCCCACTGGTTCTTCAACTCGTCGAAGCCGTTCTCCGCGTCGGCCCGGTCGCGGTAGAGCTGGGCCACAGAGCGCACCTCCAGATCGAGCGAGGTGGCCAGCACCGCGAACTCCCATACCCCGGTGCCGGGCTGCGCCTCGGTCCAGAACAGCTCGCCCTGGGCGGTGTCGCCGCGCGTCAGCGCCAGTGTCGCCGGAAGCCGGCGGCGCAGAACCACGGCCCGGCGCAACCGGCTCCAGCCCTGCAAGCGCAGATCGGCCCCGATCCCCTGCCAGCCCTGGCCCGCATCCTCCCAGCCGTCCCGCGCCATCTGCCGCTCGGCAAGCCGGCGCGCGCCCCTGGTCAGGCGCAGCTTGAACAGATAGTCCAGACCCGCCGCCTCGCACGACGCCATGTTGCCCTCGCTGCCCCAGTCCTTGTCCCCCCGCACCAGGCGCGGCCAGCGGTCCCGGCCGAGACGGTCCAGCAAAGCCCACAAGGACGGCGCCGCCCGGTTCGAGCGGTGATGATTGCCCGGCGCAACCTCGACATCCAGAACCAGCCGCGTGCCCGCCATCAGGAACGCATGGCAGGCGTGCGAGGGACGGCCCGGCTTCTTCGGGTTGTAGCTCACCACCGCCCCCTCCTGGCGGCCGTAGAGCGGCTTGATCGTCGTGTCGCAGTCCAGAACCCAAGGCTCGCTCAGCAGCGGGCGGACCGTGTCGTCGAGATGGCCCTGAAGCCACGTTGTGCCCTCATCCGCCCCGGTCCGCTCCAGACCGCGCCGGACCGAATCCTCGCTCGCGACCTTGCCCATCCCCAACAGCGCCGGGTTCACCCCGTCCCCGCGCAGCGCCGTGATGTGCGCATGGCGAGACTGGCCCGCCAGAACCGAAAGCAGCACCGTCCCCAGAACGTCCCGCTTCGAAGGCGCGTTCGGGCTCGTGTAGACGAGCGGGCAGTCCGCCACCAGCGCCTCGAAGCGACCGCTCACCTTCAGATATTCCGCGAAGAACGCCAGATGGCCAAGCGGCGTCACCGCCGCATCCGGGTCCCATTCGACGTGAACCGTGCCGCCGAAGGTGTCCACCTTCACAGCCTCGCAGGCGAGGTCCCGCACAGCGCCAGAACCCTCACCCGCAGGGTGACCCTCTCGGCCCCATCCAAATCCGCTCATACCCGCAGTCTACAAGGGCCACGGCGAATCCAGACCCCGATCAACTGCCGGATTTAGGTTGAAACGACCTACCGGCAGGCGGTTTCGCCTGCGCGCTGGGGTCGCCCCCCGCGCGGGGGGCGCGGATTGAAACAGGACCTCCGTCGTCACGTCCTCCCAGAGGTCGAGTCGCCCCCCGCGCGGGGGGCGCGGATTGAAACTTGCGACGAGAATGCACTTGACGCGCCAGGCCGGGTCGCCCCCCGCGCGGGGGGCGCGGATTGAAACTACCTGATCCAGCATGCCGCTGCCGCCGACATCACGTCGCCCCCCGCGCGGGGGGCGCGGATTGAAACCGGCGCGGGCTGGCGCGGTGGGCGGTCGATAGCCAGGTCGCCCCCCGCGCGGGGGGCGCGGATTGAAACAGCTTCCAGCGCGACGCCGTCGATCAGGTCATGGGTCGCCCCCCGCGCGGGGGGCGCGGATTGAAACGTTCCTCTCGATACCGAGAGCCACTTCGCGATCGTCGCCCCCCGCGCGGGGGGCGCGGATTGAAACACCTGCACACGCCGAAAGCCCGGAACGGCGCCGAGTCGCCCCCCGCGCGGGGGGCGCGGATTGAAACTACGACCTCTGCGTGGCAGCGGTAGCGGGCTGCCGTCGCCCCCCGCGCGGGGGGCGCGGATTGAAACCGTCACCCAGAGCCATTTGCGATGCAGCTTCGCCGTCGCCCCCCGCGCGGGGGGCGCGGATTGAAACACCCTGCCCTCCGCCGCATTCTCGCCGCAATCCTGTCGCCCCCGCACGATGGCTTGGCGGCGCCGAACGCGAGTTCCGCACGCGCATCGAAGGCCGTGACGACAACCGAAGCCGGAACTCCCGCAGGACTCTCTGACAGGCATGCGTCATTCACCGCTTCGGCGACTGCGGTTCGCGGCGCCCCCGCGAGCCGGAGATTTCGTGCAGGACCGCCCCCCCGATATCTCCTGGCGCGAAAGGCGGCGGCGCCATGCGGCAGACTCTCCCTTCCGGGTTGCTCAGTCCCGCACGAGCGCCGCCTGTATGCGGAAGAACTCCTCGATCTCGCTGGAGACGTGGATCCGTTCGGACAGGAGGGTGCCGTGGGCGATCCGGTTGCGGACGTTGTAGAACTGCATCGCCCGCCTCCATTCGCCGCTGCCCCGTTCGAGAACCAGCGTCAGGCGGTTCTCGAAGCCGAGGCCCGAGAGTCGGCGGTCGTCCGGGTTGTACAGCGACCAGGCCCGGCGCTCCCGCCAGCCGCCATGCGCCTGTCCATGCCGGATGGCGTCCCGGCAGGCCTCGTCGATGTCCGCCTCCAGCTGGCCCCAGGCCAGCACGAAATACGCCTGGTCGTTGATCTCCTGCTCGCGCGCGACGCGGTCGCGCTCCCCGGTCTCGCCGGCCGCGTCGTGCCGCATGCGCAGATCCTTGAGAAAACCGTCGATCCGTTCGTACGACCCCGCGATGGCAAGAAGGCCGCTCACTGGAGGATTCGTCTCAGCCAGTCCGGAGTCACCGTCTCGCGATCACGCCAACTTCCGGCAGGCGCCGCCTGCCAGTCTGGCGCCTCGAAATTCTCGGCGGCATCGACGATGAGATACGGCCGGCCGCCGCGCTCCACATCGACCCGGCCATTGTTGCCGATGATCCACAGTGCATCCGGCTTGAGCCTGACCACCTCGCCGGTCCGCCCGTGGAGTTCGAGCGTGGGCATCCGCCTCGCCGCGATGCCGAATTCACGCATCATCTTCTCGTGCATGAGCACGGGGGCGCCCCGGCGGGCCTCCCAGCCGTCCGGCAGCCATTCGCCGATCATTCCATAGAGGCCGTTCAGACGCGCCTCCCAGTCCTCGACCCGCCGCGTCACATGCCTCGCGTCGATGGCGTCGCTGGTGACTTCGTCGAGAACCGTGTTCATCGAACCCTTCCCTGTCGCCATCCGCCTGCCGGTCGAGCCATCGGCCATTGGCGCGGCAACACGCCCGAACTCACCATACGGACAGCCGCAGAGCGTTTCAACGATGCCGAACCGATGGCGGTTCCAGGCGCTGGCATGACCGTTGTCGGCGACGATGGCCCGGGGCGCGACGTCGGGCGCCTGAACCGATCCGTCCGCACGGCTCGCCAACTCATCGCTTCCCGGTCCGGACCGCCGGGCGTGGACAGCGTTCCCCGGGCGGGCCTTCGCCGACAGTTTCTGCCACAGGACAAGCCCTGGAACGCCCCTCCGCACGCTTCTGGCAGCAACCGCTCACAGTCCCATCTCGCGATCGACGACCTTCGGCGCGCGGGACGGCTCCCTTGCGGGTTCCGGCGTCAGCTCCCGCGCCGGCTCCCGCGCGGCTTCGGGGACCGCCGGCCCGCGTCCGCCGCGCGCCTTCTCCGCCTCGCCCCCGAGCGCTTCGAGGGCGGCGATGCGCTCGCCGGTGGCGGCCTCGATCCGTTCCTTCAGCGCCGCCCTGTCGTCGGTGACCAGTTCGGCGCTGTCGCGCGCGCGGGAGATTTCCACGTAGAAGCTCTTGAGCGTGGTCAGGTGCGGGTGCCCTGCTTCCATGGCGGCGATGACGCGGTCGACGGTGCGGCCCTGGAAGGCATGCACGGTGGCGGCCCAGGCGCGGTCGATGTGGCGCAGCTGCGGGTCGCCCTGGCGCAGGTCGAGCCGGCGCCCGTCCTCGAGGCGGAAGGCGACCCTGCCGCCGCGCACTGACGCGACCTCGGCGGTGCCGCTGTTGAGCAGGCCGAGGCCCGTGTCGTTGCGGGTCCAGCGGATGCGGTCGCCGGCGCGCAGTTCGATCCCTTCGCTGCGGTAGACCTCGACGCCCCCGGCGCGGGCGGCGAGCCGGTTCGGGTCCCAGGCGACCGGCCTGCCGCCGGCGCCCTCCAGGTTCACGGTCGCGGATGCGTGATCGACCCCGAGCACGCGCAGTTCGTCGCCCTTCTCCACCCCGAGGCGTCTGTAGGGGCGGTGGAACGCGACGATGTCGCCGGGGCTGTAGTTCGCGGCGAGGGTCTTCTCCGCATTGGTCCAGCCGCGCGAGACCAGCCGTTCCTCCGTCATCGCGGGACCGTGCACGGCCCCCTCGCGCACCAGGCGCTCGCGGACGATGCCGTTGATCGCCTCGCGCAGGTCGTGGCTGGGCGCCATCAGCCCCGTCCTGTCGCGCTCTTCCGGCGACAGCACGAGCCAGCGCGCGGCCGCCGCGCCCGCGAGATTGTCCGGCTTCGCCTCGGCCACGTTCTCCCCGAGCTTCGAGAACGCCCGCGCGACATCGCCGGCGATGCTGGCCTCGACGGCCTCCTTCAGCGCCGGGTCGCGCTGGCGCAGGATCTCGTCCATGACCGCGGTCTTCATGCCCGCCTGCTGCAACTGGGCGAAGGGCCTGCCGGCGTCAACCGCGTCGAGCTGCTTCGCATCGCCCACCAGCACCACCCGGGGAATGCGCAGGCTGTGGGCGATCCGGAGCAGGTCGCGGGTCTGGACGGTGGAGGCGAAGGAGCCTTCGTCCACGACCAGCACGGTCCTCCGCCAGGCGGCGCGCATGGCCCGCTCGCCCCTGCGGGTCATGCGGCCTTCGGCGACGCCGACGTTGCGGGCAAGGAACCTCTGGAGGGTCTCGGACCCGATTCCGGCCTCGGCTTCGAGGGTGCGGGCGGCCGAGGCCGAGGGGGCGAGGCCCTTCACCGCGTAGCCCCTCTTCTTCAGGAGCGCGCGGACGCGGCTCAGCATGGCAGTCTTGCCGGACCCGGCGTAGCCCTGGACGCCGACGGTGCGGTCCCTCTCCGACAGGATGAGCTTCACCGCCGCCTTCTGGCCGGCGGTGAGCGGTCCGTTGCGCAGGGCCTTGTCGACGGCGCGGGCGCGCATCGGCGCGGCGCCGCGTCCCGCGCCGGCGCGCATGAGGGCGATCGTCTCCCGCTCGTCGGCGACGGCGCGGTCGGTGGTGAGCAGCCCGTCCATGCCCGGCATGCGGGCGGGAAGCAGGGTTCCGGCCGCCTCGCGGGCGGCGATGTCGCGTTCGATGGCGCCGATCGCCGCGGCGCCCGGGTTCCATGCGAGGGCGGCGGCGAGCAGATCGGTGCGGGCGAACACCGCCTCGCGCTCCGAGAGATGCGCGACCGCCCAGGAGACCGCCTCCGCCGCAGGGGCAGCGTTTTCCATCGCCGGAGAGGCATCGCGTCCGGCCAGCGCGGCCCCGCCGCCGTTCTCCCGCCCGGTCTCGCGGCCGGTCTCCCTCCCGGCCGCCCTGGACGCCGCTTCGGCCACGAGTGCCGGCGCATCGAAGCCGAGTTCCGCCGCCTGCCCGAGCCAGCTCGCCCTCAGCGCGGTGCGGTCGACATCGCGCTTGGCGGCGCGGGTGAACAGCGCCGCGCGCTGGGCCATGCGCGGGTTCTCCGCCGTTCCGTTCAGCCCGCGCCCGGCCAGCGCGGCCTCGATCTCGGCGCGCCGGGTCGAGAAGGCATCGATCACGTCGCGGGAGACGCCGGCGATCTCGAAGCGCCCGTCGGCATGGGTCTTCCCGATGCCGTATCCGAGCTTCGCGAGCGCCGCCGCGAGTTCGTTGCGGTAGAGGGCGCCGAGCAGCATCTTGGAAGCGTAGAGCTTCTCGTTGGCCATGGTCCGCCATTTGCCGTCGGGACCCTGCAGCATGTTGGCGATCACCGCATGGGTGTGGAGCGCCGGATCGAGGTTCCGCGAGGCGTCGTGCCTGAAGGTGGCGATCACCGCCTTCTGGCCGCCGGCGCGGACCATGCGGCCGGTGGCGGGATCGCGCATGCGGGTCTCCGCCGCATGGCGCTCGAACCGGTCGAGGGCGCGCCCGACGGCGCGGTCGTGGGCCTCGACGACGCGCGCGTCGCCGCCCACGAGGGCGGCGAGCGAGACCGACTTCGGCGCGCTGAAGGTGAGGTCGCGGCCGGGACGGTGCTGGAACGCGCCGTCCTTGCCCACCCGGCCCAGCCGCTTGCCGGAGCCGTCCGGGATGCGGCCTTCGAGAACCGCGCGGAACGCCTCCGGATCGACCGGGCCTTCGAGGCCGAGCGCCTCCGCGCCCCGGCCCGCCCAGGCACTGGCCTGCCGGTGGTCGGGCGAATCCTTCGCGTAATAGCCGTCCCTTTCGTAGTAGCTCGCCCCCTGGGCGGGCGCGGCGACGGCGCCGATCGAGGCGACCACGTCAGAGGCGCCGCATCGGGCGGAAGTTTCCGGCTCCGGTGCTGCCTTCGCCGGTCGCCGCCTCCCCTGCTTCGGCGCTCTTCGCGGACGAGGAGTCGGCGTCCATGCTCGCGCCGGCCCTCCCGACCCCTTCCTTCCCGCGCTGTCCGCCGTCCGCGCCGGCCTTGGCTCCGCCGTCCCGTTCCGCGGCCTGCGGGCCGTCGGAGTCCGGCTTTCCGGCGTCCTTTTCCGCCGTCGTCCGTTCCGGCGGCATGAGCGCGAGCTTGCCCTGCGGGCCGCCGTCCCCGGTTTCCGGCCCTGCCGCTTCCGGCTGCGGCCGGGCGGCCTCCGCCGGGGCCGTCTCCCTCGGCACGAACCGCTCGGCCGCCTTGGCCCGGTCGACGTATTTCAGGCGGATGGGCGCGACCGGCAGCGGTCCGGGGAAGCGGAGCCAGCCCGAGAGGCTTTCGAGCTGCATGATCTCGGAGGCGAGCGCCAGCGGGCGCAGTTCGCGCTTCGGGGTGAGCGAGACGCCGTCGCGGATGGTGTTGGCGCCGTAGGAGAAGCCTTCCGCGACCTCCTCGACCTCGCTGCGCCCGAGGCTGTCGGCCGACCACTGGGCGGTGTCGCGGTCGGGCGCGGCGAGCACCGCGCGGGTGCCGCAGAGGCCGGAGATGGTCTCGGCGCCGTTGCGCCCGTAGAGGTCGCGCAGGGCGGAGACGACCTGGATGCCGAGCACGAAGCAGCCGCCGAACTGGCGGCTCTCGGCGAGGCCGGGCTGCAGGCTCGGCACCTGGTGCAGGGTGGGGAGTTCGTCGAGCACGACCCAGATGCGCCGGTCGTCCCGCTGCTCCAGCGAGAGCATGGCGTTGACCGCGATCTCCAGCCAGGTCGAGATGAGGCCGCGCAGGGACGCGTGCTGGTCGCCGCGCGAGGTCAGGAACAGGAACCCGCCGCCCCCGCCGCCGGCCTCGTCCGAGACCCAGTCGCGGATCGAGAACGGGGGTCCGGTATCGGGGAGGTATTCCAGGGCGCCGATGTTGGCGGTGAGCATGGCGCGGACCGAGAGCGCGGTCTTCGGATTGTCGGGATCGACGATGGATTGCGCCACCGTGCCCTCCATGGCCTGCGCCAGGGCCGTGAGGTCGGTCTTGAGCAGGTGGTCGACCAGCACCCGGTTCTCGGTGACGCCCCTCTCGCGGAGCACGCCGGCGCCGTTGGCGAACAGCTGCCGTGCGGCGGTGACCCAGAAGGGATCGACCGTGTCCTTCTGCTGGGGGATGAGGGCGGCGGCCATGGTGTCGAAGTCGCGGGGACTGCGGGCCTCGTGGAAGGGCGACCAGCGCGGCGCCCTTGCGTCGAGGGGATTGAGCAGGATGTCGCGGGCGGGATCGAAGAAGGCGCGGGTGTAGCTTCCCATCTTGTCGTAGATGACGCAGCGCTCGCCGCGGGCGCGGATCTGGGCGACGAGATCGGAGATCAGCACGGTCTTGCCCGACCCGGTGGTGCCGGAGACGATGGTGTGGCGGGTCTCGGCGCGTTCGGGCCAGGGGATGCCGGCGATGCGGCAGGGCGGCGGGGCCGCCCTGGCCGAGACGAGCGCGAATGCGCGGCGATGAAGCGGGCGGATGCGCCATCGCAGCTGGCGCGCGGTCGCGAGTTCCGCGCCCCGGATGCGGCGCCGGGCTTCCAGTTGCCGGCCGCGGATCCGGAAGAGGACGAGGAAGAGCGCCATCGCGGCCGCCGCCGCCTTGGCGCCGAGGATGGCGCCGGCGAACACCACCTCCTTGAGCTTCGCGCGCATGGCGCGGGCCCGGGGCGCGGCGGCGATGTCGGGGAGGGCGGAGACCACGGTGCTGCCGTCGGGCTGGCGCACCTCCTGGCGGGAGGTGCGCTTGTAGCCGATGCCGAGCTTGGCCTCGGCGACGGTGACCATGGCGGCGGCGTACCATTCGTAGCCGGTGGTGCGCTCCCACACGAACCAGGCGGGAACGGCGACGACGGAGAAGGCGGCCAGGAAGGCGCCCGCGCGCAGCAGCTGGCCCCACATGCGCAGGCCGTGGAAGACGGTCTGGCCGCCCCGCAGCGTGCTCGATCCGACGGCTCTCATGGCCGGGGGTTCCCTTCGGTTGCAGGGGCAGGGGCGGTCCGCGCCGCGCGGAGGCGGAGCCGGGCGGCGGTCCGGAAGGGGCGGGCGCGGCCGGAGTGGGTCGCCGGCGACGCGTCCCGTCCCCCGCCCCTGCCCGGAAGGAAACCGTCATGCCGCGCCGTTCGATACCGTCCCCGAGCCAGCCGCCGCGGCCCCGCCGCGCCACCTGGCGTGAGCGCCTCGTCGTGCTCGGGCCCCTGGGCGTTGCGGCCCTCTGCACGGCGGTTACGGCCATCCTCGGGACCGGCATGGAGATCGCCGCGCCGCTCTGGCTGGCTGCCCTCACGTGGACCGTGCCGTCCTCGCTCGCCCTGGCGCTCCGGCGCGGCGTCGTCCTCAGCGACTGGAGCGCGTTCCGATACCGCGGCTGCGACCGCGCCCGCGACGATCTCCTCAGCTGGAGCACGAAGACAGGGGCGTATGCGTATCTCCGCGTCGCCGAGGAACACGAACGCCTGATGCGCGGCGACTGAGGCCGGCCTCTCCGTCCCCGGCGTCACGGCGAGGAGGCTCCCCAGCCCGCCTGGCCCCCCGGCTCGCGGACCGGGGCAGGCGGACCCCGATCCGGGCTCCCGTCGGACGGCGGCCGCCTTCCGTCGTCGCCCGGCATGGCGTCGGGGGCGGCGTTCCGCGCGCTGCCGTAGAGCTTGCCGGCGAGCCAGTCGCCGACCACGGGCAGGTTCTCCGTGGCATGGCGCTCGAAGGACTTCTCCGTCTCGACCGCCACCCCGGCGACGCCCCGTGAGACGTCGTCTCCCGTCACGGTCTGGCGCGCTTCGCGGGCGGCGCCCTTCATGATCAATTCGATCTTCGTCTCGACCCGTTCGGCGCGAGCCGCGGCCTCCGCCTCGCCCGACGCCGGCGCGCCGGCTTGCCCCGCCCGGTCGCGCACGCCTTGCGCCCAGCCGCCATGGGCGGCGGCGGTCTCGCCGGCATGGGCGTCGCGCAGCCTGCCCGCCGCACCCTCGTAGTCGGCCGCGCCGCCGACAGTGGCGGGGTCCGGCCCGGCGGGCGCGGGATAGTGTTCGGCGATGAAGGCGGCGGCGTGCCCGCGCAGCGCCTCGGCGTCCTCCGGGGTCTGCGGCGAGGCGAGGCGCATGGCTTCGGCGGCGCCGACCGGGCGGCCGTCGAGGCCCGGGCGCTCCGCGAGCCAGGCGAAGAAGGGCTGGCCGAGTTCGCGTTCGATCGCCTGCGCGTCGCTGCGCACCTGCGCCGCCTGTTCCGACCAGCTCTCGGATTCCTGGCGCGCCAGCGAGGCCCGCTCCTGGAACGACTGCATCCGCGTCAGGTTGGCCGACAGGCTCTCGTCGAGGCTGGCGAGTTCCGAGTCCCCCGTCTGCGTCGAATACCGCCTCGACGCCTCGGCCACGCGGCCCCAGGTCTCCGTCACCCCGTGCTGGCGGTCGTACTCCTTCACCCGGTTCCAGGCTTCGGCCTCGATGGTCTGGCCGCGCCACATCACCGAGCCGTCCGCCCGCGCCCTGACGATGAAATCCCAGCCGCCGCCGACGCTCGCCTGGCCGGTCAGCACCGCCGCCTGGTCGCGCGTGATGCCGGCCGCCTCCGACATCCTCTCGACATGCGACTCCAGCGCCTGCGCCTGGCTGCTCTCGCTCTCGGTGACTCCGCGGGCGAAGGCCTCGCCGGTGCTGACGTCATGGCTGTAGCGCTCGATCATGGCGGTGGCGTCGGTGACGGCGGCGTTGCGCGCCTGGCCCGCCTCGGCCGACCAGTGGCGCGACAGGCCGCGGGCCTGCGCGGCGCGGGTCTCGTGGCTCGTCGCAAGGGATTCCGACAACCGCACGCTCGCCGCCGGGATGCGGCTGGTGGCGGCCCCGGCATCGGCGACCACCGACCCGTCGCCGGTCACGGTCATCGCCGCCCCGGCGGGCGCATAGCCGGTGTAGCGGCCGGTATCGACATGGGGCGAGGTGCGGATCTGGCGCCCCTCCAGGGTGGCGAACCGGTGGGTGTCGTAGCCCGTGTTGGCGAGCGAGAGATTGCCGGTCGTGCCTTCGTGCGCGGCCGAGGACGCCGCGTCCTGGCCCACCGCCAGCACCGAGGTCGCGAGCACCGTCGCCTTGGAGAGGCCGTAGGCCAGGGCGGCCGCCAGGAACGGCACCGACATGGAGAGATAGCCCGACATCACCGCCACGTCGGCGGCGACCGCCCGGATGCCGGCCTGGGCGACCAGCGAGATGCCGATGTCGCCGTCGGGCATGAGCGCGGTCACCGCCATGCGCTCGGCCGCCTCGCCCATGGCGATGCGGTGCAGCACCGCATAGAGCGGCCCCCAGGACTGGAGCCACACCAGCCCGGTCACATACGAGCGGAAGATCGCCGTCCCCGCCGGGGTCAGCATCAGCAGCACCGCCATCGGGAAGGCCCCGACATAGAGGCACTCGAAGACGATGCGGAGCAGCGGCACCCAGGTCTCGGCCTGGCGCCCGATGGCGCGGTAGGCCGAGACGGTCTGGGCCTCCGCCCTGGCCTCGGTATAGGCTCGGAGCGCGGCCGCGTTGCCGGCCTCCGCCGCCCACTGCTCGCCGGCGTCGTGGACCGCGTTCAGCACCATCTGCTGGCGCATGATCTCGGCCGCGCTTCGCGACGCGCCGATCAGGAAGCCGTGGGCGGCAGGGAGTGCCGCCAGCAGTTCGGCCCGGGCCAGCGCCTCGGTCCCGGCGTCCGGGAAGATGCGCCGGCCGAACACCGCGCCGGCGCGCGCGATCTCGGCGTTCCACTGGCCGTTCAGCCGTCCCGCCGCATCCCGGCAGGTGACAACCTGCCGGTCGACCGGCGTCGCCCCGGTGCCCGACGCCGGCTGCCTTGTCGCGAACTCGACCATGCGCGCCGGCGAGGCGCCGGCCGAGGGCGACCCGGTGGCGGTGACCAGCGACCAGATGTCGGTCGATTCCCGCAGATCGTCGGCCGAGACGTGGCCCAGCAGCAGGGCCGGGAACACGCACTGGCGGGCATAGTTGCGGACATTGCGCGCGAACACCGCGTCGGTGATCTCCAGCCGCGTCGCCTTCGCCGCCAGCCGCGCCCCGAAGATCAGCCCGTGGCGGCGGTAGGCGAGGTCGTTCGGCAGCGCGAAGGCCTGCTCGGTGAGGCGGGTGAGGCCGTCGCCGACCTGCGACGTGAGCGAGGCGAAGAGCGCCAGGCCGATCGGCACGTTGGCCACCACGGCGGGTGCCAGCGCCGGATCGAGCCGGTCGACCACCCGCACGGTGGCCTTCGGCACGATCATCGCGCCCCACACGGCGGCGAACAGCAGGATCCACTTCGCGTTGTCCTTCCACGAGCCGCCGAAGGCGGTGCGGAACAGGATCCACCCGAGACCGGCGATGCCGGCCAGCTGCGCCAGCGTGATGTAGGCGCCGCCGCCGGTGATCGCGGCGACCGCGTTCAGCAGGTCGACCAGGTAGGTCCCGCCGCCCAGGGTGAAGAGCTCGTACATTATGTATGCGCCCCTACCGCGATCCGGCGCCAGCGGCGCCGCGGGCGAAGGCGAGCGCGGCGCGCAGGTCGGCCGAGAGCGCGCCGGCCAGTTCGGTCTCGATCAGGCGCAGCTTCTCGACCACGGCGAGCGCGGTGTTGAAGCGGGCGAGGCCTTCCGAGCGGTGCCGGGCGAGCGCGATGCGGTTGTGGCGCAGTCCCTCGCGCCAGCGCCGCAGCCGGTCCCCGTCGGCGATGTCCAGCGTCCCGGCGCGTTCCTCCACCATGCGGTGCAGGTCCGAGAGCCAGACCTGCATGACGTCGAGCGCCACCGCCTCGGCGAGAACGTCCATCTCCTGGTCCACTACCGCGCCCCGATAGGCCACCGCCGCGTTAGCCACCCGGTAGACCGGCAGCGTGGTGAGGTTGACCAGCCCCAGCGCCGCCGGCGGCGGGGCCGTGTCGGACCTGACGGCGTCCACCAGGTCGCGCAGCAGGCCGGCGACCCGCGCCCGGAAGCCCCGGTTCGCGGGGATCGTGACGCTCGCCAGGGCCGGATTGAGACAGCGGGCGGTCTCGTCGCAGCGGTAGACCGGGAGATTGCCGCCGCCCTCCATCAGCGTCTCGGTCACCCGGCGGTCGAGCGCCAGCGGCTCCAGGATGCGCACCCGGGGACCCGAGGCGTCCCCATCCGAGACCGGCGCGGTGACGATCACCGTGCCGGTCACCGCCATGGCGAACTCGGCAAGCGCCGCATCGCCCGTGAGGAAGGCCGAGGCCCGCACCGCCTTCCAGGCGTAGTTGACGTTGACCGGCACCTGGCCGGCCATCGCCCCGGAGGCGGACGCCAGCGTCGAGTTCCGCTTGCCGCCGGCGCCGCAGCCATGGCGGGCGGCGGCGTAGTCCGAGAACAGGCCCTGAGACGTGCCGATGGCGGCGCAGATGGCGGCGCTGGCCCGGTCGTTCTTCGCCCAGGCGGCGCCGACCAGCGCCTGGGCGGTCTCGCAGCTGTCGAGGTTCTGGGCGTTCACCCACTGGGCGAGCGCGCGCAGCTTCGACATGGTCTCGGCGATCACCGGGCTGATGGTCTCCAGCGCCAGCTCGAAGGCGAAACCGGCGGCGTTCTGGGCCACCGCGCGGCCGAAGGCGATCAGCTGGTCGGAGTCGATGAAGGAGAAGGCGCCCGCGAAGGCGTCGATGCCGCCGCAGCCGGCGCGGAACGACGGCAGGCTCGCGGTGGCGATCTGCTCCGCGCGCACCGGCGCCCTGAGATAGAGGTTGCCGAGCGTCCAGTGGCCCGAGGCCTGGCCGTCGAAGGCGGTCGGACCGGTGACGTTCACCGCCGCGCCGCGCCAGAAGGACTCCATCTCCGACAGCACGTCGGCACCGGCGGGTGTTGCGGCGGACAGGATCGCGGCAAGCGCCAGTGCCGGAACGGCATGTCTCTTCCATTCAATAGTCATGTCCGGGCTCCAGTTGGGTGAGCGCGAAGATGCGTTGCGCCATGACGTCCTCGGCCATGACGCCGAAGCCGACCGGCAGCACGCGTTGCGTGGCGGTGTCGAACAGCACGAGGGCCGGCGCCGGGGCTTCGCCGAGGCCGAGCCGGGCGGCGCGGCCGTTGTCGGCCACCGCCTCGGGCCAGCCCTCCAGCGCCGCGCCGGTGAGCGAGACCGCGAGCACGTCGAGGCCGTGGCGCAGCGCGAAGGCGCGCAGCAGCGGGCCGAACACCCTGCACCCCGCGCAGCCGGCATGGCCGAGATAGATCAGCCCATAGCGGTCCTTCAGGCCGGCCAGCGCCCGGTCCCGCGCCGCGCGGCGCTCGTCCGACCAGACCTGGCGGGCGAGCGCCCCCACCGGGCGCTTCAGCGTGTAGTCCAGTTCCGGCGTTGCCCACACCGTGCGCCGGAAGGCGTCGGAGAACGCCGCCGCCCTCTGCAATGTCTCCTGTTGCAGGCGCAGATAGGCCGTCACCTTCTCCGGCGTCGGATCGAGAATCGCCTCGGCGCGGGCCTCCTCCAGCACCCGGCGCAGCGCCGCAATGCGCTCGGTGGCGGGTCTCTCAGAGTCCACGGCAGATGGCGGCGCGGATTGCGGAATGGCGCGTTCGTTCTCTGTTTCCTGACGGTCGCAGTAGAAGTGCCAGCCGAGGGACGGCCCGTATTCCGCCGCCTGTCCCGGACCCGGTCCGGGGCACCACGACCGCCATTCCCCGCCTGCCGCCGGTGCGCCCAGGGCGGCCCACACGCCGAGCGCCGCAACGGTCCGCACCACGGCGCGCTTCAGCGTCCGCAGGGCGGCGGACTTCCCGGAGGCCGTCATCGCGGGTTCCTCCGGTAGAAGTCGCGGATGCGGTCCTGCATGAGCGTCCGGGTGTCGCCGGCCTCGGGCAGCGCGACGGCGGGCGCCGCCGCGCCATCCAGAAGGTCGGCCGTGAACTCCGAGAGGTCGAGGGCGGCGAAGTCGATGCGCTCGACCTCCGGCACCGTGAACCCCCGGCAGCTCCCCCAGCCGATGCCCAGCTGCGGCCGCGCCTGCTCGTGCAGGATGCGCCCGAGCTTCGACGGGAACACGCACCAGGCCCGCGTCCGGCGGAGGCAGACCCCGAGAACCCGCTTCGAGCACCAGGACCCGAGATAGCGGGTCGTGCCCGCGACGCGCTCCTGGGCGAGTTCGATCTCCGAAGCCGAGCACCTGGCGAGGCCGGACAGCATGCCGCCGCCCGTGCAGCAGTCGGCCAGCCCGCCCAGATGGATATGGCAGGTCCGGCGCTTGCCGGTGAAGATGCTCAGGGTCGCGGGGTCGAACCCCTCGCCGCCCATCCCGACCGCAAGGTTCAGCCGCGTCGCCGCTTCGGCAAACCCGGTGTTGGCCCGCGGCTCCACGCTCCCGCAGTCCGCGCCGACGCACCAGGAGACGCTGCCGCAGGCCCCGCCGCGCCCGGTGTCGGCGACATCGGCCGTGCAATCGGTCACGCTGCCCGAGGCGATATTGTCCGCGCCATGGGCGGGCACCCGGGGAGCGGCGGCGATGGCCCTGCCACGCGCCACACCGGGATCGGCGACTGTCACGGGCCTCTCGGGCCGCACCGACGCGCCTTCGGTCGCCATCCGCCCGGCAACGCCGCCGGGATCGTCCGGGTCGGCCAGGCGCCGCTGCGCCTCGCCCGCCATGGTCGTGTCCGTGAGGCCGCGCTCCGGCAGGTCCGTGCCGACGTAGCCCGGCACCGTCGCAGCCTTCGTGGCGTCGCGCGCGATGGCGCTCGCCGTCGCTGCGCCGGCCTGACCGATCTCGCGGGCGGTCTCCTTCGGGTCGATCGACTGCGCCTGGGCCGCCATGCCGGAGACAACCCACAGCATCAGGCAGACGAGCGCGAACATGGCCAGCCAGACGAGCAGGCGGACGATCCGGGTCATGCGGTCGATGGCGACCGAGACGCGGTCGCCCGAAGAATCGAGCCGTTCCGTCATGGTCGGCCCTCCCCATACAGGCGTTCGAGAAAGGCCTTCGCGACCGTGCGTCCGGCATCGCCTTCATCCGCGACCGCCTCCAGCGCGGCAACGAGGCCGATGTTCCCGGCAACGAGATCGTGCAGCGGAGCGGCGTCGCCTGAGCAGCCCCGGCTCTCGCAGGGCGGCACGCCGCCCGGCGCGACGACCACGGCGGGCACGCGCGTCACGGCAAACAGGCGGAACAGGCGCGGGTCGATGGCAACGCCGGCGTCCGTCCCGCCAAGCCGTTCGCCGATCCGCTTCGCGGTCTCCGGCAAGCCGCCTTCGCCCACGCCGCGCAGCACCAGCGGCGTGCCCGACCTTGCGGCGTCATCCGCCCATTGCCGCCAGCTCGCCGCCGGCACCGACAGGCTGATGAAGATCAACACCTCCGCCGAGGCGGGGCGGTGGTCTGCGAATGCACCCGCATGGCGTTCGGCCGGCAGCGGGGCGGGGAGCGGCCCCGCATCCTGTCCGGGAACCGCCTGCCGCGCGGTCTCTCCCGCCTTCTCCAGCACCCGGTCGATGACGCCGCGTGTCCAGGCGCCGAGCGAGCCATCGCCGCCGTTCCCCGCACGGCGCATGACGTCCTCGACAAGCCGGCTTGCAGCCGCTTCGGGAGTCCCGGCCGGCGGGCTTCCGTCCGCCCGGACAGAACCGGGAGGGCCGGCCGCCAGCAGCGAAGCAGCCAGGAGCGCCGCTGCGAAGCCCCGCCGAACACGCTTCATTTCTTCATCCTCTGCACTCGATTTATCCAGGCGTTTCAACAGGTTCACATCGAACAGCAATTGCGTTTCCTCCACAGCAGGTAGCCGAAGCTCTCGCCCGAGACGGGCAGCTCGCGGAGCGACTCCCACAACACCGAGGAGCGCCCGGTCGGGTTGCAGCCCGTCATCGGCGTCGTTGCCGGCACCGGCTGGGTCATCTGCCAGCGGTACTGCGACTTCTTCATCACCGGCATCGGATAGCGCCCGCAGAGCGCGGCCGATCCGGATGTTCCCCAGGCGATCCCCGTGCGGTGCAGCCGGTAGACCAGCCGCTGGGCTGCCAGCAGCGAGGCCTGCACGCCGCCGACATGGGCCGCGACATTGCCGGTCAGCGGATACATCCCGCCCTGGCAACCGGCGCACCAGAACAGCGCATCGAGCGGCAGGGCCGCGGTCGCGGCCGCGCAGTCGGCTGCGCAGGCGGCCTGGGCCGGCAGGCCGGCGAACAGCGCCGCCTCGGGGTTCAAGAGGAACGACAACTCGTCGTCGAGCCAGGCCGGGTCGAGTTCGGAGACCCAGGCGATGTCAAGCGACCCGCCCTCCAGGCAGCCCAGATCGAGCAGGGCGCCGATCCACGACAGCAGCGGATATGTGTACCAGTGCGCGTGCCAGACCGAGCCGGCCGCGCCGTCGCCGCCCGAGGAGCCGGTGCGGCCCCTTGCGGCCGGCAGGCCCGGATCGATGGCGAGGCCGCCGAGATTGGGGAAGCACCACGGCGTGCGGGTCACGTCCACCAGCCTTGCCGGCTCCCAGACGCCGAGCGCGAGGCCGATGCGGGGGATGGGCGAGCCGCAGACGCAGACCGGCGAGGACGGGTTGGGCGTGTCCGGCGCGCCCGAGGCGCTGCCGACGGTGACCGGCCCGATCGAGATCGGGAACAGGCATTCCCAGCAGACATCCGCGACCGGGTTCACGAACCGCCCCGTGCAGGTCTGCGCCGGGGCCGGCGCGGCCCACAGCATCGCCACGACAAGGGCTGCCACGGGAAGGACGCGCCGGGTCATGCCCCGGATCCCCCATCGCCGTCTTCCGGCCGCCGCTTCGCCAGCACGCTCACCATTCCCTGCGGCCCGGCGGCGACGATCTCGTTGACGCTGCGTTCCACGCCGTCGGAGCCGGTGTATCTCCGGGTCGCGAGCCGGCCTTCGACCAGCACGGCATCGCCCTTCTTCAGCATCCGTTCGACGATGCCCACGGCCGGGCCGTAGACCGTGATGCGGTGCCATTCGGTCGACTCGACGGTCTCCCCGTTCCGGTCCTTCCACCGTTCCGTCGTGGCGAGGCTGAAGGACGCCGCCTTGTTGCCGTTGGCGAGAGAGCGGATCTCGGGGGCGCGTCCGGCATGGCCGAGCAGGGTCGCGCGGTTCACGGTCAGCATGGCTTGCGTCTCCTGTTGTCCGGTCGATGAGTTGTCGGGACCGCCTGGCAGTCCGCCGCAGGCCGGTCGTCGATCGGGATTTCCGTGAGGCGCAGGAGCCGGCCTTCCTGCGCGACCAGCGTGGGCGTGGCGCGGATCGCGAAGCGCTCGGCGAGCCGCCCGCCCGCATCGAAGAAGAAGGGCCGGCCGTGGCGGCGCATGAGATCGAGCGGCCGCCCGGCGAGCAGCACGATCTTCGCGGGACGATGATGGGCCAGCGCCCAGGCAATCTCGGCTTCGCGCCGGCCGTCGACGAACAGCAGGGCGCGCGTCAGCGGCAGACGCTCCAGCGGGTCGAGCCTGGTCCCGGCGGCGGCGATCAGCGCGCCGTCCGGGCCGCGGATGTCCTGCGCCACCGTCACAGCGGGATCGAACAGGCGGCTCTTGCGTTCCCGCGCCGGCGCGATGCCCGGCACGGGGTCCGGCGCTTCCAGCGTTCGCCGCGCCCGCTCGCGAGCTTCCTCTTCCAGCCGCACCAGTGCGCCCGAACGCTGCATCTCCGCGAGCCGCGCCTCGATCGCCGCCAGCAGGTCCGGCTCGGCCACCGGCCAGGTCGCGCCGCGCATGCCCAGGTCCTTCGCCGAAGCCCCGGACACGATCCCGGCCACCGGCGCGGCCAGCATCAGCGCGACGCAAAGGGCCGTGAGGGAAGGCGGGATCAGGCGCCTCATCGCCGCGCCTCCGTCGCCGCATCCTCCGGCCCGGCCAGCGGTCCTTCGAGTCCGAGCCGCGGAATATCCGGCAGGGCGATGGCGCGTCCGAGGATGCGTTCGCGCGGCACAAGCCCGATCTCCCCGTAGCGGCTGTCGTGGCTGTCGATGTGATCGCCGTGCAGGTAGTAATGCCCCGCCGGGATGATTCCGGACGCAATCGCTTCGAGCGGCCGCCCGTCGAGCGCATGGCTCTTGGCCCGGCCCGTGGCGACGCCGTCCACTCGCACCGTGCGGTCGGCATCGACCGCGACCGCCATGCCCGGCGTGCCGCGCACGGTCTTGAGATACGGGACCGGAGAGCCCGCCACCTCCGGCGGCTCGAACAGCACCCGGTCGCCGACCTCCGGGGCTGCGCCGAACAGCGGGACGGCGGCATAGCCCCAGGCCCCGTCCGACCAGCTTGCATTGACATGCACCCGCGAGACGGTGGCGAGCCACAGCGCCGCCAGCGCCGCGAGCAGGGCAAGGCCGATCCGGGCGCGGCGCCTGCCGGCGGACCGTTCCGCCGCTCCTTCGATGCGCGCGCTCACCGCCGGCGCTCCCGGACAGCATCCGGCTGCGCCAGCATTTCGGCGAGCACAAGACGGACCCGGTCGGTGAGATCGGGCGCTCCGGCCGCCACGGCGCGGGCGGGCACCAGGACGACCCGGCCGCGCTCCGCGACATGAGCGAGCGCCTCCTCCAGCGCCGCCGCCCAGATGCGCGTCTCTACGGGCGGCAGGTCAGCGCGGGCCGCGTCGCCCGCCCGTTCCGCCACGATTTCCGCCAGCCGCACGGTCGCGACGCGCGGCCCGCCGCCATCGGCGAGGCGCACCGTCGCGGCAGCGACCGCCGCGGCGACGCCGGCCGACAGCAGGACGGCGGCCACCAGCACGCGAGCCTCGTTCACCGCGCGTCTCCCGCCGCGTCTTGACGCGCGGTCATCCGGACGTATGCGCGGGTGTCGCGGTGCCTGAACCAGGCCGTGCCGTCCTCGTCGTGGAACATGTAGAGGTAGTGGCCGGCCCAGTTGCCCGCCGACGGTTCGGCCGAGAGCAAGCCCGCCAGGATCGCGGCGCGGAACACCGCCTCGGCGTCGCGCACGACCCGCAGGGCCGGCGCGCCCCGGCGGCGCCGGTCACGCCGCCAGCGGCCGCGCGTCATCGTTCCGTTCCTTCCCATGCGCCCTTTCCGTTGCTCTCTCCGTCTGCAGGTTCGCGACATCGTCCTTCTCCTCGTTGCCTTCGGTCGGGTTGCGGCTTTCCCCGGAAGCGCCTGCGGCGCCGGGCGGCGCGGCGAGCGCGCGGTAGCGCGCCAGCCAGAGCCGCGCCGCCCGGCCCGGTTCGACCGGGCGGATGCGTCCGGTCAGCGGCGGGAACGCCATGCCGGTGCCTGCGCCGGGCGCGCCGCCAGCGCAGAACGCAGCGAGATCGCGGCGCTCGGCGGCGGCGGTCATGCGGGCGACGAAGCGCAGCAGTTCCGCCTCGTCGGCCGTGGGCGCGCCGTCGAGGCCGGCGGCTTCGCGCACGGCCCGGTCGATGGCGGCGCCGGCGCGCCGGGACCGTTCGGCGGCCCGCGCCGAGGCCGGACCGTTGGCTTCGATGTCGCCCAGCCAGGCGATGCGGGCGTCGGCGAGGAGCGCGTGGAGCGCCAGCCGCCGCCGCTCCCCGGGTCCGGCGAACGCCTCGACCGCCTCGCTCGCCACCACGGCGCGCTGCGCAACGGCGTAGAACCGGCGCGTGCGCCCGCCCCAGAGGCAGGTGTTGGCCAGCACATGGGCCAGCGCCTCGAAGTCGATGCCGGCCGTCGTCACCGTTTCCGGATCGCCCGGCCAGACGAGCGGCCGTTCCGGGTCCGCGGTCCCGGCGCGCCGGTTCCCGCCCTGCGTCTTCATGGCCATTCAATCTCTCCCGTTGCTGTCGTTTGCGATGGTCCGGATTGCCCGGTTCCGGCGCCTGCGGTTCCGTCCCCGCCCGCGAGCCGGTCGATGGCCTCGATCGTCGTCAGCCCCTCGGCCTTGAGCCGCTCGACCGCCGCGAAGGCGGGGCCGCGCGAGGAGAACAGCGCCACCGACCACGGATCGAGCACCAGCCGCGCCACCCGCCAGCCGTCCGGGCCGTGCAGCACCAGTTCGGCGTATCTGCCGTCGGCCGTGGTCAGGCTCTTGAGCGCCCTCTCCATGCCGGGATCGCAGTGGATGCGCTTCTCCTGCTTCAGCAGTTCGACCGACTCGTCCTTCTGGGCGAGGAAGATCACCCAGTCCGAGTTCTCCCAGGCGGCCCGTGCGGCCGGATTGGCGTAGTAGTCGTTGACCGACTGGGTGCCGGTGATGAGAGCGCCGCGATACTTGCGCGCCCGTCTGGCCGCGCCTTCGAGGAACGCCTTCGAGTCCTCGCCGGAGAGCAGGTCCCAGGCCTCGTCGATGACGATCGCCTTCGCCCGCGTGCGCTCCCCGTGATACATCCTCTGGGTGGCGAGGAAGACCACCAGCATCAGCACGACGGCCTGCACGTCGCCCCGTCCCTTGAGTTCGGCGAGTTCGAACACGGTGAGCGCGTTCTCCAGGTCGGGGACGTTGCTTCCCGCGAACAGCCTTCCCATCGGCCCGCCCGGGCACCACGGCCCCAATGCCGTCGCCATGTCCTTGGCCCGCCGGTCGTCGCGGGCATGCAGGTTCTCGCGCACCGTGCCGAGATCGACCTCGTTGCCTCTCTCGTCCCAGGCCGCCGCGATGGCCTCGGCGATCAGCGCCGCCTCGATGTCGTCGATGGAGCCGCGCCGCCGGCACATGCGCCCGATGACGCCGGCCAGCATGGCGAAGCACTCCTCGCGGTAGTCGCCGTCATGGGCCGCCGTGCCGGCGTCGATCATGGCGAAGGGGTTGAGGCAGGCCGGGTCCTTGCCGAAGGCGATGAACGCGCCGTCGAGGGCTTCGGCCGTGTGCTGGAACGAGCGGCCGTCGTCGATCACCACGGCCTCGCCGCCGGCGCCGATCAGGCCGGTCACCAGTTCCTGCATCAGCACCGACTTGCCGGAACCGGACTTGCCGGTGACGGCGACGTTGTAGTTGCCGGCCTCGTTGGCGAAGGGCGACCAGCCGGCCGGCTGGCCCCGGCGCCCGACGAGGAACAGGACGGGCGGCGTCTCCGCCGAGGCCGGCCCGGGGGGCGCGCTGCCCTGGCCGCGCCACTCGCCGTGGATGGGGGCGAGATCGACCGCCGAGGAGGTCAGGAGGGTCTTCATCCGGCCCATGCGTTCGAGATCGGCGTCGAGGCCGCCCGCCGGGACCATCGGCAGGCATGCGAGCCAGGAGGGCAGCTGCATGTAGCGTTCGGCCCCGACACGCCAGCCCTGGCCGTGGTAGATGGCGCGCACCGCCTGCTCGGCCTCGTCGATGGCGTCGAGCGGGGCGTAGACCGCCACCGTGTAGCAGGCCCGGACCAGCCGCTCGCCGTCCTTGAGGCGCTCGGTGACGAACTGCCAGTCGCGCGCCTTCTCCGGCAGGCCGGGGAGATAGCGCGCGATGCCGGTGCCGGCCTGCTGGGTGGCGCGCGCGCTCTTCAGGAACGCCCGCTCGCCGGCGGCGGCATCGCCCGTCATCACCGTCAGGCAGGTCAGCACCGGGCAGCCGGGCTGGAGGAAGTCGCGGTGGAAGTCGCCGATCAGCGCGTTGCCGCGCCAGCCGGGCCAGACCTCGGGAAAGGCCAGCGCCACAGCACCCGGACCGCGACGTCCGGGCCGTCGGGATCATGGAACACGAGCCCGGTGGGGTGGACGGTGAGCGCGCGGCCCGGCGCGGCGCATTGCCGGTGCAGGGGATCGCACGGCGCCCAGCGCCGGTGCGGGCGGGCGAGACCGTCCATGTCCCTGTCCACCGTCGGCGCGGCCAGTTCGGCGGCGAGCGAGAGCAGCCCGTCCGGGCCGAGCCGCCGAGCCGCCGCCCCGGCCGAGGCCAGCGTGCCTTCGAGCGCCCGGCGGAAGGCCGAAAGCGCCGTCTCGGACGCCGGGCCGGGCGGTCCCGCCAGGCAGGCGGTCACGAACACCCGGTAGTCCGACAGCGTGAAGGGCGGGCCGCCCGGATGCAGCGGACGCCAGCCCGCGCCGTCGAAGAGGCGGCGCCTGCGGCGCGCCATGCCGGCCTGCACCGGACCCGCGTGCCTGCGCGGCGCGGCCCAGCCGTCGAGCGCCGCGCCGAAGCGCGGGCTCGCCCAGTGGATCGCCTGCACCGTGCAGCGCTCCGGGGCGGCGTCGGCCAGGGTGCCGGCGAGCGCCCCCAGGGTCTCGGCGTCGATGCCGGCGAAGGGCGGGACCTCCAGCACGAAGCCGACCGAGCCGGCATTGACATGGAGTTCGCCGCGTTCGTCGAAGGCGCGCCACGGCAGCAGGTCGTGGAGCGCCGCCGGGGTCTCGGGGAGAGACCACGGCTCCAGCCCCGCCGGGCCCTCGAACAGGTCGGCGAGCCGGGCCAGCATCCCGGACCGGCTCACGGCAGCCTCCAGCGCGCCGGCGCGATCACGACCCGCACCCAGGACGCCTCGCGCCAGACGCCGTCGGCATCGACGAAGGGCGCGATCCACACCCGGGCGATCGTCTCCGGCCTGCGCAGGCTGTCTGCGATCTCGTCGGCGGCCGGAGCGGAAGCCTTCTCTTGCGTTGCCGCCGGGCTGCCGGTGGCCGTGGCGGCGGCTTCCTTCTCCGGACCGTCCTCGCCGGCGAACAGGTTCGCGATCCAGGCGAACGGATCGCAGCCCCGGATGCACGCGTCCCCGGTCCCGCCGTCCGGCGCCGTCATGGGCGGCGCCGGCGGGGCCGGCATCGCGGGTCCGCCGGTCCGCGTCACTGCCGGATCGGCCGCGGCGACGCTGGCGCACTGTGTCCCTTGCGCGAGCGGGCACTGCCAGTCCTCGCCCACATGGGTGGCGGCGCAGCCTGCGAGCGCCAGCGCCGCGAGAGCCGCCGTGAGCGGTGCCGTCAGCGGTGCCGTCAGCGGCGCCGCCGGCATTGCCTGCGGAGCCGCCCGCAGGGTCGGCCGCCGGCCGCGCATCGTGGTCGTGCGTTCAGTCATTCTCGTTCCTCCTGCGTGGGGGTTCGGTGTCGGGCCGGCCGTCGAGCCGCGTGCCCTCGAGAAACACCACGGTGACCGCCGTCCCCGCCTGGAGCTGGATCACCGGCTGGTACTGCTCGGCGCGGCGGATCATGTAGTCGGCGACCTTGCCGCCCGCCGAGGCCGCGCCGGAGCCCAGCCCCGCGCGGCCGATGTCGCCGAGCCCGGTATTGGCGACCGCCGCACCGCCGCCGGTGGCAACCGCCTGGGGCGCGAACGCCCCCGAGACCCCCTCGCCGAGACCGGAGACGAGGCCGGCGAGGAACGCCTTCTCCACCAGCGCACCCTCGCGGCTCACCACCGGACCGCGCACCCCGACCTTGCCGGAGCCGGCGACGAAGCCCGCCACCGGGGTCTCCACCACCGTGCCGGGCTCCCCGCCGGCGCAGGTCAGCGTCCTCAAGCGCGCATAGACCTTCTCGGAAGAGAGGTCGCCATGGGCCGCGGCCGTCACGGTGCAGCCGTCGAGGTCGACCGGCAGCGCCGCGCCGCCGCCGTCGGCCGCCGTCCATCCCGGACCGGTGATCCTCAGCAGCACCGGGCGCGGGTCGCCCTGGCTCGCGACCCCGGCCGAGGCGTCGACGCCGGCGATCACCACCGCCTGCGCATGGGCGCCCGCCGGCAGCCACAGCGACAGCGGCTTCGCCGCCTCGGTCCCGGGATCGCCGAACACCGGTGCCTCCAGGTCGAAGCGCCGGATCAGCGGCGCCTCGGGCGGCGGCGCGGCGGCGTCTCCACCGGACGGAACCGCGCCCGGGTTGGCGGGCGCGAACACGCTGCCCGGAGCCGGGACCTCCGGCGGCGGATCGTCCGCGCCCCGGGCGCGCTCCGCCTCCCCGAGCGCCGCGGTCAGGGTGTCGATGACGCCCTTCGCCTCGTCGGCCTGGCTCCGCAGGCGGTCCTGGAGGCGGCGGTTGTCGTCGGCCAGGCGCCGGTTCTCGTCCTGCATCGCCTCGAGGTCCGCCTCGATCCGCCCGATCCGCGTCTCCGAGCGCCGCGTCCAGCTCTCCTCCGCCGTGCCGGGCCCGGCGAGTTCCGCCGCGATCCGCGGCGCCGGCGCGGGCGCCGTGCCGCCGGAGCCGGCAATCCAGGCGGCGACGCCCAGCAGCGCCGCCGCCGCCAGAGCCGAGAACAGCAGGACCTGGCGCTGGCGCACCTGCCGCGCGCCGCCGTCCGGCGCGGCGTTCAGGGACGCCGCGGTCCTGCCCGGCGCGCTCATCGCGACCGTCCTTCGCGCACGGCCACGGCGAGCCGGCCGTGCCCGGATCCGGCCTCCGGCGCCGCAAGCCACACCGCCGCGATGCCGGGACCGAGGCGCGCGGCCAGCGCCGCCGGGCCGGACGGCGCATCGGGTCCGGGATCCAGCACCAGCGCCGTGAACCGCGGCCCGCGCCAGGTCTCGATGACCTGCGGCGCTTCATCCGCCGCGGCACCCGCGCCTTCGATCGCGTAGCCGGCGAGCGGCTCCCGGTTCGCCACCGCCTGGATCAGTTCGGCGATGGCGGCGATGCGGGGCGCGCTCTCCCGGACGGCCGCCGCCGGCGCCGCCGCGATGGCGGCGTTGCGGATCAGGATCTGCGCCGGGCCGCCCTCCGCCGGCGTCAGCGTCAGCCGGTAGGTGAAGCCTCTCTCGGTGCCGACGAAAAGCGCCACCGGCGAGCCCGGACCGGGAGCGCCCGCGCCGTCGGCCGGCGGCCGCAGCCACAGGTCGCCCGATCCCGGATCGTGCTCGACCCGGTAGCCGCCCGGCGCCCGGATCACCCGCGCCACCCGGTCGCCCAGCAGCGCGATCCGGCTCACCCCGGCGGCCGCGACCTCGGCCGCAAGTTCGGCATGGTCGGCGGCATCCAGGATCTGCGTCGCCGACGCCGCCCCCGCCTGCCACAGCAGGAGCGCCGCGGCCAGCATGCCCGCGCAGCCTGCCTTTGGTCGTGTCGTTCTCACCGTTCGTCCTCCATCTCCTCGAATCTCAGCAGTCCCAGGCGGCCGCCCTCGACGCGGAAGGCGAGCCGGTAGGCCTTGCGTTCGCGCGAGACTTCCTCGCGCCCGATCCAGGCCGCGAGACGGCCCCGCACCTCGACGGTGAGCGTCTCCGGATCGGCGGCGATGCTCTCCGGATAGAAGGCCGTGGCGAGGTCGCGCCGCGCCATGCGCTCGGCCTCCGCCGCCACCCAGGCGCCGATCGCGCCCCGCGCCTCCGGCGCGCTCATCCGCGCCGCCGCCTCGCGCACATGGCCGGCGTTCTCCGGCGTCAATGTCAGCAGGGTCACCGCGGCGGTGCGCGCCGCGTCCTCCAGATAGCGCCGGCCCGCCCATGTGCTGCCGACCTCCCACACCGGGCCGGAGACCGCCGGCACCAGCACCGTGGTCGCGTCCCGCCCGGCCATGCCGACCGAGAGCGCCAGGTTGGCCACCAGCGAGAGGGCGAGCAGGCCCGCAAGGGCAAACCGCGAATCCCGCGCCCTGCGCGCCTCCGCGTCCCTGACATCCCGGCGCATCGCTCAGCCCACCCGGCGCCGGACATGGCTCGGCGGCGCCGCCTTCAGGCGCAGCGCGAAGTCCGGCAGGAACCAGTAGAAGGCGCCCTGCACGACATTGGCCCCGCCGCCCCGCTTGACGCGGCGCAGCAGCCACCAGCCGGCGGCCCCGGCAACAAGGCCGGTCACGAAGGCGTTGGCGGCAAGGCCGAGCAGGGCCGGGCCGATCAGCGCCGCCGCCTCGTCCACGGTCCAGAACAGCCAGCGTTCCGGATCGTCGAGCCGGCGCGGGATCGCATGGCGCGCGGCGCCATTCATCGCCCCGCCCTCACACGATCGCCGTGCCGACCAGGCCGGTGACGATGCCGGTGCCGGCCCCCGCGGCGATGCCGACGCCCACCGCGCCCATCAGCTGCATGGCGTTGAAGCGCAGCACCGAACCCACCAGCGCGGCCCCCACCGCCAGCGCCGCCGCCAGCTGGCCGCCGGTGCCCTCGACGATGTTCTCCACCGTCCCCAGCGGGCCCGCAAAGGTGCTGTCCGAGGCCGCCAGCGCCCCGTCCGCGCCCGCCAGCACGGCCGCTGCCGCCGCGAACGCCGTCAGCGTCCCGGCAGCGGCGGCAGGCGCCGCATCTCCGTTCGGCCGGGCCAGCCCCGCCGTCACCGCCGCCTCCGGCCGCGCGGGCGGTCTTCCCGGTCGCCGTCGTCCGAGGTCGAGGTCCGGCGCCGTTCGGCGGCCCAGGCCACCAGATCGGCGCGCGCATAGCGGATGCGCGTCCCGAACCTGTGGAACGCCGGCCCCTGGCCGGTCACCCGGTAGCGGTCCAGCGTGCGGGGCGAGAGCCCCAGAAGGGCCGCGGCCTCCCGCGTCCCCATGTATTCCGGCAGTCCATCGTTCACCGCAGCGTCTCCTTCCCTGTCGTCTTCGGTTGTTCCGTCCGCCCCGCCGGCTCCGCCGTCCGCCAGGGCGGCGCGCATCGCCGCGCGCTCGGCCTGTGTGCAGCGGGCCGCCATCCAGCCCAGCACCCGGTCCGCGGTATCGAGCCGCGGCGACGAACCCCGGCGCAGCCGCGCAACGAAGGACGGGTCCCCCACCGCCTCGTGCCCCAGCACGTAGGGCTTGGTGCGCGTCGCCGCGACGAAGCCGTCGACCTCGGCCCGGAAGGCCGGTCCGACCGGCGCCGCACCGATGAAGGCGAGCACCCGGTCCGCGGTGTCGAGCCGCGGCATGCGCCCGCGCATCAGCCGGGAGACGAAGGACGGATCGCCCAGCGCCTCGATGCCGAGCCTTGCGGGCGCCGCGCCGGTGCGGTCGAGATAGGACCGCACGGCGTCGCGGAAACGGGTGGAAAGGGCGTTCATGGCGAGGGAAGATAGGCGGGCGGATTGTCGTTGACAATCGTATCGTTTAGTGAATACGCTATGCCATCGCCTGACAGGCGGCGACAGACCAGCGAGGCAGCCCCATGGAACGCGACCCGGTACGACAGACAATCCGCGATCTCCTCTGGAAGCGCGGCATGACCATGCGCGAGGCGTCGCTCGCCATCGGCCGCAACGTCTCCTACCTGCACGGTTTCCTCGAACGCGGGAGCCCCAGGGTGCTCTCCCACCGCGACGCCGAGACCCTCGCCGGCCTGCTCGGCTGCAAGGCGGACGCCCTGCACCACGCCGAACGCCCGGCCCGGCGCAAGGCAGCGGGGCCGAAGAAGCGGCGGCAGGAGACGGGGCAGGGGCCGGAACGGGGGCCGGTCCCGCTCGCCGCCATCCCCGAGGTCGATGTCGAGGCCTCGGCCGGACCCGGCGCGCTCGCCGGCGAGTACGTCGCCGAGCGTGCCCGCTGGTTCCTCCCCGATGGCATGATCCGCCACGAGGGCGGCGCCAGCCCCGGTGCCATCCGCGCGCTCCGCGTGCGCGGCGACTCCATGGAACCCGAACTCTCGGAAGGCGACCGCCTGCTCGTCGACACCGCCCGCCGCGTCCCCGAAACCGGCGAGATGTTCGTCCTCTGGGACGGCGCCGGGCTCGTCGTCAAGCGCGTCGAGCGCCTGCCCGCCGGCGATGACGCCCCGCCCCGCCTGCGGCTGAAGTCGGCCAACCCCGGCTACGACGACTACACATGCCTCGCCGACGAGGTCCACATCGTCGGAAAGGTCCTCTGGACCCTCAGACGGGTGTGAACGCGGGCGGGTGCGCCATCCTTCCCGCCTTGCCGTTCAGCCGGCAGGCCGCGCACCCTCGGTGATGCTGCCGAGGCTGAAGGCCATCGCGCGGCCGGGGCGTTGCCTGGACAACAAGGCCGAGTACCGCTTCAGGCTCCGGGCGGTGAACAGCGCCGCCAGTGGCACGGCCACCGACCGGGAAGCCTCAGCGCCAGGGCCGACGGCGATTTTCACCCCACATCCGTCGCCGTGGCGTCCCGGCATCGGGTTTCGCGTGCGGCGGTATCGCGCCCGCCGATCGTGCGCACGATATGGAGTTGTCGCCATCGGGCCCCGGGCCTTTGCCTGAAGCAGGACAGCGCAGGCGGCGCCGATGTCCGGGGCTATCGCGAAGCGGCGGCGGTCGCCGCGGAGATGCGCGCCGCGCCGGCGCGGCCGGCGGTCATGGCGCGGGACACGGAGGATCGGTCTCGCCCGCCAGGTCGGCGCGGAGGCTCTCGGCGACGCGCGCCGCCGACGCCTTCACCGAATCGCGCGCGAGATGAGCGTAGCGCGCCGTGGTCTGCACCTTCCGATGGCCGAGCATCCGGCCGATCATCGGCAGGCTCTCGCCAAGCGCCAGGGCGCGCGAGGCAAAGCTGTGCCTGAGGTCATGGATGCGGACGTCCTTCAGGTCCGCGCGGACCCGCACCGCGAGCCAGGCGTTGTTGAGGTTGCTGAGCCGCGCGCCCGGCCTCGCTCCGGAAATCACCCAGGGATTGTCCGGCAGGCGCGGCATCCCGGCAAGCACGCGCCGCGCCGCCGGCGAGAGCGCGACCGAACGCGCGCCGGTCTTCGCGTCGCGCAACCTGATCTCGCCCGCCTCGAGGTCCACATCGGCCCAGCGCAGCGTCAGGACCTCGTTGCGCCGGCACCCGGTGAGCATCAGCAGGCGGAACGCCGCCACCGCGCTCGGATGCACCCTGCCCTCGGCCTCGACCGCGTCGAGCGTGCGCCCGAGGCGCCGGAACTCCTCATCGGAGAGGAAGCGCTCGCGGCTCTTCTCCCGATACTTGCGCACGAACCGGCACGGATTGCCGCCCTCCGGCGCGATCCCCCACAGCTCGGCCATGCGGAAGAGGCGCGAGAGCATGTCCAGGACCCTGTTCGCCATCGCCGGCGTCTCGTGCAGGCTGTAGTGCAGCGCCGCGACGCGTTCGCGGCCGATCTCCCCGAGGCGCACCGGGCCGAGCGCGGGCAGCAGGTGCCTGTCCAGGACATGCCGGCACTGGCGCACCGTGGTCGGCTTGCAGCGCACCTTGACGTGCTCCGTCATGCAGCGCTCCGCCACCTCCGCGACCGTGGGGCCGGCGTCCGCCGGGGCCGCGCCGCCGTCGGGCGCCGGCTCCCTGCCGGCCTTGAGGTCGGCGATGATGCGCGCCGCCTTCGTCCGCGCCTGGTCCGCCGTCATCAGCCCGTGACGCCCGACGGTCAGCCGGCGCGACCTGCCGCCCGCCCGCGTCTGCACGAGGTAGACCTTCGAACCGCTCGGATACACGCGGACCCCGAAGCCCTGAAGCTTCGAATCCCAGTGGACCGTCTCCCGCTCGCCCACCGGCAGCGCCTCCACGGTCCGGCGCGAGATCCGCTGTGCGTTCAGCTTCGTCATCGTCCGCTCCCGGCTGTCCCCGTGTCCGTCGCGCCCGTCACGGATCCGCCCGCTCCGTGAGGATGTCGGCGCCGATGCTGTCGGCGACCCTCGCCGTCGAGGCCCGCACCGACTCCCGCGCGAGGTGCGCGTAGCGGGCCGTGGTGTCGATCTTCCGGTGACCGAGCAGTTCGCCGATCATGCTCAGGCTCTCGCCGAGCGCGAGCGCCCTGCTGGCGAAGCTGTGGCGCAGGTCGTGAAGGCGGACGCCGTCGAGGTCCGCGTGCCTGCGGATGCGGTCCCAGGCATCGTTGATGTTGGTCTGGTGAGTACCCTTCTTCCGCCCCGGGAACACCCATGGATTGCCGGCGACGCGGGGCAGTGCCGCCAACACCGCCGCCGCCGCGGGCGGCATCGGCACGATGCGCGCGCCGGTCTTGCTGTCGGCGAACCGCATCTCGCCCGCCTCGAAGTCGAGGTCGTCCCAGGCCAGCCCCATGATCTCGTTGCGCCGGCACCCGGTCAGCACCAGCAACCGGATCGCCGCCGCCGAGTGACGGGAGGCGAGACGCTTCGCGGGGGCAATGTCGAGCGTGCGTCCGAGCCGTGCGAGTTCCCCGGACGTCAGGAACCGCTCCTTCCGGGGGGCCACCTTGTAGCGGGGCACCGACCGGCATGGGTTGCGCCCCGGCGGACGCATCTCCCAGAGTTCCGCCATGTTGAACATCTTCACCAGGATGTCGACGCAACGGTTCGCCACCGTCGGCATGCCGCTCAGACCGAACTGGAACGCGAGGATGTCCTTGCGCGCCACCTGCGACACGGGATGCGCTCCCAGGCCCGGCACGATGTGCTTCTTCAGCATCAGGCCGTAGTGCCTGATCGTATTCGGCTTGCAGTGCATGGCGACGTATTCGCGCTCGTAGCGCTCGGCCAGATCGGCCACGGTCGGCGCGGGTTCGGTCTCCGGCTCGACAGGCGGCAATCCGGCCTTGATGCGCGCAAGCAGCTTCGCCGCCTCCCTGCGCGCCTCGGCGGGCGCGATGTCCCCGTGCCGGCCCACGGTCGCGCGGACCGACCTGCCCTTCGCACGGGCCTGCGCCACATAGACCTTGCGCCCCGTGGGGTAGACGCGAATCCCGAACCCCGGCAGTTCGCTGTCCCAGAACACGCCGTCCTTTCCGTTGACCGCGAGACGGTCCACGATACGCTTGGTAAGCGTTCGGTCCTGGCGTTCGGGCATGTCCTCGTTCCTACACCGGGGCGCGAAAGCGTTCGTTCAAGGTGTGACGATGATGAGGACGACGAGGCCAATTCCGTGGTTTGCCGGGCTTCGCCCGACTTCGCTCTGTGCCATCGTCCCCTCCATCAACGCATGACCGAACGCTTTCCCGGGGCGCCGGAAGCCGGTTCGGGCCCGGACGCGGGTCACGTAAGCGGACCGAAAGCGACCGGCTGGAAATCGGGGCGCATTGAAGCGCATCCGGGGCAGGGATGCAAGGACGGAGATGGGCCACCAGACACACAAATATAGAGAATTGACAATGGTTTATATCAGAAGAGCGCATCCAGGCGCATGCGAGGCAAGGTAGACAAAAATTGAGTTGTCTTTTCGACACGAATGTGGCCTCCCAACTCATGCGCCCGGCCCCGGCCGTCGCCGTCGCGGCGTGGATTGCGGAGCGGGACGCCGGAGAGCTTTTCCTGACGGCGATCAGCGAAGCGGAACTCCTCTACGGCGTCGCCATCATGCCCGCCGGCAGGCGGCGAAACATGTTGGAAGCCGCCATGACCCGGTGGCTCGACCTCGGTTTCACCGGGCGAACCCTGCCCTTCGACAGCGCCGCCGCCCGCGCCTATGCGGAAATTGCTTCGGGCCGCCGCCGTGCCGGCCGGCCGATCGGCGAAGCCGATTGCCGGATCGCCGCCATATCCCGCTCGCGCGGCGCTATCCTGGTTACCCGCAATGTGCGGGATTTCGAAGAAACGGGCATCCATATCGTCGACCCCTGGTTGGATGCACGGGTTTGACGATCCGCGCTGGACAGGACGAGACGGAGCGGGAAGAGGGTGGCTTCGGCTCTACAGGGACGGGGGTAGGAAGATAATGACCGCGTTGGGGGCATGTCGTTGGGGAATACTCAATGTTCTTGAGCCGTAGACGCAACATTACGAGTAAACGCACTTGTGTGGAGTGTGACAAGAGTATTCTGTATCAGGTCCAGAAGGCTGCCCATATGTTGCTCACTGTCGTTGACGGAAAGCACCTACACTATAGGGAGTTATAGCTATTGCGGCATTTAAGTGCCCTAGCTCTACTCGACGGGCATCGCGAAGGATGCTAACCTCTTCTGCCATGCGCCAAACACCAGGACAAAGTCAGCCACCATGGATAAAGGGTCAGCCAACATGAAATCACTTCTGCGTGTTGCTTGCGTGACGTTACCGATCTTTGCATTCTCGGTTGCCTATGCGCAGGAGGCTCAAGTTGAACAGATTCAAATATACAAAAATACAAAAGGAATCGTGTACTTGAACGAAGCATTTCACATAAACGAAAAATCTGGCCCGGTTCAGGTAAGAAGAGTAGTAGCGCGCCATGTACCAGCCCAGACTGCTACGCTCGCAAACGCATATTATGATACTCTTTTTCGATACTTGGAGGATGATGAGAAGGATAAGCTCCGACGATTGGCAAAGGAGACATTGACTATAACCATTGATGCGGAAGGTAAGGAAGTTGTGGCGGTAAAGTTCGGGATCATTGTTTATGATGCGTTTAAGGAATTTTTGGGTGGCTTAACTGGAGTTACCATGAATCCACCGAAGTTGGAAATGCAGTGGGAGTATAACCCTGCTTATTTGTTTAAATTTGAGAAGTTTGGCGTAGTGGGTGTGTATGTTCGACAGGCAAGACTGAAGGATGGTTCCATTTGGAATTTTGATGAAGACCTCATAACCAGTAAATTATCCAAGAGATTGGGTGAAATCACAAAGGAACAAATTGTCGGTTCTGATAACTGAATCGACTGTACATTAACTTAGGATTTTTCTGTGACTGTAGCAACGCATCCGAACACTGCGAAGCCAGCTTCGGCTCGACGGAGCGGGTAGTCGAGGGTACAGACCCCCTGCCCGAAACGCCAGCTTCATGCCCCGAAGGACCAATCCGTATGAGCCATGTACATGGGCGGAACGGGCCCCGCCCCGATACAGCGGGCGCGGAGGCCGACAGGGAAGGCGGGGCCGTGCTTGCAGTGGTGATCCCGACGCTGAACGCCGCCGCCGGGCTGCCGGGGGCGCTGGAGTCGCTCGGGCCGGGGCGGGCGCGGATCGCGGAGGTCGTGGTGGCGGACGGCGGCTCGACCGACGGCACGCGGGCCGCGGCGGAGGCCGGCGGGGCGCGCGTGGTCGCGGCGCCGCGGGGGCGGGGCAGCCAGCTTCGCGCGGGCGTGGCGGCCACGAGCGCGCCCCTTCTGCTGGTGCTCCATGCCGATTGCCGCCTCGGACCGGGCTGGCCGGAGGCGCTGCGGGAGGACGGGCAGGCCGGCTGGTTCCGCCTGCGCCTCGACGACCCCGCCCCGGCGGCGCGGCGCGTCGAGCGGCTGGCGAACTGGCGCGCCCGGCGCCTCGCCCTGCCCTATGGCGACCAGGGCCTCGTGCTGCCGCGCGCGCTCTATGACGCGGTCGGCGGCTACCGCGACATGCCGCTGATGGAGGATGTGGACCTTGTCCGGCGCATCGGCCGGGCCCGCCTCGCGGAACTGGACGCCGAAATTACCACCTCCGCCGCCCGCTACCGCCGCGACGGCTACTGGCGCCGGCCGCTGCGCAACCTCGCCTGCCTCTCGCTCTATTTCGCGGGCGTGGCGCCGGAGCGGATCCGGAGGCTCTACGGATGAGGTCCGCCGGCATGCGGCGCAGCGCCCGGCGTCCCGACCCCCTTCCCGTCATGCCTCCATATCGTCATGCCTCCATATCGTCATGGCCGGTCCCATATCGTCATGGCCGGTCCCCATATCGTCATGCCCGGACTTGTTCCGAGCATCTCCCGCCACCGCCTCCACCGGGCGGCCGCATGGATACCCGGAACAAGTCCGGGTATGACGGAGAGGAGGCGTCCGGGTATGACGGAGGGGGCTGCCCTAAGCCTGTCGAAGGAGCCTGTCCTGAGCTTGCCGAAGGGGGTTGCACGGCCGCTGGCCCCTCTCCCGACCTCTCCCCGCAGGCGGGGAGAGGAGATTTCATGGCGGCGCTCCATTCCGCCTGCCTTGCCTCCTCCCCCGCCTGCCCCGGATCGCAGTCCGGGGCCTGCGGGACGGCCTCTCATTTCTCCTCCCCCGCTTGCCCCGGATCGCAGTCCGGGGCTTGCGGGGGAGACCGGGTGGGGGGCCGCTTGCGCGTCAGCGCAAGCGGCGGGCGAAGCCCGGTGAAGGCCCCCCGGCTCGGAGGCCGGGGCAGGCTCGCCGGGAGGCCCTCCCCCGGCTCCTCCCGCAAGCGGGAGGGGGGCGATGGGGCAGACCTCCGCAGGCGGGAGGAGAGAAACGGGGCTGCGGGAGGGGGGCGAGGCAAGCCGCCGCCGAACGCGGGGCCCGCTTCGGACGCCCCGGCATGAGGTCCTGCGGCATGCGGCGCGGGACGGTGGTGGTGATGCTGCGCGAGGCGCGGCTCGGCGCGGTCAAGACCCGGCTCGGGGCCGATATCGGGCCGGCGCGCGCCACCGCCTTCTACCGGCGCATGGCGGCGGAGACGGTGCGCCGGCTGGCGGCGGACCGGCGCTGGCGGGTCGTGCTGGCGGTGACGCCGGACGGGGCGCGCGGCTCCCGGTCCCGGCGGCTCCGGCGCATCGGGCAGGGCCGGGGCGATCTCGGCCGGCGCATGGACCGGGCGCTCGCCCGCGTGACGCTCCCCGCCCTGCTGGTCGGCAGCGACATTCCGGGCCTCCGGCCGCGCCATATCGCGCATGCCTTCCGCCGGCTGTGCGCGGCGCGGGCGGTGTTCGGCCCGGCGGAGGACGGCGGCTTCTGGCTGGTGGGCATCCGGCAGCGCAGGCGGCTCTTCGCCGGCCCCGTGCGCTGGTCGCATCCCGAAACGCTAGCCGACGCGCTGGCGCAGCTCCCCTTCCCGGCCGCGCTTGCCGACCGGCTGGCGGATGTTGACGACGGCGCGGCCTGGGCTGCCTATACTCGCCGGCCATGCGCTATTCGATCCTCTCCATAGGCGACCACTATCCGGGCCGCCCGCGCTCGGTCGCCGGCCTCTATGACGAGGTCATCGGCCAATGCGTGCTCGCCGAAGACCTCGGCTATGAGGCGTTCTTCACCGCCGAGCACCATTTCCACGAATACGGCGCCGTGCCGGACCCGGCCGTGCTGCTGGCCGCCATGGCGGCGCGGACCTCCCGTATCCGGCTCGGCACGGCGATCTCGGTGCTGCCCTTCCGCAACCCGCTCACCGTGGCGGAGAGCTACGCCATGGTGGACATGCTCTCCGGCGGCGGCTGGTGCTGGGCGTCGGCTCCGGCTATCTGGCGCATGAGTTCGAGGGCTTCGGCGTCTTGCCGGAAGAGAAGCGCGAGCGCTTCGACGAGGCGCTGGAAGTGCTGCGGCTGGCGCTCTCCGGCGGGCCGGTGAATTTCGACGGGCGCTACCACAAGGTGGAGGGCGTGGCGCTGAATGTCGCCCCGGTGCAGCGCCCGGTGCCGATCCATGTGGCCGTGCTGCGCGCGGAGGCCGCCTGGCATGTCGGCAGGGCCGGCAATTCCATCTTCTGCGTGCCCTACGCCTCCGTCGCCGGCATGGCGGATGTCGGGACGCTCTTCCGGTCCTTCGCCGAGGGGCGCGCGGAGGCCGGGCTGGACGGGGCCGGGGACGCCGCGGCCTTCGCCTTCCACACCTTCGTTGCGGAGACCGACGACGAGGCCCGCGAAATGGCGGCCGAGGCCTTCGAGCTCTATGTCGCGACCCGGCTCTACGCCCGCCGGCAGGTCTGGGACGACATCATGGCGTCCGGCCTCTCGCTCATGGGCTCGGTCGAGACCGTGGCGGAGACGCTGCGCCTGCTCGCCGGCTGGGGCCTCGGCCATGTGCTGACCCTGCACAATTTCGGCGGCCTCGCGCCGGAAGCCGTCGAGCGGTCCATGCGGCTCTTCGCCGAGGAGGCGCTGCCGCGCGCGCTCGCGGCCGGGCCGCGCCTGTCATGAAGACCTCCGACCCCGCCTCCGTCCTCTGGCAGGCGACCGCCCCGCCGGCCCCGCCGGCGCCCGCGCTCGAAGGCGGGTGCGAGGCGGATGTCTGCGTCGTCGGCGGGGGCTTCACCGGGCTTTCGACGGCGCTGCACCTGGCCGAGGCGGGCGCGCGCGTCGCGGTCCTGGAGGCGGAGGACCCGGGCTTCGGCGCGTCGGGGCGCAATCACGGCCAGGTGGTGCCGATGCTCTCGCGCTACGGGCCGGAGGAGACGGTGGCGCGCTTCGGCCCGGAGGAGGGCGAGCGGTTCAACCGTTTCACCGCCGAGGCGGCGAAGCTGGTCTTCGAGCTTATCGAGCGCCTCGGCATAGAGTGCGACGCGCGGCCGGTCGGCTGGCTGCTGCCGGTGGACAGCCCGGCCCGCGACGGCATGGTGCGCGCCCGCGCCGAGGCCTGGGCCGCGCGCGGCATGCCGGTCCGCTACCTGGAGCGCGACGAGACCGAGGCCGTGACCGGCAGCCGCTACTGGCAGGGGGCGCTGCACCACGCCTGGGGCGGCAATATCCAGCCGCTCGCCTATGCGCGCGGGCTGGCGAAGGCGGCCATCGGGGCCGGCGCGGCGGTCCATGCCCGCTCGCCCGCAACGGCGCTCGAACGCACGGGCGGGCGCTGGCGGGTCGAGACGCCCGGCGGCGCGGTGACGGCGGAGCAGGTCGTGCTCGCGACCAACGGCTATACCGGCGGGCTCTGGCCGGGGCTCAGGCGCGCGGTCGTGCCGTTCCGGATCTTCCTTGCCGCCACGGCGCCCCAGGGCGGCAATGTGCGCCGGCAGATCCTGCCCGGCGACATGAGCGTCTCGGACAGCCGCAATATCCTCTGGCCGTTCCGCTGGGACCGGGAGGGCCGCATGGTGATGGGCGGCGACATCGTGCTGCCCTGGCGCGCGCGCGGCCGCGCCGAGACCGTGGCGCGCCGCCGCCTCCAGGCCGCCTTCCCGGAGCTCGGCGAGGCTGAGTTCGAGTTCGTCTGGGACGGCAAGGTCGCGATGACCGTGGACCGGCTGCCGCGCGCCATGGAGCTCGGGCCCGGCGTCTGGACGGCGCTCGGCTACAACGGGCGCGGCGTCGCGCTGGCGACCGCGATGGGCCGCCTGCTGGCCGGGCGCTGCCTCGAAGGGTTGCAGGCCGACGACCCGGTACCGGCGGCGCTGCGCCGGCCGCATCCCGTGCCGTCGAACCGCCTGGCCGTGCCGGTCGCCCGCGCCATGCTGCTGCGCTACCGCCGCCAGGATGCGCGCGCGGCCCGCAGCCGGCCGGCCTGAGGCGCGGGAACGGCGGGGAGCGGCCGGAGCGGCGGCATGGCTGACAGCGCGTCCCGGTATCCCGCGGCCCGGGCGGCGGCGGCCTTCCTCATCATGGTCGTCGGCACGGCGGGCATGTTCGCCGGCACGGTCGCCCTCAAGCCGATGCAGGAGGCGTTCGACATCTCGCGCGGCGCGGCGACCCTGCCCTACATGGCGTTCATGGTCGGGTTCGGCCTCGGCGGCTTCTGGATGGGCCGCTTCGCCGACCGGCTGGGCGCCATGCGGGTCGCGTTCGCCGGCGGGCTGACCCTCGGCCTCGGCTACTGGATCGCCGGGCACGCGGCCGAGCTCTGGCAGGCGGCGCTGGCGCACGGGCTGCTGATCGGCCTGCTGGGCGCCTCGACCACCATGGCGCCGATGGTCGCGGACACCTCGCTCTGGTTCGAGCGCCGCCGCGGCCTTGCGGTCGCCATGGTCATCAGCGGCGCCTATGTGTCGGGCATGGTCTGGCCGCCGGTGCTCGAAGCCCTCGTTTACGCCTATGGGTGGCGCGACATGTATCTCACGCTCGGGGCGCTGACCTTCCTCTCGCTGCCGCTGCTGGCGCTGGTGCTGCACCGCCCTGCCCCGCGCACCGTGCTGACGGGCCCGCTGGAGGCGGCGGAGGCGGCCCGGCCGCTCGGCATGCGGGCGCCGGCGCTCCAGGCGCTTCTCTGCTGCGCGGGGCTCGGCTGCTGCGTCGCGATGGCCGCGCCCCAGGTCCATGCGGTGGCGATGGCGGACGATATCGGCCTCCGGCCGGCGGACGGCGCGCTGATGCTGTCGCTGATGTACGGGTTCGGCATTGTGAGCCGGCTCGGCTCCGGCTGGATATCGGACCGCATCGGCGGCCTGCGCACCCTGGCGCTCGGCTCGGCCGGCCAGGCGGCGGCGCTGCTGCTGTTCCTGCCGGCGGACGGGCGCATCGCGCTGCTGGTCGTCGCCGGGCTGTTCGGCCTTTCGCAGGGCGGCATCGTGCCGTCTTACGCCATCATCATCCGGGAGTATTTTCCGGCCCGGCAGGCGGGCGGGCGCATCGGGCTGGCGCTGCTGTTCACCATGCTCGGCATGGCTTTGGGGGCCTGGCTCGCCGGCGCGGTCCACGACCTCACCGGCAGCTACCGGGTTGCCTTCGCCGGCGCGGTCGCGGTCAACATCGCGCATCTGGGGGTCGCCGCATTCCTGGTGCGCCGGGCGGCCGCCATGCGCCGGTCGGGGGGCGTGGCGGCGCTCGCGGCCTGAGCGGCAACGGACCGACGGGAGGGGAACGGATGACGGAAAGGATAGCACTGGTGGCGGGCGCCGGGCGGGGCACGGGCGGCTCGGTGGTCCGGCGGTTCGCGGCCGGCGGCTACCGGGTGGCGATGCTCGCGCGGTCCGAATCGCGGCTCAGCGAATACGAGGCGGCGATTCCCGGCACGCTGGCGATTCCCTGCGACATTACGGACCGCGAGGCGCTAGCCGACGCCGTGGAGCGGGTCCGGCGGACGCTCGGGGACGATCCGCATGTCGCGGTCCACAACGCCGCGCGCGGCAGCCGGGCCGGCTTCCTCGACCTGGACCCGGCGGACCTCCGGGCCAATTTCGAGGTCAATACGATGAGCCTCCTCCACCTGGCGCAGCTGACCGCGCCCGCGATGATCGCGCGCGGCGGGGGCGCGCTCATGGTGACCGGCAACACATCGACCTGGCGGGGCATCCCGCGCTTCTCCGGCTTCGCGCCGACCAAGGCGGCGCAGCGCATCCTCGCCGAGTCGATGGCGCGCGAGCTCGGGCCGAAGGGCGTGCATGTCGCCTATATCGTCATCGACGCGGTGATCGACCTGCGCTGGACCCGGCGGCGGTATCCCGGCAGGCCGGACGACTTCTTCATCAGGCCGGACGCCATCGGCGAGGAAGTCTTCCGCATCGCGCACCAGGACCGCTCGGCCTGGTCGTTCAATGTCGAAATCCGCCCTTTCGGAGAGCCCTGGTGAGCGATACGCCCAAAGGACCGAGTCCCGTAGGGGAAAGCCGCATCCGCGAGGCCATCGTGCGCGGGCCCTACGGCGTCCATCTCGGCATCGAGCTGGCCGTGCTGGAAGCCGACCGCGCGGTCGTCCGGCTGCCCTGGCGGCCCGAGCTCGGCAACGGCGCCGGCATCTATCACGGCGGCGCAACGGCCTCGCTGATCGACACCGCCGCCACGGCCGCCGCCTGGACGAGTCCTTCGGTCGTCGAGGCGACGAAGGGTGCCACGGTCGGGTTCACCGTCAACTTCCTCTCGCCGGGGCTGCAGGGCCGCGGCCTGAGCGCAGAGGCCGTGGTGTTGCGCCGGGGCGGCTCGCTCACCGTCGTGGACGTGCTGGTGACGGACGATGACGGGCGCAAGATCGCCCGCGGCGTCGTCACCTACAAGCTCGGCCGGGGCGGCGCATCGGGCACGGCGTTCGATTGATACGATTGTCGTTCGCTCGACAACTGTCGGCGTCGCGTCTCAACCGTCGCCCCGGACCCCGATCCGGGGCCCAACCTCAGCCGGCTCAGCCTGCTACAGGGCCGGGAGATGGACCCCGGCTCTCCGCTTCGCTCCGGCCGGGGTGACGGTTAGGGGCTTGACCGCATATGCGTTTCAACCCGAACGGATCGTCCGTCAGGCCAGCCCGCGCAGGAAGTCGGCGCGCGCCCTGGCGGCGCCCATCAGCAGCGGCAGGTCGTTGCCGGCGAGCACCAGCCGCGCGCCCATGGCGATATAGCGCCCGGCAAGCTCCTCGTCATAGACGCCGCCCATGCCGGCATGCTTGCCGTTGTTGCGCGCCGCCGAGACCACGCGGTCATAGGCGTCGGTGACCCGTTCGTGGCCGAACTGCCCCGGAATGCCCATCGTGGCGCAAAGGTCGTTGGTGCCGATCAAGAGCGCGTCGATGCCCTCGACCGAAGCGATCTCGTCCGCCGCTGCGACGGCCTCGGCCGTCTCGATCATCACCACGGTGAGCGTCGCGCCGTTGATGAGCCGCGCGGCCTCGCCCACCGGCAGCGCCTCGTATTCGAGCTGCGCCATGCCGCCCGCCACCGAGCGCCTGCCGACCGGCGGGTAGAGGCAGTTGTCGCGCACCGCCTCGGCCTGGGCCCGGCTGTCCACATGCGGCACGACGATGCCCTGCGCGCCGGCGTCCAGCAGTCGGGTCGCATGGAAATGCTCATGCGCCGAGGCGCGCGGGATGGGCGAAATGCCGGCGTCCAGCGCCGCCGCGCAGATCTGCGCCGCCGTATCGACGGAGAACGCGCCGTGCTCCAGATCGACGAACAGCCAGTCATAACCGCAGACCGCCGCGATCTTCGCGATCTCGGGCATGCGGGCGAGACGCAGGCCGAGCCCGAGCGCAAGCTCCCCGGCTGCAAGCTTCTCCTTGGTGCGGTTGGCGATCAGGGCCATGGCGGCACAACTCCTTGCCTGTTCCGCCCTCCTCATGGCACGAAGTCGAAGCGGCGTCCAATCCTCGGGGGCGCTGTTGGCATGCTGTAAGGAATACCGGTTTCCGGGGACCGGCGGGGAGTAGCGATGGAGTGGCCGCAGCTGGTGGGGCTGGCGATCCTTGCGGGGCTCGGATTCGTGGTGCATTCGACCGTGAAGCTGATGAAGCTGCGCCGGGCGGCGCAGCGCAGGCGACCGCTGATCGAGTTCCGGGAGATCGCCGTGCTGCTGCATCCCGGGCGCTATGACCCCGAAGAAGTCAGACTGGTTCGACGCAACTTCCTGGCATGTCTCGTCGTGCTGGCGCTGGTGGTCCTGTTTCTGGCTGCAAATCCGGACGGGCTGCGCCTGGAGGCCCCGGATTGACGCGGGTTCGGCCGGCCGCCTAATCTGCCGGCGCTCGAACCGAGCCCCCGGAGCGGAACGACCATGATCGAAGAAGACCCCAACGAACCGATGCCAGACCGGATGTCCATCTGGACGACGCTTGCCGGCTATGGAGGCGGCGCATTGATCGTCTTCATCATGTTCGAATGGGCGCTCTCCGCCACGCAGATCAACTGAACGGCCCGCCGGGCGTCAGCTGTCCATCAGCCGCGGCAGGTACAGCACGATATCGGGGAACAGCATCACCAGCGTGAGCCCGATGATCTGCAACCCGATAAACGGAAGCACCGACCCGAAAATTTGTTGGAGCGTGATATCCGGCGGCGCGACGCTCTTCAGCCAGAAACAGGCCGGGCCGAACGGCGGCGAGAGGAAGTAGATCTGGATGTTCATGACGAACAGCACGCCGAACCAGATCGGATCGAAGCCGAGTCCCACGACGACCGGAGCGAAGATCGGCACCGTGATATAGGCGATCGCGATCCATTCCATGAATGTGCCGAGCACGATCAGGATGCCCATCATCACGAAGATGACGCCAAGCGGCGGCAGGTCGAGGCCCCTCAACAGGCCCTGCATGAAGTCGTTGCCGCCGATGATGTTGTAGATGCCGACGAAGCTCACGGCACCCAGCACCAGCCAGATGATCGTGCCGACCGTAATCATCGTCTTGCGCAAGGCCTCCTGAAGCATCGGCCAGGAGAGCCGCCGGCGCGCCGCGGCGGCGCCCATCGCTCCGAACACGCCGACCGCGGCGGCTTCGGTTACGGTCGCGATACCGCCGTAGATCGAGCCCAGTATCCACACGATGACCAGCATCGGCAGGATGAGCCCTTTCATCTTGGCCGCCTTTTCGGCCTTCGACATGCCGGTGAGGTCGCCGGCGGACAGGGGCGCCAGCTCCGGTTGGAAATGGCACCGGATCAGGATGTAGGAGATATATAGGCTTGCGAGCAGCAGTCCCGGCAGGAACCCGCCCAGGAACAGGCCCGAAATCGACACATTCGCCGTCAGCCCGTAGATGATCATGATGACCGAGGGCGGAATCAGGGTTGCGAGCGAGCCGCCGGCGCAGATCGTGCCCATGGCCAGCTTCTTGTCGTAGCCGAGCCGCAGCATTTGCGGCAGGGCGATCAGGCCCAGCATGACGATCTCGCCGCCCATGATGCCCGTCATCGCCGCCATTATCACAGCAACCAGGGTGGTCTGGACGGCGACGCCGCCGCGCAAATTGCCGGAGATGATCGACATGGCGTCGAACAGGTCCTCGGCGACGCCCGAGCGCTCCAGCAGGTTCGCCATGAAGACGAAGAGCGGGACGGCTACGAGGGGATAAGCCTCGAGCAGGCCTTGGGCGTTGGCCGCCACCAGGAACAGGCCGGGAAGGTCGAAAAACGCCAGCGCCGTGCCAATGGAAACCGTGAGCGTGACGATGCCGAGCGGCATGCCCGTCATCATCAGCAGGATCATGGAGATGACGATGACGAGCGTCGCGGTCTGGATATCGACCATACCGGTCAGTCTCCCGGCTGCCGGGTGCTTTTGGGAACGCTCTCGTCCCTGAAATGCTTGGCGAGATTGACGATCAGCTGGACGCCGTAGATCAGCGCGCCAACGAAAAGCAGCGTCTTAAGGATGGCCGGCTCGGGCGAATTGAATGAAGTGCCGCTTCGCTCCACGGCGCCGAGCGCATCGATCATCGGATGCCAGAGCGCATAGACGAAGGTCCACATCGCCGCGAGGCTGACAATCAGGATGAACAGGTCGAGCCACCATCGCCCGCGCCCCTGGACGCGCTCATAGAGGACAGTGATCGAGATATGGGAGCGGCGCATGGTGATGTAGCCGCCCGACAGCGCCCACGCCGATGCGCAGACGACCATCACGACCTCGAACGCCCACTGTGTCGGCGCATTGAAGAAGTAGCGGCGCACGACCTCGTAAACCGTGACGGCGGCGCAGATCATGTAGAAATGCGAAACCGAAAGGCCGACGAACTGGTTCAGCCGGTCCACCGCGCGAATCAACCGCTGCATGGCTCGTTGTCCTGACCGGGTAAAGAGAAGCCGTGACGGCTGCAGCGCCGCCACGGCTTCCGCGTTTATTCTGTGCGGGAAAGCCCTAAGCCGCTGCCAGCCTAGAGCAGGCCGAGCGTCTTCATGAAAGCGATATGCTTGTCATAGGCTTCCTTGGCTAGATCGCTCTGCTTCGAGATATCGAGCCAGGCGCCCTGGGCGAGTTGGCGTAGCTTGTCGCGCTCTTCCTGCGGCCAATCGACAATCTCCACGCCCTTCGTGCCCTCGCCGGCGCGGTCGAGTGCGACCAGCTTGCGATCCTGTACGTCGGTTGCGCGCGCCATGTCGCTCCAGGCCGCATAGTACCAGGTCTCAAGCGCAGCCTGACCCTGCGGGCCGATCTTCTCCCACACGTCCTTGTTGATGACGAATTGCAGCACCGCCATAGAATGGATGCCCGGATAGATCGGATACTTGGCGATCTTGTTGAAGCCGAGCGAGGTGTTGTTGGTGTAGGAACTGGCGTCCGCCGCATCGACGACCTTCTTTTCCAGCGCCGTATAAAGCTCCGGGAACGGAATCGAGGTCGGCGCGGCTTCGGCCCGGCGGAAGACTTCCGCGGCCATGCCTTCCGGCGAACGCAGCTTCACACCCTTGAGGTCCGCCACCGACCTGATCGGAATCGTCGAGACGAAGGCCTCCTTGGCGAACGGGCCGGCGCCGACCACATGGATCTTGCCGCCGAAATGCTTGTCATAGGCCTTCTGGAGCACTTCGACGCCGCCGCCGAAGCGGAAGAACATCTGCTTCTGCTCAACCGTATCGTACCCGGCGATCAGGTCGCCCAGGATGCCGAAGACAGGATCGCGGCCTGCGAAATAGGCCACAGCATTCAGGTCGCCCTGGAGAATGCCAGCGGCTACGGCCTGCGGCGTCTCGCGGTGCGGCACGACGGTCTTGGACGGCCGGATGTCGATCTTGAGGTTACCGTAGGTCATGGCCTCAAGCTTCGGCACCCAGTGTTCGTTCAGATAGTTCAGGGAAAAACTGCCCGCAGCATTGGCCGTCTGGATCTTGATGACGGTCTGGGCATGGCCGGAACCGGCGGCCGCCATGACAGCAACTGCCGCGGCGGCGGCAAGATAGCGTTTCATTCTGTGATATCCCCTCGGGTTTCGTCTCCGGCCCAAGGGCCGAACAGGGCGCAGAGTAGACCAACAGGACCCTGCAGTGTCAACGGCCTGGCGAAGCTGGCACCAAGTCCGAACGCCGCCGCCGCTTGCACCCGCCACCGACCTTCATCCGGCGGCGGCCGGGCGCAATCGCAGTCAGCGGCGCACGGTGCGGCTTTTTCTGGAGAGAGCCAGTTCAAGGAAGCGGGTCTTGATCCGCGCGAACAGTCCTGGCGGGATGAAACCGTAGCTGAAGGTGTCCGGCCGACCGGGCAGCGGAGACAGACCGGCGTCGGGCCATTCATCGACATTGTGTTCCGACACGATCACCCAGCTCGGCGCATCGTCGAGGCCCAGGGCCTGACTGACGCGCGCCGGAACCTCGATTCCCGCCGTATCGCCCGCGGGCGGCGTATGGGTGATCGGCAGCAGAGCGACGTAGCGCGGAAGGACCGCCGGGTGGGCAGCTACCAGACAGGCCGGACGGGTCTTGCCCCGGTCGCGACCGGCGGCAGCCTCGTTCATCCAGAGGTAGTCGTAGCGGATGACCGGGCCCGGCTTCGGATCGGGAAGCGGCGCCGCTTCGTCGTTACGTCATCAGGTCGTCGAGCGGCTTATGCTCCCCATCCATCCCGGCGCGCTCCACGGCGCGGATGACCGTATCGGCGGCAGCGTCCGTGCGATGGCGGCGCTGCGCCGAAGCCCGAAGCCAGTCGTACTGCTCGGCAGACATGAGCACGAACTCGCGGCGTCCATACCGGGTGATCTCCACCGGCTCGAGCTGCGCTTCATGCTGGAACCGGCCGAACTTGCGCTGGAACTCGACAGCGTTCACGGTAGGCACGGCGGCCTCTCCAGGTAATGGGCGCCTGCCACAATATACGTATAATCCGCGGAAACGAAGGGGCGGGGTGCCGCTCATTGCGATGCCTGCCGAATTCTTGACAAGGATGGCATCCTCGTTTCAGTGAGGATTATGGCCAGGGTAACGAGCAAGCTGCAGATCACGGTGCCCAAGGCGCTGGCGGGACGTTACGGCATCCGGCCCGGCGACGAGGTCCGCTTCGAGGAGGCCGGCGAAACCATTCGCATGGTGCCCGCCGGCGCAGGCGCCCCTTCGGACGCCTTGGACCGCGAAGTGCGTCTGAGGCTGTTCGATGCGGCGACCGAACGGCAACGCGCGCGCCAACCCGTTCGAATCTTCCATGAAGACGGACACGGGCCCGGCGAGCACAGGCGCGGCCGGACCGGGGATGAGCTTTACGAGCGCGGCAGCCCGAACGCCGATTGACACCGGTATGACCCGCCTTGCGCGGGCAGCGTCCCGGCGGTTATGTTGCCGCGTGTCGGAGCGTAGCGCAGTCTGGTAGCGCATCACACTGGGGGTGTGGGGGTCGCAGGTTCGAATCCTGCCGCTCCGACCAGACGCGGGGCCGGGCTCCCGGAGAGGGCGTCCATGGAGCCGCTGACGCTTGCCGTCGCCATTGCCGGCCTGTTCCTCGGCGGGCTCGTCAAGGGCGCCATCGGGCTCGGCATGCCGCTCGTCATGATCTCCGTGCTCGCCGTCGTCATGCCGCTGCGCGAAGCGCTGCCGCTGATCGCGGTGTCGCTCATCGCCGCGAATGTCTGGCAGATCTGGGCGACATGGCGGAACCGGCCCGGCCTGCGCCAATTGCTGAGCCTCGTGCTGCCGCTGATGGCGGCCGTGTGGATCGCGTCCGGCTTCATCGCCGAGGGCGATCCCGACCTGCTGAACGCGCTCGTCGGCCTCGTCGTCATCGGCTATGTCGCCGTTTCCCGGGCGCGCTGGGAGCCCCGGCTGCCGGAGCGGCTGGAGCCGGTCGTCACGCCGGCGGTCGGCGCGGCGGCGGGCGCCGTGGGCGGCATGACCGGCGTGTTCGGCCCGCAGCTCGGCGTCTATCTGCTCGCGCTCCGCATGGAGCCCGGCGCCATGGTCGGCCTGCTCGGCTGGACCCTGCTTGCCGGCTCGACCACGCTTGCGCTCGCACTTGCCGGCCACGGCCTGCTGGCGACGGCCGGCGAGTGGGCGCTCTCCGCCGCGGCCTTCCTGCCGGCGCTGGCGGGCCTCGTCGCCGGCGGCCGGCTGCGCGAGGCGATGCCGGTCGGGCGGTTCCGCACGCTGGTCATGGCCGGCCTGCTCCTGCTCGGCATTGCCAACCTGCGCGGTCTCGTGACATGAAGGCCGCCATGTCCCGCCCCTGCCTCCTCTACATGACCGCCGGCGACCGCGAGGAAGCGCTGGCGCTCGCCCGCATGCTGGTGGGCGAGCGGCTTGCAGCCTGCGCCAATGTGCTGGGCGAGTCCGCCTCCGTCTATCGCTGGGAGGGCGCGGTGCAGGAAGAGGACGAGGTCGTGCTGGTGGCGAAGACGGTCGAGGACCGGGTGGAGGCGGCCGCGCGCCGGGTGCGCGAGGCGCACAGCTACGATGCCCCCTGCGTCGTGGCGCTGCCGATCTCGGGCGGCGACGCGGACTTCCTGGCCTGGGTCCGCGACGAGGTGCGGGAGCCGGAGACGGAGCCGGCGCGATGAGGATCGGCCCCTTTCTCTTCCTCTGCGCCGGGCACAGCATCGACCATATCTTCATGCTGCTGTTCATGGCCGTGATCGGCATCACGGTCGCGCCCTTCTGGGGGCTGACCTACGGCGAGCTGGCCCTCCTGTTCACGCCGCCGACCATCATGTTCGGCCTTGGCGGGCCGCTTGCCGGCTGGCTCGCGGACCGCTGGTCCGGGCCCGGCATGATGACGGTGTATTTCATCGGCATCGGGCTGTCCTCCGTGTTCACCGGCTTCGCCGACGGCCCGGTCATGCTGGGCGCCGGCCTCACGCTGGTGGGCGTCTTCGCCTCGATCTACCACCCGGTCGGCATCCCGCTCATCGTGCGCGGCGCGGGCGACAGGCGCGGCCGGCTGCTCGGCATCAACGGCGTGTTCGGCAGCGCCGGCATGGCGGTGACGCCCGTCATCATGAGCGGCCTGCTGGCGGCGGGCGGCTGGCGGGCGGTGTTCATCGTGCCGGGACTCGTGGCGGTCGCGATAGGCGTCGTCTTCCACCTGCGCTTCCGGGAGAGCCTGCCGCTGAGCCGCGCGCGCGCCAGGGCGCCGGCTGCGCAGTCGGGACGCCGGGCGCTCATGCAGACCTGGCGGTCGCAGCCGGAAGCGGAGCGGCGCGATTTCGTGCGCGCCATGGTCATACTCGGCATCATCACCGTGGCCACCGGCCTGATCTTCCAGGCGCTCACCAACGGCGTGCCGAAGATCGTCAACCACCGCGTCACCGCGTTCGGCGACGACATCTTCCTCCTTTCGGCAACGGCCTCCGGCATCCTCGCGGTCAGCGGGCTGGCGCAGCTGATCGGCGGCGAGCTGGCCGACCGCTTCCCGCTGCGCCGGCTGTTCATCGCCGTCTATGCCGGCCTGCCGCCGGCGCTTGCGGCCGCCGCCTTCGCCTGGGACATGCCGATGGTCGCGGTGTTCACGCTCGCCACGGCGATCGTCGTCGGCAACCAGCCGATCTCGGACCTGCTGTTTGCGCGCTACATGCCGGAGCAGTGGCTCTCGACCGCATACGGCATCCGATTCGCGCTCTCGCTCGGCAGCGGCGTCGTGGCCCTGCCGCTGCTGGGGCTCGGCTTCGACTACACGGGCGATTTCGCGCTGCTGTTCTACGCGATGGCGGCGGTGGCGGTGGTCGTGGTGCTGGCGGCGATGAAGCTGCCGGCCGAGGCGAAGGCGGACGCAGCCCGGACCGTCCGGACGGCGCCGGGCGAATAGCGGCCGTGGAGCGTACCCAGGTCGGGATCGTCGGCGCCGGCCCCGCCGGCCTCATGCTCTCCCACCTGCTCGCCCGCGCCGGCATCGAAAGCGTGGTGCTGGAGCGCCGGTCTCGCGGCTGGATCGAGGCGCGGGTGCGGGCCGGGCTGCTGGAACAGGGCAGCGTGGCTCTGCTCGACCGCACCGGCCTCGGCGCGCGCATGGCGAAGCTGGCGCTCCGCCATCGCGGCATCGAGATCTCGACGGGCGGGCGCCGGCGCCATATCGACTTCATGGAGATGACCGGCGGCAAGGGCGTCACCGTCTATGCCCAGCACGAGGTGGTGAAGGACCTGGTGGCGGCGCGGCTCGAAGCCGGCGGCGATATCCGCTTCGAGGTCGAGGGCGTGCGGCTCGAAGGCATCGACGGGCGGGAGCCGCGCCTCGTCTGGCCGGGCGGCGCGCTTGTCTGCGATTTCATCGCCGGCTGCGACGGCTATCACGGCGTCTCGCGCGCCTCGATCCCGCCGGACGCGCTGACGCTCTTCCACCGCGAGTTCCCCTATGCCTGGCTCGGCCTGCTCGCCGAGGCGCCGCCCTTCCAGGACGAGCTGGTCTATGCCCGCCACGAGGCCGGCTTCGCGCTGTTCAGCATGCGCTCGCCGGAGCTGACGCGCGCCTATGTGCAATGCCGGGCGGACGAGGACCCGGACAAGTGGACGGCCGACGAACTCTGGGACGAGCTCGACCGCCGGCTCGGCGTGCGCCTTAACCGCGGGCCGCTGCTGCTCAAGTCGGTGACGCCGATGCGCGCCTTCGTGGCCGAGCCGATGCGCCACGGGCGGCTCTTCCTCGCCGGCGACGCCGCCCATATCGTGCCGCCGACCGGCGCCAAGGGCATGAATCTCGCCTTCGCCGATGTCGTGGCGCTCGCGCGGGCGCTTGCCGGCTACTACCGCGACGGCGACGGGGCGGGCCTCGACGCCTATTCGGACACCTGCCTTGCGCGCGTGTGGAAGGTGCAGCGCTTCTCCATGTGGATGACGCGCCTGCTGCACCGGGACCCGGCGCATGACGGGTTCGAGCGCCGCCTGCAGGGGGCGGAGCTGGACTACCTGCTCGGCTCCGACGCCGCTCGCCGCGCGCTCGCCGAAAACTACACCGGCCTGCCGCTCGACCTGGAGGGGGTGTAGTCCTTGCGGGCGGCGGCCCGGAACGCCATAATCCCGCCGACCCTGACTGGAGGCTGCCCGTGGCCGCCGACAGCCCCGACGCGCCGCTCAGCGCCGCCGAAATACAGGAGTTCCGCCGGCTGCTTGCCGAGCGGCGGCGTTCCGGTGTCCGCGCCGACCCGCTGGCAACGACACTGGTCGGCGTCTTCGCCGCAGGCTTCCTCGCGCTCTTCGGATGGATGGCCTTCCAGACCCACGCCAACAACGCCGCCATCGCCGTGCTGCAAACCGATGTCGCCAGGCTGCAGGCCGATGTGAAAAAGCTGCAAGCCGGGCAGGAAGTGCTGAAGGCCGGGCAGGCAGAGTTGCGGGCCGAAATGCGGGCCGGACTGCAGGAACTGAAAGTCCTGATCCTGGAACAGAAGCGGAGATAGCGCTGGGCAGGGGCCGGACCGGGACGCTATAGTCGGACCGATTCCAACTGGGAGGCCACCGGTGGCCGCCAACAGCCCGGACACACCGCTCAGCGCCGTAGAGATACAGGAGCTCCGCCGACTGCTCGCCGAGCAGCGGCGGCCCGGCTGGCGCGCCGACCCGCTGGCGGCAACGCTGGTCGGCGTGTTCGCGGCGGGGTTTCTCGGCCTCATCGGCTGGCTGGGATATGCCACCACAGAGAACGGCAAGACCATCACCGGTCTGGAAGCCGGCCAGAAGCATATCGACGCGCGCCTAGTAACGCTCGAAACCGGGCAGGAAGAGTTGAAGGCCGATATAGCGGAACTTCAGGCCGGGCAGAGAGAACTGAAGGTCATCCTGCTGGAACAGCGACGCAGATAACGCTGCCCCCTCCCCCGCGCTACTCCGCGTAGAGCCAGGGGCGGGCTATGCGGTCGCCGGCCTCGAAGCTGTCGATGCTGTCTGCGCGCTCCATGGTCATGCCGATGTCGTCGAGGCCGTTCAGCAGGCAGTGCTTGCGGAACGGATCGACCTCGAAGGCGATCTCCTCGCCGTCCGGGCGGGTGATGACCTGGTTTTCGAGATCGACCGTGATGCGCGCATTTTCGCCGCGCTCCGCATCCTCCATCAGCTTGTCGCGGTCCGCCGCCGGCAGCTTGATCGGCAGGAGGCCGTTCTTGAAGCTGTTGTTGTAGAAGATGTCGGCGAAGTCGGTGCCGAGAATGGCGCGCACGCCGTAGTCGGCCAGCGCCCAGGGCGCATGCTCGCGCGACGACCCGCAGCCGAAATTGTCGCCCACCACAAGGATGTTGGCGCCCCGCCAGGCCGGCTGGTTCAGCACGAAGTCGGGGGTCTCGTTGCCCTCGGAGTCGAAGCGCATGTCGTTGAACAGGTGCCGCCCGAGGCCTTCGCGCTCGATGGTCCTGAGGAAGCGCGCGGGGATGATCTTGTCGGTGTCGATATTGATCTGCGGCAGCGGCGCGCCGACGCTCGTCACGGTCTCGAATTTGCGCATGGGTCCCTCCCCTCTCAGTCCAGGTCGCGCAGGTCGGCGAGGCGGCCGGCGACGGCGGCGGCCGCCGCCATGGCCGGGCTCACCAGGTGGGTGCGCCCGCCGGGACCCTGCCGGCCCTCGAAATTGCGGTTCGACGTGGAGGCGCTGCGCTCGCCGGGGGCGAGCCTGTCGTCGTTCATCGCCAGGCACATGGAGCAGCCCGGGTCGCGCCACTCGAAGCCGGCCTCGGTGAGGATGCGGTCGAGGCCCTCTTCCTCCGCCTGCGCCTTGACGAGGCCGGAGCCCGGCACCACGAGCGCGCGCACGCTGTCCGCCACCCTGCGCCCCTGGGCGACGGTGGCCGCCGCGCGGATGTCCTCGATGCGCCCGTTGGTGCAGGAGCCGATGAACACCGTGTCGATGGCGATCTCCCGCAGCGGCTGGCCGGCGCGGAGCCCCATATAGTCGATGGACCGCTGCACCGCCTGGCGCCGGTCCGGATCGTCGATGTCAGCCGGGTCCGGCACGCTTGCCGTGATCGGCAGCGCGTCCTGCGGGCTCGTGCCCCAGGTGACATGGGGCGCGATCTCGTCGGCGCGGATGCGCACCACCGTGTCGTAAACCGCGCCGGGGTCGGAGGGCAGGCGCTTCCAGACCGCGACCGCGGCGTCCCAGGCCGCGCCCTTGGGCGCATGCGGGCGGCCCTTGAGATAGCCGAAGGTGGTGTCGTCGGGCGCGATCAGCCCGGCGCGGGCGCCGGCCTCGATGGACATGTTGCAGACCGTCATCCGCCCCTCCATGGAGAGGTCGCGAATCGCCTGGCCGGTATATTCGATCACATGGCCCGTGCCGCCGGCGGTGCCGATGCGCCCGATGATGGCGAGGATCAGGTCCTTCGCCGTGCAGCCGGCGGGCAGCGACCCTTCCACATCCACCTGCATGTTGCGCGCCGGGCGCTGGATCAGCGTCTGCGTCGCCAGCACATGCTCGACCTCGGAGGTGCCGATGCCGAAGGCGAGCGCGCCGAACGCGCCGTGGGTCGAGGTGTGGCTGTCGCCGCAGACCACCGTGGTGCCGGGCTGGGTCATGCCTTGCTCCGGGCCGATGATGTGCACGATACCCTGCCGGACATCCTCTATCGGGTAGTAGGGCACGCCGAACTCGGCGACATTGCGCTCCAGCGTCTCGACCTGGATGCGCGATTCCTCGTTCTCGATCGTGCCTGCCCGGGCGCCCGGCCGGGTCGGGATATTGTGGTCGGCGACCGCGATGGTGGCGTCCGGCCGGCGCACGCCGCGCCCGGCGGCGCGGAGCCCCGCGAAAGCCTGCGGGCTCGTGACCTCATGCACCAGGTGGCGGTCGATATAGATCAGGCAGGTGCCGTCTTCCTGGGTATCGACCAGGTGGTTCGCCCAGATCTTGTCGAAGAGGGTGCGCGGTTCACTCATTGCCGTCGTTCCCGTTCTTGCGTTTCGTCTTCCTCACCACGCCGCGGGTGCGCTCCGCGATGCGCGCCGACCGTCCGCGCCGCTCGCGCAGGTAGTAGAGCTTCGCCCGGCGCACGCGCCCGCGCCGGATCACCTCGATGCCGGCGATATTGGGCGAATAGAGCGGGAAGATGCGCTCGACGCCCTCGCCGGAGGAAATCTTGCGCACGACGAAGGAGGCGTTCAGGTTCCCGCCGCCGCGCCGCGCGATCACCACGCCTTCATAGGCCTGGATGCGCTCGCGGGTGCCCTCGACCACCTTGTAGTTCACCCGCACCGTATCGCCCGGGCGGAAGTCCGGAATCCCGCGCTCTCCGGTGAGCCGCTCGATCTGTTCGCGCTCCAGCGTCTCGATGATGTTCATCGCCTTCGGTCCTCGTTTTCCGCCCGGCGGGCCCACAGGTCCGGCCGCCGCGTCCGCGTTATGTCTTCCGCCCGCGCCTGCCGCCAGGCGCGGATGTTGCAGTGATGGCCCGAAAGCAGGACTTCCGGCGCCGCGCGCCCGGCCCAGACCGCCGGTCGCGTGTAATGCGGGTATTCCAGCAACCCGCTCTCGAAACTCTCCTCCCGGACCGACTCCGCCTTGCCCGCCACGCCCGGCAGCAGCCGCACGCAGGCGTCCAGCAGGGCGATCGCCGCCGGCTCGCCGCCGGACAGCACGAAGTCCCCGAGACTCACCTCCTCCGGCGCCCAGGCGTCGAGGAGGCGCTGGTCGATCCCCTCGTAGCGCCCGCAGAGCAGGGTCGGCCCCGGCCCCCCGGCCAGCGCCGCCGCCCGGCGCTGCGTGAGCGGCCGGCCGCGCGGCGAGAGGTGGATCAGCGGCCCCCGCCGGTCCCAGGCGGCGTGGATCGCGTCCGACACCACGTCCGCGCGCATGACCATGCCGGCGCCCCCGCCGAACGGCGTGTCGTCCACGGAGGCGTGCTTATCGCGCGCAAAGGCGCGAATGTCCACCGTCTCGAGTCGCCAGACGCCGGCGTCGAACGCGCGCCCGGCAAGCGAATGGCCGAGCGGCCCCGGAAACATCTCCGGGAAGAGCGTCAGCACTGTCGCAGTCCAGGTCACAGCCCCTCCGGCGGGTCTATGGTGACGGTGCGGGCGGCGAGGTCGATTGCCGGCACGGCCTCGCGCGTGAAGGGGAAGACGCGGGGCTGGCCGCCCTCGTCCGGCAGCACCTCGATCAGGTCGCCGGCGCCGAAATCGTGCAGCGCCCGCACCGTGCCGAGCCGGGCCCCGTTCCTGTCGACCGCGGCGAGGCCGACAAGGTCCGCATGGTAGAACTCCTCCTCGTCCTCGGCCGGCGGCAGCGCCGCCCGGTCGAGGAAAAGCTCGACGCCCTTGAGCGCCTCCGCCGCGTTCCGGTCCTCCACGCCTTCGATCCGCACCAGCGCCATGCCCTTCTCGATCCTCACCAGCTTGAGCGCGAAGCGCCGGCTGCCGGCGGCATCCTCCAGCGGGCCGTAACCGGCAATGGCGTCCGGCAGGGCGGTGAAGGTCTTGACCCTGACCGCGCCCTGCAGCCCGTGCGCGCCGGCAATGACGCCGAGACAGAGGCGGGACACGTTCATCCGCCGGTCGTTCCGTCCGGGTTATTCCGCCGCAGCGGCTTCCGCCTTGGCCTTCATGCGCTCCTGCGCCTTGGCCTTGGGCAGATGCTGCTTGGTCTGCTGCGGCACCTCCGGCGGGGCGAGAATGCCCGCCGCGCCGAGGAACCGGGCCACGCGCTCGGAAGGCGTCGCGCCCACCGACAGCCAGTGCCGGATGCGTTCTTCCTTGAGGCGCAGCCGGTCCTCGTGGTCCTTCGGCATCATCGGGTTGTAGAAGCCGAGGATCTCGATGAAGCGGCCGTCCCGGGGCGAGGAGCCCTCGGCGACGACGATGCGGTAGAAGGGCCGGCGCTTGGCGCCGCCGCGGGTGAGTCGAATCCTGAGTGCCATGAGCTTTCCGTGAAGGTGGAAGAGAGGGGTCGTCGGGATCAGCGCCGGGCCAGAAGGGCGTCCAGCCCCCGGCCCGCAAGCGCGCCGCGTTTCTCCAGCTTGCCGACGCGCTTCATCATCGTCTGCATCTGCTGGAATTGCTTGAGCATCCGGTTCACATCCTGCACCGAGGCGCCGGCCCCGGCGGCGATGCGCCGCTTGCGCGACGCCTTGACGATCTCCGGCCGGGCCCGCTCGCGCGGCGTCATCGACAGGATGATCGCCTCCTGGCGCACGAGCCATTTTTCATCGAGCTTCGCCTTCGCCATTTCGGCCTTCATCCGGCCGACCTGCGGCAGCATTCCCATCAGCCCGCCGAGCCCGCCCATCTTCTTCATCTGCCGCAGCTGGGTCAGCAGGTCGTTCAGGTCCATGCGCCCGCGGCTGAGCCGGGCGGCGAGCTTTTCGGCTTCTTCCTGTTCGATGGTCTCGGCCGCGCGCTCGACGAGCCCGACGACATCGCCCATGCCGAGAATGCGCGACGCGATCCTGTCGGGGTGGAAGACCTCGATGCGGTCGAGCTGCTCGCCCGTGCCGACGAACTTGATCGGCCGCCCGGTGACATGGCGCATGGAGAGCGCTGCGCCGCCGCGCGCATCGCCGTCGATCCGGGTCAGCACGATGCCGGTGACGCCGACCTCCTCGTTGAAGGCCCGGGCGGTGTTGACGGCGTCCTGGCCGGTCATCGCATCGGCGACCAGCAGCGATTCGACCGGCTTCACCAGGTCGCGCAGCGCGGCCGCCTCCTCTATCATCTCGCGGTCGATGGCAAGGCGCCCGGCGGTGTCGATGAAGACGATGTCATAGCCCTCGCGCGCACCGATGCGCATGGCGCGCCGCGCGATGGCGGGCGGGCGTTCGCCGAACACGATGGGCAGGGTGTCGATCCCGGCCTGCCTGCCGAGCAGTTCGAGCTGCTGCTGCGCGGCGGGGCGATAGACGTCCACCGACGCCATGAGCACCTTCTTGCCGTCGCGGTCGGTGAGGCGCCGGGCGAGCTTGGCGGTCGTCGTCGTCTTGCCGGAGCCCTGCAGGCCCAGCATCAGCATGGCGAGCGGGGGATTGCCGCCGAGGCGGAGTTCCTCGGCCTCGCCGCCCAGCATCTCGACCATGCGGTCATGGACGATCTTGACGACCTGCTGGCCGGGCGTGACGGAACGCAGCACCTCCTGCCCGACGGCCTGCTCCTTCACCGCATCGAGGAGCGCGCGGACCGCCGGCAGCGCCGCATCCGCCTCCAGCAGCGCCACCCGCACCTCGCGGAGCGCCGCCTCGACATCGCCGGCGGAGAGCGAACCGCGCCGGGTAAGCCGCCCGAAGACGTCGCCGAGCCTCTCCGTCAGTCCCTCGAACATGCGCGCCTCTTCCTGCCGCCCGTCCAACGCCCGACGCGCCGATGCGCGAACCCTCGCGGACCGGCGGGCCTCCTCGGAGGCATGGGGTGTAACGCTATGGCGAAACGGCGCGCAACCTAACCGCCCGCCACTGCCCCGTCAACGCCCGTCCCGGTCTCCGCGGGCCCGGCGGAATGCGATGGCCCCGTGCGGGACCCGTATCGGATGGAGGGCGTTTCTTCCAACATCGCACGCCATGAACAATTTCCGATATTTTTGAATTTTGTTCCCTGTATGGGCTTGACATCTGGCGGATTGTGGTATGATGGTCCCCAAGGAAGCGGACTCCGGAGCCGCCTCCCCGGGTGCCGCGCGGCCGAGCGGCGCCAGTTTCTGAAAACCCGTGAGAAGCCGACGGGAGACGTGCGCCCTGTGCCTCGCGCGCGCAATCAGGCGCGCGAACCGCGCCGCCGCGTAACGCCCGCCCGCGCCGGCACAGGCGCACGCGCGGGAGACGCGCGAAACAGGGACCCGCTCCCCGTCGGAGGAGGAGAGACGATGACCGCAACCGACCCCCGCCCCGCACTGGCGGCGATGCTGGCCGAAAAGTTGGCCCCCGCCGCCGCAGCCCTTGCCGAAGCTTATGCCCAGGACATGGGCGCAGCGCCGCCGCCGGAGGACGACCGCGCCCTTGCCGACCGTCACCGCGCCGGACGCGCCGCGCTCTCCCATCTGCGCCAGCTCCTCAACCTCCTCGACTGGGCCGCCGCCCGCATGCCCGAACCGGAGCCGGCAGTCGTCGAAGAGCCGGCGGAGGACCTCGACGACTGGGTTCCGGAGCCGGAGCCCGAGACCGGCTATGACGGCAGCGAGGACGAATACCACTATTTCGACGAGGTCTATGTCGGCAGCCAGCAGACGCCGGAGTTCCGGGCCTGGCATGCGGAGCAGGAGCGTCGCTTCGGGCCGCTGGTGCCGGACGAGGACAGTTACGACGGCAGCGAGGACTACTACAACTTCGGCGAGCGCCAGTATGTGGGCAAGCTGACCACGCCCGCGTTCTACGACTGGCTCGCCCGCCAGGAACGCCGCGAGGCCGCAGAACTCGCCGCAAGGGAAGCCGCCACTGCGGGCGGGGGTGCCGGTGGATGAGGTCAAGGGACGGACGGCTTCATGCCCGAACCGGCTACAGCATATGACTCCCGCGCATGCAAAACATGACATCGCATGACACTTCATGACACGCTGCCGGGCATCTTCCCCCCGCCCGAACGCAACCGCCCCCTGCCCGTCTAGCACGGGGGTTGCCGCCGGGCCGCTCTGCCGCCATGTTGCGGAAGCCGTCCCGGAACCGGGGTAGAGAGAATGGAGATTGCGGCAAGCGCGCCCGGCGTCGTGAAGGACGCCGACGACCGGACCTTCATGGCCGATGTCATCGAAGCCTCGATGACGGCGCCGGTGATCGTCGATTTCTGGGCGCCCTGGTGCGGCCCCTGCAAGCAATTGGGGCCGGTGCTCGAGAAGGTCGTGTCCAATGCCGGCGGCAAGGTCAGCCTCGTCAAGGTCGATATCGACAAGAGCCCGGTGGTCGCGCAGCAGATGCGCATCCAGTCGATCCCGGCCGTCTATGCCTTCGACCAGGGGCGCCCGGTGGACGCCTTCATGGGCGCGTTGCCGGAGAGCCAGGTCAAGGCGTTCGTCGAGCGGCTGGTGGGCGGGCCGGTCGAATCGGCCGTCGAGGCCGCTGTCGAGCAGGCGCGCGCGGCGCTGGAGGGCGGCGACGCGCAGACCGCAGGCGCAATCCTCAACGAAGTGCTGAGGCAGGAGCCGGAGAACGCCGCCGCCCTGGCCGGCCTCGCCCAGGTGTTTCTCGCCGTGGACCAGGTCGCCGAGGCCCGCGCCATGCTCGACCGGCTGCCGGAAGGCGCAAACCGGGGCCCGGCGGTGGCGGCGGCCGTGAGCGCGGTGGAACTCGCGGAGCAGAGCGCGGATGCAGGCGACACGGCGGACCTGCGCCGGGCGGTGGAGGCCGATCCGGACGACCACCGGGCGCGCTTCGACCTGGCGATGGCGCTGTTCGGCGGCGGCCGCCACAGGGAAGCGGCGGAGGAATTGCTGGAACTCTATCGCCGCGACCGGGAGTGGAACGAAGGCGCGGCCCGCAGCCAGCTCGTCAAATTCTTCGAGGCGTGGGGACCGATGCACGAATTGACGGTCGATATACGCCGCCGCCTCTCGACCATGATGTTCAGCTAGGGAGCGGGCGGCCGTGGCCCTCAGGCGATCCCTGCCGGAGGTCATCCCGGTTTTCCCGCTGCCCGGCGTGCTGCTGCTGCCGCGCGCCATGCTGCCGCTGCATATCTTCGAACCGCGCTACCGGGCGATGATCCGCGATGCGCTGGACGATGAGGGGATCGTCGGCATGGTGCAGCCCTGCGCGGAAGGGACCGATCCGGCGAACCCGCCGATCTACGGGATCGGTTGCGCCGGCAAGATCCAGAACTCGGAGAAGCTCGACGACGGGCGCTATATGGTCGCGCTGCAGGGCATTGCGCGCTTTCGCATAGACCGCGAGCTGGCGCGCCATCCCGACGGCTACCGCACCGTCCATGCAGATTTCGAGGGGTTCGGGGACGATCTCGATGCGCGCCGCAGCAGCCCGGTGGACCGCGACGGCCTGCTGGAGGCGCTGCGCGGCTTCCTGGCGCGGCGGGGGCTCAGCGCCGACTGGGACGCCGTGGGCAGGGCCGACGACGAAATGCTGGTCAATGCGCTCTCCATGGGCTGCCCCTTCGCGCCCAATGAGAAGCAGGCGCTGCTCGAATGCGGCGACACCGGCGAGCGCGCCCGGATGCTGGAAACGCTGTTCGCCATGTCGGGCTTCCAGGCGGCGAACGACGACGACCCGGCGCGGATGAATTGAGGCGGCGATGACGGGTTCGGGAGAGGTCGATCCGCTGCTGCTGCAATTGCTGGTCTGCCCGGTGACCAAGGGGCCGCTGGAATACGACCGCGAGGCGGGAGAGCTGGTCAGCCGTTCGGCGGGGCTGGCCTACCCGGTCCGCGACGGCATCCCGATCATGCTGGTGGAGGAGGCGCGGGAGCTCGACGGGGACGGGCGGTGAGCCGCCCGACCGAGCTGCGCTATTCCAGGGCTGCGCGCGTGCTGCACATCGCCTTCGACGACGGGGCGGCGTTCGACCTACCGGCGGAATTGCTGCGCGTCGAGAGTCCTTCGGCCGAGGTCCAGGGCCACGGGCCGGGCCGCAAGACGACGGTTTCCGGCCGCGCCCATGTCGGCATTATCGAAATCCTGCCCGAGGGCAATTACGCCGTCCGGCTGGTCTTCGACGACCTGCACGACACCGGCATCTACAGCTGGACCTATCTGCGCGAACTCGGCGAGCGCCGGGACGAACTCTGGGACGCCTATCTGGAGGCGCTGGAGGCCGGCGGCCTCTCGCGCGAGCCGTAGCAGCGCGGTGACAGTCCCGCTGCCGCCGGCTATCTTCCCGCCGTTCCCAAGGAGGGTGCAAGGCTCATGCGCGTCGCGATAACCGGCGGCGCCGGCTTTATCGGCCGGCGGCTCGCGCTCCGGCTGCTGGAGGTGAATGCGCTGACGGACTCCGCCGGCCGGGAGCAGCCGGTCGAACGGATCGTCCTGTTCGACCGGGCCGCGCCCGACCCGCGCCTGCTGCACGACCCGCGCGTCGAGGCCGTCATCGGCGATATCGGCGACCCGGAGCAGGTTGCGGCCGTCATCGCCCCGGACACGGGCGCCGTCTTCCACATGGCGGCGGTGGTGAGCGCCGGGGCGGAGGAGGATTTCGACCTCGGCATGACGGTCAACCTCCAGGGCACGATGAATGTGCTGGCCGCCGCGCGGAACCTGCCGGACCCGCCGCGCCTGGTGTTCGCAAGCTCGGTCGCGGTCTATGGCGGCGCCATGCCGGAGACGATCCCGGACGGGCTGATACTCAACCCGCAGACCTCCTACGGCGCGCAGAAGGCCATCGGGGAGTTGCTGGTGCAGGACTATGCGCGCAAGGGCTATGTGGACGGGCGGGCGCTGCGCTTCCCGACGGTCGTGGTGCGGCCCGGCAAGCCCAACAAGGCGGCCTCGACCTGGGCGAGCTCGATCATCCGCGAGCCGCTGCAGGGCGAGGAGGCCGTCTGCCCGGTAGAGCCGGACCAGGCGATGTATGTGCTCTCGCCGCGCAAGGTGGTGGACGCCGTGCTGAAGGCCGCCGCCCTGCCGCCGGAAGCCTGGGGCCCGGCCCGGATGCTGGCGCTTCCGGGCCTCACCGTCACCGTGCGCGAGATGCTGGCGGCGCTTGCGGCCGTCGCCGGCGAGCGGGTGGCGGCGCGCGTCGCCTTCGAGCCCGACCCCTTCATCCAGCGGATCGTGAACGGCTGGCCCACCCGTTTCGACCCGGCGCGGGGCCGGGCGCTCGGCTTCGAGACCGACACGGACTTCGAGGAAATCGTGCGCATCTTCATCGAGGACGAACTCGGCGGGAGCTTCGCGGCATGAGCCGGACCGCGCAGTGCGAAGAGCATGACGCCATCGTGATCGGCGCCGGAATCTCCGGCCTCTACCAGCTTTACCGGCTCCGGGAGCTCGGCCTCCGGGTCCGGGTGTTCGAGGCCGGCGGCGATGTCGGCGGCACCTGGTACTGGAACCGCTATCCGGGCGCACGCTTCGATTCCGAGAGCTACAGCTACGGTTTTTCCTTCTCCGAGGAGCTGCTGCAGGAGTGGGAGTGGAGCGAGCATTTCTCGCCCCAGCCGGAAACGCTGCGCTATGTGAACTACGTCGCGGACAAATTCGACCTGCGCCGCGATATCCGCTTCGACACCCGGATCGTCCGGGCGGCCTGGGACGAGGACGGGCTCGCCTGGGAGGTCGAGGCGGAGGACGGGCATTGCGCCCGCGTCCGCTGGCTCATCACCGCGGTCGGCCCGCTCTCCATCCCGCAAATGCCGAAGATCGAGGGCATGGAGGCGTTCCGGGGGCCGTCCTTCCACACCTCCGACTGGCCGCGCGAGCCGCTGGAGCTTGCCGGCAGGCGCGTGGGCGTCATCGGCACCGGCGCCACCGCCGTGCAGCTGATTCCGGTGGTCGCGGAGGCGGCCGGCCATCTGACCGTGTTCCAGCGCAGCCCCAATTGGTGCGCGCCGCTCCATAACGCGCCCATCGACGCCGGGACCCAGGCCCGGATCAAGGCCGGCTACGACGCCATCTTCGCCCGCTGCCGCGCCTCGCATGGCGGCTTCATCCACGACGCCGACCGGCGCAAGGCGATGGAAGTCCCGGCCGAGGAGCGCGAAGCCTTTTACGAAAAGCTCTACGGGGAGCCGGGCTTCGGTATCTGGATGGGCAATTTCCGCGACACCTTCGTGGACGAGGCCGCCAACCGCACGATCTCGGACTTCATGGCCCGCAAGATCCGCGAGCGCGTCCGCGACCCGGAGACGGCCGAGAAACTGGTGCCGAAGGACCACGGCTTCGGCACCCGCCGCGTCCCGATGGAAACCGGCCATTACGAGACCTTCAACCGGGACAATGTGCGCCTTGTCGATCTGAACGAGACGCCGATCGAGCGCATCACGCCGGACGGCGCGGTGACGGGGGGCGAGGAGCACAAGCTCGACATCCTCGTCTATGCGACCGGCTTCGACGCCGTGACCGGCGGCTTCGACCGCATCGACATTCGCGGCTGCAACGGGCAAAGCCTGAAGGAGAAATGGGCGGACGGCCCGAAGACGCTGCTCGGCATCCAGATCGCCGGCTTCCCCAACATGTTCACCATCGTCGGCCCGCACAACGCCGCGTCCTTCTGCAACATCCCGCGTTGCAGCGAGCAGAATGTCGAATGGGTGGCGGACTGCATCCGCCATCTGCGCGAGCGCGGCGTGAAGCGGATGGAGGCGAGCGAGGCGGCGGAGGCCGAGTGGACCGGGCATGTCCACGAAAGCGCCTCGCGGATGCTCTACACCAAGGTGGACAGCTGGTTCATGGGCGTCAATCCCAACCGGCCGGACAAGAGCCGGCGCATCTTCCTGCTCTACGGCGCCGGCGCACCGCTCTACCGGGAAAAATGCGAGGCCTCGGCGGCCAACGGCTATGAGGGGTTCATGCTTGCATAGACAGTTACGCCCGGCGGCCTGCATCCCTATGCTCGCATCCAAGCCACTGAACCGACCGAAGACCGAAGAGAGGGACACCCGATGAGCGAACTGACGGGTTCGGCGATCCTCGCCAAGGCGCTGCGCAGGCAGGGATGCGACGAGATGTTTTTCCTGATGGGCGGCCCGATGCTGCTGGCGGAGACCGAATGCGCCAATGAAGGCATCCGCATGGTGGATGTGCGCCACGAGCAGGCCGCCGCGATGATGGCGCATGCCTATGCGCGGCTGCGCACGAAGCCCGCGGCCTGCATGGCGGCGTCGGGGCCGGGCGTCACCAACCTGGTCACCGGCCTCTGCAACGCGCTGGTCGATTGCACGCCGGTGGTCGCGGTCGGCGGCTGCTCGCCGCTGCGCCAGTTCGGCCAGGACGTCTTCCAGGAGATCGACCAGATGCGGATCATGGAGGGCTGCGTGAAGTGGTCGGCCCGCGTGTACGACCCCCGCCGCATCCCGGAAATCGTCGATATCGCCTTCCAGCAGGCCATGGCCGGCAAGCCGGGGCCCGTCTATATCGATATGCCGGGCGACATCCTCTACACGAAAGTGCCCGAGGAGGAGATCAACTGGACGACTTCGGGCCGCCCGCTGCTCCGCAGCCGCCCGGCCGGCCAGCAGGACCTGATCGAGGAGACCGCCGCGATCCTGGCCAACGCGGAGCGCCCGGTGATGATCTCCGGCTCCGGCATCCTCTGGTCCGAGGCGTCCGAGGCGATGCACCGCTTCGTCGATGCGTCCGGCATCCCCTTCTACACCACGCCGCAGGGCCGGGGCGTCGTGCCGGAAGACCATCCCTGGCACTACGCCACCATGCGCTCGACCGCCTTCCGCGAGGCGGACTGCATCCTGATCCTCGGCACGCGGCTCAATTACATCGTCGGCCATGCCGCCCCGCCGCGCTTCAATGCCGATGCGCGCATCGTGCGCATCGACATCGACCAGACCGAGATCGCCCAGAGCCCGCGGCCCATCGACATCGGCATCGTCGCGGATGTGCGCACGGCGCTGGAGCAGCTGATGGAGGCCATCGACGGGCGCTTCGATGCCGACCGCTTCAAGGCCTGGCGCGACCGGCTGGCGGAGGGCGAGGCGGAAAAGCGCGCCCGTCCGGGCGGCAACGCCCAGTCCGACGAGGTGCCGATCCACCCGCTCCGGCTCTGCGAGGAAGTCAAGAACTTCATGAACCGGGACGCCATCCTGGTGGTGGACGGGCAGGAGATCCTGAACTACGGGCGCCAGTCCATGCCGACCCACACGCCCGGCCACCGGCTGAACTCCGGCCCCTTCGGCACGATGGGCGTGGGCCTGCCCTACGCCATCGGCGCCAAGGTCGCCAAGCCGGACAAGCAGGTCATCTGCGTGCATGGCGACGGCTCCATGGGCCTCAACGCCATGGAGCTCGAAGCCGCCCAGCGCCAGGGCATCCCGGTGCTGGTGGTCATCAGCTGCAATGGCGGCTGGACCGCCGATCCGGGCCGCGAAAAGATCGGCCGCGACCTGGGCTATGTGCGCTTCGACAGGATCGCCGAGGCGCTCGGCTGCTATGGCGAGCAGGTCGAGGAACCGGACGGCATCCGCGCCGCGCTGGAGCGGGGCCAGGCGGAGGTGGACAAGGGCCGCGTCGCCGTCATCAATGTCGTGACGGACTACCGCGCCCGCGCCGGCACGGTCCAGTTCGCGCAATACTCGACCTGACCTGATGGCGGGCGCAGCGCGGCGCGCGGTGCGGGCGGCTGCGGCGGCATTGGCTGCACTCTGCTTGGCCGCCGCCGCTCCGCCGCCGCCGTCATCGCCGCCATCTTCGCCGCCGCCGCTGGAAGCGCTGTTCGGCGGGCCGTTCGAGCTGACCGACCATAACGGCCGGACGGTGACGGACGGGACCTTCCGGGGCCGCTTCGCGCTCCTCTATTTCGGCTACACCTTCTGCCCCGACCTCTGCCCGACCAACCTGCTGACCATGGCGGAAGCGGTCGAGGCGCTGGGGCCGGAGGGCGAGCGGGTGCAGCCGCTCTTCGTCACCGTCGATCCCGAACGCGACGATCCGGCGGCGCTCGGGGACTATATGGCGCATTTCGGCCCGCGCTTCCTTGGGCTTCGCGGCACGCCCGCCCAGACCCGCGCCGTGCTGAAGACCTGGCGCATCCACCGCCGCAAGGTGCCGGCCGAGGCCGGGGCGAATGCCGACGACTATCTGGTGGACCATGCGACCCTCACCTTCCTGATGGGGCCGGACGGGAAGTTCCGCACGCTCTTCCCGCATGACACACCGGCAGAGAAAATGACGGCCACGCTCCGCCGTTACCTCGCCGCCGAACGGTAGCGACACCGGAGCTCCCAGCGGCCCGCCGCGGACGAGGCGGGGCGGCCACAAATTATGTTCACAAGAAATCAGTAATAATTCTGACAAGAATATTGACATTCAAGAATCATAGGCTATATTGGCACGGAAGAAGGAAGGGGCCTCCGGAGGCTGCTTCGTCTCCTGCTTGCGCACCGGTGACGCCTGCTTGTCGTCGCTCCGGCCGGGGCGACGCAAAAAGAAAGCCGGGCGGCATTCTCCATGAGTCATAACCCGGCGCCGCTGGTATTTCGCGCAAATTGGGGTTCCGCCGCAGCCGGGCCGGTGATGGCCGGAAGAACGGAACGAAGACGGCTCGAAAGGAAGACCCATGCCCGAAACCACCATCGCCCATGCCCCGACCGCATGCGGACCATGACATCTCATGACACGTCCGGGGGTGTCCCGGCAGCTCTGCGCACCCTGTCCGTCGGAATCCGGCCACGGGTCCCGAACGGAGACGTGAATTCGGCGCGCCTTGCCGCAGGCCGAGGACATGGCCAGAGTCGCCGCGCCGCGGCGGATGGGAGACGGCAGTGACGGACGATTTCGGAATCTGGGAAGTGGACGAGGAGACTAAGGCCTCTAAGCAGCTGGAGGAAGCCGAGCGCACCGGCACAGAAGCGGTGCTGGAGGACATCCTGGTCCAGAACCCGGCCATGCTTATGCCGGGCCTCAAGCTGGTCGGAAGGCAATTGCAGACCGCCAACGGGCCCTTGGACCTGCTGGGCGTCGATTCCGAAGGCCGGCTGGTGGTGTTCGAATTGAAGCGGGAGAAGCTGAGGCGGGAGGCGGTGGCGCAAGCAGTCGATTACGCCTCCTGGCTCGACTCGCTGGACGACGCCGAACTCCACAGGCTGATTGGCGACAACTCGGGCCGGGGCGGCATCCGCGAGATCGGGAATTTCGAGGAGTGGTACGAAAGCAACGACAATTGGGACTCGCTGGAATCGTTGAGACCGATCCGGATCGTTCTGGTGGGCCTCGGAGCGGACGAACCGGCGCGGCGTATGGCCGACTGGCTGGCGAGGAAAGGCGTTGAAATCGACCTGCTGACATTTCTCGGATTCCGCCATGGGAACCGGATGCTGCTCGCAAGGCAACTCGAAAGCGGCGAGTGGAAGCCGCCGCGTCCGCCAAGTCGGAAAGGGGAGGAGCGCCGGGAACACCTCAACAGGAAGCTCGACGAATACGGAATGCGCGATTGGTGGCAGGACGCTATCGCCGCGCTCGAACTCAACTCCCGACCTTCCTACAAAGCGAACCTGGGGATTACGTTTTACAGGCGCAATGCGCGCACATTGGCGACGGGTGAAAGACAGGCTGCATCTCACAAAATCGAGATTGCCGATCCGGGCGACATTCGCATCATCTTCTTCCCAGCAGCGGTCGAACTTTGCCTGAGCGAGTTTCAGGAATTGAAAGACGCAATTCGATTCGATTGCCGGCGGCCGATTAACACGTGGCCCACGGAACGGGCACCCGAGGAATGGTTCTGCCGTTTGGACGAAAGTGGATGGCGGGAGCACAAGGGCAGCATCGCGGAGCTTGTCCGCTTGGTGGACGAGCGGTGGCGCGCGGCGGCGGAGCAGCCGGCCTCGTGAGCCGGTTCGATGTCATCGTGGTCGGCGGCGGGCTGGTCGGGGCGGCGGTGGCGCGGGCCTTCGCCTCGGCCGGGCTGGAGGTGGCGCTGGTGGACCGCGCCCCGGTGCAGACGGGCCAGGCCTTCGACGGGCGCACCACCGCCGTTTCGCACGCCTCCGTGCAGGTGCTGCGGGGCGTGGGCCTCTGGCCGGCCATTGCGGCGCATGCCGAGCCGATGGCGGACATCCGCATCACCGACGGCGCCGCGCCGGTCTTCCTCCACTACGACCACCGCGAGGTCGGGGACGAACCGTTCGGCTATATCGTGGAGAACCGGCTGATCCGCAGCGCGGCGGCGGCGCTGCTGGAGCGCACGGCGAATGTCGCGGTCTTCGCTCCGGCCGCGGCGGAGAGGAGCGAGCGCGGCGGGGGCCTCGCCCGGCTGTTCCTCGAGGACGGGCGCGTTCTGGAAGCGCCGCTCATCGTTGCCGCCGACGGGCGCGGCTCGCCGCTCCGCCGCGAAGCGGGAATCGGGACGGTGGCATGGGCCTACGGGCAGAAGGCGCTGGTGCTGACCGTCGGCCATGAGGAACCGCACGGCAATGTCGCGCATGAGCGGTTCCTCGCCGGCGGGCCGTTCGCGATCCTGCCGATGACCGACGGCCCGGAGGGCGAACACCGCTCCTCCATCGTCTGGTCGGAACGCAGCGATTTGGCCGACGCCCTGCTCTCGCTCGACGACGCGCGCTTCCTCCAGGAGCTCGAATGGCGTTTCGGCGATTTCCTGGGCGCCATCCGGCTCATCGGCCCGCGCTGGTGCTGGCCGGTCGGGCTCGTGCTGGCGGAGCGCTTCTACGCCGACCGGCTGGCGCTGGCGGGCGATGCGGCCTGCGGCATCCACCCCATCGCCGGGCAGGGCTTCAATCTCGGCATTCGCGGCGTGGCCGCGCTTGCGGAATGCACGGTCGATGCGTTCCGCCTCGGCCTCGATATCGGCAGCCCGGCCGTGCTGGCGGAATACCAGCGCCGGCAACGGGCGGACAGCGTGTTGCTGGCGGGCATCACGGACGGGCTGAACCGGCTCTTCTCGAACGACATTGCGCCCGTGCAGGCCGCGCGGCAACTGGGCCTCGCGGCCGTCGGGCGGCTGCCGGGCCTCAAGCGCGCCTTCATGCGCCACGCCATGGGCGTCGCCGGCACGCCGCCCCGCCTCGTCCGCGGCCAGCCGCTCTGACGCCGCATTGTGCGATGCAGGGCCGTAGCCGGCGCCGTCCCCTTCCGCTCGGCCGGAGGGGTTGGGGCAGAACACCGGCGACAGCATTGATTTGCCTATAATTTGACCACGGAAGCCAAGTCGCCCGATTCATGCCGTAATTTTCATCGCGCGAGTGCCCGGGCTCTCAGCGCCCATGAAGAATTCTACATAAAATCAAATGATTGCGGATTTGGCCCGGTTCTTGTTCCGCACCCTTGAAGTCCGACCGACGGATGGCCCAACAAGGGGGTGCAGGAGATGAAACTGATTGCGGCAATCATCAAGCCGTTCAAGCTGGACGATGTCCGCGAGGCGCTGACGGACCTCGGCATGCAGGGACTGACCGCCACCGAGGTCAAGGGATTCGGGCGCCAGAAGGGGCAGACCGAAATCTATCGCGGCGCCGAATACACGGTGAACTTCCTGCCGAAAGTGAAGATCGAGGTCGCGGTGGATGACGCCGAGTGCGAGGCCGCCGTGGAGGCGATCCGGACGGCCGCCCATACCGGGCGGATCGGCGACGGCAAGATTTTCGTCAGCGACATCGGCCATGCGGTGCGCATCCGCACCGGCGAGGCCGGGTCCGAGGCGCTTTGAGCGGGAGACAGGGACATGCTTCGCATCATCACGGCCGCCGCGGCCCTCTTCGTCCTGGCAGCGCCGCCCGCCCATGCGGCGGTGGAAGGCGAGATCGCCTTCGTCTTCAACACCTTCTCCTTCCTGGTGCACGGCTTCCTGGTCATGCTGATGGCGGCCGGCTTCGCCATGCTCGAATCGGGCCTCGTGCGCACAAAGAACACCGCGGCGATCTGCCTGAAGAACATCGCGCTCTACTCCATCGCCGGCATCGTGTTCTACATCGTCGGCTACGCCGTGATGTACACGGATGTGAACGGCGGCTGGATCGGCACCTTCGACTTCCTCTACAACCCGTCCGAGGCCGAGCTCGCGCTCCTCAACGCAGAGGACGCGACGGCCGGACAGGTCGCGGCCGTGGTCGAAGGCGGCTACTCGGTCATGTCCGACTGGTTCTTCCAGATGGTGTTCGTGGCCACGGCCGCCTCCATCGTCTCGGGCACGCTGGCCGAGCGCATCCGCATCCTGCCCTTCCTGGTCTTCACGGTGCTGCTGTCGGCGCTGATCTACCCGATCCAGGCCTCCTGGGTCTGGGGCGGCGGCTGGCTCGCCGGGATGGGCTTCAGCGATTTTGCGGGCTCGACGCTGGTGCATTCCACCGGGGGCTGGGCCGCGCTCGCAGGCGCTATCGTGCTGGGCGCGCGCAAGGGCAAATACGGGCCGGACGGCAGCATCAACCCGATGCCGGGCGCGAACCTGCCGCTCGCCACGCTCGGCACCTTCATCCTCTGGTTCGGCTGGTTCGGCTTCAACGGCGGCTCGCAGCTGGCGCTCGGCTCCGCGCTCGACGCGGTGGCGATCTCCATCGTCTATGTGAACACCAACCTCGCCGCCGCAGCCGGCGTGATCGCGGCCATGGCGACGAGCTACGCCATGTACCGCAAGATCGACCTGACGCTGGCGCTGAACGGGGCCATAGCGGGCCTCGTCTCGATCACCGCCGGCCCCGACCTCCAGAACCATGTGCTGGCGCTCGTCATCGGCGGCATCGGCGGCATGCTCGTGGTCTATGCGGTTCCGGCCCTCGACCGGCTCAAGGTCGATGATGTGGTGGGCGCGATCTCGGCCCATCTGGTCGCCGGCATCTGGGGCACGCTCGCGGTCGGCATATTCGGCGGCGGCGACTTCGTCACCCAGCTCATCGGCGTGCTCGCCATCGGCGTCTTCGTCTTCTCCGTCTCGCTCGCGGCGTGGTTCGCGCTCAAGCTTGCGCTGGGCATCCGGGCCTCGGAAGAAGCGGAAGACGACGGCCTCGACAAGAGCGAGCTCGGCATGGAAGCCTATCCCGAGTTCGGCCGGGGCTCCTCGCCGCTCTTCTAGCGGCGGGCGCCTTCCCGCAACCGGCGGGCGCGCGGCCATCCGGGCCGCGCGCCCGTCTTGCTTTCCGCATCGCGCTGCGGCCGGCGATTGCATGCTAAGGTGGGCCGGTCGCAAGCAATGAACGGTCGGGTCATGCGCAATCGGGGTCATGCGGTCGGCTTCGTTCTGTCCTGTTGGCTGGCGGTGGCGCTGGCCATGCCCCTGGCGGGCGTTGCCGATGCGCGCTCCATGGACGAGGCGCAGGCGGCCTATGCCGAGGGACGGTTCACGGACGCAGCCCGGATTGCCGAAAGCCTCGGAACCTCCCGGGGATTTGCGCTGGCGGCGCAGTCGTTGACGGTCCACGGCTACTTCATTGCCGCCAGCGGCGAGAAGGGGGGGCTGTTCGAGCGGGCGCTCGGGCTCGCGCAAAAGGCGGTCCGCGCCGATCCCGGCAATGCGGACGCCCATCTGCAACTGGCGCGCGCCACCGGCCGGCTTGCGCAGACCGTCGGCTCCTTCGAGGCGGCGGACAGGGGATATGCGGAGCAGATCCGCGAGGCGACGGAGGACGCGCTCCGGCTCGACCCCGGCATGGCCCAGGCCCATATAAGTCTTGCCCGGTGGCACACGGGCATAGTCGGCAAGGCGGGGGCGTTCCTGGCGCGCCTGACCTACGGCGCCCGCGAAAAGGATGCGATCGCTTCCCTGGATCGGGCCCTCGAGCTCGCGCCCGATGCGAAGGACGTGCCGCTTCAATACGCGCTCGGCCTGCTGGAGCTTGACGAGGACGAACATCGCGAGAAGGCGCGAAGCCTGCTGAAGCGGTCCATCGCGATACCGGCGAAGGACGCCTTCGAACGCCTGCTGGACAAGCTGGCGAGGGACCGCCTCAAGGCCCTGGAGGCGCCCGGCGGCTGACGGTTCCGGCGGGCGGACGGGCCTGCCCGGACTTGACTGAGGCGGCCTCTGCCCCGATGCTAAAGGGGTGACAGTTCAACGACGTAAGGCAACCGCAATCTTCGGAGATGCGTTGGATTGCGGATTGGCGCCGGCGCCGGTTTTTCGCCTGTTCCCTGTCCGCCGCCCGCTTCCGAAATCGTCGCGCTGCAACGGCGCCGATGCCCTGCCGTCGAGCCAGCTGCAAGGAGGCCATGGTCGATGACCGCCGCCGCCACCGTATGCACGAGAGTCCAGCCTCTAAGTTTGCCCGACGAGCTCATTCTGATGCTCCTCAACGACCAGACCGGATACTTCCACCAGGTTCCCGGCTGGAGATTGCAATGCGCCGTCGCCGGCGCGGCGCTTGCGGAACTCTCGCTCCTTTCCCGCATCGACACGGACATGGAGTCGCTGGTCCTGCTGGACCGAACGGAGACCGGCGATCCCGCGCTGGACCCGCTGCTGAAGGAAATTGCCGACGAACCCGTTCAAAGGAACGCCCGTTACTGGATCGAACGGCTCGCCGCCGGGATCGAGCCGGTCATCGATCTGACGCTGGACAATCTGGTGCGCCGGAAGATCCTGGAACATCATGACGGCGACTTCTGGACGCTGACTCCCGCGCACTGGCTTGCACAGCGGGATGGGGAAGAGAGCTCTGCAAGCCAGTTCATCCGCACGCGCATCAGCGAGGCCATCTTCACCGACACGATTCCCGATCCGAGGGACGTGATTGTCATTTGCCTCATCAACACATGCGACGTCTTCCGCTTCATGTTCGAACTCAACGAGCAGGCGGAAGAGCGGATCGGGCTCATCTGCAGGATGGACCTGATCGGCCGTTCCATAGCCGAGGCGGTCGAACAGAATATCGCCAGCCCGCTGGGCCGCCCCGCGGCCCTGTCCCGGCGCATACCGCAGGTTCCGCTGCACCGCCTGCTGTTGAATCCGCATGTGCGCAAGGGCCATCTTCCCGCGCTCCTCGCAGACCTTGCGAAGGAATACGGCCCGGTGTTCCGGATAAGGCCGCCGGGCGCCAGGGCCATGACCTTCCTCGCCGGACCGTCGGTCAACCGGTGGGTGCACAAGAGCGGGCGGATGCACCTGAGGGCAGGGGGCTATTTTGCCGGCTTCGAGAACGTCTTCGGCGCGTCGGGCGTATTGCCTTCGCTGGACGGCGGCGACCATTTCCGGCTTCGCAAGGCCATGTCGCCGGCCTATTCGCGTGACCGGCTGGCCGGTCAGCTCGACCAGCTTTTCCATCTTGTCCGCAAGTTCATGGCGACCTGGACGGTCGGAGAGACCTACCAGGCAAGGTCCATGTGCCGGAGCATGGTCAACGAGCAGATTTCGTCTCTCCATGTCGGCGTCGATACGCAGGACCTGATCGACGATCTGGTCACTTACAAGGAACGCGCGCTCAGCGTCCATATCATAAAGACCATGCCCAAATTCATGCTGAAAACCCCAGGCATGAAACGCCGGGCGAAAGCCATTGACGAAATGCTGGAACGGGTCCGGCGCACTCACACGCCCGCCCAGCGGGCCGGTTGCCCGCGGAACCTTGCGGACGACGTGCTGGGCCTGAATGTGAGCGATCCGCAACTGGTGCCGGAATCGAATCTGCGCTTCGCCCTGACGGCGACGGGGCTGACCAGCGTGTATTTCGGCGACATGCTCAGCTTCGCGATTTACGCCATGGTTTCGCAACCTGCGATCCACGAGAGAATCCGAGGCGAGGCGGACGCCCTGTTCGAGGGCGGCGATCCGGTTGGCGAGGACTTCACCCTGGCCGCCACCGATGTCACTCACCGCTTCCTGCAGGAATGTCTGCGGATGTACCCGGTCATCGCGATGTCCGTGCGCGATGTGGTGAACTCCTGCGTGGTCGAGGGGCACGAACTGCCGGTCGGGACGCGGGTCTATATCGCCCAGGCGGCCTCGCACTATATGGACGACGTGTTTCCCGACCCCTTCTCCTTCGATATCGACCGCTACCTGCCCCCGATCAGCGCGCACCGCAGTTTCGGATTCGCGCCCTACGGACTGGGCACGCACACCTGTCTCGGCATCCGGCAGGCGCTTCTGCAAATGACGGTCAATATGATGATGATCGCGCATTACTTCACGATAGCGGTGTCTCCTTCGGACTATGAGCTCCGGTTCAACCCGGTTCCGTCGATGAAGCCGACGAAGAAGCTGAAATTCCACATCGCCGAGCAGAGGCGCGAACTGCCTGTCCGATCTGCCCCGTGACGACCGGCGGAGCCGGGCGCTACCGCGCCCGTTTCAGCGCCGTGCGGGTGAAATCGTCGAGGTCGAGGTCGGTCCCGAACTCGTATTCCGCCCACACTAGGTCGGTGCTCTTGCCCGTGAGATGGTTCGTCATCGCTATCTTGCTGCTCCGCCAGAAGCGGTCGAGATATTTCTTGTAGCCCTCCGAGACCATCGTCTTGAGATGGGCGTCCCTGCGGTCGAAATACTGGATCTGCATAGTGCGGAGCTCTTCCCGATCGAGCCAGACGAGCTGGCGGGAATAACCGGAATCCTTGCTTGTCGGGACCCGTTCCAGAACGGCGCACTGGAGATCGCCGCAGGGCTCGTCGCGCAGATAGCGATGGGTGAATTTCTCGACCTCGGCCGCGCCGAAGTCCTCATATGAGAACTCGCTGCCCATGAAGGAGCCGGACTGGTTCGAGGAGCTGATGCGCTTGACCCGTTTCAGCGCGGGAAGATAGAGCCACTGGTCGTCCGGATCGTTCTTGTGGGCGTGGACGAGGAACGCCGTTCCCTTCACGTCGCGCGGCCGGTCGAACACGAACATGCTGCGGTCGCCGTCTTCCTCCACCTCGATGACTTTCAGGCGGAGTTCGCGGTGGCTTTCCTGCCCCCGCTTGTTGCGCAGCGTCATGGTCAGGCTTGCGGTGAAATTGCCGAACCCCTTCTGCCGCTCGCGGGCTTCCGTCGCGATCTTGAGCCCCTGCTCCTCGGGGCTGTCGGCCGCCCGGCCGGCGGAAGGCGCAAGCGACCAGACAAATACAGCCAGCACGGCCGCGGACAAGGCAAGCATCGGATGGGGGAGAGAGACGCGAATCACCGTTTCCTCCTTTCGGCAGCGCTGCCGGATTCTCTTTGCAGAGGATAGCACAATGCCTGCCGCAAGGGCTTAGCCGGCTTCCCGCCGCAACCGCTCCTTGATCTCTTCGGTCGTCTCCCTGGTCCCGTCGAGCACCATCAGCAGGGGCGGGAGGAACAGGAAGTCCGCCAGCAGGGCGATGATGACCGTCATGCCGGCCAGCAGGCCGAGCGCCTGGTTGGTCACCATGCCCGATGCGCCGAACACCATGAAGCCGAGGCCGAACACGACCGTCGTCGCCAGCAGCGCCTTGCCTACCGAACGGAAGGCGGACTGCACCGACTGAGACGGCAGCAGCCCGTTCTTCCTGGCGGCCACATATTGGGTCATGAAGTGGATCGTATCGTCCACGATGATGCCGAACGCGATCGCGGTGACCACCGACGCCGCGATGCCGACCTCGCCCACCAGATAGCCCCAGAGGCCCATCGCCATGGCCGCGGGGACGAAGTTCGGAATCAGGCTGATGACGCCGAGGCGCACGCTCCTGAAGACGAGAAGGAGCAGCAGGGAGACGATGGCCATGGCGATGAAGGTGCCGAGCAGCATGCCCTCGATGTTTCTTTGGATCGACTGGGCGCCAACGACCGCAACGCCGGTGGCGCCGGTATCCATGCCGGGGGCGTTCTGCCCGAGCCATGCCTGTGCGCGACGGTCGAGCGCGACCTTGTCGTTGCTGGAAAGGCTGCGCAGCACGACGGTCATGCGCGTGGACGACCGCTCGACATCGATGAGATTGTTGAGGTCGCGGCCGACCGGCAGGGAGAACTCGTAGAGCAGCAGATATTGCGCAGCCAGATCGGAGTCGTCGGGAAGAATGTCGAACGCCGGATCGTCGCCATGCAGGTTCCTGTTCAACCGCTTCATGATGTCGGTGATGGCGAAGACATGGGAGACTTCCGGCTGCGCCCGGTGCCACTCGACGAACGCATCCACCCGTTTCAGGTAGTCGATATCGGTTATGCCGCCCTCCCGCCCGGCGCTCAGCGAGTATTCGTAAGTCTCCACGCCGGAGAAGTTCTCGCTGATGAAATCCGTGGACCGGCGGAACTCGTAGCTCTCGTCGAGAAGCTCCAGCCAGTTCTCCTTGAGTTCGATCCGCGAAATGCCGGCGATGAGCACGACGACCAGGACGCCGAAAGAACCGAGCAGGACCGTCCGGCGCAAAACGACAAACCGGCCGAACCGGTCGAAGAGGTCCGATTCGCCCGTGCCGGAGGGCCGGATGCGCAGGGGCATGACCGACAGGATGACGGGCAGGAGCGTCACCGCATAGACGAACGCGCACAGGCTGCCGAACGCCACCATATTGCCCATGACCCGGAAGGGCGGCATGTCCGCGAAATTGAGGCTGAGGAACCCGATCGCCGTCGTGAGCGAGGTCAGGAAAACCGGCCAGATATTGACCCGCAGGGATTGAAGCGCCGCCTGGCTGCGGTCCAGGCCCCGGCGCAGGCCCGCCGCCATTCCCTCGAACATATGCACGGAATGCGCAACGGTGACCGCCATCAGCACGAACAGTGCCGCGCCGCTCTCGCCGAAGAACCTCATGCCGGTCCAGCCGACAAAGCCCATCGCGGAAGCGAGAACGGCAACGAGCATGATGACGATGGCAAGCGTGCCCCAGAGCGAGCGCAGCAGAATGACGGCGACAACCAGCATCGTTCCGAGCGCTGCCGGCGCGAGAATGCTCATATCCTCGTCGATCGCCTCGCGCATGGCGCGGTTGAGGATGAGTTCGCCGGTCAGGTGGTAGTCGATGGCCGCATGTTTCTCGCGGGATTGCGCGGCCGTGGCGTGAAGGAAATCGGTCACTTCCGCTTTGGCCGATTGCCGGTCCTCGTCGGGAAGCGCAACGCTGACCGCCAGGCCGGCGACACGGCCGTTCCGGGAAACGAAGCGTCCGGCAATTTCCTCGGTGCCGAGCGCGATCTTCTCGATGCGCGCGAGGTTCTCGTCGCTCAGCGAAGCGGCGTCTCCGACCAGCGGCTCGACGATCAGCTCGTCTTCGAGACCCCGGCTGTGCTGGTGGTTGGTTATCGAATCGACGCGGGTGACATAGGGCGTCTGCCAGAGCCGATCGGTCAACTCTTCGATGGCAACGAGCGCCTCGCGCGTGAAAATCGTGCCCTTCCGCGGCGCAGCCACCACAAGCGCGGCGTCGGAAAGGGCGTAGGTTTCCTCCAAACGGTCCAGTGCGACGATATGCGGGTCGTCATGGCCGAAATGGTTCCGGACATCGACATCGACTTCCACGACGCGCGCCGCACCCGCAGCCAGGGCCAGCATGACCAGCAGGCTGACCAGAACGGTCAGCCATCGCCGGCCCATGATGAGCGCTATGCAGGCGTCCATACTCAACATGCTAGGCTGCCGAAACGCGTGATGGAGGAGAGGAGGCCGCCCGCCGCGCCGGCGACAGCGTGGCGAGAGCGGAGAGGAAGTCCGGTGCCGACCGCATTTCCGGAACAGTGTCCCAGCCTCCGTCTCCGTTGTCCATCCGCCTCTCGGACCCGACGATGATCCGGGTTCAAACCGGCAGGACTATGCTCTAACTTCAGGCGACTGTGCTTGGGGAAGCTCCGCACATGCCGGGCGGAAATGTCCTTCTGGAGGCGCGCGGCATCGTCAAGAGCTTTGGCGGCCTGGCCGCGAACGACCGTATCGACCTCACCGTGCATTCCGGCGAGATTCATGCGCTGCTCGGCGAGAACGGCGCCGGGAAGTCGACCCTTGTAAAAATTCTTTACGGCTCGCTCCAGCCGGATGCGGGCTCTGTGAGCTGGGAAGGCCGGCCGGCGGCCGTCGGCAACCCGGCCGAAGCGCGTGCGCTCGGCATTGGAATGGTCTTCCAGCATTTCTCGCTGTTCGAGGGGCTGACCGTCGCCGAGAACATTGCGCTGGCGCTGCCGCCGGATGCTGCGGGACGCGGGCTTGCCGCAGATGTACGAACGGTCTCCGAGTCCTACGGCCTGCCGCTCGACCCGGCGGCGCGGGTGGCCAGCCTGCCGGTGGGCGTGCGCCAGCGCATCGAGATCGTCCGCTGCCTGCTGCAGCGCCCGCGGCTGCTCATCATGGACGAGCCGACCTCCGTGCTGACGCCGCAGGAAGCCGAACGGCTGTTCGAGACCCTGCGCCGGCTCGCGGAAGAGGGTTGCGCAGTGCTCTATATCAGCCACCGGCTCGAAGAGGTCCGCCAGCTCTGCCACACCGCAACCGTGCTCCGCCACGGTCAGGTCGTCGGCCGTCCCGACCCGAAGACGGCGACCACCGCCGAGCTCGCCCGGCTGATGGTCGGCGCCGATGTCGAAGGCGTCGGCGACGGCCCGGGCAAGCCTGTCGCGCACGGTCCTGTGCGCCTCACCGTTCGCAACCTCTCGCACAAAGCCCGCACGCCCTTCGGAATCTCGCTCGAAGACATCTCGCTTGAAGTCCACGGCGGCGAGATCGTCGGGGTCGCCGGCGTGGCCGGCAACGGCCAGGACGAGCTGTTTGCGGCGCTTTCGGGCGAAGCGCCCGCCTCCGACGAGGCCGCCGTCGAGATAGACGGGAAGCCCTGCGGACGGGCAGGACCGCGGATGCGGCGGCGCCTGGGTGCGGCCTTCATCCCTGAGGAGCGGCTCGGCCATGCCGCCGTGCCGGGAATGCGCCTTTCCGAGAATGCCGTCCTCACCCGGCACGGCACAGATCCGGATGTGGCGGTCGGCGGGCTCCTGCGTCTGGGGCGCGCACGGCGTCTTGCCGAGCGCATTGTCGGCCGCTTCGACGTTCGCGCGCCGCCCGGGGACCCGGAAGCGAAGGCGCTCTCCGGCGGAAACCTGCAGAAGTTCGTCGTCGGGCGCGAGCTCGACCGCATGCCGGGGGTGCTCGCCGTCAGCCAGCCGACCTGGGGCGTCGATGTCGGCGCGGCGACCGAGATCCGCCGCGAGCTCGCCGTGCTGGCGCGCAGCGGCGCAGCCGTTCTCGCCATCAGCCAGGACCTCGACGAGATTTTCGAGATTTCCGACCGCATCGCCGTGATCTCGCGGGGCCGGCTGTCGCCGGCGGTCCCGACGGGCGAGACGAGCCGGGAGGCGACCGGCCTCCTCATGGGCGGCGCAGGGGACTGAAGAGCATGCGAGTCGAACTGCGGCAGCGGAGCGAAGATTCGCGCGTCATGGTCTGGCTTTCGCCGCTGCTGACCCTTGCGCTGACGCTCGCGTTCGGCAGCATCCTGTTCGCCGCCCTCGGTTACGACCCCCTCCAGGCGCTCCACGTCTATTTCATCAAGCCGCTCACCGAGGCCTGGTCGCTGGAGGAAATCGTCGTCAAGGCGACGCCGCTCGCGCTCATCGGCGTCGGGCTTGCCGCGGCGTTCCGCACCAATGTCTGGAATATCGGCGCGGAAGGGCAATACACGGTGGGCGCCATCTGCGGGTCGATCCTGCCGGTCATGATGCCCGGACTTCAGGGCCCGCTGGTCCTTCCGGCCGTGCTGGTGTGCGGCGTGCTGGGCGGCATGGCCTGGGCGGCCATACCCGCCTTCTTCCGCGTCCGCTTCGGCGCCAGCGAAATCCTGACCTCGTTGATGCTGGTCTATGTCGCGCAGCTTCTTCTGGACTGGCTGGTGCGCGGCCCCTGGCGCGATCCGGAAGGGTACAATTTCCCCGAATCGCGGCTCTTCGAGGCCGACGCGGTGATACCGGCGCTGGCCGGACGGATGCATTTCGGCACGATACTCGCCCTCGTCGCCGTCGCAGCGCTGGCCGTCGTCCTCGGGCGCACCCTCAAGGGCTTCGAGTTCCGGGTGGTCGGCGCGGCGCCGCGCGCGGGAGCGTTCGCCGGCTTCTCCGAGCGCCGGTCGATCATGGCCGTGCTGGCCATCTCCGGCGGCCTCGCCGGTCTTGCCGGCATCGCGGAGGTATCGGGCACGATCGGGCAGCTTCACCCGTCGATCTCGCCGGGCTACGGCTTTACGGCCATCATCGCCGCATTCCTCGGGCGGCTGAATCCCATAGGCGTGCTGTTCGCCTCGCTGCTGCTGGCGCTGACCTATATCGGCGGCGAGTCGGCCCAGGTCTCGCTCGGCGTCTCCGACAAGATCGCCCGCGTCTTCCAGGGCGCCATCCTGATCTTCGTTCTGGCCTGCGACGTCTTCATCCGCTATCGCCTGCACTTCCTGCCGTTGCGTCGGCCGGCCGCGGGCACGGAGGATGCGCCGTGACCGGTTTCGAGGCGGTCATCCTCACCATCGTCACGGCGGCAACGCCGCTGCTGATCGCGGCGCTCGGCGAACTCGTGACGGAGCGCTCGGGCGTCCTCAATCTTGGCGTCGAAGGCATGATGATCGTCGGCGCCGTGACCGGCTTCGCCGGTGCACAACTGACCGGCTCCCCCTATCTGGGCGTCATCGCCGCCATGGCGGGCGGCATGGCGCTTTCCAGCCTGTTCGCCTTCCTGGTGCTGCGGCTTGCAGCCAATCAGGTGGCGTCCGGACTGGCGCTCACGCTGCTGGGTCTCGGGTTTTCCGGCATGATCGGGGAGGCCTTCATCGGCCAGCCCGGCCTCAGGCTCGAACGCATCGACATACCGTTCCTGACGGACCTGCCCGTCGTCGGCACCCTGGTGTTCGGGCAGGACCCTCTGGTCTATGCGTCGGTGGCGCTTGCAGTCTGCGTCTCCCGGTTCCTGTTCCGCACGCGCGCCGGGCTGGCGCTGCGCGCTGTCGGCAACAATCACGGCTCCGCTCACATGCTCGGCGTCCATGTCATCCGCACCCGCTTCCTGGCCGTGCTGTTCGGCGGCGCCTGCTCCGGGCTGGCCGGCGGCTATCTCTCGCTCGCCTACACGCCCCAATGGGTCGAGGGCATGACGGCGGGACGGGGATGGATCGCGCTGGCGCTGGTCGTGTTCGCCAGCTGGATGCCGTTGCGCGCGGCGGTCGGCGCCTATCTTTTCGGCGGCGCGCTCATACTGCAATTCCATGCACAGGCGGAAGGAATCCCGCTGCCGTCGCAGTTCCTTTCGGCACTGCCTTACCTTGCGACGGTCGCGGCGCTGGTGATACTCTCGCGCGACCAATGGAGGGCGAGAAACGACTCGCCGGCATGTCTCGGACAGGTCTTCGTCCCCGACCGGTAGGGGCCACCTTTCCCCGGTGTTCCCGACTGGCCGGAGACAGCAATACGGCCCGCGGGCCCAGTTGGAGAACAGGGAATGTTGAGAGCTACCATCCTCGCCGCGTTCGCCGTGGCGCTGGCGCTTCCGGCGGCCCAGGCGGCCGATCCCGTCAAGGCGGCGTTCGTTTACGTGGGCCCGATCGGCGACCATGGCTGGACCTACCAGCACGACCAGGGCCGCCTCGCCGTCGAGAAGGAGTTCGGCGACAGGGTCGAGACCCTCTATGTCGAGAACGTGGCGGAAGGCCCCGATGCCGAGCGCGCCATAGAGCGGTTCGCACGCGAGGGCGCGAACATCGTCTTCACCACCTCCTTCGGCTTCATGAACCCGACGATCAAGGTCGCCAAGCGTTTTCCGGACGTGAAGTTCGAGCATGCCACCGGCTACAAGCGCGCCGACAATGTGGCGACCTATTCCGCGCGCTTCTATGAGGGCCGCTACATTATCGGCCAGATCGCCGCGAAGATGTCGAAATCCGGAATTGCCGGCTATGTGGCTTCCTTCCCGATCCCGGAAGTGGTGCGCGGCATCAACTCCTTCCTGCTGGGCGCCCAGTCCGTCAATCCGGACTTCAAGCTCAAGATCATCTGGGTGAACACGTGGTTCGACCCCGGCAAGGAAGCCGATGCGGCCAAGGCGCTGATCGACCAGGGCGCCGATATCGTCACCCAGCACACCGACAGCCCGGCGCCGATCCAGATCGCCGGCGAGCGCGGCGTCCACGGCTTCGGCCAGGCCTCCGACATGGATGCGTTCGCGCCCGCCGCCCACTACACCGCGATCATCGACGACTGGAGCGCCTACTATATCGCCCGCGTGAAGGCGGTGCTCGACGGCACATGGGAGTCGGGCGACGTGTGGGGCGGCTTCGACGCCGACATGGTGGTCATGGCCCCCTATACCGACCTGCCGGAGGATGTCGCGGCCGACGCCGCCGCAATGGAGGCGAAGATCCGCTCGGGCGAATTCCATCCATTCACCGGCCCGATCCACGATCAGGACGGCAAGCTCCGCGTCGCCGAGGGCGAGCGAGCCGATGACGGCATGCTGCTCGGCATGAACTGGTATGTGAAGGGCGTTGACGACAAGCTGCCCCAGTAGCGGCCCGCCCGCCCGGAATGGCGTCGACGCCGTCGTTCTGGGCCGCCTGATCGACTTTTCCGGCGACCCGGCCGCGCTCGGCCGGGCCGCCGTCCGCGATAGTCCGGGCGGCGCGCTCGCGCTCCGCGGGGAGCGCATCGCCTGGGCAGGCGCAGCCAACGACCTGCCGGTGGAATTCGAGGCGGCGCCGCGGCGGGACTACGGGTCGTGCTTGATCCTGCCGGGCTTCGTCGATCCGCATGTCCACTTCCCGCAATACCGCATTGTCGCCGCAGGAGGCCGCGGCCTTCTGGACTGGCTCGACCGCTTCGCCTTCCCCGAAGAAGCGCGCTATGCGGACGGGGACCATGCCGCGGCCGCGGCCGAGACGTTCCTCGACCTCCTTCTGGCCCACGGCACGACGGCCGCGCTCGTCTTCTCCACCGTCCACGAGGAGGCCGCCGACCGGCTCTTCGCGGCTGCCTGGCGCCGCGGCATGGCGCTCGCCGCCGGCAAGACCCTCATGGACCGGGGCGCGCCCGCGGCGCTCCGCGACGATGCCGAGAGCGGGCTCCGCGCGAGCGAGCGGCTCCATGCCCGCTGGCACAGACGGGGAAGGCTGCGCTACGCCGTCTCGCCCCGCTTCGCCATCACATCGGGGGCGGCGCAGCTCGCGGCGGTCGGTGAGTTCCTGGAGAGCCATCCCGACGCGTTGATGCAGACGCATCTTTCCGAGACGCCGGAGGAAATCGCCGAGGTCGCCCGCCTGTTCCCGGACGCCGCCGACTACACCGATGTTTACGACCGCTTCGGCCTGCTCGGGCCGACGAGCCTGTTCGCGCACGGGGTCCACCTTTCAGCGCGCGAGCGCGAGCGGCTCGGCGAGGCCGGCTCGGCAGTGGTCCACTGCCCCACCTCGAACGCCTTTCTGGGCTCGGGCCTGTTCGATATCGGGCCCTATTCGCCGGCAGCCGGGGCCGCCGCGCCGCGCCTGGCGGTCGCCACAGACATCGGCGGCGGCACAAGCTATTCGCTTCCCGCGACCCTGGGCGCGGCCTACCGGACGGCGCAGCTCCGGGGCAGGCGGCTTGCGCCGGAACGCGCCTTCTACCTTGCAACGCTGGGCAATGCCGAAGCGCTCGGCATGGAGCGCGAAATCGGGCGGCTGGAGCCGGGCTTCTTCGCCGATCTTGTCGTGCTCGACCCGTGCGCGACGCCGCTTCTGGCTGCGCGCGAGGCGCTCAGCGAAACGCTCGCCGACACGCTGCTCGCGCTGATGATCCTGGGCGACGACCGCATTGTGCGCGCAAGCTGGGTCGCAGGGCGGCGACTGCACCCGAAGCCGGACGACGGTCCGGCAGGCTGACCACGCGCGTCAGCAATCCGCCGCGTCGTCGCCGTCCTGCCGCATCGCATGGCCCAGTGCCGGGGCGTCGATCCTGCGGCGAAGCTGGTCGCGCGCATCGCGCCAGCGGAAGCGGATCGAGTTCATGACGATTTCCCGGTCGAGTTCCTTGTATTCGTCGATGACCGGCGCAAAGCGGACCAGATCCGCCTCGCTGCCGGAGAAGGCCTGCCGGCCTTCCGCCGCTGCCGGCCAGTCGGTGGCCCCGACCCGGAGATCGAACCGCTCCAGCGCTTCCGCGGGCACCGGGCCTGCGCCGGCATCCGCCAGACTCCGCTCGGCCGCCTGGCGGAAACAGCGCTGAGCCAGCACCGCTGCGCCGCCAGGCGGCAGGGCCCTCTCCCTTTCGCAGAGCGCCGCCGCAAACACCGTCAGATCCGCGAGACAGGAGAGAAACAGCTTCACGGACGCCATCCGAATCGAGGCCGAGAAGGTGTCGTCCTCGAAATAAATCCGGAAGCTCGTGCCCATTCGCGTCTTCAGATAACCGTAGAGCGAGGTCTGCGCGACATAAGAGGAGCGGGTGCGCAGAAAGGCGGCGAGCCTCTCCGGCGTATCCAGCTTGTGGCGCTCGAAACGCGGCCCGAGTCTTTCCACAATTGTCGCGAGACCGCGGATGCTCTTGCGCAACATAACCGCTTTTTCCGGTTCACATGCAAACGAATCTCGACTATAGGCGATTCTGGCTCCGTGCGGCGTCCCCGGTTCCAGGACAAAATCCGAAGCGTCGAACGGAAAGGCCGGGGAGACACACGCACTAATCGAGAAAAGGAAGGGGAGAGAGACGCATGGCGGAAGTTAGCGCCGAAACTCGGCAAGCGCACTGGAGGAAAACCTCCACCCTAACCTATGTGATCCTGGCGCTATGGTTCCTGTTCGGATATGTGGTGCCATGGTTCGCCAAGGAACTCGATGCGGCGTCCTTCCTCGGGTTCCCGCTCGGCTACTACTTCATCGTGCAGGGCTCGCTGATCATCTTCGTGCTGTTGATCGTTGTCCAGAACATCTTCCAGGACAATATCGACGAAGAGCACGGGGTGGCCGAAGAGTAAGGGGAGCGGCTGATGAACACACAAGCGCAAGGCACGAGGTTCGTCGACAGGCTGGGGAAGGTGTACGCGCTGTACACGCTGGGCTTCCTCGCCTTCTTCGCCCTCATGGCCATTATCGAGCAGTTCGGCGTCGGCGCCAGGACCATCGGCGTGCTGTTCCTGCTCTTCACCCTCGCGATCTACGCCACCATCGGCTGGCTGTCGCGCACCATGCAGGTGGATGCCTATTACGTTGCGGGCCGGGAGGTCCCGGCGCTCTACAACGGCATGGCCACGGCGGCGGACTGGATGTCCGGCGCGTCCTTCGTGGCGCTTGCCGGCGGCATCTATTTCGGCGGCTACCCCTATCTCGGCTTCGTGATCGGCTGGACCGGGGGATACGTGCTGGTCAATGCGCTGATGGCGCCCTATCTGCGCAAGTTCGGCTGCTACACGGTGCCCGACTTCATCGGCACCCGCTACGGCGGCAACCTTGCGCGGTTCTGCGCGGTCTTCGTCCTCGTGGTCGCGTCCTTCACCTATGTGACGGCGCAGATCAACGCCACGGGCACGATCGCCGCCCGGGCGCTCGACATTCCGTTCGAGGTCGGCGTGTGGTTCGGCCTGCTGGGCATCCTGCTCTGCTCCATGCTGGGCGGCATGCGCGGCGTGACCTGGACGCAGGTGGCGCAGTACATCGTGCTCATCATCGCCTATCTGGTGCCGTTGATCTGGATGTCGAACGAACAGGGCTTCGGCATCATCCCGCATTTCGGCTACGGCGACGCGGCGCAGCGAATCCAGGAACTGGAAGCGCAATACGGACTGCAGCCGGCGGCCGAGGCCGTGGCGGGGCTGAGAGTGCTGACGACGCCGCACTTCGACCCGCAGACCTCGCTCGACAGCTGGAAGTTCGTCACGCTCGCGCTCGCCATGATGGCCGGCACGGCGTCGCTGCCGCACATCCTGATGCGGTATTTCACGACGCCGTCGGTGCGCCAGGCGCGCAAGTCGGTCGGCTGGTCGCTGTTCTTCATCTTCCTGCTGTATTTCTCGGCGCCGGCGCTCGCTACGCTGACGAAGCTGCAGCTGCTGGACCCGACGCTTGCAACCGCGGTGGTCGGCAAGGCGGTGGAGGACGTGATGGCGCTCGAGTGGATCCAGAACTGGGCCCATGTCGGCATGCTCGCCGTGCAAGACCAGAACGGCGACGGTATCGTGCAGCTGAACGAGTTCTTCATGCGGCCCGACATCGTTGTGCTGGCCACGCCCGAGATCGCCGGCCTGCCCTATGTGATCTCCGGCCTGGTCGCAGCAGGCGGCATGGCGGCGGCCATGTCCACCGCCGACGGGCTGCTGCTGGCGATCGCCAATGCGCTCAGCCACGATCTCTACTACAAGATCATCGACCCGCAGGCCGATACGCGCCGCCGCCTGGTGGTGGCCCGCGTGTTGCTGGTCGGCATCGGCGCGCTGGCGGCCCTGGTGGCTTCGCTGCAGCTCACCGGCATCCTGGGCGCGGTGGCATGGGCCTTCTGCTTCGCCAACTCGGGGCTGTTCTTCCCCCTTGTGCTCGGCATCTGGTGGAAGAGGGCCAACCGGGAGGGCGCCATCGCCGGCATGATCGCCGGCTTCGCGGCGGGCTCCATCTACCTCTGGTGGACCTATACCACCGGCGAAACCTGGCTTGGCCTCGACCATCTGCGCTTCGGCATCGTCGGTATGCCGGTCTCGCTGGTGGCCATGGTGGTGGTGTCGCTGATGACACCGGAGCCGGATGCGGAAACGCAGGCCATGGTGGACGAAACCCGTATCCCGACGGGCGATTCCATCCTGGCCGAGACGCATTGACGGCAGACCGGCCTTCAGGCGCTGACGGAGGCGGGGCTTCGGCCCCGCCTCCAGCCGCGCCGGCACCTCTTTCAGCGAGGCGGCATGGATAGCCTCGCGCATACGCTGCCCGGCTGGGTGGTGCTTTTCGACTACGTTCTCGGCATAGCGATGTGGACCCTGGTCGGCCGCTCCGCCATGAACATCTTTCTTCCCGTCACCTCCGACTTCTTCTTCATGAAGGCCTTCGTGAAGATGACGGACCCGATCCTGCGCGTCTTCAAGCCGGTGACGCCGGGCTTCCTGATCGACCCCGTCGTGCCGCTCTATGTCGCCTGGTTCTTCTTCCTGTTCCGCTTCTACGCCATGCCCTGGCTTCTCGGCTATTCGGTGCTCGGCATGCTCTCCTTCCCGCTCGAAGGCGAGGTCGCCGCCATGCTCTACGACATCTTCGGCAGCGGCCTGTAGGGGCGTTCTTTCGGCGTCGGGAAGAGGAACCGCAATGGTCCGCGCCGTCCTCCTGTGGCTTCCCCTCCTGCTTATGGGCGGACCGCTGGAGGCGGAGCCCTACAAGGGCTTCCCGCGCGGCCACGCGCTCATTACCGCGGCCGACCTGAAATCCCTGCTGGACGGGCGCGGACCGAAACCCGTCGTGCTTGCGGCAGTCGGTCGGGTGCCTTGGCTGGTCGGCCGCATTCCGGGCGCGCGCCGCGTCCTGCGCCGCGCCTATACGGACCGCGACGGCATGGCGGTGGACCGGGCGCGTTTCCAGGCCTTTGCGCGCGGGCTCGGCATAGACGATGAAACTCCCGTAGTCGTCTATGACAACACCTATGACGCCGCGCGCCTCTGGTGGCTGTTCCGGCTCTACGGGAAGACCGATGTGAGGGTGCTGGACGGCGGCTGGCGGGCCTGGGACGAGGCGGGCTACGCGATCGAGCGCGGCCCCGGCCGGGCGGCTCCCGATGCCGGGAACTTCACCGCCGTGCCCGCGCTCGCCGGTTGGACGGCCGGCTTCGATGAGGTTGCGCAAGCCCACCCGGAGGCGGGAACGCACCTCTGGGACGCGCGCGACATCCCCGAGTGGAAGGGAACCGGCCCCATCGGCGAAGCCCGCTTCATCGGCTGGCGCGCCTTCCGCAAGGCAGACGAGGGCCGGCCCTCGGAGTTCCGGACCGCCGCCGAAATCGGCGCTTTGCTCCGGCAGTCGGGCTTTGGGCCGGACCGGGACCACATCTTCTACTGCCATTCAGGCGTGCGCGCCGCCACGCCGATGTTCGCGCTCTACCTTATGGGCTATCCCGAGGAGCGCTTGCATCTCTATGACGGTTCCTGGATAGAATGGAGCCGGCGGGCCCGGAGGAATTAGGCAGACCCGCAGCCTGCGACCGATTGCGCCGGGGAGTGGACAAGCGCAGCGAACGCGCTATGATTTATGCTGCACTGCAACAAAGGAGCGAGCGATGAACGCGGATCCGGTCGTCATTGTGGGCATGGCGCGCACGCCGATGGGGAGTTTCCAGGGCGTGCTCAAGGAGGCAACGGGGCCGGAGCTCGGCACGCGCGCGATCACCGGCGCGCTCGAAAGCGCCGGAGTGGCGGCCGACGATGTGGACGAGGTGATCCTCGGCTGCGTGCTGCCGCACGGCCAGGGCCAGGGCCCGGCGCGGCAGGCGGCCATCCACGCGGGAATCCCGAATTCGGCGGGCGCCACCACGATCAACAAGCTCTGCGGCTCCGGCATGAAGGCCACCATGCTGAGCCACGACCTGCTGCTCGCCGGCACCAACGATGTCATGGTTTCGGGCGGCTTCGAGAGCATGACCAACACACCCTATCTGCTGGACAAGGCACGGGCCGGGATGCGCATGGGCCATGGGCGCGTACAGGACGCCATGTTCCTCGACGGCCTGGAGGACGCCTATGAACCGGGCGCGCTGATGGGCCATTTCGCCGAGGAGACGGCGCGGCACTTCCAGTTCACCCGTGAGGAGCAGGACGAATTCGCGATCCGCTCGCTGAACCGCGCCCGCGCCGCGAACGAGGACGGCACGTTCGCGGGCGAGATGGTGCCGATGACGGTGAAGACGCGGCGCGGCGAGTCGGTCGTCGAGCAGGACGAACAGCCTTTCACCGCCAATATCGAGAAGATTCCGGGCCTGAGGCCCGCCTTCGCCAAGGATGGCTCCGTAACGCCCGCGAACTCATCCTCCATCTCTGATGGCGCCGCCGCGCTGGTGCTGATGCGACGGTCGGAGGCGGAGCGCCGGGGGCTCGCGCCGCTCGCCACCATCGTGGCCCATACCTCCCACAGCCAGGAGCCGCGCTGGTTCACCACCGCGCCCGTCGGTGCGATGCAGAAGCTGTTCGAGAAGACCGGCTGGGACAAGGACGAGGTCGAGTTCTACGAGATCAACGAGGCCTTTGCGGTGGTGCCGATGGCGGCGATGCGTGAGTTCGCCCTGCCGGCGGACAAGGTCAACGTCCATGGCGGCGCCTGCGCGCTGGGCCATCCGGTCGGCGCATCGGGCGCGCGGATCGTGGCGACGCTCATCAACGCCATGCAGAAGAACGGCGCGAAGAAGGGCGTCGCGGCCATCTGCATCGGCGGCGGCGAAGCGACCGCCATGGCCATCGAACGCGCGGCGTGACCCGCAGGCTCATCTCCTCCGGCGGCCGCTATGAGGCGGCCGCCGGCTATTCCCGGGCCGTGGTGCTCGGCGGCTGGGTGCATGTCGCCGGCACGACCGGGGCGGACCCCGGGACAGGGGCGATTCCCGAGGACGTCGTCGAGCAGGCGCGGCTTGCCTTCGGCATTATCGGGGCGGCGCTGGCGGAGGCCGGAGCCGGTTTCGAGGATGTGGTGCGCGTCACCTATTTCCTGACCGATGCGGGCGATTTCCCGGCGCTCATGCCGGTGTTCGGAGAGATATCCGCCCGGCCGCCACGGCGGTGGTCGTCGCCGGGCTGGTCGATCCCGCCATGAAGATCGAGATCGAAGTCACGGCCCAGTGCCCACGGCCCTGATTACCGGCGCGGCGCGCGGCATCGGCCGCGCGCTGGCGGGCGGCTATCTCGCCGACGGCTGGCGGGTGCTGGCGGTGTGCCGCGACCCGGCGGCGCTGGCCGGACTCGACGGCATCGCCGATGCGGCCCGCCTCGATGTGACGGACGACGAGGGCATTGCCGCGCTCGCCGAACGCTGGCGGGACGAGCGCATCGACCTGCTCTGGAACAATGCCGGCGTGGATTCCCCCAACACCCGCTCGCTTGACCGGCTCGACACGGAGGAATGGGCCCGGTGCCTGCGTGTCAACACGATAGCACCGGTGGCGGTCGCCGCCGCATTCGCCCGCCATGTCGCGGCAAGCGAGCGGCGCACCATGGCGTTCGTGACGAGCCAGCTGGGCTCGATTTCGCAGGCGGCGGGCGTGCGCCGCTATGCTTACAGCAGTTCGAAGGCGGGGCTCAATATGGCGGCTCGCACGCTCGCGCTGGAGCTGGCGGGCCGGGTGCGCGTCGCGATCCTGCATCCCGGCCATGTCGCCACGGACATGGGCGGCCGGCACGCTCCGGTGACGGCGGAGGAAAGCGCGCGCGGCATGCGCCGCATCGCCGAGCGCCTCACCGACCGCCAGTCCGGCGCCTTCCTCGACTGGCGGGGGCGCACGATCCCCTGGTAAGGGCTGCGGCACAGATCAATCGTCGCCGCCAGCTCAGGCGTAGTCGATCTTCACGATCTCGTAGTAGCGCGCGCCGCCGGGCGCATCGACCTCGATCTGGTCGCCGACGGACTTGCCGATCATGGCCCGCGCCAGCGGCGAGGCGATGGAGAGCCGGCCCTGGGCGACGTCGCTCTCGTCCTGGCCGACGATGCGGTAGCAGGATTCCTCGTCGCTCTCCTCGTCCACCACCGTTACCTGCGCGCTGAACATCACCTTGTCGCCTGAGACCTGGGAGGGATCGATCACTTCCGCCCGCGAAACCTTGTCCTCAAGCTCCGCCATGCGGCCCTCGATGAAGGACTGCCGGTCTCGGGCCGCGTGGTATTCGGCATTCTCGGACAGGTCCCCGTGCTCGCGGGCCTGGGCGATGGCCTGGACGACGGCAGGCCGCTCGACCGTCTTCAGCCGGCGCAACTCCTCCTCCATCCGGCGATAGCCTTCAGGCGTCATCGGCACCTTGTCCATCTCAGCCATTTCCCTTGCGCAAAAGCTACAATCAGAGCCGGAACGACCCGTCAAAATAGGATTGCAAAGGGGCTACTTCAAGGCGGGCGGCCTCGACCGCGGCGATGGCGCGGGCCGCCGCGTGCGCGCCCGCGAGGGTGGTGAAATAGGGCACGCGGCGGTTCAGGGTCTCACGGCGCAGGCTGTAACTGTCGCGGAGCGCGGCCACGCCCTCGGTCGTGTTGACGACCAATTGCACCTGCCCGCTCTTGAGGGCGTCCACGATATGCGGCCGGCCTTCCAGCACCTTCTTGACGACATCGACCTCCAGCCCTTCCGCCTGGAGCGCGCGGGCCGTGCCGCCGGTCGCGATAAGCCGGAAGCCGCTGGCGGCGAGCATCCGCGCCACCTCGACCGCGCCCGCCTTGTCGCTGTCGCGCACCGAGACGAAGGCGGTGCCGCCGCCGGGCAGAGTCACCCCGGCGCCCAGCTGGGCCTTGGCGAAGGCGCGGGCGAAGTCGGTGTCGATGCCCATGACCTCCCCGGTGGATTTCATCTCGGGGCCGAGCACGGTGTCCACGCCGGGGAAGCGCGCAAAGGGGAAGACAGCCTCCTTGACCGCGATATGCCGGCTCGCCTTCGGCCGCGGGAAGGCGGCGAGCGGCTCGCCGGCCATCAGCCGCGCGGCGATCTTGGCAACGGGAACGCCCGTGGCCTTGGCGACGAAGGGAACGGTCCGGCTTGCGCGCGGGTTCACCTCCAGGATGTAGATCCGGTCGCCCCCGGGCCCGTGCGTGACCGCGAACTGCACGTTCATCAGGCCTATCACGCCGAGCGCACGCGCCAGCGCCTCTGTCTGCCTCTCGATTTCGGCGACGGTTTCGCCGGCGAGCGAGTGGGGCGGGAGTGAGCAGGCGGAATCGCCGGAATGCACGCCCGCCTCCTCGATATGCTGCATCACGCCCGCAACGACGACAGTCCGCCCGTCCGAGAGCGCATCGACATCCACTTCGGTCGCATGGCGCAGATAGCGGTCCACCAGCACCGGGCTCGCGCCCGAAACTTCCACCGCAACCCGGATATAGCGGTCAAGCGCGGCCCGGTCGTGGACGATCTCCATCGCCCGCCCGCCGAGCACATAGGAGGGCCGGAGCACCACCGGATAGCCGATACGCTCCGCAATCGCTGCCGCTTCCCCGGCGGAGGCCGCGACGCCGTTTTCCGGCTGGGTGAGCCCGAGCTCCAAGAGCAGGCCCTGGAAACGCTCGCGGTCCTCGGCGAGATCGATGGCGTCCGGCGAGGTGCCGAGTATCGGGATGCCCGCCTCCGCCAGCGCCGAGGCGAGCTTGAGCGGCGTCTGCCCGCCGAACTGCACCACGGCGCCGACCAGCTCCCCGCGCGCACCCTCGACCCGGGCGACCTCGATGACGTCCTCGGCCGTCAGCGGCTCGAAATAGAGCCGGTCCGCGGTGTCGTAGTCGGTCGAGACGGTCTCCGGATTGCAGTTGACCATGATGGTCTCGTAGCCCGCCTCGCTGAGCGCCAAGACGGCATGGACACAGCAATAGTCGAATTCGATGCCTTGGCCGATACGGTTGGGACCGCCGCCGAGAATCATGATCTTCCGGCGTTCGGCCGGGTCGGCCTCGCACTCGGCAGGCACGAGGCCGTTGCCCTCCCAGGTCGAATACATATAGGGCGTTGCGGAGGAGAACTCGGCGGCGCAGGTGTCGATGCGCTTGTAAACGGGTGCCAGGCCGAGCGCGCGGCGCCGGGCCGCGACCTCGCCTTCCCCAAGCCCTGTCAATTCGCCGAGGCGCGCATCGGAAAAACCCAGCCGTTTCAGCGCCTGGAGGCCCTGCGCGCTCTCCGGCAGGCCGGATGCCCGCAACTCCTCCTCGGCGCATACCAGCGCCTCAATCTGTTCCAGGAACCAGGGGTCGAACTGGCAGGCCTGGCGGATGCGCTCCCGGTCGAGGCCGTGGCGGAAGGCCTGGGCGATCACCAACAGGCGGTCGGGCCTGGGCTCGGACAGCAGCTGTACCATTTCGTCCGGCTGCGGCGCGCCCGGAATCTCGATCTCGTTGAGGCCGGTCAGCCCCGTCTCCATGGACCGGAGCGCCTTTTGCAGCGATTCCGCGAAGCAGCGCCCTATGGCCATCGCCTCGCCGACCGATTTCATCGAGGTGGTAAGCAGCGGCTCGGCGCCGGGAAACTTCTCGAAAGTGAAGCGCGGCACCTTGGTCACGACATAGTCGATGACCGGCTCGAAGGAGGCGGGCGTAGTGCGCGTGATGTCGTTCTGCAGCTCGTCGAGCGTGTAGCCGACGGCCAGCTTGGCCGCCACCTTGGCGATGGGGAATCCGGTCGCCTTCGAGGCCAGCGCCGAGGAGCGCGAGACGCGCGGGTTCATCTCGATCACGACCAACCGGCCGTCCTTGGGATTGACGGCGAATTGCACGTTCGATCCGCCGGTATCGACGCCGATCTTGCGCAGGCACGCGATCGAGGCGTCGCGCAGGACCTGATATTCCTTGTCTGTAAGCGTCAGGGCCGGCGCCACCGTCACCGAATCGCCGGTATGCACGCCCATCGGATCGACATTTTCGATAGAGCACACGATGATGCAGTTGTCCGCCCGGTCGCGGACCACTTCCATCTCGTATTCCTTCCAGCCGAGCACCGACTCCTCGACCAGCACCTCGCCGACGGGCGAGGCGTCGAGGCCGCCCTGCACGATGTTCTCGAACTCCTCCGGATTGTAGGCGACGCCGCCGCCCGTGCCGCCGAGCGTGAAGGACGGGCGGACGATGAGCGGCAGGCCGATCTCCCGCATGGCACGGCGCGCCGCATCCATGTCGCCCACCAGCGCGCCGCGCGGCGTGTCGAGGCCGATCTCATGCATGGCGTCGCGGAACAGCAGTCGGTCTTCGGCCTTGGCGATCGACGCCCGGTCGGCGCCGATGAGCTCGACCCCGTAGCGTTCGAGCACGCCGTTTTCATCAAGCGCCATCGCCGTGTTCAGCGCGGTCTGCCCGCCCATGGTCGCAAGCAGCGCATCCGGCCGCTCACGCTCGATGACCCGCTCAACGAGTTCCGGCGTGATCGGCTCGACATAGGTCGCATCGGCCAGGTCCGGGTCGGTCATGATGGTCGCCGGGTTGGAATTGACCAGCACGATCCGGTAGCCCTCCTCCCGGAGCGCCTTGCAGGCTTGGGTGCCCGAATAGTCGAATTCACAGGCCTGGCCGATGACGATGGGCCCGGCGCCGACGATCAGGATGGAGCCGATATCGGTGCGTTTAGGCATGGGCATCCATCATGTCGGCGAAGCGCCGGAACAGGTAATGGGCGTCCCTGGGGCCCGGGGAGGCTTCCGGATGGTACTGCACCGAGAAGATCGGCCTGCCTTCCGCCCGCAACCCTTCCACCGAACCATCGAAGAGCGAGCGATGCGTCTCGACCACCCCCGGCGGCAGGCTTTCCCGCAGCACGGCAAAGCCGTGGTTCTGGCTGGTGATCTCCACCTTGCCGGTTTCCAGGTCCTTGACCGGATGGTTGGCGCCGCGATGGCCGATAGCCATCTTCGCCGTGCTCGCGCCCAGCGCCAGCGCGAGGATCTGGTGGCCGAGGCAGATGCCGAAGATCGGCTTGCCGCTCTCGATCAGGATGCGGACGGTTCCGGTTGCATAGGCCCCCGTCGCCGCCGGATCGCCGGGGCCGTTGGCGAGGAAGATGCCGTCGGGCTTGAGCGCCAGAATCGCGTCCGCCTCCGTTTCGGCCGGCACGACCGTCACAGCCGCGCCAAGCTCGGCCAGGCAACGCAGGATGTTGTGCTTGACGCCGTAATCCACGGCGACGACATGGCGCGACGGGTGCTCCAGCCGGCCGTAGCCGCGGCCGAGCGCCCAGCGGGTCCGGTTCCAGCGATATGTTTGCCGGCAGGTGACTTCCCGCGCGAGGTCCATGCCCTCCAGGCCCGGCCAGGCGGCGGCACAGGCGATTGCGGCGTCGGTGTCGATGCGGCCGTCCGGGGCATGGACGACAACGCCGCTAGGCGCGCCGGCGTCGCGGATGCGCCGGGTGAGCGCGCGCGTGTCGATACCGGCGACGCCGATCAGGCCGCTGCCGGCGAGCCAGTCATTCAGCCGGCGCGTCGCGCGGAAATTGGAAGGTCCGGTCGGGTCCATGCGCAAAACGAGTCCGCGCGCGGCCGGCGCGTCCGACTCCACATCCTCGCCATTGGCGCCGACATTGCCGATATGCGGGAAGGTGAAGGTGACGATTTGCCCGGCATAGGACGGGTCGGTCAGGATTTCCTGGTAGCCGGTCGGCGAGGTGTTGAAGCAGACCTCGCCCACCGCCTCGCCCTCCGCGCCGAAGCCTTTGCCCCAGAACACGGCGCCATCGGCAAGGACCAGGGCGGCCGTGGCACCGTCCGGTCTGGGGTCTTGGATAACCATTGGATTACTAGCTCGTTTGCGCCGGGCAACGGTCGGAGACCCTTGACGACGGAAGTCGGGAATACATAATTTCCGCTGTCCGGGGCATGTTCCAACCGCCAAGGGGATAAGCGGGCGGACAGCCTGTGTCAAGGCGTGCACCAGCAGGAGAAAACTTCTAATTCAACACGTTACGCCGTGTATGCGGCGTTTTGTCGTGAAGCTGTCACAACTCGCGGCGGGGTACCGGCCGCGACCTGGAAGAGCGGGAGACTTCCATGCGGGCGCAATTGAACGAGGCATTGAAGGAATCCTTGCGGGCCAAGGATGTCATGACCTTGCGAACGGTCAGGCTGATTCTGGCCGCGATCAAGGACCGTGACATCGCGGCGCGCGGACAGGGCAATGCCGACGGCATCGGCGATGCCGAAATCCGGGAGCTGCTGCAAAAGATGGTCCGTCAGCGGGAGGAGTCCTCCCGCTATTACGAGGAGGCAGGCCGGCTCGACTCGGTGGATGAAGAACGGCGCGAAATCGCCGTCATCCAGAGATTCCTGCCTGCCAGGCTCGATCCGGATGCGCAGATTGCCGCGGTGAACGCCGTGGTCGGCGATCTCGGCGCCTCGGGCATGCGCGACATGGGGCGCGTCATGGCCGAGCTCAAGCGGCGCTATGCAGGCCAGATGGACTTCGGCGAGATCAGCCGGACGGTCAAGGCCGCGTTGGCGGCCTGACGGCGGGCCCGGCGCACCGGATGGCCTTCCCGCCCGAGTTTCTGGAGCAGCTTCGCGACCGCGTGTCCTTGGTGGATGTCGTCTCGCGCCATGTGAAATTGCAGCGGCGCGGGCGGGAGTTTGTCGGTCTCTCGCCCTTCAAGCAGGAGCGCACGCCGTCCTTCACCGTCGTGCCCGACAAGGGTTTCTTCCACTGCTTCTCCAGCGGCGAACACGGCGATGTCATCGGCTTCCTGATGCGCATGGAGGGGCTCTCCTTCCCCGAGGCGGTGGAGAAGCTCGCCCAGGCGGCCGGGATGGAAGTGCCGCGCGAAAGCCCCGAAGCGGCCGCGCAGGCCCGCAGGCGGCGGGGCCTTCTCGATGCCGTCGAAGCCGCCGCAGCCTTCTACGAGCGCCAATTGCGCCTGCCGGCGGGCCGGCGGGCGATGAATTATCTGCGCGGCCGCGGGCTCGACGACGACACGATCGGTCGCTTCCGGCTCGGCTATGCGCCCGGCGACACAGCGGCGCTCATGCAGGCGCTGAAACGCGGCGGTTTCGAGGCCGATACGCTTGTCGAAGCCGGGCTCCTCCGCCAGGCCGGGCACGGGGAAGAGCCGCGCGCCTCGCTCCGCAACCGGGTCGTGTTCCCGATCACCGACCGGCGGGGGCTCCCGATCGCCTTCGGCGGGCGCGCAATGGGCGATGCGCAGCCGAAATACCTCAACACACCGGAAACCCCGGTCTTCCGGAAGGGGGAAGTGCTCTACGGCCTTGCCCAGGCGCGCGACGCGGCCTGGCGCGCGAAGGAAGTGATTGTCGTCGAGGGCTATATGGACGCCATCGCTCTTTCCCAGGCGGGCTTCGCGCATACCGTGGCCTCGCTCGGTACCGCCTTCGGGGAGAACCAGCTGCGCGCACTCTGGCGGCTCGTCGATGAGCCGGTTCTCTGTTTCGACGGAGACGAGGCGGGCCAGCGCGCAGCCCGGCGCGCCGCCGAACGCGCCCTGCCGCTGCTCGCGCCCGGCAAGTCGCTGCGCTTCGCGCGCCTGCCGGACGAACGCGACCCGGACGACCTGGTCCGCCAGGACGGGGCGGCGGCGCTGCGCGCAGTGGTCGAACGGGCGCAGTCGCCGGTCGATCTTCTATGGTCGAGCGAGGCGGAGGCGGTGCGCCCGGATTCGCCCGACCGCCGCGCCCGGTTCAGCCGCAACCTGCTGGCGCTGGCCTCCGGGGTCCGCGACGAAACCGTGCGGCGCTACTACGAAGCCGAAATCCTTTCCCGCCTTCGCGAGCGGTTCGGGGTCAATCTGCAACCGCAGCCCGGTCGGCGTCGCTCCCGGCCCTCTGCCCCGGGCGGGGGAAGGGAACGCGGCGAGGCCCGGATCGCGGGATTGCGCGAACGCCAGGCGAGGGGCGTATTGGCGGCAGCGATCAACCACCCCCAGCTTGCAGTCGAGTTCGACCGGGAAATCGCCGAACTCGATTGCGCCGGGTCGCTTGACAGGCTTCGACAAGAGATTCTAAGGCTTGCAGCCGACGGAGAGGGGATTGACGCGGGCGACTGGCGGACCCATTTCGAGAAGGTCGGCCTTACCGGCGCGGTCGGCGGCGTGTTGTGCGAGGCCGTATACGCTCTTGCGCATTTCGCTCGCCCGAACGCTCCGGCGACGGAGGCGCGAAAGGGGATGGAGCAGGTCTTCGCGGCATACCGCTCCGCGGCCATTGAGCGTGAGGTGGCGGCAGTGGCCGAAACCGGCACCGAAGAATCGCTGGAACGCATGCCGGCGCTGGTGATGGAGGCCCGCAGGTCGCGCGCCCAGGACGGGACCTAGAAGAAGCGAAAATCGGGGACGGATTGAAGCATGGCGACGAAGACAGCGGAGCAGGTTCGAGAGCCGGAGCCCCGGGAAGAGGCGCGGGAGGCCCCGGTCGATCCGGAGGCGGCCGTCAAACAGCTTGTCGAGAGCGGCAAGGAACGCGGCTATGTCTCCTACGAGGAACTGAATGCGGCGCTGCCTTCCGACCAGGTCTCGGCCGAGCAGATCGAAGATACCATGGCCATGCTCTCCGAACTCGGCATCAATGTCGTCGAGGCGGAGGAAAGCGAGGAGACGCCCTCGGAGCGCAGTGCGGCGCCGGAGGGCGAGAAACGCGGCAATATCGACGACGATATCGGTCGCACGGACGACCCGGTGCGCATGTATCTGCGCGAGATGGGCTCGGTCGAACTGCTGTCGCGCGAGGGCGAAATCGCCATCGCAAAGCGTATCGAGGCCGGGCGCGAAAAGATGATCCGCGCCATTTGCCGGACACCGACCGCTATCGGCCGCATCCTCGACTGGCGCGAGGAATTGCTTGCCGAGGCCCGGTTGCTCCGCGATGTCGTGGACCTCGATGCAACCTGGGCTGCGCTGCATGGCGGCCCCGCAAATGCAAGCCCGCCCGCCAACGGCGCGGCCGACAACGACAATACCCGCAAGGCCGCGAACGGGGATAGCAGCGACGACAAGGACGACGAGGCGGACGACGAACCCAACCTTTCTCTTGCGGCGACGGAGCGTGCCCTGCTGCCGCATGTGATGGAAGTGCTTGACGGCATTGCGAAGCTAGACAGGCGCCTCGCGAAATTGCGCGTGCTGCGCTTCGACGAGGCGCGCGGCGAAGCCGAGCCGACGCCCGCCCAGAACCGGCGCTACGACAAGCTGACCGAGGAAATGGCACAGTTGATGCGCGGGCTGAAGCTCAACAATGCGCGCATCGACGAGCTGATGGACATTCTCTACGGCATGAACCGGGAGCTGAACGGGCTGGAAGGGCGCATGCTGCGCTGCGCCACGCGCTCGAAACTCTCCCGCAGCGCTTTCATGGGCGAGTGGCGCGGGCGTGAGCTCGACCAGCGTTGGGTACGGCGCATTTGCCAGAAGAAAGATTGGAAGACCTTCTCGCAACGCCACCGCGACGAGATCCGGACCATCCGCACCCGCATCCTGGACATCGCGTCCGAGGCCGAGCTGCCGCTGGCGGATTTCCGGCGGATCGTCGCGCGCGTCCAGGAGGGCGAGCGCGAAGCGGCCCGCGCGAAGAAGGAGATGGTCGAAGCGAATCTCAGGCTGGTGATCTCGATTGCGAAGAAATACACCAATCGCGGCCTGCAGTTCCTGGACCTGATCCAGGAAGGCAATATCGGGCTGATGAAAGCGGTGGACAAATTCGAATACCGCCGCGGCTACAAATTCTCGACCTACGCCACCTGGTGGATCCGCCAGGCGATTACGCGCTCGATCGCGGACCAGGCCCGCACGATCCGCATTCCGGTGCACATGATCGAGACGATCAACAAGCTGGTGCGCACCTCGCGCCAGATCCTGCACGAGATCGGCCGCGAGCCGACCCCGGAAGAGCTGGCGGCCAAGCTGCACATGCCGCTGGAAAAGGTGCGCAAGGTGCTGAAGATCGCCAAGGAGCCGATCAGCCTCGACACGCCCATCGGCGACGACGAGGACAGCCATCTCGGCGATTTCATCGAGGACAAGAACGCCGTGCAGCCCATCGACGCGGCGATCCACGCCAATCTCCGCGCCAGCACCACCAGCGTGCTCGCCTCGCTGACCGCGCGCGAGGAGCGGGTGTTGCGCATGCGCTTCGGCATCGGCATGAACACCGACCACACGCTCGAAGAGGTCGGCCAGCAGTTCTCCGTCACCCGCGAGCGCATCCGCCAGATCGAGGCGAAGGCGCTCCGCAAGCTCAAGCACCCGACGCGCTCGCGCAAGCTGCGGAGCTTCCTCGACAACTGACCGGGAACGCTGCCCGGCGTCCTCAATCCACGGCGCCGGGTCTTCGCCGGGTTCGGGCGGGCCCGCCTCAGTAGCTCTTCGGCAGGTCGAGTTCCTTCTCGGCGATGAAGGAGAGCGCAAGCTGCCAGCTTACGGGCGCGATCCGGGCGATCCAGATCTCCCGGAGCCAGCGTTCCACATGGTATTCCTTGGCGTATCCCATGCCGCCATGGGTCAGGATGGCGCGCTCGCAGGCTTCGTGCCCCACTTCCGCCGCCAGGTATTTCGCGGCGTTGGCCTGCGGCCCGCAGGCTTCGCCCCGGTCATACATCCACGCCGCCTTGTAAACGAGCAGTTCGGCCGCCTCCAGCTTCGCCCAGCTTTCCGCCAGCGGATGCTGGATCGACTGGTTTTGTCCGATCGGCCGGTTGAAGACATGGCGCTCGCGCGCATAGTCCGCCGCGCGGTTCAATGCACAACGGCCGATGCCGACCGCTTCGGCGGCGACGAGGATGCGCTCCGGGTTCAGGCCGTCCAGCAGGTAGTAGAAGCCCCGGCCTTCTTCGCCGATCCGATCTTCCGCCGGCACCGGCAGGCCGTCCAGGAACAGCGAATTCGAATCGACCGCCGACCGGCCCATCTTCGGAATTTCCGTCGGCGTGAGATAGCGCCGGTCAAAATCCGTATAGAACAGCGTCAGCCCGTCAAAGGCGCGCTGGCACTGCTCCCGTGGCGTGGTGCGCGCGATCAGCAGCATCTTGTCGGCCACCTGCGCCGTCGAAGTCCACAGCTTCTGCCCGTGGACGACGTAACCGCCCTTGCCGTCCGGCTCCGCCCGCGTCTTCAGGCTGGAGGTGTTGAGGCCGGAATCCGGCTCGGTCACCGCGAAGCAGGCCTTCTTCTCGCCCGCGATCAGTTCCGGCAGCATGCGCCGGCACTGCTCGTCTGTTCCGTGCTTGACGATCGGATGGGGGCCGAAAATGTTGAGATGGATCGCGGAGCAGCCGCTCATCCCGGCGCCGGACTGGGCCACCGCCTGCATCAGGATCGTGGCCTCGACGATACCGAGCCCGGAACCGCCGAAGTCCTCCGGCATGGCGATGCCGAGCCACCCGCCTTCGGCCATGGCCCGGTGAAAATCGTGCGGGAAGGCGCCCTCGGTGTCGCATTCGCGCCAGTAGTCGAGGTCGAAGCGCGCGCAAAGGCGCTCCACCGCCTCGCGCATCTGCTCGTGCTGTTCGCTCCATTCGAATTGCATGGCACCGCCCCTGTCCGCCTCTCGTCCGGCCGCTGCTATACCCATTCTCCCGGGGCGCGGCAACGAGGGCGCCAGCCCGCGGCTCTCGCCAAACCGGCCCCGGCGGTGCTAAACAGCCGTTCGTATCCGAGCTGTCCCCCAGAGTCCCTGTCCCATGTTCCTCAGAACCCTGATCCTGCTCATTCTGGCCGCAGCCGCGCAGCCCGCGGCCGCCCAGGTCGTCCAGGGCGAGACGTCCGGCGACTGGACGAAAGGCTGCCTCCAGCCGCGCAAGGACAGGCCGAACGCCCCGGAGCAGTGCTTTGTCTTCCAACGCCTCTTCCCTCCGGGCTCCGAGCAGGCGGCAGCCACGGTCGCAGTCGGGCGTCCGGGGCCCGGCAAACCGTTGCTGGCGTCACTGACAGTCCCGCTCGGGGTCAACCTGCCCCAGGGAATCACGGTCTGGGTCGAGGGCGATGAAAAAGCCGTCCGGCGGCCGCCGCTGTTGTTCTGCGTCAATGCCGGCTGCGAGGCGAACATGCGGATGGACGACGTGATGATGAAGGCATTCAAGCTGCATCTGAACGCCGCGCTGTCCTTCACCATGGTGGATGGCCGGCAGGTCACCCTTCCGATCTCGCTGCGCGGCTTCACGCACGCGCTCACCTTCCTCGAGTGAAGCCCGCCGGCATCCTGCCCTCGCAGCTCCTGCGCAAAGCGGTCGAGGCCGGCGCGCTCACCGCCTCCAGACCTGTCCTGGAAGACCAGATTCAGCCGGCGAGCCTGGACCTCCGGCTGGGCCGGCGCGCCTGGCGGGTCCGGGCGAGCTTCCTGCCGGACCCGGACGGCGCGCTGGCCGGACGCATCGGCCGCCACGCCATGCATGAGATCGATCTCGCTGGGGGCGCAGTGCTGGAACGCGGCTGCGTCTATATCGCCGAACTCATGGAGCGGGCGGCGCTCGACGCCGGCACGGCGGCCGTTGCCAATCCGAAGAGCTCCACCGGACGCCTCGACGTGTTTGCGCGACTGATCGCCGACCGCGTGCCGGAATTCGACCGGCTGCCTGCCGGCTACGAGGGGCGGCTCTATGTGGAACTCGCGCCGCGCACTTTCTCCATCCTCGTCCGCGAAGGCGCGCGCCTGGTGCAGCTCCGCCTGCGAAGGGGGACGCAGGCGGGCGACGACCCCGCGTTGCGCGACCTGCATGCGCGCGATGCGCTGGTGAACCGCGAAGCCGTCATCGACGACGGGCTCGTGCTCACGGTTGACACCCAGGGACAGGGCGGCGTCATCGCCTGGAAGGCCCGCGCCCACACCGGACTCGTCGATGTCGAGCGCATCGGCCATTACGAACCCGAGGAGTTCTGGGAGCCGGTCACCGCCCGGCCCGGCCGCGGCATTGTGCTCAATCCGGACGACTTCTACATCCTCGCATCGAAGGAGACCGTCGCGATTCCCCCCGACCATGCGGCCGAAATGCGCCCTTACGACACTCGCGTCGGCGAGTTCCGCGTCCATTATGCCGGTTTCTTCGACCCCGGTTTCGGTTACGGCGCCGGCAGCCGGGCGGTGCTGGAGGTACGCGCCCATGATGTGCCCTTCGTCGTCGAGGACGGCCAGCCGGTCGGGCGGTTGATCTACGAGGCGATGCTGGAGACCCCGGACAAGATTTACGGCGGCGGCATCGGCTCCACCTACCAGGCGCAGGGCCTGCGCCTCGGCAAGCAGTTCCGCCAGCCGGAAGGCGGCGGATAGGGTCTGGAAAAAACCGCCCGAGGGCGCGACTATCGGGCAGACCCGGAGACGAGCGGGAGACGACGGCGATGAGCGAGCGGACGATTTTTCCGGTGACGGCCGGCGCATCCAGAGGCGCGCATGTGGATGCGGCGGCCTATGAGGCGATGTACCGCCGGTCGGTGGAAGATCCGGAAGGCTTCTGGGCGGAACAGGCCGGGAGGCTCGACTGGATAAGGCCCTTCACAAAGGTGAAAGACGTTTCCTGGGCGAAGGACGACCTGCATATCCGCTGGTTCGAGGACGGCACGCTCAACGCCTCCGCCAATTGCCTCGACCGCCATCTCGCCCGGCGCGGGGAGCAGACGGCGATCATCTGGGAAGGCGACGACCCGGACCTGTCCGAGCACATCACCTATCGCGACCTGCATGAGCGGGTGTGCAAATTCGCCAATGTGCTGAAGGCGCGGGGGGTGAAGCGGGGCGACAGGGTGACGATCTACCTGCCCATGATCCCGGAAATCGCCGTCGCGGTGCTTGCCTGCGCGCGCATCGGCGCGATCCACTCGGTGGTCTTCGGCGGCTTCTCGCCGGACGCTCTCGCCGGGCGCATCACCGACTGCGCCTCGACCGTGGTCGTCACGGCCGACGAGGGGCTGCGCGGCGGGCGCAGAGTGCCGCTCAAGGCCAATACCGACGCCGCGCTCGCGTCCTGCCCGGACTGCACGACCTGCATCGTGGTCCGCCGCACCGGCGGCGGGATCGGCTGGGTGGACGGCCGCGACTACTGGTACGAGGACGAGATGGCGGGCGCATCGGCCGACTGCCCGCCGGAGGAGATGGGCGCGGAGGACCCGCTCTTCATCCTCTACACCTCGGGTTCCACCGGCAAGCCGAAGGGCGTGCTGCACACGACCGGCGGATACCTCACCTTCGCCGCCATGACGCACGAACTCACCTTCGACTATCGCGACGGCGAAGTGTTCTGGTGCACCGCCGATGTCGGCTGGGTCACGGGCCACAGCTACATTCTCTACGGGCCCCTCGCCAACGGCGCGGTGACGTTGATGTTCGAAGGCGTGCCGAACTACCCGGACAGCTCGCGCTTCTGGCAGGTGTGCGACAAACACAATGTCTCGATCTTCTATACCGCGCCTACGGCCATCCGGGCGCTGATGCGCGAGGGCGACGAGCCCGTGAAGGCGACCTCGCGCAAGAGCCTGCGCATCCTCGGCACGGTCGGCGAGCCGATCAATCCGGAAGCCTGGCTCTGGTATTACGACGTGGTGGGCGATGGGCGCTGCCCGATCGTGGATACCTGGTGGCAGACCGAGACCGGCGGCCACCTGATAACGCCGCTGCCGGGCGCAACCGACCTCAAGCCCGGTTCCGCCACCAGGCCCTTCTTCGGCGTGCAGCCCGCGCTCGTGGACAATGAAGGCGCGCTGCTTGAAGGCGCCGTCTCCGGCAATCTCGTCATCCTCGACAGCTGGCCCGGCCAGATGCGCACGGTCTATGGCGATCACCAGCGCTTCATCGACACCTATTTCTCCACCTATGAGGGCATGTATTTCACCGGGGACGGCGCGGTCCGGGACGAGGACGGCTATTTCTGGATCACCGGGCGGGTGGACGATGTCATCAACGTTTCCGGCCACCGCATGGGCACCGCGGAGGTGGAGAGCGCGCTGGTGGCGCACGAAAAGGTGGCCGAAGCCGCCGTGGTCGGCTACCCGCACGACATCAAGGGCCAGGGTATCTACGCCTATGTGACGCTCAATCTCGGCGAGGAGCCTTCCGACGACCTCAATGCCGAGCTGGTGCGCTGGGTGCGCTCGGAGATCGGCCCGATCGCCACGCCGGACCTGATCCAGTGGGCGCCGGGACTGCCCAAGACGCGCTCCGGCAAGATCATGCGGCGTATCCTGCGCAAGATCGCGGAGGACGATTTCGGCAATCTCGGCGACACCTCGACGCTCGCCGAACCGGCCGTGGTGGACGACCTGGTCCAGAATCGGCGCAACCGGCGCGACTGACCGGCAAAGGGAGACTGCGCGTCATGCTTCGGGACCGCTACGGCCTCGTCCTTTCGACGGAGTCGGCGGCGGCGCGCGACGCCTATGTCGAGGCGATGGACCTGTTCCTCGGCGCCAATGCGGGCGCCGAGCAGGGGTTTGCGCGCGCCGCTCTGGAAGACCCTTCCTTCGCGCTCGCCCATGCCGGGCAGGCGCGGGCGCTGCAAATGCGGGGGCGGGGGCGTGAGGCGGCGGACGCGATGGGCGCGGCGCGCGCTGCCGCAATCGGGTGCTCTGCCAGGGAGGCCGGCCATCTGAACGCGCTCGGCCTCCTGATCGACGGCGACGGGCCGGGCGCCTATGCCGCAATCCTCGCCCATCTGAGGGAATGGCCGCTGGACGCGATGATCGCCCAGCCCTGCTGCGGCGTGTTCGGGCTGATCGGCTTCAGCGGCCGGGCGGGGCGCGAGGCTGAGCAACTGGCCTTCACCGACCGGCTGGCGCCGCATTACGGCGATGACTGGTGGTTCCTCGCCCAGCACGGCTTCTCGCAGGTGGAAGCCGGCCAGGTGGCGGAGGCCGAGCGCCTGCTGGAACGGGCGCTTGCCGGCAATCCCCGCAACGCCAATGCCGCGCATATCCGTGCGCATGTCCACTACGAGGCCGGGGAATTCGAGGAGGGGCTCGCGCGGCTCGACACCTGGCGGCAGGACTACGACCCGGAGGCGCAGCTTTCCTGCCATATCGCCTGGCATGTAGCGATCTGGCGGGCCGCAGAGGGCGATATGGACGAGGCCTGGCGGGTTTTCGAGGCCGATGTCGCGCCGGGCGGCGCTTGGGGGCCGCCGATCAATGTGCTGACCGACAGCGCCGCCTTCGTGCTGCGCGCAGAGCTCGCGGGCGGAGCCGCGCCCGACGGCACCTGGGAGCGGCTCAGCGACTATGCCGGCGAGTTCTTCCCGAATCCCGGCATCGCGTTCGCCGACATTCACGCCGCGTTGGCGCATGCCATGGCCGGGCGCGGCGGCGCCCTGATGCGCATCGTCGAGGCCGCCGCCGGACCTGCGGGCGACATGGTATCGGGGCTGGCCGAGGCCCTTGGCGCCTATGCCCGGAGCGACTGGGAAGGCGCGGTCTCGCGACTGGCCCCCTGGATGGCGACGCATGAACGCATCGGCGGCAGCCGCGCTCAACGCGACCTGCTCGAATTCGCGCTCATCGGCGCGCTGCTGCGCAGCGGCCGGACCGAAGAGGCCCGCCGCCTTCTTGTCCTCCGCCGCCCCGTCCACGCCCCGGCCCCGCCGCTTGCCGCCCTGCGCATGGCAGCCTGAAATTCCGAAGCCTCGCGTCCGGCCGGACCGGGTGGAAAAGGCGCGATTACCGACAGTCCTTTTCGCAAACGACGCCCGGAACAGGGCAAGGCGTTGCATTTGTTGGGCCTATTCCGATTTTATATATTGGAAGTCTAAATGCTTTGGTAAATCAAAATGGGTCGAAACATGATCGATATCGATACCAAGCTCTTCCGTTCTTTCCTCTGTGTCGCCGCAGAGCAGAGCTTCTCGACGGCTGCCCGACGGCTGGAGTACTCCCAGGCGACCATGTCGCTGCACATACGCGCGCTGGAAGAAAAACTCGGCGTCCGCCTGTTTCGCCGAAGTCCCCACAATGTGACGCTGACGGCCGAGGGACACCGGTTGCTGCCGGAAATCCGGGCGTTGGTGGACATGCATGACGGGATGGTCGGACGGCTGCAGTCGGGGCCCGTTTACGGCCAGGTCCGCCTTGGTGTCGAACAGGCCTGCGCCGTCTCGATTCTGCCCGGGCTTCTGAACTATGCGGTCGAGGAGCTCCCATCGATGGATCTGGATGTCCGGTGCCAGCCAAGCGAACGCCTTGGACAAATGATTGAGGCGCGCCTGCTGGACCTCGCCATCGTCTTCCTGCAGCGCGAAGAGCCCTCGGCCCTGGTTCTGGGACAACCGCAACTGCACTGGGTCGCATCTCCCGATTTCCAGCTTGATGGCGAGGCGCCCGTTCCGGTGGCCTGGGGCGAGAAGGACAGCTCCTTCCGAGCCGCGGGAATTGCCGAACTGAGTCGCCATGGAGTCGCAAGCCGGGAGATTTTTCGGAGTTCCGACGAGCAAGCCGTGAAGGTCGCCGTTGAAACCGGAGTAGCCGTCACCGTCATGGCCGAAGGAACCATTCCGGACACGCTCGAGGTACTCCGCCCGCGCGCAAACCTTCCGCCGCTCGGCAAGACCTTCATCCAGCTGCTGGAGAGGCCGGGGCCGCACTCCGAAGCGACCGAAACGGTCAAACGGAAGATTGTCGATACCTACCGGGAGCCGGCCACCCGGATTCCCCTGATGGCGGATGCGGTATAACGCCACCGTCAACGCAAGACGCCGCCTGAATTTCCCGGGTCGATCCGGCGTTCCCGCAGGAAACCCGAGGCAGTGCCTGCTATTGCCGGCCCCGCCGGCCCGCACACTCCGTCAACGCCCGGTCGAGAATATCCATGGCAGTGTCGATCTGCCCGCGCGTCACGGTGAGCGGCGGCGCGATCCGGAAGATATGCGCGCTTGCCTGCCGGGCGATGTTGAGGCTCGCGCCGAGTTCGATGCAGCGCCGCCCGACTTCGTGGCCCAATCGGTTCGCGGGCGTCTTGCCGTGCCGGTCCTCGACCAGTTCCATGCCGAGCAGCAGCCCACGGCCGCGCACGTCGCCGATGCACTCATGGCGCTGCTGGAGGTCGAGCAGGACGGCCTTCATATAGGCTCCGAGGTCCCGGGCGCGCTCCTCGAGCCGGTCGCGGACCAGGATCTCCACCACCTTGGCTCCGACCGCCGCCGGCAGCGGGTCGGCTGTATGGGTGGTGTAGAACAGGAAGTCGTTTTCGTAGCACGTCTGTTCCAGCGCGGCCGAAGCCACCGTCGCGGAGAGCGGCAGGCCCGCGCCCAGCGTCTTGGAGAGCGTCAGGATGTCGGGGACGACGCCTTCATGCTCGAAGGCGAAGCGAGCGCCCGTGCGCCCGAGGCCCGTCTGCGCCTCGTCGTAGATGAGCAGCATGCCGCGTGCCCGGCAGTGTTCGGCGAGCGCGGTCGGATAGCCGTCCGGAAGCTCGATGACGCCGCCCGAACTCAGCACTGGCTCCAGGATCATGGCGGCGAGGCTGCCGGTCGTCTGCCGGTCCACCATCTCGAAGCCCCAGTCGAGCTCCGCGCGCCAGTCATAGTCCCCGTTGGACGCGAAGGGCGAGCGGTAGGCATAAGGCGTCGGCAGCGCCAGCACGCCGGGCACCGGCGCCCCGTAACCCCGCCGCGCCCCGTTGAAGGTCGCCGATCCGGCGCCGCCGGTGATTCCGTGCCAGGACCGGTCGAAGGCGACGATCTCGTAGCGGCCCGTGGCGAGCTTCGCCATCTTGAGCGCCGCCTCGTTGGACTCGCCACCCGTGCTGAGCGGCAGCACCTTGGAGAGCTTGTCCGGCAGCAGATCGCTCAGCGCCCTCGAAAACTCGATAACCGGGTCGGAAAGGAAGCTGCTGTGGACATGGTCCAGGCGCTCGATCCCGTCTCTTACCGCCGCAGCGATCTCCGGATGCGCATGGCCGAGAATCGAGCTCATCTGCCCGGAGGTGAAATCGAGGATCTCGCGCCCCTCGCGGTCGCGGATTACGGCCCCGCCGGCACTGGCGATGATCGTGTCCGAGAACTCATGCGTGTAGCGGAAGATATGCTCGGTTCCGGGCATGGACATCGCCAGCGCCTCCTTGTCTGCTGCTCCGCAGCCTTATTCCGCCGGAATGCGGGCGATGCGCAGCACATTCGTGGCGCCGGGGGTGCCGAACGGCACGCCCGCGGTGATGACCACCGTGTCGCCCGGCCCCGCGACATCCTCGAGCGCGGCGGCGGCCACCGCCTTGCGCACCATTTCGTCGAAATCGCGCACATCGGCCGTATGGACGCTGTGAACGCCGCAGGTGAGCGAGAGGCGCCGCGCGGTGGCGAGCTCGGAGGTCACGCCCAGAATCGGCTGCTCCGGGCGTTCGCGGGCGGCGCGCAGCGTCGTCGAGCCCGACGTGGTGTAGGTCACGATGGCGGCCGCTCCGATCGTGTCGGCCACCTGGTGGGCGGCGGCCGAGATGGCGTCCGCCGAGGTCGCCATGGGCGGGCGCTGTTCGGCCGCCGCGATGCGCCGGTGCGACGGGTCTCGCTCCACCCGGTCGATTACCCGGCCCATGATCTCGACCGCCGCCGTCGGATGGGAGCCGGCCGCGGTCTCCGCCGAAAGCATGACCGCATCCGCCCCGTCATAGACCGCGGTCGCCACATCCGAGACCTCCGCGCGCGTCGGCGCCGGAGCATGCACCATCGATTCCAGCATCTGGGTCGCCACGATTACCGGCTTGCCCGCATCGCGGCAGGTGCGGATGATCGTCTTCTGGGCGATCGGCACCTCTTCCGCCGGCATTTCGACCCCGAGATCGCCGCGCGCCACCATTACGGCGTCGGCGGCGGAGACAATTTCCTCGATGCAGTCGAGCGCGGCGGGTTTCTCCACCTTGACCAGAACATGCGCCCGGCTGCCGATCAAACGGCGCGCCTCCGCGACATCCTCCGGGCGCTGCACGAAGGAGAGCGCGATCCATTCGACGCCGAGCCCGAGCGCGAAACGCAGGTCCGTGCGGTCCTTCTCGGTGAGCGGCGAGATCGGCAGCAAGACGCCCGGCAGGTTGATGCCCTTGCGGTCGCTCAGCCGCCCGCCGTCCACCACCTGCGTCTCCAGCGCCGCCTCGGACTTGGACAGCACCTTCAGCCGGAGCCGCCCGTCATCGAGCAGCATGTCGTCGCCCGCGCCGACGGCCGAGAAGATTTCCGGGTGCGGCACCGAGGCGCGGGCGGCCGTGCCGGGCCTGTCGCTGCGGTCCAGCATGAAGCGCCGGCCCGGCTCCAGTTCGACGCTCCCGCCCTCGAAGGCGCCGACCCGGAGTTTCGGGCCCTGCATGTCGGCCATGATGCCGATGGGCCGGAAGGCATGGCGCTCCAGCTCGCGCAGGATGCGGTGGCGCCTCGCATGGTCCTCGGGCTGTCCGTGGCTGAAATTGAAGCGGAACACATCGACGCCGGCCTCGAACAGCGCCTCGATGGCCTCCGCGCTCGAGGTCGCCGGCCCGAGCGTTGCGACGATCTTGGCCCTCCGCTTGCCGCTCATCCCGTCCTCCCCATTACCGCTCGATCAGGATAGCGCGGAAATCGTTGACGTTAGTAAGTGTCGGCCCTGTGACAACCAGGTCGCCCAGAGCCGAGAACACGGCGTAGGCGTTGTTTTCGCGCAGACATGCCGCCGGGTCGAGGCCGAGCGCCCGCGCCCGCGCCAGGCTGTCGGGGCGGAGCAACGCGCCCGCGCAATCGCCCGCGCCGTCGATCCCGTCCGTGTCGCCGGCGATGGCGTGGATGCCGGGTGCGCCGTCGAGCGCGAGCGCAAGCCCCAGCAGGAACTCCAGATTGCGCCCGCCTTTGCCCTTGCCGCGCACCGTCACGGTCGTCTCGCCGCCGGAAAGCAGCAGGCAGGGCGGCGGGAACGGGGCGGCGAAGGCGCGGGCATGGAGCGCGATGCCGGCCATGACCTTGCCCGCCTCGCGCGCTTCGCCCTCGATCCGGTCCGAGAGCAGCCAGGCGGGCGGCCCGTCCGGTGCGGCGTCGAGCAGGCATTCCCTGGGCGTGGCGACCAGGCGGAATTCGCACCGCTCCAGCCGCTTCGGCGTCTCCTCGAGGCCGGCCAGCGGCTCGATCCCGTTGGCCTCCAGCACGCGCCCGGCATCGGCGAGCGTCGTCGGGTCGGGCACGGTCGGGCCCGACGCGATGACCGCGGGATCGTCCCCCGGCACGTCGGATATGGCCAGCGTGACGGTTCGCGCCGGAAAGGCCGCAGCCGCCAGCCGCCCGCCCTTCACCGCCGACATATGCTTGCGCACCGTGTTGATCTCGTGGATCGAGGCGCCCGAGGCGAGCAACCGGCCCGTCACCGCCTGCTTGGTCTCGAAGGAGACGCCCGGCAGCGGCAATGCCAGCAGCGCCGAGCCGCCGCCGGAGGCGAGGAATACGAAAAGGTCGTCCGGCCCGAGCGCGCGCGCCGCCTCCAGAATCCGCGCCGCGGCCTCGCGCCCGGCGGCGTCCGGCATGGGGTGCCCGGCCTCGATCACCTCGATCCGCTCGCAGGGGGCGGCGTGGCCGTAGCGGGTGACGGCGATACCCTCCAGCGGGCCGGGCCATGCCGCTTCGAACGCGGCCGCCATCGACCCCGCCGCCTTGCCGGCCGCCGCCACGAAGGTGCGCCCTTCGGGCGGCGCGGGCAGATGCCGGGCGAGCGACAGCGCCGGGTCGGCGCGCGCGACCGCGCGTTCGAAGGCCCGGCGGAGGATCGATTCCGGCTGCATGATCGGCTAGTTTAGCCGCGACCCCGTTTCCTGGCGATTGAGTAGCGAGACCGATGACCGACAAGACAACGACCGAGCTGGAGGCCGCCGCCTTCCGCACCCTGGTGCAGCATCTGCGCGACAACCCGGATGTCCAGAATATCGACCTGATGAACCTCGCCGGCTTCTGCCGCAACTGCCTCTCCAAATGGTACCGGGCGGCGGCCGAGGAGCGCGGCCTCGACATGGACTACGAGACGGCGCGCGAGATCGTCTATGGCATGCCCTATGCCGACTACAAGGCGAAGCACCAGAAGGAGGCGACGCCGGAGCAGATGGCCGCCTTCCAGTCGAAGGCGCACTGAACCGTGCAGGACATGGCCGACGGAGGGGCGACGGAACGCGAAACCGGCGGGGTGACCGCCGGGCAGCTGCGCGCCTTCATCGAGCGGGTCGAGCGGCTGGAAGAGGAGAAGGCCGCGCTCATGGCCGATATCCGCGAAGTCTATGCGGAGGCGAAGGCGCACGGCTTCGATGTGAAGACCATGCGCCAGATCGTGCGGCTGCGGAAGATGGACAGCGCCGACCGCGCCGAGCAGGAGGCGCTGCTGGACCTCTACAAGGGCGCACTGGGCATGGCGCCGGACGGATAGCCGGCCCGCGCGCGCCTTCGCAATCGCGGGGCGCATTGCAGTCTCCCCGCCCGGCAGGCAGAGTCGGGTCATGCGGCCGTCGCGCGGGCGGCCGGCAGGCAAGGCAGGGAGGAGGCGATGTCGAGAATAGCGATAACCGGTGCGCAGCTGTGGGACGGCGAGACGGACGCGCCCGTCCCCGCAACCGTCGTGGTGGAGGGCAACCGCATCGCCGCGGTCGCGCCCGCGGGCGAATCTATAGGCGATCTGCCGGAAGAACGGATCGACGGCGCCGGCATGACCTTGATGCCCGGCATGGTGGAAGGCCACTGCCACCCGAGCTTCACCGGCATCATAGCCCCGCCGGACCTTGGCCGGATCGGCCCCGAGCGGCACATGCTGCTGACGGCGCAGAACCTGCGGCTGTTGCTGGAGCACGGCTTCACCTCGATCTTCGAGGCGGCCTCCGCCAAGCCGCTGCTGGGCGTCAATGCCCGCGACGCCATCGAGGAGGGCATGCTGGCCGGGCCCCGCATGCGCGCCGGCTCGCCCGAGATCACCACCACGGCGGGGCTCGGCGACGAGCGCCAGCGCCACCTCCACCAGGAAAGCTTCGGGCTTGTCGCCGACGGGCCGGAGGAGATGCGCAAGGTAGCGCGCGAATGCGTCCGCGACCGCGTGGACCAGCTCAAGATCAACCTCTCCGGCGACGACTTCGTGCCGTTCGCCGGGGGCGAGGTCACGCCGACCAACGATGACGAAGTGGCGGCGCTTGTCGGGGTCGCGCGCGATTTCGGCAAGATGGTGGCCTGCCACGCCCGCTCCTCGAAAAGCGTGATGATGGCGGTCCGGCACGGCATCGAGTGCATCTACCACTGCGATTACGCCGACGAGGAGGCGCTCGATGCACTGGAGAGCGTCAAGGACACGGCCTTTGTCGGCCCGGCTTTCGGCCTCGTCCACAACTCCACCCGGGAGGGCGAAAAATACGGGCTGGACCGTGAGACCGTGGAGTCCCTCGGCCTCTTCCGGATGTTCGACCTGACCTGCGAGACCTATCACGAGCTCCGCAGGCGCGGCGTCCGGGTGGTGGTCGGCGGCGATTACGGCTTCGCCATGACGCCGATGGGCCAGAACGCGCGCGATATCGAGCATTTCGTGCGCTGGTTCGGCTATTCGCCGGCTGACGCGCTGCGCTGCGCCACGGTCGTGGGCGCGGAGCTGATGGGCAAGGCGGGCGAGCTCGGCAAGGTGAAGGAAGGCTACCTCGCCGACCTGCTGCTGGTGCGCGGCGACCCGGTGGAGGACGTCTCGCTGGTGCAGGACCGGGACAATCTCGCGATGATCATGAAGGACGGCGTCATTTACAAGGACCCGCGCCTCGGCACGGCGCCCATGGACGACCACCTGGTCCAGGCCGCCGAATAGGAGGAACCGCTCATGACCGCGATTATCCCGCTCGACGCCGCATTCGGCGCGGAAATCCGGGGCGTCGATCTGGGCGCGGGGGCCGATGAGGCGCTCATGCGCCGGCTTACGGGCGCGCTCTACGACCACCGCGTCATCGTCATCCGCGACCAGACGCTCGACGAGGAGAGCTATCTCGGCTTCGGCCGGCAATGGGGCGAGCCGATCCCCCATGTGCTCGACCATATGCGCATGGCCGGCTATCCGGAGCTCATGACCGTCGGCAATACCGAGAAGCGCGACGAGGACCCGAAGATCCGCAACGGCGCCGCGCTCTGGCACACCGACCAGTCCTACGAAAAGGTCCCGGCGAGCGCGACGATGCTCTACTCGATCGCCGCGCCGGAGGAAGGCGGCGAGACGCAGTTCTGCGACATGGCTGCGGCTTACGACAATCTGGACGAGGCCATGAAGCGGCGCACCGACGGCCTCCGCGTCGCGCACAAATACGGGCGCGGCAAGCGGCGCAAGGACGAGCCGCCGGCGAACCCGATCGTCAACGAGGATCAGGACAGCCGCGTGCCGCCGGTCTGGCACCCGCTGGTCATGCCCCACCCGGTCACGGGCCGCAAGGCGCTCTACGCGCTCGGCCACGGCGCCTATGCCATAGAAGGCATGGCCGACGCCGAGGCGGAGGCGCTGCTGGACGAGCTCAAGGACCACGCGCTGGAGGAGCGGCATATCTACCGCCACAAATACGCCGAGGGCGACCTTGTGGTGTGGGATACGCTGCAGACCATGCATGCTGCAACGCCCATCGGCGTCGCGACGGGCAAGTGGAATTCGCGCCTCCTCTGGCGCATCAGCGTGCGCGGCCGCCCGGCGGTCCACGCGCAGGCGGCCTGACCGACCGTGGCGGAACTCCCCCTCGAAGGCGGCTGCCTCTGTGGCGCGCTGCGCTACCGGATCGGTGCGGCGCCGCTCTGGACCGGCTACTGCCACTGCACGACCTGCCGGCGCAGCACCGGCGCGCCGGTCACCATGTTCGTCGGCGCGGCCACGGAGTCGGTCGCCTTCACCAGGGGCGAGCGGGCCGTGTTCGCCTCTTCGCCCGGCGTCGAGCGCGGCTTCTGCGCCGCCTGCGGCACTCCGCTCACCTACGAGTCGGACCGTTTCCCCGGCGAGACCCATTTCTACATCAGCACCTTCGACGACCCCGAGGCCCTGCCGCCAACCTTCCACGTCTTCTGCGAGGAGCGGATAGGCTGGCTCGAAATCGCCGACAACCTGCCCCGGCACGCCACGGTGACGGGACGGGCGGACGGGGGGTAGCCGGCGCGGCGGGGAAGGGGCCCACTCCACCGGAACGTCATGATGTGTCATGTTTTGTCATGCGGCGTGGCGAGCCTTCCCTGCGATGCGTCATGAAATGTCATGACCAGAATGCGCCTGACGCATAAGCGATGGTCGTTTCCGGCATGGGCATCTCCTTCCTGCTCCCGTTTCGTTCTATCCACCCCGCCGCCGGCTGCCTGTGGCGGGACCCTTTTCCGCGCGTAATCGCGTGCGCGCCTGCGCGGGCGGGCGGGCGCGTTTTGCGCCGGCGCGGTTCGCGCGCCTGATTGCGCCCGCGCGCGCAAGCCCAGGCGCAGGGCGCACGTCTCCCCTTGGTTTCACGGGAGTTTTTTTCGCGCCGGCGCCGACGCAATAGGCGAGACGGCCTCCGGATGCCGCCCCGACCCGCCTTATATGGCAGCAGATATTCCGATATCAAGTTCTTTTAGGAACTATAGCAAACATTTAGTGAACAATGCACTTCTTTACGATCCTGCTACCTGCGCGGCCCCCGAATTCCCGGTCAGGCGGAAACCGGCGCGGCGAACCTCTTCACGGTCTCGTCAATCGATGGTCCCGCTTCCCGGGTTACCAACTCCAACTCGTAGTGGGATTGCAGATTGAGCCAGAACGCGGCCGAGACCCCGAATGCGCGTTCGAGCCGAAGCGCGGTGTCGGCGGTGATGCCGCAGCGTCCGCGCAGGATGCCCGCGATCCGATTCCGGGAGACGCCCAGCGCTTCGGCCAGCCGGGCGACGCTCAATCCGTGCGGCTCCATGAAGTCTTCGCGAAGCGTCACCCCGGGGTGAATGGGTCCGATCATCGATGGTAATCCGTCAGTTCCACATTGGCTGGTCCGTCATCCCAGTCGAACACAATACGGTATTGCACGTTGACGGCAACGGCCCATTGGCCGGCGCGGTCTCCTCTCAGCCTGTGCAGTCTCGCGCCGGGGTTCTTCCGCAAGTCGTCCAGCATCGTGGCTGCGTTCAACACGTTGAGTCTTCGTTTTGCCTGGGCCTGTATGTTCGCGAAACGACGAACGCGCCGATCAAGCCACACGGCCTCGGTGTCCCTGTCGGCGAACGACCTTATCGTCATGGTCGTTGTGTTGTGCACTGCGAGTGTCGGTCAAGACAAACAAGCGATCCGGGAAGCATCATGTCTGGCGCGGAGCCCCGATTTCCCTTGAATGATCGATGCCTCGGCTCGAAACCGCAGTCACCCTCACCCCAGCAGCTCCCGCCGCGCCAGATTCCCCATCAGGGCGCGGGCGCCGAAGGTCCAGCGGGGGGCGTTTTCGCAGGTGGTGACGCGGTTTGTGAGCGCGCCGAGGCGGGGGCTTGAGACCGTGACGAGGTCGCCTTCCTTGTGGGTGAAGCCCTGGCCGGGGGCGTCGCGGTCCTGAACGGGCGCGAACAGCGTGCCGGTGAAGAGCGCGAGCCCGTCGGGGTAGTCATGCGCGGCGCCGATGGTCTGCGCCGCGAGGTCCTCGATGTCGCGGCTGATCTCCGCCATCGAGCTGCTGCCCTCCAGCGCGAAGCCGTCCTCCCCCGTCACATGCAGCGCAATCTCGGCGGCGCGCATGTCGTCCAGACCGAAATCATCGTCGACGAGGCGGATGAAGGGGCCGAGCGCGGCCGAGGCGTTGTTGTCCTTCGCCTTTCCCAGCAGCAGGGCGCTGCGGCCCTCAATGTCGCGCAGGTTCACGTCGTTGCCGAGCGTCGCGCCCACGATCCGGCCCGAGGGCGCGATGACCAGCACGAGCTCCGGCTCCGGATTGTTCCAGACCGAGTCGGAGCGGATGCCGATCGCCATGCCCGGCCCGACCGCCGACATGGGCTGCGCCTTGGTGAACACCTCGGCGTCCGGCCCGATGCCGACCTCCAGATAGGCCGACCAGAGCCCGCGCGCCACCAGCGCCTGCTTGAGCCGCGCGGCCTCCGCGGAGCCGGGCCGGATCGCCGCCAGGTCCGCGCCGATTTCCTTCGCGAGCATGTTGCGGACGCCCTCGGCGGCCGCCGGATCGCCGCGCGCCTGCTCCTCGATCACCCGCTCCAGCATGCTGGCGGCGAAGGTGACGCCGCAGGCCTTGACCGCCTGCAGATCGACCGGGGCCAGCAGCGAGTCCCGCGCCTCGAGCGGCCCCAGCTCCTCTCCCGAAGCTGCGCGGAGCGCCGCCGCCGGGTCGTCGGCCGTGAGCAGGTCCGCGATGGTCGGGAAGGCGCCCGTCACATCGACCAGGCGGCCTTCGCGCAGCGCCACGACGGACGGGCCTCCGGCATCGTCTCGCCAGACCCGCCCGGCGAGCGCGGCGCGGTCTGCGTCTTCAGGCGGGCGGATGCTCATTCCGGGCTCCTCCGGCGGCGTGTGCGGCCATCATAGCGCGCGGATGGGACTGGAACAGCGCGACGCCCTACCCTCCGGCACCGGCTACGGCTAGACTGCCAGCGGTCGCAGATTGTCGGGGAGGCATGCGCCATGCCGTTCGAAGCCGTTCCGCTCTCCGGGTCCTTCGGCGCCGAGGTCCGGGGCGTCGATCTCGGCGCCCTCGACGATGCCGGCTTTGCCGAGGCGCATGCTGCGCTGCTCGAATACGGGGTGGTCGCCTTCCGGGACCAGAAGCTCGATCCGGATGCCTATCTCGCCTTCGCCAGACGCTGGGGCGGCATCCACCTGCATCCCCATCTGAAGGGCCTCGACGACCGGCCGGAGATCATCGAGATCGTGCGCGAGGCGGACGACCCGACCGGCTTCGCCGACCACTGGCACACGGACCAGAGCTTCACACCGACACCCGCCATGGCGACCCTGCTCTACGCCAGGGAGGTGCCGGCGGCCGGCGGCGACACGCTGTTCGCCAATCTCTACGCCTCCTATGACGCGCTCTCGGACGGCATGAAGGCGGCGGCGGCGAAGCTCACCACCCACAATCTCTACAACAAGCACGCGCCGCGCTCGGCAAAGATGCAGAGGCGCGTGACCGAACAGGACAAGCCCGCGGAGCCGGCATACCACCCGCTGGTGCGCGTCCACCCCGAGACCGGGCGCCCGGTGTTAGCGACGGTTAGGAAGGGCGTTTATTTGCTGGCGCGGAACGGCCGGTTTGTGCGGCTTGCGAGCAGCGTCGCATGGGTTAGGTGTTGCGTTCATCTGATTGGGCGGTCATCGGTTTCGAGCGGCTCGCCGTCGCGGTCACGGATGAGCATGTCGTTCCAGTCCTGGTTTTCGAGGGCCGGTCGCATTCGGACGATTCTTGTGTCGTTGTCTTGCATGCGGCGGGCGGCGTGATCGCCGTATCGTGTAGCGTCCCAGGCACAGAAGATACGGCGCGGGTTCCAGGCCTCGACCCATTTGGGGATTCTGGCCGTGATGGCGCCGGTGGAGACGACGGCGCATTTGCTGCGTTTTTCCGGGACGAGGTGGAGGGAGAGGATCGACAGGGCGTCGAGGGCGCTGCCGGTGAGGATGACGGTGCCGGGCCAGTCGGGCTCCCATGACATCCAGAAGCCGCCGTCTGCGGCCGGCTCCTGCGCTGCGGGGAGGGTCTCTATGCCGACCACCTTGCTGGCGGCGTTTCGGCGGAGGAACACGGGATTGCCGCGCCGGTCGGCACGGATCAGGCCGAGGCCTCGGCATAGCTCGACGAGCGCGTCGGCGAGGCCGCGCTGCTCGATGAGGTATTGCCGCAGCGCCGGCCAGCGAGGGTCCTGGCACGAGGGCTCCGCCTCACAGCGACTGTTCGGGAGCCGTGAGTGGCGCGGCAGTTGGGCGAGGAAGTCGAGGGCTTCGGTCGTTGGGCATCCGAGCGCATGAACCGCCAGCTGGATGGCCCCGGCGCCTCCCTCTCCGCGCAGATGGTCGTAGAACATGAAGCGGTTGATGGAGAGGACCGAACCGGCTCGTCTCCAGCGCGCGGCATCGGCGGGATCGCGGCGATAGCCGAGGGCGTGGACCACGTCTTCGAGGGGGCAGCTTCGCAGCCCCTCGGCCCGCAGGCGGCGATCCCATGGATGCAGATGCTGCACGGCTGGCTCAGGCATCCCCCGTGTCTTGCGCCGTGCTCTTGCCCGCTCCTTTTGCCGATCGCCGCCGGCGGCGATCGGCGCTGCGCTGCTTCTGGCGTTCCTCGGCCTCCTTGCGGCGGTATGAGTCGCCGTCGATGGCGAGGATCTCGGCATTGTGGACGAGCCGGTCGACAAGGGCCACGAGGCAGGCGGCGTTGGGGAAGGCCTCGCTCCACTCGGCGAAGGGGCGGTTTGTGGTGATGATGGTGGAGCGCTGCTGGCTGCGGCTTGAGACGATATTGAACAGCAGGTCGGCATGACGGTTGGAGTAGGAGAGATATCCGACTTCGTCGATGACCAGGAGGTGCTGGCGGGCGTAGAAGCGCAGCCTGCGCTGGAGCATTGTGTCGGAGTCGATGGCGGCGAGCTCGCCGAGCAGGCTGGCGGCGGTTGCGAAGCGCACGGTGTGGCCTTCGAGGACGGCGCGGTGTGCGATATTGGCGGCGATTGTGGACTTGCCGACGCCGTTGGGGCCGATGAGGACGACATTGGCGCCCTCGCGGAGGAAGTTGAGGGTCATGAGGTCCTCGACGGCCATGCGGTCGCATCGCCTTGGCCAGTCCCAGTCGAAGTCGGCGAGCGGCTTGAACTGTCCGAGGCGGGCGGCGGTGAGGCGTCGCCTGAGGCTTCGGCTTCGCCTCTCTTCCTCTTCCCATGCGATCAGGGGCGGGAGCCAGTCGCGCTCCGCAACCTCGCTCCAGTGGGCGAGGAGGCCGTGCAGTCCGAGCGCCGTGGCGCGGTCCTTGAGGGTCATTCTTCGCTGTCCTCCTCGTGGTGGCTTGCGAGCCCGTCGTATCCGCCGAGGTCGTGATCGCGGACCGCGATATCGCGCAGTCTTGGATCGCCGGGCAGGTCGATGGGGATGGGTGGTGGCTCGTTGCGCTGTTCGCGCCGCCGGTTCAGGCTGAAGCGCACCGCATTGGGATGGGGGACGCCGCGCTCAAGGGCTTCATCGATGGCGGCTTCGAGTTCGACGGCTCCGTAGTCGTCGAGCAGGCGCAGCAGGGAGGCGACGGTTGTGCCGATATTGCCGCCGCGCCTGGCGGTCTCGGCAAGCAGGCGCTCGCTGTCGGGGGCGGCCTGGAGAAGGCGGCTCTGCCCGCGCAGGCGGTGGGCGTGACGTTTGAGCCTGACCAGCTCCTCGATGTGCTCGGGGGTCTCGATGCGGGCCGCCTTGTCGAAGCTGCGCGGATGACGGGCGACGGTGTCGGCGCCGTCGAGGATGCGTACCTCCTCCAGTGTCGCGACCACGGTGAGGGTGCGCCGCGTATGGGTATGCGGGACGCTATAGTCATTGAGGTCGAACCTGGCGTAGGGGGTCTTGCCGATCCTGACCTCGACCCTCTCGTCGACGGGGGGCCGGTCGTCGGGCAGCGCCATCAGGGAGCCGCGCTCGCGCTCGAAGGCCTCGCGCACGGTGAGGGAGCGGTCGTCCGGCCAGCGACGGTCGGCGGCGACGCCGTCGCACCAGGCGCGGGCCCGGGCGTTCAGGTCGTCGAGGTCGCGCCAGGCGCGGGCGGCGAAGAAGTTGTCGCGCACATAGCGTATGGCGCGCTCCACGCGCCCCTTCTCGTTGCCGCGCGCGACCGCGACCGGCTTGGGCAGGAAGCGGTAGCGGGCGGCGAAGTCGAGGAGCCGGGGGTTGAACCGGATGGCGTCGCCCTGGCGCTCCAGCACGACGCTCTTCAGGTTGTCGTACCATAGCTCGCGGGGCACGCCCTGCCAGGCCTCGAAGGCCTCGACATGGCCGCGCAGGAAGTTGTCCATCGCGGCATTGAGGTAGAAGTGCAGGAAGATGCGGCGCGAGTAGCTCAGCACCATCACGAAGCCCATCAGCGGGCGCTCCGCGCGCCCGATCCTCACCTTGCCGAAGTGGGCCCAGTCCACCTGGGCCAGCTCGCCGGGCAGGGTCTTGAGGCGCAGATAGGCCTCGGCCACAGGCCGCGGGCGCTCCGGCGCGATCATGCGCCGGAAGTGGCTCTGGCTGCCCCGGTAGCCGCGCTCGACCGCCATCTGGTAGAGCCGGCTGGCTGGCAGCCTGGGCCAGACCGCCAGGGTCTGGCGGATGAAGGGCCGGAACGGATCGATCATCGAAGCCCTGCGCCGCCTCTCACGCGCGGGCGCCCCGGCGGCCGCTACCGCGCGCTCGACCGTGCCGTGGTGGACGCCGAGCTGGCGCGCGATCGTGCCGATCCTCCACTTCTCGGCAAAATACAGCCGCTGGATCTCGGCACGGGTCTGCTTGTCGATCGCCATCTCACTCCCTTCGCGCCTGGCGCAGGCCCGGATAGACCGCCAGGCCGCAGAACCGACCGCAGCGCTCGCAGCGGAACACCCGGGCGGGACGGTCGGGCCCGAAGGGCCGGGTTCCGGACCGCCCCGCCGGTATGCGCGCCACATCAGGACGCCGGCGCGCGACGGTCAAAGGGTGATGCGTCACTTTCTGCGCGATGGCCCGAACTGCCGGCTGCCGCACACGGCGCCGTTCGCGGTAGCGCCGCTGGCGCTCGGCATGCTTGTGACGGCCCCGGCGGCTGTTCTGGTAGCGCTGCCCCGCAAGGCGCACCGACCGACGCCGCGCCCGCCCGCTGCAACGCGGCGAACAGTAGATATGGCCAGAGTCGCAGCGCCGGCAGAGAACCACCTGGCGGCGGCACAGGGCGCAGGTGAACAGGCGGGCGGCGTTCCTCATCGCGACCGATGAGAACGGGGTGGACCCACGCCCGGACGCGCACGATACTGCGCTTCCGGGCCGCGCCTTGCATGGCTCGGGGGGTGCGGCGCCGGTCGTTGCCACCAAGCCAACGGGGCCGGCGCCGCATCGTTCTCAGAAGCCCCAGTCTACCCCCTGCCGCAGCCCGGGAACGGCCAACCCGGTCGCCAGGACGTCGCCGCCCTCCGGGAGGCGAAAATCTCAACGCGACGGGGGCCGAGGACTCCGGTCGGGCTACGCCCTCCTTCCGTCCTCGGCCCCCGTCATAAACCCGGCCGCGCCTGTCTCACGCTGTTTGTCGTGCGCACCACAAAAGCGCGCTACGCCAGCAAATATGCGCCCTTTATGATAATCACCGACACCCGGCGCTCTATCTGAGCGACTCGCGCAGCACGAGGCGCTTCCAGGGCATGACCGAGGAGGAGAGCCTGCCGCTGCTCGAATGGCTGATGGGCCACGCAACGCGGCCGGAATTCACCTGCCGGCTGCGCTGGGAAGTCGGCACGCTCGCCATCTGGGACAACCGCCGCCTGATGCACATGGCCGTCAACGACTATTTCGGCCAGCGCCGGGTCATGCAGCGCATCACCATCAAGGGCGGTCCCACAATCGGCATCCTCGACGCGGAGGCAGACCGGCGGGCGGCTTAGGGCGGAGGTTGGACCGCGGAATGGCAATGAAGGACCCCGTGCATCCCGGCGCAATCGTGCGCGAGGACTGTCTGAAGCCGCTGGGCCTTTCCGTTACCGAAGGTGCGAAGCGGCTTGGCGTGGGCCGCCAGACGCTGTCCAACCTTGTCAACGAAAAGGCATCGGTCTCGATCGAGATGGCCTATCGTCTCTCCAAGGCGTTCGGCTCCACCCCGGAAACATGGCTCGGCATGCAGTTGGCTTTCGACCTCGCGCAGCCGCGCCATCTGGAACGCACGATCATAGTTGAACGAATCGCTGCAGCATAAGCGTTCGCCAAGAACAGAAAGACATAGACGCCGGCAGCGAAGGACAGCTTTTCAACGCCGGAGAGCCGCCACCAGACGAGCCAGTTCCTGCCAGGGCTCCGGGTCCCAGTAGCCGCTCGCGGCACCGGAGGTCGAGGGCAGCACGAACATCGCGGTATCGCCGATTCGCTCCTCCCGTAGGCCGTAGCCGACCCGGTTCGCGCCGATGAGCCTCTGCGCCGCGTTCTTGCCGTTGAAGGCGAGCATGCGGGGCCGCGCCGCCTCGATCCTGCGGCAGAGCCCGTCCGCATCCCATGCGCTGCGCGGTATTTCGGAATCGGGCCCGCTGGCCGTCTTGGCAAGGTCGGTGAGCCCGATGCCGAATTCGGGAAGCAGGCGGAATTCTTCGGGCTCCAGCAAACGGGGCGTCAGCCCCGTCTCGTGCAGAATGCGCCAGAACCTGTTGCCGGAGCCGACATAGTAGGCGCCGACTTTCGCCGAGCGACGCCCTGCGGCCGCGCCGCAGACCGCGAGGTCCAGTCCGGGCGGCAGAATGTCGGGAAGAACGAAGGCGCCGGGCATGGACTGCCGCGCCGGGCCGCGCTCAGCCCAGTTCGGCGAGCTTCGCTTCGGCGACGGCGGCGCGGCGTTCGGCGGCGGCGCGGCGGCGCTCGTCATCCGTGTCGGCGGCGTCCTCGCGCGCCTCGCGCAGTTCGCGCTCCACCTCCGCGCGGTCGAACTCGGCGAGCGGCACGGCCTCTTCCGCCAGCACGGTGCAGCGCTCGGGCGTGACTTCCGCAAAGCCGCCGGCCACGAAGATTGCCGCCGGCTCCCCCCCGCCGTCATGCAGCCGGATCGTGCCGGGGCGCACAGTGGAGATCAGCGGCGCATGGCGGGGCAGCACGCCGAAATCGCCGGCCCCGCCCGGCACCACCACCATGTCGGCCTCCTGGGAGAGCAGCAGGCGCTCGGGCGTAACCAGTTCGAAGGAAACCTTGCCGTCCGCCATCGCTAGGCCGCCTCGGCCGCCATGCCGCGCGCCTTCTCGATGGCTTCCTCGATGGTGCCGACCATGTAGAAGGCCGCCTCCGGCAGGTCATCGTATTCGCCGGAGACGATGCCGCTGAAGCCCTTGATGGTGTCCTCGATCTCGACATAGACGCCGGGCGAACCGGTGAACACCTCGGCCACATGGAAGGGCTGCGAGAGGAAGCGCTGGATCTTGCGCGCCCGCGCCACCACCAGCTTGTCCTCTTCCGACAGCTCGTCCATGCCGAGAATGGCGATGATGTCCTGGAGGCCCTTGTATTGCTGCAGCACCTCCTGGACGCGCCGCGCGATGCCGTAATGCTCCTCGCCCACCACGCGCGGGTCGAGAATGCGCGAGGTGCTGTCGAGCGGATCGACGGCCGGATAGATGCCGAGCTCCGCGATCTGGCGCGAGAGCACGGTGGTGGCGTCCAGATGCGAGAAGGCGGTCGCCGGGGCCGGGTCGGTCAGGTCGTCCGCCGGCACGTAGATCGCCTGCACCGAGGTGATCGAGCCTTTGGTGGTCGAGGTGATGCGCTCCTGGAGCGCGCCCATGTCGGTGCCGAGCGTCGGCTGGTAGCCCACCGCCGAGGGGATGCGGCCGAGCAGCGCCGAGACCTCGGAGCCCGCCTGGGTGAAACGGAAGATGTTGTCGATGAAGAGCAGCACGTCCTGGCCCTCTTCGTCGCGGAAATACTCCGCCTGCGTCAGGCCCGTCAGCCCGACCCGCGCGCGGGCGCCCGGCGGCTCGTTCATCTGCCCGTAAACGAGCGCGGCCTTCGACTCGCCGCCCTCGAGGTCGATCACGCCCGACTCGATCATCTCGTGGTAGAGGTCGTTGCCCTCGCGGGTGCGCTCGCCCACGCCCGCGAACACGGAATAGCCGCCGTGCCCCTTCGCGATATTGTTGATGAGCTCCATGATGAGCACGGTCTTGCCGACGCCCGCGCCGCCGAACAGGCCGATCTTGCCGCCCTTGGCGTAGGGGGTGAGCAGGTCCACGACCTTGATGCCGGTCACCAGCTGCTCAGCCTCGGTGGACTGGTCCACGAAGGGCGGCGCCGGGCGGTGGATCGGGTAGGTCTTCGCGGTCGTCACGGGGCCGCGCTCGTCGATGGGCTCGCCGATCACGTTCATGATCCGCCCGAGCGTCTCGGGGCCGACCGGCACGGCGATGGCGCTGCCGGTATCGACCGCGTCCTCGCCGCGCACCAGCCCTTCGGTCGTGTCCATGGCGACAGTGCGCACGATGTTCTCGCCGAGATGCTGCGCCACTTCGAGCACCAGCGTCCTGTCGCCGCGATCGACATGGAGCGCGTTCAGGATCGGCGGGATGTCGCCCTCGAAGCGGACGTCCACCACGGCGCCCATAACCTGACTGATGCGGCCGACCGCATTCCTGGCCATCTGTTGTGCTCCTAGACTGCTTCGGCGCCGGAGATGATCTCGATCAGTTCCTTCGTGATCATCGCCTGGCGGGTGCGGTTGTATTGCAGGGTGAGCCTGGCGATCATGTCGCCGGCATTGCGGGTGGCGTTGTCCATGGCGGCCATGCGCGCCCCGTGTTCGGAGGCGGCGTTCTCCAACAGCGCGCGATAGACCTGCACCGAGACATTGCGCGGCAGCAGGTCCTCCAGGATCGCCTCTTCGTCCGGCTCGTAGATATAGACGGCTGAGGGTCCGCCGGCTTCGGTGTCCGCTCCGGCTTCCGGCAGCGGCGCCGGCACCAGCTGCTGGACCGTCACCTCATTGCTGATCGCGGACTTGAAGCGGGCATAGACGATGGTGCAGACATCGAACTCGCCCTCGTCGAACATGGTGCGCACGCGCTCGGCAATCGCGTCCGCCTCGGCGAACTCGACCGAGCGGCGCCCGACGCCCTCGATGACATCGACGATCTTGGTCCCGTGCAGGCGGCGAAGCTGGTCCCGCCCCTTGCGGCCGACGCAGAGGATGCGCACCGTCTTGCCCGCGCCCTCCAGCTCCTCGATGAACTCGCGCGCGCGGCGCACGATGCCGCCGTTGAAGCCGCCGCAAAGCCCCCGGTCCGCCGTGGCCACGACGACCAGATGGACCCGGTCGTCCCCGCTGCCCGCCAGCAGTTTCGGCGCCCCGGCGCTGCCCGCCAGCGAGCCGCCGAGCGAGCCCAGCATCCGTTCCATGCGCTCGGCATAGGGCCGCGCGGCCTCGGCGGCCTCCTGGGCGCGGCGCAGCTTGGCGGCCGCGACCATCTTCATGGCCGAGGTGATCTTCTGCGTCGCGCGGACGCTGGAGATGCGGTTGCGCAGGTCCTTGAGGCTGGGCATGGCGGCAGGCGCTCAGGCGAAGGTCCGGGCGAAGGCGGAGACGATCCCGTCCACTTCCTTCTCGGTGTCGTCGTCGAGGTCGCCGCTCTCGTCGATGCGCGCGATCAGCTCGCCGTGCCGGGCCTTGATTTCGCCGAGCAGGCCTTCCTCGAAGCGGGTCACGTCGCGCACGCCGACGCCGTCCAGATAGCCGCGCACGCCGGCGAAGATCGCCACCACCTGCTCGGCCACGCTGCGCGGCGCATACTGGCCCTGCTTCAGCACTTCCGTGAGGCGCGCGCCGCGGGCCAGAAGCTGCTGCGTCGAGGCGTCGAGGTCGGAGGCGAATTGGGCGAAAGCCTCCATCTCGCGGTATTGCGCAAGCTCGAGCTTGATGCGCCCCGCCACCTTCTTCATCGCCTTCGTCTGCGCGGCGGAGCCCACGCGGCTGACCGAGAGGCCGACATTGATCGCCGGGCGCACGCCCTTGTAGAACAGGTCGGTCTCCAGGAAGATCTGCCCGTCCGTGATCGAGATCACATTGGTCGGGATGAAGGCGGAGACGTCATTGCCCTGGGTCTCGATCACCGGAAGCGCCGTCAGCGAGCCGGCGCCGTGGTCGTCCGACATCTTGGCGGCCCGCTCCAGCAGGCGCGAATGGAGGTAGAAGACGTCGCCCGGGAAGGCCTCGCGGCCCGGCGGGCGGCGCAGCAGCAGCGACATCTGGCGGTAGGCGGTCGCCTGCTTGGAGAGGTCGTCATAGACGATCACCGCATGCATGCCGTTGTCGCGGAAATACTCGCCCATGGCGCAGCCCGAATAGGGCGCGAGGAACTGGAGCGGCGCGGGGTCCGAGGCCGTGGCGGCGATGACGATGGAGTATTCCATCGCGCCGTATTCCTCGAGCGTCTTGACCACCTGGGCGACCGAAGAGCGCTTCTGGCCGACGGCGACATAGATGCAGTAGAGCTTCTTCGCCTCGTCGTCGCTCTCGTTGATCTGCTTCTGGTTGATGAAGGTGTCGATGGCGACTGCGGTCTTGCCGGTCTGCCGGTCGCCGATGATGAGCTCGCGCTGGCCACGCCCGATAGGCACCAGCGCATCGAGCGCCTTAAGGCCGGTCTGCATCGGCTCGTGGACCGAGCGGCGCGGGATGATGCCGGGGGCCTTGACCTCGACCATCCGGCGCTCCGCGGCCTCGATGGGGCCCTTGCCGTCGATGGGGTTGCCGAGCCCGTCCACCACGCGGCCGAGCAGCCCCTTGCCGACCGGCACATCGACGATGGCGGAGGTGCGCTTGACGAGGTCGCCCTCGTGGATGTCGCGGTCCTCGCCGAAGATCACCACGCCCACATTGTCGGCTTCGAGGTTGAGCGCCATGCCGCGCGTGCCGTCGGCGAACTCGACCATCTCGCCCGCCTGCACGCGGTCGAGGCCGTAAACGCGGGCCACGCCGTCGCCGACGGACAGCACCGTGCCGACCTCGGCGACATCGGCCTCGTCGCCGAAATTGGCGATCTCGTTCTTGAGGATCGCGGAGATTTCGGAGGCGTCGATATTCATGTCCCCTCAAGCCCCTTTCATGGAGAGTTCGAGCCGGCGCAGCCGGGAGCCGAGCGAGCTGTCGTAAAGCCGCGAACCGAGCCTGACGACCAGTCCGCCGAGAATGTCGGGATCGACCTTGAGGTCGATGGAAACCCTGCCGCCCGCAATGCCGCCGAGCGCGGCTTCGAGCGAGCGGCGCTGCGCGTCGTCGAGAGCGTGCGCCACGGTCACTTCCGCCGTGACCTCGCCCCGGCGCTCGGCCAGCACGGCGAGGAAGCGCTCGGCAATGGCCTGGAGCGCGAACAGCCGGCCGTGGCGCGCGACGACGCCGATGAAATTGCGCGTGAGGTCCGAGAAGCCGGCCCGCTCGGCCACCGCCTGCATGGCGCGCGCGCGGTCCTCGCGGGCGATCAGCGGCGAGCGCGCGAGATGGGTAAGCTCCGGGCTTCCCTCCAGCAGCGCCTTCAGCGCCTCCAGGTCTTCCGCGACCCCGTCCAGCGCCTTGCGCTCCTCGGCAAGCTCCAGCAGAGCGGTCGCATAGCGCTCGGCGAGTGCGGAAACCGGTCCTGCCTGAGAAGCCACGAATAATGTCCCCGAATGCGTGCCGCCTTGGGTCCGCCGCCGCTCGAAAGCCCCGGCGAAAAGACGGCCGCCAAGCCGAGCGCAACGGGCGCGAGCCCGAGAGCGCCGCGCGGGCTTTCTGCTATCACAGCGCCCGCCGAAGCCGCAACCGAACCCCCCGCGACATATTGGCTTGTCGCCCGAATTATAGTGTCGATGTGGTGTGGAATTAAGGCGCCGTCCGCCCTACCCTTTCCAAGCTAACCGGGCCACGACAGGGAGGCCGCAATGGAAGTCGCCATACGCGAGGCGAAGGCGCGCCTTTCAGAGCTCGTGGCCGCCGCCCGGAACGGCGAGCGCGTCGTCATCACGAAGCACGGCCGCCCGGCGGCCGAACTCGTTCCTTGCAAGGCGCGCGGCGGCCTCGACTTCGACAAGCTGGACAGGATACGGGAACGCCTCGGCATCGTCGGGGACGCGGAGCCCTGGCCGGAAGAATGGAACGACCCGGCCTTCAGCCGCCAGGTGCTGGGGCTGGAGGACGAAGACGGGTAGCGGGGTGCGCATCCTCCTCGACACCCACTGGCTCTACGACTTCATGGAGGCTCCGGGGAAACTGCCGGCAACCGCGCGACGCTTGCTGGCCGACCGGAATACGCAGCTGTTTTCGAGCGCGGTATCCGTCTGGGAAATGCGGCTCAAGTTACACACCCGCCATCGGGACGGCGCGCGCAAGAGCCGCTTCGACCCGAAGGACGTGCTGGCGGCGCTGGAGGATCTGGATATTCCGGTACTCGCCATGACCCCGGCGCACGCGGCGCGGCCTCTCGAAACGCCGCTTCCCCACCGCGACCCGTTCGACGAACTGCTGCTCGTCCAGGCGCAGGAGGAAGGCCTCAAACTGCTGACCCGCGACCGCCTGCTCATCGGCCATCCGCTCGCGGTCTCGCCGGGCGCGGCTGCATAGCGAAGCGCGCGCGCCTCACATGAAGCTGTAGGGGTCCACGTCTATCTGAAGGGAGACGCTGGCGGGCAGGCGGACGGAGCCGAGCCAGGCGCGCAGCACGGGTTGCACCGGGCGCTCGCGCGGGGCCTTGAGCAGGAGGCGCCAGCGGTGGCGGCCGCGCAGCAGCGCCAGCGGCGCGGGCGCGGGGCCGAGCACGTCCGCCTCCCCGCCCCGGGGCGCGGCGCGGGCGAGCGCGCGGGCCGCCGCCTCCACCGCCGCCGCATCGCGCGAGGCCAGCACCAGCGCTGCGAGGCGCCCGTAAGGCGGCATGCCGGCGGCCCGGCGCCCCTCGCGCTCGGCCGCCAGGAACGCCTGCCGGTCGCCCGAGGCGAGCGCCTGCATCACCGGGTTCTCCGGCTGCCAGGTCTGCACCAGCACGCGCCCCGGCCGCTCCGCCCGCCCGGCGCGGCCGGCCGCCTGGGTCAGCAATTGGTGGGTGCGCTCGGAGGCGCGCAGGTCGCCGCCGGCGAGGCCGAGGTCGCCGTCCACCACGCCGACGGCCGTCAGCCAGAGGAAATGGTGCCCCTTGGCGGCAAGCTGCGTGCCGATGATCAGGTCGATCTCGCGCGCCTCCACCTTCTCGACGAACTCGGCGGCGGCGCGGGGCCCGCGCACGCTGTCGCTCGAAAACACGCCGAGCCGCGCCTCGGGAAAGAGCGCCGCCGCTTCCTCGGCGATGCGCTCCACGCCGGGCCCGCAGGCGGCGAGGCTTTCCTCCGCCCCGCAGGCCGGGCATTTCGGGGGCGGCGGGCCGGCATGGCCGCAATGGTGGCATTGCAGCCGCCCGGCCAGCCTGTGCTCCACCAGCCAGGCGCTGCAATTGAGGCATTCGATGCGGTGCCCGCAGGCGCGGCAGAGCGTGAGCGGCGCATAACCCCGCCGGTTGAGGAACAGCAGCGCCTGCTCGCCGGCCTCCAGCGCGCTCCGGACCGCCGCCTCCAGCGGCGCGGCGAGCCACTGGCCGCGCGCGGGCGGGCTCCGGCGCAGGTCGATCAGCGAGACTTCCGGCAGGGCCGCCCGCCTGTAGCGCTCCGAGAGCCTCAGCCGCCGGTAGCGCCCGGCATCGGCGTTCTCCTCGCTTTCGAGCGAGGGCGTGGCGGAGGCGAGCACGACCGGCACGTCCTCCAGCCGGGCGCGCAGCACGGCCATGTCGCGCGCGTGGTAGGCGACGCCGTCCTCCTGCTTGAAGGCGGGCTCGTGCTCCTCGTCCACCACAATGGCGCCGAGCTCGGGGAAGGGCAGAAAGAGCGCCGAGCGCGCGCCGACGACCACTCGCGCCCGGCCCTCCGCCACCGCCCGCCAGCCGCTGCGCCGCTCGCCGGCCGGCAGGTCCGAATGCCAGGCGAGCGGCCGCGCGCCGAACCGCGCCTCGAAACGCTGCATCCACTGCGCCGTCAGCGCGATCTCGGGCAGCAGGATGAGCGTCTGCCGGCCGCGCCGGAGCGCGGCCGCAACCGCCTCGAAATAGACCTCGGTCTTGCCCGCCCCCGCGACGCCCTCCAGCAGCGACACGGAGAAGCCGGCACCCCCGAGCCCCGCCGCCGCCGCCGCCTGCTCTTCCGTCAGCCCGACGCGGCCGCTGTCCGGGTCCGGCGGCGCGAAGGCCGGCCCCGGCGGCAGCACCGCCGGCTCGACCGCACCCAGCGCCGCAAGGCCCTTGAGGACGCCCGGCCCCGTCCCGGTCTCACGGGCGATTTCGGCAGCTATGAGCGCGCCGCCGCCCGCCAGCAGCTCCAGCACGAGCCGGCGCTGCGGCGTGGCGCGCATGGCCGGCGGCGGGATATCGGCCAGCCGCCAGGCGCGGCGCGGCTTCGGCGGCTCCAGCGCCGCCGGCACGCTCAGCGCCATGCGCAGCACGGAGCCCGGCGGCGAGAGCGTGTAATTCGCCACCCGCGCAACGAAGCGGCGGAGCGGCGGGCGCATCGGCGGAATGTCGAAGCGCCGCGCCACGGGCTTCAGGCGGTCCGGCGCGACGCCGCCGGGCTCCCCGTCCCAGACCACGCCGGCCACGTGGCGGCGGCCGAGCGGGACCTCCACGATGTCGCCCGGCTCGAACCCCTCGCCCGCATAATCGTAGGGGCCGGGCAGCGGCAGGGGCAGCAGGACCGGCACGGTTATGGCGCGGTTCGGGGCGGACATGTATAGAGTCATAACGGTTCGCAGCGACGATAAGGGCGGGTTGCCATGAAATTCTTTGTCGATACCGCCGATCTGGCGGAAATCCGCGACATGGCCGGGACCGGCATGGTCGACGGCGTCACCACCAACCCCTCGCTGATCGCGAAGAGCGGGCGACCGCTGCTGGAGGCGATCGCCGACATCTGCGCGCTCGTGGACGGGCCGGTGAGCGCGGAAGTCACCGCGACCGACCACGACACCATGCTGGCGGAGGGCCGGCGGCTGGCCGCTATTGCGCCCAATGTGGCGGTCAAGGTGCCGCTCACCGTGGACGGTCTGCGCACTTGCCGGGCGCTCGCCGACGACGGCGTGACGGTCAATGTCACCCTTTGCTTCTCGCCCCAGCAGGCCCTGCTGGCGGCGCGGGCGGGCGCGGGCTTCATCTCCCCCTTTGTCGGCCGGCTGGACGATCTCGGACAGGACGGCATCGGGCTCGTGCGCGACATCTGCGAAATTTACCGCGCCTATGACAACATCGGCACCGAGGTGCTGGCGGCGTCGGTCCGCGGCCCCCTGCATGTGGTCGAGGCGGCCCGTTGCGGGGCGCACGCGGCCACGGTGCCGCCGCAGATCCTGCGGCAGCTCTACCGCCATCCGCTGACGGATGCGGGGCTCGAAGCCTTCCTCGCGGACTGGCGCAAGACCGGCCAGTCGATCCTCGGCCTGCCCGAGGCCGCGGACTAGGCCCGCCCGTGTCCGGGCCCATGTCGGACGAGGTCGCCGAATATCTCCGGCGCAATCCGGATTTCCTGCGCCGCCATCCCGACCTGCTGACGGTTCTGTCCCCGCCGGGGCGCGACGAAGGCGGCGTGGTGGACCTCCAGCGCGTCATGGTAGAGCGCGAGCGGCGGAACAGCAGCGAGCTGCGCGAGGCGTTGCGCGAATTGCTCGAAATCGGGGCGAGCAACCAGTCCGGCATGTCCCGGGTCCACGATGCGGCGCTCGCCGCAGCGGGTCGGCGGCGTTTTGCGGAACTCGCCGCCATCGTCTCCGGCGAATGGCCGGGCCTGCTCGGCTGCGACGGAGCGGCGCTTGCCTTCGAGACGCGCGCCGAGGCGCTGCCCGCAGCGCCGGGCCTTGCGGCGCTGGCGCCGCGCCGGGTGGACGCACTGCTCGGCGAAGGTGACGCCCGGCTCGAGGGCGGGCTGGAGCGGGGCCCGGCGGACCTGTTCGGCGCGGCGGCAAAAACGGTGGGCAGCATGGCGCTCTTGCGCCTCGATGCCGGGCCGCGCGGCCCGGCCGGCCTGCTCGCGCTCTCTTCGCGGGACCCGGAGCATTTCCAGGCCGGGCAAGGAACCGATTTGCTCGTCTTCCTCGCGCGCATGGTCTCGGCGCAACTGCCGGCGCTCATCGACTCGCCCGAAGCGCTATGACGCCGGAAACCGCCAGGCTGCTGGAGGACTGGCGCGGCTGGCTCGCGCATGAGCGCGGCTTCTCCAGGCACACCGTCTCCGGCTACCGGCGGGACACGGCCGATTTCCTCGCATTTCTCGAAGGCTATACCAGCGAGCCGGTCTCGCCTGCGGACCTGACGAAGATCGAGCCGCGCGATATCCGCGCCTGGCTTGCCGCGCGCGCGCGCGGCGGAATGGGAGCTTCCTCGCGCGCCCGCGGCCTCTCGGCGCTGCGCAGCTGGCTGCGCTGGCTGGCGCGCCGGGGCGTGGGCGACGCGGCGGCGCTCACCGGCATCCGCACGCCGAAATTGCCGCGCCCGGTGCCCAAGGCGCTCGCGCGCGACGAGACCGACCGCCTGCTCGCCGCGCCCGGCGAGGACTGGCAGGACCGCCGCGACCTGGCGCTGTTCTCCCTGCTTTACGGCGCGGGGCTCAGGATCGGCGAGGCGCTCGCGCTCGACGGGCGCGCCTTCGAGGCCGGGGACGCGCTCAGGGTCATCGGCAAGGGGCGGAAGGAGCGGGTCGTGCCGCTGCTGCCGGCGGTGCGCGAGGCGGCGGCCGCATACCGCAGGACCTGCCCGTTTCCGCTGCTGCCGGACGGGCCGTTCTTCCTCGGCGCGCGCGGCGGGCGCCTGCAGGCCGGTGTCGCCCAGCTCCGGCTCCGGCGCCTGCGCGCCCGGCTGGACCTGCCCGAAACGGCGACGCCGCATGCGCTCCGCCACAGCTTCGCGACGCATCTGCTGGGCGCCGGCGCGGACCTCAGGACCATCCAGGAATTGCTGGGGCACGCCTCGCTCGCCACGACGCAGCGCTACACCGCCGTGGATGTCGCCCATCTGGAGAAGGTGTTCCGCGCCGCCCATCCGAGAGCGAGATGAACATTGGCAATCCGTCTCTTCTGTTATAGTCCCGCGATTCGCCGCTGCCGGAGCGCCATGCCGTGACGATGCCCCTGGTCGGAATTTCGGCCTGCACCAAGACCTTCCACAATTTCCCGGTGCATTCGGTCCATTCCCGGTTCGCCGAGGTGGTGGTGGAGGTGGTGGGCGCCGCGCCGCTGCTCATCCCGCCGGTTGGCGAGCATATCGACATTCCGGACCTCGTGTCGCGGTTCGACGGCATCATCACCACCGGCAGCCCCTCCAATGTCCAGCCGCATCTCTACGGCCAGGACATCGATCCCGAGAACACGAATTTCGATCCCGGCCGCGACGCCACCACGCTGCCCATGCTGCGCGAGGCGGCGCTTCAGGGCGTGCCTGTGCTCGCCATCTGCCGGGGCATCCAGGAGTTGAACGTCGCCTTCGGCGGCACGCTCCACCAGTTCGTCCACAAGGTGCCGGGCTGCCAGGACCACCGCTCGGTGAAGACCCGCCCGATGGGCAGCCGCGCCGCGCTCCGCCATGCCGTGACGCTCGCGGAAGGCGGGCTTCTGCGCCGCATTGCCGGGGGGCGCAGCTTCGAGATGGTGAACTCGCTCCATGCCGAGGGGCTGGACCGGGTTGCCGACGGGTTCATGGTCGAGGCGCGTGCGCCCGACGGCGTGGTCGAGGCGATCTCGCGGCCGGCCGGCGCCTTCTGCCTCGGCGTCCAGTGGCACCCCGAAACGCTCTACCAGACCAACGCTTTCGCACGCGCCATCTTCGCCGCCTTCGGCGATGCGGTGAAAGCCCGCACGATGGGCGCCGGCGCCGTCCGCGCGGCATGACGGCGGGGGCCGCCCGGCCGCCATCGCTCCCCGAACCGTTTGCCGACAGGCTGGTCGTCGGCGCCGATGACGGCCTGGAGCTCAGCCTCTACCGCCTGCGCAAGGCAAAGGAGGGCGCGCCCGCCCTGCTCTGGGGCCACGCAAACGGCTTCCCGGCGGGCGGCTACGCGCCGCTGCTCCGCCTGCTGGCCCGCGACTTCCGCGTTTACGCCTATGACGCGCGCGGTCATGGCGGATCCGGCCTGCCGGACGGCGAGCCGGATTTCGACCGTTACGCCGCCGATCTCGGTCTGGTCTGCCATGCCGCAAAGGCGGATGCGGGCGGCGCGCCGCTTTTCTACGCCTCGCACAGCTTCTGCGGCGTGGCGGGCCTGAGGCTCGCCGGCGTGTTCGGGCGCGAGCCCTGGGAAGCGTTTACCGCGTTCGAGCCGCCGATATCCCCGCCCCTCGACCATCCGGCCCGGGACTTTTCGGTGGCGGCGTCGCGCGAACTGTCCGGCATGGCGCGCCGCCGGAGGCCGCGCTGGGCCGATCCGGAAACCTTCCGGCTGGCGCTTGCCGAACGGGACGCCTATCGACGCTTCGACGCGGAAGCGCTCGCCGGCCACTGCCGGGGATCCCTGCATCCGACGGATGCGGGCGACTGGCAGCTTGCCTGTCCCGGACCGCTCGAGGCACACAATTACGAGGCGGCGCTCGACCCCTCGACCTATGAGGGGCTCGCCCGCATCGCCCGGCCGGTCACCTTCGTAGCCTCCGTCGACGGCGGCCCATCCGGCAATCCGAGCTGGGCGGCGACCGTGCAGGCCGATTGCGCCGAACGGGTGCCGAACGGCCGACTTGCGACGTTTCCGCGCGCCGGCCATCTGGTGCCGTTCGAGGACCCGCCGCGTTGTGCTGCGGAGGTAAGCCGTATGCTCGCTGGGGACTGAATTTTTTCAGAAAATTTCTACTTCCGGACTTGTCAAGCGCGACATTCCGTCCTATCTTCTGACGAAAGGCTGCACGCGGCTTTCTCGCCGCCTTGGGACTCCCCCTCTCGTCCCGCAGTCTTCGACGCCCTGAAGCGCCCGGTCTCCCCCCGACCGGGCGCTTCTCCTTTTCGCGGGGCAGGCGGAGCGGTAGGGTGGCAGCATGAGCGAAATTCTGGTCGTCAATCCCAACAGCACCGGAGCCGTGACGGCGGCCATCGACCGGGCGGTGGAGCCCTTCCGCACCGCCGGCGGGCCGGAAATCCGGGCCGTTACCAACCGTGCCGGCCCGCCCGGCATCCAGAGCCAGGGCGACGCCGACGGAGTCGTGCCGCATTTGCGCGCGATGGCGGCCGACAGCAATGCGGACGCGCTCGTGCTCGCCTGCTTTTCGGACCCCGGCCTGCATGTGCTGCGGGAGGACACGGGCAAGCCGGTGATCGGCATCGCCGAGGCAGGCCTGCTGACGGCGCTGACGCTTGGCGAGCGGGTGGGCGTGCTTGCCATCCTCGCGCGCTCCGTGCCGCGCCATCTGCGCTATGTCCGCCAGATGGGCCTCGATGCGCGCTTCGCCGGAGACCGGCCCGTGGACCTCGAAGTGGTCGAGCTCGCGAACCCGGTGCGCACCCGCGCCCGCCTGCTGGAGACCGGCCGCGAGCTGCGCGACCGCGACGGCGCCGATGTGCTGGTGCTGGGATGCGCCGGCATGGCGGACCAGCGCCCGGCGCTCGCCCAGGCGCTCGGCATGCCGGTTGTGGAGCCCGTCCAGGCCGCCATCGGCATGGCCGCCGCCTCCGTCATGCGGGGGTGGTGAGAGAGCGTCTTTCGCCTTATCTAGATTGAGGCCCGGTGGTTTTGCGCGGGCCGCTTGCCAAACCGGACCGGACGGGGTATCCCGCCGGCTTTGGCGAGACCCCATCGTCTAGAGGTTAGGACACCACCCTTTCAAGGTGGAGACACGGGTTCGATCCCCGTTGGGGTCACCACCATGCAGATTGTTGTTTTTGCGCGGCGTTTCGCAGGGTTGGGGGGCACTTTGTCCAACCGTCGAGGCCGCGCCGACCGCGCGCCCTGAACCCCTTTGCGCCCCGGCACGGGGGTGTTGGCCGCAGTCGCCGCGCGGTAGCTCACCGTCACCGGCAAGGTCGCTGTCGGTGCCTCCTCGCGACCGGCTGCGAATTGCGCGGATTCCCGCGAGTTTCCCCCTTGAATGCTACGGCCCGGAGCACCGCATGGGCACCAGGCCGACGAATGCAGGAAAATCGCGGAAAGCGGGACCGTCGCAAACCAATGCCGTCCGACGCGAACCGGCAGATCGTGGGTGGGGGTGTTGCAGGTATTCGCGCGCATTTGCGGTTATGAGGACCCCGACAATTGCGGTGGCCTGCCAGGGATTCGGACTGTGTATTCCATTACTTGACGTTCCATTCCAGCAAACTCGCCAGGGTGGACTTCTCGATCTATGGGTGCGATGAGCCGAGTTGCTCCGTGACGGCGCTTACGGTTTCTACAAACCACTCCTCGGCGAACGGCGAAACAACGACCTTGTGGATCAACGTCCTAATGTCGATCGGCCAATATATACCAGGGCCATCGACAACGTCCGCAGATATGTCGGTTTCGTTGGAATTTTCCTGTTTCTTCCAGTCGAACCACTTGGCGATACAAACTTCTCTTTCATGATCGAATGACTTCCGTTTTTGGAAGAGCAACATACCGCCGAATAGCCTCATGTCATCTTTTTCGTAGTCGGAACAACGGACTCGTCCGAAAAGAATGTTCCGGCAATTCTTGGAGCCATACAGTTGAAAGCTGCCGATCAGAGAGCCAAAACCGGTTTTGATCGCGATGCCCGCGCCGCCCGGTGCATAACGAGCCCACATCGCCTCGGATTCGCATCGCAGTTGGTACCAACATCTGACAACAACTCGCTTACGATCCTGGCGCAAGAACTCGGATAGTCTGCCAAGCATGCGATCAGGAGTGCCCGTGCTGGCAGCCCAATCGCCAATGCGATCTTTGCAGGGCCGTGACAATGACCCTTCGAACCGATCGCCCAAATTGTCCGCGCGGGGAAGAACAGGGCTTTCCTGTGAAGCAGCGAAGTGAATTTTCTGAAGTCCATATATCGCCACAGTGTATCCCCGGAGGCAGGCGGCTCCGGTTTCCCGTCCACAGCGCCTTCGGGGTCTGGAATCTTAGCGGCAAGAAATGCGAAACCGCAACATCGTCGGCGCTCGCAGTCCACACACTGCCGACGATGTTCGCATCACTCTTTGAGACCCGACTTCCCGCGTTCGTAATCGTCCAGCGTGCCCGTTTCTACCGACGCGATCTTGCACACGCCCGGGAAGTCCACCCTCATATACATCCACGTCGGTCCGCCAGAAGACGCCTTCCGCACACCGGCGGACTCGGCGAGGACGGCCTCGGCGAATACGCATCCTCCAGATGACTTCTGGCAGCCCTCGTCATCCGGCGCCACCATCGTTACGAATCTCGGGCTCAACGTCGATCCGCAATTCACCCACGTTCGGACGCACCCACTCGCGCCTGCGCCCCGTCACAAGGAGCTCATCGCCAGGCGCCTCGTGCCCGGAGAACCATTCGTTCAACGGATGACGAAGGAGATCAAGCGAAGGCGGGCGCGACGCTGAAGAACATGGGTTTGCCATCGAGCCCCTCATCGTCGCCCCCTTTGAGCGAACGAAGACGATGACCTTTAGGTCGAGAACCGTATGCGGTGCGAGCGCCCCACCTTCATACAGGCCTGGTGATGTGGGAGTTAGGGTTCGGAATGAGACGAAGGGAATTTCTCATTGGAGCCCTCAGCAGAGCTTCTCACCAACGCCAGGGTTGAAGTGTTGCCGGCGCGTGGCGGCTTTCGCCGTCGCTGGCCGGCTTCGGTGAAAGCGCGGATTGTTGCCGAGACACTGGAGGAAGGCGCGACGGTCGCCGGGGTAGCGCGTCGCTACGAGATCAACTCGAACCAGCTGTCGGAATGGCGCCGCCAGGCACGGAAGGGCCTTCTGGTGTTGCCTGCGGAGGGCGAGATGGGTTTTGCTCCGGTGGTCTTGCGTCAGGATGAGCGCCGGGTTCCCGCTGCGGGCAGCGACCGCCTGGAAGTGATCCAGGACCGGGTGACGCTCCGTCTGGACGCCGCGACACCGGCTTGCCGGATCGCCGAGATCGTGTCGGCGTTGAACGCATCGGTATGATCTTCCCATCGAACCGGGTCCGGATCGTGGTTGCGACGAAGCCCGTGGACTTCAGGAAGCAGCACGACGGCCTTGTTGCGCATGTGAAGAGCGTATTGCGCAAGGACCCGTTCACGGGAACGGTCTTCGCGTTCCGTACGAAACGAGCTGACAGGCTGAAGCTGATCTACTGGGACGGGACCGGCCTGGTGATGGTCTACAAGCGTCTGGAGGACCAGGGCTTTGTCTGGCCGGCGATCCGCGACGGGGTGATGTCGCTGAGCCATGCGCAGTTCGAGGCGCTGTTCTCCGGGCTGGACTGGCACCGTGTGCGAGCGCTGTCGGCACGGCGCCCGGCTGAGGCCGAATGACTCACTGGGCGGATCGGGGCGTGCCGCGTCCCGACACTGTGCTACCAGACTGGCCATGCCGGCCCTTGCGGAGATCGACCTCGGAACGCTGACGCCCGAACAGCGGGAAGCGGCGGTGCAGGCAATCGCGGCGCTGGAGGTGCTTCGCGCCGAGAACGAGACGCTGGCGGAAGAGAAGGCCTGTCTCGCGGGCGAGAACGAAGTTCTGACGGACCGCAACGGGGCTCAGGCGGAGCGCATCCGCCGTCTCGAACATCTGAACCTCGAACTGATCCGCCTTCTGTATGGCAAGAGGTCGGAGAAGCTGTCGGCGGACGAGCGCCAGCTGGCGTTCGAGGACCTTGAGGGCGCGGCGGCGGAGATCGAAGCAGCGGCCGCGCCGGAAGATCCGACGCCGGCCCAATCGCCGAAGCGTCCTCGCCCGGCGCGCAATATCGGCCACTTGCCGGAGCATCTGGAGCGGATCGAGCAGGTGGTCGAGCCGGAGAGCACGCTCTGCCCCTGCGGCTGCGGGGAGATGGTGAAGATTGGCGAGGATCGCACGGAGCGCCTGGACATCGTGCCGGCGCAGCTTCGGGTGATCGTCACGGTGCGGCCGAAATACGCCTGCCGGGCCTGCGAACAGGGCGTCACCCAGGCGCCGGCGCCGGCCCGGCTGATCGAGGGCGGGTTGCCGACCGAAGGCGCGATCGCCCATGTGCTCGTCTCCAAATACCTGGACCATTGCCCGTTGCACCGGCAGGCGCAGGTCTATGCCCGTTCCGGCCTCGATCTGGACCGCTCGACGCTGGCCGGCTGGGTCGGCAGGGCGTCATTCCATCTGAAACCGGTGGCCGACCGGCTGGCGGAGCATCTCAAGCGCTCTTCGAAGCTGTTCATGGACGAGACGCGGGCGCCGGTGCTCGATCCGGGCCGCGGCAGGACCAAGACCGGCTGGCTGTGGGCGCTGGCCCGCGACGACCGTGCCTGGAGCGGACCCGACCCGCCGGGCGTTGTGTACTTCTATGCGCCCGGGCGCGGCGGTGAATATGCCGAGCGCTTCCTCGACGGCTTCGATGGTATCCTCCAGGTGGATGGCTATGCCGGCTACAACCGGCTGACTGGACCGAGCCGCAAGGGCGGCGCGCCGATACGGCTGGCTTACTGCTGGTCCCACGCGAGGCGCCGGCTCCGCGAGATCTACGACAGCAGCGGCTCCGAGATCGCGGCAGAGGGCCTGCGCCGGATCGCCGAGCTCTACGCCATCGAGGCCGACATCCGCGGCAGCCCGCCCGAGCAACGTCTCGCAGAACGACACGCGCGCTCCGCGCCCCTGGTCGAGGCCTTCGGCGACTGGCTGAAGCAGCAGCGCGCCCGCATCTCGCCCAAGTCCCGCCTCGGCGAGAAGCTCGCCTATATCGCCCGTCACTGGGACGGCCTCCGGCTGTTCCTCGCCGACGGCCGCGTCGAGATGGACAGCAATGCCGTCGAGAACCTCGCCCGGCCGATTGCCCTTACAAGGAAAAACGCGCTCTTCGCGGGTCACGACGAAGGCGCAGTCGCCTGGGGCCGGATCGCTTCACTCACCCAGACCGCCAGGTTGAACGGGGTCGAGCCCTACGCCTGGCTCAAGGCCACCCTCGAAGCCATCGCGGTCGGCCATCCCAACGACCGCATCGACGACCTGCTCCCGTGGAACTTCAAGCCGTCGTCAAGCTGAAATCCGGGTGACCCGCCCGCATCGCTTACGCTAGGGCGAGCGAGGCGCTGACCCTTCTCGACAACCGCGCCGAACCCGCATGAGCATGAGTGGGAGGGTCCGGCGGGAGGGGTCGGCAACGACCCGCCTGGCCCGTTAGGCAGCAAACCTGACGGGGATTCCGCGACTCATGACAGCTGAGGTGCGAATCAAATTGTTTGCCAATAGTTTGCCAGTCGGCAAATTCGCTTTGTCCAAAAACGACGAAGCCCCCGAAAACGTCCGTGCTTTCAGGGGCTTGATGTGGTTGCGGGGGCACGCTACAACCGAGACCGACATTTGATCGTAATCCCGGTGTGATTCGTCGCAACCTTTTGATCTACAAGCGATTTATGTAAGTTCGTGGCTCACGCCCGCTTGGAATCCTGCTCCTGACGCGATCAGCCCCAACGATTTTGCCTTGTAATCTCCGGTTCGCATGCATTCGCGGCGCTCTTTCGCTTCCACTGGTGGCAGTGCGCCAGACGCCCGATGGACAGCGGTCAACATTACGCCCCAACTGCTTGTCATGGCCCAACGTGTCGATATATTCTATCTACATCGATATGTTGGAGTGAAATGTCGATGGTATCGACATGTTCGGAGCATGTGTCGACAGGGGACGGATAAATCGTCATGGCGTTCGATCCCCATCGCCCCTTCAATGACCTTCCAGACCTTCCGCCGGCTTCGGACACCGAGACAAGGACCATTCTTCGAAGCTGCATAGCCGCGCGCGCGGCACTGGCGGAACTCCGCGTCTCCGGGACTCTCATCCCGAACCAGGCGATGCTGATCAACTCGATCCCCCTGCTCGAAGCGCAGGCGAGTTCCGAGATCGAGAACATCGTGACGACGGCGGACCGGCTGTTCCGCCATGCCAACGACGCGACGGGCCGGGCCGACCCTGCCACCAGGGAAGCCTTGCGCTACCGCACCGCTCTGCACCGCGGTTTCGAGATGCTGAACCAGCGGCCGGTTTCGACCGCCATCGCGGTCGAAGTGTGCCGAACGATCAAGGGCGTGCAGCTGGACATTCGCAACACGCCGGGAACGGCGCTGGTGAACGATGCGACCCATCAGGTCATCTACACGCCGCCGGAGGGCGAGGACGTTCTCCGGAGCAAGCTGGCCAACTGGGAACGCTACATTCACGAGGCCGGGGAGATCGACCCGCTGATCCGCCTTGCGGTCATGCATTATCAGTTCGAGGCGATCCACCCGTTCGTCGACGGAAACGGCCGGACCGGACGCGTGCTGAACCTGCTCTATCTCGTCGACAAGGGCCTGCTCGACATTCCCGTCCTCTATCTCAGCCGGCACATCATCCGGAACAAGGCGCTGTACTACCGGTATCTGCTCAAGGTGACGACCCGACAGGACTGGGAGGCGTGGATACTGTTCATTCTGGAGGCCGTCAGAGCGACGGCGGAATGGACCACGGCGAAAATCCGCGCGATCCGGGAGCTTCTCGACGAGACGGGCGCTGCAATTCGGCAGAAGATGCCGAAGATCTACTCCCGGGAGCTGACGGAACTGATCTTCGTGCATCCCTACTGCCGGATCGGCGACATGGTCAAAGCGGACATCGCCAAGCGCCAGACGGCCGCCGTCTACCTGAAGGCTCTTGCGGCCGAAAGTCTCCTTGAGGAGATCAAGGCCGGGCGCGAAAACCTCTATATCAACCCGCCGCTCCTGGCGCTTCTGACCGAGCGCGAGTGACCATGCGCAACCAGGCGGCATCTTGAGGGCACCTGCATACAAGCCGACAGGCGCCTGGGCACGCCGATCCGCCATTAGACCCCTGTAGAACCCATTGGACCCGTCCCATGGGTCCTATTGCGCCTGTACGAAGTTCCATCGCGCAGACGCGCCGTGTCCCGTGGCTGCTGCCAACCTCAGCTCCCGCAGTCTGGCGAGCGACCGCTTCACCTGACGAGCGCTCACCGATTCAGGCAGGCGCGCGCTGATTTCACGAAGCGCCAAGGGATGTCCAGCCTGCCGCAGGAGGTCGAGGACCGTCCGTTGCTGCTCGCTCAGGTTCTGTATCCGGAGACCGGCCTCAGCGCCAACGGTCGTGCGCCCTCTATCCGAGAGGCGCACATTGTACCGGAAGCGCACTGTAACGCCGCCTCCGGCATCTTCGATTTCGGGCTGCGGCAAGCCGGCTGCGACCGTCGCCTCCGCCATCCTCAGCGTTCCACGGCCCCAGCGCTCGATGATGCCGCGCCGGTAGAAGACATCGGCGATCAGCGGGTTCCAGGGGATGGACTCGTGGGGTGCGAACAGCTTGTCGGGCGTCAGCCCGAAATGCAGCGCGCCCGTCGACGTCACCTCCAGGCGATCATCATAGATCGCCACGCCAACCGAACCGCCGCCGATCGCGTAGTCGCGATGACAGAGCGCGTTTGCCAAGGCTTCGCGCGTCGCCAACGGAGGAACGAGCGGTTCGTCGATACGCTCCATGCGGCCCTCCTCGATGCGCCCGGCAATGGGCAGACTTTCCCGCAGGTAGCGTTCGGCTGCCCTGAGCAGGGTAAAGGCGTTGCCGTGAAACTGGCGGTTGTCGAGAAACTCCGTCCTGTCGATGCCCCTGAACCGCGCGACGCGGAGCAGGCATTGCGGCATGTCGAACCCAACCCGGCCCTCATTGCCGAACAACGCGACCGACGCGCGCCACAGGACTCCGTCCCGGAACAGGCCCAAGCCGCGAAGCAGGTCGCGAACGTCGCGGGTTCCGGGGTCCTCCAGCCGGCCCCGGCGCACTGCCTCGTCCACGGTGGTGCGGATCTCGTTTGCGTCCAGATCGTCGCCCGACCAGCCTTCGGCGGGCTGGTTCTCCCAGCGCCGCTCGGCATGCATGCGCTCGAAGAGCAATCGCCGGTACTCGTCGGCGCGCATCTCGACCGTGGTGTTTCCCATCCGCCGGTAGGCGCTGCCCCGGTACATGTAGGGGCCGGCCTGTCCTCGGCCGACGGTGAGCACGACGACTTCCCGGTCTCCGTCCACCGGTATCCGCTCGATGGCCGGAAAGGCGGGCGGGTCGATTCTCGCGAGTTCAGCGCTCACCTCTTCGATTGTCCGCTCGCTCACCTGCTGGCCGGTCACCTGCCCGTCCGGTGCGACGCCGAACACCACTTGGCCACCCTGCCGGTTGAGCATCGCGCAGATGGTCTGCGCCGCCTCGCGGCGCGTCCCGGTCGTACTCTTGAATTCGAGCGTCTCGGACTCGCCCGCCGCGACCATCGTCACTATCCGCTCTGCGGTCATGATCGCTCTCCCTCCGATTGTTCCCCTCTCCCAGCAAACGGACAGGGAAGACTCGCGACGATCGCGACGGTCTCCACGCAAACATGGACGATGCGGCGGAATGCGGCGATCAAATCACGCGGCTCGTCAAACCAGCCGTTGGGATCGTTGACGATGCCGCTCTCCTTGTCGCGCGTAATCCGGTAGCGGTCGATGAGCCATTCCAGCGGCGTGCGCCCGTTGACCTGGTAGCCGTGCGCTTCCGCCGGAATGCCGACGAGGCGGAAATAGTCATTGACGACGATGACGGCCCGGGCGCTATCCTCGAACCGCATGGCCCGCGTCCCGATCCGGTAGTGCTTCGGCGTGGGTTCGCCGGGCCCGGCGTATTCGAGTTGCAGGGGATATTCCGCGCAGGTCTCATAGGCGAGATGCAACGCCGCCAGCCGCCGGCCGGCATCGGCGAAGGCATGAAAATCCGTCGCGAACGGGATGCGCGGCAATTCTTTCGCAAGATCGTTGGCGAAACGCTCCCGATAATCGGGCGCATGAAGGACGCCGTAGATGTAGTCGAAGATCGCATCTTTCGTAATCGCGTTGTCGGCGTAGCGCACGCGGAAGGCGCGGAGCGCAGCGTCGGTAATGTTGTCGATGCGCTCCGGCAGCGGCTCCATTCCGGGAAGGCTCTGCTGACCACTCCCGCGCTCATAGCGGTAGCGCGGAAAGCATTGACCGAATGCGACCAGATGAAGGTCCGGCATCGTGTCGACCACAAGCGCGGAGAACGGCTTGGTCGAGCCGACCCCGGGGACGCATATGGCGCGGTTCTCAGTGCTGTTGGACGGAAAAATGCTGTCCTGCAGATACTTGTTGTTCACCAGTACGTATTCAACATAGCAATGCTGTTTAACGAATGGTCGGTATTGTGTTGTCCAGATATTTTCAGGTGACCAAGAAATTTCCTTTTGGCGTCGCAGATTATTTTTCAGTTCGCGATCCCACCGCACATTTTGAGAATTCTGCTCAACAATGGCATCAAGCTCGTTGGGCTTGCCTGCGCTCTCATTCCATTCTCGCAGCGCATCGCGATAATCTTGTACCATCCTCCGGGCATTGCTGGCACAGTCGTTGCGTGAGAAATTATAAGTATAGATGTCGCGACTGGTTTTGTAGCCGTTGCTGAACAGCCGGAATATTGCGTCGTCAGTCCTGCCCGCCTTCGCATCTTTCGATCCCAGCGGATAGAGCGCGCGGAACGCCTCGTTGCGCTGGCCTATCCAGTCGTGATGCCGGTCGGGGGCGATTGCCTCCCAGTTCTCGATGCCAGCGATCGATCCCCACTTGCGCAGCATCGCGAGCTTGTCCTCGCGGGAGAGATAGTCGCCGATGTCGCGATAGAGGATACGGCAGCCTTCATGCGCCGCGTCCGGGTTCTTGGCGAGGATCGTGATCGCGACCGGCGCACGTGAGCCTTGGCCGAAGACCTTGCCGCCTTCCCGGCGTGAACGTTCGCCCTGCGTGCGTTGGTTGCCCCGAAGGTTCACTACATGGATCGAACTGAACTCCTCCGCCAGACAGGCGCGAACGCCGGAGTCGACATTGCCGTCGATCCAGGAACCGTTGGTCACGAAAGCGACGACGCCCCGGTCGCCGATCCGGTCCGAGGCCCAGCGGATCGCCATCTTGTAGGTATCGTACAAGCTGTTCTTGAGCGTCGCCGTCGAGCGGGCGGCGTAGGTCTCGGCAACCCGCCGCTCGATCTCGGGATAGTCCACGTTCGGGTTGTCGTCGGCCGAACTCCGCTGGCCCGTCGACCAGGGCGGGTTGCCGACGATGACCTGTATGGGAAGTTTCTGCTGGCGTTCGGCGCGTTCGCTGTTGTCGGGCAGCCAGTCCTTCGGGAAGCCCGACCGCCCGGTGTGCAGGTTGAAGGTGTCGGTGAGCACGATGCCGCCGAACGGCTCGTAACTCCTGTCATCGCCAACCCGGCCGTGGAACGCTTCCTCGATATGGATCGCCGCGATGTAGTAGGCGAGCAGGACGAGTTCGTTGGCGTGAAGCTCCGCCCTGTACTTCCGCCCGAGATCGACATCCCGGATCAGCGCCGATTGCAGCAGCCGCACCAGAAAAATGCCGGTGCCCGTGAAGGGATCGAGGACATGAACGCCCTCGTCGCCCAGGCCCCGGCCGAACTCCGAGCGGACCGCGTGATCGGCGCTCGCCAGGATGAAATCAACGACCTCCACTGGCGTGTAGACGATGCCGAGCCGGTCGGCCTCCTTCTTCATCGCGGTCGAAAAGAACTTCTCGTAAAGCTCCATCAGCACGCGCTGGCGCGCGGCCGGGTTGTCGAGGCCCCTCGCTCGAAGCCGTACGCTTTCGTAAAACCCTTCCAGGTCGCGGGTTTCGTTCTCCAGTCCGAACTCGCCGAAATCGCGCCGCAGCGCATCCAGTGCTCGGGCCACCGGATTGCCGCCGGCGAAATCGTAATCCTCGAACAACGCCTCGAACACCGGACGGGTGAGGATGTGCTGCGCCATCATGTCGATTGCACTGCCCGTCGTGATCGACTCGTTGATCGAGACCTTCAATTCGTCATGGAACGCCTCGAACCATTCCCGCAGCGCTTCGTTCTCCGGGTTGTCGAGCAAGCCCTCGATCCGCACGACAAGGCGCGAGAAGATGTCGGCAACGTCCTTCGCCCAGCTTTCCCAGTATTTTCGGTCGCCGCATTTCTCGACGATCTTCGCGTAGATTGCGCCCGGCGGCAGGTCCAGCGGCGGGAACGGCAATTCCGGCGCAGCCGGCGGCGAATCGCCGTTGATTCCGTCTCCGCTGAAGATGATGCGGTTCGTCGGCGTTTCGTTGAGGTCGATCTTGTTGATCTCGGCATCCAGCCGGTCGTCATGCGAACGAAGCGCCCGCAGGACGCTCCAGACGACTTCGAATTCCCCCGAATCGAGAACTTGCGCCGGATCCCTGCCTGCCGGCACGGCGACGGGCAGCACGATATAGCCGTGAGTCTTGCCTTCGGCCTCGGCCTTGCGCATGACGCGGCCCACCGCTTGGACGATATCGACCACGCTCTTGCGCTCGGTCATGAAGATCACCGCGTCGAGCGCCGGCACGTCGATACCTTCGGAAAGGCAGCGCGCATTGGAGAGGATGCGGCAGGTGTCCCCGGAGGACCCTTTCAGCCATTCGATGCGCGCCTTGCGCTCCAGTGCGTTGTTCTGGCCGTCCACATGGCGGGTTTTGCAACGAAGCGCCGTCGCCTTCTCGGCCTCCGGCAGCCGCCCGATGGCGCTTTCCACGATACCGCCCCAATGCGTCGTCAGGCGCTGCGATGACGCAATGGTGTTTGTGAATGCGATCGCCCGGCGCAAGGATTGGGACGGTCCTTCGTCGGGCGACAGGTTCTCCGGGTTCTGCAAGGCCTGCCAGCAGCCGACGATCCGGGCGGCGTCGGACAGGTTTATGTCCCCGCCCCCGGATGCCAGATGCTCCTGCAATGTCTTTTCCAGATGTTCCTCGGACAGCGCGAGCACCACGACCTTGTAATCGGACAACAGGTCCTGCCCGACGGCGGTCGAGAACGGCAGGCGGTGGAATTCCGGCCCGTAGGTCGCCCCGTCATCCATCGAGAACACTTCGATGTCGTGGCTCGCGGCCTTGGTCTTCGCCCCGGCGGTGTAGAGGCGGGGCGTCGCCGTCATGTAGAGGCGTTTGCCGGCCCGGATGCGGCTTGCATCATGCACGAGCACGAATGGGGAGGTCTTGTCGCCGGGCCGCTCAATGCCCGTGGTCCGGTGCGCCTCGTCGCATAGAACGAGATCGAAGACGGGCGCGCCAGCGTCCTGCGCCCGCTCCACCAGACCGAGCGAATGATAGGTGCAGAACACAACGGTCATCGTCCCGGGCGATGGAAGCCGCAACGCCTTGCTTATCGTCGCCGGGTCGGTGGTGACGGGAATCTCCAGTTCCTCAAGCGAAGCGTCTTCGTCGTTCTTGCCGGCGCGCGTATCGGAGCAGATGCCGACATAGCGGTGTGGCAGGGCGCGTTGCTCCGCCCATTCGCGCATCGACTGCTGCAACAGCGAAATCGACGGCACGAGATAAAGCGCGCGACCGCCCTCGCCGGCGACGGCCTCCGTTATGCGCAGCGCGGTGAAGGTCTTGCCGGTGCCGCAGGCCATGACCAGCTTGCCGCGGTCATGGTCTTCAAACCCCGTCAGCACTTCGTCGAACGCCCGCCGCTGGTGCGGGCGCAGCCTGAACGGCTCGTGGCGTAGCGACAGGTCTTCCGGCTGCCCATGCACAAGGTCCGGCCAGTCGAACGGGCGGCTCGCGAGGTCGCCGAACCGGAGCACGGAGCACGGAGGTCTTAGCCGGGTGATGGTCTTGAAGGCGTTCGATCCCCACTCGTCCCCGGTATCGACGACGATGCGGGCTGCGAACGGCTCGCGCGCCGAGGCCGCGATGAAGGAGTCGAGAGCCGCCTTCGAAATCCTCGTGCCCGGCGCATGGCACTTGCACTGGATGGCGCAGAACCCGCCGCCCCGCTCCTCGGCCACGAGATCGACGCCGGTGTCGCCGCCGTCGAAGTCAGGCCGGGCGGCGGCCCATTCGGGCCACAGCCATACGTGCGAGAACCGGTCCCGGTAAAGCGGATCCTGCTCGAAATACGCCTTCATCAGCCGCTCGAACAGGCGGCCCTTCTCGGCTTCCGTCCCAGCAATCGACCGGATGTGGTCAAGCACGCGCTGGAAGCCGCCGGTCATTCAAGGCCTCCGTTCACTGGAAAGCCATCAGGGCAATTGCACGACTGGCGCGGCGGCGGTGGCGACCCCCGCCATGCAGGTTGCGGCGCCTTCTGGTTTCGTTTGTGCGCCGCGGGGCGTATCGATGCGGTGTCCGATACTCGTCGAGATGTGATCGCGCCGCTTCAATGCGAACCGGTCCCGGCAAGCTCCCTATCGAGGAGATGTGCACGCTCCTTCAACTTCTTGCTCCCGACCTTGGTCTCTCGGTCGTTGCGGTCGCCGCGGCGCCAGCGCTCGATCCAGTCTGGATATAGCGTCGAGACGGCGTGCGCGAATGCTTGGCGTTCTTCAGGATCTGCGAGGCGCTCCTTTTCGAGGCGGATCCGCACCATATCTAGAATCTCGAACTCCGATCGTCCCTCTACCTTCAGGCGCCATCGCCCCTCGGGGGTCTCCTGAAGCCGCTCGCGTTCCTGTTCCTCACGGCGTGCGCGTTCCTCGTTTTCCAGCGCCTGGGCCAGGTCGCGGGTTCGGCCTTCGCAATGGCGAAACCGGCCGTAGCCGACCGCCGTTTTCGCACCGCCGCCGGCCCATTCGAGGGCCTCGCGCAGCCAACCAAAAACGGCGCCGGCGTCGTCGCCTTGTGCCCCGCGCGGCACGAAGGCGAAGAGAAACGGCGTCGCTTCCGCCGTGGCGAGAAAGGGGATCGGGATCGGGGAGCGCCAGTCCCCCGGTGGATCCTCAGGAGTCCAACCGGCGTAGTGCGGAGTCATGACATCCGCATCCAGTCGCACCGGGCAGATGGGAACGGCATCCAGGAAGCAGACGCCCCCCGCCCGCGCCTGGTCCCGGCATCCGAAGATACGACTCCGCATCTCGGAATCGGGGCGCGGTTCGGCGCCTTGCTCCGTCCACGCCTTGAGCAACCCCTTGATCGAACTGCCCGGCAGATACGGCGTTCCCAGAACGGGGTGCCAGGCGAAGCCATTCTCGACCGGATGGCTGCGGCCGAGGCCGGTCACGAAGCGTGACTCGGTCATAAACACCGCGAAAACGCCGCTGAGCCGCTCGACCATGCGCGCCTGCCGCCGAACATGTTCATCAATCTGTTTCCGGTCGCCGACATGCTGCGCCTTGGCGACGGTCTTGATCCAGCGGAGCTTTTCCTCCGCTGGCATGGCCCAGCTATCGTCGTCGTTCTTCCAGGTGTTGCAGAACTTGTCGAACCAGAGTCCGGCATGTCCGTCGGCGGAACAGCCGTTCGGTTCCGGACTCGCGGTCTCGTAGAGCGGGCGGCTCATCCGCCGTCTCCCTCGCCGGACGGCAAGGCCGCGCGACAGCATTTCTTGTGCCATTCCAGCCACGCCAAGGCTTCGGCCTGCGCGCGGAGATAGTGCGACTGGTCATTCCCCACGATCGCCGCCAGCAGATCGCCCGCCGGATAGACACCGCCGTCCCGGCAGAGCCAGTCGTTCAGGCTGTCATGGAGCGCCTTGTGCGCACATTGACGATCATCCTTCGGCTCTCGACCCGCAGCCGCGCGTTCGGTCGCCAACGCCTGCCCCAGACCGTTCATTACGATGGCGGGGCCGAGGCGGTCCACATAGGCGCGATACAGCTTCTTGAATTCGCCAGACCTGTCTTCGAGCGCCTTGACCCGTTCGAGCGCGTGGGCCGCGCGCCGCTGTTCGAGCGTCTTCATGGCGCGCTCTCTTCGCCGCCACTATGGAGAACAACACGCACGGCGAACCGGCCCTGCCCCACTGTCTCGTTGCCGCCAGCTTGTAGATACGGATCGTCGTCCGGGAATAACCCGTTGAGGGCCGCGCCCGGACCGGTCCCGCCGCGAGCCGCGACCAGGGCGTACATGACCGTATCCGGCGGGAGCGTTTCCTCGTACCAGAGATTCCTGCTTTTCTTGGTGTCGTCTTCGAGAACGTTACGCGCCTGGATAGCGAGGCCGTAGCGCGCGAACCAGGCGAAATCATCGTCGTGCAGGATCGCAACTTGCGCCGCGAGACGCTCCCGCGTCTCCTGATGCAGAAGCAGCGGAGCGATGGCGGCCGTGAGACCTTCCGGCAACGGTCCGGAGATGTCGAATTCGCGCTCTTCCAGAAACAGCTTTCCCTCGCCGGCCGTCAGGACCTTGCCGCAGTCCGTTTTCGGCGTCGCCGTCGTCGCCAGGCCGACGCGACAGAGGTCGCGGCTGAAGCGCTCGATCATGTGCGGGCAGGTCGCCCAGCGATAGCGGCCGGTCAGGCTGCGTACCGGCAGCAGCAGGAGCCTTCCGTCGGACACCAGCAGGTCGCCCGCCTTGTTGATTTCGCCGAAATGGCGGGCACCGTCTCCGCCCATCCTCTCGGTCTTGTCGCGCAACGCGCCCTTGAGGCCGGAGCCGACCAGCACCGGATAGTCGGTCGCCGCCTCGCGGGCGACGGGCAGATCGACGACCCCCGTGCTGCGGCCGCTGCCAGGGTGAACGGGGGTTTCGGCCAAGAGGCCGAGCATGGCTGCCTTCATGTTCCTGTCTCCCTATCCTTCGGCCAAGCGCCGGCGGCAACGAGGCCGAACCCCCAAGCCGTTCGCTCCCCGATGCGCAGTAGCCCGGCGGCGGCATTCCGCCCGTCTTCCGGTATTTCGCAGAACAGCACGCTGCCCGGCGCCAGCACGCTGCGGAGCGGCAACGGGCGGCGCGCGAGCGAATTCCAGCCGCCGATGCGCTGCGGACGATCCAGGCAGGCCGCAACGACCTTTGCGCCGCCCAGCGCGTCGAGCGGGCGTTCGCCGCGAAGGACAGCCTCGTCGAGATCGAGCGGCGACAGGGCGCCCAGCACCGCCCGTCCGTCCGCTCCGACCGGCGCCGGAAGCGCATCGAGCTCCGCGCCGTCCTGCCATTCCCGGCACTGCGCCAGCCGGCTTTCGCCGCCCAAGGGAACCAGCCGGTCGACGAGGCCACCGGCCCAGTCCGCAGGCAGACCGGCGATGCGCATGCCGAGGGAAACGCCGCGCCCGGGACGTATCTGGCGTGTGCTGTAGAGCATGCCTTCCTTCGCGCTGCGGGTCTCGTTGTCACGCTCAAGACCGATGCGTTCTTCGATGGACCACAAGTCCTTGCTCTTGACGATCTCGCTTGCCTGCGGAAGCACACCCCGCAAGACGGAGGTCATGCCTTCCAGGGTGAGCCATTCACGGTCGCCTGTCCGAAGCTTCGCACCGGTCCTGCACTCTTCGGGAAGGTCGGGAAGGCGAACCTTCTTTCCCAGATCGCACCAGACCTCCTCCCCTAGCCGGAGCAGCACGCACGGCCGCCATCCGTCCGCTTCCCTGACGCCGAGCAGGTGGCGGGGCGGACGGAACAGCGGCTTCCCGCACCGGAGAAGAAAGGGCCCGTCGAAGCGAAGCCGGCCCAGGTCTTCCGGGCCGTTGCCGAGAACCTCGTTGAGCGATTCGGGCCACCGGCCGCGGCCGTTCCAGCCTCGCGCCAGCGCCAGCGCCACCCGCAGGGCGCCGACGGGCGTCGCTGGGTGCGGCGGGAACAGACTTCCCACATCGTCCTGCGGCGTGGCATCGCTTGCGAACGGTGTACCGTCGCGAAAGAACCACGTATCCACTGGTTCGAGGCGGACGGCGATCATGCTTCATGCCCGCTGTGGCCGCCGGCAGCGAGGAAGCGGGCAAGGAGGAGCGCATCGAACCCGATCTTGTCTGCGCGCCCATCCGTCCCGCTGTCCTGCTCGTCGGCAGGCGCGTGCGCACGCTGCAACACGCGCCTGACGAGATCGACCATGTTTTCGGTCATTGGTTCTACTTGTGCCTCGTCGTTATCGCCCCGCCTCATGGCCAGGCTGTGGCCGATTTCAGCGCGCAGGAAGGCCGGGAGATCGATGTCCGCCGGTATGTCGCCCCAGACGCCGGGACGCCAGGAGCCCCATCCACAGAGCCTGATCAGCAGTTCGCGGATGCGGTAGAGCAGCGCGGACGACAGGCCCGTTTCCGACATATGGTCTTCGAGGCTTTTCACCAGTTTTTGGACGAGACCGACAGACGATTCGGTGCGGCCTTCGTCCCGATACCACATCGTGACCCACTGGGAATGGAGGCCCCCGGGCTTGAGGACTCCAACCGCCAGCGAATCGCGGCCGTTCTCGTCCTTGGCAACATCGTCGAGCAGTCGATGGGCGCCGCGAAGCGCACTGGTGAGCGGATACCGGAAATGTACAAACATGACCGCGGCCGAAAGGGTGGCCCCTGCCCTGTCTTCAAAGGTCGAGCGGTAGCAATCGGCCAGTTGCTCCGCGCAGCGCAGCGCGCCGGTGAGCGGCAGCATGGCCAGCACATCGTCACCTCCGGCATAGACCGTTTCGCCGCAATGTTCCCTTACAATATTCGGCGCAGCCAACGTGAACTTCGCCAGCGCCCGGCCGACATGCTCGCCGCCGGTCTCGCCCACCAGCCGGCCCAGCCGGTCGCCATCGGCAAGAAGCAGGGCGTAGAAAGAGGACGGCCCGAGACGTCGCCCATCCTGGCTGGCGGAGTGGATCTTCTTCAGTTTGTAGGCAAGGGTGTCTCGCATCTCGTCACCGGCATCGGGCTTGAGCGGACACCGCCGCTCGCTCCCGACCGCTTCGCGGTGAAACCAGTTGGCGTCGAGCCGATGGAAATCGCCGGCGGCGGAACGGTCCCGATCCGGCCATGGCGACCGGCGTTCGGATAGGACGCCACTCGGCGCGTACTGCTTGACCAGCCCGGCATATTCACGCGCCAGGTTCGGCACACAGGCTTCCACCTGACGCAGCCACGGCCGGGCGGCGATGTGCACCGTCGACGGCCAGCGCGACCGCTCCACATTCCATCCCAGCGCTTCTTCGGCGACCCTTGGAAACAGGCGCTTGACCAGGGCGACGGCGCACAGCCGCTCATTGTCCCTCAGCTCCAGCGGGCCGACTCGTCCGCGTATATGCGCCCAGAAGCCGTTCTGCGCGCCCTTGTCCGCTGAACGCACATGACCCGAAAGCTCCTGCAGGTCGTGCATGACCGTGCATTTGTCGCCCGGCTCGGCGGGCGAAACATGGCTCCGCCAGTATTTGCGCCGGGCGAGAAGGCCAGCCTCGGCCCCAGCCTTGGCCGGGCCGGCGGTCCACACCACTTCCCAGAACGCGCCGGTCTGGCGGTCCCAAATCGCGCGCGTGTCGACGCCGAGGTCACAGGCGTCTTTGACAAACTCCCCCCACACGGCATCGCAGACCCGCGCCCATGCGCTGCGCAAGGCGGCATCGGCGGCGCGGGCGACCGCCGATGCTTCGGTATCGCCCGTGACATCGACCGCGAAGCGGTTGGGCAGCGAGCCGATTCCGGGCGGCTCGCCGGTCCTTTCGCCTGCTATCCATGCATAAAGCGCATCGCACTCGACGATCGGCCGAACGATGCGGCCGCCGGCCTTCTCCGCGCCGTGCATGGCGTGCCCAGCGAGGAAAGCAAGGAGATACGAACTGCCCCACAGGTCGCGGGTGCGCCGCGACTGCGCGACGAAGCCCTGCACCGGGCCGATGGCGATATCGAGACGCTGCATTATGGCCGCACCTCGATGGCCTCGTCGAACCGTTCCTTGCATCGGCTCTCGTCGAGCAGGCGATCGAGGAAATCGTGGATCGGGCGGTAGAGTTCCTTCGGTTGCGCCAACAGAACCTTCTTTCCGCCGACCGAGACGGCCGTCCCTTGCGGCAGGAAAAGGGCAGGCAGGAACGACAAGACCGCGACTGGCGCACCGCCGCATTCGTGGATGTGGATGAACAACGGGCTGGCGCGGCGGTCGAGTTTCCATTGCCAGTCATGATGGGGGCCGACTTGCGCAACTGCCCCTTTCCCGTAATTGTGAGGAAGCCCGAACGCGATGCGCTCAGGGTGTCGGTTTCTTTCGTGCGGGCTTTTCTTCATCAGGTCGTGATCGAGCCGGAAGTTCTTCTCCGAGTCGATTTGCCCGAGGATCTTCCTGTCCCGCCCCCAGCTTCGATACCGGACGAGTTCCCGGCCGACCCGGTCGAGCAGCTGCAGCGGCTTTGCATCCTCGCCCGACAGCAGAACATGGCGGGCACCGGACGAGAAAGCCGTGTATTTGGGCAAATCGTCCGTCTCCCGGTTGCATCGAAGCTGCCCGATCGCCGCCTTCAGATCGTCCGCGGACTCCGGCGCGCTCCAGCATTGCTCGCCGTTCACGAGCAAGGACCGGAGCGCCAGCGAGCCGTATCCCTTTCGGCTCTTCGCGCCCATGCCGCTGAGGGTGCCGAGGGCGATGAGCGCCTCGCGAAGCAGGGCGATGTCCGCCTCGCTCAAGCCACGGCAACGAAGTTGAACGGTGAAGTCGAATGGTGCGCGCAGGCAGCCGCGCGTGAGCTGGGCAGCCTTCGTACCGCGCTTCCAGCTGTCGAACGCCTCCATGACGCCATAGCCCAGATAGCGCGCGCCGGCACCAACCGTTTCATGGTTGTCGGCGACCACGGTCAGAATATCATCCTTTTTGTATATCGCCGGCGTCGCTTCAGTCGGCGCGAAGCGCATCAGCACGCGAGACTGACCACCGTCGGCGCTGCCGAAGAGCCTGTCTTCGCGGCGCTGGATGGCCTTGAGGTCGCCGCCGCAGCGCGGCCATGCCAGCGCCCGCCACCAGAAGCGCAGCGCGCCCTTGAAGCTCGGCAGGCGAAGCTCCGGGCGGGCGCTGTCCGCGCCTGCGCAGAACAGCGGGGTGACGGCCCGGTATGTCGCCTCAATCGCCGTCGGCATAGTCGTCCTTCCCGCCGTCGAGCCAGAACGGCTCTCCGGCTTGCCAGGGGTCCCTCTCTTGTTCCCCTGCCGGTCGCCGGTCGATCAGCCCAAAACGCCGCACCGGGCAGGCCAGCTTGCGCGCCGCATCGGCGACTGCCTCGGCGGCAAGGCCCATCAGCGTCGTTCCCCCGGTGACATTGACGACAACCTGACCGGCGCCCACGAAGTGGGGGCGCGCCGCCTCTGCCAGCCGTTCGATCTCCGCCCGGTCGCCATAGGGGTCGTCCAGGCAGAGCCTCTCCATCGCGCCGCTATATCCGGCGCTGTCCGTCGCTTCCGCGATCCGGCCCGCCGTCTCCTGCGAACAGATGACGAGGCACAGGTCGGGCTCCCGGGCGTCCCCGCCGCTTCTGCACGCTTGCAGCGCGCTGAACAGCACGCCCGGACGCAGGCCGATGGGGCTGACCAAGATACGCCGGCCCGACTGTTCGCCGAAAAACAATGGGATCGAAGGGCAGCTGCGAAGAGTCTCTGCCCAATACTGTCGGACATGGCGCAGGTTCTTCCCGATTTCGGGATCGTCGACAATATCCTGTCGACGCATGCCGTGATGGGCGTAACCGTTGCGAAGGTTCCGGAGTTTGCCCCAGTAGTCTCCCAGTTGACGCTGGCTGTCGTTCAGGTGCTCCCCAAGCGTCTTGTCCCCGCCGACGACCTCGGTCGCGTCGAGAAGATTGGCGGCGCCGCGCCGCGCGCCGCGATAGTCGAGCCATTCGTTCACTGGCCCTTGCGCCCACAGGGCCCAGGAGACGGTCCATTCGCTCATCAGGCCGAGCGCGGTAGCAACATGGCCGCGCTCCAGCAAGTCGTCGATATGCCGGGCCTGCCGTTTCAATTCACACTCGGTCAGGGACAGCTTGCCCTTCCAACCGTTACCGGCAGCCGGTTCAAGAACGAAAGGCGCGAGAGAACGGTCGATCCGCTCGGCCAGCTCATTGCCCAACGGCAGGCGGCAGTCATCCGAGATGAGCTTGCGCAGGGGTTTCCGGCGCTCACAGACAAGGCCCGCCTGCCGGCCCAGCTCAAGCGGAAGGCCCGAGAGGTAGGCGTCCGACATTCGCGTAAGATCTTTCGCGATCTTCTTCGCCGACTGCTCCGGCGAAACTCCGCAAAGAAGGTCGGCCATCGGCCGCGCGCTGCCCGTATCGTGCAGCGCCTGCAGCGCATGGAGCCAGCGAGGCAGTTCCAGAAGACCGCGGAGATCGAGAAACGGGCTGGGTTCGCTTTCGCGTAGCAGGCCGTAATACGCGCCGCGAACTCGCATGCCCCGCAGCGCGGAGACATACAGCGCGACCAGAAAGGTGAGGAACGAGAAATGCCGGAAGCCATGGGTCACATCGACGGTAATCTCGGCATTTTCGCCGACGGCGCCAGCGGCCTGAGCCATGAAGGTGTTGACCTCTTCCGGCGCTCCGCCTCCCCACACCCGAACCAGTTCCGTCCGGCAGCGGTCGCCCAATTTCGTTTGAAGCAACGGCCAGCTGTCGCGTTCCGCTTCCGGCGTGCACAACGCCGCGATGCGGTCCGGGCGGTCGGATGGCGCAAGTAGGCCGTAGAGCGCGAGGGGTGCGAGATCTGCCTCAGCCTCGCGGCCTTCGAGACGGTAGCGCGCGGGTCTTGGCTCCCTGCCGAGCACCGTCAGCAGCACATGTTCCCCCGCTGGCTCGTCGGGCGCGCCGACGACTGCGCGACCGTCGCCAGCATTGCGGTTGTCATCCATTACATGATCTCCTCGGGCGGGTTGCGGACTCGCCGCACGTGAGGCAGCGAACAGGCCGCCGTCCTTGTGCAGCGCTAGCCTGCGCAAACGAAACCGTCCGGGCACTCAAAATTTCCATCTTGAAGTCCAATTTCTGCAGCCTTGCCGCTTCTGCAAATAGTCAGACGGCCTGATGCCTTTCAACTGCCTACAATACCATAAACCTGCAACGGATTGTCGGCGCTGCCCTCGCTGAAGCTTGGCAGCCGATTGGCTCGCGCCAAACTGCGCTGCTTAACCAAGGGCGGTCTATCCGGCTTCTTTGCGAAGGGGCGGTAATAGAGGTAGCCGGCTTCATGAAAGACTTCGACCGAAACGAGGGCGGTCCGATGACGCACGTACAGCTGGAACTCCATCTTCCCGCGCCGTCGGCGACCGGCGCCGACCCTCTGGTTCCGGCGCGGATGGTGAACGAGTTCGTCTACTGCCCGCGCCTTGCCTATCTCATGTGGGGGCAGGCCGAATGGGCGGAGACCGGTGACACTGTGGACGGCCGGCGGGTCCACACCCGGGTAGACCGGCCGAGCAAGCCGCTGCCCGATCCCGAAGCCCTGGAGGCCGACAATGCCAAGGCGGTCAGCCGCTCCCTGACTCTCTCGTCCGAAAGGCTCGGTGTGATCGCGAAGATCGACATCGCCGAGGCCGGGGACGGCGTGGTCACGCCGGTCGACTACAAGCGCGGCAAGCGGCCCCATGTGGCCAGGGGCGCCTACGAGCCGGAACGAGTCCAGGTCTGCCTTCAGGCGCTGCTGCTCGAAGAGCATGGCTACCGGGTCGAGGAGGGCGCCATCTGGTATGCCGAAAGCCGCGAGCACGTGCGGATCGTCCTCGACGACGAGCTCCGCCTCGCCGCGCGGGAGGCGGTCAGCCGGCTGCGCCTGACGGTCGCCCACGAGCGCATCCCGCCACCCTTGAGGGACAGCCCGAAATGTCCGCGCTGTGCGCTCGTGTCCATTTGCCTGCCGGACGAAATGCGTGCGCTCGGGGGCTCCGACCTCGCGCCCCGCCCCATCGCCGTCGGGGCGGACGAGGCCCTGCCGCTGATCGTCCAGTCGCAGAGAGCGCGGGTCTCGAAGGAAGGCGAAACGCTCAAGGTCGCCGACGAGGAGCAGGGCGATACCACCGTGCGGTTGAACGACGTGTCCGACGTGGCTCTGTTCGGGAACGTCTCGATCACCACGCCCGCGCTTGCCGTTCTCATGGATCGCGAAATCCCGGTCGCCTTCCACAGCCACGGCGGCTGGTTCCGCGGCATCGCCCACGGAGTAGGCCACCGGAATGTAGAGGTCCGCACGGCCCAGTATCGGCGCAGCTTCGACCCGACTTATTGCCTGGGCTTCGCCCGAGATCTGGTTGCCGCCAAGATCGTGAACCAGCGGACCATCGTGCGCAGAAACTGGCGCGGTGATCGTGACCAGCGTAAGGTCGTGCTCGACCGGCTCAACGCCGCGCGGCGGTCAACGAAGGCTGCACCCTCGACAGGCGTATTGCTGGGCCTGGAAGGAGATTCGGCCGCGACATACTTTCGGGCGTTTTCTGAACTGCTCGCACCCCCTGGCGGTGGAAAATCGCCGGACGCCGCCGAAGGCTTGGCGCCGTTCCGCTTCGACGCCCGCAACCGGCGTCCTCCGACCGATCCCGTAAACGCCATGCTGTCGCTCGCCTACGCCATGCTGACGCGCCACCTGACCGTCGCGCTCGCCACGGTCGGGCTCGATCCGTATCGGGGCTTCTTCCATGCGCCACGCTACGGGAAGCCCGCGCTGGCGCTGGACATCATGGAGCCGTTTCGGCCGATCGTCGCGGACTCCGTGGTCCTGTCGGTGGTCAACACCGGCGAAGTCTCGCCGGGGGATTTTGTGAGCGCTTCCACCGGCACCTCCCTCACACCGGCCGGACGCCGCCGTTTCGTCGGCGCGTTCGAACGGCGGCTCTCCCAGGAGACCACGCACCCGCTGTTCGGCTACCGGCTCAGCATGCGGCGGCTTCTCCTGCTTCAGGCGCGTCTGTTATGCCGCCATCTGCTGGATGAACTGCCCGGCTATCCGCACTACCTTCCCCGATGACCGGCGACCGGCGGCCCGGGATGAGCGACGAGCGCACCTACATCGTCACCTACGACATTTCCGACACGCGACGCTGGCGGCGCGTTTTCAAGACCATGAACGGCTTCGGGGAATGGCTTCAGCTATCGGTATTCCAGTGCCGCCTGTCGCGTCGTCGTCGCGCCGAGCTGGAAACGAAGCTGCGCGAACTCATCAAGGCGGGCGAGGACCACGTTCTGGTGATCGACATCGGACCGGCAGACAAGACCGATATCGCCGTCATGAGCATCGGCAAGACCTTTTCGGCGATCGAACGCCAAGCGGTTATTGTATGATGGCGCACCCGCTTCAAGGAACGGTGGATCCGATGCCTGACGCCGGAATCAGCCGTAGCCAGTTCCGCCGGACCGGTTCGAGCGGCGAGGCAACGCAGGAGTACCGGGAGTCGCTCGAAACTGTGCAACATGTTGATAGCCGGGAGATTTCGGGCGTTCGCCGGGGTACTCAAGGCGCCAAATGGATGCCTGCGATAAGCAAATCCCGAACCGCTCGAAATCGTCCGGATTTTGCCTTGACGGTCAGGGGGTTGTAAGGTGACAGTATCCGGGGCGCGCGCGCCCCGGCCTCATTGAAGCTCACATACTCGCGCTATGCCGTAAACTTGCGCATGGGTATCCGGGGCGCGCGCGCCCCGGCCTCATTGAAGCCCGTACATATCCCACGACCACCACTGGTTTTTGCCACGTATCCGGGGCGCGCGCGCCCCGGCCTCATTGAAGCATGGTGGGTCGCGCCCATTGCCGGAACAGCGCTGTAGGTAGTATCCGGGGCGCGCGCGCCCCGGCCTCATTGAAGCCGTTCCCTTTTCTGTTTAGCCTACCATCATCAGGCAGTATCCGGGGCGCGCGCGCCCCGGCCTCATTGAAGCCGGGAACTTGAAGTCGGTGCGGCGGAAAGTTTTTCCTTGTATCCGGGGCGCGCGCGCCCCGGCCTCATTGAAGCGTAGTAGTAGTAGCAGTTCATTGACTTTCCTCCTTGTATCCGGGGCGCGCGCGCCCCGGCCTCATTGAAGCAGCCTTCAGCCCACGCTTCGCAAACTTCATAGGCGTGTATCCGGGGCGCGCGCGCCCCGGCCTCATTGAAGCTCGCCACCAGTCATCGGCTTCCGGCCCCGGCGCACAGTATCCGGGGCGCGCGCGCCCCGGCCTCATTGAAGCCCTTCCGGGTCGAGAATAGCTGCGTTTTCACAGTGCAGGTATCCGGGGCGCGCGCGCCCCGGCCTCATTGAAGCCAAAGCCAAGGCGGCTTGCTCAAAGCATGTCTTGCGCGTATCCGGGGCGCGCGCGCCCCGGCCTCATTGAAGCTTTCGAGGTCACGGTGTGGGCGCCGAAACTCACCACGTATCCGGGGCGCGCGCGCCCCGGCCTCATTGAAGCGGGATCAGCCGCGCGTCCGAGTCCTTCCCGGGAGCGGTATCCGGGGCGCGCGCGCCCCGGCCTCATTGAAGCGCCACCTTCCGGGGCCGCAACGAGCAGTTCCTCCGCGGTATCCGGGGCGCGCGCGCCCCGGCCTCATTGAAGCCCTTGTACCACTTCATCCTGCGATCTCCTGCACCTCGTCGTATCCGGGGCGCGCGCGCCCCGGCCTCATTGAAGCTTGTCGAGCTGGCTCTTGGCCTCGGCGTTCTCGGCGCGTATCCGGGGCGCGCGCGCCCCGGCCTCATTGAAGCCGAAATGCGAGGAGTCTGCTCCGGTTCCCTCCGCACCGTATCCGGGGCGCGCGCGCCCCGGCCTCATTGAAGCTGTCAGATGGATGTCTACCGGCGCCCCGAGCTTTGAGCGGTATCCGGGGCGCGCGCGCCCCGGCCTCATTGAAGCCCCCGTTGTGGGGATAACTGCCAATGTAAGCCAATGAGTATCCGGGGCGCGCGCGCCCCGGCCTCATTGAAGCGACCTCCGCAATGGCCTCATCCAGGGTCGTCGCCTCGTATCCGGGGCGCGCGCGCCCCGGCCTCATTGAAGCGAAAGAACGATCGAGAAGCCAGCGTGTGGGGCCCAGGTATCCGGGGCGCGCGCGCCCCGGCCTCATTGAAGCGTGAGAGTCACGCTCCGTCCTGCCAGCTCGGTCAGGAGTATCCGGGGCGCGCGCGCCCCGGCCTCATTGAAGCGTGAGAGTCACGCTCCGTCCTGCCAGCTCGGTCAGGAGTATCCGGGGCGCGCGCGCCCCGGCCTCATTGAAGCATCTCCCGCACGCTCCGCAGCAACCGCGAGTACGACGCGTATCCGGGGCGCGCGCGCCCCGGCCTCATTGAAGCTGACGCAAGGGGCGCAGGTGACTCCGATCAATCAGAGTATCCGGGGCGCGCGCGCCCCGGCCTCATTGAAGCACGCCGATGTAGCCATGCACCTCGTCAGTGTACGTCTCGGTATCCGGGGCGCGCGCGCCCCGGCCTCATTGAAGCCTTCGAAGTCACGGTGTACGCGCCGAAACTCACCACGGTATCCGGGGCGCGCGCGCCCCGGCCTCATTGAAGCCGGCGTGTCCGCAACGCGGCCAATGAGGCCGCATCAACAATATCCGGGGCGCGCGCGCCCCGGCCTCATTGAAGCGGCGCCTTTTACGAGTCGCTCTACCTCGGTCCGACGTATCCGGGGCGCGCGCGCCCCGGCCTCATTGAAGCGGCGCCTTTTACGAGTCGCTCTACCTCGGTCCGACGTATCCGGGGCGCGCGCGCCCCGGCCTCATTGAAGCGGCGCCTTTTACGAGTCGCTCTACCTCGGTCCGACGTATCCGGGGCGCGCGCGCCCCGGCCTCATTGAAGCCCGTATCCGGCGCCGTCGCCGTATCCGTATCCGTCGCCGTATCCGGGGCGCGCGGCCCGGCCTCATTGAAGCGTGTTTGTCATTTCATTCATCCGTTGGTGATCCGGCGGTATCCGGGGCGCGCGCGCCCCGGCCTCATTGAAGCGTGCGCAGCGCCGACACCCCCGCCCCCATCGGCATGGTATCCGGGGCTCGCGCGCCCCGGCCTCATTGAAGCCCAGGATTTCGGCGAAAAGTTCGGAGCAGAAGGAGGCGGATCTAGTGTCCTGATCGATAAGTTTGTTGTACTATGGTCGTGTGTTTCATTGGAGGTCTGACCGGTGGGCAGAGCGGCTGTGGCGATTGTCTTGTCGGAAGCGGAACGACGTGAGTTGGAGGGGCTGGCGCGGCGCCGGAAGACGGCGCAGGGGCTGGCGCGGCGGGCCCGGATCGTTCTGGCGGCGGCCGAGGGGCTTGAGAACAAGGCGATCGTCGGGCGTCTGGGGGCGGACGCGAATACGGTCGGCAAGTGGCGCCGTCGCTTTGCCGAGCGCGGGCTCGACGGGCTCCTAGACGAGCCCCGCCCCGGAGCGCCGCGCAAGATCGGCGACGAGCAGATTGCCGAGGTGATCGCCCGCACCCTGGAAGAGACGCCGCCCGACGCGACGCACTGGAGCCTGCGCTCGATGGCCCGCGCGGTGGGCTATGCGCCGTCCACGATCCACCGTATCTGGCAAGCCTTCGGCCTGCAGCCGCACCGCTCGGAGACCTTCAAGCTGTCATCGGACCCGCTGTTCGTGGAGAAGGTCCGCGACATCGTGGGCCTCTATCTCGACCCGCCCGAGCGCGCGCTGGTGTTGTGCGTCGACGAGAAGAGCCAGATCCAGGCGCTGGATCGTTCCCAGCCGCTGCTGCCCATGCGGCCCGGCCAGGTCGAGCGGCGCAGCCATGACTATATGCGTCACGGCACCACGACGCTGTTCGCGGCGCTCGACATCGCCACCGGCGAGATCGTCGGACAGTGTTTTGCGCGCCACCGCAGCCGCGAGTTCCTCAAGTTCCTGCGCACTCTCGAAGCCCGGCTTCCCGACGACCTCGACGTCCATCTGGTGATGGACAACTACGCAACCCACAAGACGGCGGCTGGCCGGCCATCCGCGCTGGCATGTCCACTTCACGCCGACCGGCGCCTCCTGGCTCAACCAGGTCGAGCGCTTCTTCGCGCTCTTGACCGAAAAACAGCTCCGGCGCGGGGTCCATCGCTCGACCCAGGAACTCGAACAGGCCATTCGGCGCTACATCGACACCGCCAACGCCAACCCCCGACCCTTCCGATGGACCAAGTCCGCAGACGATATCCTGGCAACCATCAAGCGCTTCTGTCTGCGAACGCTCGATACCGCCGAACGCCAAAGGGAAATCATCAAAACTTCAGAATCATGACACTAGGATGTTTGGCCTATGGACAACCGTGATGTTGCTGCTCAATCGTCGGGTTTGAAGAGGCCGAGACCGAAGTGGCTGCCGAACCCGATGGCGAGCGGCCCGGCGATCTGTCCCGGCAAGGCAATGCGCAGGAGGGCACCAGCCGCGTCGGGCTGCTTCTCGCCTCCCCGCGAACGAAATCGGTGAAAATGGAGGGCGCGCCGATTACTTCCGCCGACCGCGATGCTTCCCAGTTTTTCGATCTCCGCTCCATCCGCATCCAGGCCGCGGCGCTGGAGCAGGCGACGAACCTCCCCCGGATAACCGGCTTTCTTCAGGTGCCCAGCGGCCAGAAACGGGGTGACACTTCGCCACCGCGCCGCCTTGCCGAAGATCTGGGCGCTCCCGGCAAAGTCAGCGGAACGACCGAATCCCTCGAGTGCAAGCCGCCATTCCTGGGTCGTTGGAGGTTCGGGGTCGTCGCCGGCCGGCCGCTGCTTCGGCGCAAGCCAGAGGCGGGTAATCCGATCAAGACGAACGCGGACATTGTCGTCGATGCCACTCTCGACATAGACCGAGATGTGGTCGATCCAACCGTCCGAGTCCGCATCTTCCGGCAGCCAGAACGCGTGGGGATGTGCGGGGTCCACCAAAGGTCGGCCGTCGGCGTCGCGCCCGGAGATTTGCCATGGAGCACAAGGAATCGAGCGGCCCGTCGCCTCGTCCTTCCTCCAGCCGAACTGCGCGAGTGCGGCGCGGCGCATGAGTTCCCCGATCCTGACCGCATCTTCGATGCGGGGAAGGGGCCGTCCGGCGACCAGAAAGCGGGCGATGGTCGGCCTGTCTCGGCTCAGGACGGGGTGGCGACGCCGGGCGAGGGGGCGGGGCAATACGCCGGGGGTTGCATCGGTGCCACACATATAGACGATTTCGTGCGCGGCCGGCGGACGGCTCCAGCCCCGATCCTGATAGTCCGCGGTATCGAGTGCCAGCGCATCCACGAGCCGCTCCGGCAGCGTGTCTGCGCCGGTCGCCCTGCTCCGAAATGCCGTGACTGCTTGGCCGCGGTGGGCGTTCGATTCTCGCTGCTGCGACACAGCGCCGGGTGATTCCCGACCGGCATTCGCGATCAGGCGCTGCCGTTCGGCCGCATAGGCCGCGGGCGAGCGCGACGCGAGCAGGCGCACCGGAGTCTCGGCACTCCCGGCTCCTGCGGGCCGACAGTTCGCCTCGCCGTTCCAGTCGTCCACGGCCCGGCATTCCGTCCAGCTCTCCGCGCGGCCGAGCCAGCCGATCGACTCGGCGAGGTCGGCCGCCAGCCCGAACAGGTTTCCGTTCAGGGTCAGCTCGGGCCAGGCGGCGACGATCTCCGCCCCTTTCGGCAGGTGGATGAACCCGTCGAAGATGAGCGCCGTCTTCTCTCTCCCCTTGTCCAGCTTCCCCTGCGGCATGTAGTGGCGGGTGTGGGCGTGGATCGCACCCTCGGGCAGATGGTAGACGGGCGGCGCCTCGGCCAGCGCGTCGATGAGGGCGGCGAGATCGTCCTCCGGCCAGCGCGCGCGGTCGCCCTTGCGCCACCACGCGGCGACGATCGCGCGCAACAGCCGCCAGGGCTCCGGCGGCCATGCGACGTCCGCCTCGTTGACGTTGCGGCCCCACGGCGTCGCGTGGTAGCGACCGGCGGGGAAGCCGAAGGTCAGGGCGAACATCCGTCTACTTCCGCCAGGTGACGGTCAGCACGCGGCTGTCTCTGTCTCCGAAGAGTCCCTGTGCTCCGACGGCATCGATCAGGGCGGGAAGCTCGGCCTCCAGGTCGGCAAGGTCGGGGAGGTCGAAGCGGTCGGGACGCGTGACCACGATTTCGTGAACATCGAGGTCGCAGGCGGTGCGCAGGCGCAGCCCCTCGACCAGGAAGCGCCGAATCTTGAAGAGGGCCATCGCGATGAGCAGCCGTTCGACCGCATCACCCAGACCGAACGCCCGGATCTGCCGCAGGTCGAGGTTGAAGAAGGCCGTGATCCGCTCGGCCACCCACTCGTCCCGTGCAAAGAGGACGTTGCCCTCGCCTTGCTTCAACTTGGGGTCAAGTCGATTAAACTTTACACCGACGCTCGCCGCCACCTTCGCATTCGAGGCTTCGATGAAGGCGGACAGCACTCGGGGCAACCGAATCACGCCGGCTATCTCTTCCAGAAATACCCCATGAACAAGGGAGTTAACATCGTATTTGAGTAATGCTGGCACCAGTTGTCCATGAATATTGAATGGTCGATTCGCCTCGAAACCGATTTCATTCCTGATTCGTTCAAACCCCTCGGCTCGCGCGATGTATTCCGAGTTAATGCGGTGCGCTTCGAGTACCGAATTAGTAATGCGCTCTCCTTTGGCGTTGACGACGCGAACGTATGGCAGTCCCTTCAATGGAATAACCCAGTCGTCAGCGTTCTCGTCCCAGCACACCGCCTCCAGGCGGTTCGCCATGGACTGGGCGCTCTCGACGAGCACGATCCGGCCCTGCCCGTCCGGTGATTCGTAGACGGCGTGGCCGAGATTGGGGAACCCCGTCGGCTGGAATCGGCTGCCCTGGACGGGGGTCAGTGTCGCTTCGACGAGCAGGCGCGGCGCGCCGTCGAGCGGGGTCAGATCAAGCGGCATCGGTCGTTTTCTCCGTTGGAAAGCCGTCGTCGGGCAACGCATCGGGCCAGACGCGAGCGAGCAGCGCCTTCAGGTCACGGTCTCCGATCGGGATCAGAAGCGAGGCAGCCAGCCGGTCGGCCCGGACGCCGACGCCGATCCGACTGGCTGCGTGGCCGTGCGAGCCCGCCGGATCGAAAGGGGAGGCGAGGCCCGACGCACGAGCGCGGACCAAGGCGGTGCGGACCGCTTCGTCGGTCGCTCGCCCGTCCCGGCTGCCGCCGCCGGCGCGCAGGCGAGCCAGCAACCCGGGCGGCAGCGGCAGGCGGGCCTCGCCGTCGAGCGCCCCGGCGCACCGAAGGGCCGCATCGGTGGAGAACAGCGGCTTCAGAGCGGCATATGCGAGAGGTGGCCGCCTTGCGGGCGCACCGCCGCCATGTATCCGGCTCCCCAACCGCGCCGGGGCCGCCCATACCAGGCCGGCAAGCAACGCGGCGCATCTTGCGTCGTCGAAATCACCTTCGATGAACGCGGCGACGTCTGCGGCCCCTGCGAAGGCGGCGCCCGCGAGCGGCTTGTCCAGCAGCTTGCGTATCGCCGCCTCGACCATCCGCCGCTCCAGAACCGCGATCATGTTCGAGACGAGGCGTCCGGCCCCCCAGACGACGGTGGGTGGAGGGTCGGCAGAGTGCCATGTCCGGCGTTCGCGGAGGTTCGTCCTGTTGAAGAATCGTTCTCCGTCGATCGCGACCGGGGCGAAATGGGCCGCCATCGGCAGCGCGGATACGGCTGGAGATCGGGAAGCCTCTCCCGGTGTCTTCATCATGCGATGTGGATGCCCCGGGTCCGTTGCAGGGCGAGCGTCCGCCGAGGCGGCGTCCGCCGATGCAGGTGCGGGCTGGCCGGAAGGCGCCAGTGGAGGAAGTCCGAGGCTGGCGAGGGCGGCCGCGACCCGGAATTCAGGTGTGCCGTCGTCCGCCTGCCGAATCCAGTCCCGCGACAACCTCGGCGGAGGATTCAGCTTTTCGCGGGCTTTTCGATTCGTGGCCAGCCACTCGACGAAGCCGCCGATAGCCAACAGTGCGTTGCGGGACCCTTCGGGCGCCCGGGCCGCATCCGTCATCTGGAACAGCGCATCCTCCAGTCGGCGCATTGCCTGCCGGGCGCGACTCGGGGCTGCCCTCCGGTTACCGGTCAGCCGCTGCGCCTGCCCGAGCCAGTTACCGGCTTCCAGATCGACGATCAGGTCTCGGCGTGGATGGGCGGGCGTGGCAATTCGACCGAGAGGAGTCGCCTGATACGGCATAATCCTGTTGCTGTCGGGCTGAATGAGGGAATAGCGCTCGAAGCTGCTGATTCCCCGAGCGAGCCCAATCTGTGCGACGGCGCGGGCGGCATCAAGGCCGGTACGCGCGGTGCGGTCTCCCAGGGTGAGCCTGCCTTCCGAGAAGATGGCCATGATCTCGATGAACGCGGCGGGTTTCTTCCACAGTGGCGCCCAGATTTCACCGCGAGGACGCAACGGGTCTTCAGGGGAGAAGTTCCCGGCGGCGGCCCCGATGGGTTCGAAGGTGAACGGGAAGGAGGCTCGGCTGCCGCCCGCCGCCGCCCAGCTTCGGGTCAGGGCGCCGGCGAATGCAATGGTTCCCTCCATCGCCAGCACGACATCCCACGGGTTCAGAGGATTCTTGCCTTCGAATCCGGTCGTTGCATTGCGGCCACCTTGGCCGGGACGGAACTGGCCTATCGTTGCGCGGTTATCAAGGCGGCCTCCGCCGAAGAGTGCGCCATCGAGCGACGATTTTCCGAATACCGTCGCGATGCCGTCGTCGTCGTCCACCTTGAACAGCCGGGCCAGTCCGTCCGCGAAGTTGACACCGAACTCGCGGCGGCTGTCGATCCCTCCAGACCCGAGCAAGGGCATCGGAGTTTCCTCGGTCGAGAGAACATAGCAGGCATCGACATACGAGACATGCTCCGGCTCCGTTGTCGATCGCAGAGACAGAAGCAGCATCCGCTTGGACTGCTTCTCCTTCTTCTTCGCCGCCTTCCTTTTCTCCTCCCGGGATTTTCTCTCCTCTCCCTGCAATGTCTTTATCTCTTTCTCGAGAGCCTTCCTCCTTGTACGAAGGTGGTTTTGCCTGACAAGCTCATCATTCCCGCGCGAACGTTCGATAGTCCGCCGCGTGTTCGCGAAACGAGGGGCCGGGCTTGCTCCAAACCTGCGCATGAGGTCGGCGCCGGCGCGCGTCGAGTCTTTCTGCCCGTCTCCTTCGAGGAATCCGGCGCTGCCATTCCACGGGGCGATGATCGGGCTCGGTGCGTAGTCCTCCAGAAAGAAGCGGAATACCTCTTCGCGAGCGAGCGCGGTCCTCAGATGAAAGCGCTCGTTCTCCCACCAGCCCCGCACGCGCGGGTCGGCGGCCTCGCCGCTGACGTTGTTGGCCGGCGACGAGAGCAGGCGCAGGACGCCGAGCGCCTTCAGGTAGGACGCCAGTGGCGTGGGGGCGCATCCGTCGAGCGCGATCGGCTCAGGCGTCGTCATCACCGCTCTCCTGTTCCTTCGCCGACGCTCGCCAGTCGGCGATGCGGACGATGGTCTCCATCCAGGCGAGACGGAAGGGGCCGAACCGTTTCAGCAGATCGCGCGTGCGCTCGGTCCAGCTCTCGCGCGTCACGTCGTCCCAGCCGAGCTCCATGATCGACAGGGTGAGCGGGCCGCCGGCCCAGCGTTCGCCGGCGCCGAGATCGAAGCCCGGAATCTCGTCGCCTTCCCATATCCCGCGGGCGAAGCGTGCGCCCGCCTGTTCGCCCGTTGGCGCCTGCTCGCGCGGCAGCGCACGGAGGTTCATCCGCACCTTCCCGTGATGGGAAGCGATCAGCCAGGCCACGAGATCGGCGTCGCGCGACCAGTGCTCGTGTTGGAGGAACGCGAGAGCGGACGCAAGCTCGTGCCGGAAGAAGATGCGGCCGTGACGCAGATGCGTTGCGACCGTCTTCGCGAGGAACCCTTGATCTCCACTATCGGACTCGGGCAGCCCTCGGCGCATGGTGTCCTGGAAGACTTCGTGCGCCTTGCCAAGATCGTGCCAGCGCGCCGCCCGGACAATGGCCTCGCGGGTCTCGGAATCGGTGGCGAGAGCACGGCAGAGGGCCTCTGCCTCCTCGGCGACACGGGCGAGATGTTCGGTGAGCGGCACCGGCACGCCGATCATGCTTCGCGGATCTTCGTCATGGCCCTCCTCGTCCACAGCCGATGGTGGATCCGAGCCGGAGGTGAGAGCCGGGGAGCCTGCGACCGGCGTCGGAACGTCTTCTGGATTGCCCGTGAACCCGATGGATTCATCGTATCCGCCGGCCTCCGTAGCCACGAGCAGGATCATTCCCGGCCACGGAGGATCCCGGAAGGGCCTCCAGCCGAGCGGCGTCTTGCCGGCCGGGCCCCCGGTGCTTCGCCACTGCGGGTCGCGGACGAAGACGAAATCGCCGACATGCTTATCGCGCACCTTCTTCAGCCACTCTCCGGCCTGGCCGATGGGAGCGGCACACAGCTCGCCCGCATGAGGCCGGGGCGGCACTTGGCCGGCTGCGGACCCCTCGCGCAGATCGCGCCAGAAGATGCGGACATCGGTGTCGTCCGTGTCCCGGACCCAGGGAGAGACATCGACATCGAAGCCGGTCAGATCGGGGTCCGTATCGAAGAGATCGTCCAGATCCTTCCGGCGGATGACCCGCCGTGGCGGATCGACGGCGCCCGGCGGGGGGAGGTTCGCGGGAGCCGCGTCGGCCAGCGACGCAAGTCGTTCGCGCGCCTCTTGCAGCTCCTCGGTCAGGTAGGGGAGCGCCAGGTCGCGCTCGGCCTTCTCGTCCCCCGATTCGCCGAGCAGGTCGATCCAGTGAATGTCGGCGCCGCCATCGAGCTCCGCGTACCGGTTCGCGCGACCGAAGCGCTGCACCAGGGACGGCCAGGGCGCGAGCTCGGTGAACAGGACGGCGGCGGAGATGTCGACACCGGCTTCGACGGCCTGCGTGGCGACCACGATGATGTCATTCGGCTCACTCGACCCGCCGCTGGCGACCTTGCCCATCTCCCGCTCGCGCTCGGCCGGGCGAAAGCGCGAGTGGACGAGGGCCAGCACCGGCGACGGTGCTTCACGTTGTGGCGGCGATCGCTTGATCGCCGCATGAAGCTCTCGATGAAGTTCCTGCGCCCGCGCCACCCGGTTGACGATCACGAGGGTCATGTGCCCGGTGCGGTGGGCGGCCAGGATCGATTCCGCGAGCTCCCCGACATAGCGCTTCAAGTCCTCGGACTTCGCAGACGCCGGTCCGATGTCGGAACGGCGAAGCGCCTTCCTCGCCTTCGCGAGGCGGGCAAGCCGGCCGTCCGCCGCCGCACCCGGATCGACCCGCGCCACCGTTTCCGGTGCCGGCTCGGCATGGTCCACGGTCCTGAGCCAGGCCGGCTCGAGGGTGGCGGAGATCCAGAGGCTGCGGGCGGGGTGGCCGTTCGGTCGATGCGCCCGCGCGGCGCGCTCGGCCTCGTGGCGACGAAAGGCTTCGAGCTGGGCCGAGGTAGCGCGGCCTGCCCCCATGAGCTGGACTTCGTCGAAGACCCACCGGGTGTCGTCGTGAAGCAGCGCGAACTCCATCGGCCAGTTGGCCCGCGAAGCAGCGTAGCCGCGCATGAGCGCACGGCTGAGAAGCATGTCCTGGGTGCCGACGAGCACCGCCGGACGTTCGGGTTTCTCGATCCAGCCGCCCGCCTCGACGCCGCCCACGAGGACATGAACATCTTCCGGTCCCGGGAGCCTGTCAGAACCGCTCGTTTCGGCCGCCAGCCGCGCAACCCAGTCTCTGACAGCTTCCGCGGTTTGTTCGACCAAGGTTCGCATCGGGAGGCACCACACCAGTCGGCGCGGCGTCGTTTCGGACGATCGCAAGCGGTGCGCTATCCATCCGAGGGTGACCGCCGCGGTCTTGCCCGAGCCGGTCGGCGCTACAAGGACTTGCGGCCAGTCGTCCGCCATGAGGGCGTGCTGCCAAGGATCCGGCTTTCGGTTCTCGCCGAAAGCAATCCGATAAATCTCTGCTCCGTCCAATTTGTCCTCTCCCGAGGCTGCGGAGGCTTACTTCACGGACCGAAGGCGCAGTCTGGCAATCGCCGCCTCAGAGTAGGCTCTCTCGAGTATCAATCGTCGAGTTCGACGAAATTCTGCCGCGCGGGCACTCTTGATTACCGGCATTTGGCATTCGATGCCAGCTATTTGCTTCGTCCTGAAGGCCATTCAGGCGGAGACCGGATGGTGCGAAGGAGATGATCGGGGCGGCTGCTTGATCATTTCGTCCGGGTGTCGCCCCGCGGGCGTGTCGGGGAACGGTGCTTCAGCAACCCGGAACATAAGCAGGTGGAAATATTTTTCACCCTCCAGCGCCGGGCATGCGCGGCATGCGCCGCCAAGAGCATAAAGCGCAGGATTTGCCATATCCAAGACGGTTTCCCCGCCCGTCCGTGTTCCCTATCTGTCTTCGCATGAAGGCCTCGGAGACAGTCCTGCCCGGCATCCTGGCGGCCCGGTTTCTGCGGGCGGTCGAGGCTTGGTGCGCCCGAAGCGGGATGAGCGCCGGGGCGTTCGGCGCGGCCGCGGTCGGCGACCGGGGCTTCGTCGCTTCCGTGCGCAACGGCCGGAACCTGCGCCTCGCGACGGTGGACCGGGCGCTCGCCGTCATGGGCGCGCCGCCGGCCGGCCCCGCCTTCCGCCGGGAGGTCGAGGCGTTTCTCGCGGTGACGGGGATCAAGCGCTCGCTGTTCGGACAGGAGGCGACGGGCAACCCCTCTTTCGTCGCGCATCTGCTCGGCGGCGTGTCGCCGACGCTGGCGACGGTGGAGGCGGTGCGCGCGGCGATGCGGTCGCTGGCAAGCCCGGTCGAACGGCATGAGGTCCGCGCCCGCGCCGGCGCGATGCCGGCGCTGCTGACCGGCGCCCCGTGGCCGCTGCCGGCGTTGCCCGCGGAGGAACCGGCCCGGCCGGCCCGCAGCGGGGACCGGGGGTATGTGGACACCCGCGAGGCGGCGGCCCGGCTCGGACTTTCCCCGGCGACGCTGGCGCGCTACCGCATCACCGGAGAGGGACCGTGGTTCCACCGCTTCGGGGGCTGCGTGCGCTACCGGGGCGACCACCTGGAAGCCTGGGCCGCCGAACGCAGGATATCGCGGTGAGGCCGGACGTCCCCGGACACGGGGATGGCGGTCATGGTTGACCATGACAGATGGCTCATTCCTCTGGTCCTGGCCGGCCTCTGCACGGCGGCGATGGCGGTGCTGGTCGCCGGCCTCGCGCTGGCACTCGGCACGACCGGGCACGACTGGTACGCCGCCTGGAAGTTCACGCTGGTCGAGGCCATGCTGGCCATCGGCTTCGGCGATTACGGGCTGGTCGAATACCGCACGGCGGCCGGCGAAACCGTCACCGTCGAGCGCTACCGTCTCGCCCATATGATGCACGAAGCGTGGCGGGCGCGCCGGCTGATCCTCTCCCTGGCGTCGGACCGCGCGGTGCTGGGCGCGTGCACCGGGCTTTCCCTGGTAGCACTGTGGCTTTCGGTGCGGGCGGCGCTGGGCCTGCGGCACCTCTGGAGCGGCCGCGGGGCGGTTGTCGAGCGGGCGCGGGCCGATCGCCCGCCGCCGGACCGATTGCCGGCCTGCGACCCTCCCGGTCCTGCGAAACCTCCGCCCGTCGACGTGGGGCAAGGCAAGTCCCGTGTTGACAAGGACAACAGGGCGGAACCCGACACGGAGCCCGCGTGCCAGGCGCGCCGGCATCGCCAGTACGGGCGCTGGGTCTGATGGTTGCCTCGACCGGCGCGGTGGCGAGCCCGTCCCAGGGGGCGCACTACTACGAGGCGGACGGCTACTACGCGAAGGATTCGCCCGAGCACCGGGCGGCGAGTGCCTGGGCGGGCCGGGGCACGGAAGCGCTCGGCCTCCGGGGCCCGGTCGATGCGGATGCGTTCAGGGCGGTGCTGGAGGGCGAAGTCCCGGACGGCTCGGGGAAGCGGCTCGGTCGCCGCATGGGCGACGGCGGGATCCGCCACCGTCCCGGCCGCGACCTGACCTTCAGCGCGCCGAAGTCGGTGTCCCTCGCGGCGCTGGTCGGCGGCGACGGGCGCATCGTGGAGGCCCACGACCGGGCGGTCGGGCGCGCGCTCGACTGGTTCGAGAGCAACGCCGCCGAGACCCGGATGCAGGATGCCGTCACGGGCCGCATGGTCCGGGCCGGCGATCAAAGGACGGTGGTCGCCCGGTTCCGGCACGAGACCTCCCGCAACCTCGACCCGGCGCTGCATACGCACTCCGTGATCGCCAACATGCTGCTCGGCCCGGACGGGAAATGGCGCACCATGGCGAACGAGAGCCTGTATGCCTCGAAGATGCTGCTGGGGGCGCTCTACCGGAGCGAGCTTGCCGGGGAACTGGCGAGGCTCGGTTACGGTATCGAGCGGACCCATGCCGACGGGCGCTTCGAGATCGCCGGCGTCTCGCGGCATGTCATCGAAGCGTTCTCGACGCGCCGGGCCGAGATCGAGGCGGCGATGGCGGGCCGGGGCTTGGGGTCCACGGCGGAGAACCAGCATGCCGCCCGGCGCGCGGCGCTGATGACGCGGGCGGCGAAGCGCGATGTCGATCGCGATGCATTGCGCGAGGCCTGGGCGCGGCAAGCCGCCGAACTCGGCTTCGATGCCAGGGCGCTCGCGGCATTCGCCATGGAGCGGAGCCTGAATGGCGCGGAGAGGGAGCATGACGGCGCCGGGAACACCGGCAAGGGCGGTCCGCCCGCGGCGTCGCGGCAGGCGGACCTGTTCGAGCACGCGGCGCGGGCGGACCCCGCGCGCGAGGCGGTGGACTGGGCGCTGGCCCATCTCTCGGAGCGCGACGCGGTGTTCGCCAGGACCGACCTGCTCGCGGCCGCGCTGGCTTACAGTCCCGGTTGCGCCTCCATCGGCGAGATCGAGCGCGCCGTCGCCGGTCTCCGGCGCGAGGGCCGGCTGCACGAAGCGCCGTGCTTGGAGAGCCTGTCCCGGGCCGGTCGCGGGAGCGGCAGTCTCACCACCGACAGGGCGGCGGCCGACGAGCGCGAGACGATCGCGCTGATGCGCGGCGGCGCGGGCCGGGGCAAGGCGCCGATGCGCGGCTGGAGGGTGGACCGGCATCTCAGGAAGGGACCGCTCACGGCCGGGCAGCGGGAGGCGGTGAAGCTGATCCTGAGCGAGCGCGATCGAACGGTCGGGGTGCAGGGGTTCGCCGGGACGGGGAAGACCCGGATGCTGAACCGCGCCCGGGCGCTGGCGGAGAAGAAGGGCTGGCGCATGGCGGGTCTCGCCCCGTCGGCTTCGGCGGTGCGGACGCTGGCGGCGGAATCGGGCATCGAGAGCGAGACCCTCCAGCGGTTCCTCGCGAGAAACGCGGGCATCGCCGAGGGGCGTCTCACGAAGAAGGGCGCCAGGGACATGCGCGCGGCCTTCGCGAAGACCGTGCTGGTGGTGGACGAAGGGTCCCTCGCATCGACCGTGCAGGCCCGCGACCTGCTCAGGATCGCCGCCGCCATCCGCATCCCGAAGCTGGTGCTGGTGGGCGATGCGAAGCAGCTCGACGCCGTCGATGCCGGCAAACCGTTCGCCCAGTTGCAGCAGGCGGGCATGAAGACCGCGGTGATGGACGAGATCCTGCGCCAGCGCGACCCCGGCCTGAAGGCCGCCGTCGAGGCGAGCCTCGCGGGCGAGATCGCCACGGCGTTCGAGAAGCTCGGCTCCCATGTCGCCGAGGTCAAGCCTGACAACATCGCCGGCGCGGTCGCGGCACGGTGGCTCGCGCTCTCGCCCGAGATGCGCGCGCGCACCGGGGTGATGGCCCCGAGCCATGAGTTGCGCGAGGGCATCAACGCCCATATCCGCGAGCGCCTCGCCCGTGAGGGGCGCATCGCGGGGCCGGTGTTGCAAACGCAGCGGCTGGTCTCGAAGGGCCACACGCACGCGGAGAAGGCGCTCGCCTCCAACTACGCCCCCGGCGACGTGGTCGCCTTCCACCGCCCCTACAGGCGGCTCGGCGTGGAGAAGGGCGAGGAACGCCGCGTCATGGGCGTCGAGCGCAAGGCCCGCGCGGTGCTGCTGGACGACGGCCACGGCGGCCGGGTCGCCTGGAAGCCGTCGGAGATCGGCGGACGCAAGGGCGGGACCGAGGTCTACCGGACCGAAACCGTCGAACTGCGCGCCGGCGACCGTATCCGCTGGACCCGCAACGACAAGGGCCTCGGGCTGGTCAACTCCGGCACGGCCGAGGTGATCGGCGTGCGCAACGGGCGGGTGACGTTCCTGCTGGAGGAGGGACGCAGGCTCACCCTCACACCGGGCGATCCCCAGCTGCGCCATCTCGATTACGCATGGGCCGCGACCGTGCATGCGTTCCAGGGCCGCACCGTCGACAACGTGATCGCGGCGATGGAGGCGAACCACCCCAACCTGACCACCGCCAAGGCGTTCTATGTCGAGATATCCCGCGCCCGCGACCGGGCGGAACTGGTCACCGACGACGCCCAGGCGCTGAAGGAACGGCTGGAAGCGGTCACCGGAGAGCGTATCTCGGCCCTCGAAGGCATCGGCGAGAGCCTCCACCCGGAACGCGAACGCGGGCGGGAAAAAGACGGGAAGGCGCTGCTCGACAGGGAGCGGGCGAATGCCGAGACGTCGTCGCCGCACCCCCCGGTGCGGGATATCGAGCCGGTTCCGGCCCGCGACAAGGCGCCAAAGCCCGAACCGCCCGCCAGGGGCAAGGGCATCGAGATCGACCTCGGTCTCTGACTGCGGCCTTCGGAACTTCCTTTCGAACGTTCCCGGACGCGATCCGCTCCCGAACCGGGAAGCGGCCCGCATTGCACACAGTCCTGGTCCGGATCTTCACGCCGGTCCCTCGTCCATTGTCTCCGCCATGCTCCTGCGGGCGGCGGCGATGAGGTCGTCGAGCTCCGCGCCGCGTTCGGCGTCGAGCATCTCCTCCCGGTCGAGCGTCGCCATCACGTAGACGAGGCGGTAGATCTCCTCGATGAGCGCGGCATGGCCCTGCGACAAGGTGGCCGGTGGAGGTTCCCCCAGGCGATCCTCGGCGGCGGCAACCGCGCTCGATCGCACGAGTTCGCCGGGGGACATGCCGTGCCGCGCGGCGGCCCGCCGGATCAGGTCCCACTCGGAATCGGAGAAGCGGGTCGAGCGCTGCCGGCGCGCATTGCTCCGGTTCTCCGCGGGTTTCTTCCCGGTCTCGGGCCTTTCCCGTTCGCTTCCCGCCATCCCTTCTGCCCTTTCCAGGTCGAACTGCCGGCCGGCCGCAATGAACTTCCGACCCTGAAACAGCACGCCGGCGGCCTGTTTGCGGCCGGGCCCGATCCGCCCGACAAGGCCGCCGTACCCTTCTTCACCCGCCCCGACGGAACCGCAACCGGACGCCCCGAAGGGCGCCGCCGCGACCCGGATGCCGATCCCGGGGGCGTGTTTTTCCGTGTTTCGAGAGCCTGCACGGTGGAACACACCGTCACACACCCTGCCACCGATCGCAACCACCCTGACTGCTTTTGGCGACAGGCGCGCGCTGGACCGCGCCCCGGTACGACGATCCGGCGAACACAAATCGGTGGCGCTCGGTCCGCGTTGCGCCGGCGGGATTCTGGCGGCGCCTGTCCACTCCTGGCGGCGCCAGGCAGCGCCTGTCATCGTATGCCGCATCCCTGCATCGGGATGCGTTCCGGTGTGACGAATTAGCGGCTTTGCCGTAGAGACAGAGCCGGAACGGACAGCATTCATGATGGGGAAATCGGCGCCGGCGAGAGCGGCGGATTGGAGCCTCCGCGGCGCCTGATGCGGGCGACGGTGGCGACACCACGAATGGACGAAGTGTCGAGCGCGGCGCCGGGGGCGGTGACGGCGGTTCCGACGGGAGCGCCGTCACGAGGATCGGCGGGAGTGCCGGGAGCGATGCAGGCGACAACGCGCGATGGCGGCGACAGCCGCAAGGCGCTGCTGCCTTGGCCGGCGATCGGGCTGGCGGTCGCCAGCACCGACGGCGCTGCCGGAGATGCCGGTCACGGCGTCGATCGCGAGCGGGGCGCGAAGCACGCGCGAGGAGGGCGTTGTCCGCGCGATGCCGTTTGCGGAAAGAGCAGCGAGCCGCGCCGCCGTCCCGTTGCCGGGGATGACGATGCGGCCCGCGCTGCGTTGCGGCCTATGCGCTGGCCTGGAGGACCGGGATACCGAGCTGGCGCGCGCGGTCGATGAGGTTCCCGGTGATGCCGCCGCCGCTGGCGGGGAAGGCGATGACGCCCTTGGGCAGGAGGTTGAGCAGTTCGTCGTTGCGGCGGAAGGGCGCGGCGCGGCCGTGCCTGTTCCAGTCGGGCTTGCAGACGACCTGGTGGACGCCGTTGCGCTCGGCCCAGCTTGCGGCGACCTTCTCGACGCCGGGTCCGCCGCCGTGCACGAGGACCATGTCGTTGTGCTTGGCGCGGGTCCTGTCGAGCATGCGGATCACCGCGTCGGGGTTGTCGATGTCCTTGCCGCCGGCGATGGCGACGAGGGTTCCCTGCGGCATGTGGGCCATGGTCTCGCGGTCCTTGCGTGCGCGGACGAAGTCTCGGGCGTCGATGCTGGCGGAGGTCAGCCTGCCGGTCTGGCTGACGTGGCTGCCGCGCCGGGGCCGCCAGGTGTCGCCGGTCTCGGCGCGGTACTGTTCGGCCACCGCATCGCGCAGGGTCTCGAAGGCGTCGCGTCGGTCCCCGAGGTTCTGTGCGCGGTCGGTGACGAGTTCGAGTTCGCGGGACCTGATCTCGGTTCCGTCCTGGTCGCGCTGGAGGTCGCGGAGTTCGGGGGTGAGCCGATCGACGCCGCGGTCGATGCGCTGCGTCTGGGCATGGAGCATGTTGACGAACCCCCAGAGCAGGTGTTCGCGCTCGTCGGCGAGCTGCGTGCCGTCGGGGCAGACGCCTTCGGCCATGATGCGGAAGGCTTCGGCAACGGCGTCGGTGGCGTCGTCCTTGTCCCAGACGTCGCGGGTGTCGAACTCGCCGCGTTCGGGGGTTGCGCCGTAGAGGGCGGCGTTCTCGCAGACGGTTGCGGTCACGGAGTGCCCTTCGGTCTCCATGGTGTCGATGTTCTCGATGAGGGTCATGACGGTCTCCTTGACGATCGGTTGCGCGCTGGGGCCGATCCCCAGACGTGATGTCCTGTTGGGAGCCGCGCGCGCAGGGGAAGCACCTGGCCCTGGAAACCCTTGGGGCGGAGTGGTGCGGAAGATCGCTCCGCGATCTTCACGGTCCGCCCTTAGGGTTTCCCTGGCCAGGCCGCAGGGAGCGGAGCGACCGGAGGACCCCGCAGGGGTTGCTGGAGCGAGCCCGTGGATCACAATGGGACATCACGTCGTCCGGCCCATTCTCTCCCCCTGCACGGACCCCATCGGCCTCTCGGCAGACACGGCGCTGGCGGACGACGCACCGGCCGTGCCGCCAGCGGGCGATGGCCGCCGCGCTCATTGCCAGAGGGGGTGGCTCAGGACGCGCCGGGCGACGGTCTCGCGGATGCGCGAGCGATCATGGATGCGCACGGGGCCGCGGGGGTCCTCGTCGAGCCAGCAGACGTAGTAGTGCGAGCCCGGGTTCAGGATGTCGTCATGGCGGTGCACCTCGCCGACGAAGTCGCCCTCGACATGGATGCGTGACTCTTCCGGCGTGATGCGCCTGAAAACGATGTCGGTCATGTTGTTCTCCCCGTCGGATGTTGCCGGAGGCAGGGACCGCTCCTTCTCTCCTCGCGGCGTTCGCCCGCCCGCCGCTCCACGCCGACCCCAGCCGGCTCTTGCAAATTGACGGCGACGCCGCCGTCCTTCGCGGCCGGCGGGTCAGGGAGGGCTCCGGACAGGCGGCAAAAGGGGGGCGGCCGCGCAGCGGCCGCCCGAGTTGGGAGGAAGGAAGTGTGATCGGCCTCAGAAAGGGATGATGTCGCGGGACTCCCCGGCCTGCTCCGGGGCGCCGCCGGCCGGCATGGCGCCGTTGCCGTTCGCGCCGAGAGGCTTGTCCAGGAACTGGACGCGCGAACCGGGCGCCAGCAGGATCTCGGTGGAGAAGCGGTCGCTGTCCTCACCCTCCTTCTTCCACCGCCGGGTCTGGAGCTTGCCCGAGACGTAGACCAGCCGGCCCTTCCTCGCGTTCTTGACCAGCATGTCGATCAGCCCGTCCTGGAAGGTGACGACGCGATGCCACTCGGTGCGGTCGATGCGCTCGCCGCTGCCGTGCCGGTCGACGTAGCTCTCGTCGGTGGCGATGCTCATGTTGGCCACGCGGCCTCCCGAGGCGAGATGGTTGACGGTGACGTCGGTGCCGAGGCGGCCGATCACTTCCGCTCTGTTCAATCCGAAGCTCATGATCTTCTCCTTCATGCTCGATATTGACGTTGGGTTGACGAACGGCGGGAACCGGAATCCCTCGCTCCGGCCCCCTGCCGCTCACCTTCTCCGAAGCTTTCCTTCACTCTGCGTCGCGGCCGGCGAGGACCTCGCGGATGGCCCGGCTGTCGAGGCCGGCCTCGGCCAGCAGTTCGTCGCAGGCCGGCGTGTCACGTTCGGTGTCGGTTGCCGCATCGGCATCGGTGTCGTGGAAGAACTCGGACATGGGCATCTCCCCTGGGCGACGCCCGGACATCCGGCGGAAGGGCCGCTCCCTTCCACCCCGCCGGGCGCTCGCCCCCGCGAAAGCCCTTCTCCGACTCCGGGACGCCGGCCCCGGCGGAGACAGGGCGGGCGCGTGACGATGCGTTCGGCGGCAACACCATGGTCGCGGCCACCGGCGCCGGCCGGCGGCACGTGCCTCCGGCGGGCGCTCAGGCCCAGGATGCGAAGCGCGCCATGGGGCTGGCGTCCGCGACGATCTCGACCTCGTCGTGCGAGAGCTTCGCGAAGGCGAGGCAGAGCGCGACATCGGCCTCGCTGTCGAACGGCCCGTGCTCGCGGCCGGTCTCCAGTTCGATGACGGTCCAGGTCGGATCCCAGACCGGGATGCCCCTGAAATGCGCCGAGCCGTGGCAGGATTTCTCCGCGCAGGGCGGGCAGCGGGCGGCGCCCTGGGCCGGCGCCCCGCATGCCGTGCACAATCCGCGCTCGCGCCGGAACCTGTAGCGCCTCCGGCTCTGCGCGTTCTTGCGTTGCGGGTTGCGCCCGGCGCTGTCGGCGACCGCGCAGGGGGCGCAGTATGCCGCGCCGCCGAAGGTGGGGGTCCGGCACCGGACGCACAACCCGGCGGCGCGCCTGTCGGCATGGCGCTGCCTTTTCGCCTGCCGGTGGTCGTCGCGGCACGGCCCGCACAGGGTCCGGCCGTCCTCGGGCGGGGCGTTGCCGCAGCGCACACAGAGGCCGGCGGCCTGGCGGGCCTCGCTGCGCCGGCGGCTGCGCTCCCGGCCGGCCTTGCGCCGGGCTACCGGATCGCGCCCGCCATAGGGTATCCTCTGGGCACTGGCCCGGGCGTGACGCTCGCGATCGTGCGCGCGATGCTTCTCAGCGCAAGGCCCGCAGGTCGTGCGCTCCGGGCGCGCCGGAACCCGGCCGCACCTTGTGCAGATGCCCGTCGCCTTCCTCTCGACATACAGCTTGCGGTCGCGCTCGCGCCCCTGGCGCCGTGCCCGTTCGGGGTCGCGCCGGGGCTTCTTGCCGGCCCGCAGGCGGGCGTCCCGCGCCCGGCTCGCGCGGTTCTGTTTCTCGTTGCAGGGCGCGCACAGGCGGCGTTCCGGCACAGGGCCGGTCCGGCCGCATCCCGGGCACAGGCCGGCCTCGGTCCGTGCGGCGGTGCGTCTGGCGATGCGCGCGCGGTCGCGCGCACGGCGGTTATCCCGAGTCGCTTCTAATGCCGAGTCGGGTGCGGAAGTCACCTTGTCCATTGAGTTTCTCCATAGGTTTACTCGGCATTAAATTCGGGTGTCATCGCGCGCTGAGAACACTCATCAGGTCGTCCTGCACACCGCGGAACGTCCCCGGTCTGATGGACGGCGGTGGGTTGTTCTGAAGGATTTCCAGTTTCTCCACTGGGCTTGCACGGAGATACGCTTCGGTGGTTTTGATGTCCGCGTGGCCGAGCCAGAGAGAGACTTTCCGGACGTCTCCGGTGGCGTGCAGGATCGTCATGGCGGTGGCATGACGCAGCACATGCGGGGTCACCCGCTTGCTCCGGAGCGACGGAGCCTTCGGTGTAGCCGTGGCGACATGCTTCTTGAGGATGTACGCGAAGCCATCCGCGCTCATCGCCCGTCCTCGTGCGCGGTCGACTGTTTCCAGCGCAATACCGGTCAACGCAAGCCAGACCACGAAGTGTCGGGCAGTGCTCCGGTAGCGACGGACACGATTTCCTTCGATCCCCTGACGGACACGGAGATCGTCGATAAACGCTCGAATGACCGGGTCGATGCTGGTCAGTGCCGTAGTCGCCAGCAGGGGCCGGCGATCTCGTCTTGAAGCCATTGTCGTCCTCCATTTCATCGAAAGGGGGGACGACTCATAGGCGCGATGGCACCCGAATTTAATGCCGAGTAAACCTATGGAGAAACTCAATGGACAAGGTGACTTCCGCACCCGACTCGGCATTAGAAGCGACTCGGGATAACCGCCGAAATTCCGAGCTCGGAATTTCGGCGGATTTCCGGGTTGGAACAGGCCATGCCGTCCTCCTCGGTTCGTGGAACAAGGGGAAAGGCGGACGCCCGGCCGCCTGGCCCGGCCCCCGAGCCGGGGACGCCGGGCCGGCAGGACGTCCCGGAAGAAGGCCGTCAGCCCTTCTGGCGGCGGTCGATACCGAGCCCCATGGCGTAGGTGCCCCAGTACTGGACCCCGCCTCGGCTGCCGAGGCCGGTGCAGACGATGATCTCGTTGCGCTCGGGCCGCATCTCCCTCACCGCCTTCAGCGTCGCGGTGGCACGGCCCGCCTTGCGCCGGCCCTTCGCGTTCGCCGCCTCCGGCCGGACCGGGCGGATATCGCCACAGGCCAGAGCCCGGAAACGCTCCACGGCATAGCGGTCATCGGAAAGCCCGCTGCCGAAGAAATGCGTCAGGAAGGTGTTCGCCGTGTTGCGGGGGAATGCCATGGCTGCCGTCATGGTGCCGTCTCCTTCGTGCCGATGAGGGGAAACGGACGAACGCCCTCTCCCGGACGCCCGACCGCCGCCCCGCTCACGGCCAGGCCTCCCCTCCTGCCGGCGAGGGGCGCGCGGGCGGGGAGACCGGAAGGAGGGCGGCGGGCCGGCAACACGCGTCGGACGGAATGCGGATGCCGGGCCTTGTTTCCCCTCGGGACGGAACGGCTTTCCCCGCGCCGACGAAATGCGTATCCATTCGCCCGGAGAGAAGCCGCCGGAAGAACGGCGCGCGGTCCTCCGCGTCTGTCGCATCGCTTGCCGTCCGGGCTCTCGATCAAAAAAGAAGGGTGGCGCAGGAAACGCGCCACCCTTGTCACGACCGGGGACCGGGCCGGGCTCCCGCATCAACGGGAGCCCGGCCCCGTTCGGCTACTCCTCCAGCTGAATCTTCGCGCCGAACGCGCCTACCATCCGGTGGGTGTCGCCGTGCTCGGCGTAGAACTTGCCGAGCACCGAACTCGGCCTGTCGCTGCCGTCGCCGCCATCCGCAATGGTGCCGACCGCCTCGTCATACAGCGAGGCAACCCAGCTGCCGGCCGGCGTCTCCTTGGTACCGTTGATCGACCAGACCGTCTTGGCCGTCTTGTCGGTGTGGCCTTTCTGCGCCCCAATCTCACGACTGGCCCCGGTGGTCCAGGCGCCCTTCTGCAACGTCACGCTCCAGTTCGGCTCCGACCCGTTGTCCAGGCGGAACCCGTCGATCGTGCCGGTCATGCCCGCCTCGGGCACCAGGTTGGTGGCCCCGAACTTGGCCAGGAGCTTGGCCGTCGCCGTGAAGTCGCCGCCGTCGCCCTTCTCGTTGAGCGGGTCGTGGATGGCGTACACGCCGACCGCGGGGCCCTCGTAGCGCGCCACGCCGTTCAGGCTGCCGCCGTCCGTGGTGAGCTCGATGTCCCCGCCAGTGCTTCGGTAGAAGGCGCTGACCGCCGCGGGCATGCCGTTGACGTCGTTCCGCACCCACCAGCCGAAGTACATGTAGCTGAGGTCCCTTTCCAGCACCTTCGCGCCCGCGTCGTGGACGAAGTACCAGCCGTCGGACAGGAAGTAGTAGCCGCCGACCCCGGTCCCGATTATGCAGGTGCCGGAGACGGGGCAGAAGTAGGTGCCCGGCGCGCCGTAGTAGGTGCCGGGGATCTTGATCTCCGCGCCCCCGTCGGTCGGCTTCGGAGCGGTCACGCTCCCTATCCTGACGGTCCACTTGTCGAACGTTTCGGATGCGATCGCCCGGTCGGCCCCGGTGCCCAGGGACAGCTTGCGAGACTCCGCGGTGTAGGTCCCCTTGTTGATCCAGTCGGTGTCGTCCTTGAAGAACTTCGCGGCATCCATCGGGACGACACCCCATCTCTCCAGCGGGCCGCCCTGCCGGTCGTTGTACACCCGGACCTTGTCGGTGACCTTCATGCTGCCGGAGCCGGTGGTCCTCTCGTAGTGCGTGACGTTCCACCGGCCGACCTTGTCCATGGCCGTGTCGTGCCCGGGGCGCCCCTCCGCGCCGTGCCTGAAGTACACGGCGGTGTGGGTGTTCGCAGTCGCGATGCTCCCCGCGCCGGCCGCGGGGTCGATGCGGAAGTCCCCCCGCTCGCCCCTCTGACCGGTCGCCTCCGCCGGGGCGTCGTGCTGGCTATCGGTGATACTGGTGATGTAGTACGGGACGGTCGCGAGGTTGTTCAGCGCGTTCACGGGGGCCGTTGTGTCGTCGGACGGACCCATCGCCGCGTACAGCGCCCTGCCCATCTTGTGCCCATCCATGCGTGCCTTCTTGGCGTTGCCGAAGGCGTCCTCCTGCAGGGCGAGCCTCATGCGCAGCAACTCCTTGTTGAGCTCGGGGATGTTCGCGTCCATGATCGCCGTCTTGGCCGCCGCGATGGCGGCTTCGACGTCGGTCACGGTGCTGTTGTCGGACAGGGGCGTGATCATCCCGATCGGTTCCGTGATCGCATCGATCTGCTGTATGATGCGGTAGAACAGATTCAGCTCGCTGCCTAGGCATCTCGTTGAGGTGCGGGCGATGGAGCACCACACCAGCGGCTCTTTCACAACGAGCAACTCCAGATACGGGGCCTTTTCGTCGTCGGTCAGATCCTCGGCGCCCGAGATCGCGGCCTCCAAAGCGGTGATGGCGGCGTCGAGCTGCGTTTCCGTAGGAAACGCGTCCTGCTCAGCCCCTGCAGCAAGCATTGCGAGCTCCCCGGAAGCAGCCGAAAGCGCGTTCATCTGCTCTTTCCGGCGCACGTCTTTCTCGGCGCTGGCCAGCTGCGTCCGATACGTCGCCTTGTCGGCATCGCTCACGTCGGCCGCACCGTCCAGCGCCTCCTTGAGAGCCGCGATGGCCGCCTTGGCCGCGGCGAGCTTGTCCGCGTCCGACAGGTCGGACGTGTCGACCTCGGCGAGCGCGTCCATCAGCGCCTTCTTCTGCGCCTCGGTGCGAGCCATCGTCTTCTGCGCCTCGGTGCGAGCCATCGTCGCCAGCGCCGTCTTGCGCGCGGCAGCCGCCGCCTGAAGCTTCGCGAGTTCCGCGCCGGAAACGCCGGCCGTTGCATCGGCAACGGCCTTGTCGACCGCAGCGTCCGTCGTGGCCGCCTTGATGGCCGCTTCCGCCTTCTGGTAGGGCGTCTGCGTCGGCATCTGCGTCGTCGGCGTCTTCGGCGTCGTCGACGGCGAGCTTCCGCCCCCGCCGCAGCCCGCAAGCGCCAGGGTCGCGGCGGCCATCGCCACGAGCGCCAAGCGTTTCACAGTTCTCATGAACCCTTCTCCTTTCCGTCCTGCGCCGTGCGGCGCGCCAATCAAGCTGAGACGTCTGCGTCAATCAGGATGAGACGGGGGCCGCCGGCTCGAAAGATTTTTCCCTGGGCCTTCTGGCGGTGTCGGTCGGCCAGCGTCAGGCTCTCACCGGCAGCGCCCGACCCGACGTGACCGTGAGGCTGATGGCTTCGCCCTCGGCTACCGCCGCCGGGTCGGCCGGCGATTGCTAATGTCGGCGTGATGTCCGTGACTGACGCCGCCAGAGCCACCAGCGATCCGCAGGGGGCCTGCGCCCGCGCGGTTTGTGGCGCGAGGACGGCAGCGAGTGTCAGCAGTGAGAACAGAACGGCGAGAAGAGCCGCGCTCAGGCGGCGGGCAGGTCTCCGGAGGGTGCCCACCGGATCAGCCCCGCGCCGGATCGGATGCTGAATCCTCGGGGGGGGTTACGAAGGTCGCGCGCGCGTGAGGCAGTCACGTCCTCACCCCGCCCGGACAGCAGCCGCAGGAGGCCGCGCATCGCAACGACGCTTGCAATGTTCGTCATGACTTCAACCTCCCTTGCCGAACTGGATTGCGACCGCAGGACAGCGGCAGCAAGCCTTTCGACCCTGTTCTTTAGGAAAAACAGCGGCCCGTTGCAACCCGATCTGCGGTCACATCAGGGCGAATGCGTTCTTCAGGCATTTGATCCTAAATCCGGCGGTTGGAGGGCGTGATCGCCCTCTCGGCGCGGTTGGAATGGTCGATTTCGGGTTCGATTTCAGCACGCTGGCGCGGCCCGAGGGGGCGGCAGCCAGGGCTGACGGCCCGGCTCGCGGCCGTGGAGGTATTTTTTGAGCGCTTCGGCGAGGATCCGGCGCCAGCGATCCTCGGCGCTCAACTGCTCCGCACTTTGCCTCACGGTCCGGAAGAAGCCGGCGATCCGCCGCAGGGCAGCAGCCACCGCCTCGCGCCGCCCGTGGTGGGAGGTCACCGTCAGCCGGGGCTGGCCGGCGTGCCAGGTCTGGCGGGCGACGCCGTGCAGCAGCAGCGGCCGGCTGGTGATCGCCTCGCGGTGGCGCTCGGGACCGGCGAGGCGGACGAAGAGGCTCCACCAGTCGTAGATGAGCGCGATCAGCCGGGCCATGTGGCGGCAGCGCGTCAGGTCGTGCGTGGTGAAGCCTCCCCAGCCCCACTGGTTCTTCAACTCGTCGAAGCCGTTCTCCGCGTCGGCCCGGTCGCGGTAGAGCTGGGCCACAGAGCGCACCTCCAGATCGAGCGAGGTGGCCAGCACCGCGAACTCCCATACCCCGGTGCCGGGCTGCGCCTCGGTCCAGAACAGCTCGCCCTGGGCGGTGTCGCCGCGCGTCAGCGCCAGTGTCGCCGGAAGCCGGCGGCGCAGAACCACGGCCCGGCGCAACCGGCTCCAGCCCTGCAAGCGCAGATCGGCCCCGATCCCCTGCCAGCCCTGGCCCGCATCCTCCCAGCCGTCCCGCGCCATCTGCCGCTCGGCAAGCCGGCGCGCGCCCCTGGTCAGGCGCAGCTTGAACAGATAGTCCAGACCCGCCGCCTCGCACGACGCCATGTTGCCCTCGCTGCCCCAGTCCTTGTCCCCCCGCACCAGGCGCGGCCAGCGGTCCCGGCCGAGACGGTCCAGCAAAGCCCACAAGGACGGCGCCGCCCGGTTCGAGCGGTGATGATTGCCCGGCGCAACCTCGACATCCAGAACCAGCCGCGTGCCCGCCATCAGGAACGCATGGCAGGCGTGCGAGGGACGGCCCGGCTTCTTCGGGTTGTAGCTCACCACCGCCCCCTCCTGGCGGCCGTAGAGCGGCTTGATCGTCGTGTCGCAGTCCAGAACCCAAGGCTCGCTCAGCAGCGGGCGGACCGTGGCGTCGAGATGGCCCTGAAGCCACGTTGTGCCCTCATCCGCCCCGATCCGCTCCAGACCGCGCCGCACCGAATCCTCGCTCGCGACCTTGCCCATACCCAACAGCGCCGGGTTCACCCCGTCCCCGCGCAGCGCCGTGATGTGCGCATAGCGAGACTGGCCCGCGAGGATCGACAGCAGCACCGTCCCCAGAACGTCCCGCTTCGACGGCGCGTTCGGGCTCGTGTAGACGAGCGGGCAGTCCGCCACCAGCGCCTCGAAGCGACCGCTCACCTTCAGATATTCCGCGAAGAACGCCAGATGGCCAAGCGGCGTCACCGCCGCATCCGGGTCCCATTCGACGTGAACCGTGCCGCCGAAGGTGTCCACCTTCACAGCCTCGCAGGCGAGGTCCCGCACAGCGCCAGAACCCTCACCCGCAGGGTGACCCTCTCGGCCCCATCCAAATCCGCTCATACCCGCAGTCTACAAGGGCCACGGCGAATCCAGACCCCGATCAACTGCCGGATTTAGGTTGATCTGTCTGACAACAGGTTGACGGCGATACTGAACTTCCCCGCCACGATTTGGTATGCCTGCCGCGAGGCAGCCGTGGGACGGGGAAGCTGTGGCGGTTCTATCGGAGGTGGCGGTCGACATCGTGGCGGCGGAGGACGAGGCCCGCTTCCGCGATCTGATGGATGCGCACCACTATCTCGGCGCGGTACCGGGGATGGGCGAGACGATGCGCTATGTGGCGCATGATCGGGGGCGCTGGCTGGCGCTTGTTGTGTTCTCGGCGCCGGCGCTGAAGTGCGGCGCGCGCGACCGCTGGATCGGTTGGGAATACGGCGTCCAGTTCGGTCGCCTGCACCTGGTGACCAACAACGCGCGCTTCCTGATCCTGCCCGGCGGCCCGCCCAATCTGGGCTCGCGGGTACTGCCGCTGTGCACGCGCCGTCTGGTCCGCGACTGGCCGACCCGCTTCTGTCACGAGGTGCTCCTGGCGGAGACCTTTGTCGACCCGGCGCGGTTCCGGGGCACGGTCTACCGCGCGGCCAACTGGATCGAGGCCGGGCGCACACGCGGTTTCGCCCGCGGCGGGGCCGGCTACAGCGCGCACGCCAGGCCCAAGCTCGTGTTCCTGCACCCTCTGCGCCGGGACGCGCGGGCCCGGCTGCGCGCCGCCTCACTCGACCCCTGCTTGCGACATGGAGTGCCGAAGATGACGCTCACCGCCGCACAGATGCGATCCCTGCCCGAGGTCTTCCAGAACATCGACGATCCCCGTCGCCGCCAGGGCCGGCGCCACGCGCTGCCCACGGTGCTGGCGCTGGCCGTCGCGGCGACGCTGTGCGGCATGCGCGGCTACAAGGCGATGAGCGAATGGGTCGACGATCTCAGCCCCAGGGTGCTGCAGCGCTTCCGCGTGCGCCGCCGTGACGGGGTGTACCGCCCGCCCAGCCTGTCGGCGATGCGCAGCCTGCTGATCCGCGTCGATCCGGCCCAGCTCGACGCCGCGCTGAGGGCCTGGCACGAGACCCACGGCTCGGGTGACAGCGCGCTGGCGATCGACGGCAAGACCATCCGCGGCGCCATCGACGACGAGGGATGCCAGGCTCATGTGCTCGGCATCGTGGGCCACGACACCAAGGCGCCCTGGGGTCAAAAAAAGTCGGCATGAGGCCGGATGCCGGCCAAGGCGAGAAACGCACCAACGAGATCGGCACCGCCATCCCCTTGCTCGAGACCCTGCCCAACATCGCCGGCCGCACCGTCACCGCCGATGCCCTGCTCACCCAGCGCGCGCTGGCTTCCTGTCTCATCGCCCGCGGCGCCGATTACCTGTTCACCGTGAAGGGCAACCAGAAGACCCTGCTGAGCGATATCCGGCTTCTGCTCGACGAAGACATCGCCAGCCGCGCGCCGGACTTTGAGGACCAGAGCCCGAAGCCCTAGCACGGCCGCCGAGAGAAGCGCTCCATCTGGGTCTCGGGAGAGCTCAACGATTATCTCGACTTCCCCGGCGTCGGTCAGATCTTCGCCGTGCGCCGCGAAACCGTCGAGGTCAAGTCCGGCAGGCGACGCAGCGAGATTGCCTACGGCGTCACCAGCCTGACCTCCGGGGCCGCATCGCCGCAACGCCTGCTCGCCCTCAATCGCGGGCACTGGACCATCGAGGCCACCCACCACATCCTCGATTGGAGCTTCGACGAAGATCGAAGCCGCATCCGCGCGGGCCACGGGCCGGAGAACATGACCCTGCTGCGCCGCTTCGCCATCGGCCTCATCAAGGGGCGCAGGCTCGCCGTCGCCGAGGTGAGTGCTCATGCCCGGATGACGCCGCCGCCGACTCTCAGGCTCAGCAGGCTCCCTGTAGGGCAGAACGATAGCGGCCAAATCCAGCGCCCGCCAACCACGAAAACGACAACGCAAGCGCGCAGGCCATCATCAAACGCTCCGGGCCGGCAACGAAAATCAGAACGAATTGGCCGTGCCCTGCCGGGGCTTGCATGAGCCATGACGGCACGCTACCAATATGATGGCACGCTTGGAGACAGGACGATGGCGACGATCAACGTCAGACAGCTCGACGACGATGTGGTGGCCCGCCTCAAGCGGCGCGCCTCGTCGAACAACCGTTCCCTGGAGGGCGAGGTGCGCCACATCCTGGAATGCGCATCCGACGATGACATGGCGGCGAAACGCGCCGCGTTCCTGGAGGCGTCGGACCGGCTGCGGGAGAAGACCCGGAGCCGCAGACAGACCCCGGCGGAAGTGCTGATCCGCGAGGACCGCGACCGCGGCCACCGCGACGACTTCTGATGCGCTTCGTCGTCGATGCGAGCGTGGCGGTCAAGCTGCTGGTCGACGAGCCGGATTCGGATGCCGCGCGGGACCTGGCGGCGAGCGGCGAGGCGTTGCACGCGCCGCGCCTGATGGCTTCGGAGGTCGCCACTGCGTTGTGGCGCAAGGCGCGGCTGGGCCAGATCGGGCGCGCCGATGCCGGCGCTGCCATGGCCTTGCTTGCCGACATGCCGGTGCGCTGGCACGGCGACGAAACCGTCAGCGCGGACGCGGTGCGGCTGGCGCTGGCTCTCGACCGTCCGGTTTACGACTGCGTGTATCTCGCGCTCGCGCACCGTATCGGCGCGACGGTGGTGACGGCGGACCGGCGATTCGCGACGGTCGTTGCGCCGACCGATCACGGCGGGGCCGTGATGACGCTGGCAGACCATGCGGAAACGCGATGACCACGGAATTTTGTCGATCATCCCCCTGGCGCGGCATGCCGCGCCAGGGATGGACGGCGGCATGCAGGGGCATGATTGGATGCAGGAAACCCCATACATGGCCGGTTTGACAGGGCCGGATCTCAGGCCCAGACCGGCTCCCGGAAGCATGGTGCTGCGGGAGTTGCCGGGAGATGCCGGAGAGCGGGGAGCGCGGGATTGCCGCTACGGGCGGCGCGGCGGCGAACGACAACCCCGGCCCGGGGGCCGGGGCAGGTGGCGAGGCGGAGGCGCGGGTCGATGCCGCCGTGGCGACGCTGGCCCGGCTGCTCGGGCGGCGCATCGCGCGCGAGCAATTCGACAGGCGCGCCGCGGCCAACGACAATGCACCGACCGGGGAGGCCGGCGAGAGATAGGAGACCTTTCATCATGACCCTTCGCTGCGCGCTGTATGCCCGCTACTCGTCCGACCAGCAGCGGGCGGCCTCGATCGAGGACCAGTTCCGCATCTGCCGCGAACGCGCCGCGCGCGAGGGCTGGAAGGTGGCGGGCGCCTACAGGGACTCCGCCATATCGGGCGACAGCATGATCCTGCGTCCGGGCATCCAGGCGCTGCTGGAGGACGCGCGGCGGGGGATGTTCGAGGTCGTGGTCGCGGAGGCGCTGGACCGGGTGAGCCGCGACCAGGCGGACGTGGCAACGCTCTACAAGCACCTGCGCTTCGCCGGGGTGACGGTGGTGACGCTGGCAGAGGGCGAGATCAGCGAGCTGCATGTCGGGCTCAAGGGCACGATGAACGCGCTGTTCCTGAAGGACCTCGCGGCGAAGACGCATCGGGGGCTTCGCGGCCGGGTCGAAGCCGGCAAGTCGGGCGGCGGGCTCAGCTACGGCTACGATGTGGTGAAGGCGGTCGATGCCGCCGGCGAGCCTGTCCGGGGCGGGCGCCGCATCAACGAGACCGAGGCCGAAACCGTGCGCCGGGTGTTCCGGGAGTTCGCCGACGGCGCGAGCCCGCGCGCGATCGCGCGGCGGCTGAACGACGAGGGCGTGCCCGGCCCGTCCGGCAGGCTGTGGACCGATTCCACCGTCCGGGGCCACGCGAAGCGGGGCACCGGCCTCATCAACAACGAACTCTATATCGGCCGGCTGGTGTGGAACCGGCTGCGCTTCATGAAGAACCCGGAGACCGGCAGGCGGGTCTCTCGCATCAACCCGCCCGAGGAGTGGATCGTCGCTGAGGTTCCCGAGCTCCGCATCGTCGACGACGAACTGTGGAAGGCGGTGAAGGACCGCCAGGGCGAAATCACGGTGCAATACGCCACCGTCATCGCGGCCACGCAAAGCGCGCGCTCCAACCGGCTGAACGGCGCCCACCGGCCCCGGCACCTGCTCTCGGGCCTGCTCGAATGCGGCGTCTGCGGCGGCCCCTGTTCCATGCGCGGCCAGGACCGCTACGGCTGCTCCAGCCACGTCATGACGGGGTCCTGCGCCAACGGCCGGGGCATCCGCCGCGCGGAGATCGAGGAACGCGTCCTCGCGGGGCTGAAGAACCGGCTGATGGCCCCGGAGGCCGCCGCCGAGGCGATGCGGGCGTATGCCGAAGAGACCAACCGGATCAACCGCGAGCGCCGCGCCTCGGGCGCGAGCGACCGCAAGGAACTCGCCGAGATCGAGAGGAAGATCAAGGCCATGATCGCGGTCATCGAGGACGGCGGCTATGTCCGGGGCATGGTGGACCGGCTGCGCGAGCTGGAAGCGCGCCAGGACGCGTTGGACGAACGCCTCGCCGCCGTGCCGGCCGGCCTCCCGGACATCCACCCCAACATCGCCGGCATCTACCGGCGCAAGGTCGAGCGGCTCGCCGAGGCGCTGGACCATCCCGAGGACCGCGGCGCGGCGGCGACCGCCATCCGGGGGCTGATCGAGCGCATCGTGCTCACCCCCGGCCCGAAGCGCGGCGAGATGGACGCCGCGCTGCACGGCGACCTCGGAACCATCCTCGAATGGGCCGGAAGCGGGGCCGGGAAAGGAGCGGCCGACACGCCCGAAAGGGGAATGTCGGTCTCGGTGGTTGCGGGGGCAGGATTTGAACCTGCGACCTTCAGGTTATGAGTCTCGCGGAGATTTGCGCATCACGCCGCCTGACGTGCGCTGGAGTATGATAAAGCAAGGTATAGAAAGACTTTTCGGGTTCGTCAACTGCGACTCCTGACAGCTGGCGACATCTGGAAGTTGATTCCGTGTGTTGACGCAAGTGTTGACGTTTTGCCCGCGCGGTGGCACGATGCCCCCATGCAACCGACTTCCGGAAAACGCACCGCCAGGGTGCGCACGACGCTCACCAAACGCTCCGTGGAGACGCTCCAGCCTGCCGAGCGCTCGTGGATCGCCTGGGACGACCGGTTGACCGGCTTCGGCGTCCGCATCCACCCGGCGGGCACCCGGACCTTCATCGTCAACTACCGCGCCGGCGACGGCGGCCGGAAGGCGCCCAACAAGCGCGTCTCGCTCGGTCGCTTCGGCGCGGTCACCGTCGACCAGGCGCGCAGGAAGGCGCAGGAGATCCTCGGCAAGGTTGCCGGTGGCAACGATCCGGCCGGGGAACGCGCCGAGGCTCGCCGCATGCCCACGCTCGGCGAGGCCTTCGAGGACTACATGAAGGCCAATCCCGAGCGGTCGAAGCGCACCGACGAACTCTACCGCTACGAGGCAAACCGCTATCTCGGCGACTGGCTCGCCCGTCCCCTCGACCTGATCGCCCGCCGGGACGTCGAGGCCCGCTTCAACCGCATCACCGCAGACCACGGCTGGTCGCCGGCCAACCGGGCGATGTCGCTGTTGCGCTCGATCTATCGCCGGCCCTGCGTCGACCAGGAGGGACTGCGCAATCCGGTCGATCTCTGGCTTGCCGGCGGCGGCAAGTTCCACCGCAAGGCGCGGCGCAAGATCTCGGCGCCTTCGGAAGTGCTGCCGTGCTGGCGCCGGGGCATCGAGGTCGAGGTCCACAACCCGGCGATCCGCGACGCGCTCTGGTTCGGGCTCTACACCGGCATGCGCCGCGAGGAGGTGTTGACCCTGCGCTGGGAGCGGATCGACAGCGAGGCCCTCGCCTTCCGGGTCGAGGAGACCAAGACCGGCGTTCCGCTGGAGCTTCCCGTCACCCGGCAGCTCGCGGCTATTCTCGAACGGCGCCGGGCGGCGTCCGCAGACCTGCCCGACTGGGTTCGGGAGTGGGTGTTCCCGTCGCCCACAAGCGCGACCGGCCATGTGCAGGATCCGCACCATCTCTACACCCGCATCGGCAAGGCCGGCGGGGCGAAGTTCTGGTTTCACGGGCTGCGCAACTGCTTCATCACCGTCGCCGAGCGCGAGCTGATGCTGCCGCCCTCGCTGACCAAGCGACTGGTCAACCATGCCCGGCCCAACGACGTGACCGAGGGCTATGCCGCCGACTGGACCCTTGCCCAGTTGCGCGAGCCGGCCCAACGGATCGCCGACCGGATCGAGGCCCTGATGACCTCGGCGGCGCCGACCGCAGATGCTTCCCGTGTCGCTCCGCCATCCGGGGAATGCTCCGAACCGGTCGATGCGAAGAAATCCGCCGGCCTGTGATGAAGCCGGACCGGTACGCTTTCGTTTCCCCTGAAGTTCCGACTAGGCATTTGGCGGAGGCCGTCCGGGATGTGGCATGGAACGCGCAGGCGCGTCTGACCAATCGCTACCGCAGCCTGATCGCGAAGAGAAGGCGCGCCACGGTCCCCGTCACCGCCGCCGCGGCCCGTGATCCGGTCGGCTTCATGTGGGCGATCGCCGTGATTGAGCCTACGGTAGCCTGCGGCGCGTCAATCAAGCTGAGACGTTTGCGTCAATCAGGATGAGACGGGGGAAGGCGGCGGCCTGGAACGCAGGGAGGGCGTAGCCCGACCGGAGTTCCGGGCCGCCGGCTCGAAAAATTTCCCCCGGGCCTTCTGGCGGCCAGGGCCGGCCGGGCGAACGGTGAGGCTTTTCCGAGTGGGGGAGCGCGTCGTTGCCCGGGCGTCACATAACCGATCGCCAGAAGAGGCTGTTCATGACCCATAAGAAGACCGACACCATCGCGGTGGCGGCCGCCAAGGCGGGCTTCAGCCGTGCCACCGGCTACCGGCTCGCTGCCGATCCGCTTCCCGCTCGGGAGAAGAAGCCGCGAGGCCGGCGCCGCCCGGACCCGCTGGCCGATATCTTCGAGGAGGACGTCGTGCCGATCCTTGAGGCCAGCCCGCTGATCCGCCCGGTCGGCGTGTTCGAGGAGCTGAGGCGCCGCCATCCCGAACTGGACCCGGGGGTGCGGCGCACGCTGGAGCGGCGGATCCGCACTTGGCGCGCCGAGCACGGCGCGGAGAAGGACGTGATCTTCCGCCAGAAGCACGAGCCGGGCCGGCAGGGCCTGTCCGACTTCACCCGCATGGGTTCGCTCGGCGTGACCGTCGCGGGGCAGCCGTTGGACCATATGCTCTACCACTTCCGCCTCGCCTGGTCAGGCTTCACCCATGCCCGGGTGGTGCTGGGCGGCGAGAGCTTCACGGCGCTCGCCGAGGGGCTGCAGGACGCGCTGTGGCATCTCGGCGGCGCGCCTGGCGAGCACCGCACCGACAGCCTGTCGGCGGCGTTCTGCAACCTGGGCAAGGACGCGGTCGAGGACATGACCGGGCGCTACCGGGCGCTGTGCGAGCATTACGGCATGGAAGCCACCCGCAACAACCGCGGCGTGGCGCATGAGAACGGCTCGATCGAAGGGCCGCACGGACACCTCAAGCGCCGGATCGCGGATGCGCTGGCGCTGCGCGGCTCGTCGGACTTCGAGACCCTCGACGCCTATCGGCGCTTTGTCGCCGAGGTGGTCGGCCGCGCCAACGCACACCGCTCCAAGGCGATCGAAGCCGAGCGCGCGGTGCTGCGGGACCTGCCGGTCGAGCGGACTGTCGATTACGAGACGATCAGCGTCAACATCGGCCAGTCCTCCGGCTTCGTTCTCCGCCGCGTGTTCTACACCGTGCCCTCACGCCTGATCGGGCACCGGCTCGGGGCGCGCGTCTACGACGACCGGATCGACCTCTTCCTCTCGGGCACTCACCTCCTCACCCTGCCGCGCGCGCGCGTCGGCGCGAGCGGTCCGGGCGGTCACGTCGTCAACTACCGTCACGTCATCCACTCCTTGAAGAAGAAGCCGATGGCGCTGATGAACCTGGTCTATCGCGACGAGCTGTTCCCTCGCGAGCCCTACCGACGCTGCTTCGAGAAGGCCCTGGAGCGGATCGGCGAGCGCGAGGCCTGCCGCCTCGCCGTCGGCCTCCTGGCGCTGGCGCATGAGGAGAGTTGCGAGGCCGAGCTGGCCGCGGCGATCAACCACGCGCTCGGGATCGGCCGTCTCCCCGACCCCGGCGAGCTCAAGGCGCGCTTCGCGCCGCGCCGCAGCAAGATGCCCAGCGTCGATGTCGTCAGGCCGCCGCTCGGCGGCTATGGCTCGTTGCTGAGCGCAGGAGAGGCGGCATGACCGACAAAGACGACAACAACACCGCGCTCGACCCCAACAAGATCGACGCCATGAAGCTCTCCTTGATGCTTGCCGAGCTCCGCCTGCCGACGATCAGACAACTCTGGCAGAGCTTCGCCAAGCGGGCCGACAAGGAAGGATGGACCGCGGCTCGCTTCCTCGCGGCCCTGGCTGAACACGAACTCGCCGAACGCGACCGGCGGCGCATCGAGCGCCACCTCAGGGAGGCCAAGCTGCTTCCGGGCAAGACGCTTGCCTCCTTCGACTTCAACGTCGTGCCGATGATCTCGAAGGCCCAGGTCAGCGCGCTGGCCGCCGGCGACGCCTGGCTCAGCCAGGGCGCCAACTGCCTGATCTTCGGACCGCCAGGGGCCGGCAAGAGCCATCTCGCCTCCGCCATTGGCCTGGCCCTGGTTGAGAGCGGATACCGTGTGCTGTTCACCAGGACCACCGATCTCGTGCAGCGCATGCAGGTTGCAAGGCGCGAGCTTGCACTGGAAAGCCTGTTGGCGCGGCTCGACCGCTTCAACCTCCTGATCCTCGACGACCTCGCCTATGTGCGGAAGGACCAGGCCGAGACCGGCGTGCTCTTCGAACTCATCTCGGCGCGCTACGAGCGGCGATCCCTGCTCATCACCGCAAACCAGCCCTTCGGCGAGTGGGGAAAGGTGTTCCCGGACGAAACAACCGCGGTGGCTGCCGTCGACCGCCTCGTCCACCACGCCACCATCCTCGAGATGAACGTCGAGAGCTACCGCCGCCGCGCCGCTCTCGACAGAGGCAAGCGAAAGGCCGGCCGGCCGCCAAGCTACGCAACCGAGAAAAACACCAAGGACTGAGCCGCCGCCTGCTCAGGTAGAGCGGCCACGACAATCAGGGCCCGCGGGGATCGTCTCCGCGCGCCGTCTCTTCTCCGACCCGACGGCCTGCCGCGACAATCAAAACCATTCCCGAAAACACTGTTTGTCGCGCCGCGACAATCAAAACCGGAAACCGCTTGCAATCCACCCCCCGCGCGGCAATCATCAACTCGCCGCTGCCGCCGGGAATCTCATCCTGATTGACGCGCAGCTCTCACCCAGATTGTCGCGCCATAGTAGCCTGATCTGAAGGGGCACGTATCAGCGACGACGGGGGCTCCAGCTTGTATTAGACGCCGGTCCCCCTTACGTTGCCACCCGACGAAGCCAAACCCCGACGTCGTATGTTCTCTATCCTCCATGTGTCCGACCTGCACAGGTCGGAGGCCGAACCGATATCCAACCAAGCTCTGATTGCGTCTCTACTGGCGGACCAAGGCCGATTTTCCCTCGAGACTCCGCCGATTCGCCAACCCGATGCGATGGTAGTAAGCGGCGATATTGTCGCTGGGGTACCGCTGGGGGAACCGGACTATGTCAACTCGCTTAAGGAACAGTACGCGATTGCTCAGGACTTCCTGGTCCGACTGACTGAACGCCTCTTTGGGGGCGACCGTACGCGCGTCGTATTGGTCCCGGGAAACCACGACTGCTGCTGGAACACTGCGATTAGCGGAATGACACCGGTGCCGGAGGATGACACTCCGAGGGACTTGGTAGGCAAGTTGGAGTTCCCCGATTCTCCGTTCAGGTGGAGTTGGCATGACCGAAAGCTCTACAGAATTTCGGATCCCGATTCATATGCGCGCAGGCTGGACAACTACTGGGACTTCGTGGAGGAGTTCTATGTGGGTTCGGACCTGGCGTTCCCAATTCGACGGGACACTGGATACAACCTGTTCGAAATGAACGGCGGACAGATCCTGGTAGCCGCCTTTGAGTCGCTCCATGGAAACGACTGCTTTTCTTCCAGGGCGCACTTCGAACCGGAAGCTGTGGCGAGTGCAGCGTTGCGGCTAAACGACGAACGGAGGTACTACAACCTCCGCATCGCACTTTGGCATCACGGACTACACAGCCAACCATCGTACCGATCGGATTATCTCCCCATCAGTTCCGTATACGAGCTTATTGGGCACGGCTTTCGACTCGGTCTCCACGGTCACCAGCACTTCGCGGAGATCGGTTCCCATTACGTCCGCGTTCCGGGCGAGCCAGAGATGGCAGTGGTGTCGGCGGGTTCCCTGTGCGCAGGAGCGAGGGAACTTCCTCGAGGAGTCAACCGCCAATACAACGTGGTCGTCGTATCCGACGACTATGACAAAATTGACGTGCATGTGCGGGAAATGACGCGGGGAAACCACTTTATGCCGAGCAGCGGAGCGTCGGGATTTGCGAACGGACTCGTCCAATTGCAGCTCTCGTCGCCCGGTGCGAACGGAAAGCCAATGATCGACATCGACTATACACGCCGCAACGAACTTATCATGAAGGCCGAGTCCCACCTGCGGGTTGGTCGTCCGGCCGAGGCGTTTGGAATTCTCAGTGGAATTGACTGCGAGAACGAACCATATGCCCGCCGGTTGTTGATCCAGGCAGCCGAGCAGTCGGAACAGTGGGAAGATCTTGTGGCTGTTCTTTCTGATCCGCAAAACTCTGAAGAAGTAGTCCAGTTAGTCGAGGCGCTCACTCGGCTTCGAAGGATTGAAGACGCCATAGCCTATTTGCGAGAGTCTGATCGGCCCCCTTTGGCAGATCATGTCCGACGAGATCTGCAACGCCGGCTTGAACGGCGAGCGGCAATTTCCGGGAGGAAAGCGTGAACACAAAAAAAATTCCGCTCCAGGTCAAGAGTGATCGCGTCATCGAGTTGTTCGCCCGAGACATATACCAGTCTCCGCTTTCACTGCTTCGCGAGAACGTCCAGAATGCCTTCGATGCCATTCTGATGAGGAGGCGTGCCGGTGACGAATTCTCACCGAAAATTGATATTTGCCTATGCGCTGAGACAGTAACGGTCAGCGACAACGGCAACGGAATGACGCCTGACGAGCTGGAGAAAAACTTCTGGTATGCGGGCAACAGCGGAAAGAACACCGAAGACGCCAAGAATGCAGGGGTCGTAGGCACGTTCGGCATTGGAGCTATGGCGAACTTCGGCATCGCCGAGCGGTTGCAAGTGGAAACGGAGAGCTCGGCTACCGGCGAGCGGTCTCGAAGCAGTGTAGATAAGGAAGATCTGTCGATCAATCAGGAGTGCATCGATCTCATCTTATTGGACTCGCGGGACGAGCCCGGTACGACAGTAACGGCATATCTTGCACCCGACGAGCGACTGGATGTCGACGAGGCCCGTCGATACCTATCGGACTTCGTGTCACTTCTTGCGGTTCCCGTGTATGCGCGTTTCAGTAAGTCCCGGCCGGTGATTACGGAAAGTCCCGGCCGGCATGACCGGGGCGATTTGAGTTCGGCTTTCGGGTGCGCCGACTCGGCGTCTACCCCCTGGCATTTTGCCGGGGGGTGGCATGCCGGGACGGAAGCAGACGAGACGAACGACAGTGAAGGACGTCAGGGCGATCCTGCGGCTGAGCCATGGGCAGGGTCTGTCGGAGCGCGAGGTCGCGGGGCGGCTGAAGCTCTCCAGGGCGACGGTGTCGACCTATCTTCTTCGGGCCCGGGAGGCGGGCCTGTCGAGCTGGCCGCTGCCGGCGGTCTACGAGGACGACGCGGTGCTGGAACAGTTGCTGTTCCGGCGCATGGGCCGCCCGCCGCGGGATACGCGCCAGCCGCACTGGCCGACGGTGGCGGCCGAGCTGAAGCGCAAGGGCGTGACGCTGAGCCTGCTGTGGCAGGAATACCGGGCCGCGCATCCGGACGGCTACGGCTATACCTGGTTCTGCGACGCCTTCAGGGCCTTCGAGCGCCGCACGCATGCGAGCTGGCGCAACCGGCACGAGGCCGGCGCGGTGATGCAGACCGACTATGCCGGCCAGACGGTCGAGATCGTCGATCCCGAGACCGGCGAGATCCACGAGGCGCAGATCTTCGTCGCGGTGCTCGGCGCCTCGTCCTACACCTTCGCGACCGCGAGCCTGACGCAGCGCCTGCCGGACTGGATCGCTGGGCAATGCGAAGCGCTGGCCTTCTTTGGGGGCGTGCCGAAAAGCATTGTCTGCGACAACCTGAAGGCGGGGGTGGCGAAGCCGCTCTGGTTCGAGCCGACGCTGAACGCGACCTTCGCGGCGCTGGCGGAGCACTACGACACCACCGTCCTGCCGACGCGGCCCCGAAAACCCCGGGACAAGGCGAAGGTCGAGGTTGGCGTGCAAGTGGTCGAGCGCTGGATCCTGGCCCGCCTCAGGAACCGGCGCTTCTTCTCCCTCGGGCAGCTCAACGCGGCGATCCGCGTCCTCCTGGACGAACTCAACGACCGGCCCATGCGCCATCTCGGCCAGAGCCGGCGCCAGATGTTCGAGGCCATCGAGCGCGCCGCGCTGGCGCCGCTGCCGAAGACCCCCTTCGAATACGCCGAGTGGAAGACCGCGAAGGTCCACCCCGACTACCATGTCGATGTCGAGCGCACCTTCTACTCGGTCCCTCACAGCCTGATCGGGCGCACGGTTCGGATCCGCCTCACCCGGCGCACGGTCGAGGTCTTCCATAGCCACAGGCGCGTCGCCGCCCATGCACGCCGGTCTCCCTATGGCGGGCATGTCACCGTTGCCGCTCATATGCCCAGCGCGCATCGCCGCTATGCCGATCGCACCCCGGCAAGCCTGATCGGCAGGGCAAGACGCATCGGCCCCAACACGGCCGTGCTGGTCGAGCGCATGATGCGCGACAGGCCGCATCCCGAGCAGGGCTATCGAAGCGCCATGGGCGTCATATCGCTCTCCCGGCGATACGAGGCCGAAAGGGTCGAGGCCGCCTGCGAGCGCGCGCTCACCATCAATGCGCTCAGCTACTCCTCGCTCACCGCCATCCTCCGGTCCGGCCTCGACCGCGCCGCGCCCGAGCGTGAGCCCCTCCTGCCCCTGCCGGCGCACGACAACATCCGCGGCCCCGCCTACTACCGATGAACGAAGGACTTCCCATGCTGACACATCCGACCCTCGACCAGATGCACGCCCTTGGCCTCAAGGGTATGGCCGAAGCCTGGCGCGACATGGCCGAAAAGGGCCAGGCATCCGAACTCGACCGCGAGGAATGGCTCGCCCTCATGCTCGACCGCGAAGCCGCAACACGCGCCGACAGGCGGCTCACCAACCGCCTCCGGCTGGCCAGGCTGCGCTTCCCCGAGGCCTGCATCGAGGATATCGACTTCGATCCCGCCCGCGGCCTCGATCGCCGCAATATCCTCTCCCTCGCCCAGGGCGAATGGCTCAAGACCCACGACAATCTGATCCTGGTCGGCCAGACCGGTACCGGAAAGACCTGGCTCGCATGCGCCTTCGGACATCAGGCCGCAAGGCTCGACCGCTCTGTCCTCTATGTCCGCATGCCCCGTCTCTTCGAGGACCTCGCCATGGCCCGCCTCGACGGAAGGCTCCCCAGGCTCATCGACAAGCTCGCAAGGGTCCAGCTCCTCATCCTCGACGACTGGGGTACACACGGCCTCGCCGACCGCCAGAGGCTCGATCTCCTCGAAATCTGCGAAGAACGATACCGTCGGCGGTCCACCCTCATCACCGCACAGCTCCCCGTCGCCAAATGGCACGACCTCATCGGCGAAGCCACCGTCGCTGACGCCATCCTCGACCGGATCGTCCACAACGCCCACCGCATCGACCTGAAAGGCGAAAGCATGCGAAGGAAAAACGCCAGGCCCGACTTGACCCCGGCCGCCGCCGCGGAAGACAATCCCGGCTGACCAAAACCAGGCGCCCGGAGCCACGCTCAAGGCCGGCCGCGACTTAATGAAATCCGCGGCCGGGACTTAGTGAAATACCCGGCCGGAATCACTGAAATCCGCACCGTGTACGTGAACGGAATCCAGGCGAGCGGTCGATGCGTCGAGGAAATCGTACCCCTTCCGCCCATTTCCTGGCGTGGACAAAGCTACGAGACTGCGGGCCGTCTTGCTGCGAATGTGGACTTGGTTGTCGCACAAGACGGTGCCGTGTGGGCGCGCTTCGACAGTATTACCTGGTCGGGATACGAGATGCAGGGTTCGATGACTCTGCGGAGCGATGTGCCGGGTCTGCGTACGTACCGGAACGGATTTGGATTGGCAACCGTGGGCGCGGCGACCGCCTACCAGTTCGGCGGCGTCGTAGACCTAATGGAGTTGTACCCGACAGCGGGAAGGGAAGCGCTGACATCTTCGAGCATGCAGTTGCTCCAGTCGATGCTTACTCATGTCGACGAAATCGTGTCTCTATTGTTGTCGAGCAGGCATGAGTCCGACTCTAGCACTGCATTCATGAACTGGGTCGTGAATAACTCCAGATATGACCTATGTGACCGAATCCGGATCAGCACGGACGGAGATGAACATCTTGAATTGAATATAGTGAAGGCGAATGCGGACAGGGAGTTTCGCATCTATTCCGGTGCTGATCGAGGTTTAATTGAACAACTGTCGAGTGACGATTCACCTTTGTTACTTTTTGCGCGCTACGACCCGAGACGACGCTGCCAACGCGAGTACATCCAGCGGTACTGCGCCGAACATGTCTCCGAAATTGTGGACGAGCCCCAAGTCACTGAGACACTCCCTGATTCGAGTTACAGTCATTCGGAGTATGGGACCGCGTTCCGAATCCAGTCTATCCTTGACAAGGATTACCTACTTTCGACAGAGGTACACTTTGGCCACATAACCCACCGAGTTCCAGTAATCGCCAATGAGGTAGACAACAAAGTAATCATCACCGTCGAGCGCGACTTGAGCGCAATCGACCTAATCGTTGGATTGTATGAAAACGAATACTCCGCATTCGGTGCGATGGTTGGCGATTTCGTTCGCGGCGTCGTCTTCCCGCGCATATCTCGTTACGTTCCAACCAGTCAAACTCACGGCACTCAAGCGTTTTTGCAAACGATTCGACGCCAGCGGGAGGCGTTTGAGTACGAGCGGGACGACGTCACGGAGTTTCCAGATCTAGCATTTTGGGACGATGTTCGCAACGACCGTATTAGCATCGCCGAGGCAATCAAGCGAACAATGGCCACGTCCCGTAGCGACGTTCAGGTGCTCGACTCGGCGTCCGCCGCGAGTATGGGTGAGGTATTGCCCGATGTAGCGGCCAATCAGCATGCGCTACAAGGGGACAACCAAGACGATGAATTGGCCCTTGGTGCGCTTCCTGCCATTGTCCGTTCCGACATATCTTGCGGTGCCAAACTGTTGACAATTCCGGTCGAGGAACGCGATTTGGCCGGATACAGGTGCTTTCTGGCGCTTGGCCGTAAAGCAAGGGAGGACAAGGCGGAGTTTTTCCTCCAACCACACACCACATCTATCGTGTGGGGTGGGCAGCGAGTGTTGTTTATTTTTGCCCACCGCTCCGAGGACTACGGGTTGTATTATGATCTCGAGTCACGAAAGCTGATTTCCAACAAACCGGGTGGAGGACGTTATCCGACCTGCACAATTTTTCTGGCTAACCAAGTCTACATACCAATTCCAGTCGACATTCAGTCGTGCTTTCTACTTTCAGAAGGTGAACGCAAACGGTTTTTGGTCAGGGATGATCTGCTCTCGGTCGGCCCCAATATCCGTGAATGACCATGGGAGTCCTGACCATAACAGCACTATCGCTTGGCGGAGGCCGTTCAGGCTTATCCGGCACGTTCAGGACAACACTAACCAATCTAAAGTCACAGCGGTGAACACATCTAAAGAAAGATTGAGGCGATGATAGGTTTCGTTATCATTGAGGGATGGAATCCTTGACCCGCATTATATGGCAATGGCTTCTTAGCCTATCGGGTCTGTTCACCGTTATCGGCACAGTTCATGAGCTCTTTACTCGCCCCAATACAGACGTGTTGGCGGAGTCCATGGGCGCATATGTGAGCCTGCATAGCATTTACCTCGGCGTTTTGGGGGTAGGCGTTGTTCTAACTGTGCCTGCTGCCTTGGCCATTTGGCGTTGGTGGGTCGACACGCACAGCCTCAAGTCGAAATTTCTGCGACTGGAGACAAAACTGGAGAGAAGGGCGAGTCTTGAAGTTTATGACATCGCCGATATACGGGATCTACGATTTGCCCTTGCGGAACTGGGAATCGAATATCCTCTGGACGGTATTGACGCGAGGGACAGGCAATACGTTACAAAGGATTTGCTGGCCGCGTGTCGCAACGGGAAAGTGAAATACGCTCGAACGTCATGGCAGCGGCGCGGAAAGCCGGATTGATGGTCGAATTCAAACAGGGGGGAATGCGATGATCCAAAACGTGCCCGTACACTACGGTAGGCGCGCTGTTGCAGAGCGCTGTCTGCCGCCATCCTCGGGAAGGGGTTCCGCGTTATCCTCCGCGTGCCCATTCCAAAGCAGCCCCGGATGTGGAATGCGATAGTACCCGTCAGCGTCCTTCTTTGAGTTTTTTGGCTTCGGCGCCACTGTCGTCTTCTCAAACCGTCCCCTGGCGCCGCGCAGATACGATTCGACGACTTCCGCGCATACCCACTTGCGTCCAAGCCGTTCGGCGACCTCGCCCGTAACGCAGCTCCCGGCGAATGGATCCAGAACCACATCGCCCGGATCGGTGACCATCCTCACGAAATACTCCGGCAGGGCGGCCGGGAAACGGGCGGGATGCACCTTGATCCCGTTGTCCTTGCAGTAGCGCAGATAGCTGCTGTTGCTTTCGGTATTCGGAATGGCGATCAGGTTCGGAGGGATCGCGGCGCCATTGTCGGTGGAAAACTTGCTGCTGATATCGTGTCCCGATGGACGCAGCATTGGCTTGTAGCCATTGTTCAGCAAGCTCTTCATGCTGTCACTGTAAGGTTGCAGGACCCGGCGATTGCTCGCGCGCGGCCAAGGCGTCTTGGACAACCACCATACGGTATTGATCCCGTCCTTGACCCGGATTCGCCTTACGTTGACCCATTCCGCTGGCGTAGGAAGCTTCGACGGATTCCACCAGTAGAACTCCTGAGCCAGATGAAATTCGTATTCCTCGCACAGCATGATCAACAGCTTGAAATGATAGAGGCTGCGCACGGGTATTCCGGGCTTCCACGCGCCGCCGAGATCGATCACAAGGCTTCCGTCGTCCCTGAGGATGCGGCGGAACTGCCTCGCGAAATCGCGAAACCATTCGAGATAATTATCCTCCTGTTCGTTTCCGTAGTCCTTCTTGCGGGTCAACGCGAACGGCGGACTCGTCATTACCAGAGCGACAGAAGCCGACTTTCTGTTCTTCATGACCTCCAGGCTGTCGCCATGATAGACGCAGCCAAGGGCAGTCCGATGGAACACGCGAGGGGCCTTGCTGCCTGTCATCTTCCGGCCTCCTTCTCTAGAGATCGAGTTTCTTCAGGTTCATGGCGTGGCGCGCCTCACGTTCGAACGCTTGCACTATTTCCGCCGGTCGTTCGCTTATCTCGTTCAGATCCCCTCCGTCCAGCATGACAATGGCAAGATTTGAGTCGGCCATGATTCTATTGGCGTATCGCCGGGCCTCGCTGCCGACTTCGCCGGTGGTGACAATGACAATCGCATTGCTCTTCAGGAAATGGGTAAGGCCCACCTCCTTTGCGACATCGTCCAGAGACACGCGCGCAGTGTTCTTGCACTGGATTTGCCAGCGGGAGAATACCAAGCGGGCGCTCTCGAAAATCAGATCGACCTCCGCGCCGCCTGTCTGATTGGCGCGCAAGCGGGTCGCAACATAGGTCATGTCGAGGACACGCATGATCTTGAAGGCGAGCGCTTCGAGAGCGAGTCCGGCTCGATATCGATCTTTGCTCTTCATTTCTTTCAAGATCGTGGAAAGCGGCGTTCGCAATAGCGCCAGAAGCTTCGGCTCGGTCTGCTTCCGAAGCTGCTCGAGAAGCGGTTCGACCACATCCGCGATCAATTTTTCCGTAGGCGACACCTGAAAAGGCTTGGCTCCTCGTCCAGCCGTGGTCTTCTCGGCCGTGATGTATCCTGCGCCCTCCAAGTCGTTGAGAACCAGCTTCGGAAGACTCTTTTCCGGAAACTTCACGCCGTAGGTCGCCGCGGCCAGTTTCGCAACCGCATTCGCGGGCTGCGGCTCAACGGTCCCCATGTTCGCGAGCGCCCTCAGAAAGGCCCGCTGCTCGACGGTCAGGTCGCCCAGAACTCCGAACTCGTCCGGACCAATGCCGAGGATGTACTCGACTCGACGCTCGTTGACTTGCCACCGGCTGCCGGTGAACACTCCAGCCTTCGCAAGCCACAGCCGCATCATGCTCGGATGTTTGCCGCCCGACGGATAGTGGATGCCGCGGGCTGCAAGGCCCTCCCGAAGGGTGGTCAGGTTCACCTGTTCGCCCGCCGCGACCATGTCGCGAATACACTGGACCAGTGTCATTCCATGAAGATGGAGGAGAATATGTCTGGCCAGTCGGTCGTGCAGAGCATCCTCGTCATTGCGCAGGTCGTTGAGTTCCTGACCGAACGGGGTCAGCGCCGCATCCCGATCGATGATCCCGTAGGCGATCATCCCGAGCTTCGTGTTATTGGCGAGCTTGGCGCGGTTGTAGGCGCTGGTCTTGTGCCCCTCAAACCAGGCTTTCCGAACGGCCTCCTCGAAGGCCCGCCAGTCCCCGCCATGGAGGGCCGCGAACTCCAGCACCTTCGGAAGCTCGATCTGCGAGGGCGAAAACTCGCTGCCGAAGGGCAGGTCACTTTTTCTGCTCACCAATCCTGCCTTTCCTGGCTCGTCAGTGCGCTTCCCGGCTGCTTCCCGCGCGGCATGCCAAAGGAAAGGGCCGAATGCGGAGACGGCCTTCCGGATGACCCACGCAGTGGACACATCGTTGGCTTCGGCAAGAGCGGCGATGCGCTCGTAATCAGATTTCTCGAAGCTGACGCTCAGTCGGGCGGTCTGCTTGTTCTGCCTGGGCCGACCCATGGCATCGAACCCCTGTCTTCTGGTCTGGTGTATTTTACACCAGATGAACGGAGGAACAATCCCCACGATGCTGGGGAACGATGCCTGCGTCTCGCCAAAGGTGGATATAGACAGCTAACCCACTCTATTCGGCACGGGGCGATGAAGTAGCGGCGAACGTTGCCCAAGTCGTTGGATTCGGATAGAAGTTCGTTGTCCAGTGCACTTCTGCCGAGGCAACGAAAGCGCCACGCCCGCCATGACCGAAGATACCTTCCTCCCGTTCGATCTTCCAGCCGTAAGCCGCAAGAAGGTAACCGCCGATTTCGCGGGCGGTTTGATCTCGTCGGACGGGGGCCTGGTCCTGCCGCGCGCGGCGGAACATCGGCTCGGGCTGGCCGAGGCGCTGGTCGGCTGCATCCGGGAATGGCGCGACCCCGACCGGGTGGTTCACTCGCTGGCGGCGATGCTGATGTTTCGCATGTTCGCGATCGCCTGCGGCTACAAGGACGCCGACGCCCTTCGACAAGCTCAGGAGCGACGCGCTCAGGGCGGATCCGCTGTTCAAGCTGGCCGTCGGCCGGACGCCGGAGAGCGGCCGCGATCTGTGTTTCCAGCCGACCATGAGCCGGCTGGAGAACGCGCCCTCGCGGATCGAGGTGGCGCGTCTGACGGCCGCCCTGGTGGACATCTTCTGCCGTTCTTTCCCGGCTCCGCCGGCAACGATCACGCTCGATATCGACGACACCTGCGACCGGATCCACGGCCATCAGCAGCTGTCGCTGTTCAACGCCCACTACGACACAAGGTGCTTCCTCCCAGTCCACGTCCATCAGTCGAGAGCGGCAGGCCGGTGGCGGTCCTCCTGCACCCCGGCAAGACGCCGTCGGACGTCGAGGTCCGCGCCCTGATCAAGCACTTGGTGCGGCGCATCCGCCGACACTGGCCGCGCACCCGGCTGACCTTCCGCGGCGACAGCCATTACGGCCGCCGCGAGGCGATGGGCTGGTGCGAGGCGAGCGGCGTCGACTACATCTTCGGCCTGGCCGGCAACGCCGTGCTGCACGGCCTCGCCTACGAGGTCGGAGACGATATCAAGGTGCGCGGCGCCGAGGCCGGGGCGGAGAGGATGCGCGGCTTCGCCAGTTTCGATTATGCCGCGGCATCGTGGAGCCGCCAGCGCCGCGTCGTCGCCCGGCTGGAAGCCACGACGCGCGGCTTCGACGCGCGCTACATCGTCACCTCGCTCACCGGCGAGCCCCGCTATCTCCATGAAGGAGTCCATTGCGCGGAGGGGACACGCGGAAAACCTGATCAAGCGGCATCGCGCCCAGCTCGCTTCCGACCGCACCTCCTGCCAGAGCCCGCTCGCCAACCAGTTCCGCCTAGTGCTGCACACCGCGGCCTGCTGGCTGATGCTTGCGCTCCGCGACGCGGTGCCGCGCCGAATGCCGCTCGCCTGGACCGAGTTCACGACCCTCCGGCAGAGCCTACTCAAGATCGGCGCCCGGGTGGTCGAGAAGGCCGCCCGTGTCCGCATCCACTTCGCCTCGGCCTGTCCCAACGCCGCCCTGTTCCGCCTGCTCGTGGGCCGGCTCGCGACCTCGGGCCCCTGATCCCCGGGGCGGTGTGCCCCGCGAACCCGAGACCCTTGAACCCCCAACCCAGACACCGACAATCTCAGATCCCGGCACCCCACAAGGCGCCGATCGGTAGACCCTGCGCGCTCCCAATTAACCGATAAAAGCGCCGTCTCGCGAATAAGTACGGCTAAAGAGATATCCCGTCGAAGACCCTCATCTGGATTGGGTGCAAGTCCCGTATGGCGATTGTAACAGGTTGATTTATTGAGATTTTGCGTTGGTTTCCGATGGCCTTTTGGGCTGATCGGTGACAATCGGGGTTTCGGGGTCGGGATCTTGTCACGGCCGCTCGGTTGCGGGGCCGGAAGCGGGACCGCTCCGCCCGCCAGAGGCGGGTAGGATGTTGTTCTGAACCAACCACAACCACGGGAGCGGCCCCATGGCAGTTTCGCAGTCTGCATCCTGCTCGTCCATCGATCTTGCCGGCTTGCCGGCCCGGATAGTGGAGGCGCTGTCGGGGCTGGTTGCGGTCTGTCGCGAGCCGCTTGCTTCGCCGCCCTGCGCGGCCGCATTCGAGGAGGTGGAGCTGCGCGTTCGGGAGAGCGTGAACGCGCTGGGCTGCGCGGTTCTGGGGGCCTGGGTGGAGGGTCTGGACGACGGGGCGTTGCGGGTCGAGCGGGCCGGGCAGTGCTGGTTCCGGGTGCCGGCCACGGCGAAGACGATCATGAGCACGCTCGGCCCGGTGACCTGCAGCCGGGCGCGCTATCGCCACGGCGCTGAGCGGGCATCGCTCGTGCCGGTGGACGAGAGCCTGGGGCTGGTGAACGACTGCCTGACGCGCCCGGCCGCGCGGCTCGGACTGCTGATGATGGGCCACTGCACGGCGCGGGAAGCCGAAGCGTTCTTCTCGGAGATGGGCGCCATGGCGCCGTCCGCGAGCACGCTGCAACGGCTCGCCCGGACCATGCATGAGCGCTGGGAGGGCTTCGGGCCGCAGGCGATGGACGCTATCCGGGTCGCAGACGACATCCCGCCCGAGGCGGCCAGCGCCTCCGTCTCGCTTGACGGCGTCATGGTGGCGCTGCGCGCCGACGAGGACGGGCGCGCCGAAGCCTGCTGGCGCGAGGCCGCTTGCGGCACGGTCTCCTTCCACGACCGGGAAGGAGAGCGGCTCCGGACCCTCTACTTCGCCCGCATGCCCGAGAGCGGCAAGACCACGCTGAAAGCCCAACTCGCAAGCGAGGTCGCGCATATCCGGCGGGCCCGCCCCGATATCGCCATCGTTGCGCTTGCCGATGCAGCCCCCGACAACCGGACCTTCCTGGAAAGCCTCTCGCCCGAGGCCGAGGCCGTCGACTTCTGGCACGCCTGCGAGCACCTCCGCACGGCCTCCGACCATGCCGTCGATCCCCGCTGGTTCGAGACTTACCGCCATATCCTGCGCCATGACCCGCGCGGCAGCGCCAAGGTGATCCGGGCGCTGCGCTATCTGCGCGACAAGGCAGGCAGGAACCGCGCCGCGCGCAACGCCGTCGAGCGCGAACTCGCCTTCTTCCGCAAGCACCGCAGGCGCATGCGATACCGCGACCTCAGCGACCGGTGCCTCGCCATCGGCTCCGGCGTGGTCGAGGCCGCCAACAAAACGCTCGTCACTCAGAGAATGAAGCGCTCCGGCATGCGATGGCGTATCCAAGGCGGGCAGGCCGTCCTCACCGTACGCGCCCTCATCAAATCCGGGCGCTTCGACCGTGCCTGGAACGCCATCATGGGCGATGACCATACCCCGGCTAACGACAACATCCGCACCGGCAAACAACCCAGGCTCGCCACGTGAAACACGAACCTCAGCCCAGCCGCATCATCGCCATACGAGATTCACGCCCTCTGGATTGCGGTGGCAGCTTGCTTGGCCATAACGCAGGAGCAGGCTCACAACCATTCCTGTTTGGGGATTATATACGATAGTGCCGAAACCCCTCAATCCGGCTTCCGCTTCCAGTCCACGTCAACGGTCCTGACAACGGCCTTCGCCAAATCCTCCGGCGTCCCTTCCGGGAACTCGACTTCTTCCTCCTTCTCGGCCTTGGACGGCTGGTAGGTGGAGCGGACAAGGGAGACGCGGGGAGCGGGTTTGCGGGTGGTCATGGTTCAATCCAGTTTGGGTGTCGCGCGAATAACACCCGGCAGTTCTTCGATGGGCCGCATATCCTTCAGGTGCTTGGTGATCTTGGTCATGACTGACTGGCCTTCGGCCATACGCACAAGCCGACCGGCTTGTTCCTCGGCAACCTCACCTTTCCGCCACATGTTGAAGACGATCTTGTCCGGGCAGATACCGACACACAGCAGTCGGGATGCGCGCAGATCGCGGTGGTGCAAGCCCGCACATAAACCCCACAAGCCGAGCATCGCGATCACGGTCCATTAGCGTTTTCGACCGCACTCAGGAACGCAGATGCTCGAACCTCGTCCCCATCGCGAGGATCCGATGTTGGTGGTCATCGATTCGGAAGTCCGCCGGTAAGCCCTGCGCCTCCGGGAGGAGGGGATAGCGTTCGGTCGGTCGAAGGACGGGGGCCGGAGGGTGCCGGACCTTCACCGTCTTCCCGCCATGCCGGAGGCTGCCGATGACCGAACCCGGGACGATTTCCGCCGACTACACGCTGCGCCCGAGTGAGCTTGTGGCGACGCTGGCGCTGCTGGTCGAGGCCCGCCAGCCCTGCATCGTCTGGGGCCCGCCCGGGGCGGCCAAGAGCGCCATCGCGCGGCAGGTCGCGGCCGAGGCCGGACGCGCCTATGTCGACATCCGTGCGCTGCTGCTCGATCCCGTGGACCTGCGCGGCATCCCCTGGCGCGACACTGACGGCCGCACCCGCTGGGCGCCGCCGGCCTTCCTGCCACCGGCGGACGATCCCGGCCGCTGGCTCATCAACCTGGAAGAACTGCCCTCGGCCGTGCCGCTGGTGCAGGCCGCCCTCTACCAGCTGGTCCTCGACCGGCGGGTCGGGGAGTACGAACTGCCCGAGGGCGCCTCGCTGATCGCCTGCGGCAACCGCGAGGGCGACAGGGGCGTGGTCCACCGCATGCCGACGCCGCTGGCCTCGCGCTTCGTCCACCTGGAGGTCGCGGTCGACGCCGACGACTGGCTCGCCTGGGGCGCCGCCAACGGCATCGCCCCTGAGGTGCTGTTCTGGATCCGCATGCGCCCGGACCTGCTGCACGCCTTCGATCCGCAGGCGAAGGAGAAGGCGTTTCCCTGTCCCCGCACCTGGGAGATGGCCTCCGGCATCGTCAACCGGCGCGTCGGCCTCGATGCGGGCGTCGAGCGCGCCCTGTTCCGGGGCACGGTCGGCGAGGCGGCGGCGGTGGAGTTCTCGGCCTTCCTCAAGGTGTGGAGGGAACTGCCCCATCCCAAGGCGGTGCTCGACGATCCCGCGGGCGCCCCGGTGCCGGAGAACGCCAGCGCCCTGATCGCGCTCTGCGGCGCGCTCTACCGCATGGCCGACGACATCACGCTCGACGCCATCGTCACCTATGCCGGACGGCTGCGGCGCGAGGTCGGCGAGTTCCTGGTCGGCTCCTGCGTCCGCCGCGACCCGGACCTCCAGCGCACGCCCGCCTTCATCCGCTGGGCGGCGGCGCGCACGCCATGACGAAGGACCCGAAGGCCGCACCGGCGGTCTGGAGGATTCTCCATGATCCCGCAGGAGACGCGCCCTCGCGCGCCTACGCCGTGCGCGCTCCCGACCGCGAAACGGCAAGACGCAGGCCCGCCGCCGCCCTGAACGTGCCGGTGTGGACCCTGCGATAGCCCTCACGGTCCCGCCGGACACCCCTCACACAGGAGTTGCCGCCATGAATCTCACCCACGACGCCATGCTGGTCGGCTTGCGCATCGCCGCCTGGTCGGGCCGGCTCCACGACCGGCAGGCCTCGACCCATGTCGCGGTCCATCACGAGGCCAGCGCCGCCGCCGGGCGCTACAACAAGCGCCTGCTGCCCAGGACCGCCTTCGCCGCGCTCAACGCGACCGTCAGCGCGGCGCGCGGCGCCCACTACGCCAACACCCTCCCCTGGGACGACCAGGGGAGCCGCCTGCTCACCGTCGCCAACCACGAGCGCTACACCGGACTGATGGAGGGCCTGCGGGAGCGTCTGGTGCGCGAGCGCGCCCGCTTCATCGAGGACTACGACGACAACATCGACAGGGCCCGGCTGGAACTCGGCCGGCTGTTCCGCATCGCGGACTATCCCGCGAAGGAGGATCTGCACGGCAGGTTCGGCCTGCGCTGGCGCATCGTCCCGGTGCCCGACGCCGACCACTTCATGGCGAAGCTGGCTTCCGCCGACACCGAGCGGGTGAAGCGCGACATCGAGAGCCAGATCGAGGAGCGCCTCCACGACGCGGTGGGCGACCTCTACCGGCGCCTGGGCGAAGCGGTGGAGCGGGTCTCCGAACGCCTTCGGGAAGACGGCGACGGCAAGCCGCTGGTGTTCCGGGATTCGATGATCGGCAACATCCGCGAACTGGTCGAGGTCGTGCCGCGGCTCAACATTTTCGGCGACGACGAGCTTGCGCGTCTCTGCGGGCAGGTCAAGGAGAAGATCGCCAGCGTCGAACCGGACGCACTCAGGCCGTCGAAAAGCTTCGACCCGGCGGCGCGGGCCCGCGTCAAGCGCGAGGCCGATGCGCTGGCGGAGGCGTTCGCGGGGTATTTCGGGACGCGGGCCGAGCCGGTGCGGGAGGCGGCGTGATGGCGCACCGGGAATCGGCCGAGCGGGTGAGCCGCTGCGTCACGGCGCTGCTGCGCCGGCAACCCTTCTTCGGCGCGCTCGCGCTTCGCCTGCCGGTGCGGGCCGATGCCGGCCGCGAGACCCTGGCGAGCGACGGGCGCGAGATCCGCTATTCCCCGGCCTGGATCGCGGAGACCGACGCCCACCTGATCGAGACCGCGATCGCCCGGGTGGTGCTCGCCTGCGCGCTCAAGCACCACACGCGGCGCGGCGCGCGCGGCCCGGAACGCTGGCAGCGCGCCTCGCAGCTGGTCACCCACGGGCTGCTGAAGGAGGCCGGGTTCGTCCTGCCGCCGGACGCCGAGGCCTGGGACGGCATCAGCGTCGAGCAGGCCTATGACCGCCTGCCGGAGCCCGACGGCGATGACGCCGCGCCGTCCGGTTCGGACGGGTCGGGCAACGGAAACGGTGCGTCCGGCTCCCCGTCCGGCAGCGATGGCGGTGACGCCGACGACCCGTCCGGCCGGGGCGAACCCGGACAGGATGGCGCCGGGCCGCCGAGTTGCGATCCCGCCCGCACCGGCGAGGTCATGGATGCGCCGTCCGGCATCGGTTCCGGCGAAGACTCCTCTGGCCCGCCGCCGGGCGCTCTCGCCGCCGAGGAGCAGGCGTGGGACGAAGCGATGCACCAGGCCGCCAGCCTCGCGAAGGCCGAAGGCCGGATGCCCGGCGCCGTCGCGGAGACGGTGAGGGGCGCCCATGTCTCGGCGCTGGACTGGCGCGCGCTGCTGCGCCGCTTCATGACCGGGGCGGCGAAGAGCGACTATTCCTGGAGCGTCTCCAACCGGCGCTTCATCGACTCCGGCCTCTACCTGCCCTCGCTTCGTTCCGAGGGCATGGACGCCATCGCCGTCATCGTCGACACCTCGGGCTCGGTCGACACGGCGACCCTGGCTGCCTTCTGGTCGGAGGTGCGCGAGGCGGCGATGGAGACCGATCCCGCGCGCGTCATCGTGCTCCAGGTCGACACCGCGGTGCGCGACGCCGCCGAGTACCCGCCCGACGGCCTGCCCGAGGAGATCGTCGTCAGGGGCCGGGGCGGCACCGACTTCCGGCCCGGCTTCGCCTGGCTGGAGGAGCATGACGTGAGGCCCGCGGTCTGTCTCTACTTCACCGATCTGGATTGCAGCCGCTACCCCGAGGCCGAACCCGGCTACCCGGTGCTGTGGTGCGACTGGCAGTCCGGCGCCGGACCCTTCCGGCCCCCGCCGCCCTGGGGCGAGCGCATCGACATCGCCTGAGCTTCGGCCCCCCGGCCCGCGCCGCCGGGAGAGGAGCCGGGCGGCGGTCCGGGGCGAAGCGGCCGGGCCGGCGGGAGCCGGTCCCCGACGCCGCTTTCTCCCCTTCTCCATACACCATCCAGGAGGTTTGCATGAACCGCACCGCCACGACCGGCGCTCCCGGGGACGGGCCGCGCATCCGGGAGATCCCGCTCTCCCGGCTCGGCCTCGCGCCCGAGAACGTCCGCAGGACCCCGCCCGATGCCGAAGCCGACGCCGCGCTCAGGGCCTCCATCGCCGCCTTCGGCCTGCTGGAGAACCTGGTCGTCCGGCCCGATGAGCCCGACGAAGCCGGCGCCGAACGCTTTGCCGTGGTCGCGGGCGGGCGCCGCCTTCGGGCCCTGCAGGCGCTGGCCGCGGACGGCGCGCTGGAGGCCGGCCATCCGGTGCCCTGCCAGGTCAGGGCCGGCAGCGACGCGCCCGGCGAGGTCTCGCTCGCCGAGAACGTCATCCGCATCGCCATGCACCCGGCCGACCAGGTCACGGCTTTCGCCGAACTGGCCGCTGCCGGCCGGTCGGTCGCCGCCATCGCCGCGCGCTTCGGCGCGTCGGAGCGCATCGTCGAACAGCGCCTGCGCCTCGGCAACGCCGCGCCGGAACTGCTCGACACCTACCGGGCCGACGCGATCGACCTGGAGACGCTGAAGGCCTTCGCCGTCACGACAGACCGGGCGCGCCAGCTGGCGGTCTGGGAGCAGGTCTCGGCCCAGGGCTACCGCCCGTCCGCCTGGCAGGTGAAGCGGCTGCTGACCGAGGAGCGGGTGCCGGGGGCTTCGGCCATCGCCCGCTTCGTCGGGGCGGAAGCCTACGAGGCCGCGGGCGGACAGGTCATGCGCGACCTGTTCGCCGATGACGACGAGGCCGGCGTCTGGTTCGAGGACCCGGCGCTGCTGGAGACGCTGGCCACGGCCAGGCTCAGGGCGGCCGCCGACGAACTTTCGACACGCTGGAAGTGGGCCGTGCCCATGGTCGAGATCGACTGGAGCACGACCGCCCGCCATGGCCGCATCCATCCGCAGCCTTCGCCGCCGACCGACGAGGAACAGGCCGAGCTCGCGAAGCTGGAGACCCGCCAGGACGAACTGGCCGCTCTCGACGAGGACGACTGGACGGCAGAGCTGGCCGCCGAGGCCGAAGCCGTCGAGGCCCGGCTCGACGCGATCGCGGCCGCCGTCGACGCCCGCGCGGTGTTCCGCCGCGAGGACTTCGCCATGGCGGGCTGCATCGTCACGATCGGCCATGACGGCGCGATGCAGGTCATCGCCGGTCTGGTCAGGCCCGAGGACATGCCGGCGGAGACCGGCGCCGCGGCAGCGCAGGCCGGCAACGGCCGCGACCCGGATGCCGCGAGCCACGCAACCCATGCCGCCGGTCCGGCCATGGCCGCGCCGATGGCGGGGCCGAAGGACCGCGAGGCGGAGGCGCGCAGGGAGGCGGGCGTCGGCATCGGGCTTGCCGAGGACCTGCGGTCCATCCGCACCGCGCTGGTCAAGGCCCATCTGGCCCAGGACTTCGAGGCCACCTTCGACCTCATGCTGTTCCAGATGGGCCGCGCCCTGTTCGCGCCGGGTTACCACAACCACGCCCTCGACATCGCGGTGAAGGAGACCCCCGACCGGCCCAACACCCGGATGAACGACCCCGACTTCGCGGAATGGTCGCCCGGCGAGACGATGCTGGCGGACCGTTCCGGCCTGCCGCTGGACTGGCTGGAGGCCGCCGACGACGGCGAGGCCTTCGCCGCGCTCCGGGCCCTGTCCCGGGCGGAGAAGGAGACGCTGTTCGCGGCCTGCGTCGCGCGCACCGTGCAGGGCCAGCTCGCCTTCGAGCTGCAGGCGCGGCCCGAACTCGAAGCCACCGTGGCCCGGCTCGGCATCGACTTCGCGGGCCATGTCCGCCCGACCGCCGGCCTGCTGTGGTCGCGCATGCCGAAGGGCCGCATCCTCGACATCGCCCGCACGGTGTTCGGCGCCGCCTGGGCCTCGGCGCGGTCGAAGTACAGGAAGCCGGCGCTGGCCGAGGCGATGGAGCAGGCCTTCGCGGCCGGCGAGCGCCCGCTCGGGCTCTCCGCCGCCGCCCACGCGGCCGCCCTGGCCTGGACGCCGCCGGGGTTCGCCGCCTTCGATGCCGGGCGGACGGACGGCAACGCCGGGAACGCGGCAGCCGCTGCCGGAGACGCGCCGGGCTCCGAACCCGCGTCCGGCCCGGCGGCCGATGCGGCCGGAACGATGGAGGCGGCCGAACCGGAGACCGGGCGGCCGGACGCCGCCGCAACCGCCGATCCGGTGCCTCCGGTTCCGGTCAACGGCCATGACGTCGATGCCGGCCCGGCGGCGATCCCTGAGTTCCTGCGCCACGTCCGGTAGCCGTCCCGTCCCGATGAAGCGCCCCGCCGGGCGGCAAACCCGGCGGGGCGCTTCCGTTTCCGCATGTCCCAACGGAGGTCCACCCATGAACCGCACGATCCGCGCCCGCATCCACGACAGCGCCGTCAGGCGCGTCACCCGCATCTACGCCGCCACCCTCGCCGAGATCTTCGTCGAACTGCTGCAGAACGCCCGCCGCGCCGACGCCGCGCGGGTGCGCATCTCTGTCGCCGCTTCCGCTCCCCGTCCGGCCGACTCCGTCCCCGCGACCGGCGACACGCCGTTCACCGTCACCGTCTCCGACGACGGCGCCGGCATCGCCGATCCCGCCGTGCTGCTGAGCTTCGGCGAGAACGGCTGGGACGACGCCCTGGTCCGGCGCGAGGACGCCGCCGGCTTCGGCTTCGCCAGCCTGGCGCGGCGCACCTGCGCCGTCTCCTCCAGGCCGCGTGCGCCCGGCGGGGAGACGATGCCCGGCTGGCAGGTCTCCCTGTCGCCGGAGCACTTCCTCGGCGAGGCGGACGCCGAGGTCCATGCAGACGAAAGCGCGCCGCACCCGCACGGCACGGCGGTCTCGTTCCGGGCAGCGGAATCCGCCGCCGCCATCCGCAATGCTGCCGCGGCCGCCGCCCGGCATTATCCTCTGCCGGTGGTCTTCGAGGATCGCACCGGCGGCGATGCCGCCCCGGAGGAGCTGCCGCGCCGCGCCTTCCTCGACGGCGCGGTCCATGCCGAGCCGTGGCGCGGCCTCGTCTTCGGCGTCTTCAGGAACCGCCATGACGGCTACAGGGACCCCGACCTCAATGTCCACGGCCTGACGCTTGCCGTCGGCCTGCCCACCGTCGAGACCGTCCACGGCGCCGCCTGGTCCGTGCTGGCCGATGCCGGGGACTGCCCCGGTCTCGAACTGGTGCTGCCGGCCCGCAAGGAGGCGGTCGAGAACCCCTTCCTCGGCGAGATGCGGGACGCCGCCCGTCTCGCCATCTGGCGCGCCATGGCGGCCGACCCCGATCCGCGCCCCGGCTTCGGAGACTGGATGCAGGCCCGCGAGGCCGGCATCGCCATCGCCCCGCCGCCGGCCGTGCTGCGGCCCTGGCGGCCCGCCATCGCCAGCATCGACGACTGGCGCGACCCGCCGCCGCTCGCCGCCGCCGGCCCGGACGCCCTGGTCATGGCGGACGATCCCGAACCGCCGGAAGCCCAGGCGCTGTGGCGCGCCGCCGAACGCGACGGCCTCGCGCCGCGCCTGTTCGAGGCCGACCGCCGGCTCGAGGGCTACCCCTGGTACGACCGCCTCGACCGGGCGGCCGGCATCGCCATCAAGGTCACGCTGGACGGCACGCCTCATGCGCTCGGCGACGCCCCGCTGCCCGAACGGACAGATCCGGCCGCCGCGGCGCTGCCGCCGAGGCCGGACGCGGTCCGCATCGACCTCGCCGTCCGGGCGGCGGACGGGCGGGAACGCACCCTCGGCCTTGCCGCCGATCTCGCCTTCGCCGGCGAGGCCTGGCGCTGCTGGCTCGACGACGCCCTGCCGCTGGTGACCGCCGGCAGCGCGCTGCAGCCGCACGACCTCGCGGCCTTGCTGCGCGCCGCCTTCTTCTCGGCCTCCGACGACGCCGACGCCGACAGCTACGAGACCCAGCTCGCACGCTTCGACGGCGACGCCCTCCACCTGGCGACGCGGCTGCTGCTGTCGGACGACGACGCCTGCCGCCAGTCCCTCGCCGAGGCGGCGCAGCGCGAGCTGATGTGGCTCGTGCCCGCGAACCGCGCCGTCGATATCCGCATCCGCCGGCCCGACGTCACCGTCACCCTCGCCGATCGCAGGGTTGCCGTCAGTCTCGGCCCGGCCGGTCCCGGCGAGGCCGATCCGGCGCCGGAGGTTCCCGCCCGTTGATCCGGCCGGGCTCCGTCCCGCTCGCCGGGACGGGGCGCGTCGGTTCCGCTTCACTGGAGAACAGTGCCATGCCCGATTCCGTGACGGGTTTCGACGACATGCCGCGCTGCGGCGTGCCCGCATCGGTCCGGCCGGCCGCGGACCGCCGGCTCCGGCGCCGCTTCCTGCGCGCCGGACGCGAGGCCGTCGACGACCGCGACCTGCTGGAACTGCTCCTCGCCGGCCGCCCGTCGGCGGACGGCGCCCTTGCCGCAACCCTGCTCGACATCTTCGGCACGGCCCCGCGCGTCCTCGCCGCCCGGGCCGACCGGCTGCGCACCGTGCCCGGCCTGCCGGACGACGCCATCGCCGCCCTCAAGGCCGCCGAGGCCCTCGGCATCCGCATGGCGCGGGCGGAGGTTCCGCCCCGGGTCCGCCCCTCCCTCGGCAGCTACGGCAAGGTGGTCGACTATTGCCGCGCCCTCGCCGGCCACCGTGAGGTCGAGGAGTTCCATGTCCTCTACCTCGACTGCCGGAACCGTCTCATCGCCGACGAATGCGTCCAGAGAGGCTCCGTCGGCCACGCGCCGGTCTATCCGAGAGAGATCTGCATCCGCTGCCTCGAACTGCAGGCCAGCGCGGTCGTTGTCCTCCACCCGCACCCTTCCGGCGCTCCCGATCCGTCCCGTGCCGACCTCGTCATGACGCGACGCATCGAGGACGCGCTGAAGACGATCGAGGTCACACTGCTCGACCATGTGATCGTCACCCCCGCCGCCGCCTTCAGCTTCAGCCAGCAGGGCCTGCTCCGAACGGCCGCCCCGGCCCGGGCGACCACCGCCTCTTGACACGACAAGGACACCGCCATGCCCGACATCTCCACCGCCGCGCCGTTCGGCCCGGTCGTCTTCTCTTATACCCGCCGCCAGGCGATCGCGGACGGCGTGCTCGTCGACGTCACCGGCACCGCCCGCGAGGCCGGCTTCCGCATCCCCGTCGCGCTCAGCCGCAGCGTGTGGGACCGGCTGGTCGCCCTGCCCGAGGGCTACCGCGGCGTTCAGGACGAGGCCGGACGGCTGTGGGACGTGCTCTGGATGGCGCGCCATCACGCGCTCGGCGCACCCGGCAGCGACCGCGTGAGGATGTGCGTGTCCGTGCGCGACATCGCCGAGGACCTGCGCGACAGCAGCCGCCCGCCCCGCCGGCACTTTCCCGTCGTGGTCCTCGGCCCCGGCGACGAAGGTGAGGCGGTCGCCACCATCATGTTTCCCGAGGACGACTGAACCGCCCGCGCCGCGATCCGCAGCCGGCGTGAACCCGGCGATCGACCGGCGTGCGATCGAAGACGCGAACTGACAGGGAGGAACCCATGACCAGGGCCGGAAAGGAATACCTCAGGCAGTGCTTCCGGAAGGTGGGGCTCGACCTCGGCTGGGTGCCCGACCCCCATGTCGCGCAGATCCTGAAGGACGGCGCATACCAGAAGCAGTTCCCGTCATGGCGCGAAGTCGAAGCCTGGCTCTCCGGCTACGAACGCGCGCTCAAGCACCATGCCCCCGAAGTCTACGCCCGAAGCGAGGCCGCCCGTTACGAAGCGCTGCAGAAGAAGGACTGACCGTCCCGCAACGCCTCGGCGCCTGTCCCCCGCATCCTCCAGCGCCCGAAGGAGCCGTCATGCTGCACCGCATCACCGGCCGCGCCATCAAGTGCGGTTCCGCCGCCATCTCCGCCATCGCCGGCATGCCGACCCACGAGGCCGCCGCCGTCATCCGCCGCCTCACCGGCCGCCATGCGGTCAACGGCGTTCACATGGACGAGCTCGCCGCCGTCCTCGCCGAACTCGGCCGGGCGCCTGTCCAGGCGCTGCGTCATCCCACGCTTCGCGACCGCCCCCATGCCCGCGATGAGATCCGGAAACGCCTCTTCGCGGATGTCCCGTTCGAGGTCCGCGCCGTCACCCTCGGAACCTTCCTCGACGCCGCGCCCCCGGGCGCCTGGGCGATCGCGACGAGCGGTCACGTCGTCGCGTATGGCGATGGGCTCGTGGCGGATTCCGCCTGGTTCTTTTCGCGCCGGCCGGCGCCGTGGTCCCGGGACAACCCGGACCACGCCCGCGTTGCACTCCGGCGCATCGCGGAAGCCGTCCGCTTCGCGCCGGTCTCCAGGCAGCGGGAGGGCTGACCCATGCCCAGGATCATCGAGACCACGGTCTACGACATCGACGAACTGTCCGGCGCAGCAAAGGAGGCCGCCCGAAGCTGGTATCGCCAGGCAGGCCTGCACAACGACTGGCACGACGCCGTCTGCGAAGACTTCGAGACGGTCTGCGGGCTCCTCGGCGTCACCCTCGCCACCACGCCCGTGCCCCTCCATGGCGGCGGAACCCGCGACAGCCCCCGCATCTTCTTCCAGCTCGCCTTCGCGCAGGGCGACGGCGCCAGTTACGAAGGCACCTACAGCCACGCCGGGGGCGCGGGCAAGGCCATTCGCGCCCACGCTCCGACGGACGAGGAACTGCACCGGATCGCCGATGCCCTGCGCGACATCCAGAGGCGGAACTTCTTCCAGCTTCATGCCACCGTCCGCCAGCGGGGCCGCCATTGCCACGAATACGCCATGGCGGTCGAGGTCGAGCGCGACAGCCCCACCGGACAGCCTCCCACCGATGGCGCCGAGGACGCCGTCACCGGGGCGCTGCGCGACCTCGCCCGCTGGCTCTACCGTCAACTCCGCGCCGAATTCGAATACATGACCTCCGACGAGGCCGTCGACGAGGCGCTCGCGGCCAATGCGTTCAGCTTCACCGCGGACGGTCGCAGATTCGGCTGACCTCGCCGATCATTTCGACCCGTCCTTCCCACCATTGACGAGGCCTGCACCGCCCGGCAATCCTTCCTCCGCGCTGCCATCCAAACAGAGTGCTTCATGCTCGATCTCCACGCCATCAATCTTCATCTTCAGGAGCGGCTCGAACGGGCCGGGCGCGAGGAAGTCCGCGCCGTCGAGGCCGCGCGTTGGCTCGACGAGGCAGGCCTGCTGCCAGACCGCAAGAACGGCCTGCCGCTGCGCAATCTGCTGCGCGCCGGACGCATCGCAGGCCAGCAACAGCGTCCGGACCGCAAGAACGGCGCATGGTTCATCCGCCGCCTCGCGGCATCCCGCGACGCCGACGCGATCCGCGAGGCCCGCGAACGCTTGCGCCGCTGTCTCCCCATCGACCGCGACGCCTTGCCGTCCGACTGGCCGGTGAACCAGGGATCCGCCGTCTTCTGGCAGGAACTCGGCAAGACGGTCGCGGCTTTCGGATACCTGGAACACATGCTGGCCTCCACCTGCCACGCACTCCTCGCAACCGGCGAGCGGGCCACCGCGCTTCTGGAATCGAAGGACCAGGAGGCCATGCGCCGGTGGACCAGGCGGCTCCTGGCCTCCCGGACCGACACCCTGCACCGCCTGACGCGTGAACTCGACCGTGTCCTGAAAGAAGCCGGCCTGGTCCCCCGCGCCGTTCGCAAGGAACTCGTGGCCCGCCTCGACGAGATCAGGCCCTGGCGCAATGCACTCTGCCACGGCGCCTGGCTCAGTGTCGCCGAAGACGGATCCGCCTGCCTTGACTACGTTTACAGCCACGAAGACCTCCCCGCCGGGTTCGAACGGAACGTTGACATCAAGCGCCTGTGCGACATCCGTGCCCGCGCGGTCGATATCACCGTACGCATCGCCGAAGTCGCCTCCGTCGCCGGGCCCGCCTACAGGCATATGGGCGGCGTCGGCTACGCCCTCGCCACCCTGCTGCCGCGCATGCATGCGCCGAGAAGCGGCTCTCCCGAACCGGAACTGCTGCACGCGGCGCAGCGCGCCCTCAGGCGCGACGACACGCTCATCAAGAAGAAACTCACCCGGCGTCTGGCGGCGACCGATACCGCCGGGACCGGACCGACCGGGACGGATTAGCGAAGTCTCTCTGCTTCCTCGGCCGGGCGCCGACATCGGACCGCGCCCCAGCGACGTCCGGAAGCGGCGCATCCCGCAGGCTCTCTTCGGCCATGGCTTGCTCGTCTCGCGCAGCGCCATCCCGATCGTGAACTCCAAGTCATCCATCGCGGAGGCGAACGGTTGATGTTCCCGCTCATCGGTTGAGCGGACGCACAAGAACATTGTCAGGGTATCGGCCGCCGCCGGTTGTGCCGCGGCCGCTTTCGGCACGGACGACGGATTCCACCCCCTCCAGTCCGAGCGCCCTCGGCGATTCCCTGTCGCTGCCCGTGCCGACCGCCCGCCGTTTCGGCGACTCGCTGCTTCCACCCTCACATCTTCGTGCGTCTCGCCGCCGGGAGTCCGGCCAGCCGGCCGGGGGCGGTCCGGCGGGGCGGGGCGCGAGTCCTGTCCCGCGCCGGCCGCCTGCCCCGGTGCGACCCGGGGCCCGTCGATGTCCTTCCAGCACGGAGCCTGCCATGCTCGACGCCCGCCCGGCGCCGGACGCCCTCGCGCGTCCGCCCCTTGCCGCCAACCCCATTGATCGTCCCGCCGCCCGCCCGGTCCGGGGCGACGCGACCCTCGCCGCGGCCCAGGCCCTGCTGCCGGTGCTGGAGGCCGGCACGCCCCTCGACGCCGCGACCCTGCGCGAGACCATGACGGCCGCCTTCGGCGCGACCGACGCCGCCGGCGGCTGGGTGTGGAAGGACGCCTGGGAGGCCGCCGAGGCGGCCGTCGTGCTGTTCCTCCGGCGCCACGGCCGCGCCATGCGCCGCCATGCCGGCCCGGGACCGGACGGACCCCACCGCATGCTGGCGATGCTGGAGGCGGTCGCGGCACTGGAGCCCTCGCACACCAGGCGTTCCGAGGAACAGGTCCGGCTCCAGCAGTTCTCGACCCCGCTGCCGCTGGCCTGGGCCGTGCTCCAGGCCGCCGCCGTCGGGCCGGGCGATGTGGTGCTGGAACCCAGCGCCGGCACCGGCATGCTGGCGGTGATGGCGGAATGCGCGCTGCGCGGCCGGGCGGCGGGCGCGCTCCATCTCAACGAGGTGGCCGCGACCCGCGCCAGGCTGCTGGCCGGGCTGTTTCCGCACGCCCCGGTGACCGCCTTCAACGCCGAGGCCATCGCTGACCGGCTGCGCGGCGTCCGGCCGACCGTGGTGCTGATGAACCCGCCGTTCTCGGCCACGCCGGGGGTGGCGCGGATCAACCACGGCGCCGACCTCCGCCATGTCCGCTCCGCCGCCTCGATGCTGCCGCCGGGCGGGCGGCTGGTCGCCATCACCTCGGCCCGTTGCGTCCTCGGCGACGCCGTCGGCCGGCTCGATCCCCCGGCGCGCTGCATCTTCACCATGGCCATCGACGGCCGCGCCTATGCCCGGCGGGGCACCGGGTTCGACACCCGCCTCAGCGTGCTGGAGCGCGGCGCCGGACCGGCCATCCACCTCGACGGAACCGCCCGCGCCGCCAACGCCGCCGAACTGCTCGACGCCGTCATCGCGGGCGTGCCGTCGCGTCTGTACATGGCGCCGCCGCCGGTTCCCGCCTGTCCCGCCCGCGACCTGTTCGGCAAGCCGGCAGTGGCGAAGCCCGCCACGCGCCGGGGTCCGAAGCCCGCATCGACACCCGAGACGCGGCAGTCCCACGACTGGGGGCCGGTCTCCGAACTCGCCGTCGAGACCGATCCGGTGGAACCTGCCGCCGACGCCCCTGCAAACGACGCCGGCCCCTGGGCCCCGTGGCGGCCGGGTGTCGTGCGGATGGCGGGCGCGGTCGCGCACCCGACACCGCTGGTGCAGTCCGCCGCCATGGCCGCCGTGCCCCATCCCGTGCCGACATACCGGCCCATGCTGCCGGACCGCGTCGTGACCGAGGGCTTGCTGTCGGACGCCCAGCTGGAGAGCGTCGTGCTGGCGGGCGAGGCCCATGCCCCGCACCTGGCGGCGGACTACCGCATCGGCTCCGGCTGGGAGACCGTCCACCGCTGCCGCGAGGACGGCGGCGATGACAGGGAAGAGGTCGTCACGTCCGAGGGCGAGCCCCTGTCGGCGCCGGTGCGCTTCCGCCGGGGCTGGATGCTGGGCGACGGCACCGGCTGCGGCAAGGGCCGCCAGGTCGCCGCGATCATCCTCGACAACCGCCTGCGCGGCCGGAAGAAGGCGCTCTGGCTCTCGCAGTCCGACAAGCTGCTGGAGGACGCGCGGCGCGACTGGACCGCGCTTGGCGGGCTGGAAAGCGACGTCATCCCGCTCGGCAGTTTCCGCCAGGGCATGGAGATCCCGCTCGATGCCGGCATCCTGTTTGCCACCTACGCCACGCTGCGCTCGCCCTCCCGCCAGGGGAAACCCTCGCGGCTCGACCAGATCGTCGCGTGGCTCGCGGGCTCCCTCGACGAGGAGGATCGCCACGGATTCGACGGGGTCGTGGTGTTCGACGAGGCTCACGCCATGGCCAACGCCGCCGGCTCGAAGGGCGAGCGCGGCGAGACCAAACCGTCGCAGCAGGGCCGCGCCGGGCTGCGGTTGCAGAACGCGCTGCCCGATGCCCGCATCGCCTATGTCTCGGCCACCGGCGCCACCACGGTGCCGGGCCTCGCCTATGCCGGACGCCTCGGCCTGTGGGCCGCCGGCGAGACGCCCTTCGAGACCCGCGCCGCCTTCGTCTCCGCCATGGAGGCCGGCGGCGTCGCCGCGATGGAGGTCGTCGCCCGCGACCTCAAGGCGCTGGGCCTCTACCAGGCCCGCGCGCTCGCCTATGACGGCATCGAGGTCGACATCCTGGAACATCCTCTCACGCCCGAGCAGCGGCGCATCTGGGACGCCTATGCCGGCGCCTTCAAGGTGATCCAAGCCAACATCGAGGAGGCGCTCACCGCCACCGGCATCGTCCAGGGCGGGGACACGTTGAACCGGAACGCCAAGGGCGCCGCCTTGTCCGCCTTCGAGGCCACGAAGCAGCGCTTCTTCGGCCATCTCCTGACCGGCATGAAGTGCCCCTCCCTGATCCGCGCCGTCGAGGCCGACCTCGACGCCGGCCGCTCGGCGGTGGTCCAGCTGGTCTCGACCGGCGAGGCGCTGATGGAACGGCGCATCGCCGAGGTCCCGGCATCCGAGTGGGACGATCTCAACATCGACCTCACCCCGAGAGACGCGATCCTCGCCTACCTGATGCACGCCTTCCCGGTGCAGTTGCAGGAGCCGTTCACCGACGACGGCGGCAATCTGCTCAGCCGGCCCGCGACCGACACGCAAGGCAACCCGGTGATCTGCAAGGAAGCCGAGGAGAGGCGCGATGCGCTGATCGGGAAACTGGCGGCCCTGCCGCCGGTGCCGACGGCATTGGACCGGATCGTGCAGCACTTCGGGCACGAGGCCGTCGCCGAGGTGACCGGGCGGTCGCGGCGCGTGCTCAGGATCGCCGATGCGAAGGGCGAGCGCCTGGCGCTGCGCTCGCGGCCGGCCTCGGCCAACCTCGCCGAGACCGCCGCCTTCATGGACGGGACCAAGCGCATCCTTGTCTTCTCCATGGCCGGCGGCACCGGCAGGAGCTACCACGCCGATCTCTCCTGCGGGAACACCGAACGCCGCATCCACTACCTGCTGGAGCCCGGCTGGCGCGCCGACCAGGCGATCCAGGGCCTAGGCCGCACCCACCGCACGCACCAGGCCTCCGCCCCGCTGTTCCGCCCCGTCACCACCGACGTCAAGGGCGAACGCAGGTTCATCGCCACCATCGCAAGGCGGCTCGACAGCCTCGGCGCCATCACGCGGGGCCAGCGGGATTCCCAGACCGCCATGGGCGGCCGCGATGCGGCGCTGTTCCGCGAGAGCGACAACCTGGAGAGCGTCTACGCCCGCGCTGCGCTGCGTCAGTTCTACGGCGCGCTCTGGCGCGGCGTCATCGACGACTGGACCTTGGAGCGCTTCGAGACCGCCACCGGCCTCAGGCTCACCTGGGAAGGCGGCCTCAAGGACAACCTGCCGCCGATGCCGACGTTCCTCAATCGGCTGCTGGCGCTTCCCATCGCCGAGCAGAACCAACTCTTCGCCGAACTGGAGGACCGCATCGCCGCCAACATCGAGCAGGCCATCGAGGCCGGCACCCATGAGGTCGGCGTCGAGACCGTCACCGCCGATTCGCTCATCGTCGCCGGGCGCGAGACCCTCCACGCGCATCCCGGCGCCGGCGCGGCGACCGAACTCGTCGAGATCGTCCGTTGCGACCGGCTGGCGCCGCTCGCCGCCGAGGCCGCGCTGGAGATCGGCGAACGCGATCCCGGCCCCGACGGGAAGCCGCGCCTCGCCGTCAATGCCCGCTCCGGGCGCGCCGCCGTCCTCCTGCCGGCGCCCTCGCGCCTGTTCGACGACGGCGGCGTCCAGGAACGGGTCCGCCTGATCCGGCCCGCCGCAGCTGAGACCATGGCCCGGGCCGAACTCGACGCCTCCCGTTGGCGCCGCGCCGACGAGGCCAGGTGGCGCGCTGTGTGGGACGCCGAGATCGCCGGCCTGCCGTCGCACCGGGACTCGCGCTTCTGGCTCGCCACCGGCCTGCTGCTGCCGGTCTGGGACCGCCTGCCGGCCGACAACATGCGCGTGCGCCGGCTCACCGCCGACTGCGGCGCGGCCATCATCGGCCGCGTGCTCGACGCCGAACAGGTCCGCGCCGTGCGGCTGAGCTTCGGCCTCGGCGGCGGTCCCGCCATGACCGGCGCCGAAGCCTTCGAGGCGGTCATGGGACGCGGCAACGCCCTCGCCCTCGCCAATGGTTGGCGGCTCGCCCGCCGGAGGATCATGGGCGCCGACCGCATCGAGGTCGAGGGGCCGGACGACACCGACGTGGACACGCTGAAGCGCATGGGCTGCACGGTGGAGATCGTCTCCTTCCGCGCCCGCATCTTCGCGCCCACGGCGGAGGCGCTCGAACGCATCCTCGAACGCTGGCCGCTCGCCGCCTGAGCGGCCCGTGTGTTACCCATGGCCGGCCCGGCGCCCGCTGTCATGACGCCGTCGGCGCATCGAGGTCCGTACCGCCGGCCCCGATTCCACGGACAAGGAGCACCTTCATGACCGCGCAGACCCTGCCCGACGAACCCGACTTCTGCTTCGTCCCGGCCTGGGACGTCGAAACCGACGTGCAGCAGATCCGCATCGTCATCGAGGGGCTGGCCGGCCATGTGCCGACCGCCCTGATCGCGTTGAACCTCGACGATGCGCTGAACATCTGCGACAAGCTCAACCGCCGCCTCGGCCACGACCGCGAGGCCTGGACCGCCATGGCCGCCGCCTCCATGCAGGCCGAGGACGACGATCCCGGGGGCGGCGCATCGCACTGAGCCGTTCCCCTGCTGCGCAGCCGGCCCGCGGGCGGCGGCTTGCCGATCATCTACACAAATGCTATATCTCGAAACTGACCCAACACCCCGTGCCTTGCGCAAGAAGGAGACCGTCATGCCCCAGGTGAACTTCCGCACGTCCAGCGAGCGCCTGACCGTCATCGACCGCGCGGCGGCGATTCGGGGGGTCAGCCGCACCGAGTTCGTGCTGCGCTCCAGCGAGGCGGCGGCGATCGAGGTCCTGAACGAGCGCCCGGTCATCGCCCTCGACGACGAGGCCTGGGACGACTTCGTCGCCGCGCTCGACGCGCCGGTGGAGGTCGACCCCGCCGTGAAGGCGCGCTACGCGCGCAAGCCCCTGTGGGACCGCTAGGCCCGCCTGAGCCGCTCGCGCCCCGCCACGACATCTCGCAGTTCTCCTCGGGGGTCCCCACCCTCGACGCTTGGCTGCACGGCAAGGCGCGGCTGAACGAGGCCAGGGGCGGCGCGCGCACCTATGTGGCCTGCGACGGCGACCGCGTGGCCGGCTTCTACAGCCTCGCCGCCAGTTCCGCCGAACGGCGGCGGCTGTCGTCCCGGGTCGGCCGGAACATGCCCGACCCGGTCCCGGTCATCCTGCTGGGGCAGCTTGCGGTCGACGAGGCCTGGCGGGGCCGGGGTCTCGGCTCCGACCTCCTGGTCGACGCCGCGAGACGCGCGCTCGCTGCCGCCGGCGTGGTCGGCGCCCGCGCTGTCGTCGTGCAGGCCATCGACGATCGCGCCCGGGCCTTCTACGAAAGGTTCGGCTTCCATCCGTTCTCCGAGCGTGAGCCGCTCATGCTGGTGCTGCGCATGTCCGAGATCGACCGGCTCCTGGCGCCCTGAGCTGCGCAGCCGGCCCGTCGCCGCCCTCTCGGCCGCGCGGGCCAGGACCAGGCGATCCGGACGGGCAAGCTGAACAGTACCTCCCATATCGCCGCGGCCACCGGCCCGAACACGCCGGCGGACACCGCCGCCGGAACCGTCAGGGCGCCGAGGCCGCTTCCCGCCGCCCGGTCCGCGCGCCGGTAGCCGGACCGACACAGGCGCCGGCCGCCAGGGGCTGACGGCAAACCGCGGGGCGCGGCCGGCGCAAGCGGTCCCGGGGCCGCCAACCGCTCTCTGGGACTCCGAACGCCGCATGGGACGGACCGAACCGGGTCGCAGCCGCAGAGCCGGAGAGGAGCGCCTGTCGGGCGAGTGTCCGGCAGGCCGGAGAGAGTGGTCTTTCCGCGCCGATGCCGGGCCGGGCAACGGCAGAGGAGACCCCGCCATGTTCCATCCCGACCATTCCCTCGACGATCAGACCGGCGAACTGCTCGCCGAGCTTGGCATCCCGTCCGCCTGCGTGCGCGAAGTGATCGCCGAGGACCGGGCGCTGCGCTGCGCCGACCGCGAGGCGGTGTTTCCCGAACGGCGCATCGCGGACCTCTTCCCGGCTCCCGCGCCCGCCCCGGCCTGCCGGAGGTGGAGGAGGGCTTGAGGAGATCGAACGGTCGGGGGGTCGGGAGAGTGACCCCGGCCCCGGCCGTTCGCAAGCAAACGTCAGCAACCAGCCTTGCAAGGAGATTCTCCATGGCATTCGGTCTCAACCGCGCCGAACTGATCGGCCGCCTCGGCGCCGACGTCGCCGTCAATCACCTCCAGAGCGGCGGCCGCGTCGCCAATCTGAGCATCGCCACCGACGAGTCCTACATCGACGCCAAGACCGGCGAGCGGGTCGACCGCACCGAGTGGCACCGCATCGTCACCTTCCAGGACGGCCTGATCGACATGCTGGTCAGGCACGCGGTCAAGGGCCGTCTGGTCTACGTCGCCGGCAAGCTCCAGACCCGGCGCTGGAAGAAGGAGGGCGAGGACTCCGACCGCTTCTCCACCGAGATCCTGCTGGTCCCGGGCGGCCGCGTCCAGTTCCTCGACAAGGCCAACGGCTCCCGGCCGCAGCCCGACCCGGACATGGCGGGCGACGCCGCTCCGGTTGCGGCGCCCGCCGACATGGACGGCGACCGGATTCCGTTCTGATCGGCGTCATGCTTCCTCCCCGGCCTGGCCGGCGCTTCGGCGCCGGTCTTTTTTTGCTGCCGGTCCGGAGGCGTCCCCGGTTCCATGGCGCGTCCGCGCTTCGCGCGGCGCGCGCCTTCTCCGGCGCCGGCCGGAGGCGGAGGCCGGCCGGTATCGGGCGTTCCGTTCCCATGCAGGAGTCCCGCCATGCCCGATGACAGGTTCCGCCGCCGTCCCGCCGGGGGCCGGCCATGAACGCCGGCGCCCTCGCCGCCGCGCTCGCGGCGCGCGCCGAGGCGGTCTGCCGCCACTATTTGCCCCACGGCCGTCGCCAGGGCCGCTACTGGATCTGCGGCGATCTCGACGGCGCCCGCGGGCGCTCCCTCTTCGTCCGCCTTTCCGGCCCCGGCAAGCCGGGCGGCTGGACGGATGCCGCCACCGGCGAGCACGGCGACCTGCTCGACATCATCCGCCACCGCTCCCGCGCGCCGACGCTGCGCGCGGCGCTCGACGAGGCGCGGCGCTTCCTCGCCTTGCCGGCTGCGCCGGCAACGGCATCGGACGACCCCTGGGACGCCACCGAGGCGGCGCGCCGCCTGTGGCGCGGCTGCCGCGCCCTCGACGGCAGTCACGCCGAGCGCTATCTCCACGCCCGCGGGCTCGGCCGCTGCCGCTTCGCGGCGCTGCGCTTCCACCCGGCCCTTCGCTACCGCGAAGGCGCCTCGGTGCGCCGCCTCCCGGCGCTGGTCGCCGCCGTCACCGGCGGCGACGGCCGGCTCTTCGGCGTCCAGCGCACCTGGCTCGATCCGTTCCAACCCGCCAAGGCGGGGGTCGCGCATCCGCGCAAGGCGCTCGGCCGCATCCACGGCCTCGCGGTGCGCTTCGGCGTTCCCGCCGACGACGCTGCGCTCGTCGTCGGCGAGGGCATCGAGACCGTGCTCTCGCTGGTCGCCGCCGTGCCGGAAATCCGCGCCGCGGCAGCGCTCTCGGCCGGCAGCCTCGGCGCATTCGCGCCTCCGCCCGGCCTCGCCCGGCTGGTGATCGCGCGCGACAACGACGAGGAGGGCGCGCGCGCCGCCGAACGCCTCGCCCGGCGCTCCGCGCGGGCCGGCGTCGCCGCCACGGTGATCGTCCCTCAGGGCAACGACTTCAACGACGACCTGGTCGCGCTCGGCGCGGCGGCGCTGCGCGCCCGCCTCGCGCCCCTGTTCCGCGCCGGCGCCTGACCCAGTCCGGGGAGGGAGAGGAAAGCGGAGGCCGGGCAAGCCGCCCCGAAGAGAGGAGGAGGGAGATCATGAGTTCCGTCATCAACCTGAAGCACGCGCCCACGCTGCGCGCGCTGCTCGCCCGCCATCCGGTGCAGGACGCCGCCGTCCTGATCGACCGCCGCACGCCCTGGGGCAATCCGTTCCGGATCGGCCCCGGCCAGGACCGCGCCCGGGCGACCGCGCGCTACCGCGCCGATCTCTGGCGGCGCATCCGCGCCGGCGAGATCGATCTGGAGGCGCTGGCCGCGCTGCATGGCCGCCGCCTCGCCTGCTGGTGCGCGCCGCTGCCCTGTCACGGCCATGTGCTGGCCCGTGCCGCGGCCTGGGCGGCGCGGCAGCTGGCGGACGGGGGCGCGTCATGAGTGCCATCGCCTTCCGCCGTATCGCACCGGACGTGGCGCGCGTCTACTGCGACGGCGACCATGTCGGCGACGTCTGCGCCCGCGACGATCCGCTGCGCGAGGGCGCGCGGTATTACGTCATCCATCTCGACGAGGATCCGCGCGGTCCCTGCCGCGTCCATGACCGCGACCGCATCCGCGAGGTGGCCAGGCAGCGGATCCTCTCGCATCCGCTGTGGGGGTGAACCGCTGTCCATCGGCGCCCCATCGAACGGTGCGGGGATCGTCCGGGCGATGCCTCCGGTCGCTGGCGCTCCCTGCGCGCTTCGCTTGCACGGCCGGCCGCCAGGTCCGGGAGCACTCCCGGAGGCCGTGCCGGGCCGCACCGCCCAAGGGGTCCGTGCGTGTTGAAACAGATACGCACCCTGCTGTGATGTCCCATTGTGCCACACGTGCTCACTCCACCAACCCGCTGCGCGGGTCCTCCGCTCCGCTCCGGCCGGGACTCGCAATGAAACGGCGCTCGCGCGCCTAGGCCCGATGGCGCGCGCGACCGTGGCTCCGCGCTCGCTGCGCTCGCTTGTGCGCCCGCACCATCGCGCACCCCATCGGGCCATTCATTCCGGTCCCGGTGGTTCCGCTGCGCGCGCGTGACCCAACAGGACACCACACCGGGGATCGGCCCCGGACGTGAAACCGATCAAGGAGATCGACATGAACACCATCATCGACACCATCGAGAGCACCGCGCACTCCGTCACCGCAACCGTCTGCGAAAACGCGGCGCTCTACGGCGCCACCCCCGAGCGCGACGAGTTCGATACCCGCGCCATCTGGGACCAGGACGGCGCCATCGATGCCGTCGCCGAAGCCTTCCGCGTCATCGCCGCCGACGTCTGCCCCGACGGCTTCCAGCTCGCCGACGAGCGCGAGAGCCTGCTCTGGGGCTTCGTCAACATGCTCCACGCCCAGACACAGCGCATCGAGCGCTCCGTCGACAGGCTCACCCCCGAACTCCGCGACCTCCAGCGCGAACAGGACGGCTCCGAGATCAAGTCCCGCGAACTCGAACTCGTCACCGACCGCGCACAGAACCTCGGAGACCGACGCGACGCCTTCGAGACCCTATAGCGCGACAATCTGGGTGAGAGCCGCGCGTCAATCAGGATGAGATTCCCCGGCGGCATCGGCGAGTTGATGATTGTCGCGCGGGGCGCGGATTGCAAGCGGTTTCGGATTTTGATTGTCGCGGCGCGACAAACAAGGTTTTCGGAGAGCGTTTTGATTGTCGCGGGGGGGCCGTCGGGTCGGAGAAGAGACGGCCCGCGGAGGCGATTCCCGCGGGCCGTGAGTGTTGTGGCCGCTGGGCCGATCTGGCGGCAGCGGTTCAGTTTTTGGTGTTTTTTTTGGTGGCGTAGCTTGCCGGGCGCCCAGCCTTTCGCTTGCCTCTGTCGAGGGCTTCGCGGCGCCTGTAGCTCTCGACATTCATTTCGAGGATGGTGGCGTGGTGGACGAGCCGGTCGACGGCAGCCACCGCGGTTGTTTCGTCCGGGAACACCTTTCCCCACTCACCGAAGGGCTGGTTGGCGGTGATCAGCAGGGATCGGCGCTCGTAGCGGGCGGAGATGAGTTCGAAGAGGACGCTGGTCTCGGCCTGATCCTTCTGGACATAGGCGATGTCGTCGAGGATGAGGAGGTGGTATCGGTCGAGCCTTGCGAGCATGGCTTCGAGGGCGAGTTCGCGGCGGGCGACCTGCATGCGCTGGACGAGATCGGTGGTCCTGGTGAAGAGGACGCGGTATCCGTTCTCGACCAGGGCGAGGCCGATGGCGGAGGCGAGATGGCTCTTGCCGGCGCCTGGCGGTCCGAAGATGAGGCAATTGGCGCCCTGGGTCAGCCAGGCATCGCCGGCGGCCAGCGCGTTGACCTGGGCCTTCGAGATCATCGGCACGGCGTTGAAGTCGAAGCTGTCGAGGCTCTTGCCGGGGAGCAGCTTCGCCTCCCTGAGATGGCGTTCGATGCGCCTGCGGTCGCGCTCGGCGAGTTCGTGCTCGACGAGGGTTGCGAGGAAGCGTGCTGCGGTCCATCCCTCGGCGTCGGCCCTCTTGGCGAAGCCCTGCCAGAGCCGGTTGATGGTCGGCAGGCGGAGTTCGGTGAGCATCAGGGAGAGCCTGATGGCGTCGACCTTGTTGGGGTCGGCGGCGGGTCTGTCCCGGTTGTCAGTCATGCCGCGTCTCCTTGCAGCAACGCGCCGTAGCCGAGGAGTGGCGCCCTGGCGACCTTGATGGCGGGCATGCTGCCGCGCTGCGGCGCGAAGCGGGCTTTGAGCTTGTCGGGGTCGGGAAGACGGCCGGTCTTGAGGGCACGATCGATCTCCGCGGCCAGTTCGGCCTCGCAGGTGTCCTCATGTGCAAGCGTCAGCAGGCCGACGGCGAGGCGGCAGGCCTCGCGCTCGCCGAGCCGCTCCAGGGCCTTCTCGAAGCAGCGCCGGTAGGGCTCGCGAGGGAACAACTCGTCGCGGTAGACCAGGTTCAGGAGCGCCATCGGCTTCTTCTTCAAGGAGTGGATGACGTGCCGGTAGTTGACGACATGGGCGCCCGGACCGCTCGCGCCGACGCGCGCGCGCGGCAGGGTGAGGAGGTGAGCGCCCGAGAGGAAGAGGTCGATCCGGTCATCCCAGACGCGCGCGCCGAGCCTGTGTCCGATCAGGCGCGAGGGCACGGTATAGAACACGCGGCGGAGAACGAAGCCCGAGGACTGGCCGATGTTGACGCTGATCTGCTCGTAATCGACGGTCCGCTCGACCGGCAGGTCCCGCAGCACCGCGCGCTCGGCCTCGATCGCCTTGGAGCGATGCGCATTGGCCCGGCCGACCACGTCGGCGACGAAGAGCCGATAGGCTTCGAGGGTCTCGAAGTCGGACGAGCCGCGCAAGGCCAGCGCATCCGCGATCCGGCGCTTGAGGTGGCCGTGCGGCCCCTCGATCGAGCCATTCTCGTGGGCCACGCCGCGGTTGTTGCGGGTGGCCTCCATGCCGTAGTGCTCGCACAGCCCCCGGTAGCGCCCGGTGATGTCCTCGACGGCGTCCTTGCTCAGGTTGCGGAACGCCGCCGACAGGCTGTCGGTGCGGTGATCGAGAGGCGCGCCCCCGAGGTGCCACAGCGCGTCCTGCAGCCCTTCGGCCAGCGCCGTGAAGCTCTCCCCGCCGAGCACCACATGGGCATGGGTGAAGCCCGACCAGGCGAGGCGGAAGTGGTAGAGCATGTGATCCAGCGGCTGCCCCGCCACGGTCACGCCGAGCGAGCCCATGCGAGTGAAGTCGGACAGGCCCTGCCGGCCCGGCTCGTGCTTCTGGCGGAAGATCACGTCCTTCTCCGCGCCATACTGGGCGCGCCAGGTGCGGATCCGCCGCTCCAGCGTACGCCGCACCCCCGGGTCCAGTTCGGGATGACGGCGCATCAACTCCTCGAACACGCCAACCGGACGGATGGCCGGGCTGGTCTCAAGGATCGGCACGACATCCTTCTCGAAGATATCGGCCAGCGGGTCCGGGCGGCGCCGACCCCGCGGCTTCTTCTCCCGGAATGGCTCCGGATCGGCGGCAAGACGGTAGCCGGTGGCACGGCCGAACCCCGCCTTGGCGGCCGCCACCTCGATGGTGTCGGTCTTCTTGTGGGTCATGAACAGCCTCTTCTGGCGATCGGTTACGTAACGCCCGGGCAATGACGCGCTCCTCTACTCGGAAAAACGTCACCGTTCGCCCAGCCGACCGACCCCGCCAGAAGGTCCAGGAAAAATTTTTTGAGGCGGCGGCCCGGAACTCCGGTCGGGCTACGCCCTCCCTCCGTTCCGGGCCGCCGCCTTCCCCCGTCTCATCCTGATTGTCGCCAGCGTCTCAAGCTGATTGTCGCGCCGCAAGACCCTGCGCGACGCCGCCGCCGACGCCTACCGCGACGCCACCGGCGAGGTCTGGCGCCCCCGGCGCGGCAGCCACGTCTCCGAAACCGGCAAGCTGACCTCCGCCAGCATCGACGCCCGCGACTTCATCCGCGCCCGCAAGGACCGCAAGACCGCCGCCCACCTGCCGCAGGGCACCCTCGTCGCCATCGCCGGCGGCAGGGACATCGCCGACCCCGCCGCCGTCATCGCACGCCTCGACCAGGCCCGCGCCAAGTACGCCGACATCGTCCTCGTCCACGGCGGCGGCCCCGGCGTCGAGAAGATCGCCGCAGGCTGGGCCGAGCGGAACGGCGTCCACCAGGTCGTCTGCAAGCCCGACTGGGACCGCCACGGGCGCGCCGCACCCTTCCGCCGCAACGACGAACTCCTCAACCTCCTGCCCAAGGGCGTCATCGCCTTCCCCGGCTCCGGCATCACCGAGAACCTCGTCGACAAGGCGCGCCAGCTCGGCATCCCGGTCATGCGCTGCGCCGCCTAATCCGCAACACTCTCGCGGGCCGCACCGTCGCTCCGGCGGCAGTGCGGCCCGTTTCCGCGTGCGCACACCGGTCGCTGCAACGCCATCCTCGCGCGCGCTCCGCGCCGCGCTCGGGCTCCGCATCCGCGTCACCCGACGCTGCACCATGCCGCGCATGAGTGCACCGGCCACTGCGCCGAACCCGGCGCACTGCCGCCCGCGCGCCCTCGCATCATGCTCCGCATGAATGCTCCGGACGCCGCGCCCGACGCCGCCGCTCACACGCCGCGGCGGCTTCCCTCCGCCGCTCTCGCCGGCGTCGATTCCCCCATCGTCAATGCCGCAGACTCAGCCGTCCCGACCGCCCGGGGCGGCCTCGGTTCGTCACACCCGACGCATCTGTGATGCCTTTTCGCCTTCCGGTTGGCGTTGCGGGAGGTTGCCGGGGAACCCTTGTTTTGCAACGGTTTCCGGTCTTCCCGCCTGCCGCTTCCTTGTCCTCCTGCCCGCGAGCCCGGGGCCCTGTCCAGGACACGTTGTGGCATGTCCTGCGGGTCGGGTCCACCCGTCCCGGACGCTCGGCCCCTTCCGGCGCGCCGCGGCCGGGTTCGTTCAGAACTGGCGCACGAAGCTGAGTTCGGCGCGGTTGCGCCGGTAGTCGAGGGCCTGGGCGTTGGTCTTGCGCTGCTCGCGGATGAGGGAGAGGCGGGGGCTGAAGCCGAGCACGGTCACGGCGCGGTTGTGGACCGAGACCGAGAGGGTCCGCGTGTCGTCCCGGCGCGGCTTGCGGTCGATGGTGCGGTGGGCGGCGCCGCCGCCCTCATAGTCGGTGCGCTGCAGGGCGGCGCGCAGGCCGAGCGTGAAGCCGGCCGGCAGCGCCAGCGTGGCGCCGAGGCTCGCCCGCGGGCCGCTGTTGCGCCAGTGTTCGGCCCTGGCGCGGGCCCAGCTCCAGCCGGCATTGCCGCCGAGGCGCAGGATGGTCAGCGCGGCCCAGTTGGCGCCGAGCGAGACGTCGCCCACCGGGCCGTCGAGCCAGTCGCAGCCGCGGCAGTTGCGCCGGGCGGCGCCGGCGCGGGCGAAGAGCGCGAGGCGCGGCGTCAGCAGATGCTCGCCTTCGAGGCGCAGGCCGACGCTGTCGGTCTCGGGCCGGCCGGCGGTCCATTGCCGGTCCGCGGTCGCCAGCAGGCTCGCTTCGGTGCGGGCGTCGATCAGCCAGCGCGGGCCGACATGGGCGGCAAGGAAATGCCGGTCGAACTCCCCGCCCCTGTATTCCCGGACGCTGGCGTCCGCCCCGGCGCGCAGGCGCAGGCGGTCGTTCAGCGGATGCTGGTATTCGCCGCCGCCCCAGAAGGAGACGCCGAGGCCGGATTCGGGCTTCGCGGGATCGTCCAGGGTGAAAGGCAGCCGGCCGAACGGGGTGTCGAGGAAGACCGTGCGCTCGCCCGAGGCGGCGTTGAGGTTGCTGTCCGGGACGATGGCCGCCCCGAACCACGCCTCCCAGCGCCGCCGCGCGCGGATGATGTCGAGGAAGCGCCGGATGTTGGCGGCGACCGCCGGGGGCACGTCGCCCGCCAGCACCTGCTCGAAATGCCGCCGCGCCAGCGTGTCCTCCTCCTTCAGGAAGAAGGCGCGGGCGAGTTCGAGACGCACCCGCACCAGCTCCGGGCGGTCCACCAGGATGGCCCGGAAGGCGGCGACCGCCTCGTCGAGCCTGCCCTCGCGGGCTTCCCGGTCCGGTGCGGCATCGGCGGCGGCAAGCGCCTCCATCCCGGCCCGGAAGCGCATGTCGGTCGCATCCTGGCCCAGGGCGGGGCGCGCGACGGGCGCCGCAACAAGCAGGACCGACAGCCCCGCCAGCACGGGAACAAGGAACCGGAAAGGTCTCATCGCGTCTGTCGCATCGCTTGCCGTCCGGGCTCCCGATCGAAAAAGAAGGGCGGCGCAGGAAACGCGCCACCCTTGTCACGACCGGGAACCGGGCCGGCCTCCCGCATGAACGGGAGCCCGGCCCCGTGCGGCTACTCCGTCGTCGGCGTCTGAAGCTCCGTGCCGAAGGCGCCGACCATCCGGTGGGTGCCGCCGTGTTCGGCCTGGAACTTGCCCATGATCGCGGTCGGATGGTTGCTGCCGTCGCCGCCATTCTCAACCGTGCCGGGCTTGTCGTCATACAGGTTGGCCACCCAGCTCCCGGCCGGCGCCGCCTTGTTGCCGTTGATCGACCACACCGTCTTTTCCGTGTTGACGATGTGGCCCTTCTGGGCATCGGTGGCCAAGCTGGGGTCGGTGGTCCAGGCCGCCTTGTTCAACGTCACGCTCCAGTCGTTCTTCATCCCGTTTTTCAGCCTGAAGTCGTGGATCGTGCCGGTCAGGCCCGTGTCGGCGTTCAGGTTGGCGGTCCCGAACTGGGCCTTCAGCGTGGCCGTCGCCGTGAACTCGCCACCGCCGCCCTTCTCGTTGAGCGGGTCGTTGATGGCGTACCAGCCGATCGCGGGGCCCTCATAGGTCGCCGCCCTGCCTCGGTTGACGTTCAGGCTCTTGCCGTCCGTGGCGAGATCGACGCCCCCGCCGACGGACTGGTAGAAGGCGCTGACCGCCGCCGGCATGCCGTCGGCGTCGTTCCGCACCCACCAGCCGAAGTACATGTAGCTGAGGTCCCTTTCCAGCACCTTCGCGCCCGCGTCGTGGACGAAGTACCAGTCGGCGGACATGAAGTAGCCGCCGAACCCGCCTCCTCCGACCCCGGTCTCGACCGTGCAGGTGCCGCTTGCGGGGCAGAAGTAGTTGCCCGGCGCGCCGTAGTAGGTGCCGGGGACCTTGATCTCCGCGCCCCCGTCGGCCGGCTTCGGAGCGGTCACGGACCCTATCCCGACGGTCCACTTGTCGAACGTGGCGGATGCGATCGCCCGGTCGACCCCGGTGCCCAGGGTCAGTCTGCGCGCGTGTTTTGGGCCGCTGTTGCCGGATACGAACGGCTCGTAGGTCCCCTTGTTGATCCAGTCGGTGTCGTCCTTGAAGAACTTCGCGGCATCCATCGGGACGACACCCCATCTCTCCAGCGGGCCGCCCTGCCGGTCGTTGTACACCCGGACCTTGTCGGTGACCTTCATGCTGCCGGAGCCGGTGGTCCTTTCGTAGTGCGTGACGTTCCACCGGCCCACCTTGTCCATGGTCGTGTCGTGCCCGGGGCGCCCCTCCGCGCCGTGCCTGAAGTACACGGCGGTGTGGGTGTTCGCAGTCGCGATGCTCCCCGCGCCGGCCGCGGGGTCGATGCGGAAGTCCCCCCGCTCGCCCCTCTGACCGGTCGCCTCCGCCGGGGCGTCGTGCTGGCTATCGGTGATACTGGTGATGTAGTACGGGACGGTCGCGAGGTTGTTCAGCGCGTTCACCGGGGCCGTTGTGTCATCGGACGGACCCATCGCCGCGTACAGCGCCCGGCCCATCCTGTGCCCGTCCATGCGCGCCGTCTTGGCGTCGCCGAAGGCGTCCTCCTGCAGGGCGAGCCTCGTGCGCAGCAACTCCTTGTTGGCCTCGGGGATGTTCGCGTCCGCGATCGCCGTCTTGGCCGCCGCGATGGCGGCTTCGACGTCGGTCACGGTGCTTTCCTCGGACAGGGACGTGATCCTGGCGATCGCGTCCATGACCGCCTTAATCTCGCCGTCCGTGATCGTCGTGACGACGCCGGCGATGCGGGTCTCCTCGGCCTTGGCCGCCATGCGGGAGTCCTTGGCCCGGTCGAGCGCGCCCTGATGCATGGCAATCTTCGAGCGAAGCTTCGCCTTTTCAGACTCGGGGATGTTTGCGCCCTCGATCTCCGCCTTGGCCGCGTCGATGGCGGCCTGGGCGTCCGTCACGGTGTCGTCGCCGGACGTGTTCGTGACCATCTTGACCGCCTCCATGGCCGCCGCGACCTGGGTGCCCTCGATGTTCTTGACAACATGATCGTGGTAATGGCCCTGCGCCGTCTTGATCTGCCCGTCGTCAGCGTCCGCACGGTCCGCCTGAGCCTGATACCGGTCCTTTTCGTCGTCGGTCAGATCCTCGGCGCCCGCGATCGCCGCTTTCAGCTCTCTGAGAGCGGCCATGGCGGCGTCGAGCTGCGCCTTCGTGGGCGTCACGCCCGCAAACGCCGCAAGAGCCATGTCGAGCTTTCCGGAAGCCCCCGAAAGCGCGTTCATCTGCTCTTTCCGGTCCACGGCTGTCTGGGCACTGGCCAGTTGCGTCCGATACGTCGCCTTGTTGGCATCGCTCACGTCGCCCGCATCGTCCAGCGCCTCCTTGAGAGCCGCGATGGCCGCCTTGGCCGCGGCGAGCTTGTCCGCGTCCGACAGGTCGGACGTGTCGACCTCGGCGAGCGCGTCCATCAGCGCCTTCTTCTGATCCATCTCGCGAGCCATCGTCGCCAGCACCGTCTTGCGCGCCGCAGCCGCCGCCTGAAGCTTCGCGAGCTCCTCGCCGGAAACGCCGGCCGTTGCATCGGCAACGGCCTTGTCGACCGCAGCGTCCGTCGTGGCCGCCTTGATGGCCGCGTCCGCCTTCTGGTAGGGCGTCTGCGTCTGCGCCGGCATCTGCGTCGTCGTCGACGGCGAGCTTCCGCCCCCGCCGCAGCCGGCAAGCCCCAGAGCCGTGGCGGCCATGACCGCGATCGCCCAATGCTTCACAATTCTCATGAACCCTTCTCCTTTCAGCAGGAACGCCTCGCCGGTCCCCGATGCAAACTCCGGGCAAAGTGTAGGTGGAACGCAGGGCGTGTCAACAAACTAAAACACTTCATGCGCCGTTCCCTCATGCGAGCCCCAGCGCAGGCGGAGCATAGGCGGACAGGACGGGAGAATCAACAACTCCGGAGCTTCCGCTCGACCGCCACCGCCACCCGCTCGGCGGCTTGGCCGAGGGTCGCGTCGTCGAGATGGACATAGCGGTTCGTCGTGCTGGCCCGGCGGTGTCCGAGCAGGCGTCCTGCGACATGCAGGCTTTCGCCATTCATGACGGCGTGCGAGGCATGCGCATGTCGCAGGTCATGAAGCCGCGCATCCGCCACGATCCCGGCCGCATCGCGCGTCGTGGTCCAGAAATAGTGGAGTTCGTTGCTGCCCAACGGCCCGTCTCCGCTCCTGCCCGGAAACACACATTCCCCGGACGCCGATTCGGCGAGGCCGGCCAGCAACGCCCGCGCCGCTTCGCCCAGCAGAACGTGCCTCGGGCCCGTCTTGGTGTCGGGAAGAAGAGTTTATTCTGTAACCCACTATACTGCAACGATTATTGTTTTCTCTCAACGTCATTCGCGATCAAACCGAAAGCGGTTTCGGTAGCAACGCAGCGTAGAATGGCGCGTCCGTTTCGAGAAACGTTCCGTCGGGCCGTGGAGGGCCTTCGGGTCTTGGGGGATGAGGAGACGGTTATCCGCCCCTTGTCCTGCGCACAGCCGTCCGACCGCGCCCGGGTTCGATTCTACCGATCGAGGGTGCGCCGCCAATCTTTTCGGAGTGTGCGGAGCCAGATGTCCTTTTTCGGCTGGGCTCGTTTGGTATGCCGGTCGTAACGCCCGCGCCCCTGGGTGGTCCCGGCGTTGATCCATCCCGAGGCGCGATAGACGGCGCCGGTGTAGCGCGGGGTCTCGACGAAGGTCTTGATGAGCACGGGGGTGACGTTGTGGCGCTCGGTCCAGTCGACGGGCAGGCGTCCGCGCTCCGTCCGACGCGTCTCGCCGGCCCACCGTCCTTCTTCCGGTCTCCCCGCCCGCGCGCTCCTTGCCGGCAGGAGGGGAGGCCTGGCCGTGAGCGGGGCGGCGGTCGGGTGTCCGGGGAGGGCGTCCGGCCGCTGTTTCCCCCCACGGCATGATGGAGACGGCAGCATGAGCGCAGCGATCGCGATTCCCGGCAACACCGCGGCAACCTTTCTCACCCATTTCTTCGGACCCGGCCTGTCCGACGACGACCGCTATGTGGTCGAGCGCTACCGCACGCTCGCGAACGGCGACATTCGGCGTTGCCCGGACCCGGCGCCTGCCAGGGGCCGGCGCAAGGCGGGCCATGCCACCGCGACCTTGAAGGCGGTGAAGGAGATGCGGCCCGAGCGCAACGAGATCATCATCTGCACCGGCCTCGGCACCCGGGGCGGGGTCCAGTACTGGGGCGTCTACGCCATGGGGTTCGGTATCGACCGCCGCCAGAAGGGCTGACCGCCCCCTTCCGGGACATCCTGCCGGCCCGACGCCAGCGGGGCGTCCGCCTTTCCCCTTGTTCCACGAACCGAGGAGGACGGCATGACCTGTGCCGACCCGGAAATCCGCCGAAATTCCGAGCTCGGAATTTCGGCGGTTATCCCGAGTCGCTTCTAATGCCGAGTCGGGTGCGGAAGTCACCTTGTCCATTGAGTTTCTCCATAGGTTTACTCGGCATTAAATTCGGGTGTCATCGCGCCTATGAGTCGTCCCCCCTTTCGATGAAATGGAGGACGACAATGGCTTCAAGACGAGATCGCCGGCCCCTGCTGGCGACTACGGCACTGACCAGCATCGACCCGGTCATTCGAGCGTTTATCGACGATCTCCGTGTCCGTCGGGGGATCGAAGGAAATCGTGTCCGTCGCTACCGGAGCACTGCCCGACACTTCGTGGTCTGGCTTGCGTTGACCGGTATTGCGCTGGAAACAGTCGACCGCACAGCGATCGAGCGTTTCCTCCAACACGACTGCGAGTGCAGTGCGGGAATGCCGGCGTCTGCCGGGTTCAGTCGATGGAGCAAACGCCGCTCCTGGCCTCCCCTCATGGATTTCGTCTATTTCCTCGAGCGGGCGGGCAAGATCGAGACCCCTGGCGAACTGGACGGGAATCTCCGGCTTCTCGAAGATCATCTCGATCACATGCGCGGCAGCGGCCATGCCGATAGAACCCTCGTGCTGCATCGCAGCGCATGCGCGAATCTCATTGCCTGGTTCCATTTCTCGCGGATCCCGCTGCGCGATCTAACCCCGGATGCATATGCTCGGTTCCGGTGTCGGCAGTTCATCTGTTCGATCCCCGGAGTGTTCTACGGCCAAGGGATAAGTTCCCCCGAAGGTATTCGTTACGACCGAGCGATCCGCAAGTTCCTCGACCACCTTGTCGTGATCGGACGGATTGAACCCTTGGACCCGGTGCCGGAGGAAGAGCCGCCCGCGGTCATCGAGAGGTTCTCGGCATGGCTTGAGCGCCATCGAGGTCTCCGCCCCAAGACGATACGGCAGCACACCCATCTGATCGCTGCCGTCCTGCCCGATCTCGGAGACGATCCCGAGGTCATTGATACGGCACTGATCCGCCGGGTGCTGTTCGAGCAACTTGAGCACCGATCTGCAAAGTATGCGAAACGGCTGACGACCGCGATGCGCGTGTATTTACGGTTCCTGGCATCGGAACATGGCACCGCGGCTACGCTGGTCGAGGCCGTGCCAACGGTGCCCCAGTGGCGCCTGTCGGCGTTGCCGCGATACATCCCGCCCAACGATGTCGAGCGTGCTATCGCGTCGTGCGACGACGACCCGGTGGGCGCGCGAAACCGTGCCATCCTGCTGCTTCTGGCGCGACTGGCGCTGCGAGCCGGCGATGTGGTTGATCTACGCCTCGGCGATATTGACTGGGACAAGGCCGAGATCCGTGTTGCAGGCAAATCACGGCGGCAGACGGCACTGCCTCTGCCCCAGGATGTCGGCGATGCGCTCCACGCCTATATCGCGACGGTTCGGCCAAGGGTGGACGAAGAGAAAGTCTTCCTCTGCGCCAACGCCCCCTGGCGTCCTTTCCCGGGTTCATACGTTGTCAGTTACGTGGCTCGGAGTGCGCTGGATCGTGCCGGAGTTTCCACGCTCGCCAACCCCGGTCGCGGTGCGCATGTGTTCCGCCATTCGCAAGCAACCGGGTTGCTCAGATCCGGAGCAACGCTGGACACCATCCAGTTCCTGCTTCGACACGAGTCCCGAAACAGCACGGAAATCTACGCCAAGACCGATGCGGTCATGTTGCAGGAGGTTGCACAACCCTGGATCGGAGGGATGGAAGGATGACGAAAAAAACCACCATCACCGACCATGTCGAGCGCTTTGTCGCGATGAAGCAGAAACTCGGCTACCGCTTCCCGTCGAGTGCCTGGCCACTGCAAGGCTTCGCGCGGTTCGCCGAGGATCGTAGCGAGACATTCATTCGTTCCGCGACCGCCGTCGAGTGGGCGTCGACGGCGCGATCGCAGTCGCAGCGGGTCAGGATGCTGCATACGGTTCATGCACTAGCCTGCTGGCTGCACGCCGAGGATGTTCGCCACGAAGTACCGCCTCGTGACGCTCTGGGTTATCGGTCCAGACGCAGGCCGAAGCCGCACCTGATATCGACTCCAGACATCCAGAAACTGCTGACGGCGGCGCTTTCCGTGCCGCCCCACGGCACGATCGCCCCCCTGACCTGGCATTACATGTTCGGCCTCATCGCAGTAGCCGGGCTGCGCATCCGCGAAGCTCTCGCACTGACGCTGAATGACGTCACCCCGGACGGTTTGGTCATCCGCGACACCAAGTTCGGGAAGTCCCGGATGGTCGCGCTGCACCCGACCACCCGGCATGCGCTGAACCGTTACCTGGCGGTACGGCGCAAGGAGAAAACCCCGGACAGACATCTGTTCGTTGTCACCACTGGCGGGCCGCCTTGCTACTCCAGGGCGCAGAAAGTCTTCCAGCGGATCGCGGAACAAACGGGAATCCGCGAACCCGGTACAGCACGCGGTCCGACACTCCACTCACTGCGCCACAGCTTCGCCGTGCGGTCATTCGAGAACCTGGAACCCGGCGCCGATCCGGACCGTCATATGCTGGCGCTCGCCACCTATCTCGGCCACTCCCAAGTCCAGCATACCTACTGGTATCTGGAATCGACGCCTGTCCTTCTGCGCAGCATCGCCGAAGCTGCCGAGAGGGCTCACGCGCATGGGGGGATCCGATGACCGATCTTGCCCCCCACCTTACCACCTTCCTTCAGGAGCATTTGCCCAAAGAGCGGCGCTTTAGCCGGCACACCGTGCAAGGCTACACCGATTGCTTCCGGCTGCTGGTCCTCTACGCGGCCGAAAACATCGGAATCCGTCCCTGTGCCTTGAAGATCGAGCACTTCACGGTGGCGTTTCTGCTGTCCTTCCTCGAGTTCCTGGAGAACGACCGGGAAAACAGCGTCGGCACCCGCAATATCCGCCTCGCCGCCATCAAGTCCTTCTTCCGGTATGTGGAATACCGTGTCCCGGGCTGTCTTGACCTCGCATTGCAGGTGCGCGCTGTCCCGCACAAGCGTGCCAACAGGCCACTGATCGACTGGCTCGACCGGGACGAGATGCAAGCGATCCTGGACGCGCCGGACACCGCGACGGTCGCAGGTCTACGTGATCGGGCGATGCTGCACCTGTGTTATGCCGCCGGGCTCCGGGTGTCGGAGTTGATCGGGCTGACGCTCGATAGACTGTCGGGTCCACAGATGGAAACCATCCGCATCCTGGGCAAGGGGCGGCGTGACCGCGAACTGCCGTTGTGGAAGGAAACCAGGAGCGTTCTCAACGAGTGGCTGGACGTCCGGCCGCCGGTCAATAACCGCTACCTGTTCCTCAACGCACGAGGACGGGCGATGAGCGCGGATGGCTTCGCGTACATCCTCAAGAAGCATGTCGCCACGGCTACACCGAAGGCTCCGTCGCTCCGGAGCAAGCGGGTGACCCCGCATGTGCTGCGTCATGCCACCGCCATGACGATCCTGCACGCCACCGGAGACGTCCGGAAAGTCTCTCTCTGGCTCGGCCACGCGGACATCAAAACCACCGAAGCGTATCTCCGTGCAAGCCCAGTGGAGAAACTGGAAATCCTTCAGAACAACCCACCGCCGTCCATCAGACCGGGGACGTTCCGCGGTGTGCAGGACGACCTGATGAGTGTTCTCAGCGCGCGATGACACCCGAATTTAATGCCGAGTAAACCTATGGAGAAACTCAATGGACAAGGTGACTTCCGCACCCGACTCGGCATTAGAAGCGACTCGGGATAACCGCCGGGCGCGCGACCGCGCGCGCATCGCCAGACGCACCGCCGAACGGACCGAGGCCGGCCTGTGCACGAGATGCGGCAGCACCGGGCCTGTCCCGGAGCGCCGCCTGTGCGCGCCCTGCAACGAGAAACAGAACCGCGCGAGCCGGGCGCGGGACGCCCGCCTGCGGGCCGGCAGGAAACCCCGGCGCGACCCCGAACGGGCAAGGCGTCATGGACGTGAGCGCGACCGCAAGCTCTATGCCGAGCGCGCGGCCGCCGGCATCTGCACCAGGTGCGGCCGGGCCCCGGCGCGCCCGGACCGCACGACCTGCGGGCCTTGCGCGGAGAAGCATCGTGCGCGTGACCGCGAGCGTGACGCCCGGGCCAGGGCCCAGGGCATGCCGTATGGCGGGCGCGACCCGGAGGCCCGGCGCAAGGCCGGCCGGGAGCGCAGCCGCCGGCGCAGCGAGGCCCGCCAGGCCGCCGGCCTCTGCACCCGCTGCGGCAACACCCCGCCCGAAGAGGGCCGGACCATGTGCGGGCCGTGCCGCGCGGACAGGCGGCAGGCGAAACGCGCCCGCCATCACGGTCGCCGCGCCGCCGGATTGTGCGTCCGGTGCGCGGCGCCCGCGCCGGACGGCAGGGCGTATTGCCCGCCTTGCGCCGGGACCCGGAGCCGGCGGCGGGACCGGAAGGCGAAGCGGGAGGCCGACCGCCGGCGTTATGCCGAACGCAAGGCCCGGGGCGATTGCACCAGTTGCGGCAAGCCGGCCAACGGGGCGGCCGAGTGCCAGGACTGTCGCGACGCCGCCCGCGACCGCTACGACGCCCGCAGAACCGCCGGGGTCTGCGTCAAGTGTCAGGCACCCACCTTCGATGGCGCCGCTTACTGCGCGCCCTGCGCCGTCGTCAGGGCCGAGCGCCGCGACCGCGAGGCCGAACACGCCGCCCGCCGCGACCGCTATGCCGGTCGGAGGGCCCGGGGCCGCTGTGTCGCCTGCAACGCGCCCTCGCCGGGCGTGGCGCGTTGCGAGCCCTGTTCGCGCAGGCACCGCGAGAGTTCGGGCGCGTTCCGCGGCATCCCGTTCTGGGACCCGCAGTATACGGTGATCGAGATCGCCACCGGGCGCGAGCACGGGCCGTTCGACAGCGAGGCCGATGTCGCGCTCTGCCTCGTCTTCGAGAAGCTCTCGCGCGACGAGGTCGAGGTGCTGTGCGATGCCAGCCCCATGGCTTTGCTGACGGCGCCACCCTGGTGAGCCGGCGCGGCCCCGGATCGGCGTTCGCCTGCCCGTCCTGCTTCCGCCGGGCTGTCGTCCCGGAGTTGGAGAAGGGCTTTGGCGGGGGCGAGCGCCCGGCGGGGTGGAAGGGAGCGGCCCTTCCGCTGGATGTCCGGGCGCCGTCCAGGGGAGATGCCCATGTCCGAGTTCTTCCACGACGCCGATGCGGCAACCGGCACCGAACACGACGCGCCGGCCTGCGACGAACTGCTGGCCGAGGCCGGTCTCGACAGCCGGGCCATCCGCGAGGTCCTCGCCGGCCGCGACGCAGAGTGAAGGAAAGCGGGAAGAAGGTGAGCGGCAGGGGGCCGGGGAGAGGGATCGACCCGGCTTCCCCCGTTCGCAACCCATCGTCAGCAACCAGCCATTCAAGGAGATTCTCCATGGCATTCGGTCTCAATCGCGCGGAACTGATCGGCCGCCTCGGCGCCGACGTCACCGTCAATCACCTCCAGAGCGGCGGCCGCGTCGCCAATCTGAGCATCGCCACCGACGAATCCTACATCGACGCCAAGACCGGCGAGCGGGTCGACCGCACCGAGTGGCACCGCATCGTCACCTTCCAGGACGGGCTGATCGACATGCTGGTGAAGCACGCCGTGAAGGGCCGCCTGGTCTATGTCGCGGGCAAGCTCCAGACCCGGCGCTGGAAGAAGGAGGGCGAGGACTCCGACCGCTTCTCGACCGAGATCCTGCTGGTCCCGGGCGGGCGCGTGCAATTCCTGGACAAGGGCAACGGCGCCCGGAGCCAGCCCGACCCGGACATGGCGGGCGACGCCGGCACGGCTCCCGCCCCGGCGCCTGCCGACATGGACGACCGGATTCCGTTCTGATCGGCATCACGCTTCCTCCCTCCCAACTCGGGCCGGCGCTTCGGCGCCGGCCTCTTTTTTGCTGCCGATCCGGAGGCGTCCCCGGCCCCCATGGCGCGTCCGCGTTTCGCGCGGCGCGCGCCTTCTCCGGCGCCAGGCGGGGGCGGAGACCGGCCGGTATCGAGCGTTCCGTCCCGATGGAGGAGTCCCGCCATGTCCCGCAATCCATTGCCGTCCCGCCTGCCCGGGCGGGGGCCGGCCATGAATGCCGGCGCCCTCGCCGCCGCGCTCGCGGAGCGCGCCGAGGAAGTCTGCCGCCACTACCTGCCCAACGGACGGCGGCAGGGCCGCTACTGGATCTGCGGCGATATCGACGGCGCCCGCGGCCGCTCCCTCTTCGTCCGCCTCTCCGGCCCCGGAACGCCCGGCAAGTTCACCGACGCGGCCTCGGGCGAGCATGGCGACCTGCTCGACCTGATCCGCCACCGCTCCCGCGCGCCGACGCTGCGCGCGGCGCTCGACGAGGCGCGGCGTTTCCTCGCCGTGCCGGCGGACCCCGTCCCTGTATCCAGCGAGCGGTATGACGCCACCGAGGCGGCGCGCCGCCTGTGGCGCGGCTGCCGCGCCCTCGACGGCAGCCATGCCGAGCGCTATCTCCACGCCCGCGGGCTCGCGCGCTGCCGCTTCGCGGCGCTGCGCTTCCACCCGGCGCTTCGCTACCGCGAAGGCCCCTCGGTGCGCCGTCTCCCGGCGCTGGTCGCCGCCGTCACCGGCGGCGACTCCGGATCGCAGTCCGGGGCAGGCGGCCGGCTCTTCGGCGTCCAGCGCACCTGGCTCGATCCCCGCTCGCCCGCCAAGGCGGATGTCGCCCATCCGCGCAAGGCGCTCGGACGCATCCATGGCCTCGCCGTGCGCTTCGGCCAGCCCGGCGACGGCGCTGCGCTGGTCGTCGGCGAGGGCATCGAGACCGTGCTCTCGCTGGTCGCCGCCCTGCCCGAGATCCGCGCCGCGGCGGCGCTCTCGGCCGGCAGCCTCGGCGCCTTCTCTCCGCCTGCCGGCGTCGCCCGCCTCGTGATCGCGCGGGACAACGACGAGGACGGCGCACGCGCCGCCGAACGCCTCGCCCGGCGCTGCGCGCGGGCGGGCGTCGCCGCCACGGCGATCGTGCCCCAGGGCAACGACTTCAACGACGACCTGGTCGCGCTCGGCGCGGCGGCGCTGCGCGCCCGCCTCGCGCCCCTGTTCCGCCCCGGCGCCTGACCCGGCGTGGCAGGAGAAAGAGGAAAGCGAGGGTCGGGCAAGCCGACCCGGGGAGAGGAGGGAGCCGATGGACGCCGTCATCAATCTGAAGACCGAACCGAGACTGCGGGAAGCGTTCGACCATGCACAGGTAGTCAACAACACCGTGCTGATCGACCGCCGCACGAAGTGGGGAAACCCGTTCCGGATCGCACCGGCCTGTTCGAGGGAACAGGCGGTCGCCCGCTACCGCGCCGATCTCTGGCGCCGCATCCGCGCGGGCGAGGTGTCACTGCAAGAACTCGCCGCGCTCGACGGCTGCTGGCTTGCATGCTGGTGCGAGCCGGAGCCGTGTCATGGCGACGTGCTGGCCCGCGCGGCGGCCTGGGCGGCGCAGGTGCTGGCGGAACGCAGCGCCCGCCAGGCGGAGGGGGGCGCGTCATGAGCGCCATCGCCTTCCGCCGCATCGCCCCGGACCAGTCCCGCATCTACTGCGACGGCGACCATGTCGGCGACGTCTGTGCCCTCGACGATCCGCTGCGCGAGGGTGCGCGGTATTTCGTGGTGCATCTCCACGAGGATCCGCGCGGTCCCTGCCGCGTCCATGACCGCAACCGCATCCGCGAGGTGGCCAGGCAGCGGATCCTCTCGCATCCGCTGTGGGGGTGACCCGCCATGACTGTCAAGCTGCGCGCTCCGCTTGCAAGGCTGACCGACAGGTCCGGGGATGCTCCCGAAGGCCGTGCCGGGCGGCAGCGCCCATCGGGTCCGTGCAAGGGGAAAGAATTTGCCTGCGTGCGTGCTGTCCCATTGTGCCACACGTGCTCACTGCACCAACCCCGCCGGCGGCGGGGTCCTCCACTCCGCTCGCGCTCCGTTCCGGCCGGGACTCGGAATGAAACGGCGCTGAAGCGCCTAGGCCCGGCGGAATGCGCGACCGTGGCTCCGCACTCGCTCCGCTCGCTTGTGCGCCCGCACCACTCGCGCATCCCGCCGGGCCATTCATTCCGGACCCGGTGCTTCCGCTGCGCGCGCGTGACCCAACAGGACATCACTTCGGGGCGCAACGCTCCGATAGCTGCAACCCGATCGTCAAGGAGATCGTCATGAACACCATCATCGAGAACATCGACACCGTCGAGAGCACCGAGCACTCCGTCACCGCAACCGTCTGCGACAACGCCGCCCTCTTCGGCGCAACACCCGAGCGCGACGAGTTCGATCCCCGCGTCGTCTGGGACAAGGACGATGCGCTGACCGCCGTCGAGGAAGCCTTCCGCATTCTCAGCGACGGCGTCTGCCCCGACGGCACACAGCTCGCCGACGAGCGCGAACACCTGCTCTGGGGGTTCGTCAACATGCTCCACGCCCAGACACAGCGCATCGACCGCAGCGTCGACAGGCTCACCCCCGAACTCCGAGACCTCCAGCGCGACCAGGACGGAACCGAGATCAGGTCGTTCGAGCTGGAGATGACCACCCACCGCGCGCAGAACCTCGGAGACCGCCGCGACGCCTTCGAGAAAATGCGCGACGCCTGCGCCGATGCCTACCGCGAGGAAACCGGAGAGGTCTGGCGCCCGCGCCACGGCTCGCACGCATCCCGGACCGGCAAGCTCACCTCCGCCGCCATCGAGGCCCGCGACTTCATCCGCGCACGGAAGGACCGCGAGACCATGGCCCACCTGCCGCAAGGCACCCTCGTCGCCATCGCAGGCGGCAGGGACATCGCAGACCCCGCCGCCGTCATCGCCCGCCTCGACCAGGCCCGCACCAAGTACGCCGACATGGTCCTCGTGCACGGCGGCGGCCCCGGCGTCGAGAAGATCGCCGCACGCTGGGCCGAGCGGAACGGCGTCCACCAGATCGTCTGCAAGCCCGACTGGGACCGCCACGGACGCGCCGCGCCCTTCCGCCGCAACGACGAACTCCTCAACCTCCTGCCCAGGGGCGTCATCGCCTTCCCCGGCTCCGGCATCACAGAGAACCTCGTCGACAAGGCGAAGCAGCTCGGCATCCCGGTCATGCGCTGCCCAGCCTGACCGCAGCACATCGCGGGCCGCGTCGTCATCCCGGCAGCGGGACGGCGGCGCGGCCCGTTTCCTCTTGCGCACACACTTCGCGCGGCAACGCCATCCTCGCGCGCGCTTCGTCCTGCCCCGGACCACGACCCGGGGGCTCGCTGCCCTCGCCGATCGCGTCTGCGGTCCGCTGCCGCGTCACGCGCCGCTGCACCATGCCGCCCATAAGTGCACCGGCCACTGCGCCGAACCCGGCGCACCGCCGCCTGCGCTTCCGTCGCGCGCCCTCGCATCATGCTGCGCATGAATGCCTCGGACGCCGCGCCCGACGCCGCCGCTCACACACGCCGCGGCGGCTCCCCTCCGCCGCTCTCGCCGGCGTCGATTCCCCCATCGCTCATGCATCGCAAATCGTGCTCCGACGGGCCGCGCCCGTCTCGGTCCACACACCCGACGCACCGATGGTGCAGGGAGAACCGTGCCGCCCATGTCCACATATGCCGCCCATGCCACGGTCACTGGAACGGGTGTCCGCCCCTGTCCGCTCCTGTCATGCCGGAAACAGTTGCCACCGATCGGTGGCGGAATGCACCGCTCGCGATCCGAAAAATAATGCTGTTTATCAACATGTTGTCGATACGCGCACCGATTGCGACCGCCGCGTGTGACGGCCGTGTTTATGGCATTCCCTGCGCACCACCGATCGGTGGCATGGACGGGCGCGCCACATGATGGCAAACTGCCAACCGGCAATCGCCTCATTCGCCCCTCGGAGATCGTGTTCCGAGCGGTGGTGTAAGAGCCTGGCGGCCGTCGCGGTATCCGGCGGGTAGGGCCGGTAGGCTCAGGCTGCCACGGCGGGCAGCTTGACGGTTGCATTGTCGCTCACGGGAGCGATCGATTCCAGCGTCATGTATCTGGCCCTCTGGACGGCCCATTCGTCGTTCTGCTCGAGCAGGATGGCGCCGATCAGCCGTGTTATGGCGTCCTCGTTGGGGAAGATGCCGACGGTGTTGGTACGCCGCTTGATCTCGCCATGGAGTCGTTCGAGCGGGTTTGTCGAGTGCAGCTTGGGGCGATGCGCGGCCGGGAAGGTCATGTCGGCGAGAACGTCGTGCTCGGCCTCGTCCATGAGAGCGGCGAGCTTCGGCGCCTTGGCCCTGAGCTGGTCGGCGACCTGGCGCCACTGGGCGGAGGCGCTGTCTGCATCCTCCTGGGCGAAGGCGGTGGTGACGAAGGCGGACACGACGCGCCGGCCCTGCTTGCCGGCATGGGCGAGCAGGGTGCGCATGAAGTGGACGCGGCAGCGCTGCCATGTGGCGCCGAGGACGCGCGTTGCAGCCGCCTTCAGGCCCTTGTGGTCATCGGAGACGACCAGCTTGACGCCGCGCAGGCCGCGGCGGGCCAGGGAGCGCAGGAAGGAGGTCCAGAAGGTCTCGGCCTCGGACGCGCCGATCGCCATGCCGAGCACCTCGCGGCGGCCCTGGTCGTTGACCGCCACCGCGATCGTGACCGCGACCGAGACGACGCGCCCGGCCTCGCGCATCTTCACATAGGTCGCGTCCAGCCACAGATACGGCCAGTCGCCCTCCAGCGGGCGGTCGAGGAAGTCGCGGATCTTGCCGTCGATCTCACCGCACAGCCGCGACACCTGGCTCTTCGAGATGCCCGACATGCCCATGGCCTGCACCAGGTCGTCCACCGAGCGGGTCGACACGCCCTTGATGTAGGCCTCCTGGATCACCGCCGTCAGCGCCTTCTCCGCCATGCGACGCGGCTCCAGGAAGCCCGGGAAGCAGCTCCCCTTGCGCAGCTTCGGGATCTTCAGCTCCACCGTGCCCGCGCGCGTCTCCCGCAAGGCCCTCCACCTCAAGCGCCATCAAACGCTCGGCCGTGAACCCGATCATCTCGCGAAGCAGATCGGCGTCCGAACTCTTCTCCAAAAGCGCCTGCAGGGTCATCATGTCCTTGGTGGTCATCGTGGTACTCCTCCGGTCGGATGGACTGTAGAAGCCCAACCCTAACCGGCACCGCGATGGCCATCCGCTATGGATAAGTGGCCCGCCGCCGCCAGACTCCACACGGTCGCGGCGCCGGGCCACTTACCCACAGCTACCGATGCTGGCTCCTGCTCCTACACCACGCCTGGGGGCACGACCTCAGGCCGCGGACGCACCTCTCCCGTGGCGGGCCGAATCCCGCTTTCGGGGGCAGTGACGAAGGGGTGATCAGGCTGCGAGACGTCGTCGTCGCTCGCGGTTGAGCGCCCGTTTGCGCTTGCGCTCGGCCTGGACTATCTCCTGCTGACGCAAGCGGCCGATGCGGATCAGGTTGCAGGCGACCACCGACATGGCGACCATGCGTGCAAACCCGTCAGCACCGTAGGACAGGACGCGGGACATGCCGTGGTGTTCGAGCATGTTGATTGCCGACTCGATGCCGGGATGACGCTTGCGGGCGGCGACAAACTCCGGCGCCTCCTGGCGCCGGGCCTGTTCGGCCGTCGGCTTGCCCTTTTTCGGCAGCGCCGTCAGTTCAAGCTTTGCTGACAGATCCTCATAGGTTTTTCCACTGACCGATCAGGACATCGAAGCCGGCATTGGCGACGACGACATGCAGGTGGGGATGCCAGTCGAGTCTCTGGTTCCATGTATGCAGGACGGCGGTGCCACCGATCCTGGCACCGAAACTGCGGCGCGACAATCAGCTTGAGACGCTGGCGACAATCAGGATGAGACGGGGGAAGGCGGCGGCCCGGAACGGAGGGAGGGCGTAGCCCGACCGGAGTTCCGGGCCGCCGCCTCAAAAAATTTTTCCTGGACCTTCTGGCGGGGTCGGTCGGCTGGGCGAACGGTGACGTTTTTCCGAGTAGAGGAGCGCGTCATTGCCCGGGCGTTACGTAACCGATCGCCAGAAGAGGCTGTTCATGACCCACAAGAAGACCGACACCATCGAGGTGGCGGCCGCCAAGGCGGGGTTCGGCCGTGCCACCGGCTACCGTCTTGCCGCCGATCCGGAGCCATTCCGGGAGAAGAAGCCGCGGGGTCGGCGCCGCCCGGACCCGCTGGCCGATATCTTCGAGAAGGACGTCGTGCCGATCCTTGAGACCAGCCCGGCCATCCGTCCGGTTGGCGTGTTCGAGGAGTTGATGCGCCGTCATCCCGAACTGGACCCGGGGGTGCGGCGTACGCTGGAGCGGCGGATCCGCACCTGGCGCGCCCAGTATGGCGCGGAGAAGGACGTGATCTTCCGCCAGAAGCACGAGCCGGGCCGGCAGGGCCTGTCCGACTTCACTCGCATGGGCTCGCTCGGCGTGACCGTGGCGGGGCAGCCGCTGGATCACATGCTCTACCACTTCCGCCTCGCCTGGTCGGGCTTCACCCATGCCCATGTGGTGCTCGGCGGGGAGAGCTTCACGGCGCTGGCCGAAGGGCTGCAGGACGCGCTGTGGCACCTCGGGGGCGCGCCTCTCGATCACCGCACCGACAGCCTGTCGGCGGCGTTCCGCAACCTGAGCAAGGACGCCGTCGAGGACATCACCGGGCGCTACCGGGGGCTGTGCGAGCACTACGGCATGGAGGCCACCCGCAACAACCGCGGCGTGGCCCACGAGAATGGCTCGATCGAGGGGCCGCACGGCCACCTCAAGCGCCGGATCGCGGATGCGCTGGCCTTGCGCGGCTCGTCCGACTTCGAGACCCTCGAAGCCTATCGGCTCTTCGTCGCCGACGTGGTCGGCCGGGCCAATGCGCATCGCTCCAAGGCGATCGAGGCCGAGCGCGCGGTGCTGCGGGACCTGCCGGTCGAGCGGACCGTCGATTACGAGCAGATCAGCGTCAACATCGGCCAGTCCTCGGGCTTCGTTCTCCGCCGCGTGTTCTATACCGTGCCCTCGCGCCTGATCGGACACAGGCTCGGCGCGCGCGTCTGGGATGACCGGATCGACCTCTTCCTCTCGGGCGCTCACCTCCTCACCCTGCCGCGCGCGCGCGTCGGCGCGAGCGGTCCGGGCGCCCATGTCGTCAACTACCGGCACGTCATCCACTCCTTGAAGAAGAAGCCGATGGCGCTCCTGAACCTGGTCTACCGCGACGAGTTGTTCCCTCGCGAGCCCTACCGGCGCTGCTTCGAGAAGGCCCTGGAGCGGCTCGGCGAGCGCGAGGCCTGCCGCCTCGCCGTCGGCCTGCTGACGCTTGCACATGAGGACACCTGCGAGGCCGAACTGGCCGCGGAGATCGATCGTGCCCTCAAGACCGGCCGTCTTCCCGACCCCGACAAGCTCAAAGCCCGCTTCGCGCCGCAGCGCGGCAGCATGCCCGCCATCAAGGTCGCCAGGGCGCCACTCCTCGGCTACGGCGCGTTGCTGCAAGGAGACGCGGCATGACTGACAACCGGGACAGACCCGCCGCCGACCCCAACAAGGTCGACGCCATCAGGCTCTCCCTGATGCTCACCGAACTCCGCCTGCCGACCATCAACCGGCTCTGGCAGGGCTTCGCCAAGAGGGCCGACGCCGAGGGATGGACCGCAGCACGCTTCCTCGCAACCCTCGTCGAGCACGAACTCGCCGAGCGCGACCGCAGGCGCATCGAACGCCATCTCAGGGAGGCGAAGCTGCTCCCCGGCAAGAGCCTCGACAGCTTCGACTTCAACGCCGTGCCGATGATCTCGAAGGCCCAGGTCAACGCGCTGGCCGCCGGCGATGCCTGGCTGACCCAGGGCGCCAATTGCCTCATCTTCGGACCGCCAGGCGCCGGCAAGAGCCATCTCGCCTCCGCCATCGGCCTCGCCCTGGTCGAGAACGGATACCGCGTCCTCTTCACCAGGACCACCGATCTCGTCCAGCGCATGCAGGTCGCCCGCCGCGAACTCGCCCTCGAAGCCATGCTCGCAAGGCTCGACCGATACCACCTCCTCATCCTCGACGACATCGCCTATGTCCAGAAGGATCAGGCCGAGACCAGCGTCCTCTTCGAACTCATCTCCGCCCGCTACGAGCGCCGATCCCTGCTGATCACCGCCAACCAGCCCTTCGGTGAGTGGGGAAAGGTGTTCCCGGACGAAACAACCGCGGTGGCTGCCGTCGACCGGCTCGTCCACCACGCCACCATCCTCGAAATGAATGTCGAGAGCTACAGGCGCCGCGAAGCCCTCGACAGAGGCAAGCGAAAGGCTGGGCGCCCGGCAAGCTACGCCACCAAAAAAAACACCAAAAACTGAACCGCTGCCGCCAGATCGGCCCAGCGGCCACAACACTCACGGCCCGCGGGAATCGCCTCCGCGGGCCGTCTCTTCTCCGACCCGACGGCCCCCCCGCGACAATCAAAACGCTCTCCGAAAACCTTGTTTGTCGCGCCGCGACAATCAAAATCCGAAACCGCTTGCAATCCGCGCCCCGCGCGACAATCATCAACTCGCCGATGCCGCCGGGGAATCTCATCCTGATTGACGCGCGGCTCTCACCCAGATTGTCGCGCTATATCGCACGCCTCGACCAGGCCCGCGCCAAGTACGCCGACATGGTCCTCGTGCACGGCGGCGGCCCCGGCGTCGAGAAGATCGCCGCAGGCTGGGCCGAGCGCAACGGCGTCCACCAGGTCGTCTGCAAGCCCGACTGGGACCGCCACGGTCGCGCCGCACCCTTCCGCCGCAACGACGAGCTGCTCAACCTCCTGCCCAAGGGCGTCATCGCCTTCCCCGGCTCCGGCATCACCGAGAACCTCGTCGACAAGGCGAAGCAGCTCGGCATCCCGGTCATGCGCTGCGCCGCCTGATCCGCAACACCCTCGCGGGCCGCACCGTCGCTCCGGCGGCCGTGCGGCCCGTTCCCGCGTGCGCACACCGGTCACCGCAACGCCTTCCTCGCGCGCGCTCCGCGCCGCGCTCGGGCTCCGGCTCGCTGCGCTCGCCGACCGCGCCTGCGTTCCGCGTCACCCGCCGCTGCACCATGCCGCGCATGAGTGCACCGGCCACTGCGCCGAACCCGGCGCACTGCCGCCCGCATCGCGCGCTGCACCCGTGCAGGCGCCGCTGCGCGCGCTGCCGCCCGCGCGCCCTCGCATCATGCTGCGCATGAATGCCTCGGACGCCGCGCCCGACGCCGCCGCTCACACGCCGCGGCGGCTTCCCTCCGCCGCTCTCGCCGGCGTCGATTCCCCCATCGTCAATGCCGCAGACTCAGCCGTCCCGACCGCCCGGGGCGGCCTCGGTTCGTCACACCCGACGCATCTGTGATGCCTTTTCGCCTTCCGGTTGGCGTTGCGGGAGGTTGCCGGGGAACCCTTGTTTTGCAACGGTTTCCGGTCTTCCCGCCTGCCGCTTCCTTGTCCTCCTGCCCGCGAGCCCGGGGCCCTGTCCAGGACACGTTGTGGCATGTCCTGCGGGTCGGGTCCACCCGTCCCGGACGCTCGGCCCCTTCCGGCGCGCCGCGGCCGGGTTCGTTCAGAACTGGCGCACGAAGCTGAGTTCGGCGCGGTTGCGCCGGTAGTCGAGGGCCTGGGCGTTGGTCTTGCGCTGCTCGCGGATGAGGGAGAGGCGGGGGCTGAAGCCGAGCACGGTCACGGCGCGGTTGTGGACCGAGACCGAGAGGGTCCGCGTGTCGTCCCGGCGCGGCTTGCGGTCGATGGTGCGGTGGGCGGCGCCGCCGCCCTCATAGTCGGTGCGCTGCAGGGCGGCGCGCAGGCCGAGCGTGAAGCCGGCCGGCAGCGCCAGCGTGGCGCCGAGGCTCGCCCGCGGGCCGCTGTTGCGCCAGTGTTCGGCCCTGGCGCGGGCCCAGCTCCAGCCGGCATTGCCGCCGAGGCGCAGGATGGTCAGCGCGGCCCAGTTGGCGCCGAGCGAGACGTCGCCCACCGGGCCGTCGAGCCAGTCGCAGCCGCGGCAGTTGCGCCGGGCGGCGCCGGCGCGGGCGAAGAGCGCGAGGCGCGGCGTCAGCAGATGCTCGCCTTCGAGGCGCAGGCCGACGCTGTCGGTCTCGGGCCGGCCGGCGGTCCATTGCCGGTCCGCGGTCGCCAGCAGGCTCGCTTCGGTGCGGGCGTCGATCAGCCAGCGCGGGCCGACATGGGCGGCAAGGAAATGCCGGTCGAACTCCCCGCCCCTGTATTCCCGGACGCTGGCGTCCGCCCCGGCGCGCAGGCGCAGGCGGTCGTTCAGCGGATGCTGGTATTCGCCGCCGCCCCAGAAGGAGACGCCGAGGCCGGATTCGGGCTTCGCGGGATCGTCCAGGGTGAAAGGCAGCCGGCCGAACGGGGTGTCGAGGAAGACCGTGCGCTCGCCCGAGGCGGCGTTGAGGTTGCTGTCCGGGACGATGGCCGCCCCGAACCACGCCTCCCAGCGCCGCCGCGCGCGGATGATGTCGAGGAAGCGCCGGATGTTGGCGGCGACCGCCGGGGGCACGTCGCCCGCCAGCACCTGCTCGAAATGCCGCCGCGCCAGCGTGTCCTCCTCCTTCAGGAAGAAGGCGCGGGCGAGTTCGAGACGCACCCGCACCAGCTCCGGGCGGTCCACCAGGATGGCCCGGAAGGCGGCGACCGCCTCGTCGAGCCTGCCCTCGCGGGCTTCCCGGTCCGGTGCGGCATCGGCGGCGGCAAGCGCCTCCATCCCGGCCCGGAAGCGCATGTCGGTCGCATCCTGGCCCAGGGCGGGGCGCGCGACGGGCGCCGCAACAAGCAGGACCGACAGCCCCGCCAGCACGGGAACAAGGAACCGGAAAGGTCTCATCGCGTCTGTCGCATCGCTTGCCGTCCGGGCTCCCGATCGAAAAAGAAGGGCGGCGCAGGAAACGCGCCACCCTTGTCACGACCGGGAACCGGGCCGGCCTCCCGCATGAACGGGAGCCCGGCCCCGTGCGGCTACTCCGTCGTCGGCGTCTGAAGCTCCGTGCCGAAGGCGCCGACCATCCGGTGGGTGCCGCCGTGTTCGGCCTGGAACTTGCCCATGATCGCGGTCGGATGGTTGCTGCCGTCGCCGCCATTCTCAACCGTGCCGGGCTTGTCGTCATACAGGTTGGCCACCCAGCTCCCGGCCGGCGCCGCCTTGTTGCCGTTGATCGACCACACCGTCTTTTCCGTGTTGACGATGTGGCCCTTCTGGGCATCGGTGGCCAAGCTGGGGTCGGTGGTCCAGGCCGCCTTGTTCAACGTCACGCTCCAGTCGTTCTTCATCCCGTTTTTCAGCCTGAAGTCGTGGATCGTGCCGGTCAGGCCCGTGTCGGCGTTCAGGTTGGCGGTCCCGAACTGGGCCTTCAGCGTGGCCGTCGCCGTGAACTCGCCACCGCCGCCCTTCTCGTTGAGCGGGTCGTTGATGGCGTACCAGCCGATCGCGGGGCCCTCATAGGTCGCCGCCCTGCCTCGGTTGACGTTCAGGCTCTTGCCGTCCGTGGCGAGATCGACGCCCCCGCCGACGGACTGGTAGAAGGCGCTGACCGCCGCCGGCATGCCGTCGGCGTCGTTCCGCACCCACCAGCCGAAGTACATGTAGCTGAGGTCCCTTTCCAGCACCTTCGCGCCCGCGTCGTGGACGAAGTACCAGTCGGCGGACATGAAGTAGCCGCCGAACCCGCCTCCTCCGACCCCGGTCTCGACCGTGCAGGTGCCGCTTGCGGGGCAGAAGTAGTTGCCCGGCGCGCCGTAGTAGGTGCCGGGGACCTTGATCTCCGCGCCCCCGTCGGCCGGCTTCGGAGCGGTCACGGACCCTATCCCGACGGTCCACTTGTCGAACGTGGCGGATGCGATCGCCCGGTCGACCCCGGTGCCCAGGGTCAGTCTGCGCGCGTGTTTTGGGCCGCTGTTGCCGGATACGAACGGCTCGTAGGTCCCCTTGTTGATCCAGTCGGTGTCGTCCTTGAAGAACTTCGCGGCATCCATCGGGACGACACCCCATCTCTCCAGCGGGCCGCCCTGCCGGTCGTTGTACACCCGGACCTTGTCGGTGACCTTCATGCTGCCGGAGCCGGTGGTCCTTTCGTAGTGCGTGACGTTCCACCGGCCCACCTTGTCCATGGTCGTGTCGTGCCCGGGGCGCCCCTCCGCGCCGTGCCTGAAGTACACGGCGGTGTGGGTGTTCGCAGTCGCGATGCTCCCCGCGCCGGCCGCGGGGTCGATGCGGAAGTCCCCCCGCTCGCCCCTCTGACCGGTCGCCTCCGCCGGGGCGTCGTGCTGGCTATCGGTGATACTGGTGATGTAGTACGGGACGGTCGCGAGGTTGTTCAGCGCGTTCACCGGGGCCGTTGTGTCATCGGACGGACCCATCGCCGCGTACAGCGCCCGGCCCATCCTGTGCCCGTCCATGCGCGCCGTCTTGGCGTCGCCGAAGGCGTCCTCCTGCAGGGCGAGCCTCGTGCGCAGCAACTCCTTGTTGGCCTCGGGGATGTTCGCGTCCGCGATCGCCGTCTTGGCCGCCGCGATGGCGGCTTCGACGTCGGTCACGGTGCTTTCCTCGGACAGGGACGTGATCCTGGCGATCGCGTCCATGACCGCCTTAATCTCGCCGTCCGTGATCGTCGTGACGACGCCGGCGATGCGGGTCTCCTCGGCCTTGGCCGCCATGCGGGAGTCCTTGGCCCGGTCGAGCGCGCCCTGATGCATGGCAATCTTCGAGCGAAGCTTCGCCTTTTCAGACTCGGGGATGTTTGCGCCCTCGATCTCCGCCTTGGCCGCGTCGATGGCGGCCTGGGCGTCCGTCACGGTGTCGTCGCCGGACGTGTTCGTGACCATCTTGACCGCCTCCATGGCCGCCGCGACCTGGGTGCCCTCGATGTTCTTGACAACATGATCGTGGTAATGGCCCTGCGCCGTCTTGATCTGCCCGTCGTCAGCGTCCGCACGGTCCGCCTGAGCCTGATACCGGTCCTTTTCGTCGTCGGTCAGATCCTCGGCGCCCGCGATCGCCGCTTTCAGCTCTCTGAGAGCGGCCATGGCGGCGTCGAGCTGCGCCTTCGTGGGCGTCACGCCCGCAAACGCCGCAAGAGCCATGTCGAGCTTTCCGGAAGCCCCCGAAAGCGCGTTCATCTGCTCTTTCCGGTCCACGGCTGTCTGGGCACTGGCCAGTTGCGTCCGATACGTCGCCTTGTTGGCATCGCTCACGTCGCCCGCATCGTCCAGCGCCTCCTTGAGAGCCGCGATGGCCGCCTTGGCCGCGGCGAGCTTGTCCGCGTCCGACAGGTCGGACGTGTCGACCTCGGCGAGCGCGTCCATCAGCGCCTTCTTCTGATCCATCTCGCGAGCCATCGTCGCCAGCACCGTCTTGCGCGCCGCAGCCGCCGCCTGAAGCTTCGCGAGCTCCTCGCCGGAAACGCCGGCCGTTGCATCGGCAACGGCCTTGTCGACCGCAGCGTCCGTCGTGGCCGCCTTGATGGCCGCGTCCGCCTTCTGGTAGGGCGTCTGCGTCTGCGCCGGCATCTGCGTCGTCGTCGACGGCGAGCTTCCGCCCCCGCCGCAGCCGGCAAGCCCCAGAGCCGTGGCGGCCATGACCGCGATCGCCCAATGCTTCACAATTCTCATGAACCCTTCTCCTTTCAGCAGGAACGCCTCGCCGGTCCCCGATGCAAACTCCGGGCAAAGTGTAGGTGGAACGCAGGGCGTGTCAACAAACTAAAACACTTCATGCGCCGTTCCCTCATGCGAGCCCCAGCGCAGGCGGAGCATAGGCGGACAGGACGGGAGAATCAACAACTCCGGAGCTTCCGCTCGACCGCCACCGCCACCCGCTCGGCGGCTTGGCCGAGGGTCGCGTCGTCGAGATGGACATAGCGGTTCGTCGTGCTGGCCCGGCGGTGTCCGAGCAGGCGTCCTGCGACATGCAGGCTTTCGCCATTCATGACGGCGTGCGAGGCATGCGCATGTCGCAGGTCATGAAGCCGCGCATCCGCCACGATCCCGGCCGCATCGCGCGTCGTGGTCCAGAAATAGTGGAGTTCGTTGCTGCCCAACGGCCCGTCTCCGCTCCTGCCCGGAAACACACATTCCCCGGACGCCGATTCGGCGAGGCCGGCCAGCAACGCCCGCGCCGCTTCGCCCAGCAGAACGTGCCTCGGGCCCGTCTTGGTGTCGGGCAGCGCGAGCCGGTCCGGCTTGACCTCGCACCAGCGCAGGCGGCGAATCTCCCCCGGCCGGCACCCGGTCAGCAGGAGCAGGCGCACCGCCGCGGCGCAGACCGGGTGTTCGGCCTCGCGCTCGCGCAGCACCGCGCCCAGCTTCGCCAGATCGTCCGCACCCAGCAGCCGCCCGCGCGGCGGACGCCGGTAGCGGACGATGCCCGTGCACGGGTTCCCGGCGGCCTCGGGCCGATGACCCCACGCGACGGCGCAGTCGAACATGTTGCGAAGGATGTCATGGGCGCGGTTCGCCCCGCCCGGCCTCCGCCGCCCGTAGTCGTGGAAGAAGCGGGCAATGTCGGCCCGCACGACCGCGCCGACGCGCAGATGGCCGAGCGCGGGCAGGATGGCGCTGTCGAGGTAGCTCAGGGTCGCCTGCACCGTGGACGGCTTCCAGGACGGGGCGCGCCGCTCGACATATTCCACGGCGAACTTCGCCAGCGTCGGGCCGGAAGCGGGAAGGGGCAGAGAATCGCCGACGCCCTTCTCGCGGGCGAGGAAGGCGAGCGCCGCAGCGCGCGCCCGGTCGGCCTTTACCGCCTCCGGCCTGCCGAGCGTGACCCGGCACGGCTTGCCGTCGCGCCGGAAGCGGAACACCCAGGATCGCGCGCCGTTGGGCTGGACGCGCAGCATGAAGCCCTGAAGGGCGGTATCGTGGACGGCGTATTCGCGTTCGCGCGGACGGGCCGCGAGCGCGAGCGCATCGGTCAGCCGGGCGCGTTCGGTCATCGGTCCGCCTCCCCGCCGTCGAGCATGGCGGCAAGGCCGCGCGAGACCCGGTTCGCGGCCTCGAACACGGAGCCCTCGGCAAGGTGCGCATAGCCGAAGGTGGTCTGGATGTCGGCATGGCCGAGCAGCCCGGCGACGATGCGCAGGCCCTCGCCGCCGCCGACCGCGACCGCCGCATAGCTGTGGCGGAGATCGTGAATGCGCAGCGTCGGCAGACCCGCCGCCGCGCGGACCGCGTTCCATGCCCTGTCCACCGTCGCAGGGCCGCCGCAGGGAGACGCGAACACCCACGGGCAGTCGTCGCGCCGGGGTTGCGCCGCGAGCACGGCGCGGGCGGGCGATGCGAGCCGGATCGTGCGCGGACCGGTCTTGCTGTCGGGCAACACAACACGGTCGCCGTGGACATGCTCCCACCTGAGCCGCAGAGCCTCGGACTTGCGCGCGCCGGTATGGAGCAGGAAGCGCAGCGCGGCGACGGCGACCGGCCATTCCGCTTCCGCGCCGTCGAGCGCCCGCCCAAGCGCGGCGAACTCGTCGTCCGTCAGGTAGTGCGCCTCGAAGCCGGTCCTGCGCCGCCGCAGCCCCTTGCACGGGTTGGAGTCCTCGCGCCGCAGGCCGAGCGCCTCCGCGTGCTTCATCATCGACGACAGCACCGCCAGCGCCCGGTTCGCCGATCCCGCCCGCCTGGCCGACAGATCGTCGAACCAGTTGTGCACATCTTTCGCGCCGATCGAATCGACGCGCCGACCGCCAAACACGGGCAGGATGAAGCGGTTCATGCCGTCCGCGTGCGCGCGCCGCGTCGCCGGCTTCCAGCGTTCGGCGCAGTCGGCGAGGAACGCCGGCGCGAACGTCCGCACCGTCGGCACCGTCGCCGGTGCGCCGCCCGTCTCCGCATCGGCGAGCAGCGCTCGCGCCGCGTGCCGCGCATCCTCGACCGTCAGTTCGTCGAGCGCGCCGAGCGTCCGCCTGACGACGGAGCCGCCCGCGCGCCGGTGCACGATCCATGTCTTGCGCCCTTTCGCCCGCACCCGCAGGCCGAGGCCCGGCGCGGCGCTGTCCCACAGCACGGCCTCGCGCCCGTCCGCAGCAGCGAAGGCGCGCGCCCGCGCCTCGGTGATCTTCGTCCTCTTCGTTCCGTTCGGCATCTTCCGACCCCTTCCCTTGTCTGCCGGTCGCAGGAGCCCCCGTTGGGGAACACCCAGGACACGCCGGGGAACGGCGTCGGGTTCGAAGATCGGAAGGGCCGGAAGTGCCGCACTCAAACGCCGCGCGGGCTGCAAGCCATTGTCAGAACTGGCCTTGCGGCGCTTCGCGGATGCGGGGGCGGAGTGATGATTTCTACGCCCTTCGGCGCGTGGTTCTCACACCCGACGCACCGCTGGCGCCCTCAGATCCAGGCGCGCGCCTGGCATGTCTTGCCTGCGTTTTCAGCGCCCTGAAACGACACGGTGTTGATGGGCGGAGTTGCCCCCGATCGGGGGTCCGGCGCAGTCAGACTGACTGCACGGAATCATCCGCCGAATCAAGGTCTTGCACACCCCGTCCATCGGCCGTGTGACGGCGTGTTGCGCGATCATGCGCATCAGCCCGGGAAATCCCCTATGGAGCAGTCAATCCGACTGCGCGCCCGGCTGCGCCCACTGTTGACAGCAGTCACTCCGACGGTACGGCCGGAACCGCTGTCGGGCCGGCTCCGCCGCATCAGGGGACGCCCGGCGGTGTTTCGTTGGCTACCGGTTTCGGTCTGGCCGTCGTACCATGCGGAGATGGAATCCGCACGGGAGGAGGCCCGGAGATCAATGGCCGAGACGTTCACGAGGACCATCCGGGTCACGCCGGAGCAATGGGAGCGGATCGAAGAGGCCGCCAGGGAACGCGAGGTTTCCGCCAACCGGCTCGTCGTCGACCTCGCCATGGCGGCCCTCGACCGGCGCCCATGGCCGCGCACCGAACTCGACATCCAGGTCGCCAAGGCCGCCCTGTTCGCCGCCCAGGTCCTGCGGCGCGGTCTCATTGCCGACGGACGCGAGGCCGAGGTCGAGGACATCATGCGGTTCGTTTCGACATTGACGCCCGAAGGCGCCGCCAGCCCGGTGCCGTTATTCGACCCGCCGCCTCGGCCATCCGACCTTCGATGATCTCGGCCAGCGCCTGGCGCCCGAGCGGGCGATAACCCTCGCCCCACTCCAGTCCGTCTGCCTGCATCTCCTTCACCACCTCAAACGCCTGCGGTAGGCTCATGATCGTCGCAGCTTGCTGGGACATGCGGGGTGCTCCTGCTTGTGATTGTCATCACCACAGGGAGGCCCCCTTTCTGCCTGACACATAAATTCCTGACTTCGACGGTTGGGCTGACTTCTGACCGATCTCGCGTCTGGAGTTTTCAGTAAAGCCAATGAGTTGGCAGTTGCGGTGCGGTCAAGCTGCGTTGTAGTGCCTAGTAAATCTTTGAGACTGTCAATGCCTCCGCCACGCGCTACACTCCCCCCATGTTCGTGCGCATCAAGACCTCCCCCAACAGCCCGCGACGCTCGGTCCAGATCGTCGAGGCCGTGCGCGACGGCGGCAAGGTCCGACAGCGCATCGTCCGCCATGTCGGCGTGGCCATGGACGAGGACGAGCTCGAGCGCCTGAGGCAGCTCGGCGAGTACGTCAAGGCGAAGCTGGAGGACGAGCGTCAGCCGGCATTGTTTGCGCCCGAGAAGATCGCTGAGCAGGCGATCCGTGTCGGCCGCCGGGGGGACGGCAAGGAGGAACTCCCGGTCGACCTCAAGCAGCTTGAAGAGGAGCAGCGCCTGATCACAGGCATCCACGAGGTCTATGGCGAGATCTACCGGCTGCTGGGCCTCGACGCGCTGCTGCCGCGCTCGCGCTACCGGGCCTCCCATGACGCGCTGTTCCATGTGGTGATGGCGCGGGTAGCCAACCCCGACAGCAAGCGGGGCAGCGTGCGCCGGCTCGAGGAGGACTTCGGCGTGAGTCTTCCGCTCGAGAAGGTCTACCGGATGATGGATCAGCTCGACGCGACGGTGATCGAGCGACTGCGCACGCGCGTCGGCGAGGCGAGCCGGTCGCTGCTGCCGGAGCCGGTCGCGATCCTCTTCTTCGATTGCACCACGCTCTACTTCGAGACGGCCGCCGAGGACGAGCTTCGCCAGCACGGCTTCAGCAAGGACGGCAAACACAAGGACTCGCAGGTTCTGCTGGCGCTGATGGTGACGCGCGAAGGGCTGCCGATCAGCTACGAGGTCTTCCCCGGCGCCACCTACGAGGGACACAGCATGGTCCCGGTCCTGCAGGACATGCAGCGCCGCCACCAGGTGGAGCGCACGGTATGCGTGGCCGACCGGGGCATGCTGAGCGCCGACAACCTCGACGCCATGGACGCCATCGGCGGCGAGTATGTCGTCGGCGCGCGGCTGCGCAAGCTGCCGCTCGCGCTGCTGGGGCAGGTTCTCGACCCCGGGACCTATGCCCCGCTGGAGGGCTCACAGGACCGCCGGGTCGGCGAGTGGGAGTACAAGGGCCGTCGCCTGATCGTCGTCTTCTGCCCCCAGCGCGCACGCAAGGACGCGCACGAGCGCCGCCATCAGGTGGAACGCCTGCTCGACAGGCTGGCCCGCAGCGACAATCCCAGGGAACTGCTCTCCAATCACGGGGCGAAGCGCTTCATCGCCGTCGAGGGCGACGCACGGCTCACGGTGAACCCGGAGAAGATCGCCGAGGCCGCACGATGGGACGGGCTCACCGGCGTCATCACCAATCTGCGCGACGCGCGCGTCACCGAAGTGATGGCTCACTACCAGGGGCTCTGGCAGGTCGAGGAGAGCTTCCGGATCACCAAACACGACCTGAAGATACGTCCCATCTGGCACTGGAACCCGGACCGGATCCGCGCTCACATCGCCATCGCCTTCCTGGCCTTCGCCTGCGTTCGACACCTTGCGTACCGCGTCGCCATCCAGAAGCGGCGGATGTCCCCGGAGGTCATCCGCTCCGCCCTCGTCCACCGCCAGTGCTCCCTGCTGCGCTGTCGGCAATCGGGCAACCGCTACGTCATCCCCTCGAAGCCGACACCGGCGGCGGAGCAGATTTACGCAACCATGGGGCTGCCCCTGACGATCACCCCGTATCAACTCGCCTGACCGTCGACGAAGCACGGCTCGAAGAAATGCCGGATGTAGTGCCTAGCCGAAATGAGAACCAGGCAATATCAACTACTTATGCGAATCAACCGTCGAAGTCAGGATCGTCGCAGCTTGCTGGGACATGCGGGGTGCTCCTGCTTGTGATTGTCATCACCACAGGGAGGCCCCCTTTCTGCCTGACACATAAATTCTTACGTCACCCGTCGTAGGCCGGCATTTGCCTTCGGCCTTCGTGTATTCTATACAGGGAGTCGGCATGGTTTGCTGCCGCCTTGCGACCGCAATCAGTCCGTTACAGGGGTAAAGTCATGACGAACACTGCAAGCGGTAGGGGTCAGGACATGACCGCCCTCACGTGCGCGCGACCTTCGTGCCCCCCCCCCGGCAGGTAATCGGGCGGCTTTCGTGCGTCCGCACCTTGGCTCTTGAGCGGCGTTCTGGCGGGGTCCGCCTGACGCAAGCTCTCCCGACGACACCCCGCTTGTTTGAACATGACATCGGAACTGCTGCGGGTTTCCGGGACGGAACCGGCTTCGAGCCTCGCCCGTGGCGCAATCGAATCCGGCACCGCTTCACAGCGCCAACGGCGGGGTGGCGGCCTCACCAAACGGAGAATGGATCATGACAGTCGAAGGCATCACGCTACGCGGCGGTGAGGCGGCCGATACCCTGACGGGCGGCGACGGCAATGACCAACTCCATGGCGGCGCCGGCGGCGACACCCTCGACGGCTGGTCCGGCAATGACACCGTGCATGGCGATGCGGGCAACGACACCCTCTACGGCGGCGACGGCAACGACACGCTTGACGGCGGCGAGGGCGTCGACACGCTGTGGGGCGGACGGGGCAACGATACCCTGAAGGGTGGCAGGGGCGATGACTGGATGTCGGGCGGCCTCGGCGCCGACACCTTCGCGTTCGCGGTCGGGGACGGACACGACAAGATCTCCGACTTCGAGGACGGCGACACCATCAGGGTCACCGGCGTATCCGGGGGCTTCGAGGCGCTGGTCATCGAGCAGGACGGCGCCGATACCGTCATCCGTTACGGCGACGGCGACAGCATCCGATTGTCGAACGTGTCGGCGGCGTCGCTGACAAAGGACCGCTTCGAGTTTCCTGCCGCCGAGGGTAACCCGCAGGGCGGTGAAGACGACGACGACACCCCGAACGGCGGCGAGGGCGACAGCGACGGGGGAGGCGAAGGCCCCGCCCAGGAGCAGGTAACCCGGACGGAAAGCGACGGGGACGGCGTCGCCCCGCAGAAGGCCGCCGGAGTGACGCGGAAGGGCGGCAATGGCGCCGATACCCTCGACGGCGGCGACGGCGACGACACCCTGAAGGGCCGCGGGGGCGCCGACACGCTGAACGGCGGCAAGGGCAACGACCTCCTGAAGGGCGGCAATGGCGCCGACACCCTGAACGGCGGTCTCGGCGACGACACGCTCAGGGGCGGCCGGGGCGACGACACCTTCGTGTTCAAGGCTGGAGACGGCCACGACACCATTGCCGATTTCGTAGACGGCGACACGATCCGCCTTGATGGCGTGACTGGCGGGTTCGCGGCACTGGTCATTGAGCAGGACGGGGACGATGCCGTCGTCCGCTACGGCGACAGGGTCGACACCATTCGGCTCAAGGGCGTCTCGGCGGACTCCCTGGATGAAGACGACTTCTCGCTGCCGGACAGCTCTGGCGGCGGCGACAAGGTCGCATACGGCGCCGGCCAGCGGGACAAGGCTGCGACCGCGTCGACCGGCGAGGAGACACAGAAATCTGGCACCGGCGCTACCGGGAACACCGGGAACGTGCCGGAACCCAAAGGCGTCACCGTGACCGGCGGCGACGGCGACGACCATCTCTGCGGCGGTCTGGGCGACGACCACATCACCGGTGGCGGCGGAGACGACATCCTGGAAGGCAAAGCAGGCAACGACACTGTTCACGGCAACGATGGCGACGACCGCGTCTACGGCGGCGGCTGGGCTGGCTTCAACGACGACGGCGACGACACACTCTACGGCGGCGCCGGTGCAGACATCGTCGTCGGCGGCAACTGGGGCATTCACGTCCTTCTCCGCGACGGCGACGACGGCGACGACACGCTCTACGGCGGCGATGGCGACGACACCCTCGTCGGTGGCCACTGGGGCCATGGCACCACCACCAAGGGCGCCGGCGACGACGGCAACGACACCCTCTACGGCGGCACCGGCAACGACTTCCTCATCGGTGGCAACTTCGACAGCAAGAGCAACCGCACCAACGACGGCGAGGACGGCAACGACACACTCTACGGCGGCGATGGCGACGATACCCTCGTTGGCGGCAACTGGGGCAACGAGGTTCACTGGGAGCTGTCGCGGATGGACGGTGATGAGAAGGTCGTAGAACAATCCGGAGTTTGGCCATGGAGTGGCGATGTCGGCAACGGCGCTGACACCCTCGTCGGCGGCAAGGGCAATGACGTGCTGTGGGGCGGTGGCGGCGCCGACAGGTTCGTGTTCGATCGGGAATCCAACACCGACACTATCTGCGACTTCGAAGACGGAGTGGATACCCTCGTCATCCAGGGCGGCATGAAGTTCACCGATCTCGACATCAAGCAAATCGGCGATCACGCCGTGATTAACGGCCCTGCCGATGCCTTCTCGATCGTGATCGAGGACTTCGATGCGTCACTGCTGACCGCGGCCGATTTCGATTTCGTCGCCTGACCGGTTTCGCCAACGTTAACCAACGGGGAATGAACGATGACGGCTCATGAAATATGGAAATCTTACCAGGAAAAGGCGAAAGCGGCTTTTCTGGATTTGGTCCTGCCGTTCATGCCTGCTGAACCCGGCGGTCCGAGCTACTTCAACAGCGACATCTTGACCGACGGCAGGCTGGATGACTCGCTCAAGGGCGGCGACGGCGAAGACACGCTCAGGGGCGGGCGGGGCAATGACACGCTGCACGGCGGCAAGGGCGACGACGATCTGTACGGCGGCAAGGGCGACGACACGCTGGACGGCAACTGGGGCGACGATACGCTCACCGGCGGCAAGGGCAACGACACGCTCACCGGCAGCTGGGGCGCGGACCGCTTCGTGTTTCGCGACGGCGACGGCCATGACACGATAACCGACTTCTGGCCAACGAAGGTCAAGGACCACAGCGGGAAATTCGTCGGGTGGGACCACAACAAGATCGTGATCAAGGGCGGCAAGGCGTTCAGCGATCTGACCATCATCGAGAACGCGGACGGCGACGCCGTGATCACGGGTTACGGCACGGATTCCAGCATCACGCTTGAGGGCGTTGCCGCGTCGGACGTGACGGAATCGGACTTCGACTTCCTGGGCTGAAACCGGCGGGAGGCGCTGATGAAAACGGCCGTCAAATTTCGGATCGATCGGGGTGCTGCCCCGGGCATGGCACGAAGCCGCAGGGGAGAATGGGCGGAAGGCCGGGCCGGGATCGTTGCCTGCGTGCCGACGTCGCGCTTCCGGGCCGTCATTGCGCTGTCGACGCTGCTGCTCGCTGCCTGCGCGGGAGGAGGATCAAATTCCTATCTGAGCACGCTTGAGAAGGGATCCGAAATATCGACTTCGCCTGCCCGGAGTATCGAAGACCCCGGAAACAGCAACTTCGTGGACGTTGCAGCCGGAACAGCGTCCGGCAAGCCGGGTCATGCTCGCCTTCCCGAACGGTCTCCGATACCGGACGCACATGGTCTCGACCGATACGGCATCTGGGGGTCGGCAGGGTGGCGCGAAGGACCCGATCCGGCTGCATCGTGGCCTGTCGAAGTCGCCCACCCGATCTCTCCTGCATATGGAGCCGGTGAGTCGATCTGGGACACGTCAGGGTTGATCGCGCTACCGGTCGAAGCTGCGGCCGCGCCGGTTGGCGAGCCGCCCGCAAGGGACGGCGACGCGCCGGGTGTCCATGCAGGCGCGGAGGTTGGCGATGCGGCCGGGTCGGCCTCGGGCGACAGTCGATACTTGCAGGAGAACAGCCGACGACTGAAGAACATCAGTGCTGCCGACCTGCGCACGAGCTGGAATGATACCGGCCCCGTGACCGCAACGCTTGGGCTTGCGCCGCCGACGAAGGCCCGGGCCGGGGCGTTGAAGAGCGCACTCGGGAAACTGAAGGCTCCGCATGTCAGTGCCACAGGATCGGCGGCGGCGCTGCCCAAAGTCCCCGACGGGTCCATCACCGTGCTCGGAGAGCGCGACGGCATCGCATACGGCGCCTGGAAGGGCGGTCCGGCCGGCACGATGCCCGTTACGTTCTACTTCGGTCCGCACGAGACGCCGTCGGCGACGGGGTTTGTCGACCGGAAGGGGGGCGTGTCCCGGGAGTTCATGGCCGTCCTGCGCCGCTCGACGAGAATCTGGACCAGGCGGCTGGTCAGCGATGGGAAACGCCGTGACGTCACGATCAAGGTCGTTGAAGGCAACAGGTACAAGGATATCGACACGATCAGGGATGTCGAGGGCATTGTCGTTCAGGTTCGGGTCAACAATTTCGGCCGGGTGTCCGCGGGACCGATATCCTACGATTCGGGCACGGACGGAGACAAGTTCATGCCCTACTACGGCAACATGCGCATCTCCAGTCATGTGCACGACAATCTCCATGACGGCATGGCCCATTCGGTCGCCCACGAATTCGGCCATATTCTGGGGATCGCCCCCTACGGCTTCACTCTGTATACGGGCACATACTACGATCCGAAGGCCCACACCTGGTCCGGTCCGAATGCGCTGCGCGCCAACGGCGGCAAGCCGGTTCCCCTGCAATGGGTCGATGGGAGGAAGTGGTGGGAGGTCGAGGAACCTCACGCCGAGGGTGCGAGGCGCGATACGGGGCATCTCGGCGTCTGCTCGTCGGTGATGGCCTATTGCGCCGACACCTATGCCGGCGGTGCTCCGTCGGAGCTGGACTTCGCCATCCTGGCCGACCTCGGATTCAATGTCCTCGATGCGAAGGTCGCAGCCGAGACCGAACGCTACGGCCATGCGGCGTGGGGCGCCTGGGCGGCATGGGGCGTCAGCGTCGAACGCGACCTGCGCGACAATTTTCACGAGGCGCACAATGACTGGACCCCGACTCCCCACGACTTCCTCCAGGTCCACGCGGACGCCTTCGGCACGGCGCCCACGACGGCCCTTTCCGACAATGCCGCGCTTCGGGGCAGGGCCGTGTGGAACGGGCGGCTGCTTGGCGTCGATCTCGGCAGCGGGCGTCTTCCCCCGGTGGTCGGCGATGCGAAACTGCGGGTGAATCTTGACAGGCTCGACGGCGAACTCCGTCTGCGGAACCTCACCGTGCATCTCGGCGGCGGGGATCAACCGGTCCGCACCCGGCCCTTCCGCCAGGCCGCCCTGCGCTACGATGTCGATATCGCCGGAAACGGCTTCGCCAGCGCCGGGAACAGGGTTCAGGGGAACTTCCACGGACCGGCGCATCAGGAGATGGCGGGCGTGATCAAGGATGTCCGGCCCGAGGTCCAGCTGCTCGGCGGTTTCGGAGGCGTCCGGGCTGCCGACTGAGCCCCGGCGGCCGGTCAGTTTCGCCTGAAGGTCCGTAAGCGCCGCGCCGTTACCCTTGTTGACGGGTGACGCTCGGGATTGTCGGGGTGAAGTTCCAGAGCATCAGGTCGTCGATGCGTGACATGGGGTGCATGTCGACGATCCGGTGCAGGGTGTCGGCGAGATACGCCTGCGGATTGACGTCGTTGAGCTTGCAGGTGCCGATGAGGCTGGCGCACCGCGCCCAGGTCCTGGCGCCGTCGTCGCTGCCGGCGAAGAGCGCGTTTTTCTTTGTGAGTTTCACCGGACGGATGAGGTTCTCGACAGCGTTGGTGTCCATCTCGATCCGCCCGTCACGGAGGAACCGGCACAGGCCGTCCCAGCGCTTGAGCGCATATCGGATGTGCTTGGCCAGCTCGGAGGCACTCGACAGGCGCTCGAGCTGGGCCTCGAGCCAGGGCCGCAGGGCGTCCACGATTGGCGCCGAGAGTTCCTGCCGCACCTTCAGCCGGTGCTCCGGCGGATGGCCGCGCACCGTGGCCTCGATCCGGTACAGCGCCCCGATCCGTTCGAGGATCTCCTCGCACACGGGCGAGGCCGTGGCGCGCTGGAAGTCGACGAAGCGTCTTCGCCAGTGGGTCCAACAGTAAGCAAGCACCCATGGGCTGGCCGTCTGCTTCGGATCGCCGAGCGCGTCGTACACCCTGTAGCCATCGACATGGAGCGGTCCGCCGCCGGTGTAGCCCTGCATCAACTCCAGAGCGACCTTCGCACTTCGATGGCGCGAGTGGTGGAACACCACGATCGGCGGGTCGGCCCCGCCATAGCCGCGCTGATCGCGGGCGATCGCCCACAGATAGTCGAGGCGCGTCTTGCCGGTTCCCGGCGCCATCACCGGCACCGTGGTCTCGTCCATGAACAGACAGTCCGACGCCTTGAGGTGCTCGATCATCCGGTCGATCACCGGAGCCAGCACCTGCATCCCGCGCCCCGCCCAGTTCCCCAGCATGGTGCGGTCGAGGTCGATTCCCTCGCGCCGATAAGCCTCGGCCTGACGGTAGAACGGTTAGCGAGTCGCGCGGGGGAATCTCACCCCCACGCGCTCCCAGAACCGTACGTGAACCTCTCAGTGCGGATTTCAGTGATTCCGGCCGGGTATTTCACTAAGTCCCGGCCGCGGATTTCATTAAGTCGCGGCCGGCCTTGAGCGTGGCTCCGGGCGCCTGGTTTTGGTCAGCCGGGATTGTCTTCCGCGGCGGCGGCCGGGGTCAAGTCGGGCCTGGCGTTTTTCCTTCGCATGCTTTCGCCTTTCAGGTCGATGCGGTGGGCGTTGTGGACGATCCGGTCGAGGATGGCGTCAGCGACGGTGGCTTCGCCGATGAGGTCGTGCCATTTGGCGACGGGGAGCTGTGCGGTGATGAGGGTGGACCGCCGACGGTATCGTTCTTCGCAGATTTCGAGGAGATCGAGCCTCTGGCGGTCGGCGAGGCCGTGTGTACCCCAGTCGTCGAGGATGAGGAGCTGGACCCTTGCGAGCTTGTCGATGAGCCTGGGGAGCCTTCCGTCGAGGCGGGCCATGGCGAGGTCCTCGAAGAGACGGGGCATGCGGACATAGAGGACAGAGCGGTCGAGCCTTGCGGCCTGATGTCCGAAGGCGCATGCGAGCCAGGTCTTTCCGGTACCGGTCTGGCCGACCAGGATCAGATTGTCGTGGGTCTTGAGCCATTCGCCCTGGGCGAGGGAGAGGATATTGCGGCGATCGAGGCCGCGGGCGGGATCGAAGTCGATATCCTCGATGCAGGCCTCGGGGAAGCGCAGCCTGGCCAGCCGGAGGCGGTTGGTGAGCCGCCTGTCGGCGCGTGTTGCGGCTTCGCGGTCGAGCATGAGGGCGAGCCATTCCTCGCGGTCGAGTTCGGATGCCTGGCCCTTTTCGGCCATGTCGCGCCAGGCTTCGGCCATACCCTTGAGGCCAAGGGCGTGCATCTGGTCGAGGGTCGGATGTGTCAGCATGGGAAGTCCTTCGTTCATCGGTAGTAGGCGGGGCCGCGGATGTTGTCGTGCGCCGGCAGGGGCAGGAGGGGCTCACGCTCGGGCGCGGCGCGGTCGAGGCCGGACCGGAGGATGGCGGTGAGCGAGGAGTAGCTGAGCGCATTGATGGTGAGCGCGCGCTCGCAGGCGGCCTCGACCCTTTCGGCCTCGTATCGCCGGGAGAGCGATATGACGCCCATGGCGCTTCGATAGCCCTGCTCGGGATGCGGCCTGTCGCGCATCATGCGCTCGACCAGCACGGCCGTGTTGGGGCCGATGCGTCTTGCCCTGCCGATCAGGCTTGCCGGGGTGCGATCGGCATAGCGGCGATGCGCGCTGGGCATATGAGCGGCAACGGTGACATGCCCGCCATAGGGAGACCGGCGTGCATGGGCGGCGACGCGCCTGTGGCTATGGAAGACCTCGACCGTGCGCCGGGTGAGGCGGATCCGAACCGTGCGCCCGATCAGGCTGTGAGGGACCGAGTAGAAGGTGCGCTCGACATCGACATGGTAGTCGGGGTGGACCTTCGCGGTCTTCCACTCGGCGTATTCGAAGGGGGTCTTCGGCAGCGGCGCCAGCGCGGCGCGCTCGATGGCCTCGAACATCTGGCGCCGGCTCTGGCCGAGATGGCGCATGGGCCGGTCGTTGAGTTCGTCCAGGAGGACGCGGATCGCCGCGTTGAGCTGCCCGAGGGAGAAGAAGCGCCGGTTCCTGAGGCGGGCCAGGATCCAGCGCTCGACCACTTGCACGCCAACCTCGACCTTCGCCTTGTCCCGGGGTTTTCGGGGCCGCGTCGGCAGGACGGTGGTGTCGTAGTGCTCCGCCAGCGCCGCGAAGGTCGCGTTCAGCGTCGGCTCGAACCAGAGCGGCTTCGCCACCCCCGCCTTCAGGTTGTCGCAGACAATGCTTTTCGGCACGCCCCCAAAGAAGGCCAGCGCTTCGCATTGCCCAGCGATCCAGTCCGGCAGGCGCTGCGTCAGGCTCGCGGTCGCGAAGGTGTAGGACGAGGCGCCGAGCACCGCGACGAAGATCTGCGCCTCGTGGATCTCGCCGGTCTCGGGATCGACGATCTCGACCGTCTGGCCGGCATAGTCGGTCTGCATCACCGCGCCGGCCTCGTGCCGGTTGCGCCAGCTCGCATGCGTGCGGCGCTCGAAGGCCCTGAAGGCGTCGCAGAACCAGGTATAGCCGTAGCCGTCCGGATGCGCGGCCCGGTATTCCTGCCACAGCAGGCTCAGCGTCACGCCCTTGCGCTTCAGCTCGGCCGCCACCGTCGGCCAGTGCGGCTGGCGCGTATCCCGCGGCGGGCGGCCCATGCGCCGGAACAGCAACTGTTCCAGCACCGCGTCGTCCTCGTAGACCGCCGGCAGCGGCCAGCTCGACAGGCCCGCCTCCCGGGCCCGAAGAAGATAGGTCGACACCGTCGCCCTGGAGAGCTTCAGCCGCCCCGCGACCTCGCGCTCCGACAGACCCTGCCCATGGCTCAGCCGCAGGATCGCCCTGACGTCCTTCACTGTCGTTCGTCTCGTCTGCTTCCGTCCCGGCATGCCACCCCCCGGCAAAATGCCAGGGGGTAGACGCCGAGTCGGCGCACCCGAAAGCCGAACTCAAATCGCCCCGGTCATGCCGGCCGGGACTTTCCGTAATCACCGGCCGGGACTTACTGAAATCGCCGGCCGGGACTTTCCGTAATCACCGGCCGGGACTTACTGAAACGCGCACCTCTCAGCTCATACGGCTCCCAGCGTCCGGCCCTGCCCGTGCAAAAGGGTCCAATGGGCGAACCGCCACGGCTCCGCTTTCGCGATTCTGGCAAGCCAGAGACGAGCCTGACGCGGTCGTTGTCGGAAGCGTTTGAACTTCCGCATTGCCCATCGCTGCAAGTGGGCGTCTATCAGACGAAGGGTCGGATAGAGCGCCGACTTGTAGAATGCGCCGAAGTAGCCGATCCACCCTGCAATTTCGCGATGAAACATGCGGGCAAGGTCAAGCAGCGCCTTGTCGCTACGCCGTTGCAAACGCCACTGTCGCACGCGGCGCCGAAACGCCTTGAGCGCAGTCGGGCTGGCAGCCGGAAGGAACGAGACCCCGAACAACCCGCCGCGCCACGCCGCGAACCTTGGCTGGAAACGGTAGCCCAGGAAGTCGAACGCGACCGTCGGGTAGTCCGCCTTGCGGTTGGTATCCTTGCAGTAGACCACCTTGGTCTTCTGCGGATGGACCTCCAGGCCGCACTCGGCCAATCGGTCCGCAACCCGCCGCCAGAGGGTCTTTGCCGCCTCCTCCGTTCGACAATGGCAGATTATATCGTCCGCATACCGTTCGAACGGAACATGCGGCATCGACCTTTTCATCCATTGATCGAACGCATAGTGCAGGAACAGGTTGGACAATACTGGCGAAATTACCCCGCCCTGTGGCGTGCCCCTGTCCCGTGCGACAACGGTGCCGTCCTCCTCGATCACGGGAGCCTTCAACCAGCGCTCGACATAGAGCAGCACCCACCGGCAGTCCGTATGGTGACGAACGGCCTTCAGCAGCAACTCGTGGTCGATGTTGTCGAAGAACCCCTTGATGTCCATGTCCAGCACCCAGTCGTAGCGCCAGCATCGCCGACGCGCTGTCCGGATGGCGTCAATGGCGGATCGCTTCGGCCGATATCCGTATGAGTCCTCATGGAAAATCGGTTCCAACAAGGGCTCCAGATGTCGGCGAACAACCTCCTGAGCGATGCGGTCCGTGACCGTCGGTATGCCCAACGGGCGCTTCCCGCCGCCCTCCTTGGGGATGTTCACCCTGCGAACCGGAGGCGGCATATAGCTGCCTGAGGACATGCGATTCCAGAGCTTGTAGAGTTCCGGACCAAGCCGTTCCTCCAGACTCTCGACCGTCTGCCCATCTACTCCAGCCGCTCCCCGGTTTGCCTTCACATGCTTGAAGGCTTCCCAGACTTCCCTCTTTGCTATCGGGAACGGCTTTGCCCCTGTCATCCGGCTCCTCCTGTCACCAGTTGGCCGACGGCAGCGGCTGAACACCACAGCCCCTTCGGTCCAGCGCCATTACAGCGCCTTCATCCCTACTACGGGCTGTTCTGCCCCTGTGCCCCGCATCGGTACTCTGAGCCTTCCGGGGGCTGCCCGGTTGGCCGTCTCCCTTGGCATCGGGACGACAGGTTCTCCTGTTCCGCAAGAAAGCCTGTTCCGGGTTCACGCCGCCTTCGAGCCGGATGCCGCGTGGGCCGGACTCCAGGACTCCGCCCATGCTTATCCCGGAGTGACCACCACCCCCGGTTCTGACATCGACCATACGCTTTCGGCAGTTCATCGGCGGTTCGCTTTCGCTCGTCTCCCCGGACCTCACCTGACGAGATCGTCGTCCCGCCGTTTCCACGACGCTCACCACCATCGCTCTTTACGACAGCAGCTCGTGGTGGTTTGAGACCGACGCCTGATCGTCGACCCCGAGGGGCCTACCCTCATCTCTCTTGCAGTTGCGCACCTCCTTTCATGGCGGTGCTTCAGGACACACGGTGATCGGCGAACTTCGCGACCAGCGTGTGCGCCACCAGCGCCTCGCTCGGCAGGCCGCGCGGCACCAGATATTCCGGCGCCGGCGCCTGGGCGCTCTGCTTACCCTGGCAGGCGCGGCAGATGTACTTCGGCCGAATCGTGACCAGCACCCTCAGCTTGGCCGGCACGACGTCGAGACGCTCGGTGCGATCCTCGCCGATCTTCGTCATCGCGCCGCAGCCGCAGGGGCACTCCGTGCTCTCCGGCTCGATCACCTTCTCGGAGCGCTCGCTTCTCAATCATCGTGAGGGGCTGTGCGTCTTCGTCGATCACCCGCAAGTGCCTCTCACGAACAATCTTGTCGAGAGAATCCTGCGCGCTCCGGCAATCGGGCGAGGCCTCAGCTTCGGTTCCGACAGCGTGAAGGGCGCGGAGTTCACAGCGATCATGTACTCCGTCGTCGGTACACTCTCGATGAACGGCATCGATGTGCTGCGCTGGCTGGAGGCTTGGCTGACAGCGTGCGCGGAGAACGGCGCCATCCCGCCGGACGACCTCCCGCCCTGGCTACCGTGGTCGATGAGCGAGGAGCGCAGGCGCAAGTTCACGGCGCCGGGATGACCGGCGCGATCGAGTGCCGCGACGACGGGCGCGACTTCACCGTTGAAGAGATGGCGCTGCTGCGCGCCCTGATCGCAGCCGATCCGCAGCCCACCCGCGCCGCCCTGTCGAGGGAGTTCTGCCGGCGCATCGGCTGGCTCAAGCCCGACGGCGGCCTCAAGGACATGATGGCCAAGGTGACCATGCTCGTCATGCACCGCGACGGCGTGATCGAACTGCCGCCGCCAAGGGGCAAGCAGGGCCGACCCAGGCCCATCGTCTTCGGACCCGATACCGAGCCGCCGCTGTTCCCTGCCCCGAAGACCCTCGACGAGGTGCGCCCGCTCGACATGCGCATCGTCGTGCGCAACATCCGCGAAGGAAAACTCTGGAACGAGTTCGTCGCCCGCGACCACGATCTCGGCTACAAGCCCCTGGTCGGCGCCCAGATGCGCTACGCCGTCCATGACCGAAACGGCTCGCCGCTCGCCATGCTCGGCTTCTCCACCGCCGCATGGAAACTCGCCCCGCGCGACAACTTCATCGGATGGACGCCCGAGACGCGCGAGAAGAACCTGCCGATGGTGGTCGACAGTAAGCGATGCGGCAGGGGCACCTTCCGCTCGGTCTCGGGATTTGAGACTCCGCTACGTTCGGGAGGACGTAGAGGAGTTTCTCCATGGAGCGCACTGCGGAGTTTCTCAGCCCGGTCGAGGTGATCGGTGGAGTGAAGGGTCGCCGTCGCTGGCCGGAAGAGTTGAAGGCGCGGATTGTAGCGGAGACGCTTGAGCCTGGCGCGAGGGTGGCCTCGGTAGCACGGCGTTACGATCTTCGCCCAAGCCATCTGTCGGACTGGCGTCGCAAGGCGCGGGAGGGTCGCCTGGTTTTGCCTGCAGCGGACGAGGCAGTGGAGTTTGCGCCGCTGGTGGTCCGGGCTGAAGGGCACGGCGCCGAGGCGAACGGTGGGTGTCTGGAAGTGGTTCTGGACCGGGTTACGGTCCGTCTGGATGCGGCGGTGCCGGCGGGCCGGCTGGCGGAGATCGTGTCTGCGCTGAATGCGCTGTCATGATCTTCCCGTCGAACCGGGTGCGGATCGTTGTCGCAACGAAGCCCGTCGACTTCCGCCGCCAGCACGACGGCCTTGTCGCGCATGTGAAGGGCGCGCTGCGGCGGGACCCGTTCACCGGCACGGTATACGTCTTTCGATCGAGGCGAGCTGACAGGCTGAAGCTGGTCTTCTGGGACGGGACCGGGCTGGTGCTGATCTACAAGCGTCTGGAGGACCAGGGCTTTGTATGGCCGGCGATCCGCGACGGGGTGATGTCGCTGAGCCATGCGCAGTTCGAGGCCTTGTTCGCGGGCCTGGACTGGCGTCGCGTGCGGGCGCTGTCGGCGCGGCGCCCGGCTGAGGCGGAGTGACTCAGCCGGTGGATCGGGGCGTCCGGCTCCGCGACACTGTGCTACCAAGCGAGCCATGGCTGCGCTTGCGGAGATCGACCTTGAAACGCTGACACCCGAACAGCGGGAAGCGGCGGTGCAGGCGATCATGGCGCTGGAGACGCTTCGCACCGAGAACGAGGTGTTGACGGACCGCAATGAGGCGCAGTCCGAGCGCATCCGCCGTCTCGAACACCTGGTGCGCGAGCTGCAGCGCGTTATCTACGGGAAAAGGTCGGAGAAGCTGACGGCGGACGAGCGCCAGCTGGCGTTCGAGGACCTTGTTGCGGCGGCGGAAGAGATCGAGGAAGCGATCACGCCGGCCGATCCGGCGCCGGCCCAATCGCCGAAGCGTCCTCGCCCGGCGCGCAATCTCGGCCATTTGCCGGACCACCTGGAGCGGATCGAGCAGGTGATCGAGCCGGAGAGCACGCTCTGCCCCTGCGGCTGCGGGGAAATGGCGAAGATCGGCGAGGATCGCACGGAGCGCCTGGACATCGTGCCGGCGCAGTTGCGGGTGATCGTCACGGTGCGCCCGAAATACGCCTGCCGCCGGTGTGAGGAAGGCGTGACCCAGGCGCCGGCGCCGGCCCGGCTGATCGAAGGGGCGCTGCCGACCGAAGGCGCTATCGCGCATGTGCTGGTCTCGAAATACGCCGATCATTGTCCGTTGCACCGTCAGACGCAGATCTATGCCCGCTCAGGCCTCGATCTGGACCGCTCGACGCTGGCCGGCTGGGTCGGCAAGGCCTCGTTCCACCTCAGGCCGGTGGTTGACCGCCTGGCACGGCACCTGAAACGGTCGTCCAAGCTCTTCATGGATGAGACGCGGGCGCCGGTGCTCGATCCGGGCCGCGGCAGGACGAAGACCGGCTGGTTATGGGCGCTGGCCCGCGACGACCGTTCCTGGGGCGGGCCCGATCCACCGGGCGTCGTCTACTTCTACGCCCCCGGGCGCGGCGGCGAACATGCGGAGCGCTTCCTTGATGGCTTCGACGGCATCCTGCAGGTCGATGGCTATGCCGGCTACAGCCGGCTGGCCGGACCGAGCCGCAAGGGCGGCGCGCCGCTGCGGCTGGCCTACTGTTGGGCCCATTGTCGGCGCCGGCTTCGCGAAATCCACGACAGCAGCGGCTCGGAAATCGCAGCCGAGGGCTTACGCCGGATCGCCGAACTCTACGCCATCGAGGCCGATATACGCGGCAGCCCGCCGGAGCTGCGCCTCGCCGAACGGCAAACGCGCTCCGCGCCCCTGGTCGAGGCCTTCGGCGAATGGCTGACGCAGCAGCGCGTCCGCGTCTCGCCCAAGTCCCGGCTCGGCGAAAAGCTCGCCTATATCGCCCGTCATTGGGACGGCCTCCGGATCTTCCTCGACGACGGCCGCGTCGAAATGGATAGCAATGCCGTCGAAAACAGCCTGCGGCCCGTGGTCCTTACACGGAAAAACGCCTTGTTCGCCGGTCACGACGACGGCGCCGCCGCCTGGGGACGCATAGCATCCCTCATCCAGACGGCGAAGTTGAACGAGGTCGAGCCACACGCCTGGCTCAAGGCCACACTCGAAGCCATCGCAGCCGGTCATCCCAATGACCGCCTCGATGAACTGCTTCCCTGGAACTTCAAGCCGTCGTCAAGCTGAAAGCCGGCTGCCTCGCCCGCACCGCATACGGTCGACAACCCGCGCTTCCTGATATTGCCATGGATCGCGGTCCCCAACCTCGGCTCGCACATCCTCGCCATCGTGCGACGACGCCTGCCCATCGACTGGACCGAGCGCTACAACATCACCCCCGTGCTCATCGAGACCTTCGTCGAAACCCCGCGCGACACCGGCGCCGTCTACAACGCGTCGGGCTGGACCCGCGTCGGCGCCACACAAGGAAGAGGACGCTAAGACCGCAACAAGCTCTGCGACAAACCCAGAAAAGACATCTGGCTCCGGCCCCTCCGGCGCAATTGGCAGCGAACCCTCAATCGCTGATCAGTGTCGCGTTCCACGGCTTGCCCGAAGGCTTACGGATGGCATACGACAGACCTGCGCACGGCTTGGAAACAAAACGGTACCGATACGGTACCTGTAAAATTCCTTGCGGTTTGCCGGCAAAGAGAAAGCCCTCTATCCTGTTGAAATAGCGGGCTATTTTGGTTGCGGGGGCACGCTACCACCGAGACCGACATTTGATCGAGGTTCCGGTTTGACCAGCGATAACTCTCTGATTTACTGGAAGATCGTATGCCGTAGCAGCATTCAGCTCAATCAGGCGTTCTGACGCTACGCTGGCTTGGCCGAGCTCTACTGTCTGTAGGTCAAACGATCAGCCCCCCTTTCTGGCCATTCTTCTTAGCCATTCCGACTCGTCGATCGCCACGCGACTCAGCGTTGTGGCCAAGGTTTGAGCAATCCGTTGAGCGTACTCGGCCTTGAGTTCACCTCGCCACCTGTACTGCTTGTCACAGATACCCGTGAACTCGAATCCGCCATCTGGGTCCCGCTTTGTTGCGGTTACGGTACCGCTTCCCACCGATGGCTTGAATTTTCGAAGAACCCATCCGCCTGGGTCACGTTCGATACCCAGTCGCTCATATGCGTCATCAACGCTTACGACGATTTGTTCCATTCCTGCGGCTGGATCTACCAGAGGCAGGAAAAAGAACACTGTCTCCTCATCCAACCTCACGCAATCGCATCAAGGCCTCATGCAGATCAGATGCTGTTCACTGTCCGCTTGAAATGCCGTAACAACGGTGCCCAGCCACAACGTCGGCGGCGGCGCGTTGTACACCGTCCGAAAGCTCATAGTCCAAGCCAACTGTGCGTCAAGGCCGACGCCATTTTGGCCGGAGAAACCGGCGGAGAGACCTTCGTAGGCGCTATTTCTCAACACACTCGCTGCCAGACCCTTGTTCGCCAAAGTAATGGTCTGCTCCAGATCGAGGTTTCTGTCGCCGAACGCGAATGTCACGGCTCCATCGCCTTTGCGTCGTATCCAACTCTCGACTGCTTCAGCGCCTGCAGGAGATGCTTCCGCAACAGAGTTGTACATCAGTCCTCTAAGCTCTTCGGCCACATGGTTTACGATCTGCCGTTCCGCATCTTGGGGATCGGATAGACATGCTCTGTGGGGGAGTGAGTCTCATATGGCGGGACGTTTTGTCGTGCTGAGTTGAGCTTTTTCAGGCCGCGAGGCCGTTTTGGCAGCCTATGCGGCTGTGGTTGTCATTTGCGGCGGGTGTGCTGTGCGCAGCGGTGAACATGGCCTCCCAGGCGCTTTCGAAGCGTCCGGACTTTATGAGGGCGCGGAAGGTGAGGACGGCCTGGCCGCCGCGGATGCGCCCTCGCATGCCGGATCGCTTCATGCGCTGTGTGATGAGCATTTTGTTTGCGGCTTCGACAACGCCGGACCCGATGGCGAGGCGCTTTTCCTTCAGCGCGTGGTAGCGCATGCGTTTTCGGTTTTTGCGGAAGAAGGCGAGTTCGCGCTGGACCTCGGCCTTGCCCGCTCGGTGGGCGGTGTCGTGCAGGTAGCGCAAGGCGCGGATGACCTTCTCCACCCCGTCGGGATCGTGGCGGAGGATGTCGCGATATGTCTCGAACCACCGGGGGTTGCGCGCGTGGTCGGACGCGGCTGCGAGATGTTGGCACGGGTGCCAATAGTCGACGGCCTGCTCGGTAGGCGAGAGGCTTTCTAGGAAGGTCCAGTTGTCGGGGGCGCCGTCGGCAAGCGCGATGATCGCAATGTCGGGACGGGAAGCCTGTATGTGGGCGACCTCGGCCCGGAGCCGGGCTTTCAAGCCGACCTTTCCGCTTTCCGGCATGCGGCCCAGCCAGGTCGTGCGCAGCCGCTTGCCGTCGCTGTCGTGGAAGGAGACCGTGCCGCAGGACGCCTCGCGCCAGCAGGCATCGGCGCGTCCGTCCTCGCCGGCCCGCAGCGGCACCATGATGCCGTCGAGCGAGACCGCCGCCGCCGGTATGCCCTCCGCAACCCGGATCTCCTCAAGCGCCGCTTCGCCGACCGTCTCCCAGCGCTCATGCGCCGCCCCGACCAGACGCTGAAGCGTGCTCGCCGACGGCGTCATGATGCCGACCTTGCCGAAGAAGGCTTCCGCTTCCCGGGCCGTACAATGGCCCATCAGCCACACGCCGAGATGCGCCGCCCTCCGGGTCAGGCTGCCGTTCACCAGCCCCAAGCTCTCGTCCACCGGCACGATCAAGGCCGACACGCCGTCGCGACGGTAACGCGGGCGCCGATACTCCACCGCGCCCACAGACGTCATCACCGTCCGGGCGGTCTCCTCCACCCGATACCAGACATGCCCGTCCCGCTCCAGGCGCCGCGCCCCGTCATCCCGGCTCTCGATCACCCCGCGCAGCACAAGGCAGCAGACATCCTTCATCGCAGCCAGCGCATCACACTCCGCCGCTTCCAGGGCCTCGGGGCCTTCACCGCCGCCGACATGATCCTCGAACAGCCCCAATACCCGCTTCACCGCCGCCGCTGCGGCCTCCGGCAGTTCCGAAAGAATGATGGACGAAGACAGGCAAGGCTGGGACACTGGCATGGGGACGCTCCCGATGGGACTTTCAGCGGTTGAACATCACTCCGCTTCCGGCGGAGCGGAGCGTTCCCGCCTTACCCCATCATCTCCCCCGCCGCGCAGCAAAATCCCCGCCCTCAGACGAAGATTGTCACCAAATCCACAAATCCGCCGCAACCGCAAAGACTAAATCGTTGAAATCACGCACTTCCTATCCGACATCCGAGAACTGCACCCAAGGTGGGAGCCTTGGATTGGGGGGTGTTATGGGAGCTGCGCTTCCATTGCGTGAAGATTTCGATGCGGATGATCTGCGTCGTGTTGCGAAGTGGAGCCGGGACGGGTCGCAGAGCCATCATGCCTTCCACGACCCCATCCGATCGCGAAAACCTCCATGACCCGTCTCCCCAGCAAACGCCCTGCCTGTCGAACCCCTGCCGCAACAAGGCGGCGGTTCACCTCGCGAAGCAGATCGTGGCGCGCGCCGGGCGGCGCGATGAACGCACACCCCTTCTCGCGCCCGGCATCATGCACGCCGACAACATGGAAACGGTCCAGCCAGTCCCGGACCGACCGCGCCGAGGGAAAGCACCGCTCACGTCCGCCTCGGAACCGACGCGCGATCGAACCCCGCGAGACACCGAACAGACGCGGCTCGAAGCGGCGCACCAGCGCGCAAAGCCCACGGTCCGCCTCCAGACGGTCAATGTCCGACACACGGTCGAACCCGGCCACGTTCAGAAGCAGAACCGCCAGCATCATCTGACCGTCGCTCCAGCCCTGCGACCGGCCGCCTCCCGCCTCCGGCAGAGCCGCCAGAACCCGCCTCGAAGCCAGCAACTCCAGAAGCACCACAACACCGCCCAGCGCCGTCGAAGCCGGCCCGGCAACCGCAACTTCAAGCTTGACCGGCGAACGATAACGCGGAACCGTTTTCTTCACCCGGTTGGTGACGCCCAAAGCGGCGGGTTGTTGGCACAACCCATTGTAAAAAAGGCCCAGCCAGGGCCTCAATCCTTTTCTGTTCGCCGATCTGGGCAAACTGTGCAGGCTTGCCCTCTGACGCAAACAGACAAGCGGACAAGGCCGGACAGACATGATAGGGTCCTTCCATGCTTGAGCAGATCGCCCCCTGGATCACCCTGGCCATCGTCCTGGTCGTCTTCGCTTGGCTGTTGAAGGACAACCGCGATCTGCGCCGCGACATGGGCGAAGACCAGAGCGGTCTGCGCCGGGGCCTGACCGCCCGCTTGGACGGGCTGGATGAGCGGATCCAGGCGGCCGAGACCGGTCTGGCGGAGTTACGGGGGCGCCCAGACGGCATGGACAGCCAGTTCGCATTTCTTCGCGACACATCACCGGCGAGAACGTCCGCGGGCGCAGGCCTACGGAGGCCGGTGCGGACGAGTGACCTCCTGCCGGTGCCGGGATGCCCGGCTTTCCTGCCGCGGCCCTGGGGTCGAGTCTTTGCGTGAGGCGCGGCAGGGCAAAGCTCGCGACAGCTGTCGCTCTAACCGGCCGTCCCGGGGGGCGAACGCGGGCTCGTCGGCGGGACAGCTTCACGGCAGCATACTGCCGCTTGCAGCGATCACGCCGGGTTCCACCGGCGTCGTGACAACATTGGCCGCTCGCATTCTACAGCGTGCCGGCGCTCGAATCGCGCCACAGTAGATGACGCGGGCAAACAGGCCGGTCCGCGATCGGAGCGCAGGCGCGCGGGCGGCAGGGATCGAAGGAGACGCTCGCCTTGACCTCCTGCCGCCCTGTGGAGTTCGGAACCGGCCGCCGCTTTGCGTGCGCACCGGGCAGCCGGCAGGCATACGCTACGTCTTGCGGGGCGGCCGCCATTGTTCGATAGGCAGGACGTCCGCCGCGCCATCGGCGAGCCCGCCTTCTCGCGGGGGCTGGATTATTTCCTGCGCGGCATGGTGCGCTCGCTTGAGTCCGACGGGCCCACGCGGCTTCGCGGGTGGGTGTCCGGCAGCCGGGCGGCGGACTATTCGGTCTCGGCGATCCTGTCCTTGCGGGACAACGGCCGACCGCCCCGGGTGGAAGGCTGCTGCTCCTGTCCGGTGGGCCACAACTGCAAGCATGTCGTCGCCCTGCTTCTGGCTGCATGCGAAGGCCGGCAGTCCCGGTCGGGCGCGCCGGACCGGGCGCCTCCCTTGCCGCAGGACGTCCGGCGCTGGCTCGACCTCTGGCCGGGACGGAGCGGCAAGGCGGCGAAGGTCCGGGCGCCGGGCCCGCCCTTGCCGGGGCAGGATCATCTGTTCTATGTCATCCGCCGCGACGCGATGCGCGGCATGTGCATCGATCCTTACCGGGCCTATCTGAAGAAGGACGGCAGGATCGGCAGCAATTTCCGGCCCTTCGACCGGCGCTCGACATGGGCGCGGGAGAACCTGACCGTGCAGGACGCCGGGCTTCTCGGCAAGCTCGCCTTCTTTTCCGGAGACGGCTACGAGCCCCGCCATGACTGGCCGGAGGGCGATGTGCTGGTGGGTCTGGTGCGCGAGATCGTCGAGACGGGCCGCGCGCGCCTCGGCGCCATCCACGGCATGGCGCTTCTATGGGGACGGCCGCGGGCGGTGGAGTTCTTCTGGGAGTTGGACGAGGCGGGCGCGCAGCGACTTGAGGCGCGCGACGCCGCCGGAGCCGCCGTAACGCTGCTGCCGTTCCCGGCGCCGTTTTTCGTGGATGCCGAAACCGGCGAGACGGGTGCCGCCGAGACAACGCTTCCACCGGACATGGCCGCCTGGTTCGCGACCGCGCCGCCGGTGCCGCGCGAGGCGGTCGATGCGGTTGACTCGAAGCTGTCGCGGGTGGACCAGCGCGCACCGGTTCCCCGGCTGCACCGGGTGGAGGAGCGCATCGATGTGGTGCCCGAGCCTGTGCTGGTTCTCTACGCCCGCGAGCGCAATCTCACCCGGTGGGAAGCGGGCGAATACGGCGCGGAGCCCGGCAGGGACCTATCGGCGGTCTGGCCGTTCGCGCGCCTGGAAATCGCCTATGCGGGTGTTGAACGGCGGATCCGGCCGGGCGAGAGCGGCGATCTCAGGCTTCCAGGCGAAGGTGCGGCCGTCATCCGGCGCGACCACGCACGAGAAGCTGCATACCAGCAGCGTCTCGGTGAGATTGCCGGCCGGTTTCGCTACGACATACGTCAATTGCGATATGCGGAGCACGATCCGCCGAGCGAAGTCTATGACGCGGATGTGGTCTTCCCGCCCCTGAGAAAATCGGACGGGAATGACGGCTCCACATCGGGTCTTTCCTTCCAGGTGCAGGCAGTGCCCGCGCTGCGCTCCCAAGGCTGGCGCGTCGAGATCGACCGCACATGGCCGTTTCGCCTGCACGAGGGGCCGGTAGGGTTCTCGACGTCGCTGGAGGACACGGAGAACGACTGGTTCTCGCTTCGCCTTTTCATGGAAGCGAACGGGCAAAGCTTCGACATTGCGCCGATCGTCCAGCAGATCGTCGCGGAACTCCCCGTCGACGAATGGGGACAGCTGGTGGCGGGTTTCGACACGGACAAGCATCTTTCGGGTCGTACCTTCCATGCGCGGCTCGAGGACGGAAGCTTTCTTGCGCTCGACGGTTCGCGCTTTGCGCGCTTCGCCGAGGCGTTCCTGGAGGCGCAGGGACTGCTCGGCTTCCATCGCGCCGAAGCGGGCCGCCTGTCCGCGCTTGCCGAGGCGCTGGAGGGCTGCGGCGCGCCCTGGACCGGAGGCCGCGCACTGCTCGAACTCGGTGCCCGCCTCAGATTGCTTGCCAAGGCGCCGGACATGGCGGCGCCCGCGACGCTGCGGGGCGAATTGCGTCCCTACCAGCGCATGGGCTGGGCCTGGTTGAAGGCGCTTTCGGAAACCGGCTTCGGCGGCGTTCTGGCCGACGACATGGGTCTCGGCAAGACCGTGCAGGCACTGGCGCTGCTGGCCTGGCGTCATCTGGAGGCGAAGGTCGATCGCCCGAGCCTGCTGGTCGTGCCGACCAGCCTGGTCGGCAACTGGAAGCGGGAGGCTGCCCGTTTCGTTCCCGATCTGAAACTGCTGGTCCTGCACGGCCCCGACCGGCGGGCGCATTTTGCGGATATCGCCGGCGCGCATCTCGTCGTCACCACCTATCCGCTGCTCAACCGCGATGGCGCGGCGCTGCTCGGCCATCGCTACGACACTGCCATGCTCGACGAAGCGCACACGGTGAAGAACCCGGCCGCCGGCGTGGCGAAACGCATTCGGGAGATCGACGCCCGGCACCGGCTGGCGCTGACCGGCACGCCGCTGGAGAACAATCTCCAGGAACTGTGGGCGCTCTATGACTGGCTGATCCCGGGCCTGCTCGGCAATCGCAAATCCTTCGCAAGGAGCTACCGCACGCCGATCGAGAAGAAAGGCGACCGCGCGAGGCAGCGCCTGCTGGCCGCCCGCATCGGGCCCTTCCTGATGCGGCGCACAAAGGAAGAGGTCGCCCCGGAACTGCCGAAGAAGACGGTGATCGACGAGCTTGTCCCGTTCGAGGGCGCCCAGGCGGCGCTTTACGAGAGCATCCGCATGGCGATGGACAGGAAGGTCCGCGAGGCGATCGCGGCGCGGGGGCTTTCAGCCTCGCGCATCGCGATCCTCGATGCGCTGCTGAAACTGCGCCAGGTCTGCTGCGACCCACGCTTGGTCAAGCTCGACGCCGCGCGCAGGGTGACAGAGAGCGCCAAGCGGGTCAGGCTGCTCGCGCTGCTCGAAGAGCTGGTTGCGGAAAACCGCAGGGTGCTGGTCTTCTCCCAGTTCGTGGAAATGCTGAAGCTCATTGAGGCCGATGTCGCCGCGCGCGGCTGGGGCTACGCCATGCTGCATGGCGGCACGAGGGACCGGGACGGGCAGATCGCGGCGTTCCAGTCGGGGACGCTGCCGCTTTTTCTCGTCAGCCTGAAGGCGGGCGGCGCGGGCCTCAACCTCACCGCCGCCGACACGGTGATTGTCTATGACCCCTGGTGGAACCCGTCGGTGGAGCGCCAGGCGATGGATCGGGCGCACCGCATCGGGCAAGACAAGCCGGTGTTCGTGCATCGGCTGATCGCGGAGAACACCGTCGAGGCCGCCATCCAGGCAATGCAGGCGCGCAAGCAGGCGCTTGCCGACGCCCTGTTCGAGGGTGCAGGCGGGGGACCGCTGGCGCTCACCGAACAGGACATGGCGGCGCTGTTCGGGACCGGATGACCGGGCATGGCGCTCTGAACGCACCCTGAAAGGGACAGCGGCTGGCGTGCGGATCGTTATTGGCGGTGTTGGTGGGCCTGTAGACGTGCGCTCACCGGATAATGTCAATCGGCGTCGGTCATGAAGCGGCGCAGCAGGCTTCGCCAGTCCAGCGCGGATGCATGGGCGGCGCGCACGGTCTCCTCGACGGCGCCGGGCATCCGGCCTTCGGCCCTGGCGAGGCTGGCGACCTGGTGCATGGCCTCGTCCCACGCCTGCTCCTCGGCGGCGAGAGCGCTCGGCGACGGGCCGGAGGCGTGGTCGTCCCCGTCGTCTCCGCCCCGGCCGGCAGGGGCATCCATGACCTCGCCGGTGCCGGCGGGATCGCAACTCGCCGGTGCATCGCCGGCGCCATCCTGTCCGGGTTCGCCCCGGCCGACAGGATCGCCGGCGTTGCCGCTATCGCCGTTGCCGGGCGGAGTGTCGTCCTCACCGGCGCTGCCGCCATCGCCGGACCCATCCGGTTCGGGTTACCGCGTCCCGTTCGCTCGGGCTCACCCTGCGCCGGATCATCGACATGCACCCCCTGTCACGCATCGACGAACTCATGCCCTGGAACTTCGCCCCGACAATCCCGGGCCTCATACCAGCGGCTGAGGTTTGAGACTCATTGGGGGATTCCCAAGGAGAGCGGCTTCTGCCTCAATGCCGATCCTGCGATTGGAGGGTCGGTATAAGGGCGGGGACCCCGTTGAGGGACGATTTCGATGCGGCGCAGTTGCGCGTCCTGGCTCAGCGGAGCCGGGACAGCGCGCAGACCTGCCGCCTGCTTGCGCTTGCGGTGATTTACGACGGTGATCGTCGTTCGGACGCGGCGCGCTTTGCGGGCGTGGGCTTGCAGATCATCCGGGACTGGGTTCTTCGCTTCAATGCGGAAGGCCCGAAGGGTTTGAAGGATCGCAAGGCGTCGGGTCCGCCGCGCAAGCTGAGCGCGGCGCAGCGCGCGGCGCTGGCGGCGATCGTGGAGAGCGGTCCGGATCCGGCGATCCACGGCGTGGTGCGCTGGCGGCGCTGCGACCTGGCGGCATGGCTCAAGGAGCAGTTCGGCGTCTCCCTGGCGGAGACAACAGTCGGGCGGGAGCTGCGCCGGATGGGCTACGCGAAGCTCTCCGCGCGCCCGCGCCACTATGCCCAGGACGAAGCCGCTCTGGCGGCGTTCAAAAAAAGTTCCCGGACCGCCTGAGGGAGATACGCGCCACGCTGGACGACGGCGTCGAGGTCGAGGTCTGGTGGCAGGACGAGGCCCGTGTCGGGCAGAAGAACAAGATCACCCGGCGCTGGGCCAAACGCGGCACCAGACCGTCAGCACCCAAGGACCAGAGGACGACCTCCGCCTATATCTTCGGCGCCATCTGTCCGAACAAAGGCAAGGTGGCCGCGCTCGTCATGCCCCACGCCAACACGGACGCGCTCAACGCCCATCTCACCGAAATCAGCCTCGCCGTCGAACCCGGCGCCCATGCCGTCGTCATGCTCGATCAGGCCGGATGGCACACCTCCTCGACCCTCAAAGTGCCCGGCAATATCACACTCATGCCGCTCCCACCCCGGTCGCCCGAACTCAATCCCGTCGAGAACGTCTGGCAGTTCATGCGCGAAAACTGGCTCTCCAACCGCGTCTTCAAAAGCTACGACCATATCCTCGATCACTGCTGCCAAGCCTGGAACAATCTTGTCTCACAACCCGCGCGCATCGCCTCCATCGGAACCCGAAAATGGGCCAATGGGTTCTAAACAGTGCCCGATGGTATACATCCGTGGCCGCGCCAGGATGAAGACCCGCGTCGGGCTCGCGCTGGCCGTGATGATGGCAATGGCCCTCGCTCAGGCCCGCACCAACCGCCCCGAGCGGATGCGCTCCCTGGTCGGCCCCGTGCCCTGGCGCGACACCGGCTGACCTCTGCCCCACCTCCCGACAGCCCCGCTCAACCGCGCCGCCCACCGGCCAGGGAAAAACCACGCCCGCAAACCCGATAACCTCCCGGTAATGTGCCGGTCAGGCCCCGAAAGCCCGCATCCTCACCGATCACGGAGACGGGAAGGACCATATCCGACCCCCAAAATCGACGCCCCCACCGCGAAAAATCACCACAGCGCACATCCCGGTGACGTAAGAATTTATCCTAAATCCGGCGGTTGGAAGGCGTGATCGCCCTCTCGGCGCGGTTGGAATGGTCGATTTCGGGTTCGATTTCAGCACGCTGGCGCGGCCCGAGGGGGCGGCAGCCAGGGCTGATGGCCCGGCTCGCGGCCACGGAGGTATTTTTTGAGCGCTTCGGCGAGGATCCGGCGCCAGCGATCCTCGGCGCTCAACTGCTCCGCACTTTGCATCAGGGTCCGGAAGAAGCCGGCGATCCGCCGTAGAGCCGCGACCACCGTCTGCCTGCGCCCGTGGTGGGAGGTCACCGTCAGCCGGGTCTGGCCGGCATGACGGGTCTGGCGGGCGATGCCGTGCAACAGCAGCGGCCGGCTGGTGATCGCCTCGCGGTGGCGCTCGGGATCGGCGAGGCGGACGAACAGGCTCCACCAGTTGTAGATGAGCGCGATCAGCCGGGCCATGTGGCGGCAGCGCGTCAGGTCGCGCGTGGTGAAGCCGCCCCAGCCCCACTGGTTCTTCAGCTCATCGAAGCCGTTCTCCGCGTCGGCCCGGTCGCGGTAGAGCTGGGCCACAGAACGCACTTCGAGGTCGAGCGAGGTGGCCAGAACCGCGAACTCCCATACCCCGGTGCCGGGCTGCGCCTCGGTCCAGAACAGCTCGCCCTGGGCGGTGTCGCCGCGCGTCAGCGCCAGTGTCGCCGGAAGCCGGCGGCGCAGTACCACGACCCGGCGCAACCGGCTCCAGCCCTGCAAGCGCAGATCGGCCCCGATCCCCTGCCAGCCCTGGCCCGCATCCTCCCAGCCGTCCCGCGCCATCTGCCGCTCGGCAAGCCGGCGCGCGCCCCTGGTCAGGCGCAGCTTGAACAGATAGTCCAGACCCGCCGCCTCGCACGACGCCATGTTGCCCTTGCTGCCCCAGCCCTTGTCGCCCCGCACCAGGCGCGGCCAGCGATCCCGACCAAGACGGTCGAGCAAGGCCCACAGGGACGGTGCCGCCCGGTTCGAGCGGTGATGGTTGCCCGGCGCCACCTCGACATCCAGAACCAGCCGCGTGCCCGCCATCAGGAACGCATGGCAGGCGTGCGAGGGACGGCCCGGCTTCTTCGGGTTGTAGCTCACCACCGCCCCCTCCCGGTGGCCGTAGAGCGGCTTGATCGTCGTGTCGCAGTCCAGAACCCAAGGCTCGCTCAGCAGCGGGCGGACCGTGTCGTCGAGATGGCCCTGAAGCCGCGTTGTGCCCTCATCCGCCCCGATCCGCTCCAGACCGCGCCGGACCGAATCCTCGCTCGCGACCTTGCCCATCCCCAACAGCGCCGGGTTCACCCCGTCCCCGCGCAGCGCCGTGATGTGCGCATAGCCAGACTGGCCCGCGAGGATCGACAGCAGCACCGTCCCCAGAACGTCCCGCTTCAACGGCGCGTTCGGGCTCGTGTAGACGAGCGGGCAGTCCGCCACCAGCGCCTCGAAGCGACCGCTCACCTTCAGATATTCCGCGAAGAACGCCAGATGACCCAGCGGCGTCACCGCCGCATCCGGATCCCATTCGACATGAACCGTGCCGCCGAAGGTGTCCACCTTCACGGCCTCGCGTGCGAGGTCCCGCACAACCCCAGAACCCTCACCCGCAGGGTGAACCTCCCGGGGCTCTTCAAATCCGCTCATACCCGCAGTCTACAAGGGCCACGGCGAATCCAGACCCCGATCAACTGCCGGATTTAGGTTTATGTGTCAGGCGGGAAGGGGGTACTCCCTGTGGTGATGACAACCACAAGCAGGAGCACCCCGCATGTCCCAGCAAGCTGCGACGATCATGAGCCTACCGCAGGCGTTTGAGGTGGTGAAGGAGATGCAGGCAGACGGACTGGAGTGGGGCGAGGGTTATCGCCCGCTCGGGCGCCAGGCGCTGGCCGAGATCATCGAAGGTCGGATGGCCGAGGCGGTGGATCGCTGGCTCGACAACCTCGACGCCGGCGCGCTGCGCGACCGGCGCAACGGCACCTACCGGCGCTGTCTGCTGAGCGAGCTTGGCGACATCGAGCTCAACGTGCCGCGCACCCGGCACTTCTGCCCGACCGGGGTTCTGAAGAGCTATGCAAGGCGCGCACCGGAGATCGACCGCGCCATCCTGGCCGGCTTCGTACTGGGGCTCTCGACGCGCAAGGTCGGCGAGGTCCTGCTCGCCCTGCTCGGACGCCCGGTCTCGGCTGCGACGGTGAGCCGGGTCGCCAGGACGCTCGACATGGCGGTCGCGGCCTTCCACCGCAGGCCGCTGAAGAACACCTACAAGGCGCTGATGCTCGACGGCGTGGTGCTGACCCGCAAGACCGGCGCCGGCGCGCTCAGGAGGCCGGTCCTGGTGGCGCTGGGCATCCGGCACGACGGCAGGAAGGAGATCATCGACTTCCAGCTCGCCGGCAGCGAGAGCGCCGCGGAGTGGGAGCGCTTCCTCACCGCGCTGCACCGCCGCGGGCTCACCGGCGAGGGCCTCGAGATGATCTGCGTCGATGGCGGCAAGGGCCTGCTGGCCGCCTTGCCCTTCGTCTATCACGCCATCCCGGTCCAGAGGTGCTGGGCGCACAAGATGCGCAACATCCTCAACAGGGTCCGCAAGGCCGACCAGGAGGCCGTCAAGGCCGATGTCCACGCCGTCATGAATGCCCCTAACCGCCGCAAGGCCCAGAGCGCCGCGCGGCGCTTCGCCGACCGCTGGCAGGGCACCTACCCCAAGGCCGTCGACTGCCTGCGCAACGATCTCGACGATCTGCTCACATGCTTCCGCTACAACACCCTTGACGAGCGAAAGCAGGTCAGGACCACCAACGCCATCGAACGAAGGTTCCGGGAGGTCCGCAGAAGAACACGGCCCATGGGAACCTTCCAGGATCGAACCTCAATGGACCGCGTCCTCTACGCGGTCTTCATTCACGAAAACAAATCTCAGGGAATCACTACCCCTCTCTCCCTGACACATAACTCTTGACGTTACCGGACACATCCCTGCGTGTTGGAGTCCCGATTACAAATGATGTAAAATACGCATAGGTTGGATTGCGATCCTCCTGTATTGGTACTCATTGTGGACAGTCCTGGTGCAAAGCATGCCACAGAAGGAGCCGCTAATCCGCGTAACGGTCAGCTTGGATTCCAAGGACTATGCGGAACTGGGCACCCTATCCGAGCAGACCGAAATTTCACGATCCTGGCTGATCCGGCAAGCGATCAGAGACTTGCTTGAGCGATGCCGGGATCGGGATCAGCCGGAACTTCCGCTGTGGCTGGCTCAACGGAAGAGCAGGTAGTTGGCGGCCTTGGGGGAGACGAACGAAATGGGGCCGCCGGAGTCGGCTGCCGTCCCGCCGGACCTGCCGCCGGCTGTAGTCGCACCCTTGGCGCAGCGCCATCGGTTTGCGGTTCCTGGGCGTGGACACGTCTTGACGACCGTTTCCGAGGAGCACGGACGTCCGGTGCGCGCGGCCGTCGCGGTGCTTGCGGCTGCGCTTGAGGACGAGGATTGCGCGAGGGTCCATCGATCCATTTTGTCCCGGCGCATTCGTGAGCCTGGGGCATGGGTTGTTCGGTCCCATTCCGAATTGCTGGCCTGGACCCTTGTCTCGGCGTGGCTCACGGGCTTTGCGACGGGCCGGATCGCACAAGGCGCCGGGATAGAAGAGGGGGTTCTGTGGTTCTTCGACGGGGCTTCGGATGTCGATCCGGCGGGGTTGGTTCCCATGCGTGCGGCGGCGCGGGTCGATGAGGCGCTTGCTGCATGCGGAGATGCGCTCGCCTATCTTGAGTTGCTGCCATATGTGCTTGATCCGCATGGCCCGGGCAGCCGTCTGAGTGTCCGACGTGATGCGGGGACCCGAAGCGCTCGCGACCGGAAGCGCGCCGAAGGGGTCTATTACACGCCTGCCGACGTGGCGGGCTTCATGGTGCGGGGATGCGTGGAAGGGCTCGTCGAGCGAGACTGCCCGCCAGCGTTCCTCGACCCGGCCTGCGGCACGGCGGTCTTCCTGCGCGCCGCGCTCGCGGCGCTCAAGTCGGGTTGGCCGGATCGTGATGCACGATGGCTTGCCGAGCGATGTCTCTACGGTACGGACATTGACCCCTGGGCACTCGATGCTGCGGCGTTCGTTATCCTCGCCGATTGCCTGAACGCTGGTGGGAGCGACGATGGTTCGCCGCTGTTGCTGTGGCATCGGCTGCGTCTCAATCTTGCCCGTGTCGATGCGTTGCGGCTCGATCCCGCGGATGGGGAAATGCACGCGGCGTCGGACTCCGGGGGCGGGATCGTCGCTGCGCTGGCGTCGGGGCAGTTGCCTACGGCGGATGAAGGGAGTGTATTCGAGGATCGGGTTCGTCTTTCCCGGCTCTTCTCGAACATGCCGGCCACCGGGGTCGTCATCGTAGGGAATCCACCCTATTCGAGCGTGGGAGAGCGCGAAGACCTCCATACTCTGAGAAGGACATTCTCCAGCCTTGGGGCGACGGGCAGCGCGTCGTCGGAGATCTATCCGCTATTCGTGGAGCAAATGGTACGGCTCGCGGAAGGCAAGCAGGCTGCGGGGACGCTGGTACTACCGATGTCGCTGGCCAGCAATGTAGGTAATCAGTTCGCCAATACCCGGTCCCTGATGGGGAATACTCCCGGAAGGTGGCGATTCGCATTCTTCGACCGGGAGCCGCACGCGCTGTTTGGCGAAGACGTCAAGACGCGCAACTCCATCATCTTCTGGCATCGAGACGGGAAGGAGTGCGGGACCGAGATCGAATCCGGCCCGCTGCAAAAATGGCGCGGTGACCGCCGGGCCTCCATGTTCGCCGCGATCCGATTTACCCCGGTGGCCGGAACAATCCGCTCCGGCATCCCAAAGATTGACGGCACATGCCAGGCGCGTGCCTTCGAGTTGCTCGCCGCACGATGGGAGCGGTTCGATCACGCTTGCGCGGAGATACGTCGCATGCCGCTGGCGTGTGTCCTGAGACGCGACGAAGAAGCGGTGTTCGTGGGTGCAACGGCCTACAATTTCCTGAACGTCTTCCTGAAACCGCCGCCGGGAGTGCTGGACGGGGCGCCGGCGCTCTCCGAGCACCCTCTGCATGTGATGCAGTTCTCGAATCGGGAAGACGCTGCTGCCGCATTCGCCGTGCTATCGAGCCATCTCGCCTATTGGTGGTGGCTCAGCACACAGGACGGCTTTCATGTGACCGGGCGCTTTCTCGCCGGCCTGCCCTTCGGTGCCGATGCCTTGTCCGGTACCGCGCGCTCTGCCTTGGCGGCCTGCGGGGAGAGGCTTTGGTCGCTCATGCGCGCATATCCGATCATCAGCCTCAACCGGGGCCGGTCATCGCTAGCCTATTCGCCGAACGGCTTCGACGAAGAGCGCAGCCAAATTGATCGGATCCTGGCTGGGCTGGCCGGGCTCGAACCGGCCTTCGCCATCGAATTGCAGCACTTTACGGCCTGTGCCGTTCGGGCCGAACCACGTTCGGCTCCCAACACGTAACGTCGCGAGGAAGGCAGATGACCGTTCGTATTGATCCGGCTGTAAAGGAAAGGAGCAGGATCACCAAGGAGGAGTGGCGGGAATACACGAAGACGGTCTGGACGATCGCGAATACCCGACGCGACGATCATCCCGCGGTGTTCCCCGACGAAATTCCGCACCGCCTGATAAAGCTGTTCAGCTTCTACGGGGAAACAGTCCTCGACCCCTTCGCAGGGACGGGCACGACTGCTCGCGCCGCTATCCCGTTGGGACGGCGCGCGGCCTGCGTCGACCAGAACGGCGACTACATCCAGACGATCAGGAAGGAATGCCGCAAGCTGCATAACGGCCACGATCCGGACGTAGAACCTCTCCAGGTCGTACACGGCGACAGCCGCAACATGGAGTTCATGCCGGACGATAGCGTGGGATTGATCGTCACCAGCCCTCCGTACTGGGACAAGGCGAATTACGGCAAGAGCAGGACGAACCTCGGTAACAGAGAAAACTACGTCGACTTCCTGACCTCGCTGCGGCCCGTGTTCCAGGAATGCCTCCGAGTGCTCATGCCCGGGCGCAAGATTTGCGTGGTGACGGCCAACGTCAATCAGTACACGGAGCATGGACTGCTGACTTTCCCCCTCGCCACGGACTTTGCGCTTCTGCTGCGCGAGCTGGGTTTCGTCATGGTCAACGAGATCATCTGGTCTAAGGACAGGTCGGGGGGCAAGTGGGGAAGCTACGGCGCTCAGCGCCCCATTTTCGGCAGCTATCCCTATCCTCCGAATTTCCTGTTCAAGAACGTGCACGAGTATATCCTGATCTTCTCGAAACCCGGACTGACCAAGAAGAAGGGCGCGAAGGTACGGTGCTACGAGGACCTGATGGCGGGGTATGACTCAATTGGGAAGGCGCCGCGGCCGGGAGATGGAGGGACGGCCCGGTCTCTCCGATGATCGATGGATGAGATGACGGCGAAGGCGTAGACAGTGCATCTCAGCGTCTTCATTCAGGATCCGACCCATAGCGGGACGACCTATCTGTACGAGGCGATCCTCGCTGCCGCAGCGAGAGCGTCGGACTGGCGAGGACTGTATGCATTTGCGACGCGCGACGGGGTCGATCACCTGATCGAGGACCAGGTGGTCCACGATCTCATGGACGGGGGAGGTGAGATCGACCTTGTCGTCGGGGTCGACGCGGTGACGAACCGGGCGACGCTTGAGCGAATGCAGGAACTCGAACGGCGCCACGCGAACTTTCGACCGAAGGTGTTCTGGAACGAACATCACGGGTTGTTTCATCCCAAGATTTCGGACTTCGGACTGAAAGACGGCGGAAGAATCCTGATCGTCGGGTCAGGGAACCTGACTCCGGGCGGACTCATGGGGAACTTCGAGGCCTATACGGTCATAACTGCTGAGAGTGGGGACGGGATCGATATGGGCGCGATCGAGGAGTTCCTTGATCGCCATGGCGACAGCATCAGAATCATCGACGAGGAAGTGCTCCAACGGGCGGCCCGTAACCTCGTTCGTCCTATCGGAGGAGGAGGTCGCCGTGGCGTTCGCGTGCGTCGGGCGCGCGCGGCGCCGGGCGCACCCGGGGTCCGTGCTGCGACAGACTTCGAACGAATACTGCTCGCGCAAGTGCCGCGCGCTGGCGGCAGATGGGCCCAGGTTCACTTCAACGCCCAGGTGATCGGGGACTATTTCCGCCTGAGGCGGTTTGAAACTGAGCGAGTTTATCTGACGCGTGTGTCCGCGAACGCCACGCGGAACGAAGTCGAGGTACGCCGCTGCGTCTTCAGCGCAGGTTCGAACAGGAATCACAAGATCGAAATCGGCGCCGCCAGACACCTTCCCTATCCCCAGGGAGGGCCCCCCTTGCTCGTCTTCCGGGAACGTCAACTGAGGACCTACGACTACATGCTGCTTATGCCCGGCGAGAATGGTTACGGTCCGGTTCTGGACCTGAGCAATCGCCTGCCGTCGCCAGGACGAGGATTTCCGCGCCCGGTCACTGACAGGGCTGAGCTGGGCCGCGCGTGGCCCGATTGTCCGCTGCTGCACATGCCTGAAGCTGACGACCAGGATCTGTGAGGTCGTGGCGGGCATTGCGCCGGAACCAGAGGGGTGCACGTCGTATTTGTGAGATTCATGGTATTGCGCCGGCTCGTCGTTCCCAGAAGTCGTCGAAGCGATTGCTCTCGACGGCGCAGCGCAGGGCGATGATGGCGTTGGCGCCGTTGACGGTCCAGCGCATACCTCCCTGCTTGAGGCGGGCGCCGACGATGTTCTTGCAGCCGCCCTCGACCACGCCGCTGGCCACGCACAAGCCCATCGCGCGGAACTTCGGGTAGTTCATGCGCTCGCGGTTGTTGGAGAAGTACTCGGCGTTCTTCCGGGCGTTCTCGCAAGTTTCGGCATGGCCCTTGAGGGCGGCGATCACCTCGTCGACGCGGCCCTCGTCGAGTTCCTCGCGCCGCTTCCCGGCCCATCGCTCACCGATCTCGCTGCCGATCCCGTAGATCGCCTTGGCTGCGTCGAACAGGTGGCCCTTGGCATGGAAGATGTCGACGATCTGGATGGCGTCGGGGAAGTGCTCATCGGCGAAGTTCCAGATCCACGGCGCGCCGTCGCCGAGGATGACCCGGCGCTCGGCCGTGTCGAAGCCGCGGCGTTCGGCCTCGCGGATGACACGCCGGGCGAAGGGCGCGGGCTCGGGGTCGAACTCGCGGGTGGCGATGGATTCGATGGCGGCGTTGTAGGTGGCGGAGCCGGGATCGCGCACCGGACGCCCCTCCCTGTCGACGGTCTCCGCCGACCACACGACGGCGAGCTTGGCCTCGCGGGTGCTGGCGGAGCCGTCGGGCTGCTTGCCCGCGCGGCCCTCGACCTCGGTCTTGCGCGCCGGCACGCCGGTGCCGTCGAGGCCGAGATAGAGGGTGGGGGCGTCGGACGGCTCGGGTTCGATCACGCGGCATTCGTCGCCTGCGATCTCTCGCCCGAGCGCCTCGGCATGGCGTTCGACCGTCTTCGGCGCGACAGCCAGGCCTGCCAGTTCGCGCAACAGGGCGCTGGAGCCCTCGAAGCTGGTACGGGCAGCAGCAACGCCGATCATGCGCAGCGCCGCCGGTGAGAGGAAAGTATCTTCCATGCCGAGGGTTCGATCACGCGGGCTGAAGCCGCGGTGGCAACGGTCGCAGTGATACCAGGCGCGCTCCAGCGTCAGAGGGCCGAGAGCGGTGGTGAAGGTCTTGGGCCGGCGGCCGGCGAAGCGCGCCTCGCCGCCGCACGCACACGACAGCCACGGTCCCCGGTTGTCGGAACGGTCGGCATTGAGCCTGTGGGCGACGGCCTGCCCCATGATCTGCAACGCAACCCGCCGCGCTTCGATCTCGATCGCCTGGAAGTCATCGACGACGCCCGCGCCGATCAGCCACTCGACCTCGGCCTCGACCTCCTCCGCGATCGCTGCGTCGAGACCCCCCTTTTTCCCGGCGCGGCCGGCTTGTCCGCGTCCAGCCTGGCATCGCATATCCGGCCGCTGACCTCGACAAGCGCGCGCACCAGACCGCGAAGCCGCTGGTATTCCGCGATCTGCGCCCGCGTTCCCTCAATGGCGTCGGCGGGAACGGTGCGGCCGCGGGACTTCCCCGTCTCCCTGTCCGGCCAGGTCAACAACCAGTAGGGGCCATGCCCCTGCGCCCCCTCGACCGCGCAATGGCAGTTCGGTTTGCCGCACTTGCGGTACTGTGCCCTGAGCGAACCCTGACGGAGGTCGCCGATGCCCGCAATCTCCCGCAGCAGCTCGCCACGCTGTTCGACGAGGCCGTCGTGATCGGTCCTGGCCATGTCCGCCTCCATCTGCCCCCCGAATATAAGAAACAGATATCGTGGCGGAACCATGGCATTTCTCAACCTCGCAAAATCAGGACGTGCACCCGAACCAGAGCTCGGGCTTGAATCGATATCCCATACGCCGCAACAATGGCCGCCGCGCGACTTGTCGATCGACTGGGGTCCGTTTTTTAGCGCCCCCGCCCCGTCGGGATGCCTCTCGGGATTGATCCGCTCCCGCCATCCCGAGGGCGGCCATGCGGGTTCGGACAGCGCACTTGTCTGATCGGAGAGTTGCTTCGCCTGTCGATGGGGCTACGCATGTCTGCAACGAACAGGGGTCACTCATCGCCGGGGTCGGAGCGGCGGACTTGCTCACCCTGCGGCTGCGTTGCGGGCTGCCCGGCTTCGACATCCGGCACGATGGTAGAGATGAAGTCGCGGATTTCCTGGACCTCGTTGTCACGCCCGGCCGCGATGAGGTCGCGGGCCAGCACCTGGGCAGCGAACAGCGAGGCGCGCGCGACACGAACCCGGGCGTCCCTGCCGAACAGTTCGCGCTGGTCGAGGGCCTCCATGGCGAGCTGGACCAGAAGCTCGTTCGGGTTCTGCATGGTTCCGGAGGCCGCCCGCTCGACCCGCGCCCACTGCTCGGGCATGATTCGGATGCGCCTGCTCCGGGTCTTGCCGGTTGTGTCGGTCATCGGTTTCGCCGAGCCTCTCCCTGTTTCCTGTCGCGAACGATGCGGATACGCCTCGAACTCTATACCAGGAACGGGCCGGTCGGCGCAGGAATCGCGCCCGGTTTCGGGGCGCCGGACGGTGGGGCAGCCCGTGGCGCGGGGCGAAGACGGCCGTCACACGCCGCAACCGGGCCTGGCTCAAATCGCGACCACGCAGGAAGTTTCCTATCCGTCGCGCCAGCGGAAACGCAACACACCGTGTGACACCGGCGCCAAGGTCTTGATAACACGATGGAATCCGCCGCCGCCATGTCGATCCGCCCGGTTGCGATTCGTGCCATCTTTTCCCGGCACGCCAGGGACCGCAGGGCAGCGATGGATCGTGACGCAGCGCAGTCCATCGCACGCCTTCGCAGCCTTTGCGAGGCTGCACCATCGGTGCGTTAGGTGTGCAGAACCGAGACGGGCGCGGCCCGTCGGAGCACGATTTGCGATGTATGAGCGATGGGGGAATCGACGCCGGGGAGAGCGGCGGATTGGAGCCTCCGCGGCGCCTGATGCGGGCGACGGTGGCGACACCACGAATGGACGAAGTGTCGAGCGCGGCGCCGGGGGCGGTGACGGCGGTTCCGACGGGAGCGCCGTCACGAGGATCGGCGGGAGTGCCGGGAGCGATGCAGGCGACAACGCGCGATGGCGGCGACAGCCGCAAGGCGCTGCTGCCTTGGCCGGCGATCGGGCTGGCGGTCGCCAGCACCGACGGCGCTGCCGGAGATGCCGGTCACGGCGTCGATCGCGAGCGGGGCGCGAAGCACGCGCGAGGAGGGCGTTGTCCGCGCGATGCCGTTTGCGGAAAGAGCAGCGAGCCGCGCCGCCGTCCCGTTGCCGGGGATGACGATGCGGCCCGCGCTGCGTTGCGGCCTATGCGCTGGCCTGGAGGACCGGGATACCGAGCTGGCGCGCGCGGTCGATGAGGTTCCCGGTGATGCCGCCGCCGCTGGCGGGGAAGGCGATGACGCCCTTGGGCAGGAGGTTGAGCAGTTCGTCGTTGCGGCGGAAGGGCGCGGCGCGTCCGTGGCGGTCCCAGTCGGGCTTGCAGACGACTTGGTGGACGCCGTTGCGTTCGGCCCAGCGCGCGGCGATCTTCTCGACGCCGGGTCCGCCGCCATGCACGAGGACCATGTCGTTGTGCTTGGCGCGGGTCCTGTCGAGCGTGCGGATCACCGCGTCCGGGTCGTTGACGGTCTTGCCGCCGGCGATGGCGACGAGGGTGCCCTGCGGCAGGTGCGCCATGGTCTCAGCCTCCTTGCGGGCGCGCTGGAAGTCACGAGCGTCGATGCTGGCGGAGGTCAGCCTGCCGGTCTGGCTGACGTGGCTGCCGCGCCGGGGCCGCCAGGTGTCGCCGGTCTCGGCGCGGTACTGTTCGGCCGCCGCATCGCGCATCTTCTCGAAGGCGTCGCGGCGGTCGCCGAGGTTCCGGGCGCGGTCGGTGACGAGTTCGAGTTCACGGGATCTGATCTCGGTTCCGTCCTGGTCGCGTTGCAGGTCGCGGAGTTCTGGGCTGAGCCTGTCGACGCTGCGGTCGAGGCGCTGTGTCTGGGCGTGGAGCATGTTGACGAAGCCCCAGAGCAGGTGTTCGCGCTCGTCGGCGAGCTGCGTGCCGTCAGGGCAGACGCCTTCGGTCATGATGCGGAAGGCTTCCTCGACAGCGGTCAGCGCATCGTCCTTGTCCCAGACGACGCGGGGGTCGAGTTCGTCGCGCTCGGGTGTTGCGCCGTAGAGGGCAGCGTTCTCGCAGACGGTCGCGGTGACGGAGTGTTCGGCGGTCTCGATGGTGTCGATGTTCTCGATGATGGTGTTCATGACGATCTCCTTGACGATCGGTTGCACGTGCGGGGCCGATCCCCAGACGTGATGTCCTGTTGGGAGCCGCGCGCGCAGCGGAAGCACCGGGTCCGGAATGAATGGCCCGGCGGGATGCGCGGGTGGTGCGGGCGCACAAGCGACCGCAGGGAGCGCGGAGCCACGGCCGCGCATTCCGCCGGGCCTAGGCGCTTGCGCCGTTTCATTCCGAGTCCCGGCCGGAACGGAGCGCAAGCGGAGTGGAGGACCCCGCAGGGGTTGCTGTAGCGAGCCCGTGGATCACAATGGGACGTCACGTCGCCCGGCCCATTCTCTCCCCCTGCACGGACCCCATGGGCGGTCCCGCCCGGCACGGCGCTGGCGGACGACGCACCGGCCGTGGCGCCAGCGGGCGATGGCCGCCACGCTCATTGCCAGAGAGGGTGGCTCAGGACGCGCCGGGCGACGGTCTCGCGGATGCGCGAGCGATCATGGATGCGCACGGGGCCGCGGGGGTCCTCGTCGAGCCAGCAGACGTAGTAGTGCGCGCCCGGGTTCAGGATGTCGTCCTGGCGGTGCACCTCGCCGACGAAGTCGCCCTCGACATGGATGCGGGACTCCTCCGGCGTGATGCGCTTGAAAACGATGTCGGTCATGTTGTTCTCCCCGTCGGATGTTGCCGGAGGCAGGGACCGCTCCCTCCCTCGTCGCGGCGTTCGCCCGCTCCTTGCTTCACTCCTCCTCCTGTCCGTCCGGCGCGGCGCCGGCCCGGCTGCATGAAAAAAGGGGCGGTACCCCGAAGACTGTGAAAAGCAGATACTTTCACAGTCTCCGAAACACCGCCCCCGGGTCGAAAGGAGAACGTTGACGAATCAGAACGGGATGATGTCGCGGGACTCCCCGGCCTGCTCCGGGGCGCCGCCGGCCGGCATGACGCCGTTGCCGTTCGCGCCGAGAGGCTTGTCCAGGAACTGGACGCGCGAACCGGGCGCCAGCAGGATCTCGGTGGAGAAGCGGTCGCTGTCCTCGCCCTCCTTCTTCCACCGCCGGGTCTGCATCCTGCCCGAGACGTAGACCAGCCGGCCCTTCCTCGCGTTCTTGACCAGCATGTCGATCAGCCCGTCCTGGAAGGTCACGACCCGGTGCCACTCGGTCCGGTCGATGCGCTCGCCGCTGCCGTTCCTGTCGACGTAGCTCTCGTCGGTGGCGATACTCATGTTGGCCACGCGGCCTCCCGAGGCGAGATGGTTGACGGTGACGTCGGCGCCGAGGCGGCCGATCACTTCCGCTCTGTTCAATCCGAAACTCATGATCTTCTCCTTCATGCTCTCGATATTCGTTGGGTTGACGAACGGCGGGAACCGGAATCCCTCGCTCCGGCCCCCTGCCGCTCGCCTTCTCCCCGCTTTCCTTCACTCTGCGTCGCGGCCGGCGAGGACCTCGCGGATGGCCCGGCTGTCGAGGCCGGCCTCGGCCAGCAGTTCGTCGCAGGCCGGCGTGTCACGTTCGGTGTCGGTTGCCGCATCGGCATCGGTGTCGTGGAAGAACTCGGACATGGGCATCTCCCCTGGGCGACGCCCGGACATCCGGCGGAAGGGCCGCTCCCTTCCACCCCGCCGGGCGCTCGCCCCCGCGAAAGCCCTTCTCCGACTCCGGGACGCCGGCCCCGGCGGAGACAGGGCGGGCGCGCGACGATGCGTTCGGCGGAACACCATGGTCGCGGCCCCCGGCGCCGGCCGGCGGCATGTGCCTCCGGCGGGCGCTCAGGCCCAGGATGCGAAGCGCGCCATGGGGCTGGCGTCCGCGACGATCTCGACCTCGTCGTGCGAGAGCTTCGCGAAGGCGAGGCAGAGCGCGACATCGGCCTCGCTGTCGAACGGCCCGTGCTCGCGGCCGGTGGCGGTCTCGATCACCGTCCAGGCAGGGTCCCAGAGCGGGATGCCCTTGAAGTGCGCCGAGCCGTGATAGCTGCGCTCGGCGCAGGGCGGGCAGCGGGCCGCGCCCTGGGCTGGCGCTCCGCATGCCGTGCACAATCCGCGCTCGCGCCGGAACCTGTATCGCCTCCGGCTCTGCGCGTTCTTGCGTTTCGGGTTTCGCCCGGCGCTGTCGGCGACCGCGCAGGGCGCGCAGCGCGTGAGGCCGTCATGGACCGGCCCGCCGCATCGCGTGCAGCAATGGGCGGCCACGCGTTCGGCATGGAGGGCGCGTTTCGCCTGCCGGCGATCCTCGCGGCACGGCCCGCACATGGTCCTGCCCTGCTCGGGCGGGACGTTGCCGCAGCGAACACAGAGGCCGGCCTCGGCCCGCGCTTTCTGGCGACGCCGGCTCCCGGCCCGGCCGGCGCGCCTCTTCGCCTCGGCGTTGGCGCCGCCATACTTGAGGCCGGCAGCCTTGCCGGCGGCGTAGCGGGCGCGGTCGGCGGCGCGGCGTTTCTCGAGGCACGGCTCGCAGGACTTCCGTCCGTCGGCCGCCGGGGCGGTTCCGCATCGCACGCAGATGCCGGCGGCGCGCCGTTCGTCCGCCTGCCGGCGGTCGCGCTTCCTTGCGGCCGCCCTGGCCGTGGCGGGGTCTCTTCGCGGCTTGCCCCCGGCGCGCAGCCGGGCGTCGCGTTCCCGGCCTGCCCGGTTCTGCTTCTCGTTGCACGGCGCGCAGACCGAGCGCCCGGGCGCCGGCGGGCGGTCTCCGCAGCGGGGACAAAGGCCGCGGGCGAGGCGCACGGCGGTGCGCCCGGCGATGCGCGCGCGGTCGCGCGCACGGCGGATCTCGGGACCGGCACAGGCCACGCCGTCCTCCTCTGTTCGTGGGGGAAAGGCGGACGCCCCGCCGGCGGCCCTGGACGCCTGTCAGGCGCCGAAGGCGGGCCGCAGCCGCCGGCCGGCCGGCGGGATGTCCGGAGGTACGGGCGGTCAGCCCTTCTGCCGGCGGTCGCAGAACAGGCCCAGGGCCACCGAGCCCCAGGCCTGCCGCCCGCCCCGAGTGCTGAGGCCGGTGCAGATGATGATCTCCGTGCGGCCGGGACGCATCGCCTCGGCCTGCCTGCGCGAGACGACCGTGTGCTTCTCCTTGCCGCGGCCCTGCGCGCCAGCCGGCCTGGCGGGGACGGGGACAATGTCGCCGTCCGCGCGCGCGTGAAACTTCTCGACCGCATAGCGCTCGTCGGCCAGGCCGGTGCCGAAGAAATGGACCAGGAACGTGTCCGCCGTGTTGCCGGGCATCGCCATCGCTGCCGTCATGTGTGACGTCTCCTTCGTGTCGATGAGGGGAAGCAGCGGCCGGACGCCCTCTCCCGGACGCCCGACCGCCGCCCCGCTCACGGCCAGGCCCCTCCTCCTGCCGGCGAGAAGCGCGCGGCAGAGACGGCAGCGGGACGGCGGCGCAGCAGGCGGGAACCGGTATGGCCGGACGGTGTGGACGCGGGACCGGCGGCGTCACCGCATCATCCGGACACTTGATGTCAGTAGGCCCTTGGCCTACGGTCCCGAGGATGGAGTTCGAGCGGGACGAGGCCAGGAACAATGCCTGCTTCGAGCGCCGGGGCTTCGACTTCGCCCATGCCGTCAACGCCTTCCACGATCCGCACCGGATCGTCGTCCAGGACCGGCGGCGGGACTATGGCGAGGACCGCTACCGGCTGCTCGGCACGGTCGACGGGCGCGCCTGTGTCGTCGTCTGCACGCTGCGGGGTCCGGCCGTCCGCATCGTATCGGCCCGCAAGGCCAACCCGAAGGAGGTTGCGGAACATGAGCACAACGCGCATCAGGGTTGATCCCGACGATCCGGCCACTTTCCCCAAGGGGCGCATTGACGCCGCGAGGGTGGACGCGACCACGGAAGCGGAGATCGAGGCCCAGGAGCGGGAGGACGAGGCCGGGGCCATGCAGGACATGGCGCGGTATGCACGCCGGGTCCGGCGGCGGATGGGTCTCAGCCAGACGGAGATGGCGCGGCGCATCGACGTGTCGCCGGAGACGATCCGCAACTGGGAACAGGGCAAGCGCTGCCCGACCGGCGCGGCGCGCGCCTTGCTGCGGATGCTCGACAGGGCGCCAGAGACCGCGCTCCGCGTCCTGACGTGAGAACGTCTGGAACGATGCGGCCCGGCGATTTTTTTCGATCATGCTGCTGGCGCGGCATGCCGCGCCAGGGGCGGCCAGGGGCGCGCAAGGGCATGATTCGATGCAGGAAACCCCATACATGGCCGGTTTGACAGGGCCGGATCGCGGACCCAGACCTATTCCCGGAAGCATGGTGCTGCGGGAGATGCGGGAGAGCGGGGAATGCGGGATTGCCGCCATGCGCGGCGCGTCGGCGAACGACAACCCCGGCCCGCAGGCGCGGGTCGATGCCGCGGTGGCGACGCTGGCCCGGCTGCTCGGCCGGCGCATCGCGCGCGAACAATTCGACAGGCGCGCCGCGGCCAACGACAATGCACCGACCGGGGAGGCCGGCGAGAGATAGGAGACCTTTCATCATGACCCTTCGCTGCGCGCTGTATGCCCGCTACTCGTCCGACCAGCAGCGGGCGGCCTCGATCGAGGACCAGTTCCGCATCTGCCGCGAGCGCGCCGCGCGCGAGGGCTGGAAGGTGGCGGGCGCCTACAGGGACTCCGCCATTTCGGGCGACAGCATGATCCTGCGTCCGGGCATCCAGGCGCTGCTGGAGGACGCGCGGCGGGGGATGTTCGAGGTCGTGGTCGCGGAGGCGCTCGACCGGGTGAGCCGCGACCAGGCGGATGTGGCGACGCTCTACAAGCACCTGCGCTTCGCCGGGGTGACGGTGGTTACGCTGGCGGAGGGCGAGATCGACGAACTCCATGTCGGCCTCAAGGGCACCATGAACGCGCTGTTCCTGAAGGACCTGGCGGCGAAGACGCACCGGGGCCTGCGGGGCCGGGTCGAGGCCGGCAAGTCGGGCGGCGGCCTCTGTTACGGCTACGACGTGGTGAAGGCGGTCGATGCCGCCGGCGAGCCGGTGCGGGGCGAGCGCCGCATCAACGAGACCGAGGCCGAAACCGTGCGCCGGGTGTTCCGGGAGTTCGCCGACGGCGCGAGCCCGCGCGCGATCGCGCGGCGGCTGAACGACGAGGGCGTGCCCGGCCCGTCCGGCAGGCTGAGGACCGATTCCACCGTCCGGGGCCATGCGAAGCGGGGCACCGGCCTCATCAACAACGAACTCTATATCGGCCGGCTGGTGTGGAACCGACTGCGCTTCATGAAGAACCCGGAGACCGGCAGGCGGGTTTCGCGCATCAACCCGCCGGAGGAGTGGATCGTCGCCGAGGTCCCCGAACTCCGCATCGTGGACGACGAACTGTGGCAGGCGGTGAAGGACCGCCAGGGGGAGATCGCCGAGAAATACGCCACCGTCATCGCCGCCACGCGCGCGGGCCGGGCGAACCGGCTGAACAGCGCCCACCGGCCCCGGCACCTGCTGTCGGGCCTGCTCGAATGCGGCGTCTGCGGCGGCCCCTGTTCCATGCGCGGCCAGGACCGCTACGGCTGCTCCAGCCACGTCATGACGGGGTCCTGCGCCAACGGCCGGGGCATCCGCCGCGCAGAGATCGAGGAACGCGTCCTCGCGGGGCTGAAGGACAGGCTGATGGCGCCCGAGGCCGCCGCCGAGGCGATGAAGGCGTATGCCGAAGAGACCAACCGGCTCAACCGCGAGCGCCGCGCCTCGGGCGCGAGCGACCGGAAGGAACTCGCCGGGATCGAGAAGCGGATCGCGTCGATGATCGCGGCCATCGAGGAAGGCGGCTATGTGCGGGGCATGTCCGACCGGCTGCGCGAGCTCGAAGCCCGCCAGGACGCGTTGAACGAGCGCCTCGCCGCCGTGCCGGCCGACATCCCGGACATCCACTCCAACATCGCCGGCATCTACCGGCGCAAGGTCGAGCGGCTGGCCGAGGCGCTGGACCATCCGGAGGACCGCGACGCGGCGGCCGACGCCATAAGGGGCCTGATCGAACGCATCGTGCTCACCCCCGGCGCGAAGCGCGGCGAAATGCACGCCGCGCTGCACGGCGACCTCGGCGCCATCCTCGAATGGGCCACCGCCGGTGTCGGAAACGGCAGGGGGAAGGGGGCGACCGACACTCCCGGATCGGGAATGTCGGTCTCGGTGGTTGCGGGGGCAGGATTTGAACCTGCGACCTTCAGGTTATGAGCCTGACGAGCTACCGGACTGCTCCACCCCGCGACAACGGGTGCGGCCAAGGCATCGGTTGAAGAGGGACGGGCCCGGGCGATGGGTTGGCTTGGCAGCGACCTGCTCTCCCGCGCCTTAAGACGCAGTACCATCGGCGCTGCGGGCTTTCACTGCCGAGTTCGGGATGGGATCGGGTGTTTCACCCGCGCCATAACCGCCAAGCCAACGCATCGTCCGGATGCGTCCTTCTCTTCCCGATTGCGTGCGTCTTCGCCGGTGGCGCCCGCCCTGTTTGAGGGCGCGGATCTGGAGCCGTTCGAGCGATTAGGACCGGTCCGCTTCGCACATTGCTGCGCTTCCACTCCCGGCCTATGGACGTGGTGGTCTTCCACGACTCTCGGGCGAGACCTGGTTTCGAGGGGAGTTTCCCGCTTAGATGCTTTCAGCGGTTATCTCTTCCGACCGTAGCTACCCGGCTGTGCCGCTGGCGCGACAACCGGTCCACCAGAGGGTCGTCCACTCCGGTCCTCTCGTACTAGGAGCAGGTCCTCTCAAGTCTCGTACACCCACGGCAGATAGGGACCGAACTGTCTCACGACGTTCTAAACCCAGCTCACGTACCACTTTAATCGGCGAACAGCCGAACCCTTGGGACCTGCTTCAGCCCCAGGATGTGATGAGCCGACATCGAGGTGCCAAACACCCCCGTCGATGGGGACTCTTGGGGGGTATCAGCCTGTTATCCCCGGCGTACCTTTTATCCGTTGAGCGATGGCCCTTCCACTCGGAACCACCGGATCACTATGACCGACTTTCGTCTCTGCTCGGCCCGTCGGCCTCGCAGTCAGGCGAGCTTATGCCATTGCACTCTTGCGGCTGATTTCCGACCAGCCTGAGCTCACCATTGTGCGCCTCCGTTACGCTTTAGGAGGCGACCGCCCCAGTCAAACTACCCACCACGCAGGGTCCCGGACCCGGATTCACGGGCCGCGGTTAGACACCAGAGAACAAAAAAGCGGTATTTCAAGGTTGGCTCCACGCGAGCTGGCGCCCACGCTTCGAAGCCTCCCGCCTATCCTACATAGTCATCCCCTAGTGCCACTGCGAAGCTGTAGTAAAGGTGCACGGGGTCTTTCCGTCTGACCGCGGGTACTCCGCATCTTAACGGAGAATTCAATTTCGCCGAGCCAACGCTGGAGACAGCGGGGAAGTCGTTACGCCATTCGTGCAGGTCGGAACTTACCCGACAAGGAATTTCGCTACCTTAGGACCGTTATAGTTACGGCCGCCGTTTACCGGGGCTTCGGTTCGAAGCTCTCACCTCTCCCCTTAACCTTCCGGCACCGGGCAGGCGTCAGACCCTATACGTCGTCTTGTCGACTTCGCAGAGCCCTGTGTTTTTAGTAAACAGTCGCCACCCCCTGGTCTGTGCCCCCGGCCCGTGGTTGCCCACGAACCGGGCTCCCTTCTTCCGAAGTTACGGGAGCATTTTGCCGAGTTCCTTCAGCGTTGTTCTCTCGAGCGCCTCGGTATTCTCTACCTGCCCACCTGTGTCGGTTTCGGGTACGGTCTTGCTCCGGGGCTATTTCCCGGGACGGCTTCGCCGCCGCGACAATCCGATAAGCCGCGACCACTTACGCCATCCGTCACCACCGGAAGGTCCAGGAATGTTCGCCTGGTTCCCATCGACTACGCCTTTCGGCCTCGCCTTAGGGGCCGACTCACCCTGCGCGGATTAGCCTTGCGCAGGAACCCTTGGGCTTTCGGCGAGAGTGTCTCTCACACTCTTTGTCGCTACTCATGCCAGCATTCTCACTCGCCATACCTCCAACGCGCCTCGCGGCACGCCTTCGCAGGCCTAGGCGACGCTCCGCTACCGCCCCAGGAATCGAGGATCGGGAACCGGGGAAGCCAACTCGCTTCCCGGCCGCATACAGTCCGGCATTCCCACCGGTTCGGCATCCGGCCGGTACGCCCCCGTCCTTGTCGGACGAGTGCGCCCCGATACCCGATACCCGATCCCTGGAACCCGCAGCTTCGGCGTGCGACTTGAGCCCCGTTACATCTTCGGCGCAGGACGGCTTGTCTAGACC
>CBDBGH010000003.1:3567500-5463552 GCA_965205265.1 Alphaproteobacteria bacterium
CGAATATCGAAAGGCCGGGAGGGCCGGAACCATGCGCCAGACCGCAGGCCGCGAGGCCGAAACCCCACATGTGACGCACGAACTCGCGCGGTTCGCCTCGGGCATCCGCTACGAGGACCTGCCGGCCGACGCGCGCTTCATGGCCCGCCAGTGCCTGCTGGACTGGCTCGGCGTCACGCTCGCCGGCTCGCAGGAGCCGCTCGCGCTCATGCTCAGGGCCGAGGCGGCGGAGGAAGGCGGCGCGCCGCGCGCCACGCTCTTCGGCGGCGGGGCCAGGACCTCCATGGGCCAGGCGGCGCTGGTGAACGGCGCCGCCGGACACGCGCTCGATTTCGACGACGTTCTGGGCGCCATGACCGGCCACCCGACCGCGCCGGTGGCCCCGGCCGCGCTGGCGCTCGCCGAGGGCCGGGGGCTGGACGGCCGGCGGGTCGTCGCCGGCATCGTGGCGGGCATCGAGGTCGAGGCGCGCCTCGGCCGCGTGCTCGGCGACAGCCACTATGCGAAGGGCTGGCACGCGACCGGCACGGTCGGCGCCTTCGGGGCGGCGGCGGCGGCCGCCAACATGCTCGGCCTCGATGCGGAACGGACGGCCCGCGCGCTCGGCATCGCCGGCACCCAGGCGGCCGGGCTCAAATCCATGTTCGGCACCATGTGCAAGCCGCTGCATGCCGGCAAGGCAGCGCAGAACGGCCTCATGGCCGCCACGCTCGCCGAACGCGGCTTCACCAGCCGCGACGACGTGCTCGACTGCGTGCAGGGCTTCACCGACACCCAGACCGAGACCTTCCGCCCCGAAGCGCTGCTGGAGGATCCGGACCGATTCCACATCCTCGACACGCTCTTCAAATACCACCCGGCCTGCTACGGTACCCACGCCACCATCGAGGCGTGCCTCGGCGTGGCGGAGAATCCCGCCTTCGACGCCGGCGATGTCGAGCGGGTGGAGGTGAAGGTCCCGCAGAACGCGCTGCGCATGTGCAACATTCCGGCGCCGGAGACCGGCCTCGAGGCCAAGTTCAGCCTCGCCTACAATGTCGGCCTCGGGCTGACGAAACAGGCGACCGGCGCGCTCGACATCTATTTCGACGAGAACCTGAACCGGCCCGACGTGCATGCGATCCGGGAGACGGTCTCGGTCGAGGGCTCGGACGACATGGCCAAGTTCGCCGCCGATGTCGTCGTGCATCTGGGCAGCGGCGTGGCGCTTCGCGGCGCCGCCGATGTCGGGGTGCCGGACAGCGACAGGAACCGGCAGTGGGAGAAGCTGCAGGGCAAGTTCCGCGCGCTTGCCGCCCCGCTGCTGGGTGCGCGCGCGGCCGAGGCGCTGATCGAGGCGGTCGGCAGCCTTGACGACGCCCGCGATGTCGGCGCGGCGCTGGCGCCGGCCGGGGCGGAAATCGGCTGAGGAGGACAGGATCATGGACGGCATGCAGACGGGCGCGCTCTACCCCGCGCCGGGCGAACTGGACGAGGAGCGGCGCATTCGTACGGAGCTGGCCTGCGCCTACCGGCTGGTGGACCATTTCGGCTGGACCGAGCTCATCTACGGCCATCTCACCGCGCGCGTGCCGGGGCCGGACCACCATTTCCTCATCAATCCCTTCGGCCTCAATTACGACGAGGTGACGGCCTCCAACCTCGTCCGCATCGACCTGGACGGGACTGTCATCGAAGGCGATTACGAGGCCAATTTCGCCGGCTTCATCATCCATTCCACCATCCACATGGCGGGCGGCGACAACAATTGCGTGATGCACACCCACACCCGGGCGGGCATGGCCGTCGCCGCGGTCGAGGAAGGGCTGCTGCCGATCTCGATGACCGCCACCACCTTCTTCGACGACATCGCCTATCACGACTATGAGGGGCCGAGCCTCTATCTGGACGAGCGCGAGCGGCTGCTGGCAGCGCTCGGCCAGAAGAAGGCGATGATCCTGCGCAATCACGGCCTCTTGACCGTCGGGCGCACGGTGGCGGAGGCGTTTGCGCGCCTCTACCGGCTGGAGCGGGCCTGCCAGGTCCAGGTCGATGCCGGCGCGGCCGGCACGCTCCGGGTGCTTTCCGACGACATCGCGGCCCGCTCCGGGCGGGACACCAACGCCTTTGCCGGGCGCGAGAGCAACGAGGCGATGGGCGGGCTCGAATTCGCGGCGCTGATGCGCAAGATGGACCGGAAAGACCCGAGCTACAGGGACTGAACCCGGAGCCCCGGCAAATGCGCGCCCCGATGCGCGCTATCGTCTGCCGGGCCTTCGGTCCGCCGGAAGAGCTTGAATTCGGTGAACTTCCGGCGCCGGAGCCGGGGCCGGGCGAGGTGGCGATCCGGGTCGAGGCGGCGGGTGTCAGCTTCGCGGACACTCTGATGATCCGCGACCTGCACCAGAACAAGCACAAGCTGCCCTTCGCGCCCGGCATGGAAGTGGCCGGGCGCGTGGCGGAGACCGGCCCCGGCGTCGAGGGCTTGTCGCCCGGAGACCGGGTCATGGCGCTGGTCTATGACGGCGGCCATGCCGAGCGTGCGGTCGCGCCGGCGGCCGAGACCTTCCCGCTCCCGGACGGCGTGTCGATGCCGGCAGCGGCGGCGCTCGGCGCGGCCTATCTCACCGCCCATGCCGGCCTCTTCTGGGAAGCGCGCCTCCAGCCCGGCGAGACCCTGCTGGTGCTGGGCGCGGGCGGCGGCACGGGCCTGGCGGCCGTGGAGGTCGGCAAGGCGCTCGGCGCGCGCGTCATTGCGGCCGCCTCGACGGCGGAGAAAGGCGCGCTCGCAGCAGGGCGGGGCGCCGATGCGGTCGCGATCTACCCGGCGGACTCGATCCGCGAGCGCGCGATGGCCGAGACCGGCGGCGAGGGCTGCGACGCGGTGTTCGATCCCGTCGGCGGCGCGCTCTTCGAGGAGAGCTTCCGCTCGCTCGGCTGGGGCGGGCGGCACATCGTGGTCGGATTCGCCGGCGGGGCGGTCCCGGCCTTCCGGGCGAACCACCTGCTGGTGAAGAACCGCGCCGCGCTCGGCCTGGCGCTGTTCAACTACCGCAAGCGCCGCCCGGACCGCCTGCGCGCCTCGGCCGAGGCGCTGCTGGACTGGGCCGCCGCCGGCCGCATCCGCCCCCATATCGCCGCCGAATTGCCGCTGGAGGAAGCGCCCGCCGCGCTGCGCGCCATCATGGACCGCAAGGCCGCCGGCCGGCTGGTGCTCCGGCCCTGATCCGGCCTATCCCCGCTGCCCCTCGCGGCGCCAGAGCCAGGCGAGCAGCAGCGCGCCCAGCGCCAGCACCAGCCAGGGCGGCAGCAGCGGCGTGCGCTCTAAGCCGGTGACCCGGTAGGCGCGGTTGTCGCGCAGGCCCAGCCAGTCCCGCCCCGCCATGCGCCCGCCCGGCCTGACGGCGCGCACGTCCGGCACGCCGTCATTTCCGAGCCACAGCACCCGACCGCCGGTGGCCTCCGCCACCGGCGCGAGCCGGGCCGCGGTCGGGCGCAGGTCCTCGAATTCCAGCGGGTTATCGACGGCGGCCCCCGCAACCGTCGTCTTCTCCCCCGACCGCACCTGCCAGACGCCGGGCGCGTCCGCCTCGACCGCGCCGCGCCAGCGCCCGGCCCCGGCCGGCTCCAGTTCGACGGCCAGCGTGCGCCCGTCCGGGGCCAGCGCCGTTACCGGCTCGGGCTCCGCTTCCGCCTTGCGCCGCTCCACCTCCAGCCGCCCGCCCGCGATGCCGGCCGTCAGCGCGTCCTCTTCGAGGTCCGGCTCCTTCATCAGCCAGTGGGCGAGGCGGCGCAGCAATTCCGCATGCGGACCCCCGCCCTGGTAGCCGCGCGCCCACAGCCACACCTGGTCGCTGGCCAACAGGCCGACGCGCCCTTCGCCCACCCGGTCCACCAGCAGCAGCGGCCGGCCCTCCGCGCCCGACAGCAGCGTCTGCCCGCTCTCCGGCTCCACGTCGATCTGGCGGAGCCAGCGCCCCCAGCGGGGCTCGGCCGAGCCGGCGACCAGCGGTCCGGTCACCGGATGGCGCCGGCCGATCTCCGTCGGCACCGGACGGAACGGCTCCGTGAGAATGCGCCCGGTCGGCCCGGCCGGATAGACGCCGCTCAGCGCCGACTCGTGCAGCGAGGTGACGCGCGAGGCGAAACCGGGCCCGGCAGCATCGAGAAGCGCCCCGCCCCCGCGCACATAGTCGGCGACATTGGCGAGGTAGAGCTGCGGGATCACCCCCCGGCGCGCATAGCGGTCGAAGACAACCAGGTCGAATTCCGTCAGCCGCTCCTCGAAAAGCTCGCGCACCGGGAAGGAGATCAGCGCAAGCTCGCGGATGGGCGTGGCGTCGTGCTTGTAGGGCGGGCGCAGGATCGTGAAGTGGATGAGGTCCACCGCCGGATCGGATTTCAGCAGGTTGCGCCAGACCCGCTCGCCGGCATGGGGCCGCCCGGAGACCAGCAGCACCTTCAGGCGGTCCCGCACGCCGTTCACGGTGACGACCGCGCGGTTGTTGGCGGGGCTGAGCTCGCGCGGTCCCGGCTCGACGCCGAACTCGAAGACGGTGGCGCCCGCGCGGTCCACCGGAAGGGCGATGCGTTCGGCGCGGCCGAGGACGACGCCCACCGTTTTCAGCAGGCGGCCGTCCGCCGAGACCGAGACCAGGGCGCCGCCGCGCCCCGCGCCTTCAGGGCCGAAATCCTCCACCAGAAGCTCGACCTCGACATCCTTGCCGACTATGCCGTAGGCCGGGGCCGCCCGGACCGACAGCCGCCGGTCGCCGTCCTCCTCCGGGTCGCCGGTCAGCAGCACATGCACCGGACCCATTTCCTCGGGTCCGGCAGGCGCCGTCGCCGCCGCGTCATGCGCCTGGCCGTCGGTGATGAGGAAGGCTCCGGCCCGCTGGCGCCTCGGCACCGCCGCCCAGGCCTCGCGCAACGCGCCCAGAAGCGCCGTGCCGCGGTCGGGCCCGCCCGCGCCCTCGGTCTCGACGATCAGCGCGTCGAGATGGGGCAGGAAGTCCAGCCGGCTCTCCAGCGCATCCAGGGCCTCATCCGTCATCCGGGTCCGGCCGCCCACCTCCTGGCTTCCGGAGCGGTCCACCAGGACGATGGCCGCGTCCCGCTCCTGCTCCCTCAGTTCCGAAACCAGGGTCGGCCGCAGGAGCGCGGCGACCAGCAGCGCCGAGAGCAGCAGGCGGAGCGCGCCGCCCGAGGCGCGGCGCGCGAAGGCAAGCCCCGCCGCCGCCAGCGCCGCTGCGCCGAGACCGGCAATCAGCCACCAGGGCAGCATCGGCGCAAACGCGATATCGGTTGCGTTGGCGATCATCCGTCGAGGTGCCGCAGTATGGCCGGCACATGCACCTGGTCGGCCTTGTAGTTGCCGGTAAGCGCGTGCATGACGAGATTGACGCCGAAGCGCCGCGCCGCTTCGCGCTGGCGTTCGCCGCCGGGGGTGACGGCGAACAGGGGGCGCCCGTAGGAGTCCTCCGCCCAGGCCGCCGCCCAGTCGTTCGAGCCGATCAGATAGCCGGTCACGCCGTCGGTGCGGCTCGAGGCGGTGCGCTCGACCCACACCGTGCCACCGGCATACCGGCCCGCAAAGCTCTGGAGCAGGTAGAACGACCGGGTCAGCACATGGTCCGGCGGCACGGCCGTCAGCGGCGGCACGCGCATGCCCGCCAGAAGCGTCCTCAACCGCTCGCGCTCCGGCGTCATGACCGCGCCGCGCATGTCGATATGCCCGCCGACGGCGCTGCGGTCGCGCGTGTCGAACACCAGCATGCCGCCCGTCGCGACATAGGCGGCCAGCCGCGCGCGCGCCCTGTCGGAGAGCGGCGGCTGGTTCGCCGCGACCGGCCAGAACAGCATCGGGAAGAACGCGAGTTCGTCCCGTTCCACATTGATCGCCTGGGGCGCTCCCGGCTCGACCATGGTCCGGTCGGTCAGCACCCGGCTGAGGCCCGCAAGGCCCGCGCGGCTGGTCTCGTCCACCTCCGCGTCGCCGGTGAGCACATAGGCGAGATGCACCTCGGCCGCGAGGCGCTCCGGATCGTTCGCCAGCGCGTCGCCGCCGCCTGCGAAGCCGGCAAGCAGCGCCGCCGCCAGCCCCGCCTTCGCGCCAAGCGGCAGGTAGCCGCGATAGGCGAGCGAGGCCGCTCCGTCCACCAGCAGCAGGACGAGGCAGGCAAGCAGCAGCCAGGGGACAAGCGGATGTTCGCGGCCGGGTGCAAGGCCCCGCTCGACTACCCCCTGCGGCAGGCCCGCCAGCGGCGCAGGCGCAGGCAGGGCGCCGCCGAGATTAACGGCCCGGAACTCCCCGGCCCGTCCGTAGAGGCCCGGCGGCGCGAACGGATCCGGCGGCTCCGCGCCGGTCCATGCGGCCGGCAGCGGCAATACGGCCGGGCCGGCTTCCGTCCATCTCCCGAAGCCGTCCAGCAGGCGCGCCGGCTCAAGCAGCCCGGCGGCGCCGGCGGCTCCCCCGCCGAGCGCGGCCAGGCGGGAGAGCATTTGCGGGTAAAGCCCCGAGAGGGCGAGCGTGGACCAGTCGGCATTGGCGGAGGTATGCACAAGGGCGGTCCAGCCCTCGCCGAGCCGCGCGCCGGTCACGATGGGGGTGCCGTCCGCCAGCGCCGCCCAGCTCTTCGCCGGGAGCTCCGGGCCCGGCTCGGCAAGCACCTGGCGGGTTACCGCGATGTCGCCGGCCGGCTCCAGCCCGGCGAACGGGCTCGTCCCGGAGAAGGCGCCGAGCCGCTGGGGCTGCGCCCAGGTGAGCGCGCCGCCGAGTTCGCGCCGGCCCCGGCGCAGCGGAACCGGAAGCAGGTCCGCGCCGGCTTCCGCGAGCCGCGGCCCCGAGAAGCGCAGCAATACGCCGCCCGCCTCCACCCACTCGGCCAGCCTGTCGCGCGACGCCCGCCCGATCTCCGCCGCGTCGGTCAGCACCAGCGTGCCGACGCCCGCTTCCAGAAGCTCCTCGACCGGGGCCTCCACCACCGTTGCGAACGGGGCGAACGCCGTGCGCAGATAATGCTGGTCGTCGAGCAGCGGATGGCCGGCCATGCCGGTCGCCGCCAGCCCGACCTTGCGCCGGCGCCAGTCGCTGCCGACCAGCGCGGTCGCGCCGGCGCCCGTCTCGCCGACAAGGCGGAAGCGCGCGATGCGGTTCAGCAGCTCGTCCGGGCGTTCGACGGACACCGATGCGGAGGCCTCGCCCCCGGCGAATGCGACCTCGGCGGCCGCCAGCCGCAGGCCGTCCTCGTCCAGCGCCTCGACCGTGACCGTCTCCGCTCCCCGGCCGGCCCGGTCCACATGGACCGTCAGGCGCCCGGCTTCGCGCTTCGGCGGGCGGAGCAGCCGGGCGCGGTCGCCGGGTTCCGGCCGCAGCACGTCCAGGCTGCCGAGGCGCTGCAGCGCCCCGGCGAACGCGCCGGCATCGCCCTCTTCGAGCCCGTCGCTCACCCATATGGCGGTCGCCGGCCCCGAAATGCCGATATCCTGCACGGCCGCCGCCGCGGCAATCCGGTCCGTCGGCCAGGGTTTCGGCTCCAGCGCCGCGACGGCCGCGGCCGCATCCGCAGGCGGGAACGGCCCGGCCGCGTCCGGCAGGCCGCCGTCCGGGCCGGGCGCCGTCGTCAGCAGCCGGACCGGGCGGTCCCGCCGCGCCGCTTCGTCCAGTATCGCAAGCGCCGCGGCCCGCATGGACGGCCATTGCGGGGCGGACGCCCAGCCGTCGTCGATGGCCAGAACCACTTCGCCCTGCCCTTCCAGCAGGCTGCCGGGCGCGAGGATCGGCCGGGCGGCCGCCAGCACCAGCAGCCCGGCGATCAGGAGCCGCAGCAGCAGCATCCAGGGCGGCGTGCGCTCGCTGCTGTCGTCGTCCTGCCTCAGCCCGAACAGGAACCGGATCGCGGGAAAGCGGGTGGCGACCGGCTGCGGCGGGGTGATGCGCAGCAGCAGCCAGACCAACGGCAGGGCCGCCAGGCCGAGCAGGAACCACGGCGCGGCGAAGCCGATGGCGCCGAGCGTCAGCACAGCCGGTCGGGCCGCTCGGCAAGCTGGCCGGCGAGCGCCAGCAGGGCCGAGACCGGCGGCGCGTCGGTCCGGTGCCGCAGCAGGGTCCAGCCGAGCCTGGCGGCATTGCGCCGCAAGGCCTCGTTATGGGCCTCCAGCCGTTCGCGATAGGCCGCGCGCAGGCCCCCTACGCGGCGCACGAGCAGTTCGCCCTCGCCTTCCAGCCCTATGAAACGCCGCCTTCCGCGCATCGGCAGGTCGGTCTCCGCCGGGTCCAGCACCTGCACGATATGGCCGCGCACGCCGGAATCCGCCAGCCGGCGGAACAGGGGCTCGACCGTGCCGGCCGCATCCAGGAAATCGCCGACCAGGAGCGCCTGGGCGTATTTGCCGAAGCCGAGGTCCCGGGGCAGGCCCGCGACAGGCGGCGCGCGGTCGAGCGCGAGGGAAAGTTCGCCGAGGCGCCGCTCGTGGCGGTAGCGGCCGGGCGCGGGCCCGATGGGCGCCGCCTGGTGGCCGGCGCGCATCAGCAGCACGGCCGCGGCCAGGATCAGCAGCCGGGCGCGCTCCGCCTTGGTCTCCCGCCCCCGCGCGCCCCGCCAGTCCATGGATGCCGAGCGGTCCTCCCACAGCCAGAAGGTCTGCGCCGCATCGCGCTCGCGCTCGCTGACCAGCACCCGGCCGTCCCGCGCCGACCGCCGCCAGTCCACCGCGCGCACGGGGTCCCCCGCCCGGTAGAGGCGGAATTGCCAGAAATCGTAGCCGGGCCCCGGCCGGCGAAGGCCGTGCGAGCCCGCGCTCACCGTTTCCGCCACCCGGAGCGCGGCCACGGCCGGCGCCGGCAGCCCGGCGGCGAGGCGTTCCGCTGCGGCGACGGGCATGGCGGCCGCCCCCGTTCAGCCGAGCGGCGCGGTCAGGCAGGCGATGACATGGTCAACGTCTATCCCCTCCGCCCTCGCGGCATAGGAGAGCGCCATGCGGTGGCGCAGCACCGGGCCGGCCAGCGCGCTCACATCCTCGACCGAGGGGGAGAGCCGCCCCTGCAGCAGCGCGCGCGCCCGCGTGCAGCGCATCAGCGCCTGCCCGGCCCTCGGCCCCGGGCCCCAGGCGACCCACTCGGCGATGCGCCTGTCCTCGGCGGTTTCCGGGCGCCCGCGCCGCACGAGGTCGAGGATCGCCGCCAGCACCGTCTCGCCGATCGGCATGAGCCGCGCCAGTTCCTGCACCTCCAGCAGCTCCGCCGGCGAGACGACCGGGCGCGCTTCCTGCCCTTCGCCGCCGGTGGTCTTCAGCAGGATCGTCTTCTCGGTGTCGATGTCGGGATAGTCCACATCGATCTGGAGCAGGAACCGGTCCAGCTGCGCCTCGGGCAGCGGATAGGTGCCTTCCTGCTCGATCGGGTTCTGTGTCGCCAGCACATGGAACGGCCGGGGCAGGGAGCGTGGATGCCCGCCGACCGAGACCTGGCGCTCCTGCATGGCCTGGAGCAGGGCGGACTGCGTGCGCGGGCTCGCCCGGTTGATCTCGTCCGCCATCAGCAATTGCGTGAACACCGGTCCCTCGACATAGCGGAAATGCCGCCCGTTCCCGTCCTCGTCCAGAATCTCGGAGCCGAGAATGTCGGTCGGCATGAGGTCCGGGGTGAATTGCACCCGCCGCCGGTCCAGGCCGAACACCCGCGACAGCGTTTCGACGAGCAGGGTCTTGCCGAGGCCCGGCACGCCGACCAGGAGGCCGTGCCCATCGGCGACCATCGTGACCATGGCCTGTTCGACCACCGAAGCCTGGCCGAAAATCACCTCGCCGACCGCGACCGAGGCTTCGCCGAGGCGCGCCGCCGCGGAGTCGATGCGCCGGGCGACGGCGTCCCCGGATGCGTCTTGCGCTTCGCTTCGCAATGGCTGCATGAAACGGGGCCTCCGTGTTCGACGCCGCGCCAGCAGGGAAAGGGCGCGGGCCTTCCGGCGCGGACATACTGCCCTATTATGGCACCGCCATGGCCCGGAATCTCCAGACCTGCGAAGATTCGACGGACGCGCGCCCGCACGCGCCCATGCGCGGCGGCATGCGCATAGACCGCGACGGCGTGTGGTTCCACAACGGCCTGCCCTTCCGCCGCCCGGCGCTGGTGAAGCTGTTCAGCACCGTGCTGAAACGCGGCCCGGACGGCGGCTACCTGCTGGAAACGCCGGTGGAGCGCGTGGAGATCGAGGTCGAGGACGCGCCCTTCGTCGCGGTCGAAATGCAGGCCGAGGGGGAAGGCCGGCGGCAACAGGTGCGTTTCCGCACCAATATCGACGAATGGGTGGCGCTCGGCCCCGGCCATCCGCTGCGGCTCGGCGCGCGGCCCTATCTGCTCGTCCGGCCCGGCATCGAGGCGGCGGTGCTGCGCGCGCCCTGGTACGAGCTGGCGGAACTGGCGGAAGAGACGGAGAGCGGCTACGGCGTGTGGAGCGGCGGGGCGTTCTTCGGCCTGGGAGCGCGCGACGATGACTCGTGAGGAGGTGGTTGCGCGCCTCGAGGCGGCCGGCTTCGCCTCCGGCCCCGACGGGCCGGCGGCGCCGACGCCGCCATTCTCTCAAGATGCCGCGTTCCGCGCGGCGCCGCCCCGGCGCAGCGATTTCGACCTGCTGCCGGACGGCCGGCCCGCCTTCGCCAACGGGCGCGCGCTCAAGCCGGCGGGCGTGCTCGTGGCGCTGGTGGCGCGGGCGGAGGGCCCGACGATCCTGCTGACGCAGCGCACCCACCACCTCAAGCACCACGCGGGCCAGATCGCCTTTCCCGGCGGCAGGCGGGAGCCGGGCGACGCCGACATCCTGGAAACGGCGCTCCGCGAGACCGAGGAGGAAGTCGGCCTGGACCGGCGCCTCGTCGAGGTGCTGGGCCAACTCGAGGTGTATGAGACCACCAGCGCCTATGCGGTGACGCCGGTGATCGGCTGGGTCGAGCCGCCCTTCGACCTCACCGTCGATCCCTTCGAGGTGGAGGAGGCCTTCGAGGTGCCGCTCGCCTTCGTGCTGGACCCGGCGAACCACAAGCGCGAGACCATGTTCCGCGACGGCCTCCAGCGGCATTACTATGTGCTGCCCTACGGGGACTACCGCATCTGGGGAGCGACCGCCGGCATGCTCGTCAACCTCCACGACACGCTCATGGGACCGCCATGCTGAAGGTCGTTGTCCAGCTCCTGCTCGCCGCCTCGATCCCGCTGCTGCTCTACATGGCGTGGGTCGTCATCCGCGACGGGCGGCCCGCCCCCGGATGGCTGCGCGACGCGCCCTGGAACGCCATTCTCGTCTCCGGCTTCTGCCTGGTCGCGCTGCTGCTCGGCTACTGGGCGCTCACCGGCACCTCGGACCCGGAGGGCGCCTATACCCCGCCCCGGGTCGAGGACGGGAAGATCGTGCCCGGCAAGGTGGCGGAGTGATACCGGCGGTCAGCGACCGGAACCGACGCCGATTGCCGCCGGGCCTCTCTTCCCCCGCTTGCGGGGGAGGCCGGGTGGGGGGCCGCTTGCGCGCCAGCGGAAGCGGCGGCGCCAACGCCGCCATTCGTAATGTTCGCCGCGTTCGGCGCGGCAGCGGGCAAAGCCCGGCGAAGACCCGTCACGTTGAGAGACCCTCCCCCGGCCCCTCCCGCCCGGCGGGAGGGGAGACAAGGCCATGCCCCCGGGCATAAGGCCCGCACCTGGCGCCCCGCCATGAGCGAATTCGCGCCGGCGGCGGACTGGATGCGCGATCCCGACATCGCGCGCATCGTGGGGGCGTTGGGCGATTGCCGTTTCGTCGGCGGGGCGGTGCGCGACGCGCTGGCCGGCCTGCTGACCCCCGACACCGATATCGACATCGCCACGCCGGAGGAGCCGCCCGAGGTCGTGCGGCGGCTGGAGGCGGCGGGCCTGAAGGTCCGGACCTACGGCATGGACCACGGCGTCGTGCTGGCCGTCGGCAGGCGCCGCCACGCCGAGGTGGCCTCGCTGCGCCGCGATGTGGAGACCGACGGCCGGCGCGCCGTCGTCGCCTGGACGCGCGACTGGCGCGAGGACGCCGCCCGGCGCGATTTCACCGTGAACGCCATGTCGGCGAGCCCCGAGGGCCGGCTGTTCGACTATTTCGGCGGGCGCGCGGACCTCGCCGCGGGCCTCGTCCGCTTCGTCGGCGACCCGGAACGGCGCATCAGGGAAGACGTGCTGAGGGTGCTGCGCTTCTTCCGCTTCACCGCCCGCTTCGGGACCCTGCCCGGCCACCCCGCGAGCCTCGAAGCGGCGGTCCGGCTCGCGCCGCTGATGGAGTCGTTGTCCGGCGAGCGCCTGAGGGCGGAGGTGCTGGGCCTGCTCGCCGCGCCCGACCCCGCGCCGGCCGCAGCGCTGATGGCAGAGCGCGGCGTGTTCCGCCCGGTCCTGCCGGCGGCGGAGAGGACGGACCGCCTCGCGCGCACCGTCCAGGCCGAAACCCGGCTCGCCGTCGCGCCCGATCCGGTCCGCCGCCTCGCCGCCCTGCTCGCCCGCCCGGACCCCGGGCGCCTGCGCCTCAGCGCGGCCGAGTCGGAACGCCTGAAGGCGCTTGCCGAACCGAAACCGCTGGACCGCAGGACGCTCTACCGCGAGGGCCGGGCGCGCTTCCTCGACCGCCTGCTGCTCAAGGGCGGCGGCGAGGCGGGCGAGGCGCTGCTGGCCGAACCCCCGCCCCCGCCCTTCCCGCTCGCCGGCCGCGACCTGCGCGCCCGCGGCGTCCCCCCCGGCCCCGAACTCGGCCGCCTGCTCCGCGAACTCGAAGACTGGTGGATCGCCCAAGCCTTCCGCCCCGACCGGGACGCCTGCCTGGCGGAGCTGGACCGGCGGCTGGGGTGAGGGTGCGAGTCGAGAGCCGCGTATCTTCCGGCCGGCACTCGGCCGCGGCCTGCGCATTGCGCAGCCGCCGGCAAGCGGCTTAGGATTGTCCGGGCTCTCCGCCATCTCTATCTTGAAGGCGGTATCGAGCCGCGCGGCATGTGGCCGAAATGTGGAGCGGCGAAACGCATGAGCGAATTCATCGCCCAGAACCTTTGGGAAATACTGGGAATTGTCGCCGCGTCGGTCGGGGTGGCGTTCGCAATCGGCAATTGGGTCGGCGCGGTCAATGCGGACCGCAAATCTTTCAAGGCGTTCATGGCCGAGATACGGGAAAAGCTGGACAGGATACTGGAACGCCTGCCCCCGCCGGCGACCGTCCAAGCGGGTAGTCCGGTTCAATTGACCGGCTTCGGGGAAAAGATTTCGACCGGCCTCGCGGTGAAGGCATGGGCCGCCGGCGAAGCGCCCAAACTCACGGATCGGGCCTGCGGGAAACAGCCCTTTGAGATTTTCGAATTGTGCCTGGACCATGTGCAAAAGCAGTTCGCCGAGGATGAAGTCCTGCAAAGAACGATGCGCGCGGGGGCATACGAGCACGGCACGGAAGTGGAGCAGGTCCGAAAGGTCTATGAAGTGGAACTGCGCGACGAACTGCTGCGGCGCGTCGGGGAGAATGTTTAGCGCGGAACCCGTTCCGATAGAACCGCATTCCGGTCCGAGTCCGGAATCGTCGCGCGGTCCTGAGCCGGGACCCCGCCGCGGGTACCGCCCAGTATGGAGATAATGTGAGCCTTTGCGTCCCCATGGTGATGACGGTGGGCGTAGGACTTGGCGCTACAGCAGGGACGACGAGACGAAGACTGCCGAGTGGGGCTGGATAATTGAATCAGAAACGTAGGAGTTCCTCAAAAAAACGAAAGCAACGCAGGAGGGATCCCACGGCCATTGCTCGAATCGGTTCCTGGATTGAGAGAGCGCTCGTCAACGCGCAAAGAGCCGTGAATCTCGCTGGCAGATTGTCGCCTCCAGACCTGTGCGAATCCAACGATCTCTTCTGGGCCTTGGCAAAATATGCCGAGAACGTGCAGGAGTCGATCACACAATTGGACAATATCAACAAACAAATACTGGACCGTCTCATTGAAATACCCGTCAGCCCGGAGAGGGACGGAGATGCTACATGGACAGGCTTGAAGGGAATGCGCACTAAGCTGGCTCATGAATTCTGGAAGATCGATTCCAAAATACTTTGGGAAACAGTTACAGAGGAATTTCCCAAGCTCATTGCTTTGTTTCATGCAATCCGACTTGTACCGGAGCTTGTTGGCAAGGGGCAGCCACTCAATTTCGAGATTAGCGGGAGTGACTTGCTCTCGCTTCCTGTCTTGGACGGACACGGTAAGCCTGTTCCTGGGCAAAGCATCCTCTTCTTGTGGTTTGACGAAGAACGAAATCCCGAGATACTTCGGATTGGTGTCAAGGGGGACAAGAAATTGGCCTTTTGGCCTTCAATTCCTGTTCATTTGGGGGGAATGTACAAGATCAATTACGGACCGGAAGGTGAAAAGGAATTAACTCAAGTCGGCCCGCCAATGGATATAGGTTAGATCGTGATCCTTTCAGACTGAAACAGGCGGCGGCCCGGCCCGACTCATGGAAAAAGAGGCAATGTCCCAACGGCTTGCCGGAGCCGGGGCCGGACAACCGACCGTCCTACCGGGGAATGAAATAGCGGCCCTCGCTAAACCGTCCGGAGAAACCGGCGCTGAATTGGGCAGCCGATTCGCGTATCTCTTGCTGGAATGGCGGCATGACGGGAGGCTGAACATGACCGGTCCGACAATCCGAAACCTGCCGGACGGCGCCGGACGGGCCCTTGAGGAGGCAACCCGGCCCGAAGGCCGCGCCAGGCTGGGGTCATTGCTCGCCGAAGTCGGCCGCCATGCGGCGCTGACGGAGGAGGAATGGGCCGTTTTCGTCTCGCGGGACAGGACGCCGGGGCGGCCGGTTTGCCTTGAATGAGGGCGGTGGAGCGGGCCTTTTCGTCACTCGACTGCAAATGGTTCGCTGAAATAAGAAATATTTCTTAGAAATAGCTTGACCTCGGAGCAGCCTGCCCCCAGATAGGGCGGGAGGACGCGGCATCCGGAGGTTGTGTCCCTTCGCGTCGGCGCCGGCGCGAAAAGGCCCCGATTCAGCCGACAGGTGAAGTGCGCCTTGCTCCCGGCTCGCGCGCGTGGGCGCATCCGGGCAATCAGGCGCGCGATTCGCGCCGCCGCGAAACGCGCGCGGACGGGCGCGGGGGCGCCGGCGCATATTACGCGCGAATAAGGGTCCCGCCGCTTCGGGGGGGCGGCGCCGACGCCGCCATCGGCAATGTTCGCCGCGTTCGGCGCGGCGGCGGAAGAAGGAACGGGGAGGAACGGAATGAAACCCGATGGAGGAACGACATGCGGGATTGTGGAGATGGAGCCGGGGCGGCGCAGCTCCCTGAACTCCTCGCCCCGCCAGGTTGAAAGGAGCCCTCCTGCAAGCGGGAGGGGAAGCCGATGGACGGGCAACCCTATGCAGAAAAGGACCGCAGGCTATGCGCCCTGCGCATGCCGATCATGACATCGCATGACATGCCATGACGCGCCGCAGGGGCGGCCTCACCGGCGCAAGGGCGGAGCTCGTGCCGCGGGGTCCCGGAGCGGGTCCGGGGCAGGCTGCTGGGCAGCGTCCGGGATGGCGCCGGGAGAAGGGCGGCGGGCGCTATTCCCTCGGCGCGTATTTGGCGAGGATGCGCTGGAGGGTGCGGCGGTGCATGCGCAGGCGGCGCGCGGTCTCCGAGACATTGCGCCCGCACTGCTCGTAGATGCGCTGGATATGCTCCCAGCGCACGCGGTCGGGCGACATCGGCAGCTCCGGCGGTCCCGGCGGGTCCGCGCCCATATGCTTCAGCGCCGTCTCGATGGCGTCGGCGTCGGCCGGTTTCGGCAGGTAGTCGATGGCGCCGACCTTCACCGCCGCCACCGCGGTCGCGATATTGCCGTAGCCGGTGAGGATGATCGCGCGGCTCTCGGGGCGCACGGCCTGCAGGTGCGAGACCACATCGACGCCGCTGCCGTCGCCGAGCCGCAGATCGACCACGGCATAGTCGGGCGGGTCGATATCCACCGCCGCCTTGCCGTCCGCCACCGAGCCGGCCGTGCGCACGTCGAAGCCGCGCCGCTCCATCGCCCGCGCCAGGCGGTTCAGGAAGGGCGGGTCGTCATCGACCAGAAGGAGTGTGCCGGCGTCGCCGGAGCCTTGCTGTTCGTTCATCGCTCAATCACCCCTTGTCTCGGGCTCCAGTATCACGCGCGGCCACAGAACCTCAACCTCCGCGCCGCCCTGGGGGCGGTTGAGGAAGGCGACCTCGGCGCCCGTGCGCTCCAGCAGCGTGCGCGCAATAAAGATGCCGAGGCCCATATGGCCGTCGCTGCCCCGCCTTGTGGAAAGATAGGGCTCGCCGAGGCGGCCCAGCAGCGCCACCGGGAAGCCGGGCCCGTCGTCGGAGATCGTCACCGCCACCCGCTCGGCGTCCCAGACGATGGCGGCGACCACGCGGCTGCGGGCGAATTGCAGCGCGTTGGAGAGGATGTTGCCGAGGCCGTTCACCAGTTCCGGGCGGCGCTCCAGGGCCGGCTCGGCCGTGTCGTCGCGCGCGCGGCCGAGAATGGCGAAATCGACCCCCTCGCGCCGGTGCGGGTCCGCCATGCTCTCGATCAGCGCCGTCAAGGGCATGCGGAGATAGGAGGCCCCGCGCGCATCCGGCCGGCGCGACAGCTCCGTCAGGATCGCCTTGCAGCGCTCGGCCTGGCTCTTCAGCAGATGGGCGTCCTCGGCGAGCGGGCTGTCCGCCGGCACTTCGCGCGCGAGTTCCGAGGCGATGACGGTGATGGTGGCGAGCGGGGTGCCGAGTTCATGCGCGGCCGCGGCCGCGAGCGTGCCAAGATCGGCGACGCGCTGCTCGCGCGCCAGCGCGTCCTGCGCGGCCGAGACCGCATCGGTCATCCGGCGCCGCTCGATCGCCACCTGCCCCACATAGACGGCGAGGAAGGCGATGGCGGTGATGGTGGCGAACCATATGCCCAGCACCAGCTCCGCCGGCATGGCGGGCGGCGGCCCGTCCCAGGGCAGCGGCAAATGCCAGACCGACAGCGCGCTGGCGGCCGCCGCGGCCAGCACGACGAGCTTGATGCAGCTCGCTCGGGACAGCACCGACGCCGCCACCGTCACCGGCGCCAGCAGCAGGAGTGCGAACGGGTTCTGGAGCCCGCCCGTGAGGAACAGCAGCAGGGCGAGCTGCAGCGTGTCGAAGGCGAGGAAGCCGAAGGCCTGCGGCTCCGGCAGGCCGGCCCCGGCGCGATGGTGCAGGCTGGCATACAGGTTGACGACCGCCGACATCGCGATGACCGCCGCCGCCGCCTCGATCGGCAGCCGGTATCCGAAGCCGAAATGGACGACCAGCACCGTGCCCGCCTGCCCCGCCACCGCGACCCAGCGAATCAGCACCAGCGTGCGCGTCTGCACGATGCCGGTCTCGCCCCGGGGCGGCGCGGGCTCTAAAACCTTCATGGGGCGCCGGGCGCTCCTGCCGGTGTCGGAGAGGGAAACATAGCATGAGCGAATGGGCCGTCTCGGTGCGCGACCTCTCGAAGGAATTCGGGACCGTGAAGGCCGTGGACGGGCTGACCTTCGATCTCGAGCATGGCGGCATCGTGGCGCTGCTCGGCGGCAACGGCGCCGGCAAGACGACCACCATCGCCATGCTGCTCGGCCTGCTGCTGCCGACCTCCGGGACGGTGCATGCGCTCGGCGCCGACATGACCCGCGACCGCTACCGGGCGCTGGAGCGCATGAACTTCTCCTCCCCCTATGTCGAGCTTCCGGGCCGGCTGACGGCCGAGGAGAACCTGCTGGTCTATGCGCGCCTCTACGGCGTGGCGCGGGCGGGCCGGCATGTGCGGGAGCTTGCCGAAGCGCTGGAGCTCACCCCGCTGCTGAAACAGCGGACCCGCACGCTCTCCGCCGGCCAGAAATCCCGCCTCGCGCTCGCCAAGGCGCTGGTGAACGAGCCGCAGCTCCTGCTGCTGGACGAGCCGACCGCCTCGCTCGACCCGGAGACCGCCGATTGGGCGCGCTCCTATCTCGCCGCTTATGTGCAGCGGACCGGCGCCACCATCCTGCTCGCCTCGCACAACATGCTGGAGGTGGAGCGGCTGTGCCGCGACGTGCTGATGATGAAGGACGGGCAGCTGGTGGACCGGGGCGCCCCGGACGCGCTGATCGCCCGCTACGGGCGGCGCAACATGGAGGAGGTGTTCCTCGACATCGCCCGCGGCGGGGTTAGCTCTCGCCGGCGGCTTCCGTGAGCTGGGCGAGGCGGGTGCGGAACTTGTCGGTCTTGTAGTCGGTGACGCGGTAGGCCCAGCCGCCGGCGGTGGCGTTGATCTCCGCGACCTCCCCGGCCACCTCGTCGGGCGTCTTCAGCGCCATTTGCAGCGAGCCTTCGAGCTTGTCGGCATCCATCGTCTTCCGCGCATCCAGCAGGGGCTGGACGCGCGGGTCCGCCGTTCCGGGCGAGGCGGCCAGCACCACCCAGTAGTCGTCGTCCGCCTCGGCCATCTTCACCTCAACGACGAGGCCGTCGAAGGTCGCGAACCGGCCGGAGACCAGCGGTTTCGAGAAGTCCACTTCGGCGGCCGGGCGCACGTCGTCGAAGATCAGGAAATCGAGCCAGCTCGTCAGCGGCGACAGCTCGTGGCTCGCCTTCGCCTTCCGTCCCTCGCCCGGCGGCTCTTCCAGGTTCCAGACGGTCTCCTCCGGCCCGACCTTCGAAACCGTGACCGTCTCGCCGTCGGCATGGGTCAGGCGGGTGCGATGAAGGCGGCGCTGCTCCACGTTGCAGATATTGCGGTCGAGGAAGCGCGTGAGCAGCTGCACCGGCTGGAACCCGCCCCTGGCGAGCCAGGATTGCGCCTCGCCGCTCTTGCGCAGGAAGACGCCGCCGCCCGCCTCTTCCGGGCGCGCCAGGCCGACCAGCAGGTCCGCCACCGTCTCATCGCCCGCTTTCGCCGCGATCCGGATGGAGAGCGCGCTCCTGTCTCCGAGGTCCTCCACGCGGATCTTCGGATAGAGCGCGGGCTTGGCAGTGCGCGGCTCGATCAGTTCGAGGCGCGCAAGGTCGTAAAGCATCCGGCTCAGCATCCTGAAGTCGGCGGGATAGCCGTGGCGCTGCACCACGCCCCAGCGCCCGTCCTCGCGCCGGGCCGACACGGTGCCGTCCGCCGTCGTGGAAACCTCGACGAAGTCGATGTCGTTCACGCGCTCCAGCAGGCCGGGATACAGCATGGCGCCGGCAGCCGGGTCGGCGCCCTGGACGCGCTCCTCGAGCAGAACCGCAGTGGCGGCTGCGGCCGTGACAGCCGTCAAAATCAACAGGATCAGGAAACTGCGTGCCTTCATGCGCGTCGCTAAGCCTCCTGCACCGGGCGCCGACGGGCGCGCCGGGCAAAGGCGACCACCGCCGCAAACACGGCGACCAGCGCGGGAACGAGAGCGATGTTGACGAGTTCGAGCCAGGAGGTCAGCGCCTCGACATCGCGGCGCAGGCGGTGCTGGACGTCGCGCAGCTCGCGGCGCAGGCGGATCACGTCGGCACGCATGGTCTTGAGCGAGTCGGCCTGGGAGGCCGTCAACACCACCTGCTCCTCGGCCGCGGAGTCCCTCTCGAGCCGGTTCAACCGTCCCATCGCCTCTTCCAGGCGGTCCAGCAATTCCTTTTCCTTCTTCCGGTGCTTGTTTTCCGCCTCGCGCCGGATTTTCTCCACCAGGGTGAAGGGGCGCTGGAAACTGCCGCGGGAGCGCAGCGACGAGAGATCGTCGCGGCCGGTCATGTTTTCGACCGCATTCAGGAACAAGGCCGCGTTGTCGGCTATCGCCTGGCCGGTAAGCCCGCCGTCGAACCGGTTCGGGACCATCCACATCGGGTCGGCGAGCATATCGACATCGGCCACCGCAATGACGTCCATCGGCGCCGCGGAGCGCGCCAGATGGGCCGCCTTCAGGGCCTCCCATGCGGCCCTGGCCTCTTCGTCGATCTCCGCCTCTTCGCCTTCGGCCGCCTGCTCCCCGCCGTTCTCCGGCTTCGGTTCCGGCGGTCCGTCCGGAAAGGCGCTCTCCACCTCGCCCGACAGTCTGGCGGCGAGCACCAGCGGCGCTTCGGCCGGCTTGAAGGCATGGAGCACCGCGACCGGATCGGCCGGTCCCTGGACAAGCGAGACCGGCACGGTGCCGCCGTCCTTCGAGGTGGTCACCAGCGGCGTCACCGTGGCCCCGGCGCTTTCGAGCGTCCGGATATGGCCGGGCGAAGCGATATTCAGCAGCGAGAGTTCGTTCGAAACCGAATCCCCGCGGGAAATGCCTCTCCTGTCGATGCCGAGCCACAGCGGATAGTCGATCGCCATCAACCGCGTCCTGGACCGGTCGGGCACCTGCACACGGCGCGCGAATCCGACATCGCCCGCCAGCTCGCCCGCCGGCATCTCAATGCCCCAGGCCTCGAACAGCCGCCCGAGATTGGAAGCGAACCCTCCGGGCGGCATGCCGCGGCGCAGCAGTTCCGGGTTCTGCGCCTCGCCTTCGGAGTGCGGGTCCACGAAGACGAGCAGCTTGCCGCCGCGCAGCACGAATTGGTCGAGCGCGTAGAGGGTTTCGTCGGTGAGCCCTTTCGGATGCACGAGCACCACGACATCGACGCCCTCCGGCACGGACGTGGCCGTGCTGACGATCTGGCGCACATCCACAGACTTGAGCAGCAGGTTGTAGATCGTCCAGGCGTCGTTCCGGCCCCGGCCCGACTGGGACATGGGCGAGCCCGCAATCGGAAGGCCGGTAATCAGCCCGACGGCCGGCAATTCCGGGTTGGCGAGGCTATAGACGGCGCGGGCGATGTCGTATTCGAGGTCGCGCTCCCGGCTCTCGTCGAAAAACGGGATCAGCTCGACATCGTCGGTCGAATTGGTGCCGGCGAGGCCGAAGAACACGCGCTCGCCCGAACGGTCCACCGGCAGCCCCTGGAGGCCGAACGAGTCGGCCCGGTCTTCGGCGTCGGTGAACGGTTCGGGGTCGAATATCCGGAGGTCGATCTTGCCGTCGGAGTGGCTGGCGAACTCTTCCAGAAGGTCGCGCACATGGCGCGCATAAACACCCACCTGGGGGATTTCCCGCGCGATCCGGCTGGAGAAGTAGAAGCGGAGCACGATCGGCTCGTCGATCTCCCGGACCACCCGCTTCGAGTCCTCGGCGAGCGTGAAGGCGCCCTCTTCGGTCAGGTCGAGGCGGGCGTGGCGCAACAGCCGGTCCGACAGGCTGACCCCGGCCACGAACAGAACCGCCAGCAGGACCAGCGCCAGCCTGGCGAACAGATTGCGTTGCCGGAAACGCTCCATCGCCTCAGTCCGCCTTCTTGAGGTCTACGGCGATGGCGGCCGCGGCCAGCCAGACGCCGATGACGAGCGCGTAATAGGCGAGGTCGCGCAGGTCTATCACGCCCTTGACGATATTGTTGAAGTGGCTGAGCAGGCTGAAGGAGGCGAGCGTCTCCAGGAACGCCGCCGGCACCGCGTCGCCGAGCACGGCCTGCAGGGCCCCCGCCCCCAGCACGTTGAACAGGAAGCAGACGGTCACGGTGAGCACGAAGGCGATCACCTGGTTCCTGGTCAGCGCGGAAAGGCAGGAACCGATGGCCAGATAGGCGCCGGCCAGCAGGAAGGAGCCGATATAGCTGGCGGCGATGACCCCGTTGTCCGGCTCCCCGAGATAGTTGACGGTGAGCCAGATCGGGAATGTCAGCGCCAGCGCGAGCCCGGCGAACACCCAGGCCGCCAGGAACTTGCCCACCACGGCCGCAGCGGTCGAGACCGGGAGGGTCAGGAAGAGCTCGATGGTGCCCGTCTTGCGCTCCTCGGCCCAGAGCCGCATCGAGATCGCGGGCATGAAGAAGAGGTAGAGCCAGGGGTGCCACTGGAAGAAGGACAGCAGGTCCGCCCGCCCGCGCTCGAAGAACGAGCCGACATAGAAGGTCAGCGCCGCCGCCAGCGCCAGGAAGATGACGATGAACACATAGGCGACCGGCGTGATGAAGTAGCCGGCGAACTCGCGGCGGAAGATAGTGCCGATGCTAGCCATGCTCCGCCGCCTCCGCATCCGGCTGCGTCATCCGCCGGAAAACGTCGTCGAGCGCTCCCGCCTCGGTCCGCAGGTCCTCGACCTCCCAGCCATGCGCCTGAACCAGCAGCCCGACATCCGCGAGGATGGGCGCGCCGTCGCCCGAGAGCGCCGTCAGGCTCACGGCGTCCGGGCCCGCCGGCTCGCGCCGGACCCCTGCCACACGGTCCAGGCCGTCGAGCGAGGCGGCGGCCGCATCGGCGAACCGGGCGGCAAGCGTCAGCGAAACGGCATTGTGCAGCGGCGACAGCGCGGCAAGCTCCGCCGGCGCGGCGTCCGCCAGAAGCCGCCCGCCGGCAATGACCGCCGCGCGGGTGCAGACGGCGTCCACCTCCTCCAGGATATGGGTCGAGATGACGATGGCCTTCGAGGGACGGATTTCGCGGATGAGCGCGCGCATTTCGTGTTTCTGGTTCGGATCGAGCCCGTCCGTGGGCTCGTCAAGGATCAGCACCGGCGGGTCGTGCAGCAGCGCCTGCGCGAGGCCGACGCGGCGCTTGAACCCCTTGGACAGCGTGTCGATGGGCTGGGCGAGCACCTCGGCGAGGTCGGTGCGTTCGACCGCAAGCCCGATAGCGGTCCGGCCCTGCCGGCCGGAGAGGCCGCGCATGGCCGCCGCGAAGGCGAGGAACGCGCCGGCGGTCATGTCGCCATAGAGCGGAGCGCCTTCCGGCAGATAGCCTAGATTGCGCCGGGCCGGGATCGGATCGTCGGTTACATCGTGGCCGCAGATCGCCGCGCGGCCTTCGGTCGGGGCGAGGAACCCGGCGATCATCTTCATGGTCGTGGACTTGCCGGCGCCGTTGGGGCCGAGGAACCCCAGCACCTCGCCCGCGCCGACCTCGAGGTCCACGCGGTCCACGGCCACATGCGCATCGAAGCGCTTTGTCAGGCCCTCGGCGGCAACCAGCGCCAACATTCCATCCCCAATCCCGGCGGCTGCTCCGGGCCGCTCCGGCCGGCGCGGGATATAGCCAACCGCACCGCGACGCGCCACTTAACTATTGGTAAGGTTCCGCCCCCCGAAGAACCGGATCCCGATGTCATGTCCGACGATCTCTGCCGACTCACCGCCCGCGAAACCGTTGCAAGGCTCAAGGCCGGCGACATCACGCCGCTCGACGCCATCGACGCCGCGATGGCGCGTATAGAGGCGGTTGACCGCCGGGTCAATGCGCTGCCGACGCTCGCGCCGGAACGCGCGCGCGAGCGGGCCCGCAGGCTGATGGAGCGCGCGCCTGCCGAGCGCGGCCTGCTGGCCGGCCTGCCGGTGGCGATCAAGGACCTGAATCCCGTGGCGGGCGTGCGCACCACATACGGCTCGCCGATCTATGCCGACCATGTGCCGGACGAGTCGGACATCGCCGTGCTGCGGATCGAGGCCGCAGGCGGCGTTGTGCTCGCGAAATCGAACACGCCCGAATTCGGCGCAGGCGGGCAGACCTTCAACGAGGTGTTCGGCGCCACCCGCAATCCGTGGAACACCTCGCTCACCTGCGCGGGCTCCTCCGGCGGCGCGGCGGTGGCGCTCGCCACGGGGCAGGTCTGGCTCGCGCACGGGTCGGACCTTGGCGGCAGCCTGCGCACGCCGGGCGCCTTCTGCTCGGTGGTGGGCCTGCGCCCGTCGCCCGGCCGCGTGCCGAGAGGCCCTTCCGACGGCGCCTTCAACTACCTCGCCGTGAACGGCCCGATGGCGCGCAATGTCGCGGACACCGCCCTTTTCCTCGATGTCATGGCCGGGCTCGATCCGCGCGACCCGCTGTCCTGGCCGGCTCCGTCCGTGCCCTATCGCGAGGCGGTGGCCGCGCCGGCCGCGCCCCGCCGCATCGCCTTCAGCCCCGATCTCGGCTTCATGCCGGTCGATCCGGAAGTGCGCGACATCTGCGCCCGCGCCATGGCGCATTTCGAGACCATGGGCGTGGCCGTGGACGAGCATGCGCCGGACTTTTCGGGCGCCATGGAAGCCTTCCACACCTTCCGGGCCGTCCTGTTCGTCACCGATCATGCCGAGCGGATGAAGGCGCATCGCGACAAGTTCAAGCCGGAGATCGTCTGGAACTACAAAAAGGGCCTGGCGCTCACCGCGGCGGACATCGCGCGGGCGGAGGCCGGGCGGGCGGCGCTCTTCCAGCGCATGGCGGATTTCTTCCAGGAGTTCGACCTGCTCGCCTGCCCGACCGCGGCGGTGCCGCCCTATTCGCTGGACCAGCGCTATGTGGACCGGATCGGCGACACCGTGTTCGACAATTATGTGGACTGGATGGGCCTGCAATGCGTGGTCACGGTCACCTCCTCGCCCGCGATCAGCATCCCCTGCGGCTTCACCGCGGACGGGCGGCCCGTCGGGCTGCAGCTGGTCGCCCGGCCGCGCGGCGAGGCGGAGCTGCTGCAGGCGGCCGCGCTGTTCGAGCAGGCCGCCGGCCTCCACAACCTGCTGCCCATCGACCCGAAGGACCCCGCCTCCTAGAGCGTCCGCCCCGTCAGGGCAGGATTTCTATGGCATCGACCTTGTCGGCATAGAAGGCGGCGTGGCCGGCAATCGCCGCGCATTCGTCGAACGGCGCCGGATAGCTCCAGACCGCGTCCTCGGCGATGCGCCCGTCCGCCTCCAGCGTGCGGTAGCCGGCGTCGCCCTTGAAGGGGCAATGGCTCGTCCGCGCGCTCGGGCGCATGAGGCTCCGGTCGAGGTCTTCCTCGGGAATGTAGTGGACCGGCGGGTAGCCGCTCTCGCGCATGAGCAGCGCGCGGCGGCTGTCGGCCACCCTCCGCCCGGCGAAGGTCACGACGACCCGGCCTTCCGCCGGCTCGATGTCGATGCGGTGGTCCGGCCGCTTGCGGAAGCCGGGGGCGGGATTCGCCGCGGCGTTCATCGCCTTTCTCCCCTGAGCGCGTTCACGAAGTCGGTCAGGCCCGTCTGGCGCGTCCGCCTGCGGCGCTCGGCGCGAAGAATGCTGCGGACCTCCTCAATGCTCGTCTCCAGGTCGCTGTTGATAACGACATAGTCGTATTCGGCATAGTGGCTTACCTCGTCGAGCGCCTTGGCCATGCGCGCGCGCACCACTTCGGAACTGTCCTGGGCGCGGGCGTGCAGGCGCCGTTCCAGCTCCTCGATGGACGGCGGGAGCACGAAGACGCCGACCAGGTCGGTCCGGGCTTTCTCGGCGATCTGCTGCGCGCCCTGCCAGTCGATGTCGAACAGCATGTCGCGCCCTTCCTCGAGCGCCGCTTCGACGGGCGCGCGCGGCGTGCCGTAGCGGTGCCCGAAGACCTCGGCATGCTCTAGGAAGCCGTCCTTCTCGACCATCGCCCGGAACGCGGCGTCATCGACGAAAATGTAGTCGCGGCCGTCCTCCTCGCCCTTGCGGGGCGGGCGCGTCGTCAGGCTGACCGAGAGCGCGATGTTCTCCTCGCGCTCCAGCACGGCGCGGCTGATCGTGCTCTTGCCCGCGCCCGAAGGCGAGGAGAGCACCAGCATCAGGCCGCGCGTCGCTACGGGTCGGGCGGGCTTCATTCGAGGTTCCGCGCCTGCTCGCGAAAGGCTTCCAGCGCGGCCTTGAGGTCCAGCACGGTGCGGGTGAGGTCGAGGTCCGCCGATTTGGAGCCGAGCGTGTTGGCCTCGCGGTGGATTTCCTGGCAGAGGAAATCGAGCTTGCGGCCAACCGCCTCGCCCGAGGCGATAAGCGCCCCGGCCGCTTCCAGATGCGCGTCGAGCCGGTCTAGCTCCTCGCGCACATCGGCCTTTGCGGCCAGCAGCGCGACTTCCTGCGCGAGCCGTTCCTCGGGAAGCCCGGCGTCCAGCGCAGCGACGGCGGCGGCGAGACGGTCCCTGAGCGCGGCCGGCTGCGAGGCCGCCATGCCCCGCGCCGCAAGAGCGCCGGCCTTCATGGCGCGGAGATGCCCGTCGAGCGCCGCAGCGAGCGCCCGGCCCTCCCTGCGCCGCGCTTCCAGCAGCCCGTCCAGAGCGTCTGCCAGGGTTGCAAGCAGCGCCGCCTCGTCGCGCGCTTCGAGGTCGGGATCGACCGCCTCGATGACGCCCCGCAGGCCCATCAGGCCGGCCAGGTCTCCGCCTCCCCGGCTTTCGGCGATGGCCGCCAGTTCGTCGAGCCACGCCTCGTCCACCCGGTAGCGCTGCCGTCCCTCAGCCTGCCCGAACCGCAATTCCAGCGAGATGCTGCCGCGCTCGAACCGCGTCTGCACCGCCTTGCGGACCGCCGGCTCCAACCCGTCGCAGCCGGAAGGCAGGCGCAGCCGCAGGTCGAGGCCGCGATGGTTGACCGAACGGACCTCCCAGCGCCAGTCGGGGCCGGCGGCAGCGGCGAAACCGGTCATGGAGGAAAGCTCTGTCACTGCATGCGCCTCAACAGCCTGCGGTAGCGCGCGGCATTGCGATTGTGCTCCCGCAGCGTCCGTGCGAACAGATGACCGCCCTCGCCGTCGGCGACGAAATAGAGCGCGTCCGTTTCCGCCGGGCGGGCCGCCGCCTCCAGCGCCGCCAGGCCGGGATTGGCGATCGGGCCCGGCGGCAGCCCGTGGATGCGGTAGGTGTTGTAGGGGTGGTCCGCGCGGAGGTCGGCACGGGTGAGCGGGCGCCCGAGCTCCCGCCGGCCGCCGGTGAGCGCATAGATGACCGTCGGATCCGTCTGGAGGCGCATGCCGCGCTTCAGCCGGTTGACGAACACGCCGGCGATCCGGGCGCGCTCTCCCGACAGGCCGGTTTCCTTTTCGACGATCGAGGCCAGCGTGAGCAGCTCGGTCTCGCTCCCGAGCGGCGAGCCGGCCGGCCGGTCGCGGAACAGGCGCGCCAGTTCCCTGTCCATGGCGCGCTGCATCCGCGCCACAAGGTCCGCGCGGCTGTCGCCATGGCTGTAATGGTATGTCTCCGGCAGCAGCCGCCCCTCGCCGGGGTCGGGCGCCTCGCCCACCAGACCTTCGGTGTTCCGCAGAAGGTCCAGCACGGCGGCGGTGGTGAGCCCCTCCGGCACCGTCAACCGGCGCACGACGGTCTCGCCCGCCACCAGCAGGTCACGAACGGAGGCGGCGCTGATGCCGGCGGGAAAGTCGTATTCGCCCGCTTTCAGGCGGCTCTCGGCGCCGTCCACGATCACGAAGATCCGGAACGCCAGCGGGTGGCGCAGCACGCCCCGTTCGGCGAGCAGCGCCGCCAGCGGCGCCAGGCCCGCGCCCTTCGGCACGACGACCCGGCGCGTCTCGGCGAGCGGGCCGGGCGCGTTGAAGTCCTGCCAGGCCCGGAACGCGAACCCGGCAGCGGCCGCCGCCAACAGTGCCAGGAGGACGCCGACAAGCCGGCGGCGGCGCATCGAGGGTCAGGGCGCGCCGGCGAAGACCAGCGAGGTATTGGTGCCGCCGAACCCGAAGGAATTGGAAAGCGCATGCTCGATCCTGCGTTCCTTTGCCGCGCCGGGCACGAGGTCGAGGTCGCAGCCATCCGAGGGGTCTTCGAGATTCAGCGTCGGCGGCGCGATACCGCATTGCACGGCCTTGATGGTGAAGATCGCCTCGATGGCCCCGGCCGCGCCGAGCAGGTGGCCGTGGGCGGACTTGGTGGAGGACATGGAAAGCTCGTAGGCATGGTCTCCGAACAGGCGCTTCACGGCACCGAGTTCGATCTCGTCGCCGAGCGGCGTCGAGGTCCCGTGGGCGTTGATGTAGTCGATGTTGTCGGGGTCGAGCCCGGCCCGCTTCAGCGCCGCCTCCATGGCGCGGTAGCCGCCGTCGCCGTCGGCTGCGGGTGCGGTGATGTGGTGGGCGTCGCCGGAGAGGCCGTAGCCGATGACCTCGGCATAGATCCGGGCCCCGCGCGCCTTCGCGTGCTCATACTCCTCCAGCACGATGCAGCCCGCGCCCTCGCCCATGACGAAACCGTCGCGCGCCTTGTCCCATGGCCGGGAGGCGCGCTCGGGCTCGTCGTTGAAATTCGTCGAAAGCGCCCGGGAGGCGGCGAAACCGGCGATGCCGAGCCGGCAGATCGCGGCCTCCGCCCCGCCCGCCACCATGACGTCGGCGTCGTCCAGCGCGATCAGCCGGGCCGCATCGCCGATGGCGTGCGCCGCCGTCGCGCAGGCGGTGACCACCGAATGGTTGGGGCCCTTGAAGCCGTATCTGATCGAAACCTGCCCGGAGACGAGGTTGATGAGCGCGGACGGGATGAAAAACGGGCTGATGCGCCGGGGGCCGCGTTCCTGCAGCAGGATCGAGGCGTCGTGGATGGTCTGCAGGCCGCCGATGCCGGAGCCGATCATGACGCCGGTGCGGTTCCGGCCCTCCTCGTCCTCCGGCTCCCAACCCGAATCTCCGACCGCCTGGTCGGCTGCGACCATGCCGTAGATGATGAACGGGTCGAGCTTGCGCCGGTCCCTGGCGGGCATCCACTCTTCCGGGTCCCAGCGGCCGTCCTCGCGGCTGCCCGCCGGCAGGTATGCGGCGATGCGGCAAGGCAGGTCGGACACATCGAAGGTGTCTATGGGGCCGATCCCGGACTCGCTCTCGATCAGCCTCTTCCAGGAGGGTTCGACGCCGATTCCCATCGGCGAAACCAGCCCCATCCCGGTGACCACCACGCGGCGCATGCCGTTTCCCCCGGGGCCGCGTCAGGCGTTCTCGTTGATATAGTCGATCGCGTTCTTGACTGTCACGATCTTCTCTGCGGCATCGTCGGGTATCTCGACGCCGAATTCCTCTTCGAACGCCATCACCAGTTCGACCGTGTCGAGACTGTCGGCGCCCAGATCGTCGATAAAACTCGCCCCTTCAACGACCTTGCTCTCTTCCACGCCGAGATGCTCCACGACGATTTTCTTCACGCGATCGGCGATATCGCTCATTCAATCCCCTCCCTTCAGGAATGTTCTTGCAGGTCCGCCGCTGCGGCCTCCGGGCCCCGGCACGGGGGCAAGGCTCATAGCACAGCCCGCAGGGCCGGGCCAGAGCCGCGTCATATCATCGCCATGCCGCCGTTCACATGCAGCGTCTGGCCGGTGACATAGGCCGCCTCGTCGCTCGCCAGGAACACCGCCGCGGCGGCGACATCCTCGGGCAGGCCGAAACGCCCGGCCGGCACGCGGCCGAGCGCGTCGGCCCGTTGCTTCTGGTTCAGCTCCTGCGTCATGGCGGTGTCGATGAAGCCGGGCGCGATGCAATTGACTGTCACGCCCCGCCCCGCGACCTCGGCGGCGACGGCCTTGGTCATGCCGATCATGCCGGCCTTGGAGGCCGCGTAATTAGCCTGGCCCGGATTGCCGGTGACGCCAACCACGGAGGAGACCGCGATAATGCGCCCGCGCCGGCGGCGCATCATGCCGCGCAGCGCGGAACGGGCGAGCCGGAAGCCCGCCGTCAGGTTGATGTCGAGCACGGTCTGCCAGTCCTCGTCGCGCATGCGCAGGAAGAGGCCGTCGCGCGTGACGCCGGCATTGCTGATCAGGATGTCGAGAGGCCCGAGCGCCTCTTCCGCGCGCGCGACCAGGCCGTCGGCGGCTTCGCTGTCGGCAAGATTGCAGGGCAGCACGGCCGCGCCGTCGAACTCGCCCGCCAGCGCCTCCAGCGCCGCCTCGCGGGTGCCGGACAGTCCGACGCGGGCGCCTTGCGCCGCCAGCGCGCGCGCGATCGCGGCGCCGATGCCGCCCGATGCGCCGGTAACCAGCGCGGTTCTGTCGGAGAGGTCGAACATGGGGCTAAAGCCGCCTTTCTAGCTGTCGAGCGCGAGTTCTGACATCGGGTAGCCGGCGCTGCGGGGAATGCGCAGCACCCGCCCGCCCGGCGTGGCGGCGACGCGCGTCATCACCGTTTCCACGGGCTCGGCCTCCGCGCGCCTCAGCGCGTCGGCCACGGTGCCGGACCGCGCCAGCCGGGAGAGGATGGCGCGGGTCGGGAACATGATCGGCCGGTTCCCCTCGGCCGCGTCGCGAAGCGCTGTCTGCGGCCGGATCCAGAGCGAGTCCACGGATTCGGAGCCGTCATGGCTGCCGTCCTGGCCCGGCGGCAGGGCGGCCAGGTAGAAATGCACGTCGAAGCGCCGGGCCGAGTGCTCGGGCGTGATCCAGTGCGCGCAATGGCAGAGCGCCGCCGTATCGGCAACGAGGTCCTCGGCTTCGAGGAAGCTGTCGAAGAGCACGCTGCCGTCATGCACGCCGGCCCGCCAGCGCGCGACGATCCGCCCGGCGTCTTCCGGAGGCAGCATCGTCTCCGCGCGCCGCGCCAGCAGCACGCCCGTCTCCTCGAACGCCTCGCGCACGGCCGCGATGCGATGCGCCCTCGCCCTCTCGCCGAAGCGCCCGGTGGCGCGCGCAGCGAGCGCAGGGCAGGCGTCTTCCGGATCGACCTTGCCGCCCGGAAAGACCAGCGCGCCGGAAGAGAAGTCGAGTTCCGGGCTGCGCAGCACCATGAAGACTTCGAGGCCGTCCGGCCCGTCGCGCAGGATGAGCACGCTGGCGGCGGGCTTCGGAATCGCCGGGGACCGTTCCATGCCGGCCCTTATAGCGGCGGCGGAGGGCGAGGGCACGGGCATTCCGTCGCGCAGGGCATGCAGGGCTTGAAATCCGTATCGATCCGGTCCAGTTTCTAATCCGGAGTGAATGACTACGGATTGAGGCGATGCTGAGACTGAGCCGGATGAACGACTATGCCGTCGTCGTTCTGGGGCAATTGGCGTCCCGGCCGGAACGGCCGCGGTCGGCGAGCGAGGTCGCCGAGGCGACCGGCCTTGCCGCCTCCACCGTGTCCCAGGTGCTCAAGGCGCTGGCCCATGCCGGGCTGGTGGCCTCGGTCCGGGGCGCGCATGGCGGCTATACGGCCGACCGGCCGCCGGAAGACATTTCCGTCGCCGAGATCGTGCTGGCGGTGGACGGGCCGGTGGCGCTCACCGCCTGCGTGGACGGCGGCGACTGCGCCATAGAGGCGACCTGCCTGCTGCGCGGCTCCTGGGACCGGATCAACAATGCTGTCCGGGACGCGCTGGAAGAGGTGACGCTCGCCGACATGCTGGCCCCGATGCGGGATTTCTCGCGTTTCGAGCCCGAGGAGTTGCGCCCATGAGCCGCGTTGCCGCCGAAACCGTCGAGCAGGTCCGCTCGCTGGGCGACCGCTACAAATACGGCTTCGTCACCGATATCGAGTCCGAGCAGGCCCCCAAGGGGCTGAACGAGGACATCGTGCGCTTCATCTCCGCCATCAAGGACGAGCCCGAATGGCTGCTGGAATGGCGCCTCGAGGCCTTCCGCCACTGGCAGACCATGACCGAGCCGAACTGGGCGAAGCTCGGTATCCCGATGATCGACTACCAGGACGCCTACTACTATTCCGCGCCCAAGCAGAAGGAAGGGCCGAAATCGCTCGACGAGGTGGACCCCGAATTGCTGGCCACCTACGACAAGCTCGGCATCCCGCTCCGCGAGCAGGAAATGCTGGCGGGCGTCGCCGTGGACGCAGTGTTCGACAGCGTCTCGGTCGCCACCACCTTCAAGGCGAAGCTGGAGGAGCACGGCGTCATCTTCTGCCCGATCTCCGAGGCGGTGCAGAACCACCCGGACCTGGTGCGGAAATATCTGGGTTCGGTGGTCCCCTACACCGACAATTTCTTCGCCACGCTCAACTCCGCCGTCTTCACCGACGGGTCTTTCGTGTTCGTGCCGAAGGGCGTGCGCTGCCCGATGGAGCTGTCCACCTATTTCCGCATCAACGCCGCCAATACCGGGCAGTTCGAGCGCACGCTCATCATCGCGGAGGACTCCTCCTATGTGAGCTATCTGGAGGGCTGCACGGCGCCGATGCGCGACGAACACCAGCTCCATGCCGCAGTCGTCGAGCTGGTGGCGCTGGACGACGCCGAGATCAAGTATTCGACCGTTCAGAACTGGTATCCGGGCGACGAGAACGGCGTCGGCGGCATCTTCAACTTCGTCACCAAGCGGGGAGCCTGCATCGGCGCGCGCTCGAAGATTTCCTGGACGCAGGTCGAGACGGGCTCTGCGATCACCTGGAAGTATCCGAGCTGCATGCTGCACGGCGCGGACTCGGTCGGCGAGTTCTATTCCATCGCCATCACCAACAACTGCCAGCAGGCGGACACCGGCACCAAGATGGTGCATATGGGCCCGCGTTCGCGCTCGCGCGTGATCTCCAAGGGCATCTCAGCGGGCCGCGCGAGCAACGCCTATCGCGGCCTCGTCAAGATGCTGCCGGGCGCAGCCAGCGCCCGAAACTACACGCAATGCGACTCGCTTCTGATCGGCTCGCAATGCGGCGCGCACACCTTCCCCTACATCGAGAGCCAGAACCGCTCGGCCCGCGTCGAGCACGAGGCCACGACCTCGAAGATCGACGACGACCAGCTTTTCTACTGCCGCCAGCGCGGCATCGGCGAGGAGGAAGCGGTGGCGCTGATCGTCAACGGGTTCTGCCGCGAAGTGCTGCAGCAATTGCCGATGGAGTTCGCGGTCGAGGCCCAGAAGCTCGTCGGTATCTCTCTCGAAGGATCGGTCGGCTGATGCTTGAAATTCGCGATCTCCGCGCCTCGGTCGAAGGCCAGGCGATTCTGAACGGCGTCAGCCTCTCGGTCGGCGCCGGCGAGGTGCATGCCGTGATGGGGCCGAACGGGTCCGGCAAGAGCACGCTCTCCTACGTGCTCTCGGGCCGCGAGGGCTACGAGGTGGACGGGGGCGAGGTGCTCTATGACGGCCGGGACCTGCTGGAGCTCGAGCCGGAAGAGCGTGCGGCCGCCGGCCTCTTCCTCGCCTTCCAGTATCCGGTCGAGATTCCGGGCGTCGGCACCATGACGTTCCTGCGCACGGCGCTGAATGCGCTCCGGCGCGGCCGGGGCGAGGACGAGCTCGACGCCATGCAGTTCCTGCGCGTCGTCCGCCAGAAGGCGCGCGCGCTCGGTATCGGCGACGACATGCTGAAGCGCGCGCTCAATGTCGGCTTCTCCGGCGGTGAGAAGAAGCGCAACGAAATGCTCCAGCTTGCTGTGCTGGAGCCGCGCCTGGCGATCCTCGACGAGACCGACAGCGGCCTCGACATCGACGCGCTCAAGGTGGTCGCGGAGGGGGTGAACGCGCTGCGCTCGCCGGACCGCGCCATGCTCATCATCACCCATTACCAGCGCCTGCTGGACCATATCGTGCCGGACCGGGTGCATGTGCTGGCGAAGGGCAGGATCCTCCGCTCCGGCGGCAGCGAGCTTGCGCGCGAACTGGAAGAGAAGGGCTACGCGGACATCCTGAGCGAGGCGGCATGACGCTCGGCGTCGACAGCTACCGGGAGGCGTTCGAGAGCATCCGCGCCTCGCTGCCGGGCGAACGCGGCGCCGCCTTCAACGCCTTCGCCGCGAAGGGCTTCCCGACCAACCGGGTCGAGGCGTGGAAATATACGAGCCTGCGCCCGCTCGCGCGTCAGCGCTTCCGGCCGGCGGAGCCCGACTTGGAGGCCGCGGTGCCCCTCCTCGGCGACGGGCCGCGTATCGTGCTGGTGAACGGCTTCCTCCGCGAGGACCTCACGACCGTCCCCGTCGGCCGCTGGGCCGGGCCGAACGGCCGGGCGGACGCGGATGGAGAGCCGCTGGTCGCGCTCAACGCCGCCATGGCGGGCGACGGCTATGTGCTTGAGATCGCCGACACGCAGGAAGAGCCTATCGAGATCGTCCATGCGACCGTTCCGGGCCAGACCGGTCCGGTAGCCCAGTCGCGCAACCGCATTACGGTCGAGGCCGGGGGCGCGGCCCATGTCATCGAGCGGCATATCGCACTCGGCAACGGCGCCTATTTCGTCAACGGCGTGACCGGGATCGAAGTGGCGGCCGGCGGCAGGCTCCGCCATACCAAGCTCCAGGAGGAAGGGGCGGACGCGCACCATCTCTGGTTCATGCCCGCCCGGCTCGGCCGGAAGGCGGCGCTGGAGAGCACGGTCTTTACCTTCGGCGCGCGGCTTTCGCGCAACCAGATCGAGGCGGACATCCTGGGCGAAGGCGCGGAACTGTCGCTCAAGGGGGCCTATGCCGTCGCCGGCCGGCAGCTTGCCGACCATACGAGCCGCATCGAGCACCGCGCGGCGGGTGCGACCAGCCGGCAGGTGTACAAGGGCGCCATCGGCGGGCAGGCGCGCGGCGTCTTCCAGGGCCATATCGTCGTCGCCGAGGGCGCGCAGAAGACCGACGGCCACCAGCTCAACCGCGCGCTGCTGCTCTCCGGCCGGGCCGAGATCGACGCCAAGCCCGTGCTCGAAATCTATGCCGACGACGTGCAGTGCAGCCACGGCGCAACCGCCGGCGACATAGACGGCGACGCCCTGTTCTACCTGCGCTCGCGCGGCATCCCGGCCGACGCCGCCCGCGGGCTGCTGGTGCGGGCGTTCCTTTCCGAGATTCTGGACGAAACGCCCGGCGACGCGCTGCGCAGGGCGGTCGAAGAACGAATAGACGCTTTTCTGGAGGCCGGCGCATGAGCCCGGACAGCACCCCGTCCCTCAGGCCGAATTACGATGTAATGGCGATCCGCGAGGATTTCCCGATCCTCGCGCGCGAGGTGTTCGGCAAGCCGCTGGTCTATCTGGACACGGGTGCCAGCGCCCAGAAGCCCCGCCAGGTCATCCGCGCGATGACGCAAGTGATGGAGGAGACCTACTCCAATGTCCACCGGGGCGTGCATTTCCTCTCCCAGGCCTGCACGGACCAGTTCGAGGCGGCGAGGGAGACGGTGGCGCGCTTCATCAATGCGCGCGAGGCCGACGAGATCGTCTGGACGCGGGGCGCGACGGAGGCCCTCAACCTCGTCGCCTCCGCCTGGGGCCGGGCGAATCTCGGGCCCGGCGACCGGATCGTAATCTCGACGCTGGAGCACCATTCCAACATCGTGCCGTGGCAATTGCTGCGCGACGGGACGGGGGCGGAGCTTGCCGTCATTCCTGTGGACGATGCGGGCGAGGTCGATCTCGACGCCTATGCCGTCCTGCTGGACGGGCGGGTGAAGCTCGTCTCGGTCACCCATGTCTCCAACGCCATCGGCACCGTGCTGCCGATCGGGCAGATGGCGCGGATGGCGCATGAGGCGGGCGCGCTGTTCATGGTGGACGGCTGCCAGGCCGCGCCGCATATGGCCGTCGATGTGCAGGAGCTCGACGTCGATTTCTACTGCTTCTCCGGGCACAAGACCTACGGGCCGACGGGCATCGGCGCGCTCTGGGGCCGGAAGGCGCTGCTCGACGCCATGCCCCCCTACCAGGGCGGCGGCGAGATGATCGCGCATGTCACCTTCGAGAAGAGCACCTTCAAGGACGCCCCGCACAAATTCGAGGCCGGCACGCCCGCCATCGTCGAGGCGGTGGGGCTGGGCGCGGCGCTCGACTATATCGAGGCCGTCGGGCGCGACGCGATCCTGGCGCACGAAACGGATGTCGCCGAATATGCCCGCGAGCGCCTCGCCGCCGTGCCGGGGGTGCGCATCGTCGGCCATGCGCGCGAGCGGGGCGCCATCGTCTCCTTCACCATGGAGCAGGCGCATCCCCACGATATCGGCACCATCATCGACCGGGCGGGCGTGGCGGTGCGCGCCGGCCATCACTGCGCCTTTCCGGTCATGGAGCGCTTCGATGTCGGGGCTACGGCCAGGGCCTCTTTCGGGCTCTACAACATGAAGAGCGAGGTGGACCGGCTGGTCGAGGCGCTGGACGAGGTCGCGGAGATTTTCGGGCGATGAACGAGCTGCGCGAACTTTACCAGGAGGTGATCCTCGACCATGGCCGCAATCCGCGCAATTTCCGCCGCATCGAGGACGCCGACGGCGAGGCGAAGGGCGACAACCCGCTCTGCGGCGACCGGGTGCATGTCTATGTCAAGCTGGACGGGGCGGGCGGGCTCGGCGACGTGGCCTTCCAGGGCCGCGGCTGCGCGATTTCGACCGCTTCGGCCTCGATGATGACCGAGTTGCTGAAGGGGCGGAGCGAGGCGGAGGCGCGGCGGCTGTTCGACGTGTTCCACGCTGTCTGCACGGACGAGGCGTTCGACCCGCTGGACGTGCCGGCGGAGTTCGAGGACGAGGCGGACCGGCTCCAGGTCATGGCGGGTGTGCGCCAGTTCCCGATGCGGGTAAAATGCGCGACCTTGCCGTGGCATACTTTCGCGGCCGCGCTCGACGGCAAACAGACGGCGACAACGGAATAGGCGGGGACGGAAGGACGATGGAAGGGACCTTGCCTTTCGAGCAGTGGATGGGCGGCGAGCCGCTGCAGGAGTTCCGCGCCGAGGCGGGAGTGCCGCTGGAGCCGGGCTCGCCGATTGCGCCGCGCGACAACCTGATCGCGGCGCTCAAGACCGTGTACGACCCCGAGATTCCGGTGGACATTTACGAACTCGGCCTCATTTACGATCTCGAGCAGGCGGAGGACGGGTCGGTGCGCGTCGAGATGAGCCTGACCGCGCCCGGCTGCCCGGTCGCCGGCGAGATGCCGGGCATGGTGGCGGACGCCGTGGCCGCCGTGCAGGGCGTCGGCGAGGTCGAGGTCCGGCTGGTGTGGGAGCCGGCATGGACGATGGAACGGATGAGCGAGGAGGCCCGCCTCGCGCTCGACATGTGGTGAGGAAAGGGAGGCGGACATGCCAGAACCTATGATCCGGATGACGGACGCCGCCGCCGAGCGGGTGCGCCACCTCATGTCGCTCTCGGAGGAGCCGGCCATCGGCCTGCGCGTCGGCGTGCGCTCGCGCGGCTGCTCGGGCCTCTCCTACTCCGTCGAATACGCCAAGGAGCGCAAGCCCTACGAGGAAGCCATCGAGTCGAACGGCGTGACCGTGCTGATCGACCCGACCGCGGTCATGTTCCTGATCGGCTCGGTGATGGACTACCGCGAGGGCATCTTCGAATCCGGCTTCACCTTCGAAAACCCCAACGCCAAAGGCACCTGCGGCTGCGGCGAAAGCTTCCACGTGTAGGAGGCGCCGACAGCCTGCCGCCGGGGCTTGAACCGGGCGGCTGCAGCCCCGATATTGGCGGCCGGTACCGACAACGCTAACGGAGACCGCAAATGGCCTTCGACAATCTGAGGACGACGGCGCGCGCCGCCGGCCGCAGCACGACCCGCACGGCGGAGCTCGATGCCGGCCTGCGCAGGCATATGCTCGGCATCTACAACTACATGGCCTCGGGCGTGCTGCTCACGGGCATCGTCGCCTATCTGGTGTTCACCATGGCGGTGGCCCAGACGCCAAGCGGCCAGATGGCGCTGACGACCTTCGGGCAGGCGATCTACCTCTCGCCGCTCAAATGGGTGCTGATGCTCTCGCCGCTCGCCTTCATCCTAGTGCTGAGCTTCGGCGTCCACCGCCTGAGCACGCCCGCAACGCAGGGCCTGTTCTGGGTGTTCTGCGCGCTCATGGGCGCCAGCATCAGCTCGATCTTCCTGCAATATACGGGCACCAGCATCGCGCGCGTGTTCTTCATTACCGCGGCCGCCTTCGCCGGGCTCAGCCTCTACGGCTACACCACGAAGCGCGACCTTTCGGGCATGCGCTCCTTCCTGGTGATGGGGCTGATCGGCGTCATCATCGCCTCGCTGGTCAACCTCTTCCTCGCCTCGAGCGCGCTGCATTTCGCCGTGTCGGTGATCGGCGTGCTGGTGTTCGCCGGCTTCACCGCCTACGACACGCAGCGCATCAAGAGCGAGTACTATCACGGCTACGACGCCGCCGTGATGGCCAAGAAGTCGGTGATGGACGCGCTGATGCTCTATCTGAGCTTCATCAACATGTTCCTGCTGCTGCTGAGCCTGTTCGGCAACAGGGAATAGCTCAGAGGCCGATCGTCACCGTTCCCCCGTCGTCGATAACCGGGCGCTTCACCAGGGCCGGATGCGCGAGCATCAGGCCCCGCGCCCGGCCGGCGTCGAGTTCCGCCTTCTCGGCCTCGTCGAGCGCCCGCCAGGTCGTGCTGCGCCGGTTGAGCAGCGCCTCCCAGCCGAGCGCGCCGATCCAGCGGTCCAGCATCGCGGCGTCCAGCCCGTCCTCGCGCAGGTCGTGGAACCGGTGTTCACGATCCCCCAGCGCCTTCCGCGCCTTGCGGCAGGCATCGCAGCTCTTCAGGCCATAGACGGTCAGCATGGGCGCGCATTCCTCGGTCTTGCGGGTCCGCTATAGTCGCATGGCCGCGTTCCGGAGGGGAAGCGCCGCCGGCCATATATGACGCTTCCGGGGAGACCGTTCATGCAGGGTCCTGAGAGCCATTCCTATTTCTCGCAGCGGCTCAGGCTGCACTATGTCGATTGGGGCAACCCGGGCGCGCCGCCGCTGCTGCTGATCCACGGGGGCCGCGACCATTGCCGCAATTGGGACTGGGTGGCCGAGGCGCTCCGCGACGACTACCGCATCGTCGCGCCGGACCTGCGCGGCCATGGCGACAGCGCCTGGTTCGTCGGAGGCGCCTATGCGATGGCGGACTATGTCTATGACATCGCGCAGCTCGTCCACCAGAAGCGGCTCGCCCCGGTGACCGTCATCGGCCACTCGCTCGGCGGCTCCATCGCGCTCCACTATGCGGGCGTCTATCCGGAGACGGTGAAGGCGCTGGTCGCCATCGAGGGGCTCGGCCCCTCGCCCGCGCAGATCGAGGCGCGCAAGGACCGGGCCATCGACGACCGGCTCAGGGAATGGATCGACACGCAGCGCGGCCTCTCCGGCCGGCTGCCGCGCCGCTACCCGACTCTGGAGGACGCCTACCGGCGCATGCAGGAGGCCAACCCCCGCCTGACCGAGGCCCAGGCCCGGCATCTCACCGTCCACGGCGCCAACCAGAACGAGGACGGCACCTATAGCTGGAAGTTCGACAATTACAGCCGCGCGGACCGCCCGGTCGGCATCTATCCGGAGGAGAGCTTCCGGCTCTGGTCCCGGATAAGCTGTCCGACCCTGCTGGTGCGCGGCCTCGAAAGCTGGGTCGGCGACCCGGAGGAGGACGGCCGCGCCGCGCATTTCGGCAATGCCCGCTTCGTCGATGTCGCCGGCGCCGGCCACTGGGTGCATCACGACCGGCTGGACCATTTCCTCGGCCTCGTGCGCGGCTTCCTCGCCGAAGCGGAGGCGCGTTAGGGAATCGTGCTATAGCCTGACGGTATGGACGATGCCCTGCCCGCCGCGACCGCCGACGATCCTCCCTGGCTCGCCGGGCTGAACCCCCCGCAGCGCGAGGCGGTCGAGACGCTGGAAGGGCCGCTTCTCGTGCTCTCCGGCGCCGGCACCGGCAAGACGCGGGTGCTGACCGCGAGGCTGGCGCTGCTGCTGGCGATGAAGCGCGCCTGGCCCAGCCAGATTCTCGCCGTCACCTTCACCAACCGGGCGGCGAACGAAATGCGCGAGCGGGTGGAGGCGCTGATCGGCGAGATGAGCGCCGGCCTCTGGCTCGGCACCTTCCACGCGCTCGGCCTGCGCATATTGCGCCGCCATCCCGAGCTGGCGGGCCTCAGGCCCTCCTTCTCGATCCTCGACCCGGACGACCAGGAACGGCTTCTCAAACAAGTGCTGGCGGACGCGAATGTGGATGCGAAGCACTGGCCCGCGCGCCAGCTTTCGACCATCGTCCAGCGCTGGAAGGACAAGGGGTGGCGCCCGGAGCAGGTGACGGCCCACGAGGCGGGCAGCTTCGCCAATGGCCGCGCCCCGGCGCTTTACGAGGCCTATCAGGAACGGCTTGCCGACCTCAACGCCGTCGATTTCGGCGACCTGCTGCTCCACAACCTGACGATCTTCCAGCGCGATACGGAGGTGCTGGCGCAATACCAGGAGCGGTTCCGCTACATCCTCGTGGACGAATACCAGGACACCAACATCGCCCAGTATCTCTGGCTTCGCCTGCTCGCCCAGCGGCGCCGCAATATCTGCTGCGTCGGCGACGACGACCAGTCCATCTACGGCTGGCGCGGGGCGGAGGTCGGCAACATCCTGCGCTTCGAGAACGACTTCGAGGGCGCGAAGATCGTCCGGCTGGAGCAGAACTACCGCTCGACCGGCGATATTCTGGGAGCCGCCTCGGGGCTGATCGCCAACAATCGAGGGCGACTCGGCAAGACGCTCTGGACGACCCGCGAGGACTCCCGCCCGATCGCCGTCCACACCGTTCCCGACGGAGAGGCGGAGGCGCGGCTCGTCGGCGGGGAAATCGAGGCGCTGCAACGCGCCGGCGCCGGCCTCGGACAGATGGCGGTGCTGGTGCGCGCGTCCTTCCAGATGCGCGCCTTCGAGGAGCGCTTCGTCGCGCTCGGCCTCAACTACCGGGTCATAGGCGGCCCGCGCTTCTATGAGCGCCGCGAGGTGAGAGACGCTATCGCCTATCTGCGCGCCGTGCTGTTCCCCGAAGACGACCTCGCCTTCGAGCGCATCGTCAACCTGCCGAAACGCGGCATCGGCGACGCCACCCTGCAACCGGTGCGCCGCCTCGCCCGCGCCGGGCGGCTTCCGTTAGGCGAAGCGGCGCGCCGGCTGGTCGAGACGGAAGAACTGAAGGCCCGCGCGCGCAATGCGCTCGCGGGCTTTTGCCGCGCCATCGACGGCTGGCGCGCCCGGCTCGGCAGCGAGCCCCATGCGGACCTCGCGGACGCGATCCTCGAAGAGAGCGGCTACCGGGAGATGTGGCGGAAGGACAAGGGGCTCGACGCCCCCGGCCGGCTGGAGAATCTGGGCGAACTCGTACAGCAGATCGCCCGGTTCGACACCCTCGAGGAGTTTCTGGAGCATGTCGCCCTGGTGATGGAGGCCGAAGGCGGCAGCGAGGCGGAAAGCATCTCCCTGATGACGCTTCACGGCGCCAAGGGGCTCGAATTCGACATCGTGTTCCTGCCGGGCTGGGAGGAGGGCCTGTTCCCCCACCAGCGCGCCCTTGCAGAGAACGGGCTTGCCGGGCTGGAGGAGGAACGCCGCCTCGCCTATGTCGGCATCACCCGCGCGCGCCGCCATGTCACCGTCTCGTCCGCCATGAGCCGCATGGTCATGGGACGATGGCTCAGTCCGCTGCCGTCCCGCTTCATCGACGAGCTGCCGGACGAGCATGTGGAGCGCCAGCTGGAGAATGCGTTCGGCGAGGCTCCCGCGTGGCGCTATGGCGCGGGTAGCGGGCAGGTGATCGACGCCCCGGCCTGGGAAGTGAAGGAGCGTGCTGACCGCATCGGCCAATTCGAGGTCGGCCAGCGCGTGTTCCACGAGAAATTCGGCTATGGAGCTGTACGCGCCACCGACCGGGAAAAGCTCACTGTCGCCTTCGAAACCGGCGACAAGAAAGTGATCGGCAGCTTCGTCAGGCCCGTCTGAGTGAGGACAACACCGCCCATGACCCAATCGCCCGTTCTGGAACGCCGCGAAGGCGCGGTCGCCGTGGTGACCCTGAACCGCCCGGAGGCGCTGAACGCGCTCAACATCGAAATGCGGGACCTGCTGCCGCGCGTGCTGAACGGCCTGAACGGCGACGAGGCGGCGCGCGCGGTCGTGCTGACCGGGGCGGGCGAGCGCGCCTTCTCCGCCGGGCAGGACCTGAACGACTCGGCGGGCTTCGACGAAAAGACCGTGCAGGAGCATTTCCTGCATCTGGGCGCGCTCTACCAGTCCGTGCGCGCGCTGGAGAAGCCCGTCGTCGTGGCGCTGAACGGGCTCGCTGCCGGCTTCGGCCTGCAGACCGCGCTGCATGCCGATATCCGCATCGCGCATGCAGGCGTGCGCATGGGCCAGCCGGAGGTGCGCGCCGGCATTCCGAGCACGGTCGGCCCCTTCATCATCGAGCGCGCGGTCGGCCATGCCCGCGCGGTGGAGCTTTCGCTCACCGGCAGGCTGCTGGATGCCGAAACCTGCCTCGCCTGGGGCATGGTCAACGAGATCGTGCCGCGCGAGCGCGTGATGGAGCGGGCGATGGAGCTTGCCGGGGAACTGGCCGCCCTGCCGCCGCTTGCCGTTCGCCTCACCAAGCGCCGCCTGCTGGAGCGCACCCAGGCGGAATACGATGAGACCGTCCAGGCCGCGATGCGCTACCAGCAGGCCGCCTATCTGGACGGCGAACCGCAGCGCGTCGCCGCCGCCTTCTTCGCAGAGCGGGCGGCGCGGCGCAGCAGGGAGACGGCGTGATGGGAACGGGACGGGTCGGGACGGTCGAGCGGGACGGGGCGCGGACCGTCTATGAGGTCCACGGCGGTGCGGGAGCACCGGCGCTCCTCTTCGGCCATGCCCAGATCCTCTCCCGCGCCCAGTATGCGCCGCAGGTCGAGGCATTCGCCGACCGCTACCGCGTGATCGCGCTGGATTTCCGGGGCCACGGCGAGAGCCCCGTCAGCCCCGCGCCCTACCGCATGGAGGACCTGGCGCAGGATGCGGTTGCGGTTCTGGACGCGGAGGGCGTCGAGCACGCGCACTATCTCGGCTCCTCGCTCGGCGGCATGGTCGGCTTCGCGCTCGCGCTGGAGCACGCCCCCCGCCTTGCCAGCGTGACATTCCTTGCCACCCAGGGCGTGCTGCCAGCGGCCAATGGCGAGCGGATTCGCCGGACGGCCGCCCGCCTCGCGGCCCTCGGCGACAGCATGGCGCCGGCGGCGCAAGAGATCATGGCGCGCTATACGACCGAAGCCTGGCGCGCGGAAAACCCGGAGAGCCACGCCCGCCTGATCGGGATCGCGTCCGCCAACCCTCTGGCGGGCTACGAGCATTCCGGCGGCGCCATCACGGCCATGGACTATGACGGCCGGCTCGGCGGGATCGACACGCCCGCCCTGGTCGTCGCCGGCGAACATGACATGCCGACCCCGCCGGAGCGGATGGCGCTCTACCGCGACAAGATCCGGGGCGCGGAAATGGCGGTGATCGAGGGTGCCGCCCATTTCCCCAACTGGGACCGGGCCGAGGCGTTCAACCGCGTCTATGGAGACTTCCTCGCCCGCTTGGCCTGACGGCCTCCCCTCCCTGAGGGCTACCGGATTCGCACATCTCCGGCGACCTCGAATCGCATGGCCCCCTGGTCCCCCCGCCATCTTTTATGAGCCGCAGCCCGGCACCGCTGGCCCCGGCGTCCAGCAAGGCTTCCGCCAATTCCGCATGGCCCTTGCGCGCCGCGCCGTGCAGCGGGGTCCGGCCGTGCTTGTTCCGGGCATCTCCCACCGAGCGGCCGGATGGATACCCGGACTTGTTCCATTGCTGTCCGGTTCAGCCATTGGGTGAGGCTGAACGGGAGTCCGCCGGGGGTTTCGGGGGCGCGCGGCGTCTGCGATCCGCCCCTTGCCCGTGAGGCTCGAACGCCCCCTTCGACAGGCTCAGGGCAGGCTCTTCCGTCATGCCCGGACTTGTTCCGGGTATCCATACGGCCGCCCGGCGGAGCCGCTTGAGAGAGATACCCGGAACAAGTCCGGGTATGACGATATGGGGGTCGGGCATGACGACTTGGGGGCCGGGCCGCCGGGCGTCGATCCGGGTCCCGATCCCGCCGAACCCCTCGAAACCCGGTTGAATCCAGGCCATGCGCCCTGCCCGCAAATCCTGAACCGGACAGCCATCGGGGGGAGCCGAACGGGGTGTCGGGAGCGCACCGCGTCTGCGATCCGCCCCTTGCCCGTGAGGCTCGAACGCCCTCCTTCGACAAGCTCAGGACAGGCTTCTCCGTCATACCCGGACTTGTTCCGGGTATCCACACGGCCGCCCGGCTGAGCCGCTTGAGAGAGATACCCGGAACAAGTCCGGGTATGACGATATGGGGCGGGTATGACGATGTGAGGGTCGGGACGCCGGGCGTCGATCCGGGTCCCGATCCCGCCGAACCCCTCGAAACCCGATTGAATCCAAGCCATGCGCCCTGCCCGCAAATCCTGAACCGGACAGCAATGGAACAAGTCCGGGTATGACGAAAGAGCTTGCCCTGAGCCTGCCGAAGGGGGGCGTTCGGACATGACGGGGGTGTTCATGCATGACAAATCCGAAAGCGATTGCCCTGCCGCAAAAGCCTCGGCCAACACGCTTTCCGATCCTGCAAATATGAAATATTCCCGATAATTTCGATTTCGTTCTTTTTCATGACTTGACATCTGGCGAATTGTGGTATGATGGTCCCCAGGGAAGCGGACTCCGGAGCCGCTTCCCCGGTGCTGCGCGGCCGAGCGGCGCCACTTTCTGAAAACCCGTGAGAAGCCGACGGGAGACGTGCGTCCTCTGCCTCGCGCGCGCAATCAGGCGCGCGAACCGCGCCGCCGCGAAACGCGCGCCGGCGCGCGCAGGGGCACCCGCGCAGGATACGCGCGAAACAGGGACCCGCTCCCCGTCGGGAAAGGAGAGACGATGACCGCAACCGACCCCCGACCCGAACTGGCGGCAATGCTGGCCGAAAGGCCGGCGCCGGCAGATGGCAGAGCACGCTCCGTCCGGGTTGAAACGGCAGGTCGGGAGCCTGCTCCCTCCCGCTGGGCGGGAGAGAAGGTCGAAGGGTGGACGGCTTCATGCCCGAACCGGCTACAGCATATGAACCCCGCGCATGCAAAACATGACATCTCAGGACATTTCGGAAGGAGGACTGCCCGCCGGCAAGGGCCGCGGTCGTTGACAGGGGCGCGGCGGGCTGCCATCGAGCGGGGGCAATAAGGGGCGGAGGAACGAACCCATGCAGGACGGCGATCTCTACGAGATTTACGCAGTCAAATACGGCGAGGTGGCCGACCGCGCGATGAGCGAGAACATGATCGGCGGCGACCCGCACGACATGTCGGGCCAGCTCGACTTCTATGTCTGGGCCGTTGTCGGGCGCTCCCGGACCTTCATCGTCGATACCGGCTTCAACCACGAGACGGCGGCGCTCCGGAACCGGAAGCTGCAGCGCCTGCCGAAGGAGGGCCTCGCCCTTGTCGGCGTCGATGCGGGCGCGGTGCGCGACGTGATCGTGACCCATATGCATTACGACCATGCCGGCACGCTCTCGGACTTCCCCAATGCCCGCTTCCACCTCCAGGAGCAGGAGATGGAATACGCCACCGGGCGCTGCATGTGCCATGAGGTGATAAAGGCGCCCTACTATGTCGAGGACGTCTGCACCATGGTGCGCAAGGTCTATGCGGGCGAGGTAACCTTCCATGACGGCGACGCCCAACTCGCGCCCGGCGTGTCGGTGCATCATATCGGCGGCCACGCCAAGGGCCTGATGAGCGTGCGTGTCGAGACCCGGCGCGGGCCGGTGGTGCTGGCCTCGGACTCCGCGCATTTCTACGCCAATCTGGAGCAGCGCCGGCCGTTCCCGATCGTCTATAACGTCGCCGACCTGCTGGCCGGCTTCGACCGGCTGGAGGCGCTGGCGGGCGCGCCGGACCGGGTGGTGCCGGGCCATGACCCGCGCGTGCTCCACCGCTACCCGGCCGCCTCCGAGGAGCTCCGGGGCATCGCGGCGCGCCTCGACGCGGACCCCGCCTGAGCCTTGCGCCTCGGTATTCTGGACCAGTCGATTGCGGCGGAAGGCCGGCCGCAGGGCGAGGCGATCCGCAACACGGTCGCGCTCGCCGAGCTTTGCGAGCGGCTCGGCTATGACCGCTTCTGGGTCTCGGAGCACCACAACCACCCGACCATCGTCGGGACGGCGCCGGAAATCCTGGTCGCCGGCATGGCGGCCCGGACCTCGCGCATCCGCATCGGCAGCGCCGGCGTCATGCTGCCGCATTACGCGCCTTTCAAGGTCGCGGAGCAGTTCCGGGTGCTGGATGCGCTGGCGCCGGGGCGCATCGATCTCGGGCTCGGCCGCGCGCCGGGATCGGACGGGCTGACGGCCTTCGCCCTCAATCCGCGCGCCAATGAGCGCCCGGCGGAATTTCCCGCCGATATCCGCGACCTGCAGGCCTGGCTCAAGGCCGAGCCGCTGCCGGAGGGCCACCCGTTCGCCCGGCTCGGCGCCTTTCCGCAGGGCGATACCGTGCCGCAGATCTGGATGCTGGGTTCGTCCAATTACGGCGCGCAGGTGGCGGCATGGTTCGGCCTGCCCTACGCCTTCGCCTGGTTCTTCACCGACGGGCGCGGGGCAAGGGAAGCGCTCGGCCTCTACCGCGAGCACTACCGCCCGAGCGCGGACTGGCCGGAGCCGCATTCGGCCATCTGCGTCTGGGCGCTGGCGGCCGACAGCGAGGAGGAAGCCGGGTTCCACTTCGGCCCGCGCCTGCGCTGGCGGCTCGGGCGCGACCGGGGCATGTTCCTGCCGCTGGAGTCTGCCGAGAAGGCGGCTGCCTACGAATACAGCGACGGCGAATCGGCCCGGCTCGCCCGTTTCCGCGAGCAGGCCATCGTCGGCCGGGCGGAGCATGTAGTCGAGCGCATCAGGGCGATCGGCGAGGAACTCGGCGTGGACGAGATCGCCATCGTCACCTGGACGCATGACGAAACCGTCCGTCGGCGGAGCTACGAACTCATCGCCCGCGCCTGGGGCCTCGCTCCCGGCTAACCCGCCGCGCGCCGGGCGAGGTTCAGCAGGTCCGCGAGGTCGAGAATGCGCGCAACCCAGGGCTCGCGCGGGTTGAAGCCGGGGCCGGCCTCGCCGAGCAGGCGGGCTTCGAGCGCGTCCAGCAGCCGGGAGAGCCGGCGGTCATGCAGGCCGAGATGCGCCTGGACCGGGTCGGCCGCCACGCCGGCGAAGGCGGTCAGCATGGCCGGCAGGAGGACCAGCGCGCCGGTGAGGCCGGCGATGGCGGCGGTCGAGGCCTTGGCGGGGAAGAGGCCGTACCAGAGGCCGCCGGCGGTCGCGCCGAGCGGGAAGCCCGCAATCGCGGCCTGCTGCGCCAGCGCCTGCGCGGCGACGGGGCCGAGCGAGAGCGCGCCCGGCGTCCATTGCCGGAAGGCGGCGGCGCCGATGCCGGCGGCGGCGAGCGAGGCGGCCAGTTCGGCGACCGCCACGCGCGCCTCGCCGTAACTCGCCGCCGCCCGCTCCGCCCAGGCCCGGAAGCCCGGCTCGGCGGCGGCGGCGGAAAGCCGGTCCAGAAGGGCGCCCACTGCCGGGTCGCGCGCAAGCTCTTCCGCAAGCGCATCGCGCTCCGAGCGGCGTCCGGGCTGCGCATAGGGCAATTCCAGCAGTTCGGTGAACAGCCGCCATTCGATTTCGCGCGCGACATCGGTGACGAAGACCTTCCGTCCCCGGCGCAGCCCGGTGGCGGCGCCCTCGTAGCCGCCGCGCTCGGCCAGCCGGGCGGCGCCCTCCAGGGCCAGATTGGGGCCGGCCAGCGCCAGATTGGCGGGCGCGCGCAGCAGGTCCCGCCCGACCGCCCGGCGGTGGAGTTCGAGCGTCCCCTTCAGGCGGAAGTTACGCCGCACGAAATCCGGCGCCATCTCCCGGCGGCGCCGGATATAGCGCAGGACCGCCCGGCGCACCGCCGCATCGGCCTCCTCCGGCCCGAGATGTGGCGCGACATCGCCCATCCGGGGAATATGGGGTGCGGCCGCGGCCGGCGCGAGGGGCCGGCCCGCCGCCGCTCAGAGCGAGCGGATATAGTAGATCAGGTCGAGTTCCGGCGGTGCGAGCCCGGCCTGGCTCAGCATGTCGTGGACCTGGCCGCGGTGATGGGTTTCGTGGTTGAACAGGTGCGTGAACACCAGCCGCAGCGGCGTGCGGAACGGCGTTCCGGCGAGGTTGCTGTAGGCGAGGTCGCCCGCCAGCCGTTCCTCCGTGATCGCCGCGAGCACGCGGCCGATGCGGTCGTCCTCGGCATCCCTCGCGCGGCGCAGTTCGTCGAAATCGTCGAACAGCACGGTGTCGAGCGGGGTTCCGTCGTCGACCAGCCCCTCGATGCGCCCGAGCCAGATGCGGTCGCCGACCAGGATATGGTTGAGCGTGTTGTGGATCGAGCCGAAGAACGCGGCGCGGTCCCGTTTGCGCTCCGCGTCGCCGAGGCCCGCGCAGGCATCGTAGAGCCGGCCATTGGCCCAGCGGTTATAGGCGGCCATGGTCTTGAAGTGGTCGAGGAACATGGGGTTTCTCCGGTGTTCTCGGCAGGCGTCATGCTGCCAGCGCCAGATATTCGGTATTGCGCCGGTCGAACAGGAGGCGGACGGCTTCGCCGGCGCGGGCGAGCGGGACGCGGCGCACCGGGCCGGGCCTGAGCCTGCCGGCGCCGACCAGCTCGAACAGCTCCTCCGAGGCCGCCAGCAGCTCGCCCTCATCGGCGATCCAGGCCGCAAGCGTCGGCCGGGCGAGGATGAGCGAGCGCGCCTCCAGCCGTTCGGGCGGCAGCGGCCGCGGCGGCCCGGCGACATTGCCGTAGCCGACAGCCATGCCCATGGGCGCCAGGCAGTCGAGGCAGCGGGCGAAGGCCTCGCCGCCCAGCGAATCGTAGGCGACATCCACGCCCCGGCCCCCGGCGATCCCGCAGACCTCTGCGGCAAGGTCGCCCGGTCCGGCGACAACCGCATGGGCGCAGCCGTTAGCCCTTGCAATCCCGGCCTTCTCCCCGCTGCCGACCGCGCCGGCGACCTCCGCGCCGACGGCCGCCGCCCACTGGCAGAGCAGCCGCCCGACGCCGCCGGCCGCGCCCGTCGCCAGCACGGTCTCGCCCGGCTGCACGCGGCGCAGCCGGCGCAGCAGGTAGTGGACGGCGAGGCCCCGGCGGATGACGGCTGCGGCGGTCGCGTCGTCGATGTCGTCCGGAACCGGGACCAGCCGGCCCGCCGGGACATTGCGCAGCACGCGCCAGGCGCCCGGCAGATCGGCATAAGCCAGCCGGTCGCCCGGCCGGATGCCCTCGACGCCCGCGCCCACGGCCTCGGCCTCCCCCGCCGCCGCGACGCCGGGGACGAAGGCCGCGCTGCCCTCCGGCGGCTCGAGGCCGCAGCGGTCGAGGCCCATGGCGGTCTGCCGCAGCCGCACCTCGCCGGGGCCGGGCGGCCCGACCGCTTCCTCCCCGACGACCGGTCCTGCGCAGCCGGGCCGGACGCGGACGACCGCCGTCACGCGCTCTCGGGCCGCATATGCTCCGGCACGGTCAGCCCGAACAGCCTGGCCGCGTTCAGGCCGAGGATCTTCGCCCGGTCGGCCTCGTCGAGCCCGCCCATGGTGCGCTCGATGGCTTCGCCCGAATGCGGCCATGTGCCTTCGTGGTGGGGATAGTCGTTCGCCCACATGAAATTGCCGGCAAGGCCCCAGTCCTTCGCAAGCGCCAGGCCCGCCGGGTCTTCCTGGAAGGTGGCGTAGCCATGCGCGCGGTAATAGTCCGACGGCAGCCCCTGGAGCTTCGGGCGCACCCACATATGGTGCTTGCGGTAGGCCTCGTCCATCGCGTCGAGCAGCCAGGGCACCCAGCCGATACCGGCCTCGATGGTGGCGAAGCGGATCTTCGGGAAGCGCTCCAGCACGCCCGAGGCGCAGAGGTTCGCCACCGGCTCGATGGTCGGCGAGAGCGAATGGGTCACATAGTTGATGACCGCCCCGCCATTGCCCCGCGAGGCGCGCGGGTCGCGCCCGGTGCTGACATGGAAGGTGACCGGCATGCCGACCTCCTCGACCAGCGCCCAGAGCGGGTCGAAATGCGGCAGGTTGTAGTTGACGTGATCGACATCGTGCCCGCCCCAGATGGGCTTGCAGGGCAGGGTGAGCGCCTTGTAGCCGAGCGCCGCGCAGCGCTCGATTTCGGCGAGCGTGCCGTCGAGATCGCCGGTCGCGACCGCGGCCACGGGCACCATCTTCTCCGGCCAGGCGCCGAACTGCTCCCAGGCCCAGTCGTTCCACACCCGGCACTGGGCGTTGGCGAACACCGGGTCCGGCGTCGCCCACATGGCGAGGCCCTTGTTCGGGAAGATGATTTCGGCGTCGATCCCGTCCTGCTCATTGTCGCGGATGCGCCCCTCGGGGTCGGCGCCCGCCTGCGAGCGCACCCAGTCCTCGCCCTCGAAGCTCATGATCCGGATGCGGTCCGGCCGGTAGCCCTCGCAATAGCGCCACTGCACGCCGTTCTCGTCCGTGACGACGCGGGGCGCGCGTTCGCGGTATTTCTGCGGCAGGCGCGTGGCCCAGAGGTCCGGCGGCTCGTTGGCATGGCTGTCGGTCGAGACCATGTAGTATTTCTTCGGGTCGCCGGCGCGCGCGGTGCGCGTCCAGCCTTCGTGTCCCGGCGTTTCCAGCCGCCAGAGGTTCTCGGCATTGATGGCGATATCGTTCATGGGGTCCCGGATACTCCCTCGGATGGTCGTTCGCACCGGACGCTACCCGCTCGGCCGGGCGCCGTCCATACCGGCCCCGCCCCGGCAAGGAGCAAGCCGTTGACCGGGCGGGAAAAACCCTGGTGGCGGCCGGAGGCCTACGCCGCCCGCCGCCCGGCCCTGCTCCAGCGCGCGGCGCTGCTCAGGCGCATGCGGGACTGGTTTGACGGGCAGGGCTTCGTCGAGGTCGAGACCCCGGCGCTCCAGGTCGCGGCCGGCATGGAGGTGCATGTCGCGCCCTTCGAGACGGCGTTGCACGAGCCGGACGGGCGGTCCCGCGCGCTCCGCCTGCACTCTTCGCCCGAATTCGCGATGAAGAAGCTGCTGGCGGCCGGCGAGCCGCGCCTCTTCCAGTTCGCGCGCGTCTTCCGCAATGGCGAGCGCTCGGCGACGCACCATCCCGAATTCACCCTGTTGGAATGGTATCGCGCGGGCGCCGGCTGGCGTGACCTCATCCCCGACTGCGAGGCGCTGCTGGCGCTGGCGGGGCCGGAGCTCCGGTGGAACGGCCGGCGCGTGCCGACCTCTCCGCCCTTCGAGCGCCTGTCCGTGGCGGCGGCCTTCCAGCAGCGCCTCGGCCTCGACATGCTGGCGGCGGACACCGCGAGGCTCGCCGCCGCCTGCCGGGCGGAGGGGCTGGAGCCGGGCGGAGCGGACAGCTGGGAAGACCTGTTCTTCCGCCTGTTCCTCAACCGCATAGAGCCGCATCTGGGCTTCGCGCGTCCGACCGTGCTGCACGGATGGCCGGCGCGCATGGCCGCACTCGCCCGCCTCGACCCGGACGACCCGCGCGTGGCGGAGCGCTTCGAGATCTATGTCGGCGGGCTGGAGCTCGCCAACGCCTTCGGGGAGCTGACCGACGCCGCCGAGCAGCGCCGGCGCTTCGAGGCCGCGGCAAGGCAGCGCCGGGCGCTCCATGGCGACGACCTGCCCCTCGACGAGGACTTCCTTTCCGCGCTCGAACACGGCATGCCCTCCTCGGCCGGGATCGCGCTCGGCTTCGACCGGCTGGCGATGCTGGCAACGGGCGCGGATAATATCGAGGACGTGCTCTGGGCGCCCGTGGCGGGCGCGGCGCACGACGAGGAAGGATAAGGAGAGGGACGGATGAGCGAAGCGGGCCGGTTTTTCTGGAACGAGCTGATGACGCCGGACATTGAGGGAGCCAAGGCGTTCTATGGCAGGCTTTTCGGCTGGGAGGGTCAGACCGCGCCGATGCCGGGGCCGGACGGCGCGGACTATACCGGCTTCATGCTGGGCGGCACGCCCGCCGGCGGCGCGCTCGCGCCCCCGGAGCCCGGCATTCCGCCGCACTGGATGCCCTATGTCCGGGTGGAGGATGCCGATGCGGCCGAGGCGGCGGCGGTCGAGGCCGGCGGCCAGGTGTGCCGGTCGGCCTTCGACGTGCCGCAGGTCGGGCGGATCGCCGTGCTGCAGGACCCGGCGGGCGCCGTCTTCGCCGTCATCGCGCCAGCGCCGGAGCTTCTCGCCGGCGGGTAGGGCGAGTCCCTCCGGACCGGCCGCGCCGGTCTCCACGCCTCCAATTCGTCTTGCCGGACGGCGAGCCGGGGCGGCGAATGAGGACGGGCAGGCCCGGGCCGCCGGAAATGCGCGGACCCGGCAGCCCTGCCGGCCCGGACCGCGGGAAGCCCCCTCCCAGGATATGTCATGGGAGGAGATTACAAAGATAGGTTGACGGGGGAGACCGACGACATTTCTTCCGTTATACCTCAACGCTCCCTCCGTCATACCCGGACTTGTTCCGGGTATCTCTCTCCACCGCTGCCGCCGGACGGCCGCATGGATACCCGGAACAAGTCCGGGTATGACGACATGGGGGCGGGTTGGACGTCGGAGAGAAGGTGCGAAGCCTCCCAAACCTGTTGTCAACCTATCCATATAAGCCCCTCATGGGATGTCATGATCCGCATGCGGGCGGCGCATATCCCATGGTCGCTTCCGGCATGAAGCCGCCGGCTTCGCCCCGACGCTCCGGACATGCCGTCCGGTTTCCCGCCCTCCTGTTTTCGGCACGAGGCTTTCCTCCCGTTCCGTCCTGGTTCCGTGCTTTCCGCCCCCGGTGGGCCCGGCCAGCAGGGAGTCCCCCAGGACATGTCATGGGATGTCATGATCGGCATGTGGGTGGCGCATACCCTGTGGCTGTTTCAGGCATGCAGCCGCCGGTTTTGCGCCGATGCTCCCGGTATTCCATCCGGTTTTTCCACCTTCCTGTTTTCGGCATGAAACGCTCCTCTCGATTCGCCTTCGCTCCGTTCTCCCCGCCGCGCCGAACGCGGCGAACGTTACGAATGGCGGCGTTGGCGCCGCCGCCGCGCCGAACGCGGCGGGACCCTGATTCGCGCGTATCCTGCGCGCCCGCGCCTGCGCCCGTCCGCGCGCGTTTCGCGGCGGCGCGAATCGCGCGCCTGATTGCGCGCGCGAGACGCAGGACGCACGTCTCCCGTCGGCTTCTCACGGGTTTTCAGAAAGTGGCGCCGCCCGGTCGCGCAACGCCAAGGGAAGCGGCTCCGGATGCCTCTTCCCTCAGGGGCTATTGTAGCACACTCCGCCAGATGTCAAGCCCCGAAGGCGAACAAAACAGAAATTACCGGGAATATTTCATATCTGCGGGATCGGAAAGCGTGTTGGCCGAGGCTTTCGCGGCAGGGCAATCGCTTTCGGATTTGTCATGCCCGAACGCCCCCTTCGACAGACTCAGGGTAGGCCCCTCCGTCATGTCCGAACGGCCCCCTCCGTCATACCCGGACTTGTTCCATTGCTGTCCGGTTCAGCCATTGGGTGAGGCTGAACGGGAGTCCGCGAGGGGTTTCGGGGGCGCGCGGCGTCTGCGATCCGCCCCTTGCCCGTGAGGCCCCAACGCCCTCCTTCGACAAGCTCAAGACAGGCTTCTCCGTCATACCCGGACTTGTTCCGGGTATCCACACGGCCGCCCGGCTGAGCTGCTTGAGAGAGATACCCGGAACAAGTCCGGGTATGACGATATGGGGCGGGCATGACGACTTGGGAGCCGGGCCGCCGGGCATCGATCCGGGTCCCGATCCCGCCGAACCCCTCGAAACCCGGTTGAATTCGAGCCATACGTCCTGTCCACAAAATCTAAACCGGACAGCAATGGAACAAGTCCGGGCATGACGGGAAAAGGGATGGGAAAGAGGCGGGGACACCGGGCCCCGGTCCGCCCCATGCGCCTTCTCAGAAGAATTGTTCCAGAACCCGGTCCGGCGGACGGTGGCCGTCCGTGAAGGCCTTGATGTTGACGATCACCCGCTCGCCCATTTCCAGCCGGCCTTCCAGCGTGGCCGAGCCCATATGCGGCAGCAGCACCACATTGTCGAGCTCGCGCAGCCTCGGGTCGATGGCCGGCTCGCGCTCGAAGACGTCGAGCGCCGCGCCGGCGAGCCGGCCGGCGAGCAGGGCTTCCAGAAGCGCCGGCTCGTCGATCACCTCGCCGCGCGAGGTGTTGACGATATAGGCATGCGGCTTCATCAGCGCGAGGCGCCGGCGCGACAGCAGGTGGTAGGTCGCCGGGGTGTGCGGGCAGTTGATCGACACGATGTCCATGCGCGCCAGCATCTGGTCGAGGCTCTCCCAGTAGGTCGCCTCCAGCTCGGCCTCGATGTCGGGGTCCGTGCGCCGGCGGTTGTGGTAGTGGATCGAAATGCCGAAGCCGCGCGCGCGCCGCGCCACCGCCGCCCCGATCCGGCCCATGCCGACAATGCCGAGCCGCTTGCCGTAAATCCGGTGGCCGAGCAGCGCCGTCGGCGCCCAGCCGAGCCATCCGCCGGTCCGCACCAGGCGCTCGCCCTCGATGAGCCGGCGCGAGACCGAGAGGATCAGCGCCATGGTCATGTCGGCCGTGTCGCCCGTCAGCACGCCCGGCGTGTTGGTGACCATGATGCCCCGCTCATGCGCGGCCGCGAGGTCGATATGGTCCACGCCCGCGCCGAAGCTCGCCAGCAGCTTGAGGCCGGGGCCGGCGGCCTCTAGGCACTCCGCGTCGATGCGGTCGGTCACGGTCGGCACCAGCACGTCCGCCCGGCCCATGGCCTCGAGCAGTTCGGCGCGGTCCCATTGCCGGTCGCTGTCGTTCAGCTCGGTGCGGAACAGCTCCATCATGCGCGTCTCCACCGCGTCCGGGAGCTTCCGCGTGACGATGACGAGCGGTTTGGGCGCGGTGGGCATGGACCCGGCGCCTACGGCCCGGCCGCGCAGGACGGCCGGCCGCCGCAGCCGGCGATGGGGGAGACAGGAACGGTTCCGTCCATGCCGAAACGCTCTAGCAAGCCCCGCGAACGGAGTCCACCGCGCGGGCGCTCGCGGAGACCCCGTTCCGGCAGAAGTTCCTTCCGGTCCGGGTCCGAAACCGCTGCCCCGGATTTCTGCTCCGTCGTAAGCGATGCGGGCGGGTCACCCGGATTTCAGCTTGACGACGGCTTGAAGTTCCACGGGAGCAGGTCGTCGATGCGGTCGTTGGGATGGCCGACCGCGATGGCTTCGAGGGTGGCCTTGAGCCAGGCGTAGGGCTCGACCCCGTTCAACCTGGCGGTCTGGGTGAGTGAAGCGATCCGGCCCCAGGCGACTGCGCCTTCGTCGTGACCCGCGAAGAGCGCGTTTTTCCTTGTAAGGGCAATCGGCCGGGCGAGGTTCTCGACGGCATTGCTGTCCATCTCGACGCGGCCGTCGGCGAGGAACAGCCGGAGGCCGTCCCAGTGACGGGCGATATAGGCGAGCTTCTCGCCGAGGCGGGACTTGGGCGAGATGCGGGCGCGCTGCTGCTTCAGCCAGTCGCCGAAGGCCTCGACCAGGGGCGCGGAGCGCGCGTGTCGTTCTGCGAGACGTTGCTCGGGCGGGCTGCCGCGGATGTCGGCCTCGATGGCGTAGAGCTCGGCGATCCGGCGCAGGCCCTCTGCCGCGATCTCGGAGCCGCTGCTGTCGTAGATCTCGCGGAGCCGGCGCCTCGCGTGGGACCAGCAGTAAGCCAGCCGTATCGGCGCGCCGCCCTTGCGGCTCGGTCCAGTCAGCCGGTTGTAGCCGGCATAGCCATCCACCTGGAGGATACCATCGAAGCCGTCGAGGAAGCGCTCGGCATATTCACCGCCGCGCCCGGGCGCATAGAAGTACACAACGCCCGGCGGGTCGGGTCCGCTCCAGGCACGGTCGTCGCGGGCCAGCGCCCACAGCCAGCCGGTCTTGGTCCTGCCGCGGCCCGGATCGAGCACCGGCGCCCGCGTCTCGTCCATGAACAGCTTCGAAGAGCGCTTGAGATGCTCCGCCAGCCGGTCGGCCACCGGTTTCAGATGGAATGACGCCCTGCCGACCCAGCCGGCCAGCGTCGAGCGGTCCAGATCGAGGCCGGAACGGGCATAGACCTGCGCCTGCCGGTGCAACGGGCAATGGTCCAGGTATTTGGAGACGAGCACATGGGCGATCGCGCCTTCGGTCGGCAACCCGCCCTCGATCAGCCGGGCCGGCGCCGGCGCCTGGGTGACGCCCTGTTCGCAGGCCCGGCAGGCGTATTTCGGCCGCACCGTGACGATCACCCGAAGCTGCGCCGGCACGATGTCCAGGCGCTCCGTGCGATCCTCGCCAATCTTCACCATCTCCCCGCAGCCGCAGGGGCAGAGCGTGCTCTCCGGCTCGACCACCTGCTCGATCCGCTCCAGATGCTCCGGCAAGTGGCCGATATTGCGCGCCGGGCGAGGACGCTTCGGCGATTGGGCCGGCGTCGGATCTTCCGGCGCGGCCGCTGCTTCGATCTCCGCCGCCGCGCCCTCAAGGTCCTCGAACGCCAGCTGGCGCTCGTCCGCCGACAGCTTCTCCGACCTCTTGCCATACAGAAGGCGGATCAGTTCGAGGTTCAGATGTTCGAGACGGCGGATGCGCTCCGCCTGAGCCCCGTTGCGGTCCGTCAGAACTTCGTTCTCGCCCGCGAGACAGGCCTTCTCTTCCGCCAGCGTCTCGTTCTCGGCGCGAAGCACCTCCAGCGCCGCGATTGCCTGCACCGCCGCTTCCCGCTGTTCGGGCGTCAGCGTTCCGAGGTCGATCTCCGCAAGGGCCGGCATGGCCAGTCTGGTAGCACAGTGTCGGGACGCGGCACGCCCCGATCCGCCCAGTGAGTCATTCGGCCTCAGCCGGGCGCCGTGCCGACAGCGCTCGCACACGGCGCCAGTCCAGCCCGGAGAACAGCGCCTCGAACTGCGCATGGCTCAGCGACATCACCCCGTCGCGGATCGCCGGCCAGACAAAGCCCTGGTCCTCCAGACGCTTGTAGACCATCACCAGGCCGGTCCCGTCCCAGTAGATCAGCTTCAGCCTGTCAGCTCGTTTCGTACGGAACGCGAAGACCGTTCCCGTGAACGGGTCCTTGCGCAATACGCTCTTCACATGCGCAACAAGGCCGTCGTGCTGCTTCCTGAAGTCCACGGGCTTCGTCGCAACCACGATCCGGACCCGGTTCGATGGGAAGATCATACCGATGCGTTCAACGCCGACACGATCTCGGCGATCCGGCAAGCCGGTGTCGCGGCGTCCAGACGGAGCGTCACCCGGTCCTGGATCACTTCCAGGCGGTCGCTGCCCGCAGCGGGAACCCGGCGCTCATCCTGACGCAAGACCACCGGAGCAAAACCCATCTCGCCCTCCGCAGGCAACACCAGAAGGCCCTTCCGTGCCTGGCGGCGCCATTCCGACAGCTGGTTCGAGTTGATCTCGTAGCGACGCGCTACCCCGGCGACCGTCGCGCCTTCCTCCAGTGTCTCGGCAACAATCCGCGCTTTCACCGAAGCCGGCCAGCGACGGCGAAAGCCGCCACGCGCCGGCAACACTTCAACCCTGGCGTTGGTGAGAAGCTCTGCTGAGGGCTCCAATGAGAAATTCCCTTCGTCTCATTCCGAACCCTAACTCCCACATCACCAGGCCTGTATGAAGGTGGGGCGCTCGCACCGCATACGAACGAGCGGACACAGCAGCTTGACGTTGATGTGTCAGTATGGGTTCCGGAAGGCACACAAGTTGTTCAGGGCATGATTGCGCCGAAGGGGGGACTGACGTTCGGGGCGCGGTGCTCATTTCCCCGAGAGCCAGACAATCACATAGTAAACGTGGATACGGATCTTGGCCCTGTGGTCGTGCGCATTCACTTACTCCGCGCCTTCCCCTAGGCCGCCTTAGGCAAGGCTTGCGATAGCGTCCTCATCCCACCACCCCCGGTATCGCCATGCCGGGCGCGGCTTCAGGCGACGTAAGCGGTTCGGACGCGGCACGAGGGTTTTAGCTTGACGAGCTGGCGAAGTTCCACGGGAGCAGGTCGTCGATGCGGTCGTTGGGATGGCCGGCCGCGATGGCTTCGAGTGTGTAGCCATCTGCTGTCAGCGGCAACATGACTTGCGCAGCGCGACCACGGGATTCGCCCTGGCCGACAAGCCTTGCACCTCTCCGAGAAGCCGGAGTCGGTCGGGTTCGACCGCAAAGGCGACCGCCGACAGGTATCCCCCGGACCCGGACGATCTGACGGTCACAACGGCGTCGGCGCGGCCGTCCCCGTCGATATCCTCTGCAAGGAGACGGTCAACGGCGCCGTCACGGTGGCGAACGAGGCCGTGCGCAAAGCTGTCATAGGGCCAGTCCGGATCGACGGGCGCATATAGCCTGACGGCATAGCTGCCTATGCTTCGTGGCTCTCCCTGCCCCTCCGTCACGGTAATCAGGTTGCCGGTTTGCGGCATCGAAACCTCGAACCTTGCGGGAGGTTCCGCCACCGCCTCCTTTAGCGCGAAGATTGCTGCCAGGGCACAGAGAAAACGGCGGCATGGAATGCGCATTGCGCGGTTACCCGTGCCCGTTCGCGCAGGCGACGAGGCGCCGGTGCGCAAGCGCGTTCGCCTGTGCCCCGGCCCGGTTGCGAAGCGAGCGGTATCCGTTCGAGAGCAACGCTCCCTCGGTGAAGAGGGCGGCCGCGAACCGCAATGCGTTCGTCCGGTCGTCGATCCTCGGGCTGTGGAATCCCGACCGGGGCGTGCCCCGCACCACCGGTCCGAACCGCTCGATCCGCCCCTGCCCGTCGCGCACCGCCAGCTGGACCCTGCGCCCGTCTTCGGGGAATCCGCCGAAATGGGCCGCGACCTCAAGCCTTCGCTCCCGCGCGAAACAGGTCAGGGCGACGCCGATCCGGTCAGGCCCCCCTCCGACCCGTGCGCGCAGCAGGTAGGCGACATCGGTCCCGAACTCGCCGCTCGTGTCTTCTATGCGCCTGACCTCCGGGGTGGGCAGAACCGTCTGTGCTGCCGTGTCTTTCGCCGGATTGAGCCGCGTACCGGCATCGGCTTGTTTCGGTCCCGCGCTCCGTCCGGGGAAGAACAGGTCATCGAGGATGGCCTCGATGTTTTTCGGTCCCGCGGTCTGTCCGGCCGGCACCGTCCATTCGAGTTGCGTGTCGAGCGTGTCGTACAGGCTCGCCCGGCGCGTCCAGCCTCCAGTCGGTCCGGGCCCAAAGCCGATGACGTCCTGGACCTCGCCCCTCAGTTCCACCAAAAGCGTGACGCCGGCGAGCTGGTTCCTGAACGAATGGATCATGGCGGCGAGGTTGTGGCCGGTGAGGCCGGTCTCCGGGCTCAGGAGCGGTGCGAGCACGCCGGGGTCGATCGGTCTTCCGGGATCGAGAAGCATTTCGCTCACCGTCTCGCAAAGGGCGGGCGAAACCGGCGGCGGCAGGCCGTCGGCGCAATTGGTGAGAATTTCCTGCCGTATGAACTTTTTGGTCTCCGCCGGCGAGCTGGTGAACCGGTAACCGGTTTCGCTCCCGGTGACGACGGTGCCCTGCTCGCGCATGAACTGCGCGAAGCGTTCCAAGGCGACCGGAGGGCCGGTGGACCGCCACTGGTTCGCGCCGTATTTGACGATCTCCCGCTCTCCGAGTTCGGAGAACAGGGTCTCCTCGACAAACGCGCGCCGTTCCTCTTCGGGCATGCCTTCCAGGACCCCGGCGTTGACGCTGAGCGTGGACTCGACCGTCACCGTGCCGTCCGGGGAGAACGTATAGACCGCGTGCTGGTGCAGGCAGCCGGACAACGCGAGCGCGCTGGTGAGTGCGAACGGCAGCACGAGCCTCGATGTTTTCGAGGCCTTGCGGGCCGGCATCCGGTGGTCCCGTTCTGCCCGCCGGAAGATTCTGAAGCCGAAGGCAATCGCATCGGAAAGAAGAGCCGTCGCGGCTGCTCGCAATGGCTGGAGAGGTGTCGAGGGATGTGCATGGGACATGAAAGCCTCCTGCGGATGGGGAGGCCCGATAGATTATGCATCCCGATCGGGAACGGAACACGGAAATCGTGAAAAATGGGGAAACGCAAATTTTGTTGTTGCGCATCGTGACAGCTCTCCCCTCTCGCTCGCCGACTTGCGGATAAGCGCCCAGGCTGGCGCCTGCAGCCTACGGCCTGATCCGTCTGCCGAAGTTCTTGAAGACTGCCGCACGACCGCCGGGACCCGGCGCAGGGCCGCCTTAGGGCGCTCCGTCACGTCGGCGCCGGGGCCGGCAAGGCTTCCCGCCTGTCCTCGCGAAGGCGGGGGTCCGCAGGGCCGCATTGCTGCGCCGAAAAACGCCGCCTATGGAGACCGGGACGCGATAGGGGACGATCACACCCTCGATCACCCCCGGAGCGACCAGCTCGAACGCGAAGGCGCGCCGCTCGGGCCGTCCGGTCCCCGTCATGCACTCTCTCCGGCTTCGCAGCGTTCGCAGACGATGATCGTGCGAGGGTCGGGTCTCGCGAGGACCGGGCCGTCAGTCTCGGCCTCGTCCTCTATGACGGCCTCGCAGCGTTCGGCGTGTCCGCATCCGGCATGGGCGGCGATTTCGGCATGCGCGGGAAAGACGATCACGGCGGGGGCCCGGGCGGTGGGGTTTCCTGCGCCGCACGGTCCGCCGCGCGGTCTTCCGGCGTCCGCCAGGCCCGAGCGCGATGCTCGGCGCAATAGGGCTCGCCGGCGCGTGCGACGGTCGCGCGGCGCAGGAAATCCAGCGCGCGCGGATCGCCGATCGGCCAGTGGCACTGGCCCGGCGCCAGCGGCGTGCCGATCTCGTCGAGGCGCCGTTCGAGGGCGCGCTTGACGGACAGGCGTATTGTCCGGCCGCCGGATTGGCGTGCGGTCTGTGGTGGCCCGCGCCGGGCGCCTACTGCGCCTGCTTGCAGCCGCTGGTGTCCCAGACTCGCTGGCCGTCTGCACCCAGCGTCCAGGTCGCCGTGCCCTCATGGTCGCCGACGCACTTGCCCGTGCCGCTCGTCGCGGGAGCGGCCTCCGAGGTCCCGGCCGATGCCGACGCCTGCGGCCCGATGCGCTGGCCGTCGGCCGGCGCCCACAACTCCGGCATCTCCATGCCGAGATGTTCGGCGACCTCCGTCCAGAACACCGCTTTGCGGTTGCCATCGATCGCGACATGCAGCTGGCCGCGCGTCCAGCGCCAGTGCGCGATGCGGTCCGGACCGCCATCGGCGCGCCGGGCCCGCACCGTGCCGTCGGCCAGGAAGGTGAAGTCCTTCCATTCCGACGGCATCCAGGGCAGCGCCACCGGCTCGCCCGACTCGACCAGGCGGTCCGTCAGCCGGAACGCCGCATGACGATGACCCGTCGGCAACACCGGGAACGGGTAGCCGATGGGATGGCGCAGCGCCGGCTGGCCGGGGATTTCGATAAGCGCCCACTCCTGTCCCCTGGCGTCGATCTCCGTACGCAACACGCCATAGGCCGTGAGCTTGCCCTCATCGTCCAGCCGCCAGACCTCGTCCGTCCAGATGGTGTCCTGCGAAGTGGCCTGCCCGCCCACGAAGACGTAACCCGTCTCCGACGGAGACAGCAGGATGTTGCCGTTCTGCGCCTTCACGAACGCCAGCACTTCTTTCCTCGTCGTGGTCGGCGCGCCGCGCGAGGCCCCCAGGCCGGTCCGGCCCGGCGCCGTCAGGTGCGAGCCCGGGAAGTGGCGGACCGGCGCGTCCGGGTCCTGGCGGCGCAACTCGTCCATCTTCAGGGACGTCTGCTTCTCGTTGATCCGGATATGGTCAGGGAGCTTCAGCTGCGGGCAGGCGTCCGCAAGGGCGCGCGGCCATGTGTCCTGGATTTGCGCCGCGTTCGACACGATCCAGCGGCCCTTGCTCCATATCTCGGTGTTGAACGCGCCCGTTTCCGGATCGTAGAACTTCGACGCATATTTCCTGACGCCGCCGCCATAGTTCCATTCGGTCCACATCCCGGACCGCTTTTTGACGAGCGCCCAGCGGGTGTTGGTCCGGCTGATCCAGTGCAGCTTCCCGTCCAGGCGCAGGCGGCCGGCGCATTCGATTACCGTCCCGTCGGACGCGTAAACGAGACCCTGGACGACATTGCTGAACCTGCCGAGCCCGGTGAACACATTGACCCGGCCGGTCATGAGCTCCCGGTAGAACGCCTCGCTATAGGGCGAGTAGTTCACATGCACCCTGGGATCGATCTTCCGGGCCTGCCCATGCGCCACGCATGCCGCCAGCAGCGCGCAGGACAGCAGGACAGCCAGTCCTCTCATGACACTCATCGTCTTCTCCTCTGCGCCCCTGCCGTCCGGCTGTCCTGCCGGATCCGCGGGCGCCGCTTCGCAATTGTCTCCGCGGCGGTCTGCCGGACCGGCCGGCGCCTTCCGCCTTCAGCGTTGCCTGACGTCAAGGCGCTGATGGCGGAAGGCGCCGGCCGACCAGGCCCGGCTCACATGCGCGAACCGGTCCATCCACAAACGCGCGTGCGAGGGCAGCATCCCCCTCTGCGCCCTCCGCCTCATCCGCGCCGCCTGCACCGCGAGGATCCGTGCATTCGGCAGGCCCGGCCCGGACAGGTCCTCGATCCCGACAAGGTCGAGCCCCGCGGCGCGGACCTTTGCGGCAAGGCTTTCCGCATCTTCCAGCGCGCACTCCATCCACGATTCGCAGATCGGCGCGATATAGGCGCGCACGGTCTCCGGGGCGAGCCCCGACGCCATCATGTGGTCGAGGCCCACCAGGCGGCCGCCGGGCTTCAGCACCCGGGCGCACTCCCGCAGGAACCGCCCCCGGTCCGCCATGTGGCACATCGCTTCGATGGTCACCACCGCGTCCACGGACCCGTCCGGCAGCGGAAGCCGCTCCGAGCAGTCGGCCTGGCGGAACTCCACGAGGTCCTCCAGGCCGTCCTGCGACGCCAGCTCCCGGGCGAGGCCAAGCTGCCGCCCGCTGATATTCAGCCCAAGGACCCGGCATCCCTTCGCCGCCGCCAGGTGCAGCGCCGTTCCGCCGACGCCGCAGCCCGCGTCCACGACCAGCTGTCCGGCGCCGATCGCGGCCGGCGCAACGACAGCGTCGATCATCCTCACCACGGCGTCATGGAGCCGGCTCCGGTCGAGCCAGTCCCCCTCCCCGCTCCCGCAAAGCATCGGCTCCTCGCCGGGCTCGAAGAGCCCGAAATGCAGGTGCCGCGGATGCCAGGCCGACAGGTAGTAACCGCCCTCATCGTCGTAATGCGCGGCGACGATCTCCGCCTGACGCGACCGGTCGACCGACGTCGCTCCGGATGCAAGGGCCACCGTCATCAATGCCTCCTCTCGACGCAAAACGCCGCAAACCCGCCCAGCGCCGCACGCACGGCGCCTTCCGGGAAGAACCCGAGGGAGTCCACGGCCAAGTCCACGCGGGCGTGCGCGAGGGCCCATGTCCTCGCCAGCGCGCCCCGCCGGTCCAGGACCGCGAGCGCCCGCTCGAAGTCCCCGGGACGCCGGTCGCCCTCCTCCAGGGTGCGGCGCCAGAACGCCCGCTCGGCTTCGTCGCCGTACCGGAACGCCAGCACGACCGGCAAGGTCACCTTGCCGCCGGCGAAGTCGTCGCCGACCGTCTTGCCCAGTTCGGCCTCCCGGCCTGACCAGTCCAGCGCATCGTCCGCCAGCTGGAACGCAATCCCCAGGTTCTTCCCGAAGGCCTCCAGCGCCGCTGCCGCCTCCCGCGAGGCGCCGGCGGACAGGGCGCCGAGCCGGCAGCAGGCCGCGAACAGCGAGGCCGTCTTCTTCGATACGGCTTCCAGACAGGCCTGCTCATCGATATCCGGGCTCCCGACATCCTGCATCTGGCGCAGCTCGCCATCGACCATGACAGAGGTCACGTCGGCGAACAGTTCCACCGCTTCCCGGGGGCCGGACTCCAGCATCAGCTGCAAGGCTCGCCCGAGCAGGTAATCGCCGACCAGGACGCTGGCCTTGTTGCCCCAGAGCGCATTGGCGCTCGCCGCCCCGCGCCGCAGTGCGCTCGTATCGACGACATCGTCATGCAGCAGAGACACCATGTGGAACAGCTCCACGGCCGCCGCCAGAGCCGCCGGGCCTTCTCCCGACGACCCGCAGAGACGCGCGGAGGTCAGGGTCAGGATCGGGCGAAGGCGCTTGCCGCCCGCCCGGGCGATATGGCCGCCCAGGAGAGGGATCAAGGCCGTCCCGGCTTCCATCCGCTCCGCGATCAGGACCTCGACCCGGGCCATGTCCGCGCTCACGAGACTGCGCAGCCGCGCAAGCGCCGAAGCCGGAGAGGCCTCCCGGGCCGGGACCGCGAACCCGCCATCCGCCATCATGGGCCTTCAGCCGCCGGACCCCCAGCGCTGGTCGAGTTCGCGCATGGCGCCGACATACATGCCGAACGCCGCCTCGTCGTCACCGGCCCGGATGGCGGCCACGGCCTCGTCGATCCGCGCCCCGATCCAGTCCCACTCGGGATGGTCCTGCGGGATCGCGGCGACGATCGCCGGGGCCCGGCGATAGTATTGCGCCACCATCGCCATGCGCTCCGGCGACGTCATCATGTAGCGGTCGCGGAACGCGCGCAGCGCCGTCAGCGTCGGGCCGTCATCCGCCTCGCCCCTGCGCTCCACGACAGCCGTCGTCAGGAAACAGCTGCCGCCGCCGCCGCCATCGCCGCCGCTGCCGCCTTGGCTACCGGAATTGCTCTGGCCGGGGGCATGACCGCCCGTCACCCCGCCGTCGACACCGCCGATCCCGCCGACCTCGCCTCCGCCGCTGCCTCCGCCGCTGCCTCCGCCGCTGTTTCCGTCACCATCACCATCACCGTCACCGTCACCATCACCGTCACCATCACCGTCACCATCACCGTCACCGTCACCATCACCGTCACCGTCACCATCACCGTCACCATCACCGTCACCGTCACCATCGCCATCACCGTCACCGGACGGCGGCGGAGGCGGTGCGACGCAGGCCGAGCAGGCGCAGGTGTCGGCCTGGATGATATGCGGGTTGGATGTGTGGCGGGCGTCGTGCCGATGGTAGTACCACCGGATTTCCGGGTACCCGGAGGGGTCGCCACCGCTGTGCCCGGGCGGGCATGAGCAGCGCGAGGCGCAGGAGGAGTCCGTCTGCGCGTCGTAGCAACCGACGAAGTTCTCCTGGATCCACTGGTCGCCCCGGAAGACGCCCGTGACGCCCGTCGAGGACAGGCCGCCCGGCTCCACATACACCCGCGTGTGCGGCTGGCTCCAGCCATAGGGCTGCGAGGCCGGAGAGTCCCAGCCCGGTTTTTGTTCCTTCCAGACCGAACGATGCTTGCGCAGCAGCGTCCGGCTGCCCACGGCGCCGCCGGATGTGTATCCCGACGGGCAGTATGACGAGGTCGCGCAGCCCACCGTCGGCGGCGTGGACGGCGTCGGGAACGGCGCGCCCGTGCCGGCGTAATCCGTCTGATCGTAGAAATTGCTGCCGTCCGCCTTCGAGACCGGCACCGTATGGCTCGAGGCCCCGCCCGTCACCGTGTTCGGGCTCGAGGCCGCAGAGCACAACTGGTCGAAATGGTGCCACCGGGGTGCCGTCGTCCCCCGGATGTCAACCGGTAGGTGGCAGCCATTGTGGACCACCGCCTCGATAATATGCGCCCCCGATTCCCCGTCGCCCGGCGGCGCGCACTGGCCGTGCGCCGGCAGCGCAACCGTCACGCCGTTATAGACGAAAGTCCCGGCGGCCCGGGCCGCGCAGGTCCCTGGCCAGCGCGCCATGTCCGCCCCCGACCAGGGATGCAGCTCGACCGGGCGCGTCTGGCTGTAGCGGATCTCCCCGACCGTCGCCGTCGGGTCGCCGCCCGGCATCGGGCAAGCGCGCTCCCAGTCGGTATGTTCGTTGCGCCGCTGGGTATTCCCCCAGCCGAACGGGTCGGTCACCTCCGAGACGAGCCCCACGCGGCGCGCCGGCAGGCTCATGCAGCCGGGCAGTGCCACCGTGGGGTGCCCGGACTGCGGCATGCCCACCGCCTGACCGCCGGTGATCCACTGCAGCCCGCCCTCGGTCTGTACGGTTCTCTGGTCCGTGCCCCTTAGCCTTACGTCGCTCGCATAGACCGCCAGCACGTCGTCACAATACGCGAACGACAGGCCCCGGTCGGTCCATTCCGCTTGCCAGATGGCAGAAACGGCCGCTGGCAGGCCCGGGCTCGACGGGCCGGACAGCCAGGAATACGGGGCCCTTTCGTTCGTCGCGTCGGGATCCGCCGCTGGCGGGCGGCGCTCGATCCAGGCCGACAGGGCCGCCCATGCCTGCTGGATCGCCGACGCATGCGCCCGCGCCGCATCGCGGCGGTTGTCGCGGTCGATGTCAGCCGCAATGGGGGTCAGTGGTATTAGCCACAGGGCGGCCGCGATCAGCGCGGCCGCCCCCAGCCGAGAAGGTGTGCGTGCATGTGACATGAGACGGGCTCCGGGTCGATCCGATCAATGGGGAGCCCTCTCGCGCATGCGAGATTGGGGAGGTCGCGGCAGGCAGAAAAAAGATCGCCCTGGATTATCCGCGTCGTCACGCGACCGGCCCGCGACATGGGACGCTACATGAGCCTGCCGTGCGTATGTCGTTGGGGACATTATGCGCGCATCGATTACGAATGCAACTTTGTTTTGCGGAGCGGCCGGACCTCCTCCCTTGGACGCCCGGCCGACGCCCGGGACGGTTTCGGACCGCCGGCGCCCTTGGAAGGCGCTGACGCGCATTTTTGCGGCTGCGCTCTGTGAGAACCGCCTTTATTGCCGATTGTCAAAACAATCGGATTGTTTTGACAATCGGTTTGGCATAGGTTCAGCATCGGCAAACAGGTCAGCGGACGATGATCTCTGGGCGACAAGCAAAGGCCTGAATCGATCATCGCATCGGACGATCCCCCGGTAGAAACCGGCCCGGCCGCGGTGTGACGGACCCCGGCGGGCGAGGAGCCCGGCAGCAGCCGGGGACCCGCTGTGCGAGCCCTTCTTTCCCGCTCCGGCCGGAGCGCCGCTGACCGGCCCGTTTCCGGCCCGCCGGCCGCGGCGTTCACGCCGCCCCCGCTTGCCCTGACTTGTACCGGGTATCGCGAGAGCCTGCCCCATTCCCCCTGCAATGAACGAACGCCGCGGCCCTTCACGGGGGCGCGGCCTCCGAACGGAGTCCCGTCATGCACATGCATAGCGTCAGGGTGCTCGACCTGCCCGATCACGACACCGACAGCGACACGATCCGGGAGCGTCTGGAGGCCTTCCTGACCGGTCTGCGCCAACGGCGCGCGCTGACGGTGTATTTCGATCTCGTCGAGGAGCGGAAGCGGCGCCATGCGCCGGACCCGCCGCCGCCTCTCACCCGGGACGACCTCACTGACGTGAAGGACGCGGTCGGGCTGCACAGCTTCAAGGCCCGTTCCGGGGGCCCCCCGTCTTGGCCGCGCCGGGGGGAGCCGCTCCCCTCCGACGCCCTGAGCCGCATCGGCCGCCGGGTGAAGACCCTTGTGGAACGCCGCAGGCGGGCGAACGGCCTCACCCATCTCAAGGAAAAGGACAAGGACCAGGCGAGGCGCATCCGCGCCCTGATAGGCGAGGTGCCGGCCCCGGGCCTGGAGTCCGAGGACCGGGCGGACGAGATCGCGGCCGCCCTGCACGAGGAGATGCCCTGGATGGCCCCGGCGACGGAGGCGGCCTGGCATGCCTGCCGGCGCAGCGGACGCCTGGGCGAGCCGGTGCGGCTCGGGCCGATGCTGCTGGTCGGTCCGCCCGGCATCGGCAAGACCCATTGGGCCCGCCGGATCTCCGACAGGCTCGGCACCCCCTCCTGCACCATCGACGCCTCGCAGGGGCTTGCCTCCTTCTCCCTTGTCGGCACGGAGAGCGGCTGGTCCAGCTCCCAGCCCGGGCGCCCGCTCGAGACCATGCTCCAGCATCGCATCGCCAATCCCGTGATTGTAGTCGATGAGGTGTGCAAGGCCAGCGCCCCGCGGTCGTCAGCCGGCTTCTCGGCGGCCTTCTTGCCGGCGCTGTTGGGCCTGCTGGAGCCGGAAAGCGCGCGCGAGTGGACCTGCCCCTTCTTCAAGGTGAAGCTGGACATGCGCAATCTCAGCTGGGTGATGCTGGCCAATACGCTCGCCACCGTGCCGGAGCCGGTGCTGAGCCGCGCCCACGTGCTGCCGATCCCGGATGTGACGCCGGCGCAGTTGACGGATTTCGCCAGGCGCCGGGCCGCGGCCCTGGGGCTGGAGCCGCCGGCGGTGGACGCGGTGCTCGAGACCCTCGACCGCGCCCCCGCCCTGCTGCCGCGCCGCCTCTCCCTGCGTGATGTGAACCGCGTATTGGAGCGCGCCGTCGAACTCGCCGCGCGTCCGACGATGCACTGAACCCCCGGAAGGAGACGAACATGTTCAAACTGCTCGACGGCCTTTCCGCGCTGGCGAAGCTCCCGTTCCCCGTGTTACTCGCGGTCGCGCTGGTTCTGGCCGCTGCGGGCCTCGTCCCGATCGGCTGGCATGTGCTGTGGTGCATCGAGACGGCCGCGCAAGGCTGGCAGTCCCTGGCCTTGCTGGTCGCCGGTCTGGCCATCCCGCCGCTCGGCTGGGCCCATGGCATGTCGCTGCTGCTGGGTTTCGGCGGATGGCTGTAGGTCCGGCAGAGTCGCGCGGCATCCCGGAGGAGCTGCGCGCCCGGGCGCGGGCCGCCTTGGCGGCCGACCGCAATGTCCGGGCGGTGCTGCTCTACGGCTCGCGGGCGCGCGGCGACCACCGCCCGGAAAGCGACTGGGACATTGCGCTCGTCACCCGCCGGGGCGGCTGGCGGCTCTGCTGGCGGCCGCCCGCGGGCTGGGGGGACGGGCCTGGGTTCCGGACGCCCTGGTTCCTGCGCCTGCCGGAGGGCGAGTTGCGGCGGAAGAAGGATGCGGTGGGCCATCCGGCCTTCGCGCTCGCGCGCGACGGGATTGTGCTGGCGGGTTCCTGGCGCCGTCCGGTTCCGGGACCGCCGCAGCCGGTGGGAGCGGACGACCATGCCCGCATCCTCGACATCGCCCTTCGCTGTCTCGGGCGGGCCGTCCACGGCGCCGGGGCGCTGCTGACGACGGACCGGAAACACGCCCTGCGATACGACGACTGCGACTACGCGCGCTGGGTGTTCCACACGACGTGTTTCCGGATTTCGCGGGACAGCGGGTGGGCGGCCTCCGGGCTTGCCGTGGCCGCCCTGGCGCGGTTCGCGAAGCCCGGCGCGTGCAAGCATCCGCCCGAGCGGCTGGCCCGCTCCATATCCGACTCCGTGCTGGCCGCCGAACTTGCCCGGCTCGGCGGCCGGATCGTCGAAGAGGGTGCGGCCGGGGAGGAGGCCGGCGGCCCGGAGGACCTGCGGGCGGCGTTCGTGCGCATCGCGCGGATTGCGGAACGCCTGCCGGCGGAACTTCTGGAGGCTGCGCGCGCCCCGCAGCTCCGGCGCAAGGCGCCCGGCTTCGCGCTCCGGCAGGTCCGGACCCTGCGGTGGATGGCCACGCTGTTGCGCGAGGCCCGCATGGAAGCGGACGCCGGGGATCCGGGGGGGCAGGCGGATTTCCCGGTGAGCGCGGAAGTGCTGGCGGACTACGACCTGATGGCGCCCGCGCTGGAGGCGGCGGCGCGCGGCCTGATGGCGGTCCCGCGCCTCCTGAAGCACGACATGGGGGGTCCGTAATGCTCACGGTTGCCGGAGACATCTACATGAAGAAAACAGGACCCCTGCCCGCCGCGACGCAGATCCTGGACGCCTGCCTGTCCGGGGCGGTATCCCGCGAGGAGGCGGTGGACCTGCTCCGCATGTCGGGCTATGCGGAACTGCTGAACGCGCTCGCGGACAGGGGCGCCGCCTCGCCGGAGCCGCCTTCCGGGCCGGTCGGGTTCGAGCTTGCCGGGGCGATGCCGGTCCTGCGCATGCTGGAAGCGGCCGGCCACAGGGCCGGGCTGGCGCCGCCCCGGGCGGCGGAGCGCGAGATCGAGGTGCAGGCCGCCCTGTTCAGCTGCGTCCGGGGCAAGCGCGCCACGCTCCTGATTGCCGAGGACGCGCCGCTCCAGAGCTTCCGGGCGGCCGGGCGACTGGACCTGCTGCTCCGGCTCGGCGCCCGGGTCCTCGTCCCGGACGGCGTTCTGGATGCGGTTGCTGGAGGTCTAAGCCATCCGCGACTGGGAGTCGTCCGAAGGCGACGGCTTGCTGACTACAGGCGAAACCGCACGCCGCCATGCCCGGGACCGCGCCTTCATCGAGGCGGAGATCGCGGCGGCCCACGAGGCCGGGCTGGAGGCCGCGGTCATCACCCACCATGCGCCGAGCCCCGCGTCGATCCACCACCGCTATGCGGACAGCCCGCTCAACCCGGCCTTCGTTTCCGACCTGGACGCGATGATCGTGCATCTGCGCCCGGCGCTCTGGATCCACGGCCATGTCCACCACGCCATCAGCGCGACGGTCGGGCGGACGCATGTCGTCGCCAATCCGCTCGGCATCGGCCCCGCGGAAGAGGCGGATTTCACGCCGGACCTCGTCGTCGAACTGTGAAGGGACCCTCATGATGACCGCTGCAACCGCCAGATTTTCGCCTGTCGTGCGGCTCGGGCCGAACCCCGGGAAGGGCCGCGACCTAGTCGTGGGCGACGTTCACGGGCATTTCGCGACGCTGCGCCATGCGCTCGCCGAACTGGAATTGGGCGCGGGCGACCGGCTCTTCTCGGTCGGCGACCTGGTCGACCGCGGCCCGGACCCCTTCCAGGCCCTGTCATGGATCGCCGGGGGCCCGCCCGATCCGGGGGACGGTTCCGCGGCCCGCTTCGACCTTGTCATCCGCGGCAATCACGAACAGCTGATGCTCGACGCCCTGGCCTCGGAAGCCTCGCCGGACTACGAGCCGCTCTGGCCGACCGGGCGGGACCTCTGGTACGACAATGGCGGCTGCTGGTGGCGGAACCGGGAGCGTCGGCCGAAGCCGCCGGCCGAGGCCTGGACGGCGGCCCTGGCGGCGCTGCCCTTTGCGGCGCGCATCGAGACCCCGCGCGGCCCGGTCGGCCTGGTGCGGCGCGTCAATCAAGCTGAGACGTTTGCGTCAATCAGGATGAGACGGGGGAAGGCGGCGGCCTGGAACGCAGGGAGGGCGTAGCCCGACCGGAGTTCCGGGCCGCCGGCTCGAAAAATTTCCCCCGGGCCTTCTGGCGGCCAGGGCCGGCCGGGCGAACGGTGAGGCTTTTCCGAGTGGGGGAGCGCGTCGTTGCCCGGGCGTCACATAACCGATCGCCAGAAGAGGCTGTTCATGACCCATAAGAAGACCGACACCATCGCGGTGGCGGCCGCCAAGGCGGGCTTCAGCCGTGCCACCGGCTACCGGCTCGCTGCCGATCCGCTTCCCGCTCGGGAGAAGAAGCCGCGAGGCCGGCGCCGCCCGGACCCGCTGGCCGATATCTTCGAGGAGGACGTCGTGCCGATCCTTGAGGCCAGCCCGCTGATCCGCCCGGTCGGCGTGTTCGAGGAGCTGAGGCGCCGCCATCCCGAACTGGACCCGGGGGTGCGGCGCACGCTGGAGCGGCGGATCCGCACTTGGCGCGCCGAGCACGGCGCGGAGAAGGACGTGATCTTCCGCCAGAAGCACGAGCCGGGCCGGCAGGGCCTGTCCGACTTCACCCGCATGGGTTCGCTCGGCGTGACCGTCGCGGGGCAGCCGTTGGACCATATGCTCTACCACTTCCGCCTCGCCTGGTCAGGCTTCACCCATGCCCGGGTGGTGCTGGGCGGCGAGAGCTTCACGGCGCTCGCCGAGGGGCTGCAGGACGCGCTGTGGCATCTCGGCGGCGCGCCTGGCGAGCACCGCACCGACAGCCTGTCGGCGGCGTTCTGCAACCTGGGCAAGGACGCGGTCGAGGACATGACCGGGCGCTACCGGGCGCTGTGCGAGCATTACGGCATGGAAGCCACCCGCAACAACCGCGGCGTGGCGCATGAGAACGGCTCGATCGAAGGGCCGCACGGACACCTCAAGCGCCGGATCGCGGATGCGCTGGCGCTGCGCGGCTCGTCGGACTTCGAGACCCTCGACGCCTATCGGCGCTTTGTCGCCGAGGTGGTCGGCCGCGCCAACGCACACCGCTCCAAGGCGATCGAAGCCGAGCGCGCGGTGCTGCGGGACCTGCCGGTCGAGCGGACTGTCGATTACGAGACGATCAGCGTCAACATCGGCCAGTCCTCCGGCTTCGTTCTCCGCCGCGTGTTCTACACCGTGCCCTCACGCCTGATCGGGCACCGGCTCGGGGCGCGCGTCTACGACGACCGGATCGACCTCTTCCTCTCGGGCACTCACCTCCTCACCCTGCCGCGCGCGCGCGTCGGCGCGAGCGGTCCGGGCGGTCACGTCGTCAACTACCGTCACGTCATCCACTCCTTGAAGAAGAAGCCGATGGCGCTGATGAACCTGGTCTATCGCGACGAGCTGTTCCCTCGCGAGCCCTACCGACGCTGCTTCGAGAAGGCCCTGGAGCGGATCGGCGAGCGCGAGGCCTGCCGCCTCGCCGTCGGCCTCCTGGCGCTGGCGCATGAGGAGAGTTGCGAGGCCGAGCTGGCCGCGGCGATCAACCACGCGCTCGGGATCGGCCGTCTCCCCGACCCCGGCGAGCTCAAGGCGCGCTTCGCGCCGCGCCGCAGCAAGATGCCCAGCGTCGATGTCGTCAGGCCGCCGCTCGGCGGCTATGGCTCGTTGCTGAGCGCAGGAGAGGCGGCATGACCGACAAAGACGACAACAACACCGCGCTCGACCCCAACAAGATCGACGCCATGAAGCTCTCCTTGATGCTTGCCGAGCTCCGCCTGCCGACGATCAGACAACTCTGGCAGAGCTTCGCCAAGCGGGCCGACAAGGAAGGATGGACCGCGGCTCGCTTCCTCGCGGCCCTGGCTGAACACGAACTCGCCGAACGCGACCGGCGGCGCATCGAGCGCCACCTCAGGGAGGCCAAGCTGCTTCCGGGCAAGACGCTTGCCTCCTTCGACTTCAACGTCGTGCCGATGATCTCGAAGGCCCAGGTCAGCGCGCTGGCCGCCGGCGACGCCTGGCTCAGCCAGGGCGCCAACTGCCTGATCTTCGGACCGCCAGGGGCCGGCAAGAGCCATCTCGCCTCCGCCATTGGCCTGGCCCTGGTTGAGAGCGGATACCGTGTGCTGTTCACCAGGACCACCGATCTCGTGCAGCGCATGCAGGTTGCAAGGCGCGAGCTTGCACTGGAAAGCCTGTTGGCGCGGCTCGACCGCTTCAACCTCCTGATCCTCGACGACCTCGCCTATGTGCGGAAGGACCAGGCCGAGACCGGCGTGCTCTTCGAACTCATCTCGGCGCGCTACGAGCGGCGATCCCTGCTCATCACCGCAAACCAGCCCTTCGGCGAGTGGGGAAAGGTGTTCCCGGACGAAACAACCGCGGTGGCTGCCGTCGACCGCCTCGTCCACCACGCCACCATCCTCGAGATGAACGTCGAGAGCTACCGCCGCCGCGCCGCTCTCGACAGAGGCAAGCGAAAGGCCGGCCGGCCGCCAAGCTACGCAACCGAGAAAAACACCAAGGACTGAGCCGCCGCCTGCTCAGGTAGAGCGGCCACGACAATCAGGGCCCGCGGGGATCGTCTCCGCGCGCCGTCTCTTCTCCGACCCGACGGCCTGCCGCGACAATCAAAACCATTCCCGAAAACACTGTTTGTCGCGCCGCGACAATCAAAACCGGAAACCGCTTGCAATCCACCCCCCGCGCGGCAATCATCAACTCGCCGCTGCCGCCGGGAATCTCATCCTGATTGACGCGCAGCTCTCACCCAGATTGTCGCGCCATAGCCTGGTGCATGCCTGCCCGCTCTTCCCCTCCTGGGAGGAGCTGGAAGCGGCGCTCGCGGTTATCTCCATACCGGGGCGGTGGCGGGCGTGCGCGCGGTGGTGACCGGCCACACGCCGGTGCAAGAGCCCGTCTGGCGGGCGAATGTGCTCGATATCGACACCGGCATCGCCAGGGCGGGCCTGCGCCGCCTCACCATTGCGCGCATCGACAGCGCGGAGATCGGCACATGGACTTTCGACCGGGTCCCGGAGGACAGGAGGTGAGCGCAATAGCGGGGCGGCGCATGACGAAGCCATCCTGGCGCTTCTACGGGCGCGAGGCGGAGATGGCCCGGCTCAGGGCCGCCTTCCTCGCCCCGCAATTCGGGCTGGCCGCCATCCGCGGCCGCCGGGTCGTCGGCAGGTCGCGCATCCTCCGGGAGACCGTACGGAGCCTGCCGGAAGACAGGCCGGCCTTCCTGTTCCGCGCGAAGCCCTGGGACAGTCCGGAGGACCTGCAGGGGGCTCTGCAGGACGCGCTGCGCCGGGCCTGCGCGAAGCGGCCCGGCATCGGGCGGCCGCTCGACAGCGCCGGCAACCCGCTCCGGGACCTGCCGCAGGTCCTCGAAAGCCTGCTGCGGCGGGGCGTCGGCGTGGCGATCGACGACGCGCACTACCTCCTGTCGGACAGGCTGCCCAGTCTCGTCCCGGAGATCGCCGCCATGGCCCGCAGGCTCCGGCGGGAGGCGCAGGGCGCGGGGTCCGGACTGCTGTCCGACCGCAGGCGGGGCGCGCTGGTCCTCGCCGGCTGGGACCATCTCCGGATGCGGGACCTGCTCGCCGCCTTCGGCCCGGCCGTCAGCATCTCCATGCCGCTGGAGCCCTGGCCGGCCGCGACGGTGCTCGCCGTCGCGCGCGACCGGGGCTGGCTGGGCTGGCCGCGCCGCCTGGCGCTGGTCAGGGCCGCATATGGCGGCATGCCGCTGGACTGGGCGCGGTTCTCGGGCGACAGGATGGCCGACTTCGCGGCATGGCCGGACGACGGCAAGTGGCGGCGGGCCTTCGCCGAGCGCATCGGCGAGAGCGTGACGTCCTGGGGCAATGTCGCGGCCCGCGCGGCATCCGAGCCGCCAGAGACCTTGCGGATCCTCGAACATATCGCCCGCTCTCCGGAGGGGGAGGCCGGCGCCGGGGCGCTCGGCGCCGCCTTCCCCGACATGGCGCCGGACCGCCTGGAGGCCCGGCTCGAGGAGCTGTGCGACAGGCAGTTGCGGCTGGAGACGGTTCCCGCCTTTCCGGGCGCGGAGGGCGGAGCGTCGGAGGAGCGCTGGCGGATCTACGATCCGGAGTTCCGCTTCTGGGTCGATGCCGGCATGCCGCGCATCTTCAATGAATCGATACGGCGCTATAGCCCGCCGCATTCCGCAACCCGGCTCCTGGCCGGGCGCATGGAAGCCATGGAGAAAGTCGCCCTTGCGCAGTTCAAGCGCGACTGCGGGGACGACTGGACCGAGCCGGTCAAGCGGGACCGCCTCCCGATCCGGGGTAGCAGCCGCTCTCCCGATCCGGAGGTCGAGAGGCGCGCCTTCGCCTTCGACGTGGCCGCGCCCGGCGTGCTGGAAGGCTTGCTGATCCCCTATGGCGTCCCCATCCGCGTCGGCGACAGGTTCGAGGAGGTCTTCGAGCCCGGTTCCCTCGTAGTGAACGGCCTGCTCGTGGCTGTCCCGCCGGAGCTGGCCCCGACGCGTCCCCAAGGCAAGTTGAGGAAGGCTCTCCCGCGGACCCGCCCGCTCGCCCGGCCCGGACAGGGCCTGGAGCTGCATGACGGCCCCGACGGCCTGCGTGCGACGGTAACCCTGCCGGACACGATCGACGGGCGCCGGGTCCGGGACCGCGTCGAGGCGGGCGAACTGACGGCGTTCAGCGCCGCGTTCCAGGCGCTCGAGGAGGAATGGCCCGCCCCCGACCGGCGCATCGTCCGCCGGGCGCTGCTCGTGGGACTCTCCTTGGTGGGCAAGCCGAAGCAGGAGGAGGGCAGGTCATGCCGTTCGTTCCCGTGGTCGATCTGACGGACCCCGAACGCGAACCCTCGGATGAGGAACTGGAAGCCTTGATGCAGTCGGTTTGCGAGAAGGTCGTCGAAAACAATCGCCGGGCCCGGGAGCGGTTCCTTGCGGACCTCAAGGACAGCATCGCCCGGGCGGCGCAGGGCGGGACAGACCCTGTGCCGGACGCCGTCAGGCGCGCCGACGCGGCCCGCCAGGCAAAGCCGGAGACGACAATGACCGGAACAGCGAAGCCCGACCATGAACCCGATTGGGCCTATCTCTGCGAGAACTGCAGCCAGCCCATGCTCGCCGGCGACGAATATACCGTCTGGTGGGAAGGCATGTGGCAATGCTGGGCCTGCGCCAAACCGAAATGCGGGGACGCCGAACCGTTGTCCCTGGCCGAATGGAAGGCCGGGCGATGAAAGACCGGAGACGCTGACATGGCGGACGGCGCCGAACCGCAATACCGCGCGAAACTCCGGCGCCCCGCCCTGCACCCCGGCCGTGAACCGTTGAGCGAGAGGCGCGATCCCGGTTCTCAGCAGGTCCCTCCATCCGGTCCGGACCGGTAACCCGGTCCGGGATCCGGCGTGCCATGCCATGGCGGGGGCGGTTTGCGGAAGAACCGCAGGCCGCAGAGTTCGAGATGCGCAAGAATCTTTCCGGCGAGAGGTTTGAAGCGGTCGTGATCGCCGGGCCTGTAGCGCTTCGGCCACAGCTTTTCGCCTTTCCGGAGCGCCATCTCGATGTCGAAAAGGACCTCGTCCCGCGGAACTGGCCGGCTGTCTTCCCCGTGCATGAAGCGTCTCCCCGAATGGAACATTATAGCAACATATAGCCTGTCGAGGCGCAGGGGCCAAGCATGCGGCCGGGCTGACGGCGTCCGGTCCGGGGTCGCCCTCATGTCCTGCATGGCTTCTGTTGTCCGGCGCGCAGATTGGACGCCGCTCAGTCCTGCAACATGTCGATCGCCGTGACTCCAAGGAATCAAGCAACACGTATGGTGCAGCCTCCCGATCGGGTACGCTTGCCCACCCGCAAACGAGGAGCACCGATATGCCCATCGGCACCCGCTACGTCTTCATCGCAAGCATGGATGTGGACCCGGAGAAGGAGGATCTGTTCAACGAAGTCTATGACACCGAGCATGTGCCCTACTTGCTGGAGGTGCCGGGCGTGATAGCGGTCACGCGCCTGAAGGCGCTGGACTTCGAGAGGTCGATCGGCGGCGAGCTGCAGTCGGTGCCACGCGGCGAGACCCCGACATGGCACGCCATCTACGAGATCGAAAGCCCCGACGTTTTGAAGAGCGCGGCGTGGGCGGAGGCCGCCGAGCGTGGCCGCTGGCCCGGCGAGGTGCGTCCGCACACCCGCAACCGGCGCCATTCGCTCCAGCGGGTGACGGGGGCGTAGCAGCCCGCGTACCGAATCCTCGAAGGTCCGCGGATCTCGAGGCGTCCGCGTTCGTCGCAGCGGAGCAACGTGGTGATGGTGCAGATCACCGGGCCAGCGCCCACGTGTCGTTAAGAGCGTATGTCCTTCAGCGGCAGGCTTGTGATGGGGTGGTCCGCCCTACACTGGCGGCATTCAACGAGGGTTGCTCGGCGCGCCGAGCAACAATCCACAAGACCGGCCGGGTCACGGGCGCGATCCGCCATGGCCACCTGTCGATCGAGGAAGGCGGCAAGGTCGCCGGCGACGTCGCCGCGGCAGATGGCGACGTCGCTGTTGTCCAAGCCCAACCCAGTTACGGTCAGGAATACAAAAGCGTCGGAAAAAGCCGACTACATCAGGCACATCTCGCTGCTGGGGCCGAGATCGTCTTTCGCTTCGGCGATCAGGCCGGCCCAGTCGGCCGGCAGATCGACCGGTTGACCGGCGACGATCGCCGACCACCCCTGCATCCAGAAATTATGCGTCGGATGCGCGCCGCCAGCGACGGCCAGGATGATCTGCGACGGATCGCGGCAGATTGCCCAGGGATCGTCGTTGGCGGTGGCGGCGGTGTTCGGGTTCGACGCGTCGTCGATCCACTGCCACAGGCCGGTCCGCTTGACCTCTTCGTGCGGGATCCTGGAATGCTCCCACAGGAAGGCCTTGACCTTTTCCTTGGTCCAGCCGAGATCGGCCAACTGCCTGGCGACGATCCGCGGCACCAGCAAGGCGCCCGGCGTGCCATTCCAATGGCCTTGCATGTAATGCCCGCTGGGGCTGGCAAGATAAGACGCGACGCGATGCAGGCCCTGCTCCGCCTCCTCTTCCTGCGTTTCCTTGCCGACGCCGCGGCGCATGACGTTCGACGCGCCGGTCGCGATATAGACTGTCACCGCATTCTCGCCGCGTTTGGCATGCCCGAAATCGACGCTGACCGGGTCCCAGCCCTCAGGCAGCCCGTCCTCGTCCTCGGCGATGACCACGTTCGTGTAGCGCATGGCGCCGAAGATCGCCATCGTGCCCACACCGGGCAGCGCGCCGCCGACATTCTGCTGGATCAGGCGCAGCGCGCGGCCGATCGAGGCGCCCGCCGGATGCTGCGGATCGGGACCGAGCAGGCCGAAGCCGGAATTGAGCCGGATCTCCTTCGCCATCGGCCCGTTGACGATGACCACCGGGAAGGTGCTGCCCGAGGTCGCCTGGATCTTGTCGTGTTCCAGCCCCGGATCGATCAGTCCCGCCGTTGCCGCGATCAGCACCGGCAGATACTCCGGCCGGCCGCCGGCCATTGCCAGCGAAATCGCGATCGTCTCGATCGTCGCCACGCCGCCGCGCGGCATGACCTTGCCGATGACATGATCCCGCGGCAAATCGGTACCCTTCAGGATCCAGTCGACCCGTTCGACTGTCGGTGCGTTGACCGGCAGCCCATCGCCCCAGCTGCTGGTGAGGAACAGGCGGTTCATCTTGTCGAGCGCCGCTTCGTAGCCATTGGCTTCGATGCGCATTCTCGACGGCTCCTGCAGTCCGGTTTCGGTCGTCGCCGACTGCCAGTCGGTCAACCCCTCGCCAAACTTCCCGATCGCGCACTCGATCGGCGTCAGGTCACTGCCGACCAGGAACGGGTCAATCGGGAAGACCACCATGGCGGCGTCCTGGCCGAAACCCAGACCGGACACCGCATTGCGGACGACGCCCACGAAGTCCTCGCGGGCCAGGGTAACGGTGGGAATGCCCCTGCTTTCAATTCGAGCGGCAACACGGCCGCATGCTGTCGCGCAGGCGCCTCAAGAGGCGTTGCCGACAATGACCGCTTCGGCGCCGCGCGCCACGACCATGTCGACGGTTTCATCCGTATCGATCTGCTGCGTTCCCATCGGGAACTCGGTCTCCGGAATGAATACGGCATCCGGATAGCGTTCCTGCAGCTTCTCGCGTACCAGCGGCAGTATGCGGTGCGCCTGCCACATATCGTCGGACAGAAAGGCGACGGTCTTGCCGGCCAGCGTGTCAAGCCGCGGAGCGTGCAGGTTGATCACCTCTGTCGCTCCCGTCGGATCAAAGATTTCCAAGGCATCCATGAACGGTTCCTCCTCGTTTCGTGAATTGTTGCCAGACGTAGCGCAGTCGGCGCGCGTCTTCCAATTTCATGTCCGAAGCCCTTTTGTTGTTCGGCTCCGTCTCATGAACCCCATGCTCGCTGCTGTCGCAACGGGTTGGCAGGATTATAGGCGTCCAACGGCGACGCCGAACAACACTCGTCCCGCGATGCCGGCCGGCTGTCTTCCCTGTGCATGAAGCGTCTCCCGGATTGGAACATTCAGGCAACATATAGCCTGTCGATGCGCGTCGGCCAAGCATGCGGCCGGGCTGACGGGCCCGGAGCCGGACGCCGTCAGGCATGCAAGCCTGTTGCAGGCGCGCCTGAAACAAGGTTCATGGGGCGGCGCCGAACGACACCTGCCGCTGACAGGGACAATCGGGCCAGAATGTGCGGTCGATTCACCCAGCGCCTCTCATGGGCGGAACTGCACGAGCTGATGAACCTCATCGGCCCGCCCCGCAACCTGGAGCCCCGCTACAACGTCGCTCCGGGCCAGGATGTCGCCATTGTCCGCGCCGCGGAACACGGATCGCAGTCGGGCGACGGCCGCCGTCTCTCCATGCTGCGCTGGGGGTTGGTACCCGCCTGGTCGAAGGATCCCTCCATCGGCAACAGGCTCATCAATGCGCGGTCCGAGACGGTCGCGGAGAAGCCGGCCTTCCGCGCCGCATACCGGCGCCGGCGCTGCCTGGTCCCGGCCGACGGCTTCTACGAATGGCAGCACCGGGGCGCGACCCGCCAGCCCTGGCTGTTCGGCCTCCGCGGTGGCGCGCCCTTCGCGTTCGCCGGCCTCTGGGAGCGCTGGACCGGATCGGAGGGTCCGGGGCCGACAGGTTCGCTCTTCGGCCCGGAACCCGGCTGGCCGGTTGAGACGTTCACCATCCTCACCACCGCCGCCAACGAGACCGTGGCGCAAGTCCACGGCCGCATGCCGGTCATCCTGCCCCCGGACGCCTGGGGTGCTTGGCTTGCGGGCGAGGACATTCCGCTCGGCCCCTGTCCCGCGGATGAAATGCACGCGCATCCGGTGAGCACGCTGGTCAACAAGCCCGCCAATGACGATCCACGCTGCGTCGAGCCGGTCTCCCTCTGCTGATCGCCGGCAACCGTTCCCGACTTCGCCGACCGGTCCGGATGAAGCGGCGCCTGAGCGCCCTGGGACCGGCCGGTTACAGGCAGCCCTTATGCTTGTATCTCTTCGGCGCTACGGGTCGGGATTTCCAGCCTGGGCCTCGATTTGCCACAATTCCGTTTCCCACCACTCGATGGATGCCTCTATGGCCTGCAACGGCGAATAGGCGCGATCTCCTATCAGTATTGCCGGATAAATTGATGGAGCATCCAACATTTCCTGTTTTTCGGCAGGCGATGGAAATAGCGATGATCGATATTCTTTCAGAATCGTATTTCTTTCCTTCTCGATGAATTCATTAAAGATCAGATGTTGAAATGGTTGGGATTTCCAACGGTTCCAGGCGGCATCTATTGCCGAGCGGAGTGCATTGGATCGTGTTGCATCCATGTTTCGCAAGGCATGTCCTACCGCCCGCAGAATTGTGATCGCTGTGATCCACCGCAGGCGAATGGTCGCCAAATCATCCGAGTCGAGTGCAGCGGAGAAATCATGCTTGGCTCGATAAGCATCACGTAGAACGCGCCGCGCCGCAAGGGCATCGTATTTCGAATATCGATTATTCTTCTTCGCCCTGCTTCTGCGAGTGTTTTGCCAGGTCCTGGCCACGGTGAAGCTCCAGAGTGTTCGGAACCCGCGTCAACGGTTCCTGCCGGTGGCGTGTCGAGTGCGGCTTCCGGCGATGCTCCTTCGGGAAGGGCATGCAGGCAAGGACATCGTGCCCGGTCTCGTCCAGGAAGGTAGCGAACCTGGGCGCCCCGGCCCTGAGCCGGACCGCGACCTGTCGCCACTGGACGCCAGCGCATTTCTTCTCTGTGTTCCTCTTTTTTTCTCAATGAGGGGTTGCAATGGGAAAGAAAATCTAACATAACGGGAAGCGGACGGCGCAAGAGGAGTCAGCTCTTGCACCGCCCTGACCAAGGATCTTCTGGAGAAAGATCGCATGGCTGCTCACGAACTTAGCACGGCCCCGACGCCGGCTGTCAGCCCATACGACCGTCCCTGGCAACCGGCGCGAACCGGGATTCCGCCCGGCATTTGCGCCGCCTCCCGGCGCGCGCCCTCCGGCCGCGCCCGGCGGTCATTGCGCCCGGAGACAGTCGGGGCTCACGCCGCCCGCCCGCCCGCGGCGCATTCGCTGAATCCCTGAGTCCCCGGCGCCGTCCGGCGTCCGGCGATGACCGGCAACGTCCTGCGCTTCACAGGCGCAGGCGACAGGCTGTGGAACTGTGAGGAGACCATGACCGACAGCGACTTCACCCTGCCGGAGGCCGCACCCGCCGTCCGGCTCGGGCCGAACCCCGACAACGGCCGCGACCTGGTGGTCGGCGACGTCCATGGCCATTTCGCCACGCTGCGCCATGCGCTGGCCGAACTGGAGGTCGGCGCGGGCGACCGGCTGTTCTCGCTCGGCGACCTGGTCGACCGCGGCCCCGACTGCTTCCAGGCAAAGGCCTGGATCGAGGGTTCGGCCCTCCCGGCTCTGGGGCCGGGACAGGCCCCGGCGCGGTTCGACCTTGTCGTCCGCGGCGATCACGAGCAGCTGATGCTCGACGCGCTGGGCCCGCAGGTCTCGGCGGCATACAGGCCGCTCTGGCCGGCCGACTGGAACCTCTGGCGTCTCAATGGCGGAGACTGGTGGGAGGAGGGGGACCCGGTCGACCCCGCATCGGGGGGAGTCTGCCCCGGACTGCGATCCGGGAGGACAGGCGATGCCCGGTCCTGGGCCGTGGCGCTCGCGGGGCTGCCCTTCGCGGCCCGCATCGAGACGTCGCACGGCCCGGTGGGCCTCGTGCATGCCTGCCCGGTCCACCGCTCATGGGAGGCGCTGGAAGAGGCGCTCCGGCAGGACGGGCCCGACGGCCGCCGCACGCGCACGCGCGCGCTCTGGAGCCGCGTCCATCACCGGACCCGCCGGCCGGAGACCGACGGGCCGGTGGCGGGCGTGCGCGCCGTCCTGACCGGCCACACGCCCATGCCCGGGCCCGTCTGGCGCGCGAACGTCCTCGATATCGACACCGGTATCGTCCGCCAGGGCATGCGCCGCCTCACTGTCGCACGTATCGACACGAAGGAGATCGGGACATGGACCTTCGACCGGGTGCCTGGCGAGACGTAATGACAACCGGCCCGAAGACGCCATCCGGGATCGTGGGGGAACTGCGCTTCGGGATGAACAGCGCAGGGCAGTTCAACTTGTTCCTCTATGCGCCATGCTCAAGGTAGCTACAGGCCAATAGGCCGCGCTCTGCTGCATCGCCTCCCCATAGACGGCCTGCGTCGAACGGATACCGTCTATGGGGAGGGACCGGCGACCGGAAGGAGTCAGCAGCAATTGTCGTTGGGATGGTCTTGGTCGTCGTCTTCCCAATCGGCTTCTTCCTTGCCAGCAGCTCGACGCCGCACACGTCCAGCGAACTCTCGGTAGTGGATTTTCCCGTCTGCGTAGTCGGCCAGGAGGTCTTGGTAATTGTCGAAGCGGGTACGTGCATCTGGAAGCTGCTCGGGCAAGGTCGTGCCGATGAAACTCAAGAGGCGGGCGTCAGGCGCGTCGCCGACTCGGATGTCGTTGAAGCCGAGCGAGTCTTGGCGCATTGCGCGGTCAGCCAGACCCCTATCGGTGACGTGATAGAGCTGGTTGAGGGTTTGATAGAGAATTACGCCGCACTCGCCGAGGACATCGAAGGTAGCGCGCGGAAAGCGGCGAGCGACGAGGATCGGAACGCAGTTCAGCGCGACACACTTTTCAAGTAGCCGCTTGACTTCGTCCGTATCGGGGTAAATCCACCTACGGAAGCTCTTTGCCTCGACACCGGCAAACCCCGCTGTGCGATGCAGATAGAGGAAGTCGAGCAGACGTCCCTCGGGTATTGCGCGGCCCCCGATGTGGGCGGGTGGTTCCTCCTTGCGGTAGCGGCTCTTTCGTTCTGCGACGGACGGGTCGAAATCGGGAAATCGGCCGAAGTAGGGAGCATTGGATTGGGCACCAAGTGCGCGGAAGATGGCAAGTTCCAGGCACTGGCCCCGACGATCCGAAACGGCTGGTTTAGAAAGTGCACGGAGAACGCGCCTCAGCGTGGCGAGGCGTGCTTGTACGCCTGTTTCCGGGGCATCGGGAAGGTGGAACCACGACGGATCGTCGTTGATGCCGACAATCTCCACTAGGTCGCCATCGCGAACGAGGATCTTGCGGGCCATGCCCAATATATGAGGCTCCAGCGGCTGGGCGCCCGTGTCGCAGATCTCGTGTTCGAGCATCCGCGCTGTCATGACGACTCGACGGGAGAGGACGTCGCGCAGCCGAGCCTTGGCGAGCGCGAGGTCGGCCGGATCCGACTCCGGGTGCGATGACGTTGGGGGGCGACGCGCCATGGAATTGGAGCCTCCCTCAGGATAGTGAGTCAACACAGCGATTATATCTTAATTGAATGGTCTTCCAATCACACTGTGCAGTTACTATAATTGGATACTCTCAACTGAAGGATGGGACCATGGCACGAAAACCTACGATCGAGGAGCTGGAAAGCATCCTGGACGACGAGGAGGACATCCCGATCGAGATACTCCCCAACGGCGAGATTCGGGCGCTTGGAGGTAGCGACGCGGCGGAGCGGAATTTCCAGAAGCCGCTGACGATGCGTGAGGACCTCGGCGGCGAATACGGACGGCGAGGTAACCAAGCATGAATCTGGCGCGAATCCGCGAAGACATCGCCGCTGCGCAACGGTATTTCCAATATGTTGAGGGCCGGGCGACGCCGGAAGGTGGCTTGATGGCGCTCATCGCGCTGCAGACCAGCGGGCGCCTCTACACCCTCGGCGTGTCGTTTCCAGATTCGTACCCGAACGCGATGCCCGAGGTACATGTCAGGAAACCGTCGCTGTCATACTCACCGCACCAGTACCTGCACGACCGGATCTGCTACCTCCACCCGCACATGTGGAACCCGGGTCGTCACAACCTGACCTTCGTCATACAGCGCGCCGCGAAATGGCTCGGCAAGTATGAGGTGTACCGGAAGACGGGGAAGTGGCCGGGGGCAGGTTTGGACCATTGAGACGATGAGCAACACTCAACGCCAGGCGACTGTGAAGCTGATCGAGGGGCAGGCATCTGGCCCGCGGTCCAACGATACGCACATCGAGTTCAAGCCCCTGCCGATGATGGCGCTGCGCAGCAGCCCAGGGGAGGTGCTCGACGAAGTGTCGAAGGAGGGGGCCGCCTACCTGATCGAACGCAACGGGCAGCAGAAAGCGTGTCTGGTTCCCATATCGTGCTTTCTGCCGGATATCCAGCGATCACGCGTAACGGCGGAACTCGACAGACTCGAGGACTCCGTGGAGAAGTACCGCGTGGCAATCAGCGCCGAGCGGGAGATGCAGTTCCTTTTCCGCGAATTCAGCGGCGACACGCGATTGGAGGTGGCGGTGACGCTGCCCCATGGCTACCCCAACAAGGCGCCCGTGGTGACGGCTGAGCCGATCGAGGAAGGCTGTCCGCACCGGTGGCCAGACGGGACGTTATGCCTCTATGGCGCAGTGGCGGTGTGGAACCCGGGTAGGCACGACGTGATGCACGCAGTCGCGCTCTTCCGGCGGTGGATCCAGCACTACACCGTATGGCGGCAGACAACCGAGTGGCCGCGGGAGGGGTTGGAATGATGACTGACGGTCTTTTTGCGAGGGTTGAGCCTCTGTTCGACGTCGACGCATTCCGGGACCAGTGGGTGCTGATCGCCGGTTGCGGGTCGGGCGGCGGCCAAGTAGCGCTGCAGCTGGTCATGTCGGGAGTCAGAAAGTTCATCCTGGTGGACATGGACGAGGTCGCGGTCGAGAACATCATCAGACATGTGTGCGGCCTCCGTTATGTGGGCTGGCGCAAGACCGCGGCGCTCGCCGACGTCCTCAAGGATCGCAACCCGGAGGTCGAGATCAGGTCGTTCAACGAGGATGTTCTCGAATGGCCGGGCTTGGAAGACGAGGTTGAGCGGGCGAGCGTGGTCGTGATCGGAACGGACAACGAGCCGAGCCGCTACCGGCTGAACGAAGTATGCGTGAAAACGGCGACGCCGTTCACGGTCGGGCGCGTGTTCACCCGCGGCATCGGCGGCGAAGCCTACGCATACCGGCATGGAAGCACCGGATGTCTGGCCTGCCTGGAGGGGGTTCTGGAACGCACCCGGTTCCGGGAAGGGGTGCGCGAGATCGACCTCGCAACGGAGGAAGAGCGCCAAAAGATGTACGACCTTGAAATCGAGGAGATCAAGGACTCGCCAGGCTTGTCGGTGGACATCGGCTTCATTGCCGCGTTTCACACGCGGCTCACGCTGGACGCACTCGGTGAAATGGCCGACGAGCGGCCGAAGTTCATGACGCCGCTCGAGGAGAACTACCTCGTGTGGGGCAACCGGACTGTCCACCCGTTCTCGAAGAATTTCCAACTGCAGCGGATGTCCTTGCAGCCGCAGAAAGGCTGCAATGTCTGCGGAGGGCAGGTATGAACGCGATGAGAGACGTACGTTCGGTCAGGGTCGAAATTGCCGCGCGGGCCTTGGAGGCCGTTTTCGAGGAGTGCGACCGCTACGACAGCGACGAGACGGGCGGGCGGATGGTGGGGCACTTCTCGCTGGAGCGGAACACGCTGGTGGTGAGGGCGCGTGGAGTCATAGAACCGGGGCCTAACGCCAAGCGGACCAGCGCCAGCTTCTTCCAGGACGGTGACTACCAGACCGAGATCTTCCGGCGGATCGAAGCCAAGGACCCGACGGTCGAGCACCTGGGCAACTGGCACACGCATCATGTGAACGGGTATCCGAACCTGAGCGGAGGCGACGTGGCAACCTATCGCCGCATCGTGAACCACGAGCTGCACAACCTGGACTTCTTCTACGCGTTGCTGGTGACGGCGCGCCGTGAGGGACGGTCGGGACTCGGCCGTTACACGGTGCGGCACTACGTTCTGTTCCGCGGAGACGACGGGGTCTATGAGGTAGATCCGGGGAATGTCCGGATAACGGACGAGGCGACGATCTGGCCGAAAGACGCAGCCGGGCCGGGCGACGGGCTCGAAACCGACCCTCAACGAATGAAGCAGGCTGCTGCCATCCGCGCGCACGACCTGCAGGTCCTCAAGGTCATGTACCCTTCGCTGAGTCCGCGACAGTCGGCGCGGTCGGAGATGTTCTTCTGGAAGGGGCCGTTGCCGCTGATCGATGGTACTGAAGCGGGGCTGCGGATCCTGGAAGTGGAAGACGATGAGGGGCTTGCCTACTACCTGAGGGTGAGCCCGGCCTCGGCGGAGGCGAGGGAGCTGTACGAGACGCGCTTCCGAAGCGCGAGCGAGGCAGTGCGCACGCTGGAGGTGAGCTTGGACCGGGCGATCTACCGGTCTGCCGCTGGATCGGAGGGCTGATGACGATGGAGATATTGACGCTCTATGCGGGTCAGGGGAATTTCGCGGTTGTCCGCCATGGTGGGCAGGCAATCGTGGTGGATACCCGGCGCCCGGCCGAATGTTCGGACGACATCGCGTCGAAGGTGAGCCGATTTCTGAGGGGGCGGGAACTGGTGGGCATCGTGTTGACGGGGTTCGACGACGATCACGCGGACCCGGACGGACTCGACTGGCTGCTGGAGGATTATGCGGCGGCCTGGGTGATGTATCCCAAGTACTACAAGGATACGGAAAACACGCAGCGGGTGTTCAACGTAATCCGCAAGCATGAACGACGGCGCGAGAACACGCACAATCCACTTGAGCGTGTGTCGGTTCGCCTCGACCGGCTAGACTCACGGTACCTCGACGAGCTGTCCGATGAGTTCGACCTGGAGCTCTTTTCGCCGCACATCGAGGACATGGACAACTCGAACAACTGCAGCATCGTACTGAAGATCGAAGGAGTCGGACCAGACGGATTCGGATACCTCGTGACCGGCGATACCGAGAACCCGCGCTGGGACAGGATTGTGGCTCTGTTCGACGATGCCTTGGCGGCGGACGTCATGGCTGCACCGCATCACGGGTCCAAGAATGCGGCGCATCCGGGCATGGCCCTGGCGGTTTCGCCCGACACGGTGCTGATCAGCGCCGGCATCGACAATCAGTACGGACACCCGGACGCGAAGGCGGTGGCGCTCTATTCGCGCGTCGCCGAGCATGTGTTCCAGACCAACATCCGGACAGGGATTTCGTGGCTCACGAGGCGCGTGGGTAGTGATTTCCCGACGCAAAGGGTGGCGTAACGAAGGGTCGGAGGATGCCTGGACCATTGGTCCCAGAGCGAACTTCAAGAACGCATGCCATTCCGATTTGACTGCAGTGGGCGGAACGCGAGGCGCGTCACCTGCTCCACGAAGGCGAGGGCAAGTGGGACTCGCACCGACCCCCGACGACAGCATCCTGCTTGCGACGATCTCGAAAGAGACGCGAATGCGTGGGTGGTGGGCGTAATGACGATCATCCGCAAAGGTGGGTGTGTCGGCTTCTCTACGCGGGCTTGGTGAGCAGCGATGAAGGTCGCGCTCGCACTCTCCGGGGGCGGCGTCCGAGCGGCCGTGTTCCACTGTGGCGTGCTGCAGCGCTTGGCGCTGGACGGCTTGTTGGAATCGACGGCGTTTGTGTCGACGGTCTCAGGGGGCAGTCTGGTCGTGGGGTTAATCCTCTGCCAGAACGGCCATCAATGGCCGGGCAGCAAGGAGTTTCTCGAAGCCGTGCTGCCGAGCGTTAGGACTCGGCTCACGACGGCGACCCTGCAATGGTCCTATGCGTGGAGGTCGGTCGTGCTCCCCTGGAGACTTGCCCGCGGGCGTGCGCACGTTCTCGCGGGCCTGCTTGAAGCCCAATGGGGAATCTGCGGGACGATGCAGGACGCACCTGAGACACCCCGTTGGATGGTGAATGCGACCTGTTACGAAACAGGGCGGAACTGGCGGTTCAGCCAGCGACGAATGGGCGACTACGCTACGAACTATGTGTTGAAGCCGACGACGCCAATCGCCGATGCGATCGCCGCTTCGGCCGCCGTGCCGGGGGCAATCGGACCGCTTGCGATCCGGTCGGCCGACTACGATTGGCACCGCTACGAGAGTGGACAGCTTGTGGCGAGCTCGACGCCTGCAAAGCGGTACGCGTTGTGGGACGGTGGAGTGTACGACAACTTGGGCGTGGAATCACTGTTCAAACCCGGCGGCGGATTCCGTGACGGCTTCGACTTCCTGGTGGTGAGCGACGCATCGGCACCGCTGTCCCTGGACATTGGGAAGGTCAAGCGAATGTTCATGCCATGGCGGCGAGCGCTTCGTCTGGTGGACGTGGCAACGGAGCAGGTGCGGGGGTTGCGGGCGCGGTCGCTGATCGCCGAGTTTCAGCGAGCCCCGGCAGCGGGCGTTTATGTAAGGATTGGCAACACCGTCGAGACGGTTTACGGCGCCGTACGCCGAGAGCCTCCCGCCGGGGAGCATCTCGGGGAGATCGACGTCGCCCGCGCGGAGCGTTTCAAGACGACTCTCCGACGACTTAGCGGGGAAGAGTTCGAACTCTTGAGGCGACATGGATTCGAGGTGGCGAACGCGACGTTGGCAACGCGGCAGCCCGAGCGGTTTTCGTACAGGGTGTTGTCCGGCGCGCCGCTTCCACGCCGATCAGCACCATAAGTGACTGATCCCGTTGGATACCGAAGTATCAGGCCCCCGCGCATAGCGGCATGCCAGATCGAGTGCCCCGAAAGGCGGGAAGGCACGCCTGAGCCCTGTCAGAGCTTGAGCGCGCGCCCCTTGCGGCGGACCTTCTTCGGGGTGGGAATCTTCTCGCCCGGCCAGAGGATGTCGGCATAGGCGAGCGGGCGGTCGGCGAAGCCGAGCCGCATGGCGGGCGTGGCGCCGTCCACGCCGGTGTGGATGAAGTTGTTCACCGCCCGGAAGACGTCGAGATATTTCTGCACCATGTCCGGCCTGTAGGGCGCATAGCCGTACCAGACCTGCTGCCAGCGCCCGCTCGCCGTGTCGATCGGGCGCTCCAGGGCCGAGAGGAACCGCCGGGTCAGCTGGAAGACATTGTCCACCTGCGCGACCGAGGCCGCGAGATAGAGCCGGGCCCTGTCGTCGAGCTCCATATCCGGGCTCTCCGTGATCCAGCGGACCTCCTTGCCGGGCTCCTGGGCGGTCGGCACCGGGTGCCGCAGCCAGCCGTCCTCGGGCAGGCCGTCCGCCCGCAGGGCGGTCCGGATCATCTCGAAGCCGAGCTCCTCCTCCGTCATGCCCTCAAGATGTCGAGCCCGGGCGAAGGCCCGCATCTGCCTCTCGGTCTCGCGGTAGATGCGGTTGCGCTCGTCGATCGGGCAATCCTTGGCGTAGCGCACCAGGAAGCCCTGCGCGCGACCCTCGCAGACCTGCTCCTGGAAGGCGCACATGAAGGACGCGATGGTCGAGAGATGCTGGTCCATCGACAGCTGGAGCCGCTCGACGCCGGCGCCCTTCAGGATCTCGCGCAGCACGAACATGTGCCCGAGCGTCCGGTAGCCGGTCTTCACCAGCATGCCGGAGCGCAGCATGGTGTCGCGCAGCGGCCCCTGGCCCGGCACGATCTCCATCTCCGCCACGTCGGCATAGGCATTGGCCGCCCGGAAAGCGTCCTGGATGTCGCCGACGGCCTGTTCGGCCGCCCGGGCGCCCATGCGGCGCTGGCCGGTGCGCCCGCTGCGCATCTCGTCGCCGGCGAGCCAGAAGCGGGCATATCTGCGGAACGCCTCCTTGCGGGTCAGGTCGCCCAGTTCGGCCGACTCCTGGTTGACGTCGAACGGGTCGAAGCGCGGATCGTGGTTCACGTCCAGTTCGAGGATGAAGCGCGAGCCGGCATCGACGCTGCAGCAGGAGGTCACCTCGACCGTGCGGCGCTGGACCTTGCGCGGCCAGTTGACCATGAGCGACTGCGAGTCGAGGGCGATGTCCATCTCGGCCGGCAGGCGCCGCGCGCCGGTCAGGAACGCCCGTGTGACGGCGCCGTTCATCTCCCGGCAGCGCCGGTGGATGAAGTCGAAGACCGTGTAGTAGTCCTTGCAGCTGTTGAGCCCGGCCCCTTCCACCGTGCGGCGCATCGGGGACTTGTTGGCGATTCGAGAGAGCACATCGGCGGCGAGCGACTGGTTCTTCGCGTGGATCCTGGGAGCCTTGCGCGAGACGAGGATGCGCCGCAGGCAGGCCTTGCACTGGTAGTAACGGTTCTCCGGCGTCTTGTAGTAGCCGCGCCTCCAATAGCGATCCCGATGCTCGCCGACCGAGAGGCCGAAATTGGCGCAGCCCTCAGTCTTGCAGGCGAAGTGGTGCTCCAGCGGCCGGGCATAGTCGGAGATGCGCTCGATCTCCTCGGCGATAGCCGCGTTCGAGCGGATGGCGCCCTTGCCCCTGCAGACCTTGCACTCGATGGCGGGTTCCTGGCCCTTGGCGGTCGAGTTCAGCTTGTACCGGAGATCGCGGTCCCGGCTCGGCCCGGTCTTGCCGCGCTTCGTGCGCGCCGGCACGCCGAAATTGGCGCAGCCCGGCGTGCGGCAGTGGTTGACCTGAACCGGGAACGGTTCTCCGAGGAGCCTGGCATGGGCGATTTCGGGGACCCGGAGCGAGCGGCGGGGCGTTGAAGCCATGGCTCTGCCTCTTGTAATGAGGCGGTCCATCGTAACGCCGGAGGGGCTTCCTGTCAAGCCTGAATTAGAACATTGGCAAGTAAAAACAATGTGTTATCCGGGTTTCCTATCGACCCCCAGAGAATTCAAAGGAACTTTTGTGTCAGTTTATGACTGCTAAAATATGCCATATTATCAATGCATTATATCGTATTTTGACACAGAATTTTCATCGGCTATCTCTCCGCCATAGCGGATGCTCCTTTTGTGGGAACCTGCTGTGAACTCGATACTCAACGTATTGATTTTCCGCCATTAACTGCCGCCGTTCAGCACCGCAACATGTTGCTTCGGAACGATTTCACGGGGTCAACGGCGGTGTCGAACAACATGGAGCGAGGCGCGCAAGCGCCGGATCGCGCCGGCCCGGGGTTTCGGTCGTGGCGCAGCGTCATGACGTGAACGCGAACCCGGTCTTCAGTTGGCGACGACTATAGGGGCACAGGCTGCGACCGGGGGCACCTGGCTCCGGCCGACGCCATGAAATGGTCGGAAGAAGCCATGAGCGGCAGCCTCTTCCTGGCGAATACCGCGCCGCAGGACGGGGTAGGGTTCAGCCGGCACATATGGAAGGCGCTGGAGCGGGGGATGCGGCGCCGGGCCTGTGAACGCGGCCGGCTCCCTGTCATGACCGGGCCCCTTTACGAGACCCGCCCTACCGCCCCCCTGCCGACCAGGAAGCGGCGGCAGTCCTGCCCTGTCCCTGCCTGTCCACACGGCGCCGGATGGCATCCTCAATGCTGCCGAGTATGCCTTTTGGCAGGAAGACGATGAACAGGACGAGCGCTACGCCGTAGATCGCGTTGTCGAGGCCGACGGCGTCCGTGCCAATGTAGATGCGCAGTATCTCGGCCAACAGCAGCGTGATGATGGCGCCGAAGGTCGGGCCGAACTGGGTAAACACCCCGCCCGCGACGACAGCGAACACGATCTGAAGCGAGATACCGATGCCGCTCACCGTGTCGGGCGCAACGAACAATTGGTATTGCACATACATCGCGCCGCCGAACGCCGTCATGACCGCAGAGAGCACGGTGATCTTCAGCTTTTCCCAGGTGACGTTGATGCCGGCGGCGGCGGCGCTGTCCTCGTCCTCGCTTATCGCATCGAGCGCATTGCGGACCATCGAGCGGTCCACTGCCCGCCAGACCAGGAGGCCGGCCAGCCAAACGACGACGGCGATCAGGAACCAGGTTTCCTTGTCCTCGAACTGCAGCGCGATATAGCCGGGCGTGTCGTCATTGCCCTTCGGCGTGGGCGTGAAGCCGAGCGAGCCGCCGGTATGGTCGCGCGTCGCGATCACCGTTTGCCGCACCACCTCCGTCAGCGCCAGGGTGACGAGCGCGAAATAGTGGCCCGTGATGCGGAACTTGAAGCAGGGGTAGCCGACGATCACCGCAAGCAGGGCCGCGAGCGCGAGCGCAATCGGGATGCCGAGCCAGGGCGTCATGCCGGCATAGTTCCAGAGCAGCGCCGTGGCATAGGCGCCGAGCCCCATGAAGGCGCCGTGACCGAGCGACACCAGGCCGAAACGGCCCATGAGCGACCAGCCGGTGTAGGTGAACGACCATATCAGGATCACGATCATGATATGCAGCGGATAGGACGGGATGCCGATAAGGGCCGCGATAGCGAGCAGCGCCGCGAAGGCTATCGGCAGGGTCAGGCTGTTCATGACCGCCGCCCCATAATGCCCTCGGGCCGGACGAACATCATCGCGATGAAGAAGGCGAAGGCGAACACATAGCCCCACTCCAGGTCGAAGTGGTAGCCGCCGAGCGCAATCAGCTCGGACAGGATGAATGCGGCGATAAAGCCGCCCACCATGTTCCCGAGGCCGCCCAGCACGCAGATCATGAAGGTGATCGGCCCGAAGCTGAGGCCGACGAAGGGATGCACATCGTATTGCAGCACCAGCAGGCAGGCCGCGAGGCCGGCAAGGCCGCCGCCGATGGCGCTCGAAATCAGGTAGAGCCGGCCCTGGGATGCGCCCATGAGCGTCATGATCTCGCGGTCCTGGCTGATGGCGCGGATCGCCGTGCCCATGAAGGTTCGTGTCAGGAACAGGTAGAGGAAGGCGACGCAGGCGGCGGCGACGATGAAGGCCGCAAGCCGCGACCAGGAAATGTAGATGTCCTCGGTGAGCGGAAACGAGCCGAGCGAGACGCCCAGATTTCGGAAGTCGATACCGAAGGCGAGCGTGGCAACGCTCTGGAAGAAGAACAGCAGGCCTCCCGTCGCCAGCAGTTGGTTGATCGGTGCCGAGTCCAGCAGGTGACGGATGACCAACCGGTGCACGGCATAGCCGATAAGGGCCGTCAGCAGGATGCCCGCCGGCATGGCGAGCAGCAGCGGCACGCCGTAGTAGCTGTGCAGGTAGTAGATGCCGTACATGCCCAGCATCACGATCTCGGCGTAGCAGATCCAGACGACATCGACGACGCCGAAGATCAGGTTCAGGCCGAGGGACAGCAGAGCCAGAACGCCGCCGAGAAGCAGCCCGTTGATCATCGCCTCGTAGAGGAAAACGTCCGACACCGCGAAACCGAGATTACCCTCCCGTATGATCGCGGGCACATAGGCCAGGCACACGAACAGCCCTGCCGCGATTACGATCAGCCAGACGCGGGTGTCGATCCTGCCCATTTCCGTTCCCCGTCCCCCGAAACGCCCGGCCTCAAAGGCCCATGTAGAGGCGCCGAATCTCGTCGCTCGCCGCCAGCTCTTCCGCCGAGCCGGTCATCCGGATCGAGCCCGCCTCAAGCACGTAGGCCCGGTCCACGACGCGCAACACCTGCTGTACATTCTGCTCGACGATCAGCACCGTCAGCCCCTGCTCCCGGATGACCCGGACCAGTTCGAAAATGCGCTGCACGATCACCGGCGCGAGCCCGGCCGAGGGCTCGTCCAGCAGCAGCAGCTTGGGTTCGCTCATCAGCGCGCGTCCGATGGCGCACATCTGCTGTTCGCCGCCGGAGAGCGTGCCGGCAAGCTGGTGGCGGCGCTCCTTCATGCGCGGGAACAGGTCATAGACGAAGTCGAGCCGCCGGGCGAAAGCGGCACGCGCAGAGGGCACAAAGGCGCCCATGCGCAGATTGTCCTCCACCGACATGCGCGGGAACAGGCGCCGGTTCTCCGGAACATGCGCGATCCCGAGCTCCACTATGCGGTGCGGCGGCGTGGCGACGAGGTTCCGCCCTTCCATGTCCATGCGGCCGCCGCGCGCCGGGATAAGGCCCGAGATGACCCGCATCAGCGTGGTCTTGCCGGCGCCGTTCGGGCCGATCACGGCGACAGCCTCGCCGGCCTTCACCTCAAGGGTGCAGCCGAACAACGCCTGGAAGGTGCCGTATCCGGCATCGACATTGGAGAGCGCGAGCATGGGGTTCCGGCGTGCCGCCCTGTATCAGCCCGGCGCCGCTACCGCGCCGGTATCGACCGTATCCGTGCCGAGATAGACCTCGATCACCCGCGGGTCGTTCGCCACTTCCGCGGGCGTGCCCTCGGATATCTTCTCGCCGTGGTCCAGCACCATCACGCGGTCCACCACGCGCATCAGCACCCCCATGATGTGCTCAACCCAGATTACCGTGATGCCCATCTCGGCGCGGATCTTGCCGAGCATGTCCGCCGCCTGGTCCATTTCGCTGTCGTCGAGGCCGCCCAGGCTTTCGTCGGCCAGCAGCAGCCGGGGTCTTGTCGCCAGCGCCTTGGCGAGTTCGAGCTTCTTGAGCCCGGCGGCGCCGAGGCTGCCCGTCTCGGCCCTGGGGTCGGTCGGCAGCCCGACCATCTCCAGCGCCTCCTCCGCCGCCTCCCAGGCCTCCGCCCGGCTGACGCCGTCCTGGCCGTAGAACCCGGCCAGCGCCGCGTTCTCCAGAATCGACAGCCGCCGGAACGGGCGCGGGATCTGGAAGGTGCGCCCGATGCCCATATGCACGATCCGGTGCGGCATCAGCCCGGCCAGTTCCCGGCCTTCGAAGCGGATCGAGCCGGCGGTGGGCGCAAAGGCTCCGGCGAGCATGTTGAAGATCGTGCTCTTGCCGGAGCCGTTAGGCCCGATCAGCCCCAGGATTTCTCCCTGCTCGACATCGAAGGAAACATCGTTCACGGCCGTGAAGCCGCCGAAACGCTTGACGAGATGTTCGACGGCCAGCACGGCGCGTGTTCCCTCCCCCGATGCGCGCGGATGCGCGAACCGTCACTTCGCGTAGGGCGAGGAATCCGGCAGCGGCAGCACGGGATCGATGGTCTGGAGCGCCTTCGGCCAGGCGACCTTGATCTCTTCGTCCACATACTGGACGACGACCGGGAAGGCCTCGGTGTTCTGGCCGTCCATGGCGCTTCCGGGCTCGGGAAATTTGACGCCGAAACCGAGCAGGGTGCCGCCGACCGGGATATCGGTCTCCAGCGCCGCAGCCCGCAGCGCGTCCGCCGAGATACCGCCATGGTCGCGGATCGCGCGCGGCAGCACGTCGGTGAAGAAGACATGCGCATTGGACGCCGCCATGCCGACATGGGCGGAAATCTTCTTCAGGTCCATGTCGGGCGTATCGACCGCCTTGGCGTATTCCTTGCCGACCAGTTCGGTCACCTCGCCCAGCCCGGGCGCAAGCGACGCTGGGTCAAGAAGCCAGATCGACACCGGATCGACATTGAAGATGTAGTTGGCCGCATCCCCGAAGGCTTCGTAGAGCTTGGCGGGCACGCCGTAGCCGGCGCCGTGGCCGATCAGCGCGCGGAAGCGCAGGCCCTGCTCCTGCGCCTGACGCAGGAACAGCGTGATATCCGGGTTGTAGCCGGTGTGCAGGATCACGTCCGGGCGGGCGCGTTTCAGTTTCGTCACCAGCGAAGACAGGTCGGGCGCCGTGGTGGCGTATCCTTCCTTCAGCACGACCTCGAAGCCCTGCTCCTTTGCGCCGGCCTCGTTGCCGGCGGCCACGCCGGAGCCGTAGGGGCCATCCTCATGAATGATCGCGACCTTGAGGTCCGAGGGCTCGATGCCGAGCTTCTCCTGGGAATAGGCCGCCAGGAAATCGGTAGAGGACGTGCCGAACATGCCGCCGTGGACCTGCGGGCGGAACACATATTTCAGGTTCCGGTCGCGGAGCACCGCCGGCGAGATGCAGGTGGTGATCCACATGAACTTCTTGAGCTGCTCGACGCGGGCCGCGACCGGCACGCACTGGGCCGAGCTGTAGAAGCCGAGCAGCATGTCCACATTTTCCTGCTCGATCAGCCGGACGGCTTCGTTGATCGCGACATCGGGCTTGGACTGCGCGTCGGCATAGATCGGCTCGATCTTGTAGCCTTCGACACCGCCCTGGGCATTGATGTAGTCGATCATGATCTTGGCGCCGCGGGCCTGGAGTTCCGACCCGCCGCCGGCCAGCGGCCCCGTATAGTCGTAGATCACGCCGATCTTGATGACTTTGTCCGCTGCCTCTGCCGATACTGCAAACGCCAATGCCGCCGCGCCTGTCACCAGGCCGCGTGCGATTGTTCCGAGCTTCATGGCACCCCTCCCGGTCTCGCCTGTAGCCGCATTCTATAGCAGCCTGCCGGCGTGGAGTCAGCAAGCGGGAAGCATCGATGCGGGCAACAGCGGCACACAGGGACGCCTGGCCCCAAAGTGTGTTGGGTTATCCCGCTCAACCGCACCGGGAAGAAGAGGGCAGAAGGAAAGATTGGCCCACAATATAGCCGGTCCGCTTGTTGCGGGAAGCTCATATCCTGCAAGGCATTGCAATAGAGCGCTTCTCCTTTTCCGGGCTCCGATCTTTATTTCCTGACGGCGACTCGGTCAGGATGATGTCATACCAGCGGCGTCGGGTTACGACTCATGGAGGATGCCCCCCGCTTGACCGCGCGGACGCCCGAACGCATAGACGGCGGACAGGCGCTCTCGGACGGGATGGAAAGCACCAATGGCTCACACGCGAATCCGGAAATTCAATACGGCGGACACCTACCCGGAGCAGAACCTCGACAACGATCTTTGCCAGGCCGTTGTCGCGCGCGGGCGCATGGTTTTCCTGCGCGGCCAATGTCCGCAGAGCCTCGAGGACGGCGCGAGCATCGACAGCCACGATCCGGTGGAGCAGACGCACGAGGTCATGCGGAACATAAGGCAGTTGATCGAGGAGGCCGGCGGCTCGATGGAGCATCTGGTCAAGATCGTTGTCTATCTGACCGATATCCGTCACCGCGAGCCGGTCTATCGGACCATGGGCCAGTATCTCAAGGGCATCCATCCGGTCTCGACCGGGCTCGTGGTTCAGGCGCTGGCGCGGCCGGAATGGCTGGTCGAGATCGACGGCACCGCCGTCATTCCGGATTGAGGAGGAATTTCATGGCGAAGCTCAGCAGCGAACGGGAGCGCGCCGCGTGACGTTCTCCATTGCCGCGCGCTGCGCCGACACGGGCATGTTCGGCGTTGCCGTCTCATCGTCCTCCCCGGCGGTCGCCGCGCGTTGCGCCTATGTGCGCAACGGGGTCGGCGCCGCACTCAGCCAGAATGTCACCGATCCGCGCCTGGGCGAGCGGATCCTCGACCTGATGGCGCTGGGCGCGAGCGCCGCGAATGCGGTCGGGACGGTGTCCGAAACAAGCCCCCATATTCAGTATCGACAATTGCTCGCGGTTGACGGCGCCGGGAGGGCGGCCGTTTTCTCCGGCTCCAACGCACTCGGAAATGTGGGCGAGGCATCGGGACCGGATGTCGCGAGCGCCGGCAACCTGCTGTCGGTCGACACGATTCCGCGAACCATCGTCGAGGCGTTTCTCGCGAGCGGGGGACATCTCGCCGACCGCCTGCTTGCCGCCATGCAGGCCGCGGTGGATGCCGGCGGCGAAGCCGGTCCCGTCCACTCCGCCGGCATGAAGCTCGCGGGCGAGGTCCCCTGGCCGGTCGTCGATCTGCGCGTGGACTGGACCGAAGGCTGTCCGGTCGCGGAACTCGCGCAGGTCTGGAAGGTCTATGCCCCGCAGCTCGACGACTATGTGACCCGCGCTCTCGACCCCTCCAGGGCCCCGAATTACGGCGTGCCCGGCGACCGGTAAGCCGGCCCCGGGCGCTCCGCCCGGCCTGTTACGACTGTTTCCGGGCGAGCCGCGCACCCTCGACCATGGCCTTCAGTTTCGCCCTCGCGACCGGCAGCGACAGCGGGACCAGCCCGCAATCCGGTGCCGCCTGGATCTGCGCGGCCGGCAGGTGCTTCGCGGCTTCCAGCAGCTTTCCCGCGACATATTCCGGCGTTTCCACCTCGTCGATGCCGTTGTCGATGCAGCCGAACATGACCGTCTTGGAGGGGCAGAGGCGAAGCAGCGCGGGGTCCAGGCGCGACGCCTCGAACTCAAGCGCCAATTGATCGACCCTGGAGCCTTCCAGCGCCTCCAGAATCACCGGATAGCTGTCCATGATCGGCCGGGGCACGCCGGGCATCGGGTAGCTGTAGCAGACATGCGCGGCCGTCAGCGTGTTCTCGATGCCCTCCAGACACCGGTCCAGCGCCGCGATGCCCCATTCCCTGACCTTGTCGGGATAGCGGCTGAACACCGGCTCGTCGAACTGGATGACGGCCGCGCCCATCCCGTCGAGCTCGCGCGCCTCCGCGTTGAGGGCGTCGGCCACATCCATCGCCATCGCCGCCTCGTCGCCGTAATGCTCGTCGGCCGTCGAATCGACCACGGTCATCGGCCCCGGCATCGTGATCTTCACCGGCCGGTCGGTCTCCGCCAGCATGAATTTGAGATCGTCCGCAAGCATCGGCTCGGTGCGCCGCACGGGGCCGGTGCAGCGGCCGACCTCCGCCAGCCGGCGTCGGTTCCGGGTCCATTTCTTCGCCAGCGTCTCGTAGTCGAACCCGCTAAGGCGCATGGTGATATAGGTGAGGTAGGAACGCCGCCGCTGCTCGCCGTCGCTGACGATATCGATCCCGGCGGCCTCCTGGTCGTGCAGGGTCACCCGGGTCGCGTCGTCCATCGCCTCGGACAGCAGATCGCCCGAGAAGACCCAGTCCGCACCCTTGCCGTGAACCTGCTTGCCCGTCTCGTTGAGCGGCACCTGCTCCATCAGCCAGGCCGGCTTCGGCATGGACCCCACGACCGTGGTGAGAAACGGTTCCGTCATGGCGGCCTGCCCCCGTCGATCAGTCCGTTTCCAACGTTAGTGCATTGCCGGCTTCTCCGCCACTTCGCCAAGCCCCTGCCGCAGATGCGCTTTCCCGCACGCAACATCCGGTTGCGCCTACTGCCCGCAGGCGAACCGGGCTAGGATTGCGCCTGTCCGACCATGGCGGGAGAAGCGGGGTGGATATCGCGGCCCTGCGCGCGGCCGGCGCGCGCCACCTGATCCAGAGCGAGCTGCTGTCGGACGTGGTGCCGGCCATCGAGGGGCCGGTGTTCGTCCGGGCCGAGGGCGCCGAGATCTTCGATGCGGAAGGCCGAGCCTTTCTCGACTTCAACTCAGGCCAGATGTGCTCGGCGCTCGGCCACAACAATCCGCGCGTGACCGCCGCCGTGCGCGAGGGCCTCGGCACGCTGACCCATGCGAGCTCGGTCTATTTCAACGCGCCGCAGCTTCTCCTCGCCGCGCGCCTGGCGGAGACCTTCGATGCGCCGCTCACCCGCTCGCTCTTCATCCAGTCCGGCGCCGACTCCAACGAGGCCGCGCTCTTGTTCGCGCGCCGCGCGACCGGGCGCACGGGCATCGGCGCGCTGCATCTGAGCTTCCACGGCTATACGGACGTGACGCGCGCGATCAGCTTCGCCGCGGCCACGCAAGGGAACGGGCCGGCGATCCCGGAAGTGTTCGCGATTCCCGCGCCCTATGCCTACCGCTCGCCCGTGCCCGCCGAGGGCGAGGACTGGTGGCGCCCGCTGCTCGCCATCGCCTTCGACCTGCTCGACCGCGAATGCCCGGACAACCTCGCCGCCGTCATCGCCGAGCCGCTCATCAGCGCCGGCGGCGTCATCGAAATGCCGCCGGGCTACCTCAGGGCGCTCAAGGCGGGGCTGGAGGAGCGGGGCGCGCTGCTGATCCTCGACGAAGCGCAGACCGGGCTCGGCAAGCTCGGCAGCATGTATGCCTACCGGCAGCACGGGGTCGTGCCGGACATCATGACGCTCTCCAAGCATTTCGGCGGCGGGCTGCCCATCAGCGCCATGGTGACGACCGATGCGATCGCCGAACGCGCGCTGGAAGGCGGGCTCACCTTCGGCCATTCGCACTCCTCCGACCCCATCGCCTGTACGGCGGGCCTTGCCAGCCTCGACGAAATCCTGGAAGAGGACGTGCCGGCGAAGGCCCGCGCCATCGGCGCCCGCTGGCTGGCCGGCATGGAGAGCCTCATGCAGCGCTTTGCGATCATCGGGGACCTCCGCGGCAGGGGCTGCCTGCAGGGGGTGGAGCTGGTGCGCGACCGCGCCACGAAGGAGCCGGCGAGCCGGGAGGCGCAGGACATCTACCGCGACTGCCTCGCCAACGGCCTGCTCTTCTCGGTGCGGGGCCAGCACGGCAATGTGCTCCGCTTCGTGCCGCCCTTCTGCTCCAGCGGCGAGCAGATCGACCGCGCTATTTCGATCCTGGAGGGTGCGCTCGCCCGCCACGGCTGAAGGGCCGCCCGCGCGGGCTTCTTCGCGTCAGGGCGCGCCGCCGTCCACGCGGATGACGGAGCCGGTGGTGAAGCCGCTCGCGTCGGAAGCGAGGTAGAGGGCGGCGGTGACGATCTCTTCCGGCTCGCCGCTGCGCTGGAGCGCGGCCTCGGCATTGCGGCGCGTCTCCTCGTCCCAGGCCCTGGAAATGTCGGTGAGGAAGCGCCCCGGCATGATGGCGTTGACGCGCACCTTCGGCGCATATTCGCGCGCGAACGCCTCCGTCACCGCGTTCAGCGCCGCCTTGGCGCCGGCATAGGGCGCAAGCTCCGGGCGCGGGCGGATGGCGCCGGTGCTGGAGATGTTGACCACCGACCCGCCCCGGCTCATCGCCATGGCCGTGCCGAGGATCGCCGTCAGCCGGAACGGCCCCTTGAAGTTGAGCGCGATCACCTTGTCGAACAGCTCCTCCGGCGTTTCCAGCGAGGAGGGCGCAAGCGGCGAGGAGCCCGCATTGTTGACCAGCACGTCGATGCCGCCCGCCGCCGCCCAGGCCCGTTTCGCGAGGTCCTCCAGCGCATCCCAGTCCGAGACGTTGCAGGGCATCGCCCAGGCGCGCCGGCCGAGCGCCTCCACCTCCGCCGCCACGGCCCGGCAGGACTCCTCGCGGCGCGAGACGATGACGGCATCGGCCCCGCGCCGCGCGAAGGCCAGCACCATCTCGCGCCCGAGCCCGCGGCTGCCGCCGGTGACGAGCACGGTCCTGCCGGTGAAGTCGAACAACGGGTCGGTCATGGCTTCTGCTCCGGCCGTTCAACAAAAAGTGATTTTGCCGGACGCGGCGAACGGTCAAATTACACGCAAGGGGCTGCGCGCAGCAATGCGGCGGCGCCGGGACTACCCTGCTGAAACCCCGACAATCCGAAAGGAAGCAGAATGACGACCTCGACACTCAAGGGCCTCGCGGTCGCCAGCGCTGTCGCGGCGGCGCTCGCTATGCAGACCGCCACCCCGGCCGCGGCCGGCGACAAGGAGAAGTGCTACGGCGTCTCGCTGGCCGGCAAGAACGACTGCGCCGCCGGCCCCGGCACCACCTGCGCCGGAACCTCCACCGTCGATTACCAGGGCAATGCCTGGACGCTCGTGCCCAAGGGCACCTGCATGACCATGGAGCTGCCGGGAGACCGCAAGGGCTCCCTCGAGGCGCTCGACCGCGACCTTCCGAGCTGAGGCCGGCGCCGCCCGCGTCCCGGATGCCTCCGGGACGCGGCACGCCGGCCCCCGCCTGCCAGAAGAGGACCCGCGATGGACGGCATGGACAGAGGGCGGGGCGGCCTGCCGCCCAGGGCCGGCGTCGGCTACAAGCCCCGGCACCTGGAAGACATCCTCGCCGCGCCCGGCCCGGTCTCCTGGGTGGAGATCCACGCTGAAAACTACATGGCGGACGGCGGCCCCGGGATCGCAGGACTCCGGCGGCTCGCGGAACGCTTCCCGGTCTCCTGCCACGGGGTCGGCCTTTCCATCGGCTCCGAAGGCCGGCTCGACGCCGAACATCTGGGCCGCCTGGCGCATCTGGTCTCGTGGCTCCGGCCCGCCAGCGTGTCCGAACATCTCGCCTGGTCCGGCCATGGCGGCGGCTATCTCGCCGACCTGCTGCCGCTGCCTTGCGACGAGGCGACGCTCGGGCGCGTTTCGGACCATATCGACGAAGTGCAGGAACGCCTCGGCCGCCCCATCCTGCTCGAAAACCCTTCGAACTATCTCTGCTTCTCCTCCAGCAGCATGGACGAGGTCGAGTTTCTGGGCGCAGTCGCCGCGCGCACCGGCTGCGGCCTCCTGCTCGATGTCAACAATGTGCATGTCTCGGCGGTCAACGGAGCCTATGACGCGGAGGCCTATCTGGACGCCTTTCCGCTGGCCCTTGTCGGCGAAATCCATCTCGCCGGCCATAAAGTCGAGGCGGACGAGGGCGGCGGCCCGCTGCTGATCGACGCGCACAACAACCCCGTCGCCGATCCCGTCTGGGCGCTCTTCGCCCGCGTGCTCGCCCGCTCGGGGCCGTTGCCGACGCTGATCGAATGGGACAATGACGTGCCCGAATGGCCGGTGCTGGCCGCCGAGGCCGCGCGCGCCGAGGCCATACTGGCGGGCTGCCATGCCTGAGTGGCAGGGCGCGTTCGCGGAGGCGCTGCTCGACCCGGCGAGGCCCCCGCCGCCGGACCTGGTCCGCCCGGACGGGCGGCCGGCGGGACGGCGCTTCGACATCTACCGCAACAATGTCGTCGTGGTGCTCGTCGAAGCGCTCGGCGAGGCGTTTCCCGTCGTGCGGGCCCTTGTCGGGGAAGAATTCTTCGAGGCGATGGCGGGCGTTTATGTGCGCGCCCATCCGCCTTCCTCGCCGCGCATGATGTTCTACGGCGAAGGGTTCGCGCCCTTCCTCGAGAGCTTCCCGCCGGCGGCCGGCCTGCCCTACCTGTCGGACGTGGCGCGGCTCGAATATGCGCGCCGGCTGGCCTACCACGCGGCCGACGAGCCCGCCGTCGATCCCTCCGTGCTGGGGGAACTCGATGCGGCGGCGCTCATGGCGGCCCGCCTCTCGCTGCAGGCGGCCTGCCATGTGCTGCGCTCGGCGCATCCGGTCCATGCGATCTGGCGTTTCAACGCCACGGACGACAAGTCCCCGGTGCGGCCCGCCGCCGAGGACGTGCTGGTGTCGCGGCCGGAGGAGAGCGTGTTCGTGCAGCTTCTGCCGCCGGGCGGGGCCGCATTCCTGCTGGCGCTCCGGGCGGGCGAGCCGCTGGGCCATGCGGCGGAGCGCGCCGCGGCGGACGCGCCGGCCTTCGATCTCGGCGCCAACCTCGCCTCGGTCTTTTCCGCGCGCATCGTCAGCGCCATCTCAATTCAACAGGACTAGCCGGGAGACCCCGCGATGAATGCCCTTTACCGCCTCGAAGACGCGATTCTCGGGCCGTTCGGACGGCTGCTGGACGGCGCCGTCATGGCGGCGCTCGCCCGCCTCGTTTTCCTGGCGACGCTCGCCCCCTTCTTCTGGTCTTCGGCCATGACCAAGCTGGGAGAGGGGATCGGCGGCATCTTCTCGCCCTCGGCCGGCGCCTATGTGCAGATCCTGCCGGCGCAGATGGAGGCCGCCGGCTATGACGAGTCGAAGCTCGGCCTCCTCGCGGATCTGGTCGTGCTCGCCGGCATGTGGGCGGAGTTCATCATTCCCGCGCTGATCGTGCTGGGCCTGTTCACCCGCGCCGCCAGCCTCGCGATGGTCGGCTTCATCCTGGTGATGAGCTTTGTCGATATCGCGGGCCACGGCGCGGACGCCGCCACGATCGGCATGTGGTTCGACAGAATTCCGGACGCGAAAATCATGGACCAGCGGCTCTTCTGGATCTTTGTGCTGCTCATCTCCATAGCCCGCGGCGCCGGCCCCCTCTCGCTGGACGCCCTGCTGAAGCGCGGGAGCGGGTAGGCCCATTCCTCGTTGGCTGCGGTTGCCGGTAATTCAGACCGGTCGTATAATCCGGTCTGAATTGCGGGAGTGGTCCTTATGGAGAGAATTGGCTCTTACGAAGCCAAGACGCATCCGTCGGCGCTGCTCAACCGGGTCGCGCAGGGCGAAAGCCTTACCGTCACGCGGCACGGCAAGCCGGTAGCGAGGCCGGGTCCCGTTGCCGGCGACCGCGACCGCGCCCGGGAGGCGGCCGCGCGTATCGCCGAACGCCGCCGCCACCTGAAGCTCGCGCCTGTGTCGGAGTTGATGGAGACGATCCATGAGGGGCACCGCTATTGATGCCCATCGTCATCGACTGCTCCCTGCTTCCGGCCTGGAGCCTGGCTGAGGAGGAAGAAGAGGCAGCAACCGAAGCCATTCGCAGAACAGCGGCGCGCCGGCATGATGGAACCTGATGAGATAACAGCCTTGGCGACGGTCGGTTTGATGCTGGCGACCTTCGTCACATGCTTCCTGATCTGGCGGGGGATCAAGGCGATGGATCGCTCGTCGGCCGAGCGGGCGAAGGATCGCCGCGAAGCCCGCGAAGCGGACCTTCGCCGCCATGACGAAGCGATGGCGGCTCTGCGGGCGTTGATCGAGCGCACGGCGCCGGCGCCTGCAGAGCGCGCGGGCGAGGCTGACTAGGTGTCGTGACGAAGCGTCTGCGGATTTCCGGCCAGTCGCAGACGCAGCAGCTTGCGGAGGCGCTTCGCGCCATGCACCGGCGCGCGGACGGCGGCGGCAAGTCAGAAGCCGTCATCCTGTTCGGGATTGTCTACAGCGCCGAGATCGAGGCTTGCGGCGAGAGCAAGGCGCAGCTTGTGAAGCGCGCCGGCATCGGCCCGAGCTATGTCACGAATATCGGTAGAGGCATGAACTTGGCGCGTGCCGGCGTCCGCGCGCCCGAATGCTGAAATGCGCCCGGCGCAAAGGCGGCCCGGCTCAAAGGCGAGCCCGGCTCAATCCCGTCCAAAGCCGCGCGGAAGCTCCACATCAAGCTCGTCCAAGTCGAGTTCACACACGGCATCCAAGAGTTCGGCGGTCGGGCTTTCGGCGAGGCTCTCCGGGAGGCTGTCGCGCCAATCGCGATATTCGGCTTGCAGAGTCTGGAGAGTCTCGACGGCATCGGCCCGTCGCTGGAGCCGCGAGCGCTGGTCGGCCGGGGCGGTGGAGGCGGAGGGCGTGGCCCTGATCGGTCTTTCCGGCGAGGGGCGGTAACGGTCCGGGTCGCTTGACGAATTTACCGCGCGGGCCGGGCCGGGTTATCCTCGCGCCGAGGCATCGCCGGCAGGGAGGGCACGATGGCGAAGGGTTACTGGGTGAGCTGCTACCGGTCGATCGCGAATCCCGACGCGCTGGCCGCCTATGCGAAGCTCGCGGGACCGGCGATAGAGGCCGGCGGCGGCAGGTTCCTCGCGCGCGGCGGGCGCGTGCAGGCCTATGAGGCGGGCGTCGCGGAGCGCACCGTGGTCGTCGAGTTCCCGAGCTTCGAGCAGGCCGTGGCGACCCATGACGGCGAGGCCTACCGGGCGGCTGCCGCAAAGCTCGAAGGCGCGGTCGAGCGCGACCTCAGGGTGGTCGAAGGCGTCGATTGACGCCGCGCCGGACGCGGTGACGGGCCGGGCCTGCAATGATAGTCTGGCCGCGAAACGGCGAACCGAGGAGGACCCGAATCATGGCGGTAACCGCGATCGTCCGCATCCCGCTCTCTGCCGGCATGACGCGCGAGGCGGCGAGGGCCGCGTTCGAAGCATCCGCCCCGCGCTACCGCAGCGTCCGGGGGCTGGTGCGGAAATACTATCTCTTCTCCGAAGAATCGCGGACGGGCGGCGGCGTCTATCTGTTCGACTCGCGGGAGGACGCCGAGCGGCTCTATGACGACGCCTGGAAGGCCAATATCCGCGAGCGCTACGGCGCCGAGCCGTCGATAGAGATCTTCGAGTCGCCGGTGATCGTGGACAACGACGCAGGCGCCATCTCCACCGCAGCCTGACCCTTATCCCCGGCGACCGGCTCCTTCCGCAAAGGGAACCTCTCTCCGGGAGAGCCTGTTCGCGGACGCATCGAGGTCGGCGCCGCGAGGCATGTTCTCGACCAGCCACCGGCCCATGGGCGGGCGGGGCTGCGTCTTCGCATACCACTCGGCCGCGGGCACGACTACGAAGGCCCGTCCTGACTTCGACGGTTGGGCTGACTTCTGACCGATCTCGCGTCTGGAGTTTTCAGTAAAGCCAATGAGTTGGCAGTTGCGGTGCGGTCAAGCTGCGTTGTAGTGCCTAGTAAATCTTTGAGACTGTCAATGCCTCCGCCACGCGCTACACTCCCCCCATGTTCGTGCGCATCAAGACCTCCCCCAACAGCCCGCGACGCTCGGTCCAGATCGTCGAGGCCGTGCGCGACGGCGGCAAGGTCCGACAGCGCATCGTCCGCCATGTCGGCGTGGCCATGGACGAGGACGAGCTCGAGCGCCTGAGGCAGCTCGGCGAGTACGTCAAGGCGAAGCTGGAGGACGAGCGTCAGCCGGCATTGTTTGCGCCCGAGAAGATCGCTGAGCAGGCGATCCGTGTCGGCCGCCGGGGGGACGGCAAGGAGGAACTCCCGGTCGACCTCAAGCAGCTTGAAGAGGAGCAGCGCCTGATCACAGGCATCCACGAGGTCTATGGCGAGATCTACCGGCTGCTGGGCCTCGACGCGCTGCTGCCGCGCTCGCGCTACCGGGCCTCCCATGACGCGCTGTTCCATGTGGTGATGGCGCGGGTAGCCAACCCCGACAGCAAGCGGGGCAGCGTGCGCCGGCTCGAGGAGGACTTCGGCGTGAGTCTTCCGCTCGAGAAGGTCTACCGGATGATGGATCAGCTCGACGCGACGGTGATCGAGCGACTGCGCACGCGCGTCGGCGAGGCGAGCCGGTCGCTGCTGCCGGAGCCGGTCGCGATCCTCTTCTTCGATTGCACCACGCTCTACTTCGAGACGGCCGCCGAGGACGAGCTTCGCCAGCACGGCTTCAGCAAGGACGGCAAACACAAGGACTCGCAGGTTCTGCTGGCGCTGATGGTGACGCGCGAAGGGCTGCCGATCAGCTACGAGGTCTTCCCCGGCGCCACCTACGAGGGACACAGCATGGTCCCGGTCCTGCAGGACATGCAGCGCCGCCACCAGGTGGAGCGCACGGTATGCGTGGCCGACCGGGGCATGCTGAGCGCCGACAACCTCGACGCCATGGACGCCATCGGCGGCGAGTATGTCGTCGGCGCGCGGCTGCGCAAGCTGCCGCTCGCGCTGCTGGGGCAGGTTCTCGACCCCGGGACCTATGCCCCGCTGGAGGGCTCACAGGACCGCCGGGTCGGCGAGTGGGAGTACAAGGGCCGTCGCCTGATCGTCGTCTTCTGCCCCCAGCGCGCACGCAAGGACGCGCACGAGCGCCGCCATCAGGTGGAACGCCTGCTCGACAGGCTGGCCCGCAGCGACAATCCCAGGGAACTGCTCTCCAATCACGGGGCGAAGCGCTTCATCGCCGTCGAGGGCGACGCACGGCTCACGGTGAACCCGGAGAAGATCGCCGAGGCCGCACGATGGGACGGGCTCACCGGCGTCATCACCAATCTGCGCGACGCGCGCGTCACCGAAGTGATGGCTCACTACCAGGGGCTCTGGCAGGTCGAGGAGAGCTTCCGGATCACCAAACACGACCTGAAGATACGTCCCATCTGGCACTGGAACCCGGACCGGATCCGCGCTCACATCGCCATCGCCTTCCTGGCCTTCGCCTGCGTTCGACACCTTGCGTACCGCGTCGCCATCCAGAAGCGGCGGATGTCCCCGGAGGTCATCCGCTCCGCCCTCGTCCACCGCCAGTGCTCCCTGCTGCGCTGTCGGCAATCGGGCAACCGCTACGTCATCCCCTCGAAGCCGACACCGGCGGCGGAGCAGATTTACGCAACCATGGGGCTGCCCCTGACGATCACCCCGTATCAACTCGCCTGACCGTCGACGAAGCACGGCTCGAAGAAATGCCGGATGTAGTGCCTAGCCGAAATGAGAACCAGGCAATATCAACTACTTATGCGAATCAACCGTCGAAGTCAGGAGGCCCGTCTCCTGCCGATTTGCTGTGGCCCCTCCTCTTCGGCCCGGCGCAGCACTTCGGAGAGGCGCGACCTGGCCTCGGCGACGGTCCAGACCCGACGGGCTTCCGGGTGTTGGCGAGTCATGGCATCCCCTCTCCTTCTCCCTACCGGTCGCCGTAATGGCGGCGCCAGATGGGGCCGACGACCGGGTGGGCGCGGACCGCGTCCCCGATCCGGGCGAGGCGCGGCGGCTTCGTATCGCCGCGATACCAGACGAGGAACATGGCGAGGTAGATGTCCGCCACCGTCATCTCCCCGCCCAGCAGGAAGGGCCCCTCGACATGCGCGTCGATGACGGCCAGCGCCTCGCCCATGCGGCGGATGGCGGCGGTCCGGACGGCGTCGTGTCCTTCGGCATCGTCGGTGAAGCGGAACGGGTAGCCCCGCCTGAGCACCGCTTCGTAAAGGTTCACATTGGCGAAGACGGTCCAGCGCAGGAAGGCGGCGTGCGCTGGCGTGCCGGGCGGCGGCGCCAGGCGCTTCTCCGGGAAGCAGAGCGCGAGATGGACCAGGATCGCCGAGGTTTCCGTCATGACCGAGCCGTCCGGCAGGATCAGGGTCGGCAGCTGGCCCCAGGGATTGGTTGCTCGAAAACTCTCGGGCAAGGGCGTCCCGGCCTTCGAGTCCAGTTCGATGAGCTCGAACGGCGCCTCCGCCAGGGCGAGCGCCGCCTCGACGACGAAACCGCCCGAGCCCGGCCGGTTGTAGAGCGTGTAGCCCACGGATCCCTCCTTCAGCGCGCCAGCATGGCGGCCCAGTTGGCGTAGAAGCGCTCGCCGGCGGCGCGCCAGCGGTCTCCGGGCGGTCGAGCGGGATCGTCGCCGGGATAGTAGTCCCGCGGCACCGGCACGTCGTCGCGGCGGCCGAGGTCGCGCCGGTATTCGTCGTCCAGGGTCGTCGCCTCGTATTCGAAATGGTTGAGCGCGTGGACATGGCCGAGCGCCGGCTCCGCCACCGCGCCGACATTGGCCTCGTCGTGGTCGAGCAGCAGGTCGAGGCCCGGCCCGGCCCGCGCCAGGTCCTCGCGGCGGGTCTCGGTATGGCGCGAGACCGGCATCGCCACCGGCCCTTCCAGCCCGGCGACGGCGGCGCTGCCGGGCGCGGCGATCCGGTGCTCGAACACGCCGAAGCGCTTTTCCGTGAGCGTGTGCTTGGGCAGGCCGCGATAGCGGTAAAGCGCCGCCTGCGCCGCCCAGCAGAGCGTGAACAGCGGCGTCTTCCGGGCGCGCAACCCGTCCAGCAGATGCGCGATCTCCTCCCAGTAATCGACCTCCTCGAAATCGAGCAGCTCGATGGGCGCGCCGGTCAGGATCACGCCGTCCGCCTCCTCCGCCCTGTCCAGCCCGCCATAGAAGGCGCCCATATGCCCGGGGTCGGCATTCTTGCCCCGGTAGCGCGAGGGAACCGCGAGCGAGAGCGCAATGTCCGGTCCGGCAAGGCCGAGCTTGCGGGCGATCTGCCGCTCCGTCTTCTGCTTTTCGGGCATGAGGTTGACCAGCAGCACGCGCCGCGCCGGCCGGTCGTCCGAGAAGAGCGGCACGCCCTCCTCCGCAAGCTCCGCCGCTGCCGGCAGTCCTTCCGCAAGCCGAATGGCCATCAGCCGCCCTTCCTTTCCGCCCGGCGCCGCTCGCAGAGCCCGATATAGCCCTCCAGCCGGTCGCCGCCATGCTCCCAGAGCGTGGCGAGGAACCGGTCGGCATCCGGTATCCCGTCCTCCGGGAACACGTCTGCGGTCTCCAGCGCCAGGCCGTAGCGGGCGAGGCGCTCATAGCGGGGCCGGCGAAAGGCCAGCAGTTCCGGGAAGAGCGGGCGCGCGAAGCCTACCGGGTCGATGCCCGCGCCGTCTTCGGGCATGCCCTCCAGGCGCGGCATCAGGAAGTCGGGATTGTAGAACAGCGGCTTGGGGTGGGTGCGGGCGCGCGCCTTCAGTGTCTCCTCGAAGGCGGCGTCGGCGCGGATATAGACAATCAGGCTGTGGGCCGTCAGCCGTTCCAGCACCGGGTCCTCCGGGTCTTCGAGATCGACGACCTCGCAGAGCGAGCCGGAGGCGTCGTTGACGAAACTCTCGCAACCGTAGAGCCGCCAGCCCTTGGCGATGAAGTCGGGCACGTCGAGCATCGACTGTATCTCGGCGTCCCGGTAAAGCCTCTGGCGGTGGAGGAAGGTCTCCATGTCCAGCCCGCCCGCGGCCGGGTCACCATACATGCCGAGAAAGGTCGAGACCGGCTCCAGGTTGTCCACGGAGATATTGTGCTCGATATAGATCGAGTCGGAGCGCAGCAGGTCGGCGACGAACCGGTCCGCCATCGACATGATCTTGAACTTGATGTTGTCGAGGATGTGCTCGGCCAGGTAGCGCGTGCCGATGCGGTAGTCGGCGGAATAGTGGAACCAGTCGGCCGACCGGCGCAGCGAGGTCGAGAGCACGGTCTTCCCGACGCCCGACATGCCGAGCAGCGTGATCGCGTGGGGGAGCGCCCGGAAAGCCTCGAAACCGCCCATGGCCGCCCTCACCCGGCAAGGCGCGGATGCAGCCAGGCGGCGGCCGCAAGCAGGTCGGCGTCCCCGCCCGCCCGGCCGACAAGCTGTACCCCGACCGGCAGGCCGTTGCCGGGCGAGAACCCCGGCAATGTGATGCAGGGCACGCCCAGCGTCGTCCAGATGCGGTTGCATTCGGGCGAGCCGGTCCAGCCGAGCCCCTCCGGCGCCTCGCCGGGCGCAGCCGGGGTGATGAGGACGTCCACGCCGTCGAAGACGCTTTCGAAGGCGGCCCGCGCCGCCTCGCGGATGCCGAGCGCCCAGAGATAGCGTTCGTGGTCCAAACCGAGGCCGGTTTCGACAATCTGGCGGATGGCCTCGCTCATGTCCTCCCGGTGCGCGCGGTATTCCCAGGCGAGCAGGCGGGCGCCCTCATAGGGCATGATGACATCGTGGGCCGCCGGCACCTCGTCGCAGGGAGGCGGCAGTTCCAGGTCCTTCGGCCCTGCCTCCGCCGCTGCGCGCGCCACCTCCATCGCCTCGGCCGAAGCCGGCTCGACGCAATGCCAGGCCGGGCTCGGGCACATGGCGAACCGCGCCGGGCGCGCCTCGGCCGTCGCAATGGGAATGCCCGCCATGGCCTGCACGAAGGCGCCTGCATCGGCGACCGTGCGCGCCATGGAGCCCACCGTGTCCAGCGTCTCGGAAATCGGCTTCACGCCCGCGCGCGGCACCGTGCCGAATGTGGGCTTGAAGCCGACCGCGCCGCAATAGGAGGCCGGGCGGATCACCGAGCCTGCGGTCTGCGTGCCGATGGCCAGCGGCACCTGCCAGTCCGCGACCCCGGCGGCCGAGCCCTGCGAGGAGCCGCCCGGCGTGTGGGCCGGGTCCGCCGGGTTCATGGTCTTGCCCGGATGGCGCATGGCGAACTCGGTCGTCACGGTCTTGCCGAGCACGACCATGCCGGCGTCCCGCAGCAGCGCCACACATGCCGCGTCCCAGGCCGGGCGGTTGCCGGGCGTGTAGATCGGCGAGCCGTAGCCGGTCGGCATGTCGTGGGTGTCGATGATGTCCTTGATGCCGGCCGGCACGCCGTGCAGCGCCGAGCGCGGCTCCTCCCGGTCGCGCTGCCTCGCCTCCGCCAGCGCCGCCTCCGGGTCGAGATGAATCCAGGCGCCGACCGCCGCGTCGCGCGCCTCGATATGCGCGAGGCAGGATTCGACCAGCCCTTCGGATGTCAGGTCCCCCGCCCGGATGGCGGCGGCGGCGTCGAGGGCGGAGAGGAGATGGGGCTGGGTCATGCTTGCCTCGCGAAACTGCGGCCGATGAGTTGGCGGTGGATCTGGTTGGTCCCTTCCCAGATCTGGGTGATCTTGGCGTCGCGCAGCAGCCGTTCGGCGCGATACGCCCTGATATAGCCGTAACCGCCGTGAAGCTGCACGCACATATCGGCGGCCTTCATGGCGAGGTCGGAGGCGGAGAGCTTGGCCATGGAGGCCTCAATGCCGATATCGTCGAGCCCCTCGTCCACGAGCCCCGCGACATAGCCGAGCCAGAGCTCGGCCTGGGCGAGTTCGGTGGCGAGGTCGGCCAGCATGAACTGGATGCCCTGGAAATCCGCGATCCGCCGGCCCGACTGGCGGCGCTGGCCGATATAGTCCACGGCGTCGCCGAAGGCGGCGCGCGCAATGCCGAGCGCATGGGCGGCGATGGAGGGCCTGGACTTGTTGAGCGCGCCGAACAGCACCTTGAGCCCCTCACCCGGCCCGAGCACCAGGTTGGCGCGCGGCACGCGCACGCCCTCGAAGGCAAGCGCGGCGGTGGAGCTGGCGCGCAGGCCCAACTTGTCCTCCAGCCTGAGCACGCTTATACCGGGAGCCTCCTTCTCCACCGCGAGCGCCGTGATCGCCGCGCGCCCGTCCTCGATTTCCGCCCATTTGCCGAACAGCAGATAGACGTCCGCCACGTCTCCGTTGGTGATAAAGGTCTTGGTCCCGTCGATGACGATGTCGCCGCCGTCCGGGCGGAAGCGGGTGCGCATGCCGGTCGCGTCCGAGCCGGCGTTCTCCTCGGTGATGCAGAGCGCGGCGAGGCCGCCATCGGCGATGCGCGGCAGGATACGGCGCTTGAGGTCCTCGCTGCCGAAGTCGATCACCGGCTTGACGGCGTGGAAGGTGGTGGACCACACGATGCCGGTCGCCGCGCAGGCCCGCGCCATGTCGTGCGCGGCGCGGATATAGCAGGCGAAGGAGAGGCCGGCGCCGCCATAGGCCTCGGGCACGAACATGCGGTTGAGTTCGAGCGCGCGCATGGCGGCGAGATTGTCCCAGGGGAAGCGGGCCTCCGCGTCCAGCGCTGCCGCCGCCGGGGCGACCGTGCGCCCGGCAAGCCGCTTCACGGCTTCCAGCACGGCCGCTTCCTCTTCCGGCAGCGCTTGTTCGAGGCGGGCGTCGAGGCGGTCGAGAACGGTCACTGGTTGATACTCTGCGCCCCGTCCATCACGATGGTTTCGCCGGTGAGGTAATGGATCTTCTCGGCGAAGAGCAGCGCCACGAAGCGCGCCACCTCATCCACCCGGCCGGGCCGGCCGATCGGGATGCGCCGCTCCAGCCAGGCGCGGAAGCGCGGATTGGTCAGGATTTCGGCGTTCATGTCCGTCTCCACATAACCGGGGGCGACGGCATAGACCGAAATATTGTCCTTGGCCCATTCCACGGCGAGGCAACGCGTGAGGCCGGAAACGGCGGCCTTCGACGCGCAATAGGCGGTGTTGCCGCGCACGCCGAGCCGTTCCCAGTAGGAGCCGATATTGACGAGGATGCCGCCGCCATTGGCCTTGAGATGCGGATAGGCGGCTTGGGCGGCGGCGAAGACGGCGGTGGTGTTGACCGCCATGGTGCGGGCGAAGTCCTCTACGGGGAAGTCCGCGCTCGGCCCCTGCAGGTGGACGCCGGCATTGTTCACAAGCCCCTCCAGCCCGCCCAGGTCCTGCGCCGCCGCGTCGAGCGCGCGGGCGAGGCCGGCCGTGTCGGTCACGTCCACGGGGTAAGCCGGCAGGTCCAGCCCCTGCGGCCCGCGGCCGGAGCGTGTCAGGCAGGCCACCGCGAAGCCCCGCGCCGCCAGCGCCGCCGCAATCCCCGCGCCGATGCCCCGATTGGCCCCCGTAACCGCAATAGCGCCCATCGGTCCTCCGTCTTTGCCGGTCGCTTGCCCAGGCGCGAGAATGGCACGGATGACGGCAGTCCGTCAGCCTGGGCGTATTGCTGCCCGTCGCGGCAGCTTGAGCGTACCGCTTCCGCTTGCCGGGCGCCCGCGGTGATGTTTGCGTCACTTGTTGCATTTATGGTGTCTGGTAATTACCTTTCCGCCAGAATGATGGAGAGGCGCGATGGGCGGAAGGACGGCGACAGGAATTCCCAGCGAGCGCGACACGGTTCTGGCGGGTGAGGCAGGCCGCAAACTCACGACATGGAGCGACGGTGCGGACCCGGTGTCTGCGCGTTTCGGCGGCGCTACTGCGGAACCCGTGGACATTCCCTTGTCGGCTCTTCGCCTGCTCAAGGAGATTCTGGACCAGATGGCACACGGAAACGGTGTAACCTTGACACCGCTGCACGCCGAACTGACGACGCGACAGGCGGCCGACCTCCTGCAGGTATCGCGAACGCACCTGGTGCAGTTGCTCGACGAAGGCCGCATACCCTGCCGCAAGGTAGGCGCACACCGGCGGGTCCGCGCCCGGGACGTTCTTGTCTATCGCCGCGAGACGGAATTCTCACGCCGCGAGGCGCTGGACGAACTCACGGCCCTCGATCGAAGCCTGGGCCTCCAATAGGCAATGCCGTCTCCAACGGCGTTGCTCGACGCCAATGTTCTTTATCCGGCCGGCCTTCGGGACCTGCTGTTGCGTCTGACAGGGGAGAGCGTCGGGGCACGATTGTTCGCCGCCGATAGGCCGCATTTCTCTCCCAACCATGCCGCCGCCCGATGCCGTTGATCCTCCCTGGCAGGCCCCCTACGCTGTCTCCGGGACGGGCATTCGGGGGTGGCGGCCGATGGGCGGCGAGTTGGATTTCGAGGCGTATCTGGCCGAGGTGGAGGCGTTTACGCGCGAGGAGCTGATTCCGAGCGAGGAACGGGTGGAGGAGCTGGGCCATGTGCCCGAGGACCTGGTGCGGCGGATTTCGGAAATGCGCCTCTTCGCCATCTCCATCCCGGAGGAATATGGGGGGCTGGGCCTCAGCCAGGAGCAGCAGGTGCGGCTCACCTTCGCCTTCACCCGGGCCTCGGCGGTGTTCCGCGCCCGCTTCTCGACCACGATCGGGCTTTGCAGCCAGGCGATCCTCGACTTCGCGACGGAAGCGCAGAAGCTGAAATACCTGCCCGCCATGGCCGAGGGCCGCTGCACCGGCGCCTTCTCGCTGACCGAGCCGGACTACGGATCGGACGCGGCGAACCTCGCAACGACGGCGGTGCGCGACGGCGCGGACTATGTGCTGAACGGCACCAAGCGCTACATCACCAATGCGGCGGACGCCGACATGTTCCTTGTCATGGCGCGCACGGGCGGCCCCGGTGCGGGCGGCGTCTCGGCGTTTGCGGTCGATGCCGGCACGCCGGGCATCCGCGCGGGCGCGCCCTTCGAGATGATGGGGCACCGCGGCTCGCGCGTCTCGGAGGTCTATCTCGAGGACTGCCGCGTGCCCGGGGACGCGCTGGTCGGCGGCCGGGAGGGGCTCGGGCTCAAGGCGGCGCTCAGGGGCATCAACCATGCGCGCACCCATGTCGCCGCCACCTGCGTCGGCCAGGCGAAGCGGCTGGTCGGCGAGGCGGTGCGCCATGCCCGCGAGCGCCGCCAGTTCGGCAAGGCCATCGGCGAACACCAGCTCGTCCAGGCCATGCTCGCCGACATGCGCGCCGACGCCTATGCGGCCGAAGCGATGGTGCTGGATTGCGCCCGGCGGTTCGAACAGCGCCCGCTGCCCTTCGCGGACATCGCCTGCGCCAAGTATTTCGCCTCCGAGATGGTGAGCCGCGTGGCCGACAAGGCGGTCCAGATACTCGGCGGCCAGGGCTATATGGCCGAAAACGCCGTCGCCCGCCTCTACCGCGACACGCGCCTGTTCCGCATCTTCGAAGGCACATCGCAGATCCAGCAGCAGCAGATCGCCCGCGCCATGCTGCGCGAGGTGCCGGATACTTAAAATCCCGGTCCGGGCGCACCATATCGGGAAGCAGGAGCGGCAGCCGCTACCCGTTACCGGAGGGACAGGCGATGGGTCTCAAGAACATTCTTGTGCATGTGGACGCCAGCGAGCGCGCCGGGGAGCGCGTTCGCGTTGCGGCGGAGCTCGCCCGGGCCGACGACGGCCATCTGACCGGGGTTTTCGTTTCGCCGGACCCGCTGATCCCGACCTGGATGGTGGCGGGGATGCCGGCGAGCACGCTCGAAGCCGCCGTGGAACGGGTCCGCGGCGAGGGCGAAACGGCGCGCGGGCGCTTCCAGGAGATCGCGGAGCGGGCCGGCGTCCATGCCGAATGGCGCCTGGCGTCGGGGTCGGTCAGCCAGGTGACGGCCATGCATGCGCGCTATGCGGACCTCGCCGTGGTCGGCAAGGGCAGCGCCTCGGAGCCGGAACTCTACCCCTATCCGGACCTCGCTGCGGACCTCACCATGAGCTGCGGCCGTCCGGTGCTGGTGGTGCCCAACTCCGGGCGGTTCGACCGGCTGGGCGAGAACGTGCTTGTGTGCTGGAACGCCAGCCGCGAGGCGACGCGGGCGGTGAACGACGCCATGCCGCTGCTGCGCCGGGCGGAGAAGGTGGTGGTCCTCTCGGTCAATGCGCGCCGGCCCTCCGGCGGCGACCACGGCGAAATCCCGAGCGCCGATATCGCGCTGCATCTGGCGCGCCACGGCGTGAACGCCGAAGCCGCCAACACCGTCGCCGACGGTATTTCCGTCTCGGACATCGTGCTCTCGCATGTCAGCGACCGCGGCATCGACCTGATCGTCACGGGCGCCTGGGGGCATTCCCGGATGCGCGAATGGGCGTTCGGCGGCGTCACCGCCTCGCTGCTGCGCGACACCACGGTCCCCGCCCTGATGTCGCATTGAAACCCGCGTCCTCCGGGCGTATGAACGGGAGACGCAAGGACTGCGTCCGGCGGGAGAGACGGCGATGGCGCTATCCCTGAAACAGGCGGTCCGCAAGACCGCGATGCAGGCCATGCTCATGCGCGAGCGCCTCGAGAGCGGCCACGCCTACAACCCGGTGGCATACGGGAACACGCAAAATCCCTATCCCGCCTATGCGGCGCTGCGCGAGAGAGGACAGGCGCATCGCAGCCGGCTGATGAACGCCTGGGTCTTCGGCCGCTACCCGGATGTGGCGGCGATTCTTCCCGACTGGCAGCGCTTCTCCAGCGACGGGCGGAAGGCGAAGCGGCCGGGCAAGCGCACCGTCATACCGGACCCCGGCGCGGCGCCCTCCATGCTCTCGCTCGACCCGCCGGACCACCGCCGCCTGCGGGGGCTGGTCAGCAAGGCGTTCACGCCAAGGGCGGTGAATGCGCTGGAGCCGCATATCCGCAGCCTCATGCACGGGCTTCTGGACGGGATCGACGACCTGTCCGGCTTCGACCTCATGGAGGCGGTCGCCAGGCCGCTGCCGGTGATCGTGATCGCGGAAATGCTGGGCGTGCCGGTGGAGGACCGCCCCCGGTTCCGGAGCTGGTCCGACCGCCGGGCGCGCATCCTCGAGCCGACGATCAGCGCGGAGGAGCGCGCGGACGCTGTCCTCGCCGGCGCCGATCTCGACGCCTATTTCACGCCGCTCGTCGAGGAGCGCCGGGCCGACCCCAGGGACGACATTCTGAGCGGGCTCGTCCAGGCCGAGGAGGAGGGCGACCGGCTGGACGGGAACGAAACGATCACCATGCTGCGGCTGCTGCTGGTCGCCGGCAACGAGACCACCGTCAACCTGATCGGCAACGGCATGCTGGCGCTGCTGCGCCATCCCGAGCAGCTGCAGCGGCTCCGGGAGGACCCGTCGCTGATCCCCTCGGCGGTGGAGGAGCTGTTGCGCTACGACTCGCCCGTGCAGCTGGACCTTCGCCGCATCGTGGAGGATTGCGACGTGAACGGCTTCCCCGTGAAGCGGGGCGAGGACATCGTGCTGCTGATCGGCGGCGCCAACCGCGACCCGGAGCAGTTCGAGGATCCGGACGGCCTCGATGTCGGGCGCGAGGGGGGCAGCCACATTTCGTTCGGGCGCGGCATCCACGCCTGCATCGGCGCGCCGCTCGCGCGGCTGGAGGCGCGCATCGCCATCGAAGTGCTGCTGGAGCGGTTCTCCTCGATCCGCCTCGCAGACCCGCCGCCGCGCTTCCGCCCCAGCATCGTGCTGCGCGGCCTCGAATCCCTGCCGGTCGCCGCTTCGGCCTGAGCGTCACTCCGTCGTTCCCCCCTTTTCCGGCTAGGCCCCCTCTTCTCGTCATACCCGGACTTGTTTCGGGTATCCATACGGCCGCCCGGCGGAGCCGCTTGAGAGAGATACCCGGAACAAGTCCGGGTATGACGGAGGGCGCGTCCGGGCAGGGCGGGGGAGTCCGTCCTGAGCCTGTCGAAGGAAGCGCGTATCGAAGGGCCGGGCGGAACCTAGCCGCAGGCGTATTCCGCGGCGAAGCGGCCGGCGCGGCGGCCGAACACGCTGCCGGACATGAGGCCGGAGCCGCCCGGATAGTTCTCGAAGAACAGGCCGCCCACCAGTTCGCCGGCGGCATAGAGCCCGTCTATGGGCCGTCCCGAAAGGTCCTGGACGCGGTTCTCATTGTCGATCTGGAGGCCGCCGAAGGTGAAGGTGACGCCCGTGGTGGTGACGAAGGCGACATAGGGCGGGCGGTCGATGGGCAGCGCCCAGTTGGTCTTGTCCGGGCTCAGCCCCCCGGTCGAGACCCCGTCCAGCACGGCGGGGTTGTAGGCATTGGAGGACCGGCAGGCGGCGTTGAACTCGCGGACCGTCTTCGCAAGCCCCGCCGGATCGATCTCCAGCCCCGCCGCCAGCTCCTCGATCGAGTCCGCCTCCACCCTGGTGACCTCGCGGATGCGGTATTCGTCGCGCAGCATGTGGACGGTCTTCGCGTCGAAGATCTGCGCGCACCAGCGGTGCGGCTGCTCCATAATGGCGCGGCCGAAGCGCACATAGGTGAGGTTGCGGTAGTCCTCGCCCTCGTCGACGAAGCGCTCGCCGTCGAGATTCACCATGATGCCGAGCGGGTAGCTGTGCTTCTGGAAATTGTCGCCGACGGCGCGGTCGCCGTAGGGCGGGGCGGAGATGTCCCAGCCGACGGAGTGGCAGCCGGACCAGTTGCCGTGCGGGCGCGCGCCCGCCTCCAGCGCCATGCGGATGCCGTCGCCGGTATTGTGGCGGGTGCCGCGCACGCGGGCCAGGTCCCAGCCGTGGCCGAGATAGCGCGCGCGCATCTCCGGATTGGCCTCGAAGCCACCGCAGGCGAGCACCACGGCGCCCGTCTCCAGCACCTCGTAGCCCTCGGGCGTGCGCAGCCGGAGGCCGGTAATGCGCCCGGTTTCGTCCTGGATGAGGCCCGTGGCGCCCGTGTCGTAGCGGATCTCGATGCCGAGCGCCCCGGCCCGGCGCAGCAGGAAATCCACCAGCCCCGCCCCGCCGCCGACGGCCTCGATATTCACGCCTCCGTAGAACACCTGTTTGCCGTCCACCTCATAGGACTGGCGGCCGAACATCGGCACGAAGCGAACGCCGTTTTCCCTGAGCCACGCCATGGCCGGGCGCGAGTCGTCGATCAGCGTCCAGGCAAGGTCCTCCTCCGCCTGGTGGCGCGTCACCTTCATCAGCGTGTCGTAGAAGAACTGCCGGTCGTGGGTGGGGAGCTCGATGCGCGCCTTCTCCGCCTCCGAGAGGTCGGTCAGCACATCGGTGCAGACATCCTCCAGCCCGTCATGGACGAAGCGGAAGCCGCCGGCGGTGAAGAACGAATTGCCGCCCCGCTCCTCCTCCGGCGCCTTTTCCAGCACCACGACACGGGCGCCCCGTTCCCGCGCCGAAATCGCCGCGCACAAGGCTGCGTTGCCGCAGCCGACGACCGCGACATCCCATGCCGTCATGGCCTCGGTCCCCCGGTTCGGGTTTTCGTTCAGTCTTCCAGCAGGCCCGTCGCGGAGCCGAGAACGACGGTCTTGCCTTCCTGGTTCTTCGTCTCGATGCCGATCTCCGCCACGGCCCGGCCATCTTCGTCGCGGATCTCCTGCACCGTGGCGGTCGCGGTCAAGGTGTCGCCCGGCCAGACCTGGTTGGTGAAGCGCACGCCGTATTTACGCACGTTCTCCGCCCCGAACAGGTCGGTGACGAGCGTGCCGGTCATGCCCATGGTCAGCATGCCGTGGGCGAACACGCCCGGATAACCGGCGGCCTCCTTGCAGTAGAGGTCGTCGGTATGCAGCGGATTGTAGTCGCCGCTCGCGCCCGAATACATCACGAGCTGGGTGCGCTTCAGGTCCTCGACCACGACCTTCTCGAAGGTCTGGCCGACCGAGATTTCGCTGGCTTTCATCTTCCGGGTTCCCCTTATCCCTGATCGACCGGCCGTTCGGTCCTCACGCCGACGCCGCGCGCCCGGCAGACATGGTTGCCGTCCTGGTCGTAGTAATCGACGAGGCGCTCGGTGAAGGTGAGCTTGCCGGCGCGGCGGCTTTCCTTCTCCCAGGTCTCGCCCTGGCTGTAGCGCGCGGTCAGCACGTCGCCCGGCCGGATCGGGCGGGTGTATTCGAAATGCTGCTCGGCATGGAGCCCGCCCGAAGTCGCCGGCTTGCCCTCGATGCCGGACGGGCTGCCGCCCGAGCCGAACCAGGCTTCGCCGTCCTTGATGCGCAGCGGGTAGTCGGGGTCGAACTGGGCCACCGCCTGGGGGAAGGTCGGTGGCGCCACCCGGGCACCCATCGGGTTCCCCTCGCCCTGGCCCGGATCGTGATAGGCGGGGTTGTAGTCTCCGATCGAGCGGGCGAACATCATCACATGCGCGCCCTCGACCGGGAAGGTGACGGTCTTTTCGTCCGACACGGGGTCTGCTCCCTTGCTTCGCTGCCGAGCGGGCGACTATAGCGGGGCCATGGACGCGGACAAGAGCACGCTTCACCTCATCAAGCTGTCGGTCGGCACCGACAGCGTCGAGGGGCTGGCGGACTGGCAGGAGAGCCGCCGCGCCCACTGGAAGGCGGTGGAAGGCCGCGCCATCGCAAGGCACATCACCCGCATGACGCCTCGGCGCGGCGACGCGATACTTGCCGGCGGCGGGTCGATCTACTGGGTCATCAGGGGTTTCGTGCAGGCGCGGCAGCGCATCCTCGCCTTCGAGCCGGCGCCGGGCGCGGGCGGCAGGCCGAGCTGCGCCATCCTGCTGGACGATGCGCTGGTCCGCGTCGTGCCGCGCGCCCACCGCCCCTTCCAGGGCTGGCGCTATCTGCGCGGCGAGGACGCGCCCGCCGACCTTCCCGCAGACTTCGCCGCCGAAGGCGACACACTCCCCCCGCGCCTCGCCGCCGAACTCGGCGAACTCGGGCTGCTGTAGGGGAAGCGAAAACGGCTCCGCTCACGCGGCGAGCGCGAGCAGGCGGTCGAGGTCGAGATGCGCTTCCAGATGGTCTGCGAGGCCGTCCAGCACGGCGTCGATTTCCGCTTCGTAAGCCCGTTGCCGCTCCGCGCCCATGCGCGCGAGGAAGCGCTCGCGGAACCCGTCATTGGCGAACAGGCCGTGGCAATAGGTGCCGAACACGAGGCCGTCTTCCGAGACCGCGCCCTCCGGCCGTCCGTCGAGATGCAGGAACGGCCGGGCAAGACCGGGCCCGGACGAGCGGCCCATGTGGATTTCGTAGCCGGTGAGTCCGTCGGCGGTGCGGACCGGCACGGTCCGTTTCCCGGTCTCCAGCACCGTCTCGATGTCGAGCAGCCCGAGGCCGGCGCTCGACCCCGGCGGGCCTTCGACGCCGTCCGGGTCCGACACGCGCCGGCCCAGCATCTGGAAACCGCCGCAGAGCCCCAGCACGCGCCCGCCCCGGCGCAGATGGGCCCGGATGTCGATATCCCAGCCCTGGTCCAGCAGGAAGGCGAGGTCGGCCCGCGTGTTCTTGCTGCCGGGCAGCACGGCGAGCCCGATATCGGCGGGCAGCGCTTCGCCGGGGCGCACGAAGCGGACGCCGACTTCGCCGGCCAGCGGGTCGAGGTCGTCGAAATTGGCGATGCGCGGATAGCGGAACGCGGCAATGCGCGGCGGCCCCTCGCACGAACGGTCGGCCTCCAGGGCCATGGAGTCCTCCGCCGGCAGTTTCCGGGCGTCCCCGAACCAGGGCACCACGCCGAGGCAGGGCAGCCCCGCGAGGCGCTCCAGCGCGGGAATCGCGGGGTCGAACAGGGCCGGGTCGCCCCGGAACCTGTTGACGATATAGCCGCGAAGGCGCGCCGCATCGGCGGGCGGCAGCACATGGCGCGTACCGGCGATCGCCGCGATGACGCCGCCCCGGTCGATGTCGGCCACCAGCACCACCGGCAGCCCGGCGGCCTCTGCAAAGCCCATATTGGCGATGTCGCCTGCGCGGAGATTGATCTCCGAGGCGCTGCCGGCCCCCTCGACCAGTACGAGGTCGGCATCGGCGGCCAGCCGGCGGAAGGCATCCAGAGCTCCCTCCAGCAGGCCGGCCTTCAGGCGCGCATAGTCCTTCGCGTCCGCCCGGCCGACGGCGCGTCCGGCCAGCACGACCTGCGCGCCCCGCTCCGATTCGGGCTTCAGCAGCACCGGGTTCATGTCCACATGCGGCGCCACCCCGGCGGCCCGCGCCTGAAGCGCCTGGGCGCGGCCGATCTCGCCGCCTTGCGGCGTGACCGCAGCATTGTTCGACATGTTCTGCGGCTTGAACGGCCTGGTCCGGAGGCCGCGCCGCGCCCAGGCCCGGCAGAGCCCCGCCACGATGAGCGACTTGCCCGCATCCGAGCCCGTCGCCTGCACCATCAGCGCTTTGGCCGGCATGGTGTCGCGCCCGCTTCGAGAGTGACCGGAACCGGCGCTGCGGCCCGCTAGAACCGGCTCAACGCCTCGCGGAGCGCATCGGCGGCGGGGTTGGCGTGGGCGCGCTCGATGACGATGGCGTGAGGCGTTGCGCCCTCCTTGTAGAAGGCGCGGTTCCAGTCCTGGCGGCGCGCAATCACCGCGCCCTCCAGGGAGGCGCCGGCGAACAGGCCCTGGCTCGTGGAGAAGGTGAGAATGTCGGGCCCGATATTGCTGGTCGTCGAGCCCTCGATACCCGCGCCCTTGGGCCCGGCCGCGGCGGAGGCGTCGGCGCCGATCTTCATCTGGTCTTCGAGCACCGCCTCAAGGGCACCGTCCGTGCGCATCAGCAGCATCGCTTCGGCGGTCTGGCCGCCGATCTGGAAGCCGAAACTTATCGAGGCCATGGTGTAGAAGGCCGGGTAACTCCAAGATCCCTTCTCATCGCGGACCAGCAGCACGCCGCTGCCGCCCTCGCCGCCTACCAGGAATGCGCCCTTGATGAGGGTCGGGAAGATCAGCACGGCCTTCGCCCGGCCGAGAAAATGCTGGAGGCTCGGCCCGACATCCGGATCGCGGGCAAGCCGCTGGACCGCGATCCGGGCCTTGTCCACGAGCTCGGTCGCTTCTGTCTCTACCGACGAGGCCGCGGCGGGCGCGGACCAGAGCGCGGCGACCAGCAGGAGCGGGAGGATCGGGCGGGCTGACATGTGCTTCATCGGCGCCATGCTCCTAGAATTCGATGCCGATCTGAGCCTTCACACCGGCGCGGAAAGGATGCTTCACCAGAGTCATTTCGGTGACGAGGTCGGCGACTTCAATCAATTCGGGCCGGGCATTGCGCCCGGTGACGACGACATGCAGATCCTCGCGGCGGTTCGTCAGCGCCGCGAGCACCCGGTCGAGGTCCAGATAGCCGTAACGCAGCACGATGTTCAGCTCGTCGAGAATCACCAAGGCGTTGGACGGGTCGGCCATCATGGCCTCGGACAACTCCCAGGCGGCTTCGGCGGCGGCGATGTCGCGCGCGCGGTCCTGCGTCTCCCAGGTGAAGCCCTCGCCCATGGCGCGAATCTCGACCAGCTCCGGGAAACGGGCGAACACCTCGCGCTCGCCCGTCTTCCACACGCCCTTGACGAACTGCACCACGCCGACCTTGAGGCCGTTGCCGACGGCGCGGGCCGCCAGCCCGAAGGCGGCGGTCGATTTGCCCTTGCCCTTGCCGGTATGGACGATCAGCAGGCCCTTTTCGATGGTTTTCGTGGCCAGCATCCGGTCGCGCGCGGCCTTGCGCTTGCGGGCTTTCTCGTTCGCCCGGGCGTTAACGGCCTCCTCGTCGAGAGAGCCGGTCTCTCGGCTCATGGATGCTCTCCGCCGGCCAGCGACCGGAGCAAATCATAGCCGAAATTGGCCCTCGGACGCCACAGGCCCCGGTCCAGCGCTTCGAGGAATCGCGCCGCCGTCTCGCGAAGCGCGGCGGGATTGCCGTTCTCCATGAAAGCGCGCACCTCCTCGTCCCGGATATAGGCGTCGAACAGCATCTCGAAATGGTGGTCCTTCACCGCGCCCGTGGTTGCGGCGAAGGCGAAGAGGTAATCGACGGTGGCGGCGATTTCGAAGGCGCCCTTGTAGCCGTGGCGCATGACGCCCCGGATCCATTTGGGGTTGGCGGCGCGCGCGCGCACCGTGCGGGCGATCTCCTCCTCCAGGCTCATGATGCGCGGGCGTTCCGGGCGGGTGTGGTCGTTGTGATAGACCGCCGGCCGGCGCCCGGAGAGCATGGCCGCCGCCGCCGCAAGCCCGCCCTCGAACTGGTAGTAGTCGTCGCTGTCGAGCAGGTCGTGCTCGCGGTTGTCCTGGTTGTGGACGACGGCTTCGACGCGCGCGAGCCGGCGCTCGAAGGCATGGTGCGCGGGCCGGCCCTCCTCGCCCGCGCCATAGGCGTAGCCGCCCCAGGCGACATAAGCGCGCGCCAGGTCCTCCGGCCCGTCCCAGCCGCCCTCGTCGATCAGCGCCTGCAAGCCCGCGCCGTAGGCTCCCGGCATGGAGCCGAACACGCGCCAGGTCGCCTCGCGGAAGCCGTCCCCTTCCGGCGTGCGGAGCGGGTTGTCGTCCTCGTCGAGCCGTGCCACGGCCCGCACCGCGCTGTCGAACAGGTCGATCAGGCCCGGAAAGGCGTCGCGGAAGAACCCGGAAATGCGCAGCGTGACATCCACGCGCGGGCGGTCGAGCACGCGGCGCGGCACGATCTCGAAGCCGGTGACCCGCCCGGAGCCGCTGTCCCAGGTCGGCCGCACGCCCATCAGCGCCAGCGCCTGCGCAATGTCGTCGCCGCCGGTCCGCATGGTGCTGGTGCCCCACGCGCTGAGCGCCAGCGCGCGCGGCCATTCGCCGTGGTCGCGGACATGGCGCTCGACCAGCAGGGTCGCCGAATGCCAGCCGAGCTGCACGGCGGCGGGCGTCGGCACGGCGCGGGTATCGACGGAGTAGAAATTGCGCCCCGTCGGCAGCACGTCCGGCCGCCCTCGCGTCGGCGCGCCGGAGGGTCCGGGCTCGACGAAGCGGCCGGCCAGGCCCGCCTGGAGGCCGGCGATTTCCGCCTCGCCCGAGCGGTCCAGAGCCGGGGCCAGCGTTTCCTTGAGGAAGCCGAGCGCGGCAGCGCTTTCGGGGCCGGGCGGCTCGTCCGCGCCTTCCGCCAGCCGGGCCATTGCCGCCTCCAGCCGCTCCAGCGTGTCGCCGGCCGTGCGCCAGAGCGCATCGCCGGTCAGGAACGCGGGCCGGGGGCCGGTCCAGGGTGCGGCAAGGTCCTCGCCGAGTTCCAGGCCGAGGTCCGCCGCGAGCGCCGGCAGCAGCCGCGCGCGCATGGCGGCCACCAGCAGGTCGCGCCGCTGCCGGCCTTGCGGAGACGCGCCGAAGACATGCAGCCCGTCGCGGATCTGCAGCTCCTTCAGCTCGCAGAGATAGCCGTCGAGCTTGCCGAGCGCCGCCGCTTCGCCGTCCTCGGGGCGGATGCCGCAATCGGCCGCCAGGCCGCCGCGCCCCGCGAGGTCCAGGATCGCCTCGGCCAGCACGGGCAGGCGGCGCGGGTCCAGCGTCGTTGCCTGGAAATATTCGTCCACCAGCCTTTCCAGTTCCACCATGGCCCCGTGGCTCTCCGCGCGGGTGAGCGGCGGGGTCAGGTGGTCCACAATTGCGGCATGAGTGCGGCGCTTGGCCTGCGCGCCCTCGCCCGGATCGTTGACGATGAACGGATAGAGGTTGGGCAGGGGGCCGAGCACGGCGTCGGGGAAACAGTCCCCGGAAAGCGCCAGCGCCTTGCCCGGCAGCCATTCCAGATTGCCGTGCTTGCCGAGATGGATGACGGCATGCGCCCCGAAGCCGCGCCGCAGCCAGCCGTAGAACGCCAGATAGGCCGGCGGCGGCGGCAGGGCGGGGTCGTGATAGCTGGAAGCCGGGTCGATGTCATAGCCGCGCGACGGCTGCACCGCGACGGCGATATCGCCGAAGAGGAGCGCGGGTATTACATAATCCCGGCAGGCAAGGCCCCAGCGTTCCCGCACGGCGGCGGTCGCGCCCGCGGGCAGGCCGTTCACGAAACTGTCGAATTCCTGCTTCGGAAATACCGGGCCTCCGGCACGCGCCCGTTGGAGCCGGCGCATCAGCGCGTCGCCGTCCGCCGGCAGCCCTTCGGCCCCGAGCGCGCGGAGCACGGTGAGCGCCGAGGCCGGGGTGTCGAGGCCGACGCCATTGCCGATGCGCCCGTCGCGCGTCGGGTAGTTGGCGAGGACTACGGCGATGCGCTTGCGCCCCGGCCGGCGGAGCCGCGCCCAATTGGCGGCGAGCGCCGCCACGAAGCGCGCCCGGTCCGGCACCGGCCGGTAGCGGGCGATGGCGCATTCCGTCGCCGCATCGCGGCGGCTCGCGGCCTTGAAGGAGACCGCGCGCGAGATCAGCCGCCCGTCCACTTCCGGCAGCGCGATGTTCATGGCGATGTCGCGCGGGGAGAGGCCGCGCGTCCCCTCCCGCCAGACGGCCTCCGCGCCGCCCGAGAGCACCGCCTGGACCACCGGGCAGTCATAGCGGTCGAGCGGGCCCGGACCGTCCGCGCCGCGCGCCGCGAAGCCGGTGGTGTTCACGATGACGGAGGGCGGCTCCTTGGCGAACAGGCGGTGCAGCAGGCGGAGCGAGTCCGGGTCCTTGAGGCTCGATATCGCGACCGGCCGGGGCGACAGTCCCGCCGCTGCCATCTCTTCGGCCAGCATGTCGATGGCCGCGACATTGCCGGATTGCAGATGCGCCCGGTAGAAAAGCAGGGGGGCAACCGGGCCGTCGCCCGCGGCCGCCTTATAGGGCTGGGCGCGCGGGATCGGCGCGGGTTCCTGCCAGCGGGCGGGGCGGCCGAGCAGGTGGGCGGCGTAGCGCAGGCAGTTCAGCGCGTTGTCGGGGCCGCCCTCCGCCAGATAGCGCCAGAAACGGCGGCAGGCGTCCGTACCGAGGCTGGAGAAGGCGTCGAGCTCCGGGTCCGGCCGATCATCCCCCGGCAGCAGCGCCACCGGCGCTTCCAGCGCGCCCAGCCGCTCGACGCCGTAAGGCCAGTAGCCGCGCCCGCCGAGGAGCCGCACCACAACCAGCCGGGCGCGGGAGAGCACGCGCTCGACATGCAGGTCCACGGACAGGTTGTGGCCGAGCGCCATGATGTTGGCGAGGCGAAGCGTCGGGGCCTCCGCGTCCTCGGCAAGGCGTTTCCGCTGCGCTTCGGCGAGGAGCGTGAGTTCGGTGTCGGCCGCGCTCAGGATCGCGATGTCGCCCGGCGTCTGGCCGAGATCGACCGCCTCGCCTTCCTCGACCGCCCCGGGGGTTGCGGCTAGGAGATGCACCGCCCGCCAAGCGTCCGGGCGACGGCCTTGCGGTCGAGGCCGGCGAAGCCGATCACCACAAGCCGCGTTAGCGGCTCCTCGCCGGCCTGCCAGGGCCGGTCGTACCACGTCTCGGTGCGGGCGCCGACGCCCTGGACGGCGAGCCGCATCGCCTTGCCCTCGACCGCGGCGAAACCCTTGATGCGCAGCACATCATGGTCCTGCGCGGCTTCCGCGATGCGTTCGGCAAGCGCGGCCGGCTCGACCGGCCCCGCCTCGACCGCGAAGCTCTCGAAATCGTCATGGTCGTGCCCGTCCTCGCCGTCATGGTGCGAGGGGCGCGCGTCGAGGTCGTCTTCCGCCGCTGCTTCCAGGCCGAGAAGCAGCCGCGCATCGACGGCGCCGCCGGTCGCGCCGACAGCCTTGACGGCGGGCGAGCGCAGCCCGGCCCGCACCTCTTCCAGCACGCCCTGCCAGGCCGGCCTGTCCAGCAGGTCCTGCTTGTTGACGACGACGAGGTCGGCGGCGGCGAGCTGGTCCTCGAACAGCTCCTCCAGCGGCGCGTCGTGGTCGAGCGCCGGATCGGCCCGGCGCGCCGCGTCCACGGCGTCCGGGTCGGCAGCGAAACGCCCGGCGGCGACGGCCGCGGCGTCCACCACCGCGACAACGCCGTCCACGGTGGTGCGGGAGCGCACCTCCGGCCAGGCGAAGGCCTGCACAAGCGGCTTGGGCAGCGCCAGGCCCGAGGTCTCGATAACGATATGATCGGGCGGGTCGGGCCGGTCGAGCAGCGCCTGCATGGTCGGCAGGAAATCGTCCGCCACGGTGCAGCATATGCAGCCATTGGCGAGCTCCACGATGTCCTCGTCCCCGCAGCCCTCGATGCCGCAGGCGCGCAGCAGATCGCCGTCTATGCCGAGGTCGCCGAATTCGTTGACGACCACCGCGAGGCGCCGCCCGCCCGCATTCTCCAGCAGGTGGCGGACCAGGCTGGTCTTGCCCGCGCCGAGAAAGCCGGTGACGACGGTTGCCGGTATCTTCGGTTTCAGCATGGGGCGCGCGCTTTCACGGCTTGAGCGGGAGGGGGAGGCCGGCCGCGACGAACACGACCCGGTCCGCGATGCGGGCGACGTCCTCGTTCAGCCGCCCCTGCGCCTCGCGGAAGCGCCGGCCGAGCGGCGTCGGGGGCACGAGCCCCATGCCGGTTTCGTTGGAGACCAGCACGGTCTGCCGGCTGCGGCTTGCCAGCGCCTCCAGCAGCGCGCCGGTGTCCGGCTCCCGGCCGGCGGCGAGCGCATTGGAGAGCCAGAGCGTCAGGCAGTCCGCCAGCACCGGCATGTCGCCGGCCTGCCGGAGCGCCTCGGGCAGGCGCGAGGGCGCCTCGACGGTCGTCCAGCAGGGACCCCGCCGGGCGCGGTGGCGGGCGATGCGCGCCGCCATCTCGGCGTCGCCGGCCTCGGCCGTGGCGATATAGACGGCGGGCCCGTCGAACAGCGATTCGGCGTAGCGGCTCTTGCCGGAGGCAGCGCCGCCCAGCACCAGGGTCGTGGCGGTCATGGGGATGTTTGCTACCGGCGTTTCGCCGGCCGTTCAAGGCGCGCGGTCCGGCTCGACTTTCCGGACGCGCCGGGGCATATCCCGGTCCATGTTCACGCTGCTCCGCCGCATCCTGTCCCTCTATCTCGGCATCGGGTTCCTGCTGGGGCTGGTCGCTGGCTTCTCGCGCCTGTTCGTGCGGGTCGTCCACGGCCTCGGACCCGGCGAATTCGGACCGGCGCTGGGCGATGCGGCCTTGTGGGCTTTCATGCGGCTCTGGCTCTGGCCCTGGCAGTTCTGGACCGAGGTGGTGGAGGGCGAACGCACCCTGCTCGGCTGGCTGCTGGCCTGAGCGGGCGGCGGCGCGCATACTCCGGGGCGGCACGCGGGACAAAGGGGAAGCGCGATGGAACTCGGATTCGTCGGCGTGGGCGCGATGGGCGCGCCGATGGCCGGGCGGCTGCTGGACGGGGGCCACAGCCTGGTCGTGCATGACATCCGCGCCGAGGCGGTGGCGCCGCTGGCGGCCCGGCAGGCGCGCACGGCGGAAAGCCCGAAGGCGGTGGCCGACATGGCGGAGACGGTCATCGTCTCGCTGCCGACGCTCGGCGCCTGGCGCGAGGTCGGCCTCGGCGAAGAGGGTCTCGCGAAGGGCGGGCGGATCGCAAAGGTGGTCAACACCTGCACGGTCGGCTCGGGCTTCATCCGCGAGATGGCGGCCACGCTGGGCGAGGCCGGCATCGCGATGCTCGACTGCCCGATCAGCGGCGGGCCGCCGGGCGCGGAGGCGGGCACGCTCTCGGTGATGGCGTCCGGCAGCCGCGCGCTCTTCGACGAGCTGCGCCCCGCGCTCGACTGCTGGGGGCATACGGTCGTCCATGTGGGCGAGGAGCCGGGCGCGGCGCAGACCGTCAAGCTCGTCAACAACATCCTCTCGGCCGCCGCGCTCGCCGTCACTTCCGAGGCGCTGGTAATGGGCTCCAAGGCCGGGGTCGATCTCGAAGCGATGCTCGAGGCGGTCAATGCCGGCTCCGGGCGCAACAGCGCAACGGCCGGCAAGATCCCCGCCTCGGTGCTGGACCGCTCTTTCGCCTACGGCGCGGCGCTGGACATCCTGATGAAGGACATCGAGCTTGCGCTCGCCGAGGCGGAGCGCCTGCAGGTGCCGTCCTGGGTCTCGGCGGCCGTGCGCCAGTTCTTCCGCCACTGGCACATGCAGGGCAAGGGGCGCGAAGACATCACCTCCATCGTGCAGATGGTCGAGGGCTTCGCCGGCCACACATTGCCGAAGGTTCGCTGAGCCGGGCGCGCTATTGCCTGCGCTCCAGCAGGCAGGCGTCGCCATAGGAGAAGAAGCGGTAGCGCTGCTGCACGGCGTGGGCGTAGGCGGCGCGCATGCGCTCCAGGCCGGCGAAGGCCGCGACCAGCATGAACAGCGTCGAGCGCGGCAGGTGGAAATTGGTGAGCAGCAGGTCGGCCGTCCGGACCTCCCGGCCGCCAGGGCGCAGGAATATGTCGGTCTCCCCTTCCCAGGCCGCAACCTCGCCCGAAGGGCCGGCCGCCGACTCCAGCAGGCGGAGCGCAGTGGTGCCGGCCGCGACCAGCCGGCCCCGGCGCGCCCGGATGCGCGCGGCCGCCTCTTCCCCGATGCGCCCCCACTCGCTGTGCATGCGGTGCTCGGCCGGGTCCTCGGTGCGGACCGGCAGGAAGGTGCCGGCGCCGACATGCAGGGTGACGGCGGCGCGCTCCACGCCGCGCGCGTCCAGCGCCGCCAGCAGGCGGGGGGTGAAATGCAGCCCGGCCGTCGGCGCGGCGACCGAGCCCGGTTCGCGGGCGAACACCGTCTGGTAGGCGTCCCGGTCGCCCGGGTCGCCGCCTTTCGGACGCTTGATATAGGGCGGCAGCGGCATGGTGCCGTGCGCCTCCAGCGCCGCGTCGAGTTCCGCCCCTTCCGCCGAGAACGCCAGCGCCACTTCCCCGCCCTGGCGGCGCTCCTCCAGCACCGCTTCGAGCCCGCCCGGAAAGGCGATCCGGTCGCCTTCGCGAAGCCGCCGCCCGGGCCGGGCGAAGGCGAGCCAGCGCCGCCTGTCGAGGCGCTTGTGCAGCAGAGCCTCCACCGCCGCGGCGCCGCGCCGCCCGTAAAGGCGCGCCGGGATCACGCGCGTGTCGTTGACGACCATGAGGTCGCCTGGCCGAAGCAGGTCCGGCAGTTCGGCAATGCGGCGGTCCGCGAGCTTTTCCCCGACATGCAGCAGCCGCGCCGCGTCGCGCGGTTCCACCGGCCGCTGCGCGATCAGCCCGGAAGGCAGGTCGAAATCGAAATCGCCGGTGCTCAGGGTCACGGGTCGCCAGGCTCCGCCGCGGGCCCGGACCTTCGCAGGCCGTGCAGAGCCTGTCAAAACGGTCCGGGATTTGAGATAAACAACCTTCGACGCGGAAACGCCGGAGCAAATCCAGGTCATGGCGATCGGATTGAAGGAAGGCCGCAGAATGGCCGCCCGCGCCCGCCGCTGGACCCTGGTCAAACGGGTCATGCTGCTTGTGGCGCTGCTCGCCATCGCCGTATTCGCCTACGAGACGGGCGCCACCCGCACGCAATACCGCATCGAGCGCCTGGAGGAGAGGCTGGCGGCCCAGGACGCCGCCATCGCGCGGCTCGAGGCCGAGAAGGAGGAGCTCGACAGGCGCCGGCTGGCGGCGGTCCAGAACGAAAGGACGCTTCAGGCCCGCTACGACCGCAATGTGCCGACCGGCAGGCGCAAGGAGATCTTCGAGCTGCTTCTGGAACGGCTCGACGCCGGCCTGGAGGAGGAGCGGATCGTCTTCCTGCTGCACGAGGCGGAGGCGGAGCCGGATTGCGACCCGGAGCCGGTGACCAAGCGTTTCGTGCTGGCGACGCCGCTGCATGACGGCGCCAACGCGTCGGCGCAATTCGCGGAAGGCGCGATCACGGTCACCGGCGAGGGGCAGGCGGAGCTGACGGAGGCGGGCCTGCCCGAGGCGTGGTTCGACCCGGCGGCGCCGGTCATGCTCCGCTTCACGGCCATCGGCGGCGATGCGACGGAGGCGCAGGGCAAGCTGCCGCTCGACCACTCCCTGCGGCTGGCCGGCAACGAATACCGCTTCGCCGCCCGCGCCGGCCCCCGCTCCTTCGTCCACATCACGGCGCTCCGCTGCGACTTTCCGGGGTAGCGGGCGGCGTTGACTCAACCGGATATCTAGCTACATAGTTAGCTAGATAAATGCCGGCCAGGGTGGAAAGCCATGTATGTCGTCAATGTCCATCGAGCCAAGACCGAGCTTTCCCGATTGCTGGCAAGGGTCGAGGCCGGCGAGGATGTCGTCATCGCGCGGCGGGGCGAGCCTGTTGCGCGTCTCGTCGCGTGCAGGGCCCGAAGCAGGCGCCGGCCCGATGTCCTGAAGGGGAAGATCGCGATTCCCGACGGCTTCTTCGACCCGCTGCCGGAGGAAGAACTGACGGCGTGGGAAGGCCGGTAGCGGTGCTGCTGTTGCTGGATACCCATGCGTTTCTCTGGTGGATTGCAGACAGCGGGCGGCTTTCCGGTCCGGCGCGCGCCGCGATCGCCGACGAAGCGAACGACATCGCGGTCAGCGCGGCGTCCGCGTGGGAAATCGCCACCAAGTTCCGGACCGGCAAATTGCCGGGATGCGAGGCCGTGGCGGTCGATGTCGCCGGCCATATCGCCGGGCAAGGTTTCGAGGGTCTGGCAATCGGCGTCGCCGATGCCGAGCGCGCCGGGCGCCTGCCCGGCTCTCATCGCGACCCGTTCGACCGGATGCTCGCCGCCCAGGCCCTGGCGCGCGGTATCCCCGTCGTTTCGGTCGATCCGGTGTTCGACGGTTTCGGCGTCAATCGGCTGTGGTGAAGGGGCATCCTGCCTCGCGCGCCGGGTTCAGGCGGGCGGCAGGCGGAGCTTGTCGGCGTGTATCTCGACCACGGCGTCGAGGTCCGGGTTCTGCAGCGTCACGTCGATGGCGCGGACGCCGAACATCGCCGGGTTGTGCGGCAGGAGCGGCTCCCTGCCTTCGGCGAGGTCGCGGGCGAGTTTCAGCAGCCGGCGGCGGGCGGCGATGATCGCTGCGTCCGAGGGGCCGAGATGCTCGTTCTCGCGGTCCACGATGGGGCCCATGCTCTCGACGATGGCGCGGTCCTGGTTGTTGACGCCGGGAATGCCGGTCGCATTGCCTGCCCGCTGCGAGGCGCGGTCCAGCATGTAGCCGTTTTCCCGGTTGACCTCGGGCGTGAAGCAGCCCGGAAGCGTGCGCGGCGCCGCGCCCAGGCCCGTCTCCAGATAGTCGCGGTCCTCTTGCGTCATCGGCGCTTCCGGGTTGTAGGAGGTGCCGAAGACGAAGCTGTTCTCGTCGTCTATCGGGATGTAGGCGCGCGACGAGATCGGGTATTCGGGATGCGGGATGATGGAGTTGGTCGGCAGGATCCACTGCGTGATGCGCCAGTTGAACGAATTGTCCGCCGCGCCGCGCTGCGAGCCGTAATAGAAGCCGTAATCCGTCGGCCGGATATGGATCGACGGCATGCCGTCCTTCTGCCAGTTGCCGTGCGCGGCGGCGAGGCCGGGCGAGAGCGCGGACATGTCGGCGAAGCGGTGCAGGAAGGTCGTGTGGCGGGTGTCGATCTCGCCCTCGAAGCCCTGGAAGTAATTGGCGCGCAAATGCCACTTCTTCTGCCAGCGGTGCTCCGGCGCCAGCATGGCCCACTCGAATTCCGGCAGCGGCGGGCGCCTGTCCTCCGGCCCCATATAGACCCAGATCCAGCCGCCCCACTCGGCGGCCGGATAGGCCTTCATCCGCACCTTGCGCCTGTAGTCGGTCCCGGGCGGCTCGTTCGGCATCTCCACGCAATTGCCGTCCACGTCAAATTTCCAGCCGTGATAGACGCAGCGCAGGCCGCAGTCCTCATTGCGGCCGAAATAGAGCGAGGCGCGCCGGTGGGGGCATTTCTCGTCGAGAACGCCGATCCGTCCTGCCGTGTCCCGGAAGGCCACGAGGTCCTCGCCCAGCAGCCTGAGCCGCACCGGGTCGCAATCGGGCCCCGGCAATTCCTCCGGCATGAGCGCCGGAAGCCAGAACCGGCGGAACAGCGCGCCCATCGGCGTGCCGGGGCCGGTCCGGCAGAGCAGTTCGTTGTCTTCCGGTTTCAGCATTGCGGAACGCCTCGCTCGGGTCCGGTGTCCGGCGGAGCATGCCGCCGCCCGGCCCGGCCATCAAGCATTGCAGGCGCCCTTTCGCGCGCCCGGCGGTGATAGGGTAAGCTCGCCCGCAAGGGGCAGGAGCCGGGAGGGGGCTGCGCGATGGGCTGGCGGATCGGGGTCGATATCGGCGGGACGTTCACCGATGTCGCCGTGCTGGACGAGGAGAGCGGGCGCGCGGGCATCGCCAAGGTGCTCACCACGCCGCGCGACTTCGGCGCCGCGGTGATCGACGGCGTGCGCGCGGCGATGGGGGAATACGGCATCGACCCCGCTTCGGTCTCCCTCGTCTCCCACGCCACCACGATCGTCACCAACGCGCTGCTGGAAGCGAAGGGCGCCGATGTCGCGCTCATCGCCACCGAGGGCTTCCGCGACGTGCTGGAACTGCGCCGCTCGGCCCGCGCGGACCTCTACGACCTCTTCCAGAACGCCCCGGCGGTGCTGGTGCCGCGCCGCCGGCGCTTCGAGGTAGCCGGGCGGATCGACGCCCAGGGCGAGGTCGTGACGCCCTTGGACGAGGCCGGGCTGGATGCGGTCGTCGAGCGCATCCGGGGCCTGGATGTGGAGGCGGTCGCGGTCTGCCTCATGTTCTCCTTCCTGAACGATGCGCATGAGCGCCGGGTGGGCGAGCGGCTCCGCGCCGCGCTGCCGGGCCTGCCGGTGTTCCTCTCCAGCGAGGTGCTGCCGGAAATCCGCGAGTTCGAGCGCACCAGCACGACGGCCGTCTGCGCTTATGTCGGGCCGGTGCTGGCCTCATATCTGGACCGGCTGGAGGCCGCGCTGGCGGAGCTCCGCCTGCCTTCGCTCTATGTCATGGGCTCGAACGGCGGCGTGTTCGACGTGCCCGAGGCGCTCAAGATGCCCGCGGGCGCCGTCGAGTCGGGCCCCGCCGCCGGGGTCATCGCCGCGCAGCGCATGGGCCGCCAGCTCGGGCGCGCGAACCTCATTTCCTTCGACATGGGCGGCACCACCGCCAAGGCGAGCCTGATCGAGGACGGCCGCATCGAGACCACCTCCGAATACGAGGTCGGCGGCGAGGGCAATGTCGGGCGCTGGCTGCACGGCACAGGGCACCCCATCCGGGTGCCGGTGATCGACCTCGCGGAAGTGAGCGCGGGCGGCGGCAGCATCGCCTGGCTCGACCCCGGCGGGGCGCTGCGCGTCGGGCCGCAAAGCGCGGGTGCGGAGCCGGGCCCCGCCTGCTACGGGCAGGGCGGGACGCTGCCGACGGTGACGGATGCGAATGTCGTGCTGGGCTATCTGAGCCGCACGCACCTGCTGGGCGGGCGGCTGCCCATCGACGCGGCCGCTTCGGAAGCGGCGATCCGCGAGCATATCGCCGACCCGCTGGGCCTGGATGCGGAGGAAGCCGCGGCCGGCATCGTCCGGGTCGTCAACAACAGCATGGCGGAGGCGCTGCGCATCGTCTCGGTGGAGCGCGGCCACGATGCGCGCGAATTCTCGCTCGCCGCCTTCGGGGGCGCCGGCCCCGTCCACGCGGCGGCGCTCGCCGGGGAGCTCGGCATCGCGGAGGTGATCGTGCCGCCGATACCGGGCGGGTTTTCGGCGCTCGGCCTCGTTGCGACCGACCTCCGGCGCGACTGGTCCCACACCTTCTACGCCCGCATCGACGAGGCGGACCTGGACGCGCTCAACCGCCGGCTCGCCGAGCTGGAGGCCGCCGCCCGGACCATGCTGGAAAATGCCGGCCTGCCGGAGGCCGACCGCTCCATCGAGCGCTCCGCCGACTGCCGCTACACGAGGCAGGCCTACGAGCTGACCGTGCCGCTCGGCGAAGGCCCCGTGACCCGCGCGCTGCTGGACGACCTCGCGGGCGAATTCCACGACCGGCATCTGCGCACATACGGCCACAAGAACCCCGACGAGGCGGTGCAGATGGTGAATGTCCGCGTGACGGCCACGGGCCGGCTGCCGGGCGTCGAGTTCCATGCGGATGCGGGGGCTTCTGCCGCGCCCGCCGGGGAGAGGGAGCGCGAGGTGGTGTTCGGCGAACGGCTGTGCTGCCCGGTCGTCGCCCGGAGCGACCTCCCCGCCGGGGCGGAGGGCCGACCGGGCCCGTTTATCGTGGAGGAGATGGACTGCACCATCGCCGTGCCGCCCGGCTGGCGGGCCCGGCGCGACGGGCGCGGGTTCATCCTTATGACGAGGAGTGCGTGACATGGCCGCCCATCCGTCCGTCGTTAAGACCGACGCCGCCACCTTCGAGGTCGTCAAGAACAGCCTCTATGCGGTCGCCGAGGAAATGAAGGTGGTGCTGGCCAAGACCGCCTACTCGCCCATCCTCAAGGTGGCGGGGGACTATTCCTGCGGCGTGTTCGACGACCGGGGCGAGATGGTGGCCCAGGGCCCCGACCTGCCGATCCACCTCGGCTCGATGCCGGACGCCGTGCGCGCGGTGGTGCGGGCCTGGGAGGATATCGAGCCGGGGGACGTGTTCGTCCACAACGACCCCTATTTCGGCGGCTCGCACCTGCCGGACGTGAATGTCGTCTCGCCCGCCTTCGTGGACGGCGCGCTGCTCGGCTTCTGCTGCGTGCGCGCCCACTGGCCGGATATCGGCAGCGCCACGCCCGGCAGCTACGGTGCGGTGACGGACGTCTATGGCGAGGGGCTGCGCCTGCCGCCGGTGCGCATCCACCGGGGCGGGGCGGTCAACCGCGATGTGGAGGACATGATCTTCGCCAATGTGCGCACCCCGGACGAGCGCCGGGGCGACCTGCGCGCCCAGATCGCCGCCAACCGCCGGGCCTGCGAGCGCCTCGCCGCGCTCGCCGGCAAATACGGGACGGACAACCTCAAGCGCATCATGCAGGAGGTGATGGACTATTCCGAGGCGATGATGCGCGGGCTGCTCCGCGACATGCCGGACGGGGAGGGCGCGTTCGAGGATTTCTGCGACGGGGACGGCATCGTCGCGCCCGGCTCGAACCGCGACGAGACCTTCGACATCAGGCTGCGCATAACCAAGCAGGGCGATGGCGTGACGGTGGATTTCGAGGGCTCCGATGCGCAGGTGGCGGGCCCGATGAACGCGCCGCTCTCGGTCACCTCCTCGGGCGTGTTCGCCGGCCTCAAGATGGCGGTGGACTCCGCCGGCGTCGTGCCGCCCAATTCCGGCGCCTGGCGTCCCGTAAAGGTGCTCGCGCCCGAGGGCTCGGTGGTGAACGCGCAATATCCGGCCCCGGTCGTCTATGCCAACCACGAGATGTCCCACCGCATCTGCGACATGGTGTTCGGCGCGCTCGCGGCGATCGTCCCGGACCGGGTGATGGCCTGCTCCCAGGGCACTTCGGCCGTGCTGACGCTCGGCGGCACCGACTACCGCACCGGCGAGCACTATGTCAGCTACGAGACGGTCAAGGGCGGCTTCGGCGCGCGGCCCGACCGGGACGGCATCAGCGCGGTCGCCAGCGGCATCTCCAACACCATGAACACGCCGGTGGAGGTCATCGAGATGAGCTTCCCGGTGCGCGTCGAGTCCTATGAGCTGCTGCCCGATTCCGGCGGGGCCGGGCGCTGGCGGGGCGGGCTCGGCGCGCGCCGCACCTGGCGCATCCTGGAGCGCGACTCGCGCGCCACCGTCTGCTGCGAGCGCACCAAGTCCGCGCCCTTCGGCATAGAGGGCGGAGCGGCGGGGGCGCCGGCGCGCATCTCGGTCGTCGATCCGGACGGGGCCGAGCGGGTGCTGAACAGCAAGGGCGCCTTCGATGCGCCGGCGGGCGCGCTGGTGGTCTTCGACGTGCCGGGCTCCGGCGGCTACGGCCCGCCGGCGGAGCGCGACCCGGCCCGGCTCGGCCAGGACCTCGCCGACGGCTATGTGACGCCCGAGGGCGCGCGCCGCGACTACGCCGCCGCGGACCCCGACGCCCTGCTCGCCGCCGCGAACGGCAGGGACGCGGCGGGCGAATAGCCATGCCCGCTGAGCCTGCGCCTTCAACGCCGCCTACGGGAACGAGGCGGCGCTCCGGGATCTCGTCGAGCGGCCCGAAGCTCGACAAAGCGAGGCGCACCGGTTCGGGAGGTTTCTGCTCGCCGTCGTCAGGAACGACAAAGACGGGACCATCTACAACATAGTCCGGCAGCAGTATTCGGGGCCGGTCCGGGTGCTTCTGGACAAGCGCTGTGTCTTCGGCCCCTTCTGGAGTTCCGTCTGGGGCCCTTGACCGGGACGGTTCCTGGGACAGGAAATTCGGGCATGACAAGCGCGAGGTGAACCGGGCTCCGGTCAATCGCGACACCTTCAACATTCTGACGCGCGTCTTCGACCGGCTCTACACCTTGTGCAACCAGATCTTTCACGGCGGCGCGACATGGCCCGCCGGCTTCGGGCGAACCCAGATCCGCGACGGCAGCCGCATCATGGCCTCGCTCGTGCTGGCGACCCTCGACATCATGCAAGGCGGCATCGAACGCAACCCGGATTCGGAACTCCGGGGAACGGTCGCCTACCCCCGCATCAACCCGGAGCCGGAATAGACACCGCGCCGCCCGGCGAGATGCCGGGCCACGCTGCGGGCGTCCTCGCCGACGCCCCAGAGGATGCCGGATTTGCGCCATGTCATCCAGTTGAGGCCGGCGAAATAGAGGCCGGGCCACGCGCTCACCCCGCCCGGTGCCACGGGATAGCCGGCCTCGTCGAGCACCGGGGCCTCGATCCAGGAGAAGTCGTAGCGGTAGCCCGTCGCCCACACGACGCTGGCAATGCCCGCCCCGGCGAGGTCGAGCTCGCGCCGGATTTCCGGCATGGCCCCGTCCCCGGGCGGGCCGCCGGCAAGCTCCTCCGCGCTCGGCGGCGGCGCGTCGATGCCCTGCGCCTCGATATGGCGGTCGAATTCGGCGGTGATCCGCTCGCAGAACCCGTCTGCGAAGCGCATTTCGTCATGCAGCCCGCCGTCGAAGCGCGCCCGCTCGCCGTTGCAGCCGACCAGCCGGCCGAGCAGGCGGATGCCGCGCCGGTGGAAGTCGTGCAGGCTGAGCGTGCGGCCGCCATCGCGGCCGGTCAGGTGCGGGTCCGCCCGGAAGCGCAGCCGGGGGCTTTCCAGCATGGCCGGGGTGCGGTCGAGATAGCCCATGTCGCGCTGCCACTGGATGCAGTCCCGCCCCCGCCAGCGCCTCGGCAGCCGCCCGGCGCGGCCGACGCACAGCCAGACATCGCGGCCCGCCTCGTGCAGCTCCTCGGCGATCTGGCAGCCGGTCTGCCCGGCGCCCACGACCATCACGCCGCCCGGCGCCAGCATGCCGGGGCGCTTGTAGCCGTCGGCGGCAATCTGCTTCACGCGGCCGGGCAGGCGTTCGGCAACGGGCGGGATGTGCGGCGCCTGGTATGTGCCGGTCGCCACAACGACATTCTCCGCCCGCCAGACCCCGGCATCGGCCTCGACCGCAAAACCGTCCCCGTCGGGCCTGACGGCGCTTGCTTCGACCCCGCAGCGCAGGGGTGCGTTGAAGGCCTCCGCCCAGCGCTCGAAGTGGCGCACAAGCTCGTCGCGGGTGAGGAATCCGTCCGGGTCGCCGCCCGCATAGGCCGCGCCGGGAAGCGCGATCGACCAGTTGGGGGTGACGGTGCAGAACGAGTCCCACCGGCGCTCGCGCCAGCTCGCCGCGACGGCGGACCGCTCCAGCACGACATGGTCGACGCCGAGCCGGGTGAGGAACCAGCTGACGGCAAGGCCGCCCTGTCCGGCCCCGATGACGACGGCCTCGAGGCGCGGCCCGTCCGCCGCCACCGTTCCGGCTACTCGCCGGCGCTGAACTTGACGAAGTCGAGCGGCGGCGGGTCCATGCCCGCATGCGAGAGCATGTGGTGCGTCTGCCCGCGATGGTGGATCTGGTGCTGGAACAGGTTGGTGAGGCAGCGCCGGAGCGGCAGGCTGAAATATTCGCCGGTCTCGACCGTGTCGAAGGAGAGCGTGCCGTCGAGCGCGGCCGGGTCCAGCCCGTCGGCATATCCGACATACCACCGGTCCTGCGCAGCATGCGCAGCGCGGAGCGGCTCGAATTCCTCATGGAGGATTTCGTCGAGGCGCGTGAAGCTCGTCGGCTTCTTCTCCAGCCGCTCGCGATAGATGAGGTCGGACAGCAGGATGTGGTTGAGCGTTGCGTGGATCGAGCGGAAGAAGCCCCGCCGGTCGAGGATGCGCTCCTCATGCGAAAGTTCGGCGCAGGCCGTGTAGAGGCGCCGGTTGGCCCAGGCGTTGTAGCGGGCGGCGGTGGGAAGATCGACAAGCATGGGAGGACGCCCTCCAATCCCGGTTTGGACGATACCGGCCCGCCTGTTAGCATGAAAACGGGACCGCGCCATTATCCTCCGGAAGCAGGCGGCGGAACCCGGGCGGCAGGAGGCATTCATGTTGCGCTCGCTCATCCTGGCCCTGGCCTCGGTCGGCATTGCCGGCGCCGCGCTCGCCGGGCCCGAGGGGACATGGCTCACCGAGGGCGGCAAGTCGCATGTCGAAATCCGGCAGTGCGGCGACGAGTATTGCGGCAGGCTCGTGTGGCTCAGGGAGCCAAATAACGAGGACGGCTCGGTCAAGCTCGACAAGAACAACAAGGACGAGGCGCTGCGGTCCCGGACCATCCTCGGGCTCGAGCTGCTTTCCGGCTTCCCGGCAGGCGGCGACGGGCCGTGGAAAGGCGGGCGGATCTACAACCCCGAGAACGGCAAGACCTACCGCTCGAACCTCCGGCTGAAGGACGACGGCGCATTGCGGGTGAGCGGCTGCGTGTTCATTTTCTGCGAAACCCAGATCTGGACCCGGGTCGAATAGGCCGAGCCGGTCCCGCTCCGGCTCCCGGAATCCTCCGCTGTTCGATACGCCCAAGAGCACAGGCGATGAGACACCCTCTGGCGGCCGCTTTCCTGCTTCTGGCCCTCCAGGCCGCTGCAGCGGAGCCTGCGGGCTTCCGGAGCGTGACCGTCCCGGCGGCGCATCACGGGCGCGGGATGTCCGGCGCGCTCTTTTATCCCTCCGCCGGCGGCGGCGAAGCGGTTTCATTCGGCGAGAACAGCGTCTTCCAAGGCACGCGGGTACTCGACCGCGCGCGGATGGCGGAGGGCTCTTTTCCCGTGGTTCTGGCAAGTCACGGCCTGGGCGGCCATATCGGCGCGCTCGGCTGGCTGACCGCCGGGCTCGCCGAGGCGGGCGCGCTCGTCATCTCCGTCAACCACCCCAACAGCACACGACAGGACTTCGACCTCCAGGAAGGGCTGAAGCTCTGGACGCGGGTGCAGGACCTCCGGGCGGCCCTCGCCTGGCTCGCCGCGCAGCCGGAACTCGCCGCCATTGCCGACCTCTCCCGCATCTACGCGGTCGGCTTCTCCGCCGGCGGCTGGACGGCGCTCTCCCTCGGGGGCGCTCGCGCCGATCTCGAAGGCTACGGCGCCCGTTGCGAGACCGCGCCGCCCTCGCCCTGGCAATGCGCGGACCTTGCCCGGCGCGGCGCCGACCTCACCGCCTATTCGGCCAAGGAGTGGAATGCCGGGCGCAAGGACGACCGCATCCGCGCCGTCGCCGCCATCGACCCGGCGCTCACCTGGGGCCTCGGGCCGGCGCATGTCCGCGACCTGGTGGACCGGGTGCTGCTGATCGGCCTCGGCATGGCGGAGACGCGGCTGCCGGCAACCGATTTCAGCGAGACGGGGAGCGGGTTCGCCGCCCTTGTCCCCGGCGCCGAAATCGAGACCATGGCCCCGGCGGCGCATTTCTCGGCCCTGCTGCCCTGCAAGCCGGAAGGGCCGGCGATCCTGGCCGCCGAAAAAGACGACCCTGTCTGCGACGACCCGCCGGGCACGGACCGCGCGGCGCTGCACAAGCGCATCGTCGCCCGAATCGCAGGCTTCCTCGGCCTGTAGGACGGCCAGGCCGCGCCCTTATATACGGAAGAATTGTTCCGGGAATGGCCCGGACGGATTATGCTGCATTGTGCTGTTCGCTCATGTCGGAAGCCCTGTTGCCGGCTGCCGCGCAGCGGAAGACAAAGGAGAGGACCATGACGGCAAGCGCCGAATTGCTCCGGCGCATCACGGCCCGCCCGGACGTGTTCGGGGGCAAGCCCATCGTCCGCGACATGCGCATATCGGTGGAACTCATCCTGAGCCTGCTGGCGCAGGGCGTGACTCCGGAGGCCGTACTGGACGACTACCCGGGACTTGAGCCGGACGATATTCGCGCCTGCACCGCATATGCGCATGCAGCTATTGCGTTGCCAAGGCACACGATTCCGCCTGCTTGATTCCTGACCGGCAGTCGGTCAACGACCTGTCGCCGCGCCTCCAGTTCGTTGCCCCTGACTACGCTCCTACCGCATGCACATCTCGTTTCGGTCGGTAACCGGCGGCCCGACCCTTTTGCCTTCATACCCCCATATCGTCATACCCGGACTTGTTCCGGGTATCTCTCTCAAGCGGCTCAGCCGGGCGGCCGTGTGGATACCCGGAACAAGTCCGGGTATGACGGAGAAGCCTGTCTTGAGCTTGTCGAAGGGGGGCGTTCGAGCCTCACGGGCAAGGGGCGGATCGCAGACGCCGCGCGCTCCCGAAATCCCGTTCGGCTTCCCCTCAATGTCTGAACCGGACATCAGTGGAACAAGTCCGGGTATGACGGAGGGGGGCCGCGAGAATCGGGGCGACGATCCTGGGCTGGACTCCCAACGCGGCCCGATCCGACTGGACTGCGGGCCCCTGCCCTACATCCGGAAGACGCCGAAGGCGCCGCGCTCCACGGGGGCGTTGAGGGCGGCGGAGAGGGCCAGCGCCAGCACGGTGCGGGTCTGGGCCGGGTCGATCACCCCGTCGTCCCAGAGTCGGGCCGAGCCGTAATAGGGGTGCCCCTGGGTCTCGTACTGGTCGAGGATCGGCTGGCGGAAGGCCTCCTCCTCCTCGTCCGGCCAGTCGCGCCCGTCGCGGGCGAGCGCGTCCCGGCGCACGGTCGCGAGCACCGTCGCCGCTTGCTCCGCGCCCATCACCGAGACGCGCGCATTCGGCCAGGTAAAGAGGAAGCGCGGCCCGTAGGCCCGCCCGCACATGGCGTAATTGCCCGCGCCGAAGCTGTTGCCGATGACGACGGTGAATTTCGGCACCCGCGCGCAGGCCACGGCATGGACCATCTTGGCGCCGTCGCGCGCTATGCCGCCCGACTCGTATTTCCGCCCGACCATGAAGCCGGTGATGTTCTGCAGGAACACCAGCGGGATGCCGCGCTGGGCGCAGAGCTCGATGAAGTGGGCGCCCTTCTGCGAGGACTCCGAAAACAGGATGCCGTTATTGGCGACGATGCCGACCGGGTAGCCCTCGATATGCGCGAAGCCGGTGACGAGCGTCGTGCCGTAGAGCGCCTTGAACTCGTCGAGCCGGCTGCCGTCCACAAGCCGCGCGATGACCTCGCGCACATCGTAAGGCGTCTTCCAGTCCGGCGGCACGATGCCGTAGATCTCCTCGGGGTCGTATAGCGGCTCCTCCGGCTCGCGCAGGTCGAGCTCCGGGCGCTTCACGCTGTTCAGATAGCCGAGCGCGGTGCGCGCGAGCGCGAGCGCATGGCCGTCGTCCAGGGCGTAATGGTCGGTCACGCCCGAGATGCGGGAATGGACGTCCGCCCCGCCCAGCTCCTCCGCGCTCACGATCTCGCCGGTGGCGGCCTTCACCAGCGGCGGGCCGCCCAGGAAGATCGTGCCCTGGCCCTTCACGATCACCGCCTCGTCGGACATGGCCGGCACATAGGCCCCGCCCGCCGTGCAGGAGCCCATCACCACGGCGATCTGCGGGATGCCGTCGGCCGACATGGTCGCCTGGTTGTAGAAGATGCGCCCGAAATGGGTCGCGTCCGGGAACACCTCGTCCTGCTGGGGCAGGTTGGCGCCGCCGGAATCCACCAGATAGACGCAGGGCAGCCGGTTCTCGCGCGCGACCTGCTGGGCGCGGAGATGCTTCTTGACCGTCAGCGGGTAGTAGGTGCCGCCCTTGACGGTGGCGTCATTGGCGACGACGACGCATTCGCGCCCGTGCACGCGCCCGATGCCGGTGACGATGCCGGCCGAGGGGATGTCGTCCTCATAGACGCCCCAGGCGGCGAGCTGGGAGAGCTCCAAAAAGGGCGAGCCGGGGTCGAACAGGCCGCGCACCCGGTCGCGGGGCAAGAGCTTGCCGCGCGCCAGATGGCGCTGGCGGGCGCGTTCACCGCCGCCTTCCTGCACCCGGGCCACGGTCTCGCGCAGGTCGGCGGCGAGCGCCTGCATCGCGTCCGCATTGGCGCGGAATTCCCGCCCCCGCGTCCGGAGCCTGCTTTCGATAACGCCCATGGCGCCCGCCGTTCCCCCCGGGGCGCCCGGCCGGTCAGGCGGCCTCGTCGGCCTCGTCGCCGCGCGCGGGGCGGGTATAAGCCCTGTCGCAATGCTCGGCGCAATAGGGCTTGCCCGGTTCCGCTTCCGCGCCGCAGAAGCGGAAATCGTCCTCCTGCGGGTCCCCGAACGGCCAGTGGCAGACCGCCTTGCCGACCGCGGCCAGGCGCACGGGGCGCGGCGCCAGCGCCGGCGGCGAGGCCGGCAGGCGGCGGATCGGCGAGGGGCGGGGGGCCAGGCCCGAGCGGTGTGCCTTGCCAACCACCGCATTCTTCGAGACGCCGAGGCGGCGGCCGATCTCCGCCGTGCTGGCGCCCGTCGCCCAGAGTTTGCGCAACTCGGAAACCCGTTCCAACGTCCAGGTCATCTGTTCCGTCCCGACACTGCGATCGATAGTGGTCATCATGCCGACACATACTATATCCTGTAATTCCGCGCAAGCCTTTCCGCGCTTGTAGTTGAGTGTCGGCAGGGGGTGCCGGCGGTTTCGGGCTGGCGTTTTCTCCCGGAAGCCGCTATATTGCGCAGACGGTTTCGACGGCGGGCTGCGAAGAGGACGCGGCTCGCTGTGGGGCGACGATGGAGCTTCGAGGGTCATGTCGGGCCATTGGTCTCCGGAAGAGCTGCCGTGGGAGGCGTTCGATCCCGAGCGGGTCGATCCGGGCCTCGTCCCGCTCGTCAAGGCGGCCAGCATGGTCGAGTCCAACGGACGCGACTATGCGGCCTATCTGAACCGCGTGTTCGCGGACGACGGGCAGGTCTGCGACATGATGAACGGCTGGGCGCATGAGGAAGTCCAGCACGGAGAGGTGCTGGGCCGCTGGGCGAAGCTGGCCGATCCCGGCTTCGACTACGAGGCCGCGCTGGCGCGGTTCCGGGCCGGCTATTCCATACAGGTGGACGTCGATGCCTCGATCCGGGGTTCGCGGACGGGCGAGCTGATCGCGCGCTGCATGGTCGAGGTCGGCACCTCCTCCTTCTACTCGGCGCTCGCGGACCGGACGGACGAGCCGCTGCTCAAGGCGATCTGCAAGCGCATCGCGGCGGACGAGCTTCGCCACTACGCGCTCTTCTACCGGACGATGAAGCGCTACCTGGATACCGAGCGCCTGAACAGGCTCGAACGCATCCGCATCGCCTTCCTGCGCGTCATGGAGACGGAGGACGACGAACTCGCCTATGCCTGGTTCGCCGCCAATGACGCGCGCGGGCGCAGTTACGACCGCAGGGAAGCCAACCGCGCCTATATGCGGGAGAGCTACGCCCTCTACCGGCCGCACCATGCCCGGCGGGGCATGACGATGATCTTCAAGGCGGTCGGGCTGAAGCCCACCGGCCGGCTCTCGCGGGCGATGAGCGCGCTTGCGATAACTCTGATAAGCTTCCGCGCCCGGTGGTTGGCCCTCGCCTGACCGCCTGCCCGTTTCCCTTGCCGGAAGGACCGCGCCCCATGTCCGATCTGCCGAAGTCCGTGTCGATTTCCGAGGAAGGCCCGCGCGAGGGCTTCCAGATCGAGCCCGGCCCGATCCCCGCGGCCCGCAAGATCGAGCTGATCGACGCGCTCTCCGAAACCGGCCTGAAACGCATCCAGGTCGCCTCCTTCGTCAGCCCGAAGCGGGTGCCCGGCTGGGCGGATGCCGACGAGGTGGTGGAAGGCTTCCGGCGCGAGCCGGGCGTCGCCTATTCGGTGCTGTGGCTGAACGAGCAGGGCCTCGACCGGGCGCTCGGCAAGGAGGGCATCGAGATGCAGGGCTCGATCTCGACTTCCGCCTCCGAGACCTTCATGGGCAAGAACACCAACCGCGGCTACGAGCGCAACCGCGAGGTGCAGAAGAACCAGATCGACACCTATCTCGCCCACGGCATGCCGGTCAGGAAGGCGTCTGTCATGGCCGCCTTCGGCTGCAATTTCGAGGGCGAGGTTCCGGTCTCGAAGGTGCTGGAGGCGGTCCGCGACCTGATGGAAATCGCGGCGGAGAAGGGCGTCGAGATCGGGACGCTCTCGCTCGCCGACACGATGGGCTGGGCGCAGCCGGCCTCGATCGGGGCGGTGGTGGGCGCGGTGCGCGAGGAATGGCCGGACCAGGAGATCGCGCTGCATCTCCACGACACGCGCGGCATGGGCATCGCCAACGCCTATGCCGGGCTGGAGATGGGGGTGACGAAGTTCGACAGCTCCGTCGCCGGCCTCGGCGGCTGCCCCTTCGCCGCGCACAAGGGGGCTGCCGGCAATGTCTGCACGGAGGACCTCGTCTTCCTCTGCGAGGAGATGGGCATCGACACGGGCGTGGACCTCGACGCGCTGATCGAATGCGCGCGGCTCGCCGAGGACATTGTCGGCCACCCGCTGCCCGGCTCCGTCATGCATGGCGGCTCGCTCTCCCGCTTCCGCGAGGCCCGCGGCTGACGGCGGGCCGCCGGACCGGAGGGCCCCGGATTGGACCATATCGAGCGGGTCGAGGAGGCGTTCACCCGGCAGGCGGAGACCTTCGACGCCTATGCCGCGAAGGCCGGCGGCGACACGGTCACGGCGATGATCTGCGAAGCGCTCGGCGCGGCCGGCGCAGGCCGGGTCCTCGATGTGGCCTGCGGGCCGGGCGCCGTGACCGCCGCACTCGCCGTCCGGGCGCGGGAGGCCGTCGGGCTCGACGCCGTGCCGGCGATGCTGGAACAGGCGCGCAGGCGCGCGGAGGAAGCAGGCCTTTCCAATCTGCGGTTCGAGCAGGGCAGGGCCGAGGCGCTGCCCTTCGATACGGCGTCCTTCGATGCGGTCGTGACCCGGATAGCCCTGCATCACTGCGTGGACCCGGCCCTTGTGCTGGCCGAGATGTTCCGCGTGCTGCGGCCCGGCGGCAGGGCCGTGATCGTCGATGTTGTCGTGTCCGAGGATGCGGAGAAGGCCCGGCTGCAGAATGCGCTCGAGATCGTCCGCGACCCCTCGCATGTCCGCATGCTGCCGCTCAGCGAACTGAAGGCGTCCGTCGAAGGATGCGGCTTCCGGATCGACTCCGAAGCCGTCTGGGATGCGCCGCGGGAATTCGAGCAGTGGATGGGCATCGTCAACGACCCGCAGCGCGCGAGGCCGTTGCGCGTGATTGCGCGCGCGCTCGCCGAGGAAGGCCGCGACGCCGGGATGGGGCTCGCGATCCGCGGCGGCGAAATCGTCTTCTTCCATCGCTGGGCCCTCATCGCGGCGGACAAGCCGGCGCCGCTCCGCTAAACCGCCCTCGGGCCTTATAGTCGAAGCCCGAACTCGCAAACGTCCCCGATCCGGGAGGAACCGACCCCATGACCGCGCCCATCGACGCCCACAAGGTCCTGATGACCGGCGAGAACTCCTTCATCCGCATGAGCCATGACGGCGGCGGAACGATGTCCGACCGCACCAGCCACTGGCGCGTGCTCTGGTGCCCCGCCGGCGCCGGCCATGCGCTCTTCATGCAGGGGGAACTGACCGGCGGCGAGGTCCGCATCTACAGCGACGACATCGCCGTTGCCCGCTGGCTGCAGCGCACCATCGAGACCCTGCTGCATCCGCCCTTCGCCGACGAGTCGGTGCCGGTGCTGCCGGCGGTCTTCACCCGCGAGGGCGACCCGCGCGCGGCCACGGTGGAGACGGTCGAGTCGGACGAGGACATCGTCCGCATGACCTGGTACGACGCGCTGGAGCCCTTCATCCTGAACGGGCCGCCCGGCACCGCCGGCCGGCCGCTCGGCGTGCTCTCGACCTTCATCCCCCACGCCTCGGCCCAGCTTTCGCTGAACGGCCGCATCGCGGCCGGCGCGCCCTGGCTCGAAAAGCGCGGCGAGCACCAGTCCTCGAGCGCCGTGCTCGCCTGGTCCGAGTCCTGGCTCCAGCCGCGGGAGTAACGCGGCAGGGGCGAAACGGCCTGCGCCGGGGAGACAGGGAATGCCGGCCTTTTCCTTCGCGCTGGAAGACACTGCGGAATTCGTCCGCAATAACCCGGACGACCTCGACGGCATCTACCGCAAGATCGTCCATGAGGTCCCGAGGTTCCTCATGGCCGTCGAGCCGGCGCGGCGGGCGGCGGTGCTCGAAGCGGCGCCGTCGCTGACCGGGACGCGGTGGGATGCGCTGCTCGCCGGCCTCGCGGAGCATCTGGCGGGGCTGCACGGGCTGGAAGTGCCGGCCTGGTGCGACGAGCCGGAGCGGTTCGTCGATCCGCCCTGGGTCGCGGTTGCGGCCGTCGGCAGCCGCGCCGTGGTCCGGGCGCCGGCGGCCTTCCTGCGCCACGGCGCCCTGCCGGACCCCATGGATCTGGATGCGCGCGGCGGCGAGCCGGAGCCCTGGTAGGCGCGTCCATGCCGGAGTTCGGACGCGCGGAAATCCGGGACGCTCTCGACGAGTTGTCGGAGGCGCTCGCGCGGGACCGGCGGCGGGCCCATATCCACATGGTGGGCGGCGGCGCCATGATCATGCTCTACGGGCGGCGCACCCTCACCGGCGATATCGATGTTGCCATCGCCGAGGGGCACGGGCCGGTGCTCGACGCCGTCCGCAGGATCGCCGCGCGCCGCGGCTGGCCCACGACCTGGTTGAACGAACAGGCGGCGATGTACCGGCCGCAAGCCCCCGACCCTGCGCCTCGGCCGCTCTATTCATCGCCGTCCCTTGTCGTCATGGGGGCGTCGCCCGAATACATGCTTGCGATGAAGCTCCAGGCCGCCCGCGGCGCGGATGCCGGGGACTTGCGTCTGCTGCTGGACGAGTGCGGCGTCCCGGCCCCGGAGGACGCTTTGGCCATTCACGACAAGCTATTTCCCGACAGGCCGGCGGGCGACAGGCAGCGGCGTTTCCTCGCCATGGTCCTGGCGGCGGGCGAGGCGGACCCGAAGAAAGGCCCTGCCGATACGCCGCCGGACGGCTGACCGCCGCCGCCCGCCGCCCCGCTATCCGAGCGCCGTCCGGGCGCCGGTCTCGAACTCGATCGCGGCCAGGTCGTCGCCGGCGATGGCGCGCTCGAAGGCGGCGAGGCGCTTGTAGATCGACATCAGCTCCACGATGGTCGTCCAGCTGTTGACCAGGAACTGGAACGAGTTCTCCACCCGGCCGAAGGCGCGGACGATCTGCTGCATCACGCCGAGCGTGAAGCCGGCCGAGACGATGGTCGGCCCGAGCGCGACATAGGGCAGCATCACGCCGGCCTGCAGATAGCCGTAGCGCACGATGTTGAAATAGAGGTAGTTGAGGTAGAGGCGGAAATAGTTGCGCCGGACATTGGCGAACAGCTCGCCCAGCGTCGGCGGTTCGGCCCGGTCCTCCCGGTCCTCGCCCATGACGAGCTCCTTGCGGAAGGCGGCCTCGACCCTCTGGTTGCGGAACTCGAGCCCCGGCAGCCGGTAGCCGGCGAGCGCCAGGATGCCGGTGCCGAACACTGACCAGAACAGCGCCACCCAGACCAGCGCCTGGCCGATCTCGCCGAAGACGGGGATCTCCTTGATGTGGGTCGAAAGCGCCCAGAGGATCGGCAGGAAGGCGATCAGGGTCATCACCGCGTCGATGAAGCGCACGCCGAGCGACTCCATGATGCCGGCGAAGCGCATGGCGTCTTCCTGCACGCGCTGCGAGGCGCCCTCGATATGCCGCACCTGCCCCCAGAGCCGGACATAGCGGTCGTTCATCGCGGTGCGCCAGCGGAACACGAAATGGCTGGTGAAGAAGTGGTTGAGCACGGCGGTGGTGATGAACACCATGGCGATGGCGAGGAAGGTGGCGAGCTGGCCGTAATAGTCCTCCGGCGTGACGGCGCCCGGCTCCGCCAGCGCCTTCTGGATGATGTCGTAGAAGGTCCGGAACCATTCGTTGATCATCACGTCGAGCTGCACCTGGAACCAGGTGACGAAGACGATCAGCGCCGAGCCCGCCACCGACCAGCGCGACCAGGGGTGCGGGCGGAACCGCATCCAGAAGAGCGCGAAGGCGGCGTAGGCGAGGAAGGAGTAGAGATAGAGCCAGACGGTGCGCTCTGCGATGCCGAACAGCCCCGAAAGCCCGCTCGGGTCGCCCCAGTCGGAGGCGGCGAAATACCAGAAGAGCAGCGCGGCGAACGCCCACGCCACCGCCGAGATGCCGAACGCGCGCGGGCTCGGGAAGAAACAGCCGAACATGGGAACTCCCTTGTTTCCGGGCAGCCGGCCCCGGCGGGCGCGGGAGCGCCCCGGTCCGGCGGCGGGAACGGACCCGGCGGCTATAGCAAATTCGGCGCGCGGGCGGACCCATGCGCAGCGATGGAATGGCGTAGAGCGGAAAGTGTAGCTTGACGCTATACACCCACTATGGATACTACCGGGCATGAAGATCGGGAATGTGGTCCACAGGGGGCTACGCCGGCTCATCCAGCACGACGACTCCGCCGGCGTGCAGCCTGCCGTCGCGCCGAAACTTCGGCGGATGGTATCCTTCCTCCAGGACATGGAACGGGAGGAAGAACTGCGGACGGTGCCGGGTTGGCGGGCGCACCGGTTGGCCGGCGACCGCAAGGGGGTCTGGAGCCTGTCGGTCACCGGGAACTGGCGGCTTACATTCCGCATCGACCGGGAAACGGGCGAAATCGTCGATCTCGACTATGAGGATTACCATTGAGAGGCAGGGAGGCGGATATGGCTGAAGCTCAGGGCATCCGCATGAAGAATCCCGTCCACCCCGGCGGGTTCGTGAAGAGCGAGGTTATCGAGCCCCTGGAGCTCTCGGTGACGGGAGCGGCCAGGGCGCTCGGCGTGACGCGGGCCGCGCTGTCCGCCGTGCTGAATGAGCGCGCGCGCCTGTCGCCGGAAATGGCGCTGCGCATCGAAAAGGCGTTCGGCGTGTCGATGGACACGCTCATGCGGATGCAGAACAGCTACGATATCGCCCGGACCCGCATGAGGGCGGAAGAGATCGAGGTTGCGCTTTTCGAGGGTTAGCGCGCCGTCCCGTCCTGTTGCGGTCGGATACCGCGCCGGACAGACTGCCCCCCCGGCCGGCAGGGGCTGCGTGGAGTAGGCTGGAACTGCTGCCGAACCCCGTTGCCCCCGCAGCGGGGCGGCGGCAGGTGGAGTGCGCGATGTCAGAGATCGCATTCGAGGTCAGCGGAGACGAACTGGACGGCGGCTGGTTGGCAAGCGCGCTGGATTTCGGCATCCACACCGAGGGCGAGACCCTGGTCGATCTTCACCGCATAGGTGAGGGCTGTTGACAACAGGTCATTAAACGCTACCTTTCTCTGTAGAATTACTATACGTGGTATCCGACTTCGAAGGTGGGACCTATCATGGCGTATCGAAATAAAGTGTTTGTCTCATTTGATGGAGACAATGATATACATTATTATCGCTTAATGACAGCGTGGAAGCAGAATGATAACACAAGATTCAATTTTCATGATGCTCACGATTTAAATACAGCATTGGATTCGAGCAGAGAAGACACAATCAAAAGGAGGCTTTCAGAACGCCTCCAAAATACCAAAGTATTGGTATCTTTGATAGGATCCAGAACACGATACCTGTATAAATTTGTTAGATGGGAGCTTGAGCAAGCTATCATAAAAGACATTCCCATCATTGGAGTAAATTTAAATGGATTGAGACGTCAAGACTTAGATCGTTGCCCTCCAATTATTAGAAATAATCTAGTTGTTTATGTTAGTTTTAACAGTGCAATTCTTCAGTTTTCTTTAGAAAATTGGCCTAAGGAATATCATCGCATAAAGGCTAAGGAAATAGGAGCTCGTCATTATAGTGATAATATCTACCGATCTTTAGGCTTATAAAGATGATTTCACGTCTGAAGGCACAATTGAAACTTATTCTCTACTCATGGAAAAAATTTCTATCTAGACTTTGGAAAGCAATTGTACTTTGTGTAGGACATTTATTTCTATTTTATAAAGTCGTCGAACTGTTAGACAAGGATGTCGCTGCCATAGTAAACCAATTTGTAAGCAACATTCTTGTGTTAACATTGTTCACTATTATCTTGATTATTTGGTCACTTCCTCGCCTTTCTTTCAACTCAAGAATCGATGGGCAGGATACTAAAATTGAGATTCGGATTTGCGACATACTGGAGCAATCGGGGCCGATTGTGGTCAGCTATACTACAACATTCGATACCGATACGAATGAAAATGTTATCTCGCCCAAAAGCTTACAGGGGAAATTTCAGGAACACTTTTTTAATAGCAAAGAATGTTTAGATGAAGCGATAGAATCATCGCTTGCCGATGTTGATTATGAGCAGCTGAATTGTCAAGAAAAGCCATATGGAAAAGGAAAAAGATATCCCATAGGCACTGTTGCATCAGTAAGAAAAAAAGATGGACAACAAGCCCATTTAGTTGCTATAGCTAATTTAAATAAGAACAAGATTGCTAAATCTGAAGACGATGATGTGTTGGACTGTTTGCCTAAACTATGGAATTCTATTCGTGAAGATCCAAGTTTATCAACTGAAAATCCACTTTATGTGCCATTGATTGGAACTGGATTAGCTCGCACAACGCTCAGGCGAGAGCAAATTGTTAGGGAAATAGCAAAATCTTTTGTTGTTGCAACATTCGAAGGGCGATTTTGTGAGCATTTAGTCATTGTGATATTTCCCGATGATGCTATTAGAAATAATGTTGATTTTGCTAACCTGGAGAGATATCTGGAGCATTTGTGTGCTTATCCAAAGGACGTTCATCCAAAAATGGACGATGGACGGCCGAATTTAAACAGTCGTCCTGCAGAGCCAATACTATAGACTGTCCAGTTTAAAGATTTCTGCGGAGAGGCATATACAGAATGGCGTAGTGTCCTTATCGAAAATTTCATTAGCTGCCTAGGATGCATGTGCAGCGAGAGAAGCAGATGGCCGGAACAAGTCCGGTCATGGCGGCATGGTAGTCGAGCTGAAGAAGCTCCATACTCCAATCGAAATCATAAGAACTTTGAAGCTAGGACGCTACACTGCAACGCGCTTCATCGAAATCCCGGTTCGCTCGCTGACTGGCCGGGACAGGGCCTGAGGCGTGACGCTGGGGCCTTTGGCAGCCCCGGTCATGCTCAGGCCGGACGGAGCGTATGCGGTGCGAGCGCCCCACCTTCATACAGGCCTGGTGATGTGGGAGTTAGGGTTCGGAATGAGACGAAGGGAATTTCTCATTGGAGCCCTCAGCAGAGCTTCTCACCAACGCCAGGGTTGAAGTGTTGCCGGCGCGTGGCGGCTTTCGCCGTCGCTGGCCGGCTTCGGTGAAAGCGCGGATTGTTGCCGAGACACTGGAGGAAGGCGCGACGGTCGCCGGGGTAGCGCGTCGCTACGAGATCAACTCGAACCAGCTGTCGGAATGGCGCCGCCAGGCACGGAAGGGCCTTCTGGTGTTGCCTGCGGAGGGCGAGATGGGTTTTGCTCCGGTGGTCTTGCGTCAGGATGAGCGCCGGGTTCCCGCTGCGGGCAGCGACCGCCTGGAAGTGATCCAGGACCGGGTGACGCTCCGTCTGGACGCCGCGACACCGGCTTGCCGGATCGCCGAGATCGTGTCGGCGTTGAACGCATCGGTATGATCTTCCCATCGAACCGGGTCCGGATCGTGGTTGCGACGAAGCCCGTGGACTTCAGGAAGCAGCACGACGGCCTTGTTGCGCATGTGAAGAGCGTATTGCGCAAGGACCCGTTCACGGGAACGGTCTTCGCGTTCCGTACGAAACGAGCTGACAGGCTGAAGCTGATCTACTGGGACGGGACCGGCCTGGTGATGGTCTACAAGCGTCTGGAGGACCAGGGCTTTGTCTGGCCGGCGATCCGCGACGGGGTGATGTCGCTGAGCCATGCGCAGTTCGAGGCGCTGTTCTCCGGGCTGGACTGGCGCCGTGTGCGAGCGCTGTCGGCACGGCGCCCGGCTGAGGCCGAATGACTCACTGGGCGGATCGGGGCGTGCCGCGTCCCGACACTGTGCTACCAGACTGGCCATGCCGGCCCTTGCGGAGATCGACCTCGGAACGCTGACGCCCGAACAGCGGGAAGCGGCGGTGCAGGCAATCGCGGCGCTGGAGGTGCTTCGCGCCGAGAACGAGACGCTGGCGGAAGAGAAGGCCTGTCTCGCGGGCGAGAACGAAGTTCTGACGGACCGCAACGGGGCTCAGGCGGAGCGCATCCGCCGTCTCGAACATCTGAACCTCGAACTGATCCGCCTTCTGTATGGCAAGAGGTCGGAGAAGCTGTCGGCGGACGAGCGCCAGCTGGCGTTCGAGGACCTTGAGGGCGCGGCGGCGGAGATCGAAGCAGCGGCCGCGCCGGAAGATCCGACGCCGGCCCAATCGCCGAAGCGTCCTCGCCCGGCGCGCAATATCGGCCACTTGCCGGAGCATCTGGAGCGGATCGAGCAGGTGGTCGAGCCGGAGAGCACGCTCTGCCCCTGCGGCTGCGGGGAGATGGTGAAGATTGGCGAGGATCGCACGGAGCGCCTGGACATCGTGCCGGCGCAGCTTCGGGTGATCGTCACGGTGCGGCCGAAATACGCCTGCCGGGCCTGCGAACAGGGCGTCACCCAGGCGCCGGCGCCGGCCCGGCTGATCGAGGGCGGGTTGCCGACCGAAGGCGCGATCGCCCATGTGCTCGTCTCCAAATACCTGGACCATTGCCCGTTGCACCGGCAGGCGCAGGTCTATGCCCGTTCCGGCCTCGATCTGGACCGCTCGACGCTGGCCGGCTGGGTCGGCAGGGCGTCATTCCATCTGAAACCGGTGGCCGACCGGCTGGCGGAGCATCTCAAGCGCTCTTCGAAGCTGTTCATGGACGAGACGCGGGCGCCGGTGCTCGATCCGGGCCGCGGCAGGACCAAGACCGGCTGGCTGTGGGCGCTGGCCCGCGACGACCGTGCCTGGAGCGGACCCGACCCGCCGGGCGTTGTGTACTTCTATGCGCCCGGGCGCGGCGGTGAATATGCCGAGCGCTTCCTCGACGGCTTCGATGGTATCCTCCAGGTGGATGGCTATGCCGGCTACAACCGGCTGACTGGACCGAGCCGCAAGGGCGGCGCGCCGATACGGCTGGCTTACTGCTGGTCCCACGCGAGGCGCCGGCTCCGCGAGATCTACGACAGCAGCGGCTCCGAGATCGCGGCAGAGGGCCTGCGCCGGATCGCCGAGCTCTACGCCATCGAGGCCGACATCCGCGGCAGCCCGCCCGAGCAACGTCTCGCAGAACGACACGCGCGCTCCGCGCCCCTGGTCGAGGCCTTCGGCGACTGGCTGAAGCAGCAGCGCGCCCGCATCTCGCCCAAGTCCCGCCTCGGCGAGAAGCTCGCCTATATCGCCCGTCACTGGGACGGCCTCCGGCTGTTCCTCGCCGACGGCCGCGTCGAGATGGACAGCAATGCCGTCGAGAACCTCGCCCGGCCGATTGCCCTTACAAGGAAAAACGCGCTCTTCGCGGGTCACGACGAAGGCGCAGTCGCCTGGGGCCGGATCGCTTCACTCACCCAGACCGCCAGGTTGAACGGGGTCGAGCCCTACGCCTGGCTCAAGGCCACCCTCGAAGCCATCGCGGTCGGCCATCCCAACGACCGCATCGACGACCTGCTCCCGTGGAACTTCAAGCCGTCGTCAAGCTGAAATCCGGGTGACCCGCCCGCATCGCTTACGCTCGTTCCAGACATACCCGCCGTCATATGTGCCTCCCTCGGTATCGGCCCCGACAACCATCCCGGTATCCAAAGCCAAAATTCCGCTTCCGAAGCCCACCTCTCCTTGAAATTCCAATCTGTAAAAGCCCTCTCGCATCAGAACCGCCTTCCAGTTTGTCGCCACGAAACATTCAGCGTCCAATTACAGGGCGAGGCTCTAAAGCGCCATAGCCGAGCAGTGAGCCATTGAGTAAGCACCTTGTCTCTTGCCTTCACGCTTCCTGCTGGCGAACAACTTGCCTCTGGGTATTCGATCATGACGGATCGTATTGTTTCCCGCACTAGCTCACTAGGGTAAGCGTTAGCAGGCTGCGGAAGAACGCGGTAAGTCGAGGTCCTTATGAGCCCTGTCAGCGTGAACGTGTCGATGGGGTCGATTTCTTCGGAGGGAATGAGCCGGCGGATTTCGTCGCAGCGGTGCGGCACTGCGGACCCCCGCCTTCGCGAGGGCAGGCGGGAAGCCTTGTCGGCCCCGGCGCCGGTGTGACGGAGCGCCCAACGGCGGTCCTGCGCCGGGTCCCGGCGGTCCTGCGGCAGCCTTCAAGAGCTTCGGCAGGCGGATCAGATCGTAGGCGGCCAGCGCCAGGGTGGACTGCCAGTCAACCCGAGCCAGGCCGCGATGCCGGGTCTTCGAGAAGCGCGCCACCGTCTTCACCCAGCCGAAGACCTCCTCGATCCGTTTGCGGTGAACCTGGCTGGCTTGATACCCCTCGCTCGCCGCCCTGCACGGTATTGAGAACGTGCTTCACACGAGGACGGAACTGATTCTCCAAGCCGGCCAGGACCCCCGACTCCAACGATTCCCCGATTTCCTTCGCCGCGTAGTAGTCCCTTCTTCTGAAGACATTCCTCGCCCTGCTCCTGAAGCACGTCCTCGGATTCACGCGTGCAACATGAAGCATGCCCTCTCGGTCCGTGAACTCCTCCAGAAGCCATCTGGGGAGCGTGTGGTGCTGTATGCGCGATACCAGGGCGGGCACACCCAATGCCGCGCTCAGGTCCGACAGCAGGATGCCCGCACATGGATGCCAGACCCCCGCAAACCCACACCCGGAGCGACCCCGAAGCGGCGCGCCGGAGATACTGGAACATCGTGGTCCCGCTGCTCCTCATACAGGCCGCCCAAAACGAAGAGCGCCGAAGTCGCCTCGCCGCAGCCCGGCAACTGCGCGGCACCGATCGGAACCGCGAACGTCCCGGAGGCGGGACGCGCAGCAAGACAATGGAAGCCTGAAACCCGGCGCCTGCCGGCTATGGCTGTGCGAGCCCCAACAATACGGCGCCCGGCGCCTGCCGGCGCAAGTCGGCCAGGGTCCGGCCCGTCTGGCGCCCGTCCACCGCGACACCGCCGCGGTCGAGCTTCGGGCATTTGTCGAGCGCGACCTGCGGCCACTTCGCCTGGAACCAGCCCTCGTTCCAGTCGAGCCAGGCCTTGCCCTTGACCGGCCGGAACCGCCACAGCAGGCGGCCCGTGCCCGGATCGTAATGGATCACCGTCGGGTTGATGCGGAGACGGTTTTCAGCACGGCCACGGTCCGCCGACGCAAACAATTTCCCCCGCCCGCGGCTGTCGGCGGCAACGCTCCAGTCTCCGTTCTGGAGCCAAGCCTTGCCCTTGCCGTTGACGGCGCAGCCGGCCCAGCGGCCGGCTTCATCGAACCGCCGCACCAAGAGAAACCCGCGAGCGCGCCCCGCCTTGCGCTCCGTGACCTGCACCGGGCCCGACAGGAGGCCACGCAACTGCTCCGGCGAGAAGCGGCCGGCTTCCTCCGCGGGAACCGGAGACTGTGCTTGGGTCGCCAGCGGTCCGGCTTCCCTGGCGGGAGCTTGTGTCTGCGCCAGCGCCGGGCCTGACAGTGCCAGCACCGCAATCAGGGCCAGACCGGCCGCAGGCCCGCGTCTCAGTGCATTCAGCATGTTGGCTCCCTCTTGCATGGGCACCCCCGGTCGCCGTCGCTCGAAACCTCGGCGCCCGGCACGGCGCGAAGGTCCTTACCGCCTGCCTCCGAATGCGTCGGTCGGACCGGCCCGGCGCAGGCCGCTCAGGACGCGCGCCACCATGCCTTCCGCCGTCCGTCGCGGATGTGCTTCATGCCGAACCGGATGGCCACAATGCCCCCCAGTATGAGAAGCAGGGTCAGAAGGTCGGAATTCGAGCCGGTGCTGTAACCCGAAAACAGGTAAGCGACTCCGATCAGGGCCGCGGGAACGCCGAAAACCAGGCACGCAACGCCCCTTATGGCGCGTCCCACATGCCGGGTATAGACGGCGCCGCAGGCGCGGCATACCTCATACGCGCCCACCTCGGTCCCGCAATGACCGCAGACATTGCTCTCCGTATTCACGTTGCTTCCTCCGCCTCACATGTCATAAAGCGCTTTACAGCGTTCGCGATGCCGGAGCCGTAACTTCTCCATGATCTCCGGATTATCGCTATGCGGGCCTTCATATGCCTCTTCGTATATTTTTCTGCGGGTCTCTTCCGGTTTGGCGATGGCAGCCTTGTAGGCGTCATCGATTTCCTTGTTCGCCCTGATGTATTTTTTCCTTAGCGCTTGGATCTTTGTATCGCGTTCCTTCAGCGCCTGGTCCCGGGTGTCGTAGTAAACATCCTTAACGGCCCGTATCTCCTTTCCTTCGGCATCATTCAATTTCCTGAGTTTAGCATTGAAATGCTTCTCGAGTTGCTCTCTCTTGTCGCCATAGAGTTGTTCTCTATCGGGAAGGAGTGCGATGGCTTTGCGTTTTTCAGTTTTCAGTGCATATCTGGCAGCGTTGTATTTTTCTTCTATTGGTGGAATAGCCTTGTATCTGATAGCTGACGCAGGACGTTCAACATCTCTATAAGCTGCTCTCGCTTCAGCTTCCCCGGCGCTGATCCTGGAGCCAATGGCATTTCTTTCATTGTAAGCTCTTTCACCTGCTTCTTCTGTGGCGACCTTGAATTCGCTATCGGCTTCCGCATATTTGACGCAACTTTCCAGACTTGGATCATTTGCCAAAGCCGGAGTAGCGATAGCGGAGACAAGAGCGGTTGCAAGCAGCAGTGTGCGCATGAGTACGCCTTCCCGGTTGATGCAGTGTTGTCAGGTGCGGAGGTTCCGGAGCCGTCGGGATTTGCCGGCCGGCGCATCTGCCGCGACGACGCTGAACGGCTCGAACGCGTCGACGAACCGGAACAGATCCTCGAGCAGCGCGAAGGCCGACGCGAGATCGTCCGGACCCGGCGCCTCCTGGGCCAGAACGGGACCGTGAAAGCCGATGACCGCCGCGGCAGCCGGAATTCCCGTCGGCATACGCATGGGACCCTCCCCCCAGTCGATGCGGAACGGTCCCGGCTGGCGCCGGGCCGTTGTCAACATCACACGCGAAGTGGAAGTCCCGCCTATTCGCCGGGCTCGGGTAGCTACTCCCTCGCCGGGTTCGGCTGTTCTATTCGGCAGGCGACCCGACAGAGCGGGCGCGTGCAATGTTGACGAAGCAAATCTGTCACGGAACGGGACGGGAAGTCGAGTCCCATCCGCGTCTTTCGGGATTCCCGCAACGGGACGCCTTATCGAGGGAATCTCTTTGCCCGGGACCTTCACCGTCTCCGGGACGGACGGTAGAAGGGATATTCGATCCGAATTTCCGTCAAAAGGGAAAAGCGTTTCAGCATGACATATCCGCTTTCAGGACCGGGCGCCGCAACGCGCATTTCGGCGACGGTCAAATGGTACGACCCGGCGAAAGGCTACGGCTTCCTCATTCCGGACGACGGCTCGCCCGACATCTACTGCCGGGTCTCGGCATTGAGCGCAGTAGGCCTCGACGCCCTTCTACCCGGGGCGACAATCACCTGCGAGACGGCGCCGGCCGCGCGCGGGCCGGAGGTCTCCCGGATCCTGTCCATCGACTTTTCCACGGCCGAGCCCCGCTCGGTGTCGCTTGCCCGGCCGGCCGCCAACGGACATCCCGCCGCCGCTTCCGGCGGCCAGGTCCGGGCCATCGTCAAATGGTTCCACACGGACAAGGGCTATGGCTTTCTGGAGCGCGAGGACGGGTCCGGCGACCTGTTCTGCCACATGACTGTCGTGCAGGCTTCGGGCCGGGATGCGCTCCCGCAGGGCGCGGTGGTTACCTGCGCGATCGTCCAGGGAGATCGGGGACCGCAGGTATCCCGGATTTTCTCCGTCGAGGCCCCGATCGGCAGCCCTGGTCCGGCGGACCGCAGTCGGCCGCTGGACCTGCGGCACCCGGGTCAGCAGACCGACAGTCTCCGGCCGGTGGGCATGGAGTTGCCTGGCAGCGTCAAGTTCTTCGACCCGGAGAGAGGGTTCGGCTTTGTCGTGCCGGACGAGGGCGATCGCGAGGTGTTCGTCCATTCGAGCGTGCTGTTCCGCTCCGGCATGACCGACCTGGAGCCGGGGCAGCGCGTGTTCGTCCGGGTGGAAAGCGTGCCCCGCGGGCTCCAGGCGACGCAGATAGAGCCGCTGTGAGCGGTCCGGCCGCTGGATCGGGCCATGGAGAACAGAACCATGAATGAACGTGACGCGCCGCAGTCGGCCTCTGCGGAGGAGGAAGCCCGGATCGGCGACACGCCGGCGGTTTTCGCGAACAAGGTCTATGTGTCGCCCATGCCGGGCGGGGCGAAGATCACATTTGCCGAAGCGCAACGGGTGTCCGGGGCGGACCACGCCTCGCCAAGGGTGGCGGTATTCCTGCAACACGCCGATCTCGCTGCGCTGCGCCGCCTGCTCGACTGGACAGCGGGCGCCGCCGACACGCCGCCGGAGGGCTTCGGCGGCTCGATGCACTGAACTGCGCGACGGTCCGACCCTCGAACGCCGTCGTCGCGCCCATCCCGAACCGGAGCGCTCCATGGCCGACAGCCCGATCCGTGATGACCGGATGTCATTCCTGCTCGTCAGAGCAATGGCCCAGCAATGTGTGCGCAACACGGCGCTGGAGGACCTTCACGCCGGGCCGATGCCGCTCACCAGAACCGGGGACTGGTCCGACGTGACGGTGGTCGATGCCGAGGGCCGGCACATACCTTGGCCGGAGGTGTCGCATTTCGGCGACGACGCCATGCGCGAACTCATGCGCGAGATCGTCGACAATCTCTACACTTTCCTGCTCCTCTCCCGCGAACCCGGCTTCCTGGTGTTAGCGACGGTTAGGAAGGGCGTTTATTTGCTGGCGCGGAACGGCCGGTTTGTGCGGCTTGCGAGCAGCGTCGCATGGGTTAGAGCAGATTCGTTTCATTTGGGTTCATATCCGCATGCAGTGAAGAAGCTTCGGGCGTCCTGTGGAGTGACAGCATCGATGGCGTCGCGGATCGCATCCCAGAGCGTATGGACGGAGCGTGCTGCGGCCTTTTTCAGGAGAGCCTTGATTTTGGAGAAGGCCATCTCGATGGGGTTGAAGTCGGGGCTGTAGGGCGGCAGGAACAGGATGCCGGCGCCTGTGGCCTCGATAGCTTCTCGGATGGCGATGGGCTTGTGGGCCGGCAGATTGTCGAGGATGACGGTGTCGCCTGGCCTCAGGGTCGGGGCCAGGACCTGTTCGACATAGGCAAGGAAGGCTGCCCCGGTCATCGCCCCATCGATGGTCATGGGGGCGAGGATGCCGTCGAGCGTGAGGCCGGCGACCAAAGTGGTGGTCTTCCAGTGACCATGGGGGACGGGAGCGCGGCAACGCTCGCCCCTGGGAGCCCGGCCATACATGCGGGCCATCTTGGTCGAGGTCCCGCTTTCGTCGATGAAGATCAGGCGCTCGGGGTCGAGCCCGGGCTGGTCTTCGAACCAGGCCTGACGCCGGCGTGCGACGTCCGGTCGGTCCTGCTCGGCAGCATGGGCCGTCTTTTTTTGCGCGTGATGCCGCGACGCTTGAAGAACCCATGCACCACGCTGGGCGGCGGCCGGTAGCCGACCGCCTCCTCAAGCCTGGCCGCGATCTCCTGGAGGGTCAGGTCGGGCTCCACCTCAACCCACCCCATGATCAGATCGCCGTGACCCTCAATGCGCCCTGGACGGCTACCGCCGCGTGGCTTCGGCGAGAGGTCGCCTGTCAGGCGCGATTGGCTCACCCAGCGGATCGCAGACGACACCCCGACGCCAAAACGCGCCGCAGCCTGCCGACGCGACATCCCGGACTCAACCGCTGCAACCACGCGCCGACGAAGATCAACAGAAAGAGACTGCGCCATGCGAGCTGGCCTCCTTCACCAGCCCCCATCGTGAATCACATAATCCGCCAATTGGGAATCCCTCAACGATTCAATCGCCCGCGAATTCGCTCTAGGTGTTGCGTTCATCTGATTGGGCGGTCATCGGTTTCGAGCGGCTCGCCGTCGCGGTCACGGATGAGCATGTCGTTCCAGTCCTGGTTTTCGAGGGCCGGTCGCATTCGGACGATTCTTGTGTCGTTGTCTTGCATGCGGCGGGCGGCGTGATCGCCGTATCGTGTAGCGTCCCAGGCACAGAAGATACGGCGCGGGTTCCAGGCCTCGACCCATTTGGGGATTCTGGCCGTGATGGCGCCGGTGGAGACGACGGCGCATTTGCTGCGTTTTTCCGGGACGAGGTGGAGGGAGAGGATCGACAGGGCGTCGAGGGCGCTGCCGGTGAGGATGACGGTGCCGGGCCAGTCGGGCTCCCATGACATCCAGAAGCCGCCGTCTGCGGCCGGCTCCTGCGCTGCGGGGAGGGTCTCTATGCCGACCACCTTGCTGGCGGCGTTTCGGCGGAGGAACACGGGATTGCCGCGCCGGTCGGCACGGATCAGGCCGAGGCCTCGGCATAGCTCGACGAGCGCGTCGGCGAGGCCGCGCTGCTCGATGAGGTATTGCCGCAGCGCCGGCCAGCGAGGGTCCTGGCACGAGGGCTCCGCCTCACAGCGACTGTTCGGGAGCCGTGAGTGGCGCGGCAGTTGGGCGAGGAAGTCGAGGGCTTCGGTCGTTGGGCATCCGAGCGCATGAACCGCCAGCTGGATGGCCCCGGCGCCTCCCTCTCCGCGCAGATGGTCGTAGAACATGAAGCGGTTGATGGAGAGGACCGAACCGGCTCGTCTCCAGCGCGCGGCATCGGCGGGATCGCGGCGATAGCCGAGGGCGTGGACCACGTCTTCGAGGGGGCAGCTTCGCAGCCCCTCGGCCCGCAGGCGGCGATCCCATGGATGCAGATGCTGCACGGCTGGCTCAGGCATCCCCCGTGTCTTGCGCCGTGCTCTTGCCCGCTCCTTTTGCCGATCGCCGCCGGCGGCGATCGGCGCTGCGCTGCTTCTGGCGTTCCTCGGCCTCCTTGCGGCGGTATGAGTCGCCGTCGATGGCGAGGATCTCGGCATTGTGGACGAGCCGGTCGACAAGGGCCACGAGGCAGGCGGCGTTGGGGAAGGCCTCGCTCCACTCGGCGAAGGGGCGGTTTGTGGTGATGATGGTGGAGCGCTGCTGGCTGCGGCTTGAGACGATATTGAACAGCAGGTCGGCATGACGGTTGGAGTAGGAGAGATATCCGACTTCGTCGATGACCAGGAGGTGCTGGCGGGCGTAGAAGCGCAGCCTGCGCTGGAGCATTGTGTCGGAGTCGATGGCGGCGAGCTCGCCGAGCAGGCTGGCGGCGGTTGCGAAGCGCACGGTGTGGCCTTCGAGGACGGCGCGGTGTGCGATATTGGCGGCGATTGTGGACTTGCCGACGCCGTTGGGGCCGATGAGGACGACATTGGCGCCCTCGCGGAGGAAGTTGAGGGTCATGAGGTCCTCGACGGCCATGCGGTCGCATCGCCTTGGCCAGTCCCAGTCGAAGTCGGCGAGCGGCTTGAACTGTCCGAGGCGGGCGGCGGTGAGGCGTCGCCTGAGGCTTCGGCTTCGCCTCTCTTCCTCTTCCCATGCGATCAGGGGCGGGAGCCAGTCGCGCTCCGCAACCTCGCTCCAGTGGGCGAGGAGGCCGTGCAGTCCGAGCGCCGTGGCGCGGTCCTTGAGGGTCATTCTTCGCTGTCCTCCTCGTGGTGGCTTGCGAGCCCGTCGTATCCGCCGAGGTCGTGATCGCGGACCGCGATATCGCGCAGTCTTGGATCGCCGGGCAGGTCGATGGGGATGGGTGGTGGCTCGTTGCGCTGTTCGCGCCGCCGGTTCAGGCTGAAGCGCACCGCATTGGGATGGGGGACGCCGCGCTCAAGGGCTTCATCGATGGCGGCTTCGAGTTCGACGGCTCCGTAGTCGTCGAGCAGGCGCAGCAGGGAGGCGACGGTTGTGCCGATATTGCCGCCGCGCCTGGCGGTCTCGGCAAGCAGGCGCTCGCTGTCGGGGGCGGCCTGGAGAAGGCGGCTCTGCCCGCGCAGGCGGTGGGCGTGACGTTTGAGCCTGACCAGCTCCTCGATGTGCTCGGGGGTCTCGATGCGGGCCGCCTTGTCGAAGCTGCGCGGATGACGGGCGACGGTGTCGGCGCCGTCGAGGATGCGTACCTCCTCCAGTGTCGCGACCACGGTGAGGGTGCGCCGCGTATGGGTATGCGGGACGCTATAGTCATTGAGGTCGAACCTGGCGTAGGGGGTCTTGCCGATCCTGACCTCGACCCTCTCGTCGACGGGGGGCCGGTCGTCGGGCAGCGCCATCAGGGAGCCGCGCTCGCGCTCGAAGGCCTCGCGCACGGTGAGGGAGCGGTCGTCCGGCCAGCGACGGTCGGCGGCGACGCCGTCGCACCAGGCGCGGGCCCGGGCGTTCAGGTCGTCGAGGTCGCGCCAGGCGCGGGCGGCGAAGAAGTTGTCGCGCACATAGCGTATGGCGCGCTCCACGCGCCCCTTCTCGTTGCCGCGCGCGACCGCGACCGGCTTGGGCAGGAAGCGGTAGCGGGCGGCGAAGTCGAGGAGCCGGGGGTTGAACCGGATGGCGTCGCCCTGGCGCTCCAGCACGACGCTCTTCAGGTTGTCGTACCATAGCTCGCGGGGCACGCCCTGCCAGGCCTCGAAGGCCTCGACATGGCCGCGCAGGAAGTTGTCCATCGCGGCATTGAGGTAGAAGTGCAGGAAGATGCGGCGCGAGTAGCTCAGCACCATCACGAAGCCCATCAGCGGGCGCTCCGCGCGCCCGATCCTCACCTTGCCGAAGTGGGCCCAGTCCACCTGGGCCAGCTCGCCGGGCAGGGTCTTGAGGCGCAGATAGGCCTCGGCCACAGGCCGCGGGCGCTCCGGCGCGATCATGCGCCGGAAGTGGCTCTGGCTGCCCCGGTAGCCGCGCTCGACCGCCATCTGGTAGAGCCGGCTGGCTGGCAGCCTGGGCCAGACCGCCAGGGTCTGGCGGATGAAGGGCCGGAACGGATCGATCATCGAAGCCCTGCGCCGCCTCTCACGCGCGGGCGCCCCGGCGGCCGCTACCGCGCGCTCGACCGTGCCGTGGTGGACGCCGAGCTGGCGCGCGATCGTGCCGATCCTCCACTTCTCGGCAAAATACAGCCGCTGGATCTCGGCACGGGTCTGCTTGTCGATCGCCATCTCACTCCCTTCGCGCCTGGCGCAGGCCCGGATAGACCGCCAGGCCGCAGAACCGACCGCAGCGCTCGCAGCGGAACACCCGGGCGGGACGGTCGGGCCCGAAGGGCCGGGTTCCGGACCGCCCCGCCGGTATGCGCGCCACATCAGGACGCCGGCGCGCGACGGTCAAAGGGTGATGCGTCACTTTCTGCGCGATGGCCCGAACTGCCGGCTGCCGCACACGGCGCCGTTCGCGGTAGCGCCGCTGGCGCTCGGCATGCTTGTGACGGCCCCGGCGGCTGTTCTGGTAGCGCTGCCCCGCAAGGCGCACCGACCGACGCCGCGCCCGCCCGCTGCAACGCGGCGAACAGTAGATATGGCCAGAGTCGCAGCGCCGGCAGAGAACCACCTGGCGGCGGCACAGGGCGCAGGTGAACAGGCGGGCGGCGTTCCTCATCGCGACCGATGAGAACGGGGTGGACCCACGCCCGGACGCGCACGATACTGCGCTTCCGGGCCGCGCCTTGCATGGCTCGGGGGGTGCGGCGCCGGTCGTTGCCACCAAGCCAACGGGGCCGGCGCCGCATCGTTCTCAGAAGCCCCAGTCTACCCCCTGCCGCAGCCCGGGAACGGCCAACCCGGTCGCCAGGACGTCGCCGCCCTCCGGGAGGCGAAAATCTCAACGCGACGGGGGCCGAGGACTCCGGTCGGGCTACGCCCTCCTTCCGTCCTCGGCCCCCGTCATAAACCCGGCCGCGCCTGTCTCACGCTGTTTGTCGTGCGCACCACAAAAGCGCGCTACGCCAGCAAATATGCGCCCTTTATGATAATCACCGACATCCTGGAGCGTGCCGGCATATGGATGAGGAGCGCAAGCCGCTGGGACGAGCCGAAATTCGTGGAGGACTTCCTGCCGGGTTTCACCGCCGCAAACAACTACACGGTCGCGCCGCTGTTCGGGGTCGACATATGCCGGTTCGCCTTCGCTCCCCATCCGGAACCGATCGAGGAGGGTTGCTACGCCATTCGCATTTTCCTGCAGGACCGGGACGGCAGCCAATGGTCGGTCGGCACCGAACTGGTGACGCAGGACCTGGAGACCGGACAGTTCCTGGCGCAAACGCTGAACGACCGGCTCGGCCTCGATGCGGGGGCCTGCGAAATGTTCGCGGAGCAGGTAATGGCGGCCAATCCGACCGGACGTCACCCGCGCAGCCGCCCGCTATAGTCCGGGCGGTTCAGGCAGCCGGGGAAACGCCTGCCAGCGCGGTCGACCGAATCTCCCTAGGCAGTCGTCGCCTTGCGGCGAATGCGGACCAGACCCGACTTGCGCCGGAGCGTCTCGAAACCGTCGCAGCGTTCCACCAGTGCGCCGAGTGTCTGGAAGCCGTAGTGGTACGGATCGAAATCCGGCTTTGCCGCCCGCAGGCGCTGGCCGACAAGGCTCAGCCGCACCCAGCGGTTACCGGACCCCTCCAGGGTCCCCGCGATCAGGTCCAGGGCCTCGTCCCGAGGCCTGCTGTTCCAGGTCCTCCAATCGCGTTTTGGCTCCGGCTCCGGGTAGTCCCTGTCGACAATCCTGGTGACGACGCGCCGCGCCCAGCGCGGCAGCAGGGGCAGCCCCCTCGCGAGGTCCGCCTTCACATGGTCCGGAAGCAGTCGTCTCAGGGGGACAATGGTCCGCGGATCATCTGCTGCACGGGCCCCGAGCCAATACAGCGCCTGGATGACGGGCGCGCCCGGCCGTCCGTGCCAGGCCATGATGCGTCCGCGCTCATGCCGGAGATGAACGGTAAATCGTCCGACCCGGATCTTACGGCTGTGCCCGTCCGTGGCGTAGAACACCTTGGTCGGGACCTGGTTGGTCAGACCCAGCCTGTTGGCGGCCACGCCGCCATCCGGCATGATGCGGATATTGTCGCGGCGCGCGACCGCCGCGACCGCGGCCTTGTAGTCCGGCGAGGCATCGCGCTTCAGGAATTTGCTGTATCGCGGCAGGTCGTATAGCCCATACCCGACCCGGCGCAGCGGTCCGGTCCGGGCGAGGCGCGACAGCGCCTGTTCCACGGCCGCCCGACTCCCGAGGTCGAGGAAGTCCTTCGGCGTGCAGACCCAGCGGCCCCTGCCGTGGCCGCGCATGCGGCGCATGATCCTGTTTGCCACAGAGGGCATCGGGGTCGCCTCTCGTCAAATGGAAGGCCGGAAACAAGGGAAAGTTCCGGAATTACCAGAGTTCACGCCGGAAAGGCGCAGTCTCGCCGGCCTGCAGGCGTGTGCGCATCTCCTCGATGAGCGGCGTCTCGTGCCGGACCCTGTCGACCAGGGCCAGACCGGTGAGCAGCGCCTGGCGGACAATGCGCCGGTCCGGCGCCGGCCATTCCTCGCCCATGATGCGGAACTCGGCGCTGAACGCTGTCAGCGCGCCCGTCTCGACCAGGTTCCGGGCGCGACGAGCCTCGGGCGTATCGCGCAGGGTCAGGACCACGCGCATGGCATCGTCGGCGTCCCGCGCACGCAGGCCCTTGCCGAACCCGCCGAAAGGCCGGCGCCAGTTATGCCGGACGTTCACCCGGATATTGTTGAGCAACAGGCAATGCGGTTCCCAGACTTCTGTGAATACTCCGCCTATGGGGATCGGTACGCCGTAGGGGATCAGCATGCCCTCGATCACCCCGGGAGCGGTCACGTCGAACGCAAAGGCGCGCCGCTCTGCCTGCTCCGGACTCCGCCTGCCCTCGCGGACCGGCGGGGGATCCGCGGGCTCGGGCCATGTCGTGATGGTCCTCCGCCCGGGTGCGGGCTCCCGGCGAGCGCCCCGTGCAGCATGTCGGAGGTCGCGCCCTGCATCGGGGCGGTCGATCGGCGGAACGGTATGGAGGATGGGATCCCGGCCGCTGGACAGGGCCGAGTCGCCGGATTGCATGAAGCCTGCCCCGGACACCGATCCGGGGGAGTGGGAAAGGATTGCTGGCACAACAGGTTCCCGGCTGTCTTACCAGTCTCCATTCCGTTGGGGTTTGTCACACCTCGTCCGGAGCCGTTCTGTGACGCCGGGGGCGTCAGGAGGAGAGGGGGCGGACGGTCTCCCGGGCGCGCACGCCTTCCGGACCGTCATCGGCTGACCTTGGTTTCCAGCGCGATATCTATGCCAAACCGATTGCAGGAACAATCGGTAATTCCGCCCGGGCAGCCGAATTTCTCCGTAGCTGTCCCCATAGCCCCGGATCGGGGGTGTTTTTTACGAAACGCATTGACAAAGTATCGAAAAACGATACTTTATGCGCTTCATGATGCCCATCCCTTCGCTCCACGCGCGCGACGTCATTGCGGACCTGGCCGCGCGCGGCCGGTATTGCTTCACCTCGTCCGAACTCCGTTCTGCGCTCGGATGCACACCGGCGGCCGCGCGTCAGGCGCTGGCCCGCCTTGCGGCGAAGGGAGAGGTCGCAAGCCCCGCACGCGGGTTTTACGTCATCGTGCCGCCCGAGTACAGGCGGCTCGGCTGCCTGCCGGCCGACCAGTTCATTCCGGCGCTGATGGAGCACCGGGATCTGCCGTATTACGCGGCGCTGCTCTCGGCGGCGCAGTATCATGGCGCCGCCCATCATCGTCCCCAGGAGTTCCAGGTCGCGGTCGGAAGAAGCCGTCCCGCGATCCTGTGCGGTTCGGTCCGCGTGAGCTATGTCGCGCGCCGGAAACTGGCCGCCGTGCCGGTGGAGAGTTTCAACACTCCGCGCGGGACGATCATGGTGTCGACCGTGGAGGCGACGGCGGTCGATCTCGTCGGATACATGCGGCGCGCCGGCGGGCCGGACCGGGTGGCCGGCCTGCTTTCCGAACTCGGGCCGGCCCTGGACCCGCAGCGCCTGGCCCTGGCGGCGGAGACCGCCCCCGCGCCCTGGGCGCAGCGTCTGGGCTACCTGCTGGAGTTCGTCGGCGCCGGGGACAGGACGGGGCCTCTCGAGCGCCATGTGGCGCGCCGAGCCCCGAACGCCGCGAAGCTCCTGCCCGGCGTGCCGGCCGGGACGGCACCGCGTTCGAAACGCTGGCGGCTGGCAGTGAACGCGGACATCGAACCCGACGCATGATCCCGCGCGACTACATCACCGAGTGGCGCATCCGGGCCCCGTGGGCGGAAGATGCCCAGGTGGAGCAGGACCTGGTCATCTGCCGGGCCCTTGTCGATATCTTCGCCGACCCCGTTCTCGCCGGAACGCTTGCGTTCCGCGGCGGCACGGCGCTGTACAAGCTCTATCTGACGCCGCCTGTGCGCTATTCCGAGGATATCGACCTGGTCCAGGTCGAACCCGGACCGGCCGGGCCGTCGATGGACAGGCTGCGAAACGCGCTCGACCCCTGGCTCGGTGAAGCGCGGTGGAAACAGACGCAAGGCCGGGTGACGCTCAACTACAGGTTCGCGTCCGAGGGACCGACGGCAACGCCGTTGCGTCTCAAGATCGAGATCAATACCCGCGAGCATGGCGCCGTTCTCGGTTTCCGGAAGCGCCCGTTCCCGGTCGACTCGCGATGGTATTCCGGCGCGGTCGATATTCCCACCTTTGAACTCGACGAACTGCTGGCGACGAAAATGAGGGCGCTCTACCAGCGTCGCAAGGGCCGGGACCTGTTCGATCTGGCCATGGGACTGGCGGACCGGAGAAGCGATGCGGAACGCGTCGTGAGCACGTTCCGCGAATACATGGACCGGGAGGGCCATACAGTCACCCGCGCCCTGTACGAGCGCAACCTTGCAGGAAAGATCGGAAACGCTGAATTCGAGGCCGATATGAGCGCATTGCTCAGGCCCGGATCCGAATGGCGGCCTGCCGACGCGGCGCGGGTTGTCCGGGAGCAGCTGGTCTCGCGGCTTCCGGGCTAATCGTGGAGGCTCCTCGAAGAGCCTTCGCCGACACATGAGGAATGGCAGCCGCCTGCACCTTCGCCATTCGACAAGACCGGAATCCCGGAGGACTGAGGGGAGGCATATGCGCTACGGGCACCGGCAGCATCCGCGCAACGGTTCGCCAGTCTTGAGGCGTACGCCACAAATGCGTAAGCCGCCCGCGACCATGACAAAGGAACGCAGGAACAGGTTCCGGCGCACCGGGATGCCGTTCTTGCTACTCGCGGCCTTCAACGACTTTTTGCCCGCCGGATTTCAGGGGCGATGAGCCCTGAGGGGCAACGCATGTCCGCGCCTCCGGGACCCCTGCCGGCGGCAGGCGGGTTTTCAGGTACAGCCACTAGCCGGCCTCCGCTTCGTGCCGCGGGCGTCCGGTTTCGTTGCGATCCACGCTACCCTGCATTCATCGACCATCTGGTCGCCGGCGGCGGGGCCGAATCAATGCTGGCCGACGACTCGTTCCGCGAGTGGCCGCGCCGGGGACCCCATCCCGATCACTGCGCAATATCGGCGGTGTTCGGGATGGGGCGTTAGGCGCTCCCTGCCGGTTCCCCGGCATCGATCCCGGAAATAGCACCGGGAAGGGCGCAGGCTGTCAAGGCGAGCCTCGCGGTGCTATTTCCGGCGCGCTCATAGGCCGGGTCTGCGGAGCGGGACTCCGTGGAATTGGTGAGCGCAGACTGGATGAGCGAGGGAGAGGCCGGATGACCGGGCCATCCCGATGAATGGTCAACGATGAAAAGCGAGACAATGACTGACGGTGCTGGCGAGACAGTCATGGCCAACTGCAACAGATGCGGTGGGGATCGGAGCAGTTATGTCAAGGCCGACCATGTTTGGCGCGACGATATCCATGACGGCATGATTTGGTGGAGAACGGTATGGGAAATCCTGGAATGCGCCGGCTGTGGCGAGATCAGCGTCCGTCGGCGGCACATGTTCTCCGAGGACGTGGAGCCGGGTTATGACGAAGAGAGCGATTACATACCGGAGACGATTACCTATTGGCCGGCGAAGCGTCGCCATGTGCGCCCCGCTTGGCAGGACGCGATAGGCTGGCAGGTCCGCGCTCGCATCCCGGACGCTGTCGGTCGAGTCCTGGAAGAGGTCTATGCCGCGGTCGATCATGGGCTCCCCGTCCTGGCGGCATTCGGGACGAGAACGCTGCTGGATCTGTTGATGAGCGACAAGGTCGGCGACCCGGAGAAGACATTTCAAGAAAAGCTGAAGGCGATGGTCGCCCATGGGCATATGGGCGCGTATGAGAAGGGCCAGTTCTCGATCATGGTGGATGCCGGGCACGCGGCCGCGCATCGCGCGCATGTCCCCGACGAGGAAACTCTCGGCAAAGTCCTTAGGGCGGTCGAAGCGCTGCTTTACCGGTTGTATGTCCTGCCGGCCGATGCCGAATCGGTCAAGGCGAACACGCCGAAGCGTTCGCGCTAGACCCGAGCGCAGCGTTCCCCTTTCGGCAGGTTTCCTGCCGCCGCCAATGGCGGATCCTGCAATCGGGACGCCGCATCGATCATGAGCAGGTTCGAGTGCCGCCGACCGGACCGGGAGCCGGGTCTGCGCAAAATTGGAGTCTGCCGGACCGGCAGGAGAACCCTAAATGTTGTGGTGCCGGGCTCGTCTGACACAACCGAGGGAAATTGCTGGGAGCGAGATTCCCCCCAAAATATTCATCGGCTCTGATTTCGAGAGCAATCAGCCCCGACGGGCAACGCTATCCCGCGCCGCAGCCTCCCGCCAGGTGAGAGCGCCCGCCAACGACACAAGGGGAACCCCCTGAATGAGATCCGCGCTATCGATCATCCTTGCAGCCGCCCTGTGGGCCGTTCCGGCGGCAGGCCAGTCGCCCGAGACCTTCGCAAAGTCGAAGCGGCTCCTGGCCGGCATCCACGAGGACATCGGGCATCTGAAGACCGTTTATTGCGGCTGCCCCTACACACGCAAGGGCCGCATGGGCGGCGACATCGACCGCGACGCCTGCGGGCTGCGGGCGCGCAAGAACGAGACGCGCTCGGACCGGATCGAGTGGGAGCATGTCGTGCCCGCATCGTGGTTCGGGCGGGACCGGTCGTGCTGGACCGCGGGCCATGCGCTGTGCGTGAAGAAGAACGGCAAAGCCTTCAAGGGCAGGAAATGCTGCGAGAAGGCCGGCGTCGACCCCGAATTCCTCGGCGCGCACAACGACCCGCACAACCTCTTTCCCGCGGGCGGCGAGGTGAACGGCGACCGGTCGGCCCATCCCTACGGAATGGTGGAGGGCGAGCCCCGAAAATACGGGGCATGCGATTTCGAGGTAGGCGGACGACCGAAGGTTGCCGAGCCGGCCGATGGCGTTCGCGGAGAGATTGCCCGGGCGATGCTCTACATGGCGGACCGGTACGGGATCGACGTGAAGATGACGCGGAACGAGCTGACCGCCTGGCATGTGGCGGACCCGCCGGACGACTGGGAACGGGAGCGGGCACGGCGGATCGAAACGGCGACGGGTCTGCGGAATCGCTTTATCGAGGAAGCGCGGTAAGTCCGTTTGCGACGCCGATATGCTCAGCTGGGCGGAGGAGATGCCATGCACCGGCCGGTGGGGCATAGAATCGAATCGGATTTCCCGACAGCCTGCCCCCATTGCCTGTCCCCGCGTACTGGCGGGGAGAAGGCGGGATTCCGGGGGCCGGGAAGGTTGTCCGCACTGCAGCAGTATCCGGCATGACACTCTGCATTTCCGGTTTCCGGCGCCGGGCGTCGGGACAGCGGCGGACATGACATTGCGCAACGTCGGATATGCCATTCTGGCATTGCTTGTTCTGTGTCTGGCGCCTCCGGAAGGACTCGCCGGCGAACTGCGTATCGCGGCCTGGAACCTGGAGCATCTGGACGATAGCGACGGCTAGGGCTGCGTCGGGCGAAACGACGCCGACTACGCCGCGCTTGCGAGGCAGGTTGAGGAACTCGATGCCGATATCGTCGCCTTCCAGGAAGTCGAGAACGCGGCGGCGGCCCACCGCGTGTTCCCGGCCTCCGACTGGCATGTCGAGATGTCGCGCCGCCCGCCGATGGAGCAAAGTCCGGCCTGCCGGGACCGGCCCGAGGCGCGTCTCGGTCATTTGGCAACGGGATTCGCGATCCGCAGAGGCGTTGCCTATCGACGGAACGAGGATCTGAGGAGCCTGGGTGAGGAGCAGGCTTTCCAGCGCTGGGGTACGGACATCACGATCCTAGAAGAAAAGAGCGAACTGCGGCTTCTTTCGGTGCATCTCAAGACCGGGTGCTGGGGCAGGAAACAGGACCGGGATAACGGGTGCCGGGAAACCTGCGCGACGCTCCGGGACCAGATCGAGCGTCTCAAGGCATGGGCCGACGCGCGTCGGGCCGAAGGTATGCCCTTCGTCATCCTGGGCGATTTCAATCGCCGGTTGGCGCTGCCGGACGACTGGGCCTGGGCGGTTCTGTCGCCACGTTCTGCGCCGCTCGTCCTGCTGACCGACGGCATCAAGTTTCGCTGTGATTCCCGCTATCCGGCATTCATCGACCATCTGGTTGCCGGGGGCGGCGCCGAAGTAATGCTGATTGGCGGCTCGTTCCGCGAGTGGCCGCGCCGGGGACCGCATCCCGACCACTGCGCGGTATCGGCGGTTTTCCGGATGGGGCGTTAGGCGCAACTGACGCAAGAGGGGCGCCGAAGCTCTGAGCGCGATCACCCGCGCTGGCCTGAGGCTCGCAGCAGCCGCTTATAGGCTCGAGTCTCGGCGAAGGCGGGGCAGGAGAACTGCGCCTTGGCCTCCGCATCGCTGACGGCCTCGCCATTGCCGGCCGGGTCGGCGCCGGCGTCCAGCGCCGCCTCGATGAAGGCGGCATTGGCGGCGTTGACGGCGTAGTTGAGAGGCTTCTGGCCGTAACCGTCGCAGGCTTCGGGATCGGCGCCGGCCTCGAACAGCGCCGCCGCCACCTCCCCGACCGGGTTGTTGTACGCAGCGTAGTGGAGCGGCGTGCAGCCGCCGGCGTCGCGGGCGTCGGGATCCGCTCCACGGGCGACCAGATCGTCGATCTCCGCCCTGTTCTCGGCCATGGCGGCGGCGACATGGATGAATTGCGCCCCGTAGCCTAGCCGGAACAGCCCATGCATGCCGTCAGCGTAGATCATTTGTAAGCGATGCGGCAGGGGCACCTTCCGCTCGGTCTCGGGATTTGAGACTCCGCTACGTTCGGGAGGACGTAGAGGAGTTTCTCCATGGAGCGCACTGCGGAGTTTCTCAGCCCGGTCGAGGTGATCGGTGGAGTGAACCTAAATCCGGCAGTTGATCGGGGCCTGGATTCGCCGTGGCCCTTGTAGACTGCGGGTATGAGCGGATTTGGATGGGGCCGAGAGGGTCACCCTGCGGGTGAGGGTTCTGGCGCTGTGCGGGACCTCGCCTGCGAGGCTGTGAAGGTGGACACCTTCGGCGGCACGGTTCACGTCGAATGGGACCCGGATGCGGCGGTGACGCCGCTTGGCCATCTGGCGTTCTTCGCGGAATATCTGAAGGTGAGCGGTCGCTTCGAGGCGCTGGTGGCGGACTGCCCGCTCGTCTACACGAGCCCGAACGCGCCTTCGAAGCGGGACGTTCTGGGGACGGTGCTGCTTTCGGTTCTGGCGGGCCAGTCTCGCTATGCGCACATCACGGCGCTGCGCGGGGACGGGGTGAACCCGGCGCTGTTGGGGATGGGCAAGGTCGCGAGCGAGGATTCGGTCCGGCGCGGTCTGGAGCGGATCGGGGCGGATGAGGGCACAACGTGGCTTCAGGGCCATCTCGACGACACGGTCCGCCCGCTGCTGAGCGAGCCTTGGGTTCTGGACTGCGACACGACGATCAAGCCGCTCTACGGCCGCCAGGAGGGGGCGGTGGTGAGCTACAACCCGAAGAAGCCGGGCCGTCCCTCGCACGCCTGCCATGCGTTCCTGATGGCGGGCACGCGGCTGGTTCTGGATGTCGAGGTTGCGCCGGGCAATCATCACCGCTCGAACCGGGCGGCGCCGTCCTTGTGGGCTTTGCTGGACCGTCTCGGCCGGGACCGCTGGCCGCGCCTGGTGCGGGGGGACAAGGACTGGGGCAGCGAGGGCAACATGGCGTCGTGCGAGGCGGCGGGTCTGGACTATCTGTTCAAGCTGCGCCTGACCAGGGGCGCGCGCCGGCTTGCCGAGCGGCAGATGGCGCGGGACGGCTGGGAGGATGCGGGCCAGGGCTGGCAGGGGATCGGGGCCGATCTGCGCTTGCAGGGCTGGAGCCGGTTGCGCCGGGCCGTGGTTCTGCGCCGCCGGCTTCCGGCGACACTGGCGCTGACGCGCGGCGACACCGCCCAGGGCGAGCTGTTCTGGACCGAGGCGCAGCCCGGCACCGGGGTATGGGAGTTCGCGGTGCTGGCCACCTCGCTCGATCTGGAGGTGCGCTCTGTGGCCCAGCTCTACCGCGACCGGGCCGACGCGGAGAACGGCTTCGACGAGTTGAAGAACCAGTGGGGCTGGGGAGGCTTCACCACGCACGACCTGACGCGCTGCCGCCACATGGCCCGGCTGATCGCGCTCATCTACGACTGGTGGAGCCTCTTCGTCCGCCTCGCCGGTCCCGAGCGCCACCGCGAGGCGATCACCAGCCGGCCGCTGCTGCTGCACGGCGTCGCCCGCCAGACCTGGCACGCCGGCCAGCCCCGGCTGACGGTGACCTCCCACCACGGGCGGCGCGAGGCGGTGGCTGCTGCCCTGCGGCGGATCGCCGGCTTCTTCCGGACCGTGAGGCAAAATGCGGAGCAGTTGAGCGCCGAGGATCGCTGGCGCCGGATCCTCGCCGAAGCGCTCAAAAAATACCTCCACGGCCGCGAGCCGGGCCGTCAGCCCTGGCTGCCGCCCCCTCGGGCCGCGCCAGCGTGCTGAAATCGAACCCGAAATCGACCATTCCAACCGCGCCGAGAGGGCGATCACGCCCTCCAACCGCCGGATTTAGGGTGAAGGGTCGCCGTCGCTGGCCGGAAGAGTTGAAGGCGCGGATTGTAGCGGAGACGCTTGAGCCTGGCGCGAGGGTGGCCTCGGTAGCACGGCGTTACGATCTTCGCCCAAGCCATCTGTCGGACTGGCGTCGCAAGGCGCGGGAGGGTCGCCTGGTTTTGCCTGCAGCGGACGAGGCAGTGGAGTTTGCGCCGCTGGTGGTCCGGGCTGAAGGGCACGGCGCCGAGGCGAACGGTGGGTGTCTGGAAGTGGTTCTGGACCGGGTTACGGTCCGTCTGGATGCGGCGGTGCCGGCGGGCCGGCTGGCGGAGATCGTGTCTGCGCTGAATGCGCTGTCATGATCTTCCCGTCGAACCGGGTGCGGATCGTTGTCGCAACGAAGCCCGTCGACTTCCGCCGCCAGCACGACGGCCTTGTCGCGCATGTGAAGGGCGCGCTGCGGCGGGACCCGTTCACCGGCACGGTATACGTCTTTCGATCGAGGCGAGCTGACAGGCTGAAGCTGGTCTTCTGGGACGGGACCGGGCTGGTGCTGATCTACAAGCGTCTGGAGGACCAGGGCTTTGTATGGCCGGCGATCCGCGACGGGGTGATGTCGCTGAGCCATGCGCAGTTCGAGGCCTTGTTCGCGGGCCTGGACTGGCGTCGCGTGCGGGCGCTGTCGGCGCGGCGCCCGGCTGAGGCGGAGTGACTCAGCCGGTGGATCGGGGCGTCCGGCTCCGCGACACTGTGCTACCAAGCGAGCCATGGCTGCGCTTGCGGAGATCGACCTTGAAACGCTGACACCCGAACAGCGGGAAGCGGCGGTGCAGGCGATCATGGCGCTGGAGACGCTTCGCACCGAGAACGAGGTGTTGACGGACCGCAATGAGGCGCAGTCCGAGCGCATCCGCCGTCTCGAACACCTGGTGCGCGAGCTGCAGCGCGTTATCTACGGGAAAAGGTCGGAGAAGCTGACGGCGGACGAGCGCCAGCTGGCGTTCGAGGACCTTGTTGCGGCGGCGGAAGAGATCGAGGAAGCGATCACGCCGGCCGATCCGGCGCCGGCCCAATCGCCGAAGCGTCCTCGCCCGGCGCGCAATCTCGGCCATTTGCCGGACCACCTGGAGCGGATCGAGCAGGTGATCGAGCCGGAGAGCACGCTCTGCCCCTGCGGCTGCGGGGAAATGGCGAAGATCGGCGAGGATCGCACGGAGCGCCTGGACATCGTGCCGGCGCAGTTGCGGGTGATCGTCACGGTGCGCCCGAAATACGCCTGCCGCCGGTGTGAGGAAGGCGTGACCCAGGCGCCGGCGCCGGCCCGGCTGATCGAAGGGGCGCTGCCGACCGAAGGCGCTATCGCGCATGTGCTGGTCTCGAAATACGCCGATCATTGTCCGTTGCACCGTCAGACGCAGATCTATGCCCGCTCAGGCCTCGATCTGGACCGCTCGACGCTGGCCGGCTGGGTCGGCAAGGCCTCGTTCCACCTCAGGCCGGTGGTTGACCGCCTGGCACGGCACCTGAAACGGTCGTCCAAGCTCTTCATGGATGAGACGCGGGCGCCGGTGCTCGATCCGGGCCGCGGCAGGACGAAGACCGGCTGGTTATGGGCGCTGGCCCGCGACGACCGTTCCTGGGGCGGGCCCGATCCACCGGGCGTCGTCTACTTCTACGCCCCCGGGCGCGGCGGCGAACATGCGGAGCGCTTCCTTGATGGCTTCGACGGCATCCTGCAGGTCGATGGCTATGCCGGCTACAGCCGGCTGGCCGGACCGAGCCGCAAGGGCGGCGCGCCGCTGCGGCTGGCCTACTGTTGGGCCCATTGTCGGCGCCGGCTTCGCGAAATCCACGACAGCAGCGGCTCGGAAATCGCAGCCGAGGGCTTACGCCGGATCGCCGAACTCTACGCCATCGAGGCCGATATACGCGGCAGCCCGCCGGAGCTGCGCCTCGCCGAACGGCAAACGCGCTCCGCGCCCCTGGTCGAGGCCTTCGGCGAATGGCTGACGCAGCAGCGCGTCCGCGTCTCGCCCAAGTCCCGGCTCGGCGAAAAGCTCGCCTATATCGCCCGTCATTGGGACGGCCTCCGGATCTTCCTCGACGACGGCCGCGTCGAAATGGATAGCAATGCCGTCGAAAACAGCCTGCGGCCCGTGGTCCTTACACGGAAAAACGCCTTGTTCGCCGGTCACGACGACGGCGCCGCCGCCTGGGGACGCATAGCATCCCTCATCCAGACGGCGAAGTTGAACGAGGTCGAGCCACACGCCTGGCTCAAGGCCACACTCGAAGCCATCGCAGCCGGTCATCCCAATGACCGCCTCGATGAACTGCTTCCCTGGAACTTCAAGCCGTCGTCAAGCTGAAAGCCGGCTGCCTCGCCCGCACCGCATACGATCATTTCGGCAGAGTGCAATCCTTCCCGCTGATTAGGAAACCGTGACCCGTAAATTCCCGCTGAGCGAAGCGAGGATATGGCAGGGCCGACCGGGATTGTAAGTAGGCGCCCGGCGCGTGTGTCGACAAATCGACAACGCGCTACGCAGAATCAGGACTCTCATTGTGAAGGAGGGAGCATAAGGGCCCAAGTCAAGCGACTTATGTTCCATTTCAGGAAGGCCTCCACTATGGATTCGGATTAAGGACCGGACGGGATGCGCAAACCGTCAGTGCTCTTGAGCCGCGAGTCATAGCGACATAGAGATTCTTGGCGTCCAGAGCATCGGCATTGAGAATCACCGCTACTGCTGCCTCCAACCCCTTCAACAGCAACGTGCTGCCCACTGCGCGCTTGGGCAGCGGCCTACCTACAAGCCGATTCTGCTCTCGCATCCGAATGGCCGCATCTTGAAACGAAAGTCCCTCCGTTCCTTCGCATAGTTGAAGCGCCCGGATGCACGACCGCAGGACAGCAGGTCGGTGTGTGCTGACGCCAGCTTCCCTGCCGATCTCGACCAAGACATCAACTGCGGAGCCATGGGATGGTGATCGAACAAACGACAAAGCGGTCTGCTCGACCTCTGTTGGCGGATTGCGTGCAGTGCCGCGCGTCAACGACTGCACCCGCTTCAGCAGATCTGCGGCCCCGACATTCCGCATGACGCTTTGCGCAAAGTTGGCGAGACGCTTTAGTGCGTCGGGCGAAGCGAGATCGAAGTTTTTCGCGAAAGCGACCAGGTCTCCCAGGTCGACGGCCTCGACCGCCACGGCGCCGGGTGTCTGGCTCGCAAAACGCCGCTGGGCGTCGGGGTTTTTGCTGTCCCCAATGATGAGGACACCTCCCTGACCGCCTGGCGGGTTCATTCTGGCCGCCTGCAAGCGTCGCTTGTAATCTTCGGCGGTGCCATCGAGACGGACCCAGCTCACGCCGGGCGGCGCATTCCATAGGTCTATGCTTTCGCCATCCAATAGCTTCGCCCGCGCTTCGAGCAACCAACTTCCCAGCGGCTCCGCGCCAGCGTTAATCCACCGCCAAGGCGTATCCAACTGACCGGCCAGCGGAAAACAGGAGCAAACATGCTCATCCCACTTTGCTAATTCGTCACCACCGAAGCCGAAGATCGCCTGCATTGGATCGCCGAGTACACAGGTTGGCAGCATCTGCGCCGCATACGCCACCACGGCGTGCTGTCGGATCGAGCAATCCTGGTATTCGTCCACAATGAGCCGAGCGTAACTTGCGGTGACAATGTCATTAACGTGGCCCGCCTTGAGCAGTTTGGCCGCAGCAACGCGAATGTTGGGATAGTCGGTTCGAGGATGCGCAAGTTGCAGCAGATCAGCCTTGTGCGCGCTCCGCGCCGGGAACGTCCAGATGAGCCGCATGGCCCAGCCGTCAATAGTCGAGAGTCGATACGCCTTTGGAGGAACGCCCGCATGATCGAGCCGCCCTCGCAGAGCAACGACTCCGGCATTCGTATGCGTCAGCACGAGTATCGGCTTGCGACCGCTGTGACGAGTCAAGGCTTCGGCAATCAACTGGGTTTTCCCGCAGCCTGCGGGTGCTGTCACGGTGCCCCGATCGATTGCCAGCAAGTCGATGTCATTAGCAGGCATCGCCCGCCCACATAAAGATGCTCTCTACCAGTTCCCTTAGACCGGTGTTGGCGTCCGGGAGGTCGGGTCCGACGATGTCACGGGCAGCATCCTCCATCCATGTAACCGACTTGAACCAGCCGCCCTTCTTCGACCGTGCGGCCTTGCCAAGGACAGTGCGGCTTTCTGGCGTTATCCCGTGAAGGAAGTCTTCGAAACGGATGTTTTCTAGATCTTTTGCATTCTGCGAAGCCGACTTTATGTGGTCGTTCACCAACTCTTCGCCGTGCAATTCGACCGCTCGGTCGAGAAGTTTGCAAACACCATCATCCGTCAGACTCAAGAATAGTTCGTCTTCCAACGCCCGCCCATCGCGCCATGCGAAAACCGTTCCGCCGCCGGCGATGAAAGCGTCCTCAATTTCTGTGGTCGGTTTCTTGTCGTCGTCCCTGACGACTGCCGCTCGATACCCCAGAGCATGAAAGGCAGCCGCGCGCCGAAAGGGCCTGTCAGCATCGCCACCACTGCTATCGACCAAGGCAGTCCCATGTGCCGTGATGGCATTGTGGCCATTCGCCGTCCGGTGCTGATCAAGCCCGCGTATTAGGCCAACTTCGCTGGCACCCTCGCAGACAATGACATTCGGCGCGAGAAAGGCGTCGGGGTACAGGCGGATCGTGCTCTGGATGCCATCGGCCTTGCCGACGGCATAAATCCGATGCCTCTCGGCTCCGCCGCGCGTCACAAACAATTGGTCTCCCGACAGCTCGCGCAGCGCAACCGGCGAATGCGTAGTCATGAAGACCTGTAGTGGCGGCGGCGTCTCTTTCGCGCCCAGAGAACCAAGGAGGCGGATGATTCGGTGCGCCTCCAGTCCGTGCTCCAACTCGTCGATCAGGATGATGGAGGACCACTCCGCCGCCTTCCGCTGGAGGCCCGCGATGAGCAAACGTGTCGAACCGATACCCAGCCCGCGCAGCGGCACGCCGCCCTCATCGTGCAGGGAGATGGTCCCTCCGCTGAACGACACGGAGTGGGTATCCAGCATGGCTCTGACGTTCTCGCCGATGGGAATGCCAAGCTCCTTCGCGGTGGCCGCGACGATGCCTAGCGTCTCGCCCAACTGACCCTGCGCCTGATCGCCGAAGGCGGACCGGGCGTCGCGGGCGGCCTTGGCCAGAGCCGCCGACGAATCCGCGCGTTCCTCCGAGACCCGGTTCAGCACGGAACCGCGCCGCCAGCCCAGGTGATAGTCAGCCATTACGCCGATGCGTGTCGGGGCAAGCCGAACGCGATCGCTCCAGGCTAGATTCCGCGCCACTCCCTGTGCTTCGGCTCGTTGAGACACTAACGTCCATGATGGCTCAAGATCGCTTGCAACAGTGAGCTTCACCGTTAGTACGGTCTCGGCATCCCGCTCCGGTTCGTCCTCGATATTTTTGGTCTCGGCGTCATACCCCCGGACGTACATGCCGTAGGAGTCGAGGTTCTTCAGGTCGTCATCGAGTTCGCCGACGGTGATCGCGATAGTGATTGGGGTCTCAACATCGAGCAGGTGGAAGTCAGCATCGGTGAACTGGATGCTCCGTCGCGCCCCGAGGCACAAATCCAACGCATCGAGAACGGATGACTTTCCACTGTCACCGGGGCCAACCAAGCAATTGATTCCGGCAGCCGGATACCAAGTCAGCTCCTTGATACCCCGAAAATTTCTTATTTCTACTGCCCGAACCCTTGCCACACCGCGTCCCCCCGTGTGGGTTCATCACCCGACTGGCGACCATAGTCGCCCCGGCAAGTGCGAAACAGCGACAATCGGCGCGACCTGACGGCACCTGGATCGCGCTTCCGGCGGCCTGCCGGAAACCGAACCGTGGGCTGCGCGGGAGGCCGTGCGCCAAGGCGCGGCCCGATCCCTCATGCAGCCCATCTCGCCGCGAGGGTCTCGGCCTGTTGCAGGACGGTCCGCACGGCCTCGGCGCTGAGGTCGGGCGGGTAACCGTGCTTCCTGAGGATTCTCTTGACCAAAAGCCGCATTCGGGCGCGCGCCGACTCCCGGTGCTGCCAATCCACGGAGGCATTCCTTCTCAGGCCGTCCAACAACTCACGGGCGATGACGCGAAGCTCGTCGTTCCCCATTACCTCGACGGCGCTCTCGTTCTGCGCGAGGGCGTCGTAGAAGGCGATCTCCTCCTCGCTGAGTCCTTCCTCCTCGCCGCGCGCGTGAGCGGCGCGGATGTCCCTGGCGAGCCCGATCAGTTCCTGAAGAACCTCCGCCGTGGTGATGGCATTGCTGTGATAGCGGGCGACCGCCTCCTCCAGCCGTTGGGAGAAGGTGCGGGTCTGCACGACATTGACCCGGCTTCGCGAGCGAAGCTCGCCATCGATGAGCTTGCGCAGCGCTTCCAGCGCAAGGTTCTTCTTCTCCATCCCCTGGAGCTCCGCGAGGAACTCGTCGGAAAGAATGGAGATGTCCGGCGTCTCCAGCCCGGCGGCCGCGAGGATGTCGACGATCTCGGTCGAGACGACCGCGCGGCTGACGATTTGCTGGACGGCCAGGTCCCGCTCGGCGGAGGACATGCCGGCGCCGGGCGCGCGCTTGACCAGCGCCGCGCGGACGGTCTGGAAGAACCCCACCTCCTCGCGGATGTCGCGCGCCTGGTCGCTGGCGGCGGCGAGCGCAAACGCCCTGGAGAGCGCCAGCACGGCGTCCTTGAAGCGGCGGCGAGCGCGTTTCCGGCCTTCCTCGGTCGTTTCCTTGGCCGCGTCGCGTTGCTGCATGTCGAGGACCCACTCGATGGCGCCGGCAAGCGCGGCGAGCAGTTCCTGCGGCGACCCGGAAAGGCCCTTGCGGTAGTCGAAACCGTGGAACATGGCGCTCACGATTTCGTACTTCTCGCGCATCACGGTGACGGCCTCGGTCTCTTCGATCCCGGCGTGCCTTCGATCGGCGCCGGAATACTGGCCGAGGGCCGACTTCAGGTTCTGCGCGATGCCGATATAGTCCACGATCAGGCCGGCCGGCTTGTCGCGGAACACGCGGTTGACGCGGGCGATGGCCTGCATGAGCCCGTGCCCCCGCATGGGTTTGTCGACATACATGGTGTGCAGGCTCGGCGCGTTGAACCCGGTCAGCCACATGTCCCGCACGATCACGATCTTTAGCGCGTCGTCCGGGGCCTTGAAACGATTGGAGAGCCGCTCCCGGCGCGCCTTGTTCCTGATGTGAGGTTGCCAGTCCTTCGGATCCGATGCATCGCCGGTCATGACGATCTTGATGGCGCCGCTTCCGTCATCGTTGCCGTGCCAGTCCGGGCGCAGCTTGACGATCTCGTCATAGAGCGCGACGCAAATCCGCCTGCTCATGCAGACGACCATCGCCTTGCCCTCCATGCCGACGATGCGGCTCTCGAAGTGCTCGACCAGGTCCCGGGCGACCAGGCGCAGGCGCTTGTCCGTACCGACAACGGCCTCGACATTCGCCCATCGGCGCTTGAGCCGCTCCTGTTCGGCCTGGGCCTCGTCCTCGGTGAGATCCGCGATCTCGTCGTCGAGCACCGGCTTCTCGGCCTCGTCGAGTTCGATGCGGGCAAGTCGGCTCTCGTAGTAGATCGGCACCGTCGCGCCGTCCTCGACGCCCCGGCTGATGTCGTAAACGTCGATGTATTCGCCGAACACCGCGGGCGTATTCACGTCCTCCTCTTCGACCGGCGTGCCCGTGAAGCCGATGAAGGAGGCGTTCGGCAAAGCGTCGCGCAGGTATTTGGCGAAGCCGTATGAGATTTCTCCGGTCTTGCTCCCCACCCTGGCGCGGAAGCCGTACTGGCTGCGGTGCGCCTCGTCGGCGATGACGACGACATTGCGGCGGTCGGTGAGCAACGGGTAGTCGCTTTCGCCGGACTCGGGTTTGAATTTCTGGATTGTCGTGAACACCACGCCGCCGGAGGGGCGGGTCAGCTCTTTCTGCAAGTCCTCGCGGTCTTCCGCCTGGTGAGGGGTCAGGCGGAGAAGGTCGCGGCACATGGAGAATGTGCCGAACAGCTGCTCGTCGAGGTCGTTGCGGTCGGTGATGACGACGACGGTCGGGTTCTTCAAATCCGGGTGGGCAAGGATCTGTCCGGCGTAGAACGCCATGAGCAGGCTCTTGCCGGAACCCTGCGTGTGCCAGATCACGCCGATGCGGCGACCGCCCTCCGGCGCTGTAGCGTCTATGGTGCGCACCACGGCATGCCGCACAGCATGGAATTGGTGGTAGCCAGCCACGATCTTGGCGGCCCCCGCGCCCGTGTCCTCGAACACGGTGAAGTCCCGTATGAGGGCCAGGAACCGGTTCTTCTCGAACACACCCCCGATGACGGTTTCGAGTTCCGGAGCGCCCTTCGGGGCGATGGTGGAGCCGTCCACGGTCCGCCAGGGCATGAACCGTTCGAGATCGGCCGTCAGCGATCCAAAGCGCGCCTCAAGCCCGTCCGAGGTAATGAGCGCGGCGTTGGCGCGGAACAGCGAGGGTATCTCGTCCTTGTAGGTCTGAAGCTGGTTGAACGCCCCTTCGAGGGTGGCGTTTTCATCGCCCGGGTTCTTCAGTTCGATCACGGCCAGGGGCAGGCCATTGACGAACAGCACGATGTCGGGCCGCCGGTTGTTCTCTTGCTCGATCACTGTGAACTGGTTGACCGCCAGCCAGTCATTGGCTTCGATGTCGTCGAAATCGACCAGTCGGGCGGCATCGCCACCGATGCTGCCGTCCTCCCGGGCAACCTCGACGGGCACGCCCTCGACCAGATAGCGGTGCAGGCGGCGGTTCTCTTCGACGAGGGAGGGAGCGTCGCTCTGCTGCACCTTGCGCAGCACGTCCTCCAGTGTATCGGCGGACAGGTGCGGGTTGAGACGCGCGAGCGCCTCGCGAAGCCGCTCCGTCAGCAGCACCTCATCGTTGCTGCCGCGCTCGGGCTCCCTACCCTCCGGGCCGATATCCGGCCCGTGCCGCACGGCGTAGCCGAGTTCCTCGAGCCATGCGAGGGCGGCTTCTTCCACCTCGCCTTCGGTCAGTATGCTCGCCATCAAACGACTAGCCTGCCCGGTGCCAATTCGGGGCGCGAATCATGCCGCGGCCTCAATATGCCGTTCTGCCTCGCCGAGGCGGATTTCGCCGGACATGAGCTTTGGCAGAAGAAGGTCTCGGCCTTGCGCAAGGGTCTGGTTCTCTATCTTGTTGCTCTCCATGCGGTCGATGATGGGGGCGACAAGTGCCGAAAAGCCGGTTGTCAAGGCACTACTGGCAATAGCAACCTCTGTTGCTTCCACGGCCTCGGGACGAACAGCGGGATAGGCAGCCCCATCTGCCAGATGCGCGAGACGTTCGATATTCTCGGGGGCAGTAGCGGAGAGAAATACAATCTCCGTATTTTGAAGCTCGCGAGGTCTGAGTACGGCAAAACCTGTACTGCCAGTCAGCCCCGGGACTCCAATAAACGCATAGGAACCGTTACCGGGTCTGACCAATCCAATGACCGTGTCTCCGGGCCTCAGGATGCGTTTCGCTCGGCTGGGTGCGTCTCGCCAATGGAATCGTTGCGTTACTTCTACCGACCCCCATTTGGTGTTCGCGAGATCCACATACTCAATTTCGTCAGGAGCATTCTTCTTGGACCACGACTCTGGATTTACCTCGGCGAGCACCGAAAGGGGCGCCAGTGTCCAGCCAACCGGTTTGCCATCGTCATCCAACGTGTCGGGGAACAGCTCCCAGACTTCTGGCACCAAATATGGAGAGCGGCCTTCGGCCTTGGCACGGGTCGGACCGAAATCGACGAACCAGTCCTTGAAGATCGCCCGCGCCATCGCCTCCAGCGTCTCGTTCATCCGGCGGTTCAGGTCGATCTTGTCGTCAAGAGCGCCGAGGGTAGCTGCTATGGCACGCTGTTCTCGAAGGGGAGGAATCTCCAATTCCTGGACATAGACCGCGGCACGCGTCGTCGACGGAATGGGAGAGCCATCATCGATTTCGCCAAGCCTGTGGTAGATGATCGCGTAATAGAGCCAGCGCATATCGAACTCTACCTTGGGTTTCACAAAGTAGGCCGTATCGATGACGAAGAAGGGATCGTGACTGAAATGGACGCCGCGATAAGCGCCCTTTCGACCGAGGATTACTCCCGGGCCATCAGCTAGTGCTGTATCGGTCCAACCGATGGGGCCATTGGAACCAAAAACCCGGAACGGAGCCAAAGCATCCTGATAGCCTCGAACGGCTTTACCGTATTCGAGGCTTATTGCATCTCCCCATGTGGAATGCCGCCACCCTGTGATCATATTGTAATGCCCGCCAACCGCTCTCGGATCGTAGTGGTCATCTGGTCGGCCTCTGCGAACTGCTCGGACAAGGTTTCTTGCAACTCCGCAAACCGCTCCTCGAACGTCACGCCGTCATCTTCGGTCGCCGCCGCGCCGACATAGCGGCCGGGCGTCAGGACGTGGTTGTGCTCCCTGATTTCCTCAAGCGTGGCGGACTTGCAGAATCCCGGTTCGTCCTCGTAGGGGGGCGTGTCCGGTCCGCCGCACCAAGCGTAATATGCACCGGCGATCCGGGCGATGTCCTCGTTGGAGAACTCCTTCCGGGTCCGGTCCACCATATGCCCCTGCTTGCGGGCGTCGATGAACAGCACTTCCCCACGCCGGTCGCGGCAGTCCCCGCCGGGATTCTTGTTGCGCGCCAGGAACCAGAGGCAGGCGGGGATCTGTGTCGAGTAGAAGAGCTGTCCGGGGAGCGCGATCATGCAATCCACCGCGTCGGCCTCGACAAGGGCGCGGCGGATGCTGCCTTCTCCGGAAGTGGCTGTGGACATGGAGCCGTTGGCGAGCACCACCCCCGCCGTTCCGTTCGGGGAGAGGTGATGATGGATGTGCTGGAGCCAGGCGTAGTTGGCGTTGCCCGCAGGCGGAACGCCGAACGTCCAGCGGGCGTCTTCCCGCAACCGGTCTCCGCCCCAATCCGAGACGTTGAACGGCGGATTGGCGAGGATAAAGTCGGCCTTGAGGTCCGGCAGTGCGTCCTTGTGGAAGCTGCCCTCATTGTTCCACTGGATGTCGGCGTCGATGCCGCGCACCGCAAGGTTCATCCTGGCGAGCCGCCAGGTCGTATAGTTGCTCTCCTGCCCGTAGATGGCGATGTCGCCGATGCGCCCGCCATGCTCCTCTACGAATCTCTCGGACTGCACGAACATGCCGCCGGAGCCGCAGCACGGGTCATAGACCCGCCCCTTGTACGGCTCCAGCATTACCACCAGCAGGCGGACGACGGAACGCGGCGTGTAGAACTCGCCGCCGCGCTTGCCCTCGGCCCCGGCGAAGCCGCTGAGGAAGTACTCGTAAACGCGCCCGAGAATGTCGCGTGAGCGGTCGGCCTCCTCGGCCATGCCGATCCTGCTCACGAGGTCGATCAGCTCGCCGAGCATGACCTTGTTGAGCGCCGGACGGGCATACTCCTTGGGCAGCACACCCTTGAGAGAGGCGTTCCTGGCCTCGATCGCCAGCATCGCGCCGTCGATGTCCTTGCCGATGGACGGCTGTCTGGCCCTGGCGCGCAGGTGCGCCCACCGAGCCTCTGCCGGGACCCAGAAGACGTTCTCGGCGGCATATTCGTCCGGGTCCTCCGCGCTGGCGCGGTCGCCTTCAAGCAGCGCCGCCCGCTTGGCCTCGAAGGCGTCGGAGATGTATTTGAGGAAGATCAGGCCGAGAGCAACATGCTTGTAGTCCGACGGCTCCATATTGCCGCGCAGCTTGTCCGCCGTCGCCCAGAGCTCCGCCTCGAACCCGAGATTGGCGCCATTGTTGTTCGTCTGCTTCGCCATATAGGCCGAACCCCTGATATCCATCGGAGGAGATACAGTTCGTCCGCTGGGTTTCGCTAATCCCGGAGCCTGCGGAACACAATACCAACCGGAATGGCGTAACCGACGCCGCCGGACAAATCAATACGACGCCTAGTTGACGAAGGGATCCCGGCGGGCGCCCGATGGCGGGCGGTCCTCCCTTACCCCCGTCCCTGTGGACCATGCAGGATAGTTGCTTTTCAGCAAATCCGGTCGATCCCAACCGGCGGTTTCCCCAGAAAACTCTCCGCAGCGCACCGGAGACCGAATGCGGAAGCCAAGCGAAACTTCTGCCGCCTTCGAACTCGAACGCAATGTAAGCCCTGCGTACCAGTCTTTCCCGATCCAGATCGAGACCGCCCTTCCACCACCTCAAGCCTTCTCCTCGTCCTTGGGCGGTTTCCCCTCGATCGGGTGGCCCTTGGCATGGTTGTCGAGCATCTTATTGACGGTCTCGCTGGCCCAGCCCTTCTTGAATTTGTCTCCCGCAGCGATCATGCCGGCCGTCTCGGCGTGCAGCCGGTCCAGAATCCTGCCCAGGACCTCTTCCGTCAGCGCCCTGCGCCTGGGGCGAGGTCCGCAATAGAGATCGTGCAGCTTCTGGGCGATTCCCGCCATCTCCTCGATGTCGAAGACGAGGAACTTCACATCGGGCGGTTCGGGAGTCCCTTTCTCCGCCGCTTGCGCCTTCAGCTCTTCGCGGTCCTCCCGGGCTTTCTCGAGCGCGGCGCGCTGCCACCCGTTCTTGTGGTTCAGGCCGTGCCGGCTGACCATGAAGCAATAGATGCGCGGGCGGCCGGTTACCGCCTCCACATGGTTCCGCGCACCCTCCCACTGCGTGTCGATATCGTCTTCCTTCAAATGGCGTATCGAGGTGACCTCGGCCAGAATGACGAAGCCCCCATAGTCGGCACGAACATCGGGATTACCCTGCGGGGCGGCATAGTAGGGAAATGCCCTCCCCCTCTCGACATAGGTGCGGCAGGGACAGAGGGTCTTCTTCGGGCCGTCCAGGACGCTGAGGAACAGGCCCGCGATCAGTTCCAGCCCTACGGCCTTGGCAACCACCCGGAACTCCTTCACCGACTTCGCGTAGTCGGTCTCCGGCTCGTCCCCGGCGTTCTGCTTTTCCTGTGCGAGAGCCTTCAGATGGCGCAGCGCGGCAGCGGAATCGAAGCCGATGCGCGGATAGATCTCCAGTCTGTCCACCGTGTAGTTTTCATCCAGGAGGTGCCGCGCCGCCCGGGCCAGCGTTCCGGGCCTGACCCTTTGACCCGGCCTGGGGAACTCGACTTCCGGATCGGCGCCGACCGTGACGCGCGCCGCGAGGGTCACGCCCGCCCCTCCCGCCGGGCCCGCCGTTGCCGCCGCCGCTCGCGTCGCGGACGCCGCTTCAGGTCCGGCGCCGGGTGGAGCCACTGCAGGCTGCCGGGAAAGCCGCGAGGCGCGAGCACGCCGGCGTCGCAGAGCATGAGCACGGTCGAGCGCGCGGCGGGGATCTTGTCCCTGGCCTCCTTCTTGTTCTCCAGCAGCCACTCCGCCGCCGCATCGGCCATGACGAGGGCTGCGTATTCGATGCCGCCTTCGCCGACATCCAGTCCCTCCACGGCCGCTTCGCGCACCGCCATGATCTCCTCGGCGAACTCCCAGTAGTCGGGATGCTTTTCCAGATCCGCCATCCAGAAGTGCAGCCGCATGAACTCGGCCAGGCACAGTCCGCGCCGGAAGCGTGCCGACAGCGGATCGTTCACCCGTTCCGGAGGCTGGTCATCCAGCTCCTCGAAGGTGTTGTACAGTTGCGAGACGACAAAGCGCTTGACGTCGTCCCTCCCCCGGACGCCGTAGTTTTCCGACACGGCACGCTGCAGCCACGCCCGGTCCTCTATGCGACGCAACTGCTCCGGCGTGATCCTCCCGTTCTCGTCGAACAGTTCCAGATGCTGCATCTGGTCGAGGCAGTCCTCTGCCATGGCGCGCACGGTGGCGGCGCGGTCCGGCCTTCCCGGATTGCCCTCCTCGTCCTCTTTCGGCGCCCCCAGCACCCCCAGACCCTCCAGGTGGCCGTCGCTCAGGGCCTCCTTCCGGATTGCGGCCTCCAGCATGTCGAGAGCCAGAGGCCCGGTCGCGCCGCTCTCCTCCAGATAACGGGCGGCCGCCGGCAGGAAGAACAGTTCCTGCTGCACGCCGGCCAGGAAGGGCGTCTTATCCATTGCCAATCCTCTCGGTCAGCTCGCCGGCCTCTTTCCAGCCCAGGCGAATGCGCAGGCGCCGGGCGATATTGAAGCCGTTTTTCATGCCCTGCTCGCGCATCAGGCCCAGAATACGGGCCGGAAGCATCTTCCGGGTGCCCCAGGGGCGATCGTAGTTGATGGTGAACCAGGACAGCCATATCCCGCTTATCGCAGGGCGCAGGCTTTCCGAGGCTTCGGTGTAGCTGGGGTTGCTGTCCGCGCGGAACCGGGGCCGCCGGGCGGCCGGAGCCCGCCTGCGCATGGCCTGGATGGCCGAATCCACCGATTGCAGGTTCGCGTAACGCAGGAAGGCGTTGACCTCGCCCTCGGGCGGCCAGCCCCGGTCCGGGCCCTGCGACAACCACAACAGCGCAGTGTGGAGGCCGGGACGGGGCGGGAAAAGCATCCACCCCCATTTGCCGTCCTTTGACCAGGCGCCTTCCATCGCCTGCTTGAAGAGCCGCGCCTTCGCTGCCGCGACGTCCACGGGGTTCGCCGCCCGGAGATCGAGGCCGGCCGATTCCAACTCGTTCTCAAGTCGCTGTTTCCAGGTGTTCGCGATCTGCTCCTTCCGGGCTTCCCAGATCTTGTTCCGGTCGCCGCCCGGCGCTTTCGTGAACTTTTTCGTTTGCACGACCGCGATCTCGACGCGGCGGCTGGAGGGCTTTGCGTCCTCATTCGAAGGCGCGGTCCCGGCCAGGGATTCGAGAGGTCCGGGAGGATTGCGCATGTCCTCGGCAAAGACGGCGACGGCGCTCCTGTAGGCCGTTTTCTCCCCGTCCATGCAGAGGGTGACCTGCCTGAACCGGCGCGTCAGTTCCCGGATCACCATGAAATGCGCGAGTTCCGAATAGTCGCGGCGCATGAGCAGGCCGCCGGCGCCGAGATAGGACGTCTCGCCCTGTCTCCTGCCTTCATTGTTGTCTGCCTGGCTCTCCTTCGTCTTCTTCTTCGTCCCGTAGGGGGTGCTGTAGTGGTAGAGATGATCGAAACGCCGCCCGGCCAGGGGCCGTTCCAGGTCCTCTTCGTCTTCCTGCACGTCCTTCGCGATGTCGGCCACCGGCCTGTCTTTGCGCCGGAAGACCGCACAGGGATGGGCGGCGAGCAGGAACCAGGTGCGGGGCCTGTGGATGCGCATCACCGTCATCGCCACCGGAAGCAGGTTCTGGCGCTTCTCATGGGCTGCCGTCGGTGTCCTGAGCGATACGCTCATCGTGTCGAACCTGAGGGTGGCGATCCCGTTGAACGGGCTGTCCTCCGGGCCGGGTTCTTCCCCGTCGTTCGCGTTCATGAACAGGCGGCGGAGCCGCTTCAGGTAGCCGGGCGCCATCAGGCCGGCATTGCAGAAACTGTGATAGTCCCGGATCTGCCGCCCCAGGCACGAGAGCAGGCCCTGGTAGAGCTGAAACTCGACGGCGGGGTCTTCGAGAAGCACCATCGAGTTGCGCATGCCCAGGCCGACGCGCACATGCTTGTAGATCGTCGTCAGGCGGCGGTTCATGGCATCGCGGTCCTCCGGCTTGTCCACCAGATTGAAGGGCTCGCCGAGTTCGACCCCCGACCGGCATTTGCGGCACCGGAGCCGGTGGAGGTCCTTGCCGCTGTTCAGCCGGTAGTGCTGCCGATGCTCGAAGGCATTGATGCCGTAATTCCCGCAATCCTCGCTGGGGCAGGCGGCGAACGGGATGCTCTGCCTCTTGAACCAGACATAGGCGGTACGCAGCGACCGGTTCGACAGCAGCCGCGCGGTCAACCTGCAGCTGTTGCACCGGTAGCGATGGGCGTCCCCGGTGAAAGCGGCGGAAACGATGGTGTAGCGGTCCGCATAGGCATCCATGTCCGGGGCCGGCCCGAAATTGGGGCACATCGGATTGCGGCAGAAATTGGCGTTGAAGGTGAATCCCGGCTCGACCTGCGGGAACGGGATCGGCTCGAACGCCTCGAGATGAACCTCTTTCATGCCTCAGACCGTCTTCACGGCTGGGGCGGCCCAAGGGGCCCCCCGTCCCGGAATAGCACCGGGAAGGAATTTCCTTGTCAAGCGGACCGGTTCATGGGCGCGGGAGGGAATCCCGGTCAGAGTCCCGGAAACGGGCTCATATCATCCGATTTTGCCAAGAATGACCCATCCGGCAAATCAGTACGGGCTGGAAGCGATTGAAATAAAGGAATTCACATGAGTTTAGGAATGACACAAAATCTTCATCGGCTATGGCGGAGAGGGTGGGATTCGAACCCACGATACGGGGTTACCGTATACACGCGTTCCAGGCGTGCGCCTTCAGCCACTCGGCCACCTCCCCGGCGGAGCGGAAGATAGGTGCGGGGCGGCGGGCGCGCAAGTTGCCGGCGGCTGTGCCATGATGGCCCGGCGCACCCGGCGGGAGGAGAGGCGGGCCATGGAAAAGACCTTCCAGTTCTCGAACATGCACCACGAGCTGATGGCCCGCGACGAGGCCTATATCTACGGCTGGCGCTACGAACCCCGGGTCATCTTCGAGAGCGGCCGGGGGATCGTGCTGAAGGACGTGGACGGCAGGGAGTATTTCGACCTCACCGCCGGCATGATGTGCATGGTGCTGGGCCACAGCCACCCGGAGCTGACCGAGGCGATCCGCGAGCAGGCGGACAAACTGGTCCACACCTCCTCCTGGTATTCCAACCCCTGGCTGATCGAGTTCGCCGAGCTCATCGCAGGCACGCTGCCGGGCGACCTCAAGGTGGTGAACTTCGCCGTCACGGGCTCCGAGGCCAACGAGATCGCCATGCGCATGGCGCTCGGCGTCACCGGGCGCTACGACATCGTGTCGGTGATACGCGGCCTGCATGGCGGCAGCCTGGCGGCCGAGGCCGTGACCAGCGTCGGCGGCGGGCGCAAGGCGCATCTGGGGCCCCTGATGATGCCCTCGCACCGCAATGCGATCTACGCCCCGCTCTGCTACCGCTGCCCGGTCAACCTCGAATATCCCGGCTGCAATGTGGCCTGCCTCGACCACAGCGAAGAGCTGATGGAGCACATCACCAGCCGCAACCTCGCGCTCATCATGGCCGAGACGATCCCCGTGGCGGGCGGCATGGTGGTGCCGCCGCCGGAATGGCTGCCGCGCCTGCGGGCGATGGCCGACCGCTGGGGCGCGCTGCTGATGCTGGACGAGGCGCAGCTGGCGCCCGCCAAGACCGGCAGCATCTGGGCCTTCGAGCAGTATGACGCGATGCCGGACATCGTCTCCTTCGGCAAGGGCATGACCGCCGGCATGGGCATTGCCGGCACGGTCACGACGCCGGAGATCGCGGAGGAGGCGCGCGGCAGGGCGGGCCTGCCCTGGGGCGGCACCTATTCCGGCGACCCGCTGCCGGCCGCCGTCGCACTGAAGCAGCTCCAGATCGTGCTGCGCGACAATCTCGCCGAACAGGCGGCCGCCAAGGGCGCGCGGCTCCGCGCCGGGCTGGAGGCGATCCAGCGGAAATACGATGTCGTCGGCGATGTGCGCGGCACGGGCCTCTACTACCTGCTGGATATCGTCGAGACGCCGGAGAGCCGGCGGCCGGACCCGGCGATGGCGGAGCGCATCCGCTACAACGCGCTGCTGGAGGGGCTGGCCACCATCGCGGTCAAGAACTTCATCCGCGTCTGCCCGGCGCTCATCATCACCGAGGCCGAGATCGACGAGACGCTCAGCCGGCTGGAGACCGCCGTGCAGCGCGCCGTGGAGGGCTTCCCGAGGGAGCTCGACTACGCGACCTCAAGCTCGCTCGCCGCCCGCCCCGCCGCCGCCGCGCAGTAGCGCCCACCGTCGCCCGGGTTCCCCGCTTTGCTCCCCTCCCGCTCGGCGGGAGGGGCTGGGGGAGGGCCTCTCGGCGTGACGGGGCTTCGCCCGCCGCTTCCGCTGGCGCGCAAGCGGCCCCCCCACCCGACCTTGCAAGCGGGGGAGGAGGTTCCTGGGGCTCTTCTCGCAAGCGGAGAAGAGGTTTCCGGCAGCAAGCGGTCCGGGTTCCGCTCGTCGATATGCCGCCCCGTCAGAGCGAGCGCCAGTCGTAATTCGCCTCGAAGGCCGCCGCCGCTTTGTAGATCGTCGGCTCGCCCCACCAGCGCCCGGTAATCATCAGCCCGGCCGGCAGGCCGTCCACCATGCCGCAGGGCACCGACATGGAGGGCTGGCCGGTGTAGTTGTAGGTCGGGCAGTTGGCCAGCATGTTCCAGGCGTGCGTGCAGTATTCGGTGATCGAGGCGTCCGGGCCCGGCATGGCCTGCGCCACCAGCGGCGTGGTCGGCATCAGAAGCAAGTCGTAGCTCTCCATCAGCCGCGCGAAGCCGTCCTTCGCCTTGCGCTGCAGGTTCATGCCCTTGGCGTAGATGCGCCCGCCCAGCGCCTCCATGTACCAGGCGCCGAGCAGGGTGAAGGCGCGGACGGTCGGCGGCAGCTCGTGCCCGCGCACCATCCAGCGGTTGCTGCGCTCCAGCGCCCCGCCGACATACAGGCCGGGCAGGCCGTAGAACACGCCGCCCTGCAGCATCATCTCCCGCGCCAGCCCCTCCGCGAGCGCCGGGAAATACATCACCGCGGCCTCGCGGTGCAGCGGGAAGGAGATCGTCTCGACCGCCGCGCCGAGCTCGCTGAACTTGCCGCAGGCCGCGCGGACGACCGCATCTGACTCCGCCTCGGAGCCCGGATGGTCGAACCCCTCCTCGATTACGGCGATGCGCAAGCCCGAGACGCCGCCCTCCAGCATTTCGGAATAGGGATGCGTGACCACATCGCGCTGCCGGCCGTCTATGCCGTCCGCGCCGGCAATGGCCTCCAGCATGAGCGCGTTGTCGGCGACATTGGCCGTCATCGGCCCGACATGGTCGATGCCGGCCTCGATGCCGAGCACGCCGGTATAGGGCACGAGGCCGTGCGTCGGCTTCATGCCGTATATGCCGCAGAAGGAGGCCGGCATGCGGATCGAGCCGCCCTGGTCGCCGCCGATGGCCATATCCACCTCGCCGGCCGCCACCAGCGCGGCGCTGCCGGAGGACGAGCCGCCGGCGCTGTAGCCCATCCGGTGGGGGTTGTGGCAGGGGCCGGTGGCATTGCTGTGGCTGCTGCCGGAGAGGCAGTAGTTCTCGCAATGCGCCTTGCCGAGGATGGTGGCGCCCGCGTCCAGCAGGCGCGTCACGATGGTGGCGTCCACCTCCGGGACATAGCCCTCAAGGATCGAGGTGCCGTTCATCATCGGCACGCCGGCCAGCATGATGTTGTCCTTGAGCGCGACGGTCTTGCCCTTGAGCGGGCCGTCGGCCGCGCCCTCGACCCGGCTCTTGTAGTACCAGGCGTTGTATCTGTTCTCCTCGCCCTCCGGCCGGTAGCCGGTGGTGCGTGGATATTTCACCGCCGGCAGGTAATCCGGCATTTTCTGCTGCGCGTCGGCCATGGCGGCCAGCGGGGCCAGCAGCTCGCTGTATTCCTGCGCTTCCTCATCGGTGAGCCCGAAGCCGAGCGAGCGGCCGAGTTCCTGCAGTTCAGACGCTTTGGGACCCTGAATCGTCATCCGTCCTTCCTCCTCGATCGCGTTTCCCTTCAGAGGCTCTTCCAGTCCTCGGCCTGCTCGAAGGCGTAGGCAGCCCTATAGATGGTGGGCTCGGCGTAGCGCCTGCCGACCAGCATCATGCCGATGGGCAGTCCGTCGCCCATGCCGCAGGGCAGCGACATCGCCGGATGGTGGGTGATGTCGAACGGCGCGGTATTGCCGATCATCTCGAGCGCGCGCTGCACATATTCCTCGCGCGAGGCCTCGGGGCCCGGCAGCGGCGTGGCCTTGAGCGGCACGGTCGGCAGCAGCAGCAGGTCGCACTCGGCCAGCACCTTGTCGTATTCCGCCGCCAGCCGCCGCGAGAGGTTCACCCCCTTGCCGTAGTAGCGCAGGCCGTAATGGTTGCGGATATAGGTGCCGAGCATGGTGAAGAGTTTGGTGGTCTCGGACATCTGGTCCGCCCGGTCGCGCCAGCGATGGTGGAAGTCCATCAGGCTCGTCACATAGAGGTCCTGGCGGCTGTGGCCGTAGCCGTCGCCCCACATCATGGTGCCGGTCAGCCCCTCGACGCCGATGGGGGTCCAGATCGCGGCGCCGATGGCGTGCATCGGCACCGAGACCTCCCGGACCTCGGCGCCCATCTTCGCGAGGATATCCGCCGCCGCCCGGTTCGCCGCATCGACGTCGGCCTCCGAGTTCGGGTGCCCGAAGCCTTCCTGCAGCACGCCGATCTTCAGGCCGCCGACGCCGCCCTCCAGCAATTCGGAATAGGGGTGCGTCTCGACATCGTATTGCCTCGGGTCCACGCCGTCGGGGCCGGCGATCGCCTCCAGCATCAGCGCGTTGTCGGCGACATTGCCGGTCATCGGCCCGGTGTGGTCCACGTAAATTTCAATAGGCATGATGCCGGTATAGGGGACGAGCCCGTGCGTCGGCTTCATGCCGTAAATGCCGCAATAGGCGGCCGGCATGCGGATCGAGCCGCCCTGGTCGCCGCCGACGGCCATGTCCACCTCGCCGGCCGCCACCAGCGCCGCCGAGCCCGAGGACGACCCGCCCGCGGAATAGCCCATGCGGTGCGGGTTGTGGACCGCGCCTGTCGCATTGGTGTGGCTGCCGCCGGAGAGGCAGAAATTCTCGCAATGCGCCTTGCCCTCGATGGTGGCGCCCGCGTCCAGCAGCCGCTCGACGATGGTCGCGTCCACGTCCGGTACATAGCCTTCCAGCGTGGCCGCGCCGTTCATCATCGGCACGCCGGCCAGCATCACATTGTCCTTGAGCGCGACGGTCTTGCCCTTGAGCTTGCCTTCCGCCGCGCCCTCGATCCGGGTCTTGTAGTACCAGGCGTTGTATCTGTTCTCCTCGCCCTCCGGCCGGTAGCCGGGGGTGCGCGGATAGCGCACGGTCGGCAGGTTGTCGGGGAGGCCGTCAACGACGTTGTAGGCCTCGATGCTGCCGGCGATGAGGCCCAGGAAGGACTGCACATCCTCCTCGCTGAGCGTCAGGCCCATCTCGTCCGCGACATCGCGCAGCTGCTCGGCTGTCGGCATCTGAACTGGCATTTTTTCCTCCCTCGACGTCACGCTGCCGGAGTGCTGAAGCCCGTATAGGCGCTCATCATCTCGGCATTGCCCAGGTCGCGGCTGTCGACCTGGCGGGTGATCTCACCCTTTTGCAGGATTAGCACGCGCTCAGCCAGCGCGGCGATGAAGTCCAGGTTTTGCTCGACGAGCACGATCGTCAGCTTCTGCCGGGCGCGCAGCTCGCCGATGACGGCGGCGATGTCCTGGATGATGGAGGGCTGGATGCCTTCCGTCGGCTCGTCCAGCAGGATCATGGACGGGCGCGCGCAGAGACAGCGCGCGAGCGCCAGCAATTGCTGCTCCCCGCCGCTGAGCGCGCCGCCGCGGCGGTCCAGAAGCTCGGTGAGGCGCGGGAAATATCCCAGGATTTCCCCGATGCGCGCCTCCGGCTCCTCGCCGCGCGGCACGCCGACATGCATGTTCTCGCGCACGGAGAGGTTGGGAAAGATCTCGCGGCCTTGCGGCACCAGCGCCATGCCGAGCCGGGCGCGCCGCCAGGTCGGCAGGCGCTGGATTTCCCGCCCGTCGAAGCGGATGGAGCCGCCGCTCACATTGACGAAGCCCATGAGCGCGCGCAGCAGGGTGGTCTTGCCCATGCCGTTATGGCCGAGAACGCCGACGAGCTCGCCTTCCTCGACATCGAGCTCGATGCCGTGCAGGACCGGAACCGGGCCGTAGGTCGCCCGCAGGCCGCGTATCTCAAGCAGCGGCATTCGTCTCCTTCCCCAGATAGATCTCCTGCACCTCCGAATGCGCCATGATCTCCTCGACATGGCCCTCGATGAAGATGCGGCCGCGGTGGAACACGGTGACCGTGCTGGCGATGTCCTTGATGAAGTCCATGTCGTGCTCGACGACGATCAGCGTGTTGTCGCCGGCGAGGCTGCGCACCACGCCGGCGAGGCGCGCGCGCTCCTCGCCCGCCATGCCCGCCGCCGGCTCGTCGAGCAGCACCAGGCGCGGCCGGCCGGCAAGCACCATGGCGAGCTCCACGAGCTGGCGCTGGCCGTGGGCGAGCGTGCCGACCGCCTCGCCCGCGATCTCCGGGATCTGCATGAGTTCGAGCATCTCGCCGGCGATCTCCGCCGCCCGGTCCGCCCGGTTCCTGCGGCTGGCCGCGAGGCTGACATTCTCCCGGGCCGAGAGGCCCTCGAACAGGTTCGGCACCTGCGTCTTGATGCCGATGCCGCGGGCGACGATCTCGTGGGTGTGGCGGCCGCCGATCTCCTCGCCGTCGAACAGGATGGAGCCGCTGCTCGGCCGCAACTGCCCGGTGAGGCACTTGAAGAAGGTGCTCTTGCCCGCGCCATTCGGCCCGATCAGGCAGCGCAGCTCGCCCGGCGCCAGGCTGAAATCGACATTATCCACCGCCACCACGCCGCCGAAGCGCATGGTGAGGCTGGACGTGGCCAGGATGGACCCGGATGCGGCGCTCACGGCGCGCCTCCCCGCGACGGCAGCCGGACGAGCGCCATACCCTTGCGCAACCAGTCATGCAGGGTCGGCACGATGCCGCGCGGCATGAGCAGCACCAGCAGCACCAGCACGGTGCCGAGGATCACCAGATTGTTGATGAACGCCGTCTCGCCGAGCTTCAGGGAGAGGTATTGGAGGGCCACGACGCCGACGATGGGGCCTATCAGCGTGCCGACGCCGCCCGCCATCACCCAGATCAGGCATTTGGCCGACATTTCGAGGCTGAAGGCGTTCGGGTCGATGAAGGTCTGGTATGTCGCCCACATGGCGCCCGACGCCCCGCCGAGCGCCCCGCCGATGGAGAACACCATGAGCTTGTAGCGGCGGATGTCGTAGCCGAGCAGGCCGGTCCGGACCTCGTTTTCGCGGATGGAGATGGCGATCCGGCCGAATTTGGAGCGGATCAGCACATGGAGCAGCAGATAGACGAAGATCAGCAGCCCCATGAAATACTGGAACATCTCGCCCGGATCCATTTCCCGGTCCGTGAACGGCACCTGCATGATCGGGATGCTGGGAATGCCGTTGAAGCCGCCGAGCCGCGCCTTGCCGATGGCGTATTCGGGCCCGGCCGTGTGGCTTATCAGCTTCCACATGATGAGGGCGACGACCAGGGTCACGACGCCGAGATAGACGTCGCTCAACCGCCCGTAGAACATGAAATAGCCGAGCACGGCCGCGAAGGCGAAGCAGAGCGCGATGGTCAGCAGGAAGGGGACCGTGGTCTCGCCCATATTGATCGAGATCACCGCGAAGGCGTAGCCGCCGAGCCCGAAAAAGCCCGCCTGGCCGAAGCTGATGATGCCGCCGAAGCCCCAGATGTAGGCGAGGCTCAGCGCATAGATCGCCAGCACGACATATTGCGTCATCTGGAGGACCTCGAAGAGGTCGAACCAGGCCGGGACGAACAGCAGGATCGCGAGGAAAACCGCCGCCACCAGGGCAACGCCGCGCCAGTATCCGGGTGCCGCCATCGGTTCCCCGCCTCAGAGGCTGCGCGAGAAGATGCGCCCGGTGATGCCCTGCGGCAGCAACCGGAGCAGGATGAGCGCGACGAGCAGCAGCGCGGCGTCGCCGAATACGGGCCCGGACAGGAAGGTGACGCTCTGGCTGAGCGTGCCGAGCATGGTCGAGGCGCTGAGCGTGCCGGCGACGATGGCCGTGCCGCCCGTGACCACGGTGATGAAGGCCTGCCCGATGAAATAGATGCCCATGCTGGGCACGACGCCGGCTATCGGGGCCAGCAGGCCGCCCGCCAGCCCGGTCAGCGCCGCGCCGATGCCGAAGGTCGCCATATAGACCAGCCTGGAGTTGACGCCGAGCGCCTCGGCCATGTTCGGGTTCTGCATGGTCGAGCGCGCGATCAGCCCGAAGCGGGTGTATCGCAGCACGGCAAAGATCGCGGCGAGGATCAGCGCGGCCGCGAAGATCAGCACCAGGGTGTAGCTGGCCATCTTGTAGTCGCCGATGTCGAAGCCGCCGAGCGGCGTCGCCACGCCCTCCACCGTGTTGCCGAACACGACGGTCACGGCCCCGATGAGCAGCAGGCTCAACCCCCAGGTCGCAAGGATGGAATCCAGTAACCGGTTGTAGAGGAACTGGATGATGCAGCGCTCGACGACGATGCCGAACACGCCCACGAACAGCGGCGCCAGCACCAGGATCGCAACCCAGAGGTTCACGCCCAGCTTGGTCGTCAGCACCACGGTGTAGCCGCCCAGCATCAGGAACTCGCCATGCGCGATGTTGATGACCCGCATCATGCCGAAGATGATCGCGAGCCCGGCCGCGATGAGCACCAGCCCCGCCACGGCGCGCAGGAGCTCTATGAGGACGATAAGGGCGTAATCCATGAAGGAACCCCGCGCCGCCGCCCCGGCCGGGGCGGCGGACAGGCGGCAAGGTCTTCTAATTGAGCGAGATTTCGTAGTGCTTGTTGGCGTTCGGGTCCTTCTCGAGGTCGCAGACGGTCTGCGTGTCCACCGGCTGGACCTGGGAGAACTGCTCCTTGATGACGAACTTCTTGTCCTGGAGGTCCGCCACATAGACGTCCCGGATCGCATGGTGGGTCTTGCGGTCGATGGTGACCTTGCCGGACGGGAACTCGTATTCCTTGCCCGACTCCATCACCTCGATGAGCGCCATGCGGTCGAGGCTGCCCGCGGTCCGCACCGCATCGGCCCAGATCATCATGCCTTCCCAGGTGAACGCCGAGAGCTCCGTCAGGAAGGGCGTGTCGTCGGGATAGCGTTTCCTGACCGCCTCGACCCAGGCATTGTTCATCGGCGAGTCGATCTGCGGGTAGTAGCCGTAGCAGGTGATGATGCCGTTGGCGACTTCCGGCTTGATGATCTCGATTTCCGCGCCCGCCGCGCCGAAGGTCGTGGACGCGATCGGGATTTCGTTCTTCATGCCGCCCGCGGCCCACTGGTTGTAGAAGCCGAGATGGCCGGTGCCGACCAGCACGGACATGACCATGTCCGGCTTCGCCTCCTGGATCTTGGAGATCGTCGGGCCGAAATTGGTCACGTCCAGCGGGAAGAAGTCGGTGGACAGCACGGTGCCGCCGTTCTGCTCGACATAGCGTTTCACCCAGGCGGCGGTGATCTGGCCGTAATTGTAGTCCGCCGCGATGGTATAGACCTTCTTGCCCCACAGATTCATGGTGTGCGGCACAAGCTGCTCGACCGTCTGCGCGGGCGTGGTGCCGAGCGTGATCTCGTTGCGGTCGCAAACGCCGCCCTCATAGAGCGTGTTGTAGAAGTAGAGCGTCTTGAAGCGGTGGAAGATCGGGCGGATGGTCTCGCGGCTGGCGCTGGTGATGCCGCCCATGACGACCGCGACCTTGTCCTTCAGCGCAAGCTGCGTCGCATATTGCGAATAGAGCGACATGTTGGACTGGGGATCGTAAACGACGCCCTTGACCTCGCGCCCGAGCAGCCCGCCCTGCGCGTTGATCTCCTCGATGGCCATCAGCATGATCTGGTTCATCGGGATGCCGGCGAAATCGATGAAGCCGGAGAGGTCGTGCAGGCCGCCGACAAGGATGGCGTCGTCGGCATCGGCCGAGATGGCCGGGAACACGCTGGAAAACGCGGCGGCGCCGGCTCCCGCGGCGGCGGTTCTCATGAAATCGCGCCGGGTCGGTTTGTTCAGGCGGGTCATCGGCAGCCTCCTGCGTTACATGGTCGAAAATCGCGCTCCGCTCGGGTTTACGGCAGTGCAGAGCGGCAACCCTGCCAGACCGCACGGGAAAAACAAAGCGAAATCGGGGCCTTCTCCGGGCGGCCGGGCGCGGCGGTCCGGGCCGCCGGACTCAGCGCGCCCGGCGCTCCTTCGTCACGGTCTCGTAGGCGGCGTTGATGGCGGCGAGCCGGTCGTTGGCAAGCTCCATGAACTCTTCCGGCAGGCCCTTCGAGGCCAGCTTGTCGGGGTGGTAGGTCAGCACGAGCTTGCGGTGCTGGGCGCGCAGCTCCTCGTCCGAGGCGCCCGGCGCCACGCCGAGCACGGCATAGGCGTCCGCGGCATCCCTGCCCCCGTCGCTCGCGGCGCCCGCCCCGGATTTCGATCCGGAAGCATGGCGGGCGCGGAGGGAGGCCATCTCGTAACCGCCAAGGCCGAAGATCGCGCCGATCTCGGCAATCATCCGCTCTTCCGCCGGGTGCAGCTCCCCGTCCGCCGCAGCGATGGCGTAAAGCGCATCCACCACTTCGGCCAGCAGCTCCGGCTTCGCTGCCAGCGCGTCCCGCACCTGCCCGGCATAGGCCTCGAAGCCCTCCGTGCTCTGCCGCGCCTCATTGTAGAGGTCGGCGATCCGGCTCCGTTCGTCCGGGTCGAAGGGGAAGATGCGCTGAAAGGTGCGGATTTCATCGCGCGTCACCGTGCCGTCGGCCTTGGCGACCTTGGCGGAAAGGGCAATGACGCCGAGCGCGAACATCACGCCGGCCTGTTCCTCGTCCGCCCCGTTGCCTTCCAGGGCCGCACGGCTCCGGTTCCGGTCGATGAGCCCGTGGCCCGCAACCGCGCCGAGCAGCGCGCCCAGCGGCCCGCCGACCGCGAAGCCCAGCACCCCGCCCAGGATCTTGCCGATTATCGCCATAGGCCGCCCCTGCCCGCCCCGGTCCGCGCCAGACTATCCTCCCGCCGGGCGGGAAGACAGGCCGCCGGGCGGGCCGGCTTGGAAAGCGGGCGGCAATCGGCTTCAATCCCGCCCGCCCTCTTCCGGGCGGAGAGACGCCGCGCCATGCAGCCGCAAAACCTGCTTTTCATCATGTCCGACGAGCATAGCGCCAATGCCATGGGGGTAGCGGGCCATCCTGTCGTGAACACGCCGAACCTAGACGCGCTGGCGGCGCGGGGCACGCTGTTTTCCGCCGCCTACACGCCCTCGCCGATCTGCGTGCCGGCCAGGGCCGCCTTCGCCACCGGGCGCCACGTCCACGAGATCGGCGCCTGGGACAACGGCCACCCCTATGACGGCAGCGTGCCCGGCTGGGGCCACGCGCTGCAGGCGGCGGGCCGCCCGGTGCTCTCCATCGGCAAGCTGCATTACCGCGACGAGGCGGACCCGACCGGCTTCGACACCCAGATCCGCCCGATGCATGTCGTGGACGGCAGGGGCGACATATACGGCGCGATCAAGGACCCCATGCCGGTCCGCTTCGGCGGGGCGAAGTTTTCGCGCGAGATCGGCCCCGGCGAGAGCGGCTACACCCGCTACGACCGCGCGATTGCGGACGAGGCGGGGCGCTGGCTGACGGAGGAAGCCCCGGCCGCGGCCGGCCCGTGGGTGCTGTTCGTCTCCTTCGTCTGCCCGCATTTCCCGCTGATCGCGCCGGAGCCCTTCTTCGCCCTCTACGACCCGGCCGACATGGCGCTGCCGAAGGACTACCGCCTGCGTCCCCGCCATCCCTGGATCGAGGCCTATGCCGAGGCCCAGCCCTATGACAGCTTCTTCAACGACGAGGCGCGGCGCGTGGCCATCGCCTCCTATTACGGGCTCTGCTCCTTCCTCGACGACAATATCGGCCGCGTGCTGGCCGCGCTGGACGAAGCCGGGCTCGCCGGCGCAACGCGCGTGATCTACACCAGCGACCATGGCGAGAACCTCGGCGCGCGCGGGCTCTGGGGCAAGTCCAACATGTATGAGGAGGCAGTCCGGGTGCCGCTGATCGCCGCCGGGCCGGACGTGCCGGCGGGGCGGGTCTGCGGCACGCCGGCCTCGCTGCTGGACTGCCACCCGGCGATCCTCGAAGGCGCGGGCCTGGAATCCGACCCCGCGCTGCCCGGCCGCTCGCTCTGGGCGCTCGGCGAGGAGCCGGAGCGGGCCGTGTTCAGCGAATACCATGCGGCAGGCGCCGCCTCCGGCTGCTTCATGCTGCGGCAGGGCCGGTGGAAGCTCATCCGCTATACCGGCTTCGAGCCGGAGCTGTTCGACCTCGAGGCCGACCCCGAGGAGCGCCGGAACCTGGCCCCCCGCGAGCCGGAGACGGTCGCCCGCCTCATGGCGGCGATGCGGAAGGTCTGCGACCCGGACGAGGTCCACCGCCGCGCGCGGGCCAGCCAGGACGCGCTGATCGAGGCCCATGGCGGCCGCATGGCGGTGATGCGCGCCGGCGCCTTCTCCGGCACCCCCGCCCCCGGCGACAAACCCGTCTTCACCGCCTGAGCGGTGCGCACGGTTGCGTTCCCGCGGCTACCGTCGAAACAGCCGTCGGATCGCCGACAACACGGCATAGCCGATCCCGAAACCGCCGAGACCGGTGAAGACGACCTCCAGAAGGCCGCTTGCCCTCGCAGCCTGCTGCGGGTCGCCGAAAAACAGCATCCACATAATCAGTGCTACCGCTGCGAGGAAGGGAATCGCGCCTGCAGCAAGCGTCCATGCCAAAAGCCTGTAACGCCGCTTGCTCGAACGCTCGGCCATATCGAGGCGACGGTCTGCGTGATCGGCTTGCCGCCGGTCCTGCTGGTCCTCCAGTTCCAGGGCGCGCGCCGTCAGGGCGACCCTTTCCCTGTCCAACGCCAGTGAATCCCGAATGATTCTGTGCTCGGTGTTGTCGGTCCTTGCCGGCGCCGGCGCTGCGACGCTTCGTCCGTGCGTTCGTTCATCAAGCGCCGTATCTGACTGCGGCGAGTTTGCGCGGCATGGACATACGCCGGCGTTCGATATCCAGTTCGACGGGTGTCGAGCGGACACGGTAGCCGCCATAGGGACTCTTGAGGATTCTGGTAATCGTTCTCGTCAGCCCCGGATCTGTGCGGCGGCGGCGGCGTTCTTCCTCCGCTTCGGACCAGGTCTCATGGAAGCTGTCTGCGATCATGGCGTATCGGGCCTCCGCCCGGGCAGCGTATCGTTAGGGGATTATATACATGCTTGCGCAAACTACCAGCGACCGAAGGTCCGCCGCGCCTGTCCGTATAGCCGGACTTCGGACGACCACTCGGCAGTCTCCAAGCCGGCCGCGTCCAAGAGCGCAAGGCACGGTTCCCGGTTCATGTTGAACAGCACCTCGCCGTAATGGCCGGGGCTGGAGTTCCGCATTTCGAGTTCCCCGACATTGCGGCCCTCATGCCGGAAGAGCACCTTCTGTGCGTCGAATTCTCCGGGCCGACGAGCCGTCGAGTTCACGACTTCGAAGCCGTCCGCCATCGCCGTGACAACATCGTCGCTCCAATAGACGCAGAAGACGCCGTCCCGCAGCACCGTCAGATATTGCACCTCCGCGCCGTTGAAGAGCGACTTGCGCAGGAAGGCCCGCAGGAGAGCCTTGCGCTGGAAGCGGTCTTTGAGCTCCCGCATGGGCGCTTGCAGGCGGAGTTTGGCCGGTTCCTTGTTGTCCTCATAGTCGCTGTAGCGCGGCGGGAAGGCGTCAATGCAGTGGACCAGGAGCGAGCCGACCCCATTGAGCGCCTGGAACCCGTCGTCGTCGAGGAAGCGGTTTCGCCGGTAGAGGAAGACCTGCCACTTGATGCGCCCGGACTTGACCGAGTGCGCGTCTCCGGCCGGGTCGATGACATCCTTCTTCGCCGCTTGGTCGCGGCGGTAGTCATCCTCAAGCCCGATGGCGAGCGCGAACAGCAGCGCGTCGTCATGGCCGCGTTGCCGGTATTCGCGGGCTGCCTCGGTCGTGCTTGCGCGGCGAGCGTTCACCGGGGATGCCGCCAGATAAGCAGTTCGTGCGACTTCTTCACATGCGACCCGCCGTTGCGCTCGCGCCGGTTCTCGCCGATGCGCGTATCGCCCTGCCCGAAGGTGTATTGCCATTCCGGCGTCTCGATATTGCAGTCGGAATACCAGTCGCGGATCGTCGGGCAGTCGTTGTAGGACAGGATGAATCCGGCCCGGTGGCGCAAGAGCAAATCGCGCAACGCCTCATGCGTGAATATCTCAAAAGTAAAATCCTACAAAATGCTCCGTATAACATATTGATTTATCGTAATAAAATGAACTGGCAGAAACTCGAGAGAAATCTCGTAACCAATCTGAAAGCGGATTCATTCCAATCCAGGCGTATCCCCAGCGCAGGCCTGTAGGCACTCGGACGGCAGCCCTTCGGGTCCCGGGGGATGAAAGTTCCCGGCGACCGGCTTCGAAGGCGGCGAGGATCGGACGCTCCTTTCTGCCCATGCGCCAGTGAACCTTGTCCGTTGCCGTTCAGGAACGAACCGGTTCATCGGCTTCATCGCCGGGCATCGACATACTCGACAAGTGCGGATCGGCCGACGATAGCGACGATCCGCACATGCAGTTCGGTCCCTTCCGCGTCGGTCAATTGCAGTTTCTCGCCGGGGGTGAAGTGAACCGGCTGTTGCCTGCCTTCGTCAATCGCAATGTTCGACGCGTAGAGGTAGGTCCGGTCATGGGCGTCGCGTACGGGATTGAGCCTGCCCTTCAATCCCGGAACATGGCCGGTGGCCTCCGGAAAGATGACGCTCCCGCCTGCCGGCAAAGCCTCCAGATCGATCGCCAGCGCTCGTTCGCCCGGTATCCAGTCCCGCTCCGGATGTGCGGCGTATCCTGCTGCGGACGCGAACACGGTCATGGGCAGCCGGGTCGTGTGCAGATCGACTGCCGCTTCGCCTTGTTCGTCCGTGACGGCCTGCTTCCAGGTGTTGTTCGGAAATAGGAGAAGGAGACCGGCGCCCGGCAAGGGCCGGCCGCCAGACCGCACGGAGATGACGGCGCGAGCGGGGATCCGCTCCTGTACCGCCGCAGGAATGACAAGCAGCACCTCGGCATCGTCAACGACCGTGTACTCGGGGTACTTCCCGCACAATGCCCAGGTCTCGCGGCGGATGATGGGCACGCCGTCGCCGCGGCGCTCCATGTAGTATCGCCTGTCTTCACCGCCCCGGGTTCCTCCGACAGGCATCCGCGCCAATACGGAGGTGAGGGCTTCATTGCGGGTCGACTGCCGCGACGCCATACTCTCCACCGTCAGGTTGTTCGGCAGGGAACCGGGCGACTGGATTTCCACCCGATCGTCGAACATCGAGAGACGGATCCTGCTTGCTCTCATGGAGTAGTCGCGATGGACGACGGCGTTGACCAGCGCCTCGAACAGGGCCTTTTCGCTGTACTGGGGAATATCCGAACGGGCCGGATCCTTTCGCGCCGCGACCCGCATGTTTCTGACAGCGAAGGCAACGGCGCCGGCGATCTGTTCGTTCAGCGGCCCGGCGATCTCCCGGGCATCGACTTGACCCGATGCACGGTCTCCGCCGTCGTATCGGGTCGCCGTGATGCAGGCGTGCGGGAGCCATCGTTCCGGACTGGGCGTGCACAACAGCACGCCGGCGACCGTCGCGCGAAGCGCGCCTGCCTCGTCGTCTGCCAGAAGCGCCAGCTTCCCGAGCGCCGCCTCGGGCTCGGCCGCGCCCTCGGCGCTGAGCAACGGTTTCCAGAGCGCCTCGGTCAACGTCCGGAAACCGGTTTCCGGCACCGGCTGCTTGTCGAACCACAGGAAACGCGCCTGCGACCGCCGTTGCGTCAGGCGCAACCGCTCGTCGCTCCCCATGAGCCGCTTCGAGGCGCCCACGCGGACGTAGCATCCGCCGGGGCTCTCATGGACGGAATCGCTCTCCGGGACTTCGGCCAGCAGCACCAGCCTGCCGTCGGACAATTCCCGGTGATGCGTGCGGATGCGAACGGGCGGCTTGATCGTATCGGTGCTCACCTCCACGAGAAGGGAGTCCAGACGGGCGATTTGCGCACGCGACATGCCGATGACGCTGCCGTCGTCGGCAACACCGGCAAGCACCACGCCCCCGGCCGCGTTGGCGAAGGCTGCGATTTCATCGGCCCAGTCGCCGCGGGCCGGCCGTCTCGGACGATCCCCGGCGAATTCCACCTGCTTGAATTCCCAGCTGCTGTCTTCGCCCGCCCGCAGCTGGCTTTCGATGTCCCGGGCGCGGTAGTTCATGCCCCGGCAATCCCGGCGGCCCTTGTAGCTCGCCGTGTGTGTCGTGGATCGCAGCTGTCCGGCGGTACCGTTTCGACCATATGGCGATCGGGCCATTGTCGGATGTCGCGCCGCTCCGGACCCGTGTCGATGCCCTCGCGCAGGCGGGCGCTGGAATAGACGGGGAATGCCCCGGTTTCTCCAGACGGCTGCTCGCTACCCATCTTTCCGAATAACCGTGCTGGCACCGTCAGCCGACGAAAGCTGCCGTCGTCTTCCCGGTCCGTCATGTCCCCATGTCCTCGGCCCTGGCACGTGACGCTGCCGGGTGCAGCGTCCCTGCCGGGCGCTGGCCGTTGCGCTGGCAATTTCCCGACCGCCCCGCACGCCGACGGCGACCGCTCGCCCGTCACTCCGGTCGGCCGCGACATGCGCCCCGCCGCCAGGAGGGAAAGGCTGGCCGTGAGCGGGGCGGCGGTCGGGTGCCCGGGAGAGGGCGTTCGTCCGTTTCCCCTCATCGGCACGAAGGAGACGGCACCATGAGCGCAGCGATGGCATTCCCCCGCAACACGGCGGCAACCTTTCTCACCCATTTCTTCGGACCCGGCCTGGCCGAAGACGACCGCTATGTGGTCGAGCGCTACCGCACGCTCGCGAACGGCGACATTCGGCCCTGCCCGGACGCCGCGCCGAAGGGCGGCAGGCGCGGCAAGGCCCGGGCGATCACCGCGACCCTGAAGGCGGTCAGGGAGATGCGGCCCGAGCGCAACGAGATCATCATCTGCACCGGCCTCGGCAGCCGGGGCGGGGTCCAGTACTGGGGTGTCTACGCCATGGGGCTCGGTATCGACCGCCGCCAGAAGGGCTGACCGCCCCCTTCCCGGACGTCCGGCCGGCCCACCGCCGGCGGGGCGTCCGCCTTTCCCCTTGTTCCACGAACCGAGGAGGACGGCATGGCCCATGCCGATCCGGAGATCCGCCGTGCGCGCGTCGCCAGACGCACCGCCGCGCGCACCGCCCGGGGCCTTTGTCCCCGCTGCGGAGACCGCCCGCCGGCGCCCGAGCGCCGCCTGTGCGCGCCCTGCAACGAGAAACAGAACGCGGCGGGCCGGGAACGCGACGCCCGCCTGCGGGCCGGCAGGAAACCCCGGCGCGACCCCGAACGGGCAAGGCGCCAGGGGCGCGAGCGCGACCGCAGGCTCTATGCCGAGAGGAAGGCGACCGGCATCTGCGTCAGGTGCGGCCGGGCCCCGGCACGCCCGGACCGCACGACCTGCGGGCCTTGCGCGGAGAAGCATCGCGCGCGCGACCGCGAGCGCGACGCCCGGGCCAGGGCCCGGGGGATACCCTATGGCGGTCGCGACCCGGAAGCCCGGCGCCGGGCCGGACGGGAGCGCAGCCGCCGGCGCAGCGAGGCCCGCCAGGCCGCCGGGCTCTGTGTGCGCTGCGGCAACGTCCCGCCCGAGGACGGCCGGACCATGTGCGGGCCGTGCCGCGAGGACAGGCGGCAGGCCAAGAAAGAGCGCCATCACGGTCGCCGCGCCGCCCGCCTCTGCGTCCGGTGCGCGGCGCCCGCGCCGGACGGCAGGGCGTATTGCCCGTCCTGCGCCGGGATCCGGAGCAGGCGGCGGGACCGGAAGGCGAAGTGGGAAGCCGACCGCCGGCGCTATGCCGAACGGAAGGCCAGGGGCGATTGCACCAGTTGCGGCAAGCCGGCCCACGGCGCCGCCGAGTGCGCGGCCTGCCGCGACGCCGCCCGCGCCCGCTACGACACCCGCCGGGCCGCCGGGGTCTGCGTCAAGTGCCGGACCCCCACCTTCGATGGCGCCGTTTACTGCGCGCCCTGCGCCGTCGTCAGGGCCGAGCGCCGCGACCGCGAGGCCGAACACGCCGCCCGCCGCGACCGCTATGCCGATCGGAGGGCCGGGGGCCGCTGCGTCGCCTGCAACGCGCCCTCGCCGGGCGTGGCGCGTTGCGAGCCCTGTTCGCGCAGGCACCGCGAGAGTTCGGGCGCGTTCCGCGGCATCCCGTTCTGGGACCCGCAGTATACGGTGATCGAGATCGCCACCGGGCGCGAGCACGGGCCGTTCGACAGCGAGGCCGATGTCGCGCTCTGCCTCGTCTTCGAGAAGCTCTTGCGCGACGAGGTCGAGGTGCTGTGCGACGCCAGCCCCATGAGTTCCTACACCGCGCCGGCCTGGTGAGCCGGCGCGCCTCCGGGTCGGGCGCGGCGGGTGTCTTCCCTGCCGCGCCGCCACCCTGTCTCCGCCGGGGCCGGCGTCCCGGAGTTGAAGGAGGGCTTTCGCGGGGGCGAGCGCCCGGGAGGGCCGGGGGAGTGGTTTCTCCGGCCGGATGTCCGGGCGCCGTCCAGGGGAGATGCCCATGTCCGAGTTCTTCCACGACACCGACGCCGATGCGGCAACCGACACCGAACGCGCCGCGCCGGCCTGCGACGAACTGCTGGCCGAGGCCGGTCTCGACAGCCGGGCCATCCGCGAGGTCCTCGCCGGCCGCGACGCAGAGTGAAGGAAAGCGGGGAGAAGATGAGCGGCAGGGGGCCGGGGAGAGGGTTCTCCGGTCCCGGCCGCTCGACCATCGTCAGCAACCAGACCTGAAGGAGCATCGCAATGAGCTTCGGAATGAACCGCGTCGAACTGATCGGCCGCCTCGGCGCCGACGTCACCGTCAACCATCTCGCCTCCGGCGGCCGCGTGGCCAATCTCAGCATCGCCACCGACGAATCCTATCTCGACCGCCAGACCGGCGAGCGGGTCGACCGGACCGAGTGGCACCGGGTCGTGACCTTCCAGAACGGCCTCATCGACATGCTGGAGCGGCATGCGAAGAAGGGCCGGCTGGTCCACGCCGAGGGCAAGCTCCAGACCCGGCGGTGGAAGAAGGAGGGCGAGGACTCCGACCGCTTCTCCACCGAGATCCTGATCGTGCCCGGCCACAGGATCCAGTTCCTCGACAAGCCCGCCGGCGCGAACGGGAACGGCGCCCAGGCCGGGACCGCCCAGCCGGCGGCGAACGGCGAGGCCATGCCGGCCGACGGCACCGGGGAGGCCGGGGACATCATCCCGTTCTGAGCCGGTCACGCTTCCTATCTCCCAACTCGGGCGGCCGCTGCGCGGTCGCCCCTTTTTTGCTGCCGGTTTCGAGGCTTCTCCCGGTCGGACCATGCGCCCGTGCTTCGTGCGGAGCGTCCTCCCTCAGCCGGAGGAAATCCGTGAAGCGGCCCGCTCCCGGCCCCGGATCATGCCCCGGAAAGCCCTGCGGGAGCAAGAGGAAGGCAGGGGCCGGGCAAGCCGGCCCAGGGAGAGGAGGGAGCCGATGGACGCCGTCATCAATCTCAGACACGAGCCGAAGCTGCGCGAGAAGTTCGACCATGCGCAGGTCGTGAACGGCACCGTGCTGATCGACCGCCGCACGAAGTGGGGCAACCCGTTCAGGATCTCTCCGGCCTGTTCGAGAGAGCAGGCGGTCGCCCGCTACCGCGCCGACCTCTGGCGGCGCATCCGCGCCGGCGAGATCGAGCTGGAGGCGCTGGCCGCGCTGCATGGCCGCCGCCTCGCATGCTGGTGCGCGCCGCTGCCCTGTCACGGCCACGGGCTGGCCCGCGCGGCGGCCTGGGCGGCGCAGGTGCTGGCGGAACGCAGCGCCCGCCAGGCGGAGGGGGGCGCATCATGAGCAACATCGCCTTCCGCCGTATCGCCCCGGACGAATCCCGCATCTACTGCGACGGCGACCATGTCGGCGACATCTACGCGCTCGACGATCCGCTGCGCGAGGGCGCGCGGTATTTCGTGATCCATCTCGACGAGGATCCGCGCGGCCCCCACCGCGTCCATGACCGCAACCGCATCCGCGAGGCAACCGAGCAGCGGATCCTCTCGCATCCGTTCCGGAGATGACCGGCCATGGCTGTCAAATTGCGCGCTCCGCTTGCAAGGCAGGCCGACAGGCCCGGGGATGCTCCCGCAGGCCGTGCCGGGCAGCAGCGCCCATCGGGTCCGTGCAAGGGGAGAGAATTTGCCTGTCTGCGTGCTGTCCCATTGTGCCACACGGGCTCACTGCACCAACCCCGCCTGCGGCGGGGTCCTCCACTCCGCTCACGCTCCGTTCCGGCCGGGACTCGGAATGAAACGGCGCTGAAGCGCCTAGGCCCGGCGGAATGCGCGACCGTGGCTCCGCGCTCGCTTCGCTCGCTTGTGCGCCCGCACCACCCGCGCATCCCGCCGGGCCATTCATTCCGGACCCGGTGCTTCCGCTGCGCGCGCGTGACCCAACAGGACATCACTTCGGGGCACACCGCCCCGAGCGCTGCAACCCGATCGTCAAGGAGATCGTCATGACCCTCATCGAAAACATCGACACCGTCGAGAGCGACGGACAGTCCGTCACCGCGACCGTCTGCGACAACGCCGCCCTCTACAGCGCAACACCCGAGCGCGACGAGTTCGACCCCCGCGTCATCTGGGACAAGGACGATGCGCTGACCGCCGTCGAGGAAGCCTTCCGCATCCTCGGCGAAGGCGTCTGCCCCGACGGCACACAGCTCGCCGACGAGCGCGAACACCTGCTCTGGGGCTTCGTCAACATGCTTCACGCCCAGACGCAGCGCATCGACCGCAGCGTCGATCGGCTCACCCCCGAACTCCGCGACCTCCAGCGCGACCAGGACGGAACCGAGATCAGGTCCCGCGAACTCGAACTCGTCACCCACCGCGCGCAGAACCTCGGAGACCGACGCGACGCCTTCGAGACCCTGCGCGATGCGGTGGCCGAACAGTACCGCGCCGAGACCGGCGACACCTGGCGGCCCCGGCGCGGCAGCCACGTCAGCCAGACCGGCAGGCTGACCAGCGCCGCCATCGACGCCCGCGACTTCATCCGCGCCCGCAAGGAGGCTGAGACCACGGCGCACCTGCCGCAAGGCACCCTCGTCGCCATCGCAGGCGGCAAGGACATCGCCAACCCCGACGCGGTGATCCGCATGCTCGACAGGACCCGCGCTAAGCATGCGGATATGGTGCTCGTCCACGGCGGCGGACCCGGCGTCGAGAGGATCGCCGCGCGCTGGGCCGAACGCAACGGCGTCCACCAGATCGTCTGCAAGCCCGACTGGGACCGCCACGGACGCGCCGCGCCCTTCCGCCGCAACGACGAATTGCTCAACCTCCTGCCCAGGGGCGTCATCGCCTTCCCCGGCTCCGGCATCACAGAGAACCTCGTGGACAAGGCAAGGCAGCTCGGTATCCCCGTGATGACGGCCAGTGCATAGGCCGCACCGCAGCGCGGGCCGCACCGTCGCTCCGGCGGCGGCGCGGTCCGCTTCTTCTTGCGCACACACTTCGCGCGGCAACGCCATCCGCACGGGCGCTTCGCCCTGCCCCGGACCACGATCGGGGGCCCCGCTCGCGATCGACACCGTGATCGGCATCTCCGGCAGCGCCGTCGGTGCTGGCGACCGCCAGCCCGATCGCCGGCCAAGGCAGCAGCGCCTTGCGGCTGTCGCCGCCATCGCGCGCTGTCGCCTGCATCGCTCCCCGCACTCCCGCCGATCCTCGTGACGGCGCTCCCGTCGGAACCGCCGGCACCGCCCCCGGCGCCGCGCTCGACACTTCGTCCCTCCGTGGTGTCGCCACCGCCGCCCGCATCAGGCGCCGCGGAGGCTCCGAGCCGCCGTATTCGCCGGCGCCGATTCCCCCATCGCTCATACATCGCAAATCGTGCTCAGACGGGCCCGCGCCCGTCTCGGTCCACACACCGGAACGCAGGTCCCCTGCGGGTTGCGGCATGGGATGACAGGCGCTGCCTGGCACCGCCAGGAGTGGACAGGCGCCGCCAGAATCCTGCCGGCGCAACGCGGATCGAGCGCCACCGATTTGTGTTCGCCGGATCGTCGTACCGGGGCGCAGTCCAGCGCGCACCTGCCGCCAAAAGCAGTCAGGGTGGTTGCGATTTGCGCCAGGGCGCGTGACCGTGTGTTCGCCGTGCAGGCTCTCGAAACACGGAAACAACACGCCCCCGGGACCGGCATCCGGGTCGCGGCGGCGCCCTTCAGGGCGTTCGGCAGCGGTGGCCGGCGGGGCGGATGAAGAAGGGTACGGCGGCCCTGTGGGGCGGACCGGGCCCGGCCGCAAACGGGCCGCCGGCGTGCTGTTTCAGGGCCGGAATTTCATTGCGGCCGGCGGACAGTTCGATCTGGAAAGGGCAGAAGGGATGGCGGGAAAGGAACGGAAAAATCCCGAGACCGGGAAGAAACCTGCGGAGAACCGGAGCAATGCGCGCCGGCAGCGCTCGACCCGCTTCTCCGATTCCGAGTGGGACCTGATCCGGCGGGCCGCCGCGCGGCACGGCATGTCCCCCGGCGAACTCGTGCGGTCGAGCGCGGTCGCCGCTGCCGAAGACCGCCTGGGTGAGCTTCCCCCGGCCACCTTGTCGAAGGGCCACGCCGCGCTCATCGAGGAGATCTACCGCCTCGTCTACGTGATGGCGACGCTCGACCGGGAGGAGATGCTCGACGTCGAACGCGAGAAAGAGCTCGACGACCTCGTCGCCGCCGCCCGCAGGAGCATGACGGAGACGATGGGCGAGGGCCCGGCGTGAAGATCCGGGCGATGGATGTGCGCATTCGATCTGCCGCCCGAGACAAGGACATTGCGAGTCCGCCACGAGATTCCATCGATGTTCGGGAGCGGACCGCGTCCGGGGAAGTCCGAAAGGAGGTCCCGAAGGCTGCAATCAGAGGCCGAGGTTCATGTCGATGCGTTTCTCTTGGACCGGCGTCTCGGGCTCCGGCGCCTTGTGCCTTGCCGGAACCGGCTCGATTTCCCGCGCCGGCTGGTGCGGCGCGGACGCCTCCGGGCTCGTCCGTTCCCTGTCGAGCGACGCCTTCCCGTCCTTTTGCTGCCCGCGTTCGCGCTCCGGGCGGAGGCTCTCGCCGATGCCTTCGAGGGCCGAGATGCGCTCGCCTGTGACCGCTTCCAGCCGCTCCTTCAGCGCCTGCACGTCGTCCGTGACCAGCTCCGCCCGGGCGCGCGCGGGATATCTCGACATAGAACGCCTTGGCCGTGGTCAGGTTGGGGTGGTTCGCTTCCATCGCCGCGATCACGTTGTCGACCGTACGGCCCTGAAAGGCATGCACGGTTGCGGCCCGTGCGTGATCCAGATGGCACAACTGCGGATCGCCCGGCGTCAGGGTGAGCCTGCGCCCCTCCTCCAGTAACGGGCGATAAAACGAGAGGGGAGAGACAACGTCTCTCCCCATATTCGTCTGGCAGCCCTCCATGGAAAGCTGCCTTACTGTAGTTGCTACTGCAAGCAGTTGCACAGCTTTACGCCGCTGCTCTCCAAAACAGCAGCCAATGCTTGCACCAGTCCCGCGCGCAAGTCAACATATTCTCGGAATCTTGCTGTCGGGGACTTTTCATGAAGGTCGGATGGGGCATCGATGTCGGCGTCGGCAGTCTCGGCTTCGCAGTCATCGAACTGGATACGGCGAACCGCCCGGCACGGCTGATCGACGGCGTTGCGCTCTTTTATCCCGCGCCCACAGGCGGGGCGGGGCGGACCCGCCACAAATCCATGCGGACGCAATACGGCCGCCGCGCCGACCGGGTAAAGGCGTTGCGCGCGTATCTCGTTCGCCTGCTCAACCTCGGTCCCGGCTTCTCCGACACCCCTGCGGGACGCAGTACCGAGCGTGTCCCGCTGCGGGCGAAGGGCCTTGAGAGCCGCTTGAAAGCCGGCGATCTGGCCCGCGCCATCCTGCATATCGCGAAGAACCGGGGCCAGCGCCTGACACGGGGGCTCAGGGACGACTCCAAGGCCGACGCCAAGCAACAGGAAAAGAGCGCCAGGGAACGCCAGTCCATGGCGCACACGGCCAACACGACAAAAAACGAACTCGCGGCGCTCGGCGAAAGGCTGGGACTCGACGGCCCCGCCCACCCCTCGCAATTGCTAATGCGCAAGGCCGGCAAGAGGAGAACGACCCGGCTGAAGAAAGACCGGGAAGGGATGCCGGTCTTCACTCGCCCCATGATGCAGGCGGAACTGGACGCGCTGCTGGAGACTCAACAGCCTTACCACGAAGCGCTAACGGACATGGCTTGCGAGCAACTCAGGGAGATGGTGTTCGAGGAAGCGGAGCCGAAAGCGCCGTCCATCGGCAAATGCCGCTACGGCGTCCGCGGCGCCGATGGTGAAATCGAAACGCGGCTGTCGCGCGGCAGCGACTTGTTTCAACGCAAGCGCATCTACGAGGAAGTGAACAATCTGCGTCTGATATCGTCGCGAACGGCGGCGGAACGGCCCTTGGATATGGCGCAGCGCGACCGTCTTGCCTTCCTGTTGCTCGATGGGCAGGACCTGACTGCGGCGGGAGTGCGCACAGCGCTGGGTTTGAGGCGCGGCGCGCTGGCCGACATGACCAGTCTGGATATCCGGCGCAAAGGCAGGAAAACGGCCGGCGAACTCAAGGGCCATCCGCTTGCCGCCGCCATGAGCAAGGCGGATGCGCTCGAACAGTGGCGGGGTTTCGATGAGGAGCGGCGTGAAAAGATCGCAAGTCTTGTACGCACGGAAGACGACCGGGACATCTTGAACACCAAATTGAAAGAGCTCGACCTGCCGCCGGACGCCATTCAGGTGCTTTCGGATGCACGCCTGCCCGCCGCCCATTCCGCCGCCGGTGCGACGGCGACCCGGAAGCTGCTGGCTGAACTGGAAGCAGAGGTCATCCCGCACGACAAAGCAGAACAGCGGGCCGGACTCGAATCTCTCGATCAGGAACCGCCAAGTCTCGATCGGTTGCCCTACTACGGGGAAGTCCTGCAAGGATGGTGCATCGGGGGAAGCGGTGCGCCCGGAGACGCCGACGAAGCCCGTCTAGGCCGCATTTCGAATCCGGTCGTCCATGTGGCACTCAACCAGCTACGCAAGACCGCCAACGATTATCTGAAGCTCTACGGCAAGCCTGCGCAAATCTGCATCGAACTGGCCCGCGACCTGAACAGGAGCGCCGAGGAGCGTGACAACGCCGAAAAGGAGAATCTCAAAAACCGTAAGGAGAACGAAGCGCATATCGAGTCTCTGGGCGCCCATAAGCGCAAGCTCAAACCCGAAGACCTGAAACGAATGAGACTCCATAGAATGCAGGGCGGGGAATGCCTGTACACGGGAGAACCGATCTGCATGGAGCACCTTTTCGACGGGTCGGTTGAGATCGACCATATACTGCCTTACGCCACGACCGGAGACGACGGCATCCCCAATCTGGCTTTAGTGTTCAAGGAAGCCAATCAATTCAAACGCAAGAGGCCTCCTTTCGAGGCATTCAGCGGTGGATACAAGGGCAAGGACTATGAGCATATCCTCAAGCGCGCGAAGCTCCGCGGCGGGAGCGTGTATTGGCGTTTCAAAGAGGATGCCATGAAGCGTTACGAGGACCGGGAAGAATTCCAACGCAGGTTCCTCAACGATACGCGCTACATTGCAAGAATGGCGGCGCGTTATCTGTCTTGCGTATGCAAAGACCCGGATAACGGCGTCGTCAGCCTGAATGGTCGAATCACGTCGGACCTCCGCTACTTGTGGGGCCTCCATACCGTAATCCGAGACATAATGGTGGAGGAAGGACGGCTTGATATCGGCGATATTCTGTCCCCCAGAGACGGTGAAACTCTCGAGGAAAGGCAAGCGCGCCTCAAACGCGCCGACAAGGTACGCTGGGACCATCGGCACCACTTGCTGGACGCGGTCGTTGCCGCCTGCACAACCCGAAGCGATGTGCAGCGCCTCCAGACGCTGGCGGCGCGTGATACAGGCAACGAGAGCGCCAGAGAAATTCTGGCCCAAATTCGTTACACCGAACCGAACTTTGAGAATATTGGCATATGTTGGCAGGATGGGTTTCGGAGGACAGTAAAGGCTTTTCTGGAAGGCTGGAGACCCGCCGAAGCGACGGACAAACCGCCCGCCACCGCCGTGGTCGTGAAGGCCGATCACGATCCGCGAGGCCAACTGCACGAAGCGACGAACTACGGCCTTATATGCGAAGTCCCGGGCGAGCGGGACAAATATGTCGCCCGGGACCATGTCTCGATTTCGGAATTGGAGGTGAAACAAATCGAGAAGCTCGGTGTGCCCGAAACCGCAATCCGGGCTGTCGAGCGAGCGAAGGAGCAGGGCGCGCGCTTCTGGTGGGGCGGACACGACCCCGTGTCTTCCCTGCGCAATAATCTGGCCCCTGATTTGGAGAAGATGCGTGCCAGGCTTCTCGAATTGATGCAGGAAGCGCCACCCGAGGCTCTGGAAAACGCGCGCACGGCCAGAGGCCAGCAAAAGGCGCGGGCGGAGTGGGCGAAAAAGCGGTACATCGTGGAAACAACCGGACGCCGCCGTTTTACGCGGGTCCAGATTGTCTCCCTGCGCGTTCTCAAAGGCCCGTTGGACCCCGGCAAAAGGCCCAGACAGGCCAACCGAACGAGAGGGAACGACCGTCTGGTCTATTTCGTGAATGGCGAAGGGGACCGGGATATCGAAGTTGTTTCGACCCTGGACGCCAATACGCCGGGGTTCCAGGAACGATGGCGCCGCGAGGGCGGGCGGCGGCTGTTCGTTCTGCGGAGGAACGATCTCGTGGAAATGGCGGTCGACCCGAAGGACCTAGCCTCGCCGCGCCGCCTCTACCGCACGGTCTCGTTCTCCGGCTTGGATAATCCCGATCTCGAATTTGTGCCCGTCGAGGAGGCGCGCTCCGGCAGACCGCCGAAGCATGTAAGGATCAGCAACAAGAAGGGGTTCTCGGAACGCGCGCCGGCAATGGTGCTGTGCGACCCTACGGGCCGCGTGCGCTGGCGAGGCCCCCGCCTCAACTGACGATGTGGCGCGTCGTCGATATCGCCGACGAAAACCGCGTTCTCTCGCTGTCGAGGGGTAGCCTGAAGGTTTCCGGCGACGGCGGCGAATTGGGCCGGGTGCCGCTTTCGGACATCCAGTGCGTTCTCGTGCACGGCCATAGCGCGATGCTGTCCCTGTCGTTGGGCGCGGCGTTGGCCGAAGCGGGGATTCCCCTTGTACTGTGCGGCCGCAACCATGCGCCTGTGGCCTTGTCTTTGCCTGTGTCTGGCAATTTCGAGCAGGCAGCGCGGCTGACCGCTCAGGCATCCCTGTCCCTGCCCAGGCGCAAGCAGCTTTGGCGGCGGCTGGTCATGGCGAAAATCGCCTCGCAGGCGCGGGCGCTGGAGATTGTGGGACAGCCCGACCACATGCGCCTTGCAAGGCTTGCGAGGTCGGTGCGATCCGGCGACCCGGACAATGTGGAAGCCCGCGCCGCGCGTTTCTACTGGCGGCGGTTGATGGGTAGCGATTTCCGGCGCGACCCCAATGGCAACGGTCTCAACGCCCATTTGAACTACGGCTATGCGGTCGTTCGCTCCGCCATGGCCCGCGCCGTGGTCGGAGCGGGCCTGGCGCCCGGGCTGGGTTTGCATCACCGCAGCCGCCTGAACGCCTTCCAACTGGTGGACGACCTGATGGAGCCGTTCCGACCTCTCGTGGACCACGTAGTCTGGCGCAACCGGGAACACTGGACCGGGGAAGTGGACACGGCGGCCAAACGGGAATTGGCGCTGGTCGTCAACGGCGCAATGGCGACGTCGGCGGGAGCGCACACCGTCTCGCGCGTCATGTCGATGCTGGCCCACTCCCTGGCGGAGCTTTGCACGGGAGAGGCGGCGGATTTGTCATGGCCGCTCGACTGGGGTCTTGTGGCGCAAACCGAACTCGACTTTGCCGACCGCCCGTGAGCGCAGGCTGGTCCGACAGCGCTTTCGCGGCCGGGCCGGCCTTTGGATGGAGGCCGTTTCCGGTTACAGGGCGATGTGGCTTGTGGTGTGTTTCGACCTGCCCGTAGGAACGTCGAAAGAGCGGCGCGACGCGACCCGCTTTCGTCACCGCCTGCTGAACGAAGGATTCGCGATGAAGCAATGGTCGGTCTATACTCGCTACTTCCTCACACGGGCCCAAGCGGACGCCGCCGCCGTCCGGGTCGGCGGCTTCGTGCCGCCCATGGGGAAGGTCTCGATCATTTTCATCACCGACAAGCAATTCGGCATGGTGCGCAATTTCGAGGGCCGGGCTCCCGCCGAAACGGAGAAAAAGCCCGACCAATTGGCCCTGTTCTGATAGCCCCGGCTGCGAATCCTGTGCCAAGAATCGGCCCAACCCGTTGATTTTCAACGGGTTGGGCACGGAGTACTGTAGCCAATGCTGTTTCGGAGAGCAACTACAGCCTCACACAGGCTTCCCAGTGCAGTTAGTCCACTGTAGCCAATGCTGTTTCGGAGAGCAACTACAGCAGGGACATTGCCAAGCTGTTCGGCATAGCGACTGTAGCCAATGCTGTTTCGGAGAGCAACTACAGCCACGGCAATGCGCGTATCCGTGGACGTGCGACTGTAGCCAATGCTGTTTCGGAGAGCAACTACAGCTCGTAGTAGTAGCAGTTCATTGACTTTCCTACTGTAGCCAATGCTGTTTCGGAGAGCAACTACAGCGGGGGTGCATTGGGGTCTACCCTCATCTTTACTGTAGCCAATGCTGTTTCGGAGAGCAACTACAGCCCCTGGAGAAGGCGACCGGGTCATCTTCACACTGTAGCCAATGCTGTTTCGGAGAGCAACTACAGCAAAGCCTACGTAAGCGCCGTTGATGACGGCACTGTAGCCAATGCTGTTTCGGAGAGCAACTACAGCTACGGCAATGCGTTTGTCCACGACGATGCGACTGTAGCCAATGCTGTTTCGGAGAGCAACTACAGCTAACGCACGCGTCTACGGATGTGCGCGGGTACTGTAGCCAATGCTGTTTCGGAGAGCAACTACAGCGCGATGAGCCGGGACCTTGCCGCGACCATCACTGTAGCCAATGCTGTTTCGGAGAGCAACTACAGCGCGTACCATGTGTCAGGATATGCCGGTGCGACTGTAGCCAATGCTGTTTCGGAGAGCAACTACAGCGCTGTTCCTTCCTTCGAGCAGATTGTCGACACTGTAGCCAATGCTGTTTCGGAGAGCAACTACAGCGAACTCACTACCAAGCCCGCGGCGTCGATGACTGTAGCCAATGCTGTTTCGGAGAGCAACTACAGCATATACCGGACCGCCACGCTGGTCGAGATAACTGTAGCCAATGCTGTTTCGGAGAGCAACTACAGCATAGCGGCGTACGAGGTTGCGGGAGGCCTGACTGTAGCCAATGCTGTTTCGGAGAGCAACTACAGCTACGGTACGGCGCACGTCTACGGCCAGGCGACTGTAGCCAATGCTGTTTCGGAGAGCAACTACAGCCGTCAAAGGTCCCGCGCCCGGAAGCTTCGGACTGTAGCCAATGCTGTTTCGGAGAGCAACTACAGCCTACCGCCGACATAGGCATCGCCACCGGGAACTGTAGCCAATGCTGTTTCGGAGAGCAACTACAGCACGCCTACAGTCGGCGCACCCTCGGCCGGCACTGTAGCCAATGCTGTTTCGGAGAGCAACTACAGCCCGAATGCCGCCGATGTCCGCCGGTGGTGGACTGTAGCCAATGCTGTTTCGGAGAGCAACTCCGCCGATGTCCGCCGGTGGTGTAGCCAATGCTGTTTCGGAGGCAACTACAGCATACGAACCACTCGCCGCTCTCGCCGCAATCGGAGAGCAACTACAGCCATCCTGGCGGATGCACCGCCAACGAGCAATGCGCAACTACAGCTCAGCCATTGCACTGTAGCCAATGCTGTTTCGGAGAGCAACTACAGCGCGTTGCGCCTCTCGGCCAAGCTCGCCGAGACTGTAGCCAATGCTGTTTCGGAGAGCAACTACAGCATCGGGACTGTCGCGCTATGCGCTGGAACTGCACTGTAGCCAATGCTGTTTCGGAGAGCAACTACAGCGAGATCCGCTCAAGGGCGCGCTTGTCATGAACTGTAGCCAATGCTGTTTCGGAGAGCAACTACAGCCTAACCGTATGTCTCAATGCCGCATTCGGTACTGTAGCCAATGCTGTTTCGGAGAGCAACTACAGCATAAGCGCACCCGACGATGTCGAACGTCTCACTGTAGCCAATGCTGTTTCGGAGAGCAACTACAGCGCGGGCTCTGGTGCGGCGCGGCTTCGCGCGACTGTAGCCAATGCTGTTTCGGAGAGCAACTACAGCTATTACGGCTCGGCGAGCGCGTGCTGGTACTGTTCCAGGAAATGACCTTCATCGTGCTTCGCGCCTCGGGACAAGCGACCGCAAAGGAGCTGCCGTCCGCACACATTACATCCCGAGGTCCATCTCGATCCGCTTGCCCGTGGCGGGCGGTTCGGGCTCCGGCGCCTTGTCCCTTGCCGGAAACGGCTCGATATCCCGCACCGGGGGGTGCGGCGACGACGTCTCGGCACTCACCCGCTCTCTGTCGAGCGACGCCTTCCCGTCCTTTTCCCGCCCGCGTTCGCGTTCCGGGCGGAGGCTCTCGCCGATGCCTTCGAGGGCCGAGAGGCGCTCGCCGGTGACCGCTTCCAGCCGTTCCTTCAGCGCCTGGGCGTCGTCGGTGACCAGTTCCGCCCGGTCGCGGGCGCGGGATATCTCGACATAGAACGCCTTGGCGGTGGTCAGGTTGGGGTGGTTCGCCTCCATCGCCGCGATCACGTTGTCGACGGTGCGGCCCTGGAATGCATGCACGGTCGCGGCCCAGGCATGATCCAGATGGCGCAGCTGGGGATCGCCCGGGGTCAGGGTGAGCCTGCGCCCCTCCTCCAGCAGGAACGTCACCCGCCCGTTGCGCACGCCGATCACCTCGGCTGTGCCGGAGTTGACCAGTCCCAATCCTCTGTCGTTGCGGGTCCAGCGGATGCGGTCGCCGGCGCGCAGTTCGACGGTTTCGGCGCGGTAGACCTCGGTCCCGCCCTTGCGTCCGCCGATCTCCGACGGCTTCCAGGCGACCCGGCCGCCGTGGCCGTCGTCCAGCAGCACCGCGCGGGCCTTGCGATCGACGCCCATGACGCAGCGCTCGTCGCCCTTCTCCACGCCGAGCCGCCTGTAGGGACGGTGGAAGGCGACCACGTCGCCGGGGGCATAGTTGGAGGCGAGCGCCTTCTCCGCGTGCGTGTAGTCCTTCGAGACCAGCCGCCGGGTTTGCAGGACCGGCCCCGCGATGCGCCCCTCGCGGGCGAGGCGTTCGCGGATATGGGCGTTGATGCCCTCGCGCAACTCATGGCTCGGCGCCATCACCCCGGTGCGCTCCCGCTCTTCGGGCGAGAGCGCGAGCCACCGTGCCGCCACCGCGCCGGCGATGTTGTCGGGCTTCACCTCGGCGACATGGGAGCCGAGCCTGTCGAACGCCGTGGCGATCTCGCCCGCGAGGCTCGCCTCGACGGCGGCCTTCAGGCCGGGGTCGCGCTGGCGCAGGATCTCGTCCATCACCGCGGTCTTCATGCCCGCCTGCTGCAACTGGGCGAACGGTTTGCCGGCATCGACGGCGTCGAGCTGCTTCGCATCGCCCACCAGCACCAGCTTCGGGATGCGGATGGCGGCGGCGATCCTGAGCAGGTCGCGGGCCTGGACGGTGGAAGCGAGGGAGCCCTCGTCGACCACCAGCACGGTCCTCGCGAAGGCCGCGCGCATGTCCTTCGCGCCCTTCTTCGTCAGCCTGCCCTCGGCGACGCCGGCGTTCCTCGCGAGGAACCGCTGGAGGGTCTCGCTCTCGATGCCCGATTCCGCCGCCAGCGTGCGGACCGCCGAGGCCGACGGGGCGAGGCCCGCCATGCGCCAGCCCTTCTTCTCCGCCAGCGCCCGGGCGCGGTTCAGCATCCGCGTCTTCCCCGTCCCGGCGAACCCCTGCACCCCGACCGTGTGGTCCTTCTCCGAGAGAATGAGCTTCACCGCCTCCCGCTGCCCGGCCGTGAGCGGTCCCTTCCTGAGATGCCGGTCCACCCTCCAGCCGCGCATCGGCGCACGGCCCCGGCCCGCGCCGCCGCGCATCAGCGCGATCGTCTCGCGCTCGTCGGCCACCGCCCTGTCGGTGGTGAGGCCGCCGCCTTGCTCAAACGCCGGCGCGTCGTGCAGCCGGCCCTCGCGCCGGAGCCCGGCGACGGCCCGCTCGATCTCGCCGATGGAGGCCACGCCGGGGTTGTACGCAAGCGCGGCCGCGAGCAGGTCGGTCCTGGCGAACACCGCATCGCGCTCCGAGAGATGGGCCAGCGCCCAGTCCACCGCTTCCCTCGCAGGGTCCGCCCGCGCCGCGTGCTCGAACAGGTCCGCATCTCTCGCCGCGCCGGCTTCCTTCTCCGCACCGCCCAGGCTCCGCGCCGCCGCCTCGGCCACCAGCGCCCCGGCGTCGAAGCCGAGTTCGGCGGCCTGCTTGGCCCAGGTCTCGCGCAGCGCCTCCCGGTCCACATCGCGCTTCGCCGCCCGCGTCATCAGCGCCGCGCGGCGGGCGGCATGCTGGTTCTCCGCCGTCGACCCGAAGCCCCGGCCCGCCATCGCCGCCTCGATCTCGGCCCGGCGCGTCGAGAACGCTTCGATGACCTCGCGGGAAACGCCCGCGATCTCGAAGCGCCCGTCGGCATGGGTCCGCTCGATGCCGTAGCCGAGCGATGTCAGTTCCCTCGCAAGCTCGCTGCGGTAGAGCGCGCCCAGCAGCATCTTCGAGGCGTACAGGCTCTCGTTCGCCATGGTGCGCCATTTCCCGTCCGGGCCGAGCAGCATGTTGGCGATCACCGAATGGGTGTGCAGCGCCGGATCGAGGTTCCGGGAAGTCTCGTGCCTGAACCGGGCGACCACCGTCCTCTGATCGCCGGCCCGGACCATGCGGCCGGTCGACCTGTCCTGCACCCGGGTCTCGGCGGCGTTGCTCTCGAACCGGTCGAGCGCGCGCCCGACCGCCCGGTCGTGGGCATCCACGATGCGCCCGTCGCCGCCGACCAGAGCCGCGAGGGAGACACTCTTCGGCGCGCTGAAGGTCAGGTCGCGGCCGGGCCGGTGGACGATCCCGTCCTCGCCCATGCGGCGGCCGAGACGCTTCCCCGAGCCGTCCGGCACCTCACCCTCCAGCACCGCCCTGAACGCATCGGGATCGACCGGACCGGACAGGCCGAGCGCTTCGGCGCCCCGGCCCGCCCAGGCGCTGGCGGCGCGATGTTCGAGGGAGTCCTTCGCGTAGTAGCCATCGGCCTCGTAGTAGTGCGCCCCCTGGGACGGGCTCGCGACCGCGCCGATCGAGGCAACCATCAGACCCAGCGCCCGTAGTCGCGCTGGCGACTCCGGCGCGCATGGCGCGCGGGCTCCGCGTCGGGTTCCGCCCTATTGTCCTTGTCGGAGCCGGGCCCGCTTCGCCTCGTGCCCGCAGGTTCGGCACCCTGAGAGTCAGGAGGTTCGGGTACGGCCGTGCGATCCGGCGCGGCAGTCGCTGAACACGGTGAAAATCCGGGTCTCGCCGCAACCGGCGTGAACACCGAACTCGTCGGTGCCGATGCTAACCGGTCCGGCGCATCGCTCCGCGGATCGGGCACCGGCTCGTATGCGGGACGCCGGCCCCGGCGCTCGCACATGGACGGCCAGGCCAGCACGAGGCACAGCAGCGCGCCGCCGAACCCGGAAAGCGCGCCCAGCATCGCCCCCTTCCAGGCCGCCTCCAGAATGTCCTTCCGCGCCCAGCGCGCCTCGAAACCATGGGTCAGGCCGAAACGGCTCAGGGACTCGACCGCGCCGTCCGCGTTGCGGTACTCGACCGGCGTATCCCCGTCGAAGCCGACGCCGATCAGGATGTCGGCGACCGTGATCCTGTATGCCGCATACCAGTCATGCCCGCTGGTGTCGCGCGCGAGCGCGGCCGCGCAGGCGAGGAGCGCCATCGAGACCGCGCCCAGGGTCCCCGCGACGAACCCCTGCCGCCACAGCCCGGGGTCGATGACGGACCTCCATCCGGTGCGTGAGCGACGATGGGTGCGGCTTCCCGGCAATACGCTCTCCTCGATACGGCATTAGCGGAACCCGTCGGCGCCCCGGGAAGACCAAACGATCGCAGTCGCCCCGGTGAGCCATCGGCATTCCGGCGGCTTCCCGACAAGAACCTAAGGTGAAATCATGCACACCGCAACATCAATAATGTAGTGAATTCAACAGGTTGAAGACAGGCATGCGCTGACGTGCGCTGATGTGCGCGTGACTGTGACAGCGGCAGCAGCCCGTTCCGCAAGATCAGCCGGACCGCGGACGAAATCCGCAGCATCGGCGTGTCTCCCAAGCCGGAACCGCAAGTCTTTGAGTCTTTGACCTGCGCTTCCCGATAGCATAATTTGATTGTCGGGTGGCCCGTTTCTCGGTTCCCGACTGAACAGGAGCCGCCGCCATGGGCAGCAGCATCACCGTCCGCGACATCGATCCCGGGGACAAGTCCTGGCTCCGGCGCGAGGCCCGGCAGGTCGGCGTGTCGATGGAAGAGCTGGTCCGTCGCCTGATCCACGAGAAGCGCGCGAAGACCGAGCGGCGGCCGAAGCCATCCGAGGCCTTCGCGCGTCATTTCGGGGAAGAGCACGGCGTCGAGCTTCCCGCCCCGGTCCGTTGCGGCTACAAACCGCTGTCGTTCTCCGGCGAGGGCGAAGAATGACCGCCCCGCTCGCGTGGCTGATAGACACGAACGTCGTCTCCGAGATGATGCGCCCGAGGCCCGAGCCTCGGGTCGCGACCTATCTCGACTCGATTGCAGAGGAAGGTCTCGGGCTCGCGTCAATCACCGTCTGGGAAGTTCTCGATGGCATCGGCCGACTCGATCCGGGCCGACGCCGGCGCGGTCTCGCCGACCGGTTCCAGGATCTTCTGGACGAGTTGTTCGAGGACCGGATCGTCGAATGGACCCTCGCTGATGCGCGGACATGCGCGCGGATCATGGAAGACAAGCGCAGGCGCGGCGAGCCGCTCGACGATCACGTGCCCGACGCCTTACTCGCCGCCGCCGCGGCCACGCGCGGGCTTGCCGTGGTCACGCGGAACACCGGCGAGTTCCGCAACACCGGTGTCGAAACCGTCGATCCCTGGGCTGAGGCCCGCACCTGACATGCCACACCCTTGCCCGACCCTGTGGCCCATGCCCAACGGCCTTCGTCCGCAATCAGCGGGCGGGCGGTCTCCGAACCGGCATGCACATTCCGCGCTTCACTTTTGTCGGTTCGGGTTTCCGCGATGAATCCTCTGGATCGCCTTCTCGAGGCCTACCGGGCCGCCGCCATCAGCGAACGCGACAAGGGCACCGCGTTCGAAAAGCTGGTCGCGGCCTGGCTGGTCACCGACCCGGTGCAGGCGAGGCGCTTCGAACGGGTGGACTCCTGGTCCGAATGGGCGCGCCGTCGGGAAGAGGACCGCAGCGACACGGGGATCGATCTGGTCGCGACACGGCATGACGGCGGTCTTGCGGCAATCCAGTGCAAGTTCTTCGCTTCGGACCGGCGGATCCGGAAGGACGACATCGACAGCTTCATCTCGGCATCCGCGAAATCCCCGTTCGCGGAGCGGACGATCGTCGAGACCACCGACGTGGCTTGGAGTCCGAACGCCGAGACGATGCTGCGCGGCCAGACGATCCCGACCACCCGGATCGGGCTGCGCGATCTTCGGGACAGCGAGGTGGACTGGTCGGCGTTTGCGGCGACCGGGGAGATTGCGCGGCCCGAGCCGAAGGCCTTGCGTCCGGACCAGGTCGAGGCGCTGGAGGCGGTGCGGGACGGGCTGGACGGGGCCGACCGGGGCAAGCTGATCATGGCCTGCGGTACGGGAAAGACCCTGACCGGGCTGCGGATTGCCGAGGACACAGCGGGCTCCGGCGGCCATGTGCTGCTTCTGGTGCCCTCGCTGGCGCTGATGGCGCAGACGGTGCGCGAATGGTGCGCCGATGCGGTTCTGCCGTTGACGGCTTTCGCCGTCTGTTCCGATGCTCAAGTGGGCAAGCGGCGGCGCAGCGCGAATGATGTTGCCGAGCTTGAAGTGAGCGATCTCGCCCTTCCGGCGACGACGGATGCGGGATTGCTGGCGCGGGCGGCCGCCGCATCGGACGACGGCGCGATGCGGGTCGTCTTCGCGACCTACCAGTCGATATCGGTCATTGCTGCCGCACAGGCGAAGCACGGTCTTCCGGAGTTCGACCTGATCGTCTGCGACGAGGCCCACCGCACGACGGGGGTGACGTTTGCCGGCGAGGACGAGTCGAATTTCGTGAAGGTGCATGACAACGAGGTGATCCGGGGCCGCAAGCGGCTCTACATGACGGCGACGCCGCGCATCTACGGCGAAAACGCGAAATCGAAGGCGCGCGATGCGGAGGCCGTTCTCGCCTCGATGGACGATCCGGACCTCTACGGGGAGGTGCTGTTTCATCACGGGTTCGCCCGGGCGGTCGAGAGCGGCATCCTGACCGACTACCGCGTGATCGTTCTGGTCATGGACGAGGGGCAGGTCAGCGCCGCGGTGCAGAAGCGCCTCGCCGACGAGAACACCGAGCTTGTGCTCGACGATGCGACGAAGATCGTCGGTTGCTGGAAGGCGCTGTCCAAAACGGGGCTCGCGGGAACGGCCGCGGACGATCCCGAACCGATGCGCCGCGCCCTTGCATTCTGCCGGAGCATCAACAGCTCGAAGCTCGTTCGAAACGAGTTCGAGCAGGTGGTCGTCGAGTTCCAGGCCGAGATTGGCGACGACGAAGGAAACGGCGTCTTCTGCGAAGTCCGTCATGTGGACGGCACCTACAACGCCCGCGAGCGGGGTCAGCGGCTCGACTGGCTCAAGGAAGACGCGGGCGCCAATGTCTGCCGGATTCTGAGCAACGCGCGATGCCTCACCGAGGGCGTCGACGTGCCGGCCCTCGACGCGATCCTGTTCCTGCATCCACGCAACAGCCAGATCGACGTCGTGCAGGCGGTGGGCCGGGTAATGCGTCAGGCGCCTGGCAAACGGATGGGGTACGTCATTCTTCCGGTCGGCGTACCGCCGGGCGTTCCCGCGGATGTGGCGCTCGGCGACAACGAGAAGTACCGGGTGGTCTGGCAGATTCTGAACGCGCTCCGCGCCCATGACGAAGGGCTGGGTGCGGTGATCAACCAGGGCGGTCTCGGACAGGATGTCAGCGGCCGCATCGCGATCGTCGACGGCCGGTCTCCGCGTGCCGGTGCCGAACTCGCTGCGGTCACGGCGACGGTAGATGACCTGCCGAGGCGCCCCGCGCCGCCCAGGCCGGGTATAGGACGAGGAGGGTCGGGCGACTCCGAAGGCAGGGGCGGGCCGCAGGAGCCTCTGCCATTGGTGATTGACGAGTTCTCGCGCGCCGTGATGGCGAAGATCGTCGAGAAGTGCGGTACGCGCGACTACTGGGAAGACTGGGCGAAAGATGTCGCCGAGATTGCGGAACGCCACGTCACGCGCATATCCAGCCTTGTGCAGCAACCCGAAAGCGACGCCCGGTCGTTCTTCCAGGATTTCCTTCTGGAGCTCCGCGACGATCTCAACGAGTCGATCACGGAACACGACGCCATCGAGATGCTGGCGCAGCATCTGATCACGCGGCCCGTGTTCGACGCGCTGTTCGAGGGGTCTCCCTTTGTCGACAGGAACCCGGTCTCGGCCGCGATGACGGAGGTCCTGTCCGTGATCGACGAGGTGCAGATCAAGCGCGAAGCGAAGGCGCTTGAAGGCTTCTACGCCTCGGTGCGCCGGCGGGCGGCGGGGATCACCGATCCGCAGGCGCGGCAGAAGCTGATCGTGGAACTCTACGACAAGTTCTTCCGAAGCGCGTTTCCGCGCACGACGCAGATGCTCGGCATCGTCTACACGCCGGTCGAGATCGTGGACTTCATCATCCGCTCGGTGAACGAGGCCTTGCAGGAGGAGTTCGGCCAGACGATCGGCTCCGAAGGCGTCCACATCATCGACCCCTTCGTCGGAACCGGCACCTTCATCACCCGGCTGCTGCAATCGGGGCTGATCGCGCCCGAAGACCTGGAGCGCAAGTACCGCGGGGAAATCCACGCAAACGACATCGTGCTTCTCGCCTACTACATTGCCGCCATCAACATCGAGTCCGTTTTCTTCCATTCGGTCGCGAACCGCGACGACTACCTGCCCTATGCCGGCATCTGCCTGACCGATACCTTCGCCCTGCACGAAGGCGACGACGAGCTGTCCTTCTACATGAAAGACAACACGGATCGGCGCGAGCGGCAGAAAGCGACCGACATCCGGGTCATTATCGGCAACCCGCCCTATTCGGCAGGGCAGAAAAGCGAAAACGACAACGCGAAGAATGTCGCGTATGCATGGCTGGACCAGCGAATTCGGGACACCTATGCGGAACGCTCTGCCGCGGGCCTGAAGCAGAATCTCTACGACAGCTACATCCGCGCGATCCGCTGGGGCAGCGATCGGCTCGGGAAGGCCGGGGTGATGGCGTACATTACCGGCAGCGCCTGGATCGAGCGCGCATTTGCCGACGGTCTGCGGAAGTGTCTGGCCCGCGAGTTCGCTCGCGTTCACGTCTTTCACCTTCGTGGCGACATTCGCAAGAACATGCTGTCCGGCGGACGCGCGGGTGAGGGTGAAAACGTGTTCGGACAGGGAAGCATGACGGGGGTCGCGATCACGGTCTTCGTCAAGAACCCGGACGCCCCGGAACAGGGCCGCATCCTGTTCCATGACATCGGTGACGACCTGGACCGGAAGCAGAAGCTCGAGACCGTCAAGCGGCTCGGTAGCATCCGTGGAATCGAGCAAGCCCGCGGATGGCGGCGGATCACGCCCGACGAACATGGCGACTGGCTGGACCAGCGTGACCGCAGCTTCGAGGCGTATCCGAAGATCGGGGACAAGCAGGACAGGAACGGTCGCGTTCTGTTCGACAGCTACTCCCTTGGCGTGGTTACCAATCGGGACGCCTGGTGCATCAATCCGTCCCCGACCGCACTGGCCGAGAACATCGAGTCGACGATCTCGTTCTATAGCGGCGAACTGGGGCGGTTGAGAGCGGCCACCGAGACGGGGAAGCTCACGGGAGAGGCGCTTCCCGGGATTGACAGCTTCGTCAATTCAGACCCCACCAGGATCAGCTGGACTCGTTCTCTCAAGCAGGATCTCCGGAAAGGGAAAGAACTCCGACAAGGCGATGGCACGTTTGTCCCCTGCCTCTACCGCCCCTTCACCAAGCAATGGCAATTCTTCAGCCGCCGGCTGAATGAGATGGTCTATCAGATGCCCCGCATCTTCCCGAATGCCGATCTGCCCAACCGGGTCATCGCGGTCACGGGCAAGGGCGGGCGGTCCGGATTTTCGGCGCTGATGATGGATGCGTTGCCGAACCTTCACACAATCGACACCGGCCAGTGTTTTCCGTTCTGGATCTACGAAAGAAGCGAGGACGCGGAAGCGGACCTTCTCGGGGAGCGAATTGCCGGATACAGGCGGCTCGACGCCATCACCGTCTACGCGCTCGAATACTTCCGTGACGCCCATCCGTCCGAGTCCGTGAGCCGGGAGGACATCTTCCATTACATCTACGGGCTGCTGCATTCCGAGGACTATCGCCACCGTTTTGCCGCCAACCTTGTCAAGGAACTGCCGCGCATCCCCTGCGTGAAGCCGGTGAAGGACTATCGGTCCTTCCGCGATGCGGGGAAGCGCTTGGCGCACCTGCATGTCGGTTACGAGACCGTGGATCCCTGGCCGGCCACGATCGACACCGCCGGCGAACTGCTGCTGGCCGATGCCGAGGATGCCTTTCGGGTCACGAAAATGCGCCATCCGGGATCGGGCAAGAGCAAGGATCGGTCGACGGTGATCTACAATTCCCGCATCACCATCCGCGACATCCCCGAGGCGGCATGGGAATACGTCGTCAACGGCAAGCCCGCGCTCGCCTGGGTCATGGAACGCCAGTGTGTCAGGACCGACAAGGCCAGCGGGGTCGTCAGCGACGCCAACCGCTACGCGACCGAGACCGTCGGTGATCCGCGATATCCGCTTGACCTCTTGCTGCGGGTCATCACCGTCAGCCTGGAGACCATGAAGATCGTGCGCTCCCTTCCCGAACTGGCAATCGAATAAACCGGACAGGGCGGTCGCAGTGAGTGGCCCGGACAACTGCCGCCGGTCCAGATGAGGCGATACCGCCGAGCTAAAGGATATCGGCCGCGATGCTGTCGGCGACCCTTACCGCCGCCTCGTGCATGGAGTCGCGCGCCAGATGGGCGTATTTCGCCGTCGTCTCGACATGCGCGTGGCCGAGCAGCCGGCCGATCACGGGCAGGCTCTCGCCCAGCGCCAGCGCGCGCGAGGCGAAGGAATGCCGGCAGTCGTGAAGCCGGACATCCTCGAGCCTCGCCCGTTCGCGCACCAGGCACCACTGACGGTCGATGAAGCCCAGCCGCTCGCCCGGCTTCCGGCCCTGGATCACCCAGGGATTGCCCTCGGCGCGCGGGATGCCCGCGAGCACCCGAACCGCCTCGGGCGACAGCGGCACTGTGCGCGCACCGGTCTTGGTGTCTTCAAGGTTCAGCTCCATGGCTTCGAGGTCCACGTCCCGCCAGCGCAGCGTCACGATCTCGTTCTTGCGGCACCCGGTCAGCATCAGCAGCCGGATCGCCGCCGCGGCATGCGCCGAGACGGCGCCGTCGGCCTCCGCCTCGTCGAGTGCACGCCCGAGCCGGCGGAACTCGGCGGCGGTGAGAAACCGCTCGCGCGCCTGCTGGCGGTATTTCACCGTGCCCCGGCAGGGATTGCTCCCCTCGGGCGTCAATCCCCAGGATTCGGCCATGTTGAACATGCGCGACAGCAGGTCCAGCGTCCGGTTGGCCTGCACCGGCGTCGCCCGCATCGCATGGTGCAGGTCGCGCACATGCTCGCGCCGCACGCTGCCGAGCGGCAGCTTCCCGAGCGTCGGCACGATGTGCCCGTTCGCCATGCGCCGGTAGGCCTTCACGGTGTTGGGCTTGCAATGCTGCTCGGCATATTCCTCGAGATACCGCGCGGCGAGCGCCGCGACCGTCGGCCCGTCCGGGTGCTTCGCCGCCAGCGGCTCCGGCACCGGGTCCTCGCCCGCCTTGATGCGCGCGATGATCAGCGCCGCGCGGCGGCGAGCCTCCTCGGGCGTGATGACGCCGTGCCGCCCGATGGTCAGCCGCTTCGCCGCGCCGCGCGCGCGGGTCTGCACGATGTAGTGCTTCGAGCCGGAGGGATACACCCGGACGCCGAAGCCCGGCTGTCCAGAGTCCCAGAACACCGTGTCCCTGTCGACCTCGAGCGCTTCGACCGTGCGCCGCGATATCGACCGTCTCCCGAGCTTCGCCATCGCGACCTTCCTCTCGCCTCAGGCGGCGTCCGGTTCGAGGATGTCGGCGCCGATGCTGCCGCCGACCTTGGCCGCCGACGCCTTCTCGGTGTCGCGCGCCAGATGCGCGTAACGCGCGGTCGTCGCGACCTGCCCGTGGCCCATCAGCTTGCCGATCATCGAAAGGCTCTCGCCGAGCGCCAGCGCCCGGCTCGCCCAGCTGTGCCGAAGATCGTGGATGCGGACGTCCTTCAGCCCGGCCTTCGCGCGAAGGCGCTTCCAGACTGCATCCATGTTGACCAGATGGGCGTCCCCCTTCCTGCCCGCGATCACCCATGGGCTGTCGCCGTCGCGAGGAATCCGGTCGAGCACCGCCTCGACCGCGGGCGTCAGCGGAACGATGCGCGGTCCCGTCTTGGCATCGCGCAATCTCAACCCGCGCGCCGCCCGGTCCACATCGTCCCACCGGAGCCCCATGATCTCACCCTTGCGGCATCCGGTCAGCATCAGCAGGCGAAGCGCCGCTACCGCTGCCGGCCGCGCCGAGCCGGCCGCCTCCGCCTCCTTCAGCACCCGGCCCAGTTCCCGGTATTCGTCGGGCGTGAGGAAACGCTCCCGCCTGACCTCCCGGTACCGGCGCACCGCCCGGCACGGGTTCCGTCCCGGCGGGACCAGCTCCAGCGCCTCGGCCATGTTGTACATCCGCGACAGTATCCTCACCGACAGGTTCGCCGCCTGCGGCGTCCTGCGCAGTCCGTAATGGAACTTCGCAACGCGCGACCGGTCGACCTCGCCTATGGGCAGGCCGCCGAGTTCCGGCAGGATGAGCCTCTCGATCGCGTAGCGGTAGCTCGCCTGCGTCTTCTCCCGGAGGTTGACCTTCACATGGCCTTCCATGTAGCGCGCCGCCAGACCCGCCACGGTGAGTTCCGGCGCGGCCGGCGCCGGGAACGGCTCCAGCCCCCGCCGGATGCGGTCGATGACGCCGGCGGCCCGCTTGCGGGCCTCGTCGGGCGTCAGGTCGCCGTGGCGCCCGAGCGTGACGCGCTTCGGCCCGGTCGGCCCGCGCGTCTGGACGACGAAGACCTTGCGGCCGGTTGGATGGACCCGGACGCCGAACCCCTTGAGGTCCCGGTCCCAGAACACGGCGTCCTTGCCGGCGACCGCGAGGGCGTCGACGGCGCGCTTGGTGAGCTTCGGGGCAGAATCGGGCATCGTGGTCTCCGGCGGATCGGGGAAGCGTTCGTTCAAGGGGTGACGATGATGAGGACGACGAGGCCAACTCCGTGGTTTGCCGGGCTTCGCCCGACTTCGCTCTGTGCCATCGTCCCCTCCATCACCGCGTGACCGAACGCTTTCCCGCGGCGGGTTTTCGGTCCTGGAAGTGGATGCGGAATTCGTAATCAATCCGCAAGCGACCGGACCCGTATCCCGGCGCATTGGAGTGCATCCCGGGCAGGGATGCAAGACCAAAATGGCGGTACAAATAGCTGTTACACAATGATAAATCGTATCTCAGCGCACTCTGGCGCAGGTCTGGCGCAATGGCGCTACATATCATGCCGGAAGCCGTCATGGTGAATCGGGAAGTTCCGGTGCGGATACATCCCCACGAAAGTCTTGCCCTCTTCGAGGTAGTAGGGCGGGTCGCAGTAGAGGAAGTCCGCCGCGTGATGCGGTATCGACTCCTCGAAGCCCGCGCACTCCACGGTCAGCCCCGGCGCGCGAAACGCCTCGACCTTCTCCACCGTCTTCCCGTAACGATCCGGTGCCAGATACACATCGGACGGCCAGCCGAGGAAATGCGGCCCGTAGGAGGTGTTCGAGTTGAAGTAGTAGTGAGCGGCGAGGTCGTAGCGGTTCAACGCCTCCCCGCGCTTCCAGTGCGCTTCCAGCCGGGCTTTGACGGCGGCGAAGGTGGGCCGATCCGGCGTGAAGGCCCGGAGCCGCTTCGCCAGTGCGGCCGGGCGCTGCAACTGCTCTTGCCAGTAGGCGCAGAGAATGTCGAAGACATCGTAGGCCGCGACCGGCAGTTCGAGTTCGCGGGCAAGAGCGATCTCGACGGAGCCGCCGCCCATGAAAGGCGACGCGACGCGCTCCACGACATCGGGCATGAGTTCCACGACCATGCCGACGGCGAGGCTCTTGCCGCCCGCGTAGCGCAGCGGCGAGGCCAGATACCGCTTGTAGTCCAGCTTGCCGGTGCTGCGCAGCCGGTCGAGGAAACGCGCCTTGCGGAGGTGCAGGGGATGGCGGCCGTCCTCCATCCATCCCTCATTCAGCAGGCGGCGGGCGAGGGCTTCCGCGCTTAGGTCGGTCGGCGGAATGACCGTTTGCAGCGCCATGTCAGCTTCGAGCGCCGGAGGACAGGCCGTTGTCCGCAATCAAGTCGCTGTAAAGGAGGCGCTTGCCGACCATGCCAGCGGCGAGCGCCGCCATCATGTCCGCCGTGTCCATGTCGCGGAGATTGTGGCGCGTCGAGAATTCATCGACATACCGCTGAAGGTGCTTATGCGAAAACTTGTGAAAGGTTCCGGCGTAGGCCCGCTTCAACATCGACCAGAAGCTTTCCATCCCGTTCGTGTGCGCCTGCCCGCGCACATACTCGGCAACCGAGTGATTGACCGCCTCGTGATCGAATTCGGGCATTCCCTTGTAGGCGGCCGCTTCGTCCGTATAGAGGGTGGCGCCGGGCTGCACATTGTCCCGGACGAAGCGTTGCAGGTCGTCCGCCTTCGTCGCTTCCATGACGCGGGCCGCGACCTTGTTGCTGTCCCGGTCCTTCACACCGGCCACGGCGGCTTTGCCGACCGTGCCCCGGCCCGTCCCGGCAAGCTCCTTCCGCTTCCGGTTGCTCATGTTCTTCCGTTTGCCTCCAAAGTAGGTTTCGTCCGCCTCGGCAGGGCCGAAGAACCCGCCCGGCTCGCCCATCATGGCTTCCCGGATGCGGTGCGCCATGAACCATGCGCTCTTCTGCGTAATGCCAAGGTCGCGGTGCAGCTTCATCGACGACACGCCTTTGAGGCTTGTCACGCTCAAGTAGATGGCGATGACCCACTTGCGCAGCGGAATCTTCGACCGCTCCATCGCCGTGCCGGTGCGGACCGTGAACCGACGGCGGCAACCGCCGCACCAAAAGGTCAAGCCCTTCTGCGTCGTCTCGGTGTTACCGCAACGCGGGCAGAAACGGCCGGTGCGGCCCCAGCGCATATCCGCGAACCAGTCATGGGCGCTTTCCTCGGTCGGGAACATCTCCACAACCTGCAAGAGCGTGATGCCTTCGCGGTGTGCCTTACCCGGTGCTTTCGCCATAGTGGATCCTCCCTGTAAGGATGAATATAGGCGCTCCGGTTTGCGCCGTCAAGTATATAATCCCCTATCGTTAGACATGGTTGTCGAACAAGTAGCGTAACCGGCCGGAATGTCCAACCTGTCATTCGTCGCCGGCGACAGGACGGGCGGGGCTTTTCCGACTACTATCTGCAATGGAAATCCGCGGACCCGTTTTTTCAGGCCTGAAAGTCCATTGATCGTCATCGACTCGATCACCCATGTCGAAGCCGCCCATCGCGGGCGGGTCGTGCTGGCCGGCAGCCATGGCGGGGCCTATTGCGCGGGCGTGGCGGCGAAGGCGGGCCTGCGCGCCGTGATGCTGAACGACGCCGGCTTCGGCCTCGACCGGGCGGGCGTCGGCGCGCTCGCCCTGCTGGACAGCATCGGCATGGGCGCCGCCGCCATCGACCATATGAGCGCGCGCATCGGCGACGGCGCGGACATGGCCGGCCGGGGCGTGCTCTCCGCGGTCAACGAGGCCGCCGCCCGCGCCGGCTGCCGCATCGGCATGGGCGCGGCGGAAGCAGGCGCCCTGCTTGCGGAGGCCCCGGAACCGACGGGCGTCCTGCCGCCTTTGGAAGAAGCGCGAACAACTCTGGCGCCGGGCGTGGTCGGCCTCGACTCGCTCTCGCTGCTCGAGGCCGCGGACGGCGACAAGGCGGTCGTCTCCGGCAGCCACGGCGCGCTTCTGCGCAGCAACCCCGGCTATGTCATCCACCATGTCGTGCGCGCCGTGATCTGCCACGACGCCGGCATGGGTTGCGAGGATGCCGGGATCGGCCGGCTGGAGCCCTGCGCGGACATGGGCGTGCCGGCGGCGGCCGTTGCGGGCGCGACCGCACGCATCGGCGACGCCCGCTCGCTCTGGAACACCGGGCGGCTGTCCGCCGTCAACAGCCTGGCCCGCGCCGCCGGCGCCCGGCCCGGCATGACCGTCCCCCAACTCGCGGAGCTTTTCGCATGACCGACCGGCGCAACGACCCGACGCGGCGGATGAATGGCGGCCGCGCCGTCGCCGAAATGTTGAACGCCTATGGCGGCGCGCCGATCTGGGGCATGGCGGGCTTCCAGCTCCTGCCCTTCTATGACGGCGTGCGCGCGCTCGGCATGACCCACACGCTCATAAACGACGAGCGCTGCGGGGCCTTCGCCGCCGACGCCTGGGCGCGCGTCACCGGGCGGCCGGGCGTGGTCGATGCGACGCTCGGCCCCGGCGCCACCAACCTGCTGACCGCGCTCGTGGAATCGCTGAATGCGGGCGTGCCGATGATCGCCGTGGTGGGCGACGCCAACCGGGCGCATGCCTGGAAGAACATGACCCAGGAGACCCGCCAGATCGAGATGCTGGCGCCGGCGGTGAAGGAGGTGATCCGCGTCGAGGTGGGCGAGCGCATCCCCGAGCATGTGCGCCGCGCCTTCGCGGTCGCAACGAGCGGCCGTCCCGGCCCCGTCATCCTCGATGTGCCGGAGGACATCGCGCATGGCGAGTTCGAGTTCAGCGAGGAAGCGCTTTACGTGGAGGAGGAATGCAAGCGCATCCCCTCGCTGCGCTGCCGGCCCGACGCGGCGGCGGTGGAGCGCGCGGCCGCCCTCCTCGACCGGGCCGAACGGCCGCTGCTGCTGGCGGGCGGCGGCATCCACCTGTCCGAAGCCTGGGAGGCGCTCCGCCGCTTCGCCGAGACGCATGGCGTGCCGGTTGCGCACACCATGTCCGGCAAGGGCGCGCTCGCCTGCACCCACCCGCTGTCAATGGGCCTGTTCGGGCGCTACGACCGCATCGCCAACGGGCTGATCGAGGAGGCGGACGCGCTCGTCGCGGTCGGCTGCAAGCTCGGCGAGATCGCAACGAAACGCTACACGCTGCCGCCCGCGCATATCCCGCTCATCCACCTGGAGATCGAGGCGGGCGAGATCGGGCGGGCGGTGCGCGCGGAAGTCGGGCTCTGGGGCGATGCCCGGGCCGGGCTCGACGACCTGGCGGCCGCCTGCGACGCGCGCATCGACCGCAGCGCCTGGACCGACGAGGCCGCCCGCCGCCATGCCGCCTGGCGCGAGGAGGCCCGCGCCCGCTACGAGAGCGCCGAGAGGCCGGTCAACATGGCCCGGCTGGTCCACGCGATCCGCAGCGCGCTGCCCGATGACGGCATTCTGGTGGCCGACGGCGGCTTCGCCGGCCACTGGACGGGCCTGCTCTACGACACGCGGCAGGCGGGGCGCACCTATATCGCCGACCGGGGCTTCGCCTCCATCGGCTACGGCCTGCCGGGCGGCATGGGCGCGGCGCTGGCCGCCGGCGGCCGCCCTGTGGTGGCGCTCTCCGGCGACGGCGGCTTCAACATGACGCTCGGCGAGATCGAGACCGCGCGGCGCCTCGGCCTCGGCCTCACGGTCGCTGTGGTGAACAACGCCGCCTCCGGCTATGTGAAGGCGCTCCAGCACGCCATGTACGGGGGCCGCTACCAGTCCTCGGACCTCTCGGAGACCGACTATGCGGCCGCCGCCCGCGCGCTCGGCTGCCACGGCGTGCGCGTCGAGGACCCGGCCGACCTCGACGCCGCCTTCGCCGAGGCGATAGCCGAGCGGGACCGCCCGAGCGTCGTCGATGTCGTCGTCACCCGCGACCCCGCGCAAATGCTCCCCGGCATGGACAACCGCACGGCCCCGAAGATCGAGCGGGGGGACAGGATTGCGTGACGGTGACGCCCAACCAACCGATATCCCGCGATCGTGCATTGTTGTTCCGCATCACGCATGTTCGGAACCTTCCGTGGCTGCTGCGCAATGGCCTTTATGCAGCCTCCGGCCTCCGAGACCCTGATTTCGTGTCAATCGGAAATCCGGATCTCATTGAGAAACGTGAACGACGAGTGGTCCCCACTCCGCCCGGTGGCACCCTCGATGACTACGTGCCGTTTTATTTCACCCCCTATTCGCCGATGCAGCTAAACATCCTTTCTGGCCGAGGCGATCGTGCATTCATTCTGCCCATGTCGGGCAGGACTGCGTCATCCATTACCCGTGGCATGCCCATTTCGGCCGCCGTGTCCGCCTTGAAGTTATCGAACAGCGTGCCGACGGCCTCATGGCCTCTGTCGAGGTAGAGCCCGGGCTGGTCATCAAGATTCCCGCCTGGTCGCTCGATCCTGCGTCATGCGCCGGCATGGAGATCGGCGCGCCGCGTGTATCCCTGGCCGCTCTTGCCGCGCTTCACGAGGTTCTCGTCGGCCAGGGTTTTAGACGAAGCTCCTCCGCTGACGGGACGGTTAGTGAGGAGGAGCTCAATGAAGTCTTTGGCTGTACCGGCGAGGCCGCCGGGCGAGTTCCGACAGCTCAGCATGCTGTTGGACACACCGGCGCTGCGTGGCCTGAACCGGGAGGAACGCGACGCGGTCGTGGGCGCGCTGGCCGGGCTGCTTCTGGAAGCGGCGGATTTCGCGGTGAAGGAGGATGACGATGAGCACCTCTGATGCGTTGCCGCGATCGGTGTTGACGCGCAAGGCCGTGGTTTATGTCCGTCAGTCCACGCCCCAGCAGATGCGGAACAATCTCGAGAGCCAGCGCCGCCAATACGATCTCGTCAACGTGGCGCGCGGGCACGGTTTCGCCCGGGTTGAGGTCATCGACGAAGATCTGGGCCTGTCGGCGAGTGGCGCCATCGCACGGCCGGGTTTCGAGCGTCTCGTCGCCTGGCTGTGTGCCGGGGACGTCGGAGCGGTACTTTGCTTCGAGGCGTCTCGCATCTCCCGCAACGGCCGGGACTGGCACCATCTGCTCGAGCTCTGCGGTCTCGTGGAGGCCCGCGTCATCGACCTGGATGGCATCTATGATCCTCGCCACCCAAACGACCGCTTGCTGCTCGGACTTAAGGGCCAGATCAGTGAGTTCGAACTCGGCGTTCTCCGCGCACGGATGCTCGACGCCGCCCGATCCAAGGCAGCGCGCGGCGAGCTTCGCATCAGCGTCCCGATCGGTTACGTGTGGCATCCCCAAGGCGGGCTGGGGCTGGATCCTGACATTCGGGTTCAGGAAGCGATCCGTCAGATATTCGCCCGATTTCGCGAGCTGGGCAGCGCGCGGCAGGTCCTGTTGACGCTGGTCGAGCAGCAGCATTGCTTCCCGCGCCCGTCAGATGGCAGGACAACGGTTAGCTTCGACTGGACGCCGATCCGCTATCGCAATGTGATTTCGGTATTGAAGAACCCCTTCTACGCTGGTGTCTATGCCTACGGCAAAAGCGAACAACGAACCGAGATCGTCGACGGGCGGGTGCACAAAAGCTATGGCCACCGGAGACCGATGGCGGAATGGGAGGTCATGCTGAAGGACCATCACGAGGGCTACATCGATTGGGCGGAGTTCGAGCGCAACCAGGCGCAACTCGCCGCCAACGCCTTCGGCTGGTCCGGCGGCGCGAAGTCCGGGCGCGGCGGACGGGCGCTGCTGAGCGGACTTCTCAGCTGTGGGCGCTGCGGCCGCTCAATGTCAGTCGCCTATGCTGGGCAATCACCGGGCAATCCTGTTTATTTCTGCAACCGGCAACACCTCCAGCTCGGGCTCGATCGCTGTCTGAGGTTCGGCGGCGCGCGTGTGGATGCCGCCATTGCCGATGAGATCATCGGGGTCGTCGAGCCCTTGGCCGTGGAAGCCTCCTTGAAGGCCGAGCGGGTGAAGGTGGAGGGCCTGAGCGAACAACAGCGAGTGGCCGAGCTGGACCTGCAGCAAGCCCGCTACGAAGCATCACTCGCCGAGCGGCGCTATGCCGCCTGCGATCCGGACAACCGGTTGATTGCCGCCGAGCTGGAGAAGAGTTGGGAGGCGGCGCTTCGCCGCGTCCAGGTGTGCGAAGCGCGGCTGGAGGCAATGCGGTCGCCGTCACCGCAGCCCTCGGGACCGGATCTGGCCGGGCTTGCCGATGACCTGAAGGCAGCCTGGAACGCGCCGGGGGTGAGCATGCGTGCCCGCCAGCGGCTCGTACGCACCCTGATCGCCGGCATCGTCGCCGATGTCGACGAGGAAGCGCGCGAAGTCCTGCTGACGATCCACTGGGTCGGTGGCCGCCATTCCCGATTGCGGGTTCGAAAGCCCAGAACCGGTGAACATGGCTGCCGAACGCCCGAGGAAGCGCTGGCGGTGATACGCAGCATGGCCGGGCGGTGGTCGGACGAACATATCGCTGCGTCTCTCAACCGGATGGGCATGCGGACCGGCCAGCACAAGAGCTGGACCGGCAAGCGGGTCGGATCGATCCGTCGCGTGAACGGGATCGACGGCTATCTCTCAGCGGACAAGCAGGGCGATTGGTACACCATGACCGAGGCGGCGAACGAGTTGGGCACCACCAGCCATACGCTCAGGCGCCTCATCGAGGATGGAACGCTACCCGCCACGCAGCTCGTTCCCCGAGCGCCTTGGCAGATCAGAGCCGCGGACCTCCATTCAGAGAGCGTTGCTCACGCCCTGGCACAAAGGAAAGGCCCGCGTCGCACTTCATGCCGGGATCAGATGTCAATGTTTTCAGATAGTTGAAGAGGGGGTGCAGAATGACTCCATCGTCGCGGCGCACAGCAGAGAAGGCCCGGCGAAATCATATTCGTTGTTACATCGATCACCCGTCTTGAGGAAGCTGGCGCCCGATGCCTCGTGACCGACTCTCATGCGTATTTTGGGGCAGCGAAATTTTCCACACCTCAGTCGGGTCTCGACTTGATCGACTGGGAACTGCTGCAACAGAGAAACTTTAAGCGTGATCCGAACGATCCAGATAAGATCGGGCGCTATCAGGCGGAGGCGCTAGTTCACATGCACGTGCCTATGAACGCTCTGCTTGGGTTGGCGACAAAGACGGCCTCAGATGCACGAAAAATAGAATTGCTCGTCGAAGACGCAGGTGTTAAACTTACAGTAGCGGAGCGGCCGAAATGGTATTTCCGGTGATCGAAACCGGGACGGGGAATCTGCTTGACGCCGAAGCGGAGGCGCTGGTCAACACCGTCAACTGCGTCGGTGTGATGGGCAAGGGTGTTGCGCTGATGTTCCGCGAGGCGTTCCCGGAGAACTACCGTTCCTACCGGGCCGCTTGCAATGCCGGCGAACTCCGCCCCGGTAGTCTGTTCGTCCATCGTACAAACGATCTGGTCGGTCCGCGGTTGATCGTGAACTTCGCAACCAAGGACCACTGGCGCGGCAAGTCGCGCATGGAGTGGATCGAAAGCGGTCTTGCGGAACTGGCAGCGCTAGTGCGGGCGGAAGGAATCCGTTCCGTTGCATTGCCGCCACTAGGAGCCGGCAATGGCGGGCTCGACTGGAACGAGGTGCGGCCGCGCATCGACGAGCACCTGGGCGACCTCGAAAGCGTCCGGGTCATTGTCTTCGAGCCGACGGACGAATACCGCAATGTGAGCAAGCGCGCCGGCGTCGAAACGCTTACTCCGGCGCGCGCTGTGATGGCGGCCCTGCTGCGCCGCTACGAGGTGCTGGGCTTCGAATGCAGCCTGCTTGAAATGCAGAAGCTCGCCTGGTTTGCAGAGCGGATCGCGGCGAAGCTGGGATTACCCGACCGACTGGGGTTGCAATTCGAAGCCGAACGCTACGGCCCCTATTCGCACCGGCTGACCCATCTGCTCGACGGGCTGGACGGCAGCTATCTCCATTCCGACATCCGCATCCCGGACGCCAAGCCCTTCGATGTCGTGCGGTGCCGCTACGACCGTGCCGACCGGGTAGAAGCATTTCTCAGGACGGCCGAGGCGAACGGCTACGGTGCGGTGGTGAAGAAGACCGACGAATTGATAGATGGTTTTCAGTCACCCTTCGGCATGGAACTGCTGGCGACGGTCGATTGGCTCCTGCACCGGGAAGGGTGCGCTCCGGAGGTTCCTGCAATCGCGGACGCCGTTGCGGCATGGCCGGCCGGACCCAAATGGGGACGGCGCAAGCGCAGAATCTTCGACGACCGCGTATTGGGTATCGCCCTTGAGCGATTGCAGTCCGCCGGTATGTAACAGTCATTGCCGGTTGCCGGCCCCGCCGGGCGTGTTAGCTTTGTGCCCGAATTGAGAGGGGGAGGGCCGGATGGCCGGGGGTTGCGACGGATATTGGCGGGAGACGAAAGTTGCGGGGGTGCCGGTGCGTTATTGCCGCTGCGGCACGGGCAGCCCGGTCGTGATCCTGCACCACGATATCGGCTGTCCGGACCGCGCGGACTTCGCGTCGGCGCTCTCAGGCTCCCACGATGTGCTGATGCCGGTCCATCCGGGCTTCGGCCTCGGCAGCGAGCGGGCGGAGTGGATGCGCAGCGTGCGCGACCTGGCGGTGCTCTATCGCGGCCTGCTGGCGGGGCTCGGCATCGGGCGCGTTACTCTTGTAGGCCTCGGTTTCGGCGGCTGGGTGGCGGCGGAGATGGCGAGCATGGCGCCCGCGGATGTGGACCGGCTGGTGCTGGTCGGCGCGATGGGCCTCCAGCCGCGCGAGGGCTTCATCCTCGACCAGGCGCTGGTCGGTTATATCGACTACGCCCAGGCCTTCTTCAAGGACCCCGCCGCCTTCGACGCCGTCTATGGCCGCGAGCCCACGAACGACCAGCTCGAGGCCTGGGACATCTGCCGCGAAATGTGCTTCCGCATCGCGTGGAAGCCCTACATGTACAGCCAGACCCTGGCGCCGCTGCTGGGCAGCGTCACGGCGCCGGCGCTGGTCGTGCATGGCAACGCGGACGAGGTGGTGCCTATGGACTGCGCGGCGCAATATGCCGCCGCCCTGCCGAATTCGCGCCTCGAAACGATGGCCGACTGCGGCCACGCCGTCGCGCTGGAGCGCCCGGAGGCGCTGGCGCGGCTCGTTCAGGACTTCATCGGGGAGTAACGGCCAATGCACCTCATGTATTTCACCGAGCAGCCCATGTCCACCTACCCGGCGGACAAGGGGCTGGAGTTCGGCGCGACGGCGCTGATGTTCTCCAACCGTTATTTCGACCCGGTGGACGGCAGCCGCCTCTACAACGAGTTCCTGGAGCAATACCTCTACGCCGAGGAAGTCGGCATAGACGGCATCATGCTGAACGAGCACCACAATGCGCCGTTCTGCATGCAGGCCAAGGCCAACATCTTCGGGGCGATCCTGGCCGGCATGACGGAGAAGGTGAAGATCGTCATGCTCGGCAACCCGCTGCCGCTGGCGGAGAACCCGGTCCGGCTCGCCGAAGAGCTCGCCATGATCGACATGATCTCCAAGGGCCGCCTCGTCTCCGGCTTCGTGCGCGGCGGCGGCCAGGAGCAGCTCGCCGCGGGCGTCAACCCCGCCTACAACCGCGAGCGCTTCGAGGAGGCGCACGAGCTTGTCGTGCGCGCCTGGACCGAGACCGGCCCCTTCCGCTTCGAGGGCAGGCACTACCAGAACCGGGTGGTGAACCCCTGGGCGGTGCCGCTGCAGAAGCCCTATCCGCGCGTCTGGGTGCCGGGCGTCATCAGCCGCGAGACCATCGTGTGGGCGGCCGAGCAGCGCTATCCCTATATCGCGCTCAACACCTCCATCGCCGACACGAAGAAGATCTGGCAGGTCTATGACGATGTCGCGCTGGAATGCGGCTACGAGGCCGGGCCGGAGAACCGGGGCTACCTGATCCAGGTCCATGTCTCCGACAATGAGGAGAAGGCCATCGAGAACGCGCGCCAGTTCCGCTGGATGCAGGGCGAGTTCACGGGGCTTGCGCACCCGGTCTGGTCCACGCCGTCCGGCTATTCCTCGCCACGCAACCGCCGCGCCTTCGTTGAGTTCGCCGCCGGCCGCCGGCCCAATCCGCGCGGGCAGACGAGCTTCGAGCAGCAGATGGAGGATCTGCGCATCATCGCCGGCACGCCGGACACGGTGGTGCCGAAGCTGCGGCGCATCCTGGAGGAGACGCGGCCCGGAATCCTCGCGCTCTGGGGCAATGACGGCATCGTGAGCCAGGAAGACTCGATGACCTGCATCCGCATGATCGGCACGGAGGTCTTCCCGGCGATCCGCGAGATCGCGAAGGAACTCGACCTCAAGAGCCCCTTCGAGGCCGACGCCCCGGTGTCGATCAAATACTCGACGGACCTGAAGGCCCCGGCTGCGGCGGCGGAGTAGCCCTTCCCGCCCCGGTCAAGGCCGCCGGATCACCGCCTCGGAGAAGGCGCGCATGTTGGCCAGCGCCTCCTCGCGCTCCATGGCGCCGAAGGCGGTCTGGCAGAGGAGGTGGCCGACGCCGGCATCGCCGAGGGCCGCCACCTGTTCGCGCACGCGGGCGGGGGAGCCCCAGATCGAGCCCGTCTCCATCGCCTGAGCCACCGCCTCGCCGTCCGGGACCGAGGGGTCGCTCATCGCATTGAGCATGGCGGGGTCGATCTCGAAATCCGGCGGGTTGAGCGCGGCGCGCAGATGCATGATATGGGCGCGGGCCGCCACCAGATGCGCATGGAGCCGGTCTTCCGCCTCGGCGTCGGAGTCCGCCACATAGACATTGCGCCAGACCGCCGCGTCGGCCAGCAGGCGGGCCCGCTTTGCAGGCGCATGGCCGCCCGCCTCCAGCCCCTGGGCATAGAGCTTCCAGCGCGCCGGGATGGCCTCCAGCGGCAGGCGCGTCGTCAGGAGCGGCAGCCCGGCCTCGCCGCATTCGCGGAACGACGCCGGGGAAATGGCCGAGCGCCAGAGCGGCGGCCCCGGCCGCTGCACCGGCCGCGGGCGGATTTCCGGCATCTCGAAGTCGTGGAAGGCGCCCTTGTGGCGGAACGGCGCCTCGGTCCATACCCGCTCCAGGATGGAGACGGTCTCGGCCATGCGCGCGCGGGAATCGCCGCTCCTGAGGCCATAGCCCACGAACTCGTATTCGTTATAGACCGTGCCCTTGCCGATGCCGATGTCGATGCGCCCGCCGGAGAGGTTGTCCAGCAGGGAGAGCTGCGTTGCGAGCCGCACCGGATGGTGGAACGGCGCCTGCACCACGGCGAAGCCGATACGCAGGTGCGTCGTGCGCATGGCGAGCGCGGCGGCGAAGGTGAGCGCGTCGCAATAGACGCTCTCGCCGGTGAAGTAGTGCTCCGTCAGCCAGACATCGGAGAAGCCCGCGGCCTCGGCCGTCTCCGCGAGCGCGATCTGGTCGGCGATGCGCTCCCGGTCCGCTTCCGGCGCCGGCGAGGCCGACAGCGTCAGCCAGCCGAACTTCACGCCGTGTCTTCCCTCATCGCTGTTTCCGGCGAATGCAGCCGCCGTCAAGCGGCGGGGCGGCGGCCGGCAATCGCCTCGCGGAGGCCTTCGAGCAGGCCTTCCAGCCGCGCCTGCCCGTGCTCCACCGCCCGCAGCCGCCCTTCGATCCCGTCGAGACGCCTGTTTGTGTCGTCGATGCGTGCGCCGAGGCGGTTGTTGACCTCGTCGATGCGGGCGCTGAGACTCTTGTTGACCTCGTCGATGCGTGCGCCGAGGTTCTTGTTGACCTCGTCGATGCGCCTGTTGGTCTCGTCGATGCGGGCGCCGAGACGCTCCTCAAGCCGCGAGTTGCTGCGCAGCAGCAGCGCCGCGACGGCGATGAGGATAGCGGGCGTAAGCCAAGCGGACAGTTCCAGCGGCATGGACGACCTTTCCTTCGGCGAGGGAGTGTGCCCCCAACGGAGCGCGCCGGCAAGAGGCCGCCTGTACCCGCGCGCCTTTTGCATTTCGCGGCCGGCTGGATTATGGCAGGGGTTCCGCCGCGTGCAACGCGGCGAACTGTTATGAATGGCGGCGTTATGCGCCGCCGCGGGAACGGGAGGGGGCGCTTCCCCATGAACGCGACCAACATGCGCAAGGTGCTCTGCGTGCAGGGCATGCCGAAGGCGGGGCTCGACCTGTTCGCGGCCCGCGACGATATCGAGGTCGAGATCGTCCGTGAGGGCCCGGGTTTCGACCTCCGGGCGCATCTGGGCGATATCCACGGGATCACGCTGTTCGGCACGCCCTACACGCGCGAGCTGATCGCGGCCACGCCCAATCTGGAAGTCTGCTCGCGCTTCGGCGTCGGCTTCGACTCGGTCGATGTGCCGGCGCTGACCGAGCGCGGCGTGCCGCTGATGGTCGCCGGCACCGCCAATTCGGTGACCGTGGCCGAGCACGCCATGTTCATGATGCTCGACCTCGCCAAGATGGCGCGCCAGTACCATGCGGGCGTGGCGGCCGGGAATTTCGGCGTGCGCAACGAGTATTCGGCGCTCGACCTCTACGAGAAGCGGCTCTTGTCGGTCGGCTTCGGGCGCATCGGCTCGCGCACGGTGAAGCGCGCCGTCGCCTTCGAGATGGACGTGCAGGTGTATGACCCCTATGCGGACCCGGCGGCCGTGCGCGCGGCGGGCGCGGAGCCGGTGGACGACCTCGACGCGGCGCTGGCGGAGGCGGATTTCGTCACCATCCACTGCCCGCGCAACGAGGAGACCTACGGCCTGATCGGCGCGGAACGGCTCGCGCGCATGAAGCCCACCGCCATCATCGTCACCACGGCGCGCGGCGGCATCGTCAACGAGGCCGCGCTGATCGAGGCGCTGCGGAACCGGACCATCCTGGCCGCCGGCATCGACGTGTTCGACCCCGAGCCGCCGCTGCCCGGCAACCCGCTCTTCACCATGGACAATGTGCTGCTCTCGCCCCATTCGGCGGGCGTGACGCGGGAATCGATGGACCGCATGGCCATGGTCACCTGCCAGAATGTGATCGACGTCTTCGACGGCAGGCCCGTGCCTGCCCATGTGGTCAACAGGGAAGTCCTCGGCTAAGGAACGCAAGGAACATGCGCAAGAACAACGTCCTCGAAACCTGGAAGGCCGGCGGCGCGGTCGTCAATGGCTGGCTCGCGATCCCGAGCGGCTTCTCCGCCGAGGTCATGGCCGGCTGCGGCTGGGACAGCGTCACCATCGACCTCCAGCACGGCATGGTCGATTACACCGCCGCCGTGCCCATGCTGCAGGGCATCTCGCTCTCCGACGCCACGCCCATGGCGCGCGTGCCGTGGCTGGAGCCCGGCATCATCCAGAAGCTGCTCGACGCCGGCAGCTACGGCATCATCTGCCCGATGATCAACACCCGCGAGGAATGCGAGCTGCTCGTCGCGTGCTGCAATTACGCGCCCAAGGGCTCGCGCAGCTTCGGCCCGATCCGCGCCGTCATGTATGCAGGGGCCGATTACGGCCGGCACGCCAACGACACGGTGCTCGCGATCGCGATGATCGAGACGCAGCAGGCCATCGACAATCTGGACGACATCCTGTCCACGCCCGGCCTCGACGGCATCTATGTCGGCCCCTCGGACCTCTCGCTCTCGCTCGGCCACGCGCCGCAGCTCGACACCGAGGTGCCGGAGGTGGTGGCGGCCATCGACACCATCCTCGCCGGGGCGAAGAAGCACGGCGTGCCGGCCGGCCTGCATTGCGGCTCGCCGGAATACGCCGCGCGGATGTTCGAGAAGGGCTTCCAGCTCGCCACCATCGCCAATGACAGCCGCCTGATGGCGGCAGGCGCCACGGCCGCGGTCGCCGCCCTCAAGGGCAAAATGGCCGACAGCAACATCTCCGGCAGCCCTTACTGAGTGGCCAGGGGCCAGTGGATAGTGGTTAGCGGTTGGCAGACCGCGACGAAACGCTATCCACTAGCCACCATCTACTGACCACTACTCCGCGGGCGCAGCGGGCCGTTCGTTGCGGCCGACGATATAGGCTTCGAGGAAGTCCATCTTGCCTTCGAGCCGGCTCAGCCGGTCGCGGATTTCACGCATCTCCGCCTCGAAACCGTCCATGCGGGCGTCCAGCCGGTCCATACGGCCGCCGAGGCTTTGCTGTCCTTTCAGGACGATGCCCGCCAGCGCAATGCCGACGCCAAGGATCGCAATCAGTTCGGGGGTCAAGGATGTCCTCCCCAGCCACATGTTGCCGGCCGTCATGCGACCTTGCCGCGACCTGCGCCGGCAATCAAGGGAAATCCCTGCCCGCCCGGTCAGGGCTCCGCCCTATTCCGCCTTCCTGCGGTCCAGCAGGGCGGCGGCGAGCGCGGCGAGGCCGGGGGCGGGCTGGCCGGCGGCGAGCGCCTTGTCGCGCGAGCGCTCATGCACCGCCACCCCGAGCACCGCGAGCGCCACGCCCCACATGGCGCTGAGCGAGGCGGCCGCCGCCAGGATCGCCGGCGCGTCGGTCGGGTGCGCCATCACCGCCCAGGCGATGGCGGCCATCTGCAGCGCCCAGGCGGCCGTCACCGCATAGCCGAAGGTCGGCCGCCAGCGGCGCACATAGGCATCTTCCGTGCGGGTCTCGGCGCGCATGGTGGCGTTGACCTCGCGCAACGCGGTCTCGGCCTCGCGCGAGCGCGCCTTCACCTCGATGCGCCGGTTCGCGGCGTCGAGCGCTTCCGGGGCGACGCCGCCGTTCCTGAGCACGCCGTCCACCTCGCGCAGCGCCTTGGCGGCGGCATCGGCGGCCGGATTGTCGAGCGCCTCCAGACCTGCGCCCGCGAGGCGCGCGATCAGCGGCAGCCCGATCTGGGCGAGAAGTGCGGGAATCATGGGTTCGTCCTTCTTCAGATGCGGAAATTGCTGCGGGCGCGGCCGGGCCGGGCGCCCCGCCGCCAGTCATTGCGGGGCGCGGGGCTCACCGGCGAAAGCCGCCATGGCTCCGCCAGCAGCGCGCCCGCCGCCGCGTCCAGCCCGTCGTCCCGCCCCCTGCCCTCGGGCCGCCATTCCCGCAATTCGCGCAGGAAGGGGGTCTCGAACACGCTCGCATGGGCGGAAAGCCTGCCCGCGGCCAGCGGCGCGTCGAAGGCTTCCAGAATGCGCTCATGCTTCGGGCGGTGGTTCTTTTTCTCCACCACCGACGCACCGTGCCCTTCCCGGCCGAGCTCTCCCTTCAGAATACCCGGCAGGAAGATCCCGACTCCGTTCGCTTCCACATAGACGACCGGCAGGAACAGCTCTCGCACATGCGCGGCCATCCGGCGGCAAAGCTGCGTCGCCGCGTCCTCGGAGTCTTCCGGTTCGCGATGGATATAGGCGACCCGGTGCAGCAGCCGCCGGCCGAGATCGTCGGTGAAGACGGCCGCCAGCACATTGGCGTCGCCCTTCTCCCGCTTGCCGTAGGCCGGGTCCCACCAGCCCGAGGCGGAAACCAGCCGCCGGCCTTCCAGCCACAATTCCGGCCGGCCGCCGGCCTCCCTGTATTCGAGCTCGCCCTCGTAACGGCGCAGCCAGTCCGCGTTCAGCCGGCCCTCCACCGCCTGCACGGGCTCCAGCAGCATCTGGCTCTCATAACGCGCGGGGCCTGTATGACGGCGGATTTCCGCAATCGCCGGCGACGGGTAGCGCGCCGGCCAGGACGCCTCGCGAAGCGGCTCCTCCTTCCGCCGGAAGCCCCAGAGGAAGGGCCGCTTCTCGTCCTCCTCCGGCCGCGGGTCTTTCGCATAGATGGAGTAGTAGCTGTGCGGCGTGCCGCTGTAGATCCGGAAGCCGCCAGGGCTCAGCACATAGTCGATCTCGGAGAGCCGGGCGCGCAGGTCGGCCCGCTTCGCCGGCGTGCCGCAGGTGTTCGGCACCTCGACATCGTCGCAGATCACGACATCGGCATGCGCGCCGGTGATATTGGCGCCGATGCCGCGCGCCAGCAGCGAAGGGTCGCGCGAAACGGTCTTGCGCGAAACGGTCAGCCGGTCGGCCGCCCATTCCTCGGCCAGTTTCGGGCGCAGCGCCCCGGTGTCGGGATGGCGCTCCAGAATGCGGCGCACGGTGCGCACCATTCTGGCGGCGAGCGGCGTCTCCGCCGACAGCACCAGGATGCGCCGGTCGGGATCGCGCCTGAGCATCCACGCGGACAGCAGGCCGAGCAGGGTCGATTTGCCCGCGCCCCGGAAAGCCATCAGCAGCATTCGGCGCGCGCCCTCTGCGATCCGCCCGTCGAGCCATCCGGCAATGCGCCGGTGGAGCGCCGGCGTCGCGATCCTCTGGGTCCGGTTCCAGGCGTCGAGGAAAGAGGAGAAGGTCGTGTCCATCGAACCTCCCTTGAATGGTGGATAGCGGCCGGCGGTCAGCGCTTCCCGGCCGGCGTTCAACGCCGGAGCGCGTCGATCTTCTCCGCCAGCACGGCGAGCGCGCGCGTATTGGCGACGATGACGTCGAGCACCAGCTGGCGGCCGCGGGCATCGCGGTGCAGCAGCCAGACGGCAAGGCCCCAGCCGAGCGCGAGCGGCCCGTATTCGGCGAAGACCCTGAGCGCGAGCGTGTCCACGGGCCGCCCGTCAGCCGGTTCGCCGCGGCGCGCGAAGCGCGAGCAGCCCGCCCGTCCGGCGCAGGAGGCCCAGCCGTTCGAGCCGGTCTGCATGGGCGCTGTCGGCCCGGAGCGAGGCGAGGCGCCGCGAGGCGGCCGCCCCCGCATGACGGCCCTCCCGCTCGCTTTCGGCGGCAAGCCCGCCCAGCAGCGCGGCGGCCGAGCCGGCGTCGGAGCCGGTGCCGGCCGCGCCGAACCGGGCACGGGCGCGGGCCAGCGCCTGCTTCAGCCGGCGCCGCCGCAGGCGTTCGCGCTCGGCGGCGCCGGCGCGGACATCGGCGGCCTGCGCGCCCGCGGCGGCGCGGCGCCGGGAGGCCGCCTCGGCGGCGGAGGCTTCGGCGAGCAGGGCATTGCCCGCCGCCAGGGCTACGGGGAGAAGTGCGCTCATATGTCTGTCACCTTGAGTTCGGTTGCAGCGGAAAGGAGGTGGAAGGGAAGCGGGCTCTCATCCTCGATGCGCCAGAGCGGGGCCGCACCGTCGCGCCGCCAGCCGCCCGCGCCGAGCGAGACATCGCCGGTGAAGGCGCCGTCGCCGAGCGCGGCCCGGCGGAAGCCGAAGCCCGTGTCGCAGCGCAGCGCGCGGGTGCGGTCGAGACGGAGCGCCAGCCGCACCGCCCGGTGGGCCACGCCCTGCATCGCGCCCCGCGCAAGCTGGACGCCGGGCGGGAGCGGTTCGACCGTGTGGGTGAAGGGAAGCCCCGCCTGGACGGCGCGCGCCGGCGCGTCGAGCTGGATGCGCCCGCCGGAGACCCGGAGGCCCGAAAGCGCCTTGCCGTCGGCGACGGCGGCGACCTCCCGGCCTTCGAGATGGGCGAGGCCGCCCCAGGAGCGGGTGGGGTTCGCCGCCGTTCCGGCGACCGCGGCGTCCAGGCCGAGCGCCTCGTCGAAGCGCTCGACCGAATAGCGCCCGTCGCGCTCTACCAGCGCCCAGGCCCGGCCGCCCGCAACCGCCGCCGACCGGAAAGTCCCGTCGGTCTCCAGCCGCGTCCAGGCATGCACGCCCTCGGCCCGCCAGAGCGTGAGCGCGGCGATGGACCCGTCGCCCATGACGACCGACAGCCGCCGGGCCGCCTCGTCCCAGACGATCTCGACCGGCGCGGCGAACAGGTGGCTGGCCAGCAGCGCCAGGTCCTGCGCCCGGTAGGCGAGCTCGGCATCCGCAAACAGGAACTCGCGCAGCTCGCGCCCGTTGCGGGCCAGGAACATCACGGCGCCCTCGACATCCACCGGCCGGACGGCGCGGTCGGCGGGCGAGCCGATGCGCGTCTGGCGGCGAAGCTGGATCGAGGCGGGCGTGAGCGGGTCGCCGGAGACGGTCCATTCCGCGCCCGAGGTGAATATCTGCAATTGCCGCCCGGACATGACCGCACGCACCGCATTCGCCTGGTCCGCCAGCAGCGGGAAGGCGATGGCCTCGTCGTCCAGCCCCTCGCCGGGGTCGAAGTCGAAATAGGCGCCCGAGCGTGAAAGCCAGAGCCGGTCCGGCAGCGAGCGCGATCCGCCGATCGCCAGCCTGTCCTGGTGGAACACGACCGAGACCGGCCAGCCGCGCCGGGCCGAAAAGGCAGGCTCCTGCCAGTCCGCGGTCGCCGCCGTGCCGCCCGCAAGCGTGCCCGTGACATCCGCCTCGGCCTCCGTCGCGGAGACGACCCGGACGATCCGGACTTCGTCCTTGCCGATCCGGAAGGGCTGGCCCGCATCCCCCGCCGCGAAGACGCCGGCCGAGGCGGTGAGCCGGACGCGGCCCGAAGCCGCCGAGGCGGCCAGCGTCACCGAAGACGCGGCATAGCGGTGGTAGGGCTGCATCGACCGCCCGCCCCGCTCGGCCCATTCCCAGGGCGCGATCCGCCAGTCGTCCTGCCCCCGGCGCGCCACGGTTCGCGGCGAATAGTCGGGATGGACGACCAGCAGCGTGTCGGCGGTCTGCGTCCAGTTGAGCCCGGCCAGATCGGCTTCCTTCCAGGGCGCGGCGACGAGCGCCGTCCGGACGCCGTTCCTGTAGATCCGGAGCGCCCGGTCGGTGAACAGCAGCAGGTAGCTCTCTTCCGTGTTGAACTCGAAGGCGGCGAGCCGGCCGGGGCCGGGCGCGGCCTCGACGAAGGCGAGCCCCGGCCGCCGCGAAAGCCCGCCCGTCGGGTGGACGGTGACATTGCGCAGCCGGCGCGCGCCGTCGCGATAGGCCGCGAGGTCGGGCCGTCCGGCGAGGCGCGGGCCGAGCTCGCCCGCGCTGAAATTGGTCTTGAGCGTGTTGATCCGGGTCATGCCCTGGCCTCGATCAGCGGGAAACGGAGCGGCGCGCGCGCCGGGTCCTGGAGCGCGTCCGTGCGCCGGGCGCGGCGAAGCGCTGTGTCCGCCAGCCGCTGAAGCGCCTCCGCGCGGGACGTATTCTCCGTCACCGGCAGGCAGAGGGCGGCGGCGAGATGGGCGGCGAGCGCATCCGCGAACCAGGGCGGGAACTCCGCCTCCCCGGCGCGGAAGACATAGGCGAGCCGGAGCGGGGCCGTATGGGCATGCAGCCTGCCGCCGGCGATGCGCCAGCCGGTTTCGCGCCCCTCCCCCACGGCCAGCGCATTCAGGAAACCGGCCGGCAGCCGGAAGGCGTGCGCGAAGCCGTCGAGCGGCGCCTCCGCCGCCGGCGAAAGCTCCGCCTCTGCCGTGGCGAAGCGCCAGGCATGGCCCGCAAGCAGCGTGTCGCGGAGGGTCGGATAGAGCGCGGCGGCGGTGCGCGCCTCGAGGGTCGCCTCCGCGAAGTCGGAAATCGGGAGCGCACCGAGCCGGACGAGCGCCTGGCTCGCGATCTGGACGGCGGTCAGCGCCATGAGGGACGTCTCCTTTCTGGAATATGCGGGGATGGCGGATGGCGGCCGGTGGACATGCCGTCCACCGGCCGCCGGTCCGTCAGGCCGCCAGCACGCCGACCCGTTCGAGCGCGCGGATGACCGCGTTGACGGCGGTGCGCGCCTCGGCATCGACGGTTGCCCCGCCGGCCGCGTCGGCCACCGCCGCCTGGGTCTCCCAGTCGGTGGTGAAGCCGACCCCGACATTGCCGTTGCGGTTGGACGACACGCGGACCAGCGCCGCGCTGTCGTCCGCGCCGTTCAGCGCCAGCATGTCGCCGGGGCGGAGCAGGTCGGCGGCGCCGTTGAAATAGCCGGCCGCGGTCATGTCGCCGTCGGCGTCCTCGGCGGACTTGTAGTGCCAGAAGGTGAAGCCGTTGGCATAGGCCAGCACGGAGAGGTTTGCGGATTTGAACGCCATTGCTCGGGCGGTCTCCTTTCTGTTCCGGTCAGTTCTCGAGGCAGCGCATGGTCACGACGCCCTCGGCGTCGATCAGCACGGCGCCCTGGCTCATCCAGTTGGCGACGAACCAGGCGGCGCGGTCGCCATGCCAGGTGATGTCGGTGGTGACTTCCGCGCCGGCGGCGTGGCCGACCGCGCTCTTGTGGTACCAGTGGCAGAGCCGGACCGAGTTGCTGAGCGTCAGCCCCGAATGCGGCAGCCAGAGCGTGCCGAGCCAGCGCTTGGCCTGGGTGCCGCGCCAGGGCAGGTCCTCCGCGCCGACATAGTCGGCATTGGCGAACTCCTCGATCTTCATGAGGTCCGACCACTGCTTCCAGCCGATGACGGCCGTGCGCTCGCCGTCGTCCGGCACGTCGGCCTGGCCCAGCATCTCGAAGGCGGTGAGCACCTTGTCCTTCGTCAGCCCGTCCGTGTCGGTGCCGGCATGGTTGGTCGAGCCGTCGAGCGCGGCGGCGATGAGCTGGTCGGTCTTGCGGCCGAGCGCATAGGCGCCGGCCTTGGCGACCGTGTCGCGCTCGCCGCCGCCGATCTTGAGGTCGTCGAGCCGGTCCACCCACTCGCCGGCATAGTAGTCGCGGAGATTGCACTCGACCGCGGCGTGATCGACATTCATCACCGGGATCTGGCCGTGCCGGGCCTTGGTGGCGGCGGCGCCGCGCCCGACCTTGCGGAAGGTCACGCTGGAGCCCATGACGCCGCGGCGGGTGCGCACCGTGTCGCGGAGCTTGGAGCCCTGGCGCTGATAGGCGTTGTGGACTTCGCCTTCGAACGCCTTGATGAAGGAAGGGGAAAGATCGACGGGCATATTGCCTGTCCTCCTGTTGTGGTTTCAGGGTTTACTGTGTGCCGGCCCTTTGTCAGGCCGGGCGGTCGTCGGGATTGTCCGTCCCTTCGCCCGGATAGAGGCGCCGGTAGCCCTCCATCACCTGCCGGACGAGGACGGGGTCGCGGTCGCGCCAGTAGCGGGGGTCGCCCTGGAGGCGGCGCAGGCCGTCGAGCGTCGCCGCTCCGGCCGCCCGGTCGCCGTCGCGGCCGCCGAGGCCGGGCTCGCCCGCATCCATCAGCCGCTCCAGCGCCACCGCGCCTTCGACCGAGCCGATGAGCGCGTCGCCCACGCCGGCGGGCAGGTTGGCCGCCGCCCAGGCCTCCATCTGGCCCTTCGCGCGCCGCCAGCCGTCCTCGCCGCCATAGCGGTCCGCGAGGCGGGCGTCGCGCTCGGCCCGCTCCAGCTCGCCCGCGACCTCGCCTGCCAGCGGCAGCAGCAGCGACGACGCCATGTCATAGACGAGCTGGACCTGACCGTTGGTGAAGCCGGCCTCGTGCATCCGTCGGTTGGCTTCCGCGTCCGGGCCGCCGATCAGGCCGTCCAGCTCGAGCCGATAGTCCTCCGGGCTCGCGGGCGGGCGCTCCGCCGAGGCCAGGGCTCCGTAGGCCCCGACCAGCTCGTCGAGACGCACTTGGCCGGCGTCGGCGTCCCAGAACTCGTCCGGCAGGCCGTCCGGGCGAACCGGCGCCTCCATTTCGGTTTCGTTGTCCGTTTCCACGGTGCGGTGTCTCCTTCATGTCTTCGGAGTGAGGGGTTGAAAGAAAACGGGCGGCCCCCGGAGGAGCCGCCCGCGCGGGAATTGCGGTGCGGTTCGCCTCGTCAGGCGGCGCCGGGCAGCAGGTCCGGCGGCTCCAGCAGGGCGGGCGGCACGCCGAGGCGGGTGCCGAGCCAGCGCGCGGCGCGGCCGGTATCGACGGCGGCCAGCGCCCCGGGCCCGAGCCCCGCCACGGCGCCCAGCCAGGTGAGCGCCGCCCCCGCCTCGCGCCGCCCGGCCGCCTGCGCCAGCGGCGAGCGCAGCCGGAGCCCCGCTTCGCGCCCGTCAAGCGCGAAGGCCGGGACCTCGCCGCGCCGGGCGAGGATGGAGAGCGCGCGTCCGATCAGCGGCGTCAGCAGCTCGGACTCCAGACGCCCGTAGGTCGCGCCGAGCAGCCGCGCCGTCTCCGCCGAGCGCTCCAGCACCTCGGTCGCGGTCATGGCCGGGCTCGCGGGCTCGGCCAGCCGGTCGGCGAGCAGCGCGTGGCGGATGCGTTTGCGCAGGTCCTCCAGCACGAGCTGCGACACGTCGAAACGCCCCGGTGCGGCAAGCGGCGTCAGCCCCGCCGAGCCCACCGCCTTCGGCATGACCGCGCCCGGCACCAGCTCCACCGCCGTCGGGTCGAGCACGCCGTCATCGTCGGCCTGCCAGATGCCGGTCGCGGCGATCGAGGCGTTCTTCAGGATGAGCTCCACCACCTTGTCGGCGGTCTTGATATCGGGCAGCGCCTTCATCACCGGCGAGCGCCCATAGACCTCGCCCGGCGCCTTCAGCCAGCGGAAGCAGATGAAGGGCGAGACCGCGAAGCGGCCCTCCGCCAGCATTTGCGCCGCCCGGCCGCCGCCGCCTTCCAGCACCGCCAGATAGCGGTAGCCGGCGCCCTTGAGTTCGGGCGCAACGCCCTCCACGACGCCGAACGGGCCTTCGCCGGAAAGAACCGGCGCGCGGGGAAAGCGGGCGCGGAGCGCGGCCGGGCCGAGCTCCCGCCGCCGCCACACCCGGTCGAGCCGCCCTTCCGGCCCCTCCTCCAGCACCGCTTCGCGAAGCGGCACGGCGGTGAAGCGGAAGGCCGAGGCTGCGCCGAGCGCGCTTTCCTCGAACAGCAGGCAGCCCGTGCCCAGCGCCACGAGGTCCAGCAGCGCCTGGTGCATCTCGACCGCAAAGGCGGAGCGGTCCAGATGGCCCTGCAGGGCCTCGGCCGCCATGTCCAGCATCTCGGCGCTTTCGGGACCCGCCTCCTGTCCCGGCTCGAAGCCGACCCAGCGCTCGAAGGGCGGCGTGAGTTCGGCGAGCAGGCTGGCGGCAAGCTGCTCCGCGGCGTCGGCGGCGGTGGCGTCGTAGATGCGCCCGGCGGCGCCGGCGCCGCCATCGCCATTGACCGCCCCACCCGTCCCGTAGGGAAGGGCATGGGCCGCGCAGTCGCGCCAGAGCGCCTCCCAGGGACGCCGCCGGGCCTCGGCGCGGCGGTAGCCCGCCAGCAGAACCTCCGGATCCGGTGTTTCGGCAATCATGTGTGTTCCCTTCATGTTCTAGACCATCCTACCCCATGTTTCTGATTTGTTAACCCAGCGCGAGAAACGTTACCCATTATCGAGGAGGAAATCGTGCAACTGGCCGGGCGTAAGCACCCGCCAGGAGGCAATTCCGAGCACCCGCTTGGCCACTTCGACGCAGGTGGCGGGCAAGAGCGGCGCCGGGCGGAAGCGCCGCCGCCGCCGTGTCTCGACCACGGTGAAACCCCGCTCGCGGTAGAACCCGGCAAGGTCGAAGGCCGCCGGCACGGGCTGCACCGCGACATCGGTATAGCCGGCCAGCGGATCGACCGTGATCCAGCGCCCCGCCTCCTCCAGCGCGACGAAGCAATGGCGGAACCCCGGCCGGAGCAGCCGGAGCCAGCCGAGGTCCGCCTTGCCGGAAAACACCGCGAGCGCCCGCCCGCCGCCATTCGTAACGTTCGCCGCGTTGCGCGCGGCTGCGCCGTTGTGCCCGGAACTGCCCGTCATGCCGCGGCCCCCCGGCGTCCGGAGCCGCCGCCGGCAACGATCCCCTTGGCGCGCAGCAGCTCCTCCAGCCGCGCCATGCCCTCTTCCCAGAGCCGGGCGAGCGGGCCGTGCGCCGGAGCTTCGAGGCGGCGGCCGAACCCGGTCAGCACCTGCAGGTGCCGCCGGGTGAGCACACCGGGCTTTACCAGCCGGCGCAGGCAGGCCAGCATGTCGAGCGGCGTGCAGGGCCGGCCACGGCCCTCATGGCCCGGCACGCCGCCATCCTCGACCACGAGGCGCCAGGACATGAACCAGAACCAGGCTTCTTCGGCGTTCCTGAACGGCTTTTCGCCGCCGGAGCCTCGCGAAAAATCGGGAACAGGCATGAATCCCCCATCTGTTCTTTGAATGTTCCGATTTTGCCTATGTGGTCAAATTCCTAGTGCATGTCAAGCGGATTTGTGCCTATGATGAATTCCATGCTGACCCATTCCGAAGTCTGGGCCGCGATCGACGCGCTGGCGGACCATCACGGCCTGTCGGTATCCGGGCTCGCCAAGCGGTCGGGGCTGGATGCCACCACTTTCAACCGCAGCAAGCGGACCACCAGGGGCGGGCGGCCGCGTTGGCCCAGCACGGAGAGCATCTCCAAGGCGATGGCGGCGACCGGCTGCGGCGTTTCGGGGCTGTTTGCCGAGCAATTGCGCCGCGAGGGCGCGCCGGCGAGTACCATCCCGGTGATCGGCCACGCCCAGGCGGGCCTCCACGGCTATTTCGACGATGCCGGCTACCCGGTAGGCGCGGGATGGGACGAGGTCGCTTTCCCGGACCTCGGCGACCCCAACGCCTATGCGCTGGAGATCGCGGGCGACAGCATGGAGCCCGTCTATCGCGACGGGGATATCGTGGTGGTCTCGCCGGCGGCCAGCCTCCGGCGCGGGGACCGCGTGGTGGCGCGCACCCGCGAGGGCGAGGTGCTGGCCAAATGGCTCGGCCGGCTGGGCGCGCGGCGTATTGAGCTGCATTCCTTCAATTCCGACCATGAGGACTACGTCCTCGCTCGAAGCGACCTCGACTGGATCGCCCGTATCGTCTGGGCCAGCCAGTAGCAGCAGCCCTTTCCGGGCCTCCCTCCCCTCGTTTCTTCCTGCCCTTGCGGGCTACATCGACAGTCGTTGACCGGAACTCATATCGATTGCCACCCGAACACTCTTCCCCCGCCCCGGGCCGGCGCGGTCCGGCGGTGGCGGGCCGGGCTGGCGGCGCTGGCGGAGCGGGATGCCCGTATCCGGATGGCGCTGGCCGAGGTCGGGGCGCCGCCCATGGCGCTCAGGGGGGCGGGCTTTGCGGCGCTCTTGCGGGCGATTGCGGCGCAGCAGGTTTCCGCCGCCTCGGCGCGGGCGATCTGGGGCCGGCTGGAGGAGGCTGCGGGCGGCAGGGTGACGGCGCGCGCCGTGCTGGCGCTCGGGCCGGAGGGGCTTCGCGCCGCCGGGCTCTCGCGGCCCAAGGCGGGTTACGCGCTCGACATCGCGGGGGCGCTTGCCTCGGGGCGGGTTTCGCTCTGGCGCATTGCGCGCATGCCGGATGAGGAGGCCGTCGCCGCCCTCTCGGCGCTGAAGGGCGTCGGGCGCTGGACGGCGGAAGTCTGGCTCCTGTTCGCGGCCGGCCGCCCCGACATCTGGCCGGCGGCCGACCTCGCGCTCTGCATCGCGCTCCAGAGAACCCTCGGCCTGGACGCCCGCCCGACGCCCGCCGAGGCGGCGCGCCTCACCGAAGCCTGGTCGCCCCACCGCAGCGCCGCCGCTATCCTCCACTGGCACATCTACCGCACCGCGCCTTCCTAGCCCGGGTCATCGCGGCCGCGAGCCTTGCGCGGCGAGGCCGGCGGCGAGCGCGGCGAGCACCGCCCAGCCCTGCCAGGAGTCCAAGGCGAGCAGGGTAAGCGCCGAGAGGGCGAGCCAGAGCGCCGGCGGGAGGCAGACGAGCGCCGTCCAGCGGTTGCGCGGCGCGAGCGCGACGAGGCCGAGCGTGGCGATGGCGGTCGGGTCGGGCGCAATCGCAACGATCTCGGCCTCCCGCCAGGACCGCCCGTCCAGCAGCGCCAGCAGCGGCCAGACGAACAGCGCCGCCGCCAGGAGGCCGATGCCTGTTGCAGCGCCGGGTCCCCGCCGGGAGAAGGCGAGCCGGCCCGCGAGGCCGAGCGCCGCCAGCAGCGCGGCTTCCGCGTAGAAGCCCCAGGCGAAGCGCGGCGCGGCCCAGTTTACCGCCCCGTAGCCGAGCGCGACGAACTGCCAGCCGGTCCAGAGCCAGACCGCGCCGAGCAAGGGGCCGAGCCGGCGTCCGGACGGCCGCCGGTCCTTGAGCAGCCTGTAGAGGAGCGCCGCGCCCGCCGCCAGCAGCAACGGCTGGACCGGCCAGAGCGCCTCGTTCTCCAGCGCGAACAGCCGCCAATAGACGCGCGGCTCGAACGGCAGCATATCCGCCAGCGCCCGGAACCCGTCCATGGCGGCGCGCTAACCGGCCCCCGATGCGCTACAGGTCCCGGACATGCGCCGCCATGCGCCGGCGGAGCGCCGCATCCGGCATAGGCCCGAAGGCGGCGGACTTGTTCTCGCGCAAATGGTCAACCCGCCGGGTCGCCGGGATGGCCGCGGTGACGGCAGGATGGGAGAGAATGAATTTCAACAGGAATTGCGGCCAGGTGGAGACGCCGATTTCGGCCGCCCAGCCGGGCATGGCGCGGCCGGCGAGCCGGTCCGGCAGCCGGCCGCGCCGGAAGGGCCGGTTGCAGATGACGGCGATGCCGCGCTCCCGCGCGAGCGGCAGCAGGCGGCGCTCCGCTTCCCGGTCCACGATGTTGTAGGTGAGCTGGACGAAATCGGGCCGGCGGCGGCGCATCGCCTGCTCCAGCTCGCCATGCCGGCGGCCGTGCGAGGTGGTGACGCCGGTATGGCGGATGGCGCCGGCCTCCTTCATCGCCTCCAGACTATCGAGGTTCCGTTCCCAGTCGATCAGGTTGTGGACCTGGAGGAGGTCGAATCGAGCAACGCCCCAGCGCCGGGCGGTTTCCGCGATCTGCGCACGCGCGTCGGCCGCGCGGGTCCAGACCTTGTCGGCGGAGAAGAGGCCCGCCGGGCGGCCGAGCTTCGCGAACCCCTCGCCGATCACCGCCTGCGAGGAGCCGTACATGGGCGAGGAATCGATCATGCCCCCGCCCGCCTCGAAGAAGGCCGCCATGACGGCGCGGCACTCGGCGCGGAGCAGCGGGTCGTTGCCGACATTGAAGGTGATCCAACTGCCGAGCCCGACCGCCGGCACGGGCTCCCCGGTCGCCGGAACGGGCTTCATCAACGCCCCGCCGGGCGCCACGCCCAGAGCGGGCGCCGCCAGCGCCGCGCCTGCGCCGGCCAGGACTGTCCGCCGGGTCGCGCGCATGGGGGCTCCTCCCCTTCCTGCCGGCCGCGAGGGTAGCGCCGGGGCCGGGACCGGCCAAGCGGCTGGCCGGGCCGGCGGCTTTCGTGGCAGAGTGCAGGCGGTTCCGAAAACCCGAGGCGAAGGGGGCGACTGCCCATGGCGGTGCTCAGGATTTTCTCCTACCTGCCCAATCCGCGCGTCTGGAAGGCGACGATCGCCGCGCGGCTGCTCGGCGTCGAGGTCGAGGTTGTGGGCGACCGCCCGAAGGCGCTGCCGGGCTGGCTCTGGGATTTCGACGCGAGGCCGCTCGAAGAGGCCGAGAAGACGCCCGGCAACCCGCATGCGCGCGCGAGCAAGCGCGGCTTCGACGCCACCATGCTCTACAAGACGGACGCCTTCCTCGCGGCCCACCCCTTCGGCACCGTGCCGGCGGCCTTCGACCCGACGGGGGCGACCGGCGTGTTCGAATCGAACAGCATCCTGCGCGCCGTCGCCCGCGCGGCTGGCGGGCTTTACGGCGAGGGGCCGTACGAGGCGGCGCGGATCGACAGCTTCCTCGATGCGGGGCTCGTCTTCGCGCGCGAGGCGCAGGCCTATCTGCTGAAGCTGGTGGCCCGCGAGGCGACGCAGGAGCTTTCCGACCGCATGCGCGAGGCTTACGCCTTCTACCTGGACGGCATCGACAATGCCGCGAGGCGCGGCGGCGAAGGTCTGGCCGGCCCGTTCTCGATCGCCGACATCGCCTTCGTGTGCGATTTCGCGCAATTCCGCCGCGAGGAGCGCATGCACGACCGGCTGGCGGATTGCGGCCTCGAGCCCATCTACCGGCCCGGCGGCCACCCGCATGCGCACGCCCATTTCGACCGCCTGCGCCGCCTGCCCGCCTTCGCCGCCGACCTCGGCGGCGGCTATGTGCTCGAAACGCAGGCCGAAGAGAGGAAAAGCGCATGAGCCGGCCGGTTGCGCTCGTCACCGGCGTCGGCCCCGACGGGGGCACCGGCGCCGAAATCGCCCGGCGCTTCGCCGATGGCGGCTACCTGACCGCCATGCTCGCCCGCGACGCGGAGCGGCTGGCCGCGCTCGAAGCCGACATAGAGAACGCCGCCGCCTTCCCCTGCGATGTGGGCGACATCGACGCGCTCAAGGCCACCATCGAGGCAGTCCGCGAGCGGCTGGGCCCGCCGACGGTCGTGGTGCATAACGCGCTCAGGAGCACGCGGGGCCCGTTCCTGGAGCAGGACCCGGAGGAGCTCGAACGCAATTTCCGCGTGAACGCGACGGCGCTGCTGCATCTCGCCCGCGAGACGATTCCGGGCATGCTGGACGCGGGCGGCGGCGCGCTGCTGGTCACCGGCAACACTTCGGCCACGCGCGGCAAGGCGCATTGGGGCTTCTTCGCTTCCACCAAGGCCGCTCAGCGCATCCTCGCGGAGTCCATCGCGCGCGAGTTCGGGCCGCAGGGCATCCATGTCGCCTATTTCATCATCGACGCCGCCATCGACACGCCGCGCACGCGCCCCTTCATCGCGCCGGATGCGCCGGACGAGTTCTTCGCCAGGCCCGTCGCCATCGCCGAGGAGATGTACCGCGTCGCCCACCAGGACCGCTCCGCCTGGTCGTTCCGCGTCGAGCTCCGCCCCTTCGGCGAGACCTGGTAGGCCTATGCGGCCCGGATATCGGTCTGCGGGAAGTCGCCGCCCTTGAACAGCAACGGCTCGCCGGTGGTGCTCGCAAGCGCATAGGCGAAGCAATCGCCGAAGTTCAGCGCGGCCGGATGGTTGCCCCTGCCGAAGCGCCGCCAGGCCTGCCGGGCCGCTTCCATCTGCTCCCCCGTCACCGGCACCGCCTCGATCCCGGCGCGCGCCAGAACAACATCGAGCTCATGCCCGGCCGCCGCGCCGCCGCGGCCCTCCACCACCATGCATGCCTCCAGAATGTTGGCGACCGACATGCGGCAATTCGGGGCGGTGAGCATCGCTTCCTCATAGCGCTCGGCATCGCTCTCTCTGTTCACAACCGCAATCAGGGCCGAACTGTCGACGATCACCTCGGCAATCCCCGCTCGTCATAGAGGAAATCGCCAAGCTCAACCGCCGAAGGACCGGGTCCCATCAGCTTGGCGCAACGCTCCGCTGCGGCGCGCAGATCCCGGCGCCGCTCTTCAATGTCGCGCGTCCGCCTTTCCCGCTCCAGCCGTTCCCGCAGCGCTACGGTTATGGCGCCGGTCTTGGTCTCGCCGGTCAACCGGGCCAGTTCGGCAGCGAGCCGGCAGGTTTCCTCGTTCTTGATATTGAGGCTCATCGCAACCGCCTAGGGTAGAATTCCGGTTTGCCGTTCTACCCTAACCGCCGCCCAGCTCCTCGCGCAAGAGGCGCTTCAGCACCTTGCCGGAGGGGTTGCGCGGCAGTTCGGCCCTCAGGTGCAGCTCCTTCGGCACCTTGAAGCCGGCCAGCCGGGCGCGGCAATAGCGCTGCAATTCCTCCAGGGTCAATGAGGCGCCGGGCCGGAGCGCCACGACCGCGGCCGGCCGCTCGCCCCAGCGCTCGTCCGCAAGGCCGATGGCCGCCGCCTCATGCACGGCGTCGTGCTCGTAGAGCACCCGCTCGATCTCCGAGGACGCGATGTTCTCGCCGCCGGAAAGGATCATGTCCTTGCGCCGGTCGGTGAGGTAGAGGAAGCCCTCCTCGTCCAGCCAGCCGACATCGCCGGTTCTCAGCCGGTCTCCGAAAAACGCTTCGGCCGTGCGTTCCGGGTCGTGCCAGTAGCCGCGCGTGATCTTCGGGCCTCTCAGGCAGATCTCGCCCTCCTCGCCCGGCGCGAGCGCGCGGCCCGCCTCGTCGCGCACCGTCACCTCGACATGGGCGATCGCGCGGCCGACCGAGCCGATCTTCTCCAGCTCGCGTCCCGCCTCCATCAGTGTGTCGCCGCCGACGCTTTCCGTCAGCCCGTAGGCGTCGATATAGCGGGCGCCCGGAAAGGCGGCGGCGAATTCCCGGATGCGCGATTCGGGCGTGCGCTCGCCGCCGCCGATCACCCATTCGAGCGCGCTTGCGTCGAAGCGGCCGAGCCCCGGGTCGGCGAGCACGCCATTGGTGATCGTGGGCGCGAGCCAGGCGCCGGTGACGCGCTCGGCCTCCAGCGCCTCCAGGATTGCCCGCGGCCGCGCCTCCCGGTGCAGAACGATGCAGCCGCCCCGGCGCCAGACATCGATCCCCGGCAGGTCGAAGCCGCCGACATGGTAGAGCGGGCCCACCACCAGCAGCCGGTCGTCGGGCCCGCCGCCGAGCGCGGCCGTCTGGTCGAGGCACTTCCAGTAGAAGTTCGCGTAGCTGTGCTGCACGCCCTTCGGCCGGTCGGTGGTGCCGGAGGTGTACATGAGGCGGAAGACATCGTCGGGCGCGGCCCCGGCCATAGGCGGAGCCTCCGCCCCGGCACTCAGCCGCCGGCTGTCGCGCGCCGTCCCGGCGTCGAGCGGCGTAAAGGGCACGCGCGCCGCTTCCGCCGCTGCGGCGGCGGCATCGAGTTCCTCGTCGGCGAACAGGCGCCGGGCGCCCGCATGGTCGAGAATCCAGGCGATTTCGTCGGCGGCGAGGCGGAAGTTGAGCGGCAGGAAGACCGCGCCGACATGGCTGGCGGCGAAGGCGAGGTCGTAGAAGGCGGGGCTGTTCTTCAGGCAGGCCGCGACGACATCGCCGGGGCCGAGGCCGAGCACCGCCAGCCTGCCGGCCATCGCCGTCATGTTGTCCAGGAGCGCGCCGTAACCGAGCCGGAGGTCTTCATAGACGAGCGCCTCGCGCTCCGGCGTGCGCCGGGCGTGAAAGGCGATGAAGCTCGTGAGCGCAATCATGGCGCCGCCGAGCTTCGCCGCCCCTCCGGGCCGATGCAAGCCCGCCGGGCGGCGCACAAAGGAACGGCCGGCATGGACGAGGAAGGTCCATGCCGGCCGCGAGGCACAGGAAGGAGTCCGAGGGGACATGACGGCGCCGGAGCCGGAAACCCCGCCGCCGGATGCCAATATGGCCGCCGAATGGGGCGCAAATGCGGCGCGTTCCTGTCCCGGGCGTAATGTTCCCGCCTCAGGCGTAATAGTGGATTTCGAGCAGCATGCAGCCGCCGTCGGAGCGGAACGGCCCGTGATACGCGCCCGGCGGGCGGCAGGCATAGGTGTTGGGCGCGAAGCTCTCGGCCGCCGGCCCGGTCCCGACGACGAGGTCGCCCGAGAGCAGATAGACCTCCTCCCAGTAGTCATGCACGAAGGGCTCGGTGGTGAACGCGCCGGGTGCAAAGCGCAGCAGGCGCGACCGGCTGCCCTCGCCGGCGGCTTCGTCCAGCCCGCCCGCCAGGATTTTCTGCTCGATGCCGGCCGGATAGCCCTCCGGCACCTCCCAGCCCGTGTCTAGATCGACGCTGTGGAACTCCAGATGCCCCTTGTCGAACATCCCCCGGCCCTCCTGCCTGCCCCGGTCGGTTGCGCGGCGTCCACTCTGCCACAGGGAGCGCGCCTGCGGAATGCAGGCGGGGTTCAGGCAGGCCGGGCGTCGCCGCCGGGAACTCCCTCGATGCGGAACTCCGCGCGGCCGTAGCCGGCTTCGGCGGGAATGCGCATGATCCGCCCGCCCTCCACGAACTCGACCTCCGGCAGCACGGGCACGACCGCCGCCGCGGCCGCCGCGCCGCGCGCTTCGCCCACGGTCCGCGAGCGGGCGAGCTTCTCCATGTTGAGCCTCGTGGGGAAGAGCACCGTGTAGCGGCCGTCGGCCTGTCCCTGCCGGAGCGCCTCCCAGGAAATCCAGACCGAATCCACCGACTCGCGCCCGTCATGCGCCGCCGCGCGGACCTGCGCCGGCGGCGCTTCGGCGAGGTAAAAATGCGTGTCGAAGCGCTTCGGCATGTGCTCGGGCGTCACCCAGTGGGCGAAGCGGGTGAGCGCGTCGGTCGCGAATTCCAGGTTCTCCGCCTCCGCCATCTCGGCCATGGCGGCGCGGTCCTGCTCCAGCGCCAGCCGCCAGCGGTCCCGAAGCGCGGCCAGCCGGTCCGGCCCGACGAAATCCCCGCCGCCCCGCTCGCGCGCCAGCAGCACGCCCGCTTCCTCGAACGCTTCGCGCACGCAGGCCGTGCGGATCGCGAGCGCGGCGTCGGAAAGCGCCTCGGCGCCCCGGCAGCGGGAGCGGAGCCGGGGGTCGCGGTCCGCGTCCTCGACCTTGCCGCCGGGAAAGACAAGCGCGCCGGTGGCGAAATCGATCCGGTGGTGGCGCACCACCATGAAGACCTCGATGCCGTCCGGCCCGTCGCGGCCGAGCATGAGCGTGGCCGCGAGCCGGGGCTCGACCGCCGCACCGCTCAATTCTCGCGGCCCTTCATCATGCGCACGGCCTTGTAGCTCACCACCGTCTCGCCGCGCTGGTTCACCACGTCGTTCCGGGTCGTCACGATGCCGCGATTACCCTTGCTGGTGGCGCGCACATGCAGCACCTCGACCTCGACATGGATGGTGTCGCCGACATTGGTGGGACCCAGCACCTTGAGCTCGGTTTCCAGCATGGCGAGCCCGGTGTGCTGCATGGTGGACTGCACCAGCAACCCCTCCGCGAAGGTGTAGCAGAGCGCGCCCGGCACCGGCCGCGCGCCCGCGATCGCGCCCTGGCCGGCATAGGTCGCGTCGGTGAAGATCATCTCCACCATGCCGCAGGCATTGATGAAGTTGACGAGGTCCGCTTCGGTCACGGTGCGGTTGATGGTGCGGAACCGCTCCCCGACCTCGAGTTCGTCCCAGTGCAGGCCGAGGCCGACTGTGCGCATGGATTGGTGTTTCTTGTGCTTCGGTAGGATACTGCCTGACGGGCCGGGCTTACCCGGCCGGATCGGGGTCCCGATCCGTTTCCATCAGAAGTTGGACATCGTGTTCTGTCGGGGAATGCTCCCCAATTCCTTCCAGGATGAATTCGCCCATGCTGAACATGGTGCGCACGGCCTCTGCAATCAGGAAGAGGCGGAAACTCGGAATCGGGCAGACCAGCCTATGGTCCTCGCCCTCCTGCAGTGCGCCCCTGTGAACGAGGTGGTTCAGGAGTCCCGTGGGAGACATGCCCTCCGGCAACTGCCTGGCGCTGCTGCCTTCGGGCCTGTCGCGGATGCGCGCTCGGATGGTATCCACAACCTGATGCCGGTGCAGCCCGCCATCCCGGGCCGCCGCCATAATGTTGCCGACAAGTATGACGGCGTCACGCATCTCCTGGCTCCTGCGTCTCTCATAAGAGTCCAGACGCAATGCGAGAGCGTGGCCGGTCACCGCCCGCTCATCGACCTTTGCAAGCACACCGCCAAACTCAAGAAGCCCTTCGCCGAGCGCCTGCATCGCATTCTGCAAATGTTGCGGCCAACGGTCCGAAATGCGTTCCAGCAGCGCTGCCCAACGCTCGACATCGGCATTTTCGGCCTCAATGCGGAAGCTGGCCATCATCCGCCGTACCGCCTCGGCCGCCTGCCCGGCATCCAGACAGCCGATTGTAAACACCGAGCCGGTCGAGAGGCGTGAGATTCCTCCCCGCTCGGTAAGCGCTGCCTGCGAACTGGACAGACCGGCCAATACCGGCACAATCGGCAGACGGTCTACGGCGAGATGCAGGGATTCCAGTATCTTTCCCTCTTTCGGGTCCAGATTCTGGATTTCATCCACCATAAGGCAGATCGGCCGGTTCCAATCGGCGGGCGGGAATATCCGACGGAGCTCGGAAAGACCGGCGAGCGGTGGCGAGGTCGCCGTCGCTTGCGTCCCGCTGCCGCCAAGGGGGCCGATTCCGACGGTGGCTGCCCGGCTGCGCGTCACCGTCTGGCGGAACTGTTTCGCCTTGTCCGGGTCGAGCAGTTCGGCAATGGCGAGCACAAGAGCAGCCGGGTCATCCAGGGTCGGGCGATCCACCAATAACGGATGTGGGTTGCCGTCGCCCGATTGCGCCCAACTTTGCTGAAGATGCATGAGCAGGGCGGTCTTGCCGGCGCCGGGCGCCCCTTGGAAGAGGCGGGTTGCTCCTGCCAGCGCCTTTCCCTCCTTGAAGCGGCGGAAGGCGAGCGCGCAGGTCTGCTCGATCTCGTCGATTTCCGCCTTGCGGCCGACGAAGAACCATGCCGCGTTCCGGTCGCGCTCGGCGACGAACTCCCGAAGCCTGTCCAGATCGGGGCTGCGATCCTGTCCGGTGTCTGCCGTCATCTCCGTGGAACCCGCCATTAGGCGTGTCATTTCCTGTCCGGGCAACCTAACGACTGCGGGACATCGCGCAAGCGGGACGCCTAAATGGCTGCCCCGGCGGCCTTGAGCGCGTCGATCTCCTCCGCTCCGTAGCCTACCTCGCCCAGCAACTCGGCGGTGTGCTGGCCGAGGCGCGGCGGGTGATGCGTATAGACATGCCCGCTCTTCTCGAAGCGCACCGGGAAGTCGGGCTGGACGATGGGCCCCTCGCTCGGATGCTCCATATGGCGGAAGAAGCCGACCGCCTTCAGATGCGGGTCCTCGGGCAGGTCCTCCATCGCGTTCACGCGCATATAGGGAATTTCCAGCCGTTCCAGCAGTTCGACCCATTCCTCCGTGGTGCGCGTCGCCAGGATTTCGCCGACGACCGCATAGAGTTTCTCGACATTCTCCGTGCGCGCACCCATGTCGGCGTATAGCGGATCGTCCGCCAGCCCCGCCCGGCCCGCCGCCTCCACGAACCGGCGCCACTGGCCGTCATTGTAGGCGAGCACGTTCAGATGCCCGTCCGCCGTCGGATAGGGCTTGCGCCAGCGCGCCAGCACGCGCGGATAGCCCATCGGCGCCAGCGGCGGATCGAACACATGGCCGTAGAGATGCTCCATGGCGTTGAAATGCGCCATGGACTCGAACATCGGCACCTCGACGAACTGGCCCTCGCCCGTTCGCTCCCGGTGCAGCAGCGCCGCCGCCACCGCCCAGGCCGCCATGAGCCCGCAGGTCTTGTCGGCGGCCACCATCGGCGTGAAGCGCGGCTCGCCCGCAAGCGGCTCCATCAGCGCCGCCAGTCCCGAGCCGCCCTGGATGATGTCGTCATAGGCCGGCCGCCCGGCATAGGGGCCTTTCTCGGAAAAGCCGTGCAGGCCCGCATAGACGATGCGCGGGTTGCGCGCCCCGACCGCGTCGGGCCCGAAGCCGAGACGCTGTATCGCCTGCGGGCGGATCGAGTGGATGAACACGTCGGCCGTGTCCACCAGCCGCCAGAGCGCCTCGCGCGCCTCCTCGCGCTTGAGGTCGAGGCAGACGCCGCGCTTGTTGCGGTTGCAGAGCAGGAAGAAGGCCGCCATGCCGGGATTGCGCCCCGGCCCGGTCTTGCGGGTCGTGTCGCCTGCGGGCGCCTCGATCTTCACGACATCGGCGCCCATGTCTCCCAGCAGCATGGTGCAATAGGGGCCGAACAGCACGGAGGTGAGGTCAAGGACCCGGATGCCTTCCATCGGCGCGCTCACAACCCGTCCTCCCGCCCGGCGCCCGAATAGTCGAGCTCGAACCAGGACGGCCGCCCGAACGCCCAGGGATCGCCCCAGAGCTGCTGGCCGCCGTCCACCGTCACCACCTCGCCGGTGACGAACTTGCCCGACGGCGCGGAGAGGTAGGCGATGGCCTCCGCTACATCCCATTCGTCGCCGGCGCGCAGCATCGGGTTGGACTGGGCGAATGTGGCGGCTCCCGATGCCGGGTAGCGGCCGAAGGCGGTCGTCTCGCAGCAGCCGGGGGCCACGCAATTGATGCGGATGCCGAGCGGCGCCCACTCGACCGCCACCGTCCTGGAGAGATACACGACGCCCGCGCGCGCCGCGGCGGTATGCGCCACGCCGGGAATGCCGCGCCATATATCGGCCACCACATTGACGATGGAGCCGCTTTCCTCCCGCTCCCGCCAGAGGCGCGCGGCGGTCTGCATCATCCACCAGGTGCCGTTCAGATTGGTGTCGATGACGGCCCGCCAGCCCTTGACCGAGAAGTCGATGGCGTCCTGCGCGAACTGGCCGCCGGCATTGTTGACGAGATGGTCCAGCCGGCCGTGCTCCTCGAACACGCGGCCGAGCAGCGCGCCCACGGCTTCCGGGTCGCGGATGTTGCAGACGGCCGTGTCGAGGGCGAAGCCGCGCTCCCGGAACAACGCCTCCAGCGCATGGAGCTTGGCCCGGTCGCGCCCGATGACCACGACCCGGGCCCCCAGCCGCGCGAACAGGATCGCCGTCGCCTTGCCGAGCCCGCTGCCGCCGCCCGAGACCAGCGCCGTCTCGCCCTGGAACAGGTCCCCGCGATAGACCGTCGGCCAGTCGAACATCCGCTCGTCATGGCCGTATGCCGCCGGGCCGCCGGTCATGCGGACGGGCGGCCTCCGGCCCGCACGCGCCGGGCATGGCGAACCGGATAACGGCCGGGCGGTCCTGCCCCGTTCTGTCCGGTCCCGTGCAAATGCCTGCCTCCCGCGTCCTCCCGGCGCGGCCGGAATGTGGCAGTCCCCGCGCCGCCGCGCAACCGGCGGTCAGTCGCGTCCGCCCAGCTTGGCCAGCAGGGCGAGGGCCTCGCCCGCGGTTTCGACGAAGGCCGTGTCGTCGAGGAGTTCCGGCGAAAGGAAGCCGGCGCGTTCCATCTCCGAAAGCAGGTGCGAGAGCGGCGACCAGAAGGCGCGGTCCACCAGGATGACCGGCTTGCGGTGCAGGTCGAGGCTGATCCAGGACAGCGCCTCGGCAACCTCGTCCAGCGTGCCGATGCCGCCGGGCAGGACGAGGAAGGCGTCGGAGCGGGCATGCATTTCCGCCTTGCGTTCGTGCATGGACGGGGTCACCACAAGTTCCGTCAGGCCGGAATGCATCACCTCCCGCTCATGCAGGAATTCGGGGATGACGCCTATGACCTCGCCGCCGGCCTCCAGCGCGGCGTCGGCGAGCACGCCCATCAGGCCCACATGGCCGCCGCCATAGACGGTGCGCATGCCTGCCCTTGCGATAAGCCGCCCGGTCTCCGCCGCAAGCGCGCGGCGCGCCGGCCCGTCCCCGACCCGGGAGCCGCAGAACACGCAGACGCTCTCGATCTTCGCCATGTCGAACCTTTCTTCGGCGGGTAGCACAGTTTATGTTGCCATCGTAACGAAACGGCAGTGTTCGTGGCCCGTATTATTCCCATAGCCCTTGTCGGCCTTGCGCTGGTTCTCTATGCCTTGTGGCGGGGTGCCTATCCCGACCTGTTCGAGGAGACGGAGACGGCGCCGCCGGCGCAGACCGCCGCAGCGCCCGAGAGGGCCCCGTCCGCGGAGGCGCCGGGCGCGTCGGAGACGCCTGCCGCCGCCCCCGCTGCGGCGCCCGACAGGCTGCCGGAGAAACCGCAACTCGACGTCGTGCGCATAAACGAGGACGGCGATACCGTGATCGCCGGCAAGGCCGAGCCCGGCGCATCGGTCACCATCGCCACCCAGGACGGACCTCTCGCGACGGTGAAGGCCGACGAGCGGGGCAAGTGGGTTGCGCTTCCCGAAAAGCCGCTGCCCGCGGGCGACCACGCCGTGACGATCGAATCGACCGGAAAGAACGGCGAGACGGAAGTGGGCGACAAGACGATCGTCGTCTCGATCCCGGAGGGGACGGGCGGCAAGCCGCTCGTGGTCGCCGTGCCGACGAGGGATTTCGGCGCCAGCGAGGTTATCCAGCGGCCCGAAAGCCCCCCCGGCGCAGAGACGACGGCCGGGATCGGGCAAGAGCCTCCGGAGGGCGCGCCGGCCGAAAAGCCGGTCGTCGTGGCCGAGGCGCCGAAAGCGCCGGCGCAGCCGGCCGGGACCGGCGCTGCGGCGCCCGAACCGCAAGGGGAGGGGGCAACGGGCGAAGAAGCGGCGCAAGGCAGCGCAGCAGACAAGCCGGCCGTCGTGGCCGAAGCGCCCGCAACACCCGCCGGACAGGCCGCGCAATCGGATGAGGCCACCCCGCAGGACGGCGCCACCGATCGGACGCCTTCGACGGTCGCGCAAGCCTCCGGGGCCGAGGGACAAAAGGTCCCGGCTGCCGGGGAGACCAAGGAACCGCGGGTCGCGGCCAAGGCTCCCGAACAGCCGACACCCGCAGCCGAAGAGTCCGCGACCCCGCCGGCACAGCAGATGGCTGCTGCCGACAAGACCGCTCCGGCCGCCCGGAAGGATGAGGAAACGCCGGTAGCGGCCAAGGCCCCCGAACAGCCGAAACCCGCAGCCGAAGACTCCGCGGCCCCGCCGGCGCAGCAGATGGCTGCTGCCGACAAGACCGCTCCGGCCGCCCGGAAGGATGAGGAAACGCCGGTAGCGGCCAAGGCTCCCGAACAGCCGAAACCAGCGGCCGAAGAGTCCGCGGCCCCGCCGGCGCAGCAGGTGGCTGCTGCCGACAAGACCGCTCCGGCCGCCCGGAAGGATGAGGAAACGCCGGTAGCGGCCAAGGCCCCCGAACAGCCGAAACCCGCAGCCGAAGACTCCGCGGCCCCGCCAGCACAGCAGAAGCAGGCGGCTGCCGACAAAGCTGATCCGGAAGCCGGGAAGGTGGAGGAAGCGCCGGTCGCGGCCGAGGCTCCCAGGATCGCGAAACCGGGTGCCGGAGGCCCTGCGACACCGTCTGCGCAGCAGCAGGCATCTGCCGACAAGGCCGCTCCGGCAGCCGGGAAGGATGGGGAAGCGCCGGTCGCGGCCGAGGCTTCCAGGATCGCGAAACCGGGTGTCGGAGGCTCTGCAACACCGTCTGCGCAGAAGCAGGCAGCTGCCGACAAGGCCGCTCCGGCAGCCGGGAAGGATGAGGAAGCGCCGGTCGCAGCCAAGGCCCCCGAGGCGCCGAAACCCGCCGGCGGAGAGACCGCGACGCCGACTGCGCAGCAGCAGGCCGCGGCCGGCGGCAAGCCGTCGCCGGGAGGCGTGTCCGTCGATTCGGTCGATTACGACGACAAGGGCAATCTGGCGCTTTCCGGAACGGCGAAGCCCGGCTCGACCGTCGAGCCGAAGATCGCCGGGGCGGAATCCGGCGTCGAATCGCTGGGCAAGGCCCGCGCGGACGAAAAAGGCGAGTGGCGCCTTCGCGTGGAGCGCGATGTCGCGCCCGGACGCTACGACCTCACGGTTGAGGAACGCGGCCCCGGGGGCGAACCGCGCTCGCGCATCCGCCTGCCCTTCGAGCGCGCGGACCCGATCACCGACTTCCCGCCGGGCGACATCGTGGTGGTGCAGCCGGGCAACAGCCTCTGGCGCATCGCGCGCAGGATCTACGGCCAGGGCGTGCGCTACACCGTCATCTACGCCGCCAACCGGGGGCAGATCGGCGATCCGGACCTGATCTTCCCCGGCCAGATCTTCTCGGTCCCGCAGGAAGACCGGGCCGCCCGCGCGCCGGGCTAGCCCGCATTTCTCACGAAGGTCATGGTCTGCGCGGCGCTGTCGGGCCGGCAGGGTAGGAGAGCTGCGCCGCGCGATGCGGGGCATCGGGCAAGCGGCTCGACGCACCATGCCGGCCCGACAGCGCCGCCCTCCGGGTCGCGCCCAGGCGTCCGCCCGCGGCGTCGCGGGCCTCGCCCGTAGCCCCGCTACGCTCTTCGGCCCGCTCCTTGCGGAGCGGACGCCTGGACGCGACGCAGGCCGCGACCTTCGTGAGAAAGGCGGGCTAGAGCGGAATCCGATCATGTTGCGGAGTATCCTGCGGCGTTGAAGTAGTTTTTGCATTCTTGCGGTGAGAAGGTCTGGGAGATTTGTCCGATGGTGTTCCAGAGGCCGTCGACAGTTCTCTCGGCAGCTTTTCGTAGCCTTGCCTTGAGCTTTGCGAAGGCGAGTTCGATGGGATTGAAGTCAGGGCTGTAGGGCGGCAGGAAGAGGAGTTGCGCGCCGGCGTCCTCGATCATCTTGCAAACCCTGGGTCCCTTGTGGCTTGAGAGGTTGTCCATGACGACGATATCGCCGGGCCTCAGTTCGGGGACGAGGACCACTTTGACGTAGGCCTCGAAGGCATCGCGGTCGATGGCGCCGGAGAGCACGAAGGGGGCAATCATGCCGCGCGGCGTGAGCCCGGCGACGAAGGTGGTTGTGTTCCAGTGTCCGTGAGGGACGGCCATGCGCAGACGTTTGCCGCGCGGGGCCCAGCCGTGGGTGCGGGCCATGTTGGTCTTGGCCCCTGTCTCATCGATGAACACCAGCCGGTCGGGGTCGAGGCCGGGCTGGCTGTCGCGCCAGGTGCGCCGTCGGCTCAGCACGTCCGGGCGATCCTGCTCCGCCGCCTGGCCGGTCTTTTTTTGCGCGTGATGGCGTGGCGCACGAGGAAGCGCTGTATCGCCCCGTAGCTGAAGGCGAGGCCCCGGTCCCCGAGAGCCGCGCGCAACTCCTCGATGGTCATGTCCCGCTTCTCCTCAAGAAGACCCAGGATCACATCGCGCTGCGCTTCGATCCGCCCCGAGCGACGGTCCCCGCCAAGCGCCTTCGGGCGCGCGTCTCCCTGTTCGCGCGCCAGCGCACGCCAGCGGCTCACGCTCGCCGCACTCACCCCAAAACGCGCACCAGCCGCTCTATGGCTCATGCCCGCACATACCGCCGACAGAACCCGATTGCGAAGATCAAGGGAAAGCGCTTTCGACATCTCAGCCGGCCTCCTCATCCCGGCCGACATCTTGAATCACAAATCCTCCGCCCCGTGAATCCCCCTCGATTCAATCAGGTCAGATCATGCTCTAGGCGGCGGCGCGCTCCGCTTCGCGCTCCTCGTCGGGGTCGCGATAGGCCCGCTCGACATGGGCGGCGCAGTAGGAGTGCGGCGCGAGCGTCGGTTCGCCGCAATAGCGGAAGGTCTCCAGGTCCTGCGGATCGCCGAACGGCCACTGGCAGGTGCGGAAGGGAGACTGTTTGGCGTTTTCGAACAGGGAGCGCACGGAGGCACCGTTGGCAGCGGACATGGCTCATGTCTCCCGGTGGATGTTGCGTTGCAGCGAAGAATGTTGCATTGCGGCATTGCCGTCAAGCGGCTTTCTTTGCGCCCGCAATGCCGATGCGTCTGCGGCAGAATGGGGCGGCGTTTCGGGATTTCAAGGCCCGTCGCGGAAAAAAATTTTATCGGCTAGGCTCGCCGGGCCATGCAGGAGCAGCCGCAATTGCCGGCCTGGCCGGGTCCGGGCCTGACCCGTGTGCCCTACGAGGTTTACCGCGACCCCGCCCTCTATGAAGCGGAGCAGGAGCGTCTGTTTCGCGGCCCGGCCTGGCATTTCCTGTGCATGGAGGCGGAACTGCCGGAGCCCGCCGCCTGGCGCACGACGTTCGTCGGCGAGACGCCGGTCATCGTGAGCCGCGACGGCCGGGGGGCGCTGCATGCCTTCGAGAACCGCTGCGCCCATCGCGGCGCGCTGATCTGCCTCGGCGAAGGCGGGCGCGGGCGGCGCATCCAGTGCGTCTATCACGCCTGGAACTACGACCTCGAAGGCAATCTCCGGGGCGTCGCCTTCGAGGGCGGCATAGACGGCGCGGGCGGCATGCCGGCGGGCTTCGACAAGGCCCGGCACGGGCCCCGCAAGCTGCGCGTCGGCGCATATTGCGGGCTGGTGTTCGGCACCTTCAGCCCGGACGCGGCCGGTCTCGAGGACTGGCTCGGGGCCGAAATCCGCGTCCGGCTCGCGCGCGTGCTGGGCAAGCCCGTGCGCCTGCTCGGCCGCCACCGCCAGATGCTGCCGAACAACTGGAAGCTCTATGCCGAGAATGTGCGGGACAGCTACCACGCAAGCCTGCTGCATTCCTTCTTCGCCACCTTCCGGCTGAACCGGCTCTCGCAGGAGGGCGGCGTCGAGGTGGACGGGAGCGGCGGCCACCATGTCAGCTGGTCGCGCATGCTGACCGACCGCGCCAGTGACGACTACGAGAAGGGCGGCCTGCGGTCGCACAAGGAGGATTTCGCGCTTGCCGACCCGCGCCTGCTCGAGTGGCGGGACGAGTTCGACGACGGCGTCTCGCTCCAGATTCTGACCGTGTTCCCGACCTTCGTCGCGCAGCAGGTGCAGAACACGCTCGCCATACGCCACATCGTGCCGAAGGGCGTGGACCGCACGGAATTGCTCTGGACCTATTACGGCTTCGGGGACGACGACCCCGAGCTCGCGGAACTGCGGCTCCTGCAGGCGAACCTCGTGGGGCCGGCGGGCTACATCTCCATGGAGGACGGCGCGGTGGGCGGCTTCGTGGCGCGCGGCGCGGCCGGCGCGGCGGGGCTTGCCAGCGTGGTCGAGATGGGCGGCGCCGGCATCGAAAGCCAGCGGGGCCGCGCGACCGAGACCTCGGTGCGCGGCTTCTGGAAGGCCTGGCGGGCGGTCATGGGGCTGTGAGCGGCCTCCAGGACGCCGTGGACGGCCTGTTCGCGCGCTACGCCATGGCCATAGACGACGACCGGCTGGAGGACTGGCTGGAACTGTTCGCGGAGGATTGCCGCTACCGCATCGCCGCGCGCGACAATGTGGAAGCCGGCCTGCCGGTCTCGGTGGTCTATGCCGACGGGCGCGCCATGCTGGCCGACCGGGTGGCGGCGCTGCGCCGCGCGAATGTCTTCGAGGCGCAGCGCTACCGCCACGTCGTCGGCCGCGCGCTGGTGGAAGCGGGGCCGCCCGTCGCCGCGCGCGCCGGCTACCATGCGGCGCGCATCATGCGCGAGGGCGATCTCATGCTGTTCAGCACCGGCGAATACCGCGCCGTCTTCGACGAGGCGTTGCGCATAAGCGAGCTGACGGTCGTGTATGACAATGCCCGCATCGACACCCTGCTGGCGCTGCCGCTGTGACGGGCGCGAACGGGGCGCGGGACGAGCTGCTGGTCCGGGGCGCGCTGGCGCTCTGGGACGCGGAACCGGACGGGGTGACGGCAGCGCGGGAGGACTCGCCGCTCGGCCCCGTCTGGCGGGTGACCGGGCCGGACGGCCGGAGCCGCGTCCATCCCTCCGTCTCCGGCGCGCTCCGCCATCTGCGCGCGCTGGCCGCCCCGGAGCGCCGGGCGAGCCGGGTGCTGTTCATGCGCGCCGGCGAGGACGGTAGCGGGGAGCCGCAATGAGCCGCGTCATTGCCATTACGGGCTTTCTCGGCTCCGGCAAGACGACCCTGCTGAAGGCGCTGCTCGCCCATGAGGCGCTGGCGGGCGACGGCGTCATCGTCAACGAGTTCGGCGATGTCGGCATCGACCATGCGCTGCTGGAAGCGGGCGAGGAGGAGCTGGTGGAGCTCGGCTCGGGGTGCCTCTGCTGCGCGGCGCGGGGCGACATTCCGACCGCCGCCGCCCGCCTGCAGGCGCAGCGGCCCTGCGCGCGCATCTGGCTGGAGACGAGCGGCCTCGCCGACCCCGCGCCCATCCTCCAGACGCTGATCGCCGCATACGGCCTGGAAGCGGGCGGCCTTGCCACCACGGTGGACGCGGTGAACGGCGCGGAGACCCTGGAGCACTATCCCGAGGCGGTGAAGCAGGCGGCGCTGGCGGACCTGCTGATCGTCACCAAACGCGACCTCGCCCCGGCGCAGGACCTCGAAGCCCGCCTCCGCCAACTCAACCCCGGCGCGGAGATCGTGGAAGCCAGCTTCGGCGCGCTCGACCCCGCCCGCCTGCTCGCCATCGAGCCCCGGCTCGACGCGCCGGACGGCCACGACCACGCCGCCGGCATCTCGACCTTCACGCTCCGGCGCGCGGAGCCCGTCCCGGCCGTGGCGCTCACCCTCTTCCTGGAGACGCTGGCGGACGCGGCGGGCCCGGACCTGCTGCGCCTCAAGGGGCTGGTCAGGATCGCCGAGGCGCCGGAGCGGCCGGTCGTGGTGCATGGCGTGCAGCATGTCTTCCATCCGCTGGAGCGGCTCGCCCGCTGGCCGGACGCCGACACCTCGACAAGACTGGTCGTCATCGGGCGCGGCATAAGGCAGGATTGGGCGGAGGCGCTCATGGCGGCGCTTATCGAGGAGGTGGAGCGATGTTCGACCTGATCCTGCGCAGCGACCGGGTGGTGACGCCCCAAGGCGTCGGCGCGCATGATGTGGCGGTCTCGGGCCAGCGCATCGCGGCCGTGGCGGAACGCGGCGCCATCCCGGACGACTCGGCCGCGCGCGTGGTGGACGCGACCGGGCGGATCGTCCTGCCGGGCGGCATCGACCCGCATGTGCATTGCCTCTGGCACCTGCCGCTGCCCGACGGCACGGCGATGCTGACCGACCCGCCCGCGGTGGTGAGCCGCGCCGCGCTCCACGGCGGCACCACCACAATGATCGACTTCGCCGCCCGCCAGGAGCCGCTGCCGCTGAAGGAGGTGATCGCGCGGCGCGACGCCGACTGGGAGGGCGCCTGCTACTGCGACTACGCCTACCATGTGATGCTGCTCGGCGACATTCCCCCGGAGACGGTCTCCGAGCTGGAGGGGGTCATCGCCGACGGCTATCCGACCGTGAAGATCTTCACCACCGACATCACGCCCTCGCGCCGCGGGCGGATGGTGCATTTCGGCGACATCTGGGAGGTCTTCAAGGCGATCACGCGCGCAGGCGGCCTCGGCGTCATCCATGCCGAGGACAACGACATCGTCATGCACATGTACGAGACGCTGATCCGCGAGGGCCGGACCGGCTTCGAGAACATGGCGGAAGTCCACAACGCGCTCTCGGAGGACCTCTCCTTCCGCCGCGTGCTGAGGCTGGCGGAAGCGGAGGGCACGCCGCTCTACATGATGCATGTGAGCGCCGCGACGGGCGTGCAGGCGATCCGCGAGGCCCGCGCGAAGGGCTGCCCGATCTACGGCGAGACACTGCATCAATACATGCTCTACACCAGCGACGACTACCGGCGGCCCAACGGCCAGATCTACCACACCTATCCCTCGCTCAAGTCGCCGGCGGACCAGGCGGCGCTCTGGGCCGGCACGCTCGACGGCGCGATCAATTGCGTCGCCACGGACGAGATCTGCTGCACGCTCAAGGTCAAGACCATCGGCAACCGCATCGACGACACCACGGGCGGCAATGCCGGCGTCGAGCCGCGCATGGGCGTGATGTATGACGAGATGGTGACGAAGCGCGGCTACAGCCTGGAGCGCTACACCGACCTCGTCTCGACCAACGCCGCGAAGATCATGGGGCTCTGGCCGCAGAAGGGCGCGCTCGCCCCCGGCTCCGACGCCGACATCTGCGTGCTCGACCCCGAAGCGCGCGGCACGGTCCGCGCCGAAGACCTCCACGAAGCCGACTACACCCCCTGGGAAGGCCACGCCATAACCGGCTGGCCCGCCATGACAATCCTGCGCGGCAAGGTGGTAGTCGAGGACGGCGCGTTCCTGGGCGACCCGGCGGACGGGAAGTATCTCAAGCGCGCGGTGCCGGAGGCGGTTAGGGCGGGGCCGGGGGTTTGAGGGGGGACGCCATGCTCATGCACGATCCACCCCATCCCGGCAGCGTCATCCGGCGGCAATGCCTCGAACCGCTGGGATTGACAGTGACCGAAGCCGCCAAGGGCCTTGCGGTGTCGCGCAACACGCTCTCCATGCTCCTCAACGGCCGCCTCGGAATTTCCCCGGAAATGGCGATCCGGCTTTCGGAGGCTTTCGGGGGCAGCCCGGAAAGCTGGCTGCTCCAGCAGATGCAATACGACCTCTGGCAGGCGAAGGCCAACCGCGGGCCGGTCACCGTCCGCAGATTCGCCGCATGACCCGCGCCGCCACGCCCGCCGTTTCTTCCGCTTGACCGGCAGGCACAATCGGGAAAGGTTGGCGGCCCAGAGGACGGGAACAGGAAACCGAAGGCGGGCGGTCTGCAATGCGCTTCATCGAGAGCCTGAAACTGGCCGGCCTGCTCTCCTTCCCGCCGGACATGGAGCCGTTCGAGCTCGAATCCCTCAACGTCCTCATCGGCCCCAACGGCTCGGGCAAGTCGAACCTGATCGAAGCGTTCGAATTACTGCGCGCCCTGCCGGCGGATTTTGCGATGGCTGCCAGCCGCGCGGGCGGGGTAAGGGAGTTGATATGGAAAGGAGAAGGAGGAGGGTTATTCGAGAGCGCATCGATCGGATTGACCACACGCAGGCCACCGGGCGGTTTGTTGAAGAGGCCGCCTGCAATGGATTATCTCATCGAATTCGATGCGGCAATGAATCCTGTGTCGGGAATGGATCGTATGCGCATCATCAGGGAAATTATTTCCAAATCCGGCTCGACAGAAGATGGCGATGAACCGGTCTTCTATTACAGAAACGAACTTGGCGAGCCTGCAATAATTCTGGAGCAAGATATCGATAAGGATACGCTGAATGAAGGGTCGCAGAGGGAAATCGATCCATCCGATATATCGGACAATCAATCGGTTCTTGCGCAATTCCGGGATCCTAACAAATACCGGCAAATGTTCTGGCTGGAAAGAAACCTGCCTCGCATCCGGATTTTCCGGGAATGGTCATTCGGTCCGCAGTCTCCGGTGCGGCAACCTCAATCGGTGAACATGCCAGAATACCGGCTGTTGCCGGATGCCAGCAATCTTGCAATAATCGTCAATCAACTCGAGAATCAGGGCAGGTGGCAGGAATTCAACGATTTACTACGGCGTTTTTTCCCACGTTTCGAGCGTTTGAGCACTTGGTTCATTGGCGGAACCATTCAGCTCCGACTCCATGAAAAGGGCTTCGACACGCCCATCCCCGCGATGCGCATCTCAGACGGCACGCTCCGCTTCATCGCCATGCTGGCGGTGCTGCTGTCGCCGGTGCCGCCGCCGCTTGTGTGCATCGAAGAGCCGGAATTAGGACTGCACCCGGACGCGGTAATGCTGATGGGCGATGTGTTGAAGGAGGCTTCCGAACGGATGCAGCTTGTCGTGACCACTCATTCGCACGCGCTGGTCTCTGCGTTCGACGACCGGGCGAACGCAATTGTGACATGCGAGCGGCCGGGCGCGAGCACGGTGCTGCGCCGGCTGGACCCGGACACCCTCGCCGACCTGCTGGAGACACATTCGCTAGGCCATTTGTGGCGGCAGGGCGAACTTGGCGCCAATCCGTGAGCGTCGTGACGGTCTATATGGAAGGCGGCGGCGACGACGAAGAACGGCAGGCCGCTTTGCGCACGGGCATGGAGAGTTTCCTGGCGCGCGGGTTGGCCGGCGGCGAAGCGCGCCCCACCGTGGTCCCTTGCGGCGGCCGCAGCGCCGCCTTTGCCCGGTTCCGCAGCGCGATGGAGGGTCGGAAGGGTGCAGCCGCCGTGCTTCTCGTCGATTCCGAGCAACGGGTGACTGCCGCGACAGCGCGGGAGCATCTTCGGGAACGGCCGGAAGACACTTGGGCCAAGAATCTCGACTTTGCAACCGACGATCAGATTCACCTCATGATCCAGACCATGGAGACATGGATCGCCGCGGATACAAAGGCGTTGGCCCTTTACTACGGCGAAGGGTTCGACGAGAGCGAACTGCCCGAAACCGGCGATCTGGAGAGTGTATCGAAAGGCTCCATCGCCCGCGCCCTGAGAGCGGCAACGGGAAACTCCGCCAGAAAGCGGTACCACAAGATTCGGCACGCAAGAGACCTGCTACAGCGTATAGACCCCGAAATAGTGCAGCGGCATTGCTGCGCCTGCCGACGGCTGTTCGAGACGCTGGCGGAGGAGATCGGACGGTAATCCCTGGCGAAGCCGTCGAGGGGCGCAGCAAGTCCCCGATGCCGCATCGCGGAGGCCTGCGTTGCCCCTTCCATAAGAAAAATTTCGGAATCAGCCCGCCAGGGGCTTGACCTGGGGGAAAGTGTGGTATGATGGGTGCAGGAAGGGCGGCTTGCGGGGCCGCCTTTTCCGTTTTCTGCAGAGGGCGGCTGGGGCCGGAAACCCCGGCGGGAACGGACGAGGAAGGTGCGTCCGCCGTCTCGCGCGCGCAATCAGGCGCGCGAACCGCGCCGGCGCGAAACGCCCGCCCGCCCGCGCAGGGGCGCGCACGCGATACGCGCGAAACAGGGTCCCGCCGCGCCGGGCAGCCCGGCGGCGGAATGGAACGAAGCGCAAGGGAGGCGCGATATGCAGGAACGGGACGGCAAGGCATCGGTGGAGGCATGGCGAACATGACATCGCATGACAGACCATGACGCTCTATGTGGAGTGGGCCCCGCGCGCCCGCGGGAGGACCGCCGCCCGCCCTTTCCTCTCCGGGGTGCGGCGCGACAATCAGCTTGAGACGCTGGCGACAATCAGGATGAGACGGGGGAAGGCGGCGGCCCGGAACGGAGGGAGGGCGTAGCCCGACCGGAGTTCCGGGCCGCCGCCTCAAAAATTTTTCCTGGACCTTCTGGCGGGGTCGGTCGGCTGGGCGAACGGTGACGTTTTTCCGAGTAGAGGAGCGCGTCATTGCCCGGGCGTTACGTAACCGATCGCCAGAAGAGGCTGTTCATGACCCACAAGAAGACCGACACCATCGAGGTGGCGGCCGCCAAGGCGGGGTTCGGCCGTGCCACCGGCTACCGTCTTGCCGCCGATCCGGAGCCATTCCGGGAGAAGAAGCCGCGGGGCCGGCGCCGCCCGGACCCGCTGGCCGATATCTTCGAGAAGGACGTCGTGCCGATCCTTGAGACCAGCCCGGCCATCCGTCCGGTTGGCGTGTTCGAGGAGTTGATGCGCCGTCATCCCGAACTGGACCCGGGGGTGCGGCGTACGCTGGAGCGGCGGATCCGCACCTGGCGCGCCCAGTATGGCGCGGAGAAGGACGTGATCTTCCGCCAGAAGCACGAGCCGGGCCGGCAGGGCCTGTCCGACTTCACCCGCATGGGCTCGCTCGGCGTGACCGTGGCGGGGCAGCCGCTGGATCACATGCTCTACCACTTCCGCCTCGCCTGGTCGGGCTTCACCCATGCCCATGTGGTGCTCGGCGGGGAGAGCTTCACGGCGCTGGCCGAAGGGCTGCAGGACGCGCTGTGGCATCTCGGCGGCGCGCCTCTCGATCACCGCACCGACAGCCTGTCGGCGGCGTTCTGCAACCTGGGCAAGGACGCGGTCGAGGACATGACCGGGCGCTACCGGGCGCTGTGCGAGCATTACGGCATGGAAGCCACCCGCAACAACCGCGGCGTGGCGCATGAGAACGGCTCGATCGAAGGGCCGCACGGACACCTCAAGCGCCGGATCGCGGATGCGCTGGCGCTGCGCGGCTCGTCGGACTTCGAGACCCTCGACGCCTATCGGCGCTTTGTCGCCGAGGTGGTCGGCCGCGCCAACGCACACCGCTCCAAGGCGATCGAAGCCGAGCGCGCGGTGCTGCGGGACCTGCCGGTCGAGCGGACTGTCGATTACGAGACGATCAGCGTCAACATCGGCCAGTCCTCCGGCTTCGTTCTCCGCCGCGTGTTCTACACCGTGCCCTCACGCCTGATCGGGCACCGGCTCGGGGCGCGCGTCTACGACGACCGGATCGACCTCTTCCTCTCGGGCACTCACCTCCTCACCCTGCCGCGCGCGCGCGTCGGCGCGAGCGGTCCGGGCGGTCACGTCGTCAACTACCGTCACGTCATCCACTCCTTGAAGAAGAAGCCGATGGCGCTGATGAACCTGGTCTATCGCGACGAGCTGTTCCCTCGCGAGCCCTACCGACGCTGCTTCGAGAAGGCCCTGGAGCGGATCGGCGAGCGCGAGGCCTGCCGCCTCGCCGTCGGCCTCCTGGCGCTGGCGCATGAGGACACCTGCGAGGCCGAACTGGCCGCGGAGATCGATCGCGCCCTCAAGACCGGCCGTCTTCCCGACCCCGACAAGCTCAAAGCCCGCTTCGCGCCGCAGCGCGGCAGCATGCCCGCCATCAAGGTCGCCAGGGCGCCACTCCTCGGCTACGGCGCGTTGCTGCAAGGAGACGCGGCATGACTGACAACCGGGACAGACCCGCCGCCGACCCCAACAAGGTCGACGCCATCAGGCTCTCCCTGATGCTCACCGAACTCCGCCTGCCGACCATCAACCGGCTCTGGCAGGGCTTCGCCAAGAGGGCCGACGCCGAGGGATGGACCGCAGCACGCTTCCTCGCAACCCTCGTCGAGCACGAACTCGCCGAGCGCGACCGCAGGCGCATCGAACGCCATCTCAGGGAGGCGAAGCTGCTCCCCGGCAAGAGCCTCGACAGCTTCGACTTCAACGCCGTGCCGATGATCTCGAAGGCCCAGGTCAACGCGCTGGCCGCCGGCGATGCCTGGCTGACCCAGGGCGCCAATTGCCTCATCTTCGGACCGCCAGGCGCCGGCAAGAGCCATCTCGCCTCCGCCATCGGCCTCGCCCTGGTCGAGAACGGATACCGCGTCCTCTTCACCAGGACCACCGATCTCGTCCAGCGCATGCAGGTCGCCCGCCGCGAACTCGCCCTCGAAGCCATGCTCGCAAGGCTCGACCGATACCACCTCCTCATCCTCGACGACATCGCCTATGTCCAGAAGGATCAGGCCGAGACCAGCGTCCTCTTCGAACTCATCTCCGCCCGCTACGAGCGCCGATCCCTGCTCATCACCGCCAACCAGCCCTTCGGTGAGTGGGGAAAGGTGTTCCCGGACGAAACAACCGCGGTGGCTGCCGTCGACCGGCTCGTCCACCACGCCACCATCCTCGAAATGAATGTCGAGAGCTACAGGCGCCGCGAAGCCCTCGACAGAGGCAAGCGAAAGGCTGGGCGCCCGGCAAGCTACGCCACCGAAAAAAACACCAAAAACTGAACCGCTGCCGCCAGATCGGCCCAGCGGCCACAACACTCACAGCCCGCGGGAATCGCCTCCGCGGGCCGTCTCTTCTCCGACCCGACGGCCCCCCCGCGACAATCAAAACGCTCTCCGAAAACCCTGTTTGTCGCGCCGCGACAATCAAAATCCGAAACCGCTTGCAATCCGCGCCCCGCGCGACAATCATCAACTCGCCGATGCCGCCGGGGAATCTCATCCTGATTGACGCGCGGCTCTCACCCAGATTGTCGCGCTATACCGGGGGCGAGTGCTGTATGTCTTCCTGACTTCGACGGTTGATTCGCATAAGTAGTTGATATTGCCTGGTTCTCATTTCGGCTAGGCACTACATCCGGCATTTCTTCGAGCCGTGCTTCGTCGACGGTCAGGCGAGTTGATACGGGGTGATCGTCAGGGGCAGCCCCATGGTTGCGTAAATCTGCTCCGCCGCCGGTGTCGGCTTCGAGGGGATGACGTAGCGGTTGCCCGATTGCCGACAGCGCAGCAGGGAGCACTGGCGGTGGACGAGGGCGGAGCGGATGACCTCCGGGGACATCCGCCGCTTCTGGATGGCGACGCGGTACGCAAGGTGTCGAACGCAGGCGAAGGCCAGGAAGGCGATGGCGATGTGAGCGCGGATCCGGTCCGGGTTCCAGTGCCAGATGGGACGTATCTTCAGGTCGTGTTTGGTGATCCGGAAGCTCTCCTCGACCTGCCAGAGCCCCTGGTAGTGAGCCATCACTTCGGTGACGCGCGCGTCGCGCAGATTGGTGATGACGCCGGTGAGCCCGTCCCATCGTGCGGCCTCGGCGATCTTCTCCGGGTTCACCGTGAGCCGTGCGTCGCCCTCGACGGCGATGAAGCGCTTCGCCCCGTGATTGGAGAGCAGTTCCCTGGGATTGTCGCTGCGGGCCAGCCTGTCGAGCAGGCGTTCCACCTGATGGCGGCGCTCGTGCGCGTCCTTGCGTGCGCGCTGGGGGCAGAAGACGACGATCAGGCGACGGCCCTTGTACTCCCACTCGCCGACCCGGCGGTCCTGTGAGCCCTCCAGCGGGGCATAGGTCCCGGGGTCGAGAACCTGCCCCAGCAGCGCGAGCGGCAGCTTGCGCAGCCGCGCGCCGACGACATACTCGCCGCCGATGGCGTCCATGGCGTCGAGGTTGTCGGCGCTCAGCATGCCCCGGTCGGCCACGCATACCGTGCGCTCCACCTGGTGGCGGCGCTGCATGTCCTGCAGGACCGGGACCATGCTGTGTCCCTCGTAGGTGGCGCCGGGGAAGACCTCGTAGCTGATCGGCAGCCCTTCGCGCGTCACCATCAGCGCCAGCAGAACCTGCGAGTCCTTGTGTTTGCCGTCCTTGCTGAAGCCGTGCTGGCGAAGCTCGTCCTCGGCGGCCGTCTCGAAGTAGAGCGTGGTGCAATCGAAGAAGAGGATCGCGACCGGCTCCGGCAGCAGCGACCGGCTCGCCTCGCCGACGCGCGTGCGCAGTCGCTCGATCACCGTCGCGTCGAGCTGATCCATCATCCGGTAGACCTTCTCGAGCGGAAGACTCACGCCGAAGTCCTCCTCGAGCCGGCGCACGCTGCCCCGCTTGCTGTCGGGGTTGGCTACCCGCGCCATCACCACATGGAACAGCGCGTCATGGGAGGCCCGGTAGCGCGAGCGCGGCAGCAGCGCGTCGAGGCCCAGCAGCCGGTAGATCTCGCCATAGACCTCGTGGATGCCTGTGATCAGGCGCTGCTCCTCTTCAAGCTGCTTGAGGTCGACCGGGAGTTCCTCCTTGCCGTCCCCCCGGCGGCCGACACGGATCGCCTGCTCAGCGATCTTCTCGGGCGCAAACAATGCCGGCTGACGCTCGTCCTCCAGCTTCGCCTTGACGTACTCGCCGAGCTGCCTCAGGCGCTCGAGCTCGTCCTCGTCCATGGCCACGCCGACATGGCGGACGATGCGCTGTCGGACCTTGCCGCCGTCGCGCACGGCCTCGACGATCTGGACCGAGCGTCGCGGGCTGTTGGGGGAGGTCTTGATGCGCACGAACATGGGGGGAGTGTAGCGCGTGGCGGAGGCATTGACAGTCTCAAAGATTTACTAGGCACTACAACGCAGCTTGACCGCACCGCAACTGCCAACTCATTGGCTTTACTGAAAACTCCAGACGCGAGATCGGTCAGAAGTCAGCCCAACCGTCGAAGTCAGGAACATGACATCGCATGACAGACCATGACGCTCTATGTGGAGTGGGCCCCGCGCGCCCGCGGGAGGACCGCCGCCCGCCCTTTCCTCTCCGGGGGCGAGTGCTGTATGTCTTGAGGCCCCGCCCCCCGCGCAAGGAAAGGAACGCGCGCCATGCGCCCCTCGATGGATCTCTCCGGGAAGACCGCGATCGTGACGGGAGCCGGTTCCGGCATCGGGCGGGCCGTGGCGGAGACGCTGGCGGGCGCGGGCGCGCATGTGGTCGCGACCGACATCGACGGGGCGGCCGTCGCGGAGACCGCCGCGGCGGCGCAGGAGGCCGGCGGCTCGGCGGAGGCGCGCGCGCTCGACGTGACCGACAAGGCCGCCATCCTGGACATCGCCGCTTCGCTCGGCGCCGTCGATGTGCTGGCCAATGTCGCGGGCTGGGACCGGATCATGCCCTTCACCGAGAACACGCCCGAGTTCATCGAGCGCATCGTCGAGCTCAACTATCTGGGCGCGGTGCGCATGTGCCACGCGCTGCTGCCGGCGATGATCGAGGCGGGCGGGGGCAAGATCGTCTCGGTCTCCTCCGACGCCGGGCGCGTCGGCTCGATGGGCGAGACCGTCTATGCCGGGGCCAAGGGCGGGGTCATCGCGTTTTCCAAGTCGCTCGCCCGCGAGACGGCGCGGCACAACATCAATGTCAATGTGGTCTGCCCCGGCCCGACCGACACGCCGCTCTTCCGCGGCCAGCCGGAGCGCATGCAGCAGGCGCTGATCCGCGCCATCCCCTTCCGCCGGGTCGGCACGCCGCAGGACCTCGCCAACGCCGTGCTGTTCTTCGCCGGGCCGCTCAGCGACTATGTCACCGGCCAGGTGCTGAGCGTCTCCGGCGGCCTCACCATGGTGGACTGACCGCGCTCTTGCGGCGGGCGGGCAAGCGGACATAAACAGGGCGCCCCATGACCGACGCCATGCCGACCCTGCCCGAGAGCGAGGCCAGCGGAGCCGCCGCCGCCCTCTATGCCGACATAAGGGCCGTGACGGGCGTTCCCGTGGTCAACCTCATCTGGCGCCGGCTCGCCGTCTTTCCGGGCGCTCTGGAATGGGCCTGGGCCGCGGTGCGCCCGCTCTATGCCGGCGGGCTGGCGGATGCGGCCGCGGCGCGCATCCTAGCGGGGACGCCGCTGCCGGACCTGCCGCCCTGGCCCGGCGCGCTGCTGCCGGCCGCCGGCCTCTCCGGGGCGGACCGCGCGGCCGTCACCCGCATGCTGGCGAGCTACGACCGCGGCAACCGGCTGAACCTCGCCGCCCTCGGCGCGCTGCTGCAGGCGCTGGAGGGCGCGCCCGCTGCCGGACCGCCTCCCGCAGCCGGGAGCGGCGCGCGGACGCCGGTCGAGGGCGAACTGCCGCCGATTCCCGCGATGGAGGCGCTCCGGCCGGAGGTGCGCGAACTGGTGCTGGCGCTGAACCGGCTCGGCAACAGCGGCGATACGGTGGTGGCGAGCCTCTACCGGCATCTCGCTTACTGGCCGGGATATCTGGCGCTCGCCTGGGCGCAGCTCGCGCCGCTCGACCGCGACGGGCGGCTCGCTGCCGCGATCGCCGGCGGGGCGGAGGCCGCGCGCGAGGCCTCGGCCGGGATTGCGGGCGGCCTCGCTTTGCCGCCGGAGCCGCCGCCGCCCGAAGTCGGCGAGGCGGTGGGGCAGTTCGTGCGCGGCCCCATCGCGCGGATGACGCCGGTTTCCGCCCTGCTGCTGCGCCTGCTCGGGACATGACGCCGGAACTGCCGAGGCTGGCGCCGGGCGAGGTCTGGCTCGTGGGCGCGGGGCCCGGCGACCCCGGCCTGCTCACCCTGCTCGCGGCCCGCGCGCTCGAAGACGCCGATGTCGTGGTGCATGACGCGCTGGTCGATCCCGGCGTGCTGGCGCGGGCGCGGGCGGGCGCGCAGATCGTCCCTGCCGGCAAGCGCGGCGGCCGGCCCTCGCCCTGCCAGCCGGACATTTCCGCGCGCCTCGTCGCCGAGGCGAAGGCAGGCCGGCGCGTGCTGCGGCTCAAGGGCGGCGACCCCTTCGTGTTCGGGCGGGGCGGCGAGGAGGCGCTGGCGCTGGCGGCGGCCGGCGTGCCCTTCCGCATCGTGCCGGGGGTGACGGCCGGCATCGGCGGGCTCGCCTATGCCGGCATACCGGCGACGCACCGGGACGCGAACTCCGCCGTCACCTTCGTCTCCGGCCATGCCGCGCCGGAGGAGAGCGGCCTCGACTGGGAGGCGCTGGCCCGGGGCGCGCCGGCGCTGGTGTTCTACATGGCGCTCCGGCGGATCGGGGCCATCGCGGAGCGCCTGATGGCGCACGGCCGCCCGCCGGACGAGCCCGCCGTCATCGTCAGCCACGCCGCCACCCCCCGCCAGCATGTCATCGAGACCACGCTCGCCGGCCTCGGCGCAGCGGCACAGCAGGCCGAGCCCCCCGCCGTCATAGCGCTGGGCCCCATAACCGCGCTGCGCCCCCAGCTGGACTGGCTCGGCCGGCCGGGGATGGGGTAAGGCGGGAACCGGCGCGGCAATCCGGCGTCAGGCGAGAGGATTGACCCACCTGAGGCCCGGAAACCGCGCCATGTCGGCGTCGGTCGAGTGAAGTTCGGCCTGGTGTTCGATTGCGAGCGCGGCAAGGTGGGCGTCCGTCGTCAGATTGGCGGCTGTGCCCGCCGCTTCAAGAAGAGCGAACAGAATGTCCGCATGGCGGTCTCCCGGATGAATGAACACCGTCTGCGGCCTCCCCAGCCAAGACCGGACGCGCATGCAGGCGCTTTTTGCGTCGAGGGGCCTGTCGAAAATCCTGGGATTTGTGGCGATGCGGATGAAGCCGAGAATCGCGATCCAGGGAAGGCCGACGCTGACGGCGCCGTTCATCAGCGTCTCCCACCACTCCCGCGCCGCCTCGTGTCGGGGCGAACGGGAATGATGACTATGCAGAAGCAGATTGACGTCGGGAACGATCAACGGCCGGGCCGCCGGGCGAATTCCTCGGCTTCCAGTTCATCGACAAGCTGGTTGAAACGATCCATGTCAACGCCCGGCTTAGTGCCGAAATCATGAGGTTCGACCTTGTAGTGAGGCAAGCGGGGCGGTTTGCCGCGCGCTCCGAGCCCGAGGCGCAACGCATCGTTGATGACGGCCTTCATGCTCCTGTCGGTACGCCGGAGTGCGCGCTGAAGCAGTTGTTCGACATCCGGATCGAGGGTCAGCGTGGTTCTCATATTTGGCATCGTGATGCGCGATTGAATTGCAGTCAAGATGCCATATAACCCTCCGCCCACGGCTGGACCGGGTCGGCCGGGGATGGACTTCCGAACGGCCCCCGCCTCAGCGCCTGCGGGCGACGAGCCTCATGCCGCCGAGATTGCCGCCCCGGAAGAGCCCGGCGATGCTGGAATAGAAGTCGTCGAGCCCGGCGAAGACCTCCTCGCCGTGGAGCGCCGCCTCGCGCTCGCGGCCGGCGCGCCAGGACCGGGCGCGTTCCGCGACATGCTCCGTCCAGAAGGCCGTCACGTCCTCGATTTCGACTTCGGCGAAGCCCGCGCCGGCGAGGTCGCGGCGGAGTTCGTCCAGCCGGGGCAGGTCGCGGCAATAGACCTTGTCGGCGAGCGTCCCGCGTTCCGCGTCCGTCAGCGTGCCCCGCTCGAAATAGTCCTCGACATACATCGCCCCGCCCGGCCGGAGCGCCTCGAAGCAGCGCCGGTAGAGGCGCTCGCGGTCGGGGATGTGCAGGAACACGAGCCAGGCGAAGAGCGCGTCGAAGCCGCCGGGCCCAGGCGCGCCCTCCAGAATGTCGCCCTGCCGGTGCGCCACAAGGTCCGCGAGGCCGGCGCGCACGGTCAGCCGGGCGGCGACCTCATGCACGTCCGGCTGGAGCTCGAGCGCGGTGACCGCACAGCCCGCCCGGTCGGCGATGATGCGCGCGGGCCCGCCGAGCCCGGAGCCGACATCGAGCACCCGGTGGCGCGGCGCGAGCGCGAGCCGGGCGATCCCCTCCTCTACCGCGGCCACGCCGTCATAGTGGTACTGGTCGAAGCGGGAGAGCACATCGAGGGGCACCGGGCCGTCATCCGCGATTCCGGCGTCGCGCAGCTGCGCATAGACCCGCTCCACGCGCGAATAGAGCTTCATGCTCTTGATGGCCTGCCCGCTCATTGGCCCGCCCGCTCCGCTTCGTTCCCGGGCGTAAAGAGTGCGCGCCCGGCGGCCGGTATGCAACGGGGCGGGCCGGCTCTCGCACGAGAGGGGGTTTGCCCCCGCCCCTTCCCGGCGCGCCGTCCGGCCGCTATATCCGCCCCCATGACGGGTTTCGATTCGGTGCTTCTCGGGATTGCGGTCACCGCCAGCGCGCTGGCCTTCGGCGGCATGGTGACCTTCACCGGCTTCTTCGCGCCGATGGTGTTCCGCAAGCTCGACAAGCCGGTGGCCGACGCCTTCATGCGGGACGCCTTCGGCCCCTACTACATGTTCATGGCGGTGGTCTCGGGCATCGCGGCGGTCGCGGCGGTCGCGGTGCAGCCCTGGGATGCGGCGATCATGGCGATGGTCGCGGTCGCCTTCCTCGCCTCGCGCTATGTGACCATGCCGCAGACCCAGCGCCTCTTCGATGCCCGCGAGCGCGGCGAATACGGCGCGGCGGACGAGTTCACCCGCGCCCACAAGCGCGCCGCCTTCGTCAACATGATCCAGCTGGTCGCCGTGCTCGCGGCGCTGTTGCGGCTGGCGCTCTGAGGCGCCGCCCGCGCCATGCGCAAGAGCCTGCGGATCGGGCTGCTGGTCTCCGGCGCCATCGTCGCGGCGCTGGCCGGCTACTGGCTCTGGTGGGCGCTGGAAGGCCGGCCGCAGGAGGGCCGGCCGGCGGTCGGCGGGCCGTTCGAACTCATCGACGGCGACGGGCGCACGGTGACGGAGCGGGACTTCCGCGGCCGGCACATGCTGGTCTATTTCGGCTTCACTTTCTGCCCCGACGTGTGCCCGACCACGCTCTTCAACGCGAGCCAGGCGCTGGAGGAGATCGGCCCGGCGCTGGCCTCGAAGGTGCGGCTCGTCTTCGTCTCCGTCGACCCCGAGCGCGACACGCCCGAAGTCGTGAAGGACTATGCCGGCCATTTCCATCCCGGCACGGTGGGCCTGACCGGCACGCCCGAACAGGTGGCCGCCGCCGCCCGCGCCTTCCGCATCTACTACCGCAAGGCCGCCCCGGACGAGGACGGCGGCTACCTGGTGGACCACTCCTCGATCCTGTTCCTGATGGACGGGGAGGGGCGCTATGTCACCCATTTCGGCCATGAGGCGACGGCGGCCGACATGGCGGCGGCGTTGAAGCGCCTGCTGTGAAGGGGGTCGTGCTCGCCGCCCCGGCCTCGGGCAGCGGCAAGACGACCGTCGCCGCGGGCCTCGTCCGCGCGCTCCGCCGCCAGGGCCTCGCCGTGCAGCCCTACAAGGCGGGGCCGGACTATATCGACGCCGGTTTCCTCGCCGCCGCAGCCGGGCGGCCCTGCCCGAACCTCGACCCCTGGGCGATGCGCCCGGAAACGCTGGCGGCCGCGCTCGACGCCGACGCCGACATCGCCGTCGTCGAGGGCGTGATGGGCCTCTTCGACGGGCCGGAGGGCCGCGGCGGCTCGACGGCCGACCTCGCCGCGCTCACCGGCTGGCCGGTTGTGCTGGTCGTGGACTGCGCGCGGCAGGGCCAGTCGGTCGCGGCGCTGCTGGAGGGGTTCGCCGGCCATCGGGGCGACATCCGCATCGCCGGCGCGGTGCTGAACCGGGTTGCGGGCGCGCGGCATGAAGCATTGCTGCGCGAGCGGGCGGGCGCGGTGCCGATCCTGGCGGCGCTCCCGCGCGAGCCGGCGCTCGCGCTCCCCTCGCGCCATCTGGGGCTGGTGCAGGCGCAGGAACATGCCGCGCTCGAAGACTGGCTGGAACGCGCGGCGGACCTGGCCCCGGCCGCGGCGATGCCCTTCGGCCCGCTCAACCTGCCGGCGACGGGAAGCGCGGACGGCGCGCCGCTGCCGCCGCCCGGCCAGCGGATCGCGGTCGCGCGCGACGAGGCTTTCGCCTTCGCCTATGAGCATGTGCTGGCCGGCTGGCGGCGCGCCGGGGCCGAGCTTGCCTTCTTCTCGCCGCTCGCCGACGAGGCGCCGGAGGGCGACGCGGTGTTCCTGCCGGGCGGTTATCCGGAACTTCATGCCGGGCGGCTCGCGGCCGCCGGCAATTTTATGGCCGCGCTCCGCCGCCATGAGGGGCCGGTTTACGGCGAGTGCGGCGGCTACATGGTGCTGGGCGAGGGGCTGGAGGATGCGGCGGGCAAGCGCCACGCCATGGCGGGCCTTCTGCCGCTGGAGACGAGCTTCGCCGCGCCCGCCCGCCGGCTCGGCTACCGCCGCCTCGCGGCCAGGGGCGGCGGCTTTCCGCCAGGCCGGGCCTTCCGGGGCCACGAATTCCACTATGCGCGCGCGCTCCGCGAAGGCCCGGGCGAGGCGCTGTTCGAGACGGCGGACGCGCAGGGCCGCCCGCTCGGCCCGGCCGGCCTCCGGCGCGGCCGCGTCGCCGGCTCCTTCATGCATCTGATCGACGGAGCCTGAGACGGGACCCAGCCCTCCTCCGGCGGCGAAAAGTCTTGCCGCGCCTTGCCTGCGCGGCGAGAATGGGCTCCATGGCCGTCGCCGACCTCGCACCCTGGATCACTCCCGCCATCGTTCTGGGCGTATTCGCCTGGCTGCGCTCCGATATCCGCGAACTGCGCACGGATATCCGCGAACTGAGGGAACGCATGGACCGGTTCGACGACCGGCTGCGCGGGGTCGCGCGGGACCTGTCGGAAATGAAGGGCAAGCTGACCTTCATCGGGAACTACATTCTGGGGCGCTACAAGCCGGCCGCCGACCCGGCGGAATAACGGCGGCCGCTTCGTTCGGGTCCCGGCGGACGGGCTGCGGCGATGAGCGAAGGCCCGGTCTTCGATTACATCGTGATCGGCGCGGGATCGGCGGGATGCGTGCTCGCCAACCGGCTGACCGAGGACGGCGGGGCGACGGTGCTGCTGCTGGAGGCCGGCGGCAGCGACCGCAGCATCGTCCTGCAGATGCCGTCTGCGCTCGCCATCGCCATGGGGCACAGGCGCTATGGCTGGCACTACCGGACGGAGCCCGAGCCGCATCTGGGCGGGCGGCGCCTCCACTGCCCGCGCGGCCGGGTGCTCGGCGGCTCCTCCTCTGTCAACGGCATGGCCTATGTGCGCGGCAACCCGCTCGATTTCGACGGCTGGGCGGAAGGCGGCGCGGCGGGCTGGTCCTGGGCCGGGGTGCTGCCCTATTTCCGAAGGGCGGAGAGCTTCAGCGGCGGCGGCGACGACTGGCGCGGCGATTCGGGGCCGCTCAACACCTCGCGCGGGCGGATGGCGAACCCGCTCTACGCCGCCTTCATCGAAGCGGGCGGGCAGGCCGGCTACGCACAGACGGCCGACATGAACGGCTACCGGCAGGAAGGCTTCGGACCCATGGACATGACCGTCCACCGGGGCCGGCGCTGGAGCGCCGCCAACGCCTATCTCCGGCCCGCCGCCGGCAGGCCCGGCCTCGCCGTGGAGACCGGCGCGCTCGCAACGCGCATCCTGCTGGACGGACGCCGCGCCACAGGCGTCGAATACCGGCGGGGCGGCGCTGTCCGGACCGCTCGGGCGCGGCGCGAGGTCGTTCTGAGCGGCGGGCCCATCAATGCGCCGCAACTCCTGATGCTGTCGGGCATCGGCCCGGCCGCGCATCTTGCAGAACACGGAATTGCCGTCGCCTGCGACCTGCCCGGCGTCGGCCGCAACCTCCAGGACCATCTGGAGCTTTACGTCCAGCAGGAATGCCTTCGCCCGATCACGCTCTATTCCGCAACGGGCCTCCTGCAGAGGGCGCTGATCGGCGCCCGCTGGATGCTGTTCCGGTCCGGCCCCGGCGCCACCAACCATTTCGAGGCCGGCGGCTTCATCCGCTCGCGTCCGGGCGTGCGCTGGCCGGACATCCAGTACCATTTCCTGCCGCTTGCGGCCTCCTACGACATGAGCGACCGGGTCCGCTGCCACGGCTACCAGGCGCATGTCGGCCCGATGCGCTCGAAATCGCGCGGCGAAGTCCGGCTCGCCGCCGCCAACCCGCTGGAGCCGCCGCGTGTGCAATTCAACTATATGAGCCATGCGGACGACTGGACCGAGATGCGCGCCTGCGTCCGCCTCACGCGCGAGCTTTTCGCCCAGCCCGCCTTCGACCCGTATCGGGGCCGGGAGCTTGCGCCGGGCGAGGCGGCTGAGAGCGACGGGGAGATCGACGCCTTCGTGCGCGAGACCGTCCAGAGCGCCTACCATCCCTGCGGCACCTGCCGGATGGGCGCGGACGACCTGGCGGTGGTCGATCCGGAGCTCCGGGTTCGCGGCATGGATAGCCTGCGCGTCGTGGACAGCTCGATCATGCCGGCGATCACTACCGGCAATCTCAACGCGCCGACCGTCATGATTGCGGAGAAGGCTGCGGACATGATCCGCGGCCGGGCGCCCCTGCCGCCCTCCGAAGCCTCTTTCTACACCGCGCCCGACTGGCGGACGGCCCAGCGCTGACAGGCCGGGCTACGGGCCGGCGTCGATCTCGATGCTGCGGCTGCGGACCTCCGGCTCCGGGCGCATAAGGTCGATATGCAGAAGGCCGTTTTCCGTATGCGCTTTCTGCACCTCGATGCCTTCGGCCAGCACGAAGCGGCGCTGGAACTGGCGCGCCGCGATGCCGCGATGGAGGAAGACGCGCCCCTCGGCCTCCTCGCTCTGGCGGCCGCGCACGATCAGCTGCCGGTCCTCGACCGAGATCGTGAGGTCCTCGCGCGCGAAACCCGCTACCGCCAATGAAATGCGCAGCCGGTTGTCGCCTGTCCGCTCGATATTATAGGGCGGGTAGCCGTCTGCGGACGCCTTCGATACCGAATCGAGCATCTGCTCCAGACGGTCGAACCCGAGCAGCAGCGGACTGTTGAAAACCGGCATTCGCGACATGGCGCTGTTTCTCCCCAATACAAAGCGAGACGCGCATCGGCCGGACCCAAGCATTGCGGCGTCCGGCGGCATTGGTATATGGGAGGCGGGAGAGGGAGTGCAAGCGCCGCCCATGACCGAAAAGCCCGACACGACAGCCGAGCAAACCCCCTTCACCCTGGACGGCCGCGAGGTGCTTGCGCTGCCGGGCGAAACCATCTGGCAGGCGGCGGCGCGCCTCGGCACGGTGCTGCCGCATCTCTGCTACGCGCCGGAGCCCGGCTACCGCGCCGACGGCAATTGCCGCGCCTGCATGGTCGAGATCGAGGGCGAGCGGGCGCTGGCCCCGTCCTGCTTGCGGGCCCCCGAGCCGGGCATGGTCGTGAACAGCGCGGGCGAGCGGCCGGAACGCGCCCGGCGCATGGTGCTGGAACTGCTGCTGGCGGACCAGCCACCGGAGGCCCACGACCCCGCTTCGCGCTTCGGCCGCTGGATTGCCGATGCCGGGCTCGAAGCCGGGCGGCTGCCGGCGCGCGAGGCGCCGCCGGAGGATGCGAGTCACCCGGCCATGGCGGTCAATCTCGACGCCTGCATCCATTGCAATCTCTGCGTGCGCGCCTGCCGGGAAGTGCAGGTCAACGACGTCATCGGCATGGCCGGGCGCGGTGCGGAAACGCGGATCGTCTTCGATTTCGACGACCCGATGGGCGGCTCGACCTGCGTGGCCTGCGGCGAGTGCGTGCAGGCCTGCCCGACGGGTGCGCTGATGCCGAAAACGGCGCTCGGCGCGCCGCCGCCGGACCGCCGGGTGGACAGCGTCTGCCCTTATTGCGGCGTCGGCTGCCAGATCACCTACTCGATAAGCGGCGACCGGCTGGTTTCGGTCGAGGGCCGCGACGGCCCGGCCAATGAGCAGAGGCTCTGCGTCAAGGGCCGGTTCGGCTTCGACTACATTTCCCACCCGGAGCGGCTGACGCGCCCGCTGATCCGCCGCGACGGCGCGGCCAAGGGCATGAATGTGGATCCGGCGCGGCCGCTGACCCATTTCCGCGAGGCGAGCTGGGAGGAGGCGCTGGACAGGGCCGCCGCGGGCCTTGCAGCCGCGAAAGAAGCGCATGGACGCCGCGCGCTCGCCGGTTTCGGTTCCGCCAAGGGCTCGAACGAGGAGGCCTATCTCTTCCAGAAGCTGGTCCGCACGGGCTTCGGCTCCAACAATGTGGACCATTGCACGCGCCTTTGCCACGCCTCCTCGGTGGCGGCCTTGCTCGAAGGCATCGGCTCCGGGGCCGTCACCGCCACCTTCAACGAGGCCCGCAACGCCGATGCGCTGATCGTGATCGGCGCCAATCCGACCGAGAACCACCCCGTCGCCGCCACCTATTTCAAGCAGGCGGCGAAACGCGGCGCGGCGCTGATCGTCATGGATCCGCGCGGCCAGGCGTTGAAGCGCCATGCGACCCACATGCTGCAATTCCGGCCCGGGCGCGATGTGGCGATGCTGAACGCGATCATGCACACCATCGTCGCCGAGGAGCTTTACGACCGGCAGTATGTCGCCGCGCACACCGCCGATTTCGAGGCGTTGAAGGACCATCTCGCCGCCTTCCCGCCGGAACGGATGGCCCCGCTTTGCGGCATCGACGCCGGAATGCTGAAGGAGGTCGCGCGCGTCTATGCGCGGGCCGGCCGCGCGATGATCTTCTGGGGCATGGGCGTCTCGCAGCATGTCCACGGCACGGACAATGCCCGCTGCCTGATCGCGCTGGCGCTGATGTGCGGCCATGTCGGCCGGCCCGGGACCGGGCTGCACCCGCTGCGCGGGCAGAATAACGTGCAGGGCGCCTCCGATGCGGGCCTTATCCCGATGATGTATCCGGACTATCGGCGCGTCGCCGAGCCCGAGGCGCAGGCCCGCTTCGAGGCGGCATGGGGCGCGGAACTCGACCCGGAGCCCGGCCTGACCGTGGTCGAGATCGTCGATGCGATCCACAAGGGCGGCGTGCGGGCGATGTACATCATGGGCGAGAACCCGGCGATGTCGGACCCCGACGCGACCCATGCCCGCGAGGCGCTCGCAAAACTCGACCATCTTGTGGTCCAGGACCTGTTCCTGACCGAGACGGCGATGTTCGCCGATGTCGTGCTGCCGGCCTCGGCATGGCCTGAGAAGGACGGCACCGTGACCAACACCAACCGCCAGGTGCAACGCGGGCGCAAGGCGTTCGAGGCGCCGGGCGAAGCGCGCGAGGACTGGCGGATCATCCAGGACATCGCCCGGCGCATGGGGCTCGACTGGAACTACGGCCATCCGCGCGACGTCTATGCCGAAATGGCGGGGCTGATGCCGTCGCTGGACCATATCGACTGGGAGCGCCTGGAGGCCGAGAGCGCCGTCACCTATCCGTCCGACGGGCCGGACCACCCGGGCCATGCGGTGGTGTTCGCGGACCGCTTCCCGACCGGCGACGGCCGGGGGCGCTTCGTGCCCGCCGACATCCTGCCTCCCGCCGAGGAGCCCGATGCGGAGTTCCCGATGGTGCTGACGACGGGCAGGCAATTGGAGCACTGGCATACCGGCGCCATGACGCGGCGCGCGAGCATGCTGGACGCCATCGAGCCCGAGGCCACCGCGAGCCTCGCGCCGGCGGACCTGCGCGCGCTCGGCCTTGCGCCGGGCGACCGGGTGCGCGTCGAGACCCGGCGGGGCGCCATCGAGCTCACCGCGCGCATGGACGGCGCGGTGCCGGCGGGCCTTGTCTTTGCGCCGTTCGCCTATGTCGAGGCGGCAGCGAACGAGCTCACCAACCCGCAATTGGACCCCTGGGGCAAGATCCCGGAGTTCAAGTTCTGCGCCGCCCGGATTGTGCCGGCCGGGGAAGGGACCGCGGCAGAGCGCCCGTGAAACGGGCCGGACCCGTTCTTGTCGGCGGCCTGCTGCTGGCCGCAACGTCGATTCCGGGTCCGGCGGCAGGCCAGCGCGTCGTTTCGGTCAATCTGCCATTGCCGGCGGCCCATCCGGTCGCAGCCTCGGGCTGGCGCCGTTTTGCCGAGGCGGCCGAGCGGGGCCGGCAATTCGCATTCCAGCTGTTCGTGGACGGCTCGCTCCTGGGCCGGAAGCATGTGGTAGTCGGCCTCGCGCATGGCGACGCGCAGATGGGCTATGCGACGCTCACCGCCCACCCGGCCGGCCTGCCGCACAGGGTGACCCTCGGCCGCCTGGCGCTCGCCGGCCCCGACCCCATGGCCGGCGCCGCCGCCATGACCGAGTTCGTCATGCTGCATTGCCCGGCATGCCTGAAGTCCCTGGCGGCGCGCGGGATCGTCTTTCTCGGCAGCCATGCGGCCGGCCCTTTCCACCTGCTTTCCCCCATGCCGCTGGCGCGCGCGGACACGTTGAAGGGCGCGCGCATCGCCAGCCCCGGACCGCCCTGGAACGACCTGCTGAAGCGTCTCGACGGCCAGCCGGAAGAGGTTGACGGAAGCCTGGCAGCGGCCATGAGAAAGGGGGAAATCGACGCTGTGCTCGGCCCGGTCGCGCTGCTTGCCGAGCCCGCCCTTGCGCGCCGGGTGCGGGCGGTCACGGCCATGCATCTGGGCGTCCACCGCGTCGCAAGTCCGTTTACCGCGAATCTGGGCTTCTGGCGGACGCTGACGCGGGATGAGCGGGCCGTGCTGCTGGAGGCCGCGCCGCCCGGCCTCGCCGCCGCCGCGATCGCCTACCGGGCCGCCGACGAAAAGGCCCGCGTCGCGATGCGGGAAGCCGGCATCGCCTTCAGCCGCGCCCATCCGGCGCTGGTGCACAAGGCTGTCGGGTTCGACGCCGGGCCGGAAACGGTGGAACTGCGCTCCGAAGCCGAAGGGCCGGGCGCGCTCGCGGCCGTCTTCCGCCGGCTGCACGACAAATACCGCAGCCTGTTCGCAGAGGCCGGGCCGTCGGCCGGGCCGGTCGCCGGAATCCTGAGCCGGGAAATCTTCGGGCGGCTCGACCCCGCAACCTACGGCCTGGGGCCGGAAACGCCGTGAGGCTCGGTATCGTCTCGGACCTGCACTGCAATATCGCAGGCCTCGAAAAGGCCGTCGCCCTCATGGGCCCGGTGGACGACCTGCTCTGCCTCGGCGATTCCATCTACGAATACCGCTTCTCCAACGAGGTCGCCGCGTTCCTGCGCGACCGGGGCGCGAAGACGATTCTCGGCAATCACGAGGAAGTGTTCTTCGGCGCCGGCGGCGTGCGTGCCCGGCAGGCGGAATGGATCGACCCGGGCCTCATGGCGTGGCTCGGCAGCCAGCCGCGCACAAGGCGGCTCGACTATGGCGGCAAGACGCTGCTGATGGTCCATTCGACCGCCTGGGAGCCTTACGGCGCCTATGTCTATCCGCACAGCCGGGAGTTCCGCCGTTTCGGCGAGGCGGATGCGCGCTTCGTGCTCTACGGCCACACCCACATGCAGGTGGCCGCGCGCGTGGGCGAGGTGCTGGTCGTCAATCCGGGCTCGGCCGGGGATGCCCGCGACCACGCCAACGGCCGGCGCCTCAGCTTCGCCGTGCTCGATACCGAGACCGAAACCGCGGCGTTCACAGACTTCATCGTCTAGCCCGCCTTGCTTGACAGCGCGGAACCGCAGGGGACAAGGTCCCGCCTACATCGCGGTTGCGCGCCTGCCGCCGCTCGCCCCTCTCTTCGCCGGTTTCGATGCGGCGGCGTCTTGCGGGAGGAATCCGGGCTGGGTCACCGATGACATCGACGATCTCGCTGCCGGTCTGGTTGTTCGCCGTCATCGTTGCGCTCGCGGTGCTGGCGGTTGTGGACGACGTGTTCATGCCCGGCCTGCGCTGGTATCTGCGCCGCCGGGTCAACCGCGCCATCGCCGAGGTGAACGCCCGCTTCGGGCTGGAGCTGCCGACCTTCCAGCTGACCACCCGCCGGGTGCTGATCGACCGGCTCGTCTTCGACCCCGAGGTCATGAAGACCGTGGGCGCGGTCGCCGCCGAGCGCGGCGAGGAGCGCGAGAGCCTGATGGCGGAGGTCTCCTCGATCGCCCGCGAGATGGTGCCGGCCTTCAACGCCTATTTCTATTTCAAGCCGGGCTTCCACTGCGCCCGCCGGCTGCTGCGCGGCTTCTACAGGGTCCGGCTGGGTTTTGCGCATGAGCGCGCCGCGGCGCGGGCGCCGCCGGACACCGCCGTCGTCTTCTTCATCAACCACCGCAGCAATGTCGATTACCTGCTGGTGACCTATCTCGCGGCGCGCTCCGTCGCGCTGTCCTACGGCGCCGGCGAATGGGCGCGCGTCTGGCCGATCCGCAGCCTGCTCAGGCTTGCCGGCGTCTATATCCTGCGCCGCGATTCGGGCGATCCGCTCTACCGCAAGGTGCTGGAGCGCTATGTGCAGATGGCCACCGAAGCCTGCGTGCCCCACGCCATCTTCGCCGAGGGGAGGCTCTCCCGCGACGGCATGATCCGCCAGCCGAGGCTCGGCATGCTGGGCTACATCACCAAGAATTTCGACCCGGCCGGCGCCTATGACATCGAGTTCATTCCCGTCGCGACCAATTTCGACCGCGTGATGGAGGAGCGCACGCTCGTCGCCGATCCCGACGCCGATTTCAGGGGCCGCGGCGGCCGGTTCGTGTTCGGCTCGACGGCCCGCTTCCTCGCCCGCATGGCCTGGCGGAAACTCCAGGGCCGGTTTGCCGGTTTCGGGGTCGCCTGCGCCAATTTCGGCGAGCCGGTCTCGCTGAGGGAGTGGGCGGGCGAACGGGGGCTGAACTTCTCCGAGCTCGACCGGGAATCGCTGTTCGCCGCGGTCGAGGAGCTGGGCGAGGAGCTCACGCGCCGCATCGTCGATGTCGTGCCGGTGCTCGCCGTGCCGCTGGTCTCGACGGTGCTGGTCGAGGCCGACGGGCCGCTGGATGGCGAAGCGATAAAACGCCGCGCCCTCGAATGGCTCGATGAAGCCCGGGCGCTCGGTGCCCATATCGCGCTCAGGGACGGCGGCGAGGCCGCCGACATCGAAAGGGCGGTGCAGGCCTTGCGCAAGCGGCGGCTGATAGCGGAACGGGAGGGCGGCTTCGCGCCGGAGGACCGCCAGCGCCCGCTGCTCGCCTACTACGCCGCCTCGATCCAGCAGCTTCGCACGCATCTCGAGCAGAAACGGGCCCGCCCTGAATAGCCCTGCACATCGCGGCCTTCCGGTGCCGGAACTGATGATCGCCTGCCTCCGCTCGCCGCTGGGCGGGCTGGTCGCGCGGCCCTGGTTCGACCGTGCGGCGCTTGCGCTGCTGTCCGGCTGGTTCTTCCCGCTTTCGCGGCTCTGGGCGGCGGCGCGGACGGCGGAAGGCTCGGTCGAGCGCTACCGCGCCGAGCTTCCCGCCCCGCTCTCCCCGCGCCTGGAGCGCGCGCTGGTTGGCCGGCTCGTACGGTTCGAGCGGGCGCGGGCGCGGGCGCGGGCGAGCGACCGCGCCTGGAAGGACGCCTTTTTCGGCCCCGCCGCCCCGGCCCCGGAGGCGCTGACGGCGGCGGAGCGGAGGCGGCTCGCCGACCGCCACGCCTACAATGCGCTGCGCCGGCTCTTCGCGCCCTTCGCCGCACAGGGCAGGGGCGCGCCCTTCCGCTGGCGCATTCCGGCCCCCGCGGAGGTGGAGGCGCTCTATGGCGGCGTGCTGGACGAGCCTGCGCGCGCCTTCGCCGTCCCGGACCCCATGCCGCCCGTCCGGGTCTCGCACCCCTTCCCGGCCGCGCCCGGCAGGCGCGACTACTGGCTGCGCTTCCCCTCGCCCTCGGCCCGCATGGCGGACGACGTCACCGCCCGGGTGTACGAGCCCGCCGGGGCCGCCGACCCGCCGACCCTGATTTTCGGCCACGGCATCGGCGTCGAGTTCGACCATTGGCGGGGCGTGGCGGACGAGGTCGAGGCCCTGGTCGCGATGGGCGTGAGGGTGGTGCGCCCGGAAGCGCCCTGGCACGGCCGCCGCGCGCCGCCCGGCCGCTATGGCGGCGAGCAGTTCGTCGCGACGGCGCCCTGCGGGGCGTTCGACCATTTCACCGCCGCCGCGCGGGAATGGGCGGTGCTGATCGACTGGTGCCGGCAGGCGGGCCGGGGACCGGTCGCCATCGGCGGCAGCAGCCTGGGCGCGATGACGGCGCAGATCGTCTCCGACCGCGCGCGCCTCTGGCCGGAGCGGCTGCGGCCCGACGCGATGTTCCTGGTGACCCATTGCGGGCGCATCGAGGAGGCCATGCAGGGCAGGCTCGCGCGCGCCTGGGGCATCGCGGAGGCCACGATGGCCGGGGGATGGACGCCGGAGAGGGCGCGCCGCTTCACGCCGCTGCTCGACCCGGTGGACGGGACGGCGGTCGCGCCGGAGAACATCGTGACCGTGCTCGGCGCCTATGACAGTGTCACGCCCTATGCCGGCGCGCGGGCGCTGATCGACCGCTGGGGCGTGCCGGCGCAGAACCGTTTCATCTGGCGCCGGGGGCATTTCAGCGTGCCGCTCACCATGCTGCGCAACCCCGCCCCGCTCGCCCGCTTCCGTGAGGTCATGGCCCGCCTCGCCTGAGCGGCGCCCCTGCATTGCGGGCCGGCGGGGGAGGCGCTAAACAACCGGCGGAACGAACGCCTTTGGCAGGAGAGGGAAGACGATGGGCGAGTGGATCGAGATTGCGGCGGGCGGCGGCTTCAAGATGGACTGCTACACGGCCGCGCCGGCAGGCGCGCCGAAGGGCGGCATGCTGGTCATCCAGGAGATTTTCGGCGTCAACCAGCATATCCGCGAGGTGGCGGACGGCTATGCGGCCGACGGCTATCTCGCCTGGGCGCCCTCGCTCTACGACCGGGCCGAGCGGCGCTTCGAATGCGGCTACACGCCGGAGGACATCGCGAAGGCGCGCGACATCATGGTCGCCTCGCCCTTCGACACGGCGGTCGGGGACATGGCTGCGGCGGTCGAGGGGCTCCGGGCCACGGGCGCGGGAAAGATCGGCTCGGTCGGCTATTGCTGGGGCGGGTCCTCCTCCTTCCTGGTCGCGACCCGCATCGGGGTGGATGCCAGCGTCTGCTACTATGGCGGGCAGATCGTCCGCTTCAAGGACGAGGCAGCGAAGAACCCCGTGCTGATGCATTTCGGCGAGCAGGACCACGGCATCCCGATGGACGATGTGGAGGCGATCCGCGCCGCCCAGCCCGGGGCGGAGGTGCATATCTACCCCGCCGGCCACGGCTTCAATTGCGACCACCGCGCCGACTTCCACAACGAGTCGGCGACGCTCGCCCGCACCCGCAGCCTCGCCTTCTTCGCGCAGCATATGGGCTGAGCGCGCACGGCGGCCGGCCGTGACAGGGGTGCTGCGCGGGGATAGCATGCGCCCCGCGCAACCGAACGGAGCGGACGGGATGAGCGCGGGCGCGGCCTTGCGCCGGAAGCGGCCGGCAAAGCGGGCGACCTACCGGGACGTACTCGACGCGCCGGCGCATATGGTGGCGGAGGTGGTCGAAGGCGCGCTGCATCTGCAACCGCGGCCGGCAGGGCGTCATACGCTGGCGGGGTCCTCCCTCGGCGTGGAAATCGGCGGCCCCTTCCAGAGGGGCCGGGGCGGGCCGGGCGGCTGGTGGATCCTCGACGAGCCGGAGCTTCATTTCGGCGAGGACATCCTGGTGCCGGACCTTGCCGGCTGGCGCCGCGAGCGGATGGCCGCGGTTCCCGACGACGCCTATTTCACCCTCGCGCCGGACTGGGTTTGCGAAATCCTGTCGCCCTCGACGCGGAAGCTGGACCTCGAAGGCAAGCGCCCGATCTACGCGCGGGAGGGGATCGCCCATCTCTGGCTCGTCGATCCGTCCGCCCGCACGCTGGAGGCGTTTTCGCTCGCAGACGGAGACCGGTCGCCGGCGGGTTCGGCCAGCGGGGCGGAGCCGGTGTCGCTGCCGCCCTTCGAGGCCGTTTCCTTCCCCCTCGACGCCCTCTGGCCCTGAACCGGGCGCCGCCGCCCGCAGCGCCGATGCCGCATGTCGCCATGGTCATTCCCTCGTTGGCGGGCGGCGGGGCGGAGCGCACGGCGCTCAGGCTTGCGGGCGGGCTGGCGGCCAGGGGCCACGAGGTCGATATCGTGCTTTTCCAGCCGCATACCGCCTATCCCGGCGAGGTGCCGGAGGCGGCGCGGCTCCTCGTCCTGTGCGACCGGCGGACATGGGACCGGCGCAACCCGCAGGAGATGCCGGCGGGCGCGGCGTGGCGGGCGGAGCGGGCGCCGCTCCGGCAGGGTGCGCGGCTGGCGGCGGGCCTCGTCCGCGACTTCCCCGCCGCCGCGCCGTTGCTGCTCCGCCGCGCCGCGCTCGGCCGTGCGCTTCGCCTCGCCCGCTATGCGGCGCGCGAGCGGCCCGACATCCTGTTCGCCAACCTGCCCCAGGCGGAGCATGCCGCCTTCTACGCCGCCCGCCTCGCCGGCCCGGCCTTTCCTCCTGTCGTGCCGGTCGTGCGCAATATCGAGCCGCCCGGCAGCCGGCACACAAGGCGCCGCCGGCTGCTGTTCCCGGCGGCCGCCCATGTCGCGGCGGTCTCGGAGGGCGTGGCGGCGCATGTCGCGGCGGATGCCGGCGTGGAGGCAGCGCGGCTCTCGGTCATCTACAACCCGGCCGTGACGCCGGGCGCGCTCCGCCGCGCGGCGGAGCCGCCGGCCCATCCCTGGTTCGGCGACGGCGGCCCGCCCGTGCTGCTGGGCGTCGGCCGGCTCGCGCCGCAGAAGGATTTCCCGACCCTGATCGAGGCCTTCCGGCGCGTGGCGGCGGCGCGCCCCTGCCGGCTGCTCATCCTGGGCGAAGGCCCGATGCGCCCCGCGCTCGAAGGCCGGCTGCGGGCGCTCGGCCTGGAGGGGCGGGCGGCCCTGCCCGGCTGGGTGGAGAATCCTTACGCCTGCATGGCCCGCGCGGCGCTGTTCGTGCTTTCCTCGCGCCATGAGGGCTTTCCGGGCGCGCTGGTGGAGGCGCTGGCCTCGGGCTGTCCGGCGGTCTCGACCGACTGCCCGGCCGGCCCGGCGGAAATCCTGGAGGACCCGGCCCTGCTCGCCCCCGTCGGCGACGGGCAAGCGCTGGCCCGCGTCATGCTGCGCGCGCTCGCGGCGCCCGTCGACAGGCCGGCGCTGCGCGCGAAGGCGGCGCGCTTCTCGCTGGCGCGCGCCGTAGAGGGCTATGAGGCGGTCGTGGAGCGGGTGTTGCGGGCGCGGGGATGAGCCGGTCCGGTCACTCCGCCGGCTCTGCGGCCGGGTCGTTGCGGCGCATGATGTAGCGCTCCAGCAGATCGAGCTTGCCCCTGATGAAGCCGACCTCGACCCTGAGGGCAACGACCTCCTCCCGCACGGACGCAATCTCGCTTCCGAGGGAGTCGCGCACGGACGCAATCTCGCTTCCGAGGGAGTCGCGCACGGACGCGATCTCGCCGCGCACGGATGCGATTTCGCCCCTCAGCGTGTCCCGGACCTCCGCGACCTCGCCGCGCACGGACGCGATATCGGCGCGCAGCAAGCGGAACAGCGCCAGCGTCAGGCCGGCCATCGCCGCAAAGAAGGCGATGAAGCCGGCGAGAACGGGCCAGACCTGGAGAACGGCTTCCATGACACTCCCGGAGAGAGGACAAGCGACTATCTCCGGCGGACTATACGCCTTCCTTCCGGCTCCGCAACGGCCGCGCCGCGCGCGGTGGCGGGCTATGAGCCGGTCGTGGAGCGGGTGTTGCGGGCGCGGGCGGCGTGAGGCCGGCGGCGGCCTGCCATCGGATCACTGCCAGTCGAGATCGACCCGCGGCCGCTCGATCCGCCTTGCCCGTTCCCGGAGAGCTTCGACGCGAGGCTTGTGACCGGGAATCCTTTTTTCGTGCGTCTCCGCGAAGATGTGGCCGATGCGGTTCAGGATGCCCGCATTGTCGAACAGCGCTTCGAGCAGATCGACCTCGGCGCCTTCGATATCGATCTTGAGTATCCCGATATCCTCATCGAGATCATGCAGATAGCGAATGAAATCGATCTGCCGGACCATCAGGCTCTCCCGTTCGGCGACATTGTTCTTGTCGGCCACGATGGAACTCGATTGCGAGTAACGATTGGGGTCCTTGTCGAAACGGGCGTGGCGATAGAGAAGAATTTTGTCATCGCTCGCGCCCGCCGCCGCGTTCTCGATCCTGACATTGTCGAGATCGGCAACATTGACCCGCAGCGCGGCGCAGGCCCACGGATCGGGTTCGAAGGCGATGATCTTCCCTGCCGCCGCCGCCATCTTTCTCGTATAGGCACCGACATTGGCGCCCAGGTCTATGCAGGTCATGCCCCTGGACAAGGCAAGCGCATCGGCGAGCCCGCTCGTCCGGCTCTTCAATATATGATGCTTGCGCCCATAGTGCCGCCCGAGCACGCCCGGAAACCGGCGCAATACGCCGTATTTCAACCGCTTTCTTTCGTTCACCCCCGATGCCCCCCTCGCCGGACATGCAATATTTCCGTCGTTGCGGAATCGACAGTCGGCCAAGGAACCTAAACGCATTCTGCGGGCCGGGGAAAGTACCGGACAACAGCGTTTCGCACCGCCGTTCGAAACAGGGGAAGCTCCTGCCTTCAGCGGGGCAGGTTTCCGGAGCCGCGCGAGCCATAGGTTAAAATTCGGCCGCGCTCGCGCGTATGAACGACAAAGCCGGCATCGCGCAGAAGTGTTTCACAGGCATCGCTCGTCCGGTTGCCTTGCCGTTCTGGACCGGTGTCGATGGCGATGCGCGCCGTCCGTCGGAGCAATTCCCGCCCGCCTTCGAGCACTTCCGGCTCCGCGCCTTCGGCATCGCATTTGAGGAAAGCCAGCCCGTCGATCCCGTACTCCTCGGCGATCCGGTCCAGCGTGGTAGCCTGGCGGCGTATCGCGCCTGTCGTGTTTTCGGGCCTGTCTGCACCGAAAATCGAACTGTCCGCCTGCGAGGCGGCGAGGCTGAAGGTCAGCTCTTCCTCCGCGCTCCAGACCAGCGCGTCGATCACAAACAAGGATTCCCGGCCTTCCAGGTTTCGCTTGAGACAGGCTAGGGCATCCGGGTCGGGCTCCACCGCATAAACGGTCCGCCCCTCGTTCAATGCCAACAGGGAGAACTCCCCGGTATGCGCACCGACATCGAGAACCGAACCCGTCGGCGGCTTGAGAGCGCTGAACAGATATTGCTCGTCGAGGCCCCGCAGCCGGCTTGCCAAGCCTCGCTTGTAGCGCCGCCAGCTTGCCGGCGAAACGCGCAGCACCGAACCGTCCGGGGCTGCAATCCGGCAGTAACCGTCCACTTCCAGCAGTTGCAACGGAACGCGCCGCTGATAGCCCACAGCTGCATAGAACCGGTGCCGCATGAATTTGAACCGCTCGGCCGGCGGCAGCCCTCTGGTGTCCTTGCGGCCGGTCATGTATTCCCGCTCACCTTGCGTTCGCCCGACTGGAGAATTGCCTTGGCTCATATCACGACGCTTGTCCGGTGTCTTTGTCGTCGGCGCGTGAGTAAGCGATTCGCACAATGAACCCCGTCCGGCTGGTCCCGAGGCGGTTGCTGCCGCGTAATGCGTGGGGCGACAGGGAATTTTGCCGGCGGCGTTTCGTGCGCAAGCAGGGGCGGCAGCCGAACCCGAGCAAGCCGGAGCGTCTGACGGACTATCTGTACAGGATCAAGACGGACGGCTCGCTTCTGGACCCGTTCTGCCAGAACGTAACCGATAAGGAGTTCGTGAAGCTATATGTCGAGAGCACGGTCGGTCCCGGCTATGCACCCAAGGCTTACAAGGTTCTGAGAAGTGCCCACGACATAAGGGAGTTCGTTCCAGACCACATTCCCTGCGTGCTGAAGCCCACCCATCTGAGTGGACCGGTCCTCTTCCATACCGACCCTGATGAAGCACTGAACCGCAAGTTGCTTGTCGAATGGCTGCACAAGGAGCGGTACAGCAGCACGAGGGAAGGAAATTACCGCCACCTAAAACCGAAGATAATTATCGAAGAATTCGTTTCTGACGATGGTGTATCCGTGCCAAAAGACTACAAGTTATTCTGTTTTCATGGTGCCCCGAAAATGATCCAAGTCGACTCTGATCGGTTTGGAGATCACACGCGGAACTTCTATGACATCGGTTGGAATAGATTGCCTGTAACCTACCGATACCCGGGTGGACCTGTAGACGATAAACCTCCACTGTTAGAAGAAATGATGAGAGTCGCCAGGCGATTAGCTTCTCAGTTTTCCTTCGTTCGTGTTGACCTCTACGCGAGCCAGACTAGGGTTCTCGTAGGAGAATTGACATTCTGCCCAGAAGGCGCAAATGCTCCGGTATTACCGACCGCCGCCGACATCGAATTCGCAAAGCTTTTCGACCCGGATTACCGGCTCGATGCGAGGGCCTGCGCGGCGGCGTGGGCGCAGGACTGATCTTCCGCGAACGCCAGCCTCGGGCAGCTCTGTTTTGCCCGTCCGAATCCATGCGCAAAACTTATACGCCCGGCAAGAAAACGGTATTGGACCCAATGCCATGCCTTTGTGACATTGCGCCCGTGCGGTCCTGAACGGGTCCGCGCCTGGCAGGCGGCAGGGCCGGCGGCGTGGCGGCGGAAACCGGGACGGGGCGCACCGGGGATGCCGAAGCATGGCGGCGGCGCCGCACGGCCCGGACGGTTTTCGCGCTCGCCGCCGGTCCGGAACCGGCCCGCCGCCCGGCATCCCCCGCCGGTAGCGGTTTCCTCCCCCCGTTGCCCGGCAGCGCAGCCGGCGGGCTCCCCACCCGCCGGCTGCCTATCTTCGCGCGGGGGCGGAAATAAGAACAATAATGATAATTTTCTGTATTCAGACTTGAAATACCAGCAGGCCGTCGCCAGATTGGGGCCGGTGGAACGGAGGCGGCAGTCCGGATGCCGCCCCGTTTCGCGCCGGCGCGAAAAGACCCCGACCGGGCGGACAGGAGAGGTGCGCCCGGCGCCCGGCCTGTCGCCCGCGGGCGCAGGCACGGGCAATCAGGCGCGCAAACCGCGCCGCCGCGAAACGCGCGCCCGCGGGCGCGGGCGCCCGCGCGCGTTACGCGCGAATCAGGGTCCCGCCGCAGGAGGCAACCTGGCGGCGGGGAGGAGGGAACGGAGTGGAACGAAATGCGATGAAGGAACGATGTGCAGCATTCCTCATCCGTCACCCCGGCTCGGAGGCCGGGGTAACCCCCGCTTTCGCGAGGGCCGGCGGGGCGCGGAACGCGGCTTGCCGGCGGGAGGGGAGACAGCGGGGCCTTCCTCATGCCCGAAAGGGTAGGCGCCTATGCGCCGCCCGCATGGAGATCATGACATCGCATGACAGACCATGACAGTTCACGACGCCCCGATGGGGATGCCGCCTCCACGCAGGCCCCTCTCCTCCAGGGAGAAGATCGGGTGAGGGCCTGCATGCGCGCCGGCGGAAGCGGCGGCGCCAACGCCGCCATTCGTATCGTTCGCCGCGTTCGGCGCGGCAGTGGGCGAAGCCCGGGAAACGCCTGTCGCGCGGAGAGGGCCCCCTCCCGGCCTTCCCTGCAAGCGGGAGAGGGGGAGAAAGGAGCAGGCGAAGGAGGGGGATTCGAGAAAGGACGGGCCCCATGCCCGAATTGGCTACTGCCTATGCGTCGCCCGCATGGAGATCATGACATCGCATGACAGACCGTGACATGTCATGACGCGCCCGGCAGGCCCTCCGGCTTCGGCCCGCCCGTCGCCCAGTCGAGAAGCTGGGCGGTGTGGAGGACGGGGAGGCTCGTCGCGCCGGCGATCTGGACCATGCAGCCGATATTGCCGGCGGCGACGGCGTCCGGGCGCGTGCTCTCGATATGCGCCGCCTTGCGTGCGCCGAGCCGCCCCGCCAGCTCCGGCTGCAGCAGGTTGTAGGTGCCGGCGGACCCGCAGCAGATATGGCCCTCCGGCACGGCAAGCGGCGCGAAGCCCGCCGCCTCCAGCAGGCGCACCGGCAGGTCCGCGATCTTCTGCCCGTGCTGCATCGAGCAGGCCGAGTGGTAGGCGATGCGCAGCTTCGGGGCCGTTCCCCGGGCGCGCGCCGCGAAGCCGAGCTCGTCCAGCACTTCGGTGAGGTCGCGCGTGCGCGCGGAGACCCGGGCGGCGTTCTCCGCCAGCGCCGGGTCGCCCCGCAGCATGTAGCCGTAGTCCTTGACCTGCGTGCCGCAGCCGGAGGCATTGACGACGATGCGGTCCGGCCGGGCGCTGAGCCAGGCGCGGACATTGGCCGCCGCCGCGCGCCTGCCGTCTTCGGCCCGCCCCATATGGTGGACCAGCGCCCCGCAGCAGCCCACCCCCTCCGCCACCACCACCTCCGCGCCGAAGCGCGTCAGCAGGCGCACCGTCGCCTCGTTGATGGCGGGGTCGAGCACCGTCTGCGCGCAGCCCGTCAGCAGCGCCACGCGCAGTCGCCTCTCCCCCTCGGCCGGGAAGGTCTGCGGGCGGTCCGCGGGCGAGGGCGTCGGCAGGCGGCGGGGCGCCATGCCCGCCATCGCGCCGAGCCGGCCCGGCAGCAAGCGGGCGAAGGGCTTCGCCGCCATCGCGCCGAGCAGGGCCCAGCGGAAGAGCGCCGGGCGCGGCAGCACGAAGGCGAGCCACCGGCGCAGCCAGCGCTCCGGCAGCGGGCGGGCGAAGGTCCGCTCGATATGGGCGCGCGCATGGTCCACCAGATGCATGTAGTTCACGCCCGAGGGGCAGGTGGTCATGCAGGAGAGGCAGGACAGGCAGCGGTCGATATGGCGCACCGTCAGCGCGTCGGCCGCCCGGTCGTTCTCCAGCATGTCCTTGATGAGGTAAATGCGCCCGCGCGGACTGTCGAGCTCGTCGCCGAGCAGCTTGAAGGTCGGGCAGGTGGCGGTGCAGAAGCCGCAATGCACGCAGCGCCGGAGGATCTGCTCGGAGGCCGCGACATCGGGATCGGCAAGCTGCGCCAGGCTGAAATTCGTCTGCATCAGAGGCCCTCGCCCATGCGGCCCGGATTGAGGATGCGCTTCGGGTCGAAGCTCTCCTTCACCCGCCGCGAGAGCGCCGCCAGCGCCGGCGGCTGCGGGTGGAAGACGGGCTCGCTTGCGCGGACTGCATCGGGCGCGCGAATGCAGGTCGCATGGCCGGCGAGGCCCTCGCGGATCGCCGCCCCGTGCCGCCCCGCCTCCAGCGCCAGCCAGAGGAGCCCGCCCGCCCAGTCTAACAGCCGGCCCGCGATCGGCAGGCCCCGTTCGGCGAGCCTGACGGCCACCGCCGCCCCGTCGGCCGGCGCCACGGAGAGCCGCCAGAGCTGCTCGCCCCGCCCCGTGAGCCCGCGCAGGTCGCGGACATCCTCCCAGAAGGCGCGCGAGGCGGCGTCGGCCAGCACCTCCGCCTCGCCGCCGAAATGCGCCAGCAGCGCCTCGCGCCGGCTCGCCACGGACACCGCCGGGCCTTCGAGCCGGAGCCCCGTGCGGCCGCCCCCGTCCGGCGCGTGGGCGAAGCCGGAGACCTCCGCCGGCAGGCCAGAGGCCGCGGTCATCAGCGCCACGGCCGCCGCATCGTCCAGGCCCCGGAACACAACCGTCTCCTCGGTTTCCGGCTTCGGCAGCACCTTGACGGTGATCTCGCTCATCACGCCGAGCGTGCCGTGCGAGCCCGCCATCAGCTTGGAGAGGTCGTAGCCGGTCACGTTCTTCATCACCCGCCCGCCGGACTTGAAAGGTTCGCCCCGCCCGCTGACGGCGCGGAAGCCCAGCACATGGTCGCGCGCCGCCCCCGCCCGGATGCGGCGCGGGCCGGAGGCGTTGACCGCGACCGCACCGCCGAGCGTGCCCCGGCCGGCCGGGCCGCCCAGAATGGCGCCGTAATCCGCGGGCTCGAAGGCGAGCTGCTGGCCCTGCTGGTCGAGCAGGCCCTGGATTTCGCGAAGCGGCGTGCCGGCGCCCGCGGTCAGCACGAGCTCCGCCGGCTCGTAGAGCGAGACGCCGCGCATGGCGGCCGCGGTGAGCCGGCGCCCGGCCTCTACGGTATGGCCGAAGCCGCGCTTGCTGCCCTCGCCCTCGACCGCGAGCGGGGCATCCTGCGCGACCGCCCAGGCTATCGCCTCCTCCAGCTCGGCCTCGTCGCGGGGCGCCAGCTCCTCCATGCCGCCGGGTCCAGCAGGCCGGCTCAGAAGCGCGGCAGGTCCGGGAAGGGCAGCGCGCCGCCCCGGACATGCATCCGCCCGAGCTCGGCGCAGCGCCGCAGGGTCGGGAAGACCTTGCCGGGATTGAGCCGGTGTTCGGGGTCGAAGGCGCATTTGACCCGCTGCTGCTGGTCGAGGTCGGCCTCTGTGAACATCGCGCCCATCAGGTCGCGCTTCTCGACGCCGACGCCGTGCTCGCCGGTCAGCACGCCGCCGACCGCGACGCAGAGCTTCAATATGTCCGCGCCGAAGGCCTCCGCCTTCTCGATATCGCCCGGCCGGTTGGCGTCGTAGAGGATCAGCGGGTGCAGGTTTCCGTCGCCGGCATGGAACACGTTCGCGACGCGCAGCCCGTGCCTGCCGGCGAGTTCCGTTATGCCGGCCAGCACTTCGGCGAGCCGGCCGCGCGGAATGGTGCCGTCCATGCACAGATAGTCCGGCCCGATGGCGCCGACGGCCGGGAAGGCGTTCTTGCGCCCGGCCCAGAAGCCGAGCCGCTCCTCCTCGCTCTCGGAAGCGCGGACGGTCGTCGCGCCGGCGTCCCGCGCCATGGCCGAGACCCGTTCGACGAGATGGTCCACCTCGGAGGCCTCGCCGTCGAGTTCGCAGATCAGCAGCGAGGCGGCGTCCGTCGGGTAGCCGCAGGGCTGGAAGTCCTCCGCTGCGCGGATCGCCGGCCCGTCCATCATCTCGAGCCCGCCGGGGACAATGCCGGCCGCGATGATGTCCGCCACGCAGCCTGCGCCCGCCTCCACCGTCGGGAAGGCGAGCAGCAGGCCGCGCGCCGTCTCCGGCTTCGCCAGCAGGCGCACCGTCACCTCCGTAATGACGCCCAGCAGGCCCTCCGAGCCGGTCATCAGCCCCATCAGGTCGTAGCCCTCGGAGTCCAGGTGCTTGCCGCCGAGACGCACGATCTCGCCGCCCATGAGCACGATTTCGAGGCCGAGGATGTTGTTGGTCGTCAGGCCGTATTTCAGGCAGTGCACGCCGCCCGAATTCTCGCCGACATTGCCGCCGATGGAACACGCGATCTGCGAGGAGGGGTCGGGCGCGTAGTAGAAGCCGCGCGCCGCGACCGCATCGCTGATCGCGAGATTGGCCACGCCCGGCTGCACGCGCGCGCACCGGTTCCCGTAGTCGATCTCCAGGATGCGGTTGAACTTGCCCATGGCGAGCAGGATGCCGTCGCCGAGCGGCATGGCGCCGCCGGACAGCGAGGTGCCGGCCCCGCGCGGCACGACCTTGACGTTCATCCCGGCGGCGAGCGCCATGACCGCCTGCACCTGGCTCACCGTCTCCGGCAGGGCGACGACGAGCGGCAGCTGGCGGTACATGGTGAGCGCGTCGCACTCATAGGCGCGCATCCCCGCCTCTTCGGCGATCACGCTCTCGTCGGGCAGGATCGCGCGCAGCCGGCGGATCAGCCGGTCGCGGTTCTCCAGGATCGCCGCCTCGGGCGCCGGCATGGTGAGCGACATGAACAGAAGCCTCCCCGACCGCCCGCCAGTCTAGGAGGTTTCCCGCGCGAACGGAAACGCCCGCGGGCCTCTTCTGTCATTGCATGCGCCACATACGGTTGATAACTGATATCAGGTCGATTATAAAACGACCGCAAGTCGATTGCGAATGGGTTTTGGCGCATGTTGTTCGCATATCGCGCTCTGGACAACGCGGAACGGCGGGTCGAGGCTGCAACGGCCCGGATACGCGCCGAGCTGCGCCAGTATGTGGTCACGGAACCGCGCCGCTGGACGGGCCTTCTGGCCCGCATGACCCGCGCCCGCGCCCTCGCCGCGTCCAACAGCATCGAAGGCATCCATGTGTCGGACGAGGACGCCATCGCCGCCATCGACCGCGAAGACCCGGCCGACACGGACCGCGACACCTGGCGGGCCGTTACCGGCTATCGCGAAGCGATGGACTACATCCTGCAGCGGCGGCAGAGCCCCTCGTTCAGGATCACCGAGGACGTTCTGCTGGCCGTCCACTTCATGATTTGCCAGTCGGACTTCGGCGCGCGTCCCGGCCAGTACCGGCCGGGCTGGGTGGGCGTCAGGAACGCGAGGACCGGCGATCTGGTCCATGAGGGCGTGGACCGCGACCGGCTGGAGCCCCTGATCCACGAACTCCTGGACTATGTGAATGACGGGGAGGTTGAGTCGGTTTTCCTGCGCGCCGCCATGACGCATCTCAATCTGGCGATGCTGCATCCGTTCTCGGACGGCAACGGCAGGACCGCCAGGTGTCTTCAAACGGCGGTGCTTGCGAGCGACGGGATCGTCGCTCCCGCGTTTTCCTCCATCGAGGAATATACCGGGCGCAACCAGCAGCAATATTACGACGTGCTGGCGGAGGTCGGCGGCGGCGGATGGAACCCGGAGCGCAGCGCCAAACCCTGGGTCCGGTTTTGCCTGACCGGCCATTACCGGCAGGCGCAAACGCTTCTTCGCCGGACAAGGGAGCTGGAGCGGGTCTATGCGGAACTCGAGGATCTGGTTGCGGCGAACAGGCTTCCCGAACGCATGTCCATGGCGCTGCTGCAGGCCGCCTTCGGCGGCAGGGTGAGGAACTCGTCCTATCGGGTCAGCGCCGACATATCCAAGAATCTCGCCACCCGGGACCTGAAGGCGCTTGTCGATGCCGGCCTCCTTGTCCCCGAAGGTGAAAAACGCGGCCGGTTCTACGTTCCGTCCACCGCCGTGGCCGAGCTTCGCCGGAAGGCGCGCCTCGACAGGATCATCGACGATCCGTTTGCTGAGGATGGACCGGTGCAAATGGCCGCCCGCCAATCGAGTCTGTTCGCCGCCAACATATGACCCGGCCCGCGCCGCGCGCTATGCTGGCGGCCGGTAAGGACAGCGGCGGAGGGCCGGGCTATGGCGGGCGGCACGTGGATTTCCTTTCCCCACAGCGAGGGCGAGACCAACCGGCGGGCGCATGTCCGGCTGCCCGAAGGCCGTTTCGAGCGCGAGCTCGGCCGCGAGGGCTTCTTCGGGCCGGCGGCGCACATGTACCACCGCAACCCGCCGACCGCCTGGACCGGCTGGGAAGGCCCGCTCCGCCCCCGCGCCTTCGACCTGAACAAACTGCCCGCCGCCGCCTCGCCCTGGGAGGCCCGGCGGGTGCTGCACAACGCCCATGTCGATTACCGCTTCTGGCGCGCGGACGGGCGCATGGATCATCTCGTCCGCAACGGCGACGGCGACGACCTGCTCTTCCTGCATCGCGGCCAAGGCGACTTCTTCTGCGATTACGGCCGGCTCCCCGTCGAGCAGGGGGATTATGTCGTCATCCCGCGCGGCACCATGTGGCGGCTGGATGCCGAGGGGCCGGCGGAAGCGCTGCTGATCGAGGCGACGGGCGGTTTCTACCGGCTGCCGGAGAAGGGCATGGTGGGCCGCCATGCGGTGTTCGACCCGGCCGCGCTGGCGCTGCCACGCATCGACGAGGCCTTCCGCGCCCAGCAGGGGCCGGGCGCGTGGCAGGTGCGGATCAAGCGGCGGGGCGCGATCAGCTGCGCGACCTTCCCCTTCAACCCGCTGGATGCCGTCGGCTGGCACGGGGATCTCTCCGTCGCCAAGCTCAATGTGCGCGAGATCAGGCCGCTGATGAGCCACCGCTACCACCTGCCGCCTTCCGCGCACACCACTTTCGTCGCCGACCGCTTCGTCGTCTGCACCTTCGCGCCGCGCCCGGCGGAGTCCGACCCCGAGGCGCTCAAGGTGCCGTTCTTCCACAACAATGACGATTACGACGAGGTGATCTTCTACCACTCCGGCGATTTCTTCAGCCGCGACGGCATCGACGCCGGCATGGTGACATTGCACCCCTGCGGCTTCGCCCACGGCCCCCACCCCAAGGCGCTGTCGCGCATGCTCAGCGGCGGCAAGGCGTTCCTCGACGAATATGCCGTGATGCTGGATACGCGCGACGCTCTCGACGTGGGGGACCTGCCGGAAGACATCGAATGGGCCGGCTATGTCGACAGCTGGCGGGGCGGGCTCGCCTTTGCGCCCGACGCGCCGGAAAACGGCGGCGGCGGGACGTAGCGCCTCCGGAAACCCGCCATGCGCCCCGCCTCTCTCCTGAAGTGGGCCGGGCTGGCGCTGGTCATCCTTGTCGCGGCCGCGGCCGCGCTTCTCCTCTCGCTCGATGTCGGCAGCTACCGCGGCCAGATCGAAGCGGAATTCCGCAAGGCGACCGGCCGCGATCTTGCCATTGGCGGCGATATCGGCCTCTCGATCTCGCTCAGTCCCGCCGTGGTCGTGGAGCGGGTCTCCATCGCCAATGCCGGCTGGGGCTCGCGCCCGGCGATGGTCGCGCTCGAACGCGCCGAGGCCGAAGTCGAGCTGCTGCCGCTGCTCGCCGGCGATATCCGCGTGACCCGGCTCGTCCTGATCGAGCCCGACATCCTGCTCGAGACGAATGCGGACGGCCTCTCCAACTGGCGGACAGGACCGTCTTCGGGCGACCGGTCCGGCGTACCTGCCGGCTCCGCGAAGAAAGCCGGTCGGGAGAGCGGGGCAAGCGCCCGGCCGCCCGTTCCGGTCTTCAACCATGTGGAAGTCCGCCGTGGACGCCTGACCTACAGGGACGCGCGGACCGGAAGCGAGATGCGCTTCGACCTGGAACGGGCATCGGCAAGGGCGGCCCCCCTGGGCGCACTACTAGAGATCGGGGCTGAGGGCGCCTGGAACGGAGTGCCGTTTTCGCTCTCGGGCACGGTTGAATCCCTGGCCGGCGTCGCCGCGGGGGAGCCGGCGGTGGTCGACTTCGAGTCCGCGCTCGGCGCCAGCGACCTCGCCGGGCGGATCGAGCTTGCGCTGGCGGGGCCGCGCCCGCGCCTTGCCGGGAGGCTCAGGGCCGGCGTAATCGACCTCGTCGGGCTGCGGGCGAAACCCGACGGCAGCGGGCGTCCTGTCGGTTCGCCCGGCGGCGCGAAGCCTGAGAAGATGGGCCCGGGCCGGGTGTTCTCCGACGACCCGTTTTCCCTGGACGGGCTCGGGGCCGTCGATCTGGACCTGGCCCTGAGCATCGGGAAGCTCTCCGGCTATGCCGTTCCGGTCGGTGCGCTGGATACCCGCGTGAGCCTCGACGACGGCAGGCTCGCGGCAAAGCCGTTCCGGGCGACCGTCGCCGGGAGCCGGGTGGAGGGCGAACTGCACATCGATGCGCGAGGCGCGCCGCCGGGCCTTCGCCTCGCCGCAAGGGCCGCGGAACTGGATGTCGGCCGGCTGCTGGACGAGTCCGGCATTACCGATCTCTTCGAGGGCAAGGCAAAGGCGAGCGTCGATCTTTCGGGTTCCGGCGGGTCGATTGCCGCACTGATGGCCGGCCTCGACGGCGATATCCGGATTGTCGGCGGCAACGGCCGCCTGAAGACGGAGGCCATCGACGCGGCGGTCGGCGGCGCAAATGCCCTGCTCGGCACGCTGTTCGAAGGCCGCGAGCAATGGACGGTCGTCAATTGCGCGGTTGCGTCCGTCGGCATCGTGAAGGGGCGCGCGACGAGCCGGGCAACCCTGATCGACACCGAATATTCGACCGTCGCCGCAAAGGGCACGGCGGACCTGGCCTCGGAAACGCTCGACCTCGTCGTCGAGCCGCAGGCGAAATCGGCAACCCTCAATGTCGCCGTGCCGGTCCATGTCCGGGGCAGCTTCGCCGAGCCGAAAATCCGGCCCGACACCGGCGCGGCGCTGAAGAAACTCGGCGGGCTCGCCGCCCTCGCGCTGTTCCCGCCCGCCGCCATCGTCGGCCTCGGCGAACTCGGCGGCGGCGACAATGAATGCCTGAAGACCGCCGCAGCCGGTCCGAAAACAGGCGCGGCGGCCGGGCCGGAATCCCCGCCGCCGGAAAAGGCGGTCCGGGATCTCAGGGACAATCTCAAGGGCGCGGTGAAGGATATCGGCCGCGGCCTGAAGGGCCTGTTCCGGGGCGGGAAGGACTGATACCGGCGGCACCGGGTTGCCACTCATGGAGAATGCGCCCCGCCGCCTGCCCTCGCGAAAGCGGGGGCGTCCCGGTTCCCCTTCAGCGTCACCCCGGCCGGAACGGAGCGAAGCGGAGTGAAGAGCCGGGGTCTCCCTGCGGGGTGCCCCTGCCGCGGGAGGTCCCGGATCGGCGCTGACGCGCCGTCCGGGACGACGGCAAAGGCTCATTGGTTCGTGCTTGCAGCCGCCGGTATCACTCGGCGGCGGAAGACATCGACCTCCGCTCCCGGTCGGCGGCGAATGCGAGGCAGGCGCGGATATCCTCTTCGACGAGATACGGGAAGTCTTCGAGGATTTCCGGGACGGTCATGCCGGAGGCGAGATAGTCGAGGACATCGTAAACGGCGATCCGCATGCCCCGGATGCAGGGCCGGCCGCCGCGCTTGCCGGGCTCGATGGTAATGCGGCCGTCATAGTCCGCCACTGCCGGTACCTCCCGCCGCTCGTTCCGTCGGGACACAGGGTGTGCTTCCCGACTCCAGCAAACCGGCCCGGCATCCGCGAGACCGCGCAGCCGACCTCGACAGGGACAGTTCGGCGCGCCATGCTCGCATCCCATGACCGGCGCGTCCTTCATCCGCACCGTGCCCGAAGGCGACGACCGGGAGCGGCTGGTCTGCGCCGATTGCGGGCATATCGCCTATGAGAACCCGAAGGTCGTGGTGGGCTCGGTCGCGGCATTCGGCGACCGGCTGCTGCTCTGCCGGCGCGCCATCGAGCCGCGCAAGGGCTTCTGGACCCTGCCCGCGGGCTATCTGGAACTGCACGAGACGCCCGAGGACGGAGCGAGGCGCGAGGCGGTCGAGGAGGCCTGCGCGGCCATCGAGATCGACCGGCTGCTCGCCGTCTTCTCCATCCCGCGCCTCTCGCAGGTGCAGCTCATCTTCCGCGCGCGCCTCGCCTCACCCAAGATCGCGCCGGGCCCCGAGAGCGCCGATGCGCGCCTGATGCGCTGGGAGGAGATTCCCTGGGACGAGATCGCCTTTCCGTCCGTCCGCTGGTCGCTCGACGCCTGGCGGCGGACGCTGGGCCAGGCGGATTTCGCGCCCCTCGGCAACCCGCCCGGAGAAACCGGCGACATGCGCGCCGGCAGGCCGGATCACACGTAGGGGATCACCTTCTCCATCGTGATCCTCATCGACGCCTCGACATGCTCGATGGGAAGGCCGCCGAGCGTGCTCCAGAGCGCGAACTCGGTGATGCCGAGGCGGTCGCGCAGCTCGCGCAGGCGCGCGATGCACTCCTCCGGGTCGCCGGCGATGCAGGCGCCGAACTCGTGCAGCTTCTCGAAATTGAGATAACCCATCTCGCGGGTCTTCAGCCCCTCGGTCATGGTGAGCTCATAGCCCTTGACCGGCTGGAACGTCCCCGTCTGCGAAAGCTGGTTGCTCGCCACCTTGTTGTAGAACCACTGCACCCGCTCGCCGAAGATCTCGCGCGCCTTGGCCCCGTCCTCGTGACAGAAATAGGGCATCAGCATCATGCGCTCGGCGGCCTTGGGGTCGCGCCCGTTCGCCTCGCAGGCCGCCTCGTAGCCGGCAAGGTTCTCCGCCAGCTTCTCCACCCAGACCTCCCGGTAGGTGCGGTAGGTGAAGGGCGAGGCGAGCTGCAGGTGGAAGCCCTTCTCCGCCGCCTGGGTGAAGCTTTCCGGCGAGATCGACGCCTGATAGACCGGCGGATGCGGCTGCTGGACCGGCTTCGGCAGGCATTCCACCGGGTCGGGAATGGGCCAGTGGCGGCCGGCGGGCCGGCTGACCGTCTCGTTCGTCCAGGCGTCGAGCACGATATCGACGCCTTCGTTCATCATCTCGCGCGCTTCCGCCATCGGCACGCCGAGCCCGACGAATTCGTGCGGCTGGTAGGCCCGCCCGACGCCGAACAGCAACCGCCCGTGGCTCAATATGTCGATCAGCGCGAAATCCGAAGCCGTCCGGAGCGGATGGTTAAAGGGAATCGCCACGACGGCCGTGCCGATTTTGATCCGTTTCGTGCGCTGGGCGACGGCGGCGGCATAGACCTGGGTCGAGGTCACGACGCCATAGGTCGAGAACAGGTGCTCCGCCAGCCAGACCGTGTCGTAGCCGAGTTCCTCCGCCTTCACGAAATAGTCGAGGTCCTCGTCGAACGCCTCCACCCGGCGAGACTGGTCCGGCATCTGGCTCAGGCTGAAGACGGCCCATTTCATTGCGCATGGCCTCCGGGCTGCGTGAGGGCCGCAAGCTGGCTCACATCCGCGACCGACTCAAGCCGGTCCACAAGTTCGATCAGCCGTTCGCCCGCCTGCGGGTCGAGCCCGGCCCAGGCCCAGTTGCCCCGGAACTTGGCGAGATGCTGGGCGCGGGTGAGCGGCCGGGCGGGGCCGCCGGGCACCTCCTCGACGCGGCACGCGAGACGCCGCCCGTCCCGGAGCGCGATCTCGACCGCGACCGGGGCAAGCGCATTCGGGTCGGGATTGCCGTCCGTCTCCACCCGCACGCGCCCGGCGAGTTCCTGGCTTTCCCTGTCCGCGAGCGCGTCCGGCGTGAAGTCCTCATGGTCGAGATCGCTGCCGAGCAGGATGCGCGCCGTCGTCCAGCGGACCGAAAGCCGCGCCTGGTTGACGGCCAGTTCGCCCTGGACCTCGCGGCCCACAAGCTGCTCCACCAGCGGCGTCACGATCAACCGGACATCGGCCACATCGCTCGCGGCAATGCCGTGCTCCGCCCGGAGCGCAAGCAGCGCTTCGACGACGCCGTGGGTCGCGCGGCCGCTGGGCCAGGGCTTGTGGGCCGTCTCGGCAATGCGCCAGACCCGGCCCAGCTTCGCCAGGACCGGCCGGATGTCGTGTTCGCCCTCGATGAGTTCCAGATAGCCGTGCTCGCCCTCGATGCTGCCTTGCGGCCCCGGCAGGCCTGCGCGCGCCATATCGACCGCCGCGATGGCGTTGCGGGCGCCGAAGCCCACCTGCATGCCGAGCAGGGGCGAGCCCTCGCCATGCGCCTGCATCGTGCCGGAGACCTGCCCGAGCGCGATGCCGAAGGCATGCGCCGCCGTCTCCTCGTCAAGGCCGGCGAGCTTCGCGCAGGCCGCCGTCCCGCCGAAGGTGCCGGCCGTCGCCGGGCGGAAGAAGCGCAGCCCGGCTTTCGACGCCAGGCCGAGCCCGGCCGCAATGTCCGCGCCGACAGCCACCGCCTCGACCAGCCGGCGGCCGGAGACGCCGCCCTCGCGCTCGGCGAACGCCATGGCGGCCGGGAACAGCACCGCCATGGTATGCACCACCGCGCCCTCGTGGACGCAATCGTATTCCGAGTTGTGGAGCTGATAGGCGTTGAGCGCGGCCGCGGCCGGGGCCGGCAGCATCTCGGTCGTCGCCCAGACCCGCGCCTCGGCCGGCGGGCCGGTCAGCACGCGGCGCCACGCGGCGGTAAACGGGCCGCGCGAGCCCGCCGCCGCCACGCCGAAGGAGTCCAGCGCGAAGGTCTTGACGGCCTCGACCGCCGCCGCCGGCAGGTCGTCGAAGCCCGTGCCCGCGACATGGCGGGCGAAGATGCGCGCTGCGTCCATGCCCCTGCCGGCGCCTCCCGCGCTTCTACGCCCTGACGGTCAGCAGACCTCGAACAGGCCCGCCGCGCCCTGGCCGCCGCCGATGCACATGGTCACGACGACATTCTTCGCCCCCCGGCGCTTGCCCTCGATCAGCGCATGGCCGACCAGGCGCGAGCCCGTCATGCCGAACGGATGGCCGATGGCGATCGAACCGCCGTTCACATTCAGCTTCTCGTTCGGGATGCCGAGCCGGTCGCGGCAATAGAGCACCTGCGAGGCGAAGGCCTCGTTCAGCTCCCAGAGGTCGATGTCGTCCATGCTTAAGCCCTTGCGCTCCAAGAGGCGCGGGATCGCATAGACCGGGCCGATGCCCATCTCGTCCGGCTCGCAGCCGGCGGTGGCGAAACCCTTGAAGATGCCGAGCGGCTCGACATTGCGCCGCTCCGCCTCGGCGGAGTCCATCACCAGGCAGGCCGAGGCGCCGTCGGAGAGCTGGCTGGCATTGCCCGCCGTGATCCACTTGCCCTCGCCGCGCACCGGCTCGAGCCCCGCCAGCCCTTCCAGCGTGGTGGTCGGCCGGTTGCAGGTGTCGCGGTCGATGACGACCTCCTTCTCGGAGACCTCGCCCGTCTCGCGGTCGGTGACCAGCATGGTGGTCTCGAAGGGCACGATCTCGTCGTCGAAGGCGCCCGATTGCTGGCCGGCGGCGCAGCGGAGCTGGCTCTGCAGCGAATATTCGTCCTGTTGCTCGCGGGTGACGCCATAGCGCCCGGCCACGATGTCGGCCGTGTCGATCATCGCCATCCAGAGGTCGGGATGGCGCTCCAGCAGGTTTTCCTCGGTGATGTGGGTGCGGTTCATGTTGGGCTGCACCAGAGAAATCTGCTCGACGCCGCCGCCGACCGCCACCGGCACGCCGTTGACCATGCAGGCCTGCGCGGCCATGGCGACCGTCTGCAGGCCGGAGGAGCAGAAACGGTTGACCGTCGCGCCCGCGGTCGTCACCGGGCAGCCGGCCCAGAGCGCCGCGTTGCGGCCGACATTGGTGCCGGTCGCGCCCTCCGGATTGGCGCAGCCGACGAACACGTCCTCGACCTCGGCTGGCTCGACGCCGGCGCGCTCGATGGCGTGCTTGATCGCATGGCCGGCCATGGCCGCCCCGTGGGTATTGTTGAATTCGCCCCGGAAGGACTTGGTGAGCCCGGTCCTAGCGGTCGAGACGACGACGGCTTCGCGCATGGCGAGGTTCTCCCTGAACTGCAATTCGGGCCGGAGTATTGCCCGTCCGCGCCCGCGGTTTCAATGCCCCGCGCCGGGCCGCCGCCTTCCCCCTGCCGGAGAACCGTTCTAAAACACTGCCATCCGCGCCCGCTCGGAGAACTGACCCGATGGCGTCCGAGACCGGCAAGACGCCCCGGACCGTAGCCCTGTTCGCGACCTGCCTGGCCGATCTCGTGCGGCCCTCGGTCGCGTTCGCTGCCGCGCGGCTGCTGGAGGCGGCGGGATGCCGGGTGGAGGCGCCGGCGGCGCAGACCTGCTGCGGCCAGCCCGCCTGGAACAGCGGCGACCGCAAGCATGCCGCCCGCATTGCGCGGAAGACGGTGCGCGCCTTCCGCCGCTATGAGTGGATCGTCGTCCCCTCCGGCTCCTGCGCCGGCATGCTGCGCTGCCACTATGCCGACCTGCTGGGGGGAGACGATGAGGGCTTCGGCGCGCGGGTCTGGGAGCTGACCTCCTTCCTCGTCGATGTCTGCGGCTTCGAAGATGTGCAGGCCCGCTGGCCGATGACGGCCGTCTATCACGACAGCTGTGCGGGGCTGCGCGAGCTCGGCGTGAAGGACCAGCCGCGCGCGCTGCTCGCGAAGGTGGAGGGCCTCGCGCTCTCCGAACTGCCGGATGCCGAGGTGTGCTGCGGCTTCGGCGGCACCTTCTGCGTCAAGTATCCGGATATCTCGACCGCCATGGTCCGGGACAAGACCGCCGCGGTGAAGAACAGCGGGGCCGGCGCGCTGCTGGCCGGCGACCTCGGCTGCCTGATGAACATGGCCGGGCGCCTCTCCCGCGAGGGCAGCGAGATCGAGGTGCGCCATGTCGCGGAGGTTCTGGCCGGCATGACGGACGAGGTCCCGCCGCTGTGAGCTTCGCCGGGCCCGCCAATTTCCGCGCGAGCGCCGCCCGCGCGCTCGCCGACGAGCCGCTGCAGCGCGAGCTCGCCAGATTCAGCCGCGGCTTCCAGGTCCGGCGCGTCGAGGCGGCGTCGAGGCTGCCGGAATTCGAGGCGCTCAGGGACCGGGCGCGCGACATCAAGAACCACTGCCTCGCCCATCTCGACTTCTATCTGGAGCGTTTCGAGGGGAATTGCGTTGCGGCGGGCGGCGAGGTCCACTGGTGCGCCACCGCCGAGGACGCCCGCCAGGCGATCCTCGCCATCTGCCGCCGCCTCGGCGCGAAGACTATGGCGAAGGGCAAGTCCATGGTCTCGGAAGAGATCGGCCTGAACGAGTTCCTTGCTGAAAACGGAGTGCGCGCGGTCGAGACGGACCTCGGCGAATACATCCTCCAGCTTCGCGGCGAATCGCCGAGCCATATCGTGGCGCCGGCAATCCATGTCGCGACCGAGCAGTGGACCGAGGCCTTCCGCAACGCCCACACCGACCGACCGGCGGACCGCCCGCTCTCGGACGGCAGCGAGATCATGGCGGAGGCCCGCGCCGTGCTGCGCGAGCAGTTCCTCGGCGCCGATGTCGGCCTGACAGGCGCCAATTTCCTGATCGCCGAGACCGGCTCTTCGGTGATCTTCACCAATGAGGGCAATGGCGACCTCTCGCAGACCCTGCCCCGCGCCCATATCGTCATCGCCGGCATCGAGAAGGTGATCCCCACCCTGGAGGACCTCTCGGTGTTCATGCGCGTGCTGCCGCGCTCGGCCACGGGGCAGGAGCTTACCGTCTATACGACGCTCTCCACCGGCCCCCGCCGGCCGGGGGACCTGGACGGGCCGGAGGAATACCATGTCGTGCTGCTCGACAACGGCCGCGCGGACATGCTGGGCGGCGCGTTCCAGGACATGCTGCGCTGCATACGCTGCGCGGCCTGCATGAACGCCTGCCCGGTCTACAAGCAGATCGGCGGCCATGCCTATGGCTGGGTCTATCCGGGGCCGATGGGGGCCGTGCTGACGCCCGGCCTGCGCGGCGTCGAGGAGGCCGGGCACCTGCCCAACGCCTCGACCTTCTGCGGCAAGTGCGAGGAGGTGTGTCCGGTCCGCATTCCCCTGCCGCGCATGATGCGCCACTGGCGCGAACGGGAATTCGCGCGCCGCCTCTCGCCGGCCAAATTCCGCTACGGGCTCGACCTCTGGGCCTTCTTCGCCACCCGCCCGGCGCTCTACCGCCCCTTTGCGGCCATTGCCGCCCGGGTGCTGGGCAGAGGGCGCCCCTGGAAGCGGCTGCCCTTCGCCGGCGGCTGGACCGGTACGCGGGACTTCCCGGCGTCGGAGGGCCGGAGCTTCATGAGCCTCTGGCAGGCGGGGCGGAGGCGCTGAGGCCATGGCGTCGCGGGCGGCCCTGCATGAGCGCATCGTGGCGGCGGAGGGCGCGCGCGCCGTCGAGGTCGGCCTCGACCTGCGCCGGCTGAACGAGCCGGATTCCCCTGTCTTCAACCGGGGCGAGAATGCGGCCCCGTTCTTCGTGGCAATGGGCGCGGTGTTCGCCGCGCTCTATTTCGGCGGCTGGGTCTGGGCGCTGGCGGTGGCGGGGACCGCGCTCATCCTGATGGCGACCGGCCTCCAGTATCTGCTCATGCTGAGGCTGCGCCGGCGCGCGCTCGCCTATGCGCTCTCCGATCCCGAGGGCTGGCAACGGCTCTGGGACCTGGGCGGGCTGACGCTGCGTCTGCCGAGCCGGGACGACACGCTGATCGACTCCCCGGACGGCGACTGGACGGGCTTCGCCGCCCGGCATCTGGGGCGGCCATGAGCGGCCGCGATGCCATCCTGGCCCGGATCAGGGCCGCCACCGGCGGCGCGAAGGGCGAAGCGGCGGAATGGCTTGCCGCCCGGCCGAGAGGCCCCAGGCCGGCCCGTGCGGCCGACGACCCGCTCGAACGCTTCGCCGCCGAGGCGCGCGCGGCCGGCAGCACGGTCGCCGGTCCGGTGCCTCCTGAGGACGTGCCGACCGAGATCGCCGAGTGGCTTGTCGGCGAGAACCTGCCGGCCCGCCTCGCCGCCTCGCCGGATCCGGCGCTCGACCGCTATCCCTGGAGCAGCCGCCCGCTGCTGACCCTGGAGCGCCGGCGGGCGGAGCCGGAGGACCGCGCGGCGCTGACGCCCTGTTTCGCGGGCATTGCCGAGACCGGCACGCTCGCCATGCTCTCCGGGCCGGAACGGCCGGTCACGCTCAACTTCCTGCCGGAGGCGCATATTGCGCTCGTCCGCACGCGCGACCTTGTGGGCGCCTATGAGGACCTCTGGGAACGGGTGCGCGAGGCGGGCGACGCGCCCCGCACGGTCAACCTGATTACCGGGCCGTCGCGCAGCGCCGATATCGGCCAGGAGCTGCGCATGGGCGCGCACGGGCCGCGCCGGCTGCATATCGTGCTGGTCGACGACGAGCAGGCGGCAAACATCGTCGATGACGAGCGGGCGGAAAACGTCGATGACGACGAGCAGGCGGCAGGCTCCGATGACGGCTAGCGCCGAAGATTTCGATGTCTGGCGCCGGATGACGCGAAATGTCCGGCCGCTGCCGGGCCGCCCCGTCCCGCCCGCATCGCGCCGGCCGGAACCGGCGGCGAAACGGGAGCCGGAGGAGCCGCCGACCCCCGCGCCGGACGAAGCCGCGCCCCGCTCCGCGCCTGCAGGCGGCGGCATCGACAAGCGCACCGCAAGACGCATCCGGCGCGGCGCCCTGCCGATCGACGCCCGGATCGACCTGCACGGCATGACGCGCGAGGAAGCCTTTCGACGCCTCACCCGCTTCATCGCCGAGAGCCAGGCAGCCGGGCGCCGGCTGGTACTGGTCGTCACCGGCAAGGGGCGCGGGGCGGACGGCATCTCCTCGGGCGTCATCCGGCGGGAGACGCCGCACTGGCTTGCGCGCCCGCCCAACGCCGCGCGCGTGCTCGACACGGCCCCGGCGCAGCCCCGCCACGGCGGCGAGGGCGCGCTCTATGTCTATCTCAGGAAACGGCGGCCGTGACGCCCGCGGCGCGCGTCGGCGCGGCCATCGAGGCGCTGGAGGAGATCGAGGAGACCGGCCGCCCGGCGGACGCGGTGCTGGGCGGCTTCTTCCGCGCCCGCCGGCATATCGGCGCGAGCGACCGCAAGGCGGTGGCCGAGCGGGTGTTCGGCGTACTGCGCCGGCGCGCGCGGCTCGACTGGCATCTGGCCCGCCGGGGCGCGGAGCCGACGGCGCGCGCGCGCATGCTGGCCCGCCTGCTGCTGGTGGACCGCCTGCAGGAGCCGGGCGCCGTGTTCGGACGCGGCAAATATGCGCCCGCACCGCTCGACAGCGCGGAGCTCGACCTGTTCATGGCGCTGGCCGGCGAGCCGCTGGAGCCGCCGGAAATGCCTGCCTCGGTGCGCGCCGAATGCCCGGCCTGGGCGGAACGCGGGCTCAGGGAGAGCCTGGGCCGGGCCTTCGCCGAGGAGCTGCGCGCGCTGGCCGAGCCCGCCCCGGTGGACCTGCGCGTCAATGCGCTCAAGACGACGCGCCGCGAGGCCCGGCGCACGCTGTTTCGCGAGGGCGTCCGCACCGAGCCGCTGGAGGACGCGCCCTGGGCGCTGCGCTGCGAGGGCCGCCCGGCGCTCGGGCGCACGCGCGCCTTCCGCGAGGGGCTGGTGGAGGTGCAGGACGCGGGCTCGCAGCGCATCGCGCATGCCGTCGCGGCCGGGCCGGGCATGCAGGTGGTCGATTTCTGCGCCGGCGCCGGCGGCAAGGCGCTGGCGCTCGCCGCCGACATGGAGGGCAAGGGCCGCGTCGTCGCCGCCGATGTGCATGACAAGCGCCTGGCGCGTCTCGGCGAGCGCATGCGCCGGGCGGGCGCGCACAATATCGAGCGCCGCCTGCTGGAGAGCGAGCGCGACCGCTGGGTCCGCCGCCAGCGCGGCAAGTTCGACCGCGTGCTGGTCGATGCGCCCTGCACCGGCACCGGGGCCTGGCGGCGCAACCCGGACGCCCGCTGGACGCGCGAGGGGCCCCGCCTCGCGGAGCTGACCGGCCTCCAGGGCCGCATCCTCGAAAGCGCCGCGCGGCTGGTGAAGCCCGGCGGCCGGCTGGTCTATGCCACCTGCTCGCTGCTCCGCGAGGAGAACGAGGCGCAGGTGGAGCGCTTTCTGGAGGCCGCGCCGGACTTCGCGCGCGCCAGAGACGACCTCCGCATTTCGCCCGCCCGGGACGGCTCGGACGGGTTCTACGCCGCCATTCTGGAACGGGGGGAGGCCCCATGCGCGAACGACTCCGCACCCTGATCGCCGAACGGGCGCTCTCCACCGGAACCTTCACCCTCGCCTCCGGGGCGGGCACCCAATATTTCTTCGACATGAAGCAGGTGATGCTGGACCCGGAGGGGCTGACCCTGATCGCCGAGGCGTTCCTGGAGCGGATAAGCGGGGAGCCGGTGGACCATATCGGCGGCATCGCCATGGGCGCGGTGCCCATCGTGGCGGCGGTCTGCGCGCTCAGCCGCGCCACCCCGCGCCCGCGCCGCGCCTTCTTCGTGCGCAAGGAGACCAAGGACCACGGCACCGAGCGGCGCGTCGAGGGCTACCTGCCGGACGGCGGCGAGGTGCTGCTGTTCGAGGATGTGACCACCACCGGCGGCTCGGCGATGATCGCCGTCGAGGCCGCCCGCGCCGCCGGCTGCCGGGTGGAGACGCTCTACACCGTGGTGGACCGGCTCGAAGGCGCGGAAGCCAATCTGGCCCGCGAAGGCATCCGCCTCGCCCCGCTCTTCACCCGCGACGACTTCACGCTGTAGCGGCCCGGCGGCCATGTCCCGAACGGCGAATATCGACACGAGCGGCCTCCGGCGGTGCATCGGCACGCTTGAGGCGGCGTTCGTGCATCTGCGGCAGGAAAGTCGGGACGGGCCGATGCGCGACATTTTCCGCGCCGCCTGCGTCAAGGAATTCGAACTTGTGCTCGAAGTCGGCGCCGCCCTGTTGCGAAGGCGCTTCAAAGACTTCTTTGCGAGCGGCCGCGAGGTCGACCGGCTCATCTTCCGGGATTCCTTCCGCCACGCCGCAAAACATGCGCTCGTAACCGCCGACGCCTGCGAACGGTGGCTGCAATACCGCGATGTCCGCAATGCCCCCGCGCGAGATTATGGCGAGCGTTTCGCCGAGACGGCGCTGGAGCTCATACCGGCATTCGTGGCTGACGCGCAGGCGCTGGCCGACGCCATCGAGGGCGAAGACGGAGGTTGAGGCGAAGACGAATTCCGGGAATCCCCGGCTCCCGTATATGGGTCCTGTCCTTGCCGGATGATGAGAATGGCCCCAAATTCTCATCAAATAGTGCGGAGAATCGATGTGTACATTTGGGAGCAACCGTCTTGGCCGGACCTGACCTGGGACAATGGGAGGCTCCTTGAGCCGCTTGGGGCCGCGCGCCTCAAACAGGGCCATCTCCTCGGAGGAATGGCCGCCCTTGGATTCGATCTGAAACTCGAGGCGCAGCTCGAGGCGCTCACGGAAGAGGCTGTCAAGACTTCGGAGATCGAAGGCGAACGTCTCGACCGCGACAGCGTGCGGTCTTCGATCACGCGCCGCCTGGGTTTGACGCAAGCCGCCCTGGCGCCGACCGACCGGCGGGCCGAAGGTGTCGTCGAAATGATGCTGGACGCCACGGCGAACCACGAAACCGGCCTGACGGCCGAACGCCTGTTCGGCTGGCAGGCGGCGCTTTTCCCCACGGGTTACTCGGGCATACGCCGCATCCGCACCGGCGCATGGCGCGACGATGCGATGGGACCGATGCAGGTCGTTTCGGGTCCGGTCGGTCGCGAGCGGGTTCACTATGAAGCCCCTCCCGCGAAGCGGCTTGAGGCCGAGGTCCAGGCGTTCCTGGACTGGTTCAACGGCCGGGCCGGGCCGGAAGGGGTGCTGCGCGCCGGCATCGCCCATCTGTGGTTTGTCACCATCCATCCGTTTGAGGACGGCAACGGACGCATCGCGCGGGCGATTACGGACCTGGCGCTGGCGCAGTCGGAGAACTCGGGACAGCGCTTCTACAGCATGTCGAGCCAGATCCGGGAGGAGAGGTCCGACTATTACGACATGCTCGAACGCACCCAGAAAGGCGGTCTCGACATCACCGACTGGCTGGTCTGGTTCGTCGGATGCTTCGCGCGGGCGCTCGACGGCGCCGAGCAAACCTGTGCGCTCGTCCTGCGCAAGGCCGCGTTCTGGCAGCGCCACGCCCGCGAACCGTTCACCGGGCGTCAGAAAGCGGTGCTGAACAGGTTTCTCGACGGCTTCGAGGGCAAGCTGACGGCCAGGAAATGGGCCGCCATCGGCAAGTGCTCCGTCGCCACGGCCCAGCGTGACATCAACAAACTGGTCGCTGGCGGCATCCTTCGCCGCAATCCGGGCGGAAGCAAGAGGACGAGCTACGACCTGGGAGAGAAGTCCGGGACCGCCAGCCCAGGCCCGGCGCCGGGCGAAGCGCCGGCAGTGGACGATGCCTGACGGGCTTCTGCTGGAGGAGCGCCACCGCGCCGCGCTCGACCGGCTCTTCGCCGAGCATCTGCCGGAGGTCGAGGTCCGGGCCTATGGCAGCCGCGTCACCGGCCGGGCGCATGAGGGCAGCGACCTCGACCTGGCGCTGCGCGCGCCCGGCGGGGCCGAAATCGAATCCGTCCGGCTGGGTGCGTTCTGCCGCGCGCGGGCCCCGGATGGCGGTTTTCCTTATCGTCGGCGCCTCAATCTGCTGCTATGGCTAGAAGATGACCGAGCGAGGCCCGGCCGGGCCGGCCGGGGACAGGAGGAAAGCGGGATGAAGATCAAGGCTGCGGTTCTCTACGAACCGAACGAACCGATGGTCGTGCAGACCGTCGATCTGGACGATCCGAGCGACGGGGAGGTGCTGGTGCGCATCGGCGCGGCCGGCGTGTGCCACTCCGACCTGCATCTCATCAAGGGCGAGTGGAAGACGCCGCTGCCCGCGGTGCTCGGCCATGAAGGCGCGGGAATCGTCGAGAAGGTCGGCGCCGGGGTGACCCGCGTGAAGCCGGGCGACCATGTGATCCTGAACTTCCGCGCCAATTGCGGCCATTGCCACTATTGCGTGGTCGGGCGCCCCGTGCTCTGCGACGGCATCGACACGCCGCGAACGACCATGTTCGACGGCACCGTGCGCCTGCACCGCAACGGGGAGGACATCCACCATATGGCGCGGGTGTCCTGCTTTGCCGAATACGCCGTCGTGCCCGAGTCGGGCGCCGTGCCGGTGCGCAAGGACATTCCGCTGGACCGGGCCTGCCTCATCGGCTGCGCGGTCATGACCGGCGTCGGAGCGGTCGCCAATACGGCCAATGTCAGGCCCGGCGACACGGTCGCCGTCATCGGCTGCGGCGGCGTCGGCCTGAACGCGGTGCAGGGCGCGGCGCTGGCCGGGGCGGAGCGCATCGTCGCCGTCGATCTGCTGGACAACAAGCTGGAATACGCCCGCCTGTTCGGCGCGACGGACACGGTCAATGCCGGCAATGGCGACGCCGCGGCCCGCGTGCTGGAGATGACCGGCGGCGGCGTGGACTTCGCCTTCGAGGCGATCGGCAACCCGGCGGCGATCCAGCAGGCCTACGAGATGTGCCGCATGGGCGGCACTACCGTGATCGTGGGCATGGCGCCGGAAGAAGACGTGCTGGAATTCAATGCCCTGTCGATACCGCGCACCGAGCGCGCCATTGTCGGTTCGTGGTACGGGTCGGCGCGCCCCTGGGTCGATCTGCCCAGGCTTGCGGACATGTATATGCGCGGCCGGTTGAAGATCGACGAGCTCATCAGCCGCTCCTACCCGCTGGAGCAGATCAACGAGGCCTATGACGCGCTGCAGGCGGGCGAAGTGGCCCGGAGCGTCCTCACCTTCGAGTGAGCATGCGGCTGCTTTCGACGGGCGCGGCTAACCCCGCGCCGCCCTGAGCTGCGGGAACTCGGCCCGGAGCGCATCGAAGGCCGCGCGGACCTCCGAGCCGTCGCCGCGCCGCGTCGCCGGGTCGAGCATATCGACGGCGTCGAAGACCCGGTGCTTGGCGTAGAAGCGCCAGTGGACGGGCAGCGCCGCCAGGCATTCGGTGAGCGCATCGTAATTGGCGTCCGTCCAGACGGATTCGAAGGCCGCCCGCTCGGGGCCGACATCGTAGAAGCCGTCCGCCTCCCCGCCGGCGCGGGCCGCGCGCCGCGCCTCCGTGGCGGGCCCGTCCACCGCGCCGTCGGCGATGACCACGCCATAGGCCTCGCGCGCCTGCCCGGTCGAGACCCAGCCGCGCCGCCAGTCCAGCAGCACCGCTTCCGGATCGCGCCGGAACGGGTCGCCCCAGCCGCCCGCGCCGCCGCAGGTGACATGGATGACATCGCCGGGGCCGATGGTGAGGATGTCGGTGTTCTTCAGGTCCACCTCGCGGTCGGTCCCCGGATTCAGGATGAATTTCGACGCGCCGCCCGGGCGGCCACCGGCGATTCCCCAGCCCGTGAAGATCGTCCGGTCCCGGTTGCGCGCCGTGACGCGGGTGTTCGGCGAGAACGCCTGGAACACAAGCTCCGTGCCGAGCCCGCCGCGATGCAGGCCGGGCCCGGCCGAGTCGCGCGCAAGGCCGAAGCGCAGCACCTTGATGCCGGCTTCGACCTCGTTCACCTCGGTCGGCGTGTTCTTCATGAAGCCCTGATTGGCGCCCGAGCCGTCCTGGCCGTCCTCCATCGCGCGCCCGCCGCCGCCGCCGCTCATCGGGCTGATCGCCGCCATGATCCGCCGGCCGGTGCGGTTTTCGATGGTATTGACGTTCATGATCGGCCCGCCGGAGGCCGGCGCGCCGGCCATGCGGTCCGGGGCCGCCTGGGCGAAGGCGCCGAAGGTGAGCCCGTGCAGGCGGTAGCAGCTGAGCGTGCGCATGCCGACGGCCGCCGGAAACTCCGGATTGACCATGGTGCCCGACGGCAGGATGCAGCGGCAGACGCGCGCAATGCCGGAGTTCAGGTAAAGCGACGGGTCCAGCGAATAGAGCACATAGGTCATGCCGACCAGCAGCAGCACATGGCGCTCGTCGCCGCCGGTCGGCATGTTGAGCGAGGATTCGAGCTGCGGGTCGGACCCGGTGAAGTCGAAGACCAGCTCCTCGTCGCGGACGATCACCGTCAGCTTCATGCGGCAGGGCCGCCCGTCCACCGAGTCCTCGTCCATATAATCGGCGAAGGGGTAGCTGCCGTTCGGCAGGGTGCGGACGATGGCCCGGGCCTGGGCCTCGGCGTAGTCGAGCAGATCCGCCACGCCCTCGCGGAAGGTGTCCGCGCCGAAGCGGGCGATCATCTCGCGGACCTTGCGCTCGCCGGTGTTGCAGGCGGCGATCTGGGCCTTCAGGTCACCCCAGTTCTGGTCGGGCGCGCGGACATTGGCGAGGAAGATGTCGAGCACCTGCCGGTTGAGCTTTCCCTCCTCCAGGATCTTGACGGGCGGGATGCGCACGCCTTCCTGGTGGATTTCCGAAAGCGTGCGGGAGAGCGAGGCCGGCACCGCGCCGCCGACATCGGTGTTGTGGATATGGCCGACGGAGAAGGCCACGATCTCGCCCTCGTGGAAGACCGGCTTCCAGATATGCATGTCCGGCGAGTGGGTGGAAACGAAGCCCGAATAGGGGTCGTTGGTCATCGCGATGTCGCCCGGACGGTAGTCGTCGATCATGGCGATGGCGCGGCCGTAATTCAGGCCGACGAACCAGGTGGCGCCGAGCTCGGTGGGCGTGGCGAAGGTCTCCCCGTCCGGCGTGGTGAGGCCGGTGGTGAAGTCCTCGGTCTCCTTGACGAAGGTCGAATGCGCGGTGCGGTAGAGCGTGTAGGCCATGCTCTCCGCCGCCGCGCGGGTGTGGTTCTTCAGGATTTCCAGCGTGACCTTGTCGATGGGCATGTCAGCCCTCCCTCGTCAGGATCAGGTTGCCGCGGACATCGACCTCGGCCGCAAAGCCCGGAGGGACCACGGTGGTGCAGTCGTCCTGCGAGACGACCGCGGGACCGGCGAAATTCCGGCCGGGAGCCAGGGCCGCCCGGTCGTAGAGCGCCGCCATGCGTTCGGCGCCGTCGAGGAAGACCTTTGCCTGGCCCTTCGGCGCGGCCGGCCCCGGCGCGGCCGCGGCTTCCGCCAGGGCCGGCTTCGGCACGGACCCGCTCACCGTCAGCCTGAGATTGACCGCCTGCACCGGCGCCTGCCTGTCGGCATGGTCGTAAACGCGGGCATGTTCGCCGTGGAAGGCATCCGCCAGCGCCGCGACCCGGCCGGCGGCGATATCGGCGCGGCCCACCGGGGTTTCGATCTCGTAGGACTGGCCGAGATAGCGCATGTCAGCGGACCAGATGAGCCGCGCCTCGCCCCGGAAGCCTTGCTCCTCGCGCAGCCAGGCGAGCGCTTCCGCCTCCAGTTCGCCCGCAAGCCCCTCCAGCACCGCCAGGCCGCCCGTGTCCAGATCGACGAAGGCGGTACGAATGAAATCGTTGCGAATGTCGGCGATCAGGCCGCCATAGGCAGACAGCACGCCGGGCGCGGGCGGCACGATCACCCGCGCCATGCCGAGCTCGCGCGCGAAGAGCGCGCCCAGCATCGGCCCGGCGCCGCCGAAGGCCAGCAGCGAGAATCCGCGCGGGTCCGCGCCCCGGCGCGACAGGAGCTTCGAGACCTCCAGATACATGCCGGAGACCGCGACGCTCACAATGCTCTCGGCCGCCTCGGAGAGCCCGAGCGACAGGCGCTCCGCGACGCCGCCGACCGCGCGCCCGGCGGCCGCCCGGTCCAGCCGGACGGCGCCGTAGCCGAGTTCGCCCGCGCCGAGCAGGCCCATCGCAACGAAGGCGTCGGTGACCGTCGGGCGTTCGCCGCCCTGGCCGTAGCAGGCGGGGCCCGGCCGGGAGCCCGCGCTTTCCGGGCCGACCTTCAGCACGCCGAAATCGTCCACCCGGGCGAGGGAGCCGCCGCCCGCGCCGATGGAAGTGACGGAGACCGTCGGCACATAGATCGGGAACTCGCCTACAAGCTCGCCCGTGCCGAAGGCCGGCGCGCCGCCCTGCACGACCGCCACATCCGCCGAGGTGCCGCCGACATCGAAGCTCAGCACGTCCCGGGCCCCGATGCGCGCCGCCGCGTCGGCCGCGCCTATGGCCCCGGACGCCGTGCCCGAGAGCAGCATGGCGATGGGGCGGGTCTTGCCGAGCTCCGCCGCCATGATGCCGCCGTTCGACTTGGTGATCATCGGCTCGGCCGGCACGCCGGCATCGCGGAGCGCCGCCTGCAGCGAGCCGATATAGGCGGCCACCCGGCGCTGCACATAGCCGGCGACGGTGGCCGTCACCGTGCGCTCATATTCCCGGATGACCGGCCAGACCTCCGAGGAGAGCGTCACCGCCATGCCGGGCTCCGCCGCCAGGATTGCGTCCCGCACCGCGCGTTCGTTCGCCGGGTTGGCGTAGGCGTGCAGCAGGGCGACGACGATCGTGTCCGCGCCCGCCGCCTTCGCCTTCGCCGCCGCGTCCCGGACATCGGCGGGATCGACCGGCGTTTCGACCGAACCGTCCTTCAGCATCCGCTCGGCGATGCCGTAAACCCGCTCGCGCGGGACCAGCGGCGGCGGGCGGCGCGAGAAGATGTCGTAGGGGTCGGGCGTCTTCAGCCGCGCGACCTCCAGCACGTCCTCGAACTCCCGCGTCGTGAACAGCGCCAGCGCCGCGCCCCGGCGCTGGATCACTGTGTTGACGCCCACCGTGGTGCCGTGGGTGAAGAACCTTATGCCGGAGGCCGGCTGTCCGTGGCGCCGGTCCAGTTCGGCGATGCCCTGCATGACCTCCGCGCCCGGCGTCTCGGGCGTCGAGAGGATCTTCAGGGTCCTGAGCGCGCCGGTCGCCTCGTCGAAGGCGCAGAAATCGGTGAATGTGCCGCCGATATCGACGGCGACCCGGCATGCGTTTGCTGGTTCCGGCACGGGGCGCCCCAATTCAATTCAGGATCGCGGCCGTCCAACGGGACGGCCGCATTGCCGCCCAGCATTTCCCGCGCCGGGCGCCAAGTCCAGCCTCGTCATCGCGCGGCCCCGAATGCCTGCGGGCGCCGCCCGGATATGCGATACAGGCGCAGAAGCCGGGACGGGCGGAAAGGGGCCGCTGCCATGCTCGCAGGACTCAACACGGCGCTGGTGACGCCGTTCGATGCGGATTTCGCGTTCGACGAGGCCGCCATGCGCAGAAGTGTCCGCCGCCAGATCGAGGCCGGCGCGGCCGGGCTTTGCGCGCTCGGCGGCACGGGCGAGCCGCTGTCGCTCGCGCTTGCCGAGCATTTCAGGGTCGTCGATACGGTCGTCGGGGAGGCGGCGGGCCGCGTGCCCGTCACGGTCGGCTGCCTGCTCGGCGGGCAGGCCGACATCCTGGCGGTCGCGCGCCATGCGGAGCGCGCCGGCGCGGACTTCGTCATGCTCGCCCCGCCCTTTTTCTTCTCCGCCCGGCCCTTCGACATCGAGCGCCATTTCGCCGCCGTCGCGGAGGCCTGCGGGCTGCCGATCGTGCTCTTCCACACGCCCGGGCGGAGCGGCGTGCGCCTGAATGCCGACGAACTGCTCGCCCTCATCCATGCGGTTCCGGCCATCAGGGGCATCAAGGAGGCGTCGGGCGACATGGCGCTCGCCGGCGAGGTGATGAACGGCGCGCCGGAGGGGTTCGCGTTCATGCAGGGCCTGGACGAGCTGCTGCTGCCGTCGCTGGCGATGGGTGCTGCGGGCGGCATCGTCTCGCTCGGCGAGCTGCTGCCCCGGAGCCTGTGCGCGCTCATCGAACATGCCGGGGCGGGCGAACTCGAGCCGGCGCGGCGGATACAACTCGGCCTCCTGCCGCTCTGCCGCTGGATCTACTCCGAGCCCAATCCCGGCCCGCTCAAATACGCACTCAAGCTAGCCGGCCGCCCGGCAGGCCCCTGCCGCCCACCCATCTACGGCCCCCGCGACGCCACGGCGCAGGCGCTAAAAGACCTGCTGCCGCCCCTGCTCCGCGCGGAGGCGGGCTGACGCGGTCGGGCCTAGCGGTATTTCGCTTCCTGGTCGCTTTCCTCGGCCGGGCGGGCCATGGCGTCGATGATCTGCTTCAGGCTTATGGCGCCGATCGCCTTTCCCTCGCCGTCCACGACCTTGGCCCGGTCGGCCCCTGCGGCGCTCACCGCCTGCAGCGCCTCGTCCAGGACGAGGTTGTGCGCCACGCTCGGGCCGTCGATGCCCGGGCCCGGCGTCATCACCGACCGCGCTTCGATGACCCGGCCCCGGTTGATGTCCTTGACGAAGTCGAAAATGTAGTCGTCGGCCGGGTGCAGGATGATGTCCTGAGGATTGCCCTGCTGGATCAGCGCACCGTCGCGCAGGATGGCGATGCTGTCGCCGAGGCGAAGCGCCTCGTCGAGATCGTGGGTGATGAACACGATGGTCTTGTGCAGCTCCTCCTGCAGTCCGAGCAGGACCTGCTGCATGTCGTTGCGGATCAGCGGGTCGAGCGCGGAGAACGGTTCGTCCATCAGCAGGATTTCCGCGTCCGTGGCCAGCGCGCGCGCCAGCCCGACCCTCTGCTGCATGCCTCCCGACAGCTGCGAGGGGTAGTGGTTCTCGAATCCCGACAGCCCGACGCGGTCCAGCCATTTCCGGCTTTGCTCCTTGGCCTGCCCGATGGGCATGCCCTGGATCGCAAGGCCGTAGGCGGCGTTCTCGGCAACCGTTTTGTGGACATGGAGCCCGAACCTCTGGAACACCATCGAGATGCTGTGCCGCCGGACCTCGATCAGCTCCTCCCTGGTCATGGCGAGCACGTCCCGCCCATTGACCACGATCCGGCCCGAAGTCGGCTCGATCAGCCGGTTGATATGCCGGATCAGGGTGGACTTGCCGGAGCCCGACAACCCCATGATGACGGAGATTTCCCGGGCGGAGACCTCGATGTTGATGTCCTTCAGGCCCAGCACATGGTCGTGCTTTTCGAGCAGCTCCTGCTTGGACATGCCCTGCTGCACGGCGGCGAGCACGGATTGCGGCCGGGGACCGAAGATCTTGTACAGCTTCTCGATGCTGATCTTGGTCTCAGCCATGATCGACGCCCTCGCGATGCCGTTGCAGGCGCTGGCCGAATCTCTGCGACACGCGGTCGAAGATGATCGCCAGCGCCACGATGGCCAGGCCGTTCATCAGGCCAAGCGCCAGATACTGGTTCGAAATCGACCGCAATACCGGCACGCCGAGACCGGCCACGCCGATCATCGAGGCGATCACCACCATGGAGAGCGCCATCATGATGGTCTGGTTCACGCCGGCGAAGATGTTGGGCAGCGCCAGCGGAATCTGCACGCCGAACAGCTTCTGCCGGTAGTCGGCCCCGAAGGCGTCGGCGGCCTCCAGCGCCTCCTTCTCGACGAGCCTTATGCCGAGATTGGTCAACCGCACGATCGGCGGGATTGCGTAGATGCACACCGCGATCAGGCCCGGCACCTTGCCGATGCCGAGCAGCATGACGACCGGTATGAGATAAACGAAGGCCGGAATCGTCTGCATGATGTCCAGCACCGGCGTAATCGCCGTCTGCATCCGGTCCGAGCGCGCCATCAGGATGCCGAGCGGGATGCCGATCGCGATGCAGAGCAGGGTCGCGACCGAGATGATGGCCAGGGTGGACATGGTGTCCTGCCACATGCCGAAATAACCGATCGCGAGGAACGACAGCACGGAACCGATAACGACCGTCCTGCTGCGCGAGCCGAGCCAGGCCAGCCCCGCGATCGCCAGAATGATGACCGGCCACGGCGCGGCGATCAGCAGTTTCTCGAACAGGACGAGGAACCTGAGCAGGGGCTCGAAGAAGTTCTCCAGCATCTCGCCGAATTCGCGCGAAAAGTCGCGGAACCCTCCGTCGATCGCCTTCTTCAGGTCGCGAAGGGCCTGGCGGTCCATCGAGGGAAATTCCAACAAGGATTCCATGCGGGCCTCCCATCGGGCTCGAGGAACGATTATTCCTTGCAAATGCCCTTCCGACCCGGCGCCGGAGGGTGACAAAAAGCCCGCCGGGACGGGTCCGGGCGGGCTTTTCTCTTCGAGTCAGGCAGTCGGACCGACCGCAAGACCCGCGTTACATTCCCTTCACTTTCGCCGCGACCTCGGCAGGCACCCAGGGCTTCCACACATCGGCATGCGCGCGCAGGAACTCCGCCGCGGCATCCGCCCCGTCAGCCTGGTTCTCGTCCATATAGACCAGCATGCCGTTCATCACGTCGCCGGGGAACACGCGGTTCTTGAAATACGCCATGACCGCATCGCCCGCGTTCGCCGCGAAGTCCGCCGTGACCACGGTATGCACCTCCGACTCCGTCCAGGACGACGGCTGCGGGTCTGCGCATTCCTGCTCCGGCTTGACGATGCAGCCGTCCCAGTGCTCGCTGCCGACGAACGGCACGCCGAAGTCGAGCTTGACCATCTTGTGCCGGCCGATGAGCGCGGTGGGCGACCAGTAGTAGCCGAACCAGTTCTCGCCGCGGTTGACCGCCTTGGACATGGAGCCGTCCAGCCCGGCCGCCGAGCCCGGGTCCACCAGCTTCCAGCCCTTTTCCGCCATCTTGAACGCACGGAACAGGTTCGCGTTGGTCAGCTGGCAGCCCCAGCCCGCAGGGCATCCCACGAATGCGCCCTTCGAGGGGTCCTCGGCATCCGGGAAGAGGTCGGGACGCTTCAGCACGTCCAGCACGGTCTTGAGCTCGGGGTGCTTTTCCTGCACGTAGGGCGGGACCCACCAGCCCTCGCCCAGGCCGCTGATCGGACCGCCATTGGCGGATTTCAGCCTGCCTTCGTCCATGGCGGCCTTCAGGGGGTCGCGCACGGCGTTGATCCACAGCTCCGGTGCCACGTCCGGCTCGCCCTTCTCGTTGAGGGAGGTGAAGGTCGGCATGGTGTCGCCGGGGACCAGCTCGACATCGCATCCATATCCTTCGGCGAGGATGATCTTGTCGACTTCGGCCATCAACTGGGCGGAGGCCCAGTTCATATTCGCAATCTGGACCTTGCCGCAGTCCGCCATGGCCGCATTCGCGCCGAACGCCAGCGCCAGGCCCAGCAAAGCCGTCTTCAGCAAGTGTTTCATGTCTGTTACCTCCTCCGGTTCATGTGTGGCGATCGGGACGGTGCGCGACGCGCGATATGGCCCCCTGACATCCGGCAGCCCTGCGGAGACGGCCGGCGGGCCGCCTCCCTCCGCCACCGGCAAAGGAAAAGGCTAGCATGGGGCCACAACGCGGACAAGGAGCCGCCCCGGTGGCGGCCCGACACCCGCCCGCGTTTCCGGCGAAAGGCAAAGTCCTGTAACCTCGCCCGTCGCGGCCGAAATGCGCTGCTGGCGGCGGGAGCGGGACAGTGACGGATCTTCCGGGGTTTCTGAAGCGCATTCCGAAGGTGGAGCTGCACTGCCACCTGCTCGGCACCGTGCGCAAAGCAACGATGAAGGCGATGGCGGCCCGCAACGGCGCGCGCACGACCGAAGAGCAGATCGAGGGGTTCTACATCCGCGGCGAGAAGCCGGTCGGCGTGCTCGCGATCTTCCGCGAGATGGAGGCCCATATCCTGATGACGCCGGCGGACTTCCGGCAGATTGCCCGCGAATATCTGGAGGACGCCGCCGCCCACACGGTCCGCTATGCCGAGATCTACTGGAACCCGACCGGCAATCTCCGCCACACGGGCTTCTCCTACGGCGAGCTGCAGGCCGCCGTCCTCGCCGGCATGGCGGATGCGGAGCGGGACTTCGGCATCGCCAGCAACCTCATCCCGAGCATCGACCGGGAGGCGCCGCCGGAGGACGCGGTCGAGATGGTGCGGCAGATGATCGCCAACCGGGACCCGCGCGTGCCTGGCATCGGCATCGACTATCGCGAGGTGGACAATCCGCCGGAGAAGTTCGCCGAAGCCTATGCGCTGGCGCGCGACGCCGGCTTCCGGCTGACGGCGCATGCGGGCGAGTTCGGCGAGCCCTGGACCAATGTCGCCGCAGCCCTCGACCTGCTCGGGGTGGAGCGGCTCGACCACGCCTACACCGTCCTCGACAATCCGGAGCTCACGGCCCGCTGCGCGGCCGAAGGCATCGTCATCACCGTCGTGCCGTCCAACAGCTACTATCTGCGCGAGCTGGACAAGTCCGAATGGGCGGAAAAACACCCCATCCGGCGCATGGGGCGTGCGGGGCTCCGCATCCACCCGAACACCGACGACCCCGCCTTCCACCTGACGGACCCGACCCGCTGCTGGCAGAGCATGGTCGTCGATTTCGGCTATTCGCTGGCCGATCTCCGGGGCTTCATGCTGAACGGCCTCGACGGCGCCTGGATCGATGACGGGCTGCGCCGGCGCTGGAAGCGGGAATGGAGCGCCGAGTTCGACCGCCTCGCGGAAGAGCACGGCATCGCCGGCTGACATGGACGGCGCCGGCATCGCGCAGACGGCGGCGACGCTCACAGGGGCGCTCGCCCGCTTCGGCGCCGCCTTCTCGCTCGGCGACGTGCCGGAGGATGACCGGCATTATGCGAAGCTGCTGGCGCTCGACCTGTTCGGCTGCGCGCTTGCCGGGCTCGACACGGAAGAGGCCCGATTGGCGCGCCGGGCCGCTCACTCCCTCTCCCCTGGCGGCGGCGGCAGTGCCTCGATATGGGGCGCGGGCGAGGCGGCAGCGCCCGGCGTGGCGGCGATGGTCAACGGCACGGCCGCCCATGCGCTGGAGCTCGACGATTTCCACGGGGTGGACCATTCGGGCGCGGTGACGCTGCCTGCGCTGATGGCGGCGGCGGATACGGGCGGCGAGGCGGACGGCCGGCGCGTCCTCGAAGGCATGATATTCGGCTACGAGGTCGGCCGCCGGCTTCTCGACGGCGCGGGCGGATACCGCCGCCACAACGCCGCCGGCTGGCACACGACCGGCACGCTCGGCAGCTATGCCGCCGCGGCCGCGGTCGCGAAACTCCTCGGCCTCGACGGGCAGCGCACGGCCTGGGCGCTCGGCATCGCCGGCAGCTTCACCGGCGGCACATGGGCGTTCAGCGGGGACGGCGCGATGAGCAAGCGCTACCACGCGGGCGCCGCCGCCCAGACCGGCCTGCAGGCGGCCTTCCTTGCGCGCGAGGGCTTCACCGGGCCGGCGGCGGTGCTGGAGGCGGAGCGCGGCGGCTATTTCCCGCTCTACGGCGAGGGCATGACGCCGGCGGCTCGCGCCGCGGCCGACGGCCTCGGCCGGGATTTCCGCATCGGCTGGGCCGGGGTCAAGGTCTATGCCTGCTGCCGGGGCATCCACAGCGCGCTCGACGTGGCGCTGGCGTTCCGGCGGGAACACGGCTTGCGCGCGGAGGAGATCGAAAGCGTGCATGTGCTCTGCACGCCGGTGCAGAAGGGCCAACTCGGGCTCACCCTGCCGAAGACGCGCATCGAGGCCCAGTTCAGCCTGCCCTACAGCACGGCCGTCGCCTTCCTGCACGGCGAGGCGGGCTACGAGTTCTTCACCGAAAAATGGATCGGCGACCCGGAGATCGAGGCGCTGGCCGCCAGGGTGGCGCTGGAGGCGGACGAAAGCCGGTCGCTGGAGGAAGAACCCGTGATAACGGTAAGAACGCGCGACGGCCGGGTCTTCACCGGCCAGCAGCCCGTCCCCGTCGGCGATCCCGCCAACCCCGTGCCGGAGGCCGATATCCGCGCCAAATACCGCGCGCTCGCCGGCCGCCACCTCGCGCCGGAGACCGTCCGCCGCCTGGAGGAAGCCGTGCTGGCCCTCGACCGCCCCGGCCGCCTCGTCGAGGTCCGGACGATCCTGGCCGCGCGGGCGGAGCGTTCCGGCAGAGAATAGGGCGCGGTTCCGCCGGGAGAGAATCGACCGATCGCGTCCCGGCCAACGGCTTCGACTGGAGCGCGCCTAGTTCCGCCGCGCCTGGACGAGGACGCCGACGATGGTTTCCTCGCCCAGGGACCGGCACGCCTCCAGACGCTGAAGGCCTTCGACCAGCACCAGGCGCTTGCCGTCCTGGCGCACCAGGATCGGCGTGCGCTGACCCTCTTCCAGTATGCTCTCGGCGATTGCCTGGACGGCTGCAGGATCGACGGTGCGGCGCCGCTTCATCGGAATGTAGATGTCGGCGATCCTGAAGACCTGGTCTCTCAACATGCCTCAGCTTCTCACGCGCGGACGGCCCGTGAAAGGATTCCCTTCCCCGGCACGCCACCACCGCTTTGCCGAAGGCCCCGGAGGGCTTTACCGGCCCTGCCTTTTCCGAAGGGTCGGAGCCCTGCCGGGAGCAATATCTGCCTCCCGCGCAAGCCTATAAGCGGCCATCGGCGCGGAGGCGGGCTTCGACCTCTTCCATGTGCGCAGCCGCTACACCGCCCGCCCGAGCTGCTCCCTCAGCGCCTTGCGCTTCACCTCGGCGACCGCGCCGCGCGGCAGGTGGCCGAGCTGGAAGGGGCCGTAGGCGATGCGGATGAGCCGGTTGACCGGGTGGCCGAGATGTTCCAGCACCCGGCGGACCTCGCGGTTGCGGCCCTCGGCGAGCGCGACGGTGAGCCAGGCATTGCCGCCGCGCTGCTCGTCGAGGCTCGCCGCGACCGGCCCGTAGCGCCAGCCGTCGATCTCGACGCCGCCGGCGAGCCGCGCCAGGCGCCCCTCATCGACCCGGCCCCGCACCCGCGCCCGGTAGCGCCTGACCCAGCCGCGCGACGGCAGTTCGAGCTCGCGGGCGAGCCCGCCGTCGTTCGTCAGCAGCAGCAGGCCCTCCGAGGCAAGGTCGAGCCGGCCGACGCTCACCACGCGCGGCAGGTGGGCCGGCAGGCTTTCGAACACGGTCGGCCGGCCTTCCGGGTCGCGGTCGGTCGTCACCAGCCCGGCCGGCTTGTGGTAGCGCCAGAGGCGGGCCGGCTCCGGGGCGGCAAGGGGGGCGCCATCCACCTCCACGAGGTCCTGCGGCCCGACATTCACCGCCGGGTCCCGGAGCGCCTTACCGTTCAGGCTCACGCGCCCGGCGAGGATGCGCCGCTCGGCCTCGCGCCGAGAGCAGACGCCGGCCCGCGCGATGCGTTTCGCGATGCGCTCGCCGTCCCCGTTCACGGCATGGCGTCGCGCGCTGCTTCCACGAAGGCCTCGACGATGCGCGCGTCGCCGGGGTCGATATGGAACTCCGGGTGCCACTGCACGCCGAGGCAGAAGCGGTAGCCCGGCGCCTCGATGCCCTCGATCACGCCGTCCGGCGCGCGCGCATTGACGATGACGCCCGGCGGCTCGTCGGCGGCGGCCTGGTGGTGGGCGCTGTTGACGCTGAGCGGCCCCGCCCCGACGATCTCCGCCAGCCGCGTGCCGGGCCGGACGGCGACCTCGTGGCCGGGCTCGGTGCGCGGGTTCGCCTGCTCATGGGCGAGCGCGCCCGGCACCTCGTCCGGGATATGCTGGATCAGCCGCCCGCCCAGCGCCACATGCAGCAATTGCTGGCCGCCGCAAATCCCGAGCAACGGCATGTCGCGGGCGAGCGCGCCCTCCACCATGGCGAGCTCGAAATCGGTGCGCCCGGGCTTGAGCGAGACGGTCTCGTGCCGTTCCGCCGCGCCGAACAGCGCCGGATCGACGTCGAAGGCCCCGCCCGTGACCATGAGCCCGTCTATGCGGTCGAGATAGGCCCCGGCATGGGTCCTTTCATGCGGCAGCAGCAGGGGGATGGCGCCGGCCGCGCTCACCGCGCCCGCATAGTTGCAGCGCAGCGCATACCACGGCAGGCTGGAATAGCCGCCGGCGGGTTCCCGATCGACGGTAAGGCCGATGACTGGAAGGCGCGCCATGGCGCCCATCTACACGCTTCGCCGGGCAATGCAACGGGCGCTTCGGCTGGCGGAGGCGGCCGCGGCCCGCACGCCCGCCGATGCGCCGGTGGGCGCGGTGCTGCTGAGCGCGGACGGAACGGCGCTGGCGGAGGCGCATAACGAGGTCGAGGCGGCAGCCGACCCGACGGCCCATGCGGAGATGCTGGCGCTCCGCCGGGGTGCCGCCAGGCTCGGCCGGCCGCGCCTCGACGGCTGCACCCTAGTCGTCACGCTCGAGCCCTGCGCAATGTGCGCGCAGGCGGCAGCGCACGCCCGGATCGCGCGGCTCGTCTTCGGCGCCTGGGACCCGAAGGGCGGCGGCGTGGACCACGGCGCGCGCGTCTTCGACCGCGAAACCTGCACCCACCGCCCGGAAGTCTTGGGCGGCCTGATGGAAGCCGAAGCCGCCGCCCTGCTGACGGCGTTTTTTCGTGCGCGGCGGTAGTGCGCGGCTCGACCCGCGAAAGTCTCCCGGCCCCCAAACGTCGCCCCGGACCCCGATCCGGGGCCTCGTGCAACAAGGGCAATGCTGGACGGAGACCCCGGCTCGACGCTGGTGCGCCGTCCGGGGTGACGCAAGAAGCGTGAGGACCGCCAGCCGCTTGACGGCGCCGGGCGGGCGTTCCATAAGGACGGCGATGCCGGCTTTGCGCCGGCTCCGCGGGATTTGATCGGGCAGCTTGCAGCCGCGTCACCAAGTGCTAAAGCGCCACGGAAAGCGTTTCCGTGGGCCCGCCAACCGGCAACCCAGGGAGACGCTCATGCCCCGATTGCCCGACCCGCTCCATGCGGACACGACCGCCGTTCACGGCGGCATCCAGCGCAGCCAGTTCGACGAGACCGCCGAGGCCCTCTACCTCACCTCCGGCTATGTCTACGGCACGGCCGAGGAGGCCGCCGAGGCCTTCGACGGCGAGCGCGACCGCTACATCTACAGCCGCTACGGCAACCCGACGGTGCAGATGTTCATCGACCGGCTGTGCGCCATCGAGGGCGCGGAGGCGGGCGCGGCGATGGCGAGCGGCATGTCGGCCGTGTTCACCGCGCTCATCGCGCTCTTGCGCAGCGGCGACCGGCTGGTCGGCTCGCGGGCGCTGTTCGGCTCCTGCGCCCATATCTGCACCCATATCCTGCCGCGCTACGGCATCGAGACGGAGCTTATCGACGGCAATGACCGGGCGGCCTGGGAGCGGGCGCTCTCGCAGCCGGCGAAGGCGGTGTTCCTGGAGACGCCCACCAACCCGCAGCTCGACATCATCGACTTGAAGGCGGTCTCGGAGCTGGCGCATGCCGCGGGCGCGCAGGTGGTCATCGACAATGTGTTCGCGACGCCGCTGCTGCAGAAGCCGCTGGAGCTCGGCGCCGACGTGGTCGTCTATTCCGCCACCAAGCATATCGACGGGCAGGGCCGCTGCCTCGGCGGGGCGATCCTCGGCACGCGGAAATTCTGCAACGAGGACCTCCAGCCCTTCATCCGCCATACCGGCCCCAGCATGAGCCCCTTCAACGCCTGGGTGCTGCTCAAGGGCCTGGAGACGCTGGCGGTCCGGGTCGAGCGCCAGTGCCGCACGGCGATGGAGGTCGCGCGCTGGCTGGAGGGCCGCGCCGGCGTGAAGCGGGTCATCTACCCCTTCCTCGATTCCCACCCGCAGGCGGCGCTCGCGCGCCGGCAGATGAAGGACGGCGGCACCGTCGTCACCTTCGAGATCGAGGGCGGGCGGGGGCAGGCGTTCGCCCTCCTGAACGCGCTCCGCCTCATCCCGATCTCCAACAATCTGGGCGACGCCAAGAGCATCGTCACGCACCCGGCCTCGACGACCCACCACCGGATCGGGGCGGAAGGCCGCGCCGCCGTCGGCATCGGCGAGGACATGATCCGCCTCTCCCTCGGCCTCGAACACGGGCCGGACCTCATCCGCGACCTCGATCGCGCCATCGCCGCCGCCGGCCTCGGGACGGGCTGCCGGGGGCGGGAGATGTAGCGGCAGGCGTCCTTCCGCAGACCTTCGCGGGTCCGGTACATGGGCTGCTACGCCGCCATCACCCGCTGGAGCGAATGGCGCCGGTTGCGGGTGTGCGGGCGCACCTCGCCGGGCCAGCGCCCGCGCTCGACCGCCTCCGCCCACGCCGCGCTCTTCATGACGTCGGGGCTTTCGATCTCGTAGATGGCGTGCCATGTCGGGGTCTCGCCGCGTGCCACGGACCTGAGCTCGCCGCCCATCGACACCTCGAAGTCCAGCGCCTTCAGGCGCGTGACCGCTATCACGCCCGGCACCTCCAGCAGGTAGGGCACGTGCTCGGTGTCGTAGACTTCGTTGAACAGATCCTCCTTCTCCGGGTCCACATCCATGCTTGCGATGAAGACGTAGCGGGTGCCGATGGGCATGTCGGTGCTCCTCGTTTGCGGACGGCCAAGCGTACCCGATCGGCGTCCAATCTGCGCGCCGGACAAGAGCCTCGTCGAATTGGCCAACGAACAATGGCTCCGGCGCCCGCAATTCGCCCGAAGCCGGCCGCAGGGTTGCCGGCCTCGGGCCGGGAACGGCGGCGCGGGCGCCTTACTGCCGCGCCTTCACGGCCTCGCCCGCATCCCAGGCATCGACATGGCTGAGCAGGAGCGGGGAGAACGCGAAGGAAATCCGGCCGGGCGCGGGGATATGCGCATGGAGACCGTCTGCCGCGAGCGCTGCGGCCAGTTCCCCGGCATGCGCGCGCGCCAGCACGACATGCGCGCTGCGGGAGGCGGGCGCGAGCGGGTCCGGTTCGCCGAGTGCGCCCAGAAATACCGCCGCGAGCGTGCGGGCCTTCCAGCCGAGCGCCTCGATATCGGCGCCGGCGAGCCTGTCGAGCGCGCCGTCGAGCGCCGCGAGCGCCAGCGCGGACGGCGCGGGCAGCGCTTCCAGCGCGCCGGCGAACGCGCCCGCGGCATGGACCCAGGCCGGCGCGCCGGGTCCGCCGCAGAGGAAGCCGCAGCCCCGCCCGACCGCCGCCTCCACGCCCGAGCGCTCCAGCGCGGCCGGCAGCACGCCCGCCGTCTCCGAGAGGTCGAAGGCGGCGAGCGCGCCGGCCTCGCGGGCCTGCCGGGCAAGCGCGGCGATGTCGCGAAGCGCGCCCGTCGCCGGGTCGAGGCGGCGGGCCAGCAGCAGCGTGTCGCCGTCGAGCCCGGCCTCGGGCGTCTCGGCTTCCGCGACGGCGCGGCCCTGCGCGGCGAGCCGGGCCAGCAGGGCGGGAAATTCGCCCGGCGCGGCGAGAACGCGCTGGCGGCCGGCAGCGAAGGCGGCGTCGGCGAGCACTTCCAGCGCATCGTTTGCCGTGGCGGCGAAGCCGAGCCGCTCCGGCGGCGCGCCCAGAAGCGGCGCCAGCTTCTCCGCCGCCGCCCCGGCAAGCCCGCCGCCGTCGGAGAAGCCCGCGCCCCACTCGACATGCATGAAGCTTGCGAGCCGCGCCCTCGCCTCGCGGGTCAGCGGCCCCAGCCGGTCGCTGTCGAGGCGCAGCGTCCCGGCCGGCACGAGGAAGCCGTCGCGCAGATAGGCGAGCGGGTCGCCGGCATCCAGCGCCATGCAGTCCGCCCGCGCCGTCATCGGTCCGCGAACAGCAGTTCGGCCGCGCGCCGGGCCATGCCCGCATTGTCGTGGCCGACGCCGGGGGCGGTGTGCAGCTCCCAGGCGAAGGGCGCGGGCAGGAGGCGCGCCATGTCCTCGCCCGCGGCGTAGAAATACCGGCCGCGGGCCAGGCGGTGCGGCCCCTGCGCCATCGCTTCCGGCGATTTCAGCAGCATGGGCGCGTCGGTGACGGTGTCTTCCTCGCCGAGCAGCACCATGAGCCGCACGGAGAGGGCGGCGGCGAGCGCCTCGTCGTCCATGGCGAGTCCCGTGAGGCCGTAGGGATAGCGCTCCTCCTCGCGCGGCACGGTGTAGGCGCCGGCATTGGCGGCCACGGCCGCCTCGATGCGCGCGCGCCGCGCGAACAGCGCCATGCGGTGGACGAACTGCCCGCCGGCGGAATGGCCGTAGAGAAAATAGCGCCGGGCTTCCGCGCCGCTCCAGGCGCAGGCGGCGTCGAAGGCGCTCTCGACCACGCCGAAGCTCCAGTCTTCCTCCGGCAGGAAGGCGCGCCGGTCCGGCGTGCGCATATTGCCGACCTCGTATTCGCGCGGGCCCGGAAACTGCTCGCGGTCGAATTCGGGCGCCGCGACCAGCACACGATGGCGCTCGGCATGCTCGGCCCAGACATCGCGGTAGTCGGCGGCATTGCGCCGGTAGCCGTGCAGCACGACCAGCACCGGATCGGCCGGCCGCCAGGCCGCCGGCCGCCAGAGATGGGTGCGGACGGCGACATCTCCCTCGGTCGGACGGCGGTGCGGAACGGTGATCTCCGCCGCGCTCACCGCCTCGCCTCGGTCACGTCCGTGCCGGAATACACGGCGCCCAGCATACGCTGCATCGCCGCCGTGTGGGCCGCGCAGGCCGCCGCGTCGAGGTCGGCCGCCGGCCGGGGCTCGAGCTCGAAATGCCCGTAGCGGTCCTCGCCGCGCACCAGGGTCGCGGAATCGTCGAGTTTCACCTGGCGCACATAGGTCGGGATGTAGCGGACCGCGAGGCCGATCCGCCGGTCCGCCACGCGGTTCGGCTTCGAGCCGTGCACGAGGCGGATATGGTGGAGCGAGAACTCGCCGGCCCGGAGCGGCGCATCCACGGCCAGCGCCTCGTCCACCTCCATCTCGATTTCCTGCCCGCGCGTCAGCAGGTTGTCCTCGGCGAAGCTGTCGGTGTGCGCCATCTGGTCGAGCTTGTGCGAGCCCGGCAGGAAGCGCATCGGGCCGCTCTCGAGCGGCGCGTCGGAGAGCGCCACCCAGGCGGTGACGACATCGTGGGGGTCGAGCCCCCAATAGGTCGAATCCTGGTGCCAGGAGACGAAGGCCGGGTCGTTCGCCTCCTTGATGAAGAAATTGGTCGTCCAGCAAAGCAGGTCCGGCCCCAGCAGGTCCTCCACCGCGTCGAGGATGCGCGGATGGTGGACGATCTCGTCCGCCCAGCGGAACAGCAGGTGGACCTTGTGGCGCATATTGGAATGGATCGCGTCGCCGGTCCCGGCCTCATAGGCCTCCAGCCCGTCGCGGTAGCGCCGCGCCTCAGCCGCGGAAAAGGCGCTGAGCGGAAACACGTAGCCGTCGCGGGCATAGGCCTCGATCTGGGCCTCGGTCAGCAATTTGCCCATGGGTCTTTCCTTGCTGCTGGCGGTTCAGTTGCCGGTGAGGCGCGGCGTGACGGGGCGCCAGAGGCGCCCGCCGGGCGGCGCGTCGGGCTTGCCGGCGATGGCCCAGCCGCGCCAGGCGACGGTCCGGTCGAGGCCGGCGCAGCGGAGCCAGTCGAGATCGAATCCCGGGCAGTCCGCCGGCCCGTCGGCGGAGTCGACGACCGCCAGAAAGGCGTCCTCCGGCACTTCCGGCAGTGTGTGAAGGCCGTCGAACAGGTTGCGCGACCAGTCGATGATGTCCGCCTGCCATTCCCCGAAACCGCCGCCGCCCGCGCCGCGGTAAGTCGCCCGGTCGAAGAATTCCGTCCCCGGCACGGTATGCACCGCAAGCCAGGGCGCCGGCCCGTCGTCCACCGCGCGGAAACGCTGCGAGGCCTCGAAACCGGGAAGGGCCAGCAGCGAAGCCAGTTTCGGTCCGCTGTACCATTCGGACCAGGCCGCCTCGCGCGACCGGTCCCTGAAGCCGCACTCCACCATGTAAAGCATGAATGCGAGTATAGAAGCGCGCTGCGGGAGGCGAAAGCAGGGCATGGCCGAAGGCGGGATGAACTGGAGCGGCTATTATGCGAAGACACGGGGCCGGCCGCCGCGCCCGACGCTCCTGGAGGCGCTGGCGCGCTTCGGCGGGCGCGCCGGCCTTGCCGTCGATCTCGGCATAGGCGGCGGACGCGACGCGGCGGAGATGCTGGCGCGGGGCTGGCATGTGGTTGGCATCGACAGCGAGCCCGCCGTGCTGGCGCTGCCGCGCCATCCCCGGCTGACGGTCAGGCGGGAGGCGTTCGAGACCGCGATGCTGCCGCGGGCGGACCTCGTGAATGCGAGCTTCAGCCTGCCCTTCTGCCCCCCGGACGCCTTCCCGGCGTTCTGGCAGCGCATCGCGGCGGCGCTCACTCCCGGCGGACGCTTCGCCGGCCAGTTCTTCGGCCCCCGCGACGGCTGGTTCGGAGACCCCGGCATTACCTTCCTTGCCGAATCCGAGGTCCGGGCCCTGCTCGCCCCCTTCGCCATCGAACGTTTCGACGAGGAGGAAGACGACGCCGAAACCCCGCGCGGCGCCATGAAGCACTGGCACATCTTCCACGTCGTGGCGCGGAAGCTGTGAGAGCCCGCTACACCGCCTCCACAATCAAAACGAGGCCGGAGAGGCAGAGGAGGCCGGTTACGATGCGGTGGAAGAGCGCGGCGTCGATGCGGCGATAGAGGCGGGCGCCCGTCCAGGCGGCGGCGAGTGCCACCGGCAGGCAGATCGCGGCGGCCGTCAGCGCGGCGAGGTCCATGGCGCCCGAGACGGCCATCGCCGCGGCCGCCAGCGCCAGCACGACGAGGTTGAAGGGCTGGTAAACGGCGCGCTGGGCGTCGGCGCTGCCGCCCCGGAGCCTCAGCCAGATCACCGGCAGCGGGCCCGAGAGCCCGGCGAAGCCGCCGAGCGCGCCGCCGCCGAGCCCGATTGCGGCGTCGGCCGCGCGCGAGGGCGGCGGCGAGGGCAGCCGCCCCGCCAGTGTAATCGCGGTATAGCCGACCAGCAGCAGCCCGACGGCAAGCCGCAGCAGGTCGGGCGAGGCGACCGCAAGCGCCGCCACGCCGAGCGGCACCCCGGCGATGCCGCCCAGAAGGTAGGGTCCGGCGCGGCGCCGGTCGAAGGCATGGCGCACGAAGAGCGACGCCACCGCCTGCCCGCCGACGGAGACGAGCGCGACCAGCGGCGGCACCGTCCCCGGCTCCAGCGCGTGGAACCACACGCCTGCGGCCGCCAGCCCCGTGCCGAAGCCGGCGAGGCCCGTCACGAAGCCGCCGGCGAGCGCCCCCAGCAGCAGGAAGGGAAGCGCAGCGACATCAAGCTCCATGGCAGACTGCCGGCGCGAGCGCGGACAAAGGAGGGGCCGGCGTCAGGCGAGTCGGGCCATCGCGCGGGCGATGCGCCGGCCGGCCTCCTCCAGCCGGTCGAGCGGGGCCGCATAGCTCACCCGGACATGCGGCGAGAGGCCGTAGGAGGCGCCCTGCACCACGGCCACATGCGCCTCTTCCACCAGATAGTCCGTCACCGCCGTGTCGTCCTCGAGCCGCTTGCCGGCAGGCGTGCGGGCGCCGATGGCCGAGGCGACGGAGGGATAGACATACATCGCCCCTTCCGGCGCATGGCAGGGCAGGCCCGCTTCGTTGAGCGCGGCGACCATCAGGTCGCGGCGCTCGCGCATGACCTGCCGGCGCTCCTCGACGATGTCCTTCGGCCCGTCGAGCGCCGCCAGCGCCGCACTTTGCCCCACGGCATTCGGACAGGAGACGAGCTGGCCCTGGAGCTTGCCCATTTCCCGGACGATGTCGCGCGGGCCGCCGGCGAAGCCGACCCGGAAGCCGGTCATCGAATAGGCCTTGGAGACGCCGTTGATGGTGAGCGTGCGCGGGAAGAGTTCCGGGACCGCATTGGCCATCGTGGCGAGCGGCGCGTCCGTGTAGAGCAGGTGCTCGTAGATGTCGTCCGCCATCACATGCACATGGGGGTGCCGCGCCAGCACGGCGGCGAGCGCCTTCAGGTCCTCCGCGGAATAGGCCGCGCCCGAGGGATTGGAGGGCGAGTTGAGCGAGAGCCACTTGGTCTTCGGGCCGATCGTGGCCTCCAGGTCCTCCGGGAGCAGCCGGAAGCCGTTCTGCTGCGGGCAGGAGACCGGCACCGGCACACCGCCGGCGAGCCGCACAAGGTCCTCATAGGCGCCCCAGAAGGGCGCCGGCAGGATCACCTCGTCGCCCGGCGCCAGCGTGGCGAGGAAGGCGCAGGAGATCGCCGCCTTGGCGCCCGTGGTCGCCAGCACCTCGTCGGCGGCGTAGTCGAGGCCGTTCTCGCGGCTGAACTTGCGCCGGATCGCCTCCTTGAACTCGGGCGTGCCGTCGCGGTTGGTATAGCCGACGACGCCGTTCGCCATCGCCTTCTCCGCCGCTTTGCGCACATGGTCCGGCGGCGGGAAGTCGGGCTGCCCGATGGTGAGGTTGATGACATCGATGCCGTCGACCGCCATGGCGCGGGCGCGCATCGCGGCGTTCTGGCTGGCGGAGGCCTTGAAGCGGCGCATCCTGGGCGCAATGATCGACATGGGAAACCCGCCCCTCCCGAGGCCTCGCAACGGCGCGGGTTATAGCACCGAAAGGAGAACCGCCCCATGCCGGACAAGTCATCGCGCTGCATCACCGTGGCCGCCGCCCAGATGGGGCCCATCGCCCGCGCCGAGCCGCGCGCGCAGGTCGTCCGGCGCCTCGTTGCGATGATGCGCGAGGCGCATGGACGCGGCGCCGGGCTGGTGGTCTTCCCGGAGCTTGCGCTCACCACCTTCTTCCCGCGCTGGTTCATGGAAGACGAAGCGGAACTGGCCGCCTTCTACGAGGCGGAGATGCCGGGGCCGGAGACGCAGCCGCTCTTCGACACGGCCGCCGAACTGGGCGTCGGCTTCTATCTCGGCTATGCGGAACTGGCGCAGGAAGGCGGGCGCGAGCGGCGCTACAACACGTCGATCCTCGTGGACCGGCAGGCGCGCATCGTCGGCAAATACCGCAAGGTGCACCTGCCGGGCCACAGCGAATACGACCCGGCGCGGCCCTGGCAGCATCTGGAGAAGCGCTATTTCGAGGTGGGCGACCTCGGCTTCCCGGTCTGGCGGACGATGGGCGGCGTGATGGGCATGGCGCTCTGCAACGACCGGCGCTGGCCGGAGACCTTCCGCGTGATGGGCATGAAGGGCGTGGAGCTGGTGATGCTCGGCTACAACACGCCCGCCGCCAACTCGCTCGGGCCGGAGCCGCATCATGTGCGCATGCTGCACAACCATCTCTCCATGCAGGCCGGCGCCTACCAGAACGGCTGCTGGGTCGTGGGCGTTGCCAAGGCCGGCCATGAGGAAGGCTGCGACCTGATGGGCGGAAGCTGCATCGTCGCGCCGTCAGGCGAGATCGTGGCCCAGGCGCACACGCTGGAGGACGAGGTGGTCGCCTATAAATGCGACCTTGAGGAAGGCCGCTTCAACAAGCGGACGATCTTCAACTTCGCCGCCCACCGCCGCCCGGAGCATTACGGCATCATCACCGCGCAGACCGGCGCGACCGAACCCGCCGCGGAAGAAGGCGCTTCGCTGTAGTCGGGACTTCTCGCCAGGCGCGCGCGCCGGCAGACGGCGGCGCCGGGCCGGTACGGCATGTCGGTTCGCCTGTCCGCTATCCACCGGCCGCCGGCCGGGCTGTCGGCGCGCCGTGCGCCTCCTGTTATGTTCGGCGCATCGCGAGAGAGGCCGGGGCATGAGCGCGGAGATGATTGCGATCCTGGCCGTCGGCGTGGCGCTGGCGGGCCTTGTGCTGCGGGGCCAGCACGGCCTCGGCAGGCGCGTGGACGAACTCCGCGAAGACTTGGGCGCGCTCCGCGCAGACCTGGACCGGCGGGTGGGCGAACTCCGCGAAGACTTGGGCACGCTCCGCGGGGACATTGCCGGGCTCGATGCGCGGCTGCGGGGCGTGGAGACCGGCCTTGCCGAGGTGAGGGGCCAGTTGACGATGGTGCGGGACTACATCACGGGCCGCAACCTGCGCGAGGCGGAGCCGGGCGCGGAGGAGTGACCGCCGGCGGCGGGCCTGCCGGATTCGTGCGTCGCCCCGGCCCCCCGGCGCAATCGCTTTTGAAGATTTGCGAGCAGGGCGCATAACCGGCATTCAACCGGGTTTCGAGGGGTCCGGCGGGATCGGGACCCGGATCGACGCCCGGCGGCCCGGCCCTCTGGCCCCTCATCCTGAGTAGCGACCGCACCAGCGGGCGCGTAGTCCTGAGCCTGCCGAAGGGATGCCCCCCGCGCCGTCCCTCGATACGCGGCTGGCGCCGCTACTTGGGATGAGGGAATGGAGGACCGCAGACGTCGCGCGCTCCCGAAACCCCGCTCGGCTCCCCCCAATGTCTAAACCGGACAGCAGTGGAACAAGTCTGGGCATGACGGACGGGGGCGATCGGGGCGGCGGGCGTCGAAGCCGGAATGGGTTCCGATCAACGACCGTTGGTATCATCCATGCGCCGCACTTCCGGAAGACGGCAGCCGCCAGCCCCTATCCGAGAGCGGGCATGACCTCTTCGGCGATGCGGCGCACGCTTGCGGCGGCCTGTTCCTCGGTGAGGCCGTTGCCGGCATTGGTCTCGACCATGATGCCGTCGATGTCGAGCGTCTCGCGCCAGCGCCCCAGCGTCTCGACGAGCTGGGCGGAGGAGCCGACGGCGACATAATGGGCCCGGATGTCCTCCCAGGTGAGCGCTGAGAGCCGGGCCGCGGTCGCCGACGCGCCGCCCCTGCCGGTGCCCTTCTTCGCGCCCTGGCTCGCCACCAGCCGCGCCTGGCGCTCGAAATAGTGGACGAGCGTCGGGCGCGCCTCGGCGATGGCGGCCTCCGGCGTCGCGCCCGCATAGACCGGCACGCGCAGATGCACGGTCGGCCGGCCCGGATGGCCCGCCTCGGCCCAGGTTTCCCGATAGACGCGGATATTGGCGGCGAGCGGCTCCAGCCCGTCGCCGCGCAACCCGACGAAGAGCGGCAGGCCGAGCGCGCCGACCTTGGCGAAGGTGGCCGGCGACGTCGCCGCCATATACATGGGCGGGTGGGGCTTCTGGTGGACGGGTGGCATCAGCTGGGAATCGCGCACGCGGTAGTAGCGGCCCTCATAGGAGAACCGCCCGCCCGCGAAGACGCCGCGCAGCACCTCCAGCGCCTCGTCGAAGCGCGCCTCGCTCTCTCCGTAGTCGATGTCGTAGCCGCGATATTGCGCGACGAAGCCGCTGCGTCCGATGCCGAAATCGAAGCGCCCGCCGCTGATCTGGTCCACCGTTGCCACCTCTTCCGCGATGCGCAGCGGGTGGGCGAGCGGCAGCACATAGACCGCCATGCCGATCCGGACGCGCCTGGTGCGCGCGGCGAGCGCGGCCGCCACCGCGATCGGCGAGGAGAGCACCGAGCGGTCCGGCATGAAATGGAACTCCGCCAGCCAGACCGAGTGCATGCCGAGGCGCTCGGCGAAGTCCGCCAGTTCGAAGCCCTCGCGGAAGATGTCGTCCGGCGCCCGCCCGTTGCGGACCCCGAATTCGAGGAACAGCCCGAATTCCACGGCCCCTCAGCCCCCGAGGAACGCGGCGCTGCGGACGCGCAGCACGGCCTCGGCGTCCGTGACCAGCTCCGCCATGATGTCCGCGGCCGGGCGCACGGCGCGGACCATGCCGATGCCCTGGCCAGCGAAGCCGGGGTTGACATCGGCGCGGCCGGCGAGATTGGCCGCGACCATGACCGGGCGCGAGATATAGCCCTGATACGGCATGGGCAGCGGCTCGCGCTCCGGGTCGTTCGCCCAGAGCTCGGTCCATTTGGAGCGGATGATGCGCGCGGGCTTGCCGGTGACGGAGCGGGAGACCGTGGTGCCCTCGTCGGTCGCATCGACGATCGCCTGCTTCTGGCCGGGCTCGATGCCGGATTCGGCGGAAGCGAGGAAGGCCGAGCCCACCCAGGCGCCATCGGCGCCCAGCATCATCGCCGCCGCCACGCCGCGCCCGTCCGTGATGCCGCCCGCGCCCAGCACCGGCACCTTGCCCTCCACCGCGTCCACCACCTGCGGGATCAGCGCCATCGTGCCGATGGGTGAGTTGTGCCCGCCGCCGTCATGGCCCTGGGCCACCAGCGCGTCGAGACCGACGGGAAGAAGCTGCTTCGCATGGCGCACCGTGCCGATCACGGCCAGCACCTTCGTGCCCTTCTCGCGCAGCCGGTCGAGCCAGGCGGCCGGGCTGCCGAGCCCGGAGGCATAGACCGGCACGGCCTCCTCGATCACCACCTCCATCTGCGCCTCGAAAAATTCCTTCGAGAAGAGCGCCGGCCCGTCCTGCTGCGGCCAGACGGCCTCCTCGGGCGCTTCGGGAATGCCCTCTTGCGTGAGGAAGGCCTGCGCGCGTTCGCGGTATTCCGGCACGAGGTCGCGCGGCTGCGGGCCGTTGGCGGGCCAGCCTTTGTTCGCGCCCCGGCGCACCGAGGCCGGCAGCAGCGTATCGACGCCGAAGGGCTTGTCGGTCAGCTCCCGGCAGCGGGCGATCCATTCCCGCAACTGGCGGGGCCCGAGCCCGGCCGCGCCCATAATGCCGAGCCCGCCTGCATTGGAGACGGCGGCGGCAAGCTCCGGCGTGCTCGCCCCGCCCATGCCCGCCAGCAGGATCGGGTGTTCGATGCCGAACAGTTCGCAGATCGGCGATTTCAGCATGCGGCCATGCCCCCCCGGGGTTGGATACGTTCCTGCGCGTCGGCGCGCCGCTCGATACGTTCCTGCGCGTCGGCGCGCCGCTCGATACGTTCCTGCGCGTCGGCGCGCAGTTCGACCTTTCGGATCTTGCCCGATGCGGTCATCGGGAATTCGTCGATGAAGAAGACATGCGCCGGAATCTTGAAGCTCGCAACCTTGCCCCGGCACCAGGCGGTCACGGCCCCGGCGTCGAGGAGGCTCCCCGGCTCCCGCTCCACATAGGCGGCGGCGACTTCCGCCAGCCGTTCGTCCGGCGCGCCGACCACGGCGGCCTGGCGGATTTCCGGATGGTCGAGCAGCAGGCCTTCGACCTCCATCGGATCGACATTCTCGCCGCCCACCTTGAGCATGTCCTTGTAGCGCCCGAGGAAGCGCATATAGCCGTCCTCGCGCCACACGGCCATGTCGCCGGTGCGGAACCAGCCGTCCTCCGCGTAGCTCTCGGCGGTCTCCGCGGGCTTCTTGTAGTAGCCGAGCATCAGGCTGAAGCCGCGCACCTGCAGCTCGCCCTCGACACCGGGCGGGCAGGGGGCGCCGGTTTCGGGATCGACGATGCGCGACTCGTAGCCGGGCGCGGGATAGCCGGAGGTCTCGGTGCGGTGCTCCAGACCGTCATCGACGGAGCCGACCGTGACGCCGAGCCAGACCTCCGTCATGCCGAAGCCGGAGACCGCGCGGAACGGCTTCAAGGTCTCGGCCCCGCGCCGGCAGACGGGCGTCGCGCTCTTCATGCCGGCGGCGAAGAGCCCGGTGCGCAAGCTGGAGAGGTCGCGCGGGCGGGCCTCCTGGGCCTCGCAGAGCCCCTTCATATGCGCCTCGAAGCCGTGCATCACGCTCACGCCCTCGGCCTCGACCAGGTCCAGGCATTCGTCGGGGTCGAAGGCCGCGGTCAGGATCTGGCGCGCGCCGAAGAGCGGCGACATCAGCGCGCCCTCGGAATAGCCGAAGGCGTGGAACAGCGGCAGGTAGTTCAGGATGGTGTCGCGGACGGTCAGGCCCAGCTTGAAGCCGCGCTCCTCATTGTTGCGCACGAGCTTGTGGCTGTGCATCGCGCCCTTGGGGAAGCCGGTCGTGCCGGAGGTGTACATGATGAAGGCCACGTCATCGGGCGCGACCGCGGCCGCGCGGGCGCCGAGCTCCGCCTCCGGCACGGCGCGGCCTGCCTCCAGCGCCGCCCGCCAGCCGGCGAAGCCTTCCGGCGCCTCGTCCTCCGAGACCAGCACGATCCCGCGCAGTTCGGGGAAGTCCGCCCGGTCGAGTTCGCGGAGCATGGCGAGGTAGTCCACCGGCCCCGACACGTCGTGCGCGACCAGCATCGCGCTGTCGGACTGCTTCAGCACATAGGCCAGGTCGCGGGTGCGGAAGCGGGTGTTCACCGGCACGGTGACCGCGCCGATCTTGGCCAGCGCGAAATGGACGAAAACCCATTCGTCGCAATTGGTGAGCCAGAGCGCGACATGCTCGCCGGGGCCGACGCCGAGGCCGATCAGCGCGCGCGCCGCTTCGTCCACCTTCGCCGCGGCTTGCGCGAAGGTGTAGCGCCGGTCCCGATAGACCAGCGCCTCGCGGTCCGGCCAGCGCGCCGCCGCCTCGTCATAGAGGTCGCCGAAGCGGCGTTTCGGATACCAGTGCTCCATGCCCCGCTCCTTCCTTACGCCTGCAGCTCCGGCAGGCCCCGGAAATGCTCCAGCGCGTCGGGGTTCTCCAGCGCCTCGACATTGGCGACCGGGCGCCCGTGGACCACGTCGCGCACCGCAAGCTCGACGATCTTGCCCGACCGCGTGCGCGGAATGTCGGCCACCTGCGCAATGACGGCCGGGGCATGGCGCGGCGAGGCATGCTCGCGGATGCGCCGGCGGATGCGGTCCCGGAGCGCGTCGTCGAGCATGGCGCCGCCGGCGAGGCGCACGAACAGCACGATGCGCGTGTCGCCGTCCCATTCCTGGCCGATCGCCAGCGCCTCCTCCACTTCGTCCATCGACTCGGCCTCGCGGTAGATCTCCGCCGTGCCGATGCGCACGCCGCCCGGATTGAGCGTCGCGTCCGAGCGCCCGTAGATCGTCATGCCGCCCGTCTTCGACGAGATGGAGGCGAAGTCGCCCTGGCGCCAGACATTGTCCCAGCGGGCGAAATAGGCCTCGCGGTAGCGCGCGCCGTCCGGGTCGTTCCAGAACCCGACCGGCATGGAGGGGAAGGGCCGCGCGCAGACCAGCTCGCCCTTCTCGTCCAGCACGTCCCGGCCCCCGCCGTCGAACACGCGCACGTCCATGCCGAGCTGCGGGGCCTGGATTTCGCCGCGATGGACCGCGCCCAGCGGGTTGGCGCCGACGAAGCAGCCGAGCAGGTCCGTCCCGCCCGACATGGAGCCGACGGCCATGTCCGCCTTCGCCCTGCCGTAGAGCCAGTCGAAGCTCTCCGGCGCGAGCGGCGAGCCCGTGGTGAGCACGCTGCGCAGCGCATCCAGCCGCCGCCCGGCCGCCGGCTCCACGCCCGCCTTGCGGACCGCGTCCACATATTTGGCCGAAAGGCCGAGATGGGTGATGCCCTCCGCCTCGGCGAAGTCCCAGAGCGCCTCCGGGCCGGGGTGGAAAGGCGATCCGTCATAAAGCATCAGCGCCGCCCCGAAGGCGAGGCCGCCGAGCAGCCAGTTCCACATCATCCAGCCGAGCGTGGTGAAGTAGAACACCCGGTCGCCCTCGCGGACATCCGCGTGCAGGCGGTGCTCCTTCAGGTTCATCAGCAGCGCGCCGCCCGTGCCGTGGACGATGCATTTCGGTTTCCCCGTCGTGCCCGACGAGTAGAGGATGAAGAGCGGGCGGTCGAAGGGCCCGCGGTTCCAGGCGATCGGGCCGGGCGCGAAACCGCCCGCGAAATCCTCCAGCGACACCGCCTTCGGCACGGCGGCGAGGTCCGGCTCGTCCGCCAGGTAGGGGATGACCGCGACGGTCTCGACCGTGGGCAGGCCGGATGCCACCTCGGCGAGCTTCGCGCGGATGTCGTGGTCGCGGCCCGCATATTTGTAGCCGTCCACGGCGAACAGGATGCGCGGCTCGATCTGGCCGAAGCGGTCGAGCACGCCGGCCGCGCCGAAATCCGGCGAGCAGGAGGAGAACACCGCGCCGAGCGCCGCCGTCGCCGCCATGACGGCCACCGATTCCGGCATGTTCGGCAGCAAGGCCGCCACCCGGTCGCCCTCCCGCACGCCCGCCGCCGCCAGCGCCTGCAAGATGCGGGAGGCCTCCTCGTGCAGCCAGTCGCGCGACCGGACGCGCCGGAGCCCGTCCTCGCGCCGGAAGACGATTGCCGGCGCCTCGCCCCGGAGCCGCAGCAGGTTTTCCGCATAGTTGAGCCGGGCGCGCGGGAAGAAGCGCGCGCCCGGCATGAGATGCCCGTCCTCCAGATAGGGCGCCGCGCCCTTCCCGCCGACAATGCCGGCGTCGTCCCAGACGAGGTTCCAGAAGGCTTCCGGCTCTTCGACCGACCAGCGGTGCAGGGCGGCGTAGCCGTTTGCGCCTGCGCCCTTTTCCGCATTGGCGCGCGCCATGAAGGCCGCAAGGTTGCTCGCTGCCTTGCGCGCGGCGGAAGGTTCCCAGAGGAGTTCGGACATGCCTCTCGACCCGGTGACGGGACGGGGACCGGTGCGAACGATAGCCGCTTGCCCGCGCCCGCGAAACCTCGGCCGTGCGGCTTCTGGCGGCAGTCGGCGCGGCTTGACCCTGCCTCGCGGCGGCGGCACTTTGCCGGGCATGGCGCGCGCGCTCGGACCCGCCCTCCGCAACGGCCTTCGCCGCCGCTGCCCGGCCTGCGGCCGGGGGCCGCTGTTCGCGGGCTATCTGCGCCCCGTCCGGTCCTGCGGCGGCTGCGGCGAGGCGCTCGGCCATATCCGCGCCGACGACTTCCCGCCCTATATCGCCATTCTGGCGGTGGGCCATATCGTCGTGCCGCTCCTGCTGTTCGCCGAGCAGAGCTGGGCGCCGCCGCTCTGGCTGCAGGCGCTGGTCTGGCCCGCTCTGGCGCTGGCGCTCGTCGCGGTGCTGCTGCCGGTGGCGAAGGGCGGCGTGCTCGCGGCGATGTGGGCGCTCGGCCTCACCGGCGGGGAACGGCAGGAAGAGCCGGGCGCCGGGGGGCGGGGCCCGTGACCTTCTGGCGCGAGAAGCGGCTGGAAGAGATGACGCCGGAGGAGTGGGAGTCGCTCTGCGACGGCTGCGGCAAATGCTGCCTGATCAAGATCGAATGGGCGGACACCGGGGAAATCGAGCCGACCTGCGTCGCCTGCCGGCTGCTGGATTCCGAAAGCTGCCGCTGCACGGACTACGCCAACCGCAAGGCCCGCGTGCCGGACTGCATCCAGCTCTCCCCGGGCAATATCGCCGAAATCCCCTGGATGCCGTCGAGCTGCGCCTACCGCCTGCTGCATGAGGGCAAGGACCTCTACTGGTGGCATCCGCTGGTCTCGGGCGACCCGGAAACGGTGCATCTCGCCCAGATGTCGGTGCGCGGCAAGGTAGTATCCGAGGACGAGGCCGGGACCGGGCAGGAAGACCTGGAGCGCCACATTGTCGACTGGGCGCTATAGGGAGGTCCGGCTCGGCGGGCGCGACCTGCGTGTCGCCATCCGGCGCAACCGGCGCGCGCGGCATATCTCGCTCCGGGTCCAGGGCGGCGAGGTGCGGCTGACGCTGCCGCCCGGCGCGAGCGAGGCGGCGGGCCTCGCATTCCTGAAGAGCCGCGGCGAGTGGGTCGAGGACCGGCTGCGGGACGCGCCGGCCCCGGTGCCGTTCCGGCCCGGCGCGGCCGTCCCGTTCCGCGGCCGGCCGCGCCCGATCTGCGTCGTTCCGGGCCTCCGCGACCCGTTGCGCCTCGAAGAGGACCGCATCCTGCTCGCAACCGCCGCCGGCTGCGAACGGCTGGTGGAGGGCTGGCTCCGGCGCGAGGCGCGGCGGGCCTTCGAGGAGGCCGCGGCCCGCCATGCCGCCGCGCTCGGCGTCGAACCCCGCGGCATCTCGATACGGGACCAGAAGACCCGCTGGGGCAGCGCCAGCGCCGCCGGGCGGCTGAATTTCAACTGGCGCGCGGTCATGGCCCCGCCCTTCGTGCTCGACTATCTGGCCGCGCATGAGGTGGCGCATCTTCGCGAAATGAACCACGGGCCCCGCTTCTGGAGCCTCTGCCGCCGCCTCTGCCCGGAAACAGACGCTGCCGAACGCTGGCTGAAGACCGAAGGCCCGGGGCTGCACCGCTACGGACGGGAACAGGGGCGCGCCGCCCAGCCGGGCCAGCCTTCCGGCTATTCTGGAAGCACGTAATTTTGGGGCTTATATGGACAGGTTGACAACAGGTTTGCGAGGCTTCGCGCCTTCTCTCCAACGTCATACCCGCCTTCATATCGTCATGGCCGGACTTGTTCCGGCCATCCACGCGGTCTCCCGGCGACCGGCGCGTCTTGCCGATAGAGATGCCCGGAACAAGTCCATTGCTGTCCGGTTCAGCCATTGGGTGAGGCTGAACAGGAGTCCGCCGGGGGTTTCGGGGGCGCGCGGCGTCTGCGATCCGCCCCTTGCCCGTGAGGCTCGAACGCCCCCCTTCGGCAGGCTCAGGGCAGGCTCTTTCGTCATGCCCGGACTTGTTCCGGGTATCCATACGGCCGCCCGGCTGAGCCGCTTGAGAGAGATACCCGGAACAAGTCCGGGTATGACGATATGGGGCGCGTATGACGATGTGAGGGCCGGGCCGCCGGGCGTCGATCCGGGTCCCGATCCCGCCGAACCCCTCGAAACCCGGTTGAATCCAAGCCATGCGCCCTGCCCGCAAATCCTGAACCGGACAGCAATGGAACAAGTCCGGGCATGACGAGAAGAAGACATAAGTCCGAAGTCGAGGCTGTTGGCATGAGAACTCGTCTCGTTCTCAATTCCGGTTACGTGCGAAAGATAATGCGAAACATTCGCATATATTCTGCGAATGAAATTGAAAACACCTCGCAAATAATGTTTGTAACTTGTTAAGTTACAGGTCTTGACGTTGCGATGTTCCAGCCTATATAATCTTTCAGCATTCCCATGCTAGGAAATCATTTCAGCGGCAGGAGAGAGGCATGAAGGGCGACAAGAAGGTCATCGCAATACTCAACGATGTGCTAAAGAACGAGCTGACGGCGATCAACCAGTATTTCCTGCATTCCCGCATGCTGAAGAACTGGGGAATCTCGAGGCTTGCAAAACACGAATACGAGGAATCGGTCGATGAGATGCGCCACGCCGACGAGCTCGTCGAACGCATCCTGTTCCTCGAGGGCCTGCCCAACCTCCAGGACATCGGCAGGCTGCGCATCGGCGAGACGGTGCAGGAAATCCTCGACGCCGACCTCGCGCTGGAGCATGAGGCGATTCCCGCGCTGCGCGAAGGCATCGCCCATTGCGAAGCGGTCTCCGACTATGTGACCCGTCACCTGCTGCGCGAAATCCTCGAAAGCGAGGAGGAGCATGTGGACTGGCTGGAGACCCAGGGGGAACTCATCTCCCGCATGGGCATGCAGAACTACATCCAGCTTCAGAGCAAACCGGCCGACGACGACTGAGGGAGGGCTCCGGCGGCCGGCGCCTCAACCGGCGCGCACGCCGGACGGCTCCACGGCGGAAACCGCATGGGCGGCGGGCGCGCCGTGCTCCCGGTCGATCAGGTCCTGGGCAACCGGCAGGCAGCGGCCGCATCGGGGGCCGCTGCCAAGCGCGGCATAGGCCTTGTGCACGCAACGCAGGCCCGATCGCGCCGCCTCGCGGATCTCGGCATCGCGATAGGCGTTGCAGACGCAGACATACATGCCGCCGCCTCCGGATGAACCCATGGACTCTGGCCAGTCTGCAAATGCAAGTCAATCGCAAATTTGACAGGCGCCGCTTGCGGGACCATCGCATTCGTGCATGAGGCGCAATCCGGCATGAATCCGGCGGCCGGTCGATGCGAACATTTATTGTTCCAAATAATCGAGTAATATTTCTCTATAAGACTTGCGTTTTCAGAAAGTGTGCTATTATGGGTTCGAGGGAAGCGGCATCCATGGACCGCGTCCCGCCCGCGCCGGCCCGGTGCGGACCGACCCCGATTCAGCCGACAGGCGAAGTGCGCCCTGTGCCCGCCTCGCGCACGCGCAATCAGGCGCGCGAACCGCGCCGCCGCGAAACGCCCGCCCGCCCGCGCACAGGCGCCCGCGCAGGATGACGCGCGAATAAGGGTCGCTCCCCGCCGGGCCGGTGTGCCGGATGAACGCGAACCGGAACGAAGGAGCCGCACCCATGCCCGTGCTCGACCCGACCCTCTCCCTCTCCTCCCGCCAGGAAGCCTTCTGCAATCACTACCATGACAAAACACGAGTTAACATGACATTCCGTGACACGCCGCAACAGCCTGTCCAACCGGCGTCGTCCCGGACGGCGCGAAGCAGCCTGCCCCGGACCCCGATCCGGGGTCGATCCGGGACCTCAGGCGGCCCGGCGTCATTCCGGCTGGAGCGCAGCGGACGGGACCGCACCGGCAGGCGACCTGCCCCGGCCGAGGACACTTACGACTCGGAGCAGTTCCCCGGCGAGTGGGCCGACGGAGACCGCCCGAGCGAGGAGGAGCGGGCCGGGGGCGTGGAAACCGACTGGCTCTACCAGCGCCGCAACGACTATGCCGAACTCCACGACCCCTGGCCGCCGGAGAACATCGAACGCCGCCAGGCGGACAGCCTCAACCGGCTCGAAAGGGCCGGCCCCTTCAACCTGCCCGCCCCCGACCATGACATTTCATGACATCCCATGACGTGGCGCGGGGGACCGCTGCAATTCCCCTCCTCCCCTGCCTGCGAGAAAGATCAGGAGGGGGTAGTACCAGTGGCCTCGACTTCGAACTCATGTCTTCTTCTCGTCATGCCCGGACTTGTTCCGGGCATCCAAGCGGCCGCTCGGTGAAGGTGGTTGAGAGAGATGCCCGGAACAAGTCCGCCTGACTTCGACGGTTGATTCGCATAAGTAGTTGATATTGCCTGGTTCTCATTTCGGCTAGGCACTACATCCGGCATTTCTTCGAGCCGTGCTTCGTCGACGGTCAGGCGAGTTGATACGGGGTGATCGTCAGGGGCAGCCCCATGGTTGCGTAAATCTGCTCCGCCGCCGGTGTCGGCTTCGAGGGGATGACGTAGCGGTTGCCCGATTGCCGACAGCGCAGCAGGGAGCACTGGCGGTGGACGAGGGCGGAGCGGATGACCTCCGGGGACATCCGCCGCTTCTGGATGGCGACGCGGTACGCAAGGTGTCGAACGCAGGCGAAGGCCAGGAAGGCGATGGCGATGTGAGCGCGGATCCGGTCCGGGTTCCAGTGCCAGATGGGACGTATCTTCAGGTCGTGTTTGGTGATCCGGAAGCTCTCCTCGACCTGCCAGAGCCCCTGGTAGTGAGCCATCACTTCGGTGACGCGCGCGTCGCGCAGATTGGTGATGACGCCGGTGAGCCCGTCCCATCGTGCGGCCTCGGCGATCTTCTCCGGGTTCACCGTGAGCCGTGCGTCGCCCTCGACGGCGATGAAGCGCTTCGCCCCGTGATTGGAGAGCAGTTCCCTGGGATTGTCGCTGCGGGCCAGCCTGTCGAGCAGGCGTTCCACCTGATGGCGGCGCTCGTGCGCGTCCTTGCGTGCGCGCTGGGGGCAGAAGACGACGATCAGGCGACGGCCCTTGTACTCCCACTCGCCGACCCGGCGGTCCTGTGAGCCCTCCAGCGGGGCATAGGTCCCGGGGTCGAGAACCTGCCCCAGCAGCGCGAGCGGCAGCTTGCGCAGCCGCGCGCCGACGACATACTCGCCGCCGATGGCGTCCATGGCGTCGAGGTTGTCGGCGCTCAGCATGCCCCGGTCGGCCACGCATACCGTGCGCTCCACCTGGTGGCGGCGCTGCATGTCCTGCAGGACCGGGACCATGCTGTGTCCCTCGTAGGTGGCGCCGGGGAAGACCTCGTAGCTGATCGGCAGCCCTTCGCGCGTCACCATCAGCGCCAGCAGAACCTGCGAGTCCTTGTGTTTGCCGTCCTTGCTGAAGCCGTGCTGGCGAAGCTCGTCCTCGGCGGCCGTCTCGAAGTAGAGCGTGGTGCAATCGAAGAAGAGGATCGCGACCGGCTCCGGCAGCAGCGACCGGCTCGCCTCGCCGACGCGCGTGCGCAGTCGCTCGATCACCGTCGCGTCGAGCTGATCCATCATCCGGTAGACCTTCTCGAGCGGAAGACTCACGCCGAAGTCCTCCTCGAGCCGGCGCACGCTGCCCCGCTTGCTGTCGGGGTTGGCTACCCGCGCCATCACCACATGGAACAGCGCGTCATGGGAGGCCCGGTAGCGCGAGCGCGGCAGCAGCGCGTCGAGGCCCAGCAGCCGGTAGATCTCGCCATAGACCTCGTGGATGCCTGTGATCAGGCGCTGCTCCTCTTCAAGCTGCTTGAGGTCGACCGGGAGTTCCTCCTTGCCGTCCCCCCGGCGGCCGACACGGATCGCCTGCTCAGCGATCTTCTCGGGCGCAAACAATGCCGGCTGACGCTCGTCCTCCAGCTTCGCCTTGACGTACTCGCCGAGCTGCCTCAGGCGCTCGAGCTCGTCCTCGTCCATGGCCACGCCGACATGGCGGACGATGCGCTGTCGGACCTTGCCGCCGTCGCGCACGGCCTCGACGATCTGGACCGAGCGTCGCGGGCTGTTGGGGGAGGTCTTGATGCGCACGAACATGGGGGGAGTGTAGCGCGTGGCGGAGGCATTGACAGTCTCAAAGATTTACTAGGCACTACAACGCAGCTTGACCGCACCGCAACTGCCAACTCATTGGCTTTACTGAAAACTCCAGACGCGAGATCGGTCAGAAGTCAGCCCAACCGTCGAAGTCAGGAGTGGCCTCGACTTCGAACTCATGTCTTCTTCTCGTCATGCCCGGACTTGTTCCGGGCATCCAAGCGGCCGCTCGGTGAAGGTGGTTGAGAGAGATGCCCGGAACAAGTCCGGGCATGACGAACGGGGGCCATCGGGGCGACGGGCGTCGAAGCCGGGACGACCCCCGCTTTCAGCGAGGGCAGGCGGTTGGGGCGCGGCGGGCGGCCGCTCTTGTCCATCGCATCCGGCCTGTCGCCGGCGCTGCGGTCAGCCCGCCTCCGCCGCCCTCGGGTCGTCCACATGCAGGTGCTCGGTCGGCTGCGGGGTCGCGGTCATCACCTTGACCCCGTCTTCCGAGGTGAAGCGGTGCCAGCAGCCCTGCGGCACCACCAGGAGGGCGCCGGCGGTGAGCCGGTGCGACTCGATCTCGTCGTCCACGATGATGTCGAAGCGGGTCGAGCCTTCGAGAATCTGCACGATCTCGTCGCCCTTGAGGTGCCGCTCCCAGCCGCTGGAGCCGCTGAAATGCGCGGCGAACAACCCGCCGTCGCGGAAGTCGGCGAGCTTCCGGAAGGAAGCCTGCGCCTCCGCTTCCGTGGTGTGGGCGCCGCGCCCTTCCAGCAGGACCAGATCGTCCAGGTCACGGCGAAGGTCGAGCGGTTCGATCATGGATAACTCCGGTATGGCGCCGTCACACCGGCGTGTCGCCGCAAATGGTGACGCGGTGCATGATGCGGGTTTCGCCGGGATAGTCGTCGAGCGCGTAATGCTGGGTGCAGCGGTTGTCCCAGAAGGCGACGGACCCCTCCTCCCAGCGGAAGCGGCACTGGAATTCGGGCTTGATCGAGTGACTGCGCAGCCAGTCGAGCAGCGGCTCGCTCTCCGCGTCCGTCAACCCGTCGAAATGCTGGCAGTGGCCGCCGACATAGAGCGCCTTGCGGCCCGTTTCCGGGTGGGTGCGCACCACCGGATGCGAGGAGGTGGTCTGCACATTGCCGGGGTCCTTGACCTGCATGGAGGTGCGCCCCGCATACATCTCCTTGCGCGTCTTGCCGCCCGCGCTCTTGAACCGGTCGCCGACGGAGATCGCGCGGAGCCCGGCCAGCGCCTCCTTGAGGCCGTCCGAGAGCGTCTCATAGGCGAGATACTGGTTGGTGAACAGCGTGTCGCCGCCCCTGGACGGCACCTGCTTGGCGTAGAGGATGGTGCCCATGGCGGGCTGGGGCGAGAACATCTGGTCCGAATGCCAGGCGCCGCCGAAATTCTTCGTATCCGCCGGCGTCTTCTTGATTTCGAGAAGCTCCGGATGGTCGTCCATGCCCTTCATGAAGGGGATTATGTAGGAAAGTGCCGAGACGGGCTACTCGTCGGCCGCCTCTAGCTGCGTCGCCGACTGCGGGTTCCACGGCAAGACAACACCAAGGCGGAGATCAAGCCGCTCTATGGTCGTTGGTGCCAGCGGGTCATCGGCCCGAATGGCGGATTCGTAGATGTGCATCGAGCTTTCGGGGCGCGATACGAACATGTATTCGCCCCACTCATTCTCGCCGAATTCAACGCGGAAACCTTCGTCCCGCAGCCAGTCGGCATACTGGCGGTTGACCGGGAAATCCGGGAAGGGGAATGCGGGCACCGTTACGCCGCCAGCGTCTGTTCCGCCACGCCGTGCCTGTCGTATATAGTGCCGCGCACCACATCTGGAGGACCAGACTTCCACAACTCAAAGAACCGGGCCGGCGCGCGCATGATCCCTTGGAAGGCGAAGCTGCTGTGTTCTCGGGAATGGTCGAGTTCGGCCCGGTAGGCGCATTTCAGGCCATTCTCGGCTTCCTCTCTCGTCCGGCCCTGTGCGCCGATGAAGTGCTCCAGACAGATTGCGACCCACGCGCCTTCCTCGCTAAAGAGCACATAGCGCAGTTCATTGGCCCGGTGCATCTCTCCGGTCATAGACTGTCTCCCATTGCAGTGGGGACATACTAATTCCGGGCGAAAAAAGTGCCAATCCCGGAATTTCGCGTTTGACATACTTTGGCACTTACCTATATTTGAATGTGAAAGCAGGGAGCTACGGGAATGGCGAAGAAAAAAGCGGCAGGCAAGGCGCACCGGACGGGGATCAGCATGGTGGAGCTATTCCGCCGCTGGCCGGACGACGCGGCGGCCGAGGCGCGGTTCATTGAGCGCCGCTGGCCTGACGGTATTCACTGTCCGCATTGCGGAAGCTGCAATGTGCAGACCGGCGCGAAGCACAAGACCATGCCCTACCGCTGCCGGGAGAAGGAATGCGCCAAGCGGTTTTCCGCGAAGACCGGGACCGTCATGGAAGGTTCAAAGCTGGGCTTCCAAGTCTGGATGATTGCGACCTATCTGCTTTCGACAAACCTCAAATCGGTATCGTCCATGAAGCTGCACCGGGACTTGAAGATCAATCAGCGCAGCGCGTGGTTCCTTGCGCACCGGCTGCGGGTTGCCCTGTCGGAGCGCGAAGGGCCGTTCGAGGGACCGCTGGAGGCGGACGAGGCGTATTTCGGCGGCCGCCGGTCCAACATGTCCAAGAGCAAGCGCAAAGAGCTTGCCGGGCGCGGCACAGTGGGGAAAACCGCCGTGGTCGGAGTGAAGGACCGCGCGACAAATCGTGTCGCAGCGAAGGTTGTCCCTTCCACCGACGGCCCGACTCTGCAATTTTTCGTCCGAGTCCATGCCGGGGAGGACGCCGTGATCTACACGGACGAGCATGGGGCATATGCTGGGCTCGGCGCGGAGTTCAAGCACGAAGCCGTCAATCATAGCGCGGGCGAGTATGTGCGCGGCATGGCGCACACGCAGGGCATCGAGTCCTTCTGGTCGATGCTGAAGCGGGCGCACAAGGGAACCTTCCACAAGTTTTCGCCCAAGCATCTTGATCGGTATGTCGGCGAGTTCTCCGGCAGACACAATGTCCGGGACGCTGACACCATCGACATCATGGCGACCTTCGCCGCCGGGGCCGTTGGCAAGCGCCTTCGCTACCGGGACTTGATCGCCGACAACGGGTTGCCGTCCGGGGCGCGCAGCGCATGACGACGCAAGCCGTCTCTCCGCACGGTGGTCCCGTCAGAGAGCGACAGGCACTGGCGGCGCGCTTCGCACCTCGCTTGGCCACGAACGAACTCTACTGCCGTCGGATTGTTTCATACCAAGGGAATCGCAAGGCACCGGGCTTGCGCTGGATGAAATACAAGGAAGGCTTTTCCAGCGAGCTTGTGACTGACTTGATCCAGCAAGAGCGGCCGACCGCCGTTCTGGACCCCTTCGCCGGGATTTGCACAACGCCACTGGTCGCTGCCGGGCAAGGAATCGAGGCGACGGGCATTGAGATCATGCCGGTAGGGGTTTCGGCTGGCACGGCTATCGCCGAAGCTGCGAACGGGCTTTCGCAATCCGATTTCGACAGGCACTCCGCCGCGCTCTTGCAGGCGACCAGGGCAAGGGGCAGGGCAGCCAGCTTCGCATTCCCGCATGTGCGGATAACCGAGGGCGCATTCGCCGACAAGACAGAGCGGGAGATCGCCGCCGCCCGCCGGTTCCTTTCGCGCATGGAAGATGACGGCTTGCGGACACTGTTGGATTTCGCCTGCATGTCGGTTTTGGAGGAAGCCAGCTATACGCGGAAGGACGGCCAATATCTACGATGGGACCGCCGCGCCCCGCGACAGTTGCGATCCTCGTTCGACATAGGGCCTATAGCTGGTTTCAGCGACGCTCTGGAACGGCGGATAGGCGAGATCGCAGCCGACATTCCGGCGCTCAAAAAGCAGTTCGGGCAAGGGTATCCAACCCTATTGACTGGCTCATGTCTTGAACTGCTTAGGACCATCCCGGACGGCGCGTTCGACATGGTGGTGACCTCGCCACCCTACGCGAACCGTTATGACTACACGCGGACCTACGCGCTGGAACTCGCATGGATGGGCTTCGACCAAGCAGGCTTTTCAGCTCTCCGCCAGCGGATGCTCTCGGCCACGGTGGAGAACAAGGCCAAGACGGAAACGCTCGCCGCGATTTATGGGGACAACCGGGCCACCTTGGAGCGCGCCGCTCGCCTGTATGAGGCACAGGGGGCCGTGCATGAGGTTCTGGGCATTCTGCGGAAGCGGCAAGGCGAGTTGAGCAACCGGAACGTCCTGACCCTGATCGAACAGTATTTCTTCGAGATGGCCGTGGTCATAGCCGAGTTCGGGCGCATCGTGCGCCCCGGCGGGTCGGTCTTCATGGTCAATGACAATGTTCAATATCACGGCGAGGAACTACCAGTGGACTTCATTCTAGCCGACTTCGCCGAAGGCGCGGGGTTCCGTTGCGATCAGATATGGAAGCTCGCAAGAGGCAAGGGCAATTCGAGCCAGCAGATGGCGCGGTTCGGGCGGCGCGAACTGCGGAAATGTGTCTATAGGTGGGTTCGTTCCTATGACTGACGACGCTCTCCGGTCCCGCCTCTTTTCCGACATTTTGAGACAGCGAAAAGACCGGGCGCAGCGCCGGCTCATTGACACATTCGGCGCAGAACTCGACTTCTGCCCACTCGACGAACTGATGATAAGCGGCGCGGCCTGGGATCATGTGCAATCGCTCGGCATTGAGCCGAAGGTGGTCTTCGCGCATCCCGACTTGCTGCGGGCGCACCCGACGACCTCGCTCTACTATCGCGGGTTGGCGCTGCTTTCCCGCAAGCGGGTTGGCCAAGCAGCCGCGTCAGTGACGAATTGGGAGGACGGGACGCGCTCCACGCCGATTCGAGAGGGCACGGCCCGCAAGGTCGCTTGCCTCTACAACACCATGATCTCATCGATCATCGAAGGTTCGTCGGATTGGACTTTGGAGAACGGCTACCGGAACATCGTCGCCACAATGGGCATTTCCATCGACGGAATGTTCCGTAATCAGATAGGCGATGCGGCGGAGGCATTGGTCAAAAGCCGGCTCGTGGAATGGCTGAAGGCGAAGGACGTCCTTCCGCCGGACAGCCCAGAACATGGCCGGTATCTGCTACCCGGCGACACGCTCATGAATTTCGGCTCGGAGCCAGACATTGAGTTCATCCGGAACGACCGGCTTATCGCGACGATTGAGGTAAAGGGCGGCCGCGACCCGGCCGGCGCTCTTGAACGGCTCGGTGCCATGACGAAGAGCTTTGCCGAGACGCCGCCGGGCTGTGTCAATTTCCTTGTCGCTGGCGTTATCACGACAGAGATGCGGACGCGCCTCGAAGCCATTGGCAGCGTCAAGGTCTATGAACTGGACGACATTGCCCAAGATGGTGCGCTCTGGAACGACTTCACGAATGAGGTCTTCCACCATGCCGTCCGCGTAATCTGACAGGGAGGAAGCCATGACGAAGGCCAAGCCGGAGCCGCGCGAGGTCCATATCGTGCATCACGACTACCAGCCGAGCAAGGCGCAGTTGGAGGCCGACGCGCGGGTTGAGGCGAGTTTCGAGGAAGCCGTTGACGCGCTCACGCAGCCAGTCCGCATCCGCAATGTCATCCGGCCGGGGCGCGCTCGCTGAGCGGCCTTCGGCACTCTTCTACATAATCCCCTTCATGAAGGGGTGCAGGTGGATGTCCCCCCAGCGCCGCGCGAAGGCGAGCTGCTGTTCGGGTGTCATGTCCTGCTCGCGGAAGAAGATCACCAGGTTCTCGTGCAGCGCGCGCCGGATTTCCGCGAAGGTCTCGTCATCGACATTCGCCAGATCGACCCCGCCCACCTCGGCGCCGAGCGCGCCGGCGACGGGCTTCACCTCGATGCGCTGGAAACCGGACATGGAGCCTCTCCTTCCCATGATGACGGCGCGAGCCTATATCGATTTCCGGCCGGGGTCCAAACCCGCCGCGCTGCCGCCCCGCCTCCGAGGGAGACCGTTCCCCATGCTGACGCCCGAAATGACGGCGCTCATCCGCGACAACACGCTGGCGCTGGTGGCGACGGTGACGCCGGAAGGCGAACCCGCGGTTTCGCCCAAGGCGACGGTCGTGGTGCTGGACCCGGCGCGGCTCGCCTTCTCAGACCTGCGCTCTCCCGGCACGAGGCGCAACCTTGCCGCCAATCCGGCCTGCGAGCTTGCCTTCGTCGATGTGTTCCGGCGCAAGGCGGTCCGCGTGCGCGGCCGCGGCTCCTGCCATGCGCGCGGCGCGCCGGAGTTCGACGCGCTCCTGCCCCGCTTCACCGAATGGCCGGACCTGCAGCCCCGCATGCACGGCATCTTCGATATCGCCGTCACCGCGGCCGAGATGGTGGTGTCGCCCGCCTACGACACGGGCGCCGACGAGGCGGAGCTTGCCGCCGGGTGGCTCGCCCGCTACCGCAAGCTCATCGAAGGCTGAACGCCCGCCCGCCGCCCTCAGCCCCCGGCCTCGATTTCAGCCAGCAGCTTCGCGGCGCGTCCGTCGATAATGCGCTGATAGGCGTTCTTCGCCGGCTGCGCCATGGCCTGCCGGAGCAACTCCCGGGCGCGGTCCATGTCGCCGTCCAGCATGCGCAGCGCGCGGGCATATTCGTAGAGCGGCGCTTTCTCGCCGGGCGCGGCCTCGAGCACGCGGCCGAACAGTTCATGGACCGACTCCTCGCGGGCGCCGTAAGTGATCCGGCCCAGGAAGGAGCCCGCGACCTCCACGACGCGGGCGTGCCAGATGGCGAGGCCCGTCATCGCCTTCACGGAAGCGGGTTTCAACTCCAGCGCGCGTTTCAGCGAATCGCGGATCTTCGTCCCGTAGCCCCGGTCGCTGGCTTCGGACGTGCTCAGCGTCTGTCCATGGCGGCCCATGACGCGCGCCGCCGCAATATGCGCATAGGCCCGGTCCGGCGCTGCCTGAACCGCGCGCGCCGCCAGCGCGAGCGCCCTCTCGAACAGCGCGGGCCGGTCCTGCTCCGCCGCGAGATAGAATGCCTGCAGGGCCAAAGATTCCGCCGCGAAGGCAAGGCCCTCCGGCCTGCCGGTTTCCTCCGCCATGTCGGCGGCTTCGAGGAACCGGCCTTCGGACCATGCCGCCCGCGCGGCGTCCAGCGGTCCGGCCGCCGCCGGGACCGCCGTCAGCGCCGCCAGCAATGCGGCCGCCAGGACGATGCGAAACCGGGATGAGGGCAGCGGAACGATGTGTCGAGCGGGCATGGCGGGGAAACTATACAACGCGGACAGGCGGGGAGAAGACCGATTTTCACTCCGCCCCGCCGCCGTGCCGGGGCAGGAGCGGGCAGGTCGTCCGGCTGGACTTTCGTCCTCCGCGTTATAGAATTGCCGGCGCCATGGATGCCAAGGATTCCGACATCGGAACGCGGCTGCGCCGGGCCGGGCTGCGGCCGACGCGGCAGCGGCTCGGGCTGGCGCGGCTCCTGTTCGCCGGGCCCGACCGCCATGTCCGCGCCGAGGAGCTGAGCCGGGAGGCGCGCGAGGCCGGCGTCCGCGTCTCCCTGGCCACGGTTTACAACACGCTGCACCAGTTCGTGGATGCCGGGCTGCTGCGCCGGGTGGATGTGGAGCCGGGCCGCGCCTGCTTCGACACCAACCTCTCCCGCCACCACCATTTCTACGACACCGGCACGAACGAGCTGATCGACTTCGACGCCGAAGATGTCGGCATTACCGGCCTGCCCGAAGCGCCGGGCGGCAAGACGGTGGAGCGCATCGACCTGGTGGTGCGGATCCGCTGACCCGAAATGTCCCAACCTGGAATCGGTCTAAATTGTTGACGCCATGAGCAGCCGGACCCATACTCGGCATACACATTTCCGCACACCGGAGAACCGGACGAAGGCACCGCTCAGCGCAACCCTGCCGGACAGAGCGGGCGAATTCGGAACGCAATCGGAGGAATAATGAGTACCGCGAGCAAGTGCCCGGTCATGGGCGCCGTCCACCAGGCCACCGGCGAGACCGCGAACCGGCATTGGTGGCCGAACAGGCTGAACCTGCGGGTCCTGCGCCAGAACCACCCCGAGGCGGATCCCAACGACCCCGACTTCAACTACGCCGAGGCGTTCAACAGCCTCGATTTCGACGCGCTCGCGAAAGACGTCGATGCGGTGATGACCGACTCGCAGGACTGGTGGCCGGCGGATTACGGCCATTACGGCCCGCTCTTCATCCGCATGACCTGGCACGCCGCGGGCACCTACCGCATCGACGACGGGCGCGGCGGCGGCGGTTGCGGCGACCAGCGCTTCGCCCCCCTCAACAGCTGGCCCGACAATGTGAACCTCGACAAGGCGCGCCGGCTGCTCTGGCCGGTCAAGCAGAAATACGGGCGCAAGATCTCCTGGGCCGACCTGCTGATCTTCGCCGGGAACCGCGCGCTGGAGACGATGGGCTTCAGGACCTTCGGCTTCGGCGGCGGCCGCCCGGACATCTGGACAGCCGACGAGGACATCTATTGGGGTCCGGAGACGGGCTGGCTCGACGACGAGCGTTATAGCGGCGACCGCGAGCTGGCCAATCCGCTCGGCGCCGTCCAGATGGGCCTGATCTACGTCAATCCGGAGGGGCCGAACGGCAATCCCGACCCAATGGCGGCGGCCCGCGACATTCGCGAGACCTTCCGCCGCATGGCGATGAACGACGAGGAAACGGTCGCGCTGATCGCCGGCGGCCACACCTTCGGCAAGGCCCACGGCGCCGCCGAGGAGAAATACAAGGGCCCCGAGCCCGAGGGCGCCGCGGTCGACCAGCAGGGCTTCGGCTGGACGAGCAGCCATGGCAGCGGCAAGGCCGGCGACCAGATCGGCAGCGGGCTCGAGGGCGCCTGGACCAACGATCCGATCAAGTGGGACAACGGCTATTTCGACAACCTGTTCAACTATGAATGGGAGCTGACGAAGAGCCCCGCCGGCGCGAACCAGTGGACGCCGAAGAACGCCGAGGCGCAGGGGACCGTGCCGGACGCGCACGACCCGTCCACGCGGCACGCGCCGATGATGCTCACCACCGATCTCTCGCTGATTACCGATCCGGCCTACAAGAAGATCTCCAGGCGCTTCCACGAGAACCCGGACGAGTTCGCCGACGCCTTCGCCAGGGCGTGGTTCAAGCTGCTGCATCGCGACATGGGCCCGGTCTCCCGCTATCTCGGGCCCTGGGTGCCCGAGGAGCAGCTGCCCTTCCAGGACCCGGTGCCGGCGGTCACGCACCACCCGATCGACGACGCGGACATCGCCGCGCTCAAGGGCAAAATCCTCGGCTCCGGCCTCTCCGTCTCGCAGCTGGTCTCGGCCGCCTGGGCATCCGCCTCGACCTACCGCGACACCGACAAGCGCGGCGGCGCCAACGGCGCGCGCATCCGCCTCGCGCCGCAGTCGGGATGGGACGTCAACGTGAAGTCCGGCGTGTCGGCGGTGCTGGAGGCGCTGGAAGGAATCCGGCAGGAGTTCAACAACGCGCAGGCGAACGGCAAGATGGTCTCGCTCGCGGACCTGATCGTGCTGGGCGGCTGCGCGGCCGTCGAGGAAGCCGCAAGGAAGGCCGGACACGATGTCGAGGTCCCCTTCGCGCCGGGGCGCACCGACGCCACGGACGAGATGACCGACGCCGAGTCCTTCGCCGTGCTGGAGCCCACCGCTGACGGGTTCCGCAACTATCTGCAGAACGGCCATGCGGCCTCCTCGGAGCACCTGCTGGTGGACAAGGCGTTCATGCTGAAGCTGTCCGCGCCCGAGATGACGGCGCTTGTCGGCGGCATGCGCGCGCTCGGCGCCAATGCCGATCGGTCGGGGCGCGGCGTCTTCACCGACCGGCCCGGGACGCTGACCAACGACTTCTTCGTCAACCTGCTCGACATGGGGACCGAATGGACGGCGGTCTCGGACGACGGGGAGGAATTCGAGGGCCGGGACCGCGGGACGGGCGAAGTCAAATGGACCGCCAGCCGCGTCGATCTCATCTTCGGTTCGAACTCCGAGCTCCGGGCGCTTTCCGAGGTGTACGGGAGTAGCGACGCCGGGGAGAAGTTCGTTCGCGACTTCGCCGCCGCGTGGGGCAAGGTCATGAACCTCGACCGCTTCGACCTCGCCTGAGACCGGCGGGGACATCCGGCCCGCGCGGCCGGCCGGATGTCCCCCGCAAATCCTTCCGTCCCGGGAAGGTCCGAGCCCATGCGCGATGGCAGCCCCGATCCCCCGGCGCGCCGTCCGCTGGCATGGGACGCGCCGGGGTTCGACGACCCCGAGGCCATCGACGCCGAGCTCCGGCGGGTGTTCGGCATCTGCCATGGCTGCCGGCGCTGCTCCGGCCTTTGCGACGCCTTCCCGCGCCTCTTCGCCCTGATCGACAAGGCCCCGTCGAGCGGGCTCGACACGGTCGATCCGGCGGATTTCAAGGCGGTTGCGGACGCCTGCACGCTCTGCGACATGTGCTTCAGGACCGAATGCCCCTATGTGCCGCCGCACCCCCTGGAGGTGGATTTCCCGCACCTGATGCTGCGCCACCGGGCGGCGGAATTCCGGCGCGGCGCGCGGCGCTTCGAGGACCGCGAGATCGCCGCGACCGACCGCAACGGCCGCGCGGGCGGCATGGCGGCGCCGCTCGCCAACTGGGCGCTGGACACCGCGAACGAGCCCCTGCGCACGCTGATCGAAGGGCTCACGGGCGTCCACCGCGAGGCCGCGCTGCCGCGCTTCCACCATGAGAGCCTCGAGCACCGCGCCATGGCGGGCAGTCCGGCGCTCAACGAGGCCGCCCCCGCCTTCGGGCGCAGGGCCGCGCTCTACGCCACCTGCCTCGGCAATTACAACGAGCCGGAAACCGGGCTCGCCGCCCGCGCCGTGCTGGCGCGGAACGGCGTCGAGACGCATGTCGTCCATCCCGGCTGCTGCGGCATGCCGCAACTGGAGCTGGGCGATATTGAGACGGCAGCCCGGCGGGCCGGGCGGATCGCCCCGGAATTGCTGGCGCTCGCCGACGCCGGCTACGACATCGTGGCGCTGATGCCCTCCTGCGCGCTCATGCTGAAGTCCGAATGGCCGCTGCTGCTGCCCGGCAATGAGGACGCGGCGCGGCTGGCGCGCACGGTGTTCGATCTCAGCGAATATGTGGTGGACATCGCCCGGCGCGAGGGGCTGGCGGCGGGGCTGAAGCCGCTTGACGGGCCGGTCGCCGTCCATATCGCCTGCCATGCCCGCGCGCAGAATATAGGCCGCAAGGCGGCGGAGCTGCTGGCGCTCATTCCCGGCGCGGAAGTCGAGGCGATCGAGAGCTGCTCCGGCCATGGCGGCTTCCGGGGGTGCCTCAAGGACAATTTCGAGACCGCGCTCCGTCTCGGCCGCCCGGTGGCCCGGCAGGCGCTGGAGGCGGGCGGCCCTGTGGTCTCCGAATGCCCGCTTGCCGCCCTGCATATTACGCAGGGCATGGGGCGCCTCGATCCGGACGCGCCGCCCAGGCGGGTCGGGCACCCGATCCGGCTTCTCGCCCGCGCCTACGGCTTCGAGGAAGACGCCGCACCTTGATCGCCGACCTCTTCAAAGCCTTTGCGCAACTTTCCGACCGGCGCTTCCGCCGCGTGGTGCTGTTTTCCTGCCTGCTGGCCGCGCTGCTGCTGGCCGCGCTCGCGGCAGGCGCCGGCTGGGCGCTTGGCGGGCTAACCGGCATCGGCTGGCTCGACGTCGCGGCGGGGCTTGCCGGAGGCGCAGCGGCGCTGGCAGCGGGCACCATGCTCTTCCCGGCGGCGGCGGCGGCCTTGCAGGGCCTGTTCCTGGAGCGCGCCGCGAGCGCGGTCGAGGCCCGCCATTACCCGGGTCTCGGGACGCCCAGGGCGCAGGGCTGGGGCGAGACGCTCCGCCAGACCGCCTACTTCGCCGGCGCCGCGCTCGGCATCAACCTCCTGCTGCTGCCGGTCTGGCTGTTCGTGCCGCCCCTGGGGCTCCTGCTGTTCTGGCTGGCGAATGGCTGGCTCTGCGGGCGTGAGTATTTCGAGGCGGCCGCGCTCCGCCGGCTCGAACCGGAGGCCGCCCGCGCGCTCCGCCGCCGCCACCGCTTCCGCGTGTGGCTCGCAGGCGTCGCCATCGCCTGGCTGATGACCCTGCCGCTCGCCAACCTCGCCGCGCCCGCCATCGGCACGGCCTTCATGCTGCACCGCTTCGAGCGCCTGCGGAGGCTGTGAGCGGCGCCCGCGCGCCGTTCAGGTCACGCGGCTTCGCACATGGCCCGGCATGTCTCCGACGACGATATGCCCTCCGTCACCATCCTCGTGCCAGCAATAGTAGATGCGCAGGCACCGCGCCGGGTCGCGGGTATTGCCGCCGCTCTTGATATGCCAGTCGGCCCGCAACCGCTTCCCCTGCCAGTCGAACTCGAACGAATCGCCGCCGCTCCTGTCGTTGCGGACGCCGGAACCGGCCGGGACCGGGCCCTGCAGGCTGTTCCCCGTCCCCTCCAGCCGCGCCTGGCGGTAGTCGCCGGCCAGCCACGCCAGGCATTGCGCTGCAAGCCCGACATCCTCGTAACGCGCCTTCTTGATCGAACCGAAGGCGCGCGGCGACAGGGCAAGACGACCGTCCAGTTGCGTCTCGCACCAATGGGCGAACTCGCCCCAGGACGCGGGCAGCGGCGGGTCGGCGGTCCCGGCCGGGGCTCCCGTGTCCTCTTCCATCGCGCTGCCAGCCGCCGGGGGGGCGTCCCGCTTCTCTCCGGTTCGCCCTGCGGCCCGGGCCTTTCGGCGCTTTCCGGCCTCCGGACCCGGACGCTCCGGAGGCTCGCCCGCCTCGACCGCCGCCGAGGCCGCGGCCATCCGGGCAAGCAGCGTCTCCACTGAGGCAAGCTGGCGGTTCCTTTCCGCTTCGAGTTCCGCCAGGGCCTCCGCCTCCCTCGCGATCGCCGACCAGGGTGCGCCGTCGGCCCTCTGCCGTTCGAACTCCTTCTCCTTCGCCGCCAGCCCTATTTCCGCCTCGGCCAGCGCATCGACCGGCGTGTGGGCTTCTTGCGCGATTTCGGCCAGCGCCGCCAATTGCGCGGCTTCGAGCGTGTCGAGGCGCTCCAGCACCTCAGCGGCGCGGCCCAGGTCGGAAAGAGCCTCGAGCAGGATCCGTATATCGACGCGGCTTCGCTCCAGTTCCGCAGCCTGTTTCCGGACTTCGCTGCCGGCCTCCAAAAGCGCCTCGGCGGCGGCCTCTATCCGCTCGACCGCGTCCGGCGTCGGGCGGTCCAGCTCGTCCAGAAGGCTGCGCAGTTCCGCGCCGGCCGATTTCCATCGTTCTTCGGCAAGCGGCGCCTGGCGGGCCTTTGCCTCTCTTTCGACCCGCCGCATGGCCGCGATGATGTCGCGCAGATCGCGCTCGGCGGTGGCGTCGCCGAACAGGTCGACAGGCGCGTCGAGTATGTCGTCATAAGAGAACAATTCGGGAATCTTCTGGACCAGCCACCGGCTCGCGCGATAGGTGAAAGCCTTTTCCCTGTCCTTCTTCTTTTTCGACCCGAGAAACCTTCGGTCGAGCCCCGCTGTGAATTCGCCGTCGCGCCGGAATTTGTGCAGCAGCGCCTGGTAAAACAGTTCGTCGTCGTTCCTTTGCGCCTCCGCGATCCCGGTTCCGGCCAACAGGTCCCAATGCTCGCGCCTGAGCGACGCCGCAACCGGGAACACCTGTTTCAGGATTTTCCAGGTCAGCCCGCCCTGAACGATAGTCTCGCTGTCCGGCATGAAAAGCGGCTCCTCCCCTTCGCCCGGCCCGCCCCTCAGATATGCCGGACATTCTCCGGGGCGGGGGCGATTTCCCTGCGTTCGACGCGCTTCACCACCTCGACGATGGCGCGGTTGGCGGGGGTGTCGAGGCCGAGGCGGACCGCATAGTCCACCACGAGCCCGTTGATGAAGTCGATCTCCGTGCGCCGGCCCTTCCGGATGTCCTGGCCCATGGAGGGGCGGTCGGTGGCCGAGCGGCCCTGCGCATTGCGCTCCAGCACCGCCTCGATCTCGGTCATCGCCTCGTTGCTGCCTTCCGCCGCTTCCGCGACGCGCTGCGGGTCCATGCCGTAGAGCTTTTCCAGCGTAAAGCCGTGCGCAAGCCCGGTGCGGATCGCCTCGCCGGCGATGCGGATGGCGAGGCGGCGGGTATAGTCGAGCCGGTCCGCCTCAACGCCGCCGAGGCCGGTCGCCGCCGACATCGGGTTGCGCATGGAGTTGACGACCAGCTTCGACCAGCGCTCGCCCCAAAGGTTGGAGGTGGCTTTCGCGCTGTCCACATGGCCCAGCATTTCCGCGACGAGCCGCGCGCGTTCCGTGATCCGGCCGTGCGGCTCGCCCACGCGGAAAACGGTGTGCCTCTCCCCGCCGAGCTGCACATTGCGGCGCACCTCGCCGGGCGCGTGCAGATCGACCGAGATCGCACTCGCGATCGAGCCCAGGGTCTTGCCCCAGCCGACGACGCCGGCGATCCGCTCCTCGTTGATGCCGTTCTGGAGCGAGACGACGAAGCCGTCCGGCGCCAGATATTGCCGGATCATCTCCGTCGCCCAGACCGTGTCGTAGGACTTGGCGCAGACGAACGCGATATCGACCGGGCGCTCGCGCGAGAGCCGCTCCAGTTCGGTGACGTGCCAGGCCTCGACCGGCTGGGTGAAGCACTCGGCTTCCGTCATGCCGGTGAGCTTCAGCCCGTCGCGGCGCATGGCGTCCACATGCTCCGGCCAGAAATCGACCAGGATCGGCGCGTAGCCGGCCCTGGTCAGGTGCCCGCCGACATGGGAGCCGACGGCTCCGGCGGAGACGATCGCGATCTTCGGCCCGCCTTCGGGCGCGGTCTTGCTGTTCATGGAAACTCCGGAAGGTCTCGGGGGAACAGGCCTCAGGAGGGCCGGTCGCCCTCTATGGTGCAGCGGTGCATGTGGCGGCGGTAGCCGTGATAGTCGTTGAGCGCGAAATGGTGCGTGCAGCGGTTGTCCCAGAGCGCGACCGAGCCCGGCTCCCAGCGGAACCGGCAGGTGAACTCCGGCCGCGCGATATGCTCGCAGAGCCAGTCGATCCAGGGCCGGCTTTCGGCCTCGGTCCAGCCCTCGAAGCGCACCGTGTGGGCGCGGTTGAGGTAGAGCGCCTTCTCGCCGGTGTCGGGGTGGGTGCGGACCACCGGATGCCAGGCTTCCAGCGTCTCCTCCTTGTCGAGGCCGATTGCGGTCATCGCGCCCTTGAATTTGACGAATTGGCCGGCCCGCCCGGCCTCCGCATAGCGGATTTTCGCGCTGGAGAGGCCCCGCAACCCGGCAAGCGCCGCCTTCATGCCGTCCGAGAGCGCGTCATAGGCGAGCTTGGTGTTGGCGAACAGCGTGTCGCCGCCATGCGGCGGCGTCTCGACGGCGTAGAGCAGGGTGCCGAGCGGCGGCCTCTCCAGATAGGTGGTGTCGGAATGCCAGAGGCCGCCGAAATTGAAGGTCTCGTCCGGCTCCTTGATAACCGGGATCACCTCCGGGCATTCCTCCAGCCCGGCGACGAAGGGATAGCGGTTGCAGGGGCCGAAGCGCGCGGCGAAATCGCGCTGCCCGGACGGCGTCAGCTTCTGGCCGCGGAAGAAGATCACCCGGTGTTCGAGGAAGGCGCGGTGGATTTCCGAGAAGACGCTGTTGCCCAGCGGCCCCGCAAGGTCCACGCCCCCGATTTCGGCCCCGAGCGCGCCTGCAACCGGCGCAACCTCGATTTCGCGATAGTCCATCGCCTCCCCCCGTCCCGTCGGGAAGCTGGAGCGGGCGATGGGGATCGAACCCACGGCACTCGGCTTGGGAAGCCGATGCTCTACCACTGAGCTACGCCCGCTTCCGCTTGTCATTCTGCCCCGCCCGCTCCGCCTGTCAACCGCGCGGCGGCCGGCCGACGCCGGTGACATGTCATGTTCTGTCATGAGGCGCCTGAGCCTCCCTGGCGCTGTGTCATGAAATGTCATGTTCTGCATGTGTGTGATGCATGTTCCATGAACCGTTCGAGCATAGCGCTCGGCTCATCGACCTCTTTCCCGCCTGCCCTCACCGGCGCCCCGGACGCCCGCAGAGCCTCCCCCGGCCACTCGTCCCGTCATGCCCGGACTTGTTCCATTGCTGTCCGGTTTAGCCATTGGGCGAGGCTGAACGGGAGTCTGCCGGGGGTTTCGGGGGCGCGCGGCGTCCCCGGTCGGCCTCCTGTCCGTCATGCCCGAACGCCCCCCTTCGACAGGCTCAGGGCAGGCTCTTTCGTCATACCCGGACTTGTTCCGGGCATGACGATATGGGGGCGGCCATGACGACTTGGGGACCGGGACACTACCGCCCGCCGGCGCTCCCGCCTCCTTCTGCGGCCTCCCTTGCGGCGAGTTCTGCGGCCTCGCGGCGTTCCTGGCGGGCGAGCCAGTCGTAGAACGCGGGCGTGGTCAGCTTGCCCACATACTGGCGCTCACCGAAGTTGTAGTAGTCCTCGCTGCCGTCGTAACTGTCCTCGTCCGGCACCAGCGGCCCGAAGCGACGCTCCTGCTCCGCATGCCAGGCCCGGAACTCCGGCGTCTGCTGGCTGCCGACATAGACCTCGTCGAAATAGTGGTATTCGTCCTCGCTGCCGTCATAGCCGGTCTCGGGCTCCGGCTCCGGAACCCAGTCGTCGAGGTCGTCCGCCGGCTCTTCGGCAGGCAGAGGCTCCGGCTCGGGCATGCGGGCGGCGGCCCAGTCGAGGAGGTTGAGGAGCTGGCGCAGATGGGAGAGCGCGGCGCGCCCGGCGCGATGGCGTTCGGCCGAGGCACGGTTGTCCTCCGGCGGCGGCGCTGCGCCCATGTCCTGGGCATAAGCTTCGGCAAGGGCTGCGGCGGCCGGGGCCAGCTTTTCGGCCAGCATCGCCGCCAGTTCGGGGCGGGGGTCGGGTGCGGTCATCGTCTCTCCTCCTTCGACGGGGAGCGTGTCCCTGTTTCGCGCGTCTCCCGCGCGGGCGCCTGTGCCGGCGCGGGCGGGCGTTACGCAGCGGCGCGGTTCGCGCGCCTGATTGCGCGCGCGAGGCGGCGGGCGCACCTCTCCCGTCGGCTTCTCGGGTGTTTTCAGAAACGGCGCTGCGCAGCACCCGGGGAGGCGGCTCCGGAAACCGCTTCCCTGGGGACCATCATACCACACTCCGCCAGATGTCAAGTCTCAAACCAGAACTATTTCATGAAACGCGAACGAATTTCCATCGCCGGCCGGTCGCCGGCCCGGCCCTCACCGTTCCGGACCCGCGCCGGCCTTCAGTGGATGCCCTGCATTTCCGGGATGAATTCCGAGGCGCGCCAGAAGCGGTCGAGGCTGTCGGCATGGACCGCTTCGGCGGCCTCCCCGCCGCCCGGCCCGGGGCGCGGCTCCGGGTCGAAATGGCCCCAGCGGTCCCGGCCGCGCACCAGGGAAGCCGAGAGCCGGACGGGCGTTACATGGCGGACATGGGCCGGGATATAGCTGATGCCGATGCCGATGCGCCGCCGGGTCGAGCGGTTGGGGCCGGAACTGTGCATGACCATGGTGTGATGGAAGGAGACCTCGCCCGGCGCGAACTCCAGAGGGACGGCGCTGTCCTCGTCCACGCCGCGCTCGACGGTCTGGCCGCGCGACAGCATGAGCGTCTCGTCGTCATGGTCGCGGTGCTGCACCTGGCCGTCGCGGTGGGAGCCCGGCAGGAAGCGCAGGCACCCCATCTCCCTGGTCGATTCGGTCAGCGCCACCCAGGCGGTCACCTGTTCCAGCGGTTCGAGGCCGAAATAGGTCCCGTCCTGGTGCCAGGGCACGAAGGACCCGCTGCCGCCTTCCTTGATCCAGACGGTCGTGTGGAACACCAGGATGTCGGGGCCGATGAGGGCCTCCACCATGTCCAGCAACCCCGGATGGCGCACAAGCTCCGCCGCCCAGGGAAACAGCAGGTAAGGCTTGGTCCTGCTCGCCGCCTGGCGCCGGGAGGGTTTCCGTCCCGCCTCCACGCAGGACCGTTCGCAGGCCTCGCGGTAGCGGTCCGTTTCAGGAGCCGTCAGCAGGGGCCTCGGACGGATGAAGCCATTGTCGCGGTAATGGTCGAGGTCGCCCGGGGTCATCATGGCTGCAGCCTCTCCCTCATCCGGATGCCCTTCCCGGCGCAGCGGACGACGGGGTCGCGCAGGCGGCGCTCCCTGTCAGGCCGCCGCGACGCCTGTTTCGCGCCGGGTCCGGTCGCCGCGCCCGGCCAACAGGCCCGAGACCGAAATGTCCTCGTCGAGCGCTTCCCAATGAATGCCGCCGGCGGTGAGTTCATACTGTTGCAGGGCGTCGGCCGGCGCGCCGCAAAGCCGGGGAAACCAGGCGAGCGGCACGCCGAGCACCCGGCCGTCGGAGAGCGACACCCACATGGAGTCCCCGTCGAAGGACACGCGTTCAGCCGAAATGGTCATTCCATGCCTTCCGGATCGATCCCGCCCTGTCTGACGCCAAGCCGGTCAGGACCCGCAACTCGCGCGCATTGAAACCGCGACTTTCCACCACACGAACCGTCGGTTCAAGCATAATCTTCGCGGAGGAGGACCCTTTCCGCACATGGACATGCACAGGCTCCCGCGGCGAGCCTTCATTGGAGTAAAAGAAGAACTTATTCCCGTCTATACGAAATACAGTCGGCGCGGATTACCCCGATTGCTTCATATATCCCGCAGGATTCGCCGTGTTCGCGACTTTCATCTCAACCTTCATATGTCTGAATGAATTTCGAACGATACCGTTGTATCGAATGCCGGAAACCGCGCGCAATCGTGAGTTTCAAGAGCGCAGCGCTCTTGCCGCCGGAAGACCGGGCGGCCGGAACGCAACGCGCCGGGCGGTCACGGTTGCAGCCTCTCCCTCGTCCACGCCCCCCCTTCGGCGCGGCACACGATTCGGTCGTGCAGGCGGTGCTCTCCCCGCCGCCAGAACTCGATGCGCGAGGGCCGGAGCCGGAAGCCGCCCCAGAAGACCGGCCGCGGGATGTCGGCCCCGCCGAACCGCGCCTCCATCTCCGCAACGCGCGCCTCGAGCGCCGGCCGGTCCGCCACAGGCTCCGACTGGCGGGACGCCCAGGCGCCGATCCGGCTGCCGCGCTCACGGCTTTCGAAATAGGCGTCGGAGACCGCGTCCTCGACGCGCGCAACCCGTCCCTCCACCCGCAATTGGCGGTCCAGAACGCGCCAGTGGAAGGTCAGCGCCGCCAGCGGCCGGGCGGCAAGCTCGCGGCCCTTGCGGCTTTCGTAGTTGGTGTAGAAGACCAGCCCTTGCGCCTCGACCGCCTTCACCAGCACGATGCGGCAGGACGGCATGCCGTCCGCGCCCACCGTGGCGAGCGCGGCGGCGTTGGCGTCCACCGGCTCGCAGGCTTCGGCTTCCTCGATCCAGCGCCGGACGGCGCGCACCGGGTCGCGCCCGATTTCATCCTCTTCCGCGTCCAGGGCAATCGCTTTTGGATTTGTCATGCGTGAACACCCCCGTCATGCCCGAACGCCCCCTTCGACAAGCTCAGGGCAGGCTCCTCCGTCATACCCGGACTTGATCCGGGTATCTCTCTCCACCGCTTCCGCCGAACGGCCGCATGGATACCCGGAACAAGTCCGGGTATGACGGGAAGGGGATATGACCGGAAGAGCGTCGGGGCTTCGATTCGACCGGCGCCCTCGAAACCCGGTTGAATCCCGGTCACGCGCCCTGCTCGCAAATCTTCAAAGCGATTACCCTGCTTCCGCGTCTTGCATCCCTTGACGAACCGCCCCAAGAGCACCTTATTGGAGAGTGGATATCCACAATAGGCCGGCCCGCTGCCGAGGCAAGCGCGCGGTTCCGGCCGGAACCAAGGGGCGGTTTTCCGATGAAACAAGCACTCGCCGTTGCGGCAGCCGTCTTCCTGCTGGCCGCCTGCGGCCCCGATCAGGGCCCCAAGCAGACCCTCGGCACCATTATCGGCGGCGTCGGCGGCGCCGTGCTCGGCAATGAGGTCGGCAAGGGCCGCGGGCGCAAGGTGGCGATCGCCGCCGGCACGCTGCTCGGCGCCATGCTCGGCAGCCGGCTCGGCCGCCAGCTGGACGAAGCCGACCGCATTGTGGCCGCGGAGACCACGCAGGGCGCGCTGGAACGCGGGCGCACCGGCGACCGGTCGGAATGGGAGAATCCGGACAGCGGCAATTCGGGCTGGGTCGTGCCGACGCGCACCTGGCAGGAGGATTCCGGCCGGTATTGCCGCGAGTACCAGACCGGCATCGTCGTCGGCGGCGAGGAGCAGACCGCCTACGGCACGGCCTGCCGCCAGCCGGACGGCAGCTGGAAAATCGTCCAGCCCGCGGCCTGATGCGCGACCCCTATGCGGCGCTCGGTTGCCCGCGCGACGCCGACGCCGGAACGCTGAAGCGCGCTTACCGGCGTATCGTCAAGGAGAACCACCCGGACCGCAATCCGGGCGACGCGAACGCCGAGGCGCGTTTCAAGGAAGCCGCCTCCGCATGGGACCTGCTGGGCGACCCGGACAAACGCGCCCGCTTCGACCGGGGCGAGATCGACGCCGAGGGCCGCGAGCGCGCGCCATTCGGCGGGTTCGGCAATTTCGGCACACAGGGCGGGTTCGACCCCGGAGACCTGTTCGGCGACATCTTCTCCGGCTTCCGCAACCGCCCCAGGCGCGGCGCCGACATGCGCTACCGGGTCGCGGTGCCGTTCATCGACGCGGCCAAAGGCGGCACGGTGCGGCTCACCCTGAAATCCGGGCGGAGCATCGCGCTCAAGGTGCCGCCCGCCACGGAGGACGGCGCGCGGCTCAGGCTTGCCGGGCGCGGCGAACCCGGCCCGTCCGGCGGGCCGCCCGGCGATGCGGAGGTCGAGATTTCGGTCGAGCCGCATCCCTGGTTCCGGCGCGAAGGCCGCACCGTCCTGGTCGATCTGCCGGTCTCGCTCGCCGAGGCCGTCCGGGGCGGCAGGGTGCGCGCGCCGACGCTGGACGGCCCGGTGACGGTGCGGATCGCGCCGATGACGAGCTCAGGCGCGCGGCTGAGACTGAAGGGCAAGGGCGTGCCCGACCCCGAGGGCGGCCCGCGCGGCGACCAGATCCTGCGCGTGATGATCCAGCTCCCGCGCGACCCCGACCCGGCGCTTGCCGAGGCGGCCGAGGACCGCGCGGACGCGGACCCCCGCGTCGAAGCCGGGATGGCCTGACGCGGGAACGCCGGCTCAGTCGTCGTCCACCTCCGGCATCAGCACGAACTCCGGATAGGCCTCGATGCCGAGCTCGGCGGCGTCCTGGCCGAGTTCCTCGACCGTCTCGGACACGCGCGCGCCCATCGTGTATTTGAGGCCGAGCCAGATGAGCAGCGAGGCGCCGAAGACGAAGGCGCCGACGGCCAGCACGCCGGTGAGCTGGACCAGCACGTCGCCGCCCGCGGCGATGCAGACCGCCATCGTGCCCCAGATGCCGGCGAAGAGATGCGCCGGGACCGCGCCCACCACATCGTCGATCCTGAGCACCTCTAGGAATTTCAGGCCCGCGGTGGTGACCGCGCCGCCGACCAGGCCGATGACGACCGCCCAGTAATGCTCGACGATGTCCGGCCCGGCGGTGATCGCGACCAGGCCGCCGATGGCGCCGTTCAGGCCCGCCAGCAGGTCGATGCGCCCGAACAGCGGCCGCGCCAGCGCCAGCGCGGCCAGCACGCCGGCGGCAGCCGCAAGGTTGGTGTTGGCGAGGATGTTGGCGAGCGCGACCGCGTCCGCCGCGCCGCCCAGCGCCAGCTGCGAGCCGCCGTTGAAGCCGAACCAGCCGAGCCAGAGGATGAAGACGCCGAGCGTGACGGCCGGCACGTTGGAGGGCGGCGTTGCCCTCGGGGAGCCGTCGGCGCGGAACTTGTGCTTACGGGGCCCGACGATCACCGCGCCGGCGAGCGCCGCCCAGCCGCCGGTGGAGTGGACGATGGTGGAGCCGGCGAAGTCCTGGAAGCCCAGCGCCGAGAGCCAGCCGCCGCCCCAGGTCCAGGCGCCGACGATGGGATAGACGATGGCGGTCAGGATGGCGATGAAGACGAAGAACGAGGGGAGCTTGACGCGCTCGGCCAGCGTGCCGGAGACGATGGAGGCCGTCGTCGCCACGAACACCATCTGGAAGAACCAGTCGGACATGACGGCATAGCCGTTGCCGACCACGGCCTCGGCCGCGCCGGCATCGCCGCCGAGGAGCGCGATCTCGTCGGCGCTCGTGCCGTAGAGGAAGGTGAAGGTCCCGATCCAGCCGCCCTCTTCCACGCCGACATACATGAGGTTGTAGCCGAGGAAGTAGAAGGTGAGCCCGGCGATGGAATAGAGGCCGATATTCTTCAGGCAGATGACCGAGGCGTTCTTGGTGCGCACCGAGCCCGATTCGAGCATGGTGAAGCCGGCGCACATCCACATGACGAGCGCGCCCCAGACGAGGAAGGCGAAGCTGTCGAGGACGAATTTCGTCTCCCCCTCGACGGCCGCCCCGGCGGCGTCGGGGTACAGCAGGAAAAGCGACGCCGTCAGGACGGCGAGGACCGCCGCAATCCGGGGCGCGGGTGAAACAGCGGACAGCCTTTCTTGCGGGCGAAAACCGGCTCTTTCCTTTGCATGCTTCATGATTCCTCCCAGAGCGGCGGTCCCTGCGGACCGCGACGCCATCGTTCCGCGGGAAATGCAAGAGCGGGCGCATTATACCCGATTCGCATGCCGCCTAACCCGTCCGTTTCCTGCGCGGCCGGCCTCCTTTCGCGCCGTTCGTGCGGGACGCGGCGGCTTTGGCGGGCGTTGTGGTGCGACCGGCCCTGCGCGCCCACTCCTTCGCCATCCAGTCCCGCGTGCCGAACACGCCGGCGACCAGGGCGGGGACATAAAGGTCGGCGTCGAGCGCGGGCCAGTGCAGGTTGAAGCCCGCGCCGTCGACCGCGACGCCGGACAACGCCTCATCGTCCGCGCCCTGCAACTCCTGGGCCAGCTCCGCGGGAAAGATGTAGGTACAGCCATTCGCGAGTTCGACCGCTACGCGGCCCGTTTCGCGGTCGTAGCGCGCTGCAACGGCCCGGGGCTCGGACTTCATCATCTCGCGGCCGCGCGCTTCGGCGGCCTCGAACCCGGAGTCAGTCAGATCGACCATGAATACGCTCCCATTCCCGCATGAGCCGGTTCCGGTGCTCTGTCACCTCCGCAAGCAGGCGCCGCATATCCGACTTCTTGATGCCGATGACATCCACAACTTCCGGGCGACCGTCCGACCCAAGCAGATCGACCTTCGCCCGCCCCGCCCCGACGATATGAACATGCGCCGGCTCGTGGTCCTGGGTGTAGATGACGACCCGGAAGCCGTGAGCACGGTGAACGACGACCATAAATCACTATAACCCATCCGTTGGGTTTTTGCAGGCGGTCGGTCACGCATATATTTGCACGGAACGGAGGTCAAGCAGGACGCCCGATCGCTTTCATCTCCCCTTCTTCGGAATCGGTTCCCGGCAGGCTATGGTGTTGCGGCAGTCGAGGCGGAGGCGGCGATGACGGAGCGGGCGGCGTTCTACGAGGAGATCGGAGCGCGCAACCTGGCGCCGCTCTGGGAGGTCATGGCCGGGCTGATCACGCCCGAGCCCGCCAGCGCCTGCCGGCCCGCGCTCTGGCGCTGGGACGAGGTGCGCGGCCCGGTCATGGAATCGGGCGCCGTCATCAGCGCGGCGGAGGCCGAGCGGCGCGTGCTGGTGCTGGAGAATCCGGGGCTCAGGGGCACCTCGCGCATCACCACCTCGCTCTATGCCGGCTTGCAGCTCGTTCTGCCCGGCGAGGTCGCGCCCGCCCACCGCCACAGCCAGTCGGCGCTGCGCTTCGTGGTGGAGGGCGAAGGCGCCTACACCGCGGTCGAGGGCGAGCGCACCACCATGGCGGAGGGCGATTTCGTCATCACCCCGCACTGGACCTGGCACGACCACGGCAACGACTCCGACCGGGCGATGATCTGGCTCGACGGGCTGGACATCCCGATGGTGCAGTTGTTCGACGCCTCCTTCGCCGAACGGCTCGGCGACGACCGCCAGCCGCTCTCGCGGCCGGAGGGCGACAGCCTCGCCCGCTACGGCCAGGGGCTGCTGCCGGTGGACCACGAGCCGGGCTCGCCGGCCTCGCCGGTGTTCAACTATCCCTATGCCCGCTCGCGCGAGGCGCTGGAGGCCATGCGCCGGCGCGAGGCCTGGGACCCCTGCCACGGGCTGAAGCTGCGCTACGCCAACCCGGTGGACGGCGGCTACGCCATGCCCACCATCGCCGCGCATCTGCAGCTGCTGCCTGCCGGCTTCGAGACGGCAAGCTATCGCGCGACGGACGCGGCGGTGTTCGCGGTCGTGGAAGGCCGCGGCGAGACGCGCATCGGCGATGAGGCGGTGTTCGCCTGGGGGCCGCGCGACATTTTCGTGGCGCCGAGCTGGCACGGCGTGAGGCACAGCGCCGCCGAAGACGCCGTGCTGTTCAGCTTCTCGGACCGCGTCGTGCAGGAAAAGCTCGGCCTCTGGCGCGAAGACCGCGGCAACGCCCGGACGGGGGACGCAGGATGACCGGACTCGACACGGGCCTGACGGCCTGGCGGATGACGAGCAACCACAACCGGATGATCGCACTGCAGGCCGACCGCTCGCCGGCGCGCGACGGGCCGGTCGAGATCGCCTATTTCGGCAGCTCGGCCTTCCGGATCGCCTCGCCGAAGGGGGTCACCGTCATGGTCGATCCCTGGCGCAACCACCCCTCGCGCCGCTGGGACTGGTATTTCCGCGACTTCCCGGTGACGGCAGTGGATATCGGCGCGTCCACCCATGCGCATTTCGACCATGACGCGCTGCACCGGCTGGATGCGCATGTGCTGCTCGACAGGCCGATCGGCCGCTACGAGTTCGCCGATGTCGCCATTCGCGGCATTGCCGACAAGCACGCCACGGACTCGAGCCAGGCGCTCTACGACTTCAAGAAGATCCACCGGGCCTTCGGCGGCGCGGACATCGAGCCGCCGGACAATCCGCGCTCCTGGGACAACTGCCTCATCACGGTCGAGACCGGGGGGCTGCGCATCCTCCACTGGGGCGACAACCGCCACAACCCGCCGCCGGAGGTCTGGGAGGCGCTCGGGCGGATCGACATCGCGCTGCTGCCCGTGGACGGCTCGCAGCACGTCATGGGCTTCGCTATGGTGGAGCACATCATCGACACGCTCCGGCCCCGCGTCGTCATCCCGCACCACTACTACATCTGGGACGTGGTGCAGCGGCAGAGCACGCTGCAACCGGCCGACGCCTGGGTGGACGCGCGCGCCGGCGCGGAAAAGCTCGACGGCCCGAGCCGCGCTTACACGGCGGCGGACATTCGCGGCCTCGACCGGGCGGTCCATTTCTTCGGCGACCATGTGGCCTTCGACCGGGAGGCCTGGCACCGCGACAGCGGCTGAGGCTATTCCGGACCGCCCTGCCCCGGCGGCAGGCGCCTGTCCTTCTCCGCGCGATCCTCCAGCGCGCCGGCCAGATCGTCCTCCGCGCGTTCGAGCCGGTCCTGCATCCGGTCCTGCCGCTCCTCGATCCGGTCCATACGGCTGTCGATCCGCTCGATGCTGCGGTCGAGCTTGTCCTCCATCCGCTCCAGGCTTTGCGCCATGCGGTCCACGCTCTCCCCCATCCGGTCCACGCTTTCGCTCAGCCGGTCCACGCCCTCGCCGATGCGGTCGATGCCCTCGCCCAGACGGTCCATGGAGCGGCGCATATAGGAGCGCAGCCAAAAGACCCCCGCGGCGATGACGGCGAGCGCGAGCCAGGGCGCCAGTTCGGTGAGGAGGGAGGACACGGACATGGGCGGCAGGCTCCCGTCAGATCGGCGGCACGCCCAGCAGGTCGAGCAGCCGGCGGACCTCATTGCGGGCCGCGACATGGCTCATGGAGAGCGACCGTTCGATGCCGGGCTGGCGCAGGTCCATCAGCCCGAGCCCGTCCGGGAACATCTCGCGGAAGATCGTGCGCTCGCCGAAGCCGGGCGCGATGTCGAACGCGAAGCGCCCGGCGAGGTCCCGCAGAAGGCCGCGGACTTCGCGCGTATTGTGCGAATCGACCTGGCGCACCCGGTTCAGCATCACGATCCAGTCGAGCGCCTTGCGGCCGGAGCTGGCGCGCACCATGCGCTGCTTCCAGACCATCTCCGCATAGACGCCCGGACGCGCCGAGGAGCGGGTGCCGGGGTCCAGCCGCCCGATCAGGTCCAGATCGACATGGCTGTCGTTCAGCGGCGTGATGAGCACATCCGCATGGGCATGGGCGCGCTGGGCCGCCGGGTCGGGCCGGCCCGGGGTGTCGACCACCACGGCGTCGTGGCGCGCGGCGAGCGCCTCCAGCGCCCCGTCCAGCGCCTCCGGCCCGTCGGCGGTCTCGACCTCCGGCTCCGGCAGCGCGGTCCCGGTGCGTTCCGCATAGGCGCGGCGGTTCCCGACCTGGCGCGACAGCGTCGCCTGGCGGGGGTCGAGGTCGATGCAGCCGACGGATTTGCCGGCGCGCAGCAGGCCGACGACGAGATTGAACGCCACCGTGGACTTGCCGGTGCCGCCCTTCTCATTGCCGAGGACATAGATACGAGTTTCGGTCATTTCGGGCCGTTTCATGCTACATGCAGGCCCATGGCCGCAAGAGCCGGAGGCAAGGAAATGCGGATAGGCATCATCGGAGCCGGCGGGCGCATGGGCGGGCTGCTGGTGGAACTTGTGCGCGCGGCGGACGACCTGGAGCTCGCCGCGGCCTGCGAAGCGCCGGGCCATCCGGCCATCGGGCGCGACCTCGGCGGCGGCATCGCCATAGGGGACGACGCGGCGGCGGTGTTCGAGGCGGCCGAGGCGGCGATCGAATTCACCCTGCCCGGCCCGACCGTCGAGCATGCCGCGATGGCGGCCGCGGCCGGCACGCGCCATGTCATCGGCACCACCGGCCTCGATGCCGGGCAGGAGGCCGCGCTCGCGAAGGCGGCGGAGGCCCTGCCCATCGTCTATGCGCCCAATATGAGCGTGACCGTGAACGCGCTGTTCGCAACCGTCGAGCGCATGGCGGGCTTGCTTGGCGAGGAATACGACATCGAAATCTTCGAGATCCACCACAAGCACAAGGTGGATGCGCCCTCGGGCACGGCGGTCGGCCTCGGCCGGGCGGCGGCGGCGGGGCGCGGCGCCGATCTGGACGGGATCGCGCAATGGAGCCGCGAGGGCCACACCGGTGCGCGGCGCGCGGGCGATATCGGCTTCGCCACCCTGCGCGGCGGCAATGTGGTGGGCGAGCACACGGTCATGTTCGTCGCCGAGGGCGAGCGGCTCGAATTCACCCATCGCTGCATGGACCGCTCGCTGTTCGCGCGCGGCGCGTTGCGCGCGGTGCGCTGGTCGGCGGGCAAGCCGCCCGGCCTCTACTCCATGCGCGACATTCTGGGCCTCTGATCCGGGAGGACCGCGGCAACCGGCACAGACATGGCGGGCAGGACGAGCAGACGCAGACGGGACATCAACACCTGGCCGGGCTTCGTGGACGCGCTGGCGAGCCTGCTGATGGTCGTCGTCTTCCTGGTCATGGTCTTCGTTCTGGCGCAGTTCTTCCTGAACGAGGCGCTCTCCGGGCGCGACGAGGCGCTGTCACGGCTGAACCGCGAGCTTGCCGAGCTCGCCGAGATGCTGGCGCTCGAGCAGACGACCAGCGCCGGCCTGCGCAACGACCTCGAGGCGCTGACGGCGGAGCTGCGCATCGTCACCGAGGCGCGCGACGACTATGCGGGCCGGCTGGAGACGATGACGGCCGAAGCCGAGCAGGCCGCCGGCACCGTCCTGCTGCTGCGCGAAGACTTCGCGCGGCTGACGGACAGCGCGGCCGCCGACCGGGACAGGCTGCAGGTCCAGGAAAGCGAAATCGAGCGCCTGGAGCGCAACCTGATTGCGCTCCAGCGCAGCCGGGATGCGCTGGAGGCGGCGCTTTCCGACTCGCGCCAGCAGAAGAGCGACGCCGACAAGGCGCTCGAAGAAGCACGCCGCCTGCTCGCCGCCAATCTCGAACGGCTCGCCGCGCGCGAGCGGGAGGCCGACGCCCTCAGCGCCCGGATCGAGGCGGTGCAGCAGGAATCCGCCAGCCGCGCCGAGGAGGTCGCGCGCCTCGACGCCGCGCTGCTGGCGAGCCGGGAGGAGACCGCCGCGCAGGCGGAGAAGCTGGCGGAGCTCAACCGGATGATGCGCGGCCTCCTGGCGGCGCGCGCGGCGCTGGAGGAAGACCTGGCCGCGCTCAGGACCGAGGGCGATGCGCAGGCTGCCGAGGCGGAACGGCTCAGGGCCGCGCTGGGCGAGGCCCGCCGCGCGCTCGCCCAGGCGAATGACGAGGCGGCGCGGCTGAAAACGGCGCTGGCGGAGAAGACGGAGACGGCGGCCGCCGACATCGCCGCGCTGGAGAAGGCGCTGGCGGCGGCGGAAATCGAAATCGGCCGCCTCACTGGCCGGCTGGCGGACTCCGAAGCGGGAGAGGCCGCAGGCCGGGAGGAAATCGCCCGGCTTGAGGCGGCGCGCGCCGAAGAGGCCGATGCGGCGAAATCCGACATCGCCGGGCTGGAGCGCGCGCTGGCGGCGGCGGAAGCGGAAATCGACCGCCTCGCTAGACAGCTGAAGGAGACCGAGGCGGGCCGGCTTGCCGAGGCGGATGCCGCGCGCGCGGAGATGGCGGCGGCCGAGGACAAAATCGCGCGCCTTTCCCGGCAATTGGCGGAAACCGAAGCCGACCGGAACGCCGGGCGGGAAGAGATTGCGCAACTGGAAACGGCGCGCGCCGGAGAGGCCCGGGCGGCGCAGGCGCGGATCGCGGCTCTGGAACGGGCGCTGGCCGGCGCGCAGGACGAGATCGGGCGGCTGGCGGCGCGCCTTGCCGATATCGAGGGCCGGCGGCTCGCGGCACGGGACGAAATCGCCCGGCTGGAGACCGCGCGGGCCGGAGAGGCGGAGGCGGCGCGCGCCCGGATTGCGAGCCTGGAACAGGCGCTGGCCGGAGCGCTGGCGAAAATCGACCGCCTTGGCGCGGCGCTCGCCGAAACCGAGGGCCGGCGGCTCGCGGCGCGGGACGAAATCGGCAGGCTGGAAGCCGCCCGGACCGCGGAGGCGGAGACCGCGCGCTCGGACATCGCGGCGCTGGAACGGACGCTGGAGGAGGAACGGAAGAACGCGGCCTCCCTTTCGGCCCGCCTCGCCGATACGGAAAGCCGGCGGGCCGCCGCCGTGGACGAAATCGCCAGGCTCAGGCAGGCGCTCGATGAGACTTCGGAAACGGCGGCATCGTTGCGACAGTCGCTGGCCGAAGCGAGGTCGGAAGCGGCGTCCCTCTCCGCGCAGCTCGGCGACACGGAGACCCGGCGCGCCGCAGGCGAGGACGAAATCGCCAGGCTCAGGCAGGCGCTGGAGGTGGAAACCGGGACGGCAGCCTCGCTGGAGCGGTCGCTCGCCGAAGCGAGGACGGAGGCCTCCTCTCTCTCCGCCCGGCTCGGCGACACGGAAACCCGCAGAGTTGCGGCGGAAGAAGAGATCGTCCGGCTCAGGCAGGCGCTTGAAGAGAAGTCGGAAGCGGCGGCGGTGCTGGAACGGGCGCTTGCGGCGGCCGAGGCAAGGGCGGAGGGCCTTGCCGGGCGCCTTGCCGAAGCGGAGGCCGGGCTGGCCGCCGGCGAACGGGAGATCGCAGGCCTGAAGCGGACGCGCGCCGAGGAGGCGGAAACCGCCCGCAGCAGTATCGCCGATCTGGAAGGCGCACTGGCGGCCGCGAAGGAGGAGATCGACTCCCTAGCAAGCCGGCTTGTCGATATGGAGATCGCCCGCCTTGCCCGGCAGCAGCGGATCGAGGCGCTGGCCGAAGCGCTTGCCGAGGCCGAGGCGAAGGCCGTCGCGCTTGCCGAAAGCCTGGAGAAAGCCGAGGCGGACCGGGCGGCCGGGCGGGAAGAAATCAGGCGGCTGGAGTCGGATACCGCCCGGTTCGAGGAAACGGCGAACCGGCAGCTTGCAGCGCTGCAGAAGGCGCTCGCGGAAGCGAGGGCGGAGGCCGCCGCCCGCGCCCGGCTGCTTGAAAGCGCCGAAGCCGAACGCGATGCGCAGGCGGCCGAAGCCGTGAGGCTCCGGGAAGCGCTGGCGGCGGCGGAAGGGAATGCGGCGTCGCTTGCGGAGCGGCTGGCGGCCGCGGAACGCGAGCGGGACGCGCAGCGCAATGAAGCCGCCCGGCTGGAGGCGGCGCTTGCCGAAGCGACCGCGAAACGGGAGGCGGACCAACGTGTCGGGGAAGGCAGGCTGGAGGACGCGCTCGCCAACGCCGCGCGGCTCCGCCAGCAGCTCGACCTCGTGCGCAAGCGCCTCGCCGAAGCGCGCGAGGAACTGCAATTGCGGCGCGGCGTTGCGCAGGGCGGCGAGTTTGGCGCGCCCCAGTCCGTATCGGCAGCCCTGTACGAAGTGGCGCAAACCCGCCTGGCGCAGCTCTCGGCTGAAAACACGCGTCTTCGGGACCAGCTGGCCGATCTCGACGCCATCGGGCGGGACAGCGAGGACCACATTGCCGCGCTGCGCCGGCAGATCGACGAGCAGATCGGGGAAATCGAGCGGCTGGAGGCGCTGCGCCGGGCGCTCGAGGCGGCGCGGGAGAAGATCGAAGCGGAGAAGGCCGAACAGGTCGACCGCCTGGCGTATCTGAGGACGCAGGCCGAGAAGGCGGAGGCCGAATCGCGGCTGGCGAAGGCCCAGGTCGCCCGGCTGGCCGCCAATATCCGGGCGCTCAAGGAGCAGGTGAAGCGGCTCAACGCGGCGCTGGAGGCTTCGGAGGCGAAGGCGGAGGGAGCCGAGACGCTGGTTCTGGACGCGCGGCTCAACAGCGCGCTCGTGCGCAAGATCGACGAGATGCGCCGCTTCCGCTCGGAGTTCGTCGGCAAGCTGCGCGAGGCACTGGCGGGCCAGCAATTGGTGCGGACCGAGGACGACCGCTTCTACCTGCCGGCCGAGGTGCTGTTCCTGAGCGGCTCCGCGGACCTCGACGGGCGCGGAAAGGAGCGCGTGCGCCGCATCGGCAAGGCCCTGACCGACGTCGCGGGCAGGATCCCCGAAGATCTCGACTGGGTGCTGCGCGTGGACGGCCACACGGACCGGCAACGGCTTCGCGACAGGTCCCGCTACAAGACCAATTGGGAACTGTCGGTCGCGCGGGCGATTGCCGTGGTCAAGCTGCTGGTCGAGGCCGACGTGCCCGCCGAGCGGCTGGCCGCCACCGGCTTCGGCGAATTCCATCCGCTCGATCCGGCCGATACCAGGGACGCCTACCGGCGCAACCGGCGCATCGAGTTTTCGCTCACCCGGAAGTGACGCCGGCGGTCTGCGGACCGGAGCCGATGACGGGGCCGCACCCACCGTCGCCCCGGCCCCCATTCGTCGCCCCCGCGAAGGCGGGAGCCCATCCCCGATTCCCGATGCCGCCGCAGCTGGTGGAGAGGAGGCCGGACCCTCTTCCCGTCATGCCCGGACTTGTTCCATTGCTGTCCGGTTCAGCCATTGGGTGAGGCTGAACGGGGGTCCGCCGGGGGTTTCGGGGGCGCGCGGCGTCTGCGATCCGCCCCTTGCCCGTGAGGCTCGAACGCCCCCCTTCGGCAGGCTCAGGGCAGGCTCTTTCGTCATGCCCGGACTTGTTCCACGGCTGTCCGGTTTAGCCATCGGGGGGAGCCGAACGGGGTGTCGGGAGCGCACCGCGTCTGCGATCCGCCCCTTGCCCGTGAGGCCCCAACGCCCTCCTTCGACAAGCTCAGGACAGGCTTCTCCGTCATACCCGGACTTGTTCCGGGTATCCACACGGCCGCCCGGCTGAGCCGCTTGAGAGAGATACCCGGAACAAGTCCGGGTATGACGATATGGGGCGGGTATGACGATGTGAGGGTCGGGCATGACGACTTGGGGACCGGGCTGCCGGTCCTCGACGCGGCCGCTGGCGTCAGGCCGCCGACCGGCGCAATTTCGTGCGCACGCCCAGCATATGGCAGACCGCCCGGGTGAGCTCCGGCCGGTTGAGGGTGTAGAAATGGAGGCTTTCCACGCCTTCGGCCTCCAGGCGCCGGCACTGCTCGACCGCGACCGTGGCCGCGACCATGCGCCGGGTCTCCGGGTCGTCGTCGAGGCCCTCGAACTGGGCGCCGAGCCAGGCCGGCACCTGCGTTCCGCAAAGCGCGGCGAACCGTTTCGCCTGGGTGAAATTGCCGATCGGCAGGATGCCCGGAACGATTTCGCAATCGATCCCGGCCTTGCCGCACCTGTCCCGGAACCGGAGAAAACGGTCGGTCTCGAAGAAGAACTGCGTGATCGCGCGCGCCGCTCCGGCGTCCAGCTTGCGCTTCAGATAGTCGATTTCGAACGCCGGGCCCGGCGCATCGGGATGGCCCTCCGGATAGGCGGAGACGCTGATTTCGAAATCGTGCAGGCGGCGCAGGCCGGCGACGAGGTCCAGAGCATAGGCATAACCGCCGGGATGCGGCCTGTAGCGCTCGCCGATGCCGGACGGCGGGTCGCCGCGCAGAGCCACGATATGGCGCAGGCCCGCCTGCCAGTAGGCGCGGGCCGCCTCGTCGATCTCTTCCCGCGATGCGCCGGCGCATGTCAGATGCACGGCCACGGCGAGCCCCGTTTCGCGGGCGATGCGGGCCGCGACGGCCGCCGTGCGCCCGCGCGCGCTTTCTCCCGCCCCGCCTCCGGCCCCGCAGGTGACCGACACGAAACGGGGCCCGAGCGGCGCCAGGCCATCCAGTGCGCGCCTGAGGCCGCCCTCCCCCGCCGCCGTCTTGGGCGGAAAGAACTCGAAGGAAACGGCGAGCGTCACAGGACGGCCTCCGGGCGGCGCCCGGCGGTCGGCGGAAGGGGAATGGCGGCGGGCTGCAGCATGATGCCGGCCACTTATAGGGGCGCCCGCCCGCCCTGTCACCTTTGGCCGCATGCCGCGTGTTTTTGCGGTTCCGGAGTTGTATGCTACCCACTCGCGGGACACGCCCGGAGAGTGCGAAACGCAGATGCGAGAAGGGTTCGAGAGCAGACCCCGCACATCCTGCCCTCCGGTCGCCAGCGGGCGCCCCGCTGCCGCGGGCCGGTTGCCGGGCGTTGCGGCGGCTTTTTTCCTGGTTTTTCTCCTCGCCGTCGCCGCGCCGCTGCCTTCGAGCGCCGGCGAGGAACCGGAGGATGTTTCCTACGGCGACCCGCTGGAGCCGCTGAACCGGATCGTCTTCGCCGTCAACGAGATGCTCGACACGATCGTCCTGCGCCCCGCCGCCTTCGTGTATGGCAAGGTCGCGCCCGCCCCGGTGAAGCGCGGCGTCCGCAATGTGATCCGCCACCTGTCGCTCCCGTTCACATTCGTCAACGACGTCGCCCAGGGCGAATGGGAGCGCTCCGGCGACACCGCCCAGCGCTTCGTCCTCAACACCATGATCGGCTTCGTCGGCCTCATCGATGTCGCCGAAGACCACGGCCTGCCCCACCGCAGCACCGACTTCGGAAGCACGCTGGCGTCATGGGGCGTCGGCGAAGGGCCGTATCTGGTGTTGCCGCTCGCGGGCCCCTCCAATCTCCGGGACGGCGCCGGCCTTGTCGTTCAGAGCGTTGCAGACCCGGTCGATATCGCGTTTCGCAAGGCCGACCTCGACCATATGCCGCTGGTGCGCGCGGGCGTGGCGACGATCGATTTCCGGCACCGCAACCTGGATACGCTGGACGATTTCAAGGCGAACGCGCTCGACTACTACGCCTTCATCCGCACGCTTTACCGCCAGCGCCGGGCCTTCGAGACCGATGGCGGACAGGAGATGTATCTCCGCGGCAAGCAGGACGGCGAGGACGAGGAATATGCCTATCCGCCGCCGCGGCCCGACTTCAGCCGCGGCGCGCCGCCCGTCGAGACCCGGCCGGCCCAGTGAAACCGGGAGCTTCCGTCATGCGTCCGTCGCGCCTCGCCGTAATCCTGCCCTTCCTTCTGCTTGTCGTTGCCGGTCCGGCAAGGGCGGATGAAGGCGCTGGCGGCTTTATCCGGGAGCTTGCAGCCAATGTGCTTCCGCAACTGACCGACCCTACGACGCCGGTTGACGAGCGCCGCGCCCGCTTCCGCGAGGTCCTGAGCCGGGATTTCGATCTGGACAAGATCGGCAAGCTGGTGCTGGGGCGGCATTGGCGCCGGGCCAAGCCCGCGCAACGGGCGGATTTCAGGGGGCTGCTGGAAAACTACCTGTCCGGCCTTTACACGAACCGCTTCGAGGACCTGGCGGGCTTGCAGATCAGGGTGGACGGGGTCCGCGACTTCGAGGGCTGGTCCATGGTCTATACGACGGCGACGCGCCCCGAGGGCAAGCCGCCCGTCCTGTTGGACTGGCGGGTGGACCTCAAAAACGGTGGCTATGCAATCACCGACCTGGTGATCGAAGGCGTGAGCATGGTCATCGCCCAGCGCGAGGAGTTCTCCGCAATCGTGCTCGAATCCGGCGGCCTCGACGGACTGCTGCTCAGGCTCCGCGCAAGAATCGCGGGCTAGCCCGCATTTCTCACGAAGGTCGCGGCCTGCGCGGCGCTGTGGGTCGCGCCCAGGCGTCCGCCCGCGGCGTCGCGGGCCTCAACCGTAGTCGCTGCTACGCTTTTCGGCCCACTCCTTGCGGAGCGGACGCCTGGACAGCGACGCAGGCCGCGACCTTCGTGAGAAATGCGGGCTAACGCCTCAGGCGGTCCAGCAGGTCGTCGAGCTGCTCCAGATTGCGGTAGTGCAGGGTGAGGCTGCCGCCTTCGCCTCTTTGCGTCAGCGACACTCTGAGGCCGAGCGAGTCGGCGAGTTCGCCCTCCAGCGCCAGCGCGTCCTCATCCCTCGCCGCCGCCGGCCTGCCGCGCCCGCTCTGCCGTTCGCGGACGAGGCGCTCGACGCGGCGCACGCTCAGCCCGTCCGCGGCGATCCGGTGCGACAGGGCGACGGGGTCCGGGTCGGCGAGCAGGGCGCGGGCATGGCCGGCGGACAGCGAGCCGTCATCGACAAGATTGCGCACAGGCTCCGGCAGCGAAAGCAGTCTGAGCGTGTTGGCGATATGCGGCCGGCTGCGGCCCACCACGGTCGAGAGCCGTTCCTGCGTGCAGCCGAATTCCTCCAGAAGCCGCCTGTAGCCCTCGGCTTCCTCGATGGGCGAGAGGGCGTTGCGCTGGATGTTCTCGGCGAGCGCCGCCTCCATCGCGGTCCGGTCGTCGAGCTCGCGGACCGAGACCGGCACCTCCGCGAGCCCGGCGCGGGTGGCAGCCAGCCAGCGCCGTTCGCCGGCGACGATCTCGTAATGGCCGGGCTTCTTCGCCTGCGGCCGCACCAGGATCGGCTGCAGGACGCCCTGTTCGCGGATCGACTGCGCAAGCGCATCCAGCGCCTCCTCGCCGAACTGCCGCCGGGGCTGGAAGCGGCCGGGCGCCAGCCGGTCGACCGGGACCGCGCGGGCGCCGGCCGGCGGATCCCGGTCCGGGACCGGGGTGTCCGGGATCAGCGTCGAAAGGCCGCCGCCGAGACGGGCCGGTCTGTCGCTGCTCATGGGGCGCCCTCCTCCCGGCGCAGGAACTCGCCCGCGAAGCGGATATAGGCCTGCGAGCCGCTGGCCCTCATATCGTAAACGATGACGGGCTTGCCGTGCGAGGGCGCTTCCGACACGCGCACATTGCGCGGGATGACGGTGTCGTAAACCAGGCGGCCGAACTCGGCGTGGCCGCGCACATCGGCCTCGACCTCGGCGGAGAGGCGGTTGCGGCGGTCGGACATGGTGAGCAGGATGCCCGCCCAGGTGAGGCTCGGATTGAGCGCGGCGCGCACCGCCTCGACGGTCCGCCTGAGCAGGACGAGGCCCTCGAGCGCCAGGAACTCGGTCTGGAGCGGCACCAGCACGCGGCGGGCGGCGGTCAGCGCGTTGACGGTGAGCAGGCCGAGCGAGGGCGGGCAGTCGATCAACACATAGTCGTAGCGCCCGGCAGCGCCTCCAAGGGCGTCGCACAGCCTCGTCTCCCGCAGAGGCGTGTCCGCCAGCTCGATTTCCGCGCCGAACAACTGCGCCGTGGACGGCACGAGGTCGAAACCGGCGAGCCCCGTCGCCATGGCGGCATCGTCGAGGCGGGCGCCCGCCAGCATGAGATCCCACGCGCCGAGCCGCCGCCGGTCCGGGGCGATGCCGAGGCCCGTGCTGGCATTGCCCTGGGGGTCGAGGTCCACCACCAGCGCCCGGCGGCCGGTCGCCGCGAGCGCCGTGGCGAGATTGACGGCGGTGGTCGTCTTGGCGACGCCGCCCTTCTGGTTGACGACGGCGTGGATGCGCGCGCCGTCAGGCGGCATGGGAGACGTCCCGGAGCTCGAGGACCACGCCCTCCGGCGCGCTCAGGCTCGCATGGCGGCGCACCCCGATCCGCCAGCGGGCGCGGGCGGCCTCGATCTCTTCCTCGGCGCGCGCGCCCTTGAGGAAAAGGCAGACGCCGCCCGGGGCCAGAAGCGGCAGCGCCAGACCGAGCAGCCGGTCGAGCGGCGCGCAGGCCCGCGCAGCGACGACATCGGCCTCGAGCGCAAGGCTCTCGGCGCGGGCGTTATGCACCGCGGCCGGGGCCTCTGTCGCGCGCACCGCCTCGGCGAGGAAGGCCGCCTTGCGCGCATCGCTCTCGATGAGATCGACCGGCCCGCCGCGCATTATCGCAAGCACAAGGCCCGGAAAGCCCGCGCCCGAGCCGAGGTCCGCCAGCCGCGCGCCGGCGGGGACGAGGGGCGAAAGCTGGGCGCTGTCCAGAACATGCCGGCGCCAGGGGTCCGCGAGGGTGGCCGCGCCGACCAGATTGATGCGCTTCTGCCAGCGGGCCAGCAATGCCAGGTGCCGGGCGAGCCGGTCCGATGTTTCACGTGAAACACCGGTCATGCGCGCGAAGTCCTCAGGCGCGAGCGCGCTGGACATGCCGCAGCAGCAGGGTGACGGCGGCGGGCGTGATCCCCGGCATCCGCCCGGCCGCGCCGAGCGTCGCGGGCCTGGCGGCGGCGAGCTTCTCCCGCGCCTCGTTGGAGAGGCCGGAGACGGCGCCGTAGTCCAGGCTCTCGGGGAGGCTCAGCGCCTCGTCCTTGCGATAGGCGCGGATATCGGCCGCCTGGCGGTCGAGATAGGCGGCATAACCGGCCTCGATGGAAAGCCGTTCGGCGATCCCGGCGGGAATATCCGCCAGCTCCGGCCAGGCCGCGGCGAGCCGCGCCCAGTCCACGTCGCGGTAGCCGAGCAGGTCGAAGGCGCTGCGCCGCCGCCCGTCGGCATTCACGCGGAAGCCCAGCGCTGCAAGCGCCGCGGGCGAGCCGCCCAGCTGCCGGACCCGCGCCTCCGCCTCCGCCAGCGCCCGGCGCCGCGCCTCGAAGCGCCGCGCGCGCTCGGGGCCCACGCAGCCGAGCGCCATGCCGCGGCCGGTGAGCCTGAGGTCGGCATTGTCGGCGCGGAGCGAGAGGCGGTATTCGGCGCGCGAGGTGAACATGCGGTAGGGCTCGTCCGCGCCCCGCGTCACCAGGTCGTCGATCAGCACGCCGATATAGGCTTCGGCCCGGTCGAACACGGCGTCCGCCCCGGCGGCGTTGAGCCCGGCCGCCAGCCCCTGCGCGGCGGCCTCCTCATAGCCGGTGGTGCCGTTGATCTGGCCGGCGAGGTAGAGGCCCGGCACCGCCTGGAGCTCCAGAGTCGGCCGGAGCGCGCGCGGGTCCACGAAATCGTATTCGATGGCGTAGCCCGGCCGCAGCATGACCGTCTCTTCGAGGCCGGGAATCGTCTTCAGCATGGCGCGCTGGACCGCTTCGGGCAGCGCCGTCGAGCTGCCGTTCGGATAGACGGTCGGGTCGTCCAGCCCCTCCGGCTCCAGGAAGATGCGGTGTCCGGCCCTGTCCGGGAAGCGCACCACCTTGTCCTCGATGGAGGGGCAATAGCGCGGCCCCGCGCCCTCGATGCGCCCGGCATAGACCGCCGTCTCGCCGAGATGGGCGCGTACCAGCGCGTGCGTCTCCGGCACCGTCGCGGTCACATGGCAGACCGTCTGCGGCACGGTTATGCGCTCCGTCATGGCGGAGAACGGGACCGGCGGGTCGTCGCCCTGCTGCTCCTCCAGGCGGTCGAAGGCGATGCTGCGCCCGTCGAGGCGCGGCGGCGTGCCGGTCTTGAGGCGGCCCATCGGCAGGCGGAGCCGCTCCAGCGTCCGCGCCAGGCCGACGGCCGGCGCATCGCCCACCCGGCCGGCCGGCCGCGTCTCCCGGCCGATATGGATCATGCCGCGCAGGAAGGTCCCGGTGGTCAGCACGACGGCCCCCGCGGAAACCGTCTCCCCGCCGGCGAGCGCCACGCCCGCGATCCGCCCCTGCCGGTCCAGCACGAGGTCCTCCACCGCGCCCGCGCGCAGCTCCAGGCCGGGCTGGTCCTCCAGCAGGGCGCGCACCGCGCGGCGGTAGAGCTTGCGGTCCGCCTGGGCGCGCGGCCCCTGCACGGCCGGGCCCTTGCTGCGGTTGAGCATGCGGAACTGGATGCCGGCCCGGTCGATGGCGCGGCCCATGATGCCGTCCAGCGCGTCGATCTCGCGCACCAGATGGCCCTTGCCGAGCCCGCCGATGGCCGGGTTGCAGGACATCTCGCCGACGGTGTCGAGCTTGTGGGTGACGAGCAGCGTCCGCGCGCCGCGCCGCGCCGCCGCCGCCGCCGCCTCGCAGCCCGCATGGCCGCCGCCGACCACAATGACATCGAACCCGCCCATGCCCCGGTCCAATAGGCCCAAGCGCGGCGCGGGGCAAGCCCGGCGCGCTTCTCCGGCACCGTGTTTCACGTGAAACGCTCGCGTTTCAGCCGGCCCTCAAGCTACCGCCAGCACCAGCAGGACCGCCAGTTCCGTCACCTGCTGGACAGCGCCGAGGGTGTCGCCGGTGTGGCCGCCGAAGCGCCGGGCCGTCCACCATGCGGCGGCGAAGGCTGCGAGCGCGGCCGCCGGGACCGCCGGCCAGCCGAGTGCGATGCCGATGCCGGCCGCCAGCAGGAGCGGGGCGAGGGCGGAGGTCGGGCCGGCTTCGGCTGCGAGGCCGTCGCTGCGGGCCGGCGGCGTCCAGGCCATCGCGCCCGCCACAGCGCCGCGCGAGAGCGCATGCGCCGCCAGCGCCGCGACCGGCCCCGCCGCCGCCAGCGCCAGCGCCCGCATCGGCACCGTCAGCGCCAACGCCAGCGCGCCGAAGGCGCCGGCGCGGGAATCCCGCATGGCGTCCAGCGCGCGGCGCCGGCCGCGGACGCCGAGGCCGTCCGCCGTGTCGGCCAGGCCGTCCTCATGCAGCCCGCCCGTGACCGCGATGCCGGCGCCGACGGCGAGGAATCCCGCCAATTCGGCCGGCAGGCCGGCCTCCCGCGCCGCCAGGAAGACAAGCGCCACGCAGCCGCCCACGGCCAGCCCCGCCAGCGGGAAGCACCAGGCCGCCTCGCCGAGCGGCCGCGGCTCCAGCCGGCCGGCGGGCAGCACAGTCAGGAACTGGAAGGCCAGCCGCATGTCGTCGAGGGCGCGCATGGACTTCCCCGGGCGAATCCGCGATAGACCGCCAGCATGTCCGAAACCGATCCTGCTGTCTCGCACGACGAGACCAACGCGGCTGCCTCGCCCAACGAGACTGCACCTGTCGTCTCGCTGGCCGAGATCGCCGAAACGCTCGCGCACCTGCCCGGCCCCGACGAGGCGGCGCGGGAGGCGGCGCGCGCGCGGGACGCGCTGTTGACCAAACCGCCGGGGGCGCTCGGGCGGCTGGAGGAACTGGCCGAGTGGCTCGCCGCATGGCAGGGCCGCCATCCGCCGCGCCTGGAGCGCGCGCGCGTCGCGGTCTTCGCCGGCAATCACGGCGTCGCCCGGCGCGGCGTCTCGGCCTGGCCGGCTTCGGTGACGGCGGAAATGGTGCAGAACTTCATCGCCGGCGGCGCGGCGGTGAACGCCATTTGCGGCGCGCTGGATGCCGAACTCCGGGTCTATGAGCTCTCGCTGGAGACGCCGACGGCGGATTTCACAGAAGCACCCGCCATGACGGACGAGGAATGCGCGCGCGCCATCGCCTACGGCATGATGGCCGTCGAGCCCGGCCTCGATGCGCTCGCGATCGGCGAGATGGGCATCGCCAACACCGCCTCGGCCGCCGCCATCGCGCATGCGCTGCACGGGGGCCGGGCGGAGGACTGGACCGGGCCCGGCACCGGCGTTTCCGGCGCGCGCCTCGAAGCGAAGATCGAAACCGTGCGCCTGGGCGCGGCCCGGCATGGCGGCCGGCCGCCGCTGGAGGTGCTGCGCCGGCTCGGCGGCTTCGAGACCGCCGCCATGTTCGGCGCGCTGGCGGCGGCGCGCATGGGGCGCGTGCCGGTGCTGCTGGACGGCTACGGCGCCGCGGCCGCGGCGGCCGTGCTGCATGCGCTCGACCCGACCGGCCTCGACCATTGCCAGGCCGGCCATCTCTCCGCCGAGCCCGCCCATGCGCGGCTGCTGGCGCTCTGGGGCAAGGCGCCGCTGCTGGACCTCGGCATGCGCCTCGGGGAAGGCTCCGGCGCGGCCCTCGCGCTCGCGCTGCTCAGGGCCGCCGCCCGCTGCCATGCGGAAATGGCCACCTTCGAGGGCGCCGGCGTCTCCGGCCCGGAAACCCGCCCGGCGGGCCGGTAGCCGGGCAGGGCCCTACAGCACCGGCGCGCCGAACAAGGCGGCGTGGAAATATGCCAGGAGGCCGGCGGCGACGAGCCCCGCGGCCAGGGCCGCCGCATCCATCGCGAGGCGCGGCGGCTTGTCGGCGGGGGGCCGCTTGCCGCGCGCCACCGCGCTTGCCGCCGCCACAAGGGAGAATCCTGAAAGGCCCCCGAAGAGCAGGAGCGAGCGCAGGTCTCCGTTCGCCGCCAGATGGGCGAGCGCCCAGAGAAGGAGCCCGAGAAGCATGGGGTGCCGGACGACGGATCGGATGTGCGTCGGCATATTGGCCGCGGCGAACAGCACGAGCGCCGCCGGCACAACCAGCATCGCCGCATGCCGCCCCCAGTCCGGAGGCGAATAGACCGGCTCGAACGGCGCCGCCGCATAGCCCCAGACGATCATCGCCAGGCCTGCGAAGGCGAGGGCCGAGAACACCCCGCGATACGGCTTTTCGCCCATGCCGGCGACAAGGCCGGCGCGAAGGGGAGCAACGCTCGGAATCATGTGCAGGGCGATGAAGAGCGCGAGGCCAGCAATGAGAAGGGTCATGGCGGGTCCTTTCCGGTTTCGACGTCGGGGAAATCCGCCCGGCGCGTCAGGTAACGATGCCGAGGAACAGCGCGAGCGCACGGTTCACGGCGCGCATGGCGTCCTCCTCCAGACGGCCGAACGGTTGGCCCAGTTTACCGGTCCGTACCGTTGTGGCCTTGTCGGCCATAATGAAGTACCGTGTTCGCAGACCGTTGGCGGGAGACGGTTCGACCGCAACCCGGAACAACGGCATCTCCGCCTCGGTCGATGTCACCAGCAGAACCGTTACGGTGGCCGTTTCCCGGAACCGGTCCGACTGCACCACGAGAGCGGGGCGCGGCTTACCGAATTCTCCCGGCGCGACAACGGTTACAAGGTCGCCGCGCGTCACTCCGGATCGCCCAGGTCTTCCAGAACGGCGTCCAGAAAGCCCATAAGTTCGGGGTCGTTCCGGTCCGCCGCCACCGCCAGCGCCGCTTGCCGGCGGCATTCCTCCTCGAAGCCCGGCCGCCGGCTGTCGGGGACCCAGATCTGGACGGGACGGAGCCCCTGCGCCCGCAATACTTCCCTTCGCTTGCGGACACGTTCGGCGTTCGATGAAGGCATGATTCACCCCGGCCCGTTGTTACATGTAACATGAAGCCGATAGTCGGAGCGGTCAAGTCTCAAGAAGCCGCTCAGCCGCCCCGGCCCGCGACATGCTCCTGCAGGCGGGGCATGATTTCCACGAAATTGCAGGGGCGGAAACGGTAGTCGAGCTGCCAGTGAAGGATGTCGTCCCAGGCGTCCCTGCAGGCGCCGGTGGAGCCGGGCAGGGCGAACAGGTAAGTGCCGCCGGCCGTGCCGGCCGTGGCGCGGGACTGGATGGTCGAGGCGCCGATCTTCTGGAAGCTCTGCCAGCGGAACAGCTCGCCGAAGCCGTCTATGCGCTTCTCATAGACGCCCTCGAAGGCTTCGGGCGTAACGTCCCGCCCGGTAAGTCCCGTGCCGCCGGTCGCAATCACGCAGTCGATTTCGGGATCGTCGATCCAGCGCCGCAGGGCCGCCCGGATGGCGTCGATCTCGTCGCGGACGATGGCGCGGTCCGCGAGTATGTGCCCGTCGCGCTCCAGCCGCCCGGCCAGCGTGTCGCCCGAGCGGTCGTCGGCCGGGCTGCGCGTGTCCGAAACGGTGAGCACGGCGATGCGCACGGGAATGAAAGGGCGGCTCTCGTCTATCGTTCCGGGCATTGCGGGGGGTGCTTTCCGGGCGAAGGCGCGTCACGCATTCGGCGGGCTGCCGCTCGCGTCCGCCTGACGGATATCGAGGGACTTATAGAGCGGCGCCTCGCCGGTCGCCAGCGCGGCCAGGCTCGGCCGCTTCTGGCCCAGCCTGGCCCGATAGGCCCAGATATTCGTGAGCACATGCTCGACGAAAACCCGGGTCTCCTTGGCGGGCAGGCTCTCGATGAACAGAAGCCGGTCGTTCAGATGCCGCACGGTCGCATTCCAGCGGCGCAGCCTGCCGGCGCCGGCATTGTAGGCGATGGCGAGATTGAGGAGGTCGCCCGACACCTCGTCCTTTTCCAGCAGCATGCTGAGATAGTTGCGCCCGAGCGTCAGGTTGAGTTCGGGCTCCAGAAGGCGCTTGAGCTTCCTGCCGGCGAAGCGCTCGCCGCCGGACACGGCATTCGCCGTCGATGGCATGAGCTGCATCAGCCCGCGCGCCCCGGCCTTGCTGGAGGCGCGGGTGTCGAAGGCGCTCTCGCGGCGCATGAAGCCCAGCAGCAGCGCCCGGTCCAGGCCGTAGCCGCCTTCCGGTTCCCAGGGCGCCAGCGGGTAGAGCGCGAGGTCGCGGGGCGCGTCGCCGCGGCCGAGCAGGCGGCGCCCGGCCAGCAGCGCCGCGCGCGGCAGGCGGGCGAATATGGACGCGGCGAGCAGGGCGCGCGTCGTGTCGGAATCGGCATCGGCGAGGGCGCGGCGCATTTCGGCCTCCGCCTCTACCGTGCGCCCCACCTCGGCCAGGGCCAGCGCGCGGACCGCCGCCGGTTCCGCGTGAATCCGCAGGCGGTCCGCATCGTCGAGCGGCGGCGGCTCGAAATTCAGCCCATGCGGCAGGCCCAGCATTTCGCGGGCCAGCATGCCGTAGAAGGTGCGCTTGTGGCGCGCCGCCTCCCGGAGCCATAGTTCGGCCTCCTCGGACCGCTCGATCCGGCGCAGCATCCTGGCCGCCCAGAACGCCCCGGCGGACGCGTTCCAGGGCGAGGCCGCGGGAGACCGCGCATGGGCCGCGAAATGCCGCGCGGCGCCCGCATGCCAACCGAGCCTGAGCGCCGCCAGCCCGGCGACCCAGTGGAGCAGCGAAACCCGGCCCTGCGCGAGCTCCGCGCGCCTCGAGGCGAGGCTGTAGGCTTCCGCATCCTTGCCGAGAAGGTAGTAGAAGAAGGCGATATCGGCGCGCAGCTTGTCGGCGTAGTCCTGCCCGAGCGCGCGATGCACGGCCGCGTCGCGGAACAGGTTTCGCGCAAGATCGGGCCGCTCGTCCTTCAGATGCTGCTCGATGATCCGGGCATAGATCCGGCCGACGGCCGTCGGCGGTTTCCGCAGGGGCGCAGCGAGGAACACCGGCGTCGGCTTGCGCACGGGCGGATGCTTCTCCGGCGGCGGCGGCAGCGCGCCCGGCGGCCGGCGCTTGAGCGCCAGGCGCGATATGTCCTGCGCGCCCGGATGGTCGCCATAGGCCTCCAGCCAGGACCGCAATTCCTCGTAGGGCGTTACATAGTCGCGCGAGACGGCGTAGCGCCGGTAAAGGACGTGGCCCATCAGCAGCGGGTTGTCCACCTCCTTCGCCAGCGCGTCCGATTCCTCCCAGAGGTTCTCTGCCTCCAGCTGGAAAAGGCGCTGGTAGCGCTCCGTATCGGCCGGCGACAGGATCCGGAGTTCGGCGGCCCCGGCGGCGCCGCTCCAGGCCGTCAGCATGGCGAGCGCAAGGACCCTCACGGGGCGCCGGTCTCCAGCCGGGCCTTCACGGCCAGCAGGTCCCGCCAGGATTCGCGCTTGCGCGCCGGCGAACGCAGCAGGAAAGCCGGGTGGAAGGTCGGCATGACATCGATCGGCCCGTCCGGCGTCGCAAAAGCCTGCCAGCGCCCGCGCAGGCGCATGATGCCCTCCGTAGTGCCGAGCAGCGTCTTGGCGGCCGCGCCGCCGGCCAGCATCAGCACTCTCGGCGCCACCAGCGCAATCTGCCGGTCCACGAACGGACGGCAGGCTTCCACCTCCTCCGCCGAAGGCGTGCGGTTGCCCGGGGGGCGCCAATAGACGGTGTTGGCGATATAGACCTCCTCGCGGGCGAGCCCGATCGCGGCCAGCATCCGCTCCAGAAGCCGCCCGCTGGGACCGACGAAGGGGCGGCCCTGGCGGTCCTCATCGGCGCCCGGCGCCTCGCCGACGATCATCAGGCCGGCCCCGGCGGGCCCTTCGCCGAACACGGTGTTGATGGCCGTCTTCTTCAGCGCGCAGCCGTCGAAGGCGAGCAGGCGCTCGCGGAGCGCATCCAGGTCGCCGTCCGCCGCCATATCCTGCACCGCGGGCGCCGCTGCCGCCGGGCGCGGGCGCGACGGTGCCGCCCCGGTAGCGGGGGGCGGGGAGGCCGGCGCCTTGCTTGCCGGGGGCGGGGCGAACCGGTCGAACGGCTCGAAGCCGACAACCTCGTCCACGCCCGCCTCCAATTGCCACTCCAGCGCCGCGAACAAGGGTTCCCGTTCGGTCATGGCGCAGCCTGAATGTCCAGACTATGTTAGCGCAAAATGCGCCGGATGGAGAAGGCGGACATGGAACGCGAGAGCATGGAGTTCGATGTCGTCATCGTCGGCGGCGGCCCGGCGGGGCTGGCTGCCGCGATACGCCTGAAACAGCTTGCGGCCGAGGCCGGCTCCGAGATTGCCGTCTGCCTGATCGAGAAAGGCTCCGAGATCGGCGCCCATATCCTCTCGGGCGCCGTTCTCGATCCGCGCGCGCTCAACGAATTGCTGCCCGACTGGCAGGAGCTCGGCGCGCCCCTGGACACGCCGGTCAGGGAGGACCGGTTCTTTCTGCTCGGCGAGAAACGTGCCTTCCGGGTGCCGGGCCCGCTCCTGCCGCCGACATTGCGCAACCACGGCAACCATATCGTCAGCCTCGGCAATGTCTGTCGCTGGATGGCCGAACAGGCCGAGGCGCTCGAGGTGGAAATCTATCCCGGTTTCGCCGCCGCCGAAGTGCTTTACCGCGAGGACGGGTCGGTGGCCGGCGTGGCGACGGGCGACATGGGCATCGGGCGCGACGGCGATCCCAGGGCGACGCCTGAGCCCGGCATAGAGCTGCGCGCCAGATACACGATGTTCGCCGAGGGCTGCCGGGGCTCGCTCGGCAAGCAGCTCATGGACCGCTTCGACCTCCGGCGGGACTGCCAGCCGCAGACCTACGGCATCGGCATCAAGGAGCTGTGGGACGTCGATCCGGCGGTCCACGAACCGGGGCTGGTGGTCCATACCGCCGGCTGGCCGATGGACGGGCGCACCTATGGCGGGTCCTTCCTCTACCATCTGGCGGGCGGGCAGGTGGCGGTCGGCTTCGTCATCGCTCTCGATTACCGCAATCCCTGGCTCAGCCCCTTCGACGAGTTCCAGCGCTACAAGACCCACCCGAAAATCCGCCCCTTCTTCGAAGGCGGGCAGCGCGTCGCCTATGGCGCCCGCGCCGTGAACGAAGGCGGGATACAGGCGCTGCCGAAGCTCGTGTTTCCCGGCGGCGCGCTGATCGGCTGCGAGGCGGGGTTCCTCAATGTGCCGCGCATCAAGGGCAGCCACGGCGCCATGAAGACCGGCATGCTGGCCGCCGAGGCAGCCTTCCGGCGTCTGTCGGAGGGTTCGGAAGGGGGCGACGAACTCACGGCCTATCCGGAGGCCTTCCGCGCGTCCTGGCTGCATGACGAACTCCACCGGGCGCGCAATGTCCGCCCCGGTTTCCGCTGGGGCCTTGCGGCCGGGATGCTCCATGCGGGCTTCGACCAGATGCTGCTGCGCGGCCGGGCGCCATGGACGCTGCGCCATCACAGCACGGACCATGCCGCCACCGGCCGCCGGGACGACCACGAGCCGATCGAATACCCGAAGCCGGACGGGGTGGTGTCCTTCGACAAGCCGTCCTCGGTCTATCTTTCCGGCACCAACCACGAAGAGGACCAGCCGGTCCATCTGGTGCTGAAGGATGCGGAGATCCCCATCCGGGTCAATCTCGCCGAATTCGATGCGCCCGAGCAGCGCTACTGCCCGGCCGGGGTTTACGAGATCGTTGAGGACGGCGGCGGCCCGCGCCTCCAGATCAATGCGCAGAACTGCGTCCACTGCAAGACCTGCGACATCAAGGACCCGACCCAGAACATCGTCTGGACAGTGCCGGAAGGCGGCGGCGGACCCAACTATCCGAACATGTGAGGGCGGGCGATGCGCGCCTTTCTTCTGGCACTTGCGCTCCTGTTCTCGGCCGCCTGCCGTCCGCAGGCTGCGCCGGCCCTGACGGACTGGCTGGCCGCGGGCTATGCGGAGCAGCAATTCGACCTCGCCGCAGCCATCGATTTCTACCGGCGCGCGCTCGAAGCGGACCCGGGCAATTTCAAGGTGCAGGGCCGCCTGCTGCGGATGAGAATCGCGGCCGGCGATGCCGGGGCGAGCCTGGCTCTTGCGCGGCGGATGAACGAATCCCTCCCGGCCCGCGGGCTCGGCAGAGAGGCGGCGCTGGCTAGCGCGCTTATGGCACTGCGCCTCGCAGTGGACGACATAGGCCGGGAAGACTGGCCGGCAGCGGCCGCGCGGCTCGAAGGACCGGCGGGCAAAGCTGTACCGGAGGTGCTCAAACTGCTTTCCCTTGCCTGGCTGCGCCATGCAGCGGGCGATGCGTCCGGCTCGGAAGACGCGCTTTCGAGGACCGGGAAGCTCCGCGGGGTTTCGGGCTGGGAGACTCTGCACCGCGCCCTGCTCCTGCATGCAGCAGGCCGGACGGAAGAGGCGCGCGACGTATTCGAGCGCATCCGCCGGTCGGGCGTCGGGCTGCAATTGCTGCGCTACCGCCGCGCGGGCGGGCCGTTCCTTACCGGGGACGCCGACGACGCCGGCTTCCTGGCCTCGACGCCGTCCGAGGGCATCGCTCTGGCGCTTTACGGCATAGCCGAACGGCTGCATCGACGCCGTGTCGCCCTGGCCCTGATCTATGCCCGGCTCGCGGCGATGCTCGAACCGGACCGCCATGCCGCCCCGGTGCTGGCCGGGGACGTTCTCGCGGACCGGGGCAGGCACGACGAAGCCGCAGCGGCCTATCGGTCGGTGCCCGCCGGCTCGGCCTGGCGGCTCGCGGCGCGGGCGGGCCTGGCGAGGGCCTATGCCTCCCGGGACCGTCTCGACGAGGCGGTCGCGCTTCTGGAAGCGGAGGCCGCGGCCCGCCCGGACGACCCCTTCGCGCTCGGCGAGCTCGGCCGCCTGCTGCGCCGCGAGGAGCGGTTCAAGGACGCCGTCGGTGCCTATGACCGTGCGATCGCCCGGATCGAGGGACAGGCCGGTTTTGCGCATTGGCGGCTTTATTACGGGCGCGGGATCGCGCTTGAGCGCACCGGCCGCTGGGAGCTTGCGGAGCGCGACCTCCTGAAGGCGCTGGAATTCGCGCCCGACGACGCCTATGTGCTGAACTATCTCGGCTATTCCTGGATCGATCGCGGCGAGCATTACGACCGGGCCGAAGAGATGGTCGCCAAGGCCGTCGGCCTCCGGCCGCGGGACGGTTATATCGCGGACAGTCTGGGCTGGGTCTATTTCCGTACAGGGCGCTACCGCAGGGCCGTCGAGGAATTGGAGCGCGCCGCGGCGCTGGAGCCGCTGGACCCGGTGGTGAACGAACATCTGGGCGATGCCTACTGGAAGACGGGGCGCCGCGTCGAAGCCCGGTTCCAGTGGCGCCGCGCGCTGGAGTTCGACCCGGAGCCCGAGCGCGTCGACGGGCTGCGCCGGCGGCTCGACTGCGGACTCGACTGCGGCTGACCCCGATGCTGCGCGAGCCGGCGCCGGCGAAGGTCAACCTCTATCTGCATATCGTCGGGCGGCGCGCGGACGGGCTGCATCTGCTGGAAAGCCTGGTCGCCTTCGCCGAGCCGGCCGACATGCTTTACGCCGAACCCGCGGACCGCCTCAGCCTGGAGGTCGCCGGGCCGTTCGCAGGCGCGCTGGCGGGCGAGGCGGACAATCTGGTGCTGCGGGCGGCAAGGGCGCTGGCGCCGGGGCAGGGCGCCCGGCTGGTGCTGGAGAAGAACCTGCCGGTGGCGGCGGGGCTCGGCGGCGGCTCCGCGGATGCGGCCGCCGCGCTCCGGCTGCTCTCGCGGCTGTGGGGCGTGGCGGCCGACCTGGAGGCCCTGGCGGCCGGGCTCGGCGCGGACGTGCCGGTCTGCCTCGCCGGGGGCACAACCGGCGTCGCAGGCATCGGCGAGCGGCTCACACCCCTGCCGGGCTGGCCCGCACCGCCTCTGCTGCTCGCCAATCCGGGCATCGTCCTGCCGACGCCCGGCGTGTTCGGCGCGCGGCGCGGTCCCTTCCGGGAAAGCCGGCCGTGGCCGGAGACGATGGCGGACCTCGCCGGTTGCGCGAACGACCTGACGGACGCCGCCATATCGCTGGCGCCGGAGATCGCCGGCACGCTGGCGGCGCTCTCAGCGCTCGACGGCGCGCTGTTCGCCCGCATGTCCGGCAGCGGCGCCACCTGCTTCGCCGCCTTCGCCGAAAAGGACGCCCGCGACCGGGCGCGCGAGGCGCTCCGCGAGAGCCGCCCGGACTGGTGGATCGCCTGAGCGGGGCTACCGGTTCAGGAAATTGAGGGGGAGGCCGGGGCGGGGCCATTGCGTGGAGACCAGCCGGCCGGACATGGAGAGGGTGACGAAGGCGGTGCGGAGGTCCGGCCCGCCGAAGGCGATGTTGGTGGTCACCGGGTCCGGCATGGGCACATGCGCCGCCGCGCCGCCGTCCGGCGGGATGACGGTGATGCCGCCATTCTGGATCGTGGCGACGCAGATGCGGCCGTCTGCCTCGATGGCGAGCGAGTCGAAAAATTGCAGGCCGGGCGCGCCGTGGAGGCAGCGGCCGCGATGGCCGCGCACGGTCCTGCCGCCCGAGCCGGCAATGACGCCCGGCGCCTCGAGGTCGAAGGCGATGAGCCGCGCCGTTTCGGTCTCGGCGACATAGACGCGGTCCTCCTCCGGCGAGAGGCCGACGCCGTTCGGCGCATGGAGCGGCCAGACGGCCTCGCGGGCCGGCCCGCCGTCCGCCGGCGCGTAGAAAAGCCCGGTCACGTCCCGCACGCGCCCGCGGTCCTTGCCATGATCGGTGAACCAGAGGCCGCCCGTGCGGTCGAAGACGAGGTCGTTCGGGCCCTTGAGCGGTTCGCCCCCGCAGTCGCGCCAGACGGTCTCGACCGCGCCGGTTTGCAGGTCGATGCGCTGGATCGATCCACCCTCATAGTCGCGCGCGCAGCCGATCGGGAAGAGCCTACCGTCGCGGTCGAACCACTCCATGCCGCCATTGTTGCAGACCCAGAGCCTGCCGTCGGGACCGAGCGCGGCGCCGTTGGGGCCGCCGCCGGTCTCCGCAACGACCGACCGCGCGCCGTCCGGCGCGATGCGCGCAATGCGCCCGGCCGCGATCTCGCAGACCAGCACATCGCCGCCGGGCAGGACCACCGGCCCCTCGGGAAACCGGAGTCCGCCTGCAATCTCGCTCAGTGCCGCCATGTCGCGCGCGCCCCTCCCCTTCGCTATACTCGCCGGCCGCAACGCGCAAGGAGCGGCCCCACTCATGGACGGAAGCCCGACCATCCATTTCAGCGCCTGCCCGCACGATTGCCCTTCGACCTGCGCGCTCGAGGTCGAACGCTTCGACGCGCACAGCATCGGCCGCGTCCGGGGCGCCCGCGAAAACGACTACACCGCCGGCGTGGTCTGCGCAAAGGTCGCGCGCTACGCCGAGCGCATCCACCACCCGGACCGCCTGCTCCATCCGATGGTCCGCACCGGCCCCAAGGGCTCGGGCAGGTTCGAGCGAATTTCCTGGGACAAGGCGCTCGACCTCTGCGCCGAGAAGTTCCTGGAGGCCGAGGCGAAGCACGGGCCGGAGACCGTCTGGCCCTATTATTACGCCGGCACGATGGGCCTGGTGCAGCGCGACGGCATCAACCGCCTCCGCCACGCCAAGCGTTATTCCGGCTTCCACGCCACCATCTGCACCACGCTCGCCTGGAACGGCTTCATCGCCGGCACCGGCAGGCTCGCCGGCTCCGACCCGCGCGAGATGGCGAAGGCCGACCTGCTCGTGATCTGGGGCACCAACGCCGCCGCCACCCAGGTGAACGTGATGACGCACGCGGTCCGCGCCCGCAAGGAAAGGGGGGCGCGCATCGTCGTCATCGACGTCTATCGCAACGAGACGGCGAAGCAGGCCGACCGCTTCCTCTGCGTGCGGCCCGGCACGGACGGCGCGCTCGCCTGCGCGGTCATGCATGTGCTGTTCCGCGACGGCCATGCCGACCGGGAATACATGGAGGCGATGACCGACGCGCCGGCGGAACTGGAAGCGCATCTGGCGAGCCGCACGCCCGAATGGGCGGAGGCGATCTGCGGCGTGCCGGCCGCCGAGATCGAGGCGCTGGCCGGCGAAATCGGGCAGACGAAACGCACCTATCTGCGCCTCGGCTACGGCTTTTCGCGCCAGCGCAACGGCGCGGTCAACATGCACGCCGCCTCCTGCATCGCGGCGGTGACCGGGGCCTGGAAATACGAGGGCGGCGGCGCCTTCCACAATAACGGCGCGATCTACGGCTGGGACAAGTCGCTGATCGAGGGGCTGGACATGCGCGACCCGACCGTGCGCCTGCTCGACCAGACGCGCATCGGCCCGGTGCTGACCGGCAATCCCGCCGACCTCCAGGGCGGCCCGCCGGTGACGGCGATGCTGATCCAGAACACCAACCCGATGATGGTGGCGCCCGAGCACCTGCTCGTGCGCGCCGGCTTCGAGCGCGAGGACCTGTTTGCCTGCGTGCATGAGCAGTTCATGACCGCGACGGCCGGGATGGCCGACCTGGTGCTGCCGGCCACCATGTTCCTCGAGCATGACGACATCTACCAGGGCGGCGGGCACAGCTATGTCATCGCCGGGCCGAAGATCGTCGAGCCGCCGGGCGAATGCCGGTCCAACCACGAGGTGACGGCGGCGCTCGCAAAGCGGCTCGGGGTCGATCATCCGGGCTATGCGATGACCGCCGCCGAGGTGGCCGACGCCACGCTCCGCCGCTCCGGCTATCCGGGCTTCGAGGAGTTGAAGTCCGAACGCTGGACGGACGCCCAGCCGGACTTCCGCGCGGCGCATTACCTGGACGGCTTCGCCTGGCCGGACGGCAGGTTCCGCTTCAAGCCGGACTGGGGGGCCTTCGCGCCGCGCGCCCACAATATCGCCGCCGGCATGCCCGGCCTGCCGGACCACTGGGACGCCATCGAGAACGCGACCGAGGACAAGCCGTTCCGCATGGCGACCTCGCCGGCGCGCGGCTATCTCAACTCCTCCTTCACCGAGACGCCGACCTCGCAGCAGCGCGAGGGGCGGCCGACGGTGATGATCCATCCCGAGGACGCCCGGGAGCTCGGCATATCGGACGGCGGGCGCACGCGGGTCGGCAACGACAAGGCGTCGGTCGTCGTCCGCGCCCGGCATTTCGACGGGGTGAGGCGGGGCGTCGTCGTGGTGGAGAGCATCTGGCCGCATGAGGCGTTCGAGGAGGGGCTCGGCATCAACGCGCTCACCTCCGCCGATGCGGCCCCGCCCGTCGGCGGCGGCGTGTTCCACGACACGGCGGTCTGGGTGCGCGCCGCCTGATGGCCGTTGCGCTCGAAGCGGTCGCGGCCGCGACCGAAGGGCGCTTGCACGGCGACGGAGGGTTTGCGGTCGAGCGCCTGGTGCATCCCGTCGAGGCGCGCGGGGCCGGCGACCTCATCTTCCTGATGGAGGCGCGCCATGCCGCCATGCTGGCGGAGTTGCCCGTTCGCGCCGCCGTGCTGCCGCAGGGGTCGGAGCCGCCCGGGGGCGCGCTCGACGCCTGGGTCGAGGTGGAGGCGCCGCGCTATGCGCTGGCCGGGCTGGTGGCGCTGTTCGAGCCGGGCCCGCATGCGCCGCCGGGGGTGCATCCGACAGCGGATGTCGCCGGGGACGCCGTGCTGGGCGCGGGCGTCTCGCTCGGGCCGTTCGTCTCGATAGGGCCGGGGGCGGAGATCGGCGCGGGCGCGCGCATCCTTTCGCATGCGTCCATCGGGGCAGGGGCGCGCCTCGGGCCCGACTGCCTGGTCCATGCCGGCGCGCGTGTCGGCGAAGGCGCGGTGCTGGGCGCGCGGGTGATCCTGCAGGCCGGCGCGGTCATCGGCGCGGACGGTTTCAGCTATGTGACGCACGGGCCGGCCTCCTTCGAGGTGGCGCGGCGTTCCGGGGACTATCACGGCGTCGTAAACGAGCGCGTCCGGCGCATCGGCTCGCTCGGCCGGGTCGAGCTCGGCGATGATGTCGAGGTCGGCGCCAACAGCTGCATAGACCGCTCCAATATCGGGGCGACCCGCATCGGCGCGCGCACCAAGATCGACAATCTCTGCCAGATCGGCCACAACATCGTCATCGGCGAAGACTGCCTGATTTCCGGCAAGACCGGCATCGCCGGCAGCACGCGGATCGGCGACCGGGTGGTGCTGGGGGGCGCGGCCATGCTCGCCGACCATATCGAGATCGGCGACGACGCCGTGGTCGGCGGCGCCGCGGCCGTCTGGAAGTCCGTGCCGCCCGGCCAGGTCTGGGTCGGCTATCCGGCCAGGCCCAAATCCGTTTATCTGGCGGCCCAGGCGCATCTGGCGCGCATGGGCCGCGTCGCCACCCAGCTCCGCCGCCTCGCCGCTCGCGTGCTCACCCTCGAAGGCGGCTCCGGCCGGGGCTGAGAGCGCGGACAGGCGGGGACGTTCGTTTTTGCGGATCGCAGGCCACAGGACCGCCGGCAGCCTCCCGAAATGCGGCAGGAAGCTCTTGCAGAATGGCTGTTACGATTGCACATAATCGGTACACTGCCCGCTCTCGAGGCGCGTCGCCGAAACCGCGGCGCGGGAGGAGCGTTGTATGGGACCGTGCAACAGGCCGCCGGCGTCGAAGCCGGGCCTGTCCGGAAGGTATGATCGCCGATGAACGCCGCCCGACATCCCGAACGGGCGGATAGCTTGCGCGAGCTCGGCGGGGTTGTCGCAGAAGCGCAAGAGGAAGGCTTCCCTCGACCGTCCGAAGAGGCCGTGAAGAATGCGCGCCGGCTCCTTCGGGCGATGCACAGGATATCGCCGCAGCGTTTCGAGGTTTATCCCACGCCGGACGGAGAGGTTGCGATAGATGCGCCGGGCGGAGCGGGACGGTCTGTCATTCTGCTGTGCGCTTCGGACGGCGGAGCGCTTTGCCTTGTGAACATGGGCGGCGCGCATCGGCGCGCCCGCTATTCGGACACGACACGGCTGCCGGACGGGTTCGTCCGGGAGGCGCTGGAGGAATTGGCGCAGCGTGACAAGCGCGCCGCGTGACGGCACCGGACGGGATTGCGCCGGGAGAAAATCTCGGCAGAGGCGTGTTCTCGCGCAGCCAGGCGCGGCGGGCCGAGCGGGGCCGCGTCCTCCTCAATGCGTTTCTGGAAGCGGAAGGCGAGGCTGAAATCTCGGTCGATCGTCTCGACATGGCGCCACCGATGGAAGCGAAGGAGATTGGCGACAGGGTAGCCGCTGGACGGGGCAAGCAATTCTATGGCTGGGCCGTTGTCGTCCTTGAGGTTGCAGCCGCCAACCAAAGGCAGGCGCTCGCTTCTCCGCAGTTGGACAATCCCTACCACGCGGACATCGTCCTGCCGGATGCTGCGGTCGAGGACCGGGACGAGCAGAAACGCCATGCGCAGGAACTCGCGGACGCATCGGCATGGCGCGGTCGGGACGATTGAACGCAACCCGGCTCCGCCGCCTCGCCGCCCGCGTCCTCACCCTCGAAGGCGGCCCATTCAGACTCCGCCGACCACCAGCGGATAGTCGAGACGATTCCCGATCGGGACCGCGCCCGTCTCATCGAGGCCCGGTTGTCCCTGCCGTTCGGACCGGGCTTCCAGAAGTTTCCGGGCGACATCGCGAGCGATTTCCAGCGTCTCGGTCACCGTTCGCCCCTGTGCGACGAGACCGGGTACCTCCTCAGAGGTCGCCAGCCAGACGCCTTCCGGCTGCCTCTCGATATGCAGCTTTACAATTCGCTCCATCCGCGACCTCGGCGCAACATAGCTCCCTCGGGCACCCGGACGTCAAGCACGCTCGATGTTGCCGCTGCGGAGCGGAATCCCGAACTCGCGGTGGCAGATTTCGGCGAGCTTCCCCACGCCGTCGCGGATTTCCTCCACGGTCGGGTTGCCGAAGCAGAGCCGGATGCGCGAGCGGGCGGGCGCGGCGTCGGCGGACCATTCCGGGCCCGGATTGATGGCGATGCCGGCGGCGGCCGAGGCGGCGGCCAGTTTCATCGCGTCCACCGCCTCCGGAAAGGAAATCCACAGGAAGATGCCGCCCGCCGGCGGCACGAACTCCGCGGCCGTGCCGAAATGCTCCTCCAGCGCCCCGGTCATGGCGTCGAGCTTCTCCTTGAGCAGCCCCGTCACGCGCTCGACATGGGCGTCGAAGCGGGTCCGGCAGTATTCCGCCAGCATCAGCTGTTCGAGCGCGCCGGTGCCGCCGTCGGTCTTGCAGGCGACCATGCGGGCGATGAGGGCGGGTTCGGCCACGATGTATCCGACGCGCAGCGCCGGCGCGACGGTCTTCGAGAACGACCCGCAATGGATGACCCGGTTGCCCTCGTCCATCGCCGCGATGGCGGGCGGGCGCTCGCCGGTCCAAAGCAGGTCGGCATAGCATTCGTCCTCGAAGACGGGCACGCCGTATGCCGCCGAGAGGCGCAGCAGCTCGGCCCGCCTGGCTTCCGGCATGATGCTGCCGCCGGGGTTCTGGATCGTCGGGATGACATAGATGAATTTCGGCTTCACGCCTTGCGCGGCGAGCGCGGCCAGCTTTTCGCCGAGCAGGTCCATGCGCATGCCGCCGCCGTCCAGCGGAATGCCCACCGGCCTGGCGCCGAGCTTGCGCAGGCGGGCGAGCGCGCTGCCGTAGCTGAACTGCTCGACCAGGACCGTGTCGCCGGGGCGAAGGAAGAGCTCGTTGACGAGGTCCAGCCCCTGGTTCGAGCCCGAGGTGATGAGGACATTGTCGGGCGAGACCGAGAGGCCGCTGCGTTTGCGGAGCTTGGCGGCCACGAATTCCCGCAGCGGCCGGTAGCCGAGCGGCCCGCTGTCCAGCCCGTAGGTCGCCAGCGTCGTTCCCTCCCGGCGGAGCGCCGAGGCGGTTGCGGCGATCATGTCCTCGACCGGCATGCTCGCCGCATCGACATTGCCGCCGATGAAATTATAGGGCGCGAACCCGTTCCAGCGCGGGGCCGGCGGCGGCAGGCCGGGCGCGAGCAGGGCGTCGTAATCGATGGCGGCGGGCAAGGGGCGGCTCCTTCGTTCGTTCGGATCGGGGCCGGCTATTCCGGCGAGACGTGGCGGTGGAGGACCGCGAGGTCGGCGATCCGCGCATCCCCGCCCTTGATGGTCACCCCGTGGTTCCTCAGCTGGGCCAGCGCCCGCGAAAAGGTTTCCGGCTTCATGCCGAGCCGGTTGGCGATCAGTTTCTTGTCGTAGGGCAGCCGCACATCGACGGCGCTGCCATAGGGCCTCGACGGGGAACAGAAATGCAGCAGGAACGCCCCGACGCGCTGCGACGAGGTCTGGCTGCTGGCCGTCTCGATCCTTGTCACGAGGCGCTTCAGGTTGACCGCGAGCGAGGCGAACGTCCTCAGGACCATGTCGGGGTCCTCGCGCAGGCGGTCGATATATTCGACGACCGGCACCGCCAGAAGCCGCCCGCCCTCGACCATCTCGGCGGAAACCGGGTAGCCGTCGGGCATGCAGATGGCGCCCTCGGCAAAGGATTCGCCGGGCCCGAACACCTCGATGATGACCTCCGAGCCGTCCGGACGCAGGCGGTAGAGCTTCACCCAGCCGGACAGCACGCCGAAAAAGTGGGTGACCGGGTCCCCCTGCTCGAAGATCGTGGTCCGTTTCGAATAAGCCAGGACTTCCGCGTCCTTGACCACCGAGCGGAGCGCGTCCGCCGCCAGCCCCCGAAACATGGGGAGCTGATGGACCATCTCCAGGTCGTCGCCGCCTACGGCCATCGCTTCTCCGCCTCGGCTCCATGCCGGCCCGGCCGGAACGCCGCAGGGTTACAACGCCATGGACCGTCCCGCAAGGAACCCGGTTGACCGGCGTCAAGGAGCGAACGGGCCGAATTCGCTAGGGTCCCGCCCACAGCACGGAGGAACATCCGGTGTCCCGCGGCTCGATCGTCGGCCTGTTCCTGTGGCTATCGGCTCTGCCGATTGCCGCATGGGGGTCCGAATTGCCGCGCTTTCTGGGCGGGCTCGCACCGGAGGCGCTCGTCCCCGGGGCGACCGGCTTCGGGCCGGTCCGCAGCGACCTCCCCGTCGCCCCGGTCCTGAAAGGCGGCGAAACCGCAGGCTGGGCCTTCCTCACATCGGATTTCGTCGGCACCACCGGTTATTCCGGCAAGCCGATCCATGTCGTCGCGGCGATGTCGCCCGATGCGGTGCTGACCGGGGTCAGGCTCGTCGAGCATTCCGAGCCCATCGTGCTGATCGGCATACCCGACGCGAAAATGCGGCGGCTGACCGAGTCCTATGCCGGCATCGACCTGAAACTCGAGGCGGCTGAAGGCGGCTCGGCGCACGATCTCGACATCATCTCGGGCGCGACCGTGACGGTGATGGTGATCGATGACTCGGTCATCCGGGCCGGCCTCAAGGTGGCGCGGGCGCTCGGTCTCGGCGGCCTCGCGCCGGAGGCCGCCGCCGGCCCCGTCCGCGAGGTGGACCGGGCGAAACGGGAAGTGCTCGACTGGACCGTGCTCGCCGGGGACGGCTCGGTGCGCGCGCTCTCGCTCGATGTCTCCCAGGTCAATGCGGCCTTCGAGGCGACGGGCGACCCCAAGGCCATCGCCCGCCCGGAACGGGGCGCGCCGGAAGAGACCTTCATCGACCTGCGCGCGGCGCTTGCCAGCGTGCCGTCCATCGGGCTCAGCCTGCTCGGCGAGGCGGAATACGCCAATCTCTCCCGATGGATCGGCGAGGACGGCCACGCCCTCCTGGTCGCGGGCCGCGGGCGCTACTCCTTCAAGGGCTCGGGCTATGTGCGCGGCGGCATCTTCGACCGCATCCAGCTCATCCAGGGCGACCGGTCGATCCGCTTCTTCGACCGCGACCACAGGCGGCTCGGCGACATCGCTGCCGACGGCGCCCCTTCCTTCACCGAGCTGGACCTCTTCCGGATTCCCGCGGATGCGGCGTTCGAGCCGGGCGAGCCGTGGCGGCTGCAGCTACTGGTGCAGCGCGCCGTGGGGGCCGTGGACAAGCGGTTCCTGACCTTCGACCTCGGCTACCGCCTGCCGGAGCGCTACCTGCTGCCGCCCGTCCTCGCGGCGGAGGCGGAAGCCGGCGAGGCGGAGGCCAAGGCGGCGCTCTGGCAGCGGGTCTGGCACGACCGCCGGTTCGAGATCGCCGGGCTCGCCGTCATGCTCGCGCTGCTGACCGCAATCTTCTTCTTCCAGCGCCAGGTGACGAGGAACGCCCGGCTCTATTTCTGGCTGCGCATGGGCTTCCTCACGGCCACGCTCTTCTTCCTCGGCTGGTACGCCAGCGCCCAGCTTTCGGTCGTGAACCTGATGGCGCTGTTCGGCAGCCTGCGCACGGGCTTCGCCTGGGATGCGTTCCTGCTCGACCCGCTGGTCTTCATCCTCTGGTTCTCCGTGGCGGCGGCGCTGATCTTCTGGGGGCGGGGCGCCTATTGCGGCTGGCTCTGTCCTTTCGGCGCGCTGCAGGAGCTCACCAACAAGATCGCGCGCGCGCTCCGCGTGCCGCAATGGGAGCTTCCCTGGGGCCTGCATGAGCGGCTCTGGCCGGTGAAATATGTGCTGTTCCTCGGCCTGTTCGGCATCTCGCTCGCCTCGATTCCGCTCGCCGAGACCTTCGCCGAGGTCGAGCCGTTCAAGACCGCCATCGTGTTGAAATTCGCCCGCGAATGGCCGTTCGTGCTGTTCGCGGTTTCGCTGCTGGCCGCCGGGCTCTTCGTCGAGCGTTTCTTCTGCCGCTATCTCTGCCCGCTCGGCGCCGCGCTTGCGATTCCGGCGCGGATCCGCATGTTCGCCTGGCTCAGGCGCTACCACGAGTGCGGCCATCCCTGCCAGCTCTGCGCCAACGAATGCCCCGTCCAGGCCATCCACCCGACGGGCGAGATCAACCCGAACGAATGCGTGAACTGCCTGCACTGCCAGGTGCTCTACCAGTCCACGGCCAAATGCCCGGTCTGCATCAAGCGGCAGCGGAGCCGGGAACGCCTCGCCCGCAGCGCCGGCGCGCTCAGCGCCGCGCTCGCCCGGGCGCCCAACGCACCCACATCCCGGAAGGAGGGGAGTCATGACCGACAAGGCGAATAAACTCCGCGTCACCCGGCGCGGCCTCATGCGGGCGACCGCAGGCGGAGCGGTCGCCGCGGCGGCGACGGCCGCGGCCGGCGTCGCGGGCCCGGGGCGTGCGCAGGCCGCCGCGGGCAGCCACGCGCTCGCGCCCGGCCAGCTCGACGACTATTACGGCTTCTGGTCGTCCGGCCAGACGGGCGAGTTGCGCATCCTGGGCGTCCCGTCCATGCGCGAGCTTATGCGCGTGCCCGTCTTCAACCGCTGCTCGGCGTCGGGCTGGGGCCAGACCAATGAGAGCCTCAAGGTGCTGACCGAGGGTCTCACGCCGGAAACGAAGGCGTTCCTGGCCGCCAGCGGCCGCGTCACCTACGACAATGGCGACCTCCACCACCCGCATATGTCGTTCACCGACGGTACCTATGACGGCCGCTACCTCTTCATGAACGACAAGGCGAACACCCGGGTCGCGCGGGTGCGCTGCGACATCATGAAGTGCGACAAGATCATCGAGATCCCGAACGCAGCGGACATCCACGGCCTGCGCCCGCAGAAATACCCCCGCACCGGCTATGTCTTCGCCAATGGCGAGCATGAGACGCCGCTCGTCAATGACGGCAGCATCCTCGACAGCCCGGAAGACTACGTCAACATCTTCACCGCCATAGACGGCGACACGATGACCGTCGCCTGGCAGGTGATCGTCTCCGGCAATCTCGACAATTGCGACGCCGACTACCAGGGCAAATACGCCTTCTCCACCAGCTACAACTCCGAGATGGGGATGACGCTGGCCGAAATGACCGAGAGCGAGACCGACCACTGCGTCATCTTCGACATCGAGGCCATCGAGGCGGGCGTGGCGGCCGGCGACGGGCAGATGCTGAACGGCGTGCGCGTGCTCGACGGGCGCAAGGGCTCGAAATACACGCGCTATGTGCCGATCCCGAACAGCCCGCATGGCTGCAACACCGCCCCGGACAAGCGCCATGTCGTCATCAATGGCAAGCTCTCGCCCACGGTCTCGGTGATCGACGTAACGAAGGTGGATGCGCTCTTCTCCGAGAATGCCGATCCGCGCTCCTGCATCGTCGCGGAGCCGCAGCTCGGCCTGGGGCCGCTCCACACCGCCTTCGACGGCAAGGGCGGCGCCTTCACCACGCTCTTCCTCGACAGCCAGATCGTGAAATGGGACCTCGAGAAGGCCATCCGCGCCTATGCCGGCGAGGACGTGGACCCGATCGTCTCCAAGGTCGATGTCCACTACCAGCCGGGGCACAACCACAGCACCATGGGCGAGACGGCCGAGGCGGACGGCAAATGGCTCGTTTCGATGAACAAGTTCTCCAAGGACCGCTTCATCAATGTCGGGCCGCTGAAGCCCGAGAACGAGCAGCTCATCGACATTTCGTCCGACGAGATGAAGGTGCTCCATGACGGGCCGACCTTCGCCGAGCCGCATGACTGCATCATCGTGCGCCGCGACATCGTGAACCCGAAGACCATATGGGACCGGGACGACCCGATGTTCGAGGACGCCGTCAGGCAGGCGGCGGCGGACGGCGTCGATCTGGAGGACGGCGCCGAGGAGCCGATCCGCGACGGCAACAAGGTGCGCGTCTACATGTATTCGGTCGCGCCCGAGTTCTCGATGGAAAAGTTCACCGTTCGGCAGGGCGACGAGGTCACGATCTACATCACCAATCTCGACGATGTGGACGATGTGACCCACGGCTTCTGCCTGTCGAACTACGGCATCGCCTTCGAGATTGCACCGCAGGCGACGGCCTCGGTCACCTTCACCGCCGACCGTCCGGGCGTCCACTGGTTCTACTGCCAGTGGTTCTGCCATGCGCTCCACATGGAGATGCGCGGGCGGATGTTCGTCGAGCCGAGAGCCGCATGATGCTCCGCGCCGGGCTCGCACTGGCACTTCTGGCTTCGCCCGCGATGGCGGCGGAGCGCGAGGTGCCCGCGCGGCCCGGCGCGCTGGCCGCCGCCATCGAAGCCGCGGAGGCGGGGGAGGTGCTCCTGCTGGCTCCCGGCGTCCATGAGGGCGGCGTGCAGATCGAACGCCCGCTCGCGCTGCGGGGCCGGGCCGGCGCCACCGTCGTCGGTCCCGGAACCGGCAGCGTCATTTCGGTGCTCGCGCCCGATGTCGAGATCGGCGGGCTGGAGATACGCGGGTCCGGCTCCTCGCACGAGACCATCGACTCCGGCATCAGGCTCGGCCGCAAGGCCGCCCGCGCCCTGGTCCGGGGCAACCGGCTCCTGGGCAATCTCTACGGTGTGGACATCCACGGCGCGCGCAACGCCCGCGTCGCCGGCAATGTCATCGAGGGCCGCCGGGACCATCGCATGAACGCCCGCGGCAACGGCGTCTATGTCTGGAATGCGCCCGGCGCGGTCGTGGAGGGCAACGACATCCGCTGGGGCCGGGACGGCATCTTCGTCAATACTTCGAAGAAGAACACCTTCCGGAACAACCGTTTCCGCGACCTGCGCTTCGCGGTCCACTACATGTACGCCCACAGCAGCACGGTCGAAGGCAACCTCTCCATCGGCAACGACCTCGGCTATGCGATCATGTATTCCAAGCGCGTGAAGGTGCTCGGCAACGCCTCCGTCGGCGACGCCGAGCACGGCATCATGCTGAACTACGCCAACAGCTCGGAGGTCCGCGGCAATCTCGTGCTGAACGGGGCCAATCGCTGCGCCTTCATCTACAACGCGCACAAGAACCGGATCGAGGACAACCGGTTCGAGGGCTGCGCCATCGGCATCCACTTCACCGCAGGCTCCGAGCGCAACGCGATCTCCGGCAATGCCTTCATCGCCAACCGCACGCAGGTGAAATATGCCGGCACCCGGTGGATGGACTGGTCGGAGGAGGGCCGCGGCAACCACTGGTCCGATTTCGCCGCCTTCGACCTCGACGGCGACGGCATCGCCGACGCCCCCTACCGCCCGAACGATGCGATGGACCATGTGCTCTGGCGCCAGCCGGCCGCGAAATGGCTGCTCGGCGCGCCGGCGGTGCAGCTCGTGCGCTGGGCGCAGGCGGCTTTCCCCGCGCTTCTGCCGGGCGGCGTCATCGACAGCCACCCGCTGATGCGGCCGGTCGAGGTCCGGCTTCCGGACTGGGGGGAGGGCGGCGATGGATAGCGCGCTCTCGGTCTCGGCCGTCTCCAAGGCCTTTGGGCCCCACCGCGTTCTGCGGGAGGTGTCGCTGGAGGTCCGCGCCGGCGAGCGGGTGGCGCTGCTCGGCCATAACGGCGCCGGCAAGACGACGCTGATGAAGCTCGCGCTCGGGCTCGTTCCGGCGGATAGCGGGTCGATCTCGGTCGGGGGCGCGGCCGCGGGAAGCGCCGCCGCGCGCGAGGCGGCGGCCTATCTGCCGGAAGCGCTCGCCTTTCATCCGGCGCTGACCGGGCGCGAGCAATTGGACCTGTTCGCGCGCCTCGCCGGCGTTTCGCGGGCGGCGATTCCGGGCCTGCTCGGCCGCGTCGGCCTCGGGAACGCCGCCGACCGGCGCATCGGCGCCTGGTCCAAGGGCATGCGCCAGCGGCTCGGCCTCGCCCAGGTGCTGCTCGGCCGCCCGGCGCTGGCCCTGCTGGACGAGCCGACAAGCGGCCTCGACCCGGTTTCGCGCCACGAGCTCTACGCGATTATCGACGATATGGCCGGGCAGGGGACCGCCGTCCTGGTCGCAAGCCATGCGCTCACCGAACTGGAGGCCCGCACGGACCGGATCGCGATCCTGCGCGAGGGCCGCATGGTCGCCTGCGACGCGCTTGCCCGCCTGAGGGACCAGGCGGGGCTGCCGGTCCGGCTCCGGGTCACGGCCAGGGGAGAGCGCGCCGCCGATCTCCAGGCGCGCATCGGCGGCGCGCGGCTGAACGGCGCCTCGGTCGAAATCCTGTGCCCGCCCTCGGAGAAGATGGCGCGGCTTGCCGAGATCGCCGGCCTTGGCGGGCTGGTTGCGGACCTGGACGTCGCGCCGCCGAGCCTGGAGGACATTTACCGGCATTATTCCGAGGGGGCGTCGCCATGATCGCCCGCATGCTCGCCGTCGCCGGGGCGGAGTTCCGCATCGCGCGGCGCAACCGCTGGGCGCTGACAGCGGCGGTGCTGATGCTGCTGTTTGCGCTGGCCCTCACATTCGCCGGCTCCGCGCCGACGGGCACGCTCGGCGTCGATCTGCTCACCGTGTCGGTCGCCTCGATGACGACGCTGGCCGTCTATCTGACGCCGCTGCTGGCGCTGCTGCTTTCCTTCGATGCGGTTGCCGGCGAGCGCGAGCGGGGCAGCCTCGCGCTGCTGCTGAGCTACCGCCTGACGCGGGGGGAACTGCTGGCCGGCAAGCTGGCGGCGCATCTGGCGGTGCTGGCGCTCGCCATGGCGGCGGGGTTCGGCGCGGCCGGGCTCGCCGCGGCGGCGGCAGGCGGGGCGGGGCCCGAGAGCCTTGCCGCGCTCCTCCGGCTGATCGGCTCCTCGGTCCTTCTCGGTGCCACCTTCCTCGCCCTTGGCTATGCGGTCTCCGCCCTTGCCGGCAGCACGGCCGGCAGCGCCGGGATGGCGGTCGGGATCTGGCTGGTGCTGGTCGTGCTCTACGATCTGGGCCTGCTCGGCGCCGTGGTCGCGGACGATGGCGGCTTCTTCACAGAGGCGCTGTTCCCCTGGCTGCTCGCGCTCAACCCGGCCGATGCGTTCCGGCTCTGGAACGTGGCCGGTTCCGGGCAGGTCGCGCTGGCGAGCGGCATGACCGGGGCCGCCACCGCGCTGCCGGGCGGCGCGCCGCTCGCCTCGCTCCTGCTCTGGCCGGTCGCGGCGTTCGCGCTCGCCCGGCTGGCCATTTCGAGGACCGCGCCGTGAAGCGCCTGGCGCTCGTCCTCTTGCTTCTCGCAGGCTGCGGCGAGGAGGAAGCCGCCTTGCCGGGTCCCGTGCGCCTGACGGCCGAGGCGGTCGGCCACTATTGCATGATGACGGTCCTCGACCATGAGGGGCCGAAGGCCCAGATCCATCTCGAGGGCATTCCCGAGCCGATCTTCTTCACGCAGGTCCGAGACGCGCTCGCCTATGCAAAAGGCCCGGAACGGAGCGCGGAGCTGCGCGCCATCTATGTGTCCGACATGGGCGCGGCGCCGAGCTGGGCCGAGCCCGGCCCGGACAACTGGGTCCTGGCGCAAGGCGCCAGCTTCGTGGTCGGCGGCGATGTCCGGGGCGGCATGGGCGCGCCGGAGATCGTGCCCTTCTCCTCGGCCGAGGCCGCCGCCCGCTTCGCCGCCCGGCATGGCGGCGCGGTGCGCGCCTTCGCCGACATACCGGACAGCGCCGTTCTGGGGCCTGTCGAGGTCGAGCTTGCCGAGGAAGGCCGGCAATGAAGATCACCCGCCGCCGTTTCCTGGCCGTTTCGGCTGCCGCCGGCCTCGCCTGGCACGCGCCCGTGCGGGCCGGGTCGTTCCGCTGGCAGGGCGTCGCGCTGGGAGCCCCGGCCTCGATTACGCTCGCTGGACTGGACCGCGCGGCGGCTGCCGGACTCGCCGGGCGGGTCGAGGCCGAGATTGCGCGGCTGGAAGGGATTTTCAGCCTCTACCGCGCCGATTCCGAACTCAGCCGGCTGAACCGCGCCGGGCGGCTCGAACACTCTTCGCACGAGATGCTGGAACTGCTCGACCTTGCGCGGCTCGTGAACGAGACCACCGGCGGCGCGTTCGACCCGACGGTGCAGCCTTTCTGGCGGCTGCACGCACAGGCGGCCGCCGAAAACCGGGCGCCGACGAGCGCCGAAATGCGCGCCGCGCTGTACGCCTCGGGCTGGCGCCATGTGCAGGTCGGGGCCGGCCTCATCCGCTTCGGCCGGCCCGGCATGGCGCTGACCCTGAACGGAATCGCGCAAGGCTATATCGCCGACCGCGTGGCCGGCCTGCTGCGCGCCCGCGGGCTGGTCGATGTGCTGGTCGATACCGGCGAGATAAAGGCGCTCGGCAGGCGCGCGGACGGGACGCCCTGGCGCGCGGGAATCGTCCTGCCCGACGGAACGCCCGTCGCGCGCAGGACGCTGTCCGGGCGCGCGCTCGCCACCTCCGCCCCGCTCGCAACGCTTCTGGACGCCGCGAGGGGCGCGGGCCACATTCTCGATCCCCGGACCGGGGAGCCGGCCGCGCGCTGGCGCCTTGCATCGGTATCCGCGCCCCGCGCCGCGCTCGCGGATGCGCTCTCGACCGCGTTCTGCCTCATGGACCGCCCCACCATCGACCGCGCGCTGGCGCAGCACCGCGACGCAACTCTGGAGGCTCTCGTCTCCTGAACCCGCCCGAAGGAGGACGAAACGATGAAGATCGCCGGACTACTGATCGTCGCGCTCGGCCTGGGCCTTGCCGGCCCCGCCCTTGCCGATGGCGACCCCGTCAAGGGCAAGAAGGTCTTCCGCAAGTGCAAGGCCTGCCACACCGTCGGCGACAAGGCCAAGAACAAGATCGGCCCCATCCTGAACGGGATCATCGACAACGAGATCGCCTCCGTGGAAGGCTTCAAATATTCCAAGGCCTTCCTGGCGAAGAAGGAAGAAGGGTTCGTGTGGACCGTCGAGGTGCTCGATACCTACCTGGCCAAGCCGAGGAAGCTCATCAAGGGCAGCAAGATGAGCTTTGCGGGCCTGCGCAAGGAGAAGGACCGGGCGGACGTGATCGCCTACCTGCAAACCTTCGAATAGGCCGGGCGTTCCGGGGTCAGCCTTTCCGGCCGGCCTTGTCCATCGCTTCCAGAACGGCGCCGTCCGTCAGCAGTTCCGGCAGCGCGATGCCGGCGGGCGCGCCCGGGCCGTAAACCGCGTTGAAGGGGATGCCGTAGCGGGCGAAGCGGGCGAGATAGGCCGAGATCGCCGGGTCGGGCCGGGTCCAGTCGGCGCGCATCGCCACCACGCCGCCGGCCAGCCGGTCCGCGACCGGGCCCCGTTCCAGCACTGCCGCCTTGTTGAACCTGCAGGTGATGCACCAGTCGGCGGTCACATCGACGAAGACCGTGCGCCCCTCCGACACCAGCGGCCCGATCCGCGCTTCGTCGAACGCCTGCCAGCGGCCTTCGGGCACCGCCCGCTCCATCGCCGCCGGCAGGGCGATCACCGCCGCGAGGCCCGCCGCTGCCGCCGCCATGGCCCCGGCCCCGAGAAGGCGGGTGCGGCGCCGCGCCCATGCCGCCAGGAGCGCCGCCGGCAAGGCCGCCGCCAGGAGCGCCCCCAGGCCGGCCGCCCAGCCGAGCTGCGCGGCGAGCACCGTCAGCAGCCATACTGCCGTGCCCGCCAGCGCCAGGCCCAGGAGGAAGCGCAGCCGCGCCATCCAGCGGCCGGGCTTCGGCAGCGCCGCCGCCAGGCCCGGAAAGGCCGCGACGCCGAGATAGGGCAGCGCCAGGCCGAGGCCGAGCGCCGTGAAGATGAGCGCGATCTCCTGAGGCCCCCGCGTCAGCGCGAAGCCGACCGCCGTGCCGACGAAGGGGGCGGAGCAGGGCGTCGCCAGCAGGGTTGCGAACATGCCGGTGAGGAACGGGCCGCCGCGCAGTCCGCCCGCGAAGCGCGGCGCCGGAATCTCGAAGGCGCCCCAGAGATTGGCCGCGAACAGCAGCAGCAGGAACAGCATCGCCGCCAGGAAGACCGGCTGCTGGAACTGGACGCCCCAACCAACCGCCATGCCGGCCTCCGCCGCCGCAACCGCCGCGCCGGCCAGCAGCCAGAACGAAAACACGATGCCCGCGGCGACGGCCAGGAACTCCGCCCGCGCCCGGCCCCGTCCGGCCCCGCCAAGCCCCGCGAAATGCATGAGCTTGATACCGAGCACCGGCAGCACGCAGGGCATGAGGTTGAGGATGACACCGCCGGCCAGCGCGAGCGCCAGGATTATGGCGAGGCCGTATGAGGCCCGCGCGCCCGCCGGCGCCACATGAAGGCGCTGTTCCAGGGCTCCGCCGCCGCCGGTGACGGTCGCCACCAGCTCGCGGCCGAGCAGCGCTTCCGGTCCGCCCTTCGCCCAGGCCACCGGCACCGCCAGACCGCCTGCAACGGGTGTCGGCCGGCCGAAGGCGGCGAAGCCTTCCGCCTCGATGAAGATGTCCTCCGCCGCCATGCCGGGCAGCGCGACATGGAGGACCGCTCCCTCGCCGTCGCCGGCAAGCTCCGCCCGGCCTGCGGCCGGCTCCGGCCGCGGCGCGCGGCCGCGCCAGCGGTCTATGGCGAAGGCCTCCGCCGAGGGCCGGGCCGGGCCGGCGGGCAGGGCGAGCGCCAGATCCGCGCTTTGCGGCACGCAGATGTCGGAACAGGTGAGATAGTCCACCCGGAGCGCGACCCGCACCGGCTCGCCGGGCCGGGGGACCTGCACGTCCATCGGCAGCAACAGGCCGTCCTCATAGCCGACGCTGTCTATGCCGAGAACGGTGAAGCGCGCCGGCGCCGGCCAGTAGAGGCCGGCCTCGCCCAGATTGCTGCTCCCGGTCCAGTCGAGCGCCGGCGGCAGGCCTCCCTCTCCGGGGCTGCGCCAATAGGTCTTCCATCCGGGCGCGAGCTCGAATTCGAGCCCGAGGCGCAGCCGGTCGAGACCGCCCACCGCCTCGCTCGCCGACACGAGCCGCACCGCGGCTTCCGGCGTGCGCGCCCAGGGCGAGGCGGCCGCGCGCGCCTCTCCGGCGACCGCCAGCACCGCCAGGGCCAGGGCGAGGAATCCGAGCGCCCGCCCGGCTGCCGTCATGCCCATGTCGCCGCTCCGTTCGCCGCCTGTCATCCGCGCACCGTCCGCCTTCACACCCGCCCGTGCTGTGCTACACTCGAAGCCATGACGCAAGACCGCCCCGGGGAAGGCTGGCTGACCGGCCAGTTCCTGATCGCCATGCCCAGCATGAGCGACCCGCGCTTCGAGCGCACGGTGATCTATATGTGCGCCCACGGCGAGGAGGGCGCAATGGGCCTCGTCATCAACAAATCGTTAGAATCGCTCTCCTTCACGGACCTGATGGAGCAGCTGGGCGTGGAGGACAGCGAGGCCGACATGTCCATCCTCTCGGGCGGGCCGGTGGAGACCGGGCGCGGCTTCGTGCTCCATTCCTCCGATTACGACCGGGACGGCTCGCTTGCCGTCTCGGACGATATCCGGCTGACCGCGACGATCGACGTGCTGAAGGCCATCGCCGTCGGCGACGGCCCGCAGAAGCGCCTGCTGGCGCTCGGCTATGCCGGCTGGGCGCCGGGGCAGCTGGAGGGCGAGATCCAGGACAACGGCTGGCTGACGGCCCCGGCCGACGACGCCATCCTGTTCGACGACGCGCTCGAGTCCAAATGGTCGCGCGCCATCGCCAAGCTCGGCGTGGACGCCTCCATGCTCTCCTCCTTCGCCGGCCGCGCCTGATGCCGGCTCCCGCGGAGGGCTGACGGCCCGCTGACGCCTGAGCGCGTCCGCCGGTCCGGAAGCCGAGGGGAGCGCGCCGCTCTCATGCCCGACAGTTCCTCTTCCAGCGTCGAGGTGCGCTATGGCTGGGTGGTCGTCTGGGCGTCGCTCGTCCTGAACGCCATCGCGCTCGGCGCGCCGACATTCCTGTTCGTAGCGCTCAAGCCCATCGCCGCCGATCTCGGCGGCGAACGCTGGGTGCCCTCCTTCGCCTATTCGGTGCTGATGGTCGGCACCGGCATCGGCGGCGTCGCCATGGGCTGGTGGATGGACAGGCGCGGCATCCTCCAGCCGATCCTGTTCGGCTCCGTGATGATCTGCCTGGGCAGCGTCGTGGCGAGTCAGTCGGAGGGCCGGTGGGGGCTCTGGGTCGCCAACGGCCTCTTGATCGGCCTGCTCGGCAAGGCGGCGATGATCGCGCCGCTGGTCGCGAACGCGACCCGCTGGTTCGACCGGCGGCGCGGGCTCGCCATCGCCATCATCGCATCGGGGCAGGGTCTGGCCGGCGCCGTCTGGCCGATGGTCTTCGGCCATCTGGAGCGCGCCGTCGGCTGGCGGGAAACCTATCTCTACTACGCCGTCTTCGCGGCGCTGACGATGCTGCCGCTTTGCTGGCTGATCCGCCCGAAGCCGCCGGCCCCGCCGCCGGGGCCGGTCCGCCTGGCGGCGTCGCGCGGCGGCAAGGTGCTCGACTGGCCGCCGGAACTGGTGCAGGGCGCGATGTGGCTCGCCGTGATCGGCTGCTGCGGGGCGATGGCCATGCCCATCGTCCATCTGGCGTCGCACGCCTCCGACCTCGGCCATGCGGAGGAGCGCGGGGCGGAATTGCTGTCGGTGCTGATGGTGGCGGGCTTCTTCAGCCGGATCGCCTTCGGCATGCTGTCGGACCGCATCGGCGCGGCGCCGACCCTGCTGATCGGCTCCGTGTGCCAGCTTGTCATGATGATCGTGTTCGCGATGGTCGAGAGCCTGACGGGGCTTTACGTCGCCGCGCTCCTGTTCGGCCTCGGCTTCGCCGGCATCATGCCCTGCTACCCGCTGCTGCTCAGGCTCTGGTTCCCGGTCTCGGAGATCGGCTGGCGGGTCGGCGCGCAATACATGTTCGCGGGCGCCGGCATGGCCATCGGCGGCACGCTCGCCGGCTACATATTCGATGTGACCGGCTCCTATGCGCCGGCTTTCCTCTCGGGCGTCGCCTTCAACGCGATGAATTTCATGCTGATCGCCATGCTCCACCTCCGCTCCCGCAGCCTCGGCCTCAGCCCGCGGGCGGTTTGAGGAGGCGCCGCGCCGTCAGTCCTCCGCGAGCACCTCGGCGAGGCGGCCGAGCGCGTTGAGGGCGGGCGGGAAGCCGGCATAGGGCGCGGTCTGGGCGATGGCGGCGGCGATCTCGGCCGGCGCCAGGCCCATGGCGCGCGCGGAAGCGGCGAATTTCGCCAGCGTGTCGTGCAGGCCGAGCACCGCCATGCTCGCCAGCGCCACGATCATGCGCCGGCGGTGCGAGAGGCCGGGCCTGTGCCATATGACTCCGTAGCCGTATTGGATCGCGATGCGGTAGAGGCCGGCCGAGCCCGCATTGCCGGGCGCCGCATAGCCGGTTTCGGCGCGCTCGCCGTGCAGTTCGTGCATCGTCGCACGCCCGTCCGCCTCCAGCGCCGCCAGGTCGCGCGCGTCTTCCTCCTCACGGTCCGGGTAGCCCAGCTGGGCGTTCAGCGTGTTCAGCGCATGCGCCGCCATCGGCAGCCCGCCGTAAAGCCCGCACTGCACGAAGATCTCGCGGATTTCGCGCGCCTCCAGCCCGGCCTTCACCGCCGGGCGGATGTGGGTTGCGATATCGCCCTGCCGGTCCTTCTGGGCGAGCGCGGAGAGCACCGCCACCATGCGATCGGCCGGCGGCAGCGCCGGGTCCGCCAGCAGCGAGCCGAAGCCCGCCTCCAGCGCAAAGGCGTCCAGCCCCGGCGCGCCCTTCGGCACCGGCAGCCCGAATTCTTTCGCAAGCCGCGCCCCGGCCTCGCGCAGTTCCGTGCGGTCGTTCGGCTCGGTCATGGCGGTATCTCCTCCGGGCGCTGCGGGCGGGTTATTCCGTCGGCGCTCTCTGCGGCTCGTCGGAAGGCGCATTGCGGCCTGATATGCTATCCCGGACGAACGTCACCCGGCTCTGAAGCCCGGCCAGACCGTCGGCCTCCGCCGACCGTCCAGCCCTTCGGTCCGCCCGCGAAGGCCCGAGCGTATGTCGTTCACCTTGAGCGCAGCCGATTTTCGATGCGGTTTATCTCGGAGCGCAACCTGTTTTCGGTGGCCCGCATCTCGGAACGCAACCGTTCCTCCGTGCGGCGAATGTCCGAGCGCCACTTGTCCTCCACGAAAAGCCAGACGAACAGCCCAACGAGCACAGCGGGCGTGATCCAAGGGGCGAGGTCTTCCATCATGGCAACTCAAGTATAGCACGGCGCTGCCCGCCGCAATCCCGCCGAAGGCGGCTTATTCCGCCGGTGTCTCTACCGATCCGTCCGGGGCGTTGCGGCCCAGGATATAGTTTCCGATGAACCCCAGCTTGCCCTCCATTCGCGTCTGGCCCTTTTCGACGGCGATCAGGCGGTCTTCGACCCGGTCCATGCGCTTGTCGGTCCGCTGCTGCCCGGCCAGCATCAGCCCGGCCAGAGCGACTCCGACGCCGAGGACTGCAACCAGTTCGGAACTGATATCCATGCCCGTTCCCCAAAGCGGCCCCGCACCGGGACCGGAACGCGATGCGGCTCGACGGTAGCAGGACCGCCATTCGCCGTCATCCGTTCCCCGGCGGGCTGCTGGATTGTACATCCGTCTCCCGTGGCTTGCACAGCATGTCGCCGATCCGCCGCCCCTGCCCCAACCGAGTCCGACCTCGGCTTTCGCAGCGACGACGACAGGGAAGCTGGAGTGCGAAACCGACAATGTTCGCTATATTTGAAATATTTCTCTTTTCTGCTTGACATCGATCCCGTTCACCTCCAGATAGAGCGGCGGCAGGCGCCATCAGGAGGCCGCCTGCTGCCGCGCCGGCGAGTAAAGACCCCCTCGGAGTGGACGGGAGATGTGCGCCCCGCGTCCGGCTCGCGCGCGGGGGCGCGCCCGGGCAATCAGGCGCGCAAACCGCGCCGGCGCGAAACGCCCGCCCGCGGGTACTGGCGCGGGCGGGCGCGATACGCGCGAATCAGGGTCCCGCCGCCGGCAGGCGGGTGGAACGAAACGGGAGCGGAAAGGAGAAACGCCATGCCCCGAACCCGGAGAGGAACCGGAAGCCGGGCCGGAACCGACGGCGCTATGCCCGGAACGGCCGCAGCGCATGACTGCACGGCATGGAAAACATGACATCCCATGAGGGGCTTATATGGATAGGTTGACAACAGGTTTGGGAGGCTTCGCGCCTTCTCTCCGGCGTCCAACCCGCCCCCATATCGTCATACCCGGACTTGTTCCGGGTATCCATGCGGCCGTCCGGCGGAAGCGGTGGAAGGAGATACCCGGAACAAGTCCGGGTATGACGGAGGGGACGTGACGGAGGGGACGTTGAGGTATGACGGAAGAAATGTCGTCGGTCTCCCCCGTCAACCTATCTTTGTAATCTCCAACATGACATATCCGCTGCCTCTCCCGCGCCCCGCGCCCGCCTACGCCCCGCCTTCCCCCACAAAGCCACCGACGATCCGGCATGCCTCCGCCAGCCCAACGCGCTCCAGCGCGACGCCTTCCGGGAAGGCGCCGGCGAGGCGCGACGGCATCCTCGGGTCGAGCAGCACGAAGACGCCCTTGTCGTCGCGGCGGCGGACGAGGCGGCCGAAAGCCTGCCTGAGCCGGAGCCGGGTCAGCATGTCGTCATAGCCGGCGCCGAAATGCGCGCGTCTGGCCTTGTGCAGGACGGTCGGGCGGGGCCAGGGCACGCGGTCGAACGCGATCAGGCGCAGCGCCCGGCCCGGCACGTCCACCCCGTCGCGCACGGCGTCCGTGCCGAGCAGGCAGGAATCGGGCTCGGCGCGGAAGATGTCGATCAGGGTCGCGACATCCATCCGGTCCACATGCTGGGCGATGAGCGGGATGCCCGCCGCGTCCAGCGGTTCCGCCAGAAGCCCGTGCACGGCGCGCAGCCGCGCAACGGCGGTGAACAGGCCGAGCGCGCCGCCGCCCGCCGCCAGGAACAGGCTGCGGCAGGCCGACGCCACCTGTGCGGCCGAGTCCCGGCGCACATCTGTCACCACCAGCGCGCGCGTCTGGGCCGGATAGTCGAAGGGGGAGGGCGCGGCGGCGCGTATGGCCGGCGCTGCCAGATGCTGCGCGCCGGTGCGCATCTCCGCCGCCTGCCAGGCCTCCTCCGGCTCGCGCGCGCTGTCGCGCAAGGTCGCGGAGGTGACGAGCAGCCCGTGGGCGGGCTCCGCCACCTCGGCGGCGAAGGGGGCCGTCGGGTCGATCCAGCGCCGGTGCATGCCGACATCGCGCTCGCGGCCCTGTGCGCGCTCCAGCCCGAACCAGTCCACGAAGGCGTCCGGCGGCTCGGCGTCGAGCGCCTCCAGCATGGCGGCCCAGGCCGCAAGCTGGGTTTCGGCGCGGCGGTGGAGGCTGCGCGCCAGCGCCTCGATGCGGATGCGCTCGCGGCTCTCGAGCTCTTCGGCCTCGTCCGCCAGCCGGGCCAGCAGCGCGCGGCGCAGCACCCCGAGCGGCTTGCGCAGCGCTTCGAGGGCAATGCCGAGAGCGCGGGCGGCCTCGATCAGCCCCTCGACCGGAGGTCGGCACTCGCATTCGAGGCCGTAGGCGCCGTTTGCGCGCCCGGGCGCCCGCGCCAGCACCTGCCGGCGGACGATGGCGAGGAAGCGCTCCACCGCCCCCTGCGGCGCATCCCCGGCGAGGCGGCCGAGCCAGCCCTCCGCCGGGAGCACGGTCGCCGCCCGGCCGGCTTCGGCGAGTGCGTCGGCCGCCTCGCCCCCGGCCGGCACGAGGTCCTCGGCGCGGCGCTTCAGCCCTCTTGCGCGCGAACCGCCGCCCTCCGCCCCCAGCAGCCAGCGGCGCAGCTCCGCCGTCTCCAGCCCGGAAAGCTCGGCCGAGAAGGCGCTGTCGGCCGCGTCGAACAGGTGGTGGCCCTCGTCGAACACATAGCGCGTCGGCAGCCAGGCATCGTCGAGCCCGCCCAGCGCCGCCTGCACCATGACGAGCGCATGGTTGGCGATGACGAGGTCCGCCCGGCGCGCGCGCCTGATGCCGCGCTCGATGAAGCAGCGCTGGTAGTGGCCGCAGGCGGAATAGAGGCATTCGCCCCGCCGGTCGCCGAGCCCGCGTATGCGCGCCGCGCCTTCGAGGTCCGGCAGCCAGGAGGGGAAGTCGCCGCCGGTCATGTCGCCGTCGCGGGTCGCGTCCGCCCAGCGCGCGGCGAGCGCGAGCGGCACGGTCTCGTTCGGCGTGAGGCGCGCCGTCCGCACGGCTTCCTCCAGGTTGAGCAGGCAGAGATAGTTCTCCCGGCCCTTGCGCAGCACGACCCGGCGGCGCTTGGCGGCCGGGTCGGGGATCAGCCGGTCGAGCTCGCCGTCGATCTGGTGCTGGAGGTTGCGGGTATAGGTAGATATCCAGACGGGCGCCTCGTTCGCCTCCGCCCAGAGGCTCGCCGGAGCGAGATAGCCGAGCGTCTTGCCGACCCCGGTGCCGGCCTCGGCCACCACCATATGCGGCGCGCCGGCCCGCTCTCGCGGCTGGAAAGCGCCCGCGGCGGCCGAGGCGTAGTCCGCCTGGCCCGGCCGGTCCTCGGCGTCCGGACCCAGCATGTCCGCGAGCCGGCGGCGGGCCTCTTCGGGCTCGACCGGGCGGTTGGAGGGCTGCGGCTCCGGCGCGAATTCGGCCCAGAGCGGCAGCCGGTCCCAGACCGCGAAGCCGGCCCCGCCGGCCGGGCGCGGCGCCGATACGCCGAGCGCCGCCAGCACGAACGGCCCCCAGAGCCAGCCCGCCTCCGCCGCATCGCTCGCAAGGTCGGCCGCAGTACCGCCCGGGTCCTCCATGCGGGCGAGCTCGGCGAGCAGCGCGCGCGCCGCGCCGAACAGCGTCTCCGCCGCGCGCTCCAGGGTCGCCGGGCGGGGCAGGCCGGCGGCGTCGGCAAGCCCGTTCGGCGTCGGCAGGCAGAACTCGGCCGGGCGCACGAAGGCGAACAGCTCCAGCAGGTCGTAGGAACGGAACGGCCGCGCCTCCGTGTCCAGCCGCCGGGAGGTCGCCGGCCCGTGAACGGCAAGCGGCGGGCGGCCCCGCGCGCGCACCGCCGCCTCGACGGGCGCGAGCCTCTCCGGCGCGCCCTCCGGCTCCAGCCAGACGGCCCGCGCCGGGCTCGCCACCAGGGCGGGCGCGCGCGGCATGACGATGCTTCTCTCCGACGCCATGCCGGGTTTGTAGAGCGGTTCCGCGAAAGAGCGAAACGGGTTCGGTATCCAGGTACGGCTCAGCAGCCCGGGGCGGCGTGGCAGCCCGCTTGAGATATGCCCGGGATAGTTTGTAAAGCCTCGTTGTTCTCTGCCAAATTGCAGGCGCGCTGGAATGGCGGCGACCGGAGGAGATTCATGCGTTTCACGGCAGCAGCGGCGCTTCTGTTTCTTGCTGCGTGTGTCACCATCGAAGACCCGCCCCGGCCTGCTACCGTGACCGCTCTTCTCAAGACAGATACCGATAGCGGCATTCCTCGACGCAAGCTGAGCCGCGAGAGAACGAACAAAACAGATCAGCATGGAAATCATCAACGAAGGGGCCCCCACTCTTCTTTCGCGACTTCTCCCTACGGTCGAATCCTGCGAAACTGAAATCGAAGTGACCACGCGCGATGAACTGAACCGCCGAGACCGGCGCTACAAATCGCCCACCGAAGTCGAGGCGATAGTCCGATCGCGCCGGAACCCCAACCTGCTACAACCGAAAGACCTTCCATACCGCCAGAAACCGGGACTCAGCGCCGACCTCAAAGCACTGATGGAGCGCAACAGACTGATAGACCTCGAACGACGCAAACAGCGCACCCGGCGCACGACAGAGACATAAAATGGGCCCTCGTCGCGAAGGCTGTCGGTGTCGATCCGCCGGCCGGTCCGGTGCGGTTCGTACATCCTTCCGAGGTTTTCGTCATCGGAAAGAAGGCGCCAGAGGACGGCCGGGACGTAGAGAAGGCAGTTTCGATCCTGAATGCGGTTCTGCCGCTGTCACATCGCATCCATTTCGACCGAACAGCGTCCAAAGGCGCAGAACCGGGCGCGCCTCGCGAGGGCGTTGTGCTTGTCGGCTTCCTTCCACGGGAGGAGTGGTCTCCTGAATTACAGAAACGCCCCCTTCTCGCGCCGGGTCCGGATTCCGTCGGACTCGCACTGCCCTTCCAGCCGCTCGGCAAGCCCATTCATCGCATCGAGGGCGGCATCATACTGGCCGATTCCGCTCATATCAGAGGCAATCCAGGGACGTGCGGAACGTCGTTGGCCTGCTTTGCAGCCGGGCCGGCAACCTGTAGGTTGCGCCCGCCCCCGCTCCGGAGCCGCCTGTCCCATGTCCGTCGAAGCTGCAAGCTCTGCCCGCGCCTGGCCGTTCGAGGAAGCGCGCAAGCTGCTGGCGCGGCTGGACGGACACGCGCCGGACAAGGGCTATGCGCTGTTCGAGACCGGCTACGGCCCCTCCGGCCTGCCGCATATCGGCACCTTCGGCGAGGTGGCGCGCACGGCCATGGTGCGCCGCGCCTTTGCGGAGCTCTCGGATATCCCGACGCGGCTGTTCGCCTTCTCGGACGACATGGACGGCCTGCGCCGCGTGCCGGACAATGTGCCGAACGCCGGGGCGCTGGAAGTCCATCTCGGCAAGCCGCTGACCTCGGTGCCGGACCCCTTCGGAACGCATGAGAACTTCGGCGCGCACAACAATGCCCGGCTCCGCGCCTTCCTCGACCGTTTCGGCTTCGACTACGAATTCGTGAGCGCGACCGAATGCTACCGCTCCGGCCGGTTCGACGAGGCGCTGCTCGGCGTGCTCAGGGCTTATGAGAAGGTGATGGAAATCGTGCTGCCGACCTTGGGGCCGGAGCGCCGGGAGACCTACAGTCCCTTCCTGCCGGTATGCCCGGAAACGGGCGTCGTGCTGCAGGTGCCCATCCTCCACCGCGACCCGGACGCGGGCACCGTCGTCTATGAGGACGGGAACGGCCGGCGGGTCGAGCAGCCGGTCACGGGCGGGCAGTGCAAGCTGCAATGGAAGGCCGACTGGGCGATGCGCTGGCGCGCGCTCGACGTGGACTACGAGATGGCGGGCAAGGACCTGATCGATTCTGTCCGCCTCTCCGGGCGCATCTGCCGCGCGCTCGGCGGCCGGCCGCCGGAGGGCTTCATCTACGAGCTTTTCCTCGACGAACGCGGCGAGAAGATCTCCAAGTCCCGGGGCAACGGCCTCTCCATCGAGGAATGGCTGACCTATGCGCCGGAGGAGAGCCTGGCGCTCTTCATGTTCCAGAAGCCGAAGGCGGCGAAGCGGCTCTATTTCGACGTCATCCCGCGCGCCGTGGACGATTACCGCGCTTTCCTGGAGCGCGCCGCCGGCGAGGCAGAAGACAAGCGGCTGGAAAACCCGGCCTGGCATATCCACGGCGGCGCCCCGCCGGCCCCGGAGGAGGGCATTTCCTTCTCGCTGCTGCTCAACCTGGCGGCGGCCAGCGATGCGCGGGACAAAGACGCGCTCTGGGGCTTCATCTCGCGCTACGACCCGGAGGCCTCGCCGGAGACGCGGCCCGAGCTGGACCGGCTGGCGGACTTCGCCATTGCCTATTGCCGCGATTTCGTGGCCCCCGAGAAGGTCTGGCGCGACCCGGACGCAAAGGAAGCGGCGGCGCTGGCGGAGCTCGCCGACCGGCTGGCGGCGCTCCCGCGCGATGCCGACGGCGAGACCGTGCAGGCGGAAGTCTATGCGGTCGGCAAGGCACACGGTTTCGAGCCGCTGCGGGCCTGGTTCGCCGCCCTCTACGAAGTCCTGCTCGGGCGCAAGCAGGGGCCGCGCTTCGGCTCCTTCGCCGCGCTTTACGGGCTGGCCGAGACCGAGACGATGATCCGCAGCGCGCTCGCCCGGAACGCCGCGTGACACCCGCTCTGCCGGCGGGTTTCCGCATCGGTGCGGGCCCGCGCATCCCGCTCGGCAGGGGCCATGCGGTCTCGCGCGGCTGGACGAAGGCGACCGGCGGGCGGCCGATGGGCGTCACCTGGCACTGGACGGCGACGCGCGACCTCGCGGCCTGCGACCGGCTGCTCGGCGGCGCGGCGCCCGAACGCAAGGGGCAGGCCTCGGCGCATTACGCCGTCGGGCGCAGCTTCGCCGAGGGCGTGTCGCGCTATGTCTCGCTCTCCGACCGCTCCTGGCATGCGGGCGTCGAGCAGAAATTGCGCTGGGACGGCCGGCCCTCGACGACCCGCACCAAGGGCGCGCGCGCCTGCATCGGCGTCGAGACGGTGAATATCGGCTATGCGCGCGAGGGCGTGCCGGCGGGCCCCGACTGGATCGAGGCCGCGACGCCGGACGGGCGCCATGTGTACCGGGTCCAGCCCTGGACGGAGGAGCAGATCGCCATGATGGCGGCGGTGGGCCGGGAGATCGCCGCCCGCTGGCCGGGGATCGGACCGCGCGACCATCACGGCCATCACGACCTCTGCCCCGCATACAAGCAGGACGTGCTGGGCTTCCCCTTCGCCCGCCTGCTGCGCGCCATCTACGGCGACCCGGACATTCCGGATGTGTGGTCGGAGGTCTGGATGCCGGAGGGCCGCCAGCGCGCGCTCGCCCGGCTCGGTTTCGCGCCGGGCCCCGTGGACGGCGTCTGGGGCCCGCGCTCCGACGCCGCGCTCCGCGCCCTGCAAGCCGCCGCCGGCCTCGTGGTCAACGGCTGGTGGACCACATGGGTCTGCTGGGCCGTCCATGACATGGGAGCGGGCGGCCGAGCGGCGGTCAGTCCCCCACGAGCGGTGTGAAATCGCCGCCGGTCATCGGTTCGTGCGTTTCCCAGCGCCCGTTCATCTCGACCAAGATGCGCTGGTTCGCCGGGTCGGGCGGTCTGTTGACCCGTACGATCCTCGCCCTGTATTCGCCCGAAGACTCGGCCATCGCCGCAGCCAAGTCCCGAATCAGGTAACGCGGAGCCCAGCCGATCATGTGGTACTCGGCTGTCTGAATCTGGATAGCGAGCCGTCCTACCGGATTGTTCAGCTCAAGCGCGATCTGTAGCTCCTCGTCAGCCTCGAGGCTGTCGATACGACGGCGCGCCGCCTCGGATACGTATCGCCAGCCATGGACGAAGAAGCGGCATGAGAACCGGCCGTCGAGGCCTTTGTCGAGCTTTGGGAAAACCTCATAGCGGTCCGTGGCCCGTTGTCCGCCGCTGACGGAAAGCAGCTCTACCGGGTCGGCGGATTTGTCCAATGCGAGCATGCGAACATAGTCGGGAAAATCGGGCCGCCGCGGCGACATGACACGGTTCCGGAAGGTGGGGAAGAGATCGTCGCCGCGATAATCGCCCTCAATATCGGGAAACTCGGCGGCCAACGGCCAGGCGGCTTCTTCCTGCGCCCGCCGTGCGCCCTCGATATACCGGAACCGGTAGCTGGGAGCGTCGGTGTCCGCATCCAGACGGCCGACCGGAAACCAGCGCCGGGTCTCGCCGGCGTCTTGCCATGCCAAAAAGAGGGTTCTCTCGCTCATCGGACAAGTTTCCTCAGTTCGTCGAGATTGTAACCCATAAGCGCGACGGCGAAATCCCGGGCGGTTCGTGACATCCAGCCGTCGGGAATGCGACTGACAATCCGTTGGACGTCATCGGCGCTCGTTTCGGCCGCCCTCTTCAGCGCCGGCGCAAACAGGGTCGGGCGGTCCCCGACACAGCGACGAACCAGCGCAAGAGGGCTCGGCGCGCGCTTGTCGGTGTGCGACGAGTAGATGCCCCCGCGTCCCCTTTCCGAATAGTCCCCGAAGCGGTCTTCCTTCAGCAGACGCAGCCGCCTTTCGTCCGAAAGCTCCCGCCCCAAGGAAGAGGCGTGATCGAAGGATGGAGCCAGGTAGCCCAGATAGCTCTGCCCGACGCGCCTGACGAGGATCCCCCAATTTTCGTGATGCCGGTCGGTATTCCCGATAATGGCGTCCAGAACCAGATATCCTGCGAAATCCCGGCTTGCCCGCGAAGCTGCTGTCGCTCCAACGAAAATGCGTTCCAATGTCTGCAGTATATTGCCAAGCGTGTGCTGCGACTGCCCGAACCTTTGTTCTTGATCGTAGCCGGAGACCGTTTTTGCAAGCAATTCGTTGCCATGGCGCAGTTCTCGCCGGTTGCGGGCAAAGGTTTCCGTTGCCGAACCCCGTTCCCCGTCAAGCTCCGCCAGTTCGACCCTGCCATGGGACACATTCAAAAGTGCCGCGATCTCCGCTGCAATCTTTTCCGACCAGTGTTCTCCGGTATCCTTGCGAGGAAACTTGAACAACCACCGATGGTTGTCTTCGGGCATCCGGTACCAGAATTTGACTTTCGTGCCCATCGCCTCGCTGTCCAGCTTCCACCCGGCATCGACTGTTACGACAGGATAGGGACAGGAAGACGACATGCTGCGGTTCAGGCTTTGCGATAGCTTTCAGAACGGGACGCCGAGGGCTTCGGAGAGGAAACGGACGAAGGGGCCGCCTGAGCGCGCGATGCCGGCGAAGCGGTCGAGGAAATCCGGTTCGACGGCTTCCGCCTCCGAAATCTCGGCCCGGGCGATGAAGTCCTTGCGCTTCAGGTCCCCGATAAGCGGATGGCCGACGTCGTAGCCGCGCGGCGGGCGCTTGAGGGACTCGCCCATCAGCGCGAAGGTCTCGCCGAAGGAGGTGCCGGTGACCCGCCTCCACAGCCGGGGCTTGCCGGCTATGGCCTCGCGGATGGCGCCCACCGCCTCGCCGCCGGGACGCCAGATGCCGCAGCCCGCGAAGCAGCGGCCGGGCTCCAGATGCAGGTAGAAGCCGGGCGCATGCGCGTCCCTGCCGGCCACATGGCGGAAATGCGCGCCGACATTGGTCTTGTAGGGCGTCTTGTCGCGCGAGAAGCGCGTGTCGCGGTAGATGCGGAACAGCGAGCCTCCGTTCGCCCTCGGATCGGCGCGGAAATGCGGGCTGATCTCCGCCAGCGGCTCGCCGAAGGCGGCGATGAAGTCCAGCATCGGGTCGCGGACTTGCCCGATATAGCGCTCCCGGTTCGCCTCGAACCACGCCCGGTCGTTGTTCTCCTTCAACTCGCGCAGGAAGTCGAACAGCGCGGGCGGAATCGCGGGTGCCGTCACCGTTGCGCCCCCGCCCCTACCCGTCCGCCTTGAGCACGGCGTCGATGGCGGCCTTGTCCACCTCGATCTCGACGCCGGCGCGCTCCTGCTGGAGGAGGAGGAAGGCGCGCGAGTCGCGGTCGCCCCAGCCGCGGCCGAGCGCCTCGCTCATCTCGGCGCGGGTCATGTCGATGAGCCGCATCGGCACGCCCATGTCGCGGCCGAGTTCGGCCGCGAGCGAGATGTCCTTGTGCGCGAGCCGGAGCGCGAAGTCCGGCGGGTCGTAGTCATTGGGCAGGAAATGGTCGGCCAGGCTGTCGAAGCCGCGCTGGCGGCCGCGCACGCCCTGGCGGATCGCCTCCCAGAGCGCGAGCGGCTCCACCCCGGCCTTGACACCGACGGTGAACATCTCGACCACCGCGGCCTGCATCGCATAGGCGGAGGCATTGTGGACGAGCTTGGTGACCGCGCCCGCGCCGAGCGGGCCGACATGGCGCACCTGGTCGCCCATCGCGTCGAGGGGCGCGCGGTTCGCCTCGAACACCGCCTTGTCGCCGCCGACCAGCACGGCGAGCTTGCCCGACTGCGCGCCGCGCGGGCCTCCGCTCACCGGCGCGTCGAACAGCTCCGCGCCGATCTCCGCGAAGGCCGGATGCAGGCGGCGGATCGTCACCGGGGAGTTGGTGGTGAGATCGAACCAGACCTTGCCCTTGGCGAAGCCTGCCAGAAGCTCCGGCGCGACCGCCTCCACCTCGGGCGGGCCGGGCAGCGAGGTCAGCACCACGTCCGAGGCTTCGGCGACTGCGCGCGCGCTTTCTGCCCATGCAGCCCCGGCCGCTTCCAATGCGCTCGCCGCCTGGCGGTTCAGGTCGTGGACGGTCATCTCGAAACCCGCCTTGCGGATATTGAGCGCCATGGGCCCGCCCATGGTGCCGAGGCCGATAAATCCGATATGCACGGTTTCCCCTCCCGTCGGGCGGCCCCACCGGCCGGCCTGTCTCAATGCGGCCGTCGGCGGCCGCCGGTCTCAATCGTGGTCGCTGCGGTGCAGGATAGAGCCGGCGATGCCGGTTTCGTAGTCCCTGCCGGCGACCGTCAGCACGGTGCGCCCGCCGGCTTGGCGCACCAGCCCCCGCCGGGTCAACGCAACGAATACGGAGCGGTTGGCGAGCCCAGTGGTGTCGCGCGCGAACACGACATAGGGCCCGAGATGGAAGTGGTTGCCATGGGCGGGCGGCATGGAGGCGATCGCGGTTTCGCCTTCCTCGGGCCCGGGCGTCGCGTAACGCGGCAGTTCGGCGAGCGCCTGCAACAGCGCGAGCGTCTTGCATTGCAGGCGGTTGAGCTTGAGCGGATTGGGGCGGGCTGCGGACATGGGCTGTCTCAGATCTCCGGCGGTTCGACGCCCGAGGCCCGCAGTTCGGCGGCGAGCGCGGCCTTGAGCCGTTCCAGCCCGGCCTCTCCCGCCGCCGCATGCGCCTCGCAGCGCGCGACGAGCGCGTCCTGGGTGTTGGAGGCGCGCAGCAGCCACCAGCCGTCTTCGGTGGCGACGCGCACGCCGTCCGTTGCATTCACATCGGCGCCGGCCTCGGCAAGCCGCCCGGCGACCTCGCCCGGCACCGCGAACTTGCGCGCTTCCGGGCAGGGAAAGCGCAGCTCCGGCGTGTTGATCCACACGGGCAGCGAGCTGCGGAATTCCGCGAGCGAGGCGCCCGAACGCTCCAGGGCCCCCAGCAGCCGGAGCGCGGCATAGAGCCCGTCGTCGAAGCCGTACCAGCGGTCGGCGAAGAAGATGTGTCCGCTCATCTCGCCGGCAAGCGGCGTTCCGGTCTCGGCCATGCGGCTCTTGATGAGGGTGTGGCCGGTCTTCCACATCTCGGGCCGGCCGCCCGCTGCGGCCACGGCGTCGAACAGCGCCTGGCTCGCCTTCACATCGGCGATGACGCGCGCGCCCGGCCGTTCGGCCAGCAGGTCGCGCGCGAGCAGGATCAGCAGCTGGTCCGCCCAGAGCACCTCGCCCTCGCCGTCCACCGCGCCCAGCCGGTCGCCGTCGCCGTCGAGCGCGATGCCCAAGTCGAGGCCCTCGCGGCGCACCAGATCGACAAGCTGGGCGAGGTTCTCCGGCACGGTCGGGTCGGGATGGTGGGCGGGGAAGGTCCCGTCTATGGTCTCGTTCAGCAGCATGTGCTGGCCCGGCAGCCGCGCCGTGAGCCGCGCCATGACGCGCCCGGCCGAACCGTTGCCGGCGTCCCAGCCGACGCGGAGCCCCGGCCCTTCGCCGGCCTCCTCTGCCAACCGCGAAACGTAAGCGTCCTCGACCGCCACTTCGGCAACCCCGCCCCGCCCCCCGGCGAAGCCGCCGGCGGCGGCGAGCGGCCCGAGCGCCCGGATGCGTTCGCCGAAAAAGGCTTCGCCCGCCAGCACCATCTTGAAGCCGTTATAGTCCGGCGGGTTGTGCGAGCCGGTGACCATGACGCCCGCGTCGAGGCCCAGATGGTACATCGCGAAATAGAGCATCGGCGTCGGCCCGAGGCCGATGCGGGTCACGTCGATGCCGGCGGCGGCAAGCCCTTCCACCAGCGCCGTCTCGAGGCCGGGGGAGCTCAGCCGGCCGTCACGGCCCACCGCCGCGCTCCGCCGGCCGCCCCGCGCCAGAACGGTGCCGAAGGCGCGGCCGAGGGCGCGCGCATCCGCCTCCGACAGGGTTTCGCCGACAATGCCGCGCGCGTCGTATTCCCGGAGGAAGGTCGGGTGGAAGTTGTGCCCCGTCACAGTGCCCGCCCCTTGCCGACGCCGCGATAGGCGAAACCCGCGGCCTCCACTTCGGCCGGCTTGTAGACATTGCGCAGGTCCACCAGCACGGGCGCGGCCATGACGCTGCCAAGGCGCTCCATGTCCACCGCGCGGAACTCGTTCCATTCCGTCACCAGCACGGCGCAGTCGGCGCCCTCGGCGGCGTCATAGACATCGCGGCACCAGGCGACATCCGCCAGCAGCGACCGGGCCGTTTCCATCGCCTGCGGATCGTAGGCGCGCACCTTCGCCCCGGCCGCCTGCAGCGCCGGCACCAGTTCCAGGCTCGGCGCTTCGCGCATGTCGTCCGTATTGGGCTTGAAGGCGAGGCCGAGCACGGCGACGGTCCTGCCCGCCGCATCGCCGCCGAGCGCCTCCAGCACGCGCCCGGCCATGGCGCGCTTGCGATCCTCGTTGACGGCGGCGGCCGTTTCCACCAGCCGCACCGGCGAGCCCGCATCGCTGGCCGTCCGGGTCAGCGCCAGCGTGTCCTTCGGGAAGCAGGAGCCGCCATAGCCGGGGCCCGGATGCAGGAACTTGTCGCCGATGCGCCGGTCGAGACCCATGCCGCGCGCCACGTTCTGCACATCCGCGCCCACGCGCTCGCAGAGGTCGGCGATCTCGTTGATGAAGGTGATCTTGACCGCGAGGAAGGCATTGGCGGCGTATTTGGTGAGCTCTGCCGTCTCGCGGTCGGTGAACAGGATCGGCGTCTCGCGCAGGAAGAGCGGGCGGTAAAGCTCCCGCATCGCGTCCCGGGCGCGGTCGGTCTCGGCGCCGATAACGATCCGGTCGGGATGCATGAAGTCCTCGATCGCCGCGCCCTCGCGCAGGAATTCCGGGTTGGAGACGACATCGATCTCGGCGTCCGGGCGCAGTTCGGCGGCGATCCCGGCGACGCGGGCGCCCGTGCCCACCGGCACCGTCGATTTCGTCACCAGCACGGTGTAGCCCCGGGCCGCCGCCACGACCTCGCGCGCCGCCTCGAAGACGAAGCTGAGGTCCGCATGGCCGTCGCCGCGCCGGCTGGGCGTGCCGACGGCGATGAACACGATATCCGCCCCGGCGACGGCAGCCGCAAGGTCGGTGGAGAAGGCAAGCCGCCCGGCCTCGACATTGCGCGCCACCAGGTCCGCAAGGCCCGGCTCGTAGATCGGCATCTCGCCGCGGCGAAGCCTTTCGATCCGCTCTGCATCCCTGTCCACGCAGACCGCATCCGTGCCGAACTCGGTCAAACAGGCGCCCGTCACCAGGCCGACATAGCCCGCGCCCACCATCGCAATGCGCATGTCCCTTACTCCGCCGCCCTGTCCCCCGCCGGCCCCTGCTTCAGGCGAAGCGGGCCAGGATTTCCCTTGCCGCCGGCGCGAGTTCGGGCCTTGCGAGCGCGCAGGCGATATTGGCTTCGAGGAAGCCCATCCTGTCGCCGCAGTCGAACCGCCGGCCTTCGAAGCGCAGGCCGTGGAAGGGCACGGCGCCGACCGTCCGCGCCATGGCGTCGGTCAGCTGGATTTCGCCGCCGGCGCCCGTCTCCTGCGTGTCGAGCGCCGTCATCACCGAGGGGTCCAGCACATAGCGCCCCACGATGGCGAGCGTCGAGGGCGCATCCGCCGGCGCCGGCTTCTCGACCAGGCCCCGGACGGAGGCGAGCCGCCCGTCGTCCGCCGCCACGTCCAGCACGCCGTAGCGCCCGGTCTCCTCGCGCGCCACGTCCATGACCGCGACGACATTGCCGCCATGCTGGCGGTGGACGTCGAGAAGCTGGCCGAGGCAGGGCCGTTCGGAGAGCACGAGGTCGTCCGGCAGCAGCACGGCGAAGGGCGCATCGCCCACGACATGGCGTGCGCACCGGACCGCATGGCCGAGGCCGAGCGGCGCCTGCTGGCGCACATGCACGATTGCGCCCGCCGCCGGCACCATTTCCGACGCGGCGGCGCGCAAATCCTCCTTGCCGCCCGCCGCCAGCGCCCCGTCGAGCTCCGCCGCGAGGTCGAAATGGTCCTCCATGGCCCCTTTGCCGCGCGCGGTCACGAACACGAAGGTCTCGATGCCGGCCGCCCGGGCTTCCTCCACCGCATACTGGATCAGCGGCTTGTCCACCACCGGCAGCATTTCCTTCGGCACCGCCTTCGTCGCAGGCAGGAAGCGCGTTCCGAGCCCCCCGGCAGGGATGACCGCCGTCTTGACAGGGTTGCTCATGCCGGCAACCGCCGATCAGGGCCTGAGCCGATTGCCGCCGCGAAGGCGAGGGGCATCCCCGGCGCTTCCTTCGCCGCCCCCGGCGCTTCCTTCGCCGCCCCCGGCGCTTCCTTCGCCGCCCCCGGCGCTTCTTTCGCCCCCCCCGGACCTCTCTTCGTCACCCCCGCGAAGGCGGGGGTCCATCCATGGTCCGCGATGCTGCCGCAGCCGGTGTTAAGCAGGCCGAACCGTCCGAGGGTGCCGGGAAATCCGAAGCTGGACCCCCGCCTTCGCGGGGGTGACGGTTGAGGTTCGCGCAGCGCGAAACCACCTGAGGGAGATATGCGGCCCTCCATCCGGCGTAAGCAGCCCGTAGAGATGCCCGGAACGAGTCCGGGCATGACGGAGGGGGCCTGTATCGAGCGACCCGGTAGCATGAACGAACGCCCCTTTCTTTCCCCGCATGCGCGAATCCTGCGCCTCAGGACCCGAGCAATATATCCTTGGCCTGGTTTATTTGCGCGGCGAAGAATGTCGAGCCGCCCCGGTCCGGGTGGTATTCCCGCATCAGCCGGCGGTGCGCCGCGCGGATTTCGGCGGCAGCCGCGCCGGGCGCCAGGCCAAGCACCTTGTAGGCCTCGTTGCGGCTCATGCCCGCGCCGCCCGCGGCCGGCGCCTCATGGGCTGCCCTGTCGCGCCAGCTCTCCGGTCCCTCGCGGTCCAGCCAGCTTTCCAGCAGCTGGGCCGAGCGCGGGTCGTTGCCGGTATAGAAGCGCAAGAGGTCGAACAGCTGGTCCTCGGCGAGGTCGGAGAGGCTCGCGCCGGTATGCGGGCCGTCGATCACCCGTCCGTGCATGGCGCCCGAATCGTGGTCGAGGCGCATGGAAAGAAAGCGGGTCTGGACCTCCGAGCCCTTGCCGGGCGTGGGGCCTCTCGCGGTCTTCGCCATGTTGCGCGCGCGCCGCCACTGCATGAACAGGCCGAACAGCAGCGGCGCCAGCAGGCCCAGTACGAGCCCGCGCCCGAACACCAGCAGCAGGAGCACGGCCGCGCCCATGACCAGCACGGCCGCCAGCCTGAGCACGCGCAGGAGCACCCTGGGGTCGGCGTTGGCGGCCCAGCGCGCCAGCAGCGGCAGGCAGACCAGCAACGCCAGGACCAGAACGACGACGCCGATCACCGCCGCCGGCTCCTCCCGCCGCCCGGCAGGGCCTTCATCTGGCCGGCCAATTGCTTCGCCGCGCTGCCGGGAAGCGAAGTCAGCGCGGCCCGCCCGCCGGCCGCGAACGCCGCCACGGCCCGCAGCAGCGCACGCAACTGCTCGGCGCTGCCCGTATCGAACCGGCAGCAGGCGCCGCCGGTGAGGCGCGCGACCTCGTTGAAGCCGCGCGTTGCCAGCGGGTCGCCGCCCTCCTGGAACAGGAAGGCCGGCGTGCCGAGCATGCCGAGCTTCCCGGCCTCGTGGCTGACGCGGTCGATATCCTCCTCGAACGCATCGCCCACGAATACGAGCGCATCGACCTTGCGCTTGTTCGTCTCCTTGGCGGCATGGGCCAGCACCCGCCCGATCTGCGTCAGGCCTCCGTAGCAGCGGATCTGCAGCATGCGCTTCAGCAGGTCGTTGGCATTGCGTACCCAGCCGCTCGCCTTGCATTCGCGGAAGCCGCGATAGAAGACGAGCTGCACTTCGAGCCCGCCCAGCGCCGCCGCGGTCTGGAACATCTCGGCCTGCAGGTGGCTCGCGCGGTCCCAGGTCGGCTCGCGGCTGGCGGTGGCGTCGAGGGCGAAGATCAGCCGCCCGCCGCCTCCCGGGCGCGGCGTCCGGGCGGCCTTCTTGAGGAAGGCGTCGATATCGCCCTCGGGCGAGAAGCGTGTCGGCGTTCCGGCCATGGCTGGACGGGACCATACACTATCGCAGCCCCGCTGTGTGCCCGCCGGCCACGCGGTGCCGGTGCCGGGAGCGGAGCAACGCCCTGCGGCGTTGCGACTCCGGTCCGGTCAGGCAACTCAACGGTTGCCAAAGGACCGGCGCTTCACCATCATGGAGGATGGTGGTCACCACTCACCGGATGCAACCTAGGAAACAGACCTTCGGAGAACGCCAATGGCTGAACGAAAGGCAGCTTTCAAACGAGCACCGGTGCGGCCTCATCTGCAGAAGCTCCTCGAAGACGCCAAGAAAGTCACCATGACGGAAGAACAACTGCGCGAACAGAAGGCGAGCTTCGTATATGGCAACGCGCCGCAGGGATCGCGGATAACCAAGGAATCCGCACGAGAGTCTGTGGATCGAATTCGACTCTTCTAGGATTGCTCGTAAAGTTCACGCTTGGACGCCTCTGAGTTCGCCTGCAATGTTCATTCTGGAGCAGGAGGATCCGGACCTTTTCAGCCGTATTCAGGAACATAATCTGAATCGCCAATATGACCTTATGGCGAATTGCATAGAGATAGGGCTTTTGAAAGGACCAGCATCGTTTGACAAATACCTACTCTGGTCATTGAACCACGTAGCAGTAGCAAATATCTCGCAATTCGGCGGACGGTTTAGGCGAGAACCGATCTATGTCGGGAACCACATTCCGCCGCACTTCAACGACGTTTCGGATTGGATGGACCGGTTCATCTCGACAGTTCAGGAAAATTGGTACATTTGGACTCCAACCGAATTGGCTGCTTACGGACTTTGGCGTCTGAATTGGATTCACCCGTTCATCGAGGGTAATGGAAGAACCGCCAGAGCGGCATCGTACTTTCTCCTCTGTGTTAGGTCTGGGGCCCTTTTGCCGGGAAGAAAAATTGTCCCGGAAAGAATTAGGCAAAACAGAGAGGGGTACAACGCGGCTTTGACAGCGGCCGACCGCGCTTGGGATTTAGGTCATTTGGACTTTGGTGAAATGGAAAATTACCTCGCCAGTCTTCTTGCGGAGCAATTACAAGACATCGATTAACGCGCCTCGGCCTGCGGATGCCGCACCCGGAGTTCTCCTCGCGGCACGGAGCTGTCCGGGATGGGGGCCATGCGGCGGTCCCGGTCCGTCGGTTCGCCCGCGACTCGAACACCGGGCGGAGCGCAGGCGATCGATGCGCCGAAGAGTGGTGTGGCCCCGGCAGGGGCGTCGTTCAGAACCACACGGTGGCCACCGACACGACGGTGACGATGGCGAGGACGAGATTGACTGTGGACCATTGCGCGTCCGTTCTGAGCATCCGTCCGAGCACTGCCCCACCCAGGCACCACAGGACCATCGCCCCCATTGCAGAGCAGCCGAAGGTCGCCGCCAGCAACAGGGCCAGCTCCAGCGAGCTGCTGGTGAACCCGGCATAGGTGCCCGCGGCTGCCAGCCCCATCATCCAGGCCTTCGGAGCGAGAAACAGGACGGCCAGCCCCGTCGCGAACCCCATGGCCCGTTCTCCGCCGGCATCCTCCGACGCGCTGGGCGCACCGCTTCGGAAGATCCGCCAGGAAAGCCATACGAGATAGCCGGATCCCAGTATCTTGATCGCGAGTTGCAGCGATGGCGCCGTCTGCAACAGGGCGGAGAGGCCGAAGGCTCCGGTTGCCGCGATCGACGCCAGGCCAACGGCGACCCCGGACGCCAGAGGCAGGCTTCCGACGAGACCGTGGCGGACCCCGGACGCCGCCGCCAACAGTGTGCTCGGCCCCGGCGTGATGGTCGTCGCGACAGCCAGCACCGCCAGCGATATCAAGAACTCCGGCATTGATCGTCTGCCTCCCGGAACGGCGCTGTCCTATTGCGGATGCCACGCCCGGAGTTCTCCCCGCGGTGCGGGGCTGTCCGGGATGAGGGGCATATGGTGGACCCGGTCCGCCGGTTCGCCCGCTACCCGGACGCCGACCGCCGCCGCCGGGCTGAAGCCGAGCGGCTCGTAATAGGCGCGCTCGCCGACAAGGAAGACATGGGGCCAGCCGGCGGCGCGCGCCGCATCGAGAGTGCGGCGGAGCAGCGCCCGGCCGATTCCCCGGCCGCGAAGTTCCGGCTCCACCGCGAGCGGGCCGAGCAGCAAAGCGCGGGCGCCCGCATCCCCGACCGCGATCTGTGTCTGCTGCACGCTGCCGACCGGGCGCCCGTCCATCCACGCGGCGAAGGCAAGCGCCGGGCAGGGCGGGTTGCCGGCGCGGAGCCGGTAGGAGGATTTGCTCCTGCGGTCCCGCCCGAACACACGGTCGAGCAGCGCTTCCACTGCGGGCCGGTCGGCGGATTCGAGCGGGGAAATCTGGAAAGGGGACATGGTCGGACAGCTCCCGGACGGACAGGACGGCGTCGATGCCGGCCGGAGCCGTGTCCGGCCGGTTCAGCCGCGTCGTCGTCGGAGCCAGCGAACCATGGGAATGAAATTAGCCGCTTTCGCCTGTCGTCGGCAAGGGCAGGTCGCCGGCCCGCGATGTCGGCCGCGGCGCCATCAATCCAGCCAAACGGGGTCCTTCAGGCCGGCGATGAACGCCTTGTGGGCGGCCAGTTCCTCCGGCGTCGGCGCATGGGGCCGGGGCGGACGGAAGGGATTGCCGGCTCGCGTTTTCTCCACGGTTCCGGTATCGCCGCCGGCGCCGGCCTGGAACGCAAGGCCCGGCTGGCGGCCTCCGGTCAGGTGCAGATAGACCTCCGCCAGCAGGCGGCAGTCGATGAGCGCGCCGTGCAGCGTGCGAACCGAGAGGTCGATCTCGAACCGCTTGCAAAGCGCGTCCAGGCTGTTCGGCGCCCCGGCAAAGCGGCTGCGCGCCATCTGCAGCGTATCGACCAGCCGCTCCCCGGCGAGCGGCGGCAGGCCGAGCCGGGCGAATTCGGCATTGAGGAAGCCGGCGTCGAAGGGCGCGTTGTGGATCACCAGCGGCGCATCGCCGACATATTCCAGGAACCCTCCCGCAATCTCGGCGAAGCGCGGCTTGCCGCGGAGGAAGTCTTCCGACAACTCGTGGATGCGATAGGCTTCCTCCGGCATGTCCCGTTCGGGATCGATATAGCTGTGCCAGTGCGAGCCGGTCGGAACGCGGTTCACCAGCTCCAGAGCGCCGATTTCCACGACGCGGTGCCCGTCAGCCGGGTCGAGCCCGGTGGTCTCGGTGTCGAGGACAATCTCACGCATCCCGTTTTCCTCCCTTGCCGAACCGCCGCCGCGTTATGCGCCGCAAACGCTTCGAATGGCGCCGCCGGCGCAGCATGGCCCGCAGCCGGTCGCGGGTCAGCCGTCGGCCGGCGCCCGTCGGCACCACAATATCGGCGCGCTTGCACTTTTCCGCATCCGCCATCTGTTTCGCCCGCACGGATTCGAGCAGCTCCCTCGTGACGCCGGGGCGGGCCAGCACCCGGGCCGCCTGGATATGCGCCGGCGCGGAGACGACGACAGTCCAGTCGCAGCGCCTCTCGCCGCCCGTCTCGAACAGGAGCGGCACATCGCGCACCACCGCCCGCCGGCGCTCGCGCGCGGCCCGGCGCAGAAAGGCGCGCTCGGCCCGCCCGACCAGCGGATGCACGATGCGCTCCAGCCGCCGGAGCGCATCCGTATCCGCGAACACGAGGTCTCCGAGCGCGCGCCGGTTGACCGCGCCGTCGCAGACCGTGCCCGGAAAGGCCGCATCGATGGGCGCCACGGCCGCCCCGTCGGCCGCCATCATGCGGTGCACGGCGGCATCGGCGTCGAACACGGGGCACCCCGCCTCGCGCAGCATGGCGGCGGCGGTGCTCTTGCCCATGCCGATGGAGCCGGTGAGGCCGATCACGCGAGGAACGGTGCGCCGGCGTTTCACAGTGTGGCCAGCACGCTCTTGCGGAGCGCATCGTCCACTTCCGGGTCGGTGCCGAACCAGACTGCAAAGCCGGGCCGGGCCTGGTGCAGCAGCATGCCGAACCCGTCCACCGCGGCGAGGCCGCGCCGGCGCGCGACGGCCAGCAGCGGCGTTTCGAGCGGGACATAGACGATGTCGTTCACGACCGCGCCTTCCGGCAGCGCGTCGAGGGTAATTTCCAGCGGCGGGCCGCCGGTCATGCCGAGGCTGGTCGTGTTGACGAGAAGGCCCGCGCCGTCGAGCGCCGCATCCCGCTCCTCCCAGGCGACCGTCGTCATCGGCCCGCCGATCTCTTCCACGACTTTTTCGGCCCGCGCCGCCGTGCGGTTGGCGAGCCGCACTTCCGACGCGCCCGCATCGACGAGCGCCGCCGCCACCGCCCGCGCCGAGCCGCCCGCGCCCAGCACGACCGCCACGCCCGGCCGCCAGTCCGGCGCGGACGCACGCAGGTGCTCCAGGAAGCCGTAAGCATCCGTGTTGCTGCCATGCAGCGAGCCGTCCTCGCGCGCCACCACCGTGTTGACCGCGCCGATCCGCCGCGCGACCGGGTCCGTCTCGTCCACCGCCCGGAGCGCGGTCTCCTTGTGCGGCAGGGTGACATTGGTGCCGGAGAAGCCCAGCCGCGGCAGCATGCGGATGGCGTCGTAGCCGTGCTCGGGGCGCACGGAATAGGGGATATAGGCGCCGTCTATGCCGTAGCGCGCGAGCCAGTGGCCGTGAATCGCGGGCGAGCGCGAATGAGAGACCGGCCAGCCCATGATGCCGGCCACCTTCGCCGCCCCCGTCAACACGGCCATTTCAGCATGCCCCATTTCAGCACGCCCATGCCGGCACCCCCTCGCCGCGCAGGAATTCCAGCAGCGCCAGCAGCGGCAGTCCCAGCACGGTGAAGAAGTTCCCCTCCACGCGCTCGAACAACTGCGCCCCCGGCCCCTCCAATTGGTAGGCGCCGACCGATGCGAGCGCCGCAGGCCCGACAACCGTCAGATAGGCGTCGATGGCCGCCGGGGTCAGGGACCGCACGGCGAGCCGGGCGCGTTCCGTCCGCTTCCAGAGGACGATCCCGTCCCTGAGCGCAACGGCCGCCGTCACCAGTTCATGCTCGCGGCCCGCAAAGGCGGCGAGATGGGCGGCCGCTTCGCCCAGATTCCGCGGCTTGTCGAAACGCCGGTCGCCCATGACGAGCAATTGGTCCGCGCCAAGCACCAGCCGGCCGGGATGCGTCGCCGCGACGGCCGCCGCCTTGGCTTCCGCCAGCGCCAGCGCAAGGGCGTCGTGGTCGAGCCCGCCGAACTCTGCCTTTACCCGGTCTTCGTCAACGCCGGAGGCGATCTGCTCGACCGGCACCCCGGCGGCGGCGAGCAGGCGCGCCCGCACGGCGCTGGCAGAGGCCAGGATCGGCGGTTCAACCCGCCGCGCTGCCATGGGCGCGCTCCTCCAGCAGGCGGATGATGCCGGCAGCCGTTTCCTCGATGGACCGCCGGGTGACGTCTATGGACGGCCAGCCTTTTTCGGAAAAGAGACGGCGCGAGGCTGCCACCTCGGTCCGCACCCGGTCGAGGTCCACATAGTCGGTCTCGCGCTGCTCATGCAATGTGCGCAAGCGATTGCGGCGCACCTGCACCAGCCGGTCCGGATCGACTGTGAGGCCCACCACCAGCGGACGCGTCAATTGCATCACCTGCTCCGGCAGCGGCACTTCCGGCACGAAGGGCACATTCGCGGCCTTGTAGCCGAGATTGGCGAGATAGATGCAGGTCGGCGTCTTGGAGCTGCGGGAGACGCCGATCACGACGATATCCGCGTTGTCCAGGTCGTCGCTCATCTGGCCGTCGTCATGCACCATGGTGAACTGCATGGCGTCGATGCGGTCGAAATACCTGTCATCGAGCTTCTGGCGCCGGCCGGGGCGGTGATGCGCCGGCCGGCCGGCCCATTCGCTGATGGCCGTCACCGGTTCGTCGAGCAGCGAGACGAAGGGCGCCCCGGCCTCCCGGCAGGCAACCTCAAGCCTATGGCGGAGCTCATCGTTGACCACGGTTGCAAGCACCACGCCCGGCGTTGCACGTATGCCCTCGATCACACCGAGAAGCTGGTCCGTATTTCGAACGAGGACCCAGAAATGCTCCCAGACCGCTATGCCGTCGAACTGGCTGACGCAGGCCCGGCCGAGCGTGCGCACGGTCTCGCCGGTCGCATCGGAGACCAGATGCAGGTGAACGACCGGATTATCCACGCAACCTCCGGGGAAAAGCAGTGAAGAACCGGAAGCCACTGATAACACACCCGACTCTCCCCCCGCGCCCCCAAACCTTCCCCAGCCTGAAAAGAACAACTTCAATCCCGTGGATAACGGGAGCAGGCATATCCCGATGCAGCTTCCCGGAATGACGGGCAAGGGATAATGCCTGTTTCCACAGCCGGGAGCGGCTATATAGAAAAAACAAGAATTCGGAATCTCTTCTATCCGGTTAAGGAAGCGCTGCCGGCCGGCATGGTCAAACCCCTCCTGAGAGCCCTTGCAGGCGAGGCCGTGCGCCCGGCGCCGTTCTGGCTGATGCGCCAGGCCGGGCGCTACCTGCCGGAATACCGGAAGCTGCGCGCCTCGGCGGACGGCTTCCTCGACCTTTGCTTCTCCCCGGCGCTCGCATCCGAGATCACGCTGCAGCCGGTGCGCCGCTTCGAACCCGATGCCGCGATCCTGTTCTCGGACATCCTGACGATTCCCTACGCCATGGGCCAGGAGGTGCGTTTCGTGGAAGGAAGGGGACCCGTCCTCGGCCCTCTCGATCCTGCCGCCTTGCGTCCCGTCGGGGAGCGGTTGAAGCCGGTTTACGAGACGGTGAGCCTGGTGCGCGCCGGTCTGCCCCGCGAAACGGCGCTGATCGGGTTTGCAGGCGCTCCCTGGACGGTGGCGGCCTATATGGTCGAAGGAGGCTCCAGCCGCGACTGGCTCAAGGTGCGGCGGATGGCGTTCGGCGAGGCGGAGCGCTTCGCGGCGCTGATCGACCGGCTCGTGGACGCCACCATCGATCATCTGGCAGCGCAGGCAGCGGCCGGGGCGGAGGCGCTGCAGCTTTTCGAAAGCTGGGCGGGCCTGTTGCCGCCTTCCGGCATGAGGCGCTGGTGCCTGGAGCCGACGCGGCGAATTGCGGCGGCCCTGAAGGAACGCCATCCCTCCGTGCCGCTGATCCTCTTTCCGCGCGGCGCAGGAACGCTACTGCCGGCGTTCGCGGAAATTGGCGATTGCGTCGGCCTCGACACGACCGTGGACCCAGACTGGGCGGCGCGCAGCATTCAGAATGCCGCGGCGGTGCAGGGCAATCTCGACCCCGCGCTGCTGGTTGTGGGCGGGGAAGCCATGGAACGGGCCGCCGGCGGGATCCTGTCGGCACTCCGGCAGGGCCCGCATGTCTTCAATCTCGGTCACGGCGTCCTGCCGGTCACGCCGCCGGAGCATGTTGCCGCCTTGCGCCGGTTCGTGCGGGAGACGCCGTGAGCCGGCTCGCCATCATCCTCTTCAACCTGGGCGGGCCCGACAGCCCGGAGGCCGTCAGGCCGTTCCTGCGCAACCTGTTTTCCGATCCCGCCATCCTGACGGTCCCGGCTCCCGTCCGCTTTTTCCTGTCGCGCTTTATCGCCGGGCGGCGGGAAGCCCCGGCGCGCGCGGCCTATGAGCGGCTGGGCGGGGCCTCGCCGCTGCTGGCGCAGACCGAGGCGCAGGCCCGGGCGCTCGAAGCCGCATTGGAGGTGCGGGGACAGGAGGCGCGCTGCTTCATCGCGATGCGCTACTGGCATCCGCGCGCAGCGGCGGCGCTTCCGGCGGTTCGCGACTACCGGCCGGACGAGATCGTGGCGCTGCCGCTCTATCCGCAGTTCTCGACCACCACTTCGGGCTCGTCGCTTGCCGAATGGCGGAAACTGGCCGGCGCGGACGAGACGTTGCGGGTCCTCTGCTGCCATCCCCTGCTGGAGGGCCTGGTGGAAGCCTGGGCGGGTCCTCTGGCCGAAGCGATCCGCCGCGCGCGCGCCGCCGGCCCGGTCCGCGTGCTGTTCACCGCGCACGGCCTGCCGGAGCGGGTGATTGCGAAGGGCGACCCCTATGCGTGGCAGGTGGAGCGGACGGCCGAAGCGATTCGCGCTGCGGCCGAGGCAAGGCTGGACTCCCTCGACGGCGTAGACTGGCGCGTGACCTGGCAGAGCCGGGCCACGCCGGAGAAATGGCTCGAGCCCGACACGGAGGCCGAGGTCGAGGCGGGCGCAAGGGAGGGTCTGGCGCTGGTGCTGGCGCCGATCGCATTCGTCTCCGAACACTCCGAGACGCTGGTGGAACTCGACATCGAATACAAGACCGTGGCGGAGCGCGCCGGCGCTGCCGCCTGGGAGCGTGTGGCGACGCCGGGCGCGGCCCCCTCCTATATCGAGGGCCTCGCAGATCTGGTACTCGACCGCCGGCCGCGAAAGCGCCTCTGTCCCGCGTCCTGCACAGGCTGCCCGGTCGCTGCCCGATGAGTTGGCTCTTCGCGCTCTACCCCTGGATCAAGGCGCTGCATATCGCGGCTGTCGTCTTCTGGATGGCCGGAATGCTCTATCTGCCGCGCCTCTTCGTCTATCATCTGGAGACCGAGCCGGGCGCGGCGGACAGCGAGCGCTTCAAGGTGATGGAACGGCGCCTGCTCAGGGTCATCGTCAACCCGGCGATGATCGCGGCCTTCCTGTTCGGCGGTCTCCTGCTCTGGGTCTCGCCGAACATGGAGTGGGACTCCGGCTGGCTCTGGGGCAAGCTCGCCGGCGTGGCCGTATTGTCCTGGCTGCACCACGTCTTCGCACGCTGGCGCAAGCATCTCGACGAGGATGGCCGGAGCCTTTCCGCGCGCCGCTGCCGCCTCGCCAACGAAGCCCCGGCGCTGCTGACGCTCGCCATCGTCATCCTGGTCGTCGTCAAGCCGTTCTGAATGTGGAAATCGGCAGTAGTATGGAGCCGCAGGAGGGTTCCGCATGGCCGCTGACGAACCGCGTTTCCTGATCGTGGCGATGGACGGGCTCCGGCCCGACATGATCTCGGAGGAAGCCTGCCCGGCGGTGGCGCGCTTCATCGCGGAGGGCTGCGTGTGGCCGCGGGCGCGGACCGTCTTCCCGAGCGAAACCCGCGTCGTCACGCCGACCGTCGCCACGGGCGCCTGGCCCGCCCGGCACGGACAGATCGCCAACACCTTCCCGACGCCCGGCAACGGGCCGCTCATCAATACCGCACCGGTCGAGGGTCTGCTGGCGGCGGTCGAGCATTTCGGCGATGCGCTGATCGCCGCGCCCTCGCTCGGCGACCGGCTGGCAGCGGCGGGCAGGCGCTATGCCGTGGTCTCGTCCGGCACGGCCGGCAACGCCTATTGCCTCAACCCCCGCGCGCGGGGGCGGGAGCAGGCGGTCTTCTCGGTGCAGGGGCCCGAGATCAGCACGCCCGCGGCCGACCATGCCGGGATCGAGGAGCGACTGGGTCCGGTGCCCGCGCAGGCGCTTCCGAACAGCGAACGCTGCCGCTATGCGACCCGCGTGCTTCTGGAGGAAATGCTGCCGAAGCACGACCCGCATGTCGCCGTCATCTGGTATTCCGAGCCCGACATCGCCATGCACTATGCCGGCATCGGTTCGGACGCCTGCCGGGATGCGCTCGCCTGCGTGGATGCGGAATTCGCGCAATTGCTGGCGGTGCTGGAAGCCAGGCCCGACGCCGCCGATTGGAATGTCGTCCTGCTCTCCGACCACGGCCAGGTCACAATCCGCGAGAAGATCGACGTGGCGGCGGAAATGCGCGCCGCGGGCTTCCGCGCCGGGCCCCGCATCGACGCCGACACCGACTATGCGGTGGTCTCGTCCTCCTGCGGCAATGTCATGAGCCGCGACGGCCGGATCGCGAAGCTGGCGGACTGGATGCGCGAGCAGCCCTGGGCGGGGCTGCTGTTCGCGCGCGGCATGAACGAGGTCGAGGGCCATGTCGCCGGCAGCTTCTCGCTGGGGCTGGTGGGCCTCGACCATGAGCGCACGCCGCATCTCGTCTATACGCTCGGCCAGGACGACGAGCCCAACCGGTGGGGGTTCGCCGGCGGCGCGATCGCGGGGACGGGCGACTCGCCGCCGGTTGCCTTCGGCGGCATCCATGGCGGGCTGCATACGAAGGAGCTGTCCTGCTTGCTGGCGGCGCAGGGCCCGCATTTTCCCGCGGCCGCATGCGCGGAGGCCCCGGTGGGCCCCATCGACATTGCGCCGACCGTGCTCGCGGCCTTCGGCATCGCGCCGGCGGAGACGGTCGCCGGCGGGCCGCTGGTCCGGCCCGGCCTGCCGCAAAGCCGCGTCTTCGAGGCCGTCGCGGGCGGCTATGCGGCGCGCATCGAGATGCTGGAGATCGGCGCCCGGCGCTATCTGGACTCGGGCCGGCGGGCGAGCTGAGCCTCGCGCCGGACGATGTAGAAGGTGGAGGCGAAAATCACCGCGCCGCCCGCCAGCGCCCAGACCGAGGGCGCCTCGTCGAAGATCAGCATGGCGACCAACACCATCATCGGCAGCCGGGTGAACTCCCAGGGCATCACCACGGTAAGGTCGGCGAGGGAAAGCGCGCGGACGAACGCCATGTGCCCGAGCGAGGCGACGCCGGCGAGCGCGAACAGCACGATCCAGGTCTCCCAGCCGGGCCACCGCCAGACGAACAGCGCCGGCGGCAGCGACAGCACGGCGATGATGGCGGAGGCCAGGAAAACGATGCGCTCCACCGGCTCCCGGTGCGCCAGCCGCTTGATGACCAGCGTCGAGGCGGCGATCATCAAGGCGTTGGCGAAGGCGAGGCCGGCGCCGGCATTGAGGCCCGAGAAATCCGGGCGCAGCACCAGCATGGAGCCGAGGAAGCCGACCACGATGGCGGTCCAGCGCCGTGCGCGCACGGTCTCCCCCAGCACGAGCGCCGCGCCCGCAGTCGCGAAGAGCGGCATGGTGAAGGAGAGCGCGGTGACATCGGCGAGCGGCATGACGATGACCGCCCAGAAGCCGCAGATCATGCCGACCGTGCCGAAGGCGCCGCGCATCGCGTAGAGGCGCCAGGGGAAGCCCGGCCGCCGGAGCGCCGAGAGGTTCAGCCGGCGGAAGAACGGGGCCATGAAGGCCAGCACCAGCAGGTTGCGGAAGAAGACGATCTGGAACGGGTGCAGCTCGGTCGAAGCGAAGCGGATGCACACGCTCATGGCCGTAAACGCGGCCATCGCCGCCATGGCCAGAATGCCGGCCCTGGCGATGGCCGGCAGATGGTTCCAGGCCGGGATCAGCCGAATAGCGGGGACTCGTCCTCGACGGGTTCGGGGTCGAACTGGGGCCGCTCCGCAGCTTCGAGCGCCTCGCGCTCCTCGGCCGGCAGCTTGGCGCGCGCCTTGGCCGTTTCCTCGGCCAGGTCGATATAGGTGCAGAGCCCGAGATCGACCGGGTGCTGCGGTCGGATATTGCTGGTGTTCCAGTGCGTGCGCTCGCGCACGGCCGTGATCGTGTTCTTGGTGGTGCCGATCAGCTTGCCGATCTGGGCGTCCGAGAGTTCCGCCCGGTTGCGGAGCAGCCAGGCGATCCCGTCCGGCTTGTCCTGGCGCTTGGAGACGGGCGTGTAGCGCGGGCCGCCGCTCCGCGCCGTGGCGCGCGGCGAATCCCGTTTCGCCATGACGAGCCGGCTGTCGGGCAGGGCTTCGCAGCGGGCGATCTCCTCGCGGGTGAGTTCATCGTGCGCAATCGGGTCGCGGCCGTTGATGCCGGCCCCGATATCGCCGTCCGCCAGCGCCTGCACTTCCAGCGTGTGGAGGCTGCAAAACGCGCCGATCTGCTCGAAGGTCAGGCGCGTATTGTCGATCAGCCAGACCGCTGTCGCCTTCGGCATAAGGGGCATGTCCATGGGAGAGGCGCTTTCGGTTTCAGGGAAGATAACGAGTCAGAAATAGGATGTTTTACTTCGGTTGCAAAGGCCGGGACGGCAGGATCGGGCCGGGCGCCGCCTCGTCGAATTGCGGCAGATCGTCGGTAATCCTGTGCCAGGGGGCCATGGAGCCGGTGTAGATATGGCGGTCCACATCCCGCCCCGGATCGTCGTCCAGCGCCGCCATCGGCGTGACGGCGAGGCCGCGCTCCGGGGAACGCCGGGGAACGCCGGAGCCGCAGACGCGGCAGAAGGACACCGCGAAATGCCGGGCTTCCGGCAGTTTCCATTCCACCGCGAGTTCCTCGCCCCGGACAAAACGCAGGCCGTCGATCGGGGTGAAGCCGTTGGTGGCATGGGCCGCGGCGCGCGCCCTCTGGCAGCGCGAGCAATGGCAGTTGTGGACGCGCCCGAAGGGCTCCAGCACCTCCCAGACGATACCGCCGCAAAGGCAGCTTCCGGCCAGCCCCTCCATGCCCTCCGGCCGGGCGCGCTCGATCTCGGGCAGCCCCTTGTTCGGCGGCCAGCCGTCGAAGCGGATGAGGTCGTCGGAAATCCTGTCCCAGGCCGGCGCCGAAGCGGCGAAGATATGGGCGTTCGGGCGCTTTCCGGGATCGTCGGCGAAGAGGCCGGCCGGCACGAACCAGCCCTCGGCCGGCGAGCGCCCCGGCAGGGAAGACCCGCAGGCGGCGCAGAAGGAGCGGTGGAAGCCCGGCGAGGACTCGTAGCGCCGGACCGCGCCTTCCCCGGCGGTCCAGCGGAAAGCCTCCTCGCGGACCCGCGCCATGGTCGCGAAGGCGGCGCCGTGATGCTTGCGGCACATCGAGCAGTGGCAATGGGAGAGGTCGCGCACAACGTCCACGGCGAAGCGCACGGTCCCGCAAAGGCAGCGTCCCTCGATCATATCGGCCCTCCCGGCAAATCGGCGGCGAGCATAGCGCAAAACCGGGCGGGATTATTCCTTGCCAATACTTGCCAATTGGCGATAGCATTGGGTCATGACAACGATGAACATATCGCTTCCGGACACTCTGAAGGCGTTCGTGGACGATCAGGTCGGCGTGCGCGGCTACAGCAGTTCGAGCGAATATGTCCGCGAATTGATCCGCAGGGAACAAGATCGCCAGAGCCTGCGTAACATGCTCCTCGAAGGAGCGACATCGCCGCTGGCGGTTACGGCCGATGCGGACTACTTCGACGGGGTGCGTCAGCGGATTCGCCGAGCAGCCCCCAGGTGAGCGTCAGGCCGGTCGTCCTGCGCGGGCGTGCACGGCGCGATTTCGACGATGCCGTAGAGTACTATCTAGAAGAGGCGGGGCCCGCGCTTGCGGAGGATTTCACAGACGCAGTCGAGCAAACGCTACGCCATATTGGCGAATCGCCGGCGACTGGTTCTCCTCGCTATGCGCACGAACTCGATATTCCCGGCTTGCGCTTCAGAATGGCTGGGAAGTTTCCGCATCTGGTGTTTTACGTCGATAGAGATTCGGTCGTTGAAGTCTGGCGCATCCTGCATGGCTCAAGGGATATTCCGGCGCGGATGCAGGAGCCGGGCGAAGACTGATTCGCAGTTCCCGCCATGCACAGCATGAGCGCGGCCCGGAGGGCGAGAGCATGAGCAGCGAGACCACCGTCATCCGCAATGCGGCCTGGATCGCCGCCTGGGACGGCAGCGGGCACCGCTATCTGCGGGACGGGGACATCGCCTTTGCGGGCGACAGCATCGTCCAGGTGGGCGGGCGCTACGAAGGCGCGGCCGACCGGGTCGTGGACGGTTCGCGCCGCTTCGCCATGCCGGGCCTCGTCAACCTGCATTCGCACCCCCACACCGAGCCCGCCTACAAGGGCGTGCGCGAGGACCACGGCGTGCCCGAGATGTACGACACCGGGCTCTATGAGCGCATGTGCGCCTTCACCCTCGATGCGGCCGGCCGCCGGGCGGGGATGGAGATGGCCTATGCCGAACTGCTGCTCTCCGGCGTCACCACCGCGGTCGATCTTTCGGGCCCGGTGGAAGGGTGGCTCGATTGCGCGGGACGGAGCGGGCTGCGGTTCTATATCGGCCCCTATTTCGCCGACGCCCGCTGGAAGATAGACGACCGCCGCCGCCTTCGCTTCGAGTGGGACGAGGCCGCGGGGCGGCGGTCCTTCGAGGCGGCGGTCCGCGTCATGGAGGAGGCGGAGCGGCATCCGGGCGGCCGGCTTCGCGGCATGGTCTTCCCGGGCCAGATCGAGACCTGCACCGAATCGACCCTGCGCGACGCGGCCGCCTTTGCGCGCCAGACCGGGCGTCCGCTCACCACCCACATTTCGCAGTCGAAGGTGGAGTTCCACGAGATCGTGCGCCGGCACGGCAAGACGCCGCTCGAATATGCCGCCGACATCGGCTTCCTCGGCCCCGACGCCATTCTGGGACACGCCATCTTCATCGACGAGCATCCGGACATCCGCTGGCGCGGCGGTGCCGATCTCGGCCGCCTCGCCGATTCAGGGGCGTCGGTGGCGCATTGCCCCTCGCCCTTCGCGCGCTACGGCCAGGCGATGGACCATTTCGGGCGCTACCGGGCGTGCGGGGTCAATGTCGGGCTCGGCACCGACGTCGCCCCGCACAATCTCGCCGAGGAGATGCGGCTCGCCATCCTGCTGGCCCGCGTGATGGCGGCCGACTACCGCGCGGTGGATACGGCGGAGATGTTCCGCGCCGCCACGGTGGGCGGGGCGGATGCGCTCGGGCGCGCCGATCTCGGCAGGCTCGCGCCGGGTGCGAAGGCGGACATCGTGCTGCTCGATCTCGACCATCCCGCCATGCGCCCGGCGCGCGACCCGCTGCGCACCTTCCTGTTCGAGGCGGCGGACCGGGCGGTCCGCGAGGTCTTCGTGGACGGCCGGCCCGCGGTCGAGGACGGCAAGCCGCTCCATCTCGACCCGGAAGGCGCCGCGGCGCAGCTCGAGGAGTCGCAGGCGCGGATGCTCGCGGAGGCGCCCGCGCGCGACTTCCTGGGCCGCGCGGGTGACGACATCGCGCCCCATTCGCTTCCCCTCTGAGCCGCTAGCAGCAGGACCGCCGCCATGCCGACACCGCGCCCCAACCTCTCCATCGACGCCGAACGCCTCCGGGCCGCGCTCGACCGCTCCTCCGAGATCGGCGCCGGTCCCCGGGGCGGGCTGCGGCGCCTCGCGCTCTCCGACAGCGACGGGGAGATGCGCGACCAATTCGTGGATTGGTGCAAGGCCGCCGGCTGCCGGGTGACGGTGGACGCCGCGGGCAGCATCTTCGCCCGGCGCGCGGGCCGGGAGGACGGCCTGCCGCCGGTCATGATCGGCAGCCATCTCGACAGCCAGGCGTCGGGCGGACGCTTCGACGGGGTGCTGGGCGTGCTCGCCGGGCTGGAGGTCCTGCGCACGCTCGAGGACAACGGCATCGTCACGAAGCGGCCCGTCGAGGTCGTCAACTGGACCAATGAGGAGGGCGCGCGCTTCGCCCCGCCCATGGCCGCATCGCGGGTCTTCGCGGGCCTCGCGACCGTGGAGTGGCTGCACGACCTGACCGACGATGACGGCATGCGCTATGGCGACGAGCTCCGGCGGATCGGCTATCTGGGCGAAGCGCCGGTCGGGGGCCGCGAACTCGATTCCTATTTCGAGCTGCATATCGAGCAGGACTCCCTGCTGGAGGAAGCGGGCGTGTCGGTCGGCGTGGTGACTGGCGGCTATGCGAGCCATGCGCTCAACTGCGTCTTCCGCGGCGAGTGCGCCCATACCGGGCCGACAGAGATGAAGAAACGCCGGAATGCGATGATGGGCGCGGCCTATTTCCTCGCCGCCGTCAACGACATCGGCTGGGAGTACGAACCCGTGGGGCGCACCTCCGCCTCGCGGATGCAGATCTGGCCGAACCGCTTCGGCATCCTGCCGGAATACGCCGAGGTGACCGTGGACATGCGCCACACGGACCGCGCGGTGACCGACGAGATGGTGGAGAAGACGCGCGCGGCGCTGGCGCGAGCCGCCGGGAGGGCGCAGGTCGAGGCTGAGGTCACCGCCGAGTGGACCTTCGGCGACGAGGCGTTCGACCCCGAATGCACCGGCCTCGTGCGGCGGGCGGCCGAAGCGCGCGGCACCGCCTGCATGGACATGCGCAGCATCGCCGGCCACGACGCCTATTACCCGAAATACGACAGAAGCTGGTTGCGGAGGTAGCACCGGTTCACATTGAGCGTTCCGGGTTTCCAGACATGCGCGTATCGCTCGAACACGGCCTCGGCTACGACCTCGAAGAGCATCTCCTCCGGCCGCACGGGTGCAGTCTCGCCCTTTCGGATTGCAGCGAGCGTCTCGATTGCATGGGACTTCGCCTCGGCGACGTTCGTGTTGGCGGCGTTGCCGATGAGTTTCCAGATGCGCTCGCCGCGATGCTGGCTCTGGATGAAAAAGCGTTTCCCGCCTGCGGGCAGGATGCGCACACCGAAGCCCCTGAGCCTGGCGTCCCGAACGTCATAGGCGGTCTTGCGCGGCCGCAACGCCTTGACGAGCGCGTCGGTTAGAGCGATCTTGGGCATGGTCTTCTCCCGGTTCCAGTGGCAATCGGGGAGCCGGAAGCTTCAACTCTGGCTCCGTGATCGCTACGTTTTCGGGAGATAAAACGACGCTATTTCAAATAGTTAGCACCGAAGGTGCGCTGTTGCGGTGTGACGATTTGGAATAGAGTCTCCCCAATCTACGGAGAGAATTTGCCCCACTACGCACATAGCAGCGATCGGGACGAGTCGGAGTGGCATTCGCTGCGCGAGCATCTGATCGAAACCGGCGCACGAGCGTCCGGATTTCTCGAACCTGTGGGCTGTGGAGAGCTGGCGCAAACAGCCGGGCTCTTGCACGACCTCGGGAAATACAGCCGAGAATTTCAAGCACGACTGCGCGGCGGCCCTCCTTGCGACCATTCGACCGCGGGCGCCAGGGTTGCAATCGAAAGATACGGAAATAGCGACGCGCGCAGAGCATCGCCCGGAAAGATGCTCGCCTTTGCAATTGCGGGTCACCATGCAGGCTTAGCCGATGGCGTAAACGGAACGGAGCCTCGGGCGCTGGCCGACCGACTGCAAGCCGTCATTCCGGAAATAGCCCCGGTATGGCAGCAGGACCTGAGCCTTCCCCAGCTTGCGCCGCCTCCGTTGAAACCGCGCGACAGGGAAATGGCCGGTTTCTGTGCGGCTTTCGCGACCCGCATGCTCTTCTCGGCGCTCGTGGACGCCGACTTTCTCGACACCGAAGCCTGGTATGCCGGTTGCGAAGGCCATCCGGCTTTACGTGGACATCATCCTCCGCTTGCCGGGCTTCTGGATCGTCTGGATGCCTATCTCAATGCGTTGATGGCGAGTGCTGACGATACCGAAGTTAACCGGGTGCGCTGTAGGGTTCTGGAGCGGGCCCGTGCGAAGGCGGCCGAAGCGCCGGGACTGTTCACCTTCACTGTGCCCACGGGCGGAGGAAAGACGCTTTCGTCGCTGGCCTTCGCCCTTGAGCATGCTGTGCGCCATGATCTGGCGCGTGTGATCTACGTCATTCCCTATACGAGCATCATCGACCAGACAACCCGCGTGTTCCGAGAAGCACTCGGAGCGGGAGACGGGGACCTGGCCGATTTTGTCGTCGAACATCACAGTGCTTTCGACGAAGAACGGGCCCGGAACCGGGAGGCCCGGGACAAGCTGCGGCTCGCCATGGAAAATTGGGATGCGCCGATAGTTGTCACCACCGCAGTCCAGTTCTTCGAGAGCCTGTTCTCCAACAGACCTTCCCGCTGCCGCAAGCTGCACAACATTGCGAACAGCATCGTCATCCTCGACGAAGCGCAGACTCTGCCCTTGGCATTGCTGCGGCCTTGCGTTGCCGCGCTCGATGAGCTTGTCCGGAACTGGAAGGCGAGCATCGTGCTGTGTACGGCCACCCAGCCGGCGCTCGCGGCGACGGACGGTTTCGTTGGTGGATTGACGGGATTGAGGGAGATTGCACCTGAACCGGCCGATCTGCATCGGCGTCTGCAACGCACCCGGATACGCCAGGAGGGAATGGTAACGGACGTGGAACTGGGCGAAAGGTTGTGCGCCGTGCCGCAATCGCTTTGCATCCTGAACACGCGCCGGCATGCGCGCGAACTCTTCGAAATGATCCGTCAGGCAACCGGAAGTGTTCATCTGAGCACCTTGATGTGCGCGGCGCACCGGGGCGAGGTGCTGCAAACAGTCCGCCACCGCCTTGCCGAAGGCGAAGCGGTGCGCCTGGTCGCCACGTCCCTGATCGAGGCGGGCGTCGATGTGGATTTTCCGGTTGTCTGGCGTGCAGAAGCCGGCCTCGAATCGATCGTGCAGGCTGCGGGTCGATGCAATCGGGAAGGCAAGGCGGCGCTGGGCGATGTCTTCGTGTTCGAGCCTGCAGAATCCGAGGGGCGGCGGCCTCCCGGCGACGTGTCCAAGCGAGCCGATGCCGCACGCCGTGTCATGCGGCATCGCGACGACCCGGCGATGCCGGAGGCGGTCCGCTCGTATTTTCAGGACGTGTACTGGATCGAAGGCGGTGGACTGGATCGGAAAGACATTCTCCGCGCTTTTCGTGAGCGCGCGAGGAGTTTCGATTTTCCCTTCGCAACCGTGGCCAGGGACTTCCGCATGATCGAAACGGGTATGGTCCCGATCATCGTTCCTTGCCGTTATGGCGCGCAATCACCGCCTAGGCTTCGAAGAGGAGACTGCCCCAGTGAGCCTGAATCCCGAGGAGAGAAACCCGGCCTACCGGCTCGGGCGCTTGTTTGCCGTTTACGAAGGGCTGCAGCGCTCAGCCCTCGGGAGCATCAACGCGACAATCAAGGATCGTTATTTCGGGGCGGCATCGGCGACGCCGGCATCGGTTTTTCCCTTGCTGGAGCGGAATTCCGCTCATCATCTGTCCTCGTTGCGCAAGGGCGGCAAGGGCGGTCTTGCACATTGGTTTGACGCCGAGATCGACGCCATTCTCTCGGGAGTCGATACGGCGTTCCCGCGCAGCTTCGGGATTGAAGACCAGGGACGGTTCGCTCTCGGCTACCACCATCAACGAGCGCAGAAGCAGCGCAATGCCGATCCTCAGGACGATTACCCCGAAAACCGCACCGAAGCGGAGGACCGATAAGTGACTGCCATCGAGAACCGTTACGATTTCGTCTATCTGTTCGACGTCGCCAACGGCAATCCGAACGGCGATCCGGATGCCGGCAATCTGCCTCGCCTCGATCCGGAGACCAATCAGGGACTGGTCTCCGACGTTTCGCTGAAACGCAAGGTGCGCAACTACGTCGCTCTGGCGAAAGGGAACGAGGCAGGGCACGAAATTTTCGTCTCGGAGCGCGCCATCCTCGAACTCAAGCAAAAGCGCGCCTGGGACGCGGTGATTCCAGAAGCGACCGACAAGGACCGCGAGCGGCTGCCCAAGGACGAACGGAAGGCGCGCGAATTGACTCGCTGGATGTGCGCCAATTTCTTCGATATCCGGGCATTCGGGGCGGTCATGTCGACGAAGGGTGCCAATTGCGGCCAGGTCCGCGGCCCGGTGCAGTTCGCCTTTGCCCGTTCGATCGAACCGATCCTGCCCCTGGAGATATCCATCACCCGGATGGCGACCACCACGGCTGCCGATGCCGACCGGCAAGGCGATATCCGCACGATGGGCCGCAAGCATATCGTGCCCTACGGCCTCTTTCGCGCTCATGGTTATGTTTCCGCCTGTCTGGCCGGAGACGGCGGCAAGGGTACCGGGTTCTCCGAGGACGATCTCGAACTGCTTTGGGAAGCGCTGGAGCGGATGTTCGACCACGACCGGTCGGCAGCCCGCGGCGAAATGGCGGCGCGGCGCCTGATTATCTTCCGCCACGAGAGCAAGCTCGGTAACGCGCCGGCTCACAGGCTGTTCGACCGGGTATCGGTGAAACGCGTTCATGACGGCGAAGAATACGAGCCGGGAGATCGGAGGACGCATAACCTGCCGCCCGCGCGGGCCTGGAGCGACTATGCCGTGCAGGTCGACGCTGGTGACATGCCTGCAGGAGTGGAGATCGTCGAGAGAATTTGATCGATGATGACGTCCCTCGATTTACCGATGGTTGCCGAGGACGACCTTGTTCCGATCTCGGCGCTCCAGCATATGCTCTACTGTCCCAGGCAGTGCGCACTGATCCATGTCGAACGACATTGGCAAGAGAATGCCTATACAGCCGAAGGGCGCGTCCTGCATCGGCGGGTCGATACCGGCGGCGGCGAGCAACGCAAGAGCATTCGGATAGAGCGCAGCGTGGCGCTGCGCTCGTTGCGCCTTGGCCTGTTCGGCATCGCCGATATTGTCGAGATACATGCTGGTGGTACGCCTTATCCGATCGAATACAAGCGCGGGCGCCCGAAGGCGCACCGGGCCGACGAGGCGCAACTGTGCGCCCAGGCCCTCTGTCTGGAGGAGATGCTGGAAAGGTCGGTTGCGGAGGGCGCCCTGTTCTACGGCGCGGAGCGACGGCGAACGACAGTCTGCTTCAACGGCGAATTGCGGGCGCTTACCGAACGACTGGCCTCCGACACGCGCCGCATGATCGCGGCAAGCGAATTGCCCGATGCGGAATACAGTCTCAAGAAATGCACCGCATGTTCGCTGCAGGACGTGTGCCAGCCCCTACGCCCCCGCAAGCCGGGCAACGTGGATCTATGGCTGGCCCGGGCACTGGAAGAGTAGTCCGCTGACCGTACGCCGTCACCTGAATACGCTCTACGTCTCTACCGAGAACGCCTGGCTCCGAAAGGACGGCGAGAATGTCGTCATCAGCATCGAAGACGCCGAACGCGGTCGTGCGCCCCTGCACCTGTTGGGCGGCATCGTCTGCTTCGGAGCCGTCGGAGTGTCTCCGGCGTTGATGGGGCATTGCGCCGAACTGGGCGTGAAAATCTCGTTCATGGGCCGTAACGGCCGGTTCCTCGCCCGGGTCGAAGGACCCGTTTCCGGCAATGTGCTGTTGAGGCGGGCCCAGTATCGCATTGCGGACGACCCCGAAGCTGTCCTCGCCCTGGCGCGCAATCTGGTTGTCGGTAAGGTCTCGAACCAGCGCACCGTGCTTCACCGTGCGCTCCGGGACCATGCGGCGCGAATGACTCAAGAAGCGCAAAGCCGTCTGGAAGAGACCGCGCGCCGCCTGAAGGACGTTGTCCGCCGCGCCGTCCGCCCGGACTCGGCAGACGGTCTGCGCGGCCTCGAAGGAGAAGCTGCCCGTCTGTACTACGGGACTTTCGAATACCTCGTCAGGCGCGATGACACTGTGTTTGCTTTCCCGCGACGGTCCCGCCGTCCGCCGCTCGACCCCATGAACGCGCTGCTCTCGTTTCTGTATGCCCTTTTGGCGAACGACTGCCGCTCGACGCTGGAAACTACGGGATTGGACCCCGCGGTAGGATTTCTGCATCGGGAACGTCCCGGCCGTCCGAGCCTGGCTCTCGATCTCATGGAGGAGTTGCGTCCCGTCCTGGCGGACAGGGTAGCCCTGTCTCTGGTTAACCGTCGTCAACTGGGCTCGGCCGATTTCGAAACGGCGGTGAGTGGCGCTGTCTCCCTGTCGGATGACGCGCGCAAGGCTGTACTGACCGCCTACCAGGAGCGCAAGAGAACCGAACTGACGCACCCCTTCCTCAAGGAGAAGACAACCTTGGGTCTGACACCATTTATCCAGGCAACCCTGCTTGCCCGGCGATTGAGAGGCGATCTGGATGGCTATCCGCCGTTCGTCTGGAGGTAGGAACAGCAATGCTGATGCTGGTCACCTATGATGTCGCGACCGGCGACGCGGCCGGCCGCCGCCGCCTCCGGCGTGTGGCGCGGCTCTGTCAGGACTTTGGACAACGGGTGCAGTATTCCGTGTTCGAGTGCCAGGTCGATGCCGCGCAGTGGACGGCGCTTCGGGCCCGGTTACTCTCGGAGATAGACGAAAAAGCGGATAGTCTGCGCTTCTATCGGCTGGGCGCCAACTGGCGCGGGCGCGTCGAGCATATCGGCGCAAAGAACTCGTACGATCCAGACGGCCCGATGATTTTCTGACACCATGCAGCGCGAACCCCAAGCGAGCGTGAATTCCTCGGCGGGTTCGCGTTCGCCGCAACGTGTTGATTTCATGCTACAGTTAGAAGCAGGCTTCAAGTGGAATCCAACCGTGCCCAGCCTTGGAACTCAGGTTCGCGGAAATGCTCGAATTCCGTGTTGTTTGACAACAGTATAGATTGGCGAGGTCGCCCCCCGCGCGGGGGGCGCGGATTGAAACGGGTCCGACCCGCCCCTTGACCGGCGGGGCCTGGTCGCCCCCCGCGCGGGGGGCGCGGATTGAAACAGAAAACAGGACGGGCGGGACGCCCATCGCCGCCGTCGCCCCCCGCGCGGGGGGCGCGGATTGAAACGCGTAGCGCATGACATCGGCGGAAATCGTGCCGGTCGCCCCCCGCGCGGGGGGCGCGGATTGAAACCGTACACCGCTGAATTCGTGGCGAGCGCGATCTCGTCGCCCCCCGCGCGGGGGGCGCGGATTGAAACTCGCGGTATGACTCTCGAATTCGCGATGCAGATAGTCGCCCCCCGCGCGGGGGGCGCGGATTGAAACTGAAAGCATTCGGGATCGCTGACGGCTTTGTGACGTCGCCCCCCGCGCGGGGGGCGCGGATTGAAACCCTTATTCAATCAGTGCGCACCGAGGGCGTCAAGTCGCCCCCCGCGCGGGGGTGCACGTCCTGATTTTGCGAGGTTGAGAAATGCCATGGTTTCGCCACGATATCTGTTTCTTATATTTGGGGACAGATGGAGGCGGACATGGCCAGGACCGATCACGACGGCCTCGTCGAACAGCGTGGCGAGCTGCTGCGGGAGATTGCGGGCATCGGCGACCTCCGTCAGGGTTCGCTCAGGGCACAGTACCGCAAGTGCGGCAAACCGAACTGCCATTGCGCGGTCGAGGGGGCGCAGGGGCATGGCCCCTACTGGTTGTTGACTTGGCCGGACAGGGAGACAGGGAAGTCCCGCGGCCGCACCGTTCCCGCCGACGCCATTGAGGGAACGCGGGCGCAGATCGCGGAATACCAGCGGCTTCGCGGTCTGGTGCGCGCGCTTGTCGAGGTCAGCGGCCGGATATGCGATGCCAGGCTGGACGCGGACAAGCCGGCCGCGCCGGGAAAAAGGGGGGTCTCGACGCAGCGATCGCGGAGGAGGTCGAGGCCGAGGTCGAGTGGCTGATCGGCGCGGGCGTCGTCGATGACTTCCAGGCGATCGAGATCGAAGCGCGGCGGGTTGCGTTGCAGATCATGGGGCAGGCCGTCGCCCACAGGCTCAATGCCGACCGTTCCGACAACCGGGGACCGTGGCTGTCGTGTGCGTGCGGCGGCGAGGCGCGCTTCGCCGGCCGCCGGCCCAAGACCTTCACCACCGCTCTCGGCCCTCTGACGCTGGAGCGCGCCTGGTATCACTGCGACCGTTGCCACCGCGGCTTCAGCCCGCGTGATCGAACCCTCGGCATGCAAGATACTTTCCTCTCACCGGCGGCGCTGCGCATGATCGGCGTTGCTGCTGCCCGTACCAGCTTCGAGGGCTCCAGCGCCCTGTTGCGCGAACTGGCAGGCCTGGCTGTCGCGCCGAAGACGGTCGAACGCCATGCCGAGGCGCTCGGGCGAGAGATCGCAGGCGACGAATGCCGCGTGATCGAACCCGAGCCGTCCGACGCCCCCACCCTCTATCTCGGCCTCGACGGCACCGGCGTGCCGGCGCGCAAGACCGAGGTCGAGGGCCGCGCGGGCAAGCAGCCCGACGGCTCCGCCAGCACCCGCGAGGCCAAGCTCGCCGTCGTGTGGTCGGCGGAGACCGTCGACAGGGAGGGGCGTCCGGTGCGCGACCCCGGCTCCGCCACCTACAACGCCGCCATCGAATCCATCGCCACCCGCGAGTTCGACCCCGAGCCCGCGCCCTTCGCCCGGCGTGTCATCCGCGAGGCCGAACGCCGCGGCTTCGACACGGCCGAGCGCCGGGTCATCCTCGGCGACGGCGCGCCGTGGATCTGGAACTTCGCCGATGAGCACTTCCCCGACGCCATCCAGATCGTCGACATCTTCCATGCCAAGGGCCACCTGTTCGACGCAGCCAAGGCGATCTACGGGACCGGCAGCGAGATCGGTGAGCGATGGGCCGGGAAGCGGCGCGAGGAACTCGACGAGGGCCGCGTCGACGAGGTGATCGCCGCCCTCAAGGGCCATGCCGAAACTTGCGAGAACGCCCGCAAGAACGCCGAGTATTTCACCAACAACCGCGAGCGCATGAACTACCCGAAGTTCCGCGCGATGGGCTTGTGCGTGGCCAGCGGCGTGGTCGAGGGCGGCTGCAAGAACATCGTCGGCGCCCGCCTCAAGCAGGGAGGCATGCGCTGGACCGTCAACGGCGCCAACGCCATCATCGCCCTGCGCTGCGCCGTCGAGAGCAATCGCTTCGACGACTTCTGGGAACGACGAGCCGGCGCAATACCATGAATCTCACAAATGCGACGTGCACCCCCCGCGCGGGGGGCGCGGATTGAAACGCCGATGACGATCACGGCGACATTGACGGCGGAAGGTCGCCCCCCGCGCGGGGGGCGCGGATTGAAACGGGCGCGCCGCCCGGACAGCCGGTGCTGGCCATGTCGCCCCCCGCGCGGGGGGCGCGGATTGAAACCCCATGGCCAAGCGGCAGGAAACCCTCCTCATGAGGTCGCCCCCCGCGCGGGGGGCGCGGATTGAAACATTTATACGCGCGATGGCGGGCGGTCGTGGAACCGGTCGCCCCCCGCGCGGGGGGCGCGGATTGAAACAGCCTCGATCAGCGCCGGGTGCTGGCGCAGGGGGTCGCCCCCCGCGCGGGGGGCGCGGATTGAAACATTGCCCAGCAGTGATCGGTGTGCGGAAAACACCGGTCGCCCCCCGCGCGGGGGGCGCGGATTGAAACTGGTGCTGGAAACCGGCATCGATCCTGAGGCGCGTCGCCCCCCGCGCGGGGGGCGCGGATTGAAACGCTTTGCGTCCGGCGACGAATGCGGCGAATGGGAAAGTCGCCCCCCGCGCGGGGGGCGCGGATTGAAACGACACGACCATCTACGCCCGCCATCCGCTGTTTGGTCGCCCCCCGCGCGGGGGGCGCGGATTGAAACAGCCTCGATCAGCGCCGGGTGCTGGCGCAGGGGGTCGCCCCCCGCGCGGGGGGCGCGGATTGAAACCTCCTTCCACGGGATATCCTCCCTGGAAGCTTTCGTCGCCCCCCGCGCGGGGGGCGCGGATTGAAACATGGGCCCCGGCGAGAAAATGGTGCTGCGGACTGGTCGCCCCCCGCGCGGGGGGCGCGGATTGAACCTAAATCCGGCGGTTGGAGGGCGTGATCGCCCTCTCGGCGCGGTTGGAATGGTCGATTTCGGGTTCGATTTCAGCACGCTGGCGCGGCCCGAGGGGGCGGCAGCCAGGGCTGACGGCCCGGCTCGCGGCCGTGGAGGTATTTTTTGAGCGCTTCGGCGAGGATCCGGCGCCAGCGATCCTCGGCGCTCAACTGCTCCGCACTTTGCCTCACGGTCCGGAAGAAGCCGGCGATCCGCCGCAGGGCAGCAGCCACCGCCTCGCGCCGCCCGTGGTGGGAGGTCACCGTCAGCCGGGGCTGGCCGGCGTGCCAGGTCTGGCGGGCGACGCCGTGCAGCAGCAGCGGCCGGCTGGTGATCGCCTCGCGGTGGCGCTCGGGACCGGCGAGGCGGACGAAGAGGCTCCACCAGTCGTAGATGAGCGCGATCAGCCGGGCCATGTGGCGGCAGCGCGTCAGGTCGTGCGTGGTGAAGCCTCCCCAGCCCCACTGGTTCTTCAACTCGTCGAAGCCGTTCTCCGCGTCGGCCCGGTCGCGGTAGAGCTGGGCCACAGAGCGCACCTCCAGATCGAGCGAGGTGGCCAGCACCGCGAACTCCCATACCCCGGTGCCGGGCTGCGCCTCGGTCCAGAACAGCTCGCCCTGGGCGGTGTCGCCGCGCGTCAGCGCCAGTGTCGCCGGAAGCCGGCGGCGCAGAACCACGGCCCGGCGCAACCGGCTCCAGCCCTGCAAGCGCAGATCGGCCCCGATCCCCTGCCAGCCCTGGCCCGCATCCTCCCAGCCGTCCCGCGCCATCTGCCGCTCGGCAAGCCGGCGCGCGCCCCTGGTCAGGCGCAGCTTGAACAGATAGTCCAGACCCGCCGCCTCGCACGACGCCATGTTGCCCTCGCTGCCCCAGTCCTTGTCCCCCCGCACCAGGCGCGGCCAGCGGTCCCGGCCGAGACGGTCCAGCAAAGCCCACAAGGACGGCGCCGCCCGGTTCGAGCGGTGATGATTGCCCGGCGCAACCTCGACATCCAGAACCAGCCGCGTGCCCGCCATCAGGAACGCATGGCAGGCGTGCGAGGGACGGCCCGGCTTCTTCGGGTTGTAGCTCACCACCGCCCCCTCCTGGCGGCCGTAGAGCGGCTTGATCGTCGTGTCGCAGTCCAGAACCCAAGGCTCGCTCAGCAGCGGGCGGACCGTGTCGTCGAGATGGCCCTGAAGCCACGTTGTGCCCTCATCCGCCCCGGTCCGCTCCAGACCGCGCCGGACCGAATCCTCGCTCGCGACCTTGCCCATCCCCAACAGCGCCGGGTTCACCCCGTCCCCGCGCAGCGCCGTGATGTGCGCATGGCGAGACTGGCCCGCCAGAACCGAAAGCAGCACCGTCCCCAGAACGTCCCGCTTCGAAGGCGCGTTCGGGCTCGTGTAGACGAGCGGGCAGTCCGCCACCAGCGCCTCGAAGCGACCGCTCACCTTCAGATATTCCGCGAAGAACGCCAGATGGCCAAGCGGCGTCACCGCCGCATCCGGGTCCCATTCGACGTGAACCGTGCCGCCGAAGGTGTCCACCTTCACAGCCTCGCAGGCGAGGTCCCGCACAGCGCCAGAACCCTCACCCGCAGGGTGACCCTCTCGGCCCCATCCAAATCCGCTCATACCCGCAGTCTACAAGGGCCACGGCGAATCCAGACCCCGATCAACTGCCGGATTTAGGATTACATCTCGCGCATCGCGCCGACGGCGCTCATATTCAGCCCCTGCATCGGCGGCATCACCCACAACGAGGCCGAAGACATCCCCTGGGAGCCGACCGTCGAGGCGGTCAATGTGCTGCTCGACGCCGTGCTTGCCCGCGCGGACCGGTAGGGCGCCCGGGCCTACAGGTAGTTCGAGACCTCGACGAGATTGCCGTCCGGGTCGCGGAAATAGACCGAGCGGATGGGGCCGAGCGCGCCGCTGCGCTCCGAGGGCGGGGTTTCGATTTCGACGCCGCAGGCTTCCAGATGCGCGATGACCTCCTCCAGCGGCGTTTCCGCGATGAGGCAGAAATCCTCGCCGCCGCAGCGCGGATCGCGGGCGCGGTACCAGTCCGTATTGTCGGGATGCAGGTTGATCTTCTGCCGGCCGAAGCGGAGCGCCTTGCGCACGATGCCGTCTTGGCCGATGCCGTCCCGTCCGAAGCTGACGACCTCCATGCCGAGCGCCTTCGCGTAGAAGTCGCATGTGGCCTCGACATCCTTCACCCGCATCACGAAATGGTCCAGCCGCTCTATCCGTATCATCGCCGCCTCCGCTCTACTCCGGATTGCTTTCGAACCCGTCCAGCCGGTCGCGCTCGGCCAGTTCGGCGTTGCGCTCGGCGACCGGGCCGTAACCGCCCCCGCCGCCGGTGCGGACGATGAGCCGGTCGCCGCGGCTGAGCGGGAATTGCTGCTTCGAGCGGAGCGGAATCCGCTGTCCGCCGCGCTCGACGAGGGTTTCCGCCTTCGCGCCGGGGCCGCCGCCGAACAGGCCTTGCGCGGCGAAGCGGAACCGGTCTCCGTAAGTCGCGAAGGTCACGCCGTCGTCGAGAATCCGGTAGATGCGCTGGAAGCCCATGCCGCCGCGCTGGCGCCCGCCGCCGCCCGAGGCAGCGCGCAGGCTGTAATCCTCGACCCGGAAGAACGGATAGTCGCTCTCCATCGCCTCGATCGGGATATTCGAGCAGTTGGACAGCATCGAGTCCACCGCGTCGCAGCCGTCATTGCCGGGGCCCGCCCCGTAGCCGCCGCCGAAGATTTCCAGATAGATGTTGTAGCCGCGATCATGCTTGTGGCTGATGCAGCTCACCGTGGTCGTGTCGAAGCCGGGCGCGATCACCCTCTCCGGCACCGCGCCGGCAAGCGCATTCATCACCGCATTCACCACCCGGTAGCTCGGCAGCAGGCGGGCCCGCACCGGCGCGGGCGGGCGCGGATTGACGAGGCAGCCATAGGGCGCGGTCACCGAAATCGCGCGTTCCGCGCCCTCGTTGAACGGGATGTCGGGGTCCGTCAGCACCGCCTTGATGCAGGCGATGGCCGAGGAGACGGTGGAGGCGAAGGGGCTGTTCATGTTGGTGGCGACCTGCGGGGCGGTGCCCTCGAAATCCACCGCGATCGAATCCCCTTCGATGGTGAGCAGGGCCCGGACCGGCACGGGGTCCTCGCCCCGGCCGTCATCGTCGAGCCACGCCTCGCCCCGGTAGCTGCCGTCGGGCGCGGCCGCAATCGCGGCCCGGATGCGCCGCTCGGAATAGTCGAGCATTTCGTCCATGGCCGCGAACACCGTGTCCCGCCCGAATTTGCGGCAGAGGCCCTTCAGCCGTTCGCCGCCCACGGCATTGGCGGCGAATTGCGCGTTGATGTCGCCGATGGTGGCCTCCGGCATGCGCACATTGGCGCGCACCAGCCGCTCGAACGGGCCACCGTTCCAGTCCCGCTTGACCGACCAGCGGCTCGGCGGGAAGGTGATGCCCTCCTCGTGCACGTCGCCGGCATCCGGATTGAGGCCGGGCGCGCCGCCGCCGAGGTCTATGTGGTGGACCACCGTGGCCGTCACCCCGACCAGCGCGCCCTCCAGGAAGATCGGCGAGAACAGGAAGATGTCCGGCAGGTGCTGGCCGCCGGCATAGGGGTCGTTGTTGACGAGGAAATCCCCCTCCCGGAGCGTTTCCAGCGGGTGGTGCTCCAGGCAGGCGCGGAAGGTGTGCGTGACGGAGCCGAGCTGGATGGGGATGAGGTCGGCCTGGGCCACGACCCGCCCCTTGCGGTCGAGAATGGCGGCCGAGCAGTCCTGGGCCTCGCGCACCACCGGGGAATGGGCCGAGCGGATGAGCTTGATCCCCATCTCGTCGGCGGCCGCGACCAGCGCCTGGGTGATGACGGCCTGATCGACCGGCGAAACCTTCATGGGCCTGCCCCTTTCCTCAGGATGGCATTGCCGTGCCCGTCCGCGGCGGCCGTCCAGCCCGGCGGCGCGTAGATCGTCGCGCTGCCGTCGTCGATCAGCAGCGGCCCCGTCATGGCGTCCGGGCCGAGTTCGGAGCGGGTGAGCAGCCCGGCCTCGAGCGCCGCGCCGCGTTCGGTCAGCGCGGCCGTGCGGAGCGCGGCGCGGCCGTTCGCCGGCGCCCGGCCCATCGCCGGCATGGGCGGCGGCGGCGCCCGCACGCCCACCCGGAAGGACACCACCTCGACCGGGTCCCCATGCGGCTTCGCGAACTCGAACACGCGCCTGTGCGCTTCGGCGAACGACGCGGCGAGCTCCTCGGCCAGCAAACAGCCGAGGTCCATGCCGGAGAGTGAAACCGGGACTTCGAAGGCCTGACCCAGATAGCGCATCTCCAGCACCCGGTCGAAATCCGCCGCCGCCTCGATCCCCAATCCGGCCAGATAGTCCCGCGCTTCCGCCTGCAGAGCCTCCACGGTCTCGCGGATGGCGCCCATATTGGCCTCCGAGACCGCGAGCCGCCGGGTCCGGGTGCGGTAATGCACATGGTCCGAGAGCAGCAGGCCGGAGGCGGAGAGCACGCCGGCATGGGGCGGCACGACGACGGTGCCGATGGCGAGGTCTTCGGCCACTCTTGCCGCATGCAGCGGCCCCGCGCCGCCATAGGGCACCAGCACATAGTCGCGCGGGTCGCGCCCGCGTTCGGTGGAGACCCGCTGGATGGCGCGCACGATACTCACTTCCGCGAGCCGGACCACGCTGTCGGCGACCTCCTCGACCGCGAGGCCGAACCGGGCGGCCAGCGGCTCCAGCGCCCGGCGGGCCGCCTCCGGGTCCACCGCCATGCGCCCGCCGAGAAAGGCGTCCGCCCGGAGCGTGCCGCGCACGAGATGGGCGTCCGTCACCGTCGGCCGGTCGCCGCCGCGCCCGTAGCAGGCCGGCCCCGGCGCCGCCCCGGCGGAGTGCGGGCCGACGCGCAGCAGGCCGCCGTCATCGACCCAGGCGATGGAGCCGCCGCCGGCCCCGACCGTCACGATGTCGATCACCGGCGTCTTCACCGGCAGGCCGTCGATCCGGGTCATGGAGGCAAGCTCGGGCCGGCCGTCGGCGATCAGCGCCACATCGGTGCTGGTGCCGCCCATGTCGAGCGTAATCAGGTCGCGGAAGCCTGCGCCGGCCACGCTGCGCACTGCGCCGACCGCGCCTGCCGCAGGACCGGAGAACAGCGCGGAGATGGCGTTGCGCTCCATGGCCTCGGCCGGCATCCGCCCGCCATTGGACTGCATGATCGAAAACCGCCCGGCGAAGCCCCGCCCGGCGAGCGCGGCCGAGAACCGGCTGACATATCCCGCCATGACCGGCTGCACATAGGCAGCCAGCGCTGCCGTCGAGGCGCGCTCATATTCCCGGAATTCCCGCGTGACATCGCTCGAGCAGGTGACCGGCAGCGCCGGCGCCGCCTCGCGGACGATCGCCGCGACCGCCCGTTCGTGGTCCGGATTGGCGTAGGCATGCAGGAAGCAGACCGCCGCCGCTTCGTATCCGCCCCCCGCCAGCGCCTGCCGGACGAGGCGGGCCGTGGCGGCGCGGTCCGGCGCCTTGAGCACCTTGCCGTCGGCTGCAATGCGCTCGTCGATCTCGAACACGTCGCGCCGCGCCACGACAGGCTCGGGCTTGCGGTAGCGCAGGTCGTAGATCGCGTCCTTGTCGTGGCGCTGGAGCAGCAGCAGGTCGCGGGTTCCCCTGGTCACGAACAGGCAGACCGCGGCGCCCTTGCGTTCGAGCACGGCATTGGTCGCCACGGTCGAGCCGTGAACGAGCTCTTCGATGTCCGCCGGGTCGAGGCCGGCCGCGTCGAGCGCGTGCATGGCGCCGAGATCGGGGCTGGCCGGCGTGCTCGGCACCTTCGCCGTCAGCACGGTCCCGCCCCCGACCGCCACCAGGTCGGTGAAGGTTCCGCCTGTTTCAATGCCGACGCGCATGCCCGCTCCCGGTTTTCGCCGTCCCCTCTGACGGGCTAGAGTGCATCCGCGCACGCGGGAAGGGAAGGCAGGGAGTGAAGGCGCCGCGCTTCTGCTATGTCCGGCCGGACAGCCTCGACGGCGTCCTGCAGCTTCTTGCGGAGCATGGGGACGAGGCCCGCATCCTCGCCGGCGGCCAGAGCCTGGTGCCGGCGCTGAACATGCGGCTCTCCGAGCCCGGCCTCCTGATCGACATCAACCGCATCGACGCGCTGAAGGGCATCTCGCTGGAGGACGGGACGGTGAGGATCGGCGCGCTGGCCCGCCATGCCGAGGTGCTGGCGTCGCCGCTTGTAGCCCGGCATCTGCCGCTGATTGCGAACGCCATGCCCCATGTCGCCCATGCCGCGGTCCGCAACCGCGGCACCTTCGGCGGCAGCATCGCGCTCGCCGACCCCGCCGCCGAACTGCCGGCCTGCGCGGTGGCGCTCGACGCCGCTTTCGTGCTGGCGAGCCGGCGCGGGCGGCGGACGGTCCCCGCGCGGTCCTTCTTCCACGGGCTCTACGAGACCGCGCTCGCCGAGGACGAGCTTCTGGTGGAGGCCCGCATCCCGGTCCTCGCCCCCGGCTACCGGTCGTCGTTTCTGGAATTCGCCCGGCGCCACGGCGACTTTGCGCTCGCCGGCGTCTGCTGCCACGCCCGTGTCGAAGGCGGCGTGCTGAGCGATGTCAGCCTGGCCTGTTTCGGCGGCGAGGACCGGCCCCGGCTCGCCGCCGCCGCCTCGGCCGCCGCGGAAGGCAAGGCATGGTCGGAGGAGGTGAAGGACGCGGTGAAAGACGCGCTCGGCGGCGAGCTCGACCCCGCAGGCAGCTTCCATGCCTCGGCTGAAACCCGTGTACATCTGGCGCAGGTGCTGGCGGCGCGCGCGATGGACCGCATGGTCGCGGCAGGCTGAGAGGGCGTTCGATACTGGCGGTCGTCGGTCGGAACCGATAGCGACGGGGGCCCCTATTGTCGCCCCGGCCCTTCGCTCGTCGAGCCGCCGGAACCGCCGCCTCCGCCGTCGTTTTCCAGAAAAGCGAGTCGGTCCACCAAAAGCGGCAAATCGTTCTGGACGGTATCCCAAAGAATATCCAGGTCGATATTGAAGTATCCATGGACCAACCGATGCCGCATGCCGGTAATGGCCTCGAAGTCCACAGGCAATTGCGCTTGTCGTCTCCTGCTTACGTTGTAGGCGGCCTCGCCGATAATTTCGACGAGCTTCACCAGCGCCAGCTCCAGCTGACGATTCTCTTCGAGAGTCCGGCGCTCGACGCCCCGGCACATTTCCATGGCCTCAAGCGCGGCATCGCGCATATGCCTCAGTCTTGTCTCATCGTCGATATGCAAGAGCGAACAGGCCCCGTGTCCGCCGTCAATTCGGCGTGGGAGACGAAACCGCCTCGTCCTTCAGGTCGACCAGGAGGCGAGCTTCTCTCTCCACCCTGGCCCGGATATAGGGGCTAAGGTCGCCCCTGGTCCTCAGGTCCACCTTCCGGCCGCCGAAAAGCGGGGACAGGTCCAATTCGAGGCGGGCCACACCGATCAGGCCGATCCTGGTTTCCGGGCGAAACTCGACCAGCAGGTCGATGTCGCTGGCGGCATGGAAGTCGCTGCGCAGCGCCGACCCGAACAGCGCCAGCGTCGCGATTCCACGGTCCCGGCAAAAGGCGGAAAGATCGCCCGGGCCGGGGACATGCGGGTGCTGACGAGGCGGCGCCGGCTCCATGGCTTTGTCCTGCCTCCTGCAAGAGTTCCCCATTATACCGTTGGGGAGCGGAAGCTGTGAAGGCCGTCCCCCCGACTGCCGGCGGACAATACAAGGGCCGTAATTGCGGAGCATCGGCCATGCCTCAATGCTATTCTCAAACGGAAGCTGAGAGGGGGCGGAGGGATGGACGAGGCCGCCGACATTGCGCTTACCGTCAACGGCGAAGCGGTTTCCGGGCGCGTCGAGGCGCGGCGGCACCTGGTGGACTTCCTGCGGCTCGATCTCGGCCTCACCGGGTCCCATCTCGGCTGCGAGCACGGCGTCTGTGGGGCTTGCACGGTCCGGGTGGACGGCGCCATCGTCCGCGGCTGCCTGATGCTGGCCGTCCAGGCCGACGGGGCGGATGTGTGGACGATCGAGGGCCTGTCGGACACGGGTGGGATCGCCGACCTCCAGGACGCCTTCGTGGCGCGCAATGCGCTCCAGTGCGGCTATTGCACGCCCGGCATGCTGCTGACCGCGGCGGAGATGCTGAAGGCCGGCCGCAGGATGACGCGGCGGGAAATCCGGGAGTTCCTTTCCGGCAATTTCTGCCGCTGCACCGGCTATCACGCCATTGTCGATGCCATAGAGGCGGTCATGGCGGAGCGTTTCCGTGACTGACCGGCCGGAAGCCGTCGGGCGGCCCCTGCCGCGCAGCGGCGCAAGGCGGCTTGCCGCCGGGCGCGGCAGATATGCCGACGACCTCCGCTTCCCCGGATTGCTCCACCTCGCCTTCGTCAGGAGCCCGCACGCGCATGCCCGGATCGTGAAGATCGATCCCGCGCCGGCGCTCGCCGCGGTGCCGGGCGCAAGGGTGTTCACCGGGGCCGACATCGCGGCGGTCTGCACGCCCTGGCAGGGGAAAATGGACCATCTGCCGACCCTGGTCTCGCCGCCGCAGCACGCCGTCGCGGTGGACCGCGCCGTGTGGCAGGGCGAGCCCGTCGCCGCGGTCGCCGCCGCCAGCCGCGCGCTCGCCGAAGACGCCGCAGCCGCCGTCGCGGTCGAGTGGGAGCCGCTGCCGGCTGCCGCAGTCCGCGACCGCACGCTGGACGAGGACGCCGCGCCGGCCCATCCCGAGCTCGGCGGCAATCTCGCCTATGCCGCCGCGATCCGGGCCGGCGACCCGGAAGCCGCGCTTGCCGGGGCGGCGCATGTCGTAGAGGGCCGCTTCTCCTTCGCGCGCCATACCGGCGTGCCGCTCGAACCGAGGACCGTGATCGCCGACTACGACCCGGGCGAAGGCCGGCTCACCGTCCATGGCAGCCACCAGGCGCCCTGGCACCAGCAGGACACGCTGTCGCGCCATCTCGGCATCCCCGAACACCTCGTCCGCGTGGTGACGCCCGATATCGGCGGCGGGTTCGGCATCAAGCTGCATATCTACGGAGAGGAGATCGCGGTCTCGGCCGTCAGCCGGATCCTCGGCCGGCCGGTCAAATATGCCGCCGACCGGCTGGAATCCTTCGTCAGCGACATCCAGGCCCGCGACCAGAGGGTGGAGGCGCGGCTCGGCGTGGACGCGGACGGGGGCATCAAGGGGCTTACGGTGGATGCGCTCTCCTCCTTCGGCGCTTTCGCTTCCTACGGCCGGGCGCCCGTCAATGAAGGCATGATGACGATCTCGATGGCCGGCGGCCCCTATGCCAACGAACATTATGAGGGCCGGCTGCGCATCGCCTTCCAGAACAAGCCGCCGTCCGGCATGTACCGCGCGGTCGGCCAGCCGATCGCCTGCGCGGTGACCGAGCAGCTTGTCGATTGGGCGGCCCACGCCGCCGGCATCGACCCGGTGGAGATGCGCCGGCGCAACTACTGGGCCGGGGACGCCTTTCCGCTGAGGACGCCCGGCGGCATCGCCATGGACCGCCTGAGCCTCGGGCAATGCCTCACAGGCTGGTCTCCATGATGCGCTACGACGCGCTGCGGGCCGAGCAGGCGGCGCTGCGCCGGAACGGGGTCTATCGCGGCATCGGAGTTGCCACCTTCCTCGAAATGACCGCCATCGGCGCGGAGCGCTACGGCCCGGCCGGCGCCCGCATCAGCACCCAGGACGGCGCGACGGTACGGCTCGAACCGTCGGGCCGGGTGCGCTGCGTCACCTCCGTCATCGAGATCGGGCAGGGAACCCTGAGCGCGCTCGCGCAGATCGTCGCCGACCGGCTGGGCGTCGCCCCGGAGGATGTCGGCGTGGTGGGCGGCGACACGGCGCTCGCCCCCTATGGCGGCGGCGCCTGGGCTTCGCGCGGGCTGACCATAGGCGGCGAGGCGGCCTGGCGCGCGGCGGAGGGCCTGCGCCGGAACGTCCTCGAACTCGCCGGCTCGATACTCCAGGCCGATCCGGCCACGCTCGACCTTGCCGGCGGCGCGGTCTCGGACCGGGCGACGGGAGAGGCCCGGATGACGCTCGCCGAAATCGGGCGCATCGGCCATTTCCGCCAGGACACCCTGCCGCCGGGCGTGCAGCCGGAGCTCGCCGTCACCCGCCACTACGCGCCCGACGACGTGCCCTTCGCGCTCGCCAACGGCGTGCAGGGCTCGTCGCTGGAGGTCGATATCGAGACCGGCGCGGTCAGGCTGCTGGACCACTGGGTGGTCGAGGATTGCGGGCGGATCGTCAATCCGCTGCTGGTCGAGGAGCAGATCAGGGGCGGTGTCGTGCAGGGCATCGGCGGGGCGCTGTTCGAGGAATGCCGCTATGACGAGCACGGCCAGTTGCTGAACGGCAGCCTCGCCGACTACCTGGTTCCGATGGCGGCGGAACTGCCCGACATCCATGTCGGCCATGTCGAAACGCCGCTGAGCGGCACCCTGCTCGGCGCCAAGGGGGCGGGCGAGGCCGGGACGGTCGGCGCGCCGGCGGCCGTCCTGCTCGCGGTGAACGACGCTCTGAGGCCGCTCGGCGCGCAGGTCTCGAGCCTGCCGATCACGCCCGAGGCCGTGCTGAACGCCATCGCGGCGGCGGCCTGACGGGCGGGCGGGGCAATCGGGTGGCGGAAGAGGCCCGCAGGTCCGTTCGCTTCCTTTCCGGGTCCGACCTCGACAGGCTCGGCCTTGGCATGGGCGAACTGGTGGACATTCTGGAGGCGGCGTTCTGGGCGAAAGCGGCCGGCGGGGTTGCGATGCCGCCCAAGATCTTCTTCCACCGGGACGGGCCGCGCTTCTACAGCGCGATGGTCTCGGCCAGCCCGGCGCTCGGCTATGCCGGATGCAAGTGGCAGAGCGGCGACCCGGACAATCCGGCGAGCGGCCTGCCCTATATCCAGGGCCTCTACATCCTGACCGAGGACGCCACGGGGCGCATGCGCGCCGTGATGGACGCGGAATGGATCACCGGCCGGCGCACAGCCGCCGCCTCCGCGCTGGTCATCCGGCATCTGGCGAAGGCGGGCGCCCGCACCCTCGGCATTCTCGGCTGCGGCCTGCAGGCGCGGGCCCATCTGGAGGCTGTCCATGCCGTCCGGCCCGGGATCGACCGCTGTGTGTGCTACGACACCGTCCCCGAACGCCGGCAACGCTTCGTCGCGGAGATGACGGGGCAGTTCGGCTTCGCCTCCGTCGAGGGCATGGACGGGCCCGAGGAGGTCGCACGCCGCGCCGATGTGCTGGTGACCGGCGGGCCGATCGAGAAGGACCGCCGGCCCGTCATCCGGCCGGACTGGATCGGGGCCGGCGCGCTGGTCGTCACCATCGACTATGACAGCTATGTCACCGACGAGGCGATCCGGGCGATGGACCTGCTGCTGACCGACGATTTCGGCCAGATCGAGGATGCGCGGCGGCACGAGGGGAAGTTCCCGGCGGTGGACCGGGTGGATGCGACGCTCGCGGAACTGGTGGCGCATGGCAGGGGCGCGCGGGCCTCCGATACGCAGCGGATTCTCGTCTTCAATCTCGGCATCGCGCTGGAGGACCTGGCCGTGGCGGTCGAGCTCCTGAAGCGGGCCGAACGGAGCGGCGCCGGGACGATGCTGCCCCTTTAGCCGCCGTGTCAGGGCAGGAGCAGGATCTTGCCGATATGCGCGCTCGATTCCATCAGCCGGTGGGCCTCCGCGGCCTGCTCGAGCGGGAAGCGCGCATGGGTCACGGCGCGGAACTCGCCCGAGGCGAAACGCGGCCAGGCATAGTCCGAAACCTCCTTGCAGATGCGGCCCTTCTCCTCGACGGAGCGCGGCCGCAGCATCGAGCCGGTCACGACCAGCTGCTTGCGCTGGACGAGGCCGAAATTCACGAGCGCCTCCGAGCCCTGCATGAAAGCCACGAAGCAGAGCCGCCCGCCATGGTTCAGCAGTTCGAGCTGGCGCGCGATGTAGTCTCCGCCCACCATGTCGAGAATGACATCGGCCCCGCCCGCCGCCTCGCGCGCGGCCGCGACGAAATCCTCCTCGCGGTAGTCGATCGCCCGGTCGGCGCCGAGCGCCTCGCAGGCCGCCACCTTCTCCGCGCTGCCCGCGGTCGCCAGCACGGTGCAGCCCCAGGCCTTCGCGAGCTGGATCGCGGTCGTGCCGATGCCGCTGGAGCCGCCCTGCACCAGGAAGGTCTCGCCCGGCTTGAGGGCGCAGGCCTGGAAGACATTGGCCCAGACGGTGGCGTAGGTCTCCGGCAGGCCGCCCGCGTCGATGAGGTCCACGCCGTCGGGCACGGGCATGCACTGAACGGCCGGCACGGCGGTGTATTCGCAATAGCCGTCGCCGGAGAGCAGCGCGCAGACCGGCTCGCCCACCGCCCGGCCCTCGACGCCCTCGCCGATGCCGGCCACGGTGCCCGAGCATTCGAGCCCGATGATGTCGGAGGCGCCCGGCGGCAGCGGGTAGCTGCCCGCGCGCTGCATGCAGTCCGCCCGGTTGACGCCGGCGGCCGCGATGCGGATGAGCACCTCCCCGGGGCCGGGCCGGGGCACCGGGCGGCGTCCGGGCACCAGCGCCTCCGGGCCGCCGGGGACGGGGGTTTCGACAACGGTCATTTCGGCGGGCAATGCGTTGGCCATCTCGGTCCATTCCGGGTAAAGGGCAGGGGCCGGCGACATTCGCAAGCGGAGGCCCGCCATGCAAGACGAAGACGAGAAACCCCGCCCGCCGGACTACACCCTCGGCGACGACCTCTCCCGGCTCTCGGTGGGGGACCTGGAGGAACTCGCCGCCCGGCTCCGCGCCGAAGCCGACCGCGTCGATGAGGAGCGGGAGCGCAAGAAAAGCGCCATCGGCGGCGCTGCGGCCCTGTTCAGGAACTGAGGCGGGCCCCGCATCGTCACCCCGGACTACGATCCGGGGTCCATCCTGCACCGGTTCCGCCCGGCGTGACGGTCCGGAGATGGGTCCCGGCTCTCCGCTGCGCTCCGGCCGGGACGACGAAGGGGGAAGGGCCGCAGCCTTGTTCAAGAAGCGGGCCGGGCGTGCTAGCATCGGCAGCGAAACCGAACGCAAGCGGAGGGCCGCGGGCCGTGAGAATCAAGGTCGATCCCGATCTCTGCGAAGGGCACAACCGCTGTTTCGCGCTGGCGCCGGACCTGTTCGAGGTCGATGACTACGGGCTGTCCAGCGCGCTGAACGACGGCGCGGTGCCGCCCGGCCGCGAAGAGCAGGCCCGGCTCGCCATCGACAATTGTCCCGAATTCGCGATTTCGGTCGTGGACGAGGACTGACGGGGGACAAGCTTATGACCGACGCGCCGGAAACCTGTCCGGTCCACGACTGGGCGACCGACTACGACATTTTCGACCCCGGCTATGTGCGCGACCCGGCGCCGGTCTGGGACGAGTTGCGCGAGCGCTGCCCGATTGCGCACACGACGCGCTGGGGCGGCTCCTGGCTGCCGACCCGCTACGAGGACCTGCAGGCGATGGTCAAGATGGTGCCGGCGCTCTCCTCGCGCTCGACCGTGGTGGTGCCGCCGCCGCCCGAGCTGCGCGAGGTGCTGGTGGCGGAGGCGAAGAAATACGGCAGCGAGAGCCCGCCGATCACCGCCGATCCGCCGGAGCACAGGCCCTTCCGGCGGCTGGTCCTGCCCTTCTTCTCGCCGCGCGCGGTGGAGGCGCAGATCCCCTACACGCGCGAACTCTGCAACAGCCTGATCGACGGCTTCGCGGGCAGGGGCGAGGCGGATGCGGCCGCGGACTATGCGCAGCAGATCACGCCGCGCGTCATCGCGCACATCCTCGGCATCGACCCCGGCCGCGCGGACGAGTTCGTGGAGTGGGTGCGCGGCATCCTGGAGCTCGGCCAGACGCAGCCGGAAATGCGCATCAAATATCGCGGCGTCATCCGCGACTTCTTCGAGGAGATGGTGGCCGAGCGGCGCGCGAACCCCGGCGACGACCCGATCTCGACCCTGATCGAGGCCGAGGTCGAGGGCGAGAAGCTGGAGGATTACAAGGTCGTCGGCGTCTGTTTCCTGCTGCTGGTGGCCGGCATCGACACCACATGGAGTTCGATTTCCTCCTCCCTGCTGCATTTCGCGACGCATCCTGAGGACCGGGCGCGGATGCGGGCCGAACCGGAACTGTGGCCTGTGGCGGTGGAGGAGCTGCTGCGCTTCTACGCACCCGTGACCATGGCCCGCAAGGTGACGGAGCCGGTGGAGATCGGCGGCGTGGAAATGACGCCCGGCGACAAGGTGCTGCTGAACTTCCCCGGCGCCAACCGCGATCCGGCGGCGTTCGAGAAGCCCGACGAGGTGGTCCTCGACCGCAAGCGCAACCGGCATATCGCCTTCGGCCTCGGCATCCACCGCTGCGCCGGCTCCAACCTCGCGCGGATGGAGATGCAGGTGGCGCTGCGCACCTGGTTCGACCGCATCGGCGAGTTCGAGCTGGCGGACCCGGACGCGGTCACCTGGGCCGGCGGGCAGGTGCGCGGCCCCCGCACGGTGCCGGTCCGCTTCGCCGCCGCCTGAAACCGAACCGCCGCGCCCACGGGAGACAGCGCCCATGACCGACAGCCCTGCACGTTGCCCGGTCGGGGACTGGGCCAGCGACTACGACATCTTCGACCCCGACTATGTGCGCGACCCGGCGCCCGTCTGGGAGGAGCTGCGCGGGCGCTGCCCGATCGCGCATACGGAGCGCTGGGGCGGCTCCTGGCTGCCGACGCGCTACGAGCACCTGCAGCAGATGGTGAAGATGGTGCCAGCGCTCTCCTCCGCCTCGCCGCTGGTGGTGCCGCCCTCGCCGGAGATGATGGAGATCCTGGAGGCGGAGACGGAGAAGCACGGCGAGACCAGCCGCACCCCGCCGATCACCTCCGACCCGCCGCGCCACCGGCCCTACCGGCGCCTCATCATGCCGCTGTTCAGCCCGCATGCGGTGGAGCGGCACATCCCCTATACGCGCGACCTCTGCAACCGGCTGATCGACGGCTTCATCGCCGACGGCCGGGCCGACGCGGCGGCGGATTATGCGGAGCAGATCACGCCGCGCGTCATCGCACATATCCTCGGCATCGACCCGGCGCGGGCCGAGGAGTTCGTCGGCTGGGTGCGCGGCGTGCTGGAGATCGGGCTGACCGACCCGGACGAGGCGGTGCGCTCGCGGACCGCCATCCGGACCTTCTTCCAGGAGATGGTGGACGAGCGGCGCGAGCGGCCCTGCGGCGACGCGATCTCCATGCTGATCGAGTCCGAAGCCGAGGGCGAGAAGCTGACCGACTACCGGATTCTCGGCATGTGCTCGCTGCTGCTGATCGCCGGCATCGACACGACCTGGAGCGCGATCTCGTCTTCGCTCTACCATTTCGCGACCCACCCGGAGGACCGGGCCAGGTTGCGCGCGGAACCCGAGCTGCTGCCGACGGCGGTGGAGGAGCTGCTGCGCTTCTATTCGCCCGTCACCATGGGCCGCATCGCGACCGAGCCGGTGGAGATCGACGGGGCCCGGATCGGGGAGGGCGACCGGGTGCTGCTCAACTTCCCCGGCGCCAACCGCGACCCGGAGGCGTTCGAGCGCGCCGACGAGGTGGTGCTGGACCGCGAGCGCAACCGCCACATCGCCTTCGGCCTCGGCATCCACCGCTGCGCCGGCTCCAACCTCGCCCGGATGGAGATGCAGGTGGCGCTGCGCACCTGGTTCGACCGCATCGGCGAATTCGAACTGGAGGACGCGGGGGCGGTTACCTGGGCCGGCGGCCAGGTGCGCGGGCCGAGGAAAGTGCCGGTCAGGTTCGAGGCCGCCTGAGGCCGCCCGTCCCGCCTCAGCCGAGCGCCTTCAACGCCGCTTCGCGGGTTTCGAAATGGTCGATGACGGAGGTGAAGCCGCCCATGTCGATGATCGAGCGGCATTCCGGCAGCAGGGCGGCAAGCACCATCCGGCCGCCCTTCTCCTGGCAGAGCTTGGCCGAGACCAGCAGGGCGCGCATCCCGCTGCTGTCCACATAGCCCATGCCCCCGCAGTCCAGCACGATGCGGGCGTTGCCGCGTCCGACGGCGGCGAAGATCCTCTCCGTCAGGATCGGCGCGTTCCTGCCCTCCAGCCGCCCGTCCACCGTGAGCAGCACCGTGCGTTCCAACTGCCGTTCCGCGATGGCGAACCCGTTGCCGTATTCCGGCTCCCGGGGGTCTTCGGCGGCGGGGGCGGCAAGCGCGGCCTCGACGGTCTCGGGGCAGTCGAGGACCATCAGCAGGCCGGTCGTGTCCAGGATCGACCGGCATTCGGGCCGGAGCCCCGCGACGGAGAACTCGCAGCCGGTCTGGATGCATGCCCTGGCGCCGAGCAGCAGCGCCCTCAGCCCGGCGCTGCTGATATAGGCGACCTCGCGGCAATCCAGCACCAGCCGGCCGGGGGCGGTCCTGGCGACGGCGGCGATCCTGGCTTCCAGCTCGGGCGCGCCGGCTGCGTCCAGCCGCCCGGCCGGGGAAACGATGACAGCCGGACCTTCGTTCCGCTCCTCGATCTTCATCGCGCCGCTTCCGTCATCGCCAACTCTTCGGTGCTTCCGGGACAGGCGCCGACTATACAGGGATATGCCGGAATTGACACGAGCGCCGCTGCGGGGAAGCTGCCGCGGAAACGGATTTGCGGGTTTTTCCGGAACCTGCCGCCCCGGATGGCGGGCGCATGTCTCGACCCGCGCGCGCCGCTGTTGTAGCAATGCGGGATGCAGGCGACGGGAGAGCCGACGACATGGCCCCAGATACAGGCGACAGCGCCCCCCTGATCCGACCGACCCGCGCGCAGGCCGAAGAGGCCGTGCGCACCCTGCTGCGCTGGGCGGGCGACGACCCCTCGCGCGAGGGCCTTGTCGGCACGCCGGACCGGGTGCTCCGGGCCTATGGCGAGTTCTTCGCGGGCTACGGCGAAGACCCGGTCAGCGTGCTGGAGCGCACCTTCGAGGAAACCGCCGACTATGACGAGATGATCGTGGTGCGCGACATCCGCCTGGAAAGCCATTGCGAGCACCACATCGTGCCGATCGTCGGCAAGGCCCATGTCGGCTACCTGCCGGCCGGGCGCGTGGTCGGCATCTCCAAGCTCGCGCGCGTGGTGGACATCTTCGCCAAGCGCCTGCAGATCCAGGAGAGGCTCACCACCGAGATCGCCGACGCCATCGACCATGTGCTGAGGCCGCGCGGCGTGGCGGTGGTCATCGAAGCCACGCATATGTGCATGTCCACGCGCGGCATCCACAAGACCGCGTCCTCCACCGTGACCAGCCGGATGCTCGGCGGCTTCCGCACCGACCCGACGACGCGGCGCGAGTTCCTGACCATGATCGGCAGAGGTGGCGATTCCGTCTGAGCCGCGCTAACCTTTCCCGCGACAAACCGCCGGAGGGGAACGCGATGACCTATACGCTTGAGCAATTCGCCGCCGAATGCCGCGAGGCGCTGGCCGCCGACAGCGGGAGGGCCGGCAGGGAGGGCGTGCTCGCCTGCGTGAAGAAGGCGCTGGCCAGCCCGGAGTTCCTGGAAACCCATCTCGGGCCGGACGCGACGGCGGAGCGCGAGATCATCTATGAGGACCCGGATTACGGTTTCTGCATCTGCGCCCATGTCTATCGGGGCGCGCGCACCAGCGGGCCGCACGACCACGGGCCGACCTGGGCGATCTACGGCCTGGCGTCCGGCGAGACCGAAATGACCGACTGGCGCATCGTCGAGCCGCCCCGGGACGGCAAGCCGGGCAAGGTCGCGCTCTCCCGCGTCTATGAGATGAAGCCGGGCGACGCCTTTCTCTACGACATCGGCGATGTCCACGCGCCGCGCCGGATGTCGTCGAGCCGCCTCATCCGCATCGAAGGCTGCGACACCATGAAGGTCCAGCGCACGCCGCTGATGGCGGTGGAAGAAGCGGACGCCGCGGAATGAGCCTTGAGATCCGCCGGCTGACGCCGGTGTTCGCGGGCGAGGTCTCGGGCGTCGATACCACGCGCCCGCTGCCGCCGGGGGTGGCGGCGGAGATCGACGCCGGCATGGCGGAACACGGTGTGCTGGTGTTCCCGGACCAGGCGCTGACGGACGAGCAGCAGGCGGCGTTCAGCCAGAATTTCGGCCGGCTCGAAATGCCGTCGGCGGTGTCCAACATCACCAAGGACCACGAGCGCCGCCTCGGCCCCGCCATGGCGGACGTCTCCAACCTCACCAGGGAGCACCGGCCCTTCGACCGCGAGGACCGGCGGCGCATGTTCAATCTCGGCAACCGCCTCTGGCACTCGGATTCCTCCTTCCGGGCGGTGCCGGCGAAATACTCGCTGCTTTCCGGGCGCGTCCTGCCGCCCTCCGGCGGCAATACCGAGTTCGCCGACATGGCGGCGGCTTACGATGCGCTCGACGGGGCGATGAAGGCGCGGATCGAGGACCTTGTCTGCGAGCATTCCCTGCTCTACTCGCGGGGCCGGCTCGGCTTCGAGGGCCTGACGGAGGAGGAGCGCGCCAATTTCCGCCCCGTGCGCCAGGCGCTGGTGCGCGTCCACCCGGCCAGCGGGCGCAAGTCGCTCTACCTCTCCGCCCATGCCGGCAGGATCGTCGGCTGGCCGGTGCCCGAAGGACGCCTGCTGCTGGAGGAGCTGACCGAGCACGCAACGCAGCGCGGGTTCGTCTATGCCCATGAATGGCGGGTGAACGACCTTGTGGTGTGGGACAACCGGCGCACCATGCACCGCGCCCGGCCCTTCGACGATGTCAATGAGGTCCGCGACATGCGCCGCACCACCGTGGCCGGCGAGGAAATGACGGCCGCCCAGGCGGCCTGAAGGCAATGCCCGACAGCGGCGCACCGGCGCCCAACCCGGCGGCGCGGCTGGCGGCCTTCGCGGCCGGCCTGCGCGCCGGGGACGTGCCGGCGGCGGTCCGGGAGCGGGCGCGGCACCTGATTCTGGATGCGCTCGGGGTGGCGGCGGCCTCCAGCCGGCAGGAATTCGCGCGCGTCATGCTGGACGGCTTCCGGGCGGCCGGCGGGGCGGGCGAAGCCGGTGTGGTGGCGATGGGCGCGCGGCTCTCGCTCCGCGATGCGGCGGCGCTCAACGCCGCGCTCGTCCACGGCCTCGATTTCGACGACACCCATCCGGGCGCGGTGGTGCATTGCACGGCGGTTTCGCTGCCCGCCGCGCTGGCGCTGGGCGAGGCCCGCGATGCGCCGGGCGCCGAGATTCTGACGGCCTACATTGCAGCGATGGAATGCGCCGCGCGGATCGGCCTTGCCGCCGATTACGGCTTCCACCGGCGCGGCTTCCACGCCACCGGCATTGCCGGGCATTTCGCCTCGGCGCTCGCGGCCGGGCGGCTCATGGGCCTCGATGCGGCGGCGCTCGCCTCGGCGCAGGGCGTGTGCGTCTCGACGGCGGCGGCGAGCCGCGAGTTCTGGTCGGACGGCGCCTGGAACAAGCGCCTCCATCCCGGCTGGGCGGCGGCGGCCGGCATTACCGCCGCAGGCCTTGCCGGCGCCGGCTTCAAGGGCTGCGAGCGGCCCTATGACGGGCGTTTCGGCCTCTTCCGGATGCTGATGGGCGAGGAGGCCGAGACCGTCGATTTCCCGCTTCTGGCCGGCGGCCTCGGAGAGCGCTGGGAACTGCTCGAATCCGCCGTCAAGCCCTTCCCGACCTGCCACTACACCCATGCGATCGTCGACAGCGCCATCGCGCTCCGCCGGGAGCACGGCCTCGAGGTGGACGACATCGCCGCCGTCACCGTGCTGGTGCATGAGGACCTGATCGCGCCGCTGATGGAGCCGGAAGCCCTGAAGCGCCGCCCGCCGGAGGACTATGCCGCACGCTTCAGCGCGCCCTGGGCGGCGGCCTGCGGGCTTGCGCGCGGAAGGCTCGGCCTCGCCGAACTGGAGCCGCCGGCGCTCTCGGACCCGCAGGTGCTGGCGCTGGCGGCCCGGGTCGGGTGCCGCCCCGACCCGGACTCGCTCTTCCCGCAATATTTCTCCGCCGGCGTCGAGGTCGAGACCCGCTCGGGGGCGCGCTTCCGGCATCACGAGCCGGTCAATCGCGGCGCCGGCGACCGGGCGCTCGCCAATGCCGAGATCGTGGAGAAATTCCACGCCAATGCCGCCCCGGCGCTGGGCGGGGCCCGGGCCGAGGCCATGGCCGCCCGTGTGCTGGATATGGAGCGCCTGTCCGGAAGGGAGCTGATGCGGGAGCTGACACCGGCGTCGGAGGGTTGCGACTTGCGATGGATACCGCCCGCCGACGCGCCGCCCGGCACTGTTGGATGACGGCGCCCTAGCCAATGCGGTTCCGCCATGTTTCAATCCGGTAACGCAAAGCTCCTGTGCAACCGAACGCGCGAAAGGAAACAGCGAAGCAGGCAAGCCGGGAACGACAAGCTCTACCGTTGTGTCCATGTACGCCCGATCGGCCCGGCCATTGGCGCGGCGATCGGCAATGTCGATGTATCGACACGGCGGACAAGCCGCTGGCGGTCGCTGCCCGAACGAACCGCAACACCTCGAACCGACAAGCAACAGGCGACCAGGGAGGAACAACGCCATGACGCTTTCTCGACGCGATTTTCTGCGCATTTCTGCAGATTACGGGACCAAGGCGGCCGTCTTCGCCGCCGTTGCCGGAACGACGTCCGCCACGCTCATCAGCCAGTTCGCGGCCAAGGATGCGCAGGCTGCCAAGAAGGCCAAATACACGATCCGCCACGGTGTCAGCGTGGTAAATCCGAAGAACGAAGAGTTCCTGCAGACCCGCGTCTATGACTTTGCCAAATGGATCGAGGAAGGATCGGACGGCGAAATCGCCATGCAGGTCCTCGACAGCGGCCAGGCCTGCGCGGAAAACCAGTGCGTGGAGCGGGTCGGGGCCGGTGTGCTCGATATGGGCGGCTCCTCGGCGCAGAACGCCGCCGCCGTCATCTACCACGCGCAGGCGCTCGACTGGCCGTTCCTGTGGCGGGATCCGCAATCGCTGCTCAACCTGCTGCACGATCCCGCCATGAACCCGGTCTACCGGGATGTCTGGCGGGAAAAATACGGCGTCGAGTTCCTCTATTGCACCAACGAGTTGCGCGACATCTTCATGGGGCTGAAATACAGCGACCTGCCGGAGGTCCGTCACCCGGACGGCCTGAAAGGCCGCAAGCTCCGGATCACCAACTCCACCATGATCCAGAATTTTGCCGCTTCGCTCGGCATGAGCCCGGTGCCGCTTGCCTGGACCGAGACGCTGGAAGGCATGAAGTCGGGCGTTGTCGACGGCATGGAGACCTGGGGCGGCGCGGCCGCGAGCTTCGGCATGACCAAGGTCACGGCTCAGGTGCTCGAGCTGGACTTCTGCGCCGGAACGGCCTCGTGTTTCATGAATTTGCGGGCGATGGAGCGCATGCCCGGGCGCCTGCAGGACGTGGTCCGCGAAGCCGCCCGCAGGGCGAGCGAAGAATCGTATCGCAACCTTCAGGTTGCCCTGAACACCGTCACCGGCGCCGGGCCGAACCCGACGCCGGAGAGCAACTATGTGCAGCTGAAGGACACGATGCGCCATGTCCGCCTGAGCGAGGACGAGATGGACGCGTTCCGCGAGCGCGGCTCGGTCGAGCGCAACGGGCAGATCTACAGCGGGATCCGCAAGGAACTGGACGAGCTGGCGGGCCTCGACGTGTTCGGCGCCATTGCCGAGTTCGAGGAGAAAGTCCGCGGCCAACCGCTAAATCCCCAGAAGTGGTAGCCGCGTAGCCGGACCCCGGACGCCGCCAGGCTGTCCGGGGTCCCCTTCATTCTTTTCCGGACGGAAATCCCGGACCGCCTGGCGGCGTCCGGGAAAGCGGGTGTGTCTGATGGGCCAGCGATTCGACAACCTGATTACCTGGATCGAAAAGGCGGTGATGCTGCTCGCCTATCTGACGATCATCCTGGTGGTGGGGCTGGAGACGATCCGGCGGATGATCACGGGCGAGCAGGCGGCCTGGGGGCCGGAGATCGCCATGGGCGCGTTCGTCTGGCTCTCGTGGTTCGCCATGTCCAGCGGCGTGCGCACCGGCGCGCATCTCTCTTTCACCACCGTGCGCGAACGCATGCCCGACGGGATACGCCGGGGTGCGGAAGTATTCGACTGCCTGCTCTGGTTCGTGCTGGGCGCTGTCGTCATCGTCGCGTCGTGGGATGTCGTGATGCTGAATGAGCGCTTCAACATCAAGATCTTCGGCACCGACATCCCGATCGCCGCGATCTCCATCGCCGTGCCGCTCGGCTGGGGCTTCACCATGGTGCGGGTGTTCCAACAGCTGGTCCGGGTGTTGCAGGGCAGGACCGGCCCGCATATTGCGGCGGAGGAAATCCGATGAGCGAAGGCGATCTTTCGACCCTGCAACTCCTCGTGGATTGGCTCCGCGAGGTTCTGAACGTCTGGAACATCACCGCCATCGCCGTCCTGCTGTTCTTTCTCGGAACCCCCGTCGTGCTGGTGCTGGCCGCCTGGGTGGTGGCGTCGTCCTATTTCATCGTGGAGTTCCCGCTGACCAATGTCGGCATTGCAGCGAACGACTCGATCAAGAACTTCATCTTCCTGGCCGTGCCCCTGTTCGTCATAACCGGCGACTTCCTGACGGAGGGCGGCATCAGCCGGAGGCTGATCGCGTTCTCGCGCTCCTGCGTCGGCTTCATGCATGGCGCGACGGCGGCGACGGCGATGTTCTCCTGCGGCCTGTTTGCGGCGATTTCCGGCTCCAATGCCGCGACGGCGGCGACCATGGGGCGGCTGCTCGGGCCGGAGATGGTCGAGCGCGGCGTCAGTCCGGGCCTGTCCGGCGCGATCATTGCGGCGGGCGGCACGGTCGGCGTCATCATCCCGCCGAGCGTGATCTTCCTGATCTACGGCGTCACGATGGAGGTGCCGAGCGTCGACCTGTTTATCGGCGGCATGATTCCGGGCCTGCTGATGGTCATAGCGTTGATCGGCAGTGCGGTGGTGCTGACCGGCAAGGTGGAGCGCGGGGTCGGCCTGCGTAACCTGAGCCCCCGGGAAATCGCCAGATCGGCGTTGACCGCCTGGGCGGGCTTCATCGCGATCGGGGTGATTTTCTTCGGCATTTACTGGGGCTATTTCAGCCCGACGGAGGCAGCCGGGGTCGTCGCCATCTACTGCTTCATCGTCGGCTCCGTGCCGGCTCTCGGCGGCCGGCTCCACCTGCGCCAGATTCCGGGCATCATGCTGAACAGCGCACGGCTGGCCGGTCTGCTGGTGCCGCTGGTGGTATTTTCCATCCAGTTTCAACAGGTCTCCAGCGTTATGGGCCTGCCGGTGGCGATCCAGGAGTTTCTGGGCGACCTCGGCGAGAATTACGGCTCGACGGTGCTGATCGCCGTTATGATGGTGCTGATCCTGCTCGTGGGCGCGATCACGGAATCGGTTGCCGTGGTCCTCATTCTCGGTCCCATCCTCGCGCCGGTGGCGGAGAGTATCGGCATCGATCCGGTCCATTGGGGCGTGGTCTTCGTCGTCGGCACCACGATCGGGTTCATCACGCCGCCCTACGGCCTGAATCTGTTCGTGGTTTCGGGCGTGCTGAGGATCAACTACGACCTGATCATCCGGCAGATCTTCAAACTGCTGATCCCGCTGATGATCGTGTGGACCATCGTGACGGCGGTGCCCTGGCTGTCTCTGGTGCTGCTCGGCGGCTAGGAGCAATGAGGGATGAGCAAGCGCAAGGAAGCGATCGAAACGCTGTTCAAGGCGTTCGCGAAAGGCTTCGCGAAGAAGGACACGGCGCTGGTTGCGCCGACGCTGGCCGACGATTTCGTCTGGAGCCAGCCGACAGGCGAGGACTTTGTCGGCAAGGAAGCCGCCTTGCAGGCCATGGCCGAGCGCTGGTCCGCGCCCGGCGGCGGGCCGGTGTTCGGCAATGGCGGTTTCGAGGTGGTCGGCGACACCGTCATCCAGACCTACGAGGTGACGACCGCCGCGCCGGACGGCGGCGAAAGGACCGTGCGCGGCATGGACATTTACAAGGTCCGCGACGGCCTGCTCACCCGAAAGGACGCCTTCTGGAAGCAGCTGGGTTAGCCTTGCCGGTGCCCGTTATCCTCTCCGCCCGATCCGGAACTCCTGCGAGGCGAACCTCATGACCCGCGAGACAGCCCTCTATGAACGCGACGGCGCGATCGTGACGATCACGCTCAACCGGCCCGAAAAGCTGAATGCCTTCGACGATGCCGCGGTGGAGGCGCTGTCGGAGGCGCTGGCCCGTTTCGACACCGACCCGAAGGCCAATGTCGCGATCCTGCACGGGGCGGGACGCGCCTTCTCCACCGGGGCGGATGTGCTGCGCCGGCAGCTGCGCCCGCGCGAGGAACTGGAGCGGTTCGGCGGCCCGCAGGGGCGCGGGGCGGATTCCGGGCGGCTGTTCGTCCATGCGGTCAACTGGAAGCCGATGGTCGCCGCCGTGCATGGCTATGTCATGGGGCTTGCGGTCGGCATTGCGCTCGACTGCGACCTGCTGGTGGCCGAGGCCGGCACGCGCTTCCAGATCACCGAGACCTCGCGCGGCCTCGGCGGCTCCGTCTATTGGGGGCTGATGCGGCTGAGGGGGGCGGGCGCCTTCGGCGACGAGGTGGCGCTCACCGGGCGGTGGTTCACGGCCGAGGAGGCCGCCGCGGCCGGCGTCATCAACCGCCTCGCGCCCGCCGGCGGCCATCTCGAAGCCGCCCGCGAGCTTGCGGGGACGCTGAACGCCAACCCGCCGCTCAGCGTGCGCTCCACGGTGCGGGCGCGCCGGCGCGAGATCGCGCGCGTGCGCTCGGAACTCTCCGCGGCCGCGCAGCCGGAACGGCTCTATCTGACCGAGGATTTCCACGAGGCGGCGCTTGCCTTCAAGGAGAAGCGCCCGCCCCGCCCGTTCAGGGGCCGCTGAGCGGGTCGAGCCCTTCCAGTACCGGGCGGAAGCCGACCAGGATGTGCTTCAGCCCGGCCGGGCGGCTGTGGCGGGCGGCCGGGCGGCAGACGCCGCAGCCGCTGTCGTCCCAGGACCCGCCCTTGACCAGGAAACGCCCGGCCCGGGCCTCGGTCGCGGTCCACTCGAAAACCTGGCCGGCAGCGTCCAGCAGGCCGAAAGGCGAGGCGCCCCCGGGAAACCGGCCGACCGGCAGCGTGTCGAACGGCCCGCCGTCATGGCTGTTGAGCCGTTCCGGCGCATAGTCGCCGCCCCAGGGGAACCGGCGCCCGTCCGGGCCGCGCGCCGCCTTCTCCCATTCGAGCTCGGTCGGCAGCCGCCAGACGCGCCCGGTGCGCGCCGAGAGCCACGCCGTATAGGCCTGCGCGTCCTCATGCGAGACCAGCACGACGGGATGTTGCGCCCGGCCTTCCGGCGGCCGGCCCCCGGCCCAGGCATGGCGGCGCGTGCGGGGATAGGGGTGGATCAGGCCGTAGCCCTTCCAGGTTTCGGCATCGACATCGGGAGCCCGGTGTCCGGTTTCGGCGATGAAGGCCGCATATTGCGCATTGGTGACGGGCGTGCGGGCGATCCGGAAGCCCGGCAGGCTGAGCGTCCGGCGGTCGCGCTCGCCGTCGTACCAGCCCTGGCGGCGGGTGACGGAATGGCCGTAGGCGGCTTCGTCCAGCCGGTAGGCGGCCTCGCGCTCCGCGGCATCGGACCCGGCGATGAAGGCGCCCGCCGGCACCGGCACCGTTTCCGGCAGGTCTGCGGCCGCCGCCCCGAAGGCCGCCAGAATCGATGCTCCCGCCAGCGCAACGCGCATCTCTTCGCTCCCTTTTCGACGGTCAGGTGAGCCTTTCCGAAGGCCGCGCGCAAGGCCCGCTCACGCAGTTGTGACCGGCTTCCTCCGTTTTTACGGGCCGCCATATCGGTTAGCATAACGGCAGGCGATTTCCGGATCGTCCGGTGCATTATCGGGAAAACCACCGAACGGGAGAACTGTTATGAAGAGCTACAAGGCACGCCTTCTTTCCACGGCGGTCGTCAGTGTGGGCATGGCCGTCGGCGCCGTCGGCGCGGCCAGCCTCGCCGGCACCGCCTATGCCGCCTGCAAGCCCGCGGCCGCGGCCTGCAAGGCGTGCGGCGCCTGCAATCCCTGCAAGCCGAAAAAGGCCTGCGGCGCGTGCAACCCCTGCAAACCGGCCTGCGGTGCGTGCAATCCCTGCAAGCCCGCCTGCGGTGCCTGCAACCCCTGTAAGCCCGCCTGTGGCGCTTGCAATCCGTGCAAGCCCAAGAATGCCTGCGGCGCGTGCAATCCCTGCAAGCCCAAGAGCAACTGACGCCCGACGGGCAGCGGCCGGCCTTCGGGCCGGCCGCGCTTTTCCGGGACCGCGGCGCCGCAAGGCGCCGCGCCCGTTTCAGGCGGCGTCGAGAGCCGCCTCGGCTTCCGGCTCCAGATCGAGCTGCAGGGCGTCGTTGAAGCGGTTGAAGGCGCCGCAGAGCGCGATCCGCCAGGTCAGTTCGACGATCTGCTCCTCGCTGAAATGCGCTTTCAGCCGCTCGAAGATGCCGTCCCGCATTCTCCCCGCATTGTCGTTGACCTGGACGGCGTAATCGACCACCAGGCGGTCGATCTCGTCCAGTTCCGGATGGTTTTCCGGGTCGTCCAGCAGGCTGGCGACGCCGGCGGCGCTCATGCCCTCCACGGTCAGCATCGGCCCGTGATGGGCCACGCAATAGTCGCAGGCATTGCGCTGCGAGACCGCGACCAGCGCCAGTTCCAGATAGCGCCGCGGCAGCACCGCCTCCCGCCTCAGCGCGGTCAGCAGGCCGAATGTGTGTTCCAGGATCGGCGGCCGCCGGCCGAGCGCCCCGACAAGGCTGGCGAACGGGCCGTAGGATGCCGCGTCGTCCATGAGAGGATGCAGGGCGGGCGGCAGGTCTTCGCGGGCAGCATAGGCGATGCGGGCCATGGGGGGTCTCCGTCAGCCGATTTCGACGATGATGTTGCCGTAGCCGTCCAGCCGCGCCGAATCCTGCGGCGGGACGAGGCAGGTGGCGTCGTATTCCTCGACGATCAGCGGGCCCGGCAGCGGGTCCGGGCCGAGGTCGCCGCGCGCGAGCACCGCGGCGTCCCGCCATCCGTGCTCGCGGCCGAACCAGGCGCGGCGGCTGCCGGCCGCGCCCGACGGCCGGGGCGGCGGCGGGGGCGGCGCGCTGTCGTTCGAGAGCCCGCGTCCGACCACCTGGACGGTCATCAGCTCCACAGGCTCCTCCGGCCCGGCGCGGTGGCCGTAGGTGCGCTCATGCTCGACGCCGAAGGCCTCCTCCAGCGCGGCGACCCACGCCGCGTCCACCGGCCCCGGCGGCGCCGCGACCTGCAGCTCGAAAATCTGGCCGTGATAGTGGAGCTGCGCGCTGCGCGCGAGCGTGCGCCGGTCGGGCGGGATGCCGTCGGCCTCCAGCTGCGCGTTCGCCTCCGCTTCCAGCGCGGCCCATGCCGCTTCGAGCTCCGCCGGGTCGGCCCCGCCGAGGATGCGCCTGTGCGCATGGGAGTAATGGTGCTCGACCTCGGCATGCAGCAGGCCGAAGGAGGAGAACAGGCCGGGCGAGGGCGGCACCAGCACCGTCCGGATCGCCAGTTCGCGCGCCATGCCGGCGGCGAAGAGCGGCCCGTTGCCGCCGAAGGCGAACAGGGCGTAGTCGCGCGGGTCGCGGCCCCGCTCGGAAGACACGGCGCGAATGGCGCGGATCATGTTCGAGGCGGCGATGCGGTGGGCGCCGAGCGCGGCCTCTTCCGGCGCCAGGCCCATCGGCTGCGCCACGGAGCGCTCGAAGGCCTCGCGCGCCGCCTCGAAATCGAGCTTCAGTGCGCCGCCGATCAGATGGCCCGGATTGAGGTATCCGAGCAGCAGGTTGGCGTCGGTGAGCGTAGGCTCCGTGCCGCCGGCGCCGTAGCAGACGGGGCCCGGATCGGCGCCGGCGCTCTCCGGCCCCACCTGCAGGCCGCCGGCGGCGTCGAGGCGGAGCAGCGAGCCGCCGCCGGCGCCGACCTCCGCCAGGTCGATGGCCGGCGTCTTGACCACGTAGCCTGCGCCGGTCATCAGCCGGGATCCGGCGATCACGCCGGCGCCGACGCTGAATTCGAGCGCGCGCGAAACCGTGCCGCCCTCGACGATGGACGCCTTCGCGGTCGTGCCGCCCATGTCGAAGGTGAGGACATTGTCGAGACCGGCGGATCTGGCCAGGGCCTGCGCGCCGATGACCCCGCCCGCCGGACCGGATTCGACGATGTGCATGGGCAGGTTGCGCGCCGCCTGGGACGGCATCAGCCCGCCGCTCGACTGCATCAGCAACAGCGGCGCGCGGGTGCCGATATCGGCGAAGCCCTCCTCCAGCCCGGCCAGGTAGCGTGACACGACCGGCTTCAGGCAGGCGTTCACGACTGTGGTGGAGGTGCGCTCGTATTCCTTCGCCTCGGGCAGCACGCGGTGGCTGATGCTGGTCTCGACATCCGGCGCGAGGCGCTCGACGATCCCGGCTACGATGTCCTCATGCGCGGGGTTGGCGTAGCTGTGCAGCAGCGCCACGGCGATGGCCTCCACGCCTTCGTCGAGCAGCCGCCGGACGGCCGCCTCCGCCTCTTCCGGATCGAGCGGCGTCTGCGTCCCGCCGTCATGCGTCACGCGCTCGGCGACCGTGCGGCGCAGATAGCGCGGCACCAGCGGCGGCGGCTTCTGCCAGGCGATGTCGTAGAGGCGCGGCATGCGGAGATTGCGGATCTCCAGTATGTCGCGGAAGCCTTCGGTGGCGATCAGCCCGGTCCTGGCGCCCTTGCCTTCCAGGATGGCGTTCGAGGCGACCGTGGTGCCGTGGCGCAACTCGGCGATGTCCCCGCCCGCGAACGCGCCCTCGGCGATCAGGCCGGCGAGCGCCTCGACGATCGCGCGGGCGTAATTGTCCACCGAGGAGGAAACCTTGCGGGTGAGCAGCCGGCCGTCCCCGTCGAGGCAGACGATGTCGGTAAAGGTGCCGCCGATGTCGATCCCGAGGCGCCAGCGGGCTTCAGCATGTTCCATATGTCGTCGCTCTTGTCCGGATCGGGCGGCGATCCGCCCATGGCGCACGAAAGTTAGCAACGGATAGGGAAACCGTCACCATGACCGGCGGCCGGAGCCGGGCTCTGCTGGGAGCGGCGCGTTATCCGCTTCGTTCGAGAGCCGTCTCGCGCACGATCTGCAGCAGGCGGCGGAACGGGGGCAGCTCCTCGGCGGAGCGGCGCACGACACAACCCGACCGGTAGCGGGAAAGCCCGATCGGTGCCGGCAACGGCCGAATGAACTGTTCCGGAAGCCGTTCCAGAAAGGAAAACGGCAGCAGGGCGAGATAGGGGCCGCCGTTCAGGACCGACAGGCAGGCGCTGCCGGTCTGGACGACGGTTTTCGCGCGGACATTCGTGGCCTCGTAGAGCCGGTCCAGAAGGACGGCCAGCGAGGGCTCGCGGCAAAAGTCGATCCAGGGATATCGAACGAGGTCTTCGTTGGAGACATCGCGGGAGAAGAGCGGATGGTCGCGCCAGGCGACGATGCCCGCGGTCACATCCAGAAAGCGCTCGCGCCTGAGCGATGCGTGCAGGCCTTCGCTGGCGTCGATGCCGCCGCAATGCAGGTCGCTTTCGCCGTCGGCTAGCAGCCGCAGCCCTTCCTGGCGGCCGGCCATGTCGACCCTGACCTCGATCCCCGGACAGTCCTCGTGGAAGCGGGCCAGCGCTGCCGGCACGACCGTTTCGACCCATGTCGGGCTGGCGGTGATGCGGAAGCTGCCGGTTCGCCCCGACCGGGCCGCGTCCAGAACCTCTTCCGCAGCCTCGATCTCCCGCAGAATGCGCCTTGCGAGGCCGCTGACGGTACTGCCCAGCGCCGTCAGGCGCACGCCGTGGGGCAGGCGTTCGAACAGCCGGCCCCCGAATTGGCGCTCGAGCCGGGCGACGACGCGGGTGAGCGCCGGCTGGGTGATCGCCAGCCTGTCGGCCGCCGTGGCAATCCTGCCCGCTTCGACCACCGCAAGGAACCGGACGAGATCGCTGCGTTTCTCGAACATGTCGCGATTCAGCAAGTAACCGGGACCGAACAAATTCGTAGAATGCGGAACATGTATTGCCTGACCGTCCAGCGTCGAACCCATGCGCCGGCAGCCGGACTATGGAGCTGGCTTGTCGCCAGGAGCCCGATACGGCGCGCCCTCGAAGCGGATTGAGTAAAGGACTGAAAACCGAAATGAAAATGCCGGGGCGGTGAAAATCCATGCCGGAAGTGCATAGCCTGCCATGCGCCTCCTCCATGCTCCCGGATTCGGTTGTTCTTGACCTAAATCAAGTATTTTTGTCCGCCCTTGGGGACGGCGAAGGGCCGGCATGCGCTCAAATGCCGCTGTTCGAACTGCGCCCGCGGCAGGCCCGAAAAGCGGATAGAGGCAGACTCCCCGTCTTCGCGCCGCCCCGTCCGGAGGGCATTCGCCGCCGGGGCGCGGCTTCCCGGGGTCAGGCGCGCATGGAGGCGAAGCCCGCCCTGGCCGCCTGGAGGAGCAGGCTCGCATCGGTGCCGTAGCAGATGAAATCCACGCCCTCGCCGATCAGGCGCCGGCCGTCTTCCGGCGATCCGACCAGGCGGCCGATGCTCTTGCCGGCGGCGCGGGCGGCCGCGGCGATGCGCCTGTGGGCGGCGATGAAGTCCGGATGGTCGAACGCGCCCGGCGCGCCCAGGCTGCAGCTCAGGTCGAAATGGCCGATCCAGAGCAGATCGACCTCGGGCAGGGCGGCGATGGCCTCGACATTCTCGACGCCTTCGGCCGTCTCGATCAGGGGAATGCAGACGGTGCGGGCATTGGCGGCGGCCAGCGCCTCTTCGGGCCGGCCTGCGGCATAACGGTCGTGCGCCACCCCCAGCGCGACGCCGCGCACGCCGTCGGGCGGATATTTCATGTATCCCGCAAGCTCCCGCACTTCCTCGGCGGAGCCGGCCATCGGCAGCAGCAGCCCCTCGGCGCCGGCGTCCAGCGCGGTCGCGATATCGGGATAGGTCTTGCCTGCCCGGCGGACGAAATGCGGCATGCCGGCGGCTTCCAGATAACGGAGAATGCGCTTCAGCCCTTCGATGCCGATGCCGCTGTGCTCGCAATCGACGAAGACGAAGTCGGCCCCGGCCGCCCGGTAGATATGGCCGATGCCGGGGCTTTCGAATTCCATGATGCAGGCTCCGAGCTTGACGTCCCGGTGTCCGGCCATTTCTTTCAGGCTCGCCATAACGGCTCCCCATGTTGCAGGCTTGGGCGATACGCTATCCCGGAAGGCGGGACAGGGGAAAGGCAGGAGAAGCCATGACGGCGCGATACGACTTCACGAACCAGGTTGCCATAGTCACGGGCGGCGCGCGGGGCATCGGCCTCGCCATAGCGCGGCGCCTCCACCGCGACGGCGCCGCGATTGCGGTCTGGGACCGCGATGCGGAGGCGGGCGAAGCCGCCGCGGCGGAACTCGGCGGGCGCGCGGCCGCCTTCGCCGTCGATGTGACGGACTACGCCGCCGTCGAGGCGGCGCTCGCGGCCACGGAGGCCCGGCTCGGGCCCGTTTCGATCCTCTGCAACAATGCCGGCATCGCGGGCCCGGCCGGGCCCGCCTGGGACTATGCGCTCGAGGACTGGCACGCCGTCATCGACCTCGACCTCAACGGCGTCTATTACGGCTGCCGCGCCGCCCTGCCGGGCATGATGGCGCGCGGCTACGGGCGCATCGTCAACACGGCCTCCATCGCCGGCAAGGAGGGCAACGCCAATGCGGCCGCCTACAGTGCGGCCAAGGCGGCCGTCATCGGGCTCACCAAGTCGCTCGGCAAGGAGGCGGTCGGCACCGGCGTGCTGGTCAACTGCGTCGCGCCGGCGGCCGTCGAGACGGACATCTTCAAGCAGATCACCGAAGCGCATATCGAGATGATGCGCTCCAAGATCCCGATGGGCCGCTTCGGCACGGTCGAGGAAGTCGCCAATATCATCGCCTGGCTCAGCTCGTCGGAGTGCAGCTTCCAGACCGGCGCCGTCTTCGACGTGTCCGGCGGCCGCGCGACCTATTAGAGCGCGCCCCGTCCGGCCTCATTTACCGTCGCCCCGGCCCCCGAGCCTTGCCGCATGCACACATCTGTCGGAGTTGGCCGAGCATCGCATTCCCCGCCGTCATGCCCGGACTTGTTCCACTGCTGTCCGGTTCAGCCGTCGGGCGAAGCCGGGCGGGCCTCGGTCGGGTTTTCGGGGGCGCGCGGCGTCCCCGGTCGGCCTCCTGTCCGTCATGCCCGAACGCCCCCCTTCGACAGGCTCAGGGCAGGCTCTTTCGTCATACCCGGACTTGTTCCGGGTATCTCTCTCAAGCGGCTCTGCCGGGCGGCCGTATGGATGCCCGGAACAAGTCCGGGCATGACGATATGGGGGGCGGGTATGACGATGTGAGGGCCGGGCCGCCGGGCGTCGATCCGAGTCCCGATCCCGCCGAACCCCTCGAAACCCGGTTGAATCCAGGCCATGCGCCCTGCCCGCAAATCCTAAACCGGACAGCAATGGACTTGTTCCGGGCATGACGGGAAGAGGGTCCGACCTTCTCTCCACTGGCTGCGGCGGCATCGGGAATCGGGGATGGGCTCCCGCTTTCGCGGGGGCGACGAATGGGGGGGACGGAGCGCGACGTTACTCGCCCGGCAGGCGCACCGCAGGCAAACAGAAATGTGCGAATCCGGTAGGCTCGGGGGCCGGGGCGACGCCGGTCGGGAGCCGTTTCAACCCGAACGGAGCGTGCGCTAGCGGTGCTGCCAGACGGGCTCGCGCTTGGCGATGAAGGCATCGACGCCTTCCTCGGCGTCGCGCATCTCCATGTTCGCCGCGATGACGCCGCTGGTATAGTCGTAGGCTTCGTCCAGCCCCATTTCGAGCTGGCGGTAGAAGGCTTCCTTGCCGATCTTCACCACCGCGCCCGACTTGCCGGCGATCTTCGCGGCAAGCGCCTGCGTCTCGGCCCTGAGCCCGGCCGCGGGCACGACCCGGTTGACGAGGCCGAAACGCCGCGCCGTCTCCGCGTCCATGAGCTCGCCCGTCAGCAGCATCTCCATGGCGTGCTTGCGCGACACCGCGCGCGACAGCGCCACCATCGGCGTGGAGCAGAACAGCCCGATATTGACGCCGGGCGTGGCGAAGCGGGCGTCCTCGCTCGCCACGGCAAGGTCGCAGCTTGCGACGAGCTGGCAGCCGGCGGCGGTCGCGATGCCGTGGACGCAGGCGATCACGGGCTGGGGCTGGCGCACGATGCGCGTCATCAATGCGCTGCATTCGGCGAACAGCAGGTCGTAGAAGGCGCGGTCGGGCGTGCCGCGGATTTCCTTCAGGTCGTGCCCGGCGCAATAGCCGGGGCCGTTGGCGGCGATCACCACGGCGCGCACCGAGCGGTCCTGGCCGATCTCCTCCAGCGCCGAGGACAGCGCCGCGATCATCGGGCGGGACAGCGCATTGCGCTGCGCCGGCCGGTTCAGGGTCAGCGTGGCGACGGCGTCCGCATCGTCGCGCAACAGGATCGGTTCGCCCATCGGTTCGGTCTCCCGTGCTGCAAACGGGCCGCGGCTCGTTGACAGGCGCGCGCATGCCGCTATGTTGCGCCGCCCAAGCCGCTCCAGGGAAGAGTGACGGATGAACACATACTCCGCCAAGCCGGCCGAGGTCGAGCGGAATTGGTGGCTGATCGACGCCGACGGTCTGGTGCTCGGCCGGCTCGCCTCCATCGTCGCCATGCGGCTGCGCGGCAAGCACAAGGCGCTTTACACGCCTCACATCGATTGCGGCGACCATGTCGTCGTCGTCAATGCGGACAAGGTGGCGCTGACCGGCGCGAAGGAAGACGACAAGGTCTATTACCGGCACACCGGCTATCCGGGCGGCATCCGCTCGCGGACGGTGCGCGAGCAGCGCGCCCGGCGCCCGGAGCAGATTGTCGTCAAGGCCGTCGAGCGGATGCTGCCCAAGACGAAGCTCGGCCGGCAGGTCATCACGAAATTGCATGTCTATGCAGGCCCCGAGCACCGCCACGCCGGCCAGAAGCCCGCGCCGCTCGACATCGCCGCCATGAACCCCAAGAACGCCAGGAGGGCCTGAAGGCCATGGCCGAGGACACCCGCACGCTTGCCGACCTGAAGCAGGTCCTCGAAGGCGAGGAGGCGCCCGAGCGCCCGGCCCCGGCCGCCCCGGCGGCGCCGGAGATCGACAATTTCGGGCGGGCCTATGCCACAGGCAAGCGCAAGGAGTCGGTGGCGCGCGTCTGGATCCGCCCCGGCGCCGGCCGGGTGACGGTGAACGGCAGGCCGGAGGACACCTATTTCCCGCGGCCGACCCACCGGATGCTGATCGCCCAGCCCTTCGCAGCGGTCAACCGCACGAACCAGTACGATGTCATCTGCACGGTGCGCGGCGGCGGCCAGTCCGGCCAGGCCGGCGCGGTGCGCCACGGCATCGCCAAGGCGCTCACCTGCTTCGAGCCGGGCCTGCGCCCGGCGCTCAAGCAGGGCGGGTTCCTGACCCGCGATGCGCGCCGCGTCGAGCGCAAGAAATACGGCAAGCCGAAAGCGCGGCGCAGCTTCCAGTTCTCGAAGCGCTAGCGCGCGGCCCGTTCGGGTTGCAGCGAGGCCGAGTGCGCAACCCCGAATGTCACCCCGGACGGAGCGAAGCGGAGATCCGGGGTCCAGGTGATCGAGGTCTCCGCCGGGTTGCGCCGGCGGCGCTGGGCCCCGGCTCGGGGGCCGGGGCGACAATAAACGAGGCCGGCGCGGGGGGCCGCGCCGAAGGCAAGGGAGAGCTCCCATGCCCCAGATGGGAAACCGGGCCCGGGCGGCGATCCTGGGCGCGAGCGGCTATACCGGCGCGGAGCTGATCCGCCTGCTGGCCCGCCATCCGCATATCGAGATCCGCACGCTGACCGCCGACCGGCGCGCGGGCGAGCCCTTCGGCCGGGTGTTCCCGCATCTGGCCGCGCTCGGCCTGCCGGACCTGGTGCGCATCGAGGATGTGGATTTCGGCGCCCATGACATCGTGTTCTGCTGCCTGCCGCACGGCACGACGCAGGAAACGGTGGCGGCGCTGCCGGAGCATCTGAAGGTGGTGGACCTGTCGGCGGATTTCCGCCTGGCCGACATCGGGACCTATGCGGAATGGTACGGCCATGCCCACCGGGCGCCGGAGCTGCAGAAGAGCGCGGTTTACGGGCTGACCGAGATCAAGCGCGGGCAGGTGGCGCGCGCGCGGCTGGTCGCCAATCCGGGCTGCTACCCGACAAGCGCGCAGCTGCCGCTGGTCCCGCTCATCGAGGCGGGCGCGGTCGAGGCCCGCAACATCATCGTGGACGCGAAGTCGGGCGTCACCGGCGCCGGGCGGTCGCTCCGCGAGGACATCCTGTTTCCCGAGGTGCAGGACGGCATCCACGCCTATGGCATCGGCAGGCACCGCCATGCGCCGGAGATCGAGCAGGGGCTCGGCGAGGCGGCCGGCGCGCCCGTCACGGTCAGCTTCACGCCGCATCTGGCGCCGATGAACCGGGGCATCCTCTCCACCATCTATGTCGAGCTTGCCAATGGCGAGACGGCGGACGGGCTGAGGGACCGGCTCCGGGCGCGCTATGCGGATGAGCCCTTCGTGCATGTGCTGCCCTCCGGCGCGCCGGCGACCCGCCATGTGCGCGGCACCAACCGCTGCGATATCGGCGTGGCGGCGGACCGCGCGCCGGGCCGGGCGATCCTGGTTTCGGCCATCGACAACCTCGTCAAGGGCGCATCCGGCCAGGCCGTGCAGAACATGAACGCCATGCAGGGCTGGGAGGAGACGACGGGGCTCGAGCTGGAAGCCATGTATCCGTGAGGGGCAGGGTTCTGCCCTATCGGGGCATCTGGCCGAAGCTCGGCGAGGATGTTTTCGTGGCGCCGGGCGCGGTGGTGGTCGGCGATGTCGAGATCGGGGCGGGCGCCAGCATCTGGTACAACGCCGTGGTGCGCGGCGATGTCGGCCGCATCCGCATCGGCGCGGGCACGAATATCCAGGACGGGACGGTGGTGCATGTCACCGGCGGCGCCTTCGACACGGTAATCGGCGAGGAGGTGCTGGTCGGCCACCGCTGCATGATCCATGGCTGCCGGCTGGAGGACCGCGCCTTCATCGGCATGAGCGCGACGGTGCTGGACGGCTGCGTGGTGGAAGGCGATGCGATGCTCGCGGCCGGCTCCCTGCTCGCGCCCGGCAAGCGCATTCCGGCCGGCGAGCTCTGGGCCGGCATGCCCGCGAAGAAGATGCGCGACCTCGACCCCGCGGCGCTGGAAGGCTTCCGCCGCCAGGTCGCCCACTACGCCCGCAACGCCCAGCTCCACCGCGAGTCGCTGAAGGACCTGTAAACAGCGTCCCGCCTCATGGCGTCGGCGAGGAACGCCTCCTCGTCCAGGCCCGCGGTGTAGCTCGCGATCGCCTCAGCCGATTCCGCTATATCCTGCAGCGCGAACAGCGGGTCACGCGGCATACACGGTCTCCCGCGACAGGTCGATATAGGCCTGCATGCGCGGACGCCGGACCGTCCCCATCCGGACCAGATCGACCCTGCGCCCAAGGGTTTCGGCCAGGTCGGCCCGGAGACCCATGAAACGGTCGAACAGACCCGGCTGGAGCGGCGGCTGGAACTCGACGAGGAAGTCGGCGTCGCTTGTTTCCGGGTCGAAATCCGTCCCTCTGGCGGCCGAGCCGAACAGGTCGAGCCGCTGCACGCCGTAGCGGCGGCAGATGCGCGCGATCTCGTCTTTCCTGTCTGCGATCTCGGCGTGCATGGTCCCAGCTTTTCGGTTGCCTGCGCCGCCCCGGGGTGGAGCCGTCAGCTTAACACGGATGGCAGGCCCGCAGCACGCATTTCCCCGGGAAGACCGCATGTCCAAAGCCAGCCGACTCCCTGTCCGTGCCCGGCAGGCACATCCCGAAAGGCGAGCTCCGGGCCGGCATGCCCGCGAAGAAAATGCGCGACCTCGACGCGGCCGCGCTGGAAGGCTTCCGCCGCCAGGTCGCCCACTACGCCCGCAACGCCCAGGTCCACCGCCAGTCGCTGAAGGACCTGTAGGCGGCCATTGCCTTCCGGCCGGCGCTGATTCATGCTGCCGCGGTCCCGACAGACGAGGCGGTGCGGCGGTGGCGGACATGCTGAGACCGGAGGATATCAGAGACCGGCCGGCCTATACGGTTCCGGAAGCGGCGGGCTATCTGAAAATGCCTGCGCCGACACTCCGGTCGTGGGTGCAGGTTGTCGACCGCCCCGATGTGCGCCGAAACACTGGCCCGGACCTGCTGATCGAGCCCGCTTGCGACAGCCCCTTGCGCCTTTCCTTCAACAATCTTGTCGAGTGCTATACGCTTCGCGCACTTAGAACAAAGCACGGAGTATCGATACGGTCTGCAGTTATCGCCAAGGAAACGGCAAAAAAAGCGTGCAGGGAGGAAAGGCTGTTTCTGAGCGATCGATTGACGACAGACGCTGGCGAAATCTTTCTTGAAAAATATGGAGAACTTACCAATGTCACCAAGTCCGGCCAGCTTGCCATGAAGGCGATATTGCAGGAATTGTTGAAATCGATCGATCGGGATGAGTTTCGCCTTCCCAAAAGATTGTATCCCGTCGATGGAGAAAACAGGATCATTGCTATCGATCCATACGTAGCGTTCGGCCGACCGGTTATTTCCTGCCGTGGAATTTCAACCGGCACAATTGTTGCGCGTTTGGATACAAATGAGACGGAAGAGGAAATTGCCGATGATTACGATTTGACATTGGAGGATGTCAGGCAAGCGGCAATTTACGAAAGAGCCGCCTGAGTGTGATATTCTTTGGGACTTATGTGGACAGATGGACGATAGGCTTGCGAGGCTTTGCGTTTTCTCTCCAGCTTCATGCCCGGCCCCCATATCGTCATACCCGGACTTGTTCCGGGTATCTCCTGCCACCGCGGCCGCCGGACGGCCGCATGGATACCCGGAACAAGTCCGGGTATGACGGAAGGGGTGAGGTGCGACGGAAGAAATGTCGTTGATTCCCCGTCAACTATCTTTGTAATCCCCTATCCGGACAGCAGGTGATCGCCTCCTGCGTCTTTGACCGCGGCGGATGACGCGCCTTATCGTGTGCGGACCGAAATCCCCCGAACCGGAGGAAGGGACGCCCCATGCCCGCCACCACGCCCGAAGTGAAGGCCGCCCTGGAGACCATTTTCGCAACGGACTCCGAGATCTACCGGGAGCGCGGCTTCCAGCGCCGCATCGGCTACGGCACGCGCCCCGCGCTGCTGGTCATCGACATGGCCAATGCCTGGACCCGGCCGGGCTATCCCTTCACCTGCGACAACATGGAGGAGATCGTCCCCGCCAACCGGGCGCTGCTGGCCGCGGCGCGGGAGAAGCGGATTCCCGTCGTCTTCACCTCCACCGCCTACCGCAACCCGGCCGGGCCGCACCCGGACACGGGCCTCTGGCACCTGAAGATCCCGACCGAAACCCTGCTCGAAGGCTCGGAGGCCGCCGCCATCGACGACCGCCTTGCGCCCGAACCCGGCGAGCAGGTGATCCTGAAGAAGCGGGCGAGCGCCTTCCACGGCACCTGGCTCGCCGGCTATCTGCGCGCGCAGCGGGTGGACACGGTCATCGTCACGGGCGTCACCATGGCGGGCTGCGTGCGCCACAGCGTCGAGGACGCCATCGCCGACGGCTTCCGCCCCATCGTGGTGCGCGAGGCGGTGGGCGACCGGGTGCCGGGCGCGGTGGAGTGGAACCTCTTCGACATCGACGCCAAATTCGGGGATGTGGAGCCGCTGGAAGCCGTGCTCGCCTATCTGAACGACCTGCCGGCGCTCGCCAACGACTGAGCCCGGCGCGGCATGGGCGCGGGGGCTGCGATGACCGGCGTGCGCTGGGCCGGCTTCCTTCCGGCAGCGCTGCTGTGGCTGCCCCTCGGCGTTGCGGCGTTGCTGCTGGCGCGGATATTCCCGCTGCCGGTCGATGCCGGGCAATGGTGGGTGCCGGTCGCCGCCATGCCCTGCGGCCTGCCGCTGGCCGGGGCGTGGCTGGCGCTCCGCCGCGCCGGGTGGCGGGGCACGGCATGGGCGGTCGCAATACCGCTCGGCGCGCTCACCGCCCCGGCCGCGCTCGCCGGCAGCGTGTCGGGGCCCTGGAGCATGGCCTGCTACGCCGTCCTGCTCAGCCTGCCGGCCTGGTCGGCCTACGGCGCGCTCCGCCGCCTGGACGCGGTCCGGCAGGCCGCCCCTCATCCCGAGTAGCGGCGCCTGCCCTGGCCCCTGGCGTGGAGGCGGGCGAGGCGGCGGTCGCGTTCCAGGCCGTGGCGCTTCAGGAAGCGTTGCACGGTGACGGCGTGGAACGGGACCCCCTCCGCGGCGAGCGCATCGCGCAACTCGTACATGGTCAACAGCGGGCGCGCCTCGAGGATGCGGAAGATGCGCTCCCGCTCGCGCTCGATCCGCGAGGCGCTGTCGCCCTGCCTGCCGGGCCGCACATGGCCGCGCTCGCGGAACTGCTGCACCCAGCGGCGGACGCTGACCGGCCCCAGTCCGAAATGCCGGGCCGCGGCGGCGGCGCTCCAACCGCGCTCGACCACGGCCGCCACCGCCATGCCCCGCAGGTGCTCGCCGACCGCGCGGCCCTGCTTCAGTTCCGGCAGCCCGCCCGCCGGGCCGCGCTGCGTTCCGCCTGCCGACCGTTTCGTCATCGTTCCTCCTTGCCGCCGCGCCGACGCGGCTTTCGTAAACACCCGCGCCGACGCCGCAACGCCGAAGCCGAATGCAACCGTCCGGCCCGCCCGCCCCCGCGCCGCGCTCTCCGCAGGGAACAGGCCGGATGCAACCTGCCGCCCTGTCCGCCACCGCCGCGCCGCCCTTCCAGCGCAGAAGCCGTACGCCGCAAAACGCCGCGCGGGCGCACTTCCCCCGTTCGCTGCCCGGAGGACAGCCGGCCCGCATTCGCCAGGGCGCGACCGGTGCGGGGGCTTGCGCGCGCCGCAGCGGTCCGCCGGATTGTCAGGTCCAGATCATGCCTTCCCTGGTTTCCCCGAAGAGAGAATGGAAACATATATAGAACAATCGCGGACAATGTCAAGCCCGGAACGGGGCCGTCTTCCAGGCGATTGACCGCCCGTGAAACGCCGCTACGCTGATCCCGGCCCAAGAGCATCATGGGGAGGACGCCGCTCATGCAGACCCGCGCCGCCGTAGCCCTGGAAGCCGGCAAGCCGCTCAGCATCGAAACCGTGGAACTCGACGGCCCGCGCGAGGGCGAGATCCTGGTGGAGATCAGGGCGACCGGCGTTTGCCACACCGACGCCTACACGCTCTCCGGCGCCGACCCGGAGGGGCTGTTCCCCGCCATTCTCGGCCATGAGGGGGCGGGCGTGGTCGTCGATACCGGACCCGGCGTCACCTCGCTCAAGCCGGGCGACCATGTGATCCCGCTCTACACGCCGGAATGCCGCCAGTGCAAATTCTGCCTCTCCGGCAAGACCAATCTCTGCGTCGCGATCCGCGAGACCCAGGGCCAGGGCCTGATGCCGGACGGCACCAGCCGCTTCTCCATCGGCGGGGAGAAGCTGTTCCACTATATGGGCACCTCGACCTTCTCCAACCACACCGTCATGCCGGAGATCGCGGCGGCGAAGATCCGCGGGGACGCGCCCTTCGACAAGGTGTGCCTGATCGGCTGCGGCGTCACCACGGGCCTGGGTGCGGTGCTGAACACGGCGAAGGTGGAGCCGGGCGCCAATGTCGTCGTGTTCGGGCTCGGCGGCGTCGGGCTTTCCGTCATCCAGGGGGCGAGGCTCGCCGGCGCCAACATGATCGTCGGCGTCGACATCAACCCTGCCAAGGCCCCGCGCGCCGAGCGTTTCGGCATGACCCATTTCGTCAACCCGAAGGAGGTCGAGGGCGACCTCGTGCCCTATCTGGTGGACCTCACCGGCGGCGGCGCGGACTATTCCTTCGAGTGCATCGGCCTGGTCGAGACCATGCGCCAGGCGCTGGAATGCGCCCATCGAGGCTGGGGCGAAAGCATCATCATCGGCGTGGCGGGCGCGGGCCAGGAAATCTCCACCCGCCCGTTCCAGCTCGTGACCGGGCGGGTCTGGCGCGGCACCGCCTTCGGCGGCTTCAAGGGCCGGCGCGACGTGCCGAAGATCGTGGACTGGTACATGGACGGCAAGGTCGAGATCGACGACATGGTGACCCACACCATGGGCCTCGACGCGATCAACGACGCCTTCGACCTCATGCATGAAGGCAAGTCGATCCGCAGCGTCATCCATTTCTGAGGCGCGGGCGGGCGGAGGGCGGAATGCGATGAAGACGCTGCTGCTGCTCCGCCATTCCAAGGCGGGCGTCGGCGCGCCGGACCGGGACCGGGGGCTGACCGGACGGGGCCGCCGCCAGGCCGCCGCCGCCGGGCGCTATCTCGCCGCCGAGGACCTCCTGCCCGATCTGGTGATCTGCTCGGACGCAAGGCGCACGCGCGAAACGCTGGACGGCCTCGCGCTAAGGCACGGCCCGGCGGTGCAGTTCGCGCCGGAGCTCTATGACGGCCATGTGCCGCAATTGCTGGACCTCGTTCGCGGGATCGAAGACGCCGGCGTCGCGCGGGTGCTGGTGGTCGGCCACAACCCGACGATCTCCGATGCCGGCCGCTGGCTCGCGCGCGAGGGCGATCCGGCGGCGCTCTCCCGGCTCGGGCTCGGCATGCCGACTTCCGGGCTCGCCGTGCTGAAATTCGCGGCCGCGGACTGGCGCGCGGTCGGCGCGGGCACGCTCGCCCGGCTGCTGCGCCCGGCGGATTATCCTGAGGCCGGCTGAAGGCGGCGGGGGGCGGGCGGTCGCCGCCTATCGCACAGGTCTTTCGCCGGCGCCGCAAAGCCTCTAAGGTCCCGGCAGCTGTAAACCGAGGGAGGCTCTACATGCTCATCCGCACTGCACTCGCCGGCCTGACGGTCGCAGCGGTCGCCGTCGCAGGCGCCCTGCCCGCCGCGTCGGCCCCGGACCCCGTCAAGATTCGCATCGCGTCCGACCACACCCCGCCGCCGCATCCGGCCGCGCTCGCGGAAATCCTGTTCCAGGAGCGCCTCGCGGAGGAAATCCCGGGCTCCGAGGTGCTGCTCTTCCCGGCCAAGGCGCTCTATTCGGTGCCGGAGGCCGTCGAGGCGATGACCGAAGGCAATCTGGAGATGACCTGGGGCCAGTTCGGCAAGACCGCCCAGATCGATCCCTTCATGGCCGTGGTGGTGGGCCCGATGCTGCTGACCACGCCCGGGGCCATTGACGCCATCGAGGGCTTCGACACCTACAAGATGCTGGTGAAGCGCTTCGAGGAGCTGCACGACATCAAGATCTTCGGCCACGCCCATCTCAGCTTCTACATGGGCGCGGGCTCGGGCTCCCGCCTGCTGAAGCCGGAGGATTTCGCCGGGCGCAAGATCCGCTCCATGAGCCCGGTCGAGAACGCGGCGCTGTCGGCCTGGGGCGCGAACCCCACCACCATGGCCTTCGGCGACGTGCCGCCGGCGCTCGAAACCGGCGTCATCGACGGCCTGCTGACCAGCCTCGGCGGCTTCAACGTCGTCAAGGACCAGGCGCCCTTCTTCACCGTCGCCGGCATCAACGGCATCGTCGGCGACTATTACTGGATCGGGGCCAGCATGAGCTGGTGGAACTCGCTCGATTCGGAGCAGCAGGCGATCATCGAGAGGCTGATCGTCGAGGAGATGCTGCCGTTCGCGAAGAAGGCCAACTGGTGCAACGACAAGCGCATGATCGACAAATACGGCACCGAGGACCCCTCCAAGCCCGGCATCTACATCATGACCGCCGATGAAGCGGGCGTGCTGGCCGATGCGCTGGGCTCCGGCACGGCCGACCATATCAAGAAGAGCACGCCGGGCGGCGCCGACGAGTGGGTGGACCGGTTCGCCGAGGAAGCGAAGATGGCGGTCGCCGCCAACCCGATGGGCTCGCACTGGCTCGAGGAGACCGACTGCTCCGAGATCGAGCCCTGGTTCGAGCGCTTCGCCAAGAAGAAGAAATAGCCGGCCCGTTGCTGCGGGGGGCCGGAAGGCTCCCCGCAGTCCCTTTCCCCGCGTGAGCCGGAGGGCGGCCCGGATGAACGGGAGTTCCCCAGAGGCGACCGAACCGGTCGGCGTCGAGCTGGCGCTAGACCGCGCCTACCGCGCGCTGCATTTCCTGCTCGACAGGGTCGTGGCCCGCATCGCCGCCGTCATCCTGCTCTCCGGCACGCTGCTCGCCTGCATCGAGATCGTGCGCCGCTACATACTGGGCGTGGTGTTCGACTGGGGGCAGGACGCGGTCACCTATGTGTCCATCGCGGCGGTCTTCATCTATTTCGCCGTCACGCAGGCCTCGCGCTCGCATCTGGCCGTGCTGGCGCTGCTTGACCTGCTGCGCCGCCGGGGTTTTGTCCGCACCGTGCTGGCCATCCGGGTGCTCGTGTCCTCCATCTCGCTCACCCTGTTCACGGCGCTTGCATATTGGGGCATCCCGGCCGTGGAGCGCGCGGAGAAGCTCGGCCGCACCACCCAGAGCATGGTGATCTATATCTGGCCGTTCCAGGCCTGCCTCGTCATCGCGTTCGGGCTGATGGCGCTCGTCACGCTCTTCCACCTCTACCAGGACGTGCAGGCGGTGCGCGGCCGGACCGTGTTCCCCTGGGCCCCGGTCGAGGAAGGGATCGAGATCTGACATGGGCGCGCTCGGCACAGGCCTGATCGCCCTTCTCGCCCTCGGCGCGCCCATCGGCGTGGCGCTCGGCGGGGCGGCGGTCGCCTTCATCCTCTACGACCCGGTGCTGTCGGCGAACACCGCGTTTCGCGCCTTCTTCAGCTTCGTCAACAAATACACGCTCATGGCGATCCCGTTCTTCATCTATGCGGGCTTCCTCATGGAGCGTACGGGGCTGATCTCCAAGCTGTTCAAATTCGCCGACGCCATCATCGGCTGGCTGCCGGGCGGCTTCGCCTACGCCACCCTGATCGCGGCCGTGCTGTTCGGCGCCATTTCCGGCTCCAGCACCGCCATGGCGGCGGCGATGGGCGTCATCGCCTATCCGGAGATGATCCGGCGCGGCTATCCGGTCTGGATGGCGGCGGGCGTCATCGCCTGCGGCGGCGGCATCGCCATCCTGATCCCGCCCTCGATCACGCTCATCCTGTTCGGCATCATCACCGAGGAGTCCATCGTCAAGCTGTTCTTCGCGGGCTTCGTGCCCGGCATCCTGCTGGCGATCTCGGATGCGGTCATCATCGTCTTCATCGCCTGGAGGCTGAAGCTGCCCGCCGGCGAGTTCAGCTTCGGAAACCTCTGGCATTCCACCGTCGAGGCGCTGCCGGCGATCCTGATGCCGGTCTTCGTGCTGGGCGGTCTATACGGCGGCGTGTTCACGCCGACGGAGGCGGGCGCGGCCTCCTGCGCCTATGCGCTGATCTACGGCCTGGCGGCCCGGCGCGGGGCGTTCCTGCGCGAGCTGCTGCCGACGACCATGCGCGCGGCCAACCTCACCGCCATCGTCTTCTTCCTGCTCGGCTGCGTCGGCGTCTTCCAGTTCCTGCTCGCCAACAAGGGCTGGCCGCAGGATGTCGCCAACTGGGTGGGGATGCAGGGCCTCTCCGCCATGGGCTTCCTCATCGTGCTGCTGGCCGTGCTGCTGGTCCTGTCCATGTTCCTGACCGGCGTGGCGATCCTGGCGCTGACGGTGCCGATCATCTACCCGGTCTCGCTGACGCTCGGCATCGACCCGATCCATCTCGGCATATTGTTCGCGCTCGCGGTCGAGATGGGCGGCGTAATCCCGCCGGTCGGGCTCAACCTGTTCGCTGTGAGCGGCACCACCGGGGTGCCGGTGACGAGGGTGATGAAGGGCGCGATCCCGTTCCTGTGTACGGACGGCATCGTGCTCGTCCTCGTGCTGCTCTTCCCCATCCTCGCCCTCTGGCTGCCCAACTCTATCGTCCAGTCGGTGTTCAACTAGCGCGCATCGCCGGCTGCAAAGGGAGGACCGCCGGATGTCCAAGTCCAGGACCGAAGCCGCCGCCACCCACCACGCGCCCGTTGTCCGGCGGCCGGCGGACCATCCGGGGCACCGGGGCCGGTTCGCGAATGTGACGCGGATGGTTTTCCACCCGACGCCGGAGCGCCCGAACACGCCCAATGCCGGCCTCGTCACCTACGAGCCGGGCGCGGGCTTTCCGCTGCACCGGCACGAATTCGCCCAGCTCTGGTATGTGGCGGAAGGCGAATGCCGCTTCGGCGATCGGACGCTGAGCGCCGGCGACATGGTCTATATGGAAGACCCGCATTTCGAGCACGAGATGCACACCGAGACGGGCTGCACCATCGTCTTCATGCAATATCCCGGCCCGACGACGGGCGCGCGGCCGATCTACGAAGGCCGCTTCGACGGCAGGGAAGCGGCGGAGGGCAGGGAGCCGGACCTGGAGCGGTGAGAATCGGGCCGGAGGCCGGTCGGTGGCGGAAATTCGTTCGCATTTCATGAAATATTTCTGGTTTGATACTTGACATCTGGCGGAGTGTGCTACAATGCCCCCAAGGGAAGCGGACTCCGGAGCCGCCTCCCCGGGTGCTGCGCGGCCGGGCGGCACCAGTTTTTTGAAAACCCGTGAGAAGCCGACAGGAGAGGTGCGCCCTCCGCCTCGCGCGCGCAATCAGGCGCGCGAACCGCGCCGCCGCGAAACGCGCGCCGGCGCGCGCAGGGGCGCCCGCGCAGGATACGCGCGGAAAAGGGACCCGCTCCCGGTCCGCGAAGGAGGAAGGATGGCTGCAATCGACCCTCGCCCCGCACTGGCGGCGATGCCGGCCGCAAGGCTCGCTCCGGCCGAAGGCGCTCTCCTGCCAGGCCGCTCGGTCCTTCCTCCCCTCCCACCGGGCGCTGCTGCATGCATACATCTCGCGCCGGCTTGTGGAACCCCGGACCCGGATCGACGCCCGGCGGCCCGGCCCTCACATCGTCATACCCGCCCCATATCGTCATACCCGGACTTGTTCCGGGTATCTCTCTCAAGCGGCTCAGCCGGGCGGCCGTATGGATACCCGGAACAAGTCCGGGCATGACGAAAGAGCCTGCCCTGATCCTGCCGAAGAGGGGCGTTCGAGCCTCACGGGCAAGAGGCGGATCGCAGACGCGGTGCGCTCCCGACACCCCGTTCGGCTCCCCCCGGTGGCTGAACCGGACAGCCGTGGACTTGTTCCGGGCATCTCTCTCAACCGTCTCCACCGGGCGGCCGTGTGGATACCCGGAACAAGTCCGGGCATGACGATATGGGGCGGGCATGACAATATGGGCGCATGATGGAGGGGGCTGTGCAATGCTCAGCCAACGCCGGCGGATGGGTGAATCCGGTAGCGCCGGGCGGGCCGGGAAGCCGGTGGCCGGAACGATATGCCCGGATGGATCATGGAACATGCATCATACACATGCAGAACATGACACATGGCGGGGCAGACCATGACGAAACATGACATATCATGACGCGCCCGCCGGTCCTTCCGTCGGGCCCCGCTCGCCCGGCCGTGCCAGCGAAGGAGCGCGCATGACCCCGCCCACGGAATTCGCCCATGCCTTCGCCGAGCTCGGCGCGGTGACGATCCACTACGTCTCGGCGGGCGCGGACCCCGGGAGCGCGCCGCCCGTGGTGCTGCTGCACGGCTGGCCGGAGACCTGGTTCGAGTGGCGCCATGTCATCCCCCCCATCGCCGCGCGCCATCCGGTGATCGCGCCGGACCTGCGGGGCCTCGGCGACTCCTCGCGGCCCGCGGACGGCTATGACAAGCGGAGCGTCGCGGAGGACATATACCGGCTGCTCTCCGAGCGGCTCGGCCTCGAACGCTGGCACATTGTCGGCCATGACTGGGGCGGGCCGACCGCGTTTGCGCTCGCCGCAAGGCAGCCGGAGGCCGCGGCGAGCCTGACGGTGATCGACGTGGTGATCCCCGGCGACGGCGAGGACTTCTCGCAGGCCGGGCGGCGCTGGCACCATGCCTTCCACCGCACGGCCGACCTGCCGGAGGCGCTGGTGGGCGGGCGCGAGGACATCTATCTCGGCTGGTTCTACCGGGCCTATTCGGCGCGGCCGGACGCCATCGACGGGGAGGCGCGGGCGGAGTATCTGCGCACCTACAGCGACCCCGAGGCGCTCCGCGCGGGCTTCGCTTATTACCGCAACCTGCCGCAGGACGCGGCCGACAACGCCGCGCTGCTGGCGACCGGTTTCCGCCTGCCCATGCCCGTGCTCGCCATCGGCGGCGGCAGGACGGACGCCTTCGGGCGCGCCGGCGAGGTCGAGGCGTCGATGCGCCGGGTCGCGCGCGACGTGCGGGGCCTGGTCGCGGAGGAATGCGGGCATTTCGTGCCGGAGGAGGACCCGGAGTTCACCGCCCGCGCCATCCTCGACCACATCGCGCGGTCGCCATGACCGGGCAGCGTTCAATGCGGGGGTCGTGCTCCCCCTCCGCTTCGGGAAGCGGCCTCTTTTCTCCCCTCCCGCTGGGCGGGAGGGGTTGGGGGAGGGCCTCTCCGCGCGACGGGCCGCTGCCGGGCGTTGCCCGCCGTCGCGCTGGACGCGGCGAACGTTACGAATGGCGGCGCCCGCGCCGCCGCTTCCGCTGGCGCGCAAGCGGCCCCCCACCCGGCTCCCCCGCAAGCGGGGGAGGAGTTATCCGGCAGCAGTCGGGCGAGGTCCGAGGCAATGACTGTTGACACGAGCGGGCGGGCAGAGGGCGCCTGGATATTCGGCTACGGCTCGCTCATCTGGCGGCCGGACATTCCGTTCCGCGAGAAGCGGGTCGCGCATGTGCGGGGCTGGACGCGCCGCTTCTGGCAGGGCTCGCACGACCATCGCGGGCTGCCGCATGCGCCCGGCCGGGTGGTGACCTTGGTGCCCGAGGCGGGCGCGCGCTGCGGGGGCATGGCCTATTTCGTCGAGGCGGCGGCGATGGGCGAGACCTGGGACGAGCTCGACTACCGGGAGAAGAACGGCTACCGGCGCGAGACCGTGCGCCTCGAGTTCCGCGAGGGCGCGGCCGAAGGCGCCGTCTATGTGGCGCCGGTCGGCAACCATGCCTTTCTGGGCCCGGCGCCCTTTCCGGAGATGGCGGCGCAGATCCTGCGCTCGGCCGGCCCGAGCGGCGCCAATATCGACTATCTTCGCCGGCTCGCGGGCGCATTGCGGCGGCTCGAAATCGACGACCCGCATGTCTTCGAGGTGGAGCGCCATGTCGAGGACCTCGCCCGGCAGGACGGGCCCGGCTGCGGGGCGGACCGGGGAAACAGGGGAGAAACGGGAGGCGACCATGTGCAATGAAAGAACGATCCGCGAGGCGGAGGAGCATCTGCGCCGGTCCGGGCGGCTCACCCGGCGCGCCTTCGGGGCGCTGTCGGTCGGGGCCGGCATGGCGATGCTGCTGCCCCGGGCCGCAGACGCGCGGGAGGTGGCGGCGGCGGATGTCGAGGTGCCGACGCCCGACGGCGTGGCCGACTGCCATTTCGTGCATCCCGCAAGCGGCGCCCATCCGGGCGTGCTGATCTGGCCGGATGCGCTCGGCCTCAGGCCCGCCTTCCGGCAGATGGCGCGGCGGCTCGCCGAATCGGGCTATGCGGTGCTGGCCGTCAATCCCTATTACCGGACCGAGCGGGCGCCGGTCTTTCCGGAGGGCGCCTCTTTCCGGGACGAGGCGGTGCGCAGCAAGGTCTTTCCCCTGATGCGCTCGCTGACGCCCGAGAGGACGGTGGCGGACGCCGGGGCCTTTGTCGGCTTCCTCGACGGCCGCGAGGCCGTGGCGAAAGACCGCAAAATGGGCACGACGGGCTACTGCATGGGCGGCTCCATGACCATGCGCACCGCGGCCGCCTTCCCGGACCGGATCGGCGCGGGCGCCTCCTTCCACGGCGGCAGGCTCGTGACCGACAGGCCGGACAGCCCGCACCTGCTCGTCCCCGGCATGCGCGCGCACTACCTGTTCGCGATCGCCGAGAACGACGACGCGAAGCAGCCGGAAGCGAAGACCGCGCTCCGCCGGGCCTTCGATGCGGCGGGGCTGCCGGCGGAGATCGAGGTCTATGCGGGCGCCCTGCACGGCTGGTGCCCGCCGGATTCCGCCGTCTATAACGAAGCGCAGGCGGAGCGGGCCTGGAGCCGGATGCTGGCGCTGTTCGAGGCCGCGCTATAGGGCGGCGCCGGCGTCCTCCGCCTCCGCCGATTGCGCCCTTCGGGCGAGGAGGGCGCGGTCCACCTTGTTGGTGCTGGCGAGCGGCAGTTCGGCAAGGAAATGCACCCGGCGGGGGTGCATGTAGGCGGGCGCCTCGGCCAGCGCATGGGCCTTGACCGCGTCCGCGTCGAGCCGCGCGCCCGGGCGGGCCGCCACGAAGGCGACCGGCATGTTGCCGCGCACCGGGTCCGGCACCGGCACGAGGCAGGCCTGGGCGATGTCGGGATGGCCCTCCAGCACCTTCTCGACTTCGCCCGGCCAGACATTCTCGCCATTGACGGTGAACATGTCGTCCACGCGGCCGACGAAATAGTAGAAGCCGTCCCCGTCGCGGCGCATGACGTCGCCGGTGCGGTAGAAGCCGTCCGCGGTCACGGCCTCGGCGGTCTTCGCCGGCAGGTTGAGATAGCCCGGCATGTTGGCCGGGCAGCGCATCTGGAGCTCGCCCTCCTCGGCGCCGGGACCGCCGTCCAGGCGGATATCCACCCCGTCGAGGCGTGCGCCGAGCGCCAGGTCGGGCGTCGGCAGGCCGTCCGGATGCGCGCCGAACACGACCGGCCCTGCCTCCGTGGTGCCGTAGGAATAGGCGATGCGGGCATTGGGGAAGGCGCGGCGGGTCTCGGCGAACAGCGCAGCCGTGGCGGGCGCCGAGCCCATCGTCACCACCTCGACGGAGGACAGGTCGAGCCGCGCGATCGTCTCCCGCTCCTGCATCGCGAGCGCGATCATGGTCGGCACGGAGGTGAGCCAGGTGCAGCCGAAGCGCGGCACCGCCTCCAGGTAGCGCCGGGCGGTGAACTGCCCGAGCAGCGCCATGCCCGCATGGCCGGCGACAACGAATTTGGAGCTGGCGAGCGCGTTCATGTGGTAGAGCGGCGCGGCGACTAGATAGCGGTGGCGGCCGATCTCCGGGTTCGCGCGGAAGCGCATGTCGAGCACCCAGAGATGGCCCGCATGGGTGAGCGGCACGCCCTTCGGCATGCCCGTCGAGCCCGAGGTGTAGAGGATCTGCGCGACCTCGCCCGCTTCCGGGACGACGGTCTCGAACGCGCCCGGATCGAGGAAGGCCTCGAAGTCCGGGCCGAATTCGACCGCGGGCAGGCCGTCCGGGACGCGGTCCCGGCAGGCCCCGTCCGCGAACACCAGCCGGGAGCCGCTGTCGCGCAGCACATGGGCCACGGTTTCGTCCGGGAAGCGCCAGTTGACCGGCACGGCGACCAGGCCCGCGCGCATGGCGCCGAAATAGACGGCCAGCCAGTCGGCGCTGTTGGCGGCGAAGACGGCGATGCGCTCGCCGCGCTCGAGCCCCCGGGCGAGCATCGCGCGGGCGGCGGCGCGGGCGCGCTCGTCCAGCCAGCGGTGCGAGCGCACGGGTGCGGCCTCCCAATCCGCCGCGTCGATGATCGCGGGCCGGTCCGGGTCCTTGCTCCGGTCCGCCAGGTCGCCGAGATTTGTGCGCATCGAGGCGGGTCCCCCTGTTGCGGGCGCTGCGAGAATAGCCGCTGGCGGCAGGCCTGTCCCCGCCTGCGCAGGACTGCCGCACCCGCTGGCGCGCGCCCGGCCGCCTGTGCTATTCGCGGCCCCATGACCGATGCGCTTCCGCTCACCGTCGCCGCCCTGCAGGCGAAGATCGACGCCTCGCCCTTCAATGCCGGCATGGGGATTACCGTCACCCACGCCGACGCGGAGGCCGAGGAGGTCACCATGCGCCTGGAGATGCGCCCGGAATTCGAGCGCGCCCGCGGCACGGGCCAGTATCACGGCGGCGTCATCTCCGCCTTCATCGACACGGTCGGCGACTATGCGCTGGTAATCAACCGGGGCGGCGGCGTGCCGACCATCAACTACCGCACGGACTTCCTGCGTCCCGCCTCGAACACCGCGCTGACCGGCAAGGCGAAGGTGCGCCGGGCGGGGCGGACGGTCGCGGTCGTGGATATCGACGTTTACGACGACCGGGGCCAGCTGGTCGCGGTCGGACGCGGCACTTACGGCACCCAGGTCGGATGAGGACGCCTTCGATGCTGAGACGCCTCCTTTCCCTTTTCGCTTTCCTCGGAGCACTCATCGCGATGGACGCCCAGGCCCAGAACCCGAAGGTCTTTTTCGATATCGAGCTCGACGGCCGGCCGGCGGGCCGCATCGTGCTGGAACTGCGCAGGGACGTGGCGCCGAAAACGGCGGAGAACTTCCGCCAGCTCGCGACCGGCGAGCCCGGCTTCGGCTATGCCGGCTCGCGTTTCCACCGCGTCATCCCCGACTTCATGATCCAGGGCGGGGATTTCACCCGCGGCGACGGGCGCGGCGGCAAGTCGATCTACGGCGACCGCTTCGAGGACGAGAACTTCACCCTCGTCCACGACCGGCCGGGCCTGCTCTCCATGGCCAATGCCGGGCCGGACACCAACGGCTCGCAATTCTTCATCACCACCGTGCCGACGCCCTGGCTCGACGGCAAGCATGTCGTCTTCGGCCATGTGGCGGACGGCATGGACGTGGTCCGGAAGATCGAGCAGGCGCCCAACAACGCCGCCCGGATCGCGGCCTCGGGCGAGGTGGAGTAGGGGGCGGCGCGGCTTCAGGAGCCGAACACGACTTTCGGCAGCCAGGTGGTGAGCTCCGGGACGGCCGCCACCACGCCGAGCGCCAGCACCTGGATTGCGACGAAGGGTGCCACGCCCCTGTAGATCTGGACCGTCGTCACCTCGGGCGGCGCCACGCCGCGCAGGTAGAACAGCGCGAAGCCGAAGGGCGGCGTCAGGAACGAGGTCTGCAGGTTGAGCGCGATCATGATCCCGAGCCAGACCGGGTTCAGGTCCATCAGCAGCAGGATCGGCGCCACGATGGGCACGACGACGAAGGTGATCTCGATGAAGTCGAGCACGAAGCCCAGCAGGAACATAAGCGCCATGACGAAGAACATCGCGCCCACCACGCCGCCGGGCAGCGAGGTCAGGAACCCGTGCACGAGGTCGTCGCCGCCGAGCCCCCGGAAGACGGAGGAGAACAGCTGCGCGCCGATGACGATGCCGAACACCATGGCGCTGACCCGGGTCGTGCTGCGCATGACCTCGTGCAGGCCGCCGCTGCCGTAAACGCGCGCGAGAGAGACCCAGATGCCCCACGCCAGCGCGATGCAGCAGACGATGGCGACGAGGATGCCGGCCCCGTCCATCGCGGGAATGTCGTCCCGCGAGACCCGCAGATCCATCATGCCGGTCAGGAACAGCACGACCACCAGACCGATGGCGGCGGCATAGATCGGCCGGCCCTTGTCGGGGTCCAGCCTGAGTCCTCCCAGCAGCGTCGCGCCGATGGCGCCGACCGCGGCTGCTTCCGTCGGCGTCGCGATGCCGGCGAGGATGGAGCCCAGCACCGCGACGATCAGCACCACGGGCGCGACCAGCGCGCGGGCGACCTGCATGGCGATCTCGCGGTTCGTCCGGCCCTCGACCAGTTCGTCGCGCGGGATCGGCGGCGAGGATTCGGGCCGGAGCCACGCGATGAACATCTGGTAGAGGATATACATGCCGACCAGGGCGAGGCCGGGGAGCAGCGCGCCTGCGAACAGGTCGCCGACCGACACCGGGTCCGGGGCGAAATTGCCGAGCTTGCGCTGCGCCTCCTGGTAGGCGTCGGAGATCTGGTCGCCCAGCACGACGAGGACGAGCGAGGGCGGGATGATCTGGCCGAGCGTGCCGGAGGCGCAGATCGACCCGCAGGCGAGCGAGGCGCTGTAGCCGCGCCGGAGCATGGTCGGCAGCGAGAGCAGCCCCATGGTCACGACGGTCGCGCCGACGATGCCGGTCGAGGCGGCGAGCAGCGCGCCGACCACGCAGACGGAAATGCCGAGGCCGCCGCGCATTGCGCCGAACAGCATGCCCATCGTGTCGAGCAGCTCCTCGGCGACCTTGGACCGCTCCAGCATGACGCCCATGAACACGAACAGCGGCACCGCGACCAGGATCTCGCTGATCATGGCGTTGCCGTACACGCGGTTCGGGAAGATGCCGAGGAAGGCGAAATCGAACACGCCCAGCAGCGCGCTGATACCGGCGAAAAGCAGCGCGACGCCCGCGAGCGTGAAGGCGACGGGGAAGCCCGCCATCAGGAAGCCGCACACGCTGACAAACATGAAGCAGACGAGATATTCGTTGATCGTCATACGCCGGGCCCCCGGTCTTCGGCGGCCGCACCGGCCGGGCGTTCGAGGCCGCGCATGACGAACAGCGCATGCACGAGCATGGAAAACCCCTGCAGCGACAGCACGAACGGAAAGACGAGAAGCAGCGATTTCAGCAGCCAGAACGGCATGAAGGTGCCTTCGGGCGAGCCTTCCAGCACGCGCACGGAGGCGCCGACATAGGTGAGGCCCTTCCAGGTCATCACGGCGCAGAGCGGCCACAGGAAGACGAGCACGCCGATGAAGTCGATCAGCGCCTTGCGCTCCGGCGTGGCCGCTCCGTAGAAGATGTCCACCCGGACATGGCCGTCATGCAGCAGCGTGTAGCCGGCGCCGACCAGGAACAGGATGGAGTGCATGAACAGCACGGATTCCTGCATCGGGATGAAACCGAGCCCGAACACATAGCGCAGCAGGACGACGGCGAATTGCATCAGCACCATGAAGAGGGCGAACCAGGACACGGCCCGGCCCAGATGCTCGTTCGCGGTATCGATCGCCCGGACGAATTGCTTCAATGCGCTCACCGGCATTCCCCGCTGGCTTCAGGGCAGGGGCAGACAGCCCGCGCCGGGGTGGCGCGGGCGTCTCGCCCGGCGCATGACGGCCTTGTCGGCCGCCCGGCGCCTTAACCGTAGTTGAACGGCAGGACCCGCGCGTTCATGTAGCCCTGCTCGCCGATCTTGGCCCAGTCTATGGCCTGTTTGCGATAGGCGATGAAGCTGTCATAGATGCGCTTGGTCATGTCGTCGGTGTTGCCGATGTCGCGCACGACTTCGCCGGCGACATTGCCGATGGCGATCAGCATGTCCTCCGGATACTGGTGCAGTTGCACGCCGTGCTCGTTGAGAAGCTTGTTCAGCGACCCCAGGTTGCGGGCGTTGAACTCGGCGAACTGGATGTAGGACTCCGCCTCGACCACCGTCGTCACCAGGGCCTGTTCCTCGGCGGTCAGGCTGTCCCACAGCGTCTTGTTCATCACGACGCTGGCGGAGGTGCCCGGCTCGTGGAAGCCCGGATAGAAGTAATGCTTGGTGATCTTGTGGAAGCCGAAGGCGAGGTCGTGCCAGGGGCCGACCCATTCGGCGGCGTCGATGGCGCCCGATGCGAGCGACGGGTAGATCTCCGCCACCGGCAGGTTGACGACCGTGACGCCGAGCGCCCGCAGCACCTCGCCGCCGATGCCCGGCATGCGGAATTTCAGGCCCTTGAAGTCGTCGAGCTTCTGGATCGGCTCGCGGTACCAGCCGCCCATCTGCGTGCCGGTGCTGGAGCCCTGGAAGCCCTTGAGGTTGAAGCCGGCCGCGAGCTCGTCCCACAACTTCTGCCCGCCGCCGTATTTCATCCAGGCGGCGTGCTCGATGCCGGTCAGCCCGTAGGGCACGGCGGTGAAGAAGTTGAAGCCCTTGTGCTTGCCCTGCCAGTAGTATTCCGCCGAGTGATACATGTCGGCGTCGCCGGCGCTGACGGCGTCGAAGACGCCGAAGGCCGGCACCAGCTCGCCGCCGCCATAGACCTTGACGGAGATCTTGCCGCCGGACAGCTGCGTGATACGCTGGGCGACCCGTTGCCCGGACGTGCCCAGGCCCGGCGAGTTGAGCGGCCAGGACATGGCCAGCTTCCATTCCTTGAGGCCCTGCGAGATGGCGGGGGCCGCCAGCGTCGATGCGGCGGCGGCGACACCGGCGGTCGCGGCACCCTGAACGAATTTACGGCGTTTCATGGAGTGTCCTCGCTGTTGCGCCGCGAGCCTACCCCGGCCGAGCCGCCTGCCTCCGCTGCCGGAGCGCTGGCGGACCCGCACGGCTCGCAGCGTTCGGTCGCAAGAGCGTAAAACACCGTCCGGGGGGAATCAATTGCCATGGTCGCGCGCGGCCGCCCCGGAGGAGCCGCGCCGCGCAGGCCATGACACCGGCGGGACATGCGGGCTAATCTGGCGGAGCGCGAAGGAGCCATGCCGCCCATGTCCGCCCAAGCATCCGCCGAGACGGCCGCCGAGCCTGCGGTCACGACAACCGCCCGGGCCGCGCCCGTGCTGGACCAGCACCGCTTTCCCGAAGACCGGCTCGCCGGCTTCATGGCGCGGGAGGTCGAGGGCTTCCGGCCGCCGCTCCGGGTCTCGCAGTTCCGGGGCGGCATGTCGAACCCGACCTTCCTCTTGGAGGACGGCGGCGGGCGGCGCTACGTCATGCGCAAGAAGCCGCCGGGCCTGCTGCTGCCGTCGGCCCATGCGGTGGACCGCGAATACCGGGTGATCTCGGCGCTCGCGGAGACAGAGGTGCCGGTGGCGCGCGCTCTCGCGCTCTGCGAGGACGAGGCGGTGATCGGCCGCGCCTTCTACATCATGGAGCATGTCGAGGGGCGGGTGGCGCGCAACCTCATGCTGCCGGACATGGCGCCGCCCGAGCGCGCCGCCATCTACGACGCCATGAATGCGGCGCTGGCGGCGCTCCACAATGTCGATTTCCGTGTCGTCGGGCTGGAGGGCTACGGGCGCGAGGGCGGCTACATGGCCCGGCAGGTGCGCCGCTGGTCCGGCCAGTACGAGATGAGCAAGACCGACGAGATCCCGGAGATGGACAATCTCGCCGCCTGGCTCGGCGCGAACATGCCGGCGGACGACGAGACCACGGTGGTGCATGGCGACTACCGGCTGGAGAACACGATCCTCCACCCGACCGAGCCGCGCGTGCTGGCCGTGGTGGACTGGGAGCTCGGCACGCTCGGCAACCCGCTCTCGGACCTCGCCTACAACTGCCTGCCTTACCATTCGGGCGACGATCTGCGCGGTTTCCTCGGCGCCATGGACCATGCGGAGACCGGCATCCCCTCCGAGGAGGACTATGTCGCCGCCTATTGCGCGCGCACCGGGCGCGGCGGCATCCCCGACTGGCCCTTCTACCTCGCCTTCTCCCTCTTCCGCCTCGCCGCCATCAGCCAGGGGGTCTACAAGCGCGGCCTCGACGGCAACGCCAGCTCCCCCGACGCCGTCCAGCGCGGCGCCAAGGCCCGGCAGCTGGCGGAGACGGGCTGGGCGATCGCGCAGCGGGGGTGAGGGGCGGCCTTGCCGGAGACGGCAGGCGAAGCCCGGCGGAGCCCCGGTGTTCCGCCCCAGATCGTTATGCTCCGACTTGTTCCATTGCTATCCGGCTGACGCCTTTTCTCGTCGCCCCGGCCGAAGAGGGCGTGACGAGCAGGGAGTGTCCGGGTATGACGGAAGGGGCCGGGGCGGCGATTGCAGGAACGAATGAGGCAGGCAAGGCGATGACGAAGCTTGAGGACCTGAAGGCCCGTTTCATGGAGGACCCGGAGTTCCGCAGGGAATATGCGCAGGCCGACGAGGAATATACGCTGGTCGAGACCAAGTGCGACCAGCCTTCGCCACGCTGCGCCGCTACGCCGAAGCGGCTGGCACGAGGCTGATGGCGAGTCTTGAGAGGGTCGCCGGCTGAGGCGCCGGAGCGGCATCCGCCTTCAATTGTCTCTCGCCTCTCCTTTCCGCACATAAAGCGTGCGTGTATCGGGGCGCCTGAATGTGTGCCAGCCCTTGTCCCTCTCCCCGAAAAGTTCCGTCATCGTGCCTTGGACAAGCCAGTAGGCCTTGTCTTTCCGGTCATCGAGCGTCTCCGGGAGCGCTTCTGCTATCGCCCCGACCAGATAACCCCATGCAACGCCGTCGCCCTCCAGCCGTTTCATGATGCTTCGGTGTTCCCTCACGGCCTCCACGGCACGCTGCCGATAGTGAACTTCAAGATCCGGGCGATCCCCGTTACCGCTATCGTCGCCGGCGTCCGGTGCATTACCGGGCTGTGGTTCGCCGTCTTCTCCTCCGCCTATCCTCGTAGCCTTCCGCAGCGTTCCGGCGAATGTCGGCACCGGGCCCCGGGAGTGGTCGGGATCGGCCGGGCTGTAGCGCTCCTCGAATGACAGGGCGCGCATGGGCACCGGATAGGGCCTGCCGCCGACCGAGCTCCAGAACACGCCCTGGCCCACTATCGGCTCGTTCAGCAGGGAGCTGAGAAGGTCGTCGCTGAAATGCGCGTTCGCCCGTTTCGCGCTTGCAAGGTCGCCGGCGGAAAGCAGGTGGAAAAGGAACCAGTTGTCGCCCTGGCTCAATATCTCGTTCGGGATCGAGCCGGGCTGCTGGGTTATCAATAGCGCCCCAAGGTCGTATTTGCGCCCCTCCTTGACCCACGCGATATAGGGCTCGGCCGCGGTCGAGCGGTTATTGAGAACCGATTGCGCCTCCTCGATCACCGCAATTGTGGGGATGGTGCGCGGCTCGGCCTTTGTGAACTCTTCCTGGTTGCGGTCGAATATCCGCCTGAGGACGATGCCCGCCAGGATGAAGGACTGCTCGCCGCGCATCTGCGAGACATCGACGACGCAGATTTTCCCCGCCTTGAGCGCCTTCATCAGGAGCCCCATGAATTGGCTGCTCCTGTCATGCAGCATGCCCACCACCCTCGCCATGTTGGACCGGGCCGCGATGGCTTCGACCTCCTGATTGGGCATGGTCAGGTTCAGGATTTCGCCGATCTCGTTCGGGTCGGCCCCGCCCTTGTCGCGGTCGATGAGATCGACCAGGCGCGTCCACCTTTCCCCGGACAGCGCCCGCAGCTTGGCGACGTTCTGCTGGTCCTGCCGTTCGGGCGGCAGGGCAATGGAAATGACGTCGGCCGGGCGCAATTGCCGGATATCGAGCTTGATGCCGCCGGCGACAAACGACCCATAATAGCCGCTCTCGGTCGAGCGCTCGGTGAAGACGACGAGCCTGTCCTGGAGGTGTGGCACATCGCAGAGGCCGGGCCTGCCCTTGTCGTCCGGCCAGAAATACTCGCCGTCGGGGTCGAAGATCACCGTGCCTACGGGGACCCGGCGCCCGCCGCGCTTCTCGACCGTGGGCGTTTCCTCGTAGAGCATGCTGAAAAGCAGCTTGTTCAGGTTCGACTTGCCGAAGCCTGCGCGGGCGAAAATGAAGCTGCGCCGGGACACCAGGCTCGATATGGGGAAGCGGACCTCGATTTCCGGCGATTCGACGCGCATCCAGTCGTCCGCCGGCCTGTCCGGCGCATCGCCCGTATAGATATACTCGCCGAGCGCGAAATGGCCAATCGCCGCGCCGTCGTCATGATGCCCGCACACTTCCCGCAGCACCTCGCCGGAAGGGAACGCCACGGGGCTGCCGACATGCGGAAGGCGCCGGTGCGACGGCACGAAGACCGGGCGGCCGCCGCCGCTGTTCCGCAACACGCCGAGCACGCGGATATGCAGCCGGTACCTCAGATATTGCTCCCTGATATCCTCCGGAACCGGGCGCGCTTCCTGGACCGCGCGTATGTTGTATTCCTCGCCCGTGCCGAAGGACAGCTTGCCCTCCGAAGAGAAGGACGCGATGCGGCCCAATACCGCCTCGTCCGGCGTTTCGAGCTGGACAAGCACGAACTGGCCGTGCATCGGGCCGCGCTGAAGGTCGTTGCGGTAAGGCACCACCAGGTCGGCCTGAAACTCCAGCCCGCCCTCTCGGAAGCCGCGAAAGACCCCGGCGACCTGCTGCTCCGGAAACAACTCCATGATTATCCTTCCGGCTGTTACCGGCGCGACACCGGGTCGGCGTCCTGCAATTGAATCACATCGAGTGCCGGCGCCTCGGCTCCCAGCGCCTGGCGCAGGCCGGCGAAAACCATGTCTTGCAGAATGTCCATGTCGAAACCCGCGAGCGCCGCATTTTCATGCGCCTTTTGCAGCGACCGGGGATAGAACGGCACCGGGAAGCCGTCCATCGCGTCGTCCAGCAGGGTGCCGAAAACCCTCGAATGGTCGGAGGATTGCGGCAGGAATATATCGACCGGCCATATCGGATCGTGCGGGCTGTTGCCGAATTTGACGAAAAACATCTTCCCGGCAACGAACCTGTTGATCTCGCCGCCAGCGCCCAGATTGTCGTCTCCCCTGGCATAGTCGGTCCAGATATATGCCTGCTCCTCCAGCGCCCGCGGGATTTCCAGGTAACAGGGAAAGGACGACTGCATCACCTTTTCCAGCGCCATGGCGAGGCGGTACCGGTCGAGGACCTTGCTGCGCTTGGCGACGCCGACGAGATAGATGCGGCGCCTGTAGGCCTCGAATTGGCGCTCGATGCCTTCCTGGAGTCCTTCGCGGTATTTCCGGAACAGGTCCCCCGCGAAGGCATAGCTGCGCAGGAACCCGTCGAACACGATCAGCGTGTCGGTGGCGAAGTCCTTTTCCCGGACGATGGCGAAGAGCGTCGCCCATTCGACCAATTCGCGATAGACCTCAACCCAGCGCGGCGAATTCGGCCTGCCGGAGCCGACCGGGCGAATCATGTGGCTGAGTTCGGACAGGTTCCCGACGCCGAGATATTGCATCATCCGCCCGAGCGCCGTCGGTCCTTCCGGGCCGGAAAACTGGCCGGCGGACAGGCCGGCGACGCTCATGGTCGGCGAAACCGCCTCCAAGCAATGCTCATTGTTGGCGCTATCGACGACGCGGACGAGTTGAACGAGAAAGGGATCGAAACGGAGCTGGTTGTTGCCGCCGTCCGCTGCGACGATCGAGACCGATGCCGCGGTTCGCGGGAAAATCCGCACTATCCGGGAAGCCAGCGGCCGCACATCGGCACGCAGCCGGTCGAGAACCGCGCAGTCTTCACCGATCTGGCGGGCGATCCCGTCCCGCAAGGCGCTTTGGCTGGCAGGCTCCAGCATTTCCCCGATATGCCGCTTTGTTTCTTCCCCCTAGAGTTCGCAGCATACCAAGGAAAGGCGCGGGATCAAAAACGCGGCTCCGGTCTTCGGTCCTGCCGCTGATTGGGGAACGGGGGCGGCCGCTACCGTCGGGCGGCCTTGCGCCTGCGGTAGAGGCGGGCGAAGCGGCGGCCGCGCTCCAGGCCGCTCTTCCGTTCAGATCACCCCTTCTTCCCTGAGCCGCGCGGCGGTATTGCTATCGATGCCGCAATGCTCCGCCAGCACCTCTTCGGAATGCTCGCCCAGCGTCGGCGGGCGGCGGATGTCGGCGGGGGAGGCGGAGAGCTTGATCGGGCAGCCGACCGTCTTGTAGGCCCCGCGGCCGGGGTAATCGACTTCCACGATCATCTCCCGCTCGCGCAGATGCGGGTCGGCCAGCACCTCGCCCGTGTCCTGGCAGGCCCCGCAGGGCACCCCGGCGGCGCCGAGCAGCTTCATCACCTCGAACTTGGTCCGCTGGCGAGTCCAGCTTTCCACCAGCGCATTGTATTCCTCGCGGTGCTCCCAGCGGCCCTGGGGCGTCTCGAAGCGCGGGTCGTCGAGCTCCGGTATGTCCACGACGCGCCGGAAGCCCTCATACATCTGCGGCTGGCAGAAGATATAGACATAGTCGTTCGGGCCGCCCGGCGCGCAGGGATAGGTGGTGCCGGGCACGGTCTGGCCGAGCTGGTTGCCGCGCCGGGGCTGCACCATGCCCTGGCGCTGGTGGTCGCGCAGGCTGACGCGCAATATGTTGACCACCGCCTCCTGCATCGCGACCTCGACCTTCTGGCCCCGGCCCGTGGCGTGGCGCTGCTGGAGCGCGGCGAGCAGGCCGATGGCGAGATGCATGCCGGTGCCCGAATCGCCGATGGCGGGCCAGGTGTAGGTCGGCGGGTTCTCCGGGAAGCCGGTGACGCTCATCGCCCCGCCCATGGCCTGGGCGATGGGCTCGAACGCCTTGTAGCCGGAATTGGGCCCGTAGCTGCCGAAGCCCTTGATGGTGCCGTAGATGAGGCGGGGATTGATCTCCGAGAGCACGTCGTAGCCGAGGCCGAGCCGGTCGAGCGCGCCCGGCGAGAAGTTCTCGACCAGCATGTCCACCTCGGCGATCAGCTTTTTGAACAGCGCCTTGCCGTCCTCCGTCTTGAGGTTCAGCGTCAGGCTCTTCTTGTTGGCGTTCAGCACCAGGAAGAACAGCCCGTCCTGGCCCGGAATGTCCGGCATCGCCCGGCGGGCGGCCTCGCCCCGTCCCGGCTCCTCCAGCTTGATGACCTCGGCGCCGAGCCACGCCAGCACCTGCGTGCAGGCGGGGCCCGCCTGGTTGTGGGTCATGTCGATGATTCTGACGCCGTTCAGGGCCGCGCTCATGGGCACCGCTCCTCCTTGTCCTTGCCGCCGGGCCGGCTATGCTCGCCGCCATGACGCAGCAAATTCCGGGGGCGGTCAACGGGTCGGCGTTCGGCGCCGGCGGCTGGGAGATCGACATCCTCGTCACCGGCTTCCCCGGCAAATCGGTCCGTCACGGCTCGCTCGGCTGGAGCACCGTCGCGCTGATCCGGCGCGGAGAGCGGCTGGCGCTGGTGGATTGCGGCGCCTTTGGCCACCGCAAGCTGCTCATGGCGGAGCTTGCCGCGCGCGGCCTCGGGCCGTCGGACATCACCGACCTGCTGCTGACCCACACGCACTACGACCATGCGGTCAACTGGGTGCTGTTCCCGAAGGCGCGGGTGGCGGTGGGCGCGGTCGAGCTCGACTGGGCGCTCGGAGAGCCCTGGGGCGAAACGGTGGTGCCGGAGCTCTATGTGCGCGAGCTCGGCCTCTTCCCGAAGACGGAGCGGGTTGCCGACGGCGGCGAGGTGTTCCCCGGCATCGCGGCGCATCTGGCGCCGGGGCACACGCCGGGCTGCCTGGTGTTCCGCCTCGCCGGGGCGGAGCGCGACGTCGTGTTCACGGGCGACGCCGCCAAGAACCGCGCCGAGCTCGTCTCCGGCGATGTGGACATGACCTACGACGCCGCCGTCTCGCGCGCCTCCATCGAGATGATCCACGGGCTCTGGCGCGCCAGGCCGGGCACGGTGCTGATTCCGGGCCACGACCTGCCGATGGTGCTGGGCGCGGACGGCAGGCCCGCCTATCTCGGCCGGCGCGAGGCGGCCATCGACGCCTGGTTCGGCGACGGCATGGGCGAGGTGACCCGTTTCCAACTGACCCTGGAGGGGCGCGCATGACCCCGCTTCACCCCGAATTCGGCGTGCGGCTCGAAAGCCGGCCTATCTCCGGCCTCGACATGGAGGCGGTGCGGGCCGCCATCGACCGCTATTCCTTCGTGCATGTGCCGGGCGCGGCGGAAGGGGACGAGGCGCATCTCGCCTTCACCCGCAAGCTGGGCGAGCCCGAGGCGAACCACGTCGCGCTCGGTCGCGAAGGGCGGATCGAGTATTTCGGCACCATCGGCAATGTGCTCGACGACGGCACGGTGGCGGGCAACGCCCACAAGCGCACGATCTTCCAGACCGGCAACAATATGTGGCACTCGGATTCCTCCTTCCGCGCCGTGCCGTCCTTCGTGTCGATCATGTGCGCCTACGAGACGCCGGAGGAGGGCGGGGAGACGCTGTTCGTCAGCCAGCGCGCGGCCTGGGACCGGCTGGAGGAGGACGAGCAGGAGCGGCTCCGCCCGCTGGTCTGCATCCACGACTATGTGTTCTCGCGCTCCAAGGTGGCGCCCGACGCGGTGACGCCCTCGCATGCCGCCTCGCTGCCGCCGGTGCGCCAGCGGCTGGTGCGCCGCAATCCGGGGACCGGGGCGGAAAACCTCTATGTCGGCTCGCATGCCCGCGAGATCGAGGGCTGGGCGTTCGAGGACAGCCGCGCGCTGCTGGACGGGCTGGTGGAGGAGATGACGGCGGAAGACCATGTGCTGAGCCACCGCTGGCAGCCGGGCGACCTCGTCATCTGGGACAATCGCTGCCTGCTGCACCGGGGCGCGGGCTACGACGCCGACCGCTTCCGCCGCCGCATGCGCCAGACCCGCGTCACCGGCGCCGGCCCGACGCTGGAGGAATAGCGCCGGGCCGAATCAGCGACCGCCCGAATTCTATTCGGTTGACGCCTGTGGTAGTGTAACTACATATTTGTTGTTATGATTCCTGACTTCGACGGTTGGGCTGACTTCTGACCGATCTCGCGTCTGGAGTTTTCAGTAAAGCCAATGAGTTGGCAGTTGCGGTGCGGTCAAGCTGCGTTGTAGTGCCTAGTAAATCTTTGAGACTGTCAATGCCTCCGCCACGCGCTACACTCCCCCCATGTTCGTGCGCATCAAGACCTCCCCCAACAGCCCGCGACGCTCGGTCCAGATCGTCGAGGCCGTGCGCGACGGCGGCAAGGTCCGACAGCGCATCGTCCGCCATGTCGGCGTGGCCATGGACGAGGACGAGCTCGAGCGCCTGAGGCAGCTCGGCGAGTACGTCAAGGCGAAGCTGGAGGACGAGCGTCAGCCGGCATTGTTTGCGCCCGAGAAGATCGCTGAGCAGGCGATCCGTGTCGGCCGCCGGGGGGACGGCAAGGAGGAACTCCCGGTCGACCTCAAGCAGCTTGAAGAGGAGCAGCGCCTGATCACAGGCATCCACGAGGTCTATGGCGAGATCTACCGGCTGCTGGGCCTCGACGCGCTGCTGCCGCGCTCGCGCTACCGGGCCTCCCATGACGCGCTGTTCCATGTGGTGATGGCGCGGGTAGCCAACCCCGACAGCAAGCGGGGCAGCGTGCGCCGGCTCGAGGAGGACTTCGGCGTGAGTCTTCCGCTCGAGAAGGTCTACCGGATGATGGATCAGCTCGACGCGACGGTGATCGAGCGACTGCGCACGCGCGTCGGCGAGGCGAGCCGGTCGCTGCTGCCGGAGCCGGTCGCGATCCTCTTCTTCGATTGCACCACGCTCTACTTCGAGACGGCCGCCGAGGACGAGCTTCGCCAGCACGGCTTCAGCAAGGACGGCAAACACAAGGACTCGCAGGTTCTGCTGGCGCTGATGGTGACGCGCGAAGGGCTGCCGATCAGCTACGAGGTCTTCCCCGGCGCCACCTACGAGGGACACAGCATGGTCCCGGTCCTGCAGGACATGCAGCGCCGCCACCAGGTGGAGCGCACGGTATGCGTGGCCGACCGGGGCATGCTGAGCGCCGACAACCTCGACGCCATGGACGCCATCGGCGGCGAGTATGTCGTCGGCGCGCGGCTGCGCAAGCTGCCGCTCGCGCTGCTGGGGCAGGTTCTCGACCCCGGGACCTATGCCCCGCTGGAGGGCTCACAGGACCGCCGGGTCGGCGAGTGGGAGTACAAGGGCCGTCGCCTGATCGTCGTCTTCTGCCCCCAGCGCGCACGCAAGGACGCGCACGAGCGCCGCCATCAGGTGGAACGCCTGCTCGACAGGCTGGCCCGCAGCGACAATCCCAGGGAACTGCTCTCCAATCACGGGGCGAAGCGCTTCATCGCCGTCGAGGGCGACGCACGGCTCACGGTGAACCCGGAGAAGATCGCCGAGGCCGCACGATGGGACGGGCTCACCGGCGTCATCACCAATCTGCGCGACGCGCGCGTCACCGAAGTGATGGCTCACTACCAGGGGCTCTGGCAGGTCGAGGAGAGCTTCCGGATCACCAAACACGACCTGAAGATACGTCCCATCTGGCACTGGAACCCGGACCGGATCCGCGCTCACATCGCCATCGCCTTCCTGGCCTTCGCCTGCGTTCGACACCTTGCGTACCGCGTCGCCATCCAGAAGCGGCGGATGTCCCCGGAGGTCATCCGCTCCGCCCTCGTCCACCGCCAGTGCTCCCTGCTGCGCTGTCGGCAATCGGGCAACCGCTACGTCATCCCCTCGAAGCCGACACCGGCGGCGGAGCAGATTTACGCAACCATGGGGCTGCCCCTGACGATCACCCCGTATCAACTCGCCTGACCGTCGACGAAGCACGGCTCGAAGAAATGCCGGATGTAGTGCCTAGCCGAAATGAGAACCAGGCAATATCAACTACTTATGCGAATCAACCGTCGAAGTCAGGGCGCCGGGCCGAATCAGCGACCGCCCGAATTCTATTCGGTTGACGCCTGTGGTAGTGTAACTACATATTTGTTGTTATGATTGGTTCGATTTGTGTATTGGGAGTGGGACGAAAACAAGGATCGCGCCAACAGGCGCAAGCATGGCCTCAGCTTTGAGACGGCAAGCCTGGTGTTCCGTGACCCGGCGGCAGTTTCATTTCCCGATCCGAATGCGGAGGAGGAGAGATGGCGTACCGTCGGCATGGTGGGAAGTGTGGTGGTGATGATCGTCCATACTGAGCCCGAATTGAAGGATGGAGTCGAAGCAGGACGAATTATCAGTGCCCGAAAGGCAACCCGGCGTGAGAGAAAAAACTATGAGGAAGAGGGTTTCTGAGAGGCTAACCGATAAGCAACAGGCTGAGATAGAAGCGCTGGCCGCTCTCTCCGACGAGGAGATCGACACGAGCGATGCGCCCGAGGCACTTGATTGGCCGGACGCCCGACGCGGGCGCTTCTACAGGCCCGTCAAGCAGCAGATTACACTGCGGCTCGACGCCGATGTCGTGGCCTGGTTCAAGGCAGCCGCTCCCGGCGGCCGGGGCTATCAGACCGAAATCAACCGTGTGCTGCGGGACCACGCCCGCAAGGCCGCGAACGGGTAACGGCCGCTTCGCCCGGTTCCGGTACCGGCTGGCTCAGGACGTTCCGTTCCCGTCCCGCCGGGCTCTCGCGAGCCGCTTGGCGACCTGCCGTTTCTCCCAGCGGTCGCCGAACAGGTTGACGATTTCGAACACGCCGAGGCCGTGGACGGCGAGCCCGACGCCCCAGCCGAACGCGGCCCAGAGGAACCAGAGATAGTCCGGGCCGGTGAAGAGGTTGACGACGGCCAGGCCCGTTATGACGACGGCATACTGGATGGCGTGGATGTAGAAGGACCGGATGTCGCGGACATATTCCATGGCCTTCTGCTCGTTTTCGGAGAGGTCCGGGAGGGGGGTGTCGGTCGCGCTTGTCATGTCTTGCCCGTTCCTGAGTGCGGAGAAGTCGGTTTCCAGAACGGCGGCAAGGCATTTGAGCGTCTCGGCGCTCGCATTCGCGCCGCGCTCGATGCGCTGCAGGGTGCGCACGCTGACGCCCGCCATGGACGCCAGCTGCTCCTGGGAGAGTCCCCGTTCGATGCGCAGCTTCCGGACGATCATGGCGGCCCCTCCTGCCGTTCGTGCCAACGGCTATGGCCTGTCTGCGCGCCGATTGCCACGACAGGAACCCGACATTTCCGCGACAGGCAGGCCCGCGCGCTCGAAACCTGGAGTGGGCTATGCCGGCGCGGCAGCCCAGGCGACGGCTTCGTGGCCCGGCACGAAGGCGTTGTTGGTGACCGCCGGATTGCGGTTGACCAGCGGGCGCCCGTAGATCGGGTGGGTCATCGAGCGCACCTCGTGCTCGATGCGGAACACCGGCTCGGCCGTGCCGGGATCGACGATGTCGAGGAAGCGGTATTGCCACCGGTTGCTTTCCTCCGAGACGAGACCGCGTTCGTCGAGCCAGCGGTGCGGGCCGGAAAAGTCCGCGACATAGATCGCGATATGGTGGCCGTCATAGTCGGGCTGCGCCTCGGAGGTCTCCACGAAGCGCAGCTCCTGTCCGCGCCCGACCGAGGCATGGGCCACGCCGTCCCCGTCCACCCAGGCTGGCGTTCTCCAGACCTCGCGGTAGAAGGCAGCTGCCGCCTCGGCCGCACCCTCGGGCACGTCGAAGGCGACATAGTCCATGGCGAGCGTGCGCCCGCCGCTCGGCCCGTGCGCGCGGATGCGGTTGCCCCAGGGGCAGGCCGTGTCGATATGGTCGCCGCCGCGCTCCGAGGGCACCCCGGCGGCGTCGAGACGGGCCTCCAGCGCGTCCAGATCGGGCATGACGAGGCCGGTCCGGCCCCGAAGGCATTGCGGCTCGCCGACCGGCAGGTGGAACTGGCTCTGGCCGACATTGATCCACATATTGTTCGTGCCGGTCACCAGATAGGGGTCGCGCGTCAGCCCGAGCGCGGTGACGTAGAAGTCCGTCGCGCGCACCTGGTCCGGCACCCGGACATTGACATGCTCCAGCGCGACGATATTGCCGACATCCTCGCCGGCGCGGTCGAATTGCCCCATGGCGCGGCCTCCCTTCCCGCAGGCTGCTACAGGGCCGCCAGCCTACACCGGCGGGACGGCCTTAGCGAGGCGCAAGGGCTGCCGTCCGCCGCTGCGCTCAGGCCCTTGCTGTCGGCAGGGGCGAGCGGTCCACGGCGGCGATCTCCTCCCTGAGGAGGCGTTCCATCAGCCGGGCCTTTTCCGCGGCGGCGCCCGGATCGTCCCAGAGGTTGCGGAACTCGCCGGGGTCGGCTTCGAGGTCGTAGAGTTCGCCCTGGTCCTGTCCGTCGAAGACGCTGAGGCGCCAGCGTCGGTCCACCAGCGAGTGCACCCTTGGCGGACCGCCGAGGCCGGGATGGGGCCGCTGGTGGTCGTACTGGATGAAGGCGGCGTCGCGAACGGGGCCGCCGAGCAGGCTCAGGCCCTGCATGCCGTGGAACGGCTCGACCCGCGCCCGTTCGAGGATGGTGGCCGGAATGTCGATGGTCTGCGCCATGTCTTCCCGGCGCACGCCCGAGGGGCCGTCGGGGTCCGCCCAGATCAGGGGCACGCGGGTGATCTCCCGGTAGGGCTCGGCGCCCTTGAGCAGGAGGCCGTGGTCGCCCAGATGGTCGCCATGGTCGCTGGTGAAGGCGAGCACCGTGCGCCCGGCCGCGCCGCCCCGCTCCAGCGCGGCCAGCACGCGTGCTATCGCGTCGTCGATCATTTCGATCATGCCGCAGGTAAGCGCCCTCGCCTCCAGCGCTTCGCGGAGCGTGCAGCCGATGCTGTTCATGCCCTGGAGTGCGGCCTTGCCCTGCTGCCGTTCCCGATGGAGGGCCGCAACATGCGGCGGCGGCGTCCAGTCGTTCGGCTCGAAGGCGGCGGGCACCGGCATGTCCTCGGGGCGGTAGGCGCTCCAATAGCGTCCCGGCGGGTTGAACGGATGGTGCGGGTCGGGGAAGGAGACCATGAGGAAGAACGGCTCGCTGTCCGCCGCATCGAGCCAGGACACCGCCTGCCCGGCAATGTAGTTCGTCGAATAGAGCGCCTCCGGCAGCGCCGTGCGCACGGCCTGCGGGCAGACATAGTCATGGGCAAGCTGGTTCTCCGGACCCAGCATCCTCTCCGCAGCCGGCTCCCGCTCGGCGAGCCACCGCGCATAGTCGCCGCCGCAGGCGTCCCCGTGCCCGGTGACGAGGTCCACATGGTCGAAGCCGTAGAAGGGCAGCGCCACGCCGGATCCGGAGGACGGGGCTTCCTGCCCGTAGGCTGGCGCGCGGTAGTCGTGCCGGCTGGCCTCGGCCAGAGCGCCGCCCGCGCGGTGGAAGCCGCTCCGGTCGGGGCGCGGCCCGCCATAGGCCGGCTGCCCGGTGAAGTTCTGCAGGTGGCTCTTGCCGATGAGCGCCGTCAGATAGCCGGCATCGCGCAGGAGATCCGTGAAGGTCACCGCCTCGGTCGATAGCGGGATGCCGTTCATGCGCACGCCGTGCAGCGAAGGCATGCGCCCGGTCATCAGGCTCGCCCGGTTGGGCATGCAGACAGGGCTCGCCACATGGCAGTTGTCGAACGCGACGCCCCGGCGCGCAAGACCGTCGATCGCCGGTGTCCTCAGCACGGGATGGCCGTAGCAGCCAAGATGGTCAGCGCGCTGCTGGTCGGTCACGAACAGGATGAAATTCGGGCGTCGTCCGTTCATGGCTGCGCCCGTCGCGCCTTCATGGCCGGCGCCGCCCGGAGCCTTACCCGGATGCCGTTTGCGCCGCTTCGCGCTTCGCCGCTTCTTCGGCGACCAGCTCCTTCTTGGAGAGCTTGCCGATCATGGTCTTGGGCAGCTCGTCGCGGAACTCGATATGCTTGGGCTGCTCATGGCGGCCTAGCTTGTCGGCGAGGAATGCGCGCAGCCCGTCCGCGTCCAGCGCCTGGCCCTCGCCGAGCTTGACGAAGGCCTTGACCGCCTCGCCGGTATAATCGTCCGGCACGCCGATGACGGTGACCTCCTCGACCGCGGGATGGCGGTAGATCGCCTCCTCGACATTGCGCGGGAAGACGTTGTAGCCGCTCACCAGAACGAGGTCTTTCTTGCGGTCGATGATGAACAGGTAGCCGTCCTCGTCGAGATGCCCGACATCGCCCGTGCGCAGCCGGCCCTCGACGATGGTCTCGGCGGTTGCGTCTTCGCGGCGCCAGTAGCCCTTCATCACCTGCGGGCCGGAGATGCAGATTTCCCCGTCCTCGCCCTGCGGCAGGACCTTGCGGGGGTCCTCCTTGTCCACGATGGTGATCGTGGTGCCGGGGACGGGCAGGCCGACCGAGCTTTCCTTGTTGACGCCCTCGAAGGGGTTGGAGGCGGCGATGGGCGCGGATTCGGTGAGCCCGTAGCCCTCGACCAGCTTGCAGCCGGAAAGCTCCTCGAAGCGCCGCTTGATCTCGACCGGCAGCGGCGCGCCGCCCGACATGCAGGTCTTGATGGAGGTGAGGTCGAAACTCGCGAGCTTCGGGTGGTTGACGATGGCCGTGTACATCGTCGGCACGCCGGGGAAGAGCGTGGGCTTCTTCTTCGTGATGTCCTGCAGCACCGGGTCGAGCTCGAAGCGCGGCCGCATGACGATGGACCCGCCGATGGCGATGGTGAAGTTCATCACCACAGACATCGCGAACACATGGAAGAAGGGCAGCACGCCCATCATCCGCTCCCGGCCCGGCTCCAGCGAGGGATTCCAGAGCAGCGCCTGGTGGATATTCGCGTGGAGGTTCGCATGGGTCAGCATCGCGCCCTTCGGCACGCCGGTCGTGCCGCCGGTATATTGGAATACGGCGACATCCTCGCGCGGGTCGATTGCCGCCGGCTCATATCCGCCGTCATTGTCGATGAGGCGGCTGAAGGGCACATGGCTCCCGTCGTCCGGCGCCTTCGCGATCTCGCTGCGCTTCAGGAGCCCGAAGAGCAGGTTCTTCGGGAAGGGCAGCACCTCCTGGAGAGTGCCCACCACCAGCTTGCGGATGCGCGTCTTCTTCAGCAGCGCCGCCATCTTGGGATAGAGCGCGGCCAGGCCGAGCGTCACCATGATGTCGGTCTCGGAATCCTCGATCTGGTAGGCGAGTTCCTCCTCCGAATAAAGCGGGCTGTAGTTCACCACCGTGCCGCCGGCCTTGAGGACGCCGAAGAAGGAGACGACGAATTGCGGGCAGTTGGGCAGGAAGAGCCCGACCTTGACGCCCTTGTCCACGCCGAGGGCGCGGAAGCCGGCGGCGGCGCGGTCCACCATCGCCCCGAGTTCGCCGTAGCTGTATGTCCTGCCGAGGAAGTCCATCGCCTCATTGTCGGGGAAGCGGCGGAGGGACTCGTCCAGGATGGCGAAGAGCGGGCCCTCGGGAATCTCCGCGTCCCAGTTGACATGGCCGGGGTAGCCCGCGAGCCAAGGATGCCGGTCATCTGCCATTTTTCTCTCCCCGGCGGCTCATGGAAAACACGGGCGCGATGTTAGCCCGGATGCCGTCCGCTTGTCATGCCGGGGGCCGCGATCACCGCCGCATGTAGCCGGCGATCTCCGGGGAAGACATCACGCTGTCGACATAGGAGAAGGTGCCCTTCTCCGTCACCTCGGCAACCGCCGCGGCGACGCCGCTCATCGCCGCCCGGTACAAGGATGTCGCGAGGCTGATGCGCCTGACGCCCGCCGCTGCGAGATCGGCTGCGGGGAAGGACCGGCCCGCCACGCCCACCATGAAATTGACCGGCTTCGACACGGCGCGGCACACCGCCTCGACCGCCGCGATGTCCGGCAGCGCCGGCGCCATCAGCACATCGGCCCCGGCGGCCTCATAGGCCTGCAGTCGGGCTATGACCTCGTCGAGGTCGGGAAGGCCGCGGATGAAGCATTCGCTCCGCGCCGTCAGCGTGAAGCGAAAGCCGGCCGACCGGGCGGCCCCGGCCGCCGCAGCGATGCGTTCCGCGGCCAGATCGCGGTCATAGAAGGGGTTGTCCATGTCGCCGGTGAAGTCCTCGATCGTGCAGCCGACCAGCCCGGCTTCGGCCGCCAGCGCCACGGTCTTCGCCGCCTTCTCCGGTTCGTGGCCGAACCCGTTCTCCAGATCGGCCGAAACCGGCAGGTCCACCGCGTCCACGACGGCGCGCGCATGGTCCAGCGCCTCCTCGCGCGTCACCTCGCCGTCGCACCGGCCGAGCGTGCCGGCAAAGCCGCCGCTCGTCGTTCCCAGCGCCTCGAATCCCAGGCCGGCCAGAATGCGGGCGGAGCCGGCATCGAACGCGTTTGCAAGGATGAAGGGCGCCGCGCCCCGATGCAGGGCGTGGAAGCGCTCGGCCTTTTCGGCCTGGGTGGGCGGGGCGTCGGGCATGGATGCGGCACTCCCGGCAGAAAACCAGCCCGGGCGATGCTGAGGGCACGCTACCCCGCTGTCAACGGACCGCGCGCCGGGGCGCCGCTTCAGCCCAGGAAGGGAAGATCGAGGCCGTGCCGGCGCGCGCAGGCGACGGCGTCGTCATAGCCGGCATCGGCATGGCGCATGACGCCGCTTGCCGGATCGTTCCAGAGCACCCGCGCGATCCGCGCGGCCGCCTCGTCCGTGCCGTCGCACACGACCACCATGCCGGCATGCTGCGAGAAGCCGATGCCGACGCCGCCGCCGTGATGGAGGCTGACCCAGGTGGCTCCCGACGCCGTGTTGAGCAGTGCATTGAGCATCGGCCAGTCGGAAACCGCATCCGAACCGTCGATCATGCCTTCGGTCTCGCGGTTCGGGCTCGCTACGGAGCCGCTGTCCAGATGGTCCCGGCCGATTACCACCGGCGCCTTCAACTCGCCCCTGGCCACCATCCCGTTGAAGGCGAGGCCGAGCCGGTGCCGGTCGCCGAGACCGACCCAGCAGATGCGCGAGGGCAGGCCCTGGAAGCGGATGCGCCGGCGGGCCATGTCGAGCCAGTTGTGAAGAGGCGCGTCGTCGGGCATCAGCTCCTTCACTTTTTCGTCGGTGCGGTAGATGTCCTCCGGGTCGCCCGACAGCGCCGCCCAGCGGAACGGCCCGACGCCGCGGCAGAACAGCGGCCGGATATAGGCCGGCACGAAACCCGGAAAGTCGAAGGCGTTGTCCACGCCCGTCTCCCGGGCCATCTGGCGGATATTGTTGCCGTAGTCGAGGGTCGGCACGCCCCGGGCCCAGAAGTCCAGCATGGCGCGGACCTGGACCGCCATCGACTCCTTCGCCGCCTTTACGGTGCCCGCCGGGTCGCGCTCGCGCCGCTCGTCCCACTCGGCAAGCGACCAGCCGGCCGGCAGATAGCCGTTCAGCGGATCGTGGGCGCTTGTCTGGTCGGTCACGGCGTCCGGGCGCACGCCGCGCGCCACCAGTTCCGGATAGATTTCGGCTGCGTTGCCGAGCAGGCCGACCGAGACAGGCGTCCGGTTCGCACAAGCCTCGTCGATCATCGCCAGCGCTTCGTCCAGATCGCTCGACCGGCGATCCAGATAGCCGGACCTGAGCCGCATCTCTATCCGGCTCGGCCGGCACTCGACCGCGAGCAGGGAGGCGCCTGCCATGGTCGCCGCCAGCGGCTGGGCGCCGCCCATGCCGCCGAGCCCGCCGGTCAGGATCCAGCGCCCCGCGAGGTCGCCGCCATAGTGCTGCCGGCCCATCTCGACGAAGGTTTCGTAGGTGCCCTGGACGATGCCCTGGCTGCCGATATAGATCCACGAACCGGCCGTCATCTGGCCGAACATCGTCAGCCCCTGCCGGTCGAGTTCGTTGAATGTCTCGAGCGTGGCCCAGTGCGGCACGATGTTGGAATTCGCGATCAGCACGCGGGGCGCGTCGGCATGAGTGCGAAAGACGCCGACCGGCTTGCCCGACTGGACCAGCAGGGTCTCGTCCGCCTCCAACGCCTGCAGGGCCGCCACGATCCGGTCGTAGCTTTCCCAGTTGCGCGCCGCTCGGCCGATACCGCCATAGACCACCAGCTCCTGCGGCCTTTCCGCGACCTCGGGGTCCAGATTGTTCATCAGCATGCGCAGCGGCGCTTCGGTCAGCCAGCTCTTGCAGCTGAGTTCGCCGCCCTGCGGCGCGCGGATATCGCGCGTGTTGTCGAGGCGGCTCAGGTCGGTCGGGCGTCGGCTCACGTCATGCGCTCCGGTCCAGGGGCCGAATGCCCGGCGAGGAGGGCCGCCGCCGGCCGTCAGAAGCGGTAGAAGAGGGCCTGCAGCTCTTCGGGGTCCTTCGTGCGGGCGAGGCCGAGCATGAGGAGGACGCGAGCCTTCTGGACGGTGAGGTTGTCGGCCAGCACCGTGCCCTTCGGCCGGCGGCGCTCCAGCGGCACCAGGCGCCCGGCGCCGGCGCGCGTGCCCATGACGAAGACCACGCCGCGCGCCATCACCTCTTCCATCACCTCGTGCTCCTCCGGCGTCGGGTTGCCGGGGGCGAGCGCCGCCATGACGATGCCCTCCGCGCCGAGATCGGCCATGGCGCGCAGCACCGCGCCGTCCGAGCCGCCGTAGGAATAGGCGATCTCGACGCGCGGGAAGCGCGCCGGCAGGCCGAGCTCGCGCGCGGCCGCCGGCGCATGGACGCGCACCGGCCGGCGGTAGATCGCGACCCAGTCCTCGTCCGCATGGCCGAGCACGCCGAAATCGGGCGCCCTGAAGGTCTGTGCGCGGGCGCTGTGCGTCTTGGTGACCTCGCGCGCGGCGTGGATCTCGTCGTTCAGCAGCGTCAGCACGCCCATGCCGCGCGCTTCCCGCGCGCCGGCGACGCGCACCGCGTTGAGGAGGTTGAGGAAGGCGTCGGTGGAGAGCCCCGACGCCGGGCGCTGGGCGCCCACCAGCACGACCGTCTTGTCCGTCTCGACCGTGAGGTTGAGGAAATAGGCGGTCTCCTCCAAGGTCGCCGTGCCGTGCGTGATGGCGATGCCGTCGATCTCGGGGCGGGCGGCGGTCTCATGGACGCGGGCGAGCAGTTCCGGCCAGACGGCCGGGCCCATCGCGGTCGAGGGAATGGCGCGGAACGGCACCGGCACGACGTCCGCCACCCGGTCGAGCTCCGGCACTTTCGCGATCAGATCGCCGACCTCCATCACCGTGGCATGGTCCACATAGGTGGCGAGCTCGAGGCTGTGGTGCCCCAGCGAGGAAATCGTGCCGCCGGTGCCGATCACCGCGACGGTCGGGCGCGCCATGTGCTTGTCTCCCCTGTCAGGTCAGGCCGCTTCGGCCAGCATGTTGCGCAGGACGTAGGGCAGGATGCCGCCGTGGCGGAAATAGTCGAGCTCGTTCTCGGTGTCGATGCGGCAGCGGACCTCGAATTCCTGCATCGTCCCGTCCGTCCGGCGCACCCGGCAGGTGAGCGTCGAGCGCGGCTCGAGGCCGTCGGCCACGCCCAGCACATCGACCGTCTCGCTGCCGTCCAGCGCGAGCGCCTTGCGCGTCATGCCGCCGGTGAACTCCAGCGGCAGCACGCCCATGCCGATCAGGTTGGAGCGGTGGATGCGCTCGAAGCTCTCCACGATCACCGCCCGGATGCCGAGCAGGGCCGAACCCTTGGCCGCCCAGTCGCGCGAGGAGCCGGTGCCGTATTCCTTGCCGCCGAACACCACCAGCGGCACGCCTTCCTCGCGGTAGCGCATGGCGGCGTCATAGACGGACATGACCTCGCCGGAGGGCCGGTGCGTGGTAAAGCCGCCCTCGGTGCCGGGGGCGAGCTCGTTGCGGATGCGGATATTGGCGAAGGTGCCGCGCATCATCACTTCATGGTTGCCGCGCCGGGCGCCGTAGGAGTTGAACTCCACCGGCCGCACCTGGTGGCCGATCAGGTAGTCCCCCGCCGGCCCGTCGCGCTTGATCGCGCCCGCCGGCGAGATGTGGTCGGTGGTGATGCTGTCCGCGAGCGAGAGCAGCACCTTCGCCCCTGAGATGTCCGAGACCGGCGCCGGCTCGCGCTCCATGTCCTGGAAATAGGGCGCATGGCGGACATAGGTGGAGCCGTCGTTCCAGCGGTAGGTCTCGTCCGCCGGCACGCGGATCTCGCGCCATTCCGCCGGCCCCTCGGAAACATTGCCGTAGCGCGCCCGGAACATGTCCGGCGAGAGCGCGCTCGCAAGCGTCTCGCGAATCTGTTCGTCGCCCGGCCAGATGTCGCTGAGATAGACGGGATTGCCCTCGCCGTCCTCTCCCAGCGGGTCGCGGGCGAGATCGACGGTGAGCGAGCCCGCCAGCGCATAGGCGACCACGAGCGGCGGCGAAGCGAGGTAGTTCGCCTTCACCTGGGCGTGGACGCGGCCCTCGAAATTGCGGTTGCCGGAGAGCACCGCGCCGACGGTGATGTCGCCCGTCTCGACCGCCTCGGCGATCGGCTCCGCCAGCGGGCCGGAATTGCCGATGCAGGTGGTGCATCCGTAGCCGACGAGGTTGAAGCCGAGCGCGTCCAGCGAGTCCTGCAGGCCGGCGGCCTCAAGATAGTCGGTCACCACCTGGCTGCCCGGCGCGAGCGAGGTCTTGACCCAGGGCTTGACCCTGAGGCCGCGCTCCAGCGCGTTGCGGGCCAGCAGCCCGGCGGCGACCAGCACGCTCGGGTTGGAGGTATTGGTGCAGCTCGTGATGGCGGCGATCACCACATGGCCGGGCTCGATGGAATAGTCCGCGCCCTCGACCGTCTGTGCAGCGCCGCCGCCGATCTCGGCCACGGCCCGCTCGAAGCTCGCCGGCACGCCCGACAGCGCGACCCGGTCCTGCGGGCGTTTCGGCCCGGCAAGCGCCGGCTCGACCGAGGAGAGGTCGAGCGAGAGCGTGTCGGAGAAGACGGGCGCAGCCATGCCGGCCTCGCGCCAGAGGCCCTGCGCCTTCGCATAGGCCTCGACCAGCGCCACCTGCTCCTCCTCGCGGCCGGTAAAGCGCAGATAGTTGAGCGTCTCGCCGTCCACGGGGAAGAAGCCGCAGGTGGCGCCGTATTCGGGCGCCATATTGGCGATGGTGGCCCGGTCCGCGAGCGCGAGCGCATCGAGGCCGGCCCCGTGGAACTCCACGAACTTGCCGACTACGCCCTTGGCCCTCAGCATCTCGACCACGCGCAGCACGAGGTCTGTGGCGGTCGCGCCTTCGGGCATGCGGCCGGTGAGCTCGAAGCCCACCACTTCGGGGATCAGCATGGAAATCGGCTGGCCCAGCATCGCAGCCTCCGCCTCGATGCCGCCCACACCCCAGCCGAGCACGCCGAGCCCGTTCACCATCGTCGTGTGGCTGTCGGTGCCGACGACCGTGTCGGGCATGGCGACCGTGCGGCCTTCCTGCTCCTCGGTCCAGACCGTGCGGGCCAGATATTCCAGATTGACCTGGTGGCAGATGCCGGTGCCGGGCGGCACGACGCGGAAATTGCGGAAGGCCGACTGGCCCCAGCGCAGGAACTCGTAGCGCTCGCGGTTGCGCTCGAACTCGCGCCCGACATTGGCGTGGAAGGCGTCCGCGCTGCCGTAGGAATCCACCATGACGGAGTGGTCGATGACGAGGTCCACGGCATTGAGCGGGTTGATCTTCTGCGGGTCGCCGCCGAGCTCGGCCATGGCGTGGCGCATGGCGGCCAGATCGACCACGGCCGGCACGCCGGTGAAGTCCTGCATCAGCACGCGCGCCGGGCGAAACGCGATCTCGGCCCCTGCCTTGCGGTCCTTCAGCCAGGCGCCGAAGCTCGCGATGTCCTCGACGGTGACGGTGCGCCCGTCCTCGTGCCTCAGCAGGTTCTCCGCCAGAATGCGCAGCGAAACCGGCAGGCGCGAGAGGTCGCCCGCGGCCGCCTCCGCCGCTTCCAGCGCAAAGTAGTCGTATTCCCTGCCGCCGACCCGAAGGGTCCGGCGCGCGCCCAGGGTGTCGCGTCCCATGATGCGAAAGCCTCCAGAGTCCCGAATTCCACGCAGGCCGGGGTTTACACCCGAACGGGGCGGAGGCAAAGGGTTGGGGGCAGTTCGGACGGTCTGTCGTTTCGATGATGGACGGTCGCCGCAACAATTGCGGTCGACACGTCCGGAACCACAACCTCCGGGCGCGGCCATCCTCTCTCCGCCAGGCCCGCATTTGCGGCGAAGGCGCCGCCTTGCTATCTCCGAGGCGCATCCGGGGGAGCGAATTCTTGCGCATTGAAGTCATCTGCACCGGCGACGAGGTGCTGACCGGCAAGACCGTCAACACCAATTTCAGCCGCTTGAGCCGGCGCCTGACCGAACTCGGCCTGCCGGTGGTGCGCGAGACCACGGTGGGCGACGACCGGGCGGAGTTGCGCGCCGCCTTCGACGCCGCCGCCGAACGCGCGGACGCGGTGATCGTGAACGGCGGGCTCGGGCCGACGGTGGACGATCTCAGCCAGGAGGTGGCGGCGGAGGCGGCGGGCGTGGCGCTCGGACTCCGGCCCGAATGGCTCGAAAACATCCAGGACTTCTACCGCCGGCGCAACCGCGAGATGCCGCCCAACAACCGCAAGCAGGCCATGCTGCCCGAAGGCGCGGAGCTGATCGACAACCCGGTCGGCACGGCCTGCGGCTTCGCAATGGACATCGGCGGGGCACGCTTCTTCTTCACGCCGGGGGTGCCGTCCGAACTCGACGTGATGACGGAGAACCAGTTGATCCCCCGCCTGCGCGCGATGAGCGGCATCGAGGCGGTGATGCACCTCAAGCGCTTCCATTCCTTCGGCATCGGCGAGTCCCGCGCGGACCACCTGCTGGACGGCATCGAGGCGATGGACGGCGAGGGCCGGGTCAAGCTCGGCTTCCAGTCGCACTACCCGCAATTGGAAACGAAGCTCGCCGTCGCCGCGCCGACGACCGAGGCGGCGGCGGCGCTGCTGGAGCCCATCGTGGCGGAGGTCCGCGCGCGGCTCGGCAATTTCATTGTCGCGGAGGACGACGGCACGCTGGAAGGCGCGGTGCTGGAACGCCTGCGGGCGCTCGGCGGCACGCTGAGCACGGTCGAAACCGGCTCCCGGGGCGGCCTCGGCGCGCGACTTGGGGCGGCTGGTGAAGAGAGCGGCGTTTTCCTGCGCGCGTCCTCCGGCAACGGCATAGCGGCCGTCGCGCGGCCGCTGGGCCTGCCGGACGACGCCTCGCCGATGGAGCTCGCCGAGGGCGTGCGCCGGGCCGACGGGGCGACGCACGGCCTTGCCGCAGCGGTCGATCCGGCGACCGGCAGGGTGCATGTTGCGCTCGCCGGGCCGGAGGGCGGCCTGGAGCGCCGCGCGCTGCTGATCGGCGGTGCGCGGCGGGCGCGTGAGGGCGGGGTGGAACTCGCGCTCGACTGCCTCAGGCGAAGCCTTGCCGGCGCGCCGGTGGACCAGAAGATCGATTTCGAGAAGGCGTGAAGGCCGGCGCCGGACCCTGAGGGAGCGAAAGCCATGAGCCCGGTGCTGTTTCTTCACGGCGAGCATTTCACCGCCATGGGCGGGCCGTTCCTCGAACGGCTGGGCGCGGGCCGGGACCTGCATGCACCGCTCTATCCGGGCTATGACGGGACGCCGCCGGATCCGGACTTCCGCAGCGTGGACGACCTCGCCTACCGCTATCTGGACCTGCTGGAAGAGGTGGACGCGCGCGATGCGACCGTCGTCGGCGCCTCGCTCGGCGGGTGGGTCGCGCTGGAAATGGCGGTGCGCGACCGCTCCCGCATTGCACGCATGGCGCTGCTGGCCCCGGTCGGGGTCAAGCTTTCGGGGCGCGAGGAGCGGGACTTCGCCGACCTCGTCTTCATGCCGGAGGCCGAGGCGGCGCGCGCGCTCTTCCACGACCCCGCCCGCTGGGCGCCAGACCATGCCGCGCTCGACGAGGCGGCGGTCGAAACCATCGCGCTCGAGCGCCAGTGGGCTGCCTGGTACGGCTGGAAGCCCTATATGCACAACCCCCTGCTGGCGAAATGGCTGCACCGGGCCGCCGTCCCGACGCTCCTGCTCTGGGGCGAGAGCGACGGTTTCGCCAGGCCCGAATACGGCCGCAAGCTGGCGGAACGCCTGCCCGATGCGCGCTTCGAGACCGTCGCCGCCGCCGGCCACTATCCCCATATCGAACGGGCCGATGCGACCGCCGATGCAGTCCTGGCCTTTGTGGAGAGCAAGTGATGCAGGTCTGGCATTTCAGCGAGATGGCTTACCACCCGGGCTGGGAGTTCCTGAACGAAGGCCTGCGCAACGTGATCCCGAGCCGGGTCTATGACCCGGAGATCGGCGCCGACCTCTACCACCGCTATCTCGACGAATGGGCGCTCTGCGACCGGCTCGGCCTCAACATCATGGTCAACGAGCACCATGCCACGGCGACCTGCACCACCTCGGTCTGCACCATCCCGATGGCGATCCTGGCGCGCGAGACCGAGAAGGCCCGCCTGCTCTGCCTCGGCATGCCGATCGGCAACCGCATGGACGCAGTACGCGTCGCCGAGGAATACGCCATGCTCGACGTCATCAGCCGCGGCCGGGTGGAGATGGGCTTCGTCAAGGGCGCGCCTTTCGAGATCAACCCCGCCAACTCCAATCCGGCTGAACTCGAGGAGCGCTTCTGGGAGGCGCATGACCTCATCGTCAAGGCGATGACGACCCATGACGGACCGTTCAACTGGGAGGGCCGGCATTACCACTACCGCGAGGTGAATGTCTGGCCGCGCCCCTGGCAGCAGCCGCATCCGCCGGTCTGGATGACGGTGGCGAGCCCCGGCTCCGCCCGGCGCGTCGCCCGCAAGGGCTATGTCATCGCGGCGCTGAACACGGGCTACATGCACACACCCGTGGTCTATGGCGCCTACCGGGAAAGCGCGGCGGAGGCGGGCTTCGAGGCCGGGCCCGACCGCTTCGCCTATCTCTGCATCGTCGGCGTCGGCGAAACCGAGGCCGAGGGCAAGCGCCGCGCCCACCAGATCCTCGACTACAGCCGGACCACGCCGCGCGTGCAGCCCCAGTTCTTCTATCCGCCGGGCTATTCGCCGGCGGCGCGGATGGCGGGCCTGATCCGCAGCGGGTCCGAGCTTCGCATCCAGCGCCGCGACGGCTCCGACTTCCCGATGCAGGACGGCACGGTGGAGGACTTCATGGCCGCCGGCATCGCCTTCGCCGGCACGCCGGCGCAGGTGGTGGAGCAGGTGGAGGAATTCGCCGCGGCCGTCGGCGGCTTCGAGCACCTGCTGATGATGGGGCAGGGCGGCTTCCTCGGCCACGAGGACACGGTCGCCAACCTCACGCTCTTCTCCGAGGAGGCGCTCCCGGCGATCGCCCGGCTCTGATCCGCCTTGCCGCTTGCCGCACGGGGGCTGGCGGAGGACAATCCCGGCTGCCGGGAGAGGGAGGAGACGAGGCCATGTCGGTCATTCTGGGCAGCGGAGAGCACCGCTACCGGGTCGTGGAGGACTGGGCGAAGCTGCCCGACGGCTGGGAGTTCCGCGATGTCGCCGCGGTCGCGGTGGACGGCAATGACCGGGTCTATGTCTTCAATCGGGGCGAGCACCCGATGGTCGTCTTCGACCGGGACGGCAATTTCCTGCGCTCCTGGGGCGAGGGGGAGTATCCGCGCGCCCATGGCATCCATATCGGCCCCGACGAGACGCTCTACCTCACCGATGACGGCAGCAACACCGTCCGGCGCTGCACGCCGGAGGGCAAGGTGCTGATGGAGCTCGGCGTGCCCGGAACGCCCGCGCCCTTCATGAGCAACGAGCCCTTCCACCGCTGCACCCACACCGCGATCTCGCCGGACGGGCACCTGTTCGTTTCCGACGGCTACGGCAATGCCTGCGTCCACAAATACACGCCTGACGGCAGGCTGGTGAAAAGCTGGGGCGAGAGCGGCACCGATCCCGGGCAGTTCAATATCGTCCACAACATCACCGCCGACGATGACGGCTGGATCTATGTCGCGGACCGCGAGAACCACCGTGTCCAGGTCTTCGACACGGAGGGGCGCTACGAGGCGCAGTGGAACAATCTCCACCGGCCCTGCGGCCTCTACATGCCGCGCGGCTCCTGCCCGCACTGCTTCATCGGCGAGCTCGGGCCGGGCATGGCCGTCAACCGCCACCACCCCAATCTTGGCCCCCGGCTTTCCATCGTCACGAACGAGGGCGAGCTGGTCGCGCGGCTCGGCGGCGAGGACGGGCCGGGGCAGGAGCCCGGCAGGTTCCTGGCCCCGCACGGCCTCGCCGTGGACAGCCGGGGCGACATCTATGTGGGCGAGGTCGCCTACACCAACTGGCCGGCCAGCTTCGGCGACGAGCCCCGGCCCCGCTGGCTGCGCACGCTGCAGAAGCTCGAAAAGCTGTGAGAGACCGTTTGAGAATGGGCTATTCGCGGCCTCCGGGCGAGTTGAGCAGGGACGACAGGCGCACAAAGATCGTCACCCCGGCCCCCGAGCCGGGGTCCATCCATGGCTCTCGATGCCGCCGCGGCCGGTGGAGAGCAGGCGGGACCGCCGAGGCTGCCGGGAGGCCCGAGGCTGGACCCCGGCTCGGGGGCCGGGGTGACGCATTGGGGGGCGGACCGGGGTTTGTCCCATACATGGAAGTCGACACCGCCGGACCGAACCCTGCTCCGACGCAATTCTCAAACGAACATTGAGGCGCGTGCATGGTCCCCGAACCGAAGGTCATCGAGACCCGCATCCACGCCGTCCTGCCGGACGAGCTGCGGATTACGGACCGCGAGAGCGATTTCGCCCGCGAGATCTTCCGCGGCCATGCGGTCGGCTCCTTCCTGGAGGGCCCGGCCTTCGACGGCGCCGGCAACCTCTACATGGTGGATATCGCCTTCGGGCGCATTTTCAGGCTGGCGCCGGACGGCGAGTGGTCGGTAACGGCCGAGTATGACGGCCATCCCAACGGCATGAAGCTCCACCGGGACGGGCGGCTGTTCGTCGCCGACCGGCAGAACGGCGTGATGGTGGTCGATCCGGTAAGCGGCAAGGTCGAGACCTTTCTCGGGCCGGACCGGCTGCCCGGCTACAAGGGGCTGAACGACCTGTTCTTCGCCTCGAACGGCGACCTCTACTTCACCGACCAGGGCCGCACCGGCCTCCATGACCCGACGGGCCGCGTGTTCCGGCTTTCCGCGTCCGGCAAGCTCGACTGCCTGGTTTCCAATGCGCCGAGCCCGAACGGCCTCGTCATGAATCCGGCCGAGACGGAGCTCTATGTGGCCGTGACCCGCGACAACGCCGTCTGGCGCGTGCCCTTCCGCGAGGACGGCTCCGTGCATCGCGTGGGGCTCTTCTGCCGGCTCGTCGGCGGCATGGGGCCGGACGGCATGGCCGTGGACCGGGCCGGCAATCTCGCCGTCGCCCATGCCGGCGGCGGGCAGGTCTGGCTCTGGTCGGCGAACGGCCTGCCGACCCACCGGGCGGTCGCCTGCGACGGCGGCCTGCTCACCACCAATGTCGCCTATGGCGGCCCGGACGGGCGCACGCTGTTCATCACCAACTCGCTCAGCGAGAATGTGCTGACGGCCGAAATGCCGGAGCCGGGCGAGCCGATGTTCGGCCTTGCCTGAGCCGCCGGCGCAACGGGGAGACGGAATCATGGCGGAAAAGGCGGTGCCGGTCGGCATCAACCATGTCGCGCTGGAAGTGGGCGACATCCAGGAGGCGCTGGCGTTTTACGGCGGCTTCCTCGAGCTCGAAATCGCGCGGCAGAGCGACAAGGCCGCCTTCGTCTATTTCGGCGACCAGTTCATCAATTTCTCGCTGGGACGCCGGCAGGGGCCGGACGACAGCCGCCATTTCGGCATCGCCGTGGACGACAAGGAGCTCGCCATCCGCCGGCTGGAGGAGATGGGCGTGGCGTTCCTCGAAGGGCCGTTCACCGACTTCCTCGACCCCTGGGGCAACCGGGTGGAGCTCACCACCTACACGAAAATCCAGTTCACCAAGGCCGGCCACGTGCTGCGCGGCATGGGCCTCGGCCATCTCGAAAAGGCGCCGGAGGCGCTGGAGGAGCTTGCCGCCAAGGGCATGGCCCCCGGCGAATGACCGCCACCCGGCGACAGGGAGGACAGCAATGAGCGGGCGCTTCGGCTTCGCGCCGGCGGAGGACCGGCCGATCCCCTATCTGGACCGTATCCGCCGCTATTACGAGACGCTGGGCTACGGCAAGCCCTATGAATGGGCGCATTATGTCGAGACGCCCTTCGTTCCGCTGGAGAAGCCGCTGGCCGAGGCGCGCATCGGGCTGATTACGACCGCCGCGCCCTACCGGCCGGACAAGGGCGACCAGGGACCGGGCGCGCCCTACAATGCGGCGGCCAAGTTCTACAGCGTCTATTCGGGCGACAGCGCGACGGACCCGGACCTTCGCATCTCGCATATCGCCATCGACCGCGACCACACCACGGCCGAGGATATCGGGACCTGGTTCCCGCTCCGGCAACTCCGGGCGGCGGCGAAAGAGGGCCGGATCGGGGAGGTGGCGCCGCGCTTCCACGGCGCGCCCACGAACCGCAGCCACGCCGCGACCATCGAGGTGGATGCGCCGGAGCTGCTGGCGCGCTGCCGGGAGGACGGGGCGGATGCGGTCCTTCTCGCCGCCAATTGACCGGTGTGCCACCAGACCGTGAGTCTGGTCGCCCGCACACTGGAGGCCGCCGGCATCCCGACTGTCGCGATGGGCTGCGCCAAGGACATCGTGGAGCATGCGGGCGCGCCGCGTTTCCTGTTCAGCGATTTCCCGCTCGGCAATCCGGCCGGGCGTCCGCACGACCCGGACTCGCAGCGCGAGACGCTGGCGCTGGCGCTCCGCCTGCTGGAAGGCGCGCCGGGCCCGAACACGACCCTGCAGAGCCCGCTGCGCTGGTCCGCCGATCCGTCCTGGAAGCGCGACTACTCCAATATCGACCTGGTGCCGCCGGAGGAGATCGCGCGCCGCCGCGCGGAGTTCGACCGCATCAAGGACGTGGCGAAGTCCCGGCGCGAAGAGGATGCGGCCGCCGGCTGACCGGGCTATACCCACGAGCAATGAACGGTCCGCAGGCGAGGAGCGCCCGAATGGAACATGCCGACGGCAGGATGCTGGCCGGGAAGGAAGCCGGGATCGGCTGGATGACCTTCAACAATCCGGCCCGGCGCAACGCCATGACGATGGAGATGTGGCAGGGCGCCGACGCCATCCTCGCGGATTTCGAGGCCGACCCGGAGGTGCGGGTCATCGTGCTGAAGGGCGCGGGCGACAAGGCCTTCGTTTCCGGAGCGGACATCTCGCAATTCGAGAAGAACCGCGCCGACGCCGCGGCCGCGGCGCGCTACGCGGAAGCGACCGATGCCGGCCGCCGGCGGCTCGCGGGCGCGGAAAAGCCCGTCATCGCCATGATCCGCGGCTTCTGCATGGGCGGCGGCCTCGGCATCGCCATGACCTGCGACCTGCGCTTCGCCGCCGAGGGCTCCGAGTTCGGCATTCCCGCCGCCCGGCTCGGCATCGCCTATAATTTCGAGAATGTGCAGAGCCTCGTCGGGCTGGTGGGGCCGGCGCGGGCCAAAGACATCCTGTTCTCCGGCCGGAGGCTGCCGGCGGAGGAGGCCTATGCGATCGGCCTGATCGACCGTGTGCTGCCGGCAGCGGAACTGGAAGGCCATGTGCGCGACTACGCGGCCCGGCTCGCGGTCAATGCGCCGCTCTCGATCCGCGCTTCCAAGCTTACCGTCCGTGAGGTGATGGCCGACCGGCAGGAGCGCGAGGCCGGACTCATCGAGGCGCTGGCGAAAGCCTGCTTCGACAGCGCCGACTACCGCGAGGGCCGCACCGCCTTCATGGAAAAGCGCCGCCCGGTCTTCACCGGCAGTTGAGCCGCGCGAGCCTGCTTCCGTCCGGCCGCCGATACGGCCGACGGCCTGGATACCCGCCTGGGAAGGACAGAACCGATGGCGAATACCAGCAACAACACCCCGGCGACCGAGCGCGGCGCCCACCCGCTGAACGCGCTGACACCGGCCGAGATCGAGGCGGCGGGCGGAATCGTCCGGGCCTGGGAGGGGTGGACCGAAACGACGAAATTCGAGGCGATCCGCCTGCATTACCCGGACAAGGCCGCATGCCGGGCCGAAATCGCGGCCGGCAGGGCCGGGGCCGGCCGCAGGGCCTATGTCAGCATTTACGACACGGCCGCGGTCAGCGTGAGCGAGCTCATCGTCGATCTCGCGGGCGGCAGGGTGGAATCGGCGACGGAGGTGCCGGGCGCCCGCCCGGCGATCAATGTCGATGAGTTCCTGGTCTGCGCCGAGACGGTGCCGCAGCATCCCGATTTCATCGCGGCGATGGAACGGCGCGGCGTGACCGATCTTTCCAATATCCAGGTCGATCCCTTCTCGGCCGGCAATTTCGGCTTCGAGGACGAAAAAGACCGGCGGCTGGTGCACTGCCTGGTCTATCTGCGCTCCGACCCCTCGGACAACGGTTACGCCCACCCGGTCGAAGGCCTGAACGTGCTGTTCGACCTGAACCGCGTCGAGGTCGTGCGGGTCATCGACCAGAAGGTCCACAAGGTCCCGGCGGCCTCCTCGAACTACCAGGCCGCGCGGCCCGAGATCGCCGGAATCCTGCGCAGCGACCTCAGGCCCATCGACATTTCCCAGCCCGACGGGCCCAGTTTCACCGTGGAGGACCGGGTCGTCACCTGGGCCAATTGGCGCTTCCATGTCGAGTTCCACCCGCGCGAGGGGCTTGTGCTCAACGACATCCAGGTGCGCGGCGGCGAGAAGGCGCCCTGGCGGCCGCTCATCTGGCGCGCCTCGATTGCGGAAATGGTCGTGCCCTATGGCGACCCCTCCTTCAACAACTACCGCAAGAACGCGTTCGATGTGGGCGAATACGGCCTCGGCCAGGTCGCCAACCCGCTGAAGCTCGGCTGCGACTGCCGCGGCCATATCCACTATTTCGACGGTGTGTACACGGTGACCTCGGGCGAGCCGGTAGTGGTCGAGAACGCCATCTGCCTCCATGAGGAAGATGACGGGATGCTCTGGAAGCATACCGACTACATGACCGAAGAGATGGAGCACCGCCGGGCGCGCCGGCTGCTGGTCTCCATGATCGCGACCGTGGGCAATTACGAATACGGTTTCTACTGGGTCTTCCACATGGACGGGACGCTGGAGCTGGACGTGAAGGCGACCGGCATCATGAACACGCAGGGCCTGAATGCGGTTTCGGGAACGGACTACGGCACCGAGGTCATGCCCGGCGTCACCGCGCCCAACCACCAGCACCTGTTCTGCGCCCGCCTCGACATGGCGGTGGACGGCGACGCCAACCGGCTGGTCGAGATGAATGTGGTGCAGCCGCCGATGGGCGAGGAGAACCCGAACGGCAATGCCTTCCGGGCGGAGCGAACGGTGCTGAAGACGGAAACCGGCCGGACGCGCAATGCCGACACCGAACGGTTCTGGAAGGTGGAGAGCGCAAGAGCGGCCAACGCGCTCGGCCGGCCGACGGCCTACCGCCTGCATTCCAGCGGCATGCTCCGGCCCTGGTTCCATGCCAGGACGATGATGTCGAAGCGCGCGGCCTTCATCTTCAACCATATGTGGTGCACGCCCTACGACGCAGGCGAGCGTTTCCCGGCCGGGCGGTTCGTCAACCAGAGCGACGGCTCGGAGACCATCGCCGCCTGGGTCGAGCAGGGCCGGTCCATCGAGGATACGGATATCGTGCTGTGGCACACCTTCGGCCTGCTGCACCTGCCGCGCCTCGAGGACTGGCCGGTGCAGCCGGTCGCCCGCACCGGCTTCCGGCTCGAGGCCGACGGCTTCTTCGACCGCAATCCGACGCTCGACGTGCCGCCGGGAGCGTGACGCGGCGGGCGCCGGCCCCTATCCTGCCTGCCCGCGCCCGGACGGCCGGAAAGGACGGGATATCGCCGCTTTGTTCGCCGCCTTGCGCATCGCCAGCCGCCTGCCGCTCGCCTGCCTCTACCCGGTCGGGCGGCTGCTGGTCCCGCTTGCCCGCGCGTTCGTGCCGAGTCGGCGCCGCGTGGCGGCGCGCAATCTCGCCTCCGCCTTCCCCGATGCCGGACTCCGGGCGCTGATGCGCCGCTTCTACGCCGCCAGCGCCGATCTCGCGATGGAGTCGATCCGGCTCATGGCCATTCCGAAGGCGGAACTGGGCGCCCGCGTCCGGCTGGAGGGCGCGGAAGCGCTGGAGGAGGGCGGCGCCCTGGTGCTGGCGGCCCATCACGGCAATATGCTCTGGGCCGTCGGCGCGCTGGCGGACGCCGTGCCTGCGCCGGTCTTCGTGATCTACAAGCCGCCGCACGGAGACGTGCTGCACCGCATGCTGGAGGCCATCGCGGCGCGCTTCGACGGCACGCTGGTGCCGCTCAGGAAAGTGCGCCGGACCGTGCTTCGCTGCCGGCAGGAAAGCGGCGTGCTCGTTCTGGTCGCCGACCAGCAGCCGGGCGCCGCCGAGCGCCGCGAGGTGGAGTTCTGCGGCCGGCACACGGCCTTCTTCGCCGGGCCGGACCGCATCGGCCGCGCGCTCGATTGGCCGGTCTATTACCTGTCCTGCCGGCGGACGGGGCGAGGGCGTTATCTCTGCCGGGTCGAGAAACTCTGCGAACCGCCTTATGAGGAAGGCGACGCCGGCATCGTCCGGCGCTACGCAGCGCGGCTGGAGGCCGACATCCGGAGCGCGCCGGAGGACTGGCTCTGGTTCCACAAGCGCTGGAAGGATTGAAGAGGGGGAGCGGGGAACGATGACAGACGGCTGGGTGAGGCTGGACGACAGCGTTATCGACGGCGCGGACATGGGCGAACGGGCGGCGCGCGCGGCGACCGGTTTCGCGGGGCTCGGCGTCGGCCCCGGCGATGCGGTCGCCTGGCTGCTCCACAACGACGCCGCGGTGTTCACCGTCACCGATGCGGCCGGCATGCTCGGGGCCTATGCCGTGCCGGTCAACTGGCACCTCGCGCCCGACGAGGTGCGCTACATCCTCGCCGACAGCGGCGCGAAGGCGCTGGTCGGGCATCCGCATCTGCTGGCCCCTCTGGGCGATCTGGAGGTCCCGGCAATCCCGCTCTCGGACTGGCCGGACTGGCTCGCCGCCCATGAGCCTCATGCGGGGCCGCCGCTCGATCCGCCGGGTTCGATGATGTACACCTCCGGCACGACGGGCCGGCCCAAGGGGGTGCGCCGCCAGCCGGCCACGCAGGCGCAGCGCGACACGATCGCGGCCTTCCTTGCCGAGATCTACGGCCTGCATCCGGGCATGGTCTCGGCCGTGACGGCGCCGCTCTACCACGCCGCGCCCAACAACCACGCCATGATGACCCGGCTCGCCGGCGGCCATCTGGTGCTGATGGGGCGCTTCGACGCCGAGCGGTTCCTGGCGCTGGTCGAGGAGCATCGGATCGGCCATGCCTTCATGGCGCCGATCATGTTCGTGCGCCTGCTCAAGCTGCCGGAAGCGGTGCGGGCGCGCTACGACCTCTCCTCGCTCCGCCGCGTCATCCATGCGGGCGCGCCCTGCGCCCCCGATGTCAAGCGGGCGATGATCGAGTGGTGGGGGCCGGTGCTGGTCGAATATTACGGCTCGACCGAGACCGGCATGGTGACATGGTGCGATTCCGAAGAGTGGCTCCGGCGGCCGGGCACGGTCGGCCCGGTGATGCCGAACGCCGAGATCGTCATCTTCGACGAGGACAAGCGCCGCCTCGGCCCCGGCGAGACCGGCGAGATCTACTGCCTGCACCGGGACCTCATGCCCTTCACCTACCACAACGACCCGGAGAAGCGGGCCGGGGTGGAACATGCGGGCCTCGTGACCAATGGCGACATGGGCTATCTGGACGAGGCGGGCTACCTGTTCCTGAACGACCGCCGGCGCGACATGATTATCTCCGGCGGTGTGAACATCTACCCGGCCGAGATCGAGGCGGCGCTGATCGAGTGCCCCGGTGTGCGCGACTGCGCGGTGTTCGGCGTGCCGGACGAGGAATACGGAGAGCGGGTCGCGGCCGCCATCGAGCGCGAGCCCGGCAGCGATTGCGACGAGACGGCGGTCGGCGCCTTCCTCACCGGGCGCATCGCGGGCTATAAGCACCCCCGCTTGGTCGTCTTCCACGACTCCCTGCCGCGCGAGGACACCGGCAAGATCTTCAAGCGCAAGCTCCGCGAGCCCTATTGGGAAGCGGCCGGCCGGCGCATCTGAGAAAAGGACGCGAACCCCATGTTCTATGCCGACCACCGCGAACACGGCCTCCGCCACAGCCCCTTCAAGGCGCTGGTCGCGCCGCGCCCCATCGCCTGGGTCTCGTCGCTCAGCACCGAGGGCGTGGTGAACCTCGCGCCCTACAGCTTCTTCAACGCCATGGCGGATTCGCCGCCGATCATCGTCTTCGCGCCCAACAATCCGCGCCTCGGCGGCGGGCGCAAGGACACGCTGGAGAATATCGAGCAGACGGGCGAGTTCGTGGTCAATCTCTGCAATTGGGACCTGCGGGTGGCGATGAACGAAAGCTCCGCCCATGTGCCGCCGGATGTGGACGAGATCGAGCTGGCTGGCCTGACGGCGGTTCCCTCGGAGGTCGTGAACGCGCCCCGCGTCGCCGAAGCCCCGGCCGCGCTCGAATGCGAGTTCCTGTTCCGCGTGCGCCTGCCGGGGTCGAGCCCGAAGATCGAGAACAATGCCTGCTTCGGCAGGGTGGTCGGCGTCCACATCGCGGACGACATCATCGTGGACGGCATGGTGGACATGACCCGCTACCGGCCCATCGCGCGCTGCGGCTACATGGACTATGCGCTGGTCGAAAGCGTCTTCTCCATGGACCGCCCCGACGACAATCTCGAAGCCTACGAAGCCCGCAGACGCCAGGAAGCGGCGGAGTAGCCGGGAACCTCTACCCCGCCATCGCCTCGGCAATCGCGGCCAGCGCGTCCGGGGCGCGGGCGCCGTCGGGGCCGCCGGCTTGGGCCATGTCGGGGCGCCCGCCGCCCCCCTTGCCGCCGAGCGCGGCCGCGCCGAGGCGCACGAGGTCCACGGCGCTGAGCGACGGCGCCAGGTCGTCGGTGACGCCCACCACTAGCGAGGCCTTGCCGTCATTGACCGCCGCCAGCGCGACGACGCCGCTGCCGATCTGCTGTTTCAGGTCGTCGGCGATGGCCTTGAGCTCGCGCGCCGGCACGTCCTCCAGCACCTGCCGGCTGAGGCGCCGGCCGCCGATCTCCTCGAAGGCCGGCCCCGCGCCGCCGGTCGCCGCCTTGCGGCGCAGCTCGGCGATCTCGCGCTCCATGCGCCGGCGGTCCTCCAGCAATTGCGCCACGCGCGCCGGCACCTCACCGGGCGCGGTGCGGAGCTCCGCGGCCGCGGCGTCGAGCAGCCCTAGCCGCTGGGCGGTATGGGCCTCGGCGCCTTCGCCGGTCAGCGCCTCGATGCGCCGCACGCCGGCCGCCAGCGCGGTTTCCTCGACGATGACGAACTGGCCGATATCGCCCGTCTGCGCCACATGCGTGCCGCCGCAGAGCTCGACCGACCAGGACCGGCCCTCGCCGTCCTGGCCGCCCATCGTCACCACGCGCACCTCCTCGCCGTATTTCTCGCCGAAGAGGGCGAGCGCGCCGGCCCCGATGGCGTCGTCCGTCGCCATGAGGCGGGTGGAGACGGGGGAGTTCAGCCGGACCCGCTCGTTCACCGCCCTGCCCACCGCCGCGAGCTCGTCCGCCGCCATCGGCTTCGGGTGCGAGATGTCGAAGCGCAGCCGGTCGGGCGCGACCAGCGAGCCCTTCTGCGCGACATGGGCACCGAGCGAATCCCGGAGCGCGCGGTGCAGCAGGTGGGTCGCGGAGTGGTTGCGCCGGAGCGCCGCGCGCCGCTCGCCGTCCACCCGGAGCTCGACCGCATCGCCCACCGCCAGCGCGCCTTCTTCCAGCCGCGCGGTATGGACATGCAGGTCGCCGAGCTTCTTCTGCGTGTCGGTGACGGCGAGCCGGGCGCCGCCCGGAACCGTCATGGCCCCGCTGTCGCCGACCTGGCCGCCCGACTCGCCGTAGAACGGCGTCTGGTTCGCGATGACCAGAACCTCGCCGCCGGCCTCGTCGAACCGCTCGACCTCCTTGCCGCCCGCGACGAGCGCCAGCACCTCGGCCTCCGCCGCCAGCGTCTCGTAGCCGAGGAACTCCGTGGCGCCGAGGCGCTCGCGGAAATCGAACCAGAGCGTTTCGGCCGCCGCCTCGCCGGAGCCGGCCCAGGCCCGGCGGGCCTCGGCGCGCGCGCGGTCCATCTCCGCCTCGAAGCCCGCCTCGTCCACGGCCCGGCCCCGGCCCCTGAGCACGTCGCGCGTGAGGTCGAGCGGGAAGCCGTAAGTGTCGTAGAGCCGGAAGGCGACCGCGCCCGGCAGCGCCTCTCCGTCGCCGAGCCCCGCCTCCGCCTCGTCGAGCAGGCGCAAGCCGCGCCCGAGTGTGAGCTTGAAGCGCTCTTCCTCCAGCCGCAGCGTCTCCGTAATGAGCGCCGCCGCCTGCCCGAGTTCCGGGAAGGCCCCGCCCATCTCGCGCACCAGAACCGGGGCGATGCGGTGCAGCAGCGGTTCGCGGCAGCCGATCATGTGGGCGTGGCGCATGGCGCGGCGCATGATCCGGCGCAGCACATAGCCCCGGCCCTCGTTCGCCGGCAGCACGCCGTCGGCGATCAGGAAGCCGGAGGCGCGCAGATGGTCGGCGATCACCCGGTGCGAGACGGCGTGCGGCCCGTCCGCATCCACGCCGGAGGCCTCGGCGGATGCCAGGATCAGCGCCCGCATCAGGTCGATATCGTAATTGTCGTGCTTGCCCTGCAGCACGGCGGCGAGCCGCTCCAGCCCCATGCCGGTGTCGATGGAAGGGCTGGGCAGGGAGATGCGCTCCTCCGGCGTCACCTGCTCGAACTGCATGAAGACCAGGTTCCAGATCTCGATGAACCGGTCGCCGTCCTCGTCCGGGCTGCCGGGCGGGCCGCCGGGAATGTGGTCGCCGTGGTCGTAGAAGATTTCCGAGCAGGGGCCGCAGGGGCCGGTATCGCCCATCGCCCAGAAATTGTCCGAGGTCGGGATGCGCAGGATGCGGCTCTCGGGCAGGCCGGCGATTTTCCGCCAGAGGCCGGCCGCCTCGTCGTCCTCGGCATAGACGGTGACCAGCAGCCGGTCCGCCGGCAGGCCGTATTCGCGCGTCACCAGGTTCCAGGCGAGCTCGATGGCGAGGTCCTTGAAGTAGTCGCCGAAGGAGAAATTGCCCAGCATCTCGAAGAAGGTGTGGTGGCGGGCGGTGTAGCCGACATTCTCCAGGTCGTTGTGCTTGCCGCCGGCGCGCACGCATTTCTGCGAGGTGACGGCGCGGTTGTAGGACCGCCGCTCGCTGCCGGTGAAGACGTTCTTGAACTGCACCATGCCCGCATTGGTGAACATGAGCGTCGGGTCGTTGCGCGGCACCAGCGGGCCGGACGAGACGATCTCATGCCCGTGCCGGGCGAAATAATCGAGAAAGGCCGTGCGGATTTCGCTCGCGCTCGCCATGCGTCGCAATCCTCCGGGGCGGATGCGGGAAAGACGGGTTTGTATCGGCAGGGCCGGCGGCTGTCCACAGGCGGTGGGCCGTCCGGGGCGGGCGCCCCTCCGTCAGCGGGAACGGAGCAATTGCAGGATTTGCTGCTGGGTTGCGATGACCTGCTTCTGGGTCTCGATGATCTGCTTCTGGTTGGCCATGAGCTGCTTCTGGTTCGTCTCGAGCACCGCCAGCCGCTCCCGGTTCTGCTGCGCCGCCTCGCGGAGGTCGCGGAGCTCGACCGTCTGCCAGGCGAGAATGGCGCTCACGATTGCGAAGAGCAACAGCGCCACCCAGCGCGGCGTTCCCTCTTTCGCGGCAGCTGACCGCGCAGTAGCCATGGCGAAAACATATTGCGGCCCGTCCTGCGCGGCAATGCCCGTATCCTTCAGGCCTGGCGGCTGTCCACAGGCGGCGGCGCTGCGGGGCGGGCCTCGTCACGAGAGCCTCTGCAGCTCCCGGTGGACGCAGAACGGCAGGGCAAGCGAGAGGCCGAGGGCGATGAGGGACAGGACCAGCAGGAGGACGAAGGCCGCGTCGTAGGAGCCGTAGGCATCGTAGATCTCGCCGCCCACAAGCGCGCCGAAGCCGCCGGCGGAGTGGTGGACCATGGTGATGAAGCCCGTCACCGCGCCGAGCCGCGACCATGCGGCGATCTCGCGGCCGAAGACCACGGTGAGCGGTGCGGTGACCCAGAAGGTGACGCCGAACAGCAGCGCCGCGCCGGCGATGACGACAGGCTCCCGGCTGACCAGCAGGGCGGCGCACAGCAAGGTCCTCAGCAGGAAGCAGACCGCGGTCGGCAGCACCGGGCCCCGGCGGTCGTTCAGCACGCCGGTCAGCAGCACGCCGGCGACGCCGGCCAGCCCCATGAAGGCCAGGATGTTGCCGGCGAGCAGGCGATCGACGCCCTCATCGACCGCAAAGGCGACCACATGGACGGCGATCAGGAAGTCCTGGAAGCCGCAGATCGCATAGATGACGAGAAGCAGCTGGAGCCGGCGTGAGGCCAGTGCCTCGCGGAGGGTTGCCGCCCCCCTTTCCGGCGATGCGGCGGTCCGGGACGCATCGGCCGGCGGCGGAGCCGGCGCGGGACCGGGGGTGCTGCGCGCGAAGAGCAGCAGCGGCAGCACGCATATCAGCATCGCAATGCCGAGCGCGAGGAAGGACCCGCGCCAGCCCAGCACGGCGAGCTGCGCGGCGAGCAGCGAGATGACCAGCAGCTGGCCGAGGCCCATGCCGGAGATCGCGATGCTGTTGGCCATGCCCATGCGCTGCGGATACCAGCGGCTGAGCAGCACGCCGATGGGCGTGATCGAGGTGCCGGCGCTGCCCAGCGCGAACACGACGCCGTAAAGGAAAAGCACCTCCCACTGGCTCCCGGCGAAGCTCATACAGACGAGCGCGAGCGCCGAGACCAGCACCGCCGAGACCAGCACTTTCGCGCCGCCCGCGCGGTCCACAAGGCGGCCGACCAGGAACATGGCGCCGGCGGACAGCACCATGAACAGGGTGACATTGAGCGAGACGGCGCTGCGGCTCCACCCCAGGTCTTCGGTCATCGGCTGGAGCAGCAGGCCGATGGCGAAGCGCGCGCCGCCGTTGAACAGCAGCACCAGGAAGCATGTCGCCAGCAGGAAGCGCGCAGCGGCGGCGGGGGTCACGGGCCGGGGCTCGCTTCCGGCTTTCCCGCCGTCACGGCCGCGCGAAGCGGTCGGGCGCGAACGGGGCCGGGTCGGCGGCCGGCTCCCGGCCGGTGGCGAGCTGGGCCGCCAGAAGGCCGAGTCCCGGACCCAGGCCGAAGCCGTGGCCGGAGAGCCCGGCGGCGAGCGTCAGCCCTTCCAGCCCGGCGACCGGCCCGACCAGCGGCGCCTCGTCGGGCGTGACGTCGATCATGCCGCCCCAGCTCTCGACCGCCTGCACGCCCTGCAACTGCGGATAGACGCGCCGCGCGCCGCGCAGAATGGCGTCGAGCAGGCGCCGGTCGGGCGGGGGATCGAGCGCCCGGGCCTGTTCCATCGGGCTGAACTGGTCCGCCCGCCAGCGGTTCCGGCCGAGCGCGCCGAAGAATTCCGGCCCGAAACGGAGCTTCAGGAACCGCCAGCGGTCGCGGTAGAGCGGCAGGAACGTCCGGAAATGGGAAAACGCCGCCGGGATGAGGTCGAAGCGCGCCGCATGCACCCGCCCGACCGTGTAGCCGCCGTCCAGGCGCGGGCGTACCGAGGCAGTCCGCATGCCGACGGGGCCGTGCGCGATCGGCGGCGCGGGGGCCGTGCGCAATGCCTGTGAGCGCACGGCAAGCTGCGGAAGCGGGCGGCCCATGTTCTCCAGGAATGGCCGGCACCAGGCGCCGCCCGCCAGAATGACGGCCCGGCAGGCGACGGTCCCGTGCTCGGTGACGACGCCGGCGATCCGTCCGCCCGCCGCTTCCAGGGTCCGCACGGCCGTGTGCTCGAAAACGGCCGCGCCCGCGTCCGAGGCCAGGCGCGCCAGCGCCGGGACCGCGAGCGCCGGTTCGGCATGCATGTCGCTGTCCGTGACCAGGGCGCCCGCGAACCGCCGCCCGTCCTGGCCGATCAGCTCGTCGGTCTCGGCCGGGGAGAGCATCCGCGACCCCAGCTGGAACGGCCGCGCCGAGGCAAGCCACGCTTCGCGCTCGGCAAGCTCCGCCCCGTCCTCGGCCACATAGGCGATGCCCTGCTGGCGAAGGCCGAAATCGACCGGGCTCTGCGCCCCGAACCGCCGCCAGAGCGCCTGCGCTTCCAGCATCAGCGGAATCTCGCGCAGGTCGCGCCCCTGGATGCGGATCCAGCCCCAATTGCGGGAGGACTGCTCGCCCGCGATCCGGCCCTTCTCGCAGAGCAGCACCGGCACGCCCCATTCCGCCAGGATGAGCGCGGCCGTCACGCCCACCACGCCGCCGCCGATGACGACGACCTCGACGGACCCGGGCAGCGGCCGGTCCGGGCCGGGCAGGAATTCCTGTGTCTCGTTCATGGCCGCGCAGCATGCGCCCGCCCCGCCCCGCCGCGCAACCGGAGGCAGGCGCGCGAGTCCGGCAGCCATCAACGGACGGGCAGCGCGGCGGAAGGGTGTTGTCTTCCGTCAAGCGAATCTTCCCGATATAGCCCGGCCGCAGTTGCGTGCCCTGTGAGAAAGAAGCATTTGACACAGGACTCTCTTCAAGGTGAATGTGGGACGCATGAGAACGACGGTTGACCTCCCCGATGCGGTGCTGGACAAGGCTAGAGCCCTTGCCGCCAGCCGCAGTATGAGTCTGAAGCGCTTCATGGCGGAGGCACTGGAGGAGCATCTTCGCCGGTGCGGGGATACGCCTGCCATGCGGGGGCAGGAGCCGCCCTGGATGGCGGGCTTCGGGGAGCTTGCCGACCTCGCCGACGAGAACCGGCGCATTCTTGCCTTGATCGAGGAGGAATTCGAGTCTGTCGATCCCGACGACTCCGAATGATTCTCGATACCAATGCCTTGTCCGCATGGGCGGAAGGACTGCCTGCGGTCGAGGCCCCGATGCAAGCGGCGCGCCGCTTGGTGGTGCCGAGCATCGTTCTGGGAGAGTATCTCTTCGGCATCCGCCAATCCCGTTACCTGAGCCGTTACGAGAGTTGGCTTCGTCATAACCTGCCGCTGGTCGAGATCGCCGGGGTCACCGAAGAAACGGCGGCCATCTACGCAGATATTCGCCTGGAACTGAAACGGGCCGGAAATCCTATACCATCCAACGACGTCTGGATCGCCGCCGTCGCCCGGCAACATTCCCTGCCGGTGTTGAGCAACGACGTACATTTCGATGCTGTGACCGGCCTCGGGCGCATCGACTTCCGCATCGGAGCGTGACCCGGCTAACGGAACGGCCGGTCGTCGGGGCGGCCGGTCACCGGAGCGCCAAGAGGGCGGCGGCCTCCTTGTCCGGCATGCGCGCGATACGCCGCAGCGAGACGCACCGCGACGCGAACTCGCCGGCGATGGAGAGCGCATAGATCGCCTTGGGCCGCGAGAGTCCGGCGACGCGAAGCCCCTCCGGCCCGAGCGCCGGCTCCGCCCCGGGCGTGACGCTGCCGCCGGTAGCCTCCTCCAGCCGCGCCCGGATCGCCTGCCTCCTGAGCGCCATAGGCGGCGAAGCGTTCATATGTCCTTCTCTCCCTTCCAGGGAGCGCCTGGAAGAAGTGAGATCAGCTTTTCCAAAACCGTCCGGGCCGCTTCGGCCGGCTGCCACTCGAAGCCCGGCCGAAGCAACGCGCTCATGTCTGCATTGAACTGCCCGTCGCCAATCTTGCCCGCGAGATTCCGCTCGAACATCGCGCGACTCACCGCACCTCCCTCCTGCGCCATATACTGCCGGAACACCGACGCGATCCGCCCGGCATTGCTCCGGCTGTCTCCGAGCCCCGTGGCGAGGTCGAACAAATCCCGGCCCTTGCGGCGCTGATAGAGCGCCCGCAGCTTCGTCGCCAGGAGTTCGTCGAGCGGGAAAGTCGTGATTTCGGCCGCTCCCGAGTACCACCGCGAGTCGACTGAGAAAAGTCGTCTCTCGAAGCCCAGCGCCGCAAAGTGCTCACGGGTGTTGATCTCGACCTTGAGACGCAGACGCATCGCGGGAGCGTCCTCGGAAAGAAACCGGTAGCCGAACGTCACCCGTCCTTGAGACTGCTTCCAATGCGCGTCGCCAAGCCAGGGATCGAGCGCATTTCGCAATCCGTCCATTAACGGACCTCCCGGGCCGGGCTCGGTCTGTACCAGATCGATATCCTCGGAATAGCGCGCCGGCGGCGTCAGGTAGAGTTTGTAGAGCGCCGTGCCTCCCCGGAACGCGAGCCCCTTGGCGAGAACCGGATCGGAGAAAATTGCGACCAGGGCGCGGCTGATGACCAGATCCTGCTCGACCTGGAAATCCTCGCTCCACGGCGCCCGCTCCCGCCACCGGGTGATGTAGTCGCGCGGGATCATGCATCCGTCTCGACGTTTGCGTTCACGAACAGCCGCCAGTCTCCCGACCGCCGCGTACAGTCGGCGCTCGCGCCGGGAAGAAGCTTCGTGAAGTTTCGCGCATGCTGTCGCACATGCGCTTTGAGCGGCACGGCCTTGTCCCCGGCCCCGACATGTTCGAGGAGATAACCCAGACGCTGCGCCCAGAGAATCGACGCGGACTTCGAAGCCTCGACAAGACGCTCCGGGTCCATGTCCCCGCCGAGTTCGGAAAGCACGCCCGCCACGCGGTCCAGTCCGCCGGCGCGGTGCATGTATCCGACGAGATCGACCGCCGTTGCTTCCACGGTCGAGACCACGACTGTGCCGCGTGGATTGTTGAAACTCTCGACCGGCACGGCAGCGAGGTTGCGGCGCGCAGTGAAGGCGACCCTGACAGTGCCGCACAGGATTGCCGGCCGGCTCTTCTCAATGACGACCTGGAACTCTTGCGGACGATGATGGGCCGCGCCGTGATACTGCGCGGCCGAGAGGAGACCGGCATAGTAGCGGATATTCCGGTGCTCCATCAGCGCCGGAACGAACTGGTCCGCCGGCAGGCAGCCGAGCCGCCTGTATTCAGGCGGCACGATTACGTAGAAGCCGCGCGCAGGACTTGCGATCTCTCCCCTCGCCGCGAGGCGGCTCAGCGCCTGGCGAGCCGCCGCCTCCGAGACCCCGAGGGCCGAGCGAAGCTCGGACGAGGTAAAGTGGTGGCGGCCGCCGGCGGCCAGATTGGCGACGACATTGCGAGCGCGCGGTCGGGCGGATACATACATCACGCCGATAAAGTAGCATTATTTGTCACAATATGAAAGTGTAATCGTAGTCCATGCGACCGGCGTCCTGGTCGATGCCCTTGCTGTGCCACCTGAGGCCGCGCCAACGACCGTCGCTTCCGGCGCGTTCTCCGTGGGCGGGAACCGGCGTATCCTTGCCTTGATCGAGGAAGAGTTCGGGCCGCGCGCCGGATCGGAGGATTGCAGATGAGCGGGGAGCTTAAGGGCAGGGTTGCCGTCGTTACGGGAGCGGCCGGGGGGATCGGGCGGGAATTCGTGTCCGGCCTGCTGGGGGCGGGGGCGAAGGTGGCCGCGCTCGATATCGACGGGGAACGGCTCGGCGCGCTTGAGGCGGACGCCTCCGGCGGCCGGCTGATGACCGCGCGCGTGGACATATCGAGCTACGCCGAATGCGAGGCGGCGGTCGGGCAGGTGCGGGAGCGGCTCGGCCCGCCGGACATCCTCGTGAACAACGGCGCGGTCGGCATGGGCGTCATCCGGGCGGACCACATGACGAACCTGGTCGAAATCCACGAAATAGACCCGGAGGTCTGGGACCGGTTCGTCGCGGTCAACCTCTCCGGGGCGTGGTACATGACGCGCGCTTCGGTCGGGGGCATGCTCGACCGGGGCTGGGGCCGCATCGTCAATGTCACCACCAGTTTCTTCACCATGCTGCGCGGGCGATTCCACCCCTACGGCCCCGTCAAGTCCGGGCTGGAAGCCATGTCCGCCGGCCATGCCGCGGAATTCGCGGACCGGGGCGTGACGGTGAATGTCGTCGTGCCGGGCGGCCCGACGGACACGCCGATGGTGCCAGAGGAATCCGGCCTCGACCGCGCGGCGCTGATCCCGCCCCGGGCGATGGTCCCGCCGGTGCTGTGGCTCTGCTCGCGCGAGGGCGGCGCCTGGACCGGGCACCGCTATGTCGCGGGCGAGTGGGACGCCGTGCTCGATCCGGCCGCCGCGGCGGCAGGCTGCCGCGCGCCCATCGCCTGGCCGGACCTCGCGCAGAGCCCGGTATGGCCCGGAGGCAGGCCGCCGGTTTGACAACGGCCCCGGCGGCGCTATAACCCGGCCATTCCCGAGAACGCGGGCGGCTCCGCCCCGTCCCGGCGCTTGCGCCCGGACCTATCGGGACAACAACAAACGCGCAAAGCGGACAACGAGAGACCATGGCGAAACGCGAAAACGCGAAACACAAGATCGACCGGCGCCTCGGCGTCAATCTCTGGGGACGGCCCAAGAGTCCCTACAACCGCCGGGAATACGGGCCGGGCCAGCACGGCCAGCGCCGGCGCAAGCCCACCGATTTCGGCCTCCAGCTGCGCGCCAAGCAGCAGCTCAAGGGGCATTACGGCGACATTTCCGAAAAGCAGTTCCGCCGCCTCTACCACGAGGCCGTGCGCCGGCGGGGCGACACGGGCGAAAACCTGATCGAGCTGCTGGAGCGCCGGCTGGACGCCGTGGTCTATCGCATGAAGTTCGTGCCGACGATCTTCGCCGCGCGCCAGTTCGTGAACCACGGCCATGTCCGGGTGAACGGGCGGCGGGTCAACATCCCCTCCTACCGGGTGCGCGACGGCGACACGATCGAGGTGAAGCAGAAGTCCCGCACCATGGCGCTGGTGCTGGAGGCCATCGAGTCGCCGGAACGCGACGTGCCGGACTATCTCTCCGTCGATTTCAACGAGCTGAAGGGCTCCTTCCAGCGCGGCCCCGGCCTGGCCGATGTGCCCTTTGCGGTGCAGATGGAGCCGCATCTGGTCGTGGAGTTCTACTCCCGCTAGCGATGCAACCCCGGGAGCCTTCGCGGCCGCCGGGCCGGCTCCCGGATCGACGCACGATTCTCGCCCGCATGGACGGCGGCGAACGGCTGGGGCTCCTGCAACGGTCCGACCGCAAGGGACTCGCCCGTCTGGCGGGCCATCTGGCGGCTCTCGGGCTCACCGGAGCGCCGATTGCGCTGGAAGCGCCCGGCTGGCCGGTCCTGCTGCTGCCGCACGGCATCCTGCTGGCCTTCCTGTTCTGCCTGCTGCACGAGGCCGTGCACAGGACGCCGTTCCACAGCGGCTGGCTCAACACCGCCGCCGCCTGCGGAGTCGGGTTCGTCCTGTTCCTGCCGCCGGCCTGGTTCCGCCATTTCCACCTGGCGCATCACCGCCACACCCACGACCCGGAGCGCGACCCGGAACTGGCGCGGCCCCTGTCCCGGTCGAAGCGGGGCCTCGCCTGGCATGTCGCGGGCGGCGCTTACTGGACCCGGCAGGCGCGGATGCTGCTCGTCAATGCGGCGGGCCGGAACCGCGACGCTTTCGTGCCGGCTTCGGCGCGCAGTGCGGTGGCGCGCGAAGCCCGGTGGTTCCTCCTCCTCTATGCGGGCGCAGCGGCGGCCTCCGTCTATTTCGGCGCGACGGCCCTGCTGTGGCTATGGCTGCTGCCCGTCATGCTGGGACAGCCCTTCCTGCGCCTCTACCTGCTCGCCGAGCATACCGGCTGCCCGCATGTGCCCGACATGCTGCGCAACACGCGCACGACCTTCACCAATCCGCTGGTGCGCTTCTTCGCGTGGAACATGCCCTACCATGTGGAGCACCATGTCCTGCCCACGGTGCCGTTCCACAAGCTGCCGGCGTTCCACAGGATCCTGCGCGGCGACCTGACGGTCACCGCGAACGGCTACCCGGCCGCGGCGCGCGCCGCGGTCTCCGCCGTTCTGGAGGGGAGGGCTTAGCCCCGGCGTCAGGCCGTCATGCCGGGCGTTTCGACGCCGTGTTCGTTCAGGAACCCCTGCAGTTCGCCCGCATCCCACATTTCGCGCACGATATCGCAGCCGCCGACGAACTCGCCCTTCACATAGAGCTGCGGGATGGTCGGCCAGCCGGTGAACTCCTTGATGCCCTGGCGGACTTCCATGTCCTCCAGCACGTTCACCGAATGGTATTTCACGCCCATATGGTTCAGCACGCCGGCCACCGCCGAGGAGAAGCCGCATTGCGGGAAGACGGGCGTGCCCTTCATGAACAGCACGACATCGTTCCCGCTCACGGTTTCCTGGATGCTGGTCATCGCGTCGCTCATGCGCCTTCTCCCGGTTTTCAAGCGGTTTCGGGGGCGGCGGTGCGCAGCGCGAGCGCGTGAAGTTCGCCCCCCATACGGCCCTGCAGGGCCCTGTAAACGATCTGGTGCTGCTGCACGCGCGACTTGCCGCGGAAGGCCTCCGAGACGACGCGGGCGGCATAGTGGTCGCCGTCGCCAGCGAGGTCCTCGATCGCGACCTCCGCATCGGGCAGCGCCTCGCGGATCAGGCGCTCGATTTCTTCCGCCTGCATGGGCATTCGTCGCGTTCCCTCAGCCGCCGGCGATCCAGCCGGGCATCCACCCTTCATGCAGATCGCGCAGTTCGTCGAGCGATATGGAGGAGTGCCCCTCGACTGTCAATGCGCTGCCCCCCGTCCCGCCGATCGCGAGCGCCGGAACGCCCGCTGCGGCCGCGCGTTCCAGCACCTCTTCCGGGTCCCGGACGGCCAGCAGGTAGCGCGCCTGGTCCTCCCCGAACAGGCCTGCAAGCGCGTCGTCGAGCGGCGGGCGCAGCGCGGCCCCGACGCCGCCGGCCAGCGCCATTTCGGCCGCGGCGACCAGCAGCCCGCCGTCGGAGAGGTCGTGGCAGGCGGCGACCCGTCTGGCGCGGATTTCAGCGCGCACGAAGTCCCCGTTGCGCCGCTCGGCGGCGAGATCGACCGGCGGCGGCGGGCCCTCCTCGCGCCCCTCGACCGCCTCCAGCCAGAGCGAGCGGCCGAGATGGCCCTTCGTCTCGCCGACCAGCACAAGCGCGAGGCCCGGCCCCGGCAGCGCCATGCCGGTCCGGCGGGAGAGGTCTTCCAGCAGCCCGACGGCGCCCACCACCGGCGTCGGCAGCACGGCGCGGCCGTTGGTCTCGTTGTAGAGCGAGACATTGCCGGAGACGACCGGGATACCGAGCGCGCGGCAGGCCTCGCCCATGCCCTGCACGCAGCCCACGAACTGCCCCATGACATCGGCGCGCTCCGGGTCCCCGAAATTCAGGTTGTCGGTAATCGCGAGCGGTTCGGCGCCGACCGCGGTCAGGTTGCGCCACGCCTCGGCGACCGCCTGCCGCCCGCCTTCCACCGGGTCGGCCAGGCAATAGCGCGGCGTGCAGTCGCTGGTGAGCGCGAGTCCGCGCCCCGTGCCGTGGATGCGGACCACCGCCGCATCGCCGCCGGGTCCGCCGACCGTGTCGGCCATCACCGTGTGGTCGTACTGCTCCCAGATCCAGCGCCGGGAGGCGCCCGCCGGACCGCCGAGGACGGTCCTGAGCGCCGCCATCGGATCGGCATTGCGGTGGGGCACCGGAACCGCCGGCGCGGGCGGCGTCGGCGTCCACGGCCGGTCGTATTCCGGCGCGCCGTCCGCCAGCGGCCGGATCGGCAGGTCGGCGGCGGGCCGCCCGTGCTGCGAGAGCACCATGCGGCCCGTGCCGGTCAGCCGGCCGATGACGGCGAATTCCAGCCCCCATTTCCGGAACACCGCTTCCGCCGTCTCCTCGCCGCCCGGACGGAGCACCATCAGCATCCGCTCCTGGCTCTCCGAGAGCATGATCTCATAGGCCGACATGCCCTCCTCGCGCTGCGGCACCCGGTCGAGGTCGAGCGCCACCCCGAGGCCGCCCTTGGACGCCATCTCGAAGGCCGAGGAGGTGAGCCCGGCCGCGCCCATGTCCTGGATCGCGACAATGGCGTCCGTCGCCATGAGCTCGAGGCAGGCCTCGATCAGCAGCTTGCCGGTGAACGGGTCGCCCACCTGCACGGTCGGGCGCTGCTGCTCGGCCTCGTCGTCGAAGGCGGCCGACGCCATGGTGGCCCCGTGGATGCCGTCGCGCCCGGTCCGCGAGCCGACATAGACGACGGCATTGCCGACGCCCGCGGCCGCCGAGCGGAACAGCCGGTCCGCAGGCGCAATGCCGACCGCCATGGCGTTGACCAGGATGTTGCCGTTATAGGCGGGGTGGAACGAGCATTCGCCGCCGACGGTCGGCACGCCGACGCAGTTGCCGTAGCCGCCGATCCCCGCGACCACCCCGGCCGCGAGCCGCCGCGTGGCCTCGTGGTCCGCCGCGCCGAAGCGCAGCGCATTCAGGATCGCGACCGGCCGCGCGCCCATGGTGAACACGTCGCGCAATATGCCGCCGACGCCCGTCGCCGCGCCCTGGTAGGGCTCGATGAAGGAGGGGTGGTTGTGGCTCTCCATCTTGAACACCGCTGCCAGCCCGCCGCCGATATCGACGGCGCCGGCGTTTTCCCCCGGTCCCTGGAGCACAAGAGGCCCTTCGGTCGGCAGCGTCCTCAGCCACTTCTTCGAGGACTTGTAGGAGCAGTGCTCGCTCCACATCGCGGCGAAAATGCCAAGCTCCACCTCGTTGGGCCGGCGGCCGAGAATTTCCAGCACGCGCGCATATTCGTCCGGCGCGAGGCCGCCGTAATCTTCCCCGGGCGCGCTCATGCGGCGAGCGATTCGAACAGGACGCGGCCGTCCGCGCCGCCGAGCAGCGCCTCGGCGGCACGCTCCGGATGCGGCATTATGCCGAGCACATTGCGGTCTTCGTTCAGGATGCCGGCAATGTCCCGGGCGGAGCCGTTGGGGTTGTCGAGATAGCGGAAGGCGATGCGGTCCTCGCCGGCGAGGCGCTCCAGCGTCCCGGCGTCGGCGAAATAATTGCCGTCATGATGCGCGACCGGCATTCTGAGCGCGTCGCCCGGCCTGTAGCCGCGGGTGAACGCGCTGTCCGCTGTCTCCACCCGGAGCCTCACGGGCCGGCAGACGAAGCGGAGCCCCGCATTGCGCAGGAGCGCACCCGGCAAGAGGCCGCATTCGGTCAGCACCTGGAAGCCGTTGCAGATGCCGAGCACCCGCACCCCCCGTTTCGCGGCCCGGATGACGGCCTGCAGGACGGGCGCGCGCGCGGCCATGGCGCCCGGCCGAAGGTAGTCGCCGTAGGAAAAGCCCCCCGGCAGCACCACGAGGTCCGCCGGCGGCAGTTCCGGGTCGCCGTGCCAGACCATGGCGACCGGGCGGCCGGTCGCCGCCTCGAGCGCCACCTTCGCGTCGCGGTCGCAGTTCGACCCCGGAAAGACGACGACAACCGCCTTCATGCGATCTCGATCGTGTAGTCCTCGATGACCGGGTTGGCGAGCAGGCGCTCGCACATGGCCGCAAGCGCGGCCTCCGCGGCGGCCGGGTCGGATTCCGCGAGCTCCAGCTCGATCACCTTGCCCTGGCGGGCCGCCGCCACGCCCTCGAAGCCGAGCCCCGCCAGCGCCTGCGCGACCGCCTTGCCCTGCGGGTCGAGCACGCCGGCGCGGGGCACGACCAGCACCCGCGCCTTCATGCGCTCGCCTTCGGCAGGGGCTCGACGTTGCTTTCCTGGAGGATGCCGAGACGCCGGGCCACCTCCCGGTAGGCCTCCGCGACATCGCCCATGTCGCGCCGGAACCGGTCCTTGTCCAGCACCTCGTTGGTCTGCAGGTCCCAGAGGCGGCAGCTGTCGGGGCTGATTTCGTCGGCCAGCACGATCCGCACGTCCTCATGGGTGTAGAGGCGCCCGAATTCCACCTTGAAGTCGATCAGGCGAAGGCCCGCGCCGAGGAACAGCCCGCTCAGATAGTCGTTCACCCTGAGCGCCAGGTTGAAGATGTCGTCGAGGTCCTGCGGCGAGGCCCAGCCGAAGGCGGTGATGTGCTCTTCGGTCACCATCGGGTCGTCGAGCTCGTCGTTCTTGTAATAGTACTCGACGATGGACCGGGGCAGCGGCGTGCCTTCCTCGATCTTGAAGCGCGACGCCAGCGACCCGGCGGCGATGTTCCGCACCACCACCTCGACCGGAATGATCTCGACCTCGCGGATCAGCTGCTCGCGCATGTTCAGCCGGCGCACGAAATGGGTCGGAATGCCCATCTCCTGCAGCCGGACCATCAGATATTCGGAAATCCGGTTGTTCAGCACCCCCTTGCCGGAGATCGTGGCTTTCTTGCGGTTGTTGAAGGCGGTTGCGTCGTCCTTGAAATACTGGACGAGCGTTCCGGGCTCGGGGCCTTCGTAGAGAACCTTGGCCTTGCCCTCGTAGATGCGTTTGCGTCTTGCCATGGGTGTCCACCGAATGCCGCCCGACGGAGGACCGGCAAAGCGCCGGACCCGCGGGCCGCCGAATCCGATATAGCAATCCCGGCGCTTCTTCTCAATGAAGCTCTGTGTAACCGCCGGTTTCGGGCCATGAGCGGGCGAAACGCCAGACGGGCCGGGCGCCGGCGCCGGCCGGCAGGGCGAGCAGGGCGCGCGACACGGTGGCGAAGCCCCAGCCGGTGCGCACATGCATGGCGCCGTTGGGGTCGGACACGCCGGGGGCGGTCTCCTCCGACAGGAGCAGGCGTTCCCACTCGGCCCAGCCGTCCGGCGCATCCGGGTCCGGAGGCCGGGCGGCCTCGAACCGGGGCAGGTAACGGTCGATGCGCTCCGACGCCGCGCGGTCGTTCAGGTCCGAGGCGGTCAGCATGGAAAGGCCGGGCGCAAGCGCATGCGCCGATACGCCGCGCCCGCCCGCATGGCGGATCCAGAAAGCGTCCTCGCGGTCCGCCACCAGCATGTTGAAGCTGCGATAGGCGCGCCCGTCCACCTCCGTCATGGCGGCCGCTGCGTCTTCCGCCGTGTCGCGGTCGAGCGCCTCCAGCACCAGCGCGCCGCGCGTGCGCTTGCCTGCTTCGGGCCCGAGCGAGCCGCGCCGGTTGAGGATGGCCGCCGCGACGCCCGCTTCGTTCAGCCCCATCCAGCTTCCGCCCGCCTCCTCGTCGAGGCCGGCGAGCACGCCCGGCCGGTCCGGCCAGTGGCGGGCCGGCGGCCGCCAGGGGCGGTCCACGGCTTCGTCGCGATTGGCGGCGATGATCGCGGGCCAGGCATGGCCGGGCCTGCGGAGCAGGACGACAGTGCACATGGAGGCTATGCAAATCCGGAGCGGGACCGGATATATATCGCCCGCAACCCGCCCGACCAAGCTAGCTCAAGGGGATGACCCGCATGGCGACCTTCGCAGACCGCGAAAAGCAGTTCGAGACCAAATACAGCCACGACGAGGAGCTGCGCTTCAAGGTGCAGGCGCGGCGCAACCGGCTGTTCGGCGAGTGGGCGGGCGCGCAATGGGGGCTCGACGGCGAGGACCTGCAGGCCTACGCCCGCAGTGTGGTCCAGTCGGATTTCGACCGTCCGGGCGACGAGGATGTGCTGGACAAGGTGCTGGCCGACCTCAAGGCCCAGGGCATAGAGACCGACGCCCGCCGGCTGCGCAACCGCATGGAGGAGCTGCTCCAGGAGGCCAAGACGCAGATCATGGCGGAGTAGCGCCGCCGGCTCCTTCCTCTTCTCCCTCGCCTGCTCCTTATCTTCCCCTCCCCCGCTTGCGGGGAAGGCCGGGTGGGGGTTCTCTCGGCTTGCCTGGGCGTTTGCCGGGCTTCGCCCGCCATGCAGCCGGAAGACGGCCGGCCGCGCGCCCGAAGAAGAAGCGCCTGTGAAGCCCGGTAACGACCCGTCACGCCGAGAGGCCCTCCCCCAACCCCTCCCGCCCAGCGGGAGGGGAGAAGAGAAAAGAGCCGCCGGCCGCAATTTCCCCTCTCCCCGCTTGCGGGGAGAGGCCGGGTGAGGGGGCCGGCCGTCAGGCCGGCGGGCGAAGCCCGGCAACCGTCGGCGCAATCCGCGAGGCCCTTGTATCTCGGCGGTTCGTTGTTGCGGCTATAGTCGCGGCCACGGAAGCGGACGGGAGACCGAACCGGCCCAGGTGTCGAAGACCGCGGGGGAGCATGGTTCCCCGTCCGCTGTTCCCCTGAACCCGAACAGTCGCTTGGTCCGCTCTGCGAGACCGCATTTGCAAGGAAGGGACATGGAACAGATTTTCGTTGGGATCGATGTGGCGAAGGACCGTCTGGATGTGCATCTGCGCCCGTCCGGGGAGGCCTTTGCCGTCGCGCGCGACGGCAAAGGCCTGGAAGAGTTGACGGCGCGGCTGGGCGGTCTGGAGGTCGCCCTGGCGGTGCTGGAGGCAACCGGCGGCTTCGAGGTCACGGTTGCGGCGGCGCTCTGCGCGGCCGGCCTGCCGTTGGCGGTGGTCAACCCGCGCCAGATCCGGGACTTCGCCCGCGCTACCGGCCGGCTCGCCAAAACCGACACCCTCGATGCGGCGGCGATCGCACAGTTCGCCGAGGCGGTCCGCCCCGAGGCCCGTCCGGTGCCCGATGAGCAGGCCCGCGCGCTTGCCGAGCTGGTCGCCCGGCGGCGCCAGGTCGTTGCGATGATGACTGCTGAGAGAAACCGCAGGAAGCGCCTCGCAAGCCGTCGCACGATCCGCAGCGTCGACCGCGTGCTCGCCACCCTGCAGCGCGAACTCTCCGACCTTGAAACCGAACTCGGCGACGCCATCCGAAAAAGCCCCGCATGGCGCCAGGCCGAGGACCTCCTCAAAAGCGTCCCCGGCATTGGCGACACCACCGCGCGAACCCTGATCGCCGATCTCCCGGAACTCGGAACCCTCACCCGAAGGCGCATCGCCGCCCTCGTCGGCGTCGCGCCCTTCAACCGCGACAGCGGCAAAATGCGCGGCAAGAGAGCCATATCGGGAGGGCGCGCCCACGTCCGCACAACCCTCTACATGGCAGCCCTCACCGCTGCCAGATACAACCCAACCATCAAACACTTCTATCGCCATCTGATCGCTGAAGGGAAAACCAAAAAGGCCGCCCTCACCGCCGTCATGCGAAAGCTCCTCACAATCCTCAACGCCATCCTCAGAGACCGAACCCCATGGAAAACTGCTTGACCGACAACACAGTCGCTCCCCCGCAAGCGGGAGAGGGGAAGAAAGGAGCAGGGCAGACACGATCCTATGCCCGAAACAGCCACAGCATATGCGCCCACGACATGCAGAACATGACATCCCATGACACATCGCACGGGGGTCCCGCCGGCCCGCATGACGAAACATGACATCCCATGACATGCCGCGCCCGTCCCCCGCCGCCGCATGCCGGGCGGGCGTCACTTGCGGGTGGCGCGGGCCAGCGCCCAGGCGGGCAGCAGGGCGAGCACGAACAGGAGCGCCATCGCCAGGAAGCCGTCCTGGAAGGAGAAGGCGGTGGCCTGCGCGAACACGGCCTGGCCCAGCCAGTCGAGCGCCGCCTGCCGGGTCTCCGCTTCCGGCAGGCCGGCGGGGCCGAGCAGCCTGCCGAGCGCCGCCAGCAGGTCGCGCGAGGCGGCGTTGTCGGGGGTCTGCGTCGCGGCCAGGGCTTGCGCATGGACCAGCATGCGCGATTCCAGCACCAGCACGATCACCCCGGTGCCGGTGCCGCCGCCGAGCTGGCGGAAGAAGTTGATCGCGTCGCCCGCCTGGTTGAGCCGGTCCTGCGGGAGCGCCGAGAGCGCCGCCGTCATCAGCGCCGGATTGATCCAGGCCATGCCGAAGCGGCTGATGCCGGCGAAGAAGACGAGCGACCAGTAAGGCGTGTTCGCGTCCGCGACCGAGAGCAGCGCCGTGCCGGCGGCGAAGAGGAGCAGCCCGCCCATGACCGGGATCCAGACCGGCATAACGTCCGAGGCGCGGCCCGTCAGCGGCAGCATCGCCATGACCAGCAGGCTCGCCGGCAGCAGCAGCAGGCCCGCCTCGGTCGCGGACTGGTTCTGCACGAGCTGGCCGAACACGGGGATGGCGTAGCTGGTGGCGAAATTGCCGGCGCCGAACACCACCGCGATGGCGACCGCCGAGGCGAACGCCCGGTTGCGGAGCAGCGAGAGGTCCAGCAGCGAGGCGCCCGGGCGCATCTGCGAGGCGAGGAAGAGCGCGCCGGCGGCGAGGCCGAGCGCCGACTGGAACAGGATCGCATCCGAGGTCCACCCGAGGCGCAGCCCGGTCGAGAGCACGGACATGAGGCAGAAGAGGGCCGTGCAGAGCAGCGCATAGCCCCACCAGTCGAAGCGCGGGAACGGCGGGCGCGGCCGGGCCTGCGGCATGAACACCAGGCCGAGGAAGAAGGAGAGGGCCACGAAGGGCAGCGTCACGATGAAGATATGGCGCCAGGACAGCAGGTCTATGGTGACGCCGCCGACGACCGGCCCGATGCCGAGCGCCAGCGCCAAGGCCATCGTATAGACGCCCATCGCCATACCGCGCCGGTTGGCCGGGAACACCTGGAAGACGGTCACCATCACCAGCGGCTGCACCACGCCCGAGGCGAAGCCCTGGATCACCCGCCCGGCGATGATGAAGTCGAGCGTCGGGCCGAAGGCCGCCATCAGCCCGCCCAGGAAGAAGAGCGCGATGACCATGAGGAAACTGTGCCGCTGGCCGAAGCGCGCGACGAACCAGGCGTTCAGGAGCTGGCTCGCCGTCATGGAGACGATGAAGCCGGTGGTCAGCAATTGCGCCCGGTCCTGCCCGACGCCGTAGGCGCCCATCACATCGGGCACGGCCACCGCCACCACCGTGCCGGTCAGCACCATGGTGAAGGACGCCGTCATGCCGGTGAAGGTCGCGAGCCACCGATAGGCCGGGCCGAACCGGGCGTAGAGGGTCTCGACGGTCTCTTCGGTCAACCGCGCATGTCCGGGCCGCGCGGACGGCGGGCGGCGCCCGTCACCCGCGCGCCCCGGCGAAGCCCCCGAGGAATGCGGAGAGGTTGGCGCCGAGCGCCTCCAGGTTGTAGCCGCCCTCCTGCACCAGCACGGTCGGCAGGGCGAGCGCGCCGATCCGCCGGCCGATCTCGCCGAAGCCCGGCGTGGTCACGCGCAGCACGCCGATGGGGTCGGCCTCGAAGGCGTCGAAGCCGGTGGAGACCAGCAGCGCCTCCGGCGCGAAATGGCGGACCGCCTCCAGCGCCTCGTCCAGCGCCGCGAGGAACGCCGCATCGTCCGCGCCGGGCGGTTGCGGCAGGTTGAGGTTGTAGCCGCGCCCGTCGCCCTCGCCGATCTCGCCCGCGTAGCCGGCGAAGAAGGGGAAATAGTCGGCCGGGTCGCCGTGCAGCGAGACGAACAGCACGTCCCGCCGGCGGTAAAATATGCCCTGCGTGCCGTTGCCGTGGTGGACGTCGAAATCGAGGATCGCGACCCGGCTACGCTCGCGGCGCATGTATTCGGCGGCGATCGCGATGTTGTTCAGGTAGCAGAAGCCGCCGGCAAGGTCGGAGAAGGCATGGTGGCCCGGCGGGCGGCAGAGCGCATAGGCGGCGTCCTCGCCGTCGAGCACGAGGCGCGCGGCATGGGTTGCGGCATGGGCCGCGGCCGTCGCCGCCTCCCAGCTGCCCTCGACGATGGGCGCGCTGCCGGTCGCCATGTAGTAGCCGGCCTGGCCCTCTATGCCGCTCGGGCGCCCGTGCATGTGGCGGCCCGGATGGGCGTAGGGCTGCACCGCCGGCGTCGGGTCGGGGAGCTTCCGCCAGCGTATCCAGGCGTTCTCCAGAAAGGCGAGATAGCCCGGATCGTGGACGGCGGCCCTCGGCGCGCGGCCGTAGTCCGGCGGCTCGACGACCTCATGGCCGTCCGCCCTGACCGCCGCGAGCAGCCGCTCCGCCCGCGCCGCCACCTCCCAGTGCGGCACTTCCACGCCGCGCGTCAGGATGGTCGGCGGCCTGTGGCGCTCATGCGCCGGGGTATAGACGGTTTTCACGGCAGGCCCTCCCCGCCCGGCAGCCTAGCAGTCCGGTCGGGGTGCGAGGAAGAGCCGCCTCGGCCGGTGCGCCGGACCGCCCTGCTACTCCGCCACCCTGACGCACATCTTGCCGAAATTGTCGCCGTGGAAGAGGCCGATGAAAGCGCCGGGGGCGGCCTCCAGGCCCTCGACCACGGTCTCGCGCCAGCGGAGCTGGCCCTTGCGGATCCAGCCGCCGACATCCCTGAGGAAGTCGTCGGTGCGCTCGCGGTGGTCGGAGACGATGAAGCCCTGCATGCGCAGCCGCCGCCCGACCACGAGGAACAGGTTGTTGGGGCCCGGCCTCGGCGCGCTGTCGTTGTAGCCCGCGATCATGCCGCAGGCGACGATGCGGCCGAAGAAGTTCATCAGCGAGAGCGCGGCCTGCAGGTGCTCGCCGCCCACATTCTCGAAATAGACGTCGATGCCGTCCGGGCAGGCGGCGGCGAGCGCGGCCTCCAGGTCCCCGCAGGTCCTGTAGTTGATCGCGGCGTCCACCCCGGCCTCGTCGCGCAGCCAGGCGCATTTTTCGTCCGAGCCGGCGGAGCCCACCACCCGGCAGCCATTGAGCTTTGCGATCTGGCAGACGACCGCGCCGACAGCGCCCGAGGCCGCCGAGACGAACACCGTCTCGCCCTCCTTCGGCCGGCCGATGTCGAGCAGGCCGACATAGGCCGTCTGGCCGGGCATGCCGAGCACGCCGATATTGGCCTGGAGCGGCGCGATGTCGGGATCGACGGCCCGGAGCGCCTTGCCGTCGGCGGCATGGTAGTCGCGCCAGCCGCCGCCCGTGCCGAAGACATGGGCGCCCGCGGGGAAGCGCCCGCCCTTCGACTCCTCGACGCGCCCGACGAAATAGCCGTCCAGCGGTTCCCCGATCTGGAAGGGCGGCGCATAGCTCTTCCGGTCGCTGATGCGCCCGCGGATATAGGGATCGACGGACATCCAGAGCGTGCGGACCAGCATCTCGCCGTCGCCCGCGACCGGCATGGGTGCGGTCTCCAGGGCGAAATTCTCGGGCGCCGGCAGGCCGACGGGCCGGCTTTTCAGGACGATCTGGCGGTTCTCGGTCATCGGACATCCCTCCTCTCGGGCGGCGGGAAACATGCCTTCACAGAGCAACGAAGGCAAGAATGAAGCCTTGGCTTTATTTTTCTGCCTTGCATGCAGTTTTATGTCCGGGCGGGAGATTGCCGTCGGGGCATATCCATGCCATTTTCTCCGTCATGCGCAGGCTTATGGCATTGCTCCTCGCCCTGCCGGCCCTTGCCGCGCCGCCCGTCTCCGCGGCGATAGACCGGGGACCGGTCGCCACCATCGCCATGATCGCCGAGCCGCTCGGCATCGAAAGCCTGATGGGACCCGGCGTGGACCCGCATCTTTACAAGCTGACGCGCACCGACATCGCCCGGCTGATCGAGGCTCCGCATCTCCTCTATTGCGGCCTCGGCCTGGAAGGAAAGATGCTGGACGCCTTCGAGCGCCTCGCCGCGTCCGGCAAGCCCGCCACAGCCGTCTGCGAAGCGGTGCCCGAAGCGAAACGCCTGCAGGCCGCTGCTGGCTATGCGGGCGCTGCGGACCCGCATCTGTGGATGGACCCCACGCTCTGGGCGGGGGCGCTGCAGGTCGCCGCCGACCGGCTCGGCATGCCGGCCCCGGACGGGTTCGAACGGCTCGACGCCTATGCGCGCGCCAGCATGGAAAGCATCCCGGCGCAAGCGCGCGTGCTGGTCACCGCGCATGACGCGTTTGCCTATTTCGGCCGCCGCTACGGGCTGAAGGTCGTGGGCATACAGGGCGTCAACACCGAGTCCGAGGCGGGACTCCGCGCCATCGAGGCGGCGGTCGAGACCGTCGTCGCGCGCAGGCTGCCTGCGGTCTTCGTCGAATCCACCGTCTCCGACCGCAATGTCCGCGCCATCGTGGAGGGCGCGGCGGCGCGCGGGCACCGGGTCGCGATCGGCGGGCGGCTGTTCTCGGACGCAATGGGGCCGGAAGGGACCTATGAAGGGACCTATATCGGCATGATCGACCACAATGTCACCACCATCGCGCGGGCGCTCGGCGGCATTGCGCCGGCACGCGGGATGCAGGGAAGGCTCCGGGCCCGTGACCGCTGACACGCAGTCCGCCTCTCCCTTCGAGGCGAACGGGCTCACGGTCGCGCTCGGCGGCCGGCCCGTGCTCTGGAATGTCGACCTCCGGCTGCCGGCGCGCGGCATGTCGGCCGTCGTCGGACCGAACGGCGCGGGCAAGTCCACCCTCTTCAAGGCGGCGCTCGGCCTGGCCCCTGTGCTCACCGGTCAGGTGCGCCTGCTGGGCGAGCCCGTCGCGCGGGTTCGCCGCCGCATCGCTTACATGCCGCAGCGCAACAGCGTCGACTGGGACTTTCCGGTTTCCGCCCGCGACGTGGCGGCGATGGGGCTTTACGGCCGGGTCGGCTGGTTCCGCCGCCTCTCGAAACGCCATCTGGCAGCGGCGGACGCAGCGCTGGAGCGGGTGGGCCTCGCCGACTTTCGCAACCGCCAGATCGGGCGGCTCTCGGGCGGCCAGCAACAGCGCGTCTTCCTTGCCCGCGCGCTGGCCCAAGAAGCCGATCTTCTGCTGCTGGACGAGCCCTTCTCCGGCATCGATACCGCATCCGAAGCCGCCATACTGGACGTGCTGGCCGGCCTTGAAGGCGAGGGGCGGCATATCGTGTGTATCCACCACGACCTGCGCATGGTCGCCGCCTATTTCGACCATGTGACGGTGCTGAACGCCGTCGCCATCGCCAGCGGCCCCCCGGCCGAAGCCCTTGGCGAGGAGACGCTCCGGCGCGCCTACGATGCATCCGGCCTGAGGCCGCGCGCGCTGGCGGCCTGATGACCGGAGCCGGCGACGGTCTGCTGGAGGCGCTGACCTTCCAGGCCGGCTACAACACCGGCGTGGTTATGGCAGGTTCGGCGGCGCTGGGAGCCGCCGCCGGCGGCGTCGGGGCCTTCCTCCTGCTGCGCGCGCGGGCGATGGCGGCCGATGCGGTCGGCCATGCGACGCTGCCGGGCATCGTGCTGGCCTTCATCGCCGCAGGCGCGCTGGGGGCCGAAGGCCGCGCCTTGCCGGTGCTGCTCGCCGGGGCGGCGCTGACCGGCATTCTCGGCATGGCGGCCGCCGAGGCCCTGACGCGCCGCACCCGCCTCGCCCCGGACGCCGCCATCGCGATTGCGCTCAGCGTCTTCTATGCCGTCGGCATCGTGCTGCTCTCCTGGCTGCAGACGCTGCCCGCGGGCAGCCAGGGCGGCCTCAAGAGCTTCATCCTGGGACAGGCGGCGGCGCTTTCCGCTGCCGAAGCGCTCGGACTGGCCGTCGCGGCGTTGCTCGCGCTCGGCATGCTGCTCGCGTTGTTTCGCCCGCTTGGCGTCCTCTGTTTCGACGAACACCATGCCCGGGCGCGCGGCTGGCCGGTCGCAGGGCTGGATGCGGCGCTGCTGGGCCTCGGCGTGGTTGTCACGGTGCTCGGCCTCCAGTCGGTCGGTCTGGTGCTGGTGGTCGCGCTGCTCATCCTGCCGGCGGTGGCGGCGCGGTTCTGGTCCGAGCGGCTTGCGGGCATCTTCTGGCTCTCGGTCGCCTTCGGCGCGGGCGGCGCGTTTCTGGGCGCGGCCGCCTCATCCATCTGGCCGCGCGCGCCCACCGGCGCCTCCATCGTGCTGGCGCTCGGGCTCGTCTTCGGCGCGAGTCTGCTGGCCGCGCCGCGGCGCGGTATCGTCGCGGAGGCCGGCCGCCGGGCCCGCGCCGGCTGGCAATTGCGCGCCGCCCGGGCGCTTCAGGCCGGACGCGGCTATCCGGGCGCCGGCCTGATCGGCTGGCGGCGCGGCGGAAGGCCCACGGCACGCGGCGCAGCGGCGGTCGCCCGGCTCGAGCTCTGGGACCGTTGCCTTGCGGAAGCCCCGGAGGCTTTGCCGGCCGAGCTCGCCTGGGGCATAGACCCGTTGCCGGTCGAAGCGCTGGCGCTGCTCGGAAAGCGCGCCCCGTGAGCCTTTTCTGGCAGGTTGACTTCCCGGCGCTCGTGGCAGCAGGCCTCGCTTCGGGCCTCTGCGCGCTGCTTGGCAATTTCCTCGTGCTGAGGCGCGAAAGCCTGCTCGGCGACGCCATCGCCCATGCCGTGCTGCCGGGCATTGTCGGCGGCTTCATGCTGGCGGGCGCGCTCGCCGCCTCCGCCATGCTTGCCGGCGCACTCGCCGCTGCGCTCGTCGCGGCAGGTGCGATCGAGGTCGTGCGCCAGCTCGGCCGCATCGAGCCGGGCGCGGCCATGGGCGCGGTCTTCACGGTCATGTTCGCGGCCGGCGTGTTCATGCTGGAGCAGGCGGCGGCGCGGAACCTGCACATCGATGCCGACTGCGTGCTCTACGGCCAGCTGGAAGACATTCTCTGGCTGGATGCCCCGGACATTTGGGCCTTGCCGCGCGAGGTCTGGACGCTCGCCGGCGTCTTCGCCGTGGCGGCGGCGGCAGTCCTGCTACTGGCGAAAGAGATCAGGCTTGCCGTGTTCGATCCCGCCTTCGCCGCAGCGCTCGGCTTCCGGCCCGGCCTCGTCCATCTGGGCCTTGTGCTGTTCGTGGCGGCGGCGGCGATTGCCTCCTTCGAGGCCGTGGGCTCGATCCTGGTGATCGCCATGCTGATCTGCCCGCCCGCCGCCGCGCGCCTCATGACCGACGACTACCGCACGCAGATCCTGCTGAGCACCGCATTGGGGATCGGTTCCGCCTTCGCAGGCTACGGCCTCGCGGGCTTCGCCCCGGCGCTTCTCGGCGCCTCCTGGTCGCTTAACGCCGCCGGCTGCATCGCCGTCGTCTCGGGCCTCGCCGTGGCAGCAGCGGCCTTGTTCGGCCCGCGCCGACTCTCCTTCGCGGGCGCCGCGGCAAGCCTTGACAGAGGGTAGCGCATTGGAACGACGACACAGCCTGCGGTTCGCTACGCTCGGACCCGCCGGGACCAACCACGACCTCGTCACCCGAAGATATCTGGCGTTCCACGGGCTCGACGGCGCGGAGGTGGTCCTCATCGACGATTTCTTCGAGGGCCTGGCGATGATGGGCGACGGGCGCGCCGACTTCATGGTCCAGGTCGCGGTCCATCCCGACTGCGCCGATGTCGTGTCGAAAGCGCATTTCGACTATGGCATCCGCATCATCGACACCTTCATCTCTCCCAGCCGGGAGCTGGCCATTCTGACGCGGGCGGAAGTGGCCGAACCCAGGACCCTGGCGCTGCAGCCGGCCACGCGCGGCTATGCGGACATCTCCGCCTGGCCGGAACATGTGCCCGTAAGCTCGATCATGCGAATCGCGGAGGGCCTTCTGGAGAGAAGATATGACAGCGGGCTGACAACCCTGGAATTTGCCGAGCGCCACCCCGGAAGGTTCCGTGTCGACGTTGCGATCGGTACGGTGGACGATCCTTGGCTGGTCTTCGGAGCGGAGCGGGTCTCCACCGGCGGCCTCGTCGCGTGGCCCGAAAGCCCCGGGAGCCGGCAATTCCGCTAACGGCCCGGAACCGCTTGCAGGCGCGCGGACCGGGACCCTCAAACATCCGCAAAACGGTGGTCGGGATGCACCGGATGGTGCCGGACGCGAAACAGGAAGCGGCGCAGCAGCGTCGGGTAGCCGGCATAGACGTGGCCGCCCGCCTCGGCCATGTAGTGCCCGCGCCGTGCGGCGAACGCCGCCGGGATGGCATGCCATGGCAGGTCCGGGCGGCTGTGATGCACGACATGGAGGTTGTTGTTGAGATAGAGGAGCCGGCTGAGCGGTCCGCCCAGCACGATAGCGGTCCGCCCGTTCTTCCCGGCAGCGGGCTGGTGTTCGGCGTAGGATCGCAGCAGGGTCAGTGACAGGCCCGGATAAGCGAACAGGGCGACATAGGCGCCGATGGACATATCGCAGACGAGCACGACCCAGGCGAGAACCATGCCGGTCCCGACGATATGGCGCCCCCAGACGCCGCCATTGGAGAGGTCGCCCGAACGGGCCCGCCGGAGTTCCGACCCCCAGAACGCAACGACGGCGAGCGCCGGCCCGAGGGTCAGCCGGCCGAACAGCGTCTGGTGCAGCTGCAGGAGCAGCCGGCGCGGTCCGGTCATGCGCTCCCAGTCGCGCTCCCGGACGAAATACGACTCGGTGTCCTCCAACGGGTCGGTCAGGGCCGGGCAGGCATGGTGGCGCAAGTGGGTGTCGCGGTAGATCTCGTAAGGTATCCACAGACCAAGCGGCAGCCAGGCGAGCGCGAGGTTGACGCGCGGCGACCGCGTCGGATGCCCGTGCACGGTCTCGTGCTGCAGCGAACCGTGCCAGCAGACGATGAAAGCCCCCGCCGGCAGCAGCAGCCACCAGGGCAGCGCCGCTGCATGGAAGGTGAGCAGCAGCCAGCCGCCATAGACCGCGCCGGCGACGACCCAGGTCGGCCATTCCCGGCCGCACCGCGACGGCGCAGCCCGGCTCGGATACCCGCGCCCCTTGCAAGCCATCGAAACCGGATTCCCCTGCCGTCAGTTCCTGAGGCGTCCATCACAGGCAGCCGCAGTCCGGACCGGCAATGAGGGAATTGCAACGCAATGCCATATAGCGCAGCAAATTCAAAAATCTGTTGATAATTATCGACAAACTCATCATAAAATCTACAGATTCCATAGCAGCGGCTCATGGATAGAAGAGATGTCTCGCGCCTGTTCCGACTGCGCCTCACGGAAACGTTGGCGCAGTCGGGACTGTCCCGTTCGGCGCTCGCCCGCCGGGCCGGCATAGACCGCTCGACCTTGTCCCAGCTTCTCTCCGACGACATGGACAGGCTCCTGACTTCGACGGTTGATTCGCATAAGTAGTTGATATTGCCTGGTTCTCATTTCGGCTAGGCACTACATCCGGCATTTCTTCGAGCCGTGCTTCGTCGACGGTCAGGCGAGTTGATACGGGGTGATCGTCAGGGGCAGCCCCATGGTTGCGTAAATCTGCTCCGCCGCCGGTGTCGGCTTCGAGGGGATGACGTAGCGGTTGCCCGATTGCCGACAGCGCAGCAGGGAGCACTGGCGGTGGACGAGGGCGGAGCGGATGACCTCCGGGGACATCCGCCGCTTCTGGATGGCGACGCGGTACGCAAGGTGTCGAACGCAGGCGAAGGCCAGGAAGGCGATGGCGATGTGAGCGCGGATCCGGTCCGGGTTCCAGTGCCAGATGGGACGTATCTTCAGGTCGTGTTTGGTGATCCGGAAGCTCTCCTCGACCTGCCAGAGCCCCTGGTAGTGAGCCATCACTTCGGTGACGCGCGCGTCGCGCAGATTGGTGATGACGCCGGTGAGCCCGTCCCATCGTGCGGCCTCGGCGATCTTCTCCGGGTTCACCGTGAGCCGTGCGTCGCCCTCGACGGCGATGAAGCGCTTCGCCCCGTGATTGGAGAGCAGTTCCCTGGGATTGTCGCTGCGGGCCAGCCTGTCGAGCAGGCGTTCCACCTGATGGCGGCGCTCGTGCGCGTCCTTGCGTGCGCGCTGGGGGCAGAAGACGACGATCAGGCGACGGCCCTTGTACTCCCACTCGCCGACCCGGCGGTCCTGTGAGCCCTCCAGCGGGGCATAGGTCCCGGGGTCGAGAACCTGCCCCAGCAGCGCGAGCGGCAGCTTGCGCAGCCGCGCGCCGACGACATACTCGCCGCCGATGGCGTCCATGGCGTCGAGGTTGTCGGCGCTCAGCATGCCCCGGTCGGCCACGCATACCGTGCGCTCCACCTGGTGGCGGCGCTGCATGTCCTGCAGGACCGGGACCATGCTGTGTCCCTCGTAGGTGGCGCCGGGGAAGACCTCGTAGCTGATCGGCAGCCCTTCGCGCGTCACCATCAGCGCCAGCAGAACCTGCGAGTCCTTGTGTTTGCCGTCCTTGCTGAAGCCGTGCTGGCGAAGCTCGTCCTCGGCGGCCGTCTCGAAGTAGAGCGTGGTGCAATCGAAGAAGAGGATCGCGACCGGCTCCGGCAGCAGCGACCGGCTCGCCTCGCCGACGCGCGTGCGCAGTCGCTCGATCACCGTCGCGTCGAGCTGATCCATCATCCGGTAGACCTTCTCGAGCGGAAGACTCACGCCGAAGTCCTCCTCGAGCCGGCGCACGCTGCCCCGCTTGCTGTCGGGGTTGGCTACCCGCGCCATCACCACATGGAACAGCGCGTCATGGGAGGCCCGGTAGCGCGAGCGCGGCAGCAGCGCGTCGAGGCCCAGCAGCCGGTAGATCTCGCCATAGACCTCGTGGATGCCTGTGATCAGGCGCTGCTCCTCTTCAAGCTGCTTGAGGTCGACCGGGAGTTCCTCCTTGCCGTCCCCCCGGCGGCCGACACGGATCGCCTGCTCAGCGATCTTCTCGGGCGCAAACAATGCCGGCTGACGCTCGTCCTCCAGCTTCGCCTTGACGTACTCGCCGAGCTGCCTCAGGCGCTCGAGCTCGTCCTCGTCCATGGCCACGCCGACATGGCGGACGATGCGCTGTCGGACCTTGCCGCCGTCGCGCACGGCCTCGACGATCTGGACCGAGCGTCGCGGGCTGTTGGGGGAGGTCTTGATGCGCACGAACATGGGGGGAGTGTAGCGCGTGGCGGAGGCATTGACAGTCTCAAAGATTTACTAGGCACTACAACGCAGCTTGACCGCACCGCAACTGCCAACTCATTGGCTTTACTGAAAACTCCAGACGCGAGATCGGTCAGAAGTCAGCCCAACCGTCGAAGTCAGGAGATGTCTCGCGCCTGTTCCGACTGCGCCTCACGGAAACGTTGGCGCAGTCGGGACTGTCCCGTTCGGCGCTCGCCCGCCGGGCCGGCATAGACCGCTCGACCTTGTCCCAGCTTCTCTCCGACGACATGGACAGGCTGCCCCGCGCCGATACGGTCGCGGCTATCGCAACGGAATTGCGCGTCAGCCTCGACTGGCTGCTCGGTCTCAGCAATGTGGAGCGGCTCGGCGCTGATATTCTCCATGAGTCGCTGCAGATCGCCGAAAGCGCGCAGACGCCGGTGGACGAGATGCTGGTGCGCTGGTTCGAGGAGGCCGCCGGCTACAAGATGCGCTACGTGCCGACCACGATCCCGGACATCGCCAAGACCGAGGAGGTGCTCCGCCACGAATACCGCCACTTCCGCTCCCGGGCTCCCGACCGCGCCATCAGCGCGTCGCGCGACAAGCTGGAGCATGTCCGGCTGCCGGAGGCGGACATGGAGATCTGCATATCCAGGCAGGCGCTGGAGACACTGGCCGCCGGCGGGGGCATATGGCGCACCCTGGACTCCTCCGCGCGGCTGAGGCAGCTCGACCGGCTGACCGAGGTCGTGGACGAACTCTATCCCGGCCTGCGCATGTATCTGTTCGACGGCCTGACGCATTATTCGGCACCCTACACCATCTTCGGGCGCCAGCGGGCCGCGCTCTATGTCGGCCAGTTCTACCTGGTGTTCAACACGACGGAGCATATCGCCGTGCTGAACCGGCATTTCGACGACCTTATCCGCGCCGCCGTCGTCCAGCCGACTGAGCTTGCATCCTTCCTCGCGCAGTTGCGAGACGGGATGGGCGGCGGCGGATGAGGGGTCCTTTGCGTCACGCGGGCCTGCCGATGTACGGCGAGGTCGAGTTCCGTCCGGCCGTACAGCGCTGGTGGACGGGCCTCGCCGGGCATCTGAGGACGTGCGGTGTCGAGGGCGTTCCCGACCTGCTGGCCTGGCCGGAGGACCGCTACCGCCAATGGCGCGACCCCGGCCTCCTGCTCGGCCAGACATGCGGCTTTCCGCTGGTGAACTATCTCGCCACCGATGTGAAACTCGTCGCGACGCCCCACTACAGCGCGCCCGGATGCGACGGCCCCCGCTATGCCGCGCATGTCGTCGTTCGCGAAGACGGCCGGGCGCGCAGCCTCGGCGATCTGCGCGGCGCGCGGCTTAGCGTAAACGGCGAGGACTCATACTCGGGCTACCATGTCTGGCGGCACCTGCTGCCCGCGGGCGAGGAGGTGCGGACCTTCTTCCGGGAAGTCGCTGCAACCGGCTCCCACCGCGCCAGCGTCCGCAGCGTGCTCGCCGGAGAGGCGGATGCCTGCGCGGTCGATTGCGTAACCCACGCCCTGCTCTCCGACTGGCTCGGCGGCGCGCTCCGCGGCTCCCGGATCCTCGCGACTTCCCCGACAGCGCCGGGCCTGCCCTACGTGACCGGCGCCGCGACGCCCGACGACGAAGTCCGGAGGCTCCGCGAGGGGCTGTTCGCCGCCCTGGCCGACCCGGCGCTCGGGCCTGCACGCGAAGCGCTGCGGCTTGCCGGCGCAAGCATCCTCGACCCCGGCGACTATCGACGGGCTTTCCTCGATCCGTGATCCCGGGCCCGTTCGACCGTGGCCATGCGCTGAAGCGGGCGATTGACAAGCCGGTCCGGCGGGGCGAGTGCTGCGCCGGACCGCCCAATGGAGAAGAGTTCCCCCATGCCCGAACCCAGCGTTTGCCCCCGCCGGTCGTTCATCTTCACGCCGGGCCTGCGCCCCGATATGTATCCGAAAGCGCTTGCGACCGGGGCGGACATTGTCTGCGTCGAGCTTGAGGACGGGATCGCGCCCAAGGACAAGCCGGCCGCGCGCGCCAATACGATGAAGCTCTTCGAGAGCCCGCAGGCCGACGACGGGGTCGAGCGGGTCGTCCGCATCAACTCGCTGCGCGAGAGTTTCGGCATGGCGGACGTGCAGGCCGTGCTGGAGGCCGACACACCCCCGCCCGCGCTGATGCTGCCCAAGGTGCGCACGCCGGACGAGGTGGCGCTGCTCGACGACCTGCTGAGCGAACGCGGCCACGACACCCGCCTGCATGTCATCATCGAGACCAATGCCGGGCTCGAGGCCGCCTGGGACATCGCCCATTCGAGCCCGCGCATCGACGCCCTGTTCTTCGGCGGCGTGGACATGGCCGCGGAGCTTCGCTGCGAGAACGCATGGGAGCCGCTGCTCTACGCCCGCTCGCGCGTGGTCCATGCCGCCGCCGGCGCCGGACTGGACGCCATCGACGTGCCCTATCTGGACCTCGAGGACCCGGACGGCATGGAGCGCGCCGCAATTCAGGCGCGGGAGCTCGGCTTTTCCGGCAAGGGCGCGGTGCATCCCCGTCAGATCGCGGCGCTCAACGCCGTGTTCACGCCCTCGGCCGAACGCATCGCGCGGGCGCGGCGCATCATCGCCGAGTTCGAGGCCGCCGACACGGGGCTGGTGGTGATCGACGGCAAGCTCATCGAGAAGCCGGTCCTGCGCGAGATGCACCGCATCGTCGCCATCGCCGACCGGACCGGCGCCGGATAGGCGCCTGCGCCGTCGAAGCCGGGCCGGGCGCCGAAGACAGGCGGCTGGGAGCCTCCCGTCCCGGGATATAGCAAGTGTCATAAGTCCTGGTTCTTATAGCAAAACGCTATAGCACAGCCCTTCGGACACTGAAACTTTCGTCTGCGAAACCGGAAGGATTCGCAAAGGCGAGCGTCGTGGATTCGAAGAATTTCCCCAAAGAGACATCCCCTCTTCTCCGGCGACTGGCAGTCGTCCTGAGTGGTTTCCTGATGACGCTGGTCCTCCTGATGAGCAACGGAATCCAGTTCCTGGGTGGTAAGGCGCCGCTTCACGTTGTTCAGGAAGCCCGCGCCAACAGTGGAGACGGGGACGGCGATGGAGATGGAGATGGAGACGGAGACGGAGACGGAGACGGTGATGGGGACGGCGATGGAGATGGAGATGGAGACGGAGACGGCGACGGAGATGGAGACGGAGATGGAGACGGAGACGGAGACGGAGACGGTGATGGGGACGGCGATGGAGACGGAGACGGAGACGGTGATGGGGACGGCGATGGAGATGGAGATGGAGACGGAGACGGCGACGGTGATGGGGACGGCGATGGAGACGGAGACGGCGATGGGGACGGCGATGGAGATGGGGATGGAGACGGAGACGGCGATGGGGACGGCGATGGCGATGGAGACGGCGATGGAGACGGAGACGGCGACGGCGACGGCGACGGCGATGGGGACGGAGACGGCGATGGGGATGGCGATAGCGGGAGGGGTGGCGGTGGCGAGGAAGCGGGCGGCCGTTCTGGCGGCAGCGACCTTGCTGACAGCCTGCGCGGCGGGAGCTTCTGAGACCGGGGCAGTTCGGACCTGTCCGTCCCTGGTCGCATATTCTGCGGAGTTTCGGGAACGGGCCGCTGACGAGATCGAACGATTGCCCAGGGACTCCGCGGTCGTTGCAATGCTGGCGGACTATGCTTCGATGAGACAACAGACACGCGCCTGTATCGGAAGCGAGGCGGACTCCTGAAAAACCGAGCCGGGGGAGGAAGGACAATGGCCCGATACGGTTTCGCGCACCGAAGCGCCCGCTTCGCCAGGATCGCCGAGTGCGTGGATATCGCTCCGCTGCTGGAAGAGCTGGATGCGGGATCGGATATGTGGTCCGTGGACACAAGCCGCCAGCGGAAGGTCCGGTGCCAGCGCCACACCCGGAACATCTTCCTGCGAGCGCCGAAAAAACCCCTTCCGCCGGGCGCAAAGAACGCCAACGATGTCCATGAAAGCCGCCTCACGTCAGCGGCTGGCAGGTTTCCCCTTGCTTTGGCGTTCTGCGAGCGGGTCGCCGCCGAACTCGACGCGGAGCTCGGGCGGGCGACCCTGGTAACGCTGCTTCCGAAGAGCCGGGTCTACCCGCATGTCGATGCCGGAGCCTACTACCGGGTCCGGGACCGCCTGCATCTTGTGCTCAAGAGCCCGCAGGGAAGTCCGCTTACCGCCGGCGACGAGACCGTCGTCATGCGCGAGGGAGAGCTCTGGGCATTCGACAACAAGGCCCGGCATTTCGCCGACAATCCCTCCAGCAGGCCCCGCGTGCATCTGATTTTCGATGTCCTGCCGGCTCCGGGCCGCGGCTTCTACGCCTTGCCCCTTCCCGCCGGGAGCCCGCCATCGTTACGCATTTGAAGAGCGTCCGCCGAATTCCATCGGGCGGAGAACCTTGATCGCTGCCGCCAGGGCATGCGCCGCCGAGTCCACCCGCACCGCGTTGTCGTAAACTTCCGTTCGCAGCGCTCCCAGAACACGCTCCGGCCGGGCGACGTAGAACATGTCGCGCCAGTTCCGAAACTGGAGTTGCCCGAGCGACCTCAATCCGCGCCGGATGGCGCGCTCGTAAGCCGCCGCCCGTCGTTTTTCTCCGAGCGCGCGGGCAAGCGCCGCGGCGTCCGCCAGCCCTTCCAGATACGCCCCGGTGGAGGCGGCGTGCGGGGGACCGAACTCGGGACGGCGCGGATCGTAGAACCTGCCGCGCATGTCGGCCTCGAGTCCGTCCCACTGCTGCATCGGCAGGAGCCAGTCGTTCATCTCCAGAACGAAATCCGCAAATTCGCGGCGACCGGTCTGCGCGTACAATGACGCGCAAGCCTGCGTATGCCAGGGTACGAAGGCCGGGTTCCGTTTCCTGCGGTGCCTCTCGCGGCACCGCTCGAATGCCGCCTTGCAACGCTCGACGGTCGGCGCCAGCGGAAACCTTCGTCGAAGCGCCTCGGCCCAGAACAGCAGCGCTTCGCCGGAATAGAAGTTCCAGTTCTCGCCGTCGCGCTCTGCCGGGAAGAAGAACGTGCGGAACCCAAGCTCGCTATGCACCAGCGAGTCGATGCCCGCCGTCAGCATGGCCAGCTCCTCCGCAAATTCTTCCCTTGCGGGGTTCTCCAGAATGGCCAGCCCCGCGAGCGCAGCAGCGCCGAGCTTCGCTCCGCTGCGTTCCACAATCGCGCCTCGGCCATCGCCGAGCGGCCGAAAATACCGGGCCAGATTGAAGCGGAGGTTCAGCCGCGCCGCTTCCCGGATTTCGGCGGAATCGCGCAGCTTCGCCAGACGGGCGAGCGCCAGAGACGCCAGGAAGCGGCGAAGGGCATTGTCTGCGGGCGATTCCTCGCCCCGGCTCGGCCAGTATTTGTAGGGGAGCGCCCCGTCGGCATCGAGATTGCGAAGCATCCACTCGCCGATTCCGTCTGCGAGGTCCGCCGCGCGCTCGCCGTCGCCGGTCGCCGCGGCTTCGACCGGCGTCCCGCCGCGAAAGAGTTCCACGGGCGGACGCCCGCTCCCCGGAGGCAACAGATACTGCCTTGCGGCAAAGGACCGGAGGCCGCCTTCGGCCGCGAAGTCTTCGCGGCTGGCTCCTCGTTCTTCGAGAAACCTCTCGAGAGCGCGGTCGAAGCCGAGATTCGCCGCCAGCATGCGCGTCGGCGCGAGGCGGAGAAACGCGCCCCGGAATTCGATCTCCATCCCCACCAGGCCGCGGACGCGCGGATAAAAGACCCGCGCGAAACGCTTCTGCGCAACGCGCCGGAAGTTGCCGGCGACGCATACCTCAACCGCTTCGTCGGCGCGCGCGCCGACAAGCTTGCGCAGGTCCGCCAGCGCATCGCAATCGACCCAGCCGGCGCGGCGCGCCGCCCCGTTTCGACGAATGCAGAACCAGGTATCGCCGTCCGGGCTCCGCCGGGGGTTCAACCCGCCTCCCGCCCGCTGTCCGGCCCTTCCTCGCGAGGCGAAGAGTCGCTGGGAATGGACATGAGCAGCGGCTGAAGGATCTCGGCCACGAATTCCGCCCTCCCGCTGACGCCGGCCTTTGCATAGAGCGATGTGGCCTGCAATCGCGCGGTGCTTTCCTTGACTCCCCGGATCCTGGCAATCTCGGAGAAGCGGAACCCCTTGATGATGAACCAGGCAACGTCTCTTTCGCTGCGCGTCATCCGCCACTCGGCCATCCGCTCGTCGATGCTTTCTGCGAGCGCCGTGGAAAACAACCTGTTCCGGCGTTCTTCGCGATTCAGCCGCACACGCAAACGGCGCAGGTCCCTGAGGCCGAGGACAAGCGCTATCGATACGCCGATGAACACGACGAGTTCGGTGATGAAGTGGAACGACCCGTACTCGTCTTCGTACAACCAGTCCGCAACGAGGTCGTAGGCAAAGAACAGTATCGCGCATGCAAGCACGGTGTCGGTGATTATCATAAAGGGCGCATATTTGCTGGCGTAGCGCGCTTTTGTGGTGCGCACGACAAACAGCGTGAGACAGGCGCGGCCGGGTTTATGACGGGGGCCGAGGACGGAAGGAGGGCGTAGCCCGACCGGAGTCCTCGGCCCCCGTCGCGTTGAGATTTTCGCCTCCCGGAGGGCGGCGACGTCCTGGCGACCGGGTTGGCCGTTCCCGGGCTGCGGCAGGGGGTAGACTGGGGCTTCTGAGAACGATGCGGCGCCGGCCCCGTTGGCTTGGTGGCAACGACCGGCGCCGCACCCCCCGAGCCATGCAAGGCGCGGCCCGGAAGCGCAGTATCGTGCGCGTCCGGGCGTGGGTCCACCCCGTTCTCATCGGTCGCGATGAGGAACGCCGCCCGCCTGTTCACCTGCGCCCTGTGCCGCCGCCAGGTGGTTCTCTGCCGGCGCTGCGACTCTGGCCATATCTACTGTTCGCCGCGTTGCAGCGGGCGGGCGCGGCGTCGGTCGGTGCGCCTTGCGGGGCAGCGCTACCAGAACAGCCGCCGGGGCCGTCACAAGCATGCCGAGCGCCAGCGGCGCTACCGCGAACGGCGCCGTGTGCGGCAGCCGGCAGTTCGGGCCATCGCGCAGAAAGTGACGCATCACCCTTTGACCGTCGCGCGCCGGCGTCCTGATGTGGCGCGCATACCGGCGGGGCGGTCCGGAACCCGGCCCTTCGGGCCCGACCGTCCCGCCCGGGTGTTCCGCTGCGAGCGCTGCGGTCGGTTCTGCGGCCTGGCGGTCTATCCGGGCCTGCGCCAGGCGCGAAGGGAGTGAGATGGCGATCGACAAGCAGACCCGTGCCGAGATCCAGCGGCTGTATTTTGCCGAGAAGTGGAGGATCGGCACGATCGCGCGCCAGCTCGGCGTCCACCACGGCACGGTCGAGCGCGCGGTAGCGGCCGCCGGGGCGCCCGCGCGTGAGAGGCGGCGCAGGGCTTCGATGATCGATCCGTTCCGGCCCTTCATCCGCCAGACCCTGGCGGTCTGGCCCAGGCTGCCAGCCAGCCGGCTCTACCAGATGGCGGTCGAGCGCGGCTACCGGGGCAGCCAGAGCCACTTCCGGCGCATGATCGCGCCGGAGCGCCCGCGGCCTGTGGCCGAGGCCTATCTGCGCCTCAAGACCCTGCCCGGCGAGCTGGCCCAGGTGGACTGGGCCCACTTCGGCAAGGTGAGGATCGGGCGCGCGGAGCGCCCGCTGATGGGCTTCGTGATGGTGCTGAGCTACTCGCGCCGCATCTTCCTGCACTTCTACCTCAATGCCGCGATGGACAACTTCCTGCGCGGCCATGTCGAGGCCTTCGAGGCCTGGCAGGGCGTGCCCCGCGAGCTATGGTACGACAACCTGAAGAGCGTCGTGCTGGAGCGCCAGGGCGACGCCATCCGGTTCAACCCCCGGCTCCTCGACTTCGCCGCCCGCTACCGCTTCCTGCCCAAGCCGGTCGCGGTCGCGCGCGGCAACGAGAAGGGGCGCGTGGAGCGCGCCATACGCTATGTGCGCGACAACTTCTTCGCCGCCCGCGCCTGGCGCGACCTCGACGACCTGAACGCCCGGGCCCGCGCCTGGTGCGACGGCGTCGCCGCCGACCGTCGCTGGCCGGACGACCGCTCCCTCACCGTGCGCGAGGCCTTCGAGCGCGAGCGCGGCTCCCTGATGGCGCTGCCCGACGACCGGCCCCCCGTCGACGAGAGGGTCGAGGTCAGGATCGGCAAGACCCCCTACGCCAGGTTCGACCTCAATGACTATAGCGTCCCGCATACCCATACGCGGCGCACCCTCACCGTGGTCGCGACACTGGAGGAGGTACGCATCCTCGACGGCGCCGACACCGTCGCCCGTCATCCGCGCAGCTTCGACAAGGCGGCCCGCATCGAGACCCCCGAGCACATCGAGGAGCTGGTCAGGCTCAAACGTCACGCCCACCGCCTGCGCGGGCAGAGCCGCCTTCTCCAGGCCGCCCCCGACAGCGAGCGCCTGCTTGCCGAGACCGCCAGGCGCGGCGGCAATATCGGCACAACCGTCGCCTCCCTGCTGCGCCTGCTCGACGACTACGGAGCCGTCGAACTCGAAGCCGCCATCGATGAAGCCCTTGAGCGCGGCGTCCCCCATCCCAATGCGGTGCGCTTCAGCCTGAACCGGCGGCGCGAACAGCGCAACGAGCCACCACCCATCCCCATCGACCTGCCCGGCGATCCAAGACTGCGCGATATCGCGGTCCGCGATCACGACCTCGGCGGATACGACGGGCTCGCAAGCCACCACGAGGAGGACAGCGAAGAATGACCCTCAAGGACCGCGCCACGGCGCTCGGACTGCACGGCCTCCTCGCCCACTGGAGCGAGGTTGCGGAGCGCGACTGGCTCCCGCCCCTGATCGCATGGGAAGAGGAAGAGAGGCGAAGCCGAAGCCTCAGGCGACGCCTCACCGCCGCCCGCCTCGGACAGTTCAAGCCGCTCGCCGACTTCGACTGGGACTGGCCAAGGCGATGCGACCGCATGGCCGTCGAGGACCTCATGACCCTCAACTTCCTCCGCGAGGGCGCCAATGTCGTCCTCATCGGCCCCAACGGCGTCGGCAAGTCCACAATCGCCGCCAATATCGCACACCGCGCCGTCCTCGAAGGCCACACCGTGCGCTTCGCAACCGCCGCCAGCCTGCTCGGCGAGCTCGCCGCCATCGACTCCGACACAATGCTCCAGCGCAGGCTGCGCTTCTACGCCCGCCAGCACCTCCTGGTCATCGACGAAGTCGGATATCTCTCCTACTCCAACCGTCATGCCGACCTGCTGTTCAATATCGTCTCAAGCCGCAGCCAGCAGCGCTCCACCATCATCACCACAAACCGCCCCTTCGCCGAGTGGAGCGAGGCCTTCCCCAACGCCGCCTGCCTCGTGGCCCTTGTCGACCGGCTCGTCCACAATGCCGAGATCCTCGCCATCGACGGCGACTCATACCGCCGCAAGGAGGCCGAGGAACGCCAGAAGCAGCGCAGCGCCGATCGCCGCCGGCGGCGATCGGCAAAAGGAGCGGGCAAGAGCACGGCGCAAGACACGGGGGATGCCTGAGCCAGCCGTGCAGCATCTGCATCCATGGGATCGCCGCCTGCGGGCCGAGGGGCTGCGAAGCTGCCCCCTCGAAGACGTGGTCCACGCCCTCGGCTATCGCCGCGATCCCGCCGATGCCGCGCGCTGGAGACGAGCCGGTTCGGTCCTCTCCATCAACCGCTTCATGTTCTACGACCATCTGCGCGGAGAGGGAGGCGCCGGGGCCATCCAGCTGGCGGTTCATGCGCTCGGATGCCCAACGACCGAAGCCCTCGACTTCCTCGCCCAACTGCCGCGCCACTCACGGCTCCCGAACAGTCGCTGTGAGGCGGAGCCCTCGTGCCAGGACCCTCGCTGGCCGGCGCTGCGGCAATACCTCATCGAGCAGCGCGGCCTCGCCGACGCGCTCGTCGAGCTATGCCGAGGCCTCGGCCTGATCCGTGCCGACCGGCGCGGCAATCCCGTGTTCCTCCGCCGAAACGCCGCCAGCAAGGTGGTCGGCATAGAGACCCTCCCCGCAGCGCAGGAGCCGGCCGCAGACGGCGGCTTCTGGATGTCATGGGAGCCCGACTGGCCCGGCACCGTCATCCTCACCGGCAGCGCCCTCGACGCCCTGTCGATCCTCTCCCTCCACCTCGTCCCGGAAAAACGCAGCAAATGCGCCGTCGTCTCCACCGGCGCCATCACGGCCAGAATCCCCAAATGGGTCGAGGCCTGGAACCCGCGCCGTATCTTCTGTGCCTGGGACGCTACACGATACGGCGATCACGCCGCCCGCCGCATGCAAGACAACGACACAAGAATCGTCCGAATGCGACCGGCCCTCGAAAACCAGGACTGGAACGACATGCTCATCCGTGACCGCGACGGCGAGCCGCTCGAAACCGATGACCGCCCAATCAGATGAACGCAACACCTAACCCATGCGACGCTGCTCGCAAGCCGCACAAACCGGCCGTTCCGCGCCAGCAAATAAACGCCCTTCCTAACCGTCGCTAACAAGCACGGAAAGCGCCAGGATGCGCTGCTGCAGGATTCCCCGGGACCTGCGCTTCATGCGAGCGTTCACCCGCATGTCGCAATCGGGATACAGACCTCCAACATCGCCGCAGTATAGACCGCCACGCAACCCTGTCAGCACCGGGGTTTGCCCGATGGCCGGCGGGGATAGCCGCTTCGCCTGCGCAAAGCGCCGCGGGCGGGCGCAGGGAAGGCCCGGGGCACGGCCCTGTCTTCCCGACGCCGCTGCTTCAGCAGCCTTCGAGCATGGCGCGGTAGTGGTCGGCGCTGCGGTCGGTCGAGAGCGTGCGGTCCAGCTCGGCGATGCTGCGCAGCGCGCGTTCGGAACGCCCGATTCCGGGAAGCGCCGTCAGCACGCGGAAGCAGCAAACATTGAGGATGTGGTCGAGCCTGAGCGCCGCATCCACCGTCACATCCCGGAACCCGCCGCCCTCCTTGAGCGCCGAGCAGGTCACCTGCGCGCTCAGGCTCTCATGGAACGGCAGGTCCCCGCCATCGTCCGGCAGGGCCTCGCCGAACAGTTCCGCAAGCTCCCTCAGCATCCGGCGGGGCGGACGCTCATGCAGCCGGCCGCGATAGCTGTAGCCGGTGCTGGCGTAGCTGTCGCTGTCGGTCAGCACCGGCTGCCGGCTGCCGGAGACCACCGTGTCGAACAGGCGGTCGAGCAGTTCCGTGTGCCGCTCGACCAGGGCGCGCATCGCCTCCCTGACTTCCTCCGCGCCCTCGCCTTCGCCGGGAATGAGGACATATTGCAGGCGCAGCGACTCCAGCCCGCCCTCGCTGCCCCGGAGCGAGAAGTCGTAGGAAAACCGCGACAGTTCGGTTCTCACGGCGCTATGCCCTGCCGCGATAGCCGTTGACGATGGGATAGCGGCGGTCGCGGCCGAAGGCGCGGCGGGTGAGCTTGACGCCGGGCGGGGCCTGGCGGCGCTTGTATTCGGCGATGTCGAGCATCCGCCAGACGCGCTCCACGGTCTCGACGCCGTGGCCGCGCGCCGCGATCTCGGCTACCGAAAGTTCGTCCTCGATCAGGCATTCCAGAATGTCGTCGAGCGCATCGTAGGGCGGCAGGCTGTCCTGGTCGGTCTGGTCGGGGCGCAATTCGGCCGAGGGCGGCTTGTCGATGATGTTCTGCGGCACGACGGGCCCGGCGGGCCCGAGCGCGCCTTCCGGGCGGTTGCGGTTGCGCCAGTCGGCGAGCGCGAAGACGGTCGTCTTGTACACGTCCTTCAGCACGTTGTAGCCGCCGCACATATCCCCGTAGAGGGTGGCGTAGCCGACCGACATTTCCGACTTGTTGCCGGTGGACAGCACCATGTGGCCGAACTTGTTGGAGAGAGCCATCAGGGTGAGCCCGCGCGCGCGGGCCTGGATGTTCTCTTCCGTCGTGTCTTCGCCGCGGTTCCCGAAGGCGCTTGCCAGCATCCGCCCGAAGGCCCCCATCGCCGGTTCGATGGAGATCGTCTCGTAGGAGGCGCCGAGCGCAGTCGCCGCCTCCAGCGCATCGTCCAGCGAAGCCTGCGAGGTGTAGGGCGAGGGCATCATCACACAGCGCACCCGCTCGGCGCCCAGCGCATCCACCGCCACCGCCGCCGAGAGCGCGGAATCGATGCCGCCGGAAAGGCCCAGCACCACGCCCGGAAAGCGGTTCTTGTTCACATAGTCGCGCAAGCCCAGCATCATCGCCGAGTAGATGTCGGACAGATCGTCCCCGCCCTCCGCCATCGGCCCGGCTACGCAGTCCATGCCGTCCGCGCCGCGCTCCCAGCGCGTGATCGCCACGCTCTCCGTCCAGGCGGGAAGCTGGGCCCTCAGCGCCCGGTCGCGGCCGAGCACGAAGGAAGCGCCGTCGAACACCAGTTCGTCCTGCCCGCCCACCTGATTGACATAGGCAAGCGGCAGGCCGCTCTCCACCACGCGCTCGACCGCGATGTTGAGGCGGATGTCGTCCTTGGTCGTCTCGAAGGGCGAGCCGTTCGGCACGAGCAGCATCTCGGCGCCGTTCTCCTCCAGGCATTCGACCACGGAGGGCTGCCAGATGTCCTCGCAGATCGGCACGCCGATGCGCACATCGCGAAAGGATATCGGCCCCGGCATCTCGCCCGCGTCGAACACGCGCTTCTCGTCGAACACGCCGTAATTGGGCAGCAGCACCTTGTGGCGGACGGCCGCCACCTCGCCCTCATCCAGCAGTGCGACGGCGTTGTAGAGCCGACCGTCCTCCTGCCAAGGCAGGCCGACCAGCAGCGCGGGGCCGCCGTCGGCGGTTTCCGCCGCCAGCGCCTCGCAGGCCTCCCGGCAAGCCTTCTGAAAGTCGGGCTTCAGCACGAGGTCCTCCGGCGGGTAGCCGGAGAGCGCCAGCTCCGGGAAGACGACGAGATCGGCGCCTTCCGCGTCGGCGCGCGCGTGGCGGATGCGGTCCGCATTGCCGGCCACATCGCCCACGGTCGGATCGATCTGGGCGATGGCGATGGAGAGCCGGTCTGTCACCTCCGCCTCAGCAGGAACTCGCGCCCGACCTTGACGCTCGGCTTGCCGTCATATTCCACGATGTCGGCGGTCGCGTAGGTCTCCGACCACTGGTCCGGGAGGTATGAGCCCGTGCCGATGGTATCCACCGGGGCCTGGGCCAGCGCCATGACACGGCACTTGCCGGCCGTGAAGCCCGACGAGGCGGTGATCTTCGCTTTTGGGAAGCCGGCGGCGTCGAGCGTCTCGCGCAGGTGCCATATGGCGGCGGCCGTCACACCCGTGCCCACCAGATGGCGCAATTCGCCCTCCGTGCGGTAGTCGCGGATCGCGCGCGGCGCGTTGCGGTCCAGCACCTCGTAGGACTTCTGCAGGTCTAGCCCCTCGGTATAGCGCCCGCCATGGGTGTCGAGGCGGATGGCGACGCGGCCCTCAGCCGCGCGCTCCGGGAAGCGCCGGCAAACCGCCACCGCATCGGTCAGCTCGGCCCCGTAATAGTCGGTGACGACGGTGAGCGGCTCGTCCGGGAACGTCTCAACGAACATTTCCGCCGCGCGGAGCGTGGAGCCGGCATAGCCGATGAGGCCGTGCGGCATGGTGCCGAGGCCCCGCTCCGCGCCGAAGAAATGCGCCGTTGCGTCCGTCGCGTTGCCGATGAAGCCGACCGCGCCCGCCTCGCGCTTCGCCGCCGCCGAGCCCACGCTCGCGGCATAGGCCATGATCTCGGCCATGTCGGTGCCGGCGCAGTGGCGGGCGTCCATGGCAAGAAAACCCGTGTCGGGCAGCGCCATGCACATCGCGCGGGCATTGTAGGCGGCGACGCAGGCGGAGCCGAGCTTCTGGAGGTAGAGCGTCTCCAGGTCGATCAGGTGGCGAAGCGGCCCGGAAATGTAGAGCAGCGGATCGCCCGCGCCGACCGAAACGCCTTCCTCGTAGCGCTCCTCGATGTCGAAGGCGGTGCCGCGGGCGGCCGCCACGGCCCTCAGCCACTCGACGGTAAGCCGGGCTGCGGAGACCACCGGACGGCGCATGAACACCGCATAGGTGACCCGCACGTCGCCGAAGCGCTCCACGACCGCCTTGCTCTTGGAGAAATAGGCGTCCGTGTAGTGCGGGACGTCGGCGGCGTCCGGGTGCGGGAGCGCGCCGTCCATCGCCTACTCCGCGGCGATCGCGGGAGCGGCGCGGCCGTTGCGCTCTTCCTTCAGCTGCGCGCCGATCAGGAAGGCGAGCTCGAGCGCCTGGCTCGCGTTCAGCCTCGGGTCGCAATGGGTATGGTAGCGGTCCTGGAGGCCGGCCTCGGTCACAGCGCTCGCGCCGCCGGTGCATTCGGTCACGTCCTGCCCGGTCATCTCGAAATGCACCCCGCCCGCCCAGGTGCCGTATTCGCGGTGGACGGCGAAGAACTCCTGCACTTCGGAAAGGATGGCGCCGAAGGGGCGCGTCTTCAGGCCGCCCGCGGCCTTGACCGTGTTGCCGTGCATCGGGTCGCAGGACCAGACGACCTCGGCCCCCTCGGCCTGTACCGTCTCGATCAGTTGCGGCAGGTGCTCCGCGACATGGCCCGCGCCGACGCGGCAGATCAGCGTCAGCCGGCCCGGCTCGTTCTCCGGGTTGAGTTGCCAGAGGAGGCGCTTGAGATGGTCGGTCGTCAGCGACGGGCCGCATTTCAGCCCGAGCGGGTTGCCGACGCCGCGCAGGAACTCGACATGCGCCTCGTCCGGGTCGCGCGTGCGGTCGCCGATCCAGAGCATGTGCGCCGAGCAGTCGTACCACTCGCCCGTCAGGCTGTCCACGCGGGTCAGCGCCTCCTCCCAGGGCAGCAGCAGCGCCTCGTGGGAGGTGTAGAAGGAGGTTTCGCGAAGCTGCGGCGTCGTCTCCGAGGTGAGGCCGCAGGCAGCGATGAATTCAAGGGCTTCGGAGAGCCGGTCCGCCATGTCGCGGTATCGCTCGCCCAGTTCCTCGCGCACGAAGTCGAGGTTCCAGCGGTGGACCTGGTGGAGGTCCGCGAAGCCGCCCATGGCGAAGGCGCGCAGGAGGTTCAGGGTCGCCGAGGACTGGGTGTAGGCCTGGAGCATCCGCTGCGGGTCGGGCTCGCGCGAAGCCGCGTCGAAGCCCATGGCGTTGATGATGTCGCCCCGGTAGCTCGGCAGCTCCACCCCGTCCACGGTCTCGGTCGGCGCCGAGCGCGGCTTGGCGAACTGGCCGGCCATGCGCCCGACCTTCACCACCGGACAGGACGCGCCGTAGGTTAGCACCACGGCCATCTGCAGCAGCACCTTGAAGGTGTCGCGGATATTGTTGGCGTGGAACTCGGCGAAGCTCTCGGCGCAGTCGCCGCCCTGGAGCAGGAAGGCTTCGCCACGGGCGACGCGGGCGAGATCGGCCTTGAGATTGCGCGCCTCGCCGGCGAAGACGAGCGGCGGCCAGGTCGCAAGGTTCTTCTCGGCGGCGGCGAGCGCGGCCTCGTCGGCATAGACCGGCATCTGCTGCGCCGGCTTGCCGCGCCAGGTCCGGGGCGTCCAAGTCTCGCCCATGAGCCTACTCCTTGCTTCATACGCCTCGCGGGAAAGGCGGGGCTATACGCCGAAACCGCCCGGATTTCAAACGGAGCCGGCGCGCCGGACTCCCGCCACACCCTGTCAGGCGGGGATTGCCGGCTTCGCACTGCATGTCCCAACCGTCGCCCGGCTCCCGAGCCGGGGCGGCGAACAGGGATGGATACGGATTTCGGTATTATTTCCTGAAAAATCAACTCCCTGACAGAAAAAGACCGAAAATCTTGGTCGAAGGACTTGCAATTTGGCTAGGCTGTTATAGAATATATCAAGAACAAAAAACCAGGAGCGGCATCCGGAGGCCGTTTCCCGTCGCGCCGGCGCCGACGCGAAAAAACACCGAAGGAGCGGACAGGAGACGTGCGCCTTGCGTCCGGTTCGCGCGCGGGGGCGCAGGCGCAATCAGGCGCGCAAACCGCGCCGCCGCGAAACGCGCGCCCACGGGCGCGGGCGCGCCGGCAGGCGTTATGCGCGAATCAGGGTTCCGCCGCCGGGAGAAGACAGCGGCGGAAGGTGCGGAACGAAGGCGGATCGAGAGGAGAGCCCGATGCCGAGAACGCAAAGCCGGGGAAACCCGATGGAATACCCGGCCCGAAATAGCAGCCCTATGCCCGAAACGACTACAGGATATGAGCCATCCGCATGCAGAACATGACATCTCATGACATATCCGAGGGGTCTCTCCGCCGCCCGGTCCGGCGGGCGCCCCGGACACAGGCCGGACCGGGATGCAGATACGGCAGGCTACCGGGAAGAGAAACGCAACCGGGTGCGGGCGACGGCCCTTTCGGTTACGGCGAAGACCATGAGCAGGCCGCTTCCAAGCACCGCGCCGGCCAGCAGGAAGGACAGCGCGCCATAGCCGAAATGGGCGGCCAGCGCGCCGCCGACGGCCGCGCCCGTCGCGGTGCCACCCCAATTGCTGCTGGATATTACGCCGGCAAGCGCGCCTCGGGACTCGCCCCCGGCCTCGGCAATCAGAATCATCAGAACCGTGGTGACGGGAACCACCAGCAACATGAGAAGGCCGGCCGCCGACACCGAGAACCACGCGCCCCAATCGAGCAGGAACACCCCCAGCCCCGGAATGGCGGCGGCCAGCAGCAGCGCGGCCGTTACAGGGAGTCGCCTGCGAACGCGCCCGATCCGGCCGCCCAGCAGGGGCGCCGCGGCCATCCACAGGGCGACGACGGCCATGGGAAGAGCGGTTTCCACTTTTCGCAGGCCGTAAGTCACGATCAGGAAAGGCGGCAGGAAGGTGATGACCGCGCCCCAGGCGGTGCGGGCCAGTATGTTGGTTCCGGCCATGTACCAGGTCACCGGAAACGCAGCGACCCGCCGCATCCGGCCGGCCAGCGTCACACGCGCGCCCGACCGGCTCCGATGCGGCACAAGCGCAAGGAGCAGCAGGGCGGCCAGCAAGAGCGCCAGTCCGACCGCCAGAAACGGAAAGCGCCATCCCGCATACTCGCCGAGCACGGCGGCCAGCGGCACACCCAGCAGCACGCTCATCCCCGGCTGCATGGTCAGAAGGGCGATGGACATGGGCTGGCGCCGGCTCCCCATCAGGTCTCCGACCAGCGAAATGCATGTGGGCGGCACCATGCCGCCACCTATTCCCACCAGCAGGCTGAAACCGACCGCCGCGGCGAATGTGGGAGCCAGGCCCATGCCGAGCGAGCCCGCCGCCAGGAAGCAGAGACCGAGCACGATCACCGGCTTGCGCCCATAAGCGTCGGAGAAGGGCCCCGCCACGAGTGCCGTGGCCGCCCAGACCGCAGCGGCTGCGGTCACGAGCTGACCCGCCTCGGGAACCGAGACGCCGAGCGCCCCGGCCATGTCCACGAGCAACGGCCCCAGCATCGCCACCGCCGTGACCGCCAGGAACACGGCAAATGCCAGACTGCCCAGGAGGAACGGGCAGGCCTTCTCCGTGACGGCGCCCGGCGACACAGGCATCAAAGCCCCTCGAGCGGCCGCTTTCGGCCCGATGGCGAGGTCTCGGCGCTGCGCTTCAAGCGCCTCCGCCCAGTCCCGCCAGCAGGGTTTCGCGGGGCAGGCCGCGGGTAATGAAGACGAGGCGCGAGCGGCGGTCCTCGTCCGGCCAGCCGGCCATGCGCTTCGGCGACTGGAAGATATGCTGCACGCCGTGAACCACCACCGGCCCGTCCTCGCCTTCCAGGTTCAGGATGCCCTTGACCCGCAGGAGCTGCGGGCCGTGGCGGTTGCGCAGGTCGGCGAGCCAACGCGAGAACGCCAGCCAGTCTATCGGCTCTTCGAAGATCAGCGACACCGTATCGATGCCGTCGAGGTCGTGCCCGTGCTTGTGGTCGTGCCCGTCTTCCCCGTCGTCCACAAGCCCGAGCCAGCAGGCGTCGGCCGTGTCGAGGCCGAAGAGGAAATCCGGCGGCACCGCCCCCATCGCCGCCTCGCGCCGCTCCGCGCCCGGCGCCAGCTTGTCCAGCAGCCCGACCAGCGCTTCCGGCACCGCATCCTCGCGGTCGCATTTGGTCACCACGATGCGGTCGGCGAGCGCGACCTGCTTCACGGCCTCCGGCTGGTCGCGGAGATGGCCGGGGCCCAGCACGCCGTCCACGGTCACGGCGACGCCGTCGAGCCGGTAGAAATTCGACACCAGCGGGTTGTTCAGCAGCGTCTGCGCGATGGGCGCGGGGTCGGCAAGGCCCGTCGTCTCCACCGCCACCCGCTCGAAGGGCGGCACCTCGCCGTCCCGCTTGCGCGCCAGCAGGTCGCGCAGCGTCTCCTCCAGGTCGGAGCGAAGCTGGCAGCACACGCAGCCGCCGTTCACCACCATGGTCTCGCCATCCACCGCCTCCACCAGCAGGTGGTCGAGGGCGATGTCTCCGAACTCGTTCACGATCACCGCCGTGCCGGCCATGGCGGGGTCGCGCAGGAGCGCGTTCAGCAGGGTGGTCTTGCCGCTGCCGAGAAAGCCGGTGAGCACGGTGACCGGGATGCGCGCCTCCGGCGCATGGGCTTCGAAAATACTCATCGGCTGCGCTTTTCTTGTCTGCCTCTCTTGACCTGCCGGCGAACCGGGGCACAGGATACAGTCCTACAATTACCGGAACCGCCGCAAGGGGAGAGAGGCACATGATCTTCAGCAAGTTCGAGTCGCTGCCTAAGACGGCCGATATCGAGTCGCCGGACCGTCGGAGCTTCATGCGCACGGCCGCCGTTGGCGCGGGCGCGGTGGCGGCCGCCGGCGCGGCGATGACCGGCGGCAGCGTCCAGGAAGCCAAGGCCGACGCGCACATGACGCCGATCGGCGAAAAGTGGTGGCCATCGCGCTGGGGCGAGGGCGACCAGGCCGGCGCCTCCAACTGGATGACGCCGGAGAAGACGCTCGACGCCGTGAAGTGGATCAAGAACGGCAAGGTCACCCGCATCGGGCGCGACTATGAGCCGAGCATTCCCTTCTTCGGCCCGCGCGGCTTCGCGCTCCGTATTCCCGGCGCCCCGACCGGCGGGCCGTTCGGCGAGAACATGCTCGTCTATAACGACGAGTATCTCGCAACGGAAATCGGCCAGGTGGGCACCCAGTTCGACGGCCTCGGCCATATCGGCGCCATCGTCGGCTCCGCGACCGACAAGGCCGACCACCGCTACTACAACGGCTTCACCGGGGCCGAGGTCGAGGGCGCCTACGGGCTCCAGAAGATCGGCATGGAGCATGTCAAGCCGTTCTTCACCCGCGGCCACCTGATCGACGTGAAGCCGCAAAAGGCGTGGGACGTCGGCGACGAGATCACGCCGGCCCATGTCGATACCGCGCTCGCCGCGCAGGGCATGTCACTGGACGACATCAAGGAAGGCGACGCGGTGTTCTTCAACACCGGCTGGGGCGACCTCTGGATCAAGAACAACGACCGCTTCAACTCCGGCGTCCCCGGCATCGGCATGGACGTCGCGAAGATCCTGGTGGACAAGGGCATCTGCGTCGCCGGCGCGGACACCTGGCCGGTCGAGGTGGTGCCGAACCCAGACCCGAAGAAGGCGTTCGTGGTGCATAACGAGCTCATCACCCGCAACGGCATCTACATCCACGAGAACCTGATCTTCGACGAGCTGATCGCCGACGGGGCGTATCAGTTCGTCTATGTGTTCGCGCCGCTGCCGATCAAGGGCGGCACCGGCTCGATCGGCAACCCGATCGCGATCACCTGACCCGACGCGGCCCGGCAAGGCCGAAGCCCGAACCCCGGAATCGAACTCCCCCTCTCCCCCCGGGAGAGGGCCGGGGTGAGGGCCGCCCGCAGGGCGGTAAGCGCCGCCGTTGCGGACCGCAAGGCATGAGTCGGAAGTCCTCCAGCATCGATATTTTCAGTGCGTAACCGGACTGCGGTGTCTTCGACTCGCAGGATCGGCTCTTGTTCTCATGTTCCGCCCTTCGGGCGGCCCTCACCCTTGCCCTCTCCCGGAGGGAGAGGGATCCCGGTCTGCAGCGCCTCCTTCCGCTGCATCGCTGTCCGGTGGACGGTTTCCAGAACCGCTTCCGTTTCCTGCAATGTTTCATTGGCCCAGAAGCGGAGCACCAAGATGCCGCGGCGCGCGAGCACCCGGTCCCGACTTCTGTCGCGCAACCTTCCGTCCGGCTCGCCGTGCTGACCGCCGTCCACCTCTACGGCGAGGCGCGCTTCATGGCAGTAGAAGTCCAGCACGAAAGGCGGCTCAGGGTGCTGTCGGCGGAATTTCAGCCCCTGCAAGCGGCGATTGGCCAGATGCGCCCAGAGCCGGCGCTCGGCTTCGCTGCCCTCGCGCCGCAGGCTCCGTGCTCGGGCCGTGCGAGCGCGGCGGGGCGGCGGATGCGCCATGCTGTTCCGCTCAGATGCCGGCGAAGAAGTCGTTGCCCTTGTCGTCTATGACGATGAAGGCGGGGAAGTCCTCGACCTCGATGCGCCAGATCGCCTCCATGCCGAGCTCGGGGTATTCCAACAGATCGACCTTGCGGATGTGGTCCTGCGCGAGCCGCGCGGCCGAGCCGCCGACCGAGCCCAGATAGAAGCCGCCATGCGCCTTGCAGGCCGCGGTCACCTGGGCCGAGCGGTTGCCCTTGGCCAGCATGACATGGCTGCCGCCCGCGGCCTGGAAGGCGCCCACGAAGGCATCCATGCGCCCGGCCGTGGTCGGGCCGAATGAGCCCGACGCCATGCCCTCCGGAGTCTTGGCGGGGCCGGCATAGTAGATCGGGTGGTCGCGGAAACAGGCCGGCATGGCTTCGCCTGCGGCGAGCCTCGCCTCGATCTTCTGGTGCGCGAGATCGCGCGCCACGGTGATCGGGCCCGTCAGCGCAAGGCGGGTGCGGATCGGATAGCGCGAGAGCTCGGCCCGGATCTCGTCCATCGGCCGGTTGAGGTCGAGCGCCACCACCTCGCCGCCGAGCGTGTCGGCGTCCGTCTCCGGCAGGAAGCGCGCCGGGTCGCGCTCCAGCGCCTCCAGGAAAACGCCGTCGCGGCCGATCCTGGCCAGCGCCTGCCGGTCGGCCGAGCAGGAGACGCCGAGGCCGATCGGCAGCGAGGCGCCGTGGCGCGGCAGGCGCACGACGCGCACATCGTGGCAGAAATACTTGCCGCCGAACTGCGCCCCGATGCCCATGGCGCGTGTCGCCTCCAGGATCTTCTCTTCCATCTCCCGGTCGCGATAGGCGCTGCCATGCGGTCCGCCCTCCGCCGGCAGGCCGTCGAGATAGCCGGTGCTTGCGAGCTTCACGGTCTTCAGGTTGAGCTCCGCCGACGTGCCGCCGATCGCGACCGCCAGGTGGTAGGGCGGACAGGCGGCGGTGCCGAGCGTGCGGATCTTCTCGTCGATGAAGGGCAGCAGCCGGTCCGGGTGGAGCGTTGCCGGCGTGGCCTGGTAGAGGAAGGACTTGTTGGCCGAGCCGCCGCCCTTGGCGATGAACAGCAGCTCGTATTCCTCGCCGGGCGCGGCATAGAGGTCGAACTGCGCCGGCAGGTTGGAGCCGGTATTGCGCTCCTCGAACATGGAAACCGGCGAGAGCTGCGAATAGCGCAGATTGTCCTCCGCATAGGCGCGGAAGATGCCGCGCGAGAGCGCCTCCTCGTCACCGCCGCCGGTCAGGACGCGCTCGCCCTTCTTGCCCATGACGATGGCGGTGCCGGTGTCCTGGCACATAGGCAGCACGCCGCCGGCCGCGATATTCGCGTTCTTGAGCAGGTCGAGCGCGACGAAGCGGTCGTTGGGCGAGGCCTCGGGGTCGTCGAGGATCGAGGCGAGCTGCGCCAGATGGCCGGGCCGCAGCAGGTGCGAGATGTCGTGGAAGGCCTCGCGGGCGAGCAGGGTCAGCGCCTCCGGATCGACGGCGACGAAGTCCTGTCCGCGGAACCGCTCGACGGAGACGAAATCCCCTTCCAGCCGGCGCCAGGGAGTTCCGCCCTTGGCGAGCGGGAACATCTCGTGGAAGGCGAATTCGGGCATGTGCGCGCCCCTCATTTCTTGCGGAAACGGTCCAGCGAGACGACATTGCCGCCACCGCCGCCTTCATCCCCCTCGGCACCGGCGGCGGGCTCCGCGGCACCTTCGGCGGCCTCGCCTTCCGCAGCAGGCAGCACGGGCTCGACTCCCTGGCGGGAGAAGCGCAGGCCGAAATCCACGGACGGGTCGTGGAACACGGTCACCGCTTCCCAGGGAATATGCAGGCGCTCCTGCACACGGTTGAAGGACAGCGTCACCTCGAAATGGGTCGAATGGACCTCCAGCCCGTAATACTGGTGCTGGAGCACGATGGTCATCGTTTCGGGATATTGGGAGGCGAGGCGCAGCGGCACGGCCGCGGCCGGGTGGCGGGTGAGGAAGGTGATGTAGAAATGGTGGTTGCCGGGGAGGCCCTTCTCGGCCACCTCCGTGAGCGCGCGCCGGACCACGCTGCGCATCGCGTCCTCGACGAGCCGGTCGTAATCCAGGAAGTCTTCGGCCATAGCTCCCCCGGCGCCCCCGGCGGTGCGGCGCCGATGCCGCCGCCATTTACAAGTCGCCGCGTTGCGCGCGGCGGATGGAGGGCTTCTGTTGCCCGGTGCCCTCCAAACCGCGCTTGCCGAATCAGCGATCAGGCAGCGAGTGCGACCTCATTGTCGTTCGCACTTGAGTTGCGGCCCGATAACGGTGGTGCCATGCCGAGCGAAGACCATGCCTTTACCGCGCACGTCGATCCTGGTTCGCCCCCGTATATGGTGGAGGCGCCGGGTACTGCCCCCGGGTCCGCAACGCTTATTCCGCATGGCGTTTATCGCCATAGCCGGGCATGCCCGGCCTCTCCAATATAGGATGGAAGGCCCCGCCGGGCAATCGCGGGCAGGCTTCCCCTGCAGCGCAATCCGGTATAGCGAGGGGTGGGGAATGCGGAGGTCGGACATGGGTTCCAGAGGCGGCGGCGGGCGCATTGCCGGGCTCGCATTGCTGCTGGCCGCTATGGCAGCCGAGGCGGCGGGCGGCGGAATTGCGCCGCACCGGGCGCTCTATGAGGTCGGGCTGGTCAGCGCCGACCCGTCTTCCGGCATCGACGCGCTGTCGGGCGCGGCCGTCTATGAGTGGTCGTCCGGCTGCGACAGGGTCGTCGTGAACCGCGAGACCCGGCTGTCGGTCCAGTCGCCGGACGGGGCACCGGTCTCCGTGCGGGTCGAGTTCTCCGCCTGGGAGCAATTGGACGGCCTGGCCTACGGCTTCGCCGGCAGAACCGTCAGGAACGGCGTCGAGACCGAGGCGCGAAGCGGCACGGCGCGCCTCGCGGAGCCGGGCGGCGGCGGAGAAGCCGAATACAGCCGGCCGCGCGGACGCCGCCTTCCCCTGGAGCCGGGCACGATGTTTCCCGCCGCCTGGGTCCGGAGCGTTCTCGACCATGCCAGGGCCGGCAAGGGCCTGCTGACAAGCAGCGTGTTCTTCGGCGAGGACGATGACGCCCTGTTGACGGCAACCGTTCTGGTGCTGCCGGAGCACGCAGCGGGCGACGCCCCGGAGGCCCCGGCCGCACTGGAGGGCCTCACCCGCTGGCGCGCGCAGTTCGCCTTCTTCGATGCGGGCAAAGAGACGTTGCCCGCCTTCGAGACGACCGAATGGTTCTACGAAAACGGCGTCGGCGGCGATGCCGTTCTCGCCTTTCCGGATTTCACGATCCGTTACCGCCTGAGAGCCGTGAAGCTCCACGACCCGCCGGACTGCTGACGCGGCATTCGTTCGGACCTGGCGGGGTACATTGTGCCTAACCCGCGCATCGTATAGGCTCCGAACCGGCCCTTTTCTGGAATGTCCTCTTGATCTGGATTCTGTGGGCACGAAACGCGCGGTCCGGGTTGTATTCCCGCCGGGGCATGTGCGGCTAGGGGCGCCGGCACCGTGGATGAACACGGCATTGCAGGAGAGCCCTTCGCGGCGCGATTTGCCAGGCGGGTGCTCGCGGCCCGCTGGCCGGTCATCCTCGCTACGCTGGTCATCGTCACCGCGGCTTCCGGCGGCATTGCACTGTTCGAATTCTCTGCGAATTACCGGATCTTTTTCGATGACGACAATCCACAGCTTCTGGCCCTGGAAAAGCTGGAAAATACGTATGGGAAAAACGAAAACGTCGTATTCTTGGTCGTTCCGGATAACGGCGATGCCACATCTGAAAAGGCTCCTGACTTCGACGGTTGGGCTGACTTCTGACCGATCTCGCGTCTGGAGTTTTCAGTAAAGCCAATGAGTTGGCAGTTGCGGTGCGGTCAAGCTGCGTTGTAGTGCCTAGTAAATCTTTGAGACTGTCAATGCCTCCGCCACGCGCTACACTCCCCCCATGTTCGTGCGCATCAAGACCTCCCCCAACAGCCCGCGACGCTCGGTCCAGATCGTCGAGGCCGTGCGCGACGGCGGCAAGGTCCGACAGCGCATCGTCCGCCATGTCGGCGTGGCCATGGACGAGGACGAGCTCGAGCGCCTGAGGCAGCTCGGCGAGTACGTCAAGGCGAAGCTGGAGGACGAGCGTCAGCCGGCATTGTTTGCGCCCGAGAAGATCGCTGAGCAGGCGATCCGTGTCGGCCGCCGGGGGGACGGCAAGGAGGAACTCCCGGTCGACCTCAAGCAGCTTGAAGAGGAGCAGCGCCTGATCACAGGCATCCACGAGGTCTATGGCGAGATCTACCGGCTGCTGGGCCTCGACGCGCTGCTGCCGCGCTCGCGCTACCGGGCCTCCCATGACGCGCTGTTCCATGTGGTGATGGCGCGGGTAGCCAACCCCGACAGCAAGCGGGGCAGCGTGCGCCGGCTCGAGGAGGACTTCGGCGTGAGTCTTCCGCTCGAGAAGGTCTACCGGATGATGGATCAGCTCGACGCGACGGTGATCGAGCGACTGCGCACGCGCGTCGGCGAGGCGAGCCGGTCGCTGCTGCCGGAGCCGGTCGCGATCCTCTTCTTCGATTGCACCACGCTCTACTTCGAGACGGCCGCCGAGGACGAGCTTCGCCAGCACGGCTTCAGCAAGGACGGCAAACACAAGGACTCGCAGGTTCTGCTGGCGCTGATGGTGACGCGCGAAGGGCTGCCGATCAGCTACGAGGTCTTCCCCGGCGCCACCTACGAGGGACACAGCATGGTCCCGGTCCTGCAGGACATGCAGCGCCGCCACCAGGTGGAGCGCACGGTATGCGTGGCCGACCGGGGCATGCTGAGCGCCGACAACCTCGACGCCATGGACGCCATCGGCGGCGAGTATGTCGTCGGCGCGCGGCTGCGCAAGCTGCCGCTCGCGCTGCTGGGGCAGGTTCTCGACCCCGGGACCTATGCCCCGCTGGAGGGCTCACAGGACCGCCGGGTCGGCGAGTGGGAGTACAAGGGCCGTCGCCTGATCGTCGTCTTCTGCCCCCAGCGCGCACGCAAGGACGCGCACGAGCGCCGCCATCAGGTGGAACGCCTGCTCGACAGGCTGGCCCGCAGCGACAATCCCAGGGAACTGCTCTCCAATCACGGGGCGAAGCGCTTCATCGCCGTCGAGGGCGACGCACGGCTCACGGTGAACCCGGAGAAGATCGCCGAGGCCGCACGATGGGACGGGCTCACCGGCGTCATCACCAATCTGCGCGACGCGCGCGTCACCGAAGTGATGGCTCACTACCAGGGGCTCTGGCAGGTCGAGGAGAGCTTCCGGATCACCAAACACGACCTGAAGATACGTCCCATCTGGCACTGGAACCCGGACCGGATCCGCGCTCACATCGCCATCGCCTTCCTGGCCTTCGCCTGCGTTCGACACCTTGCGTACCGCGTCGCCATCCAGAAGCGGCGGATGTCCCCGGAGGTCATCCGCTCCGCCCTCGTCCACCGCCAGTGCTCCCTGCTGCGCTGTCGGCAATCGGGCAACCGCTACGTCATCCCCTCGAAGCCGACACCGGCGGCGGAGCAGATTTACGCAACCATGGGGCTGCCCCTGACGATCACCCCGTATCAACTCGCCTGACCGTCGACGAAGCACGGCTCGAAGAAATGCCGGATGTAGTGCCTAGCCGAAATGAGAACCAGGCAATATCAACTACTTATGCGAATCAACCGTCGAAGTCAGGGCCGGCACCGTGGATGAACACGGCATTGCAGGAGAGCCCTTCGCGGCGCGATTTGCCAGGCGGGTGCTCGCGGCCCGCTGGCCGGTCATCCTCGCTACGCTGGTCATCGTCACCGCGGCTTCCGGCGGCATTGCACTGTTCGAATTCTCTGCGAATTACCGGATCTTTTTCGATGACGACAATCCACAGCTTCTGGCCCTGGAAAAGCTGGAAAATACGTATGGGAAAAACGAAAACGTCGTATTCTTGGTCGTTCCGGATAACGGCGATGCCACATCTGAAAAGGCTCTCTCAGCCGCTGTCTGGCTCACAAAGGCTGCATGGAACACGCCATATTCGCGGCGCGTCGATTCGCTTGCCAATTTTCAATACACGACCGCAGAGGGTGACGAGTTATATGTGCGCGATCTCGTCGATCCGCAGCACATTGCTGAAGCCGAAACGCGCTCTCAAATCCGCGATATTGCCCTGTCCGATCCTCGTATCGCGGGCGGCATGCTGGCCGTAAACGGCGATGTCAGCGTTGTAAACGTCACAGTCGAGCTGCCCGAGGACGGTCTTCTGGAGGCCGTAGCCGAAGTCGCCGAATTCGCAAGGGCGACAGCCATGGAGGCCGAAGAACGATTCCCCGGCACAGACCTGCGCATTGTCGGCACGGTCATGATCAACCAGACCTTCGTCGAAGCCTCGATCGGCAGCCAGATGATCTTCCTGCCCGCAAGCCTTCTGCTCATGGCCCTGGTCCTCGGCATCCTGACCCGGGGCTGGACGGGGGTGGCGGCAACCGGACTGGTCATCGTCTTTTCCATTCTCGCGTCCCTGGGGCTCGGCGCATGGATCGGCCTGCCCTTTTCCCCGCCCATCTCTCCGGCGCCGACCATCGTGCTGATGATTGTCGTGGCGAATTGCGTGCATCTGCTTGTGGCTTTGCAGCAGCGTCTGCGCGCCGGGGATTCCAGGCGCGACGCCATCGTCGCAGCCATCGCGCTCAACCTGCATCCGGTGTTCCTGGCAAGCCTGACGACGGCGCTCGGGTTCCTTGCCATGAACTTCTCCGAAGTGCCGCCCTACCGCCATCTCGGCAACTTCGTCGCCCTGGGCATCTTCGCCTCCTTCATTCTCTCCGTCACATTCATGCCGGCCGTGCTTTCGCTTCTCCCCGTCCGCGCGCCCAGGGAACGTCGGCGCCGCGGACCCGCAATGAGCCGCCTCGCGGATGCCGCGCTGCGCCACCGGAAGGCGATCTTCTGGGCATGGGTGGTGATTGTGCCCGTCATGGCTCTGGCCATTCCACGCAATGAACTCAACGATGTCCTGGTTCATTTCTTCGACAAGAGCGTCGAGTTTCGCCAGGACACCGACTTCATGGACGAGCGTTTGAGCGGCAATACCGGGCTCGAATATTCGCTCGAAGCTTCCGTCGAGGGCGGTGTCACCGACCCTCTTTTCCTCTCCGAGGTTTCGCAGTTCGCCAGCTGGTTCCGCGAGCAACCCTCCGTGCGCCACGTAGCGGTCATCACCGACACCTTCCGGCAACTCAACAAGAGCATGCACGGCGACGACCCGGCCGCCTACCGGATTCCGGAAAGCAGGGAGCTGGCGGCGCAATACCTGCTGCTTTACGAGCTCTCGCTTCCCGAGGGGCTGAACCTGAACAACCAGATCGACAGGTCCAGATCGGCCACGCGGGTGACGATATCGGCAAAGACGCTCTACTCGCAGGACGTGCTAGACCTGAACGCTCGCGCAGAGGCCTGGCTGAAGGAGAACGCACCCCATATAGCCAGCGTCAACAGCACCGGTCCCTCGGCCCTGTTCGCCTATATCGGGCAGCGCAACATCCGCGCCATGCTGGTCGGCACGCTGGTCGTGCTCCTGGCCATATCCGCTATTCTCCTCTTCGCCTTGCGCTCGCTCAGGCTCGGCCTGATAAGCATCGTTCCCAATCTGGTTCCCGCTGTACTGGGCTTCGGCGTCTGGGGTTTGACGGTCGGGCAGGTGGGACTCTCGCTGTCGGTCGTGGTGGCCATGACCATAGGCATCGTCGTGGACGACACGGTGCACTTCCTCGCCAAATACCGCCGGGCGCGGCGCGAATACGGCCATGGCCCCGAAGAAGCGGTGCATTACGCCTTCGACACGGCCGGGCGGGCCCTGTTCACCACAACGGTCGTGCTGGTGGCCGGCTTCCTGATACTCGTCTTCTCCCCGTTCGTTCCCACCGCGCAGGTCGGGGTCCTGACCGCGATGATTATCGGCTTCGCGCTCATTGCCGACCTGACACTCCTGCCGGCGCTGCTGACGGCGCTGGACCGGAGGCCGGCGGAAGAGGTCGCGCGTTCGTCCTGATGGCGCCCGGCCAGCCTCCGCCACGAGCACTCGGATGAAATCCAAGATTCCAAAGCTTCCGGCATTTCAAAACTGGCAGTTCGACAACTTGATTATGCAAAAGTCTTGTGTTATAAAGGCTTGTCCAACGCTGGTTTGGGGGCGTGTTGGGAGTGTCGTTCGTTACGTGGAGCGAAGGAGACTGCCATGAGAAGTGGCGATGAAATGCTTCAGCAGATTGTCGAGAAGTCGGCCCTGGATGCGGATTTCCGGCAACAGCTTCTCGCGGATCCGAAGACTGCCATCAGCCAGGAATTGGGCATCACGATTCCCGATTCGATGACCATCAAGGTGCATGAGAGCGATATGCAGACGGTGCATCTCGCGCTGCCGCCGGACCCGAACATTACCGAGGAGCAGCTCGAAGCCATCTCGGCCGGCCTCTGCTGCTGCTGGTAAGCCCGAAAGCCGGCCACCGGCCGGCTGAAGAGAAAGCTTGAACCTGTCCCTCTGGCCGTCCAGCCGGACGGGGCTAGGTTCTTTGCGCCTGTCCGATGCTGTTATCGCGGCGAAGCTGCCCCGGAAAGCACCATGAACACATAGGCTTTGGCCTGTGTGAGCCGGTTTCCGGATATGACCAGCTTTATGTGGTGAATGCCGCGCAACAGCACATAACGACCCGATTTCGCAAAAAGCGTCGTCGGCCTTGAAACCCACCCGGCAAGCGCGTCAAGTTTCCCGGGAACGACAATCTCCTCATGGCTCAAGGCTTTCAGGAACGGGTCCCAATCGGTCAGGCCGTCGAGCCAGTAGCGGGAATCTTTCGTGTATCTCTGCCTGACGATGAGTGTCAGGCCCAGAGTCGGACCGAGACCGTCTTCGCGCACATCGATATTCACGCCGGTCCTGACAATATTCGCGCGTTCCCTGAAGCGGGAAATCACAGCGCCGACGGCGGAGACCTCGCCCGGCCAGCCCGTGACTTCAAGATAGGAACACAGCTCCTGCTGCGACCTGAAGCCCATGACCGCCAGGCGGATCGAACGGGAGCGGGACGGGAATACGCCGAACGAGTCCATGCGCGTGTCTTCCGGCTGCGCCCGGTAGGCCCGTTCAACGGCCTTCCGCTCATTGCCGGTCATCTCCCAGCCAATGCCGGAAAGCAGCGCATCGACCACCATGACGGCTTCATCCGCCTGGCCTGAGCCGCCGGTGATCGGGCGCTCGCCGGGCCGCAGGAACATCGCCGGAAGCGGGTCCTGACTTCGACGGTTGATTCGCATAAGTAGTTGATATTGCCTGGTTCTCATTTCGGCTAGGCACTACATCCGGCATTTCTTCGAGCCGTGCTTCGTCGACGGTCAGGCGAGTTGATACGGGGTGATCGTCAGGGGCAGCCCCATGGTTGCGTAAATCTGCTCCGCCGCCGGTGTCGGCTTCGAGGGGATGACGTAGCGGTTGCCCGATTGCCGACAGCGCAGCAGGGAGCACTGGCGGTGGACGAGGGCGGAGCGGATGACCTCCGGGGACATCCGCCGCTTCTGGATGGCGACGCGGTACGCAAGGTGTCGAACGCAGGCGAAGGCCAGGAAGGCGATGGCGATGTGAGCGCGGATCCGGTCCGGGTTCCAGTGCCAGATGGGACGTATCTTCAGGTCGTGTTTGGTGATCCGGAAGCTCTCCTCGACCTGCCAGAGCCCCTGGTAGTGAGCCATCACTTCGGTGACGCGCGCGTCGCGCAGATTGGTGATGACGCCGGTGAGCCCGTCCCATCGTGCGGCCTCGGCGATCTTCTCCGGGTTCACCGTGAGCCGTGCGTCGCCCTCGACGGCGATGAAGCGCTTCGCCCCGTGATTGGAGAGCAGTTCCCTGGGATTGTCGCTGCGGGCCAGCCTGTCGAGCAGGCGTTCCACCTGATGGCGGCGCTCGTGCGCGTCCTTGCGTGCGCGCTGGGGGCAGAAGACGACGATCAGGCGACGGCCCTTGTACTCCCACTCGCCGACCCGGCGGTCCTGTGAGCCCTCCAGCGGGGCATAGGTCCCGGGGTCGAGAACCTGCCCCAGCAGCGCGAGCGGCAGCTTGCGCAGCCGCGCGCCGACGACATACTCGCCGCCGATGGCGTCCATGGCGTCGAGGTTGTCGGCGCTCAGCATGCCCCGGTCGGCCACGCATACCGTGCGCTCCACCTGGTGGCGGCGCTGCATGTCCTGCAGGACCGGGACCATGCTGTGTCCCTCGTAGGTGGCGCCGGGGAAGACCTCGTAGCTGATCGGCAGCCCTTCGCGCGTCACCATCAGCGCCAGCAGAACCTGCGAGTCCTTGTGTTTGCCGTCCTTGCTGAAGCCGTGCTGGCGAAGCTCGTCCTCGGCGGCCGTCTCGAAGTAGAGCGTGGTGCAATCGAAGAAGAGGATCGCGACCGGCTCCGGCAGCAGCGACCGGCTCGCCTCGCCGACGCGCGTGCGCAGTCGCTCGATCACCGTCGCGTCGAGCTGATCCATCATCCGGTAGACCTTCTCGAGCGGAAGACTCACGCCGAAGTCCTCCTCGAGCCGGCGCACGCTGCCCCGCTTGCTGTCGGGGTTGGCTACCCGCGCCATCACCACATGGAACAGCGCGTCATGGGAGGCCCGGTAGCGCGAGCGCGGCAGCAGCGCGTCGAGGCCCAGCAGCCGGTAGATCTCGCCATAGACCTCGTGGATGCCTGTGATCAGGCGCTGCTCCTCTTCAAGCTGCTTGAGGTCGACCGGGAGTTCCTCCTTGCCGTCCCCCCGGCGGCCGACACGGATCGCCTGCTCAGCGATCTTCTCGGGCGCAAACAATGCCGGCTGACGCTCGTCCTCCAGCTTCGCCTTGACGTACTCGCCGAGCTGCCTCAGGCGCTCGAGCTCGTCCTCGTCCATGGCCACGCCGACATGGCGGACGATGCGCTGTCGGACCTTGCCGCCGTCGCGCACGGCCTCGACGATCTGGACCGAGCGTCGCGGGCTGTTGGGGGAGGTCTTGATGCGCACGAACATGGGGGGAGTGTAGCGCGTGGCGGAGGCATTGACAGTCTCAAAGATTTACTAGGCACTACAACGCAGCTTGACCGCACCGCAACTGCCAACTCATTGGCTTTACTGAAAACTCCAGACGCGAGATCGGTCAGAAGTCAGCCCAACCGTCGAAGTCAGGAACGGCCTTCCGCTCATTGCCGGTCATCTCCCAGCCAATGCCGGAAAGCAGCGCATCGACCACCATGACGGCTTCATCCGCCTGGCCTGAGCCGCCGGTGATCGGGCGCTCGCCGGGCCGCAGGAACATCGCCGGAAGCGGGTCTTCGCCATCTCCCGCCGGAGCGATGTCGTATTCCAGCATCAGCTTGCGACCGACGATTTCGCGCAAAGGCGAGTTTTCCGCGTCCATCCGCTCGAAAAGCCGCATGACCGCTCTTGCGGTCCTGTCCGTCCCGTCGGCCTCTGCGCGTTCCCGGAAAAATGTCGCCGGTCCGGTTCCGCTCGCAAGGGAGACGCCGAAATCCGCCTTCGGCCCCGGTTCATGCAGCGGCAGTTCGAAGCCGAACGGAAGCGCGCCCATCGTGATGGGAAGCTTCCCGGCGCATTCGAGGACGAGCTCCCATTCCGGATTTCCGATGAGCACCGGCGAAATCCTGCTTCGAAAATGCCCGAGCAGGTCGCCCATCGTGCCGCCCTCTTCGGCGAGGCGCTCCTGGGTAAGCGCGACGGCTTCGTCGATATCCATCTTGCCCTCTCACGCAATGACGGGGGCGGGATTCAGCCCGGCTTCGGCCAGGGGATGCGCGCGGCGGCCCATTATGACAGGCACGTCATACAGGCGCCCCGGCGCGAACCTTGCCCAGAAATGGCGTAGGCCCGGCACGACGACCCGCGCAACAGGCATGCCGATATCGGGCCGGGTCTGGTCCAGCACCAGGAATTCCATGCCCCTGGCTTCGACGAGCGCACGGCAATGCTCCACATCTTCGCGCGTGTCCGCCGTTTCGACCGCCGGATACCGCGAAGCCTCGCGCAGCGGCTCATCCGCCGCCGGCGCCAGCCAGGAACACTCGGCGAGCCGGGCGGTCTTCCACCACCGGAGCGCCAGCGGATCGTCGATCATGGGCCGACCGCCGGTCCTCCCCGGACGCGGCAGCCAAGTAAGGCACTGGTTCAATTCGCAAATCGCGCGCAAGGCCGCCACGCACGGGTCGGCATGGGCGCCCGCGCCGTAAATGATGTCCTCGGTGCGGGCGTCCGGCCTGCGCGAGATCGCGACGAAGGCGGGAATGCCGAGATCCGAGGTGATGTCGAGCATCCACAACTCGCGCTCATATCCGGCATAGCGGTCCGGGGCGGATGCGAGATACTCATCGTCGAAGCTGGAAAGATCGACCGCCGGCGCCCGCAGGCTGTTGTACCACCAGATGGCGAAGGCGTCCCGCTCCGCCAGCTCGTAGAAGCCCTGCATGACGGCTTCTTCCAGGGTGTTGCCGGCAGCGCAGCCGTTGGAGTCGGCGATCAGATCCGCAGGGCCACGCTGTTCGGCCGGCATGCTGTAGAGCATCGATGTCGGCAGATAGCGATGGCGCTGCTGCGTCAGCGACCACACCGGGGTCCAGTCGATTTCGGCATCGGGGTCGAGACGCGGCGGCACAACATTGTAGGGGTGTCCTTCCGCATTGATGCTGTCCGCGTTATCCAGCTGTCTTTCGCTGAACAGTTGCACTGCGTTCGGATGGACCGCCTCGTCCTCCACGGCGAAGTCGATGAAGCGCCCGCGGCGGCGGATCTCGTCGCCGGCGCGGGCGCCCGAATAGCGCTCGATCGCTTCGCAGAGGGCGCTGACCTCGGATTGCTCCCTTGTGCTGCCCTTGCCGGCGCTCTTGCTGCGCAGGCTTCGCCGCAGCGAACTCAGGCTCCGGCTTTTCATGCCGTGATTGCCGCCGGCCCAATAGACATGCAGCCAGGGGTCGGCCTCGTCGGTCGTGCGCCTGAGCCAGGTCACGACCCCGCTCACCGGGCTGACAAGGTGGCGGTATTTCGCCAGGGTCGCTTCCGGCGCCACGCTGCGCGCCCCGCCGCTGTTGCGATGGGTCTTGGGACTTGCCTGCAGGGACAGCGGAACCGCCGGCCGGTCCGGGCGGTGCAACGCCTCTTCGCCGCAGGCAGGGCATTGCGGCCGGCGCATGACCCGGTGCTGCGAGCTTGCGAATGTGCCGGTATTCATCGCGACCGCGTGGTCGTGAATCGGGGCCGCCTCGTCCAGAACCAGCCATTTGACGATTTCGGCCGCGATCAGCCCGTACAGCCCTTCCAGAACCGCGGGCTCGGCCGCGAACGGCTTGAACGCGGCCTCTTCGCCGGCAAAATTGCGCAGGAAGCCGTGGACTTCCTCATGGCCGCGCAGGCGGTGGGCCAGACAGGCCCAGCAGGGTCCCTGCCGGTCCGCGCGGAAGACGGGGCCGAACAGCGCCTCCATGCCCCGAGGCCGCAGCAATGTCCACGCCGCTCCCGCCTCGAGCTGGCGCCGATTCACGTCTTCGAGGCGCGCGTCGAGATAGTCGTCGCAGACGATGACGGTGAGTCCGGGCTCGCCGGTCCCGACCCCGGCGCCGGCCTCTTCCAGACGCCGGGTGAGCCGGCCGTCATCCCCTTCCACCGCGATGCGCGAGGCCGCCAGCCGTTGCTCGACCCAGCGGGGCGAAGCGCCGAGCGACGACCACCAGGCCGCCCGGTGCCGGTCCATGCCATGATCGCCGGAGACGACATAACCCCTGGCGGAAAGCGAACCGACCGCCGCGAGAACATCGGCGGCGGTGTGGACGCCCTCAAGGGCGGCGGCGATTTCGTCCTGCGGGCGCCGGCCGTCGAGCAGCGGCAGCAGATCGCAATAGAGCCTGCCATGCAGCAGGGTATTGAACGACTCGGAAACCAGAAGCGCCTGCTGTTCGCCGATTTCGTGGAATTGCAGGTGGGGGGCAAGCGCGGGAAGCCTGACGGCACCCCGGTCCGCAGAAGTCGTTCCGGTCAATATCCCCCGCCGGGAATTCCTGTCTGTCTGCACTGGCATCCAGGATTTCCGTTCCGGACCGGCCGGCGCCTTCATGCACGCGAGTGGAGCGCATCGATCGCGGCGGCAGCGCCGGATGCGGTTTCGGCCACAGCCGCGGCCAGCGCCTCGAAATCCTCGTGCCCGCAAGCGCCGGCGACAAGCGACCTGACCTTCTGCCCCGCCGCCGCTGGGTCAAATCCGTCCTCGCCGACAAGGCATATGACGCCCTGCAAATCCCGCCACAGGGCCGCAGCCTGCGCCAGCGACTCGGCGCCGGCAGCGTCGAACACCGCTGCCGCACTCGGGGCCGGATCGTCGAGCCCGCTCCCCGCCTGCGTCAACTGCAGCACCCGCGCCGCCCTCTCGACATCGTCCAGCCCACCGCGCATCCGGGCATATGCGGTGAGGCCCGTTTCGTCGGGACGACCCGCCGGCTCGCGCAATCCGGCGATCAGAGATTCGTTCGAGCCGCATTCGGCCAGCAGCCGGCGCTGCGCCTCGGCGAAGCGGCCGCCGATTTCGGCGTCGCCGCACTCGAAGATGCAGCGCGCTCTGGTGAGGATGGGAATTTCGCCGGCGGCAGGACTCCCGTAGCGCGCGGCCAGCTCGGAAAGCGGCAGCGCATGAAGGGAGTCGAAACCGGGCGGCACCGGGGAGAACAACAGGCTGTCCTTCGCCAGCTCGGTCACGGCCTTCCGGAAACCCCGGCACAGACGTTCGTTTTCACCGAACTTCCAGCTGTCATTGACGAACAGCATGTCGATTGCGATGCCGGGATAAACGTCCCGGCTGGCGAGGTCGCCCAGGAAAACAGCAGCGACCCCGCCCGCGCGCAGCGGTCCGGACCGGTCGACAAAATCCGCGACCACGGCTGCCAGCACGGTTGAAACCGACGCTTCGGCCAGATTGGACAGCGCCGTCTTCGCCTCGCCCGGAGACAGGTTCCCGCGCACGACATGCATGCCGATCTGGAACGCCTTGTCGTTCGACCAGTTTCGCACGATCTCCGCCGATTCCCCTGCATCGGCCGCCGGCAATTCGGCGATCAGCTCCTTCATTTCCCGAACGCCCATTTCGCGCGTCCAGTAGAGCCTCGTGAGCCCGCGCCGCGCGATCGACTCGTATTGCCGGTCGGGCCCGAATCCTTTCGGCAGGTCGAGATCGGTGAACTCCCGATCCTGCAGGTTGTCGAGAAGCTCGGAGTGGCGTTCGATCCATGCGGCAAGCCGCGGGGCGGCGCCGAAGATTTCGGCTATCGCATCGAAGGCGTCCGGCCGCGCCGCAGAAACCGCGCTGTCATAGGCGCTCCAGTCGTCGATGTCGGGATAGAAATGCCGGCGCCATTCATCCACCAGAGGATCCATCTTCGCGAACCAGCGCTTCGGCCGCAGCACGAGGTTCATCATGTCGCCATAGGTTCCCGGCAATTCCGGCGATTCATCCGACCCGCGAACCTGCAACAGCGGATAGTGCCGCGCGGCCATGGCGTGATGGTCCGCGTGGCGCTGCATGTTGAAGAACATCCAGTTGCTGAACTTCCAGTCGGCGCTCCAGGAATGGCGCGGCATCACCTTTTCCCAACGTCCGTTCGGCAGGCGAACCCGGCGCAGGCCGTAATGCTGAAAGTAGTTGCTGATCTTCATGGAAAAGACGCAGCACAGACCGAGAAAGGCAAAGACCGGCACCGCCCAGATCCCACCCATCCAGAACACCACTGCATACCAGAACGCCACTGTCAGACCGTAACGCCAGAACGGATTGCTGTAGTGCCACATGGAAAGCTGCCGCCGGGCCAGCCTTTCGCCCACGACTTTCCAGGAATTGGTGAGATTGCTTACAATTTCCTTAGGGAAATACTTCCAGAAACTTTCGCCCTTCGGCGCGGACCCTGCATCATGCGGCGTTCCCACCATGGCATGATGTATATAGACGTGCTCTGTCGCATATTGCGGATAGGACGCCGAGGAAAGCAGGAATTCTCCAAGCCGGCGCTCCCAGACAGCGCGCCGGTGGACCAGCTCGTGTCCGACCACGAATACCGCTTGCGCTTCCATGGTCAAAATGATCGCCAGCAGCACGCTTTCCCAGACTGACAACTGATTCGCGACAAGAATCTGCCACATGCCGAAAATGAGAACCGGCGGCCATAGAATCGCCCAGGTCCAGACAGGAAGATTATGCCATAACAGGCGGCGTTCCGACGTTCTTGCCGGATCCATACTGCGTCCGTCGCGCCCCAGAACCCGATCCAGCGGTCCCGCGACGCTCATGAAGAGAAATGCGGGCAACAACCACCAGCCGCCATGGATCGCGGCCAAAACAATCAACGGAAAAATACCCAGCGGCAGATAGTGCGGAAGGGCGTTCAGGATCGACGGTTCGATCCGCCACGCCAAGCCAGCTCCGTTGGGGCCCGGGCTGACATTTGCGGAGGCATCTTGCGGCATGGCAGCTTCCCCGGCGAACCGGGGCCCCTTGCATACCGGTTCATATTACCACCGGGCAAGGAAACCCGCAAATGCCTCAGGTCTTCAGGACTTTGAGGAGGCAGTCCAGAGCCTCGATGCAGAACGCGGACGTCACGGCTTCGGAGCCATGCCCTATCTGCCCTACGGTCCCCCACTTCAGCGATTGGTCTCCGAACGCCAGAAGCTCCGGCCAGCTACCGTCGCCTCGCTGCGAATTTACGAATCTTTTCAGTTGGCGTTTTCCGTCAATGCTTTCAAGCTTTCCAATATTGTAAAGTGCCGATACTGCCTGCGCCGCCTGAAGAACATTGACAAACTCTTCCCTTTCGTCGCGCAATCCCAGAATTCGTTCAGCAAGAATCGGGCTTAGTTTATCGAGGGCCGGCCGCGTGCGAGCCACCGCACGCGCGGTTGCATAGTAGATCGACACCTCGTCGGGATACCATTTGGATGAATCCCGAGCCTGGCCTTCGGTAATCAATGTTTCCAGCCATCGTTGAGCGTCCCTTGTTTCAGGGCGGTCACCGAGATAGGCGATGACATTCGCATTGACGACGGGATCGGCTTCGAGGCGGAAACGCGACACAACGTCAGGTTCGTCCCCGGCCAGAATCCAGGTCATGAAACGACCGTGATCGTCACGGTTCTCCAATATTGCAGGCAAGTTTCTTTTCAGAAGAATCCAGGGATGATCTTCGATAACAAGCGAACAGAGTGTCGTGCTGTCGAGGTCCTGAGGCAGATGGCGGTAGTAGCGCCACAATCCAGGATATTCGATGGTGTCGCCGATATAGGCTCTGGCAGCATTGCACAGGACCCTGGCCCGCTCATCGCCGCAATTTTGCAGGGCAAGCGCGCAGAAGGCCGAAACGAAGGGCGGTCTTTCGAAATGCCGCGGAATATCCGGGTCGGCCATGTTGAACCGGATGCAGTGCCAGGCTCCGTTTTCGTCGATAGCGGACTCCAGGAAAGCGAGACCGCGGCGGATGCTGTCCCTGCCCGCAGCGGCCGGCGCCTCGGGGCCGGCGGCGCTCGTTCCGGCCCGCTCTCCGTCGGGCAGGGGAGGACGACGCGGCGGCGCGGGGTCGTGGAGCGTCCTGCGGAGAAAGGCAAGCGAGGTCGCCCCGGTTCTCGCTTCCTCCCGTTCCGCCGCGGTGAATTTATCGCGCGGCGGCAGAACGATATGCGTCGCCGCGTAGGTTTCCTCATGCACGTGAATTTCATGGCCTTCGGCCAATGTCACGCCGAGTTCCTCTTCGATGGTCTTTCCGGGGTCGGCGAGAAGGCGCTCCCGAAGACCGTCTTCGCCGCCGGCCCGCGACATGAGGTCTTCCAATGCGTCAACGGGTTTCTTCACCGATGCATTCCATTTTCCCGAACCCTGCAATCTTTCCCGGTCAGGCGATCTGTCGCCTGACCAGCTCCCTGAATACCCCGTCGACCTCCATGAGTTCGCTGAAGGAACCGCTTTGTACGACCTTCCCGGCCTGCAACACGTAAATGCGGTCGGCCTGTTCCAGCGTCGACAGGCGGTGCGCGATGACGATCCGGGTGGAAGTGAGCGCGGTGAGATTCCGCATCACTTCCGCCTGGTTTTCGTTGTCCAGCCAGTTGGTCGCCTCGTCGAACAGCATGATCCGCGGGCTGCCGATAACCGAACGGGCGATCGTGACGCGCTGGCTTTCACCGCCCGACAGGACGGTCCCGCTGGTGCCGACCATGGTCATCATGCCCATGGGCATGCCCCTGATCTGATCCTCCACTTCGGCGACCCGGGCCGCTGACCATACTTCGTCGCTCGTCACGTCCTCGTGGTGGCTGACCAGATTGTCCCAAAGGTCCTGGGGATGAAGGCCAACCGATTGCGGCACGGCGCCGATTTTCCGGCGCACCTGCTTCAGGTTCAGGTGCCTGAGGTCGCGTCCGTCGTAATACACCGCTCCTGCGGTTGGTCGGTCGATTCCAAGGGCAAGCCGGAACAGGGTGCTTTTGCCCGACCCGGATTCGCCGGCAATGGCGATGAAGTCGCCGGTACGGGCATGGATCGTGACGTCGTCGAGAACCAGCGGGCCGTCCGGGTCGTAGCGGAAGGAAATGCGGTCGAACAGAACGTCGCCGCCCAGATGTTCGACCGGTTCCCCCTTCACTTCGGTATCGGGAACTGCGGCCAGCAGGGGGCGTATCCGGGCGAACGCCGGGAGTATGGCGGCAATGGCGCCGAAAGACTCGCCGAGCCGCCCGACGGCGGACTGGAAGGCGATGAAGACGATATAAACGACGAGAAAATCTCCGACCGGAAGGGCCCGGTCGCCCACCGTGGCCGCTGCGAGGAGCAATACCCCGCCGGCAAGAAAAGGAAGCGCGGCGGCGAAGGCCCGCGAATGCGCCTCAAGCGCATCCAGCTCGATCTCCGCGCGTTTCTGCGCGCGATAATCCCGCGCCCAGATAGCAAAAGCCGATCCTTCCGCGTTTTCCACACGCAGCTTGGCGATACCGCCCACGATCTGGAACAGCCGGCCGGATACGCGGCGCGCTGCGTCGATCATCCGCCCGTAGGGCGAAATCTGGCGCAACCCAAGGACGACCGCGACCAGCAGCGAAACCAGGCTGAAGACGAGGGCGACGATGCCGAGGGCGGCATCGTAGAAGAAGATGACGGCAAAGACCGGAAGCAGAAAAACGATCGACAACAGGCTGTCGGCCACCACTCCCTGCAGGCCGTCCCGGAGATTCTGGAACGTCATTCCCGACATCGCCAGATCGCCGGCCGGATGGCGGTGCAGCCGGCTTGGCGGGAGGCGCATGAGCCGGTCCCAGAAAGCAGCTTCGACCCTCGACGCCGAGCGTCCTTCAAGCCGCATCATTGCCGAGCTTTGAAACAGATGCAGCAACGCGCCGAGCATGCCGAACCCCGCGACCGCCAGGGCCACGGCATAAAGCGTTTCGGCGTTTCCGCCCGCCGCTATGTGATTCGCAACGAAACCGAGCGCAATTGCCGGCAGCAGCTTGATCAGGCCGCCCGGAAGCCCGGCAGCGACCAGCCGCGCCAGATCCCCGGCCGATCCATGCAGGGCGATTTTCAGCAGGTCCGCCGGTTTCACGTTCCCAGACGGCAACGGCCGGTAGAACATCCAGGCTTCCTCGGCCAGCGCGCCGGCGCGTTCGGCCGTCATCCGGGTGCTGCGCTTGCTGACCGGGTCCACTTCCTTGTAGCGCCCGAACATTCCCGGCAGCAGCGCTACGGGCCGGCCGTCCTCGGCGCGGAAGCCCAGCATCGCATTGCTGTCGCCCCGCCACCAGTCGCCCTCGTCCCTGAACCGCACGCGCCGGGCGCGCACGCCTGACGCATGGAGAACGTCAACCAGCCCGACCGGCGGGGCCGAAGGTCCCGAGCGCGCAGGAATCCTGAAATCGATGCCTTCATGGCGGCCGACGAGTTGCAGGGCATCGGCCAAAGCGGTGTCCTCGACATCGGCATCCCGGTCGATCGGCAGGTCATAGATATTGAAAAGCCGCTGCCGCGCAGCCTTTTCGGCCGTGTAGCGGCTGGCGGTCCGTGCGCGTTCGAGGTTCGCATCGTCGACCACGGCCAGCCGGCGGTTGACCCGTTCCAGGGCGAAGGCGACCGCATGAAAAGAGGCGAGCGCGCGGAGCAACTTGCCCTGCTGCGCCAGGGTTTCCGTCGATTCGCTCGAAAGCGTCGCTTCGTCGAACAAATTGAGCCAGCTTGTCCGTGTCAGCGGCATCACGGCTTCGTGCGGACCGCCCGCCTCGGCAAGTTCCGCGTGGTCCACAATACCCATGAACAGGCCGGCGCCACGCGGGGGCTCGGATACCCATACGACGCCGCGCCGGACCGACAGCGTGCAGGGAGCCAGGGTTCGTCTCGTACCGGGCTCGGCCAGCGCCGTCGGACGCGGCAGGCGGCTTGCGAAACGTGAAAGCGAGTCGGTCACGGCAGTCAGCCAGGTATCGGTCTGTTCCGCCAGGTCTGCCGGACGGACCTCGGACAGCAGGGATGCCGGCAGGCGCCTCAGAACGGTGCCCGGCGATCCTTTGGCAATCAGGCTGAGAGTCGTGTCTTGCTCGCCGGCTCCTTCGTCCGCCGCCACGCCCGGCAGCAGCCAGCCCGCTTCCCGGCGCAGCAGATGCTGCGGGGCCGCCTGGTCCACCCCGTCCCGCAATTCGACCAGGAACAGGTTGACGGCGCCCCGATCGATGAACCAGACGCTTTCCGGATCGTCGAGTTTCACCGGCGCGTTGCCGGCGCAGGGCACGGATGTGCCGGAGCGGGCCGCGAGTTCGGCAATCGATGCGTATTCCGGGCCTGGGTCCTGCATCAGCCTGACCTGACCAGGTTGAAATAGGCGCCGCCCTCGTCCGCGATCAGCTCGTCATGCGTGCCGCGCTGTATTTCGGCGCCTTTGTCGAGCACGATGATTTCATCGCAGTCGCGCACGGTGCTCAGCCTATGCGCCACGATCAGGCAGGTGACGCCGCGGCGCCGCAGGGCATCGTCCACATATTCCTCCGTCGCGGCATCGAGAGCGCTGGTCGCCTCGTCCAGAATGAGGACCGTCGGATTGCCCACCAGCGCGCGGGCGATTTCCAGCCGCTGCCGCTGGCCGCCGCTGAAATTCGCGCCGCCCTCCTCCACGAGGGTCGAATATCCCTGCGGCCGCAGCAGGATTTCATCGTGGATACAGGCGTCCCGCGTCGCGGCGAAGACGGCTTCGTCCGGAATGGCCGGGTGCCACAAGGTGATGTTGTCGCGCAGCGACGCGGAAAACAGGACGACTTCCTGGTCCACCATCGAAATCGACTGTCGCAGCACTTCCTCGGGAATCTCATCCCGAAAATGGCCGTCGAACAGGATCTCGCTCGACCAGGGCTGATAGATGCCGGCAACCAGGCGCGCCACGGTCGACTTGCCGGAACCGCTGGGACCGACCACGGCAACCCGCTGCCCCGGCTCGATCGCGAGGTTGAAGTCCTTTATCAGCGGCGGTCGGCTCTTGTTGAAGCCGAAGGTGACGCCTTTAAGTTCGAGCCGGCCGGTCAGCTGGAGCCGGCCGTTGAATGTGGCGATTGAGTCCGACTGCGGATTTCGGCGGCTGAAAACCGGGTCTTCGGCGGCTTTCGAAATGTCCTCGAGCCGCTGCAGGTCGGTTTCGAGCGCCTGGCGCTTGTCGGTGAATTCCAGAAAGCGGCCGACAGGCGCCAGGAACATCTCCGCCAGGATATAGAAGCCGGCCAGCGTCGCCAGGGTCATGTCTCCGGACAGGACCAGGCTTCCCCCGACTCCCAGGATCGCCGCACTGCGAAGCGCGGCGACCAGGACCGGAAGCGCGGTGTTGACGGAGCCCAACTCGGAATAGAGCTGGCGCGCGCGCAATTCCCGCGCCTGCTGGCCGCTCCAGCGCGAAAAGAAGCGGTCGTCCGCGCCCGTCATGCGCAGGTTGTCCGCATGGCTCAACATCTGCATGCCGAGCCCGATCAGCAATCCCTGCTCGCGCCTCATCGCCTGGCTTCGAACCGCCCGGGCGGCATTGAAAAAACGGGCCAGCAGCCCGTGCAGAACGGCCAGCAGCAACACAATCAGCGCGAGCCGGAAGTCATAGGCCAGCATGGCGACGAGCAGCACCGCGCTCATTGCCATTTCGATAATGAGCACGAGAAACCGGTCTGTCAGATTCTTCGCGATTCTGTCGATGGACGAGACGCGATCGGTCAAATCGCCCACCAGCCGGTGTTCGAAGAACTCAACCGGCAGCCGCAGCAGCCGCGACACGCCCCGATTGTAGCCGACCACCGCAATCCGGACCGCGAGCCGCTTCAGGAACCGGTGCTTGAGCAGGGACAGGACATATACCAGCACGCCGCCACCGAGCAGGGCCGCCACCAGCCCGCCCCAGGGCCCGTGGTTCTTCAGAACATCGTCCACAAAGAAGCTGAGAGACGCGGGCACGACAAGCGCCAGCAATGTCAACATGAACCCGCAGGCAACTACCCAGGCAAGCACGCCCCCGGATCCGGCGAGCATGGCGCGCAATTGCCGGAAAAGGCTGGGCCGCTCGCCTCCCGGGCTGAAATCGGCGCCGCGCTCGAAGCGCAGCGCAATGCCGCTGTAGCCCTTGTTGAACTCCTCGGCGGAAAGCCGGCGTCGTCCCATGGCCGGGTCATTGAGGTAGAAATTGGCGCTGTCGGACCCTTCGAGGACAACGAAATGGCTGAATTGCCAAAACAGAATCAACGGCAATTGCAGCTTTTGCAGTTGCGCGGCGCGCAGGCTGAGCCCGCTGCATTCGAGACCGTAATGCCGGGCGGCGCGCAGGATGCTGGCAGCGCTGCTGCCGTCCCGGCTCACCTCGCATTTTTCCCGTAATTCCGTCAGCGGCACCCAGCGCCCGAAATAGGCCAATATGCTGCCGAGGCAGGCGGCACCGCATTCCGATGCGTGCATCTGCAACAGAATGGGCGTGGTTATCCTTTGTTGAAGGACATCCGGTGCGGCCTTGTCGCCAGCCCCTTTTGAGGCGCGCGACAGCATCCTATGACTGCCCCGCTCTCATAAGAGAGACCAGGGATTGGCTGCCGAGTTCAATAACGATCCGGCAGTTCCTGCCTGCAAGCGAAGCAGGATCGAGGCTTTCGTCGAGCGCGATATCCACGCGGTACACAGACACCGGCGCCCTGGCTGCCAACGCCGCCAGTCCTTCCGACAAGGGCACAGCGGCAATTGTTGCGATCCGGCCCTCTACTATGCCCGATTCTCCATCCGCCAGGGCCAACTCCAACGCCGCCGGCATCCCGGCCTCGATACGCGGCGCAGCATCGCTTCCGACCCAGACGAGAGCCTGCACCGTCCGGCGGCTCCCGGGCAAGGTTTCGCCGGCCTCGACCAGCAGACCGTCCAACGCAAGGCTACGGGCTACATTGCCGAACAGCAGCCACGCCGCGAGGAGAAACAACAGCAAGGCAATAAGGGCGACAAGCAGGCGCTCGCGCGGCGTGGAAATCGTGAGCAGCCGGTCGAGTTGTTCACGCTCTTCCTTCGCTTCGGCAACCGTGTCGTGAAATGAGCTAAATGGATTATTGAACACAACCGCGCGTAGCCTCCTCGACATAGATCGGGCAGGGCAAGGAAAAAACTTCTCCAGTTTTAGCGAAGAATGGGAAATCATATGCAATCGGGACCGCGAAAGGTCAAGTCCAGGGGGCCGCAACAGACTCTGTTCCGCGCGCGCCGGCCAGAACCCCGGGCGCCCGTCCCGGAGGCACGCGCCATAGTCGAAATCCAGGGAAAGTCCGGAACTTCACCTTCTCCGGGGAACGGAGGTAGAGTGCGGGACACCGAATACGGGACCCGTGCCGATGCTCGCTGACGGCGAAACCGCAGAAAAACGGTTTGTTGGCCAAGGCCGGAGGAAAAGGTTTCCGGGCGCCCGGCATGTCTTGTTCGCAGTCCTGACTGCGGGGCTGGCATATGCCTGTCTGCCGGTTGCGCATGCCCAGGGAGAAACGCCGGAGGAGAAGGGCCTCAGGATTGCGCGTGAGGCAAGCGCCCGCAATGACGGCTTCGGCGACTTTACCGCCGGGATGACGATGGTGCTCCGCGACCGGCACGGCCGGGAAAGCACCCGCCAGATGCGCTTCAAGGTGCTGGAAGTGCCGGGGGACGGCGACAGGAGCCTGTTCGTGTTCGACCAGCCGCGGGACGTGCAGGGAACCGCGCTCCTGACGCACGCCCATATCAACACAAGGGACGACCAGTGGCTTTACCTACCGGCGCTCAAGCGGGTGAAGCGCATCAACGCTTCGCGGCGTTCGGGGTCGTTCATGGGAAGCGAGTTCTCATACGAGGACATGAGCTCCTCCGAGGTGGAGGAATACACCCACAAATATCTTCGCGACGAGCCTTGCGGCGACCTCGTCTGCACGGTGACCGAGCAGGTGCCGCTGGACAAGGACTCCGGATACAGCCGCAAGATCGTCTGGCAGGACGCGGACGAGCTTCGGACCTGGAAGATGGAACTGTACGACCGGAAGAACTCGCACCTGAAGACGCTCACCCTCGCTGACTACCGTCAGTATCTGGACCGTTACTGGCGGGCGGGAGAACAGACGATGGTGAATCATCTGACCGGCGCGAGCACGGTGCTGAAATGGAGCGAATTCCGGTTCGGCAACAATCTCAGCGAGAGCGAATTCACCCGGCCGGCGCTTCGGCGCGTGCGCTGATGCGGCCCGGCGGCGCAATTGCTGCCATTCTGCTTCTGGCCGCTGCCGGCGCCGAGGCCCAGACCCTCGATCTCTCGGGCGAGGTAAGCCTGCAGGCGCGATGGTATCCGGAATCGCCGGCCTTCGCGGATCAGCGTTCGGGCACCGGCGGGCTGGTCGTCGAACCGACGCTCTACGCGGAGGCGGGACCCGGCACCAGCTTCACCCTTACCCCGTTCTACCGGTTCGACAGCGCCGATCCGGAGCGCACGCACGGCGATCTGCGCGAAGCCTACCTGTTGACCTTCGGGGAGTGGGGCGAGGAGTCATGGAAGCTCCGGCTGGGGCTGGATCGCGTCTTCTGGGGCGTGGCGGAGGTGCATAACCTTGTGGACATCGTCAACCAGGTGGACCTCGTCGAGCACCCGCGCGACCGGCCCAAGCTGGGCCAGCCCATGGCGCACCTCACGGTTTCCGGCGACTGGGGTATCGCCGAGTCGTTTCTGCTCCCCTATCATCGCAAGCGGGCGTTTCCGGGGCGGCGCGGGCGGCATCGGGCGGGCTCCCTCATCGACGACGACGCCAGGTATGAGAGCGGCGCCGAAGAGCACCATCCGGATTTCGCCTTCCGCTACAGCAATGCCGTGGACCTGCTCGATTTCGGCCTGACCGCGTTCGTTGGAACGAGCCGCGAGCCTTCGTTCCCCGCCAGCCTTCAGACGGACGGCAAGCCGCTGGTCCCGTATTACGAACAGATCCGGCAATACGGCATCGACGCGCAACTCACCACCGATCCCTGGCTTTACAAGCTGGAAGCCATTCACCGCAGCGGCGCGCGCAATTTCCTGGGCCGGGAGGAGGACTACAGCGCCTTCATTCTCGGCATGGAGCGCTCTTTCGATGCGTTGTTCGGGTCCCGGGCGGACCTGACCTTCCTCGCCGAGTGGCTCTATGACGACCGCGGACGCCGTGCTGCGAGCGCCTGGGCGAACGACGTGTTCGTCATGGGCGTGCTTGCCTTCAACGATGTGCAGGGCACCGAACTCGCGGCGGGCCTGCTGGGCGACCTCCGCCACGATACCCGCGTGCTGAACCTGGAGCTGAAACGCCGCCTGTCGAACAGCTGGTCGATGCGCCTGGAAGGGATTGCGAACCTCGGCGCCGACCCGGAGGACCTGACCTATGGCGGCCGCCGCGACAGTTTCCTCGGCGTGGAATTCTCGTTCAGCTTCTGATGCCGCCCCCAAGGATGCCGCAATCCGGGCGCAACCGCGCGATGACACCCGGATTGTGGTATCCTGCCGGTGGATGCGATTACCGGCCCCTGACTTCGACGGTTGATTCGCATAAGTAGTTGATATTGCCTGGTTCTCATTTCGGCTAGGCACTACATCCGGCATTTCTTCGAGCCGTGCTTCGTCGACGGTCAGGCGAGTTGATACGGGGTGATCGTCAGGGGCAGCCCCATGGTTGCGTAAATCTGCTCCGCCGCCGGTGTCGGCTTCGAGGGGATGACGTAGCGGTTGCCCGATTGCCGACAGCGCAGCAGGGAGCACTGGCGGTGGACGAGGGCGGAGCGGATGACCTCCGGGGACATCCGCCGCTTCTGGATGGCGACGCGGTACGCAAGGTGTCGAACGCAGGCGAAGGCCAGGAAGGCGATGGCGATGTGAGCGCGGATCCGGTCCGGGTTCCAGTGCCAGATGGGACGTATCTTCAGGTCGTGTTTGGTGATCCGGAAGCTCTCCTCGACCTGCCAGAGCCCCTGGTAGTGAGCCATCACTTCGGTGACGCGCGCGTCGCGCAGATTGGTGATGACGCCGGTGAGCCCGTCCCATCGTGCGGCCTCGGCGATCTTCTCCGGGTTCACCGTGAGCCGTGCGTCGCCCTCGACGGCGATGAAGCGTGCGGCGCGTCAATCAAGCTGAGACGTTTGCGTCAATCAGGATGAGACGGGGGAAGGCGGCGGCCTGGAACGCAGGGAGGGCGTAGCCCGACCGGAGTTCCGGGCCGCCGGCTCGAAAAATTTCCCCCGGGCCTTCTGGCGGCCAGGGCCGGCCGGGCGAACGGTGAGGCTTTTCCGAGTGGGGGAGCGCGTCGTTGCCCGGGCGTCACATAACCGATCGCCAGAAGAGGCTGTTCATGACCCATAAGAAGACCGACACCATCGCGGTGGCGGCCGCCAAGGCGGGCTTCAGCCGTGCCACCGGCTACCGGCTCGCTGCCGATCCGCTTCCCGCTCGGGAGAAGAAGCCGCGAGGCCGGCGCCGCCCGGACCCGCTGGCCGATATCTTCGAGGAGGACGTCGTGCCGATCCTTGAGGCCAGCCCGCTGATCCGCCCGGTCGGCGTGTTCGAGGAGCTGAGGCGCCGCCATCCCGAACTGGACCCGGGGGTGCGGCGCACGCTGGAGCGGCGGATCCGCACTTGGCGCGCCGAGCACGGCGCGGAGAAGGACGTGATCTTCCGCCAGAAGCACGAGCCGGGCCGGCAGGGCCTGTCCGACTTCACCCGCATGGGTTCGCTCGGCGTGACCGTCGCGGGGCAGCCGTTGGACCATATGCTCTACCACTTCCGCCTCGCCTGGTCAGGCTTCACCCATGCCCGGGTGGTGCTGGGCGGCGAGAGCTTCACGGCGCTCGCCGAGGGGCTGCAGGACGCGCTGTGGCATCTCGGCGGCGCGCCTGGCGAGCACCGCACCGACAGCCTGTCGGCGGCGTTCTGCAACCTGGGCAAGGACGCGGTCGAGGACATGACCGGGCGCTACCGGGCGCTGTGCGAGCATTACGGCATGGAAGCCACCCGCAACAACCGCGGCGTGGCGCATGAGAACGGCTCGATCGAAGGGCCGCACGGACACCTCAAGCGCCGGATCGCGGATGCGCTGGCGCTGCGCGGCTCGTCGGACTTCGAGACCCTCGACGCCTATCGGCGCTTTGTCGCCGAGGTGGTCGGCCGCGCCAACGCACACCGCTCCAAGGCGATCGAAGCCGAGCGCGCGGTGCTGCGGGACCTGCCGGTCGAGCGGACTGTCGATTACGAGACGATCAGCGTCAACATCGGCCAGTCCTCCGGCTTCGTTCTCCGCCGCGTGTTCTACACCGTGCCCTCACGCCTGATCGGGCACCGGCTCGGGGCGCGCGTCTACGACGACCGGATCGACCTCTTCCTCTCGGGCACTCACCTCCTCACCCTGCCGCGCGCGCGCGTCGGCGCGAGCGGTCCGGGCGGTCACGTCGTCAACTACCGTCACGTCATCCACTCCTTGAAGAAGAAGCCGATGGCGCTGATGAACCTGGTCTATCGCGACGAGCTGTTCCCTCGCGAGCCCTACCGACGCTGCTTCGAGAAGGCCCTGGAGCGGATCGGCGAGCGCGAGGCCTGCCGCCTCGCCGTCGGCCTCCTGGCGCTGGCGCATGAGGAGAGTTGCGAGGCCGAGCTGGCCGCGGCGATCAACCACGCGCTCGGGATCGGCCGTCTCCCCGACCCCGGCGAGCTCAAGGCGCGCTTCGCGCCGCGCCGCAGCAAGATGCCCAGCGTCGATGTCGTCAGGCCGCCGCTCGGCGGCTATGGCTCGTTGCTGAGCGCAGGAGAGGCGGCATGACCGACAAAGACGACAACAACACCGCGCTCGACCCCAACAAGATCGACGCCATGAAGCTCTCCTTGATGCTTGCCGAGCTCCGCCTGCCGACGATCAGACAACTCTGGCAGAGCTTCGCCAAGCGGGCCGACAAGGAAGGATGGACCGCGGCTCGCTTCCTCGCGGCCCTGGCTGAACACGAACTCGCCGAACGCGACCGGCGGCGCATCGAGCGCCACCTCAGGGAGGCCAAGCTGCTTCCGGGCAAGACGCTTGCCTCCTTCGACTTCAACGTCGTGCCGATGATCTCGAAGGCCCAGGTCAGCGCGCTGGCCGCCGGCGACGCCTGGCTCAGCCAGGGCGCCAACTGCCTGATCTTCGGACCGCCAGGGGCCGGCAAGAGCCATCTCGCCTCCGCCATTGGCCTGGCCCTGGTTGAGAGCGGATACCGTGTGCTGTTCACCAGGACCACCGATCTCGTGCAGCGCATGCAGGTTGCAAGGCGCGAGCTTGCACTGGAAAGCCTGTTGGCGCGGCTCGACCGCTTCAACCTCCTGATCCTCGACGACCTCGCCTATGTGCGGAAGGACCAGGCCGAGACCGGCGTGCTCTTCGAACTCATCTCGGCGCGCTACGAGCGGCGATCCCTGCTCATCACCGCAAACCAGCCCTTCGGCGAGTGGGGAAAGGTGTTCCCGGACGAAACAACCGCGGTGGCTGCCGTCGACCGCCTCGTCCACCACGCCACCATCCTCGAGATGAACGTCGAGAGCTACCGCCGCCGCGCCGCTCTCGACAGAGGCAAGCGAAAGGCCGGCCGGCCGCCAAGCTACGCAACCGAGAAAAACACCAAGGACTGAGCCGCCGCCTGCTCAGGTAGAGCGGCCACGACAATCAGGGCCCGCGGGGATCGTCTCCGCGCGCCGTCTCTTCTCCGACCCGACGGCCTGCCGCGACAATCAAAACCATTCCCGAAAACACTGTTTGTCGCGCCGCGACAATCAAAACCGGAAACCGCTTGCAATCCACCCCCCGCGCGGCAATCATCAACTCGCCGCTGCCGCCGGGAATCTCATCCTGATTGACGCGCAGCTCTCACCCAGATTGTCGCGCCATAATGAAGCGCTTCGCCCCGTGATTGGAGAGCAGTTCCCTGGGATTGTCGCTGCGGGCCAGCCTGTCGAGCAGGCGTTCCACCTGATGGCGGCGCTCGTGCGCGTCCTTGCGTGCGCGCTGGGGGCAGAAGACGACGATCAGGCGACGGCCCTTGTACTCCCACTCGCCGACCCGGCGGTCCTGTGAGCCCTCCAGCGGGGCATAGGTCCCGGGGTCGAGAACCTGCCCCAGCAGCGCGAGCGGCAGCTTGCGCAGCCGCGCGCCGACGACATACTCGCCGCCGATGGCGTCCATGGCGTCGAGGTTGTCGGCGCTCAGCATGCCCCGGTCGGCCACGCATACCGTGCGCTCCACCTGGTGGCGGCGCTGCATGTCCTGCAGGACCGGGACCATGCTGTGTCCCTCGTAGGTGGCGCCGGGGAAGACCTCGTAGCTGATCGGCAGCCCTTCGCGCGTCACCATCAGCGCCAGCAGAACCTGCGAGTCCTTGTGTTTGCCGTCCTTGCTGAAGCCGTGCTGGCGAAGCTCGTCCTCGGCGGCCGTCTCGAAGTAGAGCGTGGTGCAATCGAAGAAGAGGATCGCGACCGGCTCCGGCAGCAGCGACCGGCTCGCCTCGCCGACGCGCGTGCGCAGTCGCTCGATCACCGTCGCGTCGAGCTGATCCATCATCCGGTAGACCTTCTCGAGCGGAAGACTCACGCCGAAGTCCTCCTCGAGCCGGCGCACGCTGCCCCGCTTGCTGTCGGGGTTGGCTACCCGCGCCATCACCACATGGAACAGCGCGTCATGGGAGGCCCGGTAGCGCGAGCGCGGCAGCAGCGCGTCGAGGCCCAGCAGCCGGTAGATCTCGCCATAGACCTCGTGGATGCCTGTGATCAGGCGCTGCTCCTCTTCAAGCTGCTTGAGGTCGACCGGGAGTTCCTCCTTGCCGTCCCCCCGGCGGCCGACACGGATCGCCTGCTCAGCGATCTTCTCGGGCGCAAACAATGCCGGCTGACGCTCGTCCTCCAGCTTCGCCTTGACGTACTCGCCGAGCTGCCTCAGGCGCTCGAGCTCGTCCTCGTCCATGGCCACGCCGACATGGCGGACGATGCGCTGTCGGACCTTGCCGCCGTCGCGCACGGCCTCGACGATCTGGACCGAGCGTCGCGGGCTGTTGGGGGAGGTCTTGATGCGCACGAACATGGGGGGAGTGTAGCGCGTGGCGGAGGCATTGACAGTCTCAAAGATTTACTAGGCACTACAACGCAGCTTGACCGCACCGCAACTGCCAACTCATTGGCTTTACTGAAAACTCCAGACGCGAGATCGGTCAGAAGTCAGCCCAACCGTCGAAGTCAGGGACCTGACCTATGGCGGCCGCCGCGACAGTTTCCTCGGCGTGGAATTCTCGTTCAGCTTCTGATGCCGCCCCCAAGGATGCCGCAATCCGGGCGCAACCGCGCGATGACACCCGGATTGTGGTATCCTGCCGGTGGATGCGATTACCGGCCGTTAGCTGTGGAAGCCATGCCGGATGATACAGCCGGGCAGCAGATCCTTGCGGAAGATCGCGGTCGTCGGGCGGGGAACCGCAGGATCCCTGGCGGCCGCCAGCGTCACGCGCCTGCACCCCGACAGCGACCACGAACTGCACCACATATACGACTCGCGCATTCCGGTCATCGGCGTGGGAGAAGGCAGCTGGCCGAGCCTGGTCCGGCAATTGCAGGAGCTGACGGACCTGCCGCACGAAACCGTCCAGCAGCGCCTGAAAGGAACGCGCAAATACGGCGTCGCATTCGAGGGATGGGGCCGGCGAAACCGGGATTTCACCCACTATTTCACGCCGCAGCAGGTGTCCTACGCCTACCACCTGTCCGCCGACCTGATGGGGGAACTGCTGCAGGAAAGCACGCGCGCGCGCCACATCGACGCGAAAGTGCTCGACATCGAGAGGGTGGAAGACGGCGCGCAGGTGGTGTTCGAGGACCGGGCCCCGGAGCGCTACGACCTCGTCTTCGACGCTCGCGGGTTTCCGCGCGAACTCCATCCCGACCGGCATATCGACATTTCCTTCATCCCCACCGATACGGCCGTCATACGCCGTTGTCCGCCGGTCATGGAAGACGAGCGGAACGGGCCGGTTCTGCAACACACATACACCCGCGCGGTCGCGCGTCCGCATGGCTGGGTCTTCGTCATCCCGCTGACCGCGCACACCTCCTACGGATACATCTTCAACCGCGATCTATCGGGCCTTGCCGAAGTCGAGGCGGATTTCGACGCCTTTCTCGAAACCGACGGCGTGTCGGAATTCGAGCAACGCGCCGTCATTCCGTTTCCCAATTTCGTCCACCGCCGGATCTATGACGGCGCCGTGGCCCGCATCGGCAATGCGGCCGCCTTCATGGAGCCGCTCGAAGCAACGGCGATCGTGTCCGCCCAGCTGCAGATCGGGATGGTTCTCCACACGCGCCTGAACCGCTCCGCCGAGCATCTCGACCGCGACGCCCCGGCGGTCAACCGCTTCCTCGTCGACAACATGCTCCGCTACGGCCTGTTCGTGGGCTGGCACTATTCCTGCGGCTCCCGATACGACACCGCCTTCTGGCGCCACGCCCGCGACCGCGCCTGGCCGCAACACCGCAGGGCGGCGGACCCCGAACTGGTCGATTGCGCCGCGCTCAGCAAATTCGACGAGATGATCGAATTGTTGAACCGCCCGGTCATCGACAAGGCGGACTGGAGCCGGATGTGCGCGGTCCCCCTCACCAGCTACGCCCAGATGTCCCAGGGCCTCGGCTGTTAGGGCGCGGGTCGCATTCAGCGGCGGCCGAAGAGGCGTTCGATATCGGCGAGCTTGAGTTCCACATAGGTCGGGCGGCCGTGATTGCACTGGCCGGAGCGCGGCGTCGCCTCCATTTCGCGCAGGAGCGCATCCATCTCCTTCGCGCCGAGCCGCCGGCCGGCGCGCACCGAGCCGTGGCAGGCCATGGTCGCCGCCACGTCCTCCAGCCGCTCCTTGAGCGCCAGCGCCAGGCCGTGCTCGGCAAGATCGTCGGCCAGGTCGCGCACCAGCCCCTTCGCATCCGCCTCGCCCAGCGCCGCCGGCGTCTCGCGCACAAGCACCGCCTCCGGGCCGAAGCGCTCCAGCACGAGGCCGAGCTCGGCGAGTTCACCGGCCTTGGCCGCGAGCCGTTCGGCGCCGGCCTCGTCCAGCTCCACCACCTCCGGCAGCAGCAGCGCCTGGCGCGGCGGCCGGCCCTCGGCGAGCGCCCGGCGCATGCGCTCCAGCACGAGCCGCTCATGCGCCGCATGCTGGTCCACCAGCACGATGCCGTCGCCCGTTTGCGCCACGATATAGGTGTCGTGGAGCTGCGCGCGCGCCGCCCCCAGCGGCAGTCCGGCGGCCTCGGGCGCTTCCGGGGCGGGCGGCGGCGCCGACGGCGCGAGCGCGGGATCGAGCGGCGCCTGCCACTCGCTCGCCCGCTCTGCGAGCGCCAGCGGCGGCGCGGCGGCGGCGCCAACGCCGCCCATACGAAACCCGGTCCCGCCCGGCCGGAAGCGCCCGACCAAAGGCGCGGCGGCAGCGGGCGCGGCGGCGCGGTGGCCCTCTTCCGCCAGCGCGCGGCGAAGCGCGGAGACGATGAGGGAGCGCACCCGGCCCGCATCGCGGAAACGGATCTCGGTCTTGGCGGGGTGCACATTCACATCCACCCGGTCGGGCGGAACATCCAGAAAGAGCGCCAGCACCGGGAAGCGCCCGCGCGGCACCAGCTCCTCATAGCCCGCGCGCACCGCGCCCTGGAGCAGGCGGTCGCGCACCGGGCGGCCGTTGACGAAGAGGTATTGCGCCTGCGCCGTGCCGCGATGCCAGGTCGGCAGGCCGGCATGGCCGGTGAGGCGGAGCCCGTCCGCTTCCAGCGCGACCGGCACGGAGTTGTCCGCAAACTCCGCCCCCAGCACATCCGCGAGCCGCGCGAGCGGGTCGGAGGCCGCAGCCGAGGCCCAGGCGCGGCGCCCGTCATGCTCCAGCGAAAAGGCCAGGGCCGGGCGTGCCATGGCGAGGCGCTTCAGCATGTCGGCGGCGGTGAGATATTCCGCGCGCGCCGATTTCAGGAACTTCAGCCGCGCGGGCACGGCGCGGAAGAGCCCGGCCGCCTCGACCCGCGTGCCGCGCGCGCGGGCCGCGGGCTCGAGCGCGCCGATGTTGCCGTTGTCGACCGCGATGCGCCAGGCCTCGGACGCGCCGTCGGCCCGGCTGGTTATCGTGAGGCGCGAGACCGCGCCGATGGAAGGCAGCGCCTCGCCGCGAAAGCCGAGCGTGCGGATATCCACAAGGTCGTCATCGGCGAGCTTGGAGGTGGCGTGGCGTTCGAGCGCGAGCGCCAGCTCGTCCCGCGCGATGCCGGCGCCGTCGTCATCCACGGAAATCGAGGCCGCGCCCCCCTGGCGGAGCGCGCAGTCGATCCGCCGGGCGCCGGCGTCGATGGCGTTCTCGACCAGCTCCTTGAGCGCGGAGGCCGGGCGTTCCACCACCTCTCCCGCCGCGATGCGGTTCACCACCGCTTCCGGCAGGCGGCGCAGCATCAGCGCCGGCCCATGACGCTGAGATAGTCCCGCGCCAGCGCCTTGCCCCACTCCACCGCCGGCTGGTCGAACGGATCGACGCCGAGCACATGCGCGGCGAGGATCGTTTCCAGCATGAAGTGCATCATCAGCGCGCCGGCCGCCGTCTCGTCGATGCGCTCCAGATGCAGCTGCCTGACCGGCCGGCCCCGCTCCGCCAGGGTCTCGACGGTGGCCCGCGCCTCCGCATCCAGCAGGTCGCCCATGCTGCGCCCGGCGAGCCAGGCGAGGCGCTCGTCCTCCACCAGCGCCGGCGGCACGATGCGTCCGCGCCCGGCGGTCTCGGCCGTCACCACGGTGAAGAGCTTGTCGTCCGGCCCGTCGAGCCAGAGCTGCAGCTGGCTGTGCTGGTCCACCGCGCCGAGCGCGGGCGCGGGCAGCGTGCCCTTGCCGTCCTTGCCGAGGCTCTCCGCCCAGAGCTGGCGGAACCACATGGCGAAGGGCGCGAGCCGGTCTGCATAGACCGCGAGCACCGCGCTCCGTCCGGCCCCGGCGCCGCAGGCGGCATTGAGCGCCGCGCCGAGCGCCGGATCGCTGGCGCCGGGCCGGGCGGCGTTCAGGCTCCGGTGCAGGACCAGATGCGCGCCCTCGCGAAGCGCGGCCGGGTCGAGGCCGGCGATGACGGCCGGCAACAGGCCGACGGGTGTCAGCGCCGCATAGCGCCCGCCTATGCCGGGGTCATGGTCGATGACGAAAAATCCCCAGGATTCGGCGAGGCGCCGGAGCGGGCTGGCGCCGGGCTCGACGATCGCGGTCACATGCGGCGCGGCATTCTCGCGGCCGACGGCGTCCGCCAGCGCCTCTAGGCAGACCAGGCATTGCAGCAGCGTCTCGGCCGTGCCGCCCGACTTGGAAATGACGAGAAAGTCCGTGCGCGCGAGGTCGAGCGAGCGGAACAGGTGGTCGAAGGTGTGGGGGTCGATATTGTCGAGGAAGTGCAGCCGGGGCGAGTCGCCGCTCGGCCCGAAACCGGAATCGGCAAGCGCATAGAGCGCCTGCCCGCCGAGGCTGGACCCGCCCGTGCCGAGCACCACGACATCGTCGGCATGTTCGCGGTGGTGTTCGGCCCGCGCCTCGATCATGGCGAGATCGCCCTGGGACTCGGCCACGCGCAGCAGCGCCAGGCTGCCGTCGTCATGGGCGCGCCTGAGCGCCGCCAGCCCCTCGCCCGCCGCCGCGAGCGCACGCTCGAAAGCCGCGCTTCCGGTGACCGGGGCACAGCGCGACAGGTCCTGGCGGTAGGGGAGGTCGCCCAGCACCGTCAGCGCCCCTCAGGCTAGCGGCGCTGGATCGTCGGCGTTTCGCCCTCGGTCGGCGGCTTGCCGAGCGCGGCGTTCTCCCGGAGCCGCTTGCTCTCCGCTTCCGCATCCACGACGCTCGCATGGCTCTTGCGGTCTTCCCAGAAGATCAGGTCGTCGAGCAGCCGACGGTTCTTTTCGGCGATCTCGGCGGTTTCCTCGTCGATGCGCCGGCGGAAACTGCTGTCGACCTGGGCGCCGCCCACCTTCGAGAGCAGCGCCGACTCGCCTGCCGACCGCGCCCCCGCGCCGCCGGCCGTCCCGCCCGTCAGGGCCTGCTTGGCGCTCTCGCGCGGCGCAACCTGCTGCGGGCGCACCGCGCCGGGGTCGGGCGGGCGAAGGCGGTAGTCGGGCGGCAGGGTGAGCGGCGCATGGCTCTGGACCTGGAATTCGTCCGGCCCCTCGCGTTCGAGGCCGAGGGTCCGGGCCACGTCGCAGGCGCCGAGCGCAAACGCCGCGCCCGCAAGCAGTGCCATCGTCCGGATCGTCATGCGCTTCATCCCTTCCCGCCGCCGGTTTCTCCGGCCCGCCGGCCGCGCCCGAACAGGGTTTCGAACAACAGCATGGCGACGCCGACGGTGATCGCGGAATCGGCCAGATTGAAGGCATACCAGTGCCAGCCGCCGATATGGAAGTCAAGGAAGTCCACCACCGCGCCGCGCGTCAGCCGGTCGAGGATATTGCCGGCGGCGCCGCCGGCCACGGCGCCGAGCGCAAGCGCCTCGAACCGCCGGTCGGAGCGCAGCATCCACACGACCAGAACGACCGCCACCGCCGCCGCGATCGCCGCCAGCAGGAGCGGGCCGGCCGCCCCGAACAGGCCGAAGCTCACCCCCCGGTTCCAGACCAGCACGATATCCAGGAACGGCAGGACCTCGACCGGCAGGCCCGCATGGGCCGCCAGCACCCAGAGCTTGGTCGCCTGGTCCGCAGCGAAGACGGCGGCGGCGGCGGCCAGCCCCCAGACCCGCGGCCCACTCATGCGGCCGGTGGCCTGTGGTTAGTGGCCAGTGAATGGTGGATAGCGGCCCCGCATTGTCCTCCTTCGCCGCATTTGCGGAGGAGGCCGGGTAACGGGTCCCCGATACCGGGATGCCCGGTACAGGACTCATGCTGGAGGTATTGCGTTATCCCCCCTCCCGCTCTGCGGGAGGGGCCGGGGGAGGGTCTCTCGGCGCGACGGGCCTTTGCCGGCCTTCGCCTGCCGTCACGTCGAACGCGGCGAACGTTACGAATGGCGGCGCCCGCGCCGCCGCTTCCGCTGGCGCGGAAGCGGGCCCCCACCCGGCCTCCCCCGCAAGCGGGGGAGGAGGACTTCGGCGGCAGCCGGAACGGGTTCCAATCGACGGTCGTCGGCATTGCCCCGACCCCCATCACCGGACGGGAGAGGGAGACCGCTATCCACTGGCCACCGGCCACTGCCTTCAGGCAGCCGCTTCCGGCGGCGGCGGGCGGATCGCGTCGGCGCAGCGCCCGCAGATATCCGCGCCCGCCTTGCCCACATCCGGCAGGCGGCGCCAGCAGCGGGCGCAGCGTTCGTCCCCGGAGGCGCGGGGCAGAACCGCCACGCCCTCCACCTCTTCCAGCCGGAAGGCGTCGGCAGGCGGCTCGCCCTCGCCGAAGGCCAAGGTCGAGACGATGGCGATCTCCGCGAGGTCGAGGCCCTCGAGCGCCGCCCGGCGCTCCGGGGCGAGCCAGACCACGGGCGCGGCCTCGAGGCCCGAGCGCATGCGCTTGGCGGCGCGCTCGCGTTCGATCGCCCCCGTCACCACCCGCCTGACGGCGCGGACATCCGCCCAGCGGGCCGCCAGCGCCTCGTCCCGCCAGTCTTCCGGCACTTCGGGGAACTGGCGCAGATGCACGGACTCGCCCGCGGCGTCGCCGTGGCGCGCAAGCCAGGCTTCCTCGGCGGTGAAGCAGAGGATGGGCGCGGTCCAGGCGGTCAGGCAGTCGAACAGCAGGTCGAGCACGGTCCGGGCCGACCGGCGCGCGAGGCTCGATGCCGGATCGCAATAGAGCACGTCCTTGCGGATATCCAGATAGAAGGCCGAAAGGTCCACGGCGCAGAAATTGTGCAGCGCCGTCCACATGGCGTGGAAGTCGTAGTCCTCGATGGCGCGGCGCACCAGCCGGTCGAGCTCCCGGAGCCGGTGCAGCACCCAGCGCTCCAACTCCGGCATGTCGGCGGGCGCCACGCGCTCGGCCGCATCGAAGCCCGAGAGATTGCCGAGCAGGTAGCGCAGCGTGTTGCGGATGCGCCGGTAGAGCTCCGCCTGGTGCTTCAGGATGTTCTCGCCGATGCGTAGGTCGTCGGAATAGTCGGCCGAGACCGTCCAGATGCGCAGGATGTCGGCGCCGTAGCGGTCGATGACCTCCTGCGGGGCGGTCACATTGCCGAGCGATTTCGACATTTTGCGCCCGTCCTCGTCGAGCACGAAACCGTGCGTCAGCACGGTGTCGAAGGGCGCGCGGCCGCGGGTGCCGGCGGCCTCCAGCAGCGAGGAATGGAACCAGCCCCGGTGCTGGTCGGAGCCTTCGAGATAGAGCGAGGCCGGCCAGCGCTGGGTCTCGTTGCCCTCCAGCACGAAGGCGTGGGTCGAGCCCGAGTCGAACCACACTTCCACAATGTCCTGCACCTGGTCCCAGTCTTCCGGGTCGCGGCCGGGGCCGAGGAAATGCGAGGCCGGCAGCTCGAACCAGGCGTCGCCGCCGCGCTCGCGGAAGGCGGCGAGCACCCGCTCGTTGACCGCCTCGTCGCGCAGGACCTCCCCGGTTTCCCGGTGGGTGAACACCGGGATCGGCACCCCCCAGGCGCGCTGGCGGGAGACGCACCAGTCCGGCCGGCCCTCGATCATGGAGCCGAGCCGGCGGCGCCCGCTTTCCGGCACGAAGCGGGTCTCGGCGACGGCCCTGAGCGCCTTGTCGCGCAGCCCGTTGGTCTCCATGGAGATGAACCACTGCGTCGTCGCGCGGAAGATGAGCGGCGCGCGCGAGCGCCAGGAATGCGGATAGCTGTGCTGCAGCTTGCCTTGGCCCAGCAGCGCGCCCGCCCCTTCCAGCGCGGCGATGACGGCCTCGTCCGCTCCGCCCGGCCTGCCCTCGGCCGTCAGCACGCGCGCGCCCGCGAAATGCGGCACATGGCTGCGATAGACGCTGTCGCCGTCGAGATAGTCGGTGACCTCGAGGCCGTTGGCGGTGCCGAGGTTGAAGTCGTCCGCGCCGTGGCCGGGCGCGATATGCACCACGCCCGTGCCCTGGTCCATGGTGACGAAATCGGCGGCCATGACCGGCGATTCCGTGGTGTAGCCGAGCGATGCCAGCGGATGCGCGGCGACCGCACCCACGAGCTCCGCCCCCTTGCAGCGTCCGAGCACCTCATGGTCCTCGAAGCCGCAATCCGCGAGGAAGGCGCCGAGCCTCTCCTCGGCGACGATCAGCGCGTCCTCGCGGTCCGGCACGGCGACGCGCACATAGTCCGCCCCGGCCGCCACGGCGAGGCCGCGATTGCCGGGAATCGTCCAGGGCGTGGTCGTCCAGATGACGAGCGCGGCCGGCCCGTCCAGGCCGCGCAGCACCGGCATGGCGACATGGATCCAGGGCGAGACATGGTCGTGATACTCGACCTCGGCGTCGGCGAGCGCGGTCTTCTCCGCGACCGACCAGAGCACCGGCTTCATGCCCCGGTAGAGGCCTCCGTTCATGACATAGCGGCAGATTTCGCCGGCGATCGCCGCCTCCGCCCCGTTGGACATGGTGGTGTAGTAGTTGTCCCAGTCGCCGAGCACGCCCAGGCGCTTGAACTCCTCGCGCTGGGTGTCGATCCAGAGCGCGGCGAACTCGCGGCATTCGCGGCGGAACTCGAGGATCGGCACCGCGTCCTTGTCGCGGCCGCCGGCGCGGTAGTCCTCCTCGACCTTCCACTCGATCGGCAGGCCGTGGCAGTCCCAGCCGGGGATGTAGTGGGCGTCCATGCCGGTCATCTGCCGGCTGCGGTTGATGACGTCCTTCAGGATCTTGTTGAGCGCATGGCCGATATGCAGGTGGCCGTTCGCATAGGGCGGGCCGTCATGGAGGATGAACTTCTCGCGCCCGCGTGCGTCCTCGCGCTGGCGGGCGAACAGGTCCCCGGCCTCCCAGCGGGCCAGGATCTGCGGCTCGCGCGCAGCGAGGCCGGCGCGCATCGGGAAATCCGTCTTCGGCAGGAAGACGGTGTCGCGGTAATCCTGGGTCATGGGGGTTCGCCGTTTGCCGGGTCGCTGGGGAATGGGCGCCGCCGGATTGCGGGCGCCCCGGAAGCCTCAGTCCGACCGGTGCATGCGCTCGCTCCGCTCATGGCGCTCCTGCGCCTGGATGGAGAGCGTCGCGATCGGCCGGGCTTCCAGCCGGCCGAGGTCTATAGGTTCGTCGGTCTGCTCGCAATAGCCGTATGTGCCCTCGTCGATCCGCCTGAGCGCCTGGTCGATCTTGGCGATCAGCTTGCGCGCCCGGTCCCGCGTGCGGAGCGCCAGGCGCTTGTCGGTCTCGAGCGAAGCGCGCTCGCCGTCATCCGCCACCCGGAGGCTTTCGCTCTGGAGCTGGTGTACGGTCTCGGAGGAGTCCCGGATCAGGCGGTCCTTCCAGTCGAGCAGCTTCAGCCGGAAATATTCCTGCTGCAACGGGTTCATGAAATCTTCGCTTCTGGAAGGCCTATAGTCGGGAGGCAGCGAAACCCCCATGGAACACCCCGCACATTTCCGCCGACGGGCCGGAAGCTACACGGGCGCGCCCCGGTGAGTCAACGCCGTTGGCGGCCGGCGGCCGGTGGATAGCGCCCGGCCCTCGCGAAAGCGGAGGCCGCCCGGCCCGAATAGCGCCGCCCCGGCCCAAAATGGTGTCGCCCCGGCCCCCGAGCGGGGCCTCCTCCGAGCGGCGCGGCCGGTACCTCCCGCGGCGGGCGGCGGCGCCGCAGGGAGACCCCGACTCTGCGCTCCGCTCCGGCCGGGGTGACGCAAAGAGGCCCCGGCCAGCCCAAAGAGCGTCGCTCCGGCCCGCGGCCCGTCTCGCAATCGTTCTTCACTTGTCAAACAGCGATGCCGCGCCGTTGCCGGCGCGAGCGGATAGTCCCGACCGTCCCGGACGGCCGCTCCCGTCCGCCGGCGTCGATGTCAGCCGACCGTACGCCGGCGTCTTTTTCGTCTTCAAATCTTCCAACTTCGGTGCGGCGGCCCCTCGCGCCGGGCGCACCTCGCCTGTCCTGAGACAAGCGATTTCCGGAGTCGGCCGCGGCATCGGGAGGGCGCGGCCGCTCCGTTACCCGAACCTGTCCCTGGCTGCCCGCATGGCCTCACTCCTCCGGGCCGTTCCGGCCCTGTATATGGCCCAATATAGATCTATTTTCCTATATGTCAAGCTCAATAGAGAACATTTTTGAATATCCAGCAAATCCAAGAGCTTGCAGGCACGCATCCCGGCCCCTTCCTTGCAATCCCGTGTCATGCCCGTCGCGGTCAAGGCCGATCCAAAGCCTCCGCCACGTCCCGCCAATGTGGAAACAAAGGCAAGCAACAAAGGTGAAAAACGAACCAGCACGCATAGACGGCATCCGCATCATGACACGCGTCGTCAAACATCGAACCGTGCACGACCTGATTTCTGAGCGCAGGTCCACCACGAAAATTGAACAGGTTGTCGATCTCGAAAACAATTGCCGGGCCGAAGATTTTTTCAAGCGCCTCCCGCTCATTATCGAGCAAGCCCGATAGGGAGCGGTTTTCCTGCGTCATGTTGTTATGAATTACCGAAGGGTCGATGCCATGTTGCTTCAGAACATATCGGAGAGAATTTTCGAGTTGCGGGACAAGAATATGCAGCGCCGATATGAAATCTCCCCCGAAGAAGCGAGCGAAACCCAATGCGAAAATATTTGCCCTGTTTTCGGGCACAAACGGGCTCATCTCTGCGATGGGGAAGAAATCTCTTTGATCCAACGGGTGTTCAATCTGGATCACCCACCTTGCTGGATCGATCTGTCCCTGTGCAACCAAGTTACGGCGTATGCCCTCATTACCGACAATTATGTGTCGAAGCGTAAGCGCACCATCTTCGTCATCACCAAGGATTCCGGGAGAAGTGGTGACTACCTTTCCTTCGTCATCGACTATCTGATGTGACATTATGCTGGACAAGGGATTTTCGTTTGTCTGCTTTCGCGCGGCCTCGCTCAGCGAATCCGGATCCGGAGATTTCTCCAGTGTGGCGAATCCAGCGAGCGCCTGTGCCAGACTCATACCGGCCACACGCCGTCGCGCATGGGTAACGTAGTCGGTCAAATCGATTTCAGTGGATACAGCACCCATTTCATCGAGAATTCCCGCCTGCGCTGCCAGAAGCGCCGTTTCCAACTCCTGACGCCTATGGCCGGTATTGGGCACTCGCCTGAGCTCGGCAATCGCATCCATTAGGTGCTTCGCTGCGATCATTCCCCTGCCACCAGCGCCTTCAGCCATCGTGGCCAGGCATTCCGCTGCGGCGACAAGGCATTGGTCACGCCTTGGACCGTTTCCGGATTGCCCATATGCAGAGGCTGCCAATTTCAATAGGTCGCGCGACGACCGCGGGTGCGCTGTTTTCGACGACGCCCGAACTTCAGCGCGTTCGGCAATCATAATTGGATCGCCAATGCCAAAACGTAAAGAGATTTTACCAATATCCAAAAACCCTTTATCGGCGTTGCGATTGAGGGTGTCGTCAAGGATAACTTGCATCAATCTCTTCAAAGATGACGATTCCGGTTCCTTCCAACCGGTCGCTTGGGCAATTTGGCATGCGCGAAGAAGCATATCACAACCATCAGAGTCGATCGCAAGTCGATTCCCATTGAAAAATTCCGCTTTTCCATCGAAAACTAGTTGAACAGATTGACAATATGAGCCGATGGCCAGCTGCGCCATATAGGGTAATGCGCGATTGTTGATCCAAGCAATATCGGCCAATCGAGCACGGAGGCCGGGATTTCGTATAGTGGGTACAATCTCGGCAAAGACACTGGATTGATCGCCTCTGAGATCAGCAGGAATAATACCCCTCTTGCCATTCATAACGAACATAGGACCGTAAGGTTCCGCCCCATCGTTGGGTTTGAAATGTATATTGGTAACGGCAGTCAGAAACTCAAACACTTGGGCTGCAGACTCGTTTCCGTTTTCTGTTTGTTTAGCGGCAGCGGTCTTGTAGAGGTCAGCTAGGGTCCAACAGTCCACATTGTTACTGTCGCGTATCGGGGCCTCGAAGTCTGCGGCGATAAAGTCATCCTTGGTGACGAGGGTAAGGCTCTGCGTCGAATCGGTACCTCGTGCCTCCTCGTCTGCATCTTCTGTCACCTGTCATTTCCTCGTGGAATGAACAACGACCCCAACATCTATGCCGGTAAGGAAGCCACCCTTACCCCGCCGGCCGCCACCGCAGCACCGGCTTGCGTGCCGCCTGGGTTTCGTCCAGCCGGCGCCTGGGCGCGTGGAACGGAGCCTCGGTCAGCGGGGCGCCGTTGTGGGCGCGTTCGGCGAGGCCGCGCATGATGGCGATGAAGCGGTCGAGGCTGGCGCGGGTCTCCGTTTCCGTCGGCTCGACCAGCATGGCGCCGTGGACCACCAGCGGGAAATAGACCGTCATCGGGTGCAGCCCCTCGTCGATCATCGCCTTGGCGATGTCGAGCGTGGAAACGCCCGTGTCGCGGAGCGCGCGGTCGTCGAACAGCGCCTCGTGCATGGCGGGACCGGAATGGGCGAAGGGCGCGGAATAGACGTCCTCCAGCCGGCGCAGCAGGTAGTTCGCGTTCAGCACCGCATCGCCCGAGACCTGCCGCAGCCCGTCCGCGCCGTGGCTCATCATGTAGGCGAGCGCGCGCACGAACATGCCCATCTGGCCGTGGAAGGCCTTCATCCGCCCGAAGGCCCGGCCGTCCGCCTCCTCCAGCCGCAGGACCCCGTCTTCCTCGACGATGCGCGGCACCGGCGCGTAGGGCGCCAGCGCCTCGGAGAACACCACGGGCCCCGAGCCCGGCCCGCCGCCGCCATGCGGGGTCGAGAAGGTCTTGTGCAGGTTGATGTGCATGGCATCGACGCCGAGGTCTCCCGGCCGGACCCGCCCGACAATGGCGTTGAAATTCGCCCCGTCGCAATAGAAGTAGCCGCCCGCGGCGTGTACCGCGTCGGCAATGCGGCGGATGTCGTTCTCGAACACGCCGCAGGTGTTGGGGTTGGTGAGCATGACGGCGGCCACGCTACCCTCGCCGGCCAGCGCCTCGAAGCGTTCCGGATCGACGCGGCCGCGTTCGTCCTCCGGGATCGAAACGACCTCGAAGCCGAGCGCCGCAGCGGTGGCCGGGTTGGTGCCATGCGCGGAATCCGGCACCAGCACGCGCCTGCGGTCCGCATTCGCCGCCCCGCCCGCCTCCAGCGCAGCCCGGATCGCCATCATGCCGCAGAGCTCGCCATGCGCGCCCGCGCCGGGCGTCAGCGCCACGCCCGGCATGCCGGTCAGCATCGAGAGCCAGCGCTGCACCTCCCGGCAGAGCGCCAGCGCCCCCTGCACCGTGCTCTCCGGCTGGAGGGGGTGGATGTCCGCGAAGCCGGGCAGCCGCGCCATGCGCTCGTTCAGGCGCGGATTGTGCTTCATCGTGCAGGAGCCGAGCGGGAAGAGGCCCGTGTCGATGCCGTAGTTCTTCTGCGAGAGCCGCGTGTAGTGCCGCACGACCGTAGGCTCCGCCAGGCTCGGCAGCCCGATGGGGCCGGAGCGCGCCAGGCCGCCCAACCGGTCGGGGCCCGCATCCGCCTCCGGCCAGTCCACGCCCAGCGCGCCCGGGCTGTCCTGCTCGAAGATCAGAGGCTCCTCGATGCTGAGCCCGTAATCGCCGGAGACCGTGTCGCGGGAGTTGCCGGTCATGACAAAGCCTCCGCCAGGGCGTCGAGATCCCCGGCGTCCGCCGTCTCGGTCACCGCGACCAGCAGCAGGTCGTCCAGCCCCGCGCCCGGATGGAGGCGCGAGACCGGCACGCCTGCGAGGATGCCCTCCTCCGCAAGCCTTTCGACCGCTTCCGCCGCATCGCCGTCGAGGCGGACGGTGAATTCGTTGAAGAAATGCGGGGTCACGACCCGCGCGCCGAGCCGGTCCGCCAGCGAGACGGCGCCCGCATGGTTGAGCGCCGCCAAGCGTTTCAGCCCGGTTTCGCCGAGCAGGGTCAGATGGATGGTGAAGGCGAGCGCGCAGAGGCCCGAATTGGTGCAGATGTTGCTGGTCGCGCGTTCGCGGCGGATATGCTGCTCGCGCGTCGCCAGGGTCAGCACATAGCCGCGCCGGCCCTCGGCATCCACGGTCTCGCCGCAGAGCCGGCCCGGCATCTGGCGCATATGGCGCGTGCGGGCCGCGAACAGGCCGAGATGCGGGCCGCCGAAACTCATCGCATTGCCGATCGACTGGCCTTCCGCCGCCACGATGTCGGCCCCCATCTCCCCGGGCGACCGGAGCGCGCCCAGCGCCACGACTTCGGTGACGACGACCACCAGCAGCGCGCCCTTCGCATGCGCCGCTTCCGCCAGCTCCGAGAGGTCCCCGACATTGCCGAACAGGTCCGGATACTGGACGACCACGCAGGAGGTCTCCTCGTCGATCCGCGACGCCAGGTCCTCGCCGCCGGCCGGCATGGGCGGGGCGGCTTCGAGCCGGAAGCCCTGGAAGCGCGCGAGCGTCGCGGCCGTGTCGCGGTAATGCGGGTGGAGATTGCCGGAGACCACCGCCTTCGAGCGCCGGGTGACGCGGTTCGCCATCATGACGGCCTCGGCCGTGGCGGTCGCGCCGTCATACATGGAGGCGTTGGCGACCTCCATGCCGGTCAGCAGGCACACCTGGGTCTGGAACTCGAACAGGTATTGCAGCGTGCCCTGGGCGATTTCCGGCTGGTAGGGCGTGTAGGAGGTGAGGAACTCGCCGCGCTGGATCAGGTAGTCCACGGATGCCGGGATGTGGTGGCGGTAGCTGCCGGCCCCGCAGAAGAAGGGGCCCGCGCCCGCCGCCCGGTTCCGCCCTGCGAGGCGGGAGAGCCGCCTTTCGACCTCGAACTCGCTTGCATGGCGGGGCAGGTCCACCGGCTCCGCCAGCAAGGCATCCTCCGGCACATCCGAGAACAGGGCCTCGACCGACGGCGCGCCGATGGCCCGGAGCATCCCGCTGCGGTCGGCGCCGGTGATCGGCAGGTAGCGCATCAGTCGAGGTCCTCGACGAACGCCTGATAGGCCTCTTCGTCCATCAGCTCGTCCAGCTCGCCTTCGTCGCCGATCTCCATGCGGAAGAACCAGCCCTGGTCCTCGGCGGATTCGTTGACGAGGTCGGGCGATTCCTCCAGCCGGTCGTTGACCGCAACGATGGTGCCCGTGACCGGCGCATAGACATCGCTGGCGGCCTTGGTGCTCTCGACCACCGCGGCCTCGCCGTCGCGTGCGATCTCCGCGCCGACCTCCGGCAGTTCGACATAGACGACATCGCCCAGCTGCGACTGGGCGTAGTCGGTGATGCCGCAGACCGCAACGCCGTCCTCCATCCGTACCCATTCATGTTCGCGCGTGTAGTAGGTCGTGACTGCCATCGGACTTCTCAGCCTCGGAAATAGTTGTGGGGAACGAAGGGAAGGCGGACGACCCGTCCGGGCCGCGGCTTCCCGCGGATATCGAAGGCGATCTCCGTGCCGGGCGCGGTCAGCCCGACCGGCAGATAGCCCATGGCGACCGGGCCGCCGAGCACCGGCGAGAAACCGCCGCTGGCCACCCAGCCGACCGGCTCTCCGGAGCCGTCGAGCACATCGGAGCCCTCGCGCGTAATGACCCGGCCCTCGGGCCTCATGCCGACGCGGCGCCGGGCGGGAGGATTGTCGAGAATGCGGGCCGCGCCGGGGAAGCCGCGCTCCTCGCGCCGGCGCTTCGGCACGGTCCAGCCGAGGCCGGCTTCGAGCGGCGTCGTGTCCTCGTCGAGGTCCCGCCCGTAGAGGCAGAGGCCCGCTTCCAGCCTGAGCGAGTTGCGCGCATCGAGCCCCGCCCAGGCGACCGCCTCATGGGCGAGCAGCTGCCCGGCGAGCGCTTCGGCGTCGGCACCGGCGACCGACAGCTCGAAACCGTCCTCGCCCGTATAGCCCGAGCGCGAGACGCGGGCCGGCACGCCGCAGGCCTCGCCCTCGCGCCAGGCCATGAACGGCAGATCCGCGAAATCCGGCAGCACCGCCGCCGCCGCCGGCCCCTGCAGGGCGAGCAGCGCGCGGTCCGGCTCCGGCACGATATCCACCCTGCCGCCGAGATGGCTGCGAAGATGCTCCGTGTCGCTTTTCCTGCGCGCGGCGTTGACCACGAGTCCGAGGCCGCCCGGAATGCGCGAGACGATCAGATCGTCCAGGATGCCGCCGTTCTCCAGGGTGAAGAGGGTGTAGCGCATGGCGCCCTCGCCGAGGCCCCGGATATCGCCCGGCACGAGCGTCTCCAGCGCCTCGTCGGCGCCCTCGCCCATCAGCCGCAGCTGGCCCATATGGCTGACATCGAACAGCGCCGCCCGGTTGCGGGCCTGGTTGTGCTCGGCGACGCTGCCCTCCGGATAGCGCAGCGGCATGTCGTAGCCCACGAAAGGCTCCATGCGCGCGCCGGCGGCGAGGTGCATGGCGTGAAGCGGGGTCTTGATCAGTTCGGCCATCGACGGACCCTCCGGCTTCCGGGCCGGCCCTCGCGGCCTGCCCGTCTGCCCCCTCTGTCCGTCCGACCTGAAAGATTCCGGCTCAGCCGTTACATCTTCGGTGGGGCGTATGCGCCCGCTTTCCAGAGTTGCCTCCCCGCGCGGTCCGGGTGCCTGAGAGTTTCCGGGGCGGTTGCTCCTTCGGCGCCGGCCCTGATCGCCGGACTCTCCCGCGCAGATCGACGGCGGGAGGATGGTGGCAGAGGCCGCGCCGGCTTGTCAATGCGCCATGAACACCGGGAGCTCGGCATTGAACAGGATATGGTTGGTCGGCCCGCCGAACAGCGCCTGGCGCAGCCGGCCGCGGGTGTAGCCGCCTTTGAGCAGCAGGTCGGCGCCGCGTTCGGCCGCCACTTCCAGGGTCTTGTGGCCGCTCTCCCCGAGCCCCGCTTCGACGACCAGCGAGCCGGCTTCGATGCCCTCGCGACGAAGCTGGCGCGCGACCGCCTCGCCGGTCGGTCCCGGCACCGTCATGCCCGTCACGGTCAGCACCGTCACCTGCTCGGCAAGGCGCAGCAGGTCGAGCGCGGCGCGGATGGTGCGGGCGGTTTCCGAGGAGCCGTTCCATGCGATCAGTATGTTGCTGCCGAACGCGGCCGGCGGTCCGGACGGCACGGCCAGTATTGCCTGGCCGCTGTCGAACAGCGCCGTCTCGAGCGTGCCGAGAGAGGGTCCGCTGGAGCCTTTCACCGGCCGGCCGACCACCACGACATCATACACGCGGGCATGGTTGCCGAGATTGTCGAGGCCCGTTTCGCTCTCCGACCAGACAGCCCGGTCGCCGAGTCCGGCGGCTTCGGCAAAGGCGTCGAACCGCCGCCGCGCCTCGGCGGCGCGGCGGTCGTCCTCGCGCTCGAAGCGCTCAACGAGCGCCGGCAGCGCGGCGCCGCTGTCGTCGGTCGCCATGATGGCGGAGGGGTCGGTGTGGAAATGGGCGGCCTCCAGCCAGCCGTCGATGCGGGCGCGCAGGCACTCGGCGGCGGCAAGCACGCTCTCCAATGTGTCCAGGTCGTTGGTCGGCACCAGAATCGATTTCATCGTCTCGTCCTCGCTTCGCCGGTAGCGGCGGCCGGCGGGGTGACAAACCGCTCGTCATGGGCCAGTCTCGCGACGGGACCCGCGGGCGGCGCGCGCCCGCAGTATCGCAGCAAAGAGGAAGATGCGCATGACGGACTTGCAGGACCGCCGGGCGGCGCTAGCGGCCCGGCATGCTGCGCTCGACGACGAGATCCGCGCCCTTGAAAACAATCCCTCCGCCGACGACCTGCAATTGCAGACGCTCAAGAAACGCAAGCTGGCGCTGAAGGATGAAATTGCAGCCCTGGAGCGTTCCGGCTGACGGCCGCCTTGCCGGCGCGCGGCTGAACCCGCCGGCGGCCGAACTGTCCGGCCGGCATCGGAAGGGCCGGGATGGACCATCCGAGCTATCTCGCTGACGTTCTGATCTTCCTGCTCGCGGCGGTTGTCGCGGTGCCGCTGTTCCGCCGTCTCGGGCTTGCGGCGGTGCTCGGTTATATCGGCGCCGGCGCCGTCATCGGCCCCCATGCGCTCGGTCTGGTCGAACGGATCGACAGCGCCCGCGCGCTGGCGGAGTTCGGCGTCGTCTTCCTGTTGTTCACGGTCGGGCTGGAGCTGCCGCTCGACCGCCTGCGCGCGCTCGGGGGCGGCAAATTCGCGCTTGGCCTGCTGCAGGTGCTGCTCACCATGGCGGTGTTCTCCGGGGCGGGCATCGCCTTCGGGCTGCCGCCCCAGGCCGCTGTGGTCGTAGCCGCGGCGCTCGCGCTTTCCTCGACCGCCATGGTGCTGCAGCTGCTGGCCGAGCGGGGCGAGCTGACGAGCCAGGCGGGACGGTCCGCCTTCGCCGTGCTTCTGGTCCAGGACATAGCCGTCGGTCCGCTGCTGGTCATCACGCTGGTGCTCGGCGGCGCGCCGGAGGCGATTGCCGAAGCGCTTTTCTGGTCGGTGCTGAAGGCGCTGGCGGCCGTCATCGGCATCCTGGCGGTCGGACGCTGGGTGGTGCGTCCCATTTACGGGCCGCTCTCCGAAGGCGGCCAGATCGAAACCTTCACCGCGCTCACCCTGCTGATCGTGCTGGCGACGGGCCTCGCCACCGAGCTCGCCGGCCTCTCGATGGCCTTCGGCGCCTTCCTTGCCGGCATGCTGCTGGCCGATACCCGCCACCGCCACCAGGTCGCGGCCGTCATCCAGCCCTTCCGCGGCCTGCTGCTCGGGCTCTTTTTCATGACGGTCGGCATGGCGATCGACGCGGGCGGAGTGGCATCTCGGGCCGGCGCGCTGGCGGCCGTCGTGGTCGGCCTGCTGGCGGTCAAGACTGCGGTTGCCGCCGCAATCGGGGCTGCGCTCGGCATGCCGAGGGGGCGGGCGATCTATGTCGGACTGCTGCTGGCGGGCAGCGGCGAGTTCGGCTTCGTGCTGCTGGGCGCGGCGGTCGGGCGCTCGCTTCTGGACAGTCCGGATGCGCAGCTCCTCGGCATGGCGATCACGCTCTCCATGGCGGCGACCCCGCTGCTGGCATTCGCCGGGCGCCGCGCCTTGCCCGACATCGCGCAGGAATCCGGGGAGCGGGTCGAGGCCGCAGGGCCGCATTCGGGCCATATCGTCGTCGCCGGCTTCGGCCGCGCCGGCCGCGAATGCGCGGCCCAGTTGCGCGAGGCGGGCCGGCTGCCGGTTGGCATCGATATCCATGCGGACAACATCACCGCGGGCCGCCGGCTGGGTTTCGAGGTGTTCCACGGCGATGCGGCCCGTCCGGAAGTGCTGGAGGCGGCCGGCGTCGAGAATGCCAGCGCGGTTATCGTGGCGTTCAACGACCCCAGGCGCGCCGTCACCATCGTCGGCCAGCTGCGCTACATTTTCCCGCACCTGCGCATCGTCGCCCGCGCCCATGACGAGCACTGGGCGGAAGAGCTGCGCCGGGTGGGGGCGGACACGGTCGCGGTGGAAATGCAGGGCGTGGCGGACAAGCTCGCCGGCTCCATCGATGACGCGGAGCCCGAGCCGAAGGCCGGGTGAGGAGTTCGGGAAGCGGCGGTTGCCGGTTCGGGCGCTTTGGTATAGACAACGCCGCTGCCAGATATCCGGAAGAGGACGCCCGATGGCCGTTCCGAAGAAGAAGGTGAGCCGGTCGCGCCGCGACAAGCGCCGTTCCCACCACCGTCTGGGTGCCGAAACGCATGTCGAATGCCCGAATTGCGGCGAACGGACGCGCCCGCATCATGTTTGCGCACATTGCGGCTATTACCGCGGCCGCGAGGTCGTCGTAGCCAGAGACGAAGCCGCCTAAGGCTCCTGTGCCCGATCCCATCGTCATTGCGCTCGACGGCATGGGCGGAGACCGGGCGCCCGATATCGTGCTTCGGGGCGCAGCCCTGGCCGGCGAACGCTACCCGGAAGTGCATTTTCAGGTCCACGGCGACCCGGCGCGGATGGAACGCGGCCTCGCGAAGATGAAGGCGCTCGGCGACCGGATCGAGCTGCATCCGGCCGAAAAGGTCATCGCCGACGACGCCAGGCCCTCCTCGGCGATTCGCGGCGGCGAGGGCTCGTCGATGTGGAACGCCGTGGCGAAGGTGCGCGACGGCCAGGCCGCCGGCATCGTTTCGGCCGGCAATACCGGCGCGCTGATGGCGGTTTCCAAGTTCCTGCTGCGCACGCCTCCGGGCGTCGGCCGGCCCGCGATCTGCTCCATCATGCCGACCTTGCGGGCCGAAATCGCCATGCTCGACCTCGGCGCGAATATCGAATGCGACGGCGAAAACCTGTTCCAGTTCGCGGTCATGGGCGCCGCGTTCGCTTCGGCGGTTCTGGACCGGCGCCCGACGGTCGGCCTGCTGAATGTCGGCCAGGAGGAGCTGAAGGGGGGCTCGGCCCTGCGCGACGCCGCCGCCAGGCTCCGCGCCGTTGCCGATCCGGGCTTCGACTTCAAGGGTTTCATCGAGGGCGACGACATAACCGGCGGCGCGGTCGATGTGGTGGTGACCGACGGATTCACCGGAAATGTCGCTCTCAAGGCGCTGGAAGGTTCGGCGCGGCTCTACAGTGCGGCGCTCCGGCGCGCGGTGAGGAGTTCGCTCGCCGGCATGGCGGGTTTCTGGCTGGCGCGGCGGGCGCTCGACAAGGTGCGCGACCGTTTCGATCCGCGCCGCTACAACGGCGCTGTGTTCGTCGGGCTGAACGGCATCGTCGTCAAGGCCCACGGCAGTTCGGACGCTTTCTCGTTCGCCAATGCGATCGGCTTTGCGGTCGATATGAGCCGCCACGGTTTCCTCGAGGATGTCCGCTCGGCCTTCGAACGCATGGCGCCGCCGGTGGCGGCAACGGCCTCTTGACCGGACCGCGGGCGCAATTCCGGGGCGTCGGCGCCTATCTGCCGGAGCGTATCGTCACCAATGACGAGCTCGCGGCCTGCATGGACACCTCCGACGCCTGGATCCGCGAACGCACCGGCATCCGCGAGCGGCGGATCGCGGCGCCGGACGAAAAGACCTCGGACCTCGCGCTCGAAGCATCGAGGCGCGCGCTCGCTGCCGCCGGAAGGGACGCCTGCGAACTCGACCTGATCGTGCTCGCCACCGCGACGCCGGACCGGACGTTTCCCTCCACGGCGACGGCGGTCCAGGCCGGGCTGGGCATGACGGAGGGCGCCGCTTTCGATGTCCAGGCGGTCTGCTCCGGGTTCATCTATGCGCTTGCCGTGGCGGACAATTTTATCCGCGCCGGCCAGTCGCGAAGCGCGCTGGTGATCGGCGCCGAGACCTTTTCCCGGATCCTGGACTGGAACGAGCGCGAGACCAGCGTGCTCTTCGGCGACGGCGCCGGCGCGGTGGTGCTGGAAGCCTGCGAGGATGATCCGCGTCACCTCCTGTCCACCCATCTGCATTCGGACGGGCGCCATGGCGACATGCTCTATGTCGATGGCGGCCCGTCATCCACCCGGACCGTCGGGCATTTGCGGATGAAGGGGCGGGAAGTCTTCAAGCACGCGGTCACGAATCTCACCGAGGTCGTTGACGAGGCGCTGGCGGCTAACGGCCTCGGGCCCGAGGCCATCGACTGGATCGTGCCGCATCAGGCCAATCTGCGCATCCTGCGCGCCACCGGACGCAAGCTCGGCATCGGCGAAGACCGGGTGATCGTGACGGTGGACCGCCACGCCAACACTTCGGCCGCCTCGATTCCCCTGGCGCTGGCGGCCGGTGTCGGGGACGGGCGGATCTCGGAAGGCGACATGCTGCTGCTCGAGGCCATGGGCGGCGGTTTCACCTGGGGCGCGGCGCTCGCCCGATGGTGAGCATCGATGCCGCCTGCATCTGCGTTGACCGGACATGCGCGTCCGGGTTAGCGTCCCCCGCATGAGCGGCAGCACCCTGACCCGAGCCGACCTCTGCGAGGCGGTCTATCGCAATATCGGCCTTTCGCGCAGCGATTCGGCGATGCTCGTGGAAGCCGTTCTGGAAGAACTCGCCGAGGCGCTGGAAATCGAGGGCACGGTCAAGATCTCCTCCTTCGGCACGTTTACCATGCGCATGAAAGGCGAGCGGACAGGACGCAACCCGCGCATCGGCGAAGAGGTCGCCATTCCGCCTCGCCGCGTGGTCGCGTTCCGCGCCTCGCAGGTGTTGAAGCAGCGCGTCAATGCGGGCGGCGCGGCGGCGGAGTAGGCGCCGGCTGCCATGGAAAAGCACCCGACTGCCTATCGCACGATATCGGAAGTCGCGCGAGAGGTTGGGCTCGAACCCCATGTGCTTCGTTTCTGGGAGAGCAAATTTCCACAATTGCAGCCGCTGAAACGGGCCGGCGGACGGCGCTATTACCGCCCTGAGGACGTGGATACGATTCTTGCCATTCGCGAGCTGCTGCACGAACGGCGCTTCACCATCGAAGGCGCGCGCCGGGCGCTTTCGGGGCAGGACGTGCCGGAATCCGAATTGCGGAGCATTCTGGAGGAGCTGCGGGATATCCGCGCGCTCATGGAGACAAACGTGGTATAGTCCGTCGTCCTGACAAGGCGGATTGCGTCGCGACCACGTCGCGTGACGTTGAACAAATACCCGAAAAGAGACGACGTGCCGTGACTAAGGAGTGTCGATTCGTATGGCTACCGGTACCGTGAAGTGGTTCAACACGACCAAGGGATACGGGTTCATCGAACCCGACGAGGGCGGGGCCGATGTCTTCGTCCATATTTCGGCAGTGCAACGCGCCGGCCTCAATGCTCCGGCCGAGGGCCAGCGGATCAGCTATGAACTGCGCCGGGATCCGCGCAAGGGCAAATTCGCAGCCGACAACATCCAATTCGTCTGATCGGTTCCCCGCGGCCCGCCGCCCGGGACGCCGGTGCGTTGACAGCGGCGGGCCGCGTTTCTAAATCTTGGCCGAAGGGCGGGACGCCTGCGGGCCGGCCTGCGATCTTTCGGGGAACGCTTCATGCTCGGCGCAGTCGCCAAGCGCCTGTTCGGCACCCATAACGACCGCTTTCTGAAACGCCTGCGGCCCGAAGTCGCAGCGATCAATGCGCTCGAACCCGAGCTGGAGGCGCTGTCGGACAGCGAACTCCGGGCCCGCACGGACGAGTTCCGCGCGCGCATCGAGCGCGGCGCCGACCCGGACGATCTGCTTGTCGAGGCCTTTGCCACGGTGCGCGAGGCATCGAAACGCACGCTCGGCCAGCGCCATTTCGACGTCCAGCTCGTCGGCGGCATGGTCCTGCACCAGGGCATGATCGCGGAAATGAAGACCGGCGAGGGCAAGACGCTCGCGGCGACCCTGCCGGTCTATCTGAACGCGCTTGGCGGCGGGGGCGTGCATGTCGTGACGGTCAACGACTATCTCGCCAGGCGGGACGCCGAATGGATGGGCCGCATCTACGAGTTCCTCGGGCTCACCGTGGGCTGCATCACGCACGGGCTGCCGGACAGCGAGCGGCGCCTGCAATACGCAGCGGATGTCACTTACGGGACGAACAACGAGCTCGGTTTCGACTATCTGCGCGACAACATGAAATTCGCGCTCGACGAGATGGTCCAGCGGACCTTCGCCTTCGCCATCGTGGACGAGGTGGACTCGATCCTGATCGACGAAGCGCGCACGCCGCTCATCATCTCGGGCGCGGCCGAACAGTCTTCGGAGCTCTATATGCGCTGCGACCGGCTGATGGCGGAGATCCGGCCCGAGCACTACGAGAAGGACGAGAAGCAGCGCAGCGTCACCCTGAACGAGGCCGGCCAGGAACACAGCGAGGCGCTGCTGCGCCGGCACGAGCTGCTCACGGAAGGCAGCCTCTACGACATCCACAACATCTCCCTGCTGCACCATCTGAACCAGTCGCTGCGCGCCCACACGCTGTTCGAGCGCGATGTCGACTACATGGTCCGCGACGGCAAGGTCGTCATCATCGACGAGTTCACCGGCCGCGCGATGGAAGGACGGCGCTATTCCGAGGGGCTGCACCAGGCGCTGGAGGCCAAGGAAGGGGTCCCGGTCCAGCTTGAGAACCAGACGCTCGCCCAGATCACCTTCCAGAACTATTTCCGCCTCTACGACAAGCTCGCCGGCATGACCGGCACGGCGATCACCGAGGCGGGCGAATTCGCCGAGATCTACGGGCTTGAGGCGATAGAGATTCCCACCAACCTGCCGACCGTGCGCGCCGACCACGATGACGAGGTCTATCGCACGGCGCGGGAGAAGAACGACGCCATCCTGGCCCAGATCAGGGAGTGCGTGGCGCGCCGGCAGCCCGTGCTGGTCGGCACGGTCTCCATCGAGAAGTCGGAGGAGCTGGGCAAACGGCTCAAACAGGAGAAGATCGCCCACCAGATCCTGAACGCGCGCTACCACGAACAGGAAGCGGCGATCATCGCGCAGGCGGGCAAGCCGGGCGCGGTGACGATCGCGACCAACATGGCGGGGCGCGGCACCGATATCCAGCTCGGCGGCAATGCGGAAATGCTGATCCGCGCCGAGGGCGAGGAGCGGGAAGCCGCGATTCTGGAGCAGGTCGCGCAGGACAAGCAGGTCGTGATCGAGGCCGGCGGCCTCTATGTGCTGGCGACCGAACGCCATGAAAGCCGGCGGATCGACAACCAGCTTCGCGGACGCTCCGGGCGGCAGGGCGACCCCGGCGCTTCCAAGTTCTTCGTCTCGCTGGAAGACGACCTGATGCGCATTTTCGGCTCGGAGCGCATGGACGGGATGCTGCGCCGGCTGGGCCTCGAGGAGGGCGAGGCCATCGTCCACCCCTGGATCAACAAGGCGCTTGAGAAGGCGCAGCAGAAGGTCGAGGCGCGCAATTTCGAGATTCGCAAGAACCTGCTGAAATTCGACGATGTGATGAACGACCAGCGCAAGGTCGTTTACGAGCAGCGCCGCGACCTGATGCAGGTCGAGGATGTCCATGACGAGGTCGCGGACATGCGCCACCAGGTCGTCGAGGACATCGTCGAGCGCTACATCCCGGAAAAGGCGCTGCCCGAGCAGTGGGACGCCCAGGGCCTCCAGGACGAGTTGCGCCGCGTGCTTTCCATCGACTTCCCGGCCCGCGAATGGGCGGATGAGGAAGGCATTGCGGACGAGGAGATCCGCCGGCGCATTCTCACCGCGCTCGACCGGCGCATGGCGGAGAAGACGGCGAACTGGGGCGCGGACATCATGCGCCAGGCGGAGAAGAGCGTCCTGCTCCAGCTTCTCGACCAGATCTGGAAGGAGCACCTGCTCCAGCTCGACCACCTGCGCCAGGGCATCGGGTTGCGTGCCTATGCCCAGAAGGACCCGCTGAACGAATACAAGCAGGAAGCCTTCGAGCTGTTCGACACCATGCTGGCGCGGCTGCGCGAGGCGGTGACCGGAACGCTCGCCCATCTCGAAGTGCAGCTCGACACGCCCGCCAGCGACCTCATGCCGCGCTCGGAAGAGGGCGGCGACTGGCGCGAGCTGCATGACGAACCGGAGCCTGCCTTTGCGGGCAACGGCGCTGCGGCGCAGGCCGCCCGCCCCCTGCGCCGGCCGAGCGGCCCGCCCGACCCGGGCGACCCGTCGAGCTGGGGCAAGGTCGCGCGCAACGCGCCCTGCCCCTGCGGGTCGGGCAAGAAATACAAGCATTGCCACGGCCGGCTCGCCTGAGCCCGCTCCCCCCGCCTGCCGACCCGGCCTTCCAGCGAAGGAAACGCCTGCCCTTGCCGCTCTCTCCGCCTGCGCCGCGCCGCCGCCACATCCACAGCCGCCAGGTCCGCTGCGAGGGTTTCCTGCGCGAGGACGGGCTCTGGGACCTGGAGGCCGAACTCGTCGATACCAAGACCTACGCCTTCGAGAACCACTGGCGCGGCAGGGTCGAGCCGGGCGTCCCGGTCCACCGGATGCGGGTGCGCCTCACCCTCGACGACCGCCTGACGATCCTCGCCGCCGAAGCCGAGACGCTGGAAAGCCCCTACGGCGTCTGCGCGGACGCCGCCGGGAACTTCTCCCGCCTTGTCGGGCTGCGGATCGGCCCGGGCTGGATGCGCCGGGTCAAGGAGCGCTACGGCCGGACCGCCGGCTGCACGCATATCCTGGAATTGCTCTATCCGCTCGGCACCAGCGCCTACCAGACGCTCGGCCCCTGGCGGGAGCATCGGCGCCGCCAGGCCGGCATGAGCGAGGCGGAAAGCATGAAGGGCGGCCCCGGCCTCGATTCCTGCATGGCGTTCGCCCGGTCGAGTCCGGTGGTGGGCACGCTCTGGCCCGAGGAATACCGCGAGGCGGAGCCGGCCCGGCCGGGCTAGCCGTCTTCCGCCCGGATCGACAGCGCATGCACCGGCCCCGCCATCTCTTCGGCGAGCACGCCATAGACGGCTTTCTGGCGGGCCACGCGGCTCATGCCGCGGAAAGCGCCGGCTACGATCTCAACGCGGAAATGCGATTCCCCGCCCGGCCGGGCGCCGACATGGCCCGCGTGCAGGTGCGATTCGTCGATGACCTCAAGCCGGCTCGGCTCGAACGCCTCGCGGAGCTTGCGGGCGATATCGTCGCGGACAGGCATGGCCCGGCCCCCTTGTTCCCTCGCTGCGGTGTTTCCATACTCCGGCGGTCATGGTCTATCACACCCGACAGCGTCCCGCTTCCGGCGCCCGCTGCGAATGGCCGGGCTGTCCGGCGGCGGCCTCCCATCCGGCGCCGCGCGCCGCGGACCGGCTGCACGACTATGTCTGGTTCTGCCTCGACCATGTCCGCGCCTATAACCGCGAATGGAGCTTCTGCCCCGATATGGACCGGGCGGATATCGACGCGGCGGTGCGCAGCAGCCTGGAGCCCGGCGGGCGGCATGGCCGCTTCAGCGCCTCGCTGCACTTCGACGATCCGCTCGACATGTTCGGTGGAGCCGCCACCCGGATGCCATCTTCACGGCGCTGGCCGCCCGGAAGCCCGGAGGCGGAAGCGGCGGCGGCCATGGCGCTTTCCGACGACATGACTCTCCCCGCGCTGAAATCGCGCTATAAGGAACTGGTCAAGCACCACCATCCCGACGCCAATGGCGGCTGCCCGGCGTCGGAGGAACGAATGAAATCCATAACCCGTGCCTACCGGGTCCTGCACGAGGCGCTTTCGGCGGCGCCGGCCCGGTAACCTGTCACCAAGCCGGTTGGAAAATCGCATGAGCACGATGCACGGCATCCAGAGCGACGCGCATACCCGCGAGCCCGACAAGACAATTTCCGTGCGCGAGGTCTTCGGGATCGACACGGACATGGTCGCGCCCGCCTTTTCGGAGGCGAACGCCTACGTGCCCGAGATCGATACCGCCTACCATTTCGACGAACAGACCACGCTGGTGATCCTGGCCGGCTTCGCCCACAACCGCCGCGTGATGATCCAAGGCTATCACGGCACCGGCAAATCGACGCATATCGAGCAGGTCGCGGCCCGGCTCAACTGGCCGTGCATCCGCATCAATCTCGACAGCCATGTCAGCCGCATCGACCTTGTCGGCCGCGACGCCATCGTGGTGCGCGACGGCAAGCAGGTCACCGAATTCCGCGAGGGCATGCTGCCCTGGGCGCTGCAGCACGCCACCGCCATCGTCTTCGACGAATACGATGCCGGCCGCCCGGACGTGATGTTCGTCATCCAGCGCGTGCTGGAGGTCGAGGGCAAGATGACGCTGCTCGACCAGAACCGAGTCATCCGCCCGCATCCGTCCTTCCGGCTGTTCGCGACCTCGAACACGGTCGGCCTCGGCGACACGACCGGCCTCTATCACGGCACCCAGCAGATCAATCAGGGCCAGATGGACCGCTGGAACGTGGTCGCGACCCTGAACTACCTGCCCGAGGACGAGGAGCTCAAGATCGTCCTCGCCAAGGTGCCGGAGCTCTCCGACAAGAAGGGGCTGGCGCGCGGCAAGCAGATGATCCAGCTTGCCGAGCTCACGCGCCGGGGCTTCATGAACGGCGACATTTCCACCGTCATGTCGCCGCGCACCGTCATCACCTGGGCGGAGAACACGCGCATCTTCAACGATCTCGGCTTCGCCTTCCGCGTCACTTTCCTCAACAAGTGCGACGAGGCGGAGCGGCCGATCGTGGCCGAGTATTTCCAACGCTGCTTCGACAGCGAACTGCCGGAGTCGATCGTGGCATCGGGGATCGGCCGCGCGCCATGAGCCTCGCCGGGGACAAGGAGACGCCGCTCGACTCGTTCAAGCGGGTGACGGCCGCCACGATGCGCGCCATGGGCGACATCGACGAGCTGGAAGTCTCCTTCGGACCGGACCGGGCGTCGCTGGAGCGCGGCCACGCCAAGCTGCCGATGCCGGGGCGCGACCTGCCGGCGGCCGAAGCCGCCTTCGTGCGCGGCGAAGCGGATTCCCTTGCGCTCCGCGAGCGCCATCACGACGCTGAGATGCATGCGCGGCTCGCGCGCGGCGGCCCGCAGGCGCGCGCCGTGTTCGATGCGCTGGAGCAGGCGCGGATCGAGGCCTGGGGCGCGCGCCACATGACCGGCGCGGCGCGCAACCTCTCCGCGGCCGTCGATGAGCGCTGCCGGCGGCAGGGCTTCACCCGCGCCGCCTCGGCCGACGACGTGCCGCTGGCGGAAGCCGTCGGCCTCTATGCCCGCGAGACGCTCAGCGGACAGGCCTCCTCGGACGTGGCGTCCGGGGTTCTCGACCTCTGGCGGGACTGGTTCGACGAGCGCGCCGCAAAGGCGTTCGCCCGCATGGCCGGCCAGATTCACGACCAGGAGGCGTTTGCGGCGCTCGCCGGGCGCCTGATGGAGGACCTGGAACTGCTCGACGACGCCGCATCGGGCGAGGAAGAGGGTTCCGAGGACGACGCCGACGATGCGTCCGAGGACGGCGAGGGCGACGGGACCGAGGGCGAGAGCGACGGGACGCTGATGTCCGATGCCTCGGACATGTCCGATGTCGAGGGAGAAGACACCGGGGAGGCCGGCGCGGAAGACGCCGATGCGGAGATCATGCCGGGCATGGGCGATGAGGAGCCCGGACGGTCCTCGCCGCAGGAACACCCGATGCACGGCCGCAACGACCTCAACGGACCGGCCTACGCCCCCTGGACAGGCGAGTTCGACGAGATCGTCCATGCGGAAGAGCTGTGCGATGCGGACGAGCTCGCGCGGCTGCGCCATCACCTCGACCAGCAGCTTGCGAGCCTGCAGGGGGTCGTCAGCCGGCTCGCCAACCGCCTGCAGCGCCGCCTGATGGCCCAGCAGGTGCGGGCCTGGGAGTTCGACCTGGAAGAGGGCCTGCTCGACGCCGCCCGCCTCGCGCGCGTCGTGGCCGACCCGATCCGCTCGCTGTCCTACAAGATGGAGAAGCAGACCGACTTCCGCGACACGGTGGTTTCGCTGCTGATCGACAATTCGGGCTCCATGCGGGGCCGGCCGATCTCGGTCGCCGCCATGAGCGCCGACATCCTCGCCCGCACACTGGAGCGCTGCGGGGTGAAGACCGAGGTTCTGGGATTCACCACCCGCGCCTGGAAGGGCGGGCAGTCGCGCGAGAAATGGCTGGCGGCCGGCAAGCCCGCCAATCCGGGCCGGCTGAACGACCTGCGCCATATCGTCTACAAGGAGGCCGACTCGCCGCTGCGCCGGGCGCGCAAGAATCTCGGGCTGATGCTCCGCGAGGGCATATTGAAGGAGAACATCGACGGCGAGGCGCTGCTCTGGGCGCATCACCGCCTGCTCGGCCGGCCCGAGGACCGGCGCATACTGATGGTGATTTCGGACGGCGCGCCGGTGGACGATTCCACCCTTTCGGTCAATCCCGGCAACTATCTCGAACGCCATCTGCGCGAGGTCATCGAGTGGATCGAGACGCGCTCGCCGGTGGAGCTGATCGCCATCGGCATCGGCCATGACGTGACCCGCTATTACCGCCATGCGGTCACGATCTTCGACGCCGACCAGCTCGGCGGGGCGATGATGGAGCAGCTTGCCGGCCTCTTCGACGAGGAAAGCCGGCGCCGCCAGGCGCGCAGCCCCGCCCGGCCGTCGCGGTGACCGCCCCGCTCAGGCCGCGCGCGGCGCTGACGACGCATGAAGTCTTCAACATGCCGCCGCACATCGGCGACCGGGACCTTTGGGCCGAGGACGCGGTGCTGCAGGAAGCTGTGCGGCGCGAGGGGGCGGCCTGGGCGGAGGCGCGCATCGCCGCGTTCGGCCGCCTCATCGGCCGCGCCGAAGTTGCGGAGAAGGCGGAGCAAGCCAACCGCCGCAGCCCGGAGCTGAAGCCCTTCGACCGTTACGGCATGCGGATCGACCGGGTCGAATACCATCCCGCCTATCACGACCTGATGGCGCTCGCGGTCGAGAACGAGGTCGCGGGCTTCGCCTGGAACCATGCCGGGCCGGGCGCGCATGTCGGCCATATGGCGCTGATCTACCTGATCAGCCAGGTGGAATGCGGCGTGATGTGCCCGCTGGCGATGACCTATGCGGCGGTTCCCGCGCTCAGGGCGTCGCCGGCCGTCGCCGAAGCCTGGGTCCCGCGCGCCCTGTCCGGCCGCTATGACGGGCGCGACGTGCCGGTGGAGGACAAGCCCGGCGCGACCATCGGTATGTTCATGACCGAGAAGCAGGGCGGCTCCGATGTGCGCTCCAACTCGACCCGCGCCCGGCCGGCGGAGGGCAGGGCCGACGGTTCCTGGCGGCTCACCGGGCACAAATATTTCTGCTCGGCGCCGATGTCGGACGCCTTCCTGACCCTTGCCCGCACCGATGCCGGCATTTCCTGCTTCGTGCTGCCCCGCTGGACGCCGGACGGCGAGCGCAACGCCATCTCGATCCAGCATCTGAAGGACAAGCTCGGCAACCGCTCCAACGCCTCCGTCGAGATCGAACTGGAGGACGCCTGGGCCGTCATGGTCGGGGAGGACGGGCGCGGCATCCGCACGATCATCGACATGGTGCAGGGCAACCGGCTCTACTGCGCGGTGAGTTCGGCGGCCCTGATGCGCCAGGGTGTCGTGCAGGCCCTTCACCACACCCGCCACCGCAGCGCCTTCCAGCGCCGGCTCGCCGACCAGCCGCTGATGCGCAATGTGCTGGCCGACCTTGCGCTGGAAGCCGAGGCGGCGCTCGCGCTCGGCCTCAGGACCGCCCGCGCCGTGGACGAGGCCGAAGACGGCGGGCAGGCGCGGGCCTTCGCGCGCATCGGCACGGCGATTGCGAAATACTGGGTCTGCAAGCGCGCGCCGGGCCATGCGTTCGAGGCGCTGGAGTGCCATGGCGGCCCCGGCTACATTGAGGATGGGCCGATGGCCCGGCTCTACCGGGAAGCGCCGCTCAACAGCATCTGGGAAGGCTCGGGCAACGTCGTCTGCCTCGACGTGCTGCGCGCCATGGCCCGCGAGGAGGAGGCCGTGCCGGCGTTGCTGGCGGAAATCGACGCCGCGCGCGGCGGCCACAAGGCGCTCGACCGGGCGGCAGATGCGCTGAGGGACGATCTTTCGAGGCCGGAGGAGTTCGAATCCGGCGCCCGGGCGCTCACCGAGCGGATGGCGCTCGCGCTGCAGGCTTCGCTGCTCGTCCGCCACGCGCCGCAGGCGGTCGCCGACGCCTTCTGCGCCAGTCGACTGGGAGACCGCTGGACCGGCGCCTACGGAACCCTGCCCCCCGCCGCCGACACAGAAGCCATCCTCGCCCGCGCCCTGCCCGCTGCGTAGCGCGTGAGGCTTGCCCTCAACGCCCCTTGAAGACGGGCTCCCGCTTCTCGATGAAGGCGGCCATGCCTTCCTTCTGGTCCTCGGTGGCGAAGGTCGAGTGGAACATGCGCCGTTCGAACTTCACCCCCTCGGAAAGCGGCATCTCATAGGCGCGGTTGACGCATTCCTTGGTAATCATCGCGGCCGGGCGGGACTTGGCCGCAATCGACGCCGCGACCTCGACCGCCGCATCGAGCAGCTTGTCGGCGGGCACCACGCGGCTCACCAGGCCCGCGCGCTCCGCTTCGGCCGCATCCATCATCCGGCCCGTCAGGCACATGTCCATGGTCTTCGACTTGCCGATGAAGCGCGCGAGGCGCTGCGTGCCGCCGCCGCCCGGCAGCGCGCCCAGATTGATCTCCGGCTGCCCGAACCGCGCCGTGTCGGCGGCGATGATGAAATCGCACATCATCGCCATCTCGCAGCCGCCGCCGAGCGCATAGCCCGCCACCGCCGCTATAACAGGCTTGCGGCAGCTCGTCACCCGCTCCCAGCCGACGGTGATGAAGTCTTCCAGATAGGCGTCCATATAGGTCTTGGGCTGCATCTCCTTAATGTCGGCCCCGGCGGCGAAGGCCCTCTCGGAGCCCGTCACCACGACGCAGCCGACGGCGGCGTCCGCCTCGAAGGCGTCGAGCGCGCCGGCCAGCTCCTCGATCAGCTTCGCGCAGAGCGCATTCAGCGCTTCCGGGCGGTTCAGGGTGACGATGCCGACCGCCCCCCGGGTTTCGACCAGGATGTGTTCGTAGCTCATCGGGCGCGCTTCCGCCTCCATTGCCGCGGGATTTCGGGAAGGCGGGACTCTGGCCCCCGGCCCTGCCGGGGTCAACCGGTCCGGCGGGGCCTGCGCGCCGTCCGGGCTCACCGCCCGCCGGCGGGGATGAGGCCGCGGGGGCGGAAGCGCATGACCAGCAGCAGGATGAGGCCCATGACGATGGGCCTCATGTGCGCCGCGCTTTCCAGCAGGTGCGCGCGCAACGCGCTGCCTTCGGGCAGGCCCGCGGTCAGCCCCTGCATCAGCCAGAGGCCCGCCGGCTCGGCCTCGATCCACACGAACCAGATGAGGAAGCCGCCCAGCACCGCGCCCAGATTGTTGCCGGAGCCGCCGACCACCACCATCACCCAGATGAGGAAGGTGAAGCGCAGCGGCTGGTAGCCCGCCGGGGTGAACTGGCCGTCCAGCGTGGTCAGCATGGCGCCGGCGACGCCGACCACGGCCGAGCCGAGTATGAACACCTGCCGGTGGCGGCGGGTCACGTCCTTGCCGATGGCGCCGGCGGCGGTCTCATTGTCGCGGATCGCCCGCATCATCCGGCCCCAGGGGGAATGCAGGGCACGCTCCGAGAGCCAGAACACGACCGCCAGCACGGCGAGGAAGAGCCCCGCATAACAGAGCTTGACGAACAGGCTGGAGGACTGGACCGCGAACTCCCGTAGCGCGGCTTCATGCGCCTCGCCCGTCAGCACCTCGAGGCTCCGGCTGTGCAGCACCGCCACGAGATCGACGAACCAGGGGTCCCGCTGCAGGTCCACCTCATAGGGCACCGGGCGGCCGAGCCCCGTCACGTTCTTCACCCCGCGCGTCAGCCAGTCCTCGTTCTTCAGCACGGCGATGACGATTTCCGATATGCCGAGCGTGGCGATGGCGAAATAGTCCGAGCGCAGGCCGAGCGCGATCCGCCCGATGACGAAGGCGGCCCCGGCGGCGAGCAGCCCGCCCGCGAACCAGGAGAGGATGATCGGCAGGCCGAGGCCGCCGAGATAGCCGGTCTTGGCGGGCTCCACCGCCTCGATGGCGTCAACGGCGGGATCGAAGAAGACCCCCGCGCCGAAGAGGCCGGCGAGGGCGACTGCCGCCAGCGCCAGCGCGCGCGTGCGGCTTCGAGGCAGGTACCGGGCGAGCGCCAGCGCAAGCCCGCCCGCCGCCATCAGCACGATGAGCGCAACAAAGAGGCCCCCGCCGCCCGCCGCCCAGGCGGCCGGCACGGGCGGACGGGAGACGAGCACGCCCGCAAGCCCGCCCAGCGCCGCAAAGCCCATGATGCCGATATTGAAGAGGCCCGCATAACCCCACTGGATGTTCACCGCGAGCGACATGATTGCGGAGATGAGGCAGAGATTGAGCACCGCTAGCGCCAGCGGCCAGGACTGGCCGAAGCCGACCCCGGCCAGCCCCGCGCCCACAATGGCGAGCGCCGCCGCGTTCCGGATGGCCGGCGTCACAGCACCCGCCCCCGGAAGATGCCCGACGGCCGCAGCAGCAGGACGAGCACCAGGATCATGAAGGAGACGGCGAATTTGTAGTCGGTCGAGAGAAGCTGGGCGAGGCCGTCCGGCTGCCAGGGCCCGGGCAGCAGGTAGTGCAGGAACTTCTTCCAGGCATAGGTGACGGTGACCTCGGAGAAGGCGACGATTACCGCGCCGACGACGGCACCGACCGGCTGGCCGATGCCGCCCAGTATCGCGGCGGCGAACATCGGCAGCAGGAGCTGGAAATAGGTGAAGGGCTTGAAGCTCTTGTCGAGGCCGTAAAGCGCGCCCGCTATGGCGGCGAGCGCGGCCGCGATCGCCCAGGCGATGAGCACGACGCGCTCCGGATTTATGCCGGAGAGCAGCGCAAGGTCCTCATTGTCGGAATAGGCGCGCATGGACTTGCCCGTGCGGGTGCGCTGCAGGAAGCGGAAAAGCAGGAAGACCGCGACGACGGCAATGACGACCGTCAGGCATTGCGTCGTCTTGATCGAGAGGCCTTCGGCGAGCCCCGTCGCCCGCTTGAATTCCCGCGCCTTCACGATGAAGCGTTCGCCGTCCGTGAATTGACGGTCGCCGGGGCCGATGATGAAGCGCACTGCGCCGTTCAGCAGGAACATGACGCCGAGCGAGGCCATGACGAGCACGATGGGGGCGCTGCGCTGCCGGCGGTAGAAGCGGAACACCAGCCGGTCGGCGGCGAGCGCCGCGGCGATGGCGGCAAGGATGCCGAAGGGCAGCGCCAGCAGCGCCGTCGGCAGGGGCCCGAGGCCGACGCCCCAGGACTGGAGCAGCCAGGTCGCGAGGATAGTCGCCATGGCGCCGAAGGCCATGAGGTCGCCATGGGCGAGATTGGCGAAGCGCAATATGCCGAAGACGAGCGTGATCCCGAGCGCGCCGAGCGCAAGCTGGGCGGCATAGGCGAGCCCCGGCACGACGACATAGTTGCCGAGCAGGACGGCTGCGTTCACGAGGTCGGCCGGCACCGCTCAGCCTCCGAGGAAGGACCGGCGCACTTCCGGATTGGCAAGCAGCGCGGCACCGGTGTCGGTGAAGCGGTTCTCGCCGGTGACCAGCACATAGCCCCGGTCGGCGATGGCGAGCGCCTGGCGGGCGTTCTGCTCGGCCATCAATACGGCGATGCCGGCGCTGCGGATTTCCAGCATGCGCTGGAACAGGTCGTCCATCACGATGGGCGAGACGCCGGCCGTCGGCTCGTCCAGCATCAGCACGGCGGGCTCGGTCATCAGCGCACGGCCGACGGCCACCTGCTGGCGCTGGCCGCCGGAGAGTTCGCCTGCCGGACGGTCCCGGTTCTCCCGGACCGCCGGGAAGAGGTCGAAGACCCGTTCCATGGTTTCCCCGATGCCGTCGCGCCGGAGGAACGCACCCATCTCCAGGTTTTCGCGCACCGTCAGGGTTGCGAACACATTGTCGGTCTGCGGCACGAAGGCCATGCCGCGCCCGACCCTGTCCTGGGGCGAGAAGCCGGTGATGTCCTCGCCGCCGAGCCGCACCGCGCCGGAGCGGAGCCGCACCATGCCGAGCAGCGCCTTCATGGCCGTGGACTTGCCCGCCCCGTTCGGGCCGACGATGACGGCGATCTCGCCGCGTTCCACGGCGACGGCGCAGCCGCGGATGATGTCGGCCCCGCCATAGCCGCCGGTCATGGCGTCGCCTTCGAGGAAGCTCACGGAGCCTCCGCCGCGCCCCGGCCGAGATAGGCCTCGATCACGGCCTCGTCGGCCATGATCCGGTCGGCGGGGCCCTCTGTCAGAACGCGACCTTCCACCATCACGATCACCGGGTCGCAGAGCCGCGAGATGAAGTCCATGTCGTGCTCGATCATGCAGAAGGTATAGCCGCGCTCCAGGTTCAGCCGCAGGATGGACTCGGTAATCCGGCCAAGCAGCGTGCGGTTGACGCCGGCGCCGGCCTCGTCCAGCAGCACGACCCGGGCATCGACCATCATCGTACGCCCGAGCTCCAGCAGCTTCTTCTGGCCGCCCGAGAGGTTGCCGGCCAACTCGTCGGCGACCGGGCCGAGGCCGAGGAAGTCGATCACCTCATCGGCCTTCTCGCGGTTCGCATGCTCTTCCTCACGGACCGCGCCGGGCTGGAGCCATGCGCCGAGCAGGCTCTCCCCGGTCTGGCGCGCGGGCACAGTCATCAGGTTCTCGCGGAGCGTGAGCGTGGAGAACTCGTGCGCGATCTGGAAGGTCCGGAGCAGGCCGCGATGGAACAGGTCGTGCGGCCTGAGGCCGGTGATCTCCTCCCCGCCGAGGAAGATGCACCCGGCATCGGGCGCGAGCACGCCTGCGATCAGGTTGAAAAGCGTGGTCTTGCCCGCGCCGTTCGGGCCGATCAGCCCGGTGATCGAGCCCTCGGCGATCTCGAGGCTCGCGCCGTCCACCGCCGCCACACCGCCGAAGCGCTTCGAGACCCCGGCAACGCGGATCATCGCAGTTGCGCCGCTTCGGGACGCCGGGGAAGGGAAGGCCGGGCAGCGGGCATGGGAGCCGCGCCGCCCGTCCCGTCGTCAGCGATACCTGACGGTCGCGATCTTGCCGTCCTCGATGGCGATCTCACGGTAGTTGCCGGCGCTTTCGCCCTGGCCGATCAGCTCGACCGCGGACGCGCCGACATAGTCCACATCGCCGCCGCCGGCGATGATTTCGAGCGCCTTGGCGAGCTCGCCCGGATGGATTTTCTCGCCGGGCGCGTTGGCGACCGCCATCACATGGTCCTTGAGCTTGCCGCTGTCGGCGGAGCCGGCGGCCTGCATGGCCAGCATGATGAGGGCTGCGGCGTCATAGGCCTCGCCCGTGAACGGGCCGGCCTTGAAGCCCGCGGCGCCCGCCATGTCGGCGAAGGTCGCGGCCCCGGTGCTGTCCGTGCCCGGAACCGTCCCGAAGGAGCCGTTCAGGTCCGCGCCGATGGCCTCGACCAGGCTCTCGCCGATCATGCCGTCCGGCAGCAGGAAGGTCTCGAAGGCGCCGGTGTCGAGCGCGCCCTGGATGATGCCCTTGCCGCCCTGGTCGAGATAGCCGGCGACCACGAGCACATCCCCGCCCGCGGCGGCGAGCGCGGCGACCTCGGCCGCATAGTCGCCCTTGCCGTCCTCATGCGCGGCCTCGATGGTCACGGTTCCGCCCATCGCCTTGAAATTGGTGGCGACGCTGTCGGCGAGGCCCTTGCCGTAGTCGTTGTTGGTGTAGGTGATGGCGACGGTCCCGACGCCGCGCTCCTTCAGCACCTCGGAAATCACCTGGCCCTGGCGGGCGTCGGACGGGGCGGTGCGGAAGAACAGGCCGTTGTCCTCCAGCGTCGAGAGCGCCGGCGAGGTGGCCGACGGCGAGATCATCACCACGCCGTTCGGCATGGCGACATTCTGCAATATGGCCGTGGTCACACCCGAGCAGTCGCCGCCGACGATGGCGTTCACCCGGTCGGCGGTAATCAGCCGCTCCGCCGCCGCGCTCGCCGCCGCGGCATCGATGCAGGTGGTGTCGCCGCGCACCGGCGTCACCGAAGCGCCGCCGAGCAGGGCCTTGCTGTCATTGACTTCCTTGATCGCGAGTTCCGCGCCCGCCGCCATGTCCGGCGCCAGCGATTCGATAGGCCCGGTAAAGCCCACCATCACCCCGATCCTGATTTCGTTGTCCGCGGCCTGGACCGAAGTGACCGCCATCGCGGCCGCCAGGGCGATGATAATCCTGCGCATAGCGTCCTCCCTTGAAAAACCGGGCGGCGCCGGACTCCGCGCACCGGCGGGAACGGACCGCCCGAACACCTGTTTCCAGTGTAGGTTATCGGGTTGCGCCCGGCAATTGAGGAGGCGAGTTGTCCGCATGGCTCGAACGCGACCGTGATCCGCATTGTCGGCGGGCGCTGGCGGGGGCGCCGCCTTGCCGTGCCGGCGGACCGCTCCGTGCGCCCGACCGCCGAACGGGTGCGCGAGGCGGCGTTCAACCGCCTCCTCCATGCCGGGCTCGGGCCCCCGCTCGAGGGCGCGGCCTTCCTCGATGTCTTCGCCGGCACGGGCGCGGTCGGGCTGGAAGCGCTCTCGCGCGGTGCGGCGCGGGCGTCCTTCATCGAGAGCGACCCGGCGGCGCTCGCCCTGCTCCGCGGCAATGTCGGCGAAGAGGGAACAATCCATGTCCGCGACGCCGCCTCGCCGGGGCCCGCGCCCGCGGCCCATGACATCGCCTGGCTGGACCCGCCCTGGGGCTCGGGGCTGGCCGCGCCGGCGCTCGCCGCGCTCGGGCGCGAGGGCTGGTTCCGGTCGGGCGCGCTGGCCATCGTCGAGAGCGCGCATGACGACGCCCCGGACCTGCCCGGCCTCATCGACCGCCGCCGCTACGGCCGCACCGCGCTCGCCTTCTTGCGCGTTCCGCCGGCCGAAGCCGGCTAGCCGGTGGTCGCTTTGAGAGTCGGTATCCCGGAAACGTCCACGCTCCGCTCCGCAAGCGCCAGGTCGTATATGCGTTGCAGATTGATCCAGAAGCCGGCGCCGTTGCCGAACAACTTGCCGAAACGAACCGCCATTTCGGCGGTTACCGGCTGCTTCTCGTTGAGGATGTCGTAGAGGGTCTGACGGGAAATCCCCAACGCCGCCGCAACGGCCGTCTTGCTCATGGAAAGCGCGGGCAGGATGTCTTCGCGCAGGATTTCTCCGGGATGGACCGGTTCTATGGAAGAGTGCCTCTCCATCATCGATGATAGTCCTCTATGTCCACATCCGTCGCGCCGTCGTCGTCCCAACCGAAGGTGACCCGGAAGTTGGCTGTAAGACGAACGGAGTATCGGCCTGCGCGGTCGCCTTTCAGGGAATGGAAGTAGGAACCCGGATAGTTCATTTGCTCGGGCCTCTCGGCTGCCTCCAACGCAAAGAGGATTCGACGCAGTTTCCGCCTCCACTCCGCATTCAACCCCCTCGTTTCGCCCTTGGTCCAGTAGTTCCGCAGCGCCTTGTGCCGGATGTTTCCGATCATCGAGGCAGGCTGTATGCGCGCGGCTCGTTTGTCAAGAATCGGCTTACAATCCCGGGCGGCCGGCCCGCGACCTCGCCCGCCTGCTTGCGCTTTTCGGCCCTTCCGCCTAACAGGGAGGGGCGAGACTGAGGGGGTGGGGTTCATGGCGGCGGTGCCAGTGCTGTCCGAGATACCGGGCACGGTGTTCAAGATCGAGGCCGGGGTCGGCGACGAGGTGGCGGAGGAGGATCCGGTGGTCATCCTGGAGTCGATGAAGATGGAGATTCCGGTGGGCGCGCCCGCGGCGGGCCGGGTTGCCGAGATTCTGGTCGAGGAGGGCGAGGCGGTCGAGGAAGGCCAGGAAGTCGCCGTCATCGAGGCCTGAGGCAGCGAATTCCATGACCGCCGGGACGCCTCCCTTCGGCAGGATACTGATCGCCAATCGCGGCGAGATCGCCTGCCGGATCGCGCGGACCGCCCGGCGCCTCGGGGTCGCCACGGTGGCGGTCTATTCCGATGCCGATGCCGATGCCCTGCATGTGCGCATGGCGGATGAGGCGGTGGCGATCGGCGGGTCCGCGCCGTCGGAAAGCTATCTGGACGGCGCGCGCATCGTCCGGGCGGCGCTCGACACGGGCGCGGAGGCGATCCATCCGGGCTTCGGCTTCCTTTCGGAGAATGCGGGCTTCGTCGAGGCCGTGGAGGCGGCGGGGCTGGTGTTCATCGGTCCGGGTGCGGCCGCCATCGCCGCCATGGGCGACAAGATCGAGAGCAAGCGCCTCGCCGAGCGCGCCGGCGTGCCGGTGGTGCCGGGCGATGCGGGCGAGATCGCGGATGCCGGGGCGGCCGTCGCGAGCGCGGGCCGGATCGGCTACCCGGTCATGGTCAAGGCCTCGGCCGGCGGCGGCGGCAAGGGCATGCGCATTGCGCGCTCCGAGGAGGAGCTCAGGCAGGTCTTCGGCTCGACCGTGAACGAGGCCGAGAACGCCTTCGGCGACGGCCGCGTCTTCGTCGAGAAATATGTCGAGGAGCCGCGCCATATCGAGGTCCAGGTGCTGGCGGACGCGCATGGCAATGCCGTGCATCTCGGCGAGCGGGAATGCTCGATCCAGCGCCGCCACCAGAAGGTGATCGAGGAGTGCCCGAGCCCGTTCGTCGATGAGGCGCTCCGCGCCGAAATGGGCGCGCGCGCGGTCGCGCTCGCCCGCGCCGTCGATTACCGCTCGGCCGGCACGGTCGAGTTCATCGTGGACCGGGAGCGCAATTTCTACTTCCTGGAGATGAACACCCGCCTCCAGGTCGAGCATCCGGTGACCGAGATGGCGACCGGCCTCGACCTCGTGGAGCAGATGCTGCGCGTGGCGGCAGGCGAGCCGCTCGCCTTCGGCCAGGAGGATGTCCGCCTCGACGGCTGGGCCATCGAGGCGCGGGTCTATGCGGAGCGCCCGGAACGCAATTTCGCGCCCTCCATCGGGCGGCTGGAGACCTTCCGCCCGCCGGCGGAAGAGGGCGGCGTGCGCATCGACACGGGCGTGGTCGAGGGCTCCGAGATCACCATGTTCTACGACCCCATGATCGCCAAGCTCGCTGTGCACGGGGCGACGCGCGCGGAGGCGCGCGCGAAGCTCGCGGGCGCGCTCGGCGGCTTCGCCATCGGCGGCGTCGGGCACAATATCGACTTCCTCGCCGCGATTGCGGACCGCCCGCGCTTCGCCGAGGGCCGCCTCAGCACCGCCTTCATCGACGAGGAGTTCCCCGAGGGCTACGACCCCGCCGCCGGCGCCGGCGCTCATCGCCGCCTGTTCGCGGCCGTCGCAGCGGCGCTCGCACGGGCCGAATCGCGGGCGGCGGGCGGCGGCGAGCGGCGCGGCTGGGCCGTGCTGTTCGACGAGGATTCGGTGTCGGTCGAGGTCCGGCCGGACGGAGACGGCCTTCGCCTGGAGATCGACGGCGAGCCGGCGCGGCTGGAGGGCGCCCGCCCGCCGGGCGGGACCCATTTCGAGGGCCGGTTCGACGGCGGGGCGGTGGCGGTGCGGGTGGAGGAGGACGGCGCGGGCTGGCTGCTCTCCTTCCGGGGCGCGCAGGCGAAGGTGCGGGCGGTGCCGCCGCGCGTTGCGGAATTCGCGCGCCTCATGCCGAAAAAGGCGCCGCCGGACACCTCCAAAGTGCTGCTCTCGCCCATGCCCGGCCTCCTGGTCTCGCTGGCGGTCGCGGAAGGCGAGGAGGTCGAGGCCGGGCAAGCGCTCGCCGTGGTCGAGGCGATGAAGATGGAGAACGTGCTGCGCGCCGAGCGGCCCGGGCGGGTGAAGTCCATCCCGACCGCCGCCGGCGACAATCTCGCCGCCGACCAGCCGATCCTCTATTTCGAGTGACGCGGCGCGGAAAAGGGAGAGTCGTCATGCCGGAAGACCACCGCAGTTTCATGGGCCTGGCGCTGGAGGAAGCCGAACGGGGCGAGGCCGAGGGCAATGTCCCGGTCGGCTCCGTCATCGTGCGGGGCGGCGCGGTCATCGGGCGCGGGCGCAACCGCGTCGCGTCCGACCGCGACCCGACCTGCCATGCCGAGGTGGACGCGCTCCGGGACGCCTGCCGCAATGTCGACAGCGCCGACTTATCGGGCGCCGCCTGCTACACCACGATGGAGCCCTGCCCGATGTGCTGCTGGGCGCTGCAGGAGGCGAAGGTCGCCACGCTGGTGCTGGGCGCGCGCCATGCGGAGATGCGCCGCACGGACTATGGCGGCTACAGCGTCGAGGCGCTGCTGGCGCTGACCGGGCGCCCGATGGAGATCGTCACCGGCGTGCGCACGGCGGAATGCGAGGCCATACGCCGGAACTGGACCGGCCGGGCGGAACCGGAGGCCTGAACGGCGCGCGCCCGGGCAGGAAGGAGGCAGAGATGGAGACGGGAAACGGCGAACTGTTCGCCGTGCTGGGCGAGCAGCGCTACCGGATCGACCGGCCCTGGGGCCGCTGGCCGGAGCATATTCCGGTCGGCATCATCAGCAAATGCGCCGTCGATGCCGAAGGCAATCTCTATGTCTGCCAGCGGCGCTCGACCCCGGTGCTGGTGTTCGATGCGCAGGGCAATTTCGTCAGAAGCTGGGGCGACGGCGAGATCGCCGACCCGCACGGCATCGCGGCGGCTCCGGACGGGCGCATCCTGGTCGTGGACCGGGACGCGCACCAGGTGCTCGTATTCGACGCGGAAGGCAGGCTGCTGCTGGCGCTGGGCGAGCGGCACCGCCCGCGCACGCAGGCGCCCTTCAACCACCCGACCGATGTCGCGGTCGGGCCGGACGGCGGCCTCTATGTGTCCGACGGCTACGGCAACACCATGGTCCACCGCTTCGCGCCCGACGGCGCGCATCTGGCGAGCTGGGGCGGGCGGGGCAGCGGCCCCGGCGAGTTCACCACGCCGCACGGCATCGGCGTGCTCGGCGACGGGCGCGTGCTGGTGGGAGACCGGGAGAACAACCGCGTGCAGGTCTTCTCGCCCGAGGGCGGCCACCTTGCGGACTTCGGCCCTTTCTACAAGCCGATGGACATCCATATCGACGGCGGGGAGCGGATTTTCGTCACGGACCAGGTCCCGCGCGTGACCGCGCTCGGCCCCGACGGGACGATCTTCGGAAGCTGCAAGCCGGTCGCGGTCATGCCGCACGGGGTCGCCGGCGCGGCAGACGGGACGCTCTATTTCGTCGAGACCCACACCACCGTCATCACCCGCCTCGCCCCCGTCGGCTGAGGCGGCTGACTACCCCGCGGCGCGGAGTCTGGCGAAGCCGGCTTCGAGGTCGGCGATCAGGTCTTCCGGGTCTTCCAGGCCGATATGCAGGCGGAGCAGCGGGCCGGCGGGGTTCCAGACCGTCGCCGTGCGCCAGGCCGAGGGGTCGCTCGGCACGATCAGGCTCTCGAAGCCGCCCCAGCTCGATCCCATGCCGAACAGTTCCAGCCCGTCCAGCATCGCCGCCACCGCCTCCGGCCCCGCAGGGTTGAGCAGCAGGCCGAACAGGCCGGACGCCCCGGTGAAGTCCCGCTTCCAGATCGCGTGGCCCGGATCGTCGGGCAGCGCGGGGTAGAGCACCCGCTCGACCTCCGGCCGGCCCTGCAGCCAGGTCGCGACCCGCATCGCGTTCTCCTGATGGCGGGCGAGGCGCACGCTCATCGTGCGGATGCCGCGCGTGCCGAGATAGATGTCGTCGGGGCCGGCGCAGAGGCCGGTCATGTTCCACCAGGCCCGCACCAGTTCGAGGCTCTCCGCATCGCGGCAGGTGACGACGCCCAGCATCGCGTCGGAATGGCCGACGATATATTTGGTCGCGGCGTGGATGGAGATGTCTACGCCATGGTCGAAGGGCTTGAAATAGAGCGGCGTCGCCCAGGTGTTGTCGATCGCGACGCGCGCGCCATGGGCATGGGCCGCCTCGGCGATGGCCGGCACGTCCTGCATCTCGAAGGTCTGCGAGCCGGGCGCCTCCAGATAGACCAGCTTCGTCTCCGGGCGCATGAGTTCTGCGATGCCGGCGCCGATGCCGGGGTCGAAGAAGGTCGCCCCGATGCCGTGGCGCGGCAGCGCCTCGGTGGCGTAGCGCCTTGCCGGGGCATAGACGCAGTCCGCCACCAGCACATGGTCGCCGGCCGACAGCATGGAGGAATAGCCGAGCGCGACCGCCGCCATGCCGGAGGGGCAGATGACCGCGCCGTGCGCGCCCTCGATCTCCGCCACCACGTCCTCCAGGGTGAACATGGTGGGCGTGCCGCGCCGTCCGTAGGCCGAGTCGCGCGGGCCCTTCGGCGCAAGCCGCTCGGCCACCGTGCGGGAGAGGATCGTCGAGGCGCGGAAGACCGGCGTGTTGACGACACCGAAGAAGTCGTGCGGATGGCGCCCCGCATGCGTGAGCACCGTGTCCGGGCGTTTTCCCTCTGTCATGGTTCTACCGGCGTGTCCTCTCGCGATCCCCATTCGCTCCACGAGCCGTCATAGACGGCCGCATCGGTGCGTCCCAGTTCGTAGAGCCCGAGCGCCAGCACGGCGGCCGTGACCCCGGACCCGCAGGTCGTCGCCACGGGCTTCTCCAGGTCCAGCCCCGCCGCCTCGAAGGCCGCCCGGAGCGCCGCCCGGTCCCGGAAGGTGCGGCTCTCCGGGTCCAGGATCTCCGTATAGGGCAGGTTGAGGCTGCCGGGGATATGGCCGCTGCGCATGCCGGCCCTCGGCTCCGGCTCCGTGCCGTGGAAGCGCCCGGCGCTGCGCGCATCCAGCACCTGCTCGGCCCGGCTTTCGATATTGGCCAGCATGTCCGAGCGCGCCCGCACCAGCGCCGGCCGCGCGCTTGCCGCATAGCCCGCCTCGACCGGACGGCCCTCGGCGCGCCATTTCGGCAGGCCGCCGTCGAGCACGCGCACGCGCTCATGGCCGAAGGCCCGGAAGGTCCACCAGACGCGCGCCGCGCCCGTGGTGCCGACCGCGTCATAGACCGCGACTTCGTCGTCCCGCGCGATCCCCATCGCCCCCATGGCGAGCGCGAAACCCTTCTCGTCCGGCAGCATGTGCGGCAGGTCCGAGGTCTTGTCGGCCACGCCGTCTATGTCGAAAAACCGCGCGCCCGGAATATGCGCCTCCAGGAACTCCGCCCCGGCGTCGCGCCCGGCGGTTGGCAGGTGGTGGCTGCCGTCCAGAACGACGACCTCGCCGAGCCGCCGGGCCAGCTCCCCGGTGGAAATCAGCGCAGAGATCGGCCCGCTCATGCGCCCTCCTCCTCCAGATGGACATTGATGCGCCGGTTGCGCCGGCCCTTCTTCTCGATCTTGCCGATGCGCACGCGCCCGATCTCGCCCGTCCGCGCGACATGGGTGCCGCCGCAGGGCTGGAGGTCCACGCCGGCACCGATCTCCAGCACGCGCACCCACCCGGCCCCGCGCGGCGGCTGCACCGACATGGTGCGCACCAGCTCCGGATTGGCGTCGAGCTCGGCCTCGTCGATCCAGCGCGGGACGACCGGATGGTCCGCTGCGATCAGCGCGTTCAGCGCCTCGCCCAGCGCCTCCTTGTCCAGCACCGGGTCCGGCAGGTCGAAATCGAGCCGGCTCTTCGACTCGCCGACCGAGCCGCCGGTCACGCCTCCCTCTACCACGGCGGAGAGCAGGTGCAGGCAGGTGTGCATGCGCATGTGCCGGTAGCGCCGCTCCCAGTCGATCTCGACCCTGACCTTCGCCCCGACGGGGGGCGGCGCTATGCCCTCCGGGAGGGGGTGGAGGATAGAGTCCCCCTCGCCCTTCGCCGCCGGCAGCACGGCGAAGACCGCGCCGCTTTCGTCCACCAGCCGGCCGGTATCGCCCGGCTGGCCGCCGCCGGTCGGGTAGAACACGGTGCGGTCGAGCGTAACGCCGGCCGGCCCTGCGGCCGTCACCGCGGCGTCGCAGACCCGCGCATAGGCGTCGTCGCGGAAGACGAGTTCCATGGCCCCTCTCTCCGTATCTGGACTCTTCCGCGCCGGACTATAGGCCCCCCGCCCCGCCCGCACTATCCCGCAGGACGGTCGCCGCATCCTTGCGTCCGCCACCGGCCCGGCAAGGCGGCGCGGATCCCACCGGAAATCGATGATCGTTCACTATTTTAGAAAAAATTCATTCCATAGGATTGACATGGGGAGGCCGAACAGCCATATGAGGGGCCGGAGGAAAGAAGCGGCATCCGGAGGCCGTTTCGGTTCGCGCCGACGCGAAAAAAGCTCCCGATTCGGCCAACAGGCGAAGTGCGCCCTGTGCCTCGCTCGTGCGCGCGGGCGCATCCGGGCAATCAGGCGCGCGAACCGCGCCGGCGCGAAACGCCCGCCCGCGGGCGCGGGCGCCCGCGCGCATTACGCGCGAATTCAGGGTCCCGCCGCAGGGGGCAGGTCGGTGGCAGGGAGGAAGGAACGGAGTGGAACATATCGGAACCCGATGGAGGAACGACATGCAGGATGGTGAAGCCGGGGCCTTGCGCGGCCGGAGCAGCGCTGCCCGAGGTCCCGGATCGATACTCCGCGCCGGCCCTCTCCTCGTCATACCCGGACTTGTTCCGGGTATGACGAGGAGAGGCGTTCGGGCATGACGGGGAGAGGGGGCCTGCCTCATGCCCGAAAGGGTCGCTGCCTATGCGCCGCGCGCATGCGGATCATGACATAGCATGACATATCATGACGCGGTGCAGGGGCGCTCACGAACGCGGGCGGCCGGGGATGTGGTTGAAGATCGATTCCGCGAGGCCGCCGTCGGTCAGGATCACCTGCCCGGTGACATAGCGGGAATCGGGGCCGAGCAGGAAGGCGATGATGTCCGCGATATCCTCCGGCTGCGCCACCCGGCCCATCGGCACCAGAGCCTCGCGCGCCGCCTTCACCTCCGGGTCCGCATACATCGCCTCGGTCATCATGGTGCGCACGAGGCCGGGCGAGACGCAGTTGACGCGGATGCCGTCCGCCGCCCATTCCTGCGCCATCTGCTTGGCGAGGATGATGACGCCGGCCTTGCTGGCCGAATAGGCGCCCATGCCGCTATGCGGGTTCATGCCGGACATGGAGGCCGTGACGGCGATCGCGCCTCCAGTCTCCTTCAGATGCGGGTGCGCCGCCTTGCCGAGCAGCCAGGTCGCGCGGGTGTTGACGTTCATGGTGAGGTCCCATTCGTCGAGCCCGAGCGTCGCCAGCGGGGCGGGCGCGGCGAGACCGGCATTGGAGACGAGCGCGTCGATGCCGCCCATGGCGTCCGCCGCCGCCGCGACGAGGCGCGCGGGCTCCTCCGGGTCGCCGAGGTCGCCCATGAAGGGCGTGGCCTCCACCCCTTCCTCGCGCAACTCGGCGAGCAGGGCGTCGAGCTCGTCCTCATGCGCCCGGTCCACCGCGGCGATATGCGCCGGCCGGTTGCTGCGCCTAGCGTCCTGCGCGAGCCTCCGGCAGACCGCCCGCCCGATGCCGCGCGCCGCGCCCGTCACGATGGTCCTCATCTGTCCCCGTGCCTCCCTTTTCCGGCCATGCTACATGAGCGGGCCCACCGCGCCAGCCCGGCAGCCCCGATTACGAGGTAAGACGACATGGCCGACCCCATCCACCACAGGGTCCTGATCCTCGGCTCCGGCCCCGCCGGCTACACGGCCGCCATCTATGCCGCGCGCGCCGCGCTCGGGCCCGGCCTCGTGCAGGGCATGGCGCCGGGCGGGCAGCTCACCATCACCACCGACGTGGAGAACTATCCGGGCTTCGCCGACGTGATCCAGGGGCCGTGGCTGATGGAGCAGATGGAGGCGCAGGCCCGGCATGTCGGCACCGAGACCTATTTCGACATGATCGTGGAATGCGACTTCGAGGCCCGGCCGATGGTCTGCAGGGGCGACAGCGGGCAGGTCTATACGGCCGACGCGGTCGTGATCTCGACCGGGGCGGAGGCCAAGTGGCTCGGCCTGCCGAGCGAGGAGCGCTTCCGGGGCTTCGGCGTCTCCGCCTGCGCCACCTGCGACGGCTTCTTCTTCCGCGACCGCGAGGTGCTGGTGGTGGGCGGCGGCAACACGGCGGTCGAGGAGGCGCTCTACCTCACCAACCACGCCAGCAGGGTGTCGGTGGTGCACCGGCGCGACAGCCTGAGGGCGGAGAAGATCCTCCAGGAGCGGCTTTTCCGGAACGAGAAGATCGAGATGGTCTGGGACACGGTGCTGGAGGAGGTGCTGGGCGGGGGCGAGCCGGCGGGCGTGACCGGGGCGAAGCTGCGCCATGTGAAGACGGACGCCGTGACCGAGCGCGCCGTGGACGGCGTGTTCATCGCCATCGGCCACCGGCCCAATACGGACATCTTCCGCGGCCTGCTGGAGATGGACGGGGAAGGCTATCTCGTCACCCGCCCGGACAGCACCGTCACCTCCCTGCCGGGCGTGTTCGCGGCGGGCGATGTCAAGGACAAGGTCTTCCGCCAGGCCGTCACCGCCGCCGGCCTCGGCTGCATGGCGGCGCTCGAAGCCGAGAAATACCTGGCGGCGATGGAGTAGCGATATGGCGACAGACAAACTCACGGTGAACGGCATTGAGTACCGCCGGCCGGCGCGGCCGCTGGTCGTGGTGTGCATCGACGGCGGGGACCCGGCCTATATCGAGCACGGCCTGGAAGCGGGCTACCTCCCCAATATCGCCCGCTACATGCAGGACGGCTTCCACACGGTGGCGCAGGGCACCATGCCGAGCTTCACCTGCCCCAACAACATGTCCATCGTCACCGGCCGCCCGGCCTCGGTGCACGGCATTTCCGGCAATTTCTACCTCGACCGCGCGACGAACGAGCCGGTGGTGATGACGGGGCCGGAACTGCTGGAGGTCAACTCGGTGATGAGCGAATTCTCGCGCAAGGGCCTGCGCGTCGCTTCCATCACCGCCAAGGACAAGCTCCGCCGCCAGCTCCAGAAGGGCATGGACCTCTCGGCCGGCTCGGTCAGCTTCTCCTCCCAGCATGCCGACCGCTGCACGATGGAGGAGAACGGCATCGAGGATGTGCTCGGCTTCGTCGGCCGGCCGCTGCCGGACATGTATTCGGCGGACCTCTCGCTGTTCGTGCTGGACGCCGGGCTGAAGCTGCTGGAAGAGCGCCGCCCGGACATGCTCTACCTCTCGCTCACCGACTATATCCAGCACGCCTATGCGCCGGGGCACCCGGAGGCCGACCGCTTCTATACGAAGATGGACAGGCGCTTCGGCGCCTTCGAGGAGCTGGGCGCAACCGTGGCGCTGACCGCCGACCACGGCATGAACGACAAGGCGGATGCGGACGGCGAGCCCTGCGTGGTCTGGCTGCAGGACATTCTGGACAGGGAGTTCGGCGCGGGGTCGAACATCGTCATCTGCCCGATCACCGACGCCTTTGTGGGCCATCACGGCTCGCTCGGCGGCTTCGTGCGCGTCTATTGCCGCGAGGGGCTGTCGGTCGAGCGGGCGGCCGAGGCCGTCGCGGATGCGCCGGGCGTGGAGCGGGTGCTCACCCGCGATGCGGCGGCGCGGGAGCTCGACCTGCCTTACGGCCGCGAAGGGGACCTGGCGGTGCTGGCCGACATCCGCACCGTCATCGGGGCCCGCGAGGCGGACCACGACCTGAGCGGGCTCAAGGGCCACAGGCTGCGCACCCATGGCAGCCTGCACGAGGCCCATGTGCCGATCCTCCTGAGCCGCCCGGTGAGCGACCACTACGCCCGCCGCGCCGAGGAAAGGCGCCTGCACAGCTACGAGGCGTTCGACTACGCGCTCAACGGCATCGTCGATTGATTATGGTTGGCTTTAACTCGTCAATGACAACGAGGAAATGATGCATTATCGAGCAATTGGGAAAACAATATTCGTTTTCTTCGCAATATGTACCTTCTCCACTTTCAGTGTTGCTTCGACAGATGTTCAGAAACGCTTTTGGGCATTGCAGAAGTCCGACCCCGAACTCTTTCGTCTAATTATGAGGTTAATCAAGAAGCCAGATGTACCTGGCGGATTTGATTTGAGAACTCGTTCTGCTGAATTAGATTGTCAAGAGAGTTATGGTCAAGGGTTTGACTCATGTAGTGCAGTTATAAGAGTCTCAATCACAAACTTTTCGGACTATCATGACAATCGGTCTGCGACTCTACAGGTGAAGTGCACAGCTGATCTACAAACAAAAAGAAAGGGTAGTTACATTCGCAGTAATACTACTGAAACCAAGACAGAAGACATTTATTCTTATGGAGGAGGAGATGTCCAAGAAAAAGTAGAGATAGAATTTTTGTTTAGTAGTTTTTCTCCCACCACTTCTGCAAAAATCACAGATGTAAAATGTGAGATTGTTAGCATTTATTGATGAAGAATGAGCCTTCGCACCGAGCTGAACCGGTCGAGGACCGGCCCGGATCGCAGTCCGGGGCGACACTTTGGGCCGCGGCCTCAGGCGCGGGTAGCCGCCAGCCACTCGCCGATCCGCGCTTCCGGGTCGGGGTTGAGCGTGATGTCGGTGACGGCGGAGAGGATGTCGGCGCCGGCCTCCAGCACGCCGGGCGCGCGCTCTACCGTCAGCCCGCCGATGGCGACCAGCGGCAGCGCGCCGACGCGCCGCTTCCATTCGCCGACCCGCCCGAGCCCCTGCGGGCCGAAGCGCATCGCCTTCAGGATGGTCGGATAGACCGGCCCGAGCGCCACATAGTCGGGCTCGGTCGCCAGCGCCCGGTCGAGCTCGCCCGCGTCATGCGTGCTGACGCCGAGGCTGAGGCCGGCAGCCCGGACGGCGTCAAGGTCCGCCCCGTCCAGGTCTTCCTGGCCGAGATGGACGAAATCGCAGCCCTCCTCGATGGCGAGCCGCCAGTAGTCGTTGACGACGAGCCGGCAGTCATGCGCCGCGCAGACCGTCTTCGCCCGGCGGATTTCGGCGCGCAGCTCCGTCTCCGGCCTGTCCTTGATGCGCAATTGCACGAGCCGGATGCCGAGCGGCACCAGCCGTTCCAGCCATGCCGCGCTGTCGAAGATCGGGTAGAAGCGGTCAAGCATCGCCGAGCACGGCGCGGCCGATCACGGGCGTGGAGGGCTCGGCCATGTCGCGCGGCTCCATCGGATCGGCCTGCCACGCCGCGCGGCCGGCCGCCACCGCCTGCGCGAAGGCCGCCGCCATCTTCGCCGGGTCGCCCGCGCGCGCGACGGCGGTGTTCAGCAGCACGGCGTCGTAGCCGAGCTCCATCGCCGCGGCCGCATGGCTCGGCAGGCCGATGCCGGCGTCCACCACCAGCGGCACATCGGGGAAATGGGCCCGCATGGCGCGCAGCGCGAAGACGTTGTTGAGGCCGCGCCCACTGCCGATCGGCGCGCCCCAGGGCATCAGCACCTCGCAACCGGCCTGCAGCAGCCGCTCCGCCACCACAAGGTCCTCGGTCGTGTAGGGGAACACCTTGAAGCCGGAGTCGGTGAGGATGCGCGCCGCCTCCACCAGCCCGAACACGTCCGGCTGGAGCGTGTCGTCCTCGCCGATCACCTCCAGCTTGATCCAGTCGGTCTCGAACACCTCGCGGGCCATTTCCGCCGTCGTCACCGCCTCGCGGACGCTGTGGCAGCCGGCGGTGTTGGGCAGCACGCGCACGCCGAGCGAGCGGATCAGCTCCCAGAAGCCCTGGCCCGCCCGCGCCGCGCCGGATTCGCGCCGGAGCGACACCGTGACGACATCCACGCCGGACGCGCGGATCGCCTCGCCCAGCACCGCCGGGGAGGGATATTGCGCCGTGCCGAGGAACAGGCGCGAAGCGGGCTCGAAGCCGTAGAAATCCAAGGCCGGTCAGCCTCCCTGCATCGGCGCCACGACCTCCACCGCGTCGCCGTCGGAAAGCGGCGTCGCCGCCCTCAACCCCTTCGGCAGGAAGGTGCCGTTGAGCGCCGTCGCCACCACGGCCCCGTTATAGCCCTTTTCGTCCAGAAGGTCGGCAAGCGTTGCGGTTTCCGTGGCTGTCGGCTCGCCGTTGAGATCGATGCTGACCGTCATGTCTGCGCTCCGTCGCCGAACACGATGTCCGCCGCCCTGGCCGCCATGGCAGGGGCGAGCAGAAAACCGTGGCGGTAGAGGCCGTTTACATGGAGCCGCCGGCCGTCGCGGACAACCCGGGGCAGGTTGTCGGGGAAGGCCGGGCGCGCATCGGTGCCGATCTCGGCGACCTCCGCCTCGCCGAAGGCGGGGTGGAGCGCATAGACGGCGCTCAGCAGCTCCACCATGGAGCGCGCCGTGATCCGCCGCCTTTCATCGTTCTCGATGGTGGTCGCGCCCAGCATGTACATGCCGTCGCCGCGCGGCACCAGGTAGATCGGGATGCGGGGATGGATGAGGCGGATCGTCCGCGTCAGCCCGACTTCCGGGCTCAGTATGTAGAGCATCTCGCCCTTCACGCCGCGCAGCTCCGGCAGGTCGCCGGCCGCGGCGAGCCCCCGGCAATCGACGGTCCACTCGGCCTCGGGCGCGGCCTCCTCGCCCCAGCGCAGCTCGACGCCCACCGCCGCCAGCCTGTCCACCAGCGCGGCAAGCGCCCGGCGCGGGTCCAGATGGGCCTCCTCGCGGAAGAACAGCGCGCGCTCGAACCGCCCTTCCAGCGCCGGCTCGAGGTCGTCGATGCCCTCCCGGTCGAGCCAGTCGAAATTCTCCGTGCGCCGGGCGAAGCGCCGGAGTTCGCCGCTGTCGCGGGCCGGCGCGATCACCAGGCTGCCGCGCCGGACCACGCCGGGCACCCGCGCGGCCCAGAACTCCGCCGCCCCCTGGCCCAGCGCCACCACCTCCGCCTCGGCGTTCTCCCGCTCGCACCAGGGCGCCAGCATGCCGCCGGCATACCAGGAGCACTGGTCGGGCCCGAGGCCGGGGCTGCGGTCCACCACCGCGACCTCCGCCCCGCGCTCGGCCAGCACGGTCGCGACGGTCAGGCCCGCAACGCCTGCGCCGATGACCGCGACGCTCGTCATGCTGCGCGGTATCTCGCTGCGAAGGCCTCGTCGATGGTGACGCCGAGGCCCGGCCGGTCCGGGATTTCCAGCATCCCGTCCACGACGGTGAAGTCCTCCACCGCAAGCTCGTGCAGCATCGGGTTGGCGCCGAGCGAGTATTCCACGATGAAGCCGCTGGTGGCCGCCGCCAGCACCTGCAGGCCGGCGGCGAAGGTGCAGGCACCGCCCCAGAGATGCGGGGCGAAGCGGATCTGGTGGGCCGCCGCCAGCGCCTCGATGCGGATGGCCTCGGTGATGCCGCCGGCGATGGAGAGGTCCGGCTGGAAGATGTCCGCCGCGTGGAGCATTGCGAGGTCGCGGAAGGCGAAGCGGGTGAACTCGCTCTCGCCGCTCGCGATGGGAATGTCGGTGGACGCCCGCACTTCCGCCTGGCCCGCCTTGTCGTCGGCGGTCACCGGCTCCTCCAGCCAGCCGATATGGCAGTCCGCGACCGCGCGGCAGAAGCGCTTCGCCTCCGCCACGGTGAAGGTGCCGTGGGCATCGCAGAGAATGTCGATATCGGAGCCGAGACCCGCCCGCGCCGCCTGCACCCGCTCGATAGAGTGGGCAAGTGTGCCGTCGCCGGAGCCGACGCGCATCTTCACCGCCTTGAAGCCGCCCCGGTCGAGGAAGCCCTGCAGCTCGGCGACGATGCCCGCGGTCGGCGCCCAGCCCCCCGAGGCGTAGGCCGGCATCGCGGCATGGCGGCGCCCGCCGATCAGCTGCCAGACCGGCCGGCCGAGCTCCTTGCCGAGAATGTCCCAGAGCGCCATGTCGATGCCGGAAATCGCCGAGACCGTAAGCCCGCGACGGCCGAGCACCGGGAAGACATGGCCGCGCGCAATCGCGTAATGCGCCCGGCTGCCGTTGTACATCACGTCCCAGAGGCGGGAGATGTCGCGCGGGTCCTCGCCGGCCAGCAGCGGCCCGAGCTCCTGTTCGACGCAGGCCGCGAGCGCGCGGTTGTTGCCCGCGGAGCCGACCGCCGCCTTGGCCTCGCCGAAGCCGGTAATGCCGGCGTCCGTCTCGATGCGCACGAGGGTCGAGTCGAAGGCGCGCGTCACGCCGAAATCGCTCCGGTGCCGGCGTTCCTCCGGAATCGGCACATGCAGCCAGTCCGCCCGCACCCCGGTGATCTTCATGCCTTCGCCCTTCCGGTCTCCGCCGCATAGGTTTCGCAGAGCGCGGCTGCTTCGTCGAGTGTCTCCGCCGCGCCGAACACATAGCGGTCGGGCCTGAGCAGGGCCGCCGCAAGGCCGTGCGCGCCGAGCCAGTCGGCTCCGGCCGCGACCGCCGGGACGCCGAAACTCTCCACCGCCGCCGGCTCGCGCAGCAGCAGCACCGGGGAGAGGCCCACCGCATCGTCGAGCCGCCGCCCGTCGGCGAGGCGCGGCTGCGGCCCCGGACGGCCGGCAAGCGCGCCTTCGCCCCGGTGCAGCCCCGGTCCGAGGCGCGGGCGGATCGATTCCATCCGGTCCGTGCTCTCGCCCCGCGCGGCGGCGGCGCTCACCATGTCCTCCGTGCCGGTCGCATTCAGCAGCCGCCCCATTCTCACCGCAAGCTCAACATAGTCGCGCACATGGGGCATGCGCTCGCTAGCATAGCTGTCGAGCAGGGACTCCGGCGCACCGCCCCGCAGGACGGCCGCGAGCTTCCAGGCGAGGTTGGCGGCGTCGCGGATGCCGGCGCACATGCCCTGGCCCATGAAGGGCGGTGTCTGGTGCGCGGCGTCGCCGGCGATGAACAGGCGGCCCCGCCGCCAGCGCCGCGCGACCGTGGCGTGGAAGGTGTAGATGACGGCGCGCTCGATCTCCGCGTCCTCGGGGCCGATCCAGCGGGTCAGCAGCCGCCAGACCGTCTCCGGATCGGCCTCCTCGCCCTCCTCCACCCGGATTTCCCAGCGCCGGCGGTTGCCGGTGGTGCGCACATAGGTCGCGGGCCTCACGGGGTCGCAGAACTGGCGCGTGTAGTCGCCGAGGTCGGGGCGCGGGCGCTTCAGAACCAGGTCGATCACCAGCCAGCGCTCGTGGAAACCCAGGTCCTCGCTCCCTCCGCCTATGGCGTCGCGGACGCCCGACCGCGCCCCGTCGCAGCCGACGACATAGCGCGCATCCAGCGCTTCCGGATCCCCGACCTCATGCCCGAGCCGCACCCGGACCCCGGGGAAGCGTTCGAGGCCGGCGCGCAAGACGCCCTCCAGCGTCGGCTGGTGGAAGCGGTAGCTCTCATGCCAGCCCTGCGGCCCCTCTTCCATCCGCCGCGACCAGTCGAGCATGACCCGCCCCTCGCGGTCCACGAACAGCGTGCCGGGCGAGACATGCGTGCCCGCCGCGATCTCTTCGGCGAGGCCGGCCGCCTGGAAGACGCGCATGACCTCGTCGTCGAAATGCACCGCGCGGGGGAGCGCATAGGCCGCACGGTCGCGCTCGAAGACCTCGACCCTGAGCCCGAGGCGGCCCAGCAGGTTGGCGAGCGTGGCGCCCACGGGCCCCAGTCCGACGATGGCGATGTCTCTGCTGGCCATGCTTGTCCGGCGGCGGCGGGAGCGGCAGACTCGCACGAGTCCCCGCCTGAGGAGAAGCCGAGGAATGGCGAAGCTGCGCGACATGATTGCCGGCCCGGAGCCCGTGCTGGCGCCGCTGGTGCTGAACCCGCTGATGGCAAAGCTGGCGGAGAATGCCGGCTTTCGCGCGCTCTATCTCGGCGGCGGCGCGACCGGCTATCTGAAAATCTATCTGGAAGCCACGCTGACGGTCACCGAAATGTGCCAGGCGGCCATCGAGATCGGCGCAGCGACGCCGCTGCCGCTCATCTTCGACGCCGCCGCCGGCTTCGGCGACCCGATGCACATGCGCCGCACCATCGCCATGAGCGAGACGGCCGGCTTCCAGGCCATCGAGATCGAGGACCAGTGGCTGCCGAAGCGCGCCCACCACCATATCGGGCTGGAGCATATGGTGGAGAAGGAGATCATGGCGGCGAAGGTCGCCGAAGCGGTCCGGGCCCGGCGCAGCGACGACCTGCTGATCGTCGCGCGCACCAACGCCGTGCGCGCCTCGAACATGGACGATGCACTCGCCCGCGTCGAAGCCTACCGGGCCGCCGGCGCGGACCTGCTGCTGCTCTCGCCGCGCAATGCGGAGGAAGCGCGCTTCATCGCCGAGCGCCTCGGCGGGCCGCTCATGTATCTCGCCAGCCCCGGCGGCATGGCCGATATCGGCCTGAGCGCGCAGGAGATGGCCGACATGGGCTGGAAGATCATCGCCGACCCGCAGACGCAATTCCTCGCCCTCTATGAGAGGTCCAAGGCGCTCTACCGGGAAATGGCGGCGTCTTTCTCCTCCGCCGCCCATTCGCCCGAAGGCTGGCGCGCGCTCCAGGACGAACTGCATGACGACATCGGCCTCGAAGTACTGCTCGACATCGAGCGGCGCACGGTGGAGACGGGGTAGCGGCAGGCTGCCGGGTGTCTTCGGAATCTAGGCCAATTCAAAATCCAATTTTCAATTAGCCTGAAATCGGCTAAGCTCCCGCCATGATCGAACGCGACCTCGCCCCCAGGCTGGCGAGGGCGGCCCGGCAGTGGCCGTCCGTCACGCTGACCGGCCCCCGGCAGAGCGGCAAGACGACGCTCTGCCGCTCCCTGTTCCCGCAGCATCCCTACGAGACGCTCGAAGCGCCGGACATGCGCGCCTTCGCCGTCGAGGACCCGCGCGCCTTCCTGGCCCGTTTCCCGCAGGGCGCCGTCCTCGACGAAATCCAGAGGGCGCCGGATCTGCTCTCCTACCTCCAGGGCGTCATCGACGCCGACCCGGCGCCCGGGCGCTGGATACTCACGGGCTCCCAGAACTTCGCCCTGCTCGAAACGGTCTCCCAGTCGCTGGCCGGAAGAACGGCGGTTTACAACCTGCTCCCGCTGACCCGGGGCGAGACGGTCCGGTTCCCCCGGCATCCCGGGACCCTCGACGAGGTCCTGTTCGCCGGCTCCTATCCGCGCATCTTCGACGAGGGGATAGACCCCGGCGACTGGTTCCGGTCCTATGTCGCCGCCTATATCGAACGCGATGTGCGGACGGTCGCCAATGTGGGCGATCTCGCGGCGTTCCAGCGGTTCGTCGCCCTTTGCGCCGGCCGGACGGCGCAACTGCTCAACTATTCGGCGCTGGCGGGCGATTGCGGCGTCTCGCAGCCCACCGCGAAAGCCTGGCTCAGCATCCTCGAAACGAGTTTCCTCGTCTTCCGCCTGCCGGCGTTCCACGCGAATATCCGCAAACGCCTCGTGAAGATGCCGAAGCTGCATTTCTACGACACCGGGCTCGTCTGCTGGCTGCTCGGCATCCGCTCGCCGGACCAGCTGCGCTCGCATCCGCTGCGCGGCCCGATCTTCGAGACCTGGGTCGTCTCCGAGATCGCCAAGCAGCGCGTCCACCGCGGCGAGCCGGGCGGGCTTTTCTTCTACCGCGACAGCAACGGGGCGGAGGCCGATCTCATCCTCCAGGGCCCCGCCGGTCCGGCGGTCGTCGAAGCCAAGGCCGGCGAAACCGCCTCCTCCGGCCTGTTCGCCGGCGCTGCGCGGGTGCGGCGGGGCCTCGCGGGCGCGCACGGCCCGCTATCCGCCGCCGTCGTTTACGGCGGCGAGCGAGGGCAAGAACGGGGCGCGAACCGCCTGGTTCCCTGGCGGCAATTGCGCGCGTTCGAAATGACGACGCTCAGCGACGCAGAGGTCAAAAGGCTCGCCGCAAGCCCCGGACCCGAACGGTCCCTCGCCTTTCACGACATGGCGCGGCGCGTCCGGGAAAACCCGTCGGCCTGGGCCGAAGGGGAGCCGATACGCTGGAGTCCTCTGGAAATCACCCGCGCGCCGAACGCCGCCGAAATCGAGTGGGCGTTCCTGGAATGCTCCCGCCAATTGAGCGGCGGGGAGCATGACGAAACCCGGCGCGACCGGGATGCGAGGATGGGCGAGCTTGAGCGGCTTCTGGACAAGGACCCGGACCCGCTCCACACCCGCTACCATGCGGCGCTGGTCGAGGAAATGCGCCGGCAGGAAAACGGGTAACCGGCCCCCCGGCTGCATCGACAGCCGGCTTCTATTTTGGGGATTACAAAGACAGGTTGACGACAGATTTGCGAGGCTTCGCGCCTTCTCTCCAGCGTCATACCCGGACTTGTTCCGGGTATCCATGCGGCCGTCCGACGGAAGCTGTGGCGGGAGATACCCGGAACAAGTCCGGGTATGACGGAAGGAATGTCGTTGGTCTCCTCCGTCAACCTATCTTTGTAATCCCCTCTATTTTGCTTCACGCACCGGCCGGGAGCATCGCCCCGCCATCCCCCGCTCCAGCACCGCCGCAACCACCCGGCGGCACAGGTCCTCGCCGACCGGCCTGCCCCGTCTGCGCTCCGTCAGTGTCCCGGCCATCTTTTCTCCCCGGCCGCGCCCGGCCTCCTGTCTTCTCCAATGGAACATTGCGCTCCCCTACCCGGCCGGCGCGCGCAGCTTCCCCGTCTGCCGCCCCCGGCGCGTTCAGCTGCCCCAATCCCGTCGCGTGGCCGCAATGCGGCGCGTTTTATCAAGTCATCGTTCCTGATTCAGTCCTTTATAGGCAGGAATTTAGGGCTTATTTTCCCGAATTACAACCCCTAGAGAGAAAAATATCCACAGGCGGCCACTGCCGTACGGTTGACGCCCTTTCCCGCTGAAGAGGGCATGGCGGGAAGGGGCCCGGCGGGCGGCTCCGGTTCAACCCGCACCATACCCGCCCCGCCCCACCATCAGGCGCGGGCGGCGGCGCCCCGGAGCAGCGAGCCGGAATGGGCGCCCGTCGGCTCGCCGCCGCGCAGCGTGACCGCGCCGTTCACCACCGTGGCCGCAATGCCGTCCGCCTTCTGCACCAGGCGGCGCGCGCCGCCCGGCAGGTCGGTCTCGACCGTCGGCAGGCAGGGCTCGATGCCCCCCTCGTCGAAGACCACGATGTCGGCGGCGTGGCCGGTGCGCAGCAGGCCCCGGTCGTGCATGTCCCAGGCGGCGGCGTTCTCGAAGGTCAGCATCCGCACCGCCTCCTCCAGGGTGAAGGCCTGCTTGTCGCGCACCCAGTAACTCAACAGATGTGTCTGCAGCGAGGAGCCCATCTCCTGGCAGACATGGGCGCCGGAGTCGGAGAAGGTCGCGAGCGTGCGCGGGTTTTTCAGCATCTCGCGCACTTCCAGCGGCTTCTCGTTGACCAGCGGCTGGACGAACATCAGGTCCTCGTTTTCCGCCATCAGGTCGAGCATGACCTCGACCGGATTGCGCCCGGAACCCTCGGCCAGGTCCGCGACGCTCGGGTCGTCCCACTTCACGTCGAACATCGGGAAGAGATTGGCGTAGTCCGGCTTGCGCGGGTCCGTGGTGGCCGCGCCGCCGCCCTGGAACTCGGTGCCCCTGGGCTTCATCCCGGCTTCGGCGGCGACCAGCCCGGCGCGCACCTCCGGGTCGCGGAAGCGGGCCTTCTGCTCGGCGACCGGCAGGCTGCGGATCTCGTTCCAGACCGGCAGCGCATCGAAGGGCAGGTAGGACTTCATCGAGAAGAGCGCATTGATCGACCGGGTGGTGGCTTGCCCGAAAACGCGCCCGCCCTCGGCCGCAACCCTGTCCATCCACTCGAACTGGTAGGTATAGGGGTTGGGATTGTCGCCCTGGCTCGATGCAAGCGCGCCCAGCATCAACGGGCGGCGGCTGGAAACGGCGATCCTGCCGAGCTCCTCGTAGCACGCCTTCTGCGCCTCGCCGCCGGAAACGTCCGGCCCGACCTGGAAAATGCCGGCATTGAGCTCCGCCATGGCGTTCACCAGATGCGCGATCTCCGACCAGGCGGCGATGCGGCTTGCGACCGGCCCGCCGTCCGGGCGGATATGGGTGCTGGCCCGGGACGAGGAGAAGCCGACCGCGCCCGCCCGCAGCGCCTCCTGCACCAGCTTCGCCATGAGCTTCAGGTCGTCCTCGTCGGCCTCCCGGTCCAGCGCCCGGTCGCCCATCGCATACATGCGCAGCGCCGAATGGCCGATATAGGCGGCGTAGTTGATGCTCTTCGGGAACGAATCAACGGCCTCGAGGTATTCCGGGAAGGTCTCCCAGCGCCAGTCTATCCCGGCGGTCATCGCTTCCTTGGGGATGTCCTCGACCGCCTCCAGGCATTCGGCGTACCATTCCCGCGCCTCCGGCTTGCAGGGCGCGAGCGCGAAACCGCAATTGCCCATCACCACCGTGGTCACGCCGTGCCAGCAGGAGCAGCTTCCGAGCGGGTCCCAGGCCACCTGGGCGTCCATGTGGGTGTGGCCGTCGATGAAGCCCGGCGCCACGATCATGCCCTCGGCGTCGATGACGTCCCCGGCGGGGCTGCTTATGCGCCCGATCTCGGCGATCCGCCCCTGCTTCACGCCGACATCGGCCCGGTAGCGGGGCATCCCCGAGCCATCGACCACCGTGCCGTTCCGGATGAGAAGATCGAAAGACATGGCGCGCTACCCCGGAGGCCGTTTCAACTCGGGCGGAACCGTAACAGCCCCGGAATGCTGCGACAATCCGGCCCTGCCGTCCTCCCACTCCGGCCCTCCCCCGCAAGCGGGAGAGAGGAAAAGGGAGGCAATCTCGCGCCGTATCGTGGGATGTCGCAACTGCCCAGGATGTCGGTCCTGGAGCACGATTCCGCGGCGTCGCCTTGCGGCCGGAGGTCCGCCCCCTCTTGCGTCACCCCGGACGGCGCGCCAGCGCCGAGCCGGGGTCTCCGGGCGAAGGATCGCCCTTATTGCACGAGGTCCCGGATCGGAGTCCGGGGCGACGCAAAAGGAGCACCGAGCCTGCATCCTGGGCAGTTACGGAATGTCATGAAATGTCATGGTCGGGTGCGAAACCGGGGTTTCGGTGCGGCGCGGATCGGCGGCAATGGTCTTCAGGGTGGTCGTCGCGGCGCGAAACAGGATGTTCAGCACCTGCTTGCGGTTTTGCAGGACGATGGCGGCGATCGGCTCCGGCAGGGTGAAGACGATGTGGAAATAGGGGGCTGGCAGCACCGCTGCGGCCAGCGCCTCCATCCAGCGTCGGGCGGCTGCCCCCTGACACTGCGGACAGTGTCGGTTGCGGCACGACTTGTAGATGACATGCCGTTCACCGCAGGCGTTGCAGAGGAAGACAAGGCAGCCCATGACCGGCGTGCGGCAGTGGATGATGGCGTTGATGACCTTGCTGGCGGCGGCCGGGAAGGAGCAGTTCGCCAGAAACGCGGCACCGGCGGCGATGAAGATCGACGCGATGCCGGCCTTTTCCGTACCCATGTCGATCAGCCGATCGGCGGTCGTATCCGTCATGGTCAAACTCCATCGGATGGTCGTTGCCGGACTCGACCAGGCCAAGCCCGGCTTTCCGTCGAGTTCTACGCATTCTGCGGGAATAAGGTAACTCTCGTCGTGTCGCCGATCCACCTGGCAACACAATCCGTCGGTCAATTCAACGGCACGCCGACACAACACGCTCTCGGTGCGCAGCGCCTTCGTTCAACACGGTTTCGCGCATTCCCGCAACGGTTCCCGTCGCCTTACCGACAGTTTTGGAAGCAGCCGGCCGCACCCGATGCAGGTTTCACCGGGCGGCACCAACTGGCAGGAACCTGTCGATTTCTGTAAGCGCCACGCCGTTACCCTTGTTGACGGGTGACGCCCGGGATTGTCGGGGTGAAGTTCCAGGGCATGAGCTCGTCGATGCGTGACACGGGGTGCATGTCGACGATGCGGCGCAGGGTGTCGGTCAGGTAGACTTGCGGATTGACGCCGTTGAGCTTGCAGGTGCCGATCAGGCTGGCGCACAGCGCCCAGCGCCATGACCGTCCGACCCGGCATTACTTCTCCGACGGCTCATGGGGTCCCAGGAAGCGCTCCCCGTCGAAATGGATCAGGTGGCTCGGCGCGTCCGCGCACCAGACCTCGGTCTCCCACGAGATGTCGCCAAGGTGCCGGCCCATGATCGAACGATCCGGGAAGGCGGTCACGTATACGAGGCCGGCGTCCGCATTGGCGAACAGCGCCGCCAGTTCGTGATGCCGCTTGGCATCGACCGGCCCGTGGCTGGTGACCGCCTCGATGAGCAGAAGCCACCGCTTGCCGCTGAAGTACAACACGACATCCGGCATCTTGCCGTGCCGGTCGACCGTCACCCCGAGCGCCGCGAGGCGGTCTTCCTCGAACAACCCGGTCCTGTCGCCCGTGTCGCCCACGTAGATCACTTCGGCGCCGGGCGCGAAGCGCGGCGCGAACGATTCCAGTATCTCCCTGATGAGGTCGCTGTGCGCGCCCGGCGACAGGACGATCTCCCGGCCCGGCGCGACGGCGACCGGGACCATCCGCATCTCCCGCTCCCGCGCCCACCGCGCGGCCAGCGTCTTGCGCGCATCGAGCCAGCGGTCGAGCGCGGACTGCCAGCCATCGGTATCCCAGGCGGCGATGACGCGCACCGCCGCTTCGCTGACCTGGTAACAGGCGTTCGGGCTGTTCACCGGCCGCCCGGGATCGTCGGGGTTGTAGACCGCGATCCCGGCCTCCACGAACTGGTGCATGGTCTGCCGGCGGAACGTCTCGCGCGTGTTCGGCGCGTATTCCCGCCCATAGTGTTCGCGCGTGTAGTCCATGATCGGCGTGATGCCCATCAGCGGCCGTCGCAGGTCCTGCCAGGCGCCCGACGGCCGGAGGTCGAGCAGCGCGAGCAAGGTCAGCGCCGAGCGGTCGTTCCGCTGGCCGCGCGGCATGCCGAGCGCCGTGAGGATCGCCAGCGCGTCCTCGATCTTCTGCTGCGCTTCGAGCGGGTTCCCGTCTTCCGCCATGTCGGCGACCTCCTGTTCGATCGCTGCGTCGATGTCCCGTTGCGGCGGCGCACCGCCCCCATGCGCACGACCCAGACGCTCCAGCGTCGCACGATCCGGATACCGCAGCGACCGCAGATCCGCCGCGTTGACCTGGGTGTGGCCGTTGAACTGCCGAAAGTATCGGTCGACGAGACTGCTGTTCAGATACAACGCAAGACCGCGCGCCAGGTTGCGGTCCATGCCCTCGCGGCCGGCATGAAATACATTGAGGTGGTTCTCGAAGCCGACCAGTTCACCCGGCAGGTCCGAATCATACACCGACGCCACCACGCGGCGGCGCTCCTCCTTGGCCGTGAACCGCCGCGTCACCACGTAGCTGCCGCGGTTCGGCCACAGCCATTTCCGGCTGCGTTCCGAGACGCGAATCGCGTTCGGCTTGCGCATCGCCTTCGGCCAGGCGAGCGTTCCGCCCCGGAAATGGGCGGCATAGAGCAGGGGCGCGGCGCCGACCTGCGGCTCCGCCCGCAGATCGTCCCGGTGGCGGAAGTCCACCACCGGGCCGGTGGAGATCGCTATGCCGATCTCCGCAAGGCTCGCCGTGAAATGCGCCATGCGGTCGACGATCCCCTGCTCTATTCCGTTGGCGGCGATCCGCACGAACCGTTCGCGGTCGTCCGGGCGGATAACCGACTCCTGAGGCACCCTTCTCCAAGTCAGATCCTCAACTCCCCAGACTCCCGCCGCTAGGTCGATTCCCGACACCCTGCCGCTGCTTGTCGTGATCGTCACATCGCCCGGCGCGGTATCCTTCACCGCATGCAGGATGACGTTCTCCTGCAGCACGTCGTCGTCCCGGAAGGCGCGGTCCCGGCGTTCGAACAGATGGAGGTGCCGCAGGCTCATCATTGAGAAGAACCGCTCCCGGAACGGCCTGAAATACGGACCGTTGCAGAACGAACGCGGCACGATGGCCACTAGTTCGCCCCCGCAGCGAAGCCGCAGCGAAGCCAGATAGAGGAATCCGGTGTAGAGATTGGAGGTCTCGACCCCGGCCTCGCGCAGGGCCGCGCGGTGCGCCGAGTCCGCGTTGATCTTGCGGTAGGGCGGATTGAGGATCGCGTGGGTAAAGCCCGCCTCTTCCCGCCTGGCGGCATCGAACAGACCCGGCCGCACGGCCGGGCCGCCGGCCATGATGAAGTCCTCTTCCACCGATCGGACCGCTGCCTCGATGCCTGCGCTTCGGCAGTGCGCCTCGACCTGCCAGAGAGTATCGCGCAGGTGGTTCGAGAGCATCGCGTCGATCTCGTAACAGACGAACGCGACGGAGCGCGGTACCGGCCCCGCGGCGCACAGGCGCTCGGCAAGAGCCGCCGTCAACGCACCCACGCCAGCCCCCGGGTCCAGCACCCGCAGGTCGCCGGCCGTTTCGGAAAACAGGCTGGCCATGAAACGGGCAATCGGGGCCGGCGTCATGTACTGCCCGAGCAGCGCCCGCTTGCGGGAGGGGATCCGGGCCGACGCGTCGATCCGGCAGAGGTCTGCGGTCTCGGCGAGGGCTCCCCCGGTCATGCCCGCCGGGCGGATTCCACGTGCGGTCTCAGTCATTTCCGGACGCCTGTTCCCGGGCGGCGGCCTCCGCCACCGCCCGGCGCTCCTTGCCCGGGCGCTCTCCGTCCGGGCCCACCGTTTTCAGTCGCGGCCGTGGCCCCGCCAGCCGCGCCACCTCCTGCGGCAGGTAGCCAAGGTGCTTCCGCCACAGGGCCTCGCCCCAGGCCGGAAGCTCCGCCCCGCCCAGGCGAATGTCGCCCTGCGCCAACGGCCACAGCCCGGCCAGCGCTTTCGCCAGCGTCGATTTGCCGGCCCCGCTCGGACCGACCACCGCCACCGCCTCGCCCGGCGCAACATCGAACGTCACGCTCCGAAGCAGAACATCCCGACGGTCCGGCGACAGCACTGCCAGGTCGCGCACCCGAAGATGCGCCGCCGGGCGCGGCAAGGCCATCGGCAGAATCTTCGGCGGAATCTCCGCCAGCAGCCGCGATACCGCCAGCCATCCCGACCGCGCGACCGTCTGCTCCAGCGGCTGCAACGCCCGGCCCAGAAGGATCGACGACGACGCGATCATCGCGCCTGCCGTCAGTTCGCCCCCCAGCACCAGCCACGCCCCGAGAGCCAGCATCGCCGACTGCAGAAGAAGACGGAACGCCTTGCTCGCCGACGCATAGCCGCCGCCCGCGTCCGAGGCCCGCATCGACCGGTCCAGCGCCGCCTCGCGCACCAACTTCCAGCGCGCCCGCAGCGGTCCCGTCATGCCAAAGCCGGTCACCGTTTCCATCTCGCGGCGCACATCTTCCGCCCGGATGGCGGCTTCGGCCGACAGGCGCGCGGTGCCTTCTCGCGGCTTGCGTGTCGCCCACCGGTTGGCCAGGCCAGCGCCACCAGCACCGTGCTGCCCGCAACCGCCAGCAGCGGATGGAAGATGTGAAGATCACCGCCACGAAGAACGGCGTCCACGGCAGGTCCAGCAGCGCCCCCGGCGCCGGCGAGGCCAGAAACCCGCGCACCGACTCCAGGTTCTGCAACGCCTGGCCCGGGTTGCCGCGCCGCGACGGATCCCGCCCGGCGCGGTGGGCGGCGTCGAACACCCGCTCGTCCAGCGCATCCTGGAACCCCGCACCGACCCGCGACAGGATGCGTCGTCCGCACAGGCTGTCCGGCATCAGCCCGTAGAGATAGACCACGATGGCGAACAACATGACCAGCGTCGCCTCCGAGCGGCTGGTCAGCACCCGGTCGTAGATCTGCAGCATGAACAGCGGCCCGGCGAGCATCAGCAGGTTCACCGCCGCACTCAACGCGCCGACGACGATCAGCGCACCGCGATGCCGGGCCAGAACCGCACGCGGATGCAGATCACCGCCGGAGGAGGCTTCATAAAGCAAGGGTGCGACGGCGCACAATCCGAAAGGGCGCCGACCCCGCCCGGCATGCCGGGCGGCGCGTCCCGCCAGCCCCTCCCGGTCGACCGGGAAGCCCCTGCTGCACGGGCTCGCGCTGTGCCGTCATCGCCGGAGCGGGCAAGCCGTCCGGTCAGGCCACGTCGACAAAATCGAAAATTCCGGAGCCCTCGGTCAGTTCCGAATGATCGAAATTCTCCACCGTTACCGAAAAAGTCCCGGCCTTGTTGGTGATCAGAGCGTTCGCTCCAACCTGAGAGATCACCAGATCGTCGTAGTCCAAGCCCTCGATCCTGATCCGATCCTCGACGCGCTCCTCGCGCGTCGAGCCGGTCTTGTTGAACTCGAAATCCGTGACGATGTCGAACCCATTTCCGTCGAAAACAAAAAAATCCTTGCCGTCGCCGCCCGTCAGGGTATCGTTGCCCGTGCCCCCTGCCAACAAGTCGGCGCCATCGCCGCCCTTCAACGTGTCGTCGCCAATGAGGCCATAGATTTTGTCGTTGCCCCCCATGCCGTCCATGACATCGTTATCTGCCGTGCCCCGAAAGCTCGAATTCGGGTTATCGGTGTCATTGATCTTGCGGGTTATCGTGCCGAGGCCCGCGAATTGCCCCTTGCCGATTTCAAGCGCATCTTTTCCCTTCAGCGTGATCGAACTGTCGCCGTACTCGATCAGGGTGTTCTGGCCAACCTGCGAGATCGTAACGTCGGTGGACGAGTTGGCATCGCCGTTGCGAAAAACGATGGTCTCTTTGTCGTCCTTCGTGAAGTCGGTGATCACATCCTTGCCGTTGCTGATGCTCGTATCGAAGACAAAATGGTCGCTGCCGCCCTTGCCGGAAATGATGTCATTGTCTTCGGTGGACTGAAGTTCCCGATCAACCGATTCGGTACCGTCGATCTTGCGGGTTATCGTGCCAATGCCCCCGAGATCGGCTCTGGTGATATCCAGCGCAACCACATTCTCCAGCGTGATCGAACTGTCGCCGTATTCGATCAAGGTGTCGAGGCGCGTTCCGCCACCGACCTCGACCGCCACCTGAGAGATCGTGACATCGATGGACGCCTCGGAAGCGCCGTTGCGAAAGGTGATCGCATCGTCGCCATTGCTGAAACCGACAATCGAATCAGCGCGTTTGCTGATTTCGTTGCCGACCTTGACAAGGAAATTCTCCTTGCTTCCGGTGGCCTGAACGGGCTCGGCGGCCGGAGTCGCCGTGACATCCACACCACGGAACAGGGATCCAACGCCGACGAAATCCGCCTTGCTGACTTCGTCTACACCCACACCCGTCAGGGTGATCGTGCTGAAATTCTTACCACTGCCATACTCAATCCGGGTGTCATTGCCGACCTGAAAGACCGTGATATCTATGGGGTTGCTGCCTTTTTTGAAATTGACGAAATGGATCTCCTCGCCATTCTCGAAATCCTTGATCGTGTCATTTCCGTTACTGTAATCGGCAATCACGAACTCAAATCTATCGGTGCCGTCGCCGCCCGTAAGCTCATCATGGCCCGCCATGCCGACAAGGATATCCGTGCCCGCACCACCAAACAGGTAGTCATCGTCCAGCCCGCCAACGAGAACATCGTTGCCATTGCCGCCGTAGAGCCAGTCGTCGCCTCGACCACCCCAGAGCGTGTCGTTGCCGTCCTCGCCGTAGATCCGGTCGCGGCCGTTGCCACCCCAGAGCGTGTCATTGTCACCTTTACCCCAAATTGTGTCGCGGTTTCCCCAGCCGTCAATCTCGTCGCGCCTTGGAGTGCCATGGAGATCGTTTTTCTCGTCGTCTCCATTGATTCTACCGTTACCGGGGGTCGGTTCGTTGGCCATGGCCTATTTTCCTCTGCTGTTGTGATGGGGCTGACGCCCGGAACGATGCCAGCTTCGCGAACAACGCGCAACCGAGCATCACCTGCTCCTTGCATCCCCGGCCGATCCATAGCCGGGCCGGAACGTCCGGTCAACGCCGGAGCCGCCGGAGCCGTCGTTGACTCATGTCCCAAGTTTCCGAAACCACGAGCGTGGCCGATGTCTTTCCTTGCCGACACACTGAAATTTCTGCGCAGACCTGGAGCAGCTATTACCCGTATAAGCTGTTGCCAATGGCGTTCATATCGAAATATTCTGCATGGACATAGTCGAAGTTGAAATCCTCCCCGGTGATCTGCGACGCCTGTATTCCAACCAAGGTGACGGATCCGCTGTCCCAGGTGATCACGGTGTTCTCGCCCGACTGGCTGATCGTGAGATCCTCAAACTTCGTTTTGAGCGCTTCACCAACAATCGACGCCGGAACTGATTTAAATGCCAAAATGTCCGTCCCGTCCTCGAAATCCTCAATCGTCGCATGGCCGCCGTAATGCATCCAGGATTTTCTCGCGAGGACGAAAATATCGCTGCCCGCGCCGCCGTGGAGCGTATCATGGCCGCCTGGGCCAACAGTAAGAATGCCGTCTGGGCCATAAGTACGAATGCCGTCTGGGCCAACAGCAAGAATGTCGTTGCCCTCACCGCCATGGAGCGTGTCGTTGCCCTCGCCGCCGTAGAGCCAGTCGTTACCTGCGCCACCGTAAAGGGTGTCGTTGCCCTCGTCGCCCCAGATCCCGTCCATGCCGTCGCCGCCTCTGAGCGTGTCGTTGCCGTCGCCGCCTTCGAGGCGATCATTGCCGTTGCCACCCTCCAACGTGTCGTTGCCGGCGCCGGCATGGAGTTCGTCGTTGCCGGCGCCGCCGTACAGCTTGTCGTTACCCTTGCTGCCATTCAGGTCGTCGTCGCCGCCACCGCCGTAGAGGGTGTCGTCGCCGTATTCGCCGGCCAGCCAGTCGTTGCGCTTGCCGCCGTATATCTTGTCGTTGCCGTCGCTGCCAAGGATAACGGCGTCGAAGTTGCTCCAGCCGCCGCCGATGCCTCCGTCAGTGTCGTAGTCGACATGCCAGGTGAAGCCCCTGGGCAGCGCGAAGTCGTCCCCATCGAGGGTGTCCGCCGACACACCTGTCAGCCTGATGGTGTCGCCATCGCCGTAGCGAACAAGGGCATCGGCGCCGTCCTGCTCAATGACCAGCCCCGCGAACCCGCCCGCCTCGCCGTCGATGCGAATCGTGTCGCCGTCTTCAAAGTCGGCAATGGTGTCGTGACCGTCCCCTGCCCTGAACACGAAGGTGTCGTCGCCCAGGCCGCCCCTCATCCAGTCGTCACCGTGTCCGCCGTTCAGAGTGTCGTTGCCCTTGCCGGCCCTCAGCGCGTCGGCGCCCATGCCGCCGTTAAGAATATCGTCACCTTTGCGGCCCTTCAGGGTGTCGTCGCCGTCCCCACCGTCGAGGGTATCGGCGCCCGTGCCGCCGCGAAGCTTGATGCCTTCAACCGTCATTGTTCATTCTCCCCTTGGTGAAGCCGCCGCGACGCGACGGCGTCCCCGGCCCCGATCCGCGCCCGACAGCCGGCCGTCAAGTAATCGATATAAGCCCCAAATGTTTCCCCGGCTGCCCCTGCGGGGGGGGGGGGGGGTAAACGCCACTCTGTCTGCCATGTCGACACTCCCAATAATGGTACGTAGGCGCACACCGACGCACCGCGCAAGAAACTGCCCTTGCGCTCGCACGACGAGTTTGGCTACCCACCGTCCTTCAATCATGGCCGATTCAGAAGCCGATTGCAAACCACATGGAGAAATGGGTGACGTAAGAATTCCTGACTTCGACGGTTGGGCTGACTTCTGACCGATCTCGCGTCTGGAGTTTTCAGTAAAGCCAATGAGTTGGCAGTTGCGGTGCGGTCAAGCTGCGTTGTAGTGCCTAGTAAATCTTTGAGACTGTCAATGCCTCCGCCACGCGCTACACTCCCCCCATGTTCGTGCGCATCAAGACCTCCCCCAACAGCCCGCGACGCTCGGTCCAGATCGTCGAGGCCGTGCGCGACGGCGGCAAGGTCCGACAGCGCATCGTCCGCCATGTCGGCGTGGCCATGGACGAGGACGAGCTCGAGCGCCTGAGGCAGCTCGGCGAGTACGTCAAGGCGAAGCTGGAGGACGAGCGTCAGCCGGCATTGTTTGCGCCCGAGAAGATCGCTGAGCAGGCGATCCGTGTCGGCCGCCGGGGGGACGGCAAGGAGGAACTCCCGGTCGACCTCAAGCAGCTTGAAGAGGAGCAGCGCCTGATCACAGGCATCCACGAGGTCTATGGCGAGATCTACCGGCTGCTGGGCCTCGACGCGCTGCTGCCGCGCTCGCGCTACCGGGCCTCCCATGACGCGCTGTTCCATGTGGTGATGGCGCGGGTAGCCAACCCCGACAGCAAGCGGGGCAGCGTGCGCCGGCTCGAGGAGGACTTCGGCGTGAGTCTTCCGCTCGAGAAGGTCTACCGGATGATGGATCAGCTCGACGCGACGGTGATCGAGCGACTGCGCACGCGCGTCGGCGAGGCGAGCCGGTCGCTGCTGCCGGAGCCGGTCGCGATCCTCTTCTTCGATTGCACCACGCTCTACTTCGAGACGGCCGCCGAGGACGAGCTTCGCCAGCACGGCTTCAGCAAGGACGGCAAACACAAGGACTCGCAGGTTCTGCTGGCGCTGATGGTGACGCGCGAAGGGCTGCCGATCAGCTACGAGGTCTTCCCCGGCGCCACCTACGAGGGACACAGCATGGTCCCGGTCCTGCAGGACATGCAGCGCCGCCACCAGGTGGAGCGCACGGTATGCGTGGCCGACCGGGGCATGCTGAGCGCCGACAACCTCGACGCCATGGACGCCATCGGCGGCGAGTATGTCGTCGGCGCGCGGCTGCGCAAGCTGCCGCTCGCGCTGCTGGGGCAGGTTCTCGACCCCGGGACCTATGCCCCGCTGGAGGGCTCACAGGACCGCCGGGTCGGCGAGTGGGAGTACAAGGGCCGTCGCCTGATCGTCGTCTTCTGCCCCCAGCGCGCACGCAAGGACGCGCACGAGCGCCGCCATCAGGTGGAACGCCTGCTCGACAGGCTGGCCCGCAGCGACAATCCCAGGGAACTGCTCTCCAATCACGGGGCGAAGCGCTTCATCGCCGTCGAGGGCGACGCACGGCTCACGGTGAACCCGGAGAAGATCGCCGAGGCCGCACGATGGGACGGGCTCACCGGCGTCATCACCAATCTGCGCGACGCGCGCGTCACCGAAGTGATGGCTCACTACCAGGGGCTCTGGCAGGTCGAGGAGAGCTTCCGGATCACCAAACACGACCTGAAGATACGTCCCATCTGGCACTGGAACCCGGACCGGATCCGCGCTCACATCGCCATCGCCTTCCTGGCCTTCGCCTGCGTTCGACACCTTGCGTACCGCGTCGCCATCCAGAAGCGGCGGATGTCCCCGGAGGTCATCCGCTCCGCCCTCGTCCACCGCCAGTGCTCCCTGCTGCGCTGTCGGCAATCGGGCAACCGCTACGTCATCCCCTCGAAGCCGACACCGGCGGCGGAGCAGATTTACGCAACCATGGGGCTGCCCCTGACGATCACCCCGTATCAACTCGCCTGACCGTCGACGAAGCACGGCTCGAAGAAATGCCGGATGTAGTGCCTAGCCGAAATGAGAACCAGGCAATATCAACTACTTATGCGAATCAACCGTCGAAGTCAGGACGCTGTTCACCTCCTTGAAGTCGCGTTGGTGGGCCAGATAGGCGTCGATCGCCCTGCTAGTATCCGGCGAGAACTGAATCGTCCCGAAGCCCGATGTCTGTCCTATCGCGTTGTAACGGATGCTCTCCTGGTCCGGGGCGATCGTGCCGGCGGGCAGTTGCAGCCGGTTGTATTGGCTGGAGCCGTGCACGTACAGGCTGGTGGTGCCGAGATAGACGAGCGTGCTGTCGCGTGTGACCCGCTGGTTCTTCATCTGCGACGAGATGATGGACGGACTGGCATACCGGCGTCGGTAGTCGGCGCTGACCTGCGGGCTGAGCATCAGCAGCGCAACCAGCTTGCCCCCAAGTATTCGATTGTAGGGCGCGATCGCGCCGCAGGTGGTGATCTCGAGCAGATTGGCGCCGGCCCGCCGCCCCTTCAGCGCCTCCAGGACGATGTTGACCGCGCTTCTTACCTTGTCCTTTCCGAGCGCCGCAGGCGCGCGCTCTGGATCTGTCAGCTCTTGCCTGTGTTCGGCGATGACGAGCCGGGCCGACAGCAGACGCGACAATGCCGAAGCCCGCTTTCTGGCCACGAGTTGCTTCCGAGCGATGTGCATGCGCGCGTCGGCGGACGCCTTGGGCTCGAGCCTGAGGATGTCGTCATCGACCGGAGGCGCCGCCTCATCGTCCCAGAGATCGGCTTCGAACCGGTCCTTCTCTGACCCCGCAACCTCCTTGAGCAGGGTCTCGCGCAACTCCGAGAACTCCTGACCGCGCTGTACCAACCGACCGATAACCGCATGGTCGGGAGATTCAACTTCTTCCGCCGTGACCAGATTGGTCCACTCGATTTCCGCAAGCGACCTCTCAACCTGTCGCTCCAGCCATCCGACTTCCTCCTCAAGCGCCGCCTTGCCCCTCACGGCGGCACCGGTGAACCGTTCGACGATCGCCGCAAAATGCCAGCCGATGTATCGCTCGCGCCCCTCGCCCATTTCGAGGGGACAATTGTTGAGCGCAGCGATGCCGATGACGGGATGCGCCGGGTGCGCGCCGTCTCTGACGAGGTAAAGGAGCTGCCGTCCCGGCGTCGGCACCTGGGGAATCGACCAGCTGTACCGAAAATAGCGCCAGATCTCGCGCAGACGGCGTCCGGTGGTCTGATCCACGCTCATGTCAGCTTCCTGGAGGTACGGCTTGATGGCGACGCTCAAGGCCCTGACTTCGACGGTTGGGCTGACTTCTGACCGATCTCGCGTCTGGAGTTTTCAGTAAAGCCAATGAGTTGGCAGTTGCGGTGCGGTCAAGCTGCGTTGTAGTGCCTAGTAAATCTTTGAGACTGTCAATGCCTCCGCCACGCGCTACACTCCCCCCATGTTCGTGCGCATCAAGACCTCCCCCAACAGCCCGCGACGCTCGGTCCAGATCGTCGAGGCCGTGCGCGACGGCGGCAAGGTCCGACAGCGCATCGTCCGCCATGTCGGCGTGGCCATGGACGAGGACGAGCTCGAGCGCCTGAGGCAGCTCGGCGAGTACGTCAAGGCGAAGCTGGAGGACGAGCGTCAGCCGGCATTGTTTGCGCCCGAGAAGATCGCTGAGCAGGCGATCCGTGTCGGCCGCCGGGGGGACGGCAAGGAGGAACTCCCGGTCGACCTCAAGCAGCTTGAAGAGGAGCAGCGCCTGATCACAGGCATCCACGAGGTCTATGGCGAGATCTACCGGCTGCTGGGCCTCGACGCGCTGCTGCCGCGCTCGCGCTACCGGGCCTCCCATGACGCGCTGTTCCATGTGGTGATGGCGCGGGTAGCCAACCCCGACAGCAAGCGGGGCAGCGTGCGCCGGCTCGAGGAGGACTTCGGCGTGAGTCTTCCGCTCGAGAAGGTCTACCGGATGATGGATCAGCTCGACGCGACGGTGATCGAGCGACTGCGCACGCGCGTCGGCGAGGCGAGCCGGTCGCTGCTGCCGGAGCCGGTCGCGATCCTCTTCTTCGATTGCACCACGCTCTACTTCGAGACGGCCGCCGAGGACGAGCTTCGCCAGCACGGCTTCAGCAAGGACGGCAAACACAAGGACTCGCAGGTTCTGCTGGCGCTGATGGTGACGCGCGAAGGGCTGCCGATCAGCTACGAGGTCTTCCCCGGCGCCACCTACGAGGGACACAGCATGGTCCCGGTCCTGCAGGACATGCAGCGCCGCCACCAGGTGGAGCGCACGGTATGCGTGGCCGACCGGGGCATGCTGAGCGCCGACAACCTCGACGCCATGGACGCCATCGGCGGCGAGTATGTCGTCGGCGCGCGGCTGCGCAAGCTGCCGCTCGCGCTGCTGGGGCAGGTTCTCGACCCCGGGACCTATGCCCCGCTGGAGGGCTCACAGGACCGCCGGGTCGGCGAGTGGGAGTACAAGGGCCGTCGCCTGATCGTCGTCTTCTGCCCCCAGCGCGCACGCAAGGACGCGCACGAGCGCCGCCATCAGGTGGAACGCCTGCTCGACAGGCTGGCCCGCAGCGACAATCCCAGGGAACTGCTCTCCAATCACGGGGCGAAGCGCTTCATCGCCGTCGAGGGCGACGCACGGCTCACGGTGAACCCGGAGAAGATCGCCGAGGCCGCACGATGGGACGGGCTCACCGGCGTCATCACCAATCTGCGCGACGCGCGCGTCACCGAAGTGATGGCTCACTACCAGGGGCTCTGGCAGGTCGAGGAGAGCTTCCGGATCACCAAACACGACCTGAAGATACGTCCCATCTGGCACTGGAACCCGGACCGGATCCGCGCTCACATCGCCATCGCCTTCCTGGCCTTCGCCTGCGTTCGACACCTTGCGTACCGCGTCGCCATCCAGAAGCGGCGGATGTCCCCGGAGGTCATCCGCTCCGCCCTCGTCCACCGCCAGTGCTCCCTGCTGCGCTGTCGGCAATCGGGCAACCGCTACGTCATCCCCTCGAAGCCGACACCGGCGGCGGAGCAGATTTACGCAACCATGGGGCTGCCCCTGACGATCACCCCGTATCAACTCGCCTGACCGTCGACGAAGCACGGCTCGAAGAAATGCCGGATGTAGTGCCTAGCCGAAATGAGAACCAGGCAATATCAACTACTTATGCGAATCAACCGTCGAAGTCAGGACGGGATGCGCCGGGTGCGCGCCGTCTCTGACGAGGTAAAGGAGCTGCCGTCCCGGCGTCGGCACCTGGGGAATCGACCAGCTGTACCGAAAATAGCGCCAGATCTCGCGCAGACGGCGTCCGGTGGTCTGATCCACGCTCATGTCAGCTTCCTGGAGGTACGGCTTGATGGCGACGCTCAAGGCCTCGACCCTTTCCTCGCCTTCGAGCTCGCGTGCCGGCTCCAGCCTTGCCGCCAGCTCCGCTCCGTCCGCCATGAGCAGCCGCACGCTGCGCCGGCCCGAATGGTCTTCTCGTTCCATTCTGGCGATGAAGTCCAGGACGGCGGGGTGCCGCTTTTGCTCATCGACAACGGGCTGGAGCTCGCGGCGCAGGATGTCCTTGCTGGCTTTCACCTCCGCTGTCGGGCGCCCCCGTACGCTTTCCTTGCGATTCTCCAGAGCGAAGCCGTAGCCCTGTTCGACGATGCGCCAACGCAGCCGCGCCAGATCGGACAACACCCGAATGCACGCTTCATAGGCCAACACCTTCTCTCTGCCGCACGTCGCAGATCGACACCAGCCTATCTCTTCCTCCAATGCACGACCCATGTCGTCCGCGTCTTTACCATTACCCGAATGCTGGGCGCATGCGAGTCTCGTCGCGAACGCATGAAACCGCTCGGCGGCCTCTCCATCCAGAGGTGGATAAATCGGTACGATCATGAGCCTTCAGCGCCCGGAACCAGCCGCCTTACAGGAGAGACAAATGAATTGAACGTGAACGGGGTCATCCCGTGCAGGTGCTCGGGAGACTCTCGTTCTGTATCTCGGCCACTATTGATCCGCGATCCAACAAATCCGGTATGATTCCCGCTTTCCTTGCCCAAGCCGCCACGCCGACGCGCGCCCAGACTGCTTGAGCCGTTCTGCTCCGTGAGTTCGTTACCCGGCTCGGAGAGGCTGCCGACGAACATCGCCATCCTATCGCCATCTCACCGCTTCAACGCGCCTGTCATGGCAAGCATCTCCAGTACGACATCCTCCGCCACCGGTTCTGAAGACGCTCCCCCGGTACTCACCCCCTCTCTGAGCGGCTTACCCGGCTTGAACTCCGGAACTTTGGAAGCAGCTATCTCCACAGCCTCGCCGGTACGGGGTTTGCGCCGGATGCGCACTGGACGCTTTCTCGTGCCGAATCGGGCGCTCCGCAAGGCGTCGCCGCTCGCGAGAGCCTCACCGGTCGCGTCGAAGACGCCCTCGACCGCATCCCTCACCGCGGTCTTGCTCATGCGCATTCGCATGGCCAGACGCCCGGAGAGTTCCGACTTGTTCATCCCCGCGCTCCCGTCCGGATCAAGAGGGTTCCGTCGCAAACTGAGTAGCATGTTGCTTCGGCCGATGCGATATCGCCGCGAGCCAGGCGAGCCCTCCCGGGGACGATCAGCCCCGAAGCTGTCCACTCACGCCTGTCGGCATTCGACCCTCTCCAGGCACGCCGGCATCCAGCCATGCCGCTCCCGAAGCTGCCAAGCCTCATGCCTCGGCCAGCAACGAATCGCCGGTCATCGCGCCTTCTAAGGGGCTCCCGGTTCAACGTGCCTCAACTCGATTCCGAACTCGGCCGGGCTCTCGCGATAATGCAGCCCGTCATCGTCGATGAAGGCGAGCCAGTACTCTGACGCTGGCTCGGCCCGCACCGAGACCGCCGGGCCTCCGCCGACTCCCGTCAGACGGGAGTCTTGTTCATCAACGTACAAGGACAGCTCGCGCCGCACACCGAGGACCTCCCGCAGGAAGTTCTTCCCGAACTTTCCGCTCTTGCATTCGATCGCCAGGTAAATCTGGTCGTACCGGGGATAACCTATCGCCGACCCCTCAACCAACACGATATCCAACTCATGATATGCGCTTCGATCGGTACCGGGATTCCCGGATCGCAGAACACCCTGGGTCTGAAACTCAATGTTGACGAACAATCGAAGCCCGGTCCCGTCGGGTGCGGCCACCAAAAAGTGCGGATCGTTGAGGTGGATCAGTCCGGGCGCTCCCTTGAATTTCAGCGTGTCCTTCGTCAGCGCGATTACAAAGCCCCGTCGCTTCAGATCCGTCAGCAGGTACGCAAGCACGTACAACTCGTAGAGCTTGCCTTGCGACAAACCCGACAGAAGCTCCTCATCGACGTCCGTGATCGTCTTGAACTCTTCGAATATGGCCTGAATTTCCTTTTCCGCCTCCTCCCTTTCCATCACGCGTCTCTCCCCCTCCCTATACCTTCCTCGCCCAAACGCTTGATGAGTTCCTTAACTCTGACGCGCAGCGCATGCAGCTCGGGGGCATCGCGAAAGCTGAACGACGCTCCCTCGCCCTCCTCGGTGGTGGGAACAAACACCGCATCCTCCAGCCTTCCGTCTGCGATCGACTCGTTGACGGTATCCACGGCGCTTTGAAACGTTACCCGGTCGAGAACGGCGAGATGTCGCTCAAATGCGACGAGCATTTCGGTCAGCTGACGATCCGGCGGCAACGCACGCGGCCCGCCCGCCTCCGAATCCCACACCGTATAGCGCTCCCTGTCGGCCAGTTCTCCGACACCCGCTGCCCGCAACAGCCCGGAGGTCTGCTCAATCAGTTCCTCGAACTCTTCCGGTTCCATCGCCGTTCCATTCGCTCCTGTTACGGTCGCGCGAAGTGAATCCTAGCCGCTCCGACAACCGCAGAGTTGGCAGCCCAAACGTTATCCACGACCGCGCCACATCCAGAAACACGTCACCGGAAGCAGCGTCCAATCGCTCCAACACCTCCGAGCGTTACGCGGGGCGTTTGGAGTTTGTCACATACCTCTGCCCGGTAAGCGACGCTCGATAGAGACCGTCGTCAAGGAAATGCAGGAAGGACTTGATCTCACGCCGCTCGGTGGGCATGACGATCTTGCCGTCCACCACAGTCACGGGCATGTCGACAGCCGCCGCAGCCTCCTGGATCCGATCAACGCCGTAGGTCTCCAGTGTCTCGCTACCCGTGATCGCATGAACCAGTCGCCGCACGGTCTGGTCGGCCTGCCCAAGAAAGTCCTCCGGCCTCGCCACCTCGAAGCTCGCGTGATCCGCAAAATTCCGAATCTCCTGATCCGTTGCGGCCCTGTAGATGCCGGACAAATCGACAATGGCTCTCATCTTGTGAAAGCTCTTGAACTTCAGCCGTCCTTCCTCAGCTATGCACGTCAACGAGGAATCGAAGGTAAACGCGGAATCGCTGAGGCGGCGAAACGCGTTTCCATGCTGCAGAAGAGAAAAGCGGCGCGAGAGCACCTGCCGACCGGAAAACTGCTGGATCAACACCTTCGTCGCTCCGTCGTCCACGATCCCAGTGAACAATGCCCGAATGCCTTCCTGATCGAAGCGTCCAGTGTCCAGGTCGGGAATCGCGACCGCGTTGGCTTCGATAGTCTCGAAAAACACACGCGCCTCATCGGGCGTATCGACGACCAGAACCTCGTTGTCATCGGGTTTCCAGCTGCCGTCGAATTCGACCTCCTCCTCCACCCCTCTTCGGAATTGCTCTTCCTGCTCGCGAAAAACGTTCTCGACAGCTCCCTGCACGTCATTGTCCAGACGCACGCGCTTGGCGACCAGACGACCGTTTACCCGGCACGCGCCGAACAGATTCTGAGGCATTACTGGCTTTCCTCCAAGTCTATCACGATGTACTCCGTCAACTGACCCACTGTGATTGCCTCCGTGGCATTCCGAAGATGCTTCCTGGTGATAAGCACGTAGGTAACGCCTTCCTTGGTATTGACCTTGTAGAAGTGCCAACCGATCAATCCCAGGAGCGGGTTGAAGTGATAGGTATACCCCGTCGCAACGACCACACCGAAGATGAGCAGGGCCGGAATCCACACTTGCCAGTTGAATGACGCGATATCGTCAGTGAACAACGGCAGCAGATAAAGCAGCAGAAAGGCGATGTTCTCGCGATCGGCGGCTTCCACCGCAACCGCTTCGAACGTCATGCGTTCCAGGTTCTTTCTCGCGTAACGCAGCAGGAACACACACAGCAGGACAAGACCCGCGCATCCCGCCAACAGCAGTACGGCCAGGCACTCCTTGTCTTCCTGGTAAGCGACCCAAGCGTATGTCAATAGTACGGGTGCGACCGCCGTGCTGGTCAGCAATAGTCTGGCCACCCTGCTCAGCATGCACCTTCGCTCCCCCGGGCGGGCGCCTTCTTGCACGGCGTCCGCTCACCCTCCACTTCCTCCCGCCTCCCGCAGCCGTCGGCGCGTGCCCAACGCCGCCGCCCGCGAATCCCGTAGTATCGCCAGGTTACAGCGTCGACAGCCGTCGGTTCCCTGTGCCTAACAACTTTCGCCTCACGCCTTGCGCCGGACACGAGCATATTCCTTCACAAAGTGCATCAGGACCTTGTCGAGCTTCGGCCTGTCCCAGTGGTAGCTCTGCGGCCGCACGAATTCGGTCCATGCCACGAAATCAGGGTCCTCGCCCTTCACGAAGAAGGTGTGGAGCTTGTTGACGATCTCGCGCATCAGATCGCGCATCTCGTTCTCGTCGAACCGCGACACCTCCGGCCAGGGAATGCGCCGGCCTTCGGCGTCGACCACGACGACGCCCGAATAGTCGCCGGTCCGCGTGATTGGCGTCGCCCCGCGGTGCAGCGTTTCGAGCATCGATTGCCTAACGCACACCAGCGCCAGGATTCTGACAAAGGCCGGAACCCTCCGGCGTGCCTTCGCTTCCATGGCGGCTTCCAATCCCCTCTGTCTCGCATTGCCCGCAACACCGTAGCCCGACCGCCCACGCAACTCACGACCGGCAGTTAGCACTCCGGCACAGCGCCTCGCAACAACACCCGCGCCGCGCCTCCCGTTCCCTCCCGCCGGTCCCGGCGCAGCCGGCCCGGCAGTTTCACCGTCGGTGTCCCGCCGCGCGCTTCCGGTCTCACACCGGCCGCGATCGCCACCCCCTGTCCGTGACGCGCCGGCAGGAGGCGGTGGCCGGCCTCGGCGGGGCGCATTCCGGGGCCGCGGAGCGGCCTCTCGCGCCACCGCCGGGGAGACCGATCCATGCCCAGCCGCATCGCCGACATTCCCGTGCCGCCCCGGTGCCGCCAGATGATCCGCGCCGGCGCCCTCGTCGTCATCAATCACAGCGGCGGCAAGGACAGCCAGGCGATGACGATCCTGCTGTCCCGCATCGTGCCCGCCGGCCAGCTCATCGCCGTCCACGCGCCGCTCGCCGAAGTCGAATGGGAGGGCGTCGTCCCGCATATCGAGGCGACCCTGCCTGCCGGCATGCCGCTCGTCATGGCGCGGGTTTCGTCCGGCGAGACCCTGCTCGAACGGGTGGAGGAACGCGGCCTCTGGCCCTCGAATTCGGCGCGCTGGTGTACCTCGGATTTTAAGTCCGGACCGATCCAGAGGGAGTTGCGCCGGTATCTGAAGGCCCATCAGCGCTTCGGCGGGCGGCTCGTCAACTCCATGGGCATGCGCGCCGAGGAGAGCCCGGCGCGCGCACGGAAGACGCCGTGGCGGCGCAACGACCGGATGAGCGTCGCGGGCCGCGAGGTCTTCGACTGGCTGCCGGTGTTCGGCCTCTCGACAGAGGACGTCTTCCGCGTCATCCGCGACGCCGGTCAGGCGCCGCACTGGGCCTACGCCGCCGGCATGTCGAGGCTGAGTTGCAGCTTCTGCATCCTGGCATCCCGCGCCGATCTGCGCCGGGCGGCCGAACTTCGCCCGCAGCTCTACCGCACCTACGCGGAGATCGAGCGCCGCATCGGCCACACCCTGTCGCCCTCCGCCGTTCCCCTGCCGGAACTGACGGGCATTTCGCCGTCCGAGGCCGGCGACGGCCAGGACGCGCTGGGTCTCGGCGGCCTCCGATCCCGGCCTGCGCCGGAACGGCAGCGCCTCGCACGGCGCACCGGCGTCAAGCCCCGGTGTTCACGGAGCGGAGCGGAGCCAAGGGCCGGGTGACGAACGGGCGCCCGGAGGGGGCGGCCCGCGCCGCCTCGCCGCCATCCGGAGCACGCCCATGACCCTTCACGACACCATCTCTGCCGACTACACGCTGCGCCCGAGCGAGCTCGCCGATGTGCTCGCCACCCTGGTCAAGGCCCGCCAGCCGACTCTGGTCTGGGGACCGCCGGGCGCGGCAAAGTCGATGATCGCGCGGCAGGTCGCCAGCGACCACGGCTACAACTACGTCGACATCCGCGCGCTGCTGCTCGACCCCGTCGATCTGAGGGGCATCCCCTGGCGCGACGAGGACGGCCGCACGCGCTGGGCGCCGCCGGTGTTCCTGCCGCCCACCGCCAGCACCGCCCTGTGGCTCCTCAACCTCGAGGAGCTCGCCTCCTGCGTGCCGATGGTCCAGGCCGCGCTCTACCAGCTCAGCCTGGAGCGCAAGTGCGGCGAGTACGAGTTGCCCGAGGGCGCCTCGATCATCGCCTGCAGCAACCGCGAGAACGACCGCGGCATCGTCCACCGCATGCCGACGCCGCTCGCCAACCGCTTCGTCCATCTGGAGATCCGGGTCGACGCCAGGGACTGGCTTGCCTGGGGCGCCGCGAACGGGATCGCCCCGGAGGTGCTGTTCTTCATCGAGCTGGAGCCGGAGCTGCTGCACGACTTCGATCCCCAGTCGAAGGAGCACGCCTTCCCGAGCCCCCGCAGCTGGGAGTTCGCTTCCAACATCGTCAAGAACCGCAACGGGCTCGATCCTGAGGTCGAGCGGGCGCTGTTCCGGGGCACGGTGGGCGAGGCCGCGGCGGTCGAGTTCACCTCGTTCCTGAAGGTGTGGCGCGAGCTGCCCCACCCGAGGGCCGTCCTCGACGACCCCGGCAACGCCGACATCCCGGAGAACGCCAGCACGCTGATGGCGCTCTGCGGCTCGCTCTACCGGATGGCTTCCGACGTCAACCTGGACGCCATCGTCACCTACGCCACCCGGCTCCGGCGCGAGGTCGGCGAGTCGCTGGTCGGCGCCTGCGTGCGCCGCGAGCCCGCGCTCCAGCGCTCGCCCGCCTTCATCCGCTGGGCCGCCGCCAAGACGCAGTGATGGAGGAACCCGCCGCCCCTGGCGTCCCCGTGTGAACGCTTCGCTAACCCGAGAGGAGGAACCGATGGACCTCAACCGCGACGCCATGCTGGTCGGCCTGCACATCGCCGCCTGGTCCGGCCGGCTGTACGACCGCCAGGCGAGCGACCATGTCGCCGTCGCCCACGACGCCTCGACCGGCGCCGGGCGCTACAACAAGCGCCTGCTGCCCAAGGCCGCCTTCGCCGCGCTCACCGCCACCATGAGCGAGGCGAGGACCAGGCACTACGCCAACTCGCTGCCCTGGGACGACAAGGGCGCGCGGCTACTCACCGTCGCCAACTACGAGCACTACACGGAACTGATGGACGGGTTCCGGGAACGCGTGGTGCTCCAGCGCGCCCGCTTCATCGAGGACTACGACGACTACATCGACCAGGCCCGGCTCGACCTCGGCAAGCTCTTCCGCATCGAGGACTACCCGTCCAAGGAAGACCTCCAGGGCAAGTTCGCCATCCGCTACCGTATCACGCCGGTGCCGGACGCGGACCATTTCATCGCGCAGCTCGCCTCGGAAGACACCGAGCGGGTGAAGCGCGACATCGAGAGCCACGTCGAGGAACAGCTCCACGGCGCGGTGGGCGACCTCTACCGCCGCTTCGGCGAAGCGATCGAGCGGGTCTCGGAGCGGCTGCGGGAGGACGACGACGGCAAGCCGCTGGTGTTCCGCGACACAATGATCTCGAACATCCGCGACCTGGTGGACGTGGTGCCGCGCCTCAACATCTTCGGCGACCAGACCCTGGCGCAGCTGTGCGCGCAGGTGAAGGAGAAGATCGCGAGCGTCGAGCCGGACGCGCTCCGGCCGTCGAAGACCTTCGACCCGGCGGCCCGCGCCCAGGTCAAGCGCGACGCCGACGACCTCGCGGAGAAGTTCGCGGGGTATTTCGGGCGACGCGCGGAAGAGCCCGCCGAAGAGCCGGTGCGGGAGGCCGCGTGATGGCCGCCCGCGTGCTCAACGAGTCCGCGCTCCGTGTGAGCGACTGCGTGACGGAGCTGCTGCGCAAACAGCCCTTCTTCGGCAGCCTGGTGCTGCGCCTGCCGCTCCGTCCCGATCCCACCCGCGAGACGCTGGCGACGGACGGGCACGAGATCCGCTACTCGCCGCAGTGGGTGGCGGAGACCGAGGCGCATCTCATCGAGACGGCCATGGCGCGGGTGGTGATGGCGTGCGCGCTCAAGCACCACACGCGGCGGGGCGAGCGCGATCCCGAGCGCTGGCAGATTGCCTCGCAGCTCGTCACCCATGCGCTCATTCGCGACGCCGGGTTCACGCTGCCGCCCGACGCGGAAGCCTGGGACGATCTCAGCGTCGAGCAGGCCTATGACCGCCTGCTGACGCCCGGGGACGGCGATTCCGGAGACGACGGCGACGCATCCTCCGGCACCGCCGGTGCCGGCACGCCCGCCGCCGGGGAATCCTCACCGGACGGCGATGACGACGGCACGGGGGATCCGTCCGACGCCACCGATGACGGCGACGGCCAGGATTCGAGCGATGCTCAAGACGGCGACGCCGAAGCTGACGGCGGGGATGCCCGGACGTCGCACGACGCCAATGCCGATGCCGAGGGTCAGGGCGAGGATGACCCGTCCGATGCCCCGCCGAGCCACGATCCCTCCGGCACCGGAGAGGTCATGGACGCCGGCGCACGGGCGGGCGATAGCCACGATCCCGCCGAAACGCCGGTGGACGTCGCCGCCGAGGAGCAGGCCTGGGACGAGGCGATGCACCAGGCCCTCAACATCGCCCGCGCCGAGGGCAAGGCGCCGGGCCGGGTCGAGGAGACGGTGAAGGGCGCCCATGCGAGCACGCTGGACTGGCGAACGCTGCTGCGGCGCTACATGACCGACGCGGCGAAGAGCGACTATTCCTGGAGCCTGCCCAACCGGCGCTTCATCGACTCCGGGCTCTACCTTCCCTCGATCCGTTCGGAGGGGATGGAGACGATCGCCGTCATTGTCGACACCTCGGGCTCCCTGCCGGTCGCGACGCTGGCCGCGTTCTGGGCCGAGTTACGCGAGATCGCGGTCGAGACCCGCCCCGAGCGCGTCGTCCTGCTCCAGGTCGACGCCGCCGTGCAGGACGCATCCGAGTACGCACCCGACGAGCTGCCCGAGGAGATCGTCGTCAAGGGACGCGGCGGCACCGACTTCCGGCCCGGATTCGAATGGCTCGACGAGCACGGAATCCAACCGGCGGTATGCCTGTATTTCACGGACATGGAGTGCTCCAGCTACCCCGAGACCGAACCGAATTTCGGAGTCGTCTGGGTCAACTGGAGCGACCCGCCCGAGGACTGGAACCGCGAGCCCTGGGGCGAGCGCATCGACATCGCCCCCGCCGGGAGCGCCGCACCGTGAGCCGGGCCATCCATGGCGCCCCGGCCGAGGCGCTCAGGCAGGCGCTGAAGGCGCTCGCCGAACTCGCCTTCTGGATCTCGTGGACCGCCGATCCCGACCTCCATCCCGACGTCCCGGTCAGCGCGCGCTGCATGCGCGACGCAGCGGCGGCGCTCCGCAAGGCCGCGCGCCTGCTCGACGAAGCCGCCGACAGGGCGGACCCGACATCGACGGCCCGCTGAGGCCGGCGCAGCCCGGGCGCGACGGCGCGCGCATCGCTTCGGCTTCCTCCGCCGGCCATGCGCTGCCGCGAGGCGGAGGCCGGCGCAGGGCGGGCGAACCGTCGATAAAGGAGGACTGCCATGATCTGGCCACCGGCCCCGCCCGGTGAGCCTGCTGTCGCCCCGACCCTGATCCAGTTTGCCCGGAACACGGCCCCGCACCGCCGTCCCGCCGCCTCGCCTCGCCCCTTTCGGCAACGCCGCCGGGAGGCGGAGCGGAGCAGAGGTCCGGGCGGCGCGGACGGGGCGGCGGGAGCCGTTCCCGGCGCCACGCTTTCTTCTTTCCCACACACCACCAGGGAGGTTCGCATGAACTTCATCGCCCCCAGGGCCGAGCCGATCATCCGGGAGATCCCGCTCTCCATGCTCGCGCTCGCGCCCGAGAACGTCCGCAAGACCCCGCCCGATCCGCAGGCCGACGCCGAGCTCAAGGCCTCGATCGCGGCCTTCGACCTGCTGGAGAACCTGGTCGTCCGCCCGGATCCCGGATCGGGTCCGGGACAGGCTCCGGATGCCGACGGCATCGAACGCTACGCCGTGGTCGCCGGCGGGCGACGCCTCAAGGCCATGCAGGCGCTGGTCGAGGACGGCGTGCTGGATGCCGCCCATCCCGTGCCCTGCCAGGTCAGGTCCGGCGACGCCGCGACCGCCGAGCTCTCGCTCGCCGAGAACGTCATCCGTATCCCCATGCACCCGGCCGACCAGGTGACCGCCTTCGCCGAGCTGGTCGACGCCGGCCAGCCGGTTCCCGCCATTGCCGCGCGCTTCGGCGTTTCCGAGCGGCTGGTCGAGCAGCGGCTGCGGCTCGGCAACGCCGCCCCCGAGCTGCTGGACGCCTACCGCGCCGGTGAGATCGACCTGGAGACGCTCAAGGCCTTCGCGGTGACCGCCGACCGCGCCCGCCAGACGGCGGTGTGGGAGCAGGTCTCCGGACAGGGCTACCGGCCCGCGGCCTGGCAGGTGAAGCGCATGCTGACCGAGGAGCGGGTGCCGGCGAACGCCGCCGTCGCCCGGTTCGTCGGGGTCGAGGCCTACGAGGCCGCCGGCGGCCAGGTGCTGCGCGACCTCTTCGCCGACGAGCACGAGAACGGCGTCTGGTTCGAGGACCCGGCGCTGCTGGAGACGCTCGCCATGGCGAAGCTCCGGGCCGCCGCGGACGAGCTGGCGACCCGCTGGAAGTGGGCCGTGCCGATGATCGAGACCGCGTGGAGCGACACCGCCTCCTACGGCCGCGTCGAGCCGCAGCCCGGCACGCCGACGGACGAGGAGAAGGCCGAGATCGACCGTCTGAGCGCCCGCTACGACGAACTCCGCGACCTCGACGACGACGAGTGGACCGAGGCGCTGGTCGAGGAAGCCCACCGCATCGAGGCGCGGCTCGACGAGATCGAGGGCGCCGTCGAGGCCCGCGCCATGTGGCGGCGTGAGGACTTCGCCATGGCGGGCTGCATCGCCACCGTCAACCGCAACGGCTCGCTCCAGGTCATCGCCGGGCTGGTCAAGCCGGAAGACATGCCGAAGCCGGATGGGTCCGGCGACGCCACCGCGCAGGCCGGCAACGGTCACGACCCGGCCGCCGGCATCCACACCGCCGGTCAGGCCGATCGCACCGCCGCTCCGTCCGTCTCCCAGCCCATGGCGGGGCCGAGGGACCGCGAAGCCGAGGCGCGCAAGGAGGCCGGCGTCGGCATCGGCCTCGCCGACGACCAGCGCGCGATCCGCACCGCGCTGGTGAAGGCGTATCTCGCCGGGGACTTCGAGGCCTCCTTCGACCTCATGCTGTTCCAGATGGGCCGCGCGGTGTTCACGGCGGGCTATCGCGACCACGCCCTCGACATCGCGGTCAAGGAGACCCCGGACCGGCCCAACACCCGGGTGAACGACGCCGACTTCGCGGCCTGGTCGCCCGGCGAGGCGATGCTGGAAGACCGCTCGCACCTGTCGCTCGACTGGCTGGAGATCGAGGACGACGGCGAGTCCTTCTCAGCCTTGCGGGCGCTGCCCCAGCCCGACAAGGAGGCGCTGTTCGCCGCCTGCGTCGCGCGCACGGTGAAGGGCCAGCTCGCCTTCGAGCCCCAGGCGCGCCCCGAGCTCGAAGCCACCGTCGCGAGGCTCGACATCGACTTCGCGAAGCACATCCGGCCCACGGCGGCCATGTACTGGTCGCGCATCAACAAGAGCCGCGTCCTCGACATCGCCCGCGCGGTGTTCGGCCTGGCCTGGGCGTCGGCGCGGTCGAAGTACAAAAAGCCGGCGCTGGCCGAGGCGATGGAGGCCGCCTTCGCGGCCGGCGACCCGCCGGTCGGGGTCACCGCCGCGATGCACGCCAAGGCGCTCGCCTGGGTTCCGCCGGGCTTCGCGGCGTTCGACACCGGGCGCATCGGAAACGGGGCGGACCGCGCCGCCGACGCGGATGCGCAGCCCCGGGCCGATGCCGCCGGCGCGGACCCGGCTGCCGATACCGGGACCCCGGCCGCGGACACCGGGGTCGCGTCTGCGGCGACGGAAGCCGCTCCGCCGGCCGGCGATGACGGCCATCCCGGCAACGGCCACGCCGGACCCGCGGACCCGGCGACCGCGGCGCCGACGGACCAGGGCGGAGAGGAAGCCGACAGCGGCGAAACCGCTGCCGAAACCGCCGCGCCGCCCCCGGTGCCGGCGAACGGCCGCGACAGCGGCGACGGGCTCGACATCCCTGAGTTCCTCCGCCGCGTCTGACCGCCCCGCCGCATCCCGGGATCGTCCCGCTGCTACTCCCGGTTTCCGGACCGGGACGGGCGGCGGGGCGTTTCCTTTCCGCATCCCGATCATGGAGGTTCTCCGCATGGACCCCGCCGCCGCAACGCCGCCCGTACCCATCCGCGCGCGCATCCACGAGAGCGCCGTGAAGCGCGTCACCCGCATCTACGCCGCCACCCTGGCCGACATCTTCGCCGAGACCCTTCAGAACAGCCGCCGCGCCGGCGCCGCCCGCGTCCGCATTGCGGTTGCCGGTAGCGCCAACGCGCCGGACGCTGGCGAGCCGTCCTTCACCGTCACCATTTGCGACGACGGCGCCGGCATCGCCGATCCCGCCGTGCTGCTGAGTTTCGGCGAGAACGGCTGGGACGACGCGCTGGTCCGGCGCGAGGACGCCGCCGGCTTCGGCTTCGCCAGCCTGGCGCGCCGCAACTGCGCCGTCTCTTCCCGGCCGCGCTCGACCGATGGCGAGATTGCGCCCGGCTGGCGCGTCGAACTCGCTCCGGAGCACTTTCTCGGCGAGGCCAACGCCGAGGTCCGGGCCGACGAGCAGGCCCCGTATCCGCAAGGAACGGCTATTTCGTTCCGGGCGACGGAGCATGCCGCCGCGATCCGCAGCGCGGCCGAGACCGCCGCCCGGCACTACCCGCTGCCGGTGATCTTCGAGGACCGAACCGAAGACGATTCCGCCGGTCCGGAAGAGCTGCCGCGCCGCGCCTTCCTCGACGGCGCGGTGCACGCCGAGCGATGGCGCGGTCTCGTGTTCGGCGTCTTCAGGAACCGCCATGCCGGCTACAACGACCCCGACCTCAATTTCCACGGCCTGACGCTGGCGCTCCGCCTGCCCACCGTGGAGACGGTCCACGGCGCCACCTGGACCGTGTTGGCGGACGTGGACGACTGCCCGGACCTGGAGCTGGTCCTGCCGGCCCGCAAGGAGGCGGTCGAGAACGCCTTCCTGAAAGAGATGCGCGCGGCCGCCCGGCTCAGCATCTACCGCGCCATGGCGGGCGATCCGAACCCGCGCCCGGCCTTCGAGGACTGGACGCGGGCGCGCGAGGCCGGCATCGACATCGCGCCGCCGCCGGCCGTGCTGCGCCCCTGGCGGCCCGCCATTGCCCATGTCGACGACTGGCGCGACCCACCCAAGCTCGCCGCCGTGGGCCGGCACACCCTGGTCGTGGACTGCGATCCCGAGCCCCACGAGGCCCAGGCGCTTTGGCGCGCCGCCGAACGCAACGGCGCCGCGCCGCGCCTGTTCGAGCCCGACCGCAGGCTGGAAGGCTACGGCTGGTACGACGGGCTCCACCGGACGACCCCCATCGACGTCGAGGTCACGCTGGACGGAAAGCCGTATGCGCTGGACGACGCTCCGTTGCCGGAACGGACGGGTCCGACCGCCGCGGAGCTGCCGCCAAGGCCGGAAGCGCTGCGCATCGAACTCGTCGTGCGGGCGACGGACGGCCCGGCAGATGCGCTTTTCCTGCCCACCGATGTCGCCTTCGCCGGCGAGGCCTGGTCCCACCTCGACGACGCCCTGCCGCTGGTGGCCGCGGACAGCGCGATCCAGCCGCACCAGCTCGCCGTGCTGCTCAGGGCCGCCTTCTTCTCGCCTTCGGACGACGTCGAGGCGGACAGCTGGGAGACCCAGCGGGACCGCTTCGACGAGGAGGCCCTGCATCTCGCGACGCGGCTGCTGCTCAGCGACGACGAGGCCTGCCGGCAGTCCATCGCCGAGGCGGTGCGGCGCGAGCTGATGTGGTTCGTCCCCCACGACCGCGCCGTCGACATCCGCATCCGCCGGCCCGACGTGACCGTGACACTCGCCGCCGAGGAGGCCGCGCCGTGACCCGGCCCTGGACCGTGCAGGTGGGCTACAACGCGCACCACTGCAACACCGTCACGGTCGAGGCGGCGACACTCCACGAAGCCCTGGAGAAGGCCATCGCAGCCGCCAACGAGGACTCTGCCGGCTGGCGGTCGACGGACCATTGTTCCGACTCCTATGTGGATGCCTTTTGCGAAGGCGCCGGCGCCGATCCGTGGGGCGAAGGCTCGCTGCCCGTCCCCGGCCGCTTCTCCGAGCATGGCGAGCCGCCCGTGGTGACCCTGGCCGGCCCCGTCCCGCCGGGCGCCGTCCGGGTCTCCGGCGGCAGGGCGACGGTCCGTTTCGAGACCGAAGCCGGCACGATCGCGGCGGAATTGCGCGACCCGCCGCATCCGCCGACCAACAAGCCGCTGGTGACGGTCTCCGTCGGTCCCGACGGCAAGCCCCGGGTCGAGGTCGAGGGCGGCAGCGCCAGGGTGCGCATCCTCGACGGCTGATCCGGCCGCCGGCCGGCCGCAACCGCCCATCCTTCCACACCGATGCCCGTCCCGCGCCGCCCGGAGCGGAGGCCGGCATGCGTCCGGACGAGGCGGGGCCGGGGCGCGGGAGCGTCCCGGTCCTGCCTGTCCGGCGTTCAGCACCAGGAGGTCCAGCTCATGAAGCCTGCCGCAGTCCCCGAACCCGCCGCGGCCGCGCCGCCCCGGCCCGACGACGAGGCGCAGAAGCGCGCCATCGCCAATGTCGTCTGGACCGACCTGCTCTGGCTCATGCCGCCCGACCGCACGGTGACGATCGCCGTCACGGGCGGCGAGGTCGCGGTCGAGCTCGGCCCGCCCGGACCGGCGCCGGAGGTCCCGGCCCACTGACCCGGCCGGGCGCCGCATCCCCGCCGCCGCGACGCCCCGTCCCGCCCGCCGGCAGCGCATCCGCCCGGCGCGCGGGGCGGGGTCTTTCCGTTCGACCCGATGGAGGACTTGCCATGCCCGACGCACCGGGCTTCGACGAGATGCCGCTCTACGACGTGCCCGCCGCGCCGGCCTCCGTCAGGGAGGCCCATGCCCGCCGCCGGCTCCGGAGCCGTTTCCTGCGCGCCGGGTCCGAGGCGGTCGACGACCGCGATCTGCTCGAACTACTGCTCTCCGGGCGCCAGGCCGCGGGCGGCGCCGGGGATCTGGCCTTGGCTCTTCTGGACACCTTCGGCACGGCGCCGCGCGCGCTCGCGGCCCGACCGGACCGGCTGCGCACCGTGCCCGGTTTTTCCGAGGATGCCATCGCCGCCCTCAAGGCCGTCGAGGCGCTCGGCATCCGCATGGCGCGGCAGGACGTGCCGGAGACCGTGCGTCCGTCCCTCGCCAGCTACGACAGGGTCATCGAATACTGCCGCGCCCTCGCGGCACACCGCGAGGTCGAGGAGTTCAGGATTTTGTACCTGAACCGCAAGAACCGCCTGATCGCCGACGAGCGCCTCCACAAGGGCTCCGTCTGCCACGCGCCGGTCTACCCCCGGGAGATCTGCATCCGCTGCCTGGAGCTTCAGGCGAGCGCGGTCGTCGCCGTCCACAACCATCCCAGCCACTGTCCCGAGCCGTCCCGGGCCGACATCGACATGACGAAGCGCATCAAGGACGCGCTGAAGGCGATCGAGGTCACGCTGCTCGACCACCTCATCGTCACCCCGACCGGGGCCGTCAGCTTCCAGTCCCGCGGCCTGCTCTGAGCGCCGGCCCCGCCCGTCCGGCCGCGCTTCCCCCGGCGATGACGCTCTGCCCGGAGCGTTCGCCTCCGCCTCTTGCACGAACAGGAGCCCCACCATGCCCGATCCCGAACCCGGCATCGAGACCGCATTCGGTCCCGTGCTCTCCGTCTATACCCGCGCCCAGGCGATCGAGGACGGCATCCTCGTCGACGTCTCCGAAACCGCGCGCGAGGCGGGCTTCAAGATCCCCGTCGCGGTCACGCGCGCGGTCTGGGAACGGCTGGTCGCATTGCCCGATGGCTACCGGGGTTTCCAGGACGAGAGCGGGCGCCTGTGGGACGTGCTCTGGATGGCGCATTACTACGCGGTCCGCGCCTCGAACAGCGACCGCGTGAGGATGTGCGTGCTGGTGCGCGACATCCGCAAGGACCTGCGCGACAGCCACCGGCCGCCCCGCAAGCACTTCCCCATCGTGGCGATCGGCGCCGGCGACGGAGGTGGGGCCGCAATCACCATCATGTTCCCCGAGGACGACTGAGCGCGCTCGGCCCTCTCCGCCCACCGAAGGCGATACCCGTATGTCCGGATCCATCATCCAACGCGCCGACGCGGCGCTGAAGCACACCTGGCAGGCCCGGTTTCAGGCTCTTCCGCCGAGCGCCCGCCACGCGCTCCGCGCCGCCCTGCTCGACCTGCGCAAGGACGCGCTCTACCGCGCCGAACTCCAGTGGCGGCGCCACAAGGCCCCCATGGCCTGCTACTGGAAGGCGGTCGGCGTCTACGCGGGCCATCTCGCCCGCACCCTGCGGTAGCGCCCTCCAGCCGACCGCGCCGAACCGATCCCCGGCCGTCCGAAGGCCGCGCTCCTCTGCGCTTCGTCCCTTCCTGCCGCACCCCCGTGCGCAGCTCCGCCCGGAGTCCGGCCAGCCGGCGCCGGGCGGGCGGCCGGTGCGGCGCGGGAGGACCCGCCGCGCGCCGGACGCCCGCCAATCTCCCTCCAGCCCGGAGACCGTTCATGCTGTACAGGATCACCGGCCGCGCCACGAAGTGCGGCCCCGCCGCGATATCCGCCATCGCCGGCGTGCCGACACACGAAGCGGCCGCCGTCATCCGCCGCCTCACCGGCCGACGCGCGGTCAACGGCGTCTACATGGACGAGCTCGCCGCCGCGCTTGCCGAGCTCGGCTGGGCGCCGGACCGTGCGCTCCGCCACCCCCAGCTCCACGAGCGCCGCTACGCCCACGACGAAGAGGCCTGGGAACGCCGCCTCTCGGAGGTTCCCTGCGAACTGCGCGCCGTCACCCTCGGCACCTTCCTCGACCCTGCGCCCGCCGGCGCCTGGGCGATCGCGACGAGCGATCACTTCGTGGCCTACGGCGACGGCTACGTCGCCGACAACGGCGCCTTCTTCTCGCGCAAGCCGGCCTTCTGGTTCCGCGCCATTCCCGACCACGACCGCGTCGCGCTCAGGCGCGTCCGCGAGGCCGTCCGCTTCGCGCCGGTCGCCCGGCCCAACCCCGCACCGCAACGGAGCTGAGCCATGCCCAGGATCGTCGAGACCGCCGTCTTCACCATCGACGAGCTCTCCGGCGCCGCCAGGGAGAACGCGCGCATCTGGTATCGCCAGACCGGCCTGCACGACGAATGGTACGACTTCGTCTACGAGGACTTCGAGACCATCTGCAAGATTCTCGGCGTCACGCTTGCCACCACACCCGTGCGCCTCTACGGCGGCGGCACCCGCGACAAGCCGCAGATCTGGTGGACGGGCTTTTGGAATCAGGGCGACGGCGCGAGCTTCGCCGGCCGGTACAGCTACGCCCGGGGCGCCACCAGGGCTATCCGCGCCCATGCGCCCAAGGACACCGAACTGCACCGCATCGCGGACGAGTTGCAAGCCGTCCAGAGGCGCAATTTCCACCAGCTTCACGCCTCGGTTCGCCAGTCCGGGCGTTACTGCCACGAGTACAGCATGGCGATCGAGGTCGAGCGCGACAGCCCGACCTGGCAGCCGCCGACCGACGATGCCGAGGACACGGTGATCGAGGCGCTGCGCGACCTGGCGCGCTGGCTCTACCGCCAACTCCGCTCGGAATACGAGCACCAGACGTCCGACGAAACCGTCGACGAGATCGTGGCCGTGAACGAGTGGACCTTTACGGCGGACGGAAGTCGATTCGGCTGACGGCGCCCGGGATTTCCGCCGAAACTCTGCGCCTGCGCGGCGGTCATTGACAGGCCGGCGCACCGTCGGGCAGTCCACTGCCGTCCAGGTCGACGACATCGAGGGGCCCCCATGCCCGATCTCTACGCCATCAACCTGCATCTTCAGGAACGCCTGGAACGCGGCTGGCTCGACGAGGTTCCCGCCGCCGAGGCGGCCGTCTGGCTCGACGAAGCCGGCCTGCTGCGAATCCGCAAGAACGGCCTGCCGCTCCGCGACCTGTTGCGGGCCGGGCGTATCGCCGGCCAGGAACAACGCCCCAACCGGAAGAACGGTTCCTGGTTCATCCGTCGCCTCGCGGAATCCCGCGACCCGCAGGCGATCGGGAAGGCGCGCGAACGGCTGCGCCGCTATCTCCCCATCGAGCGGGCGAACTTCCCCGCGGACTGGCCCGTAAACCAGGGCGACCCCGTCTTCTGGCAGGAGCTCGGCAAGACGGTCGCGACCTTCGGGGAGCTGGAGCACACGCTGGCATCGACCTGCCACACGCTCCTCGCCACGGCCGAAAGGGCGGCCGAAGTGCCGGACGCGGACGATGCGGCCCTTTCCCGGTGGTACGAACGGATAGTGCGGTCCCAGACCGACAGCCTGTACGGCCTTACCCGAGAGCTGGACAGGGTCCTGGGTGAAGGCGGCCGGGTTCCGCACGCCGTTCGCGAAGACTTGGTCGCGCGCCTGAATGAACTCAGGCCCTGGCGCAACGCGCTCTGCCACGGCGCATGGTTCCGCGTCGACAAGGACGGATCGGCTTCGCTTCACCACATGTACAGGCTCGAAGGCGTGCCCGTTGCGTTTCCGCCTGCGGTCACCCTGAAGGACCTCTCCGATATCCGCACCGGGACGGTCGATGTCATCTTCCGGGTTGCCGAAGCCGCTTCGGTCGCGGGCGCCGGCTTCGCGCTTACCGACATGCCGAGAATGTACGAACCGCGGAACGCCCCTCCCGACCGGAAATAGCCGCCGTCGGCCCACTCCCGATGCCGGACCGGCTCGATGCGGTACCATCCTGTCCTCACGCGCGTTACGGTTCCCCAGGGCTCCGCCGTTTCCCCAACTCCATCCGGAGCATGCGCCTGCAAGATGTCGTCATTCTCCATCGAACACATCCTGATTTCCGCCGACGGCGCGTATCTGGAACTCGTTCCCGGCTCGGACGGGGGCGTGCTGCCCGCGGTTGCGGAGGCACTGGTCGAGCACGGCCGCTGCGTCGGCTGCGGTGCGCCACCGTCTCTGCCTCTCGCGCCCTGCCCGTGCGGCCGGAAGCCGGCGGACGGATTCCACGCCTCCTTCCATTTCCATGTGACGCCGAGCGTCTGGCGAGACCTCCTGGACCCGCTGTGCAGGAAGGACCGGCGACGCCGGACCAGCCGCAACACCCACCGGCTTCGCAAGGAGGCGATCGGGAACTCCAGGGAACCCTCGTACACGGATAAGGACATTGCCTGCCTGGGAAGGCTCCAGAACGAGCGCTGCTACTATTGCGGGGGCACCATCCGAACGGCGGCCCAGATCGAGCATCTCGATCCGTTGGCTTACGGCGGCTCGAACGGCTTCGGCAACATCATGCTCGCCTGCCCGTCGTGCAATACCGCCAAGGGCACGCTGAGCGAACGGCAGTACTGGAAGAGGCTTGAACGATCCCTCGCCCCCGCCCGGTTCATCCGGTTGCGAGAGGCCGCGAAGCTCATGAAGCGCGCGAAACGGCACTGTTATCGCACGACAGGCACCTGCGCTTACGGGTGCACCGCCGACGTGCCGGGCGCTCCCGGGCGAATCGGCGATCCCTCGCAGGCAGGGCCATCGACCGCCGCTGGGTAAACGGCCGAAGGCGTCGCATCGCCTAGCCGCATCGAAACCCCTAGTCGCGCGCGCGCCCTAGGTTCCGATACCGGCATAGCCAAACCAGGCGGGCCGCGAACGCCCGACCGCATTCGCCGCGCCTCGAACCGCGACCGCGGGCCTCCCTGAAGCGGCCCGCCTCCCTGCTCCAACGCCCCGTTCCCGGCGTCGTTGCCGCCCGGGCCTCCCTCTCGGCAGCCGAGCGGCGCCCGTCGTCGAACCCATCTCCGCGCATTTCCCCATTCGGAGTTCGGCGAGCCGGCCGGAGGCGGTCCGGCGGGGCGGGGCGGGAGTCGCACTCCGCGTCCAGCCAACGCCGGTCCGATGCCCTTCAGCACGGAGACCGGCCCATGCTCGACGCCCGCCCGGCGCCGGACGACCTCGCGCGTCCGCCCCTTCCCGCAACCGCCATCGATCAGCCCGCATCGCCGGCCCGTCCGATCGCTGGCGATGCCCTGTTCGCCGCGGCCCAGGCCCTGCTGCCGGTGCTGGAAGCCGGCAGGCCCCTTGATGCCGCAGCCCTGCGAGATGCCATGACGGTGGCCTTCGGCGCATCGGACGCCGAGGGCGGATGGATCTGGAAGGACGCCTACGAGGCCGCCGAGGCGGCGTGCGTGCTGTTCCTCCAGCGCTACCGAAGGGGCATGCGCCGCACCTGCGGCGCCGGCGCCGACGGGCCGCGCCGCATGCTGGCGATGCTGGAGGCGGTCGCGGCGCTGGAGCCTTCCCACACCAGGCGCTCGGAGGAGCAGGTCCGGCTCCAGCAGTTCTCCACCCCGCTGCCGCTCGCCTATGCCGCGTTGCAGGCTGCCGCCATCCGGCCGGGCGACGTCGTGCTGGAGCCCTCGGCCGGCACCGGTATGCTGGCGGTGATGGCCGAATGTGCGCTCGGCAAGGACGTCGCCGGTCGCCTCCACCTCAACGAAATCGCGCAGACGCGGGCGCACCTTCTGACCAGGCTGTTCCCGCAGTCCGCGGTGACCGCCTTCAACGCCGAGGCCATCGCCGACCGGCTGCGCGACGTCCGGCCCACCGTCGTGCTGATGAACCCGCCCTTCTCGGCGACGCCCGGTGTCGACCGCAGCCGGCACGACGCCGACCTCCGCCATGTCCGCTCGGCCGCCTCGATGCTGCCGCCGGGCGGCCGGCTGGTGACGATCACCTCGGCCCATTGCGTGCTGGGCGACGCCGTCGGCCGCCTCGATCCCCCGGCGCGCTGCATCTTCACCATGGCCATCGACGGCCGCGCGTATGCCCGCCGCGGCACCGGGTTCGACACCCGCCTCACCGTGCTGGAGCGCGGCGACGGACCGTGCGTCGATCTCGACGGGACGGCCCGCGCCGCAAACGCCGCCGAGCTGCTCGAAGCCGTCATCGCGCGGGTGCCGAAGCGCCAGCCGATCGCGCCCGCGCCGGTCCCGGCCGGACCCGCCCGCGACCTGTTCGGAAAGCCGGTTGCGCCGAAGCCTGCAACGCGCCGGGGTCCGAAGCCCGTATCCACGCCCGAGAGCCGCCGTTCCCATGAGTGGGGGCCGGTCTCCGAGCTGGTCGTCGAGACCGGCCCGGTCGAGCCGACTGCCGCCGATGCCGACACCGGCCCCTACGCGCCCTGGCGGCCGGGCGCCGTGCGGGTGCCGGGTGCGGTCGAGCACCCGACGCCGCTGGTCCAGTCCGCCGCCATGGCCGCCGTGCCCCATCCGGTTCCGGCGTACCGGCCGCTGCTCCCGGAGCGCATCGTCGCCGACGGCCTGCTGTCCGACGCCCAGCTTGAGAGCGTCGTCCTGGCGGGCGAGGCCCATGCCCGACACCTCGCGGCGGAATACCGTATCGGCTCCCAGTGGGAGACCGTCCACCGCTGCAAGCTCGACGACGACGGCAACGAGAGCCTGCCCCGGACCCGATCCGGGGAGGAGGTCGACACCTCCCTCGTCACCCAGGAAGGCGAGACCCTGTCGGAGCCGGTGCGCTTCCGCCGGGGCTGGATGCTGGGCGACGGCACCGGCTGCGGCAAGGGCCGCCAGGTGGCCGCCATCATCCTCGACAACCGCCTGCGCGGCAGGAAGCGCGCCCTCTGGCTCTCGCAGTCCGACAAGCTGCTGGAGGACGCGCGGCGCGACTGGACCGCATTGGGCGGGCTGGAGAGCGACGTCATCCCGCTCGGCAACTTCCGGCAGGGAAAGGAGATACCCCTCGATGCCGGCATCCTGTTCGCGACCTACGCCACGCTGCGCTCGTCGTCCCGCCAGGGTCGGCCGTCGCGGCTCGACCAGATCGTCGAATGGCTTGCCGGCTCATTGGACGAGGAGGACCGCCACGCCTTCGACGGCGTGATCGTGTTCGACGAGGCCCACGCCATGGCGAATGCGGCGGGCTCGAAGTCCGAGCGCGGCGAGACCAAGCCCTCCCAGCAGGGCCGCGCAGGGCTCAGGCTTCAGAATGCGCTGCCGGACGCGCGCATCGCTTACGTCTCGGCCACCGGCGCCACGACGCTGCCCGGCCTCGCCTATGCCGGCAGGCTGGGATTGTGGGCCGCCGGCGACACGCCGTTCGAGAGGCGCACCGAGTTCGTCTCCGCCATGGAGGCCGGCGGGGTCGCCGCGATGGAGGTGGTGGCGCGCGACCTGAAAGCGCTCGGCCTCTACCAGGCAAGGGCGCTCGCCTATGACGGCATCGAGGTCGACATCCTCGAACATCCCCTCACGCCGGAGCAGCGGCGCATCTACGACGCCTATGCCGGCGCCTTCAAGGTGATCCACGCCAACATCGAGGAGGCGCTGAAGGCGACCGGCATCGTCCAGGGCGAGGACACGCTGAACAGGAACGCGAAGGCCGCCGCGCTCAGCGCCTTCGAGGGCACCAAGCAGCGCTTCTTCGGCCATCTGCTGACCGGCATGAAGTGCCCCTCGACCATCCGCGCCATCGACGCCGACCTCGCCGGTGGGCGGTCGGCGGTCGTGCAGCTGGTCTCCACCGGCGAAGCGCTGATGGAACGCCGTATCGCCGACGTCCCAGCCTCCGAGTGGGACGACCTTAACATCGACCTGACGCCGAGGGACGCGATCCTCTCCTACCTGATGCACGCCTTCCCGGTGCAGTTGCAGGAGCCCTTCACCGACGACGGCGGCAACCTGCTGAGCCGGCCCGCCAGGGATGCCGACGGCAATCCGGTGATCTGCAAGGAAGCCGAGGACCGGCGCGACGCGCTGATCGAGAAGCTCGCGGCATTGCCGCCGGTGCCGACCGCATTGGATCAGATCGTGCAGCATTTCGGGCACGAGGCGGTGGCGGAAGTCACGGGCCGGTCGCGCCGAGTCCTGCGCATCACGGACGCCAGGGGCGAGCGGCTGGCGCTGCGCTCGCGGCCGGCCTCCGCCAACCTCGCCGAGACCGCCGCTTTCATGGACGGCGAAAAGCGCATCCTGGTGTTCTCGATGGCCGGCGGCACCGGGCGCAGCTACCATGCGGACCTCGGCTGCGGAAACACCGAGCGGCGCATCCACTACCTGCTGGAGCCGGGCTGGCGCGCCGACCAGGCAATCCAGGGGCTGGGACGCACCCACCGCACGCACCAGGCCAGCGCGCCGCTGTTCCGGCCCGTCACCACCGACGTGAAGGGTGAGCGCAGGTTCATCGCCACCATCGCGCGGCGGCTCGACAGCCTGGGCGCCATCACGCGGGGCCAGCGGGATTCGCAGACCGCGATGGGCGGCAGCGACGCGGCGCTGTTCCGCGAGAGCGACAACCTTGAGAGCCCCTACGCCAAAGCCGCCTTGCGCCAGTTCTACGGCGCGCTGTGGCGCGGCAGCATCGAGGGCTGGAATCTCGAGCGTTTCGAGAAGGCCACCGGGCTCAAGCTCACCTGGGAGGGCAATCTCAAGGAGGACCTGCCGCCCATGCCGAGGTTCCTCAACCGGCTGCTGGCGCTGCCCATCGCCGAGCAGAACCAGCTCTTCGCCGAGCTGGAGAGCCGTATCGCCAGCAACATCGAGCAGGCGATCGAGACCGGCAGCTACGAGGTCGGCGTCGAGACCGTCACAGCGGACTCGCTGGTTATCGCCGGCCGGGAGACGCTCTACGAGCATCCCGGCACCGGGGCGGCCACCGAGCTGGTCGAGATCGTCCGCCGCGACAGGCTGGTGCCGCTCACGGCGGAATCGGCGCTGGAGATCGGCGAACGCGATCCCGGCCCGGACGGCAAGCCGCGCCTCGCGGTCAACGCCCGCTCGAAACGCGCCGCCGTCATCCTGCCGGCAGCCTCGCGCATGCTCGACGATGGCGGGGTGCGGGAGCGGGTCCGGCTGATCCGGCCCGCGACCGCCGAGACCATGGCCAGCGCCGAGCTCGACGCCTCGAACTGGCGCCGTGCCGACGAAGCTCAGTGGCGGCGCGTCTGGGACGCGGAGATCGCCGGGCTGCCGTCGCACCGGGACTCGCGCTTCTGGCTCGCCACCGGCCTCCTGCTGCCGGTCTGGGACCGCCTGCCGGAGGAGAACATGCGGGTCCGGCGGCTGACGACCGATCCCGGATCGGGGAAGCCTGCCCCGGCCTCCGAGCCGGGGGGACAGACGACGGGCGAATCCCTCATCGGGCGCGTGCTCGACGCGGAGCAGGTGCGGGCCGTGCGCCAGAGCTTCGGGCTCGGCGGCGGCCCCGCCATGACGGGGGCGGAGGCATTCGAGGCGGTCATGGGCCGCGGCAACGCGCTCGCGCTCGCCAACGGATGGCGGCTCGCGCGCCGCCGCCTGATGGGCGCCGACCGCATTGAGATCGAGGGACCGGCCGACACCGACATGGACGCGCTGAAGCGCATGGGATGCACCGTCGAGATCGTCTCCTTCCGCGCGCGGATATTCGCGCCCAATGCCGGTGCGATGGAGCGCATCCTCGACCGCTGGCCGCTCGCAGCCTGAGCGGTCCGCGCGATACGTATGGCCGGCCCGCCGTCCTCCGCACAACCGTGCGCAGGGGCATGCCGCCCGCGAATCCACCCAACGACAGGCTCGCGCCGCCGTCCGCCCGGATACATATTGCCGGCCAGGCGGCGGCCGCCCGAAGGAGAGACGCCATGACCGCGCAGACCCTGCCCGACGAACCCAACTTTTGCTTCGTTCCCGCCTACGACGTCGAGACCGATGTGCAGCAGATCCGCATCGTCATCGAAGGCATGGCCGGGCACGTTCCAACCGCCTTGATCGCGCTGAACCTGGACGATGCGCTGAGCATTTGCGACAAGCTGAACCGAAGGCTCGGGTACGACCGCGAGGCCTGGACCGCCATGGCCGCCGCCTCCATGCAGGCCGAGGACGACGATCCGGAGGGCGGCGCCTGGCATTGACGTGCCGCCCCGTCTTGTCCGCTTATGGCGAATCCCCTATAGTACGGAGTCGACAAAGACATGTTGAAACCGGTCGAATGGGTCGGCTCCAGCAAGGCGGATCTGAAGCGCTTCCCGGACCCCGTGCAGAACCGCATGGGGTTTGCGATCTACCGCGCCCAGCTCGGACGTCGGCACCGGGACGCGAAGCCCCTCAAGGGGTTCGGTTCGGGCGTCGTGGAGGTGGTCGCACGCCACGACGGCGACACCTTCCGGGCCGTCTACACGGTCCGGTTCGAGACCGCCGTCTACGTCCTGCACGCCTTCCAGAAGAAGGCCCGGCGGGGTATCGCGACCCCGAAGCAGGAGCTCGACCTGGTCCGGCGCCGCCTGCGCGCCGCCGAACAGCACTATCGTGACACCCACCGCGGAGACTGACGCCATGGAACCCGACGACACCGCCGTGGAGCGCGGCAGCGGCAACGTCTTCGCCGATCTCGGCTTTCCCGACGCCGACGCGCACCTCGTCAAGGCCGAACTGGTGAGCCGCATCGACGACATCGTGCGCCAACGCGGCATCACCCAGACCGAGGCCGCGCGGCTGCTTGGGCTCTCCCAGCCCGACGTCTCGCGGCTGCTCAGGGGCGACTTCCGCGAGTATTCGCTGGAGCGCCTGTTCCGCCTGCTCAACGCGCTCGGGCGCGACATCGACATCGTCGTCAGACAGCCCCGTTCCGCCGCCGGCGGCAGGTTGCGGATCGCCGTCACGGAAACAGCCTGACACCCCCTTCCTGGGGTCGGATTACCGATCCCGCCCGCTTCTGCTGCGCAGCCGGCCCGCCGTTGGCCGTTCGCTGCCTCGCTCCCGACCGATCGCTGAAGGCGTCTCGCCGGTCCGCCATCCGCCGCCCGGCCTCGCCTTCGGTCGTGCCGGCCTCGACCCGCCGCGCTGGCGTCGGCGCCGGACGAAGGGACGATCCCGGCAAGTAGCGAGCGGCATCTCGCTGCGCAGCCGGCCCGGCGCCGTCTCCGGTCAGCCCCTCCAGGCGAGCCACCACCACGCGAGCCAGACGGGCGCGCCGAGCGCCACGGCGCAGACCGCGATCGCGAGCGGCCCGAGCAACCCGGCCGGCAGCGCCGCCACCACCGTCGCCGCTCCAAGCGCAATCCCCGCGATCCAGGCGCCGCGCCGGTAGCCGAGCCGCCACAGCCTCCGGCATCCGAGCGCGAGCGGCAGGCCGCAGGGCACGAAGGGCGCCAGCGACAGCCCCTCCATCGCCATCGCTGCCAGCCACGGCCCGAGCGTCCCCGCCGCGGCCGCGTCCGGCCCGAACCGCACCGCCGCCTGCGCCACGATCCCGGCCGGCAGCCAGAGCAGCGCCAGCGGCCAGAACCCGTGACGCCCGATCCATCCGCGCCCGTCCATGCCGTAGCGATGCACCAGGCCGGGGCGGCGTTCAAGCGGGACCGACCGCATGTCACCGGGGAGGTGGAGGAGAGCATGCCGAGAGCGAGGCCGCTGACGGAGAGGGAGCGGCGGAATCGCAACCGGGGAGATCGGACATGGCGACATTGCGATATGCGGGGATCGGGGCGCGGGCGACACCGGCGGCCGTGCTGGGGGACATGGCGGTGATGGCGGGATGGCTGGCGCGGACCGGCTGGCATCTGTCATCTGGCGGGGCGGACGGGGCCGACAGCGCGTTTGCCGAGGGAGCGCCGACGGACCAGCGGGCGATCTGGCTGCCGTGGCGGGGCTACAACGGGCATCGCGGGCCGGACTGCCGGGTGCTGTCGGCGGCGGCGATGGCGGCGTGCATGGAGATCGCGGCGCCCCTGCATCCGGCGTGGGAGCGGTGTTCGCCGGCCGTCCGCAAGCTGCATGCCAGGAACGCGACGGTGCTTCTGGACGAGGCGCTGGACCGGCCGGTCGATGCGGTCGTGTGCTGGACTGCTGAAGGGCGCGAAGAGGGCGGCACCGGCATGGCCATCCGCATCGCCGAGGCCCGCGGCATCCCGGTGTTCAATCTGGGGACGATGACGCCGCGGGCGGTGTGCGAGCGCCTGGCCGCGATCCGCCGCGCCGTCCCTTCACCGTAGAGCAGGAGGAGAGCGCCTGTCGGGCGAGTGTCCGGCAGGCCGGAGGGAGTGCGCCAGGCTAACTGGTGCCAGTGTAGCCGGTGAAAGTCCGGCAGGAAGGAGAAGGTGAGCCACCACTTCCACCCCGAGTCATGGGCCGTCGCTCGCGAGGGCGGGGGTCAAGCGTTGACAGGGGCGCGTGCGGACAGGGCTATCGAGCACCGAAAGATCCTTAGTCCGGGATGCCGAGACCTTTTCCTCGGTCGAAGGCAGCATCCGACCCACCGTTATGGCGAGGGGGGTCGGAGTCCCGCGGTGTCCAAGAACCCATGCACGTACGTAAGCACTGCACCGGGACCTGGGAGGTCTCCATGCCATCCCGCTGTCGTGGCAGGATCGCAAAGGAAAGGAGTAGTCCGTAACCGATGATGAACGGCATGGAGAAGTCAGACTCGGCCATAGTAGCCGTGAAGCCGGCGAACAAAGGGGCGTCAGCCTCGGCGGAGCCGGTGGAGCCAAGGGCCGAGCCCAAGGGGAATCCGGAAGGCCAAAGCACGCGCCGGACGCAGAACCGGGAAAGCGTGTCACAGGCGGCCGACCGGATACGGCAGTTTGTACAAAGGGAACGCAAGGTGCGTCTCACGACGCTCCTTCACCATGTCACGGTCGATGCGCTTCGCTGGGCGTTCTTCGAGCTAAAGAAGAACGCGGCGGCGGGCGCGGATGGCATGACGTGGCGGATGTACGGGAAGGAACTGGAAGGCCGCTTGGCCGACCTGCACGACCGCGTGCATTCGGGAGCGTACCGGGCGACGCCATCGCGACGGGTGAACATCCCGAAGCCGGATGGCGGTACACGACCGCTCGGCGTCGCGGCCATCGAGGACAAGATCGTCCAGAAGGTCGTGGCGGAGATAATCCTGACGCCGATCTACGAGGCGGAGTTCCTGGGGTTCAGCTACGGGTTCCGGCCCGGTCGTGGGGCGCACAATGCGCTCGATGCGATCGCGGTCGGCATCGACAAGTTCAAGATCAACTGGGTGGTCGATTGCGACATCCGCAAATTCTTCGACACGGTGTCGAGGGACTGGCTGGTCCGGTTCCTTGAACACCGCATCGCGGACAAGCGGGTCATCAGGCTGATCATCAAGTGGCTGAACGCCGGCGTCATGGAAGATGGAGAGAGGCGGGACGACCTGCGGGGGACCCCGCAGGGATCGGTGATTTCGCCGATCCTGGCGAACGTCTACCTGCATTACGTCCTCGATCTCTGGTTCCATAAGAAGTGGCGCAGCCACGAGGTCTACGGCGACGCGATCATCGTGCGGTACGCCGACGACTTCGTGGTTGGTTTCCAGCACAAGCAGGACGCGGAGCGATTTCTGGATGCCCTGAAGGAGCGGTTCGGAAGCTTCGAACTGGAACTGCATCCCGACAAGACCCGGCTCATCGAGTTCGGGCGATTTGCCCCTAGAAACCGTCGGCGACGAGGGCAGGGCAAACCGGAGACTTTCGACTTTCTGGGCTTCACGCACTACTGCACGGAGACCAGAGGCGGGCGTTTCCAGTTGGGGCGCAAGCCGGTTGCGGAGCGGATGGCCCGCACACTGAAGCGGATAAAGGAAGCGCTATGCAGCCGAATGCATGACAACGCCGAAGAAACGGCGAGGTGGCTGGGCAAGGTGCTTGACGGATGGCTGAACTACTTTGCCGTCCCGATGAGCCACCGATACCTGAGCCGCTTCGCCTCGCGCCTGAAGCGGATGTGGATCGCGATCACGCGCCGCAGATCGCAACGGGACCGCTTCGGCTGGGCACAGGTCGACAAGTTGACGACCAAGTACTGGCCCAAGGTGGAAATCCGGCACCCGTGGCCGAACCGACGACTTGCCGTCAGCGTGTATGGGAACAGCGCAACCCGAGGGAGGAGCCGGATGCCTTAGCGGGCACGTCCGGATCTGTGCGGGGGGCGCCGGGCAACCGGCGTCCCTACCGCGATCTGGTTCGCCTCGCTTCGGTCGACGCCGGTCGCTGCGGACCGGTCGCTGCCGGTGTTGTCCGTCATCATGCGGGAAGCGGAGGCCATGGGCCTGCGCCCCGAGGGCTCCAATCCCTGCCGGGGCATCCGCCGCTACCGCCGCAAGGGTCGCGAGCGGTTCCTCTCCGACGAGGACATCCGCCGTCTGTCCGCGCGGCTCAGGGTGCATGAAACCCGCTGGCCGCAGCAGGCGGCGCTCGTCCGGCTTCTGCTGCTGACCGGCTGCCGCAAGAGCGAACTCCTAACCCTGCAATGGTCGGATTACCGCGAGGGCCATCTGTTCCTGCGCGACAGCAAGACGGGACCGAGGACCGTATGGCTCTCGGAACCAGCCCGGGTCGTTCTCGACGCCCTTGCCCGAAGGAACCGCTGGGTCTTTCCGGCGGAACAGGAAGATCGGCCTCGATGCACCGAGTGGCCGTCGCGCTTCTGGAACACGGTTCGCGCGGAAGCGGAACTGAACGACCTGCGCCTTCATGACTTGCGCCACTCATATGCGAGCCTGGCGCTCAGGCGGGGCGAGAACATCCTCGCCATCGGCAGGCTGCTGGGCCACCGCAAAGCGGAGACGACGCTGAAATACACGCATGCTGCCGACGCCATGATGCACGAGGCCGTCGAGACGGTCGGCTCAGTTCTGGGAGGAAACTGACCCATGGCAGCCAGGGAACGCATGAAACTCACCGACGCGGCCGTCGCCCGCCTCCGTTCCCGCGAGCGAGAATACACGCTTTGGGACAGCCGCGTCCCCGGCCTCGGGGTCCGGGTCCGGCCTTCCGGGGGCAAGAGCTGGGTGCTGCTTCTCGACGCCGGCGGGCGCACGAAGCGCCTCTCTCTCGGGCCGGTTTCCGTAATGGGTGCTGCCGACGCCCGTCGCGAGGCTCTCGACCGGCTGGCCGGTCCGCCACCGCAGGAGACGGCCGGACCGGAAGACACGGTCCCGCTGTTCCGGGATTTTGTGGCGGGGCGGTGGAAGGAGGTCCACTTCGACCGCTACAAGCCATCGGGCCGCAAGACCGCGTCCAAATATCTGAGGCGCCAGCTTCTTCCCACCTTCGGTTCGAAGCCGCTCGACCGCATTTCTCCGACTCATGTCAGGCGCTGGTTCGACCGATACAGCCGGACCGCGCCGGGCGGCGCCAATCGCGCCCTCAATATTCTTTGCCAGATCCTGAACTTCGCCGTCGCCTGCGGCCATGTCGAGGCCAACCCGACCAAAGGCTTACGGAGAAACCGCCGCCCGGCGCTTACGCGGTTCCTGTCTCGCGAGGAAATCGCCCGCCTGCACGAGGTGCTGGACGCGCAGACCCGGAAAGGCAGCCGGCAGCAGGCCGACATCGTCCGCCTCCTGCTGCTCACCGGCTGCCGCAAGGGCGAGATTGTCGGCCTGCGCTGGTCCGAGGTTCACGACGGCATGCTGGCCCTTGCCGACAGCAAGACGGGGCCGAGAAAGGTCCCGCTCAACACACAGGCTCGCGCGATTCTCAACCGGCAGCCGCGCGCGGGCAGCCCGTTCGTGTTTCCCTCACCGCGCGACCCCGCCCGGCCGCGCGGTCCCGACCTCCCGCTCTGGTATCGCGTGCGCCGCAAGGCCGGCATTGAGGACGTGCGCGTTCACGACCTGCGCCATACCATGGCCAGCCATGCGGTGATGAACGGCGTGCCCGTGCCGGTGGTCTCGCAGCTGCTCGGGCATTCCAACGTGCAAATGACGCTGCGCTACGCCCATCTCGCCGACCGTGACATCGAAGCCGCAGCCGAACGGATCGGGAAAGCCGTCGGGGTGCTGATGAACATAGGCACCGTGAAATAGCATCTCCACCACAGGCACTCCTGCATTCGTGGGCACGGCTGTCGCACTCGTTCCCGTAATCGGCATTATGCGACGGTGGGTAGTCGAACGCACCTTCGCATGGCTCGGGCGCTGTCGACGGCTCGCAAAGGACAGGGAAAAATCCATCGCCTCCAGCGAGGCATGGATCAACATCGCCCACATACGCCTCACTACGCGACGCCTCGCAAGGGCCTGGAAAACTTGATGGAGTCTCGAATCAGGCTCTTAGGTAACGTGGCGGCAGTGGTGGCTGTCATCGGCATAATAAGCGCGCACGGCGTCCCGGCGCCGTCGATGGCGGCCCGATTGTTCGGCGTCCATGGCGGCCATTCGCCGGGCGCGCTTCATGAGTTCGCGCTCTGCGTCTCCCAAGTCCAGGCCGGTCAGAGCTCCGTCGCTTACCAACTCGCGCCCGGCGACCAGCAGGCTACGCACATGACGGGAAGTCGCCCGCGTCAGCACGACATCGAGTTCGTCTTCGTCCGCAATCAGGAAGTCCTCGCGCATGCCGGCATAGTCCAGCACGATAAGGTCCGCCCTCGCGCCGCGCGCAATCTCGCCGTAGTCGTCGCTGCCGTCGATGCACCGGAAACCGTCGCGGCATGCCGCATCGAACAGGCGGCCGGGCGGAAAGGCCGGCTCGAGGCCGGTGCCGTTATGCAGACGCCAGGCGAGGCGCAGGTCTCGGAAGTAATCCTGATCGTCGTCATGCGCACAGCCGTCGAGCCCGAAGCCGAAGCGCAGCCCGTGTTGCATGAACCGCGCTACCGGCGCCATGCCGGAGCGCATTCTGAAATTGCTGGAGGTGTTGACGGCCACGGTGACGCCGCGCTCGGCCAGCAGTGCGCACTCGTCGTCGGTGAGATGCACCCCATGGGCGAGGGTCAGCCGGGGCGAGAGCAGGCCGATATCGTCAAGGAAGCAGACGATGCCCTGCGGATAGGTGGCGTCCAGCCACTCACGCTGGCGTCGCGATTCCAGCAGGTGCATGTGGACGCGGCGGTCGTTGGTCGCGGACGCCTCCGCGATGCGCTCAAGGGTAACGTCGTGGCACCATTGCGGCCCGATAGGTCCGTACTGGACCTGGAACAGCTCGGTCTCATGCGCTTCTGCGACGGCTTCGACCTGCTCGACCAGATGAAGCGCCGGCCCACCATCCGCGATCGCAGCTTCCATGTCGGCGCGGTCGGCCGGTGGCAGGTAAGGCAGAAGCGCGCGCTGGTCGCCATACACCCATGGATTGCGGTCCCGAACGGGGCATGAGAACGCGATCCGTATGCCGACATCGGCTGCAGCGAGCGCGACCCCTGCGGCTTCCGACTCCAGGCTGTCCGCCACCAGCGAGTTGTGGCAGTGGACGGTTGCCCCGATACCGGCAAGCGCCATCCGGCCGAACGCGACAGCGGCCTCCAGGCGGGGGTCGATCGTCGCCCTGCTGAAGGACGCGATCCAGCATTCCAGCGCATCGTCGGCGCCGCCGAGCGCGGGCGGGCGTATGCCATAGCCGTGGTCATGGGCGTTGACCATTGCGGGCAGCGCGATACGTCCGTTTCGGCACGGGCCCTGGGTCTCCTCGATCCCGGAGATGCGGCCCTCTGCAAACATCAAACGAACGTCGCGAGCGGCAGGGAGATGGCCGGGGGCCGCGAGAAGACGTTCGACCTCCAGGGTCCCGGTCATGGTTCGTCCCCTCGATCGAGGTCGGCGCCGAACGAGGCGAGCGCACTCCGGAGATGCTCGCCCATCGCCTGCCCGGCCACGGTCGGCAGACGGTCGGAGGGCGCGACCAGGCAGAGGCGCAGGTCCGACAGGCGCTCTCCTTCCAGCGGAACCGCGACCAGTTGCCTGCTGGCCAGCTCTTCGGAGAACCCCAGCCGCGTATAGAACGAAATCCCGACACCCCGCAGCAGAAGGCGCTTGAGCACCGCCTGGGTGTTCGAGACCGCTACCGGCTTGTGCGCCCTCTTGAACGCTTCCAGCTCGTCGCCGACGAAGGGCTGCATCGTATTGGCCGGAGCCTGGTAGATCAGGCGATGGGCGCCGCACTCGTCGAGCGTGACGGAGGTGCGCGACGCCAGCTCATGGTCCGGTTTCATGACCACGCACATCGGACAGGCGATGTCCTCGAGCACGGTGACGCCGCGCCGCCAGGCCGGCAAGAAGGTCAAGCCGAGGTCGGCGCTCCCCTGGGAGACTGAGTGCATGGCCTCGATGGGATCGCAGGCCGTGACGCGAACCTGCACCGCTGGGTGTGCCGCAACGAATTGCGCCACCGCTTCGGGCAGGAAATGCACGGCCGGGCTGTCCAGCGTGGCGATGGTCACGTCGCCGCTGACGATGCCGCGCAGACCGTCGATATCGCCGCGCAGCCGGGCGAAGTCGTGCAGCGTGTCGCGCGCATGGCGCAGCACGAGCCGGCCGGCATCGGTCAGCCGCATGCCGTCAGGACGGCGCTCGAACAGCGGCGTGCCGAGGTGGTCCTCGAGCTTCAGAATCTGCCGGTTCACGGCGGAGGCGGAGATATGAAGCCGGTCCGAAGCACGGCGGATCGAGCCCTCTTCGGCCACCGCCTCGAAGTAGCGCAGCACCGCGGCATGCATTCCCGGTCAGCCTCCATTCGACTTCCACCCGGCGACGACCGGGTGGTCCTGCCCGGTGCGAAAATCCGGACCCAGACCGCCCGGCTGACCCCAGTCGGTGACTGTATCACCGAAGAACTCGGCGTTGACGGCGGTGAAGCCGGCGGAGCCCGGCGGCAGGTCGTCCTCGTACCAGATGGCGTCCACCGGGCAGACGGACACGCAGACCGCACAGTTGATGCATTCGTCGGGCTGGATATAGAACATCCGCCCGCCCTCATAGATACAGTCCACCGGACAGACTTCGGTGCAGACTCCATCCTTTATGTCGATACAGGCCTCGGCAATGACGTAGGTCATGGGGGCGCTCCGTCTGCCCGGGGGTCAGCTGCCGGACCATACCGGCGCGCGCTTCTCCCTGAACGCGGCGACGCCTTCGTCGGCATCGCGGCTCTGCAACGCCGCGACAAGGCTCGGCAGGCGGGCATTGCGGGCTTCCGGAACAGTCAGATGCGCGGTGTCGTTGGCCGAACGCTTGATTGCCCTGAGGCTGAGGGGCGCGCAGACGAGGATATCACGGACCCAGGCGTCGACCGCGTCGTCCAGCTCATCGAGAGGCGCGACCTGGTTGACCAGGCCGTGCTCCAGCGCCTCCGCAGCGTCGATCCGCCGGCCGGTCAGCAACAGTCCCATGGCAAGGGCCCGGGGAAGCCGGCGCGGCAGCGTGACCATACCGTCGAGCGGCAGGCGCCCGACCCGCGGCTCCGGCAGGCCGAACGACGCCGTATCCGCGGCGACGACAAGATCGCAACCGAGCACCATCTCAAATCCGCCGCCAAGCGCAATGCCATTGACTTTGGCAATGACGGGCACGGAGGGACGGCGGCCGAGCGCGAGGCCGCCGAAACCGTGGTCGCCGGTGCGGGCCCAGTAGGCCAGCCCGCCGGGGCCGTCTTCCTTCATGTCCGCGCCCGCGCAGAAGGCGCGGCCGGCGCCGGTGAGGACCGCGCAGCGAATCGCGGGATCGAGGTCGATTGCTTCCCAGGCTTCTCCGAGCGCCGCCTCGGTCGCAGCGTCCACGGCGTTCATCCGCTCCGGCCGGTTCAGCGTGATGCGGGCGACGCCGTCGGAGATATCGAACCCGACGCTCATGCGGCATCCTCGCCGGAGCGCGCAGGCGCGAGCACCTCGTCATTGTGCTCCCCTAGCGCCGGCGGCGCGCGGCGAACGGCGAACGGAGCCGCCGACATGTCGATGGGCGAGGCTACGAGACGCACCGGTCCCGCTGCCGTCGGCTCGATCTCCGCGATCATTTCGTTGCACGCGGTCTGCGGATCCTCGAGCGCATCCGCCAAGGTCATCACCGGGGCGCACAGGATATCGACGGCGCCGAGCCGCTCCAGCCAGTGCGCGGTGGTATCGGTCGCAAAGTGGTCCCGGAAAATCGCCTGCAGGTCGGACCGGTGCTCCTTCTGCCGGTCCAGGTCGGCGTATCTCGGGTCGGCGGTAAGGTCGTCGATGCCCAGCGCCGTGCAGATGTCGCGCAACGGGTGCTCCTTGAAGGCTCCGACCATGACCACGGCGCCGTCGAGGGTCTCGAACACGCCGGACAGCGGCATGGCGGCCCAGTTGAGTTCCCGCCCGCGCATCATCCACATCGCCGCCTCCTGCATCTGCATCGCCAGCATCGAATTGAAGAGCGACACGGCGATCCGCTGCCCTTCGCCGGTTTTCTCGCGCTGAAGCAGCGCCATCAGAATGCCCTGGACGAGATGCATGCCGGCCGCGTAGTCGGCGAGCGCCGTCGGATAGACGGATAACGGGACCGAAGGGTCCGAGCGCCTGTGCATCGCGCCGCTCATCGCCTGGGCGAGAACGTCCTGGCCGCCCTTGCGCACATAGGGGCCGTCCAGGCCGAAGCCGGTGCCGACGGCGTAAACGATCCGTGGATTGATGCGGCGCAGGTCGTCATAGCCGAACCCCATGCGCTCCATGACACCGGGCCGGAAGTTGTTCACCACCACGTCAGAGGTCTCGACGAGCCGCAGCACCGCCGCCCGGTCTTCCTCCGTCTTCAGGTCGAGCGCGACGCTGCGCTTGTTGCGGTTGAGGCTCGCGAACACCGGGTTGTTGCCGCCATCTGGGTCTTCGCCGACGCTCCAGCGGGAGAGGTCGCCCCACCCGGCGCGCTCGATCTTGATGACGTCGGCGCCGTAGTCGCCCAGCATCTGCGTGCAGCACGGGCCCATCATCACCTGCGTGAAGTCAAGCACCCGAACGCCTTCGAGCGGGAGCGGGCGGGCGGCGCCAGCGTTCGAATCCGGCGACATCACGCAGCCTCCGGCACCCGGGCGTTGCCGGCCGGCACGTCGCCCGGGTCGGCGCCCTGGGCGCGCATCTGCCTCTGGACGGCGCGCACGTCCACTTCGCGGACCAGCATGCCGCCGTCGAGCGCCTGGGCGGCGGCGATGCCGGCGGCCTCGCCCATCGCCATGCAGGGCGGGATCTCGCGGCTGACCTTCTGCGCCTGCGGCGTCGCCGAGTAGTGGCGCCCGGCCACGAGGACCTGCTCCACGCCCACCGGCAGCAGGGCGCGGTAGGGGGTGTAGTAGTCACGGCCGCGGCAAACGGAGTCGTGGAAATGCACGCGCTCCATGACATCGCGCTTGGTAACCACATACTCGCCTTCGAGCAGGCGGGTCTGGCGCACGCCGGTCTGGGGAGCGAAATCCACGACATAGGCGCGCTCGAAGCCCGGAATGTGTTCGCGTGCGAATTCCAGCAATGCCTGCATGCGCCGCCGGCCCTCGAACTCCGCCGCCGTCAGGTCCGCCACCTTCATGCCGTCGAAGCCGGTCATGTGCGGGCAGTTGCACCACACCACGCCGGGGAGCGGCGTCTTCAACCACCAGTACTGCCAGGAGCCGCCGATCAGGCTCTTCGCCTGCTTGTCGAGCTCGGCGAACCGTTCAGGCTCCTCGAACTGGAAGCGTTCCGCTTCATCGGTATCGACGCCGCCCATGCGCGAGACAGTCGTGACGATGAAGGCGCCCTCGGCGAAAGGAGCGCCGGCGCTCGCCGCGACATCCAGGTCGCCGGTGGCGTCGATGACGACTTCGGCCCGAATGGCCTGCGGCCCCTCCTTGGTTTCGACGATCACGCCTCTGGCCCGCCCGTCTTCGACGATGGCGGACTGGAACCAGCTGTGCAGGCGCAGCTCGACGCCGGCCTCCCGCACCATGTCGAGCGACGCCTGCTTGAAGCCGTCCGGATCGAAGGCTGCGGCGAAGATGACGGGGTGGGGCTTGGTGCGCGTGTGGAAGTCGAACACGCCCCAGCGGGACCACTTCCGCCAGAGCGCCTCGGTCGCCCGGATTGCGGGGTCGCGGTCCGCTTCCGGCGGATAGACGCACAGCCCTCTGGCGTGCATGCGCTCGATGACCTCCATCGCGAGGCCGCGCACCGAGATTTCCGTGTCGTTATGCATGTCGTCCAGCACCAGCACCATGCCGCCGGAGGCGAGGCCGCCGAGATAGGGATAGCGCTCGACCAGCACTGTCGGCGCGCCGTTGCGCGCGGCCGATACCGCTGCCGCGACGCCGGCCGGTCCGCCGCCCACGACCGCAACGCCGGCGGTAGCGACGACCGGCACCCGGGCCTCGGGCCGGGTCAGTGTTTCCGGAAGTGGCATGTGCTTGTCTCCGTCGTCTGTTCTCTATCGAGCGCCGGACGCGGGCCGGCGCGATTCCGGGTCGGTCCGCTCAGAAGACCGCGCCGGGCTTCCATTTCAGGATCCGCCGTTCGAGGAGGGTCGTGGTCACGAAGAACGCGACCGCCAGGCCCGCCCCCAGGATCACGGTGGCGTAGAGCAGCGGCGCGCGGAAGTTGTAGGTAGCCTCGATGATGAGCGAGCCCAGGCCGTAGTTGGAACCGATCCACTCGCCGACGATGGCGCCGATGACGCAGGTGGTCGATGCGATCTTCAATGCCGCGAAGAGGAACGGCAGGGAACTCTGCAGCCTGATCTTCCACAGGATTTCCCGGTCGCTGGCCGACAGCACCCGCATCAGCTCCAGCATTTGCGGGCTGACCGCCTTGAGGCCGCGCACCATGTTGACCAGGGTGGGGAAGAAGCAGATGAGCGCGGCGATGACGATCTTCGGCGCATAGCCGTTGCCGAGAATCAGCACCAGGATCGGCGCAATGGCGATGATCGGGATGGTGTTTATGAAGACCGCGATCGGGTAGAAGGCGCGCTCCGCCAGCCGGCTATGGACGAACCACACCGCCAGCACCACCGCAATGGAGTTGCCGAGCGCGAACCCGGCAACCGCTTCGAGCAGGGTCGGCCAGAAGTTGATCCACAGGATTTCGCCCTGTTCGAAGAACACCCGGAGGACCTGGACCAGGCTCGGCGCGATGTAGCTCGGCACGCCGAACCCGGTGACGACGAGTTGCCAGAGCGCCAGCATCCCCGCCGCTGCGATGAGCGGCGGCGCATGGCGGAAGCGACGGCCGGCCGGGCGTTCGATGCGGATGGCCCGGCGGCTGCCGGCAGTCGCCGCACGGGCGCCTTTGCCTTCGATGCCCGCCATGGTCATCGCGCGTCCTCCAGCAGGCTGCGCAGATGAGCGGTGACTTGCACGAATTCCAGCGTGTCGCGCATGGCCAGGGCCCTCGGCTCGGCGAAGTCGATGCTCACGAATTCGCGCACGCGGCCGGGCTGGGCCGACAGCACCAGGCACTTCTGGCCGAGGAACGCCGCCTCGGGCACCGAGTGGGTGACGAACATGATGGTGGTGCCGGTCTCCCGCCAGATGCGCAGCAGCTCCTCGTTGAGCTTGTCGCGGGTGATCTCGTCCAGCGCGCCGAAGGGCTCGTCCATCAGCAGCACGCGCGGCCGGTAAACCAGTGCCCGGGCGATGGACACCCGCTGGCGCATGCCGCCCGACAGCTCGTGCGGCAGAGCATTCTCCCGCCCTTCCAGGCCAACCAACGCCAGCAGCGCTTCGGGCTCCGCATGCTGCTCCATGGCGCCGCTTTGCCGTCCGACTTCCAGCGGCAGGCGGACATTGTCGATGGCGCTGCGCCAGGGCAAAAGCGTCGCGTCCTGGAAGACGAAGGCGAAGTCGCGCGCGCGGCGCGCCTGCTCCGGCGTGCGATCGAAGACGCGTATGGCGCCGTCCGCGATCGGAACCAGGTCCGCGATGGCGCGCAGCAAGGTTGACTTGCCGCAGCCCGACGGCCCCAGCATGGTAACGAAGCCGCCTTCCGGAACCTCGAAGCCGACCCTGTCCAACGCGGTGATGCTGCCGGCATCTGAGTCGAAGCGAACCGCCAGCTCCCGCACCGAGATTGCCGCGGCGGCGGAGGTCTCAGCCTCCGCCGCCGCGGCAGTGGCAGCAATCATCCAATCTGCTTCCTCAGCGATTCCGTCGCCGCCAGGATATCGGTGGTCATGACGTCGTCCACAGTCGGCGTTGCGCCCATGAACTGCTTCAGCTTGGCATAGGTGTCGATCTGCGCCTGCCAGTTGGCCGGATTCATCGCCGCCCAGCCGTCCTTTGCCGTCGTATCGTTGAACGAGAAGCCGAGCACGGGGCCGACCGCATCAAGTTCGCTCTCACGGCTCAGGTTCTTGTACTCCGCCACCAGGTGGTCGACACCGGCCTCCGGATTCTTGCGGGCCGCCCCCCACCCTCGGGCGGACCCGGTGAGGAAGCGGGCTAGCACGTCGGCGTGGTTCGCCAGCATGTCGTCGGTGGTGTAGTACACGTTGGCGTAGAGTTGGATGCCGGCGTCCCACAGCATCATGTCGACGCGGCCGTCGCCGAGCACCTTGAGCGCGTTGGTGTTGGTCATCCAGCCCGTGACGGCGGCCGCCTGGCCGGTCATGAGCTGGTTCATGTCGCTGCCCATCTTGACCACTTCGACCCGGTCTTCGGCGATGCCGTTCTTGGCGAGCAGCGCCCGGAGCAGGATGACCGCCGTCGGCTGGGTGGCGATGGTCTTGCCGACCATGTCCTGCGGGGTGCGGATGGGGTTGTCCTCGAGTGAGAAGTAGGTGAACGGATGCTTCTGGTAGCCTGCGGCGAACGCCTTGATCGGGATGCCGGCGGAGCGGGCCAGCATCAGGGACGGGCTGGAGGAGAGCTGGCCGGTCTGCGCCCGCCCGGCTGCCACCGAGGCGACGCCGTCCACGCCGGGACCGCCAGGCGTGACCTCAAGCTCGATGCCTTCCTCTTCGTAGAAGCCCATGCGCTTGGCCACGACCTCGCCCATGATGCCGTTGCTGGCGAGCCAGCCGAGCTGCATGTTGACCTTCGCCTTGCCGGCGGCCAGCGCCTCCACTGTGACGAACGAGGACGCAGCCGCGGCTCCACCCAGGGCAGCGCCGTATTTCAGGAACCGGCGACGGCGGGGTGAAGCGGGGACATGATTGTGCGTTGCCATTGGTGACCTCCCTGGTGACCGCCAGACGACGATAGCCCTGCGAAGCGTTCGCGAGGATTACAATTTTTCGTTCTATGCGTTGCCGAATTGGCAACAGCTCGCGATGGTTATGCTCGGTCGAAATGGCCGCGCTCTGCGCGGAGATGTTCGCCAATTTGCGGATCGACGCCGAGTTCATTGCGGCCCTGAAACCCAGGCGTTACCCCGGATCGTCGTCCGAGGTCGAAATCCTTCGCGATCCTGTTACCCACTCGTCGAGCTCGGCCCTCACATAGCGCACGCGGTTGCCCAAGCGGTAGTAAGGCGGGCCATCGCCCGTGACGCGATAGCGGTTCATCGTGCGCACCGAGAGACCGAGATATTCGGCCGCCTCGCGGTTGTTCAGGTATTTGGCTCGAGTAGTCGGTGCCGTTTCCTCCGAAGAGCCCCGTTCCGAATCTCCGCCATCCCCGGCACCCCCGGGGCAAGGCCATGACACGCGCTGCGACGCGCTCGTAGAGGGGATCGGCGCCGCCGGCGGTCTGGCCGAGGATGATACGCGCAAGCCGCCTCGCCTGGTCGGCGTGGTCTTGTCGTACCGGCCGATCACGACCCGTTTGTTGTGCGCCTTCCGGCCGCGGTCGCCGGTGCGGTAGTTGACGATGAAGGACTTGGTGCCACCAGGACGGATGCACACGCCGAAGCCGGTCAGCTTGTCGTCCCAGGCGATCCAGGACTTGTCGGTCGGCTGGAGCGTATCGATGATCCGCTTGGTGAGCGTGGTGCGCGGCTTGGCCGTCCGTTTTCCGGGAGTCGGTGGCATGGAATTCGTTCGGTTGTCGGTTAGCGAAGCCACCCCCAATACTCACCCCGTCTACCCGGCTAACACACCGAGACCAGGAACTAAAATGCCTGGCATGACCGAATCCATGCGTGCACAGCATGACCTCGGCGGTCGAGGGCGATCCGGGGATCGAGAACCATGTGGACGCCGCGCTAGGACGCCTTTCGTGTGGAGGGTTGGCAAGGCTCGGGAGCGGTCCCGGTGGGGAGCGCGGACCGGGTTCAGGCCTGCACTTTACCGTCAGCTCGCTTTCGAGATCACGCCCGTGTTGACTTCTTCGAGCTTGTCGAAGATCCCCTCGATGACGTTCGATTTGTCGCTGAACAGTTCCTCCGGCCCGCCCCCGTGAATGCCGCTGAACGGCGCTTCGTAGAGGGCGGACGCCTCCATGATCCCCCTGGCGGTCAACTGGTCGATGACCATTTCGACGAAGCGGATCTGCGGCGGGTTCAGGCTGTGATCGTTCAGGAACTCCGAGAAGGCGGCCTGCGCGGCCGCGCGGTCGAGGCCCATCAGGGCGCGGACGAAGTGCGCCAGCGACGGCGCCTCGCTTCGGGCCAGCAGCCCCGTAAGCAGCGTCTTCCCATCCTCTTCGCCGACCTCGACGAGAGCCACCTCCAGCGCCGCCAGGTCGGCCTCGGTCAGGGGCTGGTTGGTCCGCAATTTGTGGATCACCAGGTGGTCCTTGTGGCTGTCCAGGTAGGTCCTCACCTTCCTCTCGTATTGGGCGCTGGTCATCTTCGGCATGGGGATCGGCTCGTCGTCCCTCACCCTCAGTATCTCGTCCTCGAAATCGGTGTAGACGATGGTCCGCTTCTTCCTGTCCAGCAACGGCACCAGCCCGCGCAGGCGCACCCGCAAGTCCTCAAGGCGGGCGAGGTTCATTCCCTCCCAGAACTCGAACTCCTGCATGGCGGCCAGATAATCGAGTTGGGCCTTCACGGCCGGGATGGCGCTCTTCTCCTCCAGGAGCGATGCGATCTCGACCATCCGCTGCCGGCGCGTTTCGTAGGCGCCCTGATCTCCTTCCGCGAATGCGAGCTGCATGGTCAACGCCGTGAGATCGAACAATAGAGACTCGATTTCGTCCGTTTCGGTCCCGCTGGGCAGACCGGCGACGTTGCGCTGGAGGCGCTCGATGTCGTCCTCGCCGAGCCGGTTCCAGGCGCCGCGCTCCCGGTAGCGGTCCACATCCTCCAGATGCATTCGGACGATGAAGTTGTCGCGGTTCATTGCCGCGACCTCGCCGTGGAGCTCATCGGTCAGCGAGCTTGCAAGCCCGCCGCCCTCGTCCAGGTCCGGCGTTCTCTGCACACGGGCCAGCAACTGAACGCGGGACCGGAACAGCCGCGTTCCCAGCGGAACGGCTTCTCCGCTCTCGATGCCATCCGGGTTTTCCCGGAAGAAGTCGAAGTTGAAACAGAAATCGAAGATCCGGAAGTCCTGCTTGTCTTTGTCCGGCCCGAACAGTTCGGGACACAGCCGGGTGCCCCGGCCGATCATTTGCCAGAACTTGATCTTGGAATAGACCGGCTTGAAGAAGACCAGGTTAGCGACTTCGGGAATGTCGATGCCCGTATCCAGCATATCCACCGAGATGGCGATGTGCGGCGCCTTGTCCTTTTGCGAGAAGTCGTCGATCAGGCTTTGGGGATACTTGGCGTAATGGTCGATGACGCGCGCGAAGTGCCCCCTGCAGTGAGGGTAGTGGTGATTGAACCGCTCCTCGATGAACTTTGCGTGCTCGTGGTTGCGGGCGAATATGATCGTCTTGGCGAGACGGTCGCCGCCGGCGACCGTATGTCCGTTCACCATCAGGTGTTGCAGCACCTTGTCGACGGTATCCTCGTTGAACAGCCAACTGTTGATTGCGGCGGCATTGACGCGGTCCGGTAACTCTCCTGGCTCCGCATCGTCCCCCCAATCGAGGCTTTCCCACTGCTCCTTTTCTTCGTCGCTGAGGGAATTGTAATCGATTCCTTCGCGAGGGAATTTCAGATCGACCTGTTGACCCCGAGGAGGGACCAGGAATCCGTCGGCCACCGCCGTTTCAAGTTCGTAGGCGTCCGTCGGCACGCCCGGCTCCAGGTCGAAGAGCTGGTAGGTATTCCGGTCCACCTGGTCGCGCGGCGTCGCGGTCAGCCCGACCAGCAGGGAATCGAAGTAGCGGAAGATCGTGCCGTACCTCCGGTAGACCGACCGGTGGGCCTCGTCGATGATCACCAGATCGAAATGGCCGACGCCGAAACGCGCCTCGCCGCCTTTGGTCTCGTCGATCAACCCCATCATGGTCGGATAGGTGCTGACATAGACCCGGCCCTCGGTCTCCTTCTCGGTCACCAGGTTGACCGGGCTCGACTCCGGCAGGTGGGTCTTGAAGGCGTTGACGGCCTGATTGACCAGGGACACCCGGTCGGCCAGGAACAATGCCCGCTTGATCCAGCCTGCCCGCTGAAGGAGGTCCACCAGCGCGATGGCCGTCCGCGTCTTGCCGGTGCCGGTGGCCATCACCAGCAGCGCCTTGCGCCGCGACTTGGCGAACTGGTCTCCGATGCTGGCGATGGCCCGCTTCTGGTAGTAGCGCTCGACGATGGCATCCTTCACCTGGGCGACATCGAGCGGCTGTCGCTGTTCGCGGCGGTGGATGAGGGTTGTGAGTTCGTCCTTCTTGTAGAAGCCGGCGGCGGCCCGGGGCGGGTAGGCAAGGTCGTCCCACAGAAACGTCTTGTAGCCGTTGGTGTAGAAGATGACCGGCCGTTGGCCGTGCATGGCTTCCAGGCAGTCGGCGTAGAGCTTCGCCTGCTGCTGGCCCGCCTCCGGTGCGATTGTGGTCCTTTTCGCTTCCACCACGGCCAGCGGCTTGCCGTCGTCGCCCCAGAGAACATAGTCCGCATAGCCGACGCCTTTCTCGTTCGGCATGCCGGTGACTTCGTACTCCCGGTCTTGGGGCCGGTCCAAGGCCCACCCGGCCCGCTGCAAGTCGAGGTCGATAAGCCGCTCGCGGGTCTCGGCCTCGTTCCAGTCGTGGGTCTCGGGGACCGTGTCGTTTTCGGCCTTGATCGCGGCGAGCTTCTCGCGGAGCGCTTCCAGCTCGCCCTCGGCTTCCTTCCTGTCTTCCTCCGCCGCGTCCCGCTCGGCCTCCAGCGCTTCGATGGCCGCGGGCTTGGCCACGGGCTCCCCCTTGGGAACCAGCGACTCGTCGTATGTCCTGCCCTGGAGTTCCTCCGCCCCCTTGCGCAGGTACGTGCGGCCCGCCCAGTAGGCGACGTGGAACAGCTCGCGCAGGACGGCGAGGGCGGTCTCGGGCGTCGGCGTCTTGTTGCCGTGCACGGCCACGTTGCCCGCACGCCGGATATACTCGGCCTTTTGCCATACGGCCTCGGGCGCCAGCGCTTGGAACGCCGGCTCATGAAGGTAGGCGTCCAGGTTGGTGGTCTGCGGCGGGCTCAGGGCCTTGTCGACTTTGTAGATGCGTTTCAGCAGCCGCTCCAACGCAAGCCGGGCGTGGAAGCAGGACGCCCGCGGATCGCCATGGACGTGACGCTCCGCGTAGCTTGCGCTCTCCGCCACATGCACGAATTCCTGCTCCAGGAACGCGAAGTTGGCGGAGGTCTCCATTCCTGACTTCGACGGTTGGGCTGACTTCTGACCGATCTCGCGTCTGGAGTTTTCAGTAAAGCCAATGAGTTGGCAGTTGCGGTGCGGTCAAGCTGCGTTGTAGTGCCTAGTAAATCTTTGAGACTGTCAATGCCTCCGCCACGCGCTACACTCCCCCCATGTTCGTGCGCATCAAGACCTCCCCCAACAGCCCGCGACGCTCGGTCCAGATCGTCGAGGCCGTGCGCGACGGCGGCAAGGTCCGACAGCGCATCGTCCGCCATGTCGGCGTGGCCATGGACGAGGACGAGCTCGAGCGCCTGAGGCAGCTCGGCGAGTACGTCAAGGCGAAGCTGGAGGACGAGCGTCAGCCGGCATTGTTTGCGCCCGAGAAGATCGCTGAGCAGGCGATCCGTGTCGGCCGCCGGGGGGACGGCAAGGAGGAACTCCCGGTCGACCTCAAGCAGCTTGAAGAGGAGCAGCGCCTGATCACAGGCATCCACGAGGTCTATGGCGAGATCTACCGGCTGCTGGGCCTCGACGCGCTGCTGCCGCGCTCGCGCTACCGGGCCTCCCATGACGCGCTGTTCCATGTGGTGATGGCGCGGGTAGCCAACCCCGACAGCAAGCGGGGCAGCGTGCGCCGGCTCGAGGAGGACTTCGGCGTGAGTCTTCCGCTCGAGAAGGTCTACCGGATGATGGATCAGCTCGACGCGACGGTGATCGAGCGACTGCGCACGCGCGTCGGCGAGGCGAGCCGGTCGCTGCTGCCGGAGCCGGTCGCGATCCTCTTCTTCGATTGCACCACGCTCTACTTCGAGACGGCCGCCGAGGACGAGCTTCGCCAGCACGGCTTCAGCAAGGACGGCAAACACAAGGACTCGCAGGTTCTGCTGGCGCTGATGGTGACGCGCGAAGGGCTGCCGATCAGCTACGAGGTCTTCCCCGGCGCCACCTACGAGGGACACAGCATGGTCCCGGTCCTGCAGGACATGCAGCGCCGCCACCAGGTGGAGCGCACGGTATGCGTGGCCGACCGGGGCATGCTGAGCGCCGACAACCTCGACGCCATGGACGCCATCGGCGGCGAGTATGTCGTCGGCGCGCGGCTGCGCAAGCTGCCGCTCGCGCTGCTGGGGCAGGTTCTCGACCCCGGGACCTATGCCCCGCTGGAGGGCTCACAGGACCGCCGGGTCGGCGAGTGGGAGTACAAGGGCCGTCGCCTGATCGTCGTCTTCTGCCCCCAGCGCGCACGCAAGGACGCGCACGAGCGCCGCCATCAGGTGGAACGCCTGCTCGACAGGCTGGCCCGCAGCGACAATCCCAGGGAACTGCTCTCCAATCACGGGGCGAAGCGCTTCATCGCCGTCGAGGGCGACGCACGGCTCACGGTGAACCCGGAGAAGATCGCCGAGGCCGCACGATGGGACGGGCTCACCGGCGTCATCACCAATCTGCGCGACGCGCGCGTCACCGAAGTGATGGCTCACTACCAGGGGCTCTGGCAGGTCGAGGAGAGCTTCCGGATCACCAAACACGACCTGAAGATACGTCCCATCTGGCACTGGAACCCGGACCGGATCCGCGCTCACATCGCCATCGCCTTCCTGGCCTTCGCCTGCGTTCGACACCTTGCGTACCGCGTCGCCATCCAGAAGCGGCGGATGTCCCCGGAGGTCATCCGCTCCGCCCTCGTCCACCGCCAGTGCTCCCTGCTGCGCTGTCGGCAATCGGGCAACCGCTACGTCATCCCCTCGAAGCCGACACCGGCGGCGGAGCAGATTTACGCAACCATGGGGCTGCCCCTGACGATCACCCCGTATCAACTCGCCTGACCGTCGACGAAGCACGGCTCGAAGAAATGCCGGATGTAGTGCCTAGCCGAAATGAGAACCAGGCAATATCAACTACTTATGCGAATCAACCGTCGAAGTCAGGTCGCCCTCGGCTTCCTTCCTGTCTTCCTCCGCCGCGTCCCGCTCGGCCTCCAGCGCTTCGATGGCCGCGGGCTTGGCCACGGGCTCCCCCTTGGGAACCAGCGACTCGTCGTATGTCCTGCCCTGGAGTTCCTCCGCCCCCTTGCGCAGGTACGTGCGGCCCGCCCAGTAGGCGACGTGGAACAGCTCGCGCAGGACGGCGAGGGCGGTCTCGGGCGTCGGCGTCTTGTTGCCGTGCACGGCCACGTTGCCCGCACGCCGGATATACTCGGCCTTTTGCCATACGGCCTCGGGCGCCAGCGCTTGGAACGCCGGCTCATGAAGGTAGGCGTCCAGGTTGGTGGTCTGCGGCGGGCTCAGGGCCTTGTCGACTTTGTAGATGCGTTTCAGCAGCCGCTCCAACGCAAGCCGGGCGTGGAAGCAGGACGCCCGCGGATCGCCATGGACGTGACGCTCCGCGTAGCTTGCGCTCTCCGCCACATGCACGAATTCCTGCTCCAGGAACGCGAAGTTGGCGGAGGTCTCCATTTAGCTAGAGTTCCCCTTTGAAGGCGCGTGATTGCAGGGAGGCGAAGAGGGTATCGAGTTCATCCAAGTGTGCGCGCTGCTTGGCTTTTTGCCGTTCAACGGATTCGACGATGGTGGCGAAGCGGCGTTGGAGATCGATGGGTGGCTTCAGAACGAAAATTTTCTGCATCGCCTTCGCATCAAATCTGCGCGTACCATGAGCGGCGCTTGAAACCTCAGATAGTATTTGTCTCTTAAGCTGGCCTACGCACTCCAGTAAGAAATCGACTCGATAGGCATCTGATGGATAAATTGCCTTCATGTCCTGGTTAACGGCAACCGGAACCCGGTTAATTGCCGCTGGGAACGAATGTGCGAGGATCATCCCCCGCACCACGATCAATAGGTGGCCAGATGGCAAGAGCTTGAGATTTGTCTCCTCAAACACCGAATCGCTCACATAGTCTTGAGAGCCATAGATCTGAGAAACCTTCATGTCCTTAGGGCTAACCCAAGGAGTGGTGCCAACCCAATAATCTTCTCGCGCCTTGCTGGGAGTGGCGCCGCTTATAAACTCGCCAATGTCCACGAATTTTACAGTATCCCACCCCATTGAATTTTTGACGGGATCACCGAACATGTCGAGGAATGTCGATTGGAGGAGGGTGTCGAGTTGCGCGAGGGACTCGCGGCGTTTAGCCCGCAGGTCGTCTGCCGCGTCCAGGATCGCCGCAATCCGCTTTTGCTCCTCAAGCGGCGGGAGGGGTAATTGGAGTTTCCTAAAACTTGAAATATTGAAACTCGATTGGTTCACTGAATGCTTCGTAATTCGGGGTAACTGCCTCCGAAAACTAGGTGATGACAACATTCTGTATGCGTACCGGGAATCCACCTCAGCCTGATCAGCCCTAAGCACCAGGAGATTCATCCCGTGAACAAGATCCGTCGGCTCTCCCTCATAGATAGCGCACTTTCCCAAGTGTTTTGTGCTGTTGATATGGCTGATGAGGATGTCTCCAGGCTGGAGGAGCCAGTCACTGCAATCCGTCTTCGCCAAGCCCGCAAACCCAACTTTGTCAGGGTCGATGGTGCCGTCTGCGATTGTCTCGATGCGAGTAATCGGTAGACCGCCAGCACCAGAAGATTGCCGAACTGACTTTCCGTTCCGAAGTAGAACTGCGATTTCAGAGACAGAGTTCATGTTGTCAACATCTCCTCCAACTCCGCACGTCCCTTTGTGATTTCGTCCTCTAGCTCCGCTAGACGACCCAAGATTTCCTCCGGCGGGTCATACTCCACTGCTTCATACTCGATCTCCTTGTATCGGTTGATCGAGAGGTCGTAGTCGTTGTCAGCGATTTCATCTTTGGGCACGAGAAAACTCTGATCGGTCCGCTTGCGTTCAGCCTCGTTATTGCGGCCCCGCCAACGGGTGAGGATGTCGGCTAGATCGCTCTTGTCGGGCTCAGGCGTGCGCTTGTCGTCGAGCGAATATCCATCCGCCTGCATGTCGTAGAACCAGACGTTGTCCGTCCCCCCGGAGTTGGTCTTGGTGAACAGCAGGATGGCCGTGGAGACGCCCGCGTAGGGTTTGAACACGCCCGACGGCATGGAGATCACCGCATCGAGTTTCTGGTCCTCGACCAGAATCCTGCACAGGGCCTTGTGCGCCTTGCTCGATCCGAACAGCACCCCGTCCGGCACGATGACGGCGGCGCGCCCGCCGGTCTGGAGCAACCGCAGGAAAAGAGCGAGGAACAGCAGTTCGGTCTTCTTGGTCTTGACGGCCCGTTGCAAATCCTTGGCGGTCGACTCGTAGTCGAGACTGCCGGCGAAGGGCGGATTGGCGAGAACCAGGGAATACTTCTCCGCGTCGTCGTCATCTGCCTCGGCCAGCGAGTCCCGGTAGCGGATATCCGGGTTTTCCACCCCGTGCAGCAGCATGTTCATGCTGCCGATGCGCAGCATGGTGCTGTCGAAGTCGTAGCCGTGGAACGTATGATCGTTAAAGCGCCTGCGGGCACCCTCGTCCTTGTAAATGGTGTCGCTGTGGTTTTCGACGAGGTGCTCCGAGGCGGCGATCAGGAAGCCTGCCGTGCCGCAGGCCGGATCGCAGATCACGTCCTTGGGCGTGGGCGCGGTCATGTCGACCATCAGCTTGATGATGTGGCGCGGGGTTCGAAATTGCCCGTTCTGTCCCGCCGTGGCGATCTTGCCCAGCATGTATTCGTAGAGATCGCCCTTGGTGTCCCTGTCGGCCATGTCGATGCCGTCCAACTGATCGACTGCGCGTTTCAGTAAGTCCCGGCCGGTGATTACGGAAAGTCCCGGCCGGCGATTCCGGAAAGTCCCGGCCGGCATGACCGGGGCGATTTGAGTTCGGCTTTCGGGTGCGCCGACTCGGCGTCTACCCCCTGGCATTTTGCCGGGGGGTGGCATGCCGGGACGGAAGCAGACGAGACGAACGACAGTGAAGGACGTCAGGGCGATCCTGCGGCTGAGCCATGGGCAGGGTCTGTCGGAGCGCGAGGTCGCGGGGCGGCTGAAGCTCTCCAGGGCGACGGTGTCGACCTATCTTCTTCGGGCCCGGGAGGCGGGCCTGTCGAGCTGGCCGCTGCCGGCGGTCTACGAGGACGACGCGGTGCTGGAACAGTTGCTGTTCCGGCGCATGGGCCGCCCGCCGCGGGATACGCGCCAGCCGCACTGGCCGACGGTGGCGGCCGAGCTGAAGCGCAAGGGCGTGACGCTGAGCCTGCTGTGGCAGGAATACCGGGCCGCGCATCCGGACGGCTACGGCTATACCTGGTTCTGCGACGCCTTCAGGGCCTTCGAGCGCCGCACGCATGCGAGCTGGCGCAACCGGCACGAGGCCGGCGCGGTGATGCAGACCGACTATGCCGGCCAGACGGTCGAGATCGTCGATCCCGAGACCGGCGAGATCCACGAGGCGCAGATCTTCGTCGCGGTGCTCGGCGCCTCGTCCTACACCTTCGCGACCGCGAGCCTGACGCAGCGCCTGCCGGACTGGATCGCTGGGCAATGCGAAGCGCTGGCCTTCTTTGGGGGCGTGCCGAAAAGCATTGTCTGCGACAACCTGAAGGCGGGGGTGGCGAAGCCGCTCTGGTTCGAGCCGACGCTGAACGCGACCTTCGCGGCGCTGGCGGAGCACTACGACACCACCGTCCTGCCGACGCGGCCCCGAAAACCCCGGGACAAGGCGAAGGTCGAGGTTGGCGTGCAAGTGGTCGAGCGCTGGATCCTGGCCCGCCTCAGGAACCGGCGCTTCTTCTCCCTCGGGCAGCTCAACGCGGCGATCCGCGTCCTCCTGGACGAACTCAACGACCGGCCCATGCGCCATCTCGGCCAGAGCCGGCGCCAGATGTTCGAGGCCATCGAGCGCGCCGCGCTGGCGCCGCTGCCGAAGACCCCCTTCGAATACGCCGAGTGGAAGACCGCGAAGGTCCACCCCGACTACCATGTCGATGTCGAGCGCACCTTCTACTCGGTCCCTCACAGCCTGATCGGGCGCACGGTTCGGATCCGCCTCACCCGGCGCACGGTCGAGGTCTTCCATAGCCACAGGCGCGTCGCCGCCCATGCACGCCGGTCTCCCTATGGCGGGCATGTCACCGTTGCCGCTCATATGCCCAGCGCGCATCGCCGCTATGCCGATCGCACCCCGGCAAGCCTGATCGGCAGGGCAAGACGCATCGGCCCCAACACGGCCGTGCTGGTCGAGCGCATGATGCGCGACAGGCCGCATCCCGAGCAGGGCTATCGAAGCGCCATGGGCGTCATATCGCTCTCCCGGCGATACGAGGCCGAAAGGGTCGAGGCCGCCTGCGAGCGCGCGCTCACCATCAATGCGCTCAGCTACTCCTCGCTCACCGCCATCCTCCGGTCCGGCCTCGACCGCGCCGCGCCCGAGCGTGAGCCCCTCCTGCCCCTGCCGGCGCACGACAACATCCGCGGCCCCGCCTACTACCGATGAACGAAGGACTTCCCATGCTGACACATCCGACCCTCGACCAGATGCACGCCCTTGGCCTCAAGGGTATGGCCGAAGCCTGGCGCGACATGGCCGAAAAGGGCCAGGCATCCGAACTCGACCGCGAGGAATGGCTCGCCCTCATGCTCGACCGCGAAGCCGCAACACGCGCCGACAGGCGGCTCACCAACCGCCTCCGGCTGGCCAGGCTGCGCTTCCCCGAGGCCTGCATCGAGGATATCGACTTCGATCCCGCCCGCGGCCTCGATCGCCGCAATATCCTCTCCCTCGCCCAGGGCGAATGGCTCAAGACCCACGACAATCTGATCCTGGTCGGCCAGACCGGTACCGGAAAGACCTGGCTCGCATGCGCCTTCGGACATCAGGCCGCAAGGCTCGACCGCTCTGTCCTCTATGTCCGCATGCCCCGTCTCTTCGAGGACCTCGCCATGGCCCGCCTCGACGGAAGGCTCCCCAGGCTCATCGACAAGCTCGCAAGGGTCCAGCTCCTCATCCTCGACGACTGGGGTACACACGGCCTCGCCGACCGCCAGAGGCTCGATCTCCTCGAAATCTGCGAAGAACGATACCGTCGGCGGTCCACCCTCATCACCGCACAGCTCCCCGTCGCCAAATGGCACGACCTCATCGGCGAAGCCACCGTCGCTGACGCCATCCTCGACCGGATCGTCCACAACGCCCACCGCATCGACCTGAAAGGCGAAAGCATGCGAAGGAAAAACGCCAGGCCCGACTTGACCCCGGCCGCCGCCGCGGAAGACAATCCCGGCTGACCAAAACCAGGCGCCCGGAGCCACGCTCAAGGCCGGCCGCGACTTAATGAAATCCGCGGCCGGGACTTAGTGAAATACCCGGCCGGAATCACTGAAATCCGCAGATCGACCACGTTGGCGAGTACCCGGGCCGTGGGCATCATGAACAGCGCGTCCTTCATGTGATGGGTGTAGGTCGAGCCGCCCTCGCCGCCCGCTTCCCCATTGCCGCCGAGGGACTTGATGAACGGGAACACCCCGTCCCGGACCGTCTCGAACATTCGCTCCGGCGCGGTCTCCTTGAAGCGGGACCAGCGGAGATGTTCCTGACCGGGCGAAAAGATGGGCTCCTCGATGGGCGTCTTCGTCCGGTTTGCCTTGGCCTCTTTCAGGGTATGCAGTTCGTCCAGGCGCTTGATGAACAACAGGTAGGTAAGCTGCTCGATGACCGAGAGCGGATTGGAGATGCCGCCCGACCACATGGTGTCCCATATGCGGTCGACCTTCGACCTGAGTTCCCCGGTGATCATCGTTCGTTACCTTCCTTAGTTTCTTTGATTCAAGATACCTCAAATCCGGCGAAGCGTACCGCGCCGCCTGCCGCCTTCAGCGCCCTCTGCGGGCACCCTTAGCCGATCGAAGGAGATCTCTCTCGGAAATGTCGTGCAGATAGATCGCCTGCAGCCCCATCAGGCGCATCAGCAGCGCGCCCCATCGGCAGCCGACTCGCACGAGCTGGCGGCGCAGATGAAGCGGCATGCTGCGGGTGCCGTAAAACGGATACTTCACGCAAGAGCTCGTCGATCCGGCGAATCGGCGTCAGCGTCGGTCATGGCGGCTCTTTCTTGGCGGCATTCATGATCGCGTCGATATCGACGGGCGATATGTCCTCTCTCGACGAAGGCCGGCGATCGCCGGGGTCTATCGTCAACGGGAGGTCCAAGGCTGCAAGGGTACGGAGAACCAGACCGAGCTCGGCACGGCACTTGCCGTGCTCAATGGCCACGACCCATTGCCGCCCGACCCCCGCTTTGCGGGCGAACTCGGTCTGGCTCAGCTTGAGCTTGCGGCGCCTGTCGCGGATGGCCAGACCGAGGTCCAGGGGAGTTCGGATCTGCATGATGGTCCGATGTCGTTGGCCGGCTGTTGCCCGGCTCAGTGCTTGAACGCCGATCAGCGCCATAAGCGATTGATCGCATTCGATCGTGAAGGGTCAGAGCCCGGTGCTTAACGACACTCGCCGCCCTGCGCCGTCTGCTGGACTGGACGGCCGGCGCCGCCGAAACGCCGCCCGAGCGCTTCGGCGGCTCGATGCACTGAGCCGGGGAGCGTTCGTCACCCCGGCGAACACGTTCGCCTGCGCCAGCCGGGCCGCTGCCGCAGGGAGGAACGGCGTGCGGACTTGAGCGCGGTCAGCGCCGGCTGGTGGCAGCCAGTCGGAGGTATCCGGATTTCCGGGCCGCTTCGGTCGGGGTTGAAGGCTTCTCTATCGAACACCGATGCGTTGCCGACAAATCCACGCCTGCCGGCTGTCCGGCGTCGTTGACGGCGGTCGGAGCCAACCATAGTCTCGCCGGCCTGATCGGCGATGCCGGCCCGACCGGATATCGACACGGGGAACAGGTGTCTGGACATGAACGACCGGACCGGCTTCGGCCCGGTGATTTCCCGGCTCCGCAAGGCGAAGGGGCTGAGCCAGAAGGACCTCGCCGCGCGCATCAGGCGCGAGGACGGCGCTGCGATCTCGCCGCAATACCTGAACGATATCGAACGCGGGCGCCGCAACGCGCCTCCCGATCATCTCGTCCGTCAGTTCGCCGAGGTTCTGGAAATCGACGCGGACTACCTCTTCTCGCTTGCAAACCGGCTGCCGGAGGACCTGCGGGACGACATCCAGGCGGGACGCCTGTCGGAGGACGACATATCCGAAGTGATGATGGCGTTCCGCCGCCGGCGTGACACCCAGGACTGACCGGGGCCGGAAATCCGGAATGATCCGATTGCGTCCGAGACGAATGGTCGAGGATGCCACCGGGCGTTTCCCGGCGCGGCCGGTCTTCGGGATAACGGACATGGATCACGACTGCGAGCGGATCGTCATGGACTTCCTGATGGCTCGCCACGGACAGGTTCGTTATCCGTTGGCGACCGACGACCTTACGGCGCTGATCGAGCGGGATACGGAGGACCTCGATCTCTACGCCGATCTCCGTCGGTATGGCGACCATGTCGAGGGCGTGACGATCTTCAACCCGGGCGGCAAGCCGAGCGTGAAGATCAGCCGGGGTCTGACGGTCAGCCGGCGCCAGGTCAACCGGTACCGCAGCACGCTCGCCCACGAATACGCCCATGTCCTGCTGCACGCCCCTCTCTTCGACGATTCTGCCGGGCGACCGGTGTCGGAGCGAACGTCCCGTGGCGTGGACTGGATGGAATGGCAGGCCAACTATGCCGCCTTTGCACTGCTGATGCCGAAGACCGGGCTGGCACTCGCGGTCGAGGAGCATGCCGACGAGTGGGTGAGATATGCCCCGCCGCAAGCGGCCAGCGCCGAAGGCGTGAGCATGATCCGCGCGGTGAGCCGGCGCTTCGCCGTTTCCGGCGCCGCCGCTCGTATCCGGCTTGAGCAGCACTTCTATCTCCAGATTGAACGCCGGCACCCGGAAACAGTCTGAAAAAAAGCGCGGCAAGGGGCTTGTGGTGCCTTGCGCAGGGATGCTACGCAATTACGCGGATATGCGGATACGCCGAAATCGGTAATGATTACTGCCATTGCCGGATGCAACGGAAGGAACGCCATGACGCTTTCGCTCGCAGGCTTCGACTACTTCTTCCATGCCCAAGAGACCACGGGCGGACTGGTCCGGACCGAGTGGTCGATCGCGCCCTCCGGGGAAATGGACGAAGACCAGGCGAAGCAGGAAATGTGGGCGCTCGCCCACGCCCACGCCGATCTGCTCGACCGGACGTTCCAAGGCCTGGTCGAGGGACACCGCTCGCCAACCCTGGCGGCCGCACCGCAATCGACCATGTTCACCTGGACTATCCGCTACACGCTCACCGAGATCGGGCGGCGACAAATCCGCTCGCGGCTCGCGGACATGTTCGGCCTCGACCGCATCGACGGGCGCGGCGAGTTCGAGCGGGCGCAGACATTCGAAGCGGGGATCATCCTGCATGTGATGCGTGCCATCGTCGCCGGCCACCGCGACGATGCCAAGTTGTCCCTGAAGGTCGAGCACAAGCTGGGCCATGCCGTAAACGTCTGCCTGCTGAGGCATCTGCGAGAGACCGGCGGACTGGAGATCGATGCGGCAACCGCCGCTCAGATGGACCGGCTGGAAACCCTTCTGGCTGTCGTCGACGACCGCTGGACGCCCGAGTTCCCCGTCCCGTTTGCAAACCCGGACGCCCCTGCCGCTCCGGAATCCTGAAGCCCGAAGAGGAACCTGCCTGCCATGGCCGACGACAAGAAATCCCGCCCGGGCCTGATGACCCGGCTCAGGAACATCTCCCCCCGCACCAGCCTGAAATGGGCAGCCGGTATTGCCTTGCTGCTTCTCGCCAACGCCTCGTTCTCCATCATCGAGGAAGGGCATGTCGGCGTCGTCAAGCGATGGGGCAAGGCCGTCGTCCAGCTCGACCCGGGCTTCCACTTCAAGCTGCCGGTCGCCGAGACGGTCGAGCATATCGAGGTCCGTCAGCGTACCAATATCGAGTTCCTGAGCGCCGCCACGCAGGACCAGCTTCCGATCACCGCCACCGTCAGCGTCAACTGGACCGTCAATCGCGAATCGGCCATGGCGCTGTTCATTGCCTATAGCGGGCTCGATCAGTTCGAGGCCCGTATCCTCGACCCGAAACAGCGTTCGGCGGCCAAGGCGGCGCTGTCGATGTTCCCGGCCGACCGGATGATCCGCAATCGCCAGAAGGCCGTCGCCGCGATCATGACCGGCATGACAGCCGAATTCCTGACTTCGACGGTTGGGCTGACTTCTGACCGATCTCGCGTCTGGAGTTTTCAGTAAAGCCAATGAGTTGGCAGTTGCGGTGCGGTCAAGCTGCGTTGTAGTGCCTAGTAAATCTTTGAGACTGTCAATGCCTCCGCCACGCGCTACACTCCCCCCATGTTCGTGCGCATCAAGACCTCCCCCAACAGCCCGCGACGCTCGGTCCAGATCGTCGAGGCCGTGCGCGACGGCGGCAAGGTCCGACAGCGCATCGTCCGCCATGTCGGCGTGGCCATGGACGAGGACGAGCTCGAGCGCCTGAGGCAGCTCGGCGAGTACGTCAAGGCGAAGCTGGAGGACGAGCGTCAGCCGGCATTGTTTGCGCCCGAGAAGATCGCTGAGCAGGCGATCCGTGTCGGCCGCCGGGGGGACGGCAAGGAGGAACTCCCGGTCGACCTCAAGCAGCTTGAAGAGGAGCAGCGCCTGATCACAGGCATCCACGAGGTCTATGGCGAGATCTACCGGCTGCTGGGCCTCGACGCGCTGCTGCCGCGCTCGCGCTACCGGGCCTCCCATGACGCGCTGTTCCATGTGGTGATGGCGCGGGTAGCCAACCCCGACAGCAAGCGGGGCAGCGTGCGCCGGCTCGAGGAGGACTTCGGCGTGAGTCTTCCGCTCGAGAAGGTCTACCGGATGATGGATCAGCTCGACGCGACGGTGATCGAGCGACTGCGCACGCGCGTCGGCGAGGCGAGCCGGTCGCTGCTGCCGGAGCCGGTCGCGATCCTCTTCTTCGATTGCACCACGCTCTACTTCGAGACGGCCGCCGAGGACGAGCTTCGCCAGCACGGCTTCAGCAAGGACGGCAAACACAAGGACTCGCAGGTTCTGCTGGCGCTGATGGTGACGCGCGAAGGGCTGCCGATCAGCTACGAGGTCTTCCCCGGCGCCACCTACGAGGGACACAGCATGGTCCCGGTCCTGCAGGACATGCAGCGCCGCCACCAGGTGGAGCGCACGGTATGCGTGGCCGACCGGGGCATGCTGAGCGCCGACAACCTCGACGCCATGGACGCCATCGGCGGCGAGTATGTCGTCGGCGCGCGGCTGCGCAAGCTGCCGCTCGCGCTGCTGGGGCAGGTTCTCGACCCCGGGACCTATGCCCCGCTGGAGGGCTCACAGGACCGCCGGGTCGGCGAGTGGGAGTACAAGGGCCGTCGCCTGATCGTCGTCTTCTGCCCCCAGCGCGCACGCAAGGACGCGCACGAGCGCCGCCATCAGGTGGAACGCCTGCTCGACAGGCTGGCCCGCAGCGACAATCCCAGGGAACTGCTCTCCAATCACGGGGCGAAGCGCTTCATCGCCGTCGAGGGCGACGCACGGCTCACGGTGAACCCGGAGAAGATCGCCGAGGCCGCACGATGGGACGGGCTCACCGGCGTCATCACCAATCTGCGCGACGCGCGCGTCACCGAAGTGATGGCTCACTACCAGGGGCTCTGGCAGGTCGAGGAGAGCTTCCGGATCACCAAACACGACCTGAAGATACGTCCCATCTGGCACTGGAACCCGGACCGGATCCGCGCTCACATCGCCATCGCCTTCCTGGCCTTCGCCTGCGTTCGACACCTTGCGTACCGCGTCGCCATCCAGAAGCGGCGGATGTCCCCGGAGGTCATCCGCTCCGCCCTCGTCCACCGCCAGTGCTCCCTGCTGCGCTGTCGGCAATCGGGCAACCGCTACGTCATCCCCTCGAAGCCGACACCGGCGGCGGAGCAGATTTACGCAACCATGGGGCTGCCCCTGACGATCACCCCGTATCAACTCGCCTGACCGTCGACGAAGCACGGCTCGAAGAAATGCCGGATGTAGTGCCTAGCCGAAATGAGAACCAGGCAATATCAACTACTTATGCGAATCAACCGTCGAAGTCAGGTTCGAGGCCCGTATCCTCGACCCGAAACAGCGTTCGGCGGCCAAGGCGGCGCTGTCGATGTTCCCGGCCGACCGGATGATCCGCAATCGCCAGAAGGCCGTCGCCGCGATCATGACCGGCATGACAGCCGAATTGGATGGCTTTCCGATCACCATCAACTCGCCGCAGATCGAGAATATCAGGCTACCGAAGGAATATGCCGAGGCGGTGCTGGAGAAGGAGCGTTCGCGCGAGAACGCCGAACGCGAAAAGCATGCGCTGGAGCGCCAGCGGCTAACTGCGCTGCAGGCGGTCAACACCGCCGAGGCTGACGCCCGGGCCAAGCGCATCGAGGCTGAGGCCGAAGCGTTCCGCGTAACGAGGGAGGCAGAAGCCGAGGCGGAGGCGATCCGGCTGGTGAACGAGCAGCTCGCCCGCTCGCCCCGCTATATCGAACTCACCCGGGCCAAGCGCTGGAACGGCGTCCTGCCGACCACCGTGCTGAACGAGGGCGCGACGCCCCTGCTGTCGCTCAAATAACGCCCCAATCACGTGAGGCCAAGTCCCGGCGTCCGTACATGATTGTGGGCGCGTCCGGGACGTCTTCGCTTGTCGCCAGGCAGATGGCCCCGACCTGTCAGAATCCGGCTGGATCGATATCCGGGCGGGCCGGTCGCTATCGAGCAACATTCTGAACCCGGTAGCCGCAGCCTGTCGCGGTAGATGAATTTCCCCCCGGCCTCGTCCATGCTGTCCGGTGCTTTGCGGCCAGGGCGAAAGGAGCGGCGGCAATGACCTCGAAGGACAACGGAGGCAACGACCCGTCCCCGCCGGACCGAGCCGGCAACGTTATGGACCTGCTGATCGGCTGGCGCGCGGGCGGGACAGAGGCGGCGGGTGAACCGGCGGCCGAACGCAATGCCGAGGAAGCCGCCGAACCCGGCGCCGAGGCCGTGTCCGTTCCAGCTCCCGATCCTGCTGTCGCGACGACGGCGGAACTCGCCGCCGGCCAGCAGCGTATCCTGGGCCTTCTGGAGCAGCTCGCGCCAAAGCAGGCCGAAGCGACGACCGGCGAGGCCGGAACCGACCTGCAGGAGGCTGCGGCTGCGATCCAGGCGGCGACGGAGTGGGTGAGCGACATCCGCGCGGCGATCGAGACCGTGCTGGCCGCGACGGGCAAGTCGATCCAGAACCTGAATGCGGCCGAACAGGGCCTCGGCGAGGAAGCGGCAGCGCTGAAGACCCGCGCCGGGGAGATCGACGGCCAGGTCGAGGCGCTCAGGTCGGGCGCGCGGGTACTCGGCACTCGGCTCAGGCAGCTGGACGAGGCGCGGCAGAATCTGGATGCGCGCTCTGCCGAACTCCAGGCGGTGAAGCAGGAGATCGCGAAATACTACGGCGAGTGGACTGCAGCGGCGTTGACCTACCGGCGGGAGATGGCGGGGCTGACGAAGCGCCTGGACGAGGGCGAGACGCTGGCGGCGCGCGTGGAGCAGTCGATCGACCCCTGGACCGAACGAATCGAGAAGAGCCTCGACGAGAGCGCGAAGGCGCAGAAGCGGGCTGCGGCGGAGACGTCGGGCAATGTGGAGCGGTTGACCCAGGGCGGCGACGCTTTCCTCGACAAGTTCGGTACAGCGTACAGTGAGGCGCTGGAAGGATTCCGGGCGGAGTGGCGGCGCACGCGGCGCTGGACCGTACCGGTTCTGGCGTCTGCGCTGATTCTGGCCTTGCCCGGTTTCACTGCGGTGGGAGCGTTCGGGCAAAGCCAGTTCGGCATTTTCAAGCCCTACGACGACACGGACGGCTGGAAACAGGCCGTGTGGGACTATCAGGGAGAAGACGTAAAGCGGTGCCTGATGAGAGCCTCGAAGTCCCCGACGCCGGTCATGTGCAACTTTGAGGTCGACTGGCCATGAGCGTTGTTGCCCCGCACGGCAAGTTTGCGGTTCTGTCAGGCTGATCGAGGCGCATGGTTGCGAACCTGAACGACCTCAGTTCGACCACGATGACGGTCGAGTATTTCGCGGAGGAGGGCTACTACGCGAAGAACGACCCGCGGCAGCGCCGGGCGAGCTTCTGGCACGGGGGCGCGGCCCGCGCGCTCGGCCTGCCGAAGCATGTCTCGCCGCGCCGTTTCGAGCGCATTCTGCTGGGCTACGTGCCGGGCACGGATATCCGGCTCGGTCGGGCGCGTGACGGGGAGCACCAGCACAGGCCGGGCTTCGATCTCACGCTGTCGGCGCCGAAGACGGTCTCGCTGGAGGCGCTTCTGTATGGCGACCGGCGGGTTCTGGGCGCGCACGATGCGGCGGTGAAGACGACGCTCGACTGGCTGGAAGGGACCCTGCTGCAGACACGGTCGTACGATCCCGTGACCCGCCAGCGTCCGCGCGTGGCGGCGAACGGCCTGGTGGCGGCCGGGTTCCGGCACTTGACGAGCCGGGACGAGGACCCTCAGCTGCACACGCACTGCATCATCGCCAACATGACGCGCAACCGTTCGGGCGAATGGCGAAGCGTCGAGCCGACGGAGATGCGGCGCAATGTGCGGTTGATCGGGGCGGTCTACCGCCAGGAGCTGGCGCGGCGCCTGCTGGCGCTCGGGTTCCGGATCGAGTCGACGATGATCGGCGGCGTGCCGGGGTTCGAGATCGCGGGCTACGGGCGGGAGTTCGTGGACGCGTTCTCGTCCAGGCGGCGCGAGATCCTGGCGTGGCTGGACGAGCACGGGCTGCCCTGGAGCGCGGCGCTGACGCAGCAGGCGGCGCTCATCACCCGCAAGAAGAAGACGGACAAGGACATCGACGATCTGAGGGCGGAGTGGAAGGCGCGGGTCGAACGGCTCGGGCTTGTCCGGGACCGCAGCGTCGCGAAGCCGGGCCTTGGTCGCAGGGCGCAGGCAACGCAGAAGGCGGCGCGCAAGGCCGGGCGTCCCTATGTGCGCACGGCGGAGGAGCTCAGGCCCGAGCCGCCGGGGCTGAGTGCGCGGGAAGTGGTCTGGCGCGCGGTGGAACATCTTGCCGAGCGCGCCTCGGTCATCCGGGAAACCGACATAAGGGCGCTCGCGCTCGGTCACGCGCCCGGCCGGCACGAACTCGGAGATATAGACGCAGCGGTGACGGGGCTGGTTGCCGACGGCCACCTGGTGGAGGCGCAGGTCCTGGGCGGCCGGTCCTTCGCGACCCGGGAGGCGCTCGGCCTGGAGCGCGCGATCATGGCCCACAGGCGCCGGGCGCTCGGCGCCTCGGAACCGGTGGCGGAGGAAGGGCTCGTCTCGGGCCGGCTTGCCGAAACGATGCTCACCGAAGGGCAGAAGGAGGCGGTGCGCACGATCCTGTTGTCGCATGACCGCATCGTCGCGGTGCAGGGCGCGGCAGGCACCGGCAAGACGACCATGCTGAAGGAGGCGCTGGGACTGCTGGGCGAGCGCAAGGCGGTCCTGCTGGCGCCGTCGGCCGCCGCCGCGCGGGTCCTGCGGGAGGAGACCGGGTCCCGGGCGCGGACGCTGCAATGGTTCCTCACCCGCCATGGCGACCTCGGCAACGCCGCGCGTGTGGCGCGGGACCGGCAGGAACACGAGGGCTCGGTGCTGGTGCTGGACGAGGCGTCGATGGTCTCGACGGCGGAGATGGAGCTGCTGTTGCGGGTCGCGGAGCGGCTGCGGGTTGCGCGGCTGGTGCTGGTTGGCGACCGGCGCCAGCTTCGCGCCGTGTCCGCCGGCGAGCCGTTCCGGGCGCTGCAGGAGGCGGGCGTGGCGACGGCGGAGATGGAGGAGGTCCTGCGCCAGCGCGACCCGGCGCTGAAGGCCGCGGTCGAGCATCTGAAGGAGGGCCGCGCGCGCGAGGCGCTGCAAGGGCTCGAACATGTGCATGAGGCGCCGCAGCAGGAGCTGGGCGCGGAGGCGGCCCGCATCTGGCTTGCGCTCGATCCCGGCGAGAGGGAGCGGACGGCGATCCTGGCGCCGACGCATTTCATCCGGGCGGAGATCCACCGGGTCGTGCGGGACGGGCTTGCGCGCGAGGGTGTGCTGCACGGGCGCGAGCTGGAGATCGAGCGCTATGTGAACCGGCACCTGACAGCGGCGCAGCGGGCGGACCTGCGCAACCACGAGCCGGGCGACATCGTGCTGTTCCATTCGCGCGTGGCGCCGCTGCGGGTCGAGAAGGGCGACGCCTGCCGGGTGATGCGCACGGAGGGGGAGCTCGTCTTCCTGGAGCACCCGACGGGGCGCACCTTGCACATCCGGCCGGGCGACAACTGGGTGCGCTACCGGTTCGGGCTCTACGAGACGGCGCGCATCCGCATCCGGGCGGGCGACCGCATCCGCTGGACGATGAACGATGAGCCGCGCGGACTCGTGAACGGCGGCGAGGCGGTCGTGCGGGAGATCGGCCCGCGCCGGGTGAAGTTCGATCTCGGCGACGGCAAGACGCTGTCGCTCGCCCGCACCGACCCGCAGCTTCGCCATATCGACCATGCCTGGAGCACGACCGTGCATGCGGCGCAGGGCATGACCCGCGATCGCGCGATCGGCGTGCTCGACACGGGACACGGGGCATTGACCGGCCAGGCGGGCCTCTATGTGGAGGTGAGCCGGGCCAGGGACCAGTTCGTGCTGGTGACCAACGACCGCGAGCGGCTGGAAGAGGTTCTGGAAGCGAATGACGGCGCGCGCATGACGGCGCTGGAGGCGGTGGGCGAGGGGGAGGACCCGCCGCCGGGCGCGCCTGCCGCAGCGCTTGCGATGCTGCGCGGGCTGGAGGCGGACTGGCGCCGGCTCGTCGTCCAAGCGGAAACACAAGGTCGGGAACTCACCCGCATGGAAGACTATGCCCGCATCGTCACCGGCGCGGCGATGCTGGCGGAGGACATGGCGCTTCCCGCGGACCTGCGGGCGTTCGTGGAGGAGGTCCGGCGCCGGGACGCGCAGGCGATTGCGGAGCGCAAGCGCGGGTTCGCGTTCCTGCGCAGGGCCGAGATGCACTGCCGAGGCTGGCCGCTGCTGAAATGGGCGGCAGCAAAGCGCGGGCATTCGCTCGCCGCGCTACCGGAGCATGCGGCCTGGCTGGCCGACGGCGAGGCGCTTGCCGGGACGGGAGAGCGGCTTCGGGCGGCGAGCGGCAGGAGCGTCGCCGGAAGGATTGCATCCGCGCTCCGGCGCCTGGAGCGCAGCCGCGAGGTGGACGAGGCGGAGCGGTTCCGGGAGGCCGCGGCGCGGCACGAGGCTGGCGCGCGGGCGGCGGGCCTCGATCCCCGCGAGGCGGCCGGTGCCAGGGCGCTGGCGCAATGGGCGGGACGGCTCCGGGGCCGGGAGATACCGGAGGCCGTGCGTCCGACCGTCGAGGCTTGGTGTGAGGCGGCCAGGGAACCCGTGCCTGCTTCCGAAACGCGCCGCCGGGAAACCTCTCCGACGCCCGACGACAGGAAGGCCGCGCTGCAGATCGAGCTGTTCCTGGCGGATTGCGACGGTCTCCTGTTCGAGGCCAGCCCTGGAGCCGCGGAACTGCCAGCCGGCGCCGGACAACCGGTCCCCTGGAACGATCGGGCGGAGATGCTTCGCCGGCAGGGGCTCCGCATGCTGGGCGAGGGACCGGGCGCCTGGCTCGACGATCCGCTGCGTATCCGCCTTGCGCGTGTCGAGGCAGACCGCGTGCGGGTCCGCGAAGCCGTTGACAGGATCGCAGAGGCAGCGCTGCAGCGCCGCTCGGAGGAGTTCATGGCGCTTGGACGCCTCGTCCGGCGGCGCTACCGGGAGGCGAAGTCCGATCCGGTCGACGTCGAGGAATGGGCCGCGCTCCGGGACCGGGCGGAGGCGCTGCGCGGCGAGCCCGGCCTGTCGCCGTCGGTGGAACGCGCCGTGCGCTGGGTGCGGGAGCGGGACGCCCGCGCCAGGGCCGAGACCCGGCCGGTCGCGGCGTTCCTGGAAACCGGCGGCGCGCATCTGCGGCGGCGAGAGGCAATCGAGGAGACGGCCCGGTCGCGGGGCGTCGCGCCCGTAACGCTGGAGGAAACGGCGGCCTGGCGGGACGGCTGCGCCGGTATCCGCGGCGCCGGGCGGCGCCTGCTTGGCGAGACCAGCGGCGATGAGGCGGAGACCCGGGCCGCCCGCCGTCTTGCCGACATGCCCCGTTTGAGAGGCCGGGTACGGGAGGTCCTGGACCGGCTGGATGCGGCTGAGATGCAGGACCGGAGAGACCGGTTCCATGCGCTTGCGGACGAGGTCGAGGCGCAGGCCGTCGAACGGGACGCGCTGGCGCTTCATGCCGATGGCTATGCGGGCGCAATGGCGCTCGCGGAGGAACTGCAGAGCTCGGAGGCGCTACCGGAAACGCTCCGGCAGAGGGTCGAGGGCTGGCTCTCCCGCGACCGCCAGTGGCAGGAGGAGCTGGCGTCGGTCGCCCGGCTTGCGGGCGCGACCGCGAAATCGGCCAATCCGGCCGCGCGCCGCGAGGCTGCTGGCCGGCCTGCGGTGGCGGAGGCCATACGCCGCGAGACCGCCCGGCTCGCGCGTCTGCCGGAACCCGGGCGCACGATTCGCTGGACCGGGGAGGAGCCGCTCGTTCCGGGCGACCGGGTCCGCATCGCCGAGGGCGCGCACATGGTCGAGGCCGTCGTAATCTCCGCAGGAGCGGCAGGCGGCATACGCCCCGACGATGCGATACGGCTGCTGATCCTGTGGCCCGGGGCTGCGGGAGCGCCGCCCCGGGCCGGAGTCGTCATTCCCTATGATGCCGGGTATCTCGCCAAGTCCGGTTGCGTCCGCGCCGCCTGGGCCGATGAGGGACTACGGGAGCTGGAGCTGGCCCGGCATGTGTCCGTGCCATCGGCCTTCTGCCGCCTGCCCTGCGACGAACCGGTCCGCGGCGACCGCATCGCCTGGACCGAGACCGCCGGGGAGGATGGCCAGGTCCGCACCATCGAGGCCAGGGTGACGGCGCGGGCCAACGACATCCTCTACGGCAGCGCCAGGCTGGAACTTGAAGCTCTCGAAGCCGCCGGTCCCGACGCACCCGAGCCGGGCAGTGGTATCGAGAGGACGGCCGCCGCCGTCGCCGCCCGTGGCTGCTTCCGCGCCGAGTGGGGCGACGAAGCGCGCCGCGAGCGCATACTCAACCCGCCAAAGCCCGTCCAGGCGCCGCGGCAGGCGCAGCAACAGGAGCAGACACAGCGCATCGACCGCTCTGAAGGTGGCGGTTTGCGCATGTGAAGGCGCGTATTTAAGAGGATTATGTCGGGTAGTGCCCAAATGGGCTGAAATTCAACCCGGAGGCTGGCTTGGTTTCCGGGCTTCTTTCTCCGGCACCCATTTGCCGTCTTGCCAGTATTCCAGTTCACCGGGTCGGGCACCATGACGCACTCTTACAGCGGGCGCGTTCAAATCAGGCTCTCCGGGCGGGGTCCTCGGCTTGTCCTTGTTCTCGCCTATTTTCATCGAGATGGTAGTCTCCTTAGAGCCTGACCCGAAAAGAGTTGAGCGGTTTCAAGGGTTTGTGATTCAGTTCGTTTGGAAGCCGAACGGAGATCACGGATGCCCTGGACCGAAACCGCTCGCCGAGAGTATCGGCGGGATTGCCCGCGCTATGCAAGCGATGTGACTGATGGTGAATGGGCTTTGATCGAGCCCTTCATGCCGTCGCCCTGCGGTATCGGCCGCCCGCGCAAGACCGATCTGCGCGAGGTCGTGAACGCGGTGCTGTATATGGCCTCGACGGGATGCCAGTGGCGCCAGTTGCCGAAGGACTTCCCGCCGGTCTCGACGGTGCAGCGCTATTTCTACCAGTGGCGTGACAGCAGGCTGTGGCAGACGATCCGGTTCCATCTGGCCGTGCAGGCACGCGAGCGCGAGGGGCGCGAGGCCCAGCCGAGTGCGGGCGTGATCGACAGCCAGACGGTGAAAACCACCGAGGCGGGCGGGGTCAGCGGCTATGACGGTGGAAAGAAGATCAAGGGCCGCAAGCGGTAAGCATCCGACAAGGGCCGCAGGGTATGTCGGTTTGAGTTTGTCGGCGGCGCGCGGCTGATCGGGACGGATCAGGTGAGCTTGTCTGGCTATGCGGCGTGATTGTGCCGCTGGCTGTCCTGCCAGTTCCAGGGGAGGAGTTCGCCGAGCCGGCTCTGCGGCGTCTCTGCGATCCGGCGCAGGACATCGGCGAGCCAGGCCTGGGGGATCGACGTTGTTGAGCTTGGCGGTGCCGATGAGGGTATACATGGCTGCGGCGCGCCTGCCGCCGCGGTCGGAGCCGGCGAACAGCCACGCTTTGCGGCCGAGTGCGATCGTGCATTCATTCTGCCCATGTCGGGCAGGACTGCGTCATCCATTACCCGTGGCATGCCCATTTCGGCCGCCGTGTCCGCCTTGAAGTTATCGAACAGCGTGCCGACGGCCTCATGGCCTCTGTCGAGGTAGAGCCCGGGCTGGTCATCAAGATTCCCGCCTGGTCGCTCGATCCTGCGTCATGCGCCGGCATGGAGATCGGCGCGCCGCGTGTATCCCTGGCCGCTCTTGCCGCGCTTCACGAGGTTCTCGTCGGCCAGGGTTTTAGACGAAGCTCCTCCGCTGACGGGACGGTTAGTGAGGAGGAGCTCAATGAAGTCTTTGGCTGTACCGGCGAGGCCGCCGGGCGAGTTCCGACAGCTCAGCATGCTGTTGGACACACCGGCGCTGCGTGGCCTGAACCGGGAGGAACGCGACGCGGTCGTGGGCGCGCTGGCCGGGCTGCTTCTGGAAGCGGCGGATTTCGCGGTGAAGGAGGATGACGATGAGCACCTCTGATGCGTTGCCGCGATCGGTGTTGACGCGCAAGGCCGTGGTTTATGTCCGTCAGTCCACGCCCCAGCAGATGCGGAACAATCTCGAGAGCCAGCGCCGCCAATACGATCTCGTCAACGTGGCGCGCGGGCACGGTTTCGCCCGGGTTGAGGTCATCGACGAAGATCTGGGCCTGTCGGCGAGTGGCGCCATCGCACGGCCGGGTTTCGAGCGTCTCGTCGCCTGGCTGTGTGCCGGGGACGTCGGAGCGGTACTTTGCTTCGAGGCGTCTCGCATCTCCCGCAACGGCCGGGACTGGCACCATCTGCTCGAGCTCTGCGGTCTCGTGGAGGCCCGCGTCATCGACCTGGATGGCATCTATGATCCTCGCCACCCAAACGACCGCTTGCTGCTCGGACTTAAGGGCCAGATCAGTGAGTTCGAACTCGGCGTTCTCCGCGCACGGATGCTCGACGCCGCCCGATCCAAGGCAGCGCGCGGCGAGCTTCGCATCAGCGTCCCGATCGGTTACGTGTGGCATCCCCAAGGCGGGCTGGGGCTGGATCCTGACATTCGGGTTCAGGAAGCGATCCGTCAGATATTCGCCCGATTTCGCGAGCTGGGCAGCGCGCGGCAGGTCCTGTTGACGCTGGTCGAGCAGCAGCATTGCTTCCCGCGCCCGTCAGATGGCAGGACAACGGTTAGCTTCGACTGGACGCCGATCCGCTATCGCAATGTGATTTCGGTATTGAAGAACCCCTTCTACGCTGGTGTCTATGCCTACGGCAAAAGCGAACAACGAACCGAGATCGTCGACGGGCGGGTGCACAAAAGCTATGGCCACCGGAGACCGATGGCGGAATGGGAGGTCATGCTGAAGGACCATCACGAGGGCTACATCGATTGGGCGGAGTTCGAGCGCAACCAGGCGCAACTCGCCGCCAACGCCTTCGGCTGGTCCGGCGGCGCGAAGTCCGGGCGCGGCGGACGGGCGCTGCTGAGCGGACTTCTCAGCTGTGGGCGCTGCGGCCGCTCAATGTCAGTCGCCTATGCTGGGCAATCACCGGGCAATCCTGTTTATTTCTGCAACCGGCAACACCTCCAGCTCGGGCTCGATCGCTGTCTGAGGTTCGGCGGCGCGCGTGTGGATGCCGCCATTGCCGATGAGATCATCGGGGTCGTCGAGCCCTTGGCCGTGGAAGCCTCCTTGAAGGCCGAGCGGGTGAAGGTGGAGGGCCTGAGCGAACAACAGCGAGTGGCCGAGCTGGACCTGCAGCAAGCCCGCTACGAAGCATCACTCGCCGAGCGGCGCTATGCCGCCTGCGATCCGGACAACCGGTTGATTGCCGCCGAGCTGGAGAAGAGTTGGGAGGCGGCGCTTCGCCGCGTCCAGGTGTGCGAAGCGCGGCTGGAGGCAATGCGGTCGCCGTCACCGCAGCCCTCGGGACCGGATCTGGCCGGGCTTGCCGATGACCTGAAGGCAGCCTGGAACGCGCCGGGGGTGAGCATGCGTGCCCGCCAGCGGCTCGTACGCACCCTGATCGCCGGCATCGTCGCCGATGTCGACGAGGAAGCGCGCGAAGTCCTGCTGACGATCCACTGGGTCGGTGGCCGCCATTCCCGATTGCGGGTTCGAAAGCCCAGAACCGGTGAACATGGCTGCCGAACGCCCGAGGAAGCGCTGGCGGTGATACGCAGCATGGCCGGGCGGTGGTCGGACGAACATATCGCTGCGTCTCTCAACCGGATGGGCATGCGGACCGGCCAGCACAAGAGCTGGACCGGCAAGCGGGTCGGATCGATCCGTCGCGTGAACGGGATCGACGGCTATCTCTCAGCGGACAAGCAGGGCGATTGGTACACCATGACCGAGGCGGCGAACGAGTTGGGCACCACCAGCCATACGCTCAGGCGCCTCATCGAGGATGGAACGCTACCCGCCACGCAGCTCGTTCCCCGAGCGCCTTGGCAGATCAGAGCCGCGGACCTCCATTCAGAGAGCGTTGCTCACGCCCTGGCACAAAGGAAAGGCCCGCGTCGCACTTCATGCCGGGATCAGATGTCAATGTTTTCAGATAGTTGAAGAGGGGGTGCAGAATGACTCCATCGTCGCAATACCGCGCAGACAGCGCTCGGCGGCATTGTTCGAGAGGCAGATGCGCCCGTCGTCGAGGAAGCGGGCGAAGCGGTCCCATCGTCTGAGCATGTAGTCCATGGCCTTGGCGACGGGGGCATGGCGGGAGAGCCTGGCGCGTTCGGTCTTCATCCAGGTCTTGAGATCGGCGACGAGCGGCGCGCTCAGCTCCTGGCGGACGGCATGGCGCCGCGCGACGGTCTTGCCGTTGATGTCGCGCTTGATGTCGAACAGCAGGTCGATCCGCTTCACGGCTTCCATCGCCAGCGGCGAGATCGGCGGCGCGTTCCTGCGCCCCTTGCCGGCGGCAATGTCGGCGCGTTCGAAGAATTTGCGTCGACCATGCGCCCAACAGGGAACTTCGGTGACAGGCCCGGGCAGCCGCGTGGCCGCGTAGAGGCGGTTGTAGCCGGCGAAACTGTCGGCCTGGAGGATGCCGGCGAAGCTCTCCAGGTGCTCGACCGGATGATCGCCGGACCGGTTCCGCGAGTAGCGGAACAGGGCCGCCGGCGGGTCCGGACCGCCGAACGGCCGGTCGTCGCGGACATAGACCCAGGCCCGGCCCTTGTCGGTCTTGCCCCTGGCCAGCACCGGCACCGGCGTGTCGTCGCCATGCAGGCGTTCGGCCGCCATGACATGCGATGCGATCAGGTCGTGCAGCGGCCTCAGCGCCACCGTGCAGGCGCCGACCTGGTCGGCCAGGGTCGACAGGCTGAGGTCGACGCCTTCGCGCGCGAAGCGGTCGCGCTGGCGGTTCAGCGGCTGGTGCTGCCCATACTTCTCGAAGACGATCGTCGCGAGCAGGTTGGGGCCCGCCCAGCCGCGCGGCGTCGGGTGGAACGGCGCCGGCGGCTGGCTGATCTTCTCGCAATCGCGGCATGTGAACTTCTCGCGCACCGTCTGGATCACCTTCCACTGGCGCGGAATGACCTCCAGCGTCTCGGTGACGTCCTCGCCGATCTTGGAGAGCTTCTGCGAGCCGCAGCATGCGCAGGCGTCCGGCGGCGTCACCACCACGCGCTCGCGCGGCAGATGCGCGGGGAACGGCTTGCGCCCGAACCGGCGGCGGCGGGTGAAGCCCTTGACCCGGGTCGCGCCGGCCGCCGCCTGTTCGGCCGCCAACTCGTCCTCGGTCGCGCTCGCCTCGAGCTCGTCTAGCTGGAGTTCCATCTGGTCGAGAAGCCGCTGCTTGCGCTCCGAACGCTGGCCGAAAAGCGCGCGGCGCAGCTTCTCGATCATCAGCTTCAGGGCGGCGATCTGCGCTTCGGCGTCGGATACCTGCGCCTCGGCGTTCGCGGCCCGGCTCTCGGCCGCCGCCAGCGCGGCCTTCAGCGCGTCGATCTCCGATCCGTCCGGCATGAACGGAAGCGAATCACAACAGCCGCTACGCCGCCATGCCGATCCTGTGCGATGAGTCCTTTTGCCGCCCGTCAGCCGGCCCGCGACGGACGCCAGGTCCGCACCGGGTTGCGCCAGTCGATCCCTTCAAGCAGGTAGCCCAGCTGCGCCGCGCTGATCGACACCGCCTCGCCCGAAGCCGAAGGCCAGGGGAACCGGCCGCGCTCCAGGCGCTTGGCGTAGAGCGACGTGCCGATCCCGTCGGTCCAGAGAATCTTCACGAGGTCGCCCTTGCGTCCGCGGAATATGAAGAGATCGCCCGCATGCGGGTCCCGCCCGAGACCCTGCTGGACCTGCAGCGCCAGCGTGTTCATCCCGCGCCGCATGTCCGTCACGCCGGTCGCAAGCCACACCCGCGCCCCGCTCGGAACCGGGATCATCGCCGTTCCAGAACCCCGAGAACCCGCGACAGCGCCGCCGCGTCCACATCCCGGTCCACCGTCACCCGCGAGCCGTCCGCAGCCAGCGCAATCTCGATCCGTCCGGAGGCAGACGGCTCGATATCCGGCGCCGGCAGCAGCTTCGCAGGCTCCGCCCCTTCCGTCGAAGTGACGACCACCGGGACGAAGCCGCCCACCACGCGCGCCAGCTCCCGATACTGGCGGCGCCAGCTGAAGACCATGTTCGCGTTCACGTCATGCCGCCGCGCTACCACCGAAACCGAAACCCCGGGCTGGTAGCTCTCCGTCACGATCCGGCGCTTCTGCGCCTCGCTCCAGCGACGGCGGCGGCGGCGAAGCCGAACCTCGCCCCCGGCGCCCGAATGCTCCGCGTCGTCCGACATCCGCATAGTGCCCACTTATCCTTGATGGACACTTACGCGCGCCCATCCCTGAGCGCGAACCCTCGCCGATCCACGACAAAGCCGACAGGCGGTCTACGACGGATGCTTACCGCAAGCGCCACGCTGTCGTCGATACTACCGGCATGCTCTTCGGGCTCGTCGTTCATGCCGCCGATGTTCAGGATCGCGACGGAGCGCCGGCCGTGCTGAAATCCATACGCCATGCCTGCCCCTGGCTGCGCTATCTGTTCGCCGACGGCGGCTATGCCGGACCGAAGCTGCGCGCCGCCCTCAACAGGATCGGCAAGTGGACGCTCGAAATCGTCAAGCGCTCCGACACCGCCAGCGGCTTCGAAGTCCTCCCCCGGCGGTGGGTCGTCGAACGCACTTTCGCATGGCTCGGGCGCTGCCGACGGCTCGCAAAAGACTGGGAAAAATCCATCGCCTCCAGCGAGGCTTGGATCAACATCGCCCACATACGCCTCACGACACGACGCCTCGCAAGGGCCTGAAAAAGTTAGGGGAGTTTCGAGTCAGGCTCTTAGGTTGTATGCGGTGCGAGCGCCCCACCTTCATACAGGCCTGGTGATGTGGGAGTTAGGGTTCGGAATGAGACGAAGGGAATTTCTCATTGGAGCCCTCAGCAGAGCTTCTCACCAACGCCAGGGTTGAAGTGTTGCCGGCGCGTGGCGGCTTTCGCCGTCGCTGGCCGGCTTCGGTGAAAGCGCGGATTGTTGCCGAGACACTGGAGGAAGGCGCGACGGTCGCCGGGGTAGCGCGTCGCTACGAGATCAACTCGAACCAGCTGTCGGAATGGCGCCGCCAGGCACGGAAGGGCCTTCTGGTGTTGCCTGCGGAGGGCGAGATGGGTTTTGCTCCGGTGGTCTTGCGTCAGGATGAGCGCCGGGTTCCCGCTGCGGGCAGCGACCGCCTGGAAGTGATCCAGGACCGGGTGACGCTCCGTCTGGACGCCGCGACACCGGCTTGCCGGATCGCCGAGATCGTGTCGGCGTTGAACGCATCGGTATGATCTTCCCATCGAACCGGGTCCGGATCGTGGTTGCGACGAAGCCCGTGGACTTCAGGAAGCAGCACGACGGCCTTGTTGCGCATGTGAAGAGCGTATTGCGCAAGGACCCGTTCACGGGAACGGTCTTCGCGTTCCGTACGAAACGAGCTGACAGGCTGAAGCTGATCTACTGGGACGGGACCGGCCTGGTGATGGTCTACAAGCGTCTGGAGGACCAGGGCTTTGTCTGGCCGGCGATCCGCGACGGGGTGATGTCGCTGAGCCATGCGCAGTTCGAGGCGCTGTTCTCCGGGCTGGACTGGCGCCGTGTGCGAGCGCTGTCGGCACGGCGCCCGGCTGAGGCCGAATGACTCACTGGGCGGATCGGGGCGTGCCGCGTCCCGACACTGTGCTACCAGACTGGCCATGCCGGCCCTTGCGGAGATCGACCTCGGAACGCTGACGCCCGAACAGCGGGAAGCGGCGGTGCAGGCAATCGCGGCGCTGGAGGTGCTTCGCGCCGAGAACGAGACGCTGGCGGAAGAGAAGGCCTGTCTCGCGGGCGAGAACGAAGTTCTGACGGACCGCAACGGGGCTCAGGCGGAGCGCATCCGCCGTCTCGAACATCTGAACCTCGAACTGATCCGCCTTCTGTATGGCAAGAGGTCGGAGAAGCTGTCGGCGGACGAGCGCCAGCTGGCGTTCGAGGACCTTGAGGGCGCGGCGGCGGAGATCGAAGCAGCGGCCGCGCCGGAAGATCCGACGCCGGCCCAATCGCCGAAGCGTCCTCGCCCGGCGCGCAATATCGGCCACTTGCCGGAGCATCTGGAGCGGATCGAGCAGGTGGTCGAGCCGGAGAGCACGCTCTGCCCCTGCGGCTGCGGGGAGATGGTGAAGATTGGCGAGGATCGCACGGAGCGCCTGGACATCGTGCCGGCGCAGCTTCGGGTGATCGTCACGGTGCGGCCGAAATACGCCTGCCGGGCCTGCGAACAGGGCGTCACCCAGGCGCCGGCGCCGGCCCGGCTGATCGAGGGCGGGTTGCCGACCGAAGGCGCGATCGCCCATGTGCTCGTCTCCAAATACCTGGACCATTGCCCGTTGCACCGGCAGGCGCAGGTCTATGCCCGTTCCGGCCTCGATCTGGACCGCTCGACGCTGGCCGGCTGGGTCGGCAGGGCGTCATTCCATCTGAAACCGGTGGCCGACCGGCTGGCGGAGCATCTCAAGCGCTCTTCGAAGCTGTTCATGGACGAGACGCGGGCGCCGGTGCTCGATCCGGGCCGCGGCAGGACCAAGACCGGCTGGCTGTGGGCGCTGGCCCGCGACGACCGTGCCTGGAGCGGACCCGACCCGCCGGGCGTTGTGTACTTCTATGCGCCCGGGCGCGGCGGTGAATATGCCGAGCGCTTCCTCGACGGCTTCGATGGTATCCTCCAGGTGGATGGCTATGCCGGCTACAACCGGCTGACTGGACCGAGCCGCAAGGGCGGCGCGCCGATACGGCTGGCTTACTGCTGGTCCCACGCGAGGCGCCGGCTCCGCGAGATCTACGACAGCAGCGGCTCCGAGATCGCGGCAGAGGGCCTGCGCCGGATCGCCGAGCTCTACGCCATCGAGGCCGACATCCGCGGCAGCCCGCCCGAGCAACGTCTCGCAGAACGACACGCGCGCTCCGCGCCCCTGGTCGAGGCCTTCGGCGACTGGCTGAAGCAGCAGCGCGCCCGCATCTCGCCCAAGTCCCGCCTCGGCGAGAAGCTCGCCTATATCGCCCGTCACTGGGACGGCCTCCGGCTGTTCCTCGCCGACGGCCGCGTCGAGATGGACAGCAATGCCGTCGAGAACCTCGCCCGGCCGATTGCCCTTACAAGGAAAAACGCGCTCTTCGCGGGTCACGACGAAGGCGCGGTCGCCTGGGGCCGGATCGCTTCACTCACCCAGACCGCCAGGTTGAACGGGGTCGAGCCCTACGCCTGGCTCAAGGCCACCCTCGAAGCCATCGCGGTCGGCCATCCCAACGACCGCATCGACGACCTGCTCCCGTGGAACTTCAAGCCGTCGTCAAGCTGAAATCCGGGTGACCCGCCCGCATCGCTTACGGAACTGCCGCTCGATCACCAGCACATTATCAGCTGCCGGGGCCGACACCTGCTTGCCGTCGATATCCGGGCCCGACGCGCGCCAGAGCACCGCATACCGCGTATCTGGCGGCTCGCTGAGGAGCGCCTCCTGTTGCATGAGCGGAGCCGACATTTTGTCACGACCATAAGCGACCCATAACCACGCGGCCGGGCTGAGACACCGGAGGGAATGACATCAACGCGGAGGGCAAGCGCCGTGTTTGTCATCGCCACAGACGCATGCAACCACATAGCGGCCACGCGAGGCGCCCGACTTGCTTCCGATGGCAGACATACCCGCATGATCGTCGACCCGGAGATATGCCTGCCGGACCCGGTCAATGCCTCAATCGTCGTTCTATCTGGACTTCCTCATCTTCCCGCCGCGCCCATCGGTCATAGTCGGAAGCGATATGTTCCAGAATGCTCCCGACGAAGGGAAAATCCGGGGCTCTCCGGCTCGCCCATTCCAGGTATTGCTGCGCAAGATTTCGTTCCTGTACTCCGCCCTCCCCGACAGCGCGTGTCGTGACCCCGCGGCCGTTGAAGACACCGACCGCGAATCCCAAGCGGACGTCCTCCGATCCGATCTCCTCCAGCACTGCGCTTACGGCCGGGGAAGGCACTATGCCGTCTTCGCCGCCCGGCGCTCCAGACAGCAGCCGACCGATAAAGTCGTCGCCGAGTTTGGCGCGCCCGTATTTCGTACAGAGTTGCCGCGTCTCCGCGACCCACCGTCGCAACGCTTCCGCATCGACAGCGCCATCTTTTCCGATCCCGGGAATAGACTCGGTTCGTTGAAGGAGGCCATAAGCGCGTTTGGCGAACTCGCCTCGCATTTCTGGATTCCCGATCTGCCAGTCGGGCGGATCCTGGCCGTCATCATCCCGCTTGAACACGATGGCCAGGAGTTGAACGAAGTCGATGGGAGACTCCGCGATCCTGCGCTCCAGGTTGGGAAGGCCATGCCGGCTGTGTTCGAGTACCGGGAGGTACATGAATTCCAGCCCCACCATCTCGTCCCGATCGATATCGCTGCGGCGATCCAGCTCCTCGAAGGCATTCGAGATATCGTGCGCCGCCGGGACATGACGATGGTCGGATTCGGCGTTGACGGTGCCGATTTCGTACAGAAGGCGCTTCAGCTGCGTCGTCCCAATCTTGGACCAGTCCAGATGCGCCGCAAAAAACGCGGGACGGGGCCGCTGCACATCCAGCAGCCGGTCGACCAATTCGGTCAACTCCGCATCGGTGCGGTGATGCCACTCAGGTTGGACTTGCCGCCAATAGTGCTCCCCGACGTCTTCGCCATATTCGTTCAGCAAACGCCATGTATGGCTGCGGACCGGGGCCATGCTGTAGAGCCGGGCGACCCTGTCCGGGTCGCTTCCCTCGGCAGTCGACGCAAGCAACGCGCCGCGGGCATCGTCGTCGACAGAACCCAGAAAGCCGCGAACGCACCACTCGACCGTCTCCTGCAAAGGACCCGTGACGGACAGGCAGCCACCGAGAAAATCGACCTGGGCCCCGGCGTTCGCAATGTGGGGTTCTAGATATCCCCCGATGATCGAAGGCGCGCCGCAATCGGCAAGAAGCGCCATCACACCCTCGAACCCGCGTTCCTGCCATATCTCCTTCATGGCCTCATCGCGAAGCCGCCCTATTCGCTGGTGATATGCTTCGTAATCGAGGTTTTCGTCGTTCTCGTCGGCCGAAGGTTCGATCCAGGAACCGGAAAACAGCCAACGGTGCCGGACAACCGGATCACGGGGCTCCAGCAGTTCATACGCGGCGCGCGCCCGGTCCAGTGCCTCTTCGCTCACGCCGCTCCGGCGGCTGCGGCGGGTCAGGGCGTGTTGGCGGATCCGTTCCCGGACAGCAGCCCTGGCCTTGTCGTCCGTTTCGCAAACCGCCCACTCTTCGATCAGGGTCCAGACCCGGTCGCGTTCTTCGTCGCCGAAGTCATGAAACAGTTCGACAAGCTCTCCGAGCGTCCCCTGATCGTGGTTCGGCCATGACAGCACCAAGCCGAGCGCTTCGCGTCTGAAACGGTCGAACTCGCCCCTCGTCACGCCGTGGCCCGCGCCCGAGGCGTCGCCGCGCCAGTAGGGGCGGTAGCTGGGAGATGCGAATTGAGGACCCGTCTTCAATTGCGCAACGCACACCCGCCAGCCGACATTCGGACAGCAATTTACCAGCATCTGCAGAGATCGCATCCGTTCGTCGAGCGGAGCCGAGGTCTGCGGCAACCAGGAACGATAAAGCGCTTCGAGGCTGGCAATCGGCCTGTTTACCCAGTTGTCATCGATGGGAAACTCCGCCAGTCGCGCGAGTATCTTGCTCACACGCCCGAGATGCTGCCAGCCGAGGCACTCCAGCGCCCATAGCAGCCCGGATCGCTGCTGTCCGGGACCGAAGGGGCCGCCCTCGATGGGTTTCAGCAATCCGAAAACGGCCGGCTCGCTTTGCCGCAGGTCGGTCTCAATGAGCTGCAGAAAGGTATCCGGCGCGGCCTCCGCATAGGCCGGCAGATCGTCCAGATGCAACAGCAGCCGGTCAGTCGTCAAAGGTGTCAGCAGCTCCCGGATGAGAGACGAAACCCGGTCCGCTATATTCATGTCCGGCCGGTCACGAAACAGGTTGCCTCCATGAAGGGAAAGCAGCGTCAGCGCTTCGCAAATGCCCTTTCTGAGGGCCGACGAGTGGTTGCGCGTCTTCCCGTGCAGGGCGGCGGTCCATCTTTCGCCTTCCGGCAGATCGAGGGCGGGGTCGGGTTCGGACAGCACGCGCTGGGCTGCCGAAAAGAAATTGTCGAGGTCCGGGCCGGTGACGAATCCGGCGATGCCAAAGAGCGCGTCGATCTGCGATACCACGCCCCGATGGGAGCCTGTCGACCAAAGGGGCGAATCCGGCAAGTTCAATAATTCCGCGACATGGATTTCGACCTCGCCGTCATCGTCCGTTCGCGCCAGGGCACGGACAACTTCGCAGTCGGCGGCAGAATCGCGGCGCCAGGCTCCGAGTAGTGCGGCCGGCAACAACTTTCCGGCGATCGACGGGTCCTTCGCCCAGTCTGGGGCCCTGACGCCCGGGATCTCGGAGAGACGCCGTCGCAGAACGGCGGGCGAGCGGCCCGACTCCCGGGCAAGCCTGTCAATGTCGTCCCGGGACAGCCCCATCGCGTCCAACGCCTCGGAAAACTCTTGCCAGCCCGGAAGACCGAGCCGGATGTCGGGTTGGCGGTCCACGTCATTGCCCGGCCGCACGACGATGCAATGACAGCGCCGATACAGGCCCCCGAGCTCCGCTTCGACTTGGTCACGGTGAACGATGGCTATGCGCGGCGCCGCATCGGATCGTCGAAACCGGCGGACGGCTTCGGCCGTGTCGAATACGAGCCCGCGGGCAGCCGGCTCCTCCGTCCCGGAAGTCGCCTCCCGGACAAGATGACAGGCAAAGGCAAGTGCGTCGCCAGGAGAGTCTGCCGCGACGACGAAAGGCCTCTCCGGTGGCGAAGCCAGCCAGCGTCGAAAGTCCTCGATCGAGCCATGGGCCACCGAAAACAGCCCCGACGTCAGTGCCGGCTTACAGGCGTCGGCCCAGTCCGACCAACCCATGTCGGGCGAACGATAATCGCTCATCGGGTTGCCGAGCCGCTCGGCGAACCAGATCTGCGTCTCCGCCGATTGCTCAAGCCACTGTTCGAGATCGCTCGCGTCATAGGCGCGAACATCTCCCCATTCCTTCAGGGTCGCTTTTTCGGTCGCCCATTTCTCCTTTCCCCGCCAATCGTGTGGTGTGACGAAAACGAAGGTCGTGTCGCGCCGCTCGTCGGAGGGTACGGTCCTGACGCGTTGCGCGTAGTCGCTATTCGCCTTGGACACCGGCCTTGCGTCGCAGCCGAACTCCCAGAGAGATCGACCTGCAGGTATCCAGGCGCTCGGTATCGTCGTTTCGACCTGTCCGTCCGGACCGGGTCTCTGGGCATTGTCAAAGGCGGGAAAATCGGCACGGGTAAGCCCGACCCCGGTCGCCCGGACAAGCCGTCGCAACAGTGCCGGCAACTCTTCGCGGGCTCGCGTTCCATCGGCCCACTCGCTGATTTGACTTGCCTTGATTTCAACCAGGGTCGGCGCATTCCGCTCGGCAACGACGAGCGCGCGTAGCGCCTCCTGCCGGCGGTCGTGCTGAGCCTGAAGATTCAGCAGGTGTTCCCTGTCTGCCTCGAAGACCTGCTCCAGCCTTCGCGCCATGTCCTGCGACAGGGACGCCTTGCCGCTCAGGAAGGTGGACAATGCCGGTCGCCCGATCCCGAGCAAGGCGGCGGCCTTCGTGACGGTCATGTCCTTCAATACATGCTGCCTGACATATGGACCGGGATGCAGTGGCTCGCCCGGTTGATTGCTCTTGGCCATGGTTCGGCCTCCTGCGTCTTGTTTCGTCCAACATAGCGTTGCCTGTCGCGCAATACAAGACAAAAACACAATCTGCTGTTGTATGGTTCATCAAGGCCAGGAGCGTGGCGCTACCTTCGGCGACTAAGCTGCATGTGCCGGGACTGGAAAGAGTGCGTGACGCCGTCCGTAGAATGGTGGAAACAAAGCAAAGCCGGGGGGCCACCGCGCTTGAGCGTACGACCAAGGGGAAGACGGCGACGCCCGCGATCAGCCGAGCAGCTGCGGCGCGTTCTCCATCCACCTGCGGAACTGCCGTTCGATCACCGGCGCATGGTCGGCGCCGAATGCCTCCGCCAGCAGCGGCCCGAGCTCGTCCTGCCGGCCCTGCCGGACCATGTCGCGCAGCACCGTCATGAGCAGCAGCTCCACCGATTGCCGGAGCCGTTCGATGGAATTCCCGCGCGGACCGGCCGCCGCCAGCGCGTTTTCCGCCATGCGGGCAACCCGGTCGAACAGAAGCCGCTGCTCCGCCTCGGAAAGAACAAGAGCTGGCCCGGACAACGCCTTCGGGTCGAGTTCGACGGTCAGCCCCGCCGAAATCATGTGTTCGTTGATCGAGACGCCGCGCCGCTCCGCAATCTCCCGGCTTCGCTCCCAGTCCAGGTCGGAGCATGAGATGGTCAGCCGTACCCGCTCCCCCGAACCGCGCGCCCTCATCGGTCCGTCCCGTCCGAACGGCGCTCCCAAAGCTCGCGCTGGATAAACGCGATCGCGCCGAACAGCGAAAGGTCCGTGCCGGGAAGTGCCTCGTGCAAGGCACGATGGACGGCGTCCATCCGCGCTACCCGGTCATGCAATACCCGCTGTTCCTCCTCCGAGAGCACGAGCCGGGCTTTCTCGCGAGGCGGGGTGTCCGCATCCTCGTGCAGCGCGCAGGCTATCAGGAAGTGGGAAACCGGCATGCCCGCCTCCTCGGCCCTCTCCCTGATCGCAGCCTTCTCGACCGGTGTGCAGCGCAGGGTGCGGCGAACCAGCCTTGCCATGGCCGCCTCAGGGCTGCGGCGCGGGGCCGCCCTCCGGATCGGCGCTGCCGGAAACCGCCTGCCAGCGCGCCGCTGCGCCGGGATCGGTCAGGCGGTCAAGGTCCCCCTCCCGGGTAAGCCAGGCATCGACGGCATCGCCGATAGCGGCCCAGCGGTCCCCCAGGTCGAGATCCTCCATGCGCTCCTGCTCTATCTTCGCCAGCACAAGCAGTTCGCGCACAGCGCGCCGCATGACGACGGCCGGCACGACCTCCGCCATGGTGGCCCGGTGAACGATGTAGCGCGAGATTTCCATGCCCGCCTCGTCGGCAAGCTCCCTGATGCGCGCCCACTCGTTCGCCGTCGCCATCACCGCATGCTGGGTACGGCGGCCCCCCGGAGACCGGCTCACGACGACGCCTCCGCAACCGCCGTAGCCGTCGCCATTCCGATTTCTGCCGGCAAGTACCCTTGTATTTCTCCTGTATTGATTATCATATCTTCTCTCTCCCAAGTTGATTCGGTGCATCATCGCGATGGCCCTGACTACCTTCGAATCAGAGCAGCAATCATGCATCAAATTACCCTCTTTGCCTCCCCACGACAACGCATTATCGCTATTTCAGTTCCCCAAGTGCAATTGCCGCCTCCAAGACCTTCCATGTAGGTCATCATGATTGTGTGCCATTGCCTCTTGCCAATCCTGAAAATATGTTGTATTCAAGCTTCCTTCATGGGAGGAATGAGACTCTCTGTCAGATAGTGCCCTACAGGCATAAATCTCATTTGAGATTTACACCGGCCTCGCCGATCACCCGGCCGCGGCGGTCGATCACGCGGACATCGACGTCGGTGCCGCCGGCGAGCGCGGCGAGCGCGGTTTCGCGCGCCTGTTCGGCGATGCGCCGGGCGAGCGGCAGGTCTCCGGCGAGCGCCAGCACCGCGCCGGCGCTGTGGGCGCCGCTCGCGTCCGGGCCTCCGAGCGCCTCAAGTTCGGCGGCCAGGCGGGCAATGTCCACGGGCGCGCGGTCGGAATGCAGGTCCAGATGCCCCGCGGCGAGCTTGGAGAGCTTGCCGAAGCCGCCTGCGAGGCTGAGCCGCGCCACCGGCCGCCGGCGGAGATATTTGAGCAGCGCACCCGCGAAGTCGCCCATGTCGATCATGCCGTGGTCCGGCAGGCCGATCAGCGCCTGCAAGGCCGCTTCCGAGCCCCGCCCGGTCGCCGCACCGACATGGTCGAGACCGGCGGCGCGCGCCACGTCCACGCCGCGATGCACCGCATGGATCCAGGCCGCGCAGGAATAGGGGATGACGACTCCCGTCGTGCCGAGCACGGAGAGCCCGCCGGCAATGCCGAGCCGGGCATTGGCTGTCTTGTGCGCCAGCGCCTCGCCGTCCTCTATGCCGATTTCGGCCTCGAAGTCCGCCCCGAGCCCGTATTCGTCCGCGACGGCGCGGAGATTGGCGGCGATGATGGCGCGCGGCCCCGGGTTGATCGCGGGCTCGCCGACCGCGAGCGGCAGGCCCGGCAGGGTGACGGTGCCGACGCCGGGTCCCGCGCGGAAATGCACGCCCGAGCCGGGCGAGGCGGGATGCAGGCGGGCGCGCACGATGGCGCCGTGGGTCGCATCCGGGTCGTCGCCGGCATCCTTCCTCACACCGACCCAATCCCCGGTTTCGGCAAGCGGGAAGGAGGCTTTCAGGCCGCGCGGCAGGTCTATCGCGACCGGGTCCGGCAGCCGCCCCGTGAGCAGGCGTTCGCAAGCGGCCCGCGCCGCCGCCGCCGCGCAGGCGCCTGTCGTCCAGCCCCGCCGAAGCTCCGCCATGGCGGGAGTTTAACCCGGATTTCGCCGTTTATCTGCCCGGCTCGTTGTCCCGGCGAAGAGCGCCGTATCCCGGCCTCAGGATCGGCTTCCGATCCGTCTCCTCACCGGGATTGACCGACGGCCGGGCCGCCTCCGAGCGGCCCGCTTTCTTTTGTGCGCCCATTACGCCGAGAGGGCCCTTGCGCGCGGAGGCGGTGGCATGCCAGAACCGGCTGCGACCCTCTGGCCTGCCGGCTGCGTCTCGACCGGCGCGGCGGCACGGCCTATGTCTGGCGGCCCGCTGTCCGGAAAGGCCGCATGCTCGCCCGTTTCCAGGCCCTGCCGCCCATCGCCCGGGGCATGTCCCCGATGGTCGCCACCACGATCTGCTTCACGGCGATGCACAACATGGCGCGCATGATGGGCGAGGCGCTGCCGCCCTTCGAGGTTGCCTTCTTCCGCAACCTGTTCGGTCTGCTGGCGCTCGTGCCCGTCTTCCTGTGCCACGGGGGCTGGATCCTGCTGATCGTCGCCGCCTCGGTCGCCCGGGGCCTGACGATTACCCTCGCGCCGGCGCTGTTCGTGTGGGAGTGGCCGGAGCCTGCGCACTATCCCTGGCTTGCAGCCATCGGCATCTTCGGCACCCTCGGCCACATCGCCTTCGCGCAGGCCGTCAAGCTCGCCGATTCGACGGCGGTGCTGCCGCTCGACTTCCTGCGGCTCATCTGGGCAAGCCCCGCCGGTTTCTTCCTGTTCGCGGAGGCGCCCGACGCGCTCGCCTGGCTCGGCGGCGCGGTTATTTTCGGCTCCGCCACCTATATCGCGATCCGCGAAAGCCGGCTGGTCCGGACCGCTTCCACCGACACGCGGTGAAACCCGATGCTCGCGCGCTTCCAGGCCTTGCCGCCCACCGTCCAGGGCATGTCGCTGATGGTCGCCACGACGCTCTGCTTCACGGCGATGCAGACAATGGTGCGGATGATGGGCGAGGTGCTCCCGCCCTTCGAGGTCGCCTTCTTCCGCAACCTGTTCGGCCTGCTGGCGCTCGCGCCGATCTTCCTTCGCCACGGCGCCGCGCCGCTGCGCACGGGGAAGCTGCACCTCCATGCGCTCAGAGGCGCGGTGCAGGCGGGCGGGATGCTGGCCTTCTTCACCGGGGTCACGATGATCCCGCTCGCCGAGGTCACGGCGCTGTCCTTCTCCGCGCCGCTGTTCGGCAGCCTGCTGGCGGTGGTCCTGCTGGGCGAGGTCATCCGGGCGCGCCGCATCACGGCGCTGATCGCAGGCTTCGCCGGCGTGCTGCTGGTGCTGCGGCCGGGCTTTGCGGAGATCAGCACGGGCGCGCTGCTGATCGTTACCTCCTCGCTCACCTGGGGCATGGCGATCACCCTCATCAAGGTGCTGGCAAAGACCGAATCGAGCGTGACCCAGACCGTCTATATGGGCCTCTTCCTCACCCCGATCACCTTCGTGCCGGCGCTGTTCGTGTGGGAGTGGCCGGCGCCGGAGCACTATCTCTGGTTCGCGGCCATCGGCATTGTCGGCACGGTCGGCCACATCGCCTTCGCGCAGGCCGTCAAGCTCGCCGATTCGACGGCGGTGCTGCCGCTCGACTTCCTGCGGCTCATCTGGGCGAGCCTGGTCGGATTCTTCCTGTTCGCGGAGGTGCCGGACGCCCGGTCGTGGCTTGGCGGCGCGGTCATTTTCGGCTCCGCCACCTATATCGCCTTCCGCGAAAGCCGGCTGGCCCGGTCCAGGGCGGTTCGCGACGCTTCCACCGACACTTGAACAAGCCGCCAAACAACCCTATAATAACAACAAATTAGCACTTCGGAGTCATTCCGATGACCAGCGCAATCATGCGTTCCGAGCGGCCGATTCTGTTTCCGCCCCGGCTGCGCCGCGGCCTTCGGCGGCTGGGCCTGAGGGCGCTCGGAAGCGTGCAATTGGCGGCGGGACTGGCGCTGGCGCTGGCGCTGATCACTTACGACGCCTCCGATCCGTCGGCCAATGTCGCCTCGGGCGGCTCGACCTCAAACGTGCTCGGCGGCGGCGGCGCCTGGATTGCGGACTGGCTGCTGCGCGGCTTCGGCGCCGCGGCCGCGGCCGCGGCCATCGCCCCGATCGCCTGGGGATGCCGGGGCCTCAAGCTGAAGCGGAACCGCCGCACCGCGCTCCGCCTGGGCGCGCTGGTCCTCGTGCTGTCCTGCCTTGCCATGGGCCTGGCGACGCTTCAGGGCATTGCGGACTGGCCGCTTCGCGAAGGCCCCGGGGGCGTCGTCGGAACCGTGCTGCTCCAGCATGCGGACCTGCTGGCCGGCGGTTCGGCATGGATCGCCAGCGCCGCGGCCCTGGCTCTGGGCATAGTGCTGGCGGCCTGGGCCTTCGGCTTCGACCTTGAGGACTGGGCCTGGGTCGGCGCCGGAGTGGTTGCCGCGGGGCGCGGGTTTCGCCGGCTGGCCCGCGCGGTGCCGGTGCCGTCGGTCAGTCTTCCCGGCCATGCGCGGCAGACGGAAGCACCGCAGCGCACCCGCCGCCGGGCCGCGCCGGTCCTGCGCCAGGCCGAAGTCGAGGAGGACGACCCGGTTCCTCCTCCGGAGGCGGAGGAGGTGCCGCCCGTGCCGCCGCCGCCCGCGCCTGAGCAGCCGGCGCCGCGGCGCCGGAAACGCGGGCCGGCGATCCAGCAGCGCAGCCTGCCGCTCGACGACGGCTACATGCCGCCGCCCGTCGAACTGCTGCAATTGCCGCCGCCCGACGCCGAGCGCGGCATGCCGGACGAAGAAACGCTGGAGCGCAACGCCGCCCTGCTGATGTCGGTGCTGGAGGATTTCGGCATAGGCGGCGAGGTCGTGGCGACGCGGCCCGGCCCGGTGGTGACGCTCTACGAGTTCGAGCCCCAGGCCGGAATCAAGTCTTCCCGCATCATCGGCCTTGCGGACGATATCGCGCGCTACATGTCCGCGGTTTCGGTGCGCGTCGCGCTGGTTCCCGGCCGCACGGTGATCGGCATCGAGATGCCGAACCGCATCCGCCAGACGGTCTTCATGCGCGAGCTCATCGAGACCGACGCCTACGAACTCGCCAATGCCGACCTGCCGCTGATCCTCGGCAAGGATATCGGCGGGGCCCCGAGGATCGCCCAGCTGGAGCGGATGCCGCATCTGCTGATCGCCGGCACGACGGGTTCCGGCAAGTCGGTGGCGATCAACACCATGATCCTGTCCCTGCTCTACGGGCTGGCGCCGGAACGCTGCCGGCTCATCATGGTCGATCCGAAAATGCTGGAACTCTCCGTCTATGAGGGGATCCCGCACCTTTTGACCCCTGTCGTGACCGATCCCAGGAAGGCCGTCACCGCGCTCAAATGGACCGTGCGCGAGATGGAGAACCGCTACCGGGCGATGTCCGCGCTCGGGGTGCGCAATATCGGCGGTTACAATGCGCGCATCGCCGAGGCGCTCAGGCAGGGCGAGACCCTGACCCGCCGGATGCAGACCGGCTACGACCCGGAGACGGGCGCGCCGGAATTCGAAGACCAGCCGCTCGACATGCGCCCGCTGCCTTTCATCGTGGTGGTGATCGACGAACTCGCCGACCTGATGCTGGTCGCGCGCAACGACATCGAGACCGCGATCCAGCGCCTGGCCCAGATGGCGCGGGCCGCCGGCATCCATCTGCTGATGGCGACCCAGCGACCCTCCGTCGATGTCATCACCGGCACGATAAAGGCGAACTTCCCGACCCGGATCAGCTTCCAGGTCACCTCCAAGATCGACAGCCGCACCATTCTGGGCGAGGGCGGTGCGGAGCAGCTTCTCGGCCAGGGCGACATGCTGTTCATGGCCGGCGGCGGGCGCATCGCCCGCATCCACGGCCCCTTCGTCTCGGACGAGGAAGTCGAGGAGGTCGTCGCCCATCTGAAGGCGCAGGGCGCGCCGGACTATCTCGACGCGATTACCGAGGACGAGGATGTCGCCTCCGGGATTCCCGGTTTCGAGAAGGCCGAAGGCGAAACGGGCGAGGACGACCTGTACGACCGCGCCGTGGCCTTCGTGGCCCGGGAGCGCAAGGTTTCCGTCAGCCTCATCCAGCGCCATTTGCGCATCGGCTATAACCGGGCTGCGCGGATCGTGGAGGAGATGGAGGCCCAGGGCGTGGTCAGCGGACCCAACCACCAGAACAAGCGCGAGGTGCTGGTGGGCAGCCATGGCGACTGACCGTCCCGGCCGCGCCGCCGCGGCGGCCCTGCTGTCTCTTGCGCTCGCCTGGCCGGCCGCAGCCGATAATGCCGCGCTCGACGACGGCGACCGCGCCGCCATCGCCCGCGCCGAGGCCTATCTCAACAGCGTGACCACCCTGCAGGCGCGCTTCGTGCAGCTCGATGCGTCGGGCGACGCTGCCACCGGCAGGCTCCAGGTCAAGCGTCCGGGGCGGATGCGCTTCGAATACGACCCGCCGACGCCGATTCTGCTGGTGTCGCACGGTACGGAGCTGGTCTATTATGATCGCGACCTGAAGACGGCGACCCGCCTCGACTGGGAGGACACGCCCGCCTGGTTCCTGCTGGCGGACAGGGTGTCGCTGGCGCCGGGCGGCCCCTACCGGGTCGTGGATGTCCATCGCGCGCCCGGCCAGCTCGTCTTCACGGCCGTCGACGCCGATGCGCCGGAGGACGGACGGATCGCCGTCAGCTTCGCCGACCGGGACGGAGGGTTGAAACTGGCGGGGTGGGTCGCAGTGGACGCGCTCGGCCAGCCGACGCGGGTCACGCTCTTCAACCTGGCGGCGAACCTGCCGGTGGACGACAAGGCCTTCGAGTTCGATGAACCGGTCGGCGCCCTGGAGCGGCAGGACCCCTAGCGGTGGCGTATCCGGCGCCGGCCGCGCTATAGTGACCCGCTGACAGCCGGAAGGAACGGATCGGCATGGCGTTGTCCGAGTCACTCGATCACACCGACGCTTGGCGCGAGCGAATCAAGGCGGATCTGGCCGCGCAGATCGAGGCAGGCGCGACGCTTTACGGGCGCCGCGCCGATGGCTGCTTCGTCGCCCGCAGCAAAAGCGGGGACGTGGTGCTGGCCCGGAAGGGTGAGCCGGTGCCGCCGCCCGAAGACGACTGAAGCCGGGGACCGGAACCCTGCCGACCCTGTTCGTCGTCGCCGGTCCCAACGGCGCCGGCAAATCCACGCTGACGAAATCCGCCCGCTTCCGGCATGCGCGGATTCTGGACCCGGACGCGGTTGCCCGCGAACTCTCGCCGAACGATCCCGCTTCGGCCGCGGTGGCGGCTGGACGGCTGACAGCGCAGAAACGCCGCGCAGCCATCGCCGCCGGCGAAACCCTCGTGCAGGAAACCACCCTCTCCGGCAGGGATACGCTGCGGCTGATGCGAAGCGCCCGGGAAGCGGGCTACCGCGTCGAGTTGCACTATGTCCGCCTTCAATCCGCGGAAGCCAGTCTGCGCCGCATTCGTTGCCGCGTCCGGGCTGGCGGCCATGACGTGCCGGAGGCGGATGTGCGCCGGCGTTTCGCGCGCTCGCTGGCGAACCTGCCCGACGCCATGGCATTGGCGGACGAAACCCGCTTCTACAGCAACGACGACATTGCGAACCCGTGCCGCGAAGTCGCCGTCTTTCCGGATGGGCCGCCGCCGCGCTGGGTGGCCGAGGCCTGCCTGGCCGTCCTGCTCCCGCCGGAAGCGGAAGACGGTTGAAACCGCGCAGCGCGCGGCGAATAATCGGGCGAGTCCGGCCGCGACGGAGCCAATTGAAATGCAGACGCTGACCCCCGAACAACGCCGCAACTGGGACATCGACGGTTATCTGCTGGTGGAGGGCGCGCTCCCGCCCGACCGGATCGCCTTCTTCTCGGACAAGATCGACGAAATCCGCAAGCGTCCCGGCTACGAGCCGCTGTCCGGCATGCTGCCGCGCGGCCATTACGGCTGGGTCGAGCAATGCGCCGACCAGAACCCGGAAGCCTTCATGGACCGGCGCGACCTGCTCTCCTACGACCAGGCCTTCATCGACCTCATCGACCATGCGCCCGTGTTCGACCTGATCGTGGACATCATGGGGCCCAACCTCGCCTTCAGCATGTCGCAGGCGATCGTGCGCGCTTCCGGCGACGGGTTTGAGGGCTTCACCCACACCGATGGCGGCGAGGGCCAGCGCGAGGTGCGGGTGACCGAAACGAGCCGGCCCATCGCGGTCAAGGCGCTCTACCTGCTCACCGACGTGGAAGGCCGCGACGCCGGCAATTTCACGGTGTATCCCGGCAGCCACATGCGCCCCTTCCCCTGGGACCGCCAGCCGCCATTGTCCCCGCAATCGCCGGGCGCGGTGCATCTGGAGGGCAAGGCGGGCGACTGCTTCATCTTCTCCCACGCCCTCTGGCACGGACCGGCGCCGAACCGCTCGGGCCGGGCGCGCAAGACCCTGCTCTACAACTATTCGCAGATGTTCATGCGCGCCTATGACTATAACGGCGCGCACGCGCTCACCCAGCGGGCGACGCCGCGCCAGCGCCGCCTGATGGGCGATCTCGGCTACGACTTCCGGCCCGGCTCCTATTTCTACGTGCCGGACGACCAGACGGAGGTCATCATGGGGGGAGCCGGGGCCGCCGCCGAATAAGGCAAGGGCGGCCGGAAAGGCTCAGAAGGCGGTGAAATACTCCGCCTGCTCCCATTCCGAGACGGTTGCGAGGTAGCGGTCCCATTCGGCGCGCTTGAGCCGCGCCAGATAGGACACGAAACTCTCCCCGAGCGCGGCGCGATACATCCCGGACGCCTCGAAATGCTCGATGGCGGCCAGCAGGCTTGCGGGCAGGCGCTCGGCGTCCTCGTCGTCATAGGGCCGGGAAAGCGGCGGCGGCGCGGCGCGGCGGTTCTCCAGCCCGTCCAGTCCGGAGAGAATCTGGAAGGCGAGCGCGAAATACGGGTTGGCAGTGCTGTCGGGCACGCGGTTTTCCACCCGGCTTGCCGGGTCTCCCGGAGCGAGGAGCGTACGCAGCATGGCGCCGCGATTGTCCTCCGCCCAGCCGATGCGGTCGGGCGCGAGCAGATAGGCCGTGTAGCGCTTGTAGCCGTTCACCGTCGGCGTCGTCGCGATGCAGGAGGCCGCGGCATGGCGCAGCAGCCCTGCGATCCAGCCGTCCGCTTCGGGCGTCAGCGCGCCGTCCGCGCCGGGCGTGAAGAGGTTCCGCCCGTTCGCATCCGCGAGCGACTGGTGGATGTGCCAACCGTTGCTCGCCGCGTTCGCCAGCCTCGGTCGCGCCATGAACGAGGCCAGCAGCCCCTCGCGGTGGCAGACCTCCTTGGCCATCGTGCGGAAATTGACTGCCATGTCGGCAATCGTCATCGGGTCGGCAGCGGCGAAGGTGAACTCGAATTGGCTCGGCCCCATTTCGATCTCGACGCTGCGCACAGGCATGCCCATCGCCTGCGCAGCACGGCGGAGTTTGTCCAGAATCGCTTCGTTCTCGCCGTAACGGGTCTCCGTCAGATACTGGTAGCCTTGGTTGAGCGCGCGCGTTGCGGGCGGGCGGCCCGGCATGGCGGTGTCGGCGTGGTCGAGCGCGGGATCGGTGACTTCGAAGACCTGGAACTCCACTTCCAGACCCATGACCGCCCGCATGTTCCGTTCGGACAGCCGGTCGCAAGCCGCCTGCAGCACCTGGCGGGAGGCGAAGGAAACGGGCTCCCCCGAAGTCGTCGCCACGTCGCAATGGATCAGCGCGGAATGCGACGACCAGGGCAGCCGGCGGAATGTGTCCGGCAAGGGCGCAAGCAGCAGGTCGCTCGCTCCGAGCATCGGCGCGCCGCCCGCATCCGACCAGACGGGAAACACGGTCCGGTGCGAGACGTCCTTGAGCAACAGCGTGCTCGGGACGCGAATGCCGGAGGCGAAGGCGTCCGTCAGCGCCTCGGCGGTAATCGTTTTGCCGCGCAATATGCCGTGCGGGTCGGCAAGCACCGTGCGAACGGTCTCGATCCCCTCCGCTTCGACCAGGGCAACGACCTCCGCCGCGCGGGCGATATCGTCGGCGGAATACGCCCCGGAGCCTGCGAGCGCGCCCGCCCTTATCCTGTCTTCAACGGGGCTCATGCCCGCCTACAGGGACGCATCCCAGGGGCACGCGGCGCGGCGTTCCCGGTCGGTGCGCATGCTGGCGGCCTCCCAGTCCGCCGTGTCCGCAATGGCGTCGTTGGACAGGGGCCCGGCGATCCGGGCCGCGTCGCGGTTCAGCATCGGCAAGGCGGCCCCGTCGCCCGCGGCCAGGCTCTCCATCGCCGCCTGCAGCAGCCTGCGGTAACGGACGATGCCTATGTCGGTGCTGCCCAGATGCTCTTCGGTGCGGTCCTGAATCGGGCCCATGCCCTCGACGGCCCACTGGTCGTGCACATTGATGTCGAACCCCATGCCGGTCCAGGTCCGGGTCGCCTGCTCCTCCGGATCGTATCCGTAATCGTTGCGCCGGTTCTTCAGCGGCGCGTAGGCGGGCAGGCTGTGCTCCTTCAGCCTTTGCGCGCGCATCGTGTCCTTGTCCACGGGTTTGTCGAAGCTGGTGAACAGCGAATACCAGTAGCAGGTCTCGTCATCGACCGGCACATGCCACTGGGTGATCGTCATTTCGCGGCTCATCGGGATGCAGATCGCGCCGGGAAAGATCTGGTTGGTGACGCGCACATGGGTCAGGCCGTTTTCCATATGCCGGAGCGTGGTCAGCCTGAGGCCGAAATCGGTTTCCTCCACCCTGATCTCGGGGCGCGGATAGTCCCGCAGCAGCCGGGTCATGGGGATGTTGGAGCCGGCGGCAGCGCTGTCCCGGAACTGCCTGCCATAGCCGTCCTTCGGGTCCTCGTCTTCCAGGAAGCGGTGCAGGAAGGAGGCATGGGCGGGGTCGATGCCGATTTCCAGCGCCTGCAGCCAGTTGCATTCCCAGAGGCCCTTGAAGGCGAAGACATGGCTGCCGGGCGCCCGGAAACAGTCGAAATTGGGGAAGGCCGGCGGCTCCCCCGGGCCCAGATAGGCAAAGACGACGCCGTTCTTTTCGACGACCGGGTAGGAGGTCGTCCGAAGCCGTTCGCGCATCCGGGAGCCCTCGGGCTCGCCCGGCTGCTCCAGGCACCGGCCGTCGCGGCCGTACAGCCAGCCGTGGAACGGGCAGCGCAGGCCGTTGTCCTCCCGGCGGCCGAAGCAGAGGTCCGCGCCCCGGTGCAGGCAGTGCCGGCCGATCAGGCCGAGCCCGCCTTCGTCGTCGCGAAACAGCACGAGCCGCTCGCCCAGAAGCGTCACCGGCGCCACCGGGCGCCCGCCGTCCAACTCCTCCGCCAGCGCCGCCGGCTGCCAGTAGCGGCGAAGCACTTCGCCGGCGGGTGTGCCCTTGCCCGTGCGGGTGATCCGTTCGTTCAGTTCCCGGCCGATCATGGGTTCCGCTCCTGCAATTCGGGCTACCCGGCCTGACGGACCGCGGGCGGCGCCAGGCATGCCTTGAGCGGCGTGCTCGAATCCGCCGCGGCAGACCTGTCGAACCGGCCGGGCGCGCCGACCATCCGGCGCGAGGCCATGTGGTCGGCGACCGCATTGACGGAATAGACGGCGACCAGACGTTCGCCCAGCGTCTCGATCAGGCTGAAGCTGCCGCTTTCGACATCGCCGCGGACCGTGATTTCGCTTCCGGCAAGCGACAGGCCCGTCATCTGGAGCTTCATGTCGAACTGGTCGCTCCAGAACCACGGCACAGGATCGTAGGCCGCGCCTGCGCCCGCGATCTGCCCGGCCGCCGCCTTGCCCTGATCGACGGCGTTCTGCACCGATTCGAGCCGCACCCGGCGGCCCGCCGCCGGCAGATGGAAGGCCGTGCAGTCGCCGATGGCGTACACATGCGGAAGCGAGGTCCGCAACGCTGCGTCCACAAGCAGTCCGCCGAGTTCGGTCGCGGCGCCCGCCTCTGCGCCCAGGCCTGTCTCAGGCCGGTTGCCGACGCCCACCAGAACGAGGTCGGCCGCCAGGGTTGCGCCGTTCGAAAGCGCGACCGAGGCGATCCGGCCGGCATGGGCGGCGACCCTGTCGATTTGCGCGCCGAGGTGGATGCTCACGCCCCCGGCCCTGTGCCGGTCCGCGATGTAGTCCGACAGGAAGGCGGGCGCCGCGCGCTTCAGCAGCCGCTCCTCGGCCTCGACGACATCGACCGAAAGCCCGAGCTTGCGCGCCGTGGCGGCCACCTCCAGCCCGATGAACCCGCCGCCGACGACAACGAGCCTCGCGCCGGGCGCAAGCGCATCCTGCAGCGCAAGCGCGTCCCGCATGCTCCGGAGATGGAAGACATTGGCGTAGCGGAAATTCTCGAGCATCCGCGCGCCGGCTCCGGTGGCGAGCACGGCCTTGTCGTAGGCGAGGGTCCCGTCTTCCAGGCGCACGGTTTTCGATGCCGGGTCGAGCGCCAGGGCGCGGGTCCCGGGAAGGAGCTCGATGCCGTTGCGCTCGAAGAAGTCCGGCCCCCGGAGCGCGATCTGCTCCGGCCGCTTCTCGCCCGCCAGCATCGCCTTGGAGAGCGGCGGCCGGTGATAGGGCGGACAGTCCTCTTCCCCGACCAGCCGAATCGGCTCCCCGTAGCCCGCCTGGCGCAGCGAGACGGCGGCCTGAACGCCGGCATGGCCTGCGCCGACGATGACGGTGCCGGACATCAGACCTGCACGCCCGGCAGGTCGAAGACCGCTCCTTCCATGGACGGCTCCAGCTCGATCTGGCAGGAAAGCCGGCTGTTCGGGCGCCGTTCGTCCGCCGTGAAGTCCAGCATGTCCCGTTCGTATTCGTCGGTCGCCTCCCCGACCATCTCAGGCGCGTACACATGGCAGGTCGCGCAGGCGCAAGCCCCGCCGCATTCGGCCTCGATGCCCGGCACGTCGTTGCGGATGGCGGTTTCCATCACGGTGGCGCCGCGAAGACCGCTCACCCGGAACGTCTCTCCCTCGGCAGTCCTGAAGGCGATATTGATTTCATCGGTCATGCGGTCGATGCCCCTGCCGGCCGAAGCGGTCTCAACCCTCGAAGGCGATGAAGGTCCTGAGTTCGATGCTCTCGCGCGGCGGGGCGGCGGGGTCCTGGTCCGGCAGAGCGAAGGCGCCGTGGGGCGTGTAGCGCGCGCGGCCGTCGTCCAGGCTGTCCCAGCCCTTGATGAGCAGCACCTCGTCGCGCTCCATATGCGGCGCCCAGTACCAGCGATGCGCGGGCGAAAAGGCGAGCTGGTAGATTTCGCCCACCCGGTCGGGAAAGACCTGGTCGGTGGCCAGCAGGTCCTCTTTCGGGATGCTGCCGGTATCGGCCAGCGCCAGCGGCGAGCGCGCGACCGGCCCCCGGATCGGCCGCCAGACATTGATCTGCACGATCCGCCCGCCCGAGCCCAGCACGCGGTCCACGGTCTCGCCGCCCAGCACGTCGCGGGCGCGCTTCGGCCCCGAGTCGTCCGTATAGTCCACATGCACCCGGCCCGCCGGCATGCGCATGCCGTCCGGATTGGACGCGCTCGTGCCCGCATCCGAGCGCCGCGTGCGGTCGAACACGGTGGCGATGTCCGCTCCGGTCAGGCCTTTCAGCAGGTCCTCGACCTCCCGGTCATAGGCTTCGGCGCCTGCTCCGTCGTCGTAGAGGTCGTCCACCGCCGTCTCGTGCCGGCGCAGCTCGAATCCCGTCGCATCCAGCGACAGCCGATCCCGCTCGGCGCGCATGTCGTGGATGACGACCGGGCGGTTCTCGGTCCTGAAATGGATCCGGGGCACTCCGCCCGTGATCTGCGAACTCTCGAACCAGGGCTTGGCGTCCTGGCGGACCGTGAAGGTGAGGTCCGCAACGATTTGGCTCGCATTGTGGGCATCCGGCATGGCGGCACCGAAGCTCCTTTACGTCTTTCGCTCGGGGGGCGACATTCGGGTTTTACAGGTGGACCGAAACCGGCGGGCGGTCAAGGGCGCGGGCCGGAAGGAGAGGGGATTTCCATGCGACTCGAAGGCAAGACGGTTCTGGTGACGGCCGCGGGACAGGGCATCGGGCGGGCGATCGCCGTTGCGGCGGCGGCCGAGGGCGCGCGCGCAATCGCAACGGACATTGCGACCGAAAAGCTCGCCGGTTTGGGCACGGGCATCGAGACGCACCGCCTCGACGTGACCGACGGCGCGGCCGTGGCGGCATTCGCCGGGCGGACCGGGCCTGTGGATGCGCTCTGCAACGTCGCGGGCTTCGTCCACCACGGCACGATCCTGGAGGCGACGGAGGCGGAGCTGGATTCCGCCTTCGACCTCAATGTGAAGTCGATGTTCCGCACCATCCGGGCCTTCCTGCCCGGCATGACCGAGAGGGGCCAAGGCTCCATCGTCAACATGGCCTCGGTCGCCTCCAACCTGAAGGGCGTGCCCTTCCGCGCGGTCTATTCCACCACAAAGGCGGCGGTGATCGGGCTGACGCGGGCGGTGGCGGCGGACGCCATCTCGACCGGTGTGCGCTGCAACGCGATTGCGCCCGGCACGGTGCAGTCGCCGTCGCTGGACGAGCGCATCGCCGCCTTCGACGACCCCGTGCAGGCGCGCCGGGACTTCATCGCCCGCCAGCCGCTCGGCCGCCTCGGCACGCCGGAGGAGATCGCCGCGCTGGCCGTCCACCTCGCCGCCGATGAAAGCGCCTACACCACCGGCGCCGTCTTCATCGCCGATGGCGGGATCACGCTGTAGGACGGTGCGCCGGCAGCCTGCCCCGGATCGGAGTCCGGTAGCCGCGCCCTCCTCGAAGCCGACGGCGGGGGTGTTCGAGCAGCGCCGAAGCGCGGTCAGAACAGGCCGACCACCTCGCCGCCTTCGTCGAGGCCGATGGCCTCCGCCGCCGGCACGCGCGGCAGGCCGGGCATGGTCATGATGTCGCCGCAGACCGCGACCACGAACTCCGCCCCGGCCGCGAGCCGCACCTCGCGCACCGGGATGGTGTAGCCCTCGGGCGCGCCCCGAAGCACCGGGTCGGAGGAGAAGCTGTATTGCGTCTTCGCCATGCAGACCGGCACATGGCCGAACCCGCCGGCCTCGAAGCGCGCGAGCTGGTCCTTCACCCGCGCCGGCGCCTCGGCCCCGTCGGCCCGGTAGATTTCGCGCGCTACGGCCTCGATCTTCTCCCAGAGCGGCAGGCCGTCCGGATAGACCGGCGCGAACTCCGCATCGCCGCTGTCCGCCAGCGCAGCGACCGCCCGGGCCAGGCTCTCCGTGCCGCCGCCGCCCTCGGCCCAGTGGGTGCAGACATGCGCGGAGGCGCCGCGCTCGTCGGCAAGGCGCCGGACCGCTGCGATCTCCGCATCCGTATCCGCGGTGAAGCGGTTGATCGCCACCACCGCCGGCACGCCGAATTTGGCGATATTGTCGAGATGGCGGCCGAGATTGGCGAAGCCCCGCTCGACCGCGGCGACATCCTCCTCGCCCAGTGCACCCCGTTCGATGCCGCCATGCATCTTGAGCGCGCGCACCGTTGCCACCACCACAACCGCGTCGGGCGCAAGCCCCGCCTTGCGGCACTTGATGTCGAAGAACTTCTCGGCGCCGAGATCGGCCCCGAAGCCCGCTTCCGTCACCACATAATCGGCGAGCTTGAGCGCGGCCCGTGTCGCGACCACGCTGTTGCAGCCATGCGCGATATTGGCGAACGGGCCGCCATGGACGAAGGCCGGATTGCCTTCCAGCGTCTGCACGAGGTTCGGCTGCAGCGCGTCCTTCAGCAGCACCGTCATCGCGCCGTCGGCCTTGAGGTCGCTGGCCGTGACCGGCGACTGGTCGCGCCGCCCGCCGACGTGGATCTGGCCGAGCCGGCGCTGCAGGTCCGCGCGGTCCGAGGCGAGGCAGAGGATCGCCATGATCTCCGAGGCCACCGTGATGTCGTAGCCCGTCTGGCGCGGGAAGCCGTTGGCGACGCCGCCGAGCGAGACCGCGATGTCGCGCAGCGCCCGGTCGTTCATGTCCACCACGCGCCGCCAGGTTACCCGGCGGGCGTCCAGCTCCAGCCCGTTGCCCCAGTAGATGTGGTTGTCCGCCATGGCGGAGAGCAGGTTGTGCGCGGCGCCGATGGCGTGCATGTCGCCGGTGAAATGGAGGTTGATGTCCTCCATCGGCACGACCTGGGCGTAGCCGCCGCCGGCAGCGCCGCCCTTCATGCCGAAACAGGGGCCGAGCGAGGGTTCGCGCAGGCAGATCGCCGTGTTCCGGCCGATGCGGTTCAGCCCGTCGCCGAGGCCGACCGTGGTGGTCGTCTTGCCTTCGCCCGCGGGCGTCGGCGTCATGGCGGTCACCAGGACGAGCTTGCCGTCGGGCCGGTCCGCCAGGCCGTCGATGAAAGCGGCGCTCACCTTGGCCTTGTCGCTGCCGTAAGCCACCAGCGCGCTCTCGGGGATTCCGAGCCGCTCGCCGATTTCGCCGATCGGCCGCAAAACCGTTTCGCGGGCAATTTCGATATCGCTCTTGGCCATGGGGGGCGCCCTCTCCTCGCCGGACGGAAGGGGCGCAGAATGACAAGCCGGCGCGCCCGGCGCAAACGGCTAATGCGCGCGGCCGGGAGACCCTGCTGCGGCCGGAGTCAGCCCGATCTCCGCCGGAGCGCGCCGAGGGAACAGGAGACGGCGAAAAACGCCACGGCCAGGGTCACGATGGTGGGGCCGGTCGGCGTGTCCCAGCGCCAGGACGCGGCAAGGCCGGCGAACACGGAGGCGACGGCGATGAGCGTGGCGCCGGCCGCCATGCGCTCCGGCGTGCTGGAAAACGACCGGGCGGCTGCAGCCGGAACGATCAGCATGGCGGTGATGAGCAACACGCCGACCACCTTGATCGAAACGGCGACAAGCACGGCAATCGCGATTGTGATGACAAGCTGCTCACGTCCCGGATCGATGCTGCCGCCGCGCGCGAGTTCGGGGCTGAGCGTTGCCGTCAGAAGCGCCGACCAGCGCCAGACGACCAGGCCCAGCACCACCGCCGCCCCGCCCCAGATCACCGCGAGGTCCCCGCGCGTCACGGCCAGGATTTCGCCGAACAGATAGGCCTCCACGTCTATGGAGCGCGGGGATACGACCGCGACCGCCACGAGGCCGACGGCGAGGCTGCCATGCGAGGCGACGCCCAGCAGCGTGTCCATGGGGAGGCCGCGACCGGAGAAGGTCGAAACGGCGACCGCCATCGCCACCGCGGCGGCGAGCACGCCAATGACGGTGGACATCGAAAAGGCGAGCGAAATGGCGACGCCCAGGATCGCGGCATGGGCGGTCGCGTCGCCGAAATAGGCGATGCGCCGCCAGACGACGAAGCAGCCGAGAGGGCCCGCCGCCAGCGCCACACCGATACCGGCAAGACAGGCGCGGGTCAGGAAGTCGTCGAGCACCCGTCCTCCGGCGTGTGGCGGTTGAAGGCGAGCGCGCCCGGCTCCGCCTCGCCGAACAGCATGCGGTATTCCGCGGCCGAGGACACCGCCACGGGCGGCCCCTCGCACCAGATGACGCCGTTGAGCGCGATAACGCGGTCCGTCGCCCCCATGACCACATGCAGGTCGTGGCTGACCATCAGCACGCCGCAGTCCATGCGGTCGCGCACGGCGCCCACCAGCCGGTAGAGCGCGGCCATGCCCGGATAGTCCAGGCCCTGCGCCGGCTCGTCGAGCAGCAGCAGGTCGGGTTCGGCGAGGAGCGCGCGCGCCAGCAGCACGCGCTGGAACTGCCCGCCGGAGAGCGCCGTCATCTGCCGGCCGCCAAGCTCCGGCACGCCGGTTTCCTCCAGCGCGCGCGCGACGCTGCCGTTTCGCCGCCGGGCGCCGAGGCGCAGGAACCGCTTCACGGTTATCGGCAGGGTCGAATCGAGATGCAGGCGCTGCGGCACATAACCGATACGCAGCCCCGGCGCCTGCTCCACGCGCCCGGCCGCCGGCGCGACGGCGCCGACCAGCGCGCGCAGCAGCGTGGTCTTGCCCGAGCCGTTGGGGCCGACGACGGTCACGATCTCGCCGCGCTCCACGGCGAGGTCGATATCGTGCAGCGCCAGTTGCTCGCCGAGGCGGACCGAAAGGCCGTGCGCCGCGATCAGCGGCACGGCGCGCCCCCTTCCCCGGCGCAGGCGCGGCAGAGCCCCTCCGCCTCCATCACCGAGCGCTCGATGGCGAAGCCCGCCGCCCGCGCTTCCCGCAGCAGCGGGGGCGGCGACGGCGACACGCAGGTCTCGGCCACCGAGCGGCAATTGCGACAGACCAGGAAAGCGGGCGTGTGCGCCTCATGCGGATACATGCAGGCGACGAAGGCGTTCAGCCGCTCCACCTTGTGGACGAAGCCCTGCTGCATGAGGAAATCGAGCGCCCGGTAGGCCACCGGCGGCTGCGAGCCGAAACCGTCCTCATCCAGACGCTTCAGCAGGCCGTATGCGGGCATGGCGGCGTGGCTTTCCAGCAGAATCTCCAGCGCGTGCCGGCGGACCGGCGTGAAATTCACCTTGTCTTCCGAAGCCCGGCGCTCGGCCTCGTCGAGCACGCGGCGGACGCAGTCCCCGTGGTCGTGCGGGCGCATGGCCTCCGCAGCCGTGGTCCGTTCCGTCTGTCTTGCTGCCACCATCCGCCTTCCCGCCGCTCTTGAATGTTATAGTATAATGTCCAGAAAATCGATCAGCCCCCAAGATACAGGATGCCCGCATGAAACGCCGCCTCTTTCGACTCCCGCTGTTCGCCGCGTTTGCCTCGCTGGCCGCCCTGCCGGCCGCGGCGGCGCCCCAGGTCGTGACGGATATCGGCCCGGTCCAGTCGCTCGCGGCGCGCGTCATGCAGGGCGTGGGCGAGCCCGCGTCGGTCCTGCCACCGGGCGCAACGCCCCACAGCTATTCCATGCGGCCCTCCGAGGCGGCCCGGCTGCAGGCGGCCGACATCGTGTTCTGGGTGGGCGAGGGGCTGACGCCATGGCTGCACGATGCGGTGGAGAGCCTCGCCGCGGACGCCGTGTCGGTCGAGCTGATGGAGGCGCCGGGGGTGGCGCTGCTCGAGTTCGGTGAGGAGGGGCACGGCGACCATGACGACGACCATGGCCGCAAGGAAGAGCATGCGCACGAGGACGACGACCGCAAGCACGAACATGCGCACAAAGAGGACGACGACCACAAGCACGGGCACGACCATAAGGACGAGCACGCTCACAAGGACGAGCACGGCCACGAGCACCATGGCGACATGGACCCGCATATCTGGCTCGACCCCGCCAACGGCAAGGCCATGCTGGCCGAAATGGCCGCGCGCCTGGCGGCGCTCGACCCGGCCAATGCCGACGCCTACAGGGCCAATGCCGCCGCCGGGGCGGCCGAGCTCGACGCGCTGGCGGCGCAGGTGGAGGCCCTCGTGGCGCCCGTGCGCGGCAAGGCGTTCTTCACCGCGCATGACGCCTACCGCTATTTCGAGCACCGCTTCGAGATCGAGTCCGCCGGCTCGGTGGCGCTGTCCGACGCCGCCCCGCCCGGCCCGGCGCGGCTCGACCGCATCCGCAGCGAGATGCGCGAACACGGCGCGCTCTGCGTGTTCGTGGAGCCGCAGCTCGACCCCAAGCTCGCGCGGACGGCCGCCGAGGGCAGCGGCGCGCGCGTCGCCGTGCTCGACCCGCTGGGTGCGGACCTCGAAGCCGGCCCGGGGCTCTACCCCGCGCTGATCGGGAACCTGGCCCGGAGCCTCGCGGGCTGCCTCGCCGCCTCGTAGCCAGCGCTCAGTAGGAGAAGGGCCAGGCGCGGAGCCGGTTGCGCGCCCGGCGCCAGAGCGCGGCCAGGCCCTCCGGCTCCAGCACCAGGAAGACCAGGATCAGGATGCCGAAGGTTATCTGGCGCACCTGCGCCACCGCCTGCGCCATATAGGCGAGGTCCACGAACCAGGACCCGGCCGTGGTCATGGCGAGGAACACGAAGCGCGGCACGAGGCTGAGGAAGGCGAGCCCCAGCAGCGCCCCCCACACGCTGCCGAGCCCGCCGATGATGTTGACGGCGAGGTAGTAGATGGAAATGGCGAAGGTGTATTGCTGGTAGTTGGCGACGCCCAGATAGTAGGTGAACAACACGCCCGCGACGCCGCCATAGGCCGCCGAAAGCGCGAAGGCGGCGAGCTTCACCCGGGCGGTGTCCACGCCCATGAGGGAGGCCGCCGTCTCGTGCTCGCGCACCGCGACCATGGCGCGGCCGAGGCGCGAGCGGCCGAGATTGAGCGCCGCCAGCAGCCCGGCGACGGCCACGGCCATGACGAACAGGTAGAGCTCCGCCGCGCTGTCGAGCCGGAGCCCGAACAGCTCCGGGCGCGGCACATGGATCGAGGCCTGGATGCCGCCCGAGATCGCCGGCGTGCGGTTGATGATCCACTCGATGACCAGCTGCGCGGCGAGCGTGGCGATGGCGAGATAGAAGCCGCGGATGCGCAGCGACGGTAGGCCGACGACAATGCCGATCAGCGCCGCCAGCGCCGCGCCGGCCGGGAGCGTGAGCCAGAACGGCATGTCGAGGCGCACCGCGAGATTGGCGGCCGTGTAGGCGCCGACCGACATGAAGGCCCCGTGGCCGAGCGAGATCTGGCCGGCATAGCCGAGCAGGATGGTGAGCCCGAGCGCGCCCACGAGGTTGATCGCGTTGAGCGTGAGCACCGCCAGCAGGTGCTCGTCGCCGAAAAGCGGCACCGGCACGAACAGCAGGAACAGCGAGGCCCAGACGGTCCGCCGGACGGCCGGATGCGGGAAGAGCGCCATGTCGGCGCGGTAACTGGTCTTGTAATGGCCGGATTCGCGGAGGAACATGCCCGCCCGAACGGGTAACGGATGAGCGGGTGAGCAAAGCATGAAACTCAAGCGCGTGGAACATGTCGCCATCGCGGTGCGCGACATGCGGGCATCGATGAAGATGCTGGAGGAGACGCTCGGTCTCGAACTCGACTATGAGGAGCGCATCGGCGACACGCGGCTCGCCATGTATCCCGTCGGCGAGACCAGCATCGAGCTGCTGCAGGCCGAGGGCCCGGCCTCACAGGTGAACGGCTGGATCGAGGACAACGGCGAGAGCATCTACCATCTCTGCTTCGAGGTGGACGACATCGACGCCGCGCTGGCGGAGCTGAAGGGCAAGGGTGTCCGCCTGATCGACGAGACGCCGCGCACCGGCCATGGCGGCAGCCGCATCGCCTTCCTCGACCCGGCCTCCACCGGCGGCATCGTCATCGAGCTGGCGGAACTGCCGGCGGGGCATTAGGGCGCGATCGATTCGGGTTGAAACCGGCGGAGCGCCGCCCCCCTTTTCGTCGCCCCGGACGCCCGGAGGGCGATCCGGGGCCTTGACGCCATAGCGCTCAGGCGTCGCGAGGCCCCGGCTCAAGGGCCGGGGCGACGGTTCCAGGCTACCCCAGAACCTCCCCGCGGCGGCGGAGGAGGCGGCCGGGGAGCGCGCCGGTGTGTTCGCCCTCGTGGATAACGACTTCGCCGTTGACGATCACCGTCCCGACGCCCGCCGGATAGGTGTGCGGCTCGTCGAAGGTCGCCTCGTCGCGGATCGCGCCCGCGTCGAACAGCACGACATCGGCGGCCTGGCCTCCGCGCAGCAGGCCCCGGTCCGCCATGCCGAGCGCGCGTGCGGCATTGCCGGTCATCTTCGCCACCGCCTGTTCCAGGGTCAGCAGCCCCTCGTCGCGGGCGTAGCGGCCGAGCACGCGCGGGAAGGTGCCGTAGAGCCTCGGATGCGGCTTGCCCTGGGAGGTGACGCCGTAGGGCGCGACGCAGGGGCCGTCCGAGCCGACCGTCATGGAGGGCTCGGCCGCGATGCGCCGCACGTCCTCTTCTGACATGCTGCGCACCAGGATGCGCGTGCCGCCCCGGTCTTCGACCACGATGTCGAACACGGCCTCCAGCGGGTCGCAGTCGCGCGCGGCCGCGATCTCCGCGATCGTTTTCCCCGGCTCCGCGGCGCCGGGCGAGTTGGCGATGCGGATATCGTCCCAGCTCTCGATATGGCCGAAATTGTTGAAGCCGACCTCGGCGATCTTCTGGCGCACGCGCGAGCGAATCTCCGGGTTGGCGAGCCGCGCCAGCATGGCGTCGATGCCGCCCTCCTGCAGCCAGACCGGCAGCAGGAAGCGCAGCGGATTGGTCGCCCAGTCATAGGGATACTGGTCGCAGTGCACATCGACGCCCCGCGCGCGCGCCGCCATGAACTGGCCGAGCAGCTTGTCCGCCTCGCCCCAGCGCCCGGTGCCGGAGAGCTTGAGATGCGCCACCTGGACATGGATGCCGCATTGCTCGCCGACGTCGATGGCCTCCGCCACCGCCTCATGCACCTCGTGGCTCTCGTCGCGCACATGGCTCGAATAGCGCCCGCCATGCGCCTTCACCACCCGGCCGAGCGCCAGCACCTCCTCCGGCTTCGCGTAGCAGCCGGGCGCGGTAAAGAGGCCGGAGGAAAGCCCGAGCGCGCCCGCCTCCAGCGCCTCGGCCAGCATCTCCTGCATGTGCCGGAGTTCCGCGTCCGAGGGGTCGCGGTCCTCCATGCCCATCGCCATCAGCCTCAGCGTGTTGTGGCCGGCCTGCATGACGGTGTTCAGCGAAAGCGCCGGCCATGTGTCCATGTAGCGGGCGAAGTCCGTCTCCTCGAAGGGCAGCCAGGGCGCGCTCGCGGCCAGGTAGTCGCGCAGCATCTCCACCCTGCCGGGCAGGGCGGGCGCCACGGAGAAGCCGCAATTGCCGACCACCTCGGTGGTCACGCCCTGGCGGATCTTGCATTCCGCCTTCGGGTTGAGCGGCAGGGTGAAGTCGGAATGGGTGTGGATGTCGATGAAGCCGGGCGCGACGGTCAGGCCGTCCGCGTCGATCACCCGTTCCGCGCTGCCCGCATAGCCTTCCTCGACGGCCTGGATGCGCCCGCCCCGGATCGCCAGGTCGGCCTTGCGCCCGGGCGCTCCGGTCCCGTCCACGACCTCGCCGCCCCTGATGAGAATGTCGTCCATCCGGGCGTCCTCCAGCAATCGCAAGCGTCAGCCCGCAGGATAGCGCAACTTGCCCTCCGAATGCGCGGGGCAAAGAGGAAGGAACGGCCGCCTTCGCAGGATAGCCCTCTCCCGCAAGCGGGAGAGGGTTGGGTGAGGGGCCGCTTGCGCGTCAGCGCAAGCGGCGGGCGAAGCCCCGGCAACCGCCCGTCGCGCGGAGAGGCCTTCCCCCGACCCCTCCCGCCCAGCGGGAGGGGAGGCCGTCCGGCTTCCGCTTCAGCCCGCCCCGCCCGCGATCGGCGGCTTGCGGGCGAACCAGGGGCGGGCGGCCTCGATCTGGGCGGAGAAGCGGAAGAGCGCCGCCTCGCCGCCATAGGGCGCGACCGCCTGCACGGCGACCGGCAGCCCGTCCGCATTCGTTCCCACGGGCAGCATCACCGCCGGCTGGCCGGTGATGTTGAACCAGACGGTGAAGGGCGAGAAGGCGAAGACGCGCCGCCAGTATTCGTCCACGTCCTCCATCGTCATGTCGAGCCAGCCGAGCTCGACCGCGATGCCCGTCGCCAGCCCCGGCGTCAGCAGCAGGTCGTACCGGCTGTGGAAGGCGGCCATCTGCCGGCCGAGCCGGTGCATGGCCTGCGTCGCGCGCACATAGTCGGCCCCGCTCACCCGCTCCGCCATTTTCGCGGAGAGCCAGGTGATGCGCTCGACCTCGTCCTCGCGCGCCGCGCGGCCGGCGGTGGGGTGGCTCGCGAGATTGACCGCGGTGTTGGCCGCCATGAGGGTGAGGAAGGTGGGCACCGCCGCCCCGCCGTCTATGGCGGGGTCGGCCTCCTCCACCTCGTGCCCGAGTTCGGCGGCGAGGCTTGCGGTCTCCTCCAGCACGCGGAGCGCATCCGCCCCGACCCCGGCGCCGTTTGGCGCGCGGCGGGTGAACGCGATGCGCAGCCTGCCGGGGTCGGCGCCCGCTTCCTCCAGGAAGGGCCGGGCCGGGGGCGCGGCGCTGTAGGGGTCGCCGGCCCCCGGCCCGCATGTGGCGTCGAGCAGGGCCGCGCTGTCGCGCACGGTCAGCGTGACGGCGTGCTCGGTGGACAGGCCCCCCAGCCCCTCGCCCATATAGGGCGCCATGGTGTTGCGGTTCCGGGTGGGCTTGAGGCCGACCAGCCCGCAGCAGGCCGCCGGGGCGCGGATCGAGCCGAAGCCGTCCGAGGCGTGGGCGGCCGGCAGCATGCGCGCGCCGACCGCCGCGGCCGCCCCGCCGCTGGAGCCGCCCGATATGCGCGCCGTGTCCCAGGGGTTCTTCGTCGCCCCGTGCAGTTGAGGCTCGCAGGTGAGGCTGAGGCCGAGCTCGCAGGTGTTGGTCCGCCCGAAGATGACGACGCCGGCGCGCTTCAGCCGCTTCACGAGCTCGCTGTCCTCCGCCGGGACGGCGTCCTCGAAGAATTTGCAGCCCCGCGTGGTCGGGAAGCCGGCGAGCGAGGCGCTCAGGTCCTTCAGCAGATAGGGCACGCCCCGGAGCGGCCCGTCGGGCAGGCCCTCGGCGATGGCCTGCCGGCCATGGTCGTAGAGCCGGGCGGTGACGGCGTTGACCGCGCCGTTGCGCGCCTCGACCCGCTCGATTGCCGCTTCCAGAAGCGCCTCCGGCGTCGTCGCGCCGCTTGCGACGAGCGCGGCCAGCCCGACCGCGTCGTGGTTTTCGTAATCCGCAAAAGCCGCCATCCCGACCCCCGTTCGCATCCGCCGCCGCGCTGCGCGCGGCGAACATTGCATATGGCGGCGTTGGCGCCGCCGCCGCCACTATAGCCGCGACGGCGGACCGGAGACATGCAGGGGCTTTTCCGGCCGCATCCCTTCTTCCTCTCTCCCCGCTTGCGCCGGCGCGCCGGTTCCGGTCCGCGAAGGGTGGTATAACCTCCGGCGCGCGATACCGGCCCCGCAGGGAGGAAGACCATGCGCCCGACGGCAAGGGAAAAGGCGGATTTCGACCGCGACGGCGCGGTGCTGATGAAAGGTGTCGTGCCGGCGGCATGGCTCGGCGTGCTCGCGGACGCGGTCGAGCGCGACATCGCGGAGCCGGGGCCCTATTTCAACGGCTACCGGCCGGAAGCCGGGCGCTTCCACGGCAATCTGCGCATCTGGGAGACGCATGAGGGCTTCCGCGCCTTCTGCTGCGAAGGACCGCTCCGGGCGGTGGCGGCGCGGTTCCTGGACGCCGAGCGGCTCAACCTCTTCTACGACCAGCTGTTCGTGAAGGAGCCGGGCACGCCGCAGCCGACGCGCTGGCACAACGACCAGCCCTACTGGCCGGTGCGCGGCTGGCCGGTCATGTCCTTCTGGCTGCCGCTCGACCCCGTGACGCGCGAGAGCGGCGCGCTCTCCTTCGTCGCCGGCTCGCACCGTTGGGAGCGCTGGTTCCAGCCGGAGCCCTTCGCGAAGGGCGGCGCGGAATACGAGCGCGGCGAGAACTACGAGCCGATGCCCGACATCGACGCCGGCGGCTACGACATCCTCTCCTGGGACATGGAGCCGGGCGACGCGCTCGCCTTCCACGCCATGACCGTCCACGGCGCGGGCGGCAACCTCACCTCCGATACCCGCCGGCGCGGCTATGCGGTGCGCTATTGCGGCGAGGGCTGCGCCTATTTCGCCGGTCCGGGCCCGAACAACGACCTGCGCAACCCGGCGCTGGCCGACGGCGACCCGCTAGACAGCGCCCAGTTCCCGGTCGTCTGGCCCTGAGGCCTGTTCTGTTTCTGCCCGGTCGCGGCCAAGGTCACCACGCGCGACCACCCGATCCTGAAGGACGTGATCTGCATGAAGGGCGCCTATGCGCCGAAGCATTTCGCGCATCCCGACCGCATCCTCTATCCGCTCAAGCGCGTGGGCGTGCGCGGCGACGGCCAGTGGCAACGGGTCACCTGGGACGAGGCGATGGACGATATCGCCGAACGCCTCCAGGCGGTGATCGACAAATACGGGCCGGAAGCCTTCGCGGTCGGCCAGAGCGGCGCGACCGGCCTGTCCGACCACGGCCTCTGCCGGCGTTTCATGAACCATGTCGGCTCGCCCAACTGGATCAGCGGCGTCGCCTATTGCGCCGGCAACACGGCGGCGGTGAACCGTTATGTCTATGGCTGGTTCCCGCGCGGCGACGTCCTGAACTCCAAATGCATCGTGCTGCTCGGCCACGATCCGCGCCGGCACAGCTGGACGATGGAATACAAGGCGATCCGCATGGCGCAGGCCGCGGGCGCCAAGCTCATCGTGGTCGATCCGCGCCGCAGCGGGAACGCCGAGCGCGCCGACATCTGGCTGCCGCTCCGGGCCGGCACCGATGCGGCCCTGCTGCTCGGCTGGCTCCGGGTCATCGTCGATGAGGAGCTCTACGACAAGGCGTTCGTGCGCGACTGGACGATCGGCTTCGACAAGCTGGTCGAGCGCCTCCAGGAATATCCGGTGGAGCGCGTCGCGGAGATTACCGGCCTCACGGAAGACCGGATCCGCGATCCGGCCCGCATGTATGCGACGACGGCGCCCGCCTGCATCCCCTGGTCGCCGATCACCGACCAGCAGGTGTCCAGCACCTCGGCCATCCGGCTGCAGGCCATGCTGCGCGCGATCACCGGCAATATCGATGTCAAGGGCGGCGAGGTGTTCGTCGGGCCGAGCCCCGTCATGCGCTTCGACTCCGAGATCGAGATGGCGCACCTGCTGTCCGAGGAGCAGAGGGCCAAGCAACTGGGCGCGGACAAGCACCCGGTCTTCACCTTCCGCGGCATGAAGGCCTTCGAGGACGCCACCGAGCGCGTCTGGGGCCACCGCTACGTCAATCTCGTCAACGGCTGCTACATGGCCAACCCGATGGCGGTGTTCAAGGCCATGGAGGACAGCGACCCCTACCCGGTCAGGGCCTTCTTCATGATGGCCAACAACGCGCTGATGGCCTACGCCAACGGCGAGCGCGTGTACCGGGCGATGATGAAGCAGGACCTGCTCGTCTCCTTCGAGCACAACATGACGCCGAGCGCGCAGATCTCGGACTATATCCTGCCGGGCGACTCTTGGCTGGAGCGGCCCTCCATGCAGGCCGGCATCAGCGACCAGGCGATGGAGCCGCCGGGCGAATGCCGCAATGTCACCTATTTCTGGCACATGCTCGCCAGGCGCATGGGGTTCGGCGACGCCTTCCCCTGGACGAACCAGGAGGACTTCATCAATTACCGCCTGGAGCCGGGCGGGGCGGTCTGGAAGGGCGTCGTCGCGGCCGGGCGTCCGCCCAACCTGCATCGCGGCCAGGCGCCCGATCCCGGGGAGAAGCAGTATCTCAGGACCGGCTTCGCCACGCCGTCCGGCAAGGTGGAGCTCTATTCCGAGGTGCTCGAAAATCTCGGCTTCGACCCGCTGCCCTACTACCGCGAGGCGGCGGAGCCCTGCGAGCGTTTCCCGATGGCGAGTTTCGTCGGCTGGCCCGAGGACGAGTATTTCCGCTCCGGCCACCGCCACATCCCGGAGCTGCGCCGGCGCGCGGCGGACCCGATGTTCATGATCTCCCCGGCGGAGATGGAGCGGCTCGGCTTCGAGGAAGGCGACTGGGCCCGGCTCGAGTCCTCGACCGGTGCCATGGTGGCCCGCGTCTATGGCCGCTCGTCCATGCCGAAGGGCCTGGTGCGGATCCCGCATGGCTGGTGGAAGCCGGAATCGCGGCCGGGGCTGGAGAACATGTCCGGCATGTGGGCCTTCAATGACGGGCAGGTGACGCCCGACGACGAGGAGGCGCTGATCGACCGCGAACAGGGCATCCCGCACATGAAGGGCATGCCGTGCTCGCTGGTCGCGCTGACGGCCGAGGAGGTCGCCGCGCTTGAGGCGGAGTTCGGTCCGACCGCCGATCTGCCGCGCGGCCCGGAAGGCAAGGTGCTGCAGTCCAGTTCCAAGCCCGGCGATTTCATGTTCGACGACATCACCGGCGACGGCGTGGAGTTCGAGGCCGTATCCCTCTCGATCTACGGCCGCACCTCGGCGATGTAACGAAAGACTGCGCCCCCTTCCCCGGTCTCCGGCCAGCGGAAGGGGGCGGCGGTTCCACCTGCAGCGGAAATGCTGTAGGGGACGGCGCATGTCTCTTCGGGGGGATGCGCCGTTGTCGTATGAAACGCTGGCCGTCGAAGTCGAGAACGGCCTGCTTACGCTCACGCTCAACCGGCCGGAGCGGTTGAACGCCGTCAATGCCGTGATGATTGGCGAGTATCTGGCGGCGCTGGACGCGGCCGACCGCGACGACGAAGTGCGCGCGGTCATCGTCACGGGCGCCGGGCGGGGGTTCTGCGCGGGCGCGGACCTCTCCGGCGGGCCAGGCACATTCGACCGCACCCCGCCGGAGCCGGGCGCGCGGCACCGCGACGGCGGCGGCCTCGTGGCGCTCCGCCTCTTCGACATGAAGAAGCCGGTGATCGCGGCGGTGAACGGCCCGGCCGTCGGCTTCGGCGTCACGCAGATCCTGCCGATGGACATCCGCCTCGCCTCCACCGAGGCGCGCTTCGGCTTCGTCTTCTCCCGGCGCGGCGTGGTGATGGAGGCCGCGTCCTCCTGGTTCCTGCCGCGCCTTGTGGGCATGCAGCGCGCGATGGAATGGGTCGCGACCGGCCGCGTCTTCCCGGCCGAAGAGGCGCTCGAGGGCGGGCTGGTGCGCTCGCTGCATGCGCCCGACGATCTGCTGCCGGCGGCGCGTGCGCTCGGGCGCGAGATCGCGGACAACGCCTCGCCCATGTCGGTCGCGCTCTGCCGGCAGATGATGTGGAAGATGCTGGGCGAGGCCCACCCGATGGCGGCGCACCGGATCGACTCGCTCGGCATGGCCCATACCGGCGCCTCCACGGATGCGCGCGAGGGCGTCGCTTCCTTCCTGGAGAAGCGCCCGGCCGCCTTCGCCTCCACGCCCGGCAAGGCGATGCCCGGCTTCTATCCCTGGTGGGACGAGCCCCGCTTCGGCTGAGGCAACGGGTCCCGCCCCGAATCCCGCGCCGGAGAGTGTCATGGCCCGCAACCTGCCCAACATCCTGCTGATCCAGGCGGACCAACTGAAACCCCAGATGCTGTCCGCATATGGAGGCCCGGCGCTGACGCCGCATCTCGACCGGCTCTCAGGGGAAGGCGCGGTTTTCGAGAACGCCTATTGCAACTTCCCGCTCTGCGCGCCCTCCCGCTTCTCCATGCTGGCCGGGATGCTGCCCTCGCGCGTGCGCGCCTTCGACAATGCCGCGGAGTTCGCCGCCGCCACGCCCACCATGGCGCATTACCTGCGGCTCGCCGGCTACCGCACCGCGCTCGCCGGCAAGCAGCATTTCGTCGGGCCGGACATGCTGCACGGCTTCCATGAACGCCTCGTGCCGGAACTCTACCCGACCGATTTCCACTGGACGCCGGACTGGGACGAGACCCGCATGGAGTCGAACAACGATTCGAGCGGCGTCATCCGCTCCGGCATCTGCGCGCAGAGCATGCAGATGGACCATGACGAGGCAGTCCTTGCCCGGTCGGCCGCATGGCTGCGGGACCGTTCGCGCCAACGGGACGGACAGCCCTTCTTCCTCGCGGTCTCCTTCACCCACCCCCATGAGCCTTATTTCGCCAAGCGCGAGCACTGGGCGCGCTACCGCCACGAGGACATCCCGATGCCCGCGACGCCGCTCCCGCCGGAGCCGGAGCGCGACCTCCACAGCCGGCGTATGCTCGCCCATCACGGCCTGCTGGAAGGGGACATTACGGACGCGCATGTGCGGACCGCCCGCCACGCCTATCTCGCCAATTGCTCCTGGCTCGACGACATGGTGGGGACGCTGCTGGCGGTGCTGGAGGCGGCGGGCTTCGCGAACGATACCGCGGTCCTGTTCACCTCCGACCACGGCGACATGCTCGGCGAGCGGGGCCTCTGGTTCAAGAAGCACTTTTTCGACCACGCGGCGCGGGTGCCGCTCATTCTGCACGCACCCGGCCGGTTCGCCGCCGCCCGCCGGTCCGAACCCGTCTCGCTGGTGGACCTGCTGCCGACGCTTTGCGGCCTCGCGGGCTTCGACCTTGCGGACCGCGCGCCCCGCCCGCCCGACGGCGCGAGCCTGCTGCCGCTTTGCGAAGATGCGGCCGCTGCCTGGAACCGGCCGGTGTTTGCGGAGATGACCTCCGAGGGCGTGCCCTCGCCGATGTTCATGGTCCGCAACGGGCGCTTCAAGCTCATGACCGGCGGCGGGGCACCCGACCTGCTCTTCGACCTCGAAGCCGACCCGGAAGAGCGGCGCGACCTCGCCGCCGACCCGGGCAGCGCCGATGCCCTCGCCGCGCTCCGCCTTCTTGCGGAAGAAACCTGGGACGCGGCCGCGCTGGAGCATGAAATCCGCGCGAGCCAGCGTGAGCGCCGGCTCGTCCAGGCCGCGCATGGAAACGGCCCCGCGCCGCTCTGGGACGCGCTCGAATCGGACCCCGTGCGGGCGTCCTGCCTCCGCGCGCCCGACGACTACAACGACTGGGCCTGGCGCGGAATCGAGCCCTCTGCTCCGTGAGCCTGCCGGCGCCTTCGCACAAGGTCGCCCTGCATGCAGTTTGTTGATTTGTTCCTCATTCGTGGTACATTGGGGACAGTGGGAGACTGCCATGACGAAGACAGCCACGATTCGGGCCCGTGTAGAACCGGCGCTCAAGGAAGAGGCGGAAACGGTGTTTTCGCAATTGGGGCTTTCGGCAACCCAGGCGATCAGGCTGTTCTACAGGCAGGTCACCCTGCAGCACGGGCTGCCCTTCGAGGTGAAAGTCCCCAATGCCGAGACGCGCGAGGCCCTTCGTCAAGCCGTTGAGCGCGAAGACCTTACCGAATACGAAAGTCTGGACGCACTCAAGGCCGCACATCGCTGAAACATGCGGCTGCTCACGACGAAGCGGTTCGAGAGAGAAATCCGACGCTGTCGCCGACGCGGCAAGGACCTTGGGAAATTATGGTCCGTCGTGGACCGGCTTCTGTCCAGAGAGCCGCTGGAGCGGCGCCATCGCGCGCACCGCCTGTCCGGTGAATGGTCCCGGTCCTGGGAATGCCACCTGGAACCCGACTGGCTCCTGGTCTGGCATGTCGATGACGACGCCCTCATCCTGACGCGGACCGGAACGCATTCGGACCTGTTCGGATGACGAAACTGCCGGATTCGCGCGTTCGTCGCCGACCGCTATGCCTCCGCGAATTCGAGCGGCACGCCGCAGGCGTCTTCCGGCGCGACGCGAACCCAGCCGGTACTACCACCCGCAGGAGAAATACCGCCCTCGCCCAGTGCGCGCAGAACAGGCTCGATCGAAGGCACTTCGATCCTGAGGCCCAGATAGAAGGGCCGCGCGGGCAGCGGGTCCGGCAGCGGCCCGTAGGGGCCGGCGCTTTCCGCCGCGTCTGCCGGCCTCGCCAGATAGACATGGCCCCGCCCGACATCCAGTTTGCCGCCGGCCGCCGGCCGCCCCAGCAGCCGCGCCCAAGGCCCGGCCACCGCCTCGACATCGTTCACGACGGCAGCGGCGGCCACGAGGTTCTGCGCGCCGTTGGCGTGGTCCATCGAGCCCGGTGGGCGCATCAGTTCCGGCGTCTTGTGCCCGCAGAGAAAGGTGCCGAGGCCGCCCGTCTCCCCCTCCGGGATCTGGAGGTTGCGGAAGCGCACGATGGCGTCGGGCCGGTCGGTCAGCGGGCGCGCGAGATCGTCCGGCCCGGTCGGGGAGAAGCCTTGCGCCTCGATGTCGGCGCGGGCGGCGTCGGCGTCCGGTGTGCCGAGCGCGATCTTCACAAGCCCTTCGCCGCGCGTGTCGAGGAATGCGCCGAGCCCCAGAGTGTCGAGATGTTCGGGCTCGTTGATGCCGAGCAGCTCCAGATAGCTGTCGGCGAACATGATGCAGTGGTTCGCCGTCGCCTTGCCGACATGGTTGCCGAGCGGAGCGGCGGTGAAGCCGAGACGCTCGAACTGTGCGCGCGCCGCGTCGAGGTCGCGGACGCCGATAATGGCATGGTCGATCCCCCGGATTGCATCGGTCATGGGGTCTGGCCTCCTGTTTCCGTCCGTGCAGCCTGAATCCGGGACGAGCTTAGCGCAGGAGCCGGCCCGGTTTAATCGCCGGGCGGTCGTCAGCCGAGCAGCGGGTTGCGCGCGGCGAGGCCGGGAAAGCGGCCGAAATCGCGGTCGGCGGTCCAGAATTCCGTCACGCCATGCGCGATGCAGAGCGCGGCCACCCGCGCATCGTGGACCATCGGCCCCCGGATGCGCCCGGCGAGAAGCTGCTCCTTCAACACCGTCCAGTGCGCCCCGGTTTCGGCCAGCAGTTCCGCGACCGGGGATTCGAGCCAGGTATCCACCTGCTCCAGGGCTTCCGCCATCGAGGACGGCGGGTCGTAGATGTTCGGATGGCTCGCAATGGCAATGAATTCGTGGATGCACGGCCAGGGCAGCCCCCAGCGCACGCGTCCCTCGGCCAGTTCCCTTACGTGGAACCGGGCCGGCTCGTGCCATTCCGAATCGGCCCGGTGAGCGTAAACTAGTATCCTGATCGAGAAGTTTATTAGAATAAGATTATCGGTTTTGATGGAGGGCTGACCGGTGGGGAGAGCAGCGGTCGCGATTACTTTGTCGGCAGCAGAACGACGAGAGTTGGAGGGTTTGACGCGGCGTCGGAAGACGGCGCAGGGACTGGCGCGTCGGGCTCGGATTGTCCTGGCTGCTGCTGAGGGTCTGGAGAACAAGGCGATAGTTGCGCGCTTGGGAGCGGATGCGAATACGGTCGGCAAATGGCGGCGGCGTTTTGCCGAGCGCGGGCTTGACGGGCTCTATGACGAGCCGCGCCCGGGCGCTCCGCGCAAGATCGGTGACGAGGAGGTTGCGGAGGTCATTGCCCGCACCCTGGAAGAAACACCCCCCGACGGCACGCATTGGAGCCTGCGCTCGATGGCGCGCGCTGCAGGCTATGCGCCCTCGACGATCCATCGCATCTGGCAGGCTTTCGGCCTGCAGCCGCATCGCTCGGAGACGTTCAAGCTGTCGTCGGACCCACTGTTTGTGGAGAAGGTGCGGGACATTGTCGGCCTCTATCTCGACCCGCCCGAGCGCGCGCTGGTGCTCTGCGTCGATGAGAAGAGCCAGATCCAAGCTCTGGACCGCTCCCGCCCGCTGCTTCCCATGCGGCCGGGTCAGGTCGAGCGGCGTACTCATGACTACACGCGCCATGGCACCACCACGCTGTTCGCGGCGCTGGACATCGCCACCGGCCGGGTCATCGGCCAGTGCTTGCCGCGCCACCGCAGCCGGGAGTTCCTCAAGTTCCTGCGCACGCTCGAAGCCCAGGTCCCCGGCGAGCTCGACGTCCATCTGGTGATGGACAACTACGCAACCCACAAGACGCCCGCCGTCCGGCGTTGGCTGGCCCGGCATCCCCGCTGGCATGTCCACTTCACGCCCACCGGCGCCTCCTGGCTCAACCAGGTCGAGCGCTTCTTCGCACTCTTGACCGAGAAACAGCTCAGGCGCGGGGTTCATCGCTCGCCCCAGGAACTCGAGCAGGCCATCCGGAACTACATCGACACCGTCAACGCCGACCCGCGACCCTTCCGCTGGACCAAATCCGCCGACGACATCCTTGCCACCATCAAGCGCTTCTGTCTGCGGACGCTGGAAACTGCCGAACGCCAGATGAAAATCATCAAAACTTCAGAATCAGGACACTAGAGCGGAATCCGATCATGTTGCGGAGTATCCTGCGGCGTTGAAGTAGTTTTTGCATTCTTGCGGTGAGAAGGTCTGGGAGATTTGTCCGATGGTGTTCCAGAGGCTGTCGACAGTTCTCTCGGCAGCTTTTCGTAGCCTTGCCTTGAGCTTTGCGAAGGCGAGTTCGATGGGATTGAAGTCAGGGCTGTAGGGCGGCAGGAAGAGGAGTTGCGCGCCGGCGTTTTCGATCATCTTGCAAACCCTGGGTCCCTTGTGGCTTGAGAGGTTGTCCATGACGACGATATCGCCGGGCCTCAGTTCGGGGACGAGGACCACTTTGACGTAGGCCTCGAAGGCATCGCGGTCGATGGCGCCGGAGAGCACGAAGGGGGCAATCATGCCGCGCGGCGTGAGCCCGGCGACGAAGGTGGTTGTGTTCCAGTGTCCGTGAGGGACGGCCATGCGCAGACGTTTGCCGCGCGGGGCCCAGCCGTGGGTGCGGGCCATGTTGGTCTTGGCCCCTGTCTCATCGATGAACACCAGCCGGTCGGGGTCGAGGCCGGGCTGGCTGTCGCGCCAGGTGCGCCGTCGGCTCAGCACGTCCGGGCGATCCTGCTCCGCCGCCTGGCCGGTCTTTTTTTGCGCGTGATGGCGTGGCGCACGAGGAAGCGCTGTATCGCCCCGTAGCTGAAGGCGAGGCCCCGGTCCCCGAGAGCCGCGCGCAACTCCTCGATGGTCATGTCCCGCTTCTCCTCAAGAAGACCCAGGATCACATCGCGCTGCGCTTCGATCCGCCCCGAGCGACGGTCCCCGCCAAGCGCCTTCGGGCGCGCGTCTCCCTGTTCGCGCGCCAGCGCACGCCAGCGGCTCACGCTCGCCGCACTCACCCCAAAACGCGCACCGGCCGCTCTATGGCTCATGCCCGCACATACCGCCGACAGAACCCGATTACGAAGATCAAGGGAAAGCGCTTTCGGCATCTCAGCCGGCCTCCTCATCCCGGCCGACATCTTGAATCACAAATCCTCCGCCCCGTGAATCCCCCTCGATTCAATCAGGTCAGATCATGCTCTAGTGTCCTGATTCTGAAGTTTTGATGATTTTCATCTGGCGTTCGGCAGTTTCCAGCGTCCGCAGACAGAAGCGCTTGATGGTGGCAAGGATGTCGTCGGCGGATTTGGTCCAGCGGAAGGGTCGCGGGTCGGCGTTGACGGTGTCGATGTAGTTCCGGATGGCCTGCTCGAGTTCCTGGGGCGAGCGATGAACCCCGCGCCTGAGCTGTTTCTCGGTCAAGAGTGCGAAGAAGCGCTCGACCTGGTTGAGCCAGGAGGCGCCGGTGGGCGTGAAGTGGACATGCCAGCGGGGATGCCGGGCCAGCCAACGCCGGACGGCGGGCGTCTTGTGGGTTGCGTAGTTGTCCATCACCAGATGGACGTCGAGTTCGCCGGGGACCTGGGCTTCGAGCGTGCGCAGGAACTTGAGGAACTCCCGGCTGCGGTGGCGCGGCAAGCACTGGCCGATGACCCGGCCGGTGGCGATGTCCAGCGCCGCGAACAGCGTGGTGGTGCCATGGCGCGTGTAGTCATGAGTACGCCGCTCGACCTGACCCGGCCGCATGGGAAGCAGCGGGCGGGAGCGGTCCAGAGCTTGGATCTGGCTCTTCTCATCGACGCAGAGCACCAGCGCGCGCTCGGGCGGGTCGAGATAGAGGCCGACAATGTCCCGCACCTTCTCCACAAACAGTGGGTCCGACGACAGCTTGAACGTCTCCGAGCGATGCGGCTGCAGGCCGAAAGCCTGCCAGATGCGATGGATCGTCGAGGGCGCATAGCCTGCAGTATAGCGCGACAATCTGGGTGAGAGCCGCGCGTCAATCAGGATGAGATTCCCCGGCGGCATCGGCGAGTTGATGATTGTCGCGCGGGGCGCGGATTGCAAGCGGTTTCGGATTTTGATTGTCGCGGCGCGACAAACAAGGTTTTCGGAGAGCGTTTTGATTGTCGCGGGGGGGCCGTCGGGTCGGAGAAGAGACGGCCCGCGGAGGCGATTCCCGCGGGCCGTGAGTGTTGTGGCCGCTGGGCCGATCTGGCGGCAGCGGTTCAGTTTTTGGTGTTTTTTTTGGTGGCGTAGCTTGCCGGGCGCCCAGCCTTTCGCTTGCCTCTGTCGAGGGCTTCGCGGCGCCTGTAGCTCTCGACATTCATTTCGAGGATGGTGGCGTGGTGGACGAGCCGGTCGACGGCAGCCACCGCGGTTGTTTCGTCCGGGAACACCTTTCCCCACTCACCGAAGGGCTGGTTGGCGGTGATGAGCAGGGATCGGCGCTCGTAGCGGGCGGAGATGAGTTCGAAGAGGACGCTGGTCTCGGCCTGATCCTTCTGGACATAGGCGATGTCGTCGAGGATGAGGAGGTGGTATCGGTCGAGCCTTGCGAGCATGGCTTCGAGGGCGAGTTCGCGGCGGGCGACCTGCATGCGCTGGACGAGATCGGTGGTCCTGGTGAAGAGGACGCGGTATCCGTTCTCGACCAGGGCGAGGCCGATGGCGGAGGCGAGATGGCTCTTGCCGGCGCCTGGCGGTCCGAAGATGAGGCAATTGGCGCCCTGGGTCAGCCAGGCATCGCCGGCGGCCAGCGCGTTGACCTGGGCCTTCGAGATCATCGGCACGGCGTTGAAGTCGAAGCTGTCGAGGCTCTTGCCGGGGAGCAGCTTCGCCTCCCTGAGATGGCGTTCGATGCGCCTGCGGTCGCGCTCGGCGAGTTCGTGCTCGACGAGGGTTGCGAGGAAGCGTGCTGCGGTCCATCCCTCGGCGTCGGCCCTCTTGGCGAAGCCCTGCCAGAGCCGGTTGATGGTCGGCAGGCGGAGTTCGGTGAGCATCAGGGAGAGCCTGATGGCGTCGACCTTGTTGGGGTCGGCGGCGGGTCTGTCCCGGTTGTCAGTCATGCCGCGTCTCCTTGCAGCAACGCGCCGTAGCCGAGGAGTGGCGCCCTGGCGACCTTGATGGCGGGCATGCTGCCGCGCTGCGGCGCGAAGCGGGCTTTGAGCTTGTCGGGGTCGGGAAGACGGCCGGTCTTGAGGGCACGATCGATCTCCGCGGCCAGTTCGGCCTCGCAGGTGTCCTCATGTGCAAGCGTCAGCAGGCCGACGGCGAGGCGGCAGGCCTCGCGCTCGCCGAGCCGCTCCAGGGCCTTCTCGAAGCAGCGCCGGTAGGGCTCGCGAGGGAACAACTCGTCGCGGTAGACCAGGTTCAGGAGCGCCATCGGCTTCTTCTTCAAGGAGTGGATGACGTGCCGGTAGTTGACGACATGGGCGCCCGGACCGCTCGCGCCGACGCGCGCGCGCGGCAGGGTGAGGAGGTGAGCGCCCGAGAGGAAGAGGTCGATCCGGTCATCCCAGACGCGCGCGCCGAGCCTGTGTCCGATCAGGCGCGAGGGCACGGTATAGAACACGCGGCGGAGAACGAAGCCCGAGGACTGGCCGATGTTGACGCTGATCTGCTCGTAATCGACGGTCCGCTCGACCGGCAGGTCCCGCAGCACCGCGCGCTCGGCCTCGATCGCCTTGGAGCGATGCGCATTGGCCCGGCCGACCACGTCGGCGACGAAGAGCCGATAGGCTTCGAGGGTCTCGAAGTCGGACGAGCCGCGCAAGGCCAGCGCATCCGCGATCCGGCGCTTGAGGTGGCCGTGCGGCCCCTCGATCGAGCCATTCTCGTGGGCCACGCCGCGGTTGTTGCGGGTGGCCTCCATGCCGTAGTGCTCGCACAGCCCCCGGTAGCGCCCGGTGATGTCCTCGACGGCGTCCTTGCTCAGGTTGCGGAACGCCGCCGACAGGCTGTCGGTGCGGTGATCGAGAGGCGCGCCCCCGAGGTGCCACAGCGCGTCCTGCAGCCCTTCGGCCAGCGCCGTGAAGCTCTCCCCGCCGAGCACCACATGGGCATGGGTGAAGCCCGACCAGGCGAGGCGGAAGTGGTAGAGCATGTGATCCAGCGGCTGCCCCGCCACGGTCACGCCGAGCGAGCCCATGCGAGTGAAGTCGGACAGGCCCTGCCGGCCCGGCTCGTGCTTCTGGCGGAAGATCACGTCCTTCTCCGCGCCATACTGGGCGCGCCAGGTGCGGATCCGCCGCTCCAGCGTACGCCGCACCCCCGGGTCCAGTTCGGGATGACGGCGCATCAACTCCTCGAACACGCCAACCGGACGGATGGCCGGGCTGGTCTCAAGGATCGGCACGACGTCCTTCTCGAAGATATCGGCCAGCGGGTCCGGGCGGCGCCGACCCCGCGGCTTCTTCTCCCGGAATGGCTCCGGATCGGCGGCAAGACGGTAGCCGGTGGCACGGCCGAACCCCGCCTTGGCGGCCGCCACCTCGATGGTGTCGGTCTTCTTGTGGGTCATGAACAGCCTCTTCTGGCGATCGGTTACGTAACGCCCGGGCAATGACGCGCTCCTCTACTCGGAAAAACGTCACCGTTCGCCCAGCCGACCGACCCCGCCAGAAGGTCCAGGAAAAATTTTTTGAGGCGGCGGCCCGGAACTCCGGTCGGGCTACGCCCTCCCTCCGTTCCGGGCCGCCGCCTTCCCCCGTCTCATCCTGATTGTCGCCAGCGTCTCAAGCTGATTGTCGCGCCGCACTGCAGCGCGCGCCATCGAGCGCAGGCTCCAATGCGTGCCGTCGGGGGGTGTTTCTTCCAGGGTGCGGGCAATGACCTCCGCAACCTCCTCGTCACCGATCTTGCGCGGAGCGCCCGGGCGCGGCTCGTCATAGAGCCCGTCAAGCCCGCGCTCGGCAAAACGCCGCCGCCATTTGCCGACCGTATTCGCATCCGCTCCCAAGCGCGCAACTATCGCCTTGTTCTCCAGACCCTCAGCAGCAGCCAGGACAATCCGAGCCCGACGCGCCAGTCCCTGCGCCGTCTTCCGACGCCGCGCCAAACCCTCCAACTCTCGTCGTTCTGCTGCCGACAAAGTAATCGCGACCGCTGCTCTCCCCACCGGTCAGCCCTCCATCAAAACCGATAATCTTATTCTAATAAACTTCTCGATCAGGATACTAGAGCAGATTCGTTTCATTTGGGTTCATATCCGCATGCAGTGAAGAAGCTTCGGGCGTCCTGTGGAGTGACAGCATCGATGGCGTCGCGGATCGCATCCCAGAGCGTATGGACGGAGCGTGCTGCGGCCTTTTTCAGGAGAGCCTTGATTTTGGAGAAGGCCATCTCGATGGGGTTGAAGTCGGGGCTGTAGGGCGGCAGGAACAGGATGCCGGCGCCTGTGGCCTCGATAGCTTCTCGGATGGCGATGGGCTTGTGGGCCGGCAGATTGTCGAGGATGACGGTGTCGCTTGGCCTCAGGGTCGGGGCCAGGACCTGTTCGACATAGGCAAGGAAGGCTGCCCCGGTCATCGCCCCATCGATGGTCATGGGGGCGAGGATGCCGTCGAGCGTGAGGCCGGCGACCAAAGTGGTGGTCTTCCAGTGACCATGGGGGACGGGAGCGCGGCAACGCTCGCCCCTGGGAGCCCGGCCATACATGCGGGCCATCTTGGTCGAGGTCCCGCTTTCGTCGATGAAGATCAGGCGCTCGGGGTCGAGCCCGGGCTGGTCTTCGAACCAGGCCTGACGCCGGCGTGCGACGTCCGGTCGGTCCTGCTCGGCAGCATGGGCCGTCTTTTTTTGCGCGTGATGCCGCGACGCTTGAAGAACCCATGCACCACGCTGGGCGGCGGCCGGTAGCCGACCGCCTCCTCAAGCCTGGCCGCGATCTCCTGGAGGGTCAGGTCGGGCTCCACCTCAACCCACCCCATGATCAGATCGCCGTGACCCTCAATGCGCCCTGGACGGCTACCGCCGCGTGGCTTCGGCGAGAGGTCGCCTGTCAGGCGCGATTGGCTCACCCAGCGGATCGCAGACGACACCCCGACGCCAAAACGCGCCGCAGCCTGCCGACGCGACATCCCGGACTCAACCGCTGCAACCACGCGCCGACGAAGATCAACAGAAAGAGACTGCGCCATGCGAGCTGGCCTCCTTCACCAGCCCCCATCGTGAATCACATAATCCGCCAATTGGGAATCCCTCAACGATTCAATCGCCCGCGAATTCGCTCTAGAATGTTGGTGTCGACGGCGATCAACTGCCCCGCCCGTCATAGGCGGCATCGCGGACGCGTTCCCAGCCCGCATCCCGGAACGCCGCCTGCAACCCCCTGCCGCTGACGCTTGCGTCCCGCAGCGCGAACGGCCGGGGCTCCTGCCCGGCGCGCAACACTTCGCGCAATCCGCGTTCGACCACTGAACGGAAGGTCGCGCCTTCCCGAGCCATATACGCCCTCACCTCTTCGGCGAGGCCGTCGGAAATTTCCACCGTAGTCTTCATACCGTAGCTCCGCAGTCATGAATATGGGTTCCCATACAACATGGTGCGGATGGATGGCGTCAAGTATGCCGTTTCGCCGCCCTCAAGGCCGCATGCGGAAGTAGCTGGGGCCTGTTTCCCGAAGCGGGGCGGAGAGGTTGGCGAATTCGCAGAGCAGCGGGCGGGTGTTGCGCGGGTCCACGATCTCCTCGATCCAGAAGGTCTCCGCCGAGCGGAAGGGCGAGCGCAGCTTCTCCAGCCGCTCCTCGATCTCGGCGAGCCTGGCGTCCGGGTCCTCGGCCTCGTCGAGGTCCGCCCGGTAGGCCGCCTCGATGCCGCCTTCCAGCGGCAGCGAACCCCAGAAGCCCGAGGGCCAGGCATAGCGGTAGGAGAGCCGCCCGCCGTTCTGGTGCGCCGCGCCCGCCACGCCGAAGACATTGCGCAGGATCACCGCGCACCAGGGGATGGTGGTCTGCCAGATCGCCGACATCGCCTCGACGCCGTAGCGGATCGTCGCCTCGCGCTCGGACTTCGAGCCGATCAGGAAGCCCGGGCAATCGACCAGATAGACCATCGGCAGGTGGAAGGTCTGGGCGAGATCGACGAAGCGGCGCACCTTGCGGCAGGCGTCCGCCGTCCAGCCGCCGCCGAAGAAATAGGGGTCCGACGCCATCACCGCCACGGGCCAGCCGTCGAGCCGCGCGAAGCCGGTGGCGACCGACCGGCCCCATTCCCGCCCGAACTCGAAGAAGCTGCCCCGGTCCACCACCGCCTCGACGATGGGGCGCACGCGATAGACCTTGCGCCGGTCGCGCGGCACGGCCTCCAGCAGCCAGTCCTCGCGCCTTTCGGGGTCGTCGGTCTGCGGGCCCTGCTCGGCGAGGCTGTCGATGGAGGAGGGCAGGTAGGAGAGGAACCGGCGCGCGAGGTCGAAGGCGTGCTCCTCGCTGTCGGCCGCATAGTCGATGGCGCCGTTGCGCGCATGGATCTTCCAGCCGCCGAGCTCCTGCTTGTCGAGCTTCTCGCCGAGGCGCTCGACCACGGGCGGGCCGGCGACGAACAGCGCCGCCTGCTTCTTGACCAGCACGGAGAAATGCGCCGCCGCCAGATGTGCCGCGCCAAGCCCCGCCACGGAGCCCAGGCCCAGCGCCACGCGCGGCACGGTCCCCATGTTCTCGACCACCCATTCCCAGCCCTTGACGCCGGGCACGTTCGAGCGGCCCTCGGTCTCGATGGTCTTGACCGAGCCGCCGCCGCCCGAGCCCTCCACCATGCGCACCAGCGGCAGGCGAAGCTGGTTCGCCATCTGCTCGCACATGATGTGCTTTTCCTTGATGGTGGCGTCGGCCGAGCCGCCGCGCACGGTGAAGTCGTCGCCGCCGACGACAACCGGCCGCCCGTCGAGGCGCGCGCGGCCGAAGACGAAGTTGGACGGCAGCAGGTGTTCGAGGTCGTTGCGGCCGTCATAGCTTGCCAGCCCCGCAATCGCGCCGATCTCGTGGAAGCTGCCGTCATCGACCAGCGCCGCGATCCGCTCGCGGACATTGAGCCGCCCGCCGTCGCGCTGGCGCCTGACGCGCATCTCGCCGCCGAGCTTGAGCGCGAAGGCTTCGCGGCGGCGCAATTCGTCGAGTTCGGGCTGCCAGTTCATGGCCGGATTCCTGCTGTTCTTTGTCTCGTTCCGGGCCGGATGCTACCCTGTCCCGCGCTTCGTTGGCGAGGGCGTCCCCGGGGCGTCGTAGAGGCGCAGCATCCTGCCAACCGGGGGCGGCCTCCATGCGACTTCTCCTCTACCGGCCCGACCGTGAGCGCCTTGCCGCCGATCTGCGGGCGTTTCCGGGCCTCGATATCGCCGTCATGGACGACGGAAAGGCCGTTTGCGGCGCGGACGGACGGGCGATCGACCGCCATGCCGTCGCGCCCGAAGCCGCCTATACCTCCAGCGGCCTCTACACGCACGGCCCGGTGCGCGCCTTCTTCGGCGTGCTCCGCCATGCGGGGACTCTGCGCTGGCTGCAATCCGGCGCCGCAGGCCACGACGCGCCGGTCTTCCCGCTGCTGGCGCGCGGGGGCGCCGTCATCTGCAACAGCGACGCCGCCGCGCCGGCGGTGGCGGACTATGTGCTGGCCGGCGTCATGGCGGCGTTCCACCGGATGCACGAGCGGCGGGAGCAGCAAAGCGGGCGACTGTGGCGGCGGGTGGAATTCCGGGAGATGGCCGATACGCGCTGGCTGGTGGTTGGCATGGGCCATATCGGCAGGGCGGTAGCGCAGCGCGCGCGAGGCTTCGACGCCCATGTGACGGGCGTGCGCCGACGGCCTGCGGGCGACGAGCCGGCCGACGCCATGATCGGGCCGTCGGCGCTCGCCTCCGCACTGCCGGACTCCGATGTCGTCGTATTGACCGCGCCGCTGACGGAGGAGACGCGCGGCATGGTCGATGCGGCGTTCCTCGACCGAATGAAGGAAGGCTCCATGCTGGTGAATGTCGCGCGCGGCGGGCTGGTGGACGAGCGCGCGCTCCTGGCTGCGCTCGACCGGGGCCGCCCGGCGCATGCGGTGCTGGACGTATTCGAGGAGGAACCGCTGCCCGCATGGAGCCGCTTCTGGTCTCATCCGCGCGTCGCTATGACCGCGCATTGCGCCGGTGCCTCTCCCGGCACTGTCCGGCGCAACGACGCGCTCTTCCTCGACAATCTGGAGCGCTTCCTCGCCGGCAGGCCGCTCAGAATGCGGATCGACCCGGCGCTGCTGGCCGGCGGGGCCGGGCAGGAACCGGGCCGCCTTCAGTCCTCGGTCCAGACGGCGAGCTCGTTGCCGTCGGGATCGGCGAAGTGGAAGCGCCGCCCGCCGGGGAAATCGTAAGCGGGCTTCACGATCCTGCCGCCGGCCTCCTCGATGCGCTGCCGGACCGCCTCGAGGTCGTCGGCGTGAAGCACCACCAGCGGACCGCCCGGCGCGGGGCCGCCTTCCAGTGCGTTGAAGCCGCCCTTCATGCGCCCGTCGGCGAACTCTGTGTAGCCGGGGCCGAAATCGGTGAAGGTCCAGCCGAAGGCGCGGCCGTAGAACGCCTTCGCCCGGGCGGTGTCGGTCACGGCGAGTTCGATATAGTCGATGCGGACTGCCGCCATTCCCTCACGCCTCGCGGCGGTCGCCCTCCGGGCGCACCCAGGCCATCAGCACGAGGCCGATGGCGAGCAGGGCGAGGATCGGCACCACGCCCACGCGCTGGCTGCCGGAGAGGCCCGTCGCCAGCGCCACCAGGAAGGGCGCGATAAAGGAGGTGGCCTTGCCGGTGAGCGCATAGAGGCCGAAGGCCTCCGCCATGCGCTCCCGGTCCGCCTGGTGGACCAGCATCGTGCGGGACGCCGCCTGCAGCGAGCCCGCCGTCGCGCCGATGACGGCGCCGCAGACATAGAAGGCGATCATCGGCAGGGAGGAGGGCGCCTCGGCCGTGCCCACGGTGAGGAACAGCACTTCGTGCGGCGCAATGGTCATGATGGCGGCTGTGGCCACCGTGAGCGCAACGATATTGAACAGGATCACGGGCTTGGGCCCGCGCCGGACGTCCTGAAGCCCGCCGGCCCAGGCCCCGAAAGCGCCGAAGACGAGGATGACGAGGCCGAACACGCCGATCTCGAACAGCCCCCATCCGAGCACGCCGGAGGCGTAGATGCCGCCGAAGGTCCCGATTCCCAGTATCGCGTCGCGGTAGAACATGGAGGCGAGCAGATAGGCGAGCAGGCTCGGCCGGGAGGGCAGGCCGGCGAGCGTCTGCTTCAGGTTTTGCAGCCCTTCCCTGACGACGCGGGCGGTCGCGCCCGCACGCCGCTTCACGTCCGGCGACCAGAGGAAGAAGGGCACCATAAAGACCACATACCAGAGGGCCGAGAACGGCCCGGTCGCGCGGGCGCCCTCGCCCTGGGCCGCGTCGAGGCCGAAGACCGGGGCGATGCCGAGCATCGTCCTGTCCGAGCCGGGAGCCGGCGTCATCAGGCCGAGCACGATGACGAGCGCCAAGAGGCCGCCCCAGTAGCCGAACGCCCAGCCGGAACCCGATATGCGCCCGAGTTCCTCATGCGGGCCGACTTCCGGCAGGAGCGAGTTGACGAAGACGGTGGCGATCTCCGCCCCGATCAGCGCCACCGCCAGCAGCACGAGGACCGACAGCGGGTCGTCCATCCCCGGTGTGGCGAGCCAGAGGCCGGTAACGCCGACCAGGTAAATCAGCGAGAACGCCAGTATCCACGGCTTCCTCGGTCCCTGCGCGTCCGCGACCGAACCCAGCACGGGAGCCGAGAGCGCCATCAGCACCGATCCCGCCGCAATCGCGTAGCCCCATATCTCCTGGCCGACGACCACGTTCTCGGCCACCCGGGAGGCGAAATAGGGGCCGAACACGAATGTCGTGATGACCGTGTGGAACGGCTGGTTCGCCCAATCGAAGGACATCCAGCCCCAAAGACCCTTGCCTCCGGCTTTCATCGGCGCCTCCCCGGTTGCGGCCGGGCTTCCGGCCGTCCGGCATTGTAAAACACTGCCGCCAGCGGGTCACATGCGTTCGGGCCCGCTATCGGCTTTGCTGCGGCTCGAAGTCCTTGAGGGCCAGAAGCGCAGCGGCGGCGACCATCAATGTCCCGCACACGCGGTTGAGCAGACGGAATCCATGCGCCCGGATCCGGGTCGCGACCCTTGCGGACAGCCATCCCCAAGCCAGCAGGATCACGCCATCCGCGATCAGATAGGTACCGCCGAGAACCGAAAGCTGGGGAAGCACGGGAGCGGCGGGATCGATGAACTGCGGGAAAAGAGCTGCGAAGAACATCACCGCAAACGGGTTGGCGCTCGACGTTACGAAACCCTGCCTGAACAGCCGCGACGCCGAACCGGCCACGTTTGCCGCGGTATTTCCGCTCCGCGATTTCGAGATGAGAAGGCGCAGGCCGATCCAGGCCAGGTAGGCGACGCCCAGCCATTTGACGAGGCGGAACATCTCGGACGATGCGGCGATCGCAGCCGCGATGCCGAACGCGGCGGCGGTCATCTGGAGCATGTTCGCCGAGAGATCGCCTGCGATGGTCCAGCCCGTTCTCCGCAATCCGTAGCGGGCGCTGTTGGCGATGACGAGCAGCTGGCTCGTGTCCGGCGGAGTCGCAAAGAACACTGCAAGCGCCGCCAGGTAGAGCAGGTAGGTCTCCACGGTCACGGGCTGCCGCTCATAGCCTGCGAACCGTCAATCCTTGCGCGGCCTGGCGCTGTAGTCGCCGAAGGGGGCGTCGCGGGCGGCGGCGGTGCGGCGCATGCCCTGCTCGGCAAGGCTTTCGGCCCAGCGATAGGCTTCCTCTGTATGCCGCGTCATGCCGTCGAACAGCGTGCCGAGCAGTTGCGTCGTGCGCAGCCCCATATTCTCGAAGGCCTGGTTGATGAGCAGCTTGTTGAGGGCCAGCTGGTTGGCCGGAATGTGCTCGAAGCGCCTCGCGTGGGCCAAGGCGCGCTCGTCCAGCTCTTCCGGCGGGCAGACATGCGAGACGAGGCCGATGCGGTGCGCCGTTTCCGCGTCGATGGCGTCGCCGCTCAGCAGGAACTGCTTGGCGTGTTCGAGCCCGAGGCGATAGACCCAGAGCATCGTCGTGGGCGTGCCGTAGATCCGGGACGGCGCGTAGCCGATATAAGCGTCCTCGGCCATGAACAGCAGGTCGCAGCAGAGCACGAGGTCCGTGGCGCCCCCGACCGCCCAGCCATGTATCGCGCCCAGCACCGGCTTCGGGCAGTCCCATATCTTCATGAACCGCTCGACATTGCGCCCCATGCTGCGGTAGTCGCGCACCGGGTCCCAGGCGCCGGGGCGCGGCTCCGGGCGCGGCGCGTTGTAAGGCTGGGACCAGCCGGCCTCCAGCGAGGCGCCGGTCGCCTCCAGGTCGTAGCCGGCGGTGAACGCCCGCCCCTCGCCGCGCAGCACGACCGCGCGCACGGCGGCCGAGGCGGAGGCGCGGTCGATGGCGCCGGCCACGCCCTCGACCATCTCCTCGGTCAGCGTGTTCAGCCGTTCGGGGCGGTTGAGCGAGACGACGGCGACGGGGCCCCGCTCCTCATAGAGGACGACCGGGTCCGCCACGGGCGCTGTCACTCCAGGCCCAGCAGCCGGTCGAGGGCCTCGCGGGTGAGCGCGTCGCCGGCGAGGAACGTCCCGTCCACCTCTATGGCGGGCGTGCCCCTTATGCGGGCGGCGTCGAGGCGGTCCTGCGCGTCCTCGTCCATCATCAGGTCCCGCCGGGCAAACGCGACGCCGCGCGACTCCAGATAGCGCTTCACCTGCTCGCAGGGCGCGCAGAGCGGCGTGGTGTAGAGCGTGACCTCCGGCGCCGCCGTCATGGCGCTCACACCCTGCCCGCCGCGCGAAGCTGCCGGTATTCCTCCTTGCGCGCCATCCACTGGGCGTGCGTGGCCTCGTCCTGCCAGGGCTGCTCAGCGGTGAAGACGAGACGCTTCCAATCCTCGCCGGCGCTCCAGCGGAAGCCGGCCTCGCGCGTGGTGCGCGGCCCCTCGGCGGTTTCCAGCAGGTCGAGCGCCATCTGGAAGATTTGGCGCTGCTGGGCGGTGTCCCAGGGCTCGCCGCAGGGGCTGCCGAGCGGGAAGTCGGTGAAGACATAGCGGGCGACGCCGCAATGCTCGACAATGTCGCGCGCCGCCCCGATCACCACGGTCGGGATGCCCGCCGCCTCGATATGCCTGCTGATCAGACTCACGGTCTGATGGCAGACGGGTCAGACAGGCACCATGAGGAGCGCGTCGATGCCGTCCTCGCGGCACCAGGCCAGCGCCTTGGGCGCCTCCTCGGTCATCACCTTGCGCTTGCTGTAGTTGTTGTAGCAGCCGTAGAGCCGGTCCGGCATGCCCGCGACCCGCCCGTCCGCCACCGCCTCGCGCAGCCGGTCCACCGGGTAGTAGGCGTTCACGTCGTCCAGATGGGTGGCGAAGCGGTCGAAGGACGCGGTGCGGCTGTAGAGCTTCTCCGTCGGCGTGTCGGCGGAGAAGGAATAGACGCCGCGGAAGTCCTCCTCGACGACGGGGTTCTCCTCCGTCTCCGGGTCGTAGCGCACCGCGATCTCGCTGGTGCCGATCAGCCCGACGCGGCACTCGACAAGCGGCTTCGCGAGGCGCGCGAACGGCGCCTCCTCGAAATGCGCCCACTCATAGGGCTTCTCATAGCCCTGCCGGATATAGTCCTCGCGCGTGCGGTCGATATAGCGCACCGGTTCCATGCATCCCTCCTTCCGGCCTCGTCCCGCCCGATTAGACGCCCCGCGCCGCCCGACGGTCAAGACGGAACGGTCCGGATTGCGTTGACCGGCCGCGACATCCCCGGCGCGTCATGTTTCGTCATGCGGCGCCATGAGCCTTCCTGGCGATGTGTCATGAAATGTCATGATCCGCATACCGAGGGTTTATATGCCGTAGCCGAATTGGGCATGAAGCCGTCCATTCGGGCAGGGGTTCCGGGTATTCCATCCGTGTTCCCGGACCTGGTGTTTTCGGCATGTGCCCTTCCTTTCGTTCCGTCTTCGCTCGTTCTGCCCGCCGCCGCGCCGAACGCGGCGAACACTGCGGATGGCGGCGTTGGCGCCGCCTTGGGCTCGCCGCGTAGCGGGACCCTGTTTCGCGCGTAATCCCGCGCGCGCCTGCGCCCGTGGGCGCGTGTTACGCGGCGGCGCGGTTCGTGCGCCTGATTGCGCGCGCGAGGCGGCGGACGCACCTTTCCCGTCGACTTCTCGGGTATTTTTTCGCGCCGGTGCGAAACGGCTCCCAGGACGCCGTTTCATTTCCTGCAAGGTACTGTAGCACAAGATCTGCGAAAATCAATTCATATCCAAGAATTATTACAAATAATTCATGAACAATATGCTGGTGACAAATCTACGCTACGGCGCGGGGAGCAGCACGCCGGGGTTCATGATGCCGGCGGGGTCGAGCGCGGCCTTGGCGCCCTTGAGCGCGGCGGCGAAGATGTCGGAGCGCTGGCGGGTGTACCAGGGCATGTGGTCCCGCCCGACGGCGTGGTGGTGGGTGATGGTGCCGCCGGCGTCGATGATCGCGTCCGAAACCGCGTTCTTGACCGTGTCGTATTGGGCCGAAAGCCGGCCCTGCTCGCCGAGGCCGATAAAGGTGAAATAGGGCGCCGGCCCGTCGGGATAGACATGGGTGAAACGGCAGGCGACGATTCCCGGACGCCCCGTCGCCTCCTGGAGCGCGCGCGCCGCCGCGCCCCCCACCTCGCGGTGGAAGTCCTCGAACCGGTCCCAGGTGATCGCAGTCTCGAAGGTCTCGCGGATGATGGCGCGCGCGGTCAGCATCTCGCGCATGTGCCCGCCCTTGATGAAGGCGTCGCGCCAGCGCGCGGCCGCGTTCCCGCCGCCGCCTCTCTCTTCCGGCAACCGGCCGCCATGGTCCCGGCAGCATTCGAGCGCGCGCGCCATCCAGGCGTCGAGCGCATGGTCGGCGCTCTCGAAACCCAGCACCAGCACCGCGGCCGAGCCGTCTCCGGCGCCCGACCAGCGCACCTCGTTATGATCCAGCAGGCGCAGATTGGCGGGATAGAGCCCGGCCTGGGAGATGGCGCGCACGGCCTCCGCCCCGTCCATGAAACGCGCGAACTCGACCGAGTGGCCGGCGCGGAAGCCCGGGCGGTCCTGCAGGCGCATCCAGGCCTCGGTGACGATGCCGAGTGCGCCCTCGGAGCCGAGGAAGAGCCGGTCGGGGCTCGGGCCCGCGCCGGAGCCGGGCAGGCGGAAGCTGTCGTGAACGCCCGCCGGCGTCACGGCGCGCACGCTCTCCGTCATGTCGTCGATATGGGTGAGCCCGGTGGCGTAGTGGCCGGCGCCGCGGGTCGCGATCCAGCCGCCCAGCGTCGAATATTCGAAGCTCTGCGGGTAGTAGCGGAGCGTCAGGCCGTGAGGCCGGAGCTGTTCTTCGAGGTGGGGACCGTACACGCCCGCCTGTATGCGCGCGGCGCGCGAGGTGCGGTCGATTTCCAGCACCTTGTCCATGGCGCCCATGTCGATGGAGACCGCGCCCTTGAAGCCGCCGCCGACTTGCGGATGCACCCCGCCCACCACGGAGGAGCCGCCGCCGAAGGGAATGGCCGCCGCGCCCGCCTCCGCGCACCAGTCGAGCAGCGCCGCAACCTCGCCCTCGTCGCGCGGGCGGGCCACCAGGTCCGGCGCGCCGGCGAAGTCGCGGTCCATGATGCGGACCTGCTCGTGGAACGAACGCCCGAAGGTGTGCACCAGGCGCTCCCACTTGTCGTCCGTGGTGACGGGCGCAAGCGAGGAAGGCGGCGCCAGGCGCGGCGGGGCGATCTCGATCTCGTCCACGGTCGGGAACGGCCGGGCCTCGAAGCCGTCAACCCCGAACACCGCGGCATAGTCCGCCTCGAAGGGCTTCATCTCCTCGTCGGTAAAGCCCTCGCCGACCTTGCCCCAACCCCAGAATTTCCGCCGCGCCATCGCCCCGTCTCCCTGTCGCAGGCGGGAATTCTGGCATGCCGGCCGCCGGGGCGGAAGGGGCAACGGCGTATTGCAGTTGTATTCGATATTGGTCAATATGAGGACAATCATAAGCAGGAGGGCCAGTCCATGGGGCGCGCAATGACGATGACAGTTCGCCTGAGCGGCCCGCTCAGTGATTTCGTTGCGGCCAATGTCGGCGAGACCGGCGACTATGAGAGCGTCAGCGAGTATGTCCGCGACCTGATACGGCGGGACAAGGCCCGCTCGGAGCAGGAGGCCTTCGACCGCCTCAAGGCGGAGCTGGAACGCGCCTTCGCGGCACCGGACGATACCTATCGTGAATTGTCCGCCGGCGACATAATTTCGCGAAGCGGGGCGCGGCCCGGCGCATGACAAGGGTACGCGTCCAGAGGGCCGCCGCACTCCGTATCGAGGAAATCTACCGCTACAGCCGCGAGCGCTGGGGCGAAGCCCAGGCGGAATCCTATGTCACGGGCCTGTTCGAAGCCTTCGATGACATCGCAACCGGCGCGGTCGCGTCGCGCCCGGTTCCGGCGGAGTTCGGAGTGGAGGGCTATGTCTTCCGCTACCGGAGGCATTTCATCTACTGGAAGACCCTGAGCGACGGAGCGATCGGCATCGTCACCGTACTTCACGAACGCATGCACCGGGTCGAACGCTTCCAGGAAGACCGCGAGCCGTAAGCCGGCCGCCACCCGTCAGCGCCTTATGCGCATCAGCAGCACCAGCGGCAGCGCGGCGAGGGCGACGGCTGTGTAGGCGGTGAAGGCGTTGAGATAGCCGATCATCGCGGCCTGCTGGCCGATCTCGCCGCTGAGTGCGGCAAGGCCCGAGGCCGTGCCCGTGTCGATGACCGCGAGCGCCTCGTTGTAGGGGGTGATGAATTCCGTGAGCCGCCCGTAGTTCACGCCGCCCGTGCGCAGCAGCACCGTCACGCTCACCGAGATGAAGAAGCTGGAGCCCAGATTGCGCATCAGGTGATAGACGGAGGAGGTCTCCGGCAGGTAGCGCGGATCGAGGGTCGAGAAGGTCGCGACCGTGAGCGGCACCCAGGTGACGCCGACGGCGACGCCCTGCATCCAGGAGACCAGCGCCACGTCCCACCAGGTGGCGTTGGCGTCGAACTGCATCATGATCCAGCCGGATGCCGCCATGATGGCGAAGCCCGCGCTCATGCCGATGCGCGGGTCGAGCCTGCCCACATACATGGCGAGGAAGAAGCCCAGGATCGCGCCCACGCCCCGCGCGGCCACCAGCTGGCCGACCACCGCGTTCGGGAAGCCCGCCAGGTCCTGCAGCATGGGCGGCAGCATCACCATCGGGGTGAAGTTCAGCATGCCGTATATGCCGACAATGCAGAGCCCGAGCGCATAGTTGCGGTCGAGCAGCAGCTTGAGGTTCAGGAAAGGCCGCCGGGTGGTCAGGCTGTGGGCCAGGAAGATGTAGAGGCCGATGCCGGCAAGACAGGCTTCCAGCAGGATCTCGGTCGAGTCGAACCAGTCGCGGCGCTCGCCCCGGTCCATCATCAGCTGGAAGCAGACGACCGCGACGGAGAGCGCAAGGAACCCGGTCCAGTCGAGCCGCGCGCGACGGAGCCTGCCGCCGTCGGTGAGCACCAGCCACATCGCAAGCCAGCTTGCGCCCGCCACCGGCACGACCATGAAGAACGCCCAGCGCCAATTGTAGACTTCCGTCAGGTAGCCGCCCACGACCGGGCCGATGACGGGTCCGACGACGACGCCCATGCCGAACGCCGCCATGGCGGTGCCGTGCTGCGCGCGGGGATAGGTGTCCTGGGTGATGGCCTGGGCGAGCGGGATGATCGGCGCCCCCGCTGCGCCCTGGACGACGCGGAAGAGCACGAGCGACTCCAGCGATGTCGCGAAGCCGCAACCGAGCGTGGCCGCGCCGAAGACCGCCATGCCCCAGAGCATCACCGCGCGGCGTCCGAAACGGCCCGTCAGCCATCCGGTCATCGGCGTCACGATGGCGGTCGCGACGATGTTGAAGGTCATCGCCCAGGCGATCTGGTCCTGCGTCGCGGAGAGCGAGCCCTGCATTTGCGGCAGCACCGTCGAGACGACGAGCACGGTGGTGCCGTAGAGCGTCGTGGAGAGCGTCACGGCGGCCAGGATCGACGCCCGCCTGAGCGCCGAGAGGTTCCTGCCGCCGAACGCCTCCTCCCCGTTCACGGGGCGAGGACGCGCATGAGGAAACGCCGGGCCTCCGCACCTATGCCGGGCGCCTGGCTTTCGCGCGGGCCGGCGATGTTGAGCCGGCGGACGCCGTGGCGCCGGAGCCAGGCCGCGGCGGCGGGCGCCTGCACGCGGCGCGAGAGGTCGGCGATGCGCAGCGGGCGGCCCGACCGCCGGGCGATGGCGGCCGTGAGGCGCGTGCCGCCGGTGAGCGGGCCCCGGCAAAGGATCAGGGTCGCGTCGCTGTCGCGGACATTCAGGCGTGTGCGCACGCGGTAGGCGGCGCTCGCCGTCTCGGTGAGGGGATAGCGTTCGGGGACCGGGCCGTCCTCGGCGCGCCGCCCGCGCGGGCACCAGCCGCCGACGGCAAGGCCGAGCGCCAGCGCGGCGTCGAGTCCGGCCCGGTCCACGCCCGTCTGCCCGCCCGAAACGATCTCCTCCACCGGATGCGTCATGGCCGCCGCGATAGCACGACGAAGCGCGCGCACAGAAGCCCCAGCGAGATAGCCGTCGAAAGGATCACCGCCTCGAACAGCCCGGCCACGCCCCGCTCCAGCCCGAACGCCAGCAGCAGCGAGAGCGGCACCATGCAGCCGATGAAGGCGAAGGCCTGTAGCGCCGTCGGCACCCAGGCGTCGGCGCAGCCGCGCAGCGCGTTCAACATCAGAGTCTGCCCGCCGTCGAAGAGGGGCATGAGCCCGGCCAGCACCAGCACCGGGACCGCGGCCGCAAGCACGGCGGCTTCCGACGAGTAGATGGCGGCGAGGGGCCGGGCGAGCACCGCCATGAGCGCGCCCGAGGCGGCCATGAGGACGATCGTGACCGCAAGCCCCATCCAGCCGGCGGCGATCCAGCGCCGCCGGTCGCCGCGCCCGTACGCATTGCCGATGCGAACGCTGGTGGCGATGCCGACGCCGTTCGCCACCATGAAGATGACCGAGATGACATTCAGCACGATGGTGAAGACCGCAAGCGGGACCGTGCCGAGCCAGCCGGCGAACAGGTGGATGGCAGTGAAGGCGCCCATCTCGACGGCGATGGCGACGGCCGCGGCGTAGCCCACCATCCGCTGCACCCGCCAGCGCCGCCAGCGCCAGTCGGCGCGGGCGCGGACGCCCAGCCGCGTCCGGTCCGGCATCCACCAGGCCCAGGCGAGCAGGAACGACGCGAGCCCCCAGCGTATGCCGGTGGTGGCCCAGGCGGAGCCCTCCGCGCCCAGCTCCGGCAGGCCGAACAGGCCGTGGACCAGCAGCAGGTCGGCCGGGATGTTGACCAGATTGGCGGCGACGATGGCCCAGGCGGCCGGGCGCGGGCGCCGCACGCCTTCGAGGAAGAAGGCGGTGGCGAAATAGAGGAAGGCGGCCGGATAGCCGAGCGCCAGGATGAAGAAGACCCGTCCGGCGCCCGCCGCCACATCCCCGCTCTGCCCGGTGAGCAGCAGCACCTCGCGCCCGAACATCCCGAGCAACAGGCCGACAATGCCGAAGGCGAGCGCGACCGGCACGGCGCGCCGCCAGGCCGCGCCGCTCTCGGCCTCCTCGCCGCGCCCCATGGCCTGCGCCGCCGCGACTGTGGTGCCGGTGAGCAGCCCCATCGCGGTCAGCAGCAGCGGCAGATAGACCGCGACGCCGAGCGAGAGATATCCCAGTTCCGCCGAGGAGTAGCGGCCGACGATGATCGTGTCGGCCACTGTCATCGCCAGCACGCCGGCGCGGCTCACCACCACCGGCAGGGCGAGCCGGTAGAGGTCGGCCAGATGGCCGAGGACGAGGCGGCGGCGAAGGCGCATGGGCGGCAATCGGCCTTTCTGTTAGCGTCGCGGGCAGCGGCGGGAGGCGGGGCCCATGCGGATTGCGGTCGGTGGATTTCACCACGAGACGAATACTTTTGCGCCGACAAAGGCAAGCTTCGAGATGTTCCGCCGCGCCGACGGCTGGCCGGGGCTCTGCCGGGGCGAGGCCGTTCTTGCCGATACCGCCGGCATAAACCTGCCGATAGCGGGCTTTCTGGAGGCGGCGCGCGCCTCCGGCCGCGACTTCGCGCCGCTGGCCTGGGCGAATGCCAGCCCCTCGGCCGAGGTCGAGGAAGAAGCCTTTGAGCGCATCGCCGGCATGATCGTGGACGGCCTGCGGGGCGCGGGGCCGGTGGACGCGGTCTATCTGGACCTGCACGGCGCGATGGTGGCCGAGCATCTGGAGGACGGCGAGGGCGAGCTGCTGCGCCGCGTGCGCGATGTCATCGGCCCGGATGTGCCCGTCGTGGCGAGCCTCGACCTGCATGCCAATGTCTCGCCGCTCATGGCGGAGAAGGCGGACGCGCTGGTCGTCTTCCGCACCTATCCGCATGTGGACATGGCGGATACGGGCGCACGCACGGCCCGCCTGCTGGAGCGCATCCTCGCCGAGGGGCGGCCGGCCAAGGCGTTCCGGCAGGTCCCCTTCCTCATCCCGCTGACGGCGCAATGCACGCTGGTGGAGCCGGCGGCGGGCCTCTATGCGGGTCTGGATGGACGGGAGCGGGGCGCCGTCTGCTCCGTCTCGCTCGCAGGCGGCTTCCCGCTCGCCGACACGCCGGATTGCGGTCCGGCCGCGCTCGCCTATGCCGGCGACGGGCGGAGTGCTGCGGAAGCGGCCGACGCGCTGGCGGACGCGGTGCTGGCGGTGCGCGGGCGCTTCGCCGCCGATTTCCTTTCGCCCGAGGAGGTGGTGGCGCGCGCCGACCGGGTAGGGCGCGCTGGCCGGCCGGCCGTCATTGCGGACAGTTGCGACAATCCGGGCGGCGGCGGCGACGGCGACACGACGGGCCTCCTGCGGGCGCTGGCAGCCGCGCGGCCGGAGGGCGCGGTGCTGGGCCTCCTGATCGACGCCGAAGCCGCCGCCGCCGCGCATGAGGCGGGCGAAGGCGGGCGCCTCTCGCTCGCGCTCGGCGGGCGCTCCGGCATTCCGGGCGACGCGCCCTTCGAGACCGACGCTGTCGTGCGCCGGCTCGGCGACGGGTCGTTCACCTGCACAGGGCCGTTCTACGGCGGCAACCGGATGCAGCTCGGGCCGATGGCGCTGCTGGAGATTGCCGGCGGCGTGCGGGCGGCGGTGGCGAGCCGCAAGGTGCAGGCGGCGGACAAGGAAATGTTCCGCCATCTGGGCGTGGAGCCGGCGGACTGCCGCATTCTGGCACTCAAGAGCTCGGTGCATTTCCGCGCCGATTTCGGGCCGATCGCAGGCGAGGTGCTGATCGCGGCCGCGCCCGGCCCGGTGGCGGCGGACCCGGGCACGCTCGCCTTCACCCGACTTCGTCCGGGCGTGGCCAGGAGGCCCTGAAGAGGGGCAGCAGCGCAATCCCGGCCGCGAAGCCGCCGATATGCGCCCAGTAGGCGATCTGCGCTCCCTCCCCGAAGGTCGAGAGGCCGAAGAAGAACTGGACGGCGAACCAGCCCGCCACCAGCAGCCAGGCCGGCAGGCGCAGCGGCACGACGAAGAACAGCACCAGGATGCGCGCGCGGGGGCTCAGCACCAGATAGGCCCCCAATATGCCGGAGATGGCCCCGCTCGCCCCGATCAGCGGCACGGCCGAGGAGGGCTCCGTCAGCCCGTGGGCGAGTGCGGCCAGCACCCCGCAAAGCAGGAAGAAGAGGGCGAAGCGCAGATGGCCCATCGCGTCCTCGACATTGTCGCCGAAGATGTAGAGGAAGGCCATGTTGCCGAGCAGGTGGGCGAAGTCGCCATGCAGGAACTGCGTCGTCACCAGCGAGAAGGGCGCGGGCAGGATGGCGAGGTCCGGGCGCAGCTGCAGATCGCCGAGCACCCGCCCCGGCACGAAGCCGAGCGCCAGCAGCCGGCGGTATTCCACCGCCTCCGGCAGTCCCGTCTGCCAGATGAACACGACCGCGCAAAGCAGGATCGCGCCCCAGGTGACGAAGGGCGTATCGATGCGCGTGCGCTCATTGTCGTCATGGATCGGCATGAACGGCATGCGCGCGAGACTAGCAGCTTGCGGCGTTCCGCGTGCTACTCTCCGCCCCCGACGATGGCGGGCGGAAGGGCGCGGGATCGCATGGAGAATCTCTGGTCCGACCGGGAGGCGGAGGCGGCGGTCGCTCGCTGGGGGGCGGACGGCGCGGACCCGGACCTCGCGCTCCGGGTCTATACGACGCGCCTCCTCGGCGGCGAGCCGCGCCTTGTGCTGCACGGAGGCGGCAATACCTCGCTCAAGACGCGCATGACGGACCTCGCCGGCGACGAGGTGGAGGTGCTTTGCGTCAAGGGCTCGGGCTGGGACATGGCGCGGATCGAGCCGCCCGGCCTGCCCGCGGTCCGGCTCGCACCGCTCCGGCGCCTCAGGCAGAGGGAGGCGCTCTCCGACGAGGACATGGTCGCCGCCCACCGGTCCGCCCTGCTCGACCCGGCCGCGCCCTCGCCCTCGGTCGAGACCCTGCTGCACGCCTTCCTGCCGCACCGCTATATCGACCACACCCATGCCAATGCCGTGCTGGCGCTGACCGACCAGCCGGACGGGGCGGCGCTCTGCCGCGAGGTCTTCGGCGACAAAGTCGCGCTCGTGCCCTACATCATGCCGGGCTTCGCGCTTGCGCGGAAAGCCGCCGAGGTCTTCGAGGCGCAGCCGGACTGCGAGGGCCTGATCCTGCTGAACCACGGCGTCTTCACCTTCGGGGAGACCGCGCGGGAAGCCTATGACCGCATGATTCGAGTCGCGAGCCTGGCGGAAGCGCGCCTGGCGGCGGCCCCGGCGAAGGTGTTCGCGAGCGCCCGGCTGCCGGACCGGCCCGCCGCGCCGGAGGAGATCGCGCCCGTGCTGCGCGGCCTGCTGGCGCGGCCCGCATCGGAGCCGGACGGCGAGCCGGGCCGCCTCCTGCTCGCCTTCCGGGGCGGGGAACGCATAAGGCGTTTCGTCGATGGGGCGGAGGTTGCGCGCTACGGGCTCGCCGGCACGGTCACGCCCGACCACTCGCTCCGGGTCAAGTCCTGGCCGGTGCTGTTGCCGCCGGCGCGGGCGGGCGCAGGGGATGAGTTCGCAAAGGACGCGGCGGCGGCCATCCGGCGCTTCGAGGCGGACTACATGGCCTATTTCGAGCGCGGCAATGCGCGCGCCGGCGGCAGCCGCACGGCGCTCGACCCCGCCCCGCGCGTGTTGCTGGCGCCGGGCGTCGGCCTCTTCGCCGCGGGCCGGGACGCGAAATCCGCCGCCATCGCCGCCGATCTCGCCGAGGCCGCGGTCGAGGTCATCGCCGACGCCGAGCGCATCGGGCGGTTCCAAAGCATCGGCGAGGCGGACCTGTTCGACATCGAATACTGGCCGCTGGAGCAGGCGAAGCTCGGCCGCGCCGCACCCCCGCCGCTGGCAGGGCAGGTGGCGGTGGTGACGGGCGCGGCGGGCGCCATCGGGCAGGCGGTCATGGCGGCCTTCCGCGCGGAGGGGGCGGAGCCGGTCGGCCTCGACCTCGAAGCCGGCCCGGACATCATCGCCTGCGACGTGACCCGCCCGGAGGCGGTCGAGGCGGCTTTCGCCGAGGTCTGCCGCATGCATGGCGGCGTCGATATCCTGGTCTCGAATGCGGGCGCGGCCTGGCAGGGGCGCATCGGCGAGGTGGGCGAGGCGGAGCTGCGCCGGAGCTTCGAGCTCAACTTCTTCGCCCACCAGTCGGTCGCGCAGGCCGCGGTGCGCATCATGCGGGCGCAGGGCACAGGCGGCAGCCTGCTCTTCAATGTCTCCAAGCAGGCGGTAAACCCCGGCCCGGATTTCGGCCCCTACGGCGTAGCCAAGGCCGCGACGCTGGCCCTTATGCGCCAGTATGCCATCGACTACGGGCGCGACGGCATCGCCGCCAACGCCGTCAATGCGGACCGCATCCGCAGCGGCCTGCTGGACGACGAGTTGGTGGCGGCGCGGGCGAAGGCGCGGGGCGTGAGCGAAGCCGAGTACATGCGCGGCAACCTGCTCGGCCGCGAGGTGCTGGCGGCGGACGTGGCGCGCGCCTTCGCCGACCTCGCCCGCGCGCGCAAGACCACCGGCGCAGTACTCACCGTCGATGGCGGCAACATCGCCGCCGCCATGCGCTAGGCCGCTCTTCCATCTTCACCCCCTCCCCCTCCCGGCGGGGAGCCTGCCCCGGACCGCGCCTGTTCCCGCCTCCGCGCGGGGAATCCGGGGGTCGGGAGGGGGGCCTTCCGGCGCAGCGGCCCTACCCGCCTTTGCCGTACGGATTCGCCGCAGGCCCGCCGCCCGCCTCGTCTTCGCCGCCAGCAGGCGGAACCGGCGCATAGTGGGCCGGAACCGCGCCGCCCGCCGCGAGGCGCCGGCGGGCCTCCGCCGGCGTCTCGACCAGCGCCGCGGCCGCCAGCGCCGCCTTGCGGTCCACCGGGTCGGGCGCGTGGCGGTCCGGCGGCGGCATCGCATCGGCGTGGTAATAGGCGATCTTCTGGCGCGCCGCATCGACCCGCTTGGCCGGATCGATCTCGCGCTCATTGGCGCCCTTCGCGGCGACCGTGACGCCGTCCACGATCTCGTGGTCGAACCACCATTTCTTCACGAGATTGCGCCGGCCGTTGCCGAGCCGGTCGTCGAGCCAGGTGGCGACCGGCACGAGCGCCGGCTTCAGGAACATCGCATTGACGCCGAGCCAGCTCGCCATGCGCGGCAGGAGGCCGCCGTCCATGTCCACCACCTTGTTGAGCGGACAGGTCTTCATGCAGCGCCCGCAGGCCGAGCCGCGCATGTTGGTGAGCCGGTAGCGGGTGCAGCGCTCCACGTCCGGCTTCCACATCTCGTAGCCGTTGAACATCACCTTGTCCCCGTGCGGAATGGCGTCGCAGGGGCATTCCCGGTCGCATTTGTGGCAATGGTCGCAGAAATACTGGAGGCCGAAATCTATCGGCTGGTCCACCTCCATCGGCATGTCGGTGGTGAGCACCACGGACTTGAAGCGCGGGCCGACAAAGGGATTGAGCACCAGCTCGCCGATGCGGCTGAGCTCGCCCAGCCCCGCCCAGAGCAGCAGCGGGATGTGCAACACGTCGCTGTCCGCATTGGTCTGGGCGCGGGAGGGGAAGCCCAGGCCGCGCAGCGTCTCGCCCATGATGCCGGCGATCTCCGCGCCGCGCAGATAGCCGCGCATGGACTGCGCGCCGGAAATCCAGTCGTCGCCGCTCGCCCCCTCCATGGTGTCGTAGCCCTGGTCGATCAGCATGACGACGGCATAGCGGTGGTACATCTCTATCGGGCTGCCGTCCTCCCGGTGCGAGAACCAGGCGTAGCGTGGAATCTCGCAAATGCCCGTGAGGTCGGAGCCCAGGAAATAGGAGAGCGCCTTGACCGCGCGGGCATTCGCCGCCGGGTCGCCATAGCGATCCCTGTCCCCCTCCGGAGCTGCTTCGCCGTCCTGGTGGGGCACCATGGCGCGGATAAGCTGGAGCTGGGAGAAGGAGAGCGGATGCTTGAAGGCGAAGCGGGCGCGCTCGCGCCGGGACTTCTCGCCGAGGTCGCCCTTGGCCGCGCGGGTGAAGAAGGCGGCGCGCTGCGGCACGCGCGGCACCTCCTCGTCGATGATGAGGGTGGTCGGCCGGTCCACGCGGCGGACCTGCTCCATCGGGTAGCGGCTCCAGTGCGACTTGCGCCTTGCGCGCCGCGCGCGCTCGCGGCCGGAGACCGCGCCGGCGATGCCCTTGCGGTAAGCCCGGCCCTGCGCTCGCGCGGCGCCCGGGGCCAGCGGGCTGTCGCACTCCAGTTCGTAGTTGGTCGAGATTACGGCGAGCGCGAACCCGCCCTCGATATAGGGGTTGCGCAGCCCGCCGCCTTGCCTGCGCAGGCAGAGCCCGGCCAGCACGGCGAGCCGTTCCAGATCGAGGCTCTCGCCGCCGGCATGGTGGATGCGGGCCTCGAAGCCCATCTGGCGGATATGGCCGGCGGTGCAGCCGGCGATCTCGAGCACGCGCATCTCGGCCGTGGCGGCAACGGCCTCCTCCACCCAGGCGCGGGCGAGATTGCCCCGATCCGGCAGGGCGGGACAGGCGACCAGGATGACGACCGCGTGGCTGTGGCCTTCCAGCGCCGGGCAGCCTTCCAGCCAGGCGTTCTCCGGGATCCGGCAGATGCCGACCTGGTCGGCGTCCATGAAATAGGAGCAGCCCTTGATGTCCTCGGCGCGCCGGTCGAGCCGGGCCGGCACGGGCGCCGTCTCCGCCGCCGGCCCGCCTTCCGCGAAGCCGGCGAACAGCTCGCGGTAATGCAGCACGGCCGGCCCGAGCGCCCCGCCGGCCTCCGCAGCTTCCGTGGGCCCGGCCGGGGGCTGCGCCGCCTCCGCCGCGGTCACGGTCCCGTCGCGCGGCAACACCTCCATCGGATAGGTGCCGAGATGGAACGGCCGGTTCTTCGATGCGTGGTGGAACAGCATGGCCCCGCCGCCTTGTCCGCGCTCAGCAGGGACTCCAGCCCGCCGCCCGCCCCGCTGTCAACCGGCCCCGAGCGTCTCGACGGCGTGGCGGCCGATGATGTTGCGCTGAATCTGGTTGGTGCCTTCGACGATCTGGAGCACCTTGGCGTCGCGGAAGAAGCGCTCGACGGGATTGTCGGCCGAAATGCCGGCTGAGCCCCAGAGCTGCACCGCGTCGGTCGCGACCGACATGGCGGCGTCGGTCGCCAGGCATTTCGCCATCGCCGCCCAGGGCGCAAGCGCGCGGCCCGAAACGCCCGTATCCGCAAGCGCGGCGGCCTTGTAAACCATCTGCCGGGCGGCCTCGGTGCGCATGGTCATGTCGGCCAGCATCCAGCGCACGCCCTGGAAGTCCGCGACCGGCTGCCCGAACGCCTCGCGCCCGCGCACGAACGCCGCCGCCAGGTCGAGCGCGCCCTGCGCCAGCCCCACGCCGCGCGCGCCGATCATCGGGCGCGAACGGTTGAACGCCTCCATCACCGTCAGCCACCCCTCGCCCTCCGGCCCGATGCGGTTCTCCTCCGGCACGAAGGCGCCGTCGAAGAAGAGCGGGCAGGAGGGGATGCCGCGCGAGCCGAGCTTGCGCTCCAGAGCGCCGATGGTGAGGCCGGGCGTTCCCTTCTCGACCGCGAACACGGAAATGCCGCGGTGGCGCGCGCCCGGATCGGTCTTTGCCGCGACGACGATGAAATCGGCTTCCGGGCTGTTGGTGCACCAGGCCTTGGCCCCGTCGAGGCGGTAGCCGCCCGGCTCGCGGACCGCGCGCGTGCGGATGCCGGCGGCGTCGGAGCCGGATTGCGGCTCGGTGACGGAGATCGCGGCCTTCAGATCGCCACTAGCGAGGCCCGGCAGCCAGCGCTCATGCTGCTCGGGTGAGCCGCCCGCCAGCACGGCGGCAAAGGGCGTCCACTGGACGAGCAGCAGATAGGCGGTGTTGTAGCACACGCGCCCCAGCTCCTCGATGACGAGACAGCCGGAGAGCACGCTGTCCGCGCCGCCATAGCGCTCCGGGAAGGGCAGGGCGAAAAGGCCGAGGTCCCGCAGCGCCGCGAACATGTCATGCGGATAGGCCGCCTCCCGGTCGATCTCCGCCGCGCGCGGCACCACCTTCTCGCGGGCAAACGCGCGCACCGTGTCGCGTAGCAGAAGCTGTTCCCCGCTGAGCCCGAAATCCTCCGCGAGCACTATGCGGCTGCCCTACTCCGCAGCGGCGGCGAGCGGCGGGGCGGCGCCGATCTCGACGCCGGTGTCGTGTGCCTTGAGGCGGGGCAGCACCTTCTCTGCGAAGAGGCGCTGGTTCTCGCGCGCGATGTCGTAAGGCATGCCGCCATAGGAAAGCGCGGCCAGGAAGCCGCCGCAGCCCGCGCGCTCGACATTGGCGATCACGCCGTCCACCACCTCGTCCGGCGTGCCCCAGACCTGGAGGTCGGCGAGGAAGCGCACGAAGGTGTCGATGCCGTGCTTGCGGATGTTGCGGGCGAGCGCGCCGTAATATTCGTAGCCCGGAATGTCGGCCAGGCCCTCATTGTGGAACTCGTAGTGCTTGAGGGCCGAGCGGCAGTAGCCGACGATGTAGTTCTCATACATCTCGCGCGCCTTCTCGCGGTCCTCATGCACGGCGACGAAGCTCGCGATGATCGGCTTCGGCGCTTCCTCGCCGCCATTGTGCCGGCGGTAGAGCTCGCGGTAGTTCTCCAGCTCCTCCAGCGTCTTCTCCCAGGGCTTCTGGGCGGTGATGAGGATGCCGATGCCGAGCCGGGCCATGATCTCCGCCGACTGCGGCGAGACGGAGGCGGCGTAGGTGCGCCCCCGGAAGGACTTGAAGGGCCGGGGGCGGATATCCGTCGGCGGCTGGCGGAGATGCTTGCCGTCGCTCTCGATGGTGCCGGTCTCCAGCGCGCCCATCACCGCCTCGGCATATTCGACGAAGCGCTCGCGGCTCTCGCCCATTTCGAGGCGGAAGCCGTTGAACTCCACCCGCCCGAGGCCGCGCCCCATGCCGAAGATCGCCCGCCCGTCGGACAGGTGGTCGAGCAGCGCGATCTCCTCCGCGATCCGGACCGGCTCGTGCCAGGGCAGCACGACCACCATGGAGCCGAGGCCGACGCGCGTGGTCCGCCCGGCCATGTAGGTCAGGAACTGGGTCACGCTCGGGCACATGGTGTAGTCGGTGAAATGGTGCTCGGCCGACCAGATGCTGTCGAAGCCCATCGGCTCCGCCGCCTCGGCCAGCGCCACCTCCTGCCGCCAGACCTCGCGGTCGGTGAGTTTCCTGTCGGGATTCTGGAAAAAGCAGCTCAGGCCGACATGCATGGCAAAGACGCGCTCCCCGGGTCGCTATGGGCGGTGTTCGCGAAGTCCCGAACCTGCCCCGTTCCGCGCCTTCGGGTCAAGTCGCGGGCGGGAGCCGCCAGGCTGGACCGCTATCGGAATGTTCGAATGAAGCCGTCTCCAATCTCTACGAACAGTCGCCGCGGCGAGGGGGTCTCCGCCAACGCCCATTCATGTTCGATCAACGACATCGCCGCCTCCACTCGCCGGGCGGCGATCGTCTCGCGGCAGGACAGCTTTATCAGGCTGAGCCGTCTGTAACGCCTTTGGCCGACGCCGCGCCGCTGGGCCAGTTTGCGCATATCGCCGTCCAAGGCGACCAGAATAGCTTCGTTTTCCATCGAAATCGTCGCAACGAGAGGGTCCGGCGAGCCGGGTTCCGCAGCATCGGGAAAATAGATGACCTCATGTCCTCTGTCCTCGAAACAGAGCCCAACGGATTTCGGTACCCCTTCGTCCAGAAATAATTTCAAGCCTTAATCTCGCGCATTCAGGCGGCAATGCCGTCGCCTTCATGCCGGAGTGCGGATTCGATATCGGCTTCGGTAAGGGCTGGATACTCCTCTTGTATCTGCTGTACTGTATATCCCTCTTTGGCAAATTCCTTTATGGAGTCTACTCGAATCCTCGTGCCGGCTATGACCCAAGCGTTGTGGCAGACGCTTCGAGACCTTATCACAACCCCTGAAGCATCGTTGCTGCGTTCCCTCATGGTCTCGATGTCCCGCTTTGTATCGGAAACGATGACTCGAAGAGGGATTCCGATCACATACTGCTTGCTGACGATTTCGCGATATTGCGTCGTATCCGGTTCGACAAATACGACACGACGATTCAGCACAAAGAGTTCCGTCGCCCCCCATTTTTCTTCCGACATCTGAGGAAGCTCTTTGGCGGCTTTGCGAAGATGCTGCAAGGAAACCCCATATTGATTGCGGAGGACATTGAGCACGCGCAGGGAAACGACATCCGTAAAGGAATAGATTCTGCTGAATGCAATCCTCCTGTTCTCTTCCGCAAGCGAAGGGGCGAAGAAACCCGTCCGGTCCCAGTATCGAAGCTGTCGCTTCGAAATCCCGGTAAGCCGTTGCACCTGGTCTTCGCTAAAGGCCGAAACGATCACTGGAACCGCCGCACATGGATACCTCCGCTGCGGAATCATATGTCAGCGAAATCCCGAAAGTCAAAACGAGCCGAAGGCCTCTGCCCCGACCTAAACGTCCAGGTTCGCGACCTTGAGCGCGTTGTCCTGGATGAAGGCGCGGCGGGGTTCGACCTGGTCGCCCATCAGGGTCGAGAACAGCTCGCCCGCTTCGTCGGCCTGGTTCACCCGCACCTGGAGCAGCGTGCGCGCTTCGGGGTCGAGCGTGGTTTCCCAAAGCTGCTCCGGGTTCATCTCGCCGAGGCCCTTGTAGCGCTGCAAGGTGAGGCCGCGCCGCCCGTGCTCCAGCACCCGCTCCAGCAGGACGCAGGGGCCGTCGATCCGGTCCTCGCGCTCCCGCACCCGGAGCGTGGCCAGCTTGTCATAGACCGTCCGGAGCCGTCCGGCCCGCTGGTTGAGCCGGACGGCATCGACATGGTGCAGCAGCCGCCGCCCGATCCGCCAGGAGCGCAGCGTGCCTTGGTTCTCATAGGCGAAGGCCAGGCTGAGATCGTCTTCGACGCTGCCCGACCAGCCGCGATCGGCCGGCTCCTCCAGCGCGTCGAGCCGGGCTGCGACCCGGGCGGCGGCGGCTTCGGCCTCGTCGCGCCCCCGGAGCGCCGCCGCATCGAGCGCGCCCGCCAGCACCGCCTGCTCGACAAGGCCCCGGTGGCCGACGATCTGGGCCAGCGCCTCGATGCGCCGGCGAACCCGTGCGGCGAGCGCAATCTGCTCGCGGAGCTCCTCGCCGGCGATCTGGCTGCCGTCCTCCAGCACCAGCACGGCGTTCTGCAGGCCGCTGTCGATGAGGAAAGCGTCGAGCTCCGGCTCGTCCTTGAGGTAGCGCACCGACTGGCCGCCGCGCCGGACCTGGAACAGCGGCGGCTGGGCGATATAGAGATAGCCCCGCTCCAGCAGCGCCGGCATCTGGCGGTAGAAGAAGGTGAGCAGGAGCGTGCGGATATGGCTGCCGTCCACATCGGCATCCGTCATGATGACGATCTTGTGGTAGCGCACATTGTCGGCGTCGAAGGTCTCGGCGATGCCGGCGCCGAGCGCGGTGATGAGCGCGCCGATGCTGTCGCTGGAGAGCATCTTGTCGAGCCGGGCGCGCTCGATATTGAGGATCTTGCCCCGGAGCGGCAACACCGCCTGGAAGGCGCGGTCGCGGCCCTGTTTGGCGGAGCCGCCGGCGCTGTCGCCCTCGACGATGAACAGCTCCGCCTTGTCCGGGTCGCGCGCCTGGCAGTCCGCGAGCTTGCCCGGCAGCGAGGCGATGGAGTTCTTCGGCTCGCGGATCAGCGTGCGCGCGCGCCGGGCCGCCTCGCGGGCCTGGGCGGCGCGCTGCACCTTCTCGACGATGATCCGCGCCTCCTTGGGATGCTCCTCCAGCCAGGCCTCCAGCGCCTCGTTGATCGCGCTCTCGACCGCCGGGCGCACTTCGGAGGAGACCAGCTTGTCCTTGGTCTGGGAGGAGAATTTCGGGTCCGGCACCTTGATCGAGAGCACGCAGGTGAGGCCCTCGCGCACATCCTCGCCGGAGAGCGCCAGCTTGTCCCGGCGGGTGAGGCCGATGCGGTCCCCATAGCCGGTCACCTGGCGCGTCAGCCCGGCGCGGAAGCCGGCGAGATGGGTGCCACCGTCGCGCTGGGGGATGTTGTTGGTGAAGCAGAGCGTCGTCTCGTGGAAGCTGTCGTTCCACTGCAGCTCCGCCTCCACGACGATGTCGTTCCGCTCGGCCCGGATGGCGATGCACTCATGCTGCGCGGTGCGGTTGCGGTCGAGCCAGGTGACGAAGGCCTGGAGCCCGCCTTCATAGTGGAGATCGACCCGGTGCTCCTCGATGCGCCGCGAATCCTTCAGCACCAGCCGCACGCCGGAGTTGAGGAAAGCGAGCTCGCGCAGCCGCCGCTCCAGGGTGGCGAAATCGAACTCCACCTTGGAGAAGGTGTCGGTCGAGGGCAGGAAGCGCACGCGGGTGCCGGTCAGCGCGCCATCCTCCCCTGCCGGCCCGGTCTCGGCCAGCGGCGCTTCCGCCTCGCCGTGGCGGAAGCGCATCGCATGCTCGCGCCCGTCGCGCCAGATCGTCAGGTCGAGCGTTTCGGAGAGCGCGTTGACGACCGAGACGCCGACGCCGTGCAGCCCGCCCGAGACCTTGTAGGAGTTGCTGTCGAATTTTCCGCCGGCATGGAGGTGGGTCATGATGACCTCGGCGGCCGACACGCCCTCCTCGTCGTGGATCTCGGTCGGGATGCCGCGCCCGTTGTCGGTGACCGTCACCGAGCCGTCGGCTTCCAGCACCACCTCCACCGTGTCGCACCAGCCGGCCAGCGCCTCGTCGATGGCGTTGTCCACCACCTCATAGACCATGTGGTGCAGGCCGGTGCCGTCGTCGGTGTCGCCGATATACATGCCGGGGCGCTTGCGCACCGCTTCCAGGCCGCGCAGCACCTTGATGGCGTCGGCGCCGTATTCCCCGGCCTCGTCCTCGGGCCGGATGTCGTCGCTGGGTTCGTTGGGTTCGGTCATGGCCGCTCCGGCGGCGGCGACGCCGCCATTCGCAACGTTCGCCGCGTTCGGCGCGGCAGGGGGGTGAGAACCGCGTCTTCTATGCCGACATTGAGGGCGCGGCCGGCAAGCGGCGCGAAGGTGCCGGCGTCGGCGCCGGTGAGCCAGGCCTGGCAGCCGAGCCGCCCGATCTCCTCGAACAGCGCGAGGCGCCGATCCTCGTCCAGGAAGGCCGCGACATCGTCCAGCAGCAGCAGCGGCGGCTGCGGGGCGAGGCGCGCAGACGCCAGCACCAGCGCCGTCAGCAGCGCCTTCTGCTCGCCCGTCGAGCAGTCGGCGGCAGGCATGCCGCGCTCGGCGTCCGAGACGGCGAGGTCGCTGCGATGCGGCCCGGCGCCGGTGCGTCCCGATTCGGCGTCGCGGACGCGCCCTTCCGCCAGCGCGGCAACCAGCCGGTCCTCCGCCTTCAGCGCCGGCCCTTCCTCCAGCCAGGCATCGACCGCGCCCGAAAGCGCAACCTGGGCCTTCGGGAACGGTCCGCCCGCCGCGGCAAGCGCGGCGCGCAGCCGCTCCACCAGTTCGCGCCGGCTGGCGGCGACGGCGATGCCGCGCTCGGCCATGCTGCGCTCCAGTGCGGCCAGCCAGTCGCCGTCCGAGGTCCCGGCCCTGAGCAGCGCGAGACGCTGGCGCATGGCCGTCTCATAGGCCTGGACGCGCCCGGCATGGGCCGGATCGACCGCCAGCACCAGCCGGTCGAGGAAACGCCGCCGCGCGCCCGCGCCGTCGAGGAACAGGCGGTCCATCTGCGGCGTAAGCCAGACGGCCGCCACGCCCCCGTCGCGCGCCCGGCGGGCCGCGCCGTCGACATGCACCGCGCGCCGGTCGTCCTCGCCGAGGCCGGTGCCGATATCCACCGCCCCGAAGGCCGTATCCAGCCGCGCCGTCACCGTCCAGCGCCCGGCGCCGTGCCGGGTCATGTCGCGCGGCCGCGCCCGGCGCAGCCCGCGCCCGGGCGCCAGCAGCGAGAGGGCTTCCAGCAGGTTGGTTTTGCCGGCGCCGTTCGGCCCCGTGAGCACGATCAGGCGGTCGTCCGTCTCCAGACGCGCTTCGCGGTAATTGCGGAAATCGCTGAGCGCCAGGCGCCTGACGACCGGCGCTCCGCCCGATGTGTGAAGGGCGGCTTCTGCCACGGATCACACGCGCATCGGCATCAGCACATAGAGCGCGCTCGAATCCACCATGTCGCGCACCACTGTAGGCGCTGCCGGGTCGGCGAGCTCGAGCGCCGCCGTGCCGCCTTCGATGCGGCGCAGAATTTCGAGCAGGTAGCGGGCGTTGAAGCCGATCTCCATCGGCGCCCCGTCGAACCGCACGTCGATTTCCTCCGTCGCCGTGCCGTAGGTCGGGTCGGCGGCGGAAAGCTGGACGCTGCCCGTGTCGATGGCGAGCTTGACCGCCCGGGTGCGCTCGGAGGAGATCGCCGACACGCGGTCCACCGCCTCGGCCAGCGTACCGCTTTCGACTTCGAGCCGCTTGTCGTTGCCGGCCGGGATCACGCGCTCATAGTCGGGGTAAGTGCCGTCGATGAGCTTGGAGGTGAGCTCGACGCTGCCGATGACGAACCGGATTCCGGTTTCGGACAGCGCAATCGAGACATCCCCGTCTTCGCCCTCCAGCAGCTTGCGGAGCTCCTGCACCGCCTTGCGCGGCACGATCACGCCGCCCGGCATGTCCTCCGCGCCCGCCGGCCTCGGCACCTCGACCCGCGCCAGCCGGTGACCGTCGGTCGCGACCGCGCGCAGTACCGGCACGCCCTCATGCTCCGTGGTGTGCAGGTAGATGCCGTTCAGGTAGTAGCGCGTTTCCTCGGTGGAGGCGGCGAAGCCGGTCCGGTCGATCAGGCCGCGCAGGTCCTCGGCGGCAAGCTGGAAACGGCAGGCGAACTCGGCCTTGGACAGCTCCGGGAACTCTTCCGGCGGCAGAGCGGAAAGCGTGAAGGTGGACCGCCCGCAGCGCAGCCTTATGCGGTCCGAGCCGTCCTCGGTCTCCAGCTCCACCTGCGCGCCGTCGGGCAGCTTGCGGGCGATGTCGTAGAGCACCTGCGCCGGCAGCGTGGTGCCGCCGCCCGAGACCGCGTCGGCGTCCACAGTCTCCACGGCGCCCAGCTCCAGGTCGGTCGCCGAGAGGCGCAGCCGCCCGTCCGCCGCTTCGAGCATGACATTGCCCAGAATCGGGATGGTGTTGGCCCGTTCGACCACGCTCTGCGCATGGCTGAGCGATTTCAGGAACTGGCTGCGTTCGATGGTGAGCTTCATCGTCGCTCCCGGAGCGGCTATGGTGTCCAGTGGCGGGCTTTTGTTAGCCTTCCACTATAACAGCCCCGATTCGGGAGGGGAATCCATGTTGAGCACCACCGAGTTGGAAAAATACCACACGGACGGCTATGTGACGCCCGGTTTCCGGCTGCCCGAACGGGACCTTGAGGATATCCGCGCCCATCACGGCCGGCTGGTCGAACGCCACCCCGAATACCGCGACTACTGCCCGAACCTGCTGGCCCACGACCTGGCCTTCCTGAACTGGGCGCGGGTGCCGGAAATCCTCGACATGGTGGAGCAGGTGCTGGGCCCGGACATCGCGCTCTGGAACTCCAGCTTCTTCGCCAAGCCGGCGCTGAACGGGCGCAAGACGCCCTGGCACCAGGACGGCGAATACTGGCCGGTGCGCCCGCTCGCCACCTGCACGGTGTGGATCGCCGTCGATGCCTCGACGCAGGAGAATGGCTGCCTGAACGTGCTGCGCGGCTCGCACCGGGACAGGCGGCTGCGGGCGCATGACATCAATGACGACCCGGCCTACACGCTGAACCAGGAGCTGCGCGAGGAGGAGTTCGACGAAGACCTCGCCGTGCCCATCGAGCTGGAGGCGGGGCAGGTTTCGTTGCACGACGTCTATCTGGTCCACGGCTCCGAGGCCAACAACTCCCCGAAGCCGCGCCGCGGCATGACGCTCCGCTACATGCCGACCACCTCCGTGTTCGACCGCGGGATCGCCGCCGCCCTCGCCCGCGACAAGGGCCTCGTCAACCACGCGGACCGCACGCTCTTCCTCATGCGCGGCGAAGACCGCTCCGGCCAAAACGACTTCCGCATCCGCCTTTGAGGCGGCCGGGCGCTCGGAGGACCAGGCGGCTGTGACGAGCGAAGGACCGGACCTCGAAGGGCTGCGCTTCTTCAGCGAGCCTTCGGACCGCGAGCGCGCGGCGTTCTTCGTGGGCCGCGCCGGCGAAATCGAGGACATCGAACGCGCCCTGGCGCGGGCGCTGCGCCACGCAAAGGCCGGGCAGCGCTCCGCAGGCGCCACCCGCCTGATCCAGGGCGCGCCGGGAGCCGGAAAATCCGCCCTGCTTGCCTATCTGGAGGAGACATGGACGCAGGCCGGCAGGCAGGCGCCGCACGTCCTCCTCGTTCATCTGGGGGAGCTTGCAGACCCGGACCGCATGGCACAGGCCGTTGCGGCGCGTCTCGACCCGCGCCGGGCGGAACGGTTCCGGCGCACGGAGACCCGCAGCGGCAACATAGGCATCAGCGGCATCGGCGGGGCCTGGGCCGCCGAAACCGCGCCGCCGGCCGGGTTCGGCGCGCTGCGCGATATGTTTCCGCCGGAGCGCTGGGAACGCCCGCTCTGCCTGCTGGTCGATGAGGTGCAGAATCTGGAGCCCGATCAGGCGGGGATCGTCCGGCGCCTGCATGAGGCGGTGGACGGCCTGCCGGTCGTGCCGGTGCTGGCGGGGCTCGCCAACGCGCAGCATGTACTGGCGAAGCGCGGTATTTCCCGGCTGTCCGTCGGGGCCGTCCACATGCTGGGGCGGCTGGAGCCGGGCCAGCCGGCGGCCTCCGTGAGAATGATGCTGGAGCGCTTCCGGGTCGAGGCGGCCGAAGCGGAGGCGGCGCGTTGGGCGGCCCTTCTGGAAGAGCAGTCGGACCGCTGGCCGCAGCATCTCGGCAACGGGATGCGCGCGCTGGCGGAAGGCCTGCTGGCGTCCGGAGGCGCGCTCGCTCCCGTTGACGAAACGGCGGTTCTGGACGGGGCGGAGGAACGGCGGCTGGACTCCTACCGGGCGCGGCGCAGCCCGGAGATGCTCGGCTCCGGCCTTCTTTTGGCAGCCGTGATGGAAGCGATTCCCGAGGACGGGCTCGGCTATGTTGAGACACTTCGCATCATTGAGGAGAACGCCGGCGCCGTGAGCGGCCGGCGGCTGCCGCCCGGCATGGAGCCGGAGGAATATCTGGACCATCTGGTCCACCGGGGCGCGCTTCAGGACGACGGAACCGGACGCCTCGCCTGCCCGATTCCGAGTTTCCGCCGATTCCTGGCCGAGGCCGGGAGCTGAGCCGGCCGGACCCGTTCAGGTTGCAGAACCGGCAGGTCTTCCGGTCGGGCAGCAAGCGGCTTCCGCCTCCGCCGCCCTCGGCCCGAGCGCGTCGAAGAGGGCGTCGGTGTCGTCGGTGATCCGGTACCATTCCCAGCGCAGGCCCTGCGGCTCCTTCGCCCAGACCTTGTTCTGCGTGGCGTGGCAGCAGCGCGTTTCCTGCTCGATCAGGTGATCGATGCCGGCGGCCTGTATCCGGTCCGTGGCAGCAGCGACATCCTCCTCCCGGAAGACCTCGACGCCCAGATGGTTGATGCGCTCGCCCGCGCCCGGGCGCTCGAACAGCACGAGCTTGAGCGGCGGGTTGTCGATGGCGAAATTGGCGTAGCCCGGCTTGCGCTTGTGGACCGGGGCCGCGAACATCTTCGAATAGAAGTCGATGGCCTCTTCGAGATCGTCCACATTGAGGGCGAGTTGCAGGCGCATGGCAGCCTCCTTCAGGGCCGGGCGGGAGCCCGGCAGGCCCCCTGGCAGCAATTGTCGGTAAGGAACCGCAGCAACGCCTCCATGTGCGGAAAGTCGGCGGCATAGACGAGTTCGCGCCCCTGGCGCGCGCGCCGCACCATGCCGGCTTCCTTCAGCGCCTTCAGATGGAAGGAGAGGGTTGCCGCCGGAATGTCGAGAGCGCCCGCAATCGCGCCGGCGGGCAAGCCCTCGGGACCCCGCTCGACCAGCAGCCGGAACACGTCGAGGCGCGTCTCCTGCGCCAGCGCGCCCAGGGCGGTAATTGCGGCGTTCTTTTCCATATTTCCAATATAGTGGAATTGACGTGCCTGTCAAGCGGCGTGGGACGAAGAGTCTCCGGGGACGGAAGCGGGGCGCCCCGTCTCATGCAAAGCGGGATCGGCGAAGGCAAGGCGGCGGGCCATGACGCGGACGGCTTCCGGGTTGCTGTCCACCAGCACGGCGCACCGGCCGTTGCGGACCGCCGCTTCGCCGGTCGTGCCGCTGCCGGCGAAGAAGTCGAGCACCCGATCGCCCGGATTGGAATGCACGCGGACGATGCGGTTGAGGATCGCGACGGGCTTCTGCGTCGGGTAGCCGGTCTTCTCCTTGCCGTTCGGACTCACGATGGTCTGCCACCAGACATCCGTCGGCGTCTTGCCGCGCGCCGCCTTTACAGGCCCGACAAGGCCCGGCGCCATATAGGGAATGCGGTCGATGTCGTCATAGCGGTAGGTGTAGTTGTCCGGGTCCTTCGCATACCAGAGGATGTTGTCGTGCTTGGCGGACCAGCGCCGCTTCGACCGCGCGCCGTAATCGTAGGCCCAGACGATCTCGTTGATGAAGGATTCGCGTTCGAATATGCCGTCCAGCAGCACCTTGCAGTAATGCGACTCGCGATAGTCGATATGGAGGAAGAAGGAGCCGTGGGGCGCAAGCAGCCTGTAAGCCTCCCGGAGCCGGGGCTCGATGAAGGCCATGTAGTCGTCGAAGACGTCGTCCCAGGAGGAGGCGCCAAGCCGGACCGTGCGGTAGCGCCGGCCCTGGAAACCCGTCCGGTCGCCCTCGTCGTCGCGGATGGTGCGGAGCCGCGTGCGCGCTTGCGCCTTGCCGGTGTTGAAGGGCGGGTCGATGTAGATGAGGTCGAAGCTGCCGTCCCCGAAGCGGGAGAGCACCTCCAGATTGTCGCCCAGATGGATTTCGAGCTTCGCCGATGCGCTCTCCGGGGCCGTCATGCCGCGCGGGCCAGCCGGCCGGGCAGCGCGCCGGTGGCCTCGCCCTCCTCGAATGTGACCTCGCCCGCGCAGACCGTCGCCCGGTAGCCCTCCGCCCGCTGCACAAGGCGGCGGCCGCCGGCGGGCAGGTCGTGGACCATCTCCGGCGGGCGGAGCCTGAGGCGTTCGAAATCGATGATGTTGATGTCGGCGCGCAGCCCCGGCTCCAGCCGGCCGCGGTCGGAGAAGCCGTAAAGGGCGGCCGTCTCCGCCGTCTGCGCCTTCACCAGCCGGGGCAGCGGGAAGCCCGGCCCCCGGCTGCGGTCGCGGCCCCAATGGGTCAGCACATAGGTCGGGATGCTGGCGTCGGAGATCAGCCCGCAATGCGCGCCGCCGTCGCCGAGGCCGAGCACGGTGTGCGGATGGTCCATCATCCGGCGGATATCGCCGTGGTCGAGCCGGCTGTAGTTCACGAAGGGGAAGAAGATGAGCTCCCGCCCCTCGCGCTCCAGCATCCGGTCCAGCACCAGCTCGCGCGGGTCGCAGCCCTTGCGCTCCGCCTCGGCGAGCACCGAGCTTTCCGGCGCGGGCTCGTAGTCGGGCGGGTCGCCCAGGGTGAACATCTTGTGGAAGCCGCCGGTCACGTCCTGCATCAGCCGGCTGCGGTGGTTGCGGCGCTCGCCGAGCAGACGCGCGCGGAACTCCGGCCGGCGGAGGATCGCCACCCGCTCTGCGAGCGGCAGGTGGGCAATTTCCCGGTAGGCGGGCATGGTCGAGAACGGATGCAGCGAGGCGGAGAGGCCGAGCATCAGCCCGACCGGCCGCGCCGCCACCTGGGCATGCAGCGCCACGCCGTCGGCCGCGGCCTCCTCCAGCCAGCCGAGCACGCTCTCCCACTGGTCGGGCCGCTCGTCGCGCTGGACGACGGTCAGCCAGCTGCGCCCGTTCGCGCGCTCCGCCATGCGGCGCAGGAGGTCGAGTTCGTACGCCTCCTCGTCGAGGTCCGAAATCCAGCCGATGGTGCGCCCGCCGACCTTACCCACAGCGTCGGCCAGCCCCAGCAATTCGCGTTCCTCGGCGAAGGCGCCGGGCACGCGCTCGCCGTCGGCCGTCAGGTGCGCGGTGGTGCGCGTGGTCGTGAAGCCGCGCGCGCCCGCCTCCAGCGCCTCCCGGACGATGTCGGCCATGACGCCGACATCCTCCTCGGTCGCCGGCTCGTTGGCGATGCCACGCGCGCCCATCGCATAGGCCCGGACGGCGCAATGCGGCACCTGCGCGGCAATGTCGATGGCGCGCGGGCGCGCCTCCAGCGCGTCGAGATATTCCGGGAAGCTCTCCCAGTCCCAGGTGAGGCCCTCGGCCAGAGCGGCGCCCGGAATGTCCTCCACGCCCTCCATCATCCGGATCAGCGCATGATGCGCGTCAGGGCGGGCGGGCGCGAAGCCGACGCCGCAATTGCCCATCACGACCGTGGTAACGCCGTGCCAGCTGGACGGCGCGAGCTCGCTGTCCCAGGTCGCCTGGCCGTCATAGTGGGTGTGGACATCGACGAAGCCGGGCGTCACCAGCGCGCCGGCCGCATCGATCTCGCGCCGCCCGGGCCCGGCCCTGCCGCCGGCCTCGGCGATGCGCCCGTCCTCGACCGCAATATCGCCGACAAAGGGCTCGCCCCCGGTTCCGTCGAAGATCGTGCCGCCGCGAATGACCAGATCGTGCATGGGGGCTTTCCTCAGTTGTAGAAGGCCTCGAACGCCGCGCCGACGCGCTCGACATCCTCCGGCTCGATATCCCTGTGGACCACCAGCCGCGTCACCGGGCCGGGCGTGGCTATGACGATGTTGCGCGCTTCCAGATGCCGCTTGAGCGCGGCCCCGCCCGGCAGGCCGGCATAGACCATGTTGGTGGAGACGCGCTGCACCTCGACCACGGGCGCAAGACGCTCGCCCAGCGCGGCGGCGAGTTCATGGTCCTCTGCGAGCCGTTCGACATGGGCGTCGAGCGCATGCAGGCCCGCGGCGGCGAGCACGCCGGACTGGCGCATGCCGCCGCCCAGCATCTTGCGGACACGCCTGCCGCGCTGAATCAATTCCTCGTCCCCGGCGAGCACCGTGCCTGCCGGCGCGCCCAGGCCCTTGGACAGGCAAAGCGACACGGAATCGGCTCCGGCAGCGGCCGCAGCCGGCGTCTTGCCGGTGGCGGTGGCCGCATTCAGCAGCCGCGCGCCGTCGAGATGCACCCTGAGCCCGTGCGCGCGGGCGAGCGCCGCGACTTCCTCCATGTAGCCGTCCGGCAGCACGCGCCCGAGCGTGGTGTTCTCCACCGCGATCAGCCGCGGCACCGGCCGGTGAAAGTCCTCGGGGCGGATCGCGGCCCGGAGCCGGTCGAGGGCCACCGTGCCGTCCTCCTCGACGGGAAGCGTTATCGGCACGATGGAGCCCACCACGGCGGCTCCGCCCGCTTCCGAGGCGACCGTGTGGTAGGTCTCGCCGGTGATATAGGCCTCGCCGCGCCCGCAATGGCTCATCAGCGCCGTCAGGTTCGATTGCGTGCCGGAGGGGAGGAACAGCCCTGCTTCCAGCCCCAGCATGTCGGCGACGCGCTGCTCCAGCCGGGCGACGGTCGGGTCCTCGCCATGCACGTCGTCGCCGACCTCGGCGTCGGCCATGATCCGGCGCATGGCCGGCGTCGGCAGGGTCACGGTGTCGCTTCGGAGGTCGATCCGGCGGTTGGCCATGCCGTTTCCGTCCATGTCAGGCTGCCTCCCGGCGGCCGAGCCAGCAGTCGAGATCGGCAAGCGCACGGGCCGCATGCGCGCGTTTGCGTTCGCGGCCCCGGAACCGCCCGTCAAGCGGCGGGAAGAGGCCGAAATTGACATTCATCGGCTGGTAGGCGCCGGCCGAGGCGGGCCGCGGCCCGGTGACATGGGCCAGCACCGCGCCGAGCGCCGTGGTGGCGGGCGGGGCATCCGTTTCGCCCGCGGCGAAGCGCCCGGCCAGCAGGCCGATGGCCGCGCTCTCGACATAGCCCTCGACGCCGGCAATCTGGCCGGCGAAGCGCAGATACGGGGCCGCCTTCAGGCGCAGTTGTTCGTCCAGCAGGGCCGGCGCGTCGATGAAGCTGTTGCGGTGGATGCCGCCGAGCCTCGCGAACCGCGCCCCTTCCAGGCCCGGAACCATGCGGAAGACGCGCGCCTGTTCGGCGTGGCGCAGCTTGGTCTGGAAGCCGACGATGTTGTAGAGCGTGCCGAGCGCATTGTCCCGGCGAAGCTGCACGACGGCGTGGGGACGCGTACCGCTGCGCGGGTCGGTCAGGCCCACCGGCTTCATCGGGCCGAAGCGCAGCGTTTCCGGCCCGCGCGCCGCCATCACCTCCACCGGCAGGCAGCCCTCGAACCAGGGCGTCAGCGCCTCCCACTCCTTGAACTCGATCCGGTCGGCCTCCAGCAGTGCTTCCACGAAAGCGTCGTAGCCGGCCTCGTCGAGCGGGCAGTTGATGTAGTCGGCCCCGCTGCCGGCCGGCCCCGGCTTGTCGTAGCGGGACTGGAACCATGCGGTGTCGAGGTCGATGGAGTCCGCATAGACGATGGGCGCGATGGCATCGAAAAACGCAAGCGCCTCCCGCCCGGTCAGCGCCTGTATGGCTTCCGCGAGCGCGCCGTCGGTGAGCGGCCCGGTGGCGACGATGGCGGAGCCGGACTCCGGCAGGCTGTCGATGCGCCGGCGTTCTATCGCAACGAGCGGCTCGGCCTCCAATGCGGCGGTGACGGCACCCGCAAAGTCCTCGCGGTCCACGGCGAGAGCGCCGCCGGCGGGCAGCCGGGTCCTGTCGGCGCAGGCCATGACGAGCGAGTCCGCCCGGCGCATCTCCTCATGCAGCAGGCCGACGGCATTGTGTTCGGCATCGTCGGAGCGGAAGGAGTTGGAGCAGACGAGCTCGGCGAGCTTCCGCGTCCGGTGCGCGGGCGTCGGCGTTTCGGGGCGCATCTCGAAGAGCACCGAGCGCACCCCCCGCCGCGCGAGCTGCCAGCAGGCCTCCGCGCCGGCAAGCCCGCCGCCGATGACCTGGACCGGGGTATCCGTAAAGGCAGCCATGCCTCCTTATACCCCGGCCCGAACTGGCCGCGAAACTCGCGATGGTTTCGCCTCGCGTTATCTTTACGGCAGCCGGTCGCCGTCCTCGTAGCGTTGCCAGGCGCTGATCTGGAGCGGCGAGGCGCGCACATGCAGCACGACCGGGCGCGAGCGCACCGCGAAGGCCCGGGCCACCGCGTCCGCTACCTGCGATTCCGCCTCGATGGCGATGCCCTCCGCGCCGAAGGAGCGCGCCCAGGCGGCGAAATCGGGGTTGGTGAGGCGCGTGCCGGCCATGAAGGGGCGGCCCGGATAGCGCATGTGGCTGTGCATGCCGATGGTGCCGTACATGCCGTTGTCCGCGATCACGGCGATCGGAGCAGCGCCGTACTGGCAGGCCGTGGCGAGCTCGTTGCCCATCATCAGCGCGCCGCCGTCGCCCATGAAGGCCACCACCTGCGTGCCCGGCCGGCGCATCGCGGCGGCGACCGCCATCGGCATGCCGGAGCCCATCGCGCCCACCACGGACGCCAGGAACACCTGCCCCTGCCGGAAGCCGATATGGCGATGAAGGAAGGTCGCGAAATTGCCGGCATCGGAGGTGACCGTGGCGTCGGGCGCGAGATGCTTGCCGATCTCCGCCACGACGGCCGAGAAGTTCACCCCGTCCTCGCGCGGCTCCCAGGGCCGTTCCAGCAGGCGGCGGTGGGTGTTGTGCAGCCCGTCGACCCAGCCGCGGCGGCGCGCGCCGTCGGCGGGCGCGGGCCGGGCGAGCAGCGCCTTCACGACCTCATGCGGGCTCGCCGCGATGCCGAGCGTCGGGCGCCAGACGCGGCCGATCTCGTTCGGGTCCGGCCAGATGTGGACCAGCGGCAATTGCGGCTCCGGCGCGGTCGGGAAGGTGTAGGACTGGCTCACGCTGTCGGTCAGCCGCTCGCCGAGCGCGATCATCAGGTCGGAGCGCTTCATCTCGTCCAGCAGCTCCTTCGGCACCCTGATGCCCATATAGCCGCCATGGTTCGGGTGGTCGTAGTCGAAGAGCTGCGGCCGGCGGTGGGTCGGCACGACCGGCAGCACCCAGCTTTCCGAGAGGCGCACCAGGTCGCCGAACAGCGCCGGGTCGCGCACCGCATCCGCCATCGCGCCGCCGCCGGCCAGCAGCAGCGGGCGCTCGGCCGCCCCGATCATGGCGATGAGCGCGTCCACGTCATCGGGCCGGGGGGCGGGAATCGGGCGCGGGCGCGGCGGCGCGAGCGCCGCGTCGGTCTCCTCGTCGAAAATGTCCTCCGGCAGGATCACCGCCACCGGGCCCGGCGTGCCGGACTCGGCGAGATGGAAGGCGCGCGCCATCGCTTCCGAGGCCTGCTCCGGCTCGTTCACCTCGATCACGTCCTTGGAGATGTCGGAGAGCAGGCGGGAATAGTTCTGCTCCTGGAGGGCGAGGCGGCCCATGTCGCGCCGCTCGACCTGCCCGATCAGCATCACCAGCGGCGTCGCATCGTGGAAGGCGGTGTGCATGGCGACCAGCCCGTTGGCGAGGCCGGGGCCGCGCGAGACCATGGCGACGCCTGCGCGGTCGCGCATCCGCCCGTCGGCGGCCGCCATGAAGCCCGCGCCCGCTTCGTGCCGGCAGACCGCGACCTGGATCGAGTTGCGCTCGACCATGGTGCTGGTGAGGCCGATATAGCTCTCGCCGGGCACGCAATAGACGCGGTCCACATCGTGCGCCTCCAGGCTTTCCACCAGCAGGCGGGCGACGGTTCTGTTCTCCGGCATGGCCTCTCGGGTCCCCTTCTCCGAATTCCGCGCGCGACCCTAGCTGCCTTCGCCCGGCCTGCAAATGCGGCGGATTGCGGGGTCGGCAGGGCGTTTCCACCCGGTGCGGAAACGCTTAGGCTCCGCACCGTCGGAGAGGGGCGGAGCGCCATGGGCGAATTCACGATCAGGGGCAAGGTGGCGGTCGCCGGCGTCGGCGAGACGACCTACTGGAAGCATGGGCGAAGTCCCCATGCCGAGTTCAAGCTGGCCTTGATGGCGATTCTGGCGGCGGCGGAGGACGCCAGCATCGATCCGACCGAGATCGACGGCTTCGCCTCCTATTCCAACGACCGCAACGATCCCTCGCGCATCGCCGCCGCGCTCGGCTGCCGGGAGCTTGCCTTCTCCAACATGCAATGGGGCGGCGGCGGGGGCGGCGGGTCGGCGGCCATCGCGAACGCTGCCGCGGCCATCGTCTGCGGCTATGCGCGCTGCGTGGTCGTGTTCCGCGCGCTCGCCCAGGGACAATTCCAGCGCTTCGGGCAGGCGGCGGCGGGCGGGTCGGCGGCGGGCCACGACGCCTTCACCGTGCCTTACGGCGTCATGTCGCCCGCGCAGAAATACGCCATGCGCTACCAGCGCTTCGCCCATGAGCATGGCATCGAGCGCTCGGCGCTCCGGGCGATCTCCATGGCCTCCTACCACCATGCGCAGCAGAACCCGCGCGCCGTGATGTACGGCCGCCCGCTCTCCGAGGAGGATTACGACGCCTCGCGCTGGATCACCGAGCCCTTCCGGCTGTTCGACTGCTGCCAGGAAAATGACGGCGCGGCGGCTATCCTGCTGGTGGCGGCCGAGCGCGCGCGCGACCTGCCGCACAAGCCCTGCTACCTGCTAGGCGCGGCGGCGGGCTCCGAATACCGCAACGGCGCGCCGGTCCACAATGCGCCGCTCTACGGCACGTCGAGCTTCACCACCGTTGCCCCGCGCGCCTTCGCCATGGCGGGGATTTCAGCGGCCGATGTCGATGTCGCGCAGTCCTACGAGAACTTCACCGGCGGGGTGCTGATGAGCCTGGTCGAGCACGGCTTCTTCGCGCCGGAGGAGGCGAACGACTTCCTCACCCTCGACAATCTGCGCGCCGACGGCGGCCGCCTGCCGCTCAACACGAGCGGCGGCAACCTGGCGGAATGCTACATGCACGGGCTGGAGCTGAATATCGAGGCGGTGCGGCAGGTTCGCGGCCAGTCTCCGAACCAGGTGGAGGGGGCCGAGATTTCCGTCGTCGGCTCCGGGCCGATGGTGACGCCCGTCAGCAGCACCGTGTTCGGGGCGGAGGCGGCGCTGTGAGCCACTTGCCTGAGGGAATGCCGCGCCCGCTCGCGGACGAGCTGACGGAACCCTTCTGGGCCGCTGCGCGCGAGGAGCGGCTTCTGGTGCAGCGCTGCGCCGACTGCGGGACCTGGCAATGGGGCCCCGAATGGTGCTGCCACGCCTGCCGGTCCTTCGAGATGGGCTGGGCGGAGGCCCCGACCGGGGGGCGCATCTATTCCTGGGAGCGGAACTACCACCCGGTGCACCCCGCGCTCAGGGGCCGGGACCCCTATGTCGTCGTGCTGGTGGAACTGCCGGAAGCGGGCGGCGTGCGCATGGTCGGCAACCTCCTCGGCGACCCCATGCAGGACGTCCGCATCGGCGCGGAGGTCGAGGCCGTCTTCGAGCACCATGACGAGGCGGACCCGCCCTACACGCTGGTGCAATGGCGGTATGTCTGAGGGAGGGACCCTCCGGCCCTGGCCCGTCAATCCGGATCGGCTGTTTCCGCCGCCTCGTCGCCCGTCTCTTCCGCCTCCACCGCCGCCGGCGCCTTGGCGACGCCGACCATCGCCGGCCTCAGCAGGCGGTCGTGGAGGAGGTAGCCGTCCTGGACGACCTGGACGACCGTGCCGGGTTCCGCGTCCGCCGACTCCACCTCGAACATCGCCTGGTGGCGGTTGTGGTCGAAGCGTTCGCCCTCCGCCTCGATGCGCGCGATATGGTGGCGGGCAAAGGCGGCGCTGAGCTCGCGCTCCACCATTTCGACGCCTTCCATCAGCCCCTCGCCGGCACCGCTCTCGAGCGCCCGGCGCAGATTGTCGGCAACGCCCAGCAGGTCGCGTGCAAGCCCCGTGGCGCCGTAGCGCGACGCCTCGCCGCGCTCGCGCTCGCTCCGCCGGCGCATGTTCTCGACCTCGGCGAGCGCGCGCAGCCGCTCGTCCCTGAGCGCCTGCGCTTCCGCCTCCAGCTCGGCGATGCGCGCCGCCTGCTCGGCGAGCGGGTCGAACTCTTCCGCGCCCGCGTCTTCCGGTTCCGCCTCCGCCGAATCCGGTGCGGACGCTTCCTCCGCGGCCGGCGCTTCGTCGTTCGCTGCAGCCTCCGCTTCCGGCGGGGCCTCCTCATCCGTTTCCGGTCCGCGCTTCGCGTCCATCATTCGTCTCACCCTCTCTCGGGAGCCAGCATGCGTTCGATCACCCGCGCCGTATAGTCCACCATCGGCACGATGCGGGCATAATTCAGGCGCGTCGGCCCGAGCACGCCGATGGCGCCCACAACACGCTCCTGCCCGTCGCGATAGGGGCTGACCACCATGGACATGCCCGTCTGGCTGAAGACCGTGTTCTCCGCCCCGATGAAGATCTGCACCCCTTCGCCCGTCTGGGCCGCCTCCACCAGGCGCAGGATGTTCTCGCGCGTCTCGAGCGCGTCGAACAGGCCGCGCAGCCGCTCCAGGTCCTCGACGGCGTGCACGTCGTCCAGGAGCCGCGCGCGGCCGGTCACGATCAGCCGCCCGCCGTCCTGGCTGCGCTCTCCGGCCCATACGGCAAGCCCGGCTTCGACAACGCTCTGCGCCAGCGCGTCGATCTCCGCGCGGTGCGTTTCCAGGTCCGCGCGGATTTCCAGCAGCGCCTCCTCCAGCGTGCGCCCGGAGAGCCGGGACTGGAGATAGTTGGCGGCGCGCTGCAGGGCGTCCGCCGGCAGGCCCGGCGGCAGGGTCAGCATCCGGTTCTCGACCTGGCCCGTCTCGTCCACCAGCACGGCAAGCGCACGCCCCTCGCCCAGATTGACGAACTCGATATGGTTCAGCCGCTGCGCCCGCTTCGGCGCCACCACCAGGCCGGCATGGCGCGTGAGGCCCGCCAGCAGGCGGCTGGCCCGCTCCAGACTCTGTTCCAGCGTAACGCCCGCGCCCGCGCAGAGGGCCTCGATGTCCTCGCACTCGCTGTCGGTCAGCCCGCCGGTCTGCATGATGCCGTCCACGAAGAGGCGCAGGCCGCCGTCGGTCGGCAGCCGTCCGGCGGAGGCATGGGGCGAGAACAGGAGGCCCAGCTCCTGGAGGTCCGCCATCACGTTGCGGATCGTGGCCGGCGAGAGCGGCCGGCCGAGCTTGCGCGCGAGCGTGCGCGAGCCGACCGGTTCGCCCGTTTCCATCCAGGCATCCACGATCAGCCCGAAGACCTCGCGCGAGCGCGCGTCGAGATCGGCAAGTCCCGGCGAGCCGGCCATGCAACAAAGACTCTTCCAAGCGGTGCCCGGAGGATTTAGGAACCCGCCGGGCAGGCGTCAACCGGGCGCCCGGCCCCAGGAGGCGAGCAACGATCACATGACCGAACCCGTCCGTCCCTCGGGACGCCGCCCCGACGAACTCCGCAATGTGGTGCTGGAACCCGGCTGGGCGCCCTATGCGGAAGGCTCCTGCCTCGCGAGCTTCGGGGCGACGCGCGTGCTCGCCGCGGCCTCGGTGGAAACGCGCGTGCCGCCCTGGCTGCGCGGGCGCGGGCGCGGCTGGATCACAGCCGAATACGGCATGCTGCCGCGCTCGACCCATGAGCGCACGGACCGCGAGGCGGCGCGCGGGCGCCAGAGCGGCCGCACGCAGGAAATCCAGCGCCTGATCGGCCGCTCGCTGCGCGCTGTCGCCGACCTGCAGGCCCTCGGCGAAATCCAGATCCGCATCGACTGCGATGTGCTGCAGGCTGACGGCGGCACCCGCACCGCGGCCGTTACCGGTGGCTATGTGGCCCTTGCGCTGGCCTGCCGGCACCTGCAGCGGATCGGCGCGGTGAAGAAGCCGGTGCTGACCGACTCGGTCGCCGCCGTCTCCTGCGGGCTCTGGCAGGGCGCGCCGGTGCTCGACCTCGACTATGCCGAAGACAGCGCGGCGGAGGCGGACGCGAATTTCGTGCTGACCGGCGCGGGCGCGCTGGTCGAGGTGCAGGCGACGGCCGAGAAGACGGCTTTCCCCCGCCACCGGCTCGACGCCCTGCTGGACCTGGCGGAGGCCGGCTGCGCGCGGCTCGCGGAGGCGCAGCGCCGCGCGCTTGAGCCGTGACCCGGCGGCTCGACGGCAAGCGGCTCGTCATCGCCAGCCACAATGCCGGCAAGGTCGGCGAGATCGCCGAACTGCTGGCGCCTTTCGGCATCGAGGGCGTGGCGGCTTCCGCGCTCGGCCTGCCGGAGCCGGAAGAGACGGGCGCAACCTACCTCGCCAATGCCGAGCTCAAGGCGCGCGCGGCGGCGACGGCCGGACTGCCTGCCCTGGCCGACGATTCGGGCCTTGCCGTCGCGGCGCTCGGCGGCGCGCCCGGCATCTATTCCGCCCGCTGGGCCGGCCCCGGCCGCGACTTCGGGCGCGCCATGGCGGCGGTGCATGACCGCCTTGGGGACCGGCCGCGCGAGGCCGCATTCGTCGCCGCGCTCGCGCTCGCCTGGCCGGACGGGCATCTCGAGTCCTTCGAGGGGCGGGTGGAGGGCCGGGTGGTATGGCCGCCGCGCGGGAACCGGGGTTTCGGTTACGACCCGATCTTCGTGGCGCACGGCCATGACGAGACCTTCGGCGAGATGGACCCGGAAGCGAAGGCGCGCATCACCCATCGCGCGCGGGCCTTCGAGAAGCTGGCGGCAGCCTGTTTCCCATGACGGACCGGGGCTTCGCCGTCTATGTGCACTGGCCGTTCTGCGAGTCCAAGTGCCCCTATTGCGACTTCAACAGCCATGTGCGCGAACGGGTGGACCAGGCTGTCTGGCGCGAGGCCCTTCTGCACTCGCTCGAAAGCTGGGCCGGGGAGACGCCCGGGCGGACGGTCGGCAGCGTCTTTTTCGGCGGCGGCACCCCCTCGCTGATGGCGCCGGAGACAGCGGCCTCGGTGCTGGAGCGGGTGCGTGCGCTCTGGCCGGTCGCGGACGGCCTGGAAGTCACGCTGGAGGCCAATCCCGGCTCGGTCGAGGCCGGCCGCTTCCATGCCTTCGCCGAGGCGGGCGTCAACCGGCTCTCGCTCGGTGTGCAGTCCTTCCGGGACGGTGAGCTGGGCTTTCTCGGCCGCCGCCATGACGCCCGCGCTGCCCGCGCCGCGCTCGAACTGGCGCACCGCACTTTCCCGCGCGTCTCCTTCGACCTGATCTATGCGCTGCCCGGCCACACCGCCGCGGAATGGGCCGCCCGCCTCGACGAGGCGCTCGCGCTCGCGGGCGAACATCTCTCACTCTACCAGCTTACCATTGAGCCCGGCACGGCCTTCGCGCCGCGCGCGGCGCGCGGCGACATCGTGCTGCCGGAGGAGGACGAGGCGGCCCGGCTCTACGAGACCACGCAGGACCGCCTGGCGGCCGCCGGCCTGCCGGGCTACGAGATATCGAACCACGCCCGGCCGGGCGCGGCCTGCCGGCACAACCTGACTTACTGGCGGGGCGGGGAGTGGGTCGGCGTCGGGCCCGGCGCGCACGGCCGCATCGACACCGAAGAAGGCCGCATCGCCACCGCAGAGCGCCGCGCCCCGGAGGCATGGCTGGCCGAAGCCGGCCGCCGGGGCCGGGCCGTCGGCGAACGCCGCCTGCTCGAACCGCTTGAAGCCATGCAGGAGCGCATCCAGACCGGTCTCCGGCTGGCGGAAGGCATTCCAGCGGACGGGCTGGCGCCGGCCATCGACGCGGACCGGCTTGCGCATCTGCGGGCCGAGGGGCTGCTCTCGGCGCGGACAGACCGCCTCCAGGCGACTCCGGCCGGGCGGCAGCGGCTCGACGCGGCGGTCCGCTACCTGCTCATCTGAGATGGGCGTCGAGCATCCAGGCCGTCTTGTCGTGCTCCGTCATGCGCCCGATCATCATGTCCACCGTCACCTCGTCGCCTGCCTCCTCGGCGGTTTTCAGCAAGGCGCCCGCCTCTCCGGAAAGCCTCCGGTGGTCTTCGGCAAGCGCGGCGATCATCGCCTCGGCGGCAGGCGGCGCTGCCGGCGCATCGCCGACGGGGCTAAGCGCCGCAAACGCCCCGAGTCCGCCCGGCGCATGGTCGCCAAGCGCGCGGATGCGCTCCGCCAGCGTGTCCGACGCTTCCTGCAGCGCGCCGTACTGCTCCTCGAACAGGCCGTGCAGGGCAGCGAAATGCGGCCCTTCGACATTCCAGTGAAAGTTCTGCGTCTTGACCGCAAGTGCGGCCGTGCCGGCGAGCACACGGGCCAGTCCGGCGGTCACAGGAGTGTTGCGGGCCATCGCCGCCTCCATTGTTTGGAATGATTCCAATTTAGGATGCGGCTGCCCGGATTCAAGTCCTCCCGGTCAGGCGAAGCGCATCAGGAAACGGACCAGGCGGCGGGTCCGGGGGCCGAACAGCGTATCGGTGTAGTAGCTGCCGGCGGCGCGTTTCGACACCTCGCCGAGTGTCGGATAGGGCGCGATCATGCCTGCCAGCGCCCCGATGCGGAGCTTCTGGGAGACCGCCAGCACCCATGGCTGGATGAGCTCGCCCGCATGGGGGCCGACAATGGTGGCGCCGAGCACCCGGCCGCCCGGCCCGACCATCGCCTTCACGAAGCCCTCCGTATCGCGCTCCGCCCGGGCGCGGTCGTTTTCGGCGAAATCGTGGCGCAGCACGCGCGCCTTCTTCCCGAAGGCCTGTTTGGCCATCGCCTCGGTCATGCCGACATGGGCGAGCTCGGGGTCGGTATAGGTGACCCACGGCGCCGCGGTCGTGTCCGCCCTGGCCGGCAGGCGGAAGAGCGCATTGCGGATCGCGATGCCGGCATGGTAGCCGGCCACATGCGTGAAGCGCAGCCCGCCCGCCACATCGCCGACCGCCAGAACGCGCTTGTCCGAAGCGCGCAGCCGGCCGTCCACCGTCACGCCCTCGGGCGTCCAGGCGATGCCCCCGGCGTCGAGGTCGAGGCCCTCCAGGTCCGGCTGGCGGCCGGCCGCAACCAGCAGGTGGCTGCCCTCGACCGTCTCCGGCCGGCCGTTCGCCTCGAAACGCAGGGTTACGGCCCCGGACCCCCCCGACGCTTCGCTCACTTCCGCATGTTCGTGAAGCCGCACGCCTTCCGCGACGAGGCGCGCGCGGATGAGCGCGGCGGCGTCCCCGTCGTCGCGCGGCAGGATCGGCCCGCGCTGCACCACCGTCACCTCCGCGCCGAGCCGGCGGTGCGCCTGGGCGAGCTCGATGCCGACCGGGCCGCCGCCGAGCACCAGCAGATGCGCCGGCGTCTCCTCGAGGTCGAAGATCGTCTCATTGGTGAGGAAGGGCACCCGGTCGAGACCGGGAACGGGCGGCACCACCGGCCTGGAGCCCGTCGCCAGCACGATCCAGCGCGCCCGGGCGCGAACGCCGCCGCCTTCGAGCAGCCGCCTGTCGACGAAGCGGGCCGGCGCCTCGACCACGCGCACGCCGAGCCCTTCGAAGCGCTCGACGCTGTCATGCGGCGCGATGGCGGCGATGACCCCCTGGACATGGCGGCGGAGCGCGGCCGGGTCCACCCTCGGCGTCTCGGGCGCGATGCCGAAGCGGCCCGCATTGCGAAACGCCGAGGCAGCATGGGCGGCGGCGATGGTGGCCTTGGACGGCACGCAGCCATAGTTCAGGCAGTCGCCTCCCATGCGGCCCTTCTCGAACAGCAGCACCGAGGCGCCCATCTGCGCCGCGCCGGCAGCCACGGAGAGCCCGCCGGAGCCGCCGCCGACCACCGCGATATCGACCCGGACCGTTTCCGTCATCCGCCTGTCTCCCTGCCGCTCGGTATGCCGGACCGTTTCATGCTTGTCTTCCTTTCGGCAAGCCCGGATACTTTATGTGGGTACTCTAAGTCCTTTCTTCGCCCCGGAGCCACGCCGGAGGGCGTTCCATGAACGCCTCGTCCCTCGAAGAAACGGTCCGGCGGGCTGCCGAATTGCTTGGCGCCGGCGACCATGAACAGGCAGCGCCGCTCTATGAGCGGATGCTGGAGGCCGAAGACGGCCGCGCCGAGGGCCATCTGGGGCTGGCGCGAACGCATTTCGGGCAGGGCCGCCCGGACGAGGCCGCCCGGCATTTGCGTTCGGCGGCGGACTTGCGGCCGGGCGATGCGGAAATCCAGGGAGAGCTCGCGCTGGTGCTGCGCCGGCTGGGCCTCACCGGCGAGGCGTCGGTCGCGGCGGCCCGCGCCGCCCAGCTCGCGCCGCAGGAGACCGACTTCCACTGGCTGAACGGCGCCTTGCTGCTCATCAACGGGCGCTACGCCGAAGGCTGGGCCGCATGGGGGCAGGCCCGGGTGCTGGAGGACGCTGCCGCCGATACCAGCCGCTATCGGCCGCCGCGCTGGGACGGCCGGCGGCTCGACGGCGAAACCCTGCTGCTGGATGCGGGCGGCAATGACATCGATGCCGTGCAGTTTTGCCGCTACCTGCCCGCCGTGCGGACCCGCGGCGCCCTTCCGGCCATTGCCTGCAGCGAATCGGCGGCGGAGCTGCTTTCCGGTCTGCCGGGCCTGCTCTGGCTCGCCGCGCCCGGCGAAAACCGTCCTCCCTACGACCTTACGGCCAGTTTCGACGACCTGCCGCGCCTGTTCGAGACGACCCCGGCGACCGTGCCGCCGCCCGCCGGCATCGAGGTCAATCCGCGGCAGCGGCGATACTGGCAGGAGACGCTGGCCGGAGCGCCTTCGCCGCGCGTGGCGGTTGCCTGGACCGGGGCGGAACCCTGGCCGGAAGGGCTTCTCGAAATCGCCGGCGCCCGCTTCTACACCTTCCTCGAGCCGTGCCCGGCATGACGCCGCTTTCCGAGAAGCCGTTCGCGCTGGATGCCGCCGCCGCAATGCTCGAAGAGTTCGAGATGGTGGTAAGCGACGACAACCCCATCGGCCACCTCGCAGGCACGCTCGGCCGGCCCTGCTGGATGATGCTCGACATCGCGCCCGACTGGCGCTGGCTTCAGGCCCGGCGCGACACGCCGTGGTATCCGTCCATGCGGCTGGTGCGTCAGGAGCGCGTGGGCGACTGGAGCGCGCCGCTTGCCATCGTGCGGCGCGAGATCGAGCGCGGCCTCGCCAGGCATGCCGACCGGCTCGCCGCCGCCGAAGCCGCGCTGGCCGACGGACAGGTGCGGCGCGCGGCAGCGCTGCTCGCCGCGGGCGGCCAGTCCTGGCGCGGAGATGCGCGGATGCACCGCCTGCTCGGCGACCTCGCCCTGGCGCAGGGCCGCCTGGACGACTCCGCGCGCGCGCTTCACCGCGCCGTGGCCGCCGCGCCGGGCGACGCCGGGGTCCACAGCGCCTTCGCCGGCGTGCTGGCGCAGCTCGGCGCCCACCGCGACCGCGAGCGGATGGCGGCCCGCGCCGTGGCGCTGGATCCCTCCGCCCCGGAACCGCGCCTCCTCCACGCCGACGCGCTGGAGGCGCTCGGCCGGTCCGACGAGGCGCTTGCCGTCTATACCGACGCCCACGACCTTGCGCCGAAAGACCGCGCCACCGCCGCCGCGCTGTCCTCGGCGCTGTTGAGGCGCGGCAATTTCGACGCGGGACTGCCGCTGCTGCCGGCGGGCCCGCTGCCGCCGGCGGGGCTCCAGGCCATCGAGGGCGCGGATGTCATCATCGATGCGGTCAATGACGACATCGAGGCGGTCTGGCTGCTGCGCTATGCGCCGCTGCTGGACTCGGCCGCGCGCGTTCTGGCGGCGGTGCGGCCGGGGCTCCAGCGCCTGGTAACCGGCCAGTCCGGCGTGGACGGCGTGCTCGTCGCCGGGCAGGCCCGGCCGCCGGGCGCGCTGACGCTCCCGGCCGCGGCGCTGCCGCGGCTGTTCGGCACGACCCTGGAGACGATCCCGGCCGATATTCCCTATTTCCGGGCGAACGAGATGCTGGCCCGGCACTGGCGGTCGCGCTTCGCGCGCCCGGCCCGGCTGCGGGTAGGCATCGCCTGGGGCGAACGCCCGCTTCTGGAGGCGATGGCGCCGCTCTTCGACATCGAGGGCGCGGCTTTTTTCAGCCTGGAGACCGAGTCCGGCTCCCGGACGCTGGCCGCGCTCCGCAGCCGGGCCGGCATCACGGACATCTCGACCCGGATCACCGATGCGGCCGAGCTGGCCGCCGCGATCTCCGCCCTCGACATGGTTGTCGGCCCGGACGGCCCGGCGGTGCATGTCGCCGGCGCGCTCGGCGTGCCGGCGGCCGTGCTGCTCACCCGCCCGGCGCACTGGCGCTGGCTTTCCGACCGGAACGACAGCCCCTGGTATCCCCTGTCCCGCCTGTTCCGCCAGCGCCGCTTGGACGACTGGACCGACCCCGTCGCGGAGCTCGCCATCGTGCTCAAGCAGGCCGTGTTCGATGCCGACTGAGACGCGGCCCCTCGATTGCGGCGCCCGGTCCGGGCTATGTTGCGGCGGGCCCGTAGTTCAGCGGTCAGAACCCGCCGCTCATAACGGCGTTGTCGCAGGTTCGAATCCTGCCGGGCCCACCAGCCGTCCCCTTATCGACCCGGCCGCGTGAGCGCCGTCCGCCTCTACCGGGCGCGCGCCGACGACCGCTCGCTCGCCTGGACCGTCGATGCCTGGCGGCGGCTCGGCCTCGGCCCCGGCACGGCGCTGTTCACCACCGCAGAGGGTGTGCGGGTCGCTCCGTTCGAGGCCGGCCCGCCGATGGTGGAGGCCGCTTTCGATGCGCGCATGATGTCCGAACGGGCGGAGCTGCGCTGGCTCGCCGCCGGACGCCGGGAGGGCCTGCGCATCGGGCCGGCGGTGCTGGTCGGCGAGGTCGCGACGCCGCTCGTCGAGGGCTTTGCGCGCCTGGACCCGCACGACGCCCATCCGCGCGAGGTCGGCTACACCGTTCCGGCGCTCCTCGAGGGTGAGGGCCGCCCGGTCTCCGTTGCGCTCCGCCTTGTCGAATATGTCGATTCCGCCGACCCCGACCATCCCGGCCGCGTGGACGAACGCCTCGCCGCCGCCGTAATCCTGCCGGACCCGTAGCTCCGGCGGCCGCCGATCGGAACCGATAGCGACAGCGTTCCCTGCCGTCGCACGGCTATCCCGCGAGCGGGAAGGGTGAGGTTTGGGCCTCCCGGTCTCCCTGCATGCCGCTCGGAATTGACTTCTCCCGGCGCCCGCTCGACACTCGCCCGGACCCTGCCCCGAGAAACCCAGGGAGACGCCGATGCGCACGGCTTCCGGAGTCCGGCCGACGCGCCGCCGCTTCCTCGCAGGAACGGGCGCTGCGGCGGCGGGCCTCGCCTTCCTGCCGCAAGCGGCGCGCGCCGGCGAGGAGCCCAGGCTCAATTTCTACAACTGGGACACCTATATCGGCGGGACCACCCTTGCGGATTTCAAGGCAGAGACCGGCATATCGGTCCGGATGGACCACTATGCCGACAATGACGAGCTGTTCGGGAGGCTGAGGGCCGGCAATCCCGGCTACGACGTGATCGTGCCGACCGGCGATTTCGTCGAGCGCATGATCGCCGCCGGCATGCTGATGCCGCTCGACCATGCGGCGATTCCCAACATGGCGAATATCGAGCCGGCCTTCCGGGACGCCGCCTTCGACCCCGGCCGGCGCCATTCCATCCCCTATATGTGGGGCACGATGGGCATCGGCTACCGCAAGTCCCGCTGCGACGGCGCGCCCGACAGCTGGCGCTGGCTCTACGACTCGGACCGTTACAGCGGGCGCTGCGCGCTGCTGAGCGAGGCAGGCGCGGTGCTGGGCGCGGCCTTCAAATATCTGGGCCATCCGCTCAATACGACCGACCCGAAGCTGATCGAGGCGGCCGAGGCGCTGATTGTCGCGCAGAAGCCGCACCTCAAGCTGTTCGCGCCGGACAACGGGCAGGACCTGCTGCTTGCCGGCGAGGTGGATATCGCGATGGAGTGGAACGGCGACATCCTGCAGGCGATGGCGGCGGACGACGACATCTCCTATGTCGTGCCGCGCGAGGGGTCGATCGTGTCCGAGGACGCGCTTGCGATCCCGCGGGGCGCGCCGCATCCCGAAAATGCGCATGCCTTCATAAACTTTGTCCTCGACGCCGAGGCGGGCGCGGCCATTGCGGAGACGGTCCGCTATGCGACGCCGAACGCCGCCGCCAGGGCGCTGCTGCCGGAAAGCTACACCCGGAACCCGGGCATCTTCCCGAGCGAAGAGACGCTCGCGGCCTGCGAGCCGGCGCTCTACCGGGGGCAGGAGGCCGCGCGGCTCTACGAGGCGGCCTGGACCCGGATCCGGGCGGCCTGACCGCAGGGGCCGGGGTTGCCGGGAGCAGGACGGAACGGTTCCACCTGAAGCGAGGTCCTCGCATGACCGATACCGGAACGCCGAAACGCAGGCTGATCGAAGGCCGGCCGGCCCTGATCGTCATCGACATCCAGCAATCCGCCTTCGTGGAAAAGGAGGTCCGCTCGATCCCGCACATGCCGGACTATGCCGAGCGGGTCGCCCGCGCCCGCTTCGCCATCGACCGGGCGCGCGAGGCGGGAATCCCGATTGTCTTCATCCAGGAGATCCACCGGGCCGACCTGGTGGATTTCGGCCGCGAGCTCGACGGCAGCGAGGACGTCCACTGCCTCGACAACAATCCGGAAACGGCGCTGGCGAAGGAGGTGACCGGCTTCCGCGACGGGGACTACCTCGTCCAGAAGCGCCGCTATTCGGCCTTTTACGGCACCGATCTGGAAATCCTTCTGCGGGGGCTCGGGGCCGACACCCTGCTGCTGACGGGCGGACTGACCGATGTCTGCGTCCACTACACCTTCGTCGATGGCCATCAGGGCGACTATTTCTGCCGCGTGATCGAGGATTGCACCGCCGGCTCCAGCCCGGAGGCGCATGAAGCGGCGCTGCGGGCGATGGAATATCTGCAGACCGGCGCCCGGCGGTCCCTGGACGAGGTGCTGGCCGCGATGGACAGCTACGGCAGGAGCGAGGCCGCCTGAACGGCCCGGCCGGCTCCGGGAAACGGAGGGAGGGCGATCATGGTCGCTGCGATGCTCCTGGCGGCGGTGACGCTGCTCTATGCGGGCTACAACCTTCTCATCAAGCTGTCGGGGACCCATGTCCCGGCGTCGGCCACCACGACGGTGCTGGCGACGGTCTGCCTGCAGGTCGCGGCGCTTTCCACCTCGGTGCTGTTCCTGGGCTTCCTGGCGGCGCAGGGCGGCCATGTCTTCGCGCTCGCGCCGAGGGCCTATTTCTGGGCCGTGCTGGCCGGCCTGTGCATCGGCGCCGCCGAGATCGGGTATTTCTACCTCTTCGGCGGGATCGGCCTCGACAGGCCCATGCGGGCGGGCGTCGCCATCCCTGTCATCGTCGCGGGGACGGTCGCGCTCGCAACGGTCGCATCGGTAGTCGTCTTCGGCGAAGCCTTCGGTTGGCGGCAATTGGCAGGGACAGTGCTGGTCGCGGGCGGGATCGTCCTGATTTTCCTCGAACCGGGCGCCCTCCGGTGAGATAGAGTCCGCCGCCATGCTGGTAGAAATATCCCCGGAGCGCCACGGCGTCGCCTTCGATATCGCCTATGCGCGTGCGGACAATGTCACCGGAAAGCCGATCTATACCCGCCCGGCCGCGTGGCTCGTGCCGGAGGCGGAGGAGGCCCTTTTGCGTGCGGCCGAACTTGCGCGGGCGCAGGGGCTCGGCCTCCTGCTGTTCGACGCCTTCCGGCCGCTGGAGGCGCAATGGGCGCTCTGGCGCGCCATCCCGGACCCGGCCTATATCGCCGACCCGCGCCGGGGCGGCATCCACACGCGCGGCGTCGCCGTCGATCTGACGCTCACGGGACCCGGCGGCAAGCCGCTCGACATGGGCACGGGCTTCGACGACCTTACGCCCGCCTCGCATCACGGCTCTGCGGCGGTGCCGCCGGAGGCGCAGCGCAACCGCGCGCTCCTGCTCGGCCTGATGAGCGCCGCAGGCTGGGACTTCTACATGCGCGAATGGTGGCACTACCAGCTCTTCCGCCCGCGCCGCTATCCGGCGCTCACCGACCGCGAGGCGGGCACGGGCATGATGGCCGCCAGCAACGAATTCCCTTGATCGCCGGCGGCCGGCCCGGCAATGTACGGGTCGAGGTTCGCGGAACCCACAGCCGGTAAGGGGACGATTCATGACACCGGAACTCGCCGCAATTCTTGGCGTCGGGATCGCGCTGGCCGGTTTGCTCTGGCAGGGGCTGCGCAACGTCAACGCCCGCATCGACCGTGTTGAGACCAATCTCAACGCTCGCATCGACCGCGTGGAGACCGCTCTCGGCGCTCGTATCGACCGCATTGAGGAAGAATTACGGGAAATTCGCGACCGCCTGTCCCGGCTGGAAGGCAAGATGGACTTTCTTGAGGGCTATATCGTGCGCCGCAACGAGCACCCCGGCGCGCCCGCCGAGTGACGCCCGCCCGCAGATAAGGAACACGTTCGATGACCGCCTATATCGTCGTCCGCGTGAAGGTGACCGACCCCGAGCAATACAAGCGCTATACGGCCCGCACGCCGGACTGCGTCGCCTCCTTCGGCGGGCGCTTCATCGTGCGCGGCGGCGAGACGGTGACGCTGGAGGGGCCGGAATTCGGCGACCGCATGGTCGTCATCGAGTTTCCCTCGCTGGAACGGGCGCAGGAATTCTACAACTCGCCTGAATACACGGAGATCAAGGCGCTGCGCGCCCATGCGGCGGTGGGCGAGTTCGTCGCGGTCGAAGGGGCGGACTGACGCCGGACGCGGCGATTCCCGCCCCGCCGCCGAGTCGCTATAAGATAGGCCTCCCCGCCGGACGAAGGGAGAGGCAGCCATGACCGATTTCCCGAACCCGTCGCTGGAAGACTGGGAGGCGCTGGCGCGGAAGGACCTCCGGGGGCGCGCGCCGGAGGAGCTGGTGCGCGCGACGCCGGAAGGCATACCCGTCAAGCCGCTCTACATGGCCGCCGACCTCGAGGAGATGGAGCATCTGGGCTCGCTGCCCGGTTTCGCGCCTTTCCTGCGCGGGCCCCGCGCCACCATGTACACCAACCGGCCCTGGACGATCCGGCAATATGCGGGCTTCTCGACGGCGGAGGAGTCCAACGCCTTCTACCGCGCCAATCTCGCCGCTGGGCAGAAGGGCCTCTCCGTCGCCTTCGACCTCGCCACCCATCGCGGTTACGACAGCGACCATCCGCGCGTCTCGGGCGATGTCGGCAAGGCGGGCGTCGCCATCGATTCCGTCGAAGACATGAAGCTGCTCTTCGACGGCATCCCGCTGGGCGAGATGAGCGTGTCGATGACCATGAACGGCGCGGTGCTGCCGGTGCTGGCGGGCTACATCGTCGCCGCGGAGGAGCAGGGCGTGCCGCAGGCGGACCTCTCCGGCACGATCCAGAACGACATCCTCAAGGAGTTCATGGTCCGCAACACCTATATCTACCCGCCCGAGCCCTCCATGCGCATCGTCGCCGACATCATTGCGCACACGGCCCGGCATATGCCCCGCTTCAACTCGATCTCGATCAGCGGCTACCACATGCAGGAGGCGGGCGCGACCTGCACCCAGGAGCTGGCCTTCACGCTCGCCGACGGCCTCGACTATGTCCGCGCCGCGCTCTCGCGCGGGCTGGATATCGACGCCTTCGCGCCCCGGCTCTCCTTCTTCTTCTGCATCGGCATGGACTTCTTCATGGAGGTGGCCAAGCTGCGCGCCGCCCGGCTGCTCTGGGCCCGGCTGATGGCGCGCTTCGAGCCGAAGAACCCGATGTCGATGGCGCTGCGCACCCATTGCCAGACCTCGGGCGTGAGCCTCGCCGAGAAGGACCCCTACAACAATGTCATCCGCACCACCATCGAGGCGCTGGCGGCGACGCTCGGCGGCACCCAGTCGCTGCACACCAACGCGCTCGACGAGGCGATTGCGCTGCCCACGCCCTTCTCCGCCCGGATCGCGCGCAACACGCAGCTCATCCTGGCCGAAGAGGCCGGCATCGCGCGCACCGTCGATCCGCTCGGCGGCAGCTACTATGTGGAGAGCCTGACGCGCTCGCTCGCGGCCGAGGCGATGAAGCTGATCGACGAGGTCGAGGAACTGGGCGGCATGACGCGCGCGGTCGAGGCCGGCATGCCGAAGCTGCGCATCGAGGAAGCCGCGGCCCGGCGCCAGGCGCGCATAGACCGGGGCGAGGACGTGGTGGTCGGCGTCAACAAATACCAGCCGACGGAAGAGAGCGAGGTCGAAATCCTCGACATCGACAATGCCAGGGTCCGCGAGATGCAGACGATGCGGCTGTCGGACATTCGCGCCTCGCGCGATCGCGCGGCCTGCCGGGCGGCGCTCGACGCCATTGCGGCGGCGGCGGAGTCCGGCGAGGGCAATCTGCTCGCGCTCTCGGTGGAGGCCATGCGGGCGCGGGCGACGGTCGGCGAGATCTCCGATGCCATGGAGGCCGTCTGGGGCCGCCACCGCGCCGCGATCCAGTCGGTCTCCGGCGTCTATGCCTCGGCCTATGAGGGCGATGCGGGTTTCGAGAAAATCCGCGCCGACATCGCCCGCTTCTCGGAGGCGGAAGGCCGGCGGCCGCGCATGCTGGTCTGCAAGATGGGACAGGACGGGCACGACCGGGGCGCCAAGGTCATCGCCACCGCCTTTGCCGATATCGGCTTCGACGTGGATGTGGGCGCGCTCTTCCAGACGCCGGCCGAAGCGGCCCGCCAGGCGGTCGAGAACGATGTGCATGTCGTCGGCATATCGACCCAGGCGGCCGGCCACCGCACGCTGGTGCCGGAGCTGATCGCCGCGCTCGGGGCCGAGGGCGGCGGCGACATCCTCGTCGTGTGCGGCGGCGTCATTCCCACCCGCGACTACGCCTTCCTCAAGGAGGCCGGCGTCGCCGCGATCTACGGCCCCGGCACCAATATCCCCGCCGCCGCCGCCGAAATCCTGGGCCTGGTGCGCGGCGCCGCGCTCGCGGCCTGAAGGCCGCCGCGCGGCGCATGGAGGAAAACGACCCTTCCGGCCTGGCGGCGGCGGTGCTGGCGGGCGAACGCCGGGCGCTTGCGCGCGCGATCACACTGATCGAATCCTCGCGCCCCGACCACCGGGAACGGGCGGATGCGCTTCTGGAGGCGCTGCTGCCGGCAGCCGGCCGGTCGGTCAGACTCGGCGTCAGCGGCGCGCCGGGGGTCGGCAAGTCCACCTTCATCGAGGCGTTCGGCCGCCATGTCATCGAAGCCGGCCACCGGGTCGCCGTGCTGGCGGTCGATCCGAGCTCCAAACGCTCCGGCGGCTCGATCCTCGGCGACAAGACGCGCATGGAGGCGCTGGCGCGGGACGGCGCCGCCTTCATCCGCCCGTCGCCGGCCGGGACGACGCTCGGCGGCGTCGCGCGGCGCACGCGCGAGGCGATGCTCGCCTGCGAGGCCGCCGGCTTCGACGTGGTGCTGGTCGAGACGGTCGGGGTCGGCCAGTCGGAAACCGCCGTCGCCGACATGGTGGACATGTTCCTGCTGCTGCTGCTGCCGGGCGGCGGCGACGAACTCCAGGGCATCAAGCGCGGCATCGTCGAGCTCGCGGACCTCGTGCTGGTCAACAAGGCGGACGGCGAACTCGAAGGCCAGGCAGGCCGCACGGCAGCGGATTACGAGGCGGCGATGCACCTGCTGCGCCCGTCCGCGCCCGGCTGGACGGTCCGGGTGCAGACCTGCTCGGCGCTCACCGGCGCCGGCATCCCGGAAGCGTGGGAGGCGGTCGGCGCATTCCGTGAGGCGCTCGGCGCCGGGCTGGAGGAACGCCGCGTCCGGCAGGCGACCGCCTGGATGTGGAACGAGGTTGCCGAGGGCGCGCTGGATGCGCTCCGGCGCGACGGCGCGCTCCGCGCACTTGCCGGCAGGCTGGAGCGCGAGGTGGCGGCGGGCCGCGCGGCGCCGGCCGCGGCCGCGCGCAGGCTCCTCGCCCGTTTCCTTGCCGGATCGTAAGGCGGCGGCAAGGTTCCGGTAAGGCCGGCTGCCTATCTTCTGCCGAGCGCGGCGCGAGCCGCACCGTCAGCAGAAGGAAACGCTTCATGCAAACCAGATTGTTCGTGAGCCGGCCCGCCCGGCGCACGGTCGCCGCGATCCTGCTCGGGAGCGCGCTAGCGGCCGGCGGGGCCTGGCAGGTGGGCGCGCTCCAGACCTCCGGCCCGCCCGGCGCCGCAACCGCGGCGCTGCCGAGCCTTGCCGGGACCATCGAGCGGGTAACGCCCGCCGTAGTGAACATCCGGGTCGAGAAGAGCGTCAGGGCGGAGATGCCGGCGGGCCCGCAGGAATTCATGCGGCGCTTCTTCGGCGACCGCGCGCCCTGGCCGGAAAAATGGCGCGACTGGCAGCCGGTGACGGGCGTGGGCTCCGGCTTCGTCATCTCGGCCGACGGCCATATCGTCACCAACCACCATGTCGTGGCGGGCGCCAGGGAGATCGCCGTCACCTTCCACGACAAGCGCAAGCTCGCCGCGCGCCTCGTGGGCGCGGACCCGAAGACGGACCTCGCCCTCCTTAAGGTGGAGGCCGAGGAGCCGCTTGCGCATGTGGCGTTCGCCGAGTCCGGCGAGGTCAGGGTCGGCGACTGGGTGGTGGCGGTCGGCAACCCCTTCGGCCTCGGCCATTCCGCCACGGCCGGCATCGTCTCGGCGCGCGGGCGCCAGATCGGCGCGGGGCCCTATGACGACTTCCTGCAGATTTCCGCTCCCATCAACCGGGGCAATTCCGGCGGCCCGACCTTCAATCTCCGGGGCGAGGTCATCGGCGTGAACACGGCGATCTTCTCGCCCAACGGCGGCAATGTCGGCATCGGTTTCGCCGTGCCCGCGGCGCTCGCGAACGACATCGTGGCGGAGTTGAAAGCGAGCGGCGCGGTCGAGCGCGGGCGGCTCGGCGTCCGCATCCAGCATATGGACGACGACCTTGCGGAAAGTCTCGGCCTCGAAAAGGCCGAAGGCGCGCTCGTGGCCTCGGTCGATCCTTCCGGGCCGGCAGCCGCGGCGGGCCTGGAGACGGGCGACGTGATCCTGGAGGTGGACGGCGCGCGCGTGGTCGAAATGCGCCGCCTGCCCCGCATGATCGCCGAGCGGGACCCCGGCCGGACGGTGAAGCTGAAGCTCTGGCGCGACGGCGCGGAGGCGAGCGTGGAAGCCGTGCTCGCGACCTCGTTGCCGGCCGGCAACGAGGTCGCGAAGGCCGGCGCGCGCGAAGGCGGCCTTGCGGGGCTCGATCTCGGCGCGGCGGACGGCAAGGTCGTGGTCGCGGATGTCGCGCCCGGCAGCCCGGCAGCCCGCAAGGGCGTGCGCAAGGGCGACGTGCTCCTTTCCGTGGACCGCCGCGCCGTCGGGACGCCCGGCGAGGTGGAAGGCATCGTCGCCGAGCTCAGGACGGCCGGCCGCAAGGCCGTGCTCATGCTCCTCAGGCGGGAAAACAGGGACCGGTTCGTGGCATTGCCGCTGGACACGGCCTGATCCCCTGCCTCCGGACGCCCGCCGGTTCCTCCTCCCGCCGGCGGGCGTCCGGCCTTTTCCCGGCCCGGTCCGACGCCGCGCCGTGCTAGGATGGCCCGCCATGCTCAAGATCCTCATCATCGAAGACGACAGCGAGACGGCGGCCTATACGGCCAGGGGCCTTCGCGAGGACGGGCACCGCGTCGAGACCGCCGCCGACGGCCCGGAAGGGCTGGAGACGGCGCGCGGCGGCGGCTTCGATGTGCTGGTGGTTGACCGCATGCTGCCGGGGCTGGACGGGCTCAGCCTGGTGCGGACCCTGCGCGCCGGGGGCGACCGCACGCCGGTCCTTTTCCTGACGGCGCTCGGCAGCGTCGGCAACCGCGTCAAGGGGCTGGAGGCCGGGGCCGACGACTATCTCGTCAAGCCCTTCGCCTTTGCGGAACTGCGCGCGCGCATCGAGGCGCTGGCCCGGCGGCGCGCGCCGCCGGCTGCGGCGGAAACCGACTTCACCATCGGCGACCTCGAAATCCGCCGCCTGGAGCGCCGCGTTTACCGGGCGGGCAAGCCCTTGGCGCTCAAGCCCAGGGAGTTCCGGTTGCTGGAAGTGCTGGCCGAACATGCCGGGCGGGTCGTCACGAGGACCATGCTGCTGGAGCAGGTCTGGGACTTCAGTTTCGATCCGGGCACCAATGTGATCGACGCGCAGATTTCGCGGCTGCGCGCCAAGATCGACAGGGGTTTCGACACGCCGCTGCTGCATACCGTCAGGGGCGTCGGATACCGCCTTGCGGCCGACTGACCTGCTGCGCACCTCGGCCTTCCGGCTGACCCTGGTTTATCTGGCCGTGCTGGGGGTCTTCGGCTTTGTAGGCTTCCGCTTTCTCTACAGCGCCTCCCTGGAGGCGCTGCGGCAGGAGAGCCGGCACATCGTGCAGGCGGAGCTGGAGGGGCTGGCGGAGCATTACCGGGCGTTCGGGCCTCTCCGGCTCAGCGCCGTCATAGAGGGCCGAAGCCGGCGCGAGGGCCGGTCGCTTTACCTGCTGGCGGACCGGCGGGGCCGTAAGGCCGCCGGCAATCTCGGCTCATGGCCCGAGACGGCGCGGGAGCCCGGCCGGTGGCACGATTTCCACTATCTGCGCGCCCATGACGGCGAGCCTCCCCACCGGCACACGGCCCGCGCCTATGTCGCCAACCTTCCCGACGGCTTCCGGCTTCTGGTCGCCCACGATATCGACGAGGAAGTCGCGCTCAGCCGCCGGATCGTCGTCTTCGGCGCCGCGGCCGGGGGACTGATCCTGCTGGCGGGGCTGGCGGCCGGCGTGCTCGTTTCCCGCGACCTGCGCCGGCGGGCGGAGGCGGTGGACGAGACCGGCCGGCGGATCATGGAGGACGGCGACCTGTCCCGGCGGGTGCCGGTGACGGGGCGCGGCGACGAGTTCGACGACCTGGCGAACAGCGTCAACCGCATGTTGGCGCGCATCGAGGTGCTGATGAGCGAGTTGCGCGAGGTCACGGACGACATCGCGCACGACCTCCGCCGGCCGCTGGCCCGCCTCCATGCGCGGCTGGAGGACGTGTTGCGCGGACCCGCCGATGCGGGAGCCTACCGGGCCGCGCTGGCGGATACCGCGGCCGAAGTCCGGGAGCTGATAGACACCTTCAACATGCTGCTCGCGATCGTCAGGGCCGAGTCCGGGTCGGAGGCTGCGGTCGCCGTCGATCTCGCGGGGCTTGCAGAGGACGTGGTCGAGCTCCACCAGCCGCTGGCGGAGGAATGCGGCCTCACGCTTGAGTTCGCGAAGGAAGGCCCCGTCCCCGGGATCGAGGGGCAGCCGGAGCTGCTGGCCCAGGCGCTCTCCAACCTCATCGACAATGCGGTCAAATACACGCCCCCGGGCGGGCGCGTCTCGGTCGCCGCCGGCCCCGCCGGCATTGCCGTGGCCGACAGCGGCCCCGGCATCGCGCCGGAGGACCGGGAGCGCGCGATGGACCGCTTCGTGCGCCTCGACCCGAGCCGCCATCTGCCCGGCAACGGCCTCGGCCTGGCGCTCGCCGCCGCCGCCGCCCGGCGCCACAACGCCCGCCTGGTGCTGGCCGACGCCGCGCCCGGCAAGAACCCGCCGGGCCTCAGGGCCAGCCTGGAATTCGCCGCGCCCTGACCCGGCTGGCGCGCCGGCTATGGACCGGACGAGACATGCGAATCCGGCGGCCGGCCGGTATGAAACATGGATTGTTCGAAATAATCGAGTAATATTTCTCTATAAGGATTGCATTCTCAGAAAGTGTGCTATTATGGGCCCGAGGGAAGCGGCGTCCATGGACCGCGTCCCGCCCGCGCCGGCCCGGTGCGGAGCGACCCCGATTCAGCCGACAGGCGAAGTGCGTCCTGTGCCCGCCTCGCGCGCGGGCAATCAGGCGCGCGAACCGCGCCGCCGCGAAACGCGCCCGCCCGCGCACAGGCGCCCGCGCAGGATACGCGCGGTAAAGGGTCGCTCCCTGCCGGGCGGTGCGCCGAACGAACGCGAACCGGAACGAAGGAGCCGCACCCATGCCCGTGCTCGACCCGACCCTCTCCCTCTCCTCCCGACAGGAAGCCTTCTGCCGCCACTACACAGCCTCCGGCAATGCCGCAGACGCCGCAAGGCGCGCCGGCTATGCCGAACGCTCCGCAAGGCAGACCGGCTCCGCCCTGCTGGAACGCCCCTGGATCGTGGAGCGGGTGCGGCGCATCCGCATGTCGTGGCGGCGCACCGAGCGGGACGAGGCGCAGATCGTGCTCGCCCGTCTGGAGCAGGCCTGGGATGCGGCGGTCGCCAGCGGGTCCGCCTACATGATGGTCCGGATCGTCCGCTTCCAGGCGGAGATTGCGGGGCTGACGCAGCCCGCCAACCGGGCGGCGCTCTGGTCGATGCCGGAGGAGGACGAGTTCGGCGAGATCGAGGCCGGCGAGGCGCAGGAGGCCGGCACCGTGCCGGGACCCCTGGCCGAGGCCGTGCGCCACGGCCGTGCCCGCGCCGAACGCGCCCTTGCCCGCCATTGCGGGAACAGGGAGGCGATGGAGGCAGGGGAAGGCTTCGACGGGGCCGCCCATGCGCAGGTTGCCGCAAGGCTCACGGCGGCCGTCGAGGAGCGCGAGAGCCTGCCCGTCCGCTTCGACCCGCCGCCGCCCGCACCGGCCAACGACCTTCCCCTCGCTGACGACCCGCCCGAAGACACCTACGACCCGGAGCGGTTCCCCGGCGAGTGGGCCGACGGCGACCGCCCGGGCGAGGAGGAACGCGCCGAGGGCGCGGAAACCGACTGGCTCTACCAGCGCCGCAACGACTATGCCGAGATCCACGACCCCTGGTCGCCGGAAAACATCGAACGCCGCCAGGCCGACAGCCTCAACCGGCTCGAGAATGGGCCGCCCCCTTCGACCCGCCCCGCAACCCCGGTCTCGCACCCGACCATGACATTTCATGACATCCCATGACACGCTGCAAACTCCCGGCGTCCGGGGTGGCGAAAAGGAGGGCGCATGATTCCACAGGCATCGGGAGGGGATGCGGCATGAACGGCATGCGGGAGCTGTTGGACGAGACGGTCCGGCGCGCGGCGCGGTTTCTGGAATCGCTGCCGGAACGCCCCGTGGCTGCGGCGCGCGGCGCGGGCGAATTGGCGGCGGCGTTGGGCGGCGCGCTGCCGGAAAAGGGGCTGCCGGCTTCCGAAATTCTCTCCCGGCTCGACGAGACCGGCGGGCAGGGAACGGTTGCAAGCGCGGGCCCGCGCTATTTCGGCTTCGTAACCGGCGGCGTCCTGCCGGCCCCGCTGGCCGCCAACTGGCTCGCAGCCGCATGGGACCAGAACGCCTTCAGCGAAGCGAGCTCACCGCTCGGCGCCGCGGTCGAGCGTGTCGCGGCGCGGTGGCTGCTCGAAGCGCTCGACCTGCCGGCGGATGCGGGGACCGCGTTCGTCACCGGGGCGACGATGGCGAACTTCGCCGCGCTCGCCGCCGACCGCCGCGCCGTGCTGCTCGCGCACGGCCATGACGTGGACCGGCACGGGCTCCACGGCGCTCCGGAGGTCGCCGTCGCGGTGGGCGAGCAGGCGCACGCCACGCTGTTCAAGGCGCTGGGCATGCTCGGGCTCGGGCGCGACCGGGTGGTCCGGGTGCCCGTGGACGGCGAGGGCCGCATGCGCGTGGAGGCGCTGCCCGACCTGGACGGCCCGGCGATCGTCTGCGCGCAGGCGGGCAATGTGAACACAGGCGCGTTCGACCCGGTGGGCGCGATTTGCGAGGCGGTGCGCGCCGAGGATGTCCGGGTGCATGTGGACGGCGCCTTCGGCCTCTGGGCAAGAGCGTCGCCCGAGTTCGCGGCGCTGACGCAGGGCATCGAGCGCGCCGACTCCTGGGCGGCCGATGCCCACAAATGGCTCAACGTGCCCTATGACAGCGGCCTCGCCATCGTGCGCGACGCCGGCGCGCTCAGCGGCGCGATGTCGGTGCAGGCGGACTATCTGCCCGACCCGGAGAACCGGGAGCCGTTCGAATTCACGCCCGAGACCAGCCGGCGCATGCGCGGGGTCGAGGTCTGGGCGGCGCTGGCGTCGCTCGGCCGCGACGGGCTGGCGGCGCTGGTCGAGCGCAACTGCCGCCAGGCGCGGCGCTTTGCGGCCGGGCTGCGGGACGCCGGCTTCGAAATCCTCAACGACGTGGCGCTGAACCAGGTGCTCGTTGCATTCGGCGACGACCGGACGACCGAACGGGTGATTCGCGGCGTGCAGCGCGACGGGACCTGCTGGTGCGGGGGGACCCGGTGGAACGGCCGCGCCGCCATGCGCATCAGCGTCTCGTCATGGGCGACCGCCGACGATGACGTGGAGCGGAGCCTCGACGCCATCGTCCGGGTGGCAAACGAGGTCCGGGGAAAGGCGTGAAGCAGTCGGCGGGTTTGGGGGTTCCGTCGCCGTGCTTCAGGGCCAGAGCGCGTCCAGCGGGAAAGCGATCGCCTCGAAGGGCGGGAAGGATACCGGGTCGTCGTTCCTGGCCGAGCCCGCCGGCGACCAATTTCCTTCCAGAAGCGCGAACGCCTCCAGCACCCGCGCCGCTGGATCGACGAGCCAAAGATGGCCTACCCCTTCCCGCGCATAGACAGGGCGTTTCTGTTTGAGATCGAATTTCTGCGTCGAGGGGGAAAGGATCTCGCATACCCAGTCCGGCGCGAGGGTGCAATAGGGCGTCTGCGGGTATTCCGGCATCCGCTCCCGGCGCCAGCCAGCGAGGTCCGGCACCAGAATGTCCTCGCCGAAGTGGAGCTCCGGCTCGTCGATGATCCACCAGCCGCCCGGCCCACCCCGGCCCTTCTGGAACGGGCTGACAAGTTCATCGCCGAGAGATGACCCCGCGAGCGCATGCGGCATGGCCGGCCGCGGCTGTGTGTGCAGCGCGCCTTCGACGATTTCGGCCACCATATGCGGCGGCGCATTCAGCACGTCCCGATACGTCGCCCGGCCCGTCTTCCGTTTGCGAAGCGCCGCGCCCGCGCTCATCCCGTCACCCCCGTTCCATGCTCCCCGTCATGCTACGCCCGCGCTCCAATCCTGTCACCGGCACGCTCTGCCTCACGTCTCGACGACGACATAGTCCTCCTCGACGCGGACGGGCACGGTTTCGGCCCGAAGCTCCTCGGCCGGCTCGGCGGAGACGCGGAAGGCGCGGGTGCGGTGGCGGCGGGGGTCGAAGCGGCTTTCGCCGGTGGCGAGGTCGAACTCCCAGCCATGCCAGGGGCAGCGCAGGATTTCCCCCGGACGCGAGAAGCTGTAATCGCCCGGCGCGCCCGCCTCGACGAGCCCGGTCAGCACCCCTTCGGAGAGCGGTCCGCCCTGGTGCGGGCAGCGGTCCAGCAGGCCGAAATAGCGCCCGCCGACATTGAACAGCGCGATACGCCGGCCCTCCAGCACCACGCAGCGCCGCGTGCCCGGCGGAAACTCGGAGACGGGGCCGACGACATGCCGGGTCACGGCATTTGCCGGCCGTACACCCCGAGCGCGTTGTCGGTGAAGAAGGCCCGGCGCTTGTCCGTGTCCACCCAGGAGGGCAGCACCCGGTCCGGCTGGTCAAAGTCCCAATGCGGGTAGTCGGTCGCGAAAAGCAGCCTGTCCCAGCCGATCCAGTCTATGCACTCGACCAGCTGGCGCGGGCGTCTCGGCTCCTCCATCGGCTGGGTGGTGAGGAACACCTGCTCGCGGACGATCTCGCTCGGCCGGCGCTTGCAGCGATGCAGCTCGTCCCGCATCCGCATCCACACCCGGTCGAGCCGCCAGCAAAGCGCCGGCAGCCAGGCGAAGCCGCTCTCGATCAGCACCATCCTGAGGCCGGGCAGCCGGTCGAACACGCCCTCGAAGATCATGCTGGTCAGCACGGCCTGGCTGGACTGCGCGTGGCCGGTCATGTCCTCGATATAGTAGGAGGGCCAACCGCTGCCGGTGATCGGCGCGCCGCCGAAGCCGAAAGCGTGGACAGCAAGCGGCAGGCCGGCTGCAGCCGCGGCGTCGTAGATCGGCCAGTAGCGCCGCTGGCCCATCGGCTCGGCCGTGCGGTTCAGCATGAAGACCTGGACGTAGTCCTCCTCGCCGGCGCAGCGCTCGATCTCGCGGACCGACGCCGCCGCGTCCTCATAGGGAATGACAATGGAAGCCTTGAGACGCGGCTCCTCGCGGGTCCAGAACGCGATCTGCCAGTCGTTGATGGCGCGGCAATAGGCATCCGCGAAATCGAGGTTCTGAAGGCCCTGGCCCGACTTGAGCGGGTTCAGCACGCCGAAGCCGACATTGTTGGGGTCGAGATGCTGGGCGCGCATGAAGGCGAGGTCGCTGCCGGGCCGTCCGCCCTCGGGCGGATAGGCGTCGCGCCGCGCGGCGTCGGGCTGGCCCTTCGGATAAGCCGGGCCGTTCAGGAAAGGCTGGCGGGGCCGCGCGCCGTAGCGCTCCATATGGCGCTGCCAGCGCCTCTCCAGAAAAGGATAGATTTCGCGCTCAAGCGATTTCGGGCTCGGATGGATGTCGCAGTCGGCGATCCGGAGCCGGGCTTCGGCCGTCGCCTCCCCCGACGGGCGGTCCAGAACCTCTACCGTCATGGCTCTTCCTCCCTCAAGCGCGGATAGGTGCTGAGCGGGTTGTCAACTGCGATACGCCGAACCAGGGCCGCTGGCAAGCCTTCGGGCAGCGCGGCCATGCCGTCGAACTGCCAGTGCGGGTAGTCGGTGGCGAAGAGCAGCATGTCGTCGGAGCCGAGATGGTCGAGCAGGCGGGCGACCGCGTCCGGCTCCTCGGGCGCATCGAAAGGCTGGATCGTGAAGCGGACGCGCTCGCGCACGATCTCCTCCGGGCTCCGGTCCACCCAGGGGATTTCCATGCGCAGCCCCCGCCAGTATTTGGCGAGCCGCCAGAGATGCGCGGGCAGCCATGCGACGCCCGATTCCGCAAAGACGACTGTCAGGTCCGGGAACTTCTGGAATACGCCCTCGGCGATCAGGCTGGTGAGCGCGGCCTGGAAGGCGGTTGCCTGCGCGGCGTAGTCCTCGGCGAGATATGAAGGCCAGCCGACCGGCGTCGGCGGGTGCCGGTAGGCGGAGCCCGCATGGAAGGCGACCGGCAGGCCCGCGCGCTCGGCGGCGGCGTAGATCGGCCAGTTGACCCGCCGGCCGGGCGGCGTCTCGCCCATGACCGGCAGCAGCACCTGCACGAAGCGCCGGTCCTCCGCCGCGCGCCCGACCTCCTCGGCCGCAAGCTCCGGGGCATGGGGCGGCACGGTTATCGAGGCGCGCAGGCGCGAATCGCGGTCGAGCCATTCGGCCCGGAGCCAGTCGTTCAGCGCGCGGGCGAAGCCGGCCGCCATGTCCTCGGAATAGAGCATCGGCGCGCCGTAAAGGCAGTTGAGGATGGCGTAGCGCGTGCCGAAGCCGTCCACCGCGTCGCTGATGAGGCGTTCGGGGTCGCTGCCGGGCCGGGCGCCGCCGTCGCGCCAGTCGGGCCGGCAGGAGAGCGGCGCATTCGGCGGCCAGGCGATGATCTCCAGCTCATGCAGCCCGCGATGCGCCGCCGCATCGGCCCAGTGCGGCTCCAGATAGGGCATCAGCGCCGAGACTGACGGCGGCGCCGGGTGCAGGTCGCAGTCGATCGCGCCGGAGGGCAGGACGGTCATTCCGCGGCCGCCCCGTACGGGATGTTGCGGCCGCCGAGGCGGCGGACGCGGATATTGGCCTGCTCGGCATGGCCGACGAAGCCCTCCAGCATGCAGAGCCGCGAGCAGACCTCGCCGAGCGCCGCCGAGGCCTCGTCGGTCAGGATGCGCTGGTAGGTGTGCGTCTTGATGAACTTGCCGACCCAGAGGCCGCCCGTATAGCGTGCCGCGCGGCGGGTCGGCAGGGTGTGGTTGGTGCCGATCACCTTGTCGCCGTAGGAGACATTGGTGCGGGGCCCGAGGAACAGCGCGCCGTAGCAGGTCATGTTCTCCAGATACCACTCGTCCCGGTCGGTCATCACCTGGACGTGCTCCGACGCGAGGCGCTCGGCCTCCGCCAGCATTTCGTCGTGGCCGGCGCAGAGAATTACTTCTCCGTAGTCCCGCCACGCCGCTCCCGCATTGGCGGCGGTCGGCAGGATGGCCAGCAGCCGCTCCACCTCGGCCATGGTGGCCTCGGCGAGCGCGCGCGAGTTGGTGACCAGAATGGCCGGGCTGTCGGGCCCGTGCTCGGCCTGGCCCAGCAGGTCGGTCGCACAGAGCTCGGCGTCCACCGTCTCGTCCGCGATCAGCAGGGTCTCGGTCGGCCCCGCCAGGAGGTCGATGCCGACCCGCCCGAAGAGCTGGCGCTTGGCCTCCGCGACGAAGGCATTGCCGGGGCCGACCAGCATGTCCACCGGCGCCACCGACTCCGTGCCAAGCGCCATCGCGCCCACCGCCTGCACGCCGCCCAGCACCAGGATTTCGTCGGCTCCGCCCATATGCATGGCGGCGACCATGGCCGGGTGCGGGCCGCCGCCCTGCGCAGGCGGGGCCGCGGCGACGATGCGCGGCACGCCGGCGGCCTTGGCGGTGACGACGCTCATATGCACCGACGCCACGATGGGATACTTGCCGCCGGGCGCATAGCAGCCGACCGAGTTCACCGGGATGTTGCGGTGCCCGAGCACGACGCCCGGCAGGGTCTCCACCTCGATGTCCCTGAGCGCGGCGCGCTGGTGCTCGGCGAAGCCGCGAACCTGGGCCTGCGCGAAGCGGATGTCGTCGAGGTCGCGCTTCGCCACCTGCGAAAGCGCCCGCTCGATCTCCCGATCCGACAGCCTGAAGCTCTCCGGCGACCAGTTGTCGAACTTCTCGGAAAGCCCCCGGACCGCCTCGTCGCCGCGCGCGCCGATGTCGTCCAGGATCGCCTCGACGGCGGCGCGCACCTTGGCATCCGCCTCCGCGCGCTCGGCCGCCGTCCGGCCCCGCTTCAGATATTCCGCCATCCCGCTTCCCCCGCGTTCCGCCGCCGAAAGGCATGGCACTTCCATAGCGGGCAATCAAGGCGGGGCGCTGTAGGCCGGCTTGCGCTTCGATACGAACACATCAGGGAGAGGCATGAAGACGATAGGCGTGCCGAAGTTCAGGGAGCAATGCCTGGCCCTGCTGGACGACCTCGGCGACGATGGCCCGGTCATCACCAAGCGCGGAAAGCCGGGATCAGGCGCTGATTCGACCGCCACAGCCGCACGGCGCTGAGCAACGCCAATCGGTGCCTTGCCTGCCTCCGACAGATCCTCAACTTCACCATCGCCCGCGGTCATATCGAAAGCAACCCCGCCAATGGCATTGAGTTCAACCGGCGGTCAAAGCTCACCCGGTTCCTGTCCCGGCAGAAACTCAGACGCCTTCACGCCGCCCTCGGCCCGGTCGCGGGGGCGGCGAAAGCCTCAGCGAGGCGCGCCACCTCGCGCCGGTGGATGCCGGCAATATTCGGGTGGATGTCCGGCAGCCTAGCCGGGATGGCAGCAAGCCGGGCGATGATGGCTGGGCAGGGATTCGCCGACGCTACCTCGAGCGAAGACAATCCCTACCGCTGGAAACTCGGCTCCGATAGACTGCCGGGTCCGCAGCCCCGGCACTGCCGCGGCGAACGATTTCTTTGGAGGTCCCCGATGAAGCACAAGTTCCTGCTGATCGCGATCGGCGCGACGATGGCCGTCGCCCATGCCGGCTCGGCTCTGGCCGCGACCGAAATTCAATGGTGGCACGCCATGGGCGGCAAGCTCGGCGAGAAGGTCGTCGAAATCGCCGAAGGCTTCAACGCATCCCAGTCCGACTACAAGGTGACGCCCGTTTACAAGGGCAATTACACCGAGACCATGACAGCCGCCATCGCCGCGTTCCGCGCGAAGCAGCAGCCGCATATCGTGCAGGTGTTCGAAGTCGGCACGGCCAGCATGATGGCGGCGAAAGGGGCGATCTACCCCGTTTACCGGATGATGGCTGATGCCGGCGAGGCATTCGACCCGAACGACTATCTGGCCTCGGTCACCGGCTACTACACCGATACCGACGGCAACATGCTTTCCATGCCGTTCAACAGCTCGACGCCGGTGCTCTACTACAACAAGACCGCATTCGAGAAAGCCGGGGTCTCCGAAGCCCCGAAGACCTGGCCGGAAGTCGAGGCAGCCGCCAAGAAGGCGCAGGCGGCCGGTTATCCCTGCGGCTTCACGACGGGCTGGCAGTCGTGGGTGCAGATCGAGAATTTCTCGGCCTGGCACAACCTGGCGATCGGCACGAAGGCCAACGGCTTCGCGGGCACCGACACCGAGTTCACCTTCAACAGCCCGGCGCATGCCAAGCATATCGGCCAGCTCGCCGAGTGGCAGAAGTCGAAGGTCTTCGACTATGGCGGCCGGCGTTCGGAGAGCGCGCCCAAGTTCTACGGCCAGGAATGCGTGATGTACATGAACTCCTCCGCGGCCCATGCCGGGGTGAAGGCCAACGCCAAGGACTTCGAGTTCGGCGTCTCCTCGCTGCCCTACTGGCCGGATATCGAAGGCGCCCCGCAAAACACCATTATCGGCGGCGCGACCCTGTGGGTGCTGCAGGGCCACGACGCGGGCGACTACAAGGCCGCGGCGAAGTTCTTTAGCTATCTGTCCTCGGCGGAGGTACAGGCCGACTGGCATCAGTTCACAGGCTACCTGCCGATCACCACGGCCGCCTACGAGCTGAGCGCGTCGCAGGGCTTCTACGAGAAGAACCCGGGCACCGACGTTGCGATCAAGCAGATGACGGACAAAGCCCCGACCGAGAATTCCAAGGGCCTCAGGTTCGGCAATTTCGTCCAGATCCGCGACATCATCAACGAGGAGATGGAGTCGATCTGGGGCGGCACGAAGTCTGCGCAGGAAGGGCTTGACGACGCCGTTTCGCGGGGCAATGCGCTGCTGCGCAAGTTCGAGGCGGCGACCGGAGGGTAGCCGGCTCCAGGCACTTGTCCGGCGGCTTCACGGATAGGGCCGCGAAGCCGCCGGACGCTCTGCCCTGCAAGGCCGAACCATGGAAAAACGGGTCGTATTCACCAAGCTGGGCCTGCCGATCCTCCTGGTGGCCCCTCAGATCGTTGTCACGCTGGTCTTCTTCATCTGGCCGGCGAGCCAGGCGCTTTACCAGTCGGTCCTGCTCGAAGACGCCTTCGGCCTCAGGAGCGAATTCGTCTGGCTCGACAACTTCACCGCCCTTTTCTCCGACCCCCACTATCTGGACAGCTTCGCCCGCACGGTCGTCTTCTCGGCGGCGACGGCAGGGCTGTCGCTCGGCGTCGCGCTCTTTCTTGCGGTCATGGCGGACCGGGTCCTGAAGGGTGCCACGGCTTATCGAACGCTGATCGTCTGGCCCTACGCCGTCGCGCCCGCGGTGGCGGGTGTGCTCTGGTTCTTCATGTTCAATCCGTCCATCGGGGTTCTCGCCTATCTGCTCAAATCCATCGGTTACGACTGGAACCACTATCTGGACGGCACCGACGCCATGATGCTCGTCATCCTGGCGGCCTCGTGGAAACAGGTCAGCTACAATTTCCTCTTCTTCCTGGCAGGGCTGCAGGCCATTCCGCGCTCGCTCGTAGAGGCGGCGGCGATCGATGGCGCCCGCCCCTTCAAGCGCTTTTGGACGATTGTGTTCCCCCTGCTCTCGCCGACCGCTTTCTTCCTGCTGGTGGTCAATACCGTCTATGCGTTCTTCGACACGTTCGGGATCGTGCATGCGACCACGAGCGGCGGCCCGGCGCAGTCCACCACGATCCTCGTTTACAAGGTGTTCAACGACGGCTTCATCGGGCTCGACCTCGGCGGTTCGGCTGCGCAGTCGGTCGTGCTCATGGCCGTCGTCATCACGCTTACCGTGTTCCAGTTCCGCTATATCGAGCGGAAAGTGGCCTACTGAGGGGGCGGACGGTCCATGGTCGAAAACCGCCCCTGGCTCACGGTCCTGTCGCATGTCGTGCTGTGTCTTGGCGTGCTGGTCACCGCGCTCCCGATCTGGATCGCCTTCGTCGCCTCGACGCATCCGGCGGATTCCATGCTGTCGGGGCGGACGCCGCTCCTGCCGGGCGGCTATCTGCTCGAAAACTACGCGACCGTGCTCGGCTCCGGCGTGCAGGCCGCGGGCACCGCCCCTGTCGGCATGATGCTCTGGAACTCGCTTGTCATGGCGCTGATGATCGCGGTCGGCAAGATCGCGATCTCGATCATTGCTGCCTACGCCATCGTCTATTTCCGCTTTCCGCTGCGCAAGACGTGCTTCTGGCTCATCTTCATCACCCTCATGCTGCCGGTCGAGGTGCGCATCCTGCCGACCTTCGGCGTGGTGGCCAGCCTCGACATGCTGAACAGCTACTGGGGCCTGTCCGTGCCGCTGATCGCGAGTGCGACGGCGACGTTCCTGTTCCGGCAGTTCTTCCTGACCGTGCCCGAGGAGCTCGCCGAGGCGGCGCGTATCGACGGGGCGGGGCCGCTTAAATTCTTCCGCGACATCTTGCTGCCCCTCTCCCGGACCAATATCGCGGCGCTCTTCGTGATTCTCTTCATCTTCGGCTGGAACCAGTATCTGTGGCCGCTCCTGGTCACCACCGACGAGGGCTTCTACACCATTGTCATGGGCATCCAGCGCATGCTGCAGGCCGAGGACGCCGAGCCCGCATGGCACCAGATCATGGCGACCGCGATGCTCGCAATGCTGCCGCCCGTGCTGGTCGTGGTCTTCATGCAGCGCCTGTTCGTGAAGGGGCTGATCGAGCAGGAGAAATGACGGCCCGCACTCGTCGGGCGGTTGGAGGGAGTTGACGGCATGGCCGGGCTGGAATTCGTCGGGGTGCGAAAGACCTATCCCAACGGCGTTCGCGCGATCCACGGGATAGACACGACCGTCTCCGATGGCGAGTTCGTCGTTATCGTCGGCCCGTCCGGCTGCGGCAAGTCCACCCTGCTGCGCATGGTCGCCGGGCTCGAAACGGTGACGGAAGGAGAGATCCGGATCGGCGCAAGGCGGGTCAACGAACTGGAACCCGCGGACCGGAACATCGCGATGGTGTTCCAGAACTATGCGCTCTATCCCCATATGAGCGTGTTCGACAACATGGCCTACGGCCTGCGCAACCGGCGCACGCCCAGGGACGAGATCGCGCGCCGGGTTGCCGAGGCTGCCGGAACCCTCCAGCTGGAAGGCCTGCTCGACCGCCGTCCCGCACAGCTTTCCGGCGGGCAACGCCAGCGGGTAGCGATGGGCCGCGCCATCGTGCGCGAGCCCGAGGCCTTTCTCTTCGACGAACCGCTCTCGAACCTCGACGCCAAGCTGCGCGTGCAGATGCGCCTGGAAATCAAGCGGCTGCAGCGCGCTCTCGGAACCACCAGCCTCTATGTGACCCACGACCAGGTGGAGGCGATGACGCTCGCCGACCGGCTGATCGTGATGAATGCCGGAGTGGCGGAACAGATCGGCACGCCGCTGGAAATATACGATGCGCCCGCCAGCCTATTCGTGGCGGGCTTCATCGGGTCCCCCGCCATGAACTTCCTGCCGGGGACCGTGGCCGGAGACGGGCGCGGCGTGGACCTCGACGGGGCGGGCCGGACGCTGTCCGTTGCGCCGCCGGCCTCCGCCGCCCGGGGCGGGGTCACCGTCGGCGTCCGGCCGGAGCATCTGGAGCCCGTTTCCCGCGAGGAAGCGGTGTTGGAAATCGCTGTCGAACTCGTCGAGGCGCTTGGCGCGGACAGCCTGGTCCACGGACAGCTGGCCGGCGGCGGCTCCGGCGCGCCCGTTACGGTGCGTGTGGACGGCGCCCGACAAGTCGCGATCGGCGAAGCGCTTTCCCTGACCGTCGCGGCGAAGCATGTCCACTTCTTCGATCCCGGCGATGGCAAGCGCCTCGGCTGAGCGCGCGGATGCTGGAAATAGAAGGGCATCGCGGCGCGCGCGGATTGCTGCCGGAAAACACGCTCCCGGCCTTCGAACGCGCCATCGCGCTCGGCGTCGATGCGCTGGAGTTCGATGTCGGCATGTCCCGGGACGGCATCCTCGTCGTCCATCACGATCCGGCGCTCGACCCGGACCACACGCGTGACGCCGCGGGAGCATGGCTGGCGCCGCCGGGGCCCCGGCTCCGGGACCTGGACATGGCGGCGTTGTCGGGCTTCGATGTCGGCAGGGCCAGGCCCGGCGGCTCGACAACCGCGAAATTTCCCGAGCAGGAGCCGCGCGACGGGGCGCGCATCCCCACGCTGGCGGAGGTCTTGGCGCTCGGCCGGCAGCCGGGGGCCGGCGCTATGCGTTTCGGCATCGAAATCAAGCTCACGCCGCTGGAGCCGGACAAAACGGCCGGGCCGGAAGTGTTCGCCGGAGCGGTGGCATCGGCGCTGCGGGCTGAGGGGATGGTTTCCCGCGCGAGCGTCCGGGCCTTCGACTGGCGCGTGCTTCGCGAGATTCGCAGGCTCGCGCCGGAAATCGCCGTGGGCTGCCTTACGGCCGAACAAAGCTGGCGCGACAACATTCTGCGCGACCGGCCCGAAGCTTCTCCCTGGACTGCCGGCCTGAATATCCACGAGCATGGCGGCTCGGTGCCGAGGATGGTGCACCGTTTCGGCGCCCCGGTGTGGTCGCCCTACTATTCCGAACTCACCGCCGAGGCGTTTGCCGAGGCCCGGAGCCTGGGCCTCAAGGTTGTCGTCTGGACGGTGAACGAGGTTCGCGACATGCGGGCGATGGCCCGGCTCGGCGTGGACGGCATCGTCACCGACTATCCGGACCGCGCCGTGGAGGCGCTGGCGCCCTGGCGTCAGGAGGCGCCGCCGCCTGCCTGAAGATATGCCTCAAGGCGCCGCGCGCCGTCCGCCGGGACGCCGAGACCCTTGCGGGTGCGCCGCCACAATATGTCCTCGGCGGTCCGGGCCCATTCGCAACGCACCAGATAATCGACCTCCGCCGCGTAGAGCCCGGCGCCGAAATGCTCGCCCAGGTCCCCGACGCTCCCGCAGCCGGCCAGCAGGGTATCCGTCTCGGAGCCGTAGTGGCGCATGAAATGCCGGAGAAGCCCAGCCGGAAGCCATGAATGGCGCGCTGCGCATTGCGCCGTGAACGCTGCGATGTCTGCGTCGGGAATGTCTCCGCCGGGGAGCGGCGCATCCCGGGTCCATCCCGGCCTGCCGATGTCGAGAGGCCGGGCCAGCATGTCCACCGCCTGCTCGGCAAGCCTGCGGTAAGTCGTGATCTTGCCGCCATATACGGAGAGCATCGGGGCCGGCTCGCGGTCCAGCGCCAGCACGTAGTCGCGGGTGACCCTGCTCGCCTTTTCCGTCCGGTCGTCGAACAGTGGCCGGATGCCGGAATAGCTCCACACCACGTCGTCTGGCGTGACGGGAGTCGCGAAATAGCGGTTGGCCGCCGCGCAGATATAGTCGATTTCACCGGGCGCAATCCCGACCCGAGCCGGTTCGCCCTCGAACTCCACATCCGTCGTCCCTAGCAGCGTGTAGTTCTCCTCGAAGGGGATCGCGAACAGCACGCGCCCGTCTCCACCCTGGAAGATGTAGGGATAGGCATGATCGAACAGTTTGCGCACCACGATATGGCTGCCCTTGACGAGCCTGACCCGCTGCTCCGCTCCCGCGCCGCCGGCGAGCGACCGGGTGCGGCCGACCCAGGGGCCGGTTGCATTGGCGACGCTTCGCGCCCCGACCACAAACCGTTCGCCGGACAGCCGGTCGACCAGCAGGGCCTCCCAGCCGGCATCGCCGGGAGACAGCGACACGCATTCCGTGCGCGTGCGGATTTCCGCGCCCCGGGCCTCTGCGTCGCGGGCATTGAGCACGACAAGGCGCGAGTCCTGCACCCAGCAGTCGGAGTATTCGAAGGCCCGGCCGTAGCGGCTCTGCAGGACCCGCCCGCTCTCGTGCCGGCGGAGGTCGATAGCCGCGCAGGGCGGCAGCAGGACGCGCCCGCCGAGATGGTCGTAGAGGAAAAGGCCCATCCGGATCATCCACCAGGGGCGCAGTCCCTTATGGTGCGGAAGCACGAAACGCAGCGGCCAGACGATGTGCGGGGCGTTGCGCAACAGCACCTCGCGCTCGCGGAGCGAATGGCGCACGAGGCGGAAGTCGTACTGCTCCAGATAGCGCAGCCCCCCGTGTATCAGCTTGGTGCTGGCGGACGAGGTATGAGCCCCGAGGTCGTCCCGTTCGCACAGCAGGACATCGAGGCCGCGCCCCGCAGCATCCCGCGCGATACCGGCGCCGTTAATGCCGCCGCCGATGACGAGCAGGTCCGCACCGCGCCGCTGAAGGCCTTTGGAAGCCATTCGAACGCCGCCCCCCGCATACCGCCGAAACCCGGGCCCGGCCAATCCGTTCCCGGCGAACCGGTGGATGAAGAGCCGGCACCCGCGCCCGGTGTCAAGCCTCGGGGATGACTCTGCAAAGAGCCGGGACGCTCCCGGCCCGTCCGTTTCGGGCCGCTGGACAGCCATGCAGCCTGGGAGGATAGTGGCTCATCCGGCCGATCTGGCAGCCGGAGAAAGGACCCGAAAATGGAGCGCAAGACACTCACTGCCGCCGCCGCAATTGGAATTCTGGCGGCGGGACTCGCCATGCCGGCCGAGGCCAAGACAAGAATCGACCTCTGGTACGGCCTCAAGGGCTATCTGGGCAAGCAGGTCATGAAGGTCTGCGAACGCTTCAACGCCGCGCAGGACGATTATGAGATCGTCTGCACGGGCAAGGGCAACTACGATCAGGCGCTCCAGGCGGGCATCGCCGCCTACCGCGCCAAGAAACATCCCCACATTCTGCAGGGCGTGGAGACCGCGACGGGGACGCTGATGCTGTCGGGCGCGATCTATCCTGCATACCAGCTGATGGCCGACGCCGGCTACGACGTGGACTGGAGTGACTATATCGGCTCGATCATGAGCTATTACGCCTCTTCCGACGGCAAGCTCTATTCCTTTCCCTTCAACTCGTCGACGCCGGTGATGTACTACAACATCGACATGTACGAGAAAGCCGGCATCGCGGGTCCGGCGAAAACCTGGGAACAGTTCGAGGCGGACCTGCGGACGCTGAAGGATTCGGGCGTCGCCTGCCCGATCGCCTTCTCGACCTATCTCTGGGTTCATCTGGAGCAGTTCAGCTACATGCATGGCGAGCCGATCGCGACGCGCAACAACGGCTTCGACGGCCTCGACGCGGAGCTGGTCTTCAACAAGACCTCCTATGTAAAGCATGTCGAGCGGCTGAAACGCTGGTATGACGACAAACTCGGTAGCTACGCCAAGGAGCTGTTCGGGGTCGGCACGCGCGAGTCCTTCGCGACCGGCAAGTGCGGCCATTATTTCGGCTCCATCGCCTCGCACGGCACGGTGCTGAAGACCGCCAAGATGAACTGGGACGTCGCCCCGCTGCCGCACAATGAGGGCGTGACGCCCAACAACACCGTCGTCGGCGGCGCGAGCTTCTGGATCATGAAGGGCTTCGAGGAGGCCGAATACAAGGGCGTCGCCGCCTTCTTCGACTTCATCCGGTCGGTCGAGTCGCAGGAGTTCTGGAGCACCGTCACCGGTTATGTGCCGACAACCAGGAGCGGTTACGACGCGCTCGTCGCCAAGGGCTTCTACAAGCAGAAGGAATATGCCGGGCGCGAGGTCGCCATCGAAAGCCTGGCCCGCACGCCGCCCACGCCGCTCTCGCGGGGGCTGCGCCTCGGCTACTTCCGGCAGATCAAGAAGATCATCGGCGACGAGTTGGAGCAGATGCTGGCCGGCAAGAAGACCGCGCAGGCGGCGCTCGACAGCGCAGTGGCGCGGGGCAACGAGCAGTTGCGCCGCTTCGAGAAGCAGTACGAGGGCCAGTCCCTGCCCTGAGCCCGCGATGGGCGAACGACAATGGGCGGCGCCCGGCCGGCCTCCCGCCGGACCGGGCCGCCGCGCCATCCTTGAACAGCGACGGCGCCTAGCCAGATGATCAAACGCGTTCTCTTCCGGAACCGGCTTCTGCCTTATCTCCTGATATTGCCGGAAGTCCTGATCGTCTTCGTGTTCTTCTACTGGCCGTCGGCGAAGGCGCTGTTCTGGTCCTTAACCCTCGAGCCGCCGTTCGGCGGACCGGCCAAGTGGGTCGGCCTCGATAATTTCCGCCAGCTCTTCGGCTCGTCCGAATATTACGAGTCGGCGGGCATCACCCTCATCTTCGCCTTCTGGACGACGGCGATCTCCATGGGGCTCGCGCTCCTGCTGGCGATCTTCGTGGACCGGGTGATCCGGGGACTGGTCGTTTACCGCACGGTGCTGATGTGGCCCTATGCGGTAGCGGCGCCCGCGGCCGCCGTCGCGTTCCAGTTCATCTTCCAGCCGGGCGTGGGCTTCTTTGCCTTCCTGAACGACATCTGGCCGGGAATATGGGACCCGAATATCGTCGGGGCGGACGCGATGTTGATGGTCATCATCGCCGCGTCGTGGAAGAGCATTACCTACAATTTCATCTTTTTCCTGGCGGGCCTGCAGGCGATTCCCCGCACCTTTGTCGAGGCGGCGGCGCTCGACGGCGCAGGCCCGATACGGCGCTTTATCACCATCGTCTTCCCGCTTTTGAGCCCGACCTTCTTCTTCCTGCTCGTCATCAATGTCACCGATTCCTTCACCGAGGGCTTCGGCATCATCAACGTGATGACCCAGGGCGGGCCGGGCGGCGCCACCAACATCCTGGTCTACAAGATCTACCAGGACGGCTTCATCGGCCTTGATCTCAGCGGCTCGTCGGCCCAGTCCGCCGTGCTGATGGCTCTCGTCATCGCGCTGACGTTCGTCCAGTTCAAGTGGATCGAGCGTCGGATTCACTATGCGGAGTGAGCGGGCATGATCGAGCGCACACCCGTATTGAACGCCGTGACCCACACGATCCTCGGGGTCGGCCTGCTCGTGATGTGCTTCCCGCTCGTGATTGCCTTCGTCGCGGCGACGCTGCCCTACGAGGCGGTGATCGACGTGCCGATGACACTGATTCCGGGGGGCGAGTTGCTGGAAAACGCGGTCAAGGCGTGGGAGCGCGGCGACTTCGCGACCCAGGGGGTCAACAGCGTGGTCATGACGCTTGGCATCCTGTTCGGCAAGATCGCCTGCGCTTCGCTCACCGCCTTCGCTATCTGCTACTTCAACTTCCGCTTCCGCATGCTGGCCTTCTGGCTGATTTTCATCACGCTGATGCTGCCGCTGGAAGTGCGCATCGTGCCGACCTACGAGGTGGCGGCGAATGCGCTGCTGCCGCTGCAGCAGCTGTTGGACGTGCTGTGGCTGACCGATTTCGTCGCCTGGCTCTCCGGGGTCGAGGTCGCGCTGGAGTGGAACCTGCTCGACACCTATTGGGGGCTGACCCTGCCGCTCTTCGCCAGCGCCACGGCCACCTTCTTGTTCCGGCAGTTTTTCCTCACGATTCCGGAGGAACTGGCGGAAGCGGCGAAGATGGATGGGGCCGGACCGCTGCGCTTCTTCTTCCAGATCCTGCTGCCGCTTTCCAAGACCAATATCGCCGCGCTCTCCGTAATCATGTTCGTCTTCGGTTGGAACCAGTATCTCTGGCCCCTGCTGATAACGACGGACCCGGACATGCGCACCCTGGTGATGGGACTGGAGAATCTCATCCCGTCGGAGGACGAGCTGCCGGAATGGAACGTGGCCATGGCGGGCACCCTGATGGTGATGCTGCCGCCCATTGTCGTCGTGCTGGTGTTGCAGCGCTGGTTCGTCAAGGGGCTGCTCGGCGGCGAGAAATAGGGGCGAGGTGGGCGGATGGCGAATGTCAGCTTGCGGCAGGTGAGAAAATCCTTCGGCACAACGGAGGTCATCCACGGCATCGACATCGAAATCGGCGACGGCGAGTTCGCCGTCATCGTCGGCCCGAGCGGTTGCGGTAAGTCCACCCTGCTCCGGATGATCGCCGGTCTCGAAGCCGTAACCGCGGGCGAGGTCGCCATCGGGGACCGGGTGGTGAACGACCTGGAGCCCAAGGAGCGCGATGTCGCCATGGTGTTCCAGAATTACGGGCTCTATCCGCACATGACGGCATTTCAGAACATCAGCTATGCGCTCCGGATCGCGCGCCGGCCGAAGGCCGAGATCCGCGAACGGGTCGAGCGTGTCGCGCGCATTCTGGGCATCGAAGAACTCCTGGCGCGCAAGCCGAGCCAACTGAGCGGCGGCCAGCGCCAGCGCGTCGCCATGGGCCGCGCCATCATCCGCGAGCCCGATGTCTTCCTGTTCGACGAGCCCCTGTCCAACCTCGACGCCAAGCTCCGCAGCCAGATGCGGGTTGAGATCAAGCGCCTCCACGACGAGTTGAAGGCCACCAGTATCTTCGTCACGCACGACCAGGTGGAGGCGATGACCATGGCCGACCGGCTGGTGGTCATGAATCAGGGAGTGGTCGAGCAGACCGGCACGCCGCGCCAGATCTACCGCCGTCCGGGTTCGACCTATGTAGCAGGCTTCATCGGCGCGCCGGCGATGAACCTTCTGCCTGCGGCTCTTTCCGACGATGGCGCCGCCGTCGAAGGCGGGGGGATGGGGCGCATCGCCTTGCCGAACGGCGCGGGACCGGACGGATCGGGACGCCGGGTGGTGCTGGGCATCCGGCCGGAACATCTGGCGGTGGTTGCCGACGGCAACGAGGGCCTGCTGTCGGCCCGCCTGCTGTACGCCGAGGACCTGGGCGCATCGCGTCTGCTGCACTGCGCCGTCGGCGACGACGAACTGATTGTCCACACGCAGGACGAGAGCGGGAACCGTCCGGGCGAGATGTTGCGCCTGGCGGCGGACCCGGCGAACCTGCACCTCTTCGATGCCGAGAGCGGCCGGCGCCTCGAGGCGACGAGCCGTGGTTAGGCTGTTGGCGGCGATTTTCCTCTGGGCCGGTGCAATGACCGCCGCCGCGAGCGAGCCGGCGACGGTCCTCGGAACCGCGCCGAAGATCGAGCCGGGCGAACTCAGCCGGGTGCCGAACGAGCAGGCCATCGCCAGCCGCATCTGGATGCCGGCGCTCGACGCCGGCTTCGTGCCGCAGGGGCTGACCGTGGCGGGAGACCGGGTCCTGGTTGCCGCCTACAGGAGCACTTCGCACCGGGTTTCCAGGGGAGAGAGCCGCGTGTTCGCCGTCGATATGAAGAGCGGCGAACTGGTCGGCGCGTTTCGCCTCCCCGACGATGTCGGCCATCCGGGCGGTCTCGCCAACGACCGCCGGGGCACGCTCTTCGTTGCCGACCGGGGCAAGCTCTACCGCATCGACCTGGCGCAGGCGCTTGCCGACGGCGATACCGGGGCGGCGATACTGGGACGGGCGGACATCGACCGCGAGATCGGCCCTTCCTTCCTTGCCTGGCACGCCGGCCATCTCTGGTTCGGCCCGTATGAGAAATATGGCGAGCCGCGTCTTTATCGCTACCCGGTCACCGAGATATTCCCGGAAGACGGCGGCGTTTACCTGACCGCCGCCGACGATGTGCACAGCATCCCCATCGATGTCCGCACCCAGGGCGCCGCATTCGACGACGAGGGCCGTCTGTGGCTCTCGCAGAGCGGGGGCGACGGAGGCGTGGTGCAGCGCCTCGACGCCGAAACCGGCGAGCTGCTCGACCTCTTCGCGGTGATGGCCGGGATTGAAGACCTGTCGTTCGACGAGGCGGGGACGCTCTGGAGCGTCTCCGAGGCGGGCAGTCTCAGATGGCGCCGCTGGGAAACCTACTTCCCGTTGATCTTCTCTCTCGATGTCGCGCGGTTGAGATAGAGAGGCCTGCGAGACGGTATTGACATCCACTACGGCGCCGGCGCCGCACGGGCCAGACGCCGGCGCAACAGCATGAAGACGAGATAGCCGAGCAACGCCATCGATCCCATCGAGAGGAACGCGAGCCCCCAGGCGGTCGTTCCCCCGAGCGGCGCGGCGTGATCGAGAACCGCGCCCACCAGCGGCGGCGCGAACAGCGAACCGCTGAATCCCAGTGTCGAATGCACGGCAAGCGTCGCGCCACGATGGCCTACTGGGGAGGTGTTGACGGCTCCGGCGGTGAGCGCCGCCGAGTCGGCCTGGATTGCGGCGGAATAGACGAGGCACAGAATTGCCACGACAGCAAAGGGCAGCCCCGACGAGAACCCGACAACGGTGCTGAGCGCGAACGTCGTCAGCATCACACAAGTGATCAGGCGCACGCGCCCGATCCGCAGCGCCAGCTCCGCACCGCCAATGCTCGAAGCCACCGCAACGAGAGAGGTCACGGCCGCCAGAAGTGTAGCGCTCAACGTGAATTCGCTGCTGCTGCCAAGGCAGAACACGAGGAACGGCACGACCCACGAGCGCATGGCGAACAGTTCTGCCCCGTGACCCGCATAACCGACGACGAAGCTCATCGTCTTGCGCGAGCGCAGTACCGGACGGAAATCCAGCAGGTGGCTGCGGACCTGCTTGGCCGCTTCCGGCTTCTGCGGCACGACCAGAGCCGCGACGGCAATGACGGCGAGCACCGACCCGGCTGCCGTTAGAAGGAACGCGCCGCGCCAGCCGAACCACTCCAGAGCGATGCCTGCGAGAGCATAGGAGACCGCTGTACCGCCGCTGAAACAGGCCGTGTAGAACGCGACGGCACGTGCGCGCGGTGCTTTCGTCGACATGCGGTCGGTGAGCACCTTCAGGCCGGGCATGTAGCATCCGGCCATGCCGGTTCCGGCGATCACGCGCCAAGGCAGGGCGGACCAGAAGCCCGTTGCCAGGAACGCCAGTCCCACCAGTGCCGCTGCGGAGAGCGCCGCGCCAAGGATGAAGACATAACGGGCGTCGATCCGGTCTGTGATCGCGGTAAGGAAAGGGACTGCGAGCACATAGCCGCCGAAGAACGCGCCCGAGAGCCAACCGGCTGTGACATTGTTCATCTGCCATTCCGGCTGAAGCACCGGCTGCAGAGACCAGTAGGCCGAAAAGCCGGCCATCGCGAACATCAGGGCCATGCACATCACGCTGACCAGCATTGCCGGCCGTCGTGCTATGGCCTGCGCAATCACGGTGCCCGGTCCGTTACCCACGGCAGGCTGACAAGCTGTGGCAATAAGCGCTTCGCCGTCCCGGATGCCTGTTCGGGAGGCGCTGCCGGTGGAGGCTCTCTTCCCGCGCATCTGCGAAGACGCTCGATGAGGGACGCCGGGGAGAGGAGGACACAATGAACTTTATCCATCTCACTGGCACCCATAAGTCAAGGGCGGGCTTATTCGGACACACGCAATCGTGCCGAGGATGCAAGCGACATGGCCCGATGGCGTTCCGCCAGCCGCGCTTCGCGCTTGGAGTTATGGGGTGCGCCGTGTGCCCTGTACCTCCACGGTCCCATCCGGGGGCCGGATGGGACCGGTTTCGGCACGGCTGAGACCGCGGGCGGCAAGCATGACGGCCGGATTCGGGTGCGTAATTTCCCATAACCGCAGTTCTGCGAGAATGTCCGGGCCGGGAGCGAGCGCTTGGCTGTCGCTTGTGCCGGGCCGCGCCGTCATTGGCCGGCCCTCCGGAGCATCTGGTCCCCGAAATTTCTCAACCGCAGGAACGGCAGTTCCCTGATCAGCCTGGAAGGAGGATACCTCAACCGGTCCGCCAGATCGTTGCCGATCAGTTCGCGGGACACCTGGTACATATAGGCGGCCATAGACCGGCGCGCCCCGGCCTCCGTTATTCCCAGAACGATCGGCGCGCTGTTGACGATACTGTTGGCCATGATCATCGAGTCTTCGTCGGGGGGAGGTTCGCACAAGGCCCCGATCTCGAATGTGCGGGTCGACGAGGCGAAATCCCGGAACATGATCTCCTCGGGCACGCCCATGAGCGACCCCGCATATCTCCAGACATGCACATAGCCCTCCCGCTCTTCCGCGCTGAAATCGCCTCCGAGGTTCCCTACATGCTGCATAAGCCGCCCGGAAAAGGCCGCTGCGCCCAGCAGCATGTGCGCCGTGCTGAGCGGCAGTCCGTACTCCGACTCGTCCCACTCCTCCGTCTGCCTTATCAGCCGTCTCGCCTGGGCGTGGATCAGGCGGATCCTGATGCTCAGCCTCCAGCCGTCGCCGCCCGGAAGGATGCCGCCGGGCATGTATTGGTCCAGGAGTTGCGCCAGGTTCTGTTTCAGCCGGCGAACGCCATTCTCGACGATCCTGCTCCTGATGCGGAACGACTTGCTGATCAGGGTCGAGAAGCCCTCGATGATCGCGCCTCCGACAAGCGCCCCGAGCACCATGTCGGAGTTACGCAGAAAGCCCCTGGTCGCCCGCGACCGAACCATCGGCCGGTCGAAGCTGGTTCCGCTGGCCCTGCCTCCGGAGTGACATTCTTGCGAGGCGGAGCGGGCGACGAGGGTCGCGCTCCTCCATTATCCGGGCGGGCATTCCTCCCTGGCGCCCTTCCAAATCAGCAGGCGGCCCTGGCCGTCGAGGAAGCAATTGCCGGACCAGCTCCCCGGAGTGCGCGCGCCACCCGCGGTGACATAGACCCCCGGCTGCCCGTCCACCGAGCCGTCGCGATACTCGTATTCGAGGCTGTTGCCGCTGGCGTAGCGATCCACCCACCGGCCTTGCTTCATGCCGTTCACATAGGAGCCTTCATCGACCCTGCCGCTGGCATAGCGGTCCACCCATCGGCCGTGCTTCCTGCCGTCCAGGTAAGGGCCCCGGTCGATTCTGCCGTCGGCGTAGCGGACGATCCACAGGCCCTGCATCCTGCCGCTGTCAAGTGCGCCGATGAGTTCGGCCGATCCCCCGGCCCACGTTGCCGCCAGCACGCCCTGTCCATCGGCGACGCCGGCCCGGCATTCGCCCGACCAGGCCCAGCTTATCCGCTGATCGTAGTAGTCGTACCAGAAGCGACAGCCCGGCGGGGCCGCGAGTTCCCGCCAGCATGCGGCGCCCGGGCTCATGCCTACACATGTCGGCACGAGGTCGGCGGCCGGGTCCCGGGGCGCGGGCTGGACGAGCCGCGAGGCGTGAACGAAGGCCGCGCCGCCGTCCGGCGCCTCGATCCTGAGCCACGCCCCGGCCTCGCCCGTCACCCGCACCTCCCGGCCGGCCTCCAGCGCACCGGCCCTGGCGTGGCCGGTTCCGGGTCCGCTGCGGATGGCAGCCTGCGCCCGCGCCTGCATTACCCGGTCGGCCGGCGTGACGGCGGGCTCGCTGCTTTCGTCCGCAGCCTCTGCCGCCACCGTGCAGCCGAAGCGGGCGAAGCCTTCGATGCGCACCGGGCCCCTGCCGTCGCAATTGCCGGCCTGGCGCTGGAAATGCGCGGCGCAGCTCTCCGCCTGCCATTCGAAGACCGGCAGGCAGCGGGCGTATTTCCGGTTGTCGCCGTCGCTCTCGAAGCTCGTGTTCAGCCGGCAAAGTGCGATCCTGCCCTCGACGCCCTTCCGGCAGATCTCGCGGCTCTGCGACACTTCCGCATAGGAGGCCCCGCCGATATCCCCGAGTTTCGGCTTCAACTCCTTTCCGCCCGCCGCGGCGAGCGGGGCCAGAAGGAGCGCAAGGCAGGCCGTCCCGAACCGCAGCATCGGTCAACCTCCATCGGCGGAACCGCCCACGCAGGGCCGGATGCAACCTAGCGGTATCGGTTTACCCGATACAAGGCGCCGGCGCGCAATGCGGACGTGTCATGACAGCGAGGAGAAAACCGGGCTAGGTTCGTGCCATGCGATACGACCCGAAAACCTTCCGGGGCCTGACCTTCCACGACGCGCTCCCGGCCTTTCGCGAGGGCAGCGATACGCCGCGCGCCTGGCTGGAGCGCTGCCTCGAGGTGATCGAGGCGCGCGAGCCGGTCCTTCAGGCGCTGGTTGCGACGGACATCGAGGGCGCGCGCGAGGCGGCGGATGCAAGCGCGGAACGCTGGCGCGCGGGCCGGCCGCTCTCGCCCGTGGACGGCATGCCGGTCGGCATCAAGGACCTGCTGGAAACGCGCACCATGCCGACGGAGATGGGCTGCCGGGCGTATCGGGGCAATTTCCCGAAACGCGACAATGCGGCGGTTTGGGCGCTTAGGCAGGCGGGCGCGCAGATCCTCGCCAAGACCGTGACTGCGGAGCTCGGCGGCGCGCATCCGGGACCGACCACCAACCCCTTCGACCCGGCGCGGACGCCGGGCGGCTCGTCGTCCGGCTCGGCGGCTGCCGTGGCGGCGGGGATGCTGCCGGCCGCCATCGGCAGCCAGGTGGGCGGCTCCATCGTTCGACCGGCCGGCTATTGCGGCAATATCGCGCTCAAGCCCAGCAAGGGGGCGATCAACCGCGGCGAGCGCCAGGCGAGCAGCCAGAGCGTCAACGGCGTCCACGCCAACTCCATAGAAGACATGTGGCGAGTGGCGGCCGAGATTGCGAGGCGCGTGGGCGGCGATCCCGGCCATCGGGGCCTCTGCGGTCCGGCGCACCCGCCGCCCGGCGAGAAGCCCGGCCGCCTTCTCGCCCTGGAGGGTGCGGGCTGGTCGATGCTCGACGATGCGAGCAAGGAGGCTTTCCACAGCCTGCTGGAATCGGTGGAAGCTGCGGGCGTGTCGGTGCTGCGCCCGGCGGACGATCCGGCGCTGGCGGCGCTCGATGCCGAGCTCATGCAGGCGTCTCCGATCTGCTATGCGATCATCGGCTGGGAGAGCCGCTGGCTGTACCGTTCGCTGGCGGACCAGGGGCCGGACGCAATCAGCTTCCGCGCCCGCCGGTCGCTCGAGGCCGCCGAGGCGATGAGCGTGGCGGACTACCGTGCCGCGCTCGCGGGACGCGAAGCGGCGCAGGCGGCATGGGCGCGCGCGCTGGAGGTCGTGGACGGCGCGCTGATGCTGAGCTGCCCCGGTCCCGCGCACCCCTGGGCGGGCGACAGGCCGGGCGAGCCGCCCATGGCAAGGCCGACGGGCGACGCGGTGTTCAACACGCCCGCCTCGATCCTGTTCGCCCCGGCGGTCTCCATGCCGCTCATGGCCGTGGGCGGCCTGCCGGTCGGTGCGCAGGTCATGGGCGGGCAGGGGGCGGATGCGCGCGTGACCGGCTTCGCCCGCTGGCTGCTGGATGCGGTCGAGCCGGTCGTCATCGGCTAGAATGGGGGAGCGACGGAGGGAGGAAGCGCCATGATCCCGTTGATCGACCTGTCCCGGAGCCGCGAGGAAGTGGCCGGCGCGCTTGCGGCCACGCTGGAGCATGTGGGCTTCTTCATTGTCGTGAACCACGGCGTGCCGCAGGAGAAGATCGCCGCCATGTTCGCCGAGGCCGAACGCTTCCACGCCCAGCCGGAAGCCGCCAAGCATGCCGTGCTGATGAACGAGCACAATAACGGCTACATGGCGATGGCCCGCTACAATGTGCGCACCTCGCGCGTCAGCGAGGCGGAAGCCAAGCCCGACATGAACGAGGCCTTCTTCATCAAGCGCGAGCGCGGGGCCGACGACCCGCTGGCCGGGCGGCGCTTCGCCGGGCCCAACCGCTGGCCGGAAAACCTGCCGGGCTTCCGCGAGACGGTGCTCGACTATTGCGAGACGGTGGACCGGCTGGCGCTCTCTGTCCTGCCGGCGCTCTCGCTCTCGCTCGGCCTGCCGGAGGACTGGTTCGGCCCGCATTTCACCCGCAGCCAGTTCTCCTTCCGGCTCTCGCACTACCCGCCTGCCGAGCGGGAACCGGGCCGCTACGGCATCGCGCCCCACACCGACACCAACTTCCTCACCTTCCTCGCCCAGTCCGACGTGCCGGGGCTGCAGATCCGCTCCGAAGGCGGGGACTGGGAGGATGTGCCCTTCGTCGAGGACAGCTTCGTCGTAAACACCGGGGATATGCTGCATCGCTGGACCAACGGGCGCTACAAGTCCACCCCGCACCGCGCGCAGCCGCCCCAGGACCGGCACCGCTACGCCATCCCCTATTTCTTCGGCCCCAATCTCGACGCCGAAATCCGCTGCGCGCCCACCTGCACCGGCTCGGACAACCCGCCCCGCTGGCCGCCCGTCATCTACGAGGACCACCTCGCCTGGTGGTACGACGCCAACTACAACGCGGACGACCAGAAGGACCTGGCGGCGGAGTGAGGTCCGGCGGCTCGGGCGGGGAAACTCCCGGGTTCCGCTCCGGTCCGGCCGGGGAGGAACCGGAACTCGCGGACGGCTTATCCGGCGGTGCGGAAGCCCTCATAGCCGTTCGCAGCGACGGCGTCGCAACGCTGCTTGTAGCGGTCCACCCCGCCGACATAGGGCATGAAGATGCGCGGCTTGCCGGGGATGTTGGCGCCGACATACCAGGAGTTGGCGAGCGGGTAGAGCGTCGAGTCCGCAACCCGGTTGTTGTGCCGGACCCACGCGCGCTCGGCGGCCTCCTCCGGCTCGATGCGGCCGAGCCCCTCGGCGCGCAGATGCTCCAGGCAGTCCGCGATCCAGTCCACATGCTGCTCGCAGGACAGGATCATCTGGCTCTTCACGCCGGGGCTCTGCGGGCCGGTGACCATGAAGAGGTTGGGAAAGCCCGCCATCATGATGCCGAGATAGGTCTGCGGCCCGTCGGCCCATTTCTCGCCGATGACCGCCCCCCGGTCGGTGCGGATGTCGATCTCCTTCATCGCCCCGGTCATCGCGTCGAAGCCGGTGGCGAAGACGATGGCGTCAAGCTCGTAGCTGGCCTCGTCTGTCCTTAGCCCGTCCGGCAGGATTTCCCGGATCGGCGCGCTGCGGACATCCACGAGCGTCACGTTGTCACGGTTGTAGGTCTCGTAATAGTTCGTGTCGAGGATCAGCCGCTTGGTGCCGATCGGGTGGTCGTTGGGGCAAAGGAGTTCGGCCGTCTCCGGGTCTTTCACCGTCTCGCGGATCTTGCGGCGCACGAACTCGCAGGCGGTCTCGTTCGCCTCCCGGTTCACCAGGAGGTCGTTGAAGGAATAGAGGAAGCTGATGCTGCCGCCCTCCCGCCACTTGGCCTCGTAGATGCGGTCGCGCTCCTCCGCGGGGACGTCGAGCGCGGACCTGTCGGGCGGCGGGTAGCCGGCAATGCCGAAGGGCGTCGAATAGGCGGCGCGGCGGCGCTCGGCATATTCGGCCTTGTGGCAGTTTTCCTTTTCCTCGGGCATCGGCTCGTTGCGGGCCGGCAGGCTGAAATTGGCGGTGCGCTGGAAGACATGCAGATGCTTCGCCTCGCGCGCGATATGGGGGATCGACTGCACGCCGGACGAACCCGTGCCGATAATGCCGACCCTCTGCCCGGTGAAGTCCACGCCGTCATGCGGCCAGAGGCCGGTGTGGTACCAGCGGCCCCGGAAGCGCTCCAGCCCCGGATAACCGGGCGTGCGCGGCGTCGAGAGGTTGCCCGTCGCCATGATGCACCAGGGCGCCTGCACGGACCGGACGGCGGCGGTCTCCAGATTCTCCGCCTCCAGCGTCCAGAGGCCGGCTTCGCTGTCGAAACGGGCCGAGCGGATGCGCGTGTTCAGCTCGACATCCCGGCGGAGGTCGAACCGGTCCGCCACATGGTTCACATAGGAGAGGATCGCGGGCTGGGTGCCGTAGCGCTCGGGCCAGCGCCAGTCCTGCTGCAGGTCTTCCGAGAAGGAATAGGAGTATTCCATGCTCTCGACGTCGCAGCGGCAACCCGGATAGCGGTTCCAGTACCAGGTGCCGCCGATGCCGTCGCCGGCCTCGAAGGCGCGGACCCGGAATCCGGATTTCCGCAGCCGGTGGATGGCGTAAAGCCCGCCGACGCCTGCACCGACGATTGCGACATCGAGATCCGTTCCGCTCATCCCGCCTCGCTTGACCGGTTCGCCCCGGGGAACGGCCGTCGCCATGCGCGCCGCGGGCGGTGTCCTCGCACGAAATGAAAATCTGGCGCGCCCGGGAAGACTCGAACTCCCAACCTTCTGATCCGTAGTCAGACGCTCTATCCGATTGAGCTACGGGCGCTGTTAATGAGAGGGTGAATTTAGCCCCGGCCCAGCGTCCGCGCAAGCATTGCCGCGAACCGTTCCCCGCCTTTGGAAAACTCATTGGCAGAAGCCGCAATAACGCGCTACTGTCTAGCGATGGGCGGAAAACCGGTGACGTTTCAGGCGGAACATTATGCGTAAACGGACAAGCGCGAGCGCCCTCCTGTTAGGCGGGCTTCTGGGCATTTCAGGATGCGTTAACCCGGATGCCGGCCTGCCGCCCGGCTCGACCCGCGTCGCCGCTCCTGCAGCGCCCGCCGTCCGCGAGTCGCCGGCTCCGGCGGCCCGGCAGGTGGCTGCGGCGCCTGCGTCCCGGCAGGGCGGGGAGAGCTTCGTCGTCAGCAAGGTCCGCCAGCTTGCCGGCGAGGCGGATGCGCTTGCCGAGGTGATCGACGGGCTGGAAAAAGCGCATGCGGGCCTCCGGGACGGCGCCCGCCAGCGCGCTGCAAGCTATCATCAGCGCGTCGGCGCCATCGAGGCGCGCCTCAAGATCGGCACGACCCGCGCCAATCCGAGGCTGCGGGCCGAGTGGAATGTCGCGCAGTCGATGCTGGCAGCGCTGGACCGCGATGTCGGCGCCTGGGATGTGCTGCGGACACGCGCCGCCGAGGCCGATTCCAGGGCCGCATTCCTCAACGACTCGGTGCTGAACGCCTTCGAACTGTCCGGCGCGGTGGAGGAAGACCACGAGGCGCTGCACGCCATCGGGGACAGGACGGCGCATATGACAGTCACCGTGACCCGCCTTCTGGACGAGGTCTCGGCCGCGTCGGAACGGCAGAGCCGGCTGGTGACGGCCGAGCGGCGCGAGCTCGCGCTTCTGGCGGAGGCGATCGACGCCGGCAGCCTCGAGGACGGCGTGTCGAGCGGGCCCTATGCGGCGCGGGCCGCCGAGGAGCGGCCTCTGGCGGTGGTCCGCTTCGACGATCCGAATGTCGCCTTCGAGGAAGCCCTGTCGGCCGCCGTCCAGCAGGTGCTCGACCGCCGGCCCGGCACGACATTCGAGGTCGTCGGCGTGTCGCCCGGCGGCAGCATGGCGGCGGCCGCGGACTATGCCGACAAGGTCCACAGGAGCCTGCGCCGCATGGGTGTTGCGGCATCCAGGCTCAGGATCGCGACGCGGGCGGACAGCGACCTGAATGTGGAGGAAGTCCGCCTCTACGTCCGCTAGAGCGGAATCCGACCGGTCTGAAGCGAAGGGCGGCTGCCTTTCGATACGCACTCTCACCCCGAGTAGCCGGGAATCGGTGTATCGAAGGGGCCTGTCCCGAGCGCCCCGAAGGGAACGGCCGGACTTCCGTTTCGGCTTGTCTGCGGTGCGGGCTGGCCACACCGCGCGCGCGCCATTCGTCGCCTCGGGCCGGGGCCCATTCATGCTCGCTATGCTTCCGCAGCCGGTGAAAAGAGGGCGGAACCGCCAGGGTCTGCCCCGGACCGCGTCCGGACCGCAGCGCCCTCGCAGTCGTCGCCCCGGACGCCCACAGGGCGAGCCGGGGTCTCCGGGCGAAGGGTTGCCCCTGTTGCACAAGGCCCCGGATCGGGGTCCGGGGCGACGCAAAAGGAGCACCGAGCCTGCATCCTGAGCAGTTACGGAATGTCATGAAATGTCATGGTCGGGTGCGAAACCGGGGTTGCGGGGCGGGTTGAAGGGGGCGGCCCATTCTCGAGCCGGTTGAGGCTGTCGGCCTGGCGGCGTTCGATGTTTTCCGGCGACCAGGGGTCGTGGATCTCGGCATAGTCGTTGCGGCGCTGGTAGAGCCAGTCGGTTTCCGCGCCCTCGGCGCGTTCCTCCTCGCCCGGGCGGTCGCCGTCGGCCCACTCGCCGGGGAACCGCTCCGGGTCGTAGGTGTCTTCGGGCGGGTCGTCAGCGAGGGGCAGGTCGTTTGCCGGAGGCGGCGGCGGGTCGAAGCGGACGGGCAGGCTCTCGCGCTCCTCGACGGCCGCCGTGAGCCTTGCGGCAACCTGCGCATGGGCGGCCCCGTCGAAGCCTTCCCCTGCCTCCATCGCCTCCCTGTTCCCGCAATGGCGGGCAAGGGCGCGTTCGGCGCGGGCGCGGCCGTGGCGCACGGCTTCGGCGAGGGGTCCCGGCACGGTGCCGGCCTCCTGCGCCTCGCCGGCCTCGATCTCCCCGAACTCGTCCTCCTCCGGCATCGACCAGAGCGCCGCCCGGTTGGCGGGCTGCGTCAGCCCCGCAATCTCCGCCTGGAAGCGGACGATCCGGACCATCATGTAGGCGGACCCGCTGGCCACCGCCGCATCCCAGGCCTGTTCCAGACGGGCGAGCACGATCTGCGCCTCGTCCCTCTCTGTGCGCCGCCACGACATGCGGATGCGCCGCACCCGCTCGACGATCCAGGGGCGTTCCAGCAGGGCGGAGCCGGTCTGCCTTGCGGAGCGTTCGGCATAGCCGGCGCGCCTTGCGGCGTCTGCGGCATTGCCGGAGGCTGTGTAGTGGCGGCAGAAGGCTTCCTGTCGGGAGGAGAGGGAGAGGGTCGGGTCGAGCACGGGCATGGGTGCGGCTCCTTGGTTTCGTCTCATGTTCATCCGGCACACCGCCCCGGCACCGGAGCGACCCTTATTCGCGCGTCATCCTGCGCGGGCGCCTGTGCGCGGGCGGGCGCGTTTCGCGGCGGCGCGGTTCGCGCGCCTGATTGCCCGCGCGCGAGGCGGGCACAGGACGCACTTCGCCTGTCGGCTGAATCGGGGTCGCTCCGCACCGGGCCGGCGCGGGCGGGACGCGGTCCATGGACGCCGCTTCCCTCAGACCCATCATAGCACACTTTCTGATAATGCAAGTCATATAGAGAAATATTACTCAATTATTTCGAACAATATGTGTTTCACGCCGCCCGGCCGTCGGATTCTCCGCTCGGGAACGCGAACAGGCGGGGGCCGGGGCGACAGTCCCTGCGCCTTCTTCGTCACGATCCAACGGGATCGGATGTCGTGCCGGGCGGACTTACACCCCTCCCCAGATTTCCTCGGCAAGCGTTACTACCAATTCGAGCTTCCGCCGCTGGTCGTCATGGCCGATCCTGTTGCCGTGTTCGGTCGAGGCGAAGCCGCATTGCGGCGCGATGCCGAGCTGGTCGAGATCGACATATCGGGACGCCTCGTCGAACTTCCGCTTGAGGTCGTCGATGCTCTCGAGCTCGGGCGTCTTGGTGGTGATGAAGCCCGGCAGCACGCGCTGGCGGCCCTTGGCCAGCAGACCCAGCGGCTCCAGCCCGCCGGCGCGCTCGGTGTCGTATTCCATGAAGAAGATATCGACCCCGGTCCTGTTGAAGACGGCGTCGGCGGCCGGGTCGTAGGCGCCTTCCGCGGCGTGAGCGGACTGGAAATTTCCGCGGCAAAGATGCATCGCGACCGTCATGTCGTCCGGGCGGTCCCCGATCGCCTCGTTCATCATCCAGGCATAGCGGTCGATCAGCCGGTCCGGGTCGTGGCCTTGCTGCTGCTTCTCCGCGCGGTGCTTCGGGTCGCAGAGATAGGCGAAGAAGATGTCGTCGAGCTGGATATAGCGGCAGCCGGCGGCGTAGAACGCCCCGACGGCCTTGCGGTAGGCGGCCGCGATGTCCGCGAACAAGAGGTCGGTATCCCTGTATTCCGGCACATGAATGTCGTCCGGCGTGAGCCGGAAATGGCAGCAGCTCGGGCCGGGGATCGAGATTTTGGGCGCCACCGTCGTGTTGGCGGCGACGAACCTGAAATGGTCGAGCATCGGGTGGTCGTCGGGGAAGTCGAGCCGGGCCGTGATCGTCGGGTAGAGCGGCGGGAGGCGCACGCCGGCGAATTGCACGCCCAGCTCGCGCGTCTCGAACTCGAACCCGGTCAGCATCTCCATGAAGTCGTAATGCCAGAACAGGCGGCGGTACTCGCCGTCGGTCACCGCCTTCAGCCCGATATCTTCCTGCATGCGGATGGCTTGCACGATCGCCTCGTCCTCGATCGCGCGCAGCTCGTCGGCCGGCATGGTCTTCTCGTCGAGGCATTTGCGGCGCGCCGCGACGACGCCGGGCGGGCGCAGCAGGCTGCCGACATGGTCGGCGCGGAAGGGCGGTCGCCGGTCGCTCATGGCGTCTCTCCGCTTGCGTCGGTTGCGGACCGGGCGAGCAGGCGCTGGAGCAGGGCCTCGTCGAGGCCCGCCTCGCGCAGCACTTCCTCGCTGTGCTGCCCCGGCAGGGGCGGCGGCCGGTCGATGACGCCGGAGCCGTGCGCCAATTTGAAGCCGGACCCCACCAGCCGCATCGGCCCCCAGGGGCCCTCGACATCCTGCAGCACGTCGCGGTGGGCGAGCTGGCGGTGGCCGACCGCGTCCGCGATGCTGCGGATTCGGGCCGAAGGCGCGCCGGCCTCCTCCAGGCGGGCTTCCCAGACCTCCGCGCCGCCGTCCGCAAAGGCCGCCTCGACGATTTCGCGCAGCTCGTCGGCATGGGCGGTGCGCGCGTCCCAGTCGGCGAATCGCGGGTCGTCGGGCAGGTCCTCGCGCCCGAGGGCCGCGCACAGCGCCCGGAACTGTTTCTCGTTGTTGACGGCAAGGAGGAGATGGCCGTCGCCCGCCCTGAACAGGTTGGCGGTCGGCTTGCGGCTCACGGCCTGGTTGCCGTACTGGCCCTGCAGATGGCCGGCGACGAGGTATTCCACCACCGCCGGCGACATGAAGGAGAGCGCGGAATCGAGCATCGCGACATCGACCATCTGGCCCCTTCCGGTATGGCTGCGCTGGAAAAGCGCGCTCGCCACGGCGAAGGCGGCGGTCATGCCGCCGATGGCATCGCAGACCGCGAAGCCGGCCCGGACCGGTCCGGTCTCGGCATGGCCGGTGACCGACATGATGCCGGAGGTGGCCTGGATGCGCCCGTCATAGGCCGCGGTCTCCCGGTCGGGCCCGTTCTGCCCGAAGCCCGAAACCGCGCAATAGATGAGCCGCGGGTTGATGTCCGAGAGCGCCTCGTAGCCGAGGCCGAGCCGGTCCATCACGCCCGGGCGGAAGTTCTCCATCACCACGTCGGCGCCCTTCGCCATGTGCCGGAGCGCGGCGACGGCGTCGGGGTCCTTCAGGTCGAGCGCGAGATTGCGCTTGTTGGCGTTGGCAGACGCCCACATCGGCGCCATCGCGCGCTCCGCCCACAGCTTCGAGGGCGGGGAGAAGCGCATGTCCTCGCCGCCCGGCCGCTCGATCTTGATGACATCCGCGCCGAGCAGGGCGAGCTGGTAGCTGCCGAACGGCCCGGCGAAGACCTGGGTGAAGTCGAGGACGCGGATGCCGGAAAACGGCCTGGTCATGTTGCGGGTCCTTCCTCGCGCTATGCTTGCGCCGCCATTCAGGCCGCGGGGGCCGCCGGCGCGGGCGGAGGCGTTTCGGCGGGGATTATCTTCTCAAGTTCGTTTTTCAGCCTCCGTTCGGCATGCCGCAGATCGTGGTTCTGCTGCATCCTGAGCCAGAGGCCCGGATCGTTGCCGACGAGCCTGCCGATCCTGAGCGCCATTTCAACGGAAACGGGATGCGTGCAGGCCAGAACCCGGTGAAGGTGCTGGCGCGAAACACCGAGCCGGGCCGCCGCAGCCCCGGTGGACAGCCCCAGAGCCGGCAGAACGTCTTCGCGCAGAATCTCTCCGGGATGAACCGCAGGACGCCGGAGCGGGCGCTTCACGCGATATTCCGTCATTTCGTCTTCTCCTCAGAGACCTTTTGAGAATAGCGGCGGTGCCCCTGCTGCGTCGCCCCGGCTCGGGGGCCGGAGCGACGGTGTTTTTGCGCTTTCGGCCCGGTCGCCGCGCGTCCGAATATCGCAAGGTGCCCATTCTCAAACGGACTCTCAGTGATACTGCTCCAGATCGACGCGCGGCGCCTCGCCCTCCCGCCATTCTAACTTACGGCCCGGTCATGTTGCGGGTCCTTTCTCGCGCGCTATGCTCGCGCCACCATAACGCCGAAAGGGGGCAAAGAGGCCATGGGCGCGCTGGACGGGGTCAGGATCGTGGAATTCGCCGGCATCGGGCCGGGGCCGTTTTGCAGCATGCTGCTTGCGGACATGGGCGCGGATGTGCTGCGGGTGGACCGTGCGGCCAATGTCGGCAGGGAGGCCGAACACCCGAAGTTCAACACCCTGCTGCGGAGCCGCAAGAATGTCGCCATCGACCTGAAGCACCCCGACGGGCGGGAAACGGCGCTCCGCCTCTGCGACGGCGCGGACGCCATCGTGGAAGGTTTCCGGCCGGGCGTCATGGAGCGTCTCGGCCTCGCGCCCGACACGCTGCTCGAGCGCAATCCGAAGCTGGTGATCGGGCGCATGACCGGCTGGGGCCAGACCGGTCCCATCGCGCATACCGCCGGGCACGACATCAACTACATCTCGCTGTCCGGCGCGCTCTATTCCATTGGCGAGGAGGACGGCCCGCCCGTGCCGCCGCTCAACCTTGTCGGCGATTTCGGCGGCGGCGCCCTCTACATGGCCGTCGGCATGCTGGCCGGCATCGTCAGCGCACGCACGACCGGCAAGGGCCAGGTGGTGGACTGCTCGATGGTCGAAGGCTCGGCCTCGCTGATGACCCCCATGTACGGCGCGCTGGCCTCCGGGGCCTGGATCGAGGAGCGCGGCAAGAACCGCCTCGACAAGGGCGCGCATTACTACAATGTCTATGAGACGGCGGACGGCAAGCACATCTCGGTCGGCTCCATCGAGCCGCAATTCTATGCGCTGCTGCTCAAGCATACCGGCCTTGCGGACGCCGACCTGCCGGACCAGCTCGACCGGCCCCGCTGGCCCGAGACGCGCGAGCGCCTGCGCAAGATTTTCAAGACGAAGACGCGCGAGGAATGGACGGCGATCATGGAGCAGACCGACATCTGCTTCGGCCCGGTGCTCTCCATGTCCGAGGCGATGGAGCACCACCACAATGTCTTCCGCGGCAGCTTCGTCGAGGTGGACGGCGTGCGCCAGCCGGGTCCGGCCCCGGTGTTCGAAGGCACGCCGAGCGGCGTTTCCAGGGCCCCGGCCCATGCCGGCGAACACACCGACGAGGCGCTCGGCGACTGGGGCTTCGCGGCCGCCGAGATCGCGCGCCTGAACGCCGTCGGGGCCGTCAAGCAGCGCTGACGCTGCCGCGCTTTACCCGATGATGCCCGCGCCGGCGCCGGTCCGCACCGACATCCTGCTGATCGGCGGCGGCCATGCGCATGTGGAGGTGCTGCGCCGCTTCGCCATGCAGCCGGTCCCCGGCCTGCGGCTGACCCTGGCGACGCGCGACATGGCCACGCCCTATTCCGGCATGCTGCCGGGGCTGGTCGCGGGCGCCTACAGCCATGCCGAGGCGCATGTCGATCTGGCGCCGCTGGCCGCCTTTGCCGGCGCGCGGCTGGTGCATGGCGCGGTGACGGGCCTCGACCTCGACCGCAACGAAGCCCTGATAGATGGCCGGCCGCCGCTTGCCTTCGACCTTGTCTCGCTCGACATCGGGTCTGCGCCGTCTCCGGCGGGCATCGAAGGCGCCGGGCACGCCCTGCCGGTCAAGCCGGTGGACCGGTTCCTCGAATGCTGGGAGGAGGTCGAGGGCCGGGCGGTGGAGGCCGGGGGGCGGTTCCGGCTCGTCACCGTGGGCGCGGGCGCGGGCGGCGTCGAGCTCACGCTCGCGCTGAAACGCAGGCTGGCCGTGCGCCTGGCGGAACGGGGCATTCCGGAGGAAGGGCTGCAGTTCACGGTCGTCTCGGATAGGCCCGAGGTCCTGCCGGCTTACGGCCGCGCGGCGCGGCGGAGGATCGAGGCGGCGCTGCATCGCTGCGGGATCGAGCGGCGGACGGGCGTGCGGGTGGCGGCGGTCAAGCCCGACGGGGCCGTGACGGAGGCCGGAGAACTGCTGCCGGCGGACGCGGTGGTCCTGGCGACGCCGGCGGCCCCTGCCGGCTGGGTTGCGGCGTCCGGGCTTGCGGTCGATAAGCGGGGTTTCATGGAGGTGAGGCAAGACCTGCGCTCCCGAAGCCACCCGCAGGTCTTCGCGGCGGGGGATATCGCCGCGTTCGGCGCGCGCGCCCTGCCGAAATCGGGCGTCTTCGCGGTGCGCCAGGGTCCGGTTCTGGCGGAGAACCTGCGCCGGCTGGCGACGGGCTCCGGCTCCCTGCGCCCCTACAGGCCGCAGAAACGGACGCTCGCGCTGATTTCGACGGAGAGCGGGCAGGCGGTCGCCTCCTGGGGGCCGTTCGCCGCCGCCGGCGGCTGGGCATGGCGCTGGAAGGATCGCATCGACCGGCGCTGGATGGACCGCTACCGCGACCTGCCGGCCATGCCGGGGGCGGCAGACATGCGCTGCGGGGGCTGCGGCGCGAAGCTGCCGGCGGACCCGCTGGCGCGTGTGCTGGCCCGCCTTCAGGTTGCGCCGCGCGAGGATGTGGCGCTCGGCCTCGGCGACGACGCCGCGGTCGTGCGGCCGCCGCCCGGCCGGGTCGCCGTTCGCACGGCGGACCAGTTCCGCGCCTTCATCGACGACCCCTGGCTCTTCGGGCGCATCGCCGCGAACCACGCGCTCGGCGACCTCTACGCCATGGGGGCCGAGCCCCAGACCGCGCTCGCGCTGGCGACCTTGCCGCATGCGCCCGACGACAAGCTCGAACGGGACCTCGAAGCGCTGTTGCGCGGCGCGCTGGAGGTGTTGAACGACGCCGGTTGCGCGCTGGTCGGCGGCCACACGGCGGAGGGGGCGGAACTGGCGCTCGGCTTCGCCCTCGACGGCCACGCCCGCGAGGACCGGCTGACGGGCAAGGACGGGCTGGAAGCGGGCGACCGGCTCGTGCTCGCCAAGCCGCTCGGGACCGGCGCGATCCTCGCCGCGCATATGGCCGGCCGCTGCCGGGGCGCGTGGCTGGGGGCGGCGCTTGCCGCCATGCAGCGGTCCAACCGCGAGGCGGGCGAGGCGTTCCGCGCGCATGGCGCGGTCGCCGTCACCGATGTCACAGGCTTCGGCCTTGCGGGCCATCTCGGCGAAATGCTCCGCGCCTCGGGCCGCGCGGCCGTTCTGTGGCCCGACGCCCTGCCCGTGCTGCCGGGCGCGGCGGACCTCATCGCGCGCGGCATCCGCAGCACGCTGCACCCCGCCAATGAGGCGGCGGCGGAGGCCTTCGACCCCGAAGATTGCCCGGTGCTGTTCGACCCGCAGACGGCCGGCGGTCTGCTGGCGGGCGTGCCGCGGGAGAGGGCGGCCGACTGCCTCGCCGCGCTCGCCGCCGCCGGCTACGCGCAGGCGGCGGTCGTCGGCGAGGTGCTGCCGGGGCCGCCCGGAGCGCTCTCCCTGTCGGCGGAAGCCGCCGTTCAGCGGCCCGGCTGCGGGACCACGCGCAGATAGGGCTTCTGCTCGTCCCAGCCGTCGGGGAACAGCTCCTTCGCCTGTTCGTCGGTGAGCGCCGGCAGGATGATGACATCGTCGCCCTGCTGCCAGTTCACCGGCGTCGCCACCTTGTGCGCGGCGGTCAGCTGGAGCGAATCGAGCGTGCGCAGGATCTCGTCGAAATTGCGCCCGGTGGAAGGCGGGTAGGTGATCGTCGCCTTCACCTTCCTGTCCGGCCCGATGAAGAACACGGAGCGCACCGTCACCGTCTCGGCGGCATTGGGGTGGATCATGTCGTAGAGCGTGGACACGTTCCGGTCGTGGTCGGCGATGATCGGGAAGTTGACCGCCTGGCCCTGGGTTTCCTCGATGTCGCTGGCCCATTCCCTGTGGCTGCCCAGCGGATCGACGGACAGGCCGATGATGCGGCAATTGCGCTTCTCGAACTCGCCCTTGAGGCGCGCGGCGGCCGCGAGCTCGGTCGTGCAGACCGGCGTGAAGTCGGCGGGATGGGAGAAGAGGACGCCCCAGCCGTCGCCGAGATAATCGTGGAAGGAGACTTCGCCGTCGGTGGTTTCCGCGGTGAAGTCCGGAGCATCGTCGCCAAGACGCAGAGACATGGTGTTTCCCGTATGGTTTTCGGTTGACCGGCTTTGCCGCAGCGGCTTCAGGACGCCCCGGCCGCCGTGCCGCTCATGTAGGTCTGGCGATGCGCTTCGTAAAGGGCGATGCCGGCCGCGACGGCGACATTGAGGCTGTCGGCGCCGCCGCTCATCGGTATCGCGGCCTCGAAGTCGCAGGCGCGGCGCACCAGGCGGCGGATGCCGGCGCCTTCCGCTCCCAGCACCAGGCCGATTCGGCCGGTGAGGTCGAGGCGTGCGAGCGGCAGGTCGGCCGTCCCGTCAAGGGCGGCGAACCAGTATCCGGCCGCCTTGAGCCGCTCGAGCGTGCGGGCGAGATTGACGATGCGCGCCAGCGGCACGCGCTCCAGCGCCCCGGCCGCGGCCTTGGCGAGCGCGGCGGTTTCCGCCGGTGCGCCGGCGGCCGGCATGATGACGGCGCGCACGCCGAAAGCCGCGGCCGAGCGGAGGACCGCGCCCACATTGCGCGGGTCGCTCACCCGGTCGAGCAGCAGCAGGCGCGCCGGGCCGGGCGCCGCCGCGATGGCGTCGAGGTCGGGCGGGGGCAGCGGCTCGCAGTGGAGCGCGACGCCCTGGTGGACGGCGCCGGTGCCGAAACGCCGGTCGAGCAGGCGGCGCTCCACCGTTTCGACGGGAATGCCGCGCCGGCGGGCTGCAGCCTCCGCTTCCCCGGCCTCCGCCTGGAGGAGCCGGCGTACCTTGCGGGAAGGGTTCGCCAGGGCCGCGGCCACGGTGTGGCGGCCATGGAGCCAGAGTTCGCCGGCGGCGGGCGGTTTGCCGCGATTTTGCGTCCGATGGGCCATTGACATTCCGACGCGACCATACCATTTTCGCCCGCCGTTTCGGGGACGGAACGGAGGGGTGCCCGAGTGGCTAAAGGGGACGGGCTGTAAACCCGTTGGCGTTGCCTACGTTGGTTCGAATCCAACCCCCTCCACCATTCGGACGGCCCGGACGACGGTCGAACGGCGGGGTATGAGCGCAGCGCAGGACTGCACGGACGGAAACCGGGACGGAGCGCCGGCGGGTGTAGCTCAATGGTAGAGCCCCAGCCTTCCAAGCTGGTTGTGCGGGTTCGATTCCCGTCACCCGCTCCAGCTTCGGCCGGGACGAACGGAACCGACTAGAAACCAGAACCCAGGTATCGCAGCGGGACGAGGTCGATGGGCAAGGCTCGATTTGAGCGGACGAAGCCGCATTGCAACATAGGGACGATCGGTCATGTGGATCATGGCAAGACGACGCTGACGGCGGCGATCACGAAGATTCTGGCTGAGGCGGGGGGCGCAGAGTTCACGGCGTATGACCAGATCGACAAGGCGCCGGAGGAGAAGGCGCGGGGTATCACGATCTCGACGGCGCATGTTGAGTATGAGACGGGTGCGCGCCACTACGCGCATGTGGATTGCCCGGGTCATGCGGACTATGTGAAGAACATGATCACGGGCGCGGCGCAGATGGACGGCGCGATCCTTGTTGTGAGCGCAGCGGACGGTCCGATGCCGCAGACGCGCGAGCACATTCTTCTGGCGCGCCAGGTTGGTGTTCCTGCGCTTGTTGTTTACATGAACAAGGTTGACCAGGTTGACGACGAGGAGCTTCTGGAGCTTGTGGAGCTTGAGGTCCGCGAGCTTTTGTCGAGCTACGACTTTCCGGGCGACGACATTCCTGTGATCAAGGGTTCTGCGCTTGCGGCGCTTGAGGACGGCGATGTCGGTCAGGGCCGTCAGTCGGTTTTGGAGCTTATGGAAGCGGTTGACGCTTACGTTCCGCAGCCGGACCGCCCGAAGGACCGCCCGTTTCTGATGCCGATCGAGGACGTGTTTTCGATCTCGGGCCGCGGGACGGTTGTGACGGGCCGTGTCGAGCAGGGGATCGTGAAGGTCGGGGACGATGTCGAGATTGTGGGGCTGAAGGAGACGACGAAGACGGTCTGCACGGGTGTGGAGATGTTCCGGAAGCTGTTGGACCAGGGTGAGGCGGGTGACAATGTCGGCGTTCTGCTTCGTGGGACGAAGCGCGACGAGGTGGAGCGCGGCCAGGTCTTGGCGCGTCCGGGTTCGATCCGCCCGCACACGAAGTTCCACTGCGAGTGCTATGTGCTGACGAAGGACGAGGGGGGGCGTCACACGCCGTTTTTCTCGAACTACCGCCCGCAGTTTTACTTCCGTACGACGGACGTTACGGGGACGGTAGAGTTGCCTGAGGGAGTTGAGATGGTTCTTCCCGGCGACAACATCTCGATGGGGGTGAACCTGATAGCGCCGATAGCGATGGACGAGGGTTTGCGGTTTGCGATCCGCGAGGGCGGACGCACCGTCGGCGCCGGCGTCGTCGCCTCAATCGACGACTGAGGCGTCGGCGCCTCGAACGACGACTGAGGCGACGACGCCTCGAACGACGACTGAGGCGACGACGCCTCGAACGACGACTGAACGGCGGAGGATCGACAGAACGCCATGGATCTCAGTAGGAGCATAGCTCAATTGGTAGAGCACCGGTCTCCAAAACCGGGGGTTGCGGGTTCGAGTCCTGCTGCTCCTGCCATCTGAGGCTGTCATGGCGCGAACCAGCCCCGGCGCTTTCATCCGCCAGGTCCGCCAGGAGGCGGCGAAGGTCACCTGGCCTTCCCGCAAGGAGACCGGCGTCTCCACGGCCATGGTGTTCGTCATGGTGACCCTGGCGGCGCTGTTCTTCTTCGTCGTGGACCAGGCGCTGGCGTGGATCGTGCGCGTCGTTCTCGGGTTCGGGGGATAGCGTCGTGACCGCGCTCTGGTACGTCATCCATGTGCATTCGGGCTCCGAGCAGAAGGTCGCGGCGGCGATTCGCGAGCAGGCGGACCGGCAGGGCGTGGGCGGGCTGATCGAGGAGATCAGCGTGCCCATGGAAAAGGTCGCCGAAATCCGGCGCGGGCGGCGCGTGACCGGGGAGCGCAAGTTCTTCCCCGGCTATGTGCTCATCAAGATGGAAACGCAGCAGAACGCCGAACGGCCCGAGCGGACAGGCAGCCGCCCGGACGACCGCGTCTGGCATCTGGTCAAGAACACGCCGAAGGTCACGGGCTTCCTCGGCGGCGGCGGCAACCGGCCTCTTCCGATATCCGAGCCCGAGGCCAACCGCATCCTCTACCAGGTCAGCGAAGGCGTCGAACGCCCGCGGCCGTCGGTCATCTACGATGTCGGCGAACAGGTCCGGGTCTCGGACGGCCCGTTCACCTCCTTCACCGGCGTGGTGGAAGAAGTCGATGAGGAACGCGCGCGGCTCAAGGTTTCGGTGTCGATTTTCGGGCGCGCGACGCCCGTCGATCTCGAATATTCGCAAGTGGAAAAAACCTGACCGCAAACAGCAACGAGGCGAAGGCGGGAGGCCGACCCCGGCCGTGACCGCCGGCGGCAGAAGCGCCGCCGCATCTGGGGAGCCGAAATGGCAAAGAAAATCAGCGGCTACATCAAGCTGCAGGTTCCGGCGGGGCAAGCCACGCCGCAGCCGCCCATCGGTCCGGTTCTGGGACAACGCGGACTGAACATCATGGAGTTCTGCAAGGCGTTCAACGCCGCAACGCAGGCCCAGGAACAGGGCGTGCCGCTTCCGACGATCATCACCGTCTATGCGGACAAGTCCTTCAGCTTCACGATGAAGACGCCGCCGGCGAGTTTCCTGCTGCGGCGCGCGGCGGGGCTCGACAAGGGCAGCCAGACGCCCGGCCGGGAGAGTGCGGGCCAGGTCACGCGCGCGCAGCTGCGGGAGATCGCAGAGACGAAGATGGAGGACCTGAACGCCAACGACCTCGACGCCGCCGTGGCCATGCTCGCGGGCTCCGCCCGGTCCATGGGCCTCGAAGTGACGGAGGGCTGAGGCGATGGCGAGCCGCAAGGGCAAGCGGATGCGCGCCGCGTGGGACGGCGTGGACCGCACCGTCGAGCACGAACTCGCCGAAGCGGTGCGCCTGGTCCGGGAGCGCGCCGGCGCCAAATTCGACGAAACGGTGGATATCGCGATCAATCTCGGCGTCGATCCGCGCCATGCGGACCAGATGGTGCGCGGGGTTTGCGACCTGCCGCACGGCACCGGCAAGCCCGTGCGCGTGGCGGTGTTTGCGCGCGGCGCGAAGGCCGACGAGGCCCGGGAGGCAGGCGCCGACGTGGTGGGCGCAGAAGATCTTGCCGAGACGATCAACGGGGGCGAGATCGCCTTCGACCGCGCCATCGCCACGCCGGATACCATGCCGGTGGTGGGCCGGCTCGGCCGCATTCTGGGCCCCCGCGGCCTGATGCCGAACCCGCGCCTCGGCACCGTGACCATGGATGTGGCGGACGCCGTGCGGGCGGCCAAGGGCGGGCAGGTGCAGTTCCGGGTCGAACGGGCCGGAATTGTGCATGCCGGCATCGGCAAGGCGAGCTTCGAGCAGGAGGCGCTGGAAGGCAATGCCCGCGCTTTCTTCGACGCCATACTGCGCGCCAAGCCCACCGGCGCCAAGGGAACCTATATCAAGCGCGTCACGCTCAGCTCCACGATGGGGCCGGGCGTGCGCGTGGATGCAAGCGCTCTCGGCGGAGCGGGCTGAACCGAACCGCCGAAAGAAACCTGTCCGAGACCGTCGGTGTCCGCGCCTGCCCGCAGGCCGGACCTAAAGCGAAAGCGCCGGCGCTAGACGGGAGGAAGACGCCGGGCTGCCGGCGTCCGCTTCCGGGACAGGGTCCGACGCCGCCTGCAAGGGCGGTCAACACCAACCGGGGCCGCAAAGGCCCCACCCAGGAGAGGACCCCTTGCTCAAGAAGCAGAAAGAGGAATTGGTCCGGAACATGACCGAGAGCTTCGGCGGCGCCGAACTCATGGTCGTGACCCGGCATTCCGGACTGACGGTGGCCGAGATGACGGACCTGCGCCGGCGCATGCGCGCGGCGGGCGTCACGTTCAGGGTCACCAAGAACCGGCTGGTGAAACGCGCGCTGGAAAAGACCTCCTTCGCCGATATCCAGCCCCTGTTCTCCGGCCCTACGGCGGTCGCGTTCTCGACCGACCCGGTGGCGGCGGCCAAGGTGGCCGTCGACTACGCCAACGAGAACGACAAGCTCTCCGTGCTGGGCGGCATGCTCGGCGCCGAGACGCTGGACCAAGCGGGGGTGGACGCGCTCGCGAAGCTGCCTTCGCTGGACGAGTTGCGCGGCAGGATCGTGGGGCTGCTTCAGGCGCCGGGAAGCAAGATTGCGCGCCTGCTGGGAGAACCCGGCGCGCAGCTTGCGCGCGTCTTCTCAGCCCGCGGCGACTCGGGCTGACCGCCCGCAGCCGGCAGATATTGAGCCAAACACGAACCGGAAAGCGAACCCAGGAGTAACAACAGATGGCCGATCTACAGAAACTCGCCGACGAACTCTCGGAACTGACCGTCATCCAGGCGGCCGAATTGTCGAAAATGCTCGAAGAGAAGTGGGGCGTATCCGCCGCCGCGCCGGTCGCGGTCGCCGCGGCGTCGAACGGCGAAGCCGCCGCCGCCGTGGAAGAGCAGACCGAATTCGACGTCATCCTGGCGTCCTTCGGCGAAAAGAAGATCAATGTGATCAAGGAAATCCGGGCCATTACCGGCCTCGGCCTCAAGGAGGCCAAGGAGCTGGTCGAGTCCGCGCCGAAGCCCGTCAAGGAAGGCGTGAGCAAGGAGGAAGGCGAGGAGTTGAAGGAAAAGCTCGAAGGAGCGGGCGCCACGGTAGAACTGAAGTAGCCGGATTGGCCGGCCGAATGGACAACGGCCCGGGCGCCGGGCCGGAAATCGGGAGCAGGCGCGGCCGCGGGCCCGGGAGACGGGCGCGCGGCTCCGTCGCCGTTTGCCATTTTCGTGCCGCAACCCAGTTAAACAATGATCTTGCCGCCGGCCGCCGGCCGGCGTGGAACAGGGTGGATCGGACATGACGACGTCGTTTACGGGCCGCAAGCGGGTTCGGAAGAATTTCGGCCATATCCGCGAGGTGGCGCCGATTCCGAATCTGATCGACGTGCAGCGCACATCATATGAAGGGTTCCTGCAGCGCGACGCCGCGCCGGAAGGGCGCAGCCAGGCGGGCCTCCAGGAAGTGCTGACGACCGTCTTTCCGATCAAGGACTTCGCCGACAAGGCGCAGCTCGAATTCGTGAAATACGAGTTCGAGGAGCCGAAATGCGATGTCGAGGAATGCCAGCAGCGCGGCATGACCTACGCGGCGCCGCTCAAGGTGACGCTGCGCCTCATCGTCTTCGACCTCGACGACGACACCGGCGCGCGCTCGATCCGCGACATCAAGGAGCAGGACGTCTATATGGGCGACATGCCGTTGATGACCGACAACGGCACCTTCATCATCAACGGCACCGAGCGGGTGATCGTCTCGCAGATGCACCGGTCGCCGGGCGTGTTCTTCGACCACGACCGGGGCAAGACGCATTCCTCGGGCAAGCTGCTCTTCTCCGCCCGCGTCATCCCCTATCGCGGCTCCTGGCTCGATTTCGAGTTCGATGCCAAGGACGAGGTTTTCGTGCGGATCGACCGGCGCCGCAAGCTGCCGGTCACGACCCTGCTGATGGCGCTCGAAAGCGCGGAATTCGAGCAGCGCAGCAGGGCCGCCGCCGACGATGACGGCGAGCCGATCGAAGGCATGGGCGCGGAAGAAATCCTGAATTACTTCTACGACCGCGTGAGCTACCGGCTCGGGGATGCCGGCTGGGTCACGGAAGTCGATCTCGCGCGCCTCCAGGGCCAGCGGCTGGTCGCGGACCTCCGGGACGCCCGCGACGGCGACGTCGTGGCCAAGGCCGGGACCAACATGACCAAGCGCCAGATCGACCGGCTCATCAAGAGCGGGGTCGAATCGCAATTGGTGGACGAGTCGGAGCTGCTCGGGCGGTTCCTCGCGGAGGATCTGGTCGATGCCGGGAGCGGGCGGATCTTCGCCGAGGCGGGCGATGAAATCGACGAGACCCTGCTCGAATCGCTGCGCGAGGCCGGCCTCGGCGAAATCGCGACGCTTGCGATCGACAACATCAATGTCGGCCCCTACATCCGCAACACGCTCGCGCGCGACAACAACGCCAACCGCGACGACGCGCTGACCGACATCTACAAGGTCATGCGCCCCGGCGAGCCGCCAACCCTGGAAAGCGCGGAGGCGCTGTTCAGGGGCCTGTTCTTCGAGGAGGACCGGTACGACCTCTCGGCCGTCGGCCGGGTCAAGATGAATGCGCGGCTCGGGCAGGAGACCGACGACCAGCTTCGCGTGCTGCGCAAGCAGGACATCCTGGCGATCGTCAAGACCATGGTCGAGCTGCGCGACGGGCGCGGCGAGATCGACGACATCGACCATCTCGGCAACCGCCGGGTGCGTTCGGTGGGCGAGTTGATGGAGAACCAGTACCGCATCGGGCTCACCCGCATGGAGCGCGCGATCCGCGAGCGGATGAGCTCCATCGACGCCGATTCGGTGATGCCGCAGGACCTGATAAACGCGAAGCCCGCGGCGGCTGCGGTGCGCGAGTTCTTCGGCTCCTCGCAGCTCAGCCAGTTCATGGACCAGACCAACCCGCTGTCCGAGATCACCCACAAGCGGCGCCTGTCCGCGCTCGGGCCGGGCGGGCTGACCCGCGAGCGGGCCGGCTTCGAGGTCCGGGACGTGCATCCGACGCATTACGGGCGCATCTGCCCGATCGAGACGCCGGAAGGCCCGAATATCGGCCTCATCAACTCGCTCGCGACCTATGCGCGGATCAACCGCTACGGCTTCATCGAGACGCCCTACCGGAAGGTCGAGAACGGCGTTGCGTCCGACGAAGTGATCTATATGACCGCGATGGACGAGGGGCGTTACACCATCGCCCAGGCCAACTCGCCGCTGGACGGCGAGGGCCGGTTCACCGAGGATCTGGTGACCGTCAGGCGCGGCAGCGACTTCGCGCTTTCGACGGCCGACCAGATCGACTTCATGGACGTGTCGCCGAAGCAGCTGGTGTCGGTTGCCGCGGCGCTGATCCCCTTCCTGGAGAATGACGACGCCAACCGCGCGCTGATGGGTTCCAACATGCAGCGCCAGGCGGTGCCGCTGGTGCAGGCCGAAGCGCCGCTGGTGGGGACGGGCATGGAGGCGGCCGTGGCGCGCGACAGCGGCGCTTCGGTCACGGCCCGGCGCAGCGGCGCGGTCGATCAGGTGGACGCCACGCGGATCGTCGTGCGCGCCGCCGAAAGCGGCGGCGGCTCGGGCGTGGACATCTACAATCTGCGCAAGTTCGAGCGCTCCAACCAGTCCACCTGCCTCAACCAGCGTCCGCTGGTGAAGGTCGGCGATACGGTCGGCGAGGGGGACATCATCGCCGACGGGCCGTCCACGGAATTCGGCGAACTGGCGCTCGGGCGGAATGTGCTCTGCGCCTTCATGCCGTGGAACGGCTATAACTTCGAGGACTCGATCGTCATCTCCGAACGCATTGCGCGCGACGACGTCTTCACCTCGATCCATATCGAGGAATACGAGGTCATGGCCCGCGACACCAAGCTGGGCCAGGAGGAGATCACCCGCGACATTCCCAATGTTGCCGAGGAGGCGCTCCGCAATCTGGACGAGGCGGGCATCGTCTATATCGGCGCGGAGGTGAATGCCGGCGACATACTGGTCGGGAAGGTGACGCCGAAGGGCGAGTCGCCGATGACGCCGGAGGAAAAGCTGCTGCGGGCGATCTTCGGCGAGAAGGCGTCGGATGTGCGCGACACCTCGCTCAAGGTGCCGCCGGGCGATTCCGGCACGGTCGTCGATGTCCGGGTCTTCCAGCGGCGCGGCGTCGACAAGGACGAGCGTGCCATGACCATCGAGCAGGCCGAGATCGACCGCCTGGCCAAGGACCGGGACGACGAACGCGGCATCCTCACGCGCGACTTCAATGCGCGGATGCGCGAATTGCTGCTGAACCGCGAGGCCGTGTCCGGTCCGGGACTGCGCGAGGGCCAGCGCATCACGCAGAAGACGCTGGACGGGCTCCGGCCCTCCGACTGGCGCCGGATCGTGCTTCGGCGCGACGATGCGATGCGCGAAATCGAGACGCTCATCCAGCGTTTCGACGCCAATGTCGATGAGTTGTCGAAGCGGTTCGAAAACAAGCTGGAAAAGCTGGAGCGCGGCGATGAGCTGCCTCCGGGCGTCATGAAGATGGTCAAGGTGTTCGTGGCGGTGAAGCGCAAGCTGCAGCCGGGCGACAAGATGGCCGGGCGCCACGGCAACAAGGGCGTCATCTCCAAGGCGGTGCCGATCGAGGACATGCCGCATATGGAGGACGGGACGCCGGTGGACATCGTTCTCAATCCGCTCGGCGTGCCGTCGCGGATGAATGTCGGGCAGATCCTGGAGACCCACCTGGGCGCCGCCTGCCGCGGCCTCGGACGGCAGATCGACGACATGCTGGAAAAGGTGCGCGAAAGCGACAGGGCAATGGACGAGCTTCGGGCAAAGCTCAAGACCGTCTATGGCGAGGCCGACTACGAGCGGTCCGTCGCCGGCTTGTCGGACGACGAAATGCTGGAACTTTCGAACAACCTGACCGCCGGCGTGCCGATCGCAACGCCGGTGTTCGACGGCGCGCGCGAGGTCGATATCGACGCCATGCTGGGAAGCGCCGGCATCCGGTCGAGCGGACAGGTAACGCTGGTCGACGGGCGAACAGGCGAGCCGTTCGACCGCCCGGTCACGGTCGGCTACATCTACATGCTGAAGCTGCACCACCTGGTGGACGACAAGATCCACGCCCGGTCCATCGGCCCCTACAGCCTCGTTACCCAGCAGCCGCTGGGCGGCAAGGCCCAGTTCGGCGGCCAGCGCTTCGGCGAGATGGAGGTCTGGGCGCTGGAAGCCTATGGCGCCGCCTACACGCTGCAGGAAATCCTGACGGTGAAGTCGGACGATGTCGCCGGCAGGACCAAGGTCTACGAGGCCGTGGTGCGCGGCGACGACACGTTCGACGCCGGCATTCCGGAATCCTTCAACGTTCTGGTCAAGGAGCTGAGATCGCTCGGCCTGAACGTCGACCTTCAGGAAGAACACCTTTGACGGCGCGTCCGCCGCTGTCCCCAACCCGCTCTGGAGTCACCGCATGAACGACCTGATGCGACTTTTCGGCCAGACCGAACAGGAAGCCTCGTTCGACAAGATCCGGGTCTCGATCGCCTCGCCCGATCAGATTCGACGCTGGAGTTACGGCGAGATCAAGAAGCCCGAGACGATCAACTACCGGACGTTCAAACCGGAACGGGACGGCCTCTTCTGCGCCCGCATCTTCGGGCCTGTGAAGGACTATGAGTGCCTGTGCGGCAAATACAAGCGGATGAAGCATCGCGGCATCATCTGCGAGAAGTGCGGCGTGGAGGTCACCCTTTCCAAGGTGCGCCGCGACCGCATGGGCCATATCGAGCTCGCGGCCCCGGTGGCCCATATCTGGTTCCTGAAGTCCATGCCGAGCCGCATCGGGCTGGTGCTCGACATGACGCTGCGCGAGCTCGAGCGGGTTCTTTATTTCGAGAGCTTTGTCGTGACCGAGCCCGGCACGACCGTGCTCGAACGCGGCCAGCTGCTCAGCGAGGAGGAGTATCTGGACGAGGTGGAGCGCGCCTCCGCCGAGGGTGAGACGTTCGAAGCCGGCATCGGCGCAAGGGCGATCAAGGAACTGCTCGGCGGAATCGAGCTCGCCGAAGAGCGCGAGGACATGCGCGCCGAACTGAAGGAGACCAAATCCGAGGCGAAGCGCAAGAAACTGGTCAAGCGGCTGAAGGTGGTCGAGGCGTTTCTCGCATCCGGCTCCAAGCCGGAATGGATGGTGCTCGACGTGGTGCCGGTGATTCCCCCGGAGCTGCGGCCGCTGGTGCCGCTCGACGGCGGGCGCTTCGCAACCTCGGACCTCAACGACCTCTACCGCCGCGTCATCAACCGCAACAACCGCCTGAAGCGGCTGATGGAGCTGCGCGCCCCGGACATCATCATCCGCAACGAGCAGCGCATGCTGCAGGAAGCGGTGGACGCGCTGTTCGACAACGGCCGGCGCGGACGCGTTATCACCGGCGCGAACAAGCGCCCGCTCAAGTCGCTCTCCGACATGCTGAAGGGCAAGCAGGGCCGCTTCCGGCAGAACCTGCTCGGCAAGCGCGTCGACTATTCCGGCCGTTCGGTGATCGTCGTCGGCCCCGAACTTAAGCTGCATCAGTGCGGCCTGCCGAAGAAGATGGCGCTCGAGCTGTTCAAGCCGTTCATCTATTCGCGGCTCGAAGCCTATGGCATGGCGCCCACGATCAAGGCGGCGAAACGGCTGGTGGAGCGCGAGCGGCCCGAGGTCTGGGACATTCTGGAAAGCGTCATCCGCGAGCATCCGGTGCTGCTCAACCGGGCGCCGACCCTGCATCGCCTCGGCATCCAGGCCTTCGAGCCGGTGCTGATCGAGGGCAAGGCGATCCAGCTCCACCCGCTGGTCTGCACCGCCTTCAACGCCGATTTCGACGGCGACCAGATGGCGGTCCATGTGCCTCTCTCGCTGGAAGCGCAGCTCGAGGCGCGGGTGCTGATGATGAGCACCAACAACATCCTGAGCCCCGCCAATGGCAAGCCGATCATCGTGCCGACGCAGGATATCGTGCTCGGCCTCTACTACCTCTCGCTGGAGCGCGGGGGCGAACCAGGCGAGGGCATGGTGTTCCGCGACCCGGGCGAGGTGGAATACGCGCTGGCGCACAAGATGGTCTCGATGCACACCCGCATCAAGGCGCGGATCGGCCAGACCGACGAGGCCGGCGACACGACGCCCCGCGTTTACGACACGACGCCGGGCCGCGTGCTGCTGGCGCAGCTTCTGCCGAAGCATGCCGCCGTCGGCTTCGACCATTTCAACCGGGTGCTCACCAAGAAGGCGGTGGGCGACATCATCGACGTCGTTTACCGCAATTGCGGCCAGAAGGACTCGGTGGTGTTCTGCGACCGGATGATGGCGATGGGCTTCGACCACGCCACGCGCGCCGGCATCTCCTTCGGCAAGGCCGACCTGGTCATCCCGCAGGAGAAGGCCGGAATTATCGAGCGGGCGCATGCCGAGGTGCGCGAGTTCGATGAGCAATACCAGCAGGGGCTGCTGACCCAGGGCGAGAGATACAACAAGGTGGTGGACGTGTGGAGCGAAGCCACCGATGACGTGGCCGGAGCCATGATGGCGGGCATCAGGGACCCGGCTGCCGACAGGCCCGTGAACTCGGTGTGGATGATGGCGGATTCCGGCGCGCGCGGCTCGGAAGCGCAGATCAAGCAGCTGGCCGGCATGAGGGGCCTGATCGCCAAACCTTCCGGAGAGATCATCGAGAGGCCGATCATCGCCAATTTCAAGGAAGGCCTCTCGGTGCTGGAGTATTTCAGCTCCACGCACGGCGCCCGCAAGGGCCTTGCCGATACGGCGCTCAAGACGGCGACCTCCGGCTATCTGACCCGCCGGCTGGTGGACGTGGCGCAGGACTGCATCGTCACCGAGCGGGATTGCGGCACCGAGGCGGGCCTCGATATGCGGGCCATCGTCGAGGGCGGCGATGTCATCGAGCCGCTGGCGGACCGCATTCTCGGCCGCACGCTCGCCGCCGACGTGTCTAACGCCGACGGGACCCTGCTTGCGGCGGCCGGAACGCCGGTCGACGAGGAGCTGGCCGAGCGGATCGAGCAGGCCGGCATCGACACGGTCAAGATCCGTTCGGTCCTGACTTGCGAGACCAAAGCCGGCGTTTGCGGCCATTGCTACGGGCGCGATCTTGCGCGGGGCGCCGAGGTGAATATCGGCGAGGCGGTCGGCGTGATCGCGGCGCAGTCGATCGGCGAGCCGGGCACGCAGCTCACCATGCGCACCTTCCATATCGGCGGCGCAGCGCAGCGCGGCGCCGAGCAGTCCTCGGTCGAGGCGGCGATGGACGGGCGGCTCCTTGTGCGGGACCGCAACGTCGTGGTCGATTCCAAGGGTGTGCCGATCATCATGGGCCGCAATACGGAACTGGTGCTGATGGACACCCAGGGCCGCGAGCGCGCCCGCCACCGCCTTCCTTACGGCGCCCGGCTGCTCAGGGACAACGGCGCCGAGGTCGAGGGAGGCGAGAAGCTGGCCGAGTGGGATCCCCACACGCAACCGATCATCTGCGAGCGGGAGGGGGTTGCGCATTATGTGGACCTGGTTGAGGGCGTTTCGATGCGCGAGGTCGTGGACGAGGCGACCGGCATCTCCAACCGCACGGTGATCGACTGGCGCCAGCAGGCGCGCGGCACGGACCTGAAGCCCCGTATCACGCTCAGGACCCCGGAGGGCGAGGTGGTCGAGCTCGGCAACGGCCTGGAGGCGCGCTACTTCATGTCGGTGGATGCGGTGCTTTCCGTCGCCAACGGGCAGAGCGTGGAGCCCGGCGACGTGCTGGCGCGCATTCCGCGCGAGGTCTCCAAGACCCGCGACATCACGGGCGGCCTGCCGCGGGTGGCAGAACTGTTCGAGGCGCGCAAGCCCAAGGACTTCGCCGTGCTTGCCGACATGGAAGGGCGGATCGAATTCGGGCGCGACTACAAGACCAAGCGCCGGATCGTCATCCGTTCCATGGAGAATCCGGAGGAGACGCGCGAGCATCTGGTGCCCAAGGGACGCCATCTGGCGGTGCATGAGGGAGACCATGTGCGGAAGGGCGATATGCTGCTCGACGGCAAGCGCGTGCCGCACGACATCCTGAATGTGCTGGGCGTCGGGGAATTGGCGGACTATCTGGTCAACGAGATCCAGGAAGTGTACCGGCTCCAGGGTGTCAAGATAAACGACAAGCACATTGAGGTGATCGTCCGCCAGATGCTCCAGAAGGTCGAGATCGCCGATCCCGGCGACACGACCTTCCTGATCGGCGAGCAGGTGGACCGCGGCGAGTTCGAGGAGGAAAACCTCCGGACGGAAGCGGAAGGCGGCGACCCCGCGAAAGCCGATCCGGTGCTGCAGGGCATCACCAAGGCTGCGCTCCATACCCGATCCTGGATTTCCGCCGCCTCGTTCCAGGAAACGACGCGGGTGCTCACGGAAGCGTCGGTCAGCGGCAAGGTGGACGACCTCATCGGCCTCAAGGAGAATGTGATCGTCGGACGCCTTATTCCGGCGGGCACGGGCAGCGTGATGAAACGGCTGCGCAACCTGGCGGCGGAACGCGACCGACAGGCGCTGGCCGAGCGCAATGCGCGCAGCGAGGCGCTTGAAATGGAACAACTGCCTGCGGGGGAATGAAGCAGGGCTGGCGGTGCGAAAACCGGCGGGCAGGCGTCTTTCGGCGCTTGACGCCCTCCGGCCGCACCGTTAAAAGCCCGCCAACCTTATTCGGGGAGGCGGCGGTAAGCTCGCTTGCGGCGGGTTTAGACGCGTCTTCGAGCCGGTCTGGGGCCGAGCGGAGTTCGATTTTCCGGACACTCGAACGCTCAGGCGAGCCTGCGCGCGATACGCGGAGGCGGTCGGTTCGTTTTCGGTCCTGCGGGGTCCGCAGGCCGCTTCTCCGGATGGGGCAGAAGGTGCAAGGAGGCGCAATGCCGACGATCAACCAGCTGATCCGCAAGTCGCGGACCGCGCCCAGGGCGCGCAATAAGGTGCCGGCGCTGGAGGCTTGTCCCCAGAAGCGCGGCGTCTGCACGCGCGTCTATACGACCACGCCGAAAAAGCCGAACTCGGCGCTGCGCAAGGTGGCGCGCGTGCGCCTGACCAACGGCTTCGAGGTGACGAGCTACATCCCGGGCGTCGGCCACAACCTCCAGGAGCACTCGGTCGTCCTGATCCGGGGCGGGCGCGTGAAGGACCTGCCGGGCGTGCGCTACCACATCATCCGCGGCACGCTGGACACGCAGGGGGTCGCCGACCGCCGCCAGCGCCGGTCGAAATACGGCGCCAAGCGTCCGAGGTAGGGAGACCGGAAGCCATGTCGCGCCGCCGTGCAGCAGAAAAACGCGAGCCGATTCCCGATCCGCGATACGGGGATGCGGTGATCTCCAAATTCGTCAACTGCCTGATGCTGGACGGCAAGAAGTCCACGGCCGAGCGCATCGTTTACGGAGCTCTGGAGAGGGCGGAACGGCGCGCCGGCGTCGATGCGCTGCAGGTCTTCCACGCCGCGCTCGACAATGTGCGCCCCAATCTCGAAGTGCGGTCCCGCCGGGTGGGCGGCGCCACCTACCAGGTGCCGGTCGAGGTGCGCCCGGACCGGGCGCAGGCGCTGGCGATCCGTTGGTTGATCGACGTGGCGCGCAAGCGCTCCGAAAAGACCATGATCGACCGGCTCAGCGGCGAGCTGATCGACGCCATCAACCAGCGCGGCGCGGCGGTCAAGAAGCGCGAGGACACCCACCGGATGGCCGAGGCCAACCGGGCGTTCTCGCACTACCGCTGGTAACGGACAGAGCCGGAGCACCCTCCCATGGCCCGCACCACCGCCATCGAGCGCTACCGCAATATCGGTATCATGGCGCATATCGACGCCGGCAAGACGACGACCACGGAGCGCGTGCTCTACTACACCGGGCGGTCCTACAAGATCGGCGAGGTGCATGACGGCGCCGCGACGATGGACTGGATGGAGCAGGAGCAGGAGCGCGGCATCACGATTACCTCCGCCGCGACCACCTGTTTCTGGAACGACCACCGCATCAACATCATCGACACGCCGGGCCATGTCGATTTCACCATCGAGGTGGAGCGTTCGCTGCGCGTGCTGGACGGCGCGGTGGCGGTGTTCGACGGCGTCGCCGGGGTCGAGCCGCAGTCGGAGACGGTCTGGCGGCAGGCGGACAAATACGGCGTGCCGCGCATGTGCTTCGTCAACAAGCTCGACCGGGTGGGGGCCGACTTCTTCCGCTGCGTGGACATGATCCGCGAGCGGCTCGGCGCCGCGCCGCTGGTGCTTCAACTGCCGATCGGCGCGGAGGCCGGATTCGTCGGTGTGGTGGACCTCGTGCGCGAACGCGCAATCGTCTGGAAGGACGAGACCCTGGGGGCCGAGTTCGAATATTGCGACATTCCGGCGGAGCTTGCGGAGCGGGCCGCGGAGCTGCGCGAACAGTTGATCGAGCTCGCGGTCGAGCAGGACGAGGAGGTGCTGGAAGCCTATCTCGAAGGCTCCGAGCCCGATGCCGGGACCATCGAGCGCTGTATCCGCGCCGGCACCGTTTCCGGCGCCTTCGTGCCGGTGCTTTGCGGTTCGGCCTTCAAGAACAAGGGCGTCCAGCCGATGCTGGATGCGGTGGTCGCCTATCTGCCGAGCCCGGTGGACGTGCCGGCGGTGAGGGGCGTGGAGGCCGGCCGCGGTGAGCCGGCGGAACGCGCCTCCAGCGACGACGCGCCGTTCTCGGCGCTTGCCTTCAAGGTCATGAACGACTCGTTCGTGGGATCGCTCACCTTTGCGCGCATCTATTCCGGCGTCCTCGAGGGCGGTTCCTCGGTTATGAACACCGTCAAGGGCAAGCGCGAGCGCATCGGCCGCATGCTGCTGATGCACGCCAACAGCCGCGAGGACATCAAGGAGGCGCGCGCCGGCGACATCGTGGCGATTGCCGGCCTCAAGACGACCACGACCGGCGACACGCTGGCGGCGCAGAACGCGCCCGTCATCCTGGAGCGCATGGAGTTCCCCGACCCCGTCATCGAGATCGCGGTCGAGCCGAAGACCAAGGCCGATCAGGAAAAGATGGGCGTTGCGCTCGGTCGGCTGGCGGCGGAAGACCCCTCGCTCGGGCTTTCGACGGACCACGAGACCGGCCAGACCATCCTCAAGGGCATGGGCGAGCTTCACCTGGAGATCATCATCGACCGGATGAAGCGCGAGTTTAAGGTCGAGGCCAATATCGGCGCGCCTCAGGTCGCCTATCGCGAGGCCTTCGGCAGGACGGTCGAGGTCGATTACACGCACAAGAAGCAAAGCGGCGGCGCAGGTCAGTTCGCGCGCGTCATCATGAGCTTCGAGCCGCAGGAGACGGGCGCCGGCAACGAGTTCGAGAGCAAGGTCGTCGGCGGCGCCGTGCCGCGGGAATACATCCCCGGCGTCGAAAAGGGCTTCCTCGCGCAGCTGGAGACCGGCGTGCTGGCCGGCTTCCCGGTTATCGACGTGAAGGCGGTGCTGACCGACGGCGGCTATCACGATGTGGATTCGAGCGTGCTCGCATTCGAGATCGCGGCCCGTGCGGCGGTGCGCGAAGCGATGGAGAAGTCGCGCCCGAAGCTTCTGGAGCCGATCATGAAGGTCGAGGTGGTGACGCCCGAGGATTATATGGGCGACATCATCGGCGATCTGAACTCGCGGCGCGGGCATGTCCAGGGCATGGACCAGCGCAGCAATGCGCGGGTGATCGAGGCCATGGTGCCGCTCGCCAACATGTTCGGCTATGTCAACACGCTGCGCTCGATGAGCCAGGGTCGGGCGCAATTCCACATGGAATTCGACCATTACGAAGCGGTCCCGCAGGCGGTCGCGGACGAAGTCCGCGCCAAGTTCGCCTGACGGCAGGGAAGAAAAGAGGGGCACGGGAATCATGGGCAAGGCTCGATTTGAGCGGACGAAGCCGCATTGCAACATAGGTACGATCGGCCATGTAGATCATGGCAAGACGACGCTGACGGCGGCGATCACGAAGATTCTGGCTGAGGCGGGGGGCGCAGAGTTCACGGCGTATGACCAGATCGACAAGGCGCCGGAGGAGAAGGCGCGGGGTATCACGATCTCGACGGCGCATGTTGAGTATGAGACGGGTGCGCGCCACTACGCGCATGTGGATTGCCCGGGCCATGCGGACTATGTGAAGAACATGATCACGGGCGCGGCGCAGATGGACGGTGCGATCCTTGTTGTGAGTGCGGCGGACGGTCCGATGCCGCAGACGCGCGAGCACATTCTTCTGGCGCGCCAGGTGGGTGTTCCTGCGCTTGTCGTTTACATGAACAAGGTTGACCAGGTTGACGACGAGGAGCTTCTGGAGCTTGTGGAGCTTGAGGTCCGCGAGCTTTTGTCGAGCTACGACTTTCCGGGCGACGACATTCCTGTGATCAAGGGTTCTGCGCTTGCGGCGCTTGAGGACGGCGATGTCGGTCAGGGCCGTCAGTCGGTTTTGGAGCTTATGGAAGCGGTTGACGCTTATGTGCCGCAGCCGGACCGTCCGAAGGACCGCCCGTTCCTGATGCCGATCGAGGACGTGTTTTCGATCTCGGGCCGCGGGACGGTCGTGACGGGCCGTGTCGAGCAGGGGATCGTGAAGGTCGGTGACGATGTCGAGATTGTGGGCCTGAAGGAGACGACGAAGACGGTCTGCACGGGTGTGGAGATGTTCCGGAAGCTGTTGGACCAGGGTGAGGCGGGTGACAATGTCGGCGTTCTGCTTCGCGGGACGAAGCGCGACGAGGTGGAGCGGGGCCAGGTATTGGCGCGCCCCGGTTCGATCCGCCCGCACACGAAGTTCCACTGCGAGTGCTATGTGCTGACGAAGGACGAGGGGGGTCGTCACACGCCGTTTTTCTCGAACTACCGCCCGCAGTTTTACTTCCGCACGACGGACGTTACGGGGACGGTAGAGTTGCCTGAGGGAGTTGAGATGGTTCTTCCCGGCGACAACATCTCGATGGGTGTGAACCTGATAGCGCCGATAGCGATGGACGAGGGTTTGCGGTTTGCGATCCGCGAGGGCGGACGCACCGTCGGCGCCGGCGTCGTCGCCTCAATCGACGACTGAACGACGCCCAGCCGCCGGGACGCCGGAACGAGAGACCGAGTGCCATGGATCACCAGAATATCCGCATACGCCTGAAGGCGTTCGACCACCGGGTTCTCGACCAGTCCACCGGCGAGATCGTGAGCACGGCGAAACGCACCGGCGCCCAGGTGCGCGGGCCGATTCCGCTGCCCGTGCGCATCCAGCGCTACACCGTGCTGCGCGGCCCGCATATCGACAAGAAGAGCCGCGAGCAGTTCGAGATGCGCACCCATCGCCGGGTGCTCGATATCGTCGATCCGACGCCGCAGACCGTGGACGCGCTGATGAAGCTCGATCTCGCGGCCGGCGTCGATGTCGAGATCAAGGTCTGAGGGAGGCTCGGGGTCGATGCGAACCGGCGTCATTGCCCGCAAGCTCGGCATGATGCGCATGTTTGCGGAAACGGGCGCGCATGTACCGGTCACGGTGTTGTCGCTCGACCGCTGCCGCGTGGTCGCGCAGCGCCGCGAGGAGCCGGACGGCTATACGGCGCTGCAGCTCGGCGCCGGTATGGCGCGCACCAAGCGGATCACGCGCCCGATGCGCGGCCATTTCGCCAAGGCGAAGGTCGAGCCGGCGAGGCGGCTCGCCGAGTTCCGGGTTTCGGAAGACGCGCTGGTCGAGGTGGGCGCGGAGCTTTCCGCCGGCCATTTCGTCAAGGGCCAGCATGTCGATGTCTCGGGCACGAGTATCGGCAAGGGCTTCGCCGGGGCGATGAAGCGGCACAATTTCCGCGGCCTCCGGGCCTCGCACGGCGTCTCCATCTCGCACCGTTCGCACGGCTCCACCGGCAACAGCCAGAATCCGGGCAAGGTCTGGAAAGGCAAGAAGATGGCCGGCCGTATGGGCGATGCGCGGGCCACGGTGCAGAATCTGGAAGTGGTCGATACCGATGTCGAGCGCGGCCTCATCATGGTGAAGGGCGCGGTGCCGGGTGCGAAAGGCGGCTGGGTGCTGGTGTCCGATGCGCGCAAGCGCAAGCTGCCGGAGGACGCGCCGTTCCCGGCCGGCCTCAAGGCGCCGGAAGAGGCGGAAGCCGAAGCGCCGGCCGGCGAGAACGGGGAGTAGGAAGATGCAGCTCCCGGTCAAGGATTGGGACAACCGCGAAACCGGCAGCATCGAGCTCGCCGACGGCGTGTTCGGCGGCGAGGTGCGCCGCGACCTGCTGGCCCGCGTGGTGAACTGGCAGCGCGCGAAGAAGCGCGGCGGCAACCACAAGGTCAAGGAACGCAGCGAGGTCGCGCGCGTCAAATCCAAGATCTACCGCCAGAAGGGCACGGGCCGGGCCCGTCACGGCGCGGCGACGGCGAACATCTTCCGCGGCGGCGGGGTCGTCCACGGGCCCCGGGTCCGCGACCACGCCCACAAGCTGCCGAAGAAGGTCCGGGCGGCGGGGCTGCGTGCGGCGCTGGCGTCCAAGACCCAGGCCGGGAAGCTGATCGTGGTCGAGGATCTTGCGCTGGAAAGCGGACGCACGCGCGATCTGGCGAACCGGCTCCGGGAGATGGAACTCGATTCGGCGCTGATTGTGGGCGGCGAGACGGTGGATGAGAATTTCCGCCGGGCCGCGGCCAATATCGTCGGGATCGACGTGCTGCCGCGCATGGGCGCCAATGTCTATGACATTCTGCGGCGCGACGTGCTGGTGCTGACGCGCGAGGCGGCCGCTCATCTTGAGGAGCGCCTGTCATGAGCCGCGCCCGCGCCATCGGGCGGCCTCCGCCCCGGATCGGACGCGAGCGCATGCTCGCCGTTCTGCGCGCGCCGGTCGTCACCGAGAAATCGACGCTGATCGGCGAGCACAACCAGATCACCTTCCGTGTGGCGATGGACGCCACCAAGCCGGAAATCCTCCAGGCGGTCGAGGGTTTGTTCTCGGTCAAGGTGAAGAAGGTCAACACCATGAGGGTCAAGGGCAAGACCAAGCGGTTCCGGGGCGTTCCGGGCAAGCGTCCGGACTGGAAAAAGGCGGTGGTGACGCTCGAAGAGGGTCACTCGGTCGATGTGACCACGGGGATCTGAGGCGATGGCGCTCAAGCATTACAAGCCGACTTCGCCGGGCCGCCGCGGGCTGGTGCTGGTGGACCGAAGCGGGTTGCACAAGGGCAAGCCGGTCAAGTCCCTGACCGAGGGGCTGACCGGCACGGGCGGGCGCAACAACCAGGGGCGCACAACCGTCTTCTGGCGCGGCGGCGGCCACAAGCGCAAATACCGCCGGATCGACTTCAGGCGGCGCAAATGGGAGCAGCCGGCGGTGGTGGAGCGGCTGGAATACGACCCCAATCGCACGGCCTTCATCGCGCTCATCCGGTATGAGGACGGCGAGCTGTCCTACATTCTGGCGCCGCAGCGCCTCCAGCCGGGCGACACGGTGGTCGCGGGCCGGGAGGTGGATGTGAAGCCCGGCAACGCCATGCCGCTGCGCCGGATTCCGATCGGCACCATCGTTCACAATGTCGAGCTGAAGCCGGGCAAGGGCGGGCAGGTCGCGCGCGCCGCCGGGACCTATGTGCAGCTCGTCGGGCGCGATGCCGGCATGGCCCGGCTGCGTTTCAAGTCCGGCGAAACCCGCATGGTGCCGCATGAGTGCATGGCCTCCATCGGCGCGGTCTCGAATTCGGACCACGGCAACCAGACGCTCGCCAAAGCGGGGCGCAACCGCTGGCTCGGCCGGCGCCCGCATGTGCGCGGCGTGGTGATGAACCCCGTGGACCATCCTCATGGCGGCGGCGAGGGCAGGACCTCGGGCGGGCGCCATCCCGTGACGCCCTGGGGCAAGCCGACCAAGGGCCGGCGGACGAGGAAGAAGAAGGCGTCCGACAAGATGATCCTGCGCAGCCGGCACCGCGCCAAGACGAGAGGCTAGATCCATGTCGCGTTCGGTTTGGAAAGGCCCCTTCGTGGACGGCTATCTGCTCAGGAAGGCCGAGGCGGTGCGCGGCTCGGGCCGCAAGGAGGTGATCCGCACCTGGTCGCGGCGGTCCACGATCCTGCCGCAATTCGTCGGGCTCACCTTCGGCGTCCATAACGGGCAGAAATTCCTGCCGGTCCTGGTGACCGAAGACATGGTCGGACACAAATTCGGCGAGTTCGCGCCGACCCGCACCTTCTACGGGCATGCGGCGGACAAGAAGGCGAGGCGGGGCTGAGGCGATGGGCAAACCGAAGGCAGAACCCCGCCTGGCCGAGAACGAGGCGCTGGCCTACGTGAAATATATCCGCACCAGCCCGCGCAAGCTCAACCTGGTCGCGCAGAGCATTCGCGGCCTGAGCGTCGAAGCGGCGCTCGATACGCTCGCCTTCTCGAAGAAGCGCGTGGCGGAGGATGTCCGCAAGGCCGTGCAGTCGGCGGTCGCGAATGCGGAGAACAACCACGAGCTCGACATCGACCGGCTGGTGGTGGCCGAGGCGACGGTCGGACGGACAATCGTGATGAAGCGCATGCGGCCCCGCGCCAGGGGCCGGGTCGGGCGGCTGGAGAAGCCGTTCAGCAATCTCCGCGTCGTGGTGCGGGAACTGCCCGACGAGGACGACCTTTTCGTCCTGGACGACGAGGATGAGGCGGCCGTCGCCGACGACGGGGATGAAGTTGCCGTCGCCGACGACGGGGATGAAGTTGCCGTCGCCGACGACGGGGATGAAGTTGCCGTCGCCGACGACGGGGATGAAGTTGCCGTCGCCGACGACGGGGATGCGGTCGAGGAGCGCGTGTGATGGGCCATAAAGTCAACCCGATCGGGCTCCGGCTCGGCATCAACCGGACCTGGAACTCGCGCTGGTATGCGGACCGCGACTATGGCGACCTGCTGCACGAGGATCTGCAGATCCGCGACTTCCTGGAGAAGCGGCTCCAGAATGCGGGCCTTTCCAAGATCGTCATCGAGCGCCCGGCGAAGAAGGCGCGCGTCACTATCCACACGGCCCGCCCGGGCGTGGTGATCGGCAAGAAGGGCGCCGATATCGAGCGGCTGCGCACGGCGCTCGGCAAGATGACCAACAGCGATGTCAACCTCAACATCGTCGAGATCCGCAAGCCCGAGATCGACGCGCGGCTGGTGGCCGACAATATCGCCCAGCAGCTCGAGCGCCGCGTCGCGTTCCGCCGCGCGATGAAGCGGGCGGTGCAGTCGGCGATGCGGCTCGGCGCGCTCGGCATCCGCATCAATGTGGGCGGGCGCCTCGGCGGCGCGGAGATTGCGCGCACCGAATGGTACCGCGAGGGCCGGGTGCCGCTGCACACGCTCCGGGCCGATATCGACTATGGCGAGGCGACCGCGAACACGACCTACGGCTCCTGCGGGGTGAAGGTCTGGGTGTTCAAGGGCGAGATCATGGCGCACGACCCGATGGCGCAGGACAAGCGGCTGGCCGAAGAGCGCGCCGCGATGGGCCGCTGAGGAGGCGGGGCTATGCTGCAACCGAGGCGCACGAAATACCGCAAGCGGCAGAAGGGGCGCATCCACGGCATGGCGAAGGGCGGCACGGCGCTGACTTTCGGCAGCTACGGCCTCAAGGCCGCTGCGCCGGCCAGGATTACCGCCCGGCAGATCGAGGCGGCCCGGCGCACGATCACCCGCCGGATGCGCCGCGCGGGCAAGGTGTGGATCCGCATCTTCCCGGATGTGCCGGTCTCGACCAAGCCGGCCGAGGTGCGCATGGGCAAGGGCAAGGGCTCGCCGGAATACTGGGTGGCGAAGGTCAAGCCCGGACGGATCATGTTCGAGCTCGACGGCGTGCCCGAGACCGTGGCCCGCGACGCCTTCGCGCTCGCTTCCGCGAAACTGCCGATTGCGACCCGTGTGGTCGTCCGCGACGGGATCTGAGGCCATGAAGGCGATCGATGTGCGCGCACGCACCGCCGACGAGCTGTCGGAGCTTCTGGAGGACCTCCAGAAGGCAGCCTTCAACCTGCGCTTCCAGAGAGCGTCGGGCCAGCTCGAAAACACTGCCGAGATACGCAAGGTGCGCCGGGACATCGCCAGGATCAAGACGATCCTCGGCGAGAAGAGCCGCGCGGCGGCCGGGGCCTGAGGACGACACCGCCATGCCGAAACGAATCCTTCAGGGCGTCGTGGTCAGCGACAAGATGGACAAGACGATCATTGTCCGCGTCGACCGCCGCGTGCGCCATCCGCTCTACAAGAAGTTCATCACGCGCTCGAAGAAATTCGCCGCGCATGACGAGGAGAACCTGTATCGCGAGGGCGATACCGTGAGGATCGAGGAGCACCGCCCGATCTCGAGGCGCAAGCGCTGGATGGCGCTCGCCCGCGTGGGCGAAGAGCGGGCGTCCGGGGAGGCCGCGGCATGATCCAGGTCGAGACCAATCTGGATGTCGCCGACAACTCCGGGGCCCGCCGGGTGCAGTGTATCCGGGTGCTCGGGGGCACCGGCCGCCGGACGGCGTCTGTGGGCGACATCATCGTCGTGTCCGTGAAGGAGGCGATCCCGCGCGGCCGTGTGCGCAAGGGCGAAATCCGCCGCGCCGTGGTGGTGCGCACCAAGAAGGAAGTGACGCGGCCCGACGGCACGGCGATCCGGTTCGACCGCAATGCGGCGGTGATCCTGAGCCCGCAGAACGAGCCGGTCGGCACGCGGATTTTCGGCCCGGTGACGCGCGAGCTGCGCGCCAAGCGGTTCATGAAGATCATCTCGCTGGCCCCGGAGGTGCTGTGATGGCGGCGCGTATTCGCAAGGGCGACCGGGTGGCGGTGCTGACCGGCCGCGACCGGGGCAAGCGCGGGGAAGTGCTGCGCGTGCTGCCGGACAAGGAGCGCGCGGTGGTCCAGGGCGTCAACATGGTCACCAAGCACCGCCGCGACAGCGCGCAGGGTTCGGGTGGCGTCGAGGAGATCGAGGCGACGGTCCATCTCTCCAATCTCGCCCATATCGACCCCGAAACCGACAAGCCGACCCGCGTGGGGTTCCGCTTCCTCGAAGACGGCCGCAAGGCCCGTTTCGCGCGGGGCTCCGGCTCGGTGATAGACCGCTAGGAGGCCCTGCATCATGCCCCGTCTCCATGACATCTACCGCGAAACAGTGCGCCCGGCGCTGATCGAGCAGTTCGGCTACGCGAACCCGATGCAGGTGCCGGCGCTCGACAAGATCGTGCTGAACATGGGCGTCGGCGAAGCCGTGGGCGACAGCAAGAAGATCGAGGCCGCGGTTGCGGACCTCACGGCCATTTCCGGCCAGAAGCCGGTGGTGACGAAGGCCCGGAAATCGATCGCCAGCTTCAAGCTGCGCGAAGGGATGACGATCGGCTGCAAGGTCACGCTGCGCCGGACGCGGATGTGGGAGTTCTTCGACCGCCTGACGACCATCGCGCTGCCGCGCGTGCGCGATTTCCGCGGCGTGTCGCCGAGAGGCTTCGACGGGCGCGGCAACTATTCGCTCGGAATCCGGGAGCAGATCATCTTTCCCGAGATTTCCTACGACAGGGTCGATGCAATTCGCGGGATGAACATCGTCATCTGCACCACGGCTCGCACGAACGAGGAAGCGCGGGCCCTGCTCGGCGGCCTCAACATGCCGTTCGAGCGCTAGGCGCAAGGGAGGACAGGAACGCCCATGGCCAAGGTCAGCATGGTGGAGCGGGAAAAGAGACGCCGCCGGATCGTGGCGCAGTATGCGAAGAGGCGCGCGGCCTTGCGCGCCGCAGTACGGGACAACTCGCTTGCGCCGGACGAGCGCTTCGCCGCGTCGCTGAAGCTTGCGACCCTGCCGCGCAACGGCGCCAAGGTGCGGTTGCGCAACCGTTGCGAGGTGTCCGGGCGGCCGCGGGGTTATTACCGCAAGTTCCGCCTGTCGCGGATTGCGCTTCGCGAATTGGCGTCGCGGGGGCAGGTGCCCGGCGTCGTCAAGGCGAGCTGGTAGGAAAGGAGGTGCCCATCCAATGACGATGAGCGATCCTCTCGGCGATATGCTCACCCGTATCCGCAACGGCCAGCGGGCCGGCAAGCCGCATGTCGTGTCGCCGAAATCGAAGCTGCGCATGAACGTGCTGCAGGTGCTGGCGCGCGAGGGCTATATCCGCAGCTATCAGGAAAGCCATGAGGGGCCGGCCGGAGAGCTGCGCATCGAGCTGAAATATTACGAGGGCCAGCCGGTAATCCGTTCGATCCAGCGGGTTTCGAAGCCGGGCCGGCGGGTCTATTCCCGGATCAAGGACCTCAAGCCCTACAATAACGGGCTCGGCATCCAGATCCTGTCGACGCCGCGCGGCGTGATGTCGGACCACGAGGCGCGGTCCTTCAATGTCGGCGGCGAAGTGCTCTGCCAGGTGTTCTGATGTCGCGCGTTGGCAAGAATCCCGTTGCAATCCCGGACGGGGCCGAGGTCCGCTACGAAAGCGCCGTGCTGAGCGCGAAGGGCAGACTCGGCGAACTCAGCTTCCCGGTTTCCGAGGAGTTCGTCGAAATCGAACTCGCGGACGGCCTGATTACGGTGCGGCCGCGCGACGAGTCCAAGCGGGCCCGCGCCATGTGGGGCACGACCCGGTCGCTCGCGCAGAACATCGTGACCGGCGTGAGCCGGGGCTTCACCCGCAACCTGGAGATCTCCGGGGTCGGCTACCGCGCCGAGGTGAGGGGCCGGGTGCTGGTGCTCTCGCTCGGCTACAGCCATCCGGTCGAATATCCGATCCCGGAGGGCATCGAGATCGTCTGCGAGCGCCCGACGACGATTGCCGTCAGCGGCGCCGACCGGCAGCGCGTCGGCCAGGTCGCGGCCGAGATCCGCGCCTGGCGCAAGCCCGAGCCTTACAAGGGCAAGGGTGTGAGGTATGAGGGCGAATACATCTTCCGCAAGGAAGGCAAGAAGAAGTAGAGGCGGGCGATGCTGACGACACAGGAACTCTTCGAGCGGCGCAGGCGGCGCGTGCGCTACGGCCTGAGAAAGGCCGGCGGCGGGTGCCCGCGCCTGTCGGTGTTCCGTTCCAACCGCTATATCTATGCGCAGATCGTGGACGACCGGCAGGGCAGGACGCTGGTTGCCGCCTCGTCGCTGGAAAAGGACCTGCGCGAGGGCGCGGGCAACAAGCAGGCGGCGCAGGCGGTGGGCGCAAGGCTGGCCGAGCGCGCGGTTGCGGCGGGCGTGACGGACGTGGTCTTCGACCGCGGCGGCTACAAGTATCACGGACGGGTCAAGGCGCTTGCCGACGCGGCCCGCGAGGGCGGCCTCTCGTTCTGACGGGAGGCCTGGGCAGGAGCTGGGAAGGAAGGCGGGGCAGCATGGCACGGGGACCGAGATCGGACCGCGGGCGGGACCGCGAAGAGAGCGAGTTCATCGAGAAGCTCGTCTCGATCAACCGCGTCGCCAAGGTGGTGAAGGGAGGCCGGCGGTTCGGCTTCTCGGCGCTCGTCGTGGCGGGCGACGGCCAGGGACGGGCGGGCGTCGGCGCCGGCAAGGCGCGCGAGGTGCCGGAAGCCATCCGAAAGGCGACCGAACGCGCCAAGCGCACGATGCGCCGGGTGCCGCTGAAGGACGGGCGCACCCTCCACCACGATGTGGATGGGCGTTTCGGCGCGGGCCGGGTGGTCCTTCGCGCGGCGCCGCAGGGCACCGGCGTCATTGCCGGCGGGCCGATGCGTGCGGTTTTCGAGGCGCTCGGCATTCAGGATGTGGTCGCCAAGTCGCTGGGCTCCTCCAACCCGCACAATATGGTCAAGGCCACCTTCGAGGCGCTTTCCCGCACGGCGAGCCCACGCATGGTCGCACAGAGGCGGGGCAAGCGGCCGTCCGACCTGTTCGGACCGCGCATGCCGGCCGGCGGGTCCGCGGAGACCGACGCGCCGGCCGAGGTTGCAGCCGATGAATGACGGGGCTGCAAAGCGCGTGAAGGTCACGCAGACCGGCTCGCCGATCCGGCGGCCCAAGGTGCAGCGCGAGACGCTGATCGGCCTCGGGCTGAACAAGATGAACCGGTCGCGCATCCTGGAGGACACCCCGGCCGTGAGGGGCATGATCGCCAAGGTGCGGCACATGGTGCGCGTGGAAGAGGTTGAATAAGGGCTGTCCGCCTCCGATTTCAGGAGCGAGCGAGGACGAAGACGCGATGAAGCTGAACGAACTCTCGGACAATCCGGGCGCGCGCAGGACGGCCAAGCGGGTCGGGCGCGGCATCGGCTCCGGCAAGGGCAAGACCTCCGGGCGCGGCGTAAAGGGCCAGAAGTCCCGCAGCGGCGTGGCCCTCGACGGGTTCGAGGGCGGGCAGATGCCGCTCTACCGCCGGTTGCCGAAACGGGGTTTCAACAACCACCGGTTTCGCGCCCGCTACCAGGCGGTCAATCTCGGCCGCCTCCAGCTTGCGGTGGACGCCGGCAAGCTCGATCCGGCAGAGCCGGTCGATGCGGCCGCGCTCGTCGCTTCGGGCGTCGTGCGCCGGGCGCGGGACGGCGTCAGGCTGCTTGCGGGCGGTGGGCTCAAGGCGGGGCTCGACATCCGGGTGGCCGGGGCCTCGAAGGCGGCGGTGGCGGCGGTCGAGGCCGCGGGCGGCAGTGTGACCCTGCTGAACGCGGCACCGGCGGAAGGGTAGCCGGCTGCCATGGCTTCCGCCGCCGAGCGTCTCGCAGCCAATGTGAATTTCGGCGCCTTCGCCAAGGCGACGGAACTCAAGAAACGCATCTGGTTCACGCTCGGCGCGCTGATCGTTTACCGCTTCGGCACCTATATCCCGATTCCGGGCGTCGATGCCTCGATTCTGGCGGAGCTGTTCGCCCAGCAGCAGGGTGGCGTGCTCGGCCTCTTCGACATGTTCGCGGGCGGCGCGCTCAGCCGGATGAGCATCTTTGCTCTCAACATCATGCCCTACATCTCGGCGGCGATCATCATGCAGCTGCTGACCGCCGTCAGCCCGAAGCTGGAAGCGTTGAAGAAAGAAGGCGAGGCGGGCCGAAAGAAGATCAACCAGTACACGCGCTACGGCACGGTGCTGCTGGCGGCGGTGCAGGGCTACGGGCTTGCGAGCGGCCTGGAGGCGATGGCGGGGCCGTCCGGCTCGGCGGTGCTGATTCCGGGCCTGTTCTTCAAGTTCACCACGGTCATCACCATCGTCGGCGGCACGGTCTTCCTGATGTGGCTCGGCGAGCAGATCACCCAGCGCGGCGTCGGCAACGGCATTTCGCTCATCATCTTCTCGGGCATCGTGGCGAACCTGCCGCTCGCTCTCGGGCAGATGTTCGAGCTCGGGCGAACCGGCCAGATGTCCACTGCGTTCATTCTCGGGCTGATCGTGATGGCGGTGGCGGTGGTCGCTTTCATCGTCTTCATGGAACGCGCCCAGCGCCGGCTGATCGTCCAGTATCCCAAACGCCAGGTCGGCAACCGCATGTATGGCGGCGACAGTTCGCACCTGCCCCTGAAGCTGAACACCGCAGGCGTGATCCCGCCGATCTTCGCGAGCTCGCTGCTGCTGATGCCGCTTACCATCGCGCAGTTCAGCGCGGCGGGCGCCACCCCGGGGGGCGAGGAGGGCGTGCTCGGCATGGTTGCCGCCTATCTCGGGCACGGCCAACCGCTCTATCTCGCGCTCTACATGGCGATGATCGTGTTCTTCTGCTTCTTCTACACCGCCATCGTCTTCAATCCGGAAGAGACGGCGGAGAACCTGAAGCGCTACAACGGGTTCATTCCCGGCATCCGTCCCGGAAAGAACACCGCCGTCTATCTCGACTATGTGCTGACCCGGCTGACGACGGTGGGCGCGGCCTATCTGGCGCTTGTCTGCCTGTTGCCGGAAATCCTGATCTCCCAGTATGCCGTGCCGTTCTATTTCGGCGGCACCAGCCTGCTGATCGTCGTCAATGTGACGATGGATACCGTGGCCCAGGTGCAGAGCCACCTGATCGCGCACCAGTATGAAGGCCTGATCAAGAAGTCGCGCCTGAGGGGGCGGCGACGATGATCCTGATCCTGCTGGGCCCGCCCGGTGCGGGCAAGGGAACGCAGGCCAGGCGACTGACGGAAGAACGGGGGCTGCCGCAGCTCTCCACCGGTGAGATGCTGCGGGCGGAAATTGCCGGCGGCGGGGATCTCGGCAGGCAGGCCGCGGCGGTGGTGGAAGCGGGCCGACTGATGCCGGACGAGATCATGACCGGGATCATCTCCAAGCGGATCGATGCGAAGGACTGCGCCGGCGGGTTCATCCTCGACGGCTTCCCGCGCACGACCGCGCAGGCCGAGGCGCTCGACGCCCTTCTCGCCAGCAAGGAAATCGCGCTCGACGCCGTTCTGCTGCTGGAGGTGGACGAGGAGGCGCTGGTCGAACGCATTTCCGGCCGGTCCACCTGCAGGAAATGCGGCGAGGGATATCACGACAGTTTCAAGCCGCCGGCGGTCGCGGGGCGTTGCGACAAATGCGGAGCCTCGGACTTCGAGCGCCGGCCCGACGATAGCGCCGAGACGGTGCGGGAGCGGCTCAGGGTCTATCGCGGCCGGACCGAACCCGTCCTGCCCTATTACGAATCGAAGGGCCTGCTGCGCCGGGTTGACGGCATGGCGGAAATCGGCGAGGTTGCCCGCCAGATCGATGTCGCGCTTGGCGGGGAAGCCGGCGGCCGGCCTTTGGACGGTTGACGGTTTTCGCGGTAGGGCGTATGTTGCGCTGTTTCAGCGATCCAGCCTAAAGGGAGTCCCAGGAGTGGCGCGAATTGCCGGCGTCAACATTCCGACGCAGAAGCGCGTCGAGATTTCGCTGACTTATATCCACGGCATCGGGCGGGCCAAATCGCGGGAGATCTGCGAGAAGGCGGAGGTGCCGCTGGAGTACAGGGTCAACCAGTTGACCGAGGACCAGGTCATCCGCATCCGCGAGACGATCGACCGCGACTACATGGTCGAGGGCGATTTGCGGCGCGAGGTTGCGATCAACATCAAGCGGCTGATGGACCTCGGCTGCTATCGCGGCCAGCGCCACCGCAAGGGACTCCCCGTGCGCGGCCAGCGCACCCACACCAATGCGCGCACCCGCAAGGGCAAGGCGCGGCCGATCGCCGGCAAGAAGAAGTAAGCCAGGAAGGAGCCGGTAGAGGATGGCGAGGCCAGCTGCCGCCCGCGTGCGCAGGCGCGAGCGGAAGAACATTTCCTCCGGCGTCGCGCATGTGAATGCGACGTTCAACAACACGATGATTACCATCACCGATGTCCAGGGCAATGCGATCGCCTGGTCGTCGGCGGGCGGGCAGGGCTTCAAGGGTTCCCGCAAGTCCACCCCGTTCGCAGCCCAGATCGCCGCCGAGGACTGCGCCCGCAAGGCGCAGGAACACGGCGTAAAGACACTGGATGTCAATGTGCGCGGACCGGGCTCGGGGCGCGAATCCGCGTTGCGCGCACTTCAGGCGGCCGGCTTCACGATCACGTCGATTCGCGATGTGACGCCGATACCGCATAACGGCTGCCGTCCGCCGAAGCGTCGGCGCGTTTGACCGCAGCACCCGATCGAAACCAGCGGGCCGGCTCTCCCGGCAGGGGTTGAACGAAACGATGTCCACATCGTTCACGCACAAGAATTGGCAGGACCTCATCAAGCCCGGCAAGCTCGACCTGCAGGCCGGGGGCGATCCCGGCCGGTCGGCCGTCATCGCGGCCGAGCCGCTCGAGCGCGGCTTCGGCATCACGCTCGGCAACGCGCTTCGGCGGATCATGCTGTCCTCGCTGCAGGGCGCGGCCGTGACGCGGGTGCAGATCGACGGCGTGCTGCACGAATTCTCCTCGATTGCGGGCGTCCGGGAGGACGTCACCGACATCGTCCTCAACATCAAGGGGCTGGCCCTGCGCAAGCATTCCGAGGGCCCGAGGCGGATGGTGCTGGACGCGACGGGACCGGGCGTGGTGACCGCCGGACGCATCCAGGCCGGCTCCGACATAGAGATCATGGACCCCGACCATGTCATCTGCACGCTCGACCGGGGCGCCAGCCTGCGCATGGAAATGACGGTCGAGAACGGCAAGGGCTATGTCCAGGCGGCAGACAACCGGCCCGAGGACGCGCCCATCGGCATGATTCCGGTGGACGCCATATACAGCCCGGTCCGCCAGGTGTCTTACCGCATCGAGCAGACCCGCGTCGGCCAGGCCACGGACTATGACAAGCTGCTGCTCGACGTGCAGACGGACGGCTCCGTCTCGCCGGAGGACGCCGTCGCCTTCGCCGCGCGCATCCTGCAGGACCAGCTGCAGTTGTTCGTGAATTTCGAAGACCTCCAGCAGTCGCAGCCGGAGGGCCGGGCCGTCGATCTGCCGTTCAACCCGCATTTGCTGCGCAAGGTCGAGGAACTGGAACTGTCGGTCCGCTCGGCGAACTGCCTGAAGAACGACAACATCATCTATATCGGCGACCTGGTGCAGAAGACCGAGAACGAAATGCTCCGCACGCCCAATTTCGGCAGGAAGTCGCTGAACGAGATCAAGGCGCTGCTGAAGCAGATGGAGCTGGACCTCGGGATGGAAGTGCAGAACTGGCCGCCGGACAATATCGAAGAGCTGGCCAAGCGGCTCGACGAGCCGTTCTGAGCGGGAGGGGCAAGCGATGCGCCATCGCAAACAGGGCCGGCGGCTCAACCGGAGCTGGGCTCACCGCAAGGCGATGTTCTCCAACATGGCGAACGCGCTCATCAAGCATGAGCAGATCCGCACCACCCTGCCGAAGGCCAAGGAGCTGCGCCCCGTAGTGGAAAGGCTGGTCACGCTGGCCAAGCGCGGCGACCTCCACGCGCGCCGGCAGGCCTTCGCCCGGCTCCGGGACGACGCCATGGTCGCAAAGCTGTTCTCGACCCTGCGGGAGCGCTATGCGGACCGCCCCGGCGGTTATACGCGCGTGCTCAAGGCCGGCTTCCGCAAGGGCGACATGGCGCCGATGGCGCTGATCGAATTCGTGGACCGGGACGTCGCCGCCAAGGGTCAGGACAGCGGTCCGACCCAGGAGCGCGAGGACGCCGCCTTGGACGACGCCGCGTAGCGCCCGGCCGGGCCGCGGCGCCGCCGTCCGGCCTCCCATGCGCTCGCATTACGCTCGCGGCCTTGCGCTGACATTTGCCGGCGTCCTCGCCGTCACGCCCGATACATTGCTGGTGCGCCTGGTCGATGCCGACCCTTGGACCCTGGTGTTCTGGCGGGGGCTGGGCATTGCCGGCGCCCTTGCCGTTATCGTCGGGGCGGTCGAGGGACGGGCGGGGCTGCGCAACATTTTCCGCTTCGGCCCGCGCCGGCTGCTGGGGGCCGCGCTTATGGTCGCGGTCAGCCACTGCTTCGTCTGGGCGCTGGCGCTCACCGCCGCGGCGAATGTGCTGGTGGTGCTTGCCGCCTCGCCGCTCGCCGCTGCGGTCATCGGGCGGCTCTTCCTGGGCGAGCCGGTGCCGGCCCGGACATGGGTGGCCGCCATTGCCGTGGCCGGCGGGGTCGCGGTCATTTTCGCGGACGACCTGGAGAGGGGGCGGCTTGCCGGCAATCTCTGCGCCGCCATAGCGACCGTCGCGCTCGCCGCCTATTTCGTGCTGCTGCGCTCGATCCGGGCGGCGAGCACGCTTCCGGTGCCCATCTGGGGCAATCTGGCGGCGGCGCTTGTGGCGCTTCCCTTCGCCTCGCCCTTCGCAGTGTCGGAAACGGGGGTGCTCTGGCTGGTGCTCATGGCCGGCCTGCTGCTTCCGGCGGGGATCGGCCTCATCAGCACCGGGCCCCGCTACATTCCAGCTGCGGAGGTGGGTCTGCTGCTCCTGCTCGAAACCCTGCTCGGGCCGCTATGGGTGTGGCTCGGCACGGGCGAGGCGCCGACAAAGGCCGTGCTGGCGGCGGGCGCGGTGATCGTCGCGGCGCTCGCCATGAACTCCGCTCTTGGGCTACGCTCCGCCGCCCCGAGGGAGATGCCGCCATGACCCGCCCCGCCATGATCGTCGCCGCCCAGCCCGAGGCCGCGGAGGCCGGCGCCCGCGTGCTGCAGCGCGGCGGCAATGCCGTGGATGCGGCCATCGCCGCCGCCCTCGTGCAGGGCGTGGTCGATCCGCAGATGTGCGGCATAGCCGGCTTCGGCTCCTGTCATCTCTTCCTGCCGTCCCGGGGCGTTCATTGCTGCATCGACTTCCACGGAAAGACGCCGCTCGCCGCGCATCCGGCGATGTGGGAGGACCTGCTCGAAGGCGAGACGCGGGACGGCTTCGGCTTCATCCTGAGGGGTCGCGTCAACGATCTCGGCTACCAGTCGATCGCCACGCCGGGCGCGCTCAAGGCCTATTTCGAGGCCGCAACGGAGTTCGGAAGCTGGGACTGGGCGGATATCTGCGCCCCTGCCGTGGCCCGGGCCCGCGAGGGCTTCACCGTGCGCCCGCATGTCGATTTCTGGTGGCGGCAGACGGAGCAGCTCGGCCGCACCGCCAACCGGGAGCGCAATGCGTTCTCCGCTACGGGCCGGGCCGTCTATTTCCACGAGGACGGACGCCCGAAGGGCACGGGCGACCGGGTCGTCAATCCGGACCTCGCGCACACGCTGGAGCGCGTGGCCAGGAACGGCTCGGATATCTTCTACACCGGCGAGATCGCCGAGGAGATCGACGCCGACATGCGCGCCAATGGCGGGCTGATGACGGCCGCCGACCTCGCCGCCTACCGCACGATCCGCACGGAGCCCATCTGGACGGGTTACCGGGGTCGGCGCGTCGCCTCCAACCGCCCGCCCGGCGGCGGCGTGCAGGTGTTGCAGATTCTGAACCAGCTCGAGCATTTCGACCTGGCCGCCATCGGGCACAACAGCACGGAATATCTGCGCGTTGTCAGCGAGGCGATGAAACGGGCGACGCGCGACAAGGACGCCCATGTCGGCGACCCGGCCTTCTACGACGTGCCGCTGGACTGGCTGCTTTCCGGGGACTACGGCGCGGAACTCGCGGGCGAGATCGGGCGCGGCGAACAGGCGTCGGTCGCCCGGATTGCGCCGGAGCCGCCGGACACCACCCATGTCGCGGTCGCGGACCGCGACGGCGGCATCGTCACCATGACCCACTCGCTCGGCATGCCGTCGGGCGTCATCACGCCGGGGCTGGGCTTCATGTATAACGGCTGCATGGCGGTCTTCGATCCGCGCCCCGGCCGGGCCGGGTCCATCGCGCCCGGCAAGAGCCGGTTTTCCTCGCTCTGTCCGACAATCGTCTTCGAGGGCGACCGGCCCTGCCTCGCGCTCGGCGCGCCGGGCGGCACGCAGATCGCGATGGGCGTGACGCAGGCGATCCTGAATGTGCTCGACCACGGCATGACCATGACCGAGGCGGTATCGGCGCCGCGTTTCTCCTCGACCTCGAACGCCATCGACATCTCGAACCGCATTCCGGGCTATGTCGTCGAGCCTCTGGAGCGGATGGGCTATGAGATCGTCCGCAGCCCGCTCACCTTCGGCTTCGCGGCCGTCCATGGCATCAGGCTGCTGGCCGACGGCAGTCTCGACGGCGGGGCCGATCCGGGCCATGACGGCGTGGCGCTGCAGGTCTGACCCGGACGCCCTATACTGGCGTTGTTGCGGGACCTGCAGGAGAGGAGGGCGCCATGTGCGGCATCGTCGGGCTGTATCTGAAGAACCCCGCCCTGGGCCCGCATCTGGGCCGCCTGTTCGCGCCGATGATGGGCGAGATGACCGAACGCGGCCCGGACAGCGCCGGTTTCGCGGTCTATCGCGAGGACGGCGGGAGGGAACGGGCGAAGGTCACCGTTTGCTCTTCCGTCCCCGGCTATGACTGGACCGGGCTCGCGGAGCGGGCCGGGCGCGAGCTCGGCGTCGAGGCGGCGGTCGAGCCGGCGTCGAACCATGCCGTTCTGAGCGCCGCCACCGACTCCGCCACCCTCCGCGACTGGGTCGAGGCTGGCCATCCCGAGCTCAGCGTCACGAGCTCCGGCGCGGCGCTCGAAATCTACAAGGATGTGGGCCTGCCGGCGGATGTCCTCGAACGCTTCGGGGTGAGCCAGATGGCCGGCTCGCACATGATCGGCCACACCCGCATGGCGACCGAGAGCGCCGTGACGACCGAGGGCGCCCATCCCTTCAATACCGGCGACGACCTCTGCCTCGTGCATAACGGCTCGCTCTCCAACCACCACCGCCTGCGCGACTGGCTCCGGGACCGGCAGGGCGTGCGCTTCCGGACGGACAACGACACCGAGGTCGCCGCAGGCTACCTGACCTGGCGGATCGGCGAGGGCGCCAGCATCGCCGAGGCGCTGGAGGCCGGCATCCGGGACCTGGACGGCTTCTACACCTTCGCCGTCGGCACGAGGGACGGCTTCTCTGTGCTGCGCGACCCGATCGCCTGCAAGCCCGCCGTGATGGCCGAGAACGACGACTGGGTGGCGATGGCGTCCGAGTTCCGGGCGCTCGCCTGCCTGCCGGATGTCGAGGCCGCTTCCGTCTGGGAGCCGGAGCCGGGCAGGGTCTATAGCTGGGGCGGCGGCGCGTGACGGCGGAGACCATAGACCTCGACGCGGCCGGCGTCCGGGCGCTGAACCGGCGCCTCCAGGGGCGCGAGGGGCCGGTGGCCGGCAGGCGTTTCGTCGTGACCAATGCCAAAGGGCGCCATGCGATCGCCGCCGGGCTGACGGAACGGATGGACGTCCGGATCCACGGCCATGTCGGCTATTACTGCGCGGGCATGAACCAACTTGCCGATGTGACGGTGGACGGCAATGCCGGCACCGGCGTCGCGGAGAACCTGATGTCGGGCGCCGTCCGGGTGACGGGCGACGCCAGCCAGTCGGCCGGTGCGAGCGGGCGCGGCGGCCTGCTCGTGATCGAGGGCAGCGCCAGCGCCCGCTGCGGCATAACGATGAAGGGCATCGACATCGTGGTGGGCGGTTCCATCGGGCATATGTCCGCCTTCATGGCGCAGGCCGGGCGGCTCGTGGTCTGCGGGGACGCGGGCGCCTATCTCGGCGACTCGATCTACGAAGCGGAGATTTTCGTCCGGGGCCGGGTGGAGAGCCTGGGCGCGGACTGCATCGAGAAGGAGCTGAGCGCGGAGGACGCAAGCGCGCTGGAGGCGCTGCTGGCGGAGGCCGGCATGGACGGCGATGCGAGCGGGTTCCGCCGCTACGGCTCGGCGCGCCGGCTCTACAATTTCCGTATCGACAATGCGGCGGCCTATTAGGGAAGACATCATGGCAGGCGATTACCCGGAGCGGTCCTGGGCCACCTTCCCGCCGCATGTCATCTCGGAGATTCACCGCGCGGCGGACCAGGGCCTCTATTACATCCGCGGTGCGGGCGCGCGCCGGGCGCTGCCGACATTCGACGACCTGGTTTTCCTCGGCGCCTCCGTCTCGCGCTACCCGCTGGAGGGCTACCGGGAGCGCTGCGACACGAATGTGACCATAGGCGCCCGCCATGCGTCGCGGCCGGTCGAGCTCAAGATCCCGATCACCATTGCCGGCATGAGCTTCGGCGCGCTCAGCGCCAATGCCAAGCGCGCGCTCGGCCTCGGCGCGAGCGCCATGGGCACCAGCACGACCACCGGCGACGGCGGCATGACGATGGAGGAGCGCGAGGCGTCGGAAACGCTCGTCTATCAGGTGCTGCCGTCCCGTTACGGCATGGACCCGGACCATCTGCGCCTCGCCGACGCGATAGAGGTCGTGGTCGGGCAGGGCGCCAAGCCCGGCGGCGGCGGGATGCTGCTCGGCCAGAAGGTGACCGAGCGGGTGGCGGAGATGCGTACCCTTCCGGCCGGCATCGACCAGCGCAGCGCCTGCCGGCATCCCGACTGGACGGGACCGGACGACCTCGCGATCAAGATCCTGGAACTGCGCGAGATCGTGAACTGGGAAAAGCCGGTCTATGTGAAGGTCGGCGCGACGCGGACCCAGTATGACGTGGCGCTCGCGGTGAAGGCCGGCGCGGACGCCGTTGTGGTGGACGGCATGCAGGGCGGCACGGCCGCCACCCAGGAAGTGTTCATCGAGGATGTCGGCATCCCGACGCTGCCCGCAGTCCGCCTCGCCGTGGAGGCGCTCAAGGAGCTCGGCGTCCACCGCGAGGTGCAGTTGATCGTGTCGGGCGGCATTCGCACGGGCTCCGATGTCGCCAAGGCGCTCGCGCTCGGCGCCGATGCCGTCTCCATCGGCATGGCCGCGCTGATGGCGCTCAATTGCAATGCCCCGCTCCATGTCGAGGACTACGAAGCGCTCGGCACCCGGCCGGGGGCGTGCAATATGTGCCAGACGGGCCGCTGCCCCGTCGGGGTCGCGACCCAGGACCCGCTTCTGGAAGCGCGGCTCGACCCGGAAGAGGCCGGGCGGCGCGTGCGCAACTACCTGTCCACCCTTACCATGGAATGCCAGACCCTCGCGCGCGCCTGCGGCAAGAGCCATGTCCACAATCTGGAGCCCGAGGACCTTGCCGCCCTCACTGTCGAAGCGGCGGCGATGGCGCAGGTGCCTCTGGCCGGCACCGACTGGATTCCGGGCCGGCGCTGAAAGCGCCCGCCCCTGCAGACCGAAAGGACGACCATGACCGGCAAGCTGGAAGCCTTCGCGAAGGCGAACGACGTCAGGTATTTCCTGTTCAACTTCACCGACATTCGCGGCATGCAGCGCTCAAAGCTGGTGCCGGCGGCCGCCGCGCCGGCGATGGAGGAGGCGGGCGCGGGGTTTGCGGGCTTCGCCACCTATCTGGACATGACGCCCGCCCATCCCGACATGCTGGCCGTACCCGATACCGCGAGCGTCATCCGCCTTCCTTGGCAGCCGGACGTGGCGTGGGTCGCCGGGGACCTCGTGATGGACGGCCGGCCGGTCGGGCAGGCGCCGCGCGTCGTGCTGAAGAACCTCGTCGCCAGGGCTGCGGCCGAGGGCTTCCGGATGAAGACCGGCGTCGAGGCTGAATACCACCTGATCGACGCCGACGGCGCCGGAATTTCGGACCCGCGCGATATCGACGCGAAGCCCTGCTACGACCAGCAGGCGCTGATGCGCCGCTACGATGTCGTCTCCGAGATCTGCGACGCCATGCTGGAGCTCGGCTGGGGGCCCTACCAGAACGACCATGAGGACGCCAACGGCCAGTTCGAGATGAACTGGGATTATGACGACGCGCTGGTGACGGCGGACCGGCACGCCTTCTTCAAATTCATGGTGAAGTCGATTGCCGAGAAGCACGGGCTGCGCGCGACCTTCATGCCGAAGCCGTTCCTGAGCCTCACAGGCAACGGTTGCCACGCGCATGTGTCGGTGTGGGATACGGACGGGCGGACCAACCTGTTCCACGATCCGGACGGGGAGCTCGGCCTCTCGGAACTGGCCCTCAACTTCCTCGGCGGCGTGCTCCACCATGCCGAGGGGCTCTGCGCCATCACCAACCCCATCGTGAACTCCTACAAGCGTATCAACGCGCCGGTGACGGCCTCGGGTGCCACATGGTCGCCCAACACCGTGACCTGGACGGGCAACAACCGCACCCACATGGTGCGCATCCCCGACGAGGGCCGCTTCGAGTTCCGGCTCGCCGACGGCGCGGCCAACCCCTATCTGCTGCAGGCGGCCTGCCTGGCGGCCGGCCTCGACGGAATCGCGAACAAGCGCGACCCGGGCAGGCGCAGCGACCTCGACATGTATGCCGAAGGCCACAGGCGCCGGGTCAGGCGGCTGCCGAACTACCTGCTCGATGCGGTCCGGGCGTTCGACCGGAATACGGTGCTGAAAGACGCGCTCGGGGCGGAGTTCTCGTCCGCCTATGTGAAGCTGAAGATGCAGGAATGGGACGCCTATTCCCGCCATCTGAGCGACTGGGAGCGGGAGACCTCGCTGGACATCTGAACCGGAGGTCCGCAGCAGATTCGGGGCAACGGCATGGACCGGATGGAGCGCGAATACGGGCCCGGCGGCTGGGTCGGGGTGGGGGTGCCGCAGGCGAACCCGACGGTCGAGGCGGAGATGCGCCGGCTCATGCCTGCCGATGCGGAAATCCTGACCGCCCGCCTCGTGAGCCGCGCCCCGACTTCGGTGGAGCGGCTGGTTGACTACTATGACGGGCTGGACCGCACGCTGGACAGCTACGACGTGCTGCGGCTGGACGTGTTCGGCTTCGCCTGCACCGGGTCCTCCTATCTCGTCGGCGCGGAGCGGGAGGCGGAGTTCGTCGCCGAAGCGGAGGCGCGGCTCAGTTGCCCCTTCGTCACGGCCGCGCAGGCCATTCTGGATGCGTTGGCGGCGCTGGCCGTCGAGCGCGTCGCGCTGCTGGCGCCTTATCCGGCCGATATCGTCGAGGCGGGGGTCGCCTTCTGGCAGGCGGCGGGGCTGTCCATCGTCCAGGTCATGGCCATCGACCTCGGCTCGAAGGACACGCGCCGGATTTACGGGCTGCGAAGCGCCGACGCGCTCGCCGCGCTGGATGGCGGCGTATCCGGGCAAGCCGAGGCGCTGCTGATGAGCGGCACCGGCATGCCGACCCTGGCGGCTCTGGCGCCGGCTGCGGCGCAGCTTGGCAGGCCCGTGCTGTCGTCCAACTACTGCCTCGCCTGGGCGCTGCGCCGGGCGCTGGGCGAGGATGTCGGCCTCTGGTCGGCGGACGGTCCCGAACTTCTCCGGGCTGCTCCCTGATGCGCCGCTAGACCCGGTCGCCTTGCGGGGCAGTCGGCTGCGGGAGCGCGGCATGGCCGGGCAGGCGGGCGCACTGCGAACAAGCCGGAACGGGATGTGCATCCGGTAGCCGCCCTGCGGGAGGGGGGCAGGCAGGCAGGACGGAGGGCCGCGCGAAGCGCGGAAGACGGTTCCCGCCAATTCGGGTGCAGCCGCCTTCCCTCAGAACAGCGCGCCGTAGGTGTCCAGAATATCCTCGAAGGCCGCCGTCAGGCCGTCGAATTCCTCCGGGCCCATGGGGAGCGAGAGAACCATCATGCCGCGGCGCGAGACATAATGGGCGCGGGCCATCATCTCCAGGTGGAAGAGGGCGCGGGCTTCCTTCGGCGCGGCGTCGGTGTCCTTCGGGCCGGTGAGCTCGGCGTCGGTCGGGTGGAACATCATCATCGAGCCGCAGCCGGTCACCTGCGCGGGCAGGTTGCGGGCCTCGATGGCGCCGTTGAGGCGCTGGCGCAGCAGGTCCCCCTCGGCGTTGATCTCCACCGCTGCCTGCTCGGTGAACACCTCGCTCATCCCCGCAATCGCAGCCTGCATGGTCAGCACATTGTTGTTGAAGGTGCCGGCATGGCCGAAATGCCCGGCCTCGCGCGGGTCGAAGCGCGACATCACCTCCGCCTTGCCGCCGAACGCGCCGAAAGTGAGCCCGCCGCCGATATACTTGCCGAAGGACGTCATGTCCGGCGTGATGCCATGCACCTTCTGCAGGCCGCTGGGGCCGAGCCGCGAGGTCATCACCTCGTCGAATTGCAGCAGGATGCCGTGCTCGTCGGCCGCGTCGCGCAGCATTTGCAGGAATTCGGGCTCGGCCGGGATGCAGCCGCCGCTGCCGGTCATCGGCTCGATGATGATGGCGGCCAGATTGTCCCTGTTCTCCTCGATGAGCGCGCGCGCGCCTTCCATGTCGTTGTAGCGCCCCATCACCCACTCGAACGGCACGTTCATCCGGTTCCCGTAGGCGCCGAAGGAAAGCACGCTGCCGTGGTAGCTGCCCTCGAAGGCGAGAATGGCGGTGCGCCCGGTGAAGGCGCGCGCCGCGGAGAGCGCCATCAGGTTCGCCTCGGTGCCGGAATTGGTGAAGCGCACCATGTCGAGCGAGGGGAAGCGCTCGCACATGATCTCCGCGAGCCGGCCCTCGCGCGGGGTCGGGCCGCCGAGCGTGATGCCCTGGGCGAGCGCGGAGGAGATCGCGCGCTGGATCGCCGGCTCCGAGTGGCCGTAAATGCCGGCGGTCTGCTCGACGACGAAATCCGCATAGCGATGGCCGTCGGCATCCTCGACATAGCAGCCGTCGCCGCGCGCGAGCGAGACCGGGAAGGGCGGGTAGTAGAGCACGGTGCGGGTGTTGCCGCCCGGCATGGCGCGGCAGGCCTGTTCATAGAGGCCGGCGCTGGTCGGGTTGGCCTCGGCGAAGCGGGCCTCGGCATCCTCCAGGGCGGCGGCGAGGTCGAAATTCGTGCGGTCGGCGGGTGTGTCCGGCATGGGCGTGTCTCCGGGAATGGCTGCCGCGGCGGGGCGCATTCAACCCCGTTCGCCGCCTCAGGGCAAATCGCGCAGGAAGCGGATGATAGCGGTGTTGAAGGCGTCGTTCCGGTCGCCGGCGACCATGTGGCCCGCGCCCGAGACATCGACGAAACGGGCATGCGGCACGAGGTCGAGGAAGGCGCGCGCTTCCGCTTCGGTCACGAGGTCGCTGCTGCCGCCGCGCACCAGCAGGGTGGGGGTGCGCCGCCGGGCGAGCACAAGCGCGCAGGCCTCCAGCCGCTCGGGGTCGCGATCCTCCTGCCGGTCGCGCATATCGGTGATGAAGGCCGGGTCCCAGTGCCAGTACCAGCGCCCGTCCGTACCCTCGCGGAGGTTCTTGCGCAGCCCCGAGAGGTCACGCGGGCGGCGCCGGTTCGGCAGATAGGCGGCGACGGCATCGGCCGCCTCTTCCAGCGAACCGAAGCCGGTCTCGACATGGGCCTTCATGAAATCGACCACGCGCGCCGCCCCCTCCGGGCGCACGCGGGGCGTGATGTCCACCAGCACGACGGCGCGCAGCACCGCCTCCGGCGATTCACCCTCGGCGATGAGCGAGGCGATGCCGCCGAGCGAGGCGCCGACCGCGACCGGGCGGTCGAGCCCGCGGGCGACGGCGCGCAGGTCCGCGCCGAAATGCCCGATCAGGTAGTGGCCTTCCGGCGAGCGGTCGCTGTCGCCATGGCCGCGCTGGTCGATGCTCACCGCCCGCCAGCCCCGAAGCGCAAGCGCCAGCGCGGCCGCGCCCCAGGCATGGCGCGTCTGCCCGCCGCCATGCGCGAGCAGCACGGTCGGGCGGTCTTCGTCGCCCAACACATCGGCGGCGAGCGAAAGCCCCTCCGTGCCTTCGAAACGCTCGAAGCGCGGCGGGATCGGTCCGGGATCGGTCATCGGGCCTCGGTCGGGTGACGGTCGGGTGCTGCTGCGGCGGTCATCCGGCACGGAGCGGGGCGAGCGCCTGCCGGAGCGCCTCCGCGACCTCGACCCGCTCCCAGGGCGCGAGAAACGCGCCCACGGTCTCGCGCCGGCCGTGGGTGGCGAGCGTCAGCGGCCCCGGCCGCTCGCCGCTCCGGTCGATCTCGACCCGGAGCCACCAGGGCGGCAGGCGCACCTGTTCGACCCTGCCGGCGGGGCTTATGCGCTCCACGGTCAGCGCGTCGGGCGTGAGCCGGAGCCGTTCGCGCCGCCGCCCCTGGCGGTAGTTCGCATGGAAGCACCAGGCGAGCAGCGCAATGTCGAGGCCGAAGAAGCCGAGCACCGGCCAGGCGCCGAGCATGAGGAAGGCAACCCCCGCTGCCAGGCCGATCAGCGTGAGCGCGCCGATCAGCAGCCGGAAACCGGCAGGCGGCAGGGAGCGGTGCGGCGTCAGCACCGCGTCGAACAGCACGGGTTCGGCGGCGGACAAGGGCGCGGAGCCGGTCAGAAATTGTCCTTGCGGCGGCGGATTTCCGCAAAGACGGCCTCGGGCGCCTCGCCCTCCATGCCGACCAGGCGCTGCATTTCCGGCAGGTCGGCGCGCAGGAAGGGGTTGGCGAGTTTCTCCTCGCCGAGCTCGGAGGGGATGGTACGCTCGCCGCGCGAGCGCAGCTCGTCTATGCGCCGGCAGGCCGCCTGGAGCGCCTCGTTGTCCGGGTCCACCGAAATGGCGAAGCGCGCATTGGACTGGGTGTATTCGTGCCCGCAATAGACGCGCGTGTCGTCGGGAAGCGCACGCAGCTTGCCGAGCGAGGACCAGAACTGCTCCGGCGTGCCCTCGAACATCCGCCCGCAGCCGAGCGCGAACAGCGTGTCGCCGCAGAACAGCGCCCGGCTTTCCTCGAACCAGAAGGCGATATGGCCGCTGGTATGGCCCGGCACGTCGAAGACCCGCGCGGTCTGCGTGCCGACCGTGTAGCTGTCGCCCTCGCCGACCTCGACATCGAGCCCCGGAATGCGCGCCGCATCCGCCCGCGGCCCGATCACCGGCGCGCCGTAGCGCTCGACCAGCTCCGCATTGCCGCCGATATGGTCGAAATGGTGGTGGGTGTTGAGGATATGGGTGAGCTTGAGGCCCCGACGCTCCAGCGCCGCGAGCACGGGTGCGGCCTCGGCCGGGTCCACCACGGCGGTGGCGCCGGCGGCGGCGTCATGCGCGATATAAACATAATTGTCCGACAGCGCGGGGACGATCTCGATCTCGAACATGGGCGGCAACACCTCCGGCACAGGGTCTTGCGGATGCTAAAGCGAAAGTCCCCTGGGCGGAAGGACCCGGAAGCCTGCCGGACCGCTTTGCCGCAGCCGCGTGACGAGGCGTCCGGGCTGCGATATGGAGGGGCGGTGACGCTCCGCCTCGCCCTTTTTGCCGCCGCGCTCTTCGCCGCCCTGCCGGTCCGGGCCGAGCCGCTTGTAGTGGGCCGCTTTTCGGCCGGCGATCTGGAAGGCTGGCAGGTCCGGCATTTCGAGGGCGAGACGCGCTACCGGATCGTAGAGGACGGAGGCGCGAGCGTGCTGGAAGCCGAGAGTTCGTCCGGTGCGTCGAGCCTTTATCTGGAGCGCGAAATCGACCTCGCCGCGCGCCCGGTGCTGGAATGGCGCTGGCGGGTGGAGGCGCCGCTCAGCGTGCCGGACGAGCGCGTCAAGGCGGGCGACGACTTCGCGGCGCGCGTCTATGTCGTGGCGCCGGGCGAGGGGCTGTTCGCGCTGCCGATCGCGATCTCCTATGTCTGGGCCGGGAACGCGCCGGTGGGCGCGGACTGGCCGAACCCCTTCACTTCCAAGGTGCGGATGGTCGCGGTCGAGTCCGGCCCGGACCGTGCCGGCGCATGGCGCACCCATCGCCGCAATCTCCGGGAGGATTTCCGCCGCCTGTTCGGGCGCGAGGTGGACGAACTGGAGGGCATCGCGGTGATGACGGATGCCGACAACAGCCGCCAGCGCGCCCGCGCCTGGTACGGCGACATCCTGCTGCGCGCGGAGGGCGGCTGATGGGCGTTCGGGCTTCAGCGCCCCATCAGGCCTTCGAGGCGCAGGCGCAGCGCGTTGAGCTTGATGAAGCCCTCGGCGTCGCGCTGGTCGTAAACCGTGTCTTCCTCGAAGGTGGCGAAGCCCTCATGGTAGATGGAGTTGGGCGATTGCCGGCCCACCGCCCAGCAGGCGCCCTTGAAGAGCTTCATCCTGACCCGGCCCGACACCCGGTCCTGGCTCGTGTCGATGGCCGCCTGAAGCATGCGCCGCTCGGGCGAGAACCAGAAGCCGTTATAGATGAGCTCCGCATAACGCGGCATGAGCTCGTCCTTGAGGTGCGCCGCGCCCCGGTCGAGCACGATGCTCTCCAGGCCGCGCCGGGCCGCCAGCAGGAGGGTGCCGCCGGGGGTCTCATAGACGCCGCGCGACTTCATGCCGACGAAGCGGTTCTCCACCAGGTCGAGCCGCCCGACGCCGTGGCGGCCCGCGACCGCGTTCAGCCGTTCCAGCAGCGAGGCGGGCGAGAGGCGGGCGCCGTCCACGGCCACCGGGTCGCCCCGCTCGAAGTCGATCTCGACATATTCCGCCTCGTCGGGCGCGGCGGCGGGCGAGACGGTGCGCGTGAACATCTCCTCGTCGGGCTCGATCCAGGGGTCCTCCAGCGCGCGGCCTTCATAGGAAATGTGCAGCAGGTTCGCGTCGGTGGAGTAGGGCGGCTCGCCCCGCTTGCCGCGCGCGATCGGGATCTGGCGGGCCTCGGCATAGGCGATCAGCCGGTTGCGGGAGTTGAGGTCCCATTCGCGCCAGGGGGCGATCACGCGGATGCGCGGTTCGAGCGCGTAGTAGGACAACTCGAAGCGCACCTGGTCGTTGCCCTTGCCGGTCGCGCCGTGGGAGACGGCGTCCGCCCCGGTCTCGCGCGCGATCTCGATCTGGCGCCTGGCGATCAGCGGGCGCGCGATCGAGGTGCCGAGCAGATATTGCCCTTCATAGAGCGCATTGGCGCGGAACATCGGGAAGACGAAATCGCGGACGAACTCCTCGCGCAGGTCGTCGACATAGATCTGCTGCACGCCCATGGTCTCGGCCTTGGCGCGGGCCGGCTCCAGTTCCTCGCCCTGGCCGAGATCGGCCGTGAAGGTCACCACCTCGCAGCGATAGGTTTCCCGGAGCCAGTGCAGGATGACGGAGGTGTCGAGGCCGCCCGAATAGGCGAGCACCACCCGCTTGACCTCGTCGCTCATCGCGCCTCCTCCAGGACTGCGTGTTCCATCGCACGGTCCGCCTCGCGGCGTTCCCGCGCCGTAGGCCGCCGGCTCTCGGATTTCAACTGCCCGCAGGCCGCCAGGATGTCCCGGCCGCGCGGCGTTCTGACCGGGCTCGTATAGCCGGCGGCCGCCAGGATGTCGGAGAAGCGCCGGACGGTCTCCGGCGTCGAGCACTCATAGGGCGAGCCGGGCCAGGGATTGAACGGGATGAGGTTGACCTTGGCGGGGATGCCGGCGATCAGCCGCGCCAGGGCGCGCGCGTCGGCCGGGCTGTCGTTGACGCCCGCCAGCATGACATATTCGAAGGTGATCCGCCGGACATTGCTGGCCGTCGGGTAGCGCCGGCAGGCGGCCATGAGTTCCTTCAGCGGATATTTGCGGTTGAGCGGCACCAGCTCGTCGCGAAGCTCGTCCGTCACGGCATGGAGCGAGACGGCGAGATTGACGCCGATCTCATCCCCGCACCGGTCCATCATCGGCACGACGCCGGCGGTAGACAGCGTGATCCGGCGTTTCGAGATGGCGAGCCCGTCGCCGTCGGTCGCCACCGCCATCGCCGCCTTCACATTGTCGAAATTGTAGAGCGGCTCGCCCATGCCCATCAGCACGATGTTGGAGACATGGCGCCCGCGGTCGGTCAGCGGGGCGGCGCGGCCGGACCATTCGCCGAAGACATCGCGGGCATGCATGATCTGGCCGACGATCTCGCCCGCATCCAGATTGCGCACCAGGCGCTGGGTGCCGGTGTGGCAGAAGCGGCAGGTGAGCGTGCAGCCGATCTGCGAGGAGACGCAGAGCGTCCCCCGGTCGGCCTCGGGGATATAGACGGTCTCGATCTCGCCGCCGTCCGCCAGTCGCAGCAGCCATTTGCGGGACCCGTCCACGGACAGGCGTTCGTCCGACACGCCGGGCCGCGCAATCGAAAAGCGCTCGGCGAGCGCCGCCCGGTCGCGCCGGGACAGGTCCGTCATTTCGTCGAATTCGCCGGCGCCCCGCACATAGAGCCAGCGATACACTTGGCCCGTGCGGTAGCCGGAAAGCCCCGCTTCGCCGAGCGCTTGCGCCAGTTCGGGCTTGGGCAGTCCGACAAGCGAGGGCTTGCCGGTCAGGACTTGCACGCCTTGTCGATCGCCTTGTAGGCGGCGGTAAAGCCCCTGAGCGAATAGCTGTCGGTGACCACGGTGCCGCGCGCCGAAGTCGCCGTAAAGGCCATTGTGCTGCCGGCCTTCATCGCCTCCACCACCGGCGCGTTCTTCTGATCGACCACCCAGGCGGAGCTGTCCTTCACGAAGAAGCGGAAATCCTGCCTCTTCTTCTTGATCCTGACGCGCGCGCGGGGCCGGCTGTTCGGCTTCAGCGGATAGCCGACCTCGACATGGATCTCGCCCCTGAGGTTCCGGCCCGGAAAATGCGCTACCTGGAAATAGGCCGGGTCCCGGTTGATGCCCTTCGGTTTCCAGCTTGTCGGACTGGACGCGATGTAGCAGATCTTGTCGTCGCCAGACCCGTACACATAAGCCACCCAGTCATGATGCGCGGCAATGCGCTTCGGCTCCTGCGCCGCAGCGGGGCCGGCCAGGATCACTGACAAAACGATCAGCGGGCGCGCCAACATTCTAGACATTCCGATTGGTATTTCCGCACACTCCGGATTGCGGACCATAGCGCCGTTCGCCCTACGGGCCAAGACTTCCGGGCCCGTTGTCGGGCCCCCTGACCACGCCGTCGTCATGCAGGCGGCCGATCTCGGAATCGGGCAGGCCGAGTATGCCGGCCAGAATCTCGTCCGTGTGCTCGCCAAGGCGCGGCGCGGGCTGCGGCCGGCCGCGCGCGAGCCCGGCGAAATCGAGCGGCGCGCCCGGCACCGGCCAGGCGCCCATGCCCGGCTGCTCGATGCGCTCGAAGAGCGGATTGTCCCCGACAAGCCCCGGGTCGTCCGCCATCTCGCGGAACGTCCGGTAGGGCCCCCACAGCACGCCATGCGCATCGAAGGCTTCGGCCGCCGCGGCGAGCGGCCGCGCGGCGATCCAGGGCTCGACGACAGCGGCGATCTCCTCGCGCAGGCGCCAGCGGTCCGCCTCGTCGTTCAGGTCTGCGCCTTGCTCCGCCTCGATCCGGCTGAAGGCGAGGCCGAGGTCGGCCGCCTCCGCAATACCCCGGAGATTGCGCGAGGTGAACAGGCAGACCATGACGTCGCGCCCGTCGGCGGTGCGGAAATCGCGGCCGAAGGTGCCGAAGATATGGTTGCCGACCCGCGCCCGGTCCTCGCCATTGACCGCGGCCTCGCCGACATAGCCGAGCGTTGCCGTCGCCCAGAGCGCGACATCGAGCAGCGGCAGGCGGATGAGCCCGCCCTCGCCCGTGCGCACCCGGCGGCGTTCGGCCGCGAGCAGCCCGGCGGCGGCGGTCATGCCGGTCGCGATGTCCCAGGCGGGAAGCACGTTGTTGACCGGGCCTTCCCGGCCTTCCGGCCCGGTGACATAGGGGAAGCCCACAGATGCGTTGACGGTGTAGTCCACCTGCGGGGCGCCGCTGCGGGCGCCGAGCACGTTCAGCAGGATGAGGTCCGCCCGCATGGCCGAAAGCGTCTCGTAGCCGAGCCAGCCGCGCGCGGGCAGGTTGGTGAGGAAGATGCCGCCCCCCGGGCCCGGCGCGGCAATCAGCGCCTGCACCAGTTCGCGCCCGCGCGGGCTGCGGATATCGACGCGGAAGGACCGCTTGCCCTTGTTGAGGCCGGCCCAGTAGATGCTGTCGCCCTTGTCGGTCACGGGCCAGCGGCGGTAGTCGAGCCCGCCCTCCAGCGCATCGAAGCGGATCACATCGGCGCCGAGCTGGCCGAGCGCCATGCCGCCGAGCGGCGCGGCTACGAAAGCCGAGCCCTCCACGATGCGCAGGCCTTCCAGCAGGTCGTACATGCCTCTCCCCTCCGGGCAACGGGCGCGGGACGGCGGAACCGATATATCGCCGGCGGCGGAAAGGGAAGCGGGCAAGGAAAACCCCGGAGGCGACCCTCCGGGGCTTCGCAGGTTTCCGTGCAGGTGCGGGGCGGTCAGGCCGCGGGTTCGATGCGGATGAGCTCGCGGCGGTAGCGGCTGCTCTTCTTGCCCGGCAGCGGCGCCTTGGAGGATATGACCGTGAACCCCAACTCCGGCGCGAACCAGTAGTCGTAGCGCGCCGAGTTTTCCCTGCAGACCACATGATAGGCGTCGAAATTGCCTGCCGGGACTGTGACATTGGCCGTTCCCGCCACCTTGCAGCTCCTCATGTTGGACCAGGTCTTTCCCTTGCTGTTCCGGCCGGTGAATTGCCAGCTTTCGGTATTGCCCACGGCAAGCGGGAACAGACCGCCGGCACGTTTTTCTATCTTTCGGGAACCGGTGCTTCCCGAACAATCGCGCCAACTCAACGCGGGCGAGTAGCTGGACAGGTCGAGTACGACCTTGCAGCCCCCTGGGCCGTGAAATTCCGCAATCGAGCCGTTCAGCTTCACGGTTTCCCAGACCACTTCCTTGCCGTCTTGTTTCCAGACACCCTTGTCGCCGACCGCGGAAGGCCGACGAACGCCGGGAGGCAGTTCGGCCTTGGCTGGCGCAGTTGCCACCTTGGCGGCGGGAGCCCGCTCGGACTTGACCACGGCCTTGGCGGCCGTTTTCGGCGCCTGCCCGCTCGGGCCGCAGCCGGAAAGCGCCAACGCCAGAACGGCGGCGGCAAGCGCGGAGGTGCGCACAAATGGAATGGAGAGCATGGATCGTATCCCCCTTAATTCGGTCAGTTCGCAGAGTGAGGAGCCGGCCGGACGGGGAGGCGGGTCCGCCCTTCATCCGGCCGTCTCGGCGGCGGTCAGCCGCTCTTTTCTGCCATCTCCATGGCGGGCTGGGGCAGGGCCACCAGCGGGCTGGCAATGATGTGGATGACGCTGCCGTCCGGCGCGGTCACGGTCCGGTCGAGCACGACGCCGTTAACCCTGACGCTGCCGTCGCCGCTGAGCGCGTAGAACGAAAGCGGCGCCGCCGCTGTCTGCCAGCCGCCGGCGAGGGTCCACACCTTGCCGTTGGCGTTCCGGAAGGCGCCCTTCGCCATCGGCTCGTTCAGGGCGTGGGATCCGACCGCCGCTGCGACTTCGGCCATGACCGCATCGCGCATCTCCTCGTTCTTCATGGCCTCCGACAGGGCCGCCACGACAGGGGCCAGAACGGAGTCGGGAATCGCGAACACCGTCCCCGGCGTGCTCTTGAGAGCGTCGCCGAAGCCTCCCGCCTCGATGAGGGTCGCCATCAGGGAGAAGGTTTCCGCCTTCGCTTCCATGACGACCTCGCCCGATTCCGACATGACCGGATTGCCGTTTTCGTCCAATTTGGCCGCCTCATACGGAATACTGTAGGCGCGCAGGGTAGAGAGCACATCCGTCGGGCATTCTGCGCCCTCGGCTTTGGGGACCTCAACGCCCGCCAGCATGCACATGGCGGCTTCCTGCATTTCCGCCTTCATCTCAGCCTTGGCCTGGGTCTGGGCCGCAGCCGGCGTTCCCAGGGCCAGGGCCGTCATGGCCGACGCAGCGACGAGGCCGCCCAGCAGCTTCCGGGAACGGTTTGCCGCATTGGCGGGAGATGAGGAGAGGGTTTGCATGTTTCACGTCTCCTTTCTTGCTCCAGAGCACGGCGCGTCCGGGTGGTGGCCGTATTGCCGACAGAAATGACAAGGATATATTGTCCATCTACCATGGTCAATAAGCAAATACCGCTTCGGGATCGCCCGGTATATGAGCGGATATTGAGGGTTGTTCAGCTCGGCGGCCGGCGTACTTCTGGACGGGTCGGGGCCGATAGCGAAATGGCGCCGACCCTCTTCAACTTTCGCGCAGGCGGCCTACAAGTGTTTTCAAGCAGGAAATGGATGCCTTTCCCCGTTGCTGTTGGAAGTTGGCGGCAGCGGGCAGCCGGGGCGAACTAGGATTAGCCAGTCATTCATCCAGCTGCGCCCAATTGCCTGACTTGGTGGCCTGCCGAGACGATAAATATCTGGTCTAATTTTGACTAAGCTATTGAAATAACTTGCTATTCTCTCCAAATGCATATACTTGGAGTTGAAGTTGCAACTGCAAAACCGAGGAACCCGGGTTTGGCGAGGCAGCAGGCAGCCCATTCGCGCATCCACGACCATTTCGTCGAGCAGATCCGGCAGGGCAAATTCGGGGATGGCAAGCGACTGCCGACGGAAGCGGAGATCGCGGACGAGTTCGGCGTCAGCCGGGCGACGGTGCAGTTCGCCATGTCGCGGCTGGCGTGGGATGGGTGGATCGAGAGGTTTCCAGGCAAAGGCACGTATGCCAGCGCTACGGGCGGGGAGCGCGGGTCCCTTGCTCGTGACATTCTGGTCCGTGGAGTGATCCGCCCAGACGGTTCGGCGGAGCCGCGCGATCCCGATAATCCATTTGAAGGTCTGGAGGATTTTGCAAGGGGCCCAAAGATTACCCGGCATACATTGGATGCCATAACCGGAATTCTGGACGAGTATCGAGCAACGCCGGTCGAGGGGTATATCGGCGAATCGGAATCCGGTGTGCACTATCAGTTGATGTCCTATGGAATAGTCGGCGCGTCGGGGTATCTTGCTGAGCAATTGGGAACTGAGAAACATGTGATTGTATCGAGCTTCGAAAGAACAAAAGTCGTAAATGGACATGTAACGGAAATTGAGCGACATTACTTTGCTCCCGATGTAGCGCCGCAATTTGGTCCAAAAGACATGGAATCCCTTTCCATGGAAGAACTTTTTGTCGAAAGCCGAATAGGAGAAGAAGTGGATTGTGTGGAGGTCACAATGGATACATTAAGGATACCGATGGTTGGATTAACTTTAACGTCTATTTTGTCGGAAAACCCCAAGTTTACTGCTAAGTGGATTTCCAAGGAAGGAAGAGTGGTTGTTGTTACAAACTGGACCATCAACAGCTTACCGCAAGTGAACTTGGTAGGGTAAACCTGCTGACTTCGGGTAATCTTGCAGACGGGACCGGGCGCAGTTGCCCCCGCCCTCACTCGGTGACTGTATGGGGCGGGATTGGCCCCGCGAGGGGGGCAGAGGTCCCCGGTGCCCTGGCGGAACGGGCACCATACGCCTCGGACCTTGGCGCAGAGGGTCGGGCCGCTTAAGCTTGGATATGGGGAGTCGCCGCCCGCGCCTGGCGGCTGAGCCGGAGACCTGTCTTTCATGCTTTCGCTCGCCACAATTCTCGAGACGAGCGCGCGCGACCTGCCGGACAAGGCGGCGATCGTGCAGGGGCCGGCGCGGATCAGCTACCGGGAGCTGGACGCCCGGGCGCAGGCAGTTGCGGCGGACCTGGCGGGGCGCGGGATCGGGCCGGGCGACATCGTGGCGCTCGCCTGCCCTAATGTGCCGGCCTTCCCGGCCTTCTATTTCGGCGTGCTGAAGGCCGGCGCGACGGTGCTGCCGGTCTCCATCCTGCTCAAACGCGACGAGATGGCCTATCTGCTGAACGACAGCGGGGCGAAGGCGCTGGTCTGCCACGAGGGCTCGGCCGAACTGCCGCTGGGCGAGGTCGGCCGCGCCGCCTTCGACGATGCGCCGGCCTGCAGGCATTTCATCGAGGCGGATGCGCCGGTGGCGGAGGCTTCCTTCGACACCGTGCAGCGCGGCCCCGACGAGGTGGCCGTCGTGCTCTACACCTCCGGCACGACGGGGCGGCCCAAGGGCGCGATGCTGACCCACTCCAACCTGCTGATGAACGCCGAAATCTGCGTGGAGCTCGGCGAGGTGCGCCCGGAGGACGTGGTGCTGGTGGCGCTGCCGCTGTTCCATGTGTTCGGGCAGGTGGTGCAGATGCTGGCGGCGTTCCGCAAGGCGGCGACCGTGGTGCTGGCGCCCCGGTTCGAGCCGGGCCTCTGCCTCGGCCTCATGGAGAGCGAGAAGGTGACGCTGTTCTCCGGCGTGCCGACCATGCTCTGGGCGCTGCTGACCTATCCTGACGCGGAGAAGCACGACCTTGCCGCCATCGCCGCCAGTCTCAGGCAGGTCACGGTGGGCGGCGCCTCGACGCCGGTCGAGATCCTGCGCGGCTTCGAGACGAAGTTCGATGTGACGGTGCTGGAAGGCTACGGCCTCTCGGAAACCTCGCCGGGCGTGAGTTTCAACCGGCGCGACCGGGAGCGGAAGGTGGGTTCCGTCGGCCTGCCCGTCTGGGGCGTCGAGGTGCAGGTGGTGGACCCGGAGGACAATCCCGTGCCCGTCGGCGAGCCGGGCGAGGTGGTCGTGCGCGGCCATTGCGTGATGAAGGGCTATCTGGGCCGCCCGGAGGAAACCGCCGAGACGCTGCGCGGCGGCTGGTTCCACACCGGCGATATCGGCCGCTTCGACGAGGACGGCTACCTCTATATCGTGGACCGGCTGAAGGAGATGATTATCCGCGGCGGGTTCAACGTCTATCCGCGTGAGGTGGAGGAACTGCTGGCGACACACCCCGAGATTTCGCTCGCTGCCGTGGTCGGCGTGCCGGACGAGCAGTATGGCGAGGAGGTCAAGGCTTTTGTCGTGCCCGCCGCCGGAGCCAGCCCGGAACCGGAGGCCATTGTCGCCTGGGCGCGCGAGCGCCTGGCAGGGTATAAGTATCCCCGGATCGTCGAGCTGCGCGAAAGCCTGCCGCTGGGCGCGACCGGCAAGATTCTGAAACGCGACCTGAACTAGAGGAGGAGCGGAGCGATGCAACTCACCCCCGAACAGGTCTCCCGCTACCACCGGGAGGGCTACCTCTTTCTCGAAGGCGTGTTCAGCGCCGAAGAAGCCGCGCTGCTGCGCCGCGAGGCCGACACCGTGTTCGCCAGCGGGCGCGAGGAGGTCTGGCGCGAGGACAACGGCGCGCCGCGCACCGCGTTCGCCGCGCACCGCTATAACGGCATGTTCGGGCGCCTCGGCGCGCATCCGCGGCTCATCCGCCCGGTCGAGCAATTGCTGGGCGAGCCCGTCTATATGCACCAGTACAAGGTCAACGCCAAAGCGGCCTTCGACGGCGATGTCTGGCAGTGGCACCAGGATTTCGGCACCTGGCACCGCGATGACGGCATGCCCGAGCCGCGCGCCATGAATATCGCCGTCTTCCTCGATCCGGTGACGGCGGCTAACGGGCCGCTGATGTTCCTCGTCGGCAGCCACCGGGATGGCGTCTTCGAGGCCGGGCACGACCTGGAGACTACAAGCTACCCGCTCTGGACGCTGGATCGCGGGACGGTGAAGCGGCTGGCGGATGAGGGCGGCATTGCGGCCCCGACCGGCGCGCCGGGCTCGGTGGTGATGTTCCACGGAAACCTCGTCCATGCGAGCCCACCCAATATCAGCCCGTGGGACCGGGTGATCGTCTATCTCAGCCTCTGCGCGGTCTCCAACCGCATCACGCGCTTCAAGCGCGCCGAGTGGATCGCGCACCGCGATTTCGACCCCATCCGCGTGCTGCCCGACGACTGCCTGATGCAGCAGGCGGTCGCGGCGGAATAGACGGCTCCGATCCGCGCCCCGGAACAGCGCGGAGAAGGCATGAGTCCCAGCCTGCGCCTCGTCTTCGAGGACGGCACGGAGCGGGAGATCGCGGGCCTGCCCTGGCAGACGGTGTTCCAGGCGGCCCAGGCCCACGGCATCGAGCTGGCGACCGACTGCCGGGAAGGCGCCTGCGGTACCTGCAAGGCGCGCTGCACAGAGGGCGAATACGATGTGGGCGACGCCAGCCCGGAGGCGTTGACCGCCGAGGAGGAAGCCGCCGGCCTTGTGCTGACCTGCCAGATGCTGCCGCTCGGCGATTGCACGCTCCGTTTCCCCTATCCCTTCTCGCTGACCGGCGGACCGCTGCGCCGGCAGGCCGTGCTGGAGGCCGTGGAGCGCGTGGCCGAGGACACGGTCCGGTTCGAGTTTGCGCTCGATGCGGAGCTGCCGTTCCTGCCCGGCCAGTATGCGCGCATCGGCGTGCCCGGTACGGGGGCGGAACGGGCCTTCTCTTTCTCCCGCCGGGACCGGGCCGAGTTCCATGCGCGCCTGCTGCCGGACGGCCTGATGTCGAACTATCTGGCGGCGCGCGCGAAGCCCGGCGACCGGCTCGACCTGTCGGGGCCCTTTGGCGGGTTCTTCCTGCGGGAGCCTGTGCGGCCCGTCCTGATGGCGGCGGGCGGCACGGGCCTCGCCCCGATCCTCGCCATGCTGGAGGCGCTGGACGGCCGCCAGCCGGCGGTCGTTCTCTTCGGCGCGGCTGCCGAGGGGCGCCTGTTTGCGCTCGACCGCCTGGCTGCGACCGGCGCGGAGCTGCGCATCGCCGTGGAGGAGCCGGGCGAAGACCCGTCCTTCCATACGGGCTTCGTCACCGACCTGATCGACCCGCCTGCGGGCGACATGGACGCCTATGTCTGCGGGCCGCCGGCGATGATCGACGCGGCCCGCATGCGGCTCCGCGCCGCGGGCATGGCCGAAGAGTGCATTCATTGCGAACGCTTCCTGCCGAGTTGAGGCAAGCGGGCCGGCGGCGCCTGGCGGCGCTGGCGCTCTCCGCCGCGCTGGCGCTGGCGCCCCTTTCGGCCGCGCAGCCGGAAACGCTGCCGCCCGCCGAGGCGTCGATCGCCGCCGCCGGGCTCGAAGGCGCCAGCACCGGCTATATCGTGGCCGACCTCGACGGCGGCGCCGTGCTGGCGTCGCGGCGGGCAGACGAGGCCTTCCTGCCCGCCTCCACCGCCAAGATCGCCACCGCCGTCGCGGCGCTCGAGATCCTGGGCGGCGAGCACCGCTTCGAGACGAGCCTCCGGCTTTCCGGCGACCGGCTCTATCTGGTGGGCGGCGGCGATCCGCTGCTCGCCGTGGAGGACCTGATGTCGCTCGCGCGGGCCGGCGCCGAAGCCGGCATCGGCCGGGCCCGCTTCTTCCACGACGACAGCCTGCTCGCGCCCGCCGCCGAAATCGACGCCGGGCAGAGCGACCGCGCGACCTACAATCCGGGCGTTTCGGCGCTCTCGCTGTCCTTCAACCGGCGGCGCCTGGTCTGGGGCGCGAAACCGGGCGGCGGGTTTGCGGCCTTCGCCCTGCCGGACGGCGACCTGGCGCCGCTGCGGGCTGCCCTGGGCAAGGGCGAGCCGCTCTTCCACCGCCTGGAAACGCCGGACGGGCCGAGCTGGCGCGTGACGGCCCGGAGGCCCGGCCGGACATGGGTGCCGGTGCGCCGGCCGTCGCGCTTCACGGCCTCCCTCTTCCGCGAGCTTGCGGCCTTTCAGGGGCTCGCGCTGACCGAACCGGAAGCAGGAACCGCGTCGGCGGATGCCCGGCCCGTCGCCCGCCATCTCGGTCCGCGGCTGGTCGATATCGCAGCTCTTTCCCTGCAATACAGCAACAATCTCGTCGCCGAGCTGATGGGCCTCGGAGCCTCCCGCAGGCTGGCCGGCCGGCCCGAGACGCTGGCGGCCTCCGCCGCCCGCCTGCAGGCGGAGCTCGACCGGCGCCTCGGCGGCGGCGGGGCGGGCTGGCTGCTCGACCGCCATTCCGGCCTCAGCAGCCGGTCGCGCGCCTCGCCCCGGCGGATGGCGGCGCTGCTGCGCTATGCCGACGGCCGACGCTACGGGGGCCGCAGCTTCGGGTCGCTCCTGCCGGTCTCCGGCTGGAAGGGCTCGCTTGCCGGCTGGGAGGAGGAGCCCGCGCTGGCGTTCCGCGTCTGGGCCAAGACCGGCAGCATGTATTACGGGCGCGGACTCGCCGGCTACCTCCACGCGGCGTCCGGACGACGGCTGGTCTTCGCACTGTTCACGAGCGACCTCGACGAGCGCCGGCGCCTCGACGCGCTCGGCCCGGAGCCGGGAGAGGAGGAGCGCGACCGGGGCGAGGCCTGGCTCGAACGGGCGCGGGACTTGGAGCGGGCCCTGCTCAAGCGCTGGGCGTCGGCGTTTTAGGGCGCGAGCCGTTCCGACAGCGCCGCATTCCGGCCTCGCGCCTTCTCCCCGGGTATGACGGAAGAAATGTCGTTGGTTTATTCCGTCAACCTATCTTTGTTATCCCCATCCGTTTCAACCCGGACGGACCGGCCGCTATGCTTCTTCGGTCAGTTCCGGCACGACCCATAGCGGGTCGGAGCCGCGCGCGACGCGCTGGACATTGTCGAAGGCGTTGCGCACCCGCGCCGTATTGCTCTCGAAGGTCGGGCCGGCGAGATGCGCCGTGAGCGTGACGTTCTCCATGTTGAAGAGCGGGTTGTCGGCCGGCGGCGGCTCCTGGTCGAACACGTCCAGACCCGCTGCCGCGACAGTCCCGTCCGCCAGCGCCGCGCATAGCGCCGCCTCGTCCACGACCGGCCCGCGCGACGTGTTCACGAGGATTGCCGAGGGCTTCATCAGCGCGAGTTCCCCGGCGCCGACCAGATGACGGGTCGATGCGTTCAGCGGCACATGCAGGGACACGATGTCCGCCTCGCGGAGCAGCTCCCGCAGCAGGCGGAAGCGCACATTGAGCGCGTCCTCCCGGTCCTCCGGCAGCCGCTCGATGTCGTAGTAGACCACCTCCATGCCGAAGGCGAGCGCAAGCCGGGCGGTCTTCTTGCCGATGGTGCCGAGCCCGACGATGCCGAGCGTGCGCCCGCGCATCTCATGCAGGCGCGGCGTGCTGTTGCCCCGCCAATTGCCGGCCGCCACCGTCCGGTGCTGGCGGACGAGCTGGCGCGAGGCGGCCAGCGCGAGCAGGATCGCATGTTCGGAAACGGCGGTGGAGTTGGCGCCGCCATTGTTGCAGAGCGGCACGCCGGCACGCCTTGCGGCGGAGAGGTCGGCCTGGTCGTAGCCGGCGCTCAGCAGCTGGATCAGCTTCAGGTTCGGGCCGGCCTCGAACAGCGCGTCGTCCACGAGCCCGTCCACGAAGCCCACGAGATATTCGGCGTCCCGCATCGCGTCCAGATATTCGGCGCTCTTCGCCGGCACGACGGCCAACTCGAAGCCCGAAGGCGCCATGTCCCGCGCGACATCGGCGGCGTCGGGAAACATGGTGACGAAAACGATCCTGGGCTGCATGGGCTCCGTCCGTTCCTGCTTGTGTCGGGGGCGGCCGCCGCTGCGGGCCGCCGAAGGGTTCGGGGCGAAAAACGGTAGCGGCGGCGGGACGGCCTGTCCATCCGCCGTCCCGCCTCAAGCGTGCTGCTTCGCCTCGAACGCGGCGACCTCGCTCATGAACGGGGCGGCGACATCGGCATTGATCTTGCAGTCCAGAAAGACCGGGCCGTCCGGCGCCGCCAGCAAGGGGCCGAGCGCCTCCAGGTCATCGGGCGTGCGCACCGTGCGGGCGTCGTAACCGAACGCCTCGGCGACCGGCGCGAAATCGACATCGGGGAAGACCGACTTGGCGACCGGGAGCTGGCGCAGCCTCAGATGATGAAGTTCGGCGCCATAGGCGCAGTCGTTCATCAGCACGATGACCAGCGGCAGGTCCTCGCGCACGACGGTTTCGAGCTCGCCCATCGTCATCAGGAAGCCGCCGTCGCCCACCACGAAGACCGTCGGAATGTCCGGACGCGCCCGGGCGAAGCCGAGCGCCGCGCCGAAGCCGAGCCCGATGGAGGCGAAATCGTTGGTCATCTTGAAATGCGCCGGATCCGGGACGGACAGGTAGGGCACGACGCCGAGGAAATTGCCTGCGTCGTAAACGACATTCCGGGCGTCGGGCAGCATCCGGTCCAGCATGGCGGCGAGCGAGCGCGGGTCGATCGTGCGCGCCGTGTTGGCCGGCTGGAAGTCGTTCGCGATGGAGAAGCCGTCGAGCGCGGCCATGCTCCCGGCGCTGTGCCAGGGCTTGTCGGCGGCCGCCTTTTCCGCCGTTGCTTCGAGAAGCTGCTCGGCCGCCAGCTTCGCGTCGCCCACCACGGCGATATCGGCCGTGGTCCAGCGGCCGATGCTGGCCCGCGAGGCGTCGATCTGGATCAGCGGCGCATCGGGCAGGGATTCGCCGAAGCTCATGGTGAGGATGTTCAGCCCTGCGCCGACCGCGAGCACGCAATCGACCTCGGCCGCCATGCGCCGCGCCGCGGAATGCGAGAACGAGCCGATGATGCCGAGGTTCAGCCGGTGGCCGCGGAACATGTCCTTGCCCCTGGCCGTCGTGGAGAGCATGGCTCCCGTCCTTTCCGCCAGGCGGACCAGCGCCTCGCGCGCGCCCGACTTCCAGGCGCCGTGGCCGGCCAGGATGAGCGGCCGCTTCGCCCTGTCGAGCAGGGACGCCGCCGCCCGGACGGCATGCGCGCGCGCCGGCTCGGCCCGCCGCGCGGGAACCGGCCCGGCGTCCAGCGGCTCCGGCGCCGCCTCGTCCGGATCGACGGCGATCTCCCTGTGTTGCACATCGACCGGCAGGAGCAGCGCAACCGCCTGCCCCGTCCGCGCCAGGGCGGCCGCATCCGCCAGGGTGGCGCGGGCCGTCGCGGCGCCGGTCGGCGCAAACACCCGGACCCCGGCCGCCTTCAGCACGCCGGCGCCGTCCAGTCCCTTGTAGTCGGGCCCGAGCGCATTCGCCGGCCCGGTCGGCAGCGCCGCCTCGCCATAGACGATGAGAACGGGATTGCCGGTCCGCGCGGCGAAGGACGCGGCCTGCAGGCCGTTGGCGAGCGCCGGCCCCCGCCCGACCAGGGCCACGCCGAGGCGCCCGGTCGCGGCCGCATAGCCGTCCGCCATGCCGATGGCGACATTCTCGTGCCGCGCGCCGAGAAGCGCGATCCCCATGGCGTCCAGGGTCACGGCGAACGCCGCCGTGTCGTCGCTCATCAGCCCGAACACCGTGTCGACGCCCATCGCCGCAATGTCTTCGGCCAACGCCTGGTAGATCGGAACAGTCCGCATCCCGCCTCTCCCGCACCGGTTCGCCGGCCATCATACCCGATATCGGCAAACCCGCTGCCGGGGCGGTTCAGCCCTGCTCGTCCATGGCCTCCGTGCCGCTCATCAGCCGGGAGAAACGCACCGGCAGTATCTCCGTCGTCTGCAGCCGCCCGCCCGCCTCCCTGGCGACCAACATCAGGCGCTGGTCGTCGTCCAGGCCCGCCGGGACGACCATCCGCCCGTCCGGCTTCAGCTGCTGCAGCAGCGCCGGCGGGATGAGGTCGGGCGCCGCGGTGACGATGATGCGGTCGAAGGGCCCGTGCTCGGGCCAGCCCAGGCTGCCGTCGCCGATGCGGAAGCTCACATTGGCGTAGCCCCGCTCCGCGAGCCGGCGGCGGCCGTCCCGCGCCAGCTCTCCGATCACCTCGACGGTGAACACCTCGCCCGCGAGCTCCGCCAGCAGCGCCGTCTGGTAGCCGAGACCCGTGCCGACCTCCAGCACCCTGTGCCCGGGACCGATCCCGAGCAGGTCGGTCATCAGGGCGACGATGAAGGGCTGCGAGATGGTCTTGCCGCTGCCGATGGGAAGCGGCCGGTCGAGATAGGCGTAGGGCGCCATCTCGACCGGCACGAAGGCATGGCGCGGAACCCGCCCGACCGCCTCCAGCACCGGTGCGGAGATCGCGGCGCGCCCAGTCCTGTCGGCGACGCGCTCGGCGTGGCGCTCGATCTGCTCGACCATCGCGCGGCGCAGGGCCGCAAACGCATCGTCCTTGCCTTCCGCCGCCGTCATGTCCGCCGCCCGGCCATCGCCCCGCCGGTCTAAACGCCCGTGGACGCTAATTCAATGTCTGGAAGAGCCGCCGCAGCAGCATCATGCGGGGAACCAGCGAGGAGACGTAGAGATGCTCCTCCAGCGTGTGCGCGCCGGCCCCGTCCACTCCCAGACCGTCCAGCGTCGGTGCGACCGGCGCGGTGAAATTGCCGTCGCTGCCGCCGCCGGTGAAGGTCTCGCCCAGCTCGAACCCGATCTCGGAGGCCAGCCCGCGCGCATGTTCGTAGAGCGAGGCGATGGCGTTCGATTTCCGGTAAGGAGGCCGGTTCATCCCTCCGCTGACGGTCAATTCGACCGCGGGATTGTAGGGCCTGATCCCCTGCACCCTGGCGACCGCGGCCGCGCCGTCCTCCGGCCGGGTCATGCGGATGTCCAGTTCCGCCGTGCAATGTTCCGGCACGACATTGACGCCCGTGCCGCCGGAAAGCAGCCCGACATTGACGGTCACGCCGGTTTCGTAGTCCGTCATCGCCTCCAGATCGACGATCTGCCGGGCCATCTCCAGCACCGCGCTCTCGCCGTCGCTGTGCGACACGCCGGAATGGGCGGGTTTCCCGCGCGCCACGATCTTCATCCGCGCCGCCCCCTTCCGGCCGGTCACGCAGCATCCGCCATCGCGGGCGGGTTCCGTCACCAGCACGTATTTCGCCCGCTCCGCCGCCGCGACGATACGGGATTGCGAAGTGGGAGAGCCGACCTCCTCGTCGGACACCACGAGGAAGCGGACCGGCAGCGGCGTCTTCTCCCCCGCATCGGCAATCGAGCGGATCGCCGACAGCGCGATCCACACACCGCCCTTCATGTCGTAGATGCCGGGGCCGTAGGCCCTGTCGCCTTCGGTGCGCAGCGGGTTGGCGGCCAGCGTCCCGGCCGGGTGGACCGTATCGAGATGGCAGAGCACAAGGATGCCCTCGCCATCGCCGCCCCAGGGCGCGCGCGCCGCCAGATGGTCCCCGAAGCCGTCCCGGGCGGGTATCGTCTCCGTGACCAGCCCGGCCGCGCGGAAGTCCGCCTCCGCCACCGCCATCATCCGGGCGATGCCGTCGCGGTCGTCCGTCTTGCTCTCGATGGCGGCCCAGCGGTTGATGCCGTCGAGCAGCTCTTCGGTGTCCGGGATCGTCATCGGGTCCGGGGCTCCTGTCCGTCCGGTGGCCGGCAGAGCATAGGCGCGCGCCCTCGCGCCGCAAGCGCGCGGGCCCTAGAATGAAACGGAGTTCGCGAAACCTGTCCGCGAACCGCCGGCGCAGCAGGGAGGAGGCAGCCATGCCGTTTTACGAGAAGGGCGATGTCCGCATCCGCTACGAGGAGGCCGGCAGCGGCTTTCCGCTTCTGGTCACCCCGGGGGGCGGCCTCAACTCCCGTATCGGCAACTGGCCGACGGCGGTCATCAACGCGATGGATGTCTTCAAGGACGACTTCCGCTGCATCACGATGGACCAGCGCAACGCCAATGGCGGCGAGAGCACGGGGCCGGTCGCCGTGGACGACCCGTGGGGCGCCTTCGCCGACGACCAGCTCGGGCTGATGGACCATCTGGGCATCCGCGAATTCGCCTTCATGGGCTACTGCATCGGCGGCTGCTTCGCCGGGTCGCTGCTCGACCGGGCCCCCGAGCGCGTCGCCGCCGCGGTATTCTGCCAGACGGTGGGGCACCGTCCGGAAGACCCCGATGTCATGTACCGGTCCGGCCGGGACGGGTGGGCTCCGGGGCTGCTCGCGGAGCGGCCCGACGTGACGCAGGACGAAATCGAGCGCTACCTGCACAATCTCTACCGGGTGAACCCCGACTTCCTCTACAGCGTCTCGCGCGACGTAATCCGCAACTGCCGCACGCCGATCCTCGTGCTGCCGGACGACACCCCGGCCCACCCGCACCGGACCTCGGTCGAGGTCGCCTCGCTGGCGCCGAACGCCGAGATCACGGTCTTCCCCTGGACCTCCCCGCCCGAGCTGAAGGAACGCACGGTCGAGCGGGTGCGCCAGTTCATCCGCAAGCACGGCGCGGCGCCGTAGGGTCAGCCCTTCAGCCGCTCTGCCGTTTCCGCGTCCGCTTTCACCGCCGCCGCGTAGGACGGCAGCGCCGTCACCCTGTCGAACCAGGCCTGAGTCGCCGCGGGCAGCGTTTCGCCGACCATGCGGCGGTATCCGCGCATGGTGTAGCAGGTGCTTATATCCACCGCGCTCATCGCCTCGCCCAGCAGCCAGGGCCGGTCCGACAGCGCCGCATCGAGCGCCGCGACGCAAGCCGTCGCCCGGCCCTTCATCTCCGCCACCACGGCATCGAGCTCCGGGTCGAACTCGCGGCGGTGATTGACGATCTCGCCCAGCGGCCGGGCGAAGGTCGCCTCCGCAAACCAGCTCCATTGCAGGTAATGCGCGTAGCCGGGGTCGTCCCTCGGCGGCTGCAGCCGGCCGCCGCCATAGCGGTCCAGGACGTATTGCAGCATGGCGCAGGACTCGAACATGACCATGTCGCCATCGGCCATGACCGGCACCTTGCCGACCGGGTTGAGCGCCCGCCATTCCGGCGTCGCGCGATACTCGGCGGCGAAGTTCACCGGCACGACCTCGTAGGGCACCGACAGCTCCTCGCATATCCAGATGACGCGAAAACCGCGGGTCTGCGGGGCATGGTAGATTTTCAGCATGATGACGCGCCTCCGGTCTTATGTGCTTATATGGCGCATAGTACGACAAACACGCCGCCGTTGAACCGAAGCCTTCGCAACCGGAGAGTGGCCGACATGCAGGAGTTTTCGTTGAATACCGCGCCGGAGGACCTGGAAGACCGGTTCGCGGCCGCATTCGGCGGACAGGTCTCGGTCGAGCGCCCGCTCGCCGCCAGCGGCATGGGCGTGCGCGTGTCAGGCATCGACCTCAGCCGCCCCTTGCGTCCGGCGCAGGTGGAACTGCTGCTGGATACGCTCAGCCACTGCCGGTTGATGACGCTTGCCGGACAGGACCTCGGCCGGTTTTCGCTCGCAGCGTTCGAACGCTTCGCGAATCACTGGGGCGCGCCGGTCGCGCATCCCTCGAACTTCCTGCGTGGCGGCAAGCCGGCGCAGCAGGACGGCGCCAGCGACGGCGCCATCGCCTGGCGGCCCTACGCGGAGCGCAAGGTTGCCGCCGCCGACGCCACTCTGCCCGGGGAGGTCGAATGCCTGCCGCACGAATCGCCGGCGGTGCTGGTCGCAACGAACCTGCTCGGCAACGGCGAGAGCGACGCGCCGACGCTGAAGAATGGCGGTTCCTGGCACACCGACATTGAATACGAGCCCTTGCCGATCTATGTGTCGATGTTCCTCGTCCACCATGTGCCGGTGGCGCGCGAGGCATCCAACGGGCAATGGGTCGAGCCGCCTGCCGATACGGGCCCGGCCCCCTACCATCCCGGTTCCGACGACGAGCTCATGGCGCTTCGCAAACGCCTGCCGCTGAACGGGGAGACCGCCTTTGCCGACACCGCCGCCGCATTCGCCGCCCTGCCGCCGGAAGAACGGGCAAGGCTGGAGGCGCTCCGGGTCCGCCGCCGCCTGAACGCGGGCGACGAAGGCTGGCTGACGGAACTCGTGCGCACGGACCCGCGTTCCGGGGTCAAGTCGCTGCACAGCCCGGTCTGGGCCTCGCGGCCGGGAGTCCGCCCGCCGATCGAGGTCGACGGCATGACGCCGGAGGCCTCCCGCGCCTTTCTGGACGGCCTCGAGAAGCATGTCCTGCAGCCGCAATTCCGCTACGACCACCTGCACAGGCCGGGCGACGTCACCATCTGGAACAACTACATGTCCCTGCACAACTCGCCGCCGATCAAGATCGGAATCGACAAGGCGGACGATGCGCGGCTGCTCTACCGGCTGAGCTGCAAGGGCGCGCCCGCCCTCGTGCTGCCCCGCGACGACGATCCGTCCTGGATCGAGAGCCACATCACCGCAGGCTACCGCTCGCCGGACTCCATCGTCGGCGGGGCGCGCTGAATCGGGCCGGAGCCGATATGAACCGCTCCGGCTTTCCCGGAGGCTCCATCCTGTGAGCGGGGAGGAGCTGTCACGGGAAGACTTCCGGCGCGATTTGACAACACGCAACGGTCTGGGCCTAACTGCCGCGGCGATGGGGGAAATTGACGCCCGCCGCCTTCGTGCATCTGGCGTACGACTCGCGCGCACGGTTAACGACACAGTGGGGAAACCGGAATGAGAACCAAATCGACAATCGCCGCGGCCGCAGTGCTGTTCGCCGGTCTCGGCGCGTCCAGCGTGCCTGCGAGCGCAGCAGAGCAGTGGAGCATGGCCACGCCGTGGGGCGGCGGGCCGCTGCTCGAATACACCGCCAAGGGCATTGCCCAGGAGATCGAGTTCCTCACAAACGGTGAGATCAAGGTCGAGGTGTTCCCGGGCGGCACGCTCGGCAAGGCGCTCAAAGTGACCGACACCGTGCGCAAGGGCGTCGCGGAAATCAGCCACAACTGGGCCGGTTACGACTGGGGCGTCGACCGGACGGGCGTGCTGTTCGGCGGCTTCGCCGGCACCATGGAACACGAGAAGATGGTCCACTGGATGTTCCGCGGCGGCGGCGCCGACCTGCTGATGGAGTGGCGCCTGGCGAAGTTCGACGTGGCCTCCGTTCCTTGCGGTTCCGCGCCTCCGGAAGTGTTCATGCACAGCCACAAGCGCGTTTCCTCGCTGGCCGACTACGAGGGCATGAAGGTACGCACGTCCGGCGCCTGGGCCGAGATCGCGCAAACGCTCGGCGCGTCCACGGTCATCCTGCCCGGCGCCGAGGTCTATCCGGCGCTCGAGCGCAAGGTGGTGGACGGCATCGAGTGGGGCACACCGTGGATGAACGAGTCGGCCGGCTATGAGAAGATCGCCAAATACATCGTCGTGCCCGGCATCCATCAGCCGACCGCGTTCCACGAGTGCCAGATCAACAAGGCCGTCTGGGACAAGCTCTCCGACCGCAACAAGACGCTGCTTCGCCGTGCGGGCGAGCGCATGACGTTCAACTTCTGGATGGAAATCGGCCATCAGGACGCGCCGGCCTTCCAGAACTTCCTGAAGGGCGGCAACGAGGTCGTGGATCTCGATGCGGACTTCATCGCCAAGGCCAAGACCGCCACGGACGAGTGGGCTGCCAAGCAGGCCGGCGAGAACGAGTGGTTCGCGCGCGTCTGGAAGAGCCAGCAGGACTACGCCGCGACGTGGTCCGAGGCGCACCGCTACCGCTAGCGGCGGCCAGCCGGGCGGGCCATGAGGCCCGCCCGGTTCCTTTTGCGGTGTCCCCGGCCGTCGCGGCCGGGGCTTCACGCCCGGTTTGCCTCAGCGATGAGGAGTGACACGGCATGGTTGCCCTCATCAGGGGAATAGAGCGCCTCTCCCAGTCCCTTGGCGTGGTCGGCGGCTGGGTCATGGCGCCGCTCATCTTGTCCATGGTCTATGAGGTGCTGGCGCGCCACCTGTTCGACGCGCCGACCTTCTGGGCCTATGAGGTAGGCTACATGCTCGCCGGCACCTGCTACCTGTGCGGCATGGCGTATTGCATGAAGGAGCGCGGCCACATCCGCGTCGACTTCATCTACGACAATATCGGGCCGAAGGGCCGGGCGGCGGTGGATGTCTGCGGCTTCGTGTTCCTGATGTTGCCGGGCGCGATCTGGGTCACCTTCGGACTCTACGAATATGCCCGGGAGGCATTCGAGAGCGGTGAGGTTTCCGGTGAATCCGCCTGGAACCCTGTGATCTGGCCGTTCAGGACGGTCTGGGCGGTGGCCTTCACGGTGCTCTGCCTGCAGGCGTTCGCCGAGCTTCTCAGGTCGGCGCGCGTGCTGCTGGGCCTGGCCGAGGAGGAAGGCTTCGAGCCGCATGGAGCCGAGCTGTGACCCTCGGCATCGGCCTCATGATGTTCCCCGCCCTGATGGTGGCCATCTTCATGGGCTTCCCCGTGGCGTGGTCGCTGATGGGAATCGCCCTCATCTTCGGCTACTACCGCTTCGGCGACGCGCTCGTCTATCAGCTCGTGGCGAAGGTGGACGACGTCGCCTCCTACTACGTGCTCGCCGCCGTGCCGCTGTTCGTCTTCATGGGCGTGATGCTGGAGCGCTCCGGCATCGCCGAGCGCCTGTTCGAGGCCATTCACCTGTGGACCCGCCGGCTGCCGGGCGGCCTGGCGGTCGGCACCGTGCTGCTGTGCGTGGTATTCGCCGCGGCGAGCGGCGTTGTGGGGGCGACCGAGTCGGTGGTCGGGCTGCTCGCCATCCCGATCATGCTGCGCTACGCCTACAACAAGGGCCTCATTTCCGGCACCATCTGCGCGGGCGGCTCGCTCGGCACCATCATCCCGCCGTCGGTGGTAGTGGTCATCCTCGGCCCGGTGGCCGACGTGTCGGTAGGCGACCTGTTCGTCGGCATGCTGTTCCCGGGACTGCTGCTCGCGCTGTCCTACGTGCTCTACATTCTGGTGCGGTGCATGCTGAAGCCCGAGGACGGACCGCGCCTGCCGCCGAGCGACGACGACCCGCCCCTGGCTCAGCGCATCTACATAACGGCGACGGCCATGATGCCGCCGCTGGTGCTCATCTTCGCCGTGCTCGGCACGATCATGCTCGGCTGGGCGACGCCTACCGAGGCGGCGGCGATGGGCGCCATCGGCACCGTCATCCTGACCGTCGTATATGGCCGGTTCAACGTCGCCACCCTGCACGCCGCGTTCATGAAGACGCTCCAGGTGACGGCCATGATCCTGACCATTCTGCTCGGCGGGACCATGTTCGCCGGCGTGTTCGTCGCGCTCGGCGGGATCAGCGCCGTGGAAGGGCTGCTGGCGGCGGCGAACCTCTCCGCGACCGCGACCATCTTCATCCTGCTGTTCATCGCCTTCATCGCCGGCTTCGTGCTCGACCTGATCTCCATCGTGCTGATCATCATCCCGGTGGCGGTCGCGGTGCTGCGCAAGATGGGCGTCGATGACGTGTGGTTCTGCATCATGTTCCTGATCGTCATCCAGACCAGCTACCTGACGCCGCCGATGGCGCCTGCCATCTTCTACCTGCGCGGCATCAGCCCGCCGGAGATCAAGCTCGCAGACATGTATCGCGGCGTGATCCCGTTCATTGTCCTGGAACTGGTGGTGCTGGCGCTGGTGTACTGGTTCCCGGGCCTGGCGCTGTGGCTGCCGAGCGTGGTGTTCAAGACGTTCTAGCCGCGGTGCGATGGTGGTGGAGTGCCGATCGATCTCTGAGGTTGGGTAATTCATGGCCGGAGCTCATTCCACCGGATCGTCGGGCAGGAATGCGCCGCTATCGGGCGGCGGCGTCGATATCCGCTTCGACGCCGGCGGCAGCGGGGCGCCGGTGCTGGTCATGCTGCACGGCATCGGCGGCAATGCGGCGGTGTGGAGCCGGATGCTGCCGGTTGTGGAGCGGCGCTGGCCGGGACGCTGGGTCGCCGTCGATCTGCGCGGCCACGGGCGCTCGGCCCACGCGCCGCCTTACGGCTACGGCGTCTTCGCCGCCGACCTGGCAGGCGCGATCGGCGACCCGGAGGACGAACCGGTCCTGCTCGGCCATTCGATGGGCGGCGTCGTGGCGATGGCGCTGGCGACCGGGTGGTTCGGCGTCAAGGTGCGCCATGTCTTCGCCTTCGGCGTCAAGATCGGCTGGACGGCGGACGAGGTCGCGCGGATGAAGGCGCTGGCCGCCAGGCCGGCACGCGTCTTCGACAACCGCGCGGAAGCGGCCGAGCGCTATCTCAGGGTCTCGGGCCTCGCCGGCCTTGTGGACCCCGCCGCGCCGGAGGCTCTGGCCGGCATCGTCGAGGCGGAGGGCGGCTTCCGGCTGGCGGCCGACCAGGGCATCTACGCCGCCGCCGGGCCTGAGGTCGGCAATCTCTACCGGGCTGCGGCGGCGCCGGTCCGGCTCGCCGCCGGCGAAGCCGACCCGATGGTGTCGCTGGCCGAGATGCAGGCGCTCGATCCGCAGGCCGCGCTGCTGCCCGGCCTCGGCCACAACTGCCATGTCGAGGCGCCGGAGCGGGTCTGGGAGCAGTTGGAAAGGACCCTGGAGGGTTGAAGGCGAGGATGAAGCGCCAACTCCACCTGAACCTGTTCATCTATGCCCGCGGGCACCATGAGGCGGCCTGGCGGCACCCCAGGGCTCCCCGGCGCGAATTGCTGGACATAGACCATATCGTCGAATGCGCGCGGAAGGCCGAGGCGGCGCACATGGACTCGATCTTCCTCGCCGATACGCTGGGGCTGGCGCCCGACTCGGACCGCACGGCGCGCATGTATCTGGACCCGTTCACCACGCTGGCGGCAACCGCCATGGCGACCAGCCGTATCGGGCTCATCGGCACGGCTTCGACGACGCATTCCGAGCCCTTCAATATCGCGCGCATGTTCGCCTCGCTAGACCATATCAGCCGGGGGCGGGCAGGCTGGAACATCGTGACGTCGTTCAGCATCGCCGGGGCCAACAATTTCGACAGCAGGGGCCGGCGCTCCCATGCCGACCGGTACGAGCGCGCGGACGAGTTCGTGGAGGTCGCCAAGAAACTCTGGGACAGCTGGGCGGACGACGCCATCCTGGACGACCGCGAGGCCGGCTACTACTACCGCCGCGAACGGGTCAGGCCCATCGACCACCACGGCCCCCACTACGATGTGGCGGGACCCCTGAACATTCCGCGCGGCCCCCAGGGGTGGCCGGTGCTCGTCCAGGCCGGGTCGTCGGACACCGGCAAGAGCTTCGCGGCAAGGCATGCCGAGGCGGTTTTCACCGCCCACATGACCAAGGCGACCGCGCAGGAGTTCTACAAGGACCTGAAGGCGCGAACGGTGGCCGGCGGACGGCCCGCGGACCAGTGCCTGGTCCTGCCCGGCATCAGCATGGTCATAGCCGGCACGGAGGCCGAGGCCAGGCGAATGGAACGGGAGCTCAACGAGATGGCGGATGTCGAGTCGAGCCTCTCCCGCCTCTCCCAGCGTTTCGACGGCCATGACTTTTCGCATATCCCACTCGACCGCGTGCTCACCGCCGGCGATTTCCCCGACCCGGCCGAGAACCAGAGTTCGCGCGGCCGCACGGAGTTGATTGTCGGCGCCGTCATGCGGGAGAATCTGACCATGCGGCAGCTGCTGGGGAAGCTGGCCGGCGCACGCGGGCACTTCGTCATGGCCGGAACGCCCGAACAGGTCGCCGACACCATCGAAGAGTGGATCGACGACGGCGCGGCCGACGGTTTCAACGTCATGCCGCTGCTTCTCCCGCATATGCTGGATGCGTTCGCCGACGAGGTGGTGCCGATCCTCAAGCGCCGCGGGCGCTTCCGCACGGCGTATGCTGGCGCGACGCTGCGCGACCATTACGGTCTGCAGCGGCCGGCGGCGTAACGCCCCGGCCCGATTTCCAGAAAGGAACACGAGACATGGCGGACGGCAGGCGGGCGAATGGCGGGGCCGCACGGCACATCGACGAGGCCGTGCGCGCGATGACGCTGAACTACGGGGACGCCAGCGGCTGTCTGGCCGAGGCGCGCGAAGCCGATCCCGGCTGCGCGATGGCGGACCTCCTCGAAGCCTGGCTCCTGGCGCTGACCAAGGACGGAGCCCAGCTGGCGCGCGCGCGGGAGCTGCTCCCCGGCGTCGCCGGGGCCGGACTGACGGAGCGCGAAGCGCGGCATCTGGCGGCGCTGCGCTTTGCTGCGAACGGCCGATGGGCGTCGGCGGTCGCCGTGCTCGACCGCCATCTGATGGACGACCCGCACGATCTGGCCGGCCATCAATGCGCGCTGCGCCTCGACGGCTATCTCGGCCGCTTCCATCGCGAGGCCGCCCGCGCCGCCCGCGCCTTGCCGTTCTGGTCGAAGGACGAGCCCGGCTACGGCATCATGCTGTCGTTCTACGGTTTCGGCCTGGAGGAGCTGGGAGATTTCGCCCGCGCGGAGGACGTCGCCCGCACCGCAGCGGAACTGGAGCCCTACGGCTACTGGCCGCACCACACCGTCTCCCACGTGCTGGAGATGACCGGCCGGCCGGAAGAGGGCATCGCCTGGATGGACGGCCGCCTGCCCTACTGGTCGGACCCGAAATGCAACAACCGGGTCCATATCTGGTGGCACAAGGCGCTGTACCACATCGAACTCGGCGAGTTCGAGGAGGCGCTTGCGCTCTATGACGACGAAATCCTGCCTGCGATGCGCGTGGCCGGCACACAGCTTTGCAATGCCGCGTCGCTGCTCTGGCGGCTCGAGACGCTCGGTTGCGAGGCGGGCGAACGCTGGAGCCGGCTGCTCCCGCTCTGGCAGGGGCTGCTCCCCGGCATGACGAGCCCGTTCAACGAGGTCCATGCCGCGATGACCGCGCTGCGCGCCGGCGACAGGGCCGCCTACGAAACGGTGCTGGACGGCATGAAGCGAACGGCTGCCGCGAACGGCGAACTCGCGCCCGCCTATCGGAACATTTCCATCCCCGCCGCCGAGGCCATGGCGTGCTTCACCGACGGCGACTATGCCGGCGCCGTCGATGGCCTGCTCACGGCCGAAACCCATCTCTGGCGCATGGGCGGCAGCGTTGCGCAGCGCGACCTTGTGGCGTGGACGCTCGCCGCAGCCGCCATCCGCACAGGCCGGCGCAATGTTGCGCTGTCGCTCGCCAACGAACGGCTGGCGCTCAGGCCCGGGAGCGCCGTGAACCGGCGCTTCCTGCAGGAGGCCCAAGCCATCGCGGCCTGACGCTCACGGATGCAAACCGCGACCGGCGGGGGGCAATATTCCCGGCGCCGGGCAGGGATGACGGCGCCCGGCGGCAGCTAGAGCAGATTCGTTTCATTTGGGTTCATATCCGCATGCAGTGAAGAAGCTTCGGGCGTCCTGTGGAGTGACAGCATCGATGGCGTCGCGGATCGCATCCCAGAGCGTATGGACGGAGCGTGCTGCGGCCTTTTTCAGGAGAGCCTTGATTTTGGAGAAGGCCATCTCGATGGGGTTGAAGTCGGGGCTGTAGGGCGGCAGGAACAGGATGCCGGCGCCTGTGGCCTCGATAGCTTCTCGGATGGCGATGGGCTTGTGGGCCGGCAGATTGTCGAGGATGACGGTGTCGCCTGGCCTCAGGGTCGGGGCCAGGACCTGTTCGACATAGGCAAGGAAGGCTGCCCCGGTCATCGCCCCATCGATGGTCATGGGGGCGAGGATGCCGTCGAGCGTGAGGCCGGCGACCAAAGTGGTGGTCTTCCAGTGACCATGGGGGACGGGAGCGCGGCAACGCTCGCCCCTGGGAGCCCGGCCATACATGCGGGCCATCTTGGTCGAGGTCCCGCTTTCGTCGATGAAGATCAGGCGCTCGGGGTCGAGCCCGGGCTGGTCTTCGAACCAGGCCTGACGCCGGCGTGCGACGTCCGGTCGGTCCTGCTCGGCAGCATGGGCCGTCTTTTTTTGCGCGTGATGCCGCGACGCTTGAAGAACCCATGCACCACGCTGGGCGGCGGCCGGTAGCCGACCGCCTCCTCAAGCCTGGCCGCGATCTCCTGGAGGGTCAGGTCGGGCTCCACCTCAACCCACCCCATGATCAGATCGCCGTGACCCTCAATGCGCCCTGGACGGCTACCGCCGCGTGGCTTCGGCGAGAGGTCGCCTGTCAGGCGCGATTGGCTCACCCAGCGGATCGCAGACGACACCCCGACGCCAAAACGCGCCGCAGCCTGCCGACGCGACATCCCGGACTCAACCGCTGCAACCACGCGCCGACGAAGATCAACAGAAAGAGACTGCGCCATGCGAGCTGGCCTCCTTCACCAGCCCCCATCGTGAATCACATAATCCGCCAATTGGGAATCCCTCAACGATTCAATCGCCCGCGAATTCGCTCTAGTGATAGGGGCGGTCGCCCTTGACGGTCACGCGCACGCCGCTTCTCGTTTCGGGATAGTAGTCCCAGGTCGCATGGTGCTGCGTGCAGCGGTTGTCCCACATGGCGATCGAGTTCGTCTCCCATCGGAACCGGCACTGGAACTGCGGATTGGCGTTGTGCGCATAGAGGAACTCGAGCAGCGCGTTGCTCTCCGCCTGCGTCATGCCCACGATGTTCTGCGTGAAGGGCCGGTTCACATAGATCAGCTTGCGGCCGGTTTCGGGGTGGGTGCGGATCACCGGGTGTATCGCGTGCGGATGTTCCTCCCGGCGCAGGCCGCCGCCGATCTGTTCGTAGCGGTTGATATGCACGTCGGCGGTGTGCAGCGCCTCCAGCGGCTCGAGGACGCTCTTCATGGTGTCGGAGAGAGCGTCGTAGGCGGCATACATGTTCGCGAACAGCGTGTCGCCGCCAACCGACGGCACCGTGCTCAGGTGCAGGATGCTCGCCATCGGCGGCTCTTCGTCGGCGCTCACGTCCGAGTGCCAGTCGGTGCCCTCGGCGAAGGGCGAGGTCGCGTCGGCGTGGATCTTCATGAGCTCCGGCCGGTCGTCCACGCATGGCGCGGACGGGTGGATGTGGAGCTCGCCGAAGCGGCTGCCGAACGCCACATGCTGGTCGTGGGTGATGTCCTGATCGCGAAAGAAGAGCACAAGATGCTCGAGCAGCCCCCCGTGCAGCGTGCGGAAAGTCTCGTCGTCGAGCGGCTCACGCAAGTCCACGCCATGCACTTCCGCGCCGATATGGCGAGTGAGCGGCCTGAACTCGATAACGTCGTTCCGCATTTTCTCCTCCTTTTGCGCACGGACATACCAGTGCCGGCAATCATGCGCAATCCGGCAGGGAGGCGTCAACGATTCCATTCGCCCCGCTCGGAGCCGGTTGCGCCGGACGGCTTCGAACGCAGGAGGACGAGAGTCTACCGACCGACAGGCGGACGCAGGGCCGGCAGCACCATGCAGGCCATGACCGCGATGAGAAATGCGGGTTAGGGTAGGCGGCGGCTCGGACGGGAGGGCGCGGCGATGAACGAAGAGGGCGGGTTGCACATTGTCCACGACGAGATCGTGGCGCCCGGCGCTCCGTGGTCGGCGCGCGTGAGGCGGGACCAGGTGTTGCGCATCGTCGATCTGGAGGGCGCGCAGGGCGTCGATTTCCTGTGTTACGACGCGGCCGACCCGCAGGAACGCTACTACGCGCCGAACACGATCAAGAAGAGCGGCACGCTTCGCCTGACCGAGGGCCATGCGCTCTACTCGGACCGGGGACGGCCGCTTTTCACGATCGTGGCCGATTCCTGCGGCCACCACGATACCATCGCCGGTTGCTGCAGCGCCCCCAGCAACGCCATGCTCTACGGCGTGGAAGGAGCGCCGGGTTGCCGGGAGAACTTCCTGGCCGCCCTGGCGGAGCACGGCCTGGGATGGAAAGACATCGTGCCCAATGTCAACTTTTTCTGCGCCGTGCCGGTCCGCGAAGGAGGCCGTCTGGCGGAGCGGACCTTCGTCAGCAGCCCGTCCAGGCCCGGCGACCATGTCGATCTGAGGGCCGAACGCGACGTCCTCGCCATCGTCTCCAACTGCCCCCAGGTCAACAATCCGGCCGCCGGGGGCCGACCGACCCCGATCCGCGTACAGATACTCGAATCCGGCGTCGTTCGGCCCCTGTAGAATTTCACGGCCATCCAGGCGCCGCAAATCCTGCGTCCGCTATCGTCCGGTGCGGACCGGCCGCAGGGAGCAGGCCGAGGAGATAGCCCATGCCCGTCATTCGCAGCCTCGCCATCGCGTTCGGCGTCTTCCTGGTGCTGGCGGCAACCGTCGTTCACGCCCGGGCGGAGAGCACGGACCGCGCCGTCGTCCGGGCGTTCCTGACCCTGCTCGCCGGGGAGGCGAACGATAAAGGGCACGCGGTTCAGCTGATCGAGACGCAATGGGAACCGTCATTCCTGCCGATGGCTCTCGAGGCAATCCGCCTGACCCGCAGCGCCGAGGTCTCCGGCGCCCTGGTGAGAATCATGGAACGGGAAACCGGCGCCCGGCTCGGCCACGACCTCAACGCCTGGCAACGCAGGATGTGGAACGCGCCCGAGGCGCGGCACCCGCGCTATGCTGCCTTCAAGAGCGCGCTCTACAGCCTCATCGACCCGCGGTTCTCGGCCTATTTCGACACGGGCGGCGAAACGCTCATCCGGCTCGACGAGATCGTCTGGGGCGGTGTGCGGCAGGACGGCATCCCGCCGCTTCGCGACCCGGCGATGCTGGCCGCGGAGGACGCCGGCTATCTGGAGGACGACCACATCGTGTTCGGCCTCTCCGTCAACGGCGACGCCCGCGCCTATCCGAAGCGCATCCTCGGCTGGCACGAGATGTTCGTCGACACCGTCGGCGGCGTGCCGGTCGCCGGGGTGTACTGCACGCTCTGCGGCACCGTGATCCTCTACTACACAGAGCATGAAGGCGTGAATCACGAACTCGGCACGAGCGGCTTCCTCTACCGTTCCAACAAGCTCATGTACGACCGGGCAACCCAGTCGCTGTGGAGCACGATGCTGGGCGCGCCGGTCGTCGGGCCGCTTGCCGGGAAGGGCATCGCGCTGAAGAGCGGGGCCGTGGTGACGACCAGTTGGGGCGAGTGGCGCCGGCGGCACCCCGGAACCCGGGTGCTCTCGCTCGATACCGGCTTCCTGCGCAACTACGCCGAAGGGGCCGCCTACCGCGACTACTACGCGACCGACGAACTGATGTTCCCGGTCCCGGTCCTCGACACCCGGCTGAAGAACAAGGACGAGGTGTTCACGCTGCTGCTCCCCGGTCACCCCGAGGCGCCGCTCGCCATATCGGCCGCGTTCCTCGCCGCAAAGCCCGTCCATCACGATGCGATCGAAGGCACGGCGCTGGTGGTGCTCACCGATCCGTCGGGCGCGAACCGCGCCTATGCGAGCGAAGAGGTGACGTTCGCGCGGTGGGACGGCGACCGGCGCGCGGAGGACAGCTCCGGTGCGATCTGGACGATGGACGAGCACGCGCTGACCGCCGAGGACGGGCGTGCGCTCCGCCGTATCCCGGCGCAGCGGGCGTTCTGGTTCGGCTGGTACGCCGCGTTCCCGAACACACGGCTGGTGCAATAGCGGGCCGGCTCACCCTGCGGCGCCGCGAAGGGGTTCCGCAACCCGTACGCGAACAGGCGGACAGCCACTGTCAGCCGGACGCAACCCGATGAATTTCAGCAATATTTTTGGAAGCAGCGTTTAACATGTATCGGGATCAGATGTGCCGCTGAATTCGGAATGGCGAAATGAGACTGCGCGGACCCGCTCGGCCGCATCGGCCGGGTTTGGACGCCGGACCGACGCGGATATTGACTGCGGGCTATTGCGACGACGCCCGCCACTGACACAAGAGCCTGCCGACCATAGGCGGAGACGATAGGGGGATATGGGGCGACGATGACGCCCAAGCCCGCAGCAGGCGTGATCGATCCAGCGTTGCGGACTGGTGCGGGTGGACTGGAGCTGGGTTTCGCCTATACCGTCGCTGACCGAGTGCTGTTTCTCCAGAACGGCAGGATTCTCGAGCAGAGCGACCCGAAATCCGTGCTGCTCGACCCCGAAGAGGAAGGGACCCGGAATTTCCTGCGCGGCCACAGTTCGTTCCGTTTGCCCTGTCCGCAGGAGAATAGGCGGCAAGTTCATGAAAGCAGAATTCCCCCGGACGACGCATGAGGCGGAGGAAGACGACCGCAACCGCGACATCCGGATCTATGTCAATGGCGAGATCCTGCATCGCGACGAGGCGAAGGTCTCGGTTTACGATTCCGGCTTCCTGCTGGGCGACGGCATGTGGGAGGGCATGCGGCTCCATAACGGCAAATGGGCCTTCTTCGACGACCACATGGACCGGCTGTTCGACGGCTGCAAGGCGGTCTCTCTGGATATTGGCATGGACCGCGGTGAGATTGCGGCCGCACTCCACCGGACGGCCGAGGCGAACGGCATGACGGATGACGCGCATTGCCGGTTGATGGTCACGCGCGGCGTCAAGGCCAAACCCTTTCAGCATCCGAGCCTCTCGCGCTCCGGGCCGACAGTGGTCATCATCATCGAGCATTCCCGCCCGGTGGACCGGTTCGCGGAACGCGGCGTCCGCCTGGCGACGGTGCCGCAGGTGCGCGGCCTGCCGCATTCCCAGGACGCCAAGCTCAACTCGCATTCCAAGCTGAACTGCGTCATCGCGAGCCTCCAGGCCGAGGCGGCCGGCACCGACGAGGCGCTAATGCTCGACCCGCACGGCTTCGTCAACACGACCAACTCCTGCAATTTCTTCGCGGTCCGGCGCGGCGAGGTCTGGACCTCGCCCGGCGCCTACTGCATGAACGGCGTCACGCGGGGCAAGGTGATCGAACTTTGCCGGGCGAACGGCATCCCGGTGTTCGAGAAGAATTTCTCGCTTTACGAGGCCTACAGCGCGGATGAGGCGTTCCTGACGGGCACGTTCGGTGCACAGACGCCGGTCGGCGAAATCGACGGCAGGCAGCTCGGCTCGGGCTATGCCGGGCCCGTCACAAGGCGTATCCGCGCCCTCTATGAGGACCTTGTCAGGACCGATACGGAATAGGCGATGACCGCAGCGCTTTCTTCCCGCGAGCCGCTGGCCGGCGCAGCGAGGCACGGACAGATCGTCCACGCCCTGCGGGCGGTCGCAGCCGACGCCCGCCCGGATCCGGAGACGCCGCAACAATACGTCCTGTTCGGAGACCGGATGGAGCCTTGCCGAAAGCAGTGCCATACATCCAGAACGCCCGGGGACTTGCGGGCGGTCCGGGGTCTTTCGGGGAGGAAGCGGCCGGCTAGGATTCGGCCCGCTTCCGCATGAAGCGGCCGGCGGCGAAGACCCCGGCCAGAACCGCCAGGCCCACGGCGTCGCTTTCGAGCCCCGGGAAGAGGAAGGCGGCGGCGGCGGCAAGAAGCGGCAGGCGCAGCGGCCATTCGATGCGGCCGACGCCGTACAGCCATCCTTCGAACCCGGCGGCCATCAGCCAGACGGCGATAATCGCCGTGCCGGTATCGTGCAGGATATCGAAGAACCCGCCCTCCAGGATCAAGGTCGGAGTCAGCACGAACAGGAAGGGCAAGATGAAGTTGATGATGCCCATGCGCATCGCCGTGAAGCCGGTGCGCAACGCATTGGAGCCGGAGATCGTCGAGGCCGCGACCGCCGCCAGCGCCACCGGCGGGGTGATGTAGGAGAGCATGCCCCAATAGAGGATGAACAGGTGGCTTGCGATGACATTCAGGCCGGCTTCCTGCAGCGCCGGGCCGAGCACGATCGCAAGGAAGATGTAGCAGGCGCTGACCGTCATTCCCATGCCGAGCACGAAACTCGTGACCGCGCCCATGGCGAGCAGAAACAACACGTCGTCGCCGGCGAGCAGCACCAGTTCGCTCGAAAAGGCGGGACCCACGCCGGTGAAGGAGAGCGCGCCCACGATCATGCCGATGCCGACCAGTATGCCGACGATATTGGCGATATTGCGCGCCGCATCGTCGAGCAGGTCGAGAAGCTGAACGGGACGAAAGGGGATACGGCCCGGCGCGAGCTTCGACATAACCGCCGAGGACAGAAGCAACACCAGGGTTGCGTAATAGGGCGCCTGGCTTTCCACGCCGACCCAGATCAGCAGGTAGATCAGTACGGCGAGACTGAACAGGAAGTGCCAACCGTCCGCGAGAACGGCGCCGAGTTTGGGAATTTCCGAACGATCCTGACCCACGAGGCCGTTTCGGGCGGCGAAGTTATCCGCCTGCAACAGCAGCGCCAGGTAAAACAGCACGGCCGGCACAAGCGCCGCGATAACGACCGTCGCGTAGGAGATGTTGAGGATCTCGGCCATGATGAAGGCGACCACGCCCATAACCGGCGGCATCAGCGCGCCGCCGGTCGAGGCGCAGGCTTCTACCGAGGCCGCATAGGTCGGCGGATACCCTGTGCGCCGCATGGTCGGGATGGTGAGTTTCCCGGTCGTTACGACATTGGAGATGACGCTGCCGGAAAGCGAACCGAAGAAGCCGCTGGAGAGCACGGCGACCTTCGCCGGCCCGCCCCGCGTCGTGCCCATGAGCGCGGTTGCAAACGACATGAAGAACTCGCCGCCGCCGGTAATCGCCAGCGCCGAACCGAAGACGAGGAAGCCGATCAGGATCGACGACACCGCCCGCATCGGCACTCCGATAATGCTCTCGGTGCCCATGGCATGAACCCGCACGACTTCTTCGAACGGGCTTTCCGGCCCCCACATGAAGCCCGGCATCTGCTCTGCGAACAGCGGGTAGAGGAAAAAGAATCCGCAGATCGCGAAGAGTATCCAGCCGCCGATGCGGCGCACGGCTTCCAGTGCAAGCAGGCAGACCAGTCCGGCAATGACCGTGGCGTCGGTCGGGGCCAGGATGTCCCATCCCTCCTGAATGATGCGCTCGCCGTTCCAGGCAAGGTACAGTCCCGACGCGATCGCCAGGGCGAAGAGGGCCCAATCGTAGATGGGTATATGGTGGAAGGCCTTCTTGTGCGCCGGGTAAATGACAAAAACAAGCGACAGAAAGAGCGCGACGAGAATGTAGTAATAGGAGGTGTCGATCATCAGGTGGTCGACGAAGAACTGGAGATTGTAGATCTGGTTTATATGCAGAAAAATTCCCACAAAACCGAAAACCATAATCAATGGACGGGCGATTCCTCCTTTGCCGCGAACCGGCAGTCCCGAGGGTTCTTTGGCTTCGGTCATGTCGGTCTTCTCATCGTATCGGGAGGCTCACAAGAAACTCCCCCGCCCGCATGGGGCGGGGGAGCGCCGTTGTGAGTCGAAAACGGCTTAGAGGTGTTCGTCGCGGTAGCGCTGCCACCAGGCGGGCCATTCCGCAGCGACATCCACTTTCTCTTTCTTTTCCCGCTTCTCCAGGCGCATGGCGTCGAAATCGGCGTTTGCCATCTCCCAGACCTCGATGACCTTTTCGAGCCGCGCAAGCCGCTCGTCGTGCCACGCCTGGTCTTCCGCCGTCCAGTAGCCCTTTTCCTTGGCGTAGCGGATCGAGCCTTCGTGCCAGGGCGCGTCCGCCGGCGGGCGGCCCGCCTTGTCGAGGGCCCAGTTGAAGGAGCTCGCCGTGGTGTTCTTGTAGTCGTCGAAGCTCATGTCGAGAGCCTTGACGAGGTTATAGACCTCATCGGCGCTCTGACGGGCATAGGTGGTAATCATCGGGTAGCGGTAGCCCACCAGCCATGCCGGATTCTCTTCCGAAAGGCCTGCGCCCCGCGTTTCTTCGACCGGCTTGACGAAGCTGATGATGCTCTTCATCGCGTCCCAGCCGGCCTTGTTCTCCGGCCGGAAGGGCGGCCAGTAGAGGCCGCGCGGGCTGGCCTCGATCTGGCGCATGTTCGCCGAAGTCGTCACGCTGCCGAAGGCGTCGAGCTGATTGGCCAGCAGCGCATCCTTCATGGCCCGGTAGCTGCCGAACCAGACCTGCTGTACGTCGTCCCGGGTGAGGCCGCCGAAAGCCAGGTAGCCGTCGTTCTTGACGTTGACGGAGGGGTTGGCCTTCACGAAGCCGATGCGCTTGCCCTTGAGGTCGGAGATTTCCTTGACGCCGATATCCGCAGCCGTCGCGAGCCCTACCGCAGCGACACGCCCGACGACGATCCGGAGGTCCTGCGGCCCCCATTCGCGCACGCCGAAATCGTATGTGCCTTCGGCGGCGAAGAAAGCCTCGTTGGCGAGGAAGCCGTAGGACACCTTGCCGGTCGTGATCGGCAACAGGCGGCCGATCGAAGTGCCGGCGGGCACGATTCGGATACGGGTTCCGAAGTTCTTCCTGAAGGCATTGGCGATGCCTGCGGCTTCGGCATAGCCGGATGAGCCGAGGTCGTAGGCGCTCCAGACCATGGATTTGGGAAGTTTCGGCGCGTGGCCATCAGCAGCAGCGACGCCCGCAAAGGCGATCGCGGCAGCGCCGGCGACGAGGCCGGTTGCGATGCGCGAAGTCATATTGGGTCGATTCTCCCGTTTGCGAAAAAGCGGTCGCCTATGTGAGGACGACCGCCCGGCCGCGTCCGTCCGGGACGCGACGAAGATCGACTATAGCCTTTCTCGTCGAGTTTGAGGAGCGGGTGGGCGCTGAATTCCGAGGCCAGGGCGGTGAGGCCAGGGCGGGCCAGGTATTCGGGGCCGAGGTCCTGCCGGCCTGTGCAACCCATCGGGTCGAGCGCGGTCACTACCTCGTCCTTGCGTCCACGGCGCATCGGAGCCCGATATTGCAGAACGGCCAGGCCTCAAGAGTGCCAATTTCAGCTTGCTCTCGGCCTTTCGGTGCTCTCCCGACCTTGTCCCGCTTGCAGCCGCCTTTGTGGCCGCCCCTGAAGACCGGCGTCTATTCGCGAAGCAGTCCGGCACTCTGTCCGGTGCGCGCCCGCTCCGGACAGAGAGTTCGTGCGTCGCACTTCGACCTGCAATTGCATTCGCGTCGAGGGCGGGGGTCCGGTTTGTGGCGGGGCGGCCCATGGCTCCCATTTCGCGGTGCGGTTGCTGCTGGCGTTGCGGACGCGGGCGCCGATGAATCCGGTCCTGCCGGAGCGGAAGAGGGCCGGTTTCCGCCGGAGCCGTCCCCGTTCAGCAACCGGCGGATCCGTTCAGGACATGATGTTTACGAAGAGAACCTTGCAGCCGCCCGGGAAAACCCTGGCGGGTTCTCACGCCGCGGGTTCCTTGATGGCGTCCGGCCAGATCCGCACGAGCGTCCGGTTGCGCTCCTCCGTCGAGTGGCCCCACTCGACATCCTTGAGCCCCGCGCCGACCCCGTAGCCCGACCAGCCGGTCCAGACAATGCGTTCAGATCCTCAAGGCGGGCATAGACATAATAGTTGTCCTGCCGGGTCCAGACCACGTCGAGGCGGCTGCCGTCGGGAAAGTCGAACCGGAGAGGTTCGAGGCCTCCGCGGTCGGCCCGGTCGAGAATGTCGAGGACCGGTTCGCAGGGCTCGCCGTTCCGGTCCTCGGTCCGGACGACCTCTTCGGGCAGATCGATGCCGTGTTCCAGCAGGTCGAGCTTCTGTCCGTTCAACCGGACCCAGACATCGTCCTGCTTATAGAGGCCGACATGGAGCGGCCCGTCGCCGAGCACGACATGGCCGTGGGGATTCTCCCGGATCTCCTTGTTGACCTCTTCCCGGGGCACGTCCTGGGCCGCGAAGGCGAAGCCGGGCCACACGCCTGGAACGGTTTCCGCCCGGTCGGAAATCTCCGTGGGAACTGTAGGCCATCGTCTCGTTCTCCTGCTCCGGCCTCCAACCGGGGTCGATCGGCCGGGCGCCGGAAACCGGTTTGCAGTTCGGGAATTTTACAAGAGCCTCTTCCCGTAATATCGTCGTCCCATCTTCAGGGGGAAGCTGTGGCTCGCCCGCGAGGCCGAACGGTCCCGGGGGCTTCCCTGTCATTGAACCGACTTCGAGAGCGCCGCTTCGCTGTCATCGACTGCGGCCTCCATTGCGGCCGAGGCGCCGCAACGAGCCCCTGCCGGCATCCTTGCAACGGCGCAAGCGCTTAGGCTGGCAGGACGCGCCGGACTTTCGAGGGGACGGGGCCGAATTGCAGGCCCGGTTCCGGCTTATGGCGCAAACCGCATCCGTGGCGCGTCGGTCCGAAGCCGGGCCGACCCATGACATGCCGGTCCGGACAGGACCGGCGGATAACCGGGAGTAGGATCGAGCTATGGAAAGTGTGTCCCTGTCGACGAAGAACTCGGAGTTTGAACTCGAACGCCAGAGCTACAGCGACGACCCGCTGGAGGATCGCGAAACCGATCTCTACCGCGGCGAGTACATCCTGTCCTTTGTGGAGAAGTGGGACGAGCTGATTAACTGGGCGGCGCGCGCCGAGAGCGAGGGACAGTTTTTCATCGATGTGCTTCGCGCCCGGGGCAAGGCATCCGTGTTGGATGTCGCCTGCGGCACGGGGTTCCACTCGGTGCGCCTGACCGAGGCCGGCTTCGATGTGACATCGAGCGACGGGTCGGCCACGATGCTGGCCAAGGCCTTCGAGAACGCCAGGGCGCGCGGGCTGATCCTCAAGACGGTCCAGGCCGACTGGCGTTGGCTGAACCGTCACATCCAGGGCAAGTACGATGCGATCATCTGCCTCGGCAACTCGTTCACCCACCTGCATGAGGAGCAGGACCGCCGCCGCGCCCTGGCCGAGTTCTACGCCGCGCTGAAGCATGACGGGATGCTGATCCTGGACCAGCGCAACTACGACGCCATGCTGGACGAGGGCTTTTCATCGAAGCACAAATACTACTACTGCGGCGACGAGGTGAATGCGGAGCCCGAATATATCGACGACAGCCTCGTCCGGATGAAATACAGCTTCGCCGACGGTTCCGACTACACGCTCAACCTCAGTCCGATCCGCAAGAATTACATGCGCCGGCTGCTCGGCGAGGCCGGGTTCGCGCGGGTACGCACCTATGGCGACTTCCAGGAGACTTACGCCGAGAACGAGCCGGACTTCTTCATTCATATCGCCGAGAAATCCACGCTGCATGTCGTGCGCTGGGGCGGCGGCGTCCGCGAGGAGGGCGAGAGCGACGTTCGCGACATCACCGAGGACTATTACGACAGCGACGACGCCGACACGTTCTACTCGATGGTCTGGGGCGGCGAGGACCTGCATCTCGGCATCTACGAGACGACGCAGGACATTCGCGAGGCCAGCGCCGAAACCGTCGACCGGATGATGGCGATGCTGCCGGGTATCGGCCCCGGCTCCCGCGTTCTGGACATCGGCGCCGGCTATGGCGGCTCGGTGCGGCGCGTCGTCGGGCGGACCGGCTGCACGGCGACATGCCTCAACATCTCCGAGACGCAGAACGACACCAACCGGGCCAGGAACCGGCAGGCGAAACTCGGCAGCCGGATATCGGTCCTGACTTCGACGGTTGGGCTGACTTCTGACCGATCTCGCGTCTGGAGTTTTCAGTAAAGCCAATGAGTTGGCAGTTGCGGTGCGGTCAAGCTGCGTTGTAGTGCCTAGTAAATCTTTGAGACTGTCAATGCCTCCGCCACGCGCTACACTCCCCCCATGTTCGTGCGCATCAAGACCTCCCCCAACAGCCCGCGACGCTCGGTCCAGATCCTGACTTCGACGGTTGGGCTGACTTCTGACCGATCTCGCGTCTGGAGTTTTCAGTAAAGCCAATGAGTTGGCAGTTGCGGTGCGGTCAAGCTGCGTTGTAGTGCCTAGTAAATCTTTGAGACTGTCAATGCCTCCGCCACGCGCTACACTCCCCCCATGTTCGTGCGCATCAAGACCTCCCCCAACAGCCCGCGACGCTCGGTCCAGATCGTCGAGGCCGTGCGCGACGGCGGCAAGGTCCGACAGCGCATCGTCCGCCATGTCGGCGTGGCCATGGACGAGGACGAGCTCGAGCGCCTGAGGCAGCTCGGCGAGTACGTCAAGGCGAAGCTGGAGGACGAGCGTCAGCCGGCATTGTTTGCGCCCGAGAAGATCGCTGAGCAGGCGATCCGTGTCGGCCGCCGGGGGGACGGCAAGGAGGAACTCCCGGTCGACCTCAAGCAGCTTGAAGAGGAGCAGCGCCTGATCACAGGCATCCACGAGGTCTATGGCGAGATCTACCGGCTGCTGGGCCTCGACGCGCTGCTGCCGCGCTCGCGCTACCGGGCCTCCCATGACGCGCTGTTCCATGTGGTGATGGCGCGGGTAGCCAACCCCGACAGCAAGCGGGGCAGCGTGCGCCGGCTCGAGGAGGACTTCGGCGTGAGTCTTCCGCTCGAGAAGGTCTACCGGATGATGGATCAGCTCGACGCGACGGTGATCGAGCGACTGCGCACGCGCGTCGGCGAGGCGAGCCGGTCGCTGCTGCCGGAGCCGGTCGCGATCCTCTTCTTCGATTGCACCACGCTCTACTTCGAGACGGCCGCCGAGGACGAGCTTCGCCAGCACGGCTTCAGCAAGGACGGCAAACACAAGGACTCGCAGGTTCTGCTGGCGCTGATGGTGACGCGCGAAGGGCTGCCGATCAGCTACGAGGTCTTCCCCGGCGCCACCTACGAGGGACACAGCATGGTCCCGGTCCTGCAGGACATGCAGCGCCGCCACCAGGTGGAGCGCACGGTATGCGTGGCCGACCGGGGCATGCTGAGCGCCGACAACCTCGACGCCATGGACGCCATCGGCGGCGAGTATGTCGTCGGCGCGCGGCTGCGCAAGCTGCCGCTCGCGCTGCTGGGGCAGGTTCTCGACCCCGGGACCTATGCCCCGCTGGAGGGCTCACAGGACCGCCGGGTCGGCGAGTGGGAGTACAAGGGCCGTCGCCTGATCGTCGTCTTCTGCCCCCAGCGCGCACGCAAGGACGCGCACGAGCGCCGCCATCAGGTGGAACGCCTGCTCGACAGGCTGGCCCGCAGCGACAATCCCAGGGAACTGCTCTCCAATCACGGGGCGAAGCGCTTCATCGCCGTCGAGGGCGACGCACGGCTCACGGTGAACCCGGAGAAGATCGCCGAGGCCGCACGATGGGACGGGCTCACCGGCGTCATCACCAATCTGCGCGACGCGCGCGTCACCGAAGTGATGGCTCACTACCAGGGGCTCTGGCAGGTCGAGGAGAGCTTCCGGATCACCAAACACGACCTGAAGATACGTCCCATCTGGCACTGGAACCCGGACCGGATCCGCGCTCACATCGCCATCGCCTTCCTGGCCTTCGCCTGCGTTCGACACCTTGCGTACCGCGTCGCCATCCAGAAGCGGCGGATGTCCCCGGAGGTCATCCGCTCCGCCCTCGTCCACCGCCAGTGCTCCCTGCTGCGCTGTCGGCAATCGGGCAACCGCTACGTCATCCCCTCGAAGCCGACACCGGCGGCGGAGCAGATTTACGCAACCATGGGGCTGCCCCTGACGATCACCCCGTATCAACTCGCCTGACCGTCGACGAAGCACGGCTCGAAGAAATGCCGGATGTAGTGCCTAGCCGAAATGAGAACCAGGCAATATCAACTACTTATGCGAATCAACCGTCGAAGTCAGGAGACTGTCAATGCCTCCGCCACGCGCTACACTCCCCCCATGTTCGTGCGCATCAAGACCTCCCCCAACAGCCCGCGACGCTCGGTCCAGATCGTCGAGGCCGTGCGCGACGGCGGCAAGGTCCGACAGCGCATCGTCCGCCATGTCGGCGTGGCCATGGACGAGGACGAGCTCGAGCGCCTGAGGCAGCTCGGCGAGTACGTCAAGGCGAAGCTGGAGGACGAGCGTCAGCCGGCATTGTTTGCGCCCGAGAAGATCGCTGAGCAGGCGATCCGTGTCGGCCGCCGGGGGGACGGCAAGGAGGAACTCCCGGTCGACCTCAAGCAGCTTGAAGAGGAGCAGCGCCTGATCACAGGCATCCACGAGGTCTATGGCGAGATCTACCGGCTGCTGGGCCTCGACGCGCTGCTGCCGCGCTCGCGCTACCGGGCCTCCCATGACGCGCTGTTCCATGTGGTGATGGCGCGGGTAGCCAACCCCGACAGCAAGCGGGGCAGCGTGCGCCGGCTCGAGGAGGACTTCGGCGTGAGTCTTCCGCTCGAGAAGGTCTACCGGATGATGGATCAGCTCGACGCGACGGTGATCGAGCGACTGCGCACGCGCGTCGGCGAGGCGAGCCGGTCGCTGCTGCCGGAGCCGGTCGCGATCCTCTTCTTCGATTGCACCACGCTCTACTTCGAGACGGCCGCCGAGGACGAGCTTCGCCAGCACGGCTTCAGCAAGGACGGCAAACACAAGGACTCGCAGGTTCTGCTGGCGCTGATGGTGACGCGCGAAGGGCTGCCGATCAGCTACGAGGTCTTCCCCGGCGCCACCTACGAGGGACACAGCATGGTCCCGGTCCTGCAGGACATGCAGCGCCGCCACCAGGTGGAGCGCACGGTATGCGTGGCCGACCGGGGCATGCTGAGCGCCGACAACCTCGACGCCATGGACGCCATCGGCGGCGAGTATGTCGTCGGCGCGCGGCTGCGCAAGCTGCCGCTCGCGCTGCTGGGGCAGGTTCTCGACCCCGGGACCTATGCCCCGCTGGAGGGCTCACAGGACCGCCGGGTCGGCGAGTGGGAGTACAAGGGCCGTCGCCTGATCGTCGTCTTCTGCCCCCAGCGCGCACGCAAGGACGCGCACGAGCGCCGCCATCAGGTGGAACGCCTGCTCGACAGGCTGGCCCGCAGCGACAATCCCAGGGAACTGCTCTCCAATCACGGGGCGAAGCGCTTCATCGCCGTCGAGGGCGACGCACGGCTCACGGTGAACCCGGAGAAGATCGCCGAGGCCGCACGATGGGACGGGCTCACCGGCGTCATCACCAATCTGCGCGACGCGCGCGTCACCGAAGTGATGGCTCACTACCAGGGGCTCTGGCAGGTCGAGGAGAGCTTCCGGATCACCAAACACGACCTGAAGATACGTCCCATCTGGCACTGGAACCCGGACCGGATCCGCGCTCACATCGCCATCGCCTTCCTGGCCTTCGCCTGCGTTCGACACCTTGCGTACCGCGTCGCCATCCAGAAGCGGCGGATGTCCCCGGAGGTCATCCGCTCCGCCCTCGTCCACCGCCAGTGCTCCCTGCTGCGCTGTCGGCAATCGGGCAACCGCTACGTCATCCCCTCGAAGCCGACACCGGCGGCGGAGCAGATTTACGCAACCATGGGGCTGCCCCTGACGATCACCCCGTATCAACTCGCCTGACCGTCGACGAAGCACGGCTCGAAGAAATGCCGGATGTAGTGCCTAGCCGAAATGAGAACCAGGCAATATCAACTACTTATGCGAATCAACCGTCGAAGTCAGGGCCAGCGCCGAAACCGTCGACCGGATGATGGCGATGCTGCCGGGTATCGGCCCCGGCTCCCGCGTTCTGGACATCGGCGCCGGCTATGGCGGCTCGGTGCGGCGCGTCGTCGGGCGGACCGGCTGCACGGCGACATGCCTCAACATCTCCGAGACGCAGAACGACACCAACCGGGCCAGGAACCGGCAGGCGAAACTCGGCAGCCGGATATCGGTGGTGCACGGCGTCTTCGAGGACATCCCCGACCCGGACGCCAGCTATGACGCGGTATGGAGCCAGGACGCCCTCCTGCATTCCGACCAGCGCGACAGGGTGCTGGCCGAAGTCTGGCGCGTGCTGAAGCCGGGCGGCCACTTCGTGTTCACCGACCCGATGCAGGCCGACGACGTGCCGGACGGCGTGCTCCAGCCCGTTTACGACCGGCTCCAGCTCAACAGTCTCGGCTCCATGCGCTTCTACCGGGAGGCGGCGCAGGCGCTGGGCTTCGAGGTGTTGGCGCAGGAGGACATGACCCGTCATCTCCGCACCCACTACGACCGGGTGCGGGAGGAGCTCACGGCCGGTTACGACAAGCTGCGGGAAAACGGCGCCTCGGCGGCGTATCTCGACAAGATGACCGTCGGCCTCGAGAACTGGGTGAAGGCCGCGGATGCCGGACACCTGGCCTGGGGCATCCAGCTTTTCCGCAAGCCGGAGTGAGGCGCCGGCGCGCCCGCCGCACCGGCCCGTTTGCATCATGAACCGGTATATCCATGACAAAGAGACCGGCTGCTCCGGCATTCGGGTATCGTTCGAGCTGTTCCCGCCGAAGACGCCGGAAGGCCTGCTCAGACTGTACCGCGAGGTCGACCGGCTGGCGGCGCTGGAGCCGGAGTATTTCTCCGTCACCTACGGCGCCGGCGGTGCGACGCAGGGCCGCACCGGCGGCGTCGTCGACCGGGTGGCCGAGCGCACCGGCCTGCCCGTCGCCCACCATCTGACCTGTGTCGGGGCGAGCCGGGCCGGGATAGACGCGCTCGCCCGCAAACTCCGGGACTCCGGCATCCGGCGCATTGTCGCATTACGGGGCGATCCGCCGGGCGGCGGGTCTTACCGCCCGTCCGCGGGCGGTTATCCCTTCGCAGTCGATCTGGTCGAGGGGCTCATGCGCGTCGCCGACTTCGACATCGCTGTGGCCGCCTATCTGGAGGTTCACCCGGAGGCGGCGAGCCCGGAGGCGGATATCGACAATCTCAAACGCAAGTTCGACGCCGGCGCCCGCTTCGCGATCACGCAATATGCCTTCGACACGGACACGGTGCTCCGCTTCATCGACCGCGCCAGGGCGGCCGGGATCGGCGCGCCGATCGTGCCGGGCATCATGCCGGTCAGCCATTTCGGCGGATTGAAGCGCTTCTCGGCCAGGTGCGGGGCATCGATCCCCGACTGGATGGAACGCATGTTCGAAGGACTGGACGAGCGGCCCCGGGCGCGCGCATCCGCCGCCGCGGCGGTGGCGATCGAGCAATGCCGGCGCCTCGCCGACGAGGGCCTGACCGACTTCCACATTTACACCCTGAACAAGGCGGAGGTCAGCATCGCGCTCTGCCGGGCCCTGCGGACCGGCGCCGGGCAGCCCGGCCTAAGCGCGGCCTGAAGTGTGGAAATCGATATGGCGACCGGTACCAGGCCGACATGGCTGCTGGACGTTAACTGCGGCGGAAGCGGAGCGCGGGCTTTGAGTAACACGAAGGCGGCGATAGTTGTTGAAGAGCGTGCCTGTGTCCGCCGGCGAAGAAGCGCACCGCGCCCGGTCCCGCCAACCGGACCGAACGGCTCCCGGAAGAGCATGGCAAGCCTGTCGACGGCGGCGGCATGGCAGGCGGGACGGTCGCTGTCCGCTAGGCAAAATCGACATTCATCGCATCCGCACGATAGCGGAAGCGATGTGTATAAAGGCGAGGAAGCATATTGCTTTTCGGTCGTATCGGGTTGCGATGCGCCGGAAGTGTTTGATCTTGTTGAAGTAGCGCTCGATGCGGTTTCGGTGTTTGTAGATTTCGGCGTCATAGCCGATGAGGCGCTTTCGGGTGCGGGGTTCCTTTCGTGGTTAGAGTTTGTAGCTCTCACCACTGTTTCCCCGCACCGCGCTCCGAAATCAGGTCAGCGCCATTTCAAAATGACGCACGACCCGCCGCTCGAACGACTACGACAGGCTTCATGGCAAGTTGACGTTCGACAGGCCCGCGGGCCCCGGTGGCGGAGACGGCGCTCGCACGCAAGCCGCCCGGCAAGGTCGGCAGCCGAGCGCCGCCGGTTCGCAAAGATGATTTCAGTGGCGCAAAATTCCCGGCTAATGCCTGGAAAGAAACCGCTATAATTCAACAGGTCGCGGGGACGGTTCGCGGCAGGTTCCTACAAAACGAGCACCGGCTATGGCGGTGGGGGTGGGATTCGAACCCACGGTACGCTTGCGCGTACAACGGTTTTCGAGACCGCCCCGTTCAACCGCTCCGGCACCCCACCGCTGACGGGTCGTCGCGCGGCTTCTTACAGGCCGGCCCGCTTTCCGCCAACCTCTTTCTGCAGGGAAAGGCGCCGCGGCGCCCTGCCCGCCCGCGAGGCCGCAGGCTTGTTGACAGGCGCGCGGGCGTCTGTATGTTGGCGGGCCTTGCGCAGCAGGCGCAGTGGATTTTCGGGCAGGCTCAGGGGCTCATGTTCGCGGTCATTCGCACGGGCGGCAAGCAGTATCGCGTTGCCGAAGGGGAGACCATCCGCGTCGAGCGGCTGGCCGGAGAGGCCGGCGACGGTCTCGTCTTCGAGGATGTGCTGATGCTCGGCGGCGACGGCGCCGCGAAGGTCGGCGCGCCGCTGGTCGAGGGCGCCAGCGTCTCCGCCACCCTGGTCGAGCAGGCGCGGGGCGCCAAGATCATCGTGTTCAAGAAGCGCCGGCGCCAGAATTCGCGGCGCAAGAACGGCCACCGCCAGCACTATTCCCTGGTCCGCATAGACAGCATTGCGGACGGCACAGAGGCTTCCGGAGAGAGCGATGGCGCATAAGAAGGCAGGCGGCAGTTCCCGCAACGGGCGCGACAGTCCGGGGCAGCGCCTCGGCGTCAAGAAATATGGCGGCGAACTCGTCATTCCCGGCAACATCATCGTGCGCCAGCGCGGCACGCGCTTCCATCCGGGCGAGAATGTGGGCCTCGGGCGCGACCACACGCTGTTCGCCACTGCGGAGGGCCGGGTGCAATTCCGCCGCCGCGCGGGCGGGCGCCAATACGTCTCGGTGCTGCCCGAGGCGTGATGCTGCCGGGACAGCGGCGCCGATGCGCTTCCTGGACGAGGCGAAGGTCTATCTGAAGAGCGGCGACGGCGGCCCGGGCGCCATCGGTTTCCGGCGCGAGAAATACGTGCCCTTCGGCGGGCCGGACGGCGGCGACGGCGGGCGCGGCGGCGATGTGTTCGCCGAATGCGCGCCCGACCTCAACACGCTGATCGACTTCCGCTACCGCCAGCATTTCAAGGCGGAGCGCGGCGGCCACGGCGCGGGCGCCAGGCGCACCGGCCGCGACGGCGCGGGCACGGTGCTTCCCGTGCCGCCCGGCACGCAGATCTTCGACGAGGAACGCCGCCTGCTGCTCGCCGACCTGACGGAGCCGGGCGAGCGGGTGCTGCTCTGCCGCGGCGGCGCGGGCGGGCGCGGCAATGCGCGCTTCAAGTCCTCGACCAACCGGGCCCCGCGCCGCGCCGAGCCCGGCTGGCCGGGCGAGGAGCGCTGGATCTGGCTGCGCCTCAAGCTGATCGCCGAGATCGGCCTGGTCGGCCTGCCCAATGCCGGCAAATCGACCCTGCTTGCCGCGGTCTCGCGCGCACGGCCCAGGATCGCCGACTACCCCTTCACGACGCTCACCCCCCAGCTCGGCGTCGTCGGCGCGGGCGACGAGGTCTTCACGATGGCGGACATTCCCGGCCTGATCGAGGGCGCGCACCGGGGTGCGGGGCTCGGCGACCGTTTCCTCGGCCATGTCGAACGCTGCAGCGCGCTCCTGCATCTGGTGGATGCGACGGGGGAGGACCCGCTCGGGGCGTGGCGGACCGTGCGCGGGGAGCTCGAGGCCTATGGCGGCGGCCTCGCCGGCAAGCCGGAATTCCTCGCGCTCAACAAGTGCGACGCGGTGGACGGCGCGGACGCGGCCAGGCTGGCGGCGGCGCTGGAGCGGCGGTCGGGGCGCGAGGTCTTCCGCATCTCGGGGGCGGCCGGAACCGGCCTCAAGGCCCTGCTGCGCCGCTTGTCCCGAGCTGCCGGGGAAGGCAGGGCGGCCGTCGAACCGCGCGGGGAAGCTGCATGGACGCCCTGAAGAACGCCCGGCGGATCGTCGTCAAGATCGGCTCGGCGCTGCTGGTGGACGACCGACGGCGCCTGCGCCGGGCCTGGCTCGACGGCCTGGCCGACGACATAGCGGTCCTGCGCAGCGAGGGGCGGGAGGTGCTGGCGGTGTCCTCCGGGGCCATCGCGCTCGGGCGCGGCGCGCTCGGGCTGAAGCGGGGCCGGCTCAGGCTGGAGGAAAGCCAGGCCGCCGCCGCCATGGGGCAGATCGTGCTTGCCCAGGCCTGGCGGCAGGCGCTCGGCCGCCGCGACGTGCCGGCGGCGCAATTGCTGCTGACCCCCTCCGACACCGAGGACCGGCGCAGCTACCTGAATGCCCGCAACACGGTCGCGACCCTGCTGCGCCACGGCGCCGTGCCGGTCATCAACGAGAACGACACGGTCACGACCGAGGAAATCCGTTTCGGCGACAATGACCGGCTGGCGGCCCGCGTGGCCCAGATGGCGGGCGCAGACCTGCTGGTTCTGCTCTCCGACATCGACGGACTCTATACGGCTGACCCTGTGCGCGACCCGGATGCGGCCCATATCCCGGAGGTCGGCGAAGTGACGGACGAGATCGAGGCGATGGCCGGGCTGACGAGCTCCGACTATGGCAAGGGCGGCATGCGGACGAAGCTCGCGGCGGCGCGCATCGCACTCGGCGCCGGCGCGGCGATGGCGATTTGCGACGGCCGCGCCGACCGTCCCTTGAGCCGCCTCGCCCATGGCGCGCGCGCCACATGGTTCCGTCCAGAGGCCACGCCGCGCAAGGCATACAAAGAATGGATCAGGGGCACGCTCGGCACGGCCGGGCGGCTGATCGTGGACGACGGCGCGGCCGCGGCTCTCAGGCGCGGCACCAGCCTGCTGCCTGCCGGCGTTACGGGCATTGAAGGGTCCTTCAAGCGCGGCGACGCCGTCGCGGTCGAGGACGAGAAGGGGCGCGAGCTGGCGCGCGGCCTCGTCGCCTACGATGCCGACGAGGCGCGGCGCATCCTCGGCCTCAGAAGCGCGGACATCGAGGCCGTCCTCGGCTATCGTGGCCGCACCGAGATGATCCATCGCGACGACCTGGTGGTGACATGAGCGAAGATGCAATCGAGATCGTGGCCCGGCTCGGCCGGGAGGCGCGGGCCGCAGCCGACAGGCTGGCGGTGACGCCGGGCGAGGTGAAGGACCGGGCGCTCAGGATGGCGGCCCAGGCGGTGCGGGACCGCTGCCCGCGCCTGCTGGAAGCGAATGCGCGCGACCTGGAGAGCGCGGCCCATCTGCGCGCCTCGCTGCTGGACCGGCTCCGGCTGGACGAGGCGCGGGTCGAGGCGATTGCAGAGGGGCTGGAGGAAGTCGCCGGCCTTCCCGACCCCGTGGGCTCCGTGGCCGCCTCCTGGACGCGGCCGAACGGCCTGCGCTTCGAACGCATCCGCACGCCGCTCGGCGTGGTCGGCATCATCTACGAGTCCCGCCCCAATGTGACGGCCGATGCAGGCGGGCTCTGCCTCAAGTCCGGCAATGCGGCGATCCTGCGCGGCGGCTCGGAGAGCTTCCATACCAGCACGGCCATCGTCGAGGCTCTTCACGAGGGACTGGCTGCGGCCGGCCTGCCGAAGGGCTGCATCCAGATCGTGCCGGTGCGGGACAGGGCGGCCGTCGGCGCCATGCTCTCCATGCGCGGCGCGGTCGATGTGGTGGTGCCGCGCGGCGGCAAGGGGCTGATCCAGCGCGTGCTGGACGAGGCGCGCGTGCCCGTGATCGGCCATCTGGAAGGGCTCTGCCACGTCTATGTGGACGGCGCGGCGGATCTGGAGAAGGCGCGGCGGGTGGCGCTCAACGCCAAGATGCGCCGCACGGGCATTTGCGGCGCGGCGGAAACCATCCTGTTCGACCGTGCGGTTGCCGAAAGCCACATGCCGGCGATCCTCGACGACCTGATCGCGGCCGGCTGCGAGGTGCGCGGCGACACGGAAGTCTGCGCCATGGAGGGCCGGGCCGTGCCTGCGGGCGAGGAGGACTGGAACACGGAATATCTGGACGCCGTGATCTCGGCCCGGGTGGTGGACGGTGTGGAAGGCGCGGTCAGCCATATCCGGCGTTACGGCTCGCAGCACACCGACACCATCCTGACCGAGGACGAGGCCGCCGCGGAGCACTTCCTCGCCCATGTGGACAGCGCCATCGTGCTGCACAACGCCTCGACGCAGTTCGCGGACGGAGGCGAGTTCGGCTTCGGAGCGGAGATCGGCATCTCGACCGACAAGTTCCACGCGCGGGGTCCGGTCGGGGCCGAGCAGCTGACCAGCTACAAATATGTGGTGCGGGGCGACGGCACGGTGAGGCCCTGACCGGTGCAACCGGCGCGTGTCCGCCTCGCGCCGGCGGCGGGGCGCGTCCGCATTACGCCGGCCGCGGGGCGTATCGGCCTTCTCGGCGGGTCCTTCAACCCCGCCCATGCCGGCCACCGGCATATCTCCCTCGAAGCGCTGAAGCGCCTGCGCCTCGACCGGGTGTGGTGGCTGGTGTCGCCGCAGAACCCGCTCAAGGAAGAGGACGGCATGGCGCCGCTGGCCGAGCGCGAGGCGCTTGCCGCCGCCGTCGCCGACCACCCGCGCATCGCCGTGTCCTCGCTCGAAACCGGTCTTGGCACCCGCTATACGATCGACACCGTTCAGGCATTGAAACAGCGGTACCCGGCGGCTGATTTCGTCTGGCTGATGGGGGCCGACAACCTCCGGCAACTACCCCGCTGGCGGGGCTGGCAGCAGCTGTTCCGCGAGGTACCGATTGCCGTTTTCGCGCGCGCGCCCTATCATGCCAACGCGGCGTCCGGCAAGGCGGCGCTCCGGTTCGCAAGGGCGCGGCTGCGCCCGGAACGGTCCGCGCTTCTGGCCGGCGGCAAGCCCCCTCTGTGGTGCTACCTGCCGGTCCGCCGCCACCCGGCTTCCGCAACGGCGATAAGGAGTCTCCGTTCGTCGATGCAGACATTCATGGCGCCCGCGCCCGCATCGCCCGGCAGTCCCGACCTCATGGGGGCCGTGCGTGCGGTGCTGGACGAAATGAAGGCGCTCGACGTGGTGGAAATCGACATGCGCGGCAAGACGGCCGTCTGCGATGACATGGTCGTCGCCTCCGGCGGCTCGCAGCGCCATGTCCAGGCGATCGCCGACAAGCTGGTCGAGGCGCTGAAGCCGATACTGCCGGCGGTTCCGCCGGTCGAAGGCGCGGCCCAGGGGGACTGGGTGCTCATCGACGGCGGCGACGTCATCGTCCACCTGTTCCGCCCGGAGGTCCGCGACTTCTACCGGCTTGAGAAGATGTGGGGCTCGCTGCCGCAGGAGCGCTCCTAGATGCGCTTCGCCGTGGTCGCGGTCGGCCGGATGCGCGGCGATCCGGCGGCGGCGCTGTTCGAACGCTACCGCAAGCGGCTGCGCGCACCGCTTTCGCTCGCGGAAATCGAGGTTCCGGCGGGGCCGGCGCGCGCCCGCCGGGAGGGCGAGCGCCTGCTCGCCGCCGTGCCGGCGGGCGCCGTGCTCGCCGTGCTGGACGAGGGCGGCGAGATGCTCTCCAGCGAGGAGCTCGCCAGGCGCCTCGCGCGCTGGCGCGACAGCGGGCGGCGCGATTGCGCGTTCCTGATCGGCGGCGCCGACGGACACGGCGCCGAGGTGCTGGAGAAGGCGGATCTCCGCCTCTCGCTCGGGCGCATGACATGGCCCCATCTGCTCGTCCGCGCTATGCTGGCGGAGCAGCTCTACCGGGCGGAGACGATCCTCGCCGACCATCCCTACCACCGGGGCAGGCCGAAGCCGGCCTTTCGCGCCGGCGCCGATTGAATAAGCTGGGTGGGTATCGCCCGCGCGCTTCGGGCCTGCCGGACCCTCCTTCCGGCGGGCCGGGAAAGGACAGGTAACCGTCATGGTCATTCGCTTTCTGGCCATCCTTGCCCTGGCGGCCTTCGCCGGCTCGGCTGCGGCCGCGGACGACGACAATTACGACCAGATCTCGCTGTTCGGGACCGTGCTGGAGCGCATCCGGGCGGACCATGTGGCGGAGCCCAAGGTCGAAGCGCTGATCGAGGCGGCCATAAGCGGCATGCTCTCCTCGCTGGACCCGCACTCGGCCTATCTGTCGCCGCGCAGCTTCAAGGAAATGCAGGTCCAGTCGAAAGGCGAATTCGGCGGGCTCGGGATCGAGGTCACGATGGAGAACGGCCTGATCAAGGTGGTGTCCCCCATCGACGACACGCCGGCCTTCCGCGCCGGCCTCAAGCCGGGAGACCTGATTACCCATATCGACGACGAGGTGGTGCTGGGCCTCAAGCTCGGCCAGGCGGTGGACAGGATGCGCGGGCCGGTCAACTCGCCGATTACCGTCACCGTCCGGCGCGCAGACGAGGCGCCCTTCGACGTCACCATCGTCCGGGCCGTCATCCGCATCCAATCGGTCCGCCGCCGGGCCGAAGGCGATGTCGGCTATATCCGCATCACCTCCTTCAACGGCAATACGCTGACCGGCCTGAAAGACGCCGTTTCGCGTCTGAAGGAGGAGATCGGCGACGGGCTGAAGGGCTATGTGCTCGACCTTCGCAACAATCCGGGCGGCCTGCTGGAGCAGGCGATTTCGGTTTCCGATGCGTTTCTCAAGCAGGGCGAGATCGTTTCCACGCGAGGTCGGGACGAGGAGGCCGCCCAGCGCTTCAATGCCAAACCCGGCGACATTACGGGCGGTCTGCCGCTGGTCGTGCTCATCAATGAGGGTTCGGCCTCGGCATCCGAGATCGTGGCCGGCGCGCTCCGGGACCACCGCCGCGCGATCGTCATGGGCACGGGCTCGTTCGGCAAGGGGTCGGTGCAGTCCATGATCCCGATTACCGGCCATGGCGCGCTGAAACTGACGACGGCGCGCTACTACACGCCGTCCGGGGCATCGATACAGGGCAAGGGCATCGAGCCTGACATCAAGGTCGAGCAGGCGGTGCTGTCGCCGGTCGAGGGCAGGCGCCGGGTTCGCGAGGCGGATCTGCGCGGCGCCCTCGACAAGGTCGAGACGCCCGAGTCCGGGGACGAAGAGAAGCCGGCGGAGCGTTCCGACTACCAGTTGATGCGCGCGCTCGACCTTCTGCGGGCGCTGTCCTTCTACAGCAGCGCCGCCTCCCACTAGGCGGGGACACGCGAAAGCGGTGAGCGTTCGTCCGCCTGCGGGCTACCGGGCCAATGTCGGGATCGTGCTGGTGAACCCCGCCGGCGAGGTATTTGTCGGCCGGCGCCGCGACACGCCGGACGCCTGGCAGATGCCCCAGGGGGGTATCGACAGGGGCGAGACGGTCCGCGCCGCGGCCGCGCGCGAACTCGCCGAGGAAGCGGGAACCGACAAGGCCGAGGCGGTCGCGGAAACGCCCGGCTGGCTCACCTACGAACTGCCGGGGAACCTGGCCCGGCGCCTCTGGGGCGGCCGCTACAGGGGGCAGGCCCAGAAATGGGTGCTGATGCGCTTTACCGGAACCGACGCCGATATCGACCTCTTCCGGCACAAACCGCCGGAATTCGATGCCTGGCGGTGGGTGTCGCCCCCGGAGTTGCTGGCAAGCATCGTCGCCTTCAAGCGCCCCGTCTACGAGCAGGTGCTGTCCGTCTTCGCCGAAGACCTCGAACGCCTGCGGGAGCGGGACCCGGCATAGGCCGGCAGCCGCCGTCCCGCGCCCGTATTGACCCGCCCGGACGGAGCGGGTTTGATCCTCGCGGTTTTTCCGGGGGTTGCGCGGCTGCGCCCGGGCAAGCGGAGGGCGGGCATGAGCCGTCGCATCGTCGATATTTCCGTTGCGTTGAAGGCCGGCATCGCGAGCGACCCGCCGCATATGCTGCCGGAGATCGACTATCTGGACCACCACGACACCGCCCCCGCCATGGCCGAGTATTTCGGCGTCGGCGTGGACGCGCTGCCGGACGGCGAGTATGCCGCCGTCGAGAAGGTCCGCATCTCCACCCATAACGGCACGCATCTGGACGCGCCCTGGCACTTCTTCTCGACCATGAACCACGCGCTGAAGGAAGGCGGCGAGCCCTCCTGGCGCATCGACGAAGTGCCGCTGGAATGGTGTTTCCAGCCGGGCGTCAAGCTGGATTTCCGCCATTTCGGGGACGGCTATGTGGTGCAGCCGGAAGATGTCGAAGCCGAGCTCGACCGCATCGGCCATGCGCTGGAGCCGCTGGAGATCGTGCTGGTGAACACCCGTGCGGGCTCGCGCTACGGCGAGGAGGATTTCATCCATGCCGGCTGCGGCATGGGCAAGGCGGCGACGCTCTGGCTGCTGGAGCGGGGCGTGCGCGTGACCGGCACCGACGGCTGGAGCTGGGATGCGCCTTTCTCATGGACGAGGGAGCGGGTGCGCGAGACCGGCGATGCCGGCCTGATCTGGGAGGGCCACCGCGCCGGGCGCGAGATCGGCTATTGCCACCTGGAGAAGCTGAGCAATCTCGAAACCCTGCCGGCGGACGGCTTCCATGTCGCCTGCTTCCCGGTCAAGGTGCATCGCGGCTCGGCCGGCTGGACGCGGGCCGTCGCGATAGTGGACGGAGAGTGACATGGGCTTTGCGGACTCGCTGAGGCTCGACGGCAGGACCGCGGTCGTCACCGGCGCCGGACGCGGCCTCGGCCGGGGCTGCGCGCTGGCGCTGGCGGAGCTGGGCGCGCATGTGGTGGCGGCGGCGCGCTCGGGCGACGAGTTGGAAAGCCTCGCTGCGGAAATAAGGGCAGACGGCGGCAGCGCGGAAGCCGCCGTGCTGGACGTGACCGACAGCGATGCAGTCAGGAGTTTCTTCGCCGGCCTCGCGCGCGTCGATGTGCTCGTCAACAATGCCGGCTGGAACCGCCCGCAGCATTTCTTCGAGGTCGAGGAACCGGTGCTCGACGCCATGCTGGCGCTCAATGTCAAGGCGGCGTTCATCGTGGCGCAGGCGGCGGCGAAGCGCATGGCGGAGGCCGGCGGGGGCGGTTCCATCGTCAACATGTCCTCGCAGATGGGCCATGTCGGCGGGCCTGAGCGCACGGTCTATTGCGCCACCAAGCACGCGCTCGAAGGCATGACCAAGGCGATGGCCATCGAGCTTGCGCCCCACGGCATCCGGGCGAACACGGTCGGCCCCACCTTCGTCGAGACGCCGCTCGCCGGGCCGTTCCTGCAGAACAGGGAGTTCCGCGAATTCGTGCTGGACAGCATCCCGCTCGGGCGGCTCGGCGAAGTCGCGGAGGTGGCGGCGGCCGTGGCTTTCCTCGCCTCGCCGGCGTCCTCGTTGATTACCGGGACGAGCCTGCTGGTGGACGGGGGCTGGACGGCGAAGTGAGCGCCCTCACGCGGGCCTGCAATTCGGGCACGACCTCCGCCTCGAACCAGGGGTTCAGCTTCAGCCAGTTGTTCACCCGCCAGCTTGGATGCGGCGTCGGCAGGAATTCGGGCAGGTAGCTCCGCCAGGCGGCCACCGTCTCGCCGAGCGTTCGCTTGCGCCGGTTCCCGAGATACCGGGCCTGGGCGTAGGCGCCGGCCAGCACGGTGAGTTCCACGGCCGGCAGTTCGGCGCAGAGGCGCGGATGCCAGAGCGGCGCGCATTCCGGGCGGGGCGGGGCGTCGCCGCCGCGCGGCAGCCGGCCCGGATAGCAGAAGCCCATCGGCAGGATGGCCACCCGGCTCGCATCGTAGAAGTCCTCGGGCGCGAGGCCGAGCCAGGTGCGCAGCCGCCTGCCGCTGGGATCGTCCCAGGGCACGCCGCTGGCATGAACCTTCGTGCCGGGCGCCTGGCCGACGATCATCAACCGCGCCGTCGCTTCGGCCCGCAGCACCGGCCGGGGGCCGAGCGGCAGGTGTTCGGCGCAATGCGTGCAGGCGCGCACCTCCGCCAGCAGCGCCGCAAGGCGCGCGCTCACGGCGCGAAAGCCTCGCCGCCGAAGGGATAGCGGACTTCCTCGCGATAGACGGGCGCTTCGCCGCCGAGCCGGCTCGACATGAGCGAGAAGCCCCCGACGGCGAAAGCCGGCAAGCGGAAGGCGCCCCGGTCCTCGAGCCAGGCGGCGACAGCGGCGGGGCGTGCGCCGGCCGTGCGGCCGAGCGTGATGTGCGGGGTGAATTTGCGCTCCTCCGGGGGCAGGCCCGCGCGCACCAGCGCCGACTCGACCCGCCGCCTGAGCGCCGCCAGCGCCTTCGAGGGAGCGATACCCGCCCAGACCGCCCGCGGCCGCGCGCCGCCGAAGCTGCCGAGCGACTCGATCGCGAGCTCGAAATCCTCGCTGCCGACATGGCTGAGCGCGTCCGCCAGTTCCTCGGCGAAGCCGTTATCCACCTCGCCGATGAAGCGCAAGGTCAGATGGTAGTTCTCCTCCGGCGACCAGCGCGCGCCCGGCAGGCCGCCGGCGAGCCCGGCAAGCGCAGTCCGGACATCCTCCGGCAGGAGTATCGCAGCGAAGAGGCGCAAATCCGGCCCGGCTACTCGAACAGCGTGAGGACGCCCGTATAGCCGTAGATTCGCCCGCCCGAAAACTCGCCATTGGCGAAGAAGCCGGCGAGCGGCAGGTCGCCGATCTCTTCCCGAACGATTTCCATCTCGCCGTCCTCGGTGCCGAACATGTGCGGGCCGCGGGCGAGGCAGGAGACATAGACGCCGCCCTGGGCCGGCCGCGATAGGCGGTCCTTCACGCTCCGCAGCATGCGGCGCAGGTCCGCTTCCGCCGCCGCCGGGTCGCGCCGCACGAAGAACAGGCGTTCGCCCGGGTCGATCAGCGCGCCGAGCGCAACGATGCCGTCCTGCGCGTCGAGGCCGATGATGTTGCGGACGAGATAGTCGGCCTCCGAAGACCCCGGCACCGGCCGGGCGGCGTGGAGCCAGTGCGCCACCTCGCGGATGCGGGCGACGGAATCGAGGCCGAGATCGCCGCAAAGCACATCGAAGGCGGGCTCGCCGTCGATCTCCAGCACGAGGTTGTTGTGGGAGCGCGTGACCGTGCGCGCCGGGCCGATAGGCGCGCAGCCCTGGCTGAGCCCCGAGACGACGCCGACCGCCTCGCCGAACACCAGGCCCGAAACCACCCCCTCCTCGACGGAGCCGGCAAGCTGGGCGGTCGGGCCTTCGGCGGACGCGATGCCGCCGACGGTGAACGCGCCGAGCGTCTCGGCAAGCTCCGCCACGATTTCCCCCATGTTCGTGTTGCGCGGGTCGGCATGGAGCAGCGCCGTTGCGCGCGCCTGTCCCTCAGCCCATCCGGCGAGGCCCGCGCCCGCTTCGGCCGTGTCCTCCCTGATGCCGGGCACGAGGCGCACGGCGTCGTCCGGGAAGCGCAAGGCGGCCGCGGCAATTGCGGGCCGGCCGAATGCGGCGCGCCCGGTGCCGCAAACGCCCATGCCGACCGTGCCCGCCCAATCGACGATCCCGGTGTCTTCCCTGAGCGCCTCGACGACCTCGGGCAGCCGGTCGGCGATGCTGTCGCTTACATAGACGATGCCGGTATTCGCCCCGGCGGCGCCTTCCGCCAGCGCCGCCCGGACGGGGCCGAATGCCGCTTGCCAGTCGCCGCCCTCGCCGAACCCCGCCGCTATGGCCGCCGGCCTCTCTTCTCCCGCGCCGCTCATGCTGTCCGCCTTACTCCCGGCCGCTGGCGCCGGGCCGTCCGGAGGATAGCGCCAGAAGGCGTGCGACGTAAGGCTTGAGGCGGGCTGCGACCGCAGCGGCGCCTTCGGCGTTGGGATGGATTCCGTCCGGCTGGTTGAGCGCCGGGTCAGCCGCCACGCCCTCCAGGAGGAAAGGATAGAAGACCACCTCGTAGCGCGCGGCGAGCCGGGGATAGAGGCCGTCAAAGGCTTCCACATAGGCGCGGCCCAGATTGCGCGGCGCCTTCATGCCGGCGAGCAGCACCGGAATGCCCTCCCCCGCCAGCCGGTCGAGAATGGCAGCGAGCGCGGCTTCGGTCTCCGCCGGGTCGAGCCCGCGCAGCGCATCGTTGCCGCCGAGCGCCACCACCGCATGGCTCGGCCGGTCGCCCAGCATCCAGTCGAGGCGCGCAAGCCCGCCCGCCGCCGTGTCGCCGGAGACGCCGCCGTCCAGCACCGCCGCGTCGACGCCGTCCGCCCTGAGCCGCCTGCGCAGTTGCGCCACCAGCCCGTCTTCGGGCGCCAGTCCGAAGCCGGCGGTGACCGAATCGCCCAGCATCAGCAGCCGCGCTTCGGCCGCCGCGGCGTCCGGCAGATTGAGGAACACCGCCGCAAGGACGCAGGCGAGCGCGAAAGCCCCTTTCCATCGACGCCGCACGGCTTGCCGGATGAGCGGTTCCGGTCGATATGCTTCCATCGGAACTCCGAACGGCGCAAGGGACGGCAATGGCTCCGCAACTCGTCTTTTACACCAATCCGATGTCCCGCGGACGGATCGTGCGCTGGATGCTGGAGGAACTGCAGGTCGGGTATCGTACTGAACTGCTCGACTACGGGCCGGCGATGAAGTCTCAGGATTATCTCGCGGTTAATCCGATGGGAAAGGTACCGGCGATCCGCCACGGCGACACCGTCGTCACCGAAAGCCCTGCGATCTGCGCCTACCTCGCCGACGTCTTTCCAGACGCCGGGCTGGCGCCACCTCCGGGCCGGCGCGGCCCCTACTACCGCTGGCTGTTCTTCGCCGCGGGTCCGCTTGAGGCGGCCGTCGCCAACCGCGCCTTCGGGTTCGAGCTTCCGGCCGACAAGGAGGCAATGGCGGGATACGGTAATTTCCAACTGGTGATGGACACGCTTGAGACGGCTGTCAGCGGCGATGGCTATGTCGCCGGCGAGGCCTTCTCGGCGGCGGATGTCTATGTTGGCTCGCATGTCGGCTGGGGCCTGCAATTCGAGCTGATCGAAACCCGGCCTGCCTTCGAGGCCTATTGGGCGCGGCTTAGCGCCCGCGAGGCCTACAAGCGCGCCACCGCCCTCGACGACGAAGCGGCCGCCGCAGCCGGCTGACCCGGCCCGGGCCCGCTGCGGCATCCGGCGCGTTGAACGGGGCGGGTGGCGGGCCATATGCGCCGGGGAGGACCGGTCGGAAAAGGGAACGCACGCTCATGGCAGGCTCGGACTGGGCGGTGGAGCTGGAGGATGTCCACCTCACTCTGGTGAGCGCCGCCGGGCCGGTCAATGTGCTCCGCGGCATCGACCTCGCGGTGGCGCCGGGCGAGTCGGTGGCCGTGGTGGGCTCCTCCGGGTCCGGCAAGACCTCCACCCTGCTGGTGGCTGCCGGGCTGGAGCGGGCGACCGCGGGCCGTGTCTCGGTCGCCGGCCGCGACCTCGGCGCCATGACCGAGGACGAGCTCGCCAGGCTGCGGCGCGAGAAGGTCGGCATCGTCTTCCAGTCCTTCCACCTGATGGCGACCATGACGGCGCTGGAGAATGTCGCCGTGCCGCTAGAGCTTGCCGGGCGGCGCGATGCACTTGAGCGGGCGCGCGCCTGCCTGGAGGCGGTCGGCCTCGGCGCCCGCACCGGCCATTATCCGGGCGAGCTTTCAGGCGGCGAGCAGCAGCGGGTCGCGATTGCGCGCGCCTTCGGGCCGGCCCCGGCTGCGATCTTCGCCGACGAGCCGACCGGCAATCTCGACGGCGAGACGGGCCGCCGCGCACTCGACGCGCTGTTCGGCCTCGCCGCGGACGGCGGCGCGACCATGATCCTCGTCACCCACGACCCGGCCCTGGCGGCGCGCTGCGGACGCCGGGTGCGGATCGAGGACGGGCGCATTGCGGGCTGATCCCGCGCTCGCCTGGCGGCTGGCGCGGCGCGAAATGCGCGGCGGCTTCGCCGGCTTCCGCATCTTCCTCCTCTGCATCGCCATCGGCGTCGCGGCGATTGCGGCGGTCCATTCCATCTCCATGGCGGTGCAGACCGGCATTGCCCGCGATGCCCGCGCGCTGCATGGCGGCGACCTCGCCGTGCGCACCACCTACGTGCCGGCGGACGCCGCCGCGCGGGCCGATTTCGCGTCCCTCGGGCGCGTTTCGGAAGTGGTCGAGATGCGGGCCATGGCGCGCGCCGGCGGCGGCGCGGCGCTGGTCGAACTCAAGGCGGTGGACGGCGCCTATCCGCTCGCGGGCGCCCTCCGCCTTTCCGGCGGCATGGCGCTGGCGGACGCGCTGGCGGACGGCGGCGCCGTCGTCGAGGCGACCCTGCTGGAGCGGCTGGGCCTCGCCGTCGGCGACCGGATCGAGGTGGGCGACGGGTCCTTCGCCATCCGCGCCACGCTGGAACGCGAGCCGGACCGCGCCGTCGGCCTCTTCTCCTTCGGGCCGCGCTTCATGCTCGACGGGGAGGGGCTCCGGCGGACCGGCCTCGTGCAGCCCGGAAGCCTGATCCGCTACAAATACCGCATCGCGCTGGACGAGCCGGGCCGCACGATTGCGGAACACCGCCGCCTCGCGGGCGAATACGCCGACCGGGGCTGGCGGGTGACCGGCATCGGCTCGGCCGCCCCGGGCCTCCGGCAGACGATCCGGCGCCTTACGCTCTTCATGACGCTGGTCGGGCTGGCCGCGTCGATCATCGGCGGCATCGGCGTCGCCAATGCGGTGCGCGCGCATCTGGCCTCCCGGCGGCCTGCCATAGCGACGCTCGGCTGCCTCGGCGCAACGCCCCGGCTGATCGGCCTCGCATTCGGCCTCCAGATCGCGGCGATGACGGTGCTGGCGATCCTGGTCGGACTCGCTGTCGGGGCCGTCGCGCCCTTCCTCTTCGTCGGGCTGCTGGAAACCTATCTGCCCGTCGATCTTGCGCTCGGCGTCTATCCGGGACCGCTTCTATTGGCGGCGGCGTTCGGGGCGCTCACCGCCGCCGTCTTCTCCCTGCCGCCGCTCGCCGCCGCCGCGCGGCGCCCGCCGGTCGCGCTCTTCCGGGATGTCGAAGCGGCGGGCGGCGAACGGGCGGGCCTTGCCGCCGTCCTCGCGTCCGCAACGCTGGCGGCGCTCCTCGCCGCGCTTGCGGTCGCGACGGCGCCGGACCGGGTGCTGGCGCTCTGGTTCGTGGCCGGCACGCTCGCGGCTTATGGCATCTTCTTCGCGGCCGCCACGGGCACCGTGCGCCTGGCGCGCCGCCTGAAGAGCGCCGGTCCGGGGGCGCTCCGCCGGGCGCTGGCGGCGCTCGCGCGGCCGGGCGGCGAGACCGGCGGCCTCCTCCTGTCGCTCGGCTTCGGCGTCACTGTGCTGGTCGCCGTCGCCTCGGTGGAGGAGGGGCTGTCCCGCCAGTTGAGCGAAGAGATCCCAGCCGATGCGCCGACCCATTTCTTCATCGACATCCAGCCGGACCAGGCGGCGCGGTTCGACGCCGTCATCGCCGGGACGCCGGGCGCGGTGCTGGACCGGCGCACGCCGCATCTGCGCGCCCGCATCGCCGCAATCGACGGCGTGCCGGCGGCCGAGGCGCAGGTGCCCGAGGACGCGCGCTGGGCGATCCGCGGCGAGCGCGGCCTCACCTGGGCCGCAGAACCGCCGGAGGGCACGGAGATCGTGGCCGGAAGCTGGTGGCCGGCGAACTATCGGGGGCCGCCGCTCGTCTCCTTCGACGCCAATCTCGCCCACGCCTTCGGCCTCCGGCCAGGCGACCGCATCGCCTTCAACATACTGGGCCGCACCATCGAGGCGGAGGTCGCCAATCTGCGCCGCATCGCCTGGCGGACGCTCAGGATGCAGTTCACCACAATCTTCGCGCCGGGGGCGTTGGAGCGCGCGCCGCAGACCTATATCGCCACCGTCCGCACGCCGCCCGAGGCCGAGGCGGGCCTGACCGCCGCCATGGCCGCGGCACTGCCCAATGTCTCGGCGATCCGGGTGAAGGACGCGCTCGCGCTGGTGACGGAGCTGGTGGCGCAAATGGGCATCGCGATCCGCCTCGTCGCCGCGGTCGGGCTGGCGGCCGGCCTCGCCGTGCTGGCGGGCGCCATTGCCGCCGGCCGGCGCCGCCGCCAGCGCGACGCGGTGGTCTTCAAGGTGCTGGGCGCGACCCGGGCCGACCTCGTGCGCAGCTACATGCTGGAATTCGCCATGCTCGGCGGCGTGGCGGCGCTGCTCGGCTCGCTGCTCGGCCTCGCCGCCGGCTATGTGCTGCTGGAGAGGGTCATGGACATCGCCTGGACCGCGCCCGTCGCAACGGCGGCGGGCACGGCGCTGGCCGCCATCGCGGTAACGGCGCTGTTCGGCTTCCTCGGCACATGGCGCCTGCTCGGCCAGCCTGCCGCCCCGGCCCTCAGGGAGCCGTGAGAGGCTGGCTCCGCTCTTCGGCCAATGACGCACCGTTTGTCAATACGCTGTATTGACAACTTGTGTGAAGCCGCTCATTCAGGCCGGCCATGAACAAGACCGACCAGCTGCAGATCCGTGTCAGCCCCGTGGACAAGGCGCGAATCCGCGCGCGGGCGGAAGAGGCCGGCATGACGGTATCGAACTGGGTCCTGACCCGCCTGTTTCCTCCCGCCGAAGAGAAATTCCAGGCAGCGTTCCGCGCGCTCGCGGAAAATCCCGGCAAGCGTTCCTATGCGCTCGCGGCGATCCACGATCTTCTGGCCGGCCTCACCGGAGAGCAGTTGACGGAAGCGCTCCGCCGGCCGCCGGAGGCGGGCCTGTCCCCTCTGGACGCCAACTATGTGTGCGCGATGGTCGAGTATGCATGCCTGTCGCTGCACGGCGTGGCGCCTCCGGCATGGACGAGGGATGTCCCGCCGCTGAAGGAGCCGTGGTTCGCCAACTCCTTCGGGAGCGCGCCGATGCGGCTCTACCTGCTGACCCGGTCGCCGCCGCCATACCGGCGCCGGAACCTGTTCGTCGACTCCGTCCCGGGGGATCGCGTCTGATGGAGGAACTGTCGAAACGGGACATCGAGGCTCTCTTCGGGCAGCTGAACGAGGAACTCGGGCGCAGAGGGGTCACGGGCGAGGTGTATCTGGTCGGCGGGGCGGTCATGTGCCTCGTTTTCGACCTGCGCGAATCGACAAAAGACGTGTACGCCTTCTTCCGCCCGGCCAGGGAAGTAAGGGAGGCGGCGCGAAGCATCGCCCTCGATTACGGCGTCTCCGGCGACTGGCTCAACGATGCCGTCAAGGGATATCTGGGCGAACATCCCGACTTCCGCCCCTACCTGGACCTCCCCCATCTGCGGATCATGACGGCCGCGCCCGAATACCTGTTGGCAATGAAGTGCCTCGCCATGCGCATCGGGGAGGAGTCCCGCGACGCGGAAGACGTGCGCTTCCTCCTGCGCTACCTGAATTTCACGGAGAGCGCCGCCGCGCTTGAGGCGGTGGGCCGCTACTATCCTTTGGAGAGAGTCCCGCAAATGGCGCTCTACGCGCTTGAGGAAATGCTGGCCGGTTCGGGCCCCAGAAGCGGCTGATTCGACGCCGGCTCTCCCGAACATCGCCTATCGTGACGCATCGTGCCGCGCGCTATGCTGGCCGGGACATCTGCGCGAAGCGGGGGAGACGGGGACATGGCGGAAATGCTGGCGGGCAAGGCGGCGCTGATTACGGGGGGCGCGAACGGCATCGGGCGGGCGACGGCGCTGCTCTTCGCCGAGGAGGGTGCGCGGGTGGCCGCCGCCGACCTCAATCTCGAAGGCGCGGAGGAGACCGCCGCCATAATCCGCGAGGCAGGCGGCGAGGCGATTGCGCTTTCCGTCGAGGTCAGCGACGCGGAGCAGGTCGAGGCGATGGTGGATGCGACCGTGGAGGCCTTCGGGCGGATCGACTGCGCCTTCAACAATGCCGGCATCGCGCCGGTCAATGTCGGCAACAACGCCAAACGGACCCATAGCTGGTCGGAGGAAGGCTTCGACCGCATGATCGAGGTCAACCTCAAGGGCGTGTGGCTCTGCATGAAAAGCGAGATCGGGCGGATGCTGGAGACGGGCGGCGGGGCCATCGTCAACACCTCCTCCATCGCGGGGCTCGCCGGCCTGCCGACCTCGTCGGGCTATGTCGCGGCCAAGCACGGCGTCTCCGGGCTCACCCGCACCGCCGGCATCGAATACGCCACCGACAATATCCGCGTGAACGCCGTCTGCCCCGGCTTCATCGCCACCGACATGACCCGCGAGGTCATGTCCCGGCGCGGCAACGAGCTCATGGCCCTGGTGCCGGCGCGGCGCATGGGCGAGGCGCGGGAGATCGCCGAGATGGTCTGCTGGCTCTGCTCGGACCGCTCGGGCTTCGTCACCGGGGCCACCTACAATGTCGATGGCGGCTACATGGCGTCCTGACGGGCGGAACGGAACGGGGGAGACAAGGGACATGGCCGGAATGCTGGCGGGCAAGGCGGCGCTGATTACCGGGGCCGGGAACGGCATCGGGCGGGCGACGGCGCTGCTCTTCGCCGAGGAGGGCGCGCGGGTGGCCGCCGCCGACCTCAACCTCGAACGGGCAGAGGAGACCGCCACCGCGATCCGCGAGGCGGGCGGCGAGGCGGTGGCGCTTGGGGTCGAGGTTGTCGAAGCCGAGCAGGTCGAGGCGATGCTGGAGGCGGCGGCCCGGGCCTTCGGGCGGATCGACTGCGCCTTCAACAATGCCGGCATCGGACCGGCCAATCTCGACCATTTCGGCCGGCGTACCCATGAATGGACCGAGGACGGCTTCGACCGCATGATCGCGGTCAACCTCAAGGGTGTGTGGCTCTGCATGAAGGGCGAAATCGAGCGGATGAAGGCGGACGGGGGCGGCGGGGCCATCGTCAACACCTCCTCGGTCGCGGGCCTGCTCGGCCTGCCGGGCGGCAGCGCCTATGTGGCGGCCAAGCACGCCGTCTCGGGGCTGACGCGCACCGCCGGCATCGAATACGCCTCGGACGGCATCCGCGTGAACGCCGTCTGTCCCGGCTATATCGCGACCGACATGACGCGCGAGGTACGCGCCCGGCGGGGCAACGAGCTCATGAACCGCGTGCCGGCGCGCCGCATGGGCGAAGCGCAGGAGATCGCCGAGATGGTCTGCTGGCTCTGCTCCGAGCGCTCCAGCTACGTCACCGGCGCCACCTACAATGTCGATGGCGGCTACGTGGCGTCGTGAGCCTCTGCCCTATCCGGTCCCGAAGGGAGCGCCGCCCCGCCTTGACAAGAGGGGAAGCCCCCGGCTAACCGGGTTACAAAGGCGTCACCGGGCTTTGCTCTCATAAGCGCCGGGCAAGCTGGAGCGGCAGGACCCATGCCGACCTCGACCGGTTCGGACCCGCAGATTGCGGCGCGGCAGCGATGGATGGGCATTCTCGCCAGGGCGGAAGACGGCGCGCTGGAAGCCGCCTGGACCGGTCTGGCCGAACGGCCCGAATACCGGGTCCTGCGAGCGCCGGAGACCGGACTCGTCATGGTGCGCGGGCGCATGGGCGGCACGGGAAGCGCCTTCAACATGGGCGAGATGAGCGCCACGCGCTGCGCCGTGCAGCTGGAGGGCGGCACGGTCGGCATCGCCTGGGTCGCCGGGCGCAGCGCCCGCCATGCCGAGCTGGCGGCGGCCTTCGACGCCCTGCTCCAGCAGCCGGAGCGCCGCGGCGGGCTGGAGGAAACGGTAATCGCTCCCCTTGAATCGGCCGAGCGCGCCCGGCGCGAGGAGGACCGCGCGAACGCCGCCAGCTCGCGGGTCGAGTTCTTCACCATGGCGCGGGAGCGGGAGTGAGGCCCGTGGCGGCGGCAGGCAACGGATCGGCACTCCGGCCCGGCTTCCTTGCCCCGGTGGCGGACAGCCAGCAGGTGTTCCGCCGCGTGCTCCGGGCGATGTCCGAGCCCGGCTCCCTGCAGAATATCGCGGTCGATCTGGCCCCGCCCGCTCCCCTCGACCGCGCGACCGCCGCTCTCTGCCTGACCCTGCTGGATTTCGAGACGCCGGTCTGGCTGGACGCGGCGGCGGATGGCGAGGAGTTGCGGGCCTGGCTCCGCTTCCATTGCGGCTGTCCGCTCGTGGAGGAGACGGGCGCCGCGCGCTTCGCCGTCGCGGCCGCCCCGGCGGATATGCCGGCGCTCGGTGCGTTCCCGCTCGGCTCCGAGGCCTATCCGGACGAGAGCGCGACCGTCATCCTCCAGGTCCCGTGCTTGGAATCCGGCGAAGCGGTCACGCTTCGCGGCCCCGGAATCGAGGATTGCCGGGAGTTTCGCGCGGCCGGCATTGCCGGGGGCTTCTGGAAGCAGCGCCGCGAGATGGAGGCGCTGTTTCCGCAGGGCGTGGACCTCGTGTTCGCATCGGGCGCGAGCCTCGCGGCCGTGCCGCGCTCCACAGAGGTGAGGTTCTGAGATGTATGTCGCGGTCAAGGGCGGCGAGAAGGCCATAGAGGCGTCCCACCGCCTGCTGGACGAGGCGCGGCGCGGCGACCCGTCCGTGCCGGAGGTCTCGACCCGGCAGATCGCGGAGCAACTGGGGCTCGCCGTGGACCGGGTGATGGCCGAAGGCTCGCTCTACGACCGGGAGCTTGCGGCGCTTGCGATCAAGCAGGCGCAGGGAGACCTGATCGAAGCCGTCTTCCTGCTGCGCGCCTATCGCACGACCCTGCCGCGCCTCGGCAACAGCGAACCCGTCGATACCGCCCGCATGGCGATCCGCCGGCGGATTTCCGCCACCTTCAAGGACATTCCGGGCGGCCAGATTCTCGGGCCCACCTACGACTACACGCACCGCCTGCTGGATTTCCGGCTCGCCGGCGAGGGCGGGTCGGGCGACGCCGCGGCCCCGGCGGAACGGGCGGATGCGCCGGCCGGGGAGCCGATGCCCCGCGTCGCGGACCTGCTGGGCCATGAGGGCCTGATCGAGGAGGAAGCCGCCCCGGACGCCGGGGAGGCCCCGCCGACGGACATCACAAGGGAGCCGCTCAGATTCCCCGCCGGGCGCGATGCACGGCTTCAGACACTGGCGCGCGGCGATGAGGGCTTCCTGCTTGCACTCGGCTATTCGAGCCAGCGCGGCTTCTCGAACAACCACCCCTTCGCCGGGGAAATCCGCTACGGGACGGTCGCGGTGGAGATCGTGCCGGAGGAGCTCGGCTTCGCCGTCGAGATCGGCGACATCGAAGTGACCGAAGTGCAGATGATCAACCAGTTCAGGGGCAGCGCCGAAGCGCCGCCGCAATTCACGCGGGGATACGGGCTCGTCTTCGGCCACCAGGAGCGCAAGGCCATGTCGATGGCGCTGGTGGACCGCGCGCTCCGCGCAGCCGAGCTCGACGAAGCGGCGGTCTCCCCGGCGCAGGACGAGGAGTTCGTCCTCTATCACAGCGACAATGTCGAGGCGTCGGGCTTCGTGCAGCACCTGAAGCTGCCGCATTACGTGGACTTCCAGTCGGAGCTCGAATTGCTGCGGAAGCTCCGGGCCGAGTTCGAAGCCCCGCCTGCCGAGGCGGCGGAGTAGGCGCGGATGGCGACGAGCGAAACATCTCCCGGCCCCGATGCCGCCCGGCCGGCGGAAGACGGTTACAACTTCGCCTATCTCGACGAGCAGACCAAGCGGATGATCCGCCGGGCGATCCTCAAGGCCGTCGCCATTCCGGGATACCAGGTGCCCTTCGGCAGCCGCGAAATGCCCCTTCCCTTCGGCTGGGGCACCGGCGGCATCCAGATCACGGCCAGCATCATCGGAGCCGACGACACGCTCAAGGTCATCGACCAGGGCGCGGACGATACGGTGAATGCGGTCAGCATCCGCAAATTCTTCGCGCGGACGGCCGGCGTCGAAACCACGGAGCGGACGGAGGCCGCCACCATCGTCCAAACCCGCCACCGCATACCGGAAACGCCGCTCGGGGCCGGCCAGATCCTCGTTTACCAGGTGCCGATTCCGGAGCCGCTGCGCTGGCTGGAACCGAGGGAGGCGGAGACGCGCAAGATGCACGCGCTCGAGGAATACGGCGTCATGCATGTCCGCCTCTATGAAGACATTGCGCGCTTCGGCCATATCGCCACCTCCTACGACTATCCGGTGCGGGTGAACGCCCGCTACCTGATGCGGCCCTCGCCGATTCCCAAATTCGACAATCCGAAGATGGACCGCTCTCCGGCGCTGCAATTGTTCGGCGCGGGCCGCGAGAAACGCATCTACGCCATCCCGCCGCATACCGGGGTGCGGAGCCTCGATTTCGACGACCACCCGTTCGAGGTCCAGAAATGGGAGGATGTGTGCGCGCTTTGCGGGTCGGGCGAGAGCTTCCTCGACGAGATCGTCACCGACGACCGGGGCGGGCGCATGTTCGTGTGCTCGGACACCGACTATTGCACCAGGCGCCGCGAAGCCGGACACGCCGGCCCCGCCGCCCGGGACCCGGAAGGGGGCGGGGCGTAGTGTCCTGTCTGCACACGCCCTTCGTCATGCCCGGACTTGTTCCGGGCATCTCCCTCGGGGCAGGCGCGGCAGCGGAAATGGATGCCCGGAACAAGTCCGGGCATGACGGGATGGGGACGCCGGGATGGCCGTTCTGCGATGCAACGCATTTCAATTCCGGTACACCAGCATGATGCCGGAGGCGCCACCGCTTCTCTCCGCCCGGGGCGTGACCAGATTCTATGGCGGCATCCTCGGCTGCCGCGATGTGTCGTTCGACATCTGGCCGGGCGAGGTGCTGGGCATTGTCGGCGAGTCCGGCTCTGGCAAGACGACGGTGCTGAACTGCATTTCCGCCCGCCTCGAACCCACTTCGGGAACGGTCGAATACGCCACGAGGCATGACGGTCCGGCCGACATCTACCGCATCGGCGAGCCTGCCCGGCGCCTGCTCATGCGCACGGACTGGGGGTTCGTCCACCAGAACCCGCTGGAGGGCCTGCGCATGGATGTGAGCGCAGGCGCCAATATCGGCGAGCGCCTGATGGCCGTCGGCGCCCGCCATTACGGCGATATCCGGCGGGCCGCCACCGACTGGCTCGACAAGGTCGAGATGGATACGGGGCGCATGGACGACCTGCCGCTGACCTTTTCGGGCGGCATGCAGCAGCGCCTCCAGATTGCGCGCAATCTGGTGACCGCGCCGCGCATCGTGTTCATGGACGAGCCCACGGGCGGGCTCGATGTGTCCGTCCAGGCGCGGCTGCTGGACCTCTTGCGCGGCCTGGTCTCGGACCTCGGGCTGGCGGCCGTCATCGTCACGCACGACCTGGCCGTGGCGCGGCTTCTGTCGCACCGCCTGCTCGTCATGCGCCGGGGCGAGGTTGTGGAGTCCGGGCTGACCGACCAGGTGCTCGACGACCCGCAGCACCCTTATTCGCAACTCCTCGTGTCTTCGGTGCTCCATCCGTGAGCGGGAAAGGCGGCATGTTTTGACGGCGGCGATCCGGATCGAGGGCCTGGCGAAGTCCTTCACCCTGCACAACCAGGGGGGCGTGCGCCTTTCCGTGCTGGCGGGCTTCGACCTCGCCGTGGAGCCGGGCGAGTGCGTGGCGCTTCACGGGCCCTCGGGTATCGGCAAGAGCACGGTGCTCCGCTGCATCTACGGCAACTACCGGGCCGACGGGGGGCGCATCCTCCTCAGCCATCGGGGCGGGATCGTGGACATGGCGGCGGCGCATCCGCGCGAAATCATCGCCGTGCGCCATGAGACTCTCGGCCATGTCAGCCAGTTCCTGCGCGTGATCCCGCGCGTCGCGGCCGAGGACGTGGTCGCCGAAACCCTGCGCAATCGGGGCGCGGACCGGGAACATGCAACGGAAGCGGCGCGCGCCATGCTGCGGCGCCTCAACATTCCGGCCGCGCTGCACCGGCTGGCGCCGGCGACCTTCTCCGGCGGCGAACAGCAGCGGGTCAACCTCGCGCGCGTCTTCGTCGCCGACTATCCCGTGCTGCTGCTGGACGAACCGACCGCGTCGCTCGACAGGGAAAACCGGGACGCCGCGATCGGCCTCATCCGCGAGGCCGTCCGGCGCGGTGCTGCGATTGTCGGTATTTTCCACGATTCGGGGGTGCGGGACGCCGTGGCGACGCGGACCGTGCCCCTCTCCGCCGCAAGGGAGGCGGCATGATGGCAGGCCTGACCGTTACCAATGCCCGGATCGTCACGCGGGACGAAATCGTGTCCGGCACCGTCGAGGTGGCTGACGGCCGGTTCTCGGCTGTCGGCGAAGGCTCCGTCGGCTCCGGCGCGGCGCTCGACTTCGAAGGCGATTACCTGCTGCCCGGCCTCGTCGAGCTCCACACGGACAATCTCGAACGCCAATTCACGCCGCGTCCCGGCGTCGAGTGGCCCGCGGAGACGGCAGTGCTGGCCCATGACAGCCAACTCGCCGCCGCCGGAATCACGACGGCGCTCGACACCGTGCGGATCGGCGGCGGCGACAAGGCCCGCCCGAAACATCTTACGGGCATGGCGGATGCCGTGAAGGCGGCGGCGCGGTGGGGCGTGCTGCGCGCCGAGCATTTTCTGCACTTGCGGTGCGAGGTCTCCAGTCCGGGCCTGATGGAACGCTTCCGGCCCTTCATGGACGACCCCATGGTCCGCTTGGTTTCCCTGATGGACCACACGCCCGGACAAAGGCAGTTCGTCGATCTCGACAAGCACCGCGAGTATTACCAGGGCCGCTACGGCCTGAACGACGATGAGATGGACGATTATGTGAAGGCCAAGCAACAGGCGCAGCAGCAGTTCAGCGCCCGCCACCGGACGATGGTCGTCCAGGCGCTGGAGGGCCGGAACATCGCTCTGGCAAGCCATGACGACGCGACCGTCGAGCATATCGAGGAGTCGGTGCGCGACGGCGTCGCCATCGCCGAATTCCCGACCCGGCTCGAAGCCGCCGAAGCGGCGCGGCGTCACGGCCTCGCCGTGTTGATGGGCGCGCCCAACCTGGTGCTCGGCGGCTCGCATTCGGGCAACGCCTCCGCTCTCGACCTTGCCGTTTCGGGCCTGCTGGACATGCTGTCGTCCGACTATGTGCCGTCGAGCACGCTCCAGGGCGTGTTCCTGCTGCGCAACGGCATCCCGGACATGACGCTTCCCCGCGCGGCCAGGGTGGCGACGGCCAATCCCGCGCGGGCGGTCGGGCTGGAGGACCGGGGCGAGATTGCGGAAGGCAAGCGGGCGGACTTCATCCGCGTCAGGGAGGTCGAGGGCGTTGCGGTCGTGCGCGGCACATGGCGCGAAGGACAGCGGGTCGTCTAGGCGGGAGCGAGGGGCGTATGCCGGCAGTGGACCGTATTGTGGAAATTCTCGAGACCAACGGCGCGGCGCAGTATGGCGACGAAGCCGTCAGCCAGCTTCAGCATGCCCTGCAATGCGCACATCTTGCGGAACGATCGGGCGCGCCGGATTCGCTCGTGGCCGCGGCGCTGCTGCATGACTTCGGGCACCTGATCCACAAGCTCGGCGAGGACGCCGCCGTGCGGGGCATCGACGACCGCCACGAAGCGCTGGGGCGCAAATATCTGGCCCGCTGGTTCGACGAGGACGTAACCGCTCCCATCGGGCTGCATGTCGACGCCAAGCGCTATCTTTGCGCAACGGAACCGGCCTATTTCGATACCCTGTCGCCCGCTTCCGTGCAAAGCCTGGAGCTGCAGGGCGGCCCCTTCAGCGAGGCCGAAGCTGCCGCCTTCATCGCACAGCCTCATGCGCAGGATGCGCTCGCCCTGCGCCGCTGGGACGAGCAGGCCAAGGACCCCGGGGCGGTCACGCCGGGCCTTGAGCGCTATCGTCCGTGCATCGAGGCCTCGATCCGGCATTGACCGGCGGCCGCCTCGTCCTGGTCGTGGGCCCGAGCGGCGCCGGGAAGGACACGCTGATCCGGCAGGCCGAAGCCGAACTGGGTTCCGAGGCCCGCTATCGCTTCCCCCGGCGCTATATCACGCGGCCCGCCGGAGACCCGCATGAGGACCATGTCGCGCTGACGGAGGAGGAATTTCTAGCGCGCGAACGGGCCGGCGAATTCAGCCTGGTCTGGCGCGCCCACGGCCTCGGCTACGCGCTGCCCCGAACGGTGGACAGCCTTGTTGCGGACGGGCTCATCGTCATAGCCAATGTGTCGCGAACCGTCGTCGGGCAAGCCCGAAGCCGGTTCGTGCGCGTCGGCGTCATTCAGGTGACGGCAAGCGGGGAGACGCTCGCGCTTCGCCTCGCCGGGAGGGACCGCGAATCTGCGGAGGACCGCGCCCGCCGTCTCGCGCGGCCCGCGCCGGCCTTTCCCGACGGCCCCGATATCCGCACCCTCGTCAATGACGGCCCGCTGGAAGCTGCGGCGGCGGCGTTTCTCGGCCTGCTCCGCTCCTTCGAGCTATGAAGCCGTCTCCTACTCGGCAGCCTCGGCCGAAACCGGCGCGTCCACGATCCGGGTCTCGAAATTCGCCGGCGCGACGATTTCCAGGACCTCGAAGTCCTTCGAGCAGGCGATCTCGCGATGCGCGATGCCGGGGCGCTGGTTGATGCAGTCGCCCTTCTCGATGCGGCGCACGCCCTCGCCCTCATATTCGAACTCGGCCCAGCCGTTCAGCACCATGACGAACTGGAAGGTGCAGTCATGGACGTGCCAATGCTGCACATCGTCCTTCATTTCCTTGCCGTTCGCCTTGACGATATGGGCGATATAGTCGCCCTTGGTCGCCGCCTTGATGCCGAGGTCCCGGTATTCGAAGATCTCGCGCAGACCTTCCGTCCAGACGGCCTCCGAGGCCCTGTTGTGGGCAAAGTCCCAATTGTCGGTCATGGCATCCTCCGTTCGATGCTGCCGTCAATCCTACAATCGGCGCCGCGAAGCGTAAATCGGGACGGCGCTTCGTGGTATTGATGCATGGCTGGAGACTGACCTTGCCGCGCACCGCCGGGGTCGCGGCCGAAGCCCAGGGGAGACCGCCGATGACCGAAGCCCGGACCGACCTCCCGCAATGGCGCGAGCCGGAGGCGTTGATCGAGACCGGCGCGCTCGAGAAGAGCCTGGGCGCGCCGGAACTGCGCATCGTGGACTGCACCACATGGCTGAGGCCGGCGGAGCCGGGCGACGACGCCCCTTACCGCGTGGTGCCGGGACGGGCCGAGTATGACGAAGCGCATATCCCGGGCGCCGTCTTCCTGGACCTCCAGGGAATGGCCTCGGACCCCGGCACGCGCCTCAAATTCATGGCGCCGTCGCCCGAACGCTTCGCGGAGGCCATGGGCGCGCTCGGCATCGGCGACACCTCCCGCGTGGTGCTCTACTCGGCCGGCAGCATCATGTGGGCGACCCGCGTCTGGTGGATGCTGCGCGCCTTCGGCTTCGAGCGCGCAGCCGTGCTCGACGGCGGCTGGGGGAAGTGGAAGGCGGAGGGCCGCCCCGTCTCCTCCGAGCCGGCGCAATATCCGAGGGCGCGTTTCACCGCATCCTTCGCGCCGGACCGGTTCGTGGACCGGGACTATGTGCTTTCCCGGCTGGACGACGCCGATACCGTCATGGTGAATGCGCTCGCGCCCGCCTTCCATCTCGGCGAGGGGCCGAGCCGCTACGGCAGGCCCGGGCGCATCCCCGGCAGCGTCAACGTGCCGGCGTCCGGCCTGCTCGACCCGTCCAACGGGGCCTTCGTGGCGCTGGACGAGGCGCGGCGGCTGCATGAGGAAGCCGGTATCGACCGGGACCGCCATGTCGTCGCCTATTGCGGCGGCGGCATCTCCGCCACTGTCGGCCTGTTCCTTCTGCACCAGCTCGGCTATGACGACCTGACCCTCTATGACGGCTCGATGGGAGACTGGGCCCCGGACCCCGGCCTGCCCATAGAAACGGGCCCGCAACCGCCTTCGCGCCGTGGGAGCCAGCCATGACACTCCGGTTCCGCAAGCTTCACCCGCATTTCGCCGCCGAGGCGAGCCCGGTCGATCTCCGCCGCGTGCATGACGAGGAGACCCTGGAGAGCATCCGCGCGGCCATGGACGAACATGCCGTGCTCGTCTTCCGCGACCAGGCGTTCTCCGGCGGGGAGCAGCTCGATTTCGCCGCCCGGCTCGACGGCGAGTTCCACCGCAAGACCGGCTTCAGCGTCCTGCAGAAGAACCGCTTCGGCGACGAGGCGCTCTCCGATGTCTCGAATGTCGAGGCGGACGGGCAGGTGGTGGAAGCGGACAGCCGCAGGCGCCTCTACGCGCTCGGCAACCGCCTCTGGCACACGGACGCCTCGTTCCAGGACCCGCGCGGGCGCTATTCCATGCTTGCCGCCCTCGTGGTGCCGCCGGTGCCGGCCGACACCGAGTTCGCGGATATGCGCACCGCATACGACACGCTGCCGGAGGAGACGAAGGCGGGGCTGGAGGGCCTCCGCGTGCACCATTCCATCGCCCACTCGCGCATGACGCTCGGCTTCGAATTCTCCGAGGAGGAGCGCGACCGGCTCAAGGGCGCGGTCCACCCGCTCGTGCTGACCAACCCGCGCACCGGGCGGCGCGCGCTCTATCTCGCCTCGCACGCCTCGCGGATACTCGACCGCCCGGTGCCGGAAGGCCGGCTCATCCTGCGCGACCTGACGGAGCACGCGACCCGGCCCGAACTCGTCTATCGGCATTCCTGGCGGGACGGCGATTTCGTCATCTGGGACAACCGCGCCACCATGCACCGCGCCTGCCCCTACGAAGACACGGTGTACCGCCGGGAAATGCGCCGCGTCACCACGCTGGACACCGGCGACCCGGCGCGGGTTGCACAGCCGGCATAACCGCGTCCCGCCGGTGTGTCTTTTGCGCCTGAGCGCGCCTTCACCGCTATCGGACCGCCTCGAATGAAGCCCCTCGAAGACATCCGCGTGCTCTCGGTTACGGTGTTCCTCGCCGGCCCGTTCCTTGGCATGACGCTTGCCCGCTTCGGCGCGGAGGTCATCAAGGTCGAGATGCCGGGGGCGGGCGACCCGATCCGCAGCGCCGGACCCTTTCACGGGCCGAAAGGAGTGCATGCCGAGCGGCAGACGGAGGACGACCTCTCGGTCCGGTTCCTGAAACGGTCGGAAGGCGTGAAGAGCGTTACGCTCAACCTGAAGGACCCGGAAGGGCGCCGGATGTTCCTCGACATGGCGAAGCAGTCCGACGTCGTGATCGAGAACCTCTCGCCCGGCTCCATGAAACGGATGGGACTCGGCTATGAGGACATCGCCGCCGTCAATCCGGGCATCGTCTATTGTTCCATCGCCGGCTACGGCCAGACCGGCCCCTACAAGGACCTTCCCGCGCACGACCACCAGATCCAGGCCATGTCCGGCATCATGGACATGAACGGGGCGGCCGACGGACCGCCGACGCGGATCGGCGTCTTCGTCGGCGACCTCGTGACGCCGCTCTACGCCGCCTATTCGATCCTGGGCGCGCTCCGCCACAGGGAGAAGACCGGCGAGGGCCAATATCTCGACGCCTCCATGATCGACACGCTCGCCACCCTCATGTTCATGGAGCCGATGGAATATGTGCTGAAGGACGGGCAGCCGGTGCGCGCCGGTAATGACAGCCGCAACGACGTGACCGGCCTCTACCGCCTGAGCGACGGCGACGTGATTATCACGGTGGGCCTGTCGCTGCGCCTCGGCGCCCTGCTCGGCGCGCTCGGCGCCCCGGAACTGCTTGAGGAGGCGCGTTTCGCCACCCCGGAGGCGCGGGAAGCGAATATCGCCGCGCTCAGGGCGGAAATCCAGGCGCGGCTCGGGGCATATAGCTGCGAGGAAGGGATTGCGCTGCTCCAGGGGGCGGGCGTGCCGGTTGCGCGCGTCCGCACGATCTCGGAAGCGATAGAGGACGGGCATTTCCGCGCGCGCGGCACGCTCAGGCCGATGTTCCGGCAGGGTTCGGACGAACCGGTGGAGGGCGGGGTCGTCTCGGGGTTCCCGGTCAAATTCTCCGGCGGCGATCTGCCGAAGCTCGACGGCGGCCCGCAGCTCGGCCACCACAATCGCGAGGTCTTCGGGCGGCTCCTCGGCCTCGACGCAGAGGCCGTGGCCGAGCTTGAGACGCGCGGGGTGGTATAGGGTCGAGCCGCCCGGCGGCAGGAGCGAGGGAATCGAAGGGAGATTACAAAGATAGGTTGACGGGGGAGACCGACGACATTTCTTCCGTCATACCTCAACGCCCCCTCCGTCATACTCGGACTTGTTCCGGGTATCTCTCTCCACCGCTGCCGCCGGACGGCCGCATGGATACCCGGAACAAGTCCGGGTATGACGATATGGGGGCGGGTTGGACGCCGGAGAGAAGGTGCGAAGCCTCCCAAACCTGTTGTCAACCTATCCATATAAGCCCCAATCGAAGGTTGTCTCTGTCCGATCGGAAATATTTAAATAAATTCTCATTACTCCTTGACATAAGGGAAAATATGCTACAATAGCAGCAGAGAGGCGGCTCCCGGGGCCGCCTTTCGCTTTTCTGCGCAGGAAAGCGGCTGGGGGCCGAAAAAACCCCGGCGGGAGGCGATGGGAGAAGTGCGTCCGCCGTCTCGCGCGCGCAATCAGGCGCACGAACCGCGCCGGCGCGAAACGCCCGCCCGGCCGCGCACGGGCGCGCAGGCGATACGCGCGGAAAAGGGTCCCGCCGCAGGCCCGCGGCGGGAGCGGAACCGGATCGAAAGGAAGGACCTGTGCCGAAGACAGACAGGCGACGGGACAAGGCGGAATGCCCGGAGCTCCTGCCCGAAACGACAGCGTCATGCCGGAACGGGCATCCGAATATGCGCTGTATGCATGAGGAACATGACACAACATGACATCTCGTAACTGCCCAGTGGAGCGGGCCCCTGGGGTCGGACAGTTGGGTTGAAAAGCATTGACAGGTGTGAGGGCACCGGAAGGATAGAGCTCATGAGGAAGCACCGTACGAACCGTACATGCAGCATCGCCTTCAAGCGCCAGGTTGCCGAGGAGTATCTCGCCGGCGATATCTCGTCCTTCTTCGCCGGCCTGCGCCAGAGCGCGGTCCGTTCGCCGGCGCGAAACAGGAGCGGAAACCGATGACCTTCACCTGCATCGCGCGCGATGCGGCCACGGGCGAGCTCGGCATCGCGACGGCGACGCGCTCGCTCGCCGTTGGCGTGCGCGTGCCGCACGTCTCGCGCCTCGGAGCGGTCGCCATCATGGCGATTGCCGATTACCGCCTCGGCCGGCTGGCGCAGGACCTGCTGGCCAACGGGTGCCCCGCCCAGGCGGCGATCGACGCTCTCGTCGCGGCCGATCCCTGGCCCGAATACCGGCAATTGGGGATTATCGATGCGGAAGGCCGGGTAGCGGCGCGCACCGGCAGGGAGAACCGGGACTTCGCCGGCCACCATATGCGCGACGGGCTGGTCGCGCTCGGCAATGTGCTGACCGGCGAGCATGTGCTGGACGCCATAGAGGGAGGCTTTCAGGGCGGCTCGCTGGCGGAACGCCTGCTCGCCGCGCTGGAGGCGGGCCGCGACGCCGGCGGCCAGCATGGCGGGCAGAACTCCGCCGCCCTCGTCACCTGGGGCGGGCACGACTTCCCGCGCGTCGATCTCAGGGTCGATATCCACGACGAGCCGGTGGGCGAGCTCAGGCGCGTGTTCGACGCCTGGACGCCCGCAGGCGACTACTACACGGAGCGGCAACTGGACCCCCGCGTGCGCCCCCTGCACGAGACGCTGCCGGGCCGGGGTTACTGACCCCGGTTGTTTCCTGCCGCGTGGGCGGCGAAAACGGCCATGTTGACGACCTCGGACACCTTGGCGCCCATCTGGACGATCTGGACCGGTTTGGAAAGCCCGAGCAGCACCGGGCCGATCACCGCCCCGCCGCCCAGCATCTGCAGCATCTTGGCCGAGATGTTGGCGGCGTGCAGGCTCGGCATGACGAGCACATTGGCGGGCCCGGAAAGACGCGCGAAGGGATAGAGCTGGCGCATCAGTTCCTCGTCGAGCGCGGCGTCCGCCGACATCTCGCCCTCATATTCGAAATCGACGCTGCGGGCGTCGAGCACGGATACCGCCTCGCGCACATGGGCGGCCTCGCCGAAGGGCGGGTTGCCGAAATTGGAGAAGGAGAGCAGGGCGACGCGCGGCTCCGCGCCCATATTGCGCGCCATGCCGGCCGCCGCCGTCGCGATGTCGGCAAGCTGCTCCGGCCCGGGCCGCTCGTTCACCGTGGTATCGGCCACGAAGACGGTCTGGTTGCGGCTCACATAGAGCGTCACGCCGCAGGGCGTCGAATCGGCAACCGGCGGCAGCACGTGGCGCACATCCCCGAAACTCACCTGGAAGGACCGGGTGAGGCCCGTCACCATGGCGTCGGCGGCTCCCGCCGCCACCATGCAGGCGGCAAAGCAATTACGGTCCTGGTGCACCATGCGCTGTACGTCGCGCTGCAGGTAGCCCCTGCGCTGCAGCCGCTCGTAAAGCATGGCGATGTATTGCGCATTGTCTTCCGAGAGGGCGGCGTTGTGGATTTCCAGCGGCTCGCCGGAGGCGATGCCGAGCCGCTCCATCTGGGCCTTGACGATTCTCTCCCGCCCGACCAGCACCGGCGTGCCGAAACCCTGCCCGCGGAAGGCGAGCGCGGCGCGGATGGCGCGCTCTTCCTCGCCCTCCGCGAACACCACGCGGCGCGGCGCGGCCTGCACCTCGGCATAGATGCGCTGGAGGCTGCCCGAGGTGGAATCGAGGCGGGCGGCGAGCGCGGCCCGGTAGGCGGGCCAGTCCTCGATCGGCTTCTGCGCGACGCCGGTGTCGATGGCGGCGCGCGCCACCGCCTCCGGCACATTGACGATCAGGCGCGGATCGAAGGGCACGGGAATGACGTAGTCGGGGCCGTATTGCAGCCGCTTGCCGGGATAGGCTGCCGCCGCTTCGTCGGGCACGTCCTCGCGTGCGAGCGCCGCCAGCGCATCGGCGGCGGCGAGCTTCATCGCGTCGTTGACGGTCGTGGCGCGCACGTCCAGCGCGCCCCGGAAGATGTAGGGGAAGCCCAGCACATTGTTGACCTGGTTCGGGTAGTCCGAGCGCCCGGTGCAGACGATGGCGTCGCCGCGGACCTCGCGCACTTCTTCCGGCGTGATTTCCGGGTCGGGATTGGCGAGTGCGAAGACGATGGGCTTCTCCGCCATCGACGCGATCATCTCGCGCGTGAAGGCGCCCTTGACCGAGAGGCCGAAGGCGATGTCGGCGCCCTTCATCGCTTCTTCGAGCGTGCGCATCGGCGTCTCGACCGCATGGGCGGACTTCCACTGGTTCATGCCCTCGGCGCGGCCCCGGTAGATGACGCCGCGCGTGTCGCAGAGCACGACATTCTCCGCCGGCAGGCCGAGCGCCTTGAACAGGTCCACGCAGGCAATGCCGGAGGCGCCCGCGCCGTTCACCACCATACGGCAGTCCTGGATGCGCCGGCCGGTCAGGTGGAGCGCGTTGATGAGGCCGGCGGCGGAGATGATCGCCGTGCCGTGCTGGTCGTCGTGGAAGACCGGGATGTCGAGCAGTTCGCGCAGGCGCTCCTCGACGATGAAGCATTCCGGGGCCTTGATGTCTTCCAGGTTGATGCCGCCGAAGCTCTTGCCGAGATAGCGCACACATTCGATGAAGGCGTCCACGTCCTCCGTGTCCACCTCCAGGTCGATGCCGTCCACATCGGCGAAGCGCTTGAAGAGGACCGCCTTTCCTTCCATGACCGGCTTGGAGGCGAGCGCGCCGATATTGCCGAGGCCGAGCACGGCGGTGCCGTTAGAGATCACGGCCACCATGTTGCCCTTGGCGGTGTAGTCGTAGGCGAGGCCCGGGTCCTTCTCGATCTCGAGGCAGGGCGCGGCCACGCCCGGCGAATAAGCGAGCGAGAGCTGGTACTGGGTGGTGAGCGGCTTGGTCGGCGTCACCTCAACCTTGCCGGGCCGCCCGGCGGCGTGCATCCGCAGCGCCTCGCGCCCGAGCGTGTCGTTGTCAACCATCGCGCTTGCCCCCGGCCTTCCGGCTCTTCGTCGCTCGGCGAATCCTAGTCCGGCAGCGGACCTCTTGCCAATGCCGCCCTGGCCCGGCCCAAGGACCGGGGGCGCCGCCTATTCGCTGACCCGGAAGACGGGGTCGCGGCCGAGGGGCGCGCCGCTGAGATAGCGGGTGAGGAACGCCGCGCAGAATTCGAGCTCCTCCGGCGGCACGGCGGGATGCAGGCCGGGATTGGCGTGGAGGCGCTTGTCGGCCGAACCGAGCGCGTCGAACAGGGCGAGGCACTGCTCGCGGGTGAAGAGCTCGTCCTCGAGCTGCCAGATGAACAGCACGGGGCAGGAGATGACCCGGGCCGCCGCCTCGATGACCGGCTTGTAGTGGGCCGGCTCGGAAACGAGGCCCATCAGCCCCAGCACCGCCACCGAGATGCGCGGCTCGGCCGCAACGAAGGGCGCGCCGTAGATCGTGCCCATCGACAGGCCCCAATAGCCGACGGGGCCTGCGCCGACCTCTTCCAGCCCGGAGACCGCCTCCAGCGCAAGCCGCCAGTCGCGCACCATGTCGCCGGCCGTGCCCTCGCGCTGCCATTCCGGCCAGAAGGAGGCGCGCCCGCCGGGTCCGGTCTGGCGGCGGCCGTGGACCGGCCCGTCGAGCGAGAGCCCGAAATAGCCTTGCTCGCGGCAGAGGCCGGCGGCGATGTCCGGGATCGGGCGCTGGTGCCGGTCGCCGGAGGCGCCGTGGCCGTAGCAGACGAGCGGCGCGCCGGGCTTCGAACCGTCGCCGGACCAGAGCACTCCCGTCACCGGGCGCGCGCTCGAATGGATAGTGAATTCGCGCGCCGAGGCGCCGTCATGCCGCTCCGTTTCGTGCCATTCGAGCCTGTTGCCGGTCGCAGTCATGGGGTGCATCCTGAAGCCGTGGCGGGGGTTCGGCGGAGTGTTCGCCCGCCGGCCTTCCGGGTCAAGAAGGCCGCCTCGGGATTTTCACGGCGGCAGAGGGGGAGCATATCCGTGACACTGCAATTCGGCCTTCGCGTGCCCACGGTGGGCGCGCCCCGGGATACCGCCGCCTATGCCGCCCGTGTCGAGGCCGCCGGCTTCGACTTCATGTGGGTGCCGGACACGCCGCTGCTCGCCGGGCGCTGGCGGGATGTCTATATGCATCTGGGCGCGGCGGCCGGGAGTACGGAGCGCCTGCGGCTCGGCCCCGGCGTTACCAACCCGTTGACCCGCCATCCGCTGACCACGGCAAGCGCCATCGCGACCCTGGATGACGCCTCCGGCGGCCGGGCGGATCTGGTGGCGGGCACGGGCTACAGTTCCGCCTACATCATCGGGCGCAAGGCGGCGACCCTGGCCGATATGCGAGACGCGACGGCGCTCTGGCGCGGCCTGTTAAGCGGCCGGCCGACCGATCCGGGCGGCTCGGAGACCGTGCTCGACCCGGCCTACGGCCATGTGCCCATCCTGCTCGCCGCGACCGGCCCGCGCATGCTGGCGCTTGCGGGCGAAATCGCCGACGGCGTGCTCATCCATGTGGGCGCCGCGCCGGAGGCCGTCGCCTGGGCGCTGGAGCGGATCGACGCCGGCATGGCGGCCGCGGGCCGGTCGAGAGAGGAGGTCCGGCGCATCGTCGTGGTCACGGCCTGCATCGACGACGACCGCGAGCGCGCCATCGACCGTATGCGCCCCTGTGCGGCGGGCCTCTGCCGGCATCGCCATGCGGGCGTCTTCTTCCCCGGCATCGGGATACCGGCCCGGCCGGCGGACTATGCGGAGCCCTATCCGGACCTCGGCCATGCGGTGGACTGGGACGAGGCGAAGCGGGTGACGGCCTATGTGCCCGACGCCGCGGTGGAAGCCTGCGTCGCGCTCGGCTCCGCCGACGAGGTTGCCGAACGCGCGCGGGCGCTGGCGGCGCTCGACATAGACGCGATCTGGTGGCGCGACGAGGCGACCTGGACCCGGCCCGACCGGCTGATGGAGCGCCTCGCGGCCGAAGTGATGCCGCACTTCCGGGCGGGCTGACGCGAAGCGCCCGCCTGGCTTGCCGCCCGCCCGCGCGCCGTCCAGACTGCCGGGGCGATGAACGGCCGGAGAGGAGAGAGGGCATGGCGGACGGCTTCACGATCACGAAATTCAGGGATGTCGCGGACGGGCTGCAGGCGGGCCAGTTCGCCGTGGGCGAGCGGCGCAAGGCAGGCAGCCTCGACGATCTCGACCCCGTCCACAGGGATCTGCTCGACCGGCCGATCACGGTCTCGCTCGGCGTGATGACGCCGGACGGGCGTATCGGGCTCACGCCGATGTGGTTCGACTACGAGGGCGACAAGATCCTGGTGAACACCGCGTCCCACCGCTCCAAATGCGGCTGGATACGCGCCAATCCCGAAATGACGGTGCTCATCGTCAACCCCGACAACCCCTATCACTGGGTGCAGATCCGCTGCACGGTGGAAGAGGAGCTGCGGGAATGGGAAGAGGGCGGCGAGCGCGTCACCCGGCAGCTCGACAAAATCTGGTCGAAATATACCGGCGCCGAGCCGCCCTACGGGCTGCGCGACCCCGAGATCGACGAGAAGCGGGTGCTGTTCGTCTGCCGGATCGACCGGATCGCCACCTTCGGCAGGCCCGCCTGACCGCGCTCGGGCAGTCGAAATGACGAAACTGCGAGGCCCGGACCGTGTGAAAGCCGCCTTGGAGGCGCTTTCGCTCGATTGCGAGGTGCTGACCCTGCCCGACTCGACCCGGACGGCCGCAGAGGCGGCGGAGGCGGTCGGCTGCGCGGTGGGCGAGATTGCGAAGTCGCTGGTCTTCCGCGCCGGGGACCGCGCCGTGGTCGCTGTCGTCAGCGGCGGCGACCGGATCGACACGGCCAGGCTCGGGCAAGCCGTCGGCACGGAGGTCGGCCGGGCGGATGCCGGGTTCGTGCGCGCCGCGACCGGATTCTCGATCGGCGGCGTGCCTCCTCTCGGCCATGCGGGGCCCGTCGCCCTGTTCATGGACAGGGGCCTCTTCCGGTTCGCGCGGGTCTGGGCGGCGGCGGGCAGCCCGTTTTCGGTGTTCGCCATCGAGCCGGCGCGGTTGCGCGATGCCAGCGGCGCGACAGTCGCGGATATCAGGGTAGCGTGAGCCGCCGCGTTTCGGGCCGGGCGGGTCCGCAAGAGATTCAGAACCGGAACTGCAAAGCGGCGGAGATGCGGCTTTCCGGGCCGCCGGTTCGCGGAGTGCGGCGCTCAGCGGCGAGTCTAAGCACGGGGCCCGCCAGCGGCCCCATGTCGAGCCCGAGCGTCAATTTGCGGTCGTTTGCGCCGGCGAGGCTGAGCGCCGCATACGGTTCGAACAGCGAACGGCGCAAGACGAAACGCCAGCCGGCCTTCAAGTCCAGGGCAGGCAGCGCCCTGCCGCCGCGTTTCGGGGCGTTGCGGGACCAAAGCCGTTCGGGTTTGCCGCTCCCGCCGGCCAGCGCCCCGTATGCCCCGGCCAGCGACCATGACGGCCCGCCGCGGTCGGGGTCCGCCGGCTGCCGCACCGTGGCCGTCAGGCCGAATTCCCGATATTCGCGACCGGAATGCCAAACAAGGCCCCGTAACCGGATATCCGCGTGCCCGGACGAGGCCGGCAGCGGTGATCTGGCACCGCCCGACAGTTCGAGGCCGAGGCCCCGCACGCCGTCGCCGCCGCTGCGGCGCAGCGACAGTGACGTGTAGTAGGCGGCTTCTCCTTCCTCCAGCGCAGCCTTGACGCCGAGACTCTGGCGGTCTGTAGAGGCAGAGAGGGAGCCGATAGCCGTCCGCGCATCGCCCTTGGCTTCGAGTCGTGCAAATCCCGCGGCGCCGGCCGCTGATAGCTCCAGCCCACCGAATGCCGGCAGCGCGCTGCGGAAGCCGGCGGAGACGGTTGCCAGTTCGGCGTCTGCCGTCTCGACGCCCCGGCCGGCGGCCGCATTCCGGATGGTTCCCTGCCCGCCGCCGAGGGTTATCCAGACCGTTCTTCCATCCTCGAAATGCCATTGCAGATAGGGATGGACGCTGTCGAGGGCGGTCTCGACCGCGCCGGATGCAGCGCCGGTGCCGTATTCCAGGTCTCCCTCACTGCGGGCCAGCGCCGCTCCGAAAAGCCATCGCTTTCCCAGACGCATATCGAGCCCGAACCAGGTCGATGACAAACGGCCTCCGAAACGCGCCCCCGGCCCGGCCGAACCCTCGAACCGCCGCAACTCGCCGCGGTGCCAAAGCGACCATTGCGGAAGCCCGTCGTCCGCCGGGTCTGTGAGCGGAATCTGGAAGGCGCTTTTCCGGAGCGTCTCGCGAGCGTCCATGCCGACGGTTATCGCCTGCCGTCCAGCGGCTGCTGGCCTTTGCGCCGTTTCGTTGCGCGCAGGTGCGAACAGCGGAATTTCATGCCCGGCCAGAACGACCTGCGCCGCCTCCGGATCGGCGGAGAACCGCTCGCCGACAACAATCTCCGCGCCCGCCGCCACATGGCCCGCAAGGCCCGCCATAAGGGCCTCGACCGTCGTCCGCTCCGCCTGTGTCGCCGCCGCCTTGGGCGTTGCGTAAGCGACATTCGATCCGTCGCTGCACTTGTCACCCGCAACCGTTCGAACTTGAAACGCGTGGGCAACTCCGTTGACAAGGCCCGGTACCGTGTGCCGGGTAGTCGCTGCGCTGCTGCCTGAAACGTCGATCCAAGGCGGCCTGCGGCACGGATCCGATATGTTTTCCATCGGAGAATCGTCAATTCTGGGACTGCATATATCCTTGCCGTCGAGCCAACAGGCGTACTGCCAGCGGATGTTCGGATCGCGCGCGGCGTCCCATGTCAGCAGGACCTGCCCGTAACCGGGGATCGCCTTGAGGCCGGTCGGCTTTTTCGGCTTTGCGGGCTCGGGCGTCGCCATCGCCGTTTCCGAGGGCGGCCCGGGACCGTGCGTGTTCGTTGCGCGAACCTGAAAGAAATAGGTGACTCCGTTGGTCAGGCGGGTGACGGTGTGGCCGGTAAATCCGTCGTCGCCGCCGGTTTGCGGCATATCGATCCAACCCCCGAACTCGCCGCCCTCGATCTTGTAGCGATGCTGCCAGCCGACAATCGGGTTCTCCGGGCTTTGCCACCGCAACGCTACCTGTCCATCTCCGGCCGTAGCCGTAAAATTCGTCGGCTTTTCTGGTACTTCCTCCGGGCTGGCGACCGCAACGGCCGACTCCTCGCTCACGCCGCTGGTATTGACGGCGCGCAGCTTGAAGGCATAGGAAACGCCGTTTTCCAAACCGCCGACGGGGTAGCGCATTCTGCCGCTGCGGCTGACGGGCAGCGGTATGTGCGTCCAGTCTTCCTCGAAATCCCCGTCATCCTTCCTCCGGGTGTATTGGTAGCCGCTGATCGTATCGTCACCGGGGTCGTCCCATTCGAGTAGCACTTCCCCGTTTCCCGCCGTTGCCGTGAAGCCCGTTGGTTTGGCCGGAACGGCGAACGGGGTTGCCTCGGCCTCGTCCGACTCCAGGCCGGGTCCGCTGCTGTTGACCGCCCTGATGCGGAAGGTATGCGGCGCGCCGTTTTCGAGTCCGACGATCCCGTGGCTTGTCGTTGTCGCCCCGCTGCCGTCGATATCGGTCCAGTCTCCGTAGCCGCTCGTCGTTCTGTAACGGTACTGCCAACCGGCGACCGTGGCGTCGCCCAGGGCCGTCCATTCCAGCAGGATCGTCCCGTCGCCCGCTGCCGCCGTGAGGCCTGCCGGCTTTACGGGAACCGGCGGCAGAGTTGCGGCAATCTCGTCCGACTCGGCCCCCGGCCCGCTGGCGTTGTCCGCGCGGAGCTTGAATCGGTAAGATGCGCCGGTTTCGAGACCGGTTACCGTATGGCGTACGGTCGTCGCGGTGCTGCCGAGGATGGCTGTCCAGTCCGCCTCGTATTCCCCATTCTCGGGCCGCTGGTTGTATTGCCAGCCGGTAATTGTCGCATCCGCCGGGTCGTTCCATTCCAGCACGACCTCTCCGCTGCCGGGCGTCGCCGTGAGGCCCGCCGGCTTGGCCGGGACGGCAAGTGGTGTTGCGGCAGTCTCTCCGGACGGCGCGCCGGGGCCGCTGCCGTTGACGGCCCGGACCTCGAAGCGGTGGACGACGCCGTTGGCGAGTTCCGTCACCATATGGCTCGTCGTCTCCGCTCCGCTGCCGTCGATATCGGTCCAGGTCCCATAGCTGTCGGTCGTCCTGTAGCGGTATTGCCAGCCGGTAATCGTTGCGTCGCCAGGATCGCTCCATTGCAACGATATCCGCCCGTTGCCCGGCGTGGCAGCGAAGCCTGTCGGCTTTGCGGGCACGGCGACGGGAGTTACGGCGGCTTCATCAGACTCCGCCCCGCTGCCGCTTGCGTTCAGCGCGCGGAGCTTGAAGCGGTGGGCGGCGCCGTTGTCGAGGCCGGTGACGGTATGGGCGGTCGTGGTTGCGCCGCTATCCGGAATATCGATCCAGGAGCCGTAGTCGCCCGTAGTCTTGAGGGCGTATTGCCAGCCGGTAATCGTCACGTCGTCCGGGTCGTCCCAGGCGAGCGCGACCCGCCCGTCGCCCGGCGTGGCAGCGAAGCCCGTCGGCTTTGCGGGCACGGCGACGGGAGTTGCGGCGGCTTCATCGGACTCCGCCCCGCTGCCGCTGGCATTGACGGCGCGGAGCTTGAAGCGGTGGGCGGCGCCGTTGTCGAGGCCAGTGACGGTATGGGCGGTGGTGGTTGCGCCGCTGCCTGTAATGTCGGTCCAGCTTCCGTAGCCGCCCGTAGTCTTGAGGGCGTATTGCCATCCGGTAATCGTCGCGTCGTCCGGATCGTCCCAGGAGAGCGCAACCCGCCCGTCGCCCGGCGTTGCGGCGAAGCCCGTCGGCTTTGCGGGCACGGCGACGGGAGTTGCGGCAGCTTCATCGGACTCCGCGCCGCCGCCATGTTCGTTCACGGCGCGGAGCTTGAAGACATGTTCGACGCCGTTCTCAAGCCCGGTTGCCTTATAGGCGGTCGTCGCCGCATCGCTGCCGGGAATATCGGTCCACTCGCCGAAAGCGCCCGTCGTCCTGACCGCGAATTGCCAGCCCGTGATCGCCGGATCGCCCGGGCTGTCCCATGCGAGCGTAATCTCGGCGTCGCCGGCCCGGGCGCTAAACCCTGCGGGCGCGGCCGGACGCGGCGACCGGGGCGCGGCGGACCGCTCCTCGGACTCGTAGCCGTTGGCGGCATTGAACGCACGAATCTTGAAGATGTATGTCGCGCCGTTTTCGAGGCCTGTAACGGTGTGCCGGACGGTCTTTGCGCCGCTTCCGGGGACATCGTTCCACTGCGCCTTGTATTCGCCGTCCGATTTCCGGCTCTTGAATTGCCAGCCCTGGATGCTGGCATCGCCCGGGTCGTCCCAGGTCAGCGACACCTCGCTGTCCCCGGACTCGGCCCGGAACCCTGCGGGCTTTGCAGGCACTGCCTCTCGCGGCGTCGCAGCAGCCTCGTCGGACTCCGCGCCGGTGCCGCTCCCGTTGACCGCGCGAAGCCTGAAAGTATAGGCCGTGTTGTTGGAAAGGCCGGTCACCGTATGGCGGACCGTCGAGGGGCCGCTGCCGGGCATGTCTTTCCACGCGCCGTAGGGTCCTGTTGTCCTGAAGCTGTATTGCCAGCCGGAGATGGTGCTGTCGCCCGGGTCGGTCCAGAGCAGCCTTGCCTGCGTATTGCCCGCCTCCGCCCGAAGCCCGGACGGCTTTTCAGGGACCGGCTGCGGCGTGGCGGAAACGGAATCGGACTCCTCGCCGCCGCCGCTGGCATTGACCGCACGGATTTTGAAAGCGTGCTCCACGCCGTTGGCAAGGTCGGTAACGGAATGGCCGGTGGTAGCCCTGTGACTGCCCTCGATGTCTTTCCAGGCGCCGTAATTTCCCGAGGTCCTGAACGAATACTGCCAGCCGGTAATCGTGGAATTCAGCGGGTCGTTCCAGGCCAGGGCGACCAGCGCATCTCCCGCCTTTGCGGTGAATCCCGAAGGTTTGGCCGGACGGGACAGGGGCGTCGAAGAGGCTTCTTCGGATTCAGCGCCGGGGCCGACATCGTTTACGGCCCGGATCTTGAATGTATGTGCGGTCCCGTTCGCCAGTCCGGATACGACATGACGCGTTGTCGCGGCGCTGCTGCCCGAAATGTCGGTCCAGTTCCCGTAGCCGCCTGTCGTGCGGTAGGCGTATTGCCATTTCACGATCGAGGCATCCGATGGATCGGTCCACGAAAGCGCAACCTGCCGGTCGCCTGCAAGCGCGGTAAATCCGACCGGCTTCTCCGGCGCCCTCGCCATGGGCGTCGCCGAAACTTCGTCGGATTCGGCGCCCGCTCCGATGTCGTTCACGGCCCGGATTTTGAAAGTATGAGCCGTGTCGTTTGCGAGCATGGCAACGATGTGCCGCACGGTTGCCGCGCCGCTTCCTGCCATGTCGGTCCAATCGCCGTAGCCGCCGGTCGTCTTGTAAGCGAATTGCCATTTCGAGATCGTTTCGTTTTCCGGATCGGTCCAGGTCAATATTGCCTTTCGATTGCCGGACTCGACCGAGAAACCCGTCGGCTTTCCGGGCGCCGTCGGCATGGGCGTTGCGGACCTTTCGTCCGACCGCCGCCCGGTTCCGGCGCCGTTGAACGCCTGAATCTGAAACACATATCCGGTGCCGTTTTCGAGGCCGCGGACGGTATGGGTCGTCGTGTCGGCACCGGAACCGGGAACGGCCGTCCAGCTCCCGTAGCGCCCGCCCGCCTCCTTCCGGCGGAATTCCCAGCCCTGTATGCTGATATCGTCCGCATGGTCCCACATGAGCACGACTTTCCGGTCTCCCGGAAGCGCCTGAAATCCGGCCGGTTTCGCCGGAAAGGCCGGGTAAGGCTCCCCGGTCGCCTCATCGGATTCGCGGCCGGGACCGGTATCGTTGACGGCCCTGATCTTGAACCTGTAGGTCCGGTTGTTCGCAAGACCGGTGACCGTGTAGCGCCTTGTAGCGGATTCGCTTCCCGGCATGTCCGCCCAATCGGAATAGGAACCGGCGCTCAGCTTCCAGGCATATTGCCAATGCGTAATCGTCGGGTCGCTCGGGCCCGACCACCGCAGGCGCACCTGGGTGTTGCCGTCTTCGGCTGTGAGCCCGGTGGGCTCTGCGGGTGTGGACTGTGCGCAGCAGCGGTCCGCCGATACGGCCGCAGCGCCGACCAGCAGCACCGCGACGGACAGCCAGCGGCGACATCGCGGTATTGCAGGCCGTTGCGCCTCCGCAAGCGGAGCCGTCGCGCGGGCCGGCTTGGAAAGCAAGCGCAGGTCCCCCTTGCATGCTGAAGCATGGCGGCCTCGTCAGCGAGGTCGCTCCCCCGCAAGGGATTCCATCGTCGAGCAAAGATGATGTAAATAAACCGCTGTTTATATCCAAGGAACCAATATTGCATATCTAGGATTATTTTCAGAGAAAGCAATGGCGCCGGAAAATTCTCGAGATACTGACGTTAAGGAAGGCGGCAGGCCGGGTATCCGGCACTGGCGGCGCTGTCTGTTTCATCGCGAAAGTACAGCAGGGCAGGAACGAAAGAACAGGCAAGGAAAATGACAAATAGCGCGATTTGACCGGGAGCGACCTCGAAGCCGCGCCTGCAGACGGAAGCATGGGACGGCGCGGCAGCACGCGCGGCATGTGCGGGATGGTGCCGGCGGAGCGAAATGCAACCCGCGCCGCCGACAGCAAATAGGGGTCAGCCGCCGCAGGCGGGGCAGCCGGCGCGTCGTTTGAAGCGGACCATGCGCGTCGAAGCAGTGAGTGCATCGTAGAGCAGCAGACGCCCGGAGAGGCCGTCGCCGATGCCGATCAGTTCCTTCAACGCCTCGACCGCCATGAGCGTGCCGACGACGCCAGCGACCGCGCCGAGGATGCCGGCTTCCGAGCAGGCCGGCACCGCGCCCGGCGGCGGCGGCTCCGGGAACAGGCAGCGGTAGCAGGGATGCTCCGGCCCGGCATGGGGCTTGAAGGTGGAGACCTGGCCGTCGAAGCGCAGCACCGCGCCCGAGACGAGCGTCCGCCCGGCGGCTATGGCGGCGTCGTTGACGAGGTAGCGGGTGGCGAAGTTGTCGCTGCCGTCGAGGATGAGGTCGTAGTCGCGGAAGAACCGGGCGGCATTGGCCCCGGTCAGCCGCTCATTGTGGGTCTCGACGCCGATGGCGGGGTCGAGCGCCCGGATGGCGGCGGCGGCGCTCTCGGCCTTGGGCCGGCCGATGCGGTCCGTGCTGTGGACCACCTGGCGCTGAAGGTTGGATACATCGACATCGTCGTCGTCGATGATGCCGAGCGTGCCGACTCCGGCGGCGGCGAGATAGAGCAGGACCGGCGCGCCGAGGCCGCCTGCGCCAACCGCCAGCACGCGCGAGGCCAGCAGCTTCTGCTGTCCCGCGCCGCCCACCTCCGGCAGGATCAGGTGGCGGGCATAACGGTCGAGCTGTGCGTCGGTCAGCATGGCGGCGCGCTCTAGAACCGCCCGATGCTGTAGGGAGCAAGGTCGATCGCGGGCGGGCGGCCGGCGGCCAGGTCGGCGATATACCGGCCGCTGATCGGCCCGGCCGTCAGCCCCAGATGGCCGTGGCCGAAGCCGTACCAGACGTTCCGGTGCAGCCGGGAGGCGCCGAGCACCGGCAGCGAGTCCGGCGTGGCGGGCCGGTTGCCCATCCAGGGCGAGCCATCCGAGGCGTCGATGTCCCGGAATGCCTTCTGCGCATGCGCCCGGAGCGGCTCGATGCGTTTCCACTCGGGCGGTGCGTCGAGGCCGGCGAATTCGGCCGTGCCGGCGAGCCGGAGGCCCATTTCCATCGGCGTCGCCATGAATTTCCGGTCGTAGAAGGAGATCGGGCGGCGCGTCTCGACGCCGGGGTCCGGCAGGGTCAGGTGGTAGCCGCGCTCGGATTCGAGCACCGCCTTTTCGCCCAGCATGTCGGCCAGGCCCGCCGACCAGGCCCCGGCCGCGACGACGAAACCGTCCGCCGCCACCGGGCCCTTGTCGGTGCGGGCTGCAATCAGCCGGTTGTCGTCGAAATCGAAGCCGGTGACGCGCGCCGCCAGCACTCGGCCGCCCCTGCGCGCGAAGGCTTCCGCCAGGCCGGCGGTGAGCGCGCCCGGATTGATCGTATGCGCGCCCTTCGGAAAGAAGGTTGCGTGCGGGAAGATCGGCGCCAGCCCCGGTTCGAGCTGGCGGAGTTCGTCGCCGGAGAGCTCCTCGACCTCGAAGCCGCGCTTCCGCTGGCCCTCCCGGTCGCCCACAGCAGCCCTGAAGGACCGCTCGCTCTCATAGACGGTGAGCGTCCCGTTCTGGCGGATGAGGCCGGTCGTGCCCGCCTCGGCGGCAAGGTCCTTGTGCGCGTCGAGGGCCAGGCGGTGGAGCGCGGCCATGGCGTCCATCTGCCGGCGCATCGGCTCGGGCCGGCCGGCGCGCACGAAGCGGATGAGCCAGGGCAGGAAGTCCGGCAGGTGGCGCCAGCGGATGAAGAGCGGCCCCATCGGGTCCAGCAGCCAGCGCGGCGCCTTGAACATGAGGCCGGGGCCGGTCTGCGGCAGGCAGGAGTGGGAGCTTATCGCGCCGGCATTGCCGAAGGAGGTCATCGTGCCCGGCGGCTCCGGGTCGATCAATGTCACCTCATGCCCGTCGCGGCGCAGATAGCAGGCCGTCGCCGTGCCGACGATCCCGGCCCCGATCACTGCAATATGCCGCGCCCCGCTCATGGCCCGGCATATAGCATGGACCCTGCCGGAGCGGCAGGCGGTTTGGTCCGGGGCGGAAACGCTCTAATGTCTGCGCCCAAGGCAAGGAGGCGGAGTGCCATGAGCGGGCCGTTGTCGGGGTTTCGGGTGGTCGATCTCACCAATGTGATTTCGGGGCCGATGGCGACGCAGATACTCGGCGACCAGGGCGCCGACATCGTCAAGGTCGAAGCGCGGGGCGGGGACCTGACGCGCGGCGGCGGCAACCGGCAGGGCGGGCTCTCGGCGGCGTTCCTGAACAACAACCGCAACAAGCGCTCCATCGTGCTGGATCTGAAACGGCCCGAGGGCGTGGCGCTGCTGAAGCGCCTCGCCGCGACGGCGGACGTGTTCATCCAGAACTTCCGCCCGGGCGTGGTGGAGCGGCTCGGCGTCGGCGAGGCGGATATCCGCGCCGTCAGGCCGGACATCGTCTATGTCTCGCTCAGCGGCTTCGGCGAAAAGGGGCCGTTCGCCTCCAAGCCCACCTACGACCCCATCGTGCAGGCGATCTCGGGACTCACCACCGTGCAGGCGGGCTCCGACGAGGAGCGGCCGAGGCTGGTGCGCACCATCCTGCCGGACAAGGTGACGGCGCTCACCGCCGCCCAGGCGGTGACGGCCGCGCTGCTGCACCGCGCGGCGACCGGCGAAGGCCAGCATGTCCGCGTCTCGATGCTCGATTCTGTCGTCGCCTTCCTCTGGAACTCGGACATGGGCTCGCAGACCTTTGTGGACGCGCCAACCTCGATCCAGCGGGCGGCAAGCTTCATCGACCTCATCTACGAGACGGCCGACGGCTTTATGAGCGTCTCGCTGATGACCGACCGGCAATGGCTGGGCTTCTGCGAGGTCTCCGGGCGCGAAGACCTGGCGAAGGACCCGCGCTTCGCCACCGGGGCGCTGCGCGACGAGAATATCGACGCGCGCCTGGAGCAGGTGCAGGAGGAGTTGCGCAAGCGAACCACAGCGGAGTGGACCGCCGCTTTCGACGCCGCGCATGTGCCGTCCGCGCCGGTGTTGACCCGCAGCCAGATGGTCCGGCACCCGCAGGTCGCCGCCAACGGCACGCTTACGGAATACGACCATCCGCTCGCCGGGCGTCTCCGGCAGGCGAGGCCCGCCATCCGCTTCGAGGGTTCGCCCTCGAGCATCAGACGCGGCGGTTCCGAACTCGGCGCCGACACCCGCGAGGTGCTGGCCGAAGCCGGCATTGCCGAGGACGAGATCGACGCAGCCATCGCCAGCGGCGCGGCGGGCGTATCGTGATGCGGTGAGGGCAGAGCGTCGATGTCGATTCCGGTTATCGATATCGCTCCCTTTCTTCGGGGCGGGGCCGGGGACAAACGGTGGGTCGCCCGCGACATCGCGGCGGCATGCAAGGACTCCGGTTTCTTCTGCATCACCGGCCACGGCGTGCCCGAGGACCTTGTCGTCCGCACGCGGCAGGCCGCGGTCGATTTCTTCGCGCGGCCGCTCGACGAAAAGCGCCTGATCCTGCGGCCGGAGAGCCGGGTCGGGCGCGGATATTACCCGTTCGCCGACCGCTCGCTCGCCTACACGCTGGGCGAGGAGACGCCGCCCGACCTCCAGGAAGCCTTCGCGATGGGGCCTCCCGATGTGCCGGATGACGACTACTACCGGGGCGAAATCGCAGAGTATTTCTTCGCGGAAAACCGCTATCCCGCTCGGCCCGAGGGCTTCCGGGAGACGGTGGACGACTATTTCCGCGCGCTGCTGGCGCTTTGCGACCGGCTCATGGGGGCCATGGCGCTGGCGCTCGGGCTTGAGGAGGACTTTTTCGCCGCCAGGATCGACCGGCCTGCCTGCGGCCTCAGGCTCATCCGCTATCCGGCGCAGGCCGCCGCTCCCGAGAGGCGGCAGCTCCGCGCCGGCGCGCACACCGATTACGGCACGCTGACGGTCCTGCGCGGCGACGACGTGCCGGGAACGCTGCAGGTGAAGCTGCCGCGCGGCGGCTGGACAGACCTGCGCCCGCCGGCTGACGCCTTCGTGTGCAATCTGGGCGACGCGATGGCGCGCTGGACCGGCGGGCGCTGGGCCTCGACCCTGCACCGGGTGGCGAACCCGCCCGCTGGAGTTCCGCAACGCGACCGCATCTCGCTGGTCTTCTTCCACCAGCCCAACTACGACGCGCTGCTCAACGGCATCTTCGAGGACGCCGCAGACGCGGTGACGCTCGCCGAGCACTTCATCGAGAAGATACATCTTGCCGCCGGTGCCGGTCGGCTGCAGACGCCGGGCGAATAGCGCCGAACGGCCCCGCCGGTGCGGCCTGCGCTCCGGCTCACTTGTTGCCGTAGAGCCTGTCGCCGGCGTCTCCGAGGCCCGGCACGATATAGCCGTGGTCGTCGAGCCGCTCATCGATCGCGGCGGTGAAAACCGCCACTTCGGGGTGGGCGGCGTGGAACGCCTCGATGCCCTCCGGGGCCGCCAGCAGGCACAACATCTTGATGTCGCGCGCCTTCGCTTCCTTGAGCCTGGAGACGGCCGCCGCCGCCGAGTTCCCCGTCGCCAGCATGGGGTCGAGAACGATCACGGGGCGGTCGCCCAGGTCCTCCGGCACCTTGAAGTAGTATTCCACGGCCACCAGCGTTTCCGGGTCCCGGTAGAGCCCCACATGCCCGACGCGCGCCGACGGGATGAGGTCGAGCAGCCCTTCCAGCAGCCCGTTTCCGGCTCTCAGTATGGAGATAAGGACGAGCTTCTTGCCGGTCAGGAACGGCGCGCCTGTCTCCGCGAGCGGCGTCCGGATGCTGCGCGTCTCGGTTGCGAGGTCGCGGGTGACCTCATAGCCGAGCAGCAGCGAGATCTCGCGCAGCAAAACCCGGAACTTGGCGGTGTCGGTGTCCTTCCGCCGCATGAGGGACAGCTTGTGCTGCACCAGCGGATGATCGACGACCGTGACATTGTCCATTCGGTGAAATCCTCTCGCGAATCCGAAGTCGGAAGACCGTGCTGTCCGGCGGCCCGACAAGGCTCTATCAAGCCCGGCTTCGTGACAAGACGCCTAGCGGGGGAGGGGAGTGGAATCGGCCTGCCACGGGCGGGCCGGGCCGGGCGGAATGCGTGCCCGGGCGGCCTGCTCGAACGCATGGGCGTAGCCGATGAGCGGGCCGTCCCGCCACGCGCCGCCGATGAAGGAAAGGCCGACCGGCAGGCCGGCGACATAGCCGGCGGGCACGGTGACGCTCGGATAGCCGGACACGGCCGCGAGACCGGAACTGCCGCCGAGGCGGTTGTCGCCGTTCACGAGGTCTATGGCCCAGGGCACAGGCGAAGTCGGCGCGACCAGGGCGTCGAGCCGGAATTCGCCGATGGTCCGGTCGATGCCGTTCTCCCGCGTGAGGCGGCGGCATGCGGCGAGCGCCTTCCGATAGGCCGGGTCATCCGTCCCGCCTGTCTCCTCGGCGGCGATCAGCTGTTCCTGCCCGAACCAGGGCATGACCCGGTCGGCATTGTCGAGATTGAACCGGATCAGGTCGGCGAGGGAATGGACCGGGCATTCGGGCCCGAGCGTCGAGAGCCAGGCGTTCAGCCCGACCTTGAATTCGGTCCGCATCACCAGGATTTCATGGGGCCGGATGGCCTCGCGCGAGGGCATGGCCACCTCATCGACGATGACGGCGCCGGCATCCGCCAGCGCTTCGAGCGCACCTTCGAACACCCGGTCCACCGCTTCGTGGAAGCCGCAATAATTGCGGACGGCGCCGATCCTCGCCCCCTGCAGCGCGCCGGTGTCGAGGAAGCGGGTGAAGTCCTCCTCCGGTAGCGGCCGGGTAGCCGGGTCGTCCGGGTCGGGGCCGGCCAGCGCGCCGAGCAGGACCGCAGCGTCGGCGACCGTGCGCGCCATCGGGCCCGCCGTGTCCTGGCTCGCGGCTATGGGAATGATCCCGATACGGGAGACCAGGCCGAGGGTCGGCTTGATTCCGACGATGGAATTCATCGCGGAAGGCCCGACGACGGACCCGTCGGTCTCCGTGCCGACAGCGGCCGGCGCAAAGTCGCGCGCGACCGCCACGCCCGAGCCCGAGCTTGAGCCGCCGGGCGTGCGGTCGGTCGCATAGGCGTTGCGGACCTGGCCGCCGCGGCTCGACCAGCCGCTCGACGAGCGCGTGGAGCGGAAGTTGGCCCATTCGCTGAGATTGGTCTTGCCGAGCACCACGGCGCCGGACTCGCGCAGGCGCCGGGCGACATGGCTGTCCGCCTCCGCCCTCACACCGTCGAGCGCGAGCGATCCGGCCGTGGTCATCATCGCGTCGCCGGTCGCGATATTGTCCTTCAGCAGCACCGGCACGCCGTGCATGGGGCCGCGCACATGGCCGGCGGCGCGCTCGCGATCGCGCGCCTCAGCGATTTCGGGCGCGTCGGGATTGAGGAAGGCGATCGACCGGAAGGCGCCGTCCTCCGCTTCGACCCGCTCGCTGAAGGTCTCGACGAGATCGGCGGAGCCCAGCACGCCCTCGGCCATCAGGCGGGCGAGTTCGGCGATGGAAGCTTCTTTCGGGAGGGTCATAAGAAACTCGCTCGTCCTTGATCCGGTCAGGCGGGAAACTATCGGGCGCTTGTCGTCTCAGCACAAACTGCTAAGGGGTGGCAACGGAGGCCGGAATGGACTTGAGATCGCATATCCGGGCGCTGCCCAAGGCCGAGCTTCACCTGCATCTGGAGGGGACGCTCGAGCCGGAACTGATGATGCGGATGGCCGCCCGCAACAAGGTGGAGATCCCGTTCCGCTCGGTCGAGGAGATAAGGGCCGCCTACCGCTTCACCCGGTTGCAGGACTTCCTCGACATCTACTACCGGGGCATGGACGTGCTGCGTGCCGAGGAGGACTTCTACGAGCTCACCGCAGCCTATCTGGAGCGGGTAGCCGCCGATGGGGCGGTGCATGTCGAGGTGTTCTTCGATCCCCAGGGTCACACCGCGCGCGGCATTCCCTTCGCGGTCGCGGCGGACAGCATACTGGCCGCGCTTGCTGATGGGCGCGAGCGGCTCGGCATCACCTCGCTGCTCATCATGTGCGTCCTCAGGCATCTCGACGAGGAGGACGGGTTCGCCGCCTTTCGCGACGCCGAGCCCTATGTCGCCGACGGGCGGATCGCCGGCCTCGGCCTCGACTCGACCGAGAGGGACAATCCGCCCGCGAAGTTCGAACGCCTCTTCGCCGCGGCGCGGAAAGCGGGCCTCAGGCTCGTCGCCCATGCCGGCGAGGAAGGGCCGGCGTCCTATGTCGCCGAGACGGTTGACCGGCTGGGGGTGGACCGGATCGACCACGGCAACCGCGCGATGGACGACCCGGCCCTGGTCCGCCGCCTCGCCGGGCTGGGCATGCCGCTCACCGTGTGCCCGCTCTCCAACCTCAGGCTCGGCGGGGTGGCCGATCTCAGGCAACACCCGCTGAAGCGCATGCTCGAGGCGGGCCTCAAGGCTACGGTCAACTCGGACGACCCGGCCTATTTCGGCGGCTATCTGGCGGACAATTTCGTTGCGGTCGCCGAAGCGCTCGGTCTGGGGCCGGCGGACCTGACGACGCTCGCCCGGAATTCGATCGAAGCCTCATTCCTCGACGAGGCGGCCAAGCAGGCGCATCTCGCTCGGATCGAACGGGTCGCGGCGGAGGGATGAACGGCAAGTTGCACGACCCGCGCGCGTTCCGGATTCGCTTCGAATGGGGACCGCAGGGAATCGCCTATCTCGCTCCCGGAAGCGACGCCGTCGTGATCGTGGATGTGCTTTCCTTTTCAACCGCGGTCGTTGTGGCGGCGGCAAGAGGCGCAACGGTATTCCCCTACCGATGGGCCGACGACACTGCCGCCGACTATGCCAGATCTCTGGACGCCCTGCTTGCGGGCCCGCGGCGCGAGGCCGGTTACTCGCTCTCGCCCGGATCGTTGACGGGCCTGCCGGAGGGCAGCCGCATCGTGCTGCCGTCTCCGAACGGCGCGACCCTTTCGCTCGCCACCGGCGGGACGCCCACCTTCGCCGGATGCCTTCGCAACGCATCTGCAGTGGCGCGGGCGGCGCAGTCCTGTGGCCCTTGTGTCACGGTAATTGCATGCGGGGAGCGCTGGCCGGACGGCGCCCTGCGCCCGTCCCTGGAAGACCATATCGGCGCCGGGGCCATTCTGGCCCATCTCGACGGCGTGAGGTCGCCCGAGGCGGCTGCCGCAGTCAGCGTCTTTGAGAGCGCGAGGGCGCATCTTCCCGAAACGCTCCGGAACAGCGTATCGGGCAAGGAGTTGGCCGGCAGGGGCTTCGAGGACGACGTTACGGTTGCCTCGGAACTGGACAGCGACGATGTGGCGCCGAGACTCCGCGACCTTGCCTATGCGGCGTAAGGCAGTCCCGGTCAGCTGTTCCACCAGGGCATGTCGTTGAAGGAGCGCAGGTCGATTTCATTCGACCAGGTGGAACGGTGCTGGTGTGCGAGGTGGACATAGGTGTCGGCGATCTTCTCCGGCAGCATGAGGCCGTCATGCTCCATGCCGCGGCTCTCGCGCAGCGCCCGGTATTTTTCCGGCCCCAGCATCTTGCCGAGCGTGTCCGGGGTATCGACCGCGCCGTCGATCAGGATATGGACGATGTGGACGCCCTGGGGCCCGAACTCGGCGTTCAGCGTCTGGCACAGCATGCGCCGCCCCGCCATGGAAGCCGCGTGCGAGTGCTGGCCCCTGTTGCCGCGCACCGCTGCCGTCGATGAGGTGACCAGGATGGCGCCGCCGCCGCGCTCGACCATGCGGGGGCAGACGGCCGAGGCCGTGCGGAACAGCCCGAAGGTCGCCATGCGCCAGCCCAGTTCGAAGACCTTGCAGCTGGTCGCCTCCAGGCTCCGGTCGCCCACCTGCGAGCCGAGGTTGTAGAGGACCACCCGTATCGGCCCGATATCCGCCTCGACGGCGGCGATCCGGTCCTCGATGCTGTCCGGCTGGACGGCGTTGAGCAGATAGCCCGTGGCGTCGCCGCCCTCGCTCCTGATGCCTTCCACCAGCCGGTTCAGGCCGTCCTCGTCGCTGCGGCGGCAAAGGACGGCGTGGTAGCCCTCGCGCGCGAAGCGGCTTCCGACGGTTCCGCCGATTCCGGCGCCGGCGCCGATGACGAGGCAAACGGGTTTCATGCAAGGTCGCTCCGCAACGCCGTGTAAATTGTGCCTGGCGCGCCCAGTTTCTTCAGGCGCGCGGCGGGCAGGCGCTTCAACGTTCCGTTGCGCGGGTCGATGTCGATGCCGACGGATTCCAGCGCCGTCACGCCGAGGATCGGCTCGGTCCCCCTGTCGCCGAAGATGATCGTGCCGCCCACAATCTCTCCCATGAACTCCAGCCGTCCGACCGCGATATCCATGGCAACCGTGTTGCCGTCGGCGAGTTCGTAAAGGCGGCGCGCCTCGGGCTCCAGCCCGATGGCCTCCAGGCGGTCTCTGGGCACCAGCGAATCGGTCGCGCCGGTATCGACCAGGAACAATCCGTCCCACGCCCGCTCACGGTCCGCGGGATTGCTGACGGTAACCGTCACATGGATGGCGCCCAAGACTGTCCTCCATCGCTTGCCGCACCCGGCCCGTGGTGCCCCCGGGGAGCCGCGTCCCCTCCGGTAAGCAGTTGTTATAAAAGGCAATTTCGTGTCTGCTTGCTTCAAGCCTACCCTTCAAACCACCTTTCCACCCGTGTTTGCATGTGACTGTATGTCACGGGAAGGGAAAGAGAAAGGCCAACGGACGAATCCGTTGGCCTTGGGGGGACAAGCTCGCTGAGCAGTGTGGGGTGCATGGTGTTCAGGCCATCAACAAGACAACAGCAGACCACGGAGGAGCATGACCCGGCTTGAGGGAATCCCTCTACCGACTCATCACCTTCGGCACACAAGGTGCCATGCTGCAACGAAACTGAGCCTCCCTTGTTGCCAGTATGCCACAGTGCAATTGCAAAAAGCAAGCAAGGCTTCCTCGTGAATTGGAATCGGGTCGGTGTGACGGTAAGATTGTCAATGTTCAGGCCATCAATCTGAACACGACATAATCGCAGGATATGGAGGACAGTAATGTTCCGGTTAGCCCACGTATGCCCTGCGTGCAACACCATCAATGTCTGGTGGTACGGCGCGAAGCTCGGCGATACTATCAAGTGTCGGGGGTCGACTTGTCGCAAAATCCTTCGCCTGGTCCGGGAAGGTGGCATTCGGGCGCAAAAGCTCCCCATGCCGGCAGATAATCATCAGGTTGACGAGACCTCGAAGGGTTGCATTGCTGTTACCCTGAGGATTGCCTGGCGCGGCACAGGGCTGATCACCGGAACAATCGGACGGCTGTTCCGGATTGCCATCGTCACCTTGGCATTCATGCTCAAGGTTTGAACCACACCATCAGCACTGCCGTCTTGATTGCGCCTCGGGACGGTAGTGCCTCCCTTGAAACTCCATGCGCCACCTTCTAATCCACCCTTTTGGGTGGTGTCGGCATGAATTAGTATGGTTCTCTTTAGACGAATATACATAGAAAGATAACGCTTTTTCAAGTGGTTAGGATGATATATGGTCCGACATGCTCCGCCGAAGTGGTGCCCAGGAGAAGACTCGAACTTCCACGGCCTTGCGGCCACAGGTACCTGAAACCTGCGCGTCTACCAAATTCCGCCACCTGGGCATGGGGCCGGCGGGAGACGGCGTGATAAGAGGAAGGCGCACATCTGTCAACGACCGGACAGGACAGCTATCCCGTGACCGATCGATCCCTCCGCGACTTTATCGCCCGACTGGAAGGGGCAGGCCGGCTCAGACGGATATCCGCGCCCGTGTCGCCCGAGCTGGAGGTGACCGAGATCCACCGCCGCGTGCTGCAGGCGGGCGGGCCGGCGCTCCTGTTCGAAAACCTGCGCCGTGCGGACGGCAGCCCCTGGAGCATGCCCGCGCTCGCCAACCTGTTCGGCACCGTGGAGCGCGTCGCCTGGGGCATGGGGCGCGAGCCGGAGGGGCTGCGCGAAGTCGGCGAAACGCTGGCCTTTCTCCGCCAGCCGGAGCCGCCGGGCGGCTGGCGCGAAGCGGTGGGCATGCTGCCGCTGCTCAGGACCATGCTCTCCATGGCGCCGCGCACCGTCCGGCGCGGGGCCGTGCAGGAGGTCGTGCTGGAGGGAGACGACATCGACCTCGGGCGCTTCCCGGTCCAGACCTGCTGGCCGGACGAGCCTGCCCCGCTCATCACATGGCCGCTGGTGGTGACGCGGGGGCCGGGGCGGACGGCCGAGGACGACTTCAACCTCGGTATTTACAGGATGCAGGTCACCGGGCGGAACACGACCCTGATGCGCTGGCTGAAGCATCGCGGCGGCGCCGGCCATCATGCGCGCTGGGCGGCGGAGAAGCGCGAACCGCTGCCCGCTGCCGCCGTGATCGGCGCGGACCCGGCAACCATCCTTGCCGCCGTCACGCCGCTGCCCGAGACGCTGTCGGAATACCGCTTTTCCGGCCTCCTGGCGAGCCGGTGCCTCGACCTCGTCGATTGCCGCACCGTGCCGCTCAAGGTGCCGGCCGAGGCCGAGATCGTGCTGGAGGGCCATGTCTCGCTGGACGATTACGGCGAGGAAGGCCCCTATGGCGACCATACCGGCTATTACAACGCGGTCGAGCGCTTCCCCGTGTTCACGGTCTCGGCGATCACCATGCGCCGCGAGCCGATCTACCTCACCACCTATACCGGCCGCCCGCCCGACGAGCCGTCCGTGCTGGGCGAGGCGCTGAACGAGGTCTTCATCCCGCTGCTGCAGGCGCAGTTCCCGGAAATCCGCGATTTCTGGCTGCCGCCGGAGGGCTGCTCCTACCGCATTGCCGTGGTCTCGATCCGCAAGGCCTATCCGGGCCACGCCAAGCGCGTCATGTTCGGCGTCTGGTCCTATCTGCGCCAGTTCATGTACACCAAGTGGGTGATCGTCGTGGACGACGACATCGACGCGCGCGACTGGAAGGATGTCATGTGGGCCATTTCCACCCGCATGGACCCCGCCCGCGACATCACGCTCGTCGAGAACACGCCCATCGACTATCTCGACTTCGCCAGCCCCGAGAGCGGCCTCGGCTCCAAGATCGGCCTCGACGCCACCGACAAGTGGCCGCCCGAGACCCGGCGCGAATGGGGCCGGAAGCTTGACATGAGCGAGGAGGTCCGGGCGCGGATCGCCGCGAGGTGGGAGGAGTTCGGGCTGGATTGAGCGGCCCGGCGGCGCTAAATAGCCGTCACCGGGCCCAAGCCCTGTGCCTCTGTGGCGGAATCGGTAGACGCGGCAGACTCAAAATCTGTTGCCCGCAAGGGCGTGGGAGTTCGAGTCTCCCCGGGGGCACCACCTACTCACCACATAGCGACACATACCGGCACATATATCGTTGATTTTACAAAGAAATACCGCAGAGCACCTTGCCATCGCTCACCACTGATATATACCCGTATCCACCTATCAGGGTAGATAGAAAGGTGGATAGCATATGACCAAAAGTAACGTCCTCACACACCTCAAGGCCCAGAACCTCGGCGAGGGGAAATACGCGGACGGTCAGGGACTGTGGTTGGTAAAGACCAAGAAGGAAGCCGGCAGGTGGGTGCTTCGTCTGGTGGTCAACGGTAGACGGCGGGAAATGGGGCTGGGGCGATTTCCGGACGTTTCCATCGCCGAAGCTCGGGAGACCGCCGCCGAGGCACGACGCACCCTGCGACACGGGCTTGATCCGGTCGCGGAGCGCCAGAAGTGCCGGCAGCGTGACGAACGCCGGCTGACGGTCGCGGACGCCGTGGAGGGCTGTTTCCGTGCACGGCAAGCCGAGCTCAAGGGAGACGGGAAAGCCGGTCGCTGGCTCTCCCCGCTCACGACCCATGTGTTGCCGATGATCGGCACTGAACCCATAGAATCCGTAGACCAGCATGTCCTGAAACGCATTCTCGCCCCGCTATGGCACGAGAAGCCGGAAGCCGCCAAGAAGGCACTGAATCGGATGAACCTGACCTTGCAGTATGCCGCCGCCCTGGGTCTCTCGGTTGACTTGCAGGCGACCATGAAGACACGAGCATTGCTCGGCAAACAGCGGCATACCGTGGTGCATATCCCGTCGCTTCCCTACGAGGAGGCGCCCGCCTTCTACCGGTGGCTCTGCACCAAAGACGTGACCGCCGCCGTGGCGCTCCGCTTCCTCATCCTCACGGTCACCCGGACAAGCGAAGTGCGGTTCGCCACCTTCGCCGAGATTGACGGGGCTGTCTGGCACATCCCGACCGGAAAAACCAAAAGCGGCACCGAACACCGCGTGCCGCTCTCTCAGGAAGCCCTGGCCGTTCTTCGGGATGTTCATCGCTCCTCAGATCAGGAACTCCTGTTTTCCTCACGACAGGGCAATCCGCTCTCGGACGCGGCTCTGTCCCGCTTCATGCAACGGGAAGGGTTCAGCGCCCGGCCTCACGGCTTTCGGGCAACCTTCCGGACGTGGGTAGAGGAGACCACGGACACGCCGTTTGAAGTCAAGGAGAGTGCCCTGGGCCATCAGGTGGACGGCGGTGTTGTCCGTGCCTACCAGCGATCCGACCGGCTGGAGAAGCGCCGAGCCCTCATGGACGCATGGGCTCTGTTTCTGACCTCCGGAAGGGCGTAGCGGACGTTCAGGGGAGCGAAGGGGCTGACGCCCCTTCGCCCTCCCGTATCTCTTCCATCGTTTGTCCTTGGGGACATTCTTGCCCGCTTTTTCCGTCCCCGCCAGTACCGGCGACTCTTGCTCAATCGTTTCTCCGGTATCGTTCTACCCACCGGCTACCGCTCTTTGTTCGGGTAAAACGTCTCTGTACTGAATGGTAAGCGATGCGGGCGGGTCACCCGGATTTCAGCTTGACGACGGCTTGAAGTTCCACGGGAGCAGGTCGTCGATGCGGTCGTTGGGATGGCCGACCGCGATGGCTTCGAGGGTGGCCTTGAGCCAGGCGTAGGGCTCGACCCCGTTCAACCTGGCGGTCTGGGTGAGTGAAGCGATCCGGCCCCAGGCGACTGCGCCTTCGTCGTGACCCGCGAAGAGCGCGTTTTTCCTTGTAAGGGCAATCGGCCGGGCGAGGTTCTCGACGGCATTGCTGTCCATCTCGACGCGGCCGTCGGCGAGGAACAGCCGGAGGCCGTCCCAGTGACGGGCGATATAGGCGAGCTTCTCGCCGAGGCGGGACTTGGGCGAGATGCGGGCGCGCTGCTGCTTCAGCCAGTCGCCGAAGGCCTCGACCAGGGGCGCGGAGCGCGCGTGTCGTTCTGCGAGACGTTGCTCGGGCGGGCTGCCGCGGATGTCGGCCTCGATGGCGTAGAGCTCGGCGATCCGGCGCAGGCCCTCTGCCGCGATCTCGGAGCCGCTGCTGTCGTAGATCTCGCGGAGCCGGCGCCTCGCGTGGGACCAGCAGTAAGCCAGCCGTATCGGCGCGCCGCCCTTGCGGCTCGGTCCAGTCAGCCGGTTGTAGCCGGCATAGCCATCCACCTGGAGGATACCATCGAAGCCGTCGAGGAAGCGCTCGGCATATTCACCGCCGCGCCCGGGCGCATAGAAGTACACAACGCCCGGCGGGTCGGGTCCGCTCCAGGCACGGTCGTCGCGGGCCAGCGCCCACAGCCAGCCGGTCTTGGTCCTGCCGCGGCCCGGATCGAGCACCGGCGCCCGCGTCTCGTCCATGAACAGCTTCGAAGAGCGCTTGAGATGCTCCGCCAGCCGGTCGGCCACCGGTTTCAGATGGAATGACGCCCTGCCGACCCAGCCGGCCAGCGTCGAGCGGTCCAGATCGAGGCCGGAACGGGCATAGACCTGCGCCTGCCGGTGCAACGGGCAATGGTCCAGGTATTTGGAGACGAGCACATGGGCGATCGCGCCTTCGGTCGGCAACCCGCCCTCGATCAGCCGGGCCGGCGCCGGCGCCTGGGTGACGCCCTGTTCGCAGGCCCGGCAGGCGTATTTCGGCCGCACCGTGACGATCACCCGAAGCTGCGCCGGCACGATGTCCAGGCGCTCCGTGCGATCCTCGCCAATCTTCACCATCTCCCCGCAGCCGCAGGGGCAGAGCGTGCTCTCCGGCTCGACCACCTGCTCGATCCGCTCCAGATGCTCCGGCAAGTGGCCGATATTGCGCGCCGGGCGAGGACGCTTCGGCGATTGGGCCGGCGTCGGATCTTCCGGCGCGGCCGCTGCTTCGATCTCCGCCGCCGCGCCCTCAAGGTCCTCGAACGCCAGCTGGCGCTCGTCCGCCGACAGCTTCTCCGACCTCTTGCCATACAGAAGGCGGATCAGTTCGAGGTTCAGATGTTCGAGACGGCGGATGCGCTCCGCCTGAGCCCCGTTGCGGTCCGTCAGAACTTCGTTCTCGCCCGCGAGACAGGCCTTCTCTTCCGCCAGCGTCTCGTTCTCGGCGCGAAGCACCTCCAGCGCCGCGATTGCCTGCACCGCCGCTTCCCGCTGTTCGGGCGTCAGCGTTCCGAGGTCGATCTCCGCAAGGGCCGGCATGGCCAGTCTGGTAGCACAGTGTCGGGACGCGGCACGCCCCGATCCGCCCAGTGAGTCATTCGGCCTCAGCCGGGCGCCGTGCCGACAGCGCTCGCACACGGCGCCAGTCCAGCCCGGAGAACAGCGCCTCGAACTGCGCATGGCTCAGCGACATCACCCCGTCGCGGATCGCCGGCCAGACAAAGCCCTGGTCCTCCAGACGCTTGTAGACCATCACCAGGCCGGTCCCGTCCCAGTAGATCAGCTTCAGCCTGTCAGCTCGTTTCGTACGGAACGCGAAGACCGTTCCCGTGAACGGGTCCTTGCGCAATACGCTCTTCACATGCGCAACAAGGCCGTCGTGCTGCTTCCTGAAGTCCACGGGCTTCGTCGCAACCACGATCCGGACCCGGTTCGATGGGAAGATCATACCGATGCGTTCAACGCCGACACGATCTCGGCGATCCGGCAAGCCGGTGTCGCGGCGTCCAGACGGAGCGTCACCCGGTCCTGGATCACTTCCAGGCGGTCGCTGCCCGCAGCGGGAACCCGGCGCTCATCCTGACGCAAGACCACCGGAGCAAAACCCATCTCGCCCTCCGCAGGCAACACCAGAAGGCCCTTCCGTGCCTGGCGGCGCCATTCCGACAGCTGGTTCGAGTTGATCTCGTAGCGACGCGCTACCCCGGCGACCGTCGCGCCTTCCTCCAGTGTCTCGGCAACAATCCGCGCTTTCACCGAAGCCGGCCAGCGACGGCGAAAGCCGCCACGCGCCGGCAACACTTCAACCCTGGCGTTGGTGAGAAGCTCTGCTGAGGGCTCCAATGAGAAATTCCCTTCGTCTCATTCCGAACCCTAACTCCCACATCACCAGGCCTGTATGAAGGTGGGGCGCTCGCACCGCATACAATGTAGCCGGCCAATGTCATCCAAAGTAGCCACCCAGTGTCACCAAAGTAGCCACTCCGGAGCGCAGCGACGCGATCACGTTGCTGTCGGCAGGATTCCCTCCGCAGTTTCTCCGTCGTCGATACCACCGCCGAAGGCTTGTCGGCAAGGCGATGGGGCATGGTGCGCGCGCGACGCGTGACCCCTCACGAGTCGGAGCGGCGCGCGCGCACCATGCTGTGGCACGCCGTCTCGTCTCGCACGGACGCCCCGGAGCGGAGCGACGCAGACGCCGCGCTCCGCGCGACGCTCCCTCACCGCTCTCATGCCTTCGTTCCGGCGCCGGCGTCGTCGGTGCGCATGGACGTGCCGTGCAGCTCGAAGCGGATAGCGCCGTGAACGAGACGGTCGAGGATAGCGTCCGCCAGCGTCGGATCATTGAGTTGCCGGTGCCAGTCGGCCACCGGCAGTTGCGAGGTTACGATTACCGAGCGGCGGCCGAAGCGGTCGTCGAGTATTTCGAGGAGATCGCGGCCGCGGGCGGCGTCGATCGGTGCCAGGCCCCAGTCGTCGAGGATCAGGACCTCGATCCGGGCGAGGTCGCGGTAGAGCTTCGGCACGGTGCCTTCGCCGTGCGCGATCCGCAGCTCGGTGAGCAGGCGGGGGACGCGCTGGTACTGGGCCTGGTGGCCTTCGAGGCAGGCCTTGTGGGCGAGCGCGCAGGAGACCCAGCTCTTGCCCGTGCCGCACGGGCCGGTGATGAGGATGTTGGCGCCGTTGCGGACCCAGGCGCAGTCTCCGAGGCCGAGAACGACGCTGCGGTCGAGGCCGCGGGGCCGGCTGAGGTTGATGTCCTCGAAGCAGGCGTCCGAGTGGCGGAGCTGGGCCTTCTTGAGGCGCCGTTGCAGGGCGCGCGAGCGCCGCTCGGCGATCTCGCGGTCGATCAGCAGCCCGAGGCGCTCCTCGAACGGCATGTCGTCGAGATCGTGGCGCGCCATCTGTTCGAGGAAGGCGGCGTGCATGCCGGGCAGGCGCAATGAAGCGATGCGCTGGGCCAGCGGGTAGGATATGCCATTGTTGTCGGTCATCTATAGTACTCCGGTCCTCTGATGTTCGAGTGGTCGATGGGTGCGGTCTCGGGCCCCTGCGCGTCGGCGAGATCGGCGCCGGTGCGCAGGATGTTGTCGAGCCCGCGCCAGGTTGCCGATCCGAGCTCCAGGGCGTATCGGCAGGCGCCGTCGAAGCGGTCCGGCTCGTGGCCGTTGGCCAGCCGGAGGACGCCGTAGCAGGAGCGGAAGCCGAACTCGGGATTGGGGTTGCGATCCATGATCGCAATCACCAGGGCGAGGGCATGGGGGCCGATATTGCGCGCGTCCCGTTCCAGCCGGGCGCGGGTGTCCTCGACGCCGGCGCGCTGGTGCTTCGGAGGCTGATGTTCCTTGAGGGTGGTCGCGCGGCCCCTCCTGCTGCTCCGCAGATGGCTGGCGATCTGCTTCCCGCGGTGGAACACGTCGATCACCTGGCCGCGCAGGCGGACATCGACCTCCTTGCCGACATACTGGTAGGGCACCGAGTAGAACCGGTAGTCGATCGCGATGTGGTAATCGGGGTGGACCGTGTTCTTGCGCCAGACCGTTCGCTGCCAGCGCCGGTCCGGCAGCGGGTTCATGTTCGGGAGATCGATGGCCTCGAAGCGCTCGTCGCGGCTCTCTCCGGTGCCGTCGGCGTAGGGTCTGGCGTTGATCTTCCGGACCTGGGCGGCGATCGCCCGGTTGAGCGACGCCAGGTCGTGGAAGACATGCTTGCGCAGCGGCGCGAGGATCCAGCGTTCGGCATGAAGCACGCCGTTCTCGACGAGGCCCTTGTCGCGGGGCTTCCTCACGCGCGCCGGGAAGCCCTGGGCGCCGTAATGCTCAAGCAGATCGGCGTAGGTCTCGTTCAGGACCGGCGCTATAGCGCGACAATCTGGGTGAGAGCCGCGCGTCAATCAGGATGAGATTCCCCGGCGGCATCGGCGAGTTGATGATTGTCGCGCGGGGCGCGGATTGCAAGCGGTTTCGGATTTTGATTGTCGCGGCGCGACAAACAAGGTTTTCGGAGAGCGTTTTGATTGTCGCGGGGGGGCCGTCGGGTCGGAGAAGAGACGGCCCGCGGAGGCGATTCCCGCGGGCCGTGAGTGTTGTGGCCGCTGGGCCGATCTGGCGGCAGCGGTTCAGTTTTTGGTGTTTTTTTTGGTGGCGTAGCTTGCCGGGCGCCCAGCCTTTCGCTTGCCTCTGTCGAGGGCTTCGCGGCGCCTGTAGCTCTCGACATTCATTTCGAGGATGGTGGCGTGGTGGACGAGCCGGTCGACGGCAGCCACCGCGGTTGTTTCGTCCGGGAACACCTTTCCCCACTCACCGAAGGGCTGGTTGGCGGTGATCAGCAGGGATCGGCGCTCGTAGCGGGCGGAGATGAGTTCGAAGAGGACGCTGGTCTCGGCCTGATCCTTCTGGACATAGGCGATGTCGTCGAGGATGAGGAGGTGGTATCGGTCGAGCCTTGCGAGCATGGCTTCGAGGGCGAGTTCGCGGCGGGCGACCTGCATGCGCTGGACGAGATCGGTGGTCCTGGTGAAGAGGACGCGGTATCCGTTCTCGACCAGGGCGAGGCCGATGGCGGAGGCGAGATGGCTCTTGCCGGCGCCTGGCGGTCCGAAGATGAGGCAATTGGCGCCCTGGGTCAGCCAGGCATCGCCGGCGGCCAGCGCGTTGACCTGGGCCTTCGAGATCATCGGCACGGCGTTGAAGTCGAAGCTGTCGAGGCTCTTGCCGGGGAGCAGCTTCGCCTCCCTGAGATGGCGTTCGATGCGCCTGCGGTCGCGCTCGGCGAGTTCGTGCTCGACGAGGGTTGCGAGGAAGCGTGCTGCGGTCCATCCCTCGGCGTCGGCCCTCTTGGCGAAGCCCTGCCAGAGCCGGTTGATGGTCGGCAGGCGGAGTTCGGTGAGCATCAGGGAGAGCCTGATGGCGTCGACCTTGTTGGGGTCGGCGGCGGGTCTGTCCCGGTTGTCAGTCATGCCGCGTCTCCTTGCAGCAACGCGCCGTAGCCGAGGAGTGGCGCCCTGGCGACCTTGATGGCGGGCATGCTGCCGCGCTGCGGCGCGAAGCGGGCTTTGAGCTTGTCGGGGTCGGGAAGACGGCCGGTCTTGAGGGCACGATCGATCTCCGCGGCCAGTTCGGCCTCGCAGGTGTCCTCATGTGCAAGCGTCAGCAGGCCGACGGCGAGGCGGCAGGCCTCGCGCTCGCCGAGCCGCTCCAGGGCCTTCTCGAAGCAGCGCCGGTAGGGCTCGCGAGGGAACAACTCGTCGCGGTAGACCAGGTTCAGGAGCGCCATCGGCTTCTTCTTCAAGGAGTGGATGACGTGCCGGTAGTTGACGACATGGGCGCCCGGACCGCTCGCGCCGACGCGCGCGCGCGGCAGGGTGAGGAGGTGAGCGCCCGAGAGGAAGAGGTCGATCCGGTCATCCCAGACGCGCGCGCCGAGCCTGTGTCCGATCAGGCGCGAGGGCACGGTATAGAACACGCGGCGGAGAACGAAGCCCGAGGACTGGCCGATGTTGACGCTGATCTGCTCGTAATCGACGGTCCGCTCGACCGGCAGGTCCCGCAGCACCGCGCGCTCGGCCTCGATCGCCTTGGAGCGATGCGCATTGGCCCGGCCGACCACGTCGGCGACGAAGAGCCGATAGGCTTCGAGGGTCTCGAAGTCGGACGAGCCGCGCAAGGCCAGCGCATCCGCGATCCGGCGCTTGAGGTGGCCGTGCGGCCCCTCGATCGAGCCATTCTCGTGGGCCACGCCGCGGTTGTTGCGGGTGGCCTCCATGCCGTAGTGCTCGCACAGCCCCCGGTAGCGCCCGGTGATGTCCTCGACGGCGTCCTTGCTCAGGTTGCGGAACGCCGCCGACAGGCTGTCGGTGCGGTGATCGAGAGGCGCGCCCCCGAGGTGCCACAGCGCGTCCTGCAGCCCTTCGGCCAGCGCCGTGAAGCTCTCCCCGCCGAGCACCACATGGGCATGGGTGAAGCCCGACCAGGCGAGGCGGAAGTGGTAGAGCATGTGATCCAGCGGCTGCCCCGCCACGGTCACGCCGAGCGAGCCCATGCGAGTGAAGTCGGACAGGCCCTGCCGGCCCGGCTCGTGCTTCTGGCGGAAGATCACGTCCTTCTCCGCGCCATACTGGGCGCGCCAGGTGCGGATCCGCCGCTCCAGCGTACGCCGCACCCCCGGGTCCAGTTCGGGATGACGGCGCATCAACTCCTCGAACACGCCAACCGGACGGATGGCCGGGCTGGTCTCAAGGATCGGCACGACGTCCTTCTCGAAGATATCGGCCAGCGGGTCCGGGCGGCGCCGACCCCGCGGCTTCTTCTCCCGGAATGGCTCCGGATCGGCGGCAAGACGGTAGCCGGTGGCACGGCCGAACCCCGCCTTGGCGGCCGCCACCTCGATGGTGTCGGTCTTCTTGTGGGTCATGAACAGCCTCTTCTGGCGATCGGTTACGTAACGCCCGGGCAATGACGCGCTCCTCTACTCGGAAAAACGTCACCGTTCGCCCAGCCGACCGACCCCGCCAGAAGGTCCAGGAAAAATTTTTTGAGGCGGCGGCCCGGAACTCCGGTCGGGCTACGCCCTCCCTCCGTTCCGGGCCGCCGCCTTCCCCCGTCTCATCCTGATTGTCGCCAGCGTCTCAAGCTGATTGTCGCGCCGCACGGCTCGTAGCGCGACGGCTTTATCACCGCCGGCTTGATGTTGTCGGGCACCACGACCGGTGGCGCCCAGCCCATGTCCTCGAAGCAGCGCACGTGCGAGGCGCACCAGTCGTCGATCTTCTGGCTCAGCGTCGCCTCGGCGTAGAGCCGGCCCGAGACACCCATCGAGGCGATGAACACCTGCGCCTCGTGCTCCACGCGGTCGATCAGGACCGGCACCGTCATGCCGGCGTAATCGACGAACAGCCGCTCGCCGGGACGGCGGTTCTGGCGCATCGTCACGCCCCGCCGCGGCCGCCAGTCGCGGAACCGGCGGCACCAGGTGACGTAGCTCATGCCGTCGGGATGCGTCTCGCGCCATTCCTCCCACAGCAGCTTCAGCGTCATGCCGCGCCCGGACAGGTCCTTCTCGACCTTCGCCCAGTCCACATCCTCTGCCGGCACGTCCTGCCGAGCGGGCGGATAGAGCGCCGCCTCCAGGGCCTCCTCGCCCAGCTCGCGGGCCTCCGGCCAGCTCAGGTCCGAGGCGTCGAACCGCTCCACCAGGAGCGCCACCGAGCGCCGCGCGATGCCGCAGTGCGCCGCGATAGCCCGCGCGCTGCGTCCCTCGTCGAAATGATACGCAAGTACCTTCTTCACCTTCCTCATCGGCAGCCTTCCCCGTGCCATCCCATACCTCTCGGATCGATCGCGAAAATCCGAGGCGTAGGACGGCTCCCTGAGTCGTTCCAAAAATCGCCGCCCCCGAGGGGTGGCTACTTTGGTGACACCGGGTGGCTACTTTGAGTGATATTGGATGGCTACTTTGCGTGAAACTCGGTGGCTACTTTGCTGATACTCCGCACCCCTCGTCCCGGTGCGCGACGGAAGCACTCTACAGGCGCTCGCGCACAGCGTTGGCGACCGCCTCGGCCGTGATGCCGAAGTGGCCGTAGAGCGCTTTGTGAGGCGCGGACGCGCCGAAGCCCGTCATGCCGATCACGCCGCCGTTGTCACCTACCATGGCGGACCAGCCGAAGGTCGAGGCTGCCTCGACGGCGACGACGGCCGTGGTGCGGTCGATCACCGATGCGTGGTAGGCGTCGCCCTGGGCCGAGAAGAGCTCCCACGACGGCATCGACACGACCCGGGTTCCAACCCCCTCCGCCTGGAGGATGTCGCGGGCGGCGATCGCGACCTCGACCTCCGAGCCGCTGGCCAGCACGGTCGCCCGGCAGTCGCCGCAGGCCTCGCGCAGGACGTAGGCGCCCCGCGCGCAGAGGTTGTCGTCGGCCGCCTCGGTCCGCGCTTGGGACACGGCCTGGCGGGTCAGCGCGATCACCGACGGAGTCCGTCGTGCGGCCAGCGCCAGCTCCCAGCACTCGGCGGTTTCCACCGCGTCCGCCGGGCGGAACACGTTCAGGTTGGGAATCGCCCGCAGGCTCGCGAGATGCTCGACCGGCTGGTGCGTCGGGCCGTCTTCGCCCAGCCCGATCGAATCGTGGGTCATGACGAAGATGACGCGCAGCCCCATGAGCGCGGCCAGGCGGATGGACGGGCGACAGTAGTCGGTGAAGACCAGGAAGGTGCCACCGTAGGGAATCACGCCGCCGTGGAGCGCCATGCCGTTCATGATCGCGGCCATGGCGTGCTCGCGCACGCCGTAACGGACGTAGGAGCCGCCGTAGTCGTCCGCAGCGATGTCCTTCATGGGCTTCGTGCGCGTATTGTTCGAGCCGGTCAGATCCGCCGAGCCGCCGACCATGGCGGGCAGGGCCGCGGTCAGCACGTCGAGCGTCAGTTCGCTCGCCTTGCGCGTGGCGACCGCTCGCGGCTCGTCGATCAGCGAGGCGATATGGCGGGCGACGGCCTCGCGCACTGGCCCCGACACGTCTCCGGTGATCCTGCCCAGAAACGCCTCGCGCAGGTCGTCATCGCACGCTGCCAGCCTCTCCTCCCACGTCCTCCTGGCTGCGGCGCCGCGCGCGCCGGCCGCGCGCCAGGCCGCAACGATGTCGTCGGGCAGGACAAACGGCGCGTGCGTCCAGTCCAGTTCGATGCGTGCGGCGGCGACCTCATCGGTCCCCAGGGCCGCGCCGTGGGCGGCAGCGGTGCCCTGCTTGTTGGGCGCACCGAAGCCGATGGTCGTCCGACAGGCGATGAAACTGGGCCGGTCACTTCCTTGGGCGCGTTCGAGCGCCGCCGCGACGGCCGCGCTGTTGTGTCCGTCGACTCGTTCGATGGCCCAGCCGTAGGCTTCGAACCGCTTGAGCGTGTCGTCGGATTCGGCAAGCGACGTGAGGCCGTCGATCGAGACGCTGTTGTCGTCGAAGAGCACGATCAGGCGGTTGTTAGCGACGGTTAGGAAGGGCGTTTATTTGCTGGCGCGGAACGGCCGGTTTGTGCGGCTTGCGAGCAGCGTCGCATGGGTTAGGTGTTGCGTTCATCTGATTGGGCGGTCATCGGTTTCGAGCGGCTCGCCGTCGCGGTCACGGATGAGCATGTCGTTCCAGTCCTGGTTTTCGAGGGCCGGTCGCATTCGGACGATTCTTGTGTCGTTGTCTTGCATGCGGCGGGCGGCGTGATCGCCGTATCGTGTAGCGTCCCAGGCACAGAAGATACGGCGCGGGTTCCAGGCCTCGACCCATTTGGGGATTCTGGCCGTGATGGCGCCGGTGGAGACGACGGCGCATTTGCTGCGTTTTTCCGGGACGAGGTGGAGGGAGAGGATCGACAGGGCGTCGAGGGCGCTGCCGGTGAGGATGACGGTGCCGGGCCAGTCGGGCTCCCATGACATCCAGAAGCCGCCGTCTGCGGCCGGCTCCTGCGCTGCGGGGAGGGTCTCTATGCCGACCACCTTGCTGGCGGCGTTTCGGCGGAGGAACACGGGATTGCCGCGCCGGTCGGCACGGATCAGGCCGAGGCCTCGGCATAGCTCGACGAGCGCGTCGGCGAGGCCGCGCTGCTCGATGAGGTATTGCCGCAGCGCCGGCCAGCGAGGGTCCTGGCACGAGGGCTCCGCCTCACAGCGACTGTTCGGGAGCCGTGAGTGGCGCGGCAGTTGGGCGAGGAAGTCGAGGGCTTCGGTCGTTGGGCATCCGAGCGCATGAACCGCCAGCTGGATGGCCCCGGCGCCTCCCTCTCCGCGCAGATGGTCGTAGAACATGAAGCGGTTGATGGAGAGGACCGAACCGGCTCGTCTCCAGCGCGCGGCATCGGCGGGATCGCGGCGATAGCCGAGGGCGTGGACCACGTCTTCGAGGGGGCAGCTTCGCAGCCCCTCGGCCCGCAGGCGGCGATCCCATGGATGCAGATGCTGCACGGCTGGCTCAGGCATCCCCCGTGTCTTGCGCCGTGCTCTTGCCCGCTCCTTTTGCCGATCGCCGCCGGCGGCGATCGGCGCTGCGCTGCTTCTGGCGTTCCTCGGCCTCCTTGCGGCGGTATGAGTCGCCGTCGATGGCGAGGATCTCGGCATTGTGGACGAGCCGGTCGACAAGGGCCACGAGGCAGGCGGCGTTGGGGAAGGCCTCGCTCCACTCGGCGAAGGGGCGGTTTGTGGTGATGATGGTGGAGCGCTGCTGGCTGCGGCTTGAGACGATATTGAACAGCAGGTCGGCATGACGGTTGGAGTAGGAGAGATATCCGACTTCGTCGATGACCAGGAGGTGCTGGCGGGCGTAGAAGCGCAGCCTGCGCTGGAGCATTGTGTCGGAGTCGATGGCGGCGAGCTCGCCGAGCAGGCTGGCGGCGGTTGCGAAGCGCACGGTGTGGCCTTCGAGGACGGCGCGGTGTGCGATATTGGCGGCGATTGTGGACTTGCCGACGCCGTTGGGGCCGATGAGGACGACATTGGCGCCCTCGCGGAGGAAGTTGAGGGTCATGAGGTCCTCGACGGCCATGCGGTCGCATCGCCTTGGCCAGTCCCAGTCGAAGTCGGCGAGCGGCTTGAACTGTCCGAGGCGGGCGGCGGTGAGGCGTCGCCTGAGGCTTCGGCTTCGCCTCTCTTCCTCTTCCCATGCGATCAGGGGCGGGAGCCAGTCGCGCTCCGCAACCTCGCTCCAGTGGGCGAGGAGGCCGTGCAGTCCGAGCGCCGTGGCGCGGTCCTTGAGGGTCATTCTTCGCTGTCCTCCTCGTGGTGGCTTGCGAGCCCGTCGTATCCGCCGAGGTCGTGATCGCGGACCGCGATATCGCGCAGTCTTGGATCGCCGGGCAGGTCGATGGGGATGGGTGGTGGCTCGTTGCGCTGTTCGCGCCGCCGGTTCAGGCTGAAGCGCACCGCATTGGGATGGGGGACGCCGCGCTCAAGGGCTTCATCGATGGCGGCTTCGAGTTCGACGGCTCCGTAGTCGTCGAGCAGGCGCAGCAGGGAGGCGACGGTTGTGCCGATATTGCCGCCGCGCCTGGCGGTCTCGGCAAGCAGGCGCTCGCTGTCGGGGGCGGCCTGGAGAAGGCGGCTCTGCCCGCGCAGGCGGTGGGCGTGACGTTTGAGCCTGACCAGCTCCTCGATGTGCTCGGGGGTCTCGATGCGGGCCGCCTTGTCGAAGCTGCGCGGATGACGGGCGACGGTGTCGGCGCCGTCGAGGATGCGTACCTCCTCCAGTGTCGCGACCACGGTGAGGGTGCGCCGCGTATGGGTATGCGGGACGCTATAGTCATTGAGGTCGAACCTGGCGTAGGGGGTCTTGCCGATCCTGACCTCGACCCTCTCGTCGACGGGGGGCCGGTCGTCGGGCAGCGCCATCAGGGAGCCGCGCTCGCGCTCGAAGGCCTCGCGCACGGTGAGGGAGCGGTCGTCCGGCCAGCGACGGTCGGCGGCGACGCCGTCGCACCAGGCGCGGGCCCGGGCGTTCAGGTCGTCGAGGTCGCGCCAGGCGCGGGCGGCGAAGAAGTTGTCGCGCACATAGCGTATGGCGCGCTCCACGCGCCCCTTCTCGTTGCCGCGCGCGACCGCGACCGGCTTGGGCAGGAAGCGGTAGCGGGCGGCGAAGTCGAGGAGCCGGGGGTTGAACCGGATGGCGTCGCCCTGGCGCTCCAGCACGACGCTCTTCAGGTTGTCGTACCATAGCTCGCGGGGCACGCCCTGCCAGGCCTCGAAGGCCTCGACATGGCCGCGCAGGAAGTTGTCCATCGCGGCATTGAGGTAGAAGTGCAGGAAGATGCGGCGCGAGTAGCTCAGCACCATCACGAAGCCCATCAGCGGGCGCTCCGCGCGCCCGATCCTCACCTTGCCGAAGTGGGCCCAGTCCACCTGGGCCAGCTCGCCGGGCAGGGTCTTGAGGCGCAGATAGGCCTCGGCCACAGGCCGCGGGCGCTCCGGCGCGATCATGCGCCGGAAGTGGCTCTGGCTGCCCCGGTAGCCGCGCTCGACCGCCATCTGGTAGAGCCGGCTGGCTGGCAGCCTGGGCCAGACCGCCAGGGTCTGGCGGATGAAGGGCCGGAACGGATCGATCATCGAAGCCCTGCGCCGCCTCTCACGCGCGGGCGCCCCGGCGGCCGCTACCGCGCGCTCGACCGTGCCGTGGTGGACGCCGAGCTGGCGCGCGATCGTGCCGATCCTCCACTTCTCGGCAAAATACAGCCGCTGGATCTCGGCACGGGTCTGCTTGTCGATCGCCATCTCACTCCCTTCGCGCCTGGCGCAGGCCCGGATAGACCGCCAGGCCGCAGAACCGACCGCAGCGCTCGCAGCGGAACACCCGGGCGGGACGGTCGGGCCCGAAGGGCCGGGTTCCGGACCGCCCCGCCGGTATGCGCGCCACATCAGGACGCCGGCGCGCGACGGTCAAAGGGTGATGCGTCACTTTCTGCGCGATGGCCCGAACTGCCGGCTGCCGCACACGGCGCCGTTCGCGGTAGCGCCGCTGGCGCTCGGCATGCTTGTGACGGCCCCGGCGGCTGTTCTGGTAGCGCTGCCCCGCAAGGCGCACCGACCGACGCCGCGCCCGCCCGCTGCAACGCGGCGAACAGTAGATATGGCCAGAGTCGCAGCGCCGGCAGAGAACCACCTGGCGGCGGCACAGGGCGCAGGTGAACAGGCGGGCGGCGTTCCTCATCGCGACCGATGAGAACGGGGTGGACCCACGCCCGGACGCGCACGATACTGCGCTTCCGGGCCGCGCCTTGCATGGCTCGGGGGGTGCGGCGCCGGTCGTTGCCACCAAGCCAACGGGGCCGGCGCCGCATCGTTCTCAGAAGCCCCAGTCTACCCCCTGCCGCAGCCCGGGAACGGCCAACCCGGTCGCCAGGACGTCGCCGCCCTCCGGGAGGCGAAAATCTCAACGCGACGGGGGCCGAGGACTCCGGTCGGGCTACGCCCTCCTTCCGTCCTCGGCCCCCGTCATAAACCCGGCCGCGCCTGTCTCACGCTGTTTGTCGTGCGCACCACAAAAGCGCGCTACGCCAGCAAATATGCGCCCTTTATGATAATCACCGACAGGCGGTTGAGCCACAGATGTCCGGCGAGCGAAGCGGCCTCGTGACTGATGCCCTCCATGAGGCAGCCGTCGCTGGCGACGACATAGGTCCGATGGTCGACAAGATTGCCGAAACGCGCATTCAGGATGCGCTCGGCAAGCGCCATGCCGACGGCGTTCGCGAGTCCCTGGCCGAGCGGGCCGGTCGTGGTCTCGATACCGGTGGCATGACCGTGCTCCGGGTGGCCCGCTGCGCGGCTGCCGAGCTGACGGAAGCTCCTGATCTCGTCCATCGTCATGTCAGCATGGCCGGTGAGATGGAGGAGCGCGTAGAGCAGCATGGAGCCGTGACCAGCCGAGAGCACGAAGCGGTCGCGGTCGGGCCAGTCCGGCGCAGTCGGATCGAACTTCAGACAGCGGGTGAACAGCACCGTCGCCACGTCGGCCATGCCCATGGGCATGCCGGGGTGGCCGGACCCGGCGGCCTCCACGGCGTCCATCGCCAGGGCGCGAATGGCGTTCGCCATTGCGCGTTCCGAAACCTGGCTCGTCGCCCTGTCGCTCACGTCTCGACTCTCCGGCATGGAGGGCCCGGACGGGCCCGATTCGATCCGCGGCACCTTGGCTTTGGTCTCCGGGAGCGTCAACCGGCGCGTGATCCTCAGCCGCGGCCTTCTGCTCTTCGGCCGGCCTCGACCGCCCGTCATGGGCGTGGCTTGGGTTTGTGAGCGGGAGGAGGAATGGAGGGCAAGCAGGCTTCTCGGAGCTTGTTGTGAACAAACAGGTTCTGGCATCCTCTGCATATCGCTGATCTGAATTCGGGCGAGCATCATTAGATGCGGTGTGTGTCCAGGCTCCCGCCCTCCGTGCGGTCGAACAGGGCATGCACCGCCGCGATGCCCATTTGCCGCAACCCCGGCAACGGCAAGGAGTTCCAGCCGTCGGGCGCTTGAGCGAGACGACCGCCAACGATTCCTGGACCGCCAACGATTCGTGAGCGCGTCCGCGTCGCCTTCCCTTCGGCAAAATTGCGCATGGCGAGCGGTCAGGCGCGGGTTCTGGACAGCGCTACGCCGCTATATCTGCCGTCGGACGAAGAGGCACGCGGAAGAAGAGGGCGGCGGCAAATGACAGGACCGTCATGGCGGCGATGATGGAGAAAACGTCGTTCAGCGCCCCGGCCAGTGCCGAGACCAAGGAATCGTTCAGCATGCCCGCAAGAGCGGCCCCGGCCGGCTCAGCTCCCGTGGTCTGCGCCATCAAGGACTCCGCAAGGAACCGATCAGCCAACGCTTCGGGGCGGCTCTTGAGAGCATCGAGTTCACTCGGTGAAAACGCCTCCCTCACGCGGTTGGGGACGGTCTCGTCGAATGCCAAGCGGAAGCGCTGCTCCATCACCGCGCCCAGCACGGCGATACCCAGCATGCCGCCGAGCGACCGGAAGAATTGCAGGCCCGCGGTCGCTGCGCCCACGAGAGCGAACGGGACCGTATTCTGCACAGCAAGCGAGAGCGTAGCCACGGTCGCGCCGAAGCCGAGCCCGACGACCGAGACATAGAATGCGCATGCGAGCAGGCTCGTCGTCTCGTTCATGGTGGAAAGCGGATACATGCCAAACACCATGAGGCCGGTGCCGGCCAGCGCCTGGAGCCGGTAGTGTCCGCCGGCTCTCGAAAGCAACTGTCCCGAGACGATTCCGCCGCCGACCATGCCGAGGAGTATGGGAATCAGGAGATAGCCGCTGATGGTCGCCGATATCCCCAACACGACCTGGAAGAACAGCGGCAGGAACAGCACGCTTCCGTAAAGCCCCAAACTGGTCAGCAGCGTGACGACGACGGCCACGCCAACCACCCGATCGGCATAGATTCCCAACGGCATGACGGGCACGGACGCCTTGGTCTCAAGGACCACGAAAAGCCCGCTCATCGCCAGCCCGAAAGCGAGCAGGCCGAGTGACGACGACGGCCACGCCAACCACCCGATCGGCATAGATTCCCAACGGCATGACGGGCACGGACGCCTTGGTCTCAAGGACCACGAAAAGCCCGCTCATCGCCAGCCCGAAAGCGAGCAGGCCGATGATCTGCGGCGTGTCCCAGCCGTACCGCACGCCGCCCAGAGAGAGCGCAAGAAGAAGGGGGACAACGGCGAGGGCCAGCGCCACCATGCCGGGAAGGTCGAGCCGCGGAGTCTTCGCGGCCCGACCGCGGGCGGGATAGTTCTTCGCGATCAAAGCTAGAATCGGGATGCCGGCCAAGGCGATCAGGATGAACGCCCACTGCCAGGAAAGCCGCTCGGCGACCAATCCGCCCAAGACCGGCCCTGCGACGGAGGCCACGCCGAAGGCAGCACCGAGCAGGCCGTGATACTTGCCCCGGTCTTCGGGTCGGAACAGGTCGGCGATGGAGACGTAGCAGCAGGTCATGACGACCCCGCCGCCGATCCCCTGCAGGATCCGGAACGCGACAACCTGGGTCATCGAAGTACTGACGCCGACGAGCCAGGAGCCGGCGATGAACACCGCCATGCCGACGATCAGGAAGCGCTTGCGTCCGTGGATATCGCTCAGCCTGCCCGCAATGGGAGCGATGACGGTCGCCGCGACGATGTAGGAGGTCACGGCCCACGTGTAGCGCTCGAATCCGCCGAGATCGACGACCATCAACGGCAGGGTCGTGGCAACCACGGTCTGGCTCAGCGCTGCCAGGAACATGGCCAACATCACGCAGATCATGGCCGGCATCACCAGGCGCGGAGGGGGCGCCACGAAATCCTGGTCAGCCGACGCTCCGCAAGCGGAGTCAGCCATCATCAGCCCCGCCGGCGCGGCCGGTGATAGAGTGGCCGCTCAAGGAGCCTTCTTCCGGCCCGGTCGACGTACCAGACCGTAGGCGCTGTAGCCCCAGCGGGACAGGGTCGAGAAGGCATATCCAGGTGTCAGGAACCGTTCGCGGACTGGCAGGAATTCGTTGGCATCGAGATCCTCGATCGCCGACAGCACGCGGTCCAACAGAGCGGTCGCCAGGTCGCAGCGTCGACGGTCGGTCACATCGAAACCGCCGCATCCCAGAATGCAGGCCACAAAGGCACCGAGGATGTTTTGTCGGTAGCTGCGCCAGCAATCCTCGAATGTCCAGTTCCTGGCCCCCATGCGGCAGACGATGTCGTGGTATTCCTCCAAGGCTTCCCGCTCGATCCGGCGGCGGGTGTCGACAGGAACGCTTGTCGCCAGGAAATATGCCACGTCGTAGAGGCCGCAGCCCGATCCGCAGCCCTGCCAGTCGATCGCGGCAAAGCCGTCCTTGGCCCCCGATGCCGAAGAACAGACGAAGAACATGTTCTCCGCCCGGTAGTCGCCATGGACCAGCGTCATCGGGGTGGTCGCGATGTTGGCGAAGTGGGCGGCGACCCGCGGCCCTAGCGCTTCGGCAAACCTGCGCAACTCGGGCGAGAACCGGCTGCTGAAGTGTTCGAGTACGGAGGGTAGGCATATCAGATAGACCGTCTGAAGGATTCGCGCGCATCGGGTGTTGAGGGTGTCGTAGAGGCTTGATAAGGGTGGCCGGTCGGCTGCGTTCCAATACTGCCCGTGCATCCGGGCAGCCTCCTGCAGGGCAAGGCGCGCCCGCGCGTCTTCGACGCCGACCGACTGGGGGATGGTCTCCATCGGGTGCATATCTTCGAGCACCAGAACGAAGCGGTGGTCGCGTGCCTCGAACGCGCCATAGTATAGGGAAGGCGACCGCATCGGCGCATTCGCTGCCGCGCACCGGTAGTAATCGTACTCCCGCTTGTGCAGCGACAGCCATCTGGCGAACCGCAACGCCTTTCCGTCGGTTCCCGGCAGTTTGACAATGACTGTCCCGGGTATCGGGGACGAGTCGTCGCGGGCGATCAGGCGGCAGCGCAAAACGGTACCGAACACATTGGTTGCCGTCCCCAGATTGTCAACTTCGACCGAATCGACCCGCGGTGCGCCAAATAACCCGCTGGCGGTCAGCGCCTCCTGCATCCATGCGACGGTGATGTCTTGCGGGCTGTCGCAAAGCAGCGATCGAACCGTCACGCCCCACGCCTCCGCTCGCCGGTCACCCGAAATCGGAACGAGGCGTCGGGATGGGACGCCGGCATGTGCCTGATCCGGAGGGGGCGGTCGGGCCGCTCTAACGCGATATCGACCTCGCGGACGATGGTTGCCAGGGTGAACATGACCTGCACCTCGGCGAAGCCGCTTCCGAGGCAGCGGTGTCTGCCCAGGCCGAACGGAACGAACGCCGGGGGGGGGGGGCTGTCGGAAACGTTCGATGTCGAAACGCTCCGGTTCCGGAAAGCACTCCGGCAGGCGGTGGCCGACCGACGTGCCGATGAGGATCTGCGCACCGGCTGGAATCCGAAAGCCGCGGAAATCGAATGCGTTGGACACGATACGCATGACCACCGGAACCACCGGATACATGCGCAGCGTCTCAAGCACGACGCGGTGCGTGACGTCAAGTACGCGCAGGTCCTCCACAGCAGGCGTTCCCCGGTCGAACACGGCATCGACCTCCGCTCTCACCTGCGCGAGCAGGTCCGGATGCTTCAGCAGGGCGTAGAGCATATACGAGCAGGTACTCGAGGCAGTGTCGAGACCGACGAAGTAGGGTCCGAGAAAGGCCATCATGTAGTCGGTCTCGGAAAGGAATTGCGGATCCTGCCGGTTCATCTCCAGCAATTCGTCGATAAAATCCGGGGGCTTGCCGTCGCGGATCTCCGGTCGGTGCACGTCGAGGATCTTGGCGTACAACTTGTCCACGCCCCGGCGGGCACGCCGGAAGCGGGGCCGGAGCGCCGCCAGCTTCGGCCATCGGCGCAGGATGTGAACATTGAGCAGCGTCTCGAGAAAGACAACCAGATCGTCCACATGCTCCCGCGAAGAGATGCCGGTCAGCGAGAGGCCTGTCTGTTCGGCGACGATCCGTTGCATGGCCTGCTGGGTCGCTACCGGTCGGTCGCGCGGCCATGCGGCGATGCTGCGGCGGGTGACGTCGAGGAAGTCGCCCAGCCTGGCCTCGATGACCTTGGGAGAATAGGCCTTGGCCAGCAACTTGCGCATACGAAGATGCTCGCTGCCGTCCATGCCCACCACCAGATGTCTGGTTCCGGTGGCGAAGCTGAAGTCGCGCCAGAGCTCGTGGGTGCGAAGGTGGGTACTCCCGATCTTCGTCAGAAACTTGATCGCGTCAGGACCGGCAAAGGCGATGAAGCGCCGGTTGAACGCCCGAACGCGAAAGATCGGGCCGTGCTTGCGATACTCTCTGGCGAGAAACGCAGTGAGGTCGCCGGCCATGTCGAAGGCGTTGCCGGCAAGCGGCCATCCCGCCGCCGCCGGAATCTCTTCATGGGAACGGGCAGCCACCTCCGTTGTCGCCTTGGGGTCGATCCGTCTGGCGGCCGCCGCGACCTCCCGACCAACCAGATCCAGCCCCGCGATCCAGTCGATCCGGTCGCGCACGCCAGCCAGTTCCTCGCGGGAAAGAATGCTCTCGAAGACACCGCAGGCCGCGGCCAGGCTAACGATGAGGAGATCGCGTGGGTCGGGAACATCCTCGCTGAAGATCAGCCGCATGATCCGGAACTGGACGTCCTCGGAGGTCGTCTTGTCCGCGACCGGATAGCGGCGCGTGCGTGCTACCGGGCGCGAGAGAAAGACGAGGCCGTTGGCCTCGGCTTCCAGAATCCCGCGCGCTACCAGCCGGTCTCTCGCCCGACTGTTGATCCTGTCGCCGCGCCCGGCGACCCGCTCGAGCCAGAAGGCGCTGTCGCGAACCTCCACGTGTGCCGCGATGTCAGACAGGATCGGGTCAAGCAGATCATCGCCCGTCGGCGCAGGGTCGACCACGAACAGGTGATCGGGATCGGTGTCGATGCGGTTCTCCAGCGCCAAGTCCATCAGCACGGCCCCGGCCATCACGAGGTCCCGGCCGCGCGCCGGAAGCGAGAATTGAAGATCACCCTTCTCGGTATCTAGGACGAGAAGGAATATCTCTTCCGTTATCGTCAGCGCGTCCGTCCGTCCCGCTTGACGTTCACAACCAGCCGGCTGGGACGTGTCGCTGGAACGGCACGCATCGTTACTCGCGTCACTCATCTTCGTTGCGACTCTTTCTGGGAGCTACCGTCGGGCTAGGCAGAATCATATGGATGCGGCCTTCAACCAGATGTCGTCGTTCGAAAAACACAGCTCACATCCCTCAGATCGACAATTGACAGTAGAACACACGGAAGTATATTGATACATCTAAGGAATAGATATGACCAGCATACCATTTTCCGGAGCCACTGCAATTCTTGTTGCCGCGGCCCTAGCGCCGCTCGCCGCACCGGCCAGCGCGCTGGCGGCCGATTCGCCGTGGTATCTGGGCTTCCAGGTGCCAGTCATGTTCATTGACGATACCAAATCCAAAGTGACCGGCAGCAATATGCTCGCCGTACCACCAAGTCCAACTCCGGTTGCGGTCCCCTACAGCGGAACGGCCACCTCCGAATACGATGCGGGGTTCAAGATCGCCGGCATGGTGGGCCACAGGCTCGGCGGCGGCCTGCGCGTCGAGGGCGAAGTGTTCTTCTCGCGCGCTAGGGTGGACAAGCAGACCTATGGCAATATCGTCTCGGCGGGGATGTCAATTCCCATAGAGGTGGCTACCCCGGTCTCGGGCAACGCCGAACAGATTGGCGCGTTTGCGAATGTCTGGTTCGACATCCCGACGGGCTCCGACTGGGTGCCCTATATCGGCGGCGGTGCCGGCTTCATCCGCACAGACCTAGGCAGCTTGGAATATGACGACAACAAGCTGACGCAGGACCTCTTGGACCTTAACTTAGGATCCAACGCGCCGCAATTGCCTCCCGGCTTCGTCCCGTCGATTTCGTCGAGCGATACGCAGTTCGCTTGGCACTTGGGCGCCGGGGTGGGCTACCGGCTCGACGACAGCACCACGCTCCAGTTCGGCTACCGCCTGCAGACCACGCGGAACTTCGAGTTCGACGGCAGGAATGCCCTCGGCAACAGCATCGAGGTGAGGACTGAATTTCGGGCGCATCTGTTCGAGGTCGGAGTGCGGACGACCTTCTGACGAATCCGCCCAGTCACCAGCGCCATTCCGGCCACCAGCACCGCCATCGCCGCCGTGCAGAGGCCGGCCAGCACCAGCGGTATCAGCCATCTGTCATGATCAACCATGACCGCCATCCCCGTGCCCGGGGACGCCCGGCCTCACGGCGATATCCTGCGTTCGGCAGCCCACGCCTCCAGATGGTCGCCCCGGTAGCGCACGCAGCCCCCGAAGCGGTGGAACCACGGCCCCTCCCCGGTGATGCGCCAGCGCGCCAGCGTCGCCAGGGAAAGCCCGAGCCGGGCCGCCGCCTCGCGGGTGTCCACATACCCCCGCTCCCCGCCACGGGCCGGCCGGGCGGTTCCTCCGCGGGCAACGCCGGCCGCGGCCACGGGGCGCCGGTCAGCAGCGCCGGCATCGCGCCGGCGCGGGCACGGACCTCATGCCGTTCGGCCGGGCTCGCAAGCGACCGCATCGCCGCGCGCACCGCCTCCACCGTCGCCAGCGTCGGCGACACGCCGCCCAGCAGATGCGCGACGAAGGAGGGGTTGCCCGTCGCCTCCTGTCCGAACAGCGAGCGCTTGATCCCCGTCACCGCGAGAAACGCCTCGACCTCCCGGCGGAAGGCGGGGCCGGCCGGCGGCGCGCCCATGACGGCGAGCGCCCGGTCCACTGTCCCGAGGCGCAGGTTCCGGCCGTTGCGCACCGAGGCGACGAAGCCGCGGTCGCCCACCGCGGCCGCGCCGAACGCCCCGGCGCTCATCCCGCTCCGGGCGCACCAGGCCTCGACCGCCCGCAGGAACCGGGCCGCCAGGGATCGGGCGGGACTGTCTCCGATGCCTTCATGCCAGGACAGATAGGAAACGCGGACCGGCGGGGAAACCGCCTTCGATATGGCAAATCCCGCGCTTCATGCCCCTGGCGGCGCATGCCGCGCATGCCCGGCGCTGCAGGATGACAAGAATCTCTCGGGGTTATCCGTCGTGCGACCGGGCCACGCCATTTGCGGGGCTTCAATGAGGCTGCCACACATCCGCAACCGCTCCAGGCCCTCGGAAACACCGATGCCCCGGGGAGCTTTCAGTGTCGGGGCGGAGGGCCGGTCCGGCGCAGGCAATCCCATGGGAAGCGGGGGAACTTCACATTGCGGCAATCATTGGCGGCGACCGGCGCCATTCGGCGGCGCCCGTCGGGGGTCGGACGGCGCGAACTCCGCTCATGCGGGTTCGGCGCGGATGTCGAGAAGGTTGCGCGCGTCGCGCCCGCAGGCCACGCCGACCAGGTGGACCGGGCCGTCGTGATCGGCGTATTTCTCCGCATAGCCCCGTTCGCGCATCTGCGCCAGCGCCGCATCCAGCGCGGCCGCGCCGCCGTCCTCGGTCTCCGCCATCTTGAACTCGATCACGAAGACCTGCCCGCCGAGCCGCAGCACCATGTCCGCCCGGCCGCGGGAGGAGGCCTCCTCCACCCGCAGGTCGGCGCCGACCGCACGCAGGCACATGTAGAGCAGGCTCGCATACCACGCCTCGTAGCGCGCGAGGTCCCCCGTCGCGTGCCACTGGTAGGGGATGCCCGACAGCCACGCACGCAGCGTCGCGCCGAAGCCCGCGAAGTCGTGCGCTTCCAGAAGCGCACAGAACTCCCGCCCCTGCTCCAGGGGCTCGGCGCCCTTCTTGCCCAGCCAGGCCAGCAGCCCGTCGTTCAGGCTGAGCCGGACCTCGAGGTTGGGATAGTCCAGCCGGTAGAGGATCCGGTGCCCCCGCCGCTCCTCGCCCGCGATGGTGAGGTAGCCGGTCTGGAAGAGCAGGGCCTCGATGCCGATGTCCCCGACATCGAACTTCGAGACCAGCGCCGTGTCCGCCAGCCGCCCCTCCAGCTCCATCGGGCTCACCGACTGCTCCATCAGCATCCGGAACAGGAAGTCCGGAGACCCGGTCTCGAACCACCAGGGGCGGAACTCGCGGCTGTCCAGCAGCAGCAGAACGTCGTAGGGGTTGTAGACCGGCTCCCCGCCGCGCCAGCGGTAGCCGTCGTACCAGGCGCGGATCTCCTCCCGATCCAGCCCGTCGAGTTCCGGGCCGAACACTTGGTCAAGGTCCTCGTCCCGGTAGCCGCAGATCGCGGCGTAGCGCGGGTCGAGGCTGATGTCCTTGAGGTTGTTGAGGCCCGAGAACAAGCTGACCTTGGAGAACATGCTCACCCCGGTGACGAAGACGAAGCGGACATGTTCGGCACTGTCCTTGACGATGCCGTAGAAGCCCCGCAGCCAGTCCCGGTTGGCCCGCGCAAGCTCCGGGTCGTGAAGCACGTCCAGGATCGGCTTGTCGTACTCGTCCACCAGCACCGCCACCGGACGGCCGGCGGCGCCGTGAAGACGGCGGAGAAGGTTCCGGAGACGCCGCGGGCCGGTATCCGAGGTCCGGGCCGGCGCAAGATCGTGCTCGCTCTCGATGCCCTCCAGCTGCTCGATGATGTCTCCTTCGATCTCGCCCGGTTCGTTGTACTTTCCGCCGAAGCTCAGCCGCACCACCGGGTGCGGCGCGGACCAGTCCCAGTGCGGATGGATGTTCAGCCCCCGGAACAGCGGCTCGTGGCAGGCGAACAGCGACCGCAGCGTGTCGAGCAGAAGGCTCTTGCCGAAGCGGCGCGGACGCGACAGGAAGTAGTGGCGCCCCTCGTCCACCAGCCGCCGGATCAGCGGCGTCTTGTCGACATAGTAGAAGCCCTCGCTCCGGATCGTCCGGAAGTCCTGGATCCCGATCGGAAGACGCTGCCGGGTCATTGCCCTCTCCCTGCGCAGCGCCGGGCCATGTGGCGCGCGCGGGAGTTTTTCCTGCCGCCGTCCCGGCACCCTGCATTCCCGGCGACGCTACTCCTTCGCAGGACCCCGGGCAAGCGCCGTTGCCGCGCGGATTCGCATGGCGTGGAGGCGTGGCAACGAATTCCTGTTTGCAACGGGCCGCTGTTTTTCCTAAACACAAGGAGGTTGAAAGGCTCGCTGCCGCTGTTCTGCGGTCGCCATCAAGTCCGGCAAGGAAGGTCGAGGTCATGACGGCCACCGTGCTGACACGGATTTCGTATTCTGTGCAATCGCGGGGGTACGGGGGGCTGAGTTCGGTGGTCTGTTCGCCGTTCGCCGCCATCACTTCCTGAACGAACGAATACGGAAATCGCGCTCGAATGCCCGTCAGGTTTGAACCAAAGAGACCAGACGGGTCGTTGCCGATCCCTTCTGCTCGGCCCTTCCCGCTCATACTCATGCGGATTCGACGCGGTTGTCGAGAAGGGTCCGCGCCTCGCGCGCCCTGGCCAGCTGCGGGCATCGCTCCGGCTCACGCCCAGCGCATCTTGTGCCTTGCTGGCGCCGACTTTACGTAAGAGCCTGACCCGAAAAGAGTTGAGCGGTTTCAATGGTTTGTGATTCTGTTCGGTTACGAAGCAGAACGGAGCCACGCATGCCCTGGACCGAAACCGCTCGCCGGGAGTATCGGCGGGACTGCCCGCGCTATGCAAGCGATATGACCGACGGTGAATGGGCGCCGATCGAGCCCTTCATGCCGTCGCCCTGCCGAGAGAGTTCTGCCGGCGCATCGGCTGGCTCAAGCCCGACGGCGACCTCAAGGACATGATGGCCAAGGTGACCATGCTCGTCATGCACCGCGACGGCGTGATCGAACTGCCGCCGCCAAGGGGCAAGCAGGGCCGACCCAGGCCCATCGTCTTCGGACCCGATACCGAGCCGCCGCTGTTCCCTGCCCCGAAGACCCTCGACGAGGTGCGCCCGCTCGACATGCGCATCGTCGTGCGCAACACCCGCGAAGGAAAACTCTGGAACGAGTTCGTCGCCCGCGACCACGATCTCGGCTACAAGCCCCTGGTCGGCGCCCAGATGCGCTACGCCGTCCATGACCGAAACGGCTCGCCGCTCGCCATGCTCGGCTTCTCCACCGCCGCATGGAAACTCGCCCCGCGCGACAACTTCATCGGATGGACGCCCGAGACGCGCGAGAAGAACCTGCCGATGGTGGTCGACAACCCGCGCTTCCTGATATTGCCATGGATCGCGGTCCCCAACCTCGGCTCGCACATCCTCGCCATCGTGCGACGACGCCTGCCCATCCGACTGGACCGAGCGCTACAACATCACCCCCGTGCTCATCGAGACCTTCGTCGAAACCCCGCGCAACACCGGCGCCGTCTACAACGCGTCGGGCTGGACCCGCGTCGGCGCCACACAGGGAAGAGGACGCTACGACCGCAACAAGCTCTGCGACAAACCCAGAAAAGACATCTGGCTCCGGCCCCTCCGGCGCAATTGGCAGCGAACCCTCAATCGCTGATCAGTGTCGCGTTCCACGGCTCGCCCGAAGGCTTACGGCCAGCCGGGCGAAGCAAGAAGACTGTAGCCTTTCTCCGTGATCTGGCGAACGATGTCCTTCGCCTTGCAGCGACAGCCCCCAGACGGTAAGCATCCGGTGTGGACCGCAGACGATGAATTGCGTGGACTTCCGCCACCGGGACGATTTGCGGGCGGAGCCGCAGGTCGGCGCCGCGCCCCTGCTCTACGCCGCCCATTTCCGGGGCGGAACGCTGGTCTGGCCGAAGGCGATGCGCAAGCCGAACGCGATTCGCGTCTCGGAACGCAGCCGGAAATGGCTGTGGCCGAACCGCGGCAGCTACGTGGTGACCCGGCGGTTCACGGCCAAGGAAGAGCGGCGGCGCGTGGTGGCGTCGGTGTATGATTCGGACCTGCCGGGCGGGCTGGTCGGCTTCGAGAACCACCTCAATGTATTTCATGCCGGCCGCGAGGGCATGGAACGCGACCTGGCGCACGGTCTTGCGCTGTATCTGAACAGCAGTCTCGTCGACCGGTACTTCCGGCAGTTCAACGGCCACACCCAGGTCAACGCGGCAGATCTGCGGTCGCTGCGGTATCCGGATCGTGCGACGCTGGAGCGTCTGGGGCGTGCGCATGGGGACGGTGCGCCGCCGCAACGGGACATCGACGCAGCGATTGAACAGGAGGTCGCCGACATGGCGGAAGACGGGAACCCGCTCGAAGCGCAGCAGAAGATCGAGGATGCGCTGGCGATCCTCACGGCGCTCGGCATGCCGCGCGGCCAGCGGAACGACCGCTCCGCGCTGACCCTGCTCGCGCTCCTCGACCTCCGGCCGTCGGGTGCCTGGCAGGACCTGCGGCGGCCGCTGATGGGCATCGCGCCGATCATGGACTACACGCGCGAACACTATGGGCGGGAGTACGCGCCGAACACGCGCGAGACATTCCGCCGGCAGACCATGCACCAGTTCGTGGAAGCTGGGATTGCGGTCTACAACCCCGACGATCCCGGGCGGCCGGTGAACAGCCCGAACGCCTGTTATCAGATCAGCGAAGAGGCGGTGCGCGTCATCGCCACCTGGGGCGCCGATGGCCGCCAGCCGCGCGGAGGGCGCGTCGCCCCGCGCGCGGGCCCCTCCCGTGGACTACGGGGACAAGCTACCGCCGAGGCCCGTGGTGCATTTTTACTCCGCCGCTCTGGCGCATAATCCCGCCGCCGTTGACACGGGCGCCTTCCCGCCGCCGTCATCATGTGCACGAACCGCTTGTCCGCGCTCGATCCCGTCGTGCGGCGAAGGGCAGCAGACATCCTGCCGTTTGGGCGACCGGACGATCATCAGCGCGGTGCCGTCCTCGGCCCGCCCCTAAAGGAACTCGGGCTTACCGAACAGCATGTGGACGCGCTCGTGGCGGCAACGGGTTCGCGCGATGGGCAAGCCTATGGTTTTACCTTTTCCGATCTGACGCAGCGGCTCCTGCCCGCGATCGTGCTGGATGCCTATCCGGGGCAGCCGGTCGGCGCAGCGCGGACGCTGGACCTTGCGAAGCAGATGACGCCTACGCCGCCGTTCAAGGATGGCAACTCATGAGCGCGACGGGTGGTACGGGAACCGGGATCGTCCGAGACGTCAGGTCGCTTCGAAAGCGGCCATTGACCGGCACGATACCCTGAAGGTAACCAGATTCGCCGCAGAAGACGCCGAATCGACCCGTGCTTCGGCGATCAGTGTTCGGAGTTCGAACGGAACACTGCATCGAGAGTTGGCGCATCAAGCACGGCATCGAGCCACCGGTCGAGCTGTTTGAGGTCGGCACTGGCAATGCGCGCCCGGGTAACATCGGGCAGGCGGCCGAAGCGGCGATCAAGCAGCCGAGCAAGCGTTTCGGACTTGCCTTCTGCCAGACCTGCGGTCTTTCCCTCGGCGATCCCTGCGGCCTTGCCCCGTGCTTCGCCCTGTTCGAGCCAGACCTGGGCTGCGGTTCCCATCAGTGCCTCCACTTCTTCGGGGTCAGTGCCGGCGCGCTTGAGCGCGGCCTCGATGCGCTCGGGCGACAGGCTGACCTGTTCAGCGATGTAAAGTAGCATGTAGCGTCCGAACTCGCTATCGGAAATCGCCACCACCAGCGCGTCGGCCTCCGCCTCGGTGACATCGTCGGCGAAGGCCCGGGCCAGCGCGAGCAGGGCGCTGCGCACGGCCGCGTCTGTCGAGAGATCGTCCGGGTCCATGCGGGAGAGATCGTGCAGCGCGTAGGTTCCGAAGGCGCGGGCGAGATGGTCGAGACCCTCGGGGGCGTCGATCATCTCCGCGATCGAGAGCGGCACGGTCCACGGTTCGCGGCCGTTGAAGAAGACCATGGGGATGACCAGCGGCAGCCGCCCGGCGGGCAGGTTTCCACTCTCGATGTCCGCCATCCAGAGCCGCAGGACGTAGCGCATCAACTGAAGCGGCGTGCGGGCATCGGCTCGTGCCTTATGTTCTAATGCCGCAAAAATTTTAATGCCGCGTTTCCGGTATCAGCCCCTTGCTGCACTTGGGTTTCGGGTCCGGAAAACGCGGCATTAATCGGTGGCTTCACAGGGTACCCGTTCCGCTTGATTGCGGCGCGTCAATCAAGCTGAGACGTTTGCGTCAATCAGGATGAGACGGGGGAAGGCGGCGGCCTGGAACGCAGGGAGGGCGTAGCCCGACCGGAGTTCCGGGCCGCCGGCTCGAAAAATTTCCCCCGGGCCTTCTGGCGGCCAGGGCCGGCCGGGCGAACGGTGAGGCTTTTCCGAGTGGGGGAGCGCGTCGTTGCCCGGGCGTCACATAACCGATCGCCAGAAGAGGCTGTTCATGACCCATAAGAAGACCGACACCATCGCGGTGGCGGCCGCCAAGGCGGGCTTCAGCCGTGCCACCGGCTACCGGCTCGCTGCCGATCCGCTTCCCGCTCGGGAGAAGAAGCCGCGAGGCCGGCGCCGCCCGGACCCGCTGGCCGATATCTTCGAGGAGGACGTCGTGCCGATCCTTGAGGCCAGCCCGCTGATCCGCCCGGTCGGCGTGTTCGAGGAGCTGAGGCGCCGCCATCCCGAACTGGACCCGGGGGTGCGGCGCACGCTGGAGCGGCGGATCCGCACTTGGCGCGCCGAGCACGGCGCGGAGAAGGACGTGATCTTCCGCCAGAAGCACGAGCCGGGCCGGCAGGGCCTGTCCGACTTCACCCGCATGGGTTCGCTCGGCGTGACCGTCGCGGGGCAGCCGTTGGACCATATGCTCTACCACTTCCGCCTCGCCTGGTCAGGCTTCACCCATGCCCGGGTGGTGCTGGGCGGCGAGAGCTTCACGGCGCTCGCCGAGGGGCTGCAGGACGCGCTGTGGCATCTCGGCGGCGCGCCTGGCGAGCACCGCACCGACAGCCTGTCGGCGGCGTTCTGCAACCTGGGCAAGGACGCGGTCGAGGACATGACCGGGCGCTACCGGGCGCTGTGCGAGCATTACGGCATGGAAGCCACCCGCAACAACCGCGGCGTGGCGCATGAGAACGGCTCGATCGAAGGGCCGCACGGACACCTCAAGCGCCGGATCGCGGATGCGCTGGCGCTGCGCGGCTCGTCGGACTTCGAGACCCTCGACGCCTATCGGCGCTTTGTCGCCGAGGTGGTCGGCCGCGCCAACGCACACCGCTCCAAGGCGATCGAAGCCGAGCGCGCGGTGCTGCGGGACCTGCCGGTCGAGCGGACTGTCGATTACGAGACGATCAGCGTCAACATCGGCCAGTCCTCCGGCTTCGTTCTCCGCCGCGTGTTCTACACCGTGCCCTCACGCCTGATCGGGCACCGGCTCGGGGCGCGCGTCTACGACGACCGGATCGACCTCTTCCTCTCGGGCACTCACCTCCTCACCCTGCCGCGCGCGCGCGTCGGCGCGAGCGGTCCGGGCGGTCACGTCGTCAACTACCGTCACGTCATCCACTCCTTGAAGAAGAAGCCGATGGCGCTGATGAACCTGGTCTATCGCGACGAGCTGTTCCCTCGCGAGCCCTACCGACGCTGCTTCGAGAAGGCCCTGGAGCGGATCGGCGAGCGCGAGGCCTGCCGCCTCGCCGTCGGCCTCCTGGCGCTGGCGCATGAGGAGAGTTGCGAGGCCGAGCTGGCCGCGGCGATCAACCACGCGCTCGGGATCGGCCGTCTCCCCGACCCCGGCGAGCTCAAGGCGCGCTTCGCGCCGCGCCGCAGCAAGATGCCCAGCGTCGATGTCGTCAGGCCGCCGCTCGGCGGCTATGGCTCGTTGCTGAGCGCAGGAGAGGCGGCATGACCGACAAAGACGACAACAACACCGCGCTCGACCCCAACAAGATCGACGCCATGAAGCTCTCCTTGATGCTTGCCGAGCTCCGCCTGCCGACGATCAGACAACTCTGGCAGAGCTTCGCCAAGCGGGCCGACAAGGAAGGATGGACCGCGGCTCGCTTCCTCGCGGCCCTGGCTGAACACGAACTCGCCGAACGCGACCGGCGGCGCATCGAGCGCCACCTCAGGGAGGCCAAGCTGCTTCCGGGCAAGACGCTTGCCTCCTTCGACTTCAACGTCGTGCCGATGATCTCGAAGGCCCAGGTCAGCGCGCTGGCCGCCGGCGACGCCTGGCTCAGCCAGGGCGCCAACTGCCTGATCTTCGGACCGCCAGGGGCCGGCAAGAGCCATCTCGCCTCCGCCATTGGCCTGGCCCTGGTTGAGAGCGGATACCGTGTGCTGTTCACCAGGACCACCGATCTCGTGCAGCGCATGCAGGTTGCAAGGCGCGAGCTTGCACTGGAAAGCCTGTTGGCGCGGCTCGACCGCTTCAACCTCCTGATCCTCGACGACCTCGCCTATGTGCGGAAGGACCAGGCCGAGACCGGCGTGCTCTTCGAACTCATCTCGGCGCGCTACGAGCGGCGATCCCTGCTCATCACCGCAAACCAGCCCTTCGGCGAGTGGGGAAAGGTGTTCCCGGACGAAACAACCGCGGTGGCTGCCGTCGACCGCCTCGTCCACCACGCCACCATCCTCGAGATGAACGTCGAGAGCTACCGCCGCCGCGCCGCTCTCGACAGAGGCAAGCGAAAGGCCGGCCGGCCGCCAAGCTACGCAACCGAGAAAAACACCAAGGACTGAGCCGCCGCCTGCTCAGGTAGAGCGGCCACGACAATCAGGGCCCGCGGGGATCGTCTCCGCGCGCCGTCTCTTCTCCGACCCGACGGCCTGCCGCGACAATCAAAACCATTCCCGAAAACACTGTTTGTCGCGCCGCGACAATCAAAACCGGAAACCGCTTGCAATCCACCCCCCGCGCGGCAATCATCAACTCGCCGCTGCCGCCGGGAATCTCATCCTGATTGACGCGCAGCTCTCACCCAGATTGTCGCGCCATACGCTTGATCGCACCCGGCTGGCTGCGACTGTGCTCTCCATGGGTCAACAGGCACATGGAGAGTTATCATGCCATCAAAGACCAATCACGATGCTGCCGCCCGCCTTGGCGTGAGTTGGCTGACGCCGTTGCGGGCGTCGTTTCTGGCCGACCTGAAACGGCAGGGCTATGCGCCGGCGACCGTTCGGGATTACGCGACGTCGCTCAAACGGTTTCAGGAGGAGATCGAGGCCCGCTGGCTGGGTGCCAACGACCTGGACGCCGGAACCCTGAGGGATGTGGAGGACGCCATTCTGGCCTGTTCTTCTGCGGCTCCCCGGCGCCATCGACGTTTCCATCTCCGCCGATTCGTCACCCACTTGGCGGCCGAGGGGGTGATCGCCGCACCGCCGGTTCCGGAACCGCCTCCCGGTTGGCTTGAGGAACTGGGCCGGACCTACGGTGACTGGCTGTGCCGGCACCGGGGCCTGGTACCGTCCACGATCCGGTATCGCCGGTGGTTCCTGAAGCGGTTCCTGACGTTCTGCTTCGGGGGAAAATCCGGTGATCTCAATGGTATCGGCGCTGCCGACATCCGGGCGTTTCTTGACCTGCCGCCGGGTCGGCCCTCGACCGGACCGGGCCTTGCCAGTCGGGCAGACAGCCTGCGCTGTCTGTTCCGGTTCCTGTTCGCCACCGGCCGGACTCACGCCGACCTGAACCTGTGCGTACCGAAGGTCGCAGCGCCGAGCATGCATGGAGCCGCCGTCGGCCATCTCTCGGCAGAAGACATTGCGGCCCTGGCCGAAGCCGTCCGTGGCGACACCGTGCGCGCACGCCGCGACCTCGCGGTGCTGCTGCTGCTGGCCCGGCTCGGGCTGCGGTCGCAGGAGGTCACGGCGATCCGGCTGGCCGACATCAACTGGCCATCCGGAACCCTTCTGGTGCGCGGCAAGGGCGACCAGCATGCCGTCATGCCGTTGCCCGTCGATGTCGGCGAGGCAGTTGTGGACTACCTCCTGAACGGCCGGGCCGGATCGGAACAGCGTCTGTTTGTTTCGGTACGGGCGCCGTACCGGCCGTTCCGAGGTTCGAGCTTCATTCGCAGGATGCTCCAAGAGGCGTTCGCCAAGGCCGGCCTGGCGGTGCCGGAGGGCGGGGTTCGCTGCCATCTGCTGCGCCACAGTCTCGCCGCCCAGCTGCTGGACCGCGGTGCGTCGCTGGAGGAGACCGGCGACGTGCTGCGCCACCGACTGGCGCGGACCACGACAATCTATGCCCGCTACGGCATCGGAGCCCTGCGGCCGTTGGCCCGGCCCTGGCCGGCACCGGGGGAGGACGACTGATGACCAGCTTCACGGATCGTCTCGACCAGTGCCTGGCGGAACGCCGCCGCTACGGTGGTAACTGGCTGTCCCAGGCCCGATCGGTCCGACCGTTCGCCGCCTTCGCCGACCGCCAGCGCGCGGACCGGATCACGACCGAGCTGTTCCTGCGCTGGAAGGAGGGGTACGGATCCGCCGGCCGGTCGACCTGGACGGTGCGGCTGGCGGCCGTGCGCGTCTTCGCCACCTGGCTGAAGGGCATCGACCCGCGCACGGAAGTTCCGCCCCTGGGACTGGTCCCGGGCAGCTCCCGCCGGGCGCGGCCCTACATCTTCTCCGACACCGAGATCCGCAGCATCGTGGCCGAGGCGGATCGGCTGCCTTCCTGTACGGGACTGCGCGGACTGACGTATTCCACGCTGTTCGGGTTGCTGGCCGTCACCGGCATGCGTATCGGCGAGGCCGTCGCGCTGGACGGGCGGGACATCGGTCTCGATGCGGGCCTGATCCGGGTTCGCCATGCCAAGGGCGGCCGCAGCCGCACGGTACCGATCACCGGATGTACGGCCGAGCGCCTGCGGGAGTACCGCGTCAGGATGACGGCCGTCCTCGGCCGCACCCCGGACGCCTGGTTCTGCGGCAGCATGGCCGGGAACCGGATGCTCCGGGGTACCGCGCAGCAGAACTTCGCCAAGGTCGGCCGCAGGCTCGGACTGCGGCCGCCGCAGGTGAAGGGCCGCACCGTGCGCGGTCCGCACCTGCATGACCTGAGACACACCTATGCCACGAGGACGCTGCTCGACTGGTTTCGGCGGGGCCAGGACGTCGACGCCGAGATGTACAAGCTCAGCACCGTACTCGGCCACACGTGTCCCGGCGGCACCTACTGGTACATCGAGGCCGTACCGGAACTGCTGGCCCTGGCCAGCGAACGCTCGGGAACCGCACCCGACCGGAGGGCCGGATCATGAGCGGGCACCCATTGGCCCCGCATCTGGCAGACTTCTTCCATCATCGCCTGAACGGGCAACTCAACGCCAGCGAACATACGGTGAAGAGCTACCGGGACGCCATGAAGCTACTGCTGACCTTCGCTCAGAAGCAGCTGGGCCGCGAGCCGATGCGGCTGGAAGTCGAGGACATCGATGCCGATCTCGTCTGCCGGTTTCTGGACCATCTCGAGACGGACCGGAAGAACAGCATCGCCAGCCGAAACATCCGGTTGGCCGCCATCCGCTCCTTTTTCACGCATGTCTCCCGCTGCGAGCCAGCCCTGCTCGATCACTGTCGGAAGGTGGGCTTGCTGCCCGGCAAGCGGCAGCGCAAGCCGACGGTCCAGCATCTCGACGAGGCCGAGATCCAGGCCCTGCTCGATGCCCCGAACCTCGATACCCGCACGGGCCGGCGGGACCGGGCGATCCTGCTGCTGCTGGTACAGACCGGACTGCGGGTCGGTGAGCTGATCAATCTTGACCTCGGCAACATCAGCCTCCAGGGTCAGGCCAGTGTCTTCTGCCTCGGCAAGGGACGCAGGGAACGCTCGACCCCGCTCCGGCAGGATACCGTGCAGGTGCTCAGCGAGTGGATGGAGGAACGGGCCGCCGGCGCCGGCGACCCGCTGTTCGTGAGCAACCGGAATCGGCGACTCAGCCCCGACAGTGTCCAGCAACTGGTGCGCCGGCATGTCGAACGGGCGGCCCGACAGTGCCCGTCACTATCGGCCAGGCGGATCACTCCGCACAGCTTGCGACACACCGCAGCCATGCAGCTTCTGCGTCATGGCCGGTCAATCACCGTTATCGCCTTGTGGTTGGGACACGAATCGACCATGACGACGATGAAATACCTGCATGCGGATCAGAGGATCAAGCAGGAGGCCATGGAACTGACGCGGCCAGCGGACGTCCCACCGGGGTGCTACCAGCCAACTGACGAGGTGATGGCCATGCTTAACGCCCTGTGAAGCCACCGATTAATGCCGCGTTTTCCGGACCCGAAACCCAAGTGCAGCAAGGGGCTGACACCGGAAACGCGGCATTAAAATTTTTGCGGCATTGGAACATTTATGCCGAATTCGGCATAAATGTTCCAATAATGCGTACACCGTGGCCGAGGCGCCGTCCTTCATCCGCACCCGGAAGATGGCGTCCGCCTGCGTGGCCCGGCCGTCGCCGTCGATGGCGGTGCCCTCGATGTGTTCGGGCGCATGGTCGGGGTCGAGCCGTTCGCGGACCTCGGGCGGCAGGTCGTCGCGAAGCAGGGCCGCGGCGCGTCCGGGATCGGAGACGAGCTGGCGGAACAGGGCGTCGTGCCGGGCCGGGGGCAGGGGCATGCGGGGTCTCCAGACGGTCTCAGGTTGCGGCGGCGACCTGTGCACTACGGCAGAGAGTGCCCGTGACATGGCTCCCGGGCAACACGGGAATCGCCTGCGGTCGGTGCCGCCGGGGCCATCAGGGCCTCGATCCGGTCGGCGATCCGTTGGGCCGGCTCGCGCAACTGGGCGAGGGTCCAGTCGGCGGCATAGCCCTCGGTCACGTCGTTGGGCCGGGCATGGTTGACCAGTCGCTTGGTCAGCGAGGGCGGCAGCATCAGCTCGCGCTCGGCGACGGTGATGAAGCAGTTGCGCAGCCCGTGAAACCAGAACTTCGCCCCGCCGGCCTTGCCGATGCGGGTGTAGAGATGGTGCGGATCCTGCACATGGCCGGTCGCGCTTGTGGGCGACGGGAACACCCACTCCCGAACCCAGTCGGGCAGGTCTGCGGACGCCGCCCGGCGCCGTTCGAGAATAGCCGCGAGCTGCCGGGTGACGGGAAGCTCCAGCGGAACGCCGGTCTTGGTCTCCTCGACCCGGAAGGCGAGGGCCTCGCTGTCGATCCGCTCCCAGCGCAGGGTCAACACCTCCTCGCGGCGCATGCCGGTGTAGAGCCCGAACCAGAGCGCGTCGCGGATCGCCGGGTTGTGGACCTCGACCTCGATGCCCCGGCGCCAGCACGGCAGCACTTCCGAAGGCGCCGAGATCTTGCGCCGCGCCTTGCGGTGGAACTTGCCGCCGCCGGCAAGCCAGAGATCGACCGGATTGCGCAGTCCCTCCTGGTCGACGCAGGGCCGGCGATAGATCGAGCGCAACAGCGACATCGCCCGGTTGGCCGGCGACCAGCCGTGGTCTGCGGTGATGCGGTTGAAGCGGGCCTCGACGTCCCGGCGGGCGATCAGGTCGAGGGGACGGGCGAGCCAGTCGCCGAGATAGCGGTTTGCCTCGTAGCGGTAGAGTTCGTCGGTGCGCTTCGACCGCTCGGGATTGGCCTTCATGTAGTCCTCGAAGGCCTCGCCGAGCGTGGGCATGCGGCGGGCCTCGGCGCGCTCCTCGGCCGGATCGTTGCCGCCGGCAACCTTGCCGAGGATCTCCTGCGCCTTCCTGCGCGCCTGGTCGACGGTGACCGCGCCGAAGCGGCCGAGCGAGACGCGCTTGTTGGGCGCCTTCCGGCCGCCGTCGCCGACGCGGTAGTTGACGATGAAGGTCCGGGTGCCCGCCGGGTGGATGCGGACGCCGAAGCCGGTCAGCCGGTCGTCCCAGGCGATCCACGAGCGCTCGGCAGGCTGGAGCGTCTCCACGGAGCGCTTGGTGAGTGTCGTGCGCACCCTGGCGGTGCGTTTTCCGGAAGTCGGTTGCATGGGGGGCATCGTGCCACCGCGCAAGCGAAACGTCAACACTTGCGTCAACACGCGGAATCAACTTCCAGCTGTCGCCATCTGTCAGGGGTCGCGGTTGACAAACCGCCAAAGGCATGCAATACCTTGGTTTATCATACTCCAGCGCACGTCAGGCGGCGTGATGCGCAAATCTCCGCGAGACTCATAACCTGAAGGTCGCAGGTTCAAATCCTGCCCCCGCAACCACCGAGACCGACATTCCCGGCCTGGGCGTGTCGGTTTCTCCTTTCCCGGCCCATTCGAGGATGGTTCCGAGGTCGCCATGGAGTGCGGCGTGCATCTCGCCGCGCTTCGCGCCGGGGGTGAGCACGATGCGCTCGATCAGCCCCCGGATGGCGGTCGCCGCCGCGCCGCGGTCCTCGGGATGGTCCAGCGCCTCGGCGAGGCGCTCGACCTTGCGGCGGTAGACGAGGGCGATGTTGGGGTGGATGTCCGGGAGGTCGGCCGGAACGGCGGCGAGGCGTTCGTTCAACGCGTCCTGGCGCGCTTCCAGCTCGCGCAGCCGGTCCACCATGCCCCGGACATAGCCACCGTCCTCGATGACCGAGATCATGGCGGCGATCTTCCTCTCGATCTCGGCGAGTTCCTTGCGGTCGCTCGCGCCCGAGGCGCGGCGCTCGCGGTTGAGCCGGTTGGTCTCTTCGGCATATGCCTTCATCGCCTCGGCGGCGGCCTTCGGCGCCATCAGCCGGTCCTTCAGCCCGGCGAGGACGCGTTCCTCGATCTCTGCGCGGCGGATGCCCCGGCCGTTGGCGCAGGACCCCGTCATGACGTGGCTGGAGCAGCCGTAGCGGTCCTGGCCGCGCATGGAACAGGGGCCGCCGCAGACGCCGCATTCGAGCAGGCCCGAGAGCAGGTGCCGGGGCCGGTGGGCGCCGTTCAGCCGGTTGGAGCGCGCGCTTTGCGTGGCCGCGATGACGGTGGCGTATTGCACCGTGATTTCGCCCTGGCGGTCCTTCACCGCCTGCCACAGTTCGTCGTCGACGATGCGGAGCTCGGGAACCTCGGCGACGATCCACTCCTCCGGCGGGTTGATGCGCGAGACCCGCCTGCCGGTCTCCGGGTTCTTCATGAAGCGCAGCCGGTTCCACACCAGCCGGCCGATATAGAGTTCGTTGTTGATGAGGCCGGTGCCGCGCTTCGCATGGCCCCGGACGGTGGAATCGGTCCACAGCCTGCCGGACGGGCCGGGGACGGCCTCGTCGTTCAGCCGCCGCGCGATCGCGCGCGGGCTCGCGCCGGAGGCGAACTCCCGGAAGATGCGCCGGACGATCTCCGCTTCCGCCTCGTTGATCCGCCGCTCGCCCCGGATCGGCTCGCCGGCGGCGTCGACCGCCTTCACCACATCGTAGCCGTAGCAGAGCCCGCCGCCCGACTTGCCGGCCTCCACGCGGCCCCGCAGGCCCCGATGCGTCTTCGCCGCGAGATCCTTCAGGAACAGCGCGTTCATCGTGCCCTTGAACCCGACATGGAGTTCGTCGATCTCGCCCTCCGCCAGCGTCACCACCGTCACCCCGGCGAAGCGCAGGTGCTTGTAGAGCGTCGCCACGTCCGCCTGGTCGCGGCTCACCCGGTCCAGCGCCTCCGCGACCACGACCTCGAAGGGCCTTACAAAGATGAGTTGACGGCGTCATGCCGCCAGCATCCCTGCGTTTTCACGGATCGCAGGGGTCCGCAAGCCGGAACGCCCCTCCCCGTGCAGCAGCGCCAGTCCCCGACGCCGGATGTTGCTGCCGGCATTCGCGTCGGCATGGTCCGCATGGCCGCAGGCCGTGCACTGGAATTCGGCCCGCGAACGCCGCGAGCCGGCATCGACATGGCCGCAGGCGGCGCAGGTCCGGCTGGTATGGGCCGGGTCGACCGCGAGCAGCCGTCCCGCCTTGTAGCCGAACATGAAGCGCAGTTCCGCCCATCCCGTGGCCAGGATGACGCGGTTGAGCCCGGCCTTCTGCCGGACCCGGGCGCCCGGCTCCTCTGTCGTGCCCCGGGCGCTGCGCGTCATGTTCCGGACCCGGAGGTCCTCGACGGCGACGGTATGGGCGGCGTCGGCGACTGTCCGCGAGACATGGTGGCGCCAGTCGCACCGCATCCCGGAAAGGCGCCGCCTCGTCTTCGCCAGACGGGCGCGGGTGCGCTCCCGGCGCCCGGAGCCGCGCTTCTGGCGCGCCAGACGCCGGGCAAGGCGCTTCGCCCTCGCCTCCAGCCGCCGCGTATCCGGGGCATGGAACAGGCGGGCTTCCGGCCCCGGACCGCTCGCCGCCACCTGGCCAGCGTTCATGTCCACCCCGATGACGCTGTCGTCATCCTCGTGGACCGCCGGCGCCGGGACCCGGTAGCAGACCACGGCGTACCACTTGCCGGCCTCGCGCTTCAGCACCGCCGAGACCGGCTCGCCATCCCCATGCGGGTTGCCGCCCCGCCGGCGGACCGCAAGCGGGCCGAAACCCGGAAGGCGCAGGCAGGCCGCGCCGGACCCGCAGTCCGCGCCGGGCCGGGCCCGGTCCTCCAGCCTCACCCCCGAGACGAAGGAGAGGCTGTCGAACCGCCGGCGGGACCGGAACCGGGGAAAACCCGGCTTCTGGCCCGCCTTCACCCGCCGGAAGAAGCCCTTCATCGCCTCGTCCAGGCGCTTCAGCGTCCCGCGCTGCACGGCGACCGGAACGGCCGCCATCTCGGGGTCCTCCCGGCGGCACACCGTCAGGCTCTTCGCCTGGTCGATATAGGAGAGCGACCGCCCGGCCAGACGCCAGGCGTCGCAGCGTTCCTGAAGGGCGGCGTTGTACAACTGCCGCTGCGCCTCCAGAACCCGCTCCAGACGCCGCCAAACGGACCGGCGGCCCGGCAGAAGCCGGAATACCACCTGACGGTGCGTGAAGACCTCGCTCATGCGGCCGAACTGGATACGATACACGGCAATGTCAACTTACCTTTGTAAGCCCCACCTCGAACATCCCCCGCCGCGCGTCCTCCAGCAGCGCCTGGACGCCGGGGCGCAGGATCACGCTGTCGCCCGAGATGGCGGAGTCCCTGTAGGCGCCCGCCACCTTCCAGCCCTCGCGCGCGGCGCGCTCGCGGCAGATGCGGAACTGGTCCTCTATGGAAGCCGCCCGCTGCTGGTCGGACGAGTAGCGGGCATACAGCGCGCAGCGAAGGGGCATGATGAAGGGTCTCCTATCTCTCGCCGGCCTCCCCGGTCGGTGCATTGTCGTTGGCCGCGGCGCGCCTGTCGAATTGCTCGCGCGCGATGCGCCGCCCGAGCAGCCAGGCCAGCCTCGCCACGGCGGCATCGACCCGCGCTTCCGGATCGTCTGTCCTGGCTCCCGGGCCGGGATTGTCGTTCGCCGCCGCGCCGCCCGTGGCGGCAATCCCGCGTTCCCCGCTCTCCGGCATCCCCTCGCGCCTCCCGTAGCACCATGCTTCCGGGAACAGGTCTGGGTCCGCGGTCCGGCCCTGTCAAACCGGTCATGTATGGGAGTTCCCGCATCGAATCATCCCCTTGCGTGCCCTTGGCCGCCCCTGGCGCGGCATGCCGCGCCAGGGGGATGATCGACAAAAAATCGCCGGCCGCGCGACTCATGATCCTTCCCGATCGAAGAGCGGAATACCCATGGCGCGGGCGACGGCGGTCATGCGCTGGTCGTGGCTCGCGAGCGTCACCTCCTGACCGTTCTCGGCCAGATACGCGCACGACGCCAGATGCAGGGCGTCGAGGGTCCGCAATGTTAGCGGACCGGGGCCGGGAAACGCCTCCAGCGCCCGCGCCAGAACCCGCCGGCTCAGCTCCAGCAGCGCGACCCGCCCGAGCAGACCGCGGGCCGCCTCGCCATGCGACCCGGCAAGCCCGCGCCGGTGCAGCGCAGTCCATATCTCGTATTCCAGCAGCCGGCTGGAGACCAGGGTCTCGTCCCACAGCGAGACCGGCGGCTGTTGATCCTCGGTGAGGAGATGCGCAAGCGCGACCGACGTGTCGAGATAGATCACCGGTCGCGCCGGCTTTCGTCCAGCTCCGCCAGAACATCGTCCAACATGGCGACCGGCGGCGGCTTCGGCGGCATCCCCGAGCCGGACAGCGCCGGCGGCGCGAGAACGCCGGAGCGCACCGCGTCGGCCAGGAAGGCGTCGGCGAGGATCGGGCTCCGGGATTCCCTCAGCGGGCCGAGTTCCGCCACGACCTGATCGCGGTCGGTCACGAGAATCGTTTCGCCGGACGCCGCAAGCCGGACATATTCGCTCAGCTTGCTGTTCAGAACCTTGATCCCGACCGATCTCATGCGCTCAAGGTAGCGACCGATCGCTACCGCGTCAACCGCCAGCGCCACCGCCAGCGCCAGCGGCCCTGCCCGTCAGGTGTCCCCGGACCTCCTGCGCCGGCCGTCTACCGGTAGATGTCGAACGGAAAATACCGGGCGCTGATCCTGCGGTAGGCGCCGTCGGCGAGGATCGACCGAAGCGCCCGGTTCAGCCGGTTGCGAAGCGCGTCGTCTTCCTTGCGCACCGCGATGCCGATGCCCTCGTCGAGACGGTAGCCGTCGCCTACGAAAGCGAAGCCGGCGCCCTCGGGGGTCCCGAGCCAGCTCCAGAAGCCGAGGCTGTCGCCGAACACCGCATCCAGCCGGCCCTCGACAAGACCCCGCATGAGCGCGTCCTGACCGGCGTAGAGCCGGATGGCGGCAACTTTCGACAGGTTGGCGTCCAGCCAGTCCGAAGCGACGGTGGCGCGCGCCGCGCCGACGGTCCGGCCCGCCGGCGCGGCGGGATCGAAACCGGAGCCCTTGCGGGCCACGAAGCGGACGACGTTGCTGTAGTAGCGGTCGGTGAAAGCCACCAGACGCCGGCGCCTGTCGGTGATCGACATGCTGGAGACGATGGCGTCGAAACGGCCGGCGCGCAGGGCCGGGATCAGCTCTTCCCAGTCCCGGCGGACGAAGGCGCATTGGGTTTCCAGACGCGCGCAGAGCGCACGGGCGATGTCGATGTCGAAGCCGACGAGCCGGCCCGCATCGTCGACCTCGCTGAACGGCGGGTAGGTGGGGTCGACGCCGATGCGCAGCCTCTCCGGCGCCGCGTCACCGCCGAACGCGGGTGCACAGGACAGCAGGGCAAGGAGGAATGCTGCGACCAGCCTCTTCATGGAACCCCGAACCTCCGACATCGCCATGGCGGAACCCTATGCCGCCGACCCCGCCCGCGCCAGCGGAGATTGAAGTCCGCCGCGAAAGACGACGCCGACAGCCTTGAAGGGTGCAACACCGGCATTGCCCGTTTCGAGACCTGCCCGACCTTCACGCGCGTTGTGGTCCGCATGGCGGTCAGGTTGTCGTGGCGGCGAACGGCGGTTCCCGGATATGCTTCGCCGATGCTCGTTCCTGTGCCCGACCCCTCGCCCGTGGACCGCCCAGAGGCGGATCGCCAGCCGGATCTGTTCGACGGCCGCGGCCGGGCCGATGTCCGCAGCCGGCGGGAACATCCGGTCCGGCCGGTGCTACCCGCGCCGGCCTCGCTCGGCGACGACGAACTGGCCGGACGGTTTGCGGAGGCGGGGCCGTCGGAGATCGACGCGCTGTGCGCAAAGGTCGTCGCGCGGCCGCTGCCGGCGGCGGTTCCGGCGCTGGAGGCGCTTTGGCGCCGATTTCACGGTTTCGGCATCGATCGGCCGCTGCGGGAACAGTGCGCCGTGCTGGAGACGCTGGCGCGGCTGGATGGTTCCGGGACGCGGGCCGCGCTGAGGCGGATCGTTCTTTCAGCGGGCCTGCCTACCTCGCTGCTGCCAATTGCGCTGCGGTCCGCCGCCGATGCCGGGGTGGTCCTTCCTGCCGCCTTCGTCGCGGATTTTCTCGAACATGACGACCCGGCGTTGCGCCGGGCGGCCTTCGACCTTGCGCCCGGAGCGAAGATACCGGCGCCCCGGCTCCGGGAGGGGCTGTCCGACCGGGATCTTCCGATCCGCCTAGCGGCGGCGGCCGCGCTGGCGCATCGGGGCGATGCCTCGGGCCGGGACGTGCTGATCGCCGAATTGACGGTCGCGCCCTCGACCGCGCTCGTCGAGGCGCTGGGCGCGCTCGGCGACGACGCGGCGATCGTGTCTCTCGGGCGCTGCGCGATGCGCCGCCCGGAATTCGCGCCAGTCGCGGTCGCCGTCCTGCGCGACATGGGCAATCCGCGTGCCGACAGGCTTGCCGCCCGCCTGGAGGCGGGGCCTGCTGGACCGGGAGAAGGGGCGGGATGACGGCCGGCCGGCCGGCTCCGGATTCGTCCGCGCAGCACGACCTGCCTGGCATGGCGGGCGGCGGCGGGAGTGTCCCGACCGGCCGCGACGAGGCCGATGAGGCCGCACGGATTCGCGTCCGGCTTGCCGGCCTTGCCAAGGAGCGGGCGTCCCTTGAGACCCGGCTGGCGGAACTGGAACGGGCCCGCCCGGCCGTGCCGTACCGCGATCCGGCCGGGATGCCGGTGACGGACCGCTCGCCTCCGGATATGAAGATCGCGCTGTTCCGCGCGCTGTTTGCCGGCCGGGAGGACGTGTTCCCGCGGCGCTGGGAGAATGCCCGGACGGGCAAGGCCGGCTACGCGCCGGCCTGCGCCAACGAGTGGAAGCCGGGCTTGTGCGCCAAGCCGCGCGTGCGTTGCGGCGCCTGCCCCAACCGGGCCTTCCTGCCGGTGACCGACGCGGAAATCGCCGCCCACCTGCGCGGCCGCCATACCGTCGGCGTCTATCCCCTGCTTCCGGACGGGACCTGCCGGTTCCTCGCGGCCGACTTCGACAAGGCGGCGTGGCGCCGCGACGCCGGGGCCTTCCTGGACGCCTGCCGGTCAAAGGGGGTGCCGGCGGCGCTGGAGCGTTCGCGTTCGGGCCATGGCGGCCATGTCTGGCTCTTCTTCGCCGAACCGGTGTCCGCGGCGCTGGCGCGGCGGCTGGGCTCGCATCTGCTGACCGAGGCGATGGCACGCCATCCGGACATCGGGTTCGGTTCCTACGACCGGTTCTTCCCGAGCCAGGACACGGTGCCCGAGGGCGGGTTCGGCAACCTGATCGCGCTGCCCCTCCAGGGCCGGCCGCGCGCGGACGGCAACAGCGTGTTCCTCGACGGGAACCTCGAACCCCATGCCGACCAGTGGGCGTATCTGTCGTCGCTGCGGCGCCTGCCGGAGGCAGAAGCGGAAGCGATCGTCGGCGAGGCCGCCCTTCGGGGCCGGATCGTCGGCCTGCGCCTCCCGCTGGAAGACCCCGAAACGGACGGTGGCGAAGAGCCTTGGGCCGCGCCGCCGTCGCGACGCCGAGCCCTGCCGCCCCTCTCCGGACCGCTGCCGGAGCGGATCGGGGCCGTGCTGGCGGACCGGCTTTACGTTCCGCGCGCCGGCCTGCCGCCGGGCCTGGTCGACCGCCTGGTGCGTCTGGCTGCGTTCCGGAACCCGGCCTTCCATGCCGCCCAGGCGATGCGGCGGTCGACTTGGGGCATTCCGCGCATCGTCGCCTGCGCCGAACTGCTCCCGAACCACGTGGCCCTGCCGCGCGGCTGCCGCGACGAGATGGGGTCGATGCTGGCGGAACACGGTATTGCGCTCGATGTCCGCGACGAGCGCAATCCGGGCCGACCGGTCGAGCCCGCCTTTCTGGGCGCGTTGACCCCCGAGCAGAAATCCGCCGCCGACGCGCTGCTGGCGCACGAGACCGGCGTGCTCGCGGCGGCGACCGGCTTCGGCAAGACGGTGGTCGCGGCCTCGGTCATCGCCGCGCGCGGGACGAACACGCTTGTCCTCGTTCACCGCCGCCAGCTGATGGACCAGTGGCTCGCCCGGCTCGGGGCGTTCCTTGACCTGCCCGCCTCCGCCCTCGGGCGGATCGGCGGCGGGACGCGCCGGCCGAGCGGCATGGTCGACGTCGCGGTGATCCAGAGCCTGGTGCGCAGGGGCGAGGTCGACGACATCGTGGCCGGCTACGGGCATCTCGTGATCGACGAGTGCCACCATCTGCCGGCAGTCAGCTTCGAGACGGTGGCGAGCCGCGCGAAGGCGAAATACGTGCTCGGGCTGTCGGCCACCGTGACCCGCCGGGACGGGCACCATCCGATCGTGTTCATGCAGTGCGGTTCGGTCCGGTATCGCACGCAGGCGAAGGCGGAGGCCCGGCGGCGCCCGTTCCGGCATCGCGCGGTGCTGCACGGCACGGCCTTCCGGCTGCCGGAGGACATGGGCGGGAAGCGCCCGGCGATCCAGCGGCTCTACGGGCTGCTGGCGGCGGACGGGGCACGCAACGACCTGATATTCGATGGCGTGCTGGCGGCGTTGGAGGCCGGGCGCTCGCCCATGGTGCTGACCGAGCGCCGCGACCACGCGGAACATCTCGCCGGCCGGCTGGAGGGCTTCGCCCGCAACGTCGTGCTGCTCAGGGGCGGGCTCGGCGTGCGCCGGCGGCGCGAGACCGCGGAGCGGCTCGACGCCATTGCCGACGGCGAGGAACGGGTGCTGGTCGCCGTCGGACGCTATGTCGGGGAGGGGTTCGACGACGCCCGCCTCGACACGCTGTTCCTGGCGATGCCGATCTCCTGGAAGGGTACGCTTGCGCAGTATGCCGGGCGGCTGCACCGCCGGCATCCGGCCAAGCGCGAGGTGGTCGTCCACGATTATGTCGACCGCGCGGTGCCGGCGCTCCGGCGGATGGGCGAGAAGCGTATCCGGGGATACCGCAGCCTCGGCTACACGGTCGAGGACGGCGAGTTGCCTTGAACAAGAGCTGACCTTCGACGGCGTGTCCGAACAGGATTGCCAAGGCTGCCAGCGGTTCTCCCGCCGGCCTCAGGCCTTGACGCCGCAGCGCTCCCGGATCGCCCCGGCCAGCGCCGCCACCCCGCGCCGCGGCGCCTTGAGGACCTTCGGCCCGCGCAGCACGGCCGTCGCCTTGTGCGGGATTTCCGTAGAGGTCCAGATCGCGGCGAGATCGCACCAGTCGAGCAGCGGCCCGACCGTCCGCCGGTTGGGCGTGGTATCCTCGGTCACGAAACGCAGGGCGAGCCGGCCGGCGCAGAGCCGTTCGAGTTCGCCGCGCGTCCCCGGCGAGCCGCCCGCCACCAGCAGTTTCGTCCAGCCCGCACGCGCCATCGCCGCCAGCATGCGCTCCACCGCGCGACGGCCGGCAGGCCGGGTTCCGGCAGTGCCGCACGAAGGCCCGGCCGAGCGCCCGATCCACCGCATCGACCTTGCCGGCGGCGATGCGGCGCTTGCCGGGCCGGGTCAGCCCCTCCCGGCAAAGCAGCGCCCAGCGCCCGGTCGCCCTTGCCCTTGCCCTTGAAGCCGTCAATATATTAACATTGAAACTAGATATTAACATTGAAACTAGCGCCTGTCTAACGGGGGGCAGGTCAGGAGACCCTAGCGACATGCACACATGCAGAAACCTGATGGTTGCTTGGATGGCGGTTCTGATCCTGGGATTGGCGGCCTGCGGCGGCTCGTCATTGCGGGTGGAAACGCCGGCCGAAAAGCAGAAGGCAAGGGTCGAGACAGCTATCGGGAACGCAAATACGAAGGTTCTGGAGTTGAACAACAACTCTTCCGACGAGGACTTCAAGGCCGCCGAAATGGCCGTATCGGCCGCCAAGCAGGCCCTGGCGGACGCCAGCAAGCTGTCCGCTTCCGAAAGGACGGAGCGGGAAAACAGGATCAAGAGGCTCGACGCGAGAATCGCGGATGCAAGGAAGAATACCGCCGATGCCCGCGAGACGCGGAGGCTACAGATGGCGGAAGAAGCCAGAAGACTGACAGCAGCGATGTCTGGAGACCCGATAACCGGCATCAGGGCCGTGTTGACGCACGGAGCGGCCCCGAACATGTCGGGGACGGTGCCGGGCAGTCCGGCGACAGAGGTCAGCGGGTTGGAGACAGCCGCTGCCGTCGGCGCATCGACAGTGGCCGGTTGGCAACGGGGCCTCTACACGGCACGTGAGGGGGAGACCGCGGACACGGTGACGCTCTATACCAACATTGACCCTCCCGGCAGCCGCCCGTTCAGCGGCGAGAACGGCAAATACAGCGCCGCCAACGGGCTGGACGACGATGGCAACCTGCCGATTGCCGATACCACCGACACGACGCTGATCGTCTCTTCCGGATTCCCCGGGGGACCGGGGCTGCGGCGGCATGAGCCCGGCGCGGGCGGCACGGTGCTGGTGCCGGGCAGCTTCGACAGCGCTCCGGGCACGTTCACCTGTACACCGACAGAGGAGAGCCCTTGCCTGTCCTCGATAAAGGCTGGCGGTGGCTACGCGCTGACTGGCGGCATTGGCTGGAAGTTCGTGCCGGAAAAGGCCGCCTTGGTACAGAAGCCGGACAGTGAATACCAGTATTTCGGATTGTGGCTGAGAGAGACCGGCGGCGTTTATGCGATAGGCGCGTTCCATGGCGGGGCAGGCGCTGCAGCGGACGAGTTTGCTCATCTTGCGGCACTCCAGGGACGGGCGGCCTATCGCGGCCCTGCGGCTGGCAAGTTCGCCATCCAGCGCCCGCCCGGCGAGACCGAGGCCGGCGACTTCACCGCCACGGTAGAGTTGCGGGTGGACTTCAAGGACGACACCGCACCCGGCACCGTGGAGGGCACGGTGAACAGCTTCATGGTGGAAGGCCAGGCGAAGGACTGGTCGGTTGCGCTCGGATCCGCCGCGATCGGCACTCACGGCACGATTGCTTCGGGCGGCACCGATACGGCGCGCACCCGCTGGACCATCGCAGGCATCAAAGCCGAGACGACAGCCACCTGGAGCGGTCAGTTCCACGAGGCAGACTTGGACCGCACCCCGACCGTGGCGATCGGCAAGTTCACTGCCATCCACGGCACCACCGGGCGCATGACCGGCGCGTTCGGGACCACGAGGCAGCGATAGATGACCGCAACCGAGCAGAGCCGGGTTTCGTGCGCCGGTTCAGAGACACTGGCTCCCTTCAAACGGGTCAACACAACCCTCGGCAACATCAAGAGTGCCATCGCCGGAACCTACCGAAAGCTCGGTCCCGATGATGGGGTAGTCCAGCTCACAGTCCGGACGCCGCCCTGTTCCGCATGCTGGCCGGGCGGCTCGCCGCCTCCGGACCCTGATCCCCAAGGCGTCGTGCCCCGCCAACCCGAGACCCTTCAAACCCCAACCCCGACACCGACGAACTCAAACCACGGCGCTACGAAGGCGCCGAACACTTCCCCCTGCGCGCGCAAAATTAGGAGATAATCTCTGCCTCCCAAGAATAAATCGGGCTAGAAGCCCTTCAGGACGGTCGTTCAGGTGAGCATGCCAGCAAGTGGCCCGGCCCTCCCGATGACCGCCTTCACCGAGTCAGAGGTCGAGGCGGCGGCGCTTGAGTGGCTTGAGGGCCTGGGCTGGCATGTTGCCTACGGCCCGGACATCGGCCCCGACGGGCCGGCGGCCGAGCGGGCGGACCATGGCGCGGCGGTACTGGAGCGGCGTCTGCGCGATGCGCTGGCCCGGCTCAATCCCGACCTTCCGGCCGCAACGCTGGACGACGCCTTCCGCAGGCTGACGCGCCCGGAAGGAACGACGCTCGAAACCCGCAACCGCGCCTTCCACCGGATGACGGTCGAGGGCGTCAATGTCGAATACCGGAACGCGGAGGGCGCGCTCCGAGGCGCCCAAGTGAAGGTCATCGACTTCGACGATCCCGGCAACGATGACTGGCTGGCGGTGAACCAGTTCACCATGGTGGAGAACGGGCGCGAGCGCCGGCCCGACATCGTGCTGTTCGTCAACGGCCTACCGCTCGGCATCATCGAACTCAAGAACCCGGCGGACGAGGACGCGACCGTCTGGACGGCATGGCGGCAGTTGGAGACCTACAGGGCGGAGATCCCGTCCCTGTTTGCGATGAACGCGGCGCTGGTCGTCTCGGACGGCCGATCGGGAGCAGGCCCCGGTGTCTCCTCGCCAATCCCGTCATCGGCAGCGTCAGCAGCATCTGCCGCCTCAGCACCGTCCTCGTCGCGATCATCCCGCCCGAGGACATCGCAGACATCGCCTTCGAACGCATCCATGGTGCAGTCCTCCCGTGCTGGCGAAAGGGCTATCGAACGCCATCACCTCACATATAGGAAGGTGGGCCGCCCGCACCGCTTACGAAACATGCGAACCCGCACGGTCGCCGGCAGCGCGGGCCGCACCGATAATCCCCCCGGTGCGCGAGCCGTTTCGCAATTGCCATGCCGCCATGTGCTTCCTGTACTGCCGCTCGGAAGCCGCGCGGCGGTCCGGGGACTATCCCCGCAAGTGCGCGGCGGGCGCTGCCGCTTAAGCGCCGCTCGGGCTGAAGGCTTGTCGCACAACGGCTTTCATCGCCCGGCGGATGGAGCGGCCAGGAAGCGGGGTCGGGACGCCCTTCGGCGCGTGGTTCGTCACACCCGACGCATCTGTGATGCCTTTTCGCTTTATAGCGCGACAATCTGGGTGAGAGCCGCGCGTCAATCAGGATGAGATTCCCCGGCGGCATCGGCGAGTTGATGATTGTCGCGCGGGGCGCGGATTGCAAGCGGTTTCGGATTTTGATTGTCGCGGCGCGACAAACAAGGTTTTCGGAGAGCGTTTTGATTGTCGCGGGGGGGCCGTCGGGTCGGAGAAGAGACGGCCCGCGGAGGCGATTCCCGCGGGCCGTGAGTGTTGTGGCCGCTGGGCCGATCTGGCGGCAGCGGTTCAGTTTTTGGTGTTTTTTTTGGTGGCGTAGCTTGCCGGGCGCCCAGCCTTTCGCTTGCCTCTGTCGAGGGCTTCGCGGCGCCTGTAGCTCTCGACATTCATTTCGAGGATGGTGGCGTGGTGGACGAGCCGGTCGACGGCAGCCACCGCGGTTGTTTCGTCCGGGAACACCTTTCCCCACTCACCGAAGGGCTGGTTGGCGGTGATCAGCAGGGATCGGCGCTCGTAGCGGGCGGAGATGAGTTCGAAGAGGACGCTGGTCTCGGCCTGATCCTTCTGGACATAGGCGATGTCGTCGAGGATGAGGAGGTGGTATCGGTCGAGCCTTGCGAGCATGGCTTCGAGGGCGAGTTCGCGGCGGGCGACCTGCATGCGCTGGACGAGATCGGTGGTCCTGGTGAAGAGGACGCGGTATCCGTTCTCGACCAGGGCGAGGCCGATGGCGGAGGCGAGATGGCTCTTGCCGGCGCCTGGCGGTCCGAAGATGAGGCAATTGGCGCCCTGGGTCAGCCAGGCATCGCCGGCGGCCAGCGCGTTGACCTGGGCCTTCGAGATCATCGGCACGGCGTTGAAGTCGAAGCTGTCGAGGCTCTTGCCGGGGAGCAGCTTCGCCTCCCTGAGATGGCGTTCGATGCGCCTGCGGTCGCGCTCGGCGAGTTCGTGCTCGACGAGGGTTGCGAGGAAGCGTGCTGCGGTCCATCCCTCGGCGTCGGCCCTCTTGGCGAAGCCCTGCCAGAGCCGGTTGATGGTCGGCAGGCGGAGTTCGGTGAGCATCAGGGAGAGCCTGATGGCGTCGACCTTGTTGGGGTCGGCGGCGGGTCTGTCCCGGTTGTCAGTCATGCCGCGTCTCCTTGCAGCAACGCGCCGTAGCCGAGGAGTGGCGCCCTGGCGACCTTGATGGCGGGCATGCTGCCGCGCTGCGGCGCGAAGCGGGCTTTGAGCTTGTCGGGGTCGGGAAGACGGCCGGTCTTGAGGGCACGATCGATCTCCGCGGCCAGTTCGGCCTCGCAGGTGTCCTCATGTGCAAGCGTCAGCAGGCCGACGGCGAGGCGGCAGGCCTCGCGCTCGCCGAGCCGCTCCAGGGCCTTCTCGAAGCAGCGCCGGTAGGGCTCGCGAGGGAACAACTCGTCGCGGTAGACCAGGTTCAGGAGCGCCATCGGCTTCTTCTTCAAGGAGTGGATGACGTGCCGGTAGTTGACGACATGGGCGCCCGGACCGCTCGCGCCGACGCGCGCGCGCGGCAGGGTGAGGAGGTGAGCGCCCGAGAGGAAGAGGTCGATCCGGTCATCCCAGACGCGCGCGCCGAGCCTGTGTCCGATCAGGCGCGAGGGCACGGTATAGAACACGCGGCGGAGAACGAAGCCCGAGGACTGGCCGATGTTGACGCTGATCTGCTCGTAATCGACGGTCCGCTCGACCGGCAGGTCCCGCAGCACCGCGCGCTCGGCCTCGATCGCCTTGGAGCGATGCGCATTGGCCCGGCCGACCACGTCGGCGACGAAGAGCCGATAGGCTTCGAGGGTCTCGAAGTCGGACGAGCCGCGCAAGGCCAGCGCATCCGCGATCCGGCGCTTGAGGTGGCCGTGCGGCCCCTCGATCGAGCCATTCTCGTGGGCCACGCCGCGGTTGTTGCGGGTGGCCTCCATGCCGTAGTGCTCGCACAGCCCCCGGTAGCGCCCGGTGATGTCCTCGACGGCGTCCTTGCTCAGGTTGCGGAACGCCGCCGACAGGCTGTCGGTGCGGTGATCGAGAGGCGCGCCCCCGAGGTGCCACAGCGCGTCCTGCAGCCCTTCGGCCAGCGCCGTGAAGCTCTCCCCGCCGAGCACCACATGGGCATGGGTGAAGCCCGACCAGGCGAGGCGGAAGTGGTAGAGCATGTGATCCAGCGGCTGCCCCGCCACGGTCACGCCGAGCGAGCCCATGCGAGTGAAGTCGGACAGGCCCTGCCGGCCCGGCTCGTGCTTCTGGCGGAAGATCACGTCCTTCTCCGCGCCATACTGGGCGCGCCAGGTGCGGATCCGCCGCTCCAGCGTACGCCGCACCCCCGGGTCCAGTTCGGGATGACGGCGCATCAACTCCTCGAACACGCCAACCGGACGGATGGCCGGGCTGGTCTCAAGGATCGGCACGACGTCCTTCTCGAAGATATCGGCCAGCGGGTCCGGGCGGCGCCGACCCCGCGGCTTCTTCTCCCGGAATGGCTCCGGATCGGCGGCAAGACGGTAGCCGGTGGCACGGCCGAACCCCGCCTTGGCGGCCGCCACCTCGATGGTGTCGGTCTTCTTGTGGGTCATGAACAGCCTCTTCTGGCGATCGGTTACGTAACGCCCGGGCAATGACGCGCTCCTCTACTCGGAAAAACGTCACCGTTCGCCCAGCCGACCGACCCCGCCAGAAGGTCCAGGAAAAATTTTTTGAGGCGGCGGCCCGGAACTCCGGTCGGGCTACGCCCTCCCTCCGTTCCGGGCCGCCGCCTTCCCCCGTCTCATCCTGATTGTCGCCAGCGTCTCAAGCTGATTGTCGCGCCGCACACGGTGAAGGGGATGGTCGAGGGCACGGGCGGACAGCTGGCGGCGGCGCTTGCGGTCGGCGCGGCGCTGGTGGGTTCGGTGCTGCGCTTCAACGCGATGCAGCTTCTGGGCGCGGTCGGCGTCGGGGTGGCGGCGGGCGCCGGCACCGGCATCGTGACCGGCCTGGTCGGCACGGCGATCGTCTGATGAACGACGCTGAGCGCCACGGGATCCCGCGCCGTCTCGACGATCCGGAGCGCTGGCTGTTCTGGACCCTCGACGAGGCCGGCGTGCTGCTCGGCCCGGCGGTGCTGGGCCTGGCCGCGAACGCCTTCGTGGCGGGTCTGACGGCCGGCCTCGGCGCCTGGTGGCTGCTGCGGCGCGTCAAGCGCGGCGGCGGGGCCAACATCGCGCTCCATGCGCTCTACTGGTTCCTGCCCGACTTCGTGCTGCGTCTGAAGGCGGCGCCGCCGAGCCATGTGCGGCGGTACGCGGGATGAGGCGGGCGGCGATGGAGGCGGGGCGGCGCCGGGCGCGGGATGCGCGTCTGGCGCTGGCCGGGCTGCTGGCGCTCTCGGTGCTGGCCAACCTGGTGCTGGGCCACGGCCTGGCGACCCGCGACCGGGTGACGGTGCTGCTGCCGGCGGTGTCGGGCCCGGCCTGGGAGGTCGGCGGCAGCTGGGCCGGGCGGCGCTATCTGGAGGATGCGGCGCGCACCGCGGCGGTGACGCTGCTGACGCTGACGCCGGAGAACGCGGGGCATGTGCGCACGGCGGTCGCGCGGCTTGCCGCGCCCGAGGCCCGCGGCGCGCTCGGCGCCTGGGTGGCGGCGGAGGCGGAGCGGATGGCCCGGCGCGATCTTGCGACCGCCTTCTACCCGCGCCGCATCGAGAGCGCGCCGGACGCGCTCACGGTCGAGATCGCGGGCGAGCTGGCGACCTGGGTCGGGCGCGAGGAGGTCTCGCGGGCTGCCAAGGCCTACCGGCTCGCCTTCCGCCTCGACGGCGGCCGGCTCGGCCTGCTGCGTTTCGAGCAACTGGAGGATTGACCATGACACCCACGAACAGGCGGCGGCGGTTCGCGTTGCTGCTTGCCTTGCACCTCGCCGGCGTCGGCGCGCTGGCGGCGCCCGCGGCGGCGATGCAGATTCTCGAGGCGGTGGACCACGCCGAACTGAGTGCGTGGATCTCCGCCGACGCGGTCAGCCGGATCGCGCTTGCGGGCGACCGGATCGCGAAGGTGGTGCGGGCGCCCGGCGGCTACGCGGTCGAGCACGACCCGGCCTCGGGCGACCTCTATCTCCGGCCTGCCGGACCGGGGTCGGCGGCCGGTGCGCCGGTGACGCTGTTCATCGGCACCGAGAAAGGCTTCACCTACCGGCTGACGCTCGATCCGGGGCCGGGGGACTCGGCGCAGATCCTGATCCGCAATCCGGAGGCGCTGGCGCCGGAGGACGCGGCCCCGGCGGCGGCGGCGGGACGCATCGGCGCGCTGACGGCGCTGATCCGGGCGGTGGCGACCCGCATGCCGCTTGCCGGCCATGTCATCGAGCCGGGCGGCGGGGCGGAGGCCGGCGCACCCGGCCTCTCGCTGATCGAGACCTGGCGGGGTCCGCGCTTTGCGGCGCATGCGATCGAGGCCGGCCCGGATGCGACGGACGCCGCGGGCCTCGCCGGGACCATGGCCGGACTGGCGGGGATCGGCACGATCGCGGCGGTGTGGCTGGGCGGCCCGGGGACCGGGCCCACCGGCGGCAGGCTGGCCGTCGCGGTCACCGAAGCGCGGGCCGGCGCGGCCGGCGGGGGAGTCCCGCGATGAGCGCGCCGGCGGCAAGGGACGGCGAGTCGCGCCGGGCCCGGCGCAGCCAGCTGGTGCTGTTCTCGGCCCTGGCGGCGGCGGGGCTGGCGCTGTTCGCGGCCTGGATCGCCGGGGGAAGCGGCGGGGCGCCGCGTCCCGAGGCGCGGATCGATGCGGAACTCGCCGGTCCGGGCACGGCGGAGGACAGCTGGATCCGGCGCTCGGAGCAACGGCTCGGCGGGATCGACATGCGCCTGCGCGAACTGGAGACCGAGGCCGCCGATCTCGCCCGCGAGAACGAGCGGCTGCGCCGGCAGCTCGCCACCGATGCGGGCGACGCGCGCCGGACGATCGACAGCCAGGCGGCGGTGATCGAGCAGCTGCGCCGCGACCGGGTGGCCGGTCCGGCCGAGCCGGGCGGGGCCATGTTCCCGCCGGCAGGCGCGGCGCGGCAAGTGGACGGGCCGGAGACCGGGCCGGAGCCGGGCGAAGTGCCGCCGCTGATCGAGACCTTCCGGCTCGACGATGCCGCGGCGCCGTTCGGCGCCTCCGGAATCCGCGCTCTCGACGTCTGGCTGCCGGCGGGGAGCCACGCCGAGGCGGTGGTGGTGGCGGGCGTCGACGCCTCGGCGTCGGTCGCCTCCCAGGGCGATCCGCGGCCGGTGCTGCTGCGGATCACCGGCCCCGCCTGGACCGCCGCGCCGCCGGGTTCGCCGACCGCGATGCGGGTCGATCTCGCGGGCTGCACGGTGACCGGGGCGGCGCATGGCGATCTCTCCTCGGAGAAGGTCTATGCGCGGCTGCAGACCCTGACCTGCGCCGGGCCGGAGCCCGGCACGGCGGTCGAGACCCGGGTGGCGGGCTTCGTGGCCGGGGCCGGCAAGACCGGGGTGCGCGGGCCGGTGGTGAGCCGCGAGGGGGCGCTGGTCGAGAAGGCGTTCCTGGCCGGGCTGGTCTCCGGTGTCGGCGAGGGGGTTTCGGGGGCGTTCGCGCCGCAGGCGGTGGCGACCGGCGGCGGCGCGGCGGTCGCCAACACCGGGCTTGCCGACATCGGCCGCGCCGGCCTCGGCGCCGGCGCCTCGTCGGCCGGGCAGAAGGTGGCCGACTACATGATCCGGCGGGCCGAGCAGTATCAGCCGGTGATCCAGCTCCAGGCGGGGACGCCGGTGACGGTGGTGTTCATCGAGGGCGCCTGGCTCGACGGGCGCGACGCGAAGCAGGGAGGAAACGATGGTCGATGAAACCGGAACGACGGGCCGGCCGCGGACTGCGGCGATGGCCGTTCTGGCGGCGCTGGCGCTGGCGGGCTGCGCCTCGGGCCATGTGGGCGAGGACTGGCAGTGTCCGCTGGCCCAGGGCGCGGTGTGCGCCAGCGTCGCTGCCGCCGATCCGGCCGTGCCCGAGGCGGGGACGGCGCTCCCGCCCGACGCCATGGGGGCCGAAGACCGCGCCGATGGATCCGCCGATGCGTCCGCTGCGGCGGTGCCGGACTGCGATTCCGGCTGCAGCCCGTTCGGCTGGCTGGCGCGGCTGTTCGCCCCGGCGGATGAAGATGCTGCGGCGCGGCCCGACGGCGCCGGCCCGGCATCGGAGGTGCCGGCCGCCGCTCCGCTTCCGGACGAGGACAGCCCGTCCGGCGAGGCCTTGCGCGCGCCGGATCGGATCGCCCGGGTCTGGATCGCGCCCTGGGTCGATGCGGACGGGGTCTGGCGCGAGGCGTCCTGGGTGCGGGTCGTGATCGCGCCGGCGCGCTGGAGGCTGCCGTGAGCGGGATCATGGCCCGGCTCGCGGACCTGTTCGAGACCCCGGCGGCGCTGGTCGATCTCCTGCCCTGGCGCGCCTTCGACGAGCGCAGCGAACTCCATGTCAATGCGGCCTCGGTGGGCTTCGTGCTGGAGGTCCCGCCCTTCGCCGGCATCGACGCCGAGACCCTGGGGGCGCTCGCCGGCACGCTGGCCGACGCCGCCCCGGAGCGCTGCACGGTCCAGGCGATCCACTGGGCGAGCCCGCGCTTCGGCGCGGCGCTCGACGACTGGGCCGGGCCGCGCCGAAGCGCCGGTCCGGTGCAGGCCGGCATGGCGCGCCGCAGGCGCCGCCTCTTCGACGGCGCCGGCTGGCGTCCGCTGCATCCGGGCGGCGCGCCCTTCACCCTGTCGGACTACCGGGTCTTCGTGACCGCCTGCCTGGCGGGACCGCCCGGCCCGGCGTCCGAGACCGCGCTTTCGGCCTTCCGCCGGGCGCTCGAAGGCACGCTGGCCTCGGCCGGGGCGAGCGCACGCCGGCTCGGCCCCGACGGCCTGCTCTCGCTCGCCGCCGAACTGGCCGCGCCGCAGACCGCGCCCCGGCCCGAGGCCGGAACCCCCACCCCGCTGCACCGCCCGCAGCGGCGCTGGTCGCCGCGGGACCCGCTCCACCTGCAATGCGCCGCGCCCGGCCGCGCACTCTCCGTCCATCCCACCGGGCTGGTCTTCCACGACCCGGACGGGAGCGACGTGGCGGTGCGGGCGCTCACGGCGCTGGCCTTCCCGGAGGCCTGGCCGGGCTGGCGCGGCAATGCGCTGATCGGCGACTTCCACCGCGACTTCCTCCAGCCCGGCTGTCCGGTGCTGACCTGTCTCACGATCATGACCGGCGAGGCCGCCGACGGCGAGCGGGCGTTCCTGAAGAGCGCCCGCGCCACCCAACAGGCCGGCACCGGCCTTGCCCGGTATCTTCCGGGCCTGCCGGAGAAGGCGCGCGACTGGCAGTTCGTCACCGAACGCCTCAAGGACGGCGAGCGGCTGATCCGGGCCTGCTACACGGCCTGCGTCTACGTGCCGCTGGAGGCCATCGATGCGGCAGAACAGGCGGTGCGCGCGATCTATCACGGCCAGGGCTGGCGCATGGCGGCGGAACGCTACATGCAGCTGCCCTCCTGGCTCGCCTGTCTGCCGATGGTTCCGGCCGGAGGCCTCGACGCCGACCTCGTCCGCATGGGGCGGATGAAGACCCTGCTGACATCCTCGGCGATCAACCTTGCGCCCATCCATGGCGAGTGGCGGGGCCAGGCGCCGGACCCGGACAGCCCGCCGGTCCTGTTCCTGATCGGGCGCCGCGGCCAGCCGGCCGGCTGGTCGCCCTTCGCCAACGAGGCCGGCAACTACAACGTCGCCGTCACCGGCAAGTCCGGGTCGGGCAAGTCGGTGCTGATGCAGGAGCTGGTGACCGGGCTGATCGGCGCCGGCGGCGAGGCGGTGGTGATCGACGACGGGCGCTCGTTCCAGCACACGGCGGAAGCGATGGACGGCGCCTTCATCGCCTTCGGCAAGGACCCGGCCTGCCTCAACCCCTTCGCCATGATCGATGCCGCCACGGCGTCCCATGACGGCGACTACCGCGAGGAGTGCTTCGCCATGCTGGCCGGGGTCATCGGTCGCATGTGTCGGCGGCGCGGCGGCATCGACGACATCGAGGCGGCGCTGATCGCCGAAGCCGTCGCGGCGGCTTGGGACGAGGCCGGCAACGCCGCCGATCTCGGCGCGGTCAGGAAGAACCTCGAGGCCCGCGGCGTCCGCCGGGCGAAGGACATGGCGACCGCGCTCGGCCCCTGGTGCCCGGGCGGGCCGATGGGAAGGCTGTTCGCGGGAAGCGACGTCCCCGATCTGGAGAACGCGCTCACGGTGTTCGAACTCGCCGAACTCAAGGGGCGCGGCGACGTCCAGGCCGTCGTGCTGATGCTGGTGGTCTTCCTCGCGACGCAACGCATGTATCACGGCCCCCGCACGCGGGCGAAGGCCATCGTCATCGACGAGGCCTGGGACCTGCTCTCCGGCGAGGACTCCAGGGCGTTCCTCGAAGGCGCGGCCAGACGCGCCAGAAAATACCGGGGTTCGCTGATTACCGGCACCCAGTCGGTCAACGACTACTACGCCAACCCGGCGGCCCGCGCCGCCTGGGAGAACTCGGACTGGGTGATCTTCCTCGCCCAGAAGGACGAATCGGTCGAACTGCTGAAGTCCGAGAAGCGCATCCACTGCGATCCCGGCATGGAGAGGGCGCTCAAGAGCCTGACCACGGCCGACGGGAGATACGCCGAACTGGTGCTGCACGGCCCGGACGGCTGGCGGGTGGCGCGCCTGGTGCTCGATCCGTGGTCGGTGGCGCTGTTCTCCTCGCGCGGCCCCGCCTTCGCGGCGGTCGAGCGGCTCAAGGCCGAGGGGCTGACGACGATCGAGGCCATCGACCGGCTGGCTGGCGGTGACGGAACCGCGGGCGCCGGAACCGGGCAATCCGGACCATCGCAAACGACAGCAACGGGAGAGACTGCATGACGCAACGGACCGGCGGCGCACGGGCGCCGCTCTCATGGCCGGACGATCCGGAAACGGTGACGGCGGCCGACATCGACTTCGAGGCGCTTTCCCATGTGCTGGCCAATGCCTGCCGGCGGGGCGGCTGTCTGCGCGTCTACCACTCGGTCGCGGCCCATGCGGTGATCGTGTCGGAGGAGATCGAGGCGCTCGACGGGCTGGAAGACGCGGACCGCCGGCGGCTGGCGCTGCATGCGCTGCTGGCGGACGCGCCCTCGGCCTGGCTGCCGGGCGGGCCTGCGGAGTCGCAGCGCGCGGCCGAACGCAGGTCGAGGCTCGCCGCCGGGGTCGAGGCCGCGGTGCGCGAGGCGGCGGGCCTTGATCCCGTGCTGGCCGATGAGCATGCCGAACTGCTGCGCCTGGTCTCGCGGATGACCGCGGCGGCCGAGCGGCGGGACCTCGGCGGCGCCGCGGACGGGGGCGCCGCCTTCCCGCCCCTGAAACGGCGCATCCGCGGCATCGGCCCGGGCCGCGCCGCGAAGCTCTGGCTCGAACGCTTCCAGGCGCTCGCCGGACCGCCCGGAAGTGCCCCGCCGGCCCAGGCGCCGGCAAACGGAACCGAAGGAGAGGCCGCCGATGGCATCCGCTCGAAGGAGGACACGGACGATGAAACGCAACGGAACGCAGCGTAAGCGGCGGGGTGCGCCGCCCGGTCTCAGGGTCGTGCGCGACGCCGAGACGGTGTTCCGCGCCGCCATCCTGGCCGGGGTGCTCTCGGCCGAGCCGGGGGACCGCAACTGGGCCGGCCACTACTTCTACATGTTCCATGACGAGGACGGCACGGCGTGGTTCAAGCACCGCGATACTCGCGCCCATGTCACGATGCCGGCGCGGCGGGCGGCGGCGGCCTGGAGCGGGGCGTGAACGAGCTGCGCCTCCTCGTCGCGGCCGTCCTGCTGTCGGCGGGCGTGGCGGCGGCGGTCGCTGCCGCGACGGTGCGTCTCGCCGACAATGGCGGGCCGCGCCTTGCGACCGTGCGGCTGGCGGAGATCGTGGCGGAGCGGGCGGGCGACGCGGCCCGCGCCGGCCTGCCGGCGGCGGCGACGGCGGCCGAAGCCCGCATCTGGGCGGCGGCGCTGGAGGATGCGCTCGCTCATGTCGCGCGCCGCGGCCGGGTCGTCCTGCTGCCGGCCCGCGCCGTGGCGGCCGGCGCGCCCGACCTCACGGCCGAGGTCGAGGCGGCGCTGGCTGCCGTCCTCGCCCATGCCGCTGCCGGTAGCGCACTGCCGCGGGGAGACGGGCGGTGACGATCCGGCGCCCGGGATTCTCGCGGTGCGCGGCCAATTCGCGGCGCGGCCGGAGGATCGGACTTGCCGTCATGGCCGCGCTGGCGGCGCTGTGGCTCGCCGCCGCCTCGCGGGTGCATGTCAACGCCAGCTGGTCGGACGGCGCCTGGGGCTATCTCCTGCTGCCGCTGTTCGGCGCGGCCCCGGAGATCGGCGACCGGGTGCTGTTCGCGCCCCCGGAGACGCTGGCGTCTCCGGCGCCGTATCTCAAGACCGTGCGTGGCTTGCCGGGCATGACCGTCGCGGTCGGAACGCAGAGGACGGTCCTTCTCGACGGCGTTCCGGCCGGCCGGGCCAAGACCCACGCCCTCGACGGGCGGCCGCTCGCCGCGGTCGTCCCGGGCGTCATCCCTCCGGGGCATTACTACCTGCACGCGGATCACGCCGACAGCCATGACAGCCGCTATGCCGAGATCGGCCTCGTGCCGCGCGCCCGCATCCTCGGGCGCGCCGTCGCCCTGCCGGATCTGCCCTGGCTCGGACTCGAGGGGCCTCTCGCCGGGCCGGAGGATGCGGAGACGCCGGCGGAGGCGCAGCGATGAGACGCCCGACCCCGCCTTCCCTCCCGGCGCTCTGCGCCGCGCTGATGCTGGCTGCGCCCGGTTCGGCGATGGCGAAGGATCTCGGCGTGCGCGGCGCGACCTGGCCGGTGGCGGAACCGGACCTGCTGATGCAGATCGAGGCGCGGCTCGTGGAGATGCAGCGTTCCGGCGAGATGGCGCGCTTCGAGGCGCAAGCCCGCGCGCGGGCGCGGCAGTCCCTGGAACAGCCGGATCCCGTGCCGGGCATCGCGCCGGCGCGCGAGGAGAGGAGCCGCCTGTTCGATCCCGCCGTCACGGTCGCGCAGGACATCCGCGGCCCGGACGGCGCGCTGATCGCGGCCGCCGGAACCCGGATCGACCCGCTGGAGCGGGTGGCGCTGACGCGGGCGCTGCTGTTCGTCGACGGCCGCCGCGAAGCGGAAATCGCCTGGGCGCTGGCACATGCCCGCCCCGCGAAGATCGTGCTGCTCGCCGGACGGCCGCTCGATCTGATGCGCCGCCACGGCCGGCCTTTCTTCTTCGATGCGGGCGGACGCCTGGCGGCGCGCTTCGACATCGCGGTGACGCCGACGCTGGTCGAGCAGGAGGGCGGGCTCCTGCGCCTCACGGAAATCCCGATCGAAGAGACGAAACAGGAGGAGTGAACCGATGCTGAACATGAACCGGGCGACGCTGGTCGGCCATGCCGGGCGCGCCCCCGAACTTCACGGTCTGAGGAACGGCGGCAAGGCAGCGACATTCAGCCTCGCCACTGCCGAACGGTGGAAGGACCGGGACGGCAAGGCCGTCGAGGCCACGCAATGGCATCGCGTCGTCGTGTACGGCCCTGGCGCCGAGACGGTCGGCAGGATGCTGAAGAAGGGCGATGCGGTGATGGTCGAGAGCCTGCCCCGGACCCGATCCGGGGGCCGCATCGCCACCCGGACGTACCAGGCCCGCGACGGCGTCGAGCGCAGCGTCACCGAGATCGTCGTCTCGGGGCCGCAGGCCATGGTGAACGTGCTGGCGAGGCGGCGGACGGAGGATGGCGGCCGATGACCCAGCGCGTCCTTCCCCTGGCGGCTCTTCTTCTGGCGATGCTGTGGTCGGCGCCGTCGGCGGCGCAGACCTGCACCGGGCGGTTCGTCAACCCGATCTCGGACGTGTGCTGGGAGTGCCTGTTCCCGATCTCGATCGGGCCGGTGACCGTCGGCAGCGCCTCGGGCGCGCCGGACACGCCCAACCCGTCCTCGCCGGTCTGCGTCTGCGGCTCGCCCATCCCCCGCATCGGGCTGGCGCTCGGGGTGTGGGAGCCGGCAAGGCTGGTGGACGCGACCCGCGCGCCGTGGTGCTTCCCCAATCTCGGCGGCCTCGCCATCGACCCCGGCCTGCCCGCCGGGCGCGGCCGCACCGGCGCCTCGGGCGGCGACGGCGCGGCCGGCTCGGTCTGGCACGCGCACTGGTACAGGTATCCGCTGCTGTCGTGGATCGGCGCCCTGCTCGACCTCGGCTGCCTGGAGGGCGGCTCGCTCGACATCGCCTGGGTCTCCGAACTCGATCCGGCCTGGCTCGACGACGAGTTGTCGTTCCTCTTGAACCCCGAGGCGGCGCTGTTCGCCGGCCTGCCGGCCCAGGCCGCCTGCGCCGCCGACTGCGCGGCCGCGACCGCGGCCCTGCCGCTCGATGCCCTGTTCTGGTGCGCCGGCTGCCAGGGCGGGATGTACCCCCTGACCGGCAATGTCGCCGCCCATGTCGGCGGTGTGCAGGCCTCGCTGCTGGCGGCCCAGCGGCTGGTCTACCGGCTGCACCGCACGGGGATCGCCTGGGGCACGTCCGGATCCGCCGCGCTCTGCGGGCGCTACCCGATGCCGGTGATGAAGAAGTCGCAGTACCGCTGGCAGATGACCCAGCCGGTGCCGGCCACGACGCCGATGACCGGCTGCAACCCGACGGGGCGCTCCTCGGTGCTCTGGGAGACGCTGCGCGAACTGCCGGTGGCGGGCGAGAACTTCGGCTACCTGCTGTGGAGGAAACGCAATTGCTGCACCTGACCGAAAGCCTCGGACAGCGCACGCAAGCCCTCGTCCGGGACGGGCTCGCCGCGATGCTCGTTCTCGCGCTCTGCTGCGGGCCGGCGCTGGCCGGGGATCCTGCGCCCTCTCCGGAAGACCGGGCGCGCAGCCTGGCCGACGAGGCGCTGCGCCGGGCGGGCGAAGATGGCAATGACGCGCTGGGCGCCTGGACGCGCGGCGTCATCGGCCGGGCGCTGGAACGCGCGGGAGAGACCGCGCGACGGACAGTTCCCGGAACGTCCGGGCCTTCCGCCGCGCCGCTGGCGGCCGAACGGCATGCGGTGGCGACCGGCACGGGCCTCTCGGTCCGGCCGAACTCCGGCGAGGTGATCGTCTTCCTCAGCCTGTCGGTTCCGCCCGCGAGCTGGCGGCAATGGGCGGACGACGCGGCACGGGCGGATGTTCCTCTGGTGCTGCGCGGCGTGGGCGAAGGCGGCTTGCCCGAGACCGCCAAACTGATCGCCGCACGCCTCGACGGGGCGGAGGCCGGGAGCCTGCCCCGGGCTCGATCCGGGGTCGCCATCGATCCCCGGCTGTTCCGCCTGTTCGGGGTGACACGGGTCCCGGCGGTGGTCGTCGCGCCCGGCGGCGTGCCGCCGTGCGCGAGCCGTGGCTGCGCCGGGGACCCGCCGCCGGACCATGACCTGATCGCGGGGAACATCGGCCTGATGGCGGCGCTGGAAGCGGTCGTCGCCCAGGGCGAAGCCGGGCGCCACACCGCGCGCCGGCATCTCGAACGGCTGCGCAGGGAGGATTGACGATGATGACGGAACGGTCTGAATCCTATGCGGACCGCGTCCCGGCCGCCGTGGATCTCGCCGCGCGCATTGCAAGGCTGCTGGCCTGGACGGCGATGTTCGCGCTGGTCTGCCTGATGCTGTGGATCGTGTCGGCGCAGGCGGAGGAAGACCCCCGGGCCGCGGCGCGGGCCATCGGCACGGCCGGCATGGCGGCGGCCGGCGCCATCGCCCGCGACGCCGCGAAGGCTGCGGATGTGCCGGGCCATGCCGGCACGAACCTGCCGGAGCGCGGCCTCGCGGACCCGATGATGGCAGGCGCGGCGCAGCGGCGCCTGGCCGACCCGGACGATCCCGGCGGCCTTGCCGGGCGGACGGTGAGCGAGGGCGCGGCGGTCCGCCCGGACGTTGCCGTGACCGTCGCCGATCCCGGCGTGGCGCGCGGCAAGGCCGTCGCCGCCGCTCCCGAAGCCCCTGCCCACGGCGCGGCGGGCCTCGCCTCGGGCGGTGTTGCCGCCTGTCGGGCCGGGGTCGCCGATGCCGACCGCGGCGGGGCCTGCGGCAGCGTCTCCTGGTGCGTCGGCGCGGACTGCGGGACGGTCGCGAGCCAGGCCAACACCGGCTTCGCCGAGGCGGCGACCCGGCTCAACCTGGCGGTCGGCATGGGCGGCGAGGGGTTCGACCCCGTGAGCCTGAGCATCTTCACGGGCGAGCGCCGGACCTGCCGCATCCATTTCGGCGGGCTGGCCAACTGCTGCACGAACTCCGGCCTGCTGTCCGGGCTTGCCAACTGCTCGGCCTCGGAGGTGGAACTCGCCCAGGAGCGCGGCGCCGGCACGACCCGCTATCTCGGATCGTACTGCTCGAAGCGCGTCTTCGGCGTCTGCCTGCGGCGCTCGCGGGCCTGGTGCGTGTTCGGCTCGAAGCTCGGGCGCATCCTGCACGAGCAGGCGCGCCCGCAGCTCGGCATCGGCTGGGGGAGCTGCCGGGGGTTCACGGTGCCGGAGGTCGAGCGCATCGACTTCGCCGTGCTCGATCTGTCGGAGTTCACGGACGACCTGCTGGACGGCGCGAAGCAACCCGCCGTCGCCCTGCCCGAGGCCGGAGGCGCCCGGACATTCATGCAGGACCGGGTGCGCGACTTTTACCGGAGGAACCCGCGATGACGGCGGCACGGCCTCCCGTCCGGCGGGTGCTGGCCCGCGCTCTTGCCGTGCTCGGCGTCTGGGCGGTGCTCGGGGCGCCGGCAGCGGGCGGGGAATGGCGGTTCTGGTGCAGCGATGGCGGGGCTTCGCTCGGCTGGCACTTCTACTGCGACCGGGAGGAGGAACGGCAGGACGCCGGGCCGGCCGTGACGCAGCCCGTCCCTCCCGCTGCCGGCGAACGCCCCGCCACCGAGCGTATCGAGGCCATGCGCAAGGCGCTGGAGGAGGCCCGGGCCGAGGCGATCCTCGATCCGACGCCGGAGAAGGTCACGGCCTATCTGCGCCTCCAGCAGGAGACATTGCAGAAGGCCGCCGCCTTCTCCGACGCCTTCCGCCGCACGGTGTGGGCGACGCCGGAACTGGACTACACGCTGAAACGCCCGGTGGGGGCGCTTGCCCGCCAGGTCTGGTCGGACGAACGCCGGGCGGCGCGGGACCGGGCGCTGGCCGGCCTGAAGGACCGCTACGGGCTGATCTATCTCGGCCGTGCCGGCTGCGCGGGGTGCAAGGTGTTCGGCCCGCTGCTGCGCGCCTTCGCGCTGCGCCACGGCCTCGAGGTGCTGGCGGTCTCGCTCACCGGCGCGGCGCTGGAGGGCTGGCCCGAGGCGGTGGCCGACAACGGCCGCGCCGCCCGGCTCGGGCTCGGCGACGCCCCGGTCCCTGCCTTGGCGCTGTTCGACACGAAGACGCAACGCGTGCTGCCGGTCGGCTTCGGCGTGATGGCCGAGGACGTCATGGCGCAACGCATCTTCGCGCTCACCCAACTGGAGCCCGGACATGATTACTGAGAACGCCCGCGTCCATATCGACCGTATCCGGCTTCGGCTGCGCCGGATGGCGTTCGGCGCTCTTCCATGCGCCGTCATCGCCGGGCTTCTGTCCGCCGCAACACCCGCCGATGCCGACGTGCTGTCGGAGATGGAGTCCTTCTGGCGCGGCGCGGCGGTGAACGTCACCGGTCCGACCGCCTTCGACGGCCAGGCCTCGGGCCACTGGACGCTCGGCAACCTCTATCTCAGGGCGCCGGTGCGCGCGGAGCAGATCGCCACCGCGAGCCTGCCGTCGTTCCGCGCCGGCTGCGGCGGCATCGACGCCTTTGCCGGCGCGTTTTCCTTCATCGACTCCGACCAGCTGATCGCCTTCGGCCGCGCGGTGGCCCAGAACGCCGCCGGCTTCGCCTTCGAGCTGGCGCTGGAGACCATCAGCCCGGTGATCGCCGAGACCATGTCGAAGCTGCGCGCACTCGCCCAGTGGGTGAACGCCCAGAACCTCAACTCCTGCGAGACCGCCCAGGCGCTGGTCGGCGCCGCCTGGGCGAAGAACGACCGGGCCAGCGCCGCCATCTGCGCCGCCATCGGTATGTCGCAGGGCCTGTTCTCCGACTACGCCGCCGCCCGCCACGGTTGCGGCGCCGAGGGCAAGCGGAACTCGACGCTGGCGTCCGCTTCCGGGGCGATGGCCGACCAGGTGCCGGTCAACGTCAACTACGCCTGGAAGGCGGTGCGGGCGTCGGCCTTCCTCGCGGGCGATGCGCAGCTGGCGGAGTTCGCCATGGCGGTGACCGGCACGGTGATCGTCACCGCGCCGACATCCGACGGCGACGCCTCCGGCCCCCGGGTGCGCATCCTGGAGCCGCTGGCGCTGGACCGGCGCGTCACCGAGACGCTGATGGAGGGCGGCGGCAACCTGCCGGTCTACAGTTGTGACGAGACGTCGCGCTGCCTGAACCCGACATTGGCGAGCGTCACCATTCCCGCCGACCGGGGCTTCCGGGCGCGGGTCGCCGGCCTGCTGCGCGACCTGGTGGACGCGGTGCGCACCGACACGGCCCCGCCGCCGGCGGCGCTGGGGCTGGTCAACCTCACCACGCTGCCGGTCTACCGGGTGGCCAATGCGGCGGCCGCCTACCGGGGCGCGGTGGTCGAGCAGGAGATGGATGTCCTCGCCGAAGCGGTGGCGCTCGATGTCATGCAGGTCTGGCTCTCGGACCTGCACCGCATGGTCGAGGAGCGGGCCGGAACGCTGGACATCGCCGACGGGGACCAGCTGCGGCGCTGGCGCGAGGGGCTGCGGCACAACCGCATCGCCATGGCGCGTCATCGCAATGAGGGCCTCGCCCGCTTCAACACGGCGCTTGCCGTGGTCGAGAAGCTGCGCCTGATCGAGACCGAACTCGCCGGCGCGCTCTCGGCCGACCTGCGCGCCGCGCTCGCCTTCGCCAGAGGCGGCGCCGGGGCCGGGGCGCGGTAGGGGCGGGGACGGCAGATGTACGAGCTCTTCACCCTCGGCGGCGGGACCTACCTGGTCGACCTGCTGAACGCGGTGGCCGCGATCACCTCGGGCGGCGCCTATGTGACGCTGGCCCAGCTCGCCGGCATCGCCGGCCTCGGATGGATCCTGTTCCGCACCGCCTTCGGCGGCTCGTGGAAGGACAACGCGAAGTGGATCCTGCTGTTCGCCGCCGTGTGGGGGGCGATGATCGTGCCGAAGGCGACCGTGCGGGTGGTCGACCGGCTCGATCCGGCGCTGGCGCCCGCCGTGGTGGCCAACGTACCGATCGGCCTGGCGTTCTTCGCCTCGCTCACGTCGCAGGTCGGCGACGGCCTCACCCGCCTCACGGAACAGGCCTTCGCGCTGCCGAACGACCTCGCCTACCGCCGCCACGGGCTGATCTTCGGGGCGCGGCTGGCGGCGAAGGCGACGCGGCTGGAGATCACCGACGCGGTGTTCGCAAGGAACGTCCGCAACTACGCCCGCCAGTGCGTCTTCCCGGCCCTGCTGCTGGGCCATGTCTCGGCCGACGATCTGCGGGAGAGCACCGACATCTGGTCGCTGGTCACCGCCACCGGCTCGCCCTCGGCCGGGGCCTCGCCGGCGCGCATGGTCGAATTCGCGACAAGGCAGCCCGCCTCCGGCGCCGGGGCGACGCCGGTCGACCGGCAGGTCGTCACCTGCCGGGATGCGGCGGGACGGCTGAACGGCCAGTGGAACGCCGAGATCGCGCGCGCCGGCGCGGTGTTCGGCCGGCGCATCTTCCCGGACGCCGGGACCGGGGCCCTGGCGCGCGCCGAGCTGCTGGCGGCGCTGCCGGCCGCCCACGGCTTCCTGATCGGCGCGTCGCGAAGCGCGGCCGAGATCATGCGCCAGCAGATGGTGCTCAATGCCGTCCACGACGCCGGCGAGCAGTGGGCGGCGGAAGCCGGCAACGCGGCGGCGCTCAGGGCCTATACCGAGGCCAGGGCGGAGGCCCAGACCGTCTCGGCCTACCGCGCCATCGGGCGCCAGGCCGAGACCTGGGTGCCGCTGCTCCGCATCGTCTTCGAGTGCCTCTATGTCGGGGCCTTCCCGATGGCGGTGCTGCTGATGCTGACCCCGGCGGGGACGGCGATCTTCCGCTCGTATGTGACCGGGCTGGTCTGGCTCCAGTCTTGGGGGCCGCTCTATGCGGTGCTGCACCGCATCGCCATGGGCGAGGCGGCCGAGCGCATGGGCGCGGCGGCTGCGATGCCGGGGGGCGACGTCGGCATCTCGCTGGTCGCCCAGGCCGGCATCCGGGCGGTCGCCGCCGATGTGGCGGTGATGTCGGGCTACCTCTCCATGTCGGTGCCGTTCCTGGCCGCCGCCCTCGCCTACGGCCTCTCCAAGGCCACCGTGCTCGCGACCTCGGTGCTGGCGGTCGGCCAGGACGCCGCAAGCTCGGCGGCGCATGAGGGAACCACCGGCAATCTCAGCCTCGCCAATACCGGCTACGACACCCACCGCTTCGCCACCCTGGAGGGGCGCCAGATCCGCACCTCCCCCCATGTCGATACCGGCCGCTACACCGGCTATGCCCCCGCCGGGGCGGCGATGACCGTGACCGGCGACGGATCGGTGGTGGCGGACGCGGGCGCCGCCACCAGCCGCATCCCGGCCGCCGGGGTCAGGCTCTCGGAGTCGCTCGCCACCAGCCACGAGACCCGCGCCGCGCAGGCCCGCGGCCTGTCGCGCCACTGGTCGGCCGAGGCGGGCCAGGCGCGCAACGCCGCCGTCACCGACGCCACCGCCATGATCGAGCGCTACAGCCATGACGTCAGCACCGGCGAGGCCTTCGCCCGCGGCGTCAGCGAGAGCGAATCGAGCCAGGCGCAGGCGCTGGAGTCGCATGTCGAGAAGCTGGCGGAGACCGCCGGCATCACGCGCGACCAGGCGGCGGTGCTGGCCGGCCAGGCGAGCGTCGGCGGCGGCTGGGACTTCATCGTCAGGGCGCGGGCGGACGGCTCGGTGATGTGGCGCGGCCAGACCATCGAGGCCGAAGCCTGGAACCGCATGAAGGAGTACGACCGCCAGCACGGCGTGAGCGAAACCTGGGGCCGCGTGGCGGACGCATCCAGGCGGTATACGACCCAGACTGGGGATTCCGGGCATTCGAGTCTCGATGAGAGCCTGTCGGCCAACCTGACCCGCATGCAGAGCTTCCAGGAGCGGGCGTCGCTGGCGCGCCAGGAATCCGAAAGCTGGTCGGAACAGGCGGCGCAGGTGCGCAGCGATGCCCAGGCGATCGAACGCGAACTCGGCCAGCCATTCTTCGCCTGGCTCACCGAACGCCCGGGCCTCGACGGAAGGCCGATCGGCGCCGCCGGCGCCATGCGCCTCGCCTCGCCCCAGACCCCGGAGGATGCCGAGGCGCTCCGCGAGCACGCCGCCGCCTTCATCGCCGACCATTATCCCGCGCCCGCCGGGCCGGATCCCGCCACGGTCGGCGGGGCGGCCGACTACGAGGGCGCGGCGGGCGTGTTGCGGGAGGCCCATGCCGGCGAGACCGCGGCCGCCCATGGCGGCTGGGCGCAAGGCGTGCGCGACCGGGCGCAGGACGCCGGCGCACCGATCCCCGGCGAAGTCGAGGCGCAGACGCTCGAGGCGCGCGCGGCGACCAGGGCCGACATGTCCGTGAAGGAGGCCGGGCGCGAGGCGCGGGCCGGGATCGCGCGGGAGGACGCACGGGAAGGCCGCGCACGCGTGGCGGTCGAGACAGAGAAGCCCTTTGATCGCCATGCCACGGAAAGCCTGCCGGTGGTCGGCGACTGGCTCGCCGGCCAGCTGTTCGGCAGCGCGCAGAATGCGGCGCCCGACGGCGCTGCGGGTGGTTCGCGGGAGGACGCGGATCGCCCGGCCCGGCCCGAGCCCGGCTGGCGGGACCCATCGCCATGAATCGCTCAGCGCAGCCAGTCGTTGTTGCGCAGCAGTCGGTCCTCCTGGTCGCCGAGCCACTGGTAGCGGCCGGTGCGGGACGCGAACTCGTCAGTCTCCCCGTCGTCCTCCGTAAACCGGAAGCAACGGAAGACGCTCCAGTCGCGGTCGCGGATGCCGCGCCGGAGCGCACAGGCGAGGCTCGCCAGCGCCGTCCAGGCGAGGGCCGCCAGCCACAGCGGCCCGATCGCCTCTGCGCCGGCGCCGGTCGCCAGCGCCGCGGCGGTCCAGATCGCGGCAAGCGCGAAGCCGCCGGGCACGATAAGGCGCTCGGCGCGGGTCGGCCGGGAGGGATCTCCCGGCCGGTGCGGGCTGTCACCGGATGTTCGCGTCATGTTCATGTCCTCCGAGCATACCGGAAACTCCGGAAAACGGAATCCCCCGGGGTAGTCCTCGGGGAAGTCCCTGCGGGATCCTCCGGCGCCCGCCCCCGTCCGGGGCGCCTTCGCCCCGCCTCCGTCCGGCTCCGCCTCCGGCCGGCGCTTCCTGCGGGGACCGGGCGGGCGTGATGCGGGGCCTCGGCGGCAGCACGCTGCGGGGCGGGCAGACGGTCTTCCATGCGATCCGCATGTGGGGGCAGATGTTCCGCGCCGCGATGCTGTTCGCGGCCTTCACCACCGTGGTCGTGCCGGCCTGGACGCTGTGGCGCCAGACCACCGGGGCGGAATGGTACGCCTCCGGCATGGTGACGTTGGCCGAGGTCAAGCTGGTCCTCGGCTACCGGCCGGACGCGGGCCAGGAGATCCGCTTCGCCGACGGCACGCGGCGCGTGATGCGCATCCGCGACATCGCCGCCTCGGCCCCGGCCCGGGAGGCGCGTGAACGCGTCCGGGACGAGATGTTCGCGAGCGCCGGTCTGGGCCTGGCGGCGGGCGGCGGGCTGATCGGGCTGTTCCTGATCGTATTCTGGATCCGCGGCGCGCAGCTCGGCCGCCAGCGCCGCATCCGGGGCGCCGAGATGGTGACGGCGAGGGAGCTGAGGCGCCGGCTGCAACCGCCCCATGAACGCCTGCTGGGTCTCCTCCCGGGCACCGCCCGGTTGCGCCCCTGGAGCATTGCCGGCATCCCGTATCCGGAGCGCGCCGAGACCCAGCACACCATCGTCTCCGGCACCACCGGGTCGGGCAAGACGGTGCTGATCGCCGACCTGGTGGCGCAGGTGCGCGCGCGGGGCGAGCGCTGCGTGATCTACGACAAGATGGGGAGCTACACCCGGTCCTTCTTCGATCCCGCCCGCGACGTGCTGATGAACCCGCTGGATGCAAGGGCGCCGCGCTGGTCGCCGTTCCTGGAGGCCCGCAACCCGCGCGACTTCGACATGATGGCCGCCGCGCTCATCCCGCAGCAGAAGGATACCGTCGATCCGTTCTGGGTGACGGCGGCGCGCCAGTTGTTCGCCAACGGCGCCGGCGTGCTCCGCGAGAAGGGCGTCACCGAGAACCGGGTGCTGGTCGACCACCTGCTCAAGACCGATCTCACGGCGCTCGCCCAGGCGATGGAGGGGACGGTGGCGCAGTCCATCGTCGATCCCGACAATCCGAAGACCGCGCTCAGCGTGCGCGCCATGCTGACCGCCAACCTCTCGGCGCTGGAGTTCCTGCCGGACGAGGGCAGGCCATTCTCGATCCGCGAGTGGATCTCGGACGAGAACCGGGGCGGGTTCCTGTTCCTCACGTCGAGGGGCGACCAGCACGCCTCCCTGCGCGGCCTCATCTCGACCTGGCTGGAGATCGCGGTCAACGCCATGCTGTCGCTGGACCAGCGGGACGACCGGCGCATCTGGGTGGTGCTCGACGAGCTTCCCACCCTGCACCAGGTGCCGAGCCTCCAGCCGGGGCTGGCCGAGAGCCGCCAGTTCGGCGGCTGCTTCGTGCTCGGGGTCCAGGTCGCCTCGGCGCTGCGCGACCTCTACGGGCGGAACGGGGCGGAGACCATCTCCGGCCTCTGCGGCACCCGCGTGGTGCTGGCGGCGCCGGACCGCGACACCGCGCAATGGTCGGCCGACAGCCTCGGGCGCAGCGAGATCGAGGAGGTGACCGAGGGGTTCAGCTACGGCGCCAACACCATCCGCGACGGCGTGAGCCTGACGCCGCGCCGGGAACTGCGGGCGCTGGCGCTGCCCTCCGAGATCATGCGCCTCGCCAATCTGGAGGGGTATCTCAAGTTCCCCGGCCCCTTCCCGGTCGCCTCGATCCGCCTCGAATACATCGCACGGCCGAAGGCGGCGGAGCGCTTCGTGCCGCGTGCGGACCGGGGAGCGGAGGCCGCCGGTGACTCCGGGAAGGCCGGAACGGCGCCATCGGCTTCCGGTGTTGCGCCCGGCGGCGGCATGGCGGTTCCCGACCTGCCGGACGAGATCGGGGAAGGCTCCGAGGCAGGGACGCCATCGGCGTCGGGAGATGCGCCGGAGGCCGCCCCGCGCCAGGGCGAGCTGGAGCTTGTTACGCTGGCGGGCGAAGCCGCTGCGGCGCCGGAAGGCGATGGCGCAGCAGTCGCTCCGGCAGGGGAACCGGGCGATCCGGTAACGGATGACGGGCCGTCCGCAACCGGCGCGAAGGCGCAGGCTGCGTCCGCCGGCAACCCGGCATCGCATGACCGGGCCGGGTCGCATCGGGACGGCGGCCGGCCCTCCGAGTGGCTGTGACATGCTCTCGATCGGGGCGCTCGGGTCGGCCGCCCAGGGCTCGCACTACTACGAGCGCGACGGATATTATTCGAAGGACGACCCCGCGCACCGCGAGGCCAGCGCCTGGGCCGGCCGGGGGGCCGAAGAACTCGGCCTGAAAGGCCCGGTCGATCCGGAGACCTTCCGTGCGGTCCTCGAAGGCAAGGTGCCCGACGGATCGGGCACGGAACTCGGCCGGCGCGGCCGGAACGGGGAGATCCTCCACCGCCCGGGCCGCGACCTGACCTTCAGCGCCCCGAAGTCGGTCTCCCTGGCCGCGCTGGTCGGCGGCGACCGGCGCATCGTGGCGGCCCACGACCGCGCGGTCGCGGCGGCCCTCGGCTGGATCGAGCGCCACGCCGCCGAGACCCGCATGAAGGACCCGGCGACCGGGCGCATGATCCGCGCCGGCAACCAGAAGATCGTCGCCGCCACCTTCCGGCACGACACCTCCCGCAATCTCGATCCGCAGCTTCATACCCACGCCGTGCTCGCCAACATGGTGCAGGGCGGAGACGGCAAATGGCGCACCATGGCCAACGAGAAGCTCTACGGCGCCAAGATGCTGCTGGGCGCGCTCTACCGCAGCGAGCTTGCCGCCGGGCTCTCCCGGCTGGGCTACGGGATCGAGAAGACCGATGCCGACGGGCGCTTCGAGATCGCGGGCGTGCCGCGCGCGGTGGTGCAGGCGTTCTCCACCCGCCGGGCGGAGATCGAGGCGGCGATGGAAGCGCGCGGCCTCGGCGCATCCGCCGACAATCCGCGGCTGGCGGAGCGGGCGGCGCTGATGACGCGGGCCGCCAAGCGCGACATCGACCGCGAGGAACTGGCGGGCGTGTGGGAGCGTCAGGCCGCCGATCTCGGCTTCGATGCGAAGGGATTGGCCGCGGCGGCGCTCGAACGGTCGGCCGCGCAGGATCGGGAAGGGGGCCGGGCGCATGACGACATCGGCGGTGGACTGCCGCAGGCCCAGCGGCCGCTCGCCGCGCCGGAGCGGGCGGCTGGAAGCGAGCCCGGAGCAGGGATCCCGCCGGCCGCGGCGGAGGCGGTGGCGTGGGCGATGGCGCATCTCTCGGAACGCGAGGCGGTGTTCGCCCGCACCGATCTCCTGGCCGCCGCGCTTGCCCACAGCCCCGGCGCCGTGGTGATCGAAGAGGTCGAGCGGCAGGTCGCGGGGCTGGAGAAGGCCGGGGCGCTGCACGCGGTGGACATGCCGGGCGCGGCGGACTCGCTGGCGACGGACCGGACCGTCGGCGAGGAGCGCGAGACGGTGGCGCTGTGGCGCGGCGGCCGCGGTCGCGGCCGGGCGCCGATGCGGAGATGGCAGGTGCAGGGACATCTCCACAGGGGCCCGCTCACCGCCGGGCAGAAGGAGGCGGTGAAGCTGATCCTGTCGGCGAAGGACCGCACGGTCGGCGTCCAGGGCTACGCCGGGACCGGCAAGACGACGATGCTGAACCGCGCCCGGGCGCTGGCGGAGAAGAAGGGATACCGGATGGCCGGGCTCGCGCCCTCGGCCTCGGCCGCGCAGACGCTGGCCTCCGAGGCCGGGATCGGGAGCGAGACCCTGCAGCGCTTCCTCGCCCGCCATGCCGGCGTGGCCGAGGGCAGGCTGACCGGCAAGGGCGCGCGCGAGATGCGCGCGGCCTTCGCGAAGACCATTCTGGTGGTCGACGAGGGTTCGCTCGCCTCGACCGTGCAGACGCGCGACCTGCTGCGCATCGCCAACGCGTTGCGCGTCCCCCGCGTGGTGCTGGTGGGCGATGCGAAGCAGCTCGACGCGGTGGACGCCGGCAAGCCCTTCGCGCAGCTCCAGGCCGCCGGGATGGAGACCGCGGTGATGGACGAGATCCTGCGCCAGCGCGATCCGGCGCTGAAGGACGCGGTCGAGGCGAGCCTCAGGGGCGACATCGGCCGCGCCTTCGCGAAGCTCGGAGGCAACGTCGCCGAGGTGAAGCCCGACAACATCGCCGGCGCGGTCGCCGCCCGCTGGCTTGCGCTCGACGACGAGGCGCGCGCCAACACCGGGGTGATGGCCCCCTCGCACGCACTCCGGCAGCAGGTCAACGGCCATATCCGCGACCGCCTCGCCCGCGATGGCCGCATCCACGGCCCGGCGGTGGCGAGCGAGCGGCTGATCTCGCGCGGCTGGACCAATGCCGAGAAGGCGCTTGCCGCCAACTACGTCGCGGGCGACGTGGTGGCGTTTCACCGGCCCTACAAACGGATCGGCGTCGAGAAGGGCGACGAGCGCACCGTTGCGGGCGTCGATCGGCCGGCTGGCGCGGTGCTGCTCGACGATGGCCAGGGCGGGCGGGTCGCGTGGAAGCCGGAGGAGATCGGCGGCCGCCGGGGCGGCAGCGAGGTCTACCGGCGCGAGGAGATCGAGCTTCGGGCCGGCGACCGCATCCGCTGGACCCGCAACGATGCCGGCCTCGGACTGGTCAACAGCCGCACGGCCGAGGTGCTGAAGGTCGCGAACGGCCGGGTGGCGTTCCGCCTGGAGGACGGCAGGACGCTCGAACTCGGCCGGGGCGACCCGCAGCTGCGCCATCTCGACCATGCCTGGGCGGCCACCGTACACGCCTTCCAGGGCCGCACGGTGGACAACGTCATCGCCGCCATGGAGGCCAGGCACAAGCATCTGACGACCCGGAAGAGCTTCTATGTCGAGATCAGCCGGGCGCGCGACCGGGCCGAGCTGGTGACAGACGACGCGGCCGACCTTCGGGCGCAGCTCGAAGCGGTCACCGGCGAGCGCATCGCGGCGCTCGATGCCGTCGGCGGGATGACGCGCGAGGCGCCGGAGAAGGCGCCCGAGGCCGCGCGGGCGCCTGAGGCCGGCCGCGAAGGCGACGCGCGGGACGGCGGCGGCAAGGATCGTGAAGCCGCGACGACGCCGGCGAAGGAGCCGGAGCCGCTCGCGCCGGAGCGCGGCAGGGGAGGCATGGACCTTGGACTGTGACGCCGTCGGCACGGAGAAATTGGCGGGGCGGGGCCGCCTGGCGGCCGCGCACTCCTGGCGCGCCGGGACGACGTGCGGGTTGTCGATGGCGCCTTGCGGTGACCCGGTCCCGGGACCGAACGGACCGCAACCGGACCCGGCGCGATGAGCCGGGAGGAACGAAACGATGCCGCGAACGGCGGGGAAAGGGCCGGCGAGGTCCGCAAGACCCGGGGCATCCGGTTCTCGGAATCGGAGTGGGAGACGGTCAGGAACGCGGCGGCGGCCCACGACATGCCGGCGGCCGAGTTCGTCCGCGAGAAGATCCTGGCGCTCGCGCGCGGCGCGGAAGGTGCGGGCCCGACCCGGGTTCCGGCGTCGATGGCGCCGCTGATCGAGCGGATGTTCCGCTACACCTGGTTCCTGGCGACGGAAAGGCGCAGCGCGATGCTCCGCGAGGGGCGCGGGGACGAGCTCGACCGGCTGGTCGCGGAGGCCAGGGCCTTCCAGGAATCGCTGGGCCGGAACCCGTCGGAGTGAGCGCAGCCGGCGGCGCACGGGACGCCGCTGGCGCGGTCTGCACCGCAAATCGCGTGTATCGGTCGTGTATCGGCGGTGGTTTTGTCGTGTCCGGGCGTATGCCGGTCGTGTATCGGTTGCGGCATGCGGCGCCTGACGCCGCCTGAGCGATGACACGCCGTGTGTATCGGTGCGATACACGCTCGATCCAACAACAGTCAGGCGTCCACAGGCGCCTTCAGATCACGTCGGCGCATGTGAGGCGATGCCAGCGCACGTATGCGGCGTCCCGCAGCCTGCTGCGTCGGGTGTGAGAACCACGCGCCGAAGGGCGTAGAAATCATCACTCCGCCCCCGCATCCGCGAAGCGCCGCAAGGCCAGTTCTGACAATGGCTTGCAGCCCGCGCGGCGTTTGAGTGCGGCACTTCCGGCCCTTCCGATCTTCGAACCCGACGCCGTTCCCCGGCGTGTCCTGGGTGTTCCCCAACGGGGGCTCCTGCGACCGGCAGACAAGGGAAGGGGTCGGAAGATGCCGAACGGAACGAAGAGGACGAAGATCACCGAGGCGCGGGCGCGCGCCTTCGCTGCTGCGGACGGGCGCGAGGCCGTGCTGTGGGACAGCGCCGCGCCGGGCCTCGGCCTGCGGGTGCGGGCGAAAGGGCGCAAGACATGGATCGTGCACCGGCGCGCGGGCGGCTCCGTCGTCAGGCGGACGCTCGGCGCGCTCGACGAACTGACGGTCGAGGATGCGCGGCACGCGGCGCGAGCGCTGCTCGCCGATGCGGAGACGGGCGGCGCACCGGCGACGGTGCCGACGGTGCGGACGTTCGCGCCGGCGTTCCTCGCCGACTGCGCCGAACGCTGGAAGCCGGCGACGCGGCGCGCGCACGCGGACGGCATGAACCGCTTCATCCTGCCCGTGTTTGGCGGTCGGCGCGTCGATTCGATCGGCGCGAAAGATGTGCACAACTGGTTCGACGATCTGTCGGCCAGGCGGGCGGGATCGGCGAACCGGGCGCTGGCGGTGCTGTCGTCGATGATGAAGCACGCGGAGGCGCTCGGCCTGCGGCGCGAGGACTCCAACCCGTGCAAGGGGCTGCGGCGGCGCAGGACCGGCTTCGAGGCGCACTACCTGACGGACGACGAGTTCGCCGCGCTTGGGCGGGCGCTCGACGGCGCGGAAGCGGAATGGCCGGTCGCCGTCGCCGCGCTGCGCTTCCTGCTCCATACCGGCGCGCGCAAGTCCGAGGCTCTGCGGCTCAGGTGGGAGCATGTCCACGGCGACCGTGTTGTGTTGCCCGACAGCAAGACCGGTCCGCGCACGATCCGGCTCGCATCGCCCGCCCGCGCCGTGCTCGCGGCGCAACCCCGGCGCGACGACTGCCCGTGGGTGTTCGCGTCTCCCTGCGGCGGCCCTGCGACGGTGGACAGGGCATGGAACGCGGTCCGCGCGGCGGCGGGTCTGCCGACGCTGCGCATTCACGATCTCCGCCACAGCTATGCGGCGGTCGCGGTCGGCGGCGGCGAGGGCCTGCGCATCGTCGCCGGGCTGCTCGGCCATGCCGACATCCAGACCACCTTCGGCTATGCGCACCTTGCCGAGGGCTCCGTGTTCGAGGCCGCGAACCGGGTCTCGCGCGGCCTTGCCGCCATGCTCGACGGCGGGGAGGCGGACCGATGACCGAACGCGCCCGGCTGACCGATGCGCTCGCGCTCGCGGCCCGTCCGCGCGAACGCGAATACGCCGTCCACGATACCGCCCTTCAGGGCTTCATGCTGCGCGTCCAGCCCAACGGCGCGCGATCCTGGGTGTTCCGCTTCCGGCGCGACGGCAAGCCGTGCCGGGTCACGCTCGGCAGGCCGGAGGCGGTAAAGGCCGACCGGGCGCGCGCTGCGGCGCTCGCCTTCCTCGCCCGCGAGAAGGGCGTCGGCGATTCTCTGCCCCTTCCCGCTTCCGGCCCGACGCTGGCGAAGTTCGCCGTGGAATATGTCGAGCGGCGCGCCCCGTCCTGGAAGCCGTCCACGGTGCAGGCGACCCTGAGCTACCTCGACAGCGCCATCCTGCCCGCGCTCGGCCATCTGCGCGTCGGCGCGGTCGTGCGGGCCGACATTGCCCGCTTCTTCCACGACTACGGGCGGCGGAGGCCGGGCGGGGCGAACCGCGCCCATGACATCCTTCGCAACATGTTCGACTGCGCCGTCGCGTGGGGTCATCGGCCCGAGGCCGCCGGGAACCCGTGCACGGGCATCGTCCGCTACCGGCGTCCGCCGCGCGGGCGGCTGCTGGGTGCGGACGATCTGGCGAAGCTGGGCGCGGTGCTGCGCGAGCGCGAGGCCGAACACCCGGTCTGCGCCGCGGCGGTGCGCCTGCTCCTGCTGACCGGGTGCCGGCCGGGGGAGATTCGCCGCCTGCGCTGGTGCGAGGTCAAGCCGGACCGGCTCGCGCTGCCCGACACCAAGACCGGGCCACGCACCCTCTGGCTCGGGCCGGAAGCGGCGCGGGTGCTCGCCGCGCTGCCGCGCATCGACGGCCGCGGCCGCGTGTTCCCGGGGGATCTGACATCGAGCCGGCTCTACACGTTCTGGGTCGGTGTCCGCGACGAGGCGGGACTGCCGGGTGTCCGCATCCACGACTGCCGGCATACCTGGGCCTCACAGGGCGTGATGAACGGTGTGGGGCTGACCACCGTCGGCGCGCTGCTCGGACACCGCCGGCGCGAGACCACCGCGATCTACGCCCATCTCGACGACGGCGCGCTGCAGGACGCCGCCGCGCAGGCTGCCGCCGTCATCGCTCGCGCCATGGGATACAGGGCCCAGCCACCGCCGCTGCCGGACGAGGCGGAACGCCGCGACACGGCGGCCGACATGCCCGCTTCCAAAGCTGAGGGGCCGGCCGCGCCGGAGGGAGCGCGGACGCCCCTTCGGGTCAAAGCCAGGGACACCGGGCAATCGAAGGGAACGGAGGCGGAAGCCGGCGCGGGGGCGGTTCCCGGGAAACCAAAGCTGGAATGGTTGTGAGCACATTTCCAAGAGTAGGCTTCGAAAGTGGAGCCCCTTCGCGCCCACCCTCGTCCAAGACATCAGCACGCAACGACGGCCACCCGCACGTTATCGTACGATTCGTCCGGACGGCCTCTCTCGACAATCTCCGCCTAAACGAAGATAGTCCCAGAATGCGTTCGTGCGCGAAAGCGTACCAAATGCGCCATACACCGGGCTGAAGGCCGGATGAAGGAACTTCTTATGGCCTCGGATTCGGTCAAAGTATTGGGCGGATGAACCATGGTACCAGAACAACTCGAACCACGCCTCGATCTGCTCCGCGAGGAGTATGTGCTCGTCCAAGCCTGGAAGAAGGCTGCGACATACATACGCTACCACAATTGGTTCTCTGACACGCTCGAACTCGATCACGCGACTGTCAACCTGCCCTTGTTCATTGGCACAATTCGCGAACGTCTGCAATCTTCAGACGCTTGGCAGAATGACCCCTTGCGCCTCGTCCCTGCGCCCAAAAGCCAGCGCTGGCATGTACAGAAGGGAAGTTGGAAGCCAACTCCGAAGCCTGGACCATTGGCACCGCTCCGACCGCTCGCCCACGTCAGTCTGGCTGATCAAGTAATCGCGACGGCTTTCATGCTCTGTCTGGCTAATCGGGTTGAAACGCAGCAGGGCGATCCGCGGTTGGCGGTGGACGATCAGGAATCCAGAAAACGGGTTATCTCATACGGAAACCGTCTCTTTTGCGATAAAGTTGGCAAACAGCTTCAGCACCGGTGGGGATCTGCCAAGCTTTACCGCGCCTATCATCAAGACTACCGTAAGTTTCTGTCTCGTCCGCGAGTCGCAGCCGAAGAGATGCCGGCTACTGTAGGAGGGTGTCTCTATGTCATTCATGCGGACCTCGCCCAATTCTACGACCGCATACGTCCGAGTTTTCTTGCCAAGGCGCTCGATCGCATTCGGCAAGACGGAGACGATACTGCGTTCTACTCTCTGGCCGCATCCGTGCTCAACTGGAGTTGGCATGTCCACGACAAAACAGATGTTGGACGCTACGCTAAACAGGTGGATATCCCCGATTTCACGCAGATAGCGTTGCCGCAGGGTCTTGTTGCCTCGGGGTTCTTCGCGAATGTCGTGCTTCTGCCGCTGGATGATGTGCTGCGCGCGGCGGTCGGAACGGAAATTTCCCCTGGGATTCTTCTGGCAGACGCCTGTCGGTATGTGGACGATTTGCGGATACTGGTCTCAGTCGACCGCAATCCAGATATCTCGTTGACCGAACTCAAGGGCGAATTGACCCGCTGGCTTGATGCAACTTTGGGAGAGAAGACCTGCGGTCTCAAGTTATCCCGTGACAAGACCGAGATTGCCACGCTCGGAGGAGACGAGCGCCCCATAGTACGGCAGAGCGCGAAAATGGACCGCATTCAGTCTGCCGTGTCTGGGGGATTCGATGCATTTGGCGGTCTGGAAATCCTTGATGCCATTCAAGGTCTGATGCGCACGCAAGAAGTCTTGAGCGGTCAGAATGATGATGGCTGGTCGTTTTCTCCGCTTCCGGATGTGCGCGACGAGACGGTCGACAGATTCAGCGCAGACCGATATCGGAGAACGTTCCGTTCCATCAGGCCGCTACTGGATGACGATCCACCGGATGAAGTTAAACAGCATATAGACGATACCAGTCCAGATAAGCGTATGCGCTTGGCCCGGACCCGTCGAGAGTGGGACGAGAATGCCCAAGTATTTGCGCTGAGTCTGGTGAAGCGGTGGGCTGACGACCCATCGAACGTCCGACTTCTCCGAATCGGGCTCGACATTTGGCCCGACGTAAAGCTGCTGCATGAGGTGCTATCGCGGCTCCGTCCATTCACTGAAAAGGGAGGACAGCGAGGAGCGCCGCGACGAGTGGCTTGGTATTGCCTTGCTGAAGTTCTCCGTGCGGGGGCGACCGAGACGGGGCTTGTCGAAGATGCTGAAACGCTTCCGTCAAAGGTCGACCTTGACGCCTACCGGATGGAACTACACGACGAAGCTGTGCGGCTGCTGAATCTGCCGGGGCAAACAATTCCTTGGTATCTCCGACAGCAAGCGCTTTTGTTTCTCGCCGCCTGCGACCCGCGGCAAGCACCTGTCAAGTGGACAAGAGCAGGGCCAGAGACTCGGCACTACGAGGACATGATCCAATTCCTGCGTGGTGAAGGTTCTCGTCTCACCAGGAGTTCAGACTTTTCAACCCTTGCGGTTCTCGCCAGACGGACATTCGTAGGACGAGAACAGGCCGTTGCTCTGACGAGACCTGGCCTCGATCTGTCAAAGATGCGCCAACTTGCTCGGCACGATCCGTCGTTTCTTCTTGAACTCCTGGAGGATAAGGTGAGCCTCTCACTCCTCGCCGAAGACCTTCCGCCATGGCTTCGCGAGGATCTTTGCCTGACTGCCGAACTCCCTCATGGAGATTATGACGTGCTGGACAAGGCGGTCCTGCGGACGTCCCCAGATAATCCACTCCGCAACGAGCTTTCACTCTTGCGTTTCGCGAAAGTTTTCCTCGAACAGTGGGAGAAACTGGGGCATCCAGTCCCTGTGATCACACCAGGACAGGTCGCTCTGAAACTCAGCGAGGACCACGGTGTCGCCGAGGTGGCAGGCGTGGAAATTTCCGAGAACCAGGCTGACATGTCGACCTCCATGTACGAAGTGCCTACGTGGTGCAGCGACAGCGAACGGTGGCGTTTTCAACTCGGTTTTCTGCTGCGGTTCGTCCTGTCTCGGCACCCTGACTTCACACGTCCAGTGCGCAGGAGCAATTGGAAGGAAGCCAGATCGGCGTATCGACCGGCCGAAAGCCACTGGTACCAGCGGTTGTACGGTCTCTACAGCGGGCAGCAGGCATTCGGGGACGACTGGTTGCCCATCACCGACTGGTTCGAAGGATTCCTGCTGGCGCTCCTGCGCTGGCCCGGATGCCGTGTTCCAAGTGAGTTCGACTGGATCAAGCAAGGCATCAAGCAGGCAAAGTTACAGATCGACGAAAGGATTGCCCATCTTGAGGATCGCCGAGGTGCCGCCACGTGCGCGCTCATCCTGCCGTTGCGGAGCAGAGGACCGACTGATGAGAACGTGAAGAGACCGCTGCGGGCCTGTGTGGTCCAGACGGTGGTTCCGAACGATCAACACTTCAAAAAATGCGATCTGGCGCTTGATGGTTCAGCAATACGAAGAAAGCATCGCAATCACCTATCGGCTGCGCTGGCAGCGGTGGAACGCATGCTGCGCCTGAGAGAAACCCATAAAGGTCGTGATGAACGGCTCGACTGGCTGATTCTGCCTGAACTCGCTGTTCATCCGAGTGATGTTCGGACCCATCTGGTTCCGTTCGCCCGGTCTCACAAGGCGATAATCCTTGCCGGGTTGACCTATGAAGAAGTGCTGCGGGGACAACCGCTGGTCAACTCTGCGCTTTGGGTCATTCCGGAATGGTCGGACGACCGCGGGTTGCAGATCAAGACTCGACGCCAAGGAAAAATGCATCTTGCCCAGGATGAAAAGGAACTCAATGCATGCGGCACCGAGCTCTTGCGAGGCTTCCGGCCCTGCCAGTGGTTGATCGGATATCAGTGGTCCAACAAGGATGAGCCGATTTGGCTGACCGGAGTCGTCTGTTATGACGCTACGGATATCGGCCTTGCTGCGGATCTCAGGAACGAATCCGACATTCTGGCAATCCCTGCGCTCAACAAGGACATCAAGACGTTCGACCAGATGGCCCTAGCCCTGCATTATCACATGTTTCAACTCGTGATCGTCGCCAACAATGGAAAGTACGGCGGCAGCAACGCCTACTGGCCAAAAACGGGTCATGCCAAACAGGTTTTCCACACTCACGGCCAGCCGCAGGCTGCGGTCTCGTTTCTCGAAATCGATGATATTGGCGCGTTCCTGGCGCGCCATGACGGGTCGGGCGCGAATGCAACCGACTGGAAGCACCTTCCTGCCGGTGGACCGAAATCGACGAGAGGCTCACCGTGAAGTTCTTGCAACCGTGCCTAACCGCCCGCCGCTGTACTATGCTTACTCTCAGAGTCCTGAATGACCGGACCCATAAATTGCCGGATGCATGGCGACGATACACTCGGCAATCAGATCGCCCACCAACGCGGCCTGATCTGAGTCGCCCGGCGGCAGACCAGTGATTTCGGCATGCGAGGGGTCCGCTTCGAAACCGTCTTCGGCCTCAAGCGGGTCATGGACAATACGCAGCGTATCGAGTTCTTCTGATACTGCCTGCAGGATTGTATCGACATTGAGTTCCGCGAACCGCCCGTTTGGCCTTACGCGAAGGCGGAACAGGCGTCGCACTTCGTTCAACCGATGCTCTTTCTTTCCTGGAAAAGCCTCAAGCCAGTTGACCGACAAGCCGGTCTCGTCCGGCCTGACCGCACGCACACGGAAATCCGAACCGTCCACGACCCCATCCTCCAGGATCATGCTAGGTTTGACGTAACGGACGACATGGTCGTCCGCAGGCAGATCATTGCCCTTCATTTGTAGAACAGTTCGCCCAGATCGAAGGCCTCGATCTGCCGCAATACAGTCCCAAGGGAAGCGCGCCCGGCAACGCGCGGCCTCTGCCGTTCGGATCCGTTTCGCCCGAAAATCACATATTGTGCCATTCCGTCGCCTAGAAACTGCAATCCGATGCGGGAGCCTAGGCTGTCCTTCCAGACCGCGCGGAGGTTGCCGTTGTCCATCAGCACCAAGCCTCCCCTTCGGATGCCCGAAACGAAACGAACGAATTGCCAAAAATCCGCTTCGGAGTCCTTGTTCAATGGATAGCCATCATGGGCAGCCTCGTTTCGCAAGTATTCTATGCGCGATCTGTAGGAGGACTCAAAATTCTTCTGCGCCTTGCATGCCCTCCCCGCGAAATCGACGATGCCAGGACTTGCCTGTGACTCGTCACACACAGACGCATTGGACGATTCCTTGACAGATCGTATTGGGCGCCATTTAACTCTCGGAGGGTAATCGCCATCGTCGATTTCAATAGCTCCACCTCCATGGATGCCAAGGGTCTCCAAGGGTACGGCGCTTGCCAAGCTGTCCAGCCTCCCAGCCTGTCCGGCCCTTGCATGTTCGGTCGCCATTATTCCTCTCCCAGTGCGGCTTCCAGCAAGGGGACAAAAAGCACGGACCCACGCGCCCCCTTTCCGCCTGCGACGCCTGTCTCGTAGCCTTGGCCGCCATCGCCACCATCACCGCCACTACCTATAGTTACTTCGAACCGGTCGCCGATAGACAGGTCGTCAAACTCGACAATGAGCGTTTCCCCGGGATAACCCTTTCCGCCATCGCCCCCGTTGGACCGAAGGCGGCTATCGGCAGCAAGCGCTTTCCCGCCCTGTCCTCCATCGCCACCGTCGCTGTGGAGACATCCTACTCCTTGTGCGCCTGTGACAGGTTTGCCTTCATCCAGACTCCCGCCCCCGCCGCCAGCGCCCCCATTGCCGCCGCCCGCCTGCCAGATTTCCTGCTTGCGCTTGACGCTGGTCGCGTCGCCGCCGCCGCCGCCGCCGCCGCCGCCCGCACCATAAATCGTCAGGCCATCAATGCAGAACGATCCGCCGCCACCACCACCGCCGCCAGCGGCTCCGCGAATAACGAGCAACCCCTGCTTAGAAGCCCATGGCCATTCGAAGGCACCCGATTCCACAATACGTTCAAGTCTGACTGTTGGCATCACATGGCTCCTGGACGGATGATGACCAGATCAACCCGATGTCGGTCAAGCCCTCTCTCTCAGCAGACGAGATATGAGCGAGCCGGACAGCGCCGTTGCGATCTTCGTTGCGAGTCCGTCTTTGCCCGTCATCCCGTAAGCCTGACTAACGAGAGCGGCAAACGCGCGCTGTTTATCGAGCGGTGGAAGAACTAGCTGCGTCATCTTCAGAAAACGGTAGTGTCGGCTGTAACCCGCGTCCTTGATGTCGAGGGTTTGGCACTGACCGAATAGGAATACCGGATCGAGCAGACTGGTCTTGGGTTCAAGCAACTTCACCCCATCCGCACCCAAAAAGAAAGGCTCTTCGATCAGCTTGAACCGCCTCGTGTGGTCGCCGAATACTACAGAGGGAAACGGGCCATCGAATGCGCCCTCGGCCCGATCAGTATACCCTCCGACCTGCGACCGGCCTTGGTCGATTATCTGCACCAGACCATGAAACCGATAGTCTCGCTTCTGGATTTTTATGCATTTCTTCGTACCATCGGATACGAGGTCCAAAAACGGATATAGGTTCCACTCCATCGGGTTGGTAGCGGGATCGCCGAACATCTTGACGAACAGCGCGGGGATGAACTCCCGCATCAACTCCTGCGCCTGGTTCCGCAACCGCTCGATCCTGGCCGCCCGGTTCAGGATGCCGACGATCCGCCGCTGCTCGGCAAGCGGCGGGAGGGGGATTTGTAAGCTCAATAATGATCTTGGTTTGATGCGTTCTCTACTCTTCGTTGCTGCCGCCGTAGCAACGGGAAGTTCCTGGAGAATGGTTGGAACCCGTAATCTCCACCCGAGGTATTCCAGATCCAAGTGACTTTCGTTAGGGATAAGACAAACGAACTCAGTTGATGCAATTCGCTGGGCCGACTTGGTTTTCCTGAATATCCATACCCGATTGATGCGTGGGTTTAACTTCGAGAATAAAACTCCTTGATCAGGAAGCACTGTTTTGTTGCTTTTTATATCCGTTCCCATCAATGACTCCGGTGTTTGATCGTTATCAAATCCGGGAATACTATATAATTCAAAGAGAGTATTAGGATGCTTTCTCGGGTCCACTGAACCACGCACCATACGGGTTACGTCACCAATCGGAACTTTAGACCAGGTCATTCGCCCACCTCTCGCACCGCCTTGGCCAGTTCGTCGATCTCGCCCAGGATCTGCGTCTCGATTCCCCGCAACTCGTCCAGGATCTCCAACGGATTCCGGTGCTCGACCTTTGCCCGGCTCAACGGCCGGTGCCGGTTGGCGCTCAGGTTGAAGTCGGCGGCGCGGATGGCGTCGGCCTCGGCGAACCACCAGTTCCCGGTCCAGTCGGCTTCCGGGTCGCTGTCCCGCCATTGCTTCCAGCATGCATCCCGGTCCCGGAAGGCCGTGATCAGGCCGGGCAGGTCGTCCGCGTCGACAGGCGTGTCGTGGTTGGCGTCGAGCTTGTAGCCGTCGTTCTCGGTGTGCAGGAACATCACCCGTTCGGTCGTTCCACCCCTGGCGAAGACCAGAAGCGAGGTCTTGACGCCGGAATAGGGGTTGAACACGCCGCCCGGCAGCGACAGCACCGCCTCCACCCGGTTGTTCTCGACCAGCCGGCGGCGCATGCGGCGCGACAATCAGCTTGAGACGCTGGCGACAATCAGGATGAGACGGGGGAAGGCGGCGGCCCGGAACGGAGGGAGGGCGTAGCCCGACCGGAGTTCCGGGCCGCCGCCTCAAAAAATTTTTCCTGGACCTTCTGGCGGGGTCGGTCGGCTGGGCGAACGGTGACGTTTTTCCGAGTAGAGGAGCGCGTCATTGCCCGGGCGTTACGTAACCGATCGCCAGAAGAGGCTGTTCATGACCCACAAGAAGACCGACACCATCGAGGTGGCGGCCGCCAAGGCGGGGTTCGGCCGTGCCACCGGCTACCGTCTTGCCGCCGATCCGGAGCCATTCCGGGAGAAGAAGCCGCGGGGTCGGCGCCGCCCGGACCCGCTGGCCGATATCTTCGAGAAGGATGTCGTGCCGATCCTTGAGACCAGCCCGGCCATCCGTCCGGTTGGCGTGTTCGAGGAGTTGATGCGCCGTCATCCCGAACTGGACCCGGGGGTGCGGCGTACGCTGGAGCGGCGGATCCGCACCTGGCGCGCCCAGTATGGCGCGGAGAAGGACGTGATCTTCCGCCAGAAGCACGAGCCGGGCCGGCAGGGCCTGTCCGACTTCACTCGCATGGGCTCGCTCGGCGTGACCGTGGCGGGGCAGCCGCTGGATCACATGCTCTACCACTTCCGCCTCGCCTGGTCGGGCTTCACCCATGCCCATGTGGTGCTCGGCGGGGAGAGCTTCACGGCGCTGGCCGAAGGGCTGCAGGACGCGCTGTGGCACCTCGGGGGCGCGCCTCTCGATCACCGCACCGACAGCCTGTCGGCGGCGTTCCGCAACCTGAGCAAGGACGCCGTCGAGGACATCACCGGGCGCTACCGGGGGCTGTGCGAGCACTACGGCATGGAGGCCACCCGCAACAACCGCGGCGTGGCCCACGAGAATGGCTCGATCGAGGGGCCGCACGGCCACCTCAAGCGCCGGATCGCGGATGCGCTGGCCTTGCGCGGCTCGTCCGACTTCGAGACCCTCGAAGCCTATCGGCTCTTCGTCGCCGACGTGGTCGGCCGGGCCAATGCGCATCGCTCCAAGGCGATCGAGGCCGAGCGCGCGGTGCTGCGGGACCTGCCGGTCGAGCGGACCGTCGATTACGAGCAGATCAGCGTCAACATCGGCCAGTCCTCGGGCTTCGTTCTCCGCCGCGTGTTCTATACCGTGCCCTCGCGCCTGATCGGACACAGGCTCGGCGCGCGCGTCTGGGATGACCGGATCGACCTCTTCCTCTCGGGCGCTCACCTCCTCACCCTGCCGCGCGCGCGCGTCGGCGCGAGCGGTCCGGGCGCCCATGTCGTCAACTACCGGCACGTCATCCACTCCTTGAAGAAGAAGCCGATGGCGCTCCTGAACCTGGTCTACCGCGACGAGTTGTTCCCTCGCGAGCCCTACCGGCGCTGCTTCGAGAAGGCCCTGGAGCGGCTCGGCGAGCGCGAGGCCTGCCGCCTCGCCGTCGGCCTGCTGACGCTTGCACATGAGGACACCTGCGAGGCCGAACTGGCCGCGGAGATCGATCGTGCCCTCAAGACCGGCCGTCTTCCCGACCCCGACAAGCTCAAAGCCCGCTTCGCGCCGCAGCGCGGCAGCATGCCCGCCATCAAGGTCGCCAGGGCGCCACTCCTCGGCTACGGCGCGTTGCTGCAAGGAGACGCGGCATGACTGACAACCGGGACAGACCCGCCGCCGACCCCAACAAGGTCGACGCCATCAGGCTCTCCCTGATGCTCACCGAACTCCGCCTGCCGACCATCAACCGGCTCTGGCAGGGCTTCGCCAAGAGGGCCGACGCCGAGGGATGGACCGCAGCACGCTTCCTCGCAACCCTCGTCGAGCACGAACTCGCCGAGCGCGACCGCAGGCGCATCGAACGCCATCTCAGGGAGGCGAAGCTGCTCCCCGGCAAGAGCCTCGACAGCTTCGACTTCAACGCCGTGCCGATGATCTCGAAGGCCCAGGTCAACGCGCTGGCCGCCGGCGATGCCTGGCTGACCCAGGGCGCCAATTGCCTCATCTTCGGACCGCCAGGCGCCGGCAAGAGCCATCTCGCCTCCGCCATCGGCCTCGCCCTGGTCGAGAACGGATACCGCGTCCTCTTCACCAGGACCACCGATCTCGTCCAGCGCATGCAGGTCGCCCGCCGCGAACTCGCCCTCGAAGCCATGCTCGCAAGGCTCGACCGATACCACCTCCTCATCCTCGACGACATCGCCTATGTCCAGAAGGATCAGGCCGAGACCAGCGTCCTCTTCGAACTCATCTCCGCGCGCTACGAGCGCCGATCCCTGCTGATCACCGCCAACCAGCCCTTCGGTGAGTGGGGAAAGGTGTTCCCGGACGAAACAACCGCGGTGGCTGCCGTCGACCGGCTCGTCCACCACGCCACCATCCTCGAAATGAATGTCGAGAGCTACAGGCGCCGCAAAGCCCTCGACAGAGGCAAGCGAAAGGCTGGGCGCCCGGCAAGCTACGCCACCGAAAAAAACACCAAAAACTGAACCGCTGCCGCCAGATCGGCCCAGCGGCCACAACACTCACGGCCCGCGGGAATCGCCTCCGCGGGCCGTCTCTTCTCCGACCCGACGGCCCCCCCGCGACAATCAAAACGCTCTCCGAAAACCCTGTTTGTCGCGCCGCGACAATCAAAATCCGAAACCGCTTGCAATCCGCGCCCCGCGCGACAATCATCAACTCGCCGATGCCGCCGGGGAATCTCATCCTGATTGACGCGCGGCTCTCACCCAGATTGTCGCGCTATACCTGGGGCGCCTTCATGGCGTGGGCTATGTGCCAGAGCACACTCAGGGCGGCCGGGGGGATGGGTACCGACTGCCGGGCGGCGATGAGGGCGGAGGGCACGTTAAGGACGACGACGTTGTGGTCGTTGTCGCTGCGCGCTGCTGCCCCGGAGGCCGTCATCACCATGCCGCCTGCATCTGCAAATTATCCACGGGCGGCGTGAAAGAGTCAATAAACACATAACGCGCTGCATATCTATTGATGCGGGGGGTTCATATATGCCGGGCGGGAGGGGGTGGTTTCTACAGTGGATCATTCGTCGTGGCCATTGGGGTTAAATGCGGGCAACGCTCCGGCCGATTCAGGCCAGCGAGGGTCCAATAGCATGCTGTGTGAGAGCGGTCAAGTCATGGGGTGGTTAAGTTGTCCATTCAGGGTTAATTGGGCTGATAGCGATGGATCATGGTTGCTGTATGGGGTTATTATGTCGTTCATCCGGGGTGGAATAGTCCAAACAGATGGGTGATGGATGTCTGACGGGGTGTTTATGTCGTGCAGGCGGGGTGGAATGAAAAGGTCGCACAGATAGGGTGGTATGGTAATGCAGACAGGGTGGCATAGTCGCTTACTTGGGGTGGATCGGTCGTGCAGACAGGGTGGAAAAGTCATACAGACGGGGTGTTTATGTCGTGCGGACAGGGCGGCGAGGTCGTTCAGACGGGGTGAAATGGCACCAATTGTCTATATGTCGGGGCTCTCGGCACTGTCGTGGCCCGACAAAGGAGAAAACGACAGTGCCGAGAGCCCCGACAATGTCTGCGACAGACGGGAGACAGGCGGCAGCCGAAGGTTCAGGCGTTCGATTTCATATGTCGGTGGAGACCGGAAATTCAGGAGATTTCGATATTGGATGTTTCATGGATGATGGGTGAATGCAGGCGCCGCAGGGTGCAGGTCCGATGTCGAGTCGGTCGAGTCGGGGCCAGTGTACACCGGGGATTCGGCTGGTGCTGGATTCGCTGCAATGGGAGCTACGAACAGGAGATCAGTCATCCGGTTGCACTGGCCAGGAACAGGGACACACGTCAAGAACCGCAATACTGCAATGGTTCGGTTCCGTTGTCCGTTCCGCATTCGGCAATTATCCCGTCGGGTGTGATGCCTCTCCAGTCCCGCAGTCTGGACAAGGAAGAGGGACTATCTCTCTCGTCCGGACGGCCGCCAAGACAATCCTTGCCGTCCGGCCTCATGCTCAGGCGACAGTGCTAAGCGGCTCGCGCGCCCGGGGCGACCATCGTCCCGACAGCGACTGGAACAATCGCCTCCATTGTGAAGGGCGGTAGGGGGTGCCCCGAGTCCTCCAGGCCTGCCGATCAGCAGACATCCCCTGCCGGAGCCGGTCGAGCGGCGCAAGGGCCGCGCCATCGGCCATGCCGCGCCCGGGGGATCGTGTGCGACGGACGCCTGCTGGCCGGTATGAAGATTCCCGCCGTTGCAACTTCTTCACAGCCATAATCCGCGGATGCCGCCGAATGGTCGCGGAGCCTTCGCCTTTTGATCGAGCGCCTCGGCTACTTCCGGGCCATGGGGGATCCTTGGCAGCTGCATTTATCCAGAATTTCCAAACAGCTGATCCGAATTTCATATATCGAGGTTGAATACTCGGCCGCTCGGGCCATCCGCTTTTCGCTTTCCGGTAAGGCATGTGGAAAAGCGGCGCGACGGCATGAACCGCGCCGTCAGGTCGTCTTTGCAAGTCCCTGTGCATTCGCGTGAAAATGCCTCCTGTGTGTCCGGAAGAACGGTGGACGGGCACCGGGGGCTATGACACCGGGGGCTATGGCGGGGTGAGCGAGGGAATGCTGTCGATGTCGTCGTCCAGGTCGGGCCGGGAGCCGGGGTTGTCTTGTGTCGGATCGGGGCGGTCCGGCCCGCAGTCCCCGCGATAGGCTTCCCCCGTTACCGGGTCCTCCGGCTGCGGGGGCTCGCCGGTGTCCCGGAAGACGCGCGGGAAACGGCTTTCGGGCGACCTCGCGGCATTCGCAATGGAGTCGGTCGGGAGGTCCGCGCCCGCGTCCGCCGCGTCCGTTTCGGCCGTCGGCCCCTGTCCGCCGGGCCCGGGGAGCGGTGTGTAGCGGAAGGGTGGCTGCATTACTCTTCCCGGGAAGTTGGGGTAGGCCGTGACTTTCATGTTGTACTTCTGCGCCATGGCGCAGAGGTTCCGGCAGAATTCCTTGGTGCCGCTCGCCTCGATGGAATTCCAGCCCCGCGCCTGGGCTTCGGCGAAGATCAGTTCGAGGGCCTGCTCGGACCCTTTCCGGATGGTCAGCTTGGAAGGGCTGGCCTCGAGCCGGCCGCCGTCCGCGGTCTCGGCGTGGTCGCGCCCGTAGTGCGAGATCAGGGTCTGGGCCCGTATGCTTGCGGGCATGTCGGCAAGGGACCGCTTCCTGTCGTTGTCGTCGACAAGGGGAGGGGGCTCGGAGATGAGCAGGCAGGCCAGGGTGATCCCGTACCATGGAGGAGCGGGGTCGGCGCGGAGTTGCTGGCCGAGCGCGTCGGAGATGTCGACGATATTGGTGAGCCGCTTCTCCTTGTCCTGTTGCTCGAGGTCCTCGTGAAGGCGCCGGGCGCGTCGCTGCATGTCGATGACGGCCTGTCTCCGTTCCGCCTGGTATGTGGCCACGAGCTTCTCGATATCGACCTGGTGGGTCATGGCCTGAAGTTCCAAGTCCCGCATCGCCGTTTCGGGAATCTCGCTGGACATGAAGAACGGGAACTCGATATCCGTTCCGGTGCCGGGGTCCGGTGCCGGTGATGCGGGGGCAGCCGCAGCGGCGGCGTCCGCATCCGGTTCCTTGTGTTGTTCCATGTCGGGTGGGCCCGCCATGACCGTGCCGCCGGCGAGGGGATCGGCTGTGCTGAAATTCCTCGCGTCGGCGACGGTGAGTTCGTCATTGAAGGGGGATTCGGGATCGGTCATTTGCGGTCTCCGGACGGGACAGGGGTCCATGGAATTATGCGGTTTTCCCCAGAAAACCGGAAATTGCCCTGAAATTAGGCGTTTTTTGGGTTCCGGGCGGGTTATGCGAGGGCCGAACGGGATGTAAGGGATAGTCGTCGTTATGGCTCAGGACAAAGGAGCGAAGACCATGGCCGACTCAAAGACGCGCCTGCCGCGCGGCGAGCTTGTCGACAAGCTGGCGGAGCGCACGGGCCTCCCCAAGGCGGGAGTGGATTCCGTCCTGAAGGAATTCGCCGCCGTCGTGACCGAGCAGTGCTTCGAGCACGACGCACGGGTGTACCTGCAGGGCCTGGGCGCTTTTTCGGTCAAGGACCGGCCCGCCCGGACGGGCACGAATCCTTTCACGAAGAAGGAGTACGCCACGCCGGCGAAGCGCGTGCTGGTCTTCAAGAACGCGAAGGAAAACAGCCGGGTGGCGGCGGAGTAGCCGCGGCTGTCCGTTTGCTCTCGAGCCGGGCGGGGCGGCGTTGCTGCCGCCCCGCCCGGCTTGCGGCAGGCCGGGGCGGTGGTTTCCGAGGAGGAAAGCGGCGCATGAGGAGGATGTGGGCCGGGGTCTGGCTGGCAGGCTTCCTGCTCGTGGCTGCAGGCGGCGCCTCCGGCCAGGACAACAGGAAGGATTTTCCGGCGCGTCTCGCGGAGTCCCTTCCGGAGGGATTCGAGATCGATATCGAGATCCCGGTGATGCATGGCGGCCACACGGAATTCGAGGATGTGGCGGTGAGGGGGCCGGGGGGTCTTCGGGCGACTGTCGGGAACCTGAGGCCGCGCGACGGCGGCCGGATGGTCGGCAGCCGCATTTCGATTTCGGGCGATGCGGCGCCTCCGGTGTCGGTGGGCCGGGGAGAAACGGACCTGGACGGCCTGGATGCCATTCTGGCGGCGGTGGAGAGCGACGGCGATACGCTCGGGAATCTGTGTTCCCGCAAGGGGGGCGGCGAGGTTGCGGTGAGGCTCCAGGATATGGCTGTCGGTCCTGCCGGCGCCGGCCTGACGGCCGGCGAGATGGATTGGCGGATCGGGATTTCCCGCGCTGCGGTTTGCGAGGTCAGGGTAGATATCGAGGTGCACAATCTGGCGCGCAGCGACGACGAGCATTTGCGTCTGGATGTGAGAGGGGGATCGTTGACGGGCCACTTCCGGAGCGACGCGCGCACGGGAGTGGTGGAATGGAAGCTCGAGGATGTGATCCTGTCGCGCGAGGGCAGGCGGGCCATATCTGTTACGAGGTTCAGTGGACGGCTTGCCGTGGACCGGCTGTGGATGGAGCGCATGACGGGCGTGGCGGTCCTTGCAGGATTGCCGGAGGCGCCGGAGGTTCTGGACCCGCAGGCCGGCGACGAGTTCATGGACCTGCGCGGCATCTCGATCGATGCAGACCGTGTCCTCGGCGGGGCGATGGGGGGGATGTACAGGCTGGCCACCGGGCGGGAGACAGTGGACTTCAGTGCCCGGATCGGAAGGAGCCGGGACAGGGGAGGGGCGCATATGTTCCGGGCGCAGCTGTTTTCGCCCGCCCTGGGAGACGTGACAGCGGTCATGAGGGTCGGTGTGGTGCCGGAGGTCGGGATAGAGACATTCGACCTGTTGTACAGGGATCTGGGTCTATGGGATGTCGCGGCCCGGATGGAGTCGAGCACGGGAGATATATTGCGTGTCCGGGCGCGTGCTCTCGGAGAGGCCGGGGGCGGCCCGGAGCTTGCCGAGGGGACCGGCCGGGTTCTCGCGGCGATAGACGGCTTTCTCGAGAAGGCGCGCGAGCACAGGATGCAGGTGTCGTTCCGTCCGGCCCGAAGCCTGTCGTTGGATGTCCTGAAAGAGCTCGTGAGACGGGACCCCGGGCGATTCGGGTCCGTGACCGGCCTGATCTACGGTCGTCATGACGGACGATGAGACCGGGGGCGCCGCAGGGGACGGCGCGAGGGGAAAGACGAAACGCCCGGGGTGGCGGGATGCGCCGCCGGAGAAGCGGGCGGAGGCCTATGAGGAGGACGTGGCCCGCAGGTTCTGGCGGCCGCGGCTTCCGATGCCGTGGCGGGTGCGGGGGTCGAAGGCCCGCCAGCGCGACTGGCGGAAGCTGAGGTCCTGGGCCGAGAATTCCTGGGAGACGGTGCGTCCGCATGTGATTGACGCGGATGTGGTTTCCGGGGCGCTGCGGGGGTCGGAGCGGCGGGAACGCCGACTCCTGGGGGATGAAGCGTCCAGGGCGGAGGAGAGATTCGAGCAGCTGAGGATGGTGTCGGGCATACTGTGGCTGTGCGCCGTGATCGTGCTCGGGGCGATGTTCATTGCGGCCGAGGGTTTTTTCGGGAAAGCCGGGGCTCTGGGCGGCCTGGTCATGTCGATGGCGCTTCCGGTTCTCTGCCTGCGGGCGGACTGGGCTCTTGTGCGGCTGCGCAGCGGCCGTCCGGTAGGTTTGCTGGAATATGTGAAGATCCGGCTGGCCGGGAGACAGGGGGGATAGGCGCGTGGTCCGGTCCGTCCTCTGTCTCCCGGCTTTCCTGTTGCTGGTGTCCTGCGTGTCCGCGCCGGGCCTCATGATGGAGCGGGGGGGCCGGGGGTCGGAGATGGAGGCGGCCGTGCAGCGGCACATGTCGCTGGAGATGTATCTCGACCGTCAGGCGCGGCTCCACACGGTGGCCTGGAACATACGGTCCTCGAACGCCGATCTGTGCGGGCGGTGGGACCGCGGACTGGGAATCATGACGGTGGAGCCCGCGACCCTGCCGCCGGGCCTGAGGCTGGCGGCAGGGTCGCGTTTCGGCAGTGGCTTGCTGGTGGGCGCCGTCGCGCCGTTCTCGCCGGCGACGGGGATGCTGCACCCGGGTGACGGGATTGTTGCGGTCAACGGGGTCCGGACGCGTTCGGACGGGGAGTTCCGTTCCAGGCTGGCGTCGGCGCGCAGCGATGCCGTCCGGGTGGACGTGATGCGCAACGGGCTGCTGGAAAAGGTCCTGATGATCCCGGTTCCGGTCTGCCGCTGGCCGGCCCGGGTGGTGGAGGCCCCGGGCGTGACGGCGTGGGTTGACGGGTCGGAGATCGCGGTGACCGCGGGGATGATGCGGTTCGCGGCCGATGACGACGACCTGGCGCAGGTCGTGGCCCACGAGCTGGCCCATGCGGTCCTGGGACACAATGAACGGAAGCTCTTTGCCGACAGGACGGACGAGGAATTGGAGGCGGACAGGCTGGGCGTGTTCCTGGCGGGGCGCGCCGGTTACAGGGTGGAGCGGGCGGCGGAGTTCTGGCGCTTGGTGGCCCGGGAGAACGTCTATCACGGCGTGGAGTCCTGGCGGCGTTTCAGGGCGCTTCGGGAAGCAGTCAAGGAGTTCGTGAACTCCTCCCGGAGCGGCATGGGGGGGGCCTCGAAGGCTGTCTCGAGGGGAAGAACGGACGGCTGAGGATCGGATTGCCGGGTTTCCCCGGCGCCCGTTGCACGGGGGATGTCGCCTTAACCGAATTATCGAACGAACGGGATTCCCGAAAGTGCGGTGGGGTTTGCCCGGATTGCCGCGCAATTGCATTTGTCCCTCCCGAAGGGAGGGGAAACATGGCGGCCTATAAGCAGAACGTGAAAATTGGGGAAAACCGATTTTTTTCAGGCCACTGCCCTTGGCAGTTGCCCGCCCGTCATGTCCAAGGTGGGGATCGAGCGCCATGGAGGAGCCCTTCCTGCTTGCCGTGCGGTCCAGCAGTGACCGGCTCGGCAGCGGCGCTCCCGAAGAGTGAAACCAAGAGCGGGGAAACTGGCATGCACACACAGGCACGGGCGGCAAAACCGTCCCTTGTATCGAGATTTCGGAACCGGAAGCGCCGCGGCCTCGCGCTTTTCGATGTGATCTTGGCTGTAGGGATCATCGGCGTGCTGATCGCAGGTGGCGTCCTGCTTCTTCAGAATGTCCAGGAGCGCCTCAAGAGAAACGGCACTCTCGCGGCCATCAACCAGATCCGCGCGGAGACGCAGCGGATCTATGCCGGCCAGTCCACAATGACCGGTCTGAACATGAAGTTGCTGTACGACCGCGGGTCGCTGCCGGATACCGTGCCGCGCGACGTGGACAATGCGCCCGCGATCATCGAGGGCTACGAGCATTCGTACGACCAGTCGATCCGGATTTGGCCCGTGGCCGGGAAGAAGCAGTACATCATCGGCCTGGGTTTCATGGACAACGGCCCCTGCGCGGATATCCTGGGCTCCTTCGCCGACAAGACCCGGGTCGGGTCGGGCGTTCGCAGCCTGGGCACGAGCGATGCCGGCACGGACGACCTGCCGGCCACGCAGGCTGGCGGCACCGCCGCTACCGACGGGACATCTCCGGGACTCGATACGGCGGAAATCGTGGATACGGGCAACAAGCTGGTTTCGCCGGTTCCGGCCGCCACCGTAAATGGCTGGTGCGACGCCGGCGACGGCGACAACAACGTCTTTCTCCATTTCCAGGGCTGAGGGGAGAGGCAGAGAAGGCGACGTGGGAGACTGGATCGCGTTCACGCCGCAGGGCGGGACTCCGGGGGCCATGATGCCCAACCTTCTTTTTCTGGGAGCGCTGGCGGTGGCTGTCTGGCTGCGATGGGTAGCGGTCCGCACAGGATTCCCGGTCTATTGTTTCCTGGTCTCGCTCGGGACCGGGGTGGCCTGCGGGTTTGCCGGGGGCATGCCTGCCGGCCCGGCCGTGCTGGTGGCGTCCCTTGCCGTCTGTGGCGGGATTCTGTGGCGCTACGGCCTCCCCTGGCGGCCAAGGGCCGATGGCGTGGCGAGGGGGCGAGGGCCGGCATGAAATTCGGCCGGCGGTTCCTCTGGAGGTCCCGACGCGGAATGGCCCTGTTCGACCTGCTCATGGCGATGGGTGTGATCGGCGTCCTCATCGTGGGGGCCATCCTGCTGTTCCATTCCGTGTCGCGTTCGAACGAACAGGCTGGGCTGGTGCAGCTGGCGCGCGCGCTGCGTGGCGGGGCCGAGCGCCTGTTTACCGGGCATGGAAGCTATACGGGGCTGGGCATGGCGGCGCTCTGCAATGCAGGCGTGGTCCCGGAAGGAAACATGGTCGGGACGAGTTGCGCGAGCACGAGTTTCGTGACAGCGCTCAGCTACCGCGACAGCGGCGATTCGGTGGGCGCCTGGCCTCTCATCCTGTCCGGGACGGATCCGAAAGGATTCTCGCTCGGCTTCGCGGCGCTCGACAACGCGACCTGCGCCGTGCTTCTCGGTGGCTATGTCGGGCGAAACCGGGATCGCTCCGGGTTCGCCGGCGCCGCTGTCCGCAACGCGGGGCCCAACGGGAACCTCAACTGGGGGGCGCAGCTCTGGACGGTCTTTACCGCGTCTCCCCTCTCGCAGGCGAACATCGGGACCCTGTGCGCAAGGGGAGACGGGAGGAATACGGTCTATCTGGGATTCCGGTAGCAACCGTGTCCCGGGTGAGCCGGGCGGGCTTGTGCGAAAGCGGCGGTGGCTGGTAGTAATGCGGTGCGTACCGGGTGCACTCGGAGGCGCCCGGATTCGTTCAGTCTCATTAAAGAGAGAGGAATTCTCGCTCATGAACTCGTTGTCTCTCCGTGTCGTCGCCGGCCTGGTGTTGGCCGGCCTTCTCGGCGCCTGCCAATCGGCCACCACGGCCAAGACGGTCGCCGAGGCACGCCCACAGCTCGCGGAGGCGGAGCTGTCGGCCGCCCATTACGGTTCCGAGGAGGTCGACAAGGGCGTCCGCCCGACGGGATCGATGCGGACCTCGCAGTTCCACGCGCCGACGCCGGTCAGCCATGCCAGCGCCAGGACGGTCACGACCGTCGACCTGGTCGGGATGCTGAAGGCGGACCCGGAGCCGGTGCTGATCGATGTGCTCGGCGGGTCCGGCGGCCACCGGTCGCTTCCGGGCGCCCACTGGCTGCCAGGGGCGGGCAAGGAAGGCCAGAAGCAGAAGCTGGGCGCGCGTCTTGCGGAACTGACCGGCGGTGACAAGGACAGGGCCCTGGTCTTCTTCTGCCAGGGCTGGGAATGCTGGCTGTCCTACAACGCGGCGCTCTCGGCGTCGGCGCTCGGCTACACCAGGGTGAACTGGTATCGCGGCGGGGCGAAGAGCTGGAAAGCCGCCGGCCTGCCGACGGGCTGGGCCAGCAGAAGCTGGTAGGTCCGGGGCGCCGCCACGCGGCGTTTACGGGAAAATCCCCGTAGAACCGGAACCGGTCCCTGGCGCTGCACGGCAGCGCCAGGGCCGTCCGGGCAGAGTGTCATTCCTAAGTCGATGACACCGTTGGATTGCGGGATATGCCGGCCGCCTTTGCGGGCGGCGCAAGGTTCCTCACCGGCGCGTCCGGGTCCAGTCCGCGGCGAGCGCCCGGGCTTGCGAACAGAACCACCACTCCCCCGCGGCCCCGTTCATTCCCAACCGGTCATACCGGGCCCCGCCCGGCAGATGGTGCACGCGCGAGCCGTTGCGGCTCGCATTGCCCTTGATCCGGCAGGAGCCGGACTGCGTTCCGGACCTCGATTGCCGCTTACAAAACGCAACCCGACCGTCAGGGCCGAATATGTGGGCTGCATGCAAGCGCCAGCGCATGCCCAGCGTCGGCGGGTCCGGTGACCGCTGTCTGAGGGGGACGGTCAGGCGAGTCCCTCGATAAGGCCCACGAATTCCGGAAAATTGACGGCCAGGGCTCCGGATATGATGAATGTGAGCCCGGCCCCGAGCCTGCTCTGGCCCATTTGTCCCTGGACATGGTCGTTGAGGAGCAGGATACCGCGGAAGATGGCGATAACCCCGAGCAATTGGATGATCTTGACGATGGCCACGATGAGAAGCCGGGAGGCCGAATCCTGATCCTCGAAGAGGGTGGGGGCGTAGGCGAATATGCTGTCGGCGGAGGCGATGTCCGACGTTCCCCAGAGCGAGGCGTTCAGCGCGCCGATGGTGCTTGGCAGCGCGATCAGGAAACAGCCGGCGAGAAGGTTGGCGAGCGCTCCGACATAGGTTCTCTGCGACGATGCGGAGTTGGAGCGCTGGGCCATGCGGTATATGGCGAGGATCACCAGCGTGCAGCCGCACAGGAAGGCGAGGCCGCCGACGATATCCAGGAAGGACGGCACATAGTCGGCAAGGTTCTGGAGTATGGTGGCGAGATCGTTCATCGGCCGCGTCTATCAGGCGCCCCGGGCGGGGTTTACCGGGGTGCGGGGGCCGGGTTGGTGATGACCTCGGCCGGAGCGCGCGGCTGCGCGGCGGGGGGAGGCCGGGAGACGATGGGCTCCGGGTCGAAGAGGCTGCCGTTTTCGGTGACAGCGGTGCGCCCGTTGGGGCCGTCGAGGATCCGGAGGACACGTCCGTATCCGGGAAGCCAGTCGCCGACTTTGACGGGGCCGAGGTCCTTCGGGAGGCGGGAGGTGATGGAATAGCGCGCCCGGGGCGCCTGATAGACGCGGCCGGGATAGGCCTTGAGGGGTTCGCCGACCGGTGCAGGACGGACGACGAGCGCCTGCATTTCGGTCGCCGGGGCCGACGGGAACGAGGCCGACGCCGTTGTGGCTCCCGTGATGGTCGTGACCTCGTCGGATTCCGGGCCCTCGGTCCCGCCGTTGGCGGCGCGGACCTTGAAGGAGTATTTCCGTCCGGCAAGCAGACCGGTGAAGGTGTGGCTGTTGGTGAGCCCGTTGCTGCCCGGGACGGTCATCCATTCGGACCAGCGGCTGCCGGAGCGCATGGCGTAGAACCACAGCGTAACCGGTCCCTGCGGCGGTTCCCATGTAAGGGTTACGCGGTCCGGGCCCGGCAGGGCGGTCAGCCCGTCGGGCTTGGCCGGCGGCGCGGTGTCGGCGGTGCCGGTCTCGGCCGGCATGCTTGGAGGCGGCGCCGTTTGGGACGCGATCAGATCGATGCCGTTCTGAAGCGCCGTGAGGCGGAATTCGAGGTCCTGCAGCTTGGCGGCCTCGACGGTCTCCGCGGGCGGCAGGGCGGACAGGACGATGCGCATGTCCTCGGAGAGGTCGCCGAGTCCGGTTTCGAGGCGGGCAACGGTGCGGCGAAGCTGCTGCACCGTGTCCTTCACGTCTTCCAGGGCGGCGGTCGGCGCAGTGGGGGGCGCGGCCGTTGCCGGACCGGTGCCGGGGTTGCCGCTACCGGCTGGAGGAAAGCCTGTGTCTGCGGTGACGGCGGGCAGCAGGGTGTCAGCGGGCTGCCGGCTGTCCGGCGGGCCGGCGGGGGCGCGCCCGAGCGGGGCAATCCCGCCCGCCGACGGTCCCGCCGCGTCGAATGGTACATGTGCCACGGCGGGCAGCGGGTCCTGGCCTGCGCCGTCCCGATCCGGAAGTGCAGGCCCGCCGGTCGCCGGGAGAAGGGGGGCCGCGCTTCCCTCGGGCGTTGCGGCCGGGGATTCGCCACCGGCGCCGGGCTGTTCGGCTCCAGGCAACCCGGGGCCGTTCTTGGGCGGCGTAATGGCTGCGGCGGTTGTCATCTCGACGGGAATCGGGCGGTGGCCGAGGGTAACGGCGAGGGTTTCGAGATAGGGTTTCGGGATGTAGGCCCGAAGGATGTCGTTGCCGCGCGGATCTTCCAGAAACAGCCAAATGACAGTGAGCGAGGGCATGAGGAGAAGGAAGAAGACAAGAAAAAGCGTGCGGGTCGGGCGCCGTCTTCGGCCCTCCTTTTCCTGTTGCGGCGGAGGCGGCTGACTGGCCGCCGGCTGGGCGGCGTCGTCAGGCGAAGCGGAACGGCGGCGCCAGGGCAGTTTCATTCCTCGTCTTTCCTGTCGTGTGTGGGGTGCTGCTGCGGCCGAAGGCTCTGCGGCGGGCGGGGGAGCGTCGTCCTTGTGGACGCCGTCGCCCGCCGCAGAGCCTTCGGACGGGATGGCTTCGGGGGCGGCGGTTTCAGCGGGGAGTTCCGCCGGGGGCTCGTCGACGATATCGCCTGGCGCGCCCGCCGCCTCGGAAACCGGTTCGGCTCGATGCCCCGGCGGAGGAGCGGCTCCAGCCATCAGGATGTCCAGTTCGCTGGTGTCGTTGTCCTGGGTATCCCCGGCATCGTCCTGCGCCTCGGGGTAGCGGTGCTCGAAAGGACTGCCGCCGGCGAGCGCCTGTCCCCGCTCCCCGGCCTCGTCCGGGACGGTCCCGGGATCGAATTGGCGGGTAAGGTCCTCCAAGGGGTCGTCGGCGGTTTCCGGCATGCCCGACGGCGCGGGCTCTTCGTGGACTGCGGCAGCCGCGTCGTCCTCTCCGTCGTCCGCGGGCGCAGGAATGGAGGCGGGGGCCTCGGCAGGAGCCTGCGCAGGGGTGCCGGGCTCGGTTTCGGGTCGGCCTTCCATGTCCCGGAGGAGGCTGGCGAGTTCGTCGTCGGCGCTGCCGCCGTCCGGCGCCGCCGGAGAGCCCGCGCCGGGAGCCTCTGCTGTCGGTTGATCCGGGTGCCGGCCGTGGAGGAGGGACTCAAGATCGGCTTCGGCTGGATCGCCGCCGGCGCGGCCCTCGGCGCCGCCGGTTTCGGTTTCGGGTCGGCCTTCCATATCGTGGAGGAGGCTGGCGAGTTCGTCGTCGGCGCTGCCGCCGTCCGGCGCCGCCGGAGAGCCCGCGCCGTCGGACGTGTCGGCCGTTCCGTCGGGAGTATGGGGAAGCGGGGCCCCCTCGTCGCGGGCCGTGTCGCCGAGGGCGATGGCGGCAGGATCGAGCTCGTGGCGATCGGGGTCTTCGGGCCGGAATTCGCGACGCAATGCGTCTTCGTCCGCCGAAGGGCCGGGAGCGGGGGTCGAACGAAGCCCGTCCTCCTCGCCGAAACCCGGAGCGGCATTGTCGCCGCTTCCGTCGGCATCGGCGATGTCTTCGGTTTCCGGGCGATAGGAAAGGTCGTCGTGATCGGCCTGGTCGCGGTCGATGGCCTCCAGGTCGGGGCCGGCAAGGGGCGCGGGCGTCTCGTCTTCCAGTGCGCCTTCCTGTTCCCAGGCGGCATCGGCCTCGTCTTCGGGAACGTCGTCGAGATGGCGGCCTTCGTCCGCCGCGGACGGGTCGTCAAGGAGAACCTGGCGGACCGGCTGTGGCGGTTTCTCCTCCGTCTGCTGCCGGGTCCGGTCCTCGCCGCCGGGGTCTGCGCCGGGCTCGCTTCCCGAACGCTCCCGGGTTGCGTCGTCCTCGGGTGGAGCGTCGGGGTCGGGTGGAGCGTCGGGGTCGGGCGCTTCGGCCTCCGGCTGGGCCGCGGTGTCCGCCCGGCTGTCGGACGGTTCCGGCGCCGGGCCGCCCTCGGCGTGCGCTTCATGTCCGTCTTCGTCCCCGGCGCCCTGACGGTCGCCATCGTCGCGGTGGGCCGCTGGCAGGGAGGCCTGGCCCGCATCCCCGGCAGGCGTTTCCCCCGCGGGGGCGTCGGCCCCGTCGGGGTCGTCGCCATTGAGGTCAGGGAAGAGCTGGCGGGCCGTCTCGTCGTCGACAATGTCGCTGTCGAGGAGATCGGAACCGAACTCTTCCAGGCGGGAGGCGGCGGCGAAGACCCTGTCCGGCCGGGCCTGGCGCATGGCGCGGAACTGGTCGTCGTCACTGGCCGCCTCGTGGGCGAGAAAGACATTCCCGGGGGCGTCGCTGGATGTCATGACGGATCATCCTCCGCCTGTTGTTTCGGCAGGGAAACGGGGTTCACGAAAAGGACGGCAACCCCGGTGCCGGATGCGAGCAGGATTTCCGGTCCGACGGGGGCGCTGTCCCGGATGACCTGGGAAATGCCCTGTCCGGCCTCCGCGAGGCCGGCGGCCACATTCTGGCGGGTGGTCCGTTCCGTCTCGCTTATGGTGCGGGTCGTGCCGTCGCTGCTTTCGGTGACCGTCCCGGTCGATATCGCGGCGCTTTCGGCAAACCCGGCCACGAAGCCGGCGGCCACGATGGGGCCGAAGCGGTCGAGCCAACGCCGGTCGATATCGGAGGAAACGGCGCTGGAGGCGGTGGTCGGGTCGATGGCATAGGCGTTGACGGGGGCGGTGCGTCCGTCGGGGAAGGTAATGGTGGAGAACTGGACGACCATGCCGTCTGCGTTCCGCGGAACGGTAAAGGCCCCGACGAGGCGGCTGTCGCGGAATTGGCCGGTCACGACGGTGGCGAGGACCGGTGTCGGGAGATCGCTCGTGCTGGCATTGATCGTTTCGGCGTAGAGGATGTCGCCGGCCTGGATCAGGGTTTCGAGCTCCTGGGGAGGAGGCTGTTGCACGGGCGCGGTCCCGGGCGCTGCGGTTCCCGCCGTGCCGGGGGCCGGGCGAGCGCCGACGGGGACCGTCGGCGGCTGCTGGCCGGGCTGTTGCTGCGGGGGGTCGGCCGTCGGACCCGCCGTTCCGGACGCACGGGGTTCAATACGCTTCACGATGGTGGCGAGGTATTCGACGTAGAGCGTGGGGTCGGGCGCGGGTGCTTCGGCGGGCTGTGGAGAGGCCGGCGCCGCCGGGGCGGCCTGCGGGGGCGCCGGGGCTTCGGGCGGCGGCAGGACGATCGGCGCCGGGAGGGCGGCGCCTGTCTGGGGCGGCGCCTCGGGTTCCGGTGGACGCTCGAACGGCCGTGGCGTCGTGGGGTCGGAAAGCGCCACATCGGAAGGAATGGCTTCGGGGGTCGGGATAAAGCTGGCGCCGCGCTCGACGGCGCTTTCGAATCCCTCGCGATTGGCCTGGGCGAGATTCTCGCGGTACTCCGGGCTGGAGGCCTGCCGCGGGCCTCCGGGGGTGGTGCGGATGTCGCCGCGCCCGGAGGGCAGGCGGGATGTCTCGGGCTCGTTGCCTCCGGTGAGAAGGAAGAAGGCGATCGTCAGGGCGCCGAGGACGAAGACGGACATGAAGAGCGTCAGGCGGCGTGTGGAGCCGCGCCGGCGTGGCGCGCCGGCGGCGGGGGCCGCCTCTTCGATCGGGGTGGCGTCGGTGGTCAGGTCGTCTTCGTCGGCCATCAGAGATTCACCCTGGCGCGATGGATTTGTCCGGCGACCGAGAACAGCAACTGGGATGTAGGCTCCTCGATCAGCCAGATGCGCAGCCTGTTGGGGCCGGTCATCGTGCCGCTGTAGGCCGGGCTCAACAGGTGGTGGGCGGACCGCACATACATGTTCTTGCGGTAGATCCAGGCGTCGGCGTCGACGCCCGATACGGGGACCTTGCGGGCGTCGTCCGGCAGGTCCGCGCCCGAGAGGAAGGTAAGGAGCATGCGTCCGCCGGCCTGGTCGGGGGCGGCCGGGATGACGATGTCCGAGCTGGATTCGGGGCCCAGGGTGGAGAGCAGGAAATCGTGCCGGAAATGTGCGCTGTCCGGATGGATGCGCACGAGGATGACAAGGGCCAGGGGAGCGCCCTTGAGGGCGATGACGAGGTTGGAGGCCCCGGCGGGCATGAGGGGCGTGATGGTCAGCGCATGGCCGGGCTCGTCATCGCCGTCGTTCATGCGGATGATCTGGTAGCCGGCAGCGTCGCCGATGACGTGGCGCACGATGGGCCAGGGATTGCCGGCCCCGTCCAGGAACGTGACGGCGGTGGCGATCCCGGGGGATACGACGATCTCGGGAGGCAGGGCACCCGGCTTGAAGTCGATGCGTGTGGACATCAGGGAGGGCTTGAGGTCCCGGGAAAGAATGGCCTCGCGATTCTGCTGGACCTGTTCCCGGAATTTCCGGATCTGCTCCGGGGTGAGTGGAATGAGCTGCTGGAGGGCCTCGCGGTAGAGTTCCTCGGGGCTGGCCGCCGGAGGCATGGCGGCCGGGTCGCCCGGCCTGGGCGCGGCGGGGGTTGCGCCCGGGCCGGTGACCTGTGATGAGGGCGGCAGCGTGACGGGCTGTTGTGTCATGGCGGGCCAGACAACGAACGCCGCCACGATGAGGCCGAGCGATACGCGAATGGAAGGCAGGGACGCGCTCATGAGGTCGGGGCGCCTCCGCGGCGCACGGAGATGCGGGCGACGCCGATGCCTGCGGGGACTTCCCAGTTGGGGAGGCGCACGAGGCGCATTTCGACCATGTAGTTGTCGCGGGCCGTCTGCTGGGCGCTCTCGTAGGTCACGGACATCTGGAGCTGGAGAATCCAGGAGTGACGCCCGCGGGCGTCCGAGCCCCTGTTCGTGATGACCGCACCCTGGACGATGGCGGAGGAGTTCAGCCGCCGTTCGCGGATGTACTGGAGGTAATTGGAGGATTCCAGGGCATTGACGAAGCTGTTCCATCCATCCGGCAATTCGAAGTAGTGGCGGGCCTGGGTGAGATCCTGACGCCAGCCGGAAAAGGAGATCGTCATGCTCCGCGTGATGGCCTCGGCCGCGAAGGAGATCACCTGGGCGTCGGTGAGATAGGGTTCGGAGACGGGGGTAAGCGGGGTGATGCGCCCTTTCGGATCGGTCGCGAAATAGGTCGGGCTCGGCCGGTCGATCACAGCAATCCAGATCACGCAGAGGATGCTGACCGCGGTTATGACGCACATGGAAAAGAGCAGGATGTGCGCGCGGCGCAGCGCCTGGGCGAGCGTCTGGTAGCGGGCCCTGGCGGTCTGGGCCTCTCCGGTCCGGGCCGGGCGGGTCATCCTGCGGTCCTCCGGGGTCTCGGCCGAACGGCTATCGTTTCGTGGTCGGATGGACGCCGAAGGAATAGGTGTCGCCGTAGGAGGAATTCCACTCTTCCGACTCCTTGCAACGGGAGCAGATCTGGTTTTCGGGTCCGGTTGAATGAAATATCGAGTTGCACATGAGGCAGCGCCGCTGGCGGGCCTGGCCGGGCCTGGTCGTGCGGTTGCGGTCGGGCAGGCCGATGCGGGAGGCCTTGACCACGACAGCCGCTTCCGACCGGCCCAGGGCCATGCCTATATCCGCGGGCGAATTCACGGACCACAGGCGCATGAGGGTCGCGGTGTCCTCATCTGTCCAGGGTCGGCGCGGTTCGCGCGGGGTTCTTTCCTGCATGGCCAATCCCGCCAATTCGGGCTGCAATCGGCTGACTATAGTCACGGGATGGTTGCGGTTTCCCCGTCTAATGTCGGTTTTCCCCATAAAACAGCATAGGGGGGCGTATCCGGGTATTCCCCCGACGCCCGGTCGGGGCGACGATTGGGACACGGAGCGGGGAGACGCAGGAAAGATGGCTGTTCGCGCAGGGAGCGAACCGGAGCGCGCCGGCGATGCGGTCCAGCGGATCCAGGGGCCCGCCCGGTCCGCCGGAAGGCGTCGTTTCCCGGGACGGAGGGTCTGAAAGCTGATCCGCACCATTCTTGACCGGGCGGCGTCCTCGCCGAAGCACCTGACTTTCGGAGCCCGCGGCCATGCCGTGATGGCCGGGCGCCTGCATGCACAGATCGCCGCGGCGATGCGCGAGGCGGACTGGACATGTCATTTGTGCGGGATATGCCTGCCGGAGATGATGGAATTCGACGGCGGCCACGGTGGAGAGGCCGTCAGGCCGGTCTGCCAGTTCTGTCACAATATAGACCATCCGGTCTGGGCGGCCGGACGGGGCCGGATGGCGCCGGTCTGGGCTCCCGATATGGATTGCGCCGAGATATCGAGGCTGAGCTGGGTGCTGCTTGCCCTGGGCCAGATTTTCCCGGAACGGTTCGGGGGAGAACTCGATCCCGGGGAGGATGTTCGCGCGCCGGTGGAATTGACGGATGGACGGAGGGAAACGCTTGAGCGGGCCGCTCGGTCCGCTTCCCGGCTCCGGGAAGCGCTGGAAAACCGCAGGCAGTTGTTCGAACACCGCTTCGGCGCGACGACGGCCGAAGCGTTTCTGGAGACGGTGATCGTGCATCGCCGGCGTGTCGGCGAGGACCGGCAGGAGAGCCTGCTCGCGATGCTGGACGGCGTTCGTTTCGTGCCGGCCCCGGTCACCTCGGGTTATGATGAACTGCCGGTCCCGGCGCGGGTTTCGGCCTGGAGCGCGTCGGGGTTCGAGGACCTGTCGGGGCGCATCGGGGTGGCGTTTGCGGCCGGATTGGACCGCCGGGAAGGACAGGAAGCATGAGATACGAGAGAATTGAGCCGGGGAAAGCGCCCCGGCCGGCATTGGCCATGCCGCCGGAGGAAAAGAGGTCCGTCGATGTGAGGGGGCTGCATGCCGGCGTGCTTCTGGTGCATGGGGCGGGCTGGACGGCCTCGATGCCGGCGGCGCGCTGTTATGTCGAGGGAAAGGACCTTGAGTCGGCGGCGGCCGAGTTGCGCGACCTGCCGCCGGGTGTGTGGGTGACCAATGCGAAGGCCCGGGAATTGGGGGGCGGGAGCAGGGATGGCGGCCGGAAACCGCGCTCGCGATTCCGCGATCATGGCTTTTACCGGGCCGCCATCGAGGACCTGTGCGCCGAGTGGGGCGTTGCGATCGACAGCAGGCCGCCGGCCGAGGCGTTGGAGAGGCTCGCCTGGGCGCTTCAGCGCGTGATGCTGGTCGTGAACGAGGCCGGACAGATGCTTCTGGATGCGCCCCCGGATGCGTGGCAGCCGGCCGGCGAGGAGTGGATGCATGACAGGATCACGGAGAAGCCGTCCCTGTCGACCGCGATCCTCGGCCTGGTGTGTCCGGGCCTTCCGGAGGATCCGGAGGAGCAGAAACTGGGCCATGTCATGGAAACCGCCTATGTGCGGGGGCTGACCGGCCGCCGCACGGACCCGGGCGAGCCGGTGTTCCGGGCCCGGATTCCCGGACTGCGCCATGCGGGCAGGGTGTTGCAGGCCGCCGTTCCCGCCGAGGGTGAATGGGTGTCCCTCACGCGGGAAGAGGGGGATACGGACGAGGCGGTCGAGGCCGAAGTCAGGAGCGTTATGGAAGCGGGGGACAAGCCGGTGATCGTGGTGCGCGGGGATGGCGGTGCCGGCGGCGCGCCCGGTGCGAGCGGCCTGGTCAGGCTTCTGGCGGAAAAGGGCAGCCCGCGCGGCTACCTGGTCGCCGAGGATTTCGAGCTGGCGAAGGAGTATTTCCGCCCGGGAGGGATGATGGTCGGCCCGGGCTGGCGTCCGTCGCCGTTCATGCCGTTGCTGGAATGCCTGCGGAGCACATCGTGCTCGCAGGCCCACGAGATGAAGCTCGTCTCGGGATACTGGTGCGTGAACATGGCGGCGGAGAACATGCTTTGCGCGGCGACGCGGCGCACCAAGATGCTGCGGCAGGACAGCGGCCCGTCTCTCGCGGCCTGCTGGTACGGGGCGCGGGACCGCATCGAGATGATGCCCTATTGGCGGGGTTTGGGCGATGCCGGGGCGGAGCCGCTCAACGGATATGCCGGACGGTTCCGTTTCACGGCCCCGGAGGACCCGGAGGTCATGGCGCGGATTGCCGATGCGGCCTGGGAGATGGGCCTGCTTCTCGATGCCGAGACGCTGGCGGCGTTCCAGGCGGCGGGAGCGAAGATGCCCGAACGGACCCAGAGATCGTGGAGGGGCGAAATAGGCGAGGGCATCCTGGCCTCGACGCTGGCCCGCGGGAATATCCCCGCAATGGCCGACATCGACTCCATCCGCGGCTGGAGTCTGGCGGACCGCGGGAAGGCATGGAGAGACATCATCGTGAAAAACCGGGGCGTTCAGGCCATGAAGGAAAGGCAGGCGGCCAATGATGGAAAAGCTGCGTGAGATTCTCGCCAGCGCCTTCAAGGGGTCGCTGGTCGATTTCGTGGATCTGGAGTCGCTGGAGGACCGCGAGACGCTGACGACGAACGCCGGCGGGCTCGTGAGCATCATCGCGCTTTCGGGAACGCTCGGCGTGCTGTCGAGGGATGACCTGGCAACCAAGGCCGACCATTTGCGCGTTGTCCTTTCGTCGTTTCTGGAAGCGCCGGGGCACGCGATCGAGTTCTTCTTCTCGCACGACCCGGCGGCCGGGCAGGCGGGGATCGACGGGGTTGTCGAGCGCACGGGGCGGATCGCGTCGCGGCTCGGCGTCGATGTGGGCGACCTGCTGGAGGCCCGGCGCCGCCACCTGGGGAGCTTCATTGTCGAGGAACGGTGCCTGGTGGCGGTCCACACGGCCTCCGGTGTGATCGACCGCGAGTCCATGCGCCAGGGGCTGGAGGAGCGGTCGGCGAAACTCAGGGCGGCTCCTCTGGTAAGCATGGGCCAGATGCCGGACAGGGTGGTGGAGGCCGTGTGGAAAAAACACCGCGCCCTCGCCGAAAGCCTTGTGGGCGAGCTTCAGAAGCTGAACTACCTGGCGCAATTGATGGACGTGAAGGCGGGCCTTCAGGAGATAAGGGCCGTTCTGAGACCCGAGACCTCGCCTGACCGGCACAGCTGGCATCCCCGCCTGCCGAGATGGTGGGCGGAGGAGGAGAGCGGGAAACGGTGCCCGGTCGCGATGATGCCGGACACGCCCGAGGAAATGGCGGGCCGGGATGTCTCGTACCTGTTTGCTCCGGACTTCGCCTGGCAGCTCTGCGATGTGGATGCGGAGGAGGTCGAGTCGAGCATTGTCAGGATGGGCGATGTCCTTGTTTCGGGGTTCGATGTAACGCTGTTCCAGGAGCGCCTGACCCCCTTCGACGTCCTGGTCGACCGTCTGGCGCAATCGTCGCGCCGGTTCCCCTGGCGCATGACGCTGCTGCTGGAGCCGGGCGGGCTGCAGGCCGTCCGGATGAAAGACCAGTTCTCGAAGGTCTTCTCCTGGGCGTCTGGCGCGAACAAGCGAATCATGGCGGCGGTGAAGGAGCTGAAGGACATAGACGGCCAGGCCGACACGGTGGTCCGGCTGCGGATTTCCTTTGCGGTGTGGGGGTCCGTCGCGGCGCTGTCGGAGTTCCGCGACACGGTCGCGAGTCTGCGCTCGGTGGTCCAGCAATGGGGGAATTGCCATGTGGACGGCCTCTCGGGCGACCCGCTTGCGACGGCGATGTCCTCGGTCCCGGCCGTGAGCACGCGCTCGACGGCGCCGGTGGCGGCAGCGCCCTTGGGCGCCGGGTTGATGGTCGCCCCGCTGTCGCGTCAGGCCGGGCCCTGGGCGTCCGGGGCCGTGCTGTTCAGGACGGAGGACGGGAAGCTGTGGCCGTTCCAGCCGGGATCGAGCCGCCAGATCACCTGGAACGACATCTATGTCGGGACACCCGGAAGCGGCAAGTCGGTCATGATGAACGCCCTCAATCTCGGCCTGGTACTCGGACAGTCCGGGGCGTCGAGATTGCCGCGGATCGGCATTATCGATATCGGGATGACGAGTTCCGGCCTGATAGACCTGCTCCAGGGGGCGCTGCCGCCGACCCGGCGCGACGAGGTCGTGTTCCGGCGCCTGCGCAATGACGTGGCGAACGCGATCAATCCGATGGATACGCAGCTGGGCATGAGGGCGCCCCTGGCCACGGAACGCCAGTTCCTGGTGAATTTCCTGTCGGTTGTCCTGTCCGAGGACGGTCCGCAGGGGGTAAGGCCGCCGAGCGGTCCGATGATGGGCCTGATCTCGGCCGCGGTGGAGGCGGTGTATCGGTTGAAGAGCGACAGGAGTATCCCGAACCGCTATGCGAGCGGTCTGGACCTGCGCGTGGACCGGGTTCTGGCGGAGGAGGGGTTCAGGTTCGAGACCGGGGCAAAGGCGTCCACATGGTGGGACGCCGTCGATTTCCTGATGGTGAAGGGGCGTCTGACGGAGGCGGCGCTGGCGCAGCGTTTTGCGGTGCCGCTGATAGGGGATCTGAACGGCGTGGCCGCCGACGACGGGATCAAGACGCTTTACGAGTCGGCGGTTGACGAGAGGTCGGGCCAGAGGGTGATCGAGAGCTTCAACCGGTCGATGTCGGAGGTGGTGCGCGATTTCCCGCTGTTGTCGCGCCCGACGAGATTCTCGGTGTCGGGGGCATCGATCATCGCCCTGGATCTCCAGGATGTGACGAGCCGGGCGGCCGGGGCGTCGAAACAGACGGCGATGATGTACATGCTCGCCCGCCAGATTCTGACGCGCGATTTCTTCCTCGACGAGCTGGAATTCGCGAATGCGGTCGAGGAGCGCGTGATGCCGGAACCCTACCTGGAGCACCATCGGGCGCAGGCCCGGGCATTGAAGTCCATACAGAAGCGGCTGTGTGTCGATGAATGGCACCGCACGGGCGGCGTTCCGGGCATTGTCGAGCAATTCGTCCAGGACATGCGCGAGGGCCGGAAACACAATGTGCAGATTGCCGTGGCCTCGCAGTTCCTTGGGGACTTCAGCAAGGAGATGACGGGGGCCGCGAGTTCGGTTTTCGTCCACAATGCACCGACGGAAGCGGCCGTCCAGGACCTCGACAACGAGTTCAACCTCTCCGCGGTGGAGAAGACGACAGTCAGCCGGCTGAACGGGCCGTCTGCCCAGGGGGCGCCGTTCTTCCTGGTCGCGCGCATTCGCGAGGGCCAGATCAGGCAGAAGCTGCGGCTCACCCTGGGCCCGGTGGAGATATGGGCGCTGTCCACGACCGCAGAGGACGTGGCGTTGCGTCGCCTGCTCTACGAGAGGGTGGGTCCGCGCCGGGCGCGTGAATTGCTCGCCGTGCGGTTCCCGAACGGCTCGGCGGTCCCCGAACTCGAGAACCGCAAGGTGCAGCTTGAGGAATCCGGCCGGCGGGTGGACAGCGCGAGCGAGCGCGGGCTGGTCGAGGAGCTGGCGGCCGAGCTGGAGGCCCTGGCGGTGCGCGCGATGGATCTCTCGACGGAAGCCGCCTGAGGGGCGCGGCCCCTGCACCTGTTTCCCCGGCGAATTCGCCGACGTCCTCGATTGGCAGGCCGGTCGGCGGACGGCCGGGCGACAACGGCGCTCACAGGGGCGGCCCGGGGACCTGGCCCGGCGCTGGCGGGTCCGCGGCCGCTCGTCGGCCGGGCAGTGATGCGACAATGGGGGCGCTGTGCGCCGACGGCCGGCGGATGCCCGCTATGCAAGGGCCGGATTTTTTTTGTGTTTTGAATTTTCACGCGGCGCGTACAGGTTGTCAGCGGACCTTGCAGCAGTCGCGGGCGTCTGTCCAACGCCCGCGATGGGTACCTCTGAAACCAGTGAAATGAAGGGACACAGGAGAACCAGCATCATGGCACGAGACAATGTCTTTTCCAACTTCGGCGGCGCCGGCCGCGGCAATCGCGGCGGCGGGAGGTCGCCCCGGGAGCCGGGATTCGGCCAGTCGGTGCTCTTGAAACTCGCCTCGGTCGACGAGGAGAGCAACACGCTTTCAGGCACGGTGATCGGCGGCAACCGCCATGGCGAGGAGGTCGAGGGCGTCAGCTTTATCGGGCGCACGAAGCCGAAGCACCTCCTGAAGAAGAACGCGCAGAGCTATATCGACCCGGCCCTCATCGAGGGCGGCAACGTCCACATGATCGTCGACCGGCTCGAGAAGAAGGACGGCAACGTCACGGCCCGGTGGATGCGCAAGGCCGGCGAGCATGTCGAGTACTCGACGCCCGACCACCCGAAGTGGATGGCCCTCGTTCCGATGAAGACGCCGTGGGCGGCCGACGACGACGAGCCGGAAGTGCCGCGTTACGGCGTGATGACGGTGGATGTCGGCGGCGGCGCCGCGGCGCAGTCCATCGGGGATTTCCGCGAGGCCTTCGTGGCCGCGGCCAGCCAGCGCGGCGGGTTCGGCGCCGTGCATATGGTGATGCACGGCGAGGCGGGCCGGCGTACCCAGATCGAGTATGCGCCGACAGGCGAACAGGCCGGGGTGCCGGGGAAGACTCCGGAGGAGCGGTTCGCGAGCTTCATGGAAGGCGTCGGCGGGGAGAAGGAGATCGCCGAGAGCTTCTCGAAGGGCTACACGATCACCGTGACGCCGCTGTCGATGCGCACGCTGTCGAAGTTCGAGACCACCCGCCTGATCGAGAGCGACAACCGGATGTCGGGCTTCACGCTGCCGTCGCACGGGTGGCGCCTTTCGTCCGAGATGCGCCGGGCGAAGGAGGAGGACCGCCAGAAGGTCAACGAGAACTTCCTGGCCTGGGCCGAGAAGAAGGGCTTCCGGGATGTGGAAAGCCTGCAGTCGGCCGAGAACCGTGTGGTCGAGCGCTTCGCGGCCGAGCACGGCGCGAAACTGCCGCGCATCGGCAATATCGGCTACCTGCCGGCCGGTTACGCGCTGCGTGACGCCGACGAGGACGGCCGCCCGCCGGCCCTGGTCACGAAGCTCGTGCCGACCGCGAGCCCGATCCCGGCGAACTTCGTGCCGGTCATCGGCGACGAGAAGGCGATGAGCCGGTACTACGAGGCGTACCGCGATGCGGCGCGTGTGCTGCTCGCTGCCCCGGGCGTCGAGGCGGCCGTTGCGGAAACGGCGGCCGAGCGCGCAGCCGAGGTCGAGGCGGCCGAGGCGGCCGAGGTCGACGAGACGCTGAACGAGTTCGACGAGATGCTCAATGCAGCGGATTTCGGCCTGCCGGAAAACGAGGATCCGGGAGAGCCGGACCCGTCTGACGAAGAACGCCCGGAGATGTGATCCGGGCGCCCGGTCCGGCCCCGGCCGGACCGGGCCCTGTTTCCTTGGCGCCGTCCCTCGGCGCAGGTCCCCGTTTTTGACATCAGGCTGCATCTGTCGGAAGGTTTCAGGCGGCGCCCAGGGGGGTTAGGAGGCCGACGATGGAAAAGGTCGTTAGCTGGATCGAGTTCCCGGGCACGAGTGCCGTAATGAGGCTTGCCGCCCTGCCTCCCGGGGGGAACGGGCGTTCGCGTTTTGCGATGATCCTGACGCCCGGAGACGACCCGCCCGGGGGACTGGCCGCGGCAGCCGAGGGTTTCGGGTTTACCCCGCTGCCAGGCGGCAGGAATTGGCGCTATTACGGTCAGGCGGGTCGCCGCCTGCCGAAAAACACCGATCTGGTCGAGGCCCTGCCGGGCGCGATTTCCGTAGGCGTTCCGCAAGCGGAAATGTACGCCAGCGACCGCTTCGTGGACCTGCGCCGGCAGCAGGCCCGGCGCCGGCCGCGGCGCGAGGCGGCGGCCGATGACGGCCAGCAGCCGAACCGGAAGGATCTCGAGGAGCTGGGGCGCAACCATCACGGCGACCTGGTGGTGCGCGACAGGGAAGGCAGGTTCTACCGAGTAACCGGCGAGGGCGAGCGCAATCCGCGCTACGTGATGGAGAAGCCGACCGATCCGGGCCCGCTTTTCCTGCGCCTGCGCGAGGAGCGCGATGTCGCCGGTCTCGCGGCCGGGCTGCTGAAGGAAATGATGCTCGGCGACAACCGTCACATGTCGGTCGCCGATATAGACAGGCGGGCGGAAGTGGCCCTCGACCCCGCCGGACGTGACGATATTCCGAATCTCAGTCCGGCCGAGCTTGCCAGAATGCTGGCGGTCGATCTTCACCGGCGTATCGTGCTGGGGATTGCCGCGGACGGCGATCCGGGCAGTCGGCGCACGCAGCTCCGTGACGGACTGAAAATTGCGGAACGGTCGTCAAGGGCGATCGGCGGGCGGCTGCCGGACGAGGAGTCCCTGGTCTCATCGCCGGAAGTTACCGTTCTGCTGCGTCATGCGCTCGGTGCGGCCGAACGGCTGGAGGTGACCGGTTCGCAACGCCTGGCCGACGCTCTTGCGGGCCTGGGCGGCGGCGGCGAGCGCGCCGACCCGGACGCCCAGGTGATCGACTTGACCGGAACCGGCGGGGTCGATGTGGTCGGCCGGGTCATGGCGGCCATCGCTCGCCGGGATGCCGGTGGCGTCACCGCCGTCCTCGTGCCCGGCACGCCGGAGGACATGGTCGCCGACAATGTGCGCGAGGAGGTCGGTAAATTCTACGGCGTCGAGGCCGTTGCGGAAATTGTGCCGGGGCTGGCATCGGGAGATCCGGAAGGAGAACCGGTAACGCTGCTGATGTTCGGGGAACGCCGCCCGGAAGAGGTCGAATTCCTTCCGGAGGCGGCGCAGCGAACATACAAGGCGGAAGGTCTCGACAGTCTTGAGGCTCTTGCCGTCGAAATACAACGCTCGCGCGGCAGGTTGCGCGAATGGTTCGCCGGCCTCGAGGCGTCGCCGGAAGAGCGGGCGCTGGAGGATTCGGAGGCCTATGTCGGCTACCGGCCGATGAGCAAGGTCTCCGAACCGTTTTCGATGATCCCCAGAAGTGTGGAAGGGGCTGTCGTCCGGGCGCAGGAAAGGGTCGCGCGCTTTTACAGCGATGTCGGCGGCATCGACAACGGTGTCGCGAGGGAATTGGGGCTGACGCGCGAGGAGTTGGGGAACCGGCTCACGGCGGAGCAGGTCGATGCGGTCGGTATGGTCCTGGAGGCCGCAAGCCGCGGACGCGGCTTCCTGCTCGGGGATTCGACCGGGATAGGAAAGGGGCGCACGCTTCAGGCGATCGCCCGGGCGCATTTGCGCAATAACGGGCGGGTGCTCGTGCTGACGGAATCCCCGGATACGAATATCCCGGACGTCTTCCGGGACCTCGGCGCGGTCGGCTTGCCGGAGGGCAGGCAGGCCGGCGTTCTGGCGACGACCCAGCCGTTCGATTGGTCGAATGTCAACGAGGCGGGCGACCCCGAGGAACAGGAGATGGTGCCGCTGGGTCCTGTTGCGCGCCGTCAACTGATGGAGGCGGCCTGGGCGGGCCGCGAGGATGTCTGGCCGGACGGGATCGACTACCTCGCCACTACGTACAGCGTGCTGTCGAGCAATATGGAGATGCCGGGCCCGGCCCCGGACGACGCCGAGGAGATCAATGAGGCGTCGAGGCCGCCGGCATACAAGAAGCGCGTAAACCGCAAGCCGAAGAATGTCGATCCGGACAATCCGCTGAACGTGACGCCGCAGATGGTCTGGGCGCAGCGCGTGGTGGAACAATGCGAGCGTGAAGGCCGCCCGTTGATGGTCATCCTGGATGAGGCCCATGACGCCCTCAATCCGAGATCGGCGACCGGGCGGGTGATCCGCATCCTGAAGAACGGGGCCAGCGCGCCGCCGGTCTATTCGACGGCGACGTCGTTGCGGGAACCGAGAGGCGTCGACCTGTACGACCGGCTGTTGCCGGGCGACATGTCCGTGCCGGAGGTCGGGCTGATGCTCGACACGGTGATCGGCGGGGGCGAGGCGGCGCAGGAAAGCCTGACGACGATGTTGACGGAAGACGGCGTGCTGTTGCGGCGCGAGCACGATCTTTCGCAGCTGGAATTTGCGGTTCATGTCCCTTCGGATGCGGAAATCGCGCGTTGCGAGGACGTGATGGCCCAGGTGGGCCTGATCGTCGAGGACATGATGGCCGCCTACCAGAAGCTCAAGGCTCCCGACGGCCCGACCTTCCGGCATTTCCAGCGAGGCGGGGCCGATCTCGACTTCGACGATATCCTTACCGAGTGGTCGACCAACCTGTTGGGGGTCGGTTCGCCGATCTCGGCATTGAACGGGGCGGCGCTGAACGCCTTGCGGGCGCCGATGGTGGTCGATGCCGCGCTTGGCCACCTTGCCGAGGGCCATAAGCCCCTGATCGCCTTCCAGAGCACCAATGAGTCCGTTCTGCGGGAGATTTACGACGCCGACGGGGTCAATGAGGATATGCCGATGACGTTCTCGCGGACAGCGGCCCGCGTCCATGAACGGCTCTACAAGGTGCGTGACCTCGATGGCGAGGTGCTCGACGGCAGGGATGTGGATGAGGAGCTGGTAGAGATTTCCGATCGCATCCGGGCCAGGATTGCGGAGCTTCCGGACAACCTCCCGGTGTCCCCTGTCGACTTTGTCCGCGACGCCATAGAAGAGGCGGGTTATTCGTTCGGCGAGATTTCGGGCCGGGCCCTTCAGGTATCCGACGGGAATGTGGTCCCCCGTCGGCGCCCGCGCGGGCGCGATGTCGCGGCCGCGTTCAACAATGGCGATCTGGATGTCTTGGCATTCAATTCAGCCGGTGCGACCGGTACGAGCTACCATGCGTCGAGGGATTTCAGGGACCAGCGCCGTCGGGTCTTCATCGAATATGAGGCCCCGCCCGATGTCCTGAAATATGTCCAGTCGCTCGGGCGCGGGAACCGCTACGGCCAGGTGGTTTCGCCGAAGATGGTGAGCATCGTCGCCGGCCTGGCTCCCGAATTGAGGCTGATGCAGCAGCGCAACCGCAAGCTGCGCCGGATGGGAGCCTCGGTCGATGCCAACCGCGAGCATCCCTATCTCGCGCGCAATGTGCCCGACCTTCTCAACAGGGTCGGCGACGAGGCGACGCTGCGGGTGCTCTCGATGGACCCGGCCCGGACGCATCGCCTGAGGCTCGGAGAATATCTGACCGAGGGCGACGAATATGGCGGGGATGTGGACGGTTCGGCTCTGGAGAAGGCCCTGCGCGACAACATCACCAACAAGGTGCTCGCGCGGCTCGTCGTGCTGCAGCCGGACGAACAGCGCGACATAATGTCGAGGATCGAGGCGGAGTTCCAGGCGCTGGTAGGCGAACTGAATGCGCGCAACATGAACCCGCTCACGATCCGGACGGTCCCGGGCCAGTTCGAGGTGAAGGGGGCCCATATCTACGAAGGCGACATGGCCGCGAATGACGACGAGCTGGACATTTCGTCCCTGCAGGCGCCGATCTGGGTGGAAACGGGATTGCAGCACCTGAACCGGGACGCCATGCCGGTGTCGCGGGTAATGGAGAATATCGAGCGGTCCCAGGTGGAGACGCCGACAGGGTTCCTGCAGTATGCGGACCGCCTTGAGCAGATCATGCCGGCGCTGCTGCTCGACCAGACAGGGACAACGCTTGAGGAGGCTCTCGACGATCCGGAGGGGCAGTCGCCGAAGTTTGCCGCCTTGCACCGGCGCTATACGGGGATGGTCGATCTGCTGCGCCGGATCCGTCCCGGGGTCGGAATCCGGATTTTCGAGGATGCCGGGACAACGCTGCCGGATGTGGACGGGTTCGTGACCCGGGTGATTCTGCCGTCGCGGTCCTCTGACGGCATGGTGTCGAGCCCGTCGAGCTACAGCATCGAGATCCTCGAGCCCGGCATGGAGATGCCGGCGCGATATACGCTGTCGACGCTTCTGCGCTGTCATCGTGCGGCGGTCGACCCGGGATTCTCGGAGGGGCCGTCGAAGAAGGCCGAGGAGGCGTTCGAGGCCGCCGCCAAGTCGCGGCGGCGACGCCCGCACCAGTTCATGACCGGCAATCTGCTCCACGGCATCCGGATTGCCAAGGAGAACAGGCTCGGCGCCGTCGTGGCCGTGGCGGGAGAGGACGGCAAGACGCGCCGGGGAATCATGGTCGAGCAGAGCCGGGTCATGCTGGAGCATTTGCCGGTCCAGATGCCGGATGGCGAAACGGCGGCCGCGACAGTGCTGCTCAACGGCCTTCTCGACCCCGGCGCCCGTTTCGCGTGTTGGGAGGGCCGCCTGCAGCGGGACGCCAATATCAAAGGCTTCTACGAACCTGCAAGCGGCCGTATGGCGTTCGATGTTCCGGGCCGCAACGGCAAGATGCGGAATTGGTGGGAAGACCATCCGAAGACCCACCGGGCGCTGTTCGGGGGCCCGTTCGAGCCGGTTCGGGGCGAGCGGGCGTCCTGGCAGGGGATTGATGTCGGGGAAGCCACCCGAGCGGGGCTGATCGGGATCTTCAACGAGATGGTGAGCAGCCAGGGCCTTCAGGCCGATGCCGGCGCCCGCGCGATCATGCGCGAGGCGCAGACGGTCGTGCGGGCGGCCCGGCGCGAGGGGCGCGACTGGACCATGGAGGAACTGCAGGCGAAGGCCGATGAGATCAACGCGGCCCGCGCGGCAGCCGATGCGGCGGCCGTGGAGGCGGCGGCCGATGACGATCCGGGCGAGCAGGCCCGGCCGGACCCGGCGCCCCAGGCGGCCGCGCCTCCACCGCCTCCACCGCCTCCACCGCCTCCACCGCCTCCACGGGCGCCCCGCGAGGAGCCGGAGCCGGCCCGGGGCGGGCGTGTGCGGGAAGTGGAGCTTCCCGACGAGCTGGGCGAGATTCTGGATGTCGCTTGACAAAACGGTCGGCACGGGCGGCGCCGGGGCTGTATTCCGGGAGACGGACACGGCGAGTCATATCCTGCTGCTGCGGGAGGAGGGCGACACCGGCGCGGGCGTCCTGTTCAGCCTGACGGAAGAACTGCCCTTTGCGCGCAGTGTGGAATTGGCCGGTTATGTCAACGCAAGGAACTATCTGGCCGATGTTCTGGGTCTTGATGGTGAAGACGGGACCCTGCGGGCGGAGATAGCCAGGCTGGTTCTGTGCCATATCGAGTCGCTGAACCTCGGTCCGCCGGGCGCGAGCGCCGAGCGGGGCCAGGAGAACTGGAACGACTTGCTCGGTGAGGATGCCGGGGAAGACGGCCTCATGAAGATCGAGGACCGCACCATGCAGGTCGATTCGGAGGTGTTCGAACGGGGTTGGGGGTCCCTTGCGCGCCCGGCCACGGAAAGCGGAACCGTTGTGCCAACCCCGTCCTACTGGGACAGCCGTTTGTCGGTCAGTCGGCCTCTGGACAGCTTCAGGGCGTTCAGGATGCTTCGCCAGGTGGCGGACAGGACCGGCGAGCCGGTCGCGCGGAAGATGCTGGAGGCCGTCGAGAAGCTCGATCTCGACAGCGCCTCGGAGGCGTTGAGGGCGGTCGGTGCGGCCGGGACCGGTGCGGCGAAGTATTACGGCGAGGAAGCGCCGGATTCCGCCGACCGTCGTCAGGCGGCCGGCACCTATCCGCTGTTCGCCGGCATGATTGCGCGCAGCACGACGCTCCAGAAGGCTGTAGCCGAGCGCGAACCGCTGCAGGCGGCGGTCCAGAAGATGACGGGACTGGCCCCTGCCGCGTTGCGTCGTCTGGCGAAAGTGGACCGTCCGCCACCCGCGGACCCGGTATTCGGGATCCATGAAGCGGCGCGGGGTGAAGATGCGCTCGGAATCGAACGCCGCCGGCTCTACGCGGTCTCGGGCCGTGCCGACATCGAGGATGCGATTCCGATGCTTTCGAAGCTCGATCCGTCCTGGGCGCCCGACAGCAACGAGGCGTGGGAGGCCTTCACCACGATCCTGGGGTCGGGGGTTCTCTCCCTGTCGATGATTATGGACCGTCCGGCCGACGAGATTGTGAAGACATCGAAGGGGAACTGGACCGGATGGCTGAAGGCGCTCGCGAAGGACGCCGGCTACAACGACGAGAATCCGGTTGACCGGCGTCGGCTTTCATTGGCCATGTCGGACGCCGTTCAGGGAATCTATGAATTGTCCCAGCGCGTGCTGCTGCCACTGGCCCTGTCGTCGATCGAGCAACGCAAATTCGAAACGCCGTATGCCAGCGCCACCTATCTGGAAGCGGCGTTTCATGCGGGACTGTCGGTGGTTTGCGGGTCCGCGAAAAATCCCCTCGGGGCCCTGCTGGCCTTTTCGCGGAGCTATGTGTCGAGGATCGGCCATATAGAGGAGGCGGTCGCCGAAATAAACAAGGATATGGAAGCGCGGGGGATAACAAACGAAGCCTATCCGCCGGGCACCTGGCCGGCGATGTTTCGCGGCACGTTCGAACATAACGGCGTCGAGATCAGATGCATTACGTCCCGTGACGATCTCGTGAAGGAGGGCAGGGAGATGCATCATTGCGTCGGGGGCTATGTGGATGCCGGCGAGTCCGGGAAGTCGCATTTCCTGTCGGTGCGCGGACCCGGGCCGGAAGACAGGTCAACCCTACAATTCGAAGGCGAGGTGGAGCAGTATCTGCGAAAGCGGCAGCATTTCAGCTATTACAACGGCGATGTGACGCCGGCGCACGCTGCAGCCGTTCAGGCGCTGCGGCAGGCCATCACGAGCAAGATCCTGCCGCTCGATCCCAAATTGGCGGAATGGCGCCAGGAGGCGGCGGCCGGGAACCTGGAGCGGATGCGCCAGGATCGTTGGGGATGGGTGTGCAACATGGTCCGCCCGCAGGAGGGCGTGCCGGAGAAGCTGTGGCACGAATGGCGGGGGATTATCGGCGGTCGGGCCGCGAAGGCCGACAAACCGGGAATTCTCTACACGGATCCAAAGGTTCGCGACATGGTGAGGGTCCTGTCCCCGGTCGCCGCTTCGGTCATGGAGGATGAAGCCCGAAAGAGGGCCGAGGCCAGGGCAAGGGAGAAGGAAGAGGCCCTTCGGGCGGCCTCCGGAACAGAGCCCGCGCCGGCCGGCGAGGATGCGGCGCCCGCGCCGGCGTAAGGGGGAACGAATGGGCTATACCGGAGAGCAGGAAGAGGTCATCCACGCCGCGAGCCGAAGCGGGCAGAGCGTTCGCGTCAAGGCCTTCGCGGGAGCCGGAAAGACCACCACGCTAAAGGGTGTGGCCCGGGAGCGCGACGAGCCCGGCCTCTATCTCGCCTTCAACCGTTCGATCGCCCAGGAGGCGCGGCCGAAATTCGCCGGCACGGGCGTCAGGGCGCGCACGACGCATGGCGCGGTCTATAACGCGATGCGCGAGCATATCGCGGAAACCATCCCGGGCCGGACACGCTGCGTGATCGATGCCGGCGTTCTGCCGGGCTACATGATGTCCGGGCTCTCGAAAGGCTGGAACCGGTTCCGGCTTGCCGCGGCAGTGGCGCAGAGCGTGGCGAAATGGTGCGCGAGCGCCGACCCGGAACTCGGCGCGGAGCATGTGGCGGAGGCCATCAGGGACATGGAGGGCGACCCGGAATGGATGCCGCCGGGCAGCGCGCGTGACAGGGCCCAGCGGGCCCTGAACGAGCTGCCGGGCCGTCTGGCGCCTGTGGCGCAGAAGTTTCTGGCCAAATGCGTCGGGGAAAACAAGTTCACGCATGACATGTATCTGAAATGCGCGGAGCTGCGCTCGGATATAGCGGCGGAGGCGTTCCAGGGAGCCCGGTATCTGATGGTGGACGAGGCTCAGGACCTCAATCCGGTCCAGCGTTCCCTCATCGAGAAGTCCGGTCTCCCGGTGATTGCGGTCGGCGACGCCTACCAGCAGATCTATTCCTGGCGGGGGAGCCAGAACGCCCTTGACCACCTTCCCGGGGAGGAACTCTATCTGACGGGCTCGTTCCGTTTCGGCGACAATGTCGCCGAACTCGGCAGGAGGATTCTGGCCTCCAGGCCCGACGGCGGTCCGGCGCAACGTCTCGAGGGGCTGGGGCCTCCGTCGGTCGAGGGGCTGGAAGGCCCGAAAATGGGCCTGGTGTGCCGCACCAATGGCGGGGCCATCGAGGCGGCGGAGATGGTGGTCGCGAGATACCCGAAAATCCCGTTCTTCCTCGATAATTTCTCGCATGTCCTCCAGGAGGTCGAGTCGCTCGAGGCCTTGCGGCAGAAGGACCGCAAGGCGATCGTCTCGGAGCGCGTGAAGCGGTTCGAGACCTGGAACGAGGCGCTCGACGAGGCCGAGTATGGCGGCGACCCGGAGTTCACGCGCCTGGTCAAGCTGGTCGCCGATGACGGTGTCGGGCGGGTGAAGAAGATCGATGCGCTGCGCGGCAAGGACGAGTCCGCCGCACTGGTCAAGATATGCACGGGCCACAGGGCCAAGGGGCTGGAGTGGCCGTCGGTCAGGATGTGGGAGGACTTCCAGACCTTTCCTGACTTCGACGGTTGATTCGCATAAGTAGTTGATATTGCCTGGTTCTCATTTCGGCTAGGCACTACATCCGGCATTTCTTCGAGCCGTGCTTCGTCGACGGTCAGGCGAGTTGATACGGGGTGATCGTCAGGGGCAGCCCCATGGTTGCGTAAATCTGCTCCGCCGCCGGTGTCGGCTTCGAGGGGATGACGTAGCGGTTGCCCGATTGCCGACAGCGCAGCAGGGAGCACTGGCGGTGGACGAGGGCGGAGCGGATGACCTCCGGGGACATCCGCCGCTTCTGGATGGCGACGCGGTACGCAAGGTGTCGAACGCAGGCGAAGGCCAGGAAGGCGATGGCGATGTGAGCGCGGATCCGGTCCGGGTTCCAGTGCCAGATGGGACGTATCTTCAGGTCGTGTTTGGTGATCCGGAAGCTCTCCTCGACCTGCCAGAGCCCCTGGTAGTGAGCCATCACTTCGGTGACGCGCGCGTCGCGCAGATTGGTGATGACGCCGGTGAGCCCGTCCCATCGTGCGGCCTCGGCGATCTTCTCCGGGTTCACCGTGAGCCGTGCGTCGCCCTCGACGGCGATGAAGCGCTTCGCCCCGTGATTGGAGAGCAGTTCCCTGGGATTGTCGCTGCGGGCCAGCCTGTCGAGCAGGCGTTCCACCTGATGGCGGCGCTCGTGCGCGTCCTTGCGTGCGCGCTGGGGGCAGAAGACGACGATCAGGCGACGGCCCTTGTACTCCCACTCGCCGACCCGGCGGTCCTGTGAGCCCTCCAGCGGGGCATAGGTCCCGGGGTCGAGAACCTGCCCCAGCAGCGCGAGCGGCAGCTTGCGCAGCCGCGCGCCGACGACATACTCGCCGCCGATGGCGTCCATGGCGTCGAGGTTGTCGGCGCTCAGCATGCCCCGGTCGGCCACGCATACCGTGCGCTCCACCTGGTGGCGGCGCTGCATGTCCTGCAGGACCGGGACCATGCTGTGTCCCTCGTAGGTGGCGCCGGGGAAGACCTCGTAGCTGATCGGCAGCCCTTCGCGCGTCACCATCAGCGCCAGCAGAACCTGCGAGTCCTTGTGTTTGCCGTCCTTGCTGAAGCCGTGCTGGCGAAGCTCGTCCTCGGCGGCCGTCTCGAAGTAGAGCGTGGTGCAATCGAAGAAGAGGATCGCGACCGGCTCCGGCAGCAGCGACCGGCTCGCCTCGCCGACGCGCGTGCGCAGTCGCTCGATCACCGTCGCGTCGAGCTGATCCATCATCCGGTAGACCTTCTCGAGCGGAAGACTCACGCCGAAGTCCTCCTCGAGCCGGCGCACGCTGCCCCGCTTGCTGTCGGGGTTGGCTACCCGCGCCATCACCACATGGAACAGCGCGTCATGGGAGGCCCGGTAGCGCGAGCGCGGCAGCAGCGCGTCGAGGCCCAGCAGCCGGTAGATCTCGCCATAGACCTCGTGGATGCCTGTGATCAGGCGCTGCTCCTCTTCAAGCTGCTTGAGGTCGACCGGGAGTTCCTCCTTGCCGTCCCCCCGGCGGCCGACACGGATCGCCTGCTCAGCGATCTTCTCGGGCGCAAACAATGCCGGCTGACGCTCGTCCTCCAGCTTCGCCTTGACGTACTCGCCGAGCTGCCTCAGGCGCTCGAGCTCGTCCTCGTCCATGGCCACGCCGACATGGCGGACGATGCGCTGTCGGACCTTGCCGCCGTCGCGCACGGCCTCGACGATCTGGACCGAGCGTCGCGGGCTGTTGGGGGAGGTCTTGATGCGCACGAACATGGGGGGAGTGTAGCGCGTGGCGGAGGCATTGACAGTCTCAAAGATTTACTAGGCACTACAACGCAGCTTGACCGCACCGCAACTGCCAACTCATTGGCTTTACTGAAAACTCCAGACGCGAGATCGGTCAGAAGTCAGCCCAACCGTCGAAGTCAGGACCTTTGAGAAGCTCGATCTGGACTATGAGAAGGCCCGCGCGCGCGGGCCGGCGGTCGCCCAGAGGGCGCTCGAGGAGTGGAACCTCGCCTATGTGGCCGCGACCCGGGCCATGCAGGTGACGCGCATGCCGCCCGAGCTGGAGCGCGAGATCGCTCAGGTCGGGGCGCGGAAGCCGGCCCGCGAGGAAATCGTGGCTGCTGCGATGTAGCCCGGCCGCCCGCGCATGTTCCTGTTGAACAGCTCGTCGGCACAGCACTCGGCGAGACCGTGAAACAGGGCGTAGTAGGCCGTGCTCACGGCCCGCCGAAGGTCCGACTCGAGCGGTCTGCCCGGGCCGGTAGGAAGGAGGCGCTCGGCAGAGGTGAGGAGGTCAGACGGTCTCAGGGGTCAGGTCCCTGGCGTCGGCCCTGGCGACGAGGTGCGTGTTGGGGAACGCGTCGATGCCCATGTCCCACAGGATGTCCTGGATGCGGGTGCGCAGGCTGTGTTTGGCGGGGAGAGCAAGGTCGCAAGGGTCGCCGTCGTAGATCGCCCAGACCTCGACCATGTCGCTGCCGCTCCATGAGGTGCGCGGCTTGATCCAGATGTCGGTGAAATCGACGCCGGGATGAAGGGTGGCGACGGCGTCCCTGATCGCGGCTTCGACGTCTCGGAGGCGTGTGTCCGTTTTCAAGTGAGGCACCCTGCCGCTTCGTCGGCGGCTTCGTCGGCGGTTCGACTCGTCCGCGACAGGATTAAATCAGGGCTGGCGATCAGGGGCAACCTCACGGCCGGCACGCTTTCTGCTCCAGGACGGCAATGGGAATTGCCGGTCCGGAAAAATTCGAGTTTCCCCAATTTTCACGCATTGCGGGGGGCGGCTTCCCCAAGCGCCGTCTATAATTTTGCGATGGGGTGGCTGTAGCCGGTTTTCGATAAGTCGTGGCGGGAGCACGGAGAGGATGATCGCGCGGAAGCGTCGGGGGATGAGGGCGGTCTGGTTTGCGTTCCTGATGGCAGCTTCAGCGATGGCCCCGGGAGAAGGGGCAGGGCAGGAGTCGAAGGAGCCGGAAAGGATTGTGGAACAGGTCGACACCGATGTGTTGAGGCCCTGTCCGCAGGACAAGATTGCGAGGCTGCTCCGGACGGCGGTGACACCCGGTCAGATCAGCGCGGCGCTTGCCCTGGAGCGCGAGACGCTGAAGTTCTGCGCGCAGCGGCAGGCCTTGGTGCTCAGGCTGTTCGAACTGGAAAGCAGGATACGGGACAAGACACCGGAACTGGTCGTCGTGCCGGAGCCGAAAGTCATCATCAAGGAGGTGCCGGTCGAGAGGATCGTGGAGGTGCCGACCCCGGTGACCTCGAAGGCCCCCGCGGTGAATGTGGCCGATATGGGGTTTTTTTCGGTCTTCGGCTCCGCCGCGAAGCCGAAGGCCGGCATAACGCTCGGTGACGGATCCCGGGTGTTTGTCGGCGTTGGCGACGATGTCGCCGGGATTGGAAAGGTGGAGAGCATTTCCATTAATCCGGCGGAAGTCCGGGTATCGGGAGCATTGAAGAACCCGCTTCCGCTTCGCAAGGGGCAGTAGCAAATGAGCGTGCAGGAGCATTGGGAGGAGCTGAAGGACGCTTTCCTGCGGGTAATCGGACGCCCGCGCTCGACGGTGCGCCTGATTCGTCGTCACGAGCTGATAGACGAGGAATTCATGTCGATGTGCGCGCCCTGGTCGGACGGGCGCGTGATGATCCTGAAAGGGTTCGGCAACAACGACAAGCTGCATGCGGTCCTGAACGAACTCGTGGCGGCCGGGGAGGTCGCCCGACCGGTCAAGAAAGAGGAGACCACGGCGGAGGAACTGCGGAATGTCTGGGCCGGACGTCCGGTCCAGTTTGACGAAGGGGACCCGGAGATCCGGAAACGGATCAAGGCGATCTTCACGGATGCCGCGGATGCGAAGGCCTCGGACGTGATGTTCGAGCTCTCCGACGAGGCCTGCGACGTCTTCGTGATAGCGAATGACAAGAAATTGCGCCTGGGCGAGCGCATGACCGTCGCCATGGGCGAGCGTATGATGGGGTTCCTGTTCCACATCAGGGATGCCGGGTCGGCCCAGACCAGCTATCAGCGCGGTTCGTTCCAGGGGTTCAGTCTGCGCAACCGCAAGGGTTTCCCGTTGCCGGAGATAATTTCCGGCCTGCGATGCCAGCGCGGTCCGCACGAGCCGGAACGCGACCACATGTTCTGCCGGATTTTCTATCGGAACCAGATTCCGGAGAACATTACGCTGGAGTCGCTGGGTTTCAGTCGGGATCAGGCGGATATTTTCGCGGAGATCCGGCAGAGCCTGCAGGGTGCCGTGTTCATCGGCGGAACGACCGGCGACGGAAAATCGACGACGCTGGCGGCGAACATGCAGCTCCAGTTCAATGAGAACAACGGGGAGGTGAATCTCGTAACGGTGGAGGATCCGGTCGAGTATCCGATCCCCGGGGCGGTGCAGATCGCCGTGCCCACGACGGGCTCGGGCGAGGAGCGCGCCAAGCATTATGTCCAGGCGCTGATGCACTTCTGCCGGGTCCACCCGGCCTCGGGAATGGTGAGCGAGATACGGGACGGTGACGCCGCCCGGCAGGTCCTGCAGTTCGTCGATTCCGGCCACCAGGTGTGGACGACCATTCACGTTTCCAACGCCAATTCGATCCTGTTCCGGCTTATCGACCTGGGCGTGAATCCGGGCGAGGTCTGCAAACCCGGCAACATCGCCCTGCTGGCCCAGCAGACGCTGGTTCCGATGCTTTGCCACAGTTGCCGTCTCGACGAGTCGACGGTCCCGGTGCCCAACCGTCTGGCGGATATCCTGAAAGACTGGAAGAAGGTCTATTACCGCAACCCGAAGGGTTGCACGGTATGCACGCCAAAGGATGCCAAGGCGACGAAGGCCGCCGCCTGGGCGGGTTACCAGCGTCCGAAAGTCATCGCGGAGATGATTCGGCCGGATGCGGGCTATCTGGAATTCGTGCGCGACCGCAACGCGAGCGGGGCCCTGGACTACTGGATCAGCGAGATGAAGGGCCTGCCGCTCGACGCGCAGATCTGGAGAGAGATTTTTCTCGGCAATGTCGACCCGATCGACGGCACGAGAAAGGGGGCGACCTATCGTGAAGGCAGGGCCTATGGGGATCGGGTCAGGCGCGAATATCTCCGGGTGTGGAAGGAGTCGGGGCACGAACCTGAGGCCCTCGGCCAGTTCCTGCGGCCGTCCGGTCTTGTGGCGGAGGAGGAAAAGGGCCGCAGCGCGGCGGCCTGAAGCGTCATGGTGAAATCGATCCAGAAACTTCTGGCGGCGGGGACCGACCAGCGCATAGACACGTTCTACATGATCGAGGGGCTTTTGCTGGCGGGCATAGACCTCTCGCGCGTGCTGAACACGGTCTCCAGGGCCGCGGCCGCCCGGTCCGACAATTCGACCGTGGCCATGATGGAGTACTGGCAGGATGCGCTGGCCAATTCCCGGTTCCCGGAGGAAATGACCTACTGGGCGCCATCAAGCGAGGCGGTGGTGTTCCAGGGCTATGGCCTGGGCCGGATATCGGCTGCCGAACTGTTCAACGGGGCAGCAAGGATCGCCACCCTGAAGGCGAAACTCATCAGCGAGGTGATGAAGGCGTGCATCATGCCGATCCTTCTGACGGTGGGCTGCTTCGTCATGTTGTGGATGGCGGGCGGCAACATGTTGCCGGCCCTGGAATCGATTTCCGACCGCTCGTCCTGGGGTCTGATGACGATCATTGTCACGGACGTCTCGAAGTGGGTGTATGCCAACACCATTCTGGTCGTGGCGATAATCGGCGCGGTCATTGCGCTTTTCTGGGTCGTCACGGTGGCATATGCCGGGCCGGGCCGACGGGCGATGGACCGCCTGCCGCCGTTCTCGATCTACAAGCTGGTGACCGGCTGCTCCTTCCTGATCGTGGTGCTGGAGTTCGTCCGGGTCGGCCAGGAACTGTCCAGCCGGTTCTTCACGCGGCTGGAGGAGACTTCCTCTCCTTATGTGAGGTCGCGGATCCGGGCCGTGCGGGCGAACATGGCCAGGGGAGACCAGTTCGGCGCCGCGATGAAGGCTTCCGGGAACAATTTCCCCGATGCCGGTCTGATCGCTGTCGCCGAGGCGCTTGACGGGACGCCCGACTGGAATGTGGAACTCGGGAAATTCATGGAGCGGTGGATCGAGCGTTCGGAGCGCACGCTGAAGTCCCGCCTGGGACTCATGCGGAACATATTGTTCGTGGTGGTTGCGGTGATTCTGGGATCGCTGGTCTCGGCGATGTTCGACGTCATGTCGCAGGTGCAGTGAAGAAGTGGCGGGCACAGGAAGCCGGGGTCCGATGATCGAGAAGAAAGTGCTTTTGGGAGCCGCCTGCGCCGCGGCGCTGGTCTGCGCGTCCGTATCCGGCGCGCAGGCGCAGGAAAAGGACTTCAACGATGCCTGGCGGGAGATGCTTGACCTCAAAGGCCGCATGCAGAGCGACATCCGTGTGCTGACGGAGATGGTCGGTGCAATGGAAGCGGTGCTCGCCGCCCACGAGCTGGAGCCGCGGGCACCGGGCTACAATGCGCTGGCCATGCGCCCGGGCGTCTGCCGCGAAGAACGCATGGCCGTATGGTGCAGGACGTTCTACAGGCGGGTCGGGGCTGTCGAGTGACGGTCTGGCTGCAGGGGGCGGCCGTTTTCGGAATAGCGGTTTCGGCATGGCGGGTCATGGCCACGGACGCCCGGCATTGCCGGATATCGTTGTTCTGGATCGCCATGCTGACCTTGTTCGGCGCGGTGTGGTGGGGCGCATCCGGCCCCTTGCCCGGGTCGCTGGCAGGCGGGGCGGGGGTCGGTCTCGTCATGGGAGTCCTTGCCGGGTTTCTCCCCATCCTCATGGCCCATTTTCTGGGGCGTCCGTGGCCGATGATGACGGGCGACATCCTGCTTCTGGGGGCGCTGGGATGCGTGACGGGGCCCTGGGCCTTTCCCCTGGCCCTGGCGGCAGGCTGCGCAGGCGCGCTGGCCCACCGTTCCTGCGTGCAGCGGAAGCGCGGGCGGCCGTTCGCGAAAGGGTATTTGCCGTTCGCACCGGGCTTCGCGGCCGGGGTGATGACGCTCTTCGCGATGCAGGTCGCGGGCATCGTTCCCATGCGTTCGCTGGGACTGCTGTAGCCGGGAAGACAATGACAATCCGATTGTCATGAAAATCGGATAATGCTATGCATGCGGCGTGAGACAGGGAAAACCGGCGAAAGGCCGGAGAGAGAGGTCACGGATGGCGGACGAGGGCGGTGTGACGGCGGAGGCGCTCAAGGCGTTTATCGAACGCGTGGAGCGCCTCGAGGAGGAGAAGGCGGGTCTGTCGGCGGATATTCGGGAGGTCTATGCGGAAGCGAAGGCGAACGGTTTCGACGTGAAAACCATGCGTCAGATCGTGCGGCTGCGGAAGATGGACAGCGCCGACCGGTCGGAGCAGGAGGCCCTGCTTGAACTCTATATGCGCGCGGTCGGTATGAAATGAGAGCGGCCGCGGCCCGGCTCGCCGGCAGGACCTTGAAAGGGCTGTCCGGGCGGCCCGTGGAGGCGCTGTCGACGGCCTGGCTGCTGACCCTGGTGGCCGGACATGTGGGCGAGGAAGGGACCCCGACCGGTCTGGGGCTGCGCTGGCTTCTTCTGGTTGTGGCCGGATTCCTGATCGGGACCGCGTGGGCGGGCTGGTTGCGGCAGCGGGCAGCCGAACGCGGAAGAGAGCGCCGGAAGGCGCTCCTGGGCGCCGCTGAGTAAGTCCGGCAGCCGCATTCGTCGCTGCGGTTGCATGGGCGAGAGAGGATCATGTCGTTGAGAGCGATATTGCAGGGTGCCGGGATACCGGTGGCGCTTGCGGGTGCGACGGTGATGGCTGCCGGGTCCGGTGGCGACACGCGGCAGATTGCCGGTATCGCCGTGTCCCTTCTTGCCCTTCTTGGCAGCGGCCTGATCTGGGCGGGTGCGGCGCTTGGCGGATGGTGGCGGCGTGCGCCGCCACGAGGGCCGGTACAGCGCGATGCGCCTGAGGGAAGAGGCCTAGCGGTTCGACAGGACGGGGTCGAACGGAAGGTCCCGGTCACGCGAGATGAACAGGTCGAGCGCGTTGCGGATCAGCGCTGTCCTGGATGATCGCCCGCCCGTGTTTTCGTCATTGGTAATGCGGCGGTCGAGCCGGTCGATCTGGTCGACAAAGAGGTCTATGCCTGTCGTTACGGAAGCCCGGCGTCCAGGCTGGTGAGGGGGCGTGTCCGGGTTGTTGAGAAAGTCGTCGATCGCCCGGCGGACAAGGGCCGCCCGGGAGTAGGGCATGCCCTGGTGTTCGAGCCGGTCGAGAATCCGGTCGATGGCCTGAAGCTGATCATCGTAGATCAGTAGTCCGCAACGCTTTTTTTCACGGGCTGCGCGTGCAGGCCGTCTGGAAGACGTCATTCCGAGTTTCCCCATATCTTTGATATGGCGGCGGCTGAAGTTTCAATGCAATGCATTATCATCCCCGGCGTGGCGGGGAAAGGAAAAACCCGATGAAGCGAATTCGGCTGCTCCTGTGCTTGTCGTGCCTGGCGGCCCTGGGAGGCTGCGAGCTTCTCCGGGAAAAACCGGCAATGGAGCCGGCGCAGTCGGCGGAGGGGCTGGCGATCGATCGGGTGATCGCGTCCGCCATGGAGCGGGCGTCGGAGGCCAACAGCAAGGTCGCGGGCGCGGAGGCGGCGATCATCGCCCCGGAGCGGGCCGGCCCGGGGCAGGAAGTTCCGCCCGGCGTGAGAGTGCCTCCGGAAATCAGCCAGTCCGTCGATATAGACTGGCAGGGTCCTGTCGAGCCGATGCTGGCGGCACTTGCGGACCGGGCCGGGTACGAGTTCCGCGTGGTCGGCGCGGCGCCGGCGACACCGGTGACCGTGAATATCGTTCGCGAACGCACGCCGCTGGTGGAGATCCTGCGCGAAACCGGCATCACGATCCACGAACATGGCGACGTGGCGCTGTCTCTCGCCGCTCGCCGGATAGAACTGCGGTACGGTCCGTGAGGGCCGGACCCGGAAGGAGGTACCCGCTGATGAATGTCAGCCAGATGCGATGCGTGCGGGTCGGCGTTGCCGTCATGGCCGCGGGTTTTCTTCTGACGGCGTGCGAGACGTCGCGGAAGACGCACTATATCGAGCCGAAGATGTCGCCGACGTTGATCGGCGGGCCGGACGTGCTGGTCCGCGATGCGCCGCCGCTGCGGCTCGACCAGGTCGAGATCGGTCTCGAAATGGAGGTGCCGGAGCCGATCCCGGCCCTGCGGCGCCAGCAGATGACGGAAGCGGCGCAGGCCTACGGCGCCCAGCGCGGTTACGACCGCAAGGCGTGGGAAATCGAGAATGCGCTCGAGAGGCGGGCGTCCGGGCTGTCGCAGGTCTTCGATTTCGGGCGCGTGGTCAGCGCGGGTCCGCAGCGGGTCGGCTATGTGATCCCTCCGGTGGTGCAGCGCAGTTTCGAGGCGTTCCAGGGCGACGGCATGGAAGCGAGCGCGGCCGACGAGTATCTCGTCGTGCGTGAGCCCGGCAGGATCCGGGCCGTCGTGCCCAGCTGGCGCGACTGGCTGCTGATGGACCGCCCGGAGCCGAGGCTGCCGCCGAGAAGCCTGCTTCCGAAGACGAAGGAGGAGGAGGCCCTGTTCCGGCGCGAGTTCCGGGCCGGCTGGAACGCCGGCGAGGAACAGGCCGTGGCCGAGTTGACGGAACGCTTCGCGCGCCTGGGCCGCGACTATGAGGGCATGCTGCAATACCGGCGCCTGGTTGCGCTCGGCATGATGGACAGCATGGTGATGGACCAGGCCGACTGGGGAGTGACGGTCAACAAGGAGACGGAGACGATGCGCATCGGGGCGCGGACGGTGAAGATCGTCGAGGCCGCGGCGTTCCAGGGAGACATCAGGCGCTGGCGGCCGGTTCCGGTCTGGAACGGTCCGCCGCAGTCCTCGCGCCGCCTGTCTCATCGCGGGAGCTGACGCAGAGCCTGTCGCCATGTGGGGCAAATTGTTTGAGGAACGGGGTGAGGCCGTGGTCTCAGATGTCGATGAGGGACGGCTCTCGCCTGCGTCCGGCGTCCGTCATGGAGCCGAAGGCCTGCGGAGCATGGAACGGTTCCGCAAGGTGGAACCGGGCGTCGAGGAGGCCCGGAGGATCGAGGTGAACCGCACCCTGCCGTTTCAGGAGGTGTTCGACGAGGAGCCGACGCGCCTGAATTCGGCCGACCTGCGAACCCTGCTGCTGTCCTGCGTGTTCTCCGGGGCTTCGGACATCACGGTGCAGACGGACAGGCATGTCCGGGCGGAGATCCACGGCCATCTCTATCTGATGACCAGAAGGCCGCTGGGAGATGCCGAGGTCCGCGACATCCTTGTGGAATCCTATGGAGGTCCGGCCGCCGGGTCGGTTGCCGATCCCGAGCTGAAAAGCATGAAGGTGCTGGACTACAGTTACGAGATCAGGCTTCTCGACGGGCGCCGCCAGCGGTTCCGGTGCAATGCCACCGGTGTCCATGCGTCAGGCGATTTCGGCATCGAAATCACGTTCCGGGCCCTTCCGTGGGAGACCCCGGATATCTCGACGGTAGGGCTGGGCCAGGACATGCTGGCGGCGATGATGCCGCGCGATGGCCTTGTCGTGGTCGCGGGTGCGACCGGGCACGGCAAATCCACGACGCTGGCCGCCGTGATCCGGGAGCTGCTGCAGGACAGCGAGCGCCCGAAAAAGATCGTGGATATCCAGGCGCCGATCGAGTTCACGTTCGAGGATATCTGGCACTCTCCCTCGGAGAGTCGGCACTGTTTGTCGACGATCGGCCAGTCCGAGGTCGGGCGGCATATCAGGACCTTTGCGGAGGGCGTGCGCTCGGCGCTGCGCCGGAAGCCGCACGTCATCTGCGTGGGCGAGGCCCGCGACTACGAGACGATTTCGGCGAGTCTGGAGGCGGCGATAACGGGGCACCTCGTCTATACGACCACGCATGCGGGTTCGGTGTCCGACGTCATGCGCCGACTTCTCGCGGTGTTCCCGTCGGCCGAGCGCGAGGCCCGGGCCTACGACCTGATTTCGGCCGTGCGGATGATGATGGTGCAGGTCCTGGCGCCGAGGCGTGCCCAGGCCGGCGGCGGGCGCATCCCGGTCCGTGAGTTCCTCGTGGTCACGGAAACGTTGCGCGAGGAGATGCTGTCGCAGGCTCCGCAGCAGTGGCCGGCAATCCTGGTGAGCGAAATGAACAAGCCGGGCGACGTGACAAGGGAAAGCCTGACCGATCATGCCGGGCGCCTGTTCGAGGCAGGCCAGATCACCGCGGATGACAGACGACGCCTGACGAGAGGAGCGTTCGGGTAGATGTGGCGTTTCGACGATGCGGCGTTTTTCCGGGACACGCAGATTCCGGCGCGATTCCTGCTGTTCGACAGCAAGCTCACGGCGGTTGTGTTTCTGGTGCTCGTGCATTTCCGTATCTGGACGATCGCAACGATGGTCATCGTTCTTGCGGTGTTCACATGGGTGGAATGGCGCGGCATGCGCGTCGACAACGCCGTGAGACGGGTCCGGTCGCTGTTTGCCGGACGGTTGCGGCATGCGCGCGGTCCGGCGATGCGCCGGCGGGTGTCGGACATAACGTGGCAGGCGAGCCTGCCGCTGTCGGCGTTCGGCCTGGCCGAAGCTGCCGTGGAAGGTGCGGGGAACGGGGAAGCGCAGGCCGTCGCCCGCCGGCGCTGGCGGTGGAGGCCATGGCGGCGACCGAAAGGGGAAGCGGCGGCATGAAAAGCCTGCGGGAAACGTTTATGGAGCATGCGCCGCGGCTGGCCGAGCGAACGCCGGCGGACGGTGGCGAGGATGCAGGAGGGAGGGGCCCGGAGTGGGACAGTTACAGCGAGGTCCTGAGGGAAATGGCCGAGGAGGCGGATCCGGGCGACGGGGACTTCGCCACCTTCCCGCATTCGGCCGCCGAAGAGCCCGAGGGCGACGCCCGGCCCGGCCTTGCGGGGCTGGTAAGCCGCATGCCGGAAATGGAGGACCTCGACAGGGAGAACGAGCGCAACAGGGAATTCTATCTTCTGGAGCTTCCCGCCTCTGCCACGGGCGGGGCGCCTGACACGGTGGAGATACGGGTGGATATCGGCCAGACCGTCTTTGCGGTCTTCGGGACCGACGGGGTGTGCGAGCAGCGGTTTGCGGTGGACAGCGGATGGGCTGTCTGCTGCCGGTATCCGATAAGCAGCGACGGCCGGATCATCCGCCTGAAGCGGACCGGGGAGATCGAGGCGGCCGTTTGCGGGCGGCTCGCGGCATATGGGGATCCCGTCGATACAGGCGACCTGACAGCGTTCCTGGACGGGCACATTGCCCGTATCGTGTCGTTCGGGCTGGACAGGATGATCGTGTCGGCCCTGCGCTATCGCGATGTGGTGGTGCGTGGGCCGGAGTGGCTGCGTCCGGCCATGGAAGGCACGCGGGCGCTGTTGCCGCATTTGCGGATTGGCGAAGGTTTTTGAGGACGGCATGCGCGCGGAACGCATATTCATCGCGGCCGCCGCCATTTCGGCGGTCTTCGCCGGAATGGCGGCGGCCGCGCCCTCGGCGCGGGCCGAGTTCTACTGGGAGGGTCTTCTGCCCTTCGTTCGGCACGACGTCGAGCTGACGGTGCGCGGCATGGAATGCGGGAGAAATTGTCCCCGACAGGGGCCGGGGAAGGAAGAAACGCGTCCCCCGCCCCTGCCGGGCGAAGGCGCGCTGGATTGGCTGATCGGTCCCGATGGCGGGGCGGCGCGAGACAAGAGGAGCAGGTAGCCATGGCCGAAACCGCAAGGCGGAGTCAGGAACGCGGCGGCTTCTCCGAGCGCATGAGAGGGTGGCTGGGCGGGGCGGGGACGGACCCGGTGTCCGGAAACGACGGCCTGGACGAGATCGAGGAGATCCCGTTCGGCCCGCCGGGTTTCCTGTCGGAGGCGCAGGCCGGAGGCGACGAGTTGCCGCCGGAGGCTGCGGAGGCCCTGGAGCAGGCGATGCTGGGCGGACTGCGGGAACCGGACCGGGCGCCGTCTCCGCTGGAGAGGCAGACCGAGGCGGAGATGTTCAGCGATTCGGAACTGTTTATGGAAGCGTGCGAGAAATTCAGGATGGCGAGCGAGGCGTTCTACGATGCCGGGGAACTGTTGAGGAAGTTCGCCGAACGGCAGGCGGTGCCGAGCCCGGACGTTCGCGGTGCCGGGAAGGAGCCCCGGGCGGAATGAGGCGCCGCGCCGCAAGGCTGGAGAGGGGTGCCGGCGACGCGGCGCCCGGGCCGGATCCTGAATAATCCGGTGACTAATAGGTTCGTTATATCAATCACTTGCGGGTTTTTCACAATTTTCATGCCTCTGGAGATTGAGGCGCTTGCGGGATAGGCGGATTGTGCCCGGTGAATTGTTGCCCGGGAGATGGCGGAATGTTGTTCGAGACGGGTCATCAGCCACAGGGAATGGAGATTGCGGCGCAGTCCCTGATGGAGCGGGAGGATGGATGGCCGTTGCCGAGGGTCGCGGTGACGAGCGACCAGGTTGCGGAGGAGGACAGTCTGGTGTCGGCGCTGCTGGAGCATACGCTGGAGTTGACGGACGCGGATCTCGACGATCCGGCGGCCTGCCGTGAGGTCCTGCTTGCCTGTTATGCGCTCAGGGCGCAGTCAAGGTTGCGGTTCTTCCTGTCGCTCATCCGAGTGGACGCCGACCGTTACGCCGCCATCGTCGCTACCGTCGACGGGGTCATAAGGCTCGGGGCCGTCGCCCCGGTCGCCGAACTCATGCGCCTCATCCTGCTCCAGGACATCATGGAGCCGGGGCGGCGCAGACGGGTCGCCGGCCGGCTGCAGCGGGCGGCGTAGCTCTCCGGGCGCAGGCCTTATACCGGTCCAGTCGAACGTCGGTTCCGACCCGCCGGCCAGGGGAGGCCCGGGAAGAGGCACTTCCTCGGCCGGCTGGGCGTCCGGAGACCCGTCGGTTCCTGTCGGGGCAGGCGCTCCGGAATCGGAAGCCAGGGCTCCCGGGGCGGGGCCGCCGATGGCTTGCCCGGATGTCGGCGGACTGCCCCCGGGAGCCTGACGGGGCGGGGCCGCCGCAGGCGGCGGTTCCAGTTCCGCCGCGAGAAGATCGGCAAGCCGGCCCCGCAGGGCGTCGGGCAATTCCTCGAAGAGGCGCTCGAGCCGGGCTCGCATGGCCTCTTCCAGGGACTCCTGGCCGGATTCCGCGGGGGTCTCGATCAGCCGGGCTATCAGGCGGGCCGTGCGCGGGTTGCGGAAGCTGTCGGCAATGCGGCGGAAGGCCCGCTCGGCCTGGGGAGTGAGTTCCGGAAGGTCGAAAGGGGAGGGCTGGAAGACAATCCCGTCCTCGATGGCCCGGCTCGCATGCTGCGCATAGGTCGAGGGTCGGCCCAGCTCCTCGATGGCAAGGCCCTCGACAAGGATCGTGTCGAGCGGCCATGGCCGGGCTCCGGTGGTCATCATGCGTCCCCAGCGCGGCTGGGGGCCCTCTTCGATTTCCCATTCGATATCCGCAAGCAGCGCGGAGTCTTCCGGGGACATCTGTCCGTCATCGGCGGGCGCCCAGGTTCCGGGGCTGACGCGGGCCTCCATGCAACCCTCGAGAAGCCGACGGGTGGCCATGACGGGGACGGACTCCCTGGCGGACACAGGGGTCGAAAAGTCAGGAGGGCGTTTCAGCACGGGGCCAGCGGAAGCCGGCGGAAAGGCGGGGAGGATCGGCGGGTGGCTGTCCCGTGCGGGATGGCTGCGGCCCGGGAACCGGGCGGCCCGGGACAGGGTGTCATGGAGCTGGCGCTCCGGGTCGCCCTCGACGCCGGCCGTGTAGGCGAGCGCAAGCACGGACGGGATGAGGCTCTCGTCGATCAGACGGCCCTCCGTGCGGGGATAGGAGATATCGCCGGCCATGTAGGCGTCCTGCATCGCCTGCATGCAGTGCTGCACGGCGACGCCATGCTGGCGGCCCGCATGAACGAGGAGGTCGGCGGTGTGATAGGGCGGCGTCGTGCCGTAGCGCGGCGCGACGGCGGCGCCGGCAGCCCGGAGCGGCGAGACGGTCCCGGGCACGGGCCGACCCTCGAAACGGCGGACCAGGTCAAGCAGGCCTGTCGGCGGCGGACCGTGCAGCACCAGGCGGGCGCGGGCCAGTCGTCCGGGACGGCCGGACTGGCGACAGGCCAGGAAGATCTCGCCGGTCTCCGGCAGGAGCGTCCCCGGCCCGGCCATGCGCCATTGCGCGACCATGCCGAGAAGCCCGGCGCGCACGCGCCCGCAGGCGATGCCGGTGCGCCGGGTCAACAGGGCGCCGATCCAGCGGTCGAGGGCCGCCCTGAAGCGCCCTTCCACGGCCCGGTGCTCAAGGCTGCCGGCGCCGCCGGCGATGGCGATGGGCCCTGCCTCCAGGCCGGCGGACAGTGCCCTTTCCCATGCGGTTCGTGTAATGGCCGCGGGAAAGACGCGGTGGAGGCGGCTGACGGCCTCGGGCGCGAGGCGCTGCACCGCGAGAGCGGCGTCGAGGGCAATGACGTCGCCCTCGGCGTCGTTGTCCGTGGCGAGCACGACGGTGGCGCGCGGATAGTCGCGCAGGGCGCTGTGCAGGCGTTTCTCGAAGCGTGCGGCATGAGCGAGAGGCCGGCGGCCGGGTTCGCGGAGACGGCCCGGTTCGGGCCGCAGGCCTATCGGGAAGACGCCGGGGAACCCGGCCAGATGGCCCTGCGTGGGTATCGTGCGGGCGATGTGCCCGAGATCCTCGTTGAGGATTCGGTCGATGGCCCCGGTCTTGCCGGGGGCTTCGACGATGACGAGAAGCGCACTGTTCATGCGAACCGTATATAGGAGAATGTCGCCTGCGGGCGAGAGCCGGTTCGGGTTTTCATGCGAACGCCCTAGACTGGCGGCGCGCGGTCGTGAGGATCCGGAAGGGAGCGGTGCGATGGGCCGGGAGATCGAGATCGACGGATACAGGGCTGCGGTGGAACGCGACCCGGAGTGCTCGGCGCCCTGGAAGAGGGGATGGCAATTCCCGCCGGTTCTCCTGTTCAGGGGGTCGATGCCGCCCGGGAAATTCCCGGAGGGCCCGGCGACCCGCCGGTTCCCGGGCGGCAGCGACCCGTGGAGCCAGTTCGGCGAGCATGGTGACCGGGACCTGGAGGGCCCTCTCGGCGTGATCGACGAAGCGCGGCTCGAGGACCCTGTACTGGCGAACGCCGTGCTTGAGGCTGCCGGTGTTTACGACGAGGACTTCGAGGATTTTCTCGAGGCCGAGGGGTTCTGTCTCGACCGGGGCCGCAGCTACCCCGATGCGATCACGGGGGTTGTCGCGGAGACTCTGGCGGATTTCCGGCCGGGGGTCTGGTCCCTGGGCGTGGGCGAGTATCTGGACCGCCTGGCGGCGATCTACGACGCAGTCGGCGTCCCGAACGCCCGGTTCCCGCTCGAAACGGGTGCGGGGCGCAGCGAGGCGCTGATGGTGCTTACGGAGAACTGGCTCTCGCAGAATGCGGGAGCGAAGCCGAATATCGAACGCCTCCTGCGCGTCGAGGCGAACTCGGCCCGCCGGGAGATCGAGCGGTATGTCAACGGCGAGGTCTTCCGGGCCTGGGTGGTCACGCCGGAAGGCGGCAAGTTCCTCTGCGCCGGGATCTATGGCGAGGAGGAGATCGAGGACAGGGTCCGCGATATGGTCGGGTATCTGAAGAACCAGGGCCGGGAGGCCGGGCCTTTGGCCGGTGCCGGCCTGGAGCCCTGAGCGGGGAGTCGGGCGATGAACGGAACGCCGCTGGAATTCAGCTGGCCGGAGCGGTCGGAGATCGAGGAAGCGCTGATCCTGGAAAGGGCGCTCGGGATCGGGCCGTTCGAGGTCCTCGTTTGCCAGGACCTGAACGCGGAGCCCGGCCGGAGGAACGACGACACGGACCCGCCGACCCTGGTGCTGCACGACGGACGGTGGGAATCGCCCGGAGGATATGCGCTCGGCGCACCGTTCGAGACGATCCCCGATCCCGGCGACCTCCCCAGGGAGCGGATGGAGAGGGTGATGGCGGCGCTCGGCGTGGACGGGGAAGAGTATGCCGATTTCCTGGAGCGGTCCGGGATCGACGGCAGTGCGCCCTTCTCGCAGACGGAGATGTTCGAGGAGTTCGTGGACTGCCTGCTGGTCGATCTGCGCGGTGTCCCGGCGTTGAAGACGCCGGGCGCGTCCTGCGACGAGTATCTGGATGCGCTGAAAGGCGTCTATGAGGCTCTCGGGCTGCCGGCCGGGCGCTTCTCGGTGACGGACAGGTGGCAACGGCACAAGACCGAGTGCCTGGTGGTGTTGACGGCCGGGTGGGCGGCCCGGACGTTCGAGGACCGCAAGCTGCCGTCAGGCCAGCTGGAGACGGAGATCCGGATGCTGCGCGAGAGGATGACGCAGCAGGTCAACGGAGAGATCTACCGCGTGGAGATCAGGGACGCCGATACCGGGGATTCCCTGGATGTCGTGGGTGGCCTCTGGGGCGTTGGGGATGTTGAGGAGCATCTGCGCGAAAACCTCCCGGAACTGGCCGAAACGCTTGTGCAACGGCGTGCACCGGAAGGTCTGTCCGACCCCGGCTTATAACGATTTGCTTGACATTGCAATCCGATTGGCATAGTAATCGGATAGCTGTATGCAAGCTGCGGGGAGGCGGCCCATGGACGCTCCGGCCTTTCAGTGCATGACGTGCCGTGCGCCCATATCCGAGGAGCGGTTGCGCGAGCGGATGAAGAATCCGCCGGGGCAGTGCGACAATTGCGGCGGCGTGGCGATTCTCCAGGCCGACGGAGGAGAGAGGCTGAAGGAAATCGCCTCGGAGGTCGGCGTCGGGGTAATGGACGTCGATATGGGCCGTTTCAGGTGGCCGGCATCATGATTCCTTCCAAGGAAGAGGTTCTTGCGGTCACGCCGGCGGCGCTTGTCGGCTGGGCGAGGCGAACGGGATGGCGTCACAGGGAGCGGTTCAGATACGCGGAGGTGTTTGCGCATAATGGTGAGGACGAAACCGTCGTCCTGCCCTGGAAGCGCGATATCGGCGACTATGCGAGCCGGGTCTGGGATGCCGTGAAGATCTTCGCGGCCCAGGCGGAAACCCACGAGCTGTTCGTGCTGCGCGAACTTCTGGCGGCCGACCGCGACCTGCTGAATGTCGCGGTGACGCGGCAGTCCTCGCGGTCCGGGAATGAGCCGGGAAGCCGGGAGATTCTGGACGGTGTCCGTGTGCTGCTCGGCCGCGGCGACGGGGAGGAGGATCCCGTATGGTGGTCCTCGGATGCCGTCGTGGCGCGGCGCGGCCGTTTCTCGGTGTCGGTCCTGGCGCCTGCAGAGGCAGGAAGCGACCATGACGGCCTTCCGCGCGGCCGGGCTGTCCCGGACCTGATGGCGAAGCTCGGGGCCGCCAGACATGCGGTGGACCGCTTCAAGCGGGACCTTCTTCCGGGAGACCCGCTTGAGCCTTCGGTCGCAACGGCCCGGGAAAGGGGTGTCACCGCCGATATGTTCAGGGTCCTGCGCGAGATGACCCTGGATTTCGGACAGGTCGCCTTCAGCATGGAGGGGGGCTGGAATGTCGCGGCGGAGCCACCGGCGAACGAGGTGGTGTTCCCGTCCGAGGACTCGCCGCTTCTGGCGATGGCGGAGAGGTGTCTCATGTCTGGGCCTCGGGAGGCGGGGGCCGACGGAGGTCCGGCGCCGGAAGGGCCGTGACGCGATGGCGGACAGCACGAAAATCGAGTGGACGGACGCGACCTGGAATCCGGTGATCGGCTGCCGGGTGCTCACCCCTGGCTGCACGAACTGCTATGCCATGCGGCTCGCCGGAGGGCGGTTCCGGAACCATTCGAGCCGGTCCGGGCTGACGAGCAAGAGCCGAGCCGGTCCTGTCTGGACCGGCGAGGTGCGCTGGAACGAGGCGCGGTACGAGGAGCCGCTGCGCTGGCGGCGGCCCCGGCGGATCTTTGTCGTGGCCCACGGGGACCTGTTCTATGCGCCCCGGAGGTGGATCGTGCGGGTCTGGGCGGCGATGACGCTCGCTCCGCAACATTGCTTCCAGGTGCTGACGAAGCGGTCGGCCCGCATGCGGCGGATCCTGAACGACCCGGATTTCAGGCGCGAGGTCGAGGAGGAATGCGCCGCCCTGATCCGGCTGCGCAAGCTGCCGGGGAAGGCGCCTGGCCTGCATCCCTCGCGATGGACGGATCCGGAGGACGGCGTGCCGGAAGCGGCCTCCTGGCCGCCGGACAATATCCATGTCGGGATTTCGGCCGAGGACCAGCCCCGGCTTGAGGAACGCTGGCCCGACCTGGCGCTGGCGGATGTCGCCCTGCGTTTCATCAGCGCCGAGCCGCTGCTCGGGCGTCTGGATATTACCAGGGTGTCGATCGGCGAAAGACTCGTCGATATCCGCGTGCCGGCCTTCGGGCTCCCGCCGGTCGAGTGGATCATCGCCGGCGGCGAGAGCCAGACCGGAGCCCGCCCGATGCATCCGTCCTGGGTGAGGGAGCTGCGGGACCGGTGCGCGCCTGTCGCGCTGCCCTTTTTCTTCAAGCAGTGGGGCGACTGGTTGCCGGGGGAATACGTCGCGTCGGACAGTCCCGGGGACCGTTTCGGCTACAATCTCAGGCAGGACGGCGTCAGGGGGGACTGGGACGACTGGGAAGACGGCCCGCTCGGGCCGGGCCGCTACGCCTGCTGGGACTCCGGCGGCGGCGTCCACTACGATGTGTCGCGGGATCGCAAGAAGCGGGCCGCGTTTCTGGAACGCTACGGGCGGCCGACAGCCTGGGCCTTCCGTGTCGGGAAGAAGAAGGCCGAACGCCTGTTGGACGGGCGGTTGCACGACGCCATGCCGCCGATGCCTGACCCGTTCCCGATGCCTGACCCGTTCCCGATGCGTGAGGCCGCGTGAGCGCCCGGGGTGAATCCGATGCGGGGGCCGCTGCCATGAAGGCGACCGTCTGGAATCCGGTGACGGGCTGTTCGGTCGTCTCGCCGGGATGCGAGAATTGCGATGCGATGAGGCTGGCCGGAAGGGCGGGGGCCCAGCCGGCGGCCCGGGCCGGGCTCACCCGTCCGGGCAAGACGGGTCCGGTGTGGAACGGCGCGCTGCGGCTGAACAGGGAGTCGGTCAACGACCCCCTGGTGACCTGGAGGAAGCCGCGCTGGATTGTCGTGAATGCCCATGGCGATCTTTTCCATGAGACGATTCCGCACAAATGGATCGACCTGGTGTTTTCCGTCATGGCGATGGCGCGCCGGCACTGGTTCTATGTCTGCACGAAGCGCCCGGAGCGGATGCACAGATATCTTGCGGAGCCCCGGGTGAGGCGCACGGTGGCGGAAGGCCCGCCTCTCCTGATCGAGCGCATGGAAAACATCATCGACGCCCGGTGGGAAGTCCGTCGGACGACCTGGCCCTGGGCGCATGAGGAAAGCGAGCGCTGGCCGCTCCGCAACCTCTGTCTGGCGGTCTCGGTGGAGGACCGGGAACGCCTGACGCGCCTGGACTGGCTTCGCGGGACCGAGGCGGCGGCCCGGGCCCTGGTGCTGGAGCCCCTGCTCGAGGACCCCGGTGTCCTGAACCTGGACGGACTCCATTGGGTGGTTCTCGGAGGGGAAACCGGACCGCAAGCGCGCCCGATGCACCCCGATTGGGTGCGATCGGTCCGGGACCAGTGCCTGGAGGCCGGGGTGCCGTTCTATTTCCGCCAGTGGGGCAATTGGGGCGGTCCCTGGGCCCCCGGCCCCGGACGGTCCGGCAGGCGGAACGCCTGGAAGCTCGAGACCCTGAACCACAAGCCCCTTCCGGGCAATGCCGGCCTCTACATGATGCGGGTCGGCAAGAAGCGTGCGGGCCGCGAACTCGACGGCAGGACGCATGACGACCTGCCGACGGTATGGGGACCGGCGCAGGCCGGGCGGGCCGCGCCGTGAGCGAGGGGTTCAGGCCGCAAGACGGCAATCCCGCCATCTGGCGTCCGCTGCATGCGGGCGAGGACGGGATGGACGCGACGGTGCGGAAAAGCGCTTCGATACATCTGCCGCGGTCGATCCCGGGGACCAGGCTGCTTGAGGTGTCCCCGGAGATCGATCCGTTCGACCGGCGCGTTGCGGACGATCTGCGCGACCGGATATGGGGGACGATGCTTGCCTGCCAGGAGCACCGGTTCCTGGTGACGACCGCGCATACGGACCGCATGGCGGCGTATCTGGAGGCTGGCCCGCGGCGGTTCTGGCGCGACTATGCGGCGGACGTTCCGGCCAATGCCTTCCGCGGAATTCCCGCAGGCGGCGACGACGGGATCGGCGACGGTGCGCTGCCGGGCAATATCTGGCTCGGAGCCCGCGTATCGAATACGGCCGACCTCAGGGCCCGGGCTCCGGCCCTTCTGGGCCTGGAGGCGCCTGTAAGGGTCCTGAAGGCCGTTCCGCTGACGGGCAATCTCTGCGTGCCGACGGGATATTCGACGGTATCTCTCGAGACCTTCGCAACGAGCCCTTGCGATATGGACGGTGCGAGGGCGATGCATCCGCACTGGCGGCACGAACAGGGCAGCTACAACATGCTGGCCGGGACCTGGTGGGCGGCGGTCGGCGATCCCGATTTCGAGTCCTCTTCAGTGGAGGAGGAATTGCCGCGCATCCACTGGATCCTCGCCGGCGGCTCGTCGGGCCCGGACAGCGAGCCGGTGCATCCCGACTGGGTCCGAGGCCTGCGGGACCTCTGTGCGGGTTACGGCATTCCGTTCCTGTTCCAGGGTTGGGGCGACTGGACCTGGGACGAGGAGGCGACGTTCGAGGAGGCGGCCCGTGTGGCCGGCGGTCGCGACCATGTCCACTACAGCTGCGGCAGGACGGCAATCCGTTCGGCGCCCGGGCCGCGCGAGGGTCCGGAAAAGCCCTTCGGCGCAGGCCTCGATGGCGAGGAGCATGCCGGTCTGCCGTCGGCAGACGCCGATTTCCGGGACACGGAACGCCCGGCGATGGCGCTCGGCGTCCGGGACCGCGTCCACCGACCGGAGGAGCCGGAACTTTAGCGAAGGCTGCTTGAGGGCTCCCGTGTGTTAGCGACGGTTAGGAAGGGCGTTTATTTGCTGGCGCGGAACGGCCGGTTTGTGCGGCTTGCGAGCAGCGTCGCATGGGTTAGGTGTTGCGTTCATCTGATTGGGCGGTCATCGGTTTCGAGCGGCTCGCCGTCGCGGTCACGGATGAGCATGTCGTTCCAGTCCTGGTTTTCGAGGGCCGGTCGCATTCGGACGATTCTTGTGTCGTTGTCTTGCATGCGGCGGGCGGCGTGATCGCCGTATCGTGTAGCGTCCCAGGCACAGAAGATACGGCGCGGGTTCCAGGCCTCGACCCATTTGGGGATTCTGGCCGTGATGGCGCCGGTGGAGACGACGGCGCATTTGCTGCGTTTTTCCGGGACGAGGTGGAGGGAGAGGATCGACAGGGCGTCGAGGGCGCTGCCGGTGAGGATGACGGTGCCGGGCCAGTCGGGCTCCCATGACATCCAGAAGCCGCCGTCTGCGGCCGGCTCCTGCGCTGCGGGGAGGGTCTCTATGCCGACCACCTTGCTGGCGGCGTTTCGGCGGAGGAACACGGGATTGCCGCGCCGGTCGGCACGGATCAGGCCGAGGCCTCGGCATAGCTCGACGAGCGCGTCGGCGAGGCCGCGCTGCTCGATGAGGTATTGCCGCAGCGCCGGCCAGCGAGGGTCCTGGCACGAGGGCTCCGCCTCACAGCGACTGTTCGGGAGCCGTGAGTGGCGCGGCAGTTGGGCGAGGAAGTCGAGGGCTTCGGTCGTTGGGCATCCGAGCGCATGAACCGCCAGCTGGATGGCCCCGGCGCCTCCCTCTCCGCGCAGATGGTCGTAGAACATGAAGCGGTTGATGGAGAGGACCGAACCGGCTCGTCTCCAGCGCGCGGCATCGGCGGGATCGCGGCGATAGCCGAGGGCGTGGACCACGTCTTCGAGGGGGCAGCTTCGCAGCCCCTCGGCCCGCAGGCGGCGATCCCATGGATGCAGATGCTGCACGGCTGGCTCAGGCATCCCCCGTGTCTTGCGCCGTGCTCTTGCCCGCTCCTTTTGCCGATCGCCGCCGGCGGCGATCGGCGCTGCGCTGCTTCTGGCGTTCCTCGGCCTCCTTGCGGCGGTATGAGTCGCCGTCGATGGCGAGGATCTCGGCATTGTGGACGAGCCGGTCGACAAGGGCCACGAGGCAGGCGGCGTTGGGGAAGGCCTCGCTCCACTCGGCGAAGGGGCGGTTTGTGGTGATGATGGTGGAGCGCTGCTGGCTGCGGCTTGAGACGATATTGAACAGCAGGTCGGCATGACGGTTGGAGTAGGAGAGATATCCGACTTCGTCGATGACCAGGAGGTGCTGGCGGGCGTAGAAGCGCAGCCTGCGCTGGAGCATTGTGTCGGAGTCGATGGCGGCGAGCTCGCCGAGCAGGCTGGCGGCGGTTGCGAAGCGCACGGTGTGGCCTTCGAGGACGGCGCGGTGTGCGATATTGGCGGCGATTGTGGACTTGCCGACGCCGTTGGGGCCGATGAGGACGACATTGGCGCCCTCGCGGAGGAAGTTGAGGGTCATGAGGTCCTCGACGGCCATGCGGTCGCATCGCCTTGGCCAGTCCCAGTCGAAGTCGGCGAGCGGCTTGAACTGTCCGAGGCGGGCGGCGGTGAGGCGTCGCCTGAGGCTTCGGCTTCGCCTCTCTTCCTCTTCCCATGCGATCAGGGGCGGGAGCCAGTCGCGCTCCGCAACCTCGCTCCAGTGGGCGAGGAGGCCGTGCAGTCCGAGCGCCGTGGCGCGGTCCTTGAGGGTCATTCTTCGCTGTCCTCCTCGTGGTGGCTTGCGAGCCCGTCGTATCCGCCGAGGTCGTGATCGCGGACCGCGATATCGCGCAGTCTTGGATCGCCGGGCAGGTCGATGGGGATGGGTGGTGGCTCGTTGCGCTGTTCGCGCCGCCGGTTCAGGCTGAAGCGCACCGCATTGGGATGGGGGACGCCGCGCTCAAGGGCTTCATCGATGGCGGCTTCGAGTTCGACGGCTCCGTAGTCGTCGAGCAGGCGCAGCAGGGAGGCGACGGTTGTGCCGATATTGCCGCCGCGCCTGGCGGTCTCGGCAAGCAGGCGCTCGCTGTCGGGGGCGGCCTGGAGAAGGCGGCTCTGCCCGCGCAGGCGGTGGGCGTGACGTTTGAGCCTGACCAGCTCCTCGATGTGCTCGGGGGTCTCGATGCGGGCCGCCTTGTCGAAGCTGCGCGGATGACGGGCGACGGTGTCGGCGCCGTCGAGGATGCGTACCTCCTCCAGTGTCGCGACCACGGTGAGGGTGCGCCGCGTATGGGTATGCGGGACGCTATAGTCATTGAGGTCGAACCTGGCGTAGGGGGTCTTGCCGATCCTGACCTCGACCCTCTCGTCGACGGGGGGCCGGTCGTCGGGCAGCGCCATCAGGGAGCCGCGCTCGCGCTCGAAGGCCTCGCGCACGGTGAGGGAGCGGTCGTCCGGCCAGCGACGGTCGGCGGCGACGCCGTCGCACCAGGCGCGGGCCCGGGCGTTCAGGTCGTCGAGGTCGCGCCAGGCGCGGGCGGCGAAGAAGTTGTCGCGCACATAGCGTATGGCGCGCTCCACGCGCCCCTTCTCGTTGCCGCGCGCGACCGCGACCGGCTTGGGCAGGAAGCGGTAGCGGGCGGCGAAGTCGAGGAGCCGGGGGTTGAACCGGATGGCGTCGCCCTGGCGCTCCAGCACGACGCTCTTCAGGTTGTCGTACCATAGCTCGCGGGGCACGCCCTGCCAGGCCTCGAAGGCCTCGACATGGCCGCGCAGGAAGTTGTCCATCGCGGCATTGAGGTAGAAGTGCAGGAAGATGCGGCGCGAGTAGCTCAGCACCATCACGAAGCCCATCAGCGGGCGCTCCGCGCGCCCGATCCTCACCTTGCCGAAGTGGGCCCAGTCCACCTGGGCCAGCTCGCCGGGCAGGGTCTTGAGGCGCAGATAGGCCTCGGCCACAGGCCGCGGGCGCTCCGGCGCGATCATGCGCCGGAAGTGGCTCTGGCTGCCCCGGTAGCCGCGCTCGACCGCCATCTGGTAGAGCCGGCTGGCTGGCAGCCTGGGCCAGACCGCCAGGGTCTGGCGGATGAAGGGCCGGAACGGATCGATCATCGAAGCCCTGCGCCGCCTCTCACGCGCGGGCGCCCCGGCGGCCGCTACCGCGCGCTCGACCGTGCCGTGGTGGACGCCGAGCTGGCGCGCGATCGTGCCGATCCTCCACTTCTCGGCAAAATACAGCCGCTGGATCTCGGCACGGGTCTGCTTGTCGATCGCCATCTCACTCCCTTCGCGCCTGGCGCAGGCCCGGATAGACCGCCAGGCCGCAGAACCGACCGCAGCGCTCGCAGCGGAACACCCGGGCGGGACGGTCGGGCCCGAAGGGCCGGGTTCCGGACCGCCCCGCCGGTATGCGCGCCACATCAGGACGCCGGCGCGCGACGGTCAAAGGGTGATGCGTCACTTTCTGCGCGATGGCCCGAACTGCCGGCTGCCGCACACGGCGCCGTTCGCGGTAGCGCCGCTGGCGCTCGGCATGCTTGTGACGGCCCCGGCGGCTGTTCTGGTAGCGCTGCCCCGCAAGGCGCACCGACCGACGCCGCGCCCGCCCGCTGCAACGCGGCGAACAGTAGATATGGCCAGAGTCGCAGCGCCGGCAGAGAACCACCTGGCGGCGGCACAGGGCGCAGGTGAACAGGCGGGCGGCGTTCCTCATCGCGACCGATGAGAACGGGGTGGACCCACGCCCGGACGCGCACGATACTGCGCTTCCGGGCCGCGCCTTGCATGGCTCGGGGGGTGCGGCGCCGGTCGTTGCCACCAAGCCAACGGGGCCGGCGCCGCATCGTTCTCAGAAGCCCCAGTCTACCCCCTGCCGCAGCCCGGGAACGGCCAACCCGGTCGCCAGGACGTCGCCGCCCTCCGGGAGGCGAAAATCTCAACGCGACGGGGGCCGAGGACTCCGGTCGGGCTACGCCCTCCTTCCGTCCTCGGCCCCCGTCATAAACCCGGCCGCGCCTGTCTCACGCTGTTTGTCGTGCGCACCACAAAAGCGCGCTACGCCAGCAAATATGCGCCCTTTATGATAATCACCGACACCCGTGTGAAGGATCGCACGGCAATCAGTGCAGGGGAACGAACGATGAGCTATGCCCGGGCAAAACTAGGGCCGACCTTCATAGGCGTGGCTGTGGGCCTGGCAATCGTAGCAGGCGTTGTGGCGGTGGGGGCGGGGCTGCTATGGGTCATGGGCGCGTTCACCCAGGCAACGTCCGCGTCTTCGGGGGGGTATTCAATGTTCATTAGCGAGGCTCCGCGCCAGGAAGTGGCCGGGACCGCCCTATCCCCCGCGGCGTCGTCTGTCACTCTTTCCTGGTCGGATTACCCGTTCAGACCGAGAGGGACGAAACTCATCAGGGTGGGCGACCAATGGAACGCCTATCTCGATTCATGGAGTCCGGTTCACTGGTATCGCGTGGAGCTGGAGGCGGGGAAGGCCTATGCGGTCGATCTGGCTGTGGCCGGAGACGAAAGCGCGGAGGCCGGGGGCGACGTGGAAGACGGGCCCCGGCTGGACGCAGTCTGGGATCTTCGGGGCAATCGGGTGTCGGGAGAAGTTCGGAGCGCGACCCGCCCCATGTTGAAGCTGGGCAGGAACGCCACTCTCGAGAGCCTGACGAAACGAGTGCAACAGCTGATTGTCGTGCCGGAAATGGGCGGCTTCCACTTCATTCCGGTGACGACAAGCGTGGAACTCGCCAGCGGCGGAGAATGAACGCCGGTATTCCGACGGCCTGAGGATGACCGGCCGTGCCGGTCCGCGGCAAATCGCAATCCGATTGAAGCCTCGTAATTGCTTTTGCCGGAGACGCGCAGGTTTACCTGGCTGGCGCTGCGGCGGTCGGCGCTGCGCTGGTGATGCTGGCTCTTGCGGGCCGGTGTGCGAGGGCCTGACAATCGGGGCTTGCGGTTCTGGGATGAACCAGTGGAACCCGCTCTTTCACGGTTCCGGTGAACCGCGACTGCCACGCCCGAACACCGTGTTCAGCATCACCTCGGTGTCACGGTAGTCGGGCGCCTCAATCCTTGCGATCTCGGTTCTCTCGAACGCAAGATCGGGGTTTGCGCGCGCGGCATGCCGGGGCGGCAGGCGTTCGATCTCTTCCGGATCGAACTTCCGCACGACGCGTTTGCGAGCAAGGGCGACCCCGCCGGTGTGTCTGGCCGGCCAGGTCGTCATCCCCAGCCCGTCCTCTTCAAGCCACTGCGCGGCTTCGCGCGTGCTCGTGCCCAGCATTCGCTTGTGCCCGTACTTCCATTGCCCGACGCTTTGCACGGCATTCCTGCGGCAATCCCGGCGCCGGTCCTCAAGCGCGACGATGGCGCCCGCCTCGTCGGGCACCGCGAAGGCCCGGGCATCGAACATGGCAGTGCCGGCGCGCGCCGCATGTCCGCCGTTGAGGGATGCGATGCTTGCGTTGAAGGAGGTCGTCATGGCCGCAGCGGTCAGGCTGACGAGCTTTTGCAGCTTTCCGCCGAACGGCGGTTGTGCCTTGCCCTGTGCCCGGAGCACCAGGGTCACCTCGTCGCTCTGCGTATAGGCATGGAGAGCCCCGGTCATACCGAGCGCCGCCTCTGCCGCGGCGACCATGGCGTCTCTCAGCGAGTCGTCGAACGGGCGCCGGAGCCCCTTTGTCCAGCGGTGGAACCCCCGGCCGTCGAGCCGGACGATCCAGGGGGCGTCGGCGGGCAATCTTCTGGCCCACCGGCGTTCCCATTCCTTGGAGAGTGCGTCGTCATGCACGGCGGGTGTCCCCCGGGTTCCCTGAAGGAGCGTTGCCAGAAAGCCGATATGTCCATCCGATTGTCATGTCAATCCGATTGCGCACGAATGGCAAGTCGGGCAGTCGGGACAGTCCGAACCCCCGTGTGACGTGGAGAGTTTTCCGGTTTTCACGGAAAGCCCGTAGCCTTGGTTCGCGCGCGCTGGGGCGCGTCGTGAACGCGCGGGAGCCGGAGTGGGCGGATGTCTGTCGATGAAGAGGCGCCGGTAACGGCCTTCATGCTGGAGCCAGGGGATGCGATCTTCATCGAGGGCGAAGAGGCCGACTACCGGGTGGAGGTCGATTTCGACCCGGAGGTTGCCCCGCCATGGGAAGGGGTCAGTGACTTTGTGCCGGTTCTGCTCTTCGAGGGGACCCGGGATGTCAGCGTGCGGCAGGTCGGCAGCGATGAGGCAGGGAACCTGAAGGCGGGCGGCCTGGACATGGTTCCCGTCGAAACCGTCCTGGAGCACCGTGAGGCTTTGCTGGAGTGGGCCGGCGCCAGCCGGAAGGAGGCCCGGGAGTGCGCCAGGCTAACTGGTGCCAGTGTAGCCGGTGAAAGTCCGGCAGGAAGGAGAAGGTGAGCCACCACTTCCACCCCGAGTCATGGGCCGTCGCTCGCGAGGGCGGGGGTCAAGCGTTGACAGGGGCGCGTGCGGACAGGGCTATCGAGCACCGAAAGATCCTTAGTCCGGGATGCCGAGACCTTTTCCTCGGTCGAAGGCAGCATCCGACCCACCGTTATGGCGAGGGGGGTCGGAGTCCCGCGGTGTCCAAGAACCCATGCACGTACGTAAGCACTGCACCGGGACCTGGGAGGTCTCCATGCCATCCCGCTGTCGTGGCAGGATCGCAAAGGAAAGGAGTAGTCCGTAACCGATGATGAACGGCATGGAGAAGTCAGACTCGGCCATAGTAGCCGTGAAGCCGGCGAACAAAGGGGCGTCAGCCTCGGCGGAGCCGGTGGAGCCAAGGGCCGAGCCCAAGGGGAATCCGGAAGGCCAAAGCACGCGCCGGACGCAGAACCGGGAAAGCGTGTCACAGGCGGCCGACCGGATACGGCAGTTTGTACAAAGGGAACGCAAGGTGCGTCTCACGACGCTCCTTCACCATGTCACGGTCGATGCGCTTCGCTGGGCGTTCTTCGAGCTAAAGAAGAACGCGGCGGCGGGCGCGGATGGCATGACGTGGCGGATGTACGGGAAGGAACTGGAAGGCCGCTTGGCCGACCTGCACGACCGCGTGCATTCGGGAGCGTACCGGGCGACGCCATCGCGACGGGTGAACATCCCGAAGCCGGATGGCGGTACACGACCGCTCGGCGTCGCGGCCATCGAGGACAAGATCGTCCAGAAGGTCGTGGCGGAGATAATCCTGACGCCGATCTACGAGGCGGAGTTCCTGGGGTTCAGCTACGGGTTCCGGCCCGGTCGTGGGGCGCACAATGCGCTCGATGCGATCGCGGTCGGCATCGACAAGTTCAAGATCAACTGGGTGGTCGATTGCGACATCCGCAAATTCTTCGACACGGTGTCGAGGGACTGGCTGGTCCGGTTCCTTGAACACCGCATCGCGGACAAGCGGGTCATCAGGCTGATCATCAAGTGGCTGAACGCCGGCGTCATGGAAGATGGAGAGAGGCGGGACGACCTGCGGGGGACCCCGCAGGGATCGGTGATTTCGCCGATCCTGGCGAACGTCTACCTGCATTACGTCCTCGATCTCTGGTTCCATAAGAAGTGGCGCAGCCACGAGGTCTACGGCGACGCGATCATCGTGCGGTACGCCGACGACTTCGTGGTTGGTTTCCAGCACAAGCAGGACGCGGAGCGATTTCTGGATGCCCTGAAGGAGCGGTTCGGAAGCTTCGAACTGGAACTGCATCCCGACAAGACCCGGCTCATCGAGTTCGGGCGATTTGCCCCTAGAAACCGTCGGCGACGAGGGCAGGGCAAACCGGAGACTTTCGACTTTCTGGGCTTCACGCACTACTGCACGGAGACCAGAGGCGGGCGTTTCCAGTTGGGGCGCAAGCCGGTTGCGGAGCGGATGGCCCGCACACTGAAGCGGATAAAGGAAGCGCTATGCAGCCGAATGCATGACAACGCCGAAGAAACGGCGAGGTGGCTGGGCAAGGTGCTTGACGGATGGCTGAACTACTTTGCCGTCCCGATGAGCCACCGATACCTGAGCCGCTTCGCCTCGCGCCTGAAGCGGATGTGGATCGCGATCACGCGCCGCAGATCGCAACGGGACCGCTTCGGCTGGGCACAGGTCGACAAGTTGACGACCAAGTACTGGCCCAAGGTGGAAATCCGGCACCCGTGGCCGAACCGACGACTTGCCGTCAGCGTGTATGGGAACAGCGCAACCCGAGGGAGGAGCCGGATGCCTTAGCGGGCACGTCCGGATCTGTGCGGGGGGCGCCGGGCAACCGGCGTCCCTACCGCGATGGCGGTTCCCGACGGCGACGGTGAAGCGCTGCGGGATTTCCTAGCAGGCAAGATCGATGAAAAGCGGATGCGGATGCTGAAGGAGGTTGTCAAGCAACCATATGGGGAGATCGATGACTATTTCCTCCTTCTGGAGCGCATGTTTCGGACGGTGGGGATCCCGGCCAGACGGTTTCAGGTCTCTTCGGAAGGGTATCTCATTGCGTCCTGTCTGATGGCGCTGACGCCGGGATGGCAGGAGTCGGCTCTAGGTGAGTACAGGCCGTGGAACGCCGTCTCGAGCCCGGACAGGGTTCTGACGGAGAAGTTCGAGACATTCCGCGAGCAGTATCTCGAGTACCGCCAGCGCGGCATCTACATGGTCGAGATCTCGGACGCCGACACGGAGGAGATCATCGAGGCCGGCGGGAATTTCCGCGATATGGAGGAAGCCGCCGCGTATGCGTCGCGGTTGATTCGGGACTGTGAAGCGCGCGACGCGAAGGAGAGGGAGGCGGGCCCGGAGCCCTGACGGGCAGCCCCCGAGGCCGGGGCTGAATGCGCGAATGTTGGTGGATAGCTCGCTGGAGGCAGCGGGCGGATCGAGGAGGCCGATATGGCTGACGAGACGGTGAAAGGCCCGGTGACGGCGGACATGCTGGAGCCTGGGAAGGAAATCCAGGTCGGCGATTGCCGGGTGCGGTTCGACTACGATATGGACATCGAGGCGCCCTGGGAGGAAACGCCCTCCGACTTCCTTCCGGTACTGCTGTTCGAGACCAACCGGAGGATGGAATGCTTCCAGATCGGTGCCGGGCGCCACGAAGACTGGCTCGCCGGCGGTGGCCTCGACATGGTTCCCCTGGACGTCATCGCGTCGCATCGCGAAAGCTTGCTGGGTCTGGTCTGCGACAACCGGGAGGAGCTGGAGGAACTGCAGGAATACGATTCCGAGTACAGGCAGGTGTACCGGGGCGGCGACTACGACGAAAGGGAGATGCTTCGGGAGTTCCTCTGGAAGAAGCTCGAGGAAAAGCGCCCGGACCCGAAATACGGGGAGTATGAGCGGCCGCATGAGGCGATGCGGGACTGGTTCGGGCGTCTTGAGGGACTGTTCTGCGAGGTCGGGATCCCGGCGGAGGAATTCCGGGTGACGACGGCCCGGGAGGTGACGTCCTGCCTGGCGGTGCTTACGCCGAAGTGGCATGCGGAGGCACCCGGCGCCGCCGAACGTCCGTCTCCGGACGGTCTGCTGCACAAGAAGGTGGCTGAGTTTTCCGAGGTGTACAGGAAATATCGCAACGGCGAGGTTTATCTGGTGGATGTGTTTTCCGAGGCTGGCGACATCCCGGTCGACGCCTGCGGCGGTTTCTATGATCGTGAGGAGGCCGCGGCTTTCGCCTCCGAGACGGTCCAGGGTTTCGAGGCCGACGCGGAGGCCGATCCCGAGCCGTGATCCGGCCCGGCTGCGGCACCTCCCGATCTCATCGTCCAGGCCGGGACTGCGGCCGCGCTGACGAGCAGGGGTTTCTCGCGGCGGTGCCCTCCACCCTGAAGGACGCGGCCTCTCCAGCCCGGTCCTTCCCTCCGTTCGTCAGCGTCTCCCGGTGTTTCCGGGCCTTCACGAATGGCGTATAGAATTCCTGACTTCGACGGTTGGGCTGACTTCTGACCGATCTCGCGTCTGGAGTTTTCAGTAAAGCCAATGAGTTGGCAGTTGCGGTGCGGTCAAGCTGCGTTGTAGTGCCTAGTAAATCTTTGAGACTGTCAATGCCTCCGCCACGCGCTACACTCCCCCCATGTTCGTGCGCATCAAGACCTCCCCCAACAGCCCGCGACGCTCGGTCCAGATCGTCGAGGCCGTGCGCGACGGCGGCAAGGTCCGACAGCGCATCGTCCGCCATGTCGGCGTGGCCATGGACGAGGACGAGCTCGAGCGCCTGAGGCAGCTCGGCGAGTACGTCAAGGCGAAGCTGGAGGACGAGCGTCAGCCGGCATTGTTTGCGCCCGAGAAGATCGCTGAGCAGGCGATCCGTGTCGGCCGCCGGGGGGACGGCAAGGAGGAACTCCCGGTCGACCTCAAGCAGCTTGAAGAGGAGCAGCGCCTGATCACAGGCATCCACGAGGTCTATGGCGAGATCTCCTGCTGGGCCTCGACGCGCTGCTGCCGCGCTCGCGCTACCGGGCCTCCCATGACGCGCTGTTCCATGTGGTGATGGCGCGGGTAGCCAACCCCGACAGCAAGCGGGGCAGCGTGCGCCGGCTAGGAGGACTTCGGCGTGAGTCTTCCGCTCGAGAAGGTCTACCGGATGATGGATCAGCTCGACGCGACCCGAAATACGGGGAGTATGAGCGGCCGCATGAGGCGATGCGGGACTGGTTCGGGCGTCTTGAGGGACTGTTCTGCGAGGTCGGGATCCCGGCGGAGGAATTCCGGGTGACGACGGCCCGGGAGGTGCTGGGGCAGGTTCTCGCTCGTCCTGCCTGGCGGTGCTTACGCCGAAGTGGCATGCGGAGGCACCCGGCGCCGCCGAACGTCCGTCTCCGGACGGTCTGCTGCACAAGAAGGTGGCTGAGTTTTCCGAGGTGTACATCGCCTTCCTGGCCTTCGCCTGCGGAAATATCGCAACGGCGAGGTTTATCTGGTGGATGTGTTTTCCGAGGCTGGCGACATCCCGGTCGACGCCTGCGGCGGTTTCTATGATCGTGAGGAGGCCGCGGCTTTCGCCTCCGAGACGGTCCAGGGTTTCGAGGCCGACGCGGAGGCCGATCCCGAGCCGTGATCCGGCCCGGCTGCGGCACCTCCCGATCTCATCGTCCAGGCCGGGACTGCGGCCGCGCTGACGAGCAGGGGTTTCTCGCGGCGGTGCCCTCCACCCTGAAGGACGCGGCCTCTCCAGCCCGGTCCTTCCCTCCGTTCGTCAGCGTCTCCCGGTGTTTCCGGGCCTTCACGAATGGCGTATAGAATTCCTGACTTCGACGGTTGGGCTGACTTCTGACCGATCTCGCGTCTGGAGTTTTCAGTAAAGCCAATGAGTTGGCAGTTGCGGTGCGGTCAAGCTGCGTTGTAGTGCCTAGTAAATCTTTGAGACTGTCAATGCCTCCGCCACGCGCTACACTCCCCCCATGTTCGTGCGCATCAAGACCTCCCCCAACAGCCCGCGACGCTCGGTCCAGATCGTCGAGGCCGTGCGCGACGGCGGCAAGGTCCGACAGCGCATCGTCCGCCATGTCGGCGTGGCCATGGACGAGGACGAGCTCGAGCGCCTGAGGCAGCTCGGCGAGTACGTCAAGGCGAAGCTGGAGGACGAGCGTCAGCCGGCATTGTTTGCGCCCGAGAAGATCGCTGAGCAGGCGATCCGTGTCGGCCGCCGGGGGGACGGCAAGGAGGAACTCCCGGTCGACCTCAAGCAGCTTGAAGAGGAGCAGCGCCTGATCACAGGCATCCACGAGGTCTATGGCGAGATCTACCGGCTGCTGGGCCTCGACGCGCTGCTGCCGCGCTCGCGCTACCGGGCCTCCCATGACGCGCTGTTCCATGTGGTGATGGCGCGGGTAGCCAACCCCGACAGCAAGCGGGGCAGCGTGCGCCGGCTCGAGGAGGACTTCGGCGTGAGTCTTCCGCTCGAGAAGGTCTACCGGATGATGGATCAGCTCGACGCGACGGTGATCGAGCGACTGCGCACGCGCGTCGGCGAGGCGAGCCGGTCGCTGCTGCCGGAGCCGGTCGCGATCCTCTTCTTCGATTGCACCACGCTCTACTTCGAGACGGCCGCCGAGGACGAGCTTCGCCAGCACGGCTTCAGCAAGGACGGCAAACACAAGGACTCGCAGGTTCTGCTGGCGCTGATGGTGACGCGCGAAGGGCTGCCGATCAGCTACGAGGTCTTCCCCGGCGCCACCTACGAGGGACACAGCATGGTCCCGGTCCTGCAGGACATGCAGCGCCGCCACCAGGTGGAGCGCACGGTATGCGTGGCCGACCGGGGCATGCTGAGCGCCGACAACCTCGACGCCATGGACGCCATCGGCGGCGAGTATGTCGTCGGCGCGCGGCTGCGCAAGCTGCCGCTCGCGCTGCTGGGGCAGGTTCTCGACCCCGGGACCTATGCCCCGCTGGAGGGCTCACAGGACCGCCGGGTCGGCGAGTGGGAGTACAAGGGCCGTCGCCTGATCGTCGTCTTCTGCCCCCAGCGCGCACGCAAGGACGCGCACGAGCGCCGCCATCAGGTGGAACGCCTGCTCGACAGGCTGGCCCGCAGCGACAATCCCAGGGAACTGCTCTCCAATCACGGGGCGAAGCGCTTCATCGCCGTCGAGGGCGACGCACGGCTCACGGTGAACCCGGAGAAGATCGCCGAGGCCGCACGATGGGACGGGCTCACCGGCGTCATCACCAATCTGCGCGACGCGCGCGTCACCGAAGTGATGGCTCACTACCAGGGGCTCTGGCAGGTCGAGGAGAGCTTCCGGATCACCAAACACGACCTGAAGATACGTCCCATCTGGCACTGGAACCCGGACCGGATCCGCGCTCACATCGCCATCGCCTTCCTGGCCTTCGCCTGCGTTCGACACCTTGCGTACCGCGTCGCCATCCAGAAGCGGCGGATGTCCCCGGAGGTCATCCGCTCCGCCCTCGTCCACCGCCAGTGCTCCCTGCTGCGCTGTCGGCAATCGGGCAACCGCTACGTCATCCCCTCGAAGCCGACACCGGCGGCGGAGCAGATTTACGCAACCATGGGGCTGCCCCTGACGATCACCCCGTATCAACTCGCCTGACCGTCGACGAAGCACGGCTCGAAGAAATGCCGGATGTAGTGCCTAGCCGAAATGAGAACCAGGCAATATCAACTACTTATGCGAATCAACCGTCGAAGTCAGGACGCCTGCGGCGGTTTCTATGATCGTGAGGAGGCCGCGGCTTTCGCCTCCGAGACGGTCCAGGGTTTCGAGGCCGACGCGGAGGCCGATCCCGAGCCGTGATCCGGCCCGGCTGCGGCACCTCCCGATCTCATCGTCCAGGCCGGGACTGCGGCCGCGCTGACGAGCAGGGGTTTCTCGCGGCGGTGCCCTCCACCCTGAAGGACGCGGCCTCTCCAGCCCGGTCCTTCCCTCCGTTCGTCAGCGTCTCCCGGTGTTTCCGGGCCTTCACGAATGGCGTATAGAATTCTGCCGGACGGAATGCCCCGGGGTGTCGGGCGGTGGGCGGTGCACAGCCGAAGCGGGCAGAAATTATGCCGTCTTGATTGACATAACAATCGGATTATGCTAATAATAGGGACCTGCTCCTGCATGCCGGAAGTTCCTGTCATGACCTCCTCGACGATGTTCCTGGAAAGAACGGGTGACGATGTATTCGTGGTGCATGGCGGCATCTGCGACGGCGCGCGGATCCGCGTCGAGCGCCGGCCGGTCGCGGAGGAAGACAGCCGCTCGTCCTATAGGGGCAATGGCCGCCCAAGCAAGGATGGCTGGCGTGTGGTCGGTGGAGGAAAGGCGAGCATCCAGGATATCGAGGCGGGCGTGGATCTGTGCCCGGTAATCGACACGCCCGAGCCGCAGAATCATCATTCGGCCAACGATGCGCGCGGCGCGCTCGAGCAGTATTTCGGGCTCGAGGCGGTCGTGCAGACGATCGAGCGGTCGAACTATCCGCCCCTGCTCTCGCGCTTCTGCCTGGAATCGGTCCGGACGGTGCGGCCGGACTATCCGGACCCGCCTGCGCGGGTCCAGAGATGGCCGTCGGGAGAGTGGACGGACGAGTTTGACGGCGTCTGGCGGATCTGGGCCGGGGGGGCTGAAGCACCTTCGGGCCGCACCGAACGCGACGGCGCGCATCGCGGCCCTGGAGTTCGCCGTGAAGCGGGCCGCCGGCGACGCCGAGTGCCATGGCTGGTTCGCCGAGCACTGGCAGGCTTTCGAGCGGTTCCCCTGGTATGAGGAGCTGCCCGAGGTCAGCGGTGTGCAGATTGTCGGCAATGCCCGCAAGCGGGCCGAGGAGCCGGGCGTGCATGTGCTCCGGCGCCTGACGGTGGAGATCACGGCGAAAGGGCTTCAGGAACGCCGGCGGATGCGTGTTCCGATGTGGCTCGTTAACCACAGGACCCTTCTGGTGGAGAGCGGCTTCGATCCGGCGGTCGAGGATGTGGCCGGGCTCATCCGGGCCTGGTCTTCGGATGGCGGCTACGGGCGTGACTACGAGGCGGAGGCGGTCAAGCTTCTGGGGCAGGCCGGCGAGCGTGCCATCCACGCGGAGATGGAGCGCAAGTTCACCGAGGAACTGTCCCGTCGGGTCGGACCGGACCTCGAGGTGACGGTCTCCATCAGGCCGAAAGAGACAGGGGATGGGTGAGGCTCCGGAAAGCCATATCCCGCCCGTGATCGGGATCGGCGGGCATTACTGGCATGCGCCGCCGGAGCCCGGGGACCGTGTCTTCCGCCGGACGACGCGCGGCTTCCTGGAGCGGCATCCCGAAGTGGTCCCGGTCTGGCTGGAAGCCCGATGCGATGCCTGTGGCTATGCCGAGCGCCTGTATTGCGACGACGAGGTCTGGGACGGGTGCGAAGGCTCGCTGGGCCATTCGCCATGCGGACGGCGCCCGGTCCCCTACAGGCCGGTCGGGGAAGGCCGGTCAGGGCAGGAGGCACGATGAGGCGGTTTCTGCATGAAGTCACGTCGCCCTACCAGCTCATGAGTCCGTCCGGGTGGTTCCTGGTCTTCATGACGGCGTCCTTTGACGCCCAGTGGCCGATAACCAGGTGGCTGTTCCTGGCCGTCACGGTCCTGTTGGCGGTGGACCGGCTGCTGGGGGTCCATGAGGAGCGGGACTGATGCCGGAATATGCAAGGGACAGCGCTGGCAGGGCGCATGTGCTGCGCCCGCCCCAGCCATGGATCGGCCTGCCTCTGCAGCAGCGGTTCCGGTTCTGCGACCGGGATGGAGCCGGTGGAAAGGATGTCGGAGATTTCACGCTTCGCGGGAATAATGACGAGCCCTGTTCCGGGCCGGCGACCTGCCTCGAATGCAGGATGGCCGTCCAGGGGATATCAGGGATGCGATCAAGGGCGTGCGCTGGGCGCGCAGTGTAGCGGGGTTCGGACTATGAGCGGACGGATGGTGCATTTCCGGAGCCCGGAGAGCAGCCGCACGGCCTGCGGTGTCCGGGTCGCGATCGGCGAGGGCGACAGCGCAGTGGTCGTGCGCGCCCGCGGGCGCATCCGCTGCACGGACAACCGCGAGGACGTGACATGCCGGCGCTGCCTGTCCAGTCGGCCCGACGGGTGGACCCGGTGGAAGGAGGGCGACTGATCGGCAGTGCCCGGAGAGGCGAGGAAGTCTTGCGATGAAGACGAGGACGAGAGAGAAAGCCCCGCCAGCGGTAACGGCGGACATGCTGGTTCTCGATGAGGAGATCGATGTCGGGGAGTATGGCGTTCGCTTGTGCAGGCCGCCGGAGGAACCGCCTCCCTGGGAAGTCGATCCGACCTGGCCGCCTGCGGTGATAATCGACAGGAATTTAAGACTGGTGCAGATCGGAGAAGATCCCGTTGACTGGAGAACGGGGGGGCTGGAGGCGGTGCCGCCCTCGCGCTTCGGGAGGGTTCGCTATTGGATTGCCGATGCGCTCAATTGCCCTTTCGAGGGGTTCGGGGATGATATCGACGAGATGTTGCGAATGGAGATTGAGGATGCCTATCGGAAAAGGCATCCTGATCTTCCTGCCGGCGCCTTCGTGGATGATGATGAGGTTTTGCGGGAGCATTTTGTGATCCATATGAAGGGTTTTTTTCCGGATTACGGAGAAGGAACGAAGAAATGGAAACAATCTGATCGTGTTCGCGCGGCAGAAGACTATATCGAAATTCTTGAGGATGTTTTGAAAGCCCAGAATGAAGAGGCCTGCTACTTCAGGGTGCAGGAGGGAAACGGCTCTGTGACGCTGGGCATGTTCGTGTTGTCGGATTCCTGGCAGGCCAAGGTCTTCGGGCCGGATGGTGAAGACAGGCGGAAAGATTGGGCTTTTGTCAGGCCTATCCGGGACAGATTCGAAGACGGTGAGTTCGCCAGGTTCCTGAACAAGGGCCAGTTCAGCATTACCGTGACGGATAAGGTCTATGGTGGGGTCGCCACCTCGTGCTGGAATTGCGCCAGTCCTGAAGAAGCGGCGGCGTTTGTGTCCGACTGGATGGAAATGGCCTCTGGAGGGCCGAGCGGCACGGCCGCCAGCCCAAATCCTGACGCCGACCATCAGGAGATGACATTGTCGTAACCGTCGATCCGGTTTTTGCTCTTTCACGCAGAGCCTGGATATTTTGCGAAAAGGAGAATGAGGTGGATCGGAAGAAATGAGTGCAGCAAAAAACGGAGAGACGGCGCCTCTCCATGTCATTTCCTTAGGTGCGGGCGTGCAGAGCACGACGCTCGCACTCATGGCGGCCCATGGCGAGATCACGCCAATGCCGCATGCGGCGGTGTTCGCCGATACGGGAGCGGAGCCGCCCGAGGTCTATGAGCATCTCAACTGGCTGAAGGGCGCCAATGTGCTGCCGTTCCCGATCCATATCGTCCGCTATTCGGATATGGTGGAGGACCTCGAAAAAACGGCCAATGGCGAGACCGAGGTGGCCCGGCGAACCGGGGGTTACGTCGCGGCCCCGTTCCACACACTGAACGTCGACGGCTCGAAGGGGTTGCTACGGCGTGAATGCACCCAGAACTACAAGATCCGCGAGATCGAATATGCGCTGAAGGATATCCTCGGGCGCCCGCGCGGCGTGGCCATACGGTCGCGGACGCCGCTGGTAATACAGTGGATCGGGATTTCCGCCGACGAGGTCCAGCGGGTCAACTGGAAGGGGCCCGCCTGGGCCGGCAAACGGTACCCGTTCCTGTCGCGGGCGATGAAGGACGACCCGCAGGACCTCTGGATGAACCGCCGGGACTGCGAGGCCTGGCTGCTCAAGCACGACTATCCTGTTCCGCCGAAGTCGGCCTGCACGTTCTGCCCTTATCGCTCGAACGCCGACTGGCGCTGGCTCAGGGACAACTCGCCCGAAGGCTGGATTCAGGCGATCGAGATCGACCGGACGATCCGCGGCATGCCCGAGAAGTCGCAGGCCGGGCTGCGCCTGGGCGGCAAGCTCTTCGTCCACGGGTCGTGCAAGCCGCTCGATGAGGTCGATCTGGACGAGGCGGACCAGTTCAACCTCTGGGATGCAGAGTGCGAGGGCATGTGCGGCGTGTAGCCGGCAGAGCGGGAGCGGGGTGACGGAATGGGGCGACGGAAACAGCGGGAAGAGCGAGAGATCCGGGCCGTGGTCACGGTGAGGGCGCCTGCTCCCCACGCCGCGCGGATCCGCGCCTGCTGGCTGTCCGCGCTCGAGAAGATGGTTGCCAGGACGCTCGGCGTCGGACATGGCGATATCCGGGTCATATTGACGGCGGCCCCGCGCGGCGCCGCCGTCGGGAGGTATCGCGGGTGATCTTTCTGGAAAAGAGAAGCGAGTGGGCCACAAACGGGCTGGCTGTCGCCTTCCTTCTGGTTGTGGCCCTGCCCGGGGTCGGGCCGGACAGCGCCGCTGCGTTGACGGGAGCGTTCAACGTCGGGTTGCTGAGCCTGGTCGGGTTGGTCTTCGTCCAGAATGTGATGAGCGTGTTGCTGGAAACGGAGCGTGACGGTCTCGTCCTGGGCCAATGGTATTCGAGCACCTGGGCGCCGTTGAGGGTCGTCCTTGTTGTCGCAGCCCTCGCCCCGGTGCCCGGGGCGGGAGGGTTGAGTGGGGTTCAGGTCCTGGCCGGCCATGCTGCCGGCATTGGCGGCGGGGAGATGTCGGCCGCCGCCTCCGCCGCGATCCTCTGGGGCCTGTGGGGGCTGGCGGGCGCCGCTTGGATTGTCTGGTCGGTGAGGTCCGGCCTGACAATCCGGTCGGCCGTTCTTCATCTGAGGGGCGTGCGCAGCCGTTTGTCCGAGAGTCCGCGGTGGTGGCTTCTGGTCCCTGCTTTCCTTGTTTCCATCTGGTTGGTGGGGGGGATAGCGGTTACAGCACTAGCCATGTTTTTTGCCATTCCTCACCCAGGGACCGGAGGGTGACGGCGATGGAGACCGCCCATGACATGACCTGGCTTGAGCGGGAGCTGGTGCCGCCGTCATGGAGCGGGCTGGATATCGCGCACCGCGTGGCGGGGCCTGAGGACAAGGTCCACCGGCGCCTGCGCGAGGCGGTGTCCGTTCCCGTCAGGCGCCATCTCTGGGTTCCGGAAGACGCGGTGGAGTTCACGCCGGCGCTCTCGGACGTGGTCTATGGCGACGGGCGGGCCCTGCTCGCCATCACGACCATCCATGACCGCCCGCGCTATTGGCTGGTGCGCATCGACAGCTCCTGGCCGCTCTGGCTCGATCCCGGGCTTCCGGGCGGGGACGATGAGGAGATGGCGGACTATTGCGAACACATCACCGAGAATCTTCGTCTCGAATTCGGGGACGGGGAGCCGAGGTGGGATGAAGACGAGTGGGAGGACGAGGAGGATCCGGTGGCCCGGGAATACGGCCTCCCCTATCCGTCCATCGATCTGAGGGACGGCTACTCCTGGCGGCGGGAATCCTGGCCGGAGGCCGGGTTCGACGGTGTGCCGCATCCGTATGACCCGCATATCCGCATCCTGCCGGAGACGCAACCGGCGGTGGAGCCGGGGCCGTGACGGATCTGGCCGCTCTCTACCCTCCGCTGAAGGAAGGCATGCTGCTTTCCCCGTCCTATCACAGTGGATTCGACTTCGCGCAGCGCGTGGCCGGGCCGGAGGACGAGATCCACCGCCGGTTGCGCGAGGCGCTCCCGGTGCGGAGCAAGTATCCGGAAGGGGGCGTCGGCTGGAATGCCGGGCCCGGGGATGAAGGGTTCATGCCGGTGCTTTCCGATGTCGTCTATGGCGACGGTGGCGCCCTGCTTTCCATCACGACATTCTACGACGATCCGGCCCGCTGGCTGGTGCGCATCGACACCGGTTGGTGGGACAATCTGTGGGATGAGGAGGCCGACGGGTCCGTGCAGGGGCAGCACACGGTCGGCGACTACATGAGCCACATCCTCGAGAACCTGGCGATCGAGTTCGGCGACGGGCAGCCGCATGAGCCGCATCATGACGAGGAAGAGGACGATCATGACCGACTGGTGCGGGAATCGGGAGAGCCCTATCCGGCGATCGACCCGCGCGGCGGCGGCGGCTGGCGGCGCGTGGACTGGCCGGAGGCCGGGTTCGAACGCGTGATCCACCCGTGGAACCCGGAGATCTTCATCCTGAAGGAAGACGGGCCGGCCGTATCGCCGACATGGCTGTAGATTCAGCCATGCGCCGGGCATAGAGCCAGACGCGATGCCCCGCGCCAAAGGCCCCCCGAACATGCAAGGATTGCGGCGCGCCGCTCGACCGGCCCCGCGTGCGCCTGTGCGACGGATGCCGATGGGTGAAGAGGATTGCGAAGGGGGAGGCCTGGCAGGCCTCGAGGGATTTCGTGAATGCGGTGGCCCATGGCCGGCATGTAGAGCGCGGGCGCATGGACCGGGCTTACCGCGACACGGTCGGTCCACCTTGCGGGATTGAAACATAATCGGATTGCCATGACAATCGGTTACGCATATAGTGTTGTCGTTCGGAATGTTGGCCGGAGGCCGAAGGATGGTGTTCGCGGAGGAGCGTTTCGACCGCAGGGCGGACCGGAGAGGGCTGCTGGTATTTCTCGGGCTGGTCAGCCTTCTGCTCGGCTGCGTCGGGCTGGGTATGTCCATGGATGTGGACCGGGACCGCGGGGCGGCTGCCGGGAAGGCGGCCCGGGCGGTCCCCTCCGGATTTTCCTTTTCCGTGCGTGAGGCTTCTGCCCTCCCATTGGAATTCGAGAAGGCCCATTACCTTGTAGCCGGAGGCAGTCCGCTGGGGCGGGAGGACATCGACCTCTCGCAGCCGGCGCACTGGTTCAGGGTGAAACTGTATCCTGACGAGAAGTACTGGATCGACCTGGAAGGCGATGACGCGGCGGTCACGGGTGTCTGGAACGCTCACGGGGAGCAGGTGCTGAACGCGGCCGCCCTGCAGGCCGGCATCGCGGCTGTGGGCGCTCGCCTGACGGCGGATGCCGAAGGCGGTATCCGGATCGAGCGCCGCGATGTCCTGCGGGTCGAGTTTACGCCGTCCGAACGCGGCTACTACTATATCGAGCTGACCCCGGCGCCGGCCGGGGCGGGCGAAAGCCCGGAAAGCGGGGCCCGCCGATGAAGGCCCTGACCCTGTGGCAGCCTTGGGCGTCATTGATCGCGCTGGGCGTCAAACCCTTCGAATTCAGGGGATGGAAGCCGCCGGCGAAGGCGGTCGGCACCAGGATCGCCGTCCATGCCGCCAGCCGCCGGGCGCGCCGGATCGAGATCGCCTGGCTCGTGAGCGAGCTTGAGCGCGGGGAAAACGGCCGCGTGGCGCTGCACCGGGAGGCCCTGGAGCTGCTCAGGGGGACCGGGCCGGGCGACTGGCCCCTGTCCTGCATTGTCTGCACCGCTGTTCTCGGCGAGCCGCTCGGCGGCCTTGAGGCCGCCCGGTCGATGGGAGCGGAGATCAATGACAGCGACCGGGAAGGCACGTTCAACTGGGCCTGGCCGATGAACGACATCGTCGCGGTGCCGAGCCTGCCGTGCCGGGGCGCCTACGGCCTCTGGCCGGTGCCGGCGGACCTGGCGAGGGAGATCGGCGAGCTTGCTGCCGGGCGCGGGCCATCATGATCCCCGCGATCCGGGAGAGGAAGGAGACGCGATGGACAGGGTGACCGAAGGATGGGTGTCGGTGTCGCGCCTGACCGTGATATGCGGCTGCTGTTTGCTGTTCTCAGGCGACGGGTTCTGGAACCTGTCGGGCGCCGTCGGCGTCATTCTGGCGGGGATCATGATGACGTGGCAGTCCGCCTGGCTGGAGAGAGGCGTGCTGCTGCTGGTTTCCTACCTGGTGGCGCTCGCGTGTTGCGCGATGCTTGTGGGGGAATTCCTGGAATTCGCCGACACACGCCAATGGGGAGCGGTCTTTCGGGAGAGAGTCGGGGCGGTCCTTGCCGTGTCGGTGTGTGGAGGGATGCTGTTCGGTCTGGTCTCCACAAGGATGCGCGTTCCCGATCGCCTGCGGCATGCAGGGGGAGCCGTGCTGGCTCTTTTCCTGGTGTCTGCAATGGTCCTGACGGTGGCGGAACTGCCATTGTCCGCCACCGTTCCGGTAGAGCGCGGGGATCTGGATATCCCGCACGAATGGACAAATCTGCTGACCGCAGGGATCGTCGCGGGAGGCGTGATCGGGTTCGGAACGGCCATGGTGGCGAGGCGCCGGGACGATGCCCTGGCGGCGCTCGTCGGCGGAATCGGGATGCGGGTCGGGGCGGCCGTTGCCCTGGCGGGCGTCTTCTGGGGCTGTGTGCTTGTGGTTGCCGGAATGGATGGGGTTGCGGAATTGCCGGCGCAAGCGCTGTTCGCGGTGATGACGATCATGGGGGCCTGGGTTTCGGTCCTGCTGAGCGCGGTGCTGGACGGCTTTGCCCTGGCGAGGAGCGGAATCCTGTGGAAGCGCCGGGGGAAAAGTGCCTCCGGTCGTCGCCGACACGGTAAATCTCTGTCTGGCGGAGTGGAACGGACGGGCGAGGATGCCCGCATTGTCGTGACGCCCAGGGTGGGCGGACGACACCGACACCATATCGCGGTGGCGACGGGAAGCGGCGCCAATGGAGGTGAACGGTAATGGAGAACCGCGGATCCGGGTTCCACAGGCGTTCGGAGAAGAGCGACGATGTTCTGTCCATCGTCATCAAGCAGGAATCGGACAACCGTCCGGTGGCGGTATTGCGCGCCGAGCTCGATGAGGCGGAGTGCGACGAGGTCGTGCGGCTGCTGAACCGGGGTCTGCGCTTCGAGGAGCTTCTGTCCTTTCTTCGCGACGATCTCTGCGATCTTGGCGAGGCGGTCGGCGCGGACCGGTGGATCGAGAAGCGCAGGCGCGCGCTTGTCGCCGCGATGGAAGCTTTGGAATGACGGTCGGCAGAGCACCGGCGTCTGAAAAGGGAAAGAACAGAAGGGAAAGGAAATCCAGGGAATGAGCGCAATGAAGTCAATGAAGTCTGGAGTGGGTCTGGCCGCTGCGCTGCTTGGACTCGTGAGCCTGGTCCCGGGCGGCGCGTCAGCCGACGAACGGGGTTTGGTGGAGGTCTCTCCCGCGGTCGTCGGGGAGCCTGCCGTCAAACCGGGCAAAGCGCTGCCGGCGATGCGCTGCCGCCACCGGGCGATCATGCTGGGCAACGGGAGCGTGACGCCGGATTTGCCGGGGCTCTCGGTCGCAAAGGGGTTCGTGACGTCGTTGGCCTTTTCCGATGCGGCTGGAAGGCCCCTTGAGGTGCTCGAGGCCGTGACGACGGATCGGGTCCGTGCGGAACACACAATGGGAGTGCTGCATCTGCTCCCCCAAGCGCCGGACAACAGCAATGTCTCGGTCGTGGTGGGCACGGACGACATCATGGCCGAATATCCTCCCCGTTTGGTGGTTGTCGAACTTGTTGTTGCCAGGGGTATGGTCGATTGCCGGGTCGATCTGCTCCTGCCGCCGCGAGAAACGGTGAAGGCCGCCATCCCGGGCTCCCCGGATAACCGGAGTCGGCCGGGAGGCTGATGGCCCTCGCGACGGTGAATCGGTCCGGACGGCGGCGTACTCCGCCGTCCGGACCCTGTCGGAAAGCATCAGCAGGAGAAAAACCGATGCTGACGAGCTACGATCCCAGCGCAGCGAAATCCATGGATACCGTCCATGTTGTCGAGCTGACATTCATGTCCTGGGACCACAAGGCGGTGCATACCGCGCGGGTCGGCGGCAATTGCCCCGGCGTTCCCGAGTGCATCGATGTCGCGATCGACCAGATCATCGACAAGCTGCCGACCCGGCTGAAGAACGAGGACGGCAGCGAATATGACTGCCCGCCAACTCTGGTCCTAGCCGACGAGACCGGGGAGAACATGCTTCTGATCGACGAGAATGCGGATCCGGAAAAGTACTTCGAAGACCTGCTGAAGGAGGTTCTCGTCGGGGTCCGCATCGTCGGGCTCGAGCCGGTGGAAAGCTGAGGCGGTGTTCCCGCTCTCCCGCAAGGTCGAGAGATCCGGACCGTTTGCGGCGGGGCTGGGGGCCGCCGTCATTTACGGGGCGGTGATGGCGCTGCTCTCGGATGCGCTCGGGAAACCGGCCGCCTCCAGGCCTCCGACGGAGGGGCACTGGTTGGCGCTGGCGAGCGTTTTCATCTGCGGGTTGTTTTCGATCAGTTCATCGCGGAGGAACCGGCGAACCGTCGCCGTGATGGAGGGAACCGGCGTCATGCGCTTCGCCGACAGGACCGGTTACCGGAAAGATATCGTTGACTATGTGGATCAGGAGAGAAGCATGGGCGTCTGCCTGCTCCTGTATTCGTTCGTTGTGGCAGCCTGGGCTGTCACAGCCGGGACCGTCCTGCTGCCGATGGAAGCCGGAATTCTCGGTGCGGTGGTATGGATGGGGCTCACCGGGTACCGCAATTCGACGCTGACCCAGAGGCTGGTGGAGCGGCTGACGGAGGAAGTACGGGGATGAACGTCAACCACGATCTATCATATGGCGACTCGGGTTGCGAAGACACTCTGGACACGGTCGGGGTAATGGTCGGCATGATCTTCGCGATTGTCGCGCCCTACTGTGTTCTTGGTTTTGCCCTTGAGGCAGTCATTCCTTTTGTCTCCCGGTATATTTCCGGAGAAATAAATCCGCCCGTTTCGCTGATCGTCGTTTTGGCGATTGTGGGCGTCGTGGTGCTCTATTTGGCTAGTTTTATTGGTGCCCAATTATTGGCGCCTCTTGGTCCTTTGTTGGTCAAGATCACGCGAGTCGTCGATCCTGACCGCCGAGTTGCCAAGCGGACGTTCAAGTATGGCTGTATCGTCGCCGCGATTGTCAGCGTTATTGCGTTGCTCTTGCGCGGCTACAACATCGTCGTCCCGACCTTCGAGCTGTCTTTCGACCAGGCGGTCCTGTTCGGCTTGGTGCCACCGGTGCTTGGCGGGTTTGTCGGGATTGCGATTGCCGTCGCGTTCAACCGTTTGAGGCCCCGGCCTCAATGAACATGCAGGCGCTGCGGTACCGGTACGGTCCCTGCCTTGCAGGGGTTGCGGCAACCATTCTATGCGCCTTGCCACTTCTCCTCTTGCCGGCCCCGCAGGCCGCGACAGTCGGCTTTATCCTGCTGGGGGGCTGTATCCTCTTCGGGTTTCTCCAGGTGATTATGATGATCCGGGAACGGCCGGTACTCAGGATCGTGAACACTCCGGAGGCTCGCCGGGTGGAGGAGGAACTCGGAATCCGAGGCCATGTCGAAGCTGTTTCGAAAGACCGGGTCGTCTCGAGCGTCGCGCTTTGCATCGCGGCCCTGGCCTATTCGGTAACGGTCGACGGGACCTTCCTCTCCCCCATGCTGCCGATGGGCGTAGGGGCGCTCATCTGGTGCCATGCGGGCGCCAGACTTCATCTGTCGCTCAATCACCGGACCCTGGAACACTGGTCCAGGAAACTCGCATCGGACAAGTCCGAAGCCCCGTAATCGTGGAAGGAGCATTACGGTCGTGAACATGGAACAGAAGACAAAGGCGGGGCCTTGCGGCTTTCATGGCCGGATCCTCGAACTCGCAGGGTCTCTGGGATTCCTGATGGCCCTGCACGAGGTGCAGGGCCTGTTCCTGCCGGTTGTGCCGTCGGTCAGGCGGCGCCTTACCGACGTGCTGGTGAACCAGGCGGAGGCGTCGTGGATCGCCAGGATGGAATCCTGGGCTGCTGACCGCAGTGGAGCGCAGCTGACGGCGGAGGAGAGGACAGGGTTTGCCTTGGCCGCCGGGAACGCGGAAGTCCAGTGGCTGAACGAGATGCTCGATGACCGGGAGGCGCCGATCCGGGCGGTGAGCCATGCCGTGCGCGACCGGATGCAGGTGCATCGGCTGAGAACGGATGCGTTGAGCCATCTCGGAATGGAAGAACAGTGGCGGTCGGACGCGGAGCGGGAAAGCCGCCTCGAATTCGTCTGCGAGTGCCTGGTTCACGGGCTGCGTCCAGCGACGGCCTCGCCGTGGACAGGGGAGGGCGTGGAAAGTCGGCTCTCGACCTGGGTGCGCGACATTGCGTCAGGTCTCTGGCCGCACAGCGGAGAGGGCGGATTCACCGATCAGGACAGCGCGATCCTGAAGGTCGCTGGCAACGACCGGGACCTGCTGGTGGATACAGGCAGGGCTGTCGCACGCATGCGGGGTCTGGGCCGACTGGAACCGAGGGGCGAACTCCAGATGCTGGGCCTGGACCACATTGCGGTAATCCTGGGCGGCCGCCCTGCGTCCACCGCGGATGAATTCGGACAGGAAGTGTTCGCCGCGCTCCCGGCATATCCGGCCAGGACCATGGCGCTCATGAATCGTCGGCGCGAGCTGTTCAAGGTCTGGGCCCGGCAGACCGGCGTCGAATTTAGCGGTCCGTTCGGAGGCCCCCGAAAACCGGTTCTCGAAGCGCTTGCCGATGCCTGACGCTGAAGTGCCTATGGAGGAAGGGCTCTGGTGCGTCGATGAGGTCGAGGCAGCAATCCGCTTGGGCATGGCGGCAACCTGCTTCGCCTTCGCGGGCCTCGACTACTGGAGCTGGATTCTCCCGGTCCTCGTGGTCCTGTCGGGCGCCTGGTGGCGCGTGGCGCGAGGCGGGGATTTCTTCGAGACGGCACAGTGCATGCTGGCTTCATTCCTGCTGGCCGTCTGCGCCTACTCGATGATGAAGATTCTCCTGTATCTGGAGGAAGAGGGGGTTGCGGATTTCTGGCCAGGAGCAGACTTGATGGCAAGCGGGGCTCTGGCCGGCGGTCTGGTGGCCGGATTTCTCTCGAGGTTCTGGCCCCGGCATTGGACGCACATGGCGCTGTCGGCATGCCGGGCGGTGACAGGGGGAGCCGTCGTCGTCCTCGCGGCCGCAGTGGTTCCGGCGACGGTGTTTTCGTTTGTCCTGGGGGAAATGCCGCCGACAGTATCCGGTCTGGAGTTCCTGTTCGTCGTGGTTCCGGTGTCGTGGGCAACCGTCAGGGTTCTGGCCAGTGCGTGGGCGGACGGTTTCTTGCTGGGGCGGGGCACCATCCTGTGGACCAGGAATGCCAGTCCGGCCCAACTGCCTCCACCATGACCGGGAGGGCGGAAGATATCCCGGGTCCCGAGGTTCCAATCACATCCAGACAAGAAAGCCTTCGAGTATGACAAGTCCCGCTTCAACGCCCCTTGCCGGGCCGCACATTTCGACGACAGTGAAATGGTATGACCCGGCGAAGGGCTACGGGTTCCTGATTCCCGATGACGGTTCGGCTGACATTCACTGCCGAATTTCGACATTGAGCGCCGTCGGCCTGGGCACGCTTCTCTCCGGGGCGAGGGTCGTGTGCGAGACGGTGGAGACCCAGCGCGGGCGTGAGGTCTCGCGGATCCTGAACATCGACTTCTCGGCGGCGGCGCCAGCGGCGGCCTCTTCCACGCGCGCCTCAGGCAACGGGCGTCCTGCCAACGAGCGGGGCATGGTTTCGGCCGGCGCCGACGGGACGGTCCGCGAGGTCCGGGCGTTCGTCAAATGGTTCGACACCGTCAAGGGCTACGGCTTCCTGCAGCCCGACGACATGTCTGCGGACCTGTTCTGCCATGTGAGCGCCTTGCAGGGGTCCGGCCAGGACACGCTGCCGGAGGGCGCGGCCGTAACCTGCATGGTCGTCCGGGGCGACCGGGGTCCCCAGGTATCGAGAATCCTCTCGGTCGAGCCGCCGGTCGCCGTTTCCGGCGCGGCGGACCGCAACGGGTCCTTCGCTGCCCGGGAGCCGGTCCCGCAGACGGACGGTCTCGGGGCAACAGACATGGAGGTATCGGGCACGGTCAAGTTCTTCGATCCGGTGAAGGGGTTCGGCTTCGTCGTGCCGGACGAGGATGGGCCCGAGGTGTTTGTTCATGCCAGCGTGCTGTTCCGTTCCGGCATGACCGATCTGGAACCGGGGCAGCGGGTCTTGGTGTTTGCGGAAAGCGTGCCGCGCGGACTTCAGGCTACGGGCATAGAGCCACTCTGAAGGCATTACGGGCGAGCGTGATGAAGGAATTCGGAATGATGGAAGATCGGGATTTGCGGCTCTCGCTCGCCCGGAGCGCGCTGGTGCTGGGCGTCGTCCTGATGTTGAGCCGGCACCATGGGACCGACTGGATCCTGATTCAGGCGGGGTCGTACCTGCTGTGGATGATCTCGGTTCTGTTCATGGAGGCGGGCCGGAACCGGGAGAAACGCGAAGGTCCGGGGCGCTGGCCCCGGTCGGTGGCTCTGTGGGGAAGGATTTTCGAATTCCTGACGCGGCGCGACATGCGTGTAACCGGCTGCCTTGTCATCTTCGGCATCGAGGTGCTGCGGGAAAATGTAATTCTGATGGGGGGATGGGATTTTCCCCTGGAATCCGGATCGGGGCCCCTGGAGACGGCCTGCGCTGCGCTGGCCGTGCTTCTGACAGTGCTTGCGGGCGCGAGGGACGGAGAGCTTGTCGCCCGGGCGTTGCGCCGTCATGGATGGCGCGTCCCGCTTGTCGTGTCCGGCGGGAGGGGGCGACGGAAGGAGAGAGCGGAATACTGGGTTGGCGGTTCCGTGAACGCGATGGCGTGCGAGGCGCCTGCAGCCCGTCTGGAACTGGAAGCGTCCCTCATCTGGAGCCTGATCCTGTCGGGCATCGCATTTACGGCGCTGGCGCCGGCGGGCCCGCAAGAGGCGCTGGTCCATCTGGCGGTTGTATATCTGGTCGCGGCGGCTGCGGCCCAGGGTGCCAGGTGGACTCTTGCCTGGACCCGGGCGGCAAGACCGCGCTTGAACCGGTGGTTCGGGGAACTGGTCGAGTTGTCCGGCCACTGGGACATCCGGCCGCTGGCCGCGCCGGTTGCCCTGGGCGCCCTGGTGGCGGTTGCGGCCATGATGGCCGACGTTGTGGCGATATTGGAAGCGAGGCCTCCTCCGACGGAGAATGCGGACAAGGAAGCCCTGATGAGAGCGCAGATGGATTCTCGGCTATGGCTGTCCGCTTGGTCTGCGGCGGTTCACGATGCCGACAGGGCCTATGCGTTCCTGGTCAACGGAATGCCTGTCCTTGTTGCCTTCTCCGGTTGGCACGACAGCATGTGGAGAGCCGCGGCAGTGAGTGAGACCGGTTCTTCGGATTGGCGGGCCTGGCGGCGCCGCCAACGCGACATGCGTTGGCGCAGATGGTTGCGTCTCGGTCCGGAACCGGAGGGAGCAGGCCATGCATGAGGTGCCCGCCAGCGGCCGCGAGCAGGATTACCGGGATGCCGTGAAGCTGCTTTTCAGACTCCAGGAGATGCTCCGGGCCGTCCCGCTCGAGATTCTTTTCGACGAATGCGGAGTATGCCCCGAGAAGTTCGGCGAGCTCATGGGCGAGCACGCGCGCTATCTGGTGACAGAAAAGGGTCTGGTTGCCGAGGCGCTCGACTCGTGGACACCATATCCGGAGGAAATTCAGGGACCCGGACCGTAATCCGGCTTTCCCCATAAATCTGCTCGCGGCCTGAACGGGAATGCCGGCTTCGATGGTAGTTTGACGGGCGCTGTCGGGCCCGCATCGGGAAAGGAATTCTCCGTGCGGCGGAGAACGAGACCCGGGTGGCGGGCGGACGAGTGGAGAGCATTCTCTGTTCCATCCGGAACCCCTGAAGGAGAGCAGCCGTCATGAACGACGCAGGGACGTTGCCGCGGTCGATGGCCGTCTCGGCGCCGCTGGTTGGCGTCGCGATGCTTGCCGGGGCAGGGTTGACGCCGGTCTGGACCGCGGTTCTGGCCTATGGCGTCGGCCTTTTGTCCGGGGCCTTGGTGCCGGTGCCGGACAGCGGAGGGCGGGGCGAGGAGTGGAGGCGCCGCCTGGTCGAGGGTGTGGGCCGTTTCGATGCCGGAGGCGGGCTGTGGATCGTCTGGGGCCTTGTGCTCCTCGGGCTCGGGGCGTCCCTGATCCCGGGACTGGGCGTTTTATCCGACATGTTTCAGACCTGCGCGGTGCTTGCGCCGGCGGCAGCGGGATTCCGGGACGGCTGCGTCCTGGGATCCAGGGCATCGGCGCGGAAACAGGGCGCGGCGGTTGACCATCGGGACGCGGTATATGTGCGGATGATGCTGCTGGGCGGGTGGGGCCTGTTCGGGGCGGGCTATGCGTTCAGTGGACTGTCGGGTTGGTCATTGTTGCTCATGACAGGCGCCGCCCACCTGTCGGGCTTCCTGATGTGTCGCCTGGTTCTGCAGAAGGCATGGCCGGGTCCCTGGGTAGAGCCGGGGGGGGCAGGCAGCAGGCGTTGGGAGGTGCTGGGCCTTCTGGGTGCCGTGGCAGGGCTGTTGCTGGCCGCTGCGACGGTGCTTCTGGAGCCAGGGAGCGTTGTGGGGCGGTCAATGGCAGAGGCGTTCGATCAGCGGGGGATCGGTCTTCCGGGCCTGGAGGGGTTCACGGGGGTCCCGGGCGGGATGAGTGTCGCATTGGCCGGTGGCGGCCTGCTCGCTCTCGGCGTGAAGGACGGCTGCATGGCCTGTGTCCGCTCGCCGCAGGATCCCGCGTTCGGGATTCTGGTGCTTCCAGCGAGCCGGAAGGAAGCGTGCGGGGCCGCGCTGGCGCGATGCCTCTCGGTAGCGCTCGTGCTCGTGGCTGCGGGCGCAGGGTCGTCGGGAATGGGGGCTCTCTCGACTGCGCTTGTCGTTGCGGGGTTCGGTATCTCGATGTGGCTGATTGCCCATCCGGGGAATTGGATAAGAGGCGTTCTGGGGTTCGGCTACTGGCTGGTGACCGCGGTCACCGCGGCAATGACGCTTGTGCTGGCCGTGTGCATCAGGGGGCAGGCCAGCCCGGAAATCTCCTTCGCCGCAACGGCAGCGGCCGTCTTCGCGGCGTATCTGGGGATAGCGTGCGCAGGCGCGCTTGCGGGCCTGTGCATGCGCAGGGCAGGAGTGCCGGTCTCCGCATCCGTGTGGCGCGGCTATGCCCGGCTTCCGGCGGCGGCGCTCCTGGCAGTGCTGTTGTATTTCGGGCTGCTTGTCGCGAGCGGGGAGTCGGGAATGCAGCTATCCGGTGAGTGGTGGTGGCCTGCCATCGCGATGTTTGTCCTGGCGCCGGCATTTCTGGCGGTGACGGCCTTTTGCGACGGGTTGTGGCTGGCGGCCCGGGACGGCGGTGGCTGTCCCGCCTATACCGGCCTGGCCGGGTCGGGAAGCCGCGCATGACTGTCCCGGGAGGCAGGGCCGCGCGGGTCGTGCTGCTGGCGGCCGCGATCGGGTCGCCGGCTGCGGTCGGGACCGCCCCGGCGCAGGAGGGCGGCTGGTCGCCCGGCTTCCTCAGATATGTGGACGGCGGGCCGAACAGCCAGGCCCTGGCCTCGGGACACGGGGCTGTGTTGCGGGGCATCTACGGGGATGCCCCGCTTGAGGTGGCGGTGCAGGATTTCGATCAGGATGGGGATCCCGAATATATCGTTCGGCACCTCAGCAACTGCGAGACGCTGACCGGCCATGCGAGCCGCGGCCTGATCGCGGTATGTCCCTGGACCGTGATTGACCGGCGCGGCGGACGCATGGCGGAGGTGCTGCGCGAAAGCGGCTGGCGTTCGCGCAGCCTGGTGCGGGATGGCCATACGGTCGGTTTCAGCCTGGACGGCCTCAATTGGATCGGGAGCCCGGACCATCCCGGGCATATGCTTGGTGTCGTGGATCCGGTGATTTGGGGGGGCCGGATCGAGGAGCATGCGCTGGAGCTGCTGGAGAGCCAATTCGGGACCGTGCATGAGTTCAGGGTCGCCGAATTGGAGGTCGCGTCGCGCAAGGTCCTGCTTGCCCATGACCGCGGCGGCGGCGCGAGCGCGGTCTGGGCGCTGTTCCACAACGGGCGGCTGCTGCAGGCCGGCCGCGCGAGGGGAGAGCCCCTGCCGGCCATTTCCCGGTTGGGGATGCTGCGGTTGAACGACAGTGCGACCGGCAAGGAGTTGTCGCGGATCATGTTTCCATTGACCGAAGGCACCTGGTGGTTTCTCTGGGAGCGGCCCGTGATGCCGGCAGGCTGGAGGCCTTTGAGGGCGAAGGAACAGCGTAATGTCGTGGACGACCCCGACGGCCTTTGGTTGCCGGGGGAACTGCGCGACACGGGCGAGGCGTCCGCGATCTGGCGCAGCGCGACGGTTCTCGAGGACGGGAGGCGCCTGGTGCTCTCCTGGCTGTCGGGACGATGCGGCACCCTGGCCTGTTCGGTGCGCGGACGTCTCGAGTCACGCGCGGGAAACCGCCGGGTGCTGTTCGACGGGGAGAGGACCGGGCGCGCCTGTGTGGCCGATCCGCATTCCCTGGCCCTGTCATTTGCAGGAGGCGCCTTGCGCCTTTGGGCGTGCGATCGGGCCCTTTTGCTGGCTGCGGAGAAGGGAGGAGGCGCATGACGGTGTTCCGCGCCATGGTCCTGGCGGCGGCTCTGCTGTGGCCGGGGTCCGGAGGCGCCATCGAGGCCGTTGACCTGGAGCGGGCCGGCCTGTCACCGGAGATGGCGGCCTGGGCGATGACGTCGGTGCGCGGCGAATGGACTTCGGTAGGCGCCTATGGGCAGCTGGGGGCCTTTGGTATCCCGCTTGCCGGCATCGGGGGATACCGGATCGGTCCCGGAAGGTTTCTGGAAGACCGCAATGCGCAGGTGAGGCTTTGGCTTGGCCGTGAGCGCAGGATCTGGGATGTCGTGGTGCGTACGGGCCTCGATGAGGTGCTGGTGGGGAGGGAACTGTGCCACGAGGGCCGGTGCGCCACCATGACGGCATCGTCCCTGATTGCGGTATGCCGGGATGGATGTGCGGGCCCGGAAAGTCCGGCGCGGCGATGGATGAGGGCTGTCGAATGCGACGGGCCGGAGATGGGAAGGATTTGCCGTGTGGCGATCGCCACTGCGGGCCGCGCAGTCGGTGAAATCACGGGGGGAGCCCGCAGATGAGGCGGATGGTCTGGTGCGTGGCTGCCGCGGTCGTCGCGCTCGGCGGGCCGGCCGGGGCGGAACAGGAAAGGGTTTCTTCCGAACGCGAACGCCCGCCGGCGACCGGCAGCGGGTTGCGTTACGAATATCATGGCGCGGTCGGCGTGTACCGTTTCGTGCCGGTCTGCCCGACCTGCAGTGCGGGACGGTACAAACCGGTCGATCATCGGCCCGGGGCCGGCCTGGAGGAGGGACGTATTCCACGGGCGGCGGAAGCGGTCGGAGCGCCGATGGCGACTTCATTGACCCCGTTGGCGTCTCCGGAAGGCGCCCTGACGGCGGGCGCCCCCAGGGGAGCGGGAGAGGAGCGCGAGGGCCGCGGGCCGCCGCCGCGGAATGTGTTGCATGAGCCGGAGAGGGTTGCAGGCAGCCCATCGGGAATCGGGCCGGCGGCTCGTCCTGGCACGACGGTTCCGGGTGATCGGAGCAGGAAGGTGCCGCCGCCCGGCCTGCGCGTTCACTCCGGAGACCGGGTTGAAGGCCCGGTCGGGGACGGCGGCGTGATCCGTTACAGGAGGAAGCCGGTCATCCGTTATGAAGGCCCGGCGCGGGCTCCGGATCCGCCCCGTGTCTGGCGTGTGGGCCCCGGGTTTCTGATCGAGGGATGAGCCCCTCGGCCGCCGGCCGGAGAGCGAATGCCGCAATGCCGGGATTGGCAAGGGATTCGACGCCGCCGCCGGAAGGCTGGCGGGCGAGACCCGCGGAAGGGAAGGCCGGTATCCGGGCCACGCAAAAAAAATCCGGGCGGGCTGTGGATTATAGGAAATGCCATAGGCTTCAAGAGTATGCATGGAGTTGTTGCGAGCGGGGATCAGGCAGTACGCGGCGCGTCAGGATTCATTTGGACCGGGGCGCGGGGTAGAGTGGCCGTCTTCCCGATGAGAATGACCCGGGTGGAGAGGCAGGATGCAGGTGCAGGCAGGGCTCGCGGTTCAGGAAGTCTATACACCCGCATCGCGTGACGGGATCTGGGTCAAGGTTCTGGGGCGCCTTCGTTCGGAGTACGGGGAGGGGATCTACCGCTCCTGGTTCTGCCGGATGAACTGTGAGTGCCGCGGTGAATCGGGTGTGGCGATCATCCTGCCGACCAGGTTCATGCGCGACCGGATCGAAAAGCAGTATGGCGACCGGATCCGGGAGCTGTGGATCGAAGAGGATCCTTCGGTCACCGAGATCCGCTATGTCGCGCGGTCTGTCATGCGCATGGCCGCGCCTCGGCCCGCGGCGGCGGCATTCAGGCCGCCGGGTGCGGAAAACGGGATGGGCACGATCCCGTTGCGCGGCACGATGACGTTCGGGAACTTCGTGCGGGCGCCATCGAACGACATGGCGTTCCGGGCCTGCCTGCGCGCTGCGGAAGCCGGCGGTCCGGCGGAAGGCGCCAATCCCATCTATCTGTGCGGCCTGCAGGGCATGGGGAAGACCCATCTCCTGCATGCCGCGGCACAGGAAGTGGGGGGGCGGTTCCCCGGGAAAAAGGTGCTGTTCCTCGATATCGACTGCTTCATGACGGCGTTCGTGGCATCCCTGAAAGCGAAGACGACGGACGGATTCAAGGCCTGGCTGCGCTCGGCGGACTGGCTGATATTCGACGATCTGCAATTTCTCGCGACCCGCGGCGAGCGCACGCGCGAGGAATTCTTCTCGATGCTCAATGCCCTGGTCATGCACGGAAGCCAGGTTCTGTTGGCGGCCGATACGCTGCCCAGCGATCTCAATGGCGTGGAGGCGAGGTTGCGCTCGCGCCTGGGGGCCGGGCTGGTCGTCAGGATCATGCCGGCGGAAGCGGAACTGCGCGCGGAATTCGTGCGGCGCCGCTCACGGGGCGTCCTTCCGCGGGAGGTGCTCGACTTCGTGTCCAGGCGGGTGACGCGCAGCGTGCGCGAGCTGGGGGGAGCGCTGAACCGCCTGGAGCACCATGTCATGCTGCTCAGGGAAGGCATGGACGTGGACAAGGCGAAACAGGTACTCGAGGACCTGATCTGCGACGAGGGCGATATGGTCGACGTCAGGGCGCTCCAGGAGCTGGTGTGCGGGCATTACGGCATCTCCATGGAGGAGATGGCCGAGAAGACGCGCACCCGGCGTGTCGCGAGACCCCGGCAGATTGCAATGTTCCTGGCGAAGCGCCACACCTCGCTGTCGCTGCCGGAGATCGGGCGCCGCTTCGGGCGCGACCATACGACGGTGATGCACGGCTGCCGCATCATTGAGCAGCTGATCGAGCAGGACATCGCCATCGCGGACGATGTGGAGCGGCTCGACGCGATGATCGCGTCGGGGCAGGGGGTGGCGGCGTAAACGCCGGACGGGGCGCTTCCCGGCTCTCCCTGTTTCTTCGGAAATTGGATCCTGCAGCGGGCTCGGAGCCCGCGGCTGGCGGAATCCGCGGTATCGGTCCGGCCTCCGGAAGCGCCCGACAGGCGCCTTGCCCGAACAATCCGCTTTACAAGATAATCGGATTATTGTAATTATCAAGTTGGCATATACCCGGGCGGCGGCTGGAAGCGGGCGCCCGGGGGAAATCCAGAGGAGGAGACTGTATGGGTATTCCGGTCCGCGCTGTAAGACGGTGCGGTATTCCGGCGCTGATGCTCTGCATGCTGGCGCTGGGAGCGTGCGGGGAGACGATGTCGGACGTTGCTGCACGCGAACATGCCCGTATAGGGCAGAAGATCGAGGCGCTTGCCACGGCCATTCGCGAGGGTGCACGTCGTATTTGTGAGATTCATGGTATTGCGCCGGCTCGTCGTTCCCAGAAGTCGTCGAAGCGATTGCTCTCGACGGCGCAGCGCAGGGCGATGATGGCGTTGGCGCCGTTGACGGTCCAGCGCATACCTCCCTGCTTGAGGCGGGCGCCGACGATGTTCTTGCAGCCGCCCTCGACCACGCCGCTGGCCACGCACAAGCCCATCGCGCGGAACTTCGGGTAGTTCATGCGCTCGCGGTTGTTGGAGAAGTACTCGGCGTTCTTCCGGGCGTTCTCGCAAGTTTCGGCATGGCCCTTGAGGGCGGCGATCACCTCGTCGACGCGGCCCTCGTCGAGTTCCTCGCGCCGCTTCCCGGCCCATCGCTCACCGATCTCGCTGCCGATCCCGTAGATCGCCTTGGCTGCGTCGAACAGGTGGCCCTTGGCATGGAAGATGTCGACGATCTGGATGGCGTCGGGGAAGTGCTCATCGGCGAAGTTCCAGATCCACGGCGCGCCGTCGCCGAGGATGACCCGGCGCTCGGCCGTGTCGAAGCCGCGGCGTTCGGCCTCGCGGATGACACGCCGGGCGAAGGGCGCGGGCTCGGGGTCGAACTCGCGGGTGGCGATGGATTCGATGGCGGCGTTGTAGGTGGCGGAGCCGGGATCGCGCACCGGACGCCCCTCCCTGTCGACGGTCTCCGCCGACCACACGACGGCGAGCTTGGCCTCGCGGGTGCTGGCGGAGCCGTCGGGCTGCTTGCCCGCGCGGCCCTCGACCTCGGTCTTGCGCGCCGGCACGCCGGTGCCGTCGAGGCCGAGATAGAGGGTGGGGGCGTCGGACGGCTCGGGTTCGATCACGCGGCATTCGTCGCCTGCGATCTCTCGCCCGAGCGCCTCGGCATGGCGTTCGACCGTCTTCGGCGCGACAGCCAGGCCTGCCAGTTCGCGCAACAGGGCGCTGGAGCCCTCGAAGCTGGTACGGGCAGCAGCAACGCCGATCATGCGCAGCGCCGCCGGTGAGAGGAAAGTATCTTCCATGCCGAGGGTTCGATCACGCGGGCTGAAGCCGCGGTGGCAACGGTCGCAGTGATACCAGGCGCGCTCCAGCGTCAGAGGGCCGAGAGCGGTGGTGAAGGTCTTGGGCCGGCGGCCGGCGAAGCGCGCCTCGCCGCCGCACGCACACGACAGCCACGGTCCCCGGTTGTCGGAACGGTCGGCATTGAGCCTGTGGGCGACGGCCTGCCCCATGATCTGCAACGCAACCCGCCGCGCTTCGATCTCGATCGCCTGGAAGTCATCGACGACGCCCGCGCCGATCAGCCACTCGACCTCGGCCTCGACCTCCTCCGCGATCGCTGCGTCGAGACCCCCCTTTTTCCCGGCGCGGCCGGCTTGTCCGCGTCCAGCCTGGCATCGCATATCCGGCCGCTGACCTCGACAAGCGCGCGCACCAGACCGCGAAGCCGCTGGTATTCCGCGATCTGCGCCCGCGTTCCCTCAATGGCGTCGGCGGGAACGGTGCGGCCGCGGGACTTCCCCGTCTCCCTGTCCGGCCAGGTCAACAACCAGTAGGGGCCATGCCCCTGCGCCCCCTCGACCGCGCAATGGCAGTTCGGTTTGCCGCACTTGCGGTACTGTGCCCTGAGCGAACCCTGACGGAGGTCGCCGATGCCCGCAATCTCCCGCAGCAGCTCGCCACGCTGTTCGACGAGGCCGTCGTGATCGGTCCTGGCCATGTCCGCCTCCATCTGCCCCCCGAATATAAGAAACAGATATCGTGGCGGAACCATGGCATTTCTCAACCTCGCAAAATCAGGACGTGCACCCCATTCGCGACGGTCACTTGACAAAGGGCCGGATGATCGGCCACTATGCCGACAGGCTCGACAAGGAGAAGCCGGAGCACAAGTCCTTGGTCGCGGAACTCCGCAAGGAGGCGACTGTCGAGGGGCTGGCGTTCACGAACCTGAAGAAGCGTTTCGAAGGGGTGCCGAGGAAACCGGCGAATGACGCTGAGGCGAAACAGGCGCTCGACAGTCTCGCCCGTCTCGAAGTTGCGGCCGACCCGGGCGTGTTCGATGACGGCCTCGCCGACATCGTGAATGTCCTTGCCGGTCTGTCCGGCGGGACCTTGCCCAGAATCGAGGGGGCGGTGCACGAGAAGACGCCGGAGGCCGGCGCCGGGAGCTATCTGGTCGGCAATCCCGCCTATGGCCAGTGGAGACAGAGCTCTTCCGGAACGAGCTTCTGGGAGTTCTACGGCCAGTATGCGCTGTTCCGCGACGTTTTGTGGGGCGGGCCGTCCTGGACACAGGACCGCTGGTACCGCGACCGCGGCTGGAGCTTTTACGGCGACCGTGGCCGGCACTATTACGGTTCGCGGGCGAGCCAGAACCAGTGGTCGACAGTCGAAAGGCGCAATCCGCAAGTGCCGAAAAAGACCTTCCGGTCGACGGCGTCCGAAAGGCGCGTCTCGACCTATGGGAAAACCGCCGACAGGAAAGCCGGCACGGTGACGAGGCGGGCGAACGCGCATTCCGGGTACGGGGCCTCGGTCCGCGGCACGACGATACGCCGGACCAGCAGCTGGGGCGGCCGGAGCGGCAAGTAAGGGTTCAGGGGAAAGGAACTGGAACGATGGAATGGTTCAACGGGGACCTCGCGGTCCTGCTGGCTATCAACGCAGTCATCCTGATGGCGGTGCTGTTCGCCGTGAGGTGGCTGTCCGGTGTGTCTCTCGGCAAGGGAACGGTGGCCGAGCTGGCACAGAAGGACAATGTGGCCTTCGGCATCTTCCTTGCCGCCTCGGTGCTGGCCATGGGCATCATGCTGAGCGGCGTGGCGGGCGGAGGCTTCGCCTCGACGCCCGGCGAGGAAGCGGCGGTGGTGGCCTCCTATGTGGCGGCGGGTCTGGCGATGATGGGGCTTACCCGGTTCATCTTCGACCGGGTGGCGCTTTCGAACGTGTCGATCGGGTCCGAGGTGATCGGCGGGAACCGGGCGGTCGCCATTGTCGACGGCGGCAACCTCGTGGCCACTGCCGTGATGGTGCGGGCTGTCATGGACTGGACCGGGGGCTCGCTGGTCGCCGGGCTGATCGGACTGGCCGTCGGCTATGTCGGGATCCAAGTGCTGCTGACGGCGGTGATGTCCTACCGGGTGCACCTGTTCGCCCGGCGCAATGAGGGGAAGTGCGCCAGGCTAACTGGTGCCAGTGTAGCCGGTGAAAGTCCGGCAGGAAGGAGAAGGTGAGCCACCACTTCCACCCCGAGTCATGGGCCGTCGCTCGCGAGGGCGGGGGTCAAGCGTTGACAGGGGCGCGTGCGGACAGGGCTATCGAGCACCGAAAGATCCTTAGTCCGGGATGCCGAGACCTTTTCCTCGGTCGAAGGCAGCATCCGACCCACCGTTATGGCGAGGGGGGTCGGAGTCCCGCGGTGTCCAAGAACCCATGCACGTACGTAAGCACTGCACCGGGACCTGGGAGGTCTCCATGCCATCCCGCTGTCGTGGCAGGATCGCAAAGGAAAGGAGTAGTCCGTAACCGATGATGAACGGCATGGAGAAGTCAGACTCGGCCATAGTAGCCGTGAAGCCGGCGAACAAAGGGGCGTCAGCCTCGGCGGAGCCGGTGGAGCCAAGGGCCGAGCCCAAGGGGAATCCGGAAGGCCAAAGCACGCGCCGGACGCAGAACCGGGAAAGCGTGTCACAGGCGGCCGACCGGATACGGCAGTTTGTACAAAGGGAACGCAAGGTGCGTCTCACGACGCTCCTTCACCATGTCACGGTCGATGCGCTTCGCTGGGCGTTCTTCGAGCTAAAGAAGAACGCGGCGGCGGGCGCGGATGGCATGACGTGGCGGATGTACGGGAAGGAACTGGAAGGCCGCTTGGCCGACCTGCACGACCGCGTGCATTCGGGAGCGTACCGGGCGACGCCATCGCGACGGGTGAACATCCCGAAGCCGGATGGCGGTACACGACCGCTCGGCGTCGCGGCCATCGAGGACAAGATCGTCCAGAAGGTCGTGGCGGAGATAATCCTGACGCCGATCTACGAGGCGGAGTTCCTGGGGTTCAGCTACGGGTTCCGGCCCGGTCGTGGGGCGCACAATGCGCTCGATGCGATCGCGGTCGGCATCGACAAGTTCAAGATCAACTGGGTGGTCGATTGCGACATCCGCAAATTCTTCGACACGGTGTCGAGGGACTGGCTGGTCCGGTTCCTTGAACACCGCATCGCGGACAAGCGGGTCATCAGGCTGATCATCAAGTGGCTGAACGCCGGCGTCATGGAAGATGGAGAGAGGCGGGACGACCTGCGGGGGACCCCGCAGGGATCGGTGATTTCGCCGATCCTGGCGAACGTCTACCTGCATTACGTCCTCGATCTCTGGTTCCATAAGAAGTGGCGCAGCCACGAGGTCTACGGCGACGCGATCATCGTGCGGTACGCCGACGACTTCGTGGTTGGTTTCCAGCACAAGCAGGACGCGGAGCGATTTCTGGATGCCCTGAAGGAGCGGTTCGGAAGCTTCGAACTGGAACTGCATCCCGACAAGACCCGGCTCATCGAGTTCGGGCGATTTGCCCCTAGAAACCGTCGGCGACGAGGGCAGGGCAAACCGGAGACTTTCGACTTTCTGGGCTTCACGCACTACTGCACGGAGACCAGAGGCGGGCGTTTCCAGTTGGGGCGCAAGCCGGTTGCGGAGCGGATGGCCCGCACACTGAAGCGGATAAAGGAAGCGCTATGCAGCCGAATGCATGACAACGCCGAAGAAACGGCGAGGTGGCTGGGCAAGGTGCTTGACGGATGGCTGAACTACTTTGCCGTCCCGATGAGCCACCGATACCTGAGCCGCTTCGCCTCGCGCCTGAAGCGGATGTGGATCGCGATCACGCGCCGCAGATCGCAACGGGACCGCTTCGGCTGGGCACAGGTCGACAAGTTGACGACCAAGTACTGGCCCAAGGTGGAAATCCGGCACCCGTGGCCGAACCGACGACTTGCCGTCAGCGTGTATGGGAACAGCGCAACCCGAGGGAGGAGCCGGATGCCTTAGCGGGCACGTCCGGATCTGTGCGGGGGGCGCCGGGCAACCGGCGTCCCTACCGCGATGAGCTTCCGCGAGGCGGTGGCCGACGGCAATACGGCGCTTGCGGTGCGCTTTGCCGGGTTCCTGCTCGGCATGGCGCTGGCGGCGACGGCGGCTTCCGGCATCCAGGCCTACGACCCGGCCGGGAGTCCCGTGCTCCAGGCCCTGGACTGGACCTTCTATGCCGCGCTCGCGATGATCGGCGCAGGAGTCCTGACGTGGGTAGCCGAGAAGGCGGTGCTGCGCGGGATCGACGTCTCGCGGGAGGTCGACCGGGAGCGCAATGTGGGAGTCGGCCTTGTCGAGGCCGCCATCTATGCCGCGATCGGCCTCATGGCGACGGCCCTGATCGGGAGCTGACCGGGTGGAGGCGGTCCTGTTGGCGGGGCGGACCGGCGCAAAAAGGCGCTGGGTCGACGACGCCTGGGTGATCGTGATGACCGGCACGCTGGCCGGCTGCGGACTGGTTTACGAGTATCTGCTGGCCAGTGCCGCCGGCCGGATGCTGGGAGCTATCGAGACGGTCATCTACGCCATGATCGGCGTGATGATCGTCTCGATGGGGGCGGGGGCATTCTGCGCCCGCCTCGTGCGGCGCCCCTTCACCGGCTTTGCCTGGCTCGAGGGAAGCATCGCCGTGCTCGGCGGGGCCTCCGTGCTCCTGATGGGAGCGATTACGGCCGGGGTGAGCGTGTTGCCGCAGGCCATCGCGACGGCGTACGGGCTGCCGCCGGATCTGGCGCCGACAGGGGCGGTGGTGGCCGGATTGCAGGGCGCGGCGGAATTCGCGCCCTATGTCCTCGGGGCACTGCTGGGATTCCTGGTCGGCATGGAAATCCCGCTTCTGGCCAGGGTTCGCCAGAGCTTCCATGCGGGCACGCTCGAGCATAATACCGGAACCATCTACGGGGCGGACTATGTCGGGGCCGGCGTGGGGGCCGCGCTGTGGATCGCGGTCATGCTTTCCATGGACCCCGTAGAGGCGGCGTGGATGACGGCCGCCGTCAATCTCGGTGTCGGAACCATGTTCCTGCTGCGCTTCCGGACGTGGATGGGACGGGCATTCCCGGCCTTGCTGGGGCTTCACCTGATCGCGGCGCTCGGGCTCGCCGGCGTGGCCCGGGAGGGACCCGGCTGGGCGCGGGCGATGGAGGACATGCTCTACGCGGACCGTGTCGTGCATGCCTTCAACACCGAGCACCAGCGCGTGGCGGTTACCCGCCGGGCGGTGCATGCCGAGGCCCCGCCCGTGCATACGCTCTATCTGAACGGACGCCTGCAGTTCTCGTCGGACGACGAGTATATCTACCACTCCTTCCTGACCTTCCCGGTACTGGCGGCGGCGCCCCGGCGCGAGCATGTGCTGGTCGTCGGCGGCGGCGACGGTCTCGCCGTGCGCGATATCCTGCGGTGGGATCCGCAATCGGTGACGCTGCTCGAGCTGGATCCCGAGGTCGTCGGGTTTTTCTCGGAGCCCCGGCTTGTCGGCGACAGGTTCGTGAACCGGGACCTGCTCGACCTGAACGGGCTGGCGTTCGCGGACCCGCGGGTGGAGGTGCGGTTCGGCGACGCCTACCTGGCGGCCGACGACCTGCTGCGCGAGGGACGCCGGTTCGATGCCGTGATCGTCGACCTGCCGGATCCGGGGCATCCCGACATCGCCCGCCTCTACAGCGTGCGGTTCTACACGAAGCTGCGCCTGCTGCTTTCGGCGGACGGGGTTCTGGGCGTGCAGTCAACCTCGCCCTACATGGCGCGGGAGGCCTTTCTGACGATCGGACAGACGGTCCGGGCCGCGGGCTTTGCCGGGGTGGACCAGTACATGGCGAACGTCCCGAGCATGGGACAGTGGGGCTGGACGGCGGCGGTGCTGGCCGGGCCGTCGGCGCGTGAGCGCCTGGGGCGCCTGGAAGTCCTGCCGCATGATGACGGTTTCATGACCCGTGGCCTGCTGCTTGGGGCCTTTGCGTTTCCGAAGGGGTTTTTCCGGGACCGCGAGGCGCTGCGGGCGAGCCGCCTCCATGACCCCTCGGTCTATACGCATTATCGTCGGGCCTGGCGCGAGGTGGCCGGGATCGCCGGTGCTGCCGGGGGACGATAGGGGAACCGGGACAGGGAGAGTAAGGGGAAGTCGGCCATGGTGGCGTTCGCGTATTTGTCGGCCGCGCTGTTGCTGGCGGCCTTGTTTGCGGTGGCGCAGAACGATTCCGGTTCGCCGGAAGCGGATTTCGCGACGGCCCTGATGAAATTGACGCCGATTCTGTCGGTAGTCGTGTTTCTGGCCGGGCTGGGCGCGGCTCGGCTGTGGCGAGAAAAGCTATGGGTGGCATGCGTCGGAATTGGCGGAGGTTCGCTCGTCGCGCTCCTGCTGGTCCTGGCTCCTTGTGCAGCCCCCTGTGCAACCAGGGACCGATGTGCCCGAACAGTCAGGCGGAGAGCGCAAGAACGAGTGGCGCTGAAGGTCATGAGTGGTGGAAAGTCGCCATCCAACACGCTTGCAGGGAGAGAGGAAACACGCATGCGCACCACAGGAATTGCCGCCACACTGGCGGCCGCGCTCGGTCTTGCGCTGTACGGCTGCGGCGGGGGCGGCGGTTCGCCTTCAGGCCCCGGACCGCAGCCGCCGCAGGGCACGGGCAGCGGGCCGACAACCCCGCCCCCCTTGTCGGCGGAACGCCTGCCGTTCCCGTTCGAACTGGAGGCGTGCGACGGTTTCGTCGACGCCGACTGCACCTACGATCCGCGGGAGCCGCATTTCCTGATTCGGGACCTGCCGGACGCTGATATTGCCGACGCCCGGCGAAGCCCCGTCACATATGACTGGGCCCGCATTTTCGTCGGGGTCGACCAAGGCACGGAGCATGTCGCCGCGCTGCCCGTGGCGGCGCAGCGCGGCGACACCGAGATTCGCTTCGGCGACCTCGGCGACGGCATCGGGGCCGCAAGAGTCGGGGAGTACCTGTCTTATGTCGCCCCGGTGCATCATTCCCGACGTCCGCAGGGTGCGGGTCATCGGCCCGTCCACGCAGGAGGAGCGCAACCGGGTAGTTGCAGCCGTGCGCATGGTTAATGCGGCCCTCCCGGAAGCCGCGAAACTGGATATCGATCCGGCGCTGCCCGGACTCAGCCTGCAGTCCGGGTCGACGGGCCAGTACGGGTCGTACAGTCCCACCGGCAGAGAATTGCCGAACACGATCCATATCGAATTTCTCGATGGCGGCAGTCCGGGAGGCGAAGCCGCGTGGACCCTGGATTTCGGCTATGTGACGATCTTCAACCGGGCAGGTCTGCGTGAGCGTGAAATGGTCCTCATCCTCGTGCATGAGATCATGCACACACGAGGATTCGACGGGCATGTCCCCGACACCTTCCGGTCGAACATGACATCGGTGCTGAAGCCGGTCCTGCCGGAAGACCGCCCCTGGCCGCCGATGTCCGGGCTCTGGCCGGCTGACCGGGAAGCGCTCAGGGTGCTCTACGGCTCCGACCCGGTGGATTTCGGTCCCTGGTCTTCCACGTCGCTTCATATCCACGGCAATGCGCCGCATACAGGCTTCGGGGTGGCGTTTCGGAACGGCTATGCCGAGCCCTGGGCCTACGGGCGCCGCCCGTCCGGCGGCCTCGAGAGCAATGACGCGCTCGGTGGCAGCGCGACGTGGACCGGCCATCTGGTCGGCTTCACGCCGGACGCCGAAGCCGTCATGGGCGATGCGGCGCTGACCGTCGATATCGCGGTGCTGACCGGCACGGCGGCCTTCACCGGCCTGGAGCATTGGGACGCCCGGCAGAAGCCCGGAGAGGCGGGGTCAGGAACCGTATGGGGAGACGGCGACCTGCGCTATGCGATCGAGGCCATCGGGCAGACCTTCCGTGAGACGGGCGCGAGCGAGGACGCCGGGCGGCTGACGGGAGTGTTTACCGGTCCGGCGCATGAAGGGGCGGCCGGGACCCTGGAGCGGCCCGATCTCACTGCGGCGTTCGGCGCTGCCCGGCAATAGGCGCTATGCCCATGCTGTAACCGATGACGATCTCTTGAAACCTGCGGCCCGGTGGCAGTGCTTGCCGCCGGGCCTTTTGCGTCGGCGCAAAGCGCCCCGGCACCACAACGCAAATATCCGGGAATCCCCATTTTTCACGTTTCCGGCGGATTCATGTGAGGGCAGCATCTCTATCATGGTGAGCCTCTGCTGTTGCGGTCGGAGGCCTTCAGCATGTCTTTGGAGGGACTGAGTCGCAGGACTGCCGCGCCGCCTGTCTGGGCGGGACGGTTTCTTGGGCTGTTGGCAGGCGCTATGCTGTCGGGACGGTTTTCAGGGGAAGGCCGGCCTGATCGATGTTCCGGATATTCCTGGTATCCTGCGGCGCGGGGAGGCTCAAGCGTCTGTGTCCGGAGGACCGCGTCGGCGGTCGTCGAACTGGCAAGACGAGGGCCGCGAGGGGCGGCAGGACTGCTCGGGGTGATGCTGCTTTCTCTCGTCGCCCTTATGATTGCTTCATCTGTCGTCGTGTTCAAGGAACATAAGCTCGGTTGGGATCGGTACCGCGCGGCGGGACAGATCTGGGGAGAATGGGTGCTGGCGCTTCCGAGGGCGCCCAACGCCATTCCCGCGGCGTGGGCCGGGGGAGACACGTCGGCAGTTCAGGCCGATCTTTATGGCGGGATCGCCGATACCCTGCCGGTCTCGGGTCTCGGGGCCGACACCGGACTTGTTTACGGTATTCCCGTGGCCGATGAGGCAATGCATTTCACCTATGTCGACGTGCCGTCCATTCCCGGCGAGACCTGCCCGCCGCCGGCGGGTTCCACGTATATCTGCGAACGGGTGGCGGCCGCGATGCTGAGGCCGGAATCGCGGTCCCGGCTGGATGCTGTCCGGCGCGGCGTGGTGGACAGCGGCCTTTCCACTGTCGCGATTTTCGACGGAACCCTGGGAACGCTGGTGGGGGCGGACGGGATTACCGCGTTCGAGACGGAGATGGCGGGTCGTCTGCCGGCTTCCTGGGCAGGATTCCGGGACGGAGATCTGGTCGCGGTTGCCCATGTCTCGGTGCCGCGGAATGAGCGGGCGCTGCACCATACGCCACCGCCCGGCCGTCCGGACCTGGCCAGGATGCGGACCGATCTGGACATGGGAACCCAGGAGCTGGTCGTCGAGGGAGACCGGGTGGAGGCGGTCGGGGCCCGTCTGGGTAATGTCGGTGTGACGTTCGAGCCGTCGTCATCGTCGACTGCCGACGATCCCGAGGCTGCCGTGAGGGCGGATCTCGTTGTCGCGGGGAGCCTGAGCCTGACGGCTCCCGGTCTGGCCCGCGCTCATGAAGTCGGGAGGCGGGACGGCATTTTCGTGCCCGGGAACGAGGGACTGCGGATTACCGGAAACGGCACCTTCGCCACTGCCGAGACCCAGTGCCTTCTGGTGGAAGCCGGCGAGCGTTGTGTGACGACGGGTCATGTCGATGTGCAGAGTATTGAAATAGACCGGGATCTGACGGTGCTGCAGGAACCGGTGGGGAGTGGAGGATCGGGTGTTCACGCGGGGTCGTTGCACGCAACGACGCTCACGATCACGGGCCGTTGCAATGGCTGCGACAACTGGTAATTCGGCGAACCGGCGTCTCGGCCAGCGTCTGCGATGCCGGACGCGGCGAGGGTCCGCCCTCCTGGAGACGGCGCTCACCCTAGTGCTTCTGGGCCTCGCGGCAATGGGTGTCTCGGTCTGGCTCGATGCGGAGCGGACCGAAGGGCGCGCGCGGGATTCCGGGAGGGCGATAGCGGTGTTGGCCAATGCAGCCCGGCACCATGTGCAGGCCGACTACGAGGGGCTCATCGCCTCGGCGACCCCGGAGACTCTCGACGCCCGCGGGGACTTCACGGACGAGGATATCCTGCCGGAGAACTTCGTGTTCTCGGACGGCATGAAGCGGGACCTCAAGGTGCTGGTGCTGCCGTCGTCGAACGGTGTCCGGGTGCTGTCGGGGCAGTTCCCGGACTCAGGCGACGGACGACCGGCCCATGCCGGCATTACGCAGGGCATGGGAGGGCAGCACATGGGGATTGTCGAGAGCGCGCGCTGTCCGTCGGGAGTGACGGCTCCCTGCCTGATGGGGCCGGGGGTTGCGGAGAGCCTCTCGGATTTCGACAGCGCCCCGGCGTTTGCCGCATCGAGACCGACCGCCGGGGCGCTGATGGTGCTGTACGAGTTCAGCCACGATGACTGGTGCGGCGACTTCCTTCACCGAACCGAAACCGCGATCTGCGCCGATGCGAACAGGATGGAACAGACGGTCACGGTCGCCGGGGCGATTACGAATGTCTCGGTGATCGAGGGTTTCGGGACTGTCACGCTGCATGGCCCGCTGGCTGTCGGGCGAGAGCTTTCCGTGACGGGAACGGTCTCGAGCGCAACGGCCCGGATGACAGCGGGCAGCGGCCTGGAGGCGGGTACCGCCACTGTTTCCGGATCGTATGGCGCGGGGGCGCTGAATCGGGCATGCCTGACCCCGGCGACTCACTCCGCCGTCTGCAGCGACAACAGGGTCATTGTCGACCAGACGGTCCTTGGAGGGACCATCAATGTGGATGGCAGGACGACGGCCCCGTTGCGGGATGCCGATGCGGACATCGGCGATCTCAATGCCGGCTGTATCCAGGTGGACGGCACGGCCAGCGTCGAGGGCCGGGTCCGGGTCGTCAGGCAGAACATGGCTGCGAAGGGAAGCTGCTAGTCCCGCCTGTGCGAAGACGCGACGGGGCCTTACAAAGGTAAGTTGACATTGCCGTGTATCGTATCCAGTTCGGCCGCATGAGCGAGGTCTTCACGCACCGTCAGGTGGTATTCCGGCTTCTGCCGGGCCGCCGGTCCGTTTGGCGGCGTCTGGAGCGGGTTCTGGAGGCGCAGCGGCAGTTGTACAACGCCGCCCTTCAGGAACGCTGCGACGCCTGGCGTCTGGCCGGGCGGTCGCTCTCCTATATCGACCAGGCGAAGAGCCTGACGGTGTGCCGCCGGGAGGACCCCGAGATGGCGGCCGTTCCGGTCGCCGTGCAGCGCGGGACGCTGAAGCGCCTGGACGAGGCGATGAAGGGCTTCTTCCGGCGGGTGAAGGCGGGCCAGAAGCCGGGTTTTCCCCGGTTCCGGTCCCGCCGGCGGTTCGACAGCCTCTCCTTCGTCTCGGGGGTGAGGCTGGAGGACCGGGCCCGGCCCGGCGCGGACTGCGGGTCCGGCGCGGCCTGCCTGCGCCTTCCGGGTTTCGGCCCGCTTGCGGTCCGCAGTGAATGATCGTGAAGACCGGCAGAAGTCCATGCGAGACGGCGGCGGCCGGCCTGGTCGGGCTGGCAATGCTGGTTGCCGGGCCCGCCGGGGCCGGGAACGCGCCGGAGGCCGTGGACTGGCCTCCGCGCCCGATGAACTATACCTCGCACAGCGAGGCATTCCTGCGCTCCCTGCTGGCGGGCCGGGTCTGGGTGTTCCGGCAGGGGATCGTGAGGCCGGAATACCGGTCGGTCGCCGCCTATGTCTTCTTCCCGGACGGGCGGCTGTCGAAATGTCTCGGGAAGAAGACGACAACCGGCGTGGAAGGGTGGCGTCCGGTCCGCGGGGGCCGTTGGTGGGTGGAGCGTCAGTCGATCGGGACCATGTTCGGCCAGGAAGACCGCTCGACGAAGCCGCGGCCCTATACCACGCCGATGTTCTATTTCCCGGAGACGGGAGCGCTCAATACCGAGACGAATTCCAGGAAGGTGAACGCGGTGGAGAAGCCGACCTGGGTTGTTCTTGCCCAGGGCTGGGTCCAGGAGGGCTGGCCAGCGGCGTTCACGGGCCCTTGCGCCGGACTGCCCCTGCCGGAGGGCATGGCTGTCGAGGAGCGCCAGACATCGCTCGACTGGGAGGCCATGCGCAGACAGGCTCCGGACGCCATTGTCCGGCACTTCCCGGGATCGGAACGCACGTCTCCGGGAAGGACGGGCATCGGCCGCAGCGGCGGCGCCCCGGCAGATCCGGAGGATATCGAGAGGTGGCTGACCTCCTTGGAGGGGGCGCCCCTCGAGCATGTGTCCGGGCGGACCGTGACAGTCGGGCCGCGCGTGGACGGTGCGCGCGCCGTCCATCTCCTTGATGAAGGGGGAGAGGCGTACCGGGAAGGCCGGATGTCGTATCTGGCAAGCGGCGATATCGTGATCGAGGTTCCCGGCGCCCGATCTGAGCGGATCCCGGCCGGCTATCCGCTTCCCTTCCTGCCGCTGGCCGATCCGGGTGGACGGCAATCATCGGGGATATCCAACGGACAGACCTCCGGATCGGCCAGATGCGTCGGGGATTACCAGGGCGTCGCAACCTGGACGACGAGCGCTGACGGCAAGCGGGTATGGGACATCTCCGGCTGCAGGCCGGTCGCCAACTGAAAACGTGTCCCGGCCGGACCCGTCGGCAACGACCCTTGGGGTTGTGTCGGAGGGGACCGGGCCGGGGTGTTGACATGTGGTCCGGGCCGGGCTAGATTGTGACATGTCACGAGTGGCATGAGACATATCGCATGTCACGGAAGAGGTCTGGAGAGCCGGGTTTTGGCGGCCGAAACGGAAGACAGGGCCACCGAGGGCGCGACAGTGCGCAAACGCCGTCATCGCGAACGGATGATGGCCCGGGGTCTTGTTCCGGTCCAGATCTGGGTTCCGAAGGAAAGGCGGTCCCTGGTAAGGCGCCTCGGGCATCTGTTGCGCGAGGGGGCCGAAATCCCGTGGGCTGCCCTGAGTGACGTAAACCCCGAAGGAGAAACGGGAATGAAACTCGAACTGCTGAGCGAGAGCCTCCAGGATCACGTCTCGGAGGGCGGCTATCGCTTTCGCTGCGAAGCGAACGGCAAGGCGGAGGACGGCATTATCGTGACCGTCGAGGATCGGGACGAGTTCCCGATCACGGTCACGGAGGACGGCGAGCACCTGCTCTGCCTCGTCCATCTGTGGCACAAGGACGAGGTCCCGGCGGAGAAGAGGCCGGGACTGGACGAGCGGCTCCTGACGCTCAATCCGAGCATGCCGCTTTCCGCGTTCGGGAGAGTCGGCGACGCCTATGTGATGTTCGGCTCCCTCGCGGCGGAATCGAAGTTCAGCAACATCGTCAAGGAACTCGAAACCCTGAGCGAGAACTCGATCGAGGCGGTCGGCGCCGTCTCCGAGTATCTCGTCTGACCGGAAGGACGGACAGGAATCATGAAAGGCATCATCTCGAAGCTCTTCACGGCCGCGCGCGGCGCGGCGACCGAAGTCGGCGAGGGAATCGTCGATGCGAACGCGGAGCGCATCCTGGACCAGGAGATGCGCGAGGCCACAGAGGAACTCGACCGGGCGAAAGGCAGTCTCGCGACCCTGATGGGTGAACGGACCGGCGTTGCCCGGCAGGTCGATGCGCTCAGGGCCAACATCGCCGAGTATGAGGAAACCGCGATGTCCGCCATGGACAAGGGCAATGACGGTCTGGCCACCAGGGTCGCCGACCGCATCGGGGAACTCGAGCAGGACCTCTCGGCGAAGGAGGATGCCCTGCGCCAATACGACGAGTCGATCAGGAATACCAGGCAGGCCATCCGGACCAGCGAAAACAGCCTCTCGACCCTGCGCCGGCAGGTGTCGGTCGTGAAGGCGACCGAGCGGGCGCAGCAGGTCAGCGCTTCGGTGGCGGCCCGGTATTCGGGGACCTCGTCCAAGATGGGATCGGCGAAGGAGTCGCTGAAGCGGATCCAGGAACGCCAGCAGAAACGCGCCGACACGATGGCGGCCGCAGAGCAGCTGGCGGACGAGGAAAGCGGCGGCGACCTCGACCGCGAGATCCGGGAGTTCGAGCGTAAAGGCGGCGGGCGAAGCGGGTCTGCCGTCCTCGACCGCCTTCGCGCGCGGAAGGCCGCAACGGAGACCGAAGGCGCCGAATGACGGTCGGACAGGACGCGCCCGCACCGGGCGCGTCCTGTCTGGACTTCCGCTTTCTGTTCGAGCTGAAACGGCTGGAGTGCGGCAATGGCCGAGCAGGCCGCGACTGTGGAGCCGAAAGCCTGGGAACTTCATCCGGGTGATTTCCTGCGGCTTGGTTTTTCCGCCCCGGAAGGACTGCGGGACACAAATCTCCAGGTTACCGGAATCCATGGCGTGGTTCTCGGAGAGGGCATTCCGGTTCGACGCGTGGTTGAGCTGGACTCGGGCACCGTCCTGGGCTTCGAACGTTTTCTGTGGCGCGAGGCGGATGATCGATTTGCCGTTGCGCGGCAGGTGACCAGAGAGGAAGTCAGCGGCCTGTTCGGCCCGAAGCGGGCCGAACAACTGTATTCCGGCGCCCGGGACGGCGGCGACGCCGGGCCGCAGGGGATCCGGCGCAGGAAAGTGCTGGATGGCTTCGGCGGATGGACCGGGCCCTGCTACTGGCCGGACATGGAGATACAGGGGTGGCGCTTGGGCGCGGACCCGGACCGCGAGGATCTGCGGCAGGCTGTCGAGACGCTGCGTATGTCCGGCGAGACGCGCCGGAACCGGCGCCCGCAAGCGGTGTCGTTCGGTTTCCGGCGGCTGCTGTCGGGCGATGGCGCTCGTGCCCTGGAGGTTTATCTGCATGAGGGCGGCCGGACGGAAATGTGCGTCGTTTCCTTTCTGCATCCGCGTCATATCGAGGAAATCGTCAGGCGGGAGCCCGTCGCGGCGCCGAAGTCGGAGAATCCGGGCCCTCATGGAAACATCCACGCCGGACAGAGGTCGTCCGCGTCGACATACAGCCGCCCGCCGGTGATGGACCGCGGCCGTTTCACCCTGATGGAGGTGCTTCTGGCACTCGGCATTGTCGGACTGATCGTCGGCGGCGGTATTTTGCTGTATTCGGCGGCGAAGGAGCGGCATGAGGCCCGACTGATCGAAAGGGAGAGGGAACGGGCCGGGCAGATCGCGCTCCCGCCTCCGCCGTCGATCAAGTCCTCTCCTCTGCACCTGGTGCCGAGCGGAGATTGAGCGCCGAAGCGCTGAATGAGGAGCGGAAGGGGTTTCGAATGTTGAGACGGTTTTTCGGCAAAGGACGCGACGAAAGACCCCGTCGTTCGCCCGCGGAACATGCCTGGGAAATCGGCGTGGGCGGCTTCATGAAATTCGGGCTCTTGGCGCCACCCGAGGGTCTTGCCGAGGCGGACGTCGTTGTGAAGGCCGTGCATGCCCTGCATTTGGATGAGGGCCATATTCGCCGGGTTCTCGAGGCGGAGGTCGTGGGCCTGGGTCCGCTGGCGATATGGAAGGGCGATGGCGGGCGGTTGGCCGTTGCCCGGCCGGCGCTGGTCACGGTGATGGAGCAGGCTTTCGGCAGGAAGAAGCTCAGGAAGCTCGTCGAGGGTGACGGTTTTTCCCTGGCCGCGAAGAGGACTCCGCCCGGATTCGGCGGCTGGTTGTCGGGGAAGACCTACCGGCAGGAGGCCGCCCGCGAGGCGTACCGTCACGAGTGCGACCCGGAAGAGACGGAGATCGGAAGCGGCCTGGAAGGCGCGACGGCATTCGACTTCTACCGCCTTGTATCGGACGAACGAAGCCATGCGGTGGAGATCCAGGTCCATGACGGCGGGCGGACGGAAGCAAGGCTTGTGGCGCTGCTCGAGGAGCGGCATGTAGAGGAATTCCTGCCCGGAAGCTGAGGGCGGACAGAGGAAGGGTGAGGCGATATGGTCGGAAGTGCAGGTAGGCCGGGCAGGCATCCAGTCGTCCCGGGCTGGCCGTCCGATGGCGGCCGTATTGTGCCGCGGGACATCGTTGACGATCTGCGGGGAGACAGAAGGCCCCGGCCGTCGCCGGAGGAGGCCGCGGAAGAGGCGGCCGCCCGGATAATCCAGGCGGTCCGGGAAGGCGCGGATCGGTAACGGCGTTTCTGCGGGCAGGTGGCAGAGCGGTCGAATGCACCGGCCCGGAAAGCCGGCGTGGGCTGAGGTCCACCGAGGGTTCGAATCCCTCCCTGCCCGCCAGGAAACGCCATTTTCGCATCGGCATCGTGCGGCCAGTCCGTTTACGGCTGCGGGGTCTCGTCTGTCCCCGCTTCGGCCTCCCGGCGCGCTTCGTCGATCAGAATGCCGAGTTCGTCGCCCCGGGCGCGGTAGGCGAGTTCGACGGCGTCGCGGATGAACTCCGGCGTGCAGAGTGGCAGGACGGCGGAGGCGTCCCGGCGCGTTTCGGGTCCGTCGGAGTGCTGGAGGTCGAGGATCTCGGCGTGGAGCGTCCTGTCCCGGCCGACGTCGAGACGCCACATCTCGGTTGCGCCGATCTCGCGGTAGATGATCGGCTTGTCCGGGTTGTCGCTGTTTCTCTCGACCTCGATAACAAGGTCGGGCGGGGTTGCGGCCTCGAAGGCGTCCTGCGCTTCGGGTCCGTCGTCGCAGGCGCGGGTCCAAGCGTCGGCGCTGGGCCCGATCCAGAAGCAGGCGTCGGGCTCGCTGCCGGAGTTCGGGGGATCGTCGGGCCGACGCTTCCAGCGCGTCGCGCCACGCGCAGCATACCGGATACCGAAGGCGTCGCCGATCTTGCCGACGGCGATATTCGTGCCGTGGGCGTAGCCTTCATGAAGGCCCGAGGGGGACATGAGTTCGATAAGCCCGGTGACAGGATCGACAAGGACGCGCCTTGCGATGGTGTTCCAGTCGATGCCGGCCATGAACGGGATTTCCGAGGGCGGGACCCGGAGGGTGCGGAAAACAGACCCCATGCTGCCGGTCGTGACGTCCATGGCGTGTCTCCCCAGCGATGAGCAGGTGCATTGTAGCACGGCGGGCCGGCGGCGGGATCGCGGGCATGATGCAGCGCTTCCGCATGACGACAGCGGGACAGTCGAGAGCCTGAGCGATGCGGTAGAAGCGGGACGACATCGCAGATCCCGTTCGGCTGGACACAAGCCGGTGAGTGACACAGTTTATGGAGAAGGATATGAACACGTTGGGGCTTACAAAGGTAAGTTGACATTGCCGTGTATCGTATCCAGTTCGGCCGCATGAGCGAGGTCTTCACGCACCGTCAGGTGGTATTCCGGCTTCTGCCGGGCCGCCGGTCCGTTTGGCGGCGTCTGGAGCGGGTTCTGGAGGCGCAGCGGCAGTTGTACAACGCCGCCCTTCAGGAACGCTGCGACGCCTGGCGTCTGGCCGGGCGGTCGCTCTCCTATATCGACCAGGCGAAGAGCCTGACGGTGTGCCGCCGGGAGGACCCCGAGATGGCGGCCGTTCCGGTCGCCGTGCAGCGCGGGACGCTGAAGCGCCTGGACGAGGCGATGAAGGGCTTCTTCCGGCGGGTGAAGGCGGGCCAGAAGCCGGGTTTTCCCCGGTTCCGGTCCCGCCGGCGGTTCGACAGCCTCTCCTTCGTCTCGGGGGTGAGGCTGGAGGACCGGGCCCGGCCCGGCGCGGACTGCGGGTCCGGCGCGGCCTGCCTGCGCCTTCCGGGTTTCGGCCCGCTTGCGGTCCGCCGGCGGGGCGGCAACCCGCATGGGGATGGCGAGCCGGTCTCGGCGGTGCTGAAGCGCGAGGCCGGCAAGTGGTACGCCGTGGTCTGCTACCGGGTCCCGGCGCCGGCGGTCCACGAGGATGACGACAGCGTCATCGGGGTGGACATGAACGCTGGCCAGGTGGCGGCGAGCGGTCCGGGGCCGGAAGCCCGCCTGTTCCATGCCCCGGATACGCGGCGGCTGGAGGCGAGGGCGAAGCGCCTTGCCCGGCGTCTGGCGCGCCAGAAGCGCGGCTCCGGGCGCCGGGAGCGCACCCGCGCCCGTCTGGCGAAGACGAGGCGGCGCCTTTCCGGGATGCGGTGCGACTGGCGCCACCATGTCTCGCGGACAGTCGCCGACGCCGCCCATACCGTCGCCGTCGAGGACCTCCGGGTCCGGAACATGACGCGCAGCGCCCGGGGCACGACAGAGGAGCCGGGCGCCCGGGTCCGGCAGAAGGCCGGGCTCAACCGCGTCATCCTGGCCACGGGATGGGCGGAACTGCGCTTCATGTTCGGCTACAAGGCGGGACGGCTGCTCGCGGTCGACCCGGCCCATACCAGCCGGACCTGCGCCGCCTGCGGCCATGTCGATGCCGGCTCGCGGCGTTCGCGGGCCGAATTCCAGTGCACGGCCTGCGGCCATGCGGACCATGCCGACGCGAATGCCGGCAGCAACATCCGGCGTCGGGGACTGGCGCTGCTGCACGGGGAGGGGCGTTCCGGCTTGCGGACCCCTGCGATCCGTGAAAACGCAGGGATGCTGGCGGCATGACGCCGTCAACTCATCTTTGTAAGGCCCAATGCGTACGACGGATCGAGGACGCTGGCAGCACCGTCGACAGCATTCGTGCCATCTGCCGGGATGCCCTTGCCGGCTGGGACGACAGGACCGCCATACGTCACTGACACCCGCGAAAGGACAACCCATGCCGACCTGGCGCTGCATCGCCTCCTACGCGATCTACTACATCGCCTGCGCTCTCGAGCCGGTCTTTCTTTCCCCGCCGGTCCTCATGATCGGCGGCTACCGGGCCTGGAACGCCCTGATGGGCTGGTCAGCCGATATGCAGGGACCGAACGACGCCCCGGGCCCCTGGGGGGTGCCCGATACCGAAACTCCGCAAGGAGACCCGTGTTGATCCCCGCAACAACCATATTATGGCTTTACTACGGTGGCCTGAACGGCGCCCTGCTGTACCTGGCCTGGGTGAAGAAGGACCCCGGCGCATGACAAATGCCTCCGAGCACGCCCCACATCTCCCGCTGCTGGCTCCCCACCCCGACAGCCCGGACGGCCCCGAGGCCTTGCATCTCATCGACAGGCGGACCGGCAAGACCGTCATCCGCTGCACCGATGCCGCTATCCGCGACTGGCTCCTCGAGGCGCCGTCCCTCCTGGCCCGTCTGCATGCACATAACCGCATTCTGACCGAGGCGCTCCGCGGCGCCGAGCAGCTGCTGGAACTATACGGCCGCAGCCCCGGCGGTGACCGCGCCCAGGGGACACAAACTGCCGCCGCCGATCCGGCCAACTCCGGAAACCTCTTGCAGACGCTCAGGGCTGCGAGCCTGCCCTTCCAGGTCGTCTCGCTGGAAGAACCCGATCTGGTCGCCGACGGCCGCTGGTTCGCCTGTTCGGACGGCCGTTTCGAGGTCACGGTGATGTCCGCCACCGATGTCGGCGTAGCCGCCCGGACAATGCGCAAGATGCTCGCCTCCGACAGGCTCGCCCAAGCTCTCCGGGAGGCGGAAACGGCCTTCATGGTCGATCTCGACCGCGACGTGCCGTTCCCCGACGAAAAACAATTCGCGGTCGCAGACACCGTCCATGCCCTGCTCGCCGAATACGAGCAGCAGACCGGCGCCCAGCAGCCATGAACGCTCCGCTCGCGCCCTATGCCTCCCTGCCCCCCGACAGCCGGGGGCGACGCTGGCCGGAGCCTGAAGCCGGCGACCGCTCCCCGTTCCAGCGCGACCGCGACCGCATCCTCCATTCCGCCGCCTTCCGACGGCTCCAGTACAAGACCCAGGTCTTCATATGCGTCGAGGGCGATCACTACCGCAGCCGTCTGACGCATTCGCTTGAGGTCGGCCAGATCGCGCGCGGCATCTGCCGGAGCCTTTCGCTCGATGAAACGCTGGCGGAAACCCTGGCGCTCGCGCACGACCTCGGACATACCCCCTTCGGCCATGCCGGCGAAAGGGCGCTCAATGCCGCGCTCGGAGGCTTCGGAGGCTTCGATCACAATGTGCAGACCCTGCGCATTGTCACCCGGCTGGAAGCCCGCTACGCCGCCTTCAACGGCCTCAACCTGACCTGGGAGACGCTGGAAGGACTTGCCAAACACAACGGGCCGTTCGCACCCGGTGCCGTTCCCGCACCCGTTGCGAACCTGGACCGGGAAATGGAACTCCGGCTTGAGGAGTGGCCGGGCCTGGAAGCGCAAGCGGCGGCGCTGGCCGACGACATCGCCTACAACAACCACGATATCGACGATGGCGTGCGCGCCGGCCTGATAGGCCTCGACGACCTGCGCGAGCTGCCGCTCTTCGGCCCGGCGCTGGGCGAAGTCGAGGCGTGCTACGGACCATTGCCGCCGGCGCGCCTTATCCACGAAACCGTGCGCCGGGGCGTGCGGGCCATGGTGGCGGACGCGGTTGACGAAACCAGACGGCGGCTCGCCGAAGAGCGCCCGAACACCGCCGACGATGTGCGCCGGGCAGGCCGGCCGCTGGTCGCCTTCTCCGACGCCATGGCGAACACGGAACACGCGATCAAGACCTTCCTGCACAAGCATCTCTACCGCCATCCGAGCGTGGAGGCGGAAGCCGGTCCGGCGCGTGGCGCGGTCACGGACCTGTTCGCAACGCTCTCCGGCCGCCCCTCGGCACTGCCCCCGGCGTGGCGGGGCTGCACGGACGGCGCCAATACCTGCCGGACCGCGCGCGTCGTCGCGGACTATATCGCCGGCATGACCGACCGATACGCCTTCCGCGAGCATGCCCGCCTGTGCAATGGAGATCCTCGACAACGATGAATGTCCGGATGTGCGCCGGACGGAAGCCGATACAGGTCCCAGGACAGGCACGAGGAAAAATGAGGTGAAGTTTCAAATTCAGCCATTCATGCTCGCACTCGGTGCAGTCGTCGGGCATTGGGGCGGCACGCACGGCGTCGCAATATGCCTTTTCGTCTGGATTTTCCTTTCAGCGCTTCTTCTGGCGCGCCGCTGGCGCTGGTTCTGAAGGATGGTCACTCAAGTGGAACCCAGGTTCCCCCACATGGCAGGCCCGCCGGACCGCCTCTACGCCCATCCGACAAAGGCAGGGGCCGGCACCGTGGTCTGGCACTATAACGACCGCCCGAGCGAAGGGGCGGTCGCCTTCATCCCCGAAACCCATTATCTGAAGGTCGCCCAAGCCGCCCGTGAGGCCCTCTCGCTCATGGAACAATGCACCTGGAGCCCCACAGTGTCCGGAACGCGCCAGAAGGCTCTGCATGCTCGCCTGAAGGCTCTTTCCGCCGATCTGGACACCCCCGCATGACGACCCCCGTCTGCACACCAACGGGAAAAACCGTCCACAAGAAGCGGATCGACGATGGCCGGTAAATCGATCAGGGGGACATGTCTGGGATGACACGCGAATTGAGAGCCTTCGGAACCCATGTGCTCCTGTTCCAGTTCCTCTGTCTGGCCGGGATGCTCCTGGCGCTTGTCGCGTTCCTTGCGCCGCAGGAGCTGACCGAACAGTTCCTCATGTGGGTGGCCGTCCTCCTCTGCGCCGAAGCCGCCATCCGCCTGCTCGGCCGCATTGAGCGGAAATGGCCGCGTCGCGCACCCGACGGCATCGACGAATGAATCCCGCCGAGTGGATTACCCTTTTCATCGGGATCCCGGTCATAACCGCGGCCTCGCTCGGCGCCGGACTGCTGTTCTACGCTTCCGTGCGCCCCTGGCTGACGAACCCCCCTCTCCCGGTTCCGGCCCCCTGGATCAAGGCGGGAGCCGTTGCCAGCGCCGTTGCTTTTGCCGGGCTGTGCCTTGCCATTGGCCTGGACATCTGGCCGCGGCCCTGATTCCGGAATCGCCCTTTCTCCTTTCGGACACGCAACCAGCAGAGCCATGAGACACGACAGGATCGACCGCACCTGGCAGCAACAGGCGCGAACCCGCAGCCGCCGGTCTGCGGGTGAATCCGAGTTCATTCAGCCGCCGGACGGCGCGCAGGTCCGCTGCGCCGCCTGCAACCGCGTGGTTCCGATCGAACAGGCGGACATGACCCGCCACACAGCGAGCAGCCGACGGTCACTGCGCAGCCCGACATCGGCATGGATTTGCCGCTTCTGCCAGCCGCCGCGAAAGCAACCGCTATAGTCCTCCGGAACCCACTGCCTGCTGCGCCGCCAGTGGCTGCGCTACGCGATGCTTTACGAACGCAGGCGCAGGCGCGTAAACGGGGACGACCGTGAATGACTGTCGATTGCGCCAAGAGTTGACACCCATGGCACAAGCCTTCCACGCCGCTACTCGGAGTGTCCTGGAAGAGGGATGCCCTCGAATACAATCCGCTTTCCATGATAATCCGATTGTGCTATAAATTTAGCCTGTCACGACAGGGAGGACATCGCATTGATGACCGAACGGAGCAGTCCGGCCCGGGCGGCGGACCGCCCTTCTTCCGCCTTTCCGCCTCTCTGGCCGGTGCATGTCGGTGCCGCACCGCTGTTCTCCTTCGCTATGCCCGGGTTCCTCACCGATGAGCGCCGATAACTCCCGCTCCCCCGGCGGCAGCCTTCCGGAAAACCTCTGGGCCGTCTCCTGCACCGGAGACTGGTTCGCGGACGAGACCGCGGCCCGCAACAGCGCCATCAGCCAAAAGGCCATCTGTGCCGAATTCATTCGCATGGATATCCATCGGCACCGGGTCCGTGACAAGACAGAGCGGCGCGACAGCGAACTGCACCAGCTGCGCGCCGCCGCCCGGGCCGCAGCCACCGCATTGCGTGAACATCTCGATGACCGCGAAGATGCCCTGCTCGGAATCGGCAATTCGCCCGGCCAGGCCGCGATGGCGGTCGAGGAGGGCCGCGATATCCTCGAGCGCCTGGAGGAATTGCTCTGAGCAACGAAGGGGCCCGCACCCGGGCCGGCGTTCTGGTCATCATCACCGATGAAACCGGCCGCGTGCAGGCCGCCAGCACGGACTTCGAACCGTCCTATGCCGCCGGATTCAAGGACCGGGAACGCCAGGAAAGCCGGGCGCGCGATGCCGCCTGGAACCAGGCCATCCATGCACATGCCTCGCAGGCACTTGCCAACGCTCTCACGGATAACGGCACCTTCGGCATGGACCTCTCCCGGACCGTCCAGAACCTGCTCTCCAGGGGCTGGCACGTCGAGGTCCGCGATATCGAGGCGCCCGGCGAGGACAGCTCTGTCAGGGATGCCGCCACAGTCATGCTGAATGCCCTCAGGCATGCGCGCCTGGAACACCTCCCGGAGCCTGTCCCGCTTGTCGACGAGGCCATCGCCCACGGCGAGAGAGTCCTGCGGGGCGACCTGTAGCTGACTCCAACGCCGGGTCCGGGCCGTGGAGACATCCAGAGGCGTTCGGAATTTCTGTGGGAATCCCGGTCCGGGGGGGCGGCTCCCAGCCGCGCCCCGGAAATACCGTAATGTCAGGGGGTTGCGTTCTTCATCGCGGCCCGTCTGCGCCGCCTGCCAACGCTTGGCCGGCCAGTGCCGGCGCCGTCCACGGCCGTCAAACCGCCCTTCCAGCGGCTTGCTCGAAACCGAACTGCCGAATGTCGCACCGTGTCCCGGTTCCTGCCGGTGTGAAGGCCGGAGATGCCCTATACACCCCCAACTGTAGTGCTAATGCAGCCCGCTCTCGGTTGGCGTGTCCGGCTCTCCGGGATCCGGGCCTGTCAGCACCGTTTCCAGATACTCCAGCCGGACTGTCAGAGCCGGCACGATCACATCCCTGAGGCTCCCGAATTTTTCGAGCACTTCGGCAGATCTGAGATCCATGCCGTAGGATTCCCGGAAAACATGGCGAAAGCTGCGAACGTCCGAGAGCGGACCGGTCATGTCCGGAAGAACGATCGCAGGCCGCACCGGTGTCTCCGCCGCCATCTGCGCAAGCAGCTTCATGTGCCAGCTTTCGCCCGTTGGCTTGCCTCCGTCCACTTCCTCCGCGATGTCCTCGAAAATCCGCTCAAGGCCGGAATAGATGTCGTGAACCGCCTTCCCCACACCGCTCTCGATTCGCAGTTCCCTGTCTTCCCATTCGGGTTCGGCGTCTGCCGCAAGCCGATGCCGTTCGCCCTTGGCCAGCGTGCGGTCGATCCGGGACAGATAGACCTGGATCCTGGCGAACAGCGGATGAGAGGCGGTCAGCATGATTCAATGACACGTACGCCGCGAAGCGCCTCGGCGCAGGAGATCGAGCCGCTCATGAGGTGGGAGGCCATATCCAGAAAGGCAACGTCCACGCGGATATCGCTTTCGGCGCCTCTTTCTTGCATCCAGGACATGACGCGGAAGCGGTTTTCGGAGACAATGCCGGCCGTGACCAGAATGTCGAGATCGGCTTCTGGACCTGCCGTTCCGCGTGCGACGGACCCGAACACACGGATATCGACGCCTTCCGAAGCGGCCCGGGCCGCAATGTCCGCCAGAAGCCTGTGCAGCGCCTCGCGCCGTCGGCGGGTCCGCTGGCGGACGGCGCTGTAGAAAGGTCGTCCGCCGAAAGCGCGGGTCCGCACGGGGCTGTCGTCCGGGAACGGACGTGGTGCGCTGTTTTGTGCCCGTCCGAGCTGCGTTACTCGTTCATCCATCGCCCGTATCCTTCGCAACTGAAGGAGCATCCATCATAGCATGAGCACGGGAAGTGTAGCGCTGCCTATAGCGCGACAATCTGGGTGAGAGCCGCGCGTCAATCAGGATGAGATTCCCCGGCGGCATCGGCGAGTTGATGATTGTCGCGCGGGGCGCGGATTGCAAGCGGTTTCGGATTTTGATTGTCGCGGCGCGACAAACAAGGTTTTCGGAGAGCGTTTTGATTGTCGCGGGGGGGCCGTCGGGTCGGAGAAGAGACGGCCCGCGGAGGCGATTCCCGCGGGCCGTGAGTGTTGTGGCCGCTGGGCCGATCTGGCGGCAGCGGTTCAGTTTTTGGTGTTTTTTTTGGTGGCGTAGCTTGCCGGGCGCCCAGCCTTTCGCTTGCCTCTGTCGAGGGCTTCGCGGCGCCTGTAGCTCTCGACATTCATTTCGAGGATGGTGGCGTGGTGGACGAGCCGGTCGACGGCAGCCACCGCGGTTGTTTCGTCCGGGAACACCTTTCCCCACTCACCGAAGGGCTGGTTGGCGGTGATCAGCAGGGATCGGCGCTCGTAGCGCGCGGAGATGAGTTCGAAGAGGACGCTGGTCTCGGCCTGATCCTTCTGGACATAGGCGATGTCGTCGAGGATGAGGAGGTGGTATCGGTCGAGCCTTGCGAGCATGGCTTCGAGGGCGAGTTCGCGGCGGGCGACCTGCATGCGCTGGACGAGATCGGTGGTCCTGGTGAAGAGGACGCGGTATCCGTTCTCGACCAGGGCGAGGCCGATGGCGGAGGCGAGATGGCTCTTGCCGGCGCCTGGCGGTCCGAAGATGAGGCAATTGGCGCCCTGGGTCAGCCAGGCATCGCCGGCGGCCAGCGCGTTGACCTGGGCCTTCGAGATCATCGGCACGGCGTTGAAGTCGAAGCTGTCGAGGCTCTTGCCGGGGAGCAGCTTCGCCTCCCTGAGATGGCGTTCGATGCGCCTGCGGTCGCGCTCGGCGAGTTCGTGCTCGACGAGGGTTGCGAGGAAGCGTGCTGCGGTCCATCCCTCGGCGTCGGCCCTCTTGGCGAAGCCCTGCCAGAGCCGGTTGATGGTCGGCAGGCGGAGTTCGGTGAGCATCAGGGAGAGCCTGATGGCGTCGACCTTGTTGGGGTCGGCGGCGGGTCTGTCCCGGTTGTCAGTCATGCCGCGTCTCCTTGCAGCAACGCGCCGTAGCCGAGGAGTGGCGCCCTGGCGACCTTGATGGCGGGCATGCTGCCGCGCTGCGGCGCGAAGCGGGCTTTGAGCTTGTCGGGGTCGGGAAGACGGCCGGTCTTGAGGGCACGATCGATCTCCGCGGCCAGTTCGGCCTCGCAGGTGTCCTCATGTGCAAGCGTCAGCAGGCCGACGGCGAGGCGGCAGGCCTCGCGCTCGCCGAGCCGCTCCAGGGCCTTCTCGAAGCAGCGCCGGTAGGGCTCGCGAGGGAACAACTCGTCGCGGTAGACCAGGTTCAGGAGCGCCATCGGCTTCTTCTTCAAGGAGTGGATGACGTGCCGGTAGTTGACGACATGGGCGCCCGGACCGCTCGCGCCGACGCGCGCGCGCGGCAGGGTGAGGAGGTGAGCGCCCGAGAGGAAGAGGTCGATCCGGTCATCCCAGACGCGCGCGCCGAGCCTGTGTCCGATCAGGCGCGAGGGCACGGTATAGAACACGCGGCGGAGAACGAAGCCCGAGGACTGGCCGATGTTGACGCTGATCTGCTCGTAATCGACGGTCCGCTCGACCGGCAGGTCCCGCAGCACCGCGCGCTCGGCCTCGATCGCCTTGGAGCGATGCGCATTGGCCCGGCCGACCACGTCGGCGACGAAGAGCCGATAGGCTTCGAGGGTCTCGAAGTCGGACGAGCCGCGCAAGGCCAGCGCATCCGCGATCCGGCGCTTGAGGTGGCCGTGCGGCCCCTCGATCGAGCCATTCTCGTGGGCCACGCCGCGGTTGTTGCGGGTGGCCTCCATGCCGTAGTGCTCGCACAGCCCCCGGTAGCGCCCGGTGATGTCCTCGACGGCGTCCTTGCTCAGGTTGCGGAACGCCGCCGACAGGCTGTCGGTGCGGTGATCGAGAGGCGCGCCCCCGAGGTGCCACAGCGCGTCCTGCAGCCCTTCGGCCAGCGCCGTGAAGCTCTCCCCGCCGAGCACCACATGGGCATGGGTGAAGCCCGACCAGGCGAGGCGGAAGTGGTAGAGCATGTGATCCAGCGGCTGCCCCGCCACGGTCACGCCGAGCGAGCCCATGCGAGTGAAGTCGGACAGGCCCTGCCGGCCCGGCTCGTGCTTCTGGCGGAAGATCACGTCCTTCTCCGCGCCATACTGGGCGCGCCAGGTGCGGATCCGCCGCTCCAGCGTACGCCGCACCCCCGGGTCCAGTTCGGGATGACGGCGCATCAACTCCTCGAACACGCCAACCGGACGGATGGCCGGGCTGGTCTCAAGGATCGGCACGACGTCCTTCTCGAAGATATCGGCCAGCGGGTCCGGGCGGCGCCGACCCCGCGGCTTCTTCTCCCGGAATGGCTCCGGATCGGCGGCAAGACGGTAGCCGGTGGCACGGCCGAACCCCGCCTTGGCGGCCGCCACCTCGATGGTGTCGGTCTTCTTGTGGGTCATGAACAGCCTCTTCTGGCGATCGGTTACGTAACGCCCGGGCAATGACGCGCTCCTCTACTCGGAAAAACGTCACCGTTCGCCCAGCCGACCGACCCCGCCAGAAGGTCCAGGAAAAATTTTTTGAGGCGGCGGCCCGGAACTCCGGTCGGGCTACGCCCTCCCTCCGTTCCGGGCCGCCGCCTTCCCCCGTCTCATCCTGATTGTCGCCAGCGTCTCAAGCTGATTGTCGCGCCGCAGCTGCCGGCTTTCGGGATACGCGCGCGGCGCGGCGTGCCACTTTAAGTCAGGCGCAGGGCGCGCGATTGGTCCATCGATTCACCGGCTTGCACGAAGCGCCTCTCGATTTCCCACAGAAATTCCGAACGCCTCTGAGACATCCCCCTATCTCCTTCGCGCGCGCCCCAGCCTGCACCCGCCGCGTCTTCAGCGCTGCCCTTTCCGCCATTCCCATGGCGGGACAACCTCACCGCGCCAGATTCCGCGCCGGGCGGCGCGCGCCCCGCGCTCGTCGCCAACATACCGCTCGGAATACCGTCGGTAAGCGAAGGCGTGCCCCTGGCGGACCATCCAGCGGCTAATGTCTATCCCGCCGCTCCGGCATACCGCCACAATGCGTCCGTAACGGTCACGGTCCTGTTCCCGGCAGGACGCCCATCGGCCGCCAACCCGCCCGGCAAGAGCTTTCGTGGCGGCGCGCCCGCAGGGATTCCCGATACCACCGACCCGGCAGTCCTGTCCCTGCTCCGGCGCATCTATCCCGAACAGCCTCACCCTTTGGCCGGAAACCTCTATCGTGTCTCCGTCGATAACCCTGACCCGGCCCTCCAGCAGCCGACCTCCTGCCGGCGTCGATCCGGCCCCCCTGCCTATCTGAACCCCGACCGGCTTGAGATATTGTCCGGTCCCTGCCGCCAGGGCCTGGATATCCCGGTACGCCTCCCGCAGCACAGAGGACGGCGGGAGGCGCGCCGTCATGGCCGCCACTCCGACGGCCACACACAGGACAATCATCACCCGGACCCGGCGCCGGCGCGCCGAAAAACGGCGGAACCTACGCCGCCTCCTCACAGGGGTCCTTCAGATTCCGGTTGTAATTGGCGGCCACATTCGTCGCCCATTCCTCAAGGCCGACGCGGTCGCATTCCCGGGCCAGGGCCTCAATGCCGGCGCGCAGTTCGCGGTCGCCCTTCAGCATGTTGAACGCCTTGCTCTCGGCATATCCCACCGTCGTGTGGTCGCGTCCGAAAAACCGTGCGATCTGTGTCTGTGTCTGATGCGTGACCCGGCGCAGGAGATGAAACGTCGTTATGCGGGAAAAGACCACCACGCTTTGCCGTGACTGGCTCATCATTTCCTCGACCGAAACCCCATGCCACTTGGAAGACACCCGCAATACCATGGCCGAAGACGGAACCGTGCCATACGGCTTGGTCCTCAGCCGTCCCCGGCGCACCGCCGCCGGAATGCCCCTCAGCGACTTGACCGTCTCGTGGAGCACCTGCCGGTCCACCAGACCCGGCGGCGGTGTCCTGAAACGGCGATCCAGAACCTCAGTGACATGACGGCGCTCCGACGTCGTGAACTGACAGTAAAGGCACTCCAGAAGCCCCTTGCAGGGATCGTAGATCTCGAGCACCCGTCTGGCCGACATCCTCTCTCCGGCCTCGCGCCGTTGGTCCAGCTCGGAATAGAACCGGAGCAGGGGATTGTCTCTGGCGATCAATTCCACACCGTCCAGGTCGGGCCAGCGGCGAATCCCGTCAAGCTCCGGAGATGACGGACCCGAACGCCTGAACGTGTCCCCGCGCGGCGCCGCCGTCAGTATGACCCGGATATCGCCATGCTCGACGCCGAGCGCCCTGGCAACCATCTTCTCGAGGGTGGGCAGCCAGTAGGCGCGGATCCACGCGGCATGGGGCGCGGGCGCCCTTACCGTGACCACGCTCCGACGCCCGGAGGGTTCTATCGAAAGGGAGTTCCGTCCCAGGCGCGCGAACCACTCGTCCATTCCGCCCTGTTCGGCGGACAGACGCCCGCGCAGACGCGCGGCAATCTCATCGACGCACGCGCTGACGCGTTCCGGATCCCATGCCAAAGACGACGCCATCGAGATCTGATTCTATCCACAATCACGCCCGGCGTCACTATACGCGAGACGTTTCGTTTTGCCACGCATAGATATGCGGCGCGGCAATAGCGTCGCCGCGTTTCGTTTTTTCAGAAATCCCGGCTACCTGTAGCCTTCCGCCTGTTGCCCGCTTCGAGGCCGCCATGCCCCGACCCGATGCCGATGCCTATCGGCGGTTCGACCGCCAGCTCCGCGCCGCCGGACGTGCCGATCTCGACGGGCCCGCCGACATCCGGGGTCTCTCCAGCGCCATTCTCGAAACCATCGCGGCCTTGCCGCAGGCCGACCTCATCCCCGAACACCGGCGCATCGACTGGATGGAACGAACCGCCAGCGCCGAACTGCAACGTCACTCCGAGGTCACCGGCAAGCGCCTCGATCTTCCGGATCTGCTTCCCATCATGCTCTGGCACGTCCGGCGGCTGTCGGGCATAGGCGGCTCCGACGCCGGAACGATCCTTCTGGGCAGCCGGGGCCTGCCGGGCTCGTTTACGACAGCGCGGAATATAGCCGCGCAGAAACTGCTCATCGCCGCTCCCGACCCCGGCAACGAGTTCACGCAGCGCGGGGCCCGCGCCGAACCCTGGCTCCGACGCATACTCATGGAACAGACCGGCGCAGACACATCCGCCGACAGCCTCGAGACGCTGCGCGATTTTCGCGACGACAGCACACCCTGGCGGATCGGAACGCCTGACGACTTTCTGCTCTCATCCGGCCCGCTGCCGGGATTCGCCCCGGCCGCCCGGCATATCATGATCGACTACAAATCCCCCTCCGAAGAAGAATTCAGGAAGCTCGCCACCCACGGGATCGGCCTCGAATACGCCTCGCAGCTCAGCCATTACGAGGCGATCGCCCGGGATGCCGGCGTGACCCCTGACTTCGACGGTTGGGCTGACTTCTGACCGATCTCGCGTCTGGAGTTTTCAGTAAAGCCAATGAGTTGGCAGTTGCGGTGCGGTCAAGCTGCGTTGTAGTGCCTAGTAAATCTTTGAGACTGTCAATGCCTCCGCCACGCGCTACACTCCCCCCATGTTCGTGCGCATCAAGACCTCCCCCAACAGCCCGCGACGCTCGGTCCAGATCGTCGAGGCCGTGCGCGACGGCGGCAAGGTCCGACAGCGCATCGTCCGCCATGTCGGCGTGGCCATGGACGAGGACGAGCTCGAGCGCCTGAGGCAGCTCGGCGAGTACGTCAAGGCGAAGCTGGAGGACGAGCGTCAGCCGGCATTGTTTGCGCCCGAGAAGATCGCTGAGCAGGCGATCCGTGTCGGCCGCCGGGGGGACGGCAAGGAGGAACTCCCGGTCGACCTCAAGCAGCTTGAAGAGGAGCAGCGCCTGATCACAGGCATCCACGAGGTCTATGGCGAGATCTACCGGCTGCTGGGCCTCGACGCGCTGCTGCCGCGCTCGCGCTACCGGGCCTCCCATGACGCGCTGTTCCATGTGGTGATGGCGCGGGTAGCCAACCCCGACAGCAAGCGGGGCAGCGTGCGCCGGCTCGAGGAGGACTTCGGCGTGAGTCTTCCGCTCGAGAAGGTCTACCGGATGATGGATCAGCTCGACGCGACGGTGATCGAGCGACTGCGCACGCGCGTCGGCGAGGCGAGCCGGTCGCTGCTGCCGGAGCCGGTCGCGATCCTCTTCTTCGATTGCACCACGCTCTACTTCGAGACGGCCGCCGAGGACGAGCTTCGCCAGCACGGCTTCAGCAAGGACGGCAAACACAAGGACTCGCAGGTTCTGCTGGCGCTGATGGTGACGCGCGAAGGGCTGCCGATCAGCTACGAGGTCTTCCCCGGCGCCACCTACGAGGGACACAGCATGGTCCCGGTCCTGCAGGACATGCAGCGCCGCCACCAGGTGGAGCGCACGGTATGCGTGGCCGACCGGGGCATGCTGAGCGCCGACAACCTCGACGCCATGGACGCCATCGGCGGCGAGTATGTCGTCGGCGCGCGGCTGCGCAAGCTGCCGCTCGCGCTGCTGGGGCAGGTTCTCGACCCCGGGACCTATGCCCCGCTGGAGGGCTCACAGGACCGCCGGGTCGGCGAGTGGGAGTACAAGGGCCGTCGCCTGATCGTCGTCTTCTGCCCCCAGCGCGCACGCAAGGACGCGCACGAGCGCCGCCATCAGGTGGAACGCCTGCTCGACAGGCTGGCCCGCAGCGACAATCCCAGGGAACTGCTCTCCAATCACGGGGCGAAGCGCTTCATCGCCGTCGAGGGCGACGCACGGCTCACGGTGAACCCGGAGAAGATCGCCGAGGCCGCACGATGGGACGGGCTCACCGGCGTCATCACCAATCTGCGCGACGCGCGCGTCACCGAAGTGATGGCTCACTACCAGGGGCTCTGGCAGGTCGAGGAGAGCTTCCGGATCACCAAACACGACCTGAAGATACGTCCCATCTGGCACTGGAACCCGGACCGGATCCGCGCTCACATCGCCATCGCCTTCCTGGCCTTCGCCTGCGTTCGACACCTTGCGTACCGCGTCGCCATCCAGAAGCGGCGGATGTCCCCGGAGGTCATCCGCTCCGCCCTCGTCCACCGCCAGTGCTCCCTGCTGCGCTGTCGGCAATCGGGCAACCGCTACGTCATCCCCTCGAAGCCGACACCGGCGGCGGAGCAGATTTACGCAACCATGGGGCTGCCCCTGACGATCACCCCGTATCAACTCGCCTGACCGTCGACGAAGCACGGCTCGAAGAAATGCCGGATGTAGTGCCTAGCCGAAATGAGAACCAGGCAATATCAACTACTTATGCGAATCAACCGTCGAAGTCAGGAATTCAGGAAGCTCGCCACCCACGGGATCGGCCTCGAATACGCCTCGCAGCTCAGCCATTACGAGGCGATCGCCCGGGATGCCGGCGTGACCGTCCACGCCGTTGCCCTCGCCGCTTTCGACTCCCGGTCCTTTCGCGTCGAACTCATCCCCCACGAAGAGGAGCCGACGCTGGCTGAGGAGTTGCGGAAGGCGTGCGCCTCCTTCTGGGACGATTTCGTCCTCAAGGGCCGCCTGCCGCCGCGCCTGCCCGAGGACCTCCCCCTCGAACCGACGCCAATGGCAGAAGCCACGGTGTTCCGTCTGGCGGCCCTGAAAGCCGTCATGGACGCCCTGGAAAACGCACGGCAAGCCATGACCGAGGACCTGCAGGACCTTTATGCAGGAACCACGGGCGCACTCGCCACCGGGCTCGCCACCTACTCGCGCAAACGCTCCTGGGACGCCGACACCCTTCGGGCGCTGGCAGGAACGGCCAGCATCGACATCGGTGAACACACCGTGCTCTCCGGCAGTCCCGACCAGGCCCAGTCCACCGCCTTCCTCGAGCGGATCGCGGGAACCTTGCGCCGCGGGGACCGCGATGGTCTGAGAGCCCTCCTGACCACCCTCCGCAACGACGGGATGCCCGAAGCCCGGTCGCTCGACACCGACTCCCTCGCCAGGGCCTTGCATGAAGCCGGCATAGAAACCTCTCCCGCCGAAAGAGAGAGCGTCCGTTTCGCGCTCTCCCGGCGCCGGGTCCATAGCGAGGCACTCGGCGAATTGCGGCTTGACGCCGAACGGGTGCGCGAGGGTGTCTGCGAGTATCTGGACGAGATGGCCGAGGGCGCGCTCGCGCCGGCCGAAGAGGCCGAGAACCATCTCGCGCCGACCTGACCCCCCTTCCACGCCAACCGTCCCCAAGGAGTCTCGACAGACATGCTTCCCAAAGCCACAGCGGAACAGGTGGTGGACCAGTACGAAAGGGGGCGCCGTAATTTCAGGCGTCTGGACTTCTCCGGAGAGGATTTCACGCGGGATTACCTGGAAGGCGTCGATTTCAGCGAATGCCGACTGGACGGCGCAACCTTGATAGGGGCCCATCTCGTTGGCTGCCGGTTTACCGGGGCGAGGGCCTTGCGTGCGGACTTCACCGGCGCCCGCCTGACGAGTTCCAATCTCGACCGGCTCGTTGCCGGAGGCGCGGACTTCTCGACAGCCGATCTGAACGGCTGCTCTATCAATGACGCCTCCCTGCGCCGTGCCGACTTTCTCGGCGCCCAACTGCAGGACGCCTCGCTCCGCTCGCTCAACGCCCCCGGCGCCGACTTTACCGGCGCCCGCCTCGAACGGGCCGATCTGACCGATGCAATGCTGCACCGGTGCCTCTTCCGGGAGGTCCTTCTCTACGAAACGAAAATGCTGGCCGTCGAGGCGAACGGGGCGGATTTCAGCGGCGCGTCGGTCTGGAGGACGGATTTCGGCATGGCGCAGCTCGTGCGCTGCGATTTCCAGGACGCAACAAGCTGGAAAGCCCATTTCCGGGATGCCCAGACGGCCAACCACGGAGCCCCGAATTTCCGCGGCACCTTCATCAACCACAGCATTCTGAGCAACGCGGTCTTCCGCGACGCGGATTTCTCGGAGGCCGTCATCCTGCATTCGGATTTCTCCGGGGCCGACCTGCGCGGGGCCCTGTTCGACGATGTCACCATCGAACATGCCGGCATGGAGGGAAGCCTGCGTGGGCCTTCGGAGCCTCATGAAGCGGGCGTGCCCGATCCCGGCTGACCGCCGGGCGCCCGGGCTCCGGTTCTGGCCGCTTGCGCTTCTGTGGCTGCCGGCCGGGGTGGCGGCAACGGCGCTGGTCCGCTTCGGAGCGGACGGCCGGGCAGAGGGAGATCCCGGGACGGGACTTGCGGCAATACCGGTGATGCTGGGGTCCCTGCTGCCGCTCGCGCCTTGCGGCCTGCCGCTGGCGCTCGGGTGCCGCCAGCTTTGGCGGCTCGGCTATCGAGCCGCCGCCTGGGTAGCCGGCTTCGGGCTCGGCGCGGTCACCGTTGCGGCCGCGCTGCCGGCAGGACTGCTCGGGCCCGTCATGATCGCGGTCCATGCGGCGACGCTCAGTGTGCCGGTGTGGATCGCCTGCGTCTGGATCATCGTCCGCCGGAAGTGAGCCCGAGCCCGGGGCCCGCTTCGGCCGGGAACAATATCCGCCCCGAGCGCACCGACCGATTTCTCTCCGCCTTCCGGTTATCCGATTGCCGCCAAAAGCGGATTGTCAGGACAATCCGGCTGGGGCTGTTTCCCGATTTCACGGCCTCCCTCCATACTTCCGGCGACCACGGGACATCCGACAACCGGAAGGCCGCAAAGGCGATGCACGCACCAGCCTCCAGAGTGGACGAAATACTCGACCGCCTGAACCGTCAGGCCCACCGTTCATTCCGGGGTTTCGACCTCACTGGCCTGGATTTCGGCGACGCGCATCTCGCCGGCATAGACCTGACCGACGCCAGGCTCGACGGCGCGGACTTCTCGGGCGCCGATCTCACCGGGGCCACCCTGGCCAACGCCTCGGCAGCCGACGCCCGCTTTATCGGCGCCAGGATGGAAGGGGGCGACCTGAGCGGCATCAACGCTTGCGGCTCAAATTTCAGGGAGGCAGTCCTGACTGCCGCAAACCTCTTTCAGGCTCGACTGAAGCGGGCCTGCTTCGAGAACGCCCGGCTGGACCAGGCCTCGCTCGTCTGTGCCGATGCCGCGGGCGCGGACTTCTCCTTTGCCCATCTCAGGGGGGCCGTTCTGGCCGAAGCCGGGTTGGACCGCTGCTCCTTCAACACCGCCGACCTCAGGGAGGCCCGGCTTACGGCAATCCAGGCCAGGGGCGCGGATTTTCACGCCGCCTCGATCTGGAGGGCCGATTTCGCTCTCGCGCAGCTCGTACAGTGTTCATTCACATCCGCAACGACCCGGAACGAGGATATCCTCCCCTCCGGTCCCCAGGCCCACGGCGCGGACTTCCGGGGGACGGTCATCAACCACTCCACATTGATAAACGCGGACCTGCGCGGCGCGGGCTTCGTCGAGAGCTTCATCCTCCATTCGAGCCTGGTGGCCGCCGACCTGCGCGGCGCCGTGTTCGACGACACGACGATCGAGAACACGGACATGGAACACGCCCTGAAGGGCCCGTTCGGGACAGAGCCTGCGGACGTGCCGGACCTCGGATGATCCCCTTCATACGGGCTACCCAAGAACGGAAGGGAAGGGCACGCCCACATTGGCTACCACAATGATTGCCAATACAATCCGATTGTATAGACAATCGAATTGTGCCAGAGAGGCACAATGAGCGCCCACGACAACATGACGCGCGAGCAACCGGAACAGGTGAACCTAACCCCATGAATAACCCGGACAATATCCCGACGGTCATCGCGCCCGCGCGCATCTGGGCTGCGATGCATGTGCTGGTGGCACAGATATGCGAGGAATCGGAAAAGGTGCCCCCCGAGATGCATGACAGGGCCCGCGACATCCTCGACGAACTTCTTGACGATCACGTCCCCGACCCCCTCTGCCCGGGTTGGATATGGACCGACCGGCTTCGCCGCGCCGAACGGTTTACCCACTGGGACGACGCCGATGAGGCTCGCGACAGCATGCCGAACGCAACCTACGAGCCCCCGGTGCCGCATATCGACGAGACGCCGGAAGGCGAGTGGCTGGTGTGGACCTTCGTCCACGGGCGGCGCGTCTGGATTGCGCCGGACCTGAACCGGAAGCTCGAGTTGCTCCAGGCCACCATGGAGAAAGCCGGAGCCGATGTTGCCCAGGCCCGGCGCCTTCTTCAGGACTCGGAAAACCGTTACCGCCATGCCTGCGACGCTGTCGCCGTGCAAACGGCTGCGAACGCGAGACTGGCGGCCGAAGAAACCGCTGTGGGGGACAATCCTGACGACGACCTGCCGGCGCCGTGAATTCTCCCCGGAGCTAGTCCATGTAGCTGCGGAGCTTCCGCGACCTGGACGGGTGCTTGAGCTTCCGGAGCGCCTTTGCCTCGATCTGCCGGATGCGCTCGCGGGTGACGCCGAAGGTCTGTCCGACTTCCTCCAGCGTGTGATCGCTCTGCATGCCGATCCCGAAACGCATCCGGACAATACGCTCCTCCCGGGCCGTCAAGGTCGCCAGCGCCCCGGTCGTGCTGACCCGCAGGGAGCTCTGGATGGCTACATCGACAGGCTGGACCGCGTTGACGTCCTCGATCATGTCGCCGAGCATGCCACCGTCGTTTTCGGCGCCGATCGGCATCTCCAGGCTCACGGGTTCCTTCGCCACCTTCATCGCCTTGCGGACCCGGTCGACCGGCATCTGAAGGCGCTCCGCCAGCTCCTCGTAGCTCGGCTCCCGGCCGAGTTCGTGAACCATCTGCTGGCTGACGCGCCTCACCTTGGTGATGGACTCCACCATGTGGACCGGCACCCGGATGGTGCGGGCCTGGTCGGCGATCGACCGCGTGATGGCCTGACGGATCCACCAGGTGGCGTAGGTCGAGAACTTGTAGCCGCGGCGGTACTCGAACTTGTCCACCGCCTTCATCAGTCCGATATTGCCTTCCTGGATCAGGTCCAGGAATTGCAGGCCGCGATTGGTGTATTTCTTCGCGATCGAGATCACCAGCCTGAGATTGGCCTCGACCATCTCCTTCTTCGCCCGGGCCGCGTCACGGTCGCCTGCCTTGACCAGGACAAGAACCTCCCGGAACTCGTCGGGCAGCATGCCGGTTTCCTGGCACAGCTCGCCGAAACGCTGGCGGGCCGCACGGATGTCCTCGCGGAAACGGCTCGAGAACGCCTTCCAGTCTTTCCGCTGACAGATGCTGCGCATCCAGCCACGGTCGAGTTCACGTCCCCGCCAGCCCTCGAGGAAGACCTCTCGCGGCATCTTCGCGCGCCGCGCGCAGCGCAGAAGGCGACTTTCCAGGCCGACGATCTCGCGCTGCGCATCGTACAGCGCGTCGCGCATCTCCTCGACGCGAACATCGAGCAGCCTGAGTTCCCGCATGGCCAGCGCCATTTCCTGCGTGATCTCACGCCAGGTGCGCAACTGGCGCGAGGAAGGCCCTTCGCCGCCGCACGCCTTCTCGAAGCGCATGGCGCGGATCCTGGCGAGCCTCGCCTCGAGGCGCGCAATCCGGTCCATGACCTCCAGGACGTGCGGTTTCAATTCCGTTTCGGTAGCCGCCAGGGAACGGACCGCGTTGTCGTTCGCCCCATCCCCGTCCGGCATGTCGTCCGACATGTCGTCATCGTCGGCGGCGTCCGCGGATTTCCCGAAAACCTGGACCCAGGTGGCATCGAGACTCACCACCTCGCGCAGCAGCATCTCGTTGGCGTTCAGACGGTCCCTGAACCGGAGAATCCCGGCAATCGCCAGCGGGGTCGCGCAAATCGCGCGGACCATCTTGGTCCGCCCGGCCTCGATCCGCTTGGCGACAGCGATCTCTCCCTCACGGGAGAGCAGTTCGACTTCGCCCATTTCTCGCATATAGAGGCGGACCGGGTCATCCGTCCGTGACGCCGTCTCGTCATCGACGTTTCCGGACCGCTTGACTTCCGCCAGACCTGACTCCGAAGAGGTCCCGGATATGCCGTCCTCGTCCTCGACAACCTCGATCCCCAGCTCGGCCAGGGCGGTCATCATGTCCTCGATCTGGTCGGACGATACGCGGTCCGAGGGCAGGGCGGCATTCAATTCCCCATAGGAGACCTGACCGGTCTCCCTGCCTTTCTCCACCAAGGCTTTCATGGCCTCTTCCGGAGACACGCCAGGCTCCCGATCCTGTACGCGTTCCGTTGCATTCGCCATTCGCGCGTCTCCCGTGATCTCCCGATTGTCCCCGGTTATCGAAAATGGTCACCGGCGGCTGCCGGGTCAACGCATCCTTCCTATTTTCACGGCCAGCCTGCATTCTGGGGCTCCAGGAAGGAGGGAACAATGAGCGAGCCGCACACCGACATGGAGGGAACCCCGGCACCCCGGGAAAACCTGAGCGCAGAGCGCGTCATTGAACTCTACAAGGAGGGACGACGCGATTTCAGCGGACTTGACCTTTCCTTCCGGTCCTTCGGCGAGGCCGTGCTGCCGGGCATAGACCTGAGCGACACCAACCTCCAGAATTCCAGTTTCCGCGGAGCGTACCTCCGCCGGGCCGATTTCACCGAGGCATGGACGATCGGGGCGGATTTTTCGTTCGCCGACCTGCGGGAGGCCGATTTCACCGATTCCGGCGCCAACGCCCTGGACGGGGCACAATGCGAGGGGGCCCGCTTCTTCGGCTGCCATCTCTGCGATACGACGGTAGCCGGAGCCACCTTCGCCGGCGCGACTTTCCGCGGCGCCACCATCGAGGGAGTGTCCTTCGACGGACACGACCTGTCGGGTATCGACTTCTCCCGTGGCCATATCGTCAACACCCGCTTCACAAGAGCCAATCTTCACAAGGCGAAATTCCACGACACCCGGATCATCCAGTGCGGTTTCGACGATGCGGACATGGGGCTCGCCAACATGCGGGGAAGCTCGCTGGAAGACTGCGCCCTGACGCCCGGGCAGATCGATCAGCTCGCCGAAGGACCGGAGGTGGTGAGGACCGGTCAGGACAGCCGGTTACCGGAACCGCCGCCCGAACAGTGACCGGAGCAAGGCGCATGTCCCGCGATGAACTGCTCCGGCTCTATGCCGCCGGAGAGCGGGATTTCCGCAATGCCGACTTCTCGGGCGAAGATCTCTCGGACCTGGACCTCGGCGAAGCCCGGTTCCGGTTTGCAAAATTCCGAGGAACCACCCTTATCAGCACAATACTTCGTCGAACCGACATAAGAGGGGCGGATTTCACCGGCGCGCTCATCGTTGGCATCGTGTTTGCGAGAGCCAATCTCGGTCAGGCGCGTTTCAACGACGCTCGAATAGCTGGCTGCGACTTCCATGGCGCCCTAATGGAACAAACAGACCTGCAAGGGGTGCGCCTCGAGAGCTGCGGGTTCCTTGGCGCCGGGATGGAACTGGTCAACATGAAAGGGGCCAACCTCGACCGCTGCGCGATCTTGGAAGAACAGCTGGCGGGTCTGACGGGCCAGCCTGACACCATCATCCCGGATAAGGGCCTCCCGAAACGCTCTGCGTGCAGGAAGCCCCGCTTCTCTGACGTAGAACATATGGCCCGCGGCGAGCTCGCCTGCCGCTATGCGGCCGGGGAGCGCCGTTTCGAGGGTCTCGATTTCTCGGACGAGGACCTCTCGGGCCTGGACCTCAGCCATGCTTATTTCGATTTCTCGATCTTCCGCGGAAGCTCTCTCAGGAAGACGCGACTGCACCGGGCGCGTCTTGCAGACGCGGACTTGGCCGAATCCGACCTCCGGGAAGCGGACCTTTCGGAAGCAGGCATGGAATGGGTCATGCTTGACGGTGCCGATCTCCGGCAGGCAATTCTCGATCGCACCAACCCGCGCTATGCCTCCATGGCCCGGGCGCGCTTGGCCGGGGCATCGCTGCGATATGCGGATATGACGGGGGCCCTCTGTTTCGGGGCGGATTTCACCGGCGCCGATCTCTCCCATACCTTCATCCATGAAGCGGACTTCCGCGAAACCCACATCGCCGCCACCCTGTTCGACGGCGCCGATATCCGGAAGAGCCGTTTTCACGGCGCCGCTCCGGCAAAGGCCGGCATGCCCGGCGCCGGGGTCGACGACGAAAGCAAGTCCACGATGAACCCGGCCGCGAGTGAGCCGGACGTCCCGGCCCCTGGGTAACCGGGCACAGGAGAGAGCAATGACGCAAGATCCCAGGGACGACGACACGCCTTCCCTACAGCCGTCACGGGCCGCCCGGCTGCGCGCGGGGCGCAGCGGCTTTGTATCCGGTAACGACGGGGAACCTCGATTTTGCGGATTCAATCATCGGGTCAGGGAAGGCCTCCAGCACAAAGCCCTCACAGCCCGGGAGACTCGTATGCCTCAAGCCGCCAGAGAGGCCCGCAAGCTGACGGCCGTCGACGTCCTGGCCCGTTACAGGAACGGGGAGCGTGACTTTTCGGAGTGTGCCCTGGCCGGCGCCGATTTCGCCGGCGCAGATCTTCGCGGCATCGACTTCACGGAGGCAGATCTGCGCGGGGCGTCCTTCACGGGAGCCCGGCTCGACAATGCAAAGTTCAACAACGCCGCCCTGTTTCATGCCAAATTCTACGGAGCCCGGCTCGAAGGGGCGGAATTCATCTTCGCCTCGATGCATGAAGCGGACATGAGCCACGCGGAGTGTCCGCATGCGCGGTTCGACAGGGCCGACATGACCAAGGTTCAGGCCGGACATGCCGATTTCACGGAGGCGTCCTTCCTGCGCGCCAATCTCGTGCGGGCCGCCATGAGTCAGGCGATCCTGGTGCGCGCCAATCTCCACGGCGCGAAATTGGCGGGAGCCGACTTCTCGCAAGCAAACATGCAGGAGGCATGTATCGACAGGGCCGTCGCCAACGGCGCGGACTGCATCGGGGCCGACATGACCGGAGCCAGTCTCCGCATGGCGAACTTCGACGATTCCGGCCTGTCCGGAGTTAATCTCACCGGCGCGGACTGCAGGGACGCCTCCTTCGACAATGCCGGCATGGAAGGGGCCATACTCGATCATGGCCTCTTCGACGGCGCCGAATTCACCTGGACGCAGATGGACGGGGTTTCCGCGAGAGGGGCCGACCTCTCGGGCGCCGACACCAGCGACGCCACCCTGGACCTGTCGGCAACGGCCGGCACGACCGGCACGCCGGCTCCCTGAACCGGATGTCCAGACACGCAACGGCACCAGGATCGCGAATGCGCCGCATCCCGCTCGTCAAGGCGTCTGAAATCCGGAAGGACCATGCTGCCGGCCGTCGCGATTTCCGGTGTATCGCGATCCATCCGGACGATACGGACCTCTCCGGCGCGGACCTGCGCGGCACCGACTTTTCGGGGGCCCTGCTGGCCAATGCAAACATGACCGACGCGAACCTCCGGAAGGCCAGGTTCACGGGTGCGGACCTGCGCGGGGCGCTGCTCATCCGCGCCAACCTGTCGCGTCATCCTCTGGACGACGCGAATTTCAGGCGGGCGGACCTGACGCGCGCGGACCTGACCGACGCCCGGTGCGCCGGGGCGGACCTCATCGGCGCCATCCTTGCCGAGGCCGACATGAAAGGGGCCAATCTCTCGAAAGCGGTCGCGTTGTGGGGGGACTTTACCGAGGCCCGGATGGACGCCATCGACTTCACGGGCGCGCGCCTGAACCACGCGCGCTTTCTCAAGGCCCTCGCTCCCAGACAACGTCCGGCGCTCTTCCGCGGGGCGGACCTCTCGGACGCCACACTTCGCGGGGCGAGTTTCGCCTGTGCCGATTTTGGCGAAACCGACTTGCGGCGCGCCGTAATGAGCTTCGGGATATTTTCCGGAGCATCCTTCCATGGAAGCAGGTTGCGCAACAGCGAACTCTCCTCGGCCAGCATGCGCGAGACCGATATGACCGAAGCGGATCTCGCGTCGGCCGACTGCTTCGAGGCCGATTTTACGGGCTCCAAATTTGTGAACACGGGGGTTAAGGGGACGAAATTCGCTTACACGAAGCTCAGTCTGGTCGACTTCACCGGGACCGAGTTCGATCCGGCGAAAGCCTCTTCATGCGATCTTCAGGACGCCGTTTTCCCGGGACTCGCCGGCTCCGTCCCGGGTCCTGGCTGAGAGAGCGGCCGTGACTGCACATTGAGACAATTCGATTGACATAACAATCTGATTGCGACAATTATCCGATTGTATGCCGAGCGGAGCTTGCGGATGCGAAAAGGCCGTTGTCTTCTGTCACGGATCCATGAGCGGGGCGGGCCACGCAAGCGGGGCCGGGCGGAAGAGGCGCCGCAATGACCCCCGGGGCAGCGCCAGGCGTAACCGAAGTCCCGCTGGGGATAGACATCCTCCAGAGGGACCTTTTCCGTCGCAATCCGGCCTTCCGGACCCTCCCGGCGGGTCGGGAGCCCTGCTTCGTGAACGCGTTTGCCGGCTGCGGCGGGCTTGCCCTGGGCCTTGTGCGTGCCGGATGGACCGGCCTGCTTGCGATAGAGGAACGGCAAGCCGCATGGGAAACCCTCTCGGCCAACCTCCTGCACCTGCACGCATTCGCCTGGCCAGCGGACATCGAATGCCGCGCCTGGTCTCTGGGCAGCCTTCTCGCGACTCATCGCGGGACGCTTGCCTCCCTTGCCGGCAACGTCGATCTCCTGGCGGGCGCTGTGCCGTGCAGTCCCGGGACCGCCCCCGAAGATCCGGCCAACCGCATCTGGCAGGATTTCCTGTCGCTTGCCGACATGCTGCGGCCCGCAGCGATACTGATCGAGAGTATGCCGGCCTTCGTGCGCTCTCCGCGCAACCGCGGCTCGGGCAGGACCGGAACGAGTTTCGCCGGCCACTTCCAGGAATCGCTTCCCGGATACGATGCGGCCGCAGCGCTGCTCGATGCGGGGGCCTTCGGCGTGCCGCAGCGCCGGCGGCGTGTCTGGGTCATCGCCACCCGGAACGACCTCGATCTGCCTGTCCAGGTCGCCGGTTTCTTCGACCGGGCCGGACGCGATGCCTCGCTTTTCCTGCATGAACGCGGGCTTCCGCCGTCGCCGACCGCCGAGGAGGCCATCGGTGACCTGGAAACAGACGGCAATTCCGTCCCGGCCTATGGCGGGCCCCGGACGGCCTTCCAGGACGTCATGCACCGCGGATGCAACGACGAACCGGCCGACCGGCGTCTGACCCGACACAGCCATGCCGTGCAGGCGCAATACCGGAAGGCCATTTCCCGGGCGCAACGCCCGACCGGCACCAAGAAGGCCGGGAAGGAGGGACCCGGACGCCCGACGCGAGTCCTGGAGCGGTCCCGGCCGGCGCCTCCGGTGCCGGCAAGTCCCGAAGACCTGCTTCACTACGCCGAACCGCGGACATTGACGGTCCGTGAGGCGGCCCGCCTGCAGACCTTTCCGGACGAGTTCGCTTTCCACGGCGTTCACACGGCAAGCGGCACACGCCGCAACCGGGTGATGCCGCGCTATGCCTAGGTCGGCACAGCGACGCCGCCGCTGCTTGCGGAACAGATCGGCAGGGCCCTGTCCCGGCTCCTCCAGCATGGAGACAGGGCGCGGTCCGACATCCGCGAGCCCGCTATACATCATTGACCCGGGCCCGGACCAGGCGAGCGAAGAGCGGCGACGGATGACGGAAAGAACCTGGCGATGTTGCCGCTGCGACGGACTGTTCCGGCGTGAGGACGTGGTGTCTGCGCCCGACGTCGCGAGGCCGTCAATCCGCCTTGGGAAATCCCCATGGATGTGCCTGGCCTGCCACGATGTCGACGCGGGTCCCGGCACGATGGCGGGTATCCGGAAGGACGGAGACACCGGCGAACCGCCGATGCCTCACCTATGGATGGACAAGACGTTCGGTCGCGGGCCTGCCCTTACCATGTGCCGGATTTGCGGCTTCCTCCAGAACGAGAACAACATCGATGCGCCGTGCCGGGGCAATCCCGGCGTGGCGTTCCGCACCGTCAGCCGGTCTTTGTAGGCAGCTCGTTTCAGGGCGCTGCGGCCGGCTCTTCCTCCCAGGCGTCGAACCGGGCGCCCGTGCAGAAGGATTGGGCGAAAGACGCCGGCCGGTCGATGCGGGCGCCGCGGAAATCGGCTCCCGTGAAGTCGGCGCCCCGAGGATGAATACGGGCAATCTCCGTCTCTCGCAGATCGGCGCCTGACATCCTTGTTGCATCCAGGCCCGTCATGACGAACCGGGCGCCGCGCGCACGGAAGTTTTCGCATTCCGCACCGGACAGGTCCGCATCCTGGAGATTCACCTTCTCCATGGAGACGCTGCGCAACACCGCCCGGACCGCCGTCGTTCCGACAAGCTTCGCCTCGTCGAGGATGACGCTGCCGAGTTCGGCTTGCCGCATGTGCGCCCCACCGAGATCGGTCAGGCGCATGTCGGCACCGACCAGCTTTGCTCTTGTGAACGTGCAGTTCGCGAAATCCGCACCCGCCGCCCGGATGCCGGTGATGCGGGCGTCGCTGAAATCGGCGAGCCCGGCTTTCGCCTGCTCGAGAACACAGTCCCCAATCAGGGCGTCGGCGAACATGACCCGCAGCAGGTCGGCCTTGGCCATCCTGCACTTCAGGAACCGGGCCCCCGCGCAATTGGCGCCGCGCATCTGCGCTTCTTCCATCTGGCAATCGCTGAATTCGGCCTGGTCCAGCCGGGCGCCCTCGAAAATGGTGCGATACAGGTCCGTGCCGACGAAACGGCAGCCGCGCAGGTCGGCATCGACGAAACTCGCGGCAGCGAGTTCCGTTTCGTGAAAGAAGGCCTTCTCGAAGACCGAGCCCGTGAACACGGCCTCGCTCATCCGGGCGCCTTCGAAACGGCAATCCTCGAAAACGCAGTCCGTGAAGTCCGAGGCGCCGAGTTCCACGTCGTTGAACGGCGTGGCCTCGAAAAGGCAGCCGTCGAAATTGGCGCCGGTCAAATCGAGTTCGACAAAACCCGACCCGGGCGGCTCCGACCGGATGTGGAGGTCCCGAAAGCTGCGGTCGCCTGCCTCATACCGGGCAAGCAAATCCCGGGGACCGATCATTTGCCGTTCCGTCGCCATTACAGCTTTTCCCTCCCGGATTGATACCTGCGGTTTTCTGGAAAAGCATCCTGAGGCGCGGGCCTGAAAATGCCAAGGTTTTGGCAATTTCAGACGAGGCCGACACACTGCGCAGGCGCTTCTTCCCCAACCTGCTGGTCCGGAGGGCATTGCCTTGGCTCACACACTGAGAATGACGACGCGGGAGCTTCTTCAACGCTATGGCGATGGGGAACGCGGCTTTGCCGGCATAACCTTCATCCTGCCGATCGAGCTTGAGGGCGCGGATCTGCGCGGGGCGGACTTCTCCGGGGCGATTTTCGAAGACGCTCTCATGCCGGGGGCCGACCTGCGCGGCTGCAATCTCGCTGGCGCCTCCTTCCGTAATGCCAAACTCCAAGATGTGCGATTCACGACCCTGCCGGACCATCCGGATGCGACGGTCAGGCGGGCCGATTTCACCGGCGCCGATCTCGCCGGCGCGGACTTCTCCGACACGAACCTGCGGGGGAGCTGTTTCCGCGGCTCCAACCTTCTCGATGCCCGGCTCGCCGGCATTAACCTGCGCGAAGCGGATCTCCGCGATGCGGACCTCTCGCATGCCGTGTTCGACGGGGCGGATCTATCGGACGCCGACTTCCGGGACACCGATCTGGCCGGGATCAATCTCCGGCGGTGCGAGATGCTGCGCGCCGACTTCAGCGGCGCGAGTCTCTATGATGCAGACCTCACGGACAGCAATCTGGCCGAAGCGGTCTTCGCGGATGCAGACCTCACAGGAACCCGGCTTATCGGTTGCTTTCTGGCTCGGGCCAATTTCGAGCGAGCCCTGCTCGCCGACACCGATCTCTACGACGCCGAGTTGCAGAACGCCCGGTTCTGCAATGCCCAGGCGCAGGGCGCATCTTTCCGGCGGTCACGTCTCGCCGAGGCCGATTTCTCCGGGGCCCTGGTGAGGAACAGCGACTTCACGGACGCCGAAATCGCCGGAACCGTCAATCTCATAACCAGCGCCTCCCTGGTGAGAAGCGTCATGATGCGCCCGCCGACGGGCTGAACCACGGGAACGACAGGGACGCCAAGTGCTCCGCGGCCTCGCGCTCCCGTTCATTCCCCCGGCTGCCCATATCCAGGAATGTGCGCAGGGCATCGGTGCAGACAATGCCCGGAGCGGGCACCGCAACATGCAGGAAGACATCGCTCCTCTCATCCGGCACCGCAACCTCGAGGGCGCCGTAGCCTTCCTGCAAGCGCACAAGCCCCGGCAGGCCATCGAGCAGCTCCAGACCCTGCCGGTCCGCATACAATGTGGCGTGCATGCCCCGCAGGAAGGGGGCAATCCACTGGGCGGCGGAATCCCGGCAACGGACAATCCTGGGCCGCCCGGACTCCGCATTGAGAGGAATGCCGCGCAGCACGGCGGCAAGGGGTTCCCCGGGCGCCGGACTGTAGAAGGCCCTCATGCCGATTGCCGGCTCCCAGGCCACACTCCAGGCCTGCAACAGGCGGGCAGGTTCCGTAAGGACAAACCCTTCCTTCCGCCGCTCTCCCCAGGCCCGGGTTCCCAGCTCCCGACAGATCGCACTCACATGCCCGACGCTGACACCGGCCCGGTCGGCCAGCGCCACGACCCGCCAGGGGCGGCCGGGCTCCGAAAGCAATACTCGCAGCACCATTCCGGCCCGGGCGCCGAAAAGAGACTTCAGCCTCCTCGAAGGGCTTTTCGCGGGCTGGCCGGGAACCTGTATGTCCATATGCATACCTCCGCCGGAAATATGGGCATTCCCGAGCCTGTCGATCCAGGAAATGCCCAACTCCGTGCACGCGGCCCTGGCTTTCGGCGACAGGAAGGGAGCGCAGATCACCGGGACCGGATTGACACCACCGCCACCACCACTCGCTGCGGCGCCAACCTTGCCGAGGACGCCCATATAGCTCCGGAGCCGGTGGGCGGCCGCTTTCACGAACCGGGGCGCGCCGTCTTCCTCGTTGCTGACGACGATCATGCAGGACTTCCCGTTCACGGTTGCCGGAATACAGCCCGAAATTCCGTAGAGAGCCAGGTCGCGGCCATCTCGGACCGCATCCCCGGTCTCGACAGCCCAGGCCTTCCCCAGGACTGCCAGAATCATCTCGACCGCGTCAGCCATCGCGGGGTCGTCCCGATATAGAGTGCAGTATTGCGGGCAGCTCCCGCATTCCGGCCCATATATCATAATCCGATTGCCAACGCAATCTGATTGCGTGAGCGCATCGAGTGCGCTATACTATCCGGCATGCCCTTCGGAAGCACGCTGGAACCCTTGCCGGGAGAAGATGGATGTCTGTCCCAACCGCCTTTCTGGCGGGCCTGACACTGGCGGCGTGCGCGGCTGCCGCCGCCGCCTGGTATATCACCTGCCGTTCCGGGCGCGGCCGCCTTCTTTCGACTCTCGCCAAGACAGGACTGGTCTGCGCAGGCATCTCAATTGTTGTCTGTCTGGGATTCGGAGCAGGCGAACGGGAGATGCTCCCGGCTGTCGGCAGTATAGCCAACATCGTCGGGTTTGCGCTCGTCCCGATCTGCTGTGCGGCTGCGGTGCGGACATTCGGTAAACTCCGCCGCACCACCATTGCCGCGGAACGCGAGGCTTGCCAGCGCGACCTGGCCATGACAGCGGTCGCGGCGCCCCTCTGCACCCTGGTGCTCGCAGGCCAGCTTGTGTTCCGGATCGAGTTTCTTTCTTAAGCGCCGTCGGGAGCAGCCGTCATGCACACCGAACATGCGGGCGTGAGCGCCCCTATCCATGCGTGGAACCATGGAGTTGAGATCGATGCGGGGTCTTTCCGTCAGGCCCGTAATCTCTCGGCCCTGCCGTTCATCCACCACCATGTGGCGCTCATGCCGGATTCGCATCCTGCGATCAGCTCAACGGTCGGGTCCGCAATCCCGACCCCGGGCGCCGTGATTCCGGCAGCCGTCGGTGTCGATATCGAATGCGGGACAGTGGCCGTGCGCCTGGACGGCGTCGGCGCCGGGGTAACACGAAGCCCGGCAGGCTGACCGGAGGGAAAAGGAGAGCATCCATGGCCTACAGTTCATACGGAGGCTATGCCTTCCGCAATGGGGAACGCTGCGTTGAGCGCAGCGATGCCGTCATTACCGACCGGGCGGAGACCGTGCCGGGCATGTGGCCCGGCTTCGCCTTCGCGGCCCAGGGCCTCTCCCCGGAAGAAGCCCACAAGGAGATATGGAAGCAGAAAAACCCGCACGGCCATGTCGTGCTCGGCGACGGCCCGCTCCATGTCGGCCTCTACAAGCAGAGCGACGTCTGGGCATGGTTCGACGGCAAGCAACTCGACCTGCTGAAGCACGGGATCGACCTGCCCGAAGAGATTATCAGGACCGAGTGGTGGAGCGGTGCGCCCTGCGAGCCGCATATCGACCCGACCGACTGGGCCGAGCGCGGAGGCTTCGAGCCCGTCCGGTTCGACTTCCCCGACGGCAGCCGACTCGATGTCGTGTGGACCGTGCAGGACAACCACTATGTCTATGCCCGTCTTGAGCACCCGGATGGCACGGTCTGGGCGGGCTGGTCGGGATATGGCGTGGGCGCCGGCCTGGAGGACTGCGGATGGGGATTCTCCACGGAGGAACGCAACCAAGGGCTCGTGCGGATCTGGCCGGACGCCATCAAGGAGCCGGTGCCAGAACCGGGCCCCTGACACCACATCCAGCCAATCGCGCCGGCCCGGGACTTGGACTTTTCACGGTGGCGGAGCATCGTCTCTTGCACCCGTTCCCGCAGGAGAGCTTTCATGGATTTCAGGACGGTCACCGCTCCGGCCCTGCGCGATTGGCTGGACGCGGGCGGGGACCCGGACGTCGAAGATGGCAACGCGGGGGCGGCCATTCACCAGGCGGCCGGTGCCGGGAACGTCGCGGCCCTGCGCGTCTTGCTCGCGGCCGGGGCCAGCCCGGACTCCCGCGATGGCTCCGACTCCACGCCGTTGCACCTGGCGGCGCGCGAAGGGCATGCCGATGCCGTGAAAACGCTTCTGGCCGCCGGAGCCGACGTTGAATCCCAGGACAGGGGGATTACCAGACGCCCTTGCATTGGGCCGCGTTGCACGACCCAAACGCGGAATCCCTGGAAGCGCTGCGTGAAGCCGGCGCCGATATCGAGGCCCAGGACAGTCTGGGCCAGACGCCGCTGCACATGGCGGCAAGCAGGGGGAATGCGTCGGCTATCGGGTTTCTCCTTGCCGCCGGCGCCGATGTGAACGCCCGGCAGAAGGGAAGCGCCTTTACGGCTCTGCACGAAGCGGCCAGCTGGGGCGACCCGGAGGCGTTGCGCGCCCTGCTCGATGCCGGCGCCGACGTGAATGCCCGGGAGGTCTGGAGCAATTCCATCCCGCTGCATTTCGCCGTCCAGAACGTCCGGGGCGCAACCGGGGTTGTAGCAGCCCTCCTGGAAGCCGGTGCCGACCTCTCGGTGCGGAACAACCTGGGCAAGACGGCGCTCGAAATGGCTGTCCTGCACGGCACGTCCGAAATCGCTGGCCTTGTCGGCGCCGCAGCAGGACAGGACTGGACCGCCCCGGAACCGGGCGCCTGACGGCGAGCCATTGTGAAGGACGGCGACAACACCATGAAGATCGAGGACGTCATTGAGCAGTACGGGCAGGGCCGGCGCGATTTCCGTGGCATCAGCCTGTTCGAGCAAAGGGAGCACAGCCTTGTCCTGCCAGGGGCGGACTTCTCCGGGGCGGACCTCCGCCTCTGCGAATTCTGGCAAGGCGATTTCACGGGAGCCGATTTCTCCGGCGCCTGGATGGGCAATATCAACCTGGTGGGGTGTAAACTGCAGGGGGCGGTTTTCGCGAAGGCGGAACTGTTCGAAGCCTGTTTCAGCGAGGCCGATGCCACCGGCGCGAATTTCGCCGAAGCGGGGATCCACGGCATCGACGCAACGCACGGCATATTCAGGGATGCGCTGCTGACCGATGTCGATGCCCATGGCGGCAACTTCACCGGCGCCGCCATGAATGGCGCCGACCTGTCCGGAGGACGGTTCACAAGAACGAACCTGTCGGGAGCCGATCTATCCCGGGCGGTCGCAAGGAACGCGGATTTTTCAGACGCTCTCCTTTATGGAGCAAAGCTCCGGAATGCGGATTTCGAGGGAACGGACATGCTGCGCCTGCGCATTTCCGGCACGGATTTGGACGAGACCCGCGTCCCGCCGGCGCGGATGACCATCCGGGAGCCGGAGAGCGGTCACGGCCCCGAAGAGCCCTGAACGCTCTTCGCGTTTTCACCACCCGCTCTTAACATCCCCGCTGGACGGGTTTCCCGAGAGCGGAGGAAGGAATGGCTGAAAAGAAGGGCGGGACTGTTTCCGTGGAAGACCTTCTGCGGCGCTACGCGGCCGGCGAGCGCGATTTCAGGGAGATCAGTCTGTCGGGCGTTACAGGCGACAGTCTGGCAGGACAGACCCTCGCCGGAGCCGATTTCCGCGGCGCATTTCTGTGGCTGGTGGATTTCACCGGGGCGGATCTCACGAGCTGCTCCTTCGACGGGGCGGAACTGACCCAAGCTAAATTCACCGCCGCCCGCATGGCCGAGTGCAGTTTCTACGGCACCATCATGCGGTCAACCGACTTCACCAGGGCCCACCTGGACGAGGCCCGGTTTTCGCTCACGGACGCCATACGGGCAGACTTCACGGAAGCCAGCCTCTTCGGCGCCCGGGCGACAAGGACGGATTTCAGGGAATGCAAATTCTCCCGCGCGCGCCTTGTCGGGAGTGTCCTCGATCAGTGCAGTTTCGAGGAGGCCGACTTCCATTCCGCCTCGCTGGGCGATGCCGTCATGCACTGGGCCTCGATCCATCGGGCCTCGTTCGCTCACGCGGTCATGCTCGACACGGATATGCTGTATGCCTCGGCCATGGCGCCGGACGACAACGATGGGGCCTGCGAGGCGAATTTCGACCACGCCGATCTCCGGGGCGCCAATCTGAGCGAGACCACGTTGCACGGCGCGAGCTTCCGGCACGCCAATCTCTTGGACGCGCGGGTCGAGAAAGCGCTGATGGACGACTGCGACTTCACCGCCGCCTGTCTGGACGGCGTGGATTTCAGCGCCGCCCGCAGCGCCGACGGTGCAGGATTACCGGAACCGCAGGCGGCGGACTCGCCGCAGGTCTGATCCGGGGTGAAGAAGGAACGGAACGCCATGGCCGAACGAAGCATCGTTTCCTCCGTCGAGGAGCTGAAGGCGCGCTACGCCGCCGGCGAGCGCGATTTCCGCGATGCGGATCTGCCCGCCGCGGATCTGCGGGGCGCCGTGCTGCCCGATGCCGACTTTACCGGTGCCGATCTCCGGAACGCGGTGTTCGACGGGGCCGACCTCACCGGATGCCGGTTCGACGGGGCCGACATCGACGACGGTTCCTTTGTCGAGAGCCGGATGGCCGGGGCCAGTTTCACCGGGGCAAGCCTTTTCCGCGGCACCTTTGACGAGGCCGATCTCAGCCGTTCCAGAATGACGCGGTGCGAAGCGTTTTTCGCGCACTTCACCGGGACCGACATGACCGGGGTGAAGGCCCGTTCCGCTCAATTCAGGAACGCCCGGATGCAAGGGGCGCTCCTCGACGAGGCGGACCTCACCGGATGCGACCTGTGCAAGGCCGAAATGTCCGAGGCAGCCTGAAGCGGGCGAACCTGAAATCCTGTCGGGTCTTCAAGGCCGACTTCAGTGCGGCCAATCTGCGTCAGGCCAGGCTGGGGCTGATGTCCTCGGCCGACCCGGACCTCCCGGAAGACGAGCGGGACTACGAGGTGGATTTCTCGGGAGCCGTTCTTGAAGGCGCGGATCTCCGCGATTCGAATCTCCCCGGCAGCAACTTCCGGCAGGCAAATTTCCGGAATGCCGACATGCGCGAGGCGAATGTCGACAACGCCTGTTTCGACGGGGCCGTCCTGACCGGAGCACAGTTCGTCACCGAAGGGGCATGGACGCCGGACGCGGATTTCAGCGAGGCGATCGATGTTCCGGAAGGCCTGCTGGAGGGCGCGGAAGCCAGCGCGGCCGCCGGCCCCTGACGCCCCGCGCCGAGCCGGAGGAGCAGAACGCCATGGCCGAACGAAGCATCGTTTCCTCCGTCGAGGAGCTGAAGGCGCGCTACGCCGCCGGCGAGCGCAATTTCCGCAATGCCGAGCTGGAGGGAGCCGACCTGAGAGGCCTGGTGCTCAAGGACGCCGACTTCGGCGGCGCCATTCTCCGGAGAACCAGGGGCGACGGATCGGACCTCACCGGCTGCCGCCTTGATGGAGCCGACCTCACCGGCGCCTCCTTTCCTGCCGCCCGGCTGGAGGACAGCTCCCTGCATGGAGCCATGCTCAATTTCGCGACCTTCACGGAAGCCAATTTCGACCGCTGCGAGATGGTTCGGGTTTCCGCGGTCGAATGCGGTTTCGGCAAGGCGGGCATGGCCGGGATACGGGCTCCGTGCGGCGATTTCCGCCGGTCGAATTTCGCCGGGGCCAATCTGCCCGAGGCCTACCTTCCCGACAGCGATCTCTGCGAGGCCAACTTCGCGGGATGCGGAATGGCTCGGGCCAACCTGGAATCCTGTTCGGCCTACAAGACCAACTTCTCGGCGGCCTGCCTGGACCGGGCCCGCATGTATGTTTTCACGGTTCGCGACCCGGAAAGCCCCGAAGAGGCATCGGAATACGAGGCGGATTTTTCGGACGCGACCCTTCGGGAATCCGACATCACCAACGCGGATATCCAAGGTGCGGATTTCTCGCGCGCGGACCTGGGGGACGCCGATATGACCGGGGCATTTGTGTTCTCGTGCAATTTCACCGGCGCGAACTGCGCCGGCACCAGGTTCGACAAATCTCTGCCGCCCGACCTGTGCGATTTCACGGGCGCCCTTAACGTCCCTGACGCCGTCCTGGAGGCCAACAGGGGCACCGGCGGCCCCAACGGGCCATAGGCGGGCAATGGAGGGGGAGGAACGGACCGATGCAGATCATGCCTGCCGAGAATAGGGCCGGCGTGCCCGAGGACGATGGCTATCCGCCGGAAGGCACGCCGGAAACCGCGCTCGTGATCGTCTGGAGCGGGGAGGATTACGCCTTCCACATCATGGCCCATACCGGCCGGTACTTCCACGGCACGGTTGAGGTCGCCGGCTTCAATGGTGAGGAGTCCGGCATGGAGGGCGTGCCGGAAGAGCCGGGCTTCTACGTCATGGAAAACGGCCGGGTCTCGTCGCATCGCGACCGGGAAACCGGCATTGTCGAGGAGGTTCTCATCCACGGCGATTGGCGAAAGGCGCGTCTGGCGGACTTCGACCGCTTCGGCATCGAATGTCCCCTGGACCTCTCGCCGGAAGCGGAGGAACCCGGAATCAGCCCCTGATGCAAGTCGGGACTCAAATAGGGAAACCCGGAATATGAGCACACGAGAGATCGTCACGTCCGTCGAGGACCTCCGTCGCCGCTACGCCGCCGGCGAACGCGACTTCCGCGATGCCCGGCTGGAAGGGGCCGATCTGCAGTGCCTCGATCTGACCGGTTCCGACTTTTCCGGTGCCGATCTGCGCGCGGCGCAACTCGATGACGCCTGGCTGTCTGACTGCAATTTCTCGGGCGCCGACATGGAGTCCGTATCGGCCCCCCGGACGATCATGAGGGACAGCCGCTTCTATGGCGCCATCCTGAACGGGGGACATTTCGCGAGCGCACAGCTTGCGGGGGCGCAGTTCACAAGAGTGTCGGCCCAAAACTGCCATTTCACGAATGCCGATCTGAGCGGCATATCCGCAAGATGTGCTGACTTCCGGCATTGTCACTTCGTGAAGGCCAGTCTCACCAAGGCTCTCCTCGATATGGGCGAGTTCGAGAACGCCGTTTTCACCGGCGCCGATCTGGAAGGCGCCTCCCTGGCATGGGCCGCCATCTACCAGGCCCATTTCGAGGATGCCGACATGCGCGAAGTGCAGCTGCGGGGCGCCTGTTCGCGCGACCCGGAAGACGACGAGACCTTCGAGGCCTGCTTCGCCAGCGCTGACCTGCGCAAGGCCGGGCTGACGGACGTCATCCTGCACGAGTCCGATTTCCGGGGAGCCGACATGCGCGAGGCGGACCTGTGCGGTGCGCTGATGAGCGGCTCGAAATTCGAGGGGGCCGACATCACCGGAATCAGGTTCGACGACGTGTCGGGCTACGAGATCGACCTGCGCGGCGCCATCGGGATCCCGGATGAATGGCGCCCCTCCGGCGAAAGCGGGCCCGCGGCATAGTCCGGCCCAGCGCCCAGGCGCCTACCGCGCGATGGTCCGGAAGGTCGCGGAAATGCGGGTGCCCGTCTCCCGGGCGCTGTCGGCCCGGTCGATCCCGTGCATCCAGCTTTGCCGCGCGGCTCCCGCGAGAACGAGAACCGATCGCCTGGGCAGGGTGACGATCTCGTCACCCGGCAGGCCGTCGCGTACATAGCGGCCCCGGCGCGGCCTGAAACGCATCGGCCAGTCCTCCCCAAGCGAAAGGGACGCCACCACGGGACCGAAGTCCCGGTGGTCGGCATGCATTCCGATGCCCTGGCCCCCTGACTTCGACGGTTGATTCGCATAAGTAGTTGATATTGCCTGGTTCTCATTTCGGCTAGGCACTACATCCGGCATTTCTTCGAGCCGTGCTTCGTCGACGGTCAGGCGAGTTGATACGGGGTGATCGTCAGGGGCAGCCCCATGGTTGCGTAAATCTGCTCCGCCGCCGGTGTCGGCTTCGAGGGGATGACGTAGCGGTTGCCCGATTGCCGACAGCGCAGCAGGGAGCACTGGCGGTGGACGAGGGCGGAGCGGATGACCTCCGGGGACATCCGCCGCTTCTGGATGGCGACGCGGTACGCAAGGTGTCGAACGCAGGCGAAGGCCAGGAAGGCGATGGCGATGTGAGCGCGGATCCGGTCCGGGTTCCAGTGCCAGATGGGACGTATCTTCAGGTCGTGTTTGGTGATCCGGAAGCTCTCCTCGACCTGCCAGAGCCCCTGGTAGTGAGCCATCACTTCGGTGACGCGCGCGTCGCGCAGATTGGTGATGACGCCGGTGAGCCCGTCCCATCGTGCGGCCTCGGCGATCTTCTCCGGGTTCACCGTGAGCCGTGCGTCGCCCTCGACGGCGATGAAGCGCTTCGCCCCGTGATTGGAGAGCAGTTCCCTGGGATTGTCGCTGCGGGCCAGCCTGTCGAGCAGGCGTTCCACCTGATGGCGGCGCTCGTGCGCGTCCTTGCGTGCGCGCTGGGGGCAGAAGACGACGATCAGGCGACGGCCCTTGTACTCCCACTCGCCGACCCGGCGGTCCTGTGAGCCCTCCAGCGGGGCATAGGTCCCGGGGTCGAGAACCTGCCCCAGCAGCGCGAGCGGCAGCTTGCGCAGCCGCGCGCCGACGACATACTCGCCGCCGATGGCGTCCATGGCGTCGAGGTTGTCGGCGCTCAGCATGCCCCGGTCGGCCACGCATACCGTGCGCTCCACCTGGTGGCGGCGCTGCATGTCCTGCAGGACCGGGACCATGCTGTGTCCCTCGTAGGTGGCGCCGGGGAAGACCTCGTAGCTGATCGGCAGCCCTTCGCGCGTCACCATCAGCGCCAGCAGAACCTGCGAGTCCTTGTGTTTGCCGTCCTTGCTGAAGCCGTGCTGGCGAAGCTCGTCCTCGGCGGCCGTCTCGAAGTAGAGCGTGGTGCAATCGAAGAAGAGGATCGCGACCGGCTCCGGCAGCAGCGACCGGCTCGCCTCGCCGACGCGCGTGCGCAGTCGCTCGATCACCGTCGCGTCGAGCTGATCCATCATCCGGTAGACCTTCTCGAGCGGAAGACTCACGCCGAAGTCCTCCTCGAGCCGGCGCACGCTGCCCCGCTTGCTGTCGGGGTTGGCTACCCGCGCCATCACCACATGGAACAGCGCGTCATGGGAGGCCCGGTAGCGCGAGCGCGGCAGCAGCGCGTCGAGGCCCAGCAGCCGGTAGATCTCGCCATAGACCTCGTGGATGCCTGTGATCAGGCGCTGCTCCTCTTCAAGCTGCTTGAGGTCGACCGGGAGTTCCTCCTTGCCGTCCCCCCGGCGGCCGACACGGATCGCCTGCTCAGCGATCTTCTCGGGCGCAAACAATGCCGGCTGACGCTCGTCCTCCAGCTTCGCCTTGACGTACTCGCCGAGCTGCCTCAGGCGCTCGAGCTCGTCCTCGTCCATGGCCACGCCGACATGGCGGACGATGCGCTGTCGGACCTTGCCGCCGTCGCGCACGGCCTCGACGATCTGGACCGAGCGTCGCGGGCTGTTGGGGGAGGTCTTGATGCGCACGAACATGGGGGGAGTGTAGCGCGTGGCGGAGGCATTGACAGTCTCAAAGATTTACTAGGCACTACAACGCAGCTTGACCGCACCGCAACTGCCAACTCATTGGCTTTACTGAAAACTCCAGACGCGAGATCGGTCAGAAGTCAGCCCAACCGTCGAAGTCAGGAACTCACTCAGGATCATCGCCAGCCGTTTTCCCTGCAAGACCGACACAAAGCCTACCCCGCCGACATGAAAACCCGAAACGGCCCCTCTACAGACAGCCGCAACAGATTTCCGGTCGGGACCCGGCCGGCGGGCCCGCGCCGCGGCTTGACGGCTCGTTTCGGGAATGGCCGCGTCGGGAACCGCACCGCGACCGCTGCACCGCGACCGCTGCACCGAATCGGCGGAGCGGCGCGGGCCCTCTGGTCTCGGCCAGGGACTTGATGCGGTTGCTGGATCAGGAGAGCCCGCCCAGGCTGCGATCCGGGGGCAAGCGTGATCGCCGGGCCGGTAGGGTTATTGAAGAGACAATCACGACATGATATATATAAGCTGCAATAACGCCTATAATGTAAGGTTTAGTCAACATGTCTAGATCTGCAAACATTGCCCGGACACCGCCGGCCGCCGTTGAGGACGCGTTGAGGCGGTTGGGCGGGAACATTCGCACAGCGCGGCTGCGCCGCAATCTGACCCAGGCCCAGCTGGCCGGGCGTATGGGTGTCTCCCGGTTCGTGGTGGCGGATATCGAGAGAGGCAAGCCGACGACCGGTGCGGCGGCCTGTCTGGGCGCGCTCTGGGGGCTTGGCCTGCTCGCTCACATGCGTGACGTGGCCGAACCGGACCGCGATCACGAGGGCCGGACGCTGGAGCGCGCTCGAAACCCCGCAAGGGCGCGAAGGCAGCGAGCGATGAGCGATGACTTCTGAGCGCGAGTGCTTCGTCCATATCGTGCTGCCGGAGACAACGGGCTTCGTACTCGCCGGCCGGTTCCGCTGGACGGATGATGGAGACCGCGGGGTCGGGCGGTTCGTCTATGGGCGCTCCTACCGGGAGCGGCCCGACGCCGTCGAACTCGACCCCGTCGAACTGCATCTCTCCGACAGCGTCTTCGAGACCGCCCGCATGGACGGTTTCTTTGGTGCCATCCGGGACTCCATGCCGGATTTCTGGGGGCGGTGCGTGATCGAGCGCAGCGTCGGCCAAGCCGCGCTTCCGGAATTCGACTACCTGATGCGGGGACCGCAAGACCGTCCCGGCGCTCTGGGCTTCAGTCCGGGCCTCGAACCTCCGGCTCCCGGCCCGCCCGTCGGGCGGACGCTCGATCTCGCTGAGCTGCAGGAGGCGGCAGACACGCTTGTCGCCGACGGGCGGCAGCCTGCCCCAGGATCCGGAGGTGGGCCGGACGGGCCCGTTGCCGAAACGGCCGCGGCAGTGCTGTTTCCGGGCTCGTCGATGGGCGGGGCGCGGCCCAAGGCGGTGGTCACCGACGGGCCAGACTCCTGGATCGCCAAGTTCGGCCGCCAGGACGACCGCTGGAACCAGCCACGGGTCGAACACGGGCTGCTCGCTCTTGCGGGGGCCTGCGGCCTGGACGTCGCTGACAGCCGGATCGAGACCGTAGGTGGCCGCGATGTGCTTCTCGTGCGCCGCTTCGACCGTGAGCGCATCGATGCCGGCTGGCGTCGTCACCGCATGGCCAGCGCGCTGACCCTGCTGCGCAGCGGCGACGGTGTCGCCGACCGGCGGGACTGGTCCTATCTCCTGCTCGCCGATGAAATCCGCCGGACTGCCGCCAGCCCGAAGGACGAACTGCGCGAACTGTTCGGGCGGATGTGTTTCAACGCGGCCGTCTCCAACCTTGACGATCACCCGCGTAACCACGCGATCCTCGCGGAAGGTCGGCAGTGGCGCCTCAGTCCGGCCTTCGACCTGACGCCCTCGCCGGTCGTGCCGCGCGAACGGCGTGACCTCGCCATGACCTGTGGGCACTTCGGGCGCTATGCGAACCGGAGCAACCTGCTGAGTGCCCATGAGCGCTTCCTGCTTGGACGCGACGAGGCGGAAGGGGCGTTGGACAGCATTCTGAACACGGTGCGACGGCAGTGGCTTGCCGGCATGAGATGGGCCGGCGTCAGCGAGCAGGACTGTGAACGGATAGCGCCCGCCTTCATCTATGACGGCCTGTTTCACGACATTGACGACGAACTATCGGGTGATGGCTTCGGCTGGTAGGCGTTAGGCGGCGCGCGAACCGACTTCGTGCCCGCTCGGAGGAAATCTTCCGAACGCCTCCCAGAATTTGTAGCGGCTATCTACAGGGACGGCCCGGCCATAGTGTCCCGCTCGACATCGTCTTCGACGGACCGCGGTTCGGCAATCTGCGTGCGGCGCACCTCCGCGCCCTCGAAACGCGCGCCGTCCGCCTGCCGGGACGTCACACGGCATCCTTCCACGATCCCGTTCTCGAACACCATCCCGTCGAGCCGCGCCGGCGGGGCCGCGGTGAAGTCCGTATCCAGGACACTGGCCTCGCGGGCATCCATACCGCTCATCACCGCCCCGGCCGTCCGCAGCCGGGTCATGAACGCTCCACGGACGCTCGCCCCTGCCAGGAACGTGTCCTCGATGATCGCGCCCTCCAGGCGCGCCCAGGCCAGGTCCGCCTCCTGGGCGTCCGCACCCGTCAGGTCCGCACCGTTCAGGACAGCGCCGCACATCCGCACGCCCTTCATCTTGGCCTCGCGGAAACTCGCCCCGGTGCAGTCGCACCCCGAGAAGTCCAGGCCTTCGAGATCCATGTTCGAAAAGTCGCCGCCCCGGAAGTCCGTCCGGCCTTCCTGCAATGCCGCCGCCAGCTTGTCCCGGCGCAGGGCCTCCGGACTCAAGTCCACACCGCTCAGATTCGCGGAACGAATGAACGCCATCGTCTCGCCGTCGAGAACAGTCGGCGGGGTTCTCAGATCCACCCCATCCGGCGGCGAGCCATGCTCCTCAGGCTTTCTCATCGGTAAACCGTCTCCCGGGTCCGCTTCCCGGGAAGCTTACGCCCGCCCCCTGAAACCGGCAAACGCCGCTACCCGCCGCCGGACGCCCAACGGGCCGGCCGGCGCGTAACCAGCAACTCGTCCACCCCGGCATGATGCGCGTTGCGCATCGTCACCCGGACCGCATGGAACCCGTGCCGGCAGACCAGACCCAGGATCTCGTCAGAAACGTCGTAGGTCATCAGGAAATCCGCCCTGCGGTCCGCGAGAAGCGCGAACAGCCGGGCATGGTCCACGTCGTTGCAGGCATACAGCCTCCGCCCGGCCCGCTTGCCGCCCCGGCCCGTATAGGGCGGGTCGACAAACACCGCCATCTCCTCCTCCTGCCGGTCCAGCTTCTCTTCAAGCACCGCCAGCCCGTCCGCCTCGCGGAACTCGATGTGCCCTGCCGCCGCGGAGATCGCCTCTATCCGGCGGCACAGCGTCCCGGGATACCAGCGCGAGGCGACGCCCGCCCCGTTTTCGCCCTTCCGGACGAAGGACGCCCCGGGCGCCACAATGCCGCCCCGGCGCGTGCGGTTGAGCACCAGTGTCCGGAACCCCCGCCCGACAGTGTCGCGGGGCTCGGCCCGCGCCAGGTCCCGGACCGCCGTCATGCAGGGCTGGAACGCCCGCACGCGCTCACAGAGATCGGGGCCGTGATACAGCGCCGCCTTCCAGAAGGCCGCGATATCCGCATCGCGCTCCACCATAAGCGTCCGGGGAGCCAGCCCTTCCATCACCGCGGCGAGCGATACCGTCGCCCCGCCGGCGAAGGGCTCGATCAGCAGCCGGTCCCGGCCAGCACCGAGCCATGCCCGCGCATGCGGAATGGCCCAGGTCTTGCCGCCCGGATAGCGCAGCGGGCTGCGCTGCGGGACACGGGACACATTCGCCGGCGGAATGCCGCAGGCCGGAATGATCGCCGCCTTCCCCGTCACGGCGACGGGAGCGGCTCCTGCGGGCCTGCGACCCTTACACCGCTTGCCATGATCCCCGCCGCGCGCAGCTTGTCCCTGTCACCCGGCGTCATCAGCGCTCCATCGAGCTTTGAATCCCAACCAAACGGCGTCCGATGACCTGCATCGGCCCCACGAAGATCCGCTCCCCTGAAATCCGTCTCCGAAAAGGCCGCATCGCGAAGCACCGCATCGCGCAGGTCGGCGGCACGGAACACCGTTCCGAACAGCCCGGCACCATACATGTTCGCACCGCGCAGGTCGGCACCGTCCAGGCAGGCCCGGTCCAACCCGGCGCAATCCCTGACTTCGACGGTTGATTCGCATAAGTAGTTGATATTGCCTGGTTCTCATTTCGGCTAGGCACTACATCCGGCATTTCTTCGAGCCGTGCTTCGTCGACGGTCAGGCGAGTTGATACGGGGTGATCGTCAGGGGCAGCCCCATGGTTGCGTAAATCTGCTCCGCCGCCGGTGTCGGCTTCGAGGGGATGACGTAGCGGTTGCCCGATTGCCGACAGCGCAGCAGGGAGCACTGGCGGTGGACGAGGGCGGAGCGGATGACCTCCGGGGACATCCGCCGCTTCTGGATGGCGACGCGGTACGCAAGGTGTCGAACGCAGGCGAAGGCCAGGAAGGCGATGGCGATGTGAGCGCGGATCCGGTCCGGGTTCCAGTGCCAGATGGGACGTATCTTCAGGTCGTGTTTGGTGATCCGGAAGCTCTCCTCGACCTGCCAGAGCCCCTGGTAGTGAGCCATCACTTCGGTGACGCGCGCGTCGCGCAGATTGGTGATGACGCCGGTGAGCCCGTCCCATCGTGCGGCCTCGGCGATCTTCTCCGGGTTCACCGTGAGCCGTGCGTCGCCCTCGACGGCGATGAAGCGCTTCGCCCCGTGATTGGAGAGCAGTTCCCTGGGATTGTCGCTGCGGGCCAGCCTGTCGAGCAGGCGTTCCACCTGATGGCGGCGCTCGTGCGCGTCCTTGCGTGCGCGCTGGGGGCAGAAGACGACGATCAGGCGACGGCCCTTGTACTCCCACTCGCCGACCCGGCGGTCCTGTGAGCCCTCCAGCGGGGCATAGGTCCCGGGGTCGAGAACCTGCCCCAGCAGCGCGAGCGGCAGCTTGCGCAGCCGCGCGCCGACGACATACTCGCCGCCGATGGCGTCCATGGCGTCGAGGTTGTCGGCGCTCAGCATGCCCCGGTCGGCCACGCATACCGTGCGCTCCACCTGGTGGCGGCGCTGCATGTCCTGCAGGACCGGGACCATGCTGTGTCCCTCGTAGGTGGCGCCGGGGAAGACCTCGTAGCTGATCGGCAGCCCTTCGCGCGTCACCATCAGCGCCAGCAGAACCTGCGAGTCCTTGTGTTTGCCGTCCTTGCTGAAGCCGTGCTGGCGAAGCTCGTCCTCGGCGGCCGTCTCGAAGTAGAGCGTGGTGCAATCGAAGAAGAGGATCGCGACCGGCTCCGGCAGCAGCGACCGGCTCGCCTCGCCGACGCGCGTGCGCAGTCGCTCGATCACCGTCGCGTCGAGCTGATCCATCATCCGGTAGACCTTCTCGAGCGGAAGACTCACGCCGAAGTCCTCCTCGAGCCGGCGCACGCTGCCCCGCTTGCTGTCGGGGTTGGCTACCCGCGCCATCACCACATGGAACAGCGCGTCATGGGAGGCCCGGTAGCGCGAGCGCGGCAGCAGCGCGTCGAGGCCCAGCAGCCGGTAGATCTCGCCATAGACCTCGTGGATGCCTGTGATCAGGCGCTGCTCCTCTTCAAGCTGCTTGAGGTCGACCGGGAGTTCCTCCTTGCCGTCCCCCCGGCGGCCGACACGGATCGCCTGCTCAGCGATCTTCTCGGGCGCAAACAATGCCGGCTGACGCTCGTCCTCCAGCTTCGCCTTGACGTACTCGCCGAGCTGCCTCAGGCGCTCGAGCTCGTCCTCGTCCATGGCCACGCCGACATGGCGGACGATGCGCTGTCGGACCTTGCCGCCGTCGCGCACGGCCTCGACGATCTGGACCGAGCGTCGCGGGCTGTTGGGGGAGGTCTTGATGCGCACGAACATGGGGGGAGTGTAGCGCGTGGCGGAGGCATTGACAGTCTCAAAGATTTACTAGGCACTACAACGCAGCTTGACCGCACCGCAACTGCCAACTCATTGGCTTTACTGAAAACTCCAGACGCGAGATCGGTCAGAAGTCAGCCCAACCGTCGAAGTCAGGCATACATGTTCGCACCGCGCAGGTCGGCACCGTCCAGGCAGGCCCGGTCCAACCCGGCGCAATCCAGACCGCAATCCACGAGCCCTGCATCCATGAGCCACGCACCCGAGAAGTCGCAACCGGCCGCGTCCATGTTCTCCAGGCTGGCTCCCGCCAGATTGGCCCCGGCGAATTTGGCTTCCTTCGCTTCGGCGCCGCTGAAATCCGCGGCCGCCAGACGGGCTCGCGTGAAATCGGCCCCGGCCAGGCGGGCCTGCGCGAAACAACATCCACCGGCCAGAACCGCTTCGAACCGGCAGCCCGTCAGATCGGACCTCAGGAAAGAGCACACGGCAAGATGCGATCCTGAAAAGTCCGACCCGGGCAGACGAACATCCGACAGGTCCATTCCTGACAGATCCAGATTCCGGAAATCACGTTCCCCCTGCGCATGACGCAGACAAAGCTCCTGAAGCGGGACACGCTCCCGCGCGGACATCACCGGGACACCTCATTCTTCCCGAAGCGCCGAAGGGCGTGGAAGCAGGTCAGAGTCCCAACCATGCCGGGGTTCCTTCGGACCGATCCCCTCACCATCCCACTGTTCCCTGAAAACTCCAATCCTCCCGGTTCCCACCGTGCCCCCGAGGGCCGCTGCGTAGAAGGCCCTCCCGTCCTGAACACCTGAACAATGTCTCCTGCCGGAACCGCAGTCCCCAAGGCAGGACCCCAACCCGGTCGCTCCCATCATCGCGGCGCCTGACCGGCGCGCCGGCCGCCGGAGTCCGGCGTCGACGCACTCATGAGCCCCACCCATTCACCAGTAGCTTGCCTGCCGGCCATCGTTCCAGACGCGAAGAATGACCGTGTTCACGTTGGTGCCGACTTCGGAAAACGAACCCTGCGGAAGGTCACGCCACGACGCCTTGCGCGTCGCCATATGGTCCCGAAATCCCCTGGCCTTTTTCGTGGAACGCCATTCCGTCCCGGCGGACATGACCGCCACAAGCAGGCCATCCGGCTTCAGGAACCGCATCGCGTGCATCACATGGTCGATATCCCGTTCGCGGTCGAACGGCGGATTCATGATGATCCTGTCATAGACCGGGCTGGGCGGCAGCGCGAGGAAATCTGCCGCAATCACCCGCCGGTAACGCCCGCTGGCCTCGAGCGCCGCGGCAAGGTGGGGCTGGATCTCCACACAATCCACCACGCCGCCCTGCTCGACCGCCGGCAGGGCCAGGTTGCCTTCGCCCGCGCTCGGCTCCAGCACCCGCAGCGGCCCGGCCTCGTCCCGGCCACGGTAAAAGGCGGCAGCCCGCATCACCTCGGCCGCGACCGCCGGCGGGGTGGGGAAGTGGCCGAAAAACCGGGCCGGGGCCGTCTTGGCCCGGGACAGGCCACCCTCGTCGCCTTGGTCCCCGTCGTCCGCGAGCACCTCTCCGTAATACTCCGCAAGCAGCAGGTTCGCCTTGCGCACCAGATCGTCGCGGCGGAACCAGAGATGCAGGTTCCCATTCTTGTACACCCTGACGCGGAAATACTCGGTTTCGATCACCGACTGGAATGCCGACAACCGCGGGCCGCGTGAGCGCACATCGTCGATCTGCGCGATGATCCCCGCATAATGCGGCGGCTGCGTCCGCCCGTCCAACAGGAAGAAGACCCGCTCGACGTCCAAGACGGTGTCCTTGTGATTGGAACTGAATGACCAATGCCCCCAGTCGTCGAAGGCCCTGTCGACAATCACCCGGCTGCCGATCTTCCATCCCGTGTGCGACCGGAATCGCCGGTCAAGCCGTGAGAAGCAGTTCGCAAGACCCCGCTTCCAGATTGTGTCCGCCTCGGCAACGAAGCGTTCAAGGGTCGCATAGACGTTCTCGACCGTGACTTCGGGCGGATCCTCGACGAGGGCGGCGCGCAGCTTGTCCTTTTCCTCCTTGTCCATGACCGTCTCGAGCTCGGTCAGTTCGACAATCTGCGCCCACACGCCAGTGTCCGTAAGGCGCCGGGCCGCGGCCAGAAACGCTTCGCGCTCGGCAACGTCCAGATTGCACAGGAAGTTGCGCTCCCGCCGATCCCCATGCGTGTGGAAATTGTAGGAATTGACGCGCATCGAGGCCGCAGCGCCCGCCGCGCGGGCGTCGCCGATCGCCGTCTGCGCGGCGGTGAGCGCGTCATGGGCGATTTCGTATTTGCGCAGCGCCTCGTCACGCAAAGCCACCATCCGCTCGATGGTATTCCACGGAATCAGCGCCGTCGGCCCGGCCGGCCGTTCGTCCGCCCCCTGGAGAACGATAACGGTATCGTCAGGCATTCCCCTGCCTCCCTCTATCCGGATGGACGGGATTCGCTCGGAAGGGAGCCACCCGCACCCGTATCAGGCCGATCCACCCGGCCCTCCTGCATGTCCCCGCCGCTTCCCGGGATCGGCGGCCCTAGCTCGCAAACGCCGGGTGCAGCAACACCAGCGCTGCCGTCAAAACTCCCGCGAGGGCAATGCCGGCCGCTACCGGCATCCACAGGGAAGTTCCCGCGGGCATTTTCCCCTTCACCGACACAAGGACCGCTCCCCGGGCCTCAGGTCGATCAACAGCCTGGTATTCAGGATCCCCAGTTCCCGGTTTTCGTCCGTGTCCCCGAGTATCAGGTCGCCGTCCGTCACGGCGTCCAGATAGCGAAAGACGATGAGAGCCATGAATTCGCCCCACGGCATTTCCGACGGGCGCTCGACCTCAAGCCGGACGCCGCCATCGCCCTCCTCGAAGAACCCGGCGCGGCAGAAAGGCCTGCCGTCGAGTTCGAAGCGGTTGCAGAACAGCGCCCCGACCATCCGCGCCTCTCGCTCCGTATAGCCTTCCGGCGGAACGGGGGGCGGCGGTAATTTCGCGCGGACCGCCCTGGCCTGCCGGCCCCGGCCGGCTTCCAGGAAGCTCTCGATCATCATGAACAACGCGAACGGAGCCCATGCCTTGGCATCGGCCTCGGTCGGCGCGAGATACGGCCCGAGACGGACATCCTCCCTGCCGATTCCATCGATAACCGTCATGTCCCCTTTCCCTTTCCGACCCATTGGCGGCTACAGCGGCGCGAACAGGATGCCGCGCAGCTTGCGCCGCCAATGCACCCGGCCGGGCCTCGCGAGACCGGCGATGCACGGACCGCATTCCAGGGCGATACCCATTCCCTGCGCCGTGCGGTCCGTTACCGCAAGGCTGCCGGCAGAGCCGCAAAGCGGGCAGTCGGCCACCAGTTGCGTATCCGAGTTCCGGCGAGGCGCGAAAGGCCGGAGGGCTTCCACCCACAGTCCGAATTCCAGGTTCCATTGCGGCCGCTGACAGGGACCCCCGTTCCTCGTTCCCGGAGGGAACAGGCGCCGCCGCCCATCCAGCTCGCGGGACTTCCACCCGAGGGCCTTCAACACGGCCACGATACCGCGCAGGCCGACCGTTTCCCCGCTGTCGGTGCGGAAGCGGACATCGGAGATGGCGAATGTGCCGTTGGACCGCCAGGTCGCGAGCACCTCGAGAAGCAAATCGCGCACCCGAAACGTCACCGGCCGGTCCGGACGTTCCCGGAGTTTCCGGAACGTCTCCAGTTCCGCGACGGTCATGCCGCGGCCCAGGCGGGCCACGATGTTCCCGGTCGCCGTCTCGAAATCGCCCGGTCCGGCCGCATGGGCGCGAATGAGCGCGCCGACATCCGCGTCGACCGCGTCTTCCGACGGATGATCCATCTGTCGCCCCGCGTCACTCGTCTCCCGCCGCCGCCCGGGAGGGAGGCCCGCATCGCCCCGGACACGCTCATCGAAAGGGGGGAAGGGCCAGGAACCGCCTCAGGGCGCCGCCGCTCGCCCGGTGTTAGCGACGGTTAGGAAGGGCGTTTATTTGCTGGCGCGGAACGGCCGGTTTGTGCGGCTTGCGAGCAGCGTCGCATGGGTTAGGTGTTGCGTTCATCTGATTGGGCGGTCATCGGTTTCGAGCGGCTCGCCGTCGCGGTCACGGATGAGCATGTCGTTCCAGTCCTGGTTTTCGAGGGCCGGTCGCATTCGGACGATTCTTGTGTCGTTGTCTTGCATGCGGCGGGCGGCGTGATCGCCGTATCGTGTAGCGTCCCAGGCACAGAAGATACGGCGCGGGTTCCAGGCCTCGACCCATTTGGGGATTCTGGCCGTGATGGCGCCGGTGGAGACGACGGCGCATTTGCTGCGTTTTTCCGGGACGAGGTGGAGGGAGAGGATCGACAGGGCGTCGAGGGCGCTGCCGGTGAGGATGACGGTGCCGGGCCAGTCGGGCTCCCATGACATCCAGAAGCCGCCGTCTGCGGCCGGCTCCTGCGCTGCGGGGAGGGTCTCTATGCCGACCACCTTGCTGGCGGCGTTTCGGCGGAGGAACACGGGATTGCCGCGCCGGTCGGCACGGATCAGGCCGAGGCCTCGGCATAGCTCGACGAGCGCGTCGGCGAGGCCGCGCTGCTCGATGAGGTATTGCCGCAGCGCCGGCCAGCGAGGGTCCTGGCACGAGGGCTCCGCCTCACAGCGACTGTTCGGGAGCCGTGAGTGGCGCGGCAGTTGGGCGAGGAAGTCGAGGGCTTCGGTCGTTGGGCATCCGAGCGCATGAACCGCCAGCTGGATGGCCCCGGCGCCTCCCTCTCCGCGCAGATGGTCGTAGAACATGAAGCGGTTGATGGAGAGGACCGAACCGGCTCGTCTCCAGCGCGCGGCATCGGCGGGATCGCGGCGATAGCCGAGGGCGTGGACCACGTCTTCGAGGGGGCAGCTTCGCAGCCCCTCGGCCCGCAGGCGGCGATCCCATGGATGCAGATGCTGCACGGCTGGCTCAGGCATCCCCCGTGTCTTGCGCCGTGCTCTTGCCCGCTCCTTTTGCCGATCGCCGCCGGCGGCGATCGGCGCTGCGCTGCTTCTGGCGTTCCTCGGCCTCCTTGCGGCGGTATGAGTCGCCGTCGATGGCGAGGATCTCGGCATTGTGGACGAGCCGGTCGACAAGGGCCACGAGGCAGGCGGCGTTGGGGAAGGCCTCGCTCCACTCGGCGAAGGGGCGGTTTGTGGTGATGATGGTGGAGCGCTGCTGGCTGCGGCTTGAGACGATATTGAACAGCAGGTCGGCATGACGGTTGGAGTAGGAGAGATATCCGACTTCGTCGATGACCAGGAGGTGCTGGCGGGCGTAGAAGCGCAGCCTGCGCTGGAGCATTGTGTCGGAGTCGATGGCGGCGAGCTCGCCGAGCAGGCTGGCGGCGGTTGCGAAGCGCACGGTGTGGCCTTCGAGGACGGCGCGGTGTGCGATATTGGCGGCGATTGTGGACTTGCCGACGCCGTTGGGGCCGATGAGGACGACATTGGCGCCCTCGCGGAGGAAGTTGAGGGTCATGAGGTCCTCGACGGCCATGCGGTCGCATCGCCTTGGCCAGTCCCAGTCGAAGTCGGCGAGCGGCTTGAACTGTCCGAGGCGGGCGGCGGTGAGGCGTCGCCTGAGGCTTCGGCTTCGCCTCTCTTCCTCTTCCCATGCGATCAGGGGCGGGAGCCAGTCGCGCTCCGCAACCTCGCTCCAGTGGGCGAGGAGGCCGTGCAGTCCGAGCGCCGTGGCGCGGTCCTTGAGGGTCATTCTTCGCTGTCCTCCTCGTGGTGGCTTGCGAGCCCGTCGTATCCGCCGAGGTCGTGATCGCGGACCGCGATATCGCGCAGTCTTGGATCGCCGGGCAGGTCGATGGGGATGGGTGGTGGCTCGTTGCGCTGTTCGCGCCGCCGGTTCAGGCTGAAGCGCACCGCATTGGGATGGGGGACGCCGCGCTCAAGGGCTTCATCGATGGCGGCTTCGAGTTCGACGGCTCCGTAGTCGTCGAGCAGGCGCAGCAGGGAGGCGACGGTTGTGCCGATATTGCCGCCGCGCCTGGCGGTCTCGGCAAGCAGGCGCTCGCTGTCGGGGGCGGCCTGGAGAAGGCGGCTCTGCCCGCGCAGGCGGTGGGCGTGACGTTTGAGCCTGACCAGCTCCTCGATGTGCTCGGGGGTCTCGATGCGGGCCGCCTTGTCGAAGCTGCGCGGATGACGGGCGACGGTGTCGGCGCCGTCGAGGATGCGTACCTCCTCCAGTGTCGCGACCACGGTGAGGGTGCGCCGCGTATGGGTATGCGGGACGCTATAGTCATTGAGGTCGAACCTGGCGTAGGGGGTCTTGCCGATCCTGACCTCGACCCTCTCGTCGACGGGGGGCCGGTCGTCGGGCAGCGCCATCAGGGAGCCGCGCTCGCGCTCGAAGGCCTCGCGCACGGTGAGGGAGCGGTCGTCCGGCCAGCGACGGTCGGCGGCGACGCCGTCGCACCAGGCGCGGGCCCGGGCGTTCAGGTCGTCGAGGTCGCGCCAGGCGCGGGCGGCGAAGAAGTTGTCGCGCACATAGCGTATGGCGCGCTCCACGCGCCCCTTCTCGTTGCCGCGCGCGACCGCGACCGGCTTGGGCAGGAAGCGGTAGCGGGCGGCGAAGTCGAGGAGCCGGGGGTTGAACCGGATGGCGTCGCCCTGGCGCTCCAGCACGACGCTCTTCAGGTTGTCGTACCATAGCTCGCGGGGCACGCCCTGCCAGGCCTCGAAGGCCTCGACATGGCCGCGCAGGAAGTTGTCCATCGCGGCATTGAGGTAGAAGTGCAGGAAGATGCGGCGCGAGTAGCTCAGCACCATCACGAAGCCCATCAGCGGGCGCTCCGCGCGCCCGATCCTCACCTTGCCGAAGTGGGCCCAGTCCACCTGGGCCAGCTCGCCGGGCAGGGTCTTGAGGCGCAGATAGGCCTCGGCCACAGGCCGCGGGCGCTCCGGCGCGATCATGCGCCGGAAGTGGCTCTGGCTGCCCCGGTAGCCGCGCTCGACCGCCATCTGGTAGAGCCGGCTGGCTGGCAGCCTGGGCCAGACCGCCAGGGTCTGGCGGATGAAGGGCCGGAACGGATCGATCATCGAAGCCCTGCGCCGCCTCTCACGCGCGGGCGCCCCGGCGGCCGCTACCGCGCGCTCGACCGTGCCGTGGTGGACGCCGAGCTGGCGCGCGATCGTGCCGATCCTCCACTTCTCGGCAAAATACAGCCGCTGGATCTCGGCACGGGTCTGCTTGTCGATCGCCATCTCACTCCCTTCGCGCCTGGCGCAGGCCCGGATAGACCGCCAGGCCGCAGAACCGACCGCAGCGCTCGCAGCGGAACACCCGGGCGGGACGGTCGGGCCCGAAGGGCCGGGTTCCGGACCGCCCCGCCGGTATGCGCGCCACATCAGGACGCCGGCGCGCGACGGTCAAAGGGTGATGCGTCACTTTCTGCGCGATGGCCCGAACTGCCGGCTGCCGCACACGGCGCCGTTCGCGGTAGCGCCGCTGGCGCTCGGCATGCTTGTGACGGCCCCGGCGGCTGTTCTGGTAGCGCTGCCCCGCAAGGCGCACCGACCGACGCCGCGCCCGCCCGCTGCAACGCGGCGAACAGTAGATATGGCCAGAGTCGCAGCGCCGGCAGAGAACCACCTGGCGGCGGCACAGGGCGCAGGTGAACAGGCGGGCGGCGTTCCTCATCGCGACCGATGAGAACGGGGTGGACCCACGCCCGGACGCGCACGATACTGCGCTTCCGGGCCGCGCCTTGCATGGCTCGGGGGGTGCGGCGCCGGTCGTTGCCACCAAGCCAACGGGGCCGGCGCCGCATCGTTCTCAGAAGCCCCAGTCTACCCCCTGCCGCAGCCCGGGAACGGCCAACCCGGTCGCCAGGACGTCGCCGCCCTCCGGGAGGCGAAAATCTCAACGCGACGGGGGCCGAGGACTCCGGTCGGGCTACGCCCTCCTTCCGTCCTCGGCCCCCGTCATAAACCCGGCCGCGCCTGTCTCACGCTGTTTGTCGTGCGCACCACAAAAGCGCGCTACGCCAGCAAATATGCGCCCTTTATGATAATCACCGACAACCGACAGATCCTGGTCCTCGATGTCGCTGTCGAGCTTGTGCGCCAGCGCCGGGTCCGGTTCCCACACCGGGTCGGCGCTGGCGAGATTGCGCTCCAGCAAACCGATAAAGCCGTCCCCCGTCGGGTCCACCACGCACACCTCCTGGCGCGGGTAGCCGAGCCGCAGGTCGTGCAGTTCCAGCGGGGACTGGAAATTCTCGTCCGGGACCGGCAGGCAGTCCCTCAGATTCGGATCGGGATCGTGCATTGCGGCACATCTCCTCCCTGTTCTTGCGGCGGATATCGCGTCGTCCTGGCTCTCCGGGTCAGTCTTCCCCGTGTCTGCGGCCGCCGACCGCGGCGGCAGGATCAAGCCACCGCGGCCCGGCCGTATCCGGTTCCGCGTGTGCGTCCTCGCTCCGCATTTCCGCCAGCAGCACGCCCGCCAGCACGGTCAGGACCGGCAATCCCAGCCCCACCGGAATGACGAGGATGATCGCCGCCCCCATCTCCATCGCGAACAGGAGAGCCAGCTCCGTCGAAACGAGCACCGCAACGAACCCGCAGGCCATACCGGCGCGGGTGGCGATGGCAACCGCCTGGAACCGGCCTTCCCCGACGGGAAGCCGCAGGCGACCCGACCGGGCCGCGACCGCCTCGCCCCAGCTCGCGCAAAGCCGCCCGACAAACCGGCTTGCCACAAGCGCGCACAGGATGAGCGCCACTGCAACACCCGCCTCGATGAGAGGCATGCCCTGCGAGCCCACCGTGTGTTGCGTCCGGCCGAAGGCCTCGTGCAGCGTCTCGTGCACGAGAAGAACCAGGAAAACCGCAATCATGCCCCTGACGCCGGAGCGTCCGGCCTGCCCGTAGATGAGGCCCAGATAATCCGCAAAGCTTCTGTATGGCACAGCTTTCCTCCACTCTCCCCCAGGGAGTCCAGATCCTTGCGTTCAGCCATTGCATTATATGCCAATCCGATTGGTATGGCAATCGGATTATATTCGAAAACCGCCTGTTGTCCCGCGCCCCCGCCCATCAATTCCGGGTTTCCCCATAAAACTGCTTTCAGGCGCCCGGTCCCCGCTTTACCTCCGTTGTCGGTTCCCCTTACACCAATGGTCTCGAACCGCTTCCCCAGCACGGCCACCGGAGGAACCATGTCATGCGCCGCTTCCTGAGCCAGGCCCTCCGGGCCCTTTCCGCCGCCGCCCTCGCCGTGCCGGCCTGGGCGGCCGCGGCCTTCCTGCTCGCGCTGCCCGCCGGCGCCCAGACCGGCAATATCGGCTCTGTGGCCGAGAACGTGCAGGGCCAGTTCGGCAGCCTCGCGGACCTTCTCGGGGCGGCCGCCTTCCTCGCCGGGGTCGGCTTCGTCGTGTTCGGCATCTTCAAGTTCTACAACTATTCCAAGAACCCCCAGGACCCGCAGAACAAGGTCGGCTCCGCCGTCATGCTGGTCGTCGCCGGGGCGATGATGATCGCCGTGCCCACCGTCGCCGGCGTCGGCGTCGTCTCCATCTTCGGCGAGGACAGCACCAGGGTGCAGATCGAGGGCGAGCAGCTCCGGAGCATCCGGTAAACCCCGACACACGGCCTTTCCGACGCACAAGGAGTCCTGCCCATGATGCATCGCTTCCTGAGCCGGGCCCGCCGGGCCCTTTCCGCCGCCGCCCTCGCCGTGCCGGCCTGGGCGACCGCGGCCTTCCTGCTCGCACTGCCCGCGGAGGCCGCGGACAATATCGGCACCGTGGCCACCAATGTGAAAGGCCAGTTCGGCAGCCTCGCGGACCTTCTCGGGGCGGCCGCCTTCCTCGCCGGGGTCGGCTTCGTCGTGTTCGGCATCTTCAAGTTCTACAACTATTCCAAGAACCCCCAGGACCCGCAGAACAAGGTCGGCTCCGCCGTCATGCTGGTCGTCGCCGGGGCGATGATGATCGCCGTGCCCACCGTCGCCGGCGTCGGCGTCGTCTCCATCTTCGGCGACGACACGCAGAAAGTGGACGCCGAGGGCTCCCTGCGGACCATTCAATAGTCGGCGGGCGACCGGAGGAACGGTCCTCACGGCGAGGGCGATTCCTCCGGTTCCCCGAAGTTCCGGTCCGGTCTTCCGGCCAGCACCTCGTCGTAAACCGTCCCGACCACGATCGCCCGGAACAGGGCCCTTCGTTCCACCTGCCCCTTGTCAAGCGCCGCTCCGGTCATCACGGCATCCTCGAACAGCGCACCGTCCAGAACGGCCTCCTGAAGATTGGCACCCGAGAGATCGGCACTCCTGAAGACCGCGCGGTCCATCCGGGACTCAAAGAAATCCACGCCGGAAAGATCCGCCCCGGTGAAGTCGGCATGCCTGAGATCGGCCCCCTCTACCGTTGCCCCGGCCAATTGGGCACGGGCGAAAAGACCGAGCGCGATCACGCTGCCGCTCAGATCCGCCCCGGTCAAATCGCTGTTCGCGAATTTTGCCCGACGCAGTTTCTGCAACGACATGCTGTCGTCCGGGGCGATCCTGTCGATAGCGCCTTCGATCAGGCGGGCATTGCGCATCCACACGCCACGCATGACCGCTCCGGTGAAGTCGGCCCCGGAGGCCCAGCAATCCGTCAGGACCGCCCCGGTGAGATCGGCCCCGTTGAACAGCGCATTGCACAGATTCGTTTCCCGCATGGCGGCACCGACCATGACCGCACGCTCGAACTTCCCGTCGGCCAGATTGGCATCCCTCATCTGCGCTCCGGTCAGGTTGGCTCCTGTCATCCGGCAATTCAGTCTGGCGTCCGTCAGGTCGGCCCGGATCAGCGTGGCCCCCGAAAAATCGGCGCCGCTGCAGGATGCCTGCCGGAGCTTCGCCCCGACCATCGCCGCCTCGCGGAACCAGGCGTGATCGAGGCGGGCGGCGCTGAAGTCCGTGCCGCGCAGCAGACACCCGGAAAAATCCGCCCCGGTCAAGTCCGCCCCGCGAAAATCCATGCCCGACAGGTCGAGGTCGACGAAACGGCGCTCACCGTTGCGATACCGCCGGGTAATGTCGTCCCTGGTGATCGGCATGCCGGATCCTCCCTGCCGTGCCTTCGGGAAGACGGCCATCATCCGCCCTTGACGTGAAAACGCCAACGGCCGCGCATCGGTTCACCGCGTCATGCGCTCCATCAACACGATGCGGTTCGTGTTCGTGCCCTTGCGGTTGTTGGCGACACCCCAGCAATTGGCGGTCTTGGTGAAGCGCTGCTCGTTCACCATCACGCCCTCGACGGCGAGCGGCAGGCCCTTGGCGGCCGCCACGACATGGTCCTCCAGCAGCACCTTGCCGCCGCGCACCTCGCCCACCTCGAAGGCGAGGAAGCCGCCGGGACGGAGGGTGCGCGCGATGTCGCGGAGGCTTGCATGGACGAAGGCCCGCCAGGCGTCCGGGGTCCTGTGGGCCGCTATCGGGACGGTCTCCATGTCGATGCCGGCGAACCAGCAGCGCAGCCAGTTGTCGGTACGGTAGTCCACCTGGTCGAGGAAGGGCGGAGAGGTGACGACCAGATCGACCGAGCCGTCCGGCACGAAGGCGGCATTGTCGGCCGGGGCCGCGCCGAGCAGCGCCGGCGGATGCGGCGGCGGCTGGCCCGTGGAGAGCAGCGACCGGCTCTTGCGCAGGATGAGCGCGTCCACGTCGCGCGGGGGCGGCGTCTGCCCGCGCTTGGCATTGATGCGGCGTTGGCGGTCGGCCGCGACCGCCTGGTTGGGCGGCATGGTATAGACCGAGAAGAAGCCGGGGGAATGGCCGGTGAGGCGGTTGAGGCAGACCATACGCAGCCACCCGTCCACCGGGTCGAGCGCGCCCGACCGCTCCCGCTTGAGGAACCATGCGCGGAGCGCGGCGAGGCGGGCGAGCACCGAGTCGTGGAAGAAGACGCGCAGGTCGGCGAGCAACGGCTCTTCCGGCAGGGGGGCGGAGGGCGGTATCTCCGCCAGCCGCGCGGCGATTTCGTCGAGGGCAGGCGGCGCGAGGCGCGGGGCGAGCAGCATGACGGAGAGCGGGTTGATGTCGGAGCCGACCGGGCGGCGGCCCATCAGCGCGGCCTGCAAGGGCGTCGTGCCGCGCCCCATGAAGGGGTCGTAAACCGCGTCGCCCGCGCGCGTCAGCCGCTCGATGAAGAAAGCCGGCAATTGCGGCTTGAAGCAGGCCCGGTAGCTCACCTCATGCAACCGGCTCGCCTGACGCTGCCGGGCGGTCCAGAATTCGCCCGCGAAGCGGGGGATTCCGTGCCTGCGGGACTCCGATACGTTCCGCCCATTTTCCCGGGGGATGGGCGATGACGGCAGCCGGAGGCCGGGCGGACGCCCTCACGAGGGGCCCGAAAACCCGGAATCCAGGTTCTCGGCCCCGGGCCCGCTCGACGGATCGTTGAATTGCGTCTCCAGAGCCTGGAGGCGATCATTGATCCATTCGAAAGCCGGGGCGTCGCCAGCCATCATGCCCTGCATGCGCCTGTAGTCCCGTTCCATCGCGGAGCGCAGTTCCGGCTGCGGAACCAGCCGCAGCGAACCGGGCACCGCCTCCTCGATTTTCTTCCATCTCTGCCGGAAGGCCAGCAGGGTGTGCTCCCGGGCCCCCTTCCCCACATCCAGCCGCCCGGCAGCATCCTTCCCGATATCCGTGCCGGCGATCATCGCGGTATCGTAGTAGTGCCGCGATATGCGCTCGGCCGACGGAATGCGGCCTTCGTCCCTGTAGCCGCAGTGGAACCCGTGAAGGATGAGCAGCTTTTCCCAGAAAGCCCTTGCCGGATGGATCGTCACGATTCCCCCCACCTCGAGGGGCAGGTCCGGAATATCCGCAGCAACGAACGGGTCGATGGCCGTTTCCACAGCCATGTCGAGGCCGCCGCGCGCGCCGCCCTCGATCTTCACCCGCGGCTGCACGTAGAACGGCCTTCCCTCACCGGCAAGGACACTTCGATAGCCGACCAGAAGGCTCTGCCCGGACTGGTCGGCTTCATCGACATGGATGGCGCTCTCCGCGCCGGCCGCGTCCAGCGCGGCTCCCAACTCCCGGCGAAGATCAATCTGGATATAGGCGCTGCACGAAGCCCGGAGTTCTTCAAAAAGCCTTGCCCGCTTCGTGTTGGACAGGCCGCTGTCCGGATTTGTCGGATCCCGGTCACCGGCGAACCCGAGCGCTTCGCGCGAGACGGTAATGTCCACGTCCTCGGAGAAGCGGTCTATGAGGCCGAACGACTTGGAAAGGGCGGTGCCTCCCTTGAACAGAAATGCCGGGTGACCCTGCGGCAGGCCGTGATAAAGCGCGTCCAGCGTCATGCAGACCCAGAAATCCTGCTCGACATAGGCGGGGACGGTTCCGATCCGCTCGGCGGTCTCCGTGAAGAGAAGCCTCCGCTCGGCCTCACCCAAGGCAAGAAACCGGCCGAAAGACGGATTCATGTTGCCGGCCGCCCCGGGCCCGGGGCCCCGGCAATGCTGTCGACGATGGCGGCCATCCATGCCGGCACCGCGTCCCTGCCCTCGAGCAGGTCGCGCTTCACGCAATCCGGCAGGTTCCGTCTCAGAATCGCCGCCGTGCGCGGATGCCGCGCTTCTCCCGGGCCGAGCCAGTGCAGGGCCTGTATGACCGGGCCGCCCGGCCTGCCGTGCCAGTTCATGACGGTCGCGGTCGCGCGCGACAGATGGACGGTCCGCCGCCCGACCCCGATACGCCGGGTGCGGCCGTCCGTGGCATAGGCCGCCCTGGCGGGGATGCCTTCGGAAAGACCGAGCCAGTTGGCCGCGGAGCACCCGTCCGGCATGATCCGGATATTGTCGCGGCGCGCGATCGCCTTGACGGCGGCCCCGAGATCGGGCGGCTCGGAACGGCCCAGAATCGCGCTGTATCGCGGCAGATCGTAAAGACCCCGGCCTACCCGGCGAAGCCGTCCGGTCCGGACCAGGCGTGCAAGGGCCCGGTCCACGGCCGCCCGACTGCCGAGGTCGAGAAAGTCCTTCGGCGTGCAGACCCACCGGCCCCTGCCGTGACCGCGCACCCGGCGCATGATCCTGTCTGCCAGCGAACCCACCCCCAGGGCCGCCTACTCGCGAAGCGCGCGACCGATCCGCTTGGTCAGCCGCCTGCGTGCATTCTCGCGCTCCTTGCCGGTCAGCATTCCCTGCACCGCGAGCAGGGTAATGGCCTCGGCGAGCCGCTGTTCCGTAGCCACCTTCTCCTCGGCCACGCCCAACTGCTCGTGAAGCGGCGGGGCAAGCGCTCCGTAAACGACCTCGATCACCGTTTCGTCCATCGGGTAATCCTCCTTGCGGTCCAGGCGCTCACGGGCGCAATACGGGATCCAGCGGGTCCTCGTCTCCCACCGCGGCCCCGTCATGTCCTCCTTGCGCCACAGGAACCAGGCGAAGGTCAGCACCGACCCGCCCTTCCTGACCAGGCGGCCCTCGTCCATCCTCACCCGGGCGGAAAACACCGCGACCTCGGTCGGGGGCGTGCGGGTGAACAGCCTGTTGTAGCGCGTCTTGCCCTCGAGCCAGGACAGCCGACAGAGCAGCGCCACACCCTTCCGGGCAAGCGGCAGGGCGCGCATGGCGAAGTCCATCGCCTTCGTATAGGGCGGGTTTGTGATGATCCAGTCGACCGGAACATCGTCCGCCCGTTCCTCCAGGAAGTCGCGGACCGGGAATCCCGCGCCGTAATCGGCGATATCCGTCGCCACGACCGTCCCGAAATGCTTCTCGAGCACCTTCACCATGTGGCCGCGATTGGCGCCGGCCTCACCCAGACCGTCTGCCGGCGCCGGGCCTCGTCGGGTCCCAGATGTTCCATCAGCGCCCTGGTGGCCCAGGGCGGCGTCGGATAGTCGTCGAGGGAGTCCTCCGCCTCGATGCGCTTGTGCGCAAGGATGTGCATATTGCTGCGCGGGCTGTAGCGCGCGACCTGCCCGGCGTTGCGGGCGGCGCTCATGGCCTGCCCGACATGGCCGAAAGGATCGTCCGCACGCCCTGGCAGAACGCTTCCATGCACACCACGACGGCAATGGCGAGCAAACCGCTGATCGTGACCGCCAGGGTCACGTTCCCGGCATCCGTCGCACGCTGCGCCGCGTCTGTGCCGACGATCCAGAACACCGGAATGGCGATCATGGCCAGGACCACATCGATGAGCGCGCAAAGGAACGCGAGCAGCCCCATCACGAACGGCCAATTGTTCTTCACGTCGAATTCCCGCCAGGTCCAGGGAGAAGAGGCAAGGGGGTCAGGGATGCATTCCGCATCGTTCAGACATGCCCGGCGCCCCGGGCATCGCGCGTGTTCCGTGACCGGCCGGCCCCAAGCCTCAAAGGCTCATGTCCCAGGGCTCCCGGCGGGTGAAAACGATGCCCTGACTTCCACTCTCGATCACGTCGAGCCAGCCCGCGTAATCGAGCGTCGTGTCCGCGAACACGCTCGCCCTGTTGTCCACCAGCCATTGCGCCAGCTCCTCGGCGGTGGCGAACGCCGGGCTGATCGGCGTGCCCCCGGTTGTGTCCTCATACATCATGAGATGCGTCGCGCGGTCGCCGAACGCGGGCATGCAATCAGCCTCGTCGATACGCTCGTCCTCCGGCGTGTCGGCGTCCTGACTCTCGAAAAACTCCCGCGGATGAAGCGGAATGAAAACGTCCCGCTCGTCTCTTGGATGCTCCCACTCGGGAGGCACCATCCTCACTTCCCGTCCCATTCTACCATCCTCCGGTTTCCTTGCATGCGGCCGAGCGGGCCGCAGAACCGTCGTGCAACCCCGCCGGCCGGTTCAGGAGGCCCGCCGGAAGGAGCGTGTCCGACGCCGTCATCCGCCATGTGCGACACCGACCTCCTGGACACAAACGCGACAGACCGTCTTTCCATCGACGGAAACAGCTTCGCGCATCTCCACCCGAACAGCGCAAAACCGGCAGGTGACAAACCTGTGGCTTTTCATGGCACGCAACAGCCTGAGCAGTCGCTCATTCCATGCGGTCATCGCTCAGATCCCCGGAAACCGGCGGTCGATCCAGGCCTCGACCGCTGTGGCCCGGGTCCGGAACTTCCGGTGAAGCACCCATGCCAGCCCCAGCAGCGCGGCCCCGAAGACCGCGGACGCGCCAACGGACCCGATCCCCAGAAACAGGCCGGCCAGGTGGAAGACCGGCCACAGGAACGAGGCAAAGAGGATGCCCAGCACAAAGCCGACCGCGATCAGGATCATCTTCATGTCCGGCGCTCCTGTCCTGGCGTTCCCTGCGTCCCGGACGACCTGCCGCCCGGAGCGTGGCGCCAAGAATAATCGAGATCCCTGAAAAACGCGCTCCCGCATGCCACCCTCGAAAGGATGGCCGCCAGGGCCATTGCCGCCATCGCCGCCATCGCGACCCGGGATCCGGCCATGAATGGCAGCGCCCAGCCGATCTGCACCGCCACAACTGCAGTGCAGGTTACGGACAGGAATCGGAGATGTTTCTCGAGCACGGCAATTCCTGCGGTTCGGGACGATCCCCATTATATGCTGATTCGATTGCACCGACAATCGGATTATTGTTCCACTCGTCAGCCGACACCGGCTCTGCATGTTCCGGCAGGACCATCCGGGCCTCGCGGTCGATCGCGGCCAGCACGCCTGCCTCTGCAAGACCCCGCCGGATCCGCGCAGACACGGCCGCCTGACTGGCCGGGCCATCGTCCCGCACCAGGGCGGCCGCCCGCGCCTCGGCTTCCCGGCAGAGGCCGGCCAACCGCCGGTGAATCGGGTCGGCTGGGTCATATCTCGGCACCGGCACGGTTTTCCAGAGCGTCCGGCTGAAATGCCTTCCGGTACTCTTTGCCTCCGCGAAGGCCTCCCTCAGACAGGGCGCGTTGAGGAGGGCGACCAGGAACGCCGCCTCCGCCGACGACGAAACCTGCATCAGGTTCAGTGTGTGGTCCATGATTGCGCGGCCCGGATCGATCCGGGCCGCGCGCATGATGTCTCCGGATACCGGATGAAGGACAAGGAACCTTTCCGTGCGACAGTTCCGGGCAAGTTGGAATGACAGCCGCCCGTTGTAGTCCAGACGGTCGAGCAGGCATCCCGGCGTATGGCGGCCCGAGCCGCGATGGTCGCGATAGATGGCGTCGAGCCGTCCCCAGAACGGACACAGCGGTCCCGGATCGGCCTCGAGACCGCCTTCACGGTCAACGGGAACGATGGCCTGGGACTCCGCCGCCCTGACGACGAAGGGCAGCATCTCGGCCGACGTCACCGTATCGCGCAGCCAGCGTTCCGGGACATGGCCGGTCTGCCGCGGGATGCTCTTCCAGGGATCCTTCATCGAAGGCAGGGTCTCGACCGGGACGCCGGCCGCCTCTTCCGGTCCCGTGCGCCGGACCAGGCTCAGGACGCGCGGATAGAAGGTCACGCCATTGGCCGGCGCGTCCTTGCCGCACCATGCGGACGGCCGCGCCGGCCTGGGACGGGCTGCCGGAACGATCTCCATCCACTTTGCGGCTTCCGCCGTCCCCATCCAGGATCGCGGCGGTCCGTGACCGGCCCTCCGCCGGGCCACCAGGTTCCCTGTCGGCCCGGCGCAGTTCTCGAACAGGACACAGCAACGCCGGGCCTCGCCCGATCCGAAGGGCCGGACCGCCTCCAGGTCGAGCACGCTCATACTTTCCGGGGCGTGCCGCTCCCGGTAGCGCGCCCAGGAGCCCGCGGTCCGCGCCGCGCTCTTCACGACCCAGGCCGCCGCATCATTCTGCGGATTCCCCAACCAGAGCCCCCGCATCCGGACCGCGCAGATCTGCGCCACATCCAGATGCGGGGCATGGGCGCCGCCCGGAAGGATCCCGAGCTTGCCCGCCAGCTCCTCGAGGACCTGCCGGTACCCCGCCTCTCCCAGGGAAGCCGTCGAGTACCATGGCGGGTTGGCGACAATGCGGTCCACCTTCCGGGCGGCCAGCATTTTCAGCCCCGGGCCGGGCTCCCCGGCGCCTGCCAGGAGCCCGTCGCCCCAATGGATATGCAGGGCGTCCGCCCCGCCCGCAGGCGAGACTCCCAGGGCGCGCAGGACTGTCGCCCGGGCCAGAAGGGCTGCAACGGGATGAATATCCACCCCGTGGACCAGTCTGGCCACCACGGTGCTGCGCTCGGCATCCGGCGGGCCGGCTGCCGCCTCCGTCCGCATGAGCTTCCTCACGGCGTGCCACAGCAATGTTCCGGACCCGCAGGCCGGGTCGATCACGCCAATGCCGGGGACCTGCCCGGTGCGGCTCGCCCGGGCCGCCTCGACCGCCCGTTCGCACCAGTCGTCATCGAGAACGCGCTCGACGATCAGGCCGGCGAGCCAGTCCGGCGTATAGAACGCCCCGCCGAGCCGACGCTCCCGCTCTGCGGTCATGCGCTCGTAGAGAATCCTGAGCATGTCGCCGTCCCGGCTCCAGTCCGTCCGGCGCACGGCGTCCCCGAGCGCCTGCGTCCATTTCAGGCCCGCATTCCCGGCACCGGCGATCCAGCCCGCGAAAGCCGACTCCGGCGTGGCTGTCGGCCCGGACATCCGTTCCAGAAGGGCACGGGCGAGCATGGCGAGACAGGAATGCGCGATGAAAAGCCGACGGGCGATATCTCCGTCCGTCGGTTCCATGCCGCCCGCCCGGAGCATTCGCGTCCAACCCGCAAGGGACCGTCTGAATCCTTCCAGAGCCGGGCCGGCCAGACCGGCCGCGAGCAGACCGAGCCGGTCCGACAGGTCCTCGAATGCGGCAAGCGGGTCGCCCACGCCCGGCAATTCCGGGTTACGGCCCATCCATTCAGAATCCGGGCTCCGGCAGGGCGGACATCGATTCATCCTCTTCCCCGTGATCGGGACCGTGACCGTTGTCGTGCTCGAAGAGGATGCGATAGGTATCGTCTTCGATGACATGCGGCTTCAGCCAGTCATGGAAAGCCCCGAGGTCCCAGTCACCGGCGGCTACCTCGATGACCCGGTCCGCGATGTCATCGTTGGAAAGCCCCGGGTCGAGCCGCAACCCGTTTGCCGCGAGCATCGTCACCAGCGCGCCATATCCGGCCCGCTTGTTGCCGTCGACGAACGGATGGTTCTTGACGATCGTCCAGCAGAGCATGGCCGCGGCCTCGACCGTTTCCATGTCATCCGCATAGGCGATCGCATTGCCGACCCGCCCGACAGCGGACTCCAGCAATCCGAGGTCGCGGATTTCCGGCGCCCCTCCGAAACGCCGGATCATCACGTCATGCTGTTCGATGATGTCGGCGGTGTCCGGCAGGAAGATCGCCCGCCGGTCGCCGGTCATTGCGCGAGCCGCCGGTACAGGTCGGCCCGCATGTCCATGTCGTCCATCAGGGCCTGGTGCATCGCGCCCGAAACCGAATTCCTCGCCTTGACCAGCACCCCGTCCTGGACCGGCACCGTCACGACCTCGTCGTTCAATCCCAGATTGGCCTGGGCGAGCACCTCGCGCGGCAGCGTCACCATGTGCGACCCCCCGACTCTCACGATCTTCGGCATGGAACCTGCTCCCCGATTGTTATACAAATCATATAACTTTTTCGGGGGACTGTCAAGCCTGCCGCGCCGACCGGCGAGGGAACGGCCTGCGGCGAAAGCAGGTCGCCTACCCGGCCGCCCTTTCCTCCGGGTCGCGGTCATGCTGCCAGAAGCGCGGATCGCCCGGCCTGGGCGGTTCCGTCATCTGCTGTCTCCGGAACTCCTCGATATCCCGGCGCTGCCGGCGCACCGCATCGCCGTCGTTCGGCTCCCCGTCGTCTCCGGGCGGTTTGCTCAACTCGAACGCCCGTTCCACGAGGGACCTCGCCGTCCCGTAGTCATCGGCCGCCAGGATGTGCTTCGCGACCGGCCGTTCCCTCAACGAAAGGAACAGGTCCACGGCGGCTTCATAACCGGCTTTCCTGAAACGGTCCCAGGAGAGATCCGGCGGCCCGGCCTCTTCTCCGGCCTCCTGGGAGGTCAGTTCGCCGATACCGTTCAGCAGCGCCTGCAACGCCTCGTTGTCGCACGAGTAGCCGCCGATCTGCTCGTCGAACTCATGCGCCAGTTGCGGATGCCTGACGACCGCCAGGATGACCTGCATCGCGCGAATGGTGTCGCCGGAGAGCCCGATCCCCGCGTCTCCGCCCGGGCGCGGTCGCGGACGGTTCCGGCGCCCGTCCGGGACCGACGGGACTATGCCGAATTCCTTGTGGCACCGGTCCTGGACCTCCCGTTCATGAAACGCCCGGAGGTCCCGATCCCCTATCCGTCCGCACAGCGTGAGCAGGGCGCGCAGGCACCCGGCCTTGGCGCTCGCGGACTGCGGGTTCTCGAACCGCAACTCGCTTGTCCAGAGCGTGCCGACCAGGGTCTCCGCACCGTCCAGCGCCGCCCTCAGCGCCTCCGGCCCGCCGGGGGCCCTCACCAGGTCATCCGGGTCCTTCCCCTCCGGCAGCGTCGCAAACCGCAGCGACTTGCCGGGCCGGATGGCTTCCAGGGCCCGCTCCGCGACCCGGCGGGCCGCCCTCTGGCCCGCCTCATCGCCATCGAAACAGAACACCGGTTCGTCGACGATCTGCCAGAGCGCCTTCAGATGGTCCTCGCCGAACGCCGTTCCGAGAGCGGCAACAGTCTGCGGGAACCCGGCCTGCGACAGCGCGATGGCATCCATATAGCCCTCGACCACCACAATCTCCCGCTTCCGCCAGGCATCCTCGCGCGCCTGGGCGAGCCCGTACAGGGTCTCGCGCTTCCTGAAGACGGGACTTTCGGCCGTGTTGAGGTATTTCGGCTGACCGGCGCCGAGCGTGCGCCCGCCGAAGGCGATCACCCGCCCCCGGCGGTCCGTGACAGGGAACACGACGCGTCTGCGCAGCATCGCGCTCGGGCCCTCATCGTCGTGCCGGGGGGCGTGCACCATCCCGGATGCGACGATCATCCTGTCCTCGAACCCGGCTTTCGCCAGCATCTGCGGCAGGGCCTGACCGTTGGCAGGCGCCCAGCCCAGGCGAAACCTGCCGATTGTCTCGTCATCCAGGCCGCGGCCATGGAGATAGGCCAGCCCCTCCCGCCCTTCCGGCATGCGGAGCTGCTTCTCGTGGAAAGCGGCCGCAGCCTCCATCGCATCCTGAACGGTCTGGCGCTCGCCCGCCCGCCGCGCCGCCTGCGGGTCGCGCGCCGGCATCTCCAGTCCGGCCCGGGCGGCGAGCTTCTCGACGGCTTCGGGGAAGGAAAGCCCCTCTATCTTCATCACGAAATCGAAGACATCCCCGTGCTCGCCGCTCGAGAAGCAATGGTAGAAGCCTTTCTCCGGGACGACGGTGAATGACGGCGTCTTTTCCGTCTTGAACGGCGACAGGCCGCTGAATTCCCGTCCGGTCCGTTTCAGATTGACGTGGGGCGAGACGATGTCCGTCAGCGGCACGCGTTCACGAATGCTGTCGAGAAATTCCGGCGTGAATTCCACCATGCCCCTGCACCCTGTCGCCCGAGCCGCCCGGGACCGTGCATGCTACACGCTGACGGCTCCCTCCGATACATCCGAGAGCATAGCGTAAGCGGATTGTCGTTGCAATCGGATTACTATATCAATCGGTTGGGTGCTTTCGCCGATGGATTGACGGACCGCCATATGTGGCGGTCCCCGGGCGGCGCTGCGACGTCCCTGGCCCGGGGAGGCTCGCAGCTGGAGGCCAGGGCGCCGAAGGAATCCCGGCCCTTCAGGACCGGGAGGGATATTGCGGTCCGATCCCGACGAAATGTCCCGACCGGCTCTACCGGGCATGCCGGCTACATACCCGGGAGCCGGTCGGGACCTCTACCGACGCAGGGGGGAGGAAACCCTGAATCGGCAAAGCCCATGCCGCGCCGACGGCAGTGCCCTTCGCGAACTCACACCCGGCCCCGGGCCATCTTCCTGCCCATATCCGAGGTCGGACCGGGAGACCGGTCGCTTTCATCGTTCCACGGAAGCCGCATGCCCAATCCTCACCCTCCAGGCATGTACGCAGCGCATTATTATATGACTCTCCGATTATCATTGCAATCGGATAAGGATGGGCGACAGGGTCGCGGCAACGGCCCGGCATGTTCCGGGTTGCCGGCACCCTGGCGGTGAAGGGCTTGGGGCCCTGCAGGCCAAGCCTGACGACGCGCCTCACGGAGAGGCCGTCATCATCCCCCGGTTCGGGTCGTGACCCCGACGGCGGGCATCGTCCGTCACCGTCCGGGCGCGGCTATTCCCGAATTCCGCCGAAGCCCGCGGAAAGGTCGTCGCGCGTCAGGACGCCGAGCATGGCCTCATGCTCGTTCCCGGCAAAGGCCCCCTCGACCTCGCCGTCATCGCCCGATGTGCGGGCGAACGTGTTCGCCGTCACCTGGATCCCGTACTCCAGGTCGCCGTCACCCCACTGCATGCCGGAGCCGACGGCCCCCGGCGCCGAGCCCGGCGTCCAGAATTCCAGGCCGGTGAAATCCAGGGTCCCGGTGAGATCGGCAAGCTCCACCGTCATCTCGGCCGCACCGGCAACCGCACTGGACGTCGGCGTCAGGCCGGCCAGCCGTCCTGTCCAGGTTGCGCTTCCTGACAGAAGGGCGTTCGACGCCAGCGGCACATCCGGCAACGGCCCGCCGAAGGCCCAGGGGCGCACATGCCCGTTGCGCTCGACCGCCCCGAAGCGGAGCAGCCCCGCCCCGCTTGCGAATGAACCCTCCACGGCAAAATGAGCGCTTTCCGTCTCCCACGGTCCGAGCGCTGTCGCCACCATCGTGTAGTCCTGACCCGCCGTCAGGAATCCGTAGGTGGCAAGCAGGGCCTCGATGTCCATCTGCGGGAGTATGCCGGGCACCGCAGGCACCGTATTTATCGTTGTGTGCAGCAACGTGTTCGCGAAGGTCGCCGGATCGACATGTTCGCGGCCCAGCACATGCAGCATTTCATGGCCCAGCACCATCAGCCGCTGGCTTCGTGTCGTGTTCTGAACCGGGTCCACAAAGACCCGCGCGCCGATATAGGTGTGGGGCGTCCCGGCATTGTAGATGAACAGCGCCAGCCCGATGGAGCCGTCCCCCGGCATGATCTCCGGCCAGGTGTCGCTCGTCGTGAACTCGACGACGATCCTGCCTTCCTCGGGATCGGTCATGGTCGTCGTGTCGACCCGGTCGACCGACAGCGTCAATTGCCAGTCCCTCGGCAGGGCGCTGTTGAGCAACCCCACCATGATGCGCACCTCTTCGAACTGCTCCCCTGTCGTTCCCGCCGCCACATGCACGGTCGGCGGCGTCGCACCCCAGCGGCTGATGGAGATGCGCCCTCCGTGCTCATCCGTCGTCAGGAGCCGGTTCAACGTCGCCGCATCCGTGCCGTCGTCAAGTTCACCGTAAAAGGAGCCGAAAGCCCCATGCGCCGATCCCGCAGACAGATCGGAGAGGTTTGCCAGCTGCGTCCCGAACAGGCCGTGGCCGACCAAAACCTGTCCGGCCTCGGGGTTCTGGAGAACCGACGGCCCTCCCGGCACAAAGCTCCATGCCGGGTCCGGGTGTTCGCCAAAGGTCCCTGTCGGCGAGAAGTCCGCATCCGCGTTCCTGTCCGGCGGATCGGCAAAACCGGTCCCGGGCGGCGGCCGCTGCAAATCCCCCGGCTGCGTCCTGTCACCCGGCTCCGGCGGCGCGGCCTCCCCGATCCGGACCGGCGGCGAACTCCCGCCTCCGCCTCCACATGACGCAAGGAAAACAGCCGCCATCAGGACGGCAAGTGTCCGCATCTGCATGAAATCGCTCCTGTTCCCGTCCCCAGGCGGCCCAATCTGAAGTGGCCCGGGACCGTTTGCGAGAGCTGCGCAGACGAAATATGGGGAAACCGGTTTCCCGGTGTCGCGCACGGGAGCCGGCGCCGGGTGACAGGACGCAGCCGGGGTTCAGCCCGCAGGAAGGAAGAAGCCGGGGACCGCGACGGCGGCCGCGGTCATTCCGGCGACAGCCAGAAGCAGACGGATCTCCCGCTTGACGGTTTCCGCATCGCGCCTCGCCACGTCTTCGGCCAATCGCGCAATGTCGGTCTTGTAACCGGCTCGCATGGTTCTCGATATCCGATTGCTATCGACGGCCCAACCCCAACCTGCCTGCACTGTCCGCCCGGCGGCCCCGATCAGGCTGCCACCGGCTGCCGCTGCGGGCGGTCCAGGCTTGCCAGCACGCGGCGGCCCTCGAGGGCGTCCTTCGCTGTCGGCGGACCGCCCGCCGGACCGCGCTGGGCGGCCACGCTCTTCGTCATCATTGCGCTCAGCGCCGCCAGACTGCGCTCGAGATGCACCATCTGCTCGGAAAACTCCGGCTCCTCTGCCGAAGCCGGGCTCGCCCCGGTTTCCCCGGCCACCAGCGTATTCTCGGCAAGAAGCATCCCGAGGATACCGGGATAGCGTTCCTTCGCCGTCGCCCCGTTCAAGGCCATGTCCACATGCTTCGCCCGCACCGGCGACGGCGAAGGCTTCGGTTCGGCCAACGGCTCCGTCTCCTCGCCGCCGTCCGCCTCGGCGGACGGTTCGGGTTCGAGGTCTTCGGCCAGCTTCACTCCTCCGCCGGCAGCGGCCGCCGAAACATCGCCGTCGCTGTCGCCGGGCGCCCCTGCCGCCGTTTCCGGTTCCGCTGCGGCCTCCGGCTCCTCGCCGGCCGCCTCGGCCAGAACCTCGAGCAGCAGGACCGGGGCGGCGGCAGGGGCCTGCTCCGAAACGGCTGTCCGGCATTCGACCAGCAGGTCCTCGCCCGCCCCCTTCGCGTCGATCTCCGGCGCCGGGTCGCTCCTGGCGATCCCGACAGCCGCCGCCTGCAGGGCCGTCTTGAAGGCCTCCTCGACCGACTGGTCCAGACCCGGCACCCGGTCGAGCGGGCCCCGGATCTTGAGGAAGCGGTTGACCGCGAATTCCGGCGCGAAGTCCTCGCCGATATAGAAGGTCCGGGCGAGCTCCAGCTTCGAATCGAACAGGAAGAAAAATTGTCCGGGCGCCATGTCCTGGAGATCCTGGACCTTCACCCGCGCCGTCTGCTGGAACGACACTTCCGGACGGTCGACCCACTTCCGCCCGTAGAAGGTCTCCTGAGCCTGCATGCCGCCCGTGACGGCCACCTGCTCCTCGCCCATGACCTTGGAGATATAGTCCATTGTTTTCGCCCCATCGACGGTCTTGCCGACAGCGAGCGTGCTTGCGTTCGCAAGCGCCGTCTCGGCGATCTGGGCGGACACCTTCTGCATGGCCGACATGTCCTGGCCGGCGAGGATGATGCAGAATCCCAGTGAGCGCGCCTGGGCCATCATCACATCGATGCCGTTCACCATATAATACCCGACCTCGTCCAGAACAACGATGAACGGGCTCGGCGCCCGCGTCTGGTCGGCCTCGATGATTTCGGAGAATCCGCCCTGGAGCGTGGCGCCCGAGACCTTCGCCATCGTCATCTTGACGTTCGAGACGACGATTTTCCCGCAGTTGCGCATTTCCTCCTCGGCTTTTTGAAGCGCTGGAAGAAGGACAATAAGAATTCTCCTGTTTATGACAATATCTTCTATGTCCACTTCTCCAAGAGGCGTATTGAAAATATGACCGAAATCATCCGCCATACCGCCCAAAGGTTTCGTTAATTGCATACTCAAAAAACCGTACTGTTCTGATGCTTTACTTTCCTGCGGATCCCCGTTCAACGCTTTTTTAAGTGCAAAACCGGGCAAACTGTCGAAGAAACCTTTCAGCGCAAGCTTGCTGCTTGTCGAAAATTCCCCGCGCAAGGCGCGCAAATAAAGCTCGATCATCCCGCCACGTTCGCGCAATTCCGCCCAGGCGGCCTCCGGAACCTCCTCGATCTTCTCGATCTTGCCGGCCTTCCCGCCGAGCTTGGACTTCATGAAACCCTTGCCGAGCGGCAGGAAATCGCGGACCGCCTGCACGTTGAGCAGGATGTCGCCGCTCTCGCGCATCTCGACCAGGGCCTTCATCGCGCTGGTGACGAGCGACATCGCCCTCGACTTCCACATGTCGTTGCCCGAGCCGGCATCGCCCATCAGCGACACGATCAGGTTCATGAGATTGTCAGCCGAGCCCTTCGCGAACGGATTCATGGTGTTGGTCTGGGAGGTCGGCCCGCCGGCGGGGCGGTCCGAATCCTCCACGCCCATGAAGTTCAGCACCCGTACATCGTCCTCGCGCCCGAAACGCTTCGCGAGAGACCAGATGCGCGCGTAAAAGACTCTGGTGCCCTTCCCGTCAATGAAAAGGAACCCCGAAGACCACATCAAAGCCTGCGATATCAGGCCCAGCAGCAGCTCCGTATTGTGCGTCGTGACATAGCCCTCGACGACATAGAGGCCGTCCTCGCGGTCGACCTTGAGGCACGACATTTCCGCGCCGGCCTCGACGGGCTCGACCGCGGCGATCGTGATTCCCTCCTCGTCGAGCCTGCCGACGAGGCTTTCCGGCAGCCCTGCCGAGGCGGGAAGCGCGAAATGCACCTCGAGCAGCGGGCCCTCGACCTCCCAGAGCGCCGCGACGCCGCCGAGCGACCAGACCAGTTCCTTGAACAACCGTCCCTCGCGCCAAGAGCGCACCGCCTGCACGGCGTGCAGGCTTCCGTCCCCCGTCTCCCGGTCCAGACGCATCTGCCCGCGCCCCTCCAAGAAGGAACGCAGGAACCGCGCCCGGTCCCCCGGTGTTCCCGACAGCGCCGCCGGCGTCCGGCAGGACTCCAGCAGGCCGTTCACGGCAAGGCGGACCTGCTCCCCGTCCAGGGCCGGATACGGCCCCGAGGACGGCCTGGGCGCCGGCACGGACAGCCGCAGGCAGCGCGCCGGGGATTCCTTGGCCGCATAGACGCCGTGCAGGAACCCCAGATCGTTCGCCGTCATTACCCGGTCGCCCCAGGGGATGCTGCCGAGCTTGGCCAGATCGGCCCCGGGATCCTCGAGCAGGCCCCGGCTCCGGGCTTCCGCGGTCAGCGCTTCCTGGTACTGCCGCACCTGCGGCAGCGCCTCGGTCCGGACATGCCACAGATGGTCGGGCGAGCAGTCGACGAAACGCCCGTCCGAAAACCAGATCCGGACAACCGGCTGCTCCCCCTGCGGATGCACCGAGAGCACCCGGCAGGTCCCGCCATGCGGATGGACCAGACGGTCGCCGGGCCGGAGATCCCCGTTGCGCCGCCATCCGAACGGCGTCAGGACCAGCGTGTCCAGGGGCAGGGCCTTGCCGCTGCCCGTGGTGCCGATAATGACCATATGGCGCCGGGCGTCGGAATTGCTGATCCACAGCTCCTCGCCGGGCGCCTTCTGGCCGGTGCGGCCGGTCACCCCCTTCGACAGGATTCCGCCGGACTTGGCGAACCGCCCGTCAATGCCGGGATGGGGATCGGAATAGTCCACGCCGCCCCAGGACACCGGGTTGCGGAACGGGAGGTTGGAGCGGCGTGAGGTGAACCACAGCAGGTAAAGGGCCGCCATCGGCGGCAAGAGGAACCAGAGCGCCGGGGCGATCAGCATGCCGAGCACGATGGCGAGCACCACCATGACAGCCGACGGCTTCTTCTGGAGAGCCCGCGAGGCCTTCGCCGGGCCTGTCATCACCGAGCGGCGCATCTGCGCCGAGCCCACGCGCATTTCCGGTGACGGATTTGTCGGATCGCGGCTTTTCAGGATGGCCATGGTTCTTTCCCTCTACCCGACGCGGGCGCCGTTCAGCGCTCGTCGTCCTCCTCCCTCGCCCGGTAGCGCCTGCGTTCCGGGTCGCGCATGGGATGACGATGGGGCGGACGCCTCTCGTCATCATCGTCATCGTCGTCGCGCCGCATTTGCTGCATGCGCCGCCGACGCTCCCAGTCCCTGCGTTCCTCGTCATAGCCCGCCGGCCCGGGGCCCATGGCCCTGCCGGCGCCGGGCCGGCCTCCCGGCCTGTCCCATCCGGCGGCGGGGCCCATCGCCCGGCCGCCCAGGCCGCCAGCGGCCGCCTCTTCCTCGGCCTTCTTCTCCGCCTCGGCCGCCGCCCTCGCCCTTTCGGCCTCGGCTTCGGCCGCCTCGTCCGCGAGCAGGTTCGGATTGTCGAAAATAGCCTGGATTGTCTGGCCCGGCGTGCGCGCACGGGCCTCCTTCCTGCGCCGTTGCTCGACACGTTCCGGACGCATGTCCAGGTAATCCTCGACAACGGCCCTGGCCGCCTGATAGGTCGCCGGCCGGGCCATGGGCGACTCGTACTGGACCTCGGCCCTGTAGTGGCCGATGACCGCCGCCCCCTCGATGCTCGCAACCTCGGAACCCAGGGCGGCGAGCACGTACCAGAGCCGCCGGTTCTCGCGCTTCAGCCACTGGAAGGAGGCCCCGGCGAGCACGCCCCTGTCCTTTCTGGCCACCTCCATCATCCGGCAACAGGCCGTGTACAGGTAATAGTGACCGGACATGCGCTCCAGAAGGTTCGCGCCGGCCTGCGACGACAGCACGCCATCCACCCCCGCCATCAGGCCCGGCTCGTCCTCGAGCAGGCGGTCGAACGCCCCGACCGGTTCCCGGCATACCACCTCGTAGAGGGCGCCCAGTTCCTGAAGCAGCCTGTTGCCGCCCGAGGTATCGAAATCCAGGAACCGGGCGCAGACCGCCATCAGCGCCCTCAGATGCGGCGGCAGCCTTTCGGTCCGGCCCGTCCAGACCGGGCCGATATCCGCCTCGAGCAGCTCCCGCACCGTATCGATCGACATCGCCTCCCAGCGATGCTCGAACTCATAGTCCGCCGCGCTTTCGTTGGTGAAGGAAACCGGCTTGCCGCGGTCTTCCGATCCCGTGAGGCTGGAGTAGGTCTCCTCGTCGTAGGTTGCCCCGGTTGCGAGCAGCCATTCCTCCGGCCGCAGCGACCGCGCCCAGGGCGGCGGGGCGACCGGTGTCGGCGAGGGCCGCACGAGCATGCCCAGATCCCCGGCGCCGCACTGGCTGTGGAACCGCCTCCCGACCTCGTCGGCCGTGCGCCTCAGGTCGAATTCGCGTTCCTTCAGGAAATTGATGCTGCGCGGGAGCCTTCCTGTCCACCAGGTCTTGGAATGCTCCGCGATCATGCTGTCCATGGTGTGGCGGTTGTTATAGATGTCCTCCGGGCGCACCCGGACCGACCGGGCGATGACCCACAACAGCGGAATCCCGTAGATCGGCACGGCGCAGAACGCCGCCGCCCGGTTCACGACCGACGCCTGGGCGGCATTCATCGTGGACGGATCCGCACTTGTGAGGAAGTCGTAAACCAGTTCGGCCCGTCCGAACGGAATGCCGATAACCCCGAGAAAGGGCAGCAGTTTGGTCAGCCAGGCATAGGGCGCGACATGGATGAGCGCCACGGCCCCGTAAAGGCTGTTCAGGTCGCCCCGATAGCGGTCGAGCGCCAGCCCTGCAAGCAGGAACAGGCCTATCGCCACCCCCATCAGGACCAGGAAGTCGCTGTCGCTCCTGCCCTGCTGGTCGCCGGGACCGGCCATGTCAGGCGCTCAGCGCGGCGGCGCCCGTCATTGTCCTCACCTCGCTGGCCAGGTGCCCCGCCGCTTCCCTGATATGCCGCCGGTAGAATTCCGGCAGGAATTGACCGCCCAGAAGATCGGACAGCCGTTTCAGGCGCCGGCCGTCGATATTGGGATTCCTGTCATGGCTGTCGCTCAGGATCTCGAGCGTGTGATCTATCGCGAACGGCAGCTCCTCATGGCGGCTGAGACCCGCATGCCTCATGTTCGCGAGCGTGATTGTCAGGAGTTCCTCCACGCACCGCTCGCGTCCCAGCCATGTCGCCGCCAGTTCGCCGTCGCAGCGCGTCGGCCCGACCACCCGGAGCATCATCTCCGCATCACCGTAAAGATCGGACATGCTTCAGCTTGCACTCCCCTGTCGTAACGCGCCCCGTACATACGGAGTGTAGCAGAAACTGCCGGGGCAGAAAGTCTCACGGGCTGTAGTCGGCTCCGTCATAGTCCGCGTTCCACGGCTCTATCGGCTCGACCCCCGGATATCCGTACTGCACGAGATCCTCGTAGATCGACGCGCTCTCGAGCACCTCGAGCGCGGGCCTTTCGAGATCGAGCACATCGGACATGAAATCCGCCATATGCTTCAGGTCCGCCTGCCTGGCATCGATGACGCCGGGCTCGATGCCGCCCATCGACATGATGTATGCCACGCGGGCCGGCAGGTCATGAAACAGTTCGGGGTCGGCGAGCAGCCGCATGCCGCCGTCCCGGTCGCTCTCGTACCGGAACGCCGCCGGATCCTCGACGCTGTCCGCCTCGTATTCCATCAGCTCGATCAGGGCCCTGGTTCCGCTTGCGCCGAGATTCCCCAGGCTCTCGGCATCGATCATCACCCGGAACCCGTCCTCGAAGGCGGCCATGTTGACCGTCACGAAGCCTTCTTTCTGGAACATTCTCCTGAGGGCCGGCATGCCGCCGGGCGGGAGCGGGTAATTTTCCACAAACGGTTCGGGGGTCACGAGACTGCTTCTCCCTCTGTCCTTTACCCTATCGGTCCCACGCCTGAAAATTCAAAGGGGAAAACGACTCCAAATTTCCCGGAATCCCCAGATAACCGCTGTGCGACGCTCAAAATCATCCACAGACGGGCTAGAATCATCCCGTTCTCGAAGAGAATCCGTCGTCCCGCTCCGGGCCGGCGGCCCGACAATGTCCCAATCCCGGCATTCCGTGGATATGGCGGTTGCCGGATTTCCCGGAGAAGCACCGAATGACGAAATTTCCCGGCCCCACCGTCATCGCAGCGGCCTTGCTGCTCTGCGCGGCGCCCGCCGTCCATGCCGCGGACGAGGAACCCCTGTTCGTCGACCGCGGCATGATCGGCGGCTGGGACATCTATTCCAGCGGCTCGAGCGTGTTCATTCCGTCCCCGGACGGCAAGTTCTTCGTCGTGGGGCGGCTCTTCAGCCGGACCGGCCAGGACATCGGCGCCGCCCTCACGGCGTCGGAACCCGCCGCGATTCCCGAGGACGTGCTCACCTACCTGAAGTCCGCCGTCCTCATGCCTGCCGACGGCTACGGGAACTGCGATACCTGCCAGCGCACGCCCGACCAGGCGCGCGCCGCGGACGAGCCGCCTGCGCCGCCTCAGGGCCGCCCGCGCCTCGATGTGGCGGCGGCGAACCCTGCCGCGCCGGCCGCCGCCCAGGACACCCGTCCCGGGTCGCCGGTCGAGCGCCTGACCCAGGCCTACGGCTTCGATGTCGGCTCCGGCGGCCTGCCGGTCGTCATGGTCGTCGATCCCGCCTGCCCGTTCTGCACCAGGGCCGTGCATACGCTCCGCCCGGCCATCGAACAGGGCCGCATGCTCCTGAAGGTCCGCCTGGTGGCGGGTTTCGTCAATCCCATAGAGGCCTCCCTCAACATGGCGGGGGCCATCCTCACCGCAGATGACCCCGCAGCCGAGTTCATGGATTTCATGGCCCGGCGGATCAACGACCCCGACGCCGCTTCCAGGACCTTTACCGAGGAGGCCCTCACGATCGAAATGCGCACCGGCGTACGCGACAACGTGCGTCTTGCGCGTGAGTTGTCGATCCGCTCGGTCCCCTATTTCGCGTGGGTGGACCAGGCCGGGCGGCCGCGCCTCATGGCGGGCGTTCCGGACAGCCTCAAGGACCTTGCCGCTCCCCGGTGATACGCTTTCGCCTTCCCGTCCCGCGGCGACGCAGGTCCCGCCTCGCGCTTATCAGGCGCGAACAGCAGGACCAGCATATCCTGCGCGTGCCGAAGGCCCGCAGGATATGCTGGATACTGCTATGCATCTGGCTGCTGGCCATGACGCTCACGGCCTTCCTGCTTGCGACCGGCCTCTGGACCCCCGGCCGCACGCCGTGAGCGCCCACCGACGACGCTCTCAGAGGGGAAGCCCGATTCCCCCGGGGACGGCGGCGGTGCAGAGGAATCCCCGTCCTTCGGGACAGGCAGCTGTCAAGCGTTGATGCCGATCCGGAGACAGGCCGGGGGCTCAGTGTGCTGAGGCGGGCAAGGGCAACCCGATCCGGGTGCCCGCTATCGTTGATAATTCGGCTTCGTGACCGCCCACCAAATAAAGATGGCCGCCACCGTGACGGTGAGAGCCCACGGACGCCAGTCCTCGACGCCGTTCATCGAAAACATGATGATGGCCACCGGAGTGCCGATGCACACATACAGCCCCAGGAACACCGCAAGCGTAATGCGGGCCGTAAAGGAAGCCGCCCCGACCATAGCGGACCCGGTTCCGCGCAAAACTCTCGAAACGCTCATTTGCCGATTTCCTCCACTGCGGGAGCTGATCTTTCAGGACTGAAAATCACGTAATGATTATATCGGACTCTTACATTTACTGCAACTAAATTCTTCTGCTACGCAGAAATATCGGGACATCTCTCCTCTTTTTCCCCTATTGCCCGGTCGGCCGGTCATCTCCCCGTCCCTGCCCAATCCGTCCCTGGGAACGGCCGGTCAACCTAGCAACAGAGCTTCCAATCTCCCCTCCTATCCCACGCGCCAGCGGCGCCCCGGCAGACCCGGTGGCGGCCGTCGCGCCGATCATGCCGATGCGGGCCCGGTCGAGAGCGCCCTGGTCGGCCAGGTCCGCCCGCGCCCCGATCCAATTCAACACGCGGTTGGGGAACTCGGTCACGAGCGAGAACGATCTCTCGATCAGGATCAACTGCATCACGCCGACCAGAAGGCCCAGGGCCGGCAGGATCAGCATGATGGCAATCAAGGAGGAACCCACGACGCTGGCCTGGAACACCGGGAAAATCCCCGACAGCAGAAGGCCCGACGTCACCCTGAAAATTCCCATTCCAATGACAAAACCGAAGACCATCAGGATCGGCGTGAGCAGCAGGGCCAGCAGCAGCGTCCAGCCATTGGTTGCGGCTCCCGATATCCCCTCTCCATCCAGGCGCAGATGGGCGAAAGCCCACAGCGACACGCCGACCACCGCCTCGACCACCAGAAGGAAGTATCCCGTCACTCCGACAACCCAGAGGATCCACGGCATCATCGGCAGGATGATCTGAAGCAGCGCCCCCGTGCCCCAAAATACCCCGAACATCGACTGCGCGGCGCTTCCGATTCCGTCGCCGACCCCCATCGGCAATGCCTGCGTGACCGCCACTACCGCCAACAGGCCAGCCGCCACATGCAAAAAGTCCTCCCCGAAGCTCATCATTGCCAACAAGGGATCGTCGCCAAATCTCCAATTCAGCAAATCGTCCATCATCGACCTTACATATTTCCCCACCGCCGTCTTCTGTATCCAATTCGACAGCCCCCAGCCGTCCGACGTCGACAACTCCAGCACCGCCGGATTGAACTCGAACCCGCTGCCGAACGCCCCCAAATTATGCTTGTCCCGGTGAAAGGCCTGCAGCATCGCTGCATATCCCGCGGACGCTTTCTTTACATCGAGCAACTTTATCGCATGGTCCGTGCCATAAACCGGCGTTCCGCTGTTCTGGAGCGCCATCGTCACATCGACGCCCACCGCGCTCTCCGTTTCATCCACAGTCCAATTGTGTGGCTTATATCCCAACGCCGCTGGAGGTTTGACCCTGTTGAATACAATATCTTCGGAAATTTTTCCGAAGACGGAAGAAAATACATTCAGGCTATTGTTGATCCTGGCAAAGGCAATGTACCATTTTCCCGCACCGATCCAACCTTCTCCATAACATCTGTGGCGATTTTCCTTGTCCGCCATGACCTCCGAGCGACATGCTTCCCCTCCCGTTATCGCATTCAACAACAATTCGCCATTCATGGCGCCATCTTCGCCCTTCAGGACGCCAACAGCCGAAAAGATGGTCCTGAACAGTCTGGAGAGGTCCGTATTTGCCTGTATAACGGCATCCGCAATTCCCGGCGAGTGGCTGACTCCCCGCGAAGACAACGGCCTGGAGGCCTTCTCTGTAAGAACTACATCGGCCTTTTCATGTGCGATGGACCACATTCGATTATAGAGGTTTTGCATAATCGCGAAATGCGCGTCCTTGAAGTTCCTGAAGATGAAATCAATATCCTCGTCCTTTATGCCACTCTTTTCCAGATAACTGACTATATCCTCATCATAGACCGGAGTGCTCCAGTATCCACAAAGCGGACTCGACTGGCCGTTGGGGAAATACAGGCGCAGACTGACCACATCCCGTACACGGGATCCGGACTCCCGGGCCTCCACCTGAATGGACCGTATCCTGTATCCGCTGTCCAGATACCCCTTGTTGTTCAAAAACTGACGCGTAACGACCTCTCGGCACGCCGCTATGGAATACATCTTCTCCACCATGCTTCCCGGAATGCTGGGAGGCTGGGCGGAAAGCGGTATTTGGTCGGCGAGCAGCGCTTCGGCGGACTTCGTCCAAAGAAAGGACGCCGTCATTGTAGCCCCGCGCACCACATAGGCTACGCCGGCCTGAACCGCGTTATACCCTTCGAGATTGGGCAATGGCACGAGCATGCCGACGGCGAAAACGACCCGCATCGGCGCCCACAGGCTGGACCAGCGACGGCCGAGCAGTTCGCCTTCGTGGGCTGTTTGAAGAAGCCCGGCAGTGGCGTTCCAGGCGAAGAGCAGTCCCCCGAGACCCAGGGCAACAACATTGAAGTAGCCAATGATCGTGGAGAATACGGTTCGGTTCACCGCGTCCGGGCCCCTGTCCACGGCAGGGAACAACGGCCCGAACAATTCGTGCAGGAAAATGCTCGTCAGCGGGTCGCCGAATTCATCCGAGAAAAACTCCTGCGCCTGACCGACGGAGAATTCCTGATGCTGGATATTCGGGTCGATATGCGGCTGCCCCTGTGCCTGTGCGGCCGATAGCGGGGCCATCAGCAGGACCAGGACAATCAGCAGGCGCCGCAGCATGGACGGAGGCTCAGTTGGAGACCGACTTCCATGCCGGCCCGGCCGTTGCCGGGCTTACATGGCGGATCAGCAGCACATTCTGGTCGGTGATGTCCGCCTGGGGCGGGTTCGGCAGCCAGGACAGGCTGTCGAGGAGCGCCTCGACCACATCGCTGAAGCTGCCGAGGAAGCGCCGACTGCCGTCCATGCGGTAACGCCGGTCGGTCAGCACATGGACCTCGACGCCTACGCGGGCCCCCCAGCGCCGCAGCGTGTCGCCAAGCATCTCCCCGGGTCTGACATCCCAGTAGGGCATGTCAGGCTCCGCAATCGCCCCCGGCCCGGACGGCGGCGTCATGGCCGCCGGCGGCACCGCAATCCCGGCGGGCGGACGCACCACCGGGCCCGGGCCACCGCGCTCGTTCACGATTACCGGAACCGGGTCCACCCATCGGAAATCCGCCTGCGCGACGGAGGCGCCGAGCGCCGCCGCAAGGGCGGCAGGGAACGCTATCCGTCTCATATCCCCGCGTCCTCCACCACGAGCCACCGGTTGCCGTGATGCACCTTCACCTTCAGCACCCGCCTCAACTGGTCGCTCGACATCATCTGGTCCGCAGCCCGCAGGAACCCGCCCACGAACCGAGCATATGCGGAAACCGTGAAATTGCGATTGGACCGCCAGTCCACGCGCCAGCCGGCCATGCGGGCCCAATCCTCGAGCACCTGCTGGACCGTTTCGTGCCGGGCCGGGTCAACGATCCAGATGCCCGGCTCTCGGCCCGGAGCGCTCATCGGGCCGCGCTGTTCGATATCCCAGTACCGATGGAACACCACCGACCCCGTCGCGGGGTCCCAGTCCCAGTTATAGCCAGCTCCTGTCGCGAAGCGGTCCAGCAGCGCCACCAGCGCTCCCTTGTGGCTCACCGTCACGGGCGGCGGCGTGCCATGCGTAACGGCACCGTCCACCACCCGGGACGGCCGCTCCTCGACCCTCGTCGGAACCTCGGCTTCCAGGCCCAGGCGCCGGACGGCATCCGGGAACGACAGCGGCTCGAGAATGGCCAGATTGACCTGCTTGCGGGCCAGGTCCGCCGGCAGCGGCGTCCGGACCGGACCCAACACCGTGGCCGGCATGAAATCCCCGCTTGGATAGAGCACGGCCGAGGGCGCGGTCGAACTCCGCGGCACCGCCAGCGCCCCGGACGGTGTCGGGTGCGCCGTCTGCGGAACGGTCCCGGCCTTCGCCCCCGGGGCTCCGTTGTCGTTGCCGGGCGAACCCGCGAGGACCGGGGCCGCCACAAGAACCGCAAGCGCTGCAAGCGCGATCATCGATCTTTCGCCAGACATGGGTCTCTTCTTTCCGCTTCCGCCGTTCACCGCCCCGCTCCGAAGGCCCCGGCCACAGTGCCGGTATCGAACACCCCGCCGACCTCTTCCTGGCCGGGACCGAAGAACCGCCCCTCGAGGCCCCTGTCGGCGCTGAACGCGCCGGCCGTCATGGGCACCTCGGTCCAGGAAATGTCGTCCCACGTCCCGTCACCGCCTATGGCGCGTATGTTCCGGATATCCAGATCGAGCTGCGAGCCGGCCAGGTCCCCGACCAGCTCCACATCGCCCCTCACGGTATCGCCGAGCCCGGCGGCATCGTAGGCGACTCCCGCCATGGAGCCGGACCACGTCGCGCTGCCCTGCACCGGATTGCTTCCCGAGGCCAGACCCGTCGAGACAGGCAGGGCGAACTCGAACGGGTCCGGGGCTCCCTCCTCGACGCCGCGCACGATCTCGAACGCGCTGTACCGTCCCCAGCCGCCAAAGGAGTCCCAGCGCACGCCGGCGGCGCTCTCGACGTCGTGTCCCACGCCGAAATCCCTTCCGGCGGTATCCTCGATACCCAGTCCTGCCGTTCTGGAAAAACCGTCCACCGTCACCGTGCACCGGCCGGGAACACAGGACGCATCCAGACCTGTCACGCTGCCGGCCTGTTCCAGCAGGCCGCCATGCGAGGAAATGCGCAGACCGGACAGCCTCGTTTCCTCGGCATTGCCTCCGAAGCCGCCGAGCAACCCGTTCTGCTCGAATACCCCGGCCACCTCGTCCCAGCTCCCGCCGGATCCGAAGAAGCCGCCATAAAGCCGGTTTTCCAGCACGCCACCTCCGAACATCACGCGCAGGATCCGCGGTTCCTCGCCTTCGGGGATCAGCGATTCCGCACCTCCGGGGAGTTCCGCCGCGTCGGCCCGCACGATCTCTACGGGCAATCCTGCGAAGAAGATCGGTGCATCCGGGCGCCCGTCGCGCAGACGGCGAATGTTGGTGAAATCCACATGCAGCGTCCCGACCCTGAATCCCACATCCGCTACCGAGGTCACCAGCCGCCCGTCGCTTGTGAACCGGATTTCCGCATCGCCGTAGATCACCGACTCCCAGAACGACAATGCCGGGCGCACCGCGACCACGTGGCCTCTCCACGTCCTGTCCGGCAAGACGGTCGGCCCGATCACCAGCCCGTCGGCAAAATCCCCGAAAGCCATTGCGTAGCGCACGTCGAGCGCGCCGGCTTCCGTGATATCCCAACGGGCCGTCCGGATCCCGAACCCGCTGTGATGCAGCCACCCGCCGAAGAAATTCTCCGTGACGCCACGCTGCCCGACAAGATCGATTCCCTCTCGTGCCGGGATATCGAGCACCGGAGCCTGCGCGAGCCCGCTCGTGCTGTGCAGCAGGATGGGATTGTCCCTCAGCCCGTCCGCCGCACAGACGGCCTGCGTCGCCGAGCACTGGATCTCGGCGACGAAGCCCATGTCGTCCCGCTCGCCATACAGGCTGGTGACATGCAGGGTATCCACCCGGGCCGCAACACCCGTAGCGTGGATCGAGGCCCGCGGCGGACCCTGGCCGGGCTCCTCACCGACGGGCCGGGTCCCTCCTTCCCGTTCGGGGTTCGCCGGCTGTATCGACAGCGGTGGACCCGAGGACCCGCCGCCGCCACAGGCATGCAACGAACAGGCGAACAGCGCCGCCGCGACGACCCGCAGGAAGCCCGGACCACTCATTCCCCTGTCTCCCGTCTTGCGCCGAACGCCCCGACAATGCCCAATTGCTCGAACACGCCGGCCGCCTCGACATGGTCCGGGCCGAAGAAGCCGCCATGGATGTAGTTGTCTCCGGTGCCCTGCCCGAACCGGCCCAGGCTGTCGACGGCCACATCGCGGAAGACGATCGTCGGAAGCCCGCCCGTGATGTTCGTGAAGGACGCGTCCAGCAGTTCCGTATCGAGGTAGTAGGTCACCGTCGCCGTGCCCGTCAGCCGCTGCGAGGAATGCTCCGGCGCCCCGACCATCGCGCCGTTCCAGACCACGCTCTGGCCCGTTTCCGCGAGACGGGCCGGCCTGGTGCCCGTGAGATCGCCGGCCACCAGCGCATAGCGCCAGACCGTCTCGAACTCGACATCCTCGATTTCGGCGTCGCGAATGCTCCGGGCCGTCCGGACCACGAACCCGCTGTGGTGCATCCAGGCCCCCCAGGACCGCATGTCGGGACTTGCGGGGCGCGGATGGAGGTTGGTCGACCGCGCCTCCATGATGTTGATGCCGCTCTGCGGCTCCTCGAAAAGGACACTGGCGCGGCGCGATACCCACTGCATGTCCTGAAGGCCGTATTCGTTCCTCACGCCTCCGGCCGGGCCGGGGAGCGCGGGCGGGGAGCCGGGTTCCTCTCCCGGCCCTACAAACACCGGTTCGCACATGATCCCCGTGCAGCCCGGTCCGTAGCTGAACCGGACCGACTCCGGAAGTTCCGGAGGATCCGTGATCGGCGGCAGGCCGGTCTCCGGGTCGATGGGAGGCGGGTCCACCGCCCGACTGTTCCTCTGGCCGAGAATCCGGCTCATCCTGAACAGGTCCGTCCGCCTGATGATGCCGGATGCCCGGGCCGCCTGCTCGCCGCCGGGCTCGGTACCGGGGCCGAAACCCGGAGGCCTCGGCGCGGTGCCTGTCCCGCCGCCCCCGCCGCCGCATGCCGCAAGCAGCGCCAGGGCCGCCATCGCCACCGCAATCCGCCACATGCCGCCGAACTCCCCTGCGCTTTCTCCAGCGTTTCCCACTAACGCCGGAGCACGTCAGTCCCATTAGCACGATGCAGCAAAGGCCCGTCATACTCGGCGAGACGATATATGGGGAAACTCGCGATTCCCGGCGCTGGCCGTATTGACCCCCGCTGTCCCTTACCGCATCCCGAATACGGGTTTTCCCGAACGCCGGAGACATCTTCTTGCCGCCCCTTCATGTTCTCGACCAGGCTCGCAGGACCAATCTGCGCATCCTCTTTCTCGCCCCGCATGCCCCGGTGAACGGCGCCGCGCCGCCTCCGGCCATCGACCCCGTTTTCGGCGTCCAGCCCGCCTACCACCGCGAGATTCACGACCTTCTGCGGGACGCGCTCGGGCTCGACCTGGTCAGTCGGAACAGCCTCGACGGCCTGGACGAGGCCCTTGACAGGGCCAATTTCGTCTTCTCGCTCTACAACATCGCTCCCTTCCGCAATTCCGAGGTCCATGTCGCCTCTCTCGCCGCCAAGGCCGGGATCGCCTGCCTGGGGGCCCCGCCCAACATCCGCGCCCTCGCCGAGGACAAGTGGATATCGAAGCTGTCCGCGCGGGCTCTGGGCATTCCCTGCCCGCCCGGCCAGCCCTATGGCGACGGCCACGACGTCCTGCCGCCGGCCTTTCCCGGCCCCTATATCGCCAAGCCGCGCTTCGGGGCCGCTTCCGCCGAGATCGACGAGATGAGCGTCCATGACCGTTTCGAACCCTTGCGCGGCCGCGTCGCGGCACTGTCGAACGCCCCGGATTCCTGCCTGGTGGAGCAGGTCGCCGGGGCGTTCGACGTGACGGTCCCGGTCCTGCCGGGACCGGAAGGGCCGTTCGCCCTGCCGGTTGCCTGCCAGAAGGCGGCCGGGCCGAGCGGCGTCTTCACCCACCGCCAGAAGCGCCGTCTCGAGCCGGGTCTCGTGCGCGAATTCCCGGGAGACGCCCCCTGGACCCGCCCGATCATCCGCGATGCCCTGCGCTTTGCCCGGGCCGTCCAGCCCTGGGACTATCTGCGTTGCGACTTCCGGGCGGGCCCCGACGGCCACGCTTTTCTGGAATGCAATGTCGCCTGCTCGATCGGTTCCGCCATGGCGTTCGCCCAGTGCGCCGAACAGGCCGGGATCGCGCTCGAGAGCCTCGTGGAGCACATCATTGCCGCAAGCCTCGACCGGCAGTGGGGACCCGGAGAAGACCGGCCGCCGGTCGTCCCGGGCCGGCACGGCCGTCCGGCGCGGGAACCGGAGCGGCGACACCATGCCTGACGGTTGCCGCAGCCGCGGCGAGCAGCCCTACGGCCTTTGCACGGTGCATGGCCTCCGCCGGATTACCGGGGCGCTCGAGATGGGCTACAGGAACAGGGACACCGCTCTCTACGGGGTGATCGTCGCGAACCGCGGCGTTTCCCCTGCCATGCGCGTGGCATCGACCAGCAGTTGCCGGCTTGACACCTCAAGCTGCAGATAGGCGATGCGCGCGTGAAGCGCCTGGGTCTCATAGATGCGCTTCATGTAGTTTCTGGCGGTCATCGACGACTCCCGCTGGGCCGCTTCCTCCGGCTGCGGCTCGTGGTGATAGGTCGTCAGCACGTCAAGGGCCTGCATTTCCGAGACCGCCCCTGCCGGCAGCGGCCGCAAATAGAGGCCCTTGTCGGCGAATTTCCTCATCGTCTTCCCGCTTCTGATCGCCATGCCGCCCGAGCCCGGCGACGTCGTCTGACCTTCGCGCAGACCGAGCACATAGGCCATGGCCTCGCGCACGATGCTGTGCCTGACGCGGACCCCGTCCATCTCGCTGTCCAGAACCCTGTAGCCCGGGGCCGCTTTCAGCTCTTCGTTGAGTTCCGGCGGCTGCAACGGGTCGATGACGTTCTGGATGAGGGCTTCGGTACCCCGGTTGCGCTCCGGGCTGCGTTCGACCGTCGTCCCGTCCCACCAGTCCCTGAAGTCGGTCGTGGAAATCCCCTCGCCCTCCAATTCCTTGCGGAGTTCCTGACGCTCCACGGCATAGCGCACGCTTCCCTCGGTGCGCGCCGGCGTTTCCGGCGGCGGCTTGCGCGCCGACTCGCTGTTGCTTTCCAGTCCGGCCTCCGGCGCCCCGGTTCCCCCATAGCCGGCGCGCTCGAGCGTGAGGCAGCCGTTCGGGTCCGGGTCATACCGTCCCTCGGCTTTAGCGCTCGCACGGAACTCCTGTCTCAGACGCAGGGCCTCGTTCGTCTCCTGGGCGTCGGCGAGACGCTCCATCGCCTCGATCTGCAGTCTGTCATACTGGGACAGCTGCGAGGTCTGCTGCCGGAGCGCCTCGACGATGGCCTCCGTCATTTCGTCGATCCAGCGCCTGACGTCCCTTCTGGTGTCGCCGTGCTCCGAACTGACAAGACGGGTTATCCTGTAACAAATTCCGGAACATTTCGCCGCAGCGGCCTCCCGGACATCCCCGAAAATCACCAGAACCGCCATGGCGGCCACGGCAAAAACGAATGCCTTCCGTATCATCGCGCCGCTCCCGTCACCTGCCGCCGCCAAGCATCGAGTCCCAGGCTTCCCGACGCCTGTCGTTCAATTCCCTCTGGACCCCGCCTGTCAGCGGCCGGAGGGCTTCATTGGCGCCGCGCCGGACCTCGTTGCCCACACGGGCATTCCTGGTCGCCCCCCTGACCACTGAGCCCGGCGATGGCAGCCAGCTTGTCGGATCGAGCACGGACTGGAGGGAGCCGACCCCCCCGCTCAGGCTGGTGATCGGCGAGGTCACCTGCGCCCACTGCCGCTCGGCAAAATTGCAGACGGCCCGTCCCAGGCCCTCGACCCACCTGTCGAGCGCCGACAACGGGTCGATCAATATGCCCGAAAAGGTGTCGATATCGATGTCCAGAAGATTGTCGAGACACCCCAGGTCGCCCACCGCCCGGGGAGGCTCGATCGCCTGCTCGGCGATTCTCACGCTGTTTTCCAGTTCCTGGCGGCTCCGTTCCGCAACAATGCTCCGGCTCGCATCGTCGCAACCGGCCCGCGCCATGCGTTCCGACAGCCGGTCGGCCTGCGCCGGAACGGTCCCGGCAAACAGGAGTGCGAGAACCAGAACGGACCACGTTTTCCTGTTCATCGGCACTTTCTCCGCCTGTCCGAACACGCATGTCCAGCGTAGCACGGCCAGGGGTGCTCGCCGGTTCAGCCGACGCAGCTTTATGGGGAAACTCGAATTCGCCCGACGCCCGCCTGTCAGGACCTCTCCTCCGGCCCCGGGGGCCTCCCGGTCCGATGTCGCTCTCCCGCACCAGACCTCTTCCAGGATTCTCTCCGCCCGATCACCTGCTCATCCGGACACCCCGGCAGGTCTATAGGAATCCAGCCGTCACGGTCCTCCAATCCGGACGTATCGTGGACATGCGCTGTCAACGCCCTCGCATATGACCGGCCGTCATGGCATGCTGGCCGTGTCGGCCTTGGCCGTCACGCTGTTTGTACATCGTCGGGCCAGAGGCTGGAGCGGGGGCGCCGTCGAGGCGTGATGCGTGATCCCTGCCGGCCGCCGCATGCGCATTCACCGCCTGGATTCGAGCGGTCCGCCAGTCCTTGCGCAACAAGAGGCTTGGGGAGCGGAGAACAGCGGGCCTTATGCCCGCCTCATACACATTGAAGCATCACCGCCAGGGTGTCATTGCGGTTCATGCGCTCAGCACAGCGGGCTTTATGCCCGCTCCATTGAAGACAAGGGCGTAGGAAGCACCTTAGGGAGCACCCGCCTCACACATTGAAGGTTCTGTACAGGAAGGTTATCCCCGTGCTCTGCCCGACCAGGAAAGGGCAACGCCTTTGCATGCGGCACGCGCTGCAATGCGGCTGGCAATCTGCCCGCCTCGCACCAGGAAATATCCCCCGACATGATCGCGCCCTGCCGCGGCGTTCCAGGTTTTTGGTCCGGTCTTCATTCTTCATGACAATATGCAACGGCTTCCTGAAAATCCCGCCTGCGGAATCCCGGTGGCACTTTGGGATTTTCATCGCGGCAGCCCATACTGCCGGGACCGGTTCCGGAACAGGAGACAAAGGGCCTTGGAAACCATGAACACCGACGATCTGCTCGTCGCCTACAAGCAGGGCAGGCGCAATTTTCGCGGCATGCAGATCGAGCCCGGCGGCCTCCTTTTCGGCGAGTGTCTCGACGGCGCCGATTTCTCTGAATCCCGGCTGACCGGGGTCTCTTTCGATCACTGCGACCTCAACCGGACGAGTTTCCGCAACGCCGACATTTCCGGAACCGGCTTCAGTTGTTCCAGCCTTGTCGGAGCGGACATGACCGACGCCAGGGCCCGCGGCGCCGACATGTGGCAGGCCGACCTGACCCGGGCCTGCCTCGACGGCGCCGACTTCGGCCCGGAGCCGCAAGGCCTCGACGATCCAATGGACCGCGAAACACCTCCGTCGGCCTTCGGCTATGCGAGGCTGGTTCGCGCCAGCGCGCGGGGAACGCTGTTCGATGCGGCGCGCCTCGACGGCGCCGACCTGACCCATATGGACGCCACCGGCGCCAAATTCCGCCACACGGAGATGAAGGACGTCAATCTCATCGGCACCTGCATGCATGGCGCCGACCTTCAACATGCCCATCTGGCGGGGAACGTGAAGGTGGGCCTCGCCGGCACCCGGAACACCGATTTCCTCGACCCGGAGGAGCTTCCGGAAGATCTCCGGGAGCCTTCGATCCATCCCGACATCTAGGCCGCCCGCGGGCGGGATCCCCGAACGCTCCCTCGCGTTCGCCGCCTACCAGAGCGTCGGCCTGAAAACCATCAGCACATAGATCCCGACCAACGCGACGAACGCCGGCCACCCCAGCAGGAACCAGCGCCGCATCGCGGCAAAATAGGCCGACGGCAATCTGCATCCCGTGCGTGCCGCGGTCATGGCCATTGTCCTTATCCGGTACTGAAGCGCCACCACCACGATCCAGCACGCGACCGCCACTCCGTACAGCACATAGCTCGCGACCAGCCAGCTCTCCAGGAGGTCGATGCCGGCCATGAGCGCGAGGGCCAGACCGGACGCCGGCTGGTAAAGCGCCGCCGGCGCCGTGAACAGCCAGTCGGCGATGACGGTGTTGCGCGCCGCCGCCGCGATCGCCGCCGCATCGCCGCGGAGGTGGGTGCAATACAGGTGGAAGGCCGTGCCGATACCGGTGCCGAGCAGCACTGTCGCGCTCAGCATGTGGCTCCACTTTATCCAGAGCCAGGGGTCGCTCACCGCTCCTCCTCCAGAACGCGATGAACCGCCACGAGGACAAGGAAGGCCAGCGTCTTCATGAGGTCGGCAAGCCACACGCCCGCCGATGCCGGTGCGAACACCGCCGCCACGGCCGCATGGGCGGCGATCATCGCCGCCTGGACCCACGCCAGCTTCCCGAGTTGCCATCCGCGGAGAAGAGCGAAGGCGGCGCCAAGCCCCGTAACGGCCACCGCAATCCCGAGCCCCGTGGCCCACAAGGGCCCCGGCCCGGCCTCCCCGGCGACCGCATCGTAAGGCGGACCATGTAGTGCCGCCAGGCCGGTAATTGTCCAAAGCAGTGCCAGCACGAGACGAATGACCGGCCGCAGCAGGAACAGGCGCGCATGCCAAAGGTCCTGGGTGCCGCCCGGACGGACGGCCAGCACCTCCCGCAGGCCTCGCAGGCGTATGCCGCAAGCCTTCTCGAACTCCCTGCCGTCGCCGGTAAGCCTCGTCCGGAATTGGGCATAGGCCGTCGAGTTCACCGGGTGCAGGCGCGCAAGGTCGCCGACCCGGGCGACGAGGGCCACGACCGGAAGCGGCAGGTGCAGCAGCGGGCGGCGCGGGAGCCCCATCCATCCACGGTAGGCCACAACCAGTTCCCGGAGCGCGAGACGGTCCGGCCCCGCCGGCTCAAGCACGGTGCACCTGCCGCTTCCGGTCCGCAGCAATTCGACGATGCCGGTCGCAAGATCCTCTGCATGGACCGTGTCCACCGGCGTGCCGCCATTGCCGATAACAGGCGTGCGGAACGGCATGGCCGCCATCGCCCGAATCAGCGAGCTGCCCCCGTAGGAGCCTTCCCCGACCACAACGACGGGGCGCAGCACCGTCCAGTCCAGATCCCGCGCCATCAACGCCTCGTCGCCGGCGCGCTTGGACTGCGCATAGAGTGTCCGGCCTTCCTCGATACCGACCGCGGAAATATGCACGACCCGCCGGACGCCCTGCTTCTCGCACGCGGCATACAGGGCGTCCGGCGCATGACAATGCACGGTCCAGGCCTCTGCCGACCTGCCCGGCTGAAGGACACCGGCCGCGTTGACGACCGCGTCCACGCCGTCGAGAAGGCTTGCCCAGTGGCCGCTGTCCCGGACGGCCATGGAAGCCAGATCGACATACCGGACATCCGCACGCGGGAATCGAAGCGCGAACCGCTTGCGGTCACGGACCGCGCACCTGGTTTCGATTCCACACCGCTGCAGTGCCGCAACAATGGCGGAGCCGATAAAACCGGACGCCCCCAGAACCAGGACCCTCCCGCACCCGCGCTCGCGGGATCCTTCATTCATGGGGGGGAGGGTCCTGGTTCTGGGGGCGTCCGGTTTCTCCTGCGAGGAATCCTGACGAGCCCGCACGCCCGCGACCCGCACGGCAGCGCCGCGCGGTCCCTATATCTCAACGACGAGGTCCGGCACGAAATCCCTGGCCTCCTCGTTGTTTTTTCCGCGCGGATTGGCCAGCACCCGCGTCCGCCCGATGGTGAAATCCACCGCATCGTGGACATGGCCATGGACCCAGAGCGCGGGCTGGAAGCGCCGGATCGCGTCCTCGAGGTCCGAGGCGAAGCCCGGGCTGAGCGCGTCGCCGGCGAAACGGTCATGGATCGAACGCGGGCTCGGCGCATGGTGGGTCACCACCACCGCCTCAAGGCCGTCCTTCCCGGCCTGCGCGAGCTCGGTCTCGATGAAGGCCCGGTCCCCGGCATGCCGGTGCGCGGATTCCCAGGTGGTGAAGTTCCGCCACGATGCCCCCCGGATCGACCCGGCAAAATCGTTGAGCCCCCGGCCGACGGCATCGTGGGCATACAACTCACGCGGCTCGCCGTACAGGCGGAAGTCGGTCCAGAGCGTGGCGCCGATGAATCGCACAGCGCCGACCGTGACCGCGGCCGTGTCGAGCAGGGTGACGTCCCACCTGGCGCAGTCGAGCGCCAGACTGTGCTGTGCGTCCCCGATCCGGGACCCGTAGTATTCGTGGTTGCCGGGGACATAGAGGACATGCCCCGCGTCTCCCCAGACGTCGGCCGCAAGCCCGATGAACCCCTTCTTCGCCGGCGCCAGGTCGCCCGCCAGCACGACGGCCTCCACGTCCGGGGCGAGCGGCGGGACGCCGGCATAGCGCCGTTCGAGATGGAGGTCGGAGAGCACCTGGATACGCATGGGACAGGCCTTCTGGGAGACTCCGGGTCAAATCCCGGGCATGTGGAGATAGGACTCCGGGACGGGATTGCCAGTCCCGGCCACGGATACGGAGGCCCCGGATGGGGCGCTCAGGGAAGCCGGATGCCCTACAGTCCCGGCTCGGGAACCGCGGACGCCTTTCCCCGCCGGGGGCCGGCCAGGGCCTGCCGGAACCACCGGTAAAGGTCTCGGTCTATCCTGGGAGAGGGATGCGCGGCTCCCGCATCGACCAGATCGGACACGGTCCGTCCGCCACTGTCCGGCAGATCGCGGTCCGCGCCGTGTTCCAGGAGCGTCTGCACCACCTGGGGATGTCGGCGCCAGACTGCATGGTGCAGGGCCGTCCAGCCTCTCTTGTCCTGCCTGTCCGGATCGGCCCCGGCCGCCAGCAGGTCCCGGACATCGTCCAGCACCGTTTCTCCCGAAGCCCCGATCACCCGCATGATCGCGGTCTGGCCGTCACTGTCCCCGATATCCGGATCGGCCCCGGCCTCGAGCAGGGCCCCCATTGCGCCGCTGTTTCCCCGGCAAGCGGCCTCGAGGAGGGCGGTCCGGCGCTCGAATCCTCCGGTTTCGTTGAGGTCCGCGCCGAATTCGATCAGATGACGGACCGTCCAGGCCTGTCCGGTCCGGTCCGTCTGCGCCGCCAGCATGAGAGCTGTCTTGCCTCTGCCGTTGATCGAAGGCGCCCTGGCCCCGGGATCGGCGCCTGCATCCAGAAGCATCTCCACAACCAGTTCCCGACGGTCGGGACTGGACCGGCAGACAGCCTGATGGAGGGCGGTCTCTCCCCGGCCCCGCGCCGCATCGGGTCTGGCGCCGGCGTCGATCAGCACCTGAACGACCTCCGGCTCGTTTCCGCGCGCCGCCAGGCGTAACGGCGTGCTCCCCTGTTCGCCGACGGCCTCGACATCCGCCCCGGCCTCGATCAGGGCCACGGAGATGGCGGCCTCGTCGTTACCTTCCGCCGCCAGATGCAGGGGCGTCTGGCTCAGGACCGTCCTCGCCGCCACGGATGCGCCGGCTTCGAGCAGAATGCCGATAACCGCGCTGTCGCTGGCTGCAGCCGCCGCCAGGTGCAACGGCGTTCGTCCGAGATGGTCCGCGGCCTTGGGGTCGGCGCCGGCGGCCAGCGCCTGCCGGACCTTCTCCGGCGAGGCATTGGCAAAGAACCCTTTCGTGCCCCATGTAGCGTCAGACATCTCACTCACCTATTCGTGTGTCCTGCCATGTTACCGCACCGTCCTGAAATAGCCGAAATGCTCCCAAACCCGCCGCAGGGCGCGGGAGCCTGCCATCACGGCTGGCTCCCCTGCGGTGCGGCCGCCGGATCGCCTGCTGTCTGCTCCGGGTCTCCGGTGCGAATGGCCTCCGGCCACAGCTTGACGAGCCTCCGGTTGCGCTCTTCCGTCGAATACCCGTAGCCGCAGTCCTCAAGGCCGGCACCCACGCCATATCCCGACCAGCCGGCCCAGACCGTGCCATCCGGCTGCGCCAGGCGCGCATAGATGTAGAGGTTATCCTCCTCGACCCACAGCACTTCGAGGCGGCTGCCGTCCGGGAAGGCAAAGGCCGCGACCTCACGGTCCACGTTGCCTTCCGCCCAATCCACCGGATTGAGCGCAGGTGCGATGGGCTTTCCCTCGGAATTCTCCCGCGCTATCAGCGCCTCTGGAAGATCCACCCCATGGGACAGGAGGTCGATCTCCCGCCCGTCAAGCCAAGCCGTTACCGCGTAGCTCTTGTAGAGCCCGACATGGAGACGGCCGTCGCCAAGCACGACATGTCCGTTCGGACTCTCGTTCCTGAGCTTGTAGCCTTCCTCCGCTCCGATCCCCTGGGCGGCGAATGCAAACCCCGGATACGTTCCGGGGACCGTAAAGGCCCGATCGGTGAGAACGGCATCGCTGCGGTCCACGATACGCCTGCCGTTGCGAAAGGCGTATCCACCATAGTCCGAATATGCCATCGGGATTTTCCTCCGACCCTGTTCGCGACGCGCCTTCTACCCGCGTTCCAGCGACGCCACCAATTCCCTGACCTGGCCCAGGCCGGGTTCATCCCCCTCCTTCGCCAGAAGGAACAGGGCATCCGCATCCACGCGCTGCTCCGGGGCGGCGTTGACAACCACGTCCTCGCCGCCGGCCGGCACATAACCGAGCAAGGTGCCGAAGCCGGCGCGCATGAACGAGCACACCGCCTCGCGCCACTGCACATCCTCGATGTCGACATCGTATCGCAGACACTCGTCACCCCGGTGCGTGAAGAGGTTCTCAAGGATTTGCTCCGAACCCGGCGCGTTCAGCGCACGCACGAGCATACCCGGATAGCCGCGCATCGGACGCATCACCGTTTGCGCCCAGGGGCGCAAACGGTCTCGATTGCGGTCGTCCACGCATTCGACGAGGACCGGCGCGGCAGTGAATGCGGAAGACTCTATTCCCCGTATGCGGTGCAGCAGATCGAAGGCCAGGGCGTCCGAGGCCGGGTCCTTCTCGTCCGCAGCGAGAAGGACCACGGCCGCTGCCTCGTCCACCGCGGCATCCTTCAACCGTTCCTCATTGTATGGCAGACCGTGGACATGCCGCACGCCCAGCGCGGCAATCTCGGCCGGCAGGCCCTGCGGCCAGCACTCCGAGACCAGGACGATATCGCGGTCGCGGCCCCACTCGGTTTCCCGGAGCTGCGTCAGAAGCAGCCGGAAATAGGTCTCCGCCCCGCCGTTCGGCGCATTGGCGATTACCAGATGGTCCTTCATTCTCCACCTCCAGCGGCCGCGCTCCCGGAGCGCGCGCCGGTCTGCGCGATACTCGAAATAATCCGCGGCGCCCTTGCCCAGCACGAATATCCCGCCGCCATACAGAAGCAGCGCCGTGGCCCATCGGCCTTCCGCAGTGGCGGCCGACAGGTCGCCATAGCCGACCGTCGTCATGGTCGTCGCCGTGAGCCAGAGGGCATCCCCGACCGACAGGCCTTCAAAGGCCGACATCGCTGCGACATGCGCGACCGAAATGGCCGCCAGCCACAGGACCAACCGCAAGAGCGACCTTCTTGCGGCGCCGAGGCCCGGCAGGGGCCCCCGGCACCGGCGGCGACGCCGCAGCCTTTGCAGGAATACCGGGACTACCATTGGTACCACCCGCCCCTCATCTTGTCCTGGCCAGAAGGTTGACCCAGCGGCCATCAGGATCCGGTGCCCCGCCCAGGGCGGTCCGCCAGATGTCCAGGATGTCGAAGAGACCCAGATACGCAAGCAATCCGCGCAGGCGCTCCTCGGTGATGTCGTGATGGAAACGCCCTTCCCCGTCGTAACGCTCGCCCTCGCCATGCTTCATGCAGCAATAGAAGGCTCCTCCCGGCCGCAGGGCACGATGCACGCGCCACAACACGACCGGCAACTGCCGCTTCGGCACATGCAGCAACGACCCCATCGCCCAGACCCCGTCGAAATACCGGAAGTAGCCCATGTCCTGGGCCCGTTCGACGCGCGCCGCCCGGCCGGTCAGCCCGGTCGTTATCCGGCACATGCGCTCCGAAGCGTCAATGGGCGTCACATCGAACCCCGCCCGGATCATGGCGAGCGTGTCACGGCCCGACCCGCAGCCGAGGTCGAGCACATGGCCGCCCGCCTTCACAAGCGCCGTGAACCTGTCGATCAGGCGGGACATGTCCAGGTCCCGTGTCCTGGCCGCGAATTCATCGCCATGCTCATCGTACCACGCCGCCGGATCGGCATGATCCGCCATCGCACACCCTCCGCAAACCGCGGAATAGAGAAGAACTATTCTATGTCTAACTGATTATCAAGTCAATCTGATTGCCTTTGCAATCCATACAGCCTGCCGGATCATGGAATGACAGGGCACAGCGGGGCCGGGCGCCGCTCAGGCAAGACCGGTCGCCACGACCGCCCCGCGTTCCCGACACAGCAGAACGGGACACCCCCGTTCCCTTGAAACCTCGTTGAACTTCCTGACCACATGTTCCTGGAGATCGATCCCCGCATGCGCCGCGAGGCTGAAGGCTTCACCGCACTCGCCGGCCAGGGCGTTCCCCCAGTCGGAAAACGTCCACCGCCGGGTTCCCGGCGGATGAAAGAACTCGATCCGGGCTGCCTGCGCCCGCGCAAACGTCTCGAAGCTGAGCATCGCCAACCTTCTCCTCGGTATCTCTCCGCTTGGCGGCTGTCCGCAGGGCCAGCGACACATCGGCCCCGGTCAAGGCGAAAAACCGACCTCCTCCATCGCCGGCATGCCGGCGCCGTAGTCCTCGATCACCGACACCACCTCCCTGTGATACCCGTCCAGGGCGGGCTCCAGGGCGTTCAGCACGACGGCCGCATCCACGCCCGGAAGAACGGAAGACCTTTCCAGAACCTTCGGACCGCCCGGGTCCTGAAGGTCCCTCATCGTCAGCGTCCATCCCTTCTCCTGCGTGTCGAGAGTCCATATCTCGGCCACGCCCAGGCGGCTGCACATATCCCGCACCTTGGCCGCATCGTGGGAAGCGTCGCTGCGTTCCACCTCAACGACCAGATCCGGCGGCACACGCCTTTCGAACGCCTCGATCCCCGCCCCACCGGTTTCCCTGGACAGGCGCCTGACATTGTCGCCGACATAATATGAGAGCGGCGGCACCAGCGCGCTGTGTTCCGGGGCGTCGGGGAAGGCCATCTCCTGCCGGAAGCGGCGCGCCAGCCAAAAGGCGGACTCCTGCCGCCCCAGCATCGAGAATATGAGATCCAGCCCCGTCCTGATTCTATCGTGGCGAGCAGACGGAAAGCGCATCTCCACCCAGCCCTCCGTCGTGTCGATCAGGACGTTGCCATCGGCAAGAATCCCGCCTGCCCTCGCGTTGAACGCACCCAGGTTGCCCGAGTGCAGCATCCCTTCGCGCCGCAAATCCTCCGGCGTCAGCCGGCCCGATGGCGCCTCCCTTCCGGCAAGCCGGTAGAGAAGGTCGAAATCGTTTTCGCGAATGCGTTCCAGAAGAACACCGGCCATGTCCGGTCCGACACAGACACGGACAAATTCGGACCCCGACGTCCCCGTCGTCCTTTGCACCGCCTCCTCCTTCCCGGAGAACCGTGCCTCATCGTTCGGATGATCGGCCCGCCTCTCTCCCAAAGTGTCTTTCGCAGCCCCCGCTACGGTTGCGGACCGTCCTCGCCGGGCCCGGCGATTGCCGGCCGGACCGCCGCGGGAGTCTCGATATAGCGTTCGTCCCTGAACTCCTCGACGCCGCGCCGGAAATGCACCTCCATGCCTTCCGCAGTAATGCGCAGGGTTCCGGATCCGCCGAGATCGTTCCACCAGCCGGGGAACCTGGCCTGAAGCAAATTCCAGGCAACATGCCGGATCAGCGCGCCGAAGGTCTCCGGATCCCGCTCCGTCACGACCCAGTCGTCACGACCCTCGTCCCAGCGAACACCCCGCAGCCCGGCGCATTGCGCATTCAGGTTGCCGCCCGGAAGAAGCCTTACCGCCTGAACAGCTCCATCGTCCGATTCACCGGCAACCTCGATCTCGATCGCCTGGACGGCGTCCAGGGCCATCCTCTCCATGACCACTCCGAGATTGTGGCGGGCAGCGAGGTCGACCGCGGTCCGCCAGCGCTCCTCGCTTCGTTCCTGTTCCCGGTCGTAGGCCTCGCGCTCTGCATCGGGAGGCTCGCGCAGCCAGTTTTCCCACGCCGGCCCGGTTCCCTCCAGGCCGAAGAGGAACGACGAAACGTACATGTTCTGCGGCCAGAACTCGACCGCCGCCGGACCTCCGTTCCCACCCGCCGCCGGGTCGGCCTGGGCGACAACCCGGAACTCGTTGTTGCTCTCCTTGTCGGCGGACACCAGAGCCCCGCCGTCATCGAGGGCCATCTCATACTCCGCCATCTCCGCTAAGGTCAGGGCGGGCCCGGGCTTGATAGCCCGCACGAGCGCGCTGACACCAGCCCCGTCCGGGGCGCCGGCCAGGTTGTAAACCTCGCCGTCCTCGACCAGGAACACGGATCCCAGATCGTCCTCGTAAATCCGCCTCATCGCCATGGCAGGAAAACTCCCGTCTGACCGTCCCGTCAGGGGCATACTGCGCGATATCCGTGAAAACCCCCAACCGACGGAACCGCCTCTGCCATAAGCCTCTTCTTCAATGATGTGGTGGAAGCCGCAATGACCGATGGGCCATTCCTTCAATGATAGCCGCTACAGATATTGTGGCATAATATATCGTTACTTATTGATATTACGCTGAAATATCACTGCAATAAATCGACATCGATTTTCCGGCGAATTGTGGCGAACCGCTCAAGCTCTCCCCATAGACCAGTGTGTTTATTGAATAAAGTCTGAGATCTGGCTTTGCGCGCTGGACAGCGGGGTTCCGACCACCGCATCGGGAACCAGGCTCTGGACGAAAGGGCGCCTCCGGGTGAAGGTCGACGGCAACCGCGAGGCGCCCGGCTGAGAGGAGGCGGCGGAGCGGCGTGGAGAAGCCAGCGCTGTGGACGCCGGAAGACGGACAGCTGATCGGGCCGCAAGCGTCGGCCGCAGCCGAGTCCGCGACGAGCGGCGCGGGCAAATCATGAGGGCGTCGCGACCTGGACACTCGGCACCGCCAGCAAGCGCATTCGGGACACGAGCGGCTGCAAGCCGGTGCGGCAGCGCCTGCCCCTCCCGGCGCGACGGCGGCTCAGGGAGGGATTCTGCGGTTGACCGCCGCCAGAACGCCTGAACCTCCCTTCAGCAATGAGAGGGGATCGGATTTTCTGGCGGAGATTGCCGACGGGCCCGTCCGTTCCGGCTCTCGAAGGGTTACGACGGGCCGGGGAGGTCCGTGTCCAGCGGTGTCGGCGGCGTCCAACCGCGCCCGGACTCCTTGCGGTCCTCTTCCCGCGGTGGAGCGGTCTCCAGGCCCATGGCCCGGGCCATGGCCGGGATGTCCAGACACCCGAAGCCTTCGCCAGCATAACGCCGCTCCTCTTCGTCCGAGAAGGCGGGCGAGATGAGCAACTGGCGGCGCGGCAGGTCGGCCAGATGCGCCTTGCTCGTGCCCCGAATGTCGTGCAGGAACGCTTGAAAGTCCTCTTTCAGCTTGTCGCACTTGTGCCGGCTGGCATTGCGTTTGCAGCCGGCCATGGTGAGCAGGGGAGGGTCGCCGTCGTCCACGACAAGGACGTCGATATCGGGAAGGTTCCCGCGCCCCGGGCGCCACGCGCCAGAGGCGGCGTATTCTGTCTCAGGGCGGGTCCGGAACCAGTCGGCTGCGAACCGTTCGAGCGCGAACCCCTCAAGGGTATGCAGATGACTGAGGGCCCGGTCTATGTCGACGGTAGCCCTGCCGGCCGCTTCATTGTCGTCCGTCGGCTCTCCACCGAACAACTCGGGGAATACCCCGAGCTGGAAGAGCGCGCTGTTATCCCTCAGGCCCCATCTCACCCGGCTCCGATTGTCGGCGGCCGGGAAGGCCGTCTGCGGGGTAACCATCTCCAGATGGTCGCGCAGCCGGCCCATGACCGCTTCCAGCGGCTCAGGGGCTTCCCCCTTCGCGTCCGGGACCCAATTCCGCAACACTTCTGGAAATTCCCGCAGCCGTTCGCCGCGTCCGCCGCGTCCGGCCAGCCACAGAATGGCCCGCCGGGCCCGGTCGGCCAACTCGACATAGGCCTTGCTGTCGAAGCGCTCGCGCGGGTCTTCCTGAAGAATCCGGCACTCGCTCTCGATAAAGGCGCGCCGCCAGACGTCGTCATCAGGCCAGGCTTCGAAATCCCTCAACGCCTCGAATTCGTCATCCATGGTGAACCGTTCCCAAGGGCGCGGCAGGCCATCCCAGGCCGTCCAGAGCGTGAGGAACCGACCCGGATGGCGCAGGAATCCCTGGTCCGAGGCCATTTCGAGCACGGTCTCGACCGGCCAAGGCCTTACCTGGACGCCCGGATTGCTTCTGCCATGGAGTGGCTGGTCCACCCGAAACATGTGCAGCATTTGCTGCTGGTGCGACCCCATCAGCACCAGCTTGCCGGACGGAGGCTCGCCCTTCATGCGCCGGATCTCGTCGATTATGTATTTGATCGATGGCACGATGCCGGCCGGCGCGGCATGGTGGAACTCGTCGAGCGCCACGATCGCGCCCTTCATCAGCAGCTGCCTGACGATGTCCGTGAAGCGAAATCCGGGGCTGTAGGAACCGTCCAGACGCGGCATGTCCTCCAGCAGCGGCGACAGACCATCATACTGCACCTGGTCGGCCAGGGCCTCTAGGCACGCGGCCGCATCGCCAGAGGGAAGCTCCACATGCAGAAAGGGAATCGCGGGGTCGCGGTCGTGGCATACCTCGTGCAGCAGGCGGGTCTTGCCGACCCCGCGCCGACCCAGAATCGTATAAGTGCCGAACCGGCGCCGACGCCGGTTCGGATCGAGACCCAGACGAAGCGCCAGATCGCGAGACTCGTTCGCCCGCCCGTAGAAACCCCAATGAACCATGGTCCGGTTCCGACCCCAGCCCGACCGGACCTAACTGGACCCGGAGGCTGAAACGGTCAAGGGCACTCTCCACCGGAAGCGACGGCCGGGCAAGGGGAATTATACCAGCGGCGGTAGTGTCTGACTCATGGGGGATTCCCTGGAGGCCCGGTTTCTGATTCAAGGCGGGAGCCTTGGATTGGAGGGTTTTTATGGGAGCTGCGCTTCCGTTGCGTGGAGATTTCGATGCGGCTGGTCTGCGTCGTGTTGCGAAGCGGAGCCGGGACGGTGCGCAGAGCCGTCGTCTTCTGGCGCTTGCGATGATCTACGAGGGTCATTGCCGTTCGGATTGCGGCAGAAATTGGTTGAAGAAGAAACCCCGCCTGAATTGCGGGAAGGGGATTGGCTCGAAGGCCGCGAGACTGGACTCGAGCATGCCTCAGACCGCCTTCACGGCTGTAGCGGCCAAGCCCTCGCATGGCCTCCCGGCGGACAGCCTCGCGGATGCTGTCACCATTCCCGGTGCTCCTTCGCAGCGGCATGGGACTGCCTGTTCCCGAATAGCATCCGGAAGGAAATTCCTTGTCAAGCCGGACTCCGCAGGAGTGCCGCGGGAATGACGGGCGGGCCGGTGTCGCCCAGGCGGGGAGTTGGAGTGCCCTGGGGCAGGAAACCCCTTGTGTCTGCTCTGACTCTGGGGCTAATGAAGCGCTTATCCAGACAAGAACGGCCCGGAACCTACCGAAATAAAAGGAATTATCTAAATTTCGGAGATGCCACAAAATCTGTAGCGGCTATCCTCCTGACTTCGACGGTTGGGCTGACTTCTGACCGATCTCGCGTCTGGAGTTTTCAGTAAAGCCAATGAGTTGGCAGTTGCGGTGCGGTCAAGCTGCGTTGTAGTGCCTAGTAAATCTTTGAGACTGTCAATGCCTCCGCCACGCGCTACACTCCCCCCATGTTCGTGCGCATCAAGACCTCCCCCAACAGCCCGCGACGCTCGGTCCAGATCGTCGAGGCCGTGCGCGACGGCGGCAAGGTCCGACAGCGCATCGTCCGCCATGTCGGCGTGGCCATGGACGAGGACGAGCTCGAGCGCCTGAGGCAGCTCGGCGAGTACGTCAAGGCGAAGCTGGAGGACGAGCGTCAGCCGGCATTGTTTGCGCCCGAGAAGATCGCTGAGCAGGCGATCCGTGTCGGCCGCCGGGGGGACGGCAAGGAGGAACTCCCGGTCGACCTCAAGCAGCTTGAAGAGGAGCAGCGCCTGATCACAGGCATCCACGAGGTCTATGGCGAGATCTACCGGCTGCTGGGCCTCGACGCGCTGCTGCCGCGCTCGCGCTACCGGGCCTCCCATGACGCGCTGTTCCATGTGGTGATGGCGCGGGTAGCCAACCCCGACAGCAAGCGGGGCAGCGTGCGCCGGCTCGAGGAGGACTTCGGCGTGAGTCTTCCGCTCGAGAAGGTCTACCGGATGATGGATCAGCTCGACGCGACGGTGATCGAGCGACTGCGCACGCGCGTCGGCGAGGCGAGCCGGTCGCTGCTGCCGGAGCCGGTCGCGATCCTCTTCTTCGATTGCACCACGCTCTACTTCGAGACGGCCGCCGAGGACGAGCTTCGCCAGCACGGCTTCAGCAAGGACGGCAAACACAAGGACTCGCAGGTTCTGCTGGCGCTGATGGTGACGCGCGAAGGGCTGCCGATCAGCTACGAGGTCTTCCCCGGCGCCACCTACGAGGGACACAGCATGGTCCCGGTCCTGCAGGACATGCAGCGCCGCCACCAGGTGGAGCGCACGGTATGCGTGGCCGACCGGGGCATGCTGAGCGCCGACAACCTCGACGCCATGGACGCCATCGGCGGCGAGTATGTCGTCGGCGCGCGGCTGCGCAAGCTGCCGCTCGCGCTGCTGGGGCAGGTTCTCGACCCCGGGACCTATGCCCCGCTGGAGGGCTCACAGGACCGCCGGGTCGGCGAGTGGGAGTACAAGGGCCGTCGCCTGATCGTCGTCTTCTGCCCCCAGCGCGCACGCAAGGACGCGCACGAGCGCCGCCATCAGGTGGAACGCCTGCTCGACAGGCTGGCCCGCAGCGACAATCCCAGGGAACTGCTCTCCAATCACGGGGCGAAGCGCTTCATCGCCGTCGAGGGCGACGCACGGCTCACGGTGAACCCGGAGAAGATCGCCGAGGCCGCACGATGGGACGGGCTCACCGGCGTCATCACCAATCTGCGCGACGCGCGCGTCACCGAAGTGATGGCTCACTACCAGGGGCTCTGGCAGGTCGAGGAGAGCTTCCGGATCACCAAACACGACCTGAAGATACGTCCCATCTGGCACTGGAACCCGGACCGGATCCGCGCTCACATCGCCATCGCCTTCCTGGCCTTCGCCTGCGTTCGACACCTTGCGTACCGCGTCGCCATCCAGAAGCGGCGGATGTCCCCGGAGGTCATCCGCTCCGCCCTCGTCCACCGCCAGTGCTCCCTGCTGCGCTGTCGGCAATCGGGCAACCGCTACGTCATCCCCTCGAAGCCGACACCGGCGGCGGAGCAGATTTACGCAACCATGGGGCTGCCCCTGACGATCACCCCGTATCAACTCGCCTGACCGTCGACGAAGCACGGCTCGAAGAAATGCCGGATGTAGTGCCTAGCCGAAATGAGAACCAGGCAATATCAACTACTTATGCGAATCAACCGTCGAAGTCAGGATCCGCTCCGGGGCCTGCCGGGCTACGGCTTCCTGGAGAAGGGACCCGCCGGACGTGCCGGAGGCCCGTTCGAGCGGTGGGGCATGGACAAGCGTGTCTTCCAGGACACAGTCGGTCATGTACTCGGTCGGGACATGCCTTACATGCGCATACGGCCAGCAATCGCCGGCCCGGGTGACCTCGTAAACCGGCTCCGCGGTTCCCCGCCTGACCACCCTGTCGCCCTTGGCGAACCTGGAATCGGCCATCCTCCTGTCCTCCGGGCCCGGTGTCGCGGTTATCCGCTCTCGAACGTCCCGGTGCGGGCGTCCCAGACGTCGGAATCGATGCCGTTGCACCGGACGATGTAGCGGCCCTCGCCGTAGTCGAGAAGCCGCTCGAAGGCTTCCTCGCGATTCGGCCCGGGCGAGTGTTCCGAAGTATTGACGGTTTCGGTGATCGCCATGGTCTCGTCGCCGGTTTCGTGCAGCCGGATGATTTGTGCGGCGGCGTTCATGACGTTTCCTCCCTGGTATCCTGCGTCATTCGGGGCGTATCCCGGTCGGCGATCAGGGTCGCTTCCTCGACGTTCCGGCCGGCGTCGCGGGCGGCCGAGTAGATGCGTTCGTACGCGGCCTCGTATTCGGCCTGGGTCATTTTCCGTTTGCCGCCCGTGCCGCCAGGCCCTGCTCCGGTCCGGCTGCGGGTTTCGGACAGGAGGCCGCGGGCTATCCAGGCCGAGAAGCGGGCGCGTCCGGGAGGCAGGACGGTAAACATCCGGGCCTGGGGCCCTTCCTCGCCGATGAAGGCCGACACGGCATCATGTCCGGTTGTCCTGAACAGGATCACGGCACCGGGACTCCGGTGTATCCGGAAGTCCAGAAACCGGGGTCAGGGCGGCGGCGCGCGAAAGGGGGTTGTGCTAACGAAAGACCCGTCGCCGACCATAGGCTCTCTACGGTCTGGCGCCGCCGCCCTGTCTCGGGAGCCGGACCCGGAAAGAGGCCGGCAGGTTCAGCCATCGGGCAATTCCCTGAAGGCATCGCGGACCGCCCGCTGCGCCTGATGCATGCGCACAGGCCCGCGGGCGTCCAGAACGCCCGATATGTGTGTGTCGCGCCGCTGCATGGGCCTGAGCGGCGTCCACTTGAAGGACCGTCCGCCGCGAGGCTCTTGGTGCTCCTCGATATAGCCGAGCACCAGGCTGCCATGGCTGACGCAGCTCATGGTCACTCCGCGTCCGCGGTGGAAGTCCGGCGTGGAGCACACGACTTTCATTCCGGCATCTCCCCTTTCATGGCGAGCCACCATCGGCATACGGACGGCCAGTGGTAGCCGAGGAGGTAGGCGGGGACCCCGCCGGCGATGGTCAGGGTCAAGGCGATGAGCAGGTCTTCGGGAGAGATGCAGATCATCGCCCGGTCCTCTGGAGGACACTACGCATACCGGCCTCCTTGCCTTGAGTCCTCGTGAAGCTGTGTCCCGGAAGAGGAAAGCCTTTCCGGCATTGTGTCGAATGGCGTTGATCGACGGTCGCGGCCAGTGCTTGCGAGTATATGACTATCCGATAATTCTTGCAAGCTGCTTGTCATGAAAATCAGCTTGTTGTATGTATGGCTGGCGGAATGTAGCCGGAGGTGAGGCGATGCGGAAGGGGATGGTATCGGCTTTTGTCGTGGCGGTCACGATGGCGGCAGTCGGTCCCCAGGCCGCGTCGGCGCAGGGTCGTGCGCTGGTTGCGGAAGCCCGGGATATCACGTTCTGGCAGAGCGACAGCCGGGAGTTCATTGTCGGGGTTTACGCCTCGGTTCCGGCCAGCCCGGCGGTGCAGATCGGTTTCCTGGTGCGCTGCGTGCGCAAGAACGGCTTCCTCGAGATGGAGCTGGAGTTCGGGCATTTTCCGCCGGAAGGGAAGGTCGTGCAGGGCATGCTGCGCGGCCCGGACGGGCGGCTGGAAAGGCTGGAGCAGCCGATCACGGTCCCGAACGCACCGGGCGACGATGTGCATGTCGTGGATATCGAAAATCCCGGCCGGGCCAGGGCCGACCTGCTTCTCGGCATGCTGTTCCGGCGCGGGACGCTGCTGACCAACGGGCATAATTCCGTGGTTCTGAATGTGCCGGATGGCCGGAACCGGCAGGCCCTGGACGGGATCCGGTCCTGTACCGGGAGGAAGACTGCCGGACGCAGGGGAAAGGATGTCTGAACGGGGGTGCAGGGGTGTCCGGGATACCGGCCCGATCCGGCAGGACGCCGCCGCCCGCGAGGCGGAGGCCGTCGCCGCGGTGAAGGCCTGGGAGAAGGGATGAGAGAGTGCCGGGTCCGGTGAAAATGGACTGGAGGGTGTGGGGGGTGCCCTTCGATCCGCCTGTCGGAGTGCGCCGGGAAGACCAGGAACGCCTGTGTGTCACGGAGTATTTCGGTGGCGGGAGTCCGGAACGGATAGCCGAGGACTGGGCCCGGCAATTCGACTTCTCGACAACCGAGTTCGCTATCGTCAGCGGAGAGGATTATCTGGTCTCGGTCGAAAACCTGAATTCCGGGGAGCTGCAGGTTTTCCGGGTCTCCGGGGAGTCCCGGCCGATCTACAGGGCGAGCGAATACGGTGGTGACTGAGGGGGCGGTCCGGCAGCGCCCCGTCGCGCGGGGGCGCGGATGAGGCCGGAGCGCCCGGGTCCGGTCTCCGGGATGGCGCTGGCCGTCGCCCTGTTGTTGACGGCGCCGTCCATGTCCGGGGCGGATGAGGGACGGGTTGCGCCGGCCCTGCCGGAAGAAACGGCCGTCCCGGAAAGGGACCGGGCATTGCCCGGTCCCGCCGGTTCGGCGGCGCCCGCCGCCGATGAACTGGAATTCGCGGAAGGATGGGAGGCTCTGGAGGCCGGGGACTGGGAAGCGGCGGCGAGCCGCTTTCGCGAGGTTCTTCAGCAGAACCCGGAGCTGACCCGGGTGCGGCTGGACCTGGCGCTGGCGCTGTTCAAGGGCCGCCGCGACATGGCGGCGGCCTACCATTTCCGGCAGGCGCTCGGGGATCCCGGCATGCCGGAGGAGGTCAGGCGGAAGGTGCTGTTCTTTCTGGAGAGGATCGAACGGCGCCGTGAATGGTCGTTCACGGCCGAAGCCGGTGTTTCCCGTGACAGCAATATCGGTTCGGCGACCGATGCGGACCGGGTTGATCTGTTCGGCTTCCCGGCGGAACTGTCCGATGAGTCCCGTCCAAAGAGCGGGGCGGGACTGACGCTGGCGCTGTCCGGCGACCGGCGGTGGGTTCTGGATGCGGACACACGCCTGGTGGCGTCCGCCGGGCTGACGACGAGGACGTACAGCGAAAGCCGTTTCAACGAGCGGTCCCTGCGCGTGGGTGTGGGGCCCCGCTTCCTGTTCGGCCGCAACCGGATCGGCATGGCGGCGACTATCAGCGGCAGACGGGTCGGCGGGAAGCCGCATGACCGGGCGGCAGGACTGGAAATATCGGGGTCGCTGGTCGCGGGTCCGGCATGGAAAGCGGGCGTCCGGGCCGGCATGGAGCGGATCCTTTACGAAGCCCTGCCGACGGACAGCACCGTGGTCGGCATCCGGGCGGAGGCGACGCATGTTGCCGGGCCGGCAACGCAGGTTCACCTGTCGGCGGGTGTGAGAGAGGAAAGGGCGGACGAAAGCCGCGCCCGCAGCTGGCGGGAACATCATGGCGGCGTAACCGTGGTCCGGGAAATCGCCGGGGGATACGGCGTGGGCGGGTCCGTATTCGTCGGTGACCGGCGCTACGGTGCGCCCGTCCGGATTCTCGGCCCGGACGCCCGCCGGGACAGGAGAGTGGCTCTGGTGCTGTCGGTATCGAACGGGAGGTTCGGTTTTGCCGGCTTCGTCCCCCGGCTGTCGGTCATCCATGAGTGGAGACGGAGCAATCTGCGCCTGCACGAATACCGCCGGACGGTGGTCGAGGCCGGACTGGCGAGGAGATTCTGACCGCGGGGACCCGTGCGGGAATTCATCCGTCGCCGGGAACGGCCGCCTGTCAGCGTTGTTCAGAATTCCGGTGACGGGGTGGCATCCGGTTCCTCCGCCCGGGCCGGGCCGAACGGGTATTCGGGCGGCAGCGGCTCCAGTGCGCCGGTCGAACGGTTGCGGAACCGGCCGGCGAGCCCGGCATTGAGCAGAAGGTGGGCGACGGATTGCGCTCCGGGGGCGACGAACTCGTCCCCTGGTTCGCCCGATCGGAAAATATCGGCCTTCATGCGTCCATAGCGGTCGAAGCCGGCAGGATGGACCAGAAGGCAGCGGTCCCTGAGCGTCTCGCGCAGGAAAGCGCGCGCCCGCTCGCCCAGCGGCGGGGGCTTGCGGTTCCGGGCTGGGGCAAGGCCGTGGGCGGAGAGCGTTCGGGCCATCAGGGTTTCCTGGAGCGAGGGGGACATGCGGGCGCGTTCCGGTGCATCGATCGAGCGCAGCCGAATCCGCAGGCTGCGCTGGCGGAAGCCGCCGTGCAGCGCGATCGTGTCGCCGTCGATTACGCGAACATCCGCGGCCTGCGCCACGAACGGCTTCATCGCCGTTTGCGCCCGCCGCCCTTTCCGCTGCCCTTGCTCCCTCCCATCTGTTCGTCCAGCCACTTGGAGAGCAGCTGGGCGGAGGCGCGGACATTGTCCGGAATCGAGAGTTCCCGTTCCTCGGCGATTCGCTCGGCAAGGCCGAGCTGCTTTTCGGACGGCGGCCGGGCCGCGTCGGCGGCAGTCTTGTTGGTGTCGATCCAGGTGGAAAGCGCCTTTGCCGAGGCGAGGGCGTCATCGGGAACCTGTGTCCCGAGACTCCCGGCGATGCCCTGGGCGAATTTGACCTGGCCTTCGGTCGGCATCCGTTCGCCGGACTCGTTGGTCTCGCGCTTAGGGGCATGCTCGTCGAGGAAGGCGCGGGTCGCGGACATGGAGGAGAGTGTGCCGCGCGGCAGGGAAATGCCCTTCTGCTCGGCGATGCGTTTGGCCCAGTCCGCCATCTGTTTCGTCGGTTTCCGGTCGCCGCCGAGATCGATCCTCACATTGGTTGCCGTGATCTTCTCGATCTCCTGCCGGGCGGACTGGAGGATCTGCTCGACGGCGTCCCTGGCGGATCGCTGTCCCTTTTCGACGGCGTCGAAAAGCGTTTCCCAGAGCGCGGTCCGGGCCGGGTCGCAGAGATTGGGGACGACGGCATTGAGGGCATTGTAGAGGTCCATGCCCGCCTGGGTGGGCTGGACGGTCTTGGCCTTGCGCTGGATCTGCTGCTGGGCGAAGAGCCCCTTGACGATGTCGCCCCTGGTCGCCGGGGTTCCGATGCCCTTGGCCTCCCTGAGCCGGGCCCGCCATTTCGGGTCGGTGACCAGGCGCCAGGCCTCCTTCATGACCTTTATCAGCGCCCCTTCGGTGTAACGCGCGGGCGGGCGTGTGGTGACGGTGCGGACCTGGGCGCCGGTTACCTCGCCCGGCGCGCCGTTCTCGATCTTCGGAAGCTCGGCGGCTTCCTCGTTCTTTTTCGCCGGGCTGGCGATCTCGCGCCATCCCTGCACGAGGGGTGTCCGTCCGGATGTCGAGAACAGGAAATCATGGCCTTTCCAGGGAAAGGTCATGGCCAGGTTCATCTGGAGATATTCGAAGTCCGGGGCGAGGGCGGCCAGATACTGGCGCGCGATCATGTCGAAGAGTTTCGCCTCGTCTGCGGAAAGACGCGGGACGGCCTTGCGGAAGTCCCCGGCGACATTGACGTTCGGGATGATCGCGTAATGCGACATGCCCTCGAGCGCGGCGTCGGAAAAGTGGCCGGACTTGCCCTTGCGCGGCAGGGGCTTGCCGAGCAGGTGCCGGTGCTGGCCGTAGGCTTCGAGCCCGAGCAGGGCGGGAACGAGTTTCGGGACGTCGTCGATATTCGCCTCGGGAAGATACTGGGCCTCGGCGCGGGGGTAGGTGATGAGCGTCCGTTCGGAATAGAGCTTCTGGGCGATTTCGAGGGTGCGGTCGCCGGACCAGCTGAAACGGGCGCTCGCGGCGGACTGCAGGGCGGTCAGGTCGAAGAGTTTCGGCGGGCCCTGCTTGCGGCGCGTGTATTTGGTGGCCAGAGGCCCCTTGTAGCCCTGGACGGCCTGGCAGAGGGCGTCGGCGAATTCGCGCTTCAGGATGCGTCCGCGGAGCGGCTGGGCGGCCTCGAGGGCCTCCTCGTCGGCCTCGAGATCGTCCTCCTCCTCATCGTCCGCCGGCGGCCCGTCCTGTTCCTTGATGAGGGTCTCGGGCAGCCGGGCGCAGGTCAGGACGACCGTATCGGTTCCGGTCCTGACGGTGGCGTCGATCTCGAACAGGTCCTGCGGCTGGAAATCGAGGATCTCCAGCTCCCGCCGGCAGACAATGGCGAGGACCGGGGTCTTGACCCGGCCAATGCCGATGGCCCCCTTGCCGCCGGCCTTCATGGTGACGGCCTTCATGGTGACGGTGGCCGCCCGGGTGAGGGAGAGGTTGACGGTCTGGTCGGCCTGTTCCCGGGCCTGGCCGGAATTGTAGAGTCCCTCGAATTGCTCGTTGGGCTTGAGTTTGGAGAACGCGTCCTGGAGGGTTTTCGGGTCCTCGGCATTGAAAATGCAGCGCAGGCGTGTGCCGGCGAACTTGATGTGATCGAGGATCTCGTCGCCGATTAATTGCCCTTCCCTGTCGCAGTCCGTGGCGATGATGACCCGGTCGGCGGTCCTGGCCTCGTTGCGGATGGCATCGAGGAGCCGTTTGGTACCGGGGCTTGCCTTCTTGGGGTAGAAGTGTCCCGGCCAGAGCAGTTCCGTCCCCCATTCCTTCCATTCCTCCCGGTATTCGTCGGGCTCGACGAGCTGGACGATATGGCCCTGGGCGGGCAGGACCGGGCCGTAACGGCTGCCTATGGCGGCACGGATGGCCTTGGCCTGACTGCTCTTCTCGCAGATCACGATGCTGCGGGACATGAACGCCTCCGGTGGTGGGTGGAATTACGCCCGCGATTGTAACGGGTCGTCCTGCGGTGCTGCACAAGCCGATCGCGAGTTTCCCCATATTTCGTGCGGCGCCGGGACGCCGGGACCTTGCAGCGGTGGTAGGAATACGGCCCATGGCAACGCAGGACGAAAGAATTGCGGCGCGCCGCCGGGCGCTTGAGGCGGCGGTCGCGTCCAACCGTCTCGAGGGTCATGAGCCGGACCCGGCCTTTGCCGATCTCCACGAGGCGCGGATATCGGGACAGCTCGGGCACGGGGCGGCCATGGACGAGATGGTGAGGCGGGTTCTCGGGCCAGCCCGCCCGGAGCCTGGCCTGTGACGGCGGCGCAGCGGCCGGAAGATGCCCATGACGGGTATCTGATCGCCGATGCCGCCGAAGCGGTCCTGCACAATCGCTGGGGCGTCACGGAACCCGGCCTGCTTGCGGTTCTGGAACGCGAGGCGACGGTGCTTGCGGCCATCGACATGGCGGATCTCCCGGTCTCGCGCGGCTTTGACCGGAAGCATCTGGCCGACATTCACCGGCGCCTCTTCGGCGATGTGTATGAATGGGCCGGGATGATGCGCGACGAGAGTGCGGTTCTCGGGGACGGCACAAGGATCGAGCCGGTCGAGAGGCTGGAGAAGGCCGGGACGGTCTTCGCGGCGGCCGGCGACATAGACGGCCGGCTGGAGAGTCTCGCGGAGACCGCGGACCGTGCGGCGATGCAGGAGGATGTGGAGGCTTTCGCGATGGAGGCCGCCGCCGTGCTCGCCGAACTGAACGCCATTCATCCCTTCCGTGAGGGAAACGGGCGCGTGCAGCGGTTCTTCCTGGAGGAATTGGCGCGGGAAGCCGGTCACGAGATGGATTTCGGCGTGATCGACGCCCCGCGGAACGTGGCGGCCTCGGAAGCGGCCGTCCACGGCTTTACCGAAGGCCTTGTCGGTCTGGTCCGGGACGCGGTCGTTCCGGGACGCCGGGATCTGCTTCGCAAGGCCGGGATATTGCTCGGAGAGGGCCGGCAGTGGGTTACGGAAGCGGAACTCTCGCGCCGGACGCTGGAGGCCGACGAGCGGGTGGACGGCATGCTGATGGAGGTTCGCGACGGTGTGGCGATTCTGGTGACGGACAGCAATGAGCTGGTCGTGGCCCCGGAGACGGCGCTGGCGAATACCGCGGCTCCGGGGGACCAGGTGCGGCTCGCGGGCCGGTTGGCTTCCGGAGAAGAGACAGGGCTGGAGATAGGATAATGCTGCTGCGCTGGATGAGCAGGAGAACCGTGCTGCTTGTGCTTGCCGTGACGTCGGGTCTGGCGGTGTCGGCATGCGACACCGGCAAGGAGGCGGCGGAGGCGGCGAAGAGCGCCGGTTCGGCGATGACGAAGTGGCTTCCGCAGTCGCCGGCGGGCCGCGAGGAACGGGTCTTCCAGGTGCTGAAGGAAGAGGACCGCCCGCATCTGGGGCTCGCCCTGCTGGAAAGGCGTCGCAAGGGGCTTCCTGAGGCGCTCGACGTGGAATTCAGTTTCCCGCTGGGGGACACGGTCACCCATGAGTCCATCGCGAACGATCTGGGACAGACGGCCGGGCTGAATGTGATTCTGGGCAAGGCGTTCGAGGAGGGTGGTGGGGCCCCCCGTCGAATCGGTGAGGCCGGTGAAGCCGGCCAGCCGCCGCCGGAAGCGGCGGCCAGGCCGGCCGGGTCGGAATTTGCATGGCTGGGGCTGGAAAGCGGCGGCGGGCTTCCGGTGGTGAACTGGCACGGCCGGGTCTCGGAGTTCCTCGATGCCTGGACGGAAGCGGCCGGATATGACTGGGAGTGGAACGAGGTCCGCGGCGTTGTGGTCCACCGTTCGGTTTCCCGGTCCTGGACGGTGAACGCGCTGGCCGGGGGCCAGCAGTGGAACGTGGGTGTGAACAGCGACGCCAGTTCGTCCGGCAGCGGCGACGGCGGGGCGACCGTGGCGGGGGGCAATTCGCAGTCGATTACGGCGACCTATCAGGACGATCCCTGGAAAGAGGTCAGGGGACGTCTGGAGTTCGCAGCCGCCGGGGAGGCCCGGCTGCAGCTGACGCAGTCGACCGGCAGGGTGGCCGTCACGGGGACGCCGGGAGCGGTAAGGCGGGTCGAGGAGGCGCTGCGCGAACTCAACCGGACGACATTGCGCCCGGTCCGCCTGACGTTCTCCATGTTCCGGGTGGAGCACAACAACCAGCAGTCGTTCGATCTGGGGATATCGGCGGTCCTGCGCCATCTGTTCGGTCAGGATATCGGGATCGGGATCAATGCCACGGACGGTCTCGTGATCCGGCGGCCGGGTCATGTGCGTGGACAGAACAGCTATAGGGCGGCCGTGAACGCGCTCCGCCAGGTCGGGTCGGTGAGCCGGATCATGTCGGTCGACGTGCCGACGCTGAACGGACGCCCGGCGCAGTTCTACGACCTGCTCGACAAGGTGTATGTCGCGGAATACGAGGTGGTCGCGCTGGAGAACACGCAGAACGCCGTGACGACGCAGATCACGCCCGGCACGGTCACGGAGGGCATCATGATCTCCTACCGGGCCCAGATCGTGGCTCATGACGAGATGCTGGTGCGCATAGCGGTCAACATTCTCGACAGCGCCGATATCAAGGATTTCGATACAGGCGAGGTGGTTGTCCAGCAACCGACGCAGGGCCGCCGGGCGATTACGTCGTCGCAGTCGGTACGGACGGGCGAGACGCTTGTGCTGACGGGCTTCGCTGACAAATTCGCGCAGGGTGGCGACAGTCTGGGTCTCGGCAATGAGGAGGTCGGCACGGGCTACAGGGATTCCGGCGCCAGCCGACGGATCGAGCAGGTGATGCTGGTGACGGCGGATATCGGACGTCCCCTGGGTATCGTGAACGAGACACCGGGGGCCGCGCCGGCCGGAGGCGGCGCATGAGCGTCGTCATGATCGGCGGAGAGGCCTATGTGGCCGGAATGCTGTGGCTGCCGGCCCTCGAAAAATCGGAGATCGCGAAGGCCGGGAAGTCCGGCCGGCGCAACTACAATGTCCGGTACGGGGAGCTTGTCGGGCTTGTCGACGGGGAAGGAAACCCGGCCGGCATCGCGCCGCTGGCCCCGGTAGTCGAGCGCGTCATCGGTCCTGACCAGGGCTCGTGGGTGGCCGCTCTTGCGACAGAGGAGGGCGAGGTCTGCCTTGTCCAGCAGCAGGCCGGCGCGCTGACGCGCGACGGAGACGTTATCTTCGATCGGGAAGAGGATGCGTGGGAGCGGTTCGAACTTGTCCGTGAAAGCGGCGGCCGTGCCTTTGTCGGTCCTGGATTGTTCGAGGAACATGCTTCGCGCTTTGCCCAATTGGACCTTGACCTGCTGTCCGGGCAGCGGGCGTCCATGGCGGCGGTCGAGCGGGACAGGGGCGGGAGGAAGAACCTCGTCCTGACGCTTCTGGCCCTGATCGTGTTGCCGGTGGGCGGCTACTTGATATGGGACAATTTCATCAAGGAGCCGCCTCCGAGGCGGCCTCCGCCGATTCCGACAGTGGATGCCGTCATCGACAGGATGACCTTCGTGGCAGGATGCGAGAACGCACGCCGCCGAACCCTGCTGCATGTTGCAGGCTGGGACCTGAAGAGGGTCACCTGCGTGTTCGAGCTGGGCTACGCCCTCGGAATCAGCGAGGAGGCCGATGTAAAGAACGAGGAAAGGATCGCGATCGGCCACGGACGCTTTTCAAAAGTCCCGGTGATGTTCGCCGAGTGGAAATTGATAGAGGGATTCGAACCGTCGGTATGGCGTCGTATTGCCGAGCAGCAGTTGGGAGCCGGGGGAGGCTGGGAAGTTGTTCAGGTAGCGGAATCGACGGCCTGGGCCGCGGTCCGGCTACCCAATGTGCTCGCGAAGGCGGGCACCGCGCCGAACTATGTCGATTACCGCAATATGGTGGAAAGGGCTTTCGGCCTGCAGACGGTGGACGTGCTTCACGGTCCGCAGCCATTAACTCCGCATGGCAAGGCGGAGACAAGATTGACCATGACGTTCGGCCTGGCCGAGTTCTATGACAGGATCCGGCCCCTGGAGGGTATGGAGGTCGTGAGGGTGATGACGCGGCCCAGGGAGCGCTGGGGCTGGATTGCGGAGATACGCAAGCAGCAGGCGCAGACGATCCAGGAGCCGTTTTTCCTTGAGAGGCAGGCGAGGACGCCTGCGGCGGCGAACCGGTCCAACTGAGCGGCCCGCGGGCGAATCCGGCAATTGGATTGCCATGACAAGCGGCTTGTATAGATAATCGAATAGTTATATATTGTGGTCTCCGGACATGGATTCGACTGCATGAAAGGACAGCGTGATGCTGGAGGCTTCGGACCGCTATATCGAACTGACCAGGGCAAAGCGCTGGAACGGCGAGCTGCCGTCCACCATGCTGGGCGGCGACGGCGCGGTGCCGCTCCTGTCCCTGTCCTCGCCCGGGCGGTAAGTGACCCGGGTGGCCGGCCGGGCGGAGACGGGGAATCCGCCCGCCCGGCCTTTTCCGATTTTCACGAGCGTGAAGCAGGATTGTCTTTCGACGCGGAGTGGCGCGGGCGCCTGAAGCGAAGGGGCAGGGAATGCGCGTAGTGGATGTTTTTGCCGGCGGGGGCGGCTCCAGCGAGGGAATCAGGCAGGCTCTCGGCCGCGAGGTCGACATGGCGATCGACGCGGACGCGAAGGTCCTCTCCATGCACTCGGTGAACCACCCGGGCAGCAGGCATATCGTAAGCGACGTGTCGGCGGTGGAGCCTGCGGGCATTGCCGGGCCGGGCCGGATCGGCCTGGCGTGGTTCTCGCCGCCGTGCACCGACCACTCGCGCGCCAAGGGGGGAAAGAGGATCACGCCCGAGCAGGAGAAGCGCCGGGAGCTGGCCTGGACGGTGGAACGCTGGGCCAGGGAGGCCCGCCCGGACGTCATCATGCTCGAGAACGTCATGGAATTCCGGCACTGGGGCCCGTTGGTTGACGGCATACCGGACAAGGCCCGGATGGGCGAGACCTTCCGTTACTGGTGGGAGAAGCTCCGCGCCGCTGGCTATGACAGGATCGAGATGAGAGAGGTGAAGGCCGCCGACCTCGGCGTCCCGACGGTGCGCAGCCGCCTGATAATCATCGCCCGCCGCGACGGGAGACCCATCGTCTGGCCCGAGGCGACGCACGGTCCCGGGCGCGCCCTTCCGTGGCGGACGGCCGCGGAGTGCATCGACTGGGATGTACCGTGCCACAGCATCTTCCTGACGCGCGAGGAAGGACGGAAGGTGGGCGTGAAGCGCCCGCTGGTCCCGAAGACCATGGACCGCATCGCCATGGGCCTCGAGCGCTATGTCCTGAACAATGGCAGTCCGTTCATCGCCCCGGTGACGCATAGCGGCGACCCGCGCCGGGTTCACTCGGTGGATGACCCGCTGCGGACCGTGACGACGGCGAAACGCGGGGAATTCGCTCTGGTCATGCCCCGTCTGGCATGGATGGCCCAGCACAACAGCGGTGTGACGGGGCATGGATGCGATGAGCCCTTCAGCACGCTCACCGGCAAGGGCTCGCACCAGAACCTCGTCCTGTGCCATCTGGACCGCCAGTTCGGAACGGAAACGCACGGGAGCCTGGAGGAGCCCGCGCCGACCGTCGTGGCCTCGGGGCAGGGCAAGACGGCGCTCGTGGCCTCTTTCATCAGCCACTACCATCACAGCAATACCAACGGCGGCAACGGCTCGCTTCGCCGGCCCCTGAACACCGTCCTGGCGAACGGCCAGCACAAGGCATTGGTCCAGGGCTTCCTGATGAAGCTCTACGGCAAGCGCGGCAGCGCGGACCTTTTCGAGCCCTCCCCCACGGCGGCGGGCCGGAGCAAGCTCGGCATCGTGACCGTGGATTCGGTCAATTACGTGCTTGTGGACATAGCGATGAGGATGCTGACGCCGCGGGAACTTTTCAGGGCGCAGGGGTTCCCGGAAGACTACAGGATCGCGTTCGGCGCCAATGACGAACCGATCACCAAGGAGGTCCAGATCCTGGCCTGCGGCAACAGCGTCTGCCCGCCCCTGGCCCGGGCTCTGGTCGAGGCGAACAGGGCAGGCCTGGAAGGCGTGTAGGGAGAGCGGGGAGGGCGCATATTGACGGGCACCGGGACATTCTACCTTGCCGGCGGCTATGGCTGGCTGGAGCGTCATGCAAGCCTGGCCGAGGGGATATCCACGCTCTCGGGATGGCGCTGCACGGCGCGCTGGCTGGAGGGTCTTGAAGGAGAGACCGATCCCGAGGTGGCCAGGAACGACCGGGCGGATGTCGAGGCGGCGGATGCGCTCGTCGTCGTGAACAGCCCGTCCCAGCGCAACAGCACATGGGTCGAACTGGGCATCGCGATCGGGTTGAGGAAGCCGGTCATCATGCTGGTTTCGGCCCCGGAGGATATCCGGGACATTCCGGTGTTCTGGGCCCTGCCGGAATGTCTCGTGGTCGCCGCGCCGGGGCATGCGCACGGGACATTCCTGTACGGTGCGGGTTCGGGCGACAGGACAGACTGGCCCGGCCCTTGCGGTTTGCTCAAGGCCGCGGCCGTGGCCTATTCGATCATAATGGACAGAGATCTGCCGCCGCCGGACTGGAGCAGATACAAGGCGGCGGCATGAAGCGTCTCTCACACAGGACGAAACGGACGGTCCGTGACCGTGGCCTTCTCGCCCCCTCTCCTTCCGGAGCGGTCGGGGACGATCTGGAATGGGCGAAGGCCTGCGCCCGCAAGGGCTGGGACAATATCGAGCTGCTCACCGAGAGCGAGTTGCGTTTCGTCGACAGCTTCGGGATGCGGCTGCAGAGATACGGAGCCAGGACGGAGATTTCGGACCGCCAGAAGGACTGGCTGAAGCGCATCGTCGCGAAGATCGACGCGAGGACGGAGAGCGCCCCCGACCGGGCGGACGGGGGGACAGATGGCCCGGAGTGAGGTTCCCGTCCATTTGCTCAGGCCGTTCGTCAGGTGGCCTCTGGCGGCGCCGACTCTGCCGGCGGTCACGGCCTATGTCGAGGAGCGCCGGCGCCGGGGCGGCGTGATCGGCACCTGGACCGCCCGGCATCCAAGGCGGGCGGAGGAACTGGCCGGGGGCTCGGTGTTCTTCGTCAGGTCCGGGCGCACGCTGTTCCGGCTCGGGATCGAGGATATCGCCGTGACCCGCACGGGCATGACGAGGATTGCCATGACACCGTTCGTGTATCCGGTGGTCGCGAAACGGGTCGGCATGGTCCGCGGCTGGCGCTACCTCGAGGAGCGCGACGCGCCGGCGGACCTGCCGGTCGCACCGTCGGCGGCGGATGACAGGCTGCCGGAGGGTCTGCGGCGCGAACTGGCCGAGTGGGGCCTGTGACAGGTCGGGCGGCCAGGAGGATGCCGGCGCGTTGGGCGCGCGGCCATGTCGAGTGGATCGAGGATGAAGTGGCCCATCTGTCGGTCGTCTTCACCTGGGATCTGGAGCGTGTCTGGCAGCGGGCGAACTGGCTCCACCGGGCCGGCTACCGGGTGCGGGTCGGGGGCCCGGCGGTTCATGTGCGCACGCCGGTCCGCGATGCGCTGGCCGGGATCGCGGAAATAGGCGGCCATGTCGCCGAGGCTGTCGTCAGGCACAATCCCGATGCGACATTCGCGTCGAGAGGCTGTCCGGTCGGCTGCTGGTTCTGTGTCGTGCCGAGCATGGAGGGCCGGGAGTTCACGCTGATCGAGGATTTCGTGCCCCGCCCGATCCTGTGCGACAACAATCTGAGCGCACTGCCCGGGACATTCCAGGACCATATCGTGGCCCGGTATCAGGAGACGGAAGTGCCTCTCTTGGATGCCAATTCGGGTTTCGAGCCGAGGACCTTCGACGAGGAGGTGTTCCGGCGCTGGGAGCCTGTCCTGCGCGGCCCCTGGCGTTTCGCGCTGGACGATGAGGGCGACTTGCCGCATGTGCTCGGCGTGCTGGACATGCTGCGTGAGCGTGTCCCCAATCCCAGGAGAAAACGCCTCTATGTGCTGGTGGGGAACGAGCCGTTCGATTTGTGCATGCATCGCATCCGGACGGTTCTGGACGGGGGCGCAGAACCGCATGTGCAACCCCTGATGAAACTCAACGCGATGCGGCGCGAACCCTGGGTGCGCCATGACTGGTCGGTGGACCTTCTCAGGTCGGTGGCGCGGTGGGCGAACCGCAGATTGTGGAAATACACGGATTTCGACGGCTATCGTCGAAGCGTGCGCAGTTCCCGGCAGGAGAAGACGGAGGGGCAGATGTCGCTAACGGTGTGACGGGCCGGCGGCGGTGATGCGGCAATGCCCGCTGTGGACAGGGAGGCAGTGTCCGGTTCCTGTTCCATTTGATTGGATATGCAATCGAAACGGCATATAATTGGAATTCCTCTGCTTGGAAGGGCGCAGGTGTGGAACGGGAAGACTTGATGAAGGAGGGGGTGCTCACTGTAAAACTGGTTAACCTTCCGGCACTCGATACGTCGACCGTCCAGGTGATGAACCGCCTGGTGGAGTTTCTGAAAAGGCTGCGCCTGCGGCGCTTTGTGGAAGAGGCGGAGGCGGCCGCCCGGCGGCCGCGGCCGCTCGGTCCGGCGGAGGGCTGCCGCGCCGACCCTTCGGGTGTGGAACGCAGGGAGTGGAGGCGCTTCGGGAGAACGCGAATGCAGCGCGTCCATCCGGGGGTCCATCTCGCCGATGCCATAGAGGAACTCGGTCTCACGCAATATCGTCTGGCGAAGACAATAAATGTGCCTCCCGGCCGCATGAACGAGATCATACGGGGGCGGCGGGCGATATCGCCGGAGACCTCCGTGCGCCTGGGTCAGGCGCTCGGCATGTCCTCCACCTACTGGCTCGATCAGCAGCGGAAGCACGACAATCTTGCGGGGGGCTCGCCAGGGCGATCCGATCATCGGGAGGGTGGCCCGTCACCGGTCGGGATTTCGGAAAGGGACCTCCAGAAGATCGAGCGCCGGGCCAACGAGCTGGTCAGGCGCCGGGAAGCGGCCAACGGGCTTGGGCATCTCCGCGAAGACGAGAAGCGGGCCCTGAAGAGGATATACGGCGACGTGCCGGCGGTCCGGGTTCCGACGGAGCACCGGGCGGACGAGATTGCCGCGGCCCTGCACGAGGAAATGCCGTGAATGGCGCCGGCGACCAAGGAAGCCTGGCATGCGCTGCGCCGTTGCGCCGACAGGGGGGAGCCGGTGAAAATCGGTCCGCTTCTCCTGGTGGGCAAGACAGGGACGGGCAAGACGGCCTGGGCGCGCCGCCTGGGCAAGATCCTCGAGATGCCGCCCTGCCTGATCGATGCCTCACGGGGGTTGGCCGCATTCAGTGTGGCCGGAGTGGAACGAGGCTGGAAGTCGGCAGGGGCCGGCCTGCCGCTTCAGACGGTCATGAACGCGCGTATTGCAAATCCGGTGGTGATTCTCGATGAGATATGCAAGGCCGGAGGGCTGTGGTCGTCCTCGGGCATGTCGCTGGCCTTCATCCCGGCGCTGCTGGGCCTTCTGGAACCGGAGACGGCGCGGGAATGGGTGTGTCCGTATTTCCAGGTGCCGGTGAACATGAGCCACCTGAGCTGGATCATGACCGCGAATTCGACGGCAACGCTGCCGCAGCCGCTGCTGAGCCGTTGCCGGACGATCGAAATCGCGGAACCCTCGGTGAAGCAGCTGCAGGAGTTCGCCCGCCGTCAGGCGGCCGGGATGGACCTGTCGGCCGCCGGCACCGAGGCGGTGGCCGGAGCGATCGCAAAGGCCGCCGGAAAGGGAACCATGCCCGGCGGCTTGCGCAGCGTTGTCCGGATGCTGGAGCGCGCGCAGGAGATCGAGAGCCGTCCCGTGCTGCACTGACGGCGTTTGCTGCGTCCGGTTCCGGGCCTTCACGGGGCCGGTTCGGGCGGCTCCTTCGGCAGGCTTTCCAAGAGGGCCCGGATCTTTTCGCGCTCGTCGCGTTCTCCGACGCCGTCGATGGAAGTGGCTTCCCTGCGCGACAGGAAATCGTGGACCGTGGCGCCCTCATTGTCGCGGGCCGCGGGATCGGCCCCCGCCTCCAGGAGGAACTGGAGCGCCGCGGCGTCGCCGCGGCGGACCGCCTCGTGCAACGGCGTACATCCCGTCTCGCTGCGGCTGTCCGGATCGGCGCCGGCGTCAACGAGAATGCGCATCCTTTCGGTTTCCACATAGCGCCTGGCGGCGACCCAGTGCAGCGGCGAGCGCCCCTCTGCGTCAGGAGCGTTCGGGTCCGCTCCCCCCGACAGCAGGGCGCGCAATACCTCGGCATGGCCCGGGTTGGCGAAGAGCCGGTGAATCGGCCGCCAGCCACCGGCGTCCCGCCCATTCGGGTCGGCGCCGGCGCCGATGAGGGCGCAGACGCCGCGCACGGCCTCCATCTCGAATGCGTTCGAGACGGCCCAGTGAAGCGGCCTGCCGTAACGCTCGTTCGGGAGATCGGGGTCCGCCCCGACCTCGACCAGGGTCCTGATGAGGCCGGTATCGCCGAAAGCGATATGGAGGGCGGCGACGCCCCTGTCATTCCGCAGGTTGGGGTCGGCGCCCGCGTCCAGAAGCGCCCTCGCCATTCGTCCCCGGACCGGTTCAGGGCATTCCATGACCTCGACGAGCGGCGGATTGGCGTCCTCGCCGCTCCTGACATTCGGGTCGGCGCCCGCGTCAAGGAGGTGTCTCACAAGATCCGGATGCTCGGCCATGACCGCGCGGTGAAGCGCTGTCAGGCCGTCCTCGCGCGCGTCGAGGTCGCCGCCCTTCGCGACGAACTCCCTCATATCGTCCGCGGTCATGCCATCGAAATCCATGGTCCACGTCCTCTTCCTGTACAGCCCGCCTGTCGGCACCGTCTGCCGCATGATCCGGGCGGGACATGAAAATCCAAAGGACGGGCGCCGCAGCGCATGGTGGATATCCTCCATGGTTTTCGCGGCGGCTCCAGTCGGTATTGCTCATGACCAATGTGGATTGCCATAACAAGCGGATTGCAATAACAAGCGGACTATGATATAAAAGGCCTGCTTGAGGCGGTCCGGAAATTGTGGGAGGCGCAACATGGCCGGGCGGAAAAACAGCCCAAGGGGGTTCGAGGTGCTGAAGGTCGGCCAGACCGTCAATGTGCTGAACATGTTGGCGAGCGGCCGGTACATTCTCGAGGGCAGGGCGACGGTGCTCGGGCTCTGCGAGGGCTACGAGCGGCGCGCCGTGGTGCGCTTCCTGGATGACGCGGAATACATGGACAATTACGAGCGCTACATCGATCCCCGGGCCCAGGGTCCGGCCGGGCAGGTCGAGGCGTGGCTGGAGGTTCTCAACCGGCGGGAGCCAGCGGCCGGGAAGGAGGATGTCGATGCCTTCGACATGGCCTTCGATCTGGATGCCACTGTGCCTGGGGGACAAGGGAAGGAGGACGGACAATGACGGGGATGAGCGGCAAACTCGCGAACGCGCGGGTTCCGGGTTGGCTTGCCATTGTGTCCGTGGCCGTCGCGGTGCTTGCCGGAGCCGGTGTCGGCAAGCTGTATGCCGAGAAGCAGGCGTCGGCGGCGCTCGCGAGAAGCGTGGCGGAGGGCCGGCTGGAGAGGCTTGACCGCGATACGGTGACCCTGACCGCAACCGCGAAGGAATTCGTGGATGCCGTGCTGGACGAGGAAAGCGGGTCGGTCGAGACAAGGCGGGACCGCCTGACGACCCATATCGCCGCCATGCACGCCCGGGTCAGGGTGAACGGCGGCTGGTTCGACCGGCCGACAGCGTTTGCGGCAGCCGCCTATCAGGAGCGGATGCTGCTGTTCCGCGAGGCGGTGCTGGAAGTCGACGGGGTGATGACCATGAAACCCTTCTGGGAAAGCGCCTCCGCGCTGACTGTGGCCCAGAAGGTATTCCTGGAGGAAATGAACCGCCAGCTGTCCGGCGGTCCGGGTTGCGGCGAAGCTTCGGGGAGACAGGCATGAGCATTCATGTCGAACGGGCGGTCGCCTCGGCACGGAGGCGCGGCGCGTGGGCCGGAGAGGCATGCGCCCGGGACCTCTGGAACCTCTCGAAGCGGGAGCTGGTGGAGATCGGCCTGCGTCTGGCCGGCCAGACTCTCGGTGGAGAGGACCCCGAAGCAGCGGCTGACCGGTGCCGCGAGGAATTGACCGTGCTGAAACAGCAGGGGATCGTCTGACCGGCGACTTCGTGGACCGCGGGCGGTTGCGGCTTCCCGGCCGGAGCCTGTGGTTCCGGAGCGTTTGCGTCCTGACCGACCTTCCAGGCCCATCCGGGGCCGCAGGCGATCAGGTCCAGTGAGCAGGTCCGGTTCCGGAAAGTCGAAAGGAACAGTCCATGACAGCGCGCAAGACTCTCTACCTCGCCAATCCCTACGGCTTCTCGGCGCAGCAGAAGGCGGGGCCGCTCCGCGAGCTGGCAACGGCCCTTGCCAGTGTCGGCGCGGAAGTATGGGAGCCCTTCGAGCGCAACAACCAGATCGACTTCTCGGCCCCCGGATGGGCCTGGAAGGTCGGTCAGGCCGACACGCGCGATGTGCGCGAGGCGGACGGGCTCTTCGCGGTCGTCAATGGCTGTCCGCCCGACGAGGGCGTGATGGTCGAGCTGGGCATGGCGATCGCCTGGGGCAAGGCTGTCTTCCTGTTCCGGGACGATTTCCGGCGCTGCACGGACAGTGAGCGGTATCCGTTGAACCTTATGCTGTTCGCCGGCCTGCCGGCGGAGGGGTGGGAATCCTGTTGGTTCGGCTCGATCGGCGAGATCTCCGATCCGGGAAAAGCCCTCGTTCCATGGCTCGAAGGCGGGAAGGATGCACCGGAAGACCGTGCGGTGCCGGGGCCGTTCTACGCGGGCCTGGGCGACATGATTTACCGCAATGACCCGCGCCGCGCCCTGGCGCTTGCAACGCCGGGCGTGGACCGGGCGGAACTCAGGGAGCTTGCAACCCTGCTGAACAAGGGCATGCGCTACGACAGCATGCTGGAGGCGCTGTGGATGTTTCACCAGGCCTGTCAGAATGAAAGCCTGCAGGGCATGACGGACGCCTATGACATGACGGACGCCATCCTGGCGACGGAAAAGAACCGGGGAGACGACGATGACTGCGGAGCGGCTGAAGGAAGCGATGACCTTCGAGGAGTTCAATAACGGCGCCCCGCCGTGCGTGCTGGTGCGTCTCTATCACGATCCCGACAATGCCGAGACGGCCCCCGCCGAGCGCGCGTCGGCGGCGGACAGGCTGCGGGAGATCGCAGACCGGCTTGAGGAGGGCGATTACGGTGTCGGCAATTGGGAAGACACATACGCGTTCTGCGTCGCCCGCGACCTGTAGGTCAGGCAAGGGCGCGCTGCGCGCCTGGCTGGAATGGACGCCGGACACAACCCTCGCGGCGCTCGTGATCGAGGATCGCGAGGGGCGGCGCGTCGAGATACGGGGGCATGGCGGAATCGGGTCCGGATGGGCCGGCGACCGCCTGGACACAGCGCTCGATGCGCTGTCGGCGCCGACGGTTTCGTCGCTGCATGCAGGCCACCCGGTGATGCCCTGGAGCGGTTCGCTTCGTTCGGGCGGGGACCAGGCCGTCCTGAGGGCGCTGCACAGCGATGGACTGGCAGTCATCCCATGAATATCGGAGACAGGGTCTGCCTGGACCTGACGGTGATGGATATCGTCCCCGTCATGGGAGCTTTCCGTGACGAGGAGCGGTACCGGCTCAAATCCGAAGACGGGTCGGTCTTCATCTGGCGCTATACGGGCGACTACCGGATGGACATCGGAAGGCGCTACCGGATCAAGGCGACCGTGGTCGGCAGGGACAGCGAGGGCCGCTGGAGACTGAAGCGCGGGCGCTTCGGTCTTCTGCCCGAGGACCCGGCTCCGGGAAGCGGGCCGTCGCCGGACGGCCGGTAGGGTCGGCTATGGCGGGCGCGGAACGCATACGCGAGCGTCATCGGGCGCGAGCGTCGTGGCTCGTGGCCCCGGGGGCGACGGCCTGACGCCGCCCTGGCCGCATGCGGAGAAGGCCGCGGGCCAATGATTTCGCCAATCCGCTTGACATTACAATCGGATTGGCATAGCATGTATCCCATCCGGCTTGAAACGCGAGTGCAGGCCGATTTGGCCGCCGGGGAAGCCTGCCGGTCTGTCCGTGGCCGGGATGAACAGCGTATCATGACCCTGAAATATCCGAAGACCCCCTATTGGCCGTGGTCGCCGAGTGTCGCGCGCGGCGATGCCGTTCATGCCGACCCCGGGCGCTTTGTCGGCCTGCCGGTCGTGGTGACCGAGAAACTCGACGGCGGCAACACGCTGCTGCATGGCGGCGAGGTCTATGCGCGCAGCGTCTCGGCCCCTTCGGACGGCAAGTGGATGGCGATGGTGAAGAAGCACCATGCCTGGAAAGTGACGGGCCCGGACGTGTTCCTCTATGGGGAGGACATCTACGGCACACACAGCATCGTCTATGAACCGGTTCGCGAGGATCGGACCTTCTACGCCTTCGCGCTGCGCGACCGCGCGGGCGGTTTTGCGTCCTTTGACGATTTGCGGGCCTACGCGGACAGCCTGGAGATGGCCACGGTGCCGGTGCTGTTCGAGGGGCGGTTCGGGAGCCTCGGCGAGATGCAGGCGTTCATGGAGGCCGAACAGGCGAAGCCATCCGCTCTCGGCGGGGAACGCGAGGGTCTCGTGCTCCGCATGGCCGGGGCGTTCCCTGCGGCGGATTTCCCGCTCAATGTCTGCAAGAGTGTCCGGCAGGACCATGTGCAGAGCGACGAGCACTGGCGGCGCAACTGGAAGCCGTGCCGGATTCTGGGGATCGGGCGATGAATGCGAGGCCCAGGCGCCCCGGTGCAGGGGGCGGCAGCGCCGCCAGGGACCTGACACCCGACGAGCGTTATGGCGACCCACCCCGGAAGCGGCTCAGGCGCGAGGTGGCCGGCTATCCGCTCTCGGTCGACTTCCACTGCCCGCACTGCGAGGCAGGGTTTCACGGGGCCTCCGGGCGACGGGTCGGACGGATGGCGGCTACCGTGGACCGGCATATCGTTGCCTGTGCCGCGATTACGGGCATTGCCCGCCATTTCGGCATTTCATACGAGGCGGCGAAACTGAAGCGCGAGAAGCTCTGGCGGGAATACCGGGCCGAGGCGGTTGGCGGGTCCGGGAGGCTTTTGTGAGGGAAGTCGGGGAATGACGGGAGCGGAACCGTGACCGTGCGCTACGGGGTCAAGGTTGCACACTGGGACCTGGCGCTCGGGGCGGAGCACTACTACGCCACGATCTGGCGTTACGACCCGGATCCGCCGGAAGGGGAGGAGGGGATCGAACGCGAGGACGTCCGGTTCGAATTGAGCGCCGCGGCCGCCGCTCGTCTGAACCGGAAGGACGCCGATGGCATCCTTGGCCAGTGGGAGGCTTTCTACAAGCCTGGAGATACGACCAACCGGTTTGATACTCCGGGCGAGGCCCTGGAAGCCGGCATTGCCGCGCTCAGGCGGAAATACGGCGACGGAATCAGGATCGAAAAGGGCGACTTCCACCGTGACAACAGTATTGTCTGGCCTCGGGCGGAAGAAGGGGAACTTCGACATGCCCGTGGCTGATCGCAAGACGGAGGATTTGCGGTTCAGGGGCGGTCTGGCAGTGCTCGAGCGTCTTGCGATGCCGTTCGCAAGTCTGGAAAGCACGGAGGTGGCAAGGCTGCTCGGCGCGAAGGGTCCGAAAGGGATCGGCTCCGCCTTTCATAGTCTTCGGTCCACACTCGAAAATCGTGGCATTGCCTTCCACGAGGCGGTCCGGCGTGAGCCGGGCCGGGCCGGGTCGGTCTGGACTGCCGGGCCGCGGATCGAACAGGCCCGGCACGTCGCCGGCCTGGAGTGGCGGCTCCATGAGGATCCGGCGGCGTTCTGGGACGGGGTTCCGATGGAAACGCCCGGTCCGGCTCATGTCGGTCCGGTTCTGGTGCTGCGCGCGCTTCACAGTGCCGGAGAGATTTTCGCCTTTCCGAACTTCACGACTCTCGTGGACGTGGTTGATGACCGGTCTGTCGTGAATATACCCGCCGACCACAGGGTCAGGTTCCTCGGAGAGGTATTCATTCACCGTATTGAGCCCGGCCATGACGGGGCCTTTCACAGGGTGCCGGAGGGATATGGCGAGAACGGGCTCTGGATTCGCGGAGGCCATGACTTTTGCGATGAGGGGCGGGTGTGGGATCCCGGGTGCGACGCCGCTCTTCAAGGGGGCGAAGTCTATGCCCTGGTCTGCGATATGTTCTGGATCGAGCGCCGCGTGGCGTTGGTTGACGCGGTTCGGCAATGGGAGAGGGCGGCCGTCGGGGCGGTGCACGATCAGGAGCACTGGAAGCCGATACGGCCGGGGGAGAGGTTCCGGACTGTCGGGTGGATATCGCGCGATATCCTGAAGGGGCGGCGTCCGCCGCCCGTGTTCCTGCGGACGAGATTCTGGCATGACGTCCATATCGTCACGGACGGTGGCCGGCGGACCGTGTTGCGCGAGGAAGGCATTCGTGGCGACGTCGATCGCACTGCTGTCAGGGCGGTCATGCGCTGGCGTCGGAAAAGGCGCTCGCGTTCCGGCATGCGGGTCACAATTCGGAGTGTCGGGGTCTCCCCTCGACAACCCAGACCGCTGAAGGTGTAGCGGCAGGAGGAGAAGATCATGCGGCAGTCGTGGGAGTTGGCCATTCCGGACTTCCAAAGCGAAGAGGACCCTGAGGAGAAGGGCTTCGCCGTCCGTATCCACTATGGCGAACCGGATGCGGCAGGCCGACAGGAAACCGTTGAACTGCGTGTCGCAGGCGATGTCGGCCGCGACGACCCGCTATGGTCGATGTTGCGCGGCGCGGCGTTGCGCATGTTCGCGGCCGGGGCCATGTATTCGGCGCTTGAGACATTCGTGCGCCGCCGGGAGAACGGGCAGGCGATCACCCTGGGAGATCTCGACCGGGCGGCGGAGGCCCTTCGTCAGGCGGACGGGGAGCACCTGTTCAACCGTGTTCCGTTTCCGCCGGCGCCGCCCCGGAGTCCCCGGGAAGAGGCGCCGGACGAACCTGGAGGGCCGTGAATGCACCGCTACCGGCGCAGGACGGGGATGCAGCCGTGACAGGCGAGCGCCGGCACCGGATCGAGGTCGGCCACTATGTCTTCCGGTTCCGGAGCCGGAGGGCGGGGGCCGGGACGGTGGAGGTCGCCAATGACGAGATCGGCGAAGGCTGGTTCGAGATTGGGCTGGCGCAGGATCTCTTCGAGAACCACGCCATGCGGACCGGGCTTCATCATGCGTGGAGCGAGGGCGAGGAGATGTGGCGTGAGGTGCAGGAACTGACGCGCCTGGTTTTCGAGCGTCTGAACCGGGAATTGGAGCAGCCGTCCGATCCGTGACGACGGCATGCCGAATGGCAATCCGATTGTCCGATGCAATCGGATAGTGCCGATAAAACAATCGGATTGACCGGGCAAGCGGCTTACTGCTACAATCCGATTGTCACACCTGGGAATGGAGGTGACGAATGCCTGTGATCGTGGTGGCTTCGCCCAAGGGCGGCGCCGGCAAGACAACGTCCGCGGTTCTGCTCGGAACGGAGTATGCGCGGAACGGCATTGAGGTCGTGCTGATCGATTGCGACCCCAATGAATGCCTCGCGCTCTGGGCGACGAAGAAGGAGCTTCCCGCCAACATCACCCTGCTGAACGATGTCACCGAGAAGACGATCATCCGGACGATCGAGCAGTTGGACGGAGCCGGCAAGATCATCATCGTTGATCTGCAGGGAGCGGCGTCGCTCATAATGACCCGGGCGATCTCACAGGCAGACCTGGTCCTGACGCCCATGTGTGCGACGTCGCTGGATGCGCAGGTCGGCGCCAGGGCCATCGAGCTTGTGGAGCTGGAAAAGGAAACCCTCGGTCGCGGGGTCTCCCAGGCCGTCGTGCTGACCAGGCTGCGGGCGGGGCCGGTGAGGTCCAAGATCGAGGACGGCATCGTGAGGTCCCTGCAGAATGCGGGCGTCAAGCGTATTGAGCCGTCCCTGTTCGAACGGGCGGCCTTTTCGGGCCTGTTCCAATTCGGCGGCGACCTCCACACGATGCCGCCGCAGGGAAACATGGAAGAGGCGAAGGAGAATGCCGCAGGGTTCGCGCAAGCGGTTTTCCAGGCTCTTGCGGAGAGCGTCAGAGACCCTGAATCAGTCGGACAGGACTAAAGGAGGTTGAAACGAAGATGAGCGATGCAGCAGGTGGCACCAGCCCATACGATGTCGACCTTTTGTCCAGGTCCTCTCGTCGGAGAGTTTCCGAGGAGGAACTGGACCGGGTCGGGGAAGCCGCGGGGTTCGAGGAACGCCCGGCGCGGCGCCGGCGGCGCAACGGCAAGTCGCCGATGAAGTCGCAGGTCCATGCCTGGGTGCGTCCGGACACGCGCCGGGAAATCCAGGACGAGGCAGAATATCACGATACCACGCAGGGCATGATTATCACGAAGGCGTGGGAGCATTACAAGAAGAGCGGTCTGGCCCAGCTGCCGGGCCTCGACGCCGCGGCCGAGGGTGACTGAACGCGGCGCGCCGGCCGAGGGCGACCTCGTATGGCGCCGGCCCAATACAGGGTTTGTGGGCCCGTCGGGCTGGGCCGTGGTCGCGGACATGCGGGAAGATCCCTGGCCATGCATATGCGGCCGTGAGGGCTGCGTCGAGATCGACACGCTGCACTGTCTTCCGGGCAATACCGAGGCCGAAGCCAGGGCGGCCCTCGACAGGGGAGAGTTCCTCGGCATGGCTTGCCACGTCGGAAGCCTCTGCGGATTGGGCGGCCCCGGAGAATGGCATCCGGACGGACACAAGCGGGAGGCATGAACCCGGGCCGAACCCGGCCTTCCCGAATCAGCAACCGCAATACGTCGCGACAACTGCGCCCGCGCCTGTGAGAAGCTCTACCCGATACACGACGAAATCCGCGCCTGCCTCCCTGCAGGCCCTTCGTTTTCAGTCGGGTTCGCCAGGGATGGCGCCCTGACCGGCGGGCCCGCGTGCGAAAAACCGGTTTTCCCCATTTTTCATCGTTTGCGGCTTGAAGCCCCAACGCCTTCCGTGTCCATCTTCCTGGAACACGGCGGGTTCCGCGATTCCTCTATCAGGTCAGGAGTCTCATGAGACGGCCCGCTGCCGGTTGCAGGACAGCGGGGGAAAAGGCCATGCAAAGCGTCAACATCAACGCTGGTGCCGGAAGGAACGCCCAGGGCAGGCTGCACCGCTTCGCCGGGGTGGCGGCTGTTGTCGCCGGGGCCCTGGTCTGTGGCGTCGCCGCCGCCCAGACCGGCGATGTCGGCGGCGTGGCGAACCGCGTGGCCTCGCAGTTCGATTCCCTCGCCGACCTTCTCGGGGCAGCCGCCTTCCTCGCCGGGGTCGGCTTCGTCGTGTTCGGCATCTTCAAGTTCTACAACTATTCCAAGAACCCCCAGGACCCGCAGAACAAGGTCGGCTCGGCCGTCATGCTGGTCGTCGCCGGGGCGATGATGATCGCCGTGCCCACCGTTGCCGGCGTCGGCGTCGTCTCCATCTTCGGAACCGGTGCCGAGACCGTCTCGGTCGAACAGGGGAAGCCGAACCTCCAGTCCATCCTCAAGTAGGATTCCAATGGAGGACGGATATTGAAAGCCTTCAGCGACCTAGCCCGGCGGCTCCGCCGCCGGGGCCGGACCGGGGCCGCGCTGTTCGACGCATTGCTCGCGTTGTCGGCGTTCGCGGTGGTGGCGACGTTCGTTGTGCTCTTCATCCACCGCCAGGAGCAGGACGAGCTGGCGGAGGAGGCCGGCCGCCAGGTCGCCACCCTGGGGCACGTCGCGGCCCACTACGCCCGGACGCACTACGCCGACGTGCCCGCGACCTTTTCCCCGAATGCAAGACGGCTCCTGCCGGGCCTGCTCGAGAGCCGGGGCATCCTGCCGGAGGATTTCCCGACAACCGATGCGATGCGCCGCGATCTCCGTGTCTGGTATCGACGCGTCGGGACGCATCCGAACCACTCGAGCATCCAGGTGCTGGCGGGCCAGAGCCAGTTCGTGGGAGGCGGCGATACGCGGATTCCGCATCGCGCGCTGTTCAGGAGCCAGGGCAGGGTGCGCCTCGGTCTTGTGCGGACGGACCCGGCTTCCTGTTCGGGACTGGGAACGACGGTGTCGCGGTGCCTGATCGGGCCGACGGTTGCCGAAAGCCTGATGTCGGCGCCGTTCAACGCCGGCTGGATCGAGGAAGGCGCGATCATGGCCTTCTACGAAATCACCCGGGAAGAATACTGCGGCGACCTCGTCCTGCGGGAGGCCACGGCCGTTTGCCCGAACTCGGCCGACCTCTCCGCCGATCTCGACATGACCGACAACGTGTTGAGGAGCGACGCCGGAGCGGGACAGCTGAGGGTCGGCAGCGCCGGCACCCCGTCGCGAATCACGGTCGGCAACGACATGGAAGCGGCTTCCTTGGATATAGCCATATCGGGGACAAACCCCGGTGGCTTCGTGGTCGAAAGGGACATCATTGTCAGTGGCGCGCTAACGGTCAGCGGCGGGCTTGCCGTGTACGGCAATGTCGAGGCGGAAAACAATCTGACCGTAACGAGCACCTTCGACATCAAGGGCGACCTTGACGTGGAAGGCAGTGCGGATGCAACGACCGTTTTCGTGCGGAGGAACATGGATATCCGGGAAACGGGCGGAGAGAACCTGAATGTCGATTACCTGGGAGCCAACAACTGCACCGCCAACGGGTCGTCATGCAACGAATGACCGCTTGACTGCGGGCATCCCCGGCACGGTGGCCAAATCACAGGAGGCAATCTGGCGATGATGAAAATTCCCATATCGCACGGGAGTCTGCCCCGCGCGGAGCCCGGACCCGTTCCGGGTGTCCGAGGAGGCGGGCTGTCCATGCTGGCCGCGGCGTTGTGCGCGGCGGCCATGCTCGCGACCTCCCTGCCGGCCGGTCCGGCGCGGGCCGCCGACGATATCGACTGGGACAACCGCCGCGATGCGGCGCGCGCGCATGCGAGCGCCATCACGCAGGCCTGGGGCGTCCTGGCGGCCTGGATCGAGCGGGAGCCGAACACCGGCGACCCGGATCTGACACAGGCCCGTGCTCCGCATCTGTGGGAGGACGGCACCTATAGCACGGAGCTGCTGAAGGCGGTGTACGACAACACGGACAGCGACGAGGAGGTCTGGCTCGAGAACTGGTCGGGCCGCGGGCTGTCGTTCCGGTTCTGCGACCAGACACTGGCGGTCTTTGCGGATACGGAACTTCGGGGGACCGACATGGCCACGGTGGCCGTCGAGGGCGGGCTCCAGCTGGTCAATGGCGCCGGCACCAGGGCCGAGGGTCTCCCGCAGTCGGGATACCCGGACGCCGTCATCCCTCTCTGCATGGGCCGACTGCCTCCCGGCACGGTGGCGCTGGTCTCGGGCGCCATCGATCCATTCGGATGGAACGCAACCCAGCGCAGGAACACCCAGGAGGACTGGGAATTGGGCTGCGCGTCGCCGGCGGTCGGGCTGACGGGCACCGTCGGCTCGGTGCGCTATTCGCAGACGGTTCCGATCGAATTGCATCCCTGGAGCGGCGCGGACATGGACCGCTGGCCGGGCCCGATGGGGGATGTGGCCTCCTGCGTGGACCGGGAGTCGGGCGACCTGTTCGACTTTGCCTGGACGGATGCGGACGGCCAGTCCCGCACGCGCAACGGCGTGGAAATCCCGGAGCACGGCAAGTGCAATCCGGAGGGGGTCGGCGGGGCGGGCAACCATCTCGTCGCAGCCGCCGTGTTCGACCCGGCGAATGTCTGCCGGACGCCGACGGAAATCGAGGGCCGCAAGGCATCGAGATGGCACTTCTTCGACACGCTGTGCGCCGAGGCCGAAGCCGACGGCACGGCGCGAGATTCGAGCGTTTTCTTCGATGCCTCGGATTATGTCGGGACACCGTCACCGTCTCCCCTGACACCGACGCCGCCGGCGTGCCGGTATGTTGCGGGCGGTGAAGGCGCGTCGTCTGCAAGCGGTTGCGGCTGCCCGTCCGCATACCGGCACGACCCCTATGCGGCGGCCGGCCGGAAGATCCGCAAGCACCGTATGGTCTGGAAGCAGGCCGGGAACGTGGTCGGCGCCGGTTCCTCCAGCTGGTCGGAGGCGCGCCAGCGCCTGCATCCGGATGCGGGCGGCGGCCCGACCGCCGACTGCGTCCGGCAGAACTTCGCGGACTGCTACAAGCTGGTGACCATTGCCTGCACCAGCGCCGAGGCAGCAAGCGTGTGGGGGATTGACCAAAGCATCAGCTACTCGGTCACCCAGCACACCGGTTACCGGGCACAAATAGCGAGGCCGGGGTCGCTCCTCGGCACTTCAGGGATAGAAGGCATCGACTGGGATTGGGGCAACCTGCCGCCGCAGACCCTCTCCGGGACCGCGACCGTCACCGGTAGCCTGGTCAAGCGGGTGTACCACCCCCACAGCGGCGGCAGGGAGACGATCGACTCGAACACCTGCACATATGTGACGGGGCTCAGCGGCTCCGACGGCTGCAATTGGGGCGGTATGAGCGAGGACGGCACCTGCATCTGATGCAGGCCGGAATCGCTCGCGGAATGTCCGTGCGGCATTCGCACCCCCCCTTTGCACACGCACCGCGCTTCCCACAGGACAGGAAGGAGCATGAAATATTTCGAAGAAGATGACGGCGGCGGCATGGCGCTCGCCGCGCCGCCGGGGTACCGGAGTGTCAGTTGGATGCCGCTAGGGAATTTCTCGTCAGGCCGGTAGGCTGCGGGAGGCGGAGCGCCCCCGCACCGAGAAGGGCAACAGGGAGGCCGGGGCGATGGACGAGGATGAAAGGAGGGCGCTCAGAAGGTCCCTGAACGAGTCCGCGGTTGCCCACAACCTGGCGGTCGTTCTGCGGCACATGAAGGAGGCCGGTCTCGAGGAGATCGAGGTCGGCTTCATCGGGCGCTATGGGGAGGAGGACTGGCATACGTTGGAGGGGCACCCTTCCAGTGTCGAGCCGGAGGGCGAGGTGCGGGGAATCCGCTACGTCCGCAACCGGGAATGGACCCCGTCCCTGATCGAACTCGATCCCATGGAGTTCTGGGACGCGGTCGGGTTCCTCTGCGACGAGTTGCTGTGGCTCGAGCAGCCGGGCTGGAACCGGGAGGAGGGCAGTTCGGGGACGATCCATATCGGCGAGAGCGGCTATACGCTCGAGCTGGAGACGATGTCCTCCGGCAAGAGGGTCCTGACTTCGACGGTTGATTCGCATAAGTAGTTGATATTGCCTGGTTCTCATTTCGGCTAGGCACTACATCCGGCATTTCTTCGAGCCGTGCTTCGTCGACGGTCAGGCGAGTTGATACGGGGTGATCGTCAGGGGCAGCCCCATGGTTGCGTAAATCTGCTCCGCCGCCGGTGTCGGCTTCGAGGGGATGACGTAGCGGTTGCCCGATTGCCGACAGCGCAGCAGGGAGCACTGGCGGTGGACGAGGGCGGAGCGGATGACCTCCGGGGACATCCGCCGCTTCTGGATGGCGACGCGGTACGCAAGGTGTCGAACGCAGGCGAAGGCCAGGAAGGCGATGGCGATGTGAGCGCGGATCCGGTCCGGGTTCCAGTGCCAGATGGGACGTATCTTCAGGTCGTGTTTGGTGATCCGGAAGCTCTCCTCGACCTGCCAGAGCCCCTGGTAGTGAGCCATCACTTCGGTGACGCGCGCGTCGCGCAGATTGGTGATGACGCCGGTGAGCCCGTCCCATCGTGCGGCCTCGGCGATCTTCTCCGGGTTCACCGTGAGCCGTGCGTCGCCCTCGACGGCGATGAAGCGCTTCGCCCCGTGATTGGAGAGCAGTTCCCTGGGATTGTCGCTGCGGGCCAGCCTGTCGAGCAGGCGTTCCACCTGATGGCGGCGCTCGTGCGCGTCCTTGCGTGCGCGCTGGGGGCAGAAGACGACGATCAGGCGACGGCCCTTGTACTCCCACTCGCCGACCCGGCGGTCCTGTGAGCCCTCCAGCGGGGCATAGGTCCCGGGGTCGAGAACCTGCCCCAGCAGCGCGAGCGGCAGCTTGCGCAGCCGCGCGCCGACGACATACTCGCCGCCGATGGCGTCCATGGCGTCGAGGTTGTCGGCGCTCAGCATGCCCCGGTCGGCCACGCATACCGTGCGCTCCACCTGGTGGCGGCGCTGCATGTCCTGCAGGACCGGGACCATGCTGTGTCCCTCGTAGGTGGCGCCGGGGAAGACCTCGTAGCTGATCGGCAGCCCTTCGCGCGTCACCATCAGCGCCAGCAGAACCTGCGAGTCCTTGTGTTTGCCGTCCTTGCTGAAGCCGTGCTGGCGAAGCTCGTCCTCGGCGGCCGTCTCGAAGTAGAGCGTGGTGCAATCGAAGAAGAGGATCGCGACCGGCTCCGGCAGCAGCGACCGGCTCGCCTCGCCGACGCGCGTGCGCAGTCGCTCGATCACCGTCGCGTCGAGCTGATCCATCATCCGGTAGACCTTCTCGAGCGGAAGACTCACGCCGAAGTCCTCCTCGAGCCGGCGCACGCTGCCCCGCTTGCTGTCGGGGTTGGCTACCCGCGCCATCACCACATGGAACAGCGCGTCATGGGAGGCCCGGTAGCGCGAGCGCGGCAGCAGCGCGTCGAGGCCCAGCAGCCGGTAGATCTCGCCATAGACCTCGTGGATGCCTGTGATCAGGCGCTGCTCCTCTTCAAGCTGCTTGAGGTCGACCGGGAGTTCCTCCTTGCCGTCCCCCCGGCGGCCGACACGGATCGCCTGCTCAGCGATCTTCTCGGGCGCAAACAATGCCGGCTGACGCTCGTCCTCCAGCTTCGCCTTGACGTACTCGCCGAGCTGCCTCAGGCGCTCGAGCTCGTCCTCGTCCATGGCCACGCCGACATGGCGGACGATGCGCTGTCGGACCTTGCCGCCGTCGCGCACGGCCTCGACGATCTGGACCGAGCGTCGCGGGCTGTTGGGGGAGGTCTTGATGCGCACGAACATGGGGGGAGTGTAGCGCGTGGCGGAGGCATTGACAGTCTCAAAGATTTACTAGGCACTACAACGCAGCTTGACCGCACCGCAACTGCCAACTCATTGGCTTTACTGAAAACTCCAGACGCGAGATCGGTCAGAAGTCAGCCCAACCGTCGAAGTCAGGAAATATTTCGAAGAAGATGACGGCGGCGGCATGGCGCTCGCCGCGCCGCCGGGGTACCGGAGTGTCAGTTGGATGCCGCTAGGGAATTTCTCGTCAGGCCGGTAGGCTGCGGGAGGCGGAGCGCCCCCGCACCGAGAAGGGCAACAGGGAGGCCGGGGCGATGGACGAGGATGAAAGGAGGGCGCTCAGAAGGTCCCTGAACGAGTCCGCGGTTGCCCACAACCTGGCGGTCGTTCTGCGGCACATGAAGGAGGCCGGTCTCGAGGAGATCGAGGTCGGCTTCATCGGGCGCTATGGGGAGGAGGACTGGCATACGTTGGAGGGGCACCCTTCCAGTGTCGAGCCGGAGGGCGAGGTGCGGGGAATCCGCTACGTCCGCAACCGGGAATGGACCCCGTCCCTGATCGAACTCGATCCCATGGAGTTCTGGGACGCGGTCGGGTTCCTCTGCGACGAGTTGCTGTGGCTCGAGCAGCCGGGCTGGAACCGGGAGGAGGGCAGTTCGGGGACGATCCATATCGGCGAGAGCGGCTATACGCTCGAGCTGGAGACGATGTCCTCCGGCAAGAGGGTCTTCACGCGGATGCCGAAGGAGGCCCCGGGCGCGGATATGGACAGCCCCGGCTGCGGGTAATACCGGGCTGCGCAGAAAAAAGGAGGCGACAGATGGCCGGTGAGTTGGAGGAGTTCTCCTTTCCGCCCTGGATGGTGGAGAAGGTCATGGAAAAGCTGACGCGCCTGCGCGAGACCTGGGACACGGTCTCGCGCCATAACCTTGCCGCTGTCCATGAGTGCATGGAGCGCAGCGGCCTGGTCGCGGCGGAGTATGAATTCGACGGCCAGCATGATGACGGGGCCATCCGTCTGGCGGCGCTGCAGCCGCCGGATGCGGACCTGTCCGCTGTGGCCGAAGGGATGCTCGCTTACCGGGAGATCAATGAGGAGATCGAGATCCTCGATCTCGGGGCGGTACCCCTCGGCGAAGCGCTCGGGCATGTGGCCTGGGGTGTCATGCAGGCGCACTACGGCGGCTGGGAGACGAATGAAGGCGCGCTGGGCACGCTGACGGTTTCGCGCGACGCGGCGACCGTGAAGATCCGGCCGGGCCGGGTCGGCAGACCGGAGGTGCTGACCGTCGAGGGGCGGCGCCTGGACCTTCGTCCGGCACCGGGGGACGGCAGCCCCGGACCCTGACGGGCGACGGGCCGAATTTACCGTCCCGCATTAGGATTTTCATGGATTGCTTCTATGGTTGTCCCGGAACGGCCAGCGGTCCGGGAGGGCGGTTTTCGATGGGCATGTCACCGGAAGACGGGCGGGAGGCCTGCAAGGCGGTCGCGCTGCACAATATAGGCGTTCTGCGCTCTTTCCTTGCCGAACAGGGCGTCGGCACGGTCGATATCGCGTTCAACGGCTGCGGGGATGAGGGGATGATCGGGGACATCGAGACCCCGGAAGACCCCGAGGAGATATTCTCCGCGGCACGGTTTGCCGACGCGAGGATCGAAGGTCTTCGCGACTGTCTTGTCGGGTCCGGCGGCTGGCGCGCAAGGGAGGCGCCGCCGCAATCCTTCCGGGGCGCATGCGAGCGGGTGGCGCTGTCCCTGCTGGAGGTCGACTATCCCGGCTGGGAGACCGATGACGGGTCGTCCGGAACCGTGAGGGTCGGCCCGGAGAAGGTGGCCGTGGACATCCGGATGATGTCGGTCGAGGTCGACACGACCTGGTACGACACGGTCAACGGTCTGGAGCAGACGATGCCGCCGGTGGCCGGCGAAGGGGACGACCCGCCCGGCCCGTGATGCGGCCGATCCCAGGCAATCGCGTGAAAACAGGAGGACAGGGCCATGGCGGCGAGCGAACAGGCGGCAGCCAATCGGGAGGAGAAGCGCAGACTGGTCGAGCACAACACGGCGGTGCTCGGCGCCATTTTCCGGGAATGCGGCATCGGCTCCGTGGATGTGGAGTTCGACGGTTACTCGGACAGCGGAGCGGTGGAGGACATTACCTTCCTCGGAACCGACGGGCATGTGCTCACCGCCGGTGACGATCTGTTGTCACGGACGGTGGAAGGGATGCAGAAGATCGTATCGAGCCGGGGTGTCCTGAGCCGGACCGAAGATTGCCTGAAGACCCTCGAGGATGCGATCGAGGACTGCGTCATGGATGCGCTGGCGGTGGATTTCCCGGGTTGGGAGGTCGGTACCGGCGCCTGTGGCTCGGTTTCCATCGAGCCGGAGGCGATCTCGGTGAAGATCGATTTGCGATCGGTGGAATACGAGGAGCGGGAATTCACAGCGCAGGCCGCGTCCCTGGATGAGGACAGGCTGCCCGGTCCCTCTCCGGGGGCCTGACCGGTCCATGGACAGCAGGGAGGGTTGTTCGATGGAATTGACGGAAGGGGCGCCCGCGAGCGGGCGCGATGACGGCTTCACGCTGTCGATCCCGCTGGAGGCCCCGGCCCAGGACGGGAATCCCGAAACGCTGATCGTGCGGATCGGCGATGGCATCCGCCGGGGCGATCCGCGCTGGGAGGCGTGCCGACGCATCGCGCGAGCTGTGGCGGCCTCGCCGCTTGTCCGCGAGGCTGTTGCGCCCGGGACGGGCGATGGAAGGAAGGAACCCTTCGCCGCCCGGCCCCCGGACCATGCGTCCTCAGCCGGCAGGAATTTCAGTGAGCGGTTCATGACGTCGGTCAGGCACAATCTGGCTGTTATCGGCGCCGCCCTGGAGCAATGGGGCATTGCCGCGGTCGAGATGAAGCTGGATGGCTTCGGCGACGAGCGCGCCGTGCAGGACGCGATCTACATTTCCGCGGATCCGTCACGGCCGGTGCCTGTCGGGACCGACAGTCGGCCTGTGGAGGGGCTTCAGCTGTTCAGGCGGGGAGAGCGCAGGCAAGCTCCCGCTGCCGCGCTTGCGGATGCGCTGGCCGAGTGCGCCATGTCCATGGTGTGGAATTCCTATCCCTGCTGGGAAACCGGCGACGGGTCGGTGGGTATCGTGACCTTCACGCCCTCCGGGGCGCGCGTGGCCATGGGATTCCGCGAAGCCAGCTACGATGTCGTCGCCGAGCGGGAGTTCGAGGTCGAGGCGCGCGCGGCCCCGCTGGCCGGGCCGGCGGCGGACGGGCCGACGCCGTAGCGGGGCAAACCCAGGGAGGGAAGACCGGGATAGTCCCGTGGTTCAGGTACCGTTCATCTCCCCAATCTTCCCAATCTCCTTTTCAGCTCATTCATCATCTTCTCGTATTTGATTTCCTCCTTGGCGCCAAACACCGCGGATTCCTGGGTGCACTCCGCACGCTCACCGGCCAGTATCTTTTGCCTGTCTTCCTCGCTGTGCTTCTGCAGGTCCCGTGCGGCCTTGTCGAGCGCATCATCGAATTCATCTCCGGCTTCCGCCCGGATGCGGGAGACAATCCGTTTTGCATCCTCGTCCGATACGTTCTGGCCTTGGAGCATTCCGTCCCGGATGCAGGGCATGAAGACCGTGTCCAGGTACTGCTGCTTCAAGAGCGCCACTTCTGCCTTGACGACCTCCGGATTGGTTGCCGGAGTGTCCGTCGTCGAGCACGCTGCGACCGCAAGACCCAGGCTGACCAACCCGAGCATCATGAGTTTCATGTTGATTCTCCCGTTAACTGCCTTGTGCATTATACATCGTGCCGGGCCTTGTCCGCGCGCGCTTTCGGGCGGCCGCTCGCCAGTGCCCGCACAAGGAGTGCGGCCTGCCCCAGGTCGTTCCAGGCTTCGGCGCGCGCCACCCGGGCGTCGATCCTGCGACGGATCCGCGTAAACCGTCTGCATTGCGACGGGCAGGCGTTGAAAGGCTCGCAAGGGAGCGTCCCTTCTTGTTGTAAACAGTTGAGCGTTTTGTTCACAACCGATGGCTGCAAGGGTCAATCCATCTTTGCATAAGGCCCTTTCTCTTGGCATCGGCCCGGGACGCGACCGGCAGGGGCCGGCCCGCCTGCAGACAAAAAACTGAACCCCGGGCGCATGCGCGAGGCAGAGGCGGGTTCAGGGCTTGCGGAGTTTCTTCCGGCCGCCGCCTGTCAATCGGGGTCGGTCGCTGAAAGTTCTTTCGGCATTTTCAGCCGGTTGGCCTAACATCGGAGTTCTGGTCGTTCGCTTGCTGGGAGACCCGCTTCAATGGCTCACCCCTACAATCACGCCGAGTCCTCGGTCCGCAAATATGGCGGCAGCATCGAGGACTATCTCGACATCCACAACTGGTTTGACGAGAGCAAGGCCTATATGGCGCATTTTCGGCACCGGGCGCTGCGCCACCATGCCCAGGGCATCTTCGAGTGCGAACGCACCTTCGGGGTGACTCGCACCAATTCGGCAGGAAGGATCGTCCCCGTTCGCTTCGTGGGCGAGCAGCATGTCAAGGAAGACTGCGGGGGCATGATTCCCTGCCTCTCCGACTGGTTCCGCAATATCCGCCCGGAGCGCTGGATGGGCGCCGGACGACTCAAGGATGACGAGGACATCCCGGAGCAGCTGGAGGATCTATCGATGGAGGCCTGGCGGGCGGCCGTGGCCGACTGCAAGACGATGCTCGGCTATTCGGAGTGGGTCGAGATGCGCAAGGCCCGCCGGGAGGGTGCCCGGCTTGCCGGGAAGGCGATGGCGGACGCAGCCTGAAAAGGGAGGATGGGCCGATCATGAGGTATTCGCGCGAGAACAGGCTGGAAGCGGCCCGCGAGGCGCTTCAGCACAATCTCTCGGTACTGGGTGCGTTTTTCGGCAAGGCCGGTATCGAGACTATCGACATCCCGTTCCGGGCGTCCGGTGGCAATGTGGTGTTCGAGGACCCGACCGTGACCGGCAAGGCGAAAGCGCCCGAGGTCATGACGGAGATGATCGACGGGTTGCAGGATGTGAGGTGGACCGGCGCCGGCCTCGAGCGCATCCGGACCCGTCCCCTGGCGCTCGAGGCCGCCCTGCGGGATGCCTGCACCTATGCGGCGGACCTCCGGGACAATAACTGGAAGGACGGCACCAAGGGGGCGGTCAAATTCTGGGAGGACGGCGTGATCTATCTGGAGATGGAGATCCTCCAGCCGACCAACGTCCGTGAGGAGTATTACCCTCGCCCGGCCCCGCTGGAGGCGCCCGCGGGTCTTCCCGAGCCCAGGCCGGAGGGCCTGTAGGCCATGACGGGCACCGATGACCTGGTGCCGCTCGATGTGGCGCTGTCGATCACCATCGAGCACAACCTGTCCGTGCTGGGCGCGCATTTTGCGGAGACGGGCCTCACGGGCGTGGAGATGACCTTCGATGGCCATGACGGCGAGGGTCATATCCAGGAGATCGCCTACCGGACGGGTGGCCCCGACCCGGAGAATGTGCCGGCGGGCACATCCGGGACGGTGATCGAGGGTCTGCAGGAAGCCGACGAGGCAAGGGACGACGGTTTCACCCCCATGGGCCGGTGCGTTGACGCTGGCCCGATGACGCTCCGGGACGCGCTCGATGAGTGCGGTCTCGCCATGCTGGAGCGCTTCGACAGGGACTGGCAGAAGGGCCCGGGCGCCGGGGGCCGGATCCGGATCGATGCGGCGGGAGAGGCAGCCCTGGAGATCGGCGTGCGCCGGGTGACGGAGTACGAGATGCAATACAGGGCTTCCCCGAAGCCGCTGACGGCTGAAGCGGGGGAAGCCCAGCCGGGTCTGTAGAGTAGGTGTCGTGCAAGAGTTCGGGAAGCCGTAAGGGAGACAGGCTCATGAGTGGGGAGCGCCGTTGGAACTTCGTGGAAGAGCAGTGGATGAGCAGGGCTATCGAGGTGCTGAATACCGCGAGGAAAATCCATCGGGGAATCCATGACTATCCGGGAAGCATCCTGACCTCCCTAGATGGAGCATGGGGAGCCGTTCAGTCTCCAATCGGGGATTTCGACGCCGCCGGGCAGAGAGCCTTCGTCGACGGGCTGCTTCCCTTGATCTGCCGGGCCAATGACGTCGATTACGACGCCACCGGAAACGGCGATGGGCGGTCGCTTCAGGTGTGGCGTGCCCTGCAGGAGTCGAAGGCGGGCAGCTTCGATGAAGGGGACGCTGTTTTCTCGAGGACTCTCGACATGGCCTATGCCGAGCTGGAACGGACGGCGGGACCGGCGGACCGGCATTTCTTCGATGCGTGCCGCCTGAACCCGGATGCGCCGCGGGGATTGCGTGAGGAGGTGGCGATGAAGAACCTCTCCACGCTGCAGGCGCATCTGGCCCGGGAGGGCGTGACGCGCGCCGATGTGACGATGCTCGGGTTCGACGGGAAATGCGATTTCGGACGCGTGGGATTTTCGTCGGAACCTCGGGAGAAGGCCCCGGTAGAGGGCTTTCGCATTTGCCGGGAGACGCCGGAAGGCTGGATCCAGGAGGAACTGGAGCCTCTGCCCCTGCCTTCGGCGGCGGCCAGGGTCGCCATCCATCTGGCCGACATGGCCTATGACAACTGGGCGGATGACGGAGCGACGATCAGGACGGCTATCCGGCCTGACAGCGTCGAGGCCGGTGTGCGTTGGACCGAGGTCATCGAAGGAAGCGAAACCGGATACCGGGTGGATTCGTCGGCCGGACGCCTGTGGCACGACGAGGATGGACCCGAACCCGAAGGCATGGAGCCGTGACCTGCGAAGCGGCGACATCCTCTCCATCTCCTGAAGGGCGGGGCTTCCCGCTGTTGATGCGCCTGAAACGGTCAAACCGGACGTCACATCGGGATTTCACGGCTTTCTGGTAGCGTGCGACAGGATCGGGCCGGCCGGGCGTCGGCCGGGCTGTCGAGGAGAAGGCACCGTGACCCGGAAACTCTATCAGGACACGGAAAGTGCGGCGGTCTATCTGGAAGTGGACGGCGATGTTTTCGACGTGACGTACGAAACGGACGGGACAGCCCTGACGCTGCTGATCCGGGGATGTCCGTTCGCCCGTCGGCTTGAAGGGCCGGAGGCCGAGGCGCTGCGCGCCCCGGGCGGGCCGCTTTCTCCCGGGAGGGAAGACACCTGCCTGATCGCCGCCGTCGCGGACGAGGGCGAGGGCCCGGGCAGCCCGTTCGAACTCCATGTCTGGAACGAGCGGGTCGATGACAGGGCGGCGTTCCTGCTTGGCCTGGACTCGCGGCCTGTCCTGTATGGTCCGTCCTCGCTTGTGCCTCCGGTGGAGGCGGACGGAGCGGAAGTCATTGCCATCGGCGCGAAACGGCGCCGGGAGGCCGAGATAGCGGACCTCCACAACCTGTCGGTTCTCACCGCCGAGATGGAGCGTCTCGGCATAGAGACCGTCTCGGTCGAGTTCGACGGCTATGGAGATGACGGCGAGATCACGGCGGTGAGCTATGCACCCAGGGCCCCGGAAGGGCGCACGATCGAGGGATTCCAGGATGAGGTAACGGATGGAGCCGGCAATTGGAGTCGCCAGGACGGCGAACCCATGTCGTTCGGGGCCGCGGTCCGGAACCTGGTTTACCGGCATCTCTGGATGAATTACGGGGGATGGGTCAATGATCTGGGCTCCGGCGGAACGGCGGAGATCACGAAGGAGGGCCTTCGCGTGCATTTCGGCCGCCGGATCAAGAGCGTCGAGTGGGAGCACGGCCCGCTCCATCGCCCGGCCCCGGCCCCGCTGCAGGGCGGCGCGGGGCCGGGCTTCTGAGTGTCTCGGGGCGAGCGGGAGAGGCTGCCTGCGATGAACGGCGAGCAGAATAGTCCGGTGCATGCGCCGCTGCCGTTTCTCGAGGCGGTCGCCGCGCACAATCTGCGGGTTTTCGCCGACAGTCTGAAAACCGCGCCCCTGGATCGTGTCGTCGTTCTGGCTCCCGGTCCCGATGCGGACGGCGTGCCGGGGCCGGTGCTCGTCGATTGCATGACAGAGGCCGGAAGGCGGGCATCGCCCGAGACATGGCTGCCGGATGTGGCCGGCCTGGTTGCGCCGTTTCAGGACGGCCAGGACGGGCGCTGGCGGGCTGGTGCCGCTCCGCCGATGCCGTTCGCGAACGCGGCGGAAGCGGTCGCCGGCGCTCTGCTGGAATGCTTCTGGCAACAGGCCCCCGATACGGTCGGCAGGGCCGCCATATCGGCGGACCGCGCGGCCCTCGGGCTGAGTGACCCGAATACGGGCCTGGTTTACCGCCATGTGGTCGAGGTTGCCCGGCAAACCCCGCAGGCGGGGCTGGGCGAAATCCTGGACATTCCGGAGGCGGATGAGCGGCAGATGCTGGACGAAGCGGCCTTCAGGCACAATCTGGCCGTCGCGGTCAGCGCCATGCAGGAGGCCGGGATCGAGGAAGTCGTCCTGCGGAGCGGTGTTAGCGACGGTTAGGAAGGGCGTTTATTTGCTGGCGCGGAACGGCCGGTTTGTGCGGCTTGCGAGCAGCGTCGCATGGGTTAGAGCAGATTCGTTTCATTTGGGTTCATATCCGCATGCAGTGAAGAAGCTTCGGGCGTCCTGTGGAGTGACAGCATCGATGGCGTCGCGGATCGCATCCCAGAGCGTATGGACGGAGCGTGCTGCGGCCTTTTTCAGGAGAGCCTTGATTTTGGAGAAGGCCATCTCGATGGGGTTGAAGTCGGGGCTGTAGGGCGGCAGGAACAGGATGCCGGCGCCTGTGGCCTCGATAGCTTCTCGGATGGCGATGGGCTTGTGGGCCGGCAGATTGTCGAGGATGACGGTGTCGCCTGGCCTCAGGGTCGGGGCCAGGACCTGTTCGACATAGGCAAGGAAGGCTGCCCCGGTCATCGCCCCATCGATGGTCATGGGGGCGAGGATGCCGTCGAGCGTGAGGCCGGCGACCAAAGTGGTGGTCTTCCAGTGACCATGGGGGACGGGAGCGCGGCAACGCTCGCCCCTGGGAGCCCGGCCATACATGCGGGCCATCTTGGTCGAGGTCCCGCTTTCGTCGATGAAGATCAGGCGCTCGGGGTCGAGCCCGGGCTGGTCTTCGAACCAGGCCTGACGCCGGCGTGCGACGTCCGGTCGGTCCTGCTCGGCAGCATGGGCCGTCTTTTTTTGCGCGTGATGCCGCGACGCTTGAAGAACCCATGCACCACGCTGGGCGGCGGCCGGTAGCCGACCGCCTCCTCAAGCCTGGCCGCGATCTCCTGGAGGGTCAGGTCGGGCTCCACCTCAACCCACCCCATGATCAGATCGCCGTGACCCTCAATGCGCCCTGGACGGCTACCGCCGCGTGGCTTCGGCGAGAGGTCGCCTGTCAGGCGCGATTGGCTCACCCAGCGGATCGCAGACGACACCCCGACGCCAAAACGCGCCGCAGCCTGCCGACGCGACATCCCGGACTCAACCGCTGCAACCACGCGCCGACGAAGATCAACAGAAAGAGACTGCGCCATGCGAGCTGGCCTCCTTCACCAGCCCCCATCGTGAATCACATAATCCGCCAATTGGGAATCCCTCAACGATTCAATCGCCCGCGAATTCGCTCTAGGTGTTGCGTTCATCTGATTGGGCGGTCATCGGTTTCGAGCGGCTCGCCGTCGCGGTCACGGATGAGCATGTCGTTCCAGTCCTGGTTTTCGAGGGCCGGTCGCATTCGGACGATTCTTGTGTCGTTGTCTTGCATGCGGCGGGCGGCGTGATCGCCGTATCGTGTAGCGTCCCAGGCACAGAAGATACGGCGCGGGTTCCAGGCCTCGACCCATTTGGGGATTCTGGCCGTGATGGCGCCGGTGGAGACGACGGCGCATTTGCTGCGTTTTTCCGGGACGAGGTGGAGGGAGAGGATCGACAGGGCGTCGAGGGCGCTGCCGGTGAGGATGACGGTGCCGGGCCAGTCGGGCTCCCATGACATCCAGAAGCCGCCGTCTGCGGCCGGCTCCTGCGCTGCGGGGAGGGTCTCTATGCCGACCACCTTGCTGGCGGCGTTTCGGCGGAGGAACACGGGATTGCCGCGCCGGTCGGCACGGATCAGGCCGAGGCCTCGGCATAGCTCGACGAGCGCGTCGGCGAGGCCGCGCTGCTCGATGAGGTATTGCCGCAGCGCCGGCCAGCGAGGGTCCTGGCACGAGGGCTCCGCCTCACAGCGACTGTTCGGGAGCCGTGAGTGGCGCGGCAGTTGGGCGAGGAAGTCGAGGGCTTCGGTCGTTGGGCATCCGAGCGCATGAACCGCCAGCTGGATGGCCCCGGCGCCTCCCTCTCCGCGCAGATGGTCGTAGAACATGAAGCGGTTGATGGAGAGGACCGAACCGGCTCGTCTCCAGCGCGCGGCATCGGCGGGATCGCGGCGATAGCCGAGGGCGTGGACCACGTCTTCGAGGGGGCAGCTTCGCAGCCCCTCGGCCCGCAGGCGGCGATCCCATGGATGCAGATGCTGCACGGCTGGCTCAGGCATCCCCCGTGTCTTGCGCCGTGCTCTTGCCCGCTCCTTTTGCCGATCGCCGCCGGCGGCGATCGGCGCTGCGCTGCTTCTGGCGTTCCTCGGCCTCCTTGCGGCGGTATGAGTCGCCGTCGATGGCGAGGATCTCGGCATTGTGGACGAGCCGGTCGACAAGGGCCACGAGGCAGGCGGCGTTGGGGAAGGCCTCGCTCCACTCGGCGAAGGGGCGGTTTGTGGTGATGATGGTGGAGCGCTGCTGGCTGCGGCTTGAGACGATATTGAACAGCAGGTCGGCATGACGGTTGGAGTAGGAGAGATATCCGACTTCGTCGATGACCAGGAGGTGCTGGCGGGCGTAGAAGCGCAGCCTGCGCTGGAGCATTGTGTCGGAGTCGATGGCGGCGAGCTCGCCGAGCAGGCTGGCGGCGGTTGCGAAGCGCACGGTGTGGCCTTCGAGGACGGCGCGGTGTGCGATATTGGCGGCGATTGTGGACTTGCCGACGCCGTTGGGGCCGATGAGGACGACATTGGCGCCCTCGCGGAGGAAGTTGAGGGTCATGAGGTCCTCGACGGCCATGCGGTCGCATCGCCTTGGCCAGTCCCAGTCGAAGTCGGCGAGCGGCTTGAACTGTCCGAGGCGGGCGGCGGTGAGGCGTCGCCTGAGGCTTCGGCTTCGCCTCTCTTCCTCTTCCCATGCGATCAGGGGCGGGAGCCAGTCGCGCTCCGCAACCTCGCTCCAGTGGGCGAGGAGGCCGTGCAGTCCGAGCGCCGTGGCGCGGTCCTTGAGGGTCATTCTTCGCTGTCCTCCTCGTGGTGGCTTGCGAGCCCGTCGTATCCGCCGAGGTCGTGATCGCGGACCGCGATATCGCGCAGTCTTGGATCGCCGGGCAGGTCGATGGGGATGGGTGGTGGCTCGTTGCGCTGTTCGCGCCGCCGGTTCAGGCTGAAGCGCACCGCATTGGGATGGGGGACGCCGCGCTCAAGGGCTTCATCGATGGCGGCTTCGAGTTCGACGGCTCCGTAGTCGTCGAGCAGGCGCAGCAGGGAGGCGACGGTTGTGCCGATATTGCCGCCGCGCCTGGCGGTCTCGGCAAGCAGGCGCTCGCTGTCGGGGGCGGCCTGGAGAAGGCGGCTCTGCCCGCGCAGGCGGTGGGCGTGACGTTTGAGCCTGACCAGCTCCTCGATGTGCTCGGGGGTCTCGATGCGGGCCGCCTTGTCGAAGCTGCGCGGATGACGGGCGACGGTGTCGGCGCCGTCGAGGATGCGTACCTCCTCCAGTGTCGCGACCACGGTGAGGGTGCGCCGCGTATGGGTATGCGGGACGCTATAGTCATTGAGGTCGAACCTGGCGTAGGGGGTCTTGCCGATCCTGACCTCGACCCTCTCGTCGACGGGGGGCCGGTCGTCGGGCAGCGCCATCAGGGAGCCGCGCTCGCGCTCGAAGGCCTCGCGCACGGTGAGGGAGCGGTCGTCCGGCCAGCGACGGTCGGCGGCGACGCCGTCGCACCAGGCGCGGGCCCGGGCGTTCAGGTCGTCGAGGTCGCGCCAGGCGCGGGCGGCGAAGAAGTTGTCGCGCACATAGCGTATGGCGCGCTCCACGCGCCCCTTCTCGTTGCCGCGCGCGACCGCGACCGGCTTGGGCAGGAAGCGGTAGCGGGCGGCGAAGTCGAGGAGCCGGGGGTTGAACCGGATGGCGTCGCCCTGGCGCTCCAGCACGACGCTCTTCAGGTTGTCGTACCATAGCTCGCGGGGCACGCCCTGCCAGGCCTCGAAGGCCTCGACATGGCCGCGCAGGAAGTTGTCCATCGCGGCATTGAGGTAGAAGTGCAGGAAGATGCGGCGCGAGTAGCTCAGCACCATCACGAAGCCCATCAGCGGGCGCTCCGCGCGCCCGATCCTCACCTTGCCGAAGTGGGCCCAGTCCACCTGGGCCAGCTCGCCGGGCAGGGTCTTGAGGCGCAGATAGGCCTCGGCCACAGGCCGCGGGCGCTCCGGCGCGATCATGCGCCGGAAGTGGCTCTGGCTGCCCCGGTAGCCGCGCTCGACCGCCATCTGGTAGAGCCGGCTGGCTGGCAGCCTGGGCCAGACCGCCAGGGTCTGGCGGATGAAGGGCCGGAACGGATCGATCATCGAAGCCCTGCGCCGCCTCTCACGCGCGGGCGCCCCGGCGGCCGCTACCGCGCGCTCGACCGTGCCGTGGTGGACGCCGAGCTGGCGCGCGATCGTGCCGATCCTCCACTTCTCGGCAAAATACAGCCGCTGGATCTCGGCACGGGTCTGCTTGTCGATCGCCATCTCACTCCCTTCGCGCCTGGCGCAGGCCCGGATAGACCGCCAGGCCGCAGAACCGACCGCAGCGCTCGCAGCGGAACACCCGGGCGGGACGGTCGGGCCCGAAGGGCCGGGTTCCGGACCGCCCCGCCGGTATGCGCGCCACATCAGGACGCCGGCGCGCGACGGTCAAAGGGTGATGCGTCACTTTCTGCGCGATGGCCCGAACTGCCGGCTGCCGCACACGGCGCCGTTCGCGGTAGCGCCGCTGGCGCTCGGCATGCTTGTGACGGCCCCGGCGGCTGTTCTGGTAGCGCTGCCCCGCAAGGCGCACCGACCGACGCCGCGCCCGCCCGCTGCAACGCGGCGAACAGTAGATATGGCCAGAGTCGCAGCGCCGGCAGAGAACCACCTGGCGGCGGCACAGGGCGCAGGTGAACAGGCGGGCGGCGTTCCTCATCGCGACCGATGAGAACGGGGTGGACCCACGCCCGGACGCGCACGATACTGCGCTTCCGGGCCGCGCCTTGCATGGCTCGGGGGGTGCGGCGCCGGTCGTTGCCACCAAGCCAACGGGGCCGGCGCCGCATCGTTCTCAGAAGCCCCAGTCTACCCCCTGCCGCAGCCCGGGAACGGCCAACCCGGTCGCCAGGACGTCGCCGCCCTCCGGGAGGCGAAAATCTCAACGCGACGGGGGCCGAGGACTCCGGTCGGGCTACGCCCTCCTTCCGTCCTCGGCCCCCGTCATAAACCCGGCCGCGCCTGTCTCACGCTGTTTGTCGTGCGCACCACAAAAGCGCGCTACGCCAGCAAATATGCGCCCTTTATGATAATCACCGACAGAGCGGTAGCCCGCTGGCGGCGCGGCGGCTGCCGGTCATCGAGTGGCATGGCGAGGACGGCGCCGATCTCGAGGTGTCCGGCATAGTGAGTCCGCAGCCGTTCGCCGGAGGCGGCTGGCGGCTTGTGGAATTCGGGTATCCGATGCGGCTTGAACTGGTGCTGAACAGTCTCGCCGTCCAGCGGCTCGAGACCATGGAAGGGGAGTGGTCCTGGGGCAGCGCCGCTGTCGAGGTGGCCGTGACCGCCGGCGGGCTGCATGCGTCGGTCGACCGCGAAGTGACGCGGCGCGTTCGCAGTCGCGCCATGACCATGCCCGCAAGGGCGGCTGACGTCATTCCGCCGCCCGGGGCAGGGGAGCCGTCACCGGGACCGGACTTGTAGCGGCCGGAGTGTCCGGGAACAGGAGACGCGAATGGTGAATGGAGAGGGAAGCGAGTCGATCGCGCCGCCGGAGGGCCTTCGGACGGCGGTCGCGAAGCACAATCTCGCGGTGCTTCTGAGGCATATGGACGAAGCGGGCCTCGGGAAGGTGGTCGCGCGGTTCGATGCCTGCTTCGGCGAGGAGTCGGTTTATCAGGTCGGATGCCTGTATGGACCCAGGCAGGCCAAGGGAGTGGCCGACGCCCCGGCTCCCGCGACGTTCGTTGACGGTCTTGTCGGCCTGGACCGGGACGCCTCCGGCGCCTGGCGGGCGGTTTCGGAACCGGCCAGGCGCTTCGAGACGGCAGTGCGGGAAACCGTCCGGGCGGCGCTCGACGTGGCCTTCCCGGAGTGGCAATACGGGCCGGGTTCGGAGGGTTCCGTCACATTCGACGGTCTTGAGGCGGACATCGCCTTCGGGATGCGCCGGGAGGAAGTGGACTGGGGCCATGGCTGGCTGCGCCCGGGCGAGATGGAGGAGATGCCGGCGGTCCGCAGCGATGCCGCGGACGACCGTCTGGCGGAGATGCGGGCGGTGGCCAACCGGCACAATCTTGCCTTGGTGATCGACGCCATGGGGGACGTGGGGGTGGAGGAGGTGACGATACGGACGCTCCCGCCGCCGACAGGAGGGAAGGTAGCGAAGATGGATTGGTCTCCGGGCGATGCCGTCGCGGTTTGCGAAACGAAAGCGGTCTCCGGCCTCATCGGCGTGTGTACGGAGTCCGGCGCCGTGCCGCGGCATCGCGAAGTGATGCCGGGCACCCTCGACCTTGCCCTGCAGATGCTGGCGCAGGACCTGCTGGAGTCGGCCGACGAGATGTGGGAACAGGGTATCGGCAAGGTCACCATCGATGCGGACGGGGCCCGGATGGAAGTGGAGCGTGTGGAGGCGGTCCATGTGGTGAACGAGGCGACGCTGCCGCCGGCGCGCCTTGCGGAGAAGGCCCTCGCGGGTCCAGAGGAGGGGGACGGTCCGGCGGGGCTGTGACGATATCGGCCCGACAGGTGCGAAAGGAGACGGCGAGGCGATGAGCCACGGAAACGGTGTCGACGTTCCGAGGAAGCTGCTGGAGACCGTAGCCCGCCACAACTTGGCGGTGCTTCAGGCGGTCATGCGCAAGGCGGGCGTGCAGGAACTCGACATATACTACGACAGCGAGAATGGCCGGAGGGTGGTCGAGAATGCCGTGTGCAACGGCAAAGACGCCTCTTCGGGGCCTATCTTCGAATTCGACGTGGAGGGCCTCCAGGCCCTCGAGGAAACGCCGGAGGGCAATGACGAGGAGATGGAGGGTTGGTGGCGTGTGCCTGTCGCCACCATTCCCTTCGTGGATGCCGTGCGGACGGTCTGCTTCGATCTCGTGAGCACTCAGGATCCGGAATGGGATGCCGGGCTGGGAACGATCGGCTCGGTACGCGTGGGTCTGCAAAGCGCCACGGTCGTGCGTTACCGTCGGCTTGAGGAGTTTGCCTCCTTCGAGGAGAAGATCGAGGCGCAGGCGGCCGTGCTGCCTGACGTCGAGTCCATCGGCTCCGATGGCTGGGACGGGCACTGGGCGGCTGAGGTCGAGAGGCAGAATTTCGCCACGGTGCTCGCCTGCATGGCGGAGATGGGAGTTGAGGAGATCCGGGTCGAATTGACGAAGTTGCCGCCTGGGGCGGGCGTGGCCAGGGATGTGCGCAGCTCGCCGCGCTTCGATGCAGAGGATTGGCCGATGATCGATCAGAGAGTCGCGCAAGCGGCCGGAGAATCATGGACGGAAAGGCAGCCGCTTGAGACGGCGGTCGTGTCCCTGGTCGAGGAGGAAGTCCAGCGTGCATTCCCCTCTTGGATAGGCAAGTCGTTTACCGCGCAGGCCACGGTCACGAGCGAAGGGGTTCGTCTCAATATGGAACGGCGCAAGCTTGAGCGCGGGACGTCCTTCCTGCGGTCCCCGGCGCCGTGTGTAGGGCTCGGGGCGCCGGAAGGGGCCGGACCGGGCCCCGAGTGAGATGATGCGGTGATGCGTGGCTCCGCAGCAGGTGTTCCCGCCGGCGCGCGGCACCGGGAACACCTGCTGCTGGAACTCCTTGCGAAGGTCGCGGCCGGCCTTCATGCGCCGGACGGCGCGGAACATGAGGACGAGCTGCGCCAGCTGGGCTATGGCTGTTACCTGGCGCGCAGGAGGGTCGAGGACCCTGATGACAATCTCGGGCGCGTCGCCCTGTTCTGCATGCAATGCCTGGAGGGGAGGCCGAGGCCCGAGGATCGTCGTTTCCGGGACCCGGTCCAGGAGCGCTGGGGCGCTCCATGGCATATGGATATCGGGAAGTTACGGACGGAATTGCCGGTTTACCTGATGCGGCTCCGGCGGGAGACGCCCGGCCCGGAGCCGGGTTGCCGGCCTGAATCGGGCCCGCAAGCGGATTGACATTGCAATCGGATTGTGATAGAAATGCGGGCAATCGGGAAACTGCTCGCCGGAGTCGGGAAGCCGTGTCATCCGCCATCCAGATGGCCAGGGAACTGGCAAGGGCGCTGCTCGCCGGGCAGACGGACAAGGCCGGACGGCCGGCGTTCGACCACGCTGCCCGGGTTGCGGGCCGTGTCGGCAGCGCGGCCGCGCCGCTCGCCTGGCTTCATGATCTGGTCGAGGATACCGATCTCACGCTGAGAGCCGTCGAGGCCATTTTCGGGGCCGACATGGCCACGGACGTGTGTGCATTGACCCGCAGGGACGGGGAAACCTACACGGACTATATCGCGCGGGTCTGTGTCGCCTCCGAAACGGCGCGCCGCGTCAAGCTCGCCGACCTGGAGGACCATCTCGAGCTGGCGGCGGACATTCCTCCCACTCTGGTGGAGCGTTACAGGAGGGCCTTCGACCGGTTGGAGGACTCCTTCAACGAACATGACAATCTGCCGTCCTACGGGCCGGGTTAGGGAGTCAACTCATGATGTGGATTCTCGGCATTATGGCGCTCATCACGCTCAGCGCGGGGCTCAGCGAGATGGCGTATGCCCTCGAAGGCGCCGGACGTTCGAGGCTGACCGTGCGCCGCTTGGGATCCGGAGGCCTTTTGACGATGTTCGGGTTCGTGCTGGGCGGGTATTGGCTCCATCTCGCGTCGTCCTAGACGGTGATGGCGCCCGGTGTTTCAAGCGCTCTATATGGTAGCGGTCGCGAGTTTTGCGTGCGGATGCGGACTGTCGTACTTCTTCGTGTACCGGTATGCCTCGCTCCAGTCATGCTCGCGATATGTGCTGTGGGCGGGGCTCTGGTTGCAGGGGCTCGGTCTCGGTGGCTGGCTGTTGCTGGCCGCGGCTGGCCTCGGTTCTGGAGGCTCTGCCGGACCCATGGGAATTCAGGACATGTTTCCCTGGTTTTTCTGGATTGACCTGCCGTGGTGATTTCCTGCGTAGAAGCCAACGCCTGAAAGCAGGAAAATTGCGGCAGGGCTGTGCCTCCTCCGCTCTCATTGCGCCGTGCGGTGGATCCGCCTCAGTCGAAGGGGGACGGCTGCGGCAAGGCGTCGGAGTCCGCCTGCCCTGTCGCCTCCGCGACCAGCGCGTCGAGAGCGTCCCGGTCGTTGCCCTGGGCCGCCGGAAGCGCCGCCACCACGAATGCCGGCGTGCAGAGCGGAAGCAGCGCCGAGGCAGCCCGCTTCGTCTCCGGGCCGCCCTCGGCCTGGAGGTCGAGGATCTCTACCGTTGGAGCGGACTCCTGCCCGGGGCCGGACCAGCGCAGGCGCCACATCTCCGGGATCCGGAGCGAGCGGTAGAAGGCGGGCTTGTCTGCCGAGGCGCTGGTGTAATCCACCTCGACGACAAGGTCCGGAAGCTCATGCTTCCCGAATTCCTTCATCGCCTTTTGGCCTGCAGCCACGGCGGCGCGCCAGCGCAATGCCTTCTCGCCGAAGATGTAGCAGGCGTCAGGCTCTGCCTGCGATCGGTCCCGATCCTCATCCGGCCCGATTTCCGGCTCGTTGTCGCCGCCGGGCCGGAGCGTCCAGGAGCCGGCGACGACAACTGGAAGACCGTCAGCGTGGGCGATCGCCTTGACAAGATCGCCGATGCCCTCGCCGTAATTCTCATGCGGCATCGAGGGCGACATCAACGCGATCAGGCCGGCCTTCGCATCGGCAAACAGGCGGCCGGCATCGCCCCGCCATTCGTCCATGCGGTCGAGCAACGCCGCGATGTCCGAAGGCGTGCCGTGCAGCACCAGGGTCGGCGATCCCAATGCCCCCGCCACGGTCTCCGCCCATACTGACGGGCCCGCGCAAGCGGGAACCGCCGAACCGCCTCCCGAAGCGAAGGGCAAATCGATCACGTTCATGAGGTTCTCGCCCCTTCCGCAGGCAGCGCCATTGTAGCACGGCGCCGCCTCGTTGTCCTCTCGGCATGCCACCTTGATTTCGGCGAAGGACGCGCGTTTTGTCCGTGGATTCAATCGTTTGCTCGCAGGGGCGCTCGATTCCCGCAGAAATTCCGAACGCCTCTGGAAAAATGGCATCGCACAGAGCACCGCTGAAGCCGTCCGGGGCGGGCACTCTCCCGGCGCGCAGGACTCGGACGATGCCGATCCGGTCCTCCCGGCCGGACCTGGCAGGTCTAGGCAAGGGGCTCGTATTCGAATTCCGGCAGCGGGACCTCCCAGGTCGGAGTGAGAATCCGCTCGCGGTATTCGGGCGTCTCCTGTTCGATGCCGCGCGCGAGGATGGCGTAGATGCGCGCTGTCCGGATACGGTAACCGTTCGGGATCGTGAACCGTTTCGCCATCCGTCCGACCACGGTTCCATCCGGGCCGCGGAGCAGGACCTCCTTTCCTCTGCGGACGACCTCCACATCCATGCCGGCGGAAAGGCGGGCCAGGGCGGCGTGGACCGGGTCGTCCGGTCCGCGCTGTCCCGCGAAGCTCAGGAACACCTCGTCGGGCATGGTCCGGTGGAGCCGTCGCCGGAGGCGCGGGTCGTCCGCCTCGCCGGTTTCCGGATCCGCGGCGGCCGTGCGTTGCAGGACCGAGTCCATGCCGGCCAGTTCGCGGTGCAGGCCCGCGCGCCCGTCGAGGCACAGCAGGCCGAGTGTCTGGCGGGCCCGGGTCATGGCGACATAGTAGAGGCGCCGGATCTCGTCGACGGACGAGTCGCGCCCGTGGTTCTCCGTCACGCGGTCCCATTGGCCGTCGAGGACCATGACATGGTCGAATTCCAGGCCTTTCGCGCCGTGCGCGCTTACAAGCAGGAGCCCGTTCTGTCGGCGCCGGACCTGTCGGCCCCAGTCGACGAGCCAGTCGATGAAACCGCTGACGGGCACCTCGGCAGCCTTGTCGCCGCCGAGTTCGTCCACGGTGAAATCGCCGACGGCCTCGTGCAGCAGGCCGGTCCAGCTGTTCGACGGGAAGGCGGACAGGACTTCAATGAGGCCGTCGGCATTCACGACGGCCGGCCGGCGTTCGCGGAGATGATCGATCAGCTTTTGGGTTTCTCGCACCCGCCAGAAGAACCCGCTGTCGTCGCGGCCCAACTGGACCGGAATTCCCAGGGATTCGCAGAGAGCCTGGACAGGCTCCAGCACGCGCCATTCGCGGGCGATCACCGCACATCTCCGCCAGTCCCAATTCTCCGGATCGCAGCGGCGCAGCCGGAGGAACTCGTCCGTCGCGGCCCTGGCCTGCGTGAAGAAGGAACGCCCGGCGGGCAGCAGCTGCACCCGGCCCCGTCCGACACTGGCGTCGAGCGCCTCCCACCGCCCGCCGGGCGGATGGTCCAGGCGATCACGGTTTACCGTGATCGGGCGCCCCGCCTTCATCCGGTCCGCCGCCGGCGCGATGAAGGCATTGGCGGCGTCCACGATGTGGGCGCTTGAGCGGTAATTTTCGGTGAGGTAGGCGGGTTTGGGGCCGTAATCCTCCTCGAAGCGCCGGATATACTCGACAGAGGCGCCGCGGAAAGCATAGATGCTCTGGTCATCGTCGCCGACGGCGAAGAGGGTGAGCTTGCCGTCATCGTCACGGGATCCCCGGCCGGCCAGGGCCGCGATGAGCCGGTACTCCTCGCCGACGATGTCCTGATATTCGTCGACCAGGATCCAGCGGAAGCCGGCGAGCAGCCGTTCGCGGCGTTCGTCGGCCTCGTCCGGCGGCAGCCCCTCGCCCTCGAGTATGGCGACGGCGTCGCTCATGATCTGCCGGAATTCGTCTTCGCCCGGGGGTTCGGGCCTTCCGACAAAGCTCGTGCCGGTAAGGCGCATGGCCAGGGAGTGGAAGGTGAGGACGTCGATGCCCCGTGCATCCTCGCCTATCAGGCCGGACAGGCGACGGCGGATCTCGACGGCGGCGGACCGGTTGTACGCGAGCGCGAGAATGCTGCGCGGGTCCTCTCGCCGGACCCGGATGAGCCAGGCGAGGCGGTGGACGAGGGCCCGGGTCTTGCCAGAGCCCGGACCCGCCAGAACCAGGACATGCGTCTGTTCGCGGTCATCGGTGACGATGTGCTGCTGGGTGCGGTTGCCCAGCGCCTCGACGATGTTGCGCCAGGAGGCGGCGGTCGTTTGGCGCGCCAGTTCGCGGGTCTGGCCGGGCATCCAGCGCTCGAGAAAACTCTCCTCCTCGAGCGCGAAATAGTCCCTGACGAGCCGCCGGGCATCACCGATATCCTTCAGGCCCGTCCGGGCATATTCCGCCATGACGTGGATCTGCCGGGTCTTGTCGTCATAGTGCTGGCTGAGGAGTTCGAAATCGGCTTTCGTGAAGCCGCGCCGGTCATGCGGGCGGGACAGGCGAATGGTCATTGCCGGCCGGAACACGGTCAGGCCCCGGTTCAGGCGGCATATGTCCTGCTCATGCATCCACAGCAGTGTGCGATGGAGCAGGCGGGTGTCGGAGTAGGGTCCCGGCGCCGCGGGGCGCGCGGCCTTGAGCGGGATATCGTCCGCCAGCGCGCGCTCCATCGCGCCGAGCGTGGTGTCGGCCAGGAGGTCAGAGCCGCGCGCTCCCCGGGGGAGATGGTCGATGAGGTGGCTGACCAGACAGGCCGCCGCCACCCGGCGCTGTGCGGCGTTGGTTTCGATGGTGTCCCAGTCATGGTTCATCGACAGGAACACGGTGTCGGCGCTGCGCTTGGTTACGGAGATGCTGCCGGCCTTGCCGTCCTCGCCGCGCTGGTCCTGGGCAATGCCGTGCAGGAGACGCCACAGGCGGTCCGGAATCGGGTCGGGGGCACCGGCAGTGCGCAGCCGCTCCGCGAGGGACCGGAGCGACAGGGGCACCTTTTCTCCGGGTCCGAGGTCCGGCCCGGTTTCGCGCAGCAGCGCGATCAGCGCCTCCTCGACCGCTTCGGCGTCGCGCAGGCGGTTCTTCGAGGAGTTCTGCGTGGCGTGGTGGACGAAAACGGTGATCCGGGCGTCATTGGAGGCAATGCCGAGGTCCTCGAGATCGTGCAGGGCCCTGAGGACGCCGGCAGGGCCCAGTCCGGCGACCTGCATGAGGTCGTCGGTCGATATGCCCTCCGCGGGGTCCGACTGGATCAGGGCGCGGGCCACGGCGAGCAGCGCCCGCTGCCAGCCCCGGTCCCGGACCGACCGGGCCAGGATCTTCGCGGCCTGGGCGACGGAGCCTGTCCGGAGGCAGGAAGGGAAGACGCGGACCTCGTTCTGGGTGCGGCTCAGCAGCTGCGCCTGCTCAAGCCATGCGATGGCGACGCGCCCGCGCGTATCTTCCGTCATCCTGTCGCGGTCGAAGACGCGCTCCTCGTCTTCCCTGAGGATCTCGCCGACCGTGGCGATGACCTCGTTGCGATAGTGGGGATCGGCCTTGCGTTTCCTTGTATCGATCCGCAGCAGGGCGCGGTGGAGGGCATTGATTTCGTTTCTCGTCAGACGGGAGCGCGCCGAGAGGCGGAACTGGCGCTCGACATCGGCCTCGGAGAAAAGCAGGACGCAATAGGCGCGGTCCCGGTCCCGACCGGCTCTCCCCGCCTCCTGCAGGTAGTTCTCCAGCGATCCCGGTATGTCGGCGTGGACGACAAGCCGGACATCGGGCTTGTCCACGCCCATGCCGAAGGCGTTGGTGGCGACGATCACGTCGATGGCGCCGGAAATGAAGCCGGTCTGGACGTCCTTCTTTCGCTCGGGCGTGAGCCCGGCATGGAAGAAGTCCGCCCTGAGGCCCTTCTCCTTCAGGAAGACGGAGAGGGCCTCGCAGCGCGCCTTGGTCGAGCAATAGACAATGGCGCCGCCGCCGCCCTGTTTCGACAGCACTCGTTCCAGGGCGCCATGGATCAACTGGAACTTGGTGGCGTCGGTCGTCGGCATGACATGATAGGCGAGGTTGGTGCGCTCGGAACCGCCGTTGAAAAGGTGGAACTCGCGCCGGTCCGCCATGTCCGCGCCGCCCAGCCCGGCGTAGTGCTCCAGGATGTCGTGGGTCACATCCGGCTTGGCGGTGGCCGTCAGGCAGAGCAAAGGCGGCGGCGGTGCGTGGTCGGCGAGCTTCCGGATGATGTTGCGCACATAGAGGTAGTCGGGACGGAAATCGTGGCCCCAGCGCGAGAGGCAGTGGGCCTCGTCTATTACCCAGCCGCCGATCGATCGCTGCGCGATGGCCCGGACCACGCCCGGAGAGCGCATCTGCTCGGGCGAGGTGATGAGCATGGAGGCGTCCCCGGTCCTGACGCGGTCGAGGGCCCGTTGGCGCTCGAGCATGGACAGCATGCCGTTGACGGTCACGGCGCTGGCGATGCCCTTCCGCTCCAGGCCGGCCACCTGATCGGACATGAGCGCGACCAGGGGCGAGATGACCACGGTGAGCGTCCCGATGCGTTCGTAACGGGCAAGAGCCGGGATCTGGTAGCAGAGCGACTTTCCCGTGCCGGTCGGCAGAAGGCCGAGCACATGCTCGCCGGCCATGGCGGTCTCGGTGATCGCCTGCTGCATCGGCCTGCCGTCGTCGCAGGCCGGTTCGGTCCGGAAACCGTCATAGCCGAACCAGCGTTGCAGCAGTCGCCGGGTGTCATAGTGCTCGCGGCACCAGCGGCACTCCGGATCGGTGCAGGCCCGGTCCCGGAGGCGGGTAATGATATGCATCGTTTCCGGGAACTGGCGGCTTACCCATGGCGGGACGACGGAATTGCCGCCGGCCACGGACAGCCAGGCAAGCGCATAGGCGAGCGACCAGGACTCGTTCTCGTTGCTCCACGAGGCGGCGCCGCGGAGTATTTCGCGCGCCGCGGTGCGGCATGAACGGCCGCGCAACCCTTCCGCGAGGGCGTTGGGCATGGCGTCGTCCGCCGGGCGGGGCGCGCCGCACAGGAAGCGGGCGAACATGCCGTCGAGCGCCCGGTCGCGCCCGGCCGGGTCGGGCGTGCAGAGCCTGTGCCAGACGGTCAGCAGGTGAGGGGCGTGCAGGAGAAACCGGTCATACTGCTCATGGAACACCCTGAGGGCCAGGGCGGAGTCGAGTCTGGGATCATTGGGCGTCGGGCGCTCGAGAGCGCCGTCCTTGTAGTGCTTGACGAGAGCGTGGTACGGGTGGGCGGGGAAGGCCAGCGGCCCGAGCCGCAGGGTGTCGATAACGGGGAGATCGAGAAGCCGCAGGCCGGGAGCGGCGGCCGCAAGGCAGGGCAGGTCGTGCTGGATGATGTTGTGGCCGAGCACGCAGTCGGCGCCTCCGGCGAAGGCGTCAAGGTCCTCCAGGGCCTTGACGGCATCCCCACCCGACCACTCGAAGCTGTCGCCGGTATCGCTGCGTATGGCGCCGATTGCGTGGATGCGCCCGGTGAAGCGTCCCACCTCCAGATCGACCGAGAGGATGGCGCTGCTGGCCGGGAACCGGCTCGGGACCATGGCGTCTTCGGTTACTGGCGGGGTGGCGGTATCCATTCGGTCCAGCAGGGAAACGACAATCCGTGAGGCATGCTGCCGATCATTCCGCCTGTCATAATGACGGACGGCGTGATGGGCAAGGGGACCGTCAGGATGCGGATTGCAACGGGGCCGCGGATGCTCCGCGGACGTCGGCCTCCCGGCGAATGCCACCCGGTGGCATGCCGGATGACGGTGTGGGCGCATGCGCGTCCGCCAGGGGGTCAAAGGCCTCCGAACAGATTGGACGGCCTTCCGCGGGGCTTGCCGCACGCGATACGGTCCTGATCGTATCGGGGTCGCGTGCGGCTACCATGGCGCTGTCGCGGGCGATGGCCAGGTTGACGGCGAAGACGGCATCTTCATCGAGTGCCGCAAGTTCCCGGCGCTCAGGACCGAGCACGAGCCAGAGGAGAACGTCGGGAGCGATCGGGCATACCAGACCCGAATTCACGGCGCCCGGCCGCGTGCCGGTGCGCGGCGCGCCGGCGGCCAGCACCGACGGGTGCCCCAGCAGGAGGCCCGGGTGCCGGAGGGTGAAGAGGCAAAGCCCGGTCGCCTCGAGAAGCCGGGCGGCGACGGGGGCGCCCGGGGCGTCGGGCTCGAACGCCGTTCTCCTGTGCTGCGCCACCATCCAGGCGCAGAGAAGCGCCCGGCTGTCCTCATCTATCGCGGGCGGCCTTCCGGTGCGTGCCTGGTCGCCCAGCCGTGCCGTGATCGTTCCGATCGGGTCCGCGGAGCCGTTGCCGTGCAGGGAAACAAGGGTTTCGGGCAGGCTCTGGCGCACGGTATCCACCGGCCAGTCGCGCTTGCGCCACCAGAGCGTTCCGTCATCGCCGGCGAAACGGCGCGCAAGCCACGGAAGAATCCCGGTCCGGACGCCGGATTCCTTCGAATTCCCGTTTGTCATGTTCATGATCGCCGCTCCGGCCCAGGGACGGGTCGATGTTAACGGGCGGCGTAATTAGGCTCAAGGTGGCCGCATCACGACCGCAAGGTCGGCGCTTTGCGTTTTCGCCCGGTCCGTGGATGATTGCGCTTACCCGAATGCCGCGGAGGAGATTCCGGGATGAGCCTCGACTTCGGCACTGCCGGTTATGGGGAGATCATGGCGTGGCTCCGCAACGGAGGAGAGCCGAACACGCCGTTGGAGGATGGCTCGATGCCGCTGCACTGGGCTGCGGGCGAAGGCCGTTACCGGGAGTGCGGAGCCCTTCTGCGGGGCGGGGCCGATGTCAATGCCCGTGACCGGGACGGTTCAGGGCCGTTGCACTGGGCCGCCAGCCAGGGACACGCGGCCAGTTGCGGCCTGCTCCTCGGTCAGGGTGCCGATCCGGTCGCCCTGAACTGCGACGGCCTCACGCCGCTGCACCTGGCGGCGCGCGAAGGGTATGCACACCTCCTGGAGGTTTTCCGGGAACCGGCAGGAGCCCATGCCGGCATCGATGTCGCCACGGTGTCATCGGATTGCAACGACACGCTCCTGCATTGCGCTGCCGCTTGCGGACAGACGGAATTCGTTTCCCGGCTTCTGTCGTCCGGTGCCGGAATCGACGATCGGAATTTCTGGGGGACGACAGCACTCCACTATGCTGTCGGCGCTGGCTGTCGGCCGACAGTCGAGGTCCTTCTCGATGCCGGCGCCGATCCCCGGATCAAGGATGACAACGGGGCAACGCCGCTCGATCTCGCACCCTCCTGGCCGGGCCTCCACGAAGCGATGGAGGCGAGGATGAAGGAGAGGCCGGCACCGACGCCTGCATAGTCGGGCGGTCGGACGGCGGTTCGGTTCCGTCTTCCGGCATGACAGCCACGGCCGTGCCGTCATCGGGGGTGATGGTAGTGTCCTGATTCTGAAGTTTTGATGATTTTCATCTGGCGTTCGGCAGTTTCCAGCGTCCGCAGACAGAAGCGCTTGATGGTGGCAAGGATGTCGTCGGCGGATTTGGTCCAGCGGAAGGGTCGCGGGTCGGCGTTGACGGTGTCGATGTAGTTCCGGATGGCCTGCTCGAGTTCCTGGGGCGAGCGATGAACCCCGCGCCTGAGCTGTTTCTCGGTCAAGAGTGCGAAGAAGCGCTCGACCTGGTTGAGCCAGGAGGCGCCGGTGGGCGTGAAGTGGACATGCCAGCGGGGATGCCGGGCCAGCCAACGCCGGACGGCGGGCGTCTTGTGGGTTGCGTAGTTGTCCATCACCAGATGGACGTCGAGCTCGCCGGGGACCTGGGCTTCGAGCGTGCGCAGGAACTTGAGGAACTCCCGGCTGCGGTGGCGCGGCAAGCACTGGCCGATGACCCGGCCGGTGGCGATGTCCAGCGCCGCGAACAGCGTGGTGGTGCCATGGCGCGTGTAGTCATGAGTACGCCGCTCGACCTGACCCGGCCGCATGGGAAGCAGCGGGCGGGAGCGGTCCAGAGCTTGGATCTGGCTCTTCTCATCGACGCAGAGCACCAGCGCGCGCTCGGGCGGGTCGAGATAGAGGCCGACAATGTCCCGCACCTTCTCCACAAACAGTGGGTCCGACGACAGCTTGAACGTCTCCGAGCGATGCGGCTGCAGGCCGAAAGCCTGCCAGATGCGATGGATCGTCGAGGGCGCATAGCCTGCAGCGCGCGCCATCGAGCGCAGGCTCCAATGCGTGCCGTCGGGGGGTGTTTCTTCCAGGGTGCGGGCAATGACCTCCGCAACCTCCTCGTCACCGATCTTGCGCGGAGCGCCCGGGCGCGGCTCGTCATAGAGCCCGTCAAGCCCGCGCTCGGCAAAACGCCGCCGCCATTTGCCGACCGTATTCGCATCCGCTCCCAAGCGCGCAACTATCGCCTTGTTCTCCAGACCCTCAGCAGCAGCCAGGACAATCCGAGCCCGACGCGCCAGTCCCTGCGCCGTCTTCCGACGCCGCGTCAAACCCTCCAACTCTCGTCGTTCTGCTGCCGACAAAGTAATCGCGACCGCTGCTCTCCCCACCGGTCAGCCCTCCATCAAAACCGATAATCTTATTCTAATAAACTTCTCGATCAGGATAGTAGCGGATTTGCCGGTTATTGCGGCCCCTGTGCGGGCGCTTCCAGGTTCTCCCGGAGAGCGTCGACGCGGTCTTCGGCGTCCTCGCGTTCCTCCTGGGCCCGGTCGAGATCGTCGCGCGCGGCCGCGAGTCTGGCTTCGGCTTCCCGAAGGTCGGCGTTTTCCTCGTCTTCCTCGGCTTCGGCCTCGGCAAGTTGCTCTTCGACGTCGGCGAGGCTCTCCTCGGCCTCGGCCAGGGCGTTTTCGGCCTCGGCTTCCCTGAGTTCGGCGTTGGCCAGGTCGGATTCGGCTTGCTCGAGTTCGGTTCGGGACGTCACGGTGCGGGTTCCCTTTCGCCGTCGGCGCGCTTGCGGACCCGGATGCGCATGAACGCAACGAGGGCCCCGGCTTCTTCAATCCCCTCGTGTGTCATGGCGCGGGGCCGGCCATGTCCGCGGCTTCCTGCCGGTTTGCCCGGCGGACCCGGGCCATGTCGAGGAAGCTGCGGAACGACACATCGGCCCATGCTTCGGTGAAGGCCCTGTAACAGGCCATGCGGGCCCTGCTCCGCGTTTCGGCGAGGCACAGATATGGGGTCTCGAACCCGCGAACCTCTACCGCGTACGGTTTCACGGTGAGACCGCATGTCCTGTGTCGGGGGAATCGGATCCCTCGACCAATGCGACCGTCCGCGGACTTTGCGCTCCCAGGCGGTCCATGATCTCCTCCCAGGCCTCGCGGTCCCGTAAACGGTCCCCGGACCTCGCCAGACGTTCCTCGATGACCTCGCCGAGATTGCGTCCCGCCCAGGCGGGGGCATCGTCCTCGTACGGACTGCACCGCCACTCGCCATCCTCGAGGGCATAGATGCAGCCGACCTGGTGGCCCCACCGGCTGTCCCGGAGAATCCGGACGGCGGTTTCGCCGACGCTTTCCCCCGGTTCCGCCCGGCCCGAAAACAGATTCGCGCGCCCCTGTTGCGGGTTGCGGGCGAGTATCGGTCTGCAGGTGTCCGGCGTTGGTCCCAGTTCGTCCAGATCGCCCAGCTGAAGAAGGCGCTCGATAGTCCCGGTATCCCGGTAATGCTCGACCAGCATGAAGCCGTTCCAGGGGTCGTCCGGGCGGCCGCCATTGTAGAGGCCGCAGATCACGAAGCCCTTCGGTGTCTGCGCGCAGATCGCGCCATGTCGGGCCATGTCGGTCTTCTCCCGGTCGTCATAAGGGACAACGACAGGGTCACTATCGCAGGAGCGCGTGAAAATTCCCAAGCGATGCCGGCACCCTTGTTTCCGCTTTTCACCGCCGTGGACTTGGTATGTCATGACACGCCCGAGCAGTCGTCCATGGCGAAATGTCCGGCGATGCCCAGGACGGTTGCAATGCCTCCAGATAGGCGGCTTCGCGCCGGTATCGCCGCGCGACGTCGGGATCGTCCATGTCCAGATGCTCCTGCAGTTCCTCGATATCGACGAGGTGCAGGTTGCGGCCGACGCGCTTGAGGTCGCGGTAGGCGGCCGGGGCCGTGGCGAGCCTGAGGCGCGGCGGGTCCATGACGATCGTATTGCGGACAATGTCGGCGGTGGACCGCTTCGTGTGCGTGAACTCGATGGTGCCGTAGGGGGTCCGGAACGTCCCCTTGCGCCCCGTCGTCATCACGGTGAGGTATCGCATGGGGAGCTGGGAGATGACGCCCCACTCCGAAAGGGCGCATTCCAGGCTGGTATAGTTGTATTCGCCGCCGCGCATCGCGGCGGCGATCTCCTCCAGCAGGCGTCCGTGGCTGCGCCGCGACAGGGGGTTGAAGTAAATGCCCTTGCCGACCCGCTCGAGCAGGCCGGCCCGCACCAGGCGGCCCAGGCTTTCCGAGAGGGTCTTCGCGGACTCGTCCGGGAACATCATCCGCATGTCCGGGAAGGTGAACACGGCGCGCCCGCACCGGTCCCGGTCCGTCAGCGTCCTGATGGCGGCGACAATGCGCATTCATCTACTCTCTCGGGAGTCATATACCAAGCATAAATATAGATGTTTTGTCCACTATTGTCAGCGGATGCATCCCGGTGCTGTTGTGCCGCCCCGGAGACGTGAGCACGCCCTTCCAGGACCCCATAGCTCCGGGGCCGACCCGACACCCGGGACGGCGTCCAGCGGTCAGGTGAACAGGTCGCAAAGAACGCCTGTCCATACGGCAGCACAGGTCCAGAGGCTGACGAACACCGCCGCGCTGCCAAGGTCCTTGGCGCGCCCGGAGAGTTCGTGATCGTCCAGTGAAATGCGATCAACCGCGGTCTCGATCGCGGAGTTCAGGAGTTCCACGATCAGAACAAGGAGCACGCTGGCGATGAGCATGGCTGTCTGCGTGCCGTTCGCCGGCAGCAGCAGGGCTGCCGGGACCAGCAGGGCAGCGGCCGCAAGCTCCTGTCGAAACGACCGCTCGTTCCTGGCGGCGCATGCAAGCCCCGACAGCGCGTGGAGCGCGGCGCGCCGGAGGCTGGCCAGGGGATGGGTGCCGTCGCCGGGACCGTGTCCAATCATGGCTCAGCTGTTGAGGGCGGCGCCTGTCCGAAGGTCCTGCGCAGGGCCTCGGCTATGGCCACGCACTTGTCCGCCCCTTCCGGAGACCATTGCTTCTCGGCAAGCCGGAGCGGCGTGTCGCCATGGTCATCTTCCGCAGTCGCGTCGGCCCCGGCGTCCAAGAGAAGCCGGACGCTGGCGAACGAGCCGTCGGCCGCCGCATAATGAAGCGCTGTTCTCCTCCAGCCGCCCTCCCGGGTGTCGGGGTCTGCCCCGGCCTGAAGGAGCATCTCGGCGATCCTGAGGTCGAAATCGGCATGCCGGGTCATGCCGATCGCCCGGATCAGCGGCGTATCCCGGCGGCCTTCGGACAGCAGGTTGGGGTCTGCCCCTGCCTTGAGGAGCATCTCGACGCACTCGGGCGTGTTGGCCCAGAACAGCGGCGACGTGCCGTGGCGGGTGTCGAGGCCGTTGGGGTCTGCACCCGCCTCGAGAAGATGGAGGACGGCCATGGGGCGCCCGTGGAACTGTTCCACAGCCCAATGGAGGGGAGGCCTGCCGTCTATGGTCCTGCATACGAGATTCGGATCCGCACCGGCGTCGAGAAGCTGCTTGACGATATAGCCGGTTTCTCCGCCGGTCCGGGCGGCCTTGTGGAGCGGCGTTTCGCCGTGCCTGTCCTCCGCGTTCGGGTCGGCGCCGCGGGCGAGCAGGAGCGCGATCATGTCCCCGGCGAGCCGCCGCTCGCGCCCGGAGGAAAACTCCACCTCCTTCCGCAGGGCCGCGAAATGGAGCGCGGTCATACCGGATTTGGGGCTGCGCGCGTGAAGGTCGGCACCAGCATTCAGAAGGCTTTCGACGACCGCCGGGTGCCGACTCTTCTCCGCGGCTACCAGCAGCGGCGAGCGGCCCAGGCCGTTTCCTGCGTCGATCTCGGCCCCGGCTCCCACCATGGCCGCGATCACCTCGGGATTGGCGTTGGCCGATGCCGCATCGTGGAGCGGCGTGTCCTGCGAATGGCTGTCCCGGGCGTGGAGGTCCCCACCGGCCTCGACCAGCACGGAGATGATCGCGGGGTCGGAGGCCGTCAGCGCAGCCCGGTGCATGGCGCTCTTGCCGTCTGCGAACCGGCGGTTCGGGTCGGCCCCGGCCGCAAGCTGCCGCTTCACCTCCTCAAAGGTTGCCTCGCGGAAGAAGGTGTCCGTTCCCCATTCGGGGCTGGTAGAGGCCGACTGGTTCATTGTTCCCGGTCTCCCTCTCAGTACGGAATGTCCATGGCCCACTCCGGCGGCGTCAGATCGAAATGCTGCCTTTCCACCCGCGGCTTCCCCGGCGGCGGGTGGATCGTGGCCTCGAAAGAGGCCGGATGCTCGCCGCCGAACTCCAGCCAGCCTGTGAGAGACGCGCCGTCCTCGCAGGCATCGGCGTGGTGGATCCAGGCCAGGTCAAGGACCGCGGCGCGCAGGGCCTGCTCGAAGGCCTGCGGCTCGCAATCCTGGCTTTCCCATGTGCCGTCCAGGCGACGCTTGATGGCCTGGAGGCCTGTCACGGGCGTCAGGGGACCGGGATCCTTGCCCAGGTGCTCGATCCTGCCACGTCCAGCCTGGACAAACTCGGTCCTGCCGGTCCTGAAGCGCCCGTTGTGAGCCGAAAATTCGGCCCACAACTGGTCGATCCCGACCCCCGAGACGAAGTTTCCGAGGCGGATCATGTTGCCATGGACAACCTCTGACAGGGCCTCGCGGTATTGCTGCTGCTCACCGGGCTCCATGAAAGCAGGACGGAGAGGAATTCCCAGCAGCCAGCGCCCGGCGGCGCCGGCCTCGTGAGGGTGGAGGTCGATGTCGCCGAATTCGCCAGTGTCCGGATCGTAGCCGGCGAGAGCGATGAGCCGCATGCCGTCAGCGCCCGGGCCGTCCGGCCGCGGGAACTTCAACTCCGGCTCCAGACCGAACATTTCCCCTGAAGGCCCGGACAGGAGGTCCATGGCGCTGCCGTGGCCAAGGGCTGTCACGTCATACGCCCGGTCCGCGTCGCGGCCTGTGACGAGAAACAGGCGGCCGTGGGCATCCTCGTAGATCTGCCGGGGTTCCATCGCCATTCGTCGGTTCCTTTCGGCGCGGTGTCCCGGTCAGGGTTCCATGCCGCTGGCGGCGGCCGGAGCGCTGTCCGGTACGGACGGCCAGTCATGCAGGTCGAGGAACCGGCGCAGCAGTGCCTTGTCCCCTCCCGGCAGCGGGACTTCGGTCCATGGGTCGTACCAGTCTCGGGCCATGAGCCGGACATGGTGCGGACTGCCTTCGTCGTCGAGGTCCGCGACAGCCTTGAGTGCCGGGCCGCCGCCAATCAGCACGGCCTCGACGCGGTCCTTCTCGCGCCCCTTGCCGTAAACGAGGCTGCGCAGCTCGTCGTAAACCTGGCCGGCAGTCTCATAGGCCTCTCCGTCGGGGACCTGGCCGGACCGCTCGATCCGGGCGGCGAGGCGAAAGAGATCCCGGATTTCCTCGATTTTCGAATTCGCCTGTGCGAATGCGCGCTCTGTGGTCATGGTCAGTCCTTCGCCCGGTTCCCCAATTCCGCCGTCGCCGGTTCAGGCAGGCGAAGGCTCGGGAAGACCCGCGTCCGGGGAATCCCGAAACCGTTCCAGCGCCGTCCGTTCGACATGGTCCCACGGAATGCCGTTGCGTTCCGCATGGCCTCGCACGGCATTCCAGTCGAAGGGCGCCTCCCGGCCGTCCTTTTCAAGCCGGTCGCGTATCTCCGATGCAAATACCGCGACGGCCTTCTTGTAATCGATATCCTCTTCATACCAGCCCCTGTCCTGCATTTCGGCGGGCATTTCCTTGCGCCGGGCTTCGGCGATCCATATGCCCCCGTGGCGGATGGCGCTGATGAAGGTGACGCCCGGCGCAAGGGTCTCGGTGTTGTTGACGCCGCCCCAGGGCGTATGGATGGGGATTCCCCATTGCCGGTCCGGCGGGGTGTCCCACGCGGCCATGCCGTCGCAGTTCCGGGACGCCCAGAAGAAGATGTCGCCGCGAAAGTCCGCGCCATCGACCTGTGCGCCGTCGAGGTCCGGACCGCGGCCCATCTCATGGGGAAGGGCTTCAAGGACCGTGCCCTGCAGTGAGGCGTTTCGGAAATCGGTTCCGTGCAGGTCCACCTCTTCAAGCACGGCCTCGTCGAGCCGGGAGCCGCGGAAGTCGGCCCGCGCGAGGTCGCAGCGAAGGAAACGGGCCCTGGAGAAATCCGCACCGGCCAGAACGGCACGCGCCAGATCGCCGCCTGCGACCTCGATATCCCGGAAATCGCGTTCGCCGGCCGCATGGCGGTCCTTGAGTTCATCGGCTGTCATTGTCCTCGCGGGCATGGCTTCGTACCTCTTCGCGACCGCCGCATATCATGGGCCGGTTTCGTGAAAACGCGAAAGATCTCGCGGGCGGGCGAGCCCGGGAAGTCAGGAAAACGCTTCAGGTTCGGCGGATGGCCTGTGGAGGTTTTCCGCGAAACGGACTCCCTGCAGATCGGCCCCGTCAAGGACCAGGCCGGTTGCATCCTCCACGAGGCAGAAATCGAGCCTCCTGATCTCGGCTCCGGACAGGTCTGTCTCTACAAGTCTCGCTTCGGCGACCCTGGTGTCGATGAGGCGGGCCTTGCGGAGATTGGCCCTGGTGAAGGTGGCGCCCGCGGCGTCGGCCTCACAGACGAACACCCCCTCCATGTCGGCCTCGAAAAAACGGGTGCCGGTCATCCATGCCTGCTGGAAGTCCGATCCCGAAAGGTCTGCGGAGGTGAAACAGGCTTCCGTGAGGTCGGTTTCCTGGAGGCGCGTGTGGCGCATATGCGCCTCCGAGAAGTCGGCGCCGCGCAGGGATGCGTGGGAACCTGACCCATGCTCGAGAACCGCCTTGGTGAACCGGCCGCGGTCCAGGACCGCGTGGTCGAAGATGCAGAAGACCATGTTGCTGTGGTCGAACCGGCAGCCCGTCAGGCGCGCCCTTTTCAGTCTGGCTCCCTGAAGGTCCGCATAGTCCATTCTGGCGAGATTGAACTCCGCCCCGGAAAAGTCGGCATTCCGGAGTTTGGCGTCGGAGAAGACCGCATGATCGCCCCGCGCCCGGCAAAACCGGGCATCGGGGGCGACGGCATTGCGAAAGTCGGCGTCCTTGAGCCAGGCGTGGTCGAACTCGGCACGCTCGAGTTTTGCCTCGCGGAAGACGGCTCCCTCAAGGCGGCACCCGACGAACAGGGCCCGTCGGAGGTCGGCCCCGGAAAAGTCGGCTCCGCCCAGATCCGCGTTCTGGAAACCGAGGGCATCGAGCGAGGAATCGACGACGATTCCCCGGAAGTCCCGCTCGCCGGCGGCGTAGCGGTTGCGGACGTCTTCGGGAGTTGTCGTCGGCATCGGCAATGACCTTCTTGCGGGCACCCATCATGGGACGGTTCCATGAAATAGGGAAACCGTGGTTTGGGGTTTTCACCTGGCCGGGGGATAGTCGCGCGGGGCCTGCGAGGCCCGCGGCCGCGGGCAGACCATTCGGGAGGATCGGATGTGAAGGATTTTACCGGAATGAGCGTGGCTGGACTACGGAAATACGTGCAAACCGGGGGATCCGTCACCGCTTGCGACAGGAGCGGCGCGACTTTGCTGCATGCGGCGGCGCTTCTCGGGGAGGCGGAAACGGTCCGGGAGCTGCTGGCGGCAGGTGCCGACGCCGGTGCCGGCGACAATGGCGGACACACGCCGCTCCATCTTGTGGGACAGGGCGAGGCCGTGGAGGTCATCGGGGCCCTGGTCCAGGCCGGGGCCGACGTGAACGCGCGGGGGCGGTACGGCCAGACGCCGTTGCATGAAGTGGTGGGTTTCAAGGAGAACTTCAGCGACCGGGCGCGAGAGGCGGCCGCACAGGCGCTTCTCGATGCGGGAGCCGATCCGAATATCCGGTCGCGGATCGGCCGGACGCCGCTCGGAAACCTGGCGGGGGCCGGCGCCGCGCAGGTGCTGCTCGACGGCGGGGCCGATCCGAATATAGGCGATGTGGACGGCTTTACGCCCCTGCACCAGGCGGTATTCGCAAATGTCGAGGGACCCGCCTATCGGGACCGTTACCAGGCCTACCTCCGGTGCCTGATCGGTGCCGGCGCCGACCCGAACATGCCGGACAGGGACGGCCGGACACCCCTGCACTGGGCCGCCGGCCGCTTCGGCGACCTGGATTCGCTTCAACCGCTTCTCGACGGTGGCGCGGATCCCGACGTCCGGGACAATTTCGGGTGGACCCCTCTTCACAACGCCGCCTGGAAATCCGATGCGGACTCGATCCGGGTCCTGCTCGGGGGAGGCGCGGACCCGGGAATACCGACCCTGGAAGGCGTGACCGCTCTTGAGATGGTGGGCGGCATAAGCGTGTTGGGAGACCGTGACGGGCTGGAGGAAGACACCGCGGCGGCCCGGGAAGTCCTCGAAGGCGTCGATGACGGTCTGTCGGCGCCCGGTCCGGGATAACGAGGTGTAGAGGTCCAGAGGTCCGATGAATGCGCCGGAATGGACGCGCCTCGGACGCTGAAATATAGTTACGTGCGACGGATATATCCGGAACGGGAAAGGGGTTCGGGGCAATGGTGCAACTGGAAATGAGTTCGGACTGGGGATCGATCCGCGCACGGGAGCATGAGGTCAGGTTGAAGTGCCGGCCCGGCGGGGAATGGGCACCTGAGCGTCTGGGCCGCGGCTTTTCGGACCGTCGGCTCGTGATCTATGCCTCCGCGACCGAACCGGGGCGGGCTGTTTTCGATCTCGAGGTAGGGGGGGACGACGCGGAACAGTTTCCGGACCTCTGGACCAGGCTGGACCCCGTTGCCCTGATTCGTTCGGACAGCCTCCAGGAGGGATTCTACGCACCCCGGAACGGTGAGTTTAGCATTCCGGCGCCGGATGGCAGATACACGGCGACCCGCATTCTCGAGACGAGGCCCGAGACGGTCGAGTTCCAGGATCTCCAGAGCGCCATGCCCGGGCGTCGCCCCCGCATCGTGTTGTATGAGCATGTCGCGGAGCCGGACAATGTGGTCTTCGCCCCCGGCATGCACGGGGCGAACTGGTGCCACTTCGAACCTGTCGCCCTTGCGCATGCCCCCGAAGGGCTGGTGTACGACGAGACGCGGGGATGCTGGATGTGTCCGGCCGAAGGGGAGCTGTTCGATGCGCGCGCAGTCCGGTCAGGAAAGACCCCGGTGGAGATACGCGAAATCGTGGAATTCCCGTGGCCCCGGAGGTACGGACCTGGCGTGGCGGCATCCCCGCTATCGGAGCATGTCAGAAGCAGCGCCGACCACTACAGATCGTCTATTGCGACCAGACGGCATGTCATCTTCATGCGGCCGGGCATTCCCGGCACGGCGCAGTTCGACGTCAATGTGAATCGTCCATTCCGATGGACGTCGGACTGGCTTGCCTACCAACCGGCAGGCCTGGTCGAGGGGCGTTGGCTTGTCTGGCCGTGGCAAGACCGGATGACGGTGGCCGTGAAGGACGCTGAAGGGAAGATCTGCGATGCCGACGATGTCATCGCGGGGAGAGCGGCGGGAGTGACAGCGGAGCGGCTGGACAGGCCGACGCCTGCGGAAAGGGAAGCCCCTATCGGCTGGCTGCGGCGCCGCGCGCTGCTCCGGCCGCGGTGGGTGGACGAGGACCGGCGTGAAGACACCGTGGGTGTTCGTTGGCATGTCATCTACGGGAGCATGGGGACGCGGGAAAGGCCGTTTTTCGATGTCGACTGGGCTTGCGGCGGTTCCGGGCACTCGGGGACACTCTACGATTATGAACCGATCGCGCTGGTGCGCGGGAAGGGCCTGGGATCGCCGGCGAGGCGCCGGGTGTCGAGTTGCGGATGCTCACGGCAACCGCGTAGGGAGGGGCCCTCGCCGGCTTGTCCCGTCTCTCAGAACGCAGGAGCCTCCGGTCCGGCATCGGCCTCCTCGCGGTAGAATTCCGGGTTGTGGCAGCTCTCGGCGAAATCCCAGGTCAGGTGGCGTTCTTCGGCTTGTCGCCGGACCCGGTCCCAGTCCAACTGCCTGCGGTCCATGCGGTCCAGGTAGGCCTCGATCTCCGACTTGAAGGCGGCCAGTGGCCGGATGGATTCGCCATCCTCTTCATACCAGGCCCGGTTCGGGGCGCGCGGCATGTCCTTTCTGCGTTCGGGGGCCAGCCATATCCCGCCATGGCTGGCCGTGCTGACCATGGCGATGCCCGGCGCCAGCACCTCGACATGCTGGATACCGCCCCAGGGACTGCTGTCTCCGTCCTTCGGATAGGGCCAGGGTTCGGGAATGTCACGCGGAGTGCCGCGTGCGCCCCGGAAATCGGCCCAGCGGAACATCGTGCCGTAGAAATCGGTTCCCGAGATGTCGGCCCCGTCGAAGACGGGCCCGAGCCCGAAAAGGTGTTCGCCGCGAAGAATGGCGCCCCGAAGGGAGCAGCCCGAGAAGTCGGTATTGCGGAAGTCTGCATCGGCGATCGTCGCACCATCGAACCGCGAGCCCTGGAACGAGGCGCCGGCGAACGACCCGTCGCACAGGACTGACTCCGAGAAGTCGGCCCCGTGGAGAACGGCCCCCGCCAGGTCGGGCTCGCCGAGCAACACGGTCCTGACTTCGACGGTTGATTCGCATAAGTAGTTGATATTGCCTGGTTCTCATTTCGGCTAGGCACTACATCCGGCATTTCTTCGAGCCGTGCTTCGTCGACGGTCAGGCGAGTTGATACGGGGTGATCGTCAGGGGCAGCCCCATGGTTGCGTAAATCTGCTCCGCCGCCGGTGTCGGCTTCGAGGGGATGACGTAGCGGTTGCCCGATTGCCGACAGCGCAGCAGGGAGCACTGGCGGTGGACGAGGGCGGAGCGGATGACCTCCGGGGACATCCGCCGCTTCTGGATGGCGACGCGGTACGCAAGGTGTCGAACGCAGGCGAAGGCCAGGAAGGCGATGGCGATGTGAGCGCGGATCCGGTCCGGGTTCCAGTGCCAGATGGGACGTATCTTCAGGTCGTGTTTGGTGATCCGGAAGCTCTCCTTATAGCGCGACAATCTGGGTGAGAGCCGCGCGTCAATCAGGATGAGATTCCCCGGCGGCATCGGCGAGTTGATGATTGTCGCGCGGGGCGCGGATTGCAAGCGGTTTCGGATTTTGATTGTCGCGGCGCGACAAACAAGGTTTTCGGAGAGCGTTTTGATTGTCGCGGGGGGGCCGTCGGGTCGGAGAAGAGACGGCCCGCGGAGGCGATTCCCGCGGGCCGTGAGTGTTGTGGCCGCTGGGCCGATCTGGCGGCAGCGGTTCAGTTTTTGGTGTTTTTTTTGGTGGCGTAGCTTGCCGGGCGCCCAGCCTTTCGCTTGCCTCTGTCGAGGGCTTCGCGGCGCCTGTAGCTCTCGACATTCATTTCGAGGATGGTGGCGTGGTGGACGAGCCGGTCGACGGCAGCCACCGCGGTTGTTTCGTCCGGGAACACCTTTCCCCACTCACCGAAGGGCTGGTTGGCGGTGATCAGCAGGGATCGGCGCTCGTAGCGGGCGGAGATGAGTTCGAAGAGGACGCTGGTCTCGGCCTGATCCTTCTGGACATAGGCGATGTCGTCGAGGATGAGGAGGTGGTATCGGTCGAGCCTTGCGAGCATGGCTTCGAGGGCGAGTTCGCGGCGGGCGACCTGCATGCGCTGGACGAGATCGGTGGTCCTGGTGAAGAGGACGCGGTATCCGTTCTCGACCAGGGCGAGGCCGATGGCGGAGGCGAGATGGCTCTTGCCGGCGCCTGGCGGTCCGAAGATGAGGCAATTGGCGCCCTGGGTCAGCCAGGCATCGCCGGCGGCCAGCGCGTTGACCTGGGCCTTCGAGATCATCGGCACGGCGTTGAAGTCGAAGCTGTCGAGGCTCTTGCCGGGGAGCAGCTTCGCCTCCCTGAGATGGCGTTCGATGCGCCTGCGGTCGCGCTCGGCGAGTTCGTGCTCGACGAGGGTTGCGAGGAAGCGTGCTGCGGTCCATCCCTCGGCGTCGGCCCTCTTGGCGAAGCCCTGCCAGAGCCGGTTGATGGTCGGCAGGCGGAGTTCGGTGAGCATCAGGGAGAGCCTGATGGCGTCGACCTTGTTGGGGTCGGCGGCGGGTCTGTCCCGGTTGTCAGTCATGCCGCGTCTCCTTGCAGCAACGCGCCGTAGCCGAGGAGTGGCGCCCTGGCGACCTTGATGGCGGGCATGCTGCCGCGCTGCGGCGCGAAGCGGGCTTTGAGCTTGTCGGGGTCGGGAAGACGGCCGGTCTTGAGGGCACGATCGATCTCCGCGGCCAGTTCGGCCTCGCAGGTGTCCTCATGTGCAAGCGTCAGCAGGCCGACGGCGAGGCGGCAGGCCTCGCGCTCGCCGAGCCGCTCCAGGGCCTTCTCGAAGCAGCGCCGGTAGGGCTCGCGAGGGAACAACTCGTCGCGGTAGACCAGGTTCAGGAGCGCCATCGGCTTCTTCTTCAAGGAGTGGATGACGTGCCGGTAGTTGACGACATGGGCGCCCGGACCGCTCGCGCCGACGCGCGCGCGCGGCAGGGTGAGGAGGTGAGCGCCCGAGAGGAAGAGGTCGATCCGGTCATCCCAGACGCGCGCGCCGAGCCTGTGTCCGATCAGGCGCGAGGGCACGGTATAGAACACGCGGCGGAGAACGAAGCCCGAGGACTGGCCGATGTTGACGCTGATCTGCTCGTAATCGACGGTCCGCTCGACCGGCAGGTCCCGCAGCACCGCGCGCTCGGCCTCGATCGCCTTGGAGCGATGCGCATTGGCCCGGCCGACCACGTCGGCGACGAAGAGCCGATAGGCTTCGAGGGTCTCGAAGTCGGACGAGCCGCGCAAGGCCAGCGCATCCGCGATCCGGCGCTTGAGGTGGCCGTGCGGCCCCTCGATCGAGCCATTCTCGTGGGCCACGCCGCGGTTGTTGCGGGTGGCCTCCATGCCGTAGTGCTCGCACAGCCCCCGGTAGCGCCCGGTGATGTCCTCGACGGCGTCCTTGCTCAGGTTGCGGAACGCCGCCGACAGGCTGTCGGTGCGGTGATCGAGAGGCGCGCCCCCGAGGTGCCACAGCGCGTCCTGCAGCCCTTCGGCCAGCGCCGTGAAGCTCTCCCCGCCGAGCACCACATGGGCATGGGTGAAGCCCGACCAGGCGAGGCGGAAGTGGTAGAGCATGTGATCCAGCGGCTGCCCCGCCACGGTCACGCCGAGCGAGCCCATGCGAGTGAAGTCGGACAGGCCCTGCCGGCCCGGCTCGTGCTTCTGGCGGAAGATCACGTCCTTCTCCGCGCCATACTGGGCGCGCCAGGTGCGGATCCGCCGCTCCAGCGTACGCCGCACCCCCGGGTCCAGTTCGGGATGACGGCGCATCAACTCCTCGAACACGCCAACCGGACGGATGGCCGGGCTGGTCTCAAGGATCGGCACGACGTCCTTCTCGAAGATATCGGCCAGCGGGTCCGGGCGGCGCCGACCCCGCGGCTTCTTCTCCCGGAATGGCTCCGGATCGGCGGCAAGACGGTAGCCGGTGGCACGGCCGAACCCCGCCTTGGCGGCCGCCACCTCGATGGTGTCGGTCTTCTTGTGGGTCATGAACAGCCTCTTCTGGCGATCGGTTACGTAACGCCCGGGCAATGACGCGCTCCTCTACTCGGAAAAACGTCACCGTTCGCCCAGCCGACCGACCCCGCCAGAAGGTCCAGGAAAAATTTTTTGAGGCGGCGGCCCGGAACTCCGGTCGGGCTACGCCCTCCCTCCGTTCCGGGCCGCCGCCTTCCCCCGTCTCATCCTGATTGTCGCCAGCGTCTCAAGCTGATTGTCGCGCCGCATCTCCTCGACCTGCCAGAGCCCCTGGTAGTGAGCCATCACTTCGGTGACGCGCGCGTCGCGCAGATTGGTGATGACGCCGGTGAGCCCGTCCCATCGTGCGGCCTCGGCGATCTTCTCCGGGTTCACCGTGAGCCGTGCGTCGCCCTCGACGGCGATGAAGCGCTTCGCCCCGTGATTGGAGAGCAGTTCCCTGGGATTGTCGCTGCGGGCCAGCCTGTCGAGCAGGCGTTCCACCTGATGGCGGCGCTCGTGCGCGTCCTTGCGTGCGCGCTGGGGGCAGAAGACGACGATCAGGCGACGGCCCTTGTACTCCCACTCGCCGACCCGGCGGTCCTGTGAGCCCTCCAGCGGGGCATAGGTCCCGGGGTCGAGAACCTGCCCCAGCAGCGCGAGCGGCAGCTTGCGCAGCCGCGCGCCGACGACATACTCGCCGCCGATGGCGTCCATGGCGTCGAGGTTGTCGGCGCTCAGCATGCCCCGGTCGGCCACGCATACCGTGCGCTCCACCTGGTGGCGGCGCTGCATGTCCTGCAGGACCGGGACCATGCTGTGTCCCTCGTAGGTGGCGCCGGGGAAGACCTCGTAGCTGATCGGCAGCCCTTCGCGCGTCACCATCAGCGCCAGCAGAACCTGCGAGTCCTTGTGTTTGCCGTCCTTGCTGAAGCCGTGCTGGCGAAGCTCGTCCTCGGCGGCCGTCTCGAAGTAGAGCGTGGTGCAATCGAAGAAGAGGATCGCGACCGGCTCCGGCAGCAGCGACCGGCTCGCCTCGCCGACGCGCGTGCGCAGTCGCTCGATCACCGTCGCGTCGAGCTGATCCATCATCCGGTAGACCTTCTCGAGCGGAAGACTCACGCCGAAGTCCTCCTCGAGCCGGCGCACGCTGCCCCGCTTGCTGTCGGGGTTGGCTACCCGCGCCATCACCACATGGAACAGCGCGTCATGGGAGGCCCGGTAGCGCGAGCGCGGCAGCAGCGCGTCGAGGCCCAGCAGCCGGTAGATCTCGCCATAGACCTCGTGGATGCCTGTGATCAGGCGCTGCTCCTCTTCAAGCTGCTTGAGGTCGACCGGGAGTTCCTCCTTGCCGTCCCCCCGGCGGCCGACACGGATCGCCTGCTCAGCGATCTTCTCGGGCGCAAACAATGCCGGCTGACGCTCGTCCTCCAGCTTCGCCTTGACGTACTCGCCGAGCTGCCTCAGGCGCTCGAGCTCGTCCTCGTCCATGGCCACGCCGACATGGCGGACGATGCGCTGTCGGACCTTGCCGCCGTCGCGCACGGCCTCGACGATCTGGACCGAGCGTCGCGGGCTGTTGGGGGAGGTCTTGATGCGCACGAACATGGGGGGAGTGTAGCGCGTGGCGGAGGCATTGACAGTCTCAAAGATTTACTAGGCACTACAACGCAGCTTGACCGCACCGCAACTGCCAACTCATTGGCTTTACTGAAAACTCCAGACGCGAGATCGGTCAGAAGTCAGCCCAACCGTCGAAGTCAGGACGGTCTTCCGGAAATCGCGCTCGCCCGCGGCGTAACGGGCGAGCAGGTCTTCGTCGGTCATGCGGGGCACCGTTCCCTCCGGGTTTCCGGCCAGTGCGCGCATTATGCGCCGGAGGTCTGAAAGGGCATAGCCGCGCTGGCGCCTTGGCTGCTTGCGGGTATTGCGGAGGTGCTTCGCGCGAATGGAAGCCGCCTGCCGGGCGGACGCGGGGATTCCCGCCTGTCGGCTACTCCTTCTCGAGCGTCAGCTGCAGGGGATGTTCGTGCCGACGGGCCAGGTCCACAACCTGCGTCACCTTGGTCTCGGCTACCTCGTAGGTATAGACGCCGCAGAGACCGATGCCCCGCTGGTGAACCGTCAGCATGATATTCGTTGCCTCCTGCGGGCTCTTGTTGAAGAAGGCCTGCAGGACGTGGACGACGAACTCCATCGGCGTGTAGTCGTCATTGAGCATGATGACCTTGTACAGCGACGGCTTCTTCGTCTCCGGCCTGGTCCTGACGAGGACGCCCGTATTCGGGCCGTCGTCTCCGCTTCGCCGTTCGCCGCTCATCCCTTCCATCCCACCCAGGGTGGCGTCCGCAAGCGTAGCACAACCGGGCTGTCGAAGCGGGGAGTGGGGTTTGCGGTATGCCGAAATTATCCTGTAATCAAGAAGCGCTCGGAATTTTGTGGCACAATTCGCCTTTCGGAGTGGTGGCCGATAATTCCGGGAATTCCCGAATTCCAACAATTTATCCGAAATCGACCGCGCCGCAGACTGCGCGGTTGGCGTGTGGGCACGCTCCCGGAGCGCCGCCCGCGCACACGAACTGCGATGGCCTTCCCTTGATTTTCCGGCGTGTTTCGGCTACTTTGAGGCTCTCCGGGCTACATGCTTTCGGAAGGATCGGATCAAGACCATGCGCCATCGCCACCTGGTCGATACGGAAGTTGCCGCCCGGTCGCCTACGGCGGTCGATGACATCATCGAGCGCGGCCTGATGGATGACTGGCTGAGGCTTCGCCGGTGGTGTACCGAGGATCCGGGGCTGCTGGACGTCGTGGAGCAGGTCTGCAACATGCATGTCGCCGATCCGGGCGCGCAGCGCCACCATTTCTGGCTGTTCTGGGCCCGGATGCGCCGCGATGCGGCAGCCTGACTGGGAGCGGGTGATTTCCGCCGCTGCGCGTCTGCAGCGGCATTTCCCCGAAGCGGTTCTGGTTGGCGGAACCGCGGCCAGCATTCATTCGGGGCATCGTTTTTCCCAGGATGCCGACCATGTGGTTGTCGATCTTCGGGAACGGTTCGACGAAGTTCTCGCCAGTCTGGAATCCGTGGCGGGCTGGAAAACCGCACGTATCAGGCCCCCTGTATTGATCCTGGGGTCTCTGGATGGGATCGAGACCGGGATCAGGCAGCTGATACGCACCGACCCCCTGGAGACGGTCGAGATGGTCTGCCACGGCGAAAAAGTCGTGGTTCCCACCATAGAGGAAACGCTGCGCATCAAGGCCGTCCTGATCCTGAAGCGGAACGCCTTGCGCGACTATCTCGACTTTGCGGCGATCGGGGCAAGCCTTGGACATGACGGCATTGCGAGGGCGATGTCCTCCTTCGACGAGTTGTACCCGCAGGACAACGGCCAGTCTGCAACTCAGCAGTTGCTGGCGCAGCTGTCCAATCCCCTTCCCGGGGACCTGGGAAAGGAAGGAACTGCGATCTTCAGCGGCCTGGCGGAAGACCTGCAGGAGTGGAGTGCGGTGAGCGACCGGTGCCGCTCCATCGGCGCCATGCTCTTCGACGGGTTTCGCGACCCGGCTTCGGGGCCGGCGGGCCTGTCCGGCCGGCAGCCAGCGAGGAGGCGGGAGGGATCGGACGCCAGCGCTTGGACGCCGCCGACACTCAAACCGCCCGGCAACACGGATGACCCGTTCGGGACGGATTAATGCTGCCGTCCCTGTCGCGCGAGAGGTAACGGGGCGCGAGAAAGGATGCGCCGCAGCCTGCCGTTCAGGTCGCCTTAATCCGGCCGGTTCAACGCAATCGGGTCAGAGCGGTCTCAACGCCGATGCCGGATGTGCCACAAAATTCCGAGCGGCTCTCTGTAATCAGGAGTCGACGTCCTTTCGCAGGGATACGGACCGGGGCCATGCGCCATCGTCACCTGGTCGATACGGAGAGCGCCGCCCGCTCGCCGACTGCGGTCGATGACATCATCGAGCGCGGCCTGATGGAAGACTGGCTGAGGCTTCGCCGGTGGTGCACCGAGGATGCCGCCCTGCTGGACGTCGTGGAGCGGGTCTGCAACATGCATTGTCGGGGATCCCGGCGCGCAGCGCCATCATTTCTGGTTGGGCTGGATCCGGATGCGCCGCGAGTCATGCTTGACGCCCATGGGCAGGGTATCCCTCCCCAATAGCTGACCGAGAACTTGTTCCTGCGGGACTGCGTCCGGGTTCGACCGGCCGGGCCGTTGAGGTGCCGCAGGCGTTTTCGGTTTTCACGCCCTCAGCGCATGATGGAACCGGGATCGGGCATCCGGCGGTGGAGAACGCGGGGCAGTGACAGGCAACAACGATGCGGGAGCGGTGCTGCGGACCGCCGCCTGGAAAGGCGATATCCCCGGCCTGAAGCAATTGCTCGCCGACGGTGCGGACCCGGACGCCGTCGCGGATGACGGATGTGCGGCCCTGCATCTGGCGGCGGAGGCAGGCCGTCCTGAATGCATGCGGGTTCTGCTCGAGGCCGGAGCCGACCCGAATGTCCAGGATGATTCGGGTCTTGCCCCGCTGCATGTGGCCTCGCTCACCGGACATGTCGGAGCGATCACCCTTCTGGTGAAGGCCGGGGCCGATCCGGAAATGCGGGATGAAGAGCGCGGCGAGACACCGCTTTGCTGGGCGGTTGCCGGCGTCAACGAAATGGAGGCGGTTCGCGGCATATGCACTCTGGTCGGCGCCGGTGCGGACCCGAATGCGCGGAACGGGCTGGGTTGGACGCCGATGCAGAGGTTGTGCGCAAACCCCGGTCACGGAGAGGTCCTGCGGTGTCTTCTGGCCGCGGGCAGCGATCCGGATGGGACCGATGAGGATGGTTTCACTGTCCTGCACCATTTGGCACTTGCGCTTCCATTCGACTCCGAAAGGCTCTCGATACTGGTTTCGGGCGGCGCCGATGTGAATGCCCGTGACGGGAAGGGGCGGACACCGCTGTATCTGGCGGCGGAGCGCGGACAGGTCGAATGGGTGCAGGCTCTTCTGGGAGTCGGCGCCGACCCGTCCATTCCGGGCAAGGCAGGCGTGCCGGTGGATGCGGTCATGCAGCGCCCGGCCGAAGGCGACACGGAACGGCGCGAGACGATTCTGGAGATGTTGCGCGAGGCGGTCGGGCACGCGGCGCCCGAACCGGGACCGTAGCGGAATGATGGAGCGGAACTCTCTGCAGGACCGGTTGGAAGCGGCAGTGCAGGATGGCGATGTTGCGGCGGTGAGGACGCTGCTGGAATCGGGTGCGGACCCGAATGCCGGTAACGAAGAGGGCGCGACCGCCGTTCATGCGGCGGCCAGGGGCTCGAGTCCGGACTGCCTGCGCGTGCTTCTTGAAGCCGGAGGCAGTCCGGACGGCAGGACCGGTGAGGGGTGTTCATCATGGCTGGAGGCGCCGCTTGTTTCAGCGGCTTTCAAGGGACGGGCGGATATGGCGCTGGCGCTTGTCGAAGCCGGGGCGGACGTGAATGTGAAGGCCGGCAACCGGGAAACGCCGCTGCACTGGAGCGTGCAGGATGCCGAAGGCGTCCTGACGCGGCGTCTTCTCGAAGCCGGTGCGGATCCGAACGCCCGGAACCTCATGGGCGAAACCCCGCTCCACGCGGCCGCATGGGTGGGGAATGCCGACGGCATCCGGATACTCGTCGAGGCGGGCGCCACGGTGGATGCGGAGGACGATGAAGGCATGTCGCCGCTGGCCTGCGCCTCCATGGGCGCAAGCGGCTGCGTGCGGGCGCTGCTCGCGGCCGGGGCCGATGCGGGAGCGAAGGCCGGTCCGGGCCGGACAGCGCTGGTCCGGGCCTGCTGGCACGGGCTTGAGGACAATGTCCGCATGCTGCTCGAGGCCGGGGCCGACCCGGACGGTGTGGGCGACAGCGCTGAATCTCCGCTTCATGCTGCGGCCTGGGACGGCAACCCGGCCATTGTGGGGATGTTGCTTCAGGCCGGTGCAGACCCGGGGGTCACGGCCTCGGGCAGGGCCGGAACGCCCGGGGAGTGGGCGCGGGCCAGGGACAATGGCGAGGCCGCCGCTCTTCTCGGGGAAGCTCTCGGAAGCGACAGGGAGCAGGGCCGATGCGGGCCGGAAGCGTAGAAGCGGCGGATCGGGCAAGGGCCGACGCCGCCGGGATGGGGTGAGAGATGAGTGAACCTGTGACGCGCGAGCGGAATCTCACGGCACGGCTGGTGCATGCGGTCGGAGCCGCCATCGACCGCGAGGCGGTCAAGAACGTCTCCGCGGCACTCGAGGCCGGGGCGGACCCGAACGGCGTCCATATCCTCGAATCCGGCGTCAGCAGGACGCCGCTGACGGCGGCGGTCGACTTCGCGAGCGTTCCCGCCGCGGTCAGTGTGCTTCTCGATGCCGGCGCCGATCCCGATCAGCCGGGACAGGACGGGGCGGCTCCCCTGCACATGGCTGCCCGCGACCCGGAAGGGACCGCTGCGGCGGCTGTCCTGTTGCTGAGGGCCGGCGCCGGTGTTGCTGTCCGGGACAGCAAGGGAGCCACGCCCCTTCACCATGCGTGCGGCGAAGGCAGCGAAGCGGTGGTGGCCGTGCTCCTTGCGTCCGGGGCGGATCCGGAAGCGAGGGACAACCGGGGCAGGACGCCGCTGCATCTGGCCTGCAGCGGCGGAGGCGTCGGGGCGCGGCTGCTTCTCGATACAGGGGCCGCTCCCGACCCCGTCGACGAAAGCGGACGGACTCCCCTCCACGATGCGGCGCTGGGAGGCTGGAGAGAGGCGGTAGAGATCCTGCTGGAGTTCGATGCCGACCCGAACCGCCGGGCCGGACCGGCGGACCGGTCGCGCACGCCGCTGCATTTCCTGGCGGAGGGACGGGGCGGCGACATGGCCGCCCATGCCCTGCTCGCCGCCGGGGCGGATCCCGCGGCGACCGATGACAAGGGCGATCTGGCCCTGCATCTGGCGGCGCGGACGGGAGCGGACAGGGTGGCGCTGGCGCTCCTGGCGAGGAAGCATCCGCGGAAGTCCTCGACGGGGAAGGCCGCACGCCCTTGGCGATCGCGGTGGAAGAGGGCAATGGCGACATAGCCTCCTTCCTGGTGCATGCGGGAGCCGACCCGAACACGCGGTCCGAGTCGGACTGGACCGCCCTGTTCGGCGCCATAGCGGCCGACAGGGATTACGTGGTCGGGAAGCTTCTGGAAGCGGGCGCCGATCCCAACCAGAGGTTCGGCGAGGAAGCGGCACTGCACCAGGCCGTGGGCGCCCCGGTCGATATGCGGCCGGAGGAATGCGCCGCGGAGATGGTGAGGGTGCTTCTCGACGCCGGTGCGGATGCGAATGCGCGTGACGGTGCGGGCGTGACGCCGCTGCACCATGCTGCCCACCAGGGCCGGGTGGACTGCTTGAAACTCCTGCTCGCCGCCGGGGCGGATCCCGAGATGGCGGACAATGCCGGCCGGCGTCCGGCGGATGAGGCCGCGCACGGTCCGGCCCACGACGAGATATCCGGCCTTCTTGCACAGGCGGCCCGAATTCGGGCCGGGTCGCCGGATCCCGGCATGTAGAAGAAAGGGAGACAGGCAATGGTCGATTTCCGGGATATGCGGGGGAACGAAATACGCCGGTTCCTGGCGGATGGCGGCAGGATCGATGCCAGGGACGACATATTCGGCGAGACGCTCCTGCATGTCGCCGTTCGGCTGGACGATGAGGGCCTTGTCAGGGAACTGCTCGCCGCCGGGGCCGATCCCAATGAAGGAGACGGGAAGGGGAGGACACCGCTCTTTGCGGCGGCCCACATCGGGGACGCGTCCGTGGTGAAGGCCCTGCTGGAAGGCGGGGCCCGGCCGGACGAGCGCGATGTGGAATATACGACCGCGCTGCATCTGGCGGCGCAGGGAGGCAGTGTCGCCAACATCGGGCTTCTGCTCGCCGCCGGCGCCGATCCGGAAGCGCGGGACGAGTTGGGCGCAACGCCATTGCATCTGGGGGCCCTGAACGGTCGGCTCGACAGCGTGCAGGCGCTTCTCGGGGGAGGGGCCGATGCGAGCGCACGCACGAGGGCCGGCGGCGAAACGGCGCTTCACTGGGCGATGACGGTCGAGGGAGGCCGGGGTGAGGAGATTGTTGCCGCTCTTCTTGGGGCGGGAGCGGATCCGAATACGCGGAACGGGATGGAAGAGACGCCGCTTCACTGGGCGGCGTCGGGCCTCGAGGAAGGCGGAAGGATCGCGGCGCTTCTGGAAGCCGGGGCCGACCCCGGCGCGCGCAACAAGTGGGAGGCGACTCCCCTGCATGAGGCCGCCCAGGCGCGCAAGGCGGACGCCGTGCGGATCCTCCTCGCCGCGGGCGCCGATCCCGATGCCACGGACGACGAGGGTAAGACGCCCATGGAGTGGGCGATGCCGGTCGTGGGCGACAATTCGGAAGTGATGGGCCTGCTGGAGAAAGCGGCGGCAGACCGCAGAGCCGCCGCCGGACTTCCGGAGCCCGTGTCGGGTGGCTGACCTTGCCAGGAGCTGCGGGTGATGGCGCGTGCCAACGCTTCCGGATCGGCGCTTCCCCGTGCCTTCCCGGTTCAGGGACTACAGGGCGGCCTCGTGGAAACCCGGGCGCCGGTCAGCCTTTGCCGGCCTCGGCGTTCCCGTCTGGCGCCGCCGGATCGGCAGCGAACAGTCGCACGGCCTTCCCGATGAAGTCCCTGGCTTCGTCGTCCGACAGGTATCCGGCGTCGAACGGTCCCTCGCCATAGGGCTCGCCATACATCCAGACCTCCTCGGCGGGAAGGTGGATCGGGTGGGTCGGGGAGCGGTGGCGCGATATCTCCACGGTCCACGCACTGCCGCGCGCCCTGAAGTAGAAGCGGTGTCCACCGCAGCAGGTCCCCTCGGCCTGCACGGGGCAATAGCCGCTGATCGTCTCGATCTCGAGCTGCGGCCGGGTGAGCTTTTCCCGGAGTCCCATGTGCGTTTTCCCGTCCGGTCCCGTTTCCGTGTCCGACGACGCCCGCCTCACGCGGTCTTCAGGTCTGGAGTCCCGGTTCCGGGAGGTCCTCGCCGACAGGAGCGGGGGTTGCCTGCCAGGATGCGCTGTCCGCCTGGATCGACCGTTGGCCGATATCGATGTCGGCGGAGAGGCCCGGTCCGGAGCGGCTGATGGTGATCCGCCCCTCGGATCCGGCTTCCGCGTCCCAGCCGCCGAAGTCCGCCTGCAGCATGGCGTCGCCCATCATGGCGAGGGCCTGGTCCAGGCGCATGGGCGGACAGGCCTCGCGGGTGGCGTCCTGGTAATAGGATCCGACGACGCGCTGGAGGCCGGTAACGGTAATGCCCCTGGCATCCTCGACATCGAGTTGGAGGTCGCCGGCGTCCGCCGTGTGGCCGAGATGCGTGAGTGCGATGACATGCGCGTCCATGCGCCCGTCGAATTCGACCTCCATCGTGTCGATGGCGAATTCCTCGAACAGCTGGTCGAGCACCGAAAGGTTGTGGGCGCTCGCTGTGCGCATTTGTTGCTCGCCTGTCGGCATGCGGGGGCTCCTCCGGCCATCGATTCCGCAAGGCTAGGGGAAACGCCTGAAAACCGGAAGCCGGGCATGCCGCGCGGCGGAAATAACACACAATCGGATTGACACGATAAGCGGATTATCATAGCAATCCGTTCCGACCCTGGAACGAGGGGGAGACAGCCGATGGGCCGCCGGACGGTTCAGGTCGATTATGGCGAGACCGTCAGGATGATGGAGCCGATGGTCCTGTCCCCGGGCGACGACGGGATGGACAGGCTTGTCCACCTGGTGGTGGATATGGACCGCGGGAACGGGGACCTGCAGCGGCTTCTTCCGGAGGCGCTGAAGCGGCCGCTGATCGCCCTGCTGCGGGTTGTCGATGCCCATTTCGGCGACGCGATGGGGATGCTGCATCCCCTGCATCCGGAGGACATCGAAGGAGGCCTCCAGGGAAGGTTCCTGAACTGCGCACGGGACAGGGCCCGGCAGTGTGAGGCGGTCGCCCATGTGCGGGCCGCGGAATGGCTCGACCGGGAGACGGCAAACTATCACCCCGCCGGCGAATACGTCCTCGGCACACTTCACCGGTTGCTCGGTGAGGAAGGGTTCCCGGAAAACCGGCCTGCATTCGACCCGGGCCGCTACCGGAGGGACACTGTGTCCGTGGGAGCGCACGATCCCGTGGGCCCGGAGGACGTGCCGCGCTGCATGCGCCGCTTCGAGGACACCTATACGGTCCTGTCACCGTCGGATACGATGATGAATGCGGCGGCGATGCATCACCGCCTGCTGTGGATCCATCCGTTCCGGGACGGGAACGGGCGAGCCGCCCGTCTGGTGACACGGCAGTTCCTGTCCGGCGCCATGGGGTCGCTCTACTGGTCGCTGGCACGGGGATTGGCCCTGGAGAAGCCGGCCTATTTTTCCTTCCTGAAGGTCTGCGACCGCGGGCGGTTCGACAGCAGGGACGGGCCGGGCCCTCTGAGCCGGGGAGCCCTGGTGGCGTTCACGGAGTGGTTCCTGACGGCCTGCATCGGCCAGATCGGCTTCATGACCGAGTGCTGCACGCCATCGGTTCTGCAGGACCGGATCCGGCGGTGGGCGGCGGAGGAAGAGGCGGCAGGGCGTCTTCCCGAGGAAAGCGGAACGGTGCTGGTCGCCGCGATGGATGAAGGTTGCCTGACGCGGGGCCGGGTAGGGGAGATCGCGGGCCGCGGCATCCATCACGGTCGTCTGATCGTCAAGATGCTGCAGGCGCGCGGGCTGCTGGCAACGAGGCACGGTCCGCGCTCGCCGCTGCATCCGGCGCTGCCGGTTTCGGCGGCTCGGGCCTGGTTTCCGGGCCTCTTCCCGGCATTGCAACAGGCGGAGGAAGGAAAAGCCGCATGAGTGAAACGGAGAAGCCATACTCCCCGCACGACCGGATGGTTGGACGTATGAGCCCAGGGGAGTGCGCCGCCCTGGCGGAAGCGATAGGACGGCGCCGCGCCGAACTGGCAAACCGTGACGCCGCCATCGTCCTCCGGTCCGCCGACTTTCGGCCGTTGCCGGAGACATATCCCTACGATCCCGAGAGGAATGTCTGGCGGTTCGATCCGGATCTGTGGACCCTGACCTATGACTACTATGAAATCGACCTGGAAGGCGACAGGTTCCGGACCGAGGCGGGCGCCCTGGGCTCGGTATTCGATATCGGCAGGAAAACCTGGGCCTGTCTGCCAATGGTCACGACGGACCTGCTTGCCGCGCTCGACTGGCTCCAGCCCTGGCACCCGGACAGGGTGCCGGCCGGCCTCGACGAGTCGATGTCCGGAGCGGCCGCCCGGAGGGCGGCCAACCCGAAGCCGACCTGGCTGGAAACCGCCGTCCGGAAGCTGCGGACAGGGAGGTATTCGATAGAACGAAGGGGTCTCGGGTGCCGCTATATGGGTCGGGACTGGGAGTTCAATTGGGATGGGCTGCTCGAATTCAATTCCAGGCTCGGCGCGCGCCGGCACTTTTTCCGGGTCGTGTCGCATCCGCTCAGGCCGGGCGAGGACTGGGGCGGCGGCACATGGGGAAATTCCGGCGCCCTGTCGGATTCCCACAGCGAAGAGGAACGCCGCGCGGCAATCGCCGCAAAGTGCTGGGATATCATCGACAACGAGCCGGGGATCACGTTCGGAATGGTACAGGAAGCCTTGCGGGAGATCGATCTGGAGTTGATCCGGACGCCTTGCATCGCCCCTCGGCAAGAGGAGACCGGTTGACCGGGCCCGCTTCCCGGAACCGGACAAGACGCGGGCCATGAACCGTATCCTGCAGGGCGTTATCGCGCCGAGCGCGGCCCTTGCCGTCAATCCCCGGCTGATGCGGCACTGGGCCGATCTGGACCGTGCGCCGCAGGTTGGCGACGTGGTGTATGGACGGGTCCTGCATATCGGGGAACATGACAGCCTCGAGAACCGCCACGGGCGCGTTCACATGATTGCTCCCGGCAGCCGGGCCGTCTTCGTGTACGGCGCGCGCTATGCGCCGGACGTCTTCGAGGGCCGCGTGCCGGAGCATCGGCTCCGCGAGGTGGACCTTCTGGCGAAGTCCGGCCTCATCGGGGTCGTGCACAGCAAGAACCATCTTGTGAAGGACCCGAGCAGGATCGAGATACTCGGCCATGTCGTGGACGGCAACGGGGCTCCCCTGAACACGCGCGACCATCCGGTCGCCATGCCGAAAAGACCCCTGCGGCGCGTCCGTCGGCGCGCCAGGATGGTCCTCAATGTCGGGACCGCGATGAACTCGGGGAAGACGACCTCGGCGATCACCTGCTGCGCCGCCCTCACCGGCCTGGGCCATGCCGTGCGGGCAAGCAAGGTGACGGGGACGGCGAGCCTGAAGGACATCTTCCACATGCAGGACGCCGGTGCCGAGATCGTGTCCGACTTCACTTCGCTGGGTTTTCCCTCGACCTACCTCCTCGGTGAGGAGGAACTGTTCGGCATCTTCGAGAACCTGGATGCCAAATACGGCAACGATCCGGCCAAGTTCTGGGTGGTGGAACTGTCGGACGGCATCCTGCAGCGCGAGACCGCGATGCTGCTGCAGAATGCCTGGCTGCGCTCGCGCATCCACCGCCTGGTGTTCTCCGCCGCCGACGTTTTCGGGGCGCTCGGCGGGATACACGTCCTGCGCGACCGCTTCGGCCTTGTGCCCGATGCGATTTCGGGCCGCTGCTCCTCCTCGCCGCTGTCGGTGCGGGAGCTGGCGGAGCAGACCGATATACCGGTCTTCGACAATATGCGCCGGGATCTTCGCCGGCTGGCGGAGATCCTGCTGTAGCGTCCCCCTCTGCCCGCACCGATCCAGGAGCATTCGGTTTTTCAGCGGAACGCCGTAGAGTGGGCCGAAGTCGAACGGCGAGGAGGCGGGTGCCGTCATGGACAGCTACATCGAGAATGGCGAGCGGTGGTCGGTCCTGCGTTTCGACGCCGACGGGGTCGAGGAACTGATGGCCCATGCACGGTCGTGCGACCGCCACAGCATGGGTTTCAGCGAACGCGAGCGCGTCTATGGCAAGGGGGTCTGGGACCCCCAGCCCGACGAGGAGGAGAGGGCGCCGACGACACTGGTTCTGGTCAAGAACGAAGGCATCTACCTGGTGTCGAGCGGGGTGCCGTATATGCCTGATCCGGACGATCCGAAATGTGCGAAGGTCGTCTATGCCCAGGGATACGACCCGACCAAGGCGGACCGGATGCAGGTCTGGGATGCCGCCCGGGCGGCGGTGGGCGGTGCCGACTTCTCGGAGTATTTCGATCTGGACACCTTCGAGGCGCCGCTGGCCGCCGCCCGGACGAAGGCGGGCCGCGGCATGGTCGAGATGCATGTCTCGGAAACCGGCATCAAGATGATGACGCTTGCGCCGGCCGGCGCGGCCCCGCCCCGGCCGGCCGCAGCCGAAAGCGCTCCGGTTCAGGCGCAGGCGAAACCGGAGGAAACGGTCGCGGAGCTGTATCGGACCTCCCGCGAGAAGTTTGCGGCCTGGGCCGCCTGGCTCCTGTTGGCTTCGCCGAGCCCGCTGGTGCAGTGGCAGGGTGACGATTTCGTCCGGGACGCCGGGGTGCTGGCCCTGAAGGCTTCACAGGGAGAGCGGGTCACGCAGAAGGCGGTGACGGATCTGCTCCGCACATACCGGCGGCTCGGGAAAGAGCAGGACAGCGCCATGGACCCGCTCTCCAGCGCGCGGCGGGCCGCAATGTGGTTCCTGAGGACACTGGACCCCAAGAAGGACGACATGGAGTGCCCACACAACATGGTTGCCGCGACGTCGCGGGCCGCATTGATCGGCAACGCGAACGCTGCCGCGATGCCATCGGTGGACCAGCGCCGCGAATATCATGACTGGCTGTACAAGACCATGAACGATGCGGCGAACTCGATCAGGGAGACAGCAGGCAAGCGGGCGCGGCAGGACGATGCCCCGTCTCCCGACGGGCCGGGCCTCTGAAGCCTCCCCGGGCGTCCGGCTTTCAGGGGGATGGACTGGGGTCGTCGGGTTCCTCCTCCCGGGAGGAGAGGTCGTCAATACGTTCGAGATCGACTTCCTCGCTTGCCATCCAGGTGTCGTACTGGAGCTGCAGGCGGCCCCAGTAGTCGGATGACATGCCGAGCGCCTTGCCCAGGCGAACGGAGGTCTCCGGGGATATCGCCCGCCGCCCGCGTATGATCTCGTTTATGCGGCCGGGAGGCACATCCATCGTCTTCGCCAGACGGTATTGCGTGATACCGAGTTCCTCAAGGATTTCCGCGAGATGCTGTCCGGGGTGAATTTGGTAAGGGGGTGTCATTTTTCGGGTCCCGGATAGGTTGAAATGGCCCCATGAAAGAGGCATTCGTGATGAACCTTGCCGTGCTGCGGCCATAACGACAAGTATTACGCTTGACATTCATATATATCGAACGTGCATAGAGGCGGCGCGGATGGCGACCACCATCCTTCCGGTTACGGCGTTTGCCGCGGGACCCGCCGGCCTGCCTTCACGATGCGCATCGGGGCGACTCAGACCCCGGGGCCGGGCTCGTCCCCTGCGTCGTCGAGCGTGAGGTCCCTGTGGGAGGCAAGCGCGACCGGAACCGGGCCGGCATCGGTGTCGATCCGGAACTCGGCGGCCAGCTCCCAGGCCCGGGGATCTTCGGGAAAACAGCAGGGATCGGCGCCGGCGCCGAAGGGCGGGCCGCCCTCGAGAAAGAGCAGGCGTCCGTCGGCCAGACGCATGAAATCCGCCGTAAAGCTCCTGCTGTCGCGGGGCCAGTGCCGATCCGCCCCGGGCGGATAGACGATGTCCCCTTCCGGCAACTGTTCGGAAAGCCGGCAGGAAAGGTTCACGGCCTCCGTGAGGTCCGTGCGGACCCGGGCCCCGTCGGGCAGGTCGCGCTGCGGATAGTAGCTGGAGACCCCGCGAGGCCGCCCGTCGAGCATGAAGACGCGATACTCGACCGGATAGCCGTCGACGAGGTCGGCCTGGACCCAGGGGCGGCGCCAGACGGTCACGCCTTCTCCCGGATATTCGAACAGCAGCTCGAAGGCCCGCGGGTCGTCGACCGTGAACCCGTCGAGAAAGCGCTCGGACCATTCCGGACGTCCCCGCGAAAGGTGGAGCTTCACGTCCATCGGGGCGCACATGTCCCAGCGCAGCATGGTTCGGGGCTGCTTGGCATTCTCGATGGCGGAGAAAAAGCGCCTGATCTCCTCGACCTGCCCGTCGTCCGGTTCCTCCCAGTTCAGGAGGGATTCGATGTCTCCCGTGACCACAGGCTCCGCGGGAACATGGTCGATGCCGGCACGCTCGCAGGCCTCGATCCAGGCGCCGAGCGACACGAGCCGGAAGCCGTGGGCGTCCTTCCAGGCGTTGCGCGGCGGATTGCGCCGCGCCTCCTCAAGCCGGGCCTCTATGGCCTCCATCGGAAGGCGCTTCGGCTTTCGCTCACTGTCGCTCATTCAGGCCCACCCCACAAACAGTGACACGATGACCACCAGAGCCGATAGTTCCCCGATGGCCGGCTAGGTTATCCGCCTGTCGATTCCAGGAGTCTGGGCAGGAGGCGTGAAAACGCCAAATTGCGGTCCAGGGGGGAGGAAAGACGACAGCCGCCGGACGATACCGTCCGGCGGCTGCCGGGAACCGGACTCAGGCTGAAAGTTCAGCCGTTGCCCCGCGCCTCGAAGAGTCCGCCTCCGTGGTGGGACGTGCGGCCGAGCATGACAGGCCCGGCCTGGGCGGCCCGGAAGGTGAGCCGGACCCACGCGTCGATGCCGCCCCGCTCTCCCGTGACGATGGAGGTTCCGAGAATGTCGATCTTCTCGGCCGCGGGCAGCCGGGCCCGATGCATCTCGGTCCTGATGTCCTTCTCGACAAGGGCCGGAACCGGCCGGTTCCTTTCGATGAACCGGGTGACCCGATAGGGGGTAATCGTCTCCCATACGCGGCTCGGGACAAACAGCGGGTCGCTGTCGGCCCGGACGGGGACCGGCTCGGTGCCCAGGACCCCTTCGGCGCCGGCGACGATCTCCCTCATGCCGGACACGGCCTGTTCCACGAGCCTGTGGCCCTCACCGATCTCGTCGGGGAAGTTGCCATCGGCATTGCGGTGACCGGGCGCCAGCCACAGGATGCGGCGGCGCGCGAGATCCGTGCAGATGAACACATGCCGGTGCCTGCCGTCGCGCGAGCGGATCGGGCCGCTCGAGTTGACCGGATGACCCGACACATAGGGTGGAAGCCGACGCCGGCGGCCGATCAGGTCCTGCGCGCGGGCCATCATGGCCCGCCGCGCGGCCTGCGTGACGGCCATCGGGTCCGCATCCCGCCCGATATCGGAAACGATCTGCAGTGCCGTGATGCCGGAGGTCTGCTCCTCGGGGCGCATCAGCCCCAGCCCGAGAAACCGGCCGTCGCCGACAAGGACGGGACCGGAAACGGGTTTCGAGAACTCGATTTCGGCATGCCAGAGCCGGGACTGCGAGAACCGGGTTCCCGGTGAGAAGGAGCGCGAATGAAGCCCCTCGTTGTCGGGGGAGGTGCGCCGCACGGCAACGGACAGGGCCGGGATGGTGATGCCGGCATAGCGGAGCGCCTTCCGCACGGCCTGCACCGCATGCTGTTCGCCGCGCCTCACATCGGTGCCCGAGACGGCGCCGCGCTTCTCGCGCGGCCGCTCCGGCACCGCGATCGGGGTGACGGTGCGCCAATAGCGCGACCTGCCCTCGTACCGCTCGACCATGCGGCGGCTGCCGCCCGGGTGGAGTTCCGCCCGGACCGAGCCGTCTTCACGGGTCCACGCAATCTGGGAGAAAGCCCAGGAGACCTCGTCGCCGGGAATCGGGCAGGAGCGCGGCACATAGACGGCCACACGCCGGATCATCATGTCGGAGTCCAGGTGGCCTATCGAGGGGAGGGGAACGATGCGCACCCTGGACAGGGCGTCGTCGCGCTGGACGCCGCGGCCGATCAGGAAACGCTCGACCGTGTCGGCGAGGTCGGGAGAGTTCTCCCGGATCAGCCCGGCGGCCCGGTCGCGGATATCCTCGACGAATGCCACCGCACGGTCGAGCGTGGTTGCCGAGTAACCGCGTCCCTCGCCGTCCAGGACGTCGAACAACAGGCGCTCGTCGGGCGTATTGTAGCGCACGGGTGCAAGCGCGGGCTTGGCGGGCTGCTCGAAGACAGCGACGTCGTTCCGGCCCAGGCGCTCGCGCGAAAAACGCGACAGGTTCTGCCTGTGACGCCTGCGCAGACTTTCGAGGGAGCCGGGTTTGGGGCACAGCAGCGATGGCCCGGCGCGGCCCCGGTCGGAAGGGGTATAGACGACGATCCCGGGCTGCTGGAACAGGAGGTCGCGTTCCTCGGTGTCAATGATCTTCCCGGAACCCCAGGCCTGATCGAAACCCCGTCCGAGCTGGTAGATCGCCCTGGCCGCGTCGCAGACCTCCCGGGCGTAGCCGGTCCGGTCCCCGTTATTCCCGATATCCCAGCAATAGTGGATGGGGATGGCCTCATCGAAGATCCGGTATTGCTGCGGTTTCGGCACCTTGATCGAGGCAAGCGCCTCGTTGAGGTCCACCGACGGCCCTCCCGGGATGGCGGAGTCCATGTCGTTGTTCGGGACATAGGGCGTGACGCCTTCATGCCGGGTCGCCGGCGGGGCGCCGATGACAGGCGGTGCGAGGCCCTCGAGCCAGCCGAGAGCCTCGAGCAGGCCGGGGCGGACGGTGCCGCCCTCGGCCGACCCGGCAATCAGCGCCTGGAACACACGGCCGGGCGCCGGAGGCCAGTCGCCCGTGCCATGGTAGCGTCCTTCGCCGAACCGGACGCTCAGGAGGAGGGACCGGCTCATCGGGTCAGGCCGCCTCGTCGGCGGGGAGGCCGATATCGCGGCGGGCCCTCGCGCGCTCGTAGGCAACCGACCGGCTCGGCCCGACGCCCCATTCGGCCGCCGCGGCGCGGGCGACTTCGACCGCATTCCCGGCATTGAGGTCGAGCGCCTCGCGCTGGCCGTTATGCATCACGACTTCCCATGACGCCGTCCTGTCCGGATCCAGCGTCAGCAGGCAGCCCTGCCGGAGGAACAGGTTCGATGGCGTGGTGGCCGCGACAACAGCGAGGCCGAGCAGGTAGCGGCGCATGGCTTCGCCCTTCTCGCCGCGCAGGCGGCGAAGGGCCACCAGGTTGATCGTGGTGGAGCGGATGATCTCGCCATGCACGATGACGCCGCCAAGCTCCTCGCCGACGCTCGGCACCGTGGAATAGCCGCGCCCGGAGAGGTCGTTCTTGTGCCTGACGGCCTCCTCGTCCGTCACGATGCCTTCCTCGCGAGCGGAGATGGTCGGATTGTACACGGAGCTGCGCTCGATTTCGTGGGCATCGGTTGCCCGGATCACCGACTGGATGATCCGCGGAATCTTGACGCCGCTCGCGCGGGAATCCCAGCAACCGAACAGGGCCGATGTCGGGGCCATCTTGACGAGTGCCGTATAGTCGTCGGCATCCTTGATCGTCAGGAAGATGGTCTGGATTTCCCGGTCGAGTTCCGTGCCGCGAAGGGTGGCGTCGGCGAGCCGGTGCGCGAAGGTCAGGATCGAGGCCACGCGGTCATTGCCATGCGTGACATCGATCTGCGGCACGAGATCCGCCAGAGGGTTCTCCTCGCCGTGCCGGCGCATGAAGACGGGTTCCATCTGGTTGGCCTGGCTCGCCACGCTGTCGATCGTCACGATCGTGCTGCCGTCGCCGAGCGTGTCGATGTTGTACCTCGACCTTTTCCCCGTCGGGTCCTTTTCGGACCGTGGATAGGACGGGGGGAAAATCACGGAGTGGTGGCCTTCGACCGGCATCAGCGCCTGCTGCAGCGTCAGCGCAACCGGGCCGTCGCGGTCGTTCGCGCAGAGCGTCGCGAACGCGGTATCGAATTCCGTTGTCATTGAGTCCTCTCTTCGGTTACCTGGTTGATGGACCTCGCCCGGTTCGGGCCCTGAGGTTCGCCGCATACGACGCGGAACAGGCGGAATGCCTGTCCCGGGACGACCGGTTTGCGCATGCCCAGGGCGGCGCGCAGGAATATCGGGTCGTGCAGCTGCCCGTTCTCGATTCCAGCGACGCCGTAACTGAACAGCAGCCGCGTGATATGGGCGGGCCGGGCATGCGTCAGGCCGATGGCTGCCAGCACCTCCACGAGGGGGTAGCCTCGCGTGGTCATGGCCTTGCCATGGGCATTCAACGAGAAACCGATCTCGACCGGGATATAGTCCGACCGCCAGTCGAAACGCATCCGGCGGCCGCCCACCCGAATGGACGACATCGAGAAAGGGTCTTCCGCATGGTCGAGAATGCCCTCGTCCCGGGCCGCCTCGAGACAGTGCTGGACGATGAGGGCGCCGGGCGCCCCGCCCATCCCCGTCCAGAACTTCGCTGTCTCGCGTCGGGCCTCGTCGCCCCAATGGTCGATGACGATCCGCTGGGCGCCGTCGTCGAGCAGCGCAGGCAGCTTTGCCGGCGTATCGAGATGGGGCATCGGGAAGGCAATGCCCGGCGTAACCGAGGTCTCGACCTTCTCCGCCCAGCTGCCCAGCACGCAGGGAGAGCCGGGCGGCAGGAGCATCGAGACCCTTGCGTTGTCGAGAAACTCCAGCACCCTGCGGACCGGGTCCACCTCTCCGGGCGTCTCGATTTCGAACCGGCCTTCGGCTTCGCACCAGGAGAAGCCGCCCATGGCTTCGCCCGCAAGACTGTTGGCGGCCTCGAGAAATCCCAGGCAGGCAAAGACCTGGCCGGGATTCAGCAGGTCGACCGGAATCGACTGTCTCATCGGTAGGCCTCCTCGATGGCCGCCTGGAACTGCGCGCGCGAGGCGCGGTAGTTCGCCGAGCGCAACAGGGATTCCCACCACGCCAGTCCCCATGGTCCCCAGATGCGTTGTTGCCGCGCATAACGCTGTGCGATCGCCAGGCCTTCGGTGGCGGCGTGCCGGGGCGGGAGGTCATCGGCGCCCTTGATGCCTATGACCGGACGGGCCTGGCCGTGATGCGACGCGATCAGGTGCAGCGCCAGCTCGAAGCGCGGGTCGTCCCGGGCAAGATCGAGGCCGTTCCTCGCCGCCAGAACTGTCGAGACGAACTCGTGGCGGTAGCGCGACAGCATGCTTCGTTTCAGGCGTTTGGCGGACTTGGCGTAGGGGTTTGCCGCCCAGTCCGAAGGCACGCCATAGGCGCGCTGCCACCGCCGCACGGCCTTGCCGTCGTCGTGGTGACGCGCCGCGGTGACCAGCATGGCCCTGTCGGCCGCCTGTAAATCCAGGGCATCGGCGATATGGGCGGCTTGACCGCATACCTCGCGCACATGATCCTGGAGCGTTTCCGCCTTCAGCGAGGTGGCCCGGTGCCGTTCGCCGGACTCCGCTCCGTCGCGCGCCTGCACGGACAACCAGCGCAGGGGCATCTCGTCTTCGTCCAGACGCCACACGAACGCATCGATTTCCTGCCATACGACGCCGTCCTCGACGATGGCGCCGCGGTCGGCTCCTGTGGAGACGCGGATCCGGTAGGGCGAGGCCGGAAGGTCTCCGGAGGCCTCGTTCCCTAGGCCCCAATTGTCTTCGGGGGTCGAAACGGCGGTGTCCGCCTTGATATCCAGGTGGCCGGCGGCGAGCCCGCCAAGACGGGCATCGACGACGAGACGCCGTCCCCATAGCCGCCGGCTGAAATTGTCCTGCGCGGCCCGTGAGGCCCGCGACAGGTTAATCAGGTCCCGGTGGACGAGCATTTCCCGAAAGCTGCCGCTCTGGCTGAGCACCACGGCGACCGGTGCGTCGGGGCGCTTGAGCGGATAAAGGTCGTCATGGACCGGTTCGGGTTCGGCGGTTGCGCCCGCGACTGCCGCCACCCTGGACAGCAGCCAGGCCAGCACGTCGGCGCTGTCGGCCCAAAGGGTTTCGGCCTGCAGTGATCGGGCGGCCTCGAAAAAGGTCTCGACATGGTAGCCGTAGGGTGGGGAAAAACGCCGTCCGCGGTCCGTGTCCTGCATGATGACCGGCAGATAGTGGCGCCAGAGCACGGATGTGCGCGGCGCGCGTTCCTGCCAGCCATGCAGCCAGGGCCCTATGCGAGGCCGGCCGGTATGGGAGAAAAGGGATGTCATGGACCAGGAATCGACTGTCGCCCGTTCCAGGTCCGGGTAGAGCGGCACGGACGGGGCGGCGGCCCGGACGGACCGGCGAAGGTCCTGACACCGGTAGATGGCCGACAGGGCTTCGGGTCCGGCCTTCACCATATCCGCTCCGGCCGGCGGGAGGCCGGAGAGCAGGGAGCGCACGGCGGTGATCGCGGGGTCCACCCGTTTTTCGTCCGCGGTCCTGTCGATGACGGCAATGCGCGCCGTGCGGTCGCCGCTGCGCCCGACCCGGCCGAACCGGCGCACCATGCGCGGCCAGTCGCCCACAAGGTCGCAGACCATGGCGTCGGCGTCGAGATCGCTGGCGATTTCCCCGGCCAGGGTGGAAATCAGGAAGCGCGGAGCGTCCATGTCGCGGGGGCGGCCATCGCCTGTAAAGCCGCTCTCTGCAAGCCACTCCGAAAGTTCGCGGCGCTCGCGGGTGCGCTGGCCCTCGAGCAGGAGGGCGGAATGTCGGCCCGCCGGCTTTTTCCCGAGATACCGGTTGATGCCGGCCAGGATGCGCAGGGCATCCTCACGCGCATCGACGAAGATCAGGATGCGCCGTTCCCCGTCCTCCGCATACGCCCGCGCCCGGTCCACGACTTCGGAAGCGAAGGCGGCGCCCCGCGCCGGACAGCCATGGACCGACAACTCCTTGTCGGCTGCCAGGCGCTTGGCGATAACCGGATGGGACAGGTCCTCGGCTTCCAGGGTGAAGAGGCCGGTAGTGGCGCGGTTCACCTGGCCCGAGCTCGCCATGGCCATGACGCGCAGCCCCGGCAGGAGATGCCTGTTGGCCGAATCCGGGGCGCCGAACTCATGGGCGCCACGCTCGATTCGGCGCAGCAGGCTCTCGAAAGACGGCATGAGGTCGCGGTCATCGAGCACGATCAGACAGTCACAGGCGAGATTGGCGGCGGCCAGGGACCGCACGGAGCGATGAAGCCCGTATCCGCTGAAGAGCAGGGCCGAGCCGATCATGTCGACGGAACCGACTATGACCGACGGCAGGTGGGGATGATAGAGCCAGTCCGAGGAATCGACCCAGGCGCCGCGGAGCGTCGCGATGGGCAGATGTCCGTCCTCGTCCAGACCGAGGCCCTTCCGCAGGGCTTCCGAGCCCTGGACGGCGGCATGGGCCGCCTCTGCAAGTGCTGTCGCCCGGTCGATGACCGCGGCGCTGTGCACGACATAGGCAAGGCGGCGCGGCACGGGAGCCCCGGCGGCTCGCGCGGCGAGCCAGACGGCCATCACGGAAGCGCGTCCGCTTCCCGCCGGAATATCCACGACGGGCGGAACGGCACCGCCCATGAAACCGTCATGAAGACGTTCGTGCCAGGGAAGGGGCGGGTGCCCGGTTACAGCCTCGAACAGTGCGCTCAATGATGGATTTCCGGCTTTCTGCTGCACCTGTCGTCCTCTGTCTCGGTGTTGGACCAGAACGTCCCTTGCGACGCTAAAACGCTTGTCACCCTCATAAATCATAATACGAATATAATTCGTCCCTGTCAACCCGCCGGCCGTGTGGTGCGATTTGTTGTTTTTTGTCATGGTGTGCTAGGATGCATCCGCGCTGGAAAGCCTTCAGGTCATGACGGCGCCGGGCGATATTGAAGGGCATTGTGATTCATGAGCCGGTCTGCTGATCGGCGATGGTTTCACAACCGGAGCGGATGCTCCGGTCTCATTGATGTGTCGGCCCGGGAGAATGCGGGCTCCCGGGCCGCGGTTGTTCTGTGTGATAGCCGCTCCGGATTTCGTGGGGAACCCGGTCCCGATATTGTGGAATAGCCGTTTCAGAAACTGCAGTGCCTTGTGTTTCAGCTGACACCGGAATTCGCATGGCGGATTTCCGGGCCGGAGTCGACGCCAATTCCCGCTCGGTAGTGGAGACGAGGGTCGTCCCGTGTTATGAGAAGATGTGCCCGTGACCTTCCACACCGATGTGCTCCGCGAGCCGCGGAAGCGGCTGTGGGAGATGCTGGGCGGCACGCCGCCGGGCTTCGTCCTTTACGGAGGCACGGCCCCGGCATTGAGGCGGCTGGGGTAATCAGGATGCGCGACAAACCGATTGGCGCGATCTGGCGGCCGGTGCGGGATCTGGCTCCTGAGCATCGCGGCTTTTCGCATGAGCCCGCCCGGCAGGCGGCTCGCCGCTGGCAGGAGAGCAGGAAGAAGCTCGAGGACCCGGAGATCGACCGGTCCTCCATGGATGTGTGGCTCCGGTCGCAGAGACGGGCCTTTGCCATCGAGACCGGCCAGATCGAGGGCCTTTATCTGTTGCGCCGGGGCGTGACCGAGACCCTGATAGCCGAAGGCTTCGACAACGTCCGGGGGGCCCATTCGGCAGGCGACATTGACGATGACACCATCAAGGGGCTGCTACAGGATCAGGAGACAGCCCTTGAGATGATGTTCGCGCATGTCAGGGAAGAGCGCCCGCTGACGACGTCGGCGATCAAGGAGTGGCACGCGCTCCTGACGCGGCACCAGGACACGGCAACGGGCATCGACCCGTTCGGGAAGAAAATCGAGATACCGCTGCGCCGGGGCCAGTGGAAAATACGGTCGAACAATCCCCGCCGGCATGACGGGATCATCCACGAATACTGTCCGCCGGAGCAGGTGGAAACGGAGATGGAGCGTTTCCTGAAATTCCACGAGGAACACGCTGGCCTGAACCTTGCGCCGGAGACGGAAGCTGCCTGGCTACACCACGAATTCGTGCGCATCCACCCGTTTCAGGACGGCAATGGCCGTATATCGCGGCTGCTGATGGCTTACGCCTATGCCAGGGCAGGTGAGTTCCCGCCCGTCATTCCGGCGGAAAGGAAGGATGACTATATCGATGCCCTCGATGCCGCGGATGAAGGAAACTTCCCGGCGCTGGTCGAGTATCTGGGCGATCTGGCGGCAGGCCGCTCAAGGGCGGCGGCGCTTCGGGCAGAAGGCATCGTGGCCGGGCGTACGCAGTACCGTCACGGCAATGGCGGCATCACCTCGAAGGGCACTTACCGTTCACTTGAGGCCCTGGGCAGTGACTGGGAACCGCCGTCGCCGTCGCCGTTCGACGATGATTGAGGGGGCAGGTGAGATTCCGGACGAGATCCTGCTTGGGGTGGCGCGGCGGGTGGTCTGGTTCCAGCCGCCGCAGGAGACGCTGCAGGACGAAGTCCAATTCCTGAGCCATGTCATGATCTACGGCCTGCCGGAGGATGTGGTCGCGGTCCGCGATGCCTATGGCGACGAGGCATTCCGCAACACCTTGCGCAACGCCTGGCCCGGCATTTTCGACCCGCGCTCCTGGTTCTACTGGCACACGGTGCTCGACATGCTGCCCGTGCCCCCGCTTCCCGTCCGCCGCTTCCCTGTGGCGCCGGGGGAGCCGCCCCTGGAGGTGCATCCTTCCCTGCAGGGGCATGGCGGGCCGCCCAGAGGGCGCAGATATTCGACCAGCGCCGGCATGGTGCCTCGCCCTCCCCCGGGAGGAAGTGCGGCAGTCTAGAGGAAGCTCGGCTGGGGTTGGCGTTCGGCGGCAAGCGGATTGAGCCACAGCACCTCGGTGCGTTCCAGGGCGCCGTCGGCGAGGCTGGCGCGCTCGACTTTCGTCCAGCCACGCAGCTGCCGGTCGTAGAGCCGGGACGGGTAGGCCGAGAGAATGACCATGCCGTGCAGGCGCTTCAATGCGTTCAGGAGCGCGCGATGGTCGTCGGTACTCATCTCGTGCGGGTAGGAATGGTAGCGTTCGCCCTTCTTTTTCTTCGTTGACCGGGTTCCGGGAAGGTAGGGCGGATCGCAGTAGAAAAGGGTTTCCTCCCCGTCGTGCATGGTCATGACCCTGATCGCGTCCCGTTTCTCGATCACGACCCCGCGAAGCCGTTCGGTGAAAGCGGGAAGGGCATCGGGATAATTCATCCAGTCGCGCGAGGCGGTCGTGCCGGACTGGTTCACGCGGGCGCGGAAACCCGTCCTGACGGCCCGGTTGTGCCCGTCGGACCCGAATCCCATGAGTGAGCGCACGACAAGGCGGCGGGCGGTCTCGTAGGGCTCGTCCGTCGGCTCGTAGGCCTCCTCGAACTCGGTGCGCGAGAAAGGCGTAAGCTCAAGAAGATTCCGAAACCGGGCGGCCTGAACAGGGTCCCGCAATATCCTGAAAAGCGCGACCGCCTCGTCGTCGAGATCGTTGTATATCTCCACGGGCGCGCGCGCCTTCCTGAGGAGGACGGATGCAGCGCCGCCGAAGCTCTCGACATAGCGCTTGTGCTCCGGGAAATGGGACACGATCCACGGCGCCAACAGCCACTTGCCGCCATGCCAGCGCAAGACCGGTCGCTTGGGAGGACAGGGAGGCGGCGCGGTAAGGAGATGGCCGTCATACATCTTCGGGGAAACCGTCTCTCCGCGGTGCCGGTGGCTATCCGGGCCCGGGCGCATCGTCGAGGGCGGGCCCGGAGCCATTGTCCGGAAGGCGGACCGGACGGTCGGCCGCCCGGAATTGCACCGTCTGCCGGACGTCTTCGTTGACTTCGAGCAAGGCCCCTTCGCCTGCCGAAAAGACAATGCGGGCTTCGGCGTCGATGTCCTGGCTCCAGCGGGGGAAATGACAATCGACAACGCGCCGCGCGATTTGCTGGAGAGCGCGCCTGAATGTCATGTCATCCAGATCGCGCCGTTCCCCGAGAACCACGTCGAACATGCCCCGGACGGTTATGGCGTCAAGGTTGACCTCCGGGTCGGGGCCATCGGCGGCCGCAACCATTGCCATATTCCCGAGGTGGACCCTCTCACCCGGGTCGCGGCTTTCCAGGAAAACGGAGATGGTATGGATGCCGGCGTCCTGCATCGCCTCGGTAAGGCAGGCGAGATTGTGACGATGGCCCTCCTGCGCCAGACGCCGGTGAGCGGCCTCGCGGGGTTCGTTGCGAATTTCCTCGTCCGAAAGCGGGGCAAGCAGCGGGGTCTGTTTCCAGGCCTCGGACGTCCACTGGAGGTCGGCCCGTTGGAGCCGGATGTCCGCTTCGTTCGTGCGGACGGTGATTTCGGCCTCGCCGCCGAAGTCCTCGGACCAGCCGGAATACGATGCGTCGAGCACCTCGTCCAGAGTGTGTTGCAGCGCCTCCACGAAGCTGAGCGAGGACATGGGTAGCCGGGCCCACCGGCCCGACTGCCCGTGAACCAGTTGCTGGAGGCCCGACACGGTGATCTGTGGCGGCCGGTCCGTCAAAGGCTGGCCCGAGGCCGGAACATAACGGACCGGGCCGACGGTCACGTTGCCTTCGTGGCCGGAAATGCAGGCCTCGATCTCGGCTATGCCCGCAATCTGCATGAAGCTCGTCAGCACCGCGAGATTATGGCGGGCGATGACGGCGGGGAGATCGTCGTCGGTCGCGGGGCCCGGTGGAGTCCTGAAATAGTGGGCTTCGGAGATGCTGCGTTCGCTGGGCATGTCAGCGGTCCTCGGTCAGGGCGTCGGCGCGTCATGATGCGGCGAAGCCGTGAAATGCCGAAACCTCATGGGCCGTCCGGCCCGGCCGGTTCGCGGGCTCCGGAAGGGAAGGCCAGTTTGACGCCCAGCACCTCCGCCAGAGGGGCCAGGGTCCGGGAAAGGTCCGGACCCGGGCCTTCCGGACCGATCTGGCCGAGTATCTCCTCCGGAACGGCGACGACGGTCTGTCCGTCGGATCCGTCCTCCAAGCGGATGGCGTGGAGTCTGTCCTCGAGACCGGGCGAAAGCGCCGGAAGCGCGGCCCGGAATTCGTCGCGGATCCGGGCGCGCAGAAAGCCGTCGCGCCATTGAAGCATCCGGTCTTCCCCGTAGGTCCGGGACATGAAGTCCATGGCGTCGAGGGCCGCCTGTTGCGCCTCTGGCTCGCCGACCCGGATGGCCAGGTCGAGCAGCGAGAGCGGTGCGCGCTCCCGGATGACCTCGCGCACCGGTTCCAGCTTTTCCCAAACTTCCCGGGGCGCGCCCCCGTAGGGAACGCCGTCCCACACGAAGACCTCGTGCCAGATATCGCCGACCCCGACCCGGGGACGTTCGGTCGGCGGGAGCAGGATACAGTATTCGCCGGGCGCATCGACGGGCTCGAACCCGTCGATATTGCCGCGGTTCACGCCGGACAGGGCACAGACGGCCGTGAATGCCGGGATGCCGCCGTCCCCGAACAGCGGCACGGAAGGACCGTGCCCGGGTTCGTTCAAACAGCCGACCAGCGGCATGGTTTCGTCGAGCCAGGAACGCAGGCCCCTCACGGCCTCGCGGGACCGCCACAGGATATCGCCGACCGGGCCGTGCCAGTCGAGGTCCCGGCTTCCCGGGTCCAGGCCCGCCTCGGCGCCCTCGAGATCGCCGGCGGCGTCGAGAAGCCGGATGTTCTGGTCGCCGGTCCGGTCGACATAGTCGTCCATGACCCTGTTCAGCGCCCGGACGTCCTCGAGGCCTGTCTGCTGCGAGCGCCCGATCGTGCCGTGCAGGCACTCTTTCAGGCGTTCCGTAGGATCGGCGGCGGTCGAGGCGGCGGCTATCGTCGAGGCTCTGGCCATGCGGAGAGGCTCCTTCGGCAGGGCAAAAGTATATGCGTATTCGATTGTCCGGACAATCCGCTTGTTGCGGCTGTCGGAGTCGGGGCTCTAGAAGAACGGCGGTTCGTATTCTTCCTCGGGCAGCGGTTCGCCGGCGTCCAGGGAGCGCCAGATGTCTTCAGAGAACCGGCTGCGCGACGGGATGGAAAGGATAGCGGGCCGACGGTCGGCATCCTTTCCTACATAGACGCTGGTCGCGAGCCAGTCGCTTTCGGCTTCCGGGTCGTCGGTCTCTATCCACCACACCTTGCCGGCCGGCAGATGGTCCGGGCGCCAGTGATAGCCGCGGTCCTTCATGACCTCGCGCGCCTGGAACGGGGCGCCTTCCGCGCAGACCAGCCAGCGCGGCGTCTTGGCGGCGGTGTACATCTCCGCGAACAGGGGATGGCCGTCCGGCGACCGCCGTGTCAGGAGTCCGAGGACCGCCCGGCAATCCTCGAGGGCATCGTGCGGGTTGTAGAAGAACCCGAATTCGGTGGCCAGACTCTCGAGGCTGCGGGAATTGAAGCCGTGGTCCTGCCACGCGATATCCTCCAGCGAGCAGGCCCAGGAACGATTCCTGAAGACGGGCCAGTGTTTTTCGACCATGGGCCGGTCAAAGGAGGCGTGATGGGCGACAATGATGTCCGCCTGTTCGACCAGGGTCTGGACCTTGCGGGTGTTGACGCTCTTTCCCTGAAGCATTTCGGGGGTGATGCCATGAACCGCCTGGGCTGCCGGGTTCATTTCCACCTTGGGCTCGCGCAGGCCGACATAGGTCGATTTCTCGCCGGCCACGCAGAGGCGGCCGGTCGACGGCTCAAAGGAGAACGGCAGGAGCGCAAGCTGGATCACCTCGTCATAGGACAGGTCGGTACCCGTGGTTTCGGTATCCACCACCAGGCCGATCGCCCGGGGGGCTCCGGTAGGCTCGTCGAGCTGCCTGGGAAGTTTCAGCCTGCGAAGCAATTTCCAGTCTTCGGGACCGGCTTCGGGGTCGGGGCGGATAACGGCGGTGTTCGGGATGGAAAAGATATTGTCGGGTTGCAGCTGTGCGCCCATTCGGTCCTCCGGATTCGGCGGGTCTTGGAGCGAAGCTAGGTCCGGGCGGTGAAAATTCAAAAAGCGAAGGGACGGTGCCGTCGGGCGGAGCTTGCACCGGAAAGTTTCGGGCTGCACATTATGCGCCCCTCGCTCGCGCCCCTGGGTGCGGGGCGGGGCCGTTGTTTGTCAGCGTCGATCAATCGCCCGAAGCTGCGGCCGCGAAGCGAGCGGTCTGGCGGCGCCGGAACCCCCGGGGCCGCTCGAAAGTGTTACGGGACAAGGCTTCCAGGTCCGAATTCCGTGTTTGCGCGCGTCCAGGAAATGCCAGGACGGGTCATATCCGGAGGACCGCTCGAAAACTGGCCGCCCGAGCCTTGTCAGGCAAGGCTTTTCGAGGCGGCTCTCTCCCCGGCGTGATCGCCGGGTTCCCATTGAAGTCGCGCGAATCGAGCCGGCAGACCCAGGCATTCGTGAAACTCTCCCCGGCGTGATCGCCGGGTTCCCATTGAAGTGAGACGAGATGAACAAGGCAGCCTGGGATCGTTACGCACTCTCCCCGGCGTGATCGCCGGGTTCCCCATTGAAGTGCATCCGATTGCGCCAAAGCTCCAGCGCTTCGGCTCCTCTCCCCGGCGTGCTCGCCGGGGCCCCACATTGAAGTTCGTAGTAACAGACGTTTTTCGGCGGGCCCTTGGTGACCTCTCCCCGGCGTGCTCGCCGGGGTCCCCATCATTGAAGAAGCCGTCAACAGGATGCCGACGATGACGAGCAGCGCCGTGCTCGCCCCGGCATGATCGCCGGGGCTACCATTGAAGCGGTCAAATATGCCACCGCATAGCGAGCCCAAGCAGCCCCCACGCCGGCCTGCGGGCCGGATGCATACATTGAAGCCTCGGCAAACGCGTTTCGGAGCCACCGAATGTTCGGAAGTTTGCCCGGCCTCCGGGCCGGACACATTGAAGCCCTCATATTTCCGCCGCGGCAAGGCCCTCCGGGCAGGGCACTCGCACATTGAAGCCGCCCCGAATCCCGGCAAGCTATGGTTCAATCGAAGAGATCTCCCCGGCCTCTGGCCGGGCACACCACACCACACATTGAAGGTAGGCAACACCAGGCTTGATTGCCCCCTGGTTTGCCGGCCCCGGCGAAACTGCCGGGGCTCGAATTGAAGCAACTGCGCCGCCCGGCGACGGTCGGTTTATGGACGCGGCGCGCAATGTCGCGTATCTGCGCTGCGGTCTGCCCGTGGCCGGGAGATGCGTACATGCCGGAATTCTCATTCAGGCTTGAGGACTATGCGCATTTCATCCGTGCCAACGGATCGGACCGGGACGGGATCTACCGCAAACTGGTGCATGAGATTCCACGGTTCCTGATGGCTCTGCACCCCGACCGTAGAGCGGAGGTTCTGGCGTCGGCGCCGAGCCTGACAGCAACAGGCTGGGACGCCCTGCTTGCAGGAGTTGCCGAGCATCTTGCCGGCTTGCATGGCCTTCCGGTCCCGGAGTGGTGCAATGAGCCGGGACGGTTCATCGATCCGGTCTGGATCGTCTGTCCGGCGGTTGCCGAAAGGGCGCGTTTCGCGCCGCCGGCATTTCTGCGCCACGGTGCCCTGCCGGACCCGATGGATCTCGATGAAAGGGGGGGAGAGGCCGTCCCCTTCCGGCCCGAGCCCTGAACGGACTGCGCGCGCCCGGAACCGCTACGGGATGACCTCCGCGTCCGCTTCGGGCGGTTCCGGTACCAGGAAGACCGGGAGCTCTCTGGCTATCGACTCAATGCGCCAGCCGAACTCGAATTTGGCAATATCCGGCGTGACGGTGATCGTGCCGGCGCTGCCCTCGCCGAGCTCCCAGCCTGGATAGTGTTCGTCGGCAACCTCGACGGCGAACGCCTCGCATATGTCGGTGAGGGTCTCCTTGCCCAGGGAGACCGGGCCCATGTCCGGCGGCGTCGTGGCCAGCAGGTCGCCAAAACCCCGATCTCCGTAACCGCTGACCTGAAGCCGGATTTCCATGATGCCGTGCTTCTGCATCGCGTGACGGAGGAGGCCGAGAGGCTCCGCGGTTCCCGTGAGCAGAACGGGAGTCTCGGCGGTGTATTTTTCGTCGTTCCAGCCGATCTCGAGCCGGGCTTCGTCCGGGGTGACGGTGATCGCGCCGCTGCCGCCATCGCCCAGTTCCCATCCGGGATAGCAGTCGCTCGTTATGTCCGCCCCGAAATGCTGGCAGAAGTCCTCGAGCGTGCCGCCGTCGATCTCGATGGCCCCGGCCTCCGGGGGATCGATCGCCTCCAGCTCGGCGTGTCCCTGATCGTTGTAGCCGTTCACCGCGATACGGACGGTGGCGATTCCATGGGCGCGCATGACGTTCTGGAGGTCGCCGAGGCCGGCCGCCTCGACGGGTTCAGGCGCTTGCGCCGAAGTGGATTCCTGATGTTCCATGATTCCCTCCTATGGCCCATGCTCCGCCCGGGGTTCACCCGGGCCGGACAGGAGCGGGATAATCCGGTAATCGATTTCCGGGCGGCGCCACGCGAACCGGAGCGCCGCCTCGTCCTGCGTGAGCAGGATTGTTCCCGTGCTCCCGGCCCCGTCCTTCCACCGGGGATACAGGGTATCCAGGACGTCGGTCGACAGGCGCTCGACAAAGTCCTGGAACCGGGTGCCGGCGATGTCGCTGTCGGGCGGACGCGGCCAGGGTCCGTCCATGTCGTCGATCTCGGCATAGCCGTCGCCGCGTCGTCCGTGAAACGCCACTTCCATGCCGGAGATCGCGTTGAGCTGCATCCAGGAGTGCAGCCGCCCGAGAGCGCGGGCCGTACCGGCCGGCATGCGGGGATGGTCCCGAAGGCCGACGGACTCGATTGCCGCCGGCGCCATCCGGCGCTGTCCGAACTCGATAACCGCGCCGTCGGCAAGGACGGCAATGCGCCCGTGGCTGCCGTCATTGACCTCCCAGCCGGGAAAATCGGCCTCGATGACGTCCCGGATGACATCATCGGCGAAGGCGAGGGCAATCCGCTCGAGTTGCGGGTCATGGGTCCCGGAACCGGGCGCGGGCCTGACGACGGATACCTCGCCCTCGTCGCCATAGCCGTCGATCTCGATCTCCACGATTTCATCGCCGGTCTCGTGCATCCGGTCGCGGAGTGCCGCCAGCCGGTGTTAGCGACGGTTAGGAAGGGCGTTTATTTGCTGGCGCGGAACGGCCGGTTTGTGCGGCTTGCGAGCAGCGTCGCATGGGTTAGGTGTTGCGTTCATCTGATTGGGCGGTCATCGGTTTCGAGCGGCTCGCCGTCGCGGTCACGGATGAGCATGTCGTTCCAGTCCTGGTTTTCGAGGGCCGGTCGCATTCGGACGATTCTTGTGTCGTTGTCTTGCATGCGGCGGGCGGCGTGATCGCCGTATCGTGTAGCGTCCCAGGCACAGAAGATACGGCGCGGGTTCCAGGCCTCGACCCATTTGGGGATTCTGGCCGTGATGGCGCCGGTGGAGACGACGGCGCATTTGCTGCGTTTTTCCGGGACGAGGTGGAGGGAGAGGATCGACAGGGCGTCGAGGGCGCTGCCGGTGAGGATGACGGTGCCGGGCCAGTCGGGCTCCCATGACATCCAGAAGCCGCCGTCTGCGGCCGGCTCCTGCGCTGCGGGGAGGGTCTCTATGCCGACCACCTTGCTGGCGGCGTTTCGGCGGAGGAACACGGGATTGCCGCGCCGGTCGGCACGGATCAGGCCGAGGCCTCGGCATAGCTCGACGAGCGCGTCGGCGAGGCCGCGCTGCTCGATGAGGTATTGCCGCAGCGCCGGCCAGCGAGGGTCCTGGCACGAGGGCTCCGCCTCACAGCGACTGTTCGGGAGCCGTGAGTGGCGCGGCAGTTGGGCGAGGAAGTCGAGGGCTTCGGTCGTTGGGCATCCGAGCGCATGAACCGCCAGCTGGATGGCCCCGGCGCCTCCCTCTCCGCGCAGATGGTCGTAGAACATGAAGCGGTTGATGGAGAGGACCGAACCGGCTCGTCTCCAGCGCGCGGCATCGGCGGGATCGCGGCGATAGCCGAGGGCGTGGACCACGTCTTCGAGGGGGCAGCTTCGCAGCCCCTCGGCCCGCAGGCGGCGATCCCATGGATGCAGATGCTGCACGGCTGGCTCAGGCATCCCCCGTGTCTTGCGCCGTGCTCTTGCCCGCTCCTTTTGCCGATCGCCGCCGGCGGCGATCGGCGCTGCGCTGCTTCTGGCGTTCCTCGGCCTCCTTGCGGCGGTATGAGTCGCCGTCGATGGCGAGGATCTCGGCATTGTGGACGAGCCGGTCGACAAGGGCCACGAGGCAGGCGGCGTTGGGGAAGGCCTCGCTCCACTCGGCGAAGGGGCGGTTTGTGGTGATGATGGTGGAGCGCTGCTGGCTGCGGCTTGAGACGATATTGAACAGCAGGTCGGCATGACGGTTGGAGTAGGAGAGATATCCGACTTCGTCGATGACCAGGAGGTGCTGGCGGGCGTAGAAGCGCAGCCTGCGCTGGAGCATTGTGTCGGAGTCGATGGCGGCGAGCTCGCCGAGCAGGCTGGCGGCGGTTGCGAAGCGCACGGTGTGGCCTTCGAGGACGGCGCGGTGTGCGATATTGGCGGCGATTGTGGACTTGCCGACGCCGTTGGGGCCGATGAGGACGACATTGGCGCCCTCGCGGAGGAAGTTGAGGGTCATGAGGTCCTCGACGGCCATGCGGTCGCATCGCCTTGGCCAGTCCCAGTCGAAGTCGGCGAGCGGCTTGAACTGTCCGAGGCGGGCGGCGGTGAGGCGTCGCCTGAGGCTTCGGCTTCGCCTCTCTTCCTCTTCCCATGCGATCAGGGGCGGGAGCCAGTCGCGCTCCGCAACCTCGCTCCAGTGGGCGAGGAGGCCGTGCAGTCCGAGCGCCGTGGCGCGGTCCTTGAGGGTCATTCTTCGCTGTCCTCCTCGTGGTGGCTTGCGAGCCCGTCGTATCCGCCGAGGTCGTGATCGCGGACCGCGATATCGCGCAGTCTTGGATCGCCGGGCAGGTCGATGGGGATGGGTGGTGGCTCGTTGCGCTGTTCGCGCCGCCGGTTCAGGCTGAAGCGCACCGCATTGGGATGGGGGACGCCGCGCTCAAGGGCTTCATCGATGGCGGCTTCGAGTTCGACGGCTCCGTAGTCGTCGAGCAGGCGCAGCAGGGAGGCGACGGTTGTGCCGATATTGCCGCCGCGCCTGGCGGTCTCGGCAAGCAGGCGCTCGCTGTCGGGGGCGGCCTGGAGAAGGCGGCTCTGCCCGCGCAGGCGGTGGGCGTGACGTTTGAGCCTGACCAGCTCCTCGATGTGCTCGGGGGTCTCGATGCGGGCCGCCTTGTCGAAGCTGCGCGGATGACGGGCGACGGTGTCGGCGCCGTCGAGGATGCGTACCTCCTCCAGTGTCGCGACCACGGTGAGGGTGCGCCGCGTATGGGTATGCGGGACGCTATAGTCATTGAGGTCGAACCTGGCGTAGGGGGTCTTGCCGATCCTGACCTCGACCCTCTCGTCGACGGGGGGCCGGTCGTCGGGCAGCGCCATCAGGGAGCCGCGCTCGCGCTCGAAGGCCTCGCGCACGGTGAGGGAGCGGTCGTCCGGCCAGCGACGGTCGGCGGCGACGCCGTCGCACCAGGCGCGGGCCCGGGCGTTCAGGTCGTCGAGGTCGCGCCAGGCGCGGGCGGCGAAGAAGTTGTCGCGCACATAGCGTATGGCGCGCTCCACGCGCCCCTTCTCGTTGCCGCGCGCGACCGCGACCGGCTTGGGCAGGAAGCGGTAGCGGGCGGCGAAGTCGAGGAGCCGGGGGTTGAACCGGATGGCGTCGCCCTGGCGCTCCAGCACGACGCTCTTCAGGTTGTCGTACCATAGCTCGCGGGGCACGCCCTGCCAGGCCTCGAAGGCCTCGACATGGCCGCGCAGGAAGTTGTCCATCGCGGCATTGAGGTAGAAGTGCAGGAAGATGCGGCGCGAGTAGCTCAGCACCATCACGAAGCCCATCAGCGGGCGCTCCGCGCGCCCGATCCTCACCTTGCCGAAGTGGGCCCAGTCCACCTGGGCCAGCTCGCCGGGCAGGGTCTTGAGGCGCAGATAGGCCTCGGCCACAGGCCGCGGGCGCTCCGGCGCGATCATGCGCCGGAAGTGGCTCTGGCTGCCCCGGTAGCCGCGCTCGACCGCCATCTGGTAGAGCCGGCTGGCTGGCAGCCTGGGCCAGACCGCCAGGGTCTGGCGGATGAAGGGCCGGAACGGATCGATCATCGAAGCCCTGCGCCGCCTCTCACGCGCGGGCGCCCCGGCGGCCGCTACCGCGCGCTCGACCGTGCCGTGGTGGACGCCGAGCTGGCGCGCGATCGTGCCGATCCTCCACTTCTCGGCAAAATACAGCCGCTGGATCTCGGCACGGGTCTGCTTGTCGATCGCCATCTCACTCCCTTCGCGCCTGGCGCAGGCCCGGATAGACCGCCAGGCCGCAGAACCGACCGCAGCGCTCGCAGCGGAACACCCGGGCGGGACGGTCGGGCCCGAAGGGCCGGGTTCCGGACCGCCCCGCCGGTATGCGCGCCACATCAGGACGCCGGCGCGCGACGGTCAAAGGGTGATGCGTCACTTTCTGCGCGATGGCCCGAACTGCCGGCTGCCGCACACGGCGCCGTTCGCGGTAGCGCCGCTGGCGCTCGGCATGCTTGTGACGGCCCCGGCGGCTGTTCTGGTAGCGCTGCCCCGCAAGGCGCACCGACCGACGCCGCGCCCGCCCGCTGCAACGCGGCGAACAGTAGATATGGCCAGAGTCGCAGCGCCGGCAGAGAACCACCTGGCGGCGGCACAGGGCGCAGGTGAACAGGCGGGCGGCGTTCCTCATCGCGACCGATGAGAACGGGGTGGACCCACGCCCGGACGCGCACGATACTGCGCTTCCGGGCCGCGCCTTGCATGGCTCGGGGGGTGCGGCGCCGGTCGTTGCCACCAAGCCAACGGGGCCGGCGCCGCATCGTTCTCAGAAGCCCCAGTCTACCCCCTGCCGCAGCCCGGGAACGGCCAACCCGGTCGCCAGGACGTCGCCGCCCTCCGGGAGGCGAAAATCTCAACGCGACGGGGGCCGAGGACTCCGGTCGGGCTACGCCCTCCTTCCGTCCTCGGCCCCCGTCATAAACCCGGCCGCGCCTGTCTCACGCTGTTTGTCGTGCGCACCACAAAAGCGCGCTACGCCAGCAAATATGCGCCCTTTATGATAATCACCGACAGCCGGGGGATGCAGACCGGATCGGACATGTCGGCGTCGGGCATCGGGTTTTCTCCTGTACCGGAACGCTAGGGTTCCGACGTGTCCGGCGCCGGCAATCCAACAAGCCGGAGCGGCGGGTCGTAAACGGTTGTCTCCTCGTAGAACCCCATATGCAGGGTAGCCTCGTCGGGAGTGATGGTCACCGTGCCGTTGCCGCCCTCGTTGGTCTCCCATCCGCGATAGTGGTGACTGACGGTGCCGGCTGCGAAGCCTACGGCGAAACGGTCGAAGGAGGTCCCGTCGCCGACATCGAGATGGCGGGCGGTCTCGGGCACGATGTGCCGGAGTTGAATGTTCCCTTCGTCGCTGTAGCCGGAGCACTCCAGCTCGACACGTTCGACATTGTTGGCGCGCATCCATGCCTGGACCTTGCGGGTGGCGGGACTGCCCGAGAGGTCATCAGGATCCCGCAGGGCAAGCTCCTGCTCGTAGCGTCCGAAAGCGAGCGTGGCCTCGTCGGGCCCGATCGAGACGGTCCCGTTGCTGCCCGTGTCGATCTCCCAGCCCCTGCGGTGCTCGTGGAGCACGTCGTAGCCGACACGACGGGCAAAGTCTGCCAGGGACCTGTCGCCGACTTGCATGTCCAGGGCCTCCGGCGGCGAAACGCTGCGAAGATCCACCCGCCCTTCGTCCCCATAACCGTCGAATTCGAGTTCGACGCCCGTGACGGCGTTCTCCTGCATCCACTCCTGCAGCCGAAGCAGTGCGGGGGGCGCCAGCCCCTCAAGCGTGGGCCCGGGACCGTCGGGAGCGTATCCGGTCATCGCGATTCCTTCCCGGGTCAGGGCGAAGGGGCCTCTCCGGCCGCGGGCGCCGGTTCGGCTTCGAGACGGATCGGGTCCCGTACCTTGAAGTCCTCGTCATAATAGCCGAGCGAGATTACCGCCGAGCCCGGCTTGACCACGAGGGTGCCGTTACCGCCGAAATTGTTCTCCCAGCCGGGATAGAGCTTGTCCGCGAGCGTGCAGCCCAGCCGGTCGATGAACGGAGCCAGATTGTCGCCGTCGATCCCCGTGGCCGGCCAGTCCGGCTGGACATTCGTCACGGTGGCCCGGCCGGTGTCGCCATAGCCGTCGAGCCCGATCTCCACCTCCGGGATGCCGTGCTGCTTCATCCAGCTCTGCAGAACGGCGAGTTCGGGTGCGAGCGGATTGCCGTGGAGTTCCACCGCCTCGCGCTCCTGCATGAACATGTTCCGTGTGCCGAATTCCAGCTCCGCCGCGTCGGGCCTGATGACAATGTTGCCGGCACTGCCGTCATTGTCCTCCCACCCGAAGAAATGCCGGTCCAGGATGGCGACCGCCAATTTAGCGACGAAGCTGTGGAGGTCCTTCCCGGCGATCTGTACGCCCGGGTCCTGCTTCGGATGGATGTCCAGCACTTCGGCGCTGCCATTGTCGGAATAACCGTCGAACGTGACTTCGATGATTGTGACGCCGCGCTCCTTCATCCAGTTCTGGAGAACGGCGAGTTCGGCGGACACCTTCAGCGGCTGGAGCGGTTCCGCGGAAGCGCTGGAGTCTTCTTGGGTCATCGGCTGTGTTCCTCGTCTCAGGGTGAAGGGGCGGTCTCCGGCTCCGGGGCGGGGACAAGGGCCCGCTCCTCGTAGCGGAACCTTTCCTCGCGCCGGCCGAATTCGAGCAGGGCGCTCTCCTGGGTGAATTCGATCCCGCCTTCCCCGCCCAGATCGTCCTCCCAGTCGCCGTGCGTCCGGGAAAGGAGTTCGTCGAGGAAGGTCATGAAATGGTCGAAGTCTTTACCGGCTATTTGGATATTGCGGGCCTCCGGCGGGTCGGTGTCCCGGACCTCCACCACTCCCTCGTCATTGTAGCCATTGATGGAGACGAGTATGCCGCGGACGCCGTTCTCCTTCATCCACCCGTGAAGGATGGCGACCTCGGGCGCGCCGGTCTCGGCCAGATCGACCGGCTCGCCCCATTGGATCTCCTCGCTGCGCTTGCCGAAATTCAGGGACGCCATTCCGGGCTCGATATGGATGCTGCCGGAAGCCCCCTCGTCGTCTTCCCAGCCGTCCGCAAAGGCATTGAGTATTTCATCGCCGAAATCGACCACCGATTTCTCGAGATCCTGACCGTTGATCCGCAGGGAGCGGGCGTGGCGCGGGGCGATGTCCGCCATCTCCACTTCGCCTTCATCCCCGTAGCCGTGGAAACCGACAACGATGGTCTCGACGCCGTTCTCCCTCATCCACGCCTGAAGTGTGGCCAGGGAATGGGGTGCCTCATATGGCGGGGCTGCTGTCTGGGGAGGTTCGTTCATCGGTCCGGTCTCCTTGTCACGGCGATAGGGTGGCCTGTCAGGGCCCTGGTTGGACCTCTTCGGCCCGCTCCTTCGGGCCGCCGACAACCAGGTCGGGTTGAGCGACCAGCTCGCGCCAGCCGAATTCGATACGCGCGCCGTCGGGCGTGAACTCGATGGCCCCGCCGCTGCCGTCATTGTCCTGCCAGCCGGAGTAGAATTCGGCGAGCATGTCGCTTGCGAGACCGCATACGAACTCTTCAAGTTCCCGGCCGCTTATGGACCGTTCGAAGGCGTCCTCCGGCTCGCTCTCCACGCCGTAGACCGACCCCTCGTCCCCGAAGCCGTTGAAGGCGACGCCGAGCGAGGAGACATTCTGCTCGCGCATCCAGGCGCGCAGCGTGTCGAGATCCCCGAAATTGCCGGGGACAGGCTCGGTCGGACGGGCGGAATCGCTCATTGCGTTGCTCCCCTTCAGGGCTGCGGCAGGCCCGCCGGGGTAGCGGGCCCGGCCTCCTCGCGGGGGTCGGGATCGAAGGTTAGCCAGAAGGTGTCGCCGTCGATATGGACCCGGGCCTCGCGGTCCGCGTCGAACCATCGGGGATGTTCAACCAGCAGAAGGTCCAGGGAAAGCTCCTTAAGGAGCTGGCCCAGTTCCCGGTCCGAGGTCTTCCACGGTCTGGTCGACCACGTTCCGTCGTCCGGGTCTCGGGACAGGTGCCGGATGCCGTCGAGCGCCGGGGCCGGATGCCTCAGCTTCTCCGGATGCCGGTCCACGACGATTTCATCGAGCCGCAGTTTGCCGTTTGTGGATTCGAACCTCACTTCGATCCCTCCCAGCTCGTGCCGGCGCAGGGTTGCGAGCAATTGCTCGAGGTTCCCGGTGGCCAGGTCGCCGGCCATGCGCAGATGGCTGGTCGTCATGTCGAGATCGGTCGAGATGAAGGGAAGATAGGCGAAACTGGCCGCCAGCGGGCTGTTATGCCCGAAATAGGACATGAACGCCCCGTGCATGGCTTTCCTCACCTCGGGGGTGTAGCGGTGCAGGGGCAGAGTGCTCCAGGTCTTCAGCAGGAAGGCCTGCTGACCGGAGGTCCGGACATGAACCCCCGGACCGTCATAGGCGTCATCCTCATAGGCGATACGCACCAATTCGCAGGCCGGGCCCCGGCTGTCCGGATCGGGGTCGGCCGTCCGGCGCGCGAATTGCCGGAGGAACTCGATATCGCGGGCGGCCTTGCGCCCCGTGACGGTGTTCAGCAGCTTCTCCATCATGGCGAGGGGCCGTCCTCGTCATGCACGCTGCCAGGTTCGCGTTCCGGTTCGAAGACCAGCGGTCTGAAGCTGATCGAGACAATGGCGGTGCGGGGGTCGCCTGCACTGTCGCCCAGGCCGGAGAGCACGATGGAGCAGTCGGCGTCCGTGCCGAACAGTTCGGGGTGCTCGAGGCAGACCGTGTCGACCGCAACGCGGAACAGCATGTCCCAGTAGTCCGCTTCCGGCTCGTTCCATGGCATGGCGGACAGGGTGCCGTCGGGCTGCATGACCGGCTGCTCGAGCCCGTCGGGCGGGGGTTGGGCGGAATCGATTTCCGTGTCCCTGGGAACGTGGTCGATGCGGTTTACCCAGAGGTCCCCGCCAACGGACGAGAAGTCGATGCGGAAATGAACGACATTCTCGCGGAGGCCGGGCAAAAGGCGCTCCAGGTTGCGCTCCGCGACGGCCTTCAGGACTCCGGGCAACGCTTCCCGTTCTCCGGGCTCCATAATGCGGACCAGATCCTGCGTCGGCGACGGGAAGAACCCGTAGCCCGCCTGGGCCAGATGGTTTCTGGCGGCGCCGACGGCGTCGCGGACGGCCGGTGTCTGCCTGTGCGGCGGCATCCGGCGCCAGACATGCAGGCAGGCGGCGAACTCGTGCGGGTCGCGCGGCTCGATGCCGGGGTCGGCACGGTTCCCGCGTCCATAGGCAAGGCGCACGAGCCGGGCCGGAGCGTCGTAACCGGCGATGTCCAGGTCGTCGAAGCCGTCGGGAAAGTCCTCCCGGAATCCCTGCTCCAGCAGGAACTCGACATCCTCCGTCAGCTGCTCGCGCGACGCGCCGGATATGGAGGCGGGGAGGGCCATCAGGGGGCCGGGGCCTCCGGCCTGTCGTCGAGCGGTGCCGGTTCGGCATAGACGATGGAACCGGCATAATCGGGATGCACGAGCCTTTGTTCCCGGATGCCGAGATCCAGATTGGCCTCGCCGCCTTCCACCATGACGGTGGCGCGGCCGCCCGGTCCGTTGCTCCAGTCATCATTGGCGCGGTCAGCGATGTCCCGGGCAAGCATCTTCATGGCGGCCGCGAATGCGAGCGGCCCGGCCGGTTCGCGTATCCATGTGTCGTCGGGACCGCGGACGACAGCCTGAAAGCCGTCGACTACCGTGATGCTCCCGTCGGCCGAATCCGGCGAGACCGCGATGTCCTCAAGAGTGGCATGGCCGTCCCTGCCGTTGAGCGTCACCGCGATTTCACCGATGTCCTGCCCCTCCATGAGAGAAGAGAGGATTGCCAGGTTGTGGCCGTTGGCGACCGCGAGCGCTTCGACCCTTGTCCGGGCATCCACGGGATCCCGGAAGAGATCTTCTCCGGTTCGCAGACCGAGAAGGCGCCTGGCGTCCGGCCCGGCCCGGCCAGGGTGGATCCTCAGCTCGGAAGCCGGCTGGCCGGGGGCGTCGTAGAAGGCGTGGCCGATCTCGACGGCGCCGGCGATACGGTCGGACATATCGTCCGGTTCCGCGGGTCTCCAGGCAACGCCCATCGAGAGCAGCTGCATGGCCTGGTTGGCAGCGTCGCCCACCTCCCAGAAACGGCCTCCGTCCTCAAGCCAGACGGTGCCGTCGGTCCGGTTTTCGTAGAGTCTGCGTTCGCCCATGGAACGATTCTCCCCTGGCCGCTGCCCGCGCACGGGGAAGAGTAATCCCGGACCGTGAAAACTCACACAGGGCCGCAGGCGCCATGCGGCCGGTCCGCGTCAGGGGGACGGGCTGTCCGCCGGTTCGTCCGCCGGCAACTTCCGGTGTGCGCCGGAAAAGGTCGTGCCGACCTGGGCCGTTTCGACCTGCCTCATGCTGACGGACAGATGCGCCTCTCCCTCGGAAAAGGTGATGACGCCGACGCTTCCAAGCTCGTCGTTCCAGTCGCTGTCGAAGAGATCGAGCATATCGAACGAGAGACGGCCGAGCGCCGCCTCAACGGTGCAGGACGGGGCCGCCCGGCGCGTCCACATGCGGGCATCGTCCGGAACGACCTCCTGAAGGCCGCGCAGGCGGGTTCCGAGGAGGTCGTAGGCAGCGGCGTCGGGATTGCCGGTGATCGAAACGACCTGGCCGGCCCGGTCGCGGCCGCGGAATTCCACGGAGATGCTGTGGACCCCGCCTTTTTCCATGCGGGACAGGATCTGGTGGAGATTGTGTTCGGTGGCCCTGTTGCGTTCGTCGAAATGTCGCCGCCAGGATCCCTTCGGGGGCTCCGGGTCATGTGTGACCTCCGTCCCGAAACCGAAAGCCCGATGCCCGGCCGGCCCCATGCGATCGAAATGGACCTGGAGATGGTCGGCATTGCGGTTCGGCGGCGTGAATTCGGAAAAGGCGATGACCGTGGCGCGGTCGAGCGCTTTGTGCGTGATGCCCCGCGCCGGGGGATAACGGTCTTCCCGGTCGACGCCGTGAAAGAGCGCAGCGCTGGCTGTGTTCATGCCGCCGGTGAGATTCCACACCTTCCCGGCGTCGTCCAGGAGCCACAATTGCTGGTCGTCGGTTTCGTAGAGTCTGCGCAACGCCATGACTGCCGTTCCTCCTGTGCCCGCGAATCAGGTGGGGTAAGATATAGGCGACATTCCTGAAAGAGCCGAATGCGGCGCGCCCCTGCGGGCGCGTTTCCGGAACAGGAAAAGACCGCCCGGCGCGGTGTCGGCGGCGGATTTGGAAAGGAAGGGGCCTGTGACCAAGGTCGAGATCTTCACGGACGGTTCCTGCCTCGGCAATCCCGGTCCCGGCGGCTGGGCCGCCCTTCTGCGTGTTGGCGGGAAGGAGAAGGAACTCCTCGGCGGCGAGGCCGCCACCACCAACAACCGCATGGAACTGATGGCGGTCATCGCCGCGCTCGAGGCGTTGAAGCGCCCGTGCGAGGCGGAGCTGTTTTCCGACAGCCGCTATGTGCTCGACGGCATCACGAAATGGATGGCGAACTGGCGCCGCCGGAACTGGAGGACGGCCTCGGGAGATCCGGTGAAGAACCGGGACCTGTGGCAGCGTCTGGACCGTGCTGCCGGTCCGCACCGGATCGGATGGAACTGGGTCCGCGGCCATGACGGACATCCCGAGAATGAACGCGTCGACGGGCTTGCCAATGCCGAGGCCGCCCGTCAGGCGGAGAAGCGCGCCCCGGCGGCGCCCGCTCTCTAGCATTGCAATCCGATTGACATGGCAATCGGGCAAGCATAGACACGGCAATATCGGGAAAGACCATGCCCGGGAGTCGCCCCGGTTGTCCGGGAAGGGGGAGGCGGATGGAAGAATACACCCAGGCCGAAGCCCATATCGTCCGTCTCTGCGGAACAGAGGGGCTTCCGGGCATACAGGCAGCCGGCCGCGACTGGTCGTGGCTGCAGGACGGCGAGGGCAACCGGGCGGAAGGTTTGCCCGAGCCGGAAGAGCAATACGGGTTCCGGCGATATGAATGGCCGGACGGCTCCGCCATCGTCACGTCGGGGAAGGAGTGGTTCTTCGGTTTCCACCGCTCCTGGATGGGCTATGACGAGGTCCGGTTCGGCGTCGCCGATTCGGGCGAGAACATTCCCGCGGAATTCACCAATCCGGCCACGCTCGGTATGGAGGACATGATTCGTCCGCGGGGCGGCCCGGGCCCGTCGGGCACCGCCCGACGGGAACCGGACCCGGGCGGAGGCGGCCAGGAAAGCGGCGCGGCGGCGCCGGAAACGGCAGGCGTGCCGGTGGAGGCCCCCGGGGCGGGCCGTGGAGCGTCGGAGGACGAGTCCCGGACCGGGTCCCCCGGATCCGATCGGGGGCAGGCCGGGGCAGGCCCTGAAACCCGCGAGGGCGAGCCTCTTGACGAAGTCATGGGCAGCTTTGAGGAACGGACCCCGAAGCCGGACGATCCACCGGACGCCGCGATGGGGGCAGGTGGGGAACAGGACTCTTCGGCAGCCCGGCGCCTCCCTGCGGGGGACGGAGCGGAGAGCCCGCCCGGATTGCCGGAAATACTGACCGACCGGGACCGCCTGATCTATGTCGCCCTCGAATTCGGGCGTCTCTGGGAAGCGGCGCAGCGCGAGGACGACCCCGCTGTGCGTCTGCGGGCCGCACGGCTTCGTTCCATCCTGGACTATGGCGAAGGCCGGGACGGCTGACGCTTCCGCCACCCGGACGCAAGCCGGTCCGGGACGATATCTGCTGACGACCCGGTATCCATGCCAACGGGCTATCCGGCCAGAGCGGCATCCGAAAGGACAAGCTGGACAGACTCCTGGCCGCGCCAGTCGTCGGCGCGGAGCGTGCCCGCGACGTGCAGGGGCCCGCCACCGGTATTGAGCAGCGCCTGGCCGAGCGGCGTTTCGGCGGAACGGAAAGCGATGGCCGCGAGCCGCCCGGGGCCGGCGTCGGCGAAATCGGCCCGGATGTGATTCTTGCCGACGATGCGGGCGTAGCGCACGCGCAGGTCCGGGAAGGCGAACACCGGTTCCGGATTGCCTCGTCCGAAGGGCTGAGCCGCCTCGATGTCGCGGAGGAGGGCGCGCGACGCTCCCGCAACCGACAGGCCCGCGTCGATATCGAGAGGAGGCGTATGGCCGCCCGCAGGGACCAGCGGTCCGAGGCGCTCTGCAAGGAAGGCCTCGAACGCCGCCCGTTTCCCGGCTTCCAATGTGAATCCCGCCGCCATGTCGTGGCCGCCGCCCGCCTCGAGCAGGCCGGCATTGCGGGCCTCGAGAATTGCGGGACCGATCGGCACGCCGGGGATCGACCGGGCGGAGCCGCGCACCTGTCCGCTGTCGACGGCGCCGACGAAGGCCGGACGCCGGTACCGGTCCACCAGGCGGCTCGCGACGATGCCGACAACCCCCGGATGCCAGCCTTCGCCGAACGCGAAGACAAGGGGGGCGTCATCTGCCGGCGAACAGGCAAGGGCGCTGCCGAGCACGTCGGCCTCCACCTGCCGGCGCGCGCTGTTGAGGCGGCTCAGAATGTCGGCGATGCTGATTGCCTCCTCCGTGTTCTCGGTGGCAAGCAGTCGTGCCCCCAGGCCGGAGTCGCCTATACGTCCGCCGGCATTGATGCGCGGACCGAGAAGAAAGCCCAGATGATAGGCGGTAGGCCGCCCCTCGACGCCGGCGGCGGCGAGCAGGGCGGTGATGCCGGGATTGCCTCGCCGGTCCATCACGTCCAGGCCACGGGCCACGAGGACGCGGTTGAGTCCGTTCAGCTCCATCACGTCGGCGACCGTGCCGAGCGCCACAAGATCCAGCCAGACGCGCGGGTCCGGTTCCGGGCGGCGGGCATCGAAGTGGCCGCGCCTGCGGAGCACCCGGTTGGCGGCGACGACGAGCAGAAAGGCAACCCCGACCGCCGCGAGACCGCCGAGGGCGCCGGTCTCGTCCTCGCGGTTGGGGTTTACGAGCGCCAGAGTGCGGGGCAGGCGGGCCTTGGGCAGGTGATGATCGACCACGATGCAGTCGAGCCCCAGACCGGCGGCATGCTCCAGCGGTTCCAGAGCCGTTGTGCCGCAATCGACGAGAACCACCAGCCGGTGACCTTCAGCGGCAAGGCGGTCGAGAGCCGTCTCGTTCGGACCGTAGCCTTCGGTCATCCGGTCCGGAACATAGAGCCGGACATTGCCGCCGACGGCCCGCAGGAAGCGCGCCAGCAGGGCGCCCGAAGTGGCGCCGTCCACATCGTAGTCGGCGAATACGGCGATGGTCTCGCCGCCCTGCGCGGCGTCGGCGATGCGTTCCGCGGCGGTGTCCATCTCCTTCAGGGAGGAGGGGTCGGGCAGCGACGTCTTGAGCCGGGGCTTGAGGAAGCCCGCCACGGTGTCCGGAGTCACGCCGCGGTTGGCGAGCACGCGCGCCGTTATCTGCGGGAGTCCCTCGGCGCGGGCGATCGCGGCGGCGGCGCGTGCGTCCCCCGGGCGCTCGCGCCAGACGCGGCCCGAGAGCGAGCGCGAGACGCCGAGAAAAGGGGAGGAGGCGTTCATCCCCGGGCCTTGAAGGCGTTGTCGAACCACTCGCCGAGGGAGCGGTCGCAGAAACCGGAGAACCGGGCGATTTCGAAGACGGCGCCGGTCGGGGGATCTTCCCGGTCGCCGTCCCGCCTTTTCCGGATGCCTGCGGCGGCAAGGATATCGTCCGGCACCGTGCCGTGACGGGCCGGAACCAGGAAAGCGGCGGGAGCGAAGGCCCAGGTGCCCCGATAGGCGGCGGACAGGCGCTCCTTCACCGCGTCGGCGGCCTGCGCCGACTTCTCCTCGAGGATGACGACGAACGGGATCACCGGGTGCCGCCCCCCGCGGTTTCGCCAGGCTCCGGAGGATGGTTCATTGCGTAGCTTGCCTGGACGGTAACGGTAAGAAGGACTCCCTCACCGGAATGGATGGCGATATCGGGGGCGACGGCAGCGCTCGGGGGCATACCGGATTCCGCACGGACCATCGCCTTTCCCATGGACATTCTGGCGGTGGGGGCGAGGGCGATGCTCATCGCATCGCCCAGAACCATACCGGCGGCCTCTGCAAGGGCGTCGGCCCGCCTTGCGGCGTCCGCAAGGGCCCGGGTCTCGAGTTCCTTTTCCTTGCTGAAACGCTTCTCCGCATCCACCGTGAAGGTCAGGCTGCGGAATCCCGCCGCGCCTGCCGCGAGAACCTGGCGCAGGAAGCGGGGCGCGGCCTCGGCGTCGTCCGGATTGATGGGCCGCGCCACCTCCATGGAGAGACGGGCGACATGGACAGGCATCCGCATCCGGTCGCCGGAGGTCGACCTGAGGTTTTCCTGCCTGACATGGAGATGGAGGCCGTGCGTCCTGACTTCGCTGGCCAGGTCGACCCCGGAGCGCCCGAGAGCCTTCTTTACCTCCCCGAGCCGTTCGGCGAGCTGGTTGTAGGCACCCAGGGGGTTCTCCGTGCTGCGGCCCTCGACGTCGATGTCTATGCTGATGCGGTCGGGCGGGAGATAGGCGCTGGCCGCGCCGTAGGTTTCGATGGTGTGATGTACCGGGGCGGTCGCGCCCGCGTCACCGCCGCCGGACAGGATGAAGGCCATGGCGCCGACGGCGAGCAACCAGTTTCGGAGAGCGGTCATCGGCGAGAGTCCCTTGCGTGTGGAATCGTGAGGGTCAGGCGGATTTCACGCCAAGGGTATGCAAACTGGATTGTCAATGCAATCGGATTATGTATTTTCGCTCGTCCTGTGCGTCGGGCCGGGTGACCGGCCGATCACTCGACCATTGCGGAATCTTCACATGAGGGGCCGTGGCGGACCCATGAAGGAAGTCCGGGAGATCGAGGTTTGTGTCGGGCGGCAGGCCGTCCCGGCAGGAACACTCCATTTCGCGAATGACGGCAAACGCCAGCAGAGCGTGTTCCGGTATCGCATGTCGTGGCTGGAACGCGCCGACAGCTTCGCCCTCGCCCCGGACCTTCCGCTGACGGACAGCCCTCATGCCCGGTCCGGGCGTGGAGCGGAGGTCCGGACGGCGCTGCCCGGCGCCCTTGCGGATGCGGCCCCCGACAGCTGGGGCCGGAGGCTCCGCCGCAAGGCTCTCGGGCGCTGGGCCAGCGAACTCGACCATCTCCTCCTGGCCAGCGACGAAACCCGTCAGGGAGCCTTGCGGTTCCGGGATGAGCGGGGCGGCCTCTGTTCACGGCAACAGCGGGACATTCCGGAACCGGACGACCTCGCGCGCGTGCGGTGGCTGGTGGATCTGTGGGAGAACGACCCGGACGGCGTCGATGAGGCCTCGGTCCGGGAACTGGCCGACTGGATCGGGTCGCTTGGAGGCGCCAGGCCGAAGGCCGGTATCAGGGATTCCGGCGGGCTGTATCTCGCCAAATTCACCTCGGTATGCGACACGCGCCCGGTTGCCCGCCTTGAGGTGGCGACGCTGCAGCTCGCCGGGGCCGCCGGAATCGGGGTCCCCCCGGCCCGGCTTGCGATGGGCCGGACGGCGCGGCCGGTCGCGGTCATAACGCGCTTCGACCGCCGGGCGGAGGACCGGATCCCCTATCTCTCGGCTCGCTCCCTTCTGGGAATGGGACACGAGGGGGGCGGATGGCACACGGATATCCTCGACGCGATGCTGCGTCACGCTCCCGATCCGGCGCGGGAGATGGAGGAGCTTCACCGTCGCCTGATGTTCTCCATCCTGGTGTCCAATACGGACAACCACCTCCAGAATATCGGGTTCCTGTACGCTGGCCAGGGTCGGTGGCGTCTGGCGCCGGCCTTCGACATCAATCCGCAGCCGGACCGGGAGCGGCAACTGAAGACGGGAATTGCGGAGGAGTATGGCAGGGACGCCTCGATCGAGGCGGCGGTCGAGGCGGCTCCCTACTTCGATCTGGACGAGGACCGGGCTCTCGCCAGTCTGCGCGCCATGGTGTCCGTCATCCGCGACCAGTGGGAAGCCCGTCTGCGGGGAACCGGCCTGACGGGTCGGGAGATTGCGGCCTGCAGGGCGGCGTTCGAACATGACGAGACCGTCAAGGCCGGGCGGATGACGGCTGCGCGGGTTGCGGCATCCCGGTAGCCCGGGGGCCGGTATCGGCCCGGCAGCCGAAATCCGGCATGGAAACGGTTTCGGCGTCTATCCGGACTTCGTTCCCTGGGAACTCCAGTTCTCCGCCGGGATGCGCCGGTACAGCGTGGACCGGCTGATCCCGAGCTGTTTGCATACCTCGGCAACGGGCACGCCCTCCCGAAGCAGTTTCAATGCCGCCCTGTCTTCCTTTGCCGTGACGGGCGAGCGCCGTTTGCGCGCCGATTCAGCGCCTGTCCCCGTGGCATCGTCGTGCTGTGCGGGATCCGGCGGCGGCGCGGCAGCGTCCGGCTCTTCGCCGACCATGGCCGCGACCAGCCGCCCGGCCATCGCCGTGTCCATGCGCGCCGTATCGATGTCCTCGGCGAGAGAGCGCAGATGGCACCCGCTTCTGGCGAGGCTGTCGAGAACCGAGGCAAGGTCGGATGCCGACGACACGAGGTGATCGAGGCCCGGCACGACCAGGGCGGCCCCGGGCGGCAGGGAGGCAACAAACGGGGCCAGCTCGGGCCGGCTTCCGTCCGGCTGCACGGTTTCCGCCACGGTGCGGCTGCAGCTCTCCTGAAGGGCGGCAAGAGCGGCGCGGTGCCGATTCCGCGCTTCGGTCCCGGCACCCGCGGGGCCGGAGGAGTAGCCGAAGAGTTCAACGGCAACTGCCGGGCCGGATGTCGAAGCGCCGCCGTCTGCGGCCGCGGGCTTCGCGATGGAAGCGACGCCCCGGCGCAGGGATTGCAGAATCCGGCCTGCCATGGTCTGGGTGCGAGCTGCGGGCATCTCCTTTCCCCTTCTCTACTGTTATCCTGCTGCGGTTGATTATAGGCTGAAATACCCGGAGCCGTGGCTTGGGATTTTCTGGCGCCCCGGATAGGGTCCGGATCCGGACGTGCAGCGGAGGAAGGGCAGATGGACCGCGAATATCCCGATGACAGGGACATCCTGTTTCACCTGAAGCGCCGTCTTCGGGAAAAGCTGGACGGAGACAGGGACCATCTTCTCAGGATCGCCGGGGTCGAGTGCTCCGTCGATGCGCTCGGTGCCCATGTCGGCGCCGTGGTCCCGGACGACTATCGCCGGCTGGGCCTGATCCTGGCGGAAACGCCGGATCTGGGGTTTCCTGACGAGGTCTATCTGGGTGACGACAGCGTTTTCGCCATCATCCGGAGGAGCATCGGGACAGAGCTGATGAAAGAGGCCGAGGCCTGGTTGGAGGCGGCACAGGAAGAAGCGGAGGCGGGACGGGAACGGGACGGGCTTCCCGAGCCGGCGCCGACGGCGTAGCGGGCGCCGTCGTCCGCCTGCATGGGACATGAAACCATAGGATTCCAGGAATGCCGGCTAGAGAACCCGAGAGGGATATCCTGTTTCATCTTGAGCGCGAATTGCGCGCCGACATGGAGAATTACAGGGGCGAATTGGTCGCCTCCGGTTCGTCCGACGAAGAAGAGGCCGAACTGCACGCTCTCGTCGAGGCCCTGGTTCCCGAGGACCACCGGCGCCTGGGCCTGATCCTGGCGGAAACGCCGACGCTGGGATTCCCGGACGAGGGCGTGATCGAGGACGACAATGTCTTCCCGGTAATCCAGAAGTCCATCTACCGCCACCTCATGTCGAAGGCCGATGTCATTCTCCAGCAACTCCGGGAAGAGTCCCGCCATGACCTGCCGGAACCGGCTCCGGGGGGTTGCTGAAGGGATCCACAAGGAAAGGGTGGGGTCGATGAAGGAAACGCAGGGCCGGGACGGATCGAACGGCCGGCGCCGGGAGCCGGCGAGCGCGGGCGGGGCGTTTCGCGATGCCGGCCTGGAGAGATTCCTTTCGGAATCAAACGCGGCAGACGCCGGCCTGTTGCTGGTCGAAGAGCGCCGATCCGTGTCCTGATCCACTGTCAGGCGCCGTCCGGCATTCGTGTGCCGGGTTGAAGGAAGATGCTGGAGGCCGGCATCGCCTTCGACATGAAGTCGGGCAGCGTCGCCTCGATCCTGGAGGCGCTGGGCCCGCGACGCCCGGCCCGTATTCGAGGACATCAGGAAGGAATCCCAGGATGACGCTCCGGGTCTGGGTCAATGATCGCCCTGTAGGCCGCCTCGACAGACATGGCAGGGGGACGACCTTCGTCTATGACAGGGATGTCGATCCGGCAGACGCCGTGAGCCTGACGATGCCCGTCAGGATCGCCTCCTATGACAGCGCCTGGGGCCTCCTTCCGGTTTTCGACACGAACCTGCCGGAAGGGATCCTGCGGCACAGGATCGAGACGTCCCTCGCGAAGGCCCATGGGCGCGTGGAACCGATCGACATCCTCCGCCTGACCGGGCGGAACCAGATCGGGCGCATCAGGGTCCTGCCGAAAGATGAAGCCCCGGTGCGCCAGACTTCCGTCGGCAGCATCGACGAACTTCTCGAACGAAAGGCCACCCAGGCCCTGGTGGACCGGATGATGGACCGTTACGCAGCGCATTCCGGCGTGTCCGGGGCGATGCCGAAGGTCCTCGTCGAGACCGGTCCGGGCGCCGGGGCAGGGGACCGGGACGGCCGGGAGCCGCGGCATACGATCCAGGCCCGGGCCTACATCCTCAAGTTCGACACGGAGGAACTCCCGGGCCTGTCCCTGAACGAGTTCTTCTGTCTTGAGGCGGCCCGGGAGGCCGGAAACGACACGGCCCGGGCCCGGCTCAATGCCGACGGGCGCATGCTGGCCGTGCGCCGTTTCGACGGTGCCGACCCCGGATCGGGAACCGGGGCAGACTGGCGCCTCGGCTTCGAGGACCTCGCATCGCTCAACGCCAGGACGGCGCGGGACAAGTATTCCGGCAGCATGGAACGCGACCTCTTCAGGCGCGTCGGGGAGTTTTCCGGAGACCGCAGGAGGGAGAACCTGGAGGCCCTCTTCAGGCTCTGCGTTACCAATATCGCCATCCGGAACGGGGACGCGCACCTCAAGAACTTCGCCCTGCTGTTCGAGGATGCCGACAGGGGCCCGTTCACACTGGCCCCAGCCTATGACCTTGTGACCACCACGGCCTGGATCAAGGCGGACATGATGGCTCTGACCTTGGGGGGCTCGAAACGCTGGCCAAAGCCCTCCGCCGTCCGGCAGATGGGCGCCAGGGCCGGTCTGTCCCCGAAGGCAACCCGGGACATCGTCGCGGAGGTCGGGGCCGGCCTGCGCGCCGTCATGCCGGCCATGCTCGAGGCGTTCGAGGCGCATGGGGAGGGCGCGACCGGACGCAGGGTCGCGGCCTCCTGGAACGAAGGGCTCACAACGTCCCTCGGCGAGGAGCCGGGAATCGCGGCCACGAAACAGACCCGGGGCGGGCTTTCGCGGGGACAGGCAGGGGAACCGCCCGCTGACGCGGTTGCCGCCTATCCTCCCGCAGTGGCAGGGAGCCGGTTCCTCCCGGAGCCGTCCCCGCCGGGTGACCCGACGGACCCGTTCAGTACATGATGTTTCCCGCAGACTTTGTGGCGGCCGTCCGTCGTTGAAAGAGCGGGGCCCCGGCGCGGGAATCCCCATAAATCGTCCCGGCAAGACAGTGGCGCCGGCAAATTTGACTCTATGGTGCATCGATGGAGTCGATAGCCCGGAGGCACGGGATGTCCACGCATGATTTCGGATCCGGTCCCGTAGCAGCCCATCGTCACCCGAATGGCGGCGGCTGGGTGGCCGAGACGGCATGGGTGGCCGACACGGTCTGGGTCGCGCCGGAGGCCACCGTGGCGGAATTCGCCCGGATATGGGACGAGGTAAGGTTGCTCGGGCGCGCCCGTGTATCCGGGCAGGCATGCCTGATGCAGCATGTCGTCGTATCGGGCGACGCTGCGGTGCGCGGCTCGGCGCGGGCGTTCGGGCATGCCAGGATTGGCGGGCATGCCATCGTCGAAGGCCGGGCCACCCTGCTGGGCGGGGTAGTATTGGGAGGACACGCGCTCCTTTTCGGCTTTGCGGTAGCCTCGGGGCGTGCCGTTATGCAGGAGTGGTCACGGGTCGGCGGGGGCGCGGTCCTGGGCGGTCATGTGCATGTCCGCGGAGAGGCTCTGCTCGCCGGAATGTGTCAGGCCAGGGAGCACGCCGTGCTGGCAGGCCAGGTAAGGGCCATAGGCTCTTGCTATATCGGCGGCCACGCCGTGCTGGACGGAGTCGTGCGCATGGATGGCAGTCCGGTTATCTGCGGCCATGTCGTGGTTTTCGGGTCGGGAGACGGCGTGCGGATCACCGGCCGGAGTCGACTTCAAGGGGCCCCCCGTATCAGCGGCAGCCCGCGGTTCATGGATGGGTGTTTCGTTTCGGGACATCCGGTGATCCGCGACAGGGTGGTCCTGCGCGACAAGGCGCGTGTCACCGGCGCGGCGCGGCTTGGCGACGATGTGCAGGTCACGGGCAACGGGGCCGTGGACGGGTCCGCGGAACTGCGCGGCGACCTGGTCGTGGATGGCGCCACGCGGCTCGGTGACGACCTTGATGACCTCTTGCCCCCGCTGGACGCCGACGAGGGTCCGGGTCCCGCTGCAGCCGCAATGGAGCGGCAGGAAGTCACCGCGGGGTCGGCCGATGACGAGAGGCGGCGGGCGGAATTCGACGAGATGCTGGAGGCGGCGGATTTCGGCTTGCCGGAAGAGGATGGACAGGACGGGGACCGGGGCGCGGCGCCACCGCGCGACGATGCGGAGCATGATGAGGAATGGGAGAGGTACAGACAGCGGCGGCTATGCCGGGTGTCGTCTCTCGAGACCGGGGGGCTGCGCGGGGATGCCGTGGATGGCGGACTGATTCTGAGCGCCGTTCCGCCGGCCCTGCGCCGGCCGAAGGAGCCGGAGCGGGCCGCGCCGGCCCGCCTGGAAGGGCCGGTCCCTTCCGAAGAGGCGCCGACGCAAGCGCCGTGGTGGCTTTCCGGCGCGGCGCCGACAATCGACGATATCCTCGAGCCTCTGGAGGCCTTGGCAAAAGAATTCGAGGATATCTCCGAACGCCCGGACGCCGCGGGACATGAGGAACCGGCTCCGGTGGAATTGATCTGCGTCAGCAGGGTTTCCCGGGAACACGGCCGGACCGGGTGGGCTACCCTGGCGGTCGGCCCCACGGAGGACGGCGGGGTAAGGGGCGGCTGGAATTCGGGGGACGCGCGGCGCCGCGCCGAGCTGATGTCGGTTATTGCGGGACTCGAGGCGCTGGAGGGCGCGGCGGATATCCGTGTGCGTTGTCCCAGTCACTATCTGCTGGACGGGGTCACCAATTGGGCGCGCGAGGCCCGCACGAGGAACTGGCGCGGGAAACGCGGAACCAGGATTGCGCATGATGACCTGTGGCGCAGGCTCTTCGCCCTTACGGACGGGCGAAGCATAAAGTGGCTGTCCCGTCCGGACAGCGACAGCGCGGGGTGGACGGCCGTCCTGGCGGAAGCCGAACGGCAGGTCGCCGAAGCGCCCCGGGAAGATCGCACCTGGTGACCGGACCCCGGCGCTGTCATGGTCCGGTCCAGAGGCCGAGATCGTGCAGTTCGCGACGCAGGGACTCCGGAAGCCCGCCATCGTGGTGAACGCCGCCGGCGAGGTCCGGGGGAGCATCCCTGCCCTCGAGATAGCGCCAGCCGCGGAGGAAGCGCACCGGCCGCGGCTCGACCGCGACATGATGGGGCGAGCACATAATGGCGAAGTGATTTTCGAAGAACGGATCGTACCGGGTGGTGAATTCGCGCACCGGCTCCACCCCGACAAACGGCATCCGGAACATCGTATGGTTCCGATAGACGAAATAGACCGACCCGCCTTTCAGTTCATCGACCCTCCTGGGGCGCTGGCGCGCCCATGATCCGTAGAGGGTCCCCTGCCGTTGCCAGAGACGACAGCGGCGCAGCCAGACCTCCAGTGTCGTTCGCTCCCCGTCGAGGAACATCGGCAGCCGCTGCAGCAGGTGCAGTCGGCTGCTCATGCCGGAGAGGACCGGGTCCATTGCGCGGGCTGGGGAGTGTCCGGCAGGCCGGTCATGCGGGTCCCGTGATCCGCTCGAAGCTGTCCCGGACGACGTCCGGCCAGGGCGGGGGAACGCCGGACACCCCGAAATCGCCGCTCGCATCGTCCCGACCGGGGGCGGGACGGGGCGTGTCCGGAGCGTGCCGGTAGAGCCCGAGGACGCGCTTCGAGTCCGGCCGGGAAGCGGCAATGACCACGGCCATTGTCATGGGGCGCAGCAGGTCCGGATCCTGGGAGCCGGTCTTCAACCGACGGGAGAACCCCCAAAACCGGTGCAGGGTTGACATGACGCGTGAGGAGACGCTTTCCACGACAACGGCCGGCCCGCCGTCCTTCCAGACCGATGTGAGACGGCTCATGCCCTTGCGGATCGACGATCTGTAACGTTCGGGTTCGGCCATCTTGAACACCGGATGGTTGACGAGATCCATGGCCAGGAACCGCTCAAGCTTTTCCTGCGGCATGCCGCCGGCCGCCATGGCGTTGACACGGTCCCGGAATGTCGCCCAGCGCGCCGGGTCATGCCCGAGATATTCCCAAGGGGTCATGTTGCCCTTGGCCTCGTTTTCCTCGATGCCGCAGAGCGTCTTGTTGTTGAAACTGTTCCTGTGGCTCGGGACCCGGGAACGGGGCCAGATATGGTCGATATTGTAGCGCGGGGTGCGGCCGAACAGGGCGTCGAAAGAAATGGTGGCCCCCGTGTAGGGGCACCGCTTGCCTGTTTCTACCCAGAGCAGCCAGCGCTCGATCTGGTTGTCGGAAGGCTTCCGGATGCCGTTCCTCGCAAGGTCGTCCTTGGCGGCGTTGCGCTGGACGATCCGCCGGCGGCGCGCGATCTCGGCGATCCGAGGGTCCGGGTCCATGGCCAATTCGGTGGCAAACAGCGCCCGTACACGGTCCGGGCGTCCGAACCGGTCGGAAAGCGAGCGGGCGAGCGTACACATCAGATGGAAGGAATCGGCAGGCCGGTTCCGGCCGTCTTCGGCGTTGTCCTCCTGGCCGGGGAACACCGTCCGGCGCCACTGCTTCCATTCCTCGGTGTTGAGCAGGGTCGAGAAGCGGATGCCGCGCTCCAGCTGCGGAAGTATCGTTTCGAGGGCTTCCGCAGAGAACGGTTCCGCCCCGGCGCTCATTTCGAGCGCGGCGAGCGCCTCGGCCCGCCGGGCGGACAGACCGTACTCGCGGCAGAACCGCTGGGCGGCCGCGCGGCGCAAGGCGAGGCGCTCACCGACGGGCCGGACGATCGGCCGGTTATTCCCGTTGGCCCGGTAGTCGGCCTCCCAAAGCAGACCGGAAACCCGTTCGCGTATCTCGTCCCTGCGCGGATGGCGGTTCCATCGCTCGCCGAAAGCGGTTTGCAGGGCAACCTCGACCGGGTTGGCGGTCAGGCCGGCCTCGCCACCCTCCTCGAAATTGAACCGGGGCGGAATGAGGGTGCGGGAGTTGGCCCGGCCAACCGTTCCGGCCTCGCCCAGGGTGCGCCATGCCTCGTCCCAGGACAGCGCTGCGCTGTTTTCGAGGGCTTCCCTGGCCTTGCGGCGCCGCTCCTGGCCTATCGGCCCGAGAATGTCCCGCACCTCGTTCCAGGACAGGAAATGACGGGCGCGAAGGGCATCAAGCAGCGCCGTCCGTTCAGGGTCCGAAAGCCTTCGGTCCTGCGGATAGACGATCGAAAGCGCATTGAGCTTGTCGAGCATCTGCTTTTCACGGGCGAGCCAGGTGCTCTTGGGGCAGAGTGGGGCCCCCGGCACGAAGGGACATTGGCCCGGGAACCGGTTGGGCGTCCAACTGTGCGGGCTGTCGGGGACCAGCGCGGCCTTGAGGCTCTGCCGCACCCCCGGAGCGGACAGCCCGTCATGATGGACCGCCTGACTGTCCCAGAGGACATCGAATTCCTTCAGGAGATCCTCGCGGCATCCGGGTGGGCCCGGGAGGCTGTCGCGCCCCGACAGGCCCGTCCGGACCGCGCTGCCGGAGGCGATATAGAGGTCCTCGCCACGGCGGTGCTGCACAAGCTGAAAGAGGAGCCGCCCGAATTCCCGGCGCGCGAGCGCCTCGCCCCGGGCGGCTCGCAGCCGCAGGTGAGCGAGATCGCCGGTATCCGCGACCAGCCAGCGCCACTCGGCGGTATGCTGGTCGGGCAGGAGGCGGTGGGCGGCAAGCAGGCGTCGGGCCTGCCTGCGCCGGCCCAGGCCGTATCGCCGGGCGGCGCGGCGACGCGCCGGTCCGGCGACGATGTCGACGGGTTCCAGGCCGACCGAAAGGATCCGGCCGCCGTCCCCGTCGCCATCGCGTTCGACCACGGCATAGCCGACAAGGTTCGGTTGGACATTGAAACCGAAGGTCAGGGTCACGGGAGCCTGCCAGGGGAGACGTCGGCGGCACCGGCCTCCCGGGAGGACGAGGAGGGGCGACCGAACTCCTCCTCCACTTCCTCGAGCCAGGTCTGCACGCAACGGCGCGCATGGGCGCGCTGGATTTCGTCCGCATCGGCATAGCCGGGGATGCGTGACCAGTCGCCTGTAGTGACGGCGCGGTGCGCGTCCGCCGGGGACAATACGGCTCCTCCGCCGCGCGAGCAGTGGACCGCGAGGACCTGGTCGTCGCGCGTGGTTCCGGAATCATCGGACCAGTAGATGTAGTATTCGGAGCGCACGAATCCGTTGCGCTCGCGCCATTCGGCCTGCAGCCGGGCACGTTCGTTCATCCGGGTGTCGAAGCCGGCGGCGTCAACGGTCTTCCCGAGACTGTTGTACTGGTCATGCTGTGCCGCCGTCGGTCCGGGCAGCAGGGCGCTCCAGCGCGTGTAGGACATGGGTGATCTCCGGCCGGGAACCGCTGTCAGCCGCCGGTTTCCGGGGCGGGCGGTGCCGGGTATTTCGCGACCACGTCCGCAATCCACTGGCCAACGCAGGCGCGGACATTGGCGCGCTGGACTTCCCCGCATTCCGTGTAGCCCGGCACGCAGGACCAGTCGTCACCGTCCAGCGCGTTCCGGGCCTGTGCCAGGGTGATCCGGGTGCGCGCCCAGGGGCCGCAATAATGGATGCAGAGAAGCTGGTCTTCGCATTTGTCTCCGGACCCGGCGTCCCAGTAGATGTAGTGGTCGGCGCGCACGAACCCGTTCGCCCGGCACCACTCGTCAATGCGCTCGCCGTAACTCTCGACCCATTCGAGCGGCGATCCCGCCCGGGCATAGAGGTCCAGATACGCATCGAGCTGGGCCTCCGTGGGTTCGGGGAGCAGACTGATCCAACGCGAGTAGGCCATGGTTCCTTCCCTTTGTCCGGCGTGCATCGGCGTGTCGGCTCAGCCGACTTCGCCGCCCCAGAGATCGGCGACGAAGATCTGCCATGCGATCCTCTCGCGAAGCAGCCAGCCCTCGATCTCGCCCCTCGGGACGTCGGACAGAGGTCCCTGCGGATGCACGAGGTGCCAGAGTTGGTGTTCCCCGGTCTCGTCGGCAAGGGGGACGAAACCGCAGGACCGGGCCAGGGCCTGGCTGTCCCGGGGGACCGCCCGGAGCATGTAGTGCTTGTGGAGGCGGTCATCGCCGGCGTTCTCGCCGGCGAGGATGAGGAGATCGGTTTTTTCCAGGTGCGCGTCCTCTCCGTTCACCAGGTAGTTGTCGGGGTTCCATGGCGTTGCGTTGCGGCCGATGAAAGCGCGCAGGCGCTTCAGCTCGCCGAGCAATTGCTCGGCGAGGACCTTGTCGCCGGTCGGCACGCGGCGGGCGGCGGGTCCGGCCGCTTCGCCGCCTTCCGGTTCTTCGGCCTCGCCGGCGAGAAGACCCCGCACGAGGGCATCGGCCCTTCGCGCCGCCTGCGGTGTCTTGCCGGGCCGGAAATTGCCATTGCCGTCCAGGGCCTCCAGGACGTCGTCGCGCACGGCCTCGAGAGCCTTGCGCATTTCGCCGTTCCGTGCGCGCAGCAGGTCGTTCTCCGCCGCCAGTTCGGGGGCGGCGCGCAGCAGGTCATGGTCCTCGGGCGACACCAGGATGGCGATCGCCTTGCGCCAGGCGCTGCTCTCGTCCGGGGCGTCATCGGGGAGAGGCCCGCGGAGCATGTAGCCGTTCGGGGCCCGGTCGATGAACCAGGGCGGCGGCGTGTGTCCTTCGATGTTCTTCATCATGATGCCCTATGGCGCTTCGGGCTGATGTCCCGGTCCTCCGCAAGTCCACCGTGCTGCGGGCAGCCTTCGCCGAGAAGGCGTTCATGGCCGCAGGCGCTGCACCGGAACAGCGCGGTCGTCCATCCGCATTCGGGGCAATGCCAGAGCCCCGCCGGCCGGTAGCGGCGGTGCCGGCAGACAACGCCCCAGACACGGGCGAGAAAGGTCGCGGCGACGATCATGCATCCCCGTCGTCGCTGAATTTGCAGTAGCTCCAGCCTCTCCAGCGCCGGTCGCGGCAGAAGACCTGGGGTTGCATGCTCGGAGACGGGCCGCGCGTTCCGCGGGCCAGGAAGAACCGGCCGGAGGGATAGTCGGTCTCGATCCGGATGTCGCGCAGCTGTTTCGACCGTTGCCGCCGGGCGGCGGCGGCTTCGTCCGTGCTTTCGTAGAACTGCACCCGAACGTTGATCGCCCTGCTCATTCCGGGAGACCCTCCGTTGGCCATACGCACCGGCTCCAGCCTCTCCAGCGCCGGTCCCTGCAGAACACCTTGCGCTGCGAGAGCGGATTGGCCTCGTCCGCCTTGCGGTACAGGAAGACCCGGCCGGACGCATGGTGAATGTCCGTCTCGACGGGCGCCCGCCTCGACAGTCTCTCCATGTCGGCGGCCGCAGCCTCGGAGGTCGTATAGAGGGCAACCCGGGAATCGTAGCTCGCGCTCATGCCGCCGCCACCGATCTCGGCCACTCGCACCGGCTGACGACACGCCAGCGCCGGTCGCGGCAGAGCACCCGGCGTTCTTTCCACCAGAGGTTCGGCTCGTCCGGGTTGCGGGCCAGGAAGCGCTGGCCGGTGAGTCTGTGGACCCTGACGTAAACTCTCTTGGGGTTCGAGAGTCCGCTGCGGGCGGCACAGGCGTCCCGCCGGGTCCCGTAGAACTGCACCCGGCGGTCGATGCCGCTGCTCATGACGGCGGGCCGTCCGGCCATTGGCAGGCCGCGAAGGGACGCCACACCTTGTCCCGGCAGAGGGCGTGGCGCGCCAGGTAACCTGACCGGATCAGAAACCGGCTGTCGGAGACAGGATGGCGAGCGATCTGGATGTGCATTGTGGCCGGGTGCCCGTCGCGCTCCTCGACAGCGGCGAAATCGCTTCCGAAGAACAGCACTTCCTCCGGACAGGTGAGCAGGGCGTCGATGCGGTTGGCCATCTCGTTGGCCCTGGGGGCCAGCGGCAGTGGATCGCCGTTTCTGTGAGCGGCGTTGCTCATGTCCAGAAGCAGGGCGTTGCAGTCGGCCAGCGCGGCGCGAAGCCGGACATTCCGTTCCTCCAGTTCCTCCCAGCAGAACGGGCAGATGGCGCCGTCGCGGCCCCAGTCATGGCGGGAGCCCAGTCTGGCGTCGCAAAGCTCCTTCAGCTTGGCCTGGGCGGCCTCGCTGCCCATGTCCACTTCGTGCCTGTAGCAGCCCCAGCCCATGGGTCTCACTCCCCGGTTGCAATCGTTCGTTCGGCGGCCATTCGCGCAGGCTGTTCCGGCGGCCCATGCGATGCCGGTCCTGAGCATGCAGTTTACCGGCAGCGGGCAATTATGTCAATCCGATTGTCATGATAAGCGGATTGCGGTTTTGTCCTCCAGATCGCGGGAGGGCACTGCGTTCATGGGCGATTTCCCTCCCTCCTGCCTTGCCCTTGGAGAGCGTCAAGCGCCTTGTCCCGGAAGCGGGCGCACGGGGAAGAACAATGCCGGTCAGGGTTCCATGGTGGAGTCGGGCTCCGCGGCCGTCGCGAGACCGGGAACCTCCTCCCGGAAAAAACGGCGCAGGCGGGACTTCATCGTCCCCCAATTGTCAAGGCCGCGCAGACAGTCCTCTACGCCTTCCTTGACCCGGTCGGGGACCGGGCAAGCGTCGCCGGGCTCGAAGAGAAAGCGCTCGGGACGGCTCGGGCTCCAGGGGGTCTGCACGACATGGCCGATCTCGGCGCCTTCCGGGGTGGCCACTGCGGCCCGGTTGCCTGTTCGGGCGGAAACGGTGACTTGCATGGGCGCTCCTTACGGAGTTTTCAAAGGGACTTGCAATAGTGAGTTGGCGGCTCACGCCACGGACCCGGTCTCGCTCCCCACGCTCTCCTTGGCGAAGGCCACGGCGTCCTTGAGCTGTTCGGCGGTCGCCGGCGTGGCGTGGAACCAGGCGACTGGCGGATGCGGCCGGACGGCGCTTTCGGCGAAGAGGGCCTCGACGCCGGCAATCAGCCGGGCGTTGATCTCCCGCAGTCGTGCGGCCTCCCTCTCCGCCGCATCGGCAATGCCGGCATGGACATAATCGACTTCCCTTGACGGATAGTCGCAGGTCCAGAGCCGCAGGCGCGGCGGCGGGTTCTTCGCGGTCTGCACATAGTGGGGAAGGCCAACGGCCGATTCCAGCTGAGCGGTCATCAGGGTGTCTCCGTCCTTCCCGACTCGGGTGCCGGGTCTTCGCCGATGTGCTGGAGGATGATGAACCGGGCATCGACGACCGCGCACAGCGGTAGCAGCGCCAGGAGGAAGATGCAGGCAGCCGGGTAGAGAAGCGGCAGACCCGGTTCGGCGTCCGGCGAGAGAATCTGCGTGGGAAGCGTGAATGCCCGGAGACCGGCCTCAAACACCATGATGCCGACCAGAAACACGACGGAGTAGATTGCGGCAAGGAGACCGAGGGTAGTGGGCTGGCGCCATGGCTTGACGGCGGACCGCACCCAGCCGTGGCGCAGGGCATCCCCGACAGGCCCCAGGGCGGGGACCATGTAGATGAGCATGACGGAAAGCGGGTCGACGACGGGATCCAGAAGCAGGCCGACGGCGGTCACCAGGAATACGGTCTTGACGACCAGGATGACGAAGGTGGGGCCGTTCATGGCCGTGTTCCTTGCGGACGTTGATTCAGACCGGGCTCGGGGTGCGACCGAACCGGCTTCGAGGCTGCGGACATCACGAGCGCCGCGCGCCTGTGGGCGGCGAGGGCGTCTATGATGTCCAGCACCAATTGCTGCAGCCGCCTCTCGGAGGGCACGGGATCCAGCCACTCGAACTCGATCGCCGCTGCGCCCGCCCGGTCGTAGAAGACGCCGCTGAGCAGATCCGCCTGTCCCTGGCCGGCCGAAACCCGGTGCGGGTCTTCGCTAAGGTCAACCAGCCGGCAGCGGAAACGGGGCGCCCAGGTGTGGACGAGATAGGTCCGCCGCTCGCCGCTCGGCATGGGAAGACCGTGGGCGATCAACCAGCGGTCCCGACGCCACTTCGGCTCCGGGGGCGTCTGGCCGAGCAGGCGGACGATGCGCATCTGAATGCGCGGCGGAACCTTATGGAGGTCCGCGGCCCAGCGCCTGATGCGGAATCCCGGCACCCGGAGTTTCCGGGCAAGGGCGTGCAGGGACGGTTGCGGGAACACGAGGCGTCCCAGGCTGTCCCGGCCCGGACGCCCGCACAGGGCGCGCGCAAGGTCGAGAAAGGCTTTCCTGGAGCGGAATTCCGAAGGATTGTTCCCGGTCATCCAGGCGGCTCCGGCGAAGGGCCTGCGCTCGGGGACTCGTCCGGGCCGTCGGCCGGAGCCCCGAGACCGCGGGCTTTCCCCATCATGCGCGCCAGGACATGTTCCTGAAGCTCCATTATCCAGACGCGGTCGGTGCGCCCATCGGCGGAGTCGCGCCAGATCGCGGCTTGCTGGGCCATGGAGACCGCCGCGCCCAGATAGGCGGGAGTCGGTGTATGGAGGTCGAGCAGGCACCACATGACGCAGGACCGGACAGCTCCGAAATGGGGCACCGGGGTTGCGGGCAGTGCAGCGATCCGGTCGCGCAGCCTGATCGCCTCCATCCCGAAGGCCTGCGGCTCGCCGGCCTCGCCGTTGCCGGCCAGCCTTGCGAGCAGGGAGGCGGCCTTTGTGACAACGGGGTCCTCGAGCAGGGACGGGGTTCCCTGCCGCTGGACAAACCCTTCTTCCGACCATTCCCACGGGCCGGCGAGCGGACTGGCGTCGTCGGTGAACAGCCAGTGCCACCATGCGGCCCGCCTGTCGGCCGTCATGGCCTGCAGCAGCGCGACGAGCGTTCCGCCGGTCCGCTCGTTCTGCCTGCCGAGTTGCCCGGCGAGTGCATGGCGCGGCATCCGGTATCGTTCCTGATCGGTCAGGATACCGGATTGCAGCTCAGGGACCGGGTCCGTCATCATGCGGTTCTCCTGTGGGTTCCGGAGCCCCTTCCGGGTCGAGCCGGAAATGCATGGCGAGCAACGCATCCGTTTCGGCGTTGGCCTGGGCGACCGGGTCCAGGGCGGCCGCCTCCCATCCCGCAACGGAGCGCAGCATGCCGACGGCCATCGAGAGGAACCGCGGGTCCCTGCGGTCGGGCTGGCCGGCCAGCCAGATCGCGGCCTCGCGGACAGCATGGAGCGCCGGCAAGGAGGAAGTGCGGGTTCTGCACAGTGTGTCGTGCCGCTCGACGAGATCGGGCGCGGGCTCGCCGCGGGCAAGGCGTCCGAAGCAGGCGCCCAGCATGGCGACGGGCTCGTCATGGAACCAGTTGCGGGCGGGACTTTCGGCACCGGAGAAAGCCCAGTGCCGCCATTCCGCGAATTCCTTTTCGGAGGTCCGGCTGAGCCGGGAAACCAGGCTCGAGGCCAGCTCGTCATTGCGCATGACCAGAAATTCCGGCCGGTCGTCGGCCTGGGCAAAGCGCCGGCTGGCCGCTGCCATCGAGCGAAGGTTCCGCCTGATCGCGGCCTCGAGTTCGCCGGCCGGCAGACCCGACCCCCATACCCGGGCGCCGGCGGCCTGGGCGACCGCAGGCGTCAGCATTCCGGGAACCGACATCCGGCGGTCTCCCGAGAGCCAGAGGGCGGCCTGATGGGCTACCGCCGGGGCCGGCTGCAGGGGCTCGCGGGTTGCGCGCAGGCGTTCGGCAAGAGAGCGGAACGCCTCGGGCCGGTGCGGTTCGGCGCGCCCGAACTCGTCGAAAAGGCGCACGGCTTCAGGAAGAACGGGATGGCTGCGCCATGAGGAGGGCAGCGGGCTCTCGGGAGAGTCGAACAGCCATGCGCACCAGGCGGCGAAGCCCTGCGGTGTCATCGCCTCCAGTCTGGCCGCGATGAGGCGCTCGCGTTCGCGGTTTTCAGCCCAGAGACCGAGACCGGTCCCCGGTGCCTGCCGGTCTTCGTGAGACGTTCCGGTATTCGGGTTCATCTGTGCGGCCTCGTGCGGCAAGGTAGAGGGCAACAGCCTAGCATCCCGCCAAGAAAAAGCCGTGGCCTATGCGTATGCGGTCCACGGCAGCGGATCGAACGCGCCGTCCGGGCGCCTCTCGATCCGGATCGCCGCCGCGAAGCTGGCGATGCGCACGTCGTTCCGCGACGAGGCCCGGCGCCGGAAGGGGCGGCCGACGAAACGGTTCGGAACCGGGGTCGCTGTCCCCGTCATCGATCCGGTCGCCACGCTGTGCCGGGCGATCTCGCGAAGCCAGACCATGGTCCGGCCGGCGAGTGCGGTGACCTGGTAGAAATCGACATTGGTCTGGTTGTATCCCCAGCTGGAGGCGAGGATATCGCCGACGGCCAGGGAATGCGGCGCGTTGCGCCTCCCGTCGGCGTGCCGGTGCCGCTCGCGCCGGTCCCTGAACATCCTCTCGATGGCGTTGTCGCGGCTTTCGATACTCGCGTAGCGAAAGCGCATGACCGGCTTCCGGGCCCTGCCCTCGAATCCGGCGAAACAGAACTCGGTCTTTCCCTCGACGACAATGTCCCAGAGCCAGGCGACAGCATCGCTCTGCGGGTCCTGGCGCCGGGTTGCGTGGGTGGGGAAGTAGTCTTCCCTGGAACGTGCGGCGGCTCGCGGCATGGCACTCTCCTCCCGAGGTCCTTATGACTGCCTTCCGACACGGTCCGAGCCTACCGTTCCTTTAGACATATGTCAAGTGGCTTGTTATTGTAAGCGGATTGCAATGAAAAGCGGCTTATGGGAAAACGGGGTTTGCGGAACGGCAGGACAGGCGCGGGACGCTTGAGCTGGCCGCGGTTGCCCCGGCAGGGTTGGAAACCCGGAGGCTGGTGTCGATGCCCCGTGAGTTCAGCCCCGATGGAGCGGTTCGTGCCCGAGAGAATGTCGGAAGTGCCGCCGTCGCGGAGATAGCCGCAGCGGGGTCACCGGATGCCGCTGAACGACATGATTGTCGTCACAATCCGATTATTTTGGCAATCCGCTTGACACAGTCACGCGGGACGACTATAAGAGTTCCGCGAGACAGTCAAGAACAACGCCCTGTCGTTTGAGCCGATCTGCCGGCTCCGTCGGGGCAGAGGAGGCGGACATAGAGACAGACCGAGAGGATCCCGGTCAGGCGCCGCATTAGCTCAATGGACAGAGCGACGGTTTTCTAAACCGCGGGTTGCGGGTTCGAGTCCTGCATGCGGCCCCAGCCTCCGGGTTTCCAGCCCTGCCGGGGAGGGTGCCAGAGAGGCTGAATGGACCGGACTGTAAATCCGGCGGTACCGAAAGGGCCCGCGCAGGTTCGAATCCTGCTCCTCCCACCAGGGAACCGGGATACGGGGAAGCCGGGTCACGCCGACCTCCGGCGCCGCATTAGCTCAGCTGGTAGAGCAGTCGCCTTGTAAGCGACCGGTCGCGGGTTCGAGGCCTGCATGCGGCTCCACCCGGCCCCTTCGTCTAAAGGTCAGGATACGAGATTCTCAATCTCGGGATGGCGGGTTCAAGTCCCCCAGGGGCCTCCAGAGGAACACTTACGGGCGCATGCCCCGTCTGCATGCGGGAAGAGGAACGAAGAAGGAGAAACAGCGCCGGGACACGGTGAAACACGACTCGGACATGCGCGGATGCCGCATTAGCTCAATTGGCAGAGCGGTCGTTTCGTAATCGACTGACGCGGGTTCGACTCCTGCATGCGGCTCCAGCCGGGATTTCCGGAAGCGGGACGACCCCTTGGTCTAACGGTCAGGATACGAGACTTTCAATCTCGGGGCGGCGGGTTCGATTCCCCCAGGGGTCACCAAACGGAAGGATGCCGGAGTCCGGTTTATCGGGGCGGGTTGCTAACCCGTTGTGCGCCGCAAGGCGCGCCGTGGGTTCGAATCCCACTCCTTCCGCCACCGGCCGCCGGGACAGCAAGGGGAGACGGAAGAAAACACGATGCGGTGGGAGAGAGGCTTATCCGCGGGGCCGCAAACCCCGTTACGCCGGTTCGAATCCGGCCCGCATCTCCAGAACGGCACGGGGTGTGGCGCAGTCTGGTCAGCGCGTCTGCTTTGGGAGCAGGTGGCCGCAGGTTCGAATCCTGCCACCCCGACCATGACACGGGCGTTCGTAGTTCAAAGGGAGAATACCAGGTCGCCATCCTGGTGATCCCGGTTCGAGTCCGGGCGGACGCTCCAGAACATCCATGGCCAGTAGCTCAACCGGCAGAGCACTGGATTGTTACTCCAGGGGTTGCAGGTTCGAAGCCTGCCTGGCCAGCCAAGCGTCCGTGGTTCAAAGGAACGGTTCCGGGCTTCCGGGCGGCCGTTCCGAGGAAGGGCACCGGTTTTTTCAACACCGGGGATGCGGGTTCGAATCCCGCCGGACGCTCCAGACACGTTACCGGCCGGCAGGCATCGCCAAGGTCCTGCCGGCCGGCACCGAGGGGACACGGAATGGGACAGACAGTGTACAAGGAACATGTCACCGACGCCCTTGAGGGCGCCATGACCGGCCTGGCCCGCGAGGCGGGCGTGACCATGCCCTCGCTGATGGGCGCCATCGTGGTGTCGGTGCACCAGTCGCAGGAGGACGGGGCGCCGCCCGGGCTCCATATCGCGACGAACCTGCCCCGGGAGCTGTTTCACGAGGCTGTGGAACGCCTTGCGGACCGGCAGGGGGCAGGGAAGGTCGAGCCGGACACGGAGGGCTATGCATCGGTCGGTTCGTAACTGGCGGGAGAGTGGCGGAAAAGGCATACGCGCCGGATTTAGGTTCCGGTCTATCCGGGTTCGAGTCCCGGCTCTCCTACCAGACGGCCGTGAAAGGACAGGCGGGTGTAGTTCAAAGGTAGAATGTCAGGTTTCCACCCTGAATATGCGGGTTCGATTCCCGCCATCCGCTCCAGCGCCGGCCTGGGAACGGAATTCAACATGAGGGCCTCATAGCTCAGTGGATAGAGCAGCGGTTTCCGGGACCGCAGGTCGAAGGTTCAAGTCCTTCTGAGGCCTCTAGGACACCCCGGCACGACGCGCGTGGAAAGAGAGAACAAGACGCGGTTGCGCAGGGTTGAAGAAGGGAACGGGAGTGAAGTAAAGGGAAGCGTGCCGGAGTGGCTTAACGGGGCAGTCTTGAAAACTGACATGGGCCGGGAGGTCCATCCTGGGTTCGAATCCCAGCGCTTCCTCCATCCCCGTTCCTTCATGCGGGAGAAACAGTTCCAGGTCTCGTCGTCTAGTGGTAAGGACACCGGATTGTCGATCCGGCAACGCGGGTTCAATTCCCGCCGGGACCGCCAAAACAAACGGGGTCGTAGCTCAATCGGGAGAGCGTCTGCTTTGCAAGCAGAGGGTTGAGGGTTCAAGTCCCTCCGATTCCACCAATGGCCTCTCCACGGCCCACCAAGGCCCGTGGAGAGGCCTCCAGATCGTACAGGGAGAAGATCCCGAAAAGAACACAGAAGGACGGTCTCGTAGCTCAATGGACAGAGCGTCTGACTACGGATCAGAAGGTTGCGGGTTCGACTCCTGCCGAGACCTCCAGATGCCCGGGTAGCTCAGCTGGTAGAGCGCTGCGTTGAAGGCGCAGGCGTCGGTGGTTCGATCCCATCCCCGGGCACCATTGCGGCCCCGTAGCCAAGCGGTCAAAGGCTCCGGGTTCTGATCCCGGGATCCCTGGTTCGAATCCAGGCGGGGCTTCCAGTTGCACCGGAGCGGTAAAGGCTATGGCGAAGTTTTCGGGCGAAGCCGCTAAAGGAGCCATGCGGTCCGGGTCGCCGCGATCCGATCCGGGTTCCGGCAAACCGGCCGCGCGGGCCTGCGGGAAGGAAGGTCGAAGGATGATCCAGACGATAGAATGGGACAGCTACACATACCGGTCCTATGTAGGCCAGTGCGAAGAGAACATCGCCCGCCTCGAGGCGGAGCTCGATCGGGCGAAGCACCATCTGTCGTTCGCGCAGGCGCAGTTCCAGGCGGTTGTTCCGTTGGGGATGGCAGATTCCAGCCTGCCGTCCAATTTCGGCGAAATCGTGCTGGCGGCCGAATTCAACGCGGGAATGCTTCCCGAGGGTGTCGAGATCGGCGCCAAGATCAGGAAGATTGCCGCCGACATGATGACGGGCAGCCAGTCGGCCCCTGTTCGGCGGTAGCTCGACCCGGCAGGCCGCCACGCCCGGTGCCGGTCCAGGTATGCCGGCCACCATCGTCATGGACATGATGTTCGACCATGCATACTGGCGTTAGACAACAATAACCAGTATTGTTGTCTAACCATGCCATCCGCCCTCCGGTTCCACAGCCATTCCGGCCACGCCGCCTACCAGGATCTCCGGCGTCGGCTCATGGATGCGGCCGTGTCGGAAATCCGCGGCACCCCGACCCGGCTCGCCGTCAAGGGCCGCTATTTCTGGTACGACAAATACCGGGTCGGGACGGAGGTGAGACAGCGCTATATCGGCCCCGAGACCGACGGGCTGCTCGCCAGGCTGGACCGCCTGGCCGATTTGCGCAGGGATCGAAGGGCCACGGAGCGGGAACAGGCCCGACTCATCCGTTTCCTGCGGGCCGACAGCTATAACTCGCTGGACCGCGGCACCGGCAGCCTCCTGGCCTCCTTCGCCGGATGCGGCGTCTTCCGCCTGGGCGGCACGCTCATCGGGGCTGTCGCCTTCCAGCATTACGAGGGCGAACTCGGCGTGGTCATGGATTTCGAGCGGATAGCCCGGACCGACGACATCGACATCGCCAGCTTCGAACGACTGTCCTTCGCCATCGGCGACAGCGTCGAAACGCCCTTGGAGGAGGTCTTTCGAGAGCTGAAGTTCCAGCCCGTTCCGTCCCTGGACCAGCGGCATGTCTGGCGCTGGCGCCAGACGACCGGCTCCGTCCTGGTCGAATTCCTGATGCCGGCGCACGGGGAGGAAGGGATACGCAGACTGCCCGCCCTGGGCGTCAGCGCCCGTGCGCTTCGTCATCTGGACTATCTTCTCGAAGATCCCGTTCCGGCCGTGTCTCTCTACCGGTCAGGCGTGCTTGTCCGGATTCCGCGTCCCGAGCGGTTCGCGATCCACAAGCTCATCGTGGCCGAACGCCGTCGGGGCGGCCCGGATTCCCTGAAGGCCTCCAAGGACCGGGCCCAGGCGGATTTCCTCATTGCCGCCCTGGCGGAAATGCGCCCGGATGAACTGGCTCTCGCCTATGGCGAGGCCATGGGTCGAGGCCCCGGCTGGAGCAATCGCATAACGGCAAGCCTGAACAGGCTGCCGGGCGCAAGGGAGCGCGTCCTGGGCGTTGTCGGCGCCGACGACGCCCATCCGCAGCCGTCGGCCTCCTCAACCATATCCGGCCCCGCCTGAAGCAGGATCCGACATTCCGAATTCCAAGGTCCGCTGTTCCACAATATCGGGACTGGAGCCCCGCAAAGTTTGCAGCGGTTTTTTTGGTTGACTGCGGCGATTTGAACGCTAGATTGGCGGCCCATTGATCCACGGGGCTTGAGGCAGAACCTCTCCTTCGTGTTCAAGACGGGGAAGACAGGACCATGGCGAGAGTCATAAAACCGAGCGTCAGCCGCAAAGCGTGCTTGAGCTTGCCGGTCCGTCACCAATTGTGGCCGTGGTGGCCTCATATTATCTGCGGCGTGTAAGGGCAGGACCCGGACCCGTTAACCGAAGCAGTCCTGTGGCAAGCACCTGAAGCGGTTCCAATCCGTCCCGGTGGCCGAACGACCCCTTCCGCCGAAGCAGCCTCCATCCATAGCCCTATAGCCAAGCGGTCAAAGGCTCCGGGTTTTGATCCCGGGATCCCGGGTTCGAATCCCGGTAGGGCTTCCAATACACACAACCTTTGCAACCGGGCGCCTGTAGTTCAACTGGCAAGAACATCGGTCTCCAAAACCGAGGATACAGGTTCGAATCCTGTCGGGCGCGCCAACCCTGAAACCGGGAGGTACGGACAGAAAACGGAGCGCGGGTGGTGAAACTGGCAAACACACGGCATTCAAACTGTCGGCACTGGGGGTTCGAGTCCCTCCCCGCGTACCACCCCTTCCAGGCGTGTAGCTTAATGGTAGAGCAGCCGACTGATAATCGGCCGGTCGAGGTTCAACTCCTTGCACGCCTACCAACCGCATATGCCACGGCAGCCCCATAGCCAAGCGGCAAAGGCTCCGGGTTTACACCCCGGGATCCCCGGTTCGAGTCCGGGTGGGGCTACCAATCGGGCCCGTAGTTCAACGGTAGAACGCTCGACTTTTAATCGAGGAATGAGAGTTCGATTCTCTCCGGGCCTTCCATCATCCTGCTGTGCCGGTAGCTTAGTCGGTCAAAGCGCCAGGTTGTGGCCCTGGAGATCGGGTTCGATTCCCGCCGGCACCCCACAGCACCGTTATATGCCCGGCGGCCGGGTGCCGCCGTTCCAGGACGGCGCCCTTCCCGCAGGAATTGCGGACCCCTCTAGCGGAAGCTACGGGGAAGGGGATTCTTCGGCCTGCGCCCGCGGTCCGGGACTATACGGGGCTTCCCAGACACGCCGCTCGCCGAGCAGCAGCTTGCGCATGTCGTGAACCAGGCTGTCTTGCGCCTCGACGAACTGTTCTTCGAGCGCGCGGTCCGGTGCGCCCGGCATGCCCGGCATGCGGCATCGGTTCCATACATGCTCAAGCAGCCAGTGGTGTTGCGCCGCTTCCCAGAACGCCGCCTTCCCGAGTGGGACGCTCTTCCGGCAATCGGCGTGGAATTTGCGGGCGCGGTCCTCCGTTATCTCATGGCCCGCGCTGCGGACCGCATCGATATTGGCCGCGGCGATATCGTCTGCAAATTCGAGGTCCAGCTTAGTCGGGATATTGCCGATCCTCTTGCCGGAATGCTTCTCGATGAGCCACGCGCAGACACCGATATGCTGCGGCCGGCACAGAGGCCCCTTTCCCTGGCGGAAGCCGGTATCCTTTCCGGCCAGAAGCTCGTCGCGCATCTCCAGGGCAACCGTATCGCGAGCGGTTCCAATCCACCCCCAGGCCGCGCTTTCCGGCCACTGCGGGTGCTCGCAACTCTGGTAGTCGAGGCATCCGAGATAGGCGTGGGCCTCGGCTGTGCTGCAACTGATCGGTGCGGCGATCCGGCAAGCCTCCATATAAGCCCGGCCGGTCTGCTCGCCGGGAATCATGTCGGCCAGCGGGTCTTCTTCCGGGCCGGGGTCGCCAGCGGCCATGCCCATCTCCCGCTCATAGAGGTCCCGGGCCTCGGGACCGTAACGGAAGGCGACGCTTTTCAGGTTTTCCAGCGCAAGCGCCTGGGCGATGTCCGCCGGGTCCATATTGGCGGCGGCGGGAACCGAGTCCGCGATGATGCGGGCGCAGGTTGCGATATGAGTCTCGTTGCAGATGAAGGCGCTCATGAGCGGCTCCTCTGGCTACATGCCGTTCGCCAGTCCGTTGCATTGCAACCTAAGTGGGCGATGTGAAAACGCCAAACCCGAAACCCGGCCGGACCGGCGTCAATCCCATGGCGACGGAGGCGGTGGTCGGGGCAGCCGGAAGCGTGCGGAGCGAAGCAGCTGTCAGGCGAAAGGACGGGTCCTAGAGGCGCCCCGACCCTTTCGAGCGGAAGGTGGCAGCCGCTCTGCGGCCCGCTCGCCTGTCTGCTGACAGATCCGCGGAATTGCGAGCGGACATGACAGTCCGCCCCAAAATTATCCTGCGGCCCGGCCTTGAAGTCCCGGGGCCGCCGGTCTATCTGGCCGTGGTAACCCAACGGGCGTTCCCGAGGCGAACGCGGATTTCGGAGAGTTCCACTTCTTCCACACACCGGTTGCGACAGGAAGTTTCGGGCGGCGGGTGGACCGGCTCTTCCCTTGGGTCAAGGGAAATATCCCATCGGATTGCGGGATGGCGCAGACGGCAAGCGCGCCTGGCTCATAACCAGGAGGTCGAAGGTTCGAGTCCTTCTCCCGCAACCAACCTCTCTCTTCCGGAGAGGGAAGCGCCCGCTCGGCTACATGTCCGGCTCCGGCCCGTCATGGGCCTCCGCGGCCGCGGCCCCTTCTTCGAGCGCCTCACGGCGCCGGGCATAGAGGTCCTCCAGGCGGCCCTCGATCGCCTCGATCTGGGCCAGGACGGCTTCCCGGCGCCCTTCCAGCGCCGCTATCTCTGCATCCAGGTCGCGCGGGACGATCTCGACCTCCCATTGGTCGGGATCGACAGTGTCGAGAGCGGGCACGGGCATCTCCCTTACGGAGAGCACGGTGCCCTCGGGAATCCGGACCCGCGGCTCGTCATGCGTACCGGCCGTCTCAATGGAACCGGAGACCACGAGAACGCCTTCGGCGGTCCGCGCTCCCTTGTCGAAATCCCATGCCTGGACGAGCGGGCGGCCGGCGAGGCGGGCGGTGGTAACGCCGCCGGCGTCGGGCCCGACATCGAGCAGCGCCCGCGCTGTCACCTGGATGTCCACGGTCTCGACCGGAGATCCGTCCGAGCCGTATAGTTCCAGACAGGTTTGCCGGACCAGTTCCGCGGCTTCGATGTCGAACACCCACTGACCGGTTGGCCGGTCGCATTTGCCGCCCAGCTGCCGGGCCCGTGTGACGAACTCGGGGTCGTAGGGGCTGTCGACCCTCACGACATGCGGCGTCTCCAGCAGTCTGACCGTCATGCCCGGCCTCCTTCCGTCTGCGTACCGGGGGAGGTTACAGCGGAGGCATGAAAATCCCGCGAGCCGGGACGGCGGAGAGCGGATGCAGTGCCGGCGGGGTTGAGCGGGACGGGCTGCGGAGCCGCCTACGGGCGGAAATCCTCCTCGGCCTCCTCCGGGTCGCCCCACTCCTCAAGCCAGAACGGCTCCATGATGTCGACCATGACAGCGACTTCCTCGCCCGCGACCCCGTCTCCTCATCGAATAGATAGATGCCGAAGGTCTGGTGCGCGCAGAACTTGCGTCCACCGCTCTCGACCTCGGCAATCGCCCCATCCAGGGTCGTCGCCTCCAGAGGCACCTCGAGTCCGTTTCCGGTGGCGATATATCTGGTCATTGGGGATCTCCGTGCAGCGGGTGGACCGCGTGGGATGCGGGACGCCGTCCGGCCGTCATTGCGCCCGGGCCGGGACGAATGGCGTATCGGGCGGCCTGAACCCGAGCAGCACGCGGTAATCGGTTGCCCGGACCGCGCTCAGGCCTGTCCCGTCATTCGGACCGGAATCGGGGAAGGATATGTCCGTGGTCCAGTGCCGGGAGTCCGGGTCATGGCGCCAGACGACAATGGCCCTGCCGTCGCTGCCGCCGAGGATGGCCGCGACTCCCAGGCGGCGGACGATATCTTCCGACATCAGCTCGAAAACTTCCTTCAGAAAGCCGATCCGGAGGACGGACCTGCAGGGACTGTCGTCCGATGCATGCACGACGACAGTCGGAATGCGATCGGAAGCGTCGGGCCGCCAGCCCGTCTGCCAGCCGGTCCGGGTAACCCACCTTGTGGACATGTCGGCCGCATTCGCGCCGCGCCAGCGGCCCAATTGGACGGTCGCCCCCCGAATGCCGGCGCGGGCGGCCGTCTCGATGGCGCAGCCGGCGACGGCCTGCTTGATCTCGAGGCTTATCCGGGAGGTGAGCGCGGGGGGATGCTCTTCGGGCGGGAACACCCGGAGGGCTTCCTCCCGATGCCGGTCGCGAAGGCCGGATGTCACGATCTGCGCTGACACATGCCCGTGACGGGCGACAAGGACCGGCCAGGCATCGTCGTCGCGAACCTCGTCGAGGCTCTGCAGGGTGAGGGCTGCAAACAGCTTTTCGGTGTCGAGATTATGGCGCTGGCGGCGATGGCGCTCGAGTTCGCTGCGCGCGACCGCCGGCGCTCCCTCCCGGACCGTGAGGCCCGCCTGCGACCAGTCGAGCGCGCCGCGGAGCATGTGCCAGTAGCCGATCGCCCTGTCACGCTCGAGGCCGTCCGGCCAGCCATAGAGGTCCTGAATGCGGCGGCCGCCCGTATTCCCGGCGGGAGAGCAACGCCAGAGGCGGTCGGCGGTGTCTCCGTCCACCCGCACGCTCTCGCTTTCGAGGAAGGCCTCGAAGGACGAGCCGATGAGGGCGGCAAGGACGGCTCCGGGAACCGGGGCGCCTTCGTCCGGGACCGGGCTGCCCGTGGCGTCTAGGATGCGCCGGCAGTGTTGCGAAAGCTCCCGCGGTCCGCCGGGCGGGCCGTTCAGGAGCGCATCCGCCATGGTTTCGCAAAGGTCCCGCCCGGCCCCGGTGGGCTCGCGCCGCAGTTCGGCGAACAGGGCCTGGGACCATTGATGGGCAAATCGTTCGCAGAGGCGTGTGTCGTCATCGTCGGCCAGCGTTATCAGCGGATAGCCGTCGAATTCCATCTCCAGGACAGGGCCCGGTGCGGACAGGGACCTGTCGTCCGGTGACACCGTCGACACGAGAATGGCGACCCGGCGTCCCAATCCGACTTGGTCGGGCGGCATGCACATCAGCGAAGCGAAGTCACGCAGTCCGCCTTCAAGATCCTCCAGAATGTCGTGCCGCATGGCGGCTTCCAGGGCGGTCTCTACCGGAAGCACGATATCGCGCAGCCCGAAGCGGATCTGGATACGCCGCTTGTTGCTTTCGCACAGGAGCAGCGCCTCGGGGTCGGGCTGTCGTTCCTGGGCCATTGCGCCTCCGCGCACAGCTGTGGATAAATCACGGTTATAGGGCGCAAACCGTGCCACGTCGAGGATTTGGCGCTGTCCGTCCGCAGCGGCAACCGATTGGCGGACCATGGCGCCTGGGGACCGCACCGGCCTGCCTTTACAGGGCGGGCTCCGCCGAAGCGCGGTCGCCGTTCCGGGGAGCGGCATGGCGCTCCATCTTGGCGAGGAAATGGAGCTTGATCGCCTCGTCGTCGATATGTTCGTTCCGCCGCCATCCCGGACGGTTCCTTGCTTCATGCCACGGGGTGTCGGGGCTATGCCCCAGCTCGGCCAGCTCATGGGCGGTCCAGTCCCCGTAAACCTCCCAAATGCGCTTCAGGAAATCCGATGCCCGTGTGTCTTGGCGAGGAACGTCCGGGGTAAAGACGGTTGAATTGTCGTCCAGATCCGTGGCCAGCCTGGTTATTGGCCATTGGGCGCCGAACTCCCTGAACTCGCAATAGACGGACGGGTATCCGGGGCCGTATTGCCAGGCCTCGACATACTCGTCTCCAATCAGCGGCGTGTGGCGAAGAGCGAGATGCCAGCCATGCGCGACATACAGGAGTTTCTGCAATTTGAGCGGACCGATCCCGGCCCTTCCGTAACAGCGAAGAAAGTGGTTGGCGACAGCCTTTGCGGAGTATCCCTCCATCCCGGTTCAGGGTTCCGGTGTCTCGCCGGAACGAACCTGCAGAAGCGTGACGGCCTCGTCGAGGTTGTTGCGTCGGGCGATGTCGGCCGGGGTTTCTTCCCATTCGTTCCGGGCAGCCGGGTCCGCGCCGGCCTCGATCAGGGCCAGAATGGCCGCTGGATCGCCATAGAAGGCCGCCGTATGCAACGGGGTGGTCTCATGGTCCGCCCTCGCATTGGGATCGGCGCCGCCATCGAGAAGGATCATGGCGATATCGGGGCGTTCGTTCCGGAGAGCGACATGGAGCGGCGTGCAGCCCCGGGCGTCGGCGGCGTCCGGTTCGGCGCCCGCCTCGAGAAGCATCCGCGTGGCGCGGCGATTGACGGCCTGACCGCTCATGGCGGCGCGGTGCAACGGCGTGTTGCCGCTGCGGTTGCGGGCCTCGATGTCGGCGCCGGCCTCGATAAGGAGCCGGACGGCCCCGATGGTCCCGCAGACGGCCGCGAGATGCAGGGGCGTTTCCCCCGCCCGGTCGCCGGCCTCGAGCCCGGTCGAGCGGGAGAGCAGCAGGGCAAGGGCCTCCTCGTTCCCGCTGGCCGCGGCCAGATGCAGGGGCCGGGCCCCGCCGACCGTCCTGGCTTCCGTGTCCGCCCCTGCGTCGAGCAGGGTCCGGACGATATCGGCCGCTCCCCGGCCACCGGCGGCGGCATGCAGGGGCGTGTAGCCGTAGGTGTCCACGGCCTTGGGGCTTCCGCCCCGGGAAAGCCAGGCGCGAAGCTGGCGGCTTGAAACGGACCGGAAGTCCATGGAGACGGTCCCCTCTGCGTTCTGGCGACAGGAGTATTGGCCATATCGGTGAAAAGTCGAAACGCATGTCAACTCCCGGGGATCTTGTGGCGATGCCGGGAACTGGTATAATACTAGACAACTCTGCGGGGGGACCCGGGCGGTATGGCGATGACGGCCGAGGAGCTTCTGGAGCGCTATGCGGCGGGCGAGCGCGACTTCTCCGGTCTGGACCTGAGGGGCATCTTCCTGAAGGACCGGATCCTGAACGGCGCAAGGTTTGCTGGAGCGGACCTGACCGGGGCGAGCCTGTTCCGGGCGAAGCTGATCGGCGCCGATTTCACCGGTGCCGACCTGACCAGGGCGAGCCTGGGATGGGCGACCCTGTACCGTGCGATTCTCGACGATAGCGTGTGCGTCAAGGCCAATTTCGGTTCGGCTAGGACAGTGGCGCGAGGACGGTATCTGCCGGGGGTCACGAGTTTCCGGCGCGCGAATTTCGCCGACGCGAGGATGCCGTCGATCCGGTTCGAGTGGACCGACCTGTCATATGCCACTTTCGCCGGGGCCGATCTTTCCCGGGCCACGTTTTCCGAGTGTCACCTGGACCATGCCGATCTGACCGCGGCAAGGGCGCGCCGCAGCGAGTTCTGGATGTGCAGTCTTGCGCAGACGAGCTTCGCCGGCGCGAACTTGAAGGAGTCCGTCCTGCAGCGGTGCGCGTTCCACGATACGGGATTCCCGCAGGCCGATATGAGACGGATGCTGATGGACTTGCAGGATTCGCGTAACGCGGAGGGCAAGGACATGAAGCGCAACGGCAGGGTCGATTTGTCCGGCGCCGACATCCGGGGGACCCGGCTGGACGAGCTTGCCGACGCGATAACGAACGGCCTGATACGTCTCGACGGCGCAAAGGCGGACGGGACGACGGATTTCCGCTGGTCTGGCGATGCATATATCGAGGAAGAAGAGCGGGAGGAGATCGAAAGGCTCCTGGGCCTTCAGGTTCGGGAACAGGAAAGCATCAGCCCGTGACGGCTCCATGGGAGGCGCCGGAGACCGTGCCGGTCATTTCCCGCGCCATACCATGCGCAGCGTGCCGCAATGATCCCGCGCGGCTTCCTTGATCCCGGACCATGCGCCGATCAGCAATCCCAGCACCATCGAGATCGGGAATGTCAGCACTATCGCGCACACCAGCACGGACCAGGGCATCCATCGCACATATGGTTTCAGCCGCTGCCGGTAGTCCCGGCCCATCCCGCTCTCTCCCCGTCCGGCAATGTACATGAGCTGCGAAGGGAACTCCCATGAATTGTTGCGGACAAAGGGCAGGAATCCCAATAGCCTGAAACGTCATGTGCGCCAGCAGTCCGGCGGCAGGTATCCAAGGGGTCAATGATGGGCCCCGACCTCATCTCCCCCGGAAGCGGGGAGCCGGACATTTTCGGAGTGAGGACGAAAGCATGAGCGACACAGCCAACATCCTGTTCGCCGCCGCGGACCTGGTTGACCGGGGCTGGACCCAAAAAGCCTACGCTGTCGGCAGTGACGGGCGGTCCGTTGTTCCGGATGGCCCCTTGGCCAGAAAATGGAACGTCATCGGTGCTATCGCCGCGGCGGCCGGGCGATTTCACCGTGGCGCGGAACTCGCCTTGACGAACCATCTGGATGTTTGGGAACTGGAACTCTGGAACAACGAGCCCGGCCGCACGCAGGCGGAGGTGAGCGCCGCGCTCCGGGAGTGTGCGTTCCTCCTCCGGGGCGACGGCGCCCCGGCCTCATCGAGGTTCGCGAGCGCATGAGTGGCGAGAACGTCGTGCCGATGCCGGGCCTTTTCGCGGAAGACGAAGCCGCGAATTCCTACACCGCCGAGCATATCGAGGTGCTCGAGGGCCTGGAGCCGGTGCGGCGCCGGCCCGGCATGTATATCGGCTCGACCGGCGAAGCCGGCCTCCATCACCTGGCCGCCGAACTGCTCGACAATGCGATGGACGAGGCGGTCGCGGGTCATGCCGACCGCATCGAGTTCGCGCTCGGCCGGGACGGCTGGGTCGAGGTCCGCGACAACGGGCGCGGCATTCCCGTGGAGCCGCATCCCAGGTTTGCCGACCGTTCGGCGCTCGAGGTGATCCTGACCACCCTCCACTCGGGAGCGAAATTCGCCGACGGGGCCGACAGCGCCTACCGCACGGCCGGCGGCCTGCACGGCGTCGGAATTTCCGTGGTCAATGCCCTCGCCGCCGAACTGGTGATCGAGGTCACGCGCGAACGCATCATGTGGCGCCAGAGCTACGAGTGCGGCAAGGCGGTATCGAAGCTGGAAAAGGTGGGTATCTCGCGCAACAGGCGCGGAACCGCCGTCCGGTTCCGCCCCGACAGGGCGATCTTCGGTGAAGCGACCCGTTTCAGGCCCGAGCGGCTGTATCGCATGGTCCGCTCGAAGGCCTCCCTGTTCGCCGGCGTGCGCCTGCTGTGGCGTTGCCATCCCTCGCTGCTCGCGGGGAACCCGGACGTGCCGGCGGAGGCGGAGCTGCACTTTCCGGGCGGTCTCGCCGACTATCTCGACGCTTCCACGCAGGACCGCGAGCGCGTCGCCGACGCGGTGTTCTCGGGCCAGGTGGAGTTTCCCGGGGATACCGGGCGGGTCGAATGGGCCGTGACCTGGCTCGCCGACGGCGAGGGCTTTACGCAGAGCTACTGCAATACCATCCCGACGCCGCTCGGGGGCAGCCACGAGGCCGGCCTGCGTCTGGCGCTGATGAAGGGGCTGCGCACGCATGGCGAGCATGTCGGCAATCGCAAGACCGCCCGGATCAACGCCGATGACGCCATCGGCGGCGCCGGCGTCATGCTGTCGGCCTTCATCCGGAACCCGCAGTTCCAGGGCCAGACCAAGGAGAAGCTCGAGAGTCCGGAGACGCAGCGTCTGGTCGAGCAGACCGTAAAGGACCGGTTTGACCACTGGCTGGCGGCGGATACCGAGGCGGCCACCGCGCTCGCGGCCTTTGCGGTGGAGCGCGCGGAGGAGCGCCATCGGCGGCGCGAGGAGCGCGACCGGCGCAAGAAGGCCGCCGGGACACGGCGGGCCCGCCTGCCGGGCAAGCTGACCGACTGCTCGAGGCGCGAGCGCGACGGCGCCGAGATATTCCTGGTGGAAGGCGATTCCGCCGGCGGTTCGGCAAAGCAGGCCCGGCGGCGCGAGACGCAGGCCATCCTGCCGCTGCGCGGCAAGATCCTGAATGTCGCCAGCGCCACCGCCGACCGGGTCCGGGCCAACCGCGAGGTCGCCGATCTCGAGCTCGCGCTCGGCTGCGGGACAGGCGATGGCTACCGCGATGAGGATCTGCGCTATGAGCGCGTCATCATCATGACGGACGCCGACGTCGACGGCGCGCATATCGCGGCCCTGCTGATGACCTATTTCATGCAGGAAATGCCGGGCCTGGTCGAGGCCGGACGGCTCTACCTGGCCCGGCCGCCGCTCTACAGGCTCTCCGCAGGCGGCGTCACCGCCTATGCGCGCGACGATGCGCACCGCGCGGAGTTGCTCGAAACGGTCTTCAGCGGCAGGCGGAAAGTCGAGATATCCCGGTTCAAGGGCCTGGGCGAGATGCCGCCCGGCCAGCTGCGCGACACCACCATGGATCCGGCCCGGCGCAGCCTCCTGCGGGTCGAACCGGACAGGGGCGGAGCATCCTTCGACATCATGGAGCGGCTGATGGGGCGCAATCCGCGCCACCGGCTGGACTTCATCCGCGAGAACGCGGACGGGGCCGCGGTCCTCGTGGACGCCTGACAGGATAGGGGGGACGATGACGGGACTGAGCAGGGTCGATCAGGGCGATTGGGATCTCGACTTCCTGGCGGCGCTCTGCGCCCGCCTGACCCTTGGGACCCTGCAGCGGGCGCCCGCCGCCGGTCTCTGGCCGGTCGCCTACCTGCGCGGCGACGAGGTATGCGTCGATCTCGCGGACAGCCTGCGAAGGCAGTGGTTCCGGCACCGGGCCTCCAGGGCCTCCAGGGTCTGGCCGGACCCGTTTCCGCACATGGCGCCCCGCACGGTCCGGGTGCTGTGGAAGGCCTGTGCGCATCACGGTCTGCGGCGTCTGCGCACTATCGGCGTATCCGGGGTTCGGGTGACGCTGTCCTGCTGGCAGGAGGGGCTCGCAAGGGAAACCGAGGTCGAGTGGGCGATGCGGTCTCCCGGCCTGCCGGGAGAGACTGCGGCCGGGGAGCCCGTGGCGATGATGGCCCAGGAAGGGCTGAGCGGCGCCTGGCGCCTCATTTGCGCGGATGGGCGCACGATGATGGAGACGCTGTCGGACGATGTCGCCGCTTTCGTGCTGAGCGGGAATGAGCGCTTTCGACGGACCGGCCCGGTGGTTGTGCTTTGGGATGTCGATCCCGATGAATCGGAGCGCGCTTTCGGCTTTCAGGTTATGAGCCTGGACGGCGAGGACGGCGCTCCCGTGGCCATGCCCTGCGCCTTCCGGGACTATCGGGACATCGCCAGGAGCGACATGGTCACGGAGTGACCGCTCATCGGGCCTGGCGTTTGCCGCATTTCGACCGGAGATGGAAAGATTGACGCCCTTTCCGGCATTTCCTGCCCTATGCTCGGCACGCATGCCGGGAGGAGGTGATCGACATGACAATTCGAAAGACAGTATTCGCCGCCATGGCCTCGGCGCTTCTGCTGGCGGCTTCGCCGGTGTCTGCGCTGCAGGAGAAAATGCAGGTCGAGGAGCAGTTCATAGGCTGCTGCATTACCAGCAAGGGAGACTGGTGCTGCTTCATCGGCCTCCCCACCTGTCAATGCCGGGTTGGCCATGCTTCCGCCGCCATGACGCCCTTGCCGGATGGCAAGTATTCCGGCGACAGCCTCAGGGAAGCCATGCAAAAGATGATGGATGCGCTTCCGGACGACGGGACATAGAACCGCCAGGACGCTGAAACGGCATCCTGCAACAAGACGCGAGGCCGGCCACAGCCTGCCGCCCCTGTGTCGGGTCACGAGAAGGTCGCGCCAAATCCAGGAGCTGCATCGACCACTTCGCGGACCTGTCCCGCCTTCAGCTTCCTCAGCGGAACTGCGGTTTCATCTTCGAACGGCCATTCCTGTGTGAGAAACGCCCAGGCCAGTTCCGGGTCCCCGATGGCATCGAGAATTTCCGGCAGGCCGGGGATGACCTTGCGGGGGCCCAGGATCTGCGCGGCCGGAATCCGCAGGCCGCCCTGGGGTGCCCTCCAGGCAAGAAGCGTTCCCTTGCGCGCCCAGTCGTAGATGGTTGTGCGCGATACCTCCAGTCGTTCGGCCGCTTCGGTCGCGCCGATTGTAGCCAACCCGCATTCGGGGCTGTCCCGGACAAACCGCCTGAGCCGGACCGGCAGATCCTTCCCGGGTTTCTCGATGGCGCGCCGTCCGGCCGCGGCGTGTCGAGCGGCGGCAACGGCGACGCGCGCAGTTCGGGGGTCGTGGTTATCCGGCATTGGCGATCCGGTGTCGGTGATTATCATAAAGGGCGCATATTTGCTGGCGTAGCGCGCTTTTGTGGTGCGCACGACAAACAGCGTGAGACAGGCGCGGCCGGGTTTATGACGGGGGCCGAGGACGGAAGGAGGGCGTAGCCCGACCGGAGTCCTCGGCCCCCGTCGCGTTGAGATTTTCGCCTCCCGGAGGGCGGCGACGTCCTGGCGACCGGGTTGGCCGTTCCCGGGCTGCGGCAGGGGGTAGACTGGGGCTTCTGAGAACGATGCGGCGCCGGCCCCGTTGGCTTGGTGGCAACGACCGGCGCCGCACCCCCCGAGCCATGCAAGGCGCGGCCCGGAAGCGCAGTATCGTGCGCGTCCGGGCGTGGGTCCACCCCGTTCTCATCGGTCGCGATGAGGAACGCCGCCCGCCTGTTCACCTGCGCCCTGTGCCGCCGCCAGGTGGTTCTCTGCCGGCGCTGCGACTCTGGCCATATCTACTGTTCGCCGCGTTGCAGCGGGCGGGCGCGGCGTCGGTCGGTGCGCCTTGCGGGGCAGCGCTACCAGAACAGCCGCCGGGGCCGTCACAAGCATGCCGAGCGCCAGCGGCGCTACCGCGAACGGCGCCGTGTGCGGCAGCCGGCAGTTCGGGCCATCGCGCAGAAAGTGACGCATCACCCTTTGACCGTCGCGCGCCGGCGTCCTGATGTGGCGCGCATACCGGCGGGGCGGTCCGGAACCCGGCCCTTCGGGCCCGACCGTCCCGCCCGGGTGTTCCGCTGCGAGCGCTGCGGTCGGTTCTGCGGCCTGGCGGTCTATCCGGGCCTGCGCCAGGCGCGAAGGGAGTGAGATGGCGATCGACAAGCAGACCCGTGCCGAGATCCAGCGGCTGTATTTTGCCGAGAAGTGGAGGATCGGCACGATCGCGCGCCAGCTCGGCGTCCACCACGGCACGGTCGAGCGCGCGGTAGCGGCCGCCGGGGCGCCCGCGCGTGAGAGGCGGCGCAGGGCTTCGATGATCGATCCGTTCCGGCCCTTCATCCGCCAGACCCTCCTGACTTCGACGGTTGATTCGCATAAGTAGTTGATATTGCCTGGTTCTCATTTCGGCTAGGCACTACATCCGGCATTTCTTCGAGCCGTGCTTCGTCGACGGTCAGGCGAGTTGATACGGGGTGATCGTCAGGGGCAGCCCCATGGTTGCGTAAATCTGCTCCGCCGCCGGTGTCGGCTTCGAGGGGATGACGTAGCGGTTGCCCGATTGCCGACAGCGCAGCAGGGAGCACTGGCGGTGGACGAGGGCGGAGCGGATGACCTCCGGGGACATCCGCCGCTTCTGGATGGCGACGCGGTACGCAAGGTGTCGAACGCAGGCGAAGGCCAGGAAGGCGATGGCGATGTGAGCGCGGATCCGGTCCGGGTTCCAGTGCCAGATGGGACGTATCTTCAGGTCGTGTTTGGTGATCCGGAAGCTCTCCTCGACCTGCCAGAGCCCCTGGTAGTGAGCCATCACTTCGGTGACGCGCGCGTCGCGCAGATTGGTGATGACGCCGGTGAGCCCGTCCCATCGTGCGGCCTCGGCGATCTTCTCCGGGTTCACCGTGAGCCGTGCGTCGCCCTCGACGGCGATGAAGCGCTTCGCCCCGTGATTGGAGAGCAGTTCCCTGGGATTGTCGCTGCGGGCCAGCCTGTCGAGCAGGCGTTCCACCTGATGGCGGCGCTCGTGCGCGTCCTTGCGTGCGCGCTGGGGGCAGAAGACGACGATCAGGCGACGGCCCTTGTACTCCCACTCGCCGACCCGGCGGTCCTGTGAGCCCTCCAGCGGGGCATAGGTCCCGGGGTCGAGAACCTGCCCCAGCAGCGCGAGCGGCAGCTTGCGCAGCCGCGCGCCGACGACATACTCGCCGCCGATGGCGTCCATGGCGTCGAGGTTGTCGGCGCTCAGCATGCCCCGGTCGGCCACGCATACCGTGCGCTCCACCTGGTGGCGGCGCTGCATGTCCTGCAGGACCGGGACCATGCTGTGTCCCTCGTAGGTGGCGCCGGGGAAGACCTCGTAGCTGATCGGCAGCCCTTCGCGCGTCACCATCAGCGCCAGCAGAACCTGCGAGTCCTTGTGTTTGCCGTCCTTGCTGAAGCCGTGCTGGCGAAGCTCGTCCTCGGCGGCCGTCTCGAAGTAGAGCGTGGTGCAATCGAAGAAGAGGATCGCGACCGGCTCCGGCAGCAGCGACCGGCTCGCCTCGCCGACGCGCGTGCGCAGTCGCTCGATCACCGTCGCGTCGAGCTGATCCATCATCCGGTAGACCTTCTCGAGCGGAAGACTCACGCCGAAGTCCTCCTCGAGCCGGCGCACGCTGCCCCGCTTGCTGTCGGGGTTGGCTACCCGCGCCATCACCACATGGAACAGCGCGTCATGGGAGGCCCGGTAGCGCGAGCGCGGCAGCAGCGCGTCGAGGCCCAGCAGCCGGTAGATCTCGCCATAGACCTCGTGGATGCCTGTGATCAGGCGCTGCTCCTCTTCAAGCTGCTTGAGGTCGACCGGGAGTTCCTCCTTGCCGTCCCCCCGGCGGCCGACACGGATCGCCTGCTCAGCGATCTTCTCGGGCGCAAACAATGCCGGCTGACGCTCGTCCTCCAGCTTCGCCTTGACGTACTCGCCGAGCTGCCTCAGGCGCTCGAGCTCGTCCTCGTCCATGGCCACGCCGACATGGCGGACGATGCGCTGTCGGACCTTGCCGCCGTCGCGCACGGCCTCGACGATCTGGACCGAGCGTCGCGGGCTGTTGGGGGAGGTCTTGATGCGCACGAACATGGGGGGAGTGTAGCGCGTGGCGGAGGCATTGACAGTCTCAAAGATTTACTAGGCACTACAACGCAGCTTGACCGCACCGCAACTGCCAACTCATTGGCTTTACTGAAAACTCCAGACGCGAGATCGGTCAGAAGTCAGCCCAACCGTCGAAGTCAGGAGATGGCGATCGACAAGCAGACCCGTGCCGAGATCCAGCGGCTGTATTTTGCCGAGAAGTGGAGGATCGGCACGATCGCGCGCCAGCTCGGCGTCCACCACGGCACGGTCGAGCGCGCGGTAGCGGCCGCCGGGGCGCCCGCGCGTGAGAGGCGGCGCAGGGCTTCGATGATCGATCCGTTCCGGCCCTTCATCCGCCAGACCCTGGCGGTCTGGCCCAGGCTGCCAGCCAGCCGGCTCTACCAGATGGCGGTCGAGCGCGGCTACCGGGGCAGCCAGAGCCACTTCCGGCGCATGATCGCGCCGGAGCGCCCGCGGCCTGTGGCCGAGGCCTATCTGCGCCTCAAGACCCTGCCCGGCGAGCTGGCCCAGGTGGACTGGGCCCACTTCGGCAAGGTGAGGATCGGGCGCGCGGAGCGCCCGCTGATGGGCTTCGTGATGGTGCTGAGCTACTCGCGCCGCATCTTCCTGCACTTCTACCTCAATGCCGCGATGGACAACTTCCTGCGCGGCCATGTCGAGGCCTTCGAGGCCTGGCAGGGCGTGCCCCGCGAGCTATGGTACGACAACCTGAAGAGCGTCGTGCTGGAGCGCCAGGGCGACGCCATCCGGTTCAACCCCCGGCTCCTCGACTTCGCCGCCCGCTACCGCTTCCTGCCCAAGCCGGTCGCGGTCGCGCGCGGCAACGAGAAGGGGCGCGTGGAGCGCGCCATACGCTATGTGCGCGACAACTTCTTCGCCGCCCGCGCCTGGCGCGACCTCGACGACCTGAACGCCCGGGCCCGCGCCTGGTGCGACGGCGTCGCCGCCGACCGTCGCTGGCCGGACGACCGCTCCCTCACCGTGCGCGAGGCCTTCGAGCGCGAGCGCGGCTCCCTGATGGCGCTGCCCGACGACCGGCCCCCCGTCGACGAGAGGGTCGAGGTCAGGATCGGCAAGACCCCCTACGCCAGGTTCGACCTCAATGACTATAGCGTCCCGCATACCCATACGCGGCGCACCCTCACCGTGGTCGCGACACTGGAGGAGGTACGCATCCTCGACGGCGCCGACACCGTCGCCCGTCATCCGCGCAGCTTCGACAAGGCGGCCCGCATCGAGACCCCCGAGCACATCGAGGAGCTGGTCAGGCTCAAACGTCACGCCCACCGCCTGCGCGGGCAGAGCCGCCTTCTCCAGGCCGCCCCCGACAGCGAGCGCCTGCTTGCCGAGACCGCCAGGCGCGGCGGCAATATCGGCACAACCGTCGCCTCCCTGCTGCGCCTGCTCGACGACTACGGAGCCGTCGAACTCGAAGCCGCCATCGATGAAGCCCTTGAGCGCGGCGTCCCCCATCCCAATGCGGTGCGCTTCAGCCTGAACCGGCGGCGCGAACAGCGCAACGAGCCACCACCCATCCCCATCGACCTGCCCGGCGATCCAAGACTGCGCGATATCGCGGTCCGCGATCACGACCTCGGCGGATACGACGGGCTCGCAAGCCACCACGAGGAGGACAGCGAAGAATGACCCTCAAGGACCGCGCCACGGCGCTCGGACTGCACGGCCTCCTCGCCCACTGGAGCGAGGTTGCGGAGCGCGACTGGCTCCCGCCCCTGATCGCATGGGAAGAGGAAGAGAGGCGAAGCCGAAGCCTCAGGCGACGCCTCACCGCCGCCCGCCTCGGACAGTTCAAGCCGCTCGCCGACTTCGACTGGGACTGGCCAAGGCGATGCGACCGCATGGCCGTCGAGGACCTCATGACCCTCAACTTCCTCCGCGAGGGCGCCAATGTCGTCCTCATCGGCCCCAACGGCGTCGGTAAGTCCACAATCGCCGCCAATATCGCACACCGCGCCGTCCTCGAAGGCCACACCGTGCGCTTCGCAACCGCCGCCAGCCTGCTCGGCGAGCTCGCCGCCATCGACTCCGACACAATGCTCCAGCGCAGGCTGCGCTTCTACGCCCGCCAGCACCTCCTGGTCATCGACGAAGTCGGATATCTCTCCTACTCCAACCGTCATGCCGACCTGCTGTTCAATATCGTCTCAAGCCGCAGCCAGCAGCGCTCCACCATCATCACCACAAACCGCCCCTTCGCCGAGTGGAGCGAGGCCTTCCCCAACGCCGCCTGCCTCGTGGCCCTTGTCGACCGGCTCGTCCACAATGCCGAGATCCTCGCCATCGACGGCGACTCATACCGCCGCAAGGAGGCCGAGGAACGCCAGAAGCAGCGCAGCGCCGATCGCCGCCGGCGGCGATCGGCAAAAGGAGCGGGCAAGAGCACGGCGCAAGACACGGGGGATGCCTGAGCCAGCCGTGCAGCATCTGCATCCATGGGATCGCCGCCTGCGGGCCGAGGGGCTGCGAAGCTGCCCCCTCGAAGACGTGGTCCACGCCCTCGGCTATCGCCGCGATCCCGCCGATGCCGCGCGCTGGAGACGAGCCGGTTCGGTCCTCTCCATCAACCGCTTCATGTTCTACGACCATCTGCGCGGAGAGGGAGGCGCCGGGGCCATCCAGCTGGCGGTTCATGCGCTCGGATGCCCAACGACCGAAGCCCTCGACTTCCTCGCCCAACTGCCGCGCCACTCACGGCTCCCGAACAGTCGCTGTGAGGCGGAGCCCTCGTGCCAGGACCCTCGCTGGCCGGCGCTGCGGCAATACCTCATCGAGCAGCGCGGCCTCGCCGACGCGCTCGTCGAGCTATGCCGAGGCCTCGGCCTGATCCGTGCCGACCGGCGCGGCAATCCCGTGTTCCTCCGCCGAAACGCCGCCAGCAAGGTGGTCGGCATAGAGACCCTCCCCGCAGCGCAGGAGCCGGCCGCAGACGGCGGCTTCTGGATGTCATGGGAGCCCGACTGGCCCGGCACCGTCATCCTCACCGGCAGCGCCCTCGACGCCCTGTCGATCCTCTCCCTCCACCTCGTCCCGGAAAAACGCAGCAAATGCGCCGTCGTCTCCACCGGCGCCATCACGGCCAGAATCCCCAAATGGGTCGAGGCCTGGAACCCGCGCCGTATCTTCTGTGCCTGGGACGCTACACGATACGGCGATCACGCCGCCCGCCGCATGCAAGACAACGACACAAGAATCGTCCGAATGCGACCGGCCCTCGAAAACCAGGACTGGAACGACATGCTCATCCGTGACCGCGACGGCGAGCCGCTCGAAACCGATGACCGCCCAATCAGATGAACGCAACACCTAACCCATGCGACGCTGCTCGCAAGCCGCACAAACCGGCCGTTCCGCGCCAGCAAATAAACGCCCTTCCTAACCGTCGCTAACATCCGGGAACGGTAACGGCGGACCGCGTCCAGGCCTGCCCCTGTCGGCGGTGGCGGATTGCCGAGAGCTTCCAGCAAGGCCCTGCTGTCCTGTTCCGACAGCGTCGTGGTCCGATCCGGCATTTCGTCGTTTACGGCCGTCTTCCTCTCCGAGGACAATTCGGTTTCTCCTGTGTGTCCCGACCATGTGTCGACTCTCGGATGTGCGCAATCATGCAGGTCAGCCGATGCTGGCGTTGCATGGTCCCGTAATCGCAAGTCCCATGGGATTGTTCCAGTCGTACCGGCGCTGCGGCGGCGGCATGGACTGCTCGGCTGGAAAACGGCCCAAACGGGAAAGTCGCAGAGACTCCTCATACTGCCCGGATGCCGATCGGAGCAGTTCAATCACCTCGGCGTCGCTCGGACGGCCAGGCGCCGGCGACCTGGGGAGAAACCGGTCGGAGTCGGGCATGCTGTGTTCTCCGTGATGATCTCCGTGATGACGGAAGCACGCCTGGATATGGGCACACGTTGTCCGTTTCACGCAAAGTCGCCCTGCAGATCGCCTCTTGCGGCCAGCACCACACGCTCGACCTCGCCCCGCGCCAGAAGCGCGAGGGGAGCCGCTCCGTCGAGAGACGGCCGAGGTGTGGTCAGCCAGACCCAGCGCACGTAGCCATCGGCAAACAGTCCGGCCATGCGTTCAAGGCCCGCCAGCGGACGGTTCCGTTCGTCGAGCTGCGCTGCCGGGAACACGAAACCCTGCAGCCCGTTCCGCCAGCCGACGATCCGGCCCTTCCTGCGCCAGTCATGCACCGACCGGAGCGTTCCGAGACCGATCCGGGCTTGGCACTTTTCCCGTCGATCAGGTGCTGGACAGGCTCTTTCCTCGATACGCCCATCTTCTCGCACTCTCCCTGCGCGTTCCAAGAGGACGCGGCCTCAAATTCCGAGGGGCAGGGTATCCTTCATCGGTATGCCCGTCCTTCTTTCCGGAGCCGACCGCGCTCGCGCAGCATCGGCAGATCATGGCTGTCAGGAAACCGCCCGTCAATGCGGCCGTCAGCGCAACGGGCGCAGGGCAGCCTTTCGCGGAGGATGTGGTTGGTCGTCATTCCAAGAAGATGCGAAGCATGACGCATACTGAGATTGCCAATTGTCAGGATGCGGGTTCGGAGTCAGGGACGCGCGGCTCTCTCAGGGAGCGATGCCCGCCCGGGCCCGGCGAATGAGAGTCAGGACCTCGTCGGCGCCGGCCCGGCCAGACCGGGCCGTGTCCAGCGGCGTCTTGCCATCCAGCAGCGGATGGGGCCGCGTCAGAAACGCCCTGATGCGGGCCATGTCCCCGCGATAGGCGCATGCGAGGGCGATGACAACCCGGGCAACCCCATATAGCCTTTGGGCTCCGGTCACCGTCCTGATGCGGCCATATGAAGGCTCGGCCACAGGATCACGCGGCGGGATGGTCACCGGTCGCTCGCGGCAGACCCGCGAGCCACGCGTCGATCTCCGAGGCCCACCAGCGCACGGCGTTGGAGCTGATCTTGAGCGGCAGCGGGAATTCGTGAGCCCGCATCAGCCTGTAGATGGTCGAGGTGGAGAGCCCCGTCCGGGCCTCGACTTCGGACCGCCGCAGCAGTCGGTCACCTGGGTCGGTCATGGACATGTTCATCCCTGTTTTCCATCATTCACCGGGATTGTGGGCAACAATATAGCACAATCGGATTGTCATGACAAGCAGATTGCTTTAAATGGGTGCACGTCCTGATTTTGCGAGGTTGAGAAATGCCATGGTTCCGCCACGATATCTGTTTCTTATATTCGGGGGGCAGATGGAGGCGGACATGGCCAGGACCGATCACGACGGCCTCGTCGAACAGCGTGGCGAGCTGCTGCGGGAGATTGCGGGCATCGGCGACCTCCGTCAGGGTTCGCTCAGGGCACAGTACCGCAAGTGCGGCAAACCGAACTGCCATTGCGCGGTCGAGGGGGCGCAGGGGCATGGCCCCTACTGGTTGTTGACCTGGCCGGACAGGGAGACGGGGAAGTCCCGCGGCCGCACCGTTCCCGCCGACGCCATTGAGGGAACGCGGGCGCAGATCGCGGAATACCAGCGGCTTCGCGGTCTGGTGCGCGCGCTTGTCGAGGTCAGCGGCCGGATATGCGATGCCAGGCTGGACGCGGACAAGCCGGCCGCGCCGGGAAAAAGGGGGGTCTCGACGCAGCGATCGCGGAGGAGGTCGAGGCCGAGGTCGAGTGGCTGATCGGCGCGGGCGTCGTCGATGACTTCCAGGCGATCGAGATCGAAGCGCGGCGGGTTGCGTTGCAGATCATGGGGCAGGCCGTCGCCCACAGGCTCAATGCCGACCGTTCCGACAACCGGGGACCGTGGCTGTCGTGTGCGTGCGGCGGCGAGGCGCGCTTCGCCGGCCGCCGGCCCAAGACCTTCACCACCGCTCTCGGCCCTCTGACGCTGGAGCGCGCCTGGTATCACTGCGACCGTTGCCACCGCGGCTTCAGCCCGCGTGATCGAACCCTCGGCATGGAAGATACTTTCCTCTCACCGGCGGCGCTGCGCATGATCGGCGTTGCTGCTGCCCGTACCAGCTTCGAGGGCTCCAGCGCCCTGTTGCGCGAACTGGCAGGCCTGGCTGTCGCGCCGAAGACGGTCGAACGCCATGCCGAGGCGCTCGGGCGAGAGATCGCAGGCGACGAATGCCGCGTGATCGAACCCGAGCCGTCCGACGCCCCCACCCTCTATCTCGGCCTCGACGGCACCGGCGTGCCGGCGCGCAAGACCGAGGTCGAGGGCCGCGCGGGCAAGCAGCCCGACGGCTCCGCCAGCACCCGCGAGGCCAAGCTCGCCGTCGTGTGGTCGGCGGAGACCGTCGACAGGGAGGGGCGTCCGGTGCGCGATCCCGGCTCCGCCACCTACAACGCCGCCATCGAATCCATCGCCACCCGCGAGTTCGACCCCGAGCCCGCGCCCTTCGCCCGGCGTGTCATCCGCGAGGCCGAACGCCGCGGCTTCGACACGGCCGAGCGCCGGGTCATCCTCGGCGACGGCGCGCCGTGGATCTGGAACTTCGCCGATGAGCACTTCCCCGACGCCATCCAGATCGTCGACATCTTCCATGCCAAGGGCCACCTGTTCGACGCAGCCAAGGCGATCTACGGGATCGGCAGCGAGATCGGTGAGCGATGGGCCGGGAAGCGGCGCGAGGAACTCGACGAGGGCCGCGTCGACGAGGTGATCGCCGCCCTCAAGGGCCATGCCGAAACTTGCGAGAACGCCCGGAAGAACGCCGAGTACTTCTCCAACAACCGCGAGCGCATGAACTACCCGAAGTTCCGCGCGATGGGCTTGTGCGTGGCCAGCGGCGTGGTCGAGGGCGGCTGCAAGAACATCGTCGGCGCCCGCCTCAAGCAGGGAGGTATGCGCTGGACCGTCAACGGCGCCAACGCCATCATCGCCCTGCGCTGCGCCGTCGAGAGCAATCGCTTCGACGACTTCTGGGAACGACGAGCCGGCGCAATACCATGAATCTCACAAATACGACGTGCACCCGCTTTAAATGCCCGGTTCCTGCCCTCACATCGTTTTGGCCTGTTCCACCCGCAGCGAATTGCAGACCTCCATGAACGAAGGGGCGGTATCCGCCGCAGCGGTTATTCTGGAGATCCGCCGCCGGTCCGGTCTTGCATGGGGGAGCTCGCCAAGCTGTTCGATGTCCCGCAACAGAGCACCCGGCGCCGGACGGGTTCCCAAGGCTGCTGTCTAGCCCCGCTGGCCCTGGCGGCGCGAGAAAATCCTCGTACTCGACCTGCGAATACAGCCGCCAGAGAGGCGGCCATGCCGACGTCGCGGTATCCGGGTTCGCTGGTGCCGGTGACTGTTGGAGCACGCGGGCTACGCGAAGGCCCGCGCCGGAGCGCGGGCCTCGGAAAGAGGGCAAGCCGCCCAAACGGCTTGCGTCTCAGGAACGAGAATAATCGGACCTGACCCGAAACGCCAATGGATCCGTCCGCAAAGGGGCCATCCGGCACCGCGTGAGGAACACGCCTGCGAGCAGGGCTGGGGGATACAGGGAAGCCCGGGCCGTCGGCCATCAGGCCATGGTCCTGGTCCTGGACCGGCCTTCCGCGATCCTGTCGTGGCAGCTATACCTCCTGTCCCGCGCGGCGCTCAAGCGGAGGTGACAGATGGCCGGGTCGGCCGATCGGGAGATCGAGCGGGACAATGCCGGGTTGCGTGCGCACTACCTTCGCGACACGAAGACCTGGACGGCGTCCGACATCATCCACGAATGCATGCTCGGGAAACAAGGGGCAAACCCGAGCGAACCGGCGTTACGCTGGATGCGCGAGGGACGGGTGTTCGCCGTCGATGCCGGCCATGGGCGGCTGTATCCGAGCTTCCAGTTTGAGAACGGCAGGCCGCGCCCCCTCATCGCGGAGGTGCTGAAGCGGCTGCCGGACGACATGACGCCGTGGCAGATCGCATTCTGGTTCCGGTCAGGCAATGGCTGGCTTGACGGGAGATCCCCGGAAGAAGCGCTGGAGGACAGGGAAGGTGTTCTGAAGGCGGCGGACCGCCTGCGCGAAACGGCCATCGGCTGAGACGGGCAGGCGGTCCGCCGCCTTCAGCTTTCGGGCCCTCGGACGTGGATATGGCCACCGTGAGGTGGCCATAGGGTCCGCTGCTCATCAAGAGGTCAGCAATCCAGAGTTTCTGCCGACACAATGGCAACGAACCCTGGCAGCGTCAATCGGTGTCGCGCTGGGTGTCCGCTTCTGGAAGCTGCAGCGAATGCCCTGGGACGGGAAACAAGGATTTCAAAAAGCGAACCCCGGGCGCATGCAGGAGCAGAGGCGGACCCGGGGGGTTACATGACAGAAGGTTGTTCACTCGATGGCGGATGTCAACGCCTTCCATTCTGCCGGTACCGTGGGACCATCTTGGATAGACCTGGGTTAAATGCGGAGTAGAATCGCTCCATGCTGAATGCAGGTTTCTCTTCGCCATTGTCTGCGCCCAGGCGGCCTGGTGGTTTGGGGCGGCGCGACGAATATGCACAATTGAACCCGGAAAGGGAAATCCTGGACAAGTTCCGGCGCGGCCAGGAACGCTATGCGTTTCGACAGAAGCAATCGCTCCTTCCCGACCGTCGAATGGGCTCGGCCGCTGGAATCGGCCTTGAGGCCAGGCAGTGGCCGGAGACGGCGGATATCCGCGCGCGGCAACTGCTTCGTCCCGGTGGTTTCCGGTTCGCCGGGCGCGCGCGCCGGAAGACATGGTTGAACGATGCATTGGCGCAGCTTGCAGACTGTCCGGAAGCTGCTGTCGAGGAGGGGTTGGACGAGCCCTCGAAAATTGGACTGGAGAAGGCAGGCGCGGTGCTCAGGGCCGTATCGGGATTCGTAGAGGAACCGCCGGACATATATCCAATGGAGGCGGGCGGCATTGTGATCGATCTACGGGGTCCCGATTCACCAAGCAGCGTCCTGATGGTGGTGGAGAGCGGCGGGGCCGGAGCGATGTTTTATCGGGCAAGCGGAAAGAAGGGGCGAGCGCGCGTCGATGACGCAGCGTGTCTGCCAGACCTTCTGAAGGCGCTTGGGTTGTCAACGACGAAGGCGGTGGGAAATCTATAGTGACCGGGCCCAAGTCTCGCAGTAAGGCGGCGATGAGCTGTGGGCCGCCGTCCTTGAGCGCCGCTTCCAGGTATGCGGCCATCTCTTCCGGCGTGCGGAGATGTTCGACGACGTCGTAGGGAACGCCGCGGCTGACGGTGATTTGTCCCTTCTCGATTTGCTACATTAAGCCGGAGATCGCTGCGAGCGGGGCGCGGGCTGCGGATTGCGGCTCCTTCTCGATTTGCTACATTCGACGGCATAGCCGGGCCCGAGTACAGGCTGCTGCGGATTGCGGCTCCTTCTCGATTTGCTACATTCTGCTGGCGGAAGCCCGGACCGCAATGGTCGCTGCGGATTGCGGCTCCTTCTCGATTTGCTACATTGAGCCGCGCCGGCGTGGCGCGCCGGCGGCGGCTGCGGATTGCGGCTCCTTCTCGATTTGCTACATTGCAGGGATCCCTCTTTCCGACCAGCGGCCAGCTGCGGATTGCGGCTCCTTCTCGATTTGCTACATTCGCCGCCCGCTCGGTTTCCTCGATAGTCGAGCTGCGGATTGCGGCTCCTTCTCGATTTGCTACATTGCGGGCCCACAGGCTACCCACGGCCCGTTAGCTGCGGATTGCGGCTCCTTCTCGATTTGCTACATTGTCGCTGGTTGAGGCTGCGAAGCAACTTGGGCTGCGGATTGCGGCTCCTTCTCGATTTGCTACATTGCCGCCGTCCGGAACGCCGCGAACGCGCCGGCTGCGGATTGCGGCTCCTTCTCGATTTGCTACATTCTGCTGGCGGAAGCCCGGACCGCAATGGTCGCTGCGGATTGCGGCTCCTTCTCGATTTGCTACATTGGAGCCGGTGGTCGCGAACACGGCGGTAGCGCTGCGGATTGCGGCTCCTTCTCGATTTGCTACATTTCCCCCGGCGCAGGGCGTTGAAAATGCGCCACTTTCCTCCGCCCGCCGATTAGAAAAACTCCAGCTGGGCGGGCGGATTCGGCGGGGCCTGCCGGGTTTTTCCAACATGGACCTCGATGCGGCCGAACTGCCTGTCGGTAATGGTCAGGAACCGGACCTCCCCTGCTGCCGGGACGCAACGGCCCATGCGGGCGACATGCACCTTGGCATTCTCGATGGACGCGCAATGCCGAATATAGACGGAATACTGCATCATCGTGAAACCGTCGGAAAGCAGGTCCTTGCGAAAGCGGGCATAGGCTTTGCGCGCTTTGGGCGTGTCGGTCGGAAGGTCGAACATCGCAATGACCCACATGGTGCGCCACCCCCACGGAAGGACCTTGACGCCGCCTCCTTCGCCGACATCCGCCGCCGGGGACTCAGCAGGCTTCAGCTGCATCGACGAGGTCCGGCACGACCGGCAGGCCCTCGGGCAGCGACAATGTCCGGTCGCCGCCGGTCAGGGCCCGGCAGAGCGAGGCCGCGCTCGTATGCAGGGCGAGCAGCAGCGGTTCCCGGCGTCCGCCGACCAGAATAGTTTCGTTGAGCAGCGAGAGGAGCGCCGCGCGGGTCTCCCGCTGCGAAAGCTCCGGTGCCGCCCCGCTGCCTTCGCCGGCCAGAAGACGGACCCGCCAATCGACATAGGGCCGGTAGGGCTCCAGAAGGTCGTCGGCGAGGCAGAACGGGTTGGCCCGGTGCCTGTGGTGGACGCCGAGCGACGGAATGAGGCCGGCGGCAACGATGGCGCGCGCCACCGCCGCCCGCACGACCGCATAGCCGTAGTTCAGCAGCGCGTTCACGCCCTCGGCGCTCCGGTCGCGGCGAAAATCCCTGCCGAACAGGCGCGGCCAGTAGCGCTGCGCCGCCTGCGCTTCCAGATTGTCCGAGTCTCCGGACCTTACCCGCCGCGCCATCGGCTCCAGCCCGCCATGCCCGCCCGTGAAGTGAGAAAGCACGGCGGCCTGCTGGCCGATCTTGGCCTGCACAATGGCTTGCCACGCCCGCTTGCGCACCGGCTCGTTCGCTGCAACTTGGGCGCGGTGCCGCTCCGTCTGCACATGATGGGCGTCCAGCGGCAGCATCATCCCCGTCGGCAGGTGGTCGCGCCCGGTCACCATCACGGTTGCACCGGCTTCCAGCAGCTCCAGGAACACGGCCTGCGTATAGGTTGCGCGGGCGTCGTCCACGATCACCACGCCCAGATCCTCGACCGGCAATGTTGCCTTCGGCATGTCCGGCCGCTCCACCACAAGCTGGCGAAGTTTGACCGAAAGCCGCGTGCCCGGCGTCGAGAATTCGACCGTCTTGCGGATCATGGGCGAAGGGGGTCAGTCATTCGCTGGGCGGATGCGGCCGATGGGGTCCACGGCGAGTTTCTTGGGGGGTGCACGTCGCATTTGTGAGATTCATGGTATTGCGCCGGCTCGTCGTTCCCAGAAGTCGTCGAAGCGATTGCTCTCGACGGCGCAGCGCAGGGCGATGATGGCGTTGGCGCCGTTGACGGTCCAGCGCATGCCTCCCTGCTTGAGGCGGGCGCCGACGATGTTCTTGCAGCCGCCCTCGACCACGCCGCTGGCCACGCACAAGCCCATCGCGCGGAACTTCGGGTAGTTCATGCGCTCGCGGTTGTTGGTGAAATACTCGGCGTTCTTGCGGGCGTTCTCGCAAGTTTCGGCATGGCCCTTGAGGGCGGCGATCACCTCGTCGACGCGGCCCTCGTCGAGTTCCTCGCGCCGCTTCCCGGCCCATCGCTCACCGATCTCGCTGCCGGTCCCGTAGATCGCCTTGGCTGCGTCGAACAGGTGGCCCTTGGCATGGAAGATGTCGACGATCTGGATGGCGTCGGGGAAGTGCTCATCGGCGAAGTTCCAGATCCACGGCGCGCCGTCGCCGAGGATGACCCGGCGCTCGGCCGTGTCGAAGCCGCGGCGTTCGGCCTCGCGGATGACACGCCGGGCGAAGGGCGCGGGCTCGGGGTCGAACTCGCGGGTGGCGATGGATTCGATGGCGGCGTTGTAGGTGGCGGAGCCGGGGTCGCGCACCGGACGCCCCTCCCTGTCGACGGTCTCCGCCGACCACACGACGGCGAGCTTGGCCTCGCGGGTGCTGGCGGAGCCGTCGGGCTGCTTGCCCGCGCGGCCCTCGACCTCGGTCTTGCGCGCCGGCACGCCGGTGCCGTCGAGGCCGAGATAGAGGGTGGGGGCGTCGGACGGCTCGGGTTCGATCACGCGGCATTCGTCGCCTGCGATCTCTCGCCCGAGCGCCTCGGCATGGCGTTCGACCGTCTTCGGCGCGACAGCCAGGCCTGCCAGTTCGCGCAACAGGGCGCTGGAGCCCTCGAAGCTGGTACGGGCAGCAGCAACGCCGATCATGCGCAGCGCCGCCGGTGAGAGGAAAGTATCTTGCATGCCGAGGGTTCGATCACGCGGGCTGAAGCCGCGGTGGCAACGGTCGCAGTGATACCAGGCGCGCTCCAGCGTCAGAGGGCCGAGAGCGGTGGTGAAGGTCTTGGGCCGGCGGCCGGCGAAGCGCGCCTCGCCGCCGCACGCACACGACAGCCACGGTCCCCGGTTGTCGGAACGGTCGGCATTGAGCCTGTGGGCGACGGCCTGCCCCATGATCTGCAACGCAACCCGCCGCGCTTCGATCTCGATCGCCTGGAAGTCATCGACGACGCCCGCGCCGATCAGCCACTCGACCTCGGCCTCGACCTCCTCCGCGATCGCTGCGTCGAGACCCCCCTTTTTCCCGGCGCGGCCGGCTTGTCCGCGTCCAGCCTGGCATCGCATATCCGGCCGCTGACCTCGACAAGCGCGCGCACCAGACCGCGAAGCCGCTGGTATTCCGCGATCTGCGCCCGCGTTCCCTCAATGGCGTCGGCGGGAACGGTGCGGCCGCGGGACTTCCCTGTCTCCCTGTCCGGCCAAGTCAACAACCAGTAGGGGCCATGCCCCTGCGCCCCCTCGACCGCGCAATGGCAGTTCGGTTTGCCGCACTTGCGGTACTGTGCCCTGAGCGAACCCTGACGGAGGTCGCCGATGCCCGCAATCTCCCGCAGCAGCTCGCCACGCTGTTCGACGAGGCCGTCGTGATCGGTCCTGGCCATGTCCGCCTCCATCTGCCCCCCGAATATAAGAAACAGATATCGTGGCGAAACCATGGCATTTCTCAACCTCGCAAAATCAGGACGTGCACCCTTTCTTGGGAGACCTATTCATGAACCCGCCAAAGCGAGGCTCGAAATTTTCTCGCTTGCCATCCATTTGCAGCCTACTCGCCTCAGTTGCAGTTGTAGGACGTGCGTCAGTGACTCTTGCAAGCACTGGGCGGCCCGAAGACTTGATGCCATGAACCACCCATATTCCTGACTCTTCTCCTCCCTGTAATTCAACGGTGTCCCCCGGTGCGAGCGACATAATAAAGGTCGAATTGTCTCCCCGGTCCCGCTGCACTACCGCTAATCCCTTTGCTAAGCGTTGTAATGCTTCGATGAGACTGACCACTTGTCGATCCGGGCGGCCATTGGACTTGCGGTAAATCGCCATATGGTGGTTGTTCGCTCGATCGGCATAGCCTGTGGAGGCCGGTGCCATAAGGTCAATCTGTTGCTTTTTTCTCACGCGTACTTTCCGGATTTCTGGTCCTTTTCGTCCCCGCTTCGGGTAGCCATTGATAAATGCTCTTTTTGGATTGCCACCATGATCTGTTATCCACTTGTGAACAATCTCTTGCACGCCGTTATCCACTATATCGATTACCCTTGACCCGTTGGATTGCTCGTTTTCGGACATCGTCAAGTCTTCGACCTTCTTGCGGGTAACGAAATGACGATAGATTGTGCCGTCTTTCCCCGTTTCATCCACTCGCGTATCGCCGTAGATCGTCTCCTTGTGCAGAGGGCCCGAGATTTTCTTGCGGACACGGTGGGAGACGACGATTTCCGCGACCGCGCGTTCTGCATCGGCGCGGATCGAGGGCCAGGGTTGCGGGAGCGGTGGTGGGTCCGGGACGTGGCGCTCGTCCTCGGCCTGCCAATAGCGGGAGAGCCGGTTCGTCATGCCGGAATGAGCGCAGGCCACAACCAGCGCATCAACCGCATGGTGGCGGTGGTCCGCGCGGGTTTTCTCGCCGTCGTCGGAGAGGATGTTGTTCAACCCCCAGAGCCGGCGGAGATGCCCGGTTACGCGCCCGGTCACCGCCTGCACGGTCACCGGCGCTTCCGGCCCGACATCCGGCCACAGCCGTTTCAGGAAGGCGACGGTCTCGCGCGCCGCATATCCGGTGTCGTTCAACTGTCGGTCGGCGAAACCCTCCGGGATTTCCCTGGCCGCAAACCGCCTGATCTTGCGCGGCGACATACCGGTCTTCCCCATGCCATCCAGCCGCTCAAGAACAGCCGACCAGCGGTCGACATCCTCGTGCAGATATTCGTAGGGCGTCCGGTTCCCCTTCTTCTCGTTCTCATCCACCCGGCAGAGAGTCTTGTTCCCGTAGCTGTTGTCGAGAGAACGGGACCTCGGCCATATGTGCTCGACATCGAAGCGCCGGGACCGACCGAACAGGTCGTCGAAGCAGATAAGGTCTCCCGTATAGGGGCACTGCTTTCCGCACTCCTGCCAAAGAAGCCACTTTTCGATGTCGCGGCGCGAAGGATTGATAAGCCCGTTTTCCTCAAGGTGCGCCTTCGCCTTCCTGCGTTGCCCGTCCTGCCGGCGGATCGCTGCGCTGTATTCCTCCCGGTCGCGCTTCGACCGGCCGACATCGCGCGTAAGCTCCACCCGGATCAGGTCCGGCTTGCCGAACATGCCGATCAGATTGTTCACCACCTTGCGCAACTCGTTGCGGGTCCGCGCTACAGTCGGGTTTCGCAGGGCTGCAGTGCGTTTCCCTTCCTCCGGGTCCGCCGGGCTGGGCAGCCGGTCCAGCACTTCCCCGGTCGGTCCTTCCCGGTTTGGGAACGTCCTGTTCCGCCAAGCCACCCATTCGGGTTCGAGACTGTTGAGGAGGGCGCCGAAGCGCACCCCCTCTTCCAGACGCGGCAGCACGGCTTGCAGGGCCTCGACCGAGAACGGCTCCCAACCCGTCGGCAGCTTGAGCGCCGCCAAATTGCGAGCCTGCGCTTCTGTGACGCCGAAATCGCGGATGAACTCTTGCGTCGCAGCCTCGCGGTCGTCCCTGCGCTCCCTGGCAGGCCGGATTACCACCCGGTCTCCGATTTCGCCGTAATCGGCATTTCTTAATCTGGCAGGGACATTGTCACGGATAGCCTGCCGGTGCGGATGGCTGTTCCACTCGTCGCCGAAAATGCCCTTTAGCTTCGCCTCGACCGCGTTGCCGAGCAGGTTCCTGTCGCCGCCGACTTCCAGATTGAAACGCAGGCGTTTTTCCGCTCCCGGTTCGCCGCGCTTCTTGAAGAGCGGCGCGAGAGCACGGCGCACACCGGGCCATGTCATCGACGCCTGGGTTTGCAAGCGACCGAGAATCGCGGCGCGTTCGTCGGTGTCGAGAGGACGGCTGTTACCGCCGGCAATTTCGAGATTGTTGACCTTCTCCAGCATGCGCCGCTGCTGTGAAAGCCATGACCCTTTGGGGCAAAGCGTTGCGCCCGGCATCAGGCGGCATTCGCCGAGTGTGTTCTTGCGCCAGAACACGGGTCGTTGGGCGAACATCGCCTCCTGCACGGCGTTTTTCAATCCCGCTTCCCGCAGAACAGGCAGATGTTTTTGTTGCCCGGTCCAAATTGCATCGAATTCGTCTTCCACGATTCTCCGGGTTGCATGCTCGCCGCGTTTACGCTCGTGCTGGCCCCGTTCGGCCAGCCATGCCCCAAGCGTCCGGCCGGTCTGCTTCAACGCCTGTTCGGTTTTTCCCCGGCCCGTTCTCGCCTTCTTTTCGTCTGCGTCTTCGTCGTCCGGCGCTGCATCGTCGGAAACCTCTTCGATATCCCGCCCCTTGAAGTGCCGACGCTGCGCCAGATGGTAGAGCGCCCGGCCCAATTCGTGCGCCGCTAAAGCCTCGCCATCCACAGCCCTGCGGCGCAACTCATAAGGGTCGGTGCCGTCCATAAGGCATCGCCACGCATCGGAGCCGCGCGCCGGAAGCAGACCGGATTCCAGAAGAATGTCGCCCAGTGCCCGACGTCGTTTGCGCCTGCGGCGGAGCTGTCTGCGGCGCATGCGCGCTGCGCGCCGTTGCTGGTTAAGCGGTATGTGCTTCGGGTCCCGCGCTTCGGGAAAGATGCGCACGCCCATGCGCCGGATCGTGCCGGTCTCCCGATGAGCGTCGTGGTCGATGACGGTGAAGCCGATGGAGGTCGTGCCGATGTCGAAGCCGAAAATCAGAGTCATCAGCATCGTTCCCTATTGATTTATTGACGCCGTGCGTTAATATAATGCTCGTAGCAAATCGAGAAGGGGCCGGTTTCCTTTTCGCAGCAAATCGACCCTTCGCGCGGGCTCGGCGTCCCAAGGTCATTCCGCCGGCACTATTCGCCCCCGTCCCCGGACGGGGGCGTTTCGCATCGACTTCAGGCATTCCGAGCTACTAAATGTCTGCCGAGAGAACTCAACCTTTTGGAGTTTTCATCTCATTCCCCCAGAGTAGCGGCACCACTTCCGCCTCAGGGGAAAGCCGCCATGCTCCGTTTTCCCGACACCTCGCCGTTCGAGAACACGGCCATCCAGCACAACCTGGCCGTCATGTCGGAGTACATGAAGCAGGCTGGTATGGCGGCGGTGTTCGTGCACCTGGACGGCTACGGCGACAACGGCATGGTCGAGGACATCCGCTATGCCCCGGAAAGACGGGATGATCCTCCGGGACCGGTGGAGGGCATGTTCGATGCCGGGGGTATCGGCTGCAAAGGGCCACCGTACAGAAGCTCTCCGCCCATGGCGTTCCGCGAGGCGGCGGAGAAAATTGCCCTGGACCTCTTCGACCGGGCGTTCCAGGGCTGGGAGGTGGACAGCGGAAGCCTGGGCCGGATCACCATCGATTCCGACGGCCGGGCCACGGCCTACTGGCTCGACAGGCTGGACGAAGTCGCGTTCGAGGGCGTCGAAGCCGAGGCGGATTTCCGTCCATTCCTGGAAATGACGGCCCTTCCGGGCACTGACAGCGAGCCGGGGCTGTAGCCGCCATCATCCAGTGTGCGCCTGCCACGCGTTTACGGTTACGGTTGCGGGAGGTCGTTGGCTTCGATGGCGGCCTTCGCTTCGGCGATCATGGCGTTGAGTTCGCCGCGCCTGCCCCGGGCAGCCAGCTGGACGGCTTCGCGAATGAAGTCCGGCGTGCAGAGCGGCAGGACAGCCGAGACCTCCAGCGGCGCCGGGCTCCCGGTTGCCTGGAGGTCGAGGATCCGGACCTGCAGGCTTCCACCATCATCGAGGTCGAGCCTCCACATTTCGGCTGCGCCGATGCTTCGATAGATGGCGGGCTTGCCGGGATTGGCATTGCTGCGCTCGACCTCGACCACGAGGTCCGGCGGGGTCACTGCCTCGAAGGCATCTCGTGCTTGCGGACCACGGTCCCAGGCCCGGTCCCAAGCATCGGCATTCTCGCCGAGCCAAAAACACGCGTCGGGTTCGCTGCCGGTATTGTCGGGGTCGTCCGGGCGTAGCTTCCAGCGGGTTGAGCCGAGCAGGGCGGCACCCAGGCCCACCGCCTCGCTCAGGCGGTCGACCAGCAGTTTGGCGCCGTCGGCATGGTTTTCGTGGTCGCGCGAGGGGGTCATGAGTTCGACGAGCCCGGTGACGGGGTCGATGAGAACCCGCCTCGCTACGGCGCTCCAGTCGGCTTTCGCCAGATCCGGAATCTCGTGCGGCGCGAAGCGCAGTGTCGTGAAGGTGGACCCCATGCTTCCGGTGGTGACGTCCATAGCATGTCTCCTGCCTGGCCCCCGTGCACAGGCGGGGCGAGTGCGAAAGCCATTGTAGCATGGCCGACCCGCGGCCATCGCCGGCGACTGCACCTGGCAGCGCGGTGCGTCAGGCCCGCTCCTGCATTGACCGCTGGATTGCGGACAATTCCACCCGCGCCTGTGCCCTGGCGGCCCGATGCGCCAGACGCAGCATCGGCTGGGAACGCCGCCGCCACACCACCGTGATGGCCCGGGCGGCGGCCCTGTCCTCGATCTCGCCGGCCACACCGTCGATCCAGCGGCGCCGCCCCGGGGCGCGCAGGGCGTCCCGGACCGCCTTTGAGTCCGTCAACAGGGTCATCCCCTCAGGGACATGGGCAAGGGAATCGCGAACGCCCTCCGCCTCGGCGCGGGCGGAATCGACCGCCGGCCGGCGGATGATCGCAACCCGGCCCCTGGCCGCCGGCGCGCCGTCCGGCCCGACAAGGGCCCAGACGGCCCAGGGACTGTCCGGGAGCACGCAGCTGTCGACCGCCCAGACCTGCCGGCCCGTCATCCGATCTCCAGCGCAAACAGGGGATTCTTCCACTCCGGCAGCCCGAGCGCCGGTCGCACTTCCCCGGCGACGGTTTTCTCCCTGGTGCATCTCTTCGCAACCATTCGGGCCAGGGCTTCCTCGGTCGCGTGCAGGACCTCGAGGCTGCGTTCCAGGCCGTCCCTGGCCTGGAACCCGACCGCCCGCCGGAGCGGTTCGGGTTCGGCCTCCATCCAGCGCTGTGCGAACGCCTTGCGCGTGTCGGTCTCGCGGCTCAGGCATTCAACCTTCCGGGCAATCTCGCTTGCCCGTGCGCGCATGGCCGAGCGCACGCCGTCGGCATATTGGCGGACAGTCCCGCCGGCCTCCGGCGGAATGACCTGGAACAGGATGTCCTCATTGTTGTCGAGGACGAGGCCCAGCACGATACGCTCGCTTTCGATATGGCTGCGCACATGGTGCAGGGCCGCATATTCGGCGGTCTTGACCTTGACCCGGTGTCCGCTTTCGAACGCGATCACGACGCCCTCTTCGCCTTTTCGCTCCCAGACGCTCTCGACGAAGCGTTCCGGGGCCGCCGGGTCGACGGTCCGGCGGTCCCCGAGAAGCCCGCCGGCCGTTCCGAGGTCCGACGCCGTGCCGGCGCCGATCCCGGCCGCGCCGCAGGCTTTCTCAACCTCCGCGCTCGTGAGGTAGCGCCCGCTTTCCCGTTCCCGGACCGCGAGCAGGCTGAGCCGCGGACGGTCGTAGCCCAGCACGATCCGGTTCGCGGGCGAGGTGTGCTCGAAACAGGGCGTGCAGGGCACGCCGTCGATCAGGGTGAGCGCCTCCGCCCGGCGCCAGACATGCGCCGGCAACATGGCCTGAAGGGCCTTCGCCATGCCGGTGCGGCCGGCCCGGGTGCACCACAGGATCTCGCCATCCGCGAGGACGGCCGGGAACATGAGCGTCCCGTCAAGCTTCTCGCAGACGGTATGGGGGGCGGCCCAGTCGAGCCCCATGTCCTCCTCGGGCCTTTCGCCCCAGTTGAAGAACTTGTGCAGCGGGCGGGCCGCAAGGGCCCCGGTCCCGGTGTCGTAGGCGATGCCCCGGCATTCGCGGGCGACGGCCCGGTCGAAGCTCGTGGAGAGCAGGAACGTGTAGTTGGCGGAGAGCAGACGGCCGCCGGCAGTCGGATACCAGTGGAACTCCTCGCGCTCGCTGACGAGAGCGTCGACGTCCTTCCGGTTTACCGGCATTTCGGCCTGCCAGTCCTCGGAATGGCGCAGGTCATCCATGGATGGCATTGTCTCCAGTGAGTGCGGGTGAATGTGGCAGGGAGGGAATTATCCTTCGGCACGGCTTTCTCAAGCCGGGACCGGGAATGCGGGATGCGAATTCGTTCACGCCGCGCCCGCAGGCGCGCCGACTTGAGAACGCCGGAGCGAACCCTATGATTAACCCCGAGGCTCATTGGGAGAAAGGGTCATGTCGTTCGTTCCCGTGGTCGATCTGACGGATCCCGCATGCGAACCCTCCGATGCGGAGCTGGAAGCCCTGATGCAGTCGGTGTGCGACGGGGTGATCGAGCGCGATATCCGGACCCAGGAACGTTTCGAGGCGAGCCTGGCCGACAGCATTGCACAGGCCGCACGGGGCGGGACGGCATGGGGCCCGCCCGCCGACCAGGCTGAAGAGGAAGCGGCCGGCACGTTCGAGCCGTGACGGCGGACCGATGCGTCCCGTGCTCATTGTCGTGGCCGGGCCCAACGGTTCCGGGAAGACGTCCCTGACACGGGATATCCTAGCGCATCGCTGGATCGAGGGGTGCCACTACATCAACCCCGACGACATCGCGCAGCACCGTTTCGGCGACTGGAACGATGCCGATGCGATCCGCAAGGCGGCAAGGGAAGCGTCGAGGCAGCGTTACGACTGTCTTGCGCAACGCATGTCCTGCGCCTTCGAGACGGTGTTCTCGAGCCCGGAGAAACTGGAATTCCTTCACAGGGCGAAAGACGCCGGCTTCTTCGTCAGGATGTTCTTCGTCGGCACGGACGGGCCTGAGATCAATGCCATGCGCGTCGCCCGCCGCGTCATGGGAGGCGGTCACGATGTGCCGATCCGGAAGATCATCGACCGCTTCAACAGGTCCATGGCCAACCTGGCGGCGGCAGTCCCCCTCTGCGACCGGGTTTACGTCTATGACAATTCGGTTGACCGCCGGAATGCGGCATTGCAGTTCCGGACAGTCGACGGTCTTGTCGAGAAGACCTACGGCACAGGTCATGCATGGGCGGAGCGGGTCCGGCAGGGGCTGGTCAACGCCCCCCTGAGCCAGCCCGGACGGTAGGCGTCCACCTTGCCGGGCCGGCGTCGCGCTCAGCCGGCCCTTGCGTCCGCAGCTTCGTCCGCGTCCTGCCGGTGTTGCCGGGACGGCCGGTCCGCGTCGGCGGTGGGAAACCGCCGGCGGCTGCGGTCAGGCGGCGGGGCGACGGAGATCGTCGCGAAGGCGCAGACGGCCAGTACCAGGCAGAACAGCCCGGTGATGGCGCGCGTGCCGAAGCCGGGAATGAGCACGAAAACCGTGACCAGCGTGCCGAGCACGTTACCCATGGTGGAGACCGCATAGACCGTGCCTGTCGTGCGTCCGCCGCGCTCGAGATCGGAGAGCAGGAGGCGTACGAAAAAGGGCGAGAGAGCGGCGAACAGAAATACCGGCACGAAGGTGAGCGCCATGGCGGCCGTCATGGTTCCGGCGAACCCGAACCCGATAGCCGCCATGATGGCCTCCAGCGCCCGATCGGCAAAGAGCAGCACGGCGAGCAGCCAGAGGCTGACGGCGCAGAGAATGAAGCAGATTACCGACAGATGCTGCGTGCGGTCGGCGAGGACGCCGCCGGCGGCATATCCGGCCGCCATCGCCAGAAGCACCACCGATATCAGGCAGGCCCAGCTGGTTATGCCGCCGCCGAACCAGGGGTTCAGGTAGCGGCTGCCGAGCATCTCGAAGCCCATGAGGGCAAAGCCGCACAGAAAGATGAGGAGGAACAGGAACAGACGCATTGCCGTCGTCATTGCCGCGGCTCCGGGAGTGCCATCGGCTCCAGGCCGCGATTGTGGCGCTCGGTCGCCCGCAGCAGCTCGACCGGGGCGAAGTCGTCGGTCAGCGGTCTCGTGTCCGGCAGCTGTTTCAGCGGTCTCGCCTCCCGGACCATTTCGGCAAGCGGATAGCGGAACCCGTGGGCGGCGTCCAGGCGCCGGGCGCTGGCCAGCAGGGCCTCGAAGGACCGCCGGGGCCCTTCATAACCAACCATCACGATATTGCCGTCGGCCTCGTAGAGATCGAGATGGTCGAATACCGAGGCCATGGTGGCGACGGCGGCGTCGAACATCATCGTCGAGGGCGCCACGTTCTGGACCGCGGCCCCGGCCGGCGCCAGTCGCGCCTTGACCAGCTCGTAGAATTCCTTCGTGAGAAGGTGGAACGGCACGGAGGGGCCCCTGTAGGCGTCGATGGCGATGACCGGCCAGGTTTGGCCGTCGCGGCGCTGCAGCCAGCGCCGCCCGTCATCGATCTCGACCCGGAACCCCGGTTCCGGACGCACGCCGAAATGGAGCTTCGCGAGTTCGAACACTTCCGGGTCCAGTTCGACCGAGGTGATGTCCATGGCCGGAACCGAACGATGGAGATACCAGGTCGTTCGGCCGCCGCCGAAACCGATCTCGAGGAAGCGGTCGGTGTTCCCGGCATAGGCCAGGGCGGCGGTCATGTAGCGCGAGTAGGGCGAGGGCAGGGCGAGTTCGTCCCTGGTGTCGTATTCGGTCTCGGTGAACAGGTCGCGGTTGTGGCCGAAGGTCATCACGACCATCGGCCCCTGCCGGATGACATAGATGTCGTTGTACACGGATTCACGCCGGTCGATTACGTCGGGATGGATTGCGAACGACCTGACCTCCAGATACGCGAATGCGCCAAGGATGGCGATCAGGGTGAAGGATGCCGCGATGATCGGGAGTCTGGACATGGGGGCGTTCCGCGACTCACGCCCGGCCGGCGGGAGCGGGGTGCTGGTCGTCATCGACGGGGTGCGGCACGGCACCTGCCCCGGGAGCACGGTGCCGCCTTCATGCCATTGCGTCTATTTCTGCGCGGCTGGCTCCGACGGCCACGGAATGGCCGAATGATCCGGAGGCCGGGCCGCCAGACCGGGACGCATGGCGGGCGTCAAGGGAAGACTTGGCACGAGCATGGCGCATTTCCTCGACTTCCTTCCAAGTCCGACGGCATGGCGTTATCATAATCGGATTGCCACGGCAATCAACAAAGGATAGAACCTCCATGAAATACGGTCTTGCGCAGGGGCTTGCGCGGCCGCATGATCGGAAACGGTTCGTCCTGCCGCGGATTCCGGTCGGTGGCGGACTCTCCTTGCCGGTGCCGGCCGCTGTTTGTCATTGTCGGGTTCGTCTGCCGTCGCTGTCGGAGCGTTCCGGATACAGCAGGCCAGGACATGTCCGTCGGTCCGGGACGAACACAGAACCTCCTGCGGATTTGTTCGTGACGGTCGCCGACGCCGTCCAACACGCGCGAGGGTTCGCGCGGGAGAGACAATTCGCAAGGCTCTCAAAACGGGTTGGCAAGGGGGGAGGGACTCATCCCGTGCGCGGGCGCACATTGAAGGATCATCATCGCTCCTCGTTCCACGACCTCGACGACGCTCATCCCGTGCGCGGGCGCCATTGAAGGTCGTTTCGAAGGGTTATGGCGCTCGCCGAAAGCCAGGGCCGCGTGCACACATTGAAGGGACCTGATCGCCGGGACCTTGACGGGGCGAATTATGGGAAGCGCCTTCTTGCCCTCCCCATGCCGTGATCCGTTTCAGGGACGCTGCCATGACAGAGGCGACGGGCAGGACCGTTGCCCTTCCTTCCTTTGAGACCATAAGCATCATCCTGGACCGCACTGACACCTGGGGGACTCCCCGGGACTCCCCGGGCTTGTGCGGCCACGATCTGCTGATTATAATGACAATCCGATTGTTTCGGCAATCGGATGCCATCATGACCCTTACCCGGAACGGGTCGATGTCAGGACAGCATTCCCGAAAACGCAGACTCAGCTTGCGGCAGGTGTTCGAGACAGGGCCCAGGGGCCCGCTCTATGTCGGGACCTTCTTCAGTCCCTATGAGTTGAAAGCCGTCCGGGATTTCGGTCCCGTCTGCGTGATCGTGACCGGCGGTGGCGGCATCGAGCCCATGCGCTGGACCGCGGACTGGTCCGAGCCGGCGTTCCGGGACTATCGCGAGGCGGAACGCCGCGCGCGCAAGTCCGGTTGGGACGGCCGGCTCCGTCGCAGCGGCTCGGCCATCGGGGCGGGGCGGAACGCATGAGCCCCAACGCGACCATGGATGACGCGCGCCGGATACTCCGGAGCGTCTTCGGCTTCGAGAGCTTCCGGCCGGGCCAGGAGGCCGTCATCGGGACGCTGCTCGCCGGGCGCAGCGTGTTGACGGTAATGCCCACGGGCTCGGGAAAGTCCCTCTGCTTCCAGATACCCGCTCTTCTTCTGGACGGCCTGACCGTCATAGTGTCGCCGCTGGTGGCATTGATGCAGGATCAGGTGGCGGCCCTGAACATGGCCGGAGCGCTGGCGGAGGCCATCCACTCGGGAAACGGACGCGAGGCCAATGTGGCCGCCTGGCGGCGTGTGGCCGCGGGCCGGGCAAGGCTGCTCTACATGGCGCCGGAGCGCCTGATGACCGAACGCATGCTGGAGGCGCTCGGGCGCCTTCCCGTGCGGATGTTCGTGGTCGACGAAGCCCATTGCATGTCGCAATGGGGGCCCGCTTTCCGCCCCGAATATGCGGGTCTGGCGCGTCTGCGCGCGCTGTTCCCCATGGTCCCGGTCGCCGCCCTTACAGCGACCGCCGACGAGGTCACGCGCCGCGATATCGTGCAAACCCTGTTCGACGGGCGTGTCGAGGAGCATGTGCTCGGGTTCGATCGGCCCAATATCTCCCTGGCGGTCGAGGCGAAGAAGGACTGGAAACGCCAGGTATCGGCCTTCGTGGACCGCCACAGGGGCGAGAGCGGTATCGTGTACTGCCTCTCCCGGCGCAAGACCGGGGAGACCGCCGCGATGCTCGCGCGCCAGGGCGTGCGCGCGCTCGCCTATCACGCCGGCATGCCGGCCGCGGAGCGCGAGGCCAACCAGAACATCTTCATGACGGAACCCGGCGTGGTGATGGCAGCGACCATCGCCTTCGGAATGGGCATCGACAAGGCGGATGTGCGTTTCGTGCTTCATGCCGACCTGCCGGGCAGCGTGGAAGCCTATTACCAGGAGATCGGGAGAGCCGGACGGGACGGGGCGCCTGCCGAGGCCCACATGCTCTACGGGCTGCCCGACATTCGCATGCGCCGGCAGTTCATCGAGCGCGAGGACGCCGGCGAGGACCGTCGCCGCCGCGAGACGGCCCGTCTCGATGCGCTGGTAGGCTATTGCGAGGCCCCGACCTGCCGGCGCACGGTGCTGCTGTCCTGGTTCGGCGAACACAGCGTGGCCTGCGGCAACTGCGACGTATGCCGCGACCCGTCCGGGCTGGTGGAGGGGACCGCCGAGGCCCGCACGATCATCCAGGCCGCGCTGCAGACCGGCAACCGGTTCGGTGCGGTTCACCTGATCGATGTCGTTCGCGGAGCCGGAACGGAGAAGGTTCGCAGGCTCGGCCATGACAACCGGGCCGTTTTCGGGACCGGGGCGCGGCGCGGCGCGGACAGCTGGCGTTCCGTGGTTAGGCAGATGGTGGCCGCCGGTCATCTCGACATCGACATCGCCGGACACGGAGGCATGACCGTCACGGAGTCGGGCATGGCGCTGCTGAACGGCGATGCCCGGTTCATGTTCCGGGAGGACGGCGTCCTGGCGGCTCCCTCCGCCTCCCGGCCTCGGCGCGAGGGCCGGAAAGCGGCCGAGCAGGACCTCGACGATGCCGATGCTGCGCTGCTCGGCGCGCTGAAGAAACTGCGCCTGGAGATTGCCCGGGAGATGCGGAAACCTGCTTTCGTGGTGTTCCCGGACCGCAGCCTCATCGACATGGCGAGGCGCCGTCCCCGGACCCGGGAGGAATTCGCTCTCGTTTCCGGCGTGGGAGACGCCAAACTCAGGCGTTTCGCGGGACCGTTCCTCGCCGCCATCGACGAGGCCCTGACGCACGCCCCGGACTGACCGGGCACCGGGCCGGCGGTGGCATGTCTTCAGGCTTCCGAGCGGCCGGTCGATGTCCGCCCGACACGGCCCGCCGAAGCCTCCTCAACGCTCGGCAGGGCAGTTGCAGCGGTCCCGGCGAGCGACGTCATGTGGGTATTGGGGGACTCTTCGCGTCGCCGACCGCCGTCCGGCGGAACAAGCAATGCCGACCTCATCGTAGCCTGGTCGTCTTTCCCGATCCCTGTCGTTCCGAAAGGCCCGCTTTCCGGCGTGGCATACAACCCGTCGCCGATGCGCAGCACGGCATGACTCTCGCCCGACGGGGTCTCCAGGCAGACCACCGCCAGCCCGCCGTTGTCGCAGTGGGCGTCGACCTCCGCAGGCTCCTGCGAATAGACCGCCGGTATGTCCAGCAGGTCGAACATTGCCTTCGCCTCGGACATCCGCACGGCACCGGCATTGTTCGACTGATGCCATTTCCCGCCCGTGGCGGCTTCCCACAATGCCTCCAGCCAGTCGCGACGATGCCGCATAAGAGCCCAGCCGATACAGGTCAGGCCGCTATCGGCATCCAGGCTGTCGGCTGTCCCGGGATCCAGATGAAGCGCATCGGGCCGGATATCCACCTTGATCGTCCAGTCGGCCCGGCCGCGATAGCTCGCACGGCCCAAGGTGACCTGTTCAATGGCGGAGGAAGTATCTGCATCGTCCGGGCTGAAGGCGGCGCCTTCGCCGCAAGCGGCCAAGGCGGGAAGGGAAGACGACCGGAGGCTGCACAGATGGTGCAGCACCGCCTCCGCCTCGTCTTCCGTCAGCATCCGCTGCATCCTGGCCGAGCGCGGGCGCCCGTCCTTGCCGGCAAGGAGGACCTGGCGGTCCTGGGAGTGGGCCCGGGCGCCCGTCATCCAGCCCGTGCCGCTGGCGGAAAAACACTCCGTGTTGAGCATCTCGACAAGCTGGCGCCCGCGCTCGGCCAGTTCATGCTGTCTGGCGGCCAGACGCGCCGTCCAGCTGTCACCCGGCGCCCGAAGCGAGTCCGGATGCACGGTTTCGGACGGGCGGGCAAGCCAGAGGAACCTGAACGGCGACTGAACGGGCAGCAGGCGCTGCTCCAACCCGGTGCTCAGAACCACGCGCAGCCACGGGAATTTGTCCACCGTCCTCAGGATCCGGTTCAGATCGAACAGTTCGGTAGGGTGCCTTATGTGCAGAAGCAGACGGACCGTCGTCGGCCTTTCCCGGAATGCCGCGGCCAGAGACCGGTTGACCGCCGTAACCGTCGCGGTGACCGGGCCATCCCGATAGTCGGAATGGCGGTTCTCGCCCAGAAGAGTCAGCGCAAGGCTGCCCAGGCAGTCTTTCAGGTCCTGCCTTGTCGAGATATCGGCCCAATAGACAGGGCTGCCGTCAAGCCCCGACAGGATGTGGCAGACCGTCCTTGCCGTTTCCCGTCTGGTCTCATGGCTGTCCGCATCGGGATCGTGCAACATAAGGTGCCAGGAACCGTTGAAGCCGACATCGGAGCCGTTGCAGAGACCTGCAATGGATTCGACGGTTACGGCGTTGAGCCGCATGCGGTTGAACGGGTCATGTCCGCGCTTCATATGTCTCCTCCCTGCGTTACGGCTTTGCGGTTTCCCGGCGCAGGACGAACGGGAAGCCTTCCTGACGGGCGGCTGGAGAAATGCCAACATAAGGGCGAAGCGGGGGCCGGCAAGCCAATGTCTCCCGGCCTGTATGCCGGGCCCCGTTGTCCCCTGGCGCCGCCGGAACCGCATGACACGGCGCGGGACATTGCGGGATAGACGGACGCCGCAGGCCGGAGGTGAAAAAAATTCCGAAGGCCACGCAGTTGTGGTGCGTGCTGGCCTGGGGCGGACGAGCCCGGTCCGGATAGTCGCGCCCAACGGATACATTTGGATTTTTCAGGCGATCCGGGAATACTGGTCCGGGCCGCCGCACAGTCTCATGGAGCCGATCGGGGTCGACGCAGAATGATCGACATGTTCCATATCTCCGCAGAGGAACTGCTTTCGTACATCGCCGCAGGCGGCGACCCCGATGCCGCTTCGGGTGAGGAGGGATGGAGGCCGCTGCATGCCGCTGCGCGGGATGGCGCGCTCCATGCGGTGCAACTGCTGCTCGAAAGGGGCGCCTGCGTCAACGGGCGGGCCGCCACGGAGGAAACGCCGCTCCATATCGCAGCGCTGTTCGGTCACGAACGCACCGTCCGGCTTCTGCTTGAAGCGGGAGCGGAACTGGAGGCGCGCGATGAATGGCGTCATACCCCCCTTTACAAGGCCGCCTGGGGAGGTGGAACCCTGGGGCGAATGAACCCGGGCACCAGCGCGACCGCGACGATGAAGCGCCTTATGGCCAGCGGCGCCGATGTGACAGTGAAGGACTACCGGGAACGGACGCCGTTGCATGCGGCGGCATGGTCGGGAAAGCCGAACCGGCTGCGCCTTCTTCTCGCCGCGGGCGCAGACGCGTCGGCGCTTTCATGCGACTATCGCACGCCGCTTCATCATGCAGCCGGACAGGGCAGCCGCGAGAGCCTTCGGCTTCTTCTCGACGCAGGCGCGAACCTGGCCGCAACCGACATCGAGGGACGGACGGCGCTGCACTATGCTGCCTGCGCCGAAAAGCCCGTCCATGGCCTTCGGTTCCTTCTGGATCGGGGTGCCGACCCCGAGGTGCGCGCCCATGACGGCCGCACCGCCCTCGACGATGCCGAATACGAGAATCGCGAAGGCGCGGGCGTCTGCGTGCTGCGGGAATGGATGGAGGCCGTGCGTGGCGACACCCCTTCACCCGCCTGATGCAGGACGGGTGCGATATGCGCGCCCATTCAGCCATGAAAAGTTCCAGGACGGGATTCAACCGGGAGATATCGATGCCGGATTCCGATGACGGGACGGTGCAGACCCCCGGCGACAGGACGGCCGCCGGTCTGGCCAGACGGGGCTGGGCGCCGCTGCACCTTGCCGCCGCCCAGGGCCTGCACCGACAGGTACTTGCCCTGCTCCATGAAGCGCGGGAGGACCTGGACCGGGGCAATGACGACGGACACACCCCGCTGCATCTGGCGCTCCTGTCCGGTTCCGAGCCGACGGTCCGTCATCTGCTGGAGGCGGAAGCCGGGGTTCATGTGCGCAACGGCGATGGCTGGACCCCGCTTCACACGGCGGCCTGGCTGGGCGTGCCGGCCAATGTAGCGGCCCTGCTTGCCCACAAGGCCGACCCGGAAGCCGCAACGAAAGACGGGTTCAGGCCGCTGCATCTCGCGGCCCGGGCCGGCAACCCGGAAGCGCTTGCAATTCTGCTGGACGGATGGTGGGGCGACAGGGATATCGCCGCTCCCAACAACGAGGGCAGGGCGGCCCTGCACCTGGCGGCCTGTTCCGAAAGCGCCGAGTGCGTGGCACGCCTCGTCAGCGCCGGGGCCGATCCGAACGCGCCGGACAGCGAAGGCTTGACGCCGCTTCTGTGGGCGGTGATGACCGGGCGCCCGGACAATGTGCACGTCCTTCTGGAGGCCGGCGCCGATCCCGACCTTCCGGACGAGAACGGGGGCGCCCCGCCGCTTCTGAAGGCGGCCCGCCTTCCCGATCCGGCCATCGTCCGCCAGCTGCTCGCCGCCGGGGCCGATCCGAACGGGCGGACCCAGGACGGTTGGACCGTTCTCCACGCGGCATCCGGGAACGTGCCGCCCGAGCATTGCGAGCGGTCCGGGGAGGTCGTCCGGATGCTCATTGCGGCCGGCGCGGATCCCGGACGCCCGGGCAGAGGCGCATGGACGGCCTTGCATCAGGCCGCCGCGGAGTTCAATGCGGGCGCCGCGCGGGCCCTTCTCGAAGGAGGGGTTCCCGTCGAGGCGCGCAGCGCCGGGGGCGATACCGCTCTTCACCTGGCGGCGTGGCACGGGGCACGGGACGTCGTGGCGTGCCTTCTTGAGGCAGGGGCCGATGTGTCCGCGAAGGGCCGTGACGGTGCAACGGCGCTCGAAACGGCCCGGGAACACGGCCTCGACGATATCGTCGAGATTCTCGAAGCCGGCGCGGGCGCCCCCGCGGATACGATCACGGGCCCGCCCGTCTGAGCGCGCAGGGTCGAGACGCACGAAGAGGAGGGGTTTGCGATGGCGCCCACATCAGGAATACCGACAGTTGAAGATATCCTCTGTCTGCCCCCGGAGCGTGAGGATCTTGCCTCAAGGGGCTGGACTGCGCTGCACCTGGCGGCCCGGCTGGGTATGGAGGAAGAGGTCGAGGCGCTCATGCGAATGAATGAACTCGTTCCCGAAGATCAGCCAATGCCGTTCCATCCTCCCGAGGTCGATGCGCGCAATGACGAGGAAAGGACGCCCCTGCATCTCGCCGCTCTCGCAGGCGCGGAGTTCGCCGCACGGACGCTCGTGGATTGCGGGGCCTCCGTCGACGGCCGCGACCTGCACGGGCGGACGCCCCTTCACCTGGCGGCGCTGAGCGACGGGAACGACCCGGAAAGTGTGGTCAAGGCGCTCATGGCAGCGGGCGCGGACCCGGAGGCCCGCGATGCCGGCGGCCGCACTCCGCTCCACCTGGCGGCCGCCGCGGGCAAGCCGGAAAACCTGAGTGCCCTCCGGTCGATCCTGCCGGGACCGGAGCCCATTGCCGAAGCGCGGGACAATGACGGCCGCACGCCGCTGCACCTTGCGGCGGCAGTGGGCAGCCCGGCCTGTATCGAGGGCCTCCTTGCCGCCGGGGCCGGCATCGACGCCCGGGACGACGATGACGGACATACGCCGCTGCACCTGGCGGCGCTCTGCGGGGACGCCGAGTGCGTCGGTCTTCTGCTGGAGACAGGGGCCGATATCCATGCCGATACGGAGCATGGCTGGACCGCCGCGCATTTTGCGGTCGTGAGCGACAGCTACGCCTGCCTGCAGCTGCTGCTCAACAGGAGGGCCAACCCGAATTCAGCGGCGCGGGACGGATGGACGCCGCTCCATCATGCTGCCCTGCAAGGCAACGCAGACATGGTGCATCCGCTGGTCGACGCCGGCGCCCGTCCGGACATGCCCGAGAACGACGAGGGCGCAACCGCATTGCATGTCGCCGCAAGGGCCGGGTACGAGGCTGCTGTGGCGGCCCTGATCGAACGGGGCGCGGCCCCGGATGTGCGCGACGGGCATGAGCGCACGCCGCTGCACTATGCGGCGCATCGCGGTGTTCCATCCGGAACCCTCGAGGCGCTGCTTGCCGCCGGGGCCGACCGCAACGCCAGGGACTGCGAGGGGATGACCCCTCTCGAGCTTCTGGAAATGGACGGCGGTCGCGGCGACAGCCCAGACAAGGAACGCATCGCGGAGATCTTGCGACGCGTGTCCGGCCATGCGGACGCCGGGATGTCGATGTAGAGCAGTCGTTTCGGCGGCCCTGGAAGGAAAGGGCCGCGATGCGGATGTAACAGGCGCCGCCTGCTACCCGGGAGGCATTTCGGAAGGAGACCCCTGCATGCCGGCACCCATCGACGACCTGAAATACCGGTCCGGCGTGAATGTTGTCGATATCGGCGACCTCCGTGTCTCGCGCGGCAGGACCCGGCGGCCCGCTTCCGTCTGCACGCATCGCCGGATGGCCTACGATCCGCAGGAACGGCGGATATGGTGCAAGGACTGCGAACAGGAGGTCGAGTCCTTCGATGCGTTTGTCCTGCTTGTCGAGGAGTACGACAGCGCCGCGAAGCGCTTGGAGGCCCGGCTCGAGCGCGTCGAGGCGGCCGAGACGTTCACGGCGAGGGGGCTGGCGGCCCGGGAAATGGACAAGGCGTGGCGAAGCCGGACAATGGTTCCGGCCTGCCCTCACTGCAACCACGGGCTGTTTCCCGAGGATTTCAGGAACGGCCCCGCCATGGTGGGCAAGGACTATGCCCTTGCGCGGCGGCGCCGACGCTAGACGCCGGGCGCACCGGGGGCCTCAGGCGTCTCTGGCGGCCTCGCCTTCATAGAGGCTCTTGACCGCGAGCATCACCGCCTCCTCCGTGCGGTCGACCGCCCGTCCGCAGAGATGCGGTTCGCGCACGGGCGTCTGTCCCAGCGCCTCGATGAGTGCGGCCCCGAGAAGGCGCAGCCGGAGTTTCGGGTCTGGTTCGGCATGCGGCGCCCGGGCCGCGGCTCCCAGGCAGCGGCGCATGCCTTCGAACCCGTCCGTAAAGCTGACGGTCATGCGGCGCTCGCCGCAGGTTTCGTCCGTGTGGACGATCATGACGGATATCGGCATTGGCTGCTTGCCCCTTCAGGACAGCTACGGGACACGGACAGAATGTCAGCCCGTGCCGAGGCTTGACAATATAGGGCCAACGGTCCTATAATAGGCGAAACCGGCCAAAGGTGCAAGACAGCACCGGAGACTCCCTTTCCCACAGTCGGCGCGTCCGGGAATCCCGGCCTCCGGGAACCTTGTAACGGGACGCTCGCGCTGCTTGGTGATGGCAAGGAGACAATGCATGCCGATGAGCCACAGGAACCGGAATCGGCGGGCGAAGATGCGCTATCGTGTCCAGATGAACCGGGAACGCGGCGCGACAACGCCCGAGCTGGGGCGGATCAGCGGATACGGCCCCGCGTCCTGTTACCGCCAGCTGAACGACATGGAGACATTCGAAGGGGGTCTTGTATCCCGCCTGGAGTTGCGCGACGGGCGCAAGGTCAGGGTCTGGTACGACCCCGACCATATTCCCGTCCTGCCGGGTGAGGCCGCGGTGGTGGCCCTCACGAGTGCGGGGGACCGGCTGCCGGCGGCCCGCTTCTTCGCCTATGAGCCGGCGATCGCATATGTGCGCAAGCAGTGCCGGGCGAACCATGCGCGTATCGGCGGCTACGAGATCTTCGAGGCAGCCGACGGTGTGCCATGGCCCGGACGAAACGTTCGGGGCTTACAAAGGTAAGTTGACATTGCCGTGTATCGTATCCAGTTCGGCCGCATGAGCGAGGTCTTCACGCACCGTCAGGTGGTATTCCGGCTTCTGCCGGGCCGCCGGTCCGTTTGGCGGCGTCTGGAGCGGGTTCTGGAGGCGCAGCGGCAGTTGTACAACGCCGCCCTTCAGGAACGCTGCGACGCCTGGCGTCTGGCCGGGCGGTCGCTCTCCTATATCGACCAGGCGAAGAGCCTGACGGTGTGCCGCCGGGAGGACCCCGAGATGGCGGCCGTTCCGGTCGCCGTGCAGCGCGGGACGCTGAAGCGCCTGGACGAGGCGATGAAGGGCTTCTTCCGGCGGGTGAAGGCGGGCCAGAAGCCGGGTTTTCCCCGGTTCCGGTCCCGCCGGCGGTTCGACAGCCTCTCCTTCGTCTCGGGGGTGAGGCTGGAGGACCGGGCCCGGCCCGGCGCGGACTGCGGGTCCGGCGCGGCCTGCCTGCGCCTTCCGGGTTTCGGCCCGCTTGCGGTCCGCCGGCGGGGCGGCAACCCGCATGGGGATGGCGAGCCGGTCTCGGCGGTGCTGAAGCGCGAGGCCGGCAAGTGGTACGCCGTGGTCTGCTACCGGGTCCCGGCGCCGGCGGTCCACGAGGATGACGACAGCGTCATCGGGGTGGACATGAACGCTGGCCAGGTGGCGGCGAGCGGTCCGGGGCCGGAAGCCCGCCTGTTCCATGCCCCGGATACGCGGCGGCTGGAGGCGAGGGCGAAGCGCCTTGCCCGGCGTCTGGCGCGCCAGAAGCGCGGCTCCGGGCGCCGGGAGCGCACCCGCGCCCGTCTGGCGAAGACGAGGCGGCGCCTTTCCGGGATGCGGTGCGACTGGCGCCACCATGTCTCGCGGACAGTCGCCGACGCCGCCCATACCGTCGCCGTCGAGGACCTCCGGGTCCGGAACATGACGCGCAGCGCCCGGGGCACGACAGAGGAGCCGGGCGCCCGGGTCCGGCAGAAGGCCGGGCTCAACCGCGTCATCCTGGCCACGGGATGGGCGGAACTGCGCTTCATGTTCGGCTACAAGGCGGGACGGCTGCTCGCGGTCGACCCGGCCCATACCAGCCGGACCTGCGCCGCCTGCGGCCATGTCGATGCCGGCTCGCGGCGTTCGCGGGCCGAATTCCAGTGCACGGCCTGCGGCCATGCGGACCATGCCGACGCGAATGCCGGCAGCAACATCCGGCGTCGGGGACTGGCGCTGCTGCACGGGGAGGGGCGTTCCGGCTTGCGGACCCCTGCGATCCGTGAAAACGCAGGGATGCTGGCGGCATGACGCCGTCAACTCATCTTTGTAAGGCCCAAACGTTCTGACGGTCCGGCTCGACCCGGCGGACGGCAGCTGGCTGGATGGGGGACCCTATGCCTGACCGCGAGCGGCAGACCGGGAGGACGGGACGATGATCCGTCAGGCGGACCTGCAACTGAAGGAACGCTGGCTCGCCCGCTTCGGCCGGCTGCCGCCCGAGGCGCGGACCGCCCTGCGCGACTGTCTGCTCGAACTGCGCGCGGATGCGCTGGGACGGGCCGAGCACTCCTGGCGAAACCACAAGGCGCCGATGGCGGCGTACTGGAAGGTCGTCGGGGTCTATGCCGGACATCTGGCGCGGGCGCTGCGGTAAGGCCCCGCAGGGATCGGCAAGCAACCAGGACGAACAGGGAGACAAGGCCATGCCACTGCCGGAGAAACGCTTCTTCGTGAGGAAGTCGGTTCCGCTCTCGGAAATCGATCTCGAGAACCGCCGGGCGGCCGCCACCGGCAGTCCGCGATATGCCGCGGCGGCGTCAGGGGCCGACTTCAACGGTCACTGCCTCGAGATCCGCTTCAACCCGCACAAAAGCCACTGGTCGGCCCACTACTACTGGGGAGAGTTCGTCTGGCTTGCCCATGGCACGCTGGAGCGTTGCCTCGCGGTATGCACGCGGCGCTGCGACGAGACCGACCAGCGCGGCACCTGCATCGTCGTGGACATCGAGGACGGCGGGAACGCCCCCGAGAGCGTCGAGGTCCAGGTGGAACTCTGCCGGTCCGCCGGTCTGGAGGAGGTCTGCGGCAGCGGGAAGGATGCCGTGGACTTCGCCTATAGCCGGGGCGCGTACGAACCCGAAACGGCGGGCGGCCCGGAGCTGTGAGAGCCGGGCCATGACAGCCCGGCGATTCGTGAAGAGATCGGTTCCGCTTACCGAGACCGACCGCATCAACCGCCGCGCGGCGGCGCAGGGCAGCCTGCGTTACGCCGCGCTCGCCGAGCATGCGGACTACAATGGCCACGCGGTGTCGCTGACGTGGAACACCTTCCGGAAATACTGGGTCGGCGAATACTACCGCGCCGGCCGCCGGGTGATCGCACGGGGCGCGTTCGGCCATTGCCTGGATGCGTGCATGGACCACTACAACCGCGGCCAGCGCGGAACGGTGATCGTGGCGGCGCTCCGGAATGACGGCGAGCCGCCGGAAACGGTCGAGGAGCAGGAGCGCCTCTGCCTCGCGGCCGGACTCGAGGAATGTCCGCCGGACATCAATCCGTACGAGTTCGCCGACAGCACCGTGCCCAGGGACCTGAGTGCGCCCGTGCTTCAGCGGCCATGACGCCTGAGGAACTCCGGAACGCCCGCATCCACCTCGGCCTCTCGCAGGCAGGCCTCGCGGCCGCCCTTGGCGTGGCCGGGGGCAGCCGCACGGTCGGGCGATGGGAGCGCGGCGAGCGCGCCGTTCCCGGCGTCGTCGGCGTCGCCATGGCTCTCATGCTGGAGCGTCAGCCCGAACCGGCGGAGCCCCCCAGGCGGGGCCCGCGAAAGCGCGACGGGAGCTGAAAGACCGGCCCGGCCCCTTCGGTTCCCGCCACTCCCTGTAACCTGGGCTCAACGTGCAGGGAGTGCCTGCGGCGCGACAATCAGCTTGAGACGCTGGCGACAATCAGGATGAGACGGGGGAAGGCGGCGGCCCGGAACGGAGGGAGGGCGTAGCCCGACCGGAGTTCCGGGCCGCCGCCTCAAAAAATTTTTCCTGGACCTTCTGGCGGGGTCGGTCGGCTGGGCGAACGGTGACGTTTTTCCGAGTAGAGGAGCGCGTCATTGCCCGGGCGTTACGTAACCGATCGCCAGAAGAGGCTGTTCATGACCCACAAGAAGACCGACACCATCGAGGTGGCGGCCGCCAAGGCGGGGTTCGGCCGTGCCACCGGCTACCGTCTTGCCGCCGATCCGGAGCCATTCCGGGAGAAGAAGCCGCGGGGTCGGCGCCGCCCGGACCCGCTGGCCGATATCTTCGAGAAGGACGTCGTGCCGATCCTTGAGACCAGCCCGGCCATCCGTCCGGTTGGCGTGTTCGAGGAGTTGATGCGCCGTCATCCCGAACTGGACCCGGGGGTGCGGCGTACGCTGGAGCGGCGGATCCGCACCTGGCGCGCCCAGTATGGCGCGGAGAAGGACGTGATCTTCCGCCAGAAGCACGAGCCGGGCCGGCAGGGCCTGTCCGACTTCACTCGCATGGGCTCGCTCGGCGTGACCGTGGCGGGGCAGCCGCTGGATCACATGCTCTACCACTTCCGCCTCGCCTGGTCGGGCTTCACCCATGCCCATGTGGTGCTCGGCGGGGAGAGCTTCACGGCGCTGGCCGAAGGGCTGCAGGACGCGCTGTGGCACCTCGGGGGCGCGCCTCTCGATCACCGCACCGACAGCCTGTCGGCGGCGTTCCGCAACCTGAGCAAGGACGCCGTCGAGGACATCACCGGGCGCTACCGGGGGCTGTGCGAGCACTACGGCATGGAGGCCACCCGCAACAACCGCGGCGTGGCCCACGAGAATGGCTCGATCGAGGGGCCGCACGGCCACCTCAAGCGCCGGATCGCGGATGCGCTGGCCTTGCGCGGCTCGTCCGACTTCGAGACCCTCGAAGCCTATCGGCTCTTCGTCGCCGACGTGGTCGGCCGGGCCAATGCGCATCGCTCCAAGGCGATCGAGGCCGAGCGCGCGGTGCTGCGGGACCTGCCGGTCGAGCGGACCGTCGATTACGAGCAGATCAGCGTCAACATCGGCCAGTCCTCGGGCTTCGTTCTCCGCCGCGTGTTCTATACCGTGCCCTCGCGCCTGATCGGACACAGGCTCGGCGCGCGCGTCTGGGATGACCGGATCGACCTCTTCCTCTCGGGCGCTCACCTCCTCACCCTGCCGCGCGCGCGCGTCGGCGCGAGCGGTCCGGGCGCCCATGTCGTCAACTACCGGCACGTCATCCACTCCTTGAAGAAGAAGCCGATGGCGCTCCTGAACCTGGTCTACCGCGACGAGTTGTTCCCTCGCGAGCCCTACCGGCGCTGCTTCGAGAAGGCCCTGGAGCGGCTCGGCGAGCGCGAGGCCTGCCGCCTCGCCGTCGGCCTGCTGACGCTTGCACATGAGGACACCTGCGAGGCCGAACTGGCCGCGGAGATCGATCGTGCCCTCAAGACCGGCCGTCTTCCCGACCCCGACAAGCTCAAAGCCCGCTTCGCGCCGCAGCGCGGCAGCATGCCCGCCATCAAGGTCGCCAGGGCGCCACTCCTCGGCTACGGCGCGTTGCTGCAAGGAGACGCGGCATGACTGACAACCGGGACAGACCCGCCGCCGACCCCAACAAGGTCGACGCCATCAGGCTCTCCCTGATGCTCACCGAACTCCGCCTGCCGACCATCAACCGGCTCTGGCAGGGCTTCGCCAAGAGGGCCGACGCCGAGGGATGGACCGCAGCACGCTTCCTCGCAACCCTCGTCGAGCACGAACTCGCCGAGCGCGACCGCAGGCGCATCGAACGCCATCTCAGGGAGGCGAAGCTGCTCCCCGGCAAGAGCCTCGACAGCTTCGACTTCAACGCCGTGCCGATGATCTCGAAGGCCCAGGTCAACGCGCTGGCCGCCGGCGATGCCTGGCTGACCCAGGGCGCCAATTGCCTCATCTTCGGACCGCCAGGCGCCGGCAAGAGCCATCTCGCCTCCGCCATCGGCCTCGCCCTGGTCGAGAACGGATACCGCGTCCTCTTCACCAGGACCACCGATCTCGTCCAGCGCATGCAGGTCGCCCGCCGCGAACTCGCCCTCGAAGCCATGCTCGCAAGGCTCGACCGATACCACCTCCTCATCCTCGACGACATCGCCTATGTCCAGAAGGATCAGGCCGAGACCAGCGTCCTCTTCGAACTCATCTCCGCCCGCTACGAGCGCCGATCCCTGCTGATCACCGCCAACCAGCCCTTCGGTGAGTGGGGAAAGGTGTTCCCGGACGAAACAACCGCGGTGGCTGCCGTCGACCGGCTCGTCCACCACGCCACCATCCTCGAAATGAATGTCGAGAGCTACAGGCGCCGCGAAGCCCTCGACAGAGGCAAGCGAAAGGCTGGGCGCCCGGCAAGCTACGCCACCAAAAAAAACACCAAAAACTGAACCGCTGCCGCCAGATCGGCCCAGCGGCCACAACACTCACGGCCCGCGGGAATCGCCTCCGCGGGCCGTCTCTTCTCCGACCCGACGGCCCCCCCGCGACAATCAAAACGCTCTCCGAAAACCTTGTTTGTCGCGCCGCGACAATCAAAATCCGAAACCGCTTGCAATCCGCGCCCCGCGCGACAATCATCAACTCGCCGATGCCGCCGGGGAATCTCATCCTGATTGACGCGCGGCTCTCACCCAGATTGTCGCGCTATAGGCAGAGAACCACCTGGCGGCGGCACAGGGCGCAGGTGAACAGGCGGGCGGCGTTCCTCATCGCGACCGATGAGAACGGGGTGGACCCACGCCCGGACGCGCACGATACTGCGCTTCCGGGCCGCGCCTTGCATGGCTCGGGGGGTGCGGCGCCGGTCGTTGCCACCAAGCCAACGGGGCCGGCGCCGCATCGTTCTCAGAAGCCCCAGTCTACCCCCTGCCGCAGCCCGGGAACGGCCAACCCGGTCGCCAGGACGTCGCCGCCCTCCGGGAGGCGAAAATCTCAACGCGACGGGGGCCGAGGACTCCGGTCGGGCTACGCCCTCCTTCCGTCCTCGGCCCCCGTCATAAACCCGGCCGCGCCTGTCTCACGCTGTTTGTCGTGCGCACCACAAAAGCGCGCTACGCCAGCAAATATGCGCCCTTTATGATAATCACCGACACGCGGTTGTGGACCGAGACCGAGAGGGTCCGCGTGTCGTCCCGGCGCGGCTTGCGGTCGATGGTGCGGTGGGCGGCGCCGCCGCCCTCATAGTCGGTGCGCTGCAGGGCGGCGCGCAGGCCGAGCGTGAAGCCGGCCGGCAGCGCCAGCGTGGCGCCGAGGCTCGCCCGCGGGCCGCTGTTGCGCCAGTGTTCGGCCCTGGCGCGGGCCCAGCTCCAGCCGGCATTGCCGCCGAGGCGCAGGATGGTCAGCGCGGCCCAGTTGGCGCCGAGCGAGACGTCGCCCACCGGGCCGTCGAGCCAGTCGCAGCCGCGGCAGTTGCGCCGGGCGGCGCCGGCGCGGGCGAAGAGCGCGAGGCGCGGCGTCAGCAGATGCTCGCCTTCGAGGCGCAGGCCGACGCTGTCGGTCTCGGGCCGGCCGGCGGTCCATTGCCGGTCCGCGGTCGCCAGCAGGCTCGCTTCGGTGCGGGCGTCGATCAGCCAGCGCGGGCCGACATGGGCGGCAAGGAAATGCCGGTCGAACTCCCCGCCCCTGTATTCCCGGACGCTGGCGTCCGCCCCGGCGCGCAGGCGCAGGCGGTCGTTCAGCGGATGCTGGTATTCGCCGCCGCCCCAGAAGGAGACGCCGAGGCCGGATTCGGGCTTCGCGGGATCGTCCAGGGTGAAAGGCAGCCGGCCGAACGGGGTGTCGAGGAAGACCGTGCGCTCGCCCGAGGCGGCGTTGAGGTTGCTGTCCGGGACGATGGCCGCCCCGAACCACGCCTCCCAGCGCCGCCGCGCGCGGATGATGTCGAGGAAGCGCCGGATGTTGGCGGCGACCGCCGGGGGCACGTCGCCCGCCAGCACCTGCTCGAAATGCCGCCGCGCCAGCGTGTCCTCCTCCTTCAGGAAGAAGGCGCGGGCGAGTTCGAGACGCACCCGCACCAGCTCCGGGCGGTCCACCAGGATGGCCCGGAAGGCGGCGACCGCCTCGTCGAGCCTGCCCTCGCGGGCTTCCCGGTCCGGTGCGGCATCGGCGGCGGCAAGCGCCTCCATCCCGGCCCGGAAGCGCATGTCGGTCGCATCCTGGCCCAGGGCGGGGCGCGCGACGGGCGCCGCAACAAGCAGGACCGACAGCCCCGCCAGCACGGGAACAAGGAACCGGAAAGGTCTCATCGCGTCTGTCGCATCGCTTGCCGTCCGGGCTCCCGATCGAAAAAGAAGGGCGGCGCAGGAAACGCGCCACCCTTGTCACGACCGGGAACCGGGCCGGCCTCCCGCATGAACGGGAGCCCGGCCCCGTGCGGCTACTCCGTCGTCGGCGTCTGAAGCTCCGTGCCGAAGGCGCCGACCATCCGGTGGGTGCCGCCGTGTTCGGCCTGGAACTTGCCCATGATCGCGGTCGGATGGTTGCTGCCGTCGCCGCCATTCTCAACCGTGCCGGGCTTGTCGTCATACAGGTTGGCCACCCAGCTCCCGGCCGGCGCCGCCTTGTTGCCGTTGATCGACCACACCGTCTTTTCCGTGTTGACGATGTGGCCCTTCTGGGCATCGGTGGCCAAGCTGGGGTCGGTGGTCCAGGCCGCCTTGTTCAACGTCACGCTCCAGTCGTTCTTCATCCCGTTTTTCAGCCTGAAGTCGTGGATCGTGCCGGTCAGGCCCGTGTCGGCGTTCAGGTTGGCGGTCCCGAACTGGGCCTTCAGCGTGGCCGTCGCCGTGAACTCGCCACCGCCGCCCTTCTCGTTGAGCGGGTCGTTGATGGCGTACCAGCCGATCGCGGGGCCCTCATAGGTCGCCGCCCTGCCTCGGTTGACGTTCAGGCTCTTGCCGTCCGTGGCGAGATCGACGCCCCCGCCGACGGACTGGTAGAAGGCGCTGACCGCCGCCGGCATGCCGTCGGCGTCGTTCCGCACCCACCAGCCGAAGTACATGTAGCTGAGGTCCCTTTCCAGCACCTTCGCGCCCGCGTCGTGGACGAAGTACCAGTCGGCGGACATGAAGTAGCCGCCGAACCCGCCTCCTCCGACCCCGGTCCCGACCGTGCAGGTGCCGCTTGCGGGGCAGAAGTAGTTGCCCGGCGCGCCGTAGTAGGTGCCGGGGACCTTGATCTCCGCGCCCCCGTCGGCCGGCTTCGGAGCGGTCACGGACCCTATCCCGACGGTCCACTTGTCGAACGTGGCGGATGCGATCGCCCGGTCGACCCCGGTGCCCAGGGTCAGTCTGCGCGCGTGTTTTGGGCCGCTGTTGCCGGATACGAACGGCTCGTAGGTCCCCTTGTTGATCCAGTCGGTGTCGTCCTTGAAGAACTTCGCGGCATCCATCGGGACGACACCCCATCTCTCCAGCGGGCCGCCCTGCCGGTCGTTGTACACCCGGACCTTGTCGGTGACCTTCATGCTGCCGGAGCCGGTGGTCCTTTCGTAGTGCGTGACGTTCCACCGGCCCACCTTGTCCATGGTCGTGTCGTGCCCGGGGCGCCCCTCCGCGCCGTGCCTGAAGTACACGGCGGTGTGGGTGTTCGCAGTCGCGATGCTCCCCGCGCCGGCCGCGGGGTCGATGCGGAAGTCCCCCCGCTCGCCCCTCTGACCGGTCGCCTCCGCCGGGGCGTCGTGCTGGCTATCGGTGATACTGGTGATGTAGTACGGGACGGTCGCGAGGTTGTTCAGCGCGTTCACCGGGGCCGTTGTGTCATCGGACGGACCCATCGCCGCGTACAGCGCCCGGCCCATCCTGTGCCCGTCCATGCGCGCCGTCTTGGCGTCGCCGAAGGCGTCCTCCTGCAGGGCGAGCCTCGTGCGCAGCAACTCCTTGTTGGCCTCGGGGATGTTCGCGTCCGCGATCGCCGTCTTGGCCGCCGCGATGGCGGCTTCGACGTCGGTCACGGTGCTTTCCTCGGACAGGGACGTGATCCTGGCGATCGCGTCCATGACCGCCTTAATCTCGCCGTCCGTGATCGTCGTGACGACGCCGGCGATGCGGGTCTCCTCGGCCTTGGCCGCCATGCGGGAGTCCTTGGCCCGGTCGAGCGCGCCCTGATGCATGGCAATCTTCGAGCGAAGCTTCGCCTTTTCAGACTCGGGGATGTTTGCGCCCTCGATCTCCGCCTTGGCCGCGTCGATGGCGGCCTGGGCGTCCGTCACGGTGTCGTCGCCGGACGTGTTCGTGACCATCTTGACCGCCTCCATGGCCGCCGCGACCTGGGTGCCCTCGATGTTCTTGACAACATGATCGTGGTAATGGCCCTGCGCCGTCTTGATCTGCCCGTCGTCAGCGTCCGCACGGTCCGCCTGAGCCTGATACCGGTCCTTTTCGTCGTCGGTCAGATCCTCGGCGCCCGCGATCGCCGCTTTCAGCTCTCTGAGAGCGGCCATGGCGGCGTCGAGCTGCGCCTTCGTGGGCGTCACGCCCGCAAACGCCGCAAGAGCCATGTCGAGCTTTCCGGAAGCCCCCGAAAGCGCGTTCATCTGCTCTTTCCGGTCCACGGCTGTCTGGGCACTGGCCAGTTGCGTCCGATACGTCGCCTTGTTGGCATCGCTCACGTCGCCCGCATCGTCCAGCGCCTCCTTGAGAGCCGCGATGGCCGCCTTGGCCGCGGCGAGCTTGTCCGCGTCCGACAGGTCGGACGTGTCGACCTCGGCGAGCGCGTCCATCAGCGCCTTCTTCTGATCCATCTCGCGAGCCATCGTCGCCAGCACCGTCTTGCGCGCCGCAGCCGCCGCCTGAAGCTTCGCGAGCTCCTCGCCGGAAACGCCGGCCGTTGCATCGGCAACGGCCTTGTCGACCGCAGCGTCCGTCGTGGCCGCCTTGATGGCCGCGTCCGCCTTCTGGTAGGGCGTCTGCGTCTGCGCCGGCATCTGCGTCGTCGTCGACGGCGAGCTTCCGCCCCCGCCGCAGCCGGCAAGCCCCAGAGCCGTGGCGGCCATGACCGCGATCGCCCAATGCTTCACAATTCTCATGAACCCTTCTCCTTTCAGCAGGAACGCCTCGCCGGTCCCCGATGCAAACTCCGGGCAAAGTGTAGGTGGAACGCAGGGCGTGTCAACAAACTAAAACACTTCATGCGCCGTTCCCTCATGCGAGCCCCAGCGCAGGCGGAGCATAGGCGGACAGGACGGGAGAATCAACAACTCCGGAGCTTCCGCTCGACCGCCACCGCCACCCGCTCGGCGGCTTGGCCGAGGGTCGCGTCGTCGAGATGGACATAGCGGTTCGTCGTGCTGGCCCGGCGGTGTCCGAGCAGGCGTCCTGCGACATGCAGGCTTTCGCCATTCATGACGGCGTGCGAGGCATGCGCATGTCGCAGGTCATGAAGCCGCGCATCCGCCACGATCCCGGCCGCATCGCGCGTCGTGGTCCAGAAATAGTGGAGTTCGTTGCTGCCCAACGGCCCGTCTCCGCTCCTGCCCGGAAACACACATTCCCCGGACGCCGATTCGGCGAGGCCGGCCAGCAACGCCCGCGCCGCTTCGCCCAGCAGAACGTGCCTCGGGCCCGTCTTGGTGTCGGGCAGCGCGAGCCGGTCCGGCTTGACCTCGCACCAGCGCAGGCGGCGAATCTCCCCCGGCCGGCACCCGGTCAGCAGGAGCAGGCGCACCGCCGCGGCGCAGACCGGGTGTTCGGCCTCGCGCTCGCGCAGCACCGCGCCCAGCTTCGCCAGATCGTCCGCACCCAGCAGCCGCCCGCGCGGCGGACGCCGGTAGCGGACGATGCCCGTGCACGGGTTCCCGGCGGCCTCGGGCCGATGACCCCACGCGACGGCGCAGTCGAACATGTTGCGAAGGATGTCATGGGCGCGGTTCGCCCCGCCCGGCCTCCGCCGCCCGTAGTCGTGGAAGAAGCGGGCAATGTCGGCCCGCACGACCGCGCCGACGCGCAGATGGCCGAGCGCGGGCAGGATGGCGCTGTCGAGGTAGCTCAGGGTCGCCTGCACCGTGGACGGCTTCCAGGACGGGGCGCGCCGCTCGACATATTCCACGGCGAACTTCGCCAGCGTCGGGCCGGAAGCGGGAAGGGGCAGAGAATCGCCGACGCCCTTCTCGCGGGCGAGGAAGGCGAGCGCCGCAGCGCGCGCCCGGTCGGCCTTTACCGCCTCCGGCCTGCCGAGCGTGACCCGGCACGGCTTGCCGTCGCGCCGGAAGCGGAACACCCAGGATCGCGCGCCGTTGGGCTGGACGCGCAGCATGAAGCCCTGAAGGGCGGTATCGTGGACGGCGTATTCGCGTTCGCGCGGACGGGCCGCGAGCGCGAGCGCATCGGTCAGCCGGGCGCGTTCGGTCATCGGTCCGCCTCCCCGCCGTCGAGCATGGCGGCAAGGCCGCGCGAGACCCGGTTCGCGGCCTCGAACACGGAGCCCTCGGCAAGGTGCGCATAGCCGAAGGTGGTCTGGATGTCGGCATGGCCGAGCAGCCCGGCGACGATGCGCAGGCCCTCGCCGCCGCCGACCGCGACCGCCGCATAGCTGTGGCGGAGATCGTGAATGCGCAGCGTCGGCAGACCCGCCGCCGCGCGGACCGCGTTCCATGCCCTGTCCACCGTCGCAGGGCCGCCGCAGGGAGACGCGAACACCCACGGGCAGTCGTCGCGCCGGGGTTGCGCCGCGAGCACGGCGCGGGCGGGCGATGCGAGCCGGATCGTGCGCGGACCGGTCTTGCTGTCGGGCAACACAACACGGTCGCCGTGGACATGCTCCCACCTGAGCCGCAGAGCCTCGGACTTGCGCGCGCCGGTATGGAGCAGGAAGCGCAGCGCGGCGACGGCGACCGGCCATTCCGCTTCCGCGCCGTCGAGCGCCCGCCCAAGCGCGGCGAACTCGTCGTCCGTCAGGTAGTGCGCCTCGAAGCCGGTCCTGCGCCGCCGCAGCCCCTTGCACGGGTTGGAGTCCTCGCGCCGCAGGCCGAGCGCCTCCGCGTGCTTCATCATCGACGACAGCACCGCCAGCGCCCGGTTCGCCGATCCCGCCCGCCTGGCCGACAGATCGTCGAACCAGTTGTGCACATCTTTCGCGCCGATCGAATCGACGCGCCGACCGCCAAACACGGGCAGGATGAAGCGGTTCATGCCGTCCGCGTGCGCGCGCCGCGTCGCCGGCTTCCAGCGTTCGGCGCAGTCGGCGAGGAACGCCGGCGCGAACGTCCGCACCGTCGGCACCGTCGCCGGTGCGCCGCCCGTCTCCGCATCGGCGAGCAGCGCTCGCGCCGCGTGCCGCGCATCCTCGACCGTCAGTTCGTCGAGCGCGCCGAGCGTCCGCCTGACGACGGAGCCGCCCGCGCGCCGGTGCACGATCCATGTCTTGCGCCCTTTCGCCCGCACCCGCAGGCCGAGGCCCGGCGCGGCGCTGTCCCACAGCACGGCCTCGCGCCCGTCCGCAGCAGCGAAGGCGCGCGCCCGCGCCTCGGTGATCTTCGTCCTCTTCGTTCCGTTCGGCATCTTCCGACCCCTTCCCTTGTCTGCCGGTCGCAGGAGCCCCCGTTGGGGAACACCCAGGACACGCCGGGGAACGGCGTCGGGTTCGAAGATCGGAAGGGCCGGAAGTGCCGCACTCAAACGCCGCGCGGGCTGCAAGCCATTGTCAGAACTGGCCTTGCGGCGCTTCGCGGATGCGGGGGCGGAGTGATGATTTCTACGCCCTTCGGCGCGTGGTTCTCACACCCGACGCACCCGTGGTGCAGAGAGCGAGACCCGGCCGACCTTCAACGGTCGAGAGTTTTCCGTTGCACGACAAGGGGTTGGGGCCGGGTCCGGCCTCCGGCCGCGAGCCTGTGCGCAGGCCGCGTTGTCCGTTCGGAAACGCCGTTTCGTTCCCCCGGAACGGGCGGCATCCCAGGGAACGGATCCGGAGGCCCCATGCGCATCCATGCCACCATCGACGAACGGACGGCCAACAGGCCGTTCGAGCAGCGCCGGAAATCCCGCAACGGCATCACCGTCATCGACCGGGATCTGCCCGCCTTCGGCCTCAAGGTCGCGAAAGGCGGGGCAAGGTTCTTCCATGTCCTCGTCGGGGGAAGGACCGTCCGTCTCGGCTCCCCCGGCGACATGACCGCCGCCGAGGCGAGGGAGAAGGCGCTTGCCGCCATCGCGAAGGCCAGGGACGACAAGGAGGCCGGTCCCCTGTTCACCGACTTCGCAGCCGAGTTCATGCGCCGCCAGGGGCGGCGCTGGAAGCCGTCCACGAGGACAGGCAACGCCCACCTGATCGACCGCTACCTCGTCCCCTTCTTCGGTGCGATGCGCGTCCCGCAGATTGGCCGCGCCGACGTGCGGCGCTGGTTCGACGCCATGAGCGGCACGCCCGGCAACGCCAACCGGACCCTGCCGGTGCTCTCGGTGATGATGCGGCAGGCCGAGTTGTGGGACCTGCGCCCGCAGGGATCCAACCCCTGCCGCAACATGCGCCGCTACCGGACGAAGCCGAGAGAGCGGTTCCTGTCCGTGGACGAACTCAAGCGCCTCGGCTTCGTGCTCGACCATGCCGGGGACAGGCAGGCCGCCGCCGCAATCCAGCTCCTGCTGTTCACCGGCGCGCGCTCGTCCGAGATCGCCGGCCTGCAATGGGACTGGATCCGCGATACCCGCGCGGTCCTGCCCGACAGCAAGACCGGGCCGAAGGCAGTCCAGCTTCCGCCGCCTGCAAGGGCGGTCCTCAACGCCCTGCCGCGCAGGGGGCGCTACGTCTTCCCCAACGGGAGGGGCGACGGGCCGATGACCGACCTCGGCCCGCGCTGGCGGAAGCTGCGCGGCCTCGCCGGGCTCGACGATGTGCGCCTCCACGACTGCCGCCATACCTTCGCCTCCCACGCCGTGATGAGCGGCCTCGACCTCTACACCGTCGGCCGTCTGCTCGGCCATGCCGACACCGCGTCCACCGAACGCTACGCCCATCTCGCCGACGGACATGTCCGCGCCGCCGCCGGGCGCATCTCCGGCATCGTCCACGATGCCATGACCGGCAGCGGGAAGGAGGACGGACGATGAGCGGGGGCAGGCGCCGCATCCGGCTGACCGTGAAGGCCATCGCCGCCGCCAGGCCGACGGAACGGGAATACACCCTCTGGGACAAGCTGCTGGCGCATTTCGGGGTCCGGGTGCAGCCTTCGGGAGTGCGCTCCTACATCGTCCAGACCCGCGTCAACGGGCGCATGCGCAAGATCACCCTCGGCCGCTTCCCCGAACTCTCCCTCGACGCCGCCCGGCGGGACGGCGCGGCCGCGCTCGCCCGCCTGTGGGGCGGCGAGGACATGGCGCCGCCGCGCAGGACCAGGGCGCCGCTGTTCCGCGACTTCGCCGCCCGCTACCGCGAACGGCGGAAACACCGCTGGAAGCCATCCTCTCTGGAGACCTTCGACATCTACATGCGGAACCGCCTGATGCCGCATTTCGACAGGCTCCGGCTCGACGCCATCGACCATGCCTGTGTCTCGGCATGGTTCGACGCCGCCAGCGTCGACCGGCCCGGCGCGGCCAACCGCGCCTTCGAGATCCTCCGCGCCATGCTCGCGACGGCCCGCCAGTGGGGCGACCTCGGCGAGCATGTCCCCGACGCCTGCGCCAACATCGCCAGGAACCCGCGGCGGCCGGTCGCCCGCCATCTCGACCGTGCGGAGCTCAAACGCCTCGGCGCGGTGCTGGACCGGCGCCGGGAGGACCACCCCTGGCCGGTTGCGGCCATCCGCCTGCTGACGCTCACCGGAGCGCGACTCTCCGAAATCCTCGACCTCACATGGGACGAGATCGGGGAACTGGACGAGGACGGCGCCAGCGCCCGGCTGGCCGACACCAAGACGGGCCCGAGGCACGTTCTGCTGGGCGAAGCGGCGCGGGCGTTGCTGGCCGGCCTCGCCGAATCGGCGTCCGGGGAATGTGTGTTTCCGGGCAGGAGCGGAGACGGGCCGTTGGGCAGCAACGAACTCCACTATTTCTGGACCACGACGCGCGATGCGGCCGGGATCGTGGCGGATGCGCGGCTTCATGACCTGCGACATGCGCATGCCTCGCACGCCGTCATGAATGGCGAAAGCCTGCATGTCGCAGGACGCCTGCTCGGACACCGCCGGGCCAGCACGACGAACCGCTATGTCCATCTCGACGACGCGACCCTCGGCCAAGCCGCCGAGCGGGTGGCGGTGGCGGTCGAGCGGAAGCTCCGGAGTTGTTGATTCTCCCGTCCTGTCCGCCTATGCTCCGCCTGCGCTGGGGCTCGCATGAGGGAACGGCGCATGAAGTGTTTTAGTTTGTTGACACGCCCTGCGTTCCACCTACACTTTGCCCGGAGTTTGCATCGGGGACCGGCGAGGCGTTCCTGCTGAAAGGAGAAGGGTTCATGAGAATTGTGAAGCATTGGGCGATCGCGGTCATGGCCGCCACGGCTCTGGGGCTTGCCGGCTGCGGCGGGGGCGGAAGCTCGCCGTCGACGACGACGCAGATGCCGGCGCAGACGCAGACGCCCTACCAGAAGGCGGACGCGGCCATCAAGGCGGCCACGACGGACGCTGCGGTCGACAAGGCCGTTGCCGATGCAACGGCCGGCGTTTCCGGCGAGGAGCTCGCGAAGCTTCAGGCGGCGGCTGCGGCGCGCAAGACGGTGCTGGCGACGATGGCTCGCGAGATGGATCAGAAGAAGGCGCTGATGGACGCGCTCGCCGAGGTCGACACGTCCGACCTGTCGGACGCGGACAAGCTCGCCGCGGCCAAGGCGGCCATCGCGGCTCTCAAGGAGGCGCTGGACGATGCGGGCGACGTGAGCGATGCCAACAAGGCGACGTATCGGACGCAACTGGCCAGTGCCCAGACAGCCGTGGACCGGAAAGAGCAGATGAACGCGCTTTCGGGGGCTTCCGGAAAGCTCGACATGGCTCTTGCGGCGTTTGCGGGCGTGACGCCCACGAAGGCGCAGCTCGACGCCGCCATGGCCGCTCTCAGAGAGCTGAAAGCGGCGATCGCGGGCGCCGAGGATCTGACCGACGACGAAAAGGACCGGTATCAGGCTCAGGCGGACCGTGCGGACGCTGACGACGGGCAGATCAAGACGGCGCAGGGCCATTACCACGATCATGTTGTCAAGAACATCGAGGGCACCCAGGTCGCGGCGGCCATGGAGGCGGTCAAGATGGTCACGAACACGTCCGGCGACGACACCGTGACGGACGCCCAGGCCGCCATCGACGCGGCCAAGGCGGAGATCGAGGGCGCAAACATCCCCGAGTCTGAAAAGGCGAAGCTTCGCTCGAAGATTGCCATGCATCAGGGCGCGCTCGACCGGGCCAAGGACTCCCGCATGGCGGCCAAGGCCGAGGAGACCCGCATCGCCGGCGTCGTCACGACGATCACGGACGGCGAGATTAAGGCGGTCATGGACGCGATCGCCAGGATCACGTCCCTGTCCGAGGAAAGCACCGTGACCGACGTCGAAGCCGCCATCGCGGCGGCCAAGACGGCGATCGCGGACGCGAACATCCCCGAGGCCAACAAGGAGTTGCTGCGCACGAGGCTCGCCCTGCAGGAGGACGCCTTCGGCGACGCCAAGACGGCGCGCATGGACGGGCACAGGATGGGCCGGGCGCTGTACGCGGCGATGGGTCCGTCCGATGACACAACGGCCCCGGTGAACGCGCTGAACAACCTCGCGACCGTCCCGTACTACATCACCAGTATCACCGATAGCCAGCACGACGCCCCGGCGGAGGCGACCGGTCAGAGGGGCGAGCGGGGGGACTTCCGCATCGACCCCGCGGCCGGCGCGGGGAGCATCGCGACTGCGAACACCCACACCGCCGTGTACTTCAGGCACGGCGCGGAGGGGCGCCCCGGGCACGACACGACCATGGACAAGGTGGGCCGGTGGAACGTCACGCACTACGAAAGGACCACCGGCTCCGGCAGCATGAAGGTCACCGACAAGGTCCGGGTGTACAACGACCGGCAGGGCGGCCCGCTGGAGAGATGGGGTGTCGTCCCGATGGATGCCGCGAAGTTCTTCAAGGACGACACCGACTGGATCAACAAGGGGACCTACGAGCCGTTCGTATCCGGCAACAGCGGCCCAAAACACGCGCGCAGACTGACCCTGGGCACCGGGGTCGACCGGGCGATCGCATCCGCCACGTTCGACAAGTGGACCGTCGGGATAGGGTCCGTGACCGCTCCGAAGCCGGCCGACGGGGGCGCGGAGATCAAGGTCCCCGGCACCTACTACGGCGCGCCGGGCAACTACTTCTGCCCCGCAAGCGGCACCTGCACGGTCGGGACCGGGGTCGGAGGAGGCGGGTTCGGCGGCTACTTCATGTCCGCCGACTGGTACTTCGTCCACGACGCGGGCGCGAAGGTGCTGGAAAGGGACCTCAGCTACATGTACTTCGGCTGGTGGGTGCGGAACGACGCCGACGGCATGCCGGCGGCGGTCAGCGCCTTCTACCAGTCCGTCGGCGGGGGCGTCGATCTCGCCACGGACGGCAAGAGCCTGAACGTCAACCGAGGCAGGGCGGCGACCTATGAGGGCCCCGCGATCGGCTGGTACGCCATCAACGACCCGCTCAACGAGAAGGGCGGCGGTGGCGAGTTCACGGCGACGGCCACGCTGAAGGCCCAGTTCGGGACCGCCAACCTGAACGCCGACACGGGCCTGACCGGCACGATCCACGACTTCAGGCTGAAAAACGGGATGAAGAACGACTGGAGCGTGACGTTGAACAAGGCGGCCTGGACCACCGACCCCAGCTTGGCCACCGATGCCCAGAAGGGCCACATCGTCAACACGGAAAAGACGGTGTGGTCGATCAACGGCAACAAGGCGGCGCCGGCCGGGAGCTGGGTGGCCAACCTGTATGACGACAAGCCCGGCACGGTTGAGAATGGCGGCGACGGCAGCAACCATCCGACCGCGATCATGGGCAAGTTCCAGGCCGAACACGGCGGCACCCACCGGATGGTCGGCGCCTTCGGCACGGAGCTTCAGACGCCGACGACGGAGTAGCCGCACGGGGCCGGGCTCCCGTTCATGCGGGAGGCCGGCCCGGTTCCCGGTCGTGACAAGGGTGGCGCGTTTCCTGCGCCGCCCTTCTTTTTCGATCGGGAGCCCGGACGGCAAGCGATGCGACAGACGCGATGAGACCTTTCCGGTTCCTTGTTCCCGTGCTGGCGGGGCTGTCGGTCCTGCTTGTTGCGGCGCCCGTCGCGCGCCCCGCCCTGGGCCAGGATGCGACCGACATGCGCTTCCGGGCCGGGATGGAGGCGCTTGCCGCCGCCGATGCCGCACCGGACCGGGAAGCCCGCGAGGGCAGGCTCGACGAGGCGGTCGCCGCCTTCCGGGCCATCCTGGTGGACCGCCCGGAGCTGGTGCGGGTGCGTCTCGAACTCGCCCGCGCCTTCTTCCTGAAGGAGGAGGACACGCTGGCGCGGCGGCATTTCGAGCAGGTGCTGGCGGGCGACGTGCCCCCGGCGGTCGCCGCCAACATCCGGCGCTTCCTCGACATCATCCGCGCGCGGCGGCGCTGGGAGGCGTGGTTCGGGGCGGCCATCGTCCCGGACAGCAACCTCAACGCCGCCTCGGGCGAGCGCACGGTCTTCCTCGACACCCCGTTCGGCCGGCTGCCTTTCACCCTGGACGATCCCGCGAAGCCCGAATCCGGCCTCGGCGTCTCCTTCTGGGGCGGCGGCGAATACCAGCATCCGCTGAACGACCGCCTGCGCCTGCGCGCCGGGGCGGACGCCAGCGTCCGGGAATACAGGGGCGGGGAGTTCGACCGGCATTTCCTTGCCGCCCATGTCGGCCCGCGCTGGCTGATCGACGCCCGCACCGAAGCGAGCCTGCTGGCGACCGCGGACCGGCAATGGACCGCCGGCCGGCCCGAGACCGACAGCGTCGGCCTGCGCCTCGAAGGCGAGCATCTGCTGACGCCGCGCCTCGCGCTCTTCGCCCGCGCCGGCGCCGCCCGGCGCAACTGCCGCGGCTGCGACTGGCTCGACGGCCCGGTGGGCGACGTCTCGCTCGGCGCCAACTGGGCCGCGCTGACCATCCTGCGCCTCGGCGGCAATGCCGGCTGGAGCTGGGCCCGCGCCAGGGCCGAACACTGGCGCAACAGCGGCCCGCGGGCGAGCCTCGGCGCCACGCTGGCGCTGCCGGCCGGCTTCACGCTCGGCCTGCGCGCCGCCCTGCAGCGCACCGACTATGAGGGCGGCGGCGCCGCCCACCGCACCATCGACCGCAAGCCGCGCCGGGACGACACGCGGACCCTCTCGGTCTCGGTCCACAACCGCGCCGTGACCGTGCTCGGCTTCAGCCCCCGCCTCTCCCTCATCCGCGAGGAGCGCAAGACCAACGCCCAGGCCCTCGACTACCGGCGCAACCGCGCCGAACTCAGCTTCGTGCGCCAGTTCTGAACGAACCCGGCCGCGGCGCGCCGAAAGGGGCCGGCCGTCCGGAAAGGGTGGACCCGACCCGCAGGACATGCCACAACGTGTCCTGGACAGGGCCCCGGGCTCGCGGGCAGGAGGACAAGGAAGCGGCAGGCGGGAAGACCGGAAACCGTTGCAAAACAAGGGTTCCCCGGCAACCTCCCGCAACGCCAACCGGAAAGCGAAAAGGCATCACAGATGCGTCGGGTGTGACGAACCATGAACCCGACGGGGGTCAGGATGGTCGGGATTTCCCTGCACACCGTCACCGCCTGAAGCGCCGGCATCACAAAGGATTGAAGCCGTCGCGGCGATTGAGCGAAACAACCGGGCCGCAGTCTGCGAGCGCGTTCCACGTTGCCGTTCGCGAACCGCGGTAACGGAACGGGTCTCGCGGCGCTGCGGCGCGCCGTTCGTCACACCGTGCGCACCAGGCGCCGGCACGGGCGGGACCTGTTCCCGCAGCGCAGGGCGTTCGTCCCACATGGTCCATGTCTCCAGGGATCGCGTTTCACATGTTCCACAGCGCAGCAGTGAACGGCGGCAGCGACAGCATTGCCGGCTGTCGGTGATTATCATAAAGGGCGCATATTTGCTGGCGTAGCGCGCTTTTGTGGTGCGCACGACAAACAGCGTGAGACAGGCGCGGCCGGGTTTATGACGGGGGCCGAGGACGGAAGGAGGGCGTAGCCCGACCGGAGTCCTCGGCCCCCGTCGCGTTGAGATTTTCGCCTCCCGGAGGGCGGCGACGTCCTGGCGACCGGGTTGGCCGTTCCCGGGCTGCGGCAGGGGGTAGACTGGGGCTTCTGAGAACGATGCGGCGCCGGCCCCGTTGGCTTGGTGGCAACGACCGGCGCCGCACCCCCCGAGCCATGCAAGGCGCGGCCCGGAAGCGCAGTATCGTGCGCGTCCGGGCGTGGGTCCACCCCGTTCTCATCGGTCGCGATGAGGAACGCCGCCCGCCTGTTCACCTGCGCCCTGTGCCGCCGCCAGGTGGTTCTCTGCCGGCGCTGCGACTCTGGCCATATCTACTGTTCGCCGCGTTGCAGCGGGCGGGCGCGGCGTCGGTCGGTGCGCCTTGCGGGGCAGCGCTACCAGAACAGCCGCCGGGGCCGTCACAAGCATGCCGAGCGCCAGCGGCGCTACCGCGAACGGCGCCGTGTGCGGCAGCCGGCAGTTCGGGCCATCGCGCAGAAAGTGACGCATCACCCTTTGACCGTCGCGCGCCGGCGTCCTGATGTGGCGCGCATACCGGCGGGGCGGTCCGGAACCCGGCCCTTCGGGCCCGACCGTCCCGCCCGGGTGTTCCGCTGCGAGCGCTGCGGTCGGTTCTGCGGCCTGGCGGTCTATCCGGGCCTGCGCCAGGCGCGAAGGGAGTGAGATGGCGATCGACAAGCAGACCCGTGCCGAGATCCAGCGGCTGTATTTTGCCGAGAAGTGGAGGATCGGCACGATCGCGCGCCAGCTCGGCGTCCACCACGGCACGGTCGAGCGCGCGGTAGCGGCCGCCGGGGCGCCCGCGCGTGAGAGGCGGCGCAGGGCTTCGATGATCGATCCGTTCCGGCCCTTCATCCGCCAGACCCTGGCGGTCTGGCCCAGGCTGCCAGCCAGCCGGCTCTACCAGATGGCGGTCGAGCGCGGCTACCGGGGCAGCCAGAGCCACTTCCGGCGCATGATCGCGCCGGAGCGCCCGCGGCCTGTGGCCGAGGCCTATCTGCGCCTCAAGACCCTGCCCGGCGAGCTGGCCCAGGTGGACTGGGCCCACTTCGGCAAGGTGAGGATCGGGCGCGCGGAGCGCCCGCTGATGGGCTTCGTGATGGTGCTGAGCTACTCGCGCCGCATCTTCCTGCACTTCTACCTCAATGCCGCGATGGACAACTTCCTGCGCGGCCATGTCGAGGCCTTCGAGGCCTGGCAGGGCGTGCCCCGCGAGCTATGGTACGACAACCTGAAGAGCGTCGTGCTGGAGCGCCAGGGCGACGCCATCCGGTTCAACCCCCGGCTCCTCGACTTCGCCGCCCGCTACCGCTTCCTGCCCAAGCCGGTCGCGGTCGCGCGCGGCAACGAGAAGGGGCGCGTGGAGCGCGCCATACGCTATGTGCGCGACAACTTCTTCGCCGCCCGCGCCTGGCGCGACCTCGACGACCTGAACGCCCGGGCCCGCGCCTGGTGCGACGGCGTCGCCGCCGACCGTCGCTGGCCGGACGACCGCTCCCTCACCGTGCGCGAGGCCTTCGAGCGCGAGCGCGGCTCCCTGATGGCGCTGCCCGACGACCGGCCCCCCGTCGACGAGAGGGTCGAGGTCAGGATCGGCAAGACCCCCTACGCCAGGTTCGACCTCAATGACTATAGCGTCCCGCATACCCATACGCGGCGCACCCTCACCGTGGTCGCGACACTGGAGGAGGTACGCATCCTCGACGGCGCCGACACCGTCGCCCGTCATCCGCGCAGCTTCGACAAGGCGGCCCGCATCGAGACCCCCGAGCACATCGAGGAGCTGGTCAGGCTCAAACGTCACGCCCACCGCCTGCGCGGGCAGAGCCGCCTTCTCCAGGCCGCCCCCGACAGCGAGCGCCTGCTTGCCGAGACCGCCAGGCGCGGCGGCAATATCGGCACAACCGTCGCCTCCCTGCTGCGCCTGCTCGACGACTACGGAGCCGTCGAACTCGAAGCCGCCATCGATGAAGCCCTTGAGCGCGGCGTCCCCCATCCCAATGCGGTGCGCTTCAGCCTGAACCGGCGGCGCGAACAGCGCAACGAGCCACCACCCATCCCCATCGACCTGCCCGGCGATCCAAGACTGCGCGATATCGCGGTCCGCGATCACGACCTCGGCGGATACGACGGGCTCGCAAGCCACCACGAGGAGGACAGCGAAGAATGACCCTCAAGGACCGCGCCACGGCGCTCGGACTGCACGGCCTCCTCGCCCACTGGAGCGAGGTTGCGGAGCGCGACTGGCTCCCGCCCCTGATCGCATGGGAAGAGGAAGAGAGGCGAAGCCGAAGCCTCAGGCGACGCCTCACCGCCGCCCGCCTCGGACAGTTCAAGCCGCTCGCCGACTTCGACTGGGACTGGCCAAGGCGATGCGACCGCATGGCCGTCGAGGACCTCATGACCCTCAACTTCCTCCGCGAGGGCGCCAATGTCGTCCTCATCGGCCCCAACGGCGTCGGCAAGTCCACAATCGCCGCCAATATCGCACACCGCGCCGTCCTCGAAGGCCACACCGTGCGCTTCGCAACCGCCGCCAGCCTGCTCGGCGAGCTCGCCGCCATCGACTCCGACACAATGCTCCAGCGCAGGCTGCGCTTCTACGCCCGCCAGCACCTCCTGGTCATCGACGAAGTCGGATATCTCTCCTACTCCAACCGTCATGCCGACCTGCTGTTCAATATCGTCTCAAGCCGCAGCCAGCAGCGCTCCACCATCATCACCACAAACCGCCCCTTCGCCGAGTGGAGCGAGGCCTTCCCCAACGCCGCCTGCCTCGTGGCCCTTGTCGACCGGCTCGTCCACAATGCCGAGATCCTCGCCATCGACGGCGACTCATACCGCCGCAAGGAGGCCGAGGAACGCCAGAAGCAGCGCAGCGCCGATCGCCGCCGGCGGCGATCGGCAAAAGGAGCGGGCAAGAGCACGGCGCAAGACACGGGGGATGCCTGAGCCAGCCGTGCAGCATCTGCATCCATGGGATCGCCGCCTGCGGGCCGAGGGGCTGCGAAGCTGCCCCCTCGAAGACGTGGTCCACGCCCTCGGCTATCGCCGCGATCCCGCCGATGCCGCGCGCTGGAGACGAGCCGGTTCGGTCCTCTCCATCAACCGCTTCATGTTCTACGACCATCTGCGCGGAGAGGGAGGCGCCGGGGCCATCCAGCTGGCGGTTCATGCGCTCGGATGCCCAACGACCGAAGCCCTCGACTTCCTCGCCCAACTGCCGCGCCACTCACGGCTCCCGAACAGTCGCTGTGAGGCGGAGCCCTCGTGCCAGGACCCTCGCTGGCCGGCGCTGCGGCAATACCTCATCGAGCAGCGCGGCCTCGCCGACGCGCTCGTCGAGCTATGCCGAGGCCTCGGCCTGATCCGTGCCGACCGGCGCGGCAATCCCGTGTTCCTCCGCCGAAACGCCGCCAGCAAGGTGGTCGGCATAGAGACCCTCCCCGCAGCGCAGGAGCCGGCCGCAGACGGCGGCTTCTGGATGTCATGGGAGCCCGACTGGCCCGGCACCGTCATCCTCACCGGCAGCGCCCTCGACGCCCTGTCGATCCTCTCCCTCCACCTCGTCCCGGAAAAACGCAGCAAATGCGCCGTCGTCTCCACCGGCGCCATCACGGCCAGAATCCCCAAATGGGTCGAGGCCTGGAACCCGCGCCGTATCTTCTGTGCCTGGGACGCTACACGATACGGCGATCACGCCGCCCGCCGCATGCAAGACAACGACACAAGAATCGTCCGAATGCGACCGGCCCTCGAAAACCAGGACTGGAACGACATGCTCATCCGTGACCGCGACGGCGAGCCGCTCGAAACCGATGACCGCCCAATCAGATGAACGCAACACCTAACCCATGCGACGCTGCTCGCAAGCCGCACAAACCGGCCGTTCCGCGCCAGCAAATAAACGCCCTTCCTAACCGTCGCTAACATCCGGGAACGGTAACGGCGGACCGCGTCCAGGCCTGCCCCTGTCGGCGGTGGCGGATTGCCGAGAGCTTCCAGCAAGGCCCTGCTGTCCTGTTCCGACAGCGTCGTGGTCCGATCCGGCATTTCGTCGTTTACGGCCGTCTTCCTCTCCGAGGACAATTCGGTTTCTCCTGTGTGTCCCGACCATGTGTCGACTCTCGGATGTGCGCAATCATGCAGGTCAGCCGATGCTGGCGTTGCATGGTCCCGTAATCGCAAGTCCCATGGGATTGTTCCAGTCGTACCGGCGCTGCGGCGGCGGCATGGACTGCTCGGCTGGAAAACGGCCCAAACGGGAAAGTCGCAGAGACTCCTCATACTGCCCGGATGGAGTTCGACAGACGGGCCGGCACGACTGCGGCCGATGGTGCGGATGCCGGGGGACGGTGAAGCCGTCATCGGCGAGAGCGGGAATGCGGAGGCGGTGCGCCGGGCTCTCGCGGCCGCGGCGGCGGACGCCGCCTTGCCCCCGTGCTCGGCGCTGCCACGCGTGAGTTCGCCCGCAGCGTCTTGATTGCACCGCAATCGCTGCGTAGACTGGTCTGCCGGAAGAACGGAGGACGGCGGCATGGCGAGCATCACGATCCGCAATCTCGACGACGAGGTGAAGACGCGCCTGCGCGTGCGGGCGGCCGAGCACCACCGCTCCATGGAAGAGGAAGCGCGGCTGATCCTGCGCGAGGCTGTCGATCGCGGGCGGGAGACGAGGAACCTCGCGGAGATTGCCCGCTCGCATTTCGGGCCGGACAACGGGGTGGACCTGGAACTGCCGCCGCGCGAACCCGGACGCGAACCGCCGTCCTTCGATTGAGCGCGGCGCAATGTCCCTGCTGGTCGATACGAACGTGGTGTCGGAGTTGATCCGCCGGTCGCCCGATCCGGCGGTGGCAGGCTGGGTCGCCGCCCGCCCGCTGCACGAGCTTTTCTTCTCTGCCGTCGGCGAGGCGGAGTTGCGCTACGGCGCCGCGATCCTGGCTATAGCGCGACAATCTGGGTGAGAGCCGCGCGTCAATCAGGATGAGATTCCCCGGCGGCATCGGCGAGTTGATGATTGTCGCGCGGGGCGCGGATTGCAAGCGGTTTCGGATTTTGATTGTCGCGGCGCGACAAACAGGGTTTTCGGAGAGCGTTTTGATTGTCGCGGGGGGGCCGTCGGGTCGGAGAAGAGACGGCCCGCGGAGGCGATTCCCGCGGGCTGTGAGTGTTGTGGCCGCTGGGCCGATCTGGCGGCAGCGGTTCAGTTTTTGGTGTTTTTTTCGGTGGCGTAGCTTGCCGGGCGCCCAGCCTTTCGCTTGCCTCTGTCGAGGGCTTTGCGGCGCCTGTAGCTCTCGACATTCATTTCGAGGATGGTGGCGTGGTGGACGAGCCGGTCGACGGCAGCCACCGCGGTTGTTTCGTCCGGGAACACCTTTCCCCACTCACCGAAGGGCTGGTTGGCGGTGATCAGCAGGGATCGGCGCTCGTAGCGGGCGGAGATGAGTTCGAAGAGGACGCTGGTCTCGGCCTGATCCTTCTGGACATAGGCGATGTCGTCGAGGATGAGGAGGTGGTATCGGTCGAGCCTTGCGAGCATGGCTTCGAGGGCGAGTTCGCGGCGGGCGACCTGCATGCGCTGGACGAGATCGGTGGTCCTGGTGAAGAGGACGCGGTATCCGTTCTCGACCAGGGCGAGGCCGATGGCGGAGGCGAGATGGCTCTTGCCGGCGCCTGGCGGTCCGAAGATGAGGCAATTGGCGCCCTGGGTCAGCCAGGCATCGCCGGCGGCCAGCGCGTTGACCTGGGCCTTCGAGATCATCGGCACGGCGTTGAAGTCGAAGTTGTCGAGGCTCTTGCCGGGGAGCAGCTTCGCCTCCCTGAGATGGCGTTCGATGCGCCTGCGGTCGCGCTCGGCGAGTTCGTGCTCGACGAGGGTTGCGAGGAAGCGTGCTGCGGTCCATCCCTCGGCGTCGGCCCTCTTGGCGAAGCCCTGCCAGAGCCGGTTGATGGTCGGCAGGCGGAGTTCGGTGAGCATCAGGGAGAGCCTGATGGCGTCGACCTTGTTGGGGTCGGCGGCGGGTCTGTCCCGGTTGTCAGTCATGCCGCGTCTCCTTGCAGCAACGCGCCGTAGCCGAGGAGTGGCGCCCTGGCGACCTTGATGGCGGGCATGCTGCCGCGCTGCGGCGCGAAGCGGGCTTTGAGCTTGTCGGGGTCGGGAAGACGGCCGGTCTTGAGGGCGCGATCGATCTCCGCGGCCAGTTCGGCCTCGCAGGTGTCCTCATGTGCAAGCGTCAGCAGGCCGACGGCGAGGCGGCAGGCCTCGCGCTCGCCGAGCCGCTCCAGGGCCTTCTCGAAGCAGCGCCGGTAGGGCTCGCGAGGGAACAACTCGTCGCGGTAGACCAGGTTCAGGAGCGCCATCGGCTTCTTCTTCAAGGAGTGGATGACGTGCCGGTAGTTGACGACATGGGCGCCCGGACCGCTCGCGCCGACGCGCGCGCGCGGCAGGGTGAGGAGGTGAGCGCCCGAGAGGAAGAGGTCGATCCGGTCATCCCAGACGCGCGCGCCGAGCCTGTGTCCGATCAGGCGCGAGGGCACGGTATAGAACACGCGGCGGAGAACGAAGCCCGAGGACTGGCCGATGTTGACGCTGATCTGCTCGTAATCGACGGTCCGCTCGACCGGCAGGTCCCGCAGCACCGCGCGCTCGGCCTCGATCGCCTTGGAGCGATGCGCATTGGCCCGGCCGACCACGTCGGCGACGAAGAGCCGATAGGCTTCGAGGGTCTCGAAGTCGGACGAGCCGCGCAAGGCCAGCGCATCCGCGATCCGGCGCTTGAGGTGGCCGTGCGGCCCCTCGATCGAGCCATTCTCGTGGGCCACGCCGCGGTTGTTGCGGGTGGCCTCCATGCCGTAGTGCTCGCACAGCCCCCGGTAGCGCCCGGTGATGTCCTCGACGGCGTCCTTGCTCAGGTTGCAGAACGCCGCCGACAGGCTGTCGGTGCGGTGATCGAGAGGCGCGCCGCCGAGATGCCACAGCGCGTCCTGCAGCCCTTCGGCCAGCGCCGTGAAGCTCTCCCCGCCGAGCACCACATGGGCATGGGTGAAGCCCGACCAGGCGAGGCGGAAGTGGTAGAGCATGTGATCCAGCGGCTGCCCCGCCACGGTCACGCCGAGCGAGCCCATGCGGGTGAAGTCGGACAGGCCCTGCCGGCCCGGCTCGTGCTTCTGGCGGAAGATCACGTCCTTCTCCGCGCCATACTGGGCGCGCCAGGTGCGGATCCGCCGCTCCAGCGTACGCCGCACCCCCGGGTCCAGTTCGGGATGACGGCGCATCAACTCCTCGAACACGCCAACCGGACGGATGGCCGGGCTGGTCTCAAGGATCGGCACGACGTCCTTCTCGAAGATATCGGCCAGCGGGTCCGGGCGGCGCCGGCCCCGCGGCTTCTTCTCCCGGAATGGCTCCGGATCGGCGGCAAGACGGTAGCCGGTGGCACGGCCGAACCCCGCCTTGGCGGCCGCCACCTCGATGGTGTCGGTCTTCTTGTGGGTCATGAACAGCCTCTTCTGGCGATCGGTTACGTAACGCCCGGGCAATGACGCGCTCCTCTACTCGGAAAAACGTCACCGTTCGCCCAGCCGACCGACCCCGCCAGAAGGTCCAGGAAAAATTTTTGAGGCGGCGGCCCGGAACTCCGGTCGGGCTACGCCCTCCCTCCGTTCCGGGCCGCCGCCTTCCCCCGTCTCATCCTGATTGTCGCCAGCGTCTCAAGCTGATTGTCGCGCCGCACCCAGGGCCGGCTCGCTCTCGAAGAGACCCCGGGGGTCGGCACCTGGATAACCATGCCGGCGAAGAGTCTGAAGCCCCCTGGGCAACGCTCCAACCGCTGGCTGTTCAAGTGCCTGCGGTCGCTCAGCCACTGCGAGCTTTCCGGCATCCGCGACGAAACCCCATGGCAATCGGTACTCGTTTCGGAGTGGGGCCTGAGCAAGGGCAACACGGAAATCCACATCCTGCTGCCTCCCCTGGCGGCGGAGTTGCTCAAGTCCAGGATAACCTACGCCCGGATCGAATCCTCGATCCTTCACAGCATGCCACGCTCCCGGCACTCCCAGAAGCTATTCGCCGTGCTGGCGGACAGGCGCCGTCAGGACCGTCCCACATGGACATACAGCCTCGACGAACTGCGTGAGGCCCTCGACCTCAACCATCAGCGGCAATATACCGACTGGACGCGCCTGCGCCAGAAAGTGCTCGTCCCGGCGATCAACACGATCAACGCGAACAGCCCCGTCCAGGTCGCCATGACCCCGATAAAGCTGGGACGGCAGGTCACGGCGGTCCGCTTCGACTGGGACTGGTCCGGCTATTCGCCTTCTTCCGCCAACAGCCTTCCCGAAACGGAATCCCACACCCCCGACGACGGCCACGCCGAGGGGACCGATCCCGACAACCGGACCGAGGAAGCGCGCGAATGGTGGGCGGGGACAGACCGCAAAACCCGGAAATACACCCTCCTCAAGCTCGGCATCGCCAACCCCGGATCCGAAGACCTCCAGGACGAGTCCCCCTACGCCCTCGAAGCCTGGCAACTCATCCGCGACCTCAAGGCCCCACCCGACGAAAGGGAACACCAACGCGACGCGCGCAGGCGGGTGCGGGGCTCGGCCACAACCGAACGCGAACAGGAATTCGAGAGACTCCTCGATGACCTGGGGCAACGGCCCGAGGACATGCCGATCCAGACCGACCCCCCCGAAACCGGAGAGCATGAGCCCGCCCGGGACAATCCCTTCTCCTCACTCTCGAGGCCGGCCGCACCCGAGGCCCAGCCAACCAGCCTGCTTCCGTTCCCCTCGACCGAATCGCTCCCCGAAACGGAGAGCCCTCCCCCGGCAAGAGGCGACCCGACGGAACAGGAAGAACCGCCCGACGACGAACTCGACCAGTTGAGCTGGTACGAGTCCCTTATCGGCCAATAGACCCCGGCCTGGAAATCACAACCCCTCCCCGCAGCACCGGGCAAGCGGGCCCGCCTGTTGCCAGCGGCAGGCCACCACCCTATATGGCCCGCATGAATCCCGCCGACCCGAATCGCGCATTCCCGCTATCCTGTCCTGAAGAACAGGGTCGCGGCCGCGCGCGCGGTCGCAATGCCGGTCGCCGAATAACGCTCTGAACAACCTTGCGGGCTCGTAGCTCAACGGTCAGAGCAGGCGCCTTATAAGCGTCAGATCCAGGTTCAACTCCCGGCGGGCCTACCAACGCCGTCCAGATACCCTCTTCCGTCCATCCCCCCGCTCGCGAGCGGGGGACAGCGAAAAAGGAAAGGCGCTCGGAATTTTTTGGCACAATTCGGCGCCCGGGCGTCAAGACGTCGGACAATTCCGCTCCCGCCGCCGTCGGCGCCGCGCCCGTTGTCTCACATCCCGAAATCGTCCGCTGCCCGATCCCGTCCTTCCGGCCCGGCCTCTTCCGGTTCCTTCGCCGGTGAGACGGGCGCCGGCGGTTCGGGCATGCCGGCCGCGACCCAGGACCGGAAGGACGGGATCGGGCAGCGGTAAAGGCCGTCCGCGCAGGCCTGCAGCGCCCCGTGGTGGACCAAGTGGTCGAGAAACTCGTTCGCCTCCATCTTCCGAGGCAGGCGCCAACCGGAGCTTTTGTCCCCGTTCTCCCGGGCCAGACGCTCCAGTTCGTCGACGATGGCCCGGCGGCGCACGCCGCCTTTCGGCGGCAGGACCTGCATCAGCGCCTGCAGCATGAACTCGGCGCCATCCATCTCCGTCGAGACGCGCGGCCGGTACGCCTCCTCCACACGCCGCCGGGCTTCCGCCTCGTCCACGGCGGGGAAGTCCACATCGGCGAGGCGGCGGCCGGCATCGGCCAGCCCGACCGCCAGCGCGCTCATGGCGTTGTACAGATGCTGCGGCCAGCCGTCGGAGCGGTCGGCCAGCCACGCCTCCCAGGACGCCCGGCAGCCACCCGCGCAGTCCACCCGGTATTTCGTGAACAGTCCGTCCAGGGCCTCGCGCACCTCGTCCTCGTCCAGCGCCTCCAGCGGGCGCACCGCACCGCCCGTGAAACGCGACAGGCCGATCTCGCGCAGGCTCTCGCGCGAAGAGCCCAGCCCCGCCATCACCGGCACGATCGGCAGGCCGTTCTCGGCCAGGTGAAGCTGGTTCAGAACCGCCAGTACGGACCGTCGCGAGCGCCTGCGCGCAGACCCCTTCGACCGCGGCGATCTCGCCCTGGCGCCCGACGAAGAACTCCGCCGGATGCCGGTCGCCGCGCCGCGCGAACGCCCGCAGGCCTTCCGTCAGGACGCTTTCGTCATTGGAGGCCGGGCCGTGCATCGCCCCCCCTTTCTCTCCCCAGTATAGCACCGGAGGCCGGGCGGAAGACTGCTCGAAGGTAATGTGGCACGGGACCCGGCATCCGGACCCACACAACGGCATCCGGTGTACCGCAACAATTCAATACGGCTGGATCGGGCCGCCGGGCCTGAGGGATTGTGAGCAGATGGCGGCCCCGGGATTGCGTCCTGACGAACAGGGGCCGCATCCGGCATACATCCACAAACGGCTATAGCCGCTTCCCGATACCGGCCTGTTTCAGAATGTCGTTCGCCGTATGGCGGCTTTTGGGATTGAGCGGGACCGACAGGGTCCGTTTGCCGGAGCCCGACGCCTCGCGCCGCCATATCTCATGGCTGCCCTTGCCGGGCCGCTCTCCTCGAACCCATCCCTCAGCAGACAGAATACGGCGAAGATCCCGGCCGAAGCCTGACCCCATCAGGCGCGAACCGCTTTCGGGGCGAGATCGGGATCGGCCATCACCAGAGAAACGGACGATACCGAACCACTGCTTGGGCGCCAAAGACCGGGAAGGCCGACGACCATGCCGTCGTCAATGCTCGCGCTCCCCTTCTTGGGGGTGGAGTCTGTCACGAGACCGGGGAGCCCAAACCATTGTCCCTGTTGACGCCGCGAAGCCGGACGAACCGGCGGAACGGCGGGGACAAGGGACAGGCGGCAACCCTCTACCGGGATGCCGAGATTCTCCCGAATCAGGTACGGAGCGCAGTCCAGAAGGGCATCGACAAGCCCGGCTATGTCCGGAGCTTCCAGAACCAGGCCGGGGAGATCATCGCTCCCGGCAATCAGGACGCCGGTCTCCTCGCATTGCGAAACGGCAATCTGGAACTCACGGGTCATGCCGCGCCTCTATCCGTGCGATGCTGCTCTGCGGCCGCGGCTGCAAAATCCAAGCTCATCATGAGGCACTCTACCCATTACTAACCTCACCTCAACTATACAGCCATTCGCGCTCCGCAGCCATAACATCGCCGACACCGGCAGCGAACGGGTCGGTCCGCGTCTGGCTGGCGGGGAAGGACGGGACCGGGGCACTTTGTGCCAGTTTAGCTTCGGCTAAAGGCGAGTACTTCGTCCACCGATCCCACAGAAATTCCGAACACCTCTCGAAAAAGGCCCCCGCGGCGAGCGGGGGCCTTCATTCGTGAACGAGCTGGGCTCCCGCCGCGAAAGCGGCGGGTCTGCCTACGGCTCCAGACGTTCCGCCTCGGCGGCCTCCGCACGCTGCGCCCAGTAACGGTCCTCGACCGCTGCACATGCCCCGCGCAACCGCTCCAGCTCGTCAGTGTCCGGAACTTCCTCCGGTGAAATCGTCGGGATCCCCTCGCCGCCATCCATCTCGAGCAGGGGACGCCGGTCCACCGTCTCCCAGGAATAGAAATAGTGCATCCCGTATCCCGGCTCGCGCACCAGAATCACGTCTCGCTCGTCCGCGCTCGCGAGCGACACCTCATACTGGTAGCGCTCCCCGACCGAGTCCTGGATCACCGTGCCCAGCTTCTCGACGGCCTTGTCCACCCGGGGGCCGCTCAGGACCTCGTCGCGGTCCCTGAACGCCTGGATCACCGTATCGTATTCCTCACGCTCCAGAATGCCGACCGCCAGATCCTCTATCGCCGTCTTCGTAAGCGGACGGAAAACCTGCCTGCACAGGGCGCCATTCGTCCGCACCGCCTGGCGCAGCATGTTGTCGTCCACCAGCATCGGGCCGGTCGGCGCCCGCACCGTGACCCCGGCATCCGCCCGGGCCGTCACGCCGCGCTCCCCGAGAACGCCGTTCATGCCCTCGGGACTCGCTCGGCCCGCATCCGCGTTCGCCGGATCGAGAACCCGAATGCGCTCCCGCAGCATCCTCGCCTCCAGATACCGGTCGAGTCCCTCGGGAACCGGGGCATCGCGCAGGTTCTCGAGGACGTTCATCATCAGCCCGGTCTGGTCGAAGGACCGGCTCTGCGTCCGCTCCCCTATATCGCCCACGAACACGCGCAGCGTCCCGATCAGCCCTCGGCGGAGATCCTCCTCGATCACCTCGTGCGCCCTGTCCGAGTGCAGCCAGGAATGCAGCCGAAGCATGATCGCCGCGTTGTTGCCCCCCTCCGCAATCAGGGGGATGTTGCCGTCCTGCTCGGCCCGCTCCACGTCGCCCTCGATATTGCGCGTGTTCCGCAGCGTGTAGAGGACAGGCTCCATCCCATCCCCGTCCTCCTCCGCATCCGGAGCCTCGTCCGCCTCCGGCACAATCACCGTCGCCCTGGTCGCGCCATCCTCGCTGCGCCAGATCGCCAGACCCATGCCGGGGTCCATGTCCACCGCGTAGGCAGCCGGGTCGTCGTCCTCGCTCTCCCGCAGGACCGCCGCCGACGGCAGTATCACCTGGGCGTTCGTCCTGTACGCCGTCTCCGCGTCATGACGCGTCGTCGCGAACGACTGATACGCCTCCTTCGCCTTCTCCATCAGGACGCTCACATTGATGCGCATCGCTCTCTTCTCCAATCGCGGTCCGCTGCTCCGTCACATCCCCGAACCTAAAAGGGGGGTGTGAAAACGCCAAACCCGAAACCCTGCCGCCATCAATCCCAGGGCGACGGAGCCGGCAGGGTCTCCGCGCCGGGGCCCTCTATCCCCAGACGTCGAGCCCAGAAGGCAGCCGACGCCATCTCGTGGTTCTGCTCCGCATGCTGGCGCAATTCCATCCAGCAGCGCCCGAGAAGATTCTCCCCCACCAGACGCTCGCCCCTGGGAACAGCGCCCCAAAACCCGTCGCGGCGCGAGATCTCGACGATCGGCAATCCCCCTGTCCTCTCGAACTCCCGGTCAACCCCCGCAGGGTCCGCCTCCCGTTTCAGACGAATGGCCCATCTCATCACATCCAGCCGGCGGTCCTCCCAGCCCTCCACCGGGATGTTCGACGGATCGCGGCCGATCTCCGCCGCCCGCTTCGCCGTCGGCGCGGCCGCAATGAGATCCTGCACCTCCCGCGAATGCGGAAACTTCGCGAACATGTGATAGACATGCTCCGACGTCGGCAATTCCCACGGGCCGAGCCGGATCGGCTCTTCCAGCGGATAGAAGTTCGAGAACCGGCCCCACTCCGCGCGCGTGAACCGGAACGCGCAAACCCCGGATGGCTCATAGACCCGCGCGCCGCCGGCGCGGTCCTCCGGCGAATCCGAAAACGACCGCCTGGCCGACGTCACGGACCGATGCAGGGCCTCCATCGAATTGCGGACCTGCAACTCCGCCGTCTTGCCAAGGTTCAGGACCGGAATGCCATACCGCGACGCAATCAGGAGCCCCATCCCCGTGCCACCGGACACCGCGCCTCCGGCCGTCCAGCAAACAACCGCATCCACAGGGCGGTCCAGCTCCGGGCCCAGAAGAATCGCGACATTGCGCGCATGCAGGCGCCGGGCACCCTGCGAGCACCGCTCCCACGCCGGGTGCAACGAAGCGGCAATCTCCACACAGCGCCCGAATGCAGGACGGTCCAGGACAAAGCAGTCCGGACCCTCCAGACCGTTGTAGCCCTCCCAGGGAAGCAACAGCTGGCGCTGCGAAGGCGGCACGCCGTCCTGGAAGGCGCTGTCCGCGCCCTTGGCGCCGCCGGTGCGCAACAGCCAGCCCTCCGACGCCCAGGCGGCTGCCATCAGCCGCATCGACTCCAGGACGGCGGGAGGAGTCTCCCGCGATCCGATGCCGGCATAGGCCGGCCTGCGCTGCCTGAACATCGAGTTCACTCCCTTCCCTCCTTGCTCCGGGGCGGTCGCCCGCGGTTGCATCACCGTCACGATCCCGGGAGCCATTCCCCCCAGTTCCCTCTCTATCAGTCCCTTCACAATTCCCCAGTCCAGTCCGCCGAGTCCCGCACCCAGCGCCGGGACGGCGACCGAACCGATCCCTCTCCTCTCCAATTCCCGCCGGAGGCTCCTCAGCCCTTCCTCTACATCCCCGGCGCGGCTGCGGTCGCGCCAGTGCCTCTTGGTCGGGAAATTCACGATATAGCGCGGCAGCGTCCCTTCCCCCCGGTCGAACACCATGACCCGGCCGGGGCGCATCGCATTCCGCCCGCAGGCCGCCCTGTATGCCTCGAAATTCTCCGGAAACCGTCTTCGGAACTCAAGCGCGAGCCCCTTCCCCATCACCCCGACGCAATTCACCGGATTGACCAGCGCCTCGGCGCCGGTCTCGAAAATGTCGCCTTCCGTGAAAACAGGGCCGGCCATCGCTACGGCGAAGGACTCGGCAGCCCATCATCGGCATCCGGAAACCCGGCGCGGCGGGCCGCGTCATCCAGCTCGTCCCCCTCTTCAACAATCCGGCACGCCCGGCGCGCCGCAGAGCAATAGACGGAAAGCGGATATTTGGCCTCGAAGAAACGGTCGCGCTCCACCGCCAGACCCATAGGGCCCTTCAAGGATTCCAGCTCGCTTAGCCGGATACTACCCGGTTCCGGGAATCCCATCCCCAGGTCGGCCAACCCGAACAGAAGATCGCGGTCCTCGGAATCCATCCGCGCAATGAGCCAGGTGCAGGGCCCGTCCGGCGTGAAGAACTTCACGACCGGGCAGTGATCGCCGCCACGCTCCTGTCCGTTCCGCAACAGAAGACGCTCGATGTCCTTGGTCACCAGCTTCATGGCCAGGTCACTCCTCTTTTTCACGGCCCCGCCGACGGCGTAGCCGCCAAGGGCGCGAACAGCGCTTCCCGGTCCACGCCCTCCGCAACGATCTCCGAGAGGTCGGCCCCGTCGAACCTCGCGTCCTCCACCCGACTCCAGGACAGGTCCGCCCCGAACAGATAGGCCTCCCGGAAATCCGCGTGGGTCATGTCCGCCGACACCATGCGGACATGCGGAAAATACCCGTTCGCGAGCACGGCCGACCTCATGTCGGCCCGGCTGAAATCCGCATCGCGGCACTGCGCGCCCGTCATCCGAGCCCCCGAGAGCAGCGCGGAATCCAGCTTTGCGCGGTACAGGACCGCCCCATCGAGACCCGCCTCGCGCAAATCGCAACCCGTCATCACGGCATCCGCAAGCCCGGCTTTCCCGAGACTCGCCCGGGCCATCCGTGCCCCCACGAACGTGGCGCCCGGAAACCTGCCCTCCTCCATGACGGCCCCGGCCATGTCCGCCCGGACGAAATTGGCCCCGGCGGCCATAATCCCCGTCATCCGGGCGCTGGACAGGACCGCATCCAGAAAACAGGCTCCTTCGGCACAGGCGTTCCGGAATCTCGCCCCGGTCAGGTCCGCCTGGATAAAATCCGCCCTGCCCAACTCGGCGGACACAAAACTCGCGTCCGTCAATTTCGCTTCCCGGAACAGGGCGCCGACAAGGTCGGCTTCGTCAAACAGCGTCCCGACGAGCGAGGCACGGTGAAACTTCGCTCCGCCCAGTCGTGCCCCGCGGAAATCCACGCCGTCCAGACGGGCATTGTAGAAGGACGAACACAGGCCCTTCAGATCGCGCAGCATCGCCGAGGTCAGGACCGCGGAATCCAGCCTCGCCCCGGTCAGGTCCGCACCGCGGAAATCCGAGCCGCTCAGGTCAAGGCCGCTCAGGTCGGCGCCGGCCATGTCCACATCCCGGAAATCGCGCTCACCGGCCGCATAGCGGGCAACAAGCTCCTCTCGGGAAAGCTCATGCACTCGAAAATCCCCTCCTCGCCTTCCGGCGGCACGTCGATGCGCCGCCTCTCTCCCAAGCTCCCGTCATGCAGGGAATCCCTGAAAATTCAAAACCGCCGGGCACCGCGGCGGAAGCCGCCCGCCCGCACGTCCGGGCCTACAGTCCGAAATCGAGGCGGGTGAACAGCGGGACGAGCCGCACGCCTTCGCGGGCGAGATTCGCTTCCGCGCCCTCCCGGCGGTCCACGACGGTATAGAGTGTTTCTACCCGGGCACCGGCGGCCCGCGCCGCCTCGACAGCGATCAGGGCAGATCCTCCGGTTGTCGTCACATCCTCGAACAGCAAGACCTCGCCACCCCTCGGCAGCCACCCCTCGACACGGCGGCCGGTGCCATGACCCTTGGCCTGCATGCGCACGAAAAAGCCGCGGAGCGGGCGTTCCGTGCGGTGGCTCAGGACGCAGATCGCCGCCACGACAGGCAGGGCGCCGATGGCGACGCCGCCTATATGGTCCGCCCGCTCCGCGGCGATCTTCTCAAGGAATGTCTCGGCCAGCAGGGACAGTCCCTCCGGGTCGAGCATGACCGGCTTCATGTCGACAAAGAAATCCGTGGTCGCGCCCGAGGCCAGAACGAAGCGCCCCCGGGACAGGGCCTGTTCGGAAATCAAGGCGTGAAGGCGGTCCCGCATGGCCCGATGTCGTCCTCCGGCAATATCCCGGCAGCCATGCCCGCCACGCCGTCGAGGCGGGCTCCGGCGAAGTCCGATCCTGCCGCAACCGCACCGGTAAAGTCCGCCCGGTCGAGCCAGGCGTCCCGGAAGTCGGTTCCGTCCAGACGGGCCTGCCGGAAAAGAGCCCGGCACATCCGGGCTCCCTCAAACCTGCCGCCGGTCAGATTGGCCCCGGTGAAGTCGGCGCCCGAGGCGAACAGACGCCGCGCGTCCGCGCCGCGCAGATCGGACCGCGCCAGCTTCGCGCCTGCCAGGGTCGTCTCCGCCAGACACAGGCCGACCAGGATGGCGTCGGTAAAGTCGGCTCCGTTCAGATTGGCGCCGAAGGCATCCGCATCCGTCAAGTCCGCGCCGGCAAGCACGATCCCCGGCAGGTTGGCGGCCCGCAGGCGGGCCCTGGTCAGATTGGCCCCGGCGAGATCGAGGCCCGGCAGGGAGACGGAAAGAAGGTCGATTCCGCGCAGGTCCACGCCCCGGAATTCGCGGCGTCCTTCCTTGTAGAGGCCGAGCAGTTCCCCGAGGGTCATCGACGCGGCCGGGGCGTCGGCAACCCGTGGCCGGAACCCGCCGGCGTCGGCACATGGCCTCCGGGGACGAGGATCGTCCCCTCCAGGCGGGCCCCGGAGAGGTCCGCGCCATCGAAATCCGCTCCCTGCAGCTCGGCGTCCGTCAGAATGGCTCCGGCGAGCTTCGCCCCCCGGAAATCCGAGCCTCTCAGGTTGCACCCGGAAAGATTGGCCCCCTCCATGCAGGCTCCGGTGAAGTCGGCCCCGCGCAGGTCCAGCCCGCGCAGGTCGACACGGGAGAGATCGACACCACGGAAGTCCCTCTCGCCGGCGGCGAAGCGCCGCCGGATATCTTCCGCGGTGAGCTTCTGAAGCCGCCCTGCCCCACCCGGGACGAGAGCCATCTCCTCCATCCCGCTCTCCCCGTCGCCGTCCATCTGTCCCGCGGCTTCCTGCTCTTCGTCCCGGGCGGCCTCCGCGGCGCGCTGCTCGTCGTCGCGCATGAACACGCCGCGCATGTTTGCTCCGTCAAACCGGCATCGGGAGATATCCGTGTCGCGGAAATTCGCCCCGGTCAGGTCCGCCTCGCGCATGTCGGATCCCGCGAAAAGCGTCCCGGCCGCGCTCGCCCCTACAAAACAGGCCCCGCGGAAATCCCCGTCTCTCATGTCCGCCCTGGAGAGCAAAGCCCCGGTCATGTCTGCCCCGGGGAGCCTGATCCCGGGCAGTCGCGCCCCGCGCAGATCGACGAATCTCAGCACCGCATTGCTGAAGTCGCGCTGGCCCGCCGCGAACCTGGCAAGAAGCATTTCAGCGGTCATGACCGACATCGGCGCCGCCCCTACGGATCCGGCGTTGTGCCGTTTTCGGCGGCGTTGGAGGAAGACGGTGCCTTGGGAGGATCGCTCGATGGCATCGCGGGTCGTATTCTCCATCCGATAATGTGGAGGGACTATCCTGCATGCATCTGAAAACGCCAAACCGTCGCTTCCGTGCCGGCGCACGCCCCGCGAGCCCTTCCCCCGGAACCTGTCCGAAATCCCGAACGTCTTGGAGATTTCAGGGACGTCGGGAATAGTGGGCGCGGTCGACCGACAGGGATGTCCACATGAAGCCTCCCGGCACCAGGATGACCACAGGAGCATACCCCGCTCCACAGGAACCGGCCTGCCTGCGTCCAGGCAACAGAACACAATCAGATTGCAAGAACAATCGGATTATTGTTCCAGGGCGCATGGCGTCGTAGAATGCGTGGAGACATTCGATGCGGCGGCCGGAAAGGACAGGGCCGATGAGCAAGCCTTACACCGTCCGGATCGACGATGGCCGGCATGAGGTCTGGTATGCCGGGTGGAGCCCCTTGCTCGAGACGCTCGATCATCTTGGCTGGCAGCCCCTCGCCGGTCCGGCCCGGGGCCCGGATTTCTTCGGACAGTCCGGTGAAACGGATTCCTGCGGGCTTCATGCCGCCCTTCCCCTCCTTCGTGCGCATGCCACGGACATGACCGCCACCGGCCGGCTGACGGCGGTCGCCGGTACGGACATATGGATGGCAAGCAAACCTCTCGTCCGGGAGGTCTTCTCCCGTCAATTCGACAGGGACCCCGGCGCCTACAGCCCCGTGGCCGGAAAGTACGGGGTCCCGGACCAGAGTATCGAAAGGCACCTGGCCGGCCGTCTCGGAGTGGAGCGTCGCACGGCCGATATTCTCATCGGCATGTTCGAGAATCTTCTCCGCAAGCCGCCGCGCAAGGGAATTCCGGATGCCGAAATTCCCGCCCCCGACGATGAGGGGCCCGAGGCGCTCGCCCGGTTTATGGACACCGACATGACAGGGGCCGCCCTCACGGCGGCCGGAGACAGATGGACTGCATGGTTGTTCTCCGGCCGGGACAGCCCCCTTGCCCGCTGGAACGGCGAACCTCACATGAAACCCGTAGCGGACATGCTCGCCCGGTTCGCGGACGGGCAAGGCCCGTCCGATACGGAATGGCAAAGGGCTCGCGAAAAGATCCATTTCCGGGCGCATGTTCTGGGCTACAACCTCACCGGGGCGGAAACGGCCCGCGGCATGTCGCCATCCGAAAGGGAAGAGGCCGAAAAACGGTATTGGATGCGCTGGTCGCGCGCCACTGCCGCCCAGGCCGCGGCGCGTGCGCTCGACGGCGATATGCCCGCTTGCATGCAGTCGCTCGATTCTTCCGTCAATTCGCTGGCGCGCGGTGAGGGGGCCTCCTTCGACAAGCGCAACACGGCTCGCAAACGCGCCTGGCGCGACCTGCGTGACCGCTTCGTCGAATTCATGGAGGAACACAGGCCCGAGCCGTCCGTCACGAGGGACGGGCCGGACGAGGCCCTGCAACCCTCCCTATAGACGCGATGGTGCGGGCATCTGGCGGAGATGGAGGGCAGGTCCAATGACCGGCGATACAGGCGCGAAAGAGACACGGGACGGCCTCACACCCTATGAGCGGCGGAACATCCGGCGCTCCTTCCTCCGAAGCCTTCTGGCCATGCTTGCGGCCATCAGCGTCACCACCTCTGTCACGATGCTGGTGGCCCTGCCGGCCATCTATGTCATTGCGTTCATGTGTGCGGCGGGACTTCTCGTCCGCATCGATTCCTTCGACATGCCCCGGCGCGTCGCGCGCGCGCTCGACCAGGCCCTGGTGAAACCCCTTGCCTTCCTGGATACGCGTATCATCCTTGCCGTGGTGGTGATTCTTGCCGGATCCGGGCTTTTCGCCGGGATCCTTGTCCACGTCATTCTGGACATCAATCTCGTCGCCGCCGGCAGCGACCCGGCTTTCGTGGGGCGTCTCTACGGACAGATTGCGGAAGCCATGCGGGCCATGACCGTATGGTCGAATCCCTTCTACGCCGTCACGATCATCACCTCGGTCGCCATTGCTGTCCTGTCCGGCCTCTATGACGGCCTGTGGACCGGCGCCGCTGCGGCACGGCACAGAGTCCGTCTGCGGCACCTCCTTCCTTCCGGGAAACGCCGCCGCCAGTGGAAGGACGATGCCCGGGAAAAGCGCCGGAACGAGCGCGAACAGCGCGAATTCTACTGGCGGGGACCACGGTAGGCTGTCCTCATCCTGTGGCGGCAGCCGGGCAGTGTTTCAGCATCAGGCCAAGACCGCGGCGCTGAATCTCTGTCGGGTGGAATTCCAGAACGATATCGATCCCGCCGCCGTTCAGGCGAACCGGGAAGGAAGCCGACGACAGCGCCAGACGATGGGCCGCGCTGACGGTGCCGGCCGGGGACACCTCCACACTGTGGTCCGGCCGCGGGAATGAGTAGTCCTGGTTGGGCATGACGAATTCCCGCGCCTCGCCCGGTAGGTCGCCCGCCTGGAACCGAACCGGGATGCGTCGGCTTCCCCGGCCTGTCAGGCCGGCAAGCAGAAAGCGGAATGGATTTCCCCAGAAGGTCCTCGCATCCGGTTCTTCCGGATGTCTCCGGATGAACAGCTTGGATTGCAGGGGGCGTCCCTCTGCGTAGCCCTCCAGAGAGCTTCCCACTGCTCCGGGAAGGGGCGCCCTGCAACCGATAGTCCAATCCCCCAGGGCGAGGTCCAGGCGGCTCTCTGCATCCAGAGGCTCGTAGCCCGACAGGCGCACGGTCCCTCGCGCCGGAAGCAGAAACACCCAGATGGTGTGTTCGTCGTTGCTCGTGCTGATCCCGTCATGCCTGTACAGATCCCTGAAAGGGGAAGCTGCGGCGTATTCATAGAGGACACGCTCGGGGCCATCCGCCAAGGCGACGCCGCTGACGATGAGGATCAGGAGAGCGGCTGCGAGCGGCGCCATCGTCGACGGTCTGTAGGGTCAAACCGGTGCGCCGCCGAAGGGAGACGGTTCGGGTGCGCCCGACACCGAGGCCTCGTCCAACGGAGAGACGACGGGCTTGAAAGAGCTTTCCGGCCACGGGCCACCCCGGTCATCGAACAGCAGCACAGCACCGTTCCGGTCGATAGTGACCGAGCCGAATGATCCTTCATTCAACTCCCAGCCTGGGTGCTCAGTCCCCAGCAGCGAGAACATATACCAATCGAGGGCGTCTCTCAGGGACCGGGGCTCCTCTATCCCGACCCGTTCGGCTGTCCAGTCCGAGGGATCCCTTGTGGGATGAATTTCCCGAACGTCCTGGAGCCCGGGAATCAGGAAGTCGGTGTTCCTCTCCGCCGGTTCGAGAAGAACCTCCCCGATCTGGCCATCATCACCGAATCCTTCGTATTTGACGGTCACGGCCGATATTTCCCGCTCCTGCAGAGCCTTGATAATGCAGGCCAGGTTGTGCCCGCAGGCCGCCCTGTAGATATCGGGAATTGTCTGTGTCATGGGGTCTCCTATCCTTCTTTGAGCCGCATCTTCGCGGATCAGGGTTCCGGCGTATCGGGCGACGCCTTGCGCCCGTGCTTCAGCGGCCAGTCATTCTGGCTTGCAACAGCCCGGTGCGTGCGCAGAACGGCATAACTCTCCGGCTCGGTCTCTCCCCGCAGCCGCCAGTACAGCAGGTCCCTGTCCCGGTCGAAGCCGTACCATTCCCGTCTGGCCCAGTCATTGGAGGCGTAAGCGCGGGGAGCCTTGCCGTCGGCATCCTTCACATCGATGGCGGCGCCGCCGTCAAGCAGACCGTGCGCGGCGCCATACCGCTCTTCCATCACCGCCAAGTGCAGGGCCGTGCGCCCCTGCGCATCGGGGGCATCGACCGGCGCTCCAGCCGCCAGCAGCGCGGCAATCCCGGCGACATCCCCCTGGACGGCGGCGATATGGAGGTCCGTGAACCCCCAGGCGATGATCGGGGTCGGATTCCGGCTGTCTGCGGAGCGGGCCACCACCCGGAAAGCCGTGTTGCGTAGGGCGTCGGTCACCTGACGGTCGATTTCGTCGGACGCCGGGCCGCCGCCCGGCCGATGCCGTATGGCGACGGCGCGCGGGACATTCACCGCGGCGCGGTGAAGCGCCCCGCCGAACCCGAGCAGGGCGTCGGCATGGCGGGCCATCTCCCAGTTGGCGTTCGCTCTCCTTCCGGAGTCCACCAGGGCGCGGGCCGAGAGCAGGGGGTCCCCGGTCAACATGCTGTGGGCGATGAGGGCCGCGGCTCCCGAGCGGTATTTCCCCTGCATGCAGTGGATGAGCATCGAGGGCGGCGGGCCGTCCTTCGCCGAGTCCATCCACTGGCGAAAGAACGCGATCAGGCCGCCGACATTGTCCGCGTCCGGAGAATGGGCGCCGCGCCCGTCACTGCGCTGGTCGTCATCGTCGATACGCGCATGATGCATGCGCAGGCCGGACTGCCCGGCCGCCCGAAACGCCTCCCATTCCTCATCCATGTCGACCTGCACGACACTTGCGAGAAAGCGGATCTCGGGGTGCTCCTCCAGCACCTCGACGACCTCGTTCATGGCGCAGATGTAGATGGCGGGCGAGGTGTCCGCATAGAGCCGTTCGATCTCCGCGGCGATGCGGTCCCCCTCCGCAATCTCTTCGGGGCTGAAAGGCCGTCCTTCCTGCTTCCGGTATTCGATCGATCCGGGCCCGATCCGGCTGCTGTCGATCAGAGCGCGGGCGGAGGGCCGGTGGAACATTCTCACTCCAGGGCCTCCAGGCGTCCTCGTATTCATGGCGTCGAACGCACCTCGCCAGCTTCGATCCGGCTGCCCGTGAAATCGGCCCCTGCCATGGCGGCCCTGCGGAACCGGTAGGCGGACAGGGGTGCGCCCCGGAAGATGGCTCCTGTCAGATCGACATCCGGGAGTTCGAGGCCCTCAAGATCTTGCTCGGAGAAGTCAGTGCCGCGGAAATCATGTACGCCCGTAGCGAAGCGCTCCAGAAGCTCCTGCGGCGTCATCCGGTTGCGCTTCCGTCGCCCTGCGGAGAGGGTTCCGGCAGGCCGCCTCCTGCATCGAGCGGGGACGACTGAGGCGTGTCCCCGCCGCTCTCATGCTCGATGTGACGCGTATAGAAGTCGATTTCGGCACCGGCCGGGGTGATCTTGAACGCCCCGAAGGACCCGTCATCCAGTTCCCAGCCGGAATGCTCGAGAAACAGATAGTCCATGCAGTAACGGTCAATGGCGTCGTCCAGGTCCATCGGCCCGAGGGCGGTTCGCTCGGCATCGGGCGAATACGGCGGCCCCCCGCTGATCGTCTGCAATCCCTCGATTATCCTCTGCGTGAGAGGAATGTCCGGAGGGGAGGTGATGATCTCCTCGACCATTCCGTTGTCCCCTTCTCCGTTGAACCGGGCCGTGATCTCGTCAATGCCGCTTGCCTGCATGGTCTCGATTATGAGAGCCAGGTTGTGGCGGCTCGCAATCCGGGCGGGAAGGGGCTGTTGCTCCTGAAGGTCGTTCATGCTTCCGCTTCTCCTGATTGTCGGCCGGGACCGGGAGAACTATTGCGCGGATGTCTGAAATTCCCAACGGGCTGGTTCAGCGGCGGTCCCGGACCGCAGTGACCGCGATCCCCTCGGCGGTCATTGCGTCGGCGAGTCCGGGGAAAAGACGGAACATCGCCTGCGAAACTGAGACCGGGTTCCGGGAACGGCCTTGTTGCGCCTCGAGGAAAGCGACCTGGGCGGCCTTCCGGACCTTCCGGGCTTTCCGGGGCCTGTAGGGGCGCCGGAAAGCCCGGGCGTTCAGGGCGGCGACGACAATGTCCGCCGCCTTGCGTTCGCGCACTGTCGGCTGACGGTTCCTGTAGCCGGCATGTTCGACCTGCCTCCAGGGTTCCGCCCCCATTTCATCGGGCTCCTCCCTTTCCCTTACGCCAAGCAGCGTCGAACGGCCGTCCTTCCAGAACAGCCGGTACACATGGAGTGGATGGCGGGGTGCGATGCAGTCCGCGATCATGCCGCCTGCGCAGTTCCGTTCGTTCTTCCCCGCGCCTATCAGCGCCCGACCGTCGGTAACCGGCTGAACCGAGAATCCGGCACGGCGTTCCAGGATCGGTTCCGGGCTCATCCAGCAAACCGCAGCGAATCGCCCGGCTTCCGCTTCCGCCGTTTCCCGGCTCAAGACGTCGCCAGCCCAAGCCCAGCGCCTCGCCAGGTCGGCAAGCTGCCGGAAACTGCCGCCAGTGCCGTCAAGGCGGCCCCACAGGCGGTCCCATACCCGCGTGGCAGGATCCTCGGCCTCAGCGGTGAGATTGAACCATCGCTGGGCATCCCCGGTCTCGGGGGATTGCGTTTCGACGATGATCTGCCCGATCCGGTGTCTTGCGTCCCGCATCTCCCGGGCCACGAATCTTGCCTCCGAGATTGCCGCGATGGCCACCCTCCTGGGCGTCGGGCGAAGGGGGACTCCGTAGCGGGCGCAATCGCGCTCCAGCCCCTTCGGTGCCTCTTCGGGGTCTTCCAAGGCTCTCAACAGACGGCGGCCGTCTGTCCGGAAAATCGCGCACGCCCGTTCGAGGTCGGATCCGGAGAATCCGAAATCCCGAATTACGGTCCCGGCCAGGGCCGCCTCTTCCGGTCCTTCCCCGTCACGCCGCTTGCCGGGATGATCGAGCAGGTTCCGGGCCCAGCGCATCGCGGATCTCTGGCTGTTGCGTGAAAACGCCCCGCGGGACATGACGCCGGGGCCTGTCATCGCGGCTTCATAGCGCCGGACCCAGTCCCGATTGACACCGAAGACCTGTCGGCGGCGCCCTGTGCTTGCCTCGGCAAAACCCGTCTCGCCGGCGTCTCCCGGGCCGGACCGGGTAACCGACCGGCATTCCCTTTCCAGAACGGCGAGGATATCGCGCTCGCGCGCGCCCTGCTCCAGCATCGGGCGGATGTCCTCGCACCACAGGCGAGGATTCTCGCCGCGCACGGCGAGCGCAAAGCCCATGGGATAACGCAGGGCAAATCGGCGGGTGGCCATGCCGAGCGTGTCGTCGCGCCACAGTGCCTCGGCCACCCCGATCGCAACCCAGCCTGCATGGTCGAGTATTGCCATGGCCTGGAACATGGCCTCGACACGCCGAGGTTCGCCTGCGGCCTCGGCCAGAGACCGGCGGGCTGAGTGAAAGCGCGCCGCGAGCTGGCGGCGCAGCACCGCAACGGTCGCACGGGCGCGCCGGTTGCCCCATCCCCTGAGGATCGTGAAGAGGTGCGTGTCGATGCGCCAGGCGACCTCCTCCGCCGCCGGCATGTTGTTCCCGATCCCGCGACAGGCCGCAGCCCGGACGCTCCAGGCGCGGCACTCCGCTGCCGTTGGCCAATCGCGCAGACCGCCGGTGTCCTCCCCGAACCAGCCTGGCCGGACGCTCTCGCAGCGCGCGATCTCCTCGCCGGCGGGGAAAACCCTGATGACCGCGGCATCGGCCGGGCCCCTCAGGCCATATCCGTTGTGGAGACGCGGGACAGGCCAGCTGAACCGCCCGCCTCCCAGTTCCCACGGCAGACGGTCCAGCACCCGCATCCCCCTCGGACGATTCCCGACATTGTCCCGGCGCAGGTTGTCCACCGCCAGGAGGTTGATTTCGAGGGGGCCTTCAAGACTCACGGTGCGCCTGCCTCCATCCGTTTGCCCGCAGTGAATCTCCTTACACGGGGAAGGGGCTCAACGCGAGCTGCGTGGCTTCACGGGACGGCTCCGCCAGCTGGCGGCCCCGGGGAAGAGGACTGTCCTCTCCGGGTCCTCTTCTCCACTGGAACCCTCGGGGTTTTACCGGCATGGCGGATATGGGGGCCGGAAATCTGAAGATTGTGCGGTCGACAGGGTGGACGGGTTTGGCGGTTTCATGGATGGGCTGCATATTTCGGGGCTCCTGCAGACAAGGAATCCCGGCATGCCGCAAGACAGCTCCTTGCCCCGAGTGGACTTCAGGCACGGCCGCCGCCCAGGACTCGTCTTCTGCGAGGCAACCGTGCAGATCGGTGACGAGAGGACCGTCGAGACATTCTACGGAGCGGACGGCTTTGTCGCCGCCCATGACTGGGCGGCGGAACTGGTGCGTCCGGTGATCGGCGAGGTTACCGCAACCCGTCTCGCGGCGCGGGTCGCCGATCTCTGGAGGGCGGGGTTCACCAAGGAGGCCCACGCCGTCGACGCGGCAGGGAAGCAGGTCTCTCCGTTCGCCGACGAGGCCTGCGCCTGGAACTACCACGGCGCGGTCGAGCGGGCCTGCTACGAGTTCATGGTCGACAGGGGCCTCGACGACAACGGCCCGGATGTCCAGTTCGTCAATCTCCTCGAGGGTGAGTTCGGGCGGCGATATCCTGAAATGGTCAGCGGGCAGAGCGATGAATGGGGGGACTGGTGGCTTGAGGATGTTATCGCCCGGCCGGAAATCACCCAGAAGACGATGATCGAGTTGGCAGAGGCCGTTCGGGACCTGCCGCAAGCTGTCCCGGGCGACGGGATGTCGCCCCCCTGAACCCCGGCTCCACAGGGCAGGAAGCCGGAACAACTCGCGCATGCCGGCGCGGACCGCCTTCGGACAGGGAGCATATAGGTTGCGAGCCGCTGAGATCCTGCTGCCGCCCCAAGTGCGGTATTTCCTTTCGGCAGGCGAGGCCGAGACGTGGCTCACGGAGAATCTGACCGAAATGGAGAGGGACAGCCTCTGGCCCTCGGTGCATTCCCGGTTGTTCTCGCGCATGTGGTTCTGCGCCCGTCGCTCGGCCGCGCCATCGCGACCCGTGCAATGGCTGTGCGTCGATGGGCAGTGGCGGGAACGGGTCATGTGGCCGTGTGAACCGGTCGGGCTGCAGGAATGGCTTCGCGGGGAGGACGGCCGCTGTCCTCACCCGGCTCTGCGCGCGGACGACCCCGTCAATGTGTGATATAGGCGCCCTGGGCAAGGAAGGAGGCTGGCGGCGGGTGGCCGCCAGCCTTCACGATGGCTGGTTGCGCCTCAGGAATCGGGAGCATGTAGCCCCGGGAGCCCTTCAATGTGCGGGACCGCCGGAACCCCTGTAGTGCGGCCCTTGATACGCCCATTGTACCAGCCCTTCCTCGAATCCTTTACCCCCGGAGGCGAAAAATCGGACTGGCACAGCTGGAGTCAGAGAGGGGCCGCCGCTTCTTCCCTTTCAGCAGGCTCCGTCTCGCCCCGCAGATTGATGACGGCGCCGTCCACCAGCGCCGTGGACAGGTCGGTGCCCGCCGCGTCGACATACCCCAGGAGGACATCGCGGAGATCGGCCCGGTCCGCGGTTACGTCAGGCATCCGGGTTGCGATGAACTCCGAAAACCGGAAAACCGCTTCCGAAATATCGGCCCTGTCCATCTGGGCGGCCTCGAAATTGCAATCCGGCAGGGAGGCCTGACGCATGTCCGTGTCTGTCATGACGGCCCCGGCGAAGGTCGCGCCTCCGCAGTCCCCTACCTTGATCTGCCGGAGGTCCGCGCCCCGGAACGATGACTGACGGAGGTCGCCGGCGCCGACAAGGGCCTTCACCAGTGTGGCGCGGTCGAACACCGACCCGCGCGCCTCGATGAAGGTCATGTCGGCCCGGGCAAGGTTGCAGCCGGAAAGAATGCAATCCTTGAGGGAGGCCCCCGAGAAGACGGCTTGCGAGCAGTCGGCATTCTCGAATCCGCACTTCTCGAAGCGCGCTCCCCGGCAATCCGCCAATGCCATGTTGGCCTGCCCGAAGGCGGCATTGTCCGCGTGGACCCGCATGAGACGGGCGCCCGGCAGCTTCGCTCCGCGCAGGTTGGCATCCTTCAGGATCGCCCAGGGCATATAGACCGCGACAAGGCTCGCTTCCTTCAGGGAGGCCCCGGTAAAGTCGGCCCGGTCCATGCGGGACTCGTCGAGAGTGGCATTGTCCAGTCTGGCCTCGTTCAGGCCGAGGTCCCGCATGGACGCCCTGCTCATGTTGGCGTGCCGCAGATCGCTTCGGTAGAGAGCGGCGCCCTGGAGGTCTGAATCGCGCAGGTCGGCATCCCGGAGGACCGCATCGGCCATGCGCGCGTGCCGGAGATGGGCGTCCCTGAAACTCGTGCCCCGCATCCGGGCGTCCTCAAGGATGGCCCCCGGCAGATACGCCCCACTCAGGTCGCTGCCCTCAAGGTTCGCCCTGGTGAAATCGGCGTCGGGCATCCTGGCCTTCTTCAGGCTGGCCTGCTGGATATGCGCCCCTCGAATTTGGCGCCGGTCAGGTCGGCATCGTCGAAGAGCGTTCCGACCAGGCGTGCCTGGCTGAAGTCAGCGCCGGCAAAATCAAGGCCTGAAAGATCGAGGCCGCTCAGGTCCCAACCGCGGAAATCCAGATGACGGAATTCGCGCTCGCCGAAGGCACACAGCCGCTCGATCGCCTCTCTCGTCGTCATCTTCTGCATGATGGAACCTCCCGTCGTTTTGCTATCGGGCGAAGAAAGGGATTGGCGGCTTTATTCGCACTGCGGCTTTCGCAGTCGGTGCCGGTCAGCATGGAACGCTCCCTTCATCGAACATGTCGGCAAACTGGTTGAGGTAGCGCACGAGAGAGGGGCGCCGGTAGCAGTGGGCCCGGGCGTGTCGGGCCAGATCCTCGACCCTGACCCCGCAGCCGGCAAGCAGAATCGAGCATTCATGCGGATGGATGGTGGAGAGCATCCAGTCGACCGCCGCACTGTGATTGCAGTCGGGGTCCGGCGGCCGCGCCAGGGCGGCAATTATGCCGGTCCCGGTCGGGGGCGGTCCGGGCATGCCGGCGCAGTGCTTGCGCACAATACGTCCCGCGAGAGCCTCCGCATCGGGCCATGGCCCGGATTTGCAACGGGCAAAGCGGCGCGAGTGTGCGGCAAACGCTTCCTGGCTGCACAATTCCACGGGCTCAAGATGTCCGTGACGGCGTCTCATTGTCCCGGGTCCTTGAAGCCACCGTCATCTTCCGGGGCTTCCGCCGTGGACGGCGGAACGCTGAGCGCCTCGATCACGGCTTCCTTGAACGCCTCTCCGGTCCATTGGAAATAGGGCTCCACAAGGGGCCTCACCCTGTCGTTGAGCAGACGCTCGCCCGAAACATGCTGCCGGATGAGTCCTCGGACAGTCTCGATGTTCCGCGGATCGCTCTTCCCCAGGGCGGCCTGGAGGGCCGGTAAATCGAACTGTCTCGCGCAAACGATGTCGAAGAGGTCACGCGCGGCGATTTCGCCGGCCTCGTACATCCGCCGCACGATTTTCCCGTAGAGAATATCCACGTTCGAATGCAGGGCGAGGGCGGTGCCGGCCAGTCGGGTCGTACGGCGGGGGTCGAGGTCGAAACCTCTGGGCAGAACGGTCACCTCGATGCCGTCTATCTCGGCATAGGTTCCGATTGAATCGCACCAGGTGGATTCTTCCACACATCCCGGGATCGCCCTGATGGCCGCTTCCAGGCGTTCAAGTCCCGGCCTCCCCAGGGACTCGTAGGCACCCGGATCGCAGAACAGGTCCACGTCGAGGGAAACCCGGTGCGCCCACCGGGCCGCTAGAACCGAGCCTCCCCCGAACGACAGGTGCTCCGGTGCGATGAACTCCGAAAGCACGTTGAACATGCGCCGCGCGACCAGACCGGGACGGCCGGGGATCTCCTCTTCCCCCATGCAGTCCAAGGGTCTTTTCACACTACGCCCCTCCTGCGTTTTCACGGTTTGGGAGAGAACGGTCATCCTCCGGCTCCGGCGCGGTGTCGAAAAGGGCCTGTGACGTGTCGGCCCCGGCGAACCCTGCCACATGCTCCGGTACGGCGCCGCGGAAATCCGCGAACATCATCTTGGCGCCCGCGAAATTCGATCCGCTGATGCCCCAGGCGTCGGCAACCCTTGCCCCGGCCATCCAGGCCTCGGAAAAGTCGCTTTCGTTGAGATAGGCCTCCGAGAGGTCCGCGCCGTCCAGGCGAATGCCCGGCGCCGTTACGCCGGACAGGTAGGCTTCCCGCAGCCCGGCCCGGCTCAGCGTGGCCCGGGTAAGGTTGGCATTGACGAACCCCGCCCCCTCGAAAAAGCCTCCGGCCATGTCGGCCTCGACAAGGATCGCCGCCTCCAGATCAACCCCGGGGGCCCAGACATTCAGCATGCCCGCTCTCGAGAGATCGGTCCTTCGCATGTTGGTCCGTTCCAGAACAGCCCCGTGAAGGGAGGCTTCCTTCATGACGGCAAGCGTCATTCTTGCGCCGGTGAGGTCGGCTTCGCCCAGCCGGGCTTCGGAAAGGTCGGCAGACACGAAGGAGGCCCCGCAGAAACGCCCGTGCGCCAGAGCCGCGCCGGTCATCCTGGCTCGCTCGAAATCCGCGCCGGTCGCGAGCGCGTGCTTCAGGATCGCGCGGGTCATGTCGGCATGGATGAAACGCCCCCCGGACATGCGGGCTTGGGACAGGTCCGCGCCGGTCATGGAAGCGTCCACGAAGAACGCAAAGCCGAGACTGGCCCGGTGCATGATGGCCTCGGACAGGCGGGCCCCGTCGAAGACCGTGCGATTAAGCTTGGCATCGCTCAGGACTATCCCTTCCAGATGAAGGCCCGACAGGTCGAGACCGGACAGGTCCTCGCCGCGGAAGTCCCGTTCCCCGTCCCGGTAACGGCTGTTGACGGTCTCCCGGGTCTCCCTGAGCAGGGCATCGACAAGGTTGGCTCCCTGCATGTCGCAATATGCGAGTTTGGCCCCCGGAAGACAGGTTCCGCGAAAGCGCGCCTCTGCAAAGGAGCTCATGAAGAGCATGGCCCCTCGCATGTCGGCTCCGTCAAACACAGCCCGGTCGGCCGAAACGTCGGCCAGATTCACCTCACGCATGAGGGCGTCGGTGAAGTCGGCCCCTTCGAGACCGCTCCCCTTGAAATCGGTCATGTGGAGCCGCGTGGAGCGCAAACAGGCCCCGGCAAACGAACAGCCTTTGAAGCTGGAGTGAGTGATGGATGCCCCGGAGAAGTCGGAACCCGAAAAGTCGGCATCCGTCACGCTGAGGGTGTTCAGGTCGGCGCCCCGGAAGTCGCGGTTGCGGAAATCGCGCTCCCCGTCCGCGTAGCGCCGCTTGAGTTCCTCGCGTGTCATCGGTGTCAACGAAGCCATGGCCGCGCCCCCTGTATGCGTGGATCAGGCCGCTTCGGGAGCGGGGTCCGCACTGTCGGGCGGCAGGACCGCGTCCTTCAGGATGCAGTGTCCTGCCTTGAGGGCGCCGTCGAGGAACCGGGAGCGCGAGAGGTTCGCGTCGGTGAAGTCCGTCAGCAACAGCCGCGCCTCGACGAACGAGGCGTCTCTCGGTTCCGTGCCGGAGAGAATCGCGCGCTGCAGGGAGGCATAATGCAGAACGGACCCGACCATAAGCGCATCGGACAGGTCGGCGTCATCGAGATTTGCCCTTGTGAAGTCGGCCCGGTCGAGATCGCTGCCCGCGAAAGAACATCTGGTGAGGCCAGCCTTCTGAAACCGGGCTTCTTCAAGGTGTGCGCCTTGGAAGCCTGCGCCATGCGCCGCGACGTTTTCGAACCCGGCTCTTGCGAGTTTGGCGTTCGGGAACCAGCTGTCCCGGATCCCCGCCTTCCGGAAATCGGCATCCTCAAGGTGGCTTCCATCGAAGATGGAACCGGGCATCGAGCACTCAACGAAGCATGCGCGCCCCGCGAGGACGTTGGTGAAATTGCAACGGTCCATACTGGCTCCGGTGAAATCCGCGCCCTGGAGGAACGCCCCGCAGAACTGCGCGTAATCCGCATTGCAGCCCTGGGCGTTGGCATTCGGGAGCTGGGCACCGTTCAGAACGGCGTATTTGAGATTGGCCTTCTGGAGGTCGGATCCGCTGAGATCGGCGTCGATCATGCAGGTCCGCTGAAGCCGGGCCCCTGCAAGACGGGCATTCTTGAAATCCGCAGCGGCAAGATCCGCATCCTCGAAGCCGGCTTCTTCCAGGTTGGCCCCGGCGAAACTGGTGCCGCGGAGTCTCGATGCGGAGAAGACAATTCCGGGAAGATCGGCCCCGGAGAAATCAAGGCCCGAAAGATCGAGACCGCAGAATGCGCGTTCGCCGGCCGCATAGCGGCGCAACACTTCTCCGGCCGTATAGCGGATTACCGCCCCGTCAAAGTCGGCGCCGGCGGTTCTCAGCCCGATCAGGCGCGCGCCGACAAGCAGGCTCTGCCGGAAATCCGCATCGGTGAAGTCGACATCCATAAGGGAAGCATGCCGGAGATCGGCGCCTTTCAGGATGGCCCCTCTGGCTGATGCCTGGTGGATTTCCGCCTCACGAAGGCGGGCGCCGGAAAGATTTGTCCCGTTGAGCTGGACGTCATGCATCAGGGCTTCTTCGAAGCAGGCCCCGGAGAGATCGCAGTCGGAGAGGTCCTGCCCCTTGAAATTCTCGCCGGCAAAGTCCCGTGTTCCGGCCGAGTAGAGGCTCAGCAATTCTATCCGGTGCATGTTTGCATCCTTCTTTGGGTTTCCCCTCCCCTAGCGCGGCGAGGGTTCCGGCGGCCAGTCGTCATCGTTGCTGAGCCGGACCTGCGCCAGGTCGTTGAACTGTTTGATGTGGGGCGAAAGAGTGGCCCCGCGCAGGTCGGCGAGAGCGAAATTCGAGCCGACGAGCGTGGCTGCGGACAGATCTGTGTCGCGGAAATCCGCACCGCCGAAATCGACGAACTTGAGATGGGCGCCCTCCAGAACGGCGTCACGCATATAGGCGTCGCGGAAGACAGCGAGACAGACCTCGGTAGTGAGGACCCCCTCATCATCCACAGGGAGCGTCCCGGGCGGCAGCGTGTAAGCTCCCTTCAGACAGGCCTCAAAAAACGTGCCGGCAGTGAAATCGCCACCCTCTATCCGCCCTGTCACTGTGCTTCGGGTGAAGTCGGCCTTCTTGGCGGAGACATGATCCAATGCTGCCTCGGACAAGTCGGCGAAGCGCAGCGAGGCTCCCTGGAGCTTCGCATGCGAAAGCGTCGCCTCGAAGGCGGCGGCGTGGTCGAGGTTGGCCCCGCGGAGATCCGCGTCTGTGAGGTCGGCCCGCGTGAGCAGCGCCCTGTCCAATTTGGCCTCTCTGAAATCTCCGGCCGCCAGCGAGGCCCCCTCCATCCGGGAGAAGGACATGTCTGCATGATGGAATATCGCCCCCGGGGCGATCATGCCGGCCATATCGGCGTTGGTGAGATTGGCTCCGATGAAGTCGGTGTCCACTGCTCGGATACCGCGCAGGATTGTCCGCCTCAGGCTCGTGCCGGCAAAGCTCGTCCCACTGAAGTCCAGCGCCTTGGCAAGTTCGTCGCGTTGTGCGCTGAAGTCGAGCCCCGACAGGTCCAGGCCCGAGAAGTCCCGCTCCCCGTCCGCCAGGCGCTGGATCACCTCTTCTGCCGTGAGACGCGGTTTGGACATGGCGCTCCGTTCCTCCGATTGCCGTGATCTGGACAGTATTGCAGCGGTTCGTGAAAACCGGAACCTGATTGTTACGATAATCAGATTGCAATAAAAAGCGGATTGTGATATCTTGTTCCAAGCGCTGGAACAGCCCTGCAAGCGCGGAGGAAAGCCGGATGCGCTTCATCCATAGCCTGAGACTGGCCGGCCTGCTCTCCTTTCCTCCGGACATGGAGCCGTTCGAACTCGAATCGCTCAATGTCCTCATCGGACCGAACGGGTCCGGCAAGTCGAACCTGATCGAGGCGTTCGAGCTTCTGCGGACCCTGCCGCAGGACCTTGCGATGACGCTTGCGGAAGGCGGCGGCGTGGACGAGTGGATATGGAAGGGGTCGCCTTCCAGCCGGACGGCGTGTGTGGAATTGATGGTCGAGCAAATCCGGAGAAACAACGGCGGCAGCCGGTCCCCAGGCGGGGGACGGCTCCCTCTGCGGTACCGGCTTGAATTCGGGGAAGAGAACCGCCGCGTCCGCATTCTCGACGAGGCGGTTGAAGAACAGGAATTGAGTGGCGGCGATCACGAAGGCTTCTTCCACTACCGGCTTGCCGGGGACAGTTCCGGAACCAATCCGGTAATCTGCATCCGCGAGGGCGCGGTCCGGAAACGCAAGGAACTGCTGCGGTCGGAAGTCGGTCTCGGCACGTCGATTCTGGCGCAGCGGCGCGACCGGAATCTTTATCCGGAGATCACATGGCTGGGCTGGATACTGCCGCAAATCCAGACCTTCCGCGAGCGGTCGTTCGGCTGCCGTTCGGAGGCGCGCAAGCCTCAACCGACAGACCTGTCGGGAGACCGGCTTCTGCCTGATGCGAGCAATCTCGCCGCAATTGTCGACAATCTGGATAGCTGCGGGAATCGGCGGGCATTCGACGATTTGCTGAAACGCTTCTTCCCGCGCGTTGAAGGTTTGAGGACTGCGGTCATCGGCAAGACCGTCCAGCTTCAGCTCCACGAAACCGGTTTCGACGCCCCCATCCCGGCATCCCGCATGTCGGACGGCATGCTGCGGTTCATCGCGATACTGGCGGTGCTGATGTCGCCGGAGCCGCCGCCGCTGGTTTGCATCGAGGAGCCGGAACTGGGGCTGCACCCGGACGCGGCGGCGCTGCTGGGCGATGTGCTGAAGGATGCCTCCGAACGGATGCAGTTGATCGTCACCACGCATTCAAGCGCCCTGCTGTCGGAGTTCAGCGACCGGCCGAACGCCGTCATTGCCTGCGAGCGGCCCGGCGCGGGCACGATGCTGCGCCGGCTGGACCCGGAGCGCGTCGCCCACTGGCTCGAGGACCATGCCTTGGGCGACATCTGGCGCATGGGAGCGCTGGGCGCGAACCCGTGACCGCCGAAACGATTTTCATGATTTTCGACAGGAGGTCCTGATGGCGGCTGCACCCGCCGGTTTCGCTCCCGTTGTGCGGCTCGGGCAGAACCCCGCGAGGGGGCGCGACCTGGTCGTGGGCGACGTGCACGGGCATTTCGCGACGCTCCGCCACGCTCTCGCCGAGCTGGAGTTCGGCCCGGGCGACAGGCTGTTCTCGCTCGGCGACCTGATCGACCGCGGTCCGGACTCCCTTCAGGCACTGTCCTGGATCGATGGCAAGGAGCCCCCGGCGCGCTTCGACCTGGTCATCCGCGGCAATCACGAGCAGCTGATGCTCGACGCGCTGGCGCCTGAAATCTCGGCGGCCTATGAGCCGCTTTGGCCGACCGACCGGGACCTCTGGTACGGCAACGGCGGCTACTGGTGGGAAGAGCGCGGCCCGGACGACCCCCGTCCGGAAGCCTGGACGGCGGCGCTCGGCGCCCTGCCCTTCGCGGCGCGCATCGAGACACCGCACGGCCCGGTGGGCCTGGTGCATGCCTGCCCCGTCCACCGGTCCTGGGAGGATCTGGAGAAGGCCCTGGCGCGATCTGGACCGGACAGCCGCCGGACCCGCATGCGGGCGCTCTGGAGCCGCATCTGGCATCGCTTCCCGCAGTCGGAGATCGGCGAGAGCGGCCGCGAATATGCCGGCCCGGTCGCCGGCGTGCGCGCCGTGGTGACCGGGCACACGCCCGTGAGCGACCCTGTCTGGCATTGGAACGTACTCGACATCGACACCGGCATCATCCGCCCGAATTTGCGCTGCCTCACCGTTACGCGCATTGACACGGAGGAAATCGGGACATGGACCTTCGACCAGGTCGGGATAGACCGGTGATGGCCCGGGACAGCATCTTCGATGACGGTGCCCGGCTCATTGCGGATTTCGTGACGCCGGCCGAGGAAGCGCGCATTCTCGAGCGGATCGCCGAAGCGTCATGGCTCGGCGAACTCAACCGGCGGGTGCAGCATTACGGCTTCCGCTACGACTATCGCGGCGGCTTGTCCGATACTCCGGTTCCTGCCCTGCCCCGCTGGGCCCGGGTCATGGCCGAACGCCTGCGGCCTCTTTTCGCGGGCATGCTGCCAGTGCAGTGCATCGTCAACGAATACCGGCCGGGCCAGGGCATCGGAATGCATGCCGACCACCGGGACTTCGGTCCCGTGGTGGCGTCCCTTTCGCTTGGGGAGGACTGGCCGATGCGTTTCAGGCCGCGCCGGGGCCGCTATGTACGCGACGGCCTGCCGGGTGACGAGATCGTCACCCTGCCCAGGCGATCGGTTCTCGTTCCTGACTTCGACGGTTGGGCTGACTTCTGACCGATCTCGCGTCTGGAGTTTTCAGTAAAGCCAATGAGTTGGCAGTTGCGGTGCGGTCAAGCTGCGTTGTAGTGCCTAGTAAATCTTTGAGACTGTCAATGCCTCCGCCACGCGCTACACTCCCCCCATGTTCGTGCGCATCAAGACCTCCCCCAACAGCCCGCGACGCTCGGTCCAGATCGTCGAGGCCGTGCGCGACGGCGGCAAGGTCCGACAGCGCATCGTCCGCCATGTCGGCGTGGCCATGGACGAGGACGAGCTCGAGCGCCTGAGGCAGCTCGGCGAGTACGTCAAGGCGAAGCTGGAGGACGAGCGTCAGCCGGCATTGTTTGCGCCCGAGAAGATCGCTGAGCAGGCGATCCGTGTCGGCCGCCGGGGGGACGGCAAGGAGGAACTCCCGGTCGACCTCAAGCAGCTTGAAGAGGAGCAGCGCCTGATCACAGGCATCCACGAGGTCTATGGCGAGATCTACCGGCTGCTGGGCCTCGACGCGCTGCTGCCGCGCTCGCGCTACCGGGCCTCCCATGACGCGCTGTTCCATGTGGTGATGGCGCGGGTAGCCAACCCCGACAGCAAGCGGGGCAGCGTGCGCCGGCTCGAGGAGGACTTCGGCGTGAGTCTTCCGCTCGAGAAGGTCTACCGGATGATGGATCAGCTCGACGCGACGGTGATCGAGCGACTGCGCACGCGCGTCGGCGAGGCGAGCCGGTCGCTGCTGCCGGAGCCGGTCGCGATCCTCTTCTTCGATTGCACCACGCTCTACTTCGAGACGGCCGCCGAGGACGAGCTTCGCCAGCACGGCTTCAGCAAGGACGGCAAACACAAGGACTCGCAGGTTCTGCTGGCGCTGATGGTGACGCGCGAAGGGCTGCCGATCAGCTACGAGGTCTTCCCCGGCGCCACCTACGAGGGACACAGCATGGTCCCGGTCCTGCAGGACATGCAGCGCCGCCACCAGGTGGAGCGCACGGTATGCGTGGCCGACCGGGGCATGCTGAGCGCCGACAACCTCGACGCCATGGACGCCATCGGCGGCGAGTATGTCGTCGGCGCGCGGCTGCGCAAGCTGCCGCTCGCGCTGCTGGGGCAGGTTCTCGACCCCGGGACCTATGCCCCGCTGGAGGGCTCACAGGACCGCCGGGTCGGCGAGTGGGAGTACAAGGGCCGTCGCCTGATCGTCGTCTTCTGCCCCCAGCGCGCACGCAAGGACGCGCACGAGCGCCGCCATCAGGTGGAACGCCTGCTCGACAGGCTGGCCCGCAGCGACAATCCCAGGGAACTGCTCTCCAATCACGGGGCGAAGCGCTTCATCGCCGTCGAGGGCGACGCACGGCTCACGGTGAACCCGGAGAAGATCGCCGAGGCCGCACGATGGGACGGGCTCACCGGCGTCATCACCAATCTGCGCGACGCGCGCGTCACCGAAGTGATGGCTCACTACCAGGGGCTCTGGCAGGTCGAGGAGAGCTTCCGGATCACCAAACACGACCTGAAGATACGTCCCATCTGGCACTGGAACCCGGACCGGATCCGCGCTCACATCGCCATCGCCTTCCTGGCCTTCGCCTGCGTTCGACACCTTGCGTACCGCGTCGCCATCCAGAAGCGGCGGATGTCCCCGGAGGTCATCCGCTCCGCCCTCGTCCACCGCCAGTGCTCCCTGCTGCGCTGTCGGCAATCGGGCAACCGCTACGTCATCCCCTCGAAGCCGACACCGGCGGCGGAGCAGATTTACGCAACCATGGGGCTGCCCCTGACGATCACCCCGTATCAACTCGCCTGACCGTCGACGAAGCACGGCTCGAAGAAATGCCGGATGTAGTGCCTAGCCGAAATGAGAACCAGGCAATATCAACTACTTATGCGAATCAACCGTCGAAGTCAGGCGGCTGTCTGTAGAGGGGCCGTTTCGGGTTTTCATGTCGGCGGGGTAGGCTTTGTGTCGGTCTTGCAGGGAAAACGGCTGGCGATGATCCTGAGTGAGTTCAGGCAGGCCTATGAAGCCGGAAGGCGGGATTTCTCCGGCGAGGTTCTGGCTGACGTGAACTTCGAGGGCCGCGACATGGAGGCGGTCAACTTCTCCGGCGCCGATCTGCGTGGCAGCCGGTTCCGGGACTGCCGGCTGGTAGAAGTGAGGTTCGACAGGGCCGACATGCGGCAGGCCGACCTGGCCGGCGCCTGGATCGAGGGGTGCCGGTTCGAGGAAGCCGAGATGGCGGACAGTGGACTGCCCGAGGCGCGGGTGTTCGATACCGATTTCCGGCACGCTTGGCTTCTGGGCGCCGATCTGCGCGGCGCGAGGGTCCGCGACTGCTCTTTCGTGGAGACGGACATGAGGCCGAGCGACCGCGCGAGAACCCGGGCGGACAATGCGCTGTTCGAGAATTCGGACTTCGAGGGCTCGATGGTGTCGGAGATGTCCTTTGCGGGAGTGCTGCTCCAGGGGTGTGCGGGCGAGCCTGCGCTGAGCGACGGAGCGGATTTCACGAATTGCCGGGCAATCCCGCGGCCGCCGGAGCCGGGTCCCGGGCCGGAACCGGACGCGGGGCCGACGCCATAGCGGCCCGCTCGAGCTGGCGGAGGGTGTGATGGACAGGATGACGCGCGAGCAGGTCGAGAGAGCCTATGGCGAGGGCATGCGGGATTTTCGCGAGTTCGACCTGTCGGAACTGGACCTTTCTGGCCTTTCCCTGTCGAATGCCTGGATCGGCTGGGCGCGCAATACCGACTTTTCCAACGCCGATCTGGAGGAGGCGGTCCTCACGGATGTGACAGGTTGCAATTTCACCGATGCCCGGCTGTCGCGTGCCGTATTCGGGGAGCTTCTGCTGACCAGCACGGGCCCCGGCTACGCTGGCGGGGCCTGCTTCAGGGGAGCGAACCTGTCGCGTGCCGTATGCAAGCGGGCCATCTTCACCGGGGCCGATTTCACGGGGGCGAACATGACCGGCTGCGACTGCCGGTCCGGCAATTTCAGCAAGGCTGACCTTTCCGGGATCATAGGCAACTGGATCGTTTTCACAGGCGCCAGGCTGGACGGCGCGACGCTGAGCGACGCCCGGCTGTTGTACTCCAATTTCGACAGGGCCTCGCTTCGGGAGGCGATCCTGAAGGACACCCTGATCTCTGCCGTTTCGGCGGATTCGGCGACCTTCTCGAATGCGCGGATGGAGAAGGCCCGGATAGAACAGTCCGACTTTACACGGGCCGACCTGTCGGGCGCGGACATGCGCGGCGTCGTCGCCGCCTGGTCCCGGTTCGACGGGACGGTGTTCCGCAAGGCCGACCTGCGGGATCTGGAGGCGGAGGCTCCGGTGTTTGCCAGGGACGCCGACTGGAGGGAGGCCGACCTGTCCGGCGCCGGACTGGCAGAAGTGGTTTTCGCAGACGGCCGCTTCGAGGGAACGCGGGCGGAAGGCGTCCGGTTCGGCGATGGTGGCCCGCCTGAAGGGCTTGTTACGGGAAGGGCTGCGGCGGCGGGGCCCGGCTGAGCTGGAGGAGATCTGGTGATGGACAGGGTAGTCCGGCGGATCGAGGAGCTTTACGCTGGCGGGCGCCGCGATTTCCGCGGCTGGGACCTGCGTGGGCAGGACCTGCGCGGACTCCATCTATCGGGCGCGAACTTCACCGGCTGCGATTGCCGGGGTGCGGATTTCTCCGAGGCGACGCTCAACCGCGCGAGGTTCGACATGTGCGACATGCGCGGGGCTCGCTTTGCCGATGCCGCGCTCGGCATGGCACGGTTCTGGAGGGCTGATATTTCCGGGACCGACTTCCGGGGTGCCTATATCTATGGAGCAAGAGCCCGCGGGGCGAAGGTGGACCATACGGATTTCTCCGGGGTGCGCGGCGCGGAGCCGGGAGCAATGCTCGGCGGGCCGGATGAGGCGCTTGCCGAAGCGCGCCGGCATGTGCAGATCGACGAAGTCGGAAATGTGCGTGTGAATCCCGCGCGCATGGAGGGCCGTCGGCCCCAATTCAGGCAGGAGGATGTGGATTTCCTGCGACGCGAGCGGATCGTGGCCCGCCTTGCGGCAGGCCAGCCGCGCACGACGTCCGGCCTGGTGGACTTCGGCGGCTATGACTTCTCGGGCCTGGACCTCTCGGGGCTGGACATGTCCAGCTGCGATATGACCCGGGCGCGGTTCCATGGCGCCGACATGCGGGGTGCGAAACTGACAGGCTCGGCCCTTTACCGGGCCGAACTGGTGTCGGTGGACCTGACCGAGGCCCGGGCGGACGGCTGCTATATCGCCGAGGCGGACATGCTCGGATGCAGGGCCTCGGACGCGGTGTTCGACGAATGCGACATCAGGCGCACGGCCATTCTGGCATGCGACCTGGAAAGGGCAGGGTTCGAGCGAGCGAATATGAGCGGCAACCGGTTTGTGGACCCGGACATGGAGCGTGGCCTTCCGTTGGATGTCTGCCGTCGTCTCGATACGCCGTCGCGCACGGAGATGCCCGGGGCGACGTTGCGGGGCTCCCGGATCCGCGAGAGCGTGTTCAGCGAGGACCAGATGGCGGAGGCGGATTTCGCCGACGTCTCCTACAGTCCGCCGACCGCAGGGAAGGGGGGATACGGTGCGGAACCCGGGATGGTCCCGGAGGCGCGCCCCGAAGGGCCGACGCTGCCTTCGCTCTAGCCCGGTCCCGCCGGGGTGTTCGGACGCCATAGGCGGACCTTCGTGTTTTCACCCCTCTGAAGCACAATGGCGTGAGAGGGTAAACGAGAGGCGTCGGCCATGCTGCACGGGCTGAAGATGACCGAGGAGGATGTCCGGAAGCGTCTTCAGAGAGGCGAGAAGAACTTCGCCGGCTGCGACTTCTCGATTCTCGATCTCGGCGGCCTCGACTTCTCGGGCTGCCGTCTCGACCGAGCACAGTTCAGGAGCTGCATTCTGGATCTGGAGAAGGCCAATCTGCGCGGGGCGGACATCAACGGCGCGGATTTCACCGGGGCGGCCTTGAGCGGGGCGTGCCTCGACGCCGCCCGGGGCGTCGGGGCGCGGTTCGCCGGGGTTGTGTTGCGTGAGGTCAGCATGGTGCGGGCCGACATGACGGAAGCGGATTTCAGCCGGGCCGACCTGACCGGCTCCAATCTCTACGGAACCCGCTTCCTGCGCGCGAACGCAGTCGAGGCGGTCATGCGCCGGGTCGAAGCACGCCGATCCTGTTTCATGGATGCGGACATGCGCAAGGCGGACATCGCGGATGGCCGCTTCGACCATGCGGTGCTGGACGCCGCCGACATGCGCGGCGTGTATGGTCCGGAGGCATTCTTCACCGGGGCATCCATGCACATGGCATGCCTTGAGGAAGCGGTGCTCGACGATGTGAGGATGGGAGAGGCCGATCTCGGGTCGGCGAGCCTGCGAAACGCGGAAATGTCGGGCGCCCGTCTTTCCAGGGCCCATATGTCCGGCGCAGACATGTGCGAGGCCAAATTGCAGGGAGCCGATCTGGAGGAAGCGACCTGCGCCGGTGCGTCTTTCCTGGGTGCGGACCTGTCGGAAACGAATTTCAGGAACGCCCATTGGGACGAGGCCGCCGATTTCTCCGGAGCCCGGGTGACCGGGGCGCATTTCACCGGAGGGGCAGCGCCGCCGGGCGCCGTTCAGGATGAACCGGCGCCAGCGCTTGCGTCCTGACAGGGTCTGGGTGGACCGATTACACGAAACGAGGAGGACAGCAGGATGGGTGACAACGAACCGCAGGAGGTCCTGTCCATTCCGTTGCTCGGAGCCGGGGAGCGCGACCGCTTCGCGGCGTTGACATTCAAATTGAAGAGGATGTTCCGGGACCTGGAAGAGTTCCCCCGCGCCTTGGACGGAATGGAGCGCAACGACATGATTCGCTCGCTCGGTCTCCTGGACGAGGTCATTTACGGTCTGGACAGGTGGATGGAAGACCATCTGAGCGCGGCCTTCAGGGCCCGGGACCTGGCGGGCGAGAACGAGCGTCTGCGGGCGAGCAGTTCCGCCCTGTCGGAGGCCCTCCGGGGTTGGCACGAGCTGGATGACGGTCACACGCCGGAGCGCGTGTCCAGAGAGCAGCCCCTGATTTCAAGGGCAGAAAGGGATCGGGCCGGGTCCATCCTCTTCAATGCCGATGACGCCAACAGGATTGCCGAGTGGTCCCGGGAGCGGTTTGCCGAGGCGCTCGATGACCTCGAGGCTGAAATCCGGGGACAGTCGGCTCTGGCGTTCCGGTTCGCGCGGCACGCTTTGCAGGCCTATGCCCGGATTGCGCCGGACGAACCTGCGAGCAATCTCGTGAATGACTTCGATACGCTGGCGGAGATCGTCGAGGAGGTCCGCACCGATGCGCACAGGAGGCTGGAGGCGGAACAAGGGGACAGCGCGGAACCATAGTCGGTTCCGTCTTCCGGATTTACGAGGAGGGGAGCGGCCGTGAGAGGTCAACGTCCCTACAGGGAAATCCTGATGGAGCAGGCCGTGGTCATCAAGGACGCCCTCTGCGCCGATGTGGCGGCGTGGAACAGGGTCTTCGACGCCGGCGACGAAGAGCGGGCCGATGCGCTTCGCGCGGAAATGGCGGAGGGAGTCGCGCATGCGGTCGCGTTTCGGGTCAGTGACGGGTCCTGGCATTGGGAGTGGGGGCTGGCCGGCGCTCGTTTAGGCAGTGTCGATGTTCGCATGACCGGCCCGGTCGGGAAGGATGGCGAGATTGCCGATGCCACCCTGCAATGCCTGCAGGACGGCGCCTGGACCGATGTGCCCTGCACAGAGGACGAGAAAGCGCTGCTTTACGATGCGGCGCTCTTTGCGCTCGGGAATTGCGACAGCCTCATAGAGGAGGCGGTCGAGGAGGAGATCGACGAAGGCTTGCGGGACGGGCTGTCAGAGTTCTATTCGATGCCGGTGGATCCGGGACGCGGCGAGGGCGATGGAAGCCCGCAGGCAGACGCGGTGCGCCACAATGTGGCGGTCGTCTGCGGTGCCTTGGAGGAGAACCGGATCGGTGGCCTCGTGGCCGCGTTCGGAGGGGAGGCAGGCGAGGGATCGGTTCGGATAGATCTGCCGAAGGCAGAGTGGATATTCGCGCTTCCCGTTCGGGGCCTTCTGGAGGACACCGGAGAGGGGCTGGCGGCTCCCCGGCCGGACATGCGTCTCGACGCGGCCGTGGCGTTTGTCGGCGCGGAAGTCCTGGACTCGCTCTACGGAGGAGAGTGGAAGGAGGGAGACGGCGCGCTCGGCAGGATCGTCTTCATGGACGACAAGGCGAGGGTGATGTGCGGGTCTCGGGCGGTTCTGGCCGAAGACCCGGCCGCGCGCTGGGACCGAGCGGAGATCGGAGGCCGTCATCTCCGTCGCCTCCCTGAGGAGGGAGGCCTTTCGCCTTCGCCATAGGGGCGCGGGATGCCCGGTATTTTCCCGGTTCGGAGACTTGTCCGGAGCCGCAGAAGGAGAAACCCTCATGTCGGAAGCGGGCCCATCCATTACCCTGACCGGGCTGCAGGAGCGCTACAACGCCGGCGAACGGGACTTCCGGGGGATTTCCGCACGCGGCCAACGTATCCGGAATATCGAGGTTCCCGGCGCGGACTTCAGCGGTGCGGATTTCAGCGGCGTCCACATCGAGGCGACGTGCGATTTTTCCGATTGCCGGCTGGACGATGCGGATTTCAGCCATAGCAGGATCGCTCGCGGGCATTTCATCCGCTGCGGTATGCAGCGGGCAAATCTGGAGGGGGCCCGGTTTCGCCAGCCCCTGTTCACCAAGGCCGATCTGAGCGAGGCCAATTGCAGGGAAGCCTATCTATGGGGCAGCGGCCTGACAAGCGCCTCTTTCAGGAATGCCGACCTTACGGAAGCGCTCGTCTCAAGGACAGATCTCCTGACTTCGACGGTTGGGCTGACTTCTGACCGATCTCGCGTCTGGAGTTTTCAGTAAAGCCAATGAGTTGGCAGTTGCGGTGCGGTCAAGCTGCGTTGTAGTGCCTAGTAAATCTTTGAGACTGTCAATGCCTCCGCCACGCGCTACACTCCCCCCATGTTCGTGCGCATCAAGACCTCCCCCAACAGCCCGCGACGCTCGGTCCAGATCGTCGAGGCCGTGCGCGACGGCGGCAAGGTCCGACAGCGCATCGTCCGCCATGTCGGCGTGGCCATGGACGAGGACGAGCTCGAGCGCCTGAGGCAGCTCGGCGAGTACGTCAAGGCGAAGCTGGAGGACGAGCGTCAGCCGGCATTGTTTGCGCCCGAGAAGATCGCTGAGCAGGCGATCCGTGTCGGCCGCCGGGGGGACGGCAAGGAGGAACTCCCGGTCGACCTCAAGCAGCTTGAAGAGGAGCAGCGCCTGATCACAGGCATCCACGAGGTCTATGGCGAGATCTACCGGCTGCTGGGCCTCGACGCGCTGCTGCCGCGCTCGCGCTACCGGGCCTCCCATGACGCGCTGTTCCATGTGGTGATGGCGCGGGTAGCCAACCCCGACAGCAAGCGGGGCAGCGTGCGCCGGCTCGAGGAGGACTTCGGCGTGAGTCTTCCGCTCGAGAAGGTCTACCGGATGATGGATCAGCTCGACGCGACGGTGATCGAGCGACTGCGCACGCGCGTCGGCGAGGCGAGCCGGTCGCTGCTGCCGGAGCCGGTCGCGATCCTCTTCTTCGATTGCACCACGCTCTACTTCGAGACGGCCGCCGAGGACGAGCTTCGCCAGCACGGCTTCAGCAAGGACGGCAAACACAAGGACTCGCAGGTTCTGCTGGCGCTGATGGTGACGCGCGAAGGGCTGCCGATCAGCTACGAGGTCTTCCCCGGCGCCACCTACGAGGGACACAGCATGGTCCCGGTCCTGCAGGACATGCAGCGCCGCCACCAGGTGGAGCGCACGGTATGCGTGGCCGACCGGGGCATGCTGAGCGCCGACAACCTCGACGCCATGGACGCCATCGGCGGCGAGTATGTCGTCGGCGCGCGGCTGCGCAAGCTGCCGCTCGCGCTGCTGGGGCAGGTTCTCGACCCCGGGACCTATGCCCCGCTGGAGGGCTCACAGGACCGCCGGGTCGGCGAGTGGGAGTACAAGGGCCGTCGCCTGATCGTCGTCTTCTGCCCCCAGCGCGCACGCAAGGACGCGCACGAGCGCCGCCATCAGGTGGAACGCCTGCTCGACAGGCTGGCCCGCAGCGACAATCCCAGGGAACTGCTCTCCAATCACGGGGCGAAGCGCTTCATCGCCGTCGAGGGCGACGCACGGCTCACGGTGAACCCGGAGAAGATCGCCGAGGCCGCACGATGGGACGGGCTCACCGGCGTCATCACCAATCTGCGCGACGCGCGCGTCACCGAAGTGATGGCTCACTACCAGGGGCTCTGGCAGGTCGAGGAGAGCTTCCGGATCACCAAACACGACCTGAAGATACGTCCCATCTGGCACTGGAACCCGGACCGGATCCGCGCTCACATCGCCATCGCCTTCCTGGCCTTCGCCTGCGTTCGACACCTTGCGTACCGCGTCGCCATCCAGAAGCGGCGGATGTCCCCGGAGGTCATCCGCTCCGCCCTCGTCCACCGCCAGTGCTCCCTGCTGCGCTGTCGGCAATCGGGCAACCGCTACGTCATCCCCTCGAAGCCGACACCGGCGGCGGAGCAGATTTACGCAACCATGGGGCTGCCCCTGACGATCACCCCGTATCAACTCGCCTGACCGTCGACGAAGCACGGCTCGAAGAAATGCCGGATGTAGTGCCTAGCCGAAATGAGAACCAGGCAATATCAACTACTTATGCGAATCAACCGTCGAAGTCAGGAGGATCGCTCGCGGGCATTTCATCCGCTGCGGTATGCAGCGGGCAAATCTGGAGGGGGCCCGGTTTCGCCAGCCCCTGTTCACCAAGGCCGATCTGAGCGAGGCCAATTGCAGGGAAGCCTATCTATGGGGCAGCGGCCTGACAAGCGCCTCTTTCAGGAATGCCGACCTTACGGAAGCGCTCGTCTCAAGGACAGATCTGGATAGAGCCGATTTCACCGGCGCCGTTCTTGACCATGCATCCTTCAACTTCTGCAAGGGAGATCATGCCGGTTTTGCAGGCGCCAGTCTTCGTCATACGGATTTTGCCGGAAGCAGGCTCAGATGGGCCGATTTTGCGGGTGTAGAGATGTTTGCAACCCGCATGGAATCGACCAATCTTGCCGGAGCCCGTATGGCGGAGGCGACGATCTCGAGCGCCGGGTTCGACAACAGTTTCCTGCCCGGTACATCGTTCAGCCGCACGAAGATCTCCTCGTGCAGCTTCAAGGAGGCCCATATGCGCGCGGTTGACATGACCGGCGCGAAACTCATTCAGGCGATGTTCGAAAAGTCGGATCTGAGCGAAGCTAATTTTGAAGGGGCGACTATGGATGGCGTTGTGTTCTGTGAAACGGACATGACCCGGGCCCGCTTGACTGGCATAGACGCCTTTCCCCTCTGCTGGTTCGAGAAGAACATCCTGGAAGACGCAGAAGTCCCGGATGGTTTCCCCGAGATGATCGAGAGGCTGAACCGTCAACAACGCGAACGTGACCGCCTGCCCGAACCGTCCCCGTTGGGAGCCGGCAGATGATTGCCGGCGCTTGTCCGCAAAAGATGCCTCGACCCGAACAGCAGGTTATTGAGATTGGCCTCCTGTGCCGGATGCCTTGATGGAGGCCGGTGTCAACTGAAGCCTGTTTGGGTTCCGTGCCTCCCGGCCTCGATGAACAGGATCACGATAATTTCGCACCTGGACCACCATAAGGAAGAGATAAATGGCGGTTGCGCAGAACCTGTGGTATGGCCCCGGCTCCGGCTGAACAGGGAAGGACAGACAGCCTCATGATCGATGAAACGAACCTTACCAAGGGGCAACTGCGAAAGCTGAACGCGCTTCGGAAATCCGTCGGCGATGCCATCGCCGATGAGGCGTTTTCCAAGTGGCTGGCACAACATGGCAATGAGTCCGAGGCCGTCGACGGCAACGCCGATATCATCGCCGATACGCTCTGGCGACTGGTGGAACAGGGCAAGTTGGCAATTCGGCGCGGCGGTTATGTCGTTCGCCGGGGCCGCGGGCGTGTCATCGTCGAGATGCCGGCGGGATCCGCCGGTTAGCGGGTTCTTGAGCCCGGTCCGCTTACGGCGGGCCGGGCCGTTTTTGAGTTCCCGAGAGATTCTGGATAACCATTTTGTGTTTGAGAGAAGTCCGGTGAAGATTTCGGGGGGAAAACCGTATATGGGGAATTCCCCCGCCAGTTTGGCGCCCCCCTCTTGTGCGCCCGGCCTGAACGCTTCGACGATGTAGCGCTGTTCGAACACTTTGCGCCGGAGTTAAATTCTCTCCCGCCGAAACTCGGCGGCATCCGCGCTCCGGACCGCGAAATGGTTGCAGGCCGAGGCGTCAACCTGCCAGTCCCTCCTGCCTATCTTGGAGAGGCTGTCCGCCGCCTCGGCCATATAGGTTGCGACGTTGCGGATGAACCGTCCATAGTCTTCGGCAGAGAGGTTTGGAATTTCTGTGAGAATCGCACCGGCGTTCCCTGCAAATCGTTGAAGCGACAGACTAACGTCCTTCCGTTCGCCGAACTTCAAGGTGGCGTGCCGCGGGGACGGCGAGGTCGCGCCGTGCTACAATGGCGCCTGCGTGAGGAAAGAGCGCCGCTCATGAGCATGATCGACATGTCGTTCGCGTCCGGCATTCCGCCGGTTCCCGCTTGCGCGGGCCCGTCGGTATCGGCCGTGACCGAGACGAGTTCGCTGGGGTCCCGCACCCTGGTGCTGCGCGGCACATCGGCGGACATCGCCGCCCTGCTGGACCGAATGGACGAGTGGCGGGGCGATGCGGGACGCCTGTTTGCCGATGTGAAAGCAGGACTGATCGCGCTGATGGCACCGTCATGGCCGCATGAGAACTACGGCGATGGCGTCGGTGACCTGGTCAAGACGATCGCGCGCGTCGGTGGTCTCCCCGTTATGGGCGGCGGCTCCTGGACACTCGGCCCGCGCAAGTCGCCAAAGGGTGGCGGGCTTGTGCCCGGAGACCGATCGCAGGCGGAACCCGACGCCTGCTACATTTTCGGCGAAAAAGTGCTGCGGGCGCGCACCGCCATCGCTGCCGGACAGAAGGCGGTGGAGGATGATTTCGGGGAGAAGGAACTGCCGGATCTTGTGGTCGAGGTGGATTTTACCAGCGCTTCGGCGAACAAGCCGGCCTTCTACCGTAGCCTTGGGATCCCGGAGATGTGGCGTCTGCGCTGGTCTGGACCGGAGTCCGCCGAAGCGCTGACGGTGGAAATACTCGACCTCCAGGCCGAGGCCGGGCCGGAGACGAAGCGGGCTGCCTCGGCGCTGCTGCCGCTGTGTACGCCGGAATTTGTGGTGGCGGCGCTGCCGGCGGCGAGAGGCGGCGACTGGGAAGCCCTTGATGCGCTGGTCGCCGAAGCAGTGGCGGCGGCGAAAGCCGACGCTCTGCCGGAGCCGTCTCCGTTCGACTGAGGCGTGCTCGCAGGCCATGACGGCGCGGTGAGCCGGACATACGGACCTACGATGTTTCAGGAGATCTGCAGGACGTCACATGCCCGGGATCGGGATTCCCACAGAAATTCAGAGGCGCTCGGAATTTTGTGGCACAATTCGCCTCTTGAAGCAGGGCCCGGTAATTTTGGGACTCCCCGCTTTCTCAAGGACTTGTCGCCTGGGGACGGCGCGCCGCCTTTGTAATTGCGGTCGCTTCTTCCTATAATTCGTCTGTTCACGGGAACAAGGGACGGCAATGGAGCCTGTCGGAAGCATCGTCGAGGAACGGTTCGCCTGCGCGGCGGAAGACTGCGCCGTCCAGTGGAAAATCTCGCCGGCCTATGACGATATCGGCGAGAAGCTGATGGCGCTGCGCAAGGAGGCTTGGGACCGCTATTCCCTGCGCGCCCTCTGGAACGTCCGGCCCGATGCGACGCTGGGCGCGATGCGCAGCGTCGCCAATGCCCTGCGCTGCTATGGAGACATGGACGCCGCCTTCCTCGCCGGAGCCATTCTCCGGGAAGTGGACCGACGGGAGGAGGGGCGCGGTGCCTCTCGATGAGTTCCAGAAGGGCATAACCAATCTCCTCAGCGCCAACCGGGACATCGACAGCCCCTTTGCAGGAGGAGCGGTGATCCATCGGCATGGATTCCGGTTGAGCAGGGACCAGGACATCTTCAGCGGCTCCGACGTGACAGACATCGCCGCCCGCGATATCGCCACGCTTGAGGAGGCGGACTATGAAATTTTCGTCCAGCGCCGATATGACAGCTTCATCGAGTGCCATGTCGTCAAGCCCGGAGAAGGCGCCACTGTCCTGCAATGGACGCAGGCGTTGAGCCGGGAATTCTACCAGCCCGTGCCCGACGACCGGTTCGGATACCGGCTGCATTTTGCCGACCTGGCGGCGAACAAGGCCCTTGCCGGGGCTACACGATCGGCGGTGAGGGACTTTGTCGACCTCTGGATGCTGGATCGGCACGTCCTCCCCTTGTGGCGTATTCTGTGCGCCGCGCCCGGGAAGGATCCTGACTTCAATCCATTGTCGATGATCGAGAGGATGCAGTTCAACTGGCATATGGCCAAGACCCGGGATGCGGAGGAGTATTTGGCGACTATCGACCGTTCTCCCGAGAGTATGGGACTTTCTCTTCTCGACAGCCTCCGCGATGCGTCCGGGATCCTCAAGGACTTGCCTGAGGAGCACTATGGGCGTCTGCAGGTCCGGCCGGACGGCCAGCCCGTTCTGGCGCGCGAAAGCGGGCAGGACGGGCAATGGGTAAAGCCGGCTGTCGGCGGCGGCATGCCGTCCTTCGAGGGCAGCGATGGCGAGATGATTGCCGGACTCATCGAAGAATACGGTCCGGAGGGCCGCGGCCATGCGGAAGAAGCGGATGACCGGTTCACCCGCGGTTGGTAGCTGCGGCGGCGCGTGAGACGAACAGGACGGCGTGGGAAACGAGGCGCCAGAACCTGTTTTTCCGGCAATTGAATCGAGCAGACTCAATGCGATAGATCGAGCGCGTTATAGCGCCTGTGCCGACTGTGCCACAAAATTCCGAGCGCCTCTCAGAAATTCCGAACGCCTCTGTAGGGACATATACGCGGGCGCCCGCTTGCCCTATATCCGCCTGCCGACGACAAGCGACCGGCGCGGGCTCGACCGGCTCGACCGGCTCTACCGGGCCTTGAGGGATGCGGGCGTCCACGAGCCGGGCGAGCCCGCGCCGGTCGTGCTGGAGGCGCTGCTCGACGACCTCAACACGCCGGCCGCCATCGCCGCCATGCACGAGACCGCGACAGCGCTCAACCGGTCCGAGGACGCCGGGGAGAAGGCGGCGCGGCGCTCGCGCGACTTCGCGCGGGCGGACGCGATCCGGGACGATCTGGCCGCGCGCGGCATAGCGCTCGAGGACGGGCCGGGAGGCACCGCCTGGCGGCGGACAGCCTGAGGAGGAAAGAGCGATGCGGTTCCGCCTTCACGACGCGGCGGGTATTGCGGACATAGAGGTTCCGGTCTCCGTCATCGTCATCGCCGGCTGGTCCGGACGCGACCGGGCGGCGGACCTCGGTTCGATTCTTCGGGCGGTCCTGTATGCAGTCGGCATTCTGGATGGGATGAGTCGTGCGATTCCCGGATTGCGGCCTACGCCGCGGCGCGCCCGTCCGGCCAATTGAGCGGCGTGGATGAGCGGGTGGAAAAGCGCGGTGGTCCGGGGCGGGTTTCCTCGACAATCCGGTCGACGACGGCCCGCAGCGCCTCTAGCTCGCCGGCGCCGTCCAGGCGGAGGAGATCGTAGAGTTCCACCTGGCGGTCAGCCCCCGAGCCTTCGCGGAGGATCCTCTCGATCCCGCACAGTTCGCCATCGCAGCCGAGTGCACGGGCGTCGTCGGCGACTTCCACGAGCAAGGCCTCGATACTGTCGGCTATGTCGATGCGCCCGCCGCGCCCGGAATCGCAGAGAAAGGCCAGCGTGCCATAGCGCTGGGCCAGCCAGCAGTTTTCGGCAATGAGTTCCGTCGGCGGCTCCGGGGGAAGCGTCCCGGCACTGTCCCGGTGCAGCAGATGGCGCAGCGTCGAGGCATAAAGCGCCGCGAGCGCCACGGCGTCGTCCAGATCGGTGCAGATGTCGCACGCCCGGATCTCGATGGTGGGATAGGCGTGCGAAGGCCTGATCGTGAACCAGATCTGGCTGCTGTCGCGAATGGCCTCGACGCTGCGGTACATGTCCACCAGGGCGTCGAAATCGGCCTGGGCCGAAAAGACCGGCGGAACACTCGTGCGCGGCCAGGCGCCGAACAGGAGCGGCCGGTAGGAGCGGCAGCCGGCAAAGCCGCCGGTGTAGAAGGGAGAGGAGGCAGAGAGCGCGATGAACAGCGGGAGGTGACGGCGGAAGGCCGTCATCACCCGAAGGCGCGAGTCGGGGTCGCCGAAACCGGCATGGATATGCATGCCACTGGCGAAAGAGCGCCGGGCGACGTCCTGCATCTCGACCTCGAACTCGCGGTAACGCGGTTCGGGGGTGACCACCTGGTCCTTCCAGGACGCGAAGGGATGGGTCGAGGCAGCCATGGCCCGGGCGCCGTGGGCTTCGGCCGCCCGGACCACAAGGCTACGGGTTTCGGTCAGCGCCTGGCGCAACTCGGCGATGGACCGGCACACGCGTGTCCCCGTCTCGATCTGGGACCGCAGAAGTTCGGGAACCACCTTGTGCGGGCCGCGCTCACGGATGCATTGCTGCATGATCGCCGGGTCGGGGTCGGCGATCACATCGCGGGTTTCCGGGTCGACGAGGAAGAATTCTTCCTCGATGCCGAAGGTAAACTCCGGCCCGGAACCCGCGGCCGGACGGTCATCCGTTTCAATCTCTCCTGACGACATGGTCATGAAGAACTCCTCTTTTTCGTTTCACGATATGCTGGATATGCATGGCATCACGATGTCATGGCCCGCAGCGCCGTATGGATACGGTGGGCGTCCCGGGCGGCCGCGCTGGCCTCTTCGCGAATCCGCGGGCGCTTGGTCTGTTGAGCGAGCTGGAGTTGGCGGGCGCGTTCTTCGGCGACGGTTTCCGTGGCCTGATGCAGCCATAGCGGGTCGGTCGGGCAGGTGCCGCCGTCGACCATGCTCCGGATCATGTCGAAAGGAATCCCGCGATTGGCGGTCATGGCTGTTCTTCCTCACGCTCGGTATCGAATTCGGTGCGGCGCCCGGCGGGAAGGCACCCGTCCTCCCGCCGGGTTGCCGTCGCCGCCAGCCCGGTCATGGAAAGTCCGGTTGCGGGCCGTCGGGGTCGAAATCGGTGACCGCCTGCATTTCGTGGGTCTGCGCAAGACCCAGGGCGGCACGCTTGACGAAATGGCTGGCGGTCACGCCCTGGTCCGAGGCGGCTGTCGAGAGGCGGTCCCACTCGCTTTGGGTGACATAGACGGGGATCGTCCGGCCTTCCCTGTTGCCGCCGTTTCCCGGCGTTGCCATCAGCCGACGCCGGTGGGCCCCCTTCTTCCGCCCCATTATGGCGTCTCTCCGGCCCTGGCCGAATCCGTCGCGCCGGCGGCCGACTGCATCGCGGCAATGGCTTCCTGGACAAAATGGCTTAATGGCTGCATGTCGGCTTCGGGTGCCGACCCGCCCGTGCAGATCAGCGTTCTGTCGGGCAGGTGGCCGTTGTGGAGGCCTTTGGCGACGAGGTTGAGGGCTTTCGCCACCTTGTCCCAGGCTTCGGGTGAAAGGGTCGTTCCCGCACTCATTCGAAATCTCCTTGTGTCGGGTGGTTGAGGAAAAGCCGGTCGAGAAGGACGCGCGCCGGCAATGTCGGGAGCGTCCGGTTGTTGGTTGTGCTGGTCTTCCGTCGGCTTCTCCGGAGGACCTTCATGCCGGGAGTGTCTCGAGATCCCGGAGTTCGCGGCCGTTCATGTCAGGAGCCCGGCGCGCCCGTGGCCGTCGCCGGGGGCCGGCGTGGCCGTCCAGCCAGGTTCGACAAGGCCGCCGAGGACGGGCTCCATGTCGTAGAGATGACGTTCACGGAGCGCCTTGAGGCCCGCTTCGGTAAGCCGTACCGGGCGGGCGGCGCGCGCGCGGTCCCACTCGCCGATGTCGAACCAGTCCTCATGCTGCTGCCAGCGGTTCATGATCTCCATGCCGGTGAGCAGGTCGACGCGCAGCTCGTCGAGGCCCTCGGGCAGCCGGTCCCTGTTCCAGGGGCTGAACCAGAGCGTGCCGAGGTCGCGCATGCGTTCCATGATCTGCCAGTCCCCGTCGCGGATTGCTCGGGCCCGTTCGCGGGCGAGGGGGGCGTTGTCGAGGTTTTTCCGTGTCCTTGAGGTCATTGGGCGCCTCGCTATCCGGATACCTGCCGGATTGCGGCCGCGATGACCGCGTCAACGAAGGAATTGTAGATAAAGGGACCGGAACCGATGGCCCCGGCAATGACGAATTTGGAAAGCAGGGGCGGCGGGCGGTCTCCATCGGGCGTCCTGTAGGCCCTCCATACCGCAACGAAGACGAGGAGGCCCGCGAGCGCAAGGAAGGGAATGTGTCCCGCGAAGGGGATGACCGGAATCGACTGGACCAGAAGGATCAGGTCCGGAGGCGGGCAGTCCGGGCAATCGGTGTCCGAAAGCAGCCATGCGGCGATCGAGGCCGGGATGCTCATTGTCGTGCCCCGGTTCCCGGATCGGGGCGGTTTAGCCCCGTCGGGTCGATCCCCAGTTCCTCGGCCTTTCTGCGGGCGGCCACGACAAGTGCCGTGGCCGCCTTCCATTCCTGGACCGTGGAGGCGTCCAGGCAGGCCTGCAATGCCGTCTGGGCCTGGGCATGAACCGAATAGGGGACATAGGGGACGCCGCTGCCGCGCTGATCGCCGGGCCGCCTCTCGTGGCTGTGCCAGAGGCCGCCGTCGGCGGTAAAGTCGTCCGGTGGCAGCACCCGGACGAGTGCAGGGGGGCCGCCGGCTGTCATGCGGCCTCCTCGGCGTCGCCGGGGTCCGGCGTTTCCTCGGCGGACCGCCAGGCCATGGCATTGTGCTCCGCGCAATAGGGCTGCCCGGGCGCTTTGGGAGCGCGGCAAAAGCGGAATCCGGGGTCCTGAGGGTCTCCGATCGGCCAGACACAGGCGCCGGGCGAAAGCTCGCGATCGATCTCGAGGTCCTGGTCCGGCGTGCGTGCGTCAGCCATCGTCGGCACCCCTGTCCTCCTCGATGCTCCTGCGGATATGCGGGAGACCCTGTTCGATGCAGGCCCTGGCAAGCTCGGCGACCGTGACGCCGGCGCGGCGGGCCAGGGCCTGCATTTCGCGGAAGTCGGACGGCGTCAGCGAGAGGTTGAGCCGTTCCGTCAGCGGTTCGCGGGACCCGAGGAGCCGTCTTGTTGGTTTTCGTGTCATTTTGTGCTACACATTTTGACACAATGTCTGCGCGGCGTCAAGAGGGAAGAGATCGGTGTCGGACAAGATGGCGGGAGAGCGGGCGGTTTCGCCCCGGCCGGCCGCGCCGCTAGATGGCGGGCCTGTGCTGCTGCTCGATATAGACGGGGTTTGCGCTCCGACAGGGCAGAACGGGCGGTTCGATATCAGGTGTCCGCCGCCTGGCTTTGCAAGCACCGGACATATCTCCCTGCACTGTCCGTCGCATCCTCTGTTGCCGCAATGGCTGTCGGCGCTTGAGAGCGCTTTCCACCGGGTAGGGTGGATTTCGTCCTGGGGTCCGATGGCAGCGGATTTCGCCCGGCAGGTGCGGTATCCTCCCGGTATTGAATGGCCGAGCCTGTTCCCCGCCGGAGGAAGGAAGGTGGACGGCTGTCTGGACTGGGTTGCAAAGGACACGCCGCTGGCGGTTGTCGACGACCAGCTGTGCGCCGAGGATGCCCTGTTTCTCGAGAAGCTGTTCTGTCTGCGGGAAGCGCCGACACTGGTCATCTCTCCCGACCCGGCGGTCGGCCTGGGCGGAGCGCTGGTCGAGATCCTGTGCGACTTCGCGGCGTTTCCGGGAAAGGCGCGGTTTGAAGGCCGGTTTGTATGGGTGATATATGCCATCAGGATGTCAGGTGGCTGTCTGGCCGGGATGCCGATCCGCATGGCTGGCCGACAAGGCGGGCCAGGGGACGTCGGCTTGCGGCCGGCGAGAAAAGCCATTTCCTGCATAGCGATGCAGATCTTCCCCCTCTGGATGACCGGGACATTCGCCGGCGGGAACCGCGATAACGCGGGCGGCACTCAGGCCGGGTGAGGCTCCGGAAGGGAATCGTGGTCGTCGAGAGCGGCTTGCCGGGACGCGACGGCGGTCTCGCAGGCCGTGATGATCCTGTGGTAGTCGTCGCCGTCTAGGATCCGTTCGACGCCGAGGATGAAACAGAGCTGGTTCGCGATGACCCGGGTTGCGGCGTTGGTGTTCCAGCAGTCATTGCGTTGCGAGTATATGCGATCAGGCAAGGAAGCGGGCAAGACAATGATGTCCGACGTCAATAAAAAGTGGTTGCAATGTGGTGCAAACAAGTGTATATGTGATGTAATTGTGGTGCTACAATTGAGGAGTCTGCCGGATGACGGCAGCGTTGGACAAACCGGGTTGCCTCGACAATGTCTTCGTTGTCCGCGAGACGATCTGCTCGTCCTGCATCTACCGGAAGAGCAGCCTGCTCGATCTGGAGAAGCTGGAGTCGGAGGTGACCGACCGGTACGGCGGGATCGTCGGCTACAGGATCTGTCACCACCACGGGGAGGACAGGAACGGCCGGGGCACCTGCTGCCGCGGCTTCTGGAACCGGCACTGGAACAATTACGCGCCGGCGCGCGTCGCGAAACTGTTCGGCCTGGTGCGGTTCTCGGACGAGGGCGACTTCTGGACGGCAAGGAGTGGGTGAGCGGCGGAAACCGCCGGGACCGCCGGCGACGGTGTTCTACGTGCCGACGACGGAGGAGCTGCGTGCGAGGGTAGGCAATCTGAGCGCGTGGGCCCGGCGGCTGCGGGTGAGCCCGCGATATGCCGGCAACATTCTGAGACGCCACGGCGGAAGGGCGGTCGATCTCGGAAGGATCTGGGGTGAGGACAGTCGCGTGATCCTGCGCGAGGCGGCCGCCGCCATGCAGGATCCGTCGCAGGACGAAAGGGAATGACAATGAAGCATGCATTCACCACGATAACGGCGGCTGCGGCCGCCCTGTTTCTGGCGGGCTGCGGGCCGGACCAGGGTCCGAAACAGAACCTGGGGACCATTCTGGGGGCCGTCGGCGGGGCTGTGCTCGGCAATGAAGTCGGGAAGGGCCGGGGCCGCAAGGTGGCCATCGCGGCCGGGACGCTGATGGGGGCGATGCTCGGCTCGCGCCTGGGCAGGGATCTCGACGAGGCCGACCGGATCATCGCCGACCGGTCGACGCGGAACGCCCTGGAGACGTCGCGGTCGGGAGACCGCACGGTCTGGCGGAACCCGGATAGCGGTAATTCGGGCTGGGTCGTGCCGACCCAGACCTGGGAAGCCTCGCCGGGGCGGTATTGCCGTGAGTTCCGGACGGGGATCACGGTCGGCGGCCGGCAGGAGACGGCTTACGGGACCGCCTGCCGCCAGCCGGACGGCAGTTGGGAGATCGTGCAGCCGGGAGCCTGACGGTCGGCTGCATCTCGAGATGCCTCGTAGCGGAGAAGCGCAGTCCGTGTCATCGGTCGTCGAGGAAGCGCAGAGGATCGCGATGGCCTTTCCCTGTCGACTGGCCGTCGAAGCGGGACATCCGCGCTACAGGTGGGTCTGCAACGGCCTGGTGCTGCGCATGACCGTCAATACGGGCTATGAGTGACTGGAGGAGGGTTTCGGCGGGTCCGTGTGGCATGCCTCGATCAGCTTCCGGCGCCGGAGGTCCCGCCGCCAGTACCGGGCGGCCCTGCTCGCGGCCCTCAAGGGCGTCGGAGACCCTTCAAGGGAGTGGAGCGACACCAGCCCGGACGGCACGGTGTTTCACCTGCGCCGCCGCCTTACGGAGCCTGAGGAATTGCGGGCGGGTTCGCCCGCCGACATCCGAGGAACGGACGAGGCGGTGCGCCGGCAGGCGGAAATGGCCCGGGTGCTCGGTTGGCCGCTTCGGCGGGCGCAGGACCTTGACAGGCCGGACGGTATTTTCTCGTGACCCGGTTATCCTGTCTGCGGGCGGCACAGGAAGGAGGCAGTCGATCATGAAAATGTCGGTGGAGGAATTCGTGCGTGCCCGGGATAAGGGAAGGCGCGTGTTCGCCGGCGTCGAACTGCCTCCCGGCTCAAGCCTGGCAGGCGAATGCCTGGAGGATGTCATCCTGGTCGGGGCTGTCCTTCGCGGGGTCGATTTCAGCAGGGCGGATCTCGGCGGCGCCGACCTTACCGGGGCAAATGTGGAAGAGGCGGACTTCAGTGGCGCCCAGCTGGAGCATGCCGTTCTGCACGGCGTGAGGGCTGCGCAGGCGAGATTCTCGGGCGCCGGCATGCAGGGCGTGCTGATGCGCGGGGCCGATGCGTCCGGAGCGCGCATGGACAATGTCCGGTTCAGCTACGGGGACCTGTCGGCGATCGCCGACCTGTCCGGGAGCGTGCTGAACGGGGCGGACCTGTCCGACTCGCTGATGAACGAGGTTTCGTTTCGCGGCGCCAAACTCCAGGATGCGGACCTGACCGGTGCAAGGGCCATGCGGACCCTGTTTGTCGAGGCGGACCTCCGTCAGGCAAGGCTCGTGGGCGTGACGGGGCAGGCGGCTCTCTTCTTGAAGGCAGATCTGACGGGGGCCAGTCTGGCGCAGGCCCGGCTACCGGACGCGGACTTCGCGTCGGCGGTGATGAGATACACCAATGTGGATTCCGCCGATCTGCGGGATGCGAAATTCGATAATGCGGCGATGGACGATGCGGTGCGTGCAGCCATCGTGCAGACAGAACCGGCCGGGCCGGCCCCTTGAGGGGCCGCGGGCTCCACAGGGAAGGCATGCGGAAATGGAAAGCAGGTTTGACGACAGGCCGGCATCCAGGCGGCCATCGGCAAGCGCCCCTCCTGTTCTCGAGATCGGCTGGGACAACGGGGCCGTGATCTATCCGGTCGGGGTCGAAACCGGAATCTCCGAAATCTATGTCCAGAAGCGGTTCCATTCCGAGGCGGTGGACGCCATTCGGGCGTTGCTGCGGGTCATGGGAAGGCCGGAAGAGGGCGGAGAGGCCGCGCTGGCGCGACGCAAGGCCGAAACGGTGCTGTTTCGCGAGGAGGCGTACCGTCTCGGTTCGAGGCCGGACGGGCTGCCGGTGAATTGGAGGTGCTGATGGGCGCGCCCGACCACCGCCTCGGAATGGAACCGCTTCTGGACATAAGTGAGGCGCGCTTGCTCTATCGCAGTTCGCTGGCTCGGCAGGCGGGCTGCGTCAACCGTCGGCGTCGTCGGAAGTTCCGTGCGATGGAACGCGCCGTCGACGAGCATGACGGGATGACGCTCGATGCCGCCGACGAGGAGGTTTGGGTCTGGTCGGACCTGCACCTGGGACATGCGAACATCATCGAATATGCAGCGCGACCGTTCGCCGGTGTCGATGAGATGAACGCGTCTCTGTGGCGGCAGTGGGAACGGATTGGAGGACGGGCGTCGACGATGGTGGTTGTCGGTGACCTGGCGATGGGCAGCGCCGTGTCCGACAACACATGGGCGCGCGTGCAGGGGACGGGGCCTGGAAAGAAAATCCTGGTGCTCGGGAATCACGACCTTACCGGTTCGGGCAAGGTGCGCGTCGAGGGATTCGATGAAATGGGGTCGCTCATGCTCTGCGCCGGTGACCCACCGCTTGTCTGGACCCATTTCCCGCTCGACGACGTGCCGGAGGGGTGGGTGAACGTGCATGGACACGAGCACGATGCGCCGCCGCGCGACTCGCGGCACATCAATGTATGCGTCGAGCATCTCGACTTCGCGCCGGTGTCCCTCGGGAGGATCAGGGCGCTCGCAAGAGCGCTTGTTCGCGGCTCGGCGCCAACTTGCGGAAGGACGATCGAGCGGATCGAAACGATCGAGGCGCGCTCGGCGGCCGGCGGCAACTGACGATGGCAGGCGGCGGCATGCCTGTTCCGTCGCTCTGCGCGGTATTGCCTGCCAATGCCGGGGGCCGGGATTTCGTAGTCGGCGACATCCATGGCCATTTCCCGACCCTCCGACGGGCGCTCGCCGAGTTGGAGGTCGGCGCCGCCGACCGTCTGCTGTCCGTCGGCGACCTTGTCGACCGCGGGCCGTCATCGGAGGAGGCGCTGGACTGGATGACGGGTGACGGGATGGACTGGCGGTTCGATCTCGTGCTCAGGGGCAATCATGAACAGATGATGCTGGAGGCCCTCGCGGAATGCCCGCTTCCCGGCGTCCGGGACAGTGTCCGGGACTTGTGGTACGGGAATGGCGGGCAGTGGTGGGAAACGGCCGGCCAGGAGGCCCGGGCGGCGTTCTGGATGGCGGCTCTCTCGGACCTGCCGTTCGCTGCCCGTGTGGAGACGGCGCACGGTCCGGTCGGCCTGGTGCATGCCTGTCCCGTCCACCGGGCCTGGAGGGAATTGGAGCGCGTCCTGGACGACGACAGCCATGCGGGCGATGTCGCCCGGACGAGGGCGATCTGGAGCCGCGCCTATTTCGGCAGGGTCGAGCCGCTGATCGGCGAGGACGGCAGCGAGTGGCAGGGCCCGGTCGAGGGGGTCAGGGCGGTTCTGGTCGGACACACAAGGGTCCGCGAGCCGGTCTGGGCAGGGAACGTGCTGCATATCGAGACGGGCGTCTATTCCGGCGGGCCGTTGACCCTGGCGCGGATAGACGGGCCGGAGATCGAGACCTGGAGTTTCCACCGGGAGGGAGCGGAACCTGTGGAGAGCGCATGATACGGACAGGGTTGCGGAATCTGGTTGCGAAGACGGTGGGCGGTGTCGTGCGGGAGTTTTCCCTTCCGGAGCTGCCGGGCGTCCGGATCGTGCATGCTCCGTGGTGGGAGGGCGGCTTCTATTACGAGTTCGAGGATATGCGAGCGTACGGGGCCTATCTTGAGGAGAGGAGAGCTGCGCAGCCGCGTGTCCCGCCAAACATCAACGGCGAGAGTCTGTATGGCAGGCTGCTGAAAACGGCGGTCGGGCTCTTTGTCTGGAACTGGGTGTTCTGGACCCGGATGCGCTTGCGTCTGCAAGACAGCCGCGTCCATCGTTGGTTCTTCGGCCACGGCACGGGACAGTGGTGGTATGATGGACACCGGTGATCGATGTCTGGCGGGGACGGGGTGGCTGCCGCCGCGCCGTTTCGAGCGGTCCGGCGACGAGAATTTTCCGGGAACCTCTCGAATTCCTGCACGGTGTGGATTATGCGGTGCTTTTTTGCATGGTGGGAGGGATTGGCGGGACCGGTGAGGGCTCTTCGTGCGCCTGTTTCGGGGACCTCTCGAAAATGGCCGGATTCCCCTTTGCACAAGAAGGGGTTAGAAGGGACCCTATCCAGAGCCTCTGTGTTCCGGCCACACATTGAAGGCTGTGACCCTGGCGACCGCGTTGAGCATCCCGGCGGCTATCCAGAGCCTCTGTGTTCCGGCCACACATTGAAGGTGAGGGCTGACCGGTGAAGGCGTCGGCATTCCTCGGCCTATCCGGAGCCTCTGCGCTCCGGCCGCATTGAAGGTTTTCCCTGTCGCCCGGCTAAGTCCTCGAGCGCGCGGTCTATCCGGAGCCTCTGTGCTCCGGCCACATTGAAGGTGAACGCGGGACAGGAATGCGATAACGAGAAGGCCGGGTTATTCGGAGCCTCTGCGCTCCGGCCACACATTGAAGCAGTCGAAAAGCGGAGGATGCGGTATGGCAAGCGAATTCTGTCCGGAGCACAGGTTTCGGAAGGGTTGGTCAGTGGCACGATCCTCCGCTATTCTATGAGCGGCACCTGCACGAACTGTCAGGAGGGACCCAGATGAATGCGGAAGCGTTGGCCTTGGCGGCCGAGATTCGCGACTGCCTCGTGGTAATCGGGGACTCTCTTTAGCCGGGCGGCGTCTGCGGACCGGCTGGCGGTCCTGGATGCTCAAGCCGAAAATCCCGAACTCTGGAACGACCCGGCGCATGCCCGGGCGGTGATGCGCGAGCGACGGCATCTGGCCGGAAGGCTGGATGACCGGCGGCGCATGGAACAGGCGCTCCAGGACGCGCTCACGCTATGCGCTCTGGGCGAAGAGGAGGGAGATCCGGCGATCGTGGCCGAAGCCGCGGCCGGACTCCGGGCGCTGTGCCGGCAGGCCCGTCAGCGACGGCTCGAAACGCTGTTGTCCGGCGAAGCTGACGGCAATGACTGCTACCTGGAAGTCACTGCCGGGGCCGGAGGCACGGAAGCCCAGGCCTGGGCGTGCATGCTGCTGCGCATGTATCTGCGCTGGGCTGGGGCCAAGGGCCATGAGATCGAGTGGCTGGAAGAGAGCCCCGGCAGTGAGGGAGGCCTCAAGTCGGCTTCGGTACTTGTCAGCGGCGTAAACGCCTATGGCTGGCTGAAGACCGAGAGCGGCGTTCATCGCCTTTCGCGGATATCGCCGTTCGACAGGCGGGCCCGGCGTCAGACGAGCTTTGCCTCGGCCTGGATATGGCCGGCCGTCGACGAGGAACGGGTCGGGATCGAGGTCGATGAAAGGGACCTCAGGATCGACCGCTACCGGGCGTCCGGGGCGGGCGGCCAGCACGTCAACAGGCGCGAGTCGGCGGTGCGGATCACGCACCTGCCTACCGGGACGGTCGTGCAGTGCCAGGACGAGCGCTCCCAGCACCGCAACCGGTCGACGGCGATGTCCATGCTGAAGGCGCGGCTCTATGAGCGCGAACTTCGGGAACGGGAGGCGCGGGCGGCAGCGGAGGCCGCCGCAAAACCCGAGATCGCATGGGGCCGCCAGATCCGGTCATACGTGCTTCAGCCGCAGCAACTGGTGAAAGACCTGCGGACCGGCCTGGAGAGGAATGACGCCGGGTCCGTCCTCGACGGGGATATAGACCGGTTCCTCAGTGCGGCGCTGGCGGCGCGGAGTGCGTATGCGGTGCGGGCGAGGCAGCCGGCTTTCAGCTTGACGACGGCTTGAAGTTCCAGGGAAGCAGTTCATCGAGGCGGTCATTGGGATGACCGGCTGCGATGGCTTCGAGTGTGGCCTTGAGCCAGGCGTGTGGCTCGACCTCGTTCAACTTCGCCGTCTGGATGAGGGATGCTATGCGTCCCCAGGCGGCGGCGCCGTCGTCGTGACCGGCGAACAAGGCGTTTTTCCGTGTAAGGACCACGGGCCGCAGGCTGTTTTCGACGGCATTGCTATCCATTTCGACGCGGCCGTCGTCGAGGAAGATCCGGAGGCCGTCCCAATGACGGGCGATATAGGCGAGCTTTTCGCCGAGCCGGGACTTGGGCGAGACGCGGACGCGCTGCTGCGTCAGCCATTCGCCGAAGGCCTCGACCAGGGGCGCGGAGCGCGTTTGCCGTTCGGCGAGGCGCAGCTCCGGCGGGCTGCCGCGTATATCGGCCTCGATGGCGTAGAGTTCGGCGATCCGGCGTAAGCCCTCGGCTGCGATTTCCGAGCCGCTGCTGTCGTGGATTTCGCGAAGCCGGCGCCGACAATGGGCCCAACAGTAGGCCAGCCGCAGCGGCGCGCCGCCCTTGCGGCTCGGTCCGGCCAGCCGGCTGTAGCCGGCATAGCCATCGACCTGCAGGATGCCGTCGAAGCCATCAAGGAAGCGCTCCGCATGTTCGCCGCCGCGCCCGGGGGCGTAGAAGTAGACGACGCCCGGTGGATCGGGCCCGCCCCAGGAACGGTCGTCGCGGGCCAGCGCCCATAACCAGCCGGTCTTCGTCCTGCCGCGGCCCGGATCGAGCACCGGCGCCCGCGTCTCATCCATGAAGAGCTTGGACGACCGTTTCAGGTGCCGTGCCAGGCGGTCAACCACCGGCCTGAGGTGGAACGAGGCCTTGCCGACCCAGCCGGCCAGCGTCGAGCGGTCCAGATCGAGGCCTGAGCGGGCATAGATCTGCGTCTGACGGTGCAACGGACAATGATCGGCGTATTTCGAGACCAGCACATGCGCGATAGCGCCTTCGGTCGGCAGCGCCCCTTCGATCAGCCGGGCCGGCGCCGGCGCCTGGGTCACGCCTTCCTCACACCGGCGGCAGGCGTATTTCGGGCGCACCGTGACGATCACCCGCAACTGCGCCGGCACGATGTCCAGGCGCTCCGTGCGATCCTCGCCGATCTTCGCCATTTCCCCGCAGCCGCAGGGGCAGAGCGTGCTCTCCGGCTCGATCACCTGCTCGATCCGCTCCAGGTGGTCCGGCAAATGGCCGAGATTGCGCGCCGGGCGAGGACGCTTCGGCGATTGGGCCGGCGCCGGATCGGCCGGCGTGATCGCTTCCTCGATCTCTTCCGCCGCCGCAACAAGGTCCTCGAACGCCAGCTGGCGCTCGTCCGCCGTCAGCTTCTCCGACCTTTTCCCGTAGATAACGCGCTGCAGCTCGCGCACCAGGTGTTCGAGACGGCGGATGCGCTCGGACTGCGCCTCATTGCGGTCCGTCAACACCTCGTTCTCGGTGCGAAGCGTCTCCAGCGCCATGATCGCCTGCACCGCCGCTTCCCGCTGTTCGGGTGTCAGCGTTTCAAGGTCGATCTCCGCAAGCGCAGCCATGGCTCGCTTGGTAGCACAGTGTCGCGGAGCCGGACGCCCCGATCCACCGGCTGAGTCACTCCGCCTCAGCCGGGCGCCGCGCCGACAGCGCCCGCACGCGACGCCAGTCCAGGCCCGCGAACAAGGCCTCGAACTGCGCATGGCTCAGCGACATCACCCCGTCGCGGATCGCCGGCCATACAAAGCCCTGGTCCTCCAGACGCTTGTAGATCAGCACCAGCCCGGTCCCGTCCCAGAAGACCAGCTTCAGCCTGTCAGCTCGCCTCGATCGAAAGACGTATACCGTGCCGGTGAACGGGTCCCGCCGCAGCGCGCCCTTCACATGCGCGACAAGGCCGTCGTGCTGGCGGCGGAAGTCGACGGGCTTCGTTGCGACAACGATCCGCACCCGGTTCGACGGGAAGATCATGACAGCGCATTCAGCGCAGACACGATCTCCGCCAGCCGGCCCGCCGGCACCGCCGCATCCAGACGGACCGTAACCCGGTCCAGAACCACTTCCAGACACCCACCGTTCGCCTCGGCGCCGTGCCCTTCAGCCCGGACCACCAGCGGCGCAAACTCCACTGCCTCGTCCGCTGCAGGCAAAACCAGGCGACCCTCCCGCGCCTTGCGACGCCAGTCCGACAGATGGCTTGGGCGAAGATCGTAACGCCGTGCTACCGAGGCCACCCTCGCGCCAGGCTCAAGCGTCTCCGCTACAATCCGCGCCTTCAACTCTTCCGGCCAGCGACGGCGACCCTTCACTCCACCGATCACCTCGACCGGGCTGAGAAACTCCGCAGTGCGCTCCATGGAGAAACTCCTCTACGTCCTCCCGAACGTAGCGGAGTCTCAAATCCCGAGACCGAGCGGAAGGTGCCCCTGCCGCATCGCTTACCGGAGTGCAGCGGGGTCCGGGTAATGGTGGGGGTGTGCGGCAGCAAGGGCGCCAGGAGACCGTTTGCAAGAAGTCCCTTTGGAAGGCCCGCCGGGACTTGAACCCGGAACCTGGCGGTTAAGAGCCGCCCGCTCTGCCGTTTGAGCTACAGGCCTTCGGAGGGCGCGGGAATATAGGGCGGCTTGCGAATTTGGGAAGGGCCGGGCGGTCCGTTGCCTTGTCTGCGGCGAATGGCAAGCCTGTTCATGCGTGCCACCTGAGCACATGAGAGCTGCAGAGCCGGGTGTCGGGGGCTTGGCTAGACAGGAGCGCCGTTCTCCCTTACAGTATTCTTGGAAGGTGCATGGGGTATATGGGGTATCCCTCTACCAGCCGAGCAGACGCCGACGGGCACCCCTGCCAGCCGAAAGAGGGTCACCTTTCCCGTTCCTTGCGACGGCGAGGAATGACATGGCGAGGCAAGGGAACGGCGGCTCCGGCCGCCGTTCGCTCGTTGGGCGGCTTGCATGAGCGGCTCCCCCCCCTGCCTTCTCGATCCGCAACCCGGCCGAACGCGGCGCGGTCCTCGTACGCTGGCCCGTCGGCGCATGGCATGACTTTCGGATGTGCCGCGGGAAGACAGTGAACAGCACGGCAGCATGCCTCTGGCGTGCCGGAGATCCTGCGGGCGGTGCGGATTTTCATGGGACTGACATAGAGTGGCGGCAGTGCGCCGGCCGTCCCGAGGGGCCGAGAGGAGAGTGACAGATGGATTCCACGCCGATCACGTTGGAGGAAATCCGTGAACTGGTCGCGTCCCGGCAGAGCGGTCGGCGGCTCGACCTGAGGGGGCGTGACCTCTCAGGCCTGGACCTCTCGGGTTTTGCTCTCGGGGCCGTCGATCTGAAATTCTGCAATGCCGCCGGAACGAGGTTCGACGGTGCGGAGCTGACCGGCTCGGACTGGGAGGGAACGGATCTGAAGGGGGCGAGCTTCAGAAATGCGGGCTTGAGCGGGGCCTTCTTCAGCATGAACGGGGAGCTTTCCGAGGTCGATTTCACTGGAGCCATGCTGCGCGAGGCTCACTTCTACGATTGCAGCATGGAGAATATCGATTTCACGAACGCCGACCTTTCAGGTGCGGACTTCCATTCGGTAACGGCGCAGAGCGTGATCTTCGACGGCGCGGATCTCCGGAACATCGAGCGGACCGACGCCAGTGTCCCGTTCCCTGCCATGAACTGGCGGAAGGCGGAAACCCGGGCGGCCGCCAACCTTCTGGCCCTGGTCGAGGACTATGGCAGGGAGGCGGAGAAGGCGCACCCGGCCCAGGTTGAGATATCGCTCGAGCAACTCAATGGTGCCTTGGCCGAGGTCATGGAGCGCGCCCGGGAGCGGAGCAGGGAGGCGCAGCAGGCTCGTGCGGCGCTCCATGTCCGTGTCTTGAACGGCGAGCGCCGGTTTGCAGGAGAACGATTCGAGTTCATGACCCTGACGGACCTCGACCTGTCGGGTTGTGACTTCTCGGGCTGCTCCTTCCGGGGGAGCCGACTGTCGGGGTCCGACCTGTCCGGGGCCATCCTGAAAGATACCTTCCTGCTGGACGCCGTCTTCAACGGGGCCAAGTGCAGGAAGACCGACTTCACGTCCGCGTCGGCGACCATGGCGAGCTTCCTGGGCGCGGACATGAGGGAGGCGGTGCTGCGGCAGGCCTCCCTCGACAATGCCGACTTCCGGGGCGCCTGGCTCGAGGACACGGATTTCTCCGGGGCGGAAGGCAGGAACATCGATTTCCGGGAGGCGCACATGGGGGCAGACGAATGGGAGGGGGCGGAGATTGCCGGCCCGATCCTGCGCAGCCCGCGGACGGGTCCGGAGGCCGCTCCTGAAGACGCGGTGGCGGCTGGCCCCGCGCCATGAGGCGCGCACAGGAGCGGGGCCCCGGAGACAACCAGGCCCTGGGCGGGCTGTGAGGAGGGGTCTTTCCGAAACGCAAGCGAACCCTGAATCCAAGGTGCCGGAAGGCCCGTAGGGCAGGTTTGGTCATTTCAGGAGAGCCGATGAAGATTTTGGGGGGAGGAATCGAGCCCGCCAATTGCCGAGCGGGCGATGCATCTCCGCCGACCTCCGGTCCCCGGCTCACCGCGAGAGCCGTGTTCACCACCAGTCAGCCGGTTCTTCCTCCGGCGGGACATCCGTCCAGCGAACGGACAGGTCGCGGAACGATCCCGGCAGCCCGGACAGGGCCGGGTCGTCGAAGGACAGGCCGAGATGTCCCGTCGCGATCGCGGCGGCGAGGCGCGCCTGTTCCGCGTCCCGGACCCGTTTCAGCGGGTCCCGGGTGGAGTCGTTTTCCACGATCCACTGCTTTTGCAGGGCGAACACCCTAGTATCCTGATCGAGAAGTTTATTAGAATAAGATTATCGGTTTTGATGGAGGGCTGACCGGTGGGGAGAGCAGCGGTCGCGATTACTTTGTCGGCAGCAGAACGACGAGAGTTGGAGGGTTTGGCGCGGCGTCGGAAGACGGCGCAGGGACTGGCGCGTCGGGCTCGGATTGTCCTGGCTGCTGCTGAGGGTCTGGAGAACAAGGCGATAGTTGCGCGCTTGGGAGCGGATGCGAATACGGTCGGCAAATGGCGGCGGCGTTTTGCCGAGCGCGGGCTTGACGGGCTCTATGACGAGCCGCGCCCGGGCGCTCCGCGCAAGATCGGTGACGAGGAGGTTGCGGAGGTCATTGCCCGCACCCTGGAAGAAACACCCCCCGACGGCACGCATTGGAGCCTGCGCTCGATGGCGCGCGCTGCAGGCTATGCGCCCTCGACGATCCATCGCATCTGGCAGGCTTTCGGCCTGCAGCCGCATCGCTCGGAGACGTTCAAGCTGTCGTCGGACCCACTGTTTGTGGAGAAGGTGCGGGACATTGTCGGCCTCTATCTCGACCCGCCCGAGCGCGCGCTGGTGCTCTGCGTCGATGAGAAGAGCCAGATCCAAGCTCTGGACCGCTCCCGCCCGCTGCTTCCCATGCGGCCGGGTCAGGTCGAGCGGCGTACTCATGACTACACGCGCCATGGCACCACCACGCTGTTCGCGGCGCTGGACATCGCCACCGGCCGGGTCATCGGCCAGTGCTTGCCGCGCCACCGCAGCCGGGAGTTCCTCAAGTTCCTGCGCACGCTCGAAGCCCAGGTCCCCGGCGAACTCGACGTCCATCTGGTGATGGACAACTACGCAACCCACAAGACGCCCGCCGTCCGGCGTTGGCTGGCCCGGCATCCCCGCTGGCATGTCCACTTCACGCCCACCGGCGCCTCCTGGCTCAACCAGGTCGAGCGCTTCTTCGCACTCTTGACCGAGAAACAGCTCAGGCGCGGGGTTCATCGCTCGCCCCAGGAACTCGAGCAGGCCATCCGGAACTACATCGACACCGTCAACGCCGACCCGCGACCCTTCCGCTGGACCAAATCCGCCGACGACATCCTTGCCACCATCAAGCGCTTCTGTCTGCGGACGCTGGAAACTGCCGAACGCCAGATGAAAATCATCAAAACTTCAGAATCAGGACACTAGGGTCGAGGGTGACAAGCCGCACGGGCAGACCGGATTCATCGAAAGCCGTCGCTTCGAATTTCGGGGTGTTCAGGAGCCAGCGGCTGCTTTCGGTTGCAGCCGCGAGCAGGTCCTCCGGATGGTCCGACAGGCTCGCCTGACCTTCCCGCATGATTCTGTCATGGTCCAGAGGTTCCAGAAGGTCGACCGTGTACCCATTCCTGTTGGCGGCCGAGTAATGCCGGCCCGTTTTCCTGAAGGACCTGTCAACGGACTGGAGCGCCCCGACCAGCCCCTTCCCGGCCATCTCTCCGGAAAGACGCAGGCGCCGACGCGCGTCGCACGCCAGCAGACCGGCTTCGATCCTCACCCCCGCCGCCGCTTCATAGGCGAACAATGAATGCGTTCCCAGAACGATCAGGGAGGTCCCGAGCCAGTTCAGGTCGTCCAATTTCCGCATGATCCGGGCCGCCAGCGCCGGCACACGTCCCAGGCCGCGGGCCCGGAGCACCCGCGCCCTGCCGTCGATCTGCCGCCTGAGCGCGGTGAACCGCTCCAGAGCCCGGGTCTTCCCATCGAGGAATTGCTCCAGTATCTTTTCGGTTTCGGGAGAGCGGCGGCCATAGGACTTCCTCGTAGAGAGCCCGTGGGGGCGGCGAATGAGGTATTCGGCGTCTCCCCGTCTTTCGAATTTCAGCGATCCGCCGTAGCTGTGGCGCGTGTCCCGGCGCGCCTCCCGGAACAGGTCGAACCGGTCCCGGGCGTCCACGGAATCCCGGAGGCTGTCATAGTCCAACTGTATGATTTCCGTCATTTTTGCCAATTCTTCCTTGGATTCTTTTATCTTTTGGCAAAAACAGGAAAAATCAAGGTGTTGCGATAGAGTTTTTGAGCCTGGGCGAAGCCGCCGCGCGCGAGCCGCAATCGCAGGTGACAAGCCGAAAGCTCCGGGAGGCGCCAGGTTGAGGACACGGGATTCCCCCCAAAATATTCTCGGCTCTCATTTCAGGTCGAGGGGCTATCGTGAGACTGGATGACAGCGCACGGTCCGGAGAAAGGGAGTCGGGCGATGGAGTTGAAGCCGATATCGCAGCAGGAGCTGGAGGACCGGCTCGGCAGCCAGCGCTGGCCAGCCGACGTGCCGGACGCCGACGGCAACAACCTGCTGCACCGGGCGGCGGGACTCGGCGATCTGCGGAGTCTGGAGCTGCTTCTGGAGCCGAAGGGGCAAGGCAATCCCTGGCTGGTCAACGCCAGGGGAGAGACGCCCATGGCGCTGGCCGCTGCGGGTGGGCACGCCGACGCGATCAGGCTTCTTCTGGAAGCGGGGGTGCCTTCGTATGGAGCGGACAAGGCCGGGCGGAGCCCGTTGCACAGGGCTGCGGAAGCCGGCGCCGCCCATGCCGTGTCGGTTCTTCTGGAGGCCGGGGCCGCGGTTGACCCCGCCGACAAGCGCGGCCGGACACCCCTTCTCCTGGCTGTGTCCGCGGGGCATGAGAAGGTCGCGCGCCGCCTGCATCGCGCCGGGGCCGATCCTTGCCGGGAAGGCGGCTGGCTCGGCATGACGCCGCTTCATGAAGCGGTCCGCCTCAACCTCTCAAGTCTGGCCGGCAGCTTCATCGTCCAAGGGGAGAGAGCGAGCCCGCGCGATGCCTGGGGCCGGACGCCGCTTCATCTCGCCGCCCAGCGCGGGAATCGCGAGGCGTGCGTCACGCTGATCGCGCTGGGAGCGGATGTCGATACGCAGGACAGGAACGGCAATACGCCCCTGCACAGCGCGTGCCGGGGGGAGTTGCACGGAAACACCGACGCCAAGGAGCGGGGGGACATCGTGCATCTTCTTGTCGATGGCGGCGCAGCCGACCCGAATATAGCCAATCAGGACGGGCAGACGGCCCTGCATTGGGCCGCGGCCGAGATGTTTACGGAAAGCCTGAAGAACTTGCTGGATGCTGACGGGGATCCGAACCTGCTCGACCAGAACAGACATACGCCGTTCCGTTGGGTGGTGATGAGCGGATATCCGGATCTGGTCTCGATGGTGCTCAGCGCCGGCGCCGATCCGGATATGCGGGATATCCGGGGAGAGACGTCCCTGCACTGGGCGGCCCGACAGGGGTTCGGCGATGTGGTGGGGGTGCTACTCAAGGCCCGGGCGGATCCGCACGTCCTGAACAGGGACGGGCAGAGTCCCTTCGATCTCGCGAGTGAATGTCGGGGGGCGGACGGAACGCTGGACCACTATAACCTGCTGAAGGAGGCACAGGCTCCGGCCGGCGGAGATCTCCCGGAACCGGCCTAGATCAGCAGGGGGTCGGGGCTTCAGGGCTGTCTGCGGAAGGCACATCGTCGAGCTTCGCCCCGCTCAGCTTGGCCATGTGAAGCTGATGGGCGAACCTGGTATTGGCGCCGCGCAGGTCCGCATCGACGAAAAAGGCCTCCCCGCAGCTCGCATAGGCGAGACTGGCGTGAAGCAGGACGGCTCCGGAAAAGTCGGCGCCGGCGAGATTGGCCTTGTCGAGCGAGGCCCGTGTGAGGTCCGTCCGGGCCAGACAGGCGTCGGAGAAATCGACCTCGCCGAGAACGGCCCGGGCCATCGAGGCCCTCTCGAGATCCGCACTCACAAAATTCGCGAACAGGAGAGTCGTCCGGCCGAGAGACGCCCCGCGCAAGCTGGCGTTCGTGAAGGAAGAGCCGTTGGCGACGGCGTCGCGCAGGCAGGCCTCATTGAGATTTGCACCCTCGAAATTACACCGCCACAGCTCGGCATCCTCCAGCGAAGCCCGACGGAGGAAGGCGTGTTTGAACGAGGTTTCCACACATATGGCCCCGTTCATCTGGGCTCCTGTGAAGTCGGCTCCTTCGCATTCGCAGTCCGTGAGGATCACGGAACTCATATACGCCCCGCGGAAACTCGCGCCCTTGAAGGAGGCGCCGGTGAGGTCGAGATGCTGCAGAAACTGCCCGGAGAAGTCCTGGCCGTCGAAATTGCGTTCGCCGGCGGCGTAGCGGGCGCCGAGTTCGGCTTGGGACGGCCCGCGCCGGGAGGCGAGGATGTCGCCTGGGCGACGTTCCACGAGCCGGTCGGGCGCCGGGACGTGGATGTTGTCTTCGTGTATCTCAAGGACGTAGGGATTCCCGGCGTCCCCGTCTTTCCAGCTATCGCGGTAGTCGCAGAGAGCGACGGCCTTCTCGAAGCCGCGGTCGACATCGTCCGCCTCAACCTCGACCTCGGCGCTATAGGACCTCGTGTAGGCGAGTGCGAACGTCCAGGTTTTGGTCATGGCAGTGAACTCCTCTCCGTCATTCGGCAATCGCCGGTCGGGAACCGGACAGGGTGTCCTGCTCCCGATCCATGAAGGTCCTGGCGGTGTTGGCGCCGACGAGCTCGGCGCCGGCCATGCTGCAGGCGGTGAACACGGTGCAGGGCATGTTGGTGCCGACAAACTGCGCCCGCTCGAGCCGGGCTCTGTAGAATCCCGTGTCGTCGAGCGAGGCCCGGGAGAAGTCCGCCCCGGCCGCCTGGGCATATTCGAAGAGGCAGTCGGCCACCAGCGCCCCGGCAAAGGTCGCGCGCTCGAGGGGAGTTCCGATGAAGTGGGTCTTCCGGATGCTCGCCGACAGGAACGAGGCGTCGGTCAGGTCCGTCTGCCGGAATGCGGCCGACGAGACAATGGCGCCGCGGAAGCCGGCGTTCCGGGCCCTGGCGCTCCCGAATGTCGTGCGCCAGAGCCGTGCCCGGTCGAACGATGCGCTGTCCAGACAGGCCTCGTCGAAAACCGCCTCGTCGAGGATGGCCGTGTCTAGCCGGGCGCCGTTGAAGACGGCCTTGCGGCAGTTGGCGCCGGTCAGCCGGAGGCCGTGCAGTTTCGCGCCTTCGAAAACGGCTTCGACAAGATCGGCGCCGGAGAGGTCGGCACCCGACAGGTCCATATGCGCGAAGTTCTCGCCGCTGAAGTCGCGCTCGCCCGCATCGTAGCGGGCGGCGAGTTCGATGGCGTCGGCGGACCGGTTCACGGACGGCCAGTCGGGGATCGGGCGCGCCAGGGGAGCCACAGGGATGCCGGCCGGGATCGGCAGCACGCTACCGGCCTCGGTGAGTTCGTAGGCGTAGGCCCGGTCGGTGGCGATCACATCCCAGAGTCCGTCCCGGTCGGCGCGGACAGCCGCATCGGCGAAGGCTTCCTCGACAGTATTGCCGGCGCCTGCCGCCAGGGCGGCGTGGGACTGCCTGCGGATCAGGCCGAATTCGATGGTTCTGGTCATGCGCATGCGCTCCGGTCAGGGTGTCGGCTCCGGCAACTGGTTCGCAGGGGCGCTCGGCTCGCCGCCCCGCCGCATCGCGGTTACCCAGTCGGCGAGCGCGTCATCCATGATGGCGTCCTCCAGGTTGGCACAGTGGATATCGGAGGAACGGGCGTTGACGCCGGTGAGGTCCGCCCGGACGAGCGTGGCGTCCGCGAACTTGGCGCCGGGCATGTTCGCCTCCCTGAAAAGCGTGTCCGAGCAGTCCGCGGTGAGCAGGGAGGCTTCGTCAAGAAGGGCATGCTCGAAATCGGAGCGGACGAGCCGGGCGCCGTTGAGATTGGCGTGGAAGAAGTTCGCCTTGCGGCAGGAGGCATGGGATAGATCGGTGCGGACGAAGATCGCATGGGTGAATTCGCCGTCGAACAGGGTGGCATGCTTCAGCGAGGCGTCGGAGAAGTGGCACCGGGACGCGCGGGCGTCGGTAAAGGTGGCCCCGCGAAGGTCGGCCCGGTCCATGACGGCGTGCCAGAGACGTGCGCCGGAGAAGTTCGCATGTCGGGCGTAGGCATTTCCGAAGCCTGCTTCGTCGAGACAGGCGCCGTTGAAGGCGGCGCCGGCAAGATTCGCGCCGCTGAAGTCCGCGAGGGCAAGCCTGCAGCCTGAGAAGTCCGTTCCGTTCAGCTTCGCCTCGTAGAAATTGGCCCCGGAGAGATCCAGGCCGGACAGGTCCTGGCCGGAGAAGTCCTCTCCCGCGAAGTCGCGCTCGCCGGCGGCGTAGCGGGCGGCGAGGGCGCGCGCCGCGCGCCTGTCGCGCCGCTCGGGCGGTCCGGCATGCGGGTTTTCGCCGATGGAATCGGGCACCGCGAGCGATATCCTGCCGTCGTGGATGTCGGTGGCGTGTTCGCTCTCGACTTCCCCGACGCGCCAGGCGCTGTCGTTGTTGGCGCGCTCGACGGCGGCGTGGAAGGCATCCTCCACGGTTTCGCCGGCCCCTTGGGCCCGGGCGTGGTAGAGGCGCTTCTGGACCAGTTCGAAGTCGTAGCTTTTTTCTGGCATGGATCGGGATCCCGGGTGGTCAGGGGGCGGGTGCAGCGGCTTCAGGGGCGGCGGCACGGTCGGAAAGGTGCTGAAGCAGCCAGGGATTGTCGGTTTCGACATCCGAAAGCGTTGCTTCGGTGATGTCCGAACCGCTGGCGTTGACGCCGGTGAGGTCGCTGCCGGTGAAATCTGCGCCGGCGCATGACGCGGACACCAGACTTGCGCCCCTGAGGGCTGCGAAGGAGACATTGGAACCCCAGAGGGTTGTCTCGTCCAGCACGGCGGCGGTGAGGTCTGCGCCGGACAGGATGGCCTGCTCCAGGGAGGTATTGGTCAGGTTGGCCCGGCGGAGCGAGGCATGGTCGAGATCCGTGTGCCAACACAGGGCGCCGCCCATCTGGATGCGGTCCAGAACGGCCCGTTTCATGTTGGAACTGCTGAAATCGCATTTGGCAGCCATCGCATCGCGCAGGGAGGCGTCCTGGAGGTCGCAAGTCCTGAGCCGGGCGGACCACATGGCGGCCCTGTCGAAGCGGCTGCGCGGGAGCAGGGCAGTGGAGAGATCCGCTTCCTTCAGGTCGGCATCCCGGAAATCGGCGCCCGGGGCGCGGGCGTTCCTGAAGGACGCATTTGCCAGCTTGCAGCCCGAGAAATTCGTTCCTTGCAGCCGGGCCCTCTCGAAGCTGGCGGCCGTGAGGTCGAGACCGGACAGGTCCTGGCCTGAGAAGTCCTCGCCCGCGAAGTCGCGCTCGCCGGCGGCGTAGCGGGCGGCAAGCGTGCGGGCCGCCTCGGACAGATCGTCTTCGGGCCGGCTGGCCGGCTGGATGAAGCCGGGTGTCGGATGCTCCGCATATCGGTCCGGAACGGGAAGTCCGAACCCGAGCTTCGAATCGGTCTCGTCGTCCACGACCGCTTCGATGAAGGGGCGGTCGTCCTCGTCGGAGCCCCAGAGGTCCTCGGCATCGGCTTCCTCTGCGGCGGTATCGAAGGCCTCGTCGATGCTGTCGGCGATGACGGTGACGCGCGCGGTGCGTCGTGTGAGGAGGGTCAGGTCAAGGGTCCAGGGATCGGACATGGGCCAGCTCCGGTCAGGGGGTCGAAGGGAGGGAGGTTTCGGGGGCCGGTGGATCCGGATTCGGGGCCATTTCGGCGAGGCCGGGGGCCGAGGTTTCCACGCCGTCCAGAACGGCCCCTGTCATGTCCGTGCCGACGAGGTTGGCTCCGCGGAGATTGGTCCGGGTGAAATTGGCTCCTCTGCATGATGCATGGGGAAGGTTGGCGCCGTTGAGGTTCCCGTCGGTGAAGTCCCCGTGATGCAGCGACGCACGGTCGAGGAGGGCCCCGGTGAAGTCCGCGCGCGCCGCGGCAACGCGCGTCAGCCGGGCCTGGAAGAGATTGGTCCATGCCAGCCAGGCATCCTCGATATCGGCTTCCAGGAAGGACGCCAGGGCCATCTGGGCCCCGCTCATCGAGGCCCGTTTCATGCCTGCGCCATCGAAATGGGCCTGGCTTGCGATGGCGTCGCGCAGGCATGACTCGGAAAGATCCGCATTGTTGAACCCGGCGTTCCAGAGCCGGGTCCGATCCAGATGGGCGCGCGGCAGGCGGGCGTCGATGAACTGCGCTTCCGAGAGGTCGGCGCAGGAAAGCAGGACACCGTCCATCGTGGCGTTGTTGAAGTTCGCGCCGCGGAGATCCGCGGCGGAAAGTCTGGCCCCGCTGAGGTCGGCGCCGTCGAACCGGGCGTGAGGCAGGCGGATGCGGAGCAGGTCCTGGCCGGAGAAATCCTCGCCCGAGAAGTCGCGCTCGCCGGCGGCGTAGCGCGCCTCGAGGCGCTCGCGGTCGGGGAAGCCGCCGAAGCGCTGGTGCGGGCGGTCGTCGGGCCCTACGAAGACCGGCGGGGGCGTTTCCAAGAGGATGTCCGGGACCGGAATGAGGGATTTGCGGTAAGCGTTGCGCGGCTCGCCGTCTCCTTCGCCGACATTCTGGACAAAGGTGCGTATTTCGGGGGACTCGCACAGGAGATTGGCTTCCTCCGCATCGTTGAAAGCGGTCAGGAAGGCCAATTCCATGGAATCGCCCTCGGCAGTGACACGGGCCATCGAGCGGCTGGTTGCAACGAGGTCGAAGGTCCATTTACCCATGCCGGCACCTTCCGGAGCTATGGAGACGCATCTTCAATGCCGGCTTCCCGAGCCAGCGCGGAGTCGGAGAACAGCGCGCCGCCCAGGGTGGCCGAGGAAATATCGGACTCCATGAAATTGGCGCCGCGCATGTCGGCATCCGTGAAGTCGGTGTCCATGCAATGCGTTCTGGGCATGTTGGCGCCGCAGAACCTCGCGCCGGAGAAATCGCAGAAGCTCAGATTGACCTTGTCGAGCAGCGCCCCGGTAAAATCGGCCCGGCGCGCTATGGCGTCGCGCATATGGATGCAGAACATGTTGGCGCGAACGAACGTGGCGTCCGTGAGATCGGCAAAGGTCAGGAAGGCGTCCGTGAGGTGGGCTTCGTTCAGGCAGGCGCGCTGCAGATCCGCCCTGCTGAAGACGGCGCTGCTCGCGATGACGCCGCGCAGGGATGCGTCCGTGAGGATGGCGTCGGAAAACCGCGCTCGCCAGAGATTTGCATGGTCGAGATGGGCGCGGGGCAGGCGGGTCTCATCGAATTCGGCTTCCGCGAGATTGGCGTGCAAAAGAACGGCTCCGGGAAGCATGGCGCGCTTGAATTTCGTGTTCCGAAGATTGGCCCCGCGCAGATCGGCGTTTGCGAAGGTTGCTCCATCGAACCAGGCGTAAGGGACCTCGACGTCGGACAGGTCCTGGCCGGAGAAGTCCTCGCCGGAGAAATCGCGCTCTCCCCGGTCGTAGCGCTGCTGGAGCTTCCGGGCGTCCTCCGAAAGTTCACGATGCGGCGAAGCCCCCGGACCGAAATATCGGGCGGAATGGTGTTCGTCGAGGGCGTCCGGAACGGGAATGACGGAGTATCCATGGAAGGGATTGCAGGGGTTGGCTTCGCCTTCGCATACATTGTCGACGGACTCGGCGCGGTCCTCGACCTCTTCCCAGAGGCCGCCCAGATTGGCCTGGTCGAGGGCGGCGTTGAAGGCGGCGGTCATCGACTCGCCGTCGGCCGTGACGCGGGCGACGCAGTAGTCGGCCCGACGGAGGTCGAATGTCCACTTGCCCATGGGAAGCCTTCCTCCTGTCCTTCGGTCAGCTGCCCCGGTTCGGCCGGGAGGGGACCGGGACCGTCAGCTGCATCCGTCGGTCTGCCCGCAGGTCATGCATTTGAGGCAGGTCCCGTTGCGGACCATGGTGAAGTTCCCGCAGCCGCCGCAGGCGTCGCCCTCGTATCCCATGCGGCGGGCCTGGGCGACGGCGAAGTCCCTCGAGCCGGGCGCCGGGGCGACACCGCCGCTGTCGTCCGGGAAGGCGTAGAGGTTATCGCGTGCGAAACCGCGGCTCGCGCCGAGGACGGCCGCGGGGCCCGCGGCTTCGATGACCGTGCCGTGCCCGGTTTCGGAGCCGTTGCCGTCGCCCAGGCTGTCGGGCCGGAGATCTTCCGGTTGGACATGGGCGAGGTCGCGGCGGCCGAGATAGGAGATCGCCAGTTCGCGGAAGATATAGTCGAGCACGGAGGTCGACATCTTGATGGTGTCATTGCCCTCGACGAGCCCGGAGGGCTCGAAGCGCGTGAACACGAAGGCTTCGACGAACTCTTCCAGAGGCACGCCGTACTGCAGGCCGATCGAGATCGCGATGGCGAAATTGTTCATCAGGCTGCGGAAGGCCGCGCCTTCCTTGTGCATGTCGATGAAGATCTCGCCGAGCTTGCCGTCGTCATATTCGCCCGTGCGCAGATAGACCTTGTGGTTCCCGACCCGGGCCTTCTGGGTGTAGCCCTTGCGCCGGTGCGGGAGGCGCTCGCGCTCCATATGGCGGACGAGGCGCTCCGCCACGGACGCCACGCGCAGCGGCACCGGATCGTCCGCTTCGGCGCCCGGGTCGTCGCCGAGCACGACAGAGGACAGCGGCTGGGAGAGTTTCGAGCCGTCGCGGTAGAGGGCGTTGGCCTTCAGGCCCAGCTCCCAGGAAAGCATGTAGGCGTCGGTGCAGTCCTGGACCGTGGCCTCGTTGGGCATGTTCACCGTCTTCGAGATGGCGCCAGAAATGAAGGGCTGGACCGCGCCGAGCATGCGGATATGGCTCTCGGTGGAGAGGCAGCGCGTGCCGGTCTGGCCGCAGGGATTGGCGCAGTCGAACACCGGGAGGTGTTCCTCGCGCAATCCTGGGGCGCCTTCCACGGTCATCGCCCCGCCGCACCAGAGGTTTGCGGCGTCGATCTCCTGCCTGGTGAAGCCGAGGGCCGCGAGAATATCGCCGCCGGCGATGGCGTCGTCATCCAGCCCGAGCGCCGTCCGGCAGTCCTCCTCGCCGATTTGCGCGGGGGTAAAGACGAACCGGATATCGAAGGCGCCGGGAAGGGCCGCCTCGACGGCGGCGGTCATGTCGGTGGTGAAGCCCCTGGCCGCAAGCGCGTCATGGTCGATTGCGGGCGACCCGGCGAGAGTGCCGCGGCCGATGGCGTGGCGCTCGATGGCGCCGATTTCGTCTTCATCGTAGCCCAGGCTGCGCAGCGCCGCCGGCACGAGGCTGTTGATGATCTTGAAATGGCCGCCGCCGGCGAGCTTCTTGAACTTCACAAGGGCGAAGTCCGGCTCGATACCGGTGGTGTCGCAGTCCATGACCAGACCGATCGTGCCGGTGGGCGCTATCACGGTCGTCTGGGCGTTGCGGTATCCGTGTTCCACGCCTGCCTCGAGCGCAAGGTCCCATGCGCTCCGGGCGGCCCCGACAAGGCCGGGGAAGGGGCAGGCGTCGCGGTCGAGGGGTTGCGGGAGCGTATGCAGGCCTTCGTAGCCCTCGCTGCGCCCGTAGGCCGCCCGGCGATGATTGCGGATGACGCGCAGCATGTTCTCGCTGTTGGCCTCGTAGCCCTGGAAGGGTCCGAGGGTCCGGGCCATGTCGGCCGAGGTCTCGTAGGCGGTCGCGGTCATGAGCGAGGCGATGGCGCCGCCGACCCCGCGTCCCGCCTCGCTGTCGTAGGGAATGCCGCAGGACATCAGCAGCCCGCCGAGATTGGCGAAGCCGAGACCGAGCGTGCGGTAGCGCCAGGAGCGTTCGGCGATGCGCCGGGACGGGAACTGGGCCATGGACTCCGAAATCTCGAGCGTGATCGTCCATAGCCGGACGGCCTTGCGGAAGTGGAGCGCGTCGAAGCCTCCGTCTTCGTCCAGGAAGGCCATCAGGTTGAGGGAAGCGAGATTGCATGCCGTGTCGTCGAGGAACATGTACTCGGAACAGGGGTTGGAGGCGTCGATGCGTCCCTCGGCCGGACAGGTGTGCCAGTCATTGATGGTCGTGTCGTACTGAAGTCCGGGGTCCGCGGAAGCCCAGGCGGCCGTGGCGATACGGTCCATGAGGTCGCGGGCCTTCACGGTGCGCGCAACCTCGCCGTCGGTCCGCTGGACGAGGTCCCAGTCCCCGTCGTCGCGGACGGCCTTCAGGAAGGTGTCGGTAACGCGTACCGAGTTGTTCGAGTTCTGGCCGGCGACGGTCAGATAGGCCTCGCTGTCCCAGTCCGTGTCGTAGGTGTCGACGGCCATGCTCCGATAGCCCTGACGGGCGAACTGGATGGCCCGCTGGATGTAGGCGTCCGGGATGAAGGCCCGCCGGGCGTCGCGGACCGCCCGGCGGAGCCCCGGATTGCGGCGCGGATCAAAAGGATCCGAGACGCCGCTCTCCGGTTCTGTACAGGTCTCCATGATGAGAGGCAGATGATGGGCGCAGGCTTTCGAGCCCGCGACCAGGGCCGCGACTTTCTGCTCCTCCACGGCCTTCCAGTCGATATAGTCCTCGATGTCGGGATGATCGATGTCGAGGGTGACCATCTTGGCGGCCCGGCGCGTGGTGCCGCCGGACTTGATGGCGCCCGCAGCGCGGTCGCCGATCTTGAGGAAGCTCATCAGCCCGGAGGACCGCCCGCCGCCGGAAAGCGGTTCGCCTTCGCCGCGCAGCCTCGAGAAATTGCTTCCGGTCCCGGAGCCGTATTTGAACAGGCGCGCCTCGCGCTGCCAGAGGTCCATGATCCCGCCTTCATTGACCAGGTCGTCGGTGATCGACTGGATGAAGCAGGCATGCGGCTGCGGGCGCGCGTAGGAGGAGGTGGACGCGACGACCTCGCCGGTCTCCGGGTCGGCGTGGTAGTGGCCCTGCGAGGGGCCGTCCAGACCATAGGCCCAGTGCAGGCCGGTATTGAACCATTGCGGCGAGTTGGGGGCCCCGATCTGCCGGGCGAGCATCGCCGTCATCTCGGTATAGTAGAGCCGGGCGTCGTCTTCATCGGCGAAGCAGCCGGACTTCCAGCCCCAGTAGGTCCAGGCCCCGGCCATGCGGTGGAAGACCTGCCGGGCATCGGTCTCGGCGCCGAACCCGGCGCCCGGGGCCGCCCGCCGGGCCTGCAGCCACTCGGGAACGCCCTCCTCGTGGACCGGCTCCGTGCGGTCCGGCACGCCCGCCTTGCGGAAATACTTCTGCGCGAGCACGTCGACGGCGACCTGGGACCAGTCTTCCGGGGCGAGGACGGCGTCGGCCGAAAAGACCGAGGTGCCGTCGGGATTGCGGATATCGCTCTGTCGCGCGGCATAGGAAACGGGTGCCAGGACGTGCGCCGGCAAGGGACTTTCGCCGTCGGGGAAAAGCAGCCTCCGGACCGGGCCAGCGATTTCGGGATCTCGCGGGACGGGGGCGGAAATACCTTCGGGGCTCATGGGGTCCTCGCTGCGGGTATTCGAACCCGATGCAGGGTAAAGCTGTCCGGTGAAAATCCAGCGCGGGAATTTTCGGCCGGGAGGGTGCGGGGCTCAGGACGGGCGGGCAGTGTGCTCCGGAGCGCCGAGGGCGCTGCCGAGCCGTTCGGCTTCGGACCGGTAGGCAAGAGCGCAGGAAAAGCCCGCCTCGATCCGGGCCGTGATCGGCTCCGGGGCATCGGACGGAGTCGGCGCGTTTTCTCCGTGGAAGGGCCGAAGCCCCCATCCGCCACGATTCAGGCCTTCGCAGGGAAGGGTCTTCCATTCCTTGTAAGTGGATGCGAAGGCCTCCGACCATGCGTCGCCGTCGAGCGGCGCCCCGTGGGCAAGCAGGTCCAGCACGGCATTGCGGGCCGACCCGATGAAATTGTCATCGCAATCGAGTCCGGCCAAGGCATCCCGGTAGCGCGATGCGAGCTGGGGATGCGTCGTGCAGGCCCAGAGGATCTCGATGGCTGTGCAAAGATACTTGCAGGTCAGGTATTCGAGGCGGCGTCGGCGTTCGTGCTCCGCCTGGGCGGCGTCGGCTGCTGCTGCTGCTGCTGCGGCGATGGCGGCCGCCTTGCCGGGCGAAGCGAGGCAGGCTTCCGCGCAGCCCGACAGCGAACTGCGCATGAAAGAAGACCACAAAGTCGCCGGACTCTCCTTTGCGGTATCCGTCCAGAGATAGTCCAGCGTCAGGGTCGGCATTTCCGGTCTTGCGTCGAACTCCCGGCTGCGCAGCTCCCCGATCATGCCGTGGACCAGCGCGCAATCGGCGTCGTGGAGTTCCCGCAGGCAATCGGCCACAGGCTTCCACGGCATGAGTTCTTTGAGAATGGGGTGGCGTTTCTCCCGAAACAGCGCCCTCAGCCGCGCACGGACATGCGAGGGAAGGGAACGCAGCGCCTCCAGAAAAGGCTGGCCCGCAGCCTCGGAGGCGGAAATGCCCTGGAACGCGGCATCAAGGGCTTCGGGGTAGCCAGACCCGGAGAATATCGCCTCCTGCGAGGCGGAGGAGTCGAGAAACGCCTGCATAGCGGCTTCGAGACGTTCGGCAAGGCCGACCTTGCCGCGAGCGTCGAGGCAGGAAATTGAGGACATCGGGAGATGCCTCCCTCTGGATGAGGGTCGGACGAAGGACGCCGGGACCGGCCCGGGCGCCGGTCAACGGAAGCGGTAGAAGGCGGCGACGCTGCCCGTGACCGATTTCTCGGCTTCCTGGAGTTGGCCGGCGGCGCTCTCGAGCAGGTCCCACTCCCGGGCCATATGGGCGCGCGCGTCGTCCCGGCTGCGGGATGGATCGAGCACCTCCGTGACCGGCCGCGAGGAAAAGACGATGCCGGCCTCCTGGAACCATGTCTTGAATGCCTCGCACCAGGCGGCCCCGTCCTGCGGCGCGTCGGCCTCCACCAGCGCGAGAACGGCGTCGGCCAGGGTCCGGACGGCAGCGGGGATGTCGGCGGGCAGGTTGTTGAGCCGCTCCCGCTGCTCATAGGCCAGAGCCGGATGCGGGATCATGAGCAGGAGGACAGACAGAACCGCGCCGGCCTGCCGGTCGCGGAGCGTGTTGATCTGCCGCCGGGCCTCGTAGCGCTCGGTGAGGGCGTCCGCGACCTGGCAGACGGCGTCGGCAGTGGCCTCGACCGCCGGCAGCCGATCGAGCGGCGCCGGTGTCGCGGCGGCGGCGAATTCGCGCCAGACGGACAGCAGGGGCCGGGGCGCCGCAAGTCTCGGCTCGAGGAGGAAGCGCAGATCGCTGTCTAGGCGCAGGGGAAGGAAGTCGATGCCGTTGAGGGTTCCGAGAACGAGTTTCTTACACTCGTCGGTAATGGAGACGATGATGCGATTGATATCGCGCCAGCGCCGGTCAGCACGTCCCAAGGCAACGGTGCCGATGGGGCTGGTGAAAAGGTCCAGTGCGGCGCGGTCTTCCGATTCCAGGCGCGCCAGCAGCAAGGTGAGCGACGCCGTTTGCGTCGGATTCTTCGCGCGTTCCAGCAGGAACATTGCAGGCTGGGGAATCGGCGTTTCGTTCAGCCGGTTGACCGTTTCGTCTTCGAGGCTGCTGGCCCAGGCGGCGAGTTCCGCCCCGGCCAGGTCCGCGTTCGGATGGGGTATCCGGAGTGCTGCCATTGATGATGATCCTTCCCTGCTTGTGCGGTGTTTCAGTCCGCCAGTCGATAACCCTGTGTCCCTTCGTGGGTCGCGGGATTCCACACCTAACATGCCGGGACAGGCGGCCGTCATGGGCCCGAACCAAATAGATGGGGAAAACCGGACTTCGCGCGCCGTTTTCCGGACCGGACTCACCGGAACCGGAAACAGCGCCTGAACTGCGTTGCCGCCTCGTCGCCGAGTTCGCGTTCCAGGTCCGCGATCTGTTCGGCGACGAGGCCCGTCTCCGTCCGGCGCCCGGCCAGGAACTGTTGGGTTTCGGCCCTTGATTTGCGCGGGCGCGGGGCGACCGAGGACGACTTGTCGTAATGCGGGAAGTCGGTCCCATAATGCCAGAACCATGACTGGAATGCTTCGGCCCAGCCCATGCCGTCGGGCAAACACCCGGCGTCAAGAACCGCCAGAACGCCGTCGCGCAGACTGCGGGCTGCGGTCGGCAGGTCGGCCATGGCCTTGATGTGGCCATGTTGCGCGAGTCCTGTCTCGGGTTGGTTGATGACCGCGAGCAGGATGGAGGTATCGAGACAGCCCCGCAGATGATACAGGGTCTCGAGCTGGCGGCGAACCTCATGTTCGGCTGTCAGCGCGTCAGCAAGACCGGCAAGACCGCTGGCGTGGCCACAGGGCTCCGGGATGCCGGATGCAAGGGTTCCCAGAGCGCCCGCGGCGGCGAATCCCGACCACAGGCCGTGAACCGGGCCGGGCGGGGCGGCGGGCGGCGCCCAGGCGCCCGCGACAGGCATGTCCCCCGAATGGGCCAGAACGGGAAGGCCCTTGCCATGGGCAAGGCCGAGCCCTTCCGTCCGCAGGCCGTAAAGAGTGAGGAGCGCAGCCTCGCGGCTGCACTTGGTGATCCTGTCCATGGCGGTGCCCACGGCGGCCCACACGGGGGAATCCTGGGAGGAAGCCAGAAGTGGCATGAGGCGCGAGCTGCGCAGACAGGCCCTGTCCTCGGAGGTCAGCCGGGACATGAGCATGAGCAGACTCATGTCCGGTTCTGCCGCCTCTCTGGCAGTTTTGAACAAACGGCCGAGCGCTTCGTCCAGACCTTCGTGGTTTCCCAGCCGACGTGTTCGGACGTCGGCCTCAAGTGCCTCGATATAGGCGGCGAGATCGGCACCGCTCGTGGCGGGTCCGGCCGGGGCAGCGGTGACTGCGGTCACAGCGACGGTCTCCTTTCGGCGATCTGTTCCTCGAGAAGCTGCCGCAACCGGGTCCAGCGGCGGTTGGCCGAGGACGCGCGCACGGCCCGCGTGACGGCCCTCTCGTCGCCGACCAGGACGACATAGCGCTTGCCCCTGGTCACGGCGGTGTAGAGCAGGTTGCGCTGGAGCATCACGTAGTGCTGCATGGTCAGCGGAATGACGACAGCCGGGTATTCGGAGCCCTGGCTCTTGTGGATGGAAATGGCCCAGGCCGGAACGAGGGCGTCGAGTTCCTGGAAGGTGTAGGGGACGGCGCGCTCGCGGCCCTCGAAAAGGACGCCGAGGGTCTTGCGATCCGCATCGAGTTCGACGACGAAGCCGATATCGCCGTTGAAGACCTTCCTGTTGTAGTCGTTCTCGATCTGCATGGCCTTGTCGGCCAGGGCCCAGCGCCAGCCGCCGCGCTCGATGACGGACTCGTCGCGGGCCGGGTTGAGCAGCTTCTGCATCTGGATATTGAGGTTGCGGGTCCCGACTTTCGGGCGGTGCATGGGACAGATGACCTGGATATCCTCGGCGGCCCGCAGGCCGAACCGCCTGGGCAGGCGCTCGGAAACGATCTCAAGCGTGCGCTCGACGGTTATGGCCGCGGTTGCGGCCGGGACGAAGAAGAAGTCGGTCGGCACGTCCGGGCGCGACAGATCCGGGACCTCGCCGGAATTGATGAGATGGGCCGCATGGACGATGCGGCTGTTGCGCTCCTGCCGATGGATACGGCTCAGCCGCGAGACCGGCAGGGAGCCGGAGACGATGATGTCCCCGAGCACATGGCCGGGTCCGACCGAGGGCAGCTGGTCCACGTCGCCGACGATCAGCAGGGCGGCCCCGTCGCGCAGGGCCCGCAGAAGCGATTCCATCAGTTCGGCATCGACCATGCTGCACTCGTCGACGATAACCAGGTCGGCGGACAGCGGGTCGTCCTCGTTGCGCAGGAATTCGAACGTGGCCGGGGAGAATTCGAGCAGCCGGTGAATTGTCATCGCCTCGTGGCCGGTGGCCTCGGACATGCGCTTCGCCGCCCGTCCGGTCGGGGCGCACAGGGATATCGTGATTTCGCGGGGTCGGAGAATGTCCAGGACCGCCTTCAGGATCGTGGTCTTGCCGACGCCGGGCCCGCCTGTAATGACGAACAGCTTGTGGGTGAGCGCGCGCAGCACGGCGGCGCGCTGCTCGGTGTCGAAGCGCAGCCCGGAGCGCTGCTCGGCGGCGGAGACCGCCGCATCCGGATCGGCGACCGACCAGGGCAGGGCGCCGGCGGAAAGGCGCCGGAGATCGTGGGCAATCCGGTTCTCGCAGGCGAAGAGAACCGGCGAAAACACGCAGTGGATCCCGGATATCCTGTCCAGGTGAAGGCGTTCCGCCGCAATCTCCTCGTCGAACACCGCGTTGATCGCGGCGGGCGACACCTCGAGCAGTTCCTTGGCGCGCTGCAGGAAAATGTCGAGGGGCAGTCCGCAATGCCCTTCGGAGCGGCTTTCGTGGAGAACATGGAAAAGCGCGGCCCGCAGGCGTTCGGGATTGTCCTTCGTGAATCCGGCGGCCAGCGCGATGGTATCGGAAGTGGCGAAGCCGATGCCGCGGATGTCGCGGGCCAGCCGGTAGGGGTCGGCCTGCATGACCTGCATCGCCCGGCTGCCATAGGCCCGGTAGATGCGGTAGGCCCGCGCCCCGCCGAGCCCATGGCCGTGCAGGAAGACCATGATGGTCCGGATGGTCCTGTCCTCGGCCCAGCTTTCGACGATGGCCCTGGCGCGGCCGGGGCCGATGCCGGCAACGTCCTGGAGGCGCCCGGGCTCGTTCTCGATGATGTCGAAAACCTGCTCGCCGAAAGCCTGTATGAGCCGACGCGCATAGACGGTGCCGATGCCGTTGACCATGCCGGAAGCGAGGTATTTCTCCATCGCCTCGAGCGAGCCGGGCGGGCCGACATGGATGAAATTCGCCTTGAGTTGCCGGCCGTGGGTCGGGTTGTGGACCCATTCGCCCTGATAGGAAATGCCGTCGCCTTCGTCGAGCGGCACTGAATGGCCCACGACCGTGATGAGGTTGTGCTCGTCGCTGTCCGGCCGGACGAGGAGAACGCAGAAGCCGGTTTCGACATTGTGGTAGATGACCTTCCTGACAATGCCGGCGCCGGACAGCGGCACACCGTCCGCGGCGGAGGCGGGCCCCGGCGCGGACGGTGTGCCGATGGCGGCGTCAGCCTGCATGGCTGCCCTCGTCGGAGTCGTTGGCGCCGCGCGCGTCCAACCCGTCGAGAAGGGCGTTTGGCCAGTCTGTCGTCACGGCGATGCGTCCGTGCGCCCGAGGGTCAACAAGGCGCCGGAGAGGTCGTCGGGAAACCCGTGGAGAACGCGGTGCACGGTTTACGGTTTCCTCGCCCGGGTCCTGAACCTCGACGCCACCATCGACGAGGTCATCGCAGGATATGCCCGTTTTCCTGGCCCGGTAAGCCGCCCATCCCGGAACAGGCTCCCGGATATGTTGGTGAAGGTCTTCGGCATCGAACCTGTTATCCGTCATCGCGCACCGCGGCACGGTCATCGCTAAACGGGTCATGGATGCGGGTCGAGGCCTTCTGGAGAGACCGGTCGCCGCGCCGGTCGTAGCGCGCGGTCGTCAGGGGCGAGGCGTGGCCCGCAAGACGCTGCACGATCGCGATATCGGTGCCTGCCTCCAGGGAGTCGGAAACGAAGGTGCGGCGCAGGTCGTGAGGCGTGAGCCGGTCGAGGCCGGCGGCCTGGGCCCGGCGGGCAAGGCGTCGCATGAGAGCGTCTCCCGATATGCCGCGGTTGCCGGCGACCCGGGTTCCCCGGCGAAGCTGGGTGAGCACGGGCCCGGGCTCCCTTCCCCGGAGTTCTATCCAGCGGTTGAGGGCTTCAAGGGCGCCGCTCGAGAGCCAGATGCGCCGCTGGCGGTTGCCCTTGCCGATCACACGGATCTCGCCGCTGTCGAGATCGACATCGCGCAGCTGCAGAGAACAGGCCTCCGCACGTCGAAGGCCGCCGGAATAGAGCAGGGCGAAGGCCGCCGCATCGCGGGTGCCGAGCAGGACGTTCTTGCGGTCCCGGCAGCTGGCGATGAGCCTCGAGAGTTCCTCGTCGGTTGCAGACCGGCCGGCGGGCAGACGGCTGCCGGGAACGGCCCGAAAGTCGATCGCGCGCTGATAGTCGTCGGTCGACATGGCTCCCAGGCGCCAGGCCGCCCTCAGCACGCCTCGCAGTACGGACAGGATACGGTTGGCCGTGGCCGGTGCGTATCGCGCCGCCAATTCGGAGCGCAGCTGCATGGTTTCCGCCGCACGCAATTGCTCCCAGGGAAAGTCCTCGAAAGCCCCGTATTCGCGGCCGGAGAGAAATCCGGCGATTCGCACGAGGCATCGCAGCGCCGAACGTCCCGACTCGCGCGACGGCCCGACCGAGAGGGAGGCGAGATAGGCCAGTGTGGGCGAAGCGGGCCGGGTCGGGCCGGGGAGCCCCGCGCCGGCTACGGTCACGGCGGTTCCCGGCCCGGCTTCCGGCATTGCCCCGTGGCCGTCGGGCGGGGGCCGGGAAAGCAGGTCGTCCTCGGCGGCCTTCAGGACACCGCGAAGACAGGAAAGCATGTGCCGAACCGTCGCGGGGGCGTACCGGGCCGCGAGCTTGTCGCGCATTTCGTGGAATCCGGGTCCCCGCAGGGCCTCCCAGCAGTTGTCCGGGTCCCCGCCCGCCAGCTCGCATATCCTGCGCAGCGAACGGGTAGCCTGTTCCCGGGACCGGCCCGGCGCCAGGGTGGCGAGGTAGATGCTGACGGGATGGACGCTTTCGGTCATGGGCGGTCGGCCGGTTCCCTGCTTGATCTGCGAATCATAACACAATCCGATTGTGTGGACAATCCGATTGCACATTCGCGGGAACCACGCTAGTCTGTAGCCGCCCGCCTGTGCAGTGGAGATAACCGGCACGGTCCGTGGGACAAGAGGAAAAGGTCCCGCTGGACTTTTTCACGCTGTCGCGGAAAGGTCATCCGGATGAGCCAGCAAGACATCTTTCGGAACGAGACCCCGCCGATCCCCGCAGGTCCGGACGACGGATACGGGGCGGACGGCCCGCACTGGGAAGGCGAGACCGAAGAGCGGACTTCGGGACCGTCGTCCCCGGCCAGGGCCGTCGGTGCCGGCGGGGCCCCGGAGCACGGGGCGGACGCGGACCCCGTGCCGGGGCTGCCGGCACAATTCGCGGATATCGTGGAACCCCACGACATCGGCCTCGAACGGATCATGCTCGGGGAATTGCTGGTGACCAATGAGATCGCCGAGGAGGTCGAGGGCTATCTCGAGGCGGCGCATTTCCACAACCCCGCGCATCGGGAGATATTCAGGAATATCCGCAGCCTGATCGACAGCGGCCGCGAGGCGAGTGTCGACAGTCTGGCCCCATACGTCGAATCCCATCCGGAGGTGAAGGCACTGGGCGGCCGGGAGTATCTGGTCGAGCTTCCCAAATATGCGGTCGGCCTCGCCGACTGGCGCACCTATGCGGACCTGCTGCGCGACCTGTTCATGCGCCGTCGGCTCAACGACCTCGCACGGAAAATGCTGCGCGACAATCACCGGGCCGATGTCGGGAAATCCGGGCTCGACCGTGTCGAGTCGGTCGAAAAGGACCTCTACGATCTGACGGTCGGCGAACGGGACGCGACCGGCACCAGAAGTTTCGCCAATGCACTGTCCGAGATGCTGGCGCAGGCCGAAAGGGCCTACCAGTCGGATCGGAACGTGGTCGGGCTGCCGACCGGGTTCAGGGATCTGGACAATGTCATGGGCGGCCTCGTCGAAACCGATCTTGTCGTTCTGGCGGGGCGGCCCGGCATGGGCAAGACCGCCCTCGCGACGGCCATCACCGCGAATATCGCGCTGCCGAAACGGGCGCCCCGCCCGGACGACCCCAAATATGTCGTCCAGTTCTTTTCCCTCGAGATGTCGGCCTCGCAGCTCAGCCTGCGCACGGTGTCGGCGCGCAGCCGCATTGACGGCAGCCGCATCCGGCGCGGCAGGGTGAGCAGGGAAGAGATGCATGAGATTATCAATACGGCGCGCGAGATCGAGCTGGCGCGCCTGTTCATCGATGACAGCCCGGCGCTGACGCCGTCGCAGATGCGCACGAGGGCAAGGCGCCTGAAACGGCGCGAGGGGTCGCTGGACCTGATCGTGGTGGACTACATCCAGCTGATGCAGGCCTCGGAGGAGGAGCAGAGGCGGATCGGGGGCCGGCAGGAAGAGGTGGCCAGCATCAGCCGGTCCCTGAAAGTGCTGGCGAAAGAACTCAATGTTCCGGTCCTGGCGCTGTCCCAGTTGTCGCGGGCTGTCGAGGGCCGCGAGGACAAGCGCCCGATTCTGTCGGACCTGCGCGAATCGGGCGGCATCGAGCAGGATGCCGATGTGGTGCTGTTTCTCTTTCGCGAGGAATACTACCTGCGGCGCAAGGCCGATGATGAGGAAGACGAGAGACCGGATATCAATGCGGCCGCCGAGGGTCTGGCCGAGGTGATCGTGGCGAAGAACCGGCACGGGCCGCTCACGAGCGTCAACATGAATTTCGATGACAAGTTCACCGAGTTCAGCGACCTCGCCCAGCGTGACACCAGAGGCCCGCCGCCATAGGGGTTTCGGGCGCGCGCCGTTCCCCTGCAGCGGGCGCTCCGGGCGCCCTGGTGGTTGGCGATTTCACGCGTCGCCGGCATTCTGTCCTGCGGAAGCGGCCTCCCTCCCCGGACCCCCCGGACGGCAGGCCGGACGAGGGAAGAGGGAGAGCGATGGACGGGGTGGCGGAAGACATGAGAGTCAAGGCGGAGGAGTTCCTTGGGCGCTATCGCTCGGGAGAACGCGATTTTCCGGATATCGACCTGTCGGGGATTGTGATCCGCGACATGACATTCGAAAATCTCAACCTGGCCGGCGCCCAGGCGCGGGGCTCGGACTTCACGGGGTGCAGCTTTGCGGGTTGCCGCTTCGACAGGGCGGACTTCACCGGTGCGCGCTTCGAACTGTGCCTGTTCGAAGAGGGATGCAGTTTCTCCAAGGCAGAGTGCGCGGGAAGCTGCTTCGACAGCGCCCGCCTTGAGGACGCCGACCTCGAGGGAGCCAATTTCGAGCGGGCGAGCCTGCAGGGCGCGAGCCTGTATGCCTGTCTGCTCAACCGGACCAATTCGCGCAAGGCCTCGATGGAGGATATCGAGGCCCCGGGCGCGCGTTGCGACCGTGCCGACTTCACCGGCGCCTGGATGCCCGGCGCGAATTTTCAGGATGCATCCCTGCAGGCGGTGAAGATGGAGGGCTGCATTGCCCGGGGAAGCAATTTCTCGGGTTGTGACATGCGCGGGAGCAACCTGAAGCGCTGCGTCCTCGACCGGGCCCGCTTCGACGGCACGGACGCGCGGCTCTCCGACTTCGGTGGAACGTCGATGGACTCCGTCTGGATGCGCAATGCTGACATGCGCGGCGTGTCGGTCTGCGAAGCGGACCTGACCCGGGCACGCCTCAATGGCACCGATTTCGAAGGCGCCGTGGCGCACAATGCGTGTTTCCGTGAAGCCGAGTGCGAGGGCGCCAGGTTTTCCGACATCGAGGCCTCCGGAGCGGATTTCACCGATGCGTCCGGCTACCGTCAGGAGCCGGAGGCGCCGGAAGCGCTGCTCCGGTTCTGAGGAAGCGGCGCGAGAGGCCGTTCGATCCCGGGTTTACGGCGTCGGCGCAATCCCTGTCGGAATGCCGAGGGCGTTGTCGAAGCAGGCCCGTAACCTCCCTGTCGAACTGAACTGTGCTCCCGTGAAATCGGAGTCGGCGAAATCGGCGCCGTCGAGAAGGGCGTCGACCATGTACGCATTACGGAAGTTGCCGCCTCGAAGACAGACGGATTGCAGGTCCGCGCCGCAGAGGGACGCTCCGGCAAAGACGACTTCGGACCCGCCGTCGAGAGCCCGCGAACGCGAGGTCGCGAACCGCATGCGGGCGCCGTCCAGGGAGGCGCCGTCGAAGCGGCATGCATGCACGGACGCGCCCTCGAGAACGATCCGCGGCAAGCGGGCGCGGACGAAGCTCGCCATGGCGAGATCGCATTTCTTCAGCACGGTGTCCGCCAGGGTGGCGTCGTTGAAAACGGCGCTCGCGAAATTAGCGCCCAGCGCGTTGACCGATGAGAGCCTGGCTCCTGTGAAGTCGGCACCGGGAGCATCGGCCCGGTTGAAGGCGGCGCCGCATAGGCTTGCATGGCGGAAGCGCGCGCCGCTGGCCATTGCGCCGTGAAACGAGCAATTCGCCATCCATGCACGTTCAAGAACGGAACCGAGCAGAAGGCTCCCGTCGAAGCTGCACTCCGTCAGGGTGGCGTCGCGGAATGAGCAGCCGACAAGGTCGGCCCCGCGAAAATCGGCGCCTTCGAGGGAAACGCCCGGAACGCTGAGGCCGGAGAGCGGGGCATTGCGGAAATCGCGCTCGCCTGCGGCATAACGCCGGAGAAACGCCGCTGTATCGTCATCCGTGGACATGGTCGGGCGCCCTCCGGCACGGCAGCGTGCAACGCCAGGACCGTTGCCGGCCGCGGGGTCCGATCTGCATCCGGTGTCGGCTATGGGTACTTCGCATATGGCTCGCTGCTCGGTGGCGTGGTGCGCCGTGCGGCATTCGCCGATTATCCGCGCATCCGGCTGCCGGCGCCGTTCCGGAGGATCATGGGGCCATGTCCGGGTTCTGTCCTTCGCGGCTTCCTTCCCAGGCTTCGCGCCGCTCGACGGCCGCAATCAGTCTTGCCCCCGAGCGTGCGAGTTCCGGGCTCGAGAACCCTTCCAGCGGCGGCGGGTCGAGGGACTCGGGCGGCACCGGGTCGGGAGTCGGCGGTGCGGGTTCGGAAGGCGGCAGCAGGGTGTAGTTGTGGCTGGCGATGGAAACGTCGGTGATGGCCTCGCGTCCGAGATGGCGGTTTACCGCCTCCACTATCACTGGCCGGATGTGCACCAATTCCGTCGCGAAGCTGGAGTGGGCGCCTATCCGGAGCACACCGCGGCTGATCTTCATCGGGTACGAAACCCGGCTGTACTTCCTGCCGACCACCGCTTCCCAGTGCATCAGAAGGCGCATGTCCTGGATGCCCATCTGCTGTCCGGTCCGCCGGATTTCGTCCTGGACGATGTCCCCCATTCTCACGGGTTGGCCATCGGCTTTGACAGATCTGCGGCGGCGCGGCATTCGCGTTCTATAGAGGAATCCCGTCCCGTTTTCCATATGGTCCCTACGGACGGGGAAGGGAGAGGCAGGCGGGAAATGTCTCCGGGCTCGAATTTCACCAGTCCTCCGGCATAGACGCGGCCGTCATCGAGCGTGACGGTGCTGTTGAGCCAGTCGATGATCCCCGTGATTTCATCCGTGGCCAGCGGGGCGCGGGGATAGAGCCCGTGCGCGATGTTCAGGTGGACCGCCCCGGCCTCGTTGCGGACGAAGACCGGAGCCCGGCGGGCCATGTAGGAACAGAGAATCGGGGCAGGTGGACGCAGGCGCACGCGCCACCATGGGCGGCGGTGGGCCGCTGTCCAGGAACGATGCGCTCCGCGTTCCCTAGCATATTGGAGAAAGCGGTCCACCGCCCGGCGCCTGTCCGGGTCGAGGCAGTCGAGGTCCTCGGGCAGTACGATGAGCCTGTCGAGCGGGGTTTGCGGCCGGATCACCCCCTCGGGCGCTTCGAAGAGCTGACGGGCATGGGTGACGGCCGGCACCAGGAGGTCCGGAGGCAGGTCGGCGGTTCGGTCGCCGGCGATCCAGATGCGGTTGCCGCCCGTCACGACGCCGCGATGAACACGGAAGAGCGTTCCGAGTTCGACAGGGTTGCGGCGCCTTCCGGAAGACGGGCGCCCGAGGCCTGTCCATTTCGGACTTTCGACAAACCGCTTCAGTGCTACCGGTCGGCCGCCGCGAAGCATGCCGGGTCCGGACAGCCGACGAATGCGGTGAAGCCGCGGAAAGGGGCTGGCCTGCCCCGCGCGAAAGCAGAGGGGCTTACAAAGGTAAGTTGACATTGCCGTGTATCGTATCCAGTTCGGCCGCATGAGCGAGGTCTTCACGCACCGTCAGGTGGTATTCCGGCTTCTGCCGGGCCGCCGGTCCGTTTGGCGGCGTCTGGAGCGGGTTCTGGAGGCGCAGCGGCAGTTGTACAACGCCGCCCTTCAGGAACGCTGCGACGCCTGGCGTCTGGCCGGGCGGTCGCTCTCCTATATCGACCAGGCGAAGAGCCTGACGGTGTGCCGCCGGGAGGACCCCGAGATGGCGGCCGTTCCGGTCGCCGTGCAGCGCGGGACGCTGAAGCGCCTGGACGAGGCGATGAAGGGCTTCTTCCGGCGGGTGAAGGCGGGCCAGAAGCCGGGTTTTCCCCGGTTCCGGTCCCGCCGGCGGTTCGACAGCCTCTCCTTCGTCTCGGGGGTGAGGCTGGAGGACCGGGCCCGGCCCGGCGCGGACTGCGGGTCCGGCGCGGCCTGCCTGCGCCTTCCGGGTTTCGGCCCGCTTGCGGTCCGCCGGCGGGGCGGCAACCCGCATGGGGATGGCGAGCCGGTCTCGGCGGTGCTGAAGCGCGAGGCCGGCAAGTGGTACGCCGTGGTCTGCTACCGGGTCCCGGCGCCGGCGGTCCACGAGGATGACGACAGCGTCATCGGGGTGGACATGAACGCTGGCCAGGTGGCGGCGAGCGGTCCGGGGCCGGAAGCCCGCCTGTTCCATGCCCCGGATACGCGGCGGCTGGAGGCGAGGGCGAAGCGCCTTGCCCGGCGTCTGGCGCGCCAGAAGCGCGGCTCCGGGCGCCGGGAGCGCACCCGCGCCCGTCTGGCGAAGACGAGGCGGCGCCTTTCCGGGATGCGGTGCGACTGGCGCCACCATGTCTCGCGGACAGTCGCCGACGCCGCCCATACCGTCGCCGTCGAGGACCTCCGGGTCCGGAACATGACGCGCAGCGCCCGGGGCACGACAGAGGAGCCGGGCGCCCGGGTCCGGCAGAAGGCCGGGCTCAACCGCGTCATCCTGGCCACGGGATGGGCGGAACTGCGCTTCATGTTCGGCTACAAGGCGGGACGGCTGCTCGCGGTCGACCCGGCCCATACCAGCCGGACCTGCGCCGCCTGCGGCCATGTCGATGCCGGCTCGCGGCGTTCGCGGGCCGAATTCCAGTGCACGGCCTGCGGCCATGCGGACCATGCCGACGCGAATGCCGGCAGCAACATCCGGCGTCGGGGACTGGCGCTGCTGCACGGGGAGGGGCGTTCCGGCTTGCGGACCCCTGCGATCCGTGAAAACGCAGGGATGCTGGCGGCATGACGCCGTCAACTCATCTTTGTAAGGCCCAAAGCAGACTATCGCCGCGCTGGCCTGGATGCCCGGGAAGATATCGGCGGCCGGGTCGATGACATGCAGGGAGGAAAGCCCCAGGGGACCCGCGGTGAAGAGGGTCCGCAGCACCGCCCCATAACCGGTATGGAGCCATTCCGCGGGCAGCAGCATCGCGCCGTAGTCGCCGGGCCGGGCGAGTCCGCATATCGCAAGCATGAAATGGACGTAGAGCCCGGAAAGGCGGCTGAAGGGCAAACGCAGGTCGGCCGCCCGTGCCGCGGCAAGGTCTTTCCGGCCGCGGTCTATATCGTGGTGCCTCACCCATGGCGGGTTGCCGATAAACAGGGTCGGGCCCGGGGCGGGGCCCGGGTCGGCGGCGAGAAAGTCCCGGGTCTCCAGCCGGAGCCGGTCGCAGAGGCCGTTCAAGCGCGCGTTGGCGCGAAGCAGCCGGGCGCTGTTTCTGTCGGTCTCGAACGCGACAAGTTCGGCCGCCGGAAAGCGCTTGGCGGCGGCGAGACCGAACCGGCCCGTTCCGGCGCCCGGATCGACAATGCGCCGCGGCGATCCTGTGCGGGCGGCCCAATCCGTCATCGCGTCGACGATGGCGGACGGGGTCAGCACGGCGCCGGCGGTGCGGCGCTCGGCAGGACTGCGAAGGCGCATGAGCATTTCGCCCAGAGGGTCGCCGCCATCGGCAATCCGCCGGCGCAGGGCGGCGATGGCGGGGTCCGGACAGGGCCGACCGTCGTCGAGCGAACGGGCCAGCGCAACCAGCGACTGCATGGAGGTCGGGGTTTGTAATGCCATGCCCGGACTGTCGCCGGGACACCTGAAAACTCAAAAAGCGGTCCGCGCTGTGCGGCACGGGGTCCGGGGCTTCGTTACCGGATCCCTGGACAGCGCCCGGCTGTTACTCTCATGGTGGCGCGGTCTCGGGCGCCTGCGCTTCGGCGATCATGGCGGCGAGCCCTTCGCGGTCAGCGCCGACCGCGCGCCTGGCGGCCTGGGCGATGAATTCCGGCGTGCAGAGCGGGAGCACGGCCGAGGCCGCAAGCGGGGTTTCGGGGCCATCCGGGTTCTGGAGGTCGAGTATTTCGGCCACGAGCGGGGCGTCCCGCCCTCCGGGCCTGTCGAGGCGCCACATTTCGCGGGCGCCGACCATGCGCCAGACATCGGGCCTGTCCCCGTCGCCCCAGACACGCTCGACATCCACAACGAGCGTAGGCGGGTGGCAGTCGGCGAAGGCGATTCCCGCCTCGGGACCCTTGTCGGCCCTGTTGGCCCAACCGTCGGCGTCCCCGCCGACATAGAAGCAGCAGTCGGCTTCCCAGCCGCTGTCCTTCGGGTCGTGCGTGCGCCGCCAGCGCGTCCGCCCGAGCGCCACCAGGCGCAGGCCGCAGGCGCGGGCGATCTCGTGGGCCACCGTGTCGGCCCCGCGGGCGTGGATTTCGTGGTCGAGCGAGGGGGACATAAGCTCGACGAATCCGGTGTCCGGGTCGAGAAACACACGCGGCGCGGACCGGTTCCAGTCGGCCTTCGCCAGATCGGGAATCTCCTGCCAGTGGAATTGCAGCCGGATGACGCTGGATCCCATGCGTCCGGTGCATGCAGCCATGTCGGCCTCCCGCGCAGTCGGCTGTCAAGGATAGGGCGGGGCCGCGGCCTGAGGAAGGGTCCCGCCCAGTGCCCGCCGGCGAGAGCGTAGCTGCGCGTGTGCGCGTGCTGCATTCGCGGCCGGGCGCCCTTTCGTGCGGCCGGGGAGGTCGCGTCGCCTGCCGGCAGGATGCGGAACGTCCGGCCGCCGGGGCCGCCCGGAGTCCGGATTGCTTCGGGGAAACTGGACAGGCGGGAGACGGGATGGTAGAATACTAGACAAGCTGGAGATCGAATGTGGCGGCACGGCGTTCGAGCGGAATTCTGGGAGGCCCCTCATCGAACTGGGAGACCAGGCTTCCGAAAATCAGGCGATACCTGCTGCACCGGGAGCCCGTGGATTTCGGCCCGCGCTGGATGTGCTCCTGCGGGCACACGATGCGCGTTCTCTGGCGGCAGGCCTGGTATTGCCGGCGCTGCGGGCGCTGGTTGCACGACCGGGCTGTGGCCGCCCGGGCGCGGGAACTCGGGGAGGACCCGCGCGGCGGCGTGGCGGCATTTTCACGGATCGGTGGTAATCAGCGCGGTGCGTCATCGACGGACCGGGAAGGAAGAGCGGCATGTCAGTAGGCCAGCCCGGCTACTACGCCTACGAGGCGTCCTGCCATTGCGTGGACTGCGCCCGCGAGCGCTTTGGCGAGGCCCTCGACAACGGCACGGCAACGGATATCGAGGGCAATTCGGTCGGCGTCGGCTTCGATACCGACGAACGCGACTCCCCGGCCAGCTGCAACGAGTGCTCGGAGTTCATCCTCACGAGCCTGACCGACACGGGTGAGGACTTCGTGGTCGACGCCATTCTCCGCAACCGGGGCCGCCCGGAAGTGCTCGCGCAATGGCGCGAGGAGTTCGACTGGCTGGAGGAGCGCATCCGCAACGCAATCTGCGAGGCGGAATTCGAGACGGTCGCCGATGGCGGCGACGGCCAGTATGACAACAGCGACTATTTCAGCGGGGTCGCCGGCTTCGTCAGCGCGATGACGGAACAGGACCTCCCGGAACCGGACGGGCTGGGCGACGCGGACTGGGGCCATGAAGCCCTGGAAGAGGCGATCGGGGATGCCAACGACATCCTGAGGGAGGCGGGCGTCGACCGGATCATTTCCTGGCACGGACACCTGCCCGGCGTTCTCATGGCCGGGTCGGGGAGGGCGTGGGACGCCGCGTCCGACCTGCCGGCGGTGCAAGGCAAGGCGGAACCGCCGCCCGGGCACGACGGGATGGAAGGGCCGTAGGGTCCGGGGAGACGGGCATGAGCGGCGACGGACATATCTACAAGGCAATGCTGCGGCCTGTCGCGCTCTGGACGCTGCCCATGGACATCCGGGAGTGGCGCTATGTGCATAGGCCGGAAAGCCTGGAGGGCGGCCGGTACGGCGTCATTGCACTGCCCAGGGCCCTGGACGAGGACGAGCGGTCCCGGTTCGGGTTGGAACCTGTTGCCGCCGGCCCCGGGACGCCGGACGGCATGGACGGTCCTTAGGGACACTTACGCAAAGGAGCTGGACATCGAGCGATGGCCATACGCGCCCACCGGGTCTTCTTTCCGGCCGGCCGGGAGCATTACCGGACGGTGATGGAGGATACCGGCTTTGTGGAGATCGTGACCGAACAGGGACATGCCCGGCTCGCCATATGGGCCCTGTCGTCCAGGCGGATGATCGTGAGCTATAGCGAAGGCCGCGTGACGACGGTGCGCTGCGATCATGAGGAGGAGTTCGTGAACGCAGTCGAGGCGCTCGAGCGATGGGCCAATGAACACGCGGACGCACCGCTGAGCCGGGCGCCGACCGACGGGACCGGCCGTGAGGTCGCTGCCGCGCTCGGCCTGGTTGAGCTGTTCCCCCGGGAGCCGGCACAGGACGCGGGAGCGGTTCCAGGGGGAATTTGAGAGGACCGGCCAGGGAGGCGAGCAATGCCGATACGGACAAACCGCAGCTTCAACCCGGCCGCCGGCCGTTACGTGTACGATTTCGGGTCCTGTTCGATCGCCAACGGCTATGCGCAGATCGATACCGGTCAGGATGCTCCCTACTACGGTGCCTGGTGTTCACCCTCGGAACGCAAGCTCGTCAACTATTGCGAAGGCGATGTGGTCGAGACGATCTGCGACACGGACGAGGAGTTCGTCCAGGCCGTGCGCGAATTCGCGTCATGGACGAATGAGGCGGGCTGGGGGCCTGCGAGGATCGACCCGGGGCTGGACCCGGAGTTCGCGGAGTGCTTCCGGGCTCTCGGTCTGGGGGACCTGCTGCACGGCGAGCCGGACACCGGACCGGGTCCCGATGGCCCGTAGCGTTTGCGGCGGGCCGCCTGCGCCCGGCGGGTCCCGGAGGACGGCCACTCCGGAGTGACGAAGGAGAGGGATGGTGAGTGCCTTCATCTGCAACGAGACGCATATCGCAACCTGCGCGAATCTCATTGGCGAGACCCTTTCGCATCTCGGGAACATGACCCCCAGGGGTATTGCCGCGCAGCTTGCGGAGCAAAACCTGGCGAGTGTCCGGTTCCGGTATGGAGAGGACGCCGTCGGCAGAATGTTGCCTGAGAGTGCCGAAGGCGATGGTACGCGGTATGTGGAGCGTTGTCGTACCGCCGCCGCGCTGCCATGCAGTGCCGCGGAAGGTTATGGCTATCTGACCTGCCTCGATTACCAGAGCTGCGAACATCCCGGATGGAACGCGAGCAATGCCCGCAGATGGATCTGCGAGGCCCGCGATGCGCTGGTCGTCGCAATGAGGGAGGAACTCCTCGCCGGGCGGGAGGTATGGGAAACCGATGGAACTCCGAAGCCTCTCCCGGAACCATTCCTGTGCAACCCGGTGCATATTGCGACCTGCGCGGCGAACCTGAAGGAGGCGGACATTTTCGCTTTCCGGAATCTGTTCGTCGACGGGGTTGCCGAGGCGCTCGGCCGCGCCAACATGGCGGCGCTGGGCCTGGGCGGTGCCGGTGAGGAGGCCGAGGACGGCGATGTTCTGCCGAACGGCATGACCGCGGCGCAATACCTGCATGAGTGTCGCACAGCAGCGCCGGCAAAGGCAGGACCCGCCGACATCTACAACTTCCTCTGCTGCTTGCGGGAGCAGTGCGGCGGCGTCGGAAACACCAAAGCCGTGCGCTGGATCGACGAGGGGCTGGGCCGACAGGAATGGAATCTGCACAAAGCCCTGGTGGGCGGCGCCCATGTATGGGAAGCCCCGCACGGCGATGCGGAAACGGAACCGGTGCAATCGGCGCCGACGCCCTGAGAACCAGGAAACGGCCTGCGCTGCGCCGCGAAGCACGGAAGGAGACGGCCATGAGCGCCTTCATCTGCAACGAGACGCATATCGCGACCTGCGCGGAGATCGTCCGGACCCTGGGGCCGGCCGAGGTCCGGGAGATGGAACGCGGCGACATCGCAGCCGTCCTCGCCCTGGAGAACATGAAGAGCGTCGCCTTCCGCTATGGCCCGGAAGGTCAGGAGATCTACGACAGAATGATGGCTCCGATGATCGGGCAGGGCTTCACGGTGCTCAGGGGCGGGCCCGCCGAAGAGGATCCGCTGTCGGAAATGCTGCCGGGCGGGCAGACGGGGCGGGAATATGCCGCGTCCTGCCGTCTTGCCCGGCCGATCGTCGAATACAGCCCGGCCGAAGCCCATGCCTGGCTGTCCTGTCTCGAGTACCAGAGCTGCGAGCATCCAGGGTGGGAGGGCTGCGAGGCGCGCGCCTGGATCCATGCCGTCCAGCATGGTCTTGCCCTCCGGATCAGGGACGGGCTGCTGGGTGGGCGGGAGGTCCGGGATATCGGGGGAAAGCCGCTGCATCATGGACAGGTCGTGCTGTGCAGGGAGGTGCATATGGCGACCTGTGCATCGATCCTGGAGCATTGCGGCCTGTATGTCCTGATGGACCGGTCGTATGGGGATATCCTGGAAGGGCTCGTCGAGGCGAACCTCAATGCGCTCGAGGCCGAAGGGATGGGCATGGCGCAGAGCAACCGTCGCAGGCATCGCATGAGGTGCCGCGTGGCCGGGCCGGTCGATACCAGCCCGCTGGAGGCCCATGCCCTTTTGAGCTGCGTGCGCGACAATTGCCGAGCGGATCCCGGGCCGGAGCAGACCCCGGTCGCGGAGTGGCTGGATGACGGGTTGCTTTCGATAGCCAAGGAGATGAGGCGGGAGGCGCTTGGCGGGCGGCATGTCTGGGAGGCGCCGGAACTGCTTGACTCGCCCGATGCCGGAGAGGCACCCTCGCCGTAGCCGCATGGATGGTTTCCACAGCCTTTTCCCGGACGAGCCGGCCGCGCGCGCCTGGTTCGAGGACGGCCGCTGGCCGCACGGGCGGTTCTGTCCGCAATGCGGTTCGGCGCGCACCCGGCCGGTGCCGAACGAGCGGCCGGCCCCCTATCACTGCACGTCCTGCCGCACCTATTTTTCAGTGCGTTGGGGGACCATGCTGCACAGAAGCAACCTGCCGTTGCGCAAATGGGCGATGGCGATTCATCTCATGTCCGCAAGTACAGGGCGCAACGGGGTTCCCGGTTGTGTCGCGATGGGCCGCTGTCTCGACATCAATCCGCGCTCCGCGGACATGGCCGTGAACAAGATAAGGCGGGCGGTCGCGGAGCAGATCGGTTCGGGCGGGGGAAACCCGGATGGCCTCATAGACGCGGACGTCGAGGACATACGCGACGCCCTTCTGGGCATCGTCCCGCACGGGAGGGAGGCCCAGCTCCCGGAGGATTGGGAGGACCTGGATGTCCTATTGCAGGAGTCCCTCTAGTTCACGCCATTCACGGTCCGAGAGGCCGCTGCAGGACTGCGTTACCGTCTCGCCGGCGAACCGGCGCCGGAGGACATCCAGCGCCGCGGCGGAAAGCGTGGCGGCGTCCAGAACATAGTTCCGAAAGGCCTGACAGGTGACCGGGACCCACCGGCTCACGATCTCATTGAGAATGGTATCCGCATAGGCGCGGATTTCGTGCTGCGCGTGGCTGTCGGACCGCAGCGACAGGAAATGCAGGAGGTTGTGGAGATCGCACTTCCAGTAGAACTGGGTGTACCAGTTGACCGGCAAGACGGTCCGGGCCAGCTCACGGGCAATGCCGGACCGGCTTTCGTCGATCCTGTTCCCGGCCTCATCCTCGTTGAGAAGATTGCGATAGACGCCGTGGGCGCGCTGGGAGAGCCAGTCCAGGCGTGAGAGGGCGTCCCGGGCCTCGTCGGCCTCGAGCGTCCCTTCGCGGCCTTGCCTGTTGCTGGAGGACTGTGCGGCCAGGGCCTCGGGACTCCCGTCGGCGGCCGCGGGCACGAACAGGTCCGGCTGGTGCTGTCGCGCGCGCCGCGAGAGGGTGCGCTCCTCAAGGAGGGCGCGCAGGTGATCGGGATCCGGGACGTAGTACTCCCGGTCCATCCGGGAGTAGCGGGCCGAGTATTCGTTCACATTCGCGGTGCGGTGCCGAATCCATTGCCGGGCGACAAAGATCGGCAGCTTGACGTGCAGCTTGATCTCGCACATCTCGAACGGCGTGCTATGTCGGTGGCGCAGAAGATACCGGATCAGCGCGGCGTCCTCCGACCGCCGTTTCGTGCCCCTGCCGTAGGAGACCCTGGCCGCCTGCACAACGGCGCTGTCGCTGCCCATGTAGTCGACCAGCCGGACGAAGCCGTGGTCGAGAACGGGGAAGGGCCTGTTAAGGATTGCCTCGAGATCGGGGACGGTGTCCCGTCCCGTCTCGAAGCGCCCGCGCGGCGCAAGGGATTCATCCGCGTCTGTTTCATTCCGGGAATGCATGAGTGCCGTGACCTGCTCTTCATGTGGGTCAGGGAAAGCGGAACAATATAGAAGACGACGGCATTTGTCCGGGGCGGCGGAGACGGTGTCCCGCAACGGAAGAAATCCGGCACCCGGATCTTCCGCCGCCGGGACGGTCGGGGCTCAGCAGTCAAGAAGCGATTGGCGGCCGCGGTGCCGGCATCAGCTTTTGCCTTGACAGGATGCGCTGAAGTCCGTCCCCTTGTCAGCAGTCCACACTGGACATTCAAGGATTGCGAGAGCAATGCGATGGATGAACTTGTCAAGCAATTGCTCGTCTCCGGCATATCCGGCCTGGTGGCGTCCGTGCTCATCCTGTTGGTAGCCAAGCCGCTCGTTCAAAGAGCTATTGAGCATTGGTTTGGGAAAATAGAAGAACGGGTTCGGATTGAAGGTGTGCTGATCGAAAAGCGCTACACAAGCAGCGCGAACGCATTAAAGGATCTCACGGAATTATACGAGGACTTGCAAAGGGAGTTGAGAGAGCTTAATTTTACAGAGGAAGAAAGCAGGAATCCATTATCAAAGATAGTGCAGGAGTCTCATCCCCGATATCGGGCACGCTTCCACATAATACGAAGCCAATTAGAAGTTGCAAACGACCTTCTTTCCTTTTATAGCATAGAATTTGAACGATTGCTTCACGCTGACGTTATTCAAAAAATCATAGGAACAGAAACAACAAATGTCTCGGACTGCAAATATGCATATAGGACAATATGGCGGGCCGCCCCTACCAACCTTCATGCTGTCCTGAGAATTGCAGCGGCATACGAGTTTTGGGATTCGGGTAACCAATATGCTGATCGGGCAAGAAAATGGGCTGAGGCGGATGGAAGGAGGATCGAGGAATTCCTGATTATGGAAATCAAAAGGATTCCTAGCGAAAACAAAGTTTTTTCACTGTATCTTGAAGAATATGGCGCCAAGGAATTTTGGAAGCACCTTGATCCGTCTCTTGTAAAGTAACGGGCGTTTGGAACGAGCCGGAGAGGTCCGGCCGCGACACGCCGGCGAAAGCGAAGGACGGTCTCGACAGGTCCTGGCGGGCGCTCAGGAATGCAGGAGGGGCCAAGCCGGGCACGCCGCCGGGCCTTCCCCCGAAAAAAGCGACCGACCGTCTGGCGGGGCCGGCCTCAAGGCGACGGAGACGGCAGCGCCTCTTCCGGGGCTTCACGGACGGGGGGAGCGATTTCCATGCCGATTTCATCGCGGAGAGCGGCCTCGGCCTGCTCCCAGCCGTAGAAGGGACCCCAGAGCTCCGTCTCGCCGCTCTCCGGCAAGGAGCGTTCGCCGTCCAGCGTCCACCTCTCGACAGCCATGCTGTACACATGGCCGTTGGCCCACTCGCTGAATTCGTCGAGAATGGCGTTGCAGGACGAGAAATACTCCTTGCGGGCCTCGTCTTCGCCGATTGCCGCGCTGCGCTCCAGGAACCTCTCGTAGAGGTCGGCGGGCGGCGTGTAGAGGCCCGCAGTCCCGACGTCCCAGTCGTGTCCGGGATAGCGCATCGTGCCGGTCAGGGAATAGTGGACCGCGCCGTGGCTGTATCGTTGCACAACCAGGGGCCTCGGCGTCTGGAGGGCCGCTTCCTTCAGGGTCTCGCGCACATCCTCGTTTCGGGTGAACTCATGGAACGCGCCGGGTTCGCCGTGGTCCCAGAATGAACCGTAATCGTTGTCGAGCAGCACATACCCGACTATCAGCGCGTTGCCCTCCGGGGAAGGCCGGACGAGCAGGTCGTCCCTGAAGTCCGATGAATTCGAATAGTCGACCGGTTCGTGCTCGGTCAGGCAGCGGACGCCGGAGGGAAGATCGACACCCCAGTGCCGCTGGATGATGTCCGTAATGTCCTTGCGCGCCATTTCCGACGACCTCTCCTGCGTTGGGCGTGGATCGATGCGGAGCGATGTTAGACGCAATACGTGAAAAACCGCAGCCGATTTCTCTACGGGTGGCTCGGTTTATCCGCAGAGCGATCCCCTGAGACTCCAGCAGACAGGCCGCGCGGAGTTGAACGCGGCGCGTTATGGCCTAGTTTCGGCTGGGAACAGGACCATGCGGGATTCGGGAACAGGAGATATGTCGGAAAGTCCGGCGATCCTGGCGTTTCGGGACCATCTGAGGGCTCTGGCCGGGCGGATCGGCCCGTTTGGCCGTCCGGTCGAGGTACGCATCGCCGGAGACCTTGCGCTGAGCTACTACACCGGGCACCGGGTGCCCGGCGACGCGGAGGTAAACTGCTCGCAGCGCATTGCCATCCCGGTCGACATGCAGGTGTTCGAGGTGCCGGATCCGACCGGGGCGACAGGATGCAGCCCCGTTGCCCTTCATCCCGGCGCCGGTGAATCCGGTTTCTATCCGCAGGATTGGGAAGCGAGGGCGATGGCGATCGGCGAGGTGGGCCCGTTCGTGCTGTTCGTGATGGATCCGGTCGATCTCGCGGTCTCGAAACTCGTGCGGTTCTCCCCACAGGACCGCGAGGACATAAGGCAGCTGATCTCCCGGCGCATGCTGGACCGGGAGCTTCTCGAGGAGCGGACGAAGCGGGCCCTGGAGGCCTGCATCGGGGATGCGGAAGCCGTCCGGCGCAATTTCGAGGAGACTGTCAGGATCGTGTCCAGGAGCATGTGAGGCGCCCGGCCCGCGGTTTGTCTTTTCACCGAAGCCGGATAGGATTCCGCAGGGGCATGGCCCCCGCATCGGGGGAGGAGAGCAAATGTCCACGCGCTCGGTGATCTGCGGAATGACGCCCGACGGGCCGAAAGTGAACTTCATCAACTACGATGGCTACCCGGAGTTCCCGGGCGTCGGTTCCAAACTGCTCACCTTCTACGGAGGTCCGGAGTCGGCCAGGGAACTGCTTGAGCTGGGCGATATGGTGTCCCTGGGAAAGACCCCGGAGGACTGCGAAATCCCGGAGGAATGGCGTCGGGACGGCAGTGCGGCGTACCCGGTCGATGACAGGCCGGACGAGGCGCTCAGGGACACGCTGATGCGAGCCATGGCGGGCGACAGCGGATTGCCGATCAAATGGGGCTATGTATTCGAGAACGGCCGCTGGGACTGCATCGCGTCGCCGCACTATGAGAAGGAGTGGAACGGGGTCCCGCTCGAGCAGCTGGCCCGGGACGGGCTGGAATACAAGACCATCTCGCAATTTGCCGTGATTGCCGGCATGACCGATGACGGTCCCGCCGTCATCTGGATCCACGGTCGGGGCATTCCCGAAGCGCCCGGCCTGGGCCGGACGCTGCTCGAACGCTATGGCGACGCCGGGGCCGTGAAGGAGCTTCTTGCGGGCGGCGATCTGAATGCGCTGGGAACGACGCCGGAGGAGAATGCGGAGTTCAGCAGGCGCAAGGACGACCTTCCCACGATGCTGGAGGTCCGGGAGGCCTCCACCGGTGTCCTGGCCGATACCGTCATGGAAACGGTGAAGAGTGAATGGATCGGGTCGGGCGTGACCTGGGCCTATCTCTTCAACGAGGACGGCGTCTGGGAGTGCTGCCAGGCGCCATGGTTCGCGCGGGAGTGGGAAGGGGCGCCGCTGGAGGATGTCGTGGCGGCCAGGGAAGCGGAGAAGGAAGCGGAGGACGCGCCGACGCCATGAGCCGTCCGGTGATCGAGGCGGGCGCGGAGCCCGGATTCCGCTTCATAGACCTGTTTGCCGGAATCGGCGGCATGCGGCGGGGCTTCGAGGAGGTGGGCGGGCGCTGCGTCTTCACGTCCGAGATCGACCGCTTTTCGCGCCAGACCTACACCGCCAACTTCCCGGAATCCCCCCCGGACAGCGGCCATGAGCTTGCCGGGGACATCCGGCCCTGGGCCGGACAGCCGGATAGCATACCGCGGCACGACGTGCTGCTGGCCGGATTCCCCTGCCAGCCATTCTCTAACGCCGGCGTGGCGAAGAAGAAGGCCCTGGGCCGTCCGCACGGCTTCCGGTGCCGGGCGCAGGGCACGCTGTTCTTCGACGTGGCGAGGATACTCGACTGGCACCGGCCGGCGGCCTTCCTGCTCGAGAATGTCAGCAACCTGGAACGCCATGACGGCGGCCGGACATTCCGGACCATTATGGATATTCTGGGTGGAGACCTCGGCTACAGGACCTGCGCGCGGGTGATCGATTCCTCGCCCTGGGTTCCACAGAAGCGCAGGCGCATCTTCATCGCGGGGTTCAGGGAAGAAACGGGGTTTTCATTCGACGGTCTGGAAATTCCGCCCGGTCCCGGACCGCGCCTCGGGAGCATCCTCGACAGCGAGGTTCCGGTCAAATACACACTGGGCCCCGGGACGTGGGAGGCGCTTAAGCGTCACAGGGACAGACACGGACGCAAGCCCGGTCACGGGTTCGGGCATTCGGTATTCGGGCCCCAGGACGTGGCGCGCACGCTCTCGGCCCGCTACTACAAGGACGGTGCCGAAATCCTCATCGAACAGGAGGGCCCGCGCCCCCGGCGCCTGACGCCCAGGGAATGCGCCCGCCTGATGGGCTTCGACAGACCCGGCGGGGACGGGTTCCGGATTCCCGTATCCGACCTGCAGGCCTACCGGCAATTCGGGAATTCGGTGGTCGTCCCGGTCGTGAACGCCGTGGCGCGGCTGATGCAGCCGCACATCGCGGCGATTCTCGCAGGGGAACACCGGGCGCCGCTGCGCGCGCGGCAGTCCGTTTTCCTCTTCGCCGGAGCGGCTTCCGGCGGTTGATCCGATGCCTGCCGACACCGTTTCACCCGGAGTCCGTTCACGGATAATGGCCTCTGTCCGGGGCCGGGATACGCGACCGGAGATCCTGGTCCGGTCGGCGCTTCACCGGCTGGGATTCCGGTTCCGGGTCCACCTCAAGGACCTGCCGGGCAAGCCGGACATCGTGCTGCCGAGATACCGTGCCGTCATCTTCGTGCACGGTTGCTTCTGGCACGGGCATGATTGCCATCTTTTCAGCTGGCCGAAGAGCAGGAGGGAATACTGGGGGCGGAAGCTTCTCGCGAATGCCGCCCGCGATCACAGACAACTTGCCGCCCTGCGGGAGGCGGGCTGGCGCGTGGCCGTTGTCCGCGAATGCGCGCTGAAGGGCCGCACGAGGCTTCCGCCGGGAACGGTGGCCACCCGCTGTGCGGCCTGGCTGCGATGCGGCGGGCCGGAACTCGAGATCGCAGGCATCGGGGCGGCCGGTCCCGGTAGGCGATTTCAGCAGAGGCTTCCATAATCGGGCAATCCCTACGGGTTCCGCGGGAGGAGGCGTGACATGGATTTTGCATCCGCATCGGTTTCCGAACTGCGAGCATGGCTTGACGCCGGCGGAGATCCCAACGAAAGGGATGATGGGAATTCCACGCCCCTTCACAGCGTTGTAGCCGCCGGCAGCATCGAGGCCGCGCGTTTGCTGCTCGGGGCCGGGGCGGACCCCGATATGCGGAACCGCAGCATGGACGCACCGCTTCACCTGGCGGCAAGGGAAGGGAACCCGGACATGGTCCGGATTCTTCTGGAGGCCGGCGCCGATCCGGAGGCCGGCCTCCAGAAGAATCTGGTCGATGGCCCGGCCGGATATACGCCGCTCCATATGGCGGCCTCCAGGGGCGACACGGAGGTGATCGAGCTGCTGCACCGCGCGGGAGCCGGTATCGAACACCGCGACGGCATCGGACGCGATGTCGACTGCACCCCCTTGCAGGTCGCGGCGCAGGCGAACAGGGTCGGCGCCGTGCGGATGCTGCTGGCTCTCGGAGCGGACCCGGACGTCAGGGACGATTTCGCGCATACGCCGCTGCACTGGGCGGCCCTCGAAGGCCGCAACGACGTTCTCGGCTGCCTGCTCGAGGCCGGGGCGGACCCGGATCCGCGGGCGGCGGGAGGCGGGACACCCCTCCTCTCCGCCGCACAGACGGGCAATGCGGACGGCGTGCGGCTGCTTCTTCATGCGGGCGCCGATCCCGGCGCCCGGACCCGTTCCGGCATAGCCCCGCTGCACCTTGCGGCGGAATACGGCGCCCCGGAATATGTCGAATGCGTGCGGGCCCTGCTGGACGCGGGGGCCGACCCGGTCCTTGCCGACGACAACGGGCGCACGGCCCTGCATGCCGCGGCGGTCCGGAGCATCCCCGAGGTGGCCGTCCTTCTTCTGAAGGCAGGGGCCGATCCGGCATTCAGGGACAAGGAGGGCGTGTCGGCGCTCGACGAGGCCCGCGGGTTGGTTACCAGACATGGGATACCGGAACCGGGACGAAGGATTCTGGAAGCGCTTGAACAGGCGACAGGGCCGGCCGGCCCCGGAATGTGACGGCGCAGGGGCCCGCCACGGCCGCGCACGGTCCCCAGAGTATCCGATTGTATAGATAAGCGGATTGTTATATATCGTGGCACGGAACACACAGTGCTGGACGCGCGGAGCGCGGCGTCGGCGCAACTGACCAAGTCCAAAGGAAGGACCGCGAAAACATGTTCCTCGGAATCGACGCCTTCTCGCTCTTCGTCGTTATCGTGCTCCTGTTTGCGGTGCTGCTCGTCTTCATGGGCGTCAAGACGGTCCCGCAAGGTCACGAATTCACGGTCGAGCGTTTCGGCCGGTACACGCGCACGTTGCCGCCCGGGCTTCATTTGATCGTTCCTGTCGTGGACCGCATCGGCCGGCGCCAGAACGTCATGGAACAGGTGACCGACGTGCCCTCGCAGGAGGTCATCACCCGGGACAACGCCATGGTGCGGGTGGATGGCGTCGTGTTCTTCCAGGTGCTCGACGTGGTGAAGGCGTCCTATGAAGTCAGACGCCTGGAACTCTCGATCCTGAACCTGACCATGACCAACATCCGCACGGTCATGGGGTCCATGGACCTGGACGAACTCCTTTCCCAGCGCGACAAGATCAACGCCGACCTGCTGAAGGTGGTGGACGAGGCGACTGCGCCCTGGGGCGTCAAGATCACCCGCATCGAGATCAAGGATATCTCGCCTCCCCAGGAACTTGTGGACGCCATGGCGCGACAGATGAAGGCCGAGCGCGAAAAGCGGGCCGTGATCCTGGAAGCTGAGGGTGTCAGGCAATCCGAAATCCTGCGGGCCGAAGGCGAGAAACAGGCAGCAATCCTCGATGCCGAAGGGCGACGCGAGGCGGCATTTCGGGATGCAGAGGCGCGCGAGCGCGAGGCCGAGGCGGAAGCGAGGGCGACCGAGATGGTCTCCAAGGCGATCGGCGAAGGCAACATCCAGGCGATCAACTATTTCGTTGCCCAGAAATATGTCTCGGCCCTCGAAGGCATCGCGAGCGCCGAAAACCAGAAGATCGTCCTGATGCCCCTTGAGGCTTCAGGGGTAATCGGTGCCGTCGGCGGCCTGACCGAGATCGCAAGGGAGGCGTTCGGCAAGGAGGCCCGGCGCCCGGCCGACTGATCCGGAGGCGCGAACGATGGAAGCCTTCACACCCGAGAGCATTTCCCACTGGCACTGGCTTGCCTTCGGCGTGCTCATCATGGCCCTTGAGATCGTGGCGCCCGGCGCCATCTTTCTGTGGCTCGGCATTGCCGGCCTCGGGACCGGCCTTGCGCTCGCCGCGCTGCCGGACCTGGGGTGGGAGGTCGAGCTGATCCTGTTTGCGGTGCTGTCGGTGGCCGCAATCCTCGTCGGGCGCCGCTTCGTGGGCTCCCGGCAGCGTCCGACCGACCATCCGACGCTCAACCGGCGCGGGCACGGCATGGTCGGGGTCCGCAGCACTCTGAAGGATGCCACTGTCGACGGACGCGGAAGGATGCGCGTCGGCGACACCATGTGGGCCATCCGCACGGAAGACGAAGGGAGCGACCTGCCGGAGGGCGCGGAAGTGTCGGTTGTCGGCGTGGACGGGCCGACGCTGATTGTTCGCAAAATCTGCTAGACCGTTGTTCGACACCTTCCATATCGTCGACGAGGACGGAGAAACGCAGCGGGTGTTCGAGGCGCGGTCGGAAGAGGCCGCCTGGCGCATCCTGGAATCCCTCGTCGCCGAACCGGATATTCCGGCAGGCGAGTACATGCTGCTCAAGGAAATCGGGACCCTGGACAGGACGGATGACTGACCGGGTATTCATCGCCCGGCGGCCGGATGGCAGCATGTCGCCGATCTGGTGGCGGCGCGAGCCGGACCAGAGCCGCCTCGGGAAGAAGGTCGACTACCGGCCTTTCGTCCGCGAGGAACTGGCGGACGGATTGTTCGAGGCGCTCCAGGCACTGGCCAGCACCCCCGGCGTCCAGATCGGCATGAGCGCCTACGCGGCGCCCAAGACGGTCGAGAAGGTCAATGCGGCCCTCGCGGCATACAGCAAAAGCAGAAGCCGGCCGCCGGAGCCTTGAACGGCTCCGTCGTCTAGGGGCCGCCCGGCCCGGACACGGCCGGAGACTCGCGGCTCTCCGGAGAAAGCAGGGCGCCGTCCGCAAGACGTTCGATCACACCGCCGGCGCCGCCGGTATGGGCGGCGACCGTGTGCGGGCCGGGCTCGGCCGCGTACCACGCCACCGCGCCACCGGGCCAGACCGGCTTGTCCGCCCTGTAGATCAGATAGCCCGGTGCTCCGGTTTCACTCTTGCGGACCGGAGTGCTGCCGGCGCCAACCACAACGTCAGCCGTGAGCCGGGCCACCAATTCGTCACCGACATGGACGCTGGCGCCTTCCAGGGTCGGCAGTGGATCGCCTGGTTCCCAGGACCCGGCGTAATCCCTGGGATGCGTGTCATGGAGATCGCCGGAGATGGCGGCAGCCAGGGCCGCGGTGTCCTCCAGCACGGCATTCGGCAGGCGTGTCGTCCACCGGGTGCCATCCGCCTCGACGACCGTGGCGGCGGTCTCGGCTGCATAGCGGTCATACTCCGCCTGGGGCGCGCCCAGGAACAGCCATCCGCCGAGATCCGGTCTCCAGGTCAGGCGGGAGAGAGCGTTCTGCTCGGCTTCACCCACCCCTCCGACATCCAGAATTACCGGAGCAGCAAAAAGCATCTCGCCGGCGGCTGAGGGTTCGCCGCCGGGGTCGTAAGGGGCGACATCCATGTCGGGACAGCTCCAGAGACTGCCGATATCGAGCGGACGGCAAAGCCAGTTGGCCTGGCGGAACGCCGCCCGCATGGAGTCATCGGAGATCGTGACCAGAAATGCATCGCCGTCCCCGGCGTCCAGAATTACGTCCGGATACCTCCGTGCCCTCATTTCCTGTACCCCCTTCGGAACCAGTTCCCTGACAATACCCGTGTTCGCTGAAAATTCCCTTCACATGCCGCGTCGGTGCCCGGTCATGTGGATGGGTCCGTGCCTCCGTTGTTGCGGCGCAAGACCGTTCCGGATTTTCAGGGAAGTGCGCTAGTGTCCTGATTCTGAAGTTTTGATGATTTTCATCTGGCGTTCGGCAGTTTCCAGCGTCCGCAGACAGAAGCGCTTGATGGTGGCAAGGATGTCGTCGGCGGATTTGGTCCAGCGGAAGGGTCGCGGGTCGGCGTTGACGGTGTCGATGTAGTTCCGGATGGCCTGCTCGAGTTCCTGGGGCGAGCGATGAACCCCGCGCCTGAGCTGTTTCTCGGTCAAGAGTGCGAAGAAGCGCTCGACCTGGTTGAGCCAGGAGGCGCCGGTGGGCGTGAAGTGGACATGCCAGCGGGGATGCCGGGCCAGCCAACGCCGGACGGCGGGCGTCTTGTGGGTTGCGTAGTTGTCCATCACCAGATGGACGTCGAGTTCGCCGGGGACCTGGGCTTCGAGCGTGCGCAGGAACTTGAGGAACTCCCGGCTGCGGTGGCGCGGCAAGCACTGGCCGATGACCCGGCCGGTGGCGATGTCCAGCGCCGCGAACAGCGTGGTGGTGCCATGGCGCGTGTAGTCATGAGTACGCCGCTCGACCTGACCCGGCCGCATGGGAAGCAGCGGGCGGGAGCGGTCCAGAGCTTGGATCTGGCTCTTCTCATCGACGCAGAGCACCAGCGCGCGCTCGGGCGGGTCGAGATAGAGGCCGACAATGTCCCGCACCTTCTCCACAAACAGTGGGTCCGACGACAGCTTGAACGTCTCCGAGCGATGCGGCTGCAGGCCGAAAGCCTGCCAGATGCGATGGATCGTCGAGGGCGCATAGCCTGCAGCGCGCGCCATCGAGCGCAGGCTCCAATGCGTGCCGTCGGGGGGTGTTTCTTCCAGGGTGCGGGCAATGACCTCCGCAACCTCCTCGTCACCGATCTTGCGCGGAGCGCCCGGGCGCGGCTCGTCATAGAGCCCGTCAAGCCCGCGCTCGGCAAAACGCCGCCGCCATTTGCCGACCGTATTCGCATCCGCTCCCAAGCGCGCAACTATCGCCTTGTTCTCCAGACCCTCAGCAGCAGCCAGGACAATCCGAGCCCGACGCGCCAGTCCCTGCGCCGTCTTCCGACGCCGCGCCAAACCCTCCAACTCTCGTCGTTCTGCTGCCGACAAAGTAATCGCGACCGCTGCTCTCCCCACCGGTCAGCCCTCCATCAAAACCGATAATCTTATTCTAATAAACTTCTCGATCAGGATACTAGATAGAATTTCTCGAAACGACGATGAATCGCGCAGTCGCGGTGAAAGGAGGGGCGATGGGGACCAGAGCGCTGATCTGCGGCCGGACCGCTGAGGGGCCGCGGGCAATCCATGTCGGCTTTGACGGGGACCCGGAAGCCGCGGGGCTGCTCCTCGAGGAACATTACGCCACCCCGGAGGCCGTGGAGGAGCTTCTCGAGCTCGGGAACCTCCGGAGGCTCGGGGCGGTCCCGACCCTGTGCGAGCAGGCCAGCAGCCCGCAAGCCCTTCTGGTGAACATGGTCGATGACAATGCCTATGTGGGCGAGAGCCTCGTGTCGGCCATCAACGGCGGGGGAGCGCCCGGAGCTGCGTCCTTCGATATCGACTGGGCCTATGCGTTCGAGGACGGGTTCTGGGAGTGCATGCCCGGACCGTACGGCGCCACGCGCTGGGAAGGCATGTCCATCGACCAGGGAGTGGAAATGGTCCGTCAGGAACGGGACGATGCCGAAGCCGAAAACATGATGGCGATGGAATCCAACGAGGATGACCTGCCGTCGCCGGCACCGTGCTGACACGGCCCCGGAACCAGCCGGGTGACGGCAATGGATGACAGAGCCATGAAGGGCCATGTCCTGTCGGCGGCAGCAGTGGACTGCAAGAGGCTGTCGGGCCCCGCACTGCGGGCCTTCTTCCGCATTGCCTCATTATGGGGGCTGTCGATGGAAGAGCAGATGACGCTTCTGGGCGTGAGCGCGCATTCCGTCGTCTTCAGGTGGAAGAAGGATGCGGACGCGGTTCTCCCGAGGGATGCGCTGGAGCGCATCTCCTGCATGTTGGGTATCTACAAGGCCCTCCAGATCCTGCTGCCGGAGGAGAACGCGGCGCAGGAGTGGCCAAGGAGGCCGAACGGGGCGGTGCTGTTCGGGGGACGTGCGCCGCTCGCCAGGATGCTGTCGGGCCAGGCCGCGGACCTGTTCGCGGTGAGGCAGTATCTGGATGCTCATCGGGAGGGGTAGGTGTATTGAGGAGGCGGCGGAAGCTGCCTCCCGGGCCGGCAAATGGAGCTGTGGAGGCACTCTTGCCGGGGTTGGTTCCGCAAATCAGAGCGTCACGGACCTTCGCGCCATATACGGCGTCCCTTCAATGGTGGAGCGGGCGTGAAGCCCGCTGAAACGCCCCCATCATGGTGACGGAGCTGGATGCTCATCGTCCGCCTTCAATGTGTGGAGCGGGCCCGAGGCCCGCTGAAACACTGCGCTGCCAGCGGGGCTCGTTTCAAGATCACGCCCCTTCAATGGGTGGAGCGGGCGCGAGACCCGCTGAAACACCCTCCGGCCTCCCAACCCCTTGGCGGGCAAAGGTTGACGGGGCGGTTTTCGAGCGGTCCCCGCGGTTTTGGTATCGCCGAACCGGTCGAAACGGACTGGCGGTTCGATAGCGGCCGGCAGGCATCACGCATCACCACTGCCAGCGGCACCCGGCCAGGCCACAACGGAGGATCGACAATGTCAAAACAGCCACCGGGCAAGCCGGAGGCTCCAGCATAGCGCCACCGAGCGCAAATACACATGGACCGTGGTCGGGATCCGCTTCACGCGGGAGGAACGCCGAAGGGTCGGTGGCTGGATAGACGGACCGCGGCTGGCCGTCCGTCGGCTTGGCGTTGCACAAGGGGTTGGCCGAAGGGTCTTGCAAAGACCCGAACGGCCCTGGGGCTTTGGGTTTTCAGCGGCATCGGAGACAATCCTTCCCCTGGGCCATTTGCGGTGCTGGAGAGAGGGCCTGGATGCCGGATTTTGCAATCGTTTCCGAACAGGATCTGCGCGAATGGCTTGCCGCGGGCGGAGACCCGAACGAGAGAAATTCGCGCGGGACGTCTGCTCTGGCCCGGGCGGCCGTGAGGGATAATACAGCTGCTGTGCGATTGTTGCTCGACGCCGGCGCGGATCCGAACGCCCGGGGCTGGAAGAACGAGACGGCGCTGATGAGGGCGGCCGTCAACGGGCATCTCGAGGTCATGGCGATGCTGCTCGAGGCCGGGGCGGACAGCGGCGCGGTCGAGGAGGAATGGGGGGATACGGCCCTGCACAGGGCAGTCCTCGGCGAACATCCGGCCGCGGTGGACGTCCTGCTTTCGGCCGGCGCGGACGCGGAAGCCCGCGACAATGGCGGACATACCCCCCTGCACAGGGCCGCGGAACGGGGCGATGGCGGGATGATCCAGGCGCTGCTGGGATATGGCGTCAGGCCGGACCCGTCCAACGATGAGGGCAGAACGCCGGAAGACATGGCCAGGGCGGGCGGATATCCGGTGGCGGCGGAGATGCTGGTCGCCGCCACCCGGCCGGAGCGGCCCGGGGAGACGGGCGGCCTGCCCGAGCCGGGGCGGACATAGCGCCTTCGGACGGCGGCATTTTCACGGATATGCTTTAGCATCTTGGCCGACCATGGGCATATGAATGGCCCGGTGCCGGGAAGAAGGGTTTGACCGATGGCGACACGCTGTGTGATTTGCGCGAACCGGCTGGATGGAGGCCGTCCGCAGGTGAACTTCATCCACTACGATGGCTATCCGGACAACAACGGCGTCGGCGAACGCCTGTTGAGGCACTATTCGACGCCAGGGGCTGTCGAGGAACTGGTCGGGCTGGGAGACCTCGTTGCCCTGGGAAACACGCCGGGCGAATGCGAACGGCGGGAACCAGCCGGGTCCCGCTTGTTCCCGGCCGAGCGGCACGGCGGTGAGCCCTTGGGGACAACGCTGCTCCGTGCTGTCGAACACGCCTTCGATGTGGAATGGGCCTATCTCTTCGACGGCGAGCGCTGGGAGTGTATGGCAGGTCCGGCCCGCGCCGCGGAGTGGCGCGGTGTGCCGGTCGACGAGACAGTGCGGCGCCTGAAGATCTGGGACAGGTTCCCCTTCGACCGATTCGAGACTCTCGAGGCGGGGAAGGTGCCGGACGCGGTCGAAGGGCTCCGGGCGACCGCCGCCGACACCGGCGAACTCGACAATCCCTGGTGGTTCCGTCATGCCGTGGGACTTGCGGCGTACGGAAACAATCGCGAGGGCCTGAAAGCCCTGCTGGACATGGCGGCGGAATTCGACCCGGTCGCAAAGGGCGCGGACAGGAGGCTTGCAAGCCACGCGCTGTGTTGGGCCGTCGAGTCGCCGCGGTCGGAGGAGGCCACGGTGCAATTGCTGCTGGATGCCGGGGCGGATCCCAACGCATCCAGGGGGAAGGGTCGGCCATCGGTCCTGCACAGGGCGCTTGACTGGGGCTATATGCTCAAGGAGGGAGTGGTCCTTCGCCTGGTCGAGGCTGGCGCCGATGCCGCCGCGCCGGATGACTGGAAGGCGAGAACGGCTCTGGAGCGAATGCTGCATCTGGACGGCAAGGGTCTGGAGGACCGGCAGACGCCGATCAACCTGAAGGAGGCGATCACGGCAGCCGAAAGGCAAGTCGGGCGCCAGACCGAAAGTGACCTGCCGTCGCCCGCGCCATCCTGAGGGGGCGTCAGGCGCCCGGGCCGGGCACAGGGATAGACAGTGGAGGGCAGTTTCGTGGACCAGACGGGGATGACACGGTTCAGGAGCGCCACGGCAGAGGATGTCCGGGCGATGCTCGCGGACGAACTGGCGGAGGATATAGACCGGGAGGACGGGTTCTGGATGACGGCCTCCCTCTATGCGGCCAATACGGGAAACAATGCCGCCCTGAAAACACTTCTCGACGCCGGCGCCGATCCGAACCATTGCGGCGGTCCGCCAATGCAACCGATTCTGCATTTCGCTGCCGGCTCGAAGGAGGCGGATGCGGAGACCGTGACCCTGCTTCTCGAAGCCGGTGCCGATCCGGACGCACCCGGCGGGAGCCTCGCTACAACGGCCCTTCAGGAGGTGCTGTCCCGGACCGATGAGGGGCCGACCTCGGAGATCGCGCTAAAGCTGCTGGAGCATGGCGCATCCTGCGACCGGGGCGAGGGGTACCGGCATGTGTCACCGCCGCTGGGCCTCGCGGTCCGCTACAACCGCGATCCCGCGGTCATCCGGGCCCTTCTCGACCGCGGGGCGGACCCCGACACGGTCGGCGGCAGGTCACACGCGCCGGCGCTGCACGACGCTCTTCGGGAAAGAAGGGAAGACGAACTCACGGCTGAAATCGTCGATATTCTCCTGGCTGCAGGCGCCGACCCGAACAGCAGGGACAAGGCGGACGCGCTGCTTGCGGCGGGCGCGGATGCGACCATCACCGACCAGGCGGGCAGGACTGCCCTGCACTATGCGTGCGAGTCCCCGCACAGGGGAGACGGGATGATCCGCCTGCTGGTGAAAACCGGTCTCAATCCGCTTGAGCGGGACGGCCAGGGCATGACAGCGATGGAGCTGGCTATCGAGGCCGAATGGCCGGAGAGCACCATGGCGATGTTGGGCAGGGCCATGGGCCGTGAGGCGGACGCCGCGGCCGGACCGACGATGTAATCCCTCCTCTGCCCCGGCGCCTGACAAGAGAGCGACCGGAAGGCAGGACAGGCCTCATACAGGTGCTCCATATGGCCGGGGACGGCCTTGGCGGTCACTGCGACGGGACCGGCCATATGGAGGGCCTGTAGTCGAAAAGTCCGGTGTCCGGAAGCAGGGAGATGGCGAACAGGAAAAGGCTGCCCGTCAACAGGCAGACGGCGGACATTGCCATCGCGGCGCCGCGGCGTTCGTGTTTCATGGAGCGGCGCAGGTAAAGGACGGCATAAATGACGGCAACCAGCAGGAAGACAGTGCCAATGGATGTGAGCATGAACGAAAAGGGGTTCGATAACGGAGTGATCCGGAACAGAAGATCGGAGGTATCGGGAACGTTGCCGTAGGGGGCGGCGGGCGTCCCGCCGAGGGGGATTGCGGCGGAGGCGGCAAGGACCGCCACGAGCCGGATGCCGCGACGACATGCCGGCCGGGTGGCGGGGCGGTCCTTGTCCGGGGGCCGGTGCATACAGGGATATGCCGGGATGTTCGCCCGGATGGCAAGGGATGCCGACTATCGGGTCCCCGGGAATTCCCGTTGGCCGGGCGGTTTTATGGGGAAACCGGGGCGAAAGCGTACGCGGCTGGAATTCAAAGGCGATAATATCGCCGGGAGGTCACCTGGTACAGGAATGGAGCCGACATGCAGGTCAACATGGAAATAGCCGAAGCGCGGGAAGGAGAGGTCCTCATCGTTGCGCCGTCCGGACGTCTCGACAGCGCATCGTCGCCGGTCCTTGAGGGCCGCCTGAAGCAGAAGATCGGAAGCGGCGAAGCCAGGGCCCTCCTGCTCGACCTGGCTGGCCTGGCCTATATGAGTTCGGCGGGCATGCGGGTGCTCATGCTTGCAGCGAGGTCGAGCAAGTCCGAAGGCGTAGCCTTTGCCCTCTGCGGCGTGCGGCCGGAGGTCAACCAGATCCTGGCCATGAGCGGAATGGACCGGCTCTACACCTTCTACGAGGGGCTTACAAAGGTAAGTTGACATTGCCGTGTATCGTATCCAGTTCGGCCGCATGAGCGAGGTCTTCACGCACCGTCAGGTGGTATTCCGGCTTCTGCCGGGCCGCCGGTCCGTTTGGCGGCGTCTGGAGCGGGTTCTGGAGGCGCAGCGGCAGTTGTACAACGCCGCCCTTCAGGAACGCTGCGACGCCTGGCATCTGGCCGGGCGGTCGCTCTCCTATATCGACCAGGCGAAGAGCCTGACGGTGTGCCGCCGGGAGGACCCCGAGATGGCGGCCGTTCCGGTCGCCGTGCAGCGCGGGACGCTGAAGCGCCTGGACGAGGCGATGAAGGGCTTCTTCCGGCGGGTGAAGGCGGGCCAGAAGCCGGGTTTTCCCCGGTTCCGGTCCCGCCGGCGGTTCGACAGCCTCTCCTTCGTCTCGGGGGTGAGGCTGGAGGACCGGGCCCGGCCCGGCGCGGACTGCGGGTCCGGCGCGGCCTGCCTGCGCCTTCCGGGTTTCGGCCCGCTTGCGGTCCGCCAGCGGGGCGGCAACCCGCATGGGGATGGCGAGCCGGTCTCGGCGGTGCTGAAGCGCGAGGCCGGCAAGTGGTACGCCGTGGTCTGCTACCGGGTCCCGGCGCCGGCGGTCCACGAGGATGACGACAGCGTCATCGGGGTGGACATGAACGCTGGCCAGGTGGCGGCGAGCGGTCCGGGGCCGGAAGCCCGCCTGTTCCATGCCCCGGATACGCGGCGGCTGGAGGCGAGGGCGAAGCGCCTTGCCCGGCGTCTGGCGCGCCAGAAGCGCGGCTCCGGGCGCCGGGAGCGCACCCGCGCCCGTCTGGCGAAGACGAGGCGGCGCCTTTCCGGGATGCGGTGCGACTGGCGCCACCATGTCTCGCGGACAGTCGCCGACGCCGCCCATACCGTCGCCGTCGAGGACCTCCGGGTCCGGAACATGACGCGCAGCGCCCGGGGCACGACAGAGGAGCCGGGCGCCCGGGTCCGGCAGAAGGCCGGGCTCAACCGCGTCATCCTGGCCACGGGATGGGCGGAACTGCGCTTCATGTTCGGCTACAAGGCGGGACGGCTGCTCGCGGTCGACCCGGCCCATACCAGCCGGACCTGCGCCGCCTGCGGCCATGTCGATGCCGGCTCGCGGCGTTCGCGGGCCGAATTCCAGTGCACGGCCTGCGGCCATGCGGACCATGCCGACGCGAATGCCGGCAGCAACATCCGGCGTCGGGGACTGGCGCTGCTGCACGGGGAGGGGCGTTCCGGCTTGCGGACCCCTGCGATCCGTGAAAACGCAGGGATGCTGGCGGCATGACGCCGTCAACTCATCTTTGTAAGGCCCTTCTACGATGACCGTGAGGCTGGCGTGGCGGGTATGGCGTGATGCGGAAATTGAGCTTTCCCGAAGAAATCCTGCTGCTGATGCTTCATGACGAGGACGGCAGTTTTCTGCCGGTTCCGGAAATGTCGATGAGGTGCGCCCTGGCGGGCGCCGTGCTGATGGAACTGGCCCAGGCGGCCCGCATCGACACCGACACCGAGAAGTTCTTTCTCGTCAATACGGAGCCGACAGGCAACGGTCTCCTCGACACGACGCTGAAGCGCATAGCGGAAGCCGACGGGGACCGCAGCACGCGCTATTGGGTCGAGAGCGTCTCGAGCGAGGCTGACCGGATCCGCGAGGAAGCGCTTGCGGGTCTGGTCGACAAGGGCATCCTCAGCCGCGAGGAGGACCGTCTCCTGTGGGTATTCGGCTCGCGGCGCTATCCGATCATCGACGGCGATGCCGAAAGGGAGGTCAAGCTGCGGGTGCTCGGTGTGCTGCGGGATCCGGAAGAGATCCCGGATCCGCGCGACGCCGTCATTATCGGCCTCTGCAATTGCTGCGGGCTTTTCGCCGAAATGCTGTCGGCCCAGGAGTTGCACAGCCTGCAGGGCCGGATCAACGAGATCAGCGGCTACGACCTTATAGGCCAGGCCGTGGCGAAATCGATCCGCGACATCCAGGTCTCCCTTGACGCGGCCACCCACCCGTTTGCCTGAACCCCGGCGTCGCCAGCGTGTCCCGTAAGGGGCGCGCCGAAGGCGACTGCAGCTTTACCGTGTGGATGGGGATATGCGCAGGACCCTGGCGGTGAGGTTGCCCGCTTCCGATATGGTAGAAAACTAGACAGCCAGCGAGAGAGGATGTAGAATACTAGACACACTGGCCAGGCCGGCGGCCAGGGTGACGGGCCGGAAGGCCCCGGCGAATGGGGAGGAAGCCATGCCGCGTCTGAATTGGGCGTCTTTCAAGTCCATCGTCCCGGTTGCGCTGTCCCTGCGGAGAGAGCACTGGGACCTGTTTTCCCGTGTTAGCGACGGTTAGGAAGGGCGTTTATTTGCTGGCGCGGAACGGCCGGTTTGTGCGGCTTGCGAGCAGCGTCGCATGGGTTAGGTGTTGCGTTCATCTGATTGGGCGGTCATCGGTTTCGAGCGGCTCGCCGTCGCGGTCACGGATGAGCATGTCGTTCCAGTCCTGGTTTTCGAGGGCCGGTCGCATTCGGACGATTCTTGTGTCGTTGTCTTGCATGCGGCGGGCGGCGTGATCGCCGTATCGTGTAGCGTCCCAGGCACAGAAGATACGGCGCGGGTTCCAGGCCTCGACCCATTTGGGGATTCTGGCCGTGATGGCGCCGGTGGAGACGACGGCGCATTTGCTGCGTTTTTCCGGGACGAGGTGGAGGGAGAGGATCGACAGGGCGTCGAGGGCGCTGCCGGTGAGGATGACGGTGCCGGGCCAGTCGGGCTCCCATGACATCCAGAAGCCGCCGTCTGCGGCCGGCTCCTGCGCTGCGGGGAGGGTCTCTATGCCGACCACCTTGCTGGCGGCGTTTCGGCGGAGGAACACGGGATTGCCGCGCCGGTCGGCACGGATCAGGCCGAGGCCTCGGCATAGCTCGACGAGCGCGTCGGCGAGGCCGCGCTGCTCGATGAGGTATTGCCGCAGCGCCGGCCAGCGAGGTCCTGGCACGAGGGCTCCGCCTCACAGCGACTGTTCGGGAGCCGTGAGTGGCGCGGCAGTTGGGCGAGGAAGTCGAGGGCTTCGGTCGTTGGGCATCCGAGCGCATGAACCGCCAGCTGGATGGCCCCGGCGCCTCCCTCTCCGCGCAGATGGTCGTAGAACATGAAGCGGTTGATGGAGAGGACCGAACCGGCTCGTCTCCAGCGCGCGGCATCGGCGGGATCGCGGCGATAGCCGAGGGCGTGGACCACGTCTTCGAGGGGGCAGCTTCGCAGCCCCTCGGCCCGCAGGCGGCGATCCCATGGATGCAGATGCTGCACGGCTGGCTCAGGCATCCCCCGTGTCTTGCGCCGTGCTCTTGCCCGCTCCTTTTGCCGATCGCCGCCGGCGGCGATCGGCGCTGCGCTGCTTCTGGCGTTCCTCGGCCTCCTTGCGGCGGTATGAGTCGCCGTCGATGGCGAGGATCTCGGCATTGTGGACGAGCCGGTCGACAAGGGCCACGAGGCAGGCGGCGTTGGGGAAGGCCTCGCTCCACTCGGCGAAGGGGCGGTTTGTGGTGATGATGGTGGAGCGCTGCTGGCTGCGGCTTGAGACGATATTGAACAGCAGGTCGGCATGACGGTTGGAGTAGGAGAGATATCCGACTTCGTCGATGACCAGGAGGTGCTGGCGGGCGTAGAAGCGCAGCCTGCGCTGGAGCATTGTGTCGGAGTCGATGGCGGCGAGCTCGCCGAGCAGGCTGGCGGCGGTTGCGAAGCGCACGGTGTGGCCTTCGAGGACGGCGCGGTGTGCGATATTGGCGGCGATTGTGGACTTGCCGACGCCGTTGGGGCCGATGAGGACGACATTGGCGCCCTCGCGGAGGAAGTTGAGGGTCATGAGGTCCTCGACGGCCATGCGGTCGCATCGCCTTGGCCAGTCCCAGTCGAAGTCGGCGAGCGGCTTGAACTGTCCGAGGCGGGCGGCGGTGAGGCGTCGCCTGAGGCTTCGGCTTCGCCTCTCTTCCTCTTCCCATGCGATCAGGGGCGGGAGCCAGTCGCGCTCCGCAACCTCGCTCCAGTGGGCGAGGAGGCCGTGCAGTCCGAGCGCCGTGGCGCGGTCCTTGAGGGTCATTCTTCGCTGTCCTCCTCGTGGTGGCTTGCGAGCCCGTCGTATCCGCCGAGGTCGTGATCGCGGACCGCGATATCGCGCAGTCTTGGATCGCCGGGCAGGTCGATGGGGATGGGTGGTGGCTCGTTGCGCTGTTCGCGCCGCCGGTTCAGGCTGAAGCGCACCGCATTGGGATGGGGGACGCCGCGCTCAAGGGCTTCATCGATGGCGGCTTCGAGTTCGACGGCTCCGTAGTCGTCGAGCAGGCGCAGCAGGGAGGCGACGGTTGTGCCGATATTGCCGCCGCGCCTGGCGGTCTCGGCAAGCAGGCGCTCGCTGTCGGGGGCGGCCTGGAGAAGGCGGCTCTGCCCGCGCAGGCGGTGGGCGTGACGTTTGAGCCTGACCAGCTCCTCGATGTGCTCGGGGGTCTCGATGCGGGCCGCCTTGTCGAAGCTGCGCGGATGACGGGCGACGGTGTCGGCGCCGTCGAGGATGCGTACCTCCTCCAGTGTCGCGACCACGGTGAGGGTGCGCCGCGTATGGGTATGCGGGACGCTATAGTCATTGAGGTCGAACCTGGCGTAGGGGGTCTTGCCGATCCTGACCTCGACCCTCTCGTCGACGGGGGGCCGGTCGTCGGGCAGCGCCATCAGGGAGCCGCGCTCGCGCTCGAAGGCCTCGCGCACGGTGAGGGAGCGGTCGTCCGGCCAGCGACGGTCGGCGGCGACGCCGTCGCACCAGGCGCGGGCCCGGGCGTTCAGGTCGTCGAGGTCGCGCCAGGCGCGGGCGGCGAAGAAGTTGTCGCGCACATAGCGTATGGCGCGCTCCACGCGCCCCTTCTCGTTGCCGCGCGCGACCGCGACCGGCTTGGGCAGGAAGCGGTAGCGGGCGGCGAAGTCGAGGAGCCGGGGGTTGAACCGGATGGCGTCGCCCTGGCGCTCCAGCACGACGCTCTTCAGGTTGTCGTACCATAGCTCGCGGGGCACGCCCTGCCAGGCCTCGAAGGCCTCGACATGGCCGCGCAGGAAGTTGTCCATCGCGGCATTGAGGTAGAAGTGCAGGAAGATGCGGCGCGAGTAGCTCAGCACCATCACGAAGCCCATCAGCGGGCGCTCCGCGCGCCCGATCCTCACCTTGCCGAAGTGGGCCCAGTCCACCTGGGCCAGCTCGCCGGGCAGGGTCTTGAGGCGCAGATAGGCCTCGGCCACAGGCCGCGGGCGCTCCGGCGCGATCATGCGCCGGAAGTGGCTCTGGCTGCCCCGGTAGCCGCGCTCGACCGCCATCTGGTAGAGCCGGCTGGCTGGCAGCCTGGGCCAGACCGCCAGGGTCTGGCGGATGAAGGGCCGGAACGGATCGATCATCGAAGCCCTGCGCCGCCTCTCACGCGCGGGCGCCCCGGCGGCCGCTACCGCGCGCTCGACCGTGCCGTGGTGGACGCCGAGCTGGCGCGCGATCGTGCCGATCCTCCACTTCTCGGCAAAATACAGCCGCTGGATCTCGGCACGGGTCTGCTTGTCGATCGCCATCTCACTCCCTTCGCGCCTGGCGCAGGCCCGGATAGACCGCCAGGCCGCAGAACCGACCGCAGCGCTCGCAGCGGAACACCCGGGCGGGACGGTCGGGCCCGAAGGGCCGGGTTCCGGACCGCCCCGCCGGTATGCGCGCCACATCAGGACGCCGGCGCGCGACGGTCAAAGGGTGATGCGTCACTTTCTGCGCGATGGCCCGAACTGCCGGCTGCCGCACACGGCGCCGTTCGCGGTAGCGCCGCTGGCGCTCGGCATGCTTGTGACGGCCCCGGCGGCTGTTCTGGTAGCGCTGCCCCGCAAGGCGCACCGACCGACGCCGCGCCCGCCCGCTGCAACGCGGCGAACAGTAGATATGGCCAGAGTCGCAGCGCCGGCAGAGAACCACCTGGCGGCGGCACAGGGCGCAGGTGAACAGGCGGGCGGCGTTCCTCATCGCGACCGATGAGAACGGGGTGGACCCACGCCCGGACGCGCACGATACTGCGCTTCCGGGCCGCGCCTTGCATGGCTCGGGGGGTGCGGCGCCGGTCGTTGCCACCAAGCCAACGGGGCCGGCGCCGCATCGTTCTCAGAAGCCCCAGTCTACCCCCTGCCGCAGCCCGGGAACGGCCAACCCGGTCGCCAGGACGTCGCCGCCCTCCGGGAGGCGAAAATCTCAACGCGACGGGGGCCGAGGACTCCGGTCGGGCTACGCCCTCCTTCCGTCCTCGGCCCCCGTCATAAACCCGGCCGCGCCTGTCTCACGCTGTTTGTCGTGCGCACCACAAAAGCGCGCTACGCCAGCAAATATGCGCCCTTTATGATAATCACCGACATCCCGTCTGAAGCTGCCCGAGAACAGGCGCAACGATGACGAGGCATTCTACGACGCCCTCCTTCATGGAATCCGCCATGATCCGGAGTTCCGGAAAGATTTCGAGCTGCGGTTCGTGTCGTCGAAGAAGAAGAAGGACAGGGAAAAGTCCTTCGTGAACCGGTCCCTGCTCTGGCTACAGCGAAGCTATCCCGATCTTTACGACTATGCCGACCGGTGGAGCAGCGTGCCGGCCGGCGTCTTCCCGAAGGACACGCCGGCCGGAGAGTTGTGGCAGCTTGTCCTGCAGACGCTGTCCGAGATCGAGGCGGAGCGCGGGCAGCTGGTCGTAAACGCGGAGGACATCTGGAAGCAAAGCCGGATGAACTTCCTTGAAGTGCTTCAAGGCATTGAGACCCCGAGCCTGACGGGAATCGGCGCGATCGAACAGGCCGCGGCCCTGTTCCTCGAGGCCGGCGGGACATGGAAGAAGGTCGCGGCCGAGACCGAACGGCAGCGGGGAGCGGTCCGCGACGTGCTCCGGGAGGCGGGAGACCTCGAGGGCGTCGCCGACGTGCTCGCCCGACTTCCGACCCTGGATTCAGCCCGGGTCGCCCGGTTGCATGAGGAGGCCGAGGACGTCCGCGGCCTGCTGACCGGATTGCGCGAGTGCGGGAAACGAATTGCGGAAAAGGCGTCATCCTTCGACCGCCTGCGGCGGGAGGAGGAGGCCTGGTCGCGTCTGGCGCCCCAGGCCGCAGCCCTCGCTGCGCTCGAAGAGGAAAGAAAGGTCGGTGACGAGGCCGTGGCGGCGGCCATAAGCCGAATGGCGGCCGTCCTGGACCTGTCCGCTGCGGGCATGGAGGCGCGGGCGGAACCGGTTCATGGTTCCGCAAAGCGCGGGAAGCGGAACGCCCGGGCCCCGGCCCCGGAAGCGGTCGACACGGAGTCGGAGTGTCGGGAGGAAGGGGAGCCGGAGAGCGCGCTGCCCGGCGCATGGAGCGATTTGAACGCCTGGTGCAGCGAGCATCTCAAGGGACGGCTGGCATTGTCGCCGCGCGCGCGGAACTCGATGAAGAAAGCGCTGTATCAGGATGTGGGGACGGCCGCCCGTTGCCTGCTGTGGCTCGCCGGCGCCTATCGCCGGTCCCGTCTCGAGGGCTGCGGGGAGGGCGTCCAGGGAGCGGTCCCGGGTCTTGCGGGGCTTCACAATGAACGCTGTGGCGGGGATGCCTTCGAATTCGCATGGTCGGGGCGTCGCCCGGTCGCTGACTGGCATGTCAAGGGTGGGGGCAACAGCCGCGATCCGGCCCGCTGCCTGAGGATCTACTATTGCTGGGACGACGCGTCCGGCATGGTTCTGGTCGGGGACATGCCCGGACATGTGAGGAGCCGGGCGACATGAGCGGCGCCCGGCCCGCTGCTCCCGGGGCTGAGCGGGATGGTGGCCGGCGGACGCACGGGCATGTCTGGGAAGAGACCGTGCATAACCGGCGCACAGGGGCCCGGGAGCGTCAGTGCGGCATTTGCGGCGCAATCCAGTGTTGGTCCCCGGAACAGAACGCCTGGTCGTGGGAGGTTATGCCGTGGGATGAGTTCGGCTTGCGGCTCCTGGACAGGAGCTGAAGCGAATGAGCGGCCTCCGTCAGCCGGCCGCCAGCTGTATGTCTTCAATCTCTTCGAGTTTCATGGGTCCCCTGTCGGCAGGCCAGTCGATTTCTTCCGCGTTGAACACCTTCACGGCAAGCACCCTGGTTCCGTCCTTCAGCCTGACATCGACCACCTGGTAGCCCATAGCGGTTTCCGGCAGGCCGCACAGATGCCGGGTCCAGTGATCGGGAAGAGGCAGTCTCATGGTTGTTGAAGGAGACATCCCGATGCACCTTGTCCTCTGGACAACCGGGCGAAGGAGCCTTGCCAAGCAGCCGCAGGAACCTATAATGGAAAGCGCTGGATTTATCCAGCTATGGCGATAAACGCTGTGCGGAATAAGCGTTGCGGACCCGGGGGCAGTACCCGGCGCCTCCACCATTTCCTTCGGGGGCGAAACAGGATCGACGTGCGCGGTAAAGGCACTGTCTTCGCCCGGCATGGTACCACCGTTATCGGGCCGACCACACAGGTGCGAACGACAATCAGGAATTCGCCCTCGCTGCCGCCTAGACGCGGCAAGCGCGGTCTGGAGGGCACCGGGCAACAGAAGCCCTCCGTATTCCTGCCGCAGGCGGCATGAGGCTGTCATTTTGTCTTTGCAAGACTCGAGTGAAACACGATGACCGGCAAGCGGGAACGCTGGCCAGCTTGCTTTCGATAAAGGACATCGCTGCCGAACGGCAGGGACCCTCGCAGCCAAAACTGCCTTCAATGGAGTGGCGGGCGGGGAGCCCGCTGAAACCCGGACGCCATCCAGGGCGAAAACGCCCCGCTCACATTCCTTCTCAATGATAGTGTAATGCGGGGGATGGGACGTTCTGCCGGGAGAATCCCGATGCCCCGAATTATGTTCGGCGTTGTCCGCCGGACTCCGCGCCGTCGGGGTCTGTCACCTTCAATGTGATGTGCCGCGGCCTACGGGGCGGAGCAGGAGCTGGTTGGCGGGCACGCGTCCGCAGAAGAGCTTCCTTCAATGTGGCCTCCGCCGCCCGGGCCGGCGAGGCGCGGATCTATCAACCTCCAGTTCTGCCGGTTGATGGTTCTTCAATGGGAACGGCCTCCGGTGCCCAAGGCCGGGGAGTGGATATTCCGCGGAACATGCCGGACTGGGAACCTCGCCCTTGATGTGTGCCCCGGCAGTGAAGCCGGGGAAAAGGCGGACAATCGGAACCCGAACGGAGAATGCGTGGGTCCTTCAATGTGCCCCGGCGCCAACGCCGGGGAGAGGCGCGACCAGGTCGCGCGGGTCACTCTGAGCCGCCTTCCTTCAATGGTGTGCCCCGGCGCCAACGCCGGGGAGAGGGGACAAGACCATGACAACGTCCAGCCTTCACCAGCACCTTCAATGTGTGTGGCCCTTGCCGACCGGGGCCGGAGGGATCGGACAGGATCCGGGCATGGGGCGGGTGGGAGACCGGCCCTTCAAACAAAGGGGGATTGATCGCGATGAGCCGGAGCGGTCATGGGGAAAGCGGGCCATGAACCCGCTGCAACTGATGCCGCCGACGATGCCGAACGCCAAAATGACCTCTCTTCAATGGGTGGGGGGAAGCGAGCAGGACGCCCGCTGCAGGTCCCTGCCCTGCAACCCGTTAGCGGTTTCGCTACGGAGATCGACGCGTTCCCGGCGGAGCTGATTGTCCTTCAATAGGAAAAGCTGACGAGATATCTGCTGCAGGGGCATCCTCGGGTGTACTTCTTGGCAGTAGATCCGGACGGGCCGCCGAGCCAGGTCCGGAAATCGGGATATTGCTGTCCGATCTGGGCGTCGCCCCTTCAATGTGGGACGGACGTGATGCCCGCGCTGTGGCCATCCGGGTCCAATGCCAGGGGCGCCGGGCCTGGTGGCTCCTTCAATATGCGATGTCGGGTGAATTGCCCGCGGCATCAAGGCTCGGCGTAGCCGTCAGGATCGGGCCTCCGCAAATCCTTGCATGCGATGTGGAGCGGGTGCTCAGGCCGCAGGGGTTGAAACGGGCCTGCAAGGCGCCCTGTGCAGCAAGGTCCGGGAATCCCGGCTTCCCTCTCATGGCGAAGCGATCAAATGCGCGCTCTTCAATGTTTGGCCCGTGGGCAGGAGGCCTGTTGTCCCGGCCGCAGCGCGATGGGCCAGACGCGGCGCATCCATCGCTTTGGATGGGGTCCGAAGCAGGAGCGGGCATCGCTGCCGGGTGCATGAGCCGGAAACGGCTGTCATGCATGGCCAGATACCTTCAATGGGTGGAAGCGGGCGTGGAGCCCGCTGACGTGGCATCGGCCCGCTTCGGGGCAGCGTCCAAATCGACCCTTCAATGTGTGAGGCGGGGACGAAGCCCGCCTGTAAAACCGCCATCGCAAGGCGGGCTGCTTTGGCCAGACACAGCCTTCAATGTGTGTGGGGTGCGTGGAGCCGCCGCTCCTTGAAAAGATGGCCCATCCGGCCTCACTGCGTAACCCTTCAATGATGTGTGGCGGACGGCGGGCCCGCGCTTTAACCCCATACCTGCGGATGCTTCACGCTCGCTTTTGCTGGCACTTCAATGTGCACGGCGGGCACTGCGCCTGCTTTAACCGACTTCCCGAGAGCCTCTAGGACCTGACAAGCTTCAATGGTGTGTGCAGCGGCCAATGCGCCCACTGCCGGTTTCCGCTGCCGAAGCCAGAGGCGCCGAGGAGGATCCGGAGCCTCAATGGCGCTGCGGGCGCTTCGCCCGCTGTCGGACCCCGGTCGCGCCGGCCGCGACGCGCGTCATAAGCTCGCTTCAATGAGAGCTGCGGGCCCTGCGCCCGCTGCCGGCGTGGAACGGTGGGTGGAAAGGAGGGTAGGTATGCGGACCGCTTCAATGGTGCTGCGGGCGCTGAGAGCAGGCAGGCTGTTATCCGCACTTTCCCATGCTTCAATGTGTGCTGCGGGCCCAGGGCCCGCCGCCGGAATTCTCTCGTACCTTACCGTGGGTGGGCCAATCGATGCTTCAATGTGCTGCGGCACTACGCGCGCTGCGGGGCAAGCCCTACGTGCTGAGATCAGTGCATGTGATGAGCTTCAATGTGTGCCCGCTGCCGGGGTTACTCGATACATCACGTCAAGCACTCTGTCGGTCGCTTCAATGTGCTGCGGGCGATGGGCCCGCTGCCGGGCTGCGTTTCCTCGGGGAAGGAGGACTCCAGCCACTCGCTTCAATGTGGGGAGCTGCGGGCCCTGCGCCCGCTGCCGGTTGGCCTGCTGGTGCCGCTACCCGGCCTAGGCGGATAGCTTCAATGTGTGCGGCGGGCTCTGTGCCCGCTGCCGGGGCCGCCGGGGAACCCCTTGCTGGACAAGGGCTGCGGAACCGTTTTTCGAGCGGTGCTGCCGAAGAGCGCCGGCGCTGTCCCGAAATCGGGTCCAGGAGTTGGCCGGAAGCGCCGCAAGGCCTTGCCACCCCTCGCCTTCCGGGATTTCGAGCGCCCCCGGGGGTTTCCATGTGCTGCCGGGCCGCTCGGAAACGGCCGGCGGGGACCGGACGCGACCCATCGCGCGCGGTCAATGGGACCGGGGCGCTGTCGGCCCCGGAGAAAAGCCGGCATTGCCGCGCGGTGCGGACAGGCGTGGAGCGCCTGCCGCCGACGCGGAACGCCGACGCTGGTCATCGTGCCCACCATGTGAAACAGCAACAGCAGCTGGCCCCGTCGGGCAGCGCCATGAACAGTTTACCACACGCGCACCTGGGCGCGGACGGCAAACCGCTTTGTCCTGCCTCTCCGGGCGGGAGAGGCTACTCCTCTTGTTCGCCGGCGTCCGGGGCGCTTTCGGCCGCCTCGCCGGCCTCCGCGCCCGTCTTGTCATTGCCGGCGTTGTCGTCCCCGTCTGCGGGGAGCGTTTCGCCGGCATCGGCGCCCTCCCCTGCCCCGTCGCCCGGCGGGCCGATGCGCACCTCTCCGGGTTGGGGTTCGGCATATTCCTCTAGGAACATGTCGATCGCCTTGCGGACCACTTGGATCCGAGTCGGCCGGTGACGGCCGAGCACGGTGTGCGTGGTTATCCTGTCGATGAACCGGTCGAGTTGGTCCGTCTTTTCGGGGGACAGCTTGAAAGTGATGTTGGCCCCTGCAGTCTTGGCCTCCGGCACCGGCGCCTCCTGGTTCGTGCGGTGTTGCTGTGCGCCTCCGGGTCCGGGCGGAACCGGGGGCGGGTCCATGCCCAGGCATTATAGGCTGCATCCCGTTCTATGGCAAGTCCTTGTGCCGGTGCATGGCCTCGCACAGATGGCACCGACCCTGGCGATAAAGGCAGTGATGTCGCATGAGTGGGGCACATGCAAACACCATAGACGCCGCGCGTACTGCAAGACGCGCCAACAGGGTGTTTACATGGATTACATGTCCGTATGTTCCGCACCGGAAAAACAAGACGCGAGAATGTCAGTTCCTGCGAAGTTTTTGCAGCGGGGTGTCAAGGAGTGGAAGAACTGACTAGTGTAGTAAACCCAGAACCGGATATATGTCGCTCCACGAGCTGGACACACAAGAAACCAGACAGGCTGCATAGCAAGACGAGGAGTATAAGGAGGTTGCGTGAGAGTGAGGGATATAAAAGAGTGGCAAACACAAGACGGGGTGTAGGGAGTGTTGACGGTGCGGACATGGCCGATATGGTCTGGAAGCAGGCAATCAGCGGAAAAATGACCGCCAGGGAACGCCGTACAACGCGATTCCGAGGACATAACGTAATCGTCCCAGAGGAGCAGGGAAGGGGCCGTGCGGCGGCGCGGGAACCGCCCACCCGACAGTGTTGCTTCCTCGCGGGCTTTTGCGGCTGTAAGGACGGCGGCGCCTTCATGTCCCGGCAGGCCCGCCATGCAGATCCTCCGGAACTGTGTCTTCAATCCTGGATATGACGCCCTTCTCCTCGACCGTAACGGACTCCAGCGTTATGCCGGCGTCCGCAGCGGCCGCGCCGAGCGTCGGGAATCTTTCCCTGCCGACGGCCCGATGTCGGTCGTCGCTTCCCGAAGGGTAGTGGTACAACGTGAATTCCGTTGCGCCGTCTTCCGGCGGTCCGCTCAAGGAGTAACCCGACGCATAATCGCCCTCCGCGACCGCCTGCTTGGCGGGCCATTGGGCGAACCAGGTTCCGACACCTATATACTCGAAGTGCATCATGTCGTACCTCTCTTCCTCCCTATTCGGCAGGACCGTCATTGTAAACGGCGGCCGTGAAAGGGCAAAAGGCAAGGAGTACTTGCCGGAGCCTTACGGCTCCGGTGCGTCTCCTGTCAGACGATCCTCAAGCAATTCCAGGACAGCCGTCCGAAATGGGTGTCGACTCGCGTCCCGCCTCGCGACATGCAAGGGGGTCACACCGGAATGGTTGGCCGCCAGCGGATCGGCGCCGGCAGCCAACAGCAACTTCATCAGTTCCGGCCCGCCCTCGGAAACGACGCCAAGCAGCGGCGTGCTTCCCTCCTCATTCTTCGGATCCGGCTCCGCTCCGGCCTCCAGAAGCAAGCGGACGGCATCGGTGCGGTCGTCCATGGTTGCCTTGAAGGCCGCGAGATGCAGCGGGGCATAGCCGAGCCTGTCCGGCCGGTTCAAATCGGCGCCGGCCTCGATCAACACGGCCATGACCCCGGCATTGCCTGCATCGGCAGCGTCGTGCAGGGGGTGTCCGCGCCGGGTTTCCGCGCCGGGTTTCCGCCATGACATCGCCGCCCTGGGCAAGCCAGTCGCGGGCCTCGGCGGCGTCGGCTTTTCGGAAATCCGGTTGCATGAATGTCCTTCTCCTGTGATGTGCGATCCCGCCATCGTAACCCGCAGACCTGAAAGGCCGAAAGCCAGAGCAGGGGGTGCCGGAACGCGGTTCGGGAGTTGCTATGGATAAGGGTGCAGTGCCCGGGAAGGCAGAAGGAACCAGCGATAAAGCTGGGTTCAGGCAAGGCTCAGGGCGGCGAAGGGTCAGCATCAAGCCGGTCGGGCGGGCCCGGCTCTGAGGACACCGCCCGATCGGCGGTGAACCTTGAGGCGAACGCCAGGAGCGGCGCGGGCAGGGCGGACAGATCGGGGTCGTCGAAAGCGAGCCCGAGATGCCCCGTCGCGATTGCGGCAACCAATTGCGCCTGTTCCCGGTCCCTTCGCCGCTTGAGGGGATCCCGGAACCGGACCTCCTCCACCATCCACTGCTTCTGCAGCGCATAGACCCGGGGATCCACCGTCACGATCCGGAGCGGGAAACCTTGCTCGTCCAACGCGGTTGCCGTGAACTTCGGGGCATTGAGCAACCATTCCCCGTTGTCGATCGCGGAAGCTACCAGATCGTCGGGATGATCGGACAAGCCTCCTTGGCCTTCCCTCATGATCCTTTCATGATCCGCCGGCGCGACCAGATCGACCATGAAACGGCTTCCGTTCACCGCAGTGAACGATCTCTGCGGAACTTTTCGGAACGACCGGTCCACTCTTTGCAGCGCGCCGACAAGCCCCTTTTCCCCCACACGCCCGGAGAGGGCGAGCGAGCGGCGCGCATCATGCAGGAGGTCCAGATCGCCCGTGGCGAGAAGGGCGCTTCCGATGCGCAGGCCGGCCCGCGCCTCATAGGCGTAGAGCGCGCTCGTACCGATCACCGTCAGAGCGCCGCCCGCCCGCTCCGGCGGCCCCATCAAGCCCAGACTGTCGAGTTTCCGGATCACCCGGGCTGTCAGCAGCGGGACCCGCCCCGCGCCCCGGGCGCGCAGGACCGGGGCAAGTCTCGAAATTTCGCTCCGCAGCCGCTCGATCTGTTCCCTCGCCTGCATCTGGCCGTCGAGGAATCGCGACAGGATGGTTTCCGTATCGGCGCTCCGCCGCCCGAGGGAATTCTTCGTCGTGCTGCCATAAGGGCGCCGGATCAGGTATTCGGCGTTCCCGCGACGCTCGAATTTCATCGACCCGCCAAAGCTGTGCCGGGCCTCGGCAACCACATGCCGCAGTGCGTCATAGCATTCCCGCGCGTCGATCGTGTCACGCAGGGAATCGTGGTCCAAATGCTTGATATCCGGCATTTTACCAATTCAGGCTGCTTTTCGGACTTCTATTGGTAAAAACCGGTTCTTGTCAAAGGGCCGTTCAGGGCTGCGGGATATCCGTCGTCTCCGCCGGATCCGGCTGCTCTTCGCTGGACAATCCCGCCGCCAGCTCCTCAAGCACCCCGGCCAGTGCCGGACGGGCGGCCGCGAGCACGGCGATCGTCTCCCCCAGAAACGCCTCCGGGGCGGTTTCGGCGGTTGAGGCGCGGCCAGCCGTTTCCCGCAGCGCCGCCAGACATTCCCGGGCCTTGAAGACAGCCGATGCCCTGCTGTCGACGGATACGCTGGCGAAAGGGGGATCATGGGCAGCGGCGATCTCCCCGCCCAGCACCGGGACCATCGCCAGGAACCGACCGACCGCATGGGCGCAACCCCGCGCGGTTACACCTCCATAGGGAGCCTCATGGTGTTTCTTCGTCTGACCGTCCATAGAGAGGATGTCGTCGGCCATGGCGCCGAGCCCGGCCTGCCGGGCCGTTCGCGCCAGCCGCTTGAGTTCGTGCGTCTTCGGGTACTCGACGCCTTGGCGCCCGAGCATCGCCTTCGCCAGCAACTCCGCCGCATCGGCCGAGGCGGCGGCGAAGGAATCGCACGCGGCGAGGTCGTCCCGCCACTGGCCGCTCCCGCCTAGGCCGAACGCCGCCAGAGCCGCGTGCTTCATGTGGTCGAGGGCGTCATAGACGAGGCGGGAGTATTCGTCGGGCTGCATCGAAAGGGGATCCTCCAGATTACGGCCGCAGGCCGGCCATGCTCCTGCCAGCAGCAGGCCGTCGCGCAGCACGCCGAGCGCCACATGGCCGATGGCCCGCGCCTTGCGCCGCGCCAACGGGACCGGCAGCGCGAGACACTGCACGTCGATCCCCGGGTCGAGAGAGCGGATCGGCAGACCTTCCGGGACCGCCTCCAGCTGCACGCCGTCTGCCGTGAGGAAGGCCACGTCCCAGTCGCTGTCGGAACGGTGGTCGCCCCGGGCGCGCGAGCCGAACAGCACCGCCGCCTTTGCCTCCGGCCAGACCGTCAGCGTCTCCTCGGCCGCCTGTTCGATCAGGGCCAGGACGGCCTCATCCGGAGCCTGTGCCGCTCTGTCCGCAAGCCTCTCCATAACGACGCAAAATCTAACCGGCGGCAGGAATGCGCGCAACGTCCCCGGAGGTGGTTCAGATCGGCTCGCGCGCCCGGGGCGTCCGCCACTCCTTCGCAGGCCGCTACTGTCTGGCGGCACTGCGGGGGACGGCCGCTCATCCAGATGACGGCCGCGAGGACATCCATCAGGTAGTTCCTTCGCTTTCCGGAGATTGAGCCGGGCATTTGGCGACACGCCCCGACGCGGCCGCTCACGGAGACGGTTCGGAAGCCGAGGCCGGATCCGGGTTGGGGAAAGCCACAGGCGTCACATCCATGGAAAGGCTCCTGTCCTCATCATGCTCTGGCAGATACGCAACCACCTCATGCAATGTGGCCTGGCCGCCCGGGTACATGATGCGGATGAGGATGTCGTCGCAATACAGACCCTTCCAGCCGGGATGGGTCTTGTCGAGGATTTCCAGCGCCCGGCGGGCAACGTCCTTCTCGACAGCCTCGTCCAGGAAGAGTATCTCCCCGCCGCCCGTCGGCTGCGCACTGATATCGGGCGCGCCCACGGCCCTGGCGCCGGACGCCTCGAAGGATATCTCAAGCCATCCGCGAGGTGTACACGCCCTATTCGGATGCCGCGAAGCGGTATATCGAGCGCGCCCCGGCGCTCGCGCAACGCGCGGCGGCGGCGTGGCGCGACCTGCAGCTCGATATCGACAGGGGCTGGGAGGAATACACCCGGGCCAGCGACCGGTTTGTGCAGATTCATGTCGACATGGCCGAGAGAGGTCTGGCGCAGAGACTCCGGAGGTTCTTCGACAAGCGCACGCGCTGCCGCGGGAAAAGGGACTGCGTCGAGCGGCTCGATCGCCGGTACGAACAGGAAATGCGCCGGTTGTTCCAGGACCCGCCGCCCTGGACCGTTTTCTGCCGGGAAGCCTCGGTGCTCGACAAGGTCGTCAGGAAGAAAGGGAGAGGGCTGTCCATCGACATCAACCCGCTGACGGTGTTCAGGACCGGTTACCGGTGCAGCACATCGCCCCGGGATGTAGGACTGGCGCTCGCCTTCTCGCAACAGGAGACCTTCGAGAAGGATGTCGCGAACCCGGCCGGATTCCCCTTCGGCATGACCGAGGACGCTTGGCGCGGCAGCGCGCGCCTGGCCGGGCAGGTTCGCGCCGGACTCGAGCAACAGCACGGACTGTCGCTCCCCCGCGACTGGTCGCTGCATGACCAGGAGGCGTTCTATGCCGCATATCGCGACCACGCCGACGGTGAGGCCCTGAAGGGGTGGCGGACGCGGAGCAGGCAGCTGTTCGGGGCGGTCGTGCCTGCCGGTCTGAGCCTGGACGGCCTTACCCGGACGCCGACGGTGCAGGAACGGCTTCGGCAAGGCCTGGGAGCCGACTATGTGGACGGCTTCGTGTTCTCCTGGTCCGAAGAAGCCTATGTGCGAAACGTGGTTCATCCCTTGATCGAGCGCCGGATCCGCGAGGCGTTGTCAGCGTTCGAAGCGGGGGCTCGGGACTACCGCGACGGTGCCCCATATGCCGAGGCGGGGAAGGACATGTTCCGGGCTGCAATAGTGCCCGCGATCGCGGTATGCCTCTCCCTCTTCTGTAAGCGATGCGGGCGGGTCACCCGGATTTCAGCTTGACGACGGCTTGAAGTTCCAGGGGAGCAGGTCGTCGATGCGGTCGTTGGGATAGCCGGCCGCGATAGCTTCGAGGGTGGCCTTGAGCCAGGCGTAGGGCTCGACCCCGTTCAACCTGGCGGTCTGGGTGAGTGAAGCGATCCGGCCCCAGGCGACCGCGCCTTCGTCGTGACCCGCGAAGAGTGCATTTTTCCTTGTAAGGGCAATCGGCCGGGCGAGATTCTCGACGGCATTGCTGTCCATCTCGACGCGGCCGTCGGCGAGGAACAGCCGGAGGCCGTCCCAGTGGCGGGCGATATAGGCGAGTTTCTCGCCGAGGCGGGACTTGGGCGAGACGCGGGCGCGCTGCTGCTTCAGCCAGTCGCCGAAGGCCTCGACCAGGGGCGCGGACTGCGCCTGCCGTTCTGCGAGACGCTGCTCGGGCGGGTTGCCGCGGATGTCGGCCTCGATGGCGTAGAGCTCGGCGATCCGGCGCAGGCCCTCGGCCGCGATCTCGGAGCCGCTGCTGTCATAGATCTCGCGCAGGCGGCGCCTCGCGTGGGACCAGCAGTAAGCCAGCCGTATCGGTGCGCCGCCCTTGCGGGTCCGGCCGGTCAGCCGGTTGTAACCGGCATAGCCGTCCACTTGGAGGATACCGTCGAAGCCGTCGAGGAAGCGCTCGGCATATTCACCGCCGCGCCCGGGCGCATAGAAGTACACAACGCCCGGCGGGTCGGGTCCGCTCCAGGCACGGTCGTCGCGGGCCAGCGCCCACAGCCAGCCGGTCTTGGTCCTGCCGCGGCCCGGATCGAGCACCGGCGCCCGCGTCTCGTCCATGAACAGCTTCGAAGAGCGCTTGAGATGCTCCGCCAGCCGGTCGGCCACTGGCTTCAGATGGAACGACGCCCTGCCGACCCAGCCGGCCAGCGTCGAGCGGTCCAGATCGAGGCCGGAACGGGCATAGACCTGCGACTGCCGGTGCAACGGGCAATGGTCCAGGTATTTGGAGACGAGCACATGGGCGATCGCGCCTTCGGTCGGCAACCCGCCCTCGATCAGCCGGGCCGGCCATAGGCGCGCATGAGCGCGACCAGCCGACCCTGCACCTGCACGCGCTCCGGCTCGTAGGCTTCCGGCGGAGGGGCGGCATTCACCGTTTCCAGCACGACGTGTCCGTCCACCGGACGCCAGATTCCCAGTGCCGCCTCCCGTGAATCCACCAGTGCCACGACGATCTCCCCGCTCTCGGCTTCGCCGCACTCATGGATGATGAGGGTATCGCCGTCCATGATGCCGGCATCGACCATCGAATCGCCGGCGACCGTGAGCGCATAGCAGCGTCCGTCGCCAATCATCCCCTGCGGCACGGACAGGGTGCCCTCGGGCTCGCGCAGGGCCTCGACCGGCATGCTGGCGGCCATGGGGCCATAGAGCGGCAATTCCTTCTGGGCCGCCGCGGCAGGGTCCACACGTCCGCGAAAGCCCGAGCGCCCCCGGGCATGGCCGAGGCCCCCGAGGGCATCTCCCGGCTCCGGCAGGCGGATGACTTCCAGGGCGCGGCTCAGCTTCGGAAAGCGCCGGACGAAACCCCGTCTCTCCAATGCCGCCACCAGCCTGTGGACGGTGCCCTTGGAGCGGAGACCCATCGCTTCCTTCATCTCTTCGAAGGAAGGCGCAATGCCGTCCTTGGAGTCGCGCAGGAAGATGAACCGCAGAAGTTCGTTCTGGCGTTCCGTCAACATGACTCCATAGCTCCGGGAATCCCCTTGCGCGGGGTCGCCCTGCTCTTCGCCCCTCCGGCATTTGTTCTATATAAGTTCGCCGCGGGCGTCAAGCGGCGCTTCGGAGCGGGCCGCCGGCACAGGGGGCACAGGGGACACCCGGAGCCCCGTCCGGCACGGCACCGGTCCCCGGGACGAGCTGCCTGCCCGGGCAATTCGCGCCGGCATGCAAAATGCCGACCTGGATGAAACCGCACCGCTAGGGCAGGAATCCTTGCACCTCCAGTGAAAACCGCCTATCTCATGAACGTGGAAAAGAGGAGGGCATCATGTCACGCGAAGACGCCATCGCGTTCCTCGCCCGGGCCGAGGAAAGATACGGCCTGAAGGTCTTCGAGAATATCTGCGAGCGAACCGTCGGGCAACGCCCGCTCGGACGGCGCCTCCGGGTTGTGGGCGAGGCGATCATGGAACGGACCGACTATGAAGGATACCTCCTGGGCCGCAGGCTGGTCGCCGCCGCGGCCGAGGTGGACGGACAGTGCTGACCGCGATCCAGTCCCGTGCCGCCCGGATCATGGCGGCAAACAGGTCGGAGGAGAGCTATTTCGCGGGCGGGGCGGTTCTCAACGAGCACACGGAACGCGTGTCGGATGACCTGGATGTCTTTCATGACACCGAAGAGGCGATGGACGACATCTGCCGCAAGGACATGCAGGCACTGGAGGCCGCCGGCCTCGACGTCATCGTCGTCATCGACGTCTGGGGCTGCATCGAGGCCAGGGTCCGTGACGAGGCTCGCAGGGAAACCGTCGTCCAGTGGATGCCCGAGAGCCGGATGCGTTTTTTCCCGCTGGTGGCCGATCCGCTCTGGGGCGTTCGGCTGCATCGTTCCGACCTGGCGGTCAACAAGGCCATCGCCGCATCGTCAAGGAGGAGGACCCGCGACGCGGCGGACCTGGTCCTGATCTCGCGTCATTATTGCCCCTTGGGTCCGTTGTTCCTGGCCGCATCGCTCAAGCTGGACCTGTCTCCCATCGTGCTGGTGGACATGGCCCGGCAGAGAATGGCCGGGGCGTCCAACGAAGAACTCGGGGAACTCCGCACGGTGATTGGCGGCCAGAACGCCGGCGAGATCAAGAGCGCCGGATTTGCCGCACTGGATTCCGCGGAGACTTTCCTGCGCGGCCTCCCGGACCGCATGGTGGGTGGACTGCCTGTCAAGGCCGACGGCGCGCCAACGGACAGGGTGGAGGACATGGCCTTTCTCCGGCCCGTCACGGACGGCGGCGGCCGCTTCCCGGACTTCCCGGAGACTCCGCCGGAATTCAGCGACGCGGGAGGCATGGGCGGCGGGCCGTAACACCGGCTTCGGCCCAGCCATTCCCGGCTCCTGCACGGCCCTCCTTTCGATTCTTGCCCCGACAGGCTTCGGTATAGGCGCCTGTCGGCTGCGTCGCGGGACGGAGAGGATGCGCCGCAGCAGCGCGAGCGGCCTCAATCCGTGAAGCTGTCAGACACGTCACCGGCTCCGCCGGAGTGAATCAGCTTGCCTTTCCCGTCCATAGTGTATTCGGGAGGCGCCCAGTATATCGCATGCAGGCAGTCCTCCGCCCCGACCGCATTGCCGTGCATCTCGCATCCGCCACCGAACCAGGCGATCGCCGTCCTCCCGTTCCTGACCGCGCTCGCCGCCGGTGCGCCGCTCGTCCCGATCTCCGCAATCCGGCGGACGACGGGCCTTGTAGTGGCAGCTCTTGCGGCGGCAGCCCTGCTGCGGACGTCGGAAAGCCGTCGGCTACTTCAGCATGTAGGCGACAGTCATGCCCACCCCGTAACCGATCAGGAACGGAACGAAGAACGCCGCCGGACGGGGCTGGGAGTCGTGATAGTGAGTGACGTGGGCCTCCCAGGCATAGATGTCGACCGGTGCTTCCGGAGCAAGCTGCTCCAGATAGGTGGCGGTCCCGTCGCGAAGCGAACCGGCGCCGGGGTTCGAGCCGAGCATATCGGCAACCGCGTTGGCCGCGTCTTGAAGATCCTCGCGAGAGACAGCGGCGAGCTTGGCCTTCGCGTGGTCCGCGAGCTGAAGGTTCGCTATCGTGCTGCCGTTGGTGCTTGCAGTAGCCATGGGGCGTGTTCCTCCGGACACAGGGTTGGCGGCTGAAGTCTCCGGGAGAAGCCTAGTCCGGCGCACCGGGAAAGTGCAACTCCCGGACCTGAATTGCCGGAACGCCGAGGTGCGGGCGGACATGGTCATGCGGACCGGGAACATTCCGCCAGGACGCTGCCGGCGACGCTGAAACACCGGGAGAGCGGGAAGGCTCCTGATGGCCCGAGTAGCCCGAGTGAACTGCCGCTGCGACCGAACGCGCATCGCATGGTCCATTTTCGGCGCGCCCAGGTCGGTTAGTATTCCCTGTGGGCGCGGCCCGATCCACCCGAAAGACGGGCGCAGCGGAGCCGCCGCACAAACCCTGGGAGGAAAGGAAAGGGGCTTACAAAGGTAAGTTGACATTGCCGTGTATCGTATCCAGTTCGGCCGCATGAGCGAGGTCTTCACGCACCGTCAGGTGGTATTCCGGCTTCTGCCGGGCCGCCGGTCCGTTTGGCGGCGTCTGGAGCGGGTTCTGGAGGCGCAGCGGCAGTTGTACAACGCCGCCCTTCAGGAACGCTGCGACGCCTGGCGTCTGGCCGGGCGGTCGCTCTCCTATATCGACCAGGCGAAGAGCCTGACGGTGTGCCGCCGGGAGGACCCCGAGATGGCGGCCGTTCCGGTCGCCGTGCAGCGCGGGACGCTGAAGCGCCTGGACGAGGCGATGAAGGGCTTCTTCCGGCGGGTGAAGGCGGGCCAGAAGCCGGGTTTTCCCCGGTTCCGGTCCCGCCGGCGGTTCGACAGCCTCTCCTTCGTCTCGGGGGTGAGGCTGGAGGACCGGGCCCGGCCCGGCGCGGACTGCGGGTCCGGCGCGGCCTGCCTGCGCCTTCCGGGTTTCGGCCCGCTTGCGGTCCGCCGGCGGGGCGGCAACCCGCATGGGGATGGCGAGCCGGTCTCGGCGGTGCTGAAGCGCGAGGCCGGCAAGTGGTACGCCGTGGTCTGCTACCGGGTCCCGGCGCCGGCGGTCCACGAGGATGACGACAGCGTCATCGGGGTGGACATGAACGCTGGCCAGGTGGCGGCGAGCGGTCCGGGGCCGGAAGCCCGCCTGTTCCATGCCCCGGATACGCGGCGGCTGGAGGCGAGGGCGAAGCGCCTTGCCCGGCGTCTGGCGCGCCAGAAGCGCGGCTCCGGGCGCCGGGAGCGCACCCGCGCCCGTCTGGCGAAGACGAGGCGGCGCCTTTCCGGGATGCGGTGCGACTGGCGCCACCATGTCTCGCGGACAGTCGCCGACGCCGCCCATACCGTCGCCGTCGAGGACCTCCGGGTCCGGAACATGACGCGCAGCGCCCGGGGCACGACAGAGGAGCCGGGCGCCCGGGTCCGGCAGAAGGCCGGGCTCAACCGCGTCATCCTGGCCACGGGATGGGCGGAACTGCGCTTCATGTTCGGCTACAAGGCGGGACGGCTGCTCGCGGTCGACCCGGCCCATACCAGCCGGACCTGCGCCGCCTGCGGCCATGTCGATGCCGGCTCGCGGCGTTCGCGGGCCGAATTCCAGTGCACGGCCTGCGGCCATGCGGACCATGCCGACGCGAATGCCGGCAGCAACATCCGGCGTCGGGGACTGGCGCTGCTGCACGGGGAGGGGCGTTCCGGCTTGCGGACCCCTGCGATCCGTGAAAACGCAGGGATGCTGGCGGCATGACGCCGTCAACTCATCTTTGTAAGGCCCAAAGGAAACCATCATGCGCAAGGGATACACGGTCCTTCTGGCGGCATGCCTCGCAATCGCCGCGCTGCAGGGGTGCACGCATTCAACCGGGTCGCCGGAGAAACGGTTGGAAGGGGTCGTAAAGACCCAGCCTGAAACCGAGTCGTCCGACAAGCAGTGCAGGACGCAATTCAGGCTGGTCGACACGCACGCCGACGCCCGGGACTACAGGAGGGCGCTCACCAAGGTCCAGGAAATCGACTGCCCGGTGTGGAAGGACAAGGGTTATCGGTCAATTGCCAGGTCGCTCCGGCGCTATGCCACCGAAGCACGGAAGGAGCAGCAATTCGCGGCAGCCCGGGATCTTCTTGAGAAGGCGAGGCGCGTAGCGGAGCATATCAGGGATCCCGAGATGCAACTTTCCGTGTTCCGAGCCATCGAGAGGGCTGCGGAACTGGTGGAAAGGGATATGCGGCGGTCGTAGCACCGGCCCGGCGATGATCCTGAAGGCTGCGGGGCTGACGGCGGCCGCACGCAAAAGCCTGCCGGCGTGGAGTTCCTCCGCGCGGCTTGCCCGCCGGCACGTTTCCGGGCAGAGTCCTGATGGCGGGGGCGGCCCCGCCATTCGCTGTTTGACACCGTCGAGAAGTGTGACGCCATCAGGTCGGAACGGTCCGGCATGCGGCGACTTTCGTCCACATGGCGTTACGGGACGGGCGCTGCAGCGGGCTCACCGCCCGCAACACACATTGACGCGGATCGAGTGCGGCGAAGTCGGCAAGCTTCAACGCGACGAACCGCCTCCGGCTCTGCCGAGCGGAGTCGAGCGGTTCGATGGTTCAAGGGATCCTGCGGCCGCCCCAGGTCCCGGCAGGCGGAGGCAGACACTAGGTTGTCAGTCTGCTGTGCAATTGAAGGGTTTCGAAACCGGCGAGTGCCCGCAACCGGGCTTGCGCCATCACATTGAAGGACCGCTGTTCCGGATATTCCAATGCGGTCGCTGAAGAGCGGACAGGATGACTCCCTGTCCGCCTTGCACATTGAAGCTCCATCAGAGCCTCGATATGGCGCGGTTTCATCGAGGTTTCGCCGGTATTCCGGCGTGTTTCTCCAGATGGGATTCGAAGCGGCGGGTCGCCTGCTCCCAGGAGCGCGCCCGGGCCGCCGCCACGCAGGCCCGGGGATCGAGGCCGAGAGCCCTGCGGGCCGCGGCTCCCAGATCCCTGTCAAGAATGCCGCTGCGTCCGTGCTCGACGACATCCAGCGGCCCGGTCACCGGAAATGCCGCGACCGGAACCCCGCAGGCCATCGCCTCGAGCATGACCAGCCCGAAGGTATCGGTCACGCTCGGGAACACGAGGACATCGGCCGATGAGATGTGGCGCACGAGGTCCGCGCCGGACTTCTCGCCGAGGAACAGGGCGTCCGGATAGCGCGCCTCCAGTCGCCGGCGGTCCGGGCCGTCCCCGATGACAACCTTCGTGCCCTCCAGGTCCAGTCCCAGGAAGGCATCGAGGTTCTTCTCCACCGCGACCCGACCGAGCGCCAGAAAGACGGGCCGGGCAGCGTCGATGGCGTCCCCCGGTCCCGGCCTGAACAGGGTCGTGTCCACGCCCCGCGGCCAGAGGACGAGATTCGCGAAGCCGCGCCGGGCCAGCCGGTCTCGCTGGCTGGCGGTAGGCACCATGGTCCGTGCCGCCCGGCCGTGAAAGCGACGCAGCCAGACATAGGTCCATGCGACAGGAACCGGTATCCGGGCCCGGACATATTCCGGGAACTGCGTGTGGAAGGCGGTGGTGAAGGGGAAACCGTTGGCGAGGCACCAGTACCGCGCTGCCTGGCCGATCGGCCCTTCCGTGGCGATATGAACGCAGTCGGGCCGGAATGACCGGAGCGCAGCGCGAACGCCCCGGCGCGCGCCGAGCGCGAGCCGGATGGAGGGATAGGAGGGGCAGGGCACCGAGCGGAATCGCGTCGGCGTGACTAGTTCCACGATGTGACCGAACGCCTCGAGGGTCTCGGCGGTCTTGCCGAGCGTGCGGACAACGCCGTTGACCTGCGGGTGCGCCGCGTCGGTCGCTATGAGGATACGCATCGGCCGTCCTGTCGCTCCTGGAAGGCGTCCGGTTGCCGAACGCTCTCCGTGCCATTCGGCCCGGTCCGGAGCGCCTGGTTACGAAGCTCCTGCGTCATGCCGCCCTCCTCCCGGCGGCGGCCGCGACCATCGCCGGCGCCCCGAAAATCCCAAACGCAAACCGGACCCCGCGGGACGCCCACACACATTGAAGCGTGTTCGGATCGTCAATATCGATGAACCCGAAGCTCCCCGGTTTCCCCGGCCTTCGGCACCGGGCGCACCGTGAAGCCTGCGTGGACTGTGCGTCCGGGATCGAGGACGGCGGTTTCCTCTGGAGAATCGCCGTCCCCTGCACAACGCGCCTTCCAACGCCGTTCCATTCCTCCCTGGACAGCCCCTTGAACACCCAGGCGGACGGGTCCGCCCGGGTGGCTCTCTCAAGGGCGGTCGCCGTATCCCACGGTCCATCGGGATTCAGGCGGAAATTCGCCGCCACAGCGGCCAGACGCGACGGTTCCGGATGGCCTTCCGCGATGGCCCGCCATTCATCGGCGCCCGGTTCGTCGCCTTTCAGCCGGCGCTCGTACAGGGCGGCGGCACGGTCGCAATGAGCCGAGTTGCCCTCTCGAAACGGGGAATCCGGATCGCTCAACAGGGCGTGCATGAGCCGGTCCGGCAGCGCCGAGAGGTCGGCACCGACCGGGATGGCGGCCACGAAGCCGCCGGCCCATCCGGGCGCCCGGGCTTCCTCCATATTGTAGAGGAGGGTCGACATGATGTGGGCAACGGATTCCGGAATGGCGAAGTCGTGCTCGAACAGGCCAACGGCCCTGGCGACATGTGCCTGCAGGGAGCCGGCGGTCCCCCCTCCTGACTTCGACGGTTGGGCTGACTTCTGACCGATCTCGCGTCTGGAGTTTTCAGTAAAGCCAATGAGTTGGCAGTTGCGGTGCGGTCAAGCTGCGTTGTAGTGCCTAGTAAATCTTTGAGACTGTCAATGCCTCCGCCACGCGCTACACTCCCCCCATGTTCGTGCGCATCAAGACCTCCCCCAACAGCCCGCGACGCTCGGTCCAGATCGTCGAGGCCGTGCGCGACGGCGGCAAGGTCCGACAGCGCATCGTCCGCCATGTCGGCGTGGCCATGGACGAGGACGAGCTCGAGCGCCTGAGGCAGCTCGGCGAGTACGTCAAGGCGAAGCTGGAGGACGAGCGTCAGCCGGCATTGTTTGCGCCCGAGAAGATCGCTGAGCAGGCGATCCGTGTCGGCCGCCGGGGGGACGGCAAGGAGGAACTCCCGGTCGACCTCAAGCAGCTTGAAGAGGAGCAGCGCCTGATCACAGGCATCCACGAGGTCTATGGCGAGATCTACCGGCTGCTGGGCCTCGACGCGCTGCTGCCGCGCTCGCGCTACCGGGCCTCCCATGACGCGCTGTTCCATGTGGTGATGGCGCGGGTAGCCAACCCCGACAGCAAGCGGGGCAGCGTGCGCCGGCTCGAGGAGGACTTCGGCGTGAGTCTTCCGCTCGAGAAGGTCTACCGGATGATGGATCAGCTCGACGCGACGGTGATCGAGCGACTGCGCACGCGCGTCGGCGAGGCGAGCCGGTCGCTGCTGCCGGAGCCGGTCGCGATCCTCTTCTTCGATTGCACCACGCTCTACTTCGAGACGGCCGCCGAGGACGAGCTTCGCCAGCACGGCTTCAGCAAGGACGGCAAACACAAGGACTCGCAGGTTCTGCTGGCGCTGATGGTGACGCGCGAAGGGCTGCCGATCAGCTACGAGGTCTTCCCCGGCGCCACCTACGAGGGACACAGCATGGTCCCGGTCCTGCAGGACATGCAGCGCCGCCACCAGGTGGAGCGCACGGTATGCGTGGCCGACCGGGGCATGCTGAGCGCCGACAACCTCGACGCCATGGACGCCATCGGCGGCGAGTATGTCGTCGGCGCGCGGCTGCGCAAGCTGCCGCTCGCGCTGCTGGGGCAGGTTCTCGACCCCGGGACCTATGCCCCGCTGGAGGGCTCACAGGACCGCCGGGTCGGCGAGTGGGAGTACAAGGGCCGTCGCCTGATCGTCGTCTTCTGCCCCCAGCGCGCACGCAAGGACGCGCACGAGCGCCGCCATCAGGTGGAACGCCTGCTCGACAGGCTGGCCCGCAGCGACAATCCCAGGGAACTGCTCTCCAATCACGGGGCGAAGCGCTTCATCGCCGTCGAGGGCGACGCACGGCTCACGGTGAACCCGGAGAAGATCGCCGAGGCCGCACGATGGGACGGGCTCACCGGCGTCATCACCAATCTGCGCGACGCGCGCGTCACCGAAGTGATGGCTCACTACCAGGGGCTCTGGCAGGTCGAGGAGAGCTTCCGGATCACCAAACACGACCTGAAGATACGTCCCATCTGGCACTGGAACCCGGACCGGATCCGCGCTCACATCGCCATCGCCTTCCTGGCCTTCGCCTGCGTTCGACACCTTGCGTACCGCGTCGCCATCCAGAAGCGGCGGATGTCCCCGGAGGTCATCCGCTCCGCCCTCGTCCACCGCCAGTGCTCCCTGCTGCGCTGTCGGCAATCGGGCAACCGCTACGTCATCCCCTCGAAGCCGACACCGGCGGCGGAGCAGATTTACGCAACCATGGGGCTGCCCCTGACGATCACCCCGTATCAACTCGCCTGACCGTCGACGAAGCACGGCTCGAAGAAATGCCGGATGTAGTGCCTAGCCGAAATGAGAACCAGGCAATATCAACTACTTATGCGAATCAACCGTCGAAGTCAGGACATGTGCCTGCAGGGAGCCGGCGGTCCCCCCTCTTGCGGCCGGGTCATCGACTGCAGGGCCGCCGCCGATGAGTTCCCCGAATTCCTTCTCGGCCATGTCCCTCACGGCCGGATCGCACCGAGCCAGGTCGGCAAGAAGGTCGAACTTGTCCCTGGCCGAATTCACGAAAGCCCTCACAGCCGCGCACTCCTTCACGCCCAAGCCCATCCGGTCCGGCCCACTATCTCACGGATCCCTGAAAACCCGCACGGCTTGCGGGCGCCGGGCCCGGGGATGGTGCCGCGCCAATCGCTGAAGGCGCCAACCGGGTCGATCAGGGGGCCGGTCCTTCACCGTCCCTGGAAGCCGCATGCCGGCCCAGAAGGGTCGCGAGTTCCGGGCTGCCGGAAAAGGACGCGAGGTCCGCCGGCGTGTTGCCGTCCCTGTCCCTGGCGGAAGGATCGGCCCCGGCGTCCAGCAGCCTCTGGACGTGGGCTTCACCGGAAAGCGCCGCCGCGAGATGCAGGGGGCTCCAGCCGTCCTTGTCCCTCGCATTCGGGTCGGCCCCGGCATCGAGCAGGGCCTGCAGCGCCGCGACCGACCCCCGGGAGGCCGCGACATGCAGCGGCGTGCGCCTGTCCGGACCGCGGACATCCGGATCCGGGCCGGTGCGAAGCAGGACGCCGATGACCCGGGCGGCATAACCGCCCGGAGCCCGGGCCGCGGCATGAAGGGGGGTATCCCCGTATCTTGTCGCGGTGGTGGAGGCCACTCCTCCTGACTTCGACGGTTGATTCGCATAAGTAGTTGATATTGCCTGGTTCTCATTTCGGCTAGGCACTACATCCGGCATTTCTTCGAGCCGTGCTTCGTCGACGGTCAGGCGAGTTGATACGGGGTGATCGTCAGGGGCAGCCCCATGGTTGCGTAAATCTGCTCCGCCGCCGGTGTCGGCTTCGAGGGGATGACGTAGCGGTTGCCCGATTGCCGACAGCGCAGCAGGGAGCACTGGCGGTGGACGAGGGCGGAGCGGATGACCTCCGGGGACATCCGCCGCTTCTGGATGGCGACGCGGTACGCAAGGTGTCGAACGCAGGCGAAGGCCAGGAAGGCGATGGCGATGTGAGCGCGGATCCGGTCCGGGTTCCAGTGCCAGATGGGACGTATCTTCAGGTCGTGTTTGGTGATCCGGAAGCTCTCCTCGACCTGCCAGAGCCCCTGGTAGTGAGCCATCACTTCGGTGACGCGCGCGTCGCGCAGATTGGTGATGACGCCGGTGAGCCCGTCCCATCGTGCGGCCTCGGCGATCTTCTCCGGGTTCACCGTGAGCCGTGCGTCGCCCTCGACGGCGATGAAGCGCTTCGCCCCGTGATTGGAGAGCAGTTCCCTGGGATTGTCGCTGCGGGCCAGCCTGTCGAGCAGGCGTTCCACCTGATGGCGGCGCTCGTGCGCGTCCTTGCGTGCGCGCTGGGGGCAGAAGACGACGATCAGGCGACGGCCCTTGTACTCCCACTCGCCGACCCGGCGGTCCTGTGAGCCCTCCAGCGGGGCATAGGTCCCGGGGTCGAGAACCTGCCCCAGCAGCGCGAGCGGCAGCTTGCGCAGCCGCGCGCCGACGACATACTCGCCGCCGATGGCGTCCATGGCGTCGAGGTTGTCGGCGCTCAGCATGCCCCGGTCGGCCACGCATACCGTGCGCTCCACCTGGTGGCGGCGCTGCATGTCCTGCAGGACCGGGACCATGCTGTGTCCCTCGTAGGTGGCGCCGGGGAAGACCTCGTAGCTGATCGGCAGCCCTTCGCGCGTCACCATCAGCGCCAGCAGAACCTGCGAGTCCTTGTGTTTGCCGTCCTTGCTGAAGCCGTGCTGGCGAAGCTCGTCCTCGGCGGCCGTCTCGAAGTAGAGCGTGGTGCAATCGAAGAAGAGGATCGCGACCGGCTCCGGCAGCAGCGACCGGCTCGCCTCGCCGACGCGCGTGCGCAGTCGCTCGATCACCGTCGCGTCGAGCTGATCCATCATCCGGTAGACCTTCTCGAGCGGAAGACTCACGCCGAAGTCCTCCTCGAGCCGGCGCACGCTGCCCCGCTTGCTGTCGGGGTTGGCTACCCGCGCCATCACCACATGGAACAGCGCGTCATGGGAGGCCCGGTAGCGCGAGCGCGGCAGCAGCGCGTCGAGGCCCAGCAGCCGGTAGATCTCGCCATAGACCTCGTGGATGCCTGTGATCAGGCGCTGCTCCTCTTCAAGCTGCTTGAGGTCGACCGGGAGTTCCTCCTTGCCGTCCCCCCGGCGGCCGACACGGATCGCCTGCTCAGCGATCTTCTCGGGCGCAAACAATGCCGGCTGACGCTCGTCCTCCAGCTTCGCCTTGACGTACTCGCCGAGCTGCCTCAGGCGCTCGAGCTCGTCCTCGTCCATGGCCACGCCGACATGGCGGACGATGCGCTGTCGGACCTTGCCGCCGTCGCGCACGGCCTCGACGATCTGGACCGAGCGTCGCGGGCTGTTGGGGGAGGTCTTGATGCGCACGAACATGGGGGGAGTGTAGCGCGTGGCGGAGGCATTGACAGTCTCAAAGATTTACTAGGCACTACAACGCAGCTTGACCGCACCGCAACTGCCAACTCATTGGCTTTACTGAAAACTCCAGACGCGAGATCGGTCAGAAGTCAGCCCAACCGTCGAAGTCAGGGCCGCGACATGCAGCGGCGTGCGCCTGTCCGGACCGCGGACATCCGGATCCGGGCCGGTGCGAAGCAGGACGCCGATGACCCGGGCGGCATAACCGCCCGGAGCCCGGGCCGCGGCATGAAGGGGGGTATCCCCGTATCTTGTCGCGGTGGTGGAGGCCACTCCTGTCTCGAGCAGCATTCCGACGGCCGCCTCGCTGCCTCTGACCGCCGCCATGAAAAGCGCCGTACGCCCATCGCGGTCACGGGCTGCGGGATCCGCCCCGGCGTCGAGCAGAAGCCGCATTGTGCGGATATTGGACCCCGCCGCATCGGTGCCGTCGGCGGCCCGATGCAGCGGCGTGCGTCCGTGATCGTCGGTGTCGCCTGTCGCGCCGCCGGCGTCGATCCACTGACGGACGTCGTGCGGCGCCGCAATCTCGAACAGCGGCGCCATGCGGGCCAGCAGCAGCCGGACCGTCTCCGGCCCGCCATGTTTCCGGGCGAAGTCCAACGGAGTCCAGCCACACTCGTTTTCCATGAAGGGGTCGGCGCCCGCTTCCAGCAACAGGCTGACCATCCTCGTCTCGTTTTCACGGCCCATGGCGTCGTGAAGCGGGGTCGCCCCGCCATTCGTTCTGGCGTCCGGCCCGGCTCCGGTTTCGAGCAGGGCGCGCACCATGCCGGGAGATCCCGTCAGGACGGCGAAATGGAGCGCGGTCTCGCCGAACGCGTTGACCGCATCGGCATGCGCCCCGCCGGCAACCAGGGCGCGCACGGTTTCCGCCGCCTGGGAAGACTCGGGAGATCCCTGGGTGACGGCTTCATGCAGGGCCGTGTGGCCGCTCGCGAGCCGAAGGTCCGGGTCGGCGCCGGCCTTGAGCAGCATCGCAATGATGTCGGCCCGGCCATAAGCCGCCGCCCTGTGCAACGGAGCATAGGAAAGCCAGTTGGCGATGCCGGGATCGGCCCCGGCATCGAGCAGCGCCTGGATGACCTCCCTGCCGCTGCCATACTCGACCGCCCGAAGGAGCGGCGTGGACCGCTCGCCATCGGTTTCGTTCACATCGGTTGTGCCGGCAATCCATGCACGGATCTCGTCGACCGCCGCTTTCGCGAAATCGGGTTGCATGGTTCCGGAGACCCCTATGCCGCCGGTTCCGGCAGCCCGCGACCGACCGCTTCGGCAAGCAGTCCGGCGGCCTCCTCGCGTCCCTCATGCCGGGCCATGTCGGCAGGCGTGTCCCCGAACTCGTTCCGGGCTCCGGGATCGGCCCCGGCCTCGAGCAGCACACGGACATGCTCCGTCGTGCCTGCGGACGCCGCGAGGTGAAGCGGGGTTACCTGCTGTGCGCCGGCGGCGTTCGGGTCCGCGCCGGCGGCCACAAGCGCTCTCGCGACCTCCGGATTGGCGTTGTTGGCAGCGTGATGCAGCGGAGTCGTGCCGTATCGGTCGGCGGCGTTGCATGACGCGCCGGCTTCCAGGAGAAATTCCACAATATCGACACGGTCGTACGTGGCCGCGAGATGCAGGGGCGTCTCGCCGCCACCCTTCTCCCGGGCCGCCGCATCGGCGCCGGCCTCGGCAAGGATCCTGGCGCACTCGAGATCCGCCCTCCAGGCGGCCGCCAGATGCAGGGCGCCGCAGCCTGTTTCGGTGACGGCGGCGGCGTCCGCCCCTGCATCGAGCAGCAGGCGGAGGGCGGCGGGGCTGCGCGCCTGGCTGGCGAAAAGCAGCGGCGTCATGCCACCGCGGTTCCTCGCGTGTATATCGGCCCCGGCTTCCAGGAGGAGTTCCATTGCAGGCACGTTCCCGCCATCCGCCGCCAGATGCAGGGGCGTGGCTCCCATGATGTCCCGGGACAGGGGAGAGCCGCCCCGGGACAGCCAGTCCCGCAGCGCGTCCCGGGAGACCGAGCCGAATGCCAGCCAGCCGGGTTCGCCGCTGCCCCGACCGGCCCTCCGGGAATGACGGGAAGTGAGCGTCGCGACGCGGTCCGCCAGACCGGAAACCTCCTCGAAGCGGCGCCCGGGAGCATCGTCCCAGTCGATGATGGCGTTGAGCCAGCCTTCGGGTCCGCCGGCATGGGGAAGCCGGAGCTCCCCGCAATAGATCTCGCAGACCCTGTCGGCGAAGGCTCCGCTATCCCAGAGCGCGATACCGAGCTTCTCCGCGCACTGCATCCTGATGCCGCCGCCCAGGGACCAGCATGCGGGGTCGCCCGTCCCGGGACCGGGCGGGTCGTCGATCGAGAAGATGTCGAGCGCCTCTCCCCTGTCGTTCCGCGCCCAGGCGCGCTGGGTCCAGTCGGATGGCTCCCGGAACATCGCCGCGACCGCTGCGGCGATCTCAGCCTGGACATCCGGTCGTTGGATCAGTTCCGCGGGGGTCGGGGGCATGATGTGTCCTCTTGCAGAAGCGGCGGGGTCCGGGACCGGCAGCATAGCCGGAGCCGCTGAAAACTCGATGCGTCGGGACTTGCCCGCCGACGGTTTCCCCGGCAGGATCGGACCGTGCCGGCAACAACCGGCGTCGCTGTTTGCCACGGTCGCGAGCAAGACAAGGCTCTCCGGATCGCAGGAACCCGGAGCAAGAGAGATACTCGTCCCGAGCGACGAGCCCTGGGCCCGGCCAGGGAACTTACCGGGCAACAACACCGCACCGCACCAAATCGCCCATCATTGAAGGTCGTTGGCTGCAGAGAAGAGCCACAGGACGTTGTCGGTCAGAGCGGGCCAATGCCCGCTCCGCATATTGAAGGGCAATCAATGAAGGTCCGCACCGGTGCCCGGCAAACATCCAGGCCCGCCCCGCCTTGGAGAGGCCTCCGGCTCCACTTGGATTTCCGCGCTCGGGACTGCCCTCGCAGCGCGGGGGCGCCACGGCCGACTGCGGCGGTCCGAGCTGAAGTCGTTAAGGGCGCAGCGTGAAAATCCCCTTCAATGTGCAGGCGGCTGAACCGCCGCCCGGACCGGGCGGGATGGCATAGGTGCCCGATTGCTCGCAGTGCGCCGTGAGCCGGACGCCATCGATCAATGAGCTGGAACGGCGCGGCGCCGCTCCGTGAATTCGCCGGCGCTGCCCGGACACCGGCACTGTCTCTCGCCAACCTGTCACACAGCACGGGAGCCCAGGCTCCGTGCAACGCATGTTGCCCGGTATAGGTGTCGGCTTCAACCGCTTGGCAAAGGTTCCTCCAACAACTCCGGAAAGCCGGCCCGGAGACCGGTGTCCCGTGCCGTGTCCGGTTGCATCGGGGGGTGTCACGTCCGAGTGGCTGCCCGCTAAGCGGGTCGGGCCTTCCAGGTTCACGCCAGACCGAGGGCCGACCCGAGGATCACGGTTATGAAGAAACCGGTTGCCGCGACGGCAATGGCGGCGCAGATCTGCCAGCGGGGCACGGGCCTGTCCGGCCGGGCCCGGAGGGCGCTGACGCAGGCGGCGGCCGGCGCGATCAGCGCCGGAAACGCGATCCCGAAGCTCAGCCAGGCGACGGCGGTCCCGATCACGGTCCCGGCCGAAGCCGCGCACCAGGCATTGTCGAGACCGCAAGCCGAGCCCGGCTGCGGAACCGCGAGGCTGCCGCCACCGGCAAGGGCGGACGCAAGGAACCCGACCACGGTCGCCGGTCCGACCACGGCCACGCCGTGAGCCCAGAACTCGGGAGAGCGTCCGTCGCCGCGCCACCAGACAGCGGCCCCCAGTACGACGGCGGCAATCCACGGCGTGGCGACCGCAATGCCGAGCGCGACCATGACATTCCCGCCGATCCCGAAAGCGCCGAAGGTGCCTCCCGCGACCAGGGTCGCGGTGGCCATCGCCGAAAGTCCGGCAGTTGTTCCGAGCACAATCTGGATTACGGTCCGCAGGGCCATGATCTACATGCCGCTTACAAGGACCACAGCAATAAGCCGTTGTCCAGAACGAGAAAGCCGAAGCCCTTCGCGTGCTCGTATCATTTGACCGCTGCCGCAATGCGCTTGCCCACACCGCGTCCCGATGTCGGATATGCCTTGCTGAACCATTATTTCATTCTGACGGCAACCGTCCACTGCCTGCGTCAGCGCCCTCCGGGCCCGGCCGGACAGGCCCGTGCCCCGCTGGCAATTTGGCCCCAATCCGCTTGCTTATGCAAGCGGATTGTGCTAGTCTCCAGACTGGAGCCTCGGTTCTGGAATCGCCGCAACACGACAGTTGATCGCCGATGCGCAGCTGCGCGGCGGGGATGTCCCGGTTAAGCATTTCCACGAACCAATCCTCAGGACAGGACATGTTACATGGTTGAGAGCCGCTTCATTCACCCGATGCGCTATATGCGGACACGACCCTTCGCTCGTCGCGCTGTTCAGACTTACGGTCGTATGTCCGGGAGAAAAATGCCCTCCCCCGAGACATTGGAGGCTATCACAACCTTGATTACGGATGCGTACAATAGCGCGTTGCACTCTGTCGCCCGAGGTCAACGACCGCTTCGTCCTACCGGCATGATTTCCGAGGAAATCAGTCTCGCGTGTCATGTCGGCGCCTTCACTGCACATGGAAGAAACATCTTCCTGCTCTCCACCGACCTTGTGGACATGCTGGATCGAACAGATCTCGCAGGCGTTCGTGCTGCCGATTTAAAACTGCCTTATCCAGTAGTGCATATCTCGTTTGGAAATGCCTTCGCCGTGTCCCTGCCGGCTCCTGGATGCCGGCGCCAATCCCGCGTCCACGAACGGCTGGGGCCGGACGACACCTGTGTATGCCGCGGCCTTCTTTTCCGGAAATCCGGACATATTGCGGGTCCTTCTGGCGGCCGGGGGCCCGCACGACGCGACCGACCGAAACGGGGAGACGCCGCTGCACGGGGCCGCCGCGGTCGGCAATATCGCCGCGATCCGGACTTTGCTCGATGCAGGGGCGGACGTCCATGCACGGGACCTCAGAGGACAGACGCCCCTTCACCATGCGGCCTATATTTCCTGGGAGGCCATGCAATTCCTGCTCTCGGCCGGGGCCGACCCGGAGGCGCGGGACGCGTTCGGGCGGACCGCCCTGTTTCCCGCAATGATGAACGCCTCGCCCGACCGGGTGCGGACGCTGCTCGAGGCCGGCGGCGACCCCGGTGTCCGCGACCATGGCGGAAACACGCCGCTTCACTGGGCCGCCAGGTCCCGCGGTCCCTTCGCCCCGGCACGTCTTCTTCTCGCGGTCGGGGCGGACCCGCACGCCAGGAACGATGAGGGGGCCACGGCTCTCGATGTAGCCCTGTCCCACGGAACGCAGGGACCTGTGGCGGACCTCCTGCTGTCACTCGGCCCCGCTCCGGACAGCCGGACCCACGATGGCCCCAAGCCCTGAGGACCGGCGGGAGCAATATGCTCCCGGCGCATGCAGATTCCGGACACGGCATTATCCCTGCCGCGCCCTGCCGCGCTAGATATCGCGTTCCGCAACGAAGGCGCCGTCATGCTCGGGAAGGGCCGGATGGCTTGGGGGGAGAGCGCGTCAACCGAAACCGGAGGCACAGAGGCACATCGCGGCCCATTGCTCCCGATAACTATTGAAATCGGGAGCAACCCCCGGACCGCCCCGCCTCGGGAAGAGCCGGAGGCCCGGTCAATGCTTCTTCAGGTCCCGACCGCCCTGGTGGAAGAATCGGCAGAAGGATATGTCGCCGGGGATTTCCCGGACTGCCTCCAGCGAATTGCGTCGGGTGTGAGAACCACGCGCCGAAGGGCGTAGAAATCATCACTCCGCCCCCGCATCCGCGAAGCGCCGCAAGGCCAGTTCTGACAATGGCTTGCAGCCCGCGCGGCGTTTGAGTGCGGCACTTCCGGCCCTTCCGATCTTCGAACCCGACGCCGTTCCCCGGCGTGTCCTGGTCTCCTGGGTGTTCCCCAACGGGGGCTCCTGCGACCGGCAGACAAGGGAAGGGGTCGGAAGATGCCGAACGGAACGAAGAGGACGAAGATCACCGAGGCGCGGGCGCGCGCCTTCGCTGCTGCGGACGGGCGCGAGGCCGTGCTGTGGGACAGCGCCGCGCCGGGCCTCGGCCTGCGGGTGCGGGCGAAAGGGCGCAAGACATGGATCGTGCACCGGCGCGCGGGCGGCTCCGTCGTCAGGCGGACGCTCGGCGCGCTCGACGAACTGACGGTCGAGGATGCGCGGCACGCGGCGCGAGCGCTGCTCGCCGATGCGGAGACGGGCGGCGCACCGGCGACGGTGCCGACGGTGCGGACGTTCGCGCCGGCGTTCCTCGCCGACTGCGCCGAACGCTGGAAGCCGGCGACGCGGCGCGCGCACGCGGACGGCATGAACCGCTTCATCCTGCCCGTGTTTGGCGGTCGGCGCGTCGATTCGATCGGCGCGAAAGATGTGCACAACTGGTTCGACGATCTGTCGGCCAGGCGGGCGGGATCGGCGAACCGGGCGCTGGCGGTGCTGTCGTCGATGATGAAGCACGCGGAGGCGCTCGGCCTGCGGCGCGAGGACTCCAACCCGTGCAAGGGGCTGCGGCGGCGCAGGACCGGCTTCGAGGCGCACTACCTGACGGACGACGAGTTCGCCGCGCTTGGGCGGGCGCTCGACGGCGCGGAAGCGGAATGGCCGGTCGCCGTCGCCGCGCTGCGCTTCCTGCTCCATACCGGCGCGCGCAAGTCCGAGGCTCTGCGGCTCAGGTGGGAGCATGTCCACGGCGACCGTGTTGTGTTGCCCGACAGCAAGACCGGTCCGCGCACGATCCGGCTCGCATCGCCCGCCCGCGCCGTGCTCGCGGCGCAACCCCGGCGCGACGACTGCCCGTGGGTGTTCGCGTCTCCCTGCGGCGGCCCTGCGACGGTGGACAGGGCATGGAACGCGGTCCGCGCGGCGGCGGGTCTGCCGACGCTGCGCATTCACGATCTCCGCCACAGCTATGCGGCGGTCGCGGTCGGCGGCGGCGAGGGCCTGCGCATCGTCGCCGGGCTGCTCGGCCATGCCGACATCCAGACCACCTTCGGCTATGCGCACCTTGCCGAGGGCTCCGTGTTCGAGGCCGCGAACCGGGTCTCGCGCGGCCTTGCCGCCATGCTCGACGGCGGGGAGGCGGACCGATGACCGAACGCGCCCGGCTGACCGATGCGCTCGCGCTCGCGGCCCGTCCGCGCGAACGCGAATACGCCGTCCACGATACCGCCCTTCAGGGCTTCATGCTGCGCGTCCAGCCCAACGGCGCGCGATCCTGGGTGTTCCGCTTCCGGCGCGACGGCAAGCCGTGCCGGGTCACGCTCGGCAGGCCGGAGGCGGTAAAGGCCGACCGGGCGCGCGCTGCGGCGCTCGCCTTCCTCGCCCGCGAGAAGGGCGTCGGCGATTCTCTGCCCCTTCCCGCTTCCGGCCCGACGCTGGCGAAGTTCGCCGTGGAATATGTCGAGCGGCGCGCCCCGTCCTGGAAGCCGTCCACGGTGCAGGCGACCCTGAGCTACCTCGACAGCGCCATCCTGCCCGCGCTCGGCCATCTGCGCGTCGGCGCGGTCGTGCGGGCCGACATTGCCCGCTTCTTCCACGACTACGGGCGGCGGAGGCCGGGCGGGGCGAACCGCGCCCATGACATCCTTCGCAACATGTTCGACTGCGCCGTCGCGTGGGGTCATCGGCCCGAGGCCGCCGGGAACCCGTGCACGGGCATCGTCCGCTACCGGCGTCCGCCGCGCGGGCGGCTGCTGGGTGCGGACGATCTGGCGAAGCTGGGCGCGGTGCTGCGCGAGCGCGAGGCCGAACACCCGGTCTGCGCCGCGGCGGTGCGCCTGCTCCTGCTGACCGGGTGCCGGCCGGGGGAGATTCGCCGCCTGCGCTGGTGCGAGGTCAAGCCGGACCGGCTCGCGCTGCCCGACACCAAGACAGGGTTATTATTTTGCAGCCACCCGGAGCATGCGCCTGGCTGCGCTGTGGCTCTGTAGAGCGTTATATTTCCTACAGTTTTCCTGATTCCTCGCCGCTTCGACCCTCTTGCATCCCCGCGGGGGATGCGCTTGAATGCGCCCCGGTTCGATGCCGCGCATGTGCGGTTTGATCACGGGATGAAGCCATGCCCCGGCGAAGCACTCTGAAGATCACCAAGCGCACCGTCGATGCGCTCCGCGTCGAGGAAGGCGACGCCACCTTCTGGGACCGCGACCTGGCCGGCTTCGGCGTGCGCGTGCACGCCACCGGACGCAAGGTCTATGTGGTCCAGTCCCGGGGACCGGGCGGGCTGAAGCGCGCCCCGATCGGCCGGCACGGCGAGATCACCGTCGACGAGGCGAGGGAGAAGGCGGCGGCGGCGATCGACCGGATCAAGCGGGGCGGGGAGCCCTTTCCGGCGCCGGCGCCGCCGGCGCTCACCGTGGCCGGGCTGGCGGAGCGCTATCTGGAGAAGCATGTGGCGGTGCGCTGCAAGCCGGCGACGGCGGCGCTCTACCGGTCGGTGCTGGAGCTTCACATCCTTCCGGCGCTGGGCGGCAGGGCGCTGTCCGAGGTCGGGCGGGAGGACGCGGCGGAATTCCATCACCGGCTGCGCGGCACGCCTTACATGGCCAACACCGCGGCGGCGGTGCTGTCGAAGATGTACCGGCTGGCGGAGAGCTGGGAGCTGGCGCCGCGCGGGTCGGACCCGTGCCGGTCGCTGCGCCGCTACCCGGAGCACAGGCGCGAACGGTTCCTGACGCCGGAGGAATACCGGCGGCTGGGCGAAGCGCTGCGCGAGGCGGAGGCGAAGGCGGCGCCGTGGCCGCAGGCGGTGGCGGCGATCCGGCTGCTGCTGCTCACCGGGTGCCGCAAGAGCGAGATCCTGACGCTCAGGTGGGACGATGTCGACCGGGTGGCGAACGAGCTGCGGTTTCGCGATGCGAAATCGGGGCCGCGCATGGCGCCGCTGACGCCGCCGCTGGTGACGGTGCTCGACGGCATCGACCGGCGTGACGGCAGTTCGTGGGTCATTCCGGGCCGCAGGCCGGAGACGCATCTGGCCGGTCTCGACCATTACTGGAGGCGCATCACGGCGGCGGCCGATCTGAAGGACGTGCGCCTTCACGACGCCCGCCACAGCTATGCGAGCCGGGCGCTGGCGCTGGGCGAGAGCCTGAGCATGATCGGGCGGCTGCTGGGCCATTCCCGGGTGGCGACGACGGCGCGCTATGCGCATCTGGTGCGGGATGCGGAGAAGGCGGCGGCGCACCGGGTGGGCGAGAGCATCGGCGCTCATGTTGTGGCGCCGGAGCGGTCCGCGGCATGAGGGGGGACCGGCGGCGGACGATCTCGAACCGCATGGTGGCGGCGCTGGAGGTCGAGCGGGACACGGTGTTCTGGGATCGGGAGCTGAAGGGCTTCGGGGTGCGGGCCTATCCCGGCGGAGGCAAGGTCTACGTCGCCCAGGCGCGGGGACCGAAGGGGCCGCGGCGCGTCACGGTGGGACGCCACGGGGTGGTCAACGCCGAGGAGGCGAAGCGCCGGGCGGCGCTGATCATCGCGCGGGTCAAGGCGGGCGAAGACCCGGCGCCGGAGCCGCTGGCGGCGAAGCGGGCGCGGGGGCCGACGGTGGCCGATCTGGCGGCGCGCTATCTCGAGGACCATGTGGCGGTGCGCTGCAAGCCGAAGACCGCGAGGACGGCGCGCAGCGTGGTGGAGCGGCACATCGTGCCCGGGCTCGGCGCCCTGGCGCTGGCGGCGGTGGAGCCCCGCCATGTGCTCGACCTGCATCACGGGCTGAGCGACCGGCCCGCGATGGCGAACATGGCGGTGGCCACGCTGTCGCACATGTACCGGCTGGCGGAGGGCTGGGGCATGGTGGCGGAGGGTGCCGACCCGTGCGGGTCGGTGGCGCGGTATCCGTCAAGGCGCCGCGAGCGGTTCCTCACCGACGCGGAGTTCGGGAAGCTGGGCCGGGTGCTGGACGAGGCGGCGGTCGAGGGCGGCGCGTCGGCGGGCGCGGTGGTCGCGATCCGGCTGCTGATGCTGACCGGGTGCCGCAAGAACGAGATCCTGACGCTGCGCTGGGAGGACGTGGACCTCGACGCCGGAGAGCTGGCGCTTGCCGATGCGAAAACGGGCCCGCGGGCGGTGCCCCTGCCGCCCTCGGCGGTTCGGCTGCTGGCGGCGCTGCCGCGCAGGCCCGGCAATCCCTGGGTCATTCCGGGGCACAGGCCGGGCACGCACATGACCGACATCGACGGCGCCTGGCAGACGCTCCGGGAGCGCGCCGGGCTGAAGGGCGTGCGCCTTCACGATCTGCGTCACAGCTACGCCTCGCGCGCGCTGGCGCTGGGCGAGAGCCTGCCGATGATCGGCAAGCTGCTCGGCCACCGCCAGATCGAGACCACGGCGCGCTATGCCCACCTCGTGCGCGAATCCGTGCACGAGGCGGCGGCCCGGATCGCCGGCAGCATCGCTGCGGACCTGCTGTAGGGCCGCCTGCGGGACTCCTTGCGCCTTGCCGGAACGGCCCGTCGCGACCGCATCGTCGAAGAGGGGATGAACCGTCGATGAAACCGAACCGCCCTGCCGGCGTCGGCATCGAAGTCGACGACCTTCGATTCCTTGACGGATAACGTCCCCGCTCATGCGGGTTCGGCGCGGATGTCGAGCAGGTTGCGCGCCTCGCGCCCGCAGGCCACGCCGACCAGGTGGACCGACCCGTCGTGATCGGCGTATTTTTCTGCGTAGCCCCGCCCGCGCATCTGCGCCATCGCCGCATCGAGCGCGGCCGCGCCGCCGTCATCGGTCTCCGCCACCTTGAACTCGATCACGAAGACCTGCCCGCCGAGACGCAGCACCATGTCCGCCCGGCCGCGGGACGAGGACTCCTCCACCCGCAGGTCAGCGCCGACCGCGCGCAGGCACATGTAGAGCAGGCTCGCATACCACGCCTCGTAGCGCGCGAGGTCCCCCGTCGCATGCCACTGGTAGGGGATGCCCGAGAGCCAGGCGTGCAGCGTCTCGCCGAAGCCCGCGAAGTCGTGCGCCTCAAGCAGGACGCAGAACTCCCGCCCCCGCTCCAGGGGCTCGACGCCCTTCTTGCCCAGCCAGGCCAGCAACCCGTCGTTCAGGCTGAGCCGGACCTCGAGGTTGGGATAGTCCAGACGGTAGAGGGTCCGGTACCCCTGCCGCTCCTCGCCCGCGATGGTGAGGTAGCCGGTCTGGAAGAGCAGCGCCTCGATGCCGATGTCGCCCACGTCGAACTTCGAGACCAGATCCATCCCGGCCAGCCGGCCCTCCAGTTCCATCGGGCTCACCGACTGCTCCGTCAGCATCCGGAACAGGAAGTCCGGAGACCCGGTCTCGAACCACCAGGGACGGAACTCGCGGCTGTCCAGCAGCAGCAGAACGTCGTAGGGGTTGTAGACCGGCTCCCCGCCGCGCCAGCGGTAGCCATCGTACCAGGCGCGGATCTCCTCCCGATCCAGCCCGTCGAGTTCTGGAGCGAACACCCGGTCGAGGTCCTCGTCCCGGTAGCCGCAGATCGCGGCGTAGCGCGGATCGAGGCTGATGTCCTTGAGGTTGTTGAGGCCCGAGAACAGGCTGACCTTCGAGAACATGCTCACCCCGGTGACGAAGACGAAGCGGACATGTTCGGCGCTGCCCTTGACGATGCCGTAGAAGCCGCGCAGCCAGTCCCGGTTGGCCCGCGCAAGCTCCGGGTCGTGAAGCACGTCCAGGATCGGCTTGTCGTATTCGTCCACCAGCACCACGGCCTGCCGGCCGGTGGCGTGGCGCAGGCGATAAAGGACATTCTGCAGGCGCTCCGGCCCCGTGTCGGCGACCGGCCCCGTGTCGAGATCGGCAGCATGTTCGATGATGGCCAGCTGGTTGAGGACGTTGCGCTCGATCTCGCCCGGTTCGTTGTACTTGCCGTCGAAGCTGAGCCGCACCACCGGGTGCGGCGCGGACCAGTCCCAGTGCGGGTGGATGTCGAGCCCCCGGAACAGCGGCTCGTCGCAGGCGAACAGCGATCCCAGGGTATCCAGCAGCAGGCTCTTGCCGAAGCGGCGCGGGCGCGACAGGAAGTAGTGGTCGCCCTGCTCCACGAGTTGCCGGATGAGCGGGGTCTTGTCGACATAGTAGCTGCCGCTCTCCCGGAGGCGCCGGAAGTTCTGGATCCCGATCGGAAGACGCTGCCGGGTCATCGGTTCCTCCCTGTGCGACGCCGGGCCATGCCGCCACCGGCCGCACCCGCCGAACGGGCGCACGGGATTCTGCGCCCCCGCCGTCCCGGCGACGCTACTCCTTCGCAGGACCCCGGGCAAGCAATGCAGCGGTCGCGCAGGGCTTGCAGCGGGCCGCTGTTTTTCCTAAAGAAGAACGAGGCTGAAAGGCTTGCGACCGCTACTGTGCGACCGCAATCCAGTCCGGTACGGGGGAGGTCGAGGTCATGACGAACATTGCAAGCGTCGTTGCGATGCGCGGCCTCCTGCGGCGGCTGTCCGGGCGGGGTGAGGACGTGACCGCCTCACGCGCGCGCGACCTTCGTACCCCCCCCCCGAGGATTCAGCATCCGGGCGCGGGGCTGATCCGGTGGGCGCCCCCGGGAGACCTGCCCGCCGCCTGAGCGCGGCTCTTCTCGCCGTTCTGTTCTCACTGCTGACGCTGGCCGCCGCCCTCGCGCCATCAGACGCACAGGCGCAGACGCCTGTGGCACCGGTTTTGAGCGCCACGGCAGGCGACGGGCAGGTCACGCTCTCCTAGACGCCCGACAGTAATAATAATTTTCCGCCTGGCATAGGCACCACTTTTGCGAGATGGATTTATCAAAAAAAGGAAGGCAGCAGCGACTTCGACAACACTTGGACTCCCATGGGCACCGTCAGGGCAACCACGACTTACACGGTGACAGGGCTGATAAACGGCACCGCCTACACATTCAGGATGCGAGCATCCTACTCAGGGCCGAGCGGCGGTGCTTCCTCATCTAACTCCAACGAAGTCACCGCCACCCCGATGGCGCCGGTCGTTCCGGTTCTCATCTCCGACCCTGACAAGAGCGTGACGCTGCCGTCCGGCCAGAACACGGTGGTGGTGTGCTACAACCTCCAGGCGGTCTCGTATGACGGCACGACCTATCTGGAAACGCGCGGCGGCGGCCGGACCGCCGTGCCTGCGCACAGTTCGCTCAGCGATGCCACCAACGGCGTCGAGATCACGGCCGCGCCGACGGGCATCACCACCGGGCGCAACGTCAACCTCAGTCCCTGCGCCAGCCTCGGGGTCGGCACGCACACGGTCACCTGGGAATGGAACGGTCCCGACGGCACCGCCCCGAAGGGGACGACCTCGACCACGTTCACGGTCGTCGAAGCCCCGAGCACGAAAACTCTCACGCTGTCGGCGACTTCGACCCGGATCACCGAGGGGAATTCCGGCCACACGGACGTCACCGTCACCATCACGCTCGGCGAGCCGGCGCCCGAGGACTTCACGGCCCTGATCTCCGCTGCCGGCGATCCGGGCACGGCGACGGAACCCACGAAATCGCAGGACGCCTGCGAGCCGCCGCTGCAACCGGCGGATACGGATTGGTGCTTTCTGTTGGACAGCGCCGCCGTCGCCATTGCCGAGGGCGAGACCGAGGGAACCGTCAAGATCCGGATTCTCGGCGATACCCGGGACGAAAGCAACGAGACCGTCATCCTGCATGTTTCCTCCGAGGAGCCGGGCTGGACCCGGGATGCCACCCTCACGCTGACCATCGTCGACGACGACGGGGTCACCAGCCCCGCTGCCCCGCCCGGCCTCAGGGCTTCGGCGGGCGACCGGCAGGTGACGTTGAACTGGAACGACCCGAACGACGCGACCATCACCGGCTACAAGCTGATCTACGCCAAGACAGGTGACAGGGGCAGCGCGAGCTGGGCCCCGGTCCCCGGTTCCGGCATCCGCACCCTGACCTACACGGTGAGGAACCTCGACAACGACGCCGAGTACAGCTTCAGGGTGCGGGCGGTGAACAGCGCCGGCGACGGGACGGCCACGACCTGGGTGACGGCGACGCCGACCGGCGGGGTCACCTGCCCGACGGCACAGCCGCCGACGGCTCTGTCGGTCACGCCGGGTTCTGACCGACTGTCCCTGACCTGGACCGCCCCGACCCAGGCCAAGCGGAACGGCTGGCAGCTGCAATACCGCAAGACGGGGGGAAGCTGGACCGCGGTCACGATCCCGAGCGCCGGCGCGACCAGCTACACGATCGGCGGACTGGAGGCCGGCACGGCCTATCAGGTGCGGCTTCAGGCCACGGTCGGCGTCCAGGGCGCCAACTGTCCCGCCAGCGCCTTCGCAACCGCCGCCGGCACAACGACGGGGAGCGTCTCCACCACGCCCACCACCTCCACCCCCATCTACACCCCGCCCCCCGGCACGCCGCGGGCGGATGCCGGGTCGGAGATCGAGGCCGCGCCGGGGGCGCGGGTAAGGCTGGACGGTTCGGGGAGTACGGACCCGGACGGGGGCGAACTGAGGTATTCCTGGAGGCAGGTGCTGGGGTGGAGCGGTATCTACAGGACGGCGGTGGAACTCGAGGGCGCGGACACGGCGCGCCCGTCGTTCACGGCGCCGGCCGGGCCGTACACCCTGGACATCCTGGTGTTCCGCCTCACGGTGACGGACCCGGAGGGGAAGACCGACACGGCCTCGGTGTGGGTGAAGGTGGGCGATGCGGCGCCGGTGTTCGGCGATGCGTCGGTGACGGCGCTGGAGCTGGCCGAAGGCGCGGCGATGGCGGCGGTGACGCTGCCCGAGGCGACCGGCGGCAACGGGACGCTCAGCTACACCCTGACCTCGGCGCCGAGGGGCCTGGCGGGCCTCGCCTTCGACCCGTCGACGCGGCAGCTTTCGGGCACGCCGTTGGAGGGCGGCAGCTGGACGTTCACGTACCGGGCAGACGATGCCGACAGCAACCGGACGGAGGCGGATGCGGCGGTCCTGACCTTCACGGTGACGGTGCGCGACGAGGCGCCGACGTTCGGCGATGCGTCGGTGGCGGCGCTGGCGCTGGCCGGGGACGAGGCGATGACGGCGGTGACGCTGCCCGAGGCGACCGGGGGCAACGGGGTGCTCACCTACACCCTGACCTCGGCGCCGACGGGCCTGGCGGGCCTCGCGTTCGACCCGGCGGCGCGGCGTCTCTCGGGCACGCCGTCGGAGGGCGGCCGCTGGACGTTCACCTGGCGGGCGGACGACGCGGATTCGAACCGGACCGAGGCGGACGCGGCGATCCTGACCTTCACGGTGACGGTGCGCGACGAGACGCCGACTTTCGGCGACGCGTCGGTGGCGGCGCTGGATCTGGCCCCGGGCGCGGCGATGACGGCGGTGACCCTGCCCGAGGCGACCGGCGGCAACGGGGCGCTCAGCTACACCCTGACCTCGACGCCGAGGGGCCTGGCGGGTCTCGCGTTCGACCCGGAGACGCGGCGTCTCTCGGGCACGCCCCCGGAGAGCGGCAGTTGGACCTTCACCTGGCGGGCGGACGATGCCGACAGCAACCGGTCGGAGACGGATGCGGCGATCCTGACCTTCACGGTGACGGTGCGCGACGAGGCGCCGACTTTCGGCGATGCGTCGGTGGCGGCGCTGGCGCTGGCCGGGGACGAGGCGATGACGGCGGTGGTCCTGCCCGAGGCGACCGGCGGCAACGGAGCGCTCACCTACACCCTGACCTCCGAGCCGGCGGGGCTGGCGGGCCTCGCGTTCGACCCGGCGGCGCGGCGTCTCTCGGGCACGCCGTCGGCGGGGGGAAGCTGGACGTTCACGTACCGGGCGGACGACGCGGATTCGAACCGGACCGAGGCGGACGCGGCGATCCTGACCTTCGAGGTGAGGGTGGAGGACGCGCGCACCGCCCTGGTGAAGCAGACGGTGCGGCGCACGCTGGCGGCGGTGGCGCGCCGGGCGCTGACCGGGGCGCTGGACAATATCGGGGCGCGTCTGGCGGCGGCGCCGATGAGCGGGCTGACGCTGGCGGGCGAGACGGTGCCGTTGAGCGTGTCCGGCGCCGGGACGGGCCTCCCGCTGGCGGGCCACGCCTGCGCGGCCGCGGACTCCTGGCGGCACGGCCTCGACTGGCCCGGCCCGGAGATCGGCATCGGAACGCCGGGCTGCGGCGGTCCGGCAAGCCGAAGCGTGGGGACGGACGAACTGCTGAACGCGAGCGCGTTTTCGCTGGCCCTGGGGGCGGCCGAGGGCGAGGCGGGCCATGACCCGCATGCGCCGCGCTGGGCGGTGTGGGGCCGGGGCGACTACGGGACCTTCGCGGGGCGCCCCGACGGGATGCGCTACGACGGCGAGATGCGCACGGGCTGGATGGGGATCGACGCGCGGGCCGGCGCCTGGGTGGCCGGGCTTGCGGTGAGCCACGGTACGGGCGAGGCGGACTACGGCATCGACGGCGGCGCGGAGGGCCGCCTGGAGACCGGACTGACGGCGGTGTACCCCTACGGGCGGTGGACGGTGTCGGAGGGGCTGGAACTGCGCGGCGTGCTCGGCGCCGGCTGGGGCGAGGCGCGCCACCGGGTGGAGGACGGGGCGGAGGAGACGAGCGATCTCGCGATGCGGATGGCGTCGCTGGGCCTGCGCCACGAGTTGCCCCCGGTGGCCGGGATCGATCTTGCGGCGCGGACGGATGCCAGCATGGCGCGGATGGAGACGGACGAGGGCCCGGACCATGTCCACGGGCTGACGGCGGACAGCTGGCGGCTGCGGGCCGGGGTGGAGGCGTCGCGGCGCTTCGCGCTGGACGACGCCACTTCGCTGACCCCGTTCGTGGAGGCGGCGGCGCGCCGGGACGGCGGCGACGGGCTGACCGGGACCGGTCTGGAGGTCGCCGGCGGTGTGCGCTGGGAGGCGCCGCGGGTGCAGGTCGAGGCGCGGGGCCGGTGGCTGGCGGCGCACACCGAGGACGGCGCCGAGGAGAAAGGCGTGAGCGTGACCGCCCGGGTCGGGCCGGGAGCGCAGGGGCGCGGGCTGTCGCTGATGCTGAGCCCGCGCTGGGGCGCCGACGCGGGCGGCGCCGAGGCGCTGTGGCGCGACGCGCTGCCGGCGGCATCGGCTACGGGCACTGCCGCGGCGCTCGATGCCCGCATCGGCTACGGCCTCGGCCTGATGTCGTACGGCCTGCTGACGCCGTTCGCGGAGACCGGGCTGGCGGGGAACAGCGGCCAACGGCTGCGGCTCGGGACGCGGTTCGATACCCATCGCGCCGACATGGCGGTGGAGCTTGCGGGCGAGCACCGCGAGGGCGGCGCTTCCGGGCCGGAGCAGACGATCCGGCTCGACCTGACGCTGCGGTACTGAGCGGGGGGTGCGGACGATGACGAGGAACGGAAGCGTGTGCGCAATTAACGGCGCACCCCTGCCGGCCGCGGCGTTCATGGTGGCCGCGCTGATGCTGGCCGCCTGCGGCGGCGGGGGCTCCGCGACCACCGGCGGCCCCGTGACGCCGCCGGTCACGCCGACACCGCCGGTGACACCACCGGTGACCCAGACGCCGTCGGTCCCGGAGGAGACGCCCCTGGACCGGCTGGGGGCGCTGCGCGAGCGCGCCGACGTGCTGACGATGACCGGGCTGCACGCGCGCTGGTCGCTCTCCGCCGAGGGGGAGGATGACATCGACGACGCGTTCGTCGAGCCTGTGACCTGTTCGGGCGCGCGCTGCGAGGCGGCGGACGGCACGGCGCTGGCGGCGCGGGACCTGCTCGACCTCTCCGGCGGCATCGATCCGGGCACGGCGGAGACCGGCGCGCGGGGCGGGTTCGACACGGTGAAGACCGCCGGCGGCTTCGCGGTCGCGGAGACGCTGCCCGACCTGACGGTGACCGTCTCGCCGCAGGCGACAACCTGGGGGTTCTGGGGCGAACACGGCTTCGCGGCGCTGACCCTCGGCACGGGCCCGCTGTCGGCGGAGGTCGGGGAGACGGCGTTCGGCGGCACGTTCTCGCTGGCGCGGGCCTGGGCGGCGGGCACGGCCGCCGGCGGCAATCCGGCGGGAACCGGGAGTGCGACCTGGACCGGCATCGCCGAGGCGAGCCCGACGGGGGCGTTCGAGCGGGTCGCGGGCACGGCGACGCTGACGATCGAAGACCTGTCGCGGCCCCGGGTCGATGTCGGCATCGCCCTCGACGGCGTCGAGGCGCCGCTGACCTGGACAGACATGCCGCTCGCCGGGGGGCGCTTCGCTGCCGGGACGGCCGGGACCGACCGGCTCGAAGGCCGCTTCCACGGCCCGGCCCACCAGGAGGCGTACGGCGTGTTCGATACCCGGGACTACCTCGGCGCCTTCGGCGCCAGGCGCGCGCCGTGAGCGGCGGGAAGGCGGGGACGCCGACGGTGGCGCCGCGGGGTCGCCACCAGGGTGGCTGCCTTGCCGAGAATCGCCGGCTCCCGCATTGTCAAGCATCGGCAGGCAGGTCGGCTCCTGGATGACATTCACCGGCTGAGCCGGTGATATTCGGCAGTCCCGGCTGCGCCGAGTCCTCTCTTCCATGATGTCGAACATCGCCACATCCGGCCGGCGCCGGGTTCAGGCCTTTCTGACGGTCCAGAGCACCTTGCCGACGATGTGGGCTTCCTGACTTCGACGGTTGGGCTGACTTCTGACCGATCTCGCGTCTGGAGTTTTCAGTAAAGCCAATGAGTTGGCAGTTGCGGTGCGGTCAAGCTGCGTTGTAGTGCCTAGTAAATCTTTGAGACTGTCAATGCCTCCGCCACGCGCTACACTCCCCCCATGTTCGTGCGCATCAAGACCTCCCCCAACAGCCCGCGACGCTCGGTCCAGATCGTCGAGGCCGTGCGCGACGGCGGCAAGGTCCGACAGCGCATCGTCCGCCATGTCGGCGTGGCCATGGACGAGGACGAGCTCGAGCGCCTGAGGCAGCTCGGCGAGTACGTCAAGGCGAAGCTGGAGGACGAGCGTCAGCCGGCATTGTTTGCGCCCGAGAAGATCGCTGAGCAGGCGATCCGTGTCGGCCGCCGGGGGGACGGCAAGGAGGAACTCCCGGTCGACCTCAAGCAGCTTGAAGAGGAGCAGCGCCTGATCACAGGCATCCACGAGGTCTATGGCGAGATCTACCGGCTGCTGGGCCTCGACGCGCTGCTGCCGCGCTCGCGCTACCGGGCCTCCCATGACGCGCTGTTCCATGTGGTGATGGCGCGGGTAGCCAACCCCGACAGCAAGCGGGGCAGCGTGCGCCGGCTCGAGGAGGACTTCGGCGTGAGTCTTCCGCTCGAGAAGGTCTACCGGATGATGGATCAGCTCGACGCGACGGTGATCGAGCGACTGCGCACGCGCGTCGGCGAGGCGAGCCGGTCGCTGCTGCCGGAGCCGGTCGCGATCCTCTTCTTCGATTGCACCACGCTCTACTTCGAGACGGCCGCCGAGGACGAGCTTCGCCAGCACGGCTTCAGCAAGGACGGCAAACACAAGGACTCGCAGGTTCTGCTGGCGCTGATGGTGACGCGCGAAGGGCTGCCGATCAGCTACGAGGTCTTCCCCGGCGCCACCTACGAGGGACACAGCATGGTCCCGGTCCTGCAGGACATGCAGCGCCGCCACCAGGTGGAGCGCACGGTATGCGTGGCCGACCGGGGCATGCTGAGCGCCGACAACCTCGACGCCATGGACGCCATCGGCGGCGAGTATGTCGTCGGCGCGCGGCTGCGCAAGCTGCCGCTCGCGCTGCTGGGGCAGGTTCTCGACCCCGGGACCTATGCCCCGCTGGAGGGCTCACAGGACCGCCGGGTCGGCGAGTGGGAGTACAAGGGCCGTCGCCTGATCGTCGTCTTCTGCCCCCAGCGCGCACGCAAGGACGCGCACGAGCGCCGCCATCAGGTGGAACGCCTGCTCGACAGGCTGGCCCGCAGCGACAATCCCAGGGAACTGCTCTCCAATCACGGGGCGAAGCGCTTCATCGCCGTCGAGGGCGACGCACGGCTCACGGTGAACCCGGAGAAGATCGCCGAGGCCGCACGATGGGACGGGCTCACCGGCGTCATCACCAATCTGCGCGACGCGCGCGTCACCGAAGTGATGGCTCACTACCAGGGGCTCTGGCAGGTCGAGGAGAGCTTCCGGATCACCAAACACGACCTGAAGATACGTCCCATCTGGCACTGGAACCCGGACCGGATCCGCGCTCACATCGCCATCGCCTTCCTGGCCTTCGCCTGCGTTCGACACCTTGCGTACCGCGTCGCCATCCAGAAGCGGCGGATGTCCCCGGAGGTCATCCGCTCCGCCCTCGTCCACCGCCAGTGCTCCCTGCTGCGCTGTCGGCAATCGGGCAACCGCTACGTCATCCCCTCGAAGCCGACACCGGCGGCGGAGCAGATTTACGCAACCATGGGGCTGCCCCTGACGATCACCCCGTATCAACTCGCCTGACCGTCGACGAAGCACGGCTCGAAGAAATGCCGGATGTAGTGCCTAGCCGAAATGAGAACCAGGCAATATCAACTACTTATGCGAATCAACCGTCGAAGTCAGGAGAATCGCCGGCTCCCGCATTGTCAAGCATCGGCAGGCAGGTCGGCTCCTGGATGACATTCACCGGCTGAGCCGGTGATATTCGGCAGTCCCGGCTGCGCCGAGTCCTCTCTTCCATGATGTCGAACATCGCCACATCCGGCCGGCGCCGGGTTCAGGCCTTTCTGACGGTCCAGAGCACCTTGCCGACGATGTGGGCTTCTTCCGCGAGGCAGGTGTAGGGGGCGTAGTCGGGGTTGGCGGAGATGAGGCGCAGGCGCGGCGGTCCGGCATCGCGCGCCTTCCCGACGCGCTTGACGACGAGGCCGTCGCCGTCCCAGAGCACGAACAGTTCGCCTTCGGCGGGGACGCGCCGGGCGGTGTCGACGACGATGCGGTCGCCCTCGCCCATCTCGGGCTCCATGGAGTTGCCGCGCACCCTGAGGATGCGGAGCGCCGCCGGGTCGGCGCCGCCCTCGTGGCGGACCATGGCCTCGGGGAGTTGCCAGCGGGCGCGCTCGCGGACGAACTCCCCGGCGAGCGCACCCGGCCCGGCGGAGGCCTCGACATCGACCTCGGGGACGCCGGTCGAGGCCGGGACCGGGGGGTCCGGCGCGGGCTGCGGCTTCCTGCTCCAGCGCTTGCGGGGCGGCACCTTCGCGTGGCGCAGCTCCCCGGGTTCGCATCCGAGAAGCTCCGCGAGCGCCTCGGCGTCGCGGGCGGCGAGCGCGCGGGGCTTTCCGAGTTCGACGAAGCGGTAGACATAGGCGTGGTTGCGGCCGATGGCGACCGAAGCCTCGCGCATCGACAGGCCGCGCCTCCAGAGCAGGTCCCTGATCTTTTCTCGTACCGTGTCGTGTTGCATCGCGTGACCTCGCGCGTTTGTCGGCGTGGGGCGTATCTTACAGGCTATAAACAGCGATTGTCAACAACAATGGGCGCGATTATCGTCCGCGCCATGGATACCCGGACACATGTCCCGGCGCACGCCGGCAGCGCCCGGCAGGCGCTCCTTGAGGTCATCGAGGCGTACATCGCGCGCACCGGCATGACACGGACGGGCTTCGGGCGGGCGGCGCTCGGCGACGCCTGCTTCCTCGGCCGCATGGCGCGCGGCTCGGACGTGCTGCTGCGCACCGCCGACAGGGCGCTGGCCTTCATGGGCGAGCCGCCGTTCGGGCCGCGCTTCCTGGGCGAGGTCGAGGCCTTCATGGCGGTGACCCGGACCAAGGCGCACCTGTTCGGCGATCTGGCGCTGGGCGATCCGAGCTTCGTGCTGCGTTTGCGGCGCGGGCGCTCGGCAACGCTCGCCACCTGCGACAGGGTTCGCGCCTGGATGGCCGGGAACACGAGCGCGGCCGAGCGCGAGGCGGTCCGGGCGGCGGTCGAGGACGGTGCGCCGGCGGTTCCGGCCGACGCGGCCGAAGAGGAGGACACGGCATTGAAGGACGGTTACATGAGCACGCGGGAGGCCGCGGCCTTCCTGGGATTGAGCCACCGCACGCTGGAGCGCTACCGGTGCGACGGCAAGGGGCCGCCGTTCCACCGCTTCGGCACGGCGGTGCGCTACCGGCGCGCGCGGGTCGCGGCCTGGGCGGCGGAGCGCGAGCTGCGCTCGACCTCCGACGACGGCGGTCCGGACGGCAGCGCCGGGCGGAGGGCGTCGTGATGGGGGCCCGCATTCCGCACCGTGCCCTGCCGGACGACGCCGGCGCACCGGCCATGGCCGCGGTTCTTGCGGTGCTGGCGGCAGGGGCGGTGGCTCTGGGCGCCGATCCGGCGCTGGCGGCCTCGGACAGCACCTTCGCGAGTCCGCTGGCCACGGTTATAGCGCGACAATCTGGGTGAGAGCCGCGCGTCAATCAGGATGAGATTCCCCGGCGGCATCGGCGAGTTGATGATTGTCGCGCGGGGCGCGGATTGCAAGCGGTTTCGGATTTTGATTGTCGCGGCGCGACAAACAAGGTTTTCGGAGAGCGTTTTGATTGTCGCGGGGGGGCCGTCGGGTCGGAGAAGAGACGGCCCGCGGAGGCGATTCCCGCGGGCCGTGAGTGTTGTGGCCGCTGGGCCGATCTGGCGGCAGCGGTTCAGTTTTTGGTGTTTTTTTTGGTGGCGTAGCTTGCCGGGCGCCCAGCCTTTCGCTTGCCTCTGTCGAGGGCTTCGCGGCGCCTGTAGCTCTCGACATTCATTTCGAGGATGGTGGCGTGGTGGACGAGCCGGTCGACGGCAGCCACCGCGGTTGTTTCGTCCGGGAACACCTTTCCCCACTCACCGAAGGGCTGGTTGGCGGTGATCAGCAGGGATCGGCGCTCGTAGCGCGCGGAGATGAGTTCGAAGAGGACGCTGGTCTCGGCCTGATCCTTCTGGACATAGGCGATGTCGTCGAGGATGAGGAGGTGGTATCGGTCGAGCCTTGCGAGCATGGCTTCGAGGGCGAGTTCGCGGCGGGCGACCTGCATGCGCTGGACGAGATCGGTGGTCCTGGTGAAGAGGACGCGGTATCCGTTCTCGACCAGGGCGAGGCCGATGGCGGAGGCGAGATGGCTCTTGCCGGCGCCTGGCGGTCCGAAGATGAGGCAATTGGCGCCCTGGGTCAGCCAGGCATCGCCGGCGGCCAGCGCGTTGACCTGGGCCTTCGAGATCATCGGCACGGCGTTGAAGTCGAAGCTGTCGAGGCTCTTGCCGGGGAGCAGCTTCGCCTCCCTGAGATGGCGTTCGATGCGCCTGCGGTCGCGCTCGGCGAGTTCGTGCTCGACGAGGGTTGCGAGGAAGCGTGCTGCGGTCCATCCCTCGGCGTCGGCCCTCTTGGCGAAGCCCTGCCAGAGCCGGTTGATGGTCGGCAGGCGGAGTTCGGTGAGCATCAGGGAGAGCCTGATGGCGTCGACCTTGTTGGGGTCGGCGGCGGGTCTGTCCCGGTTGTCAGTCATGCCGCGTCTCCTTGCAGCAACGCGCCGTAGCCGAGGAGTGGCGCCCTGGCGACCTTGATGGCGGGCATGCTGCCGCGCTGCGGCGCGAAGCGGGCTTTGAGCTTGTCGGGGTCGGGAAGACGGCCGGTCTTGAGGGCACGATCGATCTCCGCGGCCAGTTCGGCCTCGCAGGTGTCCTCATGTGCAAGCGTCAGCAGGCCGACGGCGAGGCGGCAGGCCTCGCGCTCGCCGAGCCGCTCCAGGGCCTTCTCGAAGCAGCGCCGGTAGGGCTCGCGAGGGAACAACTCGTCGCGGTAGACCAGGTTCAGGAGCGCCATCGGCTTCTTCTTCAAGGAGTGGATGACGTGCCGGTAGTTGACGACATGGGCGCCCGGACCGCTCGCGCCGACGCGCGCGCGCGGCAGGGTGAGGAGGTGAGCGCCCGAGAGGAAGAGGTCGATCCGGTCATCCCAGACGCGCGCGCCGAGCCTGTGTCCGATCAGGCGCGAGGGCACGGTATAGAACACGCGGCGGAGAACGAAGCCCGAGGACTGGCCGATGTTGACGCTGATCTGCTCGTAATCGACGGTCCGCTCGACCGGCAGGTCCCGCAGCACCGCGCGCTCGGCCTCGATCGCCTTGGAGCGATGCGCATTGGCCCGGCCGACCACGTCGGCGACGAAGAGCCGATAGGCTTCGAGGGTCTCGAAGTCGGACGAGCCGCGCAAGGCCAGCGCATCCGCGATCCGGCGCTTGAGGTGGCCGTGCGGCCCCTCGATCGAGCCATTCTCGTGGGCCACGCCGCGGTTGTTGCGGGTGGCCTCCATGCCGTAGTGCTCGCACAGCCCCCGGTAGCGCCCGGTGATGTCCTCGACGGCGTCCTTGCTCAGGTTGCGGAACGCCGCCGACAGGCTGTCGGTGCGGTGATCGAGAGGCGCGCCCCCGAGGTGCCACAGCGCGTCCTGCAGCCCTTCGGCCAGCGCCGTGAAGCTCTCCCCGCCGAGCACCACATGGGCATGGGTGAAGCCCGACCAGGCGAGGCGGAAGTGGTAGAGCATGTGATCCAGCGGCTGCCCCGCCACGGTCACGCCGAGCGAGCCCATGCGAGTGAAGTCGGACAGGCCCTGCCGGCCCGGCTCGTGCTTCTGGCGGAAGATCACGTCCTTCTCCGCGCCATACTGGGCGCGCCAGGTGCGGATCCGCCGCTCCAGCGTACGCCGCACCCCCGGGTCCAGTTCGGGATGACGGCGCATCAACTCCTCGAACACGCCAACCGGACGGATGGCCGGGCTGGTCTCAAGGATCGGCACGACGTCCTTCTCGAAGATATCGGCCAGCGGGTCCGGGCGGCGCCGACCCCGCGGCTTCTTCTCCCGGAATGGCTCCGGATCGGCGGCAAGACGGTAGCCGGTGGCACGGCCGAACCCCGCCTTGGCGGCCGCCACCTCGATGGTGTCGGTCTTCTTGTGGGTCATGAACAGCCTCTTCTGGCGATCGGTTACGTAACGCCCGGGCAATGACGCGCTCCTCTACTCGGAAAAACGTCACCGTTCGCCCAGCCGACCGACCCCGCCAGAAGGTCCAGGAAAAATTTTTTGAGGCGGCGGCCCGGAACTCCGGTCGGGCTACGCCCTCCCTCCGTTCCGGGCCGCCGCCTTCCCCCGTCTCATCCTGATTGTCGCCAGCGTCTCAAGCTGATTGTCGCGCCGCATCGCTTTCCGGTTGGCGTTGCGGGAGGTTGCCGGGGAACCCTTGTTTTGCAACGGTTTCCGGTCTTCCCGCCTGCCGCTTCCTTGTCCTCCTGCCCGCGAGCCCGGGGCCCTGTCCAGGACACGTTGTGGCATGTCCTGCGGGTCGGGTCCACCCGTCCCGGACGCTCGGCCCCTTCCGGCGCGCCGCGGCCGGGTTCGTTCAGAACTGGCGCACGAAGCTGAGTTCGGCGCGGTTGCGCCGGTAGTCGAGGGCCTGGGCGTTGGTCTTGCGCTGCTCGCGGATGAGGGAGAGGCGGGGGCTGAAGCCGAGCACGGTCACGGCGCGGTTGTGGACCGAGACCGAGAGGGTCCGCGTGTCGTCCCGGCGCGGCTTGCGGTCGATGGTGCGGTGGGCGGCGCCGCCACCCTGGTATTCGGTGCGCTGCAGGGCGGCGCGCAGGCCCAGGGTGAAGCCGGCCGGCAGCGCCAGCGTGGCGCCGAGGCTCGCCCGCGGACCGCTGTTGCGCCAGTGTTCGGCCTTGGCGCGGGCCCAGCTCCAGCCGGCATTGCCGCCGAGGCGCAGGATGGTCAGCGCGGCCCAGCTGGCGCCGAGCGAGACGTCGCCCACCGGGCCGTCGAGCCAGTCGCAGCCGCGGCAGTTGCGCCGGGCGGCGCCGGCGCGGGCGAAGAGCGCGAGGCGCGGCGTCAGGAGATGCTGGCCTTCGAGGCGCAGGCCGACGCTGTCGGTCTCGGGCCGGCCGGCGGTCCATTGCCGGTCCGCGGTCGCGAGCAGGCTCGCTTCGGTGCGGGCGTCGATCAGCCAGCGCGGGCCGATATGCGCGGCAAGGAAATGCCGGTCGAACTCCCCGCCCCTGTATTCCCGGACGCTGGCATCCGCCCCGGCGCGCAGGCGCAGGCGGTCGTTCAGCGGATGCTGGTATTCGCCGCCGCCCCAGAAGGAGACGCCGAGGCCGGATTCGGGCTTCGCGGGATCGTCCAGGGTGAAGGGCAGCCGTCCGTAGGGGGTGTCGAGGAAGACCGTGCGCTCGCCCGAGGCGGCGTTGAGGTTGCTGTCCGGGACGATGGCCGCCCCGAACCACGCCTCCCAGCGCCGCCGCGCGCGGATGATGTCGAGGAAGCGCCGGATGTTGGCGGCGACCGCCGGGGGCACGTCGCCCGCCAGCACCTGCTCGAAATGCCGCCGCGCCAGCGTGTCCTCCTCCTTCAGGAAGAAGGCGCGGGCGAGTTCGAGACGCACCCGCACCAGCTCCGGGCGGTCCACCAGGATGGCCCGGAAGGCGGCGACCGCCTCGTCGAGCCTGCCCTCGCGGGCTTCCCGGTCCGGCGCGGCATCGGCGGCGGCAAGCGCCTCCATCCCGGCCCGGAAGCGCATGTCGGCCGCATCCTGGCCCAGGGCGGGGCGCGCGACGGGCGCCGCAACAAGCAGGACCGACAGCCCCGCCAGCACGGGAACAAGGAACCGGAAAGGTCTCATTCCGTGCCGCAGCGAACGCCGCTCCCTATGCCGACGGCATCGTCCTGTGCTCGCCGAGCGGATTGACGTACCGGTCATAGGCCAGCTGCAGTCGATGCACCGCAACCGATGTTAGCGACGGTTAGGAAGGGCGTTTATTTGCTGGCGCGGAACGGCCGGTTTGTGCGGCTTGCGAGCAGCGTCGCATGGGTTAGGTGTTGCGTTCATCTGATTGGGCGGTCATCGGTTTCGAGCGGCTCGCCGTCGCGGTCACGGATGAGCATGTCGTTCCAGTCCTGGTTTTCGAGGGCCGGTCGCATTCGGACGATTCTTGTGTCGTTGTCTTGCATGCGGCGGGCGGCGTGATCGCCGTATCGTGTAGCGTCCCAGGCACAGAAGATACGGCGCGGGTTCCAGGCCTCGACCCATTTGGGGATTCTGGCCGTGATGGCGCCGGTGGAGACGACGGCGCATTTGCTGCGTTTTTCCGGGACGAGGTGGAGGGAGAGGATCGACAGGGCGTCGAGGGCGCTGCCGGTGAGGATGACGGTGCCGGGCCAGTCGGGCTCCCATGACATCCAGAAGCCGCCGTCTGCGGCCGGCTCCTGCGCTGCGGGGAGGGTCTCTATGCCGACCACCTTGCTGGCGGCGTTTCGGCGGAGGAACACGGGATTGCCGCGCCGGTCGGCACGGATCAGGCCGAGGCCTCGGCATAGCTCGACGAGCGCGTCGGCGAGGCCGCGCTGCTCGATGAGGTATTGCCGCAGCGCCGGCCAGCGAGGGTCCTGGCACGAGGGCTCCGCCTCACAGCGACTGTTCGGGAGCCGTGAGTGGCGCGGCAGTTGGGCGAGGAAGTCGAGGGCTTCGGTCGTTGGGCATCCGAGCGCATGAACCGCCAGCTGGATGGCCCCGGCGCCTCCCTCTCCGCGCAGATGGTCGTAGAACATGAAGCGGTTGATGGAGAGGACCGAACCGGCTCGTCTCCAGCGCGCGGCATCGGCGGGATCGCGGCGATAGCCGAGGGCGTGGACCACGTCTTCGAGGGGGCAGCTTCGCAGCCCCTCGGCCCGCAGGCGGCGATCCCATGGATGCAGATGCTGCACGGCTGGCTCAGGCATCCCCCGTGTCTTGCGCCGTGCTCTTGCCCGCTCCTTTTGCCGATCGCCGCCGGCGGCGATCGGCGCTGCGCTGCTTCTGGCGTTCCTCGGCCTCCTTGCGGCGGTATGAGTCGCCGTCGATGGCGAGGATCTCGGCATTGTGGACGAGCCGGTCGACAAGGGCCACGAGGCAGGCGGCGTTGGGGAAGGCCTCGCTCCACTCGGCGAAGGGGCGGTTTGTGGTGATGATGGTGGAGCGCTGCTGGCTGCGGCTTGAGACGATATTGAACAGCAGGTCGGCATGACGGTTGGAGTAGGAGAGATATCCGACTTCGTCGATGACCAGGAGGTGCTGGCGGGCGTAGAAGCGCAGCCTGCGCTGGAGCATTGTGTCGGAGTCGATGGCGGCGAGCTCGCCGAGCAGGCTGGCGGCGGTTGCGAAGCGCACGGTGTGGCCTTCGAGGACGGCGCGGTGTGCGATATTGGCGGCGATTGTGGACTTGCCGACGCCGTTGGGGCCGATGAGGACGACATTGGCGCCCTCGCGGAGGAAGTTGAGGGTCATGAGGTCCTCGACGGCCATGCGGTCGCATCGCCTTGGCCAGTCCCAGTCGAAGTCGGCGAGCGGCTTGAACTGTCCGAGGCGGGCGGCGGTGAGGCGTCGCCTGAGGCTTCGGCTTCGCCTCTCTTCCTCTTCCCATGCGATCAGGGGCGGGAGCCAGTCGCGCTCCGCAACCTCGCTCCAGTGGGCGAGGAGGCCGTGCAGTCCGAGCGCCGTGGCGCGGTCCTTGAGGGTCATTCTTCGCTGTCCTCCTCGTGGTGGCTTGCGAGCCCGTCGTATCCGCCGAGGTCGTGATCGCGGACCGCGATATCGCGCAGTCTTGGATCGCCGGGCAGGTCGATGGGGATGGGTGGTGGCTCGTTGCGCTGTTCGCGCCGCCGGTTCAGGCTGAAGCGCACCGCATTGGGATGGGGGACGCCGCGCTCAAGGGCTTCATCGATGGCGGCTTCGAGTTCGACGGCTCCGTAGTCGTCGAGCAGGCGCAGCAGGGAGGCGACGGTTGTGCCGATATTGCCGCCGCGCCTGGCGGTCTCGGCAAGCAGGCGCTCGCTGTCGGGGGCGGCCTGGAGAAGGCGGCTCTGCCCGCGCAGGCGGTGGGCGTGACGTTTGAGCCTGACCAGCTCCTCGATGTGCTCGGGGGTCTCGATGCGGGCCGCCTTGTCGAAGCTGCGCGGATGACGGGCGACGGTGTCGGCGCCGTCGAGGATGCGTACCTCCTCCAGTGTCGCGACCACGGTGAGGGTGCGCCGCGTATGGGTATGCGGGACGCTATAGTCATTGAGGTCGAACCTGGCGTAGGGGGTCTTGCCGATCCTGACCTCGACCCTCTCGTCGACGGGGGGCCGGTCGTCGGGCAGCGCCATCAGGGAGCCGCGCTCGCGCTCGAAGGCCTCGCGCACGGTGAGGGAGCGGTCGTCCGGCCAGCGACGGTCGGCGGCGACGCCGTCGCACCAGGCGCGGGCCCGGGCGTTCAGGTCGTCGAGGTCGCGCCAGGCGCGGGCGGCGAAGAAGTTGTCGCGCACATAGCGTATGGCGCGCTCCACGCGCCCCTTCTCGTTGCCGCGCGCGACCGCGACCGGCTTGGGCAGGAAGCGGTAGCGGGCGGCGAAGTCGAGGAGCCGGGGGTTGAACCGGATGGCGTCGCCCTGGCGCTCCAGCACGACGCTCTTCAGGTTGTCGTACCATAGCTCGCGGGGCACGCCCTGCCAGGCCTCGAAGGCCTCGACATGGCCGCGCAGGAAGTTGTCCATCGCGGCATTGAGGTAGAAGTGCAGGAAGATGCGGCGCGAGTAGCTCAGCACCATCACGAAGCCCATCAGCGGGCGCTCCGCGCGCCCGATCCTCACCTTGCCGAAGTGGGCCCAGTCCACCTGGGCCAGCTCGCCGGGCAGGGTCTTGAGGCGCAGATAGGCCTCGGCCACAGGCCGCGGGCGCTCCGGCGCGATCATGCGCCGGAAGTGGCTCTGGCTGCCCCGGTAGCCGCGCTCGACCGCCATCTGGTAGAGCCGGCTGGCTGGCAGCCTGGGCCAGACCGCCAGGGTCTGGCGGATGAAGGGCCGGAACGGATCGATCATCGAAGCCCTGCGCCGCCTCTCACGCGCGGGCGCCCCGGCGGCCGCTACCGCGCGCTCGACCGTGCCGTGGTGGACGCCGAGCTGGCGCGCGATCGTGCCGATCCTCCACTTCTCGGCAAAATACAGCCGCTGGATCTCGGCACGGGTCTGCTTGTCGATCGCCATCTCACTCCCTTCGCGCCTGGCGCAGGCCCGGATAGACCGCCAGGCCGCAGAACCGACCGCAGCGCTCGCAGCGGAACACCCGGGCGGGACGGTCGGGCCCGAAGGGCCGGGTTCCGGACCGCCCCGCCGGTATGCGCGCCACATCAGGACGCCGGCGCGCGACGGTCAAAGGGTGATGCGTCACTTTCTGCGCGATGGCCCGAACTGCCGGCTGCCGCACACGGCGCCGTTCGCGGTAGCGCCGCTGGCGCTCGGCATGCTTGTGACGGCCCCGGCGGCTGTTCTGGTAGCGCTGCCCCGCAAGGCGCACCGACCGACGCCGCGCCCGCCCGCTGCAACGCGGCGAACAGTAGATATGGCCAGAGTCGCAGCGCCGGCAGAGAACCACCTGGCGGCGGCACAGGGCGCAGGTGAACAGGCGGGCGGCGTTCCTCATCGCGACCGATGAGAACGGGGTGGACCCACGCCCGGACGCGCACGATACTGCGCTTCCGGGCCGCGCCTTGCATGGCTCGGGGGGTGCGGCGCCGGTCGTTGCCACCAAGCCAACGGGGCCGGCGCCGCATCGTTCTCAGAAGCCCCAGTCTACCCCCTGCCGCAGCCCGGGAACGGCCAACCCGGTCGCCAGGACGTCGCCGCCCTCCGGGAGGCGAAAATCTCAACGCGACGGGGGCCGAGGACTCCGGTCGGGCTACGCCCTCCTTCCGTCCTCGGCCCCCGTCATAAACCCGGCCGCGCCTGTCTCACGCTGTTTGTCGTGCGCACCACAAAAGCGCGCTACGCCAGCAAATATGCGCCCTTTATGATAATCACCGACACCCGGAGGGAAGCCGCCGGAAGAACGGCGCGCGGTCCGCGTCTGTCGCATCCTTGCGGCGCCTGTGTCCTGCCATCGAAAAAAGGAAGGGCGGCGCAGGAAACGCGCCACCCTTGTCACGACCGGGAACCGGGCCGGCCTCCCGCATGAACGGGAGCCCGGCCCCGTGCGGCTACTCCGTCGTCGGCGTCTGAAGCTCCGTGCCGAAGGCGCCGACCATCCGGTGGGTGCCGCCGTGTTCGGCCTGGAACTTGCCCATGATCGCGGTCGGATGGTTGCTGCCGTCGCCGCCATTCTCAACCGTGCCGGGCTTGTCGTCATACAGGTTGGCCACCCAGCTCCCGGCCGGCGCCGCCTTGTTGCCGTTGATCGACCACACCGTCTTTTCCGTGTTGACGATGTGGCCCTTCTGGGCATCGGTGGCCAAGCTGGGGTCGGTGGTCCAGGCCGCCTTGTTCAACGTCACGCTCCAGTCGTTCTTCATCCCGTTTTTCAGCCTGAAGTCGTGGATCGTGCCGGTCAGGCCCGTGTCGGCGTTCAGGTTGGCGGTCCCGAACTGGGCCTTCAGCGTGGCCGTCGCCGTGAACTCGCCACCGCCGCCCTTCTCGTTGAGCGGGTCGTTGATGGCGTACCAGCCGATCGCGGGGCCCTCATAGGTCGCCGCCCTGCCTCGGTTGACGTTCAGGCTCTTGCCGTCCGTGGCGAGATCGACGCCCCCGCCGACGGACTGGTAGAAGGCGCTGACCGCCGCCGGCATGCCGTCGGCGTCGTTCCGCACCCACCAGCCGAAGTACATGTAGCTGAGGTCCCTTTCCAGCACCTTCGCGCCCGCGTCGTGGACGAAGTACCAGTCGGCGGACATGAAGTAGCCGCCGAACCCGCCTCCTCCGACCCCGGTCCCGACCGTGCAGGTGCCGCTTGCGGGGCAGAAGTAGTTGCCCGGCGCGCCGTAGTAGGTGCCGGGGACCTTGATCTCCGCGCCCCCGTCGGCCGGCTTCGGAGCGGTCACGGACCCTATCCCGACGGTCCACTTGTCGAACGTGGCGGATGCGATCGCCCGGTCGACCCCGGTGCCCAGGGTCAGTCTGCGCGCGTGTTTTGGGCCGCTGTTGCCGGATACGAACGGCTCGTAGGTCCCCTTGTTGATCCAGTCGGTGTCGTCCTTGAAGAACTTCGCGGCATCCATCGGGACGACACCCCATCTCTCCAGCGGGCCGCCCTGCCGGTCGTTGTACACCCGGACCTTGTCGGTGACCTTCATGCTGCCGGAGCCGGTGGTCCTTTCGTAGTGCGTGACGTTCCACCGGCCCACCTTGTCCATGGTCGTGTCGTGCCCGGGGCGCCCCTCCGCGCCGTGCCTGAAGTACACGGCGGTGTGGGTGTTCGCAGTCGCGATGCTCCCCGCGCCGGCCGCGGGGTCGATGCGGAAGTCCCCCCGCTCGCCCCTCTGACCGGTCGCCTCCGCCGGGGCGTCGTGCTGGCTATCGGTGATACTGGTGATGTAGTACGGGACGGTCGCGAGGTTGTTCAGCGCGTTCACCGGGGCCGTTGTGTCATCGGACGGACCCATCGCCGCGTACAGCGCCCGGCCCATCCTGTGCCCGTCCATGCGCGCCGTCTTGGCGTCGCCGAAGGCGTCCTCCTGCAGGGCGAGCCTCGTGCGCAGCAACTCCTTGTTGGCCTCGGGGATGTTCGCGTCCGCGATCGCCGTCTTGGCCGCCGCGATGGCGGCTTCGACGTCGGTCACGGTGCTTTCCTCGGACAGGGACGTGATCCTGGCGATCGCGTCCATGACCGCCTTAATCTCGCCGTCCGTGATCGTCGTGACGACGCCGGCGATGCGGGTCTCCTCGGCCTTGGCCGCCATGCGGGAGTCCTTGGCCCGGTCGAGCGCGCCCTGATGCATGGCAATCTTCGAGCGAAGCTTCGCCTTTTCAGACTCGGGGATGTTTGCGCCCTCGATCTCCGCCTTGGCCGCGTCGATGGCGGCCTGGGCGTCCGTCACGGTGTCGTCGCCGGACGTGTTCGTGACCATCTTGACCGCCTCCATGGCCGCCGCGACCTGGGTGCCCTCGATGTTCTTGACAACATGATCGTGGTAATGGCCCTGCGCCGTCTTGATCTGCCCGTCGTCAGCGTCCGCACGGTCCGCCTGAGCCTGATACCGGTCCTTTTCGTCGTCGGTCAGATCCTCGGCGCCCGCGATCGCCGCTTTCAGCTCTCTGAGAGCGGCCATGGCGGCGTCGAGCTGCGCCTTCGTGGGCGTCACGCCCGCAAACGCCGCAAGAGCCATGTCGAGCTTTCCGGAAGCCCCCGAAAGCGCGTTCATCTGCTCTTTCCGGTCCACGGCTGTCTGGGCACTGGCCAGTTGCGTCCGATACGTCGCCTTGTTGGCATCGCTCACGTCGCCCGCATCGTCCAGCGCCTCCTTGAGAGCCGCGATGGCCGCCTTGGCCGCGGCGAGCTTGTCCGCGTCCGACAGGTCGGACGTGTCGACCTCGGCGAGCGCGTCCATCAGCGCCTTCTTCTGATCCATCTCGCGAGCCATCGTCGCCAGCACCGTCTTGCGCGCCGCAGCCGCCGCCTGAAGCTTCGCGAGCTCCTCGCCGGAAACGCCGGCCGTTGCATCGGCAACGGCCTTGTCGACCGCAGCGTCCGTCGTGGCCGCCTTGATGGCCGCGTCCGCCTTCTGGTAGGGCGTCTGCGTCTGCGCCGGCATCTGCGTCGTCGTCGACGGCGAGCTTCCGCCCCCGCCGCAGCCGGCAAGCCCCAGAGCCGTGGCGGCCATGACCGCGATCGCCCAATGCTTCACAATTCTCATGAACCCTTCTCCTTTCAGCAGGAACGCCTCGCCGGTCCCCGATGCAAACTCCGGGCAAAGTGTAGGTGGAACGCAGGGCGTGTCAACAAACTAAAACACTTCATGCGCCGTTCCCTCATGCGAGCCCCAGCGCAGGCGGAGCATAGGCGGACAGGACGGGAGAATCAACAACTCCGGAGCTTCCGCTCGACCGCCACCGCCACCCGCTCGGCGGCTTGGCCGAGGGTCGCGTCGTCGAGATGGACATAGCGGTTCGTCGTGCTGGCCCGGCGGTGTCCGAGCAGGCGTCCTGCGACATGCAGGCTTTCGCCATTCATGACGGCGTGCGAGGCATGCGCATGTCGCAGGTCATGAAGCCGCGCATCCGCCACGATCCCGGCCGCATCGCGCGTCGTGGTCCAGAAATAGTGGAGTTCGTTGCTGCCCAACGGCCCGTCTCCGCTCCTGCCCGGAAACACACATTCCCCGGACGCCGATTCGGCGAGGCCGGCCAGCAACGCCCGCGCCGCTTCGCCCAGCAGAACGTGCCTCGGGCCCGTCTTGGTGTCGGGCAGCGCGAGCCGGTCCGGCTTGACCTCGCACCAGCGCAGGCGGCGAATCTCCCCCGGCCGGCACCCGGTCAGCAGGAGCAGGCGCACCGCCGCGGCGCAGACCGGGTGTTCGGCCTCGCGCTCGCGCAGCACCGCGCCCAGCTTCGCCAGATCGTCCGCACCCAGCAGCCGCCCGCGCGGCGGACGCCGGTAGCGGACGATGCCCGTGCACGGGTTCCCGGCGGCCTCGGGCCGATGACCCCACGCGACGGCGCAGTCGAACATGTTGCGAAGGATGTCATGGGCGCGGTTCGCCCCGCCCGGCCTCCGCCGCCCGTAGTCGTGGAAGAAGCGGGCAATGTCGGCCCGCACGACCGCGCCGACGCGCAGATGGCCGAGCGCGGGCAGGATGGCGCTGTCGAGGTAGCTCAGGGTCGCCTGCACCGTGGACGGCTTCCAGGACGGGGCGCGCCGCTCGACATATTCCACGGCGAACTTCGCCAGCGTCGGGCCGGAAGCGGGAAGGGGCAGAGAATCGCCGACGCCCTTCTCGCGGGCGAGGAAGGCGAGCGCCGCAGCGCGCGCCCGGTCGGCCTTTACCGCCTCCGGCCTGCCGAGCGTGACCCGGCACGGCTTGCCGTCGCGCCGGAAGCGGAACACCCAGGATCGCGCGCCGTTGGGCTGGACGCGCAGCATGAAGCCCTGAAGGGCGGTATCGTGGACGGCGTATTCGCGTTCGCGCGGACGGGCCGCGAGCGCGAGCGCATCGGTCAGCCGGGCGCGTTCGGTCATCGGTCCGCCTCCCCGCCGTCGAGCATGGCGGCAAGGCCGCGCGAGACCCGGTTCGCGGCCTCGAACACGGAGCCCTCGGCAAGGTGCGCATAGCCGAAGGTGGTCTGGATGTCGGCATGGCCGAGCAGCCCGGCGACGATGCGCAGGCCCTCGCCGCCGCCGACCGCGACCGCCGCATAGCTGTGGCGGAGATCGTGAATGCGCAGCGTCGGCAGACCCGCCGCCGCGCGGACCGCGTTCCATGCCCTGTCCACCGTCGCAGGGCCGCCGCAGGGAGACGCGAACACCCACGGGCAGTCGTCGCGCCGGGGTTGCGCCGCGAGCACGGCGCGGGCGGGCGATGCGAGCCGGATCGTGCGCGGACCGGTCTTGCTGTCGGGCAACACAACACGGTCGCCGTGGACATGCTCCCACCTGAGCCGCAGAGCCTCGGACTTGCGCGCGCCGGTATGGAGCAGGAAGCGCAGCGCGGCGACGGCGACCGGCCATTCCGCTTCCGCGCCGTCGAGCGCCCGCCCAAGCGCGGCGAACTCGTCGTCCGTCAGGTAGTGCGCCTCGAAGCCGGTCCTGCGCCGCCGCAGCCCCTTGCACGGGTTGGAGTCCTCGCGCCGCAGGCCGAGCGCCTCCGCGTGCTTCATCATCGACGACAGCACCGCCAGCGCCCGGTTCGCCGATCCCGCCCGCCTGGCCGACAGATCGTCGAACCAGTTGTGCACATCTTTCGCGCCGATCGAATCGACGCGCCGACCGCCAAACACGGGCAGGATGAAGCGGTTCATGCCGTCCGCGTGCGCGCGCCGCGTCGCCGGCTTCCAGCGTTCGGCGCAGTCGGCGAGGAACGCCGGCGCGAACGTCCGCACCGTCGGCACCGTCGCCGGTGCGCCGCCCGTCTCCGCATCGGCGAGCAGCGCTCGCGCCGCGTGCCGCGCATCCTCGACCGTCAGTTCGTCGAGCGCGCCGAGCGTCCGCCTGACGACGGAGCCGCCCGCGCGCCGGTGCACGATCCATGTCTTGCGCCCTTTCGCCCGCACCCGCAGGCCGAGGCCCGGCGCGGCGCTGTCCCACAGCACGGCCTCGCGCCCGTCCGCAGCAGCGAAGGCGCGCGCCCGCGCCTCGGTGATCTTCGTCCTCTTCGTTCCGTTCGGCATCTTCCGACCCCTTCCCTTGTCTGCCGGTCGCAGGAGCCCCCGTTGGGGAACACCCAGGACACGCCGGGGAACGGCGTCGGGTTCGAAGATCGGAAGGGCCGGAAGTGCCGCACTCAAACGCCGCGCGGGCTGCAAGCCATTGTCAGAACTGGCCTTGCGGCGCTTCGCGGATGCGGGGGCGGAGTGATGATTTCTACGCCCTTCGGCGCGTGGTTCTCACACCCGACGCACCCGTGGTGCAGAGAGCGAGACCCGGCCGACCTTCAACGGTCGAGAGTTTTCCGTTGCACGACAAGGGGTTGGGGCCGGGTCCGGCCTCCGGCCGCGAGCCTGTGCGCAGGCCGCGTTGTCCGTTCGGAAACGCCGTTTCGTTCCCCCGGAACGGGCGGCATCCCAGGGAACGGATCCGGAGGCCCCATGCGCATCCATGCCACCATCGACGAACGGACGGCCAACAGGCCGTTCGAGCAGCGCCGGAAATCCCGCAACGGCATCACCGTCATCGACCGGGATCTGCCCGCCTTCGGCCTCAAGGTCGCGAAAGGCGGGGCAAGGTTCTTCCATGTCCTCGTCGGGGGAAGGACCGTCCGTCTCGGCTCCCCCGGCGACATGACCGCCGCCGAGGCGAGGGAGAAGGCGCTTGCCGCCATCGCGAAGGCCAGGGACGACAAGGAGGCCGGTCCCCTGTTCACCGACTTCGCAGCCGAGTTCATGCGCCGCCAGGGGCGGCGCTGGAAGCCGTCCACGAGGACAGGCAACGCCCACCTGATCGACCGCTACCTCGTCCCCTTCTTCGGTGCGATGCGCGTCCCGCAGATTGGCCGCGCCGACGTGCGGCGCTGGTTCGACGCCATGAGCGGCACGCCCGGCAACGCCAACCGGACCCTGCCGGTGCTCTCGGTGATGATGCGGCAGGCCGAGTTGTGGGACCTGCGCCCGCAGGGATCCAACCCCTGCCGCAACATGCGCCGCTACCGGACGAAGCCGAGAGAGCGGTTCCTGTCCGTGGACGAACTCAAGCGCCTCGGCTTCGTGCTCGACCATGCCGGGGACAGGCAGGCCGCCGCCGCAATCCAGCTCCTGCTGTTCACCGGCGCGCGCTCGTCCGAGATCGCCGGCCTGCAATGGGACTGGATCCGCGATACCCGCGCGGTCCTGCCCGACAGCAAGACCGGGCCGAAGGCAGTCCAGCTTCCGCCGCCTGCAAGGGCGGTCCTCAACGCCCTGCCGCGCAGGGGGCGCTACGTCTTCCCCAACGGGAGGGGCGACGGGCCGATGACCGACCTCGGCCCGCGCTGGCGGAAGCTGCGCGGCCTCGCCGGGCTCGACGATGTGCGCCTCCACGACTGCCGCCATACCTTCGCCTCCCACGCCGTGATGAGCGGCCTCGACCTCTACACCGTCGGCCGTCTGCTCGGCCATGCCGACACCGCGTCCACCGAACGCTACGCCCATCTCGCCGACGGACATGTCCGCGCCGCCGCCGGGCGCATCTCCGGCATCGTCCACGATGCCATGACCGGCAGCGGGAAGGAGGACGGACGATGAGCGGGGGCAGGCGCCGCATCCGGCTGACCGTGAAGGCCATCGCCGCCGCCAGGCCGACGGAACGGGAATACACCCTCTGGGACAAGCTGCTGGCGCATTTCGGGGTCCGGGTGCAGCCTTCGGGAGTGCGCTCCTACATCGTCCAGACCCGCGTCAACGGGCGCATGCGCAAGATCACCCTCGGCCGCTTCCCCGAACTCTCCCTCGACGCCGCCCGGCGGGACGGCGCGGCCGCGCTCGCCCGCCTGTGGGGCGGCGAGGACATGGCGCCGCCGCGCAGGACCAGGGCGCCGCTGTTCCGCGACTTCGCCGCCCGCTACCGCGAACGGCGGAAACACCGCTGGAAGCCATCCTCTCTGGAGACCTTCGACATCTACATGCGGAACCGCCTGATGCCGCATTTCGACAGGCTCCGGCTCGACGCCATCGACCATGCCTGTGTCTCGGCATGGTTCGACGCCGCCAGCGTCGACCGGCCCGGCGCGGCCAACCGCGCCTTCGAGATCCTCCGCGCCATGCTCGCGACGGCCCGCCAGTGGGGCGACCTCGGCGAGCATGTCCCCGACGCCTGCGCCAACATCGCCAGGAACCCGCGGCGGCCGGTCGCCCGCCATCTCGACCGTGCGGAGCTCAAACGCCTCGGCGCGGTGCTGGACCGGCGCCGGGAGGACCACCCCTGGCCGGTTGCGGCCATCCGCCTGCTGACGCTCACCGGAGCGCGACTCTCCGAAATCCTCGACCTCACATGGGACGAGATCGGGGAACTGGACGAGGACGGCGCCAGCGCCCGGCTGGCCGACACCAAGACGGGCCCGAGGCACGTTCTGCTGGGCGAAGCGGCGCGGGCGTTGCTGGCCGGCCTCGCCGAATCGGCGTCCGGGGAATGTGTGTTTCCGGGCAGGAGCGGAGACGGGCCGTTGGGCAGCAACGAACTCCACTATTTCTGGACCACGACGCGCGATGCGGCCGGGATCGTGGCGGATGCGCGGCTTCATGACCTGCGACATGCGCATGCCTCGCACGCCGTCATGAATGGCGAAAGCCTGCATGTCGCAGGACGCCTGCTCGGACACCGCCGGGCCAGCACGACGAACCGCTATGTCCATCTCGACGACGCGACCCTCGGCCAAGCCGCCGAGCGGGTGGCGGTGGCGGTCGAGCGGAAGCTCCGGAGTTGTTGATTCTCCCGTCCTGTCCGCCTATGCTCCGCCTGCGCTGGGGCTCGCATGAGGGAACGGCGCATGAAGTGTTTTAGTTTGTTGACACGCCCTGCGTTCCACCTACACTTTGCCCGGAGTTTGCATCGGGGACCGGCGAGGCGTTCCTGCTGAAAGGAGAAGGGTTCATGAGAATTGTGAAGCATTGGGCGATCGCGGTCATGGCCGCCACGGCTCTGGGGCTTGCCGGCTGCGGCGGGGGCGGAAGCTCGCCGTCGACGACGACGCAGATGCCGGCGCAGACGCAGACGCCCTACCAGAAGGCGGACGCGGCCATCAAGGCGGCCACGACGGACGCTGCGGTCGACAAGGCCGTTGCCGATGCAACGGCCGGCGTTTCCGGCGAGGAGCTCGCGAAGCTTCAGGCGGCGGCTGCGGCGCGCAAGACGGTGCTGGCGACGATGGCTCGCGAGATGGATCAGAAGAAGGCGCTGATGGACGCGCTCGCCGAGGTCGACACGTCCGACCTGTCGGACGCGGACAAGCTCGCCGCGGCCAAGGCGGCCATCGCGGCTCTCAAGGAGGCGCTGGACGATGCGGGCGACGTGAGCGATGCCAACAAGGCGACGTATCGGACGCAACTGGCCAGTGCCCAGACAGCCGTGGACCGGAAAGAGCAGATGAACGCGCTTTCGGGGGCTTCCGGAAAGCTCGACATGGCTCTTGCGGCGTTTGCGGGCGTGACGCCCACGAAGGCGCAGCTCGACGCCGCCATGGCCGCTCTCAGAGAGCTGAAAGCGGCGATCGCGGGCGCCGAGGATCTGACCGACGACGAAAAGGACCGGTATCAGGCTCAGGCGGACCGTGCGGACGCTGACGACGGGCAGATCAAGACGGCGCAGGGCCATTACCACGATCATGTTGTCAAGAACATCGAGGGCACCCAGGTCGCGGCGGCCATGGAGGCGGTCAAGATGGTCACGAACACGTCCGGCGACGACACCGTGACGGACGCCCAGGCCGCCATCGACGCGGCCAAGGCGGAGATCGAGGGCGCAAACATCCCCGAGTCTGAAAAGGCGAAGCTTCGCTCGAAGATTGCCATGCATCAGGGCGCGCTCGACCGGGCCAAGGACTCCCGCATGGCGGCCAAGGCCGAGGAGACCCGCATCGCCGGCGTCGTCACGACGATCACGGACGGCGAGATTAAGGCGGTCATGGACGCGATCGCCAGGATCACGTCCCTGTCCGAGGAAAGCACCGTGACCGACGTCGAAGCCGCCATCGCGGCGGCCAAGACGGCGATCGCGGACGCGAACATCCCCGAGGCCAACAAGGAGTTGCTGCGCACGAGGCTCGCCCTGCAGGAGGACGCCTTCGGCGACGCCAAGACGGCGCGCATGGACGGGCACAGGATGGGCCGGGCGCTGTACGCGGCGATGGGTCCGTCCGATGACACAACGGCCCCGGTGAACGCGCTGAACAACCTCGCGACCGTCCCGTACTACATCACCAGTATCACCGATAGCCAGCACGACGCCCCGGCGGAGGCGACCGGTCAGAGGGGCGAGCGGGGGGACTTCCGCATCGACCCCGCGGCCGGCGCGGGGAGCATCGCGACTGCGAACACCCACACCGCCGTGTACTTCAGGCACGGCGCGGAGGGGCGCCCCGGGCACGACACGACCATGGACAAGGTGGGCCGGTGGAACGTCACGCACTACGAAAGGACCACCGGCTCCGGCAGCATGAAGGTCACCGACAAGGTCCGGGTGTACAACGACCGGCAGGGCGGCCCGCTGGAGAGATGGGGTGTCGTCCCGATGGATGCCGCGAAGTTCTTCAAGGACGACACCGACTGGATCAACAAGGGGACCTACGAGCCGTTCGTATCCGGCAACAGCGGCCCAAAACACGCGCGCAGACTGACCCTGGGCACCGGGGTCGACCGGGCGATCGCATCCGCCACGTTCGACAAGTGGACCGTCGGGATAGGGTCCGTGACCGCTCCGAAGCCGGCCGACGGGGGCGCGGAGATCAAGGTCCCCGGCACCTACTACGGCGCGCCGGGCAACTACTTCTGCCCCGCAAGCGGCACCTGCACGGTCGGGACCGGGGTCGGAGGAGGCGGGTTCGGCGGCTACTTCATGTCCGCCGACTGGTACTTCGTCCACGACGCGGGCGCGAAGGTGCTGGAAAGGGACCTCAGCTACATGTACTTCGGCTGGTGGGTGCGGAACGACGCCGACGGCATGCCGGCGGCGGTCAGCGCCTTCTACCAGTCCGTCGGCGGGGGCGTCGATCTCGCCACGGACGGCAAGAGCCTGAACGTCAACCGAGGCAGGGCGGCGACCTATGAGGGCCCCGCGATCGGCTGGTACGCCATCAACGACCCGCTCAACGAGAAGGGCGGCGGTGGCGAGTTCACGGCGACGGCCACGCTGAAGGCCCAGTTCGGGACCGCCAACCTGAACGCCGACACGGGCCTGACCGGCACGATCCACGACTTCAGGCTGAAAAACGGGATGAAGAACGACTGGAGCGTGACGTTGAACAAGGCGGCCTGGACCACCGACCCCAGCTTGGCCACCGATGCCCAGAAGGGCCACATCGTCAACACGGAAAAGACGGTGTGGTCGATCAACGGCAACAAGGCGGCGCCGGCCGGGAGCTGGGTGGCCAACCTGTATGACGACAAGCCCGGCACGGTTGAGAATGGCGGCGACGGCAGCAACCATCCGACCGCGATCATGGGCAAGTTCCAGGCCGAACACGGCGGCACCCACCGGATGGTCGGCGCCTTCGGCACGGAGCTTCAGACGCCGACGACGGAGTAGCCGCACGGGGCCGGGCTCCCGTTCATGCGGGAGGCCGGCCCGGTTCCCGGTCGTGACAAGGGTGGCGCGTTTCCTGCGCCGCCCTTCTTTTTCGATCGGGAGCCCGGACGGCAAGCGATGCGACAGACGCGATGAGACCTTTCCGGTTCCTTGTTCCCGTGCTGGCGGGGCTGTCGGTCCTGCTTGTTGCGGCGCCCGTCGCGCGCCCCGCCCTGGGCCAGGATGCGACCGACATGCGCTTCCGGGCCGGGATGGAGGCGCTTGCCGCCGCCGATGCCGCACCGGACCGGGAAGCCCGCGAGGGCAGGCTCGACGAGGCGGTCGCCGCCTTCCGGGCCATCCTGGTGGACCGCCCGGAGCTGGTGCGGGTGCGTCTCGAACTCGCCCGCGCCTTCTTCCTGAAGGAGGAGGACACGCTGGCGCGGCGGCATTTCGAGCAGGTGCTGGCGGGCGACGTGCCCCCGGCGGTCGCCGCCAACATCCGGCGCTTCCTCGACATCATCCGCGCGCGGCGGCGCTGGGAGGCGTGGTTCGGGGCGGCCATCGTCCCGGACAGCAACCTCAACGCCGCCTCGGGCGAGCGCACGGTCTTCCTCGACACCCCGTTCGGCCGGCTGCCTTTCACCCTGGACGATCCCGCGAAGCCCGAATCCGGCCTCGGCGTCTCCTTCTGGGGCGGCGGCGAATACCAGCATCCGCTGAACGACCGCCTGCGCCTGCGCGCCGGGGCGGACGCCAGCGTCCGGGAATACAGGGGCGGGGAGTTCGACCGGCATTTCCTTGCCGCCCATGTCGGCCCGCGCTGGCTGATCGACGCCCGCACCGAAGCGAGCCTGCTGGCGACCGCGGACCGGCAATGGACCGCCGGCCGGCCCGAGACCGACAGCGTCGGCCTGCGCCTCGAAGGCGAGCATCTGCTGACGCCGCGCCTCGCGCTCTTCGCCCGCGCCGGCGCCGCCCGGCGCAACTGCCGCGGCTGCGACTGGCTCGACGGCCCGGTGGGCGACGTCTCGCTCGGCGCCAACTGGGCCGCGCTGACCATCCTGCGCCTCGGCGGCAATGCCGGCTGGAGCTGGGCCCGCGCCAGGGCCGAACACTGGCGCAACAGCGGCCCGCGGGCGAGCCTCGGCGCCACGCTGGCGCTGCCGGCCGGCTTCACGCTCGGCCTGCGCGCCGCCCTGCAGCGCACCGACTATGAGGGCGGCGGCGCCGCCCACCGCACCATCGACCGCAAGCCGCGCCGGGACGACACGCGGACCCTCTCGGTCTCGGTCCACAACCGCGCCGTGACCGTGCTCGGCTTCAGCCCCCGCCTCTCCCTCATCCGCGAGGAGCGCAAGACCAACGCCCAGGCCCTCGACTACCGGCGCAACCGCGCCGAACTCAGCTTCGTGCGCCAGTTCTGAACGAACCCGGCCGCGGCGCGCCGAAAGGGGCCGGCCGTCCGGAAAGGGTGGACCCGACCCGCAGGACATGCCACAACGTGTCCTGGACAGGGCCCCGGGCTCGCGGGCAGGAGGACAAGGAAGCGGCAGGCGGGAAGACCGGAAACCGTTGCAAAACAAGGGTTCCCCGGCAACCTCCCGCAACGCCAACCGGAAAGCGAAAAGGCATCACAGATGCGTCGGGTGTGAGAACCGAGGCCGCCCCGGGCGGTCGGGACGGCTGAGTCTGCGGCATTGACGATGGGGGAATCGACGCCGGCGAGAGCGGCGGAGGGGAGCAGCCGCGGGGTGTGAGCGGCGTCGTCGGGCGCGGCGTCCGAGGCATTCATGCGGAGCATGATGCGAGGGCGCGCGGGCGGCAGTGCGCCGGGTTCGGCGCAGTGGCCGGTGCACTCATGCGCGGCATGGTGCAGCGTCGGGTGACGCGGATGCGGAGCCCGAGCGCGGCGCGGAGCGCGCGCGAGGATGGCGTTGCAGCGACCGGTGTGCGCACGCGGAAACGGGCCGCACTGCCGCCGGAGCGACGGTGCGGCCCGCGAGAGTGTTGCGGATTAGGCGGCGCAGCGCATGACCGGGATGCCGAGCTGGCGCGCCTTGTCGACGAGGTTCTCGGTGATGCCGGAGCCGGGGAAGGCGATGACGCCCTTGGGCAGGAGGTTGAGGAGTTCGTCGTTGCGGCGGAAGGGTGCGGCGCGCCCGTGGCGGTCCCAGTCGGGCTTGCAGACGACCTGGTGGACGCCGTTCCGCTCGGCCCAGCCTGCGGCGATCTTCTCGACGCCGGGGCCGCCGCCGTGGACGAGGACGATGTCGGCGTACTTGGCGCGGGCCTGGTCGAGGCGTGCGATGACGGCGGCGGGGTCGGCGATGTCCCTGCCGCCGGCGATGGCGACGAGGGTGCCCTGCGGCAGGTGGGCGGCGGTCTTGCGGTCCTTGCGGGCGCGGATGAAGTCGCGGGCGTCGATGCTGGCGGAGGTCAGCTTGCCGGTTTCGGAGACGTGGCTGCCGCGCCGGGGGCGCCAGACCTCGCCGGTGGCGTCGCGGTAGGCGTCGGCGGCGATGTCGCGCAGGGTCTCGAAGGCGTCGCGGCGGTCTCCGAGGTTCTGTGCGCGGTCGGTGACGAGTTCGAGTTCGCGGGACTTGATCTCGGAGCCGTCCTGTTCGCGCTGGAGGTCGCGGAGTTCGGGGGTGAGCCTGTCGGCGGAGCGCTCGATGCGCTGTGTCTGGGCGTGGAGCATGTTGACGAAGCCCCAGAGCAGGCTCTCGCGTTCGTCGGCGAGCTGTGTGCCGTCGGGGCAGACGTCGTTGGCGATGACGCGGAAGGCGTCGGCGACGGCGTCGATGGCGCCGTCCTGGTCCCAGATGGCGCGGGTGTCGAACTCGTCGCGCTCGGGGGTGGCGCCGAACAGCGCCGCGTTCTCGCAGACGGTTGCGGTGACGGAGTGCCCGGTGCTCTCGATGATGGTGTTCATGTCGATCTCCTTGATCGTTTTCACGTCCGGGGCCGATCCCCGGTGTGGTGTCCTGTTGGGTCACGCGCGCGCAGCGGAACCACCGGGTCCGGAATGAATGGCCCGATGGGGTGCGCGAGTGGTGCGGGCGCACAAGCGACCGCAGGGAGCGCGGAGCCACGGTCGCGCGCCGCATCGGGCCTAGGCGCGCGAGCGCCGTTTCATTGCGAGTCCCGGCCGGAGCGGAGCGGAGGACCCGCGCAGCGGGTTGGTGGAGTGAGCACGTGTGTCACAATGGGACATCACAGCGGGGTGGCGTATCTGTTTCCACACGCACGGACCCCTTGGGCGGTTCCGCCCGGCACGGCCTCCGGGAGTGCTCCCGGACCTGGCCGCCGGGCGTGCAAGCGGAGCGCGCAGGGAGCGCCAGCGACCGGAGGCATCGCCCGGACGATCCCCGCGCCGTTCGATGGGGCGCCGATGGACAGCCGGTCACCCCCACAGAGGATGCGAGAGGATCCGCTGCCCGGCCACCTCGCGGATGCGGTCGCGGTCATGGACGCGGCAGGGACCGCGCGGATCCTCGTCGAGATGGATGACGTAATACCGCGCGCCCTCGCGCAGCGGATCGTCGCGGGCGCAGACGTCGCCGACATGGTCGCCGTCGCAGTAGATGCGCGACCGGTCCGGGGCGATGCGGCGGAAGGCGATGGCGCTCATGACGCGCGCCCCTGCGCCAGCTGCCGCGCCGCCCAGGCCGCGGCACGGGCCAGCACATGGCCGTGACAGGGCAGCGGCGCGCACCAGCAGGCGAGGCGGCGGCCATGCAGCGCGGCCAGCGCCTCCAGATCGATCTCGCCGGCGCGGATGCGCCGCCAGAGATCGGCGCGGTAGCGCGCGATCGCCTGGGCGCGGTCCTGGCCGGGGCCGATCCGGAACGGATTGCCCCAGGGCGTGCGGCGGTCGATCAGGACGGCGGCGTCCTGCACCGGCTGGCGGGCGAGCAGCGCGCGCAGCGCGGGTGCGTGCTTCAGGTTGATGACGGCATCCATCGACTTTCTCCTCTCTTCGGGGCGGCTTGCCCGGCCTCCGCATTCCTCTCCCTCCCCCGGACCGGGTCAGGCGCCGGGGCGGAACAGGGGTGCGAGGCGGGCGCGCAGCGCCGCCGCGCCGAGCCCGACCAGGTCGTCGTTGAAGTCGTTGCCCTGAGGGACGATCACCGTGGCGGCGACGCCGGCCCGCGCGGAGCGCCGGGCGAGGCGTTCGGCGGCGCGCGCGCCCTCCTCGTCGTTGTCGCGCGCGATCACCAGGCGGGCGAGGCCGGGCGGAGGCGCGAACGCGCCGAGGCTGCCGGCCGAGAGCGCCGCCGCGGCACGGATTTCCGGCACGGCGGCGACCAGCGAGAGCACGGTCTCGATGCCCTCGCCGACGACGAGCGCAGCGTCGTCGGCAGGAACGCCGAAGCGCACCGCGAGGCCGTGGATGCGGCCGAGCGCCTTGCGCGGATGCGCGACCCCCGCCTTGGCGGGCCGGCGCGGATCGAGCCAGGTGCGCTGGACGCCGAAGAGCCGGCCGTCGCCGCCGGTGACGGCGGCGACCAGCGCCGGGAGATGGCGCACCGAGGCGCCTTCGCGGTAGCGAAGGGCCGGGTGGAAGCGCAGCGCCGCGAAGCGGCAGCGGCTGAGCCCGCGGGCGTGGAGATAGCGCTCGGCATGGCTGCCGTCGAGAGCGCGGCAGCCGCGCCACAGGCGGCGCGCCGCCTCGGTGGCGTCCCAGGGGTCGTCCGATGCCGTTGCCGGCGCAGCCGGCACGGCGAGGAAGCGCCGCGCCTCGTCGAGGGCCGCGCGCAGCGTCGGCGCGCGGGAGCGGTGGCGAATGATGTCGAGCAGGTCGCCGTGCTCGCCGGAGGCGGCATCGGTGAACTTGCCGGGCGTTCCGGGGCCGGAGAGGCGGACGAAGAGCGAGCGCCCGCGAGCGCCGTCGAGATCGCCGCAGATCCAGTAGCGGCCCTGGCGACGGCCGTGGGGCAGGTAGTGGCGGCAGACCGCCTCGGCGCGCGCCGCGAGCGCGGCGGCGAGGGCGCCGGCGTTCATGGCCGGCCCCCGGCGGGACGGCGGCGGAACCTGTCATCGGGCATGGCGGGACTCCTGCATGGGAACGGAACGCCCGATACCGGCCGGCCTCCGCCTCCGGCCGGCGCCGGAGAAGGCGCGCGCCGCGCGAAGCGCGGACGCGCCATGGAACCGGGGACGCCTCCGGACCGGCAGCAAAAAAAGACCGGCGCCGAAGCGCCGGCCAGGCCGGGGAGGAAGCATGACGCCGATCAGAACGGAATCCGGTCGCCGTCCATGTCGGCGGGCGCCGCAACCGGAGCGGCGTCGCCCGCCATGTCCGGGTCGGGCTGCGGCCGGGAGCCGTTGGCCTTGTCGAGGAACTGGACGCGCCCGCCCGGGACCAGCAGGATCTCGGTCGAGAAGCGGTCGGAGTCCTCGCCCTCCTTCTTCCAGCGCCGGGTCTGGAGCTTGCCCGCGACGTAGACCAGCCGGCCCTTCACCGCGTGCTTCACCAGCATGTCGATCAGCCCGTCCTGGAAGGTGACGATGCGGTGCCACTCGGTGCGGTCGACCCGTTCGCCGGTCTTGGCGTCGATGTAGGACTCGTCGGTGGCGATCGACATGTTGGCGACGCGGCCGCCGCTCTGGAGGTGATTGACGGTGACGTCGGCGCCGAGGCGACCGATCAGTTCCGCGCGATTGAGACCGAAGGCCATGGGATATCTCCTTGCAAGGCTGGTTGCTGACGATGGGTGCGAACGGCCGGGGCCGGGGTCACTCTCCCGAACCCCCGACCGTTCAATCTCCTCAAGCCCTCCTCCACCTCCGGCAGGCCGGGGCGGACGCGGGAGCCGGGAAGAGGTCCGCGATGCGCCGTTCGGGAAACACCGCCTCGCGGTCGGCGCAGCGCAGCGCCCGGTCCTCGGCGATCACTTCGCGCACGCAGGCGGACGGGATGCCAAGCTCGGCGAGCAGTTCGCCGGTCTGATCGTCGAGGGAATGGTCGGGATGGAACATGGGCGGGGTCTCCTCTGCCGTGGCCCGGCATCGGCGCGGGGGACCCACTCCCTCCGCCCTGCCGGGCATTCGCCCGACAGGCGCTCCTCTCCGCCTCTACGCCCCGAACCGGATCGGTTTCTCCCACTGCCCGCCAAGTAGGATCGCGCCGTTGCGCGCGTGCAGCTTGCGGACGGCCGGCGAACACCGCGTCCAGGCCGGATGCAGCGGCGCGGCGTTATCCATGCGGGCCGGCAGTTCGGCCCGTCATGCCCGTTGTCGCCCCGCCACGGCAGCCACAGCGTCCGCCGGCCGGCGCTCCGGCTGCGAACGCGCTGTGCGCTCCATCCGCGCCGCCGCTCGCCAGATGCCAGCCGGTGCGCGCCAGCCATCCCGCCATCACCGTCATGTCCGCCAGCACGGCCATCGGCACCGCCCGCGCCCCGATGCCGGCGTAGGCCGGTGTCGTCATGTTCCGCCTCCACCGGTTGCAATCCCGCCGTTCTCTTGCCGGCCGGGTCGGCGGTGCAAGCGATGCGCTGGTTCGGAGCGCCGGGCGAGGCGATGGCAGTGTCGGGTTTGCTTGCCGTCACCCGCCCCTGCGGCCTGCCGATCCGGATCGCATGTCTGTGGCGCACGGGAAGCGGCCAGCGCCGACGGCGACGGGCCGGCTGCGCAGCGGGACGGCGCTTCAATGCCACGGATCGCTCTCGGGATCGTCGTCCTCGGCGTGCATGGAGGCGGCGGCCATGGCGGTCCAGGCCGCGCGGTCGTATCCGAGGCGGCGGTTGAGCTTGTCGCAGATGTTCAGGGCATCGTCGAGGTTCAACGCGATCAGAGCGGTCGGCACATGGCCGGCCAGCCCTTCGATGACGATGCGGATCTGCTGAACGTCGGTCTCGACATCGTAAGCCGGGACGAAGCAGAAGTCGGGCTCGTCGGGCAGGGTCTGCGCAGTCATGAAGGTGCTCCTTGTCCGTGGAATCGGGGCCGGCGGTACGGACCCCGACGCGCCACCGGCGTCATGACGGCGGGCGCCGGGCCGGCAATATGTATCCGGGGAGGCGGCGGTGCGAGCCTGCCGTGGGGTGGAATCGCCGCCGACGCGATCCCGAGCACGGTTGCGCGGAGGACGGCGGGCCGGCCATGGGTATCACACGGGCCGCTCATGCGGCGAGCGGCCAGCGCTGGAGGATGCGGTCGAGGGTGTCCGCCTTCGGCGCGAAGATGCGCGCGCGGAAGGAGACGATCTCGACGGTGCAGCCGAAGCGCTTGAGCGCGTCCATGTCGGTGTCGGCCGGCCCCTCGACCTCGATGCGGTCGGCGCCCATGATCCTCCGGCGGGCGAGCCGCCAACCATTGGCGAGGGCGAGGGCGTTGCCGCGTCCCATGACCGCCTCGAAGGCTTCGGCGCCGGTCATGGCGGGACCGCCGCCGAGGCCGAAGCTCAGCCGCACGGCGCGGACCTGTTCGGCGTCGAGCACGCGGCCGATGATGGCCGCGCCGCAGTCGGCGGTGAGCCGGCGCACGCGCATGTTGTCGGCCGGCAGGCGGTCCCAGACCGGCAGCAGCAGGCCGGTGGCGAGCCAGAAGCGCGAGTCCCGGTGCGACGGCAGGCCGGCGATCTCGGCGTCCCACACAGCGCGCCACCTGGCCTCGTCGGCGCGGCGCCAACGGGAGGCGTCGAGTTCGGCCCGGGCCATGGTCTCAGCTGCGGCGGGCCGGATCAGGCGGACCCGTTCCTGGACGCCGCCGTCGTCGAACAGGCGCGAGGGCGCCGGCAGGAGGACGGCGGCGCGCCCGGAGCGGGCATTGACGGCGAGGCGCGGCTTCCCGTCGGGGCCGGGATCGCGTTCGCCGATCTCCAGCGCGGCCTCGGCGGCGAGCGGCGCCAGCCGGTCGCAACGGACGATCTCGACGAGTTCGGTCGCCGCGCCGGCGCCGGGATGCGCGTGGAGGGTCTCGCGCCCGGCGACGATGAGCGAATCGGCGGTGACGGTCTCGACGCCGACCTCATGGGTGCCGGCCTCGATGGCCTGCTCGATGTTGGCGGCGATGCGGTCCTCCAGTTCGGCGAAGAGCCGGTTCTGCTCGGCGATGGGAAGCGCCAGGAGGCGGTTGAGGAACTTGGGCATGGGCGGCAGGTCGTCCCTGAGACCGCCCTCCCAGGTGAGCTTGAGGCCTGTGGCGGTCTCGAAGCGCTCCAGGGTCCAGTCCTCGATGGAGCCGCGCCAGAGCGCGCCGTAGAACTGGCGCAGCGCGGCCCTTGCGTAAACGCTCTCCAGGTTGTCGCTCTCGCGGAAGAGCGCCGCGTCCTTGCCGCCCATGGCGGTCTGGGAATCCCGCTGTCCGCGCGTGATGGCGCCGAGGCTGTCGAGACGCCGCGCGATGGTGGCGATGAAGCGGCGCTCGCCCTTGACGTCGGTGGCGACGGGGCGGAACAGCGGGGCCGAGGCCTGATGCGTCCTGTGGGTGCGGCCCAACCCCTGGATCGCCTGGTCGGCGCGCCAGCCGGGCTCCAGCAGGTAGTGGATGCGCCGCTCGGTATTCCCGCGGGAAAGATCGGCGTGGTAGCTGCGGCCGGTGCCGCCGGCCATGGAGAAGACCAGGATGCGCTTGGTCCCGTCCATGAAGGCGGCGGTCTCGGCGAGGTTGGCGGAGGCCGGCCGCGAGCGCAGCGCCAGCCGCTCGCCCCGGGCGTCCGTGATTCTGAGCACGCGGCGCGACCGGCCGGTGACCTCGGCGACCTGCTCGTGCCCGAAGTGCTGCACGATCCGGTCGAGGGCCGTGGGCACCGGCGGCAGGGCGGCCAGCTTCCCGATCAGCGCGTCGCGCCGTTCTTCCGCCTCCTTGCAGATCACCGGGTTGCCGTCCTCGTCCATGGCAGGCCGGCTGAGGAGATTGCCGCCGTCGTCGGTGAACGGCTCCTGCAACTGCACCGGGAAGGCGTGCATCAGGTAGGCGAGGATCGCGTCCCGGGGCGTGAGATCGATGTTGAGGTCGTCCCACTCGGATGCGGGGACCTCGGCGATGCGCCGTTCCATCAGGGCCTCGCCGGTCGAGACCAGCTGCACGACCGCCGACCTGCCGGCGTCGAGGTCGGCCTCGACGGCGCGGATCAGGGAGGGGCACTTCATGCCGGTCAGCAGATGGCCGAAGAAGCGCTGCCTGGTGGCCTCGAAGGCGCCGAGCGCCGCCGACCTGGCGTTGCGGTTGAGCGTGTCGGCGCCCTGGACGATGCCGGTGGCCTTCAGCGCCTCCTCGATGTTGGCGTGGATCACCTTGAACGCCCCGGCATAGGCGTCCCAGATGCGCCGCTGCTCGGGCGTGAGGAGATGCTCCAGGATGTCGACCTCGATGCCGTCCCAGGCGAGCGCGCGGGCCTGGTAGAGACCGAGCGCCTTCAGGTCCCTCGCGACGACCTCCATCGCGGCGACGCCGCCGGCCTCCATGGCGGCGACGAAGGCGGCGCGGCTCTCGAAGGGCGTCTCGCCGGCGGCCCAGAGGCCCAGGCGTCCGGCATAGGCGAGGCCCGGCACGGTGGTGGCGCCGGTGGCCGAGACATAGGCGATGCGGGCATCCGGCAGCGCGTTCTGCAACCGCAGCCCGGCGCGGCCCTGCTGGGACGGCTTGGTCTCGCCGCGCTCGGACTTCGAGCCGGCGGCGTTGGCCATGGCGTGGGCCTCGTCGAACACCACGACCCCGTCGAATCCGTGGCGGTCCGCCTCGTCCAGCGAGCCGGCGAGCCATGCGACGATCTGGTCGAGCCGCGAGGGCTTCCCCTGGCGGGACGGCGAGCGCAGCGTGGCGTAGGTCGCGAACAGGATGCCGGCATCGAGGGGGATCTCCATGCCCTGCCGGAACCTGCCGAGCGGGATGACGTCGCTCTCCAGCCCGCCCAATGCGGTCCAGTCGCGGCGCGCGTCCTCCAGCAGCTTGTCGGACTGCGACAGCCAGAGGGCGCGCTTTCTGCCGCGCAGGCGGTTGTCGAGGATGACGGCGGCGACCTGGCGGCCCTTGCCGCAGCCGGTGCCGTCGCCCAGCATCCAGCCCCGGCGGAAGCGCACCGGCGCCGACAGGGGCTCGCCCCCGGAACCAGTCCGGGGCAGGCTCTCGGACGTAACGAAGGACGCGCAGGCCTCTTCCGCGTCCTTGCCGCCGTCCTCGCGGCAGCGGTGGACGGTCTCCCAGCCCGAGCCGATGCGGTAGTCCGCCGCCAGATGCCGGGCATGGGCCTCGCCGGCCAGCACGACGCTCTCCAGCTGGGCGTCGGACAGCAGGCCCTCCACCACGACGCGTTCGGGCAGCATGGGCCTGTAGGCCGGCGCGGGATGCGGCACGGCGGCCATGGCGGCGGACTGGACCAGCGGCGTCGGATGCGCGACCGCGCCGGGCACGCGCACGACACCCGGCCGCCACGGGGCCCAGGGGCCGGCGTCGTTTGCAGGGGCGTCGGCGGCAGGTTCCACCGGATCGGTCTCGACGGCGAGTTCGGAGACCGGCCCCCAGTCGTGGGACTGCCGCGTCTCGGGTGTCGATGCGGGCTTCGGACCCCGGCGCGTGGCGGGCTTCGCCACTGCCGGCTTGCCGAACAGGTCGCGGGCGGGACAGGCGGGAACCGGCGGCGGCGCCATGTACAGACGCGACGGCACGCCCGCGATGACGGCGTCGAGCAGTTCGGCGGCGTTGGCGGCGCGGGCGGTTCCGTCGAGGTGGATGGCCGGTCCGGCGCCGCGCTCCAGCACGCTGAGGCGGGTGTCGAACCCGGTGCCCCGCCGGGCATAGGCGCGGCCGTCGATGGCCATGGTGAAGATGCAGCGCGCCGGGGGATCGAGCCGGCCGACGGCGTCGCCGAGGACGCAACGGGCCGAGGTGATGGCGACCAGCCGCCCGCCCGGCGGCAGCATCGAGGCGGCGGAGCGGACATGGCGGAGGTCGGCGCCGTGGTTGATCCGCGCCACCCCCGGCGTGGCCGAGAACGGCGGGTTCATCAGCACCACGGTCGGCCGGACGCCGCGCAGCCGGTCAGCGATGGCCTCGGCGTTGAAGGCGGTCACCGGGGCGTGCGGAAACAGCCCGGCCAGCAGCCTGGCGCGGGTCGCGGCCACCTCGTTGAGATGGAGCGCGCCCGCCGCCCGGCCGCGCAGCGCGCATTCCGCCATCACCGCCAGCATGCCGGTGCCGGCGCTGGGTTCCAGCACCACATCGCCCGGCCCGACGGCGGCGGCCTGGAGCACGGCCCAGGCCAGCGGCAGCGGGGTCGAGAACTGCTGGAGCCGGACCTGTTCCTCGGAACGCCTGGTGTGCGAGGGCTCCAGTGCCGCGACCGCCTCCAGCATCGCCAGCATGCGGTGGGGTCCGTCCGGTCCCGGGCCGGCATGGCGGCGCATGGCGCGGCCGTGGCGCCGGAGGAACAGCACGACGGCCGCCTCGGCGGCCTCCCAGGCGTCCTTCCACACCCAGCCGCCGGCGGCGTCGGTCGCGCCGAAGGCGGCCGTCATGGTCTCGCGCAGGGTCGCGGCGTCGAGGGGCGTGCCGGCCTCCAGCACCGGCAGCAGGGCCTGGGCCGCGGCGAGGGTCGCGTCGCCCCGGACCGGGCGGGCGGCGGGACGATCAATGGGGTTGGCGGCAAGGGGCGGACGCGCGAGGGCGTCCGGCGCCGGGCGGGCGTCGAGCATGGCAGGCTCCGTGCTGGAAGGACATCGACGGGCCCCGGGTCGCACCGGGGCAGGCGGCCGGCGCGGGACAGGACTCGCGCCCCGCCCCGCCGGACCGCCCCCGGCCGGCTGGCCGGACTCCCGGCGGCGAGACGCACGAAGATGTGAGGGTGGAAGCAGCGAGTCGCCGAAACGGCGGGCGGTCGGCACGGGCAGCGACAGGGAATCGCCGAGGGCGCTCGGACTGGAGGGGGTGGAATCCGTCGTCCGTGCCGAAAGCGGCCGCGGCACAACCGGCGGCGGCCGATACCCTGACAATGTTCTTGTGCGTCCGCTCAACCGATGAGCGGGAACATCAACCGTTCGCCTCCGCGATGGATGACTTGGAGTTCACGATCGGGATGGCGCTGCGCGAGACGAGCAAGCCATGGCCGAAGAGAGCCTGCGGGATGCGCCGCTTCCGGACGTCGCTGGGGCGCGGTCCGATGTCGGCGCCCGGCCGAGGAAGCAGAGAGACTTCGCTAATCCGTCCCGGTCGGTCCGGTCCCGGCGGTATCGGTCGCCGCCAGACGCCGGGTGAGTTTCTTCTTGATGAGCGTGTCGTCGCGCCTGAGGGCGCGCTGCGCCGCGTGCAGCAGTTCCGGTTCGGGAGAGCCGCTTCTCGGCGCATGCATGCGCGGCAGCAGGGTGGCGAGGGCGTAGCCGACGCCGCCCATATGCCTGTAGGCGGGCCCGGCGACGGAGGCGACTTCGGCGATGCGTACGGTGATATCGACCGCGCGGGCACGGATGTCGCACAGGCGCTTGATGTCAACGTTCCGTTCGAACCCGGCGGGGAGGTCTTCGTGGCTGTAAACGTAGTCAAGGCAGGCGGATCCGTCTTCGGCGACACTGAGCCAGGCGCCGTGGCAGAGTGCATTGCGCCAGGGCCTGATCTCGTCGAGGCGGGCCACGAGTTCCTTGCGAACGGCGCGGGGGACCAGGCCGGCTTCTTTCAGGACACGGTCGAGTTCACGCGTCAGGCGGTGCAGGGTGTCGGTCCGGGAGGCCAGGAGCCGCCTGGTCCACCGGCGCATGGCCTCCTGGTCCTTCGATTCCAGAAGCGCGGTGGCCCGCTCGCCGGTTGCGAGGAGTGCGTGGCAGGTGGAGGCCAGCATGTGTTCCAGGTATCCGAAAGCCGCGACCGTCTTGCCGAGTTCCTGCCAGAAGACGGCGGATCCCTGGTTCACCGGCCAGTCGGACGGCAAGGCGTCGCGGTCGATGGGGAGACAGCGGCGCAAGCGTTCGCGGGCCTCGCGGATCGCGTCGGCGTCGCGGGATGCCGCGAGGCGGCGGATGAACCATGCGCCGTTCTTGCGGTCCGGACGCTGTTGCTGGCCTGCGATGCGTCCGGCGCGCAGCAGATTGCGCAGCGGCAGGCCGTTCTTGCGGTCTGGCAGCAGGCCTGCCTCGTCGAGCCAACGCGCGGCCTCGACGGCGCGGACTTCCTCGCGCCCGGCCCGTTCGAGCCGCTCCTGAAGATGAAGATTGATGGCGTGGAGATCGAGCATGAAGCACTCTGTTTGGATGGCAGCGCGGAGGAAGGATTGCCGGGCGGTGCAGGCCTCGTCAATGGTGGGAAGGACGGGTCGAAATGATCGGCGAGGTCAGCCGAATCTGCGACCGTCCGCGGTGAAGCTGAACGCATTGGCCGCGAGCGCCTCGTCGACGGCCTCGTCGGAGGTCATGTATTCGAATTCGGCGCGGAGTTGACGGTAGAGCCAGCGGGCGAGGTCGCGCAGCGCCCCGGTGACGGCGTCCTCGGCGCCATCGGTGGGAGGCTGTCCGGTGGGGCTGTCGCGCTCGACCTCGACCGCCATGGCGTATTCGTGGCAATGGCGGCCCCGCTGGCGGACGGTGGCATGAAGCTGGAAGAAGTTCCGCCTCTGGATGTCGCGCAGGGCATCGGCGATCCGGTGCAGTTCCTCGTCCGTCGGAGCGTGGGCGCGAATGGCCTTGCCCGCGCCCCCGGCGTGGCTGTAGGTGCCTTCGTAACTGGCGCCGTCGCCCTGCGCGAAGGCGAGCTGGAAGAAGATGCGGGGGCTGTCGCGGGTTCCGCCGCCATGGAGGGGCACGGGCGTGGTGGCGAGGGTGACGCCGAGGAGCCCGCAGACCGTCTCGAAGTCTTCGCAGACGGCGTCGTGCCAGTCGTTGTGCAGGCCTGCCTGGCGATACCAGCTTCGGGCGGCCTCCTTTGCTGCGCCGGACAGTTCGTCGATGTCGTAGACCGTGGTCTCGATGATCCTGGGCATGGGTCAGCCCTCCCGCTGCCTGGAGACCGGCGCGAAGCGGACGGCTTCCGCGATGCGCCGGAGTGCAACGCGGGCGTGGTCCGGGTTGTCCCGGGACCACGGCGCCGGCCGGCGCGAAAAGAACCAGGCGGAATCCGCCACGAGCCCATCGCCATACGCGACGACGTGACCGCTCGTCGCGATCGCCCAGGCGCCCGGGGGCGCGGCGTCGAGGAAGGTTCCGAGGGTGACGGCGCGGACCTCGAACGGGACATCCGCGAAGAGGCGTTTCCGGATCTCATCGCGGGCATGGGGGCGGTCGCGAAGCGTGGGATGACGCAGCGCCTGGACAGGCGCCCGGCCGAGTTCGGCAAGCGCGGCGGCGAGTTCGTCCATGTGGACGCCGTTGACCGCACGGCGGCCGGTGATGCGGTGCAGCATGACGGCTCCTTCGGGCGCTGGAGGATGCGGGGACAGGCGCCGAGGCGTTGCGGGACGGTCAGTCCTTCTTCTGCAGCGCTTCGTAACGGGCGGCCTCGCTTCGGGCGTAGACTTCGGGGGCATGGTGCTTGAGCGCGCGTTCGTAGCCGGAGAGCCAGGCTTCGACTTCGCGCCATGACGGGAACTGCTTCTGGTATGCGCCGTCCTTCAGGATCTGCGCGACATGGGGGTCGGGCACCCAGCCGAGGTCGAGCCCCACCTTCCGGAAGCACTGCCTGAGGTATTCCTTTCCGGCCCTGGTCATGGGTTCCTCCCTGTCAGTTCGCGTCTTCGATCGCACGCCGGTCGATCGCCGGGTTCACGCCGGCTGCGGATCGCGGCGCGGGCGGTTCAGTCGTCCTCGGGAAACATGATGGTGGCGACCGCCTCACCTTCGTCGCCGGGGCCGAGGACCACGACGGGAAAGTGCCGGCGGGGCGGGCGGCTGCTGTCGCGCAGGTCCTCGGCGATGTCGCGCACGGACACGCACATCCTCACGCGGTCGCTGCCGGGTGCGCCGAGCGCGTGATGGCGCGCCATCCAGAGCACGTCCCACAGCCGTCCGGCCTCGTCCTGAACGCCGCGGTAGCCCTCGGGCAGGGCGACCAGCCGGTCCCACACGCTGCGGCTGAGCGCGACGGGGATGCGGAAGCCGGCCTCGCGGGCGGTGCCGGTGACGTCGACGAGCACGCCGTCCGCGATCGCCTGGCGGCGGGTATAAGAGAAGACGACCGGGCCGAACGGCGCGGCGGTGGAGATGTCGGGCATGGCGGTGTCCTTGTCGTGTCAAGAGGCGGTGGTCGCCCGGGCCGGGGCGGCCGTTCGGAGCAGGCCCTGCTGGCTGAAGCTGAAGGCGGCGGCGGGGGTGACGATCACATGGTCGAGCAGTGTGACCTCGATCGTCTTCAGCGCGTCCTCGATGCGTCGCGTCATGACGAGGTCGGCACGGGACGGATCGGGAGCGCCGGAAGGGTGCGGGTGGAGGACAACGACCGCGCTGGCCTGCAGTTCGAGGCAGCGGATGCAGATCTCTCTCGGATAGACCGGCGCGTGGCCGACGGAGCCTCTCTGGACGCATTCGTCGGCGATGAGACGGTTCCGGCAGTCGAGGTAGAGGACATGGAACTCCTCGACCTCACGGTGGCCGGCGAGGGCGCGGCAATAGTCGACCACCTTGCCGTAGCTGCCGAGGGAGGGGCGGACCCGGGGCGGAACCTCCGCCCGCGCCATGCGGATGCCGAGGGCCTCGGCGGCCTTGAGGGCGGCGATGGCGTCGTCCGGCAGGCCGGGCACGGTGCGCAGCCGGTCGGCCCGGGCGGCGAGGACGCGCGGGGCCGTGCCGAAGATGTCGAGCAGGGTTGCGGCAAGGGCGCCGTCCGCCGACGGGCGGCCGGCGAGGAGCAGTTCCAGCAGGTCGCGGTCGTCGACGGCCTCGCGTCCGGCGCGCAGGAAGCGGCGCCGGAGCCGGCGGTCCGCGGCCGGCCGGACCGATGCGGGCACGCCGCAGCGCGGCATGTCGTCGAAACCCGTCACGGAATCGGGCATGGCACTGTTCTCCAGTGAAGCGGAACCGACGCGCCCCGTCCCGGCGAGCGGGACGGAGCCCGGCCGGATCAACGGGCGGGAACCTCCGGCGCCGGATCGGCCTCGCCGGGACCGGCCGGGCCGAGACTGACGGCAACCCTGCGATCGGCGAGGGTGACGGTGACGTCGGGCCGGCGGATGCGGATATCGACGGCGCGGTTCGCGGGCACGAGCCACATCAGCTCGCGCTGCGCCGCCTCGGCGAGGGACTGGCGGCAGGCGTCGTCGTCCGACAGCAGCAGCCGCGTCGCCAGGTGGAGGGCGTCGCCGTCGAAGCGTGCGAGCTGGGTCTCGTAGCTGTCGGCGTCGGCGTCGTCGGAGGCCGAGAAGAAGGCGGCGCGCAGCAAGGCCGCGAGGTCGTGCGGCTGCAGCGCGCTGCCGGCGGTCACCAGCGGCAGGGCGTCGTCGAGCCAGCAGCGCCAGGCCTCGCCGGCGAAGGCGAGATCGGCGGCAAGGCCGAGGGTGCGTTCCCGCCCGTCCGCCGCCCGGACGGCGAGGTCGATGCGGACCGCGTCCGGCCTCGGCGGCAGCGCCGCGGCGGCCGGATCTGTCCGTTCGGGCAGCGGGGCGTCGCCGAGCGCATGAGGCGTGCCGTCCAGCGTGACCTTGATGGCGATGCCGGCCGCCCGGTCGAGGCGGTCGTACCAGGGGTAGCCCTCGAGCCGGCGGTCGGCCTCGAACAGGCGCGGCGCGAGGCCGTCGCGTTCGGCGGCGCGCCACAGCGCCTGGGCTTCCGGCGGTTCGGGATCGTCCGCCATGACCAGGGCGTCCGGGCCGGCGGCGGCGAGCGGCGGCGGGTCGCGCCAGTCGTCGATGCTGGCGATGGCGGGCCGCCAGGGCCGCAGCACGGCCGGCGGCGGGGCGATGGCGATGCCGGCCTCGCGGGCCTGCATCCAGTCTCCGAAGCCGGGGCGCGGATCGGGGTCGGCCGCCATGGCGCGCCAGATGGCGAGACGGGCGGCGTCCCGCATCTCGCCGAGGAAGGGGTTCTCGACCGCCTCCTTGCGGGCCGGCAGCACCAGTTCGAGACCGGGGCAGTCCCCGGCATCGGCCAGCACGGACCAGGCGGCGCCGTGGACGGTCTCGACGGTGGGCAGGCCGACGGCAAGCGTCAGGCCGTGGACATTGAGGTCGGGGTCCCTGTAGCCGTCATGGCGGTTCCTGAAGACGCCGAAGACGAGGCCGCGCCACGGCTCGGCATGGACCGCGCCGTCGAGGAAGGCGCGGCGCGGCAGCTCCTCCGGGGCGGCATCGCCGCCGGTGCGATCCTCGAAGACCACCGGCAGAGGATAATGCCGGGCGGCGGCCGCGGCAGCGTTGCGGATGGCGGCGGCGGATTCCGCTGCCCGGAACGAGACCGCCGTGCCGTGCGGGTGCGGCGCGCTTTCGTCTGCATGGACCTCGGCGTCCGCCTCGCCGAGGAAGTGCTCCGGCGACAGGGAGACCTGCCAGCCGGGCATCGTCTCCCCGCCGGGCGCACGCGGCCTGGAGGAGACGGCGCAGGTGCGCCGCGCCAGGCTGGCGAAGCCGAAGCCGGCGGCGTCCTCGCGCCGGACCAGGGCGTCGTCCCAGCCGTTCTCGCCGAAGCTCAGCAGCACGGCGGGATCGGCGATGCCGGCGCCGTCGTCGGAGACGGTGACGGTGAACGGCGTGTCGCCGGTCGCGGGGACGGAGTCGGCCGGACGGGGAGCGGAAGCGGCGACAGAGATGCGCACCCGCGCGGCGTCGGCGCGGCGGGCGTTCTGCAGCAGTTCGACGAAGATCTCGGCGAGGGTGGCGGCGTAGATGCGGGTGACGCGCCTGACGGCGCTGTCGTGGATGCGGGCGCGGATCGTGCGGTTCATGGGTGGACCTCCGTTGGGACATGCGGAAACGGAAGCGCCCCGCCGGGTTTGCCGCCCGGCGGGGCGCTTCATCGGGACGGGACGGCTACCGGACGTGGCGCAGGAACTCAGGGATCGCCGCCGGGCCGGCATCGACGTCATGGCCGTTGACCGGAACCGGAGGCACCGGATCGGCGGTTGCGGCGGCGTCCGGCCGCCCGGTCTCCGGTTCGGCCGCCTCCATCGTTCCGGCCGCATCGGCCGCCGGGCCGGACGCGGGTTCGGAGCCCGGCGCGTCTCCGGCAGCGGCTGCCGCGTTCCCGGCGTTGCCGTCCGTCCGCCCGGCATCGAAGGCGGCGAACCCCGGCGGCGTCCAGGCCAGGGCGGCCGCGTGGGCGGCGGCGGAGAGCCCGAGCGGGCGCTCGCCGGCCGCGAAGGCCTGCTCCATCGCCTCGGCCAGCGCCGGCTTCCTGTACTTCGACCGCGCCGAGGCCCAGGCGGCGCCGAACACCGTGCGGGCGATGTCGAGGATGCGGCCCTTCGGCATGCGCGACCACAGCAGGCCGGCGGTCGGGCGGACATGGCCCGCGAAGTCGATGCCGAGCCGGGCCACGGTGGCTTCGAGTTCGGGCCGCGCCTGCAGCTCGAAGGCGAGCTGGCCCTGCACGGTGCGCGCGACGCAGGCCGCGAACAGCGTCTCCTTCTCCGCCCGGGACAGGGCCCGGAGCGCGGCGAAGGCCTCGCCGTCGTCGGCGGCCTCCAGCCAGTCCAGGGGCAGGCCGGAACGATCCGCCAGCATCGCCTCGCCCGGCGACCAGCCGGCGAAGTCCGCGTCGTTCATCCGGGCGCCGGGCCGGTCGGGGGTCTCCTTGACCGCGATGTCCAGCGCATGGGCCGCATGGCCCGGCGCGAACACGGCCCGGCCGATCTGGAACAGCGCGAGATCGAAGGCGGCCTCGAAGTCTTGCGCCAGATGCGCCTTGACCAGGGCGGTGCGGATCGACCGCAGGTCGTCGGCGAGACCGATGCCGACGCCGGCCTCCTTCCGCGCCTCGGCCTCGCGGTCCTTCGCCGCCGCCAGGGGCTGGACGACCGGCGAGGCGGGGGGATGGGTTGCGTGGCTCATGGCGTCCGGGTCGCGGCCGTTGCCGGCCCGGGTTGCCGGATCGCCGGATTCCGCCGGCATGTCCTCGGGCCTGACCAGCCCCTGGATCGTCCGGAGGCTGCCGTCATGGCCGATGGTGACGATGCAGCCGGCGATGGCGAAGTCCTCGGCCCGGAACACCGCGCGGGCCTCGATGGCGCCCTCGATGGCGTCGAGCCGGTCGTCGTTGGCCTCGGACTCGGCGGCCAGCTCTTCCGTCCAGTCGTCCCCGTCGAGAGCGGCCAGTTCGATCTGGCGGGTCTCCAGCCTCTCGATCTCGGCCTGCTCCTCGTCCGTGGGCCGGCCGGGCTGCGGTTCGATGCGGCCGTGGCGGGCGGTCGCGCCCCAGTCGGCCTCGACCATGGGCACGGCCCACTTCCAGCGCGTCGCCAGTTCGTCGGCCGCCGCCCCGAGCTTCGCCATGGCGAGGGTTTCCAGCAGCGCCGGGTCCTCGAACCAGACGCCGTCCTCGCCGTCCTCGGCGAACAGGTCGCGCATGACCGTGCCGCCGGTGGCCTCGTAGGCCTCCGCCCCGACGAAGCGGGCGATGGCCGCCGCCCCCGGCACCCGTTCCTCGGTCAAGATGCGTTTCACCTGCCAGGCAGACGGGCGGTAGCCCTGGGCCGAGACCTGCGCCCAGACCGCCAGCTGGCGCGCCCGGTCGGCGGTGACGGCGAAGGCTTGCAGCGTCGCCAGGTCGATCTCGCCGGCCCGGTAGGCGTCGAGCAGTTCCGGCGCGGCGTTGCCGAGGCGCAGGCGCTGCTCGACGATGCGCTCCGACGCGCCGAAGCGCGCGGCGATGGCGGCGACCGACCGGCCGGATGCGGCCAGTTCGGCGAAGGCCGTGACCTGGTCGGCCGGGTGCATGGGGATGCGGATGACGTTCTCGGCGAGCGAGACCTCGCCGGGCGCGTCAGTGTCGGTTCTGACCTGGCAGGGCACGGGATGACCGGCATCCAGCGCGCCGTCCGCGGCCAGCGCCTGCATCGCCCTGAGGCGGCGGCCGCCGGCGACCACGGCAAAGCGTTCGGTTCCCTCGTCGTCGGGCTCGTCCGGCCGGACGATGAGGTTCTCCAGCAGGCCGAAGGCGGCGATCGAGGCCGCGAGCGCGGCATCGGCTTGCCCATCGGGCGGGGTCCTGCGGACGTTCTCGGGCGCAAGGCCGAGCCGGGAGAGCGGAATCTCCCGGATGATCGGCGTGTCGCCGGGGGCGCCGGGCGTGGCGGTGCGGTTCATGCGAAACTCCTGGATGGTGTATGGAAAGGACGAAAGCGGCGTCGGGGACCGGACCCCGCCGGCCCGGCCGCGTCGCCCCGGCCGCCGCCCGGCTCCGCCTCTCGGCGGCGGGACCGGCGAAAGACGGCGCCGGACAACGGCGCGGGCAGCGCCCCGGACGAACGGGATCGGGGCTGAAACTCAGGCGATGGCGAGATGTTCGCCCCAGGGCGGCGGGCTCCGGAAGGGTCCGGACCCGGACTGCCAGTCGCACCACAGAACCGGAAAGGGAGGTTCCGCCTCGGGGTAGCGGTCGCACGCCATGTCGGTGAAGTAGAGGCAGACCGCGGGTTGCACGCCGTGCGCCTCCAGCCAGGCGAAGCCGGGCCGGAAGTCGGTGCCGCCCCGTCCCCTGACGACGATCTCCTCGGGGAGATCGTCCGGGGCATGGTCGGCGGCGTCGCGCACCGCGGTGTCGACCTGGAGCACGATGACGCGCGCGGGATCGGTCTCCATCGCAGCCTCGCGCACCTCCGACCAGAAGGCGGCCAGGGTCGCCGTGTCGACCGAGCCCGAAGTGTCGACGATGACGGCGATGGCGTCCATGCCCTCGGAGCGAAGCGAGGGCAGGTAGAGCCCGGAGTCGATGAAGCGCCGGTTGGGGACGCTCCAGGAATAGTCGCTCTTCGCCGCCCCGGTCATGAAGCGGCGCAGCAGCGCGCGCCAGTCGAGCGCGGCGGCATGGGCGCCGCGCACGGTCTCCTCGACGGCGCCGGGCATCCGGCCTTCGGCCTTCGCGAGGCTGGCGGCCTGGTGCATGGCCTCGTCCCACGCCTGCTCCTCGGCGGCGAGAGCGCCCGGCGCATCCATGACCTCGCCGGTGCCGGCGGGATCGCAGCTCGGCGGCCCGGCGCCATCCTGTCCGGGTTCGTCCCGGCCGGACGGATCGCCGGCGTTACCGCCATCGCTGCCGTCCGGGGAGCCGGACGCGCGGTTTCCGTTGCCCGCACCGTCCGGGCCGGGCGGCGCGGCGTCATCGGCGTCGGGCTCCGGCAGGCGGTCATAGGCCTGCTCGACGCTGATCCCGTCCCAGGCCTCGGCGTCCGGCGGCAGGACGAACCCGGCGTCCTTCAGCAGCCCGTGGGTGACCAGCTGCGAGGCGTGCTGCCAGCGTTCCGGGTCGCGCCCGCCGCGCCGCGTGTGGTGCTTGAGGGCGCAGGCGAGCACCACCCGGGCGATCGCGGTCTCGATCAGGTGGGCGTCGGTCTCCGCGATCCAGGCCGGGGAATAGCGGATCTCGCGCCCGTCGCTCGCCAGGGTCTCGCGGCCGGCATCGGCCCGCACCGGCAGGCGGAGCGCGAGTGCGCCGAAGAAGGGCTGCCGGCGCAGCAGCGCCGTGACGCAGCGGCTCACCCGCTCGGCCGACTCGCCGCGCGGCCGGGCCGCCATCACGCCGCCTCCCGCACCGGCTCGGCCTGCGTCCCGAAATACCCCGCGAACGCCTCCGCCAGCGCGTCGGCCTCGCGCTTGACCTGCGCGCGCGCCATCGGGTCGAAGCTCTTCGACGGCCTGAGTGCGTCCGGCTCGACGCTGGCGATCTTCTCCTTCACCTGCCCGCAGAGACGCGCAAGTTCGTCGTCGCCGAAGATGTTGAGCCGCGGCACCACGTCCACCAGATCGCGGATGTTGCCGATCATCGAATCGCGGAACACCAGCGGCTTGCCCTCATCGTCTTCCCGGAGGCGTTCGGAGACCCGCTCCACCGCTTCGCCCAGGCGGCGGTAGAGGTCGCCCACCGCGTCGTGGAGGCGCTCCTCGATCTGGCTCTCGATGTCGCGCTTCACCCGCTCGGTGTCGTCGGAGGCGAGCTTGGCCATGAAGTGGTCGGCGTCCGGCACCGGGACGATGCGCCAGCGCAGGCCGAACCTCTCCCGCAGGTCCTCCTTCGCGGGATAGTCCGCGATGCGGAACAGCCTGCCGAGTTCCAGCCGGGCCCGGTCGATGTTGTCCTCGTAGTCGTCGATGAAGCGGGCGCGTTCGCGCACCAGGCGCTCGCGCAGGCCCTCCATCAGTCCGGTGTAGCGCTCGTAGTTGGCGACGGTGAGCAGGCGGCTCCCCTGGTCGTCCCAGGGCAGGGTGTTGGCGTAGTGGGCGCCGCGCGCCGCGCTGACGGTCGCGTTCAGCGCGGCGAAGGCGGCCTTCGGCAGCAGGCACTTGTTGTAGCGCCCGGCGGCGGCGCTGGCCTCGTGATGGACCGCGACATGGGTCGAGGCCTGGCGGTCGTGGAGCCGGCCCGACCAGGCGGCGATGCGCAGGGACACCAGCATGGCGTCGTGGGTGAGATTCATGGCGGCAACTCCTGTGTGAGGGCTATCGCAGGGTCCACACCGGCACGCGCAGGGCGGCGGCGGGCCTGCGTCTTGCCGTTTCGCGGTCGGGAGCGCGCACGGCGTATGCGCGCGAGGGCGCGTCTCCCGCGGGATGGTGGAGAATCCTCCAGACCGCCGGTGCGGCCTTCGGGTCCTTCGTCATGGCGTGCGCGCCGCCGCCCAGCGGATGAAAGCGGGCGTGCGCTGGAGGTCCGGGTCGCGGCGGACGCAGGAGCCGACCAGGAACTCGCCGACCTCGCGCCGCAGCCGTCCGGCATAGGTGACGATGGCGTCGAGCGTGATGTCGTCGGCCATGCGGTAGAGCGCGCCGCAGAGCGCGATCAGGGCGCTGGCGTTCTCCGGCACCGGGGCGCCCGCGGGATCGTCGAGCACCGCCTTCGGATGAGGCAGTTCCCGCCACACCTTGAGGAAGGCCGAGAACTCCACCGCCGCCGCCTCGCCCACCGTGCCCCGGAACAGGGCGCGCTCGACGCCGGCATCGAGGCCGGCGCGGCGGTTGACGATGCCGGAGACCATCGCCCAGGTGCGGGGGCAGCAGAACGCCTTCTCCTTCGCCTGCGGATCGAAGCTGTGCAGCAGGTCCGGGCGCATGCGGATGTAGAACAGCACCTCCGGGGCGATACCGTGGGCCGCGCCCCAGGCGAGCCAGTCGTCGGCGTCGACCGCGATCTCCAGATGGACGAAGCGCGAAGCGAGCGGCGTCGGCATGCGGTGGACCACGCCCCGGTCGCCCTCGCGGTTGCCGCAGGCGATCAGCGAGGCGCCCTCGGGCAGTTCGTACTCCCCGACCCGGCGGTCGAGCACCAGCTGGTAGAGGGCGGCCTGCACCAGCGGCACGGCCGAGGGCAATTCTTCCAGGTTGATGAGCCAGCGGCCGGGATCGTCCGTCGGCGGCAGGAAGGCCGGCGGCGCCCAGCGGGTGCGGCCGGACCCGTCGCGCCAGGGAATGCCGCGCAGGTCCACGGGATCGAGCAACAGTGCGCGGATGTCGACATAGGCGCGTCCGGCCTCGGCCGCCACCTGCCGCGCGATGGCGCTCTTGGCCGCCCCGGGCGGGCCCCAGACGATGCAGGGCTGGCGCGCCTCGACCAGCAGCGCCAGCGTCGCGGCAAGCTCGCTCGGGCGCAGCGTGTAGTCGGCGGAAATCGTCCCAGATTCGGTCATCGGCAGCCTCCGGATGGCGGGAAGACGGCGAAGGCCGGGCACCCTCCGGCCGCCCGACCTTCGACCGGACGGCAGCGCCGCTTCACTCATCGTGTTTGGTGACACGGGACGGGCGTCGGCAGCCGGTGGGCGGCGGGGCGCGGACCGCCGGGCTCAGGCGCGGTCCGGGCCGGCCGGGCCGCCATGCTTGGCGGCGACCGGGGAAATGCCGATCAACTTGGGCAGGGACACGCCGGACGGCGAAAGCGTGTGGCGGATGCGGCGCTCGATCGGGGCAGACCGGCGATAGAGGTTCGGACGGAGTTTGGCTGCCCGGCGCAGGTCTTCGGGTGAGGAGAAGATGCAGAAGGAGCAGCTGCACCGCCCCGGGTGGTTGTAGATCCAGTGGGGCTTCTGGCCGGCGGCGCGGATGACCCGGACGCGTCGGCGGTCGTGAGGTCGACGATCGGCAGCCAGTCGAATGCTCGTTGCGACGCCAAGGAACGCGCCTCCCGCGCGCGGCACCCTCGTCGCGGCGGAGGCCGAGGCAGTTGACAAGCCGGCGGCAAGAGCGGGGATCGACCTTCAGATAACGGCGCAGCTCGCGTCCGATCGGCCCGCGCTTGTGACCAGCGGTGCACCATCTCTGGCGGACCCCGGAGAACATGCCGCGCCACTCGACCCGGCTGAGCCGCGACCCGCGACCCGCGACTTGCCGGATGCGGCGGGCGCGAGGATCAACGGCACGCCCCTGGGAAGCGTCGCCTCGACATGCTCGACCGTGCCGGGCCAGTCGACCTCGCCGAGCGGGGCGTGAACCGCGACCAGCCGATCGCACGGGACCCGCCGCGACAGCAGGATCGTCATGGCCTGCGAATCCTTGCCGCTCGAGGTATTGACGGCGATGAGCGCGCCGGCGCGGATCATGTCCCTGCACCGCGGCGGTACGGGAACATCGGCCATGCGGCTGGACATGAATCGGCCTCCCGAACGGTGGCGTCGAGGACCGTTCCGCGGCCCCGGCTTCGCCCGGAGGATGCCGCCCACTGCCTTCCGCCGCCGCGCGTCCGACCGGCGGAGCCGCCGGGGCGTGGGTGCCGTACGCGACAGGCGTCATTTCATGGTCGCTGGGGAATCGGATTCGGAGGCGCGCATTCCTAAAGCGCACCGAAGCGCTCGCGATTGCGGGGGAAGGAGTTAGGGAAGGCGTCGAAGTTCACGGCGGATGGGTGTAGTGTCCGTATCGCAGGAACGGCACCGACGGCTGACCCGACGAAGGAGACGAAGATTTTGGGCGGACAAAACCAGATACAAGGCACCGCCGAGTGAAGAGCGTCACTCCAAGCTTGCACCCTAGGATATCTACATTGAAACTAGACCAGTCGGCAGTGGCAGGTCAATTTATCGAACGAATTTACGGAACAAAACACTAGCGACCCTGATTCTCCCCAACATGGTCGGACCGCAGGGGCACATGATGCCATTCGCGCGCCACCTCACACATCTATGTCATGGGATAATATGGCATCCAGTATTCTTTTCATCGCCGGAGGCTGAAAACCATCCCTCACCATTTCACTCACAATAATGTTTCGCAAAGTTTCGTAGCGCACGTTTCCGACTCGCCCTGCACAAAATCTTTTGAGCACGTCCCGCCCGCGAAATAGTTTTTTCCAGTTGTTGGAGCTAACACTCCTCAACAATTTGTTCTCTTCCGCCCGCACATCACCTTCTATGCGCTCCGGCGTTGCTTCCTCGGCAACTGTTTTTTTGGATAACATTTACCTTTTCTTTAGCTCGCCTCGCTAGTTCTTCTCCTACATTATTTGTTAATTGTGTAGTATCAATATGTCCAATATGCCTTATGTCCCTGCTTATTCTTCCCGCTACTCTTTCGATGGCAAATCCCCGCGCCAGGTCCTTTCAAGTGTTCTTTAACTCTGTTCGAACCAATGCCTCTATATCCTTTTCAGGTTCCATTTCCAGTTCGAGGGACCGTAATGCCTCCGCAATGTATTTTTCTTCCAGCAGATAGTTTTCGATATGATACCTATCCCACTTTAATACTTGATTCGGTATCTGCGCACCATCCTCTTTGCTTTCATCCGCGTCCTCATCCGTTATTGCCCAAACTCGCTGTTCCCCATTCTCCTTTGCCGCGAGCTCATTCAATATCTCACGCAACTCCTTTACGCTCCGTCGAGAACCGCCGCCAACTAAGGTTGCTTCCGTTTCCGGCGCGGAGCTCGTGAAGCTTCAGGCGGCGGCTGCGGCGCGCAAGACGGCGCTGGCGACGATGGCTCGCGAGATGGATCAGAAGAAGGCGCTGATGGACGCGCTCGCCGAGGTCGACACGTCCGACCTGTCGGACGCGGACAAGCTCGCCGCGGCCAAGGCGGCCATCGCGGCTCTCAAGGAGGCGCTGGACGATGCGGGCGACGTGAGCGATGCCGACAAGGCGACGTATCGGACGCAACTGGCCAGTGCCCAAACAGCGGTGGACCGGAAAGAGCAGATGAACGCGCTTTCGGCTGCTTCCGGAAAGCTCGACATGGCTCTTGCGGCGTTTTCGTATAGCGCGACAATCTGGGTGAGAGCCGCGCGTCAATCAGGATGAGATTCCCCGGCGGCATCGGCGAGTTGATGATTGTCGCGCGGGGCGCGGATTGCAAGCGGTTTCGGATTTTGATTGTCGCGGCGCGACAAACAAGGTTTTCGGAGAGCGTTTTGATTGTCGCGGGGGGGCCGTCGGGTCGGAGAAGAGACGGCCCGCGGAGGCGATTCCCGCGGGCCGTGAGTGTTGTGGCCGCTGGGCCGATCTGGCGGCAGCGGTTCAGTTTTTGGTGTTTTTTTTGGTGGCGTAGCTTGCCGGGCGCCCAGCCTTTCGCTTGCCTCTGTCGAGGGCTTCGCGGCGCCTGTAGCTCTCGACATTCATTTCGAGGATGGTGGCGTGGTGGACGAGCCGGTCGACGGCAGCCACCGCGGTTGTTTCGTCCGGGAACACCTTTCCCCACTCACCGAAGGGCTGGTTGGCGGTGATCAGCAGGGATCGGCGCTCGTAGCGGGCGGAGATGAGTTCGAAGAGGACGCTGGTCTCGGCCTGATCCTTCTGGACATAGGCGATGTCGTCGAGGATGAGGAGGTGGTATCGGTCGAGCCTTGCGAGCATGGCTTCGAGGGCGAGTTCGCGGCGGGCGACCTGCATGCGCTGGACGAGATCGGTGGTCCTGGTGAAGAGGACGCGGTATCCGTTCTCGACCAGGGCGAGGCCGATGGCGGAGGCGAGATGGCTCTTGCCGGCGCCTGGCGGTCCGAAGATGAGGCAATTGGCGCCCTGGGTCAGCCAGGCATCGCCGGCGGCCAGCGCGTTGACCTGGGCCTTCGAGATCATCGGCACGGCGTTGAAGTCGAAGCTGTCGAGGCTCTTGCCGGGGAGCAGCTTCGCCTCCCTGAGATGGCGTTCGATGCGCCTGCGGTCGCGCTCGGCGAGTTCGTGCTCGACGAGGGTTGCGAGGAAGCGTGCTGCGGTCCATCCCTCGGCGTCGGCCCTCTTGGCGAAGCCCTGCCAGAGCCGGTTGATGGTCGGCAGGCGGAGTTCGGTGAGCATCAGGGAGAGCCTGATGGCGTCGACCTTGTTGGGGTCGGCGGCGGGTCTGTCCCGGTTGTCAGTCATGCCGCGTCTCCTTGCAGCAACGCGCCGTAGCCGAGGAGTGGCGCCCTGGCGACCTTGATGGCGGGCATGCTGCCGCGCTGCGGCGCGAAGCGGGCTTTGAGCTTGTCGGGGTCGGGAAGACGGCCGGTCTTGAGGGCACGATCGATCTCCGCGGCCAGTTCGGCCTCGCAGGTGTCCTCATGTGCAAGCGTCAGCAGGCCGACGGCGAGGCGGCAGGCCTCGCGCTCGCCGAGCCGCTCCAGGGCCTTCTCGAAGCAGCGCCGGTAGGGCTCGCGAGGGAACAACTCGTCGCGGTAGACCAGGTTCAGGAGCGCCATCGGCTTCTTCTTCAAGGAGTGGATGACGTGCCGGTAGTTGACGACATGGGCGCCCGGACCGCTCGCGCCGACGCGCGCGCGCGGCAGGGTGAGGAGGTGAGCGCCCGAGAGGAAGAGGTCGATCCGGTCATCCCAGACGCGCGCGCCGAGCCTGTGTCCGATCAGGCGCGAGGGCACGGTATAGAACACGCGGCGGAGAACGAAGCCCGAGGACTGGCCGATGTTGACGCTGATCTGCTCGTAATCGACGGTCCGCTCGACCGGCAGGTCCCGCAGCACCGCGCGCTCGGCCTCGATCGCCTTGGAGCGATGCGCATTGGCCCGGCCGACCACGTCGGCGACGAAGAGCCGATAGGCTTCGAGGGTCTCGAAGTCGGACGAGCCGCGCAAGGCCAGCGCATCCGCGATCCGGCGCTTGAGGTGGCCGTGCGGCCCCTCGATCGAGCCATTCTCGTGGGCCACGCCGCGGTTGTTGCGGGTGGCCTCCATGCCGTAGTGCTCGCACAGCCCCCGGTAGCGCCCGGTGATGTCCTCGACGGCGTCCTTGCTCAGGTTGCGGAACGCCGCCGACAGGCTGTCGGTGCGGTGATCGAGAGGCGCGCCCCCGAGGTGCCACAGCGCGTCCTGCAGCCCTTCGGCCAGCGCCGTGAAGCTCTCCCCGCCGAGCACCACATGGGCATGGGTGAAGCCCGACCAGGCGAGGCGGAAGTGGTAGAGCATGTGATCCAGCGGCTGCCCCGCCACGGTCACGCCGAGCGAGCCCATGCGAGTGAAGTCGGACAGGCCCTGCCGGCCCGGCTCGTGCTTCTGGCGGAAGATCACGTCCTTCTCCGCGCCATACTGGGCGCGCCAGGTGCGGATCCGCCGCTCCAGCGTACGCCGCACCCCCGGGTCCAGTTCGGGATGACGGCGCATCAACTCCTCGAACACGCCAACCGGACGGATGGCCGGGCTGGTCTCAAGGATCGGCACGACGTCCTTCTCGAAGATATCGGCCAGCGGGTCCGGGCGGCGCCGACCCCGCGGCTTCTTCTCCCGGAATGGCTCCGGATCGGCGGCAAGACGGTAGCCGGTGGCACGGCCGAACCCCGCCTTGGCGGCCGCCACCTCGATGGTGTCGGTCTTCTTGTGGGTCATGAACAGCCTCTTCTGGCGATCGGTTACGTAACGCCCGGGCAATGACGCGCTCCTCTACTCGGAAAAACGTCACCGTTCGCCCAGCCGACCGACCCCGCCAGAAGGTCCAGGAAAAATTTTTTGAGGCGGCGGCCCGGAACTCCGGTCGGGCTACGCCCTCCCTCCGTTCCGGGCCGCCGCCTTCCCCCGTCTCATCCTGATTGTCGCCAGCGTCTCAAGCTGATTGTCGCGCCGCAGTTTTCGGGCGTGACGCCCACGAAGGAGCAGCTCGACGCCGCCATGGCCGCCCTCAGGGACCTGAAAGCGGCGCTCACGGGCGCCGAGGATCTGACCGACGACGAAAAGGACCGGTATCAGGCTCAGGCGGACCGTGCGGACGCTGACGACGGGCAGATCAAGACGGCGCAGGGCCATTACCAGGATCATGTTGTCGAGAACATCGAGGACATCCAGATCGCGGCGGCCATGAAGGCGGTCGAGATGGTCACTGACACCTCCGACGAAGACACCGTGACGGACGCGCAGGAGGCCATCGACGCCGCCAAGGAGGAGATCAGCGGCGCAAACATCACTGATGCTCAGAAGGCGACGCTCCTTGCGGCCATTAACATCCATCAGGGTGCGCTCGACCGGGCGAAGCTCTCCCGCACCAGGTACACGGAAAATCAGACCCGCATCGCCGGCGTCGTCAAGACGATCACGGACACCCAGATCAAGGCGGTCATGGACGCGATCGAGAAGATCACGAACACGTCCGACGACAGCACCGTGACGGACGCCCAGACCGCCATCGACGCGGCCAAGAAGGCGATCACGGACGCTCAGCTCCCTGACGCCAACAAGGAGACGCTTCGCAGGCAGCTTGACGACCAAGAGACGGCCTTTAACGAAGCCAAGATAGATCGTGAAGTCGCGATGATCACGGACGGCGAGATCAAGGCGGTCATGGAAGCGATCGGGATGATCACGGCCCTGTCCGAGGAGAGCACCGTGACCGACGTCGAAGCCGCCATCGCGGCGGCCAGGAAGGCGATCGCGGACGCACAGCTCCCTGACGTCAACAAGGAGGCGCTTCGCGCGAGGCTCGCCGCGCAGGAGACCGCCTTCGGCGCCGCCAAGATGGACCGCGCGGACGGGGCCAAGAGGGGCAAGGCGCTGCACGCGGCGATGGCCGGCCCTAAGGCGACGACGGCACCCAATAACGCGCTGACAAATCTCCAGTCCGCCCCGTACTACGTCACCGCACTCGTCGATTCCGGGAATGACCTCGGGACCGGCGAAGCCATCGGCAGACGGGGTGACTTCCGGATCGATCCCGCAGAGGGCGCGGGGGTGATCCCGGACGGCAATGCGCACAAGGCCGTGTTCTTCAGGCATGTCGGCAGTGAGCACATCGTCGATGAGGACGACGATCGGTTCGGTCAACCGCACTCCACGGCCCTCCCGAACGTCCCGAAGAAGGGGAAGTACCCGGAGAACTTCGATACCGGTGAACATGGCAACGTGGGCACTGAGTGGTACGTCACGGACTTCACCAGGACCACCGGCTCCGGCGACGATCGGGTCACCGACAGGGTCCGGGTGTACAACGACAAGGTGGGAGGCCCGCTGACGGATACGAGGAGCGGGTACCTTCTCGAGAAGGATCTCGCGACGTACTTCGCGACCAGCGAGAAGCCGGTGAACGCGGGGGACCTCGACACGGACAAGCGCTCGCTGTCCCTGGGCACCGGGGTCTATAGCGCGACAATCTGGGTGAGAGCCGCGCGTCAATCAGGATGAGATTCCCCGGCGGCATCGGCGAGTTGATGATTGTCGCGCGGGGCGCGGATTGCAAGCGGTTTCGGATTTTGATTGTCGCGGCGCGACAAACAAGGTTTTCGGAGAGCGTTTTGATTGTCGCGGGGGGGCCGTCGGGTCGGAGAAGAGACGGCCCGCGGAGGCGATTCCCGCGGGCCGTGAGTGTTGTGGCCGCTGGGCCGATCTGGCGGCAGCGGTTCAGTTTTTGGTGTTTTTTTTGGTGGCGTAGCTTGCCGGGCGCCCAGCCTTTCGCTTGCCTCTGTCGAGGGCTTCGCGGCGCCTGTAGCTCTCGACATTCATTTCGAGGATGGTGGCGTGGTGGACGAGCCGGTCGACGGCAGCCACCGCGGTTGTTTCGTCCGGGAACACCTTTCCCCACTCACCGAAGGGCTGGTTGGCGGTGATCAGCAGGGATCGGCGCTCGTAGCGGGCGGAGATGAGTTCGAAGAGGACGCTGGTCTCGGCCTGATCCTTCTGGACATAGGCGATGTCGTCGAGGATGAGGAGGTGGTATCGGTCGAGCCTTGCGAGCATGGCTTCGAGGGCGAGTTCGCGGCGGGCGACCTGCATGCGCTGGACGAGATCGGTGGTCCTGGTGAAGAGGACGCGGTATCCGTTCTCGACCAGGGCGAGGCCGATGGCGGAGGCGAGATGGCTCTTGCCGGCGCCTGGCGGTCCGAAGATGAGGCAATTGGCGCCCTGGGTCAGCCAGGCATCGCCGGCGGCCAGCGCGTTGACCTGGGCCTTCGAGATCATCGGCACGGCGTTGAAGTCGAAGCTGTCGAGGCTCTTGCCGGGGAGCAGCTTCGCCTCCCTGAGATGGCGTTCGATGCGCCTGCGGTCGCGCTCGGCGAGTTCGTGCTCGACGAGGGTTGCGAGGAAGCGTGCTGCGGTCCATCCCTCGGCGTCGGCCCTCTTGGCGAAGCCCTGCCAGAGCCGGTTGATGGTCGGCAGGCGGAGTTCGGTGAGCATCAGGGAGAGCCTGATGGCGTCGACCTTGTTGGGGTCGGCGGCGGGTCTGTCCCGGTTGTCAGTCATGCCGCGTCTCCTTGCAGCAACGCGCCGTAGCCGAGGAGTGGCGCCCTGGCGACCTTGATGGCGGGCATGCTGCCGCGCTGCGGCGCGAAGCGGGCTTTGAGCTTGTCGGGGTCGGGAAGACGGCCGGTCTTGAGGGCACGATCGATCTCCGCGGCCAGTTCGGCCTCGCAGGTGTCCTCATGTGCAAGCGTCAGCAGGCCGACGGCGAGGCGGCAGGCCTCGCGCTCGCCGAGCCGCTCCAGGGCCTTCTCGAAGCAGCGCCGGTAGGGCTCGCGAGGGAACAACTCGTCGCGGTAGACCAGGTTCAGGAGCGCCATCGGCTTCTTCTTCAAGGAGTGGATGACGTGCCGGTAGTTGACGACATGGGCGCCCGGACCGCTCGCGCCGACGCGCGCGCGCGGCAGGGTGAGGAGGTGAGCGCCCGAGAGGAAGAGGTCGATCCGGTCATCCCAGACGCGCGCGCCGAGCCTGTGTCCGATCAGGCGCGAGGGCACGGTATAGAACACGCGGCGGAGAACGAAGCCCGAGGACTGGCCGATGTTGACGCTGATCTGCTCGTAATCGACGGTCCGCTCGACCGGCAGGTCCCGCAGCACCGCGCGCTCGGCCTCGATCGCCTTGGAGCGATGCGCATTGGCCCGGCCGACCACGTCGGCGACGAAGAGCCGATAGGCTTCGAGGGTCTCGAAGTCGGACGAGCCGCGCAAGGCCAGCGCATCCGCGATCCGGCGCTTGAGGTGGCCGTGCGGCCCCTCGATCGAGCCATTCTCGTGGGCCACGCCGCGGTTGTTGCGGGTGGCCTCCATGCCGTAGTGCTCGCACAGCCCCCGGTAGCGCCCGGTGATGTCCTCGACGGCGTCCTTGCTCAGGTTGCGGAACGCCGCCGACAGGCTGTCGGTGCGGTGATCGAGAGGCGCGCCCCCGAGGTGCCACAGCGCGTCCTGCAGCCCTTCGGCCAGCGCCGTGAAGCTCTCCCCGCCGAGCACCACATGGGCATGGGTGAAGCCCGACCAGGCGAGGCGGAAGTGGTAGAGCATGTGATCCAGCGGCTGCCCCGCCACGGTCACGCCGAGCGAGCCCATGCGAGTGAAGTCGGACAGGCCCTGCCGGCCCGGCTCGTGCTTCTGGCGGAAGATCACGTCCTTCTCCGCGCCATACTGGGCGCGCCAGGTGCGGATCCGCCGCTCCAGCGTACGCCGCACCCCCGGGTCCAGTTCGGGATGACGGCGCATCAACTCCTCGAACACGCCAACCGGACGGATGGCCGGGCTGGTCTCAAGGATCGGCACGACGTCCTTCTCGAAGATATCGGCCAGCGGGTCCGGGCGGCGCCGACCCCGCGGCTTCTTCTCCCGGAATGGCTCCGGATCGGCGGCAAGACGGTAGCCGGTGGCACGGCCGAACCCCGCCTTGGCGGCCGCCACCTCGATGGTGTCGGTCTTCTTGTGGGTCATGAACAGCCTCTTCTGGCGATCGGTTACGTAACGCCCGGGCAATGACGCGCTCCTCTACTCGGAAAAACGTCACCGTTCGCCCAGCCGACCGACCCCGCCAGAAGGTCCAGGAAAAATTTTTTGAGGCGGCGGCCCGGAACTCCGGTCGGGCTACGCCCTCCCTCCGTTCCGGGCCGCCGCCTTCCCCCGTCTCATCCTGATTGTCGCCAGCGTCTCAAGCTGATTGTCGCGCCGCAGGGGTCGACCGGCACCTCGCCGCCCCGGTGTTCGACCGGTCGGGAGCCAAGACCTACGATGTGTCTGACGGGAAGTCGGAGCAAGATCCGACCTTGATCAAGATTCCGGGCACCTACATGGGCGCGCCGGGCGACTACTACTGCCCCTCCGCCAGCACCTGCACGGTCGGGATCGGGGTCGGCGGCTGGTTCCTGAGCGAGGCCTGGTACTTCGTCTACGACGAGGGCGCGAAGGTGCAGGAGAGGGACTTCGACCATCTCTACTTCGGCTGGTGGATCAGAGAGGATGACGAAGGCGTGCCCGCGGCGGTCAGCGCCTTCTACCGGTCCGTCGGCGGGGACATCGAGCTCGCCACGGACGGCGGCAGCCTGAACGGCACGGCGCGCTTCGAGGGCCCCGCGGTCGGCGTGTACGCCATCCACGACCCGCTCAACGAGAAGGGCGACGGCGGCGACTTCACGGCGACGGCCAAGCTCCTGGCCAAGTTCGGGGCCACCAACCTGGTGCCCGAGGCGGGCATGACCGGCACGATCGACGGGTTCCGCCTGGACAACGGGTCGGAGCCGAACTGGAGCGTGACGTTGCAGAAGGGCGCCTGGACCACCGGGGCCAGTCGTGAGATCGGGGCGCAGAAAGGCCACACCGACAAGACGGCCAAGACGGTCTGGTCGATCAACGGCACCAAGGGGACGCCGGGCGGCAGCTGGGAGGCCTCGCTGTATGACGAGGCGGCCGGCACCATTGCGGATGGCGGCGACGGCAGCGACAGGCCGAGTTCGGTGCTCGGCAAGTTCTACGCCGAGCACGGCGACACCCATCGGATGGTGGGCGCCTTCGGCGCGAAGATCCAGCTGGAGGAGTAGCCGAACGGAGCCGGGCTCCCGTTGATGCGGGAGCCCGGCCCGGTTCCCGGTCGTGACAAGGGTGGCGCGCTTCCTGCGCCGCCCTTCTTTTTCGATCGAGAGCCCGGACAGCAAGCGATGCGACAGACGCGGCCCGCGCGCCGTTCTTCCAGCGGCTTCTCTCCGGGCGAGCGGCGGCGCCCCGAGGCGGTTCCTGGCCCTTCCCCCCTTTCGATGAGCGTGTCCGGGGCGATGCGGGCCTCCCTCCCGGGCGGCGGGAGACGAGTGACGCGATGAGACCTTTCCGGTTCCTTGTTCCCGTGCTGGCGGGGCTGTCGGTCCTGCTTGTTGCGGCGCCCGTCGCGCGCCCCGCCCTGGGCCAGGATGCGGCCGACATGCGCTTCCGGGCCGGGATGGAGGCGCTTGCCGCCGCCGATGCCGCGCCGGACCGGGAAGCCCGCGAGGGCAGGCTCGACGAGGCGGTCGCCGCCTTCCGGGCCATCCTGGTGGACCGCCCGGAGCTGGTGCGGGTGCGTCTCGAACTCGCCCGCGCCTTCTTCCTGAAGGAGGAGGACACGCTGGCGCGGCGGCATTTCGAGCAGGTGCTGGCGGGCGACGTGCCCCCGGCGGTCGCCGCCAACATCCGGCGCTTCCTCGACATCATGCGCGCGCGGCGGCGCTGGGAGGCGTGGTTCGGGGCGGCCATCGTCCCGGACAGCAACCTCAACGCCGCCTCGGGCGAGCGCACGGTCTTCCTCGACACCCCGTACGGCCGGCTGCCCTTCACCCTGGACGATCCCGCGAAGCCCGAATCCGGCTTCGGCGTCTCCTTCTGGGGCGGCGGCGAATACCAGCATCCGCTGACGGACCGCCTGCGCCTGCGCGCCGGGGCGGATGCCAGCGTCCGGGAATACAGGGGCGGGGAGTTCGACCGGCATTTCCTCGCCGCCCATGTCGGCCCGCGCTGGCTGATCGACGCCCGCACCGAAGCGAGCCTTCTGGCGACCGCGGACCGGCAATGGACCGCCGGCCGGCCCGAGACCGACAGCGTCGGCCTGCGCCTCGAAGGCGAGCATCTCCTGACGCCGCGCCTCGCGCTCTTCGCCCGCGCCGGCGCCGCCCGGCGCAACTGCCGCGGCTGCGACTGGCTCGACGGCCCGGTGGGCGACGTCTCGCTCGGCGCCAGCTGGGCCGCGCTGACCATCCTGCGCCTCGGCGGCAATGCCGGCTGGAGCTGGGCCCGCGCCAGGGCCGAACACTGGCGCAACAGCGGTCCGCGGGCGAGCCTCGGCGCCACGCTGGCGCTGCCGGCCGGCTTCACGCTCGGCCTGCGCGCCGCCCTGCAGCGCACCGAATACCAAGGCGGCGGCGCCGCCCACCGCACCATCGACCGCAAGTCGCGCCGGGACGAGACGCGGACCCTCTCGGTCTCGGTCCACAACCGCGCCGTGACCGTGCTCGGCTTCAGCCCCCGCCTCTCCCTCATCCGCGAGGAGCGCAAGACCAACGCCCAGGCCCTCGACTACCAGCGCAACCGCGCCGAACTCAGCTTCGTGCGCCAGTTCTGAACGAACCCGGCCGCGGCGCGCCGAAAGGGGCCGAGCGTCCGGAAAGGGTGGACCCGACCCGCAGGACATGCCACAACGTGTCCTGGACAGGGCCCCGGGCTCGCGGGCAGGAGGACAAGGAAGCGGCAGGCGGGAAGACCGGAAACCGTTGCAAAACAAGGGTTCCCCGGCAACCTCCCGCAACGCAGACCGGAAGGCGAAAAGGCATCATTGATGCGTCGGGCGTGCGTGCCCGGCGCGTGCGCTTCAAGGCCGAGGGCAGCTGGTGGCGCGGCGACAGCAACGCGTTGCTGGGATTCCGCGCCGAGGACGGCCGGCCGGTGGCCCTGCTGCCGGGACTGTTCGGGCGCTACCGGGAAGTCGACCCCGTCAGCAAGCGCAGCGTCCGGATCACCGGGGAGCGCGCAGGCGCGCTGGCGGAGGAGGCCTGGATGTTCTACCGGCCGCTGCCGTCGGGGAACGTCGCGCCGGCGGACCTGCTGCGGGTCGCGCTGCGCGGATCCGGCGCGGATCTGGCGCGGCTGGTAGTCGCCGGGCTTCCGGGCGGCCTGATCAAGCTGCTGCCGGCGATCGCGCTCGGGTTCGTGGCAAGTCATGTAGCGGCGGGCGGAAGCGCCGGAGCGCTTTATGCCGTGGCCTTGCTCCTTGCGGGGTTCGGCCTCCTCGGCGCCCTGCTGCATCTGCTTCAGAGCACCGCGATGATGCGGCTCGAGGGGCGCTCGGCATCGCGGGTCGAAGCCGCCTTCTGGGACCGCCTCATGCGCCTTCCGCCCAGCATCCTGCACCGCCACCCGGCCGGCGATCTGGCCATGTCCGGGATGACATTCCAGAATCTTCGCGACGGCCTGCAGGGAATCGTCGCCGACAGCCTGCTGTCGATCGTTTTCCGAAGAGGATACTGTCGAAGCGTCAGCTGAAGGAGTTGGTCTTGTATTCGCCTCAGCACATCCAGCGTCTGGAGAAGGCCGGGACATTCCCCAAGCGGGTCGTACTCGGGCCTAACCGGGTCGGGTGGGTTGAGGAGGAAGTGCTGGACTGGCTCAACGAGCGGCTGGATCGTCGAGACAATCCCACCAGAGACTCCTGAACGGGAGTCGGGTGACCGGAGTGATCCGGTCACCCCTTCCCCGGAACCCCAAGGATACCATGCATGGATCTGTTATTTCGCCGCGAGCAGACATCGGGACGGTTCGCCCGCGTCACCTTCCGACTCTGGAGCAAGATTGAGCTGACCGAAGAGGAGACGGAGCTTGCGGACCGCTACCGATTCCATGACGCGATCCTCATTGTCACCGAGCAGGAACAGCTGTTGCGGCAGACGGTGAACGTCGGGATAACAGCGGGGTTAGTCGTCGGCGTCCTCTTCTACCTCTGGCTCGGCCTTCTCGCTGCCGGTGTCATGGCGCTCTTCGCCGGCGCGGGAACGGGCTACCTGTACTTCACGGAGAAGCGCGAGACCATCTACGTCAAGGACCTCCTGCACGGTCGGCACTTCAGCTGCCGGAGCATCGTTGACATCGCCGAAAAGGAACTACACCTGAAATCCATCGTCACCACCTTCCGGCAGGTCATGGAAGCCGCCAAGAACTGGGACGGCACCGAACAGATACCGATTGAGCCGACCGGAGACCGGTAGATGCCGCTGCATCCCGGCCCCCGACTGCATGCCCTCGTGCATGGACTCTTCCGCGCAAGCGACAAGACGAAGGTCAAACGGGTCCACCGGAATGTGGAGGGACACCTTCGTCGGCACGGGCTCTTGGACCGTAGTAGCCGGCATGCCTTCGAGGATGAGATTACCAATGACGTGCTCATCCTGCTCGGCCTTGACCCGGAGAATCTTCACGTCCCGCACCTTGTCCGGCTGATCCGCCGGCTCCTGGTCTACGAGGAACTCTTCGAACTCCCGGAGATCGATTGGCAGGAGCGCCGGACCATTGCCACGTGGTGGCAGCTACGCGACACGCTCAGTGAACGGCTCCCGGCATCCAGGGACGCACCGGATGCCGGCTGGCTTGTCGCCCGAGTCGTTGCCGATGCCCTTGATCCCGTCATTGCCGCGACCGCCCTCTTCGGCGATCCTGATGAGGACGCGCTGACAGTCACCACGGACCTGGTGCATACCCTCGGTGACGCCGGCGCCGTCGCGGACCGGATCATCACCGCTTTTACCGATGAGGATGCGGACCGATTTAGTCTCTTCAGCCGGCTCATTGACCGGCTGGAGCGAAACACCGTCGCTGCCTCCGGCGGTGATCCGGCGAATCCGCAGGCATTCACCCGGCCGCTGAAGCTGCCGAGTGCCTCTGGGATACGCGACAACGCCCGGCTTTTGGAGACCTACTTTGCCGGCACGCCGCTTCTTGATTTCTTTGACCGGGAGGCGGACGTTCCCCTGCCGACCGTGACCCGGTTCGAGCACCACCACATCGTCGCCGGTTCCGGTCACGGCAAGACCCAGACCCTACAATACCTTATCGGCAACGACTTGGACGCCGTTGCCCAAGGGAAGCGATCCGTCATTGTTATCGACAGCCAGGGCGATCTGATCCGTACCGTTTCCTCCCTTGCCGCGTTTGCTCCGGGCGGATCATTGCATGACCGGCTTGTCCTGATTGACCCGACCGATGTTGAGTACCCCGTCTCGTTGAATCTGTTCGATGTCGGGATCGACCGTATCTCGTCGTACGAAGCATTAGAGAAAGAACGGCTTACCAATTCTATTCTTGAACTTTACGACTTTGTTTTGGGCTCATTACTTGAAGCGGAGATGACGCAGAAGCAGAGCGTTATCTTTCGCTACGTCACCCGATTGATGTTGCGGATACCGGATGCAACGATACATACCCTCCGGGAATTGCTTGAACCCGACGGGGCCGAACGGTTCAAGGAACATATATCGTCTTTGACCGGTGTCTCCCGTGCATTTTTCAACACCGAGTTCTCATCCCGTGAGTTCGAGCAGACCAAACGACAGGTCGTCCGCAGACTCTGGGGCATCCTTGAAAACCGGACGTTCGAGCGTATGTTCTCACACCCCCGGTCAAAGCTTGACCTGTTCACCGAGATGAACGCCGGCAACGTCATTCTCATCAACACAGCGAAGGACTTACTGAAAGAACAGGGATCCGAGATATTCGGTCGGTTCTTCATCGCGCTCATCGCCCAGGCGGCACAGGAACGCGCAACGATACCGGAAGAAAACCGCATGCCCACCTTCGTCTACATTGACGAAGCGGCGGACTACTTTGATGAGAACATCGCCGTCATTCTCTCGCAGGCCCGTAAGTACAATGTGGGGATGGTACTGGCACATCAATATTTATCACAACTTGACGCAAAACTCCTTGATGCCTTCGCCGCCAACACCGCAATCAAGTTCGCCGGGGGAGTCTCCGCCAAAGATGCCCGCTCCCTTTCCTCCATGCTCTCCTGCGAACCGTCGTTCATTGAAGCACAGGGGAAAGGAAGCTTTGCGGCGCACATACGAGGCAGAACCGCACGGGCGATACCCTTGCGGTTTCCGTTCGGGTTTCTGGAAGAGAGACCCCGTATGTCGGACGAAGACCGTGTGCGTGTGCGAGCCATGATGCGGAAGCGCTATGCCGTGCATTACTCAAAGATCGAGAGGACGGAACCGACGGACGAACCGGAGCAACCACCGACACCCGAGCCACGAGGCAGACGAAGGAGACGACGATCTCCACGGAAGCCACCTGACTCCACGAATGACGGCACGGACGCCTCGTTCGATCTATGACGGCGTACGACCGGATCGGGCGGCGCAAGCGGACAACGAGAACATCGACCGGCAAGCGCATCATTCTTCAGGAACGGGACTTGTTGTGGTTCCGGACACTCAGGGAACACGGACCGTTGCCTTCGTCGTACCTTCTCTCCTTTTGCAAACGGACGCATGCGAGCGATACACGCTCCCTTGAACGGCTGACCGATCTGTTCAATGAAGAGGACACGAAACACGGCGGCGCCTACCTCTCCCGTCCCGTCCAGCAGTTCCACACCCTGGACAGCCGGTACAACCAATTGGTGTACGATCTGACGCCGGCGGCGCACCGGGCACTGGCGGATGCCGGCGACACCGACAGTCCGTCTGTCCGGTCGGGACCGTGGCTGCATTCCTTCATGGTTGCCTGCATCACCGCCTCGGTTGCCCTTGCGGTCGCGGAGAGACCCGACCTCTCGTTCCTGAACCAGTCAAGATTGCTTGCGCGATCCGGCGCCGAACTCCGGTATCCGGTGCGGATCGCTGATCCAGCAGGAGGTGAGAGCAAACGGAAGGACCTCATCCCGGATGCCCTGTTCGGTCTTGCCTACCGGAGCGAAGAGGGTACCCGGTACCGCTGCTTTCTGGTGGAGGCAGACCGGTCAACCGAACCGGCAGTCTCCGGGAACTTCAACCGGAAGTCCTGGGAGCGCAGCTTCCGGCAGTACGAGGCGTACATCGGCAGCGGCCTCTACCGCGAGCACCTTGCCCTGAGGGCCCCGCTGCTTCTGCTTACCGTCGTCACCGACACCCGGCGGCTGATGCAGCTGCTGCACCTTGTCGAAGACCTTGACCTCTCCATTCGACCGCAAGTGCTCCTGCAGCCCTGGGGGGCGTTCAGCACCCCCTTCTCTCCGCCCACGCCGAACCCTGCGCTGCTTGGCGCTCCCTGGCTGCGTGCCGGGTTGCCCGCGTTCAGGATTGATGGGGTGTAGCAGCGGGGTTGCCGGCGTGCGCTGGCGCATGCAGTCTGTACGCGCGGCGGTTCCGTGTATCTGGATAGGTAAGATGGGTCGCTCCCTGCACTGTAGAGCCGGGTCGCACCCGGTCGGCCAATGAGCGGGGCCGTCGCACGTGTTCGGGAGATACTGGTATTCTCTGATTTCAGGAACATACCCATGGAAGCAATTGTTCAGCACTCAGTAGATCGTGCCACTGACGAAGCCATACGGCTCTGGTCGATGGCCAATGCTCAGTATCCCTCCACATGGGAGCCGGATATTCGTGTCCGGCTTGCACATATGATTATTGAGCGTGCGAGCATATTCGCGCTCAACGCCCGCCGTGCCATGGAGGGTTTATCTGACAAACGGCAATTCAAACTCAATCAATCGTGGTACGACTGGAAGCCGATAGCCAAGGGCGATATTGTGGAGGATTTTGTTGAGGCTTTGAATCGTATAATCCACGCGAGGGTGTTGAAGGTTGGTTATGAGAATGTTAGCAACAGCACCATCTTGGGCGGTGCGTTAGTAATCCCCTGCCTGCAAGCCGAGACTGACAGACAAACAGTGGCGTTCATTGACATATTCTCACTTGCTCATTGTTTTCTGTACCACGTGCTCCCGAAACTGTTTTCTCCACAGGCACACGCGCTCACGATTCTGCCTGTTCGATAATTCAACATATATCTGGAACTGTACTCACGAACCGGCGTCCACCCACAAATCCCCGAGACTGAACGCTACGGCATCAAACGGCGGAAGCGACACGGACGCGTTGCCGGTCAGGGTTTCAAGCAGCACCCAGCGGTCATCGCTCAGCTGGAAGACTTCAAGCGTCCGGGCATCGGGATCAACGAACCAGAGGTGGCCGACGCCTTCTCTGGCATAGATGGTCCGTTTCTGCCCCTGGTCGAGCGCCCGAGTTGACGGGGAGAGCACCTCGCAGACCCAATCGGGTGCCAGGGAGAAGTAAGCGGTTCCCGGGAATACCGGCATCCGTTCCCTGCGCCAGCCGGCAAGATCGGGAACGACAATGTCGTCGCCAAGGTGCAGCTCGGGTTCATCGATGATCCACCAGCCGCCCGGTCCTCCCCGGCCGTAATCGAAGGGCGGCGCGATGCTTGCCCCGAGTCCGGAGCTCGCCCGCGCATGCCTCGGTGCCGGTCTGGGGCTCGTATGCAGGATGCCTTCAACGACCTCGGCGACCTTGTGCCGTGGCGCCCGGAGCACGTCCTCGTACGTTGCCCGTCTCGGTCGTGCTTTTGTCTGTACGCGCAGTGCTGTCACTCCCTTGTCTCTCACGGTTAGGTATGCCAGCCTTATCGTGCAGTCAATCGCAGGTCTCCCGCTCTGTCGGGTCGCCTGCCGAATACAAGAGCCATGACCTGACAGCGGGGTCGCTCCCCGTTGTGCGGCGAATAGGTGGGGCATCTACGTACCTGTGGATTGACTGCAACGACCCGGCACCAGCCGGCGTGTGTCCGTTGCCTATGGAGCAGATCGCATGCAGTCGATCAAAACGACCCTTCCTCTCTTCCTTGTCCTGTCCCTTGCCGCCTGCGGTGGTGGGGGAGGCGGTCCGAAGGCCGCCAATGATATGCCGGACATGCCCGGCGCGCAGCAGCCAGGCACTGACGTGACCGGCGGCTCCGGTGAGCAGCCCGCGACCGCTTCCGGTCCGCGCTACACCGTCACCGGTCGGGGAGCGAACGCCAGGGTCACCGGACTGGCTTACTCAACGACTGACGGTGTTATTGACCGCATGCATGTCGCGACCATTCCTGGGTTCGCCGCATATGGCGGATTCGTCTATCACAGCTTGCAAAGTACTCCGCGCCCCGATAACCCGGAGTGGTTCGATATCGTCATGGAAACCACTTCCGTTTCCGACGGCACCCTCTCCTGGGGCATTTGGCTCGGCCCTTCGCTTGATGGTGACCCGCTGAACCCACAGGAGACCGCGTTTCATCACGGACCGTCGTACGACGCCTCGTCGCTTGCCGGATTGACCGGCAGGGCAACCTACCGGGGTATGGCGCGCGCGCATGCTCGGTATGGCGATATTGAAGACACCGGTCACCACGACGAGTACGCATTGCTGGGCGAGGCGACGCTCACGGCGGACTTCACTGCGGAAACCCTGTCCGGCTTCATCACTGACCGTCGGGTCAACAACGTCCTTGATGATGAACGCGGCACGTGGAACATCCGGCTCGGTGCCGTTCCTCTCATCGCCGGCAGTGCCGACTTCTCCTCGGGCGCGGATGTCGTGACCGCCACGTTCGTACCCGGTGCTGATCCGCCGTACGGCTTTACCCCGAATCTCGTCACCACCGCCACCGGCTCCTGGCAGGGCTCGTTCCGGGGAACGGAAACTGACGGATCACCGTCCGGTGTCACCGGCACGTTCAGTGCGGACGCCGGATCAGCGGGTGTTGCCATTGCCGGCTCCTTCGGGGCGAGTAAGCGCTAATGGGTACCGAAGCGAGGAGAACTCTCACCATGACCCGGTACCGTTTTGGTACTCTTGTCCTTCTTCCGCTGCTTCTTAGTGCTTGTCTGAGCACAACGGAGGTGGGTAGCGGCGGGTCGGTCGTGCAAGGCGCGGCGGGCACCACCGCCTCGCGTGCAACCCGCACTACGTCGCAGCCGACCGGCAGCACAAGCACAGGCGAGGCGAAGCAGTTAGAGAAGTGCTCCGCTCCTATTGCCACGGTCGCTCTGGCGGAAGATGAGGGGAACAAGCAAGCATATGCGGTTGTGCTTTCGCAGTTGCAGTTGCCACAGTCTCCGCTTCCGTTGATCCGACTGATGTTCCAGCAGAGCAACTGCTTCCAGATTGTTGATCGCGGCAGAGGGCTTCAGGCAATCAGCACCGAGCAGCAACTGGCCAAGCAGGGCATGCTTCAGGCAGGGAGCAATGTGCAGGGAGGCTCGCTGGTCGCGGCTGACTACACCATCACCCCAAATGTCGTCTTCTCGGACCAGAATGCGGGGGGTATGGGGATGGCGGCGGGAATGCTCGGCGCCATTATCCCCGGTGCCGGGCTCCTGGGCGGCATCAATGTCAAAAGCAAGGAAGCCCAGGTGGTGCTGTTTCCTGACTTCGACGGTTGATTCGCATAAGTAGTTGATATTGCCTGGTTCTCATTTCGGCTAGGCACTACATCCGGCATTTCTTCGAGCCGTGCTTCGTCGACGGTCAGGCGAGTTGATACGGGGTGATCGTCAGGGGCAGCCCCATGGTTGCGTAAATCTGCTCCGCCGCCGGTGTCGGCTTCGAGGGGATGACGTAGCGGTTGCCCGATTGCCGACAGCGCAGCAGGGAGCACTGGCGGTGGACGAGGGCGGAGCGGATGACCTCCGGGGACATCCGCCGCTTCTGGATGGCGACGCGGTACGCAAGGTGTCGAACGCAGGCGAAGGCCAGGAAGGCGATGGCGATGTGAGCGCGGATCCGGTCCGGGTTCCAGTGCCAGATGGGACGTATCTTCAGGTCGTGTTTGGTGATCCGGAAGCTCTCCTCGACCTGCCAGAGCCCCTGGTAGTGAGCCATCACTTCGGTGACGCGCGCGTCGCGCAGATTGGTGATGACGCCGGTGAGCCCGTCCCATCGTGCGGCCTCGGCGATCTTCTCCGGGTTCACCGTGAGCCGTGCGTCGCCCTCGACGGCGATGAAGCGCTTCGCCCCGTGATTGGAGAGCAGTTCCCTGGGATTGTCGCTGCGGGCCAGCCTGTCGAGCAGGCGTTCCACCTGATGGCGGCGCTCGTGCGCGTCCTTGCGTGCGCGCTGGGGGCAGAAGACGACGATCAGGCGACGGCCCTTGTACTCCCACTCGCCGACCCGGCGGTCCTGTGAGCCCTCCAGCGGGGCATAGGTCCCGGGGTCGAGAACCTGCCCCAGCAGCGCGAGCGGCAGCTTGCGCAGCCGCGCGCCGACGACATACTCGCCGCCGATGGCGTCCATGGCGTCGAGGTTGTCGGCGCTCAGCATGCCCCGGTCGGCCACGCATACCGTGCGCTCCACCTGGTGGCGGCGCTGCATGTCCTGCAGGACCGGGACCATGCTGTGTCCCTCGTAGGTGGCGCCGGGGAAGACCTCGTAGCTGATCGGCAGCCCTTCGCGCGTCACCATCAGCGCCAGCAGAACCTGCGAGTCCTTGTGTTTGCCGTCCTTGCTGAAGCCGTGCTGGCGAAGCTCGTCCTCGGCGGCCGTCTCGAAGTAGAGCGTGGTGCAATCGAAGAAGAGGATCGCGACCGGCTCCGGCAGCAGCGACCGGCTCGCCTCGCCGACGCGCGTGCGCAGTCGCTCGATCACCGTCGCGTCGAGCTGATCCATCATCCGGTAGACCTTCTCGAGCGGAAGACTCACGCCGAAGTCCTCCTCGAGCCGGCGCACGCTGCCCCGCTTGCTGTCGGGGTTGGCTACCCGCGCCATCACCACATGGAACAGCGCGTCATGGGAGGCCCGGTAGCGCGAGCGCGGCAGCAGCGCGTCGAGGCCCAGCAGCCGGTAGATCTCGCCATAGACCTCGTGGATGCCTGTGATCAGGCGCTGCTCCTCTTCAAGCTGCTTGAGGTCGACCGGGAGTTCCTCCTTGCCGTCCCCCCGGCGGCCGACACGGATCGCCTGCTCAGCGATCTTCTCGGGCGCAAACAATGCCGGCTGACGCTCGTCCTCCAGCTTCGCCTTGACGTACTCGCCGAGCTGCCTCAGGCGCTCGAGCTCGTCCTCGTCCATGGCCACGCCGACATGGCGGACGATGCGCTGTCGGACCTTGCCGCCGTCGCGCACGGCCTCGACGATCTGGACCGAGCGTCGCGGGCTGTTGGGGGAGGTCTTGATGCGCACGAACATGGGGGGAGTGTAGCGCGTGGCGGAGGCATTGACAGTCTCAAAGATTTACTAGGCACTACAACGCAGCTTGACCGCACCGCAACTGCCAACTCATTGGCTTTACTGAAAACTCCAGACGCGAGATCGGTCAGAAGTCAGCCCAACCGTCGAAGTCAGGTGCTTTCGCAGTTGCAGTTGCCACAGTCTCCGCTTCCGTTGATCCGACTGATGTTCCAGCAGAGCAACTGCTTCCAGATTGTTGATCGCGGCAGAGGGCTTCAGGCAATCAGCACCGAGCAGCAACTGGCCAAGCAGGGCATGCTTCAGGCAGGGAGCAATGTGCAGGGAGGCTCGCTGGTCGCGGCTGACTACACCATCACCCCAAATGTCGTCTTCTCGGACCAGAATGCGGGGGGTATGGGGATGGCGGCGGGAATGCTCGGCGCCATTATCCCCGGTGCCGGGCTCCTGGGCGGCATCAATGTCAAAAGCAAGGAAGCCCAGGTGGTGCTGTTTCTGACGGACAACCGATCCGGCGTGCAGGTTGCCGCAGCGGAAGGTTCGGCGAAGGTCTCCGACATTGGGTTCGGCGCGTTGGGATTTGGCGGCGGTTTGGGCGCGCTCGGCGGTGCTTACGGAAGCTCCGACCAGGGCAAGGTTGTTGCCGCCGCGCTGCTGGACGCCACCAACAAGGTGATTGCCGTCGTCCGGTCGCGCAGGCAGTAGCCTCTGCTTGGCGGCGTGTCTTTACGAACCTCGCGGTCGGGGACGCTCCGCTGCGCCACCCGGTTCCCCGGAGGATGTACGCGCCTCCGGGGAACCGTCTCACCCGATGACATACGCTCTTACCGAATCACGTTCAGGAAGGGTGACTGAAAGGTGGATGACTGCTCCGGCATCTTGATTTTTTCTTTGCAGATAACAGGTTGTGGGATGCGGCGGTTCCTCTCCTGGGCACCATCTTTCGTTCCGGCATGTCCCGCCCGAACGTGTCGCCGGCGTCCCCGTATGCAAATGCCGGGCTAGAGGCAGCCCGCGCCGGCGCGGGCGCAGTCTTCGTCTTCCTGCCCGGTGCCGCCGCCGACGCCGCAGGCGCCGATGACCCGTCCATCGCGGAGGATCGGCACAGCGCCCTGGCCGTAGATGAGGCGCCCGCCGTCGGCCGCCGCGATGCCGCGGAAAGTCGGGTGGTCGGCGCGCTCCGTCAGGTCGCCGCTCGGCCGGCCGAAAGCGGCGGATGCGGCGGCCTTGCCCTGGGAGCCGTAAACGGCGGCCCAGATCGCCCCGTCCATGCGCTGGAAGGCGATGAGGCGCCCGCCGGCATCCGACACCGAAACGCAAACGAGAATGCCCAGGCTCTCCGCATGCGCGATGGCGGCCGCGGCGACACGGTTGGCTTCCTGGAGGGTGAGCGGCATGAGAGGTCTCCGGATCGCTAAGGTTCAACGCCCCTGCCGGGCGCGCATAGTGTATAGCAACCGCCTTCGCCGTCGGAAGGACGGACGGGAAGCCGGCAGGGGAGGCAGCCCATGCGACCGAACGAAAGAACCCTCGACCTCAGATCCTTTCTTGAAGACCTGGAAGCGGCGGACCCCGCAAGCATCCTGCGCATTCCGGAACCGGTCGCCCTCGACTTCGACGCGACGGCGGTGGCGATGGAACTGGAGAGGCAGGGCCGCGCGCCGGTGGTCCGCTTCGACAAGATCGGGGACTCGCCCTTTCCCGTCGTCGCCAACCTGTTCGGCAACCGCCGGCGCTATGCTCAGGCGCTGGGCGTTTCCGAAGCGGAGCTGATCGAGACCTGGAGCGGGCTCGGCGACGGGACCATCGAGCCGGTGATCCTGAAAACGGGCCCTGTTCTGGACAGGGTGGTGACCGGCGGCGATGTCGATCTCGGCGCGCTGCCGATCATGAACCATTTCGCCGAGGACGGCGGGCGCTATGTCACCAACGGCATCGTCGTCGCGCGGGACCCGGACAGCGGGGTGCGCAATGCCAGCTACCACCGGCTGCAGGTCATGGGCCGGACCCGTTTCGGCACCAGCCTGCACAGCCGCCGGCATCTCTGGAACTATGCAGAGCGCGCCGCCGAAAAAGGCGAGGCGATCCCGGTATCCATCGTCATCGGGCACCATCCGCTGTTCGCCTTCGGCAGCGGCCTCTGGAAGGGACCCATGGACGCCGACGAATACGCCGTCGCCGGCGGCTTCATGGGGCGGCCTCTCGAGCTGGTCCGGGGCGTGACGGTGCCGGTCGAGGCACCGGCCTTCGCCGAGTTCGTCATTGAGGGCCATATCCTTCCCGGCGAAAAGGCTGACGAGGGGCCGTTCGCGGAATTCACCGGCTATGCCTCGGCCCGTTCTACGCAGCATGTCATCGAGGTGTCGGCGATCCTGCACCGCGAGGACGCGATCTACCAGGACATCGTGCCGGGCATTTCCGACGAGCATACCGGCCTCCTTGCGGTGCCGATGGAAGCGCGGCTGCTCAAGGTGCTGCGCCAGAACTATCCCAATGTCACCGGAGTCGCGATGCCGAAATCCGGCACCTGCCGCATGCATGTCTATATCGCCATGAGGAATCCCGCCCCCGGCCAGGCGAAGAACGCGGCCGCCACGGCGCTCGGCGAAGACCTCAGCCTGAAGCTCGCCATCGTGGTGGACGACGACGTGGATATCGCCAGCGACCGGGATGTCATGTGGGCCGTCTGCACCCGCATGCAGGCGGACGCGGACGTGGATATCCTGAAGAACTGCATGGGCGCGATCCTCGACCCGTCCAACCATGACGGGCTGACCGCCAAGATGATGATCGACGCGACCAGACCCGCCGGCGACTTCCCGCCCCGCCATACGATTCCGGAAGACGCGGCGGTGCGCGCGCGGGAGCTGGTCCGGAAATACACCGCCTGAGCGCCGTCCCCGGAATCCTGCGACAGCGAGTCTTTGACTCGCAGGGCGCATGGCATAAGCTGGGCGGGCACCCCGGCCGCGATGCATCCGTTTCCGGATGCACGCCTCTCATTCGGAGGCGCCGGCCTGCGGAGCGGCGTAATCGATACCCGGTTCGGCTGCGCTGCGCCTTCGCGATGCGGGTGTCTTGCACGCAGCCTGCGGGCCGCATGCAGGCGGGTTGCCGGCGCGCGCGGAGGGCGCCGCCAGCCGAGCCACGAACACCGGGCAAAAGGGAGACCGCCATGCTTCGCTCATATCTTCCACGCATTGCCACATTTGCAGGGGCCGCCGCCTTTGCCGCCGCGACGGTGATGCTTGCCGCGGCGCCGACGCCGGCCAAAGCCGAACTGGAGAAGGTCATCATCCGGGTCTCGGTGGACCTGCCGCCGCCGCCGCATCCCACGGCCATCGCCATGGAGTGGTTCAAGGAACAGGTGGAATCGCAATTCCCCGAGGGCAGCGAGGTGCGGAACTTCTATGCCGGCGCCCTCTACAAGGACCCCGACGCCATGACCGCCATGACCCAGGGCAATCTGGAGATGGGCTGGCTGGTCTCCGGCAAGACGGCCGCAACGGACATCTGGATGAGCATTATCGGCCAGCCCGGCGTGCTTACCACGGTCGCGGCCATCCACGACCTGGAGAACCAGGCCACGGGCAAGATGCTGCTGAACCGCCTGCGTGAGAAGCACTTCATCGAGCCGTTCGGCTTCGTCGATCTCAGCTTCGCGCTCGCCATTGCGGGCAAGGAGCGGCTGCTTGCGATGGACTCCTTCCAGGGCAAGAAGATCCGGACATTCGCCGCCGCGGTGAACCCGGTAGTGGCCTCCTGGGGCGCCTCCCCGGTGGTCATGTCCTTCGGCGACGTGCCGAGCGCGCTCGAATCCGGCGTGCTCGACGGCGTCATCACCTCCATCGGTGGATGGCGCTCGATCACCGAGCAGACGCCCTATTACACCATCGCGGGCATCTCCACGGTGACCTTCGACAACTACTGGGTCGGCGCCAGCCAGGCGTGGTTCAACAAGCTGAACGACGAGACCCAGGCGAAAATCCGCGAGCTGGTCGAGCAGGCCGTGAAGTACCAGAACGAGCTCAACTGGTGCAACGACCAGTTCGCCATCCGCCAGTACAAGGCCGAGAACCCTTCGGATGTCGGCATCTACTCCGCGACTCCCGAAGAGGCGAAGCCCCTGCAGGAAGCCATCGGCAACAATGTCGCCGACTACCTCAAGGAGCGGCTGCCGGAAGAGGCGCATGAATGGGTGGACAGGTTCCTCAAGGAGGGGCGCGAAGCCTCGGCGCGCCTCGGGCCGGGCACCGATCCGGTGGAGAGCGTCGATTGCGCCAAGCATGAGCCGGTGCTCAAGAAGAAGGGGTAATCCGGGCATGACCGCCCGGGAGGACGGGGAGGCCCGCCGGGCCTCCCCGGCCCCGCCCGCATGAACCGCCTCTATTACATCTGGCGCACCTTCCAGGAACGGTTCGTCCAGTATGTCGCGGCGTCGCTGCTGCTGGCGCTGACCCTGCTGGCAGGGCTGGAGGTCATTCGCCGCTATATCTTCGGCGTGTCCTTCGAGTGGCAGCAGGACGCGGTCACCTTCGGCATTCTTGCCGGCGTGTACCTGTTTTTCGCGATCACGCAGAGCCGCGGGGCCCATCTGCGGGTGACGATCATGCTGATATTGCTGCGCGAGAAGGCCGGGCGGTGGGGCCGCGTCCTCGCTGGCCTGTTCGAGATCTTCGGCGCAATCGTCGGGCTCGCGTTCTGCGCATGGCTGGTTTGGCGGGGCCTCGAAGTGGCGGACCTGATGATCCTGCAGGAACGCAAGACCGAGAGCCTGGCGTTCCTGCTGTGGCACTTCTTCGTCGTCTTCCTCCTCGGCATGGCGTTTCTCGCGGTGAGCTATGCTTTCCAGCTCTACCACCACATTTGCACGATGCTGGGCGGAGCAGGACTGGTGGAGCGCTACGAGTCCCACACCGATGAAGGCTCGCTGCTCTAGATGATCCGCATACACGAGCCGCCAGGCGCCGGAGGCCCCGAAGGAGCCTTGCAGGATGGGTAGTCTGCTCGCCGGCATCCTGGCCTTTCTCGGCTCGGGAGTCACCATCGGCATCGCGCTCGGCGCCGCCAGCGCGATCTACATCCTTTTCGATCCGCTGCTGGATGCGCGGGCGCTGTCCTCGGCTTTCTTCTCGTTCCTCGGCCACTACAGCCTGATGGCGGTGCCGCTGTTCATCTTCGCCGGTTTCCTCATGGAGCGCACCGGCATGGTGCGCCAGCTGTTCCAGTTCGCGGAAGCCCTGGTGAGCTGGGTCATTGGCGGGTTCGGGCTGGCGACGGTCACGACCTGCGTGCTGTTCAGCGCCATCTCCGGCTCGAGCGTCGCCGTCGCCTCGGCGATGAGCCTCATCACGATTCCGGAGATGCGCAAGCGCAACTATCCGGACTGGCTGTCGGCCGGCATCGTGGCCTCGGGCGGCGGCATCGGCCTGCTCATCCCACCGAGCCTCTCGCTCATCATCTACGGCATCGCGACGGAAACCTCGATCGTGCGCCTGTTCATGGCCGGCATAATTCCCGGCCTGATGCTGGCGGGTGGCATGTTCATACTCATCATACTCGCCGCCTGGCGCACCGGGAGCCTGAGCCGAGGCCACTTCGCTTGGGGCCCGTTGGGGCGGGCGACCGTAGGGGCGCTGCCCGGCCTCGCCATGCCGGTGCTGGTGCTGGGCGGCCTCTATGGCGGGCTGTTCACGCCGACCGAAGCGGCCGCGGCCGCTTGCGGCTACGCCCTGCTCTACGGCCTTGTCACGGGCCGCGGCGAGTTCCTGCGGAACCTGCTGCCGACGGCGGCGCGGGCCATGAACCTGAGCGCCGTGGTGTTCTTCCTGGTCGGGAGCGTCGGCATCTTCCAGTTCGTCGCCGCCAACCAGGCATGGCCGCAGCAGCTCGCGCAATTGGTCATCGAGATGCAGCTGGAGCCGCTCCCGTTCCTGTTCGGCTACATGGCGCTGTTGCTGATGCTCGGCACCTTCCTCGACGGCATCGCCATGATCCTGCTGACGGTGCCTGTCGTCTTTCCCGTGGCCACGGCGCTCGGCATCGACCCGATCCATCTGGGCATCGTGGTCACCATGGGCGTGGAGCTGAGCGTCATCACGCCGCCGGTGGGTTTCAATCTCTACGCGGTCAGCGGCATCGCCCAGATTCCCATCCAGACCGTGCTGCGCGGCGCGATGATCTTCTTCGTGTCCGATTTCATCGTGACGCTCATCATCATCCTGGTGCCGGAGCTCTCCACCTGGCTGCCCAGGGTGCTTGGCGGCGCCTCGCCGTTCGGGTAGGGGCGCGCCCCGCGCCCGTCACGCGCGGTCGAAAGAGACGGTCTCGATTTCCTTCGTGTCGATGCGCGCGATGGTCAGGCGTCCGGGTTCGGGGCGGTCGTAGTGGATGCCGGTGTCGATCCCGAGCACGTTTCCGCGCCAGAGGGGCGCATGGAGCGAGGTGTGGCCGGTGAGCACGGCGCGAACGCCTTCCACGGCGCCCTGCCATTCATCGCCGCTCTCGCCGATATAGGGGTCCGTGCGGCCGTAATAGATACGGCTCCAGAGCGCCCGCGCACGGGCGGTGTGGCCGGCCGGCCCCGCGTCTTCGAGCCCGTCCTCCAACTCCCGCCAGGACCGGAATACGGGGCAGGCGTGGACGAGGCCGACCGGGCCGAACGGGGTCTCGACCCGCGCGGAGAAGGGCAGGGCCTTCAGCAGGTCCATCCAGGCGCGCGCGCTGTCCTCCGGGCCTCGCTCATGCCACCAGCCGCCGCCGTTCATCCGCCAGAGGCCCCAGGCGCCGCCCGCCCGCCGCAGCCCGCCGAGCGGCGGCAGGGGCGAGGAGGCGAGCGCCTCCAGCATCATCTGCTCGTGGTTCCCGCGGAGCACGAGGTCGAAGCGGGCGGACGGGTCCCGGCCGGCGATCCATGTCCGGGCCTCGAAGGAGTCCGGTCCGCGGTCGATCAGGTCGCCGAGCGAAAACAGCCGGTCGCCCTCGCCGAATTGCAGTTCGGCCAGCGCCCGGCGCAGGGTGGCGAAATGGCCGTGGACATCGCCGACGACAAGATCGCGGCCGTTGCGGTTCGGCCCGAGGCTCACGCTGAGCGCCAGGCCGGGCGGAGAGAAGCTGTCGAGTCTCACGGGCCGCCGCCTTTCCTGCTGTCGGGAAAGCGGAACATAGGGCAGGTGGAGGCGCAGATTGAAGCACGCGGCGGGCGGGCGCTATGCTGGCCGGGCGCACGATGCCCGGAGACGATGCCCGTGAGACCCTATTCCGCCGCCGCCGGATGGCGCGAGGAGCCGCGCTATCCCGACCCGTCGATCGAAATCCTGGACCCGCGCTTCGAGCGCTACCGCATCTTCAGCGCGGCCGTGGAGCGGCTCTGGACGGGATGCCGCTGGGCCGAGGGGCCGGTCTGGTTCGGCGACGGGCGCTGCCTGCTCTGGTCCGACATCCCGAACAACCGCATCCTCAAATGGGAGGAGGAAACCGGGCGGGTCTCGCTCTGGCGCCGGCCGACAGACTTCGCCAACGGCCACACCCGCGACCTGCAGGGCCGGCTGGTGACCTGCGAGCATGGCGGGCGGCGCGTCACGCGCACCGAATACGACGGCAGCGTCACCGTGCTGGCCGACAACTGGCAGGGGAAGCGGCTGAACTCGCCCAACGATGTCGTCGTCAAATCGGACGGCTCCATCTGGTTCACCGACCCGCTGTTCGGAATCCTCGGCGACTATGAGGGCCACAAGGCCGAGAGCGAGACGCCGATGGCCGTCTATCGCCTCGACGGCGCAACCGGGGAGATGCGCCTCGTCGCCGACGACATCGCCGGGCCGAACGGGCTCTGCTTCTCGCCGGACGAGCGCCTCCTCTACATCGTCGAATCGCGGGGCGAGCCGACGCGCAAGATCCTCGCCTACGATGTCGGCGGGGACGGCGCGCTCTCCGGCCGGCGGGTGGCGATCGACGCCGGCCCCGGCGGCACGCCCGACGGCATGCGCGTCGATGTGGACGGCAATCTCTGGTGCGGCTGGGGCATGGGATCTCCGGAACTCGACGGCGTGATGGTGTTCGCCCCGGACGGCGAGCCCATCGGCCGCATCGCCCTGCCGGAGCGCTGCGCGAATGTCTGCTTCGGCGGCCGCAAGCGCAACCGGCTGTTCATGGCGGCCAGCCGGTCGCTCTACGCGCTCTACGTCAACACGCAGGGCGCGCACCACGTCTAACCGGCACGGCCATGCTTGAGGCGCTGGACGGCGTCTCGGCGGCCGGGCTGGCGGTGGCCGGGGCGGCGGCGGTCGCAGGCGGCCTGGTCCGGGGCTTCACCGGCTTCGGCGGGGCGCTGGTGATGGTGCCCGTGCTGAGCCTGGTTCTGGGCCCGGGTGCGGCGCTGGCGGCGGTCTGCGCATCGGGCGTGCCCGTCATCCTGCAATTGCTGCCGGCGGCGATCCGCCACGGCGAGCGCGCCTTCGTGCTGCCCTTCGCCGCTGCCGCCTTTGCGGCCGCGCCGGCGGGAAGCTGGGTGCTGGTCGCGGTCCCGCCCGCCGCCATGAAGATCGCCATATCGCTCGCCGTGCTGGCGATGACGGCGATGATGGCCTGGGGCTGGCGCTTCCCCGCCCGCGCCGGCGCCGGCGTCATGGCCGCGCTCGGCGCGGCGGCCGGTCTGGTGCAGGGTGCCACGGGCGTCGGCGGGCCGCCGGCCGTCGCCGCCGCGCTCGCCCGGCACGGCCAGCCGGAAACGCAGCGCGGCAATGTCATCGGCGCGGTCTCCGCGCTCGGCCTCTGCGCGGCGGTTCCCTACTGGTTCCACGGCCTGTTCACGCTCGAAGCGCTGGCCGTCGCCGCCGTAATCCTGCCGGCCTATATCGGCTCGACTTGGGCCGGCATCCGCCTCTTCGCCGGGCGCGGCAAGGCTTGGTACCGGCGCGCGGCGCTCGCCGTGCTGGCCGCCGTCGGCCTTGCCACGCTCGCTTTCGCACTGCATGACTACGCCTCGCCACCGAGGTAGGGAGGGTTCCGCCTTGACCGTCACGATCTGGCACAATCCGCGCTGCAGCAAGTCGCGGCAGACATTGACCCTGTTGCGCGAGCACGGCGTCGAACCGGAGATCGTCGAATATCTCAAGACGCCGCCGGCCGCCGGCGAACTCGAAGCGGTGCTGGACAAGCTCGGCATGGAGCCGCGCGACCTCATGCGCCGCAAGGAGGCCGCATACCGGGAAGCCGGCCTCGACGATCCGGCGCTCGGGCGCCGCGCGCTCGTGGAGGCGATGAGCGCGCATCCGGTGCTGATCGAACGCCCGGTGGTGCTGGCCAAGGGGAAAGCCGCGCTCGGCCGCCCGCCGGAGAACGTGCTGGCGATCCTGTAGCGCTCAGGTCTCGTTCATCCGGAGCGCGGCGATGAAGGCGCTTTGCGGGATGTCCACCTTGCCGAAGGTGCGCATCCGCTTCTTGCCCTCCTTCTGGCGGTCCAGCAGCTTGCGCTTGCGCGTCACGTCGCCGCCATAGCATTTGGCGGTCACGTCCTTGCGCATGGCCGAGATGGTCTCGCGCGCGACGATCCGGCCCCCGACTGCAGCCTGGATCGGGATCTTGAAAAGCTGGCGCGGGATCAGCTCCTTCAGCCGTTCGCAAAGCTGGCGGCCCCGGCCTTCCGCGCGCATCCGGTGGGTGATGCAGGCCAGCGCATCGACCGGCTCGTGGTTCACCAGCAGCGAGAGCTTCACCAGGTCGCCCTCGCGGTAGTCCTCGATCCGGTAGTCGAAACTCGCATAGCCGCGGCTCAGCGACTTCAGCCGGTCGTAGAAGTCGAACACCACCTCGTTCAGCGGCAGCTCATAGACGACCATGGCGCGGTTGCCGACATAGGTGAGCTCGCGCTGGATGCCGCGCCGCTCCTCGCAGAGCTTGAGGATGCCGCCCAGATACTCGTCCGGCGTGAAGATCGTCGCGGCGATCCAGGGCTCCTCGATATGCGAAATCTGCGCCGGGTCCGGCATGTCGGCCGGGTTGTGCAGCAGGTCCGTGCCGCCGTCCGTGCGGTGGACCCGATAGACGACGCTCGGCGCGGTCGCGATCAGGTCGAGGCCGAATTCGCGGTCGAGCCGCTCCTGCACGATCTCCAGATGCAGCAGGCCGAGAAAGCCGCAGCGGAAGCCGAAGCCGAGCGCCGGCGAGTTCTCCGGCTCGTATTCGAAGCCGGCGTCGTTCAGGCGCAGCTTGGCGAGGCTCTCCCGCAGGAATTCGAAGTCCGCCGAATCGGTCGGGAAGAGCCCGCAGAACACCACCGGCAGGCTCGGCTGGAAGCCCGGCAGCGGCTCGGGCGCGGGCCTGCGGTCGTCGGTGACCGTGTCGCCCACCTGGCAGTCCGCCACCGTCTTGATCGCCGCGCTCACATAGCCGATCTCGCCGGGCCCCAGCCGGTCCGCCTTTTGCCGCTTCGGCGTGAAGACGCCCACCTCGTCGATATCGTAGGCCGCGCCGGTCGCCATCAGCCGCATCTTCACGCCGCGCCTGAGTTCGCCCTCGCGGACGCGGACCAGCGCGATCACGCCGAGATAGCGGTCGTACCAACTGTCCACCACCATGGCGCGCAGATGCCCGTCGCCGGCGACCTCTGCGGCCGGCGGCGGCAGGCGGCCCGCGAGCGCCTCCAGCAGATCGGGAATGCCCTCGCCCGTCTTGGCCGAGCACAGCACGGCGTCGCTCGCGTCGATGCCGACCACGTCCTCGATCTGGCTGCGGACGCGCTCCGGGTCGGCAGCCGGCAGATCGACCTTGTTGAGCGCGACGACGATCTCATGGTCGTTGTCCACCGCCTGATAGACATTGGCGAGCGTCTGCGCCTCGACCCCCTGGGTCGCGTCCACCACCAGCAGCGAGCCCTCGCAGGCGGCGAGCGAGCGGTTCACCTCATAGGCGAAATCGACATGGCCCGGCGTGTCGATCAGGTTGAGCGAGAAGGCCCGGCCGTCCGCCGCCTCGTAGTCGAGGCGCACGGTCTGCGCCTTGATCGTGATGCCGCGCTCGCGCTCCAGGTCCATATTGTCGAGCACCTGGTCGCGCATCTCGCGCTCGGTCAGCCCGCCGCAAATCTGGATCAGCCGGTCCGCCAGGGTCGATTTGCCGTGGTCGATATGGGCGATGATGGCGAAATTGCGGATGTGCTCGGTCATGGCGGCGCGGTATAGCAACGGTCTCCGCAGGCAACAAGCAGCCGGCCCGGGCGAACGGCAGCGGGGAGACTGCCCGGCGCGTCATGATGTGTCATGTTTGGGGCTTATATGGATAGGTTGACAACAGGTTTGGGAGGCTTCGCACCTTCTCTCCGGCGTCCAACCCGCCCCCATATCGTCATACCCGGACTTGTTCCGGGTATCCATGCGGCCGTCCGGCGGCAGCGGTGGAGAGAGATACCCGGAACAAGTCCGAGTATGACGGAGGGGGCGTTGAGGTATGACGGAAGAAATGTCGTCGGTCTCCCCCGTCAACCTATCTTTGTAATCTCCTCATGTTTTGTATGCGCAAGACGCATAAGTAGCTGCCCGTTTGGGCATGAAGGCCGTCCTTCCACGAATTCCGCCTCCTTCGCCTGGCTCAGGGCGGGCCTGTCCCGGACCGCGATCCGGGGGCCGGGGCGGGTCGTCTCTCGACCCGCCGCCGGCTCCTTCGCGCCGTGGGACCCTGCTTCGCGCATAATGCGCGCGCGCCCGCCCGCGCGCGTTTCGCGGCGGCGCGCGCGAGGCGCAGGGTGCGTTGCTCCCGGCCGCTTCCTGCGGATATGTCATGAAATGTCATGTTCCCCATGTCTTCCGTGAATCCCTGCCGTTCCGTTCCTGCATATCGGTCCTCCGTCGGTTTCGTTCCCGTCCCTTTGCCACCGCCGTTTTACCCGGCGACCCCGGGGCGGCGGGGGCCTGTTTTGCGCGCGCGCCCGCCTGCGCATGTTTCGCGGCGGCGCGCCCGCGCGCGCGAGGCGGAAGGTGCACGTCTTCCATGCGTTCCCGCCGGGGTTCCCGGCCCCGGCCGCTCTCCTGCGCAGAAAGCGAAAGGCGGCCCCGGGAGCCGCCTTCTCTCTACCGCCACCCTACCACACCTTTTTCCGATGTCAAGCCCCGGGGTGGGTAGAATATGAAATTGTTCCGATATTTCTCTGGGAACCGCGCCGGAAAACCGGGGTTCAGGCGTCCGCGTCGTTGTCCCGCAAGGCGACGAAGACCAGGACCAGGAAGGTCAGCAGCGCGAGGTTGAAGGCGGTGGGCTTGGCGTTCCACTCGGAGGACTGCCACATCAGGAACCACTCGTTCGCGACCACGAGGAAGAGGCCGAACCAGATGAAGGCCCCGAGGCCGAGCCCCGCCAGCGCCGGGGCCTTGGCGGCGTGGAACAGGTGCGGCTCCCGCAGCCGCGACAGCAGGCGCACGCCGCCGATCCAGCAGAGCAGCGCGGCCGCCGCCTGCAACGCGATGATCGCCACATAGGCGGCGTGATGGAGCGCCGGCGCGTGGACCGCCCGCCACATCGACGCCTCGCTGCGGAAGGTGGTGTCCATCGTCATCACATGGGTGACGAAGCCCAGATTCGCGCCGTAGTCCGTCACATTGCCGAAGGCGACGAGCGAGAGATAGGCGGCCATGAGCAGCACAGCCCCGGCCTTGGCGGCTCTGGTGAACATTATGCTTTCACCCTTCTCTCCCGGAGGGAAGCGCTCCGCCGCCCCGGGCGTAACCGGCAGGCAGCGGTGCTGCGGTCAGGCGGCCGGGCGCCGGCCGGCGATCGCCTCGCGCAGGCCGTCGAGAAGCCCCTCCAGCCTCGCCTGCCCGTGTTCGACCGCCCGCAGCCTCTGGTCGAGCCCGTCGATGCGCGCGCCGAGGCTCCTGTCCAGGTCGTCGATGCGCCTGTTGATCTCGTCGATGCGCGCGCCGAGGCTCTTGTTGGTCTCGTCGATGCGTGCGTTGAGGGATTTGTCGAGCCCGTCGATGCGCGCGCCGAGGCTCTTGTTGGTCTCGTCGATACGTGCGTTGAGGGATTTGTCGAGCCCGTCGATGCGCGCGCCGAGGCGGTCCTCGAGCCGGGACATGGCGCGCAGCAGCAGAGCCGTCACGGCGATGAGGATGGCGGGCGTGATCCACACGGCGAACTCTGTCGGCATCGGCGATTCCCTTCCGGGCCAGTATGCGCCGGCAAGGTCCCGCCCGGCAAGCGGGCGCGGGGCGGCTATCCGTCTCCACCGCCATCCGGCGCTGCGAGCAGGCGGCGGAGGATCTTGCCGACGGGCGATTTCGGGATTTCGTCGATGAACAGATAGCGGCGCGGGCGCTTGAAGTCTGCGAGCGCGCTGGCGCGGCAGTGCGCGTCGAGCGCCTCGGCCGTCGCCTCGCCGGAGGCCACGACGAAGGCGGCGACGACTTGGCCCCAGCGCTCGTCCGGAAGGCCGACGACGGCGACTTCCGCCACGGCCGGGTGCAGGGAGAGCACGCTTTCGATCTCCACCGGCGAGACATTCTCGCCGCCGGTGACGATCATGTCGTCCACGCGGCCGGTGACGAACAGGTCGCCGTCCTCGTCCAGCCAGCCGGTGTCGCCTGTGTAGTACCAGCCGTCCCGCAGCGCGCGGGCGTCGGCGTCCGGGCGGCGCCAGTAGCCTTCGAAGGCCTCGTCGCTGGCGAGCGTTGCGGCGATCTCCCCCTCCTCTCCCGGCACGGCATCGCGCGTCCCGTCGAGGCTCAGCACGCGGATGCGCTGGTTGAGGCCCGCTTTGCCGGCGGAGCCCGGCTTGGCCGGCGCGTCCGGGCAGACGGTGAAGGTGTAGATCTCCGAGGAGCCGTAATGGTTGACGAACAGCTCCGGCCGGAAGGCGGCGTTCAGCCGTTGCAGGAGGCCGTCGGTCATCGACGCGCCGGCAAAGCCGAGCTTGCGGACCGAGCGCACCCGCCCGCGCGAGAAAGCCGGATGCGCCAGAAGGTCGTGATAAAGCGTCGGCGCGAGGTAGAGCGCGGTCACGCCCTCGGCCTCGATCAGGTCGAGCGCGATGCCGGGATCGAAGCGCGGCTGGCAGACGAACACGCCGTCCACCAGCGCTGACGCCAGCAGCGAGCGCACGCCCATGGTGTGGTAGAGCGGCATGACGCCGAGCGCGACCTCGCCCGGCGCATAGCGGTTCTGCGCGATATGGGCGATGGCGGCGGCCCGCTCCGCGCGGTGGCGGCGCGGCACGCCCTTCGGCCGGCCGGTCGTGCCGGAGGTGTAGAGCATGACCGACCAGTCCTCCGCCGAGGCGGCCGGGACGGCAGGCGGGCCCTGTAGCAGGGCCTCCAGCGCCGGGCCCGCCCCGATGCGGCGGATGGCCTGCGCGCGGGGCGAGGCGGCGACGGCCGCGGCGGCTTCCGGGCCGAAGACCACCGTGTCGGCCTCGGCGTCGGCGAGGCAGTAGTCGATCTCCCCGGCCTTGAGCCGCCAGTTGAGCGGCACGATGAGCTTGCCCGAAAGCTGGCAGGCCCAGTGGAGGGTCGCCGCGTCGAGCGTGTTCCGGAGCACGGTCGCGATCCGCTCGCCTTCCAGCCCGCCCGCGAGCCGGAGCGCCCGGTCGAGCCACGCGGCATAGGTCAGGCGCTCCTCGCCCGCCACGACGGCGAGCCGGTCCGGGGCGCGTTCGGCGGCTTGCAGGAGGGCCGTGCCGACATCAAGCATCGGCGGCGTCCAGTGCGGCGGCGACGATGGGGGTGTAGCCGGTGCAGCGGCACAAATGGCCGCTCAGCACTTCCCGCACCTCGCGCTCCGTCGGATTGGGCCTCTCGCGGAGGAAGGCGCTCAGGCTCATCAGGATACCGGCCGTGCAGAAGCCGCATTGCAGGGCGAAATGGCGGCGGAAGGCGGCGTGCAGCACCCCTTCCTCCAGCCCCTCCACGGTCACGACCTCCGCGCCCTCGCACTGGACGGCGAACGCGAGGCAGGAGCGCGCCGGCCGGCCGTCGATCAGCACGGTGCAGGCCCCGCAGACGCCGTGCTCGCAGCCGACATGCGTGCCCGTCAGACCGAGCGTGTGGCGCAGGAAGTCGGAGAGCAGCAGGCGCGGCTCCGCCGCCGCCTCCACCGCCTCGCCGTTCACGGTCATGCGCGGCATGCGAGCGCCTCCTCCGCCGTCGCCCGGCCGACGCGGGCCACCAGCCGGCGGCGGTAGGCGGCATTGGCGTGGAAGTCGTCGCGGGCGTCGATCATGTCCGCGTCGATGGCGAGGCCGTCCAGCACGACCGGCGTGTCCGCGACGCCGCCGACCGCGAGCCGGACGCCGTCGCTGTCGGCCACGGCTGCGAAGGCCGCAAGCGCGAAATCGCCGTGCCGGAGCGCCACCTCGCGGAAGGCGTAGCCGGCGCGCGGGTCGGGCGGAGGCACCTCCACCGCCACGATCAGTTCGTCCTCCTCGCGCGCGGTCATCAGCGGCCCCTCGAAGAAAGCCGCCGCCTCGACCGTGCGCTCGCCGCCCGCCGAGGCGAGATGAACCCGCCCGCCGAGCGCCACCAGGCAGAGCGGCAGTTCCGCCGCCGGGTCGGCGTGCGCGACCGAGCCGCAGAAAGTGCCGCGCGAGCGCGTCTGGTAGTGGCCGACATGCGGCAGGGCGCGGTCGATCAGCGGGTGCAGGCCGGCGAGCTCCGCCTGGCGGACGGCCGCGCCCACCCGGAGCCCGCGCCCGCGAAGCTCGGGAAGGTGCGCGATGTCCACCAGCAGGTCCGGCCGCGCGAGGCGCATGTTCAGCATGGCGACCAGCGACTGGCCGCCTGCAAGCGCCATCGCGCCGTCCGAGGCCAGCGCCTCCAGCGCCTCGCCGAGGCTTGCGGGGCGCAGATAGTCGAAGGGCGCGGGCTTCACGGGATGAGCGCCGCGACCCGCGCCGGCGTCAGCGGCAGTTCCAGGTCTTCGACGCCAAGCGCGTCCGCCACCGCATTGGCGATGCAGGCCGGCGCGCTCATGGTGTTGCCTTCGCCGATGCCCTTGGCGCCGAGGGGGGTGAAGGGCGAGGGGCTTTCGAGATGCAGGATCTCCGGGTCCGGCATTTCGCAGGCGGTCGGCGGCGGGTAGTCGGCGAAGGTGCCGGCGAGCGGCTGGCCCGCCTCGTCATAGACGAAGGCTTCGAAGAGCGCCGCGCCGACGGCATTGGAGAGGCTGCCGCGCACCTGCCCGTCCGCCATCGGGCGGTGGAGCAGGCGCCCGGCATCGTGCGCGGTCACGTAGCGGTCTATGCGGACCCGCCCGGTATCGCGGTCCACCTCCACGCCGCAGGCGTCGAAGATGAAGCCGTAGGCGGCGGAGCCGTTGATACGGTCCTCCGCGTCGGGCGGCCCCAGCTCCGGCGGGGTCCAGAACTCGGTTGCCCTGAGCGCCGGCTCCACCCCCTGCGGCAGGGTGCCGGGCGACCAGTGGGCGAGGCCGGCAAGGCGCGCGAACGGCACCTCCCTGCCGGGTCCGGCCCCGACCGTGCCGCCCTCGAAGCGGATGTCCTCCGGCGGCAGGTCGAGCCTGGCGGCGGCGAGCCGGGCGAGCCGCTGGCGCAGGGTCGAGGCCGCCCGCCACGCCGTGCCGGCGACGGCGGGCGCGAAACGGCAGGAATAGTTGCCGGCGGCGATCGACCAGGCGTCCCGGGCGCTGTCGAACTCCGCCACGACCCGGATGTCGGCGGGCGCAAGGCCGAACGCGCCGGCCACAACCTCCGCCAGCACGGTACGGTGGCCCTGGCCCTGGGGGATGGAATCGGCGGTGACGGTGACGCCGCCATGCGGATCGATGGCGACGGTGGCGGCGGCGAGCGCGCCGTTCTTGAGCCCGCCTGCGAGGCGGTCGTCATGCTCCAGCACCGTGGTGATGTAGCCCATATTGGAGACGGTCGGCTCCACCGCGGCCGCCAGCCCGACGCCGTATAGCCGCCCCTCGGCGCGGGCCGCTCTGCGCCGCGCCCGGAGTTCGTCGATGGCCGGGCGGGCGAGGTCCACGACCGCGTCGAAATCGCCGGAATCGTAGAGCGCGCCCGAAGCCGTGCGGTGGGGCGTCTCGCGCACGAGGTTGCGTTGCAGCACCTCCAGCCGGTCGAGGCCGAGGCGGTCCGCGATGCGGTGCATCAGCCGCTCCAGCGCGAAATAGACCTGCGGGCCGCCGAAGCCGCGATTGAGGCCGCTCGGCGTCTTGTTGGTGACGGCGATGCTGTTCTCGACTTCGAGGTTGGGGATGTCGTAGGCCCCGGTCATCGCGCCGTGCATCCGGTAGAGCGTCGCCGGCTCGGGCGCCTTGATATAGGCCCCGCAGTCCTCCAGCTGCGTGTAGCGGAGCGCCGTCACCCGGCCGTCGGCCATGACGGCGGCCTCCAGGCGCGTTTCGCGGTTGGTGGCGGAGCCGGCGGCGGTCAGGTGCTCCAGCCGGTCCTCGATCCATTTCACCGGCCGGCCGGCAAGCCGGGCGACGGCCGCCATCAGCACGATATAGGGTGCGAGGCCCTGCTTGATGCCGAAGCTGCCGCCGGAATCGGGCGGGGTGCGCAGGCGCAGCCGGTTGGCCGGCACGCCGAGCGCCGCCGCCATCACCGGATGCAGCGCGAACGGCCCCTGGAAGGGCGCCGTCACCTCGAAGGCGCCGGCGTCGGGGTCCCAGGTGGCGATCAGGCCGAAACACTCGATGGGCGTCACCGCGCTGCGCGGATAGCTGACCTCGATGGCGAAGCGGCGGTCGGCGGCGGCGAAGGCGCCTTCCGGGTCGCCGTAGGAAAACCGCCGCCGGTTCGCGAGATTGGTGCCGGCGGCCTCGTGCAGCAGCGGCGCGCCTTCCGCAATGGCCGCCCAGGGCGAGACAACGGCCGGCAGGGGTTCGTATTCGACCTCCACCAGCTCCAGCGCGTCTTCGGCCCGGTAGCGATCCTCCGCCAGCACGACTGCGACCGGCTCGCCGACATAGCGCACCTTCCCGGTCGCGACCGGGAAGTGGCGCATGGGCGTGCGAAGCGCTGCGATGAAGGGCCTGAGGCCGGCGGCGATGTCCGGTCCCGTGAACAGGCGCACGCCCTCCGGCGCGGTTATGGGGCCCAAGCGGGCATGGGCGTGGGGCGAGCGCAGGATCGCGGCATGGAGCGTGCGCGGCGGCTGGGGCAGGTCGTCGATAAACCGCCCCCTGCCGCTGAGCAGCGCCCGATCCTCCACCCGTTCGCCGCCCGTCACCCTGCGTTCCGTCCCGTCATCGCCGTTCCTACTTAGCCCGGATTTCCCGGCGCTGTCATGGTCTGCGCACCGCCATCCGCTCGTCTGGATAGGCTACGGCTTCACACATCTGCGTCCGATAGCATTGCGTTGCATGAGCCTCCTCCGTCACCCCGGCCCCCGAGCCGGGGTCCAGCCTCGCTTCTCGCGGCGGCCTCGGCGGCTTGTCCTGCTCTCCACCGGCTGCGGCGGCATCGAGAGCCATGGGTGGACCCCGGCTCGGGGGCCGGGGTGACGAAAGGGGGGCCGGGGGGCGACCCCCGCCTTTGCGGAGGCACTCGCAACAAGGCTGGCAGGCGCACCGGATACAAGACGGCAAGAGATGTGTGCATGCGGTAGCCCGCCTATGCGGCGCCTCCGTCCTTCTCCCGGAGCATGCGCTCGGCGAGGCGGCGGGCGTCTTCGCGGGTCTCGACGATGCGGTGTTCGGGCACGCTGTGCAGGCAGTGGAGCGAGTTCAGGGTCCGCGCGGCGGCGCCGTGGAGGCCTGCCACGATGCAGGAGGTTCCCGCCGCTTCGGCGAGGTCCACCAGCTGTTCGATGACCATGGCGGCGCTGTCGTCGATATAGGCGGCGCCGGAGAAATCGAAGATGACGATCTCATGGTCGCGGATTTCCGGCCCGATGGCGTCGGCAAGCTTGTGGGACGAGGCGACGGTGAGGCTGCCCCGGAGCGCCACCAGGCCTGCCCGGGCGGTAAAGGCGCTCTCCTCTTCCTCTCCATGCGGGCCGAGAAGCGTCCGGTCGAGCAGCGGCGTTGAGATCACGCTGTCGAGTTCGAGGCGCTCCAATTGCCGCGCATGGACCATGCCGCCTGCGATGAGTCCGATGGCCACCGCCGTGATGAGATCGACGAAGACCGTGAGCGCCAGCACCGACAGCATGACGATCAGGTGCTCGCGCCTGAGCGCGTGTATGCGGGCGAGGAGGCGCCAGTCCACAATGTCCCAGCCGACCTTCATCAGCACGCCGGCAAGGGCGGCCAGCGGAATCGGCTCGGCGAACCGGCCGAGGCCGAGCAGCAGCGCCAGCAGGAAAACCGCGCGCAATGCGCCGGATACCGGCGTCGAGCCGCCGGAGCGGATATTGGTCACCGTCCCCATTGTGGCCCCGGCGCCGGGGAGCGCCCCGAAGAGCCCGGCCACGGCATTGCCGATGCCCTGGCCGATCAGTTCCCGGTCCGGGTTGTGGCGCGAGCCGGTCATCGAGTCGGCGATGATGGAGGTGAGCAGGCTGTCCACGGAGCCGAGCAGGGCAAGAATCAGCGCCGGCTCCACCGCGCCGAGCAGGAAGTCCGCGGACATAAGCGGCAATTGCAGCTCCGGCAGGCCGGTCGGAATCGGGCCGATGACAGGTGTGCCGTCCAGCCAGAGCAAGCCCAGCAGCGTGCCCGCGACCATCGCCGCGAGGAGCCCGGGCAGGAAGCGCGCCAGCCGGCGCGGCCAGAGGAAGGCGACCGCCAGCGTGACGGCGGCGATGGCGAAGGCGCCCGCATCGATATTGCGGACCGCGTCCGGGAGCGCCGAGACCGCGCCCATCGGGCCGCCCGGGGCGATAGGCGCGCCTAGCGCCGGCAGCAGTTGGATCAGCACGATGATGATGCCGATGCCCGACATGAAGCCCGATACCACCACATAGGGCGTGTAGGCGACGAAACGGCCGATCCGCGAGAGCCCGAGCAGGATCTGCAGCAGGCCCGCCATGACGACGACGGTGAGCGCCTCGGCAAGGCTGGTCGTGTGGCTGGTGATGACGACCGCCATGACGACCGTCATCGGCGCGGTGGGCCCGGATATCTGGGACCGGGTGCCGCCGAACACGGAGGCGAAGAAGCCGACGGCGATGGCCCCGTGCAGGCCGGCGGCGGCGCCCATGCCGGACGCGATGCCGAAGCCGAGCGCCACGGGCAGCGCCACCACGGTCGAGGTGATGCCGCCGAACAGGTCCCCCCGGAACGTATCGAGGCCGTATTTCACGGGGGAAGGTTACCTGCTGCCGCGCCGCCTGCAATCCGCTAATGTCTCTGGCGAAACCCAATGGAGGAGACCGATCCGATGCCGGATACTACTGTTCAGGTCCGCAAGCTGGCCCACGCCACCGCCGAGTCGGCGCCGCTGGTTCCCGGGCGGCGGGACTTCTTCAAATACCGCGACCTCGGCGTCACCGAGGCGAGCCTCGGCAGCATGCGCGCCCAGACCATGACCGCGGTCCGCGGCATGACCGAGCCGACCGGCTGGCACTACCATGAGTGCGAGGGCCAGTTCGTCTATGCGCTCAAGGGCTGGGTGGACCTCGAATTCGAAACCGGCGAGACGCTGCGCATCCAGGCCGGCGAATCGCTCTTCATCCCGGGCGGGCTGAAGCACAACGAGACGGCGACCTCGGACGACCTCGAAATCCTGGAGCTGTCCATTCCGGCGGAGATGGGCACCGTCTCCTGCGACCCGCCCGCCTGACGCGGCGGGCGGCGCCGGCCCGGCGTCCGGCAGCCCGGTCCCCAAGTCGTCATGCCCGGACTTGTTCCGGGCATCTCCCTCCACCGCTTCTCCCGGAGCGGCCGCATGGATGCCCGGATCAAGTCCATTGCTGTCCGGTTTAGATTTTGTGGACAGGGCGCATGGTTTGGATTCGACCGGGTTTCGAGGGGTTCGGCGGGATCGGGACTCGGATCGACGCCCGGCGGCCTAGCCCTGTTCTCGTCATGCCCGGACTTGTTCCGGGTATCCATACGGCCGCCCGGCGGAGCCGCTTGAGAGAGATACCCGGAACAAGTCCGGGTATGACGAAAGGGGGGGCGTTCGGGCATGACGGACAGGAGGCCGACCGGGGACGCCGCCGCCTCCGAACCCCTGCTCGGCTTCGCTCAATGGCTGAACCGGACAGCCGTGGAACAAGTCCGGGCATGACGGGAAGAGGGTGCGTTTTCTCTCCACCGGCTGCGGCGGCGTTGTGAGTCATGGATGGACCCCGGCTTCCCTGCTCGGGGTCGGGGTGACGATTTCGGGCTCGGGCCGAAATACGGTTCTTTCACAACGGCTCAGGCGCGCAGGCGGGCGATCCGGTCTTCCGGCATCCGGCCCCTGTTCTTCTCTGCGAGGAGGGGCCGGACCAGTTCCGCAAAGCCGGTCGCGGCGGCGGCGTGCGGAAAGCCGGACAGGCAGAAGGAATGGCACCCCGCGTCGATGAAGGCCTGGAGCTGGTCGGCGCACTGTCGGGGATTGCCGACGACGGCGATGCCGGCCCCGGCCCGGACCCTGGTGATGCCGGTCCAGAGGTTCGGCCCGATCATTTCGCCATGTTCGCGCGCCAGTTCCTGCACGCGCCGGTTCGCCGCCGAGTTGAACGTGTTGTCGATGATTTCCCGGCGGTTGGCGTCGGTGCCGTGCGAGACCAGCCTGCGGGCCGCTGCCCAGGCCTCGTCTTCCGATTCGCGGCACATGATCTGCAGGCGCATGCCGAAGCCGATCTCGTCCCCGCGCCCGAATTGCGCGGCGCGCCGGCGGATATCGACGATGTTTTCGGCGATCCGCTCCGGCGTGTCGCCCCAGAACAGGTGAACGTCCGAGTGCCGGGCGGACATATCGGCGGCCTCGGGCGACCCGCCGCCGAGATAGAAGGGGGGATGGGGTTTCTGGTAAATCTCCGGAACGATCGAGCATTTCTTCAGGGTGTGGAAGCGGCCATCGAAGTCGATGGGCCCCGCCGCCGCCCAGAGCCGCTTCATGATGGCGACTTCTTCGCCCATCAGGGCGTAGCGTTCTTCCTTGCTGTAGCGGATGCCGTCGGCCTCGAAGTCCGCTTCCGCCTGCCCCGCTATCAGGTTTATCGCGAGGCGCCCGCCGGTCATCCGGTCGAAGGTCGCCAGCATCTTGGCCTGGAGAACCGGATTGACATAGCCGGGCTTGGCCGCGATCAGCGGTTTGATCGTCTTCGTCTTGCCGGCGAGGAAGGCGGCGATGACATAGGCTTCCCAGCAGATGTTGACGACCGGGATCAGGATGTATTCGAACCCCGCGTCCTCCGCGGCCAGAACGATCCGCTCCATCATTTCCGGCGACGGCGCGATCTCGGACTCCGGGTCGTGGAAGGCTGTCGTGTCGCCGTTCGTCGGCAGATACCAGCCGAATTCAAGCTGCCGCATAAGCCTGCCTCCTCTTCTCCGGCGCCGCGCCCCAGCGGGAGTTCCCGGCCTAGCGCGCGGCGATCGGGCGCTCGCGGCGGAGCGCCCTGCCCGGACGGGCGCCGGTGGGACCACCGTCCGCCCAGACCGCTTCTCCGGCTACCAATACCATGCGGATACCGTCCGCCGGAGTCATCGGGTTCTCGAAGGTCGCCCGGTCGATCACGGTCTCGGGGTCGAACAGGCAGAGGTCCGCCACCGCGCCCGGCTCCACGACGCCGCGCCCGTCAAGCCCGAACCGGTCCGCCGGCAGGCCCGTCATGCGGCGCACGGCCTCTTCCAGCGGCATCAGGCCGAGCTCGCGGCTGTAGTGGCCCAGCACGCGCGGGAAGGTGCCCCAAAGGCGGGGATGCGGGCGCGGGTCGTGGGGAATGCCGTCCGAGCCGATCATGGCGCGCGGGAAGCGAAGCACGCGCTGCACATCGTCCTCCGACATGGCGAAATAGATCGCCCCGGCCGGCAACAGCCGGAGCGCCATCTCCTCGTCCGTGACGCCGTGCTCGGCGGCGATGTCGGAGAGGTCGCGGCCCGCCGCCTCGGGGTAGGGCTCCGACCAGGTAATCAGCACGCGGCTGGAATCCGCCAGGCGGTCGGGCAGCAGCACGGTCGAGCTCATGGCGTAGGGATAGACGTCGAGCGACACCTGCTGCGCCGCCGCGGCGGCCTCGACCATCGGCAGGGAGCGGGCGGTCTTGCCGTGATGGGCGGCGCCGGACGCCTTGTGGTGCGAGAGCACGACGGCGACGCCCGCGCGCCGGCCGATCTCCAGCGATTCCTCGACCGACTCTTCTAGGAAGGCGCCTTCGTCGCGCATGTGGGTAGCGTAGAGGCCGCCATAGGGCGCCGCCGCCTCGGTCAGCGCCACCACCTCGTCGGTCGGCGCGGCTCTCGAAGGCGGGTAGAAGAGCCCCGTGGAGAACCCGACGGCGCCCGCCTGCATGGCCTGCTCGACGCCGGCGCGCATGGCCGCGGTCTCGGCGTCGTTCGCGGGCCGGCCGAGGTCCTCCACATGCTGGACGCGCAGGGTCTGGTGGCCGACCAGGAAGAGCCCGTTGACCACCGGCGGCCGGGCGTCCAGCGCCTCCAGATAGGAGGAGAATGTGGGGAAGCGGTAGTCGCTCTCGCCGCCCAGCAGGTCCATCGGCGGCGGCGGGCGGCCGTCCGGCCTGAAGGGGGCCAGCGAAATGCCGCAATTGCCGGCGACCACGGTGGTCACGCCCTGGCTCGCCTTGGCGGCCATGTCGCCGTCGAGGAGCGCGCGGTCGTCATGCGTGTGCACGTCGATGAAGCCCGGCGCGACGACGAGGCCGCGCGCGTCGATCTCCCGTTCGCCGGTTGCGTCGCCGAGCGCGCCGACCTCCGTTATGCGTCCGCTGTCCACGGCGACATCGGCCCTGCAGCCCGGCGAACCCGTGCCGTCCATGACGGTTCCGCCCCGGATTACCAGATCGTGGCGCATGTCCGTTCCTCCTCCCGCCCGTCGCTGGCGCCCTCTCTACCATGCGCGTAAGGTCGCCGGAAAATCTGGGGGCGTTCATGGGCACACGCGCGATCGGCGAGGTCGCCATTCACCGGGTCGAGGAAAACGCGGGTCCTTCCTTCCTGCCGGGCCAGCTCTATCCGGACTGGACGCCGGACCATCTGGAGAAGCACCGGGACTGGATGGTGCCGCGCGCCTTCCATGAGCGCAGCGGCAGGCTGATGATGAGCCTGCACAGCTGGCTCCTGCGCACGCCGCGCCACACGATCCTGGTCGATACATGCGTCGGCAACCGCAAGACCCGCTCGCGCAAGATGTGGGACAATCTCGACACGCCCTGGCTCGACCGGCTGAAGGCGGCCGGCGTGGCCCCGGAGGAGGTGGATTTCGTCCTCTGCACCCATCTGCACACCGACCATGTGGGCTGGAACACCAGGCTGGAGGACGGGCGCTGGGTGCCGACCTTCCCGAATGCGAAATACCTGATCGGCAAGATCGACTACCAGTACCGCACGCAGCGGCTGGAGCTCTATCCGGACGAGGAGCCGATGGACGGCGCGTTTGCCGACAGCGTGCTGCCCGTGGTGGAGGCGGGGCAGGCGGTCATGGTCGAGGACGGCTACCGGATCGACGAGGCGATGACGGTCGAGGCCGCGCCCGGCCACACGCCCGGCCACGTCACCATGGCGCTCGAGTCCGGCGGCGAGGAGGCGCTGTTCGTCGGCGACATCATGCACCACCCGATCCAGGTGTACGAGCCGCACTGGAACTCGTCCTTCTGCGAGTGGCCGGAGCATGCGGCGGTCACGCGAAGGCGGGTGCTGGAGCGGGTCGCGGATACGCCGGCGCTGCTGATGCCGGCGCATTTCCCGGACCCGTCCTGCGGCCATGTGCTGAGCGCGGGCGACAGCTTCCGGTTCCGCTTCGCCGACTGAGCCCCGGCCGGCCCTTCCCGCGATGCCCGCCCCGCCGAACGCCGGCCGTTATCCCTGGGTCGTCTGCTTCACGTCGCTGCTGCTGGTCTTCTTCGGCCAGGGCGCGATGTTCGTGCTGAATGTGGAGCTGAAGCCCATTGCCGAGGACATGGGCTGGCCGCGCGAACTGCCCTCGCTCGGCTATACCGCGGCCTTCTTCGGCGCCGGCGTGGGCGCGCTCTATTTCGGTCCGCTCTCGGAACGCCTCGGCATGGGCAATGTCGCGCTGATCGGCGCGCTTTCGATAGGGTCCGGCACCTTCCTCGCCGGCTATGTCGAGACGCCGGGCCAGTTGCTGTTGATCTTCGGCGTGCTGATCGGCCTGCTCGGCAATGCCTGCATGTTCGCGCCGCTGATGGCCCATGTGATGCGCTGGTTCGACCGCAACCGGGGCCTCGCGCTCGGCATCGCCACCGCCGGGCAGAGCGTCGGCGGCGCCATCTGGCCCTCGATCATCACCTGGCTCGACGGGACGGTCGGCTGGCGCGACACCTTCCACATATACGGTCTCCTCTGCTTCGGAATCATGGTGCCGTTGACGATGGTCCTGCGCCGCCCGGCGCCGCCGGTGACAACGGCGGGGGCCCGGGAGGCGGGGCCGGACGGGCGCGCCTTCGGCCTGCCGGGCGGGGTCGCGACGGCGGTGCTGTGCGCCGCGATCGTCGGCTGCTGCATACCGATGTCGGTTCCGCTGGTGCATCTCAAGGCCTACGGCACGGACCTCGGCCTCGCGCCGCAGGCGGCCGCGGCAGCGCTCTCGATGGCGCTCTTCGCCAGCCTTTTCTCGCGCATTCTCGGCGGCGCGCTGGCGGACCGCATCGGCGGGCTGAAGACGCTGCTGATCGGCTCGGCCATCCAGTGCGCGATGCTGGCCGTCATCTCGCAGGCGCGCGAAATGTGGTCGCTCTACGCCGCCTGCATCGCCTTCGGCCTCGGCTATGGCGGCATCATCGGCATGTACGCCTATATCGTGCGCGAGTATTTTCCCCCGGCCGGCGCGACCCGGCGCATCGCCTGGATCTTCCTGTTCGGCACCATCGGCATGGCGGCCGGCGGCTGGTTCGGCGGCCGCCTGTTCGACGCCACGGGCAGCTACGAGGCCGCCTTCCTGCTGGCCGCGGCGGTGAACGCGGTGCAGCTCGTCATCGTCGCGGCCCTCCTCATCCGCGCCCGCCCCGCCGCAAGGCTGGCGGCAGCCTAAAGGTGCTTCTGAGGGCTGGCCCTCGAAGTGAAATGGGGACTACCATGGCTCCGCCCGGTCCGGGCCGTCTTCGAGGCGCCGGCCCGGATGCGCGGTTGCTGAAGAGGAGGAAACGGAATGGCGAGCGTCACCATCAACGGTGAAGCCCGGACCCTGGACGGACCGGACGACACCGTCCTGTTGTGGGCCCTGCGCGACATGGCGGGCCTCTGCGGCGCCTGCACGGTGCATGTCGACGGCAAGGCCGAGAAGTCCTGTATGGTGACCGTGGGCGACGTGGCCGGCAAGTCGGTCACCACCATCGAGGGCCTCTCCGCCGACGGCAGCCATCCGGTCCAGGTCGCATGGCGCGAGCTGCATGTGCCGCAATGCGGCTTCTGCCAGACCGGGCAGATCATGCAGGCCGCGAGCCTGCTGGCCGAGAACCCGAAGCCGACCGACCGGGAAATCCTCGACGGCATGGCCGACAATATCTGCCGCTGCGGCTGCTATGAGCGCATCGTCTCCGCGGTGCGGCTCGCATCCACGGGAGTCTAGGCCATGCTGCACATGATGGAACAAGCGATCCTGGGCGCGCCCGTCCGCGACGCGGCGAAGCTCGCCTTCGCCAATGTCTCCCGCCGGCGCTTCCTGCAGGGCTCGGCGGCCGGTTTCGCCGTCGCCGCCTTCGCCAGCACCGCCGAGGGCTTCGCGCGCTACAAGACCGGCGGCGACTTCATGCCGAACGGCTTGCGCTACGACCCGCACATCTTCGTCTCCATCGACCCCGACGGCACGGTGACCATCGTCGCCCACCGCTCGGAGATGGGCACCGGCTCGCGCACCTCGCTGCCGATGGTGCTCGCCGACGAGATGGGCGCCGACTGGGGGATGGTGAAGATCGTCCAGGCGGAAGGCGACGAGGAGAAATACGGCAACCAGGACACGGACGGGTCGCGCTCCATGCGCCACCACATCCAGTCCATGCGCCAGATGGGCGCCTCCGTCCGCCATATGCTCGCCAATGCCGCAGCCGAGAAATGGGGCGTGGACGCCGCTTCGGTGAAGGTCGGCGTGCATGAGGTCGCGGGCGGCGGCAACAGGGCCGGCTTCGGCGAGCTCGCCGAGGCGGCGATGAAGCAGCCCGTGCCGGAGTTCGAGGCGCTCTCCTTCAGGGACGAGTCCGAGTTCCGCTATATCGGCAAGGGCAGGATCGGCATCTACGACCTGCACGACATCACCACCGGCAAGGCCGTTTACGGCGCCGACGTGATGCTGCCGGGCATGAAGGTGGCGGCCGTCGCCCGCCCGCCCGTGGTCGGCGCCGAGGCGAAGAGCTATGACGCAAGCGCGGCCATGGCCGTGCCGGGCGTCGAGCATGTGGTGCCGCTGCCGGCCTCGATCATGCCGGCGAAGTTCGCTCCGCTCGGCGGCGTCGCCGTCGTGGCCTCCAACACCGATGCGGCGATCAAGGGCCGCGATGCGCTGGAGATCCAGTGGGGCGACAGCCCGCATGGCGGCTACACCTCCGAATCCTACCTGGAGGAGATGCGGGCGACGGCGAAGCAGCCGGGCAAGGTGCTCCGCGCGGAGGGCGATGCGGCGGCGGCCTTTGCGGGCGCGGCGAAGACCTTCGGGCAGGAATACAGCCAGGCGCATATGGCGCATGCGATGATGGAGCCGCCGACGGCGGTCGCCAGCGTTGCGGACGGCAAGTGCGAGGTCTGGGCGCCGGTGCAGTCCCCCTTCGGCGCGCGCGGCGATGTCGCGGCGGCGCTGGAGATGGATGTCGCCGACGTGCGCGTGAACGTCACCCTGCTCGGCGGCGGGTTCGGGCGGAAGTCCAAATGCGACTTCGTGATCGAGGCCGCGCTGCTCAGCAAGAAGCTGGGCATGCCGGTCAAGGTGCAGTGGACGCGCGAGGACGATATCCGGCACAGCTTCTACCACACCGCCTCGGTGGAGCGGATCGAGGTTGCGCTGGACGCCGCGGGCAAGGTGACGGGCTGGCGCCACAACTCGGTGGCGCCGTCGATCCTGTCCACCTTCGCGCCGGACAGCGGGCACCAGTTCTTCATCGAGAGCGGGATGGGGCATGTCGATATCCCCTTCGAGATCCCGAACCTCTCGGTCGAGAACGGCCCGGCGATGGCGCACACCCGCATCGGCTGGTTCCGTTCGGTCTCGAACATCCCGCGCGCCTGGGCGGTGCAGTCCTTCGCCTCCGAGCTCGCGGCCGAACTCGGCCGGGACGACCTCGAGGTGATGCTGGAGCTGATCGGTTCCGACCGGAAGCTCGACCCGCCGAAACAGGGCTTCCCGGAGGACTTCTGGGACTATGGCGAGGTGTATGACGAGTATCCGATCGACACCATGCGCCTGAAGAACGTCCTCAGGCTGGCCGCCGAGAAGGGCGGCTGGGGCCGGGAGATGCCGGCGGGCGAGGGCCTCGGCCTTGCGGTGCACCGGTCCTTCGTCACCTATGTGGCGGCCTGCGCCCGTGTGAAGATCGTGGACGGCAGGATCACCGTTCCGGAGATCCACATGGCGCTGGACTGCGGCTTCGCGGCCAATCCGGAGCGTATCCGGAGCCAGATGGAAGGCTCGGCCGTGCAGGGCATGACCATCGCCCTCTACAGCGGCGTCACCTTCGAGAACGGCGCGGCCGTGCAGTCGAACTACCACGACTACCGGATGGTGCGTTCGGACAACTTCCCGGAGAAGGTGCACACCCACATCGTGCCGCATCCCTTCTCGGTCCATGCCTCGGGCGTGGGCGAGCCGGGCGTGCCGCCGGTGGCGCCGGCGATCGGCAATGCCCTCTTCCATGCGACAGGCAAGCGCATGCGCGACCTGCCCATGGGCGACACCGTCTGATCCGCCTCCGGGCAGGCAGGCAAGGGAAAGGGCCGGCCGCCGCGCCGGCCCTTTTTCTTTGGCGGGCACGGTCGGGCCTGTGACGGATCGGCCGTCTGGCATAGACTGCCCAGGCGGCGCATCCGGGAAAGGAGCCTCCGAGCATGGCCATCGACGCGATTCCGGCAATCGACCTCGGGCCCTGGTGGTCCGGCGGCGCGGCCGGCCGGCGGGAGGTGGCCGGGCAGGTCGCCCGGGCCTGCGAGACCGTCGGCTTCCTGATCGTCACCGGCCACGGCATTCCCCAGCAGGTGATCGACCGCGCCTTTTCGGTCTCGCGGGCGTTCTTCGACCTGCCCGCGGAGGAAAAGGCCAGGTTCATGCCGGAAGACGGGGTGGCGCCGCGCGGCTACCACGCCGTCGCGACGCGGAACCTCGCGCGCACCTATGGGCAGGAGACGCCGCCCGACCTGAGGGAGCAGTTCTTCATCGGCCCCCTCGCCCCGCGCGCCGAGCGGTTCGCCCATATTCCGGAGGCCGCGCTTTACTATTCGGAGAATATCTGGCCGGCCCGTCCCGCCGCCTACCGGGAGGTCTTCACCGAGTTCTACGGCGCGTTCGAAGGCCTCGCGGCGCGCCTGATGGGGATTTTCGCCGTGGCGCTCGGCCTGCCGGAGTCGTTCTTCGACGACAAGATCGACGGGCATTTCAGCACCTGTCCGTCGAACCACTATCCCGTCATCCAGGACGACCCGCAGCCGGGCCAGCTCCGCTGCGGCGCGCACACCGATTTCGGCAGCCTGACGATCCTCGCCTTCAACGATGCGCCGGGCGGCCTGCAGGCGCTGATGCCGGACGGCTCCTGGCTGGATGTCCGGCCGGGGCCGGGGCAGCTGGTCGTCAATCTGGGTGACATGATGGCGCGCTGGACCAACGACCGCTGGAAGTCCACCGTCCACCGCGTCGTCAATCCGCCGGCGGAACGGCGCGGGGAAAGCCGGCGCCAGACCATCGGCTATTTCCTGCACCCGAACTACGACGCCGAGATCGACTGCCTGGAAGGCTGCTGGGGCCCCGGCAACCCGCCGAAATACCCCCGGATCAGGGCCGGCGACCACATGCGCGAGAAGCTGGAAGCCCGGATCGACGGGTAGGAGGCACGCGAAGAAGTCGAAATGCGCATCTTTCCTGTTGAAACGGGACGAAGACAGGCAAAGACCGTCACCCCGGACTCGATCCGGGGTCCATCCCCGACCGTTTGCGCCTGCCGCAGCCGGTGGAGAACAGGACGAACCGCCGAGGCTGCTGCGAGGTCCGAGGCTGGACCCTGGATCGAGTCCGGGGTGACGGAAGAACTTGTCCTGAGCTTGCCGAAGGGGGCGCGGTCGCTACGCTCCCTCATCCCGAGTAGCGGCTTCAGCCGCGTATCGAGGGACGGCGGCTTCTCCCGGCGGACCATCCCTTCGGCAGGCTCAGGGCGGGCCCTTCGATAGGGGATTATATACTTGACGGCGCAAACCGGAGCGCCTATATTCATCCTTACAGGGAGGATCCACTATGGCGAAAGCACCGGGTAAGGCACACCGCGAAGGCATCACGCTCTTGCAGGTTGTGGAGATGTTCCCGACCGAGGAAAGCGCCCATGACTGGTTCGCGGATATGCGCTGGGGCCGCACCGGCCGTTTCTGCCCGCGTTGCGGTAACACCGAGACGACGCAGAAGGGCTTGACCTTTTGGTGCGGCGGTTGCCGCCGTCGGTTCACGGTCCGCACCGGCACGGCGATGGAGCGGTCGAAGATTCCGCTGCGCAAGTGGGTCATCGCCATCTACTTGAGCGTGACAAGCCTCAAAGGCGTGTCGTCGATGAAGCTGCACCGCGACCTTGGCATTACGCAGAAGAGCGCATGGTTCATGGCGCACCGCATCCGGGAAGCCATGATGGGCGAGCCGGGCGGGTTCTTCGGCCCTGCCGAGGCGGACGAAACCTACTTTGGAGGCAAACGGAAGAACATGAGCAACCGGAAGCGGAAGGAGCTTGCCGGGACGGGCCGGGGCACGGTCGGCAAAGCCGCCGTGGCCGGTGTGAAGGACCGGGACAGCAACAAGGTCGCGGCCCGCGTCATGGAAGCGACGAAGGCGGACGACCTGCAACGCTTCGTCCGGGACAATGTGCAGCCCGGCGCCACCCTCTATACGGACGAAGCGGCCGCCTACAAGGGAATGCCCGAATTCGATCACGAGGCGGTCAATCACTCGGTTGCCGAGTATGTGCGCGGGCAGGCGCACACGAACGGGATGGAAAGCTTCTGGTCGATGTTGAAGCGGGCCTACGCCGGAACCTTTCACAAGTTTTCGCATAAGCACCTTCAGCGGTATGTCGATGAATTCTCGACGCGCCACAATCTCCGCGACATGGACACGGCGGACATGATGGCGGCGCTCGCCGCTGGCATGGTCGGCAAGCGCCTCCTTTACAGCGACTTGATTGCGGACAACGGCCTGTCCTCCGGCGCTCGAAGCTGACATGGCGCTGCAAACGGTCATTCCGCCGACCGACCTAAGCGCGGAAGCCCTCGCCCGCCGCCTGCTGAATGAGGGATGGATGGAGGACGGCCGCCATCCCCTGCACCTCCGCAAGGCGCGTTTCCTCGACCGGCTGCGCAGCACCGGCAAGCTGGACTACAAGCGGTATCTGGCCTCGCCGCTGCGCTACGCGGGCGGCAAGAGCCTCGCCGTCGGCATGGTCGTGGAACTCATGCCCGATGTCGTGGAGCGCGTCGCGTCGCCTTTCATGGGCGGCGGCTCCGTCGAGATCGCTCTTGCCCGCGAACTCGAACTGCCGGTCGCGGCCTACGATGTCTTCGACATTCTCTGCGCCTACTGGCAAGAGCAGTTGCAGCGCCCGGCCGCACTGGCGAAGCGGCTCCGGGCCTTCACGCCGGATCGGCCCACCTTCGCCGCCGTCAAAGCCCGGCTGGAAGCGCACTGGAAGCGCGGGGAGGCGTTGAACCGCTACGACCTCGCCGCTCACTACTACTTCAACTCGAACACCTCCTACGGGCCGCATTTCCTCGGCTGGCCGTCCGATGTGTATCTGGCACCGGATCGTTACGGGAAGACGGTGGAGAAGGTCGAGGCGTTTCGCGCGCCGGGGCTGACCGTGGAGTGCGCGGGCTTCGAGGAGTCGATACCGCATCACGCGGCGGACTTCCTCTACTGCGACCCGCCCTACTACCTCGAAGAGGGCAAGACTTTCGTGGGGATGTATCCGCACCGGAACTTCCCGATTCACCATGACGGCTTCCGGCATGATATGTAGCGCCATTGCGCCAGACCTGCGCCAGAGTGCGCTGAGATACGATTTATCATTGTGTAACAGCTATTTGTACCGCCATTTTGGTCTTGCATCCCTGCCCGGGATGCACTCCAATGCGCCGGGATACGGGTCCGGTCGCTTGCGGATTGATTACGAATTCCGCATCCACTTCCAGGACCGAAAACCCGCCGCGGGAAAGCGTTCGGTCACGCGGTGATGGAGGGGACGATGGCACAGAGCGAAGTCGGGCGAAGCCCGGCAAACCACGGAGTTGGCCTCGTCGTCCTCATCATCGTCACCCCTTGAACGAACGCTTCCCCGATCCGCCGGAGACCACGATGCCCGATTCTGCCCCGAAGCTCACCAAGCGCGCCGTCGACGCCCTCGCGGTCGCCGGCAAGGACGCCGTGTTCTGGGACCGGGACCTCAAGGGGTTCGGCGTCCGGGTCCATCCAACCGGCCGCAAGGTCTTCGTCGTCCAGACGCGCGGGCCGACCGGGCCGAAGCGCGTCACGCTCGGGCGCCACGGCGACCTGACGCCCGACGAGGCCCGCAAGCGGGCCGCCGGCGTCATCGACCGCATCCGGCGGGGGCTGGAGCCGTTCCCGGCGCCGGCCGCGCCGGAACTCACCGTGGCGGGTCTGGCGGCGCGCTACATGGAAGGCCATGTGAAGGTCAACCTCCGGGAGAAGACGCAGGCGAGCTACCGCTACGCGATCGAGAGGCTCATCCTGCCGGAACTCGGCGGCCTGCCCATAGGCGAGGTCGACCGGTCGCGCGTTGCGAAGTTCCATTACGGACTGCGCAGGACGCCGCAGGCGGCGAACCTGTCGGTGAGGATACTGTCGCGGATGTACAACATGGCCGAGGCGCTGGAGCTGGTCCCGCCGGGACGGAACCCGTGCCGGGCGGTGCGCCGGTACCGGGAGGTCAGGCGGGAGCGTTTCCTCACGCCCGACGAATACCGGGAACTGGGCCGGGTGCTGAAGGAGGCGGAGGCGGCCGGCTCGGCGCGGCCGGCAGCGGTAGCGGCGCTTCGCCTGCTGATGCTGACCGGATGCCGCAAGGGTGAGATCATGGGGCTCCGGTGGGACGATGTGGACCGGGCGGCGCGCGGGTTGAGATTGCGCGATGCCAAGACGGGACCGCGCATCGTTCCGCTGACGCCCGCGGTCGAGGCGGTGCTCGACCGGATTCCTCGCGACGGCGACAGCCCATGGGTGATCGCGGGCAGGAAGGGGGACGCCCATCTGGTCAACATGGATGCAGTCTGGAAGCGCCTTCGCGCGAAGGCCGGGCTGAAGGACGTCCGCATCCACGATCTTCGGCACAGCTGGGCGAGCCGGGCGCTGGCGCTCGGCGAGAGCCTTTCGATGATCGGCAAGCTGATGGGCCACGGGCAGGTCGCGACGACCGCGCGTTACGCGCATCTGGCGCGCGACACCGAGAAGGCGTCGGCGGCCAAGGTCGGCGGCAGCATCGGCGCCGACATCCTCGAACCGGACGCCGCCTGAGGCGAGAGGAAGGTCGCGATGGCGAAGCTCGGGAGACGGTCGATATCGCGGCGCACGGTCGAAGCGCTCGAGGTCGACAGGGACACGGTGTTCTGGGACTCTGGACAGCCGGGCTTCGGCGTCCGGGTGTATCCCTCCGGCTCGAAGCACTACATCGTGCAGACCCGCGCGCGCGGCGCGGCGAAGCGGCTGACCATCGGGCGGCACGGCGTCATCACGCCCGAGGAGGCTCGCCGCCGCGCGGCGCTGATCATCGCGCGCATCAAGGCGGGCGAGGACCCGGTGCCGGAGCCGCTGGCGGCGAAGCACCCGGACGGGCCGACGGTCGCGGCGCTCGCCGCGCGGTATCTCGAGGAATATGCCGAGCAGCATTGCAAGCCCAACACCGTGAAGGCCTACCGGCGCATGGCGAACGGGCACATCGTGCCGACGCTCGGGAAGCTGCCGCTCGGCAGCGTGCGGCGCGAGCATGTGCGCGACCTGCACCATGCGATGCGGGCGACGCCGGTGCAGGCCAACCGGACGCTGGACCTGCTGTCGCGCATGTTCAACATGGCCGAATCCTGGGGATTGACGCCCGAGGGGAGCAATCCCTGCCGGGGCACGGTGAAATACCGCCAGCAGGCGCGCGAGCGGTTTCTCACCGCCGCCGAGTTCCGCCGGCTCGGGCGTGCACTCGACGAGGCGGAGGCCGACGGCGCCGTCTCGGCGCATGCCGCGGCGGCGATCCGGCTGCTGATGCTGACCGGGTGCCGCAAGAACGAGATCGTGACGCTGCGCTGGCGGGACGTGGACCTCGAAGCCATGGAGCTGAACCTTGAAGACACCAAGACCGGTGCGCGCACAGTGCCGCTGTCGCCCGAGGCGGTTCGGGTGCTCGCGGGCATCCCGCGCGCCGAGGGCAATCCCTGGGTGATCCAGGGCCGGAAGCCGGGCGAGCGGCTGGGCTTCATCGACCGTCAGTGGTGCCTGGTGCGCGAACGGGCGAGGCTCGAGGATGTCCGGCTTCACGACTGCCGGCATTCCTTCGCCTCGCGCGCGCTGGCGCTGGGCGAGAGCCTGCCCGTGATCGGCCGGCTGCTCGGCCACGCGCATGTCGAGACGACGGCGAAATACGCCCATCTGGCGCGCGACTCCATGCACGAGGCGGCGGTAAGGGTCGCCGACAGCATCGCGGCCGATATCCTTTAGCTCGGCGGTATCGCCTCATCTGGACCGGCGGCAGTTGTCCGGGCCACTCACTGCGACCGCCCTGTCCGGTTTATTCGATTGCCAGTTCGGGAAGGGAGCGCACGATCTTCATGGTCTCCAGGCTGACGGTGATGACCCGCAGCAAGAGGTCAAGCGGATATCGCGGATCACCGACGGTCTCGGTCGCGTAGCGGTTGGCGTCGCTGACGACCCCGCTGGCCTTGTCGGTCCTGACACACTGGCGTTCCATGACCCAGGCGAGCGCGGGCTTGCCGTTGACGACGTATTCCCATGCCGCCTCGGGGATGTCGCGGATGGTGATGCGGGAATTGTAGATCACCGTCGACCGATCCTTGCTCTTGCCCGATCCCGGATGGCGCATTTTCGTGACCCGAAAGGCATCCTCGGCATCGGCCAGCAGCAGTTCGCCGGCGGTGTCGATCGTGGCCGGCCAGGGATCCACGGTCTCGTAACCGACATGCAGGTGCGCCAAGCGCTTCCCCGCATCGCGGAAGGACCGATAGTCCTTCACCGGCTTCACGCAGGGGATGCGCGGCAGTTCCTTGACAAGGTTGGCGGCAAAACGGTGGCGATAGTCCTCGGAATGCAGCAGCCCGTAGATGTAATGGAAGATGTCCTCCCGGCTCACGGACTCGGACGGATGGGCGTCACGGAAGTATTCGAGCGCGTAGACGGTGATGGCGTCGAGCCGCCTGTATCCGGCAATTCGCTCCCCGAGAAGGTCCGCTTCCGCGTCCTCGCTTCTTTCGTAGATCCAGAACGGAAAACACTGGCCGGTGTCGATTGTGTGAAGGTTCGGCAACGCATCCATCATCAGCGCCGAAAATCCGGACCGCCCGCCCTTGCCCGTGACCGCGATGACCCGGTTGGGCAGATCGGCATTCGGGAAGATGCGGGGCATCTGATAGACCATCTCATTCAGCCGGCGGCTGAAGAATTGCCATTGCTTGGTGAAGGGGCGGTAGAGGCAGGGGACAAACGTGCCATCGCCTTGTCGGAGTTCTTTCCCTTTCCGGAGATCCTGCTTGAGAGAACGAGTCCAGCTGATCCTGGTGGGGTCTGAATTGACGAAGCTGTCAATCCCGGGAAGCGCCTCTCCCGTGAGCTTCCCCGTCTCGGTGGCCGCTCTCAACCGCCCCAGTTCGCCGCTATAGAACGAGATCGTCGACTCGATGTTCTCGGCCAGTGCGGTCGGGGACGGATTGATGCACCAGGCGTCCCGATTGGTAACCACGCCAAGGGAGTAGCTGTCGAACAGAACGCGACCGTTCCTGTCCTGCTTGTCCCCGATCTTCGGATACGCCTCGAAGCTGCGGTCACGCTGGTCCAGCCAGTCGCCATGTTCGTCGGGCGTGATCCGCCGCCATCCGCGGGCTTGCTCGATTCCACGGATGCTACCGAGCCGCTTGACGGTCTCGAGCTTCTGCTTCCGGTCCAGGTCGTCACCGATGTCATGGAACAGGATGCGGCCCTGTTCCGGGGCGTCCGGGTTCTTGACGAAGACCGTGATCGCGACCCCCGTCATGCTTCCCTGTCCGAACACGTTTTCACCCTCACCCGCGCGTCCGCCGGACAGCATGTTCTTGCGAATGTCGCCACGAAGGTGAAAGACGTGAACGCGAGCGAACTCGCGGGCCAGACACTTCCGCAGACCGTCGGCAAATGCGCGCTCGATCCAGGCGCTGCCGGTAATGTACGCCATCACCCCGGCCTTCCCGAGCCGATCGCTGCCCCAGCGGATCGCGCGGATGTAGCTGTCGTAGAGATTCTGCTTCAGGCCCGCGGCAGAGCGTTCCGCATAGGTGTCCCGAATTCGCTGGTCCAGCCATGCATACGCGACATTCTTCGCGTTGTCGTTTTCGCTTTTCTGCCCTGCCGAATAGGGCGGGTTGCCGATAATGACCCGGATGTCGGTCGCTTTCTGCCGCTCGCGCCGATCCGTGTTGTCTTTCATGTAGAAGGACAGCTCGTCGTCGCCTTCGTGCAGGGCGAAGGTATCGGTCAGGCAGATGCCGGCATAGGGCAGGTAGTCGTCGCGGTTCGCGACCGAATGGAAGAAAACGGACTCGATGTTGATGGCGGCAATGTAGTAGGCGAGAAGCACGATGTCGTTTGCGTGGATTTCCCCGCGGTACTTGCGCTCCAGGTCTTCGGGCGCGATCAGCCCCGATTGCAGCAGCCGGGTGATGAAGGTGCCGGTTCCGACGAAGGGGTCGATGATGTGGACGCCTTCGGAGCCGATCGTCTGGCCGAACTCCTCCTGCAAGGCCTCGTTCACCGAGCGGATGATGAAGTCCACGATCTCGACCGGCGTGTAGACGATGCCGAGCATCTGCGTCGTGCGCGGAAACGCGCTTCGGAAGAACTTGTCGTAGAGTTCCACGATCAGCTTCTGCCGCGCCTGCGGATCGGTGATCCCCGCCGCCCGCCGGCGCACCGAGGCGTAGAAGCCTTCAAGCGCCTTCGCTTCGCGCTTGATCTGCACCTCGTCGATCACGGACAGGACCTCCGTCATCGCGGCCGAGACCGGGTTCCTGTCGACAAAGGGAGACCCCTCGAACAGCGCGTCGAACACGGGCCGCGTGATCAGATGCTGCGCCAGCATCTCGATGGCGTCGTGTTCCGTGATCGACTCGTTGAGATCGTCGCGGAGCTCCAGAAGGAAATCCTGGAAGAACGACCGGGCGTCGCTTTCGGGTTGCTGCACAAGGCTGGATATGCGCGTGACGTGGCGTTCCGCAATCTCGGCGACATCTTTCGCCCAGTCTTCCCAGTAGTCGCGCGTACCGCACTTCTCGACGATCTTCGCCATCACGGCGCGCGAGAACTCGTCAATCACCAATGGCAGAGGCTCCTGCGGCCCGCCCCTGCCTTCGGAGTCGCCCGACCCTCCTCGTCCTATACCCGGCCTGGGCGGCGCGGGGCGCCTCGGCAGGTCATCTACCGTCGCCGTGACCGCAGCGAGTTCGGCACCGGCACGCGGAGACCGGCCGTCGACGATCGCGATGCGGCCGCTGACATCCTGTCCGAGACCGCCCTGGTTGATCACCGCACCCAGCCCTTCGTCATGGGCGCGGAGCGCGTTCAGAATCTGCCAGACCACCCGGTACTTCTCGTTGTCGCCGAGCGCCACATCCGCGGGAACGCCCGGCGGTACGCCGACCGGAAGAATGACGTACCCCATCCGTTTGCCAGGCGCCTGACGCATTACCCGGCCCACCGCCTGCACGACGTCGATCTGGCTGTTGCGTGGATGCAGGAACAGGATCGCGTCGAGGGCCGGCACGTCGACGCCCTCGGTGAGGCATCGCGCGTTGCTCAGAATCCGGCAGACATTGGCGCCCGCGTCTTCCTTGAGCCAGTCGAGCCGCTGACCCCGCTCGCGGGCGTTGTAGGTGCCGTCCACATGACGGACTTCGCAGAAGACGCCGTTTCCTTCGTCGTCGCCAATCTCGGCCTGGAACTCGACGACCACCTGCTCGAACTCGTTTCGAACGAGCTTCGAGCTGTTGATGCTCCGGCAGAATGCAAGGGCGCGGCGCATCGGTTCGGGATCGTCCGCGGCCGTTCCCGCGAGCCCCGTTTTGGACAGCGCCTTCCAGCAACCGACGATCTTCGTCGCATCGTCGAGCACAAGCTCGGTGTTCTCGTCGGCGAGGCGCTTCTGCACCGCGGCGCTGACCTGCCCCTCGTCCATGACCAGAACGATCACGCGGTAGTCGGTCAGGATGCCGCTCTCGACCGCCCGGGCGAACCCGTGATGAAACAGCACCTCCCCGTAGAGGTCCGGATCGTCCATCGAGGCGAGAACGGCCTCCGCATCGCGCGCCTTCGATTTCGCGTTTTCGCCGTAGATGCGCGGCGTCGCCGTCATGTAGAGCCGCTTGCGGCCCCGGATCACCTCGTTGTCATGCACCTTCACGAAATTCGACTCGTCCTCGCCGGCAAACGTCACCCCCGTCGTGCGGTGGGCCTCGTCGCAGACGATCAGGTCGAACTCCGGAAGACCGTGCTTCGCCTGTGCGGCAGCAATGACCGATATCGACTGGTAGGTCGCGAAGACGACCCGCATCGCGCCGTCGTCCGATGCGGCGGCCGCCCGCGCCAGCAATCCCGCATCCGTCGTCGCCGGAAGGGCGAGATCGCTCACTTCAAGCTCGGCAACATCATTCGCGCTGCGCCGCCGCTTGCCCACTTGAGCATCGGAACAGACGGCGAAAGCCGTCAACGGCAGAACCGCATCGGCGCACCATTCGCGCACCGTCTGCGCCATCAGCGCCAGCGAGGGCACCAGAAGCAGCACATGGCCGCCGGAGCCCGCTGTGTCCTCGGCAATCCGCAGCCCGGTCAGGGTCTTTCCCGTACCGCAGGCCATGATCAGCTTGCCCCGGTCGGCCCCGTCCAGCCCGTCCCGCACCGCCTCCAGCGCCTCGACCTGGTCCGGACGCAAGGCCTTCGGCTCGGGCCGCGCAATCTCCCCGGTCGCCGCAAACGCCGACCAGTCCACCTCGCTGTCCCGAAGATCGCGCAGCCCGATCCGGGTGGTCGGGATCGTCTGGCCGCGCAGCATCGTCTCGGCGTTCGGACTCCAAGCCACGTCGGTGGTCTCGACGATCGTCCGCTCCGCGAACGGGGATTTCGCGGATGCCGAGATGAAGCTGTCGATGTCGTCCTTCCGGATCCGCCGGTCCGAAGCGAAGAACTTGCACTGGATTGCCGCAAGACCGCCGTCATGCCGTGTCGCGACCAGATCGATCCCCGTGTCGCTGCGGTCCTCTTCCCGACGGCGCGCCCATTCGGACCAGGAGTCCACCCGTTCGAAGCGCCTCGCCTGCACCGGGTCGGTGACCAGCCAGGCCGCGACCAGCTTTTCGAACGCGGTGCCCTTGTCGCGTTCGCTGATGGCGGCGGCCCGGTAGGCCTCGAGAAGGCGATCCAGAGGATTCATCGCGGAAACCCGAACCGACAAAAGTGAAGCGCGGAATGTGCATGCCGGTTCGGAGACCGCCCGCCCGCTGATTGCGGACGAAGGCCGTTGGGCATGGGCCACAGGGTCGGGCAAGGGTGTGGCATGTCAGGTGCGGGCCTCAGCCCAGGGATCGACGGTTTCGACACCGGTGTTGCGGAACTCGCCGGTGTTCCGCGTGACCACGGCAAGCCCGCGCGTGGCCGCGGCGGCGGCGAGTAAGGCGTCGGGCACGTGATCGTCGAGCGGCTCGCCGCGCCTGCGCTTGTCTTCCATGATCCGCGCGCATGTCCGCGCATCAGCGAGGGTCCATTCGACGATCCGGTCCTCGAACAACTCGTCCAGAAGATCCTGGAACCGGTCGGCGAGACCGCGCCGGCGTCGGCCCGGATCGAGTCGGCCGATGCCATCGAGAACTTCCCAGACGGTGATTGACGCGAGCCCGAGACCTTCCTCTGCAATCGAGTCGAGATAGGTCGCGACCCGAGGCTCGGGCCTCGGGCGCATCATCTCGGAGACGACGTTCGTGTCTATCAGCCACGCGAGCGGGGCGGTCATTCTTCGCCCTCGCCGGAGAACGACAGCGGTTTGTAGCCGCAACGGACCGGGGCGGGAAGCTCGACGCCGTGCTCTTCCCCGAAATGACGCGCGAAGGCCTCGGATGGCTTCGGCCGCCGCTCGGTCTTCGCGCGCTTCTCGTGGATCAGGCGACGGACCAGCTCTTCCATCGACACGCCGACCTGCCGGGCCTCGCGCCGGAGCCAGGACTTGTCCCCGGGATCGATGTCGCGGACGGTGATGCTGCTGCCCATGGCGGCGGCTCCTGTTCAGTCGGGAACCGAGAAACGGGCCACCCGACAATCAAATTATGCTATCGGGAAGCGCAGGTCAAAGACTCAAAGACTTGCGGTTCCGGCTTGGGAGACACGCCGATGCTGCGGATTTCGTCCGCGGTCCGGCTGATCTTGCGGAACGGGCTGCTGCCGCTGTCACAGTCACGCGCACATCAGCGCACGTCAGCGCATGCCTGTCTTCAACCTGTTGAATTCACTACATTATTGATGTTGCGGTGTGCATGATTTCACCTTAGGTTCTTGTCGGGAAGCCGCCGGAATGCCGATGGCTCACCGGGGCGACTGCGATCGTTTGGTCTTCCCGGGGCGCCGACGGGTTCCGCTAATGCCGTATCGAGGAGAGCGTATTGCCGGGAAGCCGCACCCATCGTCGCTCACGCACCGGATGGAGGTCCGTCATCGACCCCGGGCTGTGGCGGCAGGGGTTCGTCGCGGGGACCCTGGGCGCGGTCTCGATGGCGCTCCTCGCCTGCGCGGCCGCGCTCGCGCGCGACACCAGCGGGCATGACTGGTATGCGGCATACAGGATCACGGTCGCCGACATCCTGATCGGCGTCGGCTTCGACGGGGATACGCCGGTCGAGTACCGCAACGCGGACGGCGCGGTCGAGTCCCTGAGCCGTTTCGGCCTGACCCATGGTTTCGAGGCGCGCTGGGCGCGGAAGGACATTCTGGAGGCGGCCTGGAAGGGGGCGATGCTGGGCGCGCTTTCCGGGTTCGGCGGCGCGCTGCTGTGCCTCGTGCTGGCCTGGCCGTCCATGTGCGAGCGCCGGGGCCGGCGTCCCGCATACGAGCCGGTGCCCGATCCGCGGAGCGATGCGCCGGACCGGTTAGCATCGGCACCGACGAGTTCGGTGTTCACGCCGGTTGCGGCGAGACCCGGATTTTCACCGTGTTCAGCGACTGCCGCGCCGGATCGCACGGCCGTACCCGAACCTCCTGACTCTCAGGGTGCCGAACCTGCGGGCACGAGGCGAAGCGGGCCCGGCTCCGACAAGGACAATAGGGCGGAACCCGACGCGGAGCCCGCGCGCCATGCGCGCCGGAGTCGCCAGCGCGACTACGGGCGCTGGGTCTGATGGTTGCCTCGATCGGCGCGGTCGCGAGCCCGTCCCAGGGGGCGCACTACTACGAGGCCGATGGCTACTACGCGAAGGACTCCCTCGAACATCGCGCCGCCAGCGCCTGGGCGGGCCGGGGCGCCGAAGCGCTCGGCCTGTCCGGTCCGGTCGATCCCGATGCGTTCAGGGCGGTGCTGGAGGGTGAGGTGCCGGACGGCTCGGGGAAGCGTCTCGGCCGCCGCATGGGCGAGGACGGGATCGTCCACCGGCCCGGCCGCGACCTGACCTTCAGCGCGCCGAAGAGTGTCTCCCTCGCGGCTCTGGTCGGCGGCGACGGGCGCATCGTGGATGCCCACGACCGGGCGGTCGGGCGCGCGCTCGACCGGTTCGAGAGCAACGCCGCCGAGACCCGGGTGCAGGACAGGTCGACCGGCCGCATGGTCCGGGCCGGCGATCAGAGGACGGTGGTCGCCCGGTTCAGGCACGAGACTTCCCGGAACCTCGATCCGGCGCTGCACACCCATTCGGTGATCGCCAACATGCTGCTCGGCCCGGACGGGAAATGGCGCACCATGGCGAACGAGAGCCTGTACGCCTCGAAGATGCTGCTGGGCGCGCTCTACCGCAGCGAGCTTGCGAGGGAACTGACATCGCTCGGCTACGGCATCGAGCGGACCCATGCCGACGGGCGCTTCGAGATCGCGGGCGTTTCCCGCGAGGTCATCGAAGCGTTCTCGACGCGCCGGGCCGAGATCGAGGCGGCGATGGCGGGCCGGGGCTTCGGGTCGACGGCGGAGAACCAGCATGCCGCCCGCCGCGCGGCGCTGATGACGCGGGCGGCGAAGCGCGATGTGGACCGGGAGGCGCTGCGCGAGACCTGGGCCAAGCAGGCCGCCGAACTCGGCTTCGACGCCGGGGCGCTGGTGGCCGAGGCGGCGGCGCGGAGCCTGGGCGGTGCGGAGAAGGAAGCCGGCGCGGCGAGAGATGCGGACCTGTTCGAGCACGCGGCGCGGGCGGACCCTGCGAGGGAAGCGGTGGACTGGGCGCTGGCCCATCTCTCGGAGCGCGATGCGGTGTTCGCCAGGACCGACCTGCTCGCGGCCGCGCTTGCGTACAACCCCGGCGTGGCCTCCATCGGCGAGATCGAGCGGGCCGTCGCCGGGCTCCGGCGCGAGGGCCGGCTGCACGACGCGCCGGCGTTTGAGCAAGGCGGCGGCCTCACCACCGACAGGGCGGTGGCCGACGAGCGCGAGACGATCGCGCTGATGCGCGGCGGCGCGGGCCGGGGCCGTGCGCCGATGCGCGGCTGGAGGGTGGACCGGCATCTCAGGAAGGGACCGCTCACGGCCGGGCAGCGGGAGGCGGTGAAGCTCATTCTCTCGGAGAAGGACCACACGGTCGGGGTGCAGGGGTTCGCCGGGACGGGGAAGACGCGGATGCTGAACCGCGCCCGGGCGCTGGCGGAGAAGAAGGGCTGGCGCATGGCGGGCCTCGCCCCGTCGGCCTCGGCGGTCCGCACGCTGGCGGCGGAATCGGGCATCGAGAGCGAGACCCTCCAGCGGTTCCTCGCGAGGAACGCCGGCGTCGCCGAGGGCAGGCTGACGAAGAAGGGCGCGAAGGACATGCGCGCGGCCTTCGCGAGGACCGTGCTGGTGGTCGACGAGGGCTCCCTCGCTTCCACCGTCCAGGCCCGCGACCTGCTCAGGATCGCCGCCGCCATCCGCATCCCGAAGCTGGTGCTGGTGGGCGATGCGAAGCAGCTCGACGCCGTCGATGCCGGCAAACCGTTCGCCCAGTTGCAGCAGGCGGGCATGAAGACCGCGGTGATGGACGAGATCCTGCGCCAGCGCGACCCCGGCCTGAAGGCCGCCGTCGAGGCGAGCCTCGCGGGCGAGATCGCCACGGCGTTCGACAGGCTCGGCTCCCATGTCGCCGAGGTGAAGCCCGACAACATCGCCGGCGCGGTGGCGGCACGGTGGCTCGCGCTCTCGCCCGAAGAGCGGGAGCGCACCGGGGTGATGGCGCCGAGCCATGAGTTGCGCGAGGGCATCAACGCCCATATCCGCGAACGCCTCGCCCGCGAGGGGCGCATCGCGGGGCCGGTCCTGCAAACCCGGCGGCTGGTCTCGAAGGACTACACGCACGCGGAGAAGGCGCTCGCCTCCAACTATGCCCCCGGCGACGTGGTCGCCTTCCACCGTCCCTACAGGCGGCTCGGCGTGGAGAAGGGCGACGAGCGCTGCGTCATGGGCGTCGATCGCAAGGCCCGCGCGGTGCTGCTGGACGACGGCCACGGCGGCCGGGTCGCCTGGAAGCCGTCGGAGATCGGCGGACGCAAGGGCGGGACCGAGGTCTACCGCGCCGAAACCGTCGAACTGCGCGCCGGCGACCGCATCCGCTGGACCCGCAACGACAGAGGATTGGGACTGGTCAACTCCGGCACAGCCGAGGTGATCGGCGTGCGCAACGGGCGGGTGACGTTCCTGCTGGAGGAGGGGCGCAGGCTCACCCTGACCCCGGGCGATCCCCAGCTGCGCCATCTGGATCATGCCTGGGCCGCGACCGTGCATGCATTCCAGGGCCGCACCGTCGACAACGTGATCGCGGCGATGGAGGCGAACCACCCCAACCTGACCACCGCCAAGGCGTTCTATGTCGAGATATCCCGCGCCCGCGACCGGGCGGAACTGGTCACCGACGACGCCCAGGCGCTGAAGGAACGGCTGGAAGCGGTCACCGGCGAGCGCCTCTCGGCCCTCGAAGGCATCGGCGAGAGCCTCCGCCCGGAACGCGAACGCGGGCGGGAAAAGGACGGGAAGGCGTCGCTCGACAGAGAGCGGGTGAGTGCCGAGACGTCGTCGCCGCACCCCCCGGTGCGGGATATCGAGCCGTTTCCGGCAAGGGACAAGGCGCCGGAGCCCGAACCGCCCGCCACGGGCAAGCGGATCGAGATGGACCTCGGGATGTAATGTGTGCGGACGGCAGCTCCTTTGCGGTCGCTTGTCCCGAGGCGCGAAGCACGATGAAGGTCATTTCCTGGAACAGTACCAGCACGCGCTCGCCGAGCCGTAATAGCTGTAGTTGCTCTCCGAAACAGCATTGGCTACAGTCGCGCGAAGCCGCGCCGCACCAGAGCCCGCGCTGTAGTTGCTCTCCGAAACAGCATTGGCTACAGTGAGACGTTCGACATCGTCGGGTGCGCTTATGCTGTAGTTGCTCTCCGAAACAGCATTGGCTACAGTACCGAATGCGGCATTGAGACATACGGTTAGGCTGTAGTTGCTCTCCGAAACAGCATTGGCTACAGTGCAATGGCGAGGCTGCGCGCCAGCATTCCGGCTGTAGTTGCTCTCCGAAACAGCATTGGCTACAGTAAGGATGCGGCACTCCTGATCGCGGAGGTAGCTGTAGTTGCTCTCCGAAACAGCATTGGCTACAGTCCGGCGCGGACAGCACCCGCTCCGAGACGCGCTGTAGTTGCTCTCCGAAACAGCATTGGCTACAGTCAGCTTCCACGAGTGGCACCGCGCCGACAGGCTGTAGTTGCTCTCCGAAACAGCATTGGCTACAGTACCGGCGACAAGTGCGTAATCGAGTTCAGAGCTGTAGTTGCTCTCCGAAACAGCATTGGCTACAGTGTGAAGACGATCCGGTCGCCTTCTCCAGGGGCTGTAGTTGCTCTCCGAAACAGCATTGGCTACAGTCGCAGCACCCGCGAGTACGACGCTGCGCCCGCTGTAGTTGCTCTCCGAAACAGCATTGGCTACAGTACGGGACGGCCGATCTTGCTCTCCGACGCCGCTGTAGTTGCTCTCCGAAACAGCATTGGCTACAGTTGCACAGGCACACAGGGCAAATGCCGGAAGGCTGTAGTTGCTCTCCGAAACAGCATTGGCTACAGTGATCGCCGAATCCAAGCCGCCGCCACCGGTGCTGTAGTTGCTCTCCGAAACAGCATTGGCTACAGTTCGCCATTGCCTGCTTGCGCGTGGGATAGCGCTGTAGTTGCTCTCCGAAACAGCATTGGCTACAGTGTCCACGTCGAGCACCGCATCGCGTAGCCGGCTGTAGTTGCTCTCCGAAACAGCATTGGCTACAGTGAACAGCCCGTTGACCGCGCCTGCCGTGACGCTGTAGTTGCTCTCCGAAACAGCATTGGCTACAGTTGGAAGTAGGGGGTTGGCCCGGCCCGGCATGCTGTAGTTGCTCTCCGAAACAGCATTGGCTACAGTGAACGGCGTGAAACAGATCGACCGATCCCAGCTGTAGTTGCTCTCCGAAACAGCATTGGCTACAGTCTCGCGGAGGTCGTCCCAAGTCCGGACTTCGCTGTAGTTGCTCTCCGAAACAGCATTGGCTACAGTGAAGTGCTGATGGAGTCGAGCGATGGCTGAGCTGTAGTTGCTCTCCGAAACAGCATTGGCTACAGTGCGTCGCGGTCTCGATAGGCGGCAGGACGGGCTGTAGTTGCTCTCCGAAACAGCATTGGCTACAGTCGTTGGCGGTGCATCCGCCAGCTATGGATGGCTGTAGTTGCTCTCCGAAACAGCATTGGCTACAGTCCTGCGGCGAGAGCGGCGAGTGGTTCGTATGCTGTAGTTGCTCTCCGAAACAGCATTGGCTACAGTCAGCAGACGCCGCGCGGAATCGGTCTCGACGCTGTAGTTGCTCTCCGAAACAGCATTGGCTACAGTCCACCACCGGCGGACATCGGCGGCATTCGGGCTGTAGTTGCTCTCCGAAACAGCATTGGCTACAGTCCACCACCGGCGGACATCGGCGGCATTCGGGCTGTAGTTGCTCTCCGAAACAGCATTGGCTACAGTGCCGGCCGAGGGTGCGCCGACTGTAGGCGTGCTGTAGTTGCTCTCCGAAACAGCATTGGCTACAGTTCCCGGTGGCGATGCCTATGTCGGCGGTAGGCTGTAGTTGCTCTCCGAAACAGCATTGGCTACAGTCCGAAGCTTCCGGGCGCGGGACCTTTGACGGCTGTAGTTGCTCTCCGAAACAGCATTGGCTACAGTCGCCTGGCCGTAGACGTGCGCCGTACCGTAGCTGTAGTTGCTCTCCGAAACAGCATTGGCTACAGTCAGGCCTCCCGCAACCTCGTACGCCGCTATGCTGTAGTTGCTCTCCGAAACAGCATTGGCTACAGTTATCTCGACCAGCGTGGCGGTCCGGTATATGCTGTAGTTGCTCTCCGAAACAGCATTGGCTACAGTCATCGACGCCGCGGGCTTGGTAGTGAGTTCGCTGTAGTTGCTCTCCGAAACAGCATTGGCTACAGTGTCGACAATCTGCTCGAAGGAAGGAACAGCGCTGTAGTTGCTCTCCGAAACAGCATTGGCTACAGTCGCACCGGCATATCCTGACACATGGTACGCGCTGTAGTTGCTCTCCGAAACAGCATTGGCTACAGTGATGGTCGCGGCAAGGTCCCGGCTCATCGCGCTGTAGTTGCTCTCCGAAACAGCATTGGCTACAGTACCCGCGCACATCCGTAGACGCGTGCGTTAGCTGTAGTTGCTCTCCGAAACAGCATTGGCTACAGTCGCATCGTCGTGGACAAACGCATTGCCGTAGCTGTAGTTGCTCTCCGAAACAGCATTGGCTACAGTGCCGTCATCAACGGCGCTTACGTAGGCTTTGCTGTAGTTGCTCTCCGAAACAGCATTGGCTACAGTGTGAAGATGACCCGGTCGCCTTCTCCAGGGGCTGTAGTTGCTCTCCGAAACAGCATTGGCTACAGTAAAGATGAGGGTAGACCCCAATGCACCCCCGCTGTAGTTGCTCTCCGAAACAGCATTGGCTACAGTCGCCTGGTCGCAGACCCACGCAGCGTCAAAGCTGTAGTTGCTCTCCGAAACAGCATTGGCTACAGTTGAAGTGGGAGCGAAGGCGCATCCGCAGTTGCTGTAGTTGCTCTCCGAAACAGCATTGGCTACAGTCGCCAAGCTCATATCGCAGCGTCGAGATATGCTGTAGTTGCTCTCCGAAACAGCATTGGCTACAGTATGGTAGCGGCGTTCGGAGAACAGGCATATGCTGTAGTTGCTCTCCGAAACAGCATTGGCTACAGTCTCCTCCGCGAAGACGACCTGGTCGTCACAGCTGTAGTTGCTCTCCGAAACAGCATTGGCTACAGTCGGGCCGCGTAAGCATGCCGAAAAGAGTTCGCTGTAGTTGCTCTCCGAAACAGCATTGGCTACAGTCGACGAAGCTAATTGAAGGGCCGTAACCATGCTGTAGTTGCTCTCCGAAACAGCATTGGCTACAGTACTCCGTGCCCAACCCGTTGAAAATCAACGGGTTGGGCCGATTCTTGGCACAGGATTCGCAGCCGGGGCTATCAGAACAGGGCCAATTGGTCGGGCTTTTTCTCCGTTTCGGCGGGAGCCCGGCCCTCGAAATTGCGCACCATGCCGAATTGCTTGTCGGTGATGAAAATGATCGAGACCTTCCCCATGGGCGGCACGAAGCCGCCGACCCGGACGGCGGCGGCGTCCGCTTGGGCCCGTGTGAGGAAGTAGCGAGTATAGACCGACCATTGCTTCATCGCGAATCCTTCGTTCAGCAGGCGGTGACGAAAGCGGGTCGCGTCGCGCCGCTCTTTCGACGTTCCTACGGGCAGGTCGAAACACACCACAAGCCACATCGCCCTGTAACCGGAAACGGCCTCCATCCAAAGGCCGGCCCGGCCGCGAAAGCGCTGTCGGACCAGCCTGCGCTCACGGGCGGTCGGCAAAGTCGAGTTCGGTTTGCGCCACAAGACCCCAGTCGAGCGGCCATGACAAATCCGCCGCCTCTCCCGTGCAAAGCTCCGCCAGGGAGTGGGCCAGCATCGACATGACGCGCGAGACGGTGTGCGCTCCCGCCGACGTCGCCATTGCGCCGTTGACGACCAGCGCCAATTCCCGTTTGGCCGCCGTGTCCACTTCCCCGGTCCAGTGTTCCCGGTTGCGCCAGACTACGTGGTCCACGAGAGGTCGGAACGGCTCCATCAGGTCGTCCACCAGTTGGAAGGCGTTCAGGCGGCTGCGGTGATGCAAACCCAGCCCGGGCGCCAGGCCCGCTCCGACCACGGCGCGGGCCATGGCGGAGCGAACGACCGCATAGCCGTAGTTCAAATGGGCGTTGAGACCGTTGCCATTGGGGTCGCGCCGGAAATCGCTACCCATCAACCGCCGCCAGTAGAAACGCGCGGCGCGGGCTTCCACATTGTCCGGGTCGCCGGATCGCACCGACCTCGCAAGCCTTGCAAGGCGCATGTGGTCGGGCTGTCCCACAATCTCCAGCGCCCGCGCCTGCGAGGCGATTTTCGCCATGACCAGCCGCCGCCAAAGCTGCTTGCGCCTGGGCAGGGACAGGGATGCCTGAGCGGTCAGCCGCGCTGCCTGCTCGAAATTGCCAGACACAGGCAAAGACAAGGCCACAGGCGCATGGTTGCGGCCGCACAGTACAAGGGGAATCCCCGCTTCGGCCAACGCCGCGCCCAACGACAGGGACAGCATCGCGCTATGGCCGTGCACGAGAACGCACTGGATGTCCGAAAGCGGCACCCGGCCCAATTCGCCGCCGTCGCCGGAAACCTTCAGGCTACCCCTCGACAGCGAGAGAACGCGGTTTTCGTCGGCGATATCGACGACGCGCCACATCGTCAGTTGAGGCGGGGGCCTCGCCAGCGCACGCGGCCCGTAGGGTCGCACAGCACCATTGCCGGCGCGCGTTCCGAGAACCCCTTCTTGTTGCTGATCCTTACATGCTTCGGCGGTCTGCCGGAGCGCGCCTCCTCGACGGGCACAAATTCGAGATCGGGATTATCCAAGCCGGAGAACGAGACCGTGCGGTAGAGGCGGCGCGGCGAGGCTAGGTCCTTCGGGTCGACCGCCATTTCCACGAGATCGTTCCTCCGCAGAACGAACAGCCGCCGCCCGCCCTCGCGGCGCCATCGTTCCTGGAACCCCGGCGTATTGGCGTCCAGGGTCGAAACAACTTCGATATCCCGGTCCCCTTCGCCATTCACGAAATAGACCAGACGGTCGTTCCCTCTCGTTCGGTTGGCCTGTCTGGGCCTTTTGCCGGGGTCCAACGGGCCTTTGAGAACGCGCAGGGAGACAATCTGGACCCGCGTAAAACGGCGGCGTCCGGTTGTTTCCACGATGTACCGCTTTTTCGCCCACTCCGCCCGCGCCTTTTGCTGGCCTCTGGCCGTGCGCGCGTTTTCCAGAGCCTCGGGTGGCGCTTCCTGCATCAATTCGAGAAGCCTGGCACGCATCTTCTCCAAATCAGGGGCCAGATTATTGCGCAGGGAAGACACGGGGTCGTGTCCGCCCCACCAGAAGCGCGCGCCCTGCTCCTTCGCTCGCTCGACAGCCCGGATTGCGGTTTCGGGCACACCGAGCTTCTCGATTTGTTTCACCTCCAATTCCGAAATCGAGACATGGTCCCGGGCGACATATTTGTCCCGCTCGCCCGGGACTTCGCATATAAGGCCGTAGTTCGTCGCTTCGTGCAGTTGGCCTCGCGGATCGTGATCGGCCTTCACGACCACGGCGGTGGCGGGCGGTTTGTCCGTCGCTTCGGCGGGTCTCCAGCCTTCCAGAAAAGCCTTTACTGTCCTCCGAAACCCATCCTGCCAACATATGCCAATATTCTCAAAGTTCGGTTCGGTGTAACGAATTTGGGCCAGAATTTCTCTGGCGCTCTCGTTGCCTGTATCACGCGCCGCCAGCGTCTGGAGGCGCTGCACATCGCTTCGGGTTGTGCAGGCGGCAACGACCGCGTCCAGCAAGTGGTGCCGATGGTCCCAGCGTACCTTGTCGGCGCGTTTGAGGCGCGCTTGCCTTTCCTCGAGAGTTTCACCGTCTCTGGGGGACAGAATATCGCCGATATCAAGCCGTCCTTCCTCCACCATTATGTCTCGGATTACGGTATGGAGGCCCCACAAGTAGCGGAGGTCCGACGTGATTCGACCATTCAGGCTGACGACGCCGTTATCCGGGTCTTTGCATACGCAAGACAGATAACGCGCCGCCATTCTTGCAATGTAGCGCGTATCGTTGAGGAACCTGCGTTGGAATTCTTCCCGGTCCTCGTAACGCTTCATGGCATCCTCTTTGAAACGCCAATACACGCTCCCGCCGCGGAGCTTCGCGCGCTTGAGGATATGCTCATAGTCCTTGCCCTTGTATCCACCGCTGAATGCCTCGAAAGGAGGCCTCTTGCGTTTGAATTGATTGGCTTCCTTGAACACTAAAGCCAGATTGGGGATGCCGTCGTCTCCGGTCGTGGCGTAAGGCAGTATATGGTCGATCTCAACCGACCCGTCGAAAAGGTGCTCCATGCAGATCGGTTCTCCCGTGTACAGGCATTCCCCGCCCTGCATTCTATGGAGTCTCATTCGTTTCAGGTCTTCGGGTTTGAGCTTGCGCTTATGGGCGCCCAGAGACTCGATATGCGCTTCGTTCTCCTTACGGTTTTTGAGATTCTCCTTTTCGGCGTTGTCACGCTCCTCGGCGCTCCTGTTCAGGTCGCGGGCCAGTTCGATGCAGATTTGCGCAGGCTTGCCGTAGAGCTTCAGATAATCGTTGGCGGTCTTGCGTAGCTGGTTGAGTGCCACATGGACGACCGGATTCGAAATGCGGCCTAGACGGGCTTCGTCGGCGTCTCCGGGCGCACCGCTTCCCCCGATGCACCATCCTTGCAGGACTTCCCCGTAGTAGGGCAACCGATCGAGACTTGGCGGTTCCTGATCGAGAGATTCGAGTCCGGCCCGCTGTTCTGCTTTGTCGTGCGGGATGACCTCTGCTTCCAGTTCAGCCAGCAGCTTCCGGGTCGCCGTCGCACCGGCGGCGGAATGGGCGGCGGGCAGGCGTGCATCCGAAAGCACCTGAATGGCGTCCGGCGGCAGGTCGAGCTCTTTCAATTTGGTGTTCAAGATGTCCCGGTCGTCTTCCGTGCGTACAAGACTTGCGATCTTTTCACGCCGCTCCTCATCGAAACCCCGCCACTGTTCGAGCGCATCCGCCTTGCTCATGGCGGCGGCAAGCGGATGGCCCTTGAGTTCGCCGGCCGTTTTCCTGCCTTTGCGCCGGATATCCAGACTGGTCATGTCGGCCAGCGCGCCGCGCCTCAAACCCAGCGCTGTGCGCACTCCCGCCGCAGTCAGGTCCTGCCCATCGAGCAACAGGAAGGCAAGACGGTCGCGCTGCGCCATATCCAAGGGCCGTTCCGCCGCCGTTCGCGACGATATCAGACGCAGATTGTTCACTTCCTCGTAGATGCGCTTGCGTTGAAACAAGTCGCTGCCGCGCGACAGCCGCGTTTCGATTTCACCATCGGCGCCGCGGACGCCGTAGCGGCATTTGCCGATGGACGGCGCTTTCGGCTCCGCTTCCTCGAACACCATCTCCCTGAGTTGCTCGCAAGCCATGTCCGTTAGCGCTTCGTGGTAAGGCTGTTGAGTCTCCAGCAGCGCGTCCAGTTCCGCCTGCATCATGGGGCGAGTGAAGACCGGCATCCCTTCCCGGTCTTTCTTCAGCCGGGTCGTTCTCCTCTTGCCGGCCTTGCGCATTAGCAATTGCGAGGGGTGGGCGGGGCCGTCGAGTCCCAGCCTTTCGCCGAGCGCCGCGAGTTCGTTTTTTGTCGTGTTGGCCGTGTGCGCCATGGACTGGCGTTCCCTGGCGCTCTTTTCCTGTTGCTTGGCGTCGGCCTTGGAGTCGTCCCTGAGCCCCCGTGTCAGGCGCTGGCCCCGGTTCTTCGCGATATGCAGGATGGCGCGGGCCAGATCGCCGGCTTTCAAGCGGCTCTCAAGGCCCTTCGCCCGCAGCGGGACACGCTCGGTACTGCGTCCCGCAGGGGTGTCGGAGAAGCCGGGACCGAGGTTGAGCAGGCGAACGAGATACGCGCGCAACGCCTTTACCCGGTCGGCGCGGCGGCCGTATTGCGTCCGCATGGATTTGTGGCGGGTCCGCCCCGCCCCGCCTGTGGGCGCGGGATAAAAGAGCGCAACGCCGTCGATCAGCCGTGCCGGGCGGTTCGCCGTATCCAGTTCGATGACTGCGAAGCCGAGACTGCCGACGCCGACATCGATGCCCCATCCGACCTTCATGAAAAGTCCCCGACAGCAAGATTCCGAGAATATGTTGACTTGCGCGCGGGACTGGTGCAAGCATTGGCTGCTGTTTTGGAGAGCAGCGGCGTAAAGCTGTGCAACTGCTTGCAGTAGCAACTACAGTAAGGCAGCTTTCCATGGAGGGCTGCCAGACGAATATGGGGAGAGACGTTGTCTCTCCCCTCTCGTTTTATCGCCCGTTACTGGAGGAGGGGCGCAGGCTCACCCTGACGCCGGGCGATCCGCAGTTGTGCCATCTGGATCACGCACGGGCCGCAACCGTGCATGCCTTTCAGGGCCGTACGGTCGACAACGTGATCGCGGCGATGGAAGCGAACCACCCCAACCTGACCACGGCCAAGGCGTTCTATGTCGAGATATCCCGCGCGCGCCCGGGCGGAGCTGGTCACGGACGACGTGCAGGCGCTGAAGGAGCGGCTGGAAGCGGTCACAGGCGAGCGCATCTCGGCCCTCGAAGGCATCGGCGAGAGCCTCCGCCCGGAGCGCGAACGCGGGCAGCAAAAGGACGGGAAGGCGTCGCTCGACAGGGAACGGACGAGCCCGGAGGCGTCCGCGCCGCACCAGCCGGCGCGGGAAATCGAGCCGGTTCCGGCAAGGCACAAGGCGCCGGAGCCCGAGACGCCGGTCCAAGAGAAACGCATCGACATGAACCTCGGCCTCTGATTGCAGCCTTCGGGACCTCCTTTCGGACTTCCCCGGACGCGGTCCGCTCCCGAACATCGATGGAATCTCGTGGCGGACTCGCAATGTCCTTGTCTCGGGCGGCAGATCGAATGCGCACATCCATCGCCCGGATCTTCACGCCGGGCCCTCGCCCATCGTCTCCGTCATGCTCCTGCGGGCGGCGGCGACGAGGTCGTCGAGCTCTTTCTCGCGTTCGACGTCGAGCATCTCCTCCCGGTCGAGCGTCGCCATCACGTAGACGAGGCGGTAGATCTCCTCGATGAGCGCGGCGTGGCCCTTCGACAAGGTGGCCGGGGGAAGCTCACCCAGGCGGTCTTCGGCAGCGGCGACCGCGCTCGACCGCACGAGTTCGCCGGGGGACATGCCGTGCCGCGCGGCGGCCCGCCGGATCAGGTCCCACTCGGAATCGGAGAAGCGGGTCGAGCGCTGCCGGCGCGCATTGCTCCGGTTCTCCGCAGGTTTCTTCCCGGTCTCGGGATTTTTCCGTTCCTTTCCCGCCATCCCTTCTGCCCTTTCCAGATCGAACTGTCCGCCGGCCGCAATGAAATTCCGGCCCTGAAACAGCACGCCGGCGGCCCGTTTGCGGCCGGGCCCGGTCCGCCCCACAGGGCCGCCGTACCCTTCTTCATCCGCCCCGCCGGCCACCGCTGCCGAACGCCCTGAAGGGCGCCGCCGCGACCCGGATGCCGGTCCCGGGGGCGTGTTGTTTCCGTGTTTCGAGAGCCTGCACGGCGAACACACGGTCACGCGCCCTGGCGCAAATCGCAACCACCCTGACTGCTTTTGGCGGCAGGTGCGCGCTGGACTGCGCCCCGGTACGACGATCCGGCGAACACAAATCGGTGGCGCTCGATCCGCGTTGCGCCGGCAGGATTCTGGCGGCGCCTGTCCACTCCTGGCGGTGCCAGGCAGCGCCTGTCATCCCATGCCGCAACCCGCAGGGGACCTGCGTTCCGGTGTGTGGACCGAGACGGGCGCGGGCCCGTCTGAGCACGATTTGCGATGTATGAGCGATGGGGGAATCGGCGCCGGCGAATACGGCGGCTCGGAGCCTCCGCGGCGCCTGATGCGGGCGGCGGTGGCGACACCACGGAGGGACGAAGTGTCGAGCGCGGCGCCGGGGGCGGTGCCGGCGGTTCCGACGGGAGCGCCGTCACGAGGATCGGCGGGAGTGCGGGGAGCGATGCAGGCGACAGCGCGCGATGGCGGCGACAGCCGCAAGGCGCTGCTGCCTTGGCCGGCGATCGGGCTGGCGGTCGCCAGCACCGACGGCGCTGCCGGAGATGCCGATCACGGTGTCGATCGCGAGCGGGGCCCCCGATCGTGGTCCGGGGCAGGGCGAAGCGCCCGTGCGGATGGCGTTGCCGCGCGAAGTGTGTGCGCAAGAAGAAGCGGACCGCGCCGCCGCCGGAGCGACGGTGCGGCCCGCGCTGCGGTGCGGCCTATGCACTGGCCGTCATCACGGGGATACCGAGCTGCCTTGCCTTGTCCACGAGGTTCTCTGTGATGCCGGAGCCGGGGAAGGCGATGACGCCCCTGGGCAGGAGGTTGAGCAATTCGTCGTTGCGGCGGAAGGGCGCGGCGCGTCCGTGGCGGTCCCAGTCGGGCTTGCAGACGATCTGGTGGACGCCGTTGCGTTCGGCCCAGCGCGCGGCGATCCTCTCGACGCCGGGTCCGCCGCCGTGGACGAGCACCATATCCGCATGCTTAGCGCGGGTCCTGTCGAGCATGCGGATCACCGCGTCGGGGTTGGCGATGTCCTTGCCGCCTGCGATGGCGACGAGGGTGCCTTGCGGCAGGTGCGCCGTGGTCTCAGCCTCCTTGCGGGCGCGGATGAAGTCGCGGGCGTCGATGGCGGCGCTGGTCAGCCTGCCGGTCTGGCTGACGTGGCTGCCGCGCCGGGGCCGCCAGGTGTCGCCGGTCTCGGCGCGGTACTGTTCGGCCACCGCATCGCGCAGGGTCTCGAAGGCGTCGCGTCGGTCTCCGAGGTTCTGCGCGCGGTGGGTGACGAGTTCGAGTTCGCGGGACCTGATCTCGGTTCCGTCCTGGTCGCGCTGGAGGTCGCGGAGTTCGGGGGTGAGCCGATCGACGCTGCGGTCGATGCGCTGCGTCTGGGCGTGAAGCATGTTGACGAAGCCCCAGAGCAGGTGTTCGCGCTCGTCGGCGAGCTGTGTGCCGTCGGGGCAGACGCCTTCGCCGAGGATGCGGAAGGCTTCCTCGACGGCGGTCAGCGCATCGTCCTTGTCCCAGATGACGCGGGGGTCGAACTCGTCGCGCTCGGGTGTTGCGCTGTAGAGGGCGGCGTTGTCGCAGACGGTCGCGGTGACGGACTGTCCGTCGCTCTCGACGGTGTCGATGTTTTCGATGAGGGTCATGACGATCTCCTTGACGATCGGGTTGCAGCGCTCGGGGCGGTGTGCCCCGAAGTGATGTCCTGTTGGGTCACGCGCGCGCAGCGGAAGCACCGGGTCCGGAATGAATGGCCCGGCGGGATGCGCGGGTGGTGCGGGCGCACAAGCGAGCGAAGCGAGCGCGGAGCCACGGTCGCGCATTCCGCCGGGCCTAGGCGCTTCAGCGCCGTTTCATTCCGAGTCCCGGCCGGAACGGAGCGTGAGCGGAGTGGAGGACCCCGCCGCAGGCGGGGTTGGTGCAGTGAGCCCGTGTGGCACAATGGGACAGCACGCAGACAGGCAAATTCTCTCCCCTTGCACGGACCCGATGGGCGCTGCTGCCCGGCACGGCCTGCGGGAGCATCCCCGGGCCTGTCGGCCTGCCTTGCAAGCGGAGCGCGCAATTTGACAGCCATGGCCGGTCATCTCCGGAACGGATGCGAGAGGATCCGCTGCTCGGTTGCCTCGCGGATGCGGTTGCGGTCATGGACGCGGTGGGGGCCGCGCGGATCCTCGTCGAGATGGATCACGAAATACCGCGCGCCCTCGCGCAGCGGATCGTCGAGCGCGTAGATGTCGCCGACATGGTCGCCGTCGCAGTAGATGCGGGATTCGTCCGGGGCGATACGGCGGAAGGCGATGTTGCTCATGATGCGCCCCCCTCCGCCTGGCGGGCGCTGCGTTCCGCCAGCACCTGCGCCGCCCAGGCCGCCGCGCGGGCCAGCCCGTGGCCGTGACAGGGCAGCGGCGCGCACCAGCATGCGAGGCGGCGGCCATGCAGCGCGGCCAGCGCCTCCAGCTCGATCTCGCCGGCGCGGATGCGCCGCCAGAGGTCGGCGCGGTAGCGGGCGACCGCCTGCTCTCTCGAACAGGCCGGAGAGATCCTGAACGGGTTGCCCCACTTCGTGCGGCGGTCGATCAGCACGGTGCCGTTCACGACCTGCGCATGGTCGAACTTCTCGCGCAGCTTCGGCTCGTGTCTGAGATTGATGACGGCGTCCATCGGCTCCCTCCTCTCCCTGGGCCGGCTTGCCCGGCCCCTGCCTTCCTCTTGCTCCCGCAGGGCTTTCCGGGGCATGATCCGGGGCCGGGAGCGGGCCGCTTCACGGATTTCCTCCGGCTGAGGGAGGACGCTCCGCACGAAGCACGGGCGCATGGTCCGACCGGGAGAAGCCTCGAAACCGGCAGCAAAAAAGGGGCGACCGCGCAGCGGCCGCCCGAGTTGGGAGATAGGAAGCGTGACCGGCTCAGAACGGGATGATGTCCCCGGCCTCCCCGGTGCCGTCGGCCGGCATGGCCTCGCCGTTCGCCGCCGGCTGGGCGGTCCCGGCCTGGGCGCCGTTCCCGTTCGCGCCGGCGGGCTTGTCGAGGAACTGGATCCTGTGGCCGGGCACGATCAGGATCTCGGTGGAGAAGCGGTCGGAGTCCTCGCCCTCCTTCTTCCACCGCCGGGTCTGGAGCTTGCCCTCGGCGTGGACCAGCCGGCCCTTCTTCGCATGCCGCTCCAGCATGTCGATGAGGCCGTTCTGGAAGGTCACGACCCGGTGCCACTCGGTCCGGTCGACCCGCTCGCCGGTCTGGCGGTCGAGATAGGATTCGTCGGTGGCGATGCTGAGATTGGCCACGCGGCCGCCGGAGGCGAGATGGTTGACGGTGACGTCGGCGCCGAGGCGGCCGATCAGTTCGACGCGGTTCATTCCGAAGCTCATTGCGATGCTCCTTCAGGTCTGGTTGCTGACGATGGTCGAGCGGCCGGGACCGGAGAACCCTCTCCCCGGCCCCCTGCCGCTCATCTTCTCCCCGCTTTCCTTCACTCTGCGTCGCGGCCGGCGAGGACCTCGCGGATGGCCCGGCTGTCGAGACCGGCCTCGGCCAGCAGTTCGTCGCAGGCCGGCGCGGCGCGTTCGGTGTCGGTTGCCGCATCGGCGTCGGTGTCGTGGAAGAACTCGGACATGGGCATCTCCCCTGGACGGCGCCCGGACATCCGGCCGGAGAAACCACTCCCCCGGCCCTCCCGGGCGCTCGCCCCCGCGAAAGCCCTCCTTCAACTCCGGGACGCCGGCCCCGGCGGAGACAGGGTGGCGGCGCGGCAGGGAAGACACCCGCCGCGCCCGACCCGGAGGCGCGCCGGCTCACCAGGCCGGCGCGGTGTAGGAACTCATGGGGCTGGCGTCGCACAGCACCTCGACCTCGTCGCGCAAGAGCTTCTCGAAGACGAGGCAGAGCGCGACATCGGCCTCGCTGTCGAACGGCCCGTGCTCGCGCCCGGTGGCGATCTCGATCACCGTATACTGCGGGTCCCAGAACGGGATGCCGCGGAACGCGCCCGAACTCTCGCGGTGCCTGCGCGAACAGGGCTCGCAACGCGCCACGCCCGGCGAGGGCGCGTTGCAGGCGACGCAGCGGCCCCCGGCCCTCCGATCGGCATAGCGGTCGCGGCGGGCGGCGTGTTCGGCCTCGCGGTCGCGGCGCTCGGCCCTGACGACGGCGCAGGGCGCGCAGTAAACGGCGCCATCGAAGGTGGGGGTCCGGCACTTGACGCAGACCCCGGCGGCCCGGCGGGTGTCGTAGCGGGCGCGGGCGGCGTCGCGGCAGGCCGCGCACTCGGCGGCGCCGTGGGCCGGCTTGCCGCAACTGGTGCAATCGCCCCTGGCCTTCCGTTCGGCATAGCGCCGGCGGTCGGCTTCCCACTTCGCCTTCCGGTCCCGCCGCCTGCTCCGGATCCCGGCGCAGGACGGGCAATACGCCCTGCCGTCCGGCGCGGGCGCCGCGCACCGGACGCAGAGGCGGGCGGCGCGGCGACCGTGATGGCGCTCTTTCTTGGCCTGCCGCCTGTCCTCGCGGCACGGCCCGCACATGGTCCGGCCGTCCTCGGGCGGGACGTTGCCGCAGCGCACACAGAGCCCGGCGGCCTGGCGGGCCTCGCTGCGCCGGCGGCTGCGCTCCCGTCCGGCCCGGCGCCGGGCTTCCGGGTCGCGACCGCCATAGGGTATCCCCCGGGCCCTGGCCCGGGCGTCGCGCTCGCGGTCGCGCGCGCGATGCTTCTCCGCGCAAGGCCCGCAGGTCGTGCGGTCCGGGCGTGCCGGGGCCCGGCCGCACCTGACGCAGATGCCGGTCGCCTTCCTCTCGGCATAGAGCCTGCGGTCGCGCTCGCGCCCCTGGCGCCTTGCCCGTTCGGGGTCGCGCCGGGGTTTCCTGCCGGCCCGCAGGCGGGCGTCGCGTTCCCGGCCCGCCGCGTTCTGTTTCTCGTTGCAGGGCGCGCACAGGCGGCGCTCGGGCGCCGGCGGGCGGTCTCCGCAGCGGGGACAAAGGCCCCGGGCGGTGCGCGCGGCGGTGCGTCTGGCGACGCGCGCACGGCGGATCTCCGGATCGGCATGGGCCATGCCGTCCTCCTCGGTTCGTGGAACAAGGGGAAAGGCGGACGCCCCGCCGGCGGTGGGCCGGCCGGACGTCCGGGAAGGGGGCGGTCAGCCCTTCTGGCGGCGGTCGATACCGAGCCCCATGGCGTAGACACCCCAGTACTGGACCCCGCCCCGGCTGCCGAGGCCGGTGCAGATGATGATCTCGTTGCGCTCGGGCCGCATCTCCCTGACCGCCTTCAGGGTCGCGGTGATCGCCCGGGCCTTGCCGCGCCTGCCGCCCTTCGGCGCGGCGTCCGGGCAGGGCCGAATGTCGCCGTTCGCGAGCGTGCGGTAGCGCTCGACCACATAGCGGTCGTCTTCGGCCAGGCCGGGTCCGAAGAAATGGGTGAGAAAGGTTGCCGCCGTGTTGCGGGGGAATGCCATCGCTGCGCTCATGGTGCCGTCTCCTTCGTGCCGATGAGGGGAAACGGACGAACGCCCTCTCCCGGGCACCCGACCGCCGCCCCGCTCACGGCCAGCCTTTCCCTCCTGGCGGCGGGGCGCATGTCGCGGCCGACCGGAGTGACGGGCGAGCGGTCGCCGTCGGCGTGCGGGGCGGTCGGGAAATTGCCAGCGCAACGGCCAGCGCCCGGCAGGGACGCTGCACCCGGCAGCGTCACGTGCCAGGGCCGAGGACATGGGGACATGACGGACCGGGAAGACGACGGCAGCTTTCGTCGGCTGACGGTGCCAGCACGGTTATTCGGAAAGATGGGTAGCGAGCAGCCGTCTGGAGAAACCGGGGCATTCCCCGTCTATTCCAGCGCCCGCCTGCGCGAGGGCATCGACACGGGTCCGGAGCGGCGCGACATCCGACAATGGCCCGATCGCCATATGGTCGAAACGGTACCGCCGGACAGCTGCGATCCACGACACACACGGCGAGCTACAAGGGCCGCCGGGATTGCCGGGGCATGAACTACCGCGCCCGGGACATCGAAAGCCAGCTGCGGGCGGGCGAAGACAGCAGCTGGGAATTCAAGCAGGTGGAATTCGCCGGGGATCGTCCGAGACGGCCGGCCCGCGGCGACTGGGCCGATGAAATCGCAGCCTTCGCCAACGCGGCCGGGGGCGTGGTGCTTGCCGGTGTTGCCGACGACGGCAGCGTCATCGGCATGTCGCGTGCGCAAATCGCCCGTCTGGACTCCCTTCTCGTGGAGGTGAGCACCGATACGATCAAGCCGCCCGTTCGCATCCGCACGCATCACCGGGAATTGTCCGACGGCAGGCTGGTGCTGCTGGCCGAAGTCCCGGAGAGCGATTCCGTCCATGAGAGCCCCGGCGGATGCTACGTCCGCGTGGGCGCCTCGAAGCGGCTCATGGGGAGCGACGAGCGGTTGCGCCTGACGCAACGGCGGTCGCAGGCGCGTTTCCTGTGGTTCGACAAGCAGCCGGTGCCGGAAACCGGTTTCCGGACGTTGACCGAGGCGCTCTGGAAACCGTTGCTCAGCGCCGAGGGCGCGGCCGAGCCCGAGGCGGCGCTCGGGAAGCTGGCGCTTCTGGCAGACGACGAGGCAGGCGCGCTTCGCGCGACGGTCGCCGGCGTGCTGTTGTGCACGCCCAGTCCGGAACGATGGCTCCCGCACGCCTGCATCACGGCGACCCGATACGACGGCGGAGACCGTGCATCGGGTCAAGTCGATGCCCGGGAGATCGCCGGGCCGCTGAACGAACAGATCGCCGGCGCCGTTGCCTTCGCTGTCAGAAACATGCGGGTCGCGGCGCGAAAGGATCCGGCCCGTTCGGATATTCCCCAGTACAGCGAAAAGGCCCTGTTCGAGGCGCTGGTCAACGCCGTCGTCCATCGCGACTACTCCATGAGAGCAAGCAGGATCCGTCTCTCGATGTTCGACGATCGGGTGGAAATCCAGTCGCCCGGTTCCCTGCCGAACAACCTGACGGTGGAGAGTATGGCGTCGCGGCAGTCGACCCGCAATGAAGCCCTCACCTCCGTATTGGCGCGGATGCCTGTCGGAGGAACCCGGGGCGGTGAAGACAGGCGATACTACATGGAGCGCCGCGGCGACGGCGTGCCCATCATCCGCCGCGAGACCTGGGCATTGTGCGGGAAGTACCCCGA